>NZ_CP087191.1:1972500-5827164 GCF_024749185.1 Pseudomonas wadenswilerensis | reverse complement strand
GGATATCCCCTGAGTTGAAAGCCGGTGAGGCAAAAACAAGCGCCCATTGTACCCAGCGCCAGCGCAGTTATCCACATGCAGGTGCGTCGAGGATGGCGATAAATCAGCAGTTTAGTGACCAAAATGTCGTTCTGGCCATGTGAATAAGCCCTGTGGATAACCGCGCCTGAGGTCTTTGCACAACTGGGGGTCGAAATCGGTGGATAACCTGCCTGTGGATAACAGGCCATTTGATCCACAGCTTTTCCGAGGGTACAACACAGTCAGAGCACCTCTTCTCGACAAGGTTTCTTTCCTCTGTACATTACGTGTTTCAAGGGCTCTAGCTTGTTATCCACAGAAATCGTCCACATAAGATTTATAAGATTCACTAAAAAGCTTTAAATAAGTCCTCTCTTTTTTTCTATGTTTAAGTGATCCGTTACTCGCGACCTGTCAGCCCGCTCCGAGCGATCCCCCGAATGAAGCCGATTTTCCGTCCATAAGGAAAAGCTGGTTGGAAATTGACCTACGGCCCTGCTTTCTCTAGAATCGCCGGTCTCTTAAAACGGGGGCCATTCCGGCCCGTTGTCGACGAACCAGGTAACACGCCATGAAACGTACTTTCCAACCAAGCACCATCAAGCGCGCTCGCACTCACGGTTTCCGTGCCCGTATGGCCACCAAGAACGGTCGTGCCGTTCTGTCGCGTCGCCGTGCCAAAGGCCGTAAGCGCCTGGCAGTTTGATTTTTCGGCACTGGTGGTGAGTCAGGACTTCAGTCGGGAAAAGCGTCTGCTTATTCCCCGACACTTCAAAGCGGTCTTCGACTCCCCAACCGGCAAGGTTCCAGGGAAATGCCTGCTGATCCTTGCTCGCGAGAACGGTCTTGATCATCCCCGCCTGGGGCTTGTGATCGGGAAAAAGAGCGTCAAGCTCTCCGTTCAACGCAATCGCCTGAAACGCCTGATGCGCGATTCGTTTCGCCTGAACCAGCATTCGCTTGCCGGTTGGGATATCGTGATCGTCGCGCGCAAAGGGTTGGGCGAGATTGAAAACCCAGAATTGCACCAACATTTTGGCAAGCTCTGGAAGCGCCTTGCACGCAGTCGGCCCGCTCCAGTGGTTAACACCGACTCTGTGGGGGTAGACAGTCAAGATGCGTAAACTGGCGCTCGTTCCGATCCAGTTTTACCGTTATGCCATTAGTCCTCTGATGGCCAGTCACTGTCGTTTCTACCCCAGTTGCTCCTGCTATGCGTACGAAGCCATCGAAACACATGGCCTTTTACGCGGCGGGTGGCTTACCGTTCGTCGCCTGGGGCGTTGTCATCCGTGGAATGCCGGTGGTTTTGACCCGGTTCCACCTGCCTCCTCTTCCCGTACTTCTTCGATAGCCGAGTAATCATGGATATTAAACGCACGATCCTGATCGTCGCCCTGGCAATCGTGTCCTACGTCATGGTCCTTAACTGGAACCAGGACTATGGCCAGGCTGCCCTGCCGACTCAGAATACTGCTGCCAGCAACGTTGCCCCGGCCCTGCCGGACACCGCGCAGGCCGGTAACACTGGCGCCAGCGCCGATGTACCGAGCGCCAACGCTGAATCCAGCCCAGCAGAACTTGCCCCGGTAGTGGTCAGCAAGGACCTGATTCGGGTCAAGACTGATGTCCTCGATCTGGCTATCGATCCCAAAGGTGGTGACATCGCCCAGCTGATGCTGCCGAAGTACCCACGCCGTCAGGACCATCCGGACATTCCGTTCCAGTTGTTCGACAACGGTGGTGAGCGTACTTACCTGGCACAGAGCGGTCTGACTGGCGCCAACGGCCCGGATGCACGTTCGTCTGGCCGTCCGCTGTATGCCGCTGATCAGAAAAGTTATCAACTGGCCGATGGTCAGGACCAACTGGTCGTCGACCTGAAGTTCAGCGATGCCGGCGTCAACTACATCAAGCGCTTCAGCTTCAAACGCGGTGAGTACGACCTGACCGTCACCTACCTGATCGACAACCAGAGCGCCCAGCCCTGGACCGGTAACCTGTTCGCGCAACTCAAGCGCGACGCCAGCTCGGATCCTTCCTCGAGCACCGCAACCGGTACGGCGACCTATCTGGGTGCCGCCCTGTGGACAAGTTCGGAGCCCTACAAAAAGGTGTCGATGAAAGACATCGACAAGGGAAATCTGAAAGAAAATGTTTCCGGTGGCTGGGTAGCCTGGCTGCAGCACTACTTTGTAACTGCCTGGATTCCTAACAAGTCTGACAACAACATCGTTCAGACCCGTAAGGACAGCCAAGGCAATTACATCATCGGTTTCACCGGCCCGGCATTGAACGTTGCCGCCGGCGGTAAAGCCGAAACCAGCACCGTGTTGTATGCCGGTCCCAAGGTTCAGGACAAACTCAAAGAGTTGTCCCCAGGTCTGGAACTGACCGTCGACTACGGCATTCTGTGGTTCATTGCCCAGCCCATCTTCTGGCTGCTGCAACATATCCACAGCCTGCTCAGCAACTGGGGCTGGTCGATCATTGTCCTGACCATGCTGATCAAGGCACTGTTCTTCCCGCTGTCGGCTGCCAGCTACCGTTCGATGGCGCGCATGCGTGCCGTGGCACCAAAACTGGCGATCTTGAAAGAACAACATGGCGACGACCGGCAGAAAATGTCGCAAGCCATGATGGAGCTGTACAAGAAAGAGAAGATCAACCCGCTCGGCGGCTGCCTGCCGATCCTGGTGCAGATGCCGGTCTTCCTCTCGCTGTACTGGGTTCTGCTGGAAAGCGTCGAGATGCGTCAGGCGCCATGGATGTTCTGGATCACTGACCTGTCGATCAAGGATCCGTTCTTCATCCTGCCGATCATCATGGGCGCGACCATGTTCATCCAGCAGCAGCTGAACCCGACTCCGCCGGATCCGATGCAGGCCAAGGTGATGAAGCTGATGCCAATCATCTTCACCTTCTTCTTCCTGTGGTTCCCTGCAGGTCTGGTGCTGTACTGGGTTGTGAACAACTGCTTGTCGATCGCACAGCAGTGGTACATCACCCGCGGCATCGAAAAGGCTACCAAGAAAGCCGCTGCTTGACGGGTTAGCCAGCTAACCTGTGGATAAACGCCCCCTCGTGGGGCGTTTTGCTATCTGTCGTTTTTGTCGTGAGGCCTTCGAGCATGAACACTGTGCGTGAAACCATTGCCGCCATCGCTACCGCCCAGGGACGTGGGGGCGTGGGGATCGTGCGGCTATCCGGCCCTCTGGCCGAACAAGCCGGGCTGGCCATCTGTGGAAAAACGTTAACGCCGCGGCACGCCCATTACGGCCCGTTCCGCGCTGAAGATGGCCTGGTACTGGATGAAGGCATTGCGCTGTTTTTCCCAGGGCCCAACTCCTTCACCGGTGAAGACGTGCTGGAGCTGCAGGGCCACGGCGGCCCGGTTGTGCTCGATATGCTCCTGCAGCGCTGTGTACAACTGGGTTGCCGCCTGGCGCGTCCGGGGGAATTCAGCGAGCGTGCGTTCCTCAACGACAAGCTCGACCTGGCCCAGGCCGAGGCAATCGCCGACCTGATCGAAGCCAGTTCTTCCCAGGCGGCGCGTAATGCCTTGCGCTCGCTGCAGGGCGAGTTTTCCCGACGTGTGGATAACCTCACGGAGAAATTGATCAGCCTGCGTATTTATGTGGAAGCGGCAATCGACTTCCCCGAAGAAGAAATCGACTTTCTCGCCGACGGTCACGTGCTGGGTATGCTCGATGACGTGCGCAACAATTTATCCACAGTGCAGCGCGAAGCCGGGCAGGGGGCTTTGCTGCGTGACGGCATGACGGTGGTGATTGCCGGCCGGCCGAACGCCGGCAAGTCGAGCCTGCTTAACGTTCTGGCTGGCCGCGAGGCGGCGATTGTCACCGATATCGCCGGCACCACCCGGGACATCCTGCGCGAACATATCCACATCGACGGCATGCCGCTGCACGTTGTCGACACGGCCGGGTTGCGTGATACCGATGACCATGTGGAAAAGATCGGCGTCGAACGCGCCCTCAAGGCTATCAACGAAGCCGATCGGGTATTGCTGGTGGTCGACTCCACAGCACCGGAAGCCAGTGATCCGTTTGCCCTGTGGCCGGAATTCCTCGATCTGCGTCCGGATCCGGCCAAGGTCACGCTGATTCGTAACAAGGCGGATTTGAGCGGCGACGCGATTGCCATGGAACAGAGTGAAGATGGCCATGTCACCATTACCCTCAGTGCCAAGGACAGCGACATGGGCCTTGAGCTGCTGCGCGAGCACCTGAAGGCCTGCATGGGTTATGAACAGACTGCCGAAAGCAGCTTCAGCGCACGCAGGCGCCACCTGGAGGCATTGCGTCAGGCCAGTGCACACCTGGAGCACGGCCGCGCCCAGTTGACCCTTGCCGGTGCCGGTGAACTGCTGGCAGAGGATCTGCGCCAGGCTCAACAAGCCCTGGGCGAGATTACCGGGGCATTCAGCTCTGATGACTTGCTTGGGCGGATCTTCTCCAGTTTCTGTATCGGCAAGTAAACATCCTGATCTACCGTCGGGTCTGCAACGGACCCGACTGCAGCAGCCTTTTTCTCCAATCCCCTCTCCTGGTCAGTACAGCCACAGTGCTCGTGCTGCGCTGATGCCTGCGCGTCTATCCACAATTCTCTGACATAAGCCCTGTGGAAAACCCACCTTCAGCTCCGTTGATAACTGGCCTTCAAGGCTGGAGATAACTACGCTTGTGGGTAACTGACCATTTCATCCACAGGCTTAAAGCGCTTATCCAGAACGCTCATCCCGGGTAGACCACAGGGTTTTGAATCTCTGTACATAAGGTAAATAAAGGCCTGTAGAACCTTATCCACAGAAAGGTGCCTGACTAAGAATAAACATAAAAACAAAGCTTTAATAAATTTCTCTCTTTTAATTTCTATTACTCGCCATTCATCCACAGCCTGGTTAAATTTTGTGCAAAAGGTTCCTTTAGAGGGGGGTAAGTCCCTATACTTGTGCGTTATCCCTATCTATTCCCGAAACAGGCACGAGGTGCGTGGTGGATTTCCCTTCCCGTTTTGAAGTGATCGTCATCGGCGGCGGCCATGCCGGTACCGAGGCTGCGCTTGCGTCTGCACGCATGGGTGTAAAAACCCTGCTGTTGACCCACAACGTGGAAACCCTCGGTCATATGAGTTGCAACCCGGCCATCGGTGGCATCGGCAAGAGCCACCTGGTCAAGGAAATCGATGCGCTCGGCGGTGCGATGGCACTGGCCACTGACAAGAGCGGTATCCAGTTCCGTGTTTTGAACAACCGCAAAGGCCCAGCCGTGCGCGCTACTCGCGCCCAGGCCGACCGCGCCATCTACAAATCGGTGGTGCGCGAGATTCTCGAGAACCAGCCCAACCTGTGGATATTCCAGCAGTCGTGCGACGACCTGATCGTCGAGCAGGACCAGGTACGTGGGGTGGTGACGCAAATGGGTCTGCGTTTTCTCGCTGACTCCGTAGTGCTGACCACCGGAACCTTTCTCGGTGGACTTATCCACATCGGTTTGCAGAATTACTCCGGCGGCCGCGCCGGCGATCCGCCATCGATTGCCCTGGCTCGCCGCCTGCGTGAACTGCCGCTGCGCGTTGGTCGCTTGAAAACCGGTACGCCGCCGCGCATCGACGGCCGCTCTGTGGATTTCTCGGTGATGACCGAGCAACCGGGTGACACGCCGATCCCGGTGATGTCGTTCATGGGCTCCAAGGAGCAGCATCCGCGTCAGGTCAGCTGCTGGATTACCCACACCAACGCCCGGACCCACGAGATCATTGCCTCGAACCTCGATCGTTCGCCGATGTACTCCGGGGTCATCGAAGGCATTGGCCCACGCTACTGCCCGTCGATCGAAGACAAGATCCACCGCTTCGCAGACAAGGAAAGCCATCAGGTGTTCATCGAGCCCGAAGGCCTGAACACCCACGAGCTCTATCCGAACGGGATATCCACATCCCTGCCGTTCGATGTGCAGTTGCAGATCGTCCGCTCGATCCGCGGCATGGAAAACGCCCACATCGTGCGCCCGGGCTACGCCATCGAATACGACTACTTCGATCCACGTGATCTCAAGTACAGCCTGGAAACCAAGGTGATTGGCGGGCTGTTCTTTGCCGGCCAGATCAACGGCACCACTGGCTACGAAGAAGCCGGTGCCCAGGGTCTGCTCGCGGGTACCAACGCCGCACTGCGTGCGCAAGGCCGCGAAAGCTGGTGCCCACGCCGCGATGAAGCGTACATCGGGGTGCTGGTCGACGACCTGATTACCCTGGGTACCCAGGAGCCGTACCGCATGTTCACTTCGCGCGCCGAATACCGGCTGATCCTGCGTGAAGACAACGCCGATCTGCGCCTGACTGAGAAAGGTCGCGAACTGGGCCTGGTCGATGACGAGCGCTGGGCCGCGTTCAGTGCCAAGCGCGAAAGCATCGCCCTGGAAGAACAGCGTCTCAAATCCACCTGGGTCCGCCCGGACACCACCCAAGGTCAGGCCATTGCCGAGAAATTCGGCACGCCGTTGAGCCATGAATACAACCTGCTCAACCTGCTGACTCGCCCGGAAATCGATTACGCCGGGCTGATGGAAGTGACCGGCGGTGCCGAGATCGACCCGCAGGTGGCCGAACAGGTTGAAATCAAGACCAAATACGCCGGTTACATCGACCGGCAACAGGAAGAAATCGCCCGGCTGCGCGCCAGCGAAGACACCCGCCTGCCCGACGATATCGATTACAGCGGTATTTCCGGGCTGTCCAAGGAAATCCAGGGCAAGCTCGGCCAGACCCGGCCCGAGACCCTGGGCCAGGCTTCGCGTATCCCCGGCGTGACCCCGGCGGCGATTTCCCTGTTGCTGATTCATCTGAAAAAACGCGGCGCAGGCCGCGAGTTGGAGCAAAGCGCTTGAGTTCTCAGGTCACCCCTCAACACGCCGAAGAGTTGTCCACAGGCGCCCGCCAGCTCGGTGTCGAGCTGAGCGAGGCCCAGCAGGCACAACTGCTGGCCTACCTGGCCTTGCTGATCAAGTGGAACAAGGCCTACAACCTGACCGCCGTGCGCAATCCGGACGAAATGGTTTCCCGCCATCTGCTCGACAGCCTCAGCGTCATGCCGTTTATCCACAGCGAGCGCTGGCTGGATGTCGGCAGCGGCGGTGGCATGCCGGGCATTCCTTTGGCTATCCTGCATCCGGACAAGCAAGTCACGGTGCTCGACAGCAACGGCAAGAAAACCCGCTTCCTGACCCAGGTAAAGCTTGAACTCAAACTGGATAACCTCACAGTTATCCACAAGCGGGTAGAGGAGTTCCAACCGGAGCTGCCTTTCACCGGAATTGTTTCCCGTGCTTTCAGCAGCATGGAGAACTTCACCAACTGGACGCGCCACCTCGGTGACGCCCAGACGCAGTGGCTGGCAATGAAAGGGCTGCATCCTGCCGATGAGCTGGTAGCATTGCCGGCAGATTTCAGAGTGGATAGCGAGCAGGCCTTGACCGTTCCGGGTTGCCAAGGCCAACGCCATCTGCTGATACTGCGCCGCACGGCATGACTGGGAACACAAGCAAGAATGGCTAAGGTATTCGCAATCGCGAACCAGAAAGGTGGTGTGGGCAAAACCACCACCTGTATCAATCTCGCAGCATCGCTGGTGGCAACCAAGCGCCGCGTGCTGCTGATCGATCTCGATCCACAGGGCAACGCCACCATGGGTAGCGGTGTGGATAAACACGTCCTGGAACATTCGGTCTATGACCTGTTGATCGGCGAATGCGACCTGGCCCAGGCCATGCACTTCTCCGAGCACGGCGGCTATCAGCTGCTGCCGGCCAACCGCGACCTGACCGCCGCCGAAGTGGTCCTGCTGGAAATGCAGATGAAGGAGAGCCGCCTGCGCACCGCGCTGGCGCCGATCCGCGAGAATTACGACTACATCCTGATCGACTGCCCGCCGTCGCTGTCGATGCTGACCCTCAACGCCCTGGTCGCCGCCGATGGCGTGATCATTCCGATGCAATGTGAATACTTTGCCCTGGAAGGCTTGAGCGACCTTGTGGATAACATCAAGCGGATCGGCGAGCGGCTGAACCCGCAGCTCAAGGTCGAAGGCCTGCTGCGGACCATGTACGACCCACGTCTGAGCCTGATCAACGATGTTTCCGCACAGCTCAAGGAACACTTCGGCGACCAGCTGTACGACACCGTGATTCCACGCAACATCCGCCTTGCCGAGGCCCCGAGCTTCGGCATGCCGGCCCTGGCCTACGACAAGCAATCGCGTGGCGCCCTGGCATACCTGGCACTGGCCGGGGAACTGGTTCGTCGCCAACGTCGTCAAACCCGCACTGCACAGACAACTTAAGGAATCCGCATGGCCGTTAAGAAACGGGGTCTCGGACGTGGGTTGGATGCACTGCTCAGTGGTCCGACCGTCAGCGCGCTCGAAGAGCAGGCTGTCCAGGTCGACCAAAAGGAACTGCAACACCTGCCGCTCGACCTGATCCAGCGCGGCAAGTACCAGCCGCGCCGGAACATGGACCCGCAGGCTCTGGAAGAACTCGCCCACTCGATCAAGAGCCAGGGCGTGATGCAGCCGATCGTGGTGCGCCCGATCGCTGACAACAAATTCGAGATCATCGCCGGTGAACGCCGCTGGCGCGCCAGCCAGCAGGCCGGCATGGACACCATCCCGGCCATGGTCCGCGATGTGCCGGATGAAGCGGCCATCGCCATGGCCCTGATCGAGAACATCCAGCGCGAAGATCTCAACCCGGTGGAAGAGGCCATCGCCCTGCAGCGTCTGCAGCAGGAATTCCAGCTGACCCAGCAACAGGTCGCCGATGCTGTGGGCAAGTCGCGGGTAACCGTGGCCAACCTGCTGCGCTTGATCTCGTTGCCAGAGGTGATCAAGACCATGTTGTCCCACGGCGACCTGGAAATGGGTCACGCCCGGGCATTGCTCGGATTGCCGGATGAACAGCAGGTCGATGGGGCGCGTCACGTTGTCGCACGCGGCCTGACCGTGCGCCAGACTGAAGCACTGGTTCGCCAGTGGCTCAACGGTAAGCCTGAGGCCGCAGAACCTGCCAAGCCGGACCCGGACATCACCCGCCTTGAACAGCGTCTGGCAGAGCGTCTGGGCTCGGCCGTACAGATTCGTCACGGCAACAAGGGCAAGGGCCAGTTAGTTATCCGTTACAACTCACTAGATGAGTTGCAAGGTGTGCTTGCTCACATCCGCTGAAACAATTCCTTTTGTAGCGCGTAGTCGGAAATCACTACCCGGCAGTTGAATAGGGGTTAAACCGCCCCTATACTCTGCGCGCATTTTGTCGGCACAAATTATGCCAAGTCATAGCTGACTGGTTGGTCGACTTTCGAGGAGCAGTTGTGATGGAAACCCGCACGCCAAACCGCTTGCCTTTCCATCGCTGGGCGGTTTTTCCGGTACTGTTGGCTCAATGTGTCGTGTTTCTGCTGGCAACTTTGGCGTTGTGGCAGTGGCACGGGGCGGTCAGTGGATATTCGGCACTCTGCGGAGGGCTGATTGCCTGGCTGCCGAATGTGTATTTCGCCTGGAAGGCTTTTCGTTACACGGGAGCCAGGGCAGCGCAGGCCATCGTCAAGTCGTTCTACGCTGGCGAGGCAGGCAAGTTGATTTTGACGGCAGTGCTTTTTGCACTGACGTTCGCAGGAGTGAAGCCATTGGCGCCGTTAGCAGTCTTCGGTGTCTTTCTGCTGACCCAGTTGGTCAGCTGGTTCGCGCCCCTGCTGATGAATATAAGACTTTCGAGACCTTAGGGCGTTTGAGGCAACCATGGCAGCAGAAACCGCTTCGGGCTATATCCAGCACCACTTGCAGAACCTGACCTTCGGTCAACTACCAGACGGCGGTTGGGGCTTTGCCCATTCCGCAGCAGAAGCCAAGGCAATGGGCTTCTGGGCTTTCCACCTGGATACCCTGGGTTGGTCGGTCGCACTGGGTCTGCTTTTCGTATTCCTGTTCCGCATGGCAGCCAAGAAGGCGACTTCCGGTCAGCCTGGCGGCCTGCAGAACTTCGTAGAAGTGCTGGTTGAGTTCGTCGACGGCAGCGTCAAGGACAGCTTCCACGGCCGCAGCCCGGTGATCGCCCCGCTGGCGCTGACCATTTTCGTCTGGGTCTTCCTGATGAACGCCGTCGACCTGATCCCGGTCGACTGGATTCCGCAACTGGCCATCCTGATCTCCGGTGATCCGCACATTCCGTTCCGTGCCGTTTCGACCACCGACCCGAACGCGACCCTGGCCATGGCCTTCAGCGTATTCGCCCTGATCATTTTCTACAGCATCAAGGTCAAAGGCCTCGGCGGCTTCCTCGGCGAGCTGACCCTGCACCCGTTCGGCAGCAAGAACATCTTCGTTCAGATCCTGCTGATTCCGGTCAACTTCCTGCTCGAATTCGTGACCCTGATTGCCAAGCCAATCTCGCTGGCCCTGCGTCTGTTCGGCAACATGTACGCCGGCGAGCTGGTGTTCATCCTGATTGCCGTGATGTTCGGCAGCGGCCTGCTCTGGCTCAGCGGCCTGGGCGTGGTGCTGCAGTGGGCGTGGGCTGTGTTCCACATCCTGATCATCACCCTGCAAGCGTTCATCTTCATGATGCTTACCATCGTCTACCTGTCGATGGCTCACGAAGATAACCATTAAGACCGCCTGGCGTGTCTGATGACCCTTGCGCCGGTACGGGGAAGGGTCGAAAAAGTCCGCAAGGGCAGCTGTACCAAACGATTTTGTTTTACCGCTTCAAACTAAAAAACCTAACCAATACGACGTAAAAGTCGGGAGGAAAGATGGAAACTGTAGTTGGTCTTACCGCTATCGCTGTTGCTCTGCTGATCGGCCTGGGTGCTCTGGGTACCGCCATTGGTTTCGGCCTGCTGGGCGGCAAGTTCCTGGAAGGCGCTGCTCGTCAGCCAGAGATGGTTCCAATGCTGCAAGTTAAAATGTTCATCGTTGCCGGTCTGCTCGACGCCGTAACCATGATCGGTGTTGGTATCGCTCTGTTCTTCACCTTCGCTAATCCCTTCGTTGGTCAAATCGCCGGCTAATCACTCGAATTCTCGAGTGGTTTGGTGTGATGGACAAAGAACGAGCGAGGTGTTGGCGTGAACATTAATGCAACCCTGATTGGTCAGTCCGTTGCGTTCTTCATTTTTGTGCTGTTCTGCATGAAGTTCGTGTGGCCTCCGGTCATCGCGGCATTGCAAGAACGTCAGAAGAAGATCGCGGATGGACTGGACGCTGCCAACCGAGCAGCTCGCGACCTGGAGTTGGCCCAAGACAAAGCGGGTCAGCAACTGCGCGAAGCGAAAGCTCAGGCAGCCGAAATCATTGAGCAAGCCAAGAAGCGCGGTGCTCAGATCGTCGAGGAAGCCCGTGATCAGGCCCGCGTCGAAGCTGACCGTGTGAAGGCTCAGGCTCAGGCCGAGATCGAACAGGAAATTAACGGTGTCAAAGACGCCCTGCGTGCCCAAGTGGGTCTGCTGGCTGTCGGCGGTGCTGAAAAGATCCTTGGCGCCACAATCGATCAAAACGCGCATGCGGAGCTGGTTAATAAACTGGCCGCTGAAATTTAAGCGAGGGCGATCATGGCAGAACTGACCACGTTGGCCCGACCTTACGCTAAGGCGGCCTTTGAGCACGCCCAGGCCCATCAGCAACTGGCCAATTGGTCAGCCATGCTCGGCCTGGCTGCTGCAGTGTCGGAAGACGACACGATGCAGCGCCTGCTCAAGGCCCCGCGACTGACGAGCGCAGAAAAGGCCGCCGCGTTTATTGACGTGTGCGGTGACAAGTTCGATGCACAGGCACAGAATTTCATTCATGTTGCCGCGGAAAACGACCGTCTCCTGCTTTTGCCGGAGATTTCGGCTTTGTTCGACCTGTACAAGGCTGAACAAGAGAAATCCGTGGACGTGGAAGTCACCAGTGCTTTTGCGTTGAACCAAGAACAGCAAGACAAACTCGCCAAGGTTCTCAGTGCACGGCTCAGCCGGGAAGTGCGCCTGCATGCGACGGAGGATGCCACCCTGATCGGTGGTGTCGTGATCCGCGCCGGCGACCTGGTAATCGATGGCTCGGTTCGCGGCAAAATCGCGAAACTGGCCGAAGCATTGAAATCTTGAGTTTGAAGGGGCAGCAGAGCAATGCAGCAACTCAATCCTTCCGAAATTAGTGAAATCATCAAGGGTCGCATCGAGAAACTCGACGTGACCTCCCAAGCCCGCAACGAGGGTACCGTCGTCAGCGTTTCTGACGGTATCGTGCGGATTCACGGTCTGGCCGACGTTATGTACGGCGAAATGATCGAGTTTCCAGGTGGCGTGTTCGGTATGGCCCTCAACCTGGAGCAAGACTCCGTTGGTGCGGTAGTACTGGGCGCCTACGACACCCTCGCTGAAGGCATGAGCGCCAAGTGCACCGGCCGCATCCTCGAGGTTCCAGTTGGTAAGGAACTGCTGGGTCGCGTAGTCGACGCACTGGGTAACCCAATCGACGGCAAAGGCCCACTGGGCAACACCGAGACCGACGCGGTCGAGAAAGTTGCTCCGGGCGTGATCTGGCGTAAGTCGGTAGACCAGCCTGTACAGACTGGCTACAAATCTGTCGACGCCATGATCCCGGTCGGCCGTGGCCAGCGCGAGCTGATCATCGGTGACCGTCAGATCGGTAAGACCGCCATGGCGATCGACGCCATCATCAACCAGAAAGACTCCGGTATTTTCTGTGTTTATGTTGCTGTCGGCCAGAAGCGTTCCACCGTTGCCAACATCGTTCGCAAGCTGGAAGAAAACGGCGCCCTGGCCAACACCATCGTGGTGGTTGCCAGTGCTTCGGAATCCGCCGCACTGCAATTCCTGGCGCCATACGCCGGTTGCACCATGGGCGAGTTCTTCCGTGACCGCGGTGAAGACGCGCTGATCGTATACGATGACCTGTCCAAGCAGGCCGTTGCCTACCGTCAGATCTCCCTGCTGCTGCGCCGTCCACCAGGACGTGAAGCGTACCCAGGTGACGTGTTCTATCTCCACTCCCGTCTGCTGGAGCGTGCATCGCGCGTTTCCGAAGAGTACGTCGAGAAGTTCACCAACGGTGCTGTAACTGGCAAGACCGGTTCCCTGACCGCACTGCCGATCATCGAAACCCAGGCTGGCGACGTTTCCGCGTTCGTTCCGACCAACGTGATTTCCATCACCGACGGTCAGATCTTCCTGGAATCGGCCATGTTCAACTCGGGCATCCGCCCTGCAGTGAACGCCGGTGTTTCGGTATCCCGTGTGGGTGGTGCCGCTCAGACCAAGATCATCAAGAAGCTCTCCGGTGGTATCCGTACCGCTCTGGCTCAGTACCGTGAACTGGCGGCATTCGCCCAGTTCGCTTCTGACCTGGACGAAGCCACCCGTAAGCAACTCGAGCACGGTCAACGTGTTACCGAGCTGATGAAGCAGAAGCAATACGCTCCAATGTCCATCGCGGACATGGCGCTGTCGCTGTATGCCGCTGAGCGTGGGTTCCTGACCGACGTTGAAATCGCCAAGATTGGTAGCTTCGAACAAGCACTGATCGCTTACTTCAACCGTGATCACGCCGAACTGATGGCGAAGATCAACGTGAAGGGTGACTTCAACGACGAAATCGACGCTGGCATCAAAGCCGGTATCGAGAAGTTCAAGGCCACCCAAACCTGGTAAGCCGCAGCGGGGGCTTTGCGGCCCCCGCTTGCTAACCTGATAGGTGTTACATGGCAGGCGCAAAAGAGATTCGCAGTAAGATTGCGAGCATCAAAAGCACGCAAAAAATTACCAGCGCCATGGAAAAAGTGGCGGTCAGTAAAATGCGCAAGGCACAAATGCGCATGGCTGCTAGCCGTCCTTACGCGGAGCGTATCCGCCAGGTTATCGGTCATCTGGCCAACGCCAACCCGGAATACCGCCACCCCTTCATGATCGAACGCGAAGTAAAGCGCGTTGGTTATGTCGTCGTGAGCAGTGACCGTGGTCTGTGCGGTGGCTTGAACACCAACCTGTTCAAGGCTCTGGTCAAGGACATGGCGGTCAACCGCGAGCAAGGTATCGAGATCGATCTTTGCGTGGTTGGCAGCAAGGGTGCGGCGTTTTTCCGCAGCTTCGGCGGCAACGTCGTAGCCGCAATCAGCCACCTGGGCGAAGAGCCGTCGATCAATGATCTGATCGGCAGCGTCAAGGTCATGCTGGACGCTTACCTGGATGGTCGTATCGACCGTCTGTCCGTGGTATCGAACAAGTTCGTCAATACCATGACGCAAGCCCCAACGGTCGAGCAGTTGATTCCGTTGGTTGCAACCCCGGATCAAGAACTCAAGCACCACTGGGACTACCTCTACGAACCTGACGCCAAAGAGCTGCTGGACGGCCTGATGGTGCGTTACGTGGAGTCGCAGGTCTACCAGGCGGTGGTCGAGAACAACGCAGCTGAACAAGCTGCCCGGATGATCGCGATGAAGAACGCCACCGACAACGCCGGTGACCTGATCAGCGAATTGCAGCTGATCTACAACAAGGCGCGTCAGGCTGCGATCACCCAAGAGATCTCGGAAATCGTCGGCGGCGCTGCCGCGGTTTAACGGTTCAAATATTCAGAGGATCCAGCTATGAGTAGCGGACGTATCGTTCAAATCATCGGCGCCGTCATCGACGTGGAATTTCCACGTGACAGCGTTCCGAGTGTTTACAACGCGCTGAAAGTAGTAGGCGCGGAAACCACCCTGGAAGTTCAGCAGCAGCTGGGCGACGGCGTGGTTCGTACCATTGCGATGGGCTCGACCGAAGGCTTGAAGCGCGGTCTGGACGTTGCAGACACCGGCGCAGCCATCTCCGTACCAGTCGGTAAAGCGACCCTGGGCCGGATCATGGACGTCCTGGGTAACCCAATCGACGAAGCTGGTCCGATCGGTGAAGAAGAGCGCTGGGGTATCCACCGCGACGCTCCTTCGTTCGCTGACCAGGCAGGCGGCAACGACCTGCTGGAAACCGGCATCAAGGTTATCGACCTGGTTTGCCCGTTCGCCAAGGGCGGTAAAGTTGGTCTGTTCGGTGGTGCCGGTGTAGGCAAAACCGTAAACATGATGGAACTGATCCGTAACATCGCCATCGAGCACAGCGGTTATTCCGTGTTCGCCGGTGTGGGTGAGCGTACTCGTGAGGGTAACGACTTCTACCACGAGATGAAGGACTCCAACGTTCTCGACAAAGTAGCGCTGGTCTACGGTCAGATGAACGAGCCACCAGGAAACCGTCTGCGCGTAGCGCTGACCGGCCTGACCATGGCTGAGAAGTTCCGTGACGAAGGTAACGACGTTCTGCTGTTCGTCGACAACATCTATCGTTACACCCTGGCCGGTACCGAAGTATCCGCTCTGCTGGGCCGTATGCCTTCGGCAGTAGGTTACCAGCCGACCCTGGCTGAAGAGATGGGCGTTCTGCAAGAGCGTATCACTTCGACCAAGGAAGGTTCGATCACCTCGATCCAGGCCGTATACGTACCTGCGGACGACCTGACCGACCCGTCGCCAGCGACCACCTTCGCCCACTTGGACGCTACCGTCGTACTGTCCCGTGACATCGCCTCCCTGGGTATCTACCCAGCGGTCGATCCACTGGACTCGACTTCGCGCCAGCTGGACCCGAACGTGATCGGCAACGAGCACTACGACACCGCTCGTGGCGTTCAGTATGTTCTGCAGCGCTACAAAGAGCTGAAGGACATCATCGCCATTCTGGGTATGGACGAACTGTCCGAAACCGACAAGCAGCTGGTATCGCGCGCTCGTAAGATCCAGCGCTTCCTGTCCCAGCCGTTCTTCGTGGCCGAAGTCTTCACCGGTTCTCCAGGTAAATACGTTTCCCTGAAAGACACCATTGCAGGCTTCAGCGGCATCCTCAAAGGTGACTACGACCACCTGCCAGAACAAGCGTTCTACATGGTCGGCAGCATCGAAGAAGCCGTCGAGAAAGCCAAGAAACTGTAATCCCGGCGCCCCGCAAGGGGCGCTAATCAGGTTGAGGCAAGCAGATGGCTATGACAGTCCATTGCGATATCGTCAGCGCGGAAG
The DNA here is from genome assembly GCF_024749185.1 of Pseudomonas wadenswilerensis. Classification (NCBI taxonomy): domain Bacteria; kingdom Pseudomonadati; phylum Pseudomonadota; class Gammaproteobacteria; order Pseudomonadales; family Pseudomonadaceae; genus Pseudomonas; species Pseudomonas wadenswilerensis. The sequence continues at coordinate 5,811,013 of NZ_CP087191.1, read as the reverse complement.
GGGAAATTTTCTCCGGTCTGGTCGAGATGGTGATTGCGCACGGCAACCTGGGTGATCTTGGTATCGCTCCAGGCCACGCCCCGCTGATCACTAATCTGAAGCCAGGTCCGATCACGCTGACCAAGCAGGGTGGCGCCCAAGAGGTGTTCTACATCTCTGGTGGTTTCCTCGAGGTCCAGCCGAACATGGTCAAGGTGCTTGCCGATACTGTGCAACGTGCTGCAGACCTGGACGAGGCTCAGGCTCAGGAAGCCCTCAAGGCTGCCGAGAACGCCCTGAATCTGAAAGGCGCGGATTTCGACTACGGCGCCGCCGCCGCACGTCTGGCCGAGGCCGCAGCCCAGTTGCGTACCGTCCAGCAAATGCGCAAAGGCAAGTAATCTGGCGCTCGCCGATCACTTCCGTTGCGATTGAGTTAAAGGGTAGCCTCGGCTACCCTTTTTCTTTTTCCGAATTTCTTCTTCTGGTCACAGCGCTGACCCCCCAGGATTGGTAGCCAGTCAATGTCTCTCGATATCGTTATTCTCGCCGCAGGCCAAGGTACCCGCATGCGCTCGGCGCTGCCCAAGGTGCTGCATCCGGTCGCCGGCGACTCCATGCTCGGCCATGTTATCCACAGTGCCCGCCAACTGCAGCCGCAGGGTATTCATGTGGTGATCGGGCATGGTGCGGAGCTGGTACGTGAACGACTGGCCGCCGATGACCTGAACTTCGTGCTGCAAGACAAGCAGTTGGGCACCGGCCACGCCGTGGCCCAGGCCCTACCGGCACTGAATGCCGATACCGTGCTGATCCTCTACGGCGATGTACCACTGATCGAGGTAGACACGCTCAAGCGTTTGCTTGCCAAGGTCACCCCGCAGCAGCTTGGCCTGCTGACCGTGACCCTGGATGATCCGACCGGCTATGGCCGCATCGTCCGTGATGCCCAGGGTCAGGTGGCGGCGATCGTCGAGCACAAGGATGCCAGCGACGCACAGAAAGCTATCAACGAAGGCAACACCGGCATCCTCGCCGTCCCGGGCGCGCGCCTGGCTGACTGGCTGGGCCGGCTGTCGAACAACAACGCCCAGGGCGAGTACTACCTCACCGACGTCATCGCCATGGCCGTGGCCGATGGCCTGGTGGTCGCCACCGAACAGCCGCTGGACCCGATGGAAGTGCAGGGCGCCAACGACCGTCGCCAGCTGGCTGAGCTGGAGCGTCACTATCAGCTGCGCGAAGGCCGCCGCCTGATGGCCCAGGGCGTGACCCTGCGTGACCCGGCGCGCTTCGATGTACGTGGTGAAGTGACCGTTGGTCGCGACGTGCTGATCGATATCAACGTGATCCTCGAAGGTCGCGTGGTCATCGAAGACGACGTCGTCATCGGCCCGAACTGCGTGATCAAGAACAGCACCCTGCGCAAGGGTGTGGTGGTCAAAGCCAACAGCCATCTGGAAGGCGCGATCATGGGTGAAGGCAGTGATGCCGGCCCGTTTGCCCGCCTGCGTCCAGGCAGCGTGCTCGAAGCGTGTGCCCATGTGGGTAACTTTGTCGAATTGAAGAACGCCCACCTGGGTGAAGGCGCCAAGGCCGGTCACCTGACTTACCTGGGTGATGCCGAGGTCGGCGCGCGTACCAACATTGGGGCCGGCACCATCACCTGTAACTATGACGGCGCCAACAAGTTCAAGACCGTGCTGGGTGAAGACGTGTTCATCGGCTCGAACAACTCGCTGGTAGCGCCTGTGGATATCCTCGACGGCGCCACCACCGCAGCGGGTTCAACTATTACCCAGAACGTTGAAGCGGCGCAGTTGGCGGTCGGTCGGGCGCGTCAGCGCAATATCGATGGCTGGAAGCGGCCGGAGAAGATCAAGAAGAGCTGAGTTACCCACAGCTGAAAAAGAAGGCCGACGGGATTGTGCATAAGTCGGCCTTTTTCATTCTGTGGATAAAGTCGTGCTGTGGAGAAAGTTGTTCACATTAAGAAAATCTTTTCAGCGTCCTTGACGCATGAGTCGCTATAGGTTTTGATTGGCATCATTATCTTTCGAAACGAAACTTAAGGCACCATGTCGAAACGTAACACTCCCCAACGTCGTCATAACATCCTGGCTTTGCTCAATGAGCAGGGCGAGGTGAGCGTCGACGCTTTGGCCAAGCGTTTCGAAACCTCGGAAGTCACCATCCGCAAGGATCTGGCTGCCCTTGAAGCCAACGGCCTGCTGCTGCGTCGCTATGGCGGTGCGGTAACTCTGCCGCAGGAACTGTTTACTGATCAGGGCCAGCCGGTCTCCCTTTATAAGCAGGCCATCGCCAAGGCTGCTGTGGGACGTATCCGCGAACACGCACGAATCATCATCGACAGTGGCAGCACCACCGCTGCGATGATCCCGGAGCTGGGTCATCAACCCGGTCTGGTGGTGATGACCAACTCGTTGAATGTGGCCCGTGCCCTCAGCGAACTGGAACACGAACCGGTACTGCTGATGACCGGTGGCACCTGGGACCCGCATTCGGAATCGTTCCAGGGCCAGGTAGCCGAGCAGGTACTACGCTCGTACGACTTCGACCAACTGTTCATTGGCGCCGACGGCATCGACCTGGCGCGCGGCACCACCACGTTCAACGAACTGCTGGGCCTGAGCCGGGTGATGGCTGACGTCGCCCGGGAAGTGATCGTCATGGTCGAGTCCGACAAGGTCGGGCGCAAGATCCCCAACCTTGAGCTGCCGTGGAGCAGCGTCAACACCCTTATTACTGATGATCGCCTGCCCACCGAGGCACGCGAACAGATTGAAGCCCGCGGCATCAACGTGATTTGCGCCGCTATCACCCAGGAGCATGACTAATGTGTGGAATCGTTGGTGCCGTCGCCGAACGTAACATCACAACCATTCTGATCGAAGGCCTCAAGCGTCTCGAGTACCGCGGCTATGACAGCGCAGGTCTGGCCGTTTACACCCAGCAGGGCAACCTCGAGCGCCGCCGTCGTATCGGCAAGGTCAGTGAGCTGGAAGCTGCAGTCGGCGCTGAACCGCTGGCCGGCAACCTGGGTATCGCCCATACCCGTTGGGCCACCCACGGTGCCCCAACCGAGCACAATGCTCACCCGCATTTCTCCGGTCATGAACTGGCGGTGGTGCACAACGGCATCATCGAGAACCACGAAGAACTGCGTGAAAAGCTCAAGGGCCTGGGTTACGTATTCAGCTCCGAGACCGATACCGAGGTGATCGTTCACCTGCTGGCTCACACCCTCAAATCTTTGCCTGACCTGGCCGATGCCCTCAAGGCTGCGGTCAAGCAGCTACACGGCGCTTATGGCCTGGCAGTGATCAGCGCCAAGCAGCCTGATCGCCTGTTGGCAGCCCGCAGCGGCAGCCCGCTGGTCATCGGCCTGGGCCACGGCGAGAACTTCCTGGCTTCCGACCAACTGGCCCTGCGCCAGGTCACCGACCGCTTCATGTACCTGGAAGAGGGCGACATCGCCGAAATCCGCCGCGAACAGGTCACCATCTGGGACGTCGCCGGCACCCAGGTCCAGCGCGAAACCGTGCAATACCATGAAGGCGCCGAAGCGGCTGACAAGGGCGAGTACCGTCACTTCATGCTCAAGGAAATCCACGAGCAGCCAACCGTGGTGCAACGCACCCTGGAAGGCCGCCTGGGCAAGGATCACGTGATGGTCCAGGCTTTCGGTCCGCAAGCTGCCGAGCTGTTCGCCAAAGTGCGCAATGTGCAGATCGTTGCCTGCGGCACCAGCTACCATGCCGGTATGGTTGCCCGTTACTGGCTGGAAAGCCTGGCCGGTATTCCTTGCCAGGTCGAAGTCGCCAGCGAGTTCCGCTACCGCAAGGTGGTGGTGCAGCCTGACACCCTGTTCGTCTCGATCTCCCAATCGGGTGAAACCGCCGACACCCTGGCTGCCCTGCGCAACGCCAAGGAACTGGGCTTCCTCGGCAGCCTGGCAATCTGCAACGTCGGCATCAGTTCGCTGGTGCGTGAGTCGGACCTGACCCTGCTGACCCAGGCCGGCCCGGAAATTGGCGTAGCTTCGACCAAGGCCTTCACCACCCAGCTGGTGTCGCTGATGCTGCTGACCCTGTCCCTGGGCCAGGTGCGTGGTACCTTGGCCGCCGGTGTCGAGGCCGAGCTGGTGGAAGAACTGCGTCGCCTGCCAACCCGCCTGGGCGAAGCCCTGGCCATGGATGCGATCGTCGAGAAGACCGCCGAGCTGTTCGCCGACAAGCACCACACCCTGTTCCTCGGTCGTGGCGCGCAGTTCCCGGTAGCGATGGAAGGTGCTCTGAAACTCAAAGAGATCTCCTACATTCACGCCGAAGCCTACCCGGCCGGCGAGCTCAAGCATGGCCCGCTGGCGCTGGTCGACAGCGACATGCCAGTGGTCACTGTGGCGCCGAACAACGAGCTGCTGGAAAAGCTCAAGTCCAACCTGCAGGAAGTCCGCGCTCGCGGTGGCGAGCTGATCGTCTTCGCAGACGAGCAGGCCGGCATGAGCAATGGCGAAGGCACCCATGTAATCGCCGTGCCGCACATCATCGATGCCCTGGCGCCGATCCTCTACACCATCCCGCTGCAACTGCTGTCGTACTACGTGGCGGTGCTCAAGGGTACCGACGTCGACCAGCCGCGTAACCTGGCGAAATCGGTGACCGTCGAGTAACGGTCGCTGCGGTAAAGTCCAGATGGTTTTAAAGAATTAAAACTGTCGCGGATGAAGGGAGCCGCCACTGGCTCCCTTCTTTGACGCGCCCTTCCTATCTCCTGTTGCGCTTGCCGCAACCCTCGTTCGACACTTGCCGGCCATGCCAGCGTCATGCTGCTTTAGCCTGTGTGCTATCTCAGTTTCTGACTCACGATCGCTTCACGAACGTAGCGAGCTGGTGAGTTTCCAAGCGTTTTGCGAAACATGCTGATGAAAGAACTGACAGACTCATAGCCCAACGCTTCGGCGGTGCTCTGCACCGATGCGCCCTCGACCAAGTGCTGCAACGCAACGATTATCTGCCATTGCTTACGCCAATGTCCGAAGGTAAGGCCCGTCTCGCTTTTGATCAGCCGCGCAAGAGTCCGCTCACTCATGGCAACCCTGTCTGCCCACTCGGCCACTGTCACACGACTAGCAGGGGCCTCAGCCAAGGCGCTAGCAATCTTCCGTACTTGCGGGCTCTTCGGAAGCGGTAGATAAAAACGCTCAGTAGGTGCTTGTTCCAGGAGCTCAAGTAGCACCCCAGCAAGCCGCGTAATCTGGCCATCGGCAGGATAATCGTTAGGGCAGCCTGCCAGATGCAAAACCAACTCCAGGATGAGTGGGCTCAATGCCAGGGTGCAGCAATGCTCCGGAAGCTGAGCGATGCCAGGCTCTATGAACAGCAAGCAGATCTTGCCGTTGGCCGTAACGCGGTTGCTATGAACTGTTCCACTTGGAACCCATACACCAAAGCCTGGCGGTACCATCCATAAGCCATCTTCGATGGTGCACACGTTTCCCCCTTTCAATGCCACGACCAGTTGGCCCTTGCGGTGGTAGTGGACAGGTACCTCAGTGTCGTTTTGTTGAGACTCGATCAGCAAGGCCACAGCCGGCTGCGCAAGTGAATCAGGATCATGAAGATCTAGAGGGAAAGCGGTCGTAGCCATAAAGTGCCGCTATGTCTTAATTTGATTATTTATTGTCTTAATAGTCCATATCTGAATCAAGCTGCATTTTCTACGATGCGCTGACTTGGCCAGCAACAGGTGCGATCCATGCTCAGCGAGTTCTCCTTTGCCAACGTGTACTTCCCTCCACTGTTCATCTACCTGCTGGTAGCAACGGTGCTCTATCTCATTTTGGAAAGGATGACGCGACGTTGGTTGGACCTGATGTGGCATCCAAACCTGCTCCGATTCTTCCTGTCGGTGTCCTTGCTTTCTCTGCTGGTCATCAATTTCTGAAGAGGCGTCGATGAATCACGTAGTGAGATTGTTCAAGTTCCTGGCCACCCTGGTTGTTGGTGCCTTTTCACTCTATTTCTGCCTGTCACTTTGGAATGCTTATGTATTGGCACCATGGACCCGAGATGGCCGCATTAGTGCTCAGGTTATCCGAATCGCTCCCGAGGTATCCGGCAGCATCGAGCGGGTTTGGGTCGGTGATAACCAGTGGGTGCAAAAGGGCGATCTGATGTACAGCATCGATGCTCGAAGCTATGCCCTGGCAGTCGATCAAAAAGCCGCCGAACTGGCCGAGGTCAAGGAGGTGTTCCAGCAGCGCAACGAAGAGCTACGCCGCAGGAAGCTGCTTGTAGGTGTAGTGCCCAAGGAAGAGATCGATAACGCTGTACGCTCCAGTGCAATCGCCAAAGCTCGGCTGAACATTGCACAGACCCAGTTGGCACAGGCTCAACTGGAACTACAACGCACCAAGATCTTTGCGCCCGTAGATGGCTACGTCACCCAACTGCGTCTGCAACCCGGTGATTATGCCGTTGCAGGTGGCACCAACATGTTCGTTGTCGACAGCAAGAGTTTCTGGGTCACCGGCTATTTCGAGGAGACCAAACTCACAAATATTCCTCTTGGAGCCAGTGCCAAGGTCAAGCTCATGGGGTTCTCGCCGCTGCTCTCCGGTCATGTGTCGAGCATAGGACGGGGAGTCTCAGATACCAATGAAGTGCGGGCGCAGAACGGTTTACCTCAGGTGAGCCCGACGTTCAGCTGGATTCGACTGGCCCAGAGATTGCCGGTGCGCATTGAAATTGACCACATCCCGGAGGGCGTGGAGCTTGCAGCAGGCATGACAGCAAGTATTGAGGTGGACCAGGCTGATGCACCAAACCATCAGCGTCTGACTCATTGGCTCCAGGAGTATCTGTAATGGGCGCCGTAGCTATAGGTAAACGGTTTGGTGCATTGCCGTTGCCCTTTACTTCTTCTACAAGCCTGTATGTCTTGCGCAGTTGCATGGCAGCAGCTCTGGCATTATGCGTAGGTCTCTACCTGCATCTGGACTCGCCATTCTCCGCGGCCTCTACCGTGCTCCTGCTGGTCAATCCCGTTCAGGGAGCTGTGGTTGGCAAAGGTCTGCATCGTATCGCCGGCACACTGGTAGGTGCCGTAGCCGCATTCGTTCTGGTGGTGTGTTTCGCCCAGCAAATGATCCTGTTGATATTGGGCGTTGGGATATGGCTTGGGCTATGTGTAGCCGCTATGTCTGTAGTTCGGCATTACTACGCAACAACCGCCGTAGTGGCCGGCTACACCGTTTGCCTGGCGTTGGGGCCAGCCATTGTCGAACCTCAGATCAGCTTTGAACACATCGTCTCCCGTGCCACTGCGGTGGTGGTCGGGGCTATTAGTCTGACTCTGGTTACCGTTCTCTTCAGTCGCAAGACAGTCGAGGCTCGGATACGCGACACCGTGATCAGCTTGTGTGTCAAGGCCGCAGCATTGATTGCAGAGAAATACGCACAACCTGCAGATGAGCAGGCGCATCGCAACCGTCTTGTCCTCGCGGCAGAGATCAACAAGATGGACGATCTCCTCGGTCTGGGTCGAGGTGAATCCTGGGTCATCAGTGACAATTTGAAAGCCATCAGGTCTGGCTCGGCTTACTTGCAATCGGCACTGCTGGAACATGAGTTGCCTGCCGACTTGTCGGTACTGGAATCAACACATGCGGTTTCGGCAACGGGCCTTCAGCTTGCTTCGGTAAGCAGGGCATTAAGCGAGCACTCTCTGAGCCTGTCAGAGGCCAAGGTCCGAGTTCGAAATATTCGTGACGAGCTAGCAAGCAAAATAGCTTCGGCTCCCCAATCGAGTCATCCAGTACAACGTACCCTCCTTGCGTTCAGGCGCTTGGACGAGCAGTTGGAAGAGTTCGCTTTGGCCCTGGAAGGCTTCTCTTCCCTAGAGCAAGAAACTGCTCATGTTCATCGCCCATTTCGCTTTCATCGCCATTACGCCGACGGCCTGCGTAACGGGATCAGAGCCCTTCTGGCAACTTTGCTGGCAGGTGCTGTCTGGTACATAAGTGGCTGGGACCAAGGCCCGACCCTGCTGGCAGTTCTGGGGCCCTACTGCACACTGATCGCTGCAATGCCCACCCCCGAAAAAGGCACCGAAAGCTTTCTACGTGGGACGCTGTATGCGATTCCCGCAGCGCTCGCGTGCAAGTTCCTCATCCTGCCGCAGATCAATGGTCTGCCACTGCTTCTGGTCAGCCTGAGCCTTTTCTGGTCGTTCGGCATTCACGCGACTACCTTGCCTTCCCGCGCTTTCCAAGGGGTAGCTTTTCTGATCGCCTTCAACACTTTGGTATCTACTACTCTCGTACCCGCCTATGACTTCAATGATTTCGCGAATCAATCCGTTTCATGGATCATCGCTTTAGGTATCTGTCTGCTTGCGTACCAGCTACTACCAAAACGAAATGACAGGAATTTCGATGGGCTAGTTGAAGCCCTTCATCGCGAGACTCTGGTATTGCTTCGACGGGGTGCTGCCGGTAGTGATCACTCATGGCAGGTACGCCAGCAGCACCGGCTCGCCTCGTTGGCTGCACTGGCACCGGCAACACTCGATAGCCAACATCAACACGAGTACCTGGGCAGGTTGTCACTGCAACTAGCGCGTGAACTGAGGCGGGTGCATGCCGACCTGAAGCATCTTGACCCTCAAGGCCCGATCGCGCAGCTCATCGGCGCTGGTCTGAGCCGCCTCGCTCGCTCCCCTCAAAGCTACCCCCGGATGATCCTTCAATCACACCGAACCGCAAATTCATTGCGTCGGCTTGGCGCGATGCATTTCGCTGCGATCTTCGATGATTTGGCCTGGTTGTTGGGACAGTACGGACACGTTCAAAGTAAAAAAGTGAGGTTCTCATGAAACTGGTTAGCTCAATCCTGCTTGCTCTCTTGCTCCTCAGCCCGCTTAGCCAAGCATCAGATGGTGCAGAGGCATTGGAGCGATGGCACCAAAGATTCAAAGAGGAGCGCAGTCAGGACAAAGGTCGGTCCGAAAAGAAGCCAATTGCGCCATCGACTTCGAACACTAGTAAAAAAACAGACTGACCTGCGCCTCTTCCGGTATTCCAAAGCGATCATGTGAGTACTCTGCTACAGACGCTAATCGCGGTTCGAACAGACATAACGTGCTCCTCCCTTGTGCATTAAAATCGGGTCACCGATTTGAATGCACTTTTTTCTAGAATCGCCCGTTGAGAAACGTCGGCCAGATAAGCACAGGCCATCTGCCCTGTTTTGTCGGTTTGTCCGGCAAGCAGACCCATTAGCTGGCCTGGATCAATAGTCCAGGCGCGCGCTTGGCATAGTGTGCGCAGTCCATGTTTCTTTTTCACGGACGAAAAGCTATGCAGACTCTGGAGCGAAAGCTTGATATCCAGCCCCTGTCGCGGGCGGACATGACCATCGAACTCAACGGCCAGGCAGTCGCTGTCGCCGCCGGTGAAACCGTGCTCAGCGTGCTCAACGCTGTGGGCCTGCGCCAGGTGGCGCGCAACGATCACGATCAACTGACCGGCGCTTTCTGCGGCATGGGTGTCTGCCATTGCTGCCTGGTGTCGATCAACGGCCGGCCCAAGCGCCGCGCCTGCCAGACTGTGGTGCAGCCGGGTATGCAGGTCGAAACCGGGACCAACCGCTTTGCCGGGCAGGAGGCACCATGAGCCTGCGTCCAGTGATTGTCGGGGGTGGTTCGGCGGGTATGGCGGCGGCGATCGAGCTGGCCAACCACGGTGTTTCCAGCCTGTTGTTCGATGAAGCCTCGCGTCCGGGTGGCGTGGTCTTTCGCGGGCCGCTGCGCAGCGGCGTCGACCTGGGTTACCTGGGCGCCCGCTACAGCAAGGCGCTGAAGAAACTGCACAAGGATTTTGCCGCCTGCGGCGATCGTATCGACCTGCGCCTGAACAGCCGCGTGGTGGGTGGTGACGAGCAGCGCTTGATGGTGCTCGATGCCGAAGAAACCCTGCACGAGATCGACTATTCCCACCTGCTGCTGTCGGCCGGTTGCCATGAGCGCAACGTCCCCTTCGCCGGTTGGACCTTGCCTGGCGTCATGCTGCTCGGCGGGCTGCAACTGCAGATCAAGAGCGGCGTGGTCAAACCCCTGGGCAGTACCGTGATCGCCGGTACCGGGCCGTTGTTGCCGCTGGTGGCCTGCCAACTGCACGCGGCCGGGGCGAAAGTCGCCGGTGTCTATGAAGCCTGCCCGTTCAGCAAGATCGCCCGTGAAAGCCTGGCGCTGATGAACAAGCCGCAACTGTTCCTCGATGGCCTGAGCATGCTCGGCTACATGAAACTCAATGGCATCCCCATGTACTACGGCTGGGGCGTCGTCGAAGCCAAGGGCGAGGGCGAACTGGCTGAAGTGACCGTGGCACCCTACGGTGACGATTGGCAACCAGACCTCTCCCGCGCTCAACGCGAACCGGCGCAAACCCTGGCGGTGGGCTACGGGTTTATCCCGCGCACGCAACTCAGCCAGCAACTGGGTCTGGACCACGGCTTCAACGAAGACGGCTACCTGCGCCCGGAAAGCAACGTCTGGCAGCAAAGCAGCCAGGCGCATATCCACCTGGCTGGCGACATGGGCGGCATCCGTGGTGGCGAAGCGGCAATGCTCACCGGGCGCATCGCCGCCGTCTCGATCCTGCTGCAGCGCGAAGTGCTCAACGCTGAACAGGCCATCGAATTGCGCGAGAAGTACCTCGGCCAACTGGCGGCAATCAAGCGCTTTCGCGCTGGCGTAGAACGCTACACCCACCGCGGCACCAAGCAGATTGACCTGCCGCAGCCCGACACGGTGATCTGCCGCTGCGAACACGTGACCCGCAGCGACATCGACCGCGCCCTGGAGCAGGGCGTCGAAGACATGGCCGGGCTGAAGATGCGCACCCGGGTGAGCATGGGCGACTGCCAGGGGCGCATGTGCGTCGGCTACTGCAGCGATCGCCTGCGCGAAGCCACCGGGCGCGCCGACGTAGGCTGGCTACGCCCGCGTTTCCCGATCGACCCGATTCCATTCTCCGCATTCCAGCAACTCGGCACGGAAGCCTGAAGCATGAACAGAACCTATGATGTGGTCATCGCCGGTGGCGGTGTGATCGGTGCGTCCTGCGCCTACCAGCTGTCCAAACGCAAGAACTTGAAGATCGCCCTGATCGATGCCAAGCGCCCCGGAAATGCCACCCGCGCCTCGGCCGGCGGCCTGTGGGCCATTGGTGAGTCGGTGGGCCTGGGCTGCGGGGTAATCTTCTTTCGCATGATGTCGGCCAAGCACAAGCGCGAAGCCCATGGCGCGGCAGTGGCGGTGGATTCGAGCACGCCGCATATCCTGCCGCAGTCGTTCTTCGACTTTGCCTTGCAGTCCAACGCACTTTATCCACAGCTGCACCGCGAGCTGATCGACCGCCACGGCATGGACTTCAAGTTCGAGCGCACCGGCCTCAAGTACGTGATCTACGACGATGAAGACCGCCTGTACGCCGAACACATCGTCGCGCAGATTCCGCATCTGGCCGACCAGGTACGCTGGCTCGACCGCGAGGCCCTGCGCCAGGCGGAGCCGGCAGTCAGCCATCAGGCCCATGGCGCTCTGGAGTTCCTTTGCGATCACCAGGTCAGCCCGTTCCGCCTGGCCGATTCCTATATGGAAGCGGCGCGCCAGAACGGCGTCGACCTGTTCCACAACACCAACATCACCGGCGTGCTGCACCAGGGCTCTCGGGTCAGCGGTGTGCAAACCGCAGAAGAGGGCACCTTTCACTGCGATACCCTGATCAACGCCGCTGGCGCCTGGGCCGCAGACTTGAGCGAATGGGCCACCGGCCTGCGGATTCCGGTCAAGCCGGTCAAAGGCCAGATCATCCTCACCGAGCGCATGCCCAAGCTGCTGCAAGGCTGCCTGACCACCAGCGATTGCTACATGGCGCAGAAGGACAACGGCGAGATCCTGATCGGCAGCACCACCGAGGACAAAGGCTTCGACGTCAGCAACACCTTCCCGGAAATCAACGGCCTGGTTCAGGGGGCGGTTCGCTGTGTACCGGAGCTGGCGCAGATCAACCTGAAACGCACGTGGGCCGGCCTGCGCCCGGGCTCGCCGGACGAACTACCGATTTTGGGGCCGGTCACGGAAGTCAGTGGTTACCTGAATGCCTGTGGACACTTTCGCACCGGCATCCTCACTTCGGCCATCACCGGGGTGCTGATCGACAAGGTCGTGCATCAGGAAGCCCTGCCGCTGGATATCACTCCATTCCTGGCCGAGCGTTTTGACTTGCTTGCTGTGGAAAACAAGCAGGCTGCCCTGGCCTGATTGTGGATAAACCGGCCTTCAGCCCTGGGGGCCGGTATTCATCTGTGCCACTAAACTCAAGCACTGCCGGACCTGTGGCGAGTTATCCCCAGCCCGGCGACTGAGTATGATCGGTGACACTGCGGTTTTTTCTGGCAGTGGTGCATAAACAATGTCGGCGCGATGCTGGCTTTGCACGGACGCTGGCACCAACGTTATCCCCAGGCCAGCAGCAACCAGGCCCAGCGCGGTCTGCAGTTCGTTGGTCCACTGGATTACCTTGATGTTCACACCCTGGGCGGTAAACAGCGCCATGATGTGATCGGCGTAGCTCGGCCGCGGGTTGGCGGGGTAGAGCACGAAAGGCTCGTCGGCCAGGCGTTTGAGGTCCAGGGGCTGGCCGAGCAAAGGGTGCCCGCAGGGCAGGGCAACGACTAACGGTTCCTCGCGCAGCAACACCTGTTCGATGGCTGGATCCTTGATGTGGATGCGGCCAAAGCCGACATCGATGCGCCCGGCCTTGAGTGCCTCGACCTGCTGCAGGGTGATCATTTCCTGTAGGCCCAGCTCCATTTCCTCATTGCGCCGCAGCTGGCGGATCAACTCGGGCAGCAAGTCATAGAGCGTCGACGGCGCAAAGCCGATGCGCAGCCATTGGCGTTCACTGTTGGCGATGCGCCGGGTGCCTTCGGCGATCTGTTCGAGCTGGTCGAGCAGGGCGGCGCTTTGTTCGTGGAAAAACCGCCCGGCCTCGGTCAGGCGCAGCGGCCTGCCGCGCTCCAGCAGCTCTACTCCGAGGGTGTCTTCCAGCTGGCGGATCTGCCGGCTCAGGGGCGGCTGGGCGATGTGCAGCTGCTCGGCGGCGCGGGTGAAATTGAGGGTTTGCGCGAGTACCCGGAAGTAGCGCAGATGACGCAGTTCCATGATACCTCCAGGGTATGGTTGCCTACCCAACGGATATTGGACTGCCTGCAGGCGCTGGCGCAAGCTGCTGCCTTGTGGATAACCAGACCCTGTGGATATCGTCGTACGACCATAACAATGAGGCCAGCCCATGAGCAGCCAACTGTTGAGCGAGCGCAGCCGTGTGTTCCAGCATGCCGACCCTTATGCGGTGTCCGACTACGTCAACCAGCACGTTGGCGGCCACAGTCTGCGCCTGCCGCGTAGCGGTGACCTGCAGGCGAGCATCAACCATCGCAAGTTTGCCAGCCTCGACCTGTGCCGCCTGAGCTATGGGGGCAGGGCGCGGATTACTTCACCGGCGCTGGGCACCCTGTATCACCTGCAGATATTGCTTAAAGGGCACTGCCATTCAAGCTGTCGCGGCGATGAGCATCACTATGTGCCCGGCGAGCTGCTGCTGATCAATCCGGACGATCCGGTTGACCTCACCTACTCGGCCGATTGCGAAAAATTCATCCTCAAGTTGCCGGCCAACCTGCTCGAACAGGCTTGTCTGGAACAGCGCTGGCAACTGCCCGAAGGCGGTATCCGCTTCACCAGCGCGCGTCATGCCACTGGCGCGCTGGCGGGGTTTATCGGCCTGATCGGGCTGGTGTGTGACGAAGCCGAATCCACCCAGTCGCTGCCGCAGGTGCAGGAGCATTACGGGCGCATCGTCGCCAGCAAGTTGCTGAGCCTTTTGGGCAACAACATCGATCGTTGCGAGCCGGGGTTGCAGACCCACTCGTTCGAACAGCTGGTGGCCTATATCGACGTCAACCTGCATCAGGATATCGGGGTCAGCCAGTTGATGACGGTCGCGCGGGTCAGCGAGCGTTCGTTGTATACGCTGTTCGAGCGTCACGCCGGCCTGTCACCCAAGGGGTATGTGCGCCAGCGCAAGCTCGAGCGGATTCACGCGGCCCTGCAGGACCCCTCCAGCCCGGTCCGCAATGTCACCGAAATCGCCCTGGACTACGGCTTCCTGCACCTGGGCCGCTTCGCCGAAAGCTATCGCCAGCGCTTCGGCGAGCTGCCTTCGGTTACCTTCAAACGCCACCGCTGAACGCTCATCGGCCCCTGCGCAATCTGGATAGCGATTCGCAGGAAACGGCTATTGGCGCCTTGCTGCTGCTCCTAACCTGACCTTGCGAACACTGCCCGGCCCCGCGCCCGGCAGGTATCGCCATTCAGGTTTCGATAACAACAACAAAAGAGACGCGCCTCATGCGAGCGATCGATATCAATAGCCTGATCGATCAGGCGAAGTTCAATTCCTTTCACTGGCGTGTGCTGTTCTGGTGTGCGCTGATCATCATCTTCGACGGTTACGACCTGGTCATCTACGGCGTGGTACTGCCGGCCTTGATGCAGGAGTGGGGCATGACCCCGCTGCAGGCCGGTGCCCTGGGCAGCTATGCGCTGTTCGGCATGATGTTCGGCGCCCTGGTGTTCGGCCCGCTGTCGGATCGGATCGGGCGCAAGAAGGCCATCACCCTCTGCGTGATCCTGTTCAGCGGCTTTACCGTGCTCAACGGCTTTGCCCGCAACCCTGCCGAGTTCGGCCTCTGTCGCTTTCTGGCAGGGCTAGGGATCGGCGGGGTGATGCCCAACGTGGTGGCGCTGATGAACGAATATGCGCCCAAACGCATGCGCAGCACCCTGGTGGCGATCATGTTCAGTGGCTACTCGGTGGGCGGCATGCTCTCGGCCGGGTTGGGCATCGTGCTGTTGCCGGCCTTCGGTTGGCAGTCGGTGTTCTATGTGGCGATCATCCCCTTGCTGGTGCTACCGCTGATCCTGCGTTACCTGCCCGAGTCCCTGGGGTTTCTGGTGCGCCAGGGCCGTACCGAACAGGCCAGCCAGTTGCTGCAGCGGGTCGAGCCGAGCTATCAGCCACAAGCGGGTGATCGTCTGGAGGTGGTGACCGGTACTCAAGCCGGTGGCTCGGTACCGCAGCTGTTTCGCGAAGGGCGAGCGCTGAGTACGTTGATGCTCTGGGTCGCGTTTTTCTGCTGCTTGTTGATGGTCTATGCCCTCAATTCCTGGCTGCCCAAGCTGATGAACAACGCCGGCTACGGCCTGGGCTCGAGCCTGGCGTTTTTGCTGGTGCTGAACTTCGGCGCGATCTTCGGCGCGGTGGGCGGCGGCTGGATTGGTGACCGCTTCAAGCTCGATCGGGTGCTGGTGGTGTTCTTCGCCGTGGCGGCGTTGTCGATCAGCCTGCTCGGCTTCAAGAGCCCGACGCCGGTATTGTACCTGCTGATCGCCATTGCCGGCGCGACCACCATCGGCACGCAGATTCTCGCCTATGCCTGTGTAGCCCAGTACTACCCCATGGGGATCCGTTCGACGGGATTGGGTTGGGCATCGGGTATCGGTCGCAGCGGGGCGATTATCGGGCCGATCCTGGGTGGGATGCTGCTGGGGATTCAGCTGCCGCTGGCGCTGAATTTCATGGCCTTTGCGCTGCCGGGGGCGGTAGCGGCGGTGGCGATGATGGTGTTTGCCGGGCGTGGTGCTGCCAGGGGCAGGGCGGCGTTGCAGTCAGCGGCATAGCCAAATAACCGCGTTGGCCCTATCGCTGGCAAAGCCAGCTCCCACAGTGGTCGGAGTACATAGCGTTCTTGTGGGAGCTGGCCTTGCCAGCGATGCAGGCGCCACAAATTTACAAGCCAAAACAACAATAACAAGAGCACCACTACCATGACCAACTTCCCACACTGCGGGTTGCTGTTTCTCTGCGCCCTGAGTTTCTGCGCCAATGCCGCCGAGCCGGGTTTTATCAAGGACGCCAGCGCTACCCTGCAAGCGCGTAACTACTACTTCAGCCGCGACTTTTCCGGCATTGTCGGTGCCAACCAGCAATCAAAGGCTGAGGAATGGGGCCAGGGCTTTATCTTCAACTTCAAGTCCGGTTATACCCCGGGCCCCTTGGGGGTGGGCGTCGATGCCATTGGCCTGCTCGGCCTCAAGCTCGACAGCAGCCCGGATCGCACCGGCACCGGTTTGCTGCCGGTGCAGGACGATGGCCGCGCTGCCGATGAGTACAGCCGGGTCGGCGCCACGCTGAAAATGCGCTATTCGAAGACCGAGCTGAAAGTCGGCGAGCTGCAAACCAATCTGCCCATCCTGCAATACAACGACTCGCGCCTGCTGCCACCAACCTACCAGGGCGTCAGCCTGACCTCGGCCGAGATAACCGGCCTGACCCTGCAGGCCGGCCACCTGAGTTCTACCAGCCTGCGCAACGAAGCCGGGGACGAGAAAATGATCGCCATGCTCGGCCACTTGCCCCAGCGCCAGGCCGACAGCGATGCCTTCAACTATGCCGGTGGCGACTACAGCTTCAACGCCAATCGCACCACCGCCAGCCTCTGGTACGGGCGCCTCGAAGATATCTATCAACAAGGCTTCGTGGGCTTGAAGCACAGCCAGCCCCTGGGCGACTGGACCCTGGGCGCCAACCTCGGTTACTTCACCGCCAGGGAGCAGGGCGATGCGCGCCTTGGTGATGTCGACAACCGGGCGTTCTATTCGCTGCTGTCGGCCAAGCGTGGCGGGCACACCTTCAGCGTCGGCTACCAGGCAATCTATGGTGACGATGCCTTCCCGCGGGTGTTCCCGAACATCTCGCCGCTGGGCAACGAAGTGCCAACCTATGAATTCTCCTACACCGATGAGCGTTCCTGGCAGGTACGTTATGACTATGACTTCGTGGCCATGGGCATACCGGGTTTGACTGCCACCGTGCGTTACCTGAAGGGCAATAACGTCGATACCGGGCTGGGCTTCGAGGGCAAGGAACATGAGCGCGATCTTGACCTTGGCTATGCGGTGCAGAGCGGGCTGCTCAAAGGGCTGGGGATACGGCTGCGCAACGCCATGGCACGGTCCAATTACCGTTCGGACATTGATGAGAACCGGGTGATCCTGAGTTACACCTGGACGTTGTTGTAGGCCATATCGCGGGGCAAGCCCGCTCCTACCGGGGTTGTGGGTAACTCTGTGAGAGCTGGCTTGCCAGCGATGCTTTTGGAAACACACCGTCCATCCCCAGGTTGCTCGCCGGCCAGTGCTATCGCTTAGACTGGCCGCATAACTACAACGAGTGACCTGGTATGGCTGGTATGGCCGATATGGGTATGGACAGTCCCCTGCTCAGCGAACGCAGCCGGGTGTTCGAGCGTGCAGACCCTCATGCGGTGTCGACCTACGTCAACCAGCATGTCGGCCCCCATTGCATTCGCCTGCCGCGCTACGGGCATCCGGAGGCGTACCTCAACCATCGCAAGTTCGCCAGCCTCGACCTGTGCCGGATCAGCTACGGCGGCGATGTGCGGGTGATGTCGCCAGCGCTGGAGAACGTCTTTCACCTGCAGATCCTGCTGCGTGGCCACTGCCTCTGGCGCCGTGGCCGTGAAGAGCGTCTGCTGACCCCCGGCGGGCTGCTGCTGATCAACCCCGACGAACCGGTCGACCTGGCCTATTCCGCGGATTGCGAGAAGTTCATCCTCAAGCTGCCCACCCGCCTGCTCGAGTCAGTGTGCGACGAGCAACGCTGGCAGCGCCCCAGCGAAGGTGTGCGCTTTCTCGATCATCACTACCAGCTGTTGGCGCTGGAAGGCTTTGCCGGGCTGCTGGCGATGGTCTGCCAGGAGGCCGAAAGCAACGAGCCGATGCTGCGGGTGCAGGAGCACTACAGCCAGATCGTCGCCAGCAAGCTGCTGACCCTGATGCACACCAACGTCAGCCGTGAAGCCCTGAGCAGCCAGGCGGCATCCTTCGAGCGGATTGCCGAGTACATCAGTGCCAACCTCAAGCAGGACATCTGCAGCGAACAGCTGGCGCAGCAGGCGAGCATGAGCCTGCGCTCGCTGTATGCCTTGTTCGAGCGCAACGCTCGCACCACGCCCAAGCTGTACATCCGCCAGCAGAAACTCGAACGCATCCGCGCCAGCCTCAGCGACCCCGACTGCAAGGTGCGCAACATCACCGAGCTGGCCATGGACTATGGCTTCGTCCACCTCGGGCGTTTTTCTGAACACTACAAGTCGCTATTCGGCGAACTGCCCTCCGACACCCTCAAGCGCCGCCTCTGACACTTTGCAGAAAACGGATAAAGGTCTGCACAAAGCGGATATTTACCGTGCCCCTCGCTCCCTAACCTGACATGGCCTGAACACAATAACAACGGAGGCCCCGGCCATGTCCCTGGGATTCGATTACCTTAATTCCCTGCTTGAAGAAGATCAGGAGAAGGGCGTCTTTCGCTGCAAGCGCGAGATGTTCACCGACCCCCGTCTGTTCGATCTGGAAATGAAACATATCTTTGAGGGCAACTGGCTGTACCTTGCCCACGAAAGCCAGATTCCTGAAAAGAACGACTTCCTCACCACCACCATGGGGCGCCAGCCGATCTTCATCGCGCGCAACAAGGATGGGGTGCTCAATGCCTTCCTTAATGCCTGCAGCCACCGCGGTGCGATGCTTTGCCGACACAAGAGCGGTAACCGCTCGTCCTACACCTGCCCGTTCCACGGCTGGACCTTCAACAACTCCGGCAAGCTGCTCAAGGTCAAGGATCCGGTCGACGCCGGCTACCCGGCCAGCTTCAACTGCGAAGGCTCCCACGACCTGACCAAGGTCGCCCGTTTCGAGTCCTACCGCGGCTTCCTGTTCGGCAGCCTCAACCCGGACGTGGTGCCCTTGGTGGAGCACCTGGGTGAGTCGGCGAAGATCATCGACATGATCGTCGACCAGTCGGCCGATGGCCTGGAAGTGCTGCGCGGTTCGTCCTCGTACATCTACGAAGGCAACTGGAAGCTGACCGCTGAAAACGGCGCCGATGGTTACCACGTCAGCGCCGTGCACTGGAACTACGCCGCTACCCAGAACCAGCGCAAGCAGCGTGAAGCCGGTGATGAGGTCAAGACCATGAGCGCGGGCGGCTGGGCCAAGAGCGGTGGTGGTTTCTATTCCTTCGACAAGGGCCATCTGCTGCTCTGGACTCGCTGGGCCAACCCCGAGGACCGGCCGCTGTTCGAGCGCCGTGACGAACTGGCGGCTGACTTCGGCCAGGCTCGCGCCAACTGGATGATCGAGAACTCGCGCAACCTGTGCCTGTACCCGAACGTGTACTTGATGGACCAGTTCAGCTCGCAGATCCGCATCGCTCGGCCGATCGCCGTGGACAAGACCGAGATCACTATCTATTGCATCGCCCCCAAGGGCGAGAGCGACGAGGCGCGAGCCCAGCGTATTCGCCAGTACGAAGACTTCTTCAACGTCAGTGGCATGGCCACCCCGGATGACCTGGAAGAATTCCGCTCCTGCCAGATGGGCTATCAGGGCGGGCGGGGCTGGAACGACATGTCCCGTGGTGCCACCCATTGGGTCGAAGGCGCCGATGCCGCCGCGCAGGAAATCGACCTGCATCCGCAACTGAGCGGCGTGCGCACCGAAGACGAAGGCCTGTTCGTGCTGCAACACAAGTACTGGCAGGAAACCATGCTCAAGGCCCTCGCCGCCGACCAGCAGTTGATCCCCGTGGAGGCCGTGCAATGAGCATTTCCTTCGAGCAAGTGCGCGACTTTCTCTTTGAAGAAGCACGCTACCTGGACGACAGCCATTGGAACCAGTGGCTGGAGTGCTACGCCGCCGACGCCACCTTCTGGATGCCGGCCTGGGACGATAACGACCAGCTCACCGAAGACCCGCAACGGGAAATCTCGCTGATCTGGTACGGCAATCGTGGTGGCCTGGAAGACCGGGTGTTCCGGATCAAGACCGAACGCTCCAGCGCGACCATGCCCGACACCCGGACCTCGCACAACATCAGCAATATCGAGCTGCTGGAGCAGGGCGAAGGCCTGTGCAAGGTGCGCTTCAACTGGCACACCCTGAGCTTTCGCTACAAGACCGTCGACAGCCACTTCGGCACCAGCTTCTACACCCTCGATATCCGTGGCGAACGGCCGCTGATCAAGGCCAAGAAGGTAGTGCTCAAGAACGACTACGTGCGTCAGGTCATCGACGTTTATCACATCTGAATCCTGCTTTGCTGCGAGGTGCGCCATGCACAAGATCGCCTTGAATTTCGAGGACGGGGTCACCCGTTTCATCGACGCCACCGCTGACGAAAGCGTGGCCGATGCCGCTTACCGCCAGGGCATCAACATTCCGCTGGATTGCCGCGACGGCGCCTGCGGTACCTGTAAGTGTTTCGCCGAAGCTGGCCGTTACGACCTCGGTCAGGAATACATCGAAGACGCCTTGAGCGAGGAAGAAGCCGCCCAGGGTTATGTGCTGACCTGCCAGATGCGCGCCGAGAGCGATTGCGTGGTGCGTGTGCCGGCTTCGTCGCAACTGTGCAAGACCGAGCAGGCCAGCTATCAGGCCAGCATCAGCGCCGTGCGCCAGTTGTCCGACAGCACCATTGCCCTGTCGATCAAGGGCGAGGCCCTGAGCCGCCTGGCGTTTTTGCCGGGGCAGTACGTCAACCTCGGCGTGCCCGGCAGTGAGCAGACTCGCGCCTATTCCTTCAGCTCGTTGCAAAAGGACGGTGAGGTCAGCTTTCTGATCCGCAACGTGCCGGGCGGCTTGATGAGCAGCTTTCTTACCGGCCTGGCCAAGGCGGGCGACAGCATGACCCTGGCCGGCCCGCTGGGCAGTTTCTACCTGCGCGAGATCCGTCGGCCGTTGTTGTTGCTGGCCGGTGGTACCGGGCTGGCGCCGTTCACCGCGATGCTGGAGAAAATCGCCGAAGAGGGCAGCGAGCATCCGCTGCACCTGATCTACGGCGTCACCAACGACTTCGACCTGGTCGAACTCGACCGCCTGCAGGCCTTTGCTGCGCGCATCCCGAATTTCAGCTTTGGCGCCTGCGTAGCCAACCCCGAGAGCCAGCATCCGCTCAAGGGCTATGTCACCCAGCACATCGAGCCGCGCCACCTCAACGAAGGCGATGTCGATGTGTACCTGTGCGGGCCGCCACCGATGGTTGAGGCGGTCAGCCAGTACATCCGCGAACAGGGCATCACCCCGGCGAACTTCTACTACGAAAAATTCGCCGCCGCCGCTGCCTGAAGCCATTTTATGGGGCCGGGCGCATCGTGCGGGTACGGTCGGCCCCTTTTTTATTCGAGGTTGTCATGAACAGATTCACCAACAAGGTCGCGCTGGTTACCGGCGCGGCGCAGGGGATCGGCCGTCGTCTGTGCGAGCGTCTGCTTGCAGAAGGCGCGACGCTGGTGGCCGTGGATCGCTCGGAGCTGGTGCATGAACTGCAAGGCGAGGGCGTGCTGAGTTTGACCGCCGATCTTGAACAGCACAGCGAGTGCAGCCGAGTGATGGCCGCTGCGGTGGAGCATTTCGGCCGCCTCGATGTGCTGGTCAACAACGTTGGCGGCACCCTCTGGGCCAAGCCGTTCGAGCACTACGAAGCGGCGCAGATCGAAGCGGAAGTGCGCCGCTCGCTGTTTCCCACGCTGTGGTGCTGCCATGCGGCGCTGCCCTACATGCTTGAGCAGGGCAGTGGGGCGATCGTCAATGTCTCCTCGATCGCTACCCGCAGCATCAATCGCGTGCCCTATGGCGCGGCCAAGGGTGGCGTCAATGCACTGACTGCCTGCCTGGCCTTTGAAACCGCCGGACGCGGAGTGCGGGTCAACGCCACGGCGCCCGGCGGCACCGACGCACCGCCACGGCGGGTACCGCGCAACAGTGCCGAGCAGAGCGCCGAGGAGAAAGTCTGGTACCAGCAGATCGTCGATCAGACCCTCGACAGCAGCCTGATGAAACGCTACGGCAATCTCGATGAACAGGTTGGCGCAATCCTCTTCCTCGCTAGCGACGAAGCCTCTTACATCACCGGCACGGTGCTGCCGGTCGGCGGCGGCGACCTCGGTTGAGCGCCCCTGGAGAACCTTGATGAGTCATCCCCTGATTGAGCGCATCTCGACCCTGATCGTCGACTTGCCAACCATTCGCCCGCACAAGCTGGCGATGCACACCATGCAGAAGCAAACCCTGGTGATCATCCGCCTGCAGTGCAGCGACGGTATCGAAGGCCTCGGCGAAGCCACCACCATCGGTGGCCTGGCCTACGGCAACGAAAGCCCGGAAAGCATCAAGCAGAATATCGACAGCTATTTCGCGCCGCTGCTGACCGGCCTGGATGCCAGCAACATCAACGCCGCCATGCAGCGCCTGGACAAGGTGATCAAGGGCAATACCTTTGCCCGCTCGGGGATCGAAAGCGCCTTGCTCGATGCTCAAGGCAAACGCCAGGGCCTGGCGGTCAGCGAGCTGCTCGGCGGGCGTGTACGCGACAGCCTGGAAGTGGCCTGGACCCTGGCCAGCGGCGACACCGGGGGCGACATCGCCGAGGCCGAGCAGATGCTCGACCTGCGCCGTCACCGGATCTTCAAGCTGAAGATCGGCGCCAACGAAGTGGCCCATGACTTGCGCCATGTCATCGCGATCAAGCGGGCACTGGGCGAGCGTGCCAGCGTGCGCGTCGACGTCAATCAGTACTGGGACGAGTCCCAGGCGATCCGCGCCTGCCAGGTGCTGGGCGACAACGGCATCGACCTGATCGAGCAACCGATCTCGCGCATCAACCGTGCCGGCCAGGTGCGCCTGAACCAGCGCAGCCCGGCACCGATCATGGCTGATGAATCAATCGAAAGCGTCGAGGATGCCTTCAGCCTCGCGGCTGACGGCGCCGCCAGCATCTTCGCCCTGAAGATCGCCAAGAACGGTGGCCCACGCGCTGTGCTGCGTACCGCGCAAATTGCCGAAGCCGCCGGTATTGCCCTGTACGGCGGGACCATGCTCGAAGGCTCGATCGGCACCCTGGCTGCCGCCCATGCCTTCGTCACCCTCAACCAACTGACCTGGCATACCGAGCTGTTCGGCCCACTGCTGCTGACTGAAGAAATCGTGATCGATGCGCCGGTGTACCGCGACTTCGCCCTGCAGGTACCCCGCACTCCCGGCCTTGGCCTGACCCTGGACGAAGAGCGCCTGGCGTTCTTCAGCCGCACGTAAGCAAGGAGAGACGCCATGTTGTTCCACGTGAAAATGACTGTGAAATTGCCCCTGGACATGGACCCGGCCAAAGCCGCGCAGCTCAAGGCCGACGAGAAGGAACTGGCCCAGCGCCTGCAGCGCGAAGGCAGTTGGCGCCACCTGTGGCGCATCGCCGGGCATTACGCCAACTACAGCGTGTTCGACCTGCCCAGCGTCGAAGCCCTGCACGACACCCTGATGCAACTGCCGTTGTTCCCCTACATGGACATCGAAGTCGACGGCCTGTGCCGCCACCCGTCATCGATCCACAGCGACGACCGCTGAACAACGAGCGCCGATAACAACAATTCGAGGTAACCCGTCATGACCGTGAAGATTGCTCACACTGCCGATATCCAGAAATTCTTCGAAGAAGTCAGTGGCCTGCACAACGACCAGGGCAGTCCGCGCCTGAAGCTGCTGACCCAGCGCATCGTCAACGATGTGGCGCGCCTCATCGAAGACCTGCAAGTGACCCCCGACGAGTTCTGGAAGGCGGTCGACTACCTCAACCGCCTCGGCTCGCGCCAGGAAGCCGGGCTGCTGGTTGCCGGGCTCGGCGTCGAGCACTATCTGGACCTACAACTGGACGCCCAGGATGCCGAAGCCGGCATCAGTGGCGGCACCCCGCGGACCATCGAAGGCCCGTTGTATGTGGCGGGTGCCCCGCTGGCCGAAGGCGAGGTGCGTATGGACGATGGCCGTGACCCGGGCACGGTGATGTTCCTCCAGGGCCGCGTGCTGGATGAACAGGGCCAGCCGGTAGCTGGCGCCGTGGTCGACCTGTGGCATGCCAACACTCAGGGCACCTACTCGTATTTCGACAGCACGCAGTCCGAGTTCAACCTGCGCCGGCGCATCGTTACCGACGCCGAAGGCCGCTACCGCGCCCGCAGTATCGTGCCGTCGGGCTACGGTTGCCCTGCGGACGGGCCGACCCAGGAGTTGCTCACTCAGCTCGGTCGTCACGGCAATCGCCCAGCGCATATCCACTTCTTCATCTCGGCCCCTGGCTACCGGCACCTGACCACCCAGATCAACCTGGCGGGCGATGAGTACCTGTGGGATGACTTCGCCTACGCCACCCGTGACGGGTTGATTGGCGAGTTGCGCTTTGTCGAGGATGCGGCGGCGGCCGATGTTCGTGGTGTGGAGGGGCGCTTTGCCGAGATGGACTTTGACTTCCAGCTGTTGAGTGCGCCCAAGCCTGCCAGTGAGCAGCGCAGCCAGCGGCCGCGGGCGTTGCAGGACATTTGAGGCCGGGTTGAATCCATCGCTGGCAAGCCAGCTCCCACAAGGTTCAGTGCAAACCCTGTGGGAGCTGGCTTGCCAGCGATGCCTTTCAGAAGCCCACGACTGGATAAATTCATGAAAACAATATTCCAGGACTTCTCCCTCTCCGCCCTGGTCGCCGGCTTCATCGCCACCCTGATTTCCTACGCCGGCCCCTTGGTGATCATCTTCCAGGCCGCCCACAGCGCCCAGCTGTCGGCGGCCGAACTGTCTTCATGGGTTTGGGCGATTTCCATCGGCAGCGGCCTGCTCGGGGTAATCCTCAGCCTGCGCTACAAGGTGCCACTGGTGATTGCCTGGTCGGCACCGGGCTCGGCATTGCTGGTAGCGTTGTTGCCGGGAGTCGCCTTTGCCGAAGCCGTCGGTGCCTACATCGTCGCCAACCTGGTGATCCTGCTGGTGGGGCTGTCCGGCGCCTTCGACCGTATCGTCGGCAAGCTGCCGCCAGCCATATCGGCAGCGATGCTGGCGGGCATCCTGTTCAGCTTCGGCACGGGTCTGTTCGTTTCGCTGAAATCGCAGCCAACCCTGGTGCTGGCGATGTTCGTCAGCTACCTGCTGTTCAAGCGTCTGGCCCCGCGCTATGCGGTGCTGGCGGTGCTGGTCTGCGGCGTGAGCATTGCTGTGCTGGGCGGTGAGTTGAACAGCTCGGCACTGGTGATCGGCCTGGCCACGCCGGTATGGACCACGCCAGCGTTTAGCTGGAATGCAGTACTGAGCATCAGCCTGCCGCTGGTGATGGTGGCCCTGACCGGGCAATTCGTGCCGGGCATCGCGGTGTTGCGCAACGACGGGTATCGCACACCTGCCAGCCCGATCATTGCCAGCAATGCCCTGACCAGCCTATTGCTGGCGCCGTTCGGTTGCCATGGCCTTAACCTGGCGGCGATCACCGCAGCAATCTGTACCGGACGCGAGGCTCATGACGACCCTGGCCGCCGCTATTGGGCCGGGGTTTGGGGTGGCGTGCTGTATTTGCTGCTGGGATTATTCGGCGCGACCCTGGTTTCACTGTTCACCGCCTTCCCCGCTGCCTTGATTGCGGCCCTGGCCGGGTTGGCGTTGTTCGGGGCGATTGGCGGCGCACTGGCCGGGGCGATGAGCGTGCCGAGTGACCGTGAAGCGGCGCTGATCACCTTTCTCGTGACCGCTTCGGGCATGTCATTTCTTGGTTTGTCGGCGGCGTTTTGGGGGCTGATTTTCGGCCTGTTCGCACACTGGCTGCTCAACCTGCGGCGATTGACGCCACAGGCTGGCAGGGCAGGGGTGCAGGCTGACTGATCAGATCTGCATGGCTTTGCCGTCGACGTTCATCGCTGCCTGGCGCAGGGCTTCGGAGCGGGTCGGGTGCGGGTGGCAGGTGAGGGCGATGTCTTCAGCCGAGGCGCTGAACTCCATGGCCACGCAGTACTCGCCGATCATCTCGCTGACACTCGGGCCGACCAGGTGCACACCCAGCACTTCATCGGTACGGGCGTCAGCCAGGACCTTGGCAAAGCCTTCGGTCTCGTGGTTGATCTTGGCCCGGCTGTTGGCGCTGAAAGGGAACTTGCCGACCTTGTACTCGCGCCCTTCGGCCTTGAGCTGTTCTTCTGTCTTGCCAACGCTGGCCAGCTCCGGGCGGGTGTAGATCACCGCCGGGATCAGGTTGTAATTGACCTCATGAGCCTTGTCGGCGATCTGCTCGATGCAGGAGACGGCTTCGTCCTCGGCTTTGTGCGCGAGCATCGCCCCGGAAGTGACATCGCCAATCACCCAGACCCCCGGCACGCTGGTGCGGTGGTGCTGGTTGGCGAGCATGCCGCGCTTGTCAGTCTCAAGGCCGACACTTTCCAGGCCCAGGCCCTGGGTGTAGGGGCGCCGGCCGATGGCGACCAGCACGTAATCGGCTTCGAGGGTTTCGGCGCTGCCGCCAGCGGCAGGCTCCAGGCTCAGGTTCACCCCGTGCGCCGAAGCGCTGGCCTGGGTGACCTTGCTGCCGAGCTTGAATTTCATGCCTTGCTTGGCCAAGGAGCGTTGCAGGGTTTTTGCCGCTTCTTCATCGGTGCCGGGGCAGATGCGATCAAGGTACTCGACCACGGTCACCTGGCTGCCCAGCCGGCGCCACACCGAACCCAACTCCAGGCCGATCACGCCGGCGCCGATCACCACCAGGTGCCTGGGCACCTCACTCAGGGCCAGGGCGCCGGTGGAGTCGATGATGCGCTGGTTGTCGATAGTGACACCTGGCAGCGGCGTTGGCTCGGAGCCGGTAGCGATGACGATGTCCTTGGCCTGCAGCTCGGTGACAGCGCCCTGGTCGTCGGTCACTTTGACCCGGCCGACGCCGTCGAGCTTGCCCCAGCCCTTGATCCAGTCGACCTTGTTTTTACGGAACAGGAACTCGATGCCCTTGGTCAGGCCGCTGACGCTTTCGTCCTTCTGCTTCATCATCTGCGCAAGGTTGAGGGTTGGTTTGACTTCGATGCCGAGGCTGGCGAACTCGCTGCCAACTGCCGCCTCATACAGCTCGGAGGCATGCAACAGGGCCTTGGACGGCATGCAGCCGACGTTCAGGCAGGTGCCGCCGAGGGTTGAACGGCCTTCCACGCACGCTACGCTCAGGCCCAGCTGGCCAGCGCGGATGGCCGCGTTGTAGCCGCCAGGCCCGCCGCCGATGATCACCACATCATAGTTTTTCATTGTTGTACTCCAGGATGAAGAATCGACAATGGCGCCAAGACTAATCCGCAATTCGATTGATTGTATACAATTGATCGCGGGCTTGATCAGGCGTCGCAAGGTCTGGAACGGGGCAGATAGGCTCAGACTATGGTCGGCATTAGCTGAAACTTGCTGTAGATGAACTACCCTTTTCGACAGACGTCCGATGAAAAAAGGAGGCTCATTTCATGCTTGCGCAACTTCCACCTGTTCTGCAAAGCCTGCAACTGCCGCTGCGATTGAAGCTCTGGGATGGGCATGCGTTCGATCTGGGACCAAAGCCGCAGGTCACCATCCTGGTCAAGGATCCGCAACTGATCACCCAGCTGACCCATCCGAGCCTGGATGAACTGGGTGCGGCATTCGTTGAAGGCAAGCTGGAACTGGAAGGCTCCATCGCTGAGGTGATCCGTGTCTGCGACGAACTCAGCGTGGCCTTGCTCAAGGATGAAGAAGACGATCAGCCGGTGCGTACCGAGCATGACAAGGCTACCGATGCGGCAGCGATCTCTTACCACTACGACCTGTCCAACGCCTTCTACCAGCTGTGGCTGGATAGCGACATGGCGTACTCATGCGCCTATTTCAAATCGGCAACCAACACGCTGGAGCAAGCCCAACAGAACAAGTTCGAGCACCTGTGCCGCAAGCTGCGCCTGCAGAAAGGCGACTACCTGCTCGATGTCGGTTGTGGCTGGGGCGGGCTGGCGCGCTATGCGGCGAGGGAGTTCGGCGCCAAGGTGTTCGGCATCACCTTGAGCCAGGAGCAGCTCAAGCTGGCCCGTGAACGGGTCAAGGCCGAAGACCTGGAAGGGCAGGTGGAGCTGCAGATTCTTGATTACCGTGACCTGCCCCAGGACGGCCGCTTCGACAAGGTAGTGAGTGTCGGTATGTTCGAACACGTCGGCCATGCCAACCTGGCGCTGTATTGCCAGCGGCTGTTCGGGGCAGTGCGCGAAGGCGGCGTGGTGATGAACCACGGCATTACCTCCAAGCACACCGATGGACGACCGGTCGGGCGTGGCGCCGGTAGTTTTATCGAGCGCTACGTATTTCCCCATGGCGAGCTGCCGCACCTGTCGATGATCAGTGCGCGGATCAGCGAGGCGGGCCTGGAAATCGTCGACGTCGAGAGCCTGCGCCTGCATTACGCGCGGACCCTGGAACATTGGAGCAACCGTCTCGAAGCACAACTCGACAAGGCTGGCGCGCTGGTGCCAGAGAAGGCCCTGCGCATCTGGCGCCTGTACCTGGCCGGTTGTTCCTACGCCTTTGCCAAGGGCTGGATCAACCTGCACCAGATCCTCGCGGTGAAACCTTTCGCCGATGGCAGCCATGACCTGCCGCTGACTCGTGCAGACTTCTACCGCTGAAGCGCCTTACAAGATCGGTGAGATCAACCTGGCGATACGCATCCCCAGTTGTTGCAGGCGGTGCGTGTCGCGAGTGTCTTCGGCGGTGATCTCCCGGGCTCGATCGAAGTCATGGGCGAGCATGGCTTCGACCTGGTCGGCGAACTCGCGGTCCACCGTCAGCAGCATGATTTCGAAGTTGAGGCGGAACGAGCGGTTGTCGAGGTTGGCGCTGCCGATGGCGCTGATCTCGCTATCGACCAGCACCACCTTCTGATGCAGGAACCCCGGCTCATAGCGAAACATACGCACCCCGGCGCGCACCGCCTCGAAGGCGAACAGGCTGGAGGCGGCGTAGACGATGCGGTGGTCCGGTCGCGAAGGAATCAGGATGCGCACATCCACACCGCGCAATACCGCCAGGCGCAAGGCAGCGAACACGGCCTCGTCGGGGATGAAGTAGGGGCTGGTGATCCACAGCCGTTCGCGCGCCGCGTGTATGGCCTCGACGAAGAACAGTGAGCAGGTCTCCTGTGGGTCGGCCGGACCGCTGGCCAACACCTGGCAGAGCACACCGTCTTCCGGGTAGGTATCCGGCAGAATCAGTGGCGGTAGGTTTCGCGACGCCCAGAACCAGTCTTCGGCGAACGACTCCTGCAGGCAGGCCAGCACCGGCCCGCTGACCTGTACGTGAGTATCACGCCAGGGCGACAGCTTGGGGTTGCCGCCGAGGTACTCATCGCCAACGTTATGCCCGCCAAGAAACCCCTGCAGGCCATCGACCACGACGATCTTGCGGTGGTTGCGGAAGTTGACCTGGAAGCGGTTGAACCAGCCGCGGCGGGTAGCGAAGGCGCGGATGTTCACGCCGCCGTCACGCAGCTTCTGGCTGTAGGCGGAAGGCAGGGCGTGGCTGCCGACGCGGTCATAGAGCACGTAGACCTTCACGCCTTCGGCGGCTTTTTCTAGCAACAGGGTTTGCAACTGCCGCCCGAGGGTATCGTCGTGAATGATGAAGAACTGCACCAGCACCGTATCGCGAGCGCCAGCAATGGCGCGCAAGATCGCATCGAAGGTGGCCTTGCCGTCGACCAGCAAGCGCACCTGGTTATTGGCCAGGCACGGCATGCGCCCGAGCTTGGGCATCGCCCGCAGTGCGCCATAGGATTCCGAGTTGCGCGCGGCCAAGGCTTCCTCGACCCAGGGTCGCCAGTTCAGGTCGGCCATGGCCACGTGCATTTCGCGGTTGGCCTGGCGCCGAGCCTGGATGTAGGCGTCGAAGGTTCGGCTGCCGAATACCAGATAGGGAATGAGGGTGAAGTAGGGAATGAACAGCAGCGATAACGCCCAGGCAATAGCCCCCTGAGCCGTGCGCACGGTGAACACTGCGTGCAAGGCGGCGATTGCGCCAAGCAGGTGAATCACGCCAATGAGGTAACCGAAGAAGTAGGGGCTGTGGTAATCCATACGCATCCTGCTGTCCGAAGGCTCTGCCCCTAACAGAGCATGTTCATGGCAGCACTTGCAACCGAAAGCACAAATTGACGTCTAAGCTGTGTTCCAGCTTGGGGCTGGAGTTTCGAGGAGTCATTACATGAAGAATCGTCTGCCGCTGCTGGCACTGGTGCTGGGCCTGGCAAGCCCGTTGGTGCATGCGCAGGTGCTGCAACCTGGCCTGTGGGAGCTGACCACCAGCAACATGCAGGTCGATGGCAAGCCGTTGCCGGACATGGGCTTCATGCTCGGCCAACTGAAGAACCTGCCGCCTGAACAACGGGCGATGATCGAGGGTGGCCTGGCCAAGCAAGGGATCAGCGTGGCCGGTCAGGGCGTACGTTCCTGTCTGACGCCTGAGCAGGTGAAAACCAATGACATCCCGCTGCAGGATCCCAAGTCCGGCTGTACTCAAAAAATCACCGAGCGCAACGGCAATGTCTGGAAGTTCACCTTCAGCTGCCCGAAAGCCCAGGGCAATGGTGAGGCTCAGTTCCTCAGCGACCGCGAGTTCTTGACCAAGGTCAACGGCACCTTCAATGCCTCCGGCGTGCAACAGCAAGGCAGCATGAACACCCGTGCGGTGTGGCTGGGTAATGATTGCGGTACGGTCAAACCGCGAACCTGAAGCGCCTCACCACCGCCATTGGCTGTGAGCGACTGCGTCGTGGGCGTGCAGGCTTTCGGCATGTTCCACGCGCAGGTTGAAGCCGCCGAGCCAGGGCAGGGTTTTCAAGGCCACGTGCAGTCGCCGGGCGGCATCCTCACAGAACATAAGATTCTGTCCATTAGCCAAGGCAAAGGCCTGTTCATCGGCGCGCTTTACCGCAGTTTGTACCGCAGTGCCCAAGGCATTTTCGGCCTGGTTGATCAACGCTTCTAGCGGCAGTTCGTTAATCCCTTGCCTCAAACGAACCTGCAGCTTCGCCACACTGCGTTGGCTGTGAGGGGTAGCGACGATACCTTCGGCACTGCCCAGCCAACTCAAGACAGCTTCATGGCTCAAGCTGCGATTGCCAAAGTCGGTGAGGAACTGCTGCTGAATCAACTGTCGAGCCAAGGCAGCGGAGCAGGGACAGGTGGAGGAATACTCCACATCGACAAATAGTTCCACGTGGAACACTCCGTCTTTTATCTGCGCATCCAGGGTAACCGGATAGGCTTTCCAGCCCGCCAACGGGCTGATCAGGGCAGGTCGTTTGAGCATCAGTTCGAAACGAAGGGTCAAGAACGCGCTGGCGGAAAGCCCGATATGACTATCGAGAAACCGCTCCAGAACTCCGTTCACTAACGCAGGGCTCAACGCTTGTTGTTCTAGAGCTTCCAGCGCCAGGTACAAGCGTGACATGTGAATGCCCCGAGAGGCGCCATCATCAAGGCTGACACCCGCGTCGGCACTTGCTGGCAAATTCTGCCCATTGATCCGTAGGGGCAGGGCAATACCACTCATGCCCACCCAATCCAGTGGCAACTGGCTGTTAGTGGCTTGGGCAGCAATGTCAGGAAGGGTGAAAGCGCTCATCAGTGGTTCACTTTTCAAGGAAGACTATTGGCAGCCGCTCAGGCGATTGCAGCGCAGATTGAAACGCTGCCCGGTGGAACTGGACACGCTGTTCAAGGTGGTCCAACCCACGCGCCGGCTGTAACCGACCCAGGTTTCACCGTTGCTCGCCACGCCTGTGTAAAAGGTCAGCTGGCCATAACGGCTGTTGGTTTGTGCCCATAGCCTGCGACCTTCCATTTCAAAGCCGCGCAGGTAGGTAGTGCTGCCCTGGGTTTGCACGCTGTAGTAATTGCCTTGGGCATCGCTGCAGGCAAGCAGTGTTGCGCTGCGGGTACAGAGCGCCAGGCCGTTGCTGAGGGGCGCGGTGTTCGCGCTGGCGAACTCGCACAGCAGCAATGCGGCGAAGGCAAACAAGCAACGCGATTTCATCTTTCAGGTCGGCCTTTGGTCATGTTCTGAGCGAAGTGGGTTGGCGAGATTGTATTGTTATAATATAACATTGCGCAATGCATCGTTCGAATGCACTCGCCCTGATGAGGATAGCCCCCATGCCCAACCGTCTTCCCGTCACCGTGCTCTCCGGCTTTTTGGGTGCCGGCAAAAGCACGCTGCTCAATCACGTGCTGAAAAACCGCGACAACCTGCGGGTCGCGGTGATCGTCAACGACATGAGTGAAATCAACATCGATGCCAGTGAGGTCCAGCGCAACGTCAGCCTCAACCGCGCCGAAGAGAAGCTGGTGGAGATGAGCAACGGTTGCATCTGCTGCACCCTGCGTGAAGACCTGCTCGAAGAGGTCGCCCGCCTGGCCCGTGAGGGGCGTTTCGATTACCTGTTGATTGAGTCCACCGGCATCTCCGAGCCGTTGCCGGTAGCCGAGACCTTCACCTTTCGTGATGAGCAAGGCCGCAGTCTGGCCGACCAGGCACGCCTGGACACCATGGTCACCGTGGTCGATGGTTTGAACTTCCTGCGTGATTATCAGGCAGCCGAAAGCCTGGCCAGCCGTGGCGAAACCCTTGGTGAAGAAGATGAGCGCTCGATCAGTGACCTGCTGATCGAACAGGTGGAATTTGCCGACGTGATTCTGCTGAGCAAGATCGACCTGATCAGCAGCGCCGAGCGCGAAGAGCTCAGTGCCATTCTGCGCAGTCTCAACGCCCAGGCGCAGATTGTGCCGATGGTCATGGGCCAGGTGCCGTTGCAACAGATCCTCAACACCGGTCTGTTCGACTTCGAGCGCGCCGCCCAGGCGCCCGGCTGGCTGCAGGAACTGCGCGGGGAGCATGTGCCGGAAACCGAGGAGTACGGCATTGCCGCCACTACCTGGCAAGCGCGCCGGCCGCTGCATCCGCAGCGCTTTTTCGACTTTATCCACAAGCCCTGGGACAACGGCCGGCTGCTGCGCTCCAAGGGTTTCTTCTGGCTGGCCAGCAAGCACCAGGACGCCGGGAGCTGGTCGCAAGCGGGCGGTATGATGCGCCATGGTTTTGCCGGGCGCTGGTGGCGTTTTGTTCCACGCGAGCATTGGCCGCAGGATGAGCAGAGTACTGCAGCCATCCTCAAGAACTGGAATGCCGAATGCGGCGATTGCCGCCAGGAGCTGGTGTTCATTGGGCAGAACATCGACT
Organism: Pseudomonas wadenswilerensis; assembly: GCF_024749185.1. Classification (NCBI taxonomy): domain Bacteria; kingdom Pseudomonadati; phylum Pseudomonadota; class Gammaproteobacteria; order Pseudomonadales; family Pseudomonadaceae; genus Pseudomonas; species Pseudomonas wadenswilerensis. The sequence continues at coordinate 5,777,710 of NZ_CP087191.1, read as the reverse complement.
TCGCCCGGCTGGATGCCGAGCTCTCGGCCTGCCTGCTCAGCGATGCAGAAATGGCCGCAGGCGTGCACAGCTGGCGGCAATTGTCCGATCCGTTTGGCCCCTGGTTCGACGAGGAAGCGGCGTGATGCGCCAGGCATTCGGCGAAACCCCTCAGGTACTCACCGAGGCGTTGCAGGATGGCGTGAACCTCGCGGTGTGGCAGCGGCGCCTGCCGGTGCAGATCGAGGACTTTGCCCGGTTGCTGTTGTCGCTGAACCAACCGCTCGGTGAAAGCCGGGTCATCGAACTGGATGAGCAGCAACAGCTGCCGGACCTCAGTGGCTTGCTGGGCGGTTATGCCGACCTGGAGGGCCACGTGGCGTTTCTGACCGATGTTGCCTGGCTGGTAGCCGCCTACGCTTGCCTGCTTGATGCCCGGCGTGTCGGACTGCGGTTACAGGCGCTGAGCAACGCCATGTGCCCGCGGTTTCATGTCGATCATGTCCCCCTGCGTTTGCTGAGCACATACGCCGGCCCGGGCAGTGAATGGCTGGAAGAAGGCGCAGTCGACCGATCGCAGCTCGCCCGGGAACAACCGGATGCCAATGCCGTCCGCCAGTTGGCCGTGGGCGAGGTGGCTTTGCTCAAGGGCGAGAAATGGCTCGGCAATCAGGGCGCCGGGCTGGTCCATCGTTCGCCGATGCTGGTGAACGGCGAACGTCGTCTGATCCTCAGCCTTGACTGGATGGCCTGAAATAGCGGCATAGTGGTGAAAATTTCAGGCACTCTCCGTCCCATGTTGCAGAACATTCCTACCCACGTGATTGCCGGCCCGCTCGGTGCCGGCAAGACCAGCCTGATTCGTCAGTTGCTGGCGCAGCGGCCCGCCGATGAGCGCTGGGCTGTGCTGATCAACGAGTTTGGCCAGATCGGCCTGGATGCGGCGCTGCTGGCTACCGATGACGATGGGATTGCCCTGGGTGAAGTGGCCGGCGGTTGCCTGTGCTGCGTCAACGGCATGCCGTTCCAGGTCGGCCTGGGTCGGTTGCTACGCAAGGCCAGGCCGCATCGGGTGTTTATCGAGCCGTCCGGATTAGGCCATCCGTTGCAGTTGCTTGAGCAGCTGCGTTTGCCGCCTTGGCAGGGGGTGTTGGCGGTACAACCGGCAGTGCTGGTGCTGGATGCCGAGCAACTGGCTGCAGGTTTTGCCCTGCCTGAAGCACAACAATCCACCCTGGCCAGCGCCGGGTTGCTGGTGCTGAACAAATCCGCCGGGTTGGAGACACAACAGCGCTTGTGGATAACTTCTCAGCTACCTGCTGCCCGTCTGTTCTGGACCGATTTTGGCCAGATACCCTTGTCCGAAGTGCCTGTGGAAAGCGCTGCAGCGCCATTTTCCGGCGCTGTGGATAAGCTGGCGGCGGTCAATGTTTCCGGGGTTGTCAGCAGCCTGTGGACAAATCCGCAGGAGCCTATTTGCAGTATTCAGCAGGCCGCGGAGGGTTGGAGCATAGGTTGGCGATGGCACCCGAGTCAGGTGTTTGATCGTAGCCGCGTGGAGCTTTTTCTGAAGGGCTTGGACTGGCGCCGCGCCAAGGCAGTTATCCACAGCCTGGACGGCTGGCAGTCGATCAACGCCTTGGCAGGGCAGCCTTCGTTGCTGTGGAGCAGCAGTGAATGGCGCCGCGACTCGCGCCTGGAGCTGATCTTCGTCGAGCCGCAAGACCCTGAACGACTAAAGCAAGCCATGCTGGCCTGCCGCGCCTAGTTGCGCCAGCGGTTATGATCCTGACGCCACTGGTTCATCTCGACGACATTGTCGTGGTGTTGAGGCGTCTTGATCTCGAACGGGTAGGGCGCCAGTTCGATCTGCATGGTGTGGGCGCCGAACTGGGTAACGGTACCGGGGTGGCGCTGTTCGCCGGTCACGGTGAATTCGAAGTTGTACACGCGGGCCAGGCGCTTGCGGCCGTTGGCGTCGCGCACGAAACCGATGCGCTTGAGCGCGACATTGCCATCGAGCAGTTCCAGGTCAAGCTTGGCGCAGTGCTGCTTGACCCGCTCCAGGGCCTTTTCACGCAAGCCGTGGTTATGCCACAACCAGGCGCCTGCCGTGGCCAGCAGCATCAGCACGAAGAGATTTCCCAGGGTCAACATTTACATATGCTCCAACGAGGTATGCCCAGCTTAACTGCCTCCCCGGTCTGTCGTACAGGTGGCATTTAGCGCCATACTGCGCGCCTTGTTTTTCATTCCTACGCTTCGGAAGACCTGCATGAAACGTACACCGCATCTGCTCGCCATCCAGTCCCACGTGGTATTCGGCCATGCCGGCAACAGCGCTGCGGTGTTTCCCATGCAGCGGGTCGGGGTGAAGGTCTGGCCGCTCAATACCGTGCAGTTCTCCAACCATACTCAGTATGGCCAGTGGACCGGAGAAGTGCTTGCTCCAGCGCAAATACCTGCACTTGTAGAGGGGATTGCGACGATCGGTGAGCTGGGCAATTGCGATGCAGTGTTGTCCGGCTACCTGGGCAGTGCCGAGCAGGGGCGGGCGATCCTCAGCGGCGTGGCCCGGATCAAGGCCGCCAACCCGCGCGCCTTGTACCTGTGCGACCCGGTGATGGGCCATCCGGAGAAGGGCTGTATCGTCCCGGCCGAGGTCAGCGAGTTTCTGGTTGAAGAAGCGCTGACCAGCGCAGATGTACTGTGCCCGAACCAGCTGGAGCTGGACAGCTTCTGCGGGCGCCGTGCCGAGTCGCTGCAAGACTGTGTCGACATGGCCCGCAGCCTGCTGGCGCGGGGCCCGAAGGCGATCCTGGTCAAGCACCTGGCTTATCCTGGGCGTGGTGCCGAAGACTTTGAAATGCTGCTGGTGACTGCCGAAGGCAGCTGGCATATCCGCCGCCCGCTGCTGGCGTTTGCCCGCCAGCCGGTAGGCGTTGGCGACCTGACTTCAGGCTTGTTCCTGGCGCGCTTGCTGTTGGGCGAGGATTGGGTGGCGGCTTTTGAGTTCACCGCCGCCGCGGTGCACGAAGTGCTGCTGGAAACCCAGGCCTGCGCCAGCTACGAGCTGGAGCTGGTGCGTGCCCAGGACCGCATCGTGCACCCGCGGTTGCGCTTTGCAGCGCAGCCTCTGGCCTTTTAAAGGGCGTCGCCCTTGAGCTCCTGATAGCGTTTTTCCAACTCCTGACGGATCAGCCGGCGCTGTTTGCCCTGCAGGAAACGGCGCTTTTCCTCGCTGGTTTCAGGCTGGCGCGGCGGCACCGCCACCGGCTTGCGGTCATCGTCGACGGCGACCATGGTGAAGAAGCAGCTATTGCTGTGGCGCACCGAACGTTCGCGAATGTTTTCGGTGACCACCTTGATGCCGACTTCCATCGAGGTGTTGCCGGTGTAGTTGACCGAGGCGAGGAAGGTCACCAGCTCGCCGACATGCACCGGTTCGCGAAAGACCACCTGGTCGACCGACAGGGTCACCACATAACGGCCGGCATAGCGGCTGGCGCAGGCATAGGCCACTTCATCGAGGTATTTGAGCAGGGTGCCGCCGTGGACGTTGCCAGAAAAGTTGGCCATGTCCGGGGTCATCAGGACGGTCATCGACAGCTGGGCGTTTCCAGGTTCCATAGTGTGCTCACGGTAAGGTTGCGCTGAGGCGGGGTGGCGATTGCTATTCACGCTTCTTTCCCCCAATACGATTCCCATCTACGTAGACGGGACGCTGACAGCGGCCTTGCCGTCACGCTGTTTGTGCCATTTGCAGCGATGCTTTGGTCGATCTGTTTCTTCATATTGCACCGGCTATTTGCGACAAGCGGCGGTGTTAACCTGAGGAGGCCCATGCAACGTGGGCTTCCTACATTTAAAACGCTATGTACCCGCAACTCAATCAGACAATTCATCGGGTGAGTTGCGGCTTGTCTCTGGATACCAGGTAAGGAGTCCCACGCCGTGCATGCCATCAGCTTTATTCAGGATTTGGCAGTGATCATGCTGGTTGCCGGGGTGGTCACTATCCTGTTCCACCGCTTCAAGCAGCCCGTAGTGCTTGGCTACATTGTTGCCGGCTTTATCATCGGCCCGCACACCCCGCCGTTTGGCCTGATTCACGACGAAGACACGATCAAGACCCTGGCCGAGCTCGGGGTGATCTTCCTGATGTTCTGCCTGGGGCTGGAGTTCAGCCTGCGCAAGTTGTTCAAAGTCGGGGCCACGGCGTTCATCGCCGCGTTCCTGGAAATCGTGCTGATGATCTGGATCGGCTTCGAGATCGGCCGCTGGTTCGGCTGGAACACCATGGATTCGCTGTTCCTCGGTGCCATCCTGGCAATCTCCTCGACCACCATCATCGTCAAGGCGCTCAACGACCTGAAGATGAAGAACGAGCGCTTTGCCCAGCTGATCTTTGGCGTGCTGATCGTCGAGGACATCCTTGGCATCGGCATCATCGCCTTGCTCTCGGGCATCGCCGTCAGTGGCACGGTGAGCTCCGGCGAAGTGTTCTCCACAGTCGGCAAGCTGTCGCTGTTCATGATCGTCGCCCTGGTCATCGGCATTTTGCTGGTGCCGCGCCTGTTGGCATACGTGGCCCGTTTCGAAAGCAACGAGATGCTGCTGATCACCGTCCTGGGCCTGTGTTTTGGCTTCTGCCTGCTGGTGGTCAAGCTTGAATACAGTATGGTCCTGGGCGCCTTCCTGATCGGTGCGATCATGGCCGAGTCGCGTCAGTTGCTGAAGATCGAGCGGCTGATCGAGCCGGTTCGCGACCTGTTCAGTGCCATCTTCTTCGTCGCCATCGGCTTGCTGATCGACCCTTCGATCCTGGTCGAGTACGCTTGGCCGATCGTGGTCATCACCATCGCCGTGGTGCTGGGCAAGATGCTGTCCTGCGGCATGGGCGCCTTTATCGCCGGTAACGACGGACGTACCTCGCTACGGGTAGGGATGGGGCTTTCACAGATTGGCGAATTCTCTTTCATCATCGCCGCACTGGGCATGACCCTGCAGGTCACCAGCGACTTCTTGTACCCGGTGGCGGTAGCGGTTTCGGCTATCACCACACTGCTCACGCCTTACCTGATTCGTGCTGCCGACCCACTGTCGTTGAAGCTGGCCAAGGTCGTGCCGGGGCGCCTGTCGCGGGTGTTGTCGCTGTATGGCGAGTGGTTGCGCAGCATCCAGCCCCATGGCGAAGGGGCATTGCTGGCCTCGATGATCCGACGAATTCTGCTGCAGGTGGGGGTAAACCTGGCGCTGGTGGTGGCGATCTTCTTCAGCGGTGGCTATTTTGCCGCGCGCATTGGTGACTACCTGAGCGAATGGGTCAGTGATGTTGGCCAGCAGAAGGCCTTGATCTGGGGCGCGGCGCTGATGCTGTCGCTGCCATTCCTGATCGCCGCGTATCGCAAGCTCAAGGCGCTGTCGATGCTGCTGGCGGAGATGGGGGTCAAGCCGGAGATGGCCGGACGGCACACCCAGCGGGTTCGACGGGTGATTGCCGAGGTGATCCCACTGCTGTCGCTGCTGGTGATTTTCCTGCTGCTGTCGGCGCTGTCGGCCAGCATTCTGCCTACCAGCGAGCTGCTATTACTGATCGTGGTGGTCGCGGCGGTGGTGGTTGCAGTGCTGTGGCGCTGGTTCATCCGCGTGCACACACGCATGCAGATCGCCTTGCTGGAGACCCTGGAAAACAACCAGGAGAACCACCACTAAGAGGCGCTTCCTGCGCGGGGCGGTTCGAATGTCCGAGGGGATGGAGCGGTAGCGAAGCGCCACGCGCAGGAAGGCGTGGCGATTCTACGAACATTAATAGCCAAGAGCCATTATTTTATGCGGTTATTTCTCATTCAGCTTTCCAGCCAGACGTCCCGGGCCCAGTGCCAGACCGATTCCCAGCTGTCTTCGGTAACGATTTCTTCTTCACCGGACCACAGCACCACGGTGCCGTCTTCTTCGACGCAGTAGTAGTCGTCGCCATCCTGGCAGATCGGGATCAGGTCGCGCGGCACGCCGGCATCCCAGGCATTGGCTGCCACGTCCGGCAAGTAGGTATGCGACTGCGAGTCGGTGACGGTGACCGGCTCCAGGCTACCGTAGACCACGTCGCTGACCGTCAGCAGGAATTCCTTGAAGACGAACGGAATGTTGATGAACAACTCTTCTTCGATTTCGACCAGTTGGTCTTCGTCCGGCAACTCCAGCGGCACCGGTACCGGTTCATTGGCTTCTCGGAGCTGTTCGATGACTTCTTCCACGGTTCTATCCTCTAACCTTTACGACACGCTGCGCGTTATACCCTAGTAGCCCGCTGCGCTAAAAGCAAAACCCCGGGACAAGCCCGGGGTTTTTTTGTGCAATGCCTCAAGATCAGCCGTTCTGACGGATCCCGGCGACCAGCCAAGGCTGGTTTTCGCCCGGCGCGCGTTCCATGTTCCAGCTTTCGCTGAACACTTCGCCCTGGTCGAAGCGCGAGGTCTTCGACACACCGCTGAAGGTCAGGGTGGCGATGGTCTTGTCGGCACGGTCGTCGACACCTTCGAGCTGCACGTTCAGGTCGTCGATGTAGGTTGACTGGAATGCATCACCCAGGTCAGCACGCTCTTGCTTGAGGAACTGCAGCATCTGCGGCGTGACGAACTCGGCGATCTTGTCCATTTCGTTGGCGTCCCAGTGCTGCTGCAGCGACTGGAAGTGGTTGCGGGCAGCCGCGAGGAAGCTCTGCTCGTTGAACCAGGCCGGGGCGTTGATCACCGGGCGGGCAGCGGCGGCAGGCGCAGCGGAACCACCGAAGATCGACGGCTGGGCAGGCTGCTGGTGCACTTCACGCTGGAATGGCGCGTGGCCGGCGGCGGCCATTTGTGGCTGCTGCTTGCGACGACGGGCGGCGATGAAGCGGAACACCAGGAAGGCGATCAGCGCCATGATCAGGATGTCGAAGATCTGCATGCCCTGGAAGCCGTCGCCCATGAACATGGAGGCCAGCAGGCCACCGGCGGCGAGACCGGCCAGTGGGCCGAGCCAGCGCGAAGCACCGCTGGCAGCGGCAGGTGCGCGACCTGGCGCGGTTGGCGAGGCAGCCGGAGTAGCCGGGGCCGCCTGACGGGTCTGGTGGGTCGGCGCGGCGCCCGAGCTCTTGCCGCCGCCGAAGCGTTTGGCGTTGGCGTCGAGACTCATCGTCAGGCCGATGCACAGCGCCAAAGCGATGCTAAGAAAACGTTGCATAGAAGGGTATTCCCGTTTTGTGGATTGCACGCGCGTCATGGTGCACAGGTTGTAGGACACATGACCAGCGCCATAATGTTTCCAGCTTTTGCCTGAATTGTCTGTATACGCTGTAGGAGCGGGCTTGCCCCGCGATTTGCGGTTTGCAAGTCACATTGCATCACGGGGCAAGCCCGCTCCTACAGGGCCTCAAGCTTGGCGTAACCGAGCATCAGCCATTTGCTGCCCTCGGCGAAGTTGACCTGGACCCGGGCCTGGGCGCCGGAACCCTCGAAGTTGAGGATCACGCCTTCGCCGAATACCGCGTGCTGCACCCGCTGGCCCAGATTGAAGGCGGTCTGCGGGATGTTGGCGTTGGCAAACAGGCTGCTCGAGTTCTGCTGCTGGCCCGAGCCGAACGGACGGCTGACGCTGTTGGACAAGCGTACTTCCTGAACCAGGCCGGTCGGAATCTCGCGTACGAAGCGCGAGACCTTGTTGTAGGTCTCGCTGCCATACAACCTGCGGGTTTCGGCGTAGGTCATCACCAACTGCTGCATGGCGCGGGTGATGCCGACGTAGGCCAGGCGGCGCTCTTCTTCCAAGCGGCCGGGTTCTTCCAGGCTCATCTTGTGCGGGAACAGGCCTTCTTCCATGCCGACCAGGAACACATGGGGGAATTCCAGGCCCTTGGCGCTGTGCAGGGTCATCAGCTGGATGCTGTCTTCGTGCTCGTCGGCCTGGGCGTCGCCGGCTTCCAGCGAGGCGTGGCCGAGGAACGCCGCCAATGGCGAAAGCTCGGCGTCTTCTTCGCTGTTTTCGAAGTTGCGCGCGGCGCTGACCAGTTCCTCAAGGTTTTCTACCCGGGCCTGGCCTTTTTCGCCTTTTTCTTCCTGGTGATAGACGATCAGCCCGGACTGCTCGATAACCGTCTGGGTCATCAGGTGCAGGGGCATCTCCAGGACCTTGGCAGCAAGGTTTTCGATCATTTCCATGAACGCGCCCAGGGCACTGGCAGCGCGGCCTTTGAGCGCCTTGTTGGCGATCAGCAGGCTCATCGATTCCCACATCGAGACCTGGGCGTGGCGCGCGTGCTCGCGAATCGCTTCGACGGTTTTCTCGCCGATGCCACGCGGTGGCACGTTGATTACCCGCTCAAGGGCGGCGTCGTTGCCGCGGCCTTCGAGCAGGCGCAGGTAGGCCATGGCGTTCTTGATCTCGGCGCGCTCGAAGAAGCGCTGGCCACCATAGATGCGGTAAGGAATGCGTTCGCGCAGCAGCGCTTCTTCAAGCACCCGCGACTGGGCGTTGGAGCGATAAAGGATGGCGATATCGTTGCGGGCCAGGCCGGTCTTGAGCGCGCTTTCGATGCTCTCGACCACGTAGCGGGCTTCGTCGTGTTCGTTGAAGGCGGCGTACAGGCTCAGCGGCTCGCCATCGCCACCGTCGGTCCACAGCTCTTTGCCCAAACGCCCGCTGTTGTTGGCAATCAGGGCGTTGGCCGCCTTGAGGATGCCGGCGGTGGAGCGGTAGTTCTGCTCCAGGCGGATCAACTCGGCGTCGGGGAAGTCGGCCGTGTACTGGTGGATGTTCTCGATCTTGGCGCCGCGCCAGCCGTAAATCGACTGGTCGTCGTCGCCGACCACCATCAGGCTGTCGCCACCCTTGGCCAGCAGTCGCAGCCAGGCGTACTGCACGGCGTTGGTATCCTGGAACTCGTCGACCAGCACATGGCGGAAGCGCCGCTGGTAGTGTTCGAGCAGGCCGGGGTGGTCACGCCACAGGTCCAGGGCGCGCAGCAGCAGCTCGGAGAAGTCGATGACGCCGGCGCGCTGGCAAGCTGCCTCGTAGGCTTCATAGATGCTGCGCATGGTGCCCAGGAACAGGTCACCACTGGCCTGGATATGTTGCGGGCGCAGGCCTTCGTCTTTCTGGCCGTTGATGAACCATTGCGCCTGGCGCGCCGGCCAGCGCTGTTCATCCAGGCCCAGCTCGCGGATTACCCGCTTGACCAGGCGCTGCTGGTCGTCGCTGTCGAGGATCTGGAAGTTCTGGTTCAGCCCCGCCTCTTGCCAGTGCGCGCGCAACAGGCGGTGCGCCAGGCCGTGGAAGGTGCCTACCCACATGCCGGCCGGGTTGATGCCCATCAGCTGTTCGATACGCTGGCGCATCTCGGCAGCGGCCTTGTTGGTGAAGGTCACCGACAGGATCGAGTGCGGCGAGGCCTGCACGACCTGGATCAACCAGGCGATGCGGTGCACCAGCACACGGGTCTTGCCGGAGCCGGCACCGGCCAGGACCAACTGACGACCAACCGGCGCAGCTACAGCCTGGCGTTGGGCGTCGTTGAGAGAATTCAACAGGAGAGAGAGATCATCGCGCATCCGGCCATTTTAGGGGCGCAGACGACCCTTGGGCAAATATACAGTAGAAAAACTTGCCACTGACGACCGGCCGGTCATCGGCTGCAGCCCAAGGCCTGCGCGCTTGAGCGCCTGCCGTCGGGAAATGCGATGAAATAATTATGATCCAGAGCAGTTTGGCCCGGGGGCTTGCTTGTGTATGCTCCGTGCACGTTTAAGGCTAACCATTACAAGAACACTGCCTATGACACTCGGTTCCGACTCCATGAGCGCCCCTTCCGAAGCGCGCCGGAGTATTCGCAAACACTTCGCAACCCAACTGGCTGTCGAGCGCACCCGCCTGCTATACCAGGGCTCGTTGCTGCCGACCCTGTTCATGCTGCTCAATGGTCTGGTCTGTGCCTGGTTGCTCTGGAGCCCGGCGCGCTACCTTTTGGTCAGCGTGTGGATCGTCTGGCTGATGGCCCTGGTGGCGTTGCGGGTGATTCAGGTCGCCGCCTTCGATGCCGCCATGCCCGATCGTCAGGCCCAGCCCAGCTGGTGGCGAATGTTCCTGCTCGGTTCGGCTTTCAGCGGCCTGACCCTGGCCAGCGCGGCAATAGCCCTGGTGCCTGTGGATAACTTCGTGCAGCAGGCCTGGGTGTTTGGCCTGCTGGGGGCGGCGACGCTATCGGCCAGCGTTGCCTATGCCGTCAGCCTGCCGGCCTTCCTCAGTTTTACCTTGCCCTGCCTGCTGCCGCCGATTGCCTTCCTGTTCTGGAATGGCGATGAACAGCAGCGCGGCTGGGGCTGGCTTGGGCTGATTCTATTGATCGCCTTGTCAGTGGTGGCCTGGCAGGTCAACCGGCTGATCGAGCGTGGGCTGTTGCGGCGCTTTCAGAATCAGGAACTGATCGAGCACCTGCAAGCTGCGCAAAGCCGCAGCGAACGACTTAACCAGGCATTGGCCGGGGAGGTCGAGCAGCGTCGGTTGATCGAGGAACAACTGCGCGAGGCGCAAGTGGGACTTGAGTCGCGCGTCGCCCAGCGCAGCCAGGAGCTCGATGTTGCCAACCAGGCGCTGAGCAAGAGCGAACAGCGCCTGGCCCTGGCCCTGGAGGCCAGCGAACTGGGGCTGTGGGACTGGAACCTGGAAACCGACGAGATCCACCATACCCAATTGCGTGAATTGTTCGGCCTGGAGCCTGAACAGGTCCAGGAAATGCTCGCGCACCTCAAGCCACGGCTGCATCCCGATGACGTGCCGCTGCTCAAGCGCACCCTGGTCGAACACCTCAAGGGTCGCAGCGAGGATTACCGCATCGACTACCGGGTGCGTCACCGCCAGGGCCACTGGTGCTGGATCGAAGACCGTGGTCGGGCGGTGGAGCGCGATGCCAGCGGGCGGGTGTTGCGTATGCTCGGCACCCGCCGCGATATCAGCGCGCAAAAAGCCCAGGAAGAACAACAGCGCCTGGCCGCCACCGTATTCGAAGCGGCCAGCGAAGGCATCGTGATTCTCGATCCTGACTATGTGTTGCTGGCGGTCAATCAGGCCTTTTGCCGGGTTACCGGCTACAACCGCGAAGAACTGCTCCAGGGCCGTTTGCTGGAGCTGCCGTGCAGCCGGGATGCACGCCGGCATTCCCAGGCCATCGAACTGGCGCTGGAGCAGCAGGGCAGCTGGCAGGGTGAGCTGGTCGAGGCGCGCAAGAACGGTGAGCTTTATCCACAGTGGCTGCAGCTTAACGGCGTGCGCGATGCCCGCGGCAACCTGACCAGCATCGTCGGCTTCTTTACCGACCTGTCGGCACGCCGCGAGTCCGAGGAGCGCCTGCGTTACCTGGCCCACTATGACGAGCTGACGGGCCTCGCCAACCGCGCCTTGTTCCGCCTGCGCCTGCATGAGGCCGGTGAGCGCCTGCGTCAGAGCGGGCGCGGGCTGGCGCTGCTGCACATCGACCTGGACCGCTTCAAGCTGCTCAATGACAGCCTTGGCCATGAAGTTGCCGACCATTTGCTCAAGCAGATGGCCCAGCGCATCAGCAATGCCATGCCCGAGGCCGACACGGTGGCGCGGCTTTCCGGCGACGAGTTTGCCGTGCTGTTCGATGCCTATAGCAACCTGTCGAGCCTGGTGCGGGTCGCCAGCCGCTTGCTGGACAAGTTGCGTGTGCCGCTGCGGGTCGATGGCCACGAGCTGGTGATCAGCGCTTCGGTGGGCATCAGCCTGCTGGCCGACACCTCGCGGGATGTCACGGTGCTGGTCAGCCAGGCCAATACCGCCATGCAACACGCCAAGCACCTGGGGGGCGATAACTTCCAGTTCTACACCGAGAGCCTGCAGGCCAGCACCCTGCAGCGCCTGCAGTTGGAGAACCACCTGCGCAAGGCCATCGAAGAGCGCCAATTGCAGGTGTACTACCAACCCAAGTTGTGTCTGGCCACTGGCCGTCTGCATGCAGCCGAGGCGCTGGTGCGCTGGCAGCATCCGCAGTGGGGCATGGTGCCGCCGTCGGACTTCATCGGCCTGGCCGAAGAAACCGGGCTGATTGCGCCGATGGGCGAGTTCGTCTTGCGTCAGGCTTGCTGGCAGGCCTGCGAGTGGCAGCGCATGGGCCTGGAGCCGATCCGCGTGTCGGTGAACCTGTCGGTCTATCAGTTGCGTCAGGGCAAGCTGGTCAGCCTGGTGCGCCAGGTGCTGGAGGAAAGCGGCCTGGCCCCGCACCTGCTGGAACTGGAGCTGACCGAGAGCCAGTTGCTCGACAGCGTCGAGCACATCATCGCCACCTTCCGCCAGTTACACGAACTGGGGGTAAAGCTGGCGATCGACGACTTCGGCACCGGCTATTCATCGCTCAGCTACCTCAAGCGCTTCCCGGTGGATTACGTGAAAATCGATCAGGCCTTTATCCGTGGCCTGAGCGAGGGTAGCGAAGACGCGGCCATTACCCGGGCAATCATCGCCATGGCCCAGAGCCTGGACCTGCAGGTGGTGGCCGAGGGCGTCGAGACCCATGAACAGCTGGATTTCCTGCGCAAGCAAGGCTGCAATGAAGTGCAGGGCTATCTGATCAGCCGACCGGTACCGGCGCAGGAGCTGGCCGGGTTACTGGCCAGCCGCTACAGCTTTTAAAGGTGCCAGGCGCGGCCCTGGTGCGCCAGCAGGCTGTGCGCCTGGTCCGGGCCGTTGCTGCCGGCATGGTAGGGGCGTGGGGCCTGGAAGTGCTCCTGCCAGCCAGTGAGGATCGGGTCGATCCAGGCCCAGGCCGCCTCGACCTCGTCACGGCGCATGAACAGCGTCGAGTCGCCTTCGAGCACATCCAGCAACAGCCGCTCATAGGCGTCCCAGCGACGGGTCTGGCCGAACACCTGGGCCAGGTTGAGGTTCAGTTCCACCGGCTCCAGGCGCATGCCCTTGCCGGGGGTCTTGGTCATCATCTGCAGGCTGATGCGCTCATCGGGTTGTAGTTGAATCAGCAGTTGGTTGGCCTGATCACCTTCGAACAGGCGATGGGGCACCGGCTTGAACTGGATGACGATCTGCGACGAACGCTTGGCCAGGCGCTTGCCGGTACGCAAGTAGAAGGGCACGCCGGCCCAGCGCCAGTTGTTGATATGCGCTTCTACGGCGACGAAGGTCTCGGTATCGCTGTCGTTGTCGACATCTTTCTCGAAGTAGTAGGCCGGAACTTCCTGGCCGCCGATCTTGCCGGCGCTGTACTGGCCGCGCACGGTCTTGTCCTGCACATCCTGGCCAGTGATCGGTTGCAGGGCCTTGAGGATCTTCACCTTCTCGTCGCGTACCGCTTCGGCCTCGAACTGTGCCGGTGGCTCCATGGCCACCAGGCAGAGCAGCTGCAGCAAGTGATTCTGCAGCATGTCGCGAGTGGCGCCGGCGCGATCGTAGTAGGCGCCGCGGTTCTCTACACCGAGGGTTTCACAGACGCTGATCTGCACATGATCGACCTGGTTGTTGCGCCACACGGGCTCGAGCAGGGCATTGGCGAAGCGCAGGGCCATGAGGTTCTGCACGGTTTCCTTGCCCAGGTAGTGATCGATACGAAACACCTGCGACTCGGCGAAAACGGCGCCGAAGGCCTCGTTGATTGCCGTCGCCGACTCCAGCGAGTGGCCGATCGGTTTTTCCAGCACGATGCGCGCATCGTGATCGGCCAAGCCTGCGACTTTGAGGTGGTTGGCAATTGGCACGAACAGGTTGGGTGCGGTGGCCAGGTAGTAGATCCGGGTCAGGCCGCCGGCCTCACCCAGAAACCGTGCCAGACGGACAAAATCGGCGCTTTGCGAGGCGTCCATGGGGAAGTAGTCGAGGCGGGCAGAGAAGCGCGCCCAGACATCTTCATCGAAGTCGGCACGGGCGATCTGCGCCCGGCAACGGCGTTCGGCGAGCTTGAGGAATTCATTGCGTGGCAGATTGCTGCGGGCCAGGGCGATGATGCGCACGGCGGGGTGTAGGCGAGCCTCGCGATACAGGTGGTAGAGCGCCGGAAGCAGTTTGTGCAGGGCCAGGTCACCGGTGCCGCCGAACACCATGATGTCGCAAGGGATAGTCAATACCACCACTCTCCTAGTTCGTTTAGCTGGGCGGGTCGCCGGTCATGTAGTATAACTACAAGAAAGCTACAACCCGGTCAGTCGATCATAACCGAGTCCTGCCCTTGAATCTGTTGCAACACATCGCCCAGTCGCGCCATCTGCTACGCAAATCGGAACTCAAGGTTGCCGATCACGTGCTGCTTGATCCTGCGGCCGTCATGCATAGCTCCATGGCCGACCTTGCCCACAGCGTCGGCATCAGCGAGCCGACCATCGTGCGTTTTTGCCGTGCGATCGGTTGTTCCGGCTTCCAGGACCTCAAGCTCAAGCTGGCCCAGAGCCTGGCGGCGGGCGCGAGTTTCGGCCAGTTCGCCATTCATGAGGACGACTCGGTTGCCGACTACAGCCTGAAGATCTTCGACACCACCCTGCATACCCTGATGGAAGTGCGCGAGCACCTCGATCCACAGGCCTTGCAGCGTGCGGTGACCGCCATGGCCCAGGCCCAGCGCGTCGAGTTCTACGGTTTTGGTGCCTCTGGCGCGGTAGCGGCCGATGCCCAGCACAAGTTCTTCCGCCTGCTGCTGACGGCGGCGGCGTATTCCGACCCGCATATGCAGGCAATGTCGGCGGTTACTCTCAAGCCTGGCGATGTGGCCATCTGCATTTCCCAGTCGGGGCGCTCCAAGGACCTGCTGATCACCGCCAACCTGGTGCGTGAAAGCGGCGCCACGCTGATTACCCTGTGCCCGAGCCAGACGCCATTGGCGGAGCTGTCGACCGTCAACCTGGCCATCGACGTGCACGAAGACACCGAGATCTACACCCCGCTGACCTCGCGTATTGCCCACCTGGTGGTGATCGACGTGCTGGCCATGGGCGTGGCCATGGCCCGCGGGCCGAGCCTGGTCAACCACCTCAAGAGCGTCAAGCGCAGCTTGCGCAGCCTGCGTTTGTCGCCCAAGTCGATCAAGGCGATGGATGACTGATACATCCTCTTAGAAGTGGGCTTGCCCCGCGAATTGCGGGGCAAGCCCGCTCCTAGAGGTTCATTGATTTGTCATTGGCCCGCCGCCAAACCGTAATGCCACGACGTCAGGCTGAAGCTCCCGCACTCGAAAAGGGAGATATGCAATGGCTCGTGAATTCGATGGCTCGTACCAACCCAACGCCAAATCCCGCAAACAGCAGGAAAAAGACCAGCGCCGCATGGAGTTTCGCCGCGCGATCGAAAGCTATTCCGAGCAGCGCCGCCTGCTGCAGGAGATCACCGATTACGCCGACTTGCAGACCCTCAGCGTGTGGCAGGTATCGGCGGCAGAGTCCCCGAGAAACGCTCAACAAGCCCGCTGATCTGTGCACGTTCGCTACGAATGAACGCTAAAAAGGCCAGGGCCACCGGCGACTGCCGCTTGGCCTTGGACTGCACCACGCACCAACTGCGGTACAGTGGCAGCTCTTCGACCGGCAGTTCGCGCAGCACGCCGGTCGCCAGTTCCAGGTTCAGGGCGTGACGGGTCAGCAGGGCGATACCCAGGCCTGCGATCACGCATTCGCGCTGGGCATCGGCGGAGGCCACCTCCAACGTCTGGGTGAAGTGCACGCGCTTTTCCTTGAAGTACTCTTCGCAAGCCTTGCGCGTGCCCGAGCCCTGTTCGCGCACTAATAGCGTGTGCGGCTCAAGGTCCTGCAGGCGCAGGCTGTCGAGCTTGCACAGCGGGTGATCGGGCGGTGCCACGGCAACGATCGGATTATTCAGGAACGGCAGGAACTCCAGGCCCATGTCCTGGGGCACCATGGACATGATGATCAGGTCATCACGGTTGTCCGAGAGGCGACGGATGGCCTGGGCCCGGTTGACTACCGTGAGGGTAAGATTGACCTCCGGGTGCAGGCGTTTGAAGGCGGCGAACAGGTGCGGAACGAAGTACTTGGCGCTGGATTCGACCGCCAGCTTCAGTTGCCCCTGCAGCGAGCCCTGCATGTCCGAGAGCTGCATGTCGAGGCTCTCCAGGCGCCCGAAGATGTCGCGGCTGGCGCGCTGCAGCGCTTCGGCGGCGTCGGTCAGGTAGAGCTTTTTGCCGACGTACTCGAACAGCGGCTGGCCAACCAGTTCTTCGAGTTGACGGATTTGTAGACTAACGGCGGGTTGCGTCAGGTTCATCTCCTCGGCCGCCCGGCTGTAGGAACGCAAATCACAGACCTCATTGAAGATCTGAAGTTGACGCAATGTCATACGCATCAATGACTTACGCATTTCTCTCAAGCCCCGGCAAACCTTGTAACAGCACTATAAGCTTTTGCTTATGCACACCCTAATAAATATTGATTTTTGTTTATCCAGAGACAGCGCTAGGGTAAAGATGCGACTGGCCAGCGACGATTGGTCACGCGCCGACCGGCGTTGCCGGCTCGTTTGTTCTAGCGGCCTTGGGAATACTCCAGTGATAAAAAAGATCCTGATCGCCAACCGCGGTGAAATTGCTGTTCGAATCGTGCGTGCCTGCGCCGAGATGGGCATCCGTTCCGTGGCGATCTACTCCGACGCCGACCGCCATGCCTTGCACGTCAAACGTGCCGATGAGGCCCACAGCATTGGTGCCGAGCCCCTGGCCGGCTACCTGAACCCGCGCAAGCTGGTGAACCTGGCTGTGGAAACCGGTTGTGATGCGCTGCATCCCGGTTATGGTTTTCTGTCTGAGAACGCTGAACTTGCGGACATCTGCGCCGAACGTGGGATCAAATTCATCGGCCCTTCGGCGGAAGTCATTCGCCGCATGGGTGACAAGACCGAAGCCCGCCGCAGCATGATCAAGGCCGGCGTGCCGGTCACCCCGGGCACCGAGGGCAACGTCGCCGACATCCATGAAGCGCTGCTCGAAGGCGACCGCATCGGTTATCCGGTGATGCTCAAGGCCACTTCCGGTGGTGGCGGCCGTGGTATTCGTCGCTGCAACAGTCGTGAAGAGCTGGAACAGGCTTTCCCGCGGGTGATCTCCGAAGCGACCAAGGCCTTTGGTTCTGCGGAAGTGTTCCTGGAAAAATGCATCGTCAACCCGAAACACATCGAGGCGCAAATTCTCGGCGACAGCTTCGGCAACGTCGTGCACCTGTTCGAGCGCGACTGCTCGATCCAGCGGCGCAACCAGAAACTCATCGAAATCGCCCCGAGCCCGCAACTGACCCCCGAACAGCGCGCCTACATCGGCGACCTGTCGGTACGTGCGGCCAAGGCTGTGGGTTACGAGAACGCCGGCACCGTGGAGTTCCTGCTCGCCGATGGCGAGGTGTACTTCATGGAGATGAACACCCGGGTGCAGGTGGAACACACCATCACCGAAGAAATCACCGGCATCGATATCGTTCGCGAGCAGATCCGCATTGCCTCCGGCCTGCCGCTCTCGGTCAAGCAGGAAGACATCCAGCACCGCGGCTTCGCCCTGCAGTTCCGGATCAATGCCGAAGACCCGAAGAACAACTTCCTGCCCAGCTTCGGCAAGATCACCCGCTACTACGCGCCCGGCGGCCCCGGTGTGCGCACCGACACGGCGATCTATACCGGCTACACCATTCCACCGTTCTACGATTCGATGTGCCTGAAACTGGTGGTCTGGGCGCTGACCTGGGAAGAAGCCATGGACCGTGGCCTGCGTGCCCTGGACGACATGCGCGTACAAGGGGTGAAGACCACCGCCGCCTACTACCAGGAAATCCTGCGCAATCCGGAATTCCGCAGCGGTCAGTTCAATACCAGCTTCGTTGAAAGCCACCCGGAACTGACCAACTACTCGATCAAGCGCAAACCCGAAGAGCTGGCCCTGGCCATCGCTGCCGCCATCGCCGCCCACGCAGGCCTGTGAGGAACCCATAATGTCCAAGAAGATCTTTGTAACCGACACAATCCTGCGCGACGCCCACCAGTCCCTGCTGGCCACCCGCATGCGTACCGAAGACATGCTGCCGATCTGCGACAAGCTCGACAAGGTCGGCTACTGGTCGCTGGAAGTCTGGGGTGGCGCAACCTTCGACGCCTGCGTGCGCTTCCTCAAGGAAGACCCGTGGGAGCGCCTGCGCAAGCTGCGCGCGGCACTGCCCAACACCCGCCTGCAGATGCTCCTGCGCGGGCAGAACCTGCTCGGCTACCGCCACTACAGCGATGACGTGGTCAAAGCCTTCGTCGCCAAGGCGGCGGTCAACGGCATTGACGTGTTCCGCATCTTCGACGCCATGAATGACGTGCGCAACCTGCGCGTGGCCATCGAAGCGGTGAAGGCCGCTGGCAAGCATGCCCAAGGCACCATCGCCTACACCACCAGCCCCGTGCACACCATCGAAGCTTTCGTCGCCCAGGCCAAGCAGATGGAAGCGATGGGTTGCGACTCGGTGGCGATCAAGGACATGGCCGGCCTGTTGACCCCGTACGCCACCGGCGAGCTGGTCAAGGCGCTGAAGGCCGAGCAGTCGCTGCCGGTGTTCGTCCACTCCCACGACACCGCCGGCCTGGCTGCCATGTGCCAGCTCAAAGCTATCGAGAACGGCGCCGATCATATCGACACCGCCATCTCCAGCTTTGCCTGGGGCACCAGCCACCCGGGCACCGAGTCGATGGTCGCGGCCCTCAAGGGCAGCGAATTCGACACTGGCCTGAGCCTGGAACTGCTGCAGGAAATCGGCCTGTACTTCTATGCCGTGCGCAAGAAGTACCACCAGTTCGAAAGCGAGTTCACCGCTGTCGATACCCGCGTGCAAGTCAACCAGGTTCCGGGCGGGATGATTTCCAACCTGGCCAACCAGCTCAAGGAGCAGGGCGCGCTCAACCGCATGAACGAAGTGCTGGCGGAAATCCCGCGGGTCCGCGAAGACCTCGGCTTCCCGCCACTGGTGACCCCGACTTCGCAGATCGTCGGCACCCAGGCGTTCTTCAACGTACTCGCCGGCGAGCGCTACAAGACCATCACCAACGAGGTGAAGCTGTACCTGCAAGGCGGCTACGGCAAGGCCCCGGGTGTGGTCGACGAAAACCTGCGGCGCCAGGCCATCGGCAGCGAAGAAGTCATCGACGTCCGTCCGGCCGACCTGCTCAAGCCAGAAATGACCAAGCTGCGCAACGACATTGGCGCCCTGGCCAAGTCGGAAGAAGACGTACTGACCTACGCCATGTTCCCGGACATCGGGCGCAAATTCCTCGAGGAGCGTGAGGCCGGCACCCTGACCCCTGAAGTGCTGCTGCCGATTCCGGAAGCAGGCGCTGTGGCTTCGGCTGGTGGCGAAGGCGTACCGACCGAGTTTGTCATCGACGTGCACGGCGAAACTTACCGGGTGGACATCACCGGTGTTGGCGTCAAGGCCGAAGGCAAACGCCACTTCTACCTGTCCATCGACGGCATGCCGGAAGAAGTGGTGTTCGAGCCGCTCAACGAGTTCGTCGGCGGCGGCAGCAGCAAACGCAAGCAGGCCAGCGCGCCGGGCCATGTCAGCACCACCATGCCGGGCAACATCGTCGATGTGCTGGTCAAGGAAGGCGACATGGTCAAGGCCGGCCAGCCAGTGCTGATCACCGAGGCAATGAAGATGGAGACCGAAGTGCAGGCCGCGATTGCCGGCAAGGTCACCGCCATTCATGTGGCCAAGGGCGACCGGGTCAACCCGGGCGAGATCCTGATCGAGATCGAGGGCTGATTTTCACGCCCTCATCTACAAGCGGTTAACCTCTGGGGGGCGTATGCTCCCCTTTTTTTTGCCCGCTCCTACCGGCACGCTTGCAGTGTGTGCACCTGCCCCTCGGGCCGCTGGTTATCCTCCGCCAACCAGCGCTCGAACCCCGCCGCAATTGCCGGCCATTCATCATCGGTAATCGAGAACCACGCCGTGTCGCGGTTACGGTCCTTGATCACCATGTGCTTGCGAAACACCCCTTCGAAGGTGAAGCCAAAGCGTAGCGCGGCACGCTTGGAGCGGGCGTTGTCGTTGTTGCACTTCCATTCCAGGCGGCGGTTGCCCAGCGCGAACGCCAGCTTGCCGAGCAGGTAGACGGCCTCGCTGCCCTTGGGCGTGCGTTGCATGGCGGCGCCGAAGGCGATATGACCAATCTCGATGCGGCCCTGGTCAGGAACGATCGACATCAGGCTGAGGATGCCCTGGGTCTGGCCGTTGGCAAGGTCGATGACGCTATAGAACAGCGGATCGCTGCTGGCGGCGTTGGTGTCGAGCCAGTGATCGAAATCCTCGCGTTCGCTGAACGGACCGTAGGCCAGGTAATCCCACAGTTTGTTATCGGCCCGGGGGCCCTGGAACACTTCCCAGAGGTCTTCGGTGTCGCGTTTGGGGTCGAGTTTCTCCAGGCGCACGAAGCGCCCGGTCAGTGTTGCAGGTTGTGGGCGCTTGGCCGGATGCCAGTTCAATGGGCTGCTCATGGTGGCTCCTCTGGCTTACAGCGGTTTGCGGAACTGGATGAAGCCGGGCCGCTCGGCAACCTGTTCGTACAGGCTGATGGCCGTGGCATTGGTTTCGTGGGTCAGCCAGTGCACCTTGGCGCAACCTGCCGCCTTTGCCGTAGCGTAGACGTGTTCGATCAGTTGGCGGCCGACACCCAGGCCCCGTTGTTCGCTGTGCACGTACAGGTCTTGCAGGTAGCAGGAATTCTCGATGCTCCAGTTGGAGCGGTGATAGATCCAGTGAACCATGCCCAGCGCCTTGCCGTCGACCCAGGCCAACGCGGCGTTGGTGGGTTCGTTTGGGTCGAGCATACGCTCCCAGGCCACGGCGCTGACCTCGTCGGCGATCCGGGTTTCGTAGAAGCGTTGATAAGCCTGCCACAGCGGCAGCCAGGCAGTGTGATCATCGGCAGTGACGGGACGGATGGTTACGCCAGGCATAGGTATGTTCCTTCAAGGTTGGCCCATCAGGGCGGCCAGTTGGTTGTCCAGGGGGTCGGTGCTGTTGGCCAGGCCGTTGCGCACGCCTTCGATATCGATGGCCGAACGGTTCTGGCTGAGTTTGCGTGTGCCTTGCAGGCGTTCGATGGGCAGGGCGAAGCCGACGATCGCCTTGAGCATGCCGGCCATGTAGTCGGCCGGCGCCTCATCCACTGACCAGGGTTTGGACTGGCGCTGTTCATGGTGATCGCTCAGGCGCTGGACGATAGCCAGCAGGCGCTCGGCGTCGTGATACACCTCGGCCTTGCCCCAGGCGTGCACCGTCACGTAGTTCCAGGTCGGCACCGTACGCGGGTCGTCGACTTTGCTGGGATAGTAGCCGGCGCTGACGTAAGCATCAGGCCCGGCAAACACCACCAGCGCCTCGGCGCCGTTGGCCAGCTCCTGCCATTGCTTGTTGGCGCGGGCGAAGTGGCCGTACAGGGTGCCGTTGCTGCCCTGGCTGCGATCCAGCAGCAAGGGCAGGTGGCTGGCCTGCAAACCTTGGGCGCCGTGGGTGACCAGCACGGCGAGGCGCGTTTGTTCGATCTGCTGATGCAGGCGGTCGAGATCGGTTTCCTTGTGGCTCGAAGGTGTGAACATATGGATTGTCCTTGGCGAATGGCTCAATCCTAGGCAGGCTATTGGCCTATGGTAAGAGCCATTTCCAGCTAATTTCATAGGTCCATTGTCATGAGCGAGCGTCCCTTCACCTTGCCGTTCGACCCAACGGGCATCGTTCTTGATCGCCGCCAGGGACTCAGCCGCCAGCTTTATCAGGCCCTGCGCATGCGGGTGCTGGACGGCCGCCTGAGCAGTGGTACGCGCCTGCCGGCCAGCCGCGACATGGCGGCGGCGCTGGCGCTGTCACGCAACAGTGTGGTGCGCGCCTATGACCAGTTGTACGCCGAAGGCTTTATCGAAAGCCGGGTCGGCGATGGCACCTATGTCAGTCAGCTGCCAAAATTATCCACAAAAGTATCCACAGGGTTATCCCTGGGTTTTTCCACAGGGTTATCCACAAAAACCGCTGAAAGCACTGAGGGTTTATCCAGTAAAGTTATCCACAGTGGTCCTTTGAGCCGCCTGGAAAATAACCATTTGCCGGAACCTAAAAGCGGTCCGCCGCGGGCTTTTCGCGTCGGGTTGCCGGCGTTCGACCTGTTCCCGTTCGACGTCTGGGCCAAGCTGCAGGCGGGTTTCTGGCGAAATCCCGGAGCTGCTGCGCTTGGGTATGGTGATCCTGCAGGCGAGCCGCAACTTCGAGAGCTGATCGCCACCTATTTGCGCCGATCTCGTGGGCTTTCCTGCACGGGTGAACAAATTGTGATCACCAGTGGCGCGCAGCAGGCAATCAGCCTTTGTGCACAGCTGCTACTGGAGCCTGGTGAGGTAGTGGCTGTGGAAAACCCCGGTTACCGTGCCGCCGGCAATGCCTTCGCGCTGACCGGGGCAAAGGTGCAGGGTGTAGGGGTGGATCACGAAGGTCTGGACTGCACAGCGCTCAATGCCGTGGAACATTGCCGCCTCAGTTACGTGACGCCGTCCCACCAGTACCCGACCGGGGTCACCATGAGCCTGGCCCGACGCCTGGAACTGCTGGCCTGGGCCGAGCGCAGGGACGGCTGGATCATCGAGGACGACTACGACGGCGAGTACCGCTACAGCGGTGACCCACTGGCGCCGCTCGCGGCATTGGATCGTACCGGGCGGGTGTTGTACGTCGGGACCTTCGGCAAGATTGCCTTCCCGGCGCTGCGCCTGGGCTACCTGGTATTGCCCAGGCAACTGGTGCAGGCGTTTTCCCGCTGCCGGGCGCTGGCGGTGCGGCATTCGGAGGTGGGCACCCAGGCGGTAATGGCGCAGTTCATGGCCCAGGGGCATTTTCAGCGGCATATCCGGCGCATGCGCCGAGCTGCGTTGAACCGGCGCAACGCATTGAAGGCCGGCTGGGCGGTTGATGTTCCCGGTCTTGGGCCGATGCCCGAAGTTTCAGCGGGGCTGCATGTGAAAGTCGATGTCGAGAGTTTCGCCCGCGAGCAGGAACTCATTGCCCGTGCAGAAACGGTGGGCGTCGAGCTCAACGCCCTGAGCGATTACTGGCTGCCGGACTCGCTCACCCCTGTGGATAAGCGTGCTGGCCTGGTATTGGGCTTCGCCGCAGTGGACGAAGCCGCTATTGCCGACGCCCTGGCCCGCTTGCGCCGGGCCTGGCGTGAGTGACGATCAGGTCCCGGCCTTGATCTTGGTCCAGGCGCGGGTGCGCGCCCGCTCGGCATCCCGCGGCAGCGGTTGCAGGGTGTAGAGCTTGGCCATGGCCTCTTCTGTCGGGTAAAGGTTGGGGTTGTTGCGGATGGCCGGGGCAACCAACTCGGTGGCGTCCTTGTTCGGGTTCGGGTAACCGACAAAGTCGCTGATGGGCGCGATCACCTTCGGTTGCAGCAGGTAGTTGATGAAGGTGTAGGCATCTTGCGCATTGGCCGCTCCTTTGGGGATCGCCAGCATGTCGAACCAGATCGGCGCGCCTTCCTTGGGCAGGCGCATATCGACCACCACGCCGTTCTTCGCTTCAGTGGCGCGGTTGGCCGCCTGGGAGAAGCTGCCGGAGTAGCCCACGGCCACGCAGATGTCGCCATTGGCTATGTCGGCCATGTACTTCGAGGAGTGAAAGTAGGTGACGTGCGGGCGGATTTTCAGCAGCAGTTCTTCAGCCTTTTTGTAGTCCGCCGGCTTCGTGCTATTCGGTGGCAGGCCCAGGTACTGCAAGGCCAGCGGCAGGATCTCCGACGGCGAGTCGAGCAAGGCCACGCCGCACTGCTTGAGCTTGGCGATGTTCTCTTCCTTGAAGATCAGGTCCCAGCTGTCGACCGGAGCATTGTCGCCCAGCGCCGCCTTGACCTTGGCCGGGTTGAAGCCGATCAGCACGGTGCCGTACATATACGGCACGGCGAACTTGTTGCCGGGGTCGTTGGCCTCGATCAGCTTCATCAGTTTCGGGTCCAGGTGCTGCCAGTTCGGCAGCTTGCTGCGGTCCAGCGGCTGGAACACCCCGGCTTCGATCTGCTTGGCCAGGAACACGTTGGACGGCACCACCACGTCGTAGCCGGAGTTGCCGGTCAGCAGCTTGGCTTCCAGGGCTTCGTTGGTGTCGAAGATGTCGTAGATGAGTTTGACCTGGCTGTCTTTCTGGAAGTCCACCAGGGTTTGCGGGGTGATGTAGTCGAACCAGTTGTAGACCCGCAGGGTGCGTTGTTCGGCAGCTTCCAGGCTACCGGCGAGCAGGGTGCTGCAGAGCAGGGGGGCGAGCAGGCGCTTGAGTCGGGTCATGCTTGAGCTTCCTGTTGGGCGCGTTCGAAACCTTCGAGTACGTTCACCGCGTTGATACCGATTTCCTCGACGGCATAACCACCTTCCATGACGAACAGCGTCGGCTTGCCGAGGCGGGCGATGCGTTCGCCCATCTTCAGGTAGTCGGGGCTGTCGAGCTTGAACTGGGAAATCGGGTCGTCCTTGAAGGTGTCGACGCCGAGGGAAATCACCAGCACGTCCGGGCCATAGGCGGCGATGCGTTCACAGGCCTCATCCAGGGCCTTGCTCCAGGTCGGCCAGTCGCTGCCGGCAGGCAGCGGATAGTTGACGTTGCAGCCCAGGCCTTCACCTTCCCCTTGCTCGTCGGCATAGCCGAGGAAAAATGGAAACTCGGCCTGCGGATCACCGTGAATCGAAGCGAAGAACACGTCACGGCGCTGGTAGAAGATTTCCTGGGTACCGTTGCCGTGATGGTAGTCGACATCGAGGATTGCCACCTTGCGCCGGCCCTGGTCGAGGAACGCCTGGGCGGCAATGGCGGCGTTGTTCAGGTAGCAGTAGCCACCCATGATGTCACTGGCGGCGTGATGTCCCGGTGGTCGGCAGAGGGCGAAGGCGCTGTGGGCACCGGCCTGGATCGCAGCCTGGGCGGTCAGGGCCACTTGCGCGGCGCTGTAGGCCGCTTGCCAGGTGCCAGCGGTAATCGGCGCGCCGGCATCGAAGCTGTAGTAACCGAGTTCGCCGTGCAGGCCGGTGGGTTTGACGCTGCGCAGGGTGCGCGCCGGCCAGGTGAAGGGCAGCAGGTCGCCTTCGTGGCCCAGTTGGGTCCAGCGCTGCCAGGCACCTTCGAAGAAGTTCAGGTAATCGGCACTGTGCACGCGCAGCAAGGGCGCGCGGCCAAAATCGGCAGGGCCCTTGATTGCGCCCAGCTCGCGGGTTTTTACCCGCTCCAGAACATGGTCGGCGCGCGAGGGCATCTCGAAGCAGGGCATCAGTTGCCCGTCGATCAGCTCGCAGCGGCCGTGGTGCAGGCGGTGGTCATCGGAATAGATCGTCAGCATTTTGTTGTTCTCCGGGTCACTGGCGTCGCTCCATTGTTGGTGGCGCGGGTCCGGGGCAGAACGACGGAAACGGCCAAAAGGGGATCAATATGGCCAACCTGGTTGTCCGGATTTCGCCCCCTGGCGGTGCAACCGTTGTATTCAGGCGCGGAAGTGACTCGGTGCAACCCCGCTCCAGCGCATGAAGGCGTGGCGAAAGCTGGCGGTTTCGCTGAAGCCCAGCAGTTCGGCGATGCGGTAGATGGGCAGCTGATCTTCGGCCAACAGCTGCTTGGCTCGCTCGAAACGCAGTTCATCGAGCAGCTGTTGATAACTGCTGCCCAGCTCCTGCAGGTGCCGGCGCAAGGTGCGTGACGAGCAGTTCATCTGTCGCGCCAGGCCTTCCAGGCCGGGAGCTGCATCGAGTTGGTCGAGCAGCAGCTGGCGGATCCGACCGAGCCAGGCCTGGCGGCCGGTGAATTCCAGGTTAAGCCGCCGGCAGCGCTCGCTCATGGCCCGGTGGGTGATCAGGTCGGCCAGCGGCAGAGGTTGGTCCAGCCATGTGCGGGCGAAGGCGAAGGCATTGTCCGCGGCGTCGAAGCGCAACGGGCAGGCGAAGCTGTCGCCATACAGCGCATGGTAATCCGGGGTCGGGTGGGCGAAGCGTGCAGCCAGCAGTGGCAGCGGCTGGCCAAGCAGGTCGTCGCAGATGACTTTCAGCGAGGTCAGGCAGAACTCGGCATTGAAGGCTGCCAGCTGTGGTTCTTCGCGATAATCGCTGGCGCTGAACCAGACCCGCTCGCCATCGTCGATCAGGCGCAGCTGGAAAAGTGTTCCCAGTAGCGCCGGGTATTGCATCGCCAGACGCAAAGCGTCACCTAAGGTGGCACTGGAGAGCAGGGCGTAACCGAGCATGCCGTAGCAGGAAACATGCATGCGCCGGCCTAACTCCAGCCCCACTTCGCGGCGCCGGGCCACGGCATTGGCACACACCAGCATCTCCTGGCGGGTGGTGATGCGCGAGTCGGCGCGGCCCAGGTGTGCCGGGCTGATGCCGCTGCCGGCAAGCAAGGCTTCATCGCCAGGGCCCTGGCCTTGAAAGGCTTGTAGAACCAAGGACACGGCGTTCAGGGTGGTGAGGTGTGAATGGAGCATGCTCGGCTTCTTTCGACAGGTTGGCCGAACAAGTCGAGCAATTTGTATGCCTTCAGCCGCTTATAGCAATTCACCGCAAAGATCCTGTTCGACCAGGCGGCGTACCTCGGTAACCGGCAAGCCACAGCCCAGCAGCAACTGCAACTTGCCGAACAACGTCTCACGGGTCATGCCGGCCCCCGACAGCACGCCGACCTGACGCAAGCGGCTGCCGGCCTCGTAGACATCCAGTTCGACCCCGCCTTCATGGCACTGGGTGATGGCGACTACGACGATGCCACGTGCCCGAGCCTCAGCCAGGGCCGCGAGAAAGTCGGGGTTGTCGGATGGGCCGGTGCCACTGCCGAAGCACTCCAGGATCAGGCCCTGTGCACCGCTGGCGAGCGCGGCCTGCAACAGCGGCGCGCCAAACCCCGGCACCAGGGGCAGCACCGCGACATTGGCGAGCTGTTTTGGCTGGCGATAGTCGAGCGCTGCCGGCAAGGGCTGCGGCGTGGCAGAACCTGCAAAGCGCTTCAGGGTGACGAATGGATGACGGCCAAAACTGCGTACCTTGGCCGTACGGTGCGGGGCCAGCAGTTCACCGTGAAAGTACAGTTGCACACCCGGCGGGACGCCGGCAGCCAGGGCTTGTAGTGCCCCGGTGAGGTTTTCCCAGGCATCGCTGTCGGCCACGCCGGCTGGCAGCATGGAGCCGGTGAACAGCACCGCGGCCTGCAGGCCAAGCAACTGGAAGCTCAACGCCGCGGCGCTGTAAGCCAGGGTGTCGGTGCCATGCAGCACCAGCACGGCATCGCAACCTTGCCCGTCGACCGCCTCGATAATCGCTGCGCGTAGGCGCTGCCAGTACTGCGGGGTCATGTTGGCGCTGTCGATCAGTGGCAGCAGTTCTCGGAACTGCCAGGCGGGCAGGTCGGCCTGCCCGGCCAGATGCTCGCGCATCCTTTGCTCGAAGTCCGAGGCCGGGGCCAGGCCATTGGCGCTGTTTTGCATGCCGATGGTGCCGCCGGTGTACAGCACCATGATGTTGCGGGCCGGTTGCGCAGTTGCCATCGCCTGTCTCCGTGGTCAGCTTGAGGAAGACCGACCACAGTACGCCATCACCGCGCAGGCTGTCAGCGCTTGGAGTCTTCGACCTTGGCTGGCCAGGCTTTGGTGTCGAGGTCGAGGTCGGCGAACTTGGCCGAATCGAACACCGGCGTTTTCACCCCGGCAGCGCGCTGGTCGTCGTAGTCGCGCAGCACGCGCATGGCCACCTTGAACAACAGGGCCAGGGCGATCAGGTTGACGAAGGCCAGGCAGGTCATGGTGATGTCGGCGAACGCGAACACCGTGCCCAGGTTCTGCACCGCGCCCCAGAAGATCAGCAGCAACACCAGTGCGCGGTAGCCGATCAGGGCCTTGCGGTTGTCACCGACCAGAAAGCGCAGGTTGCTCTCGCCCAGGTAGTAGTTGTAGAGGATCGAGGTGAACACGAACAGCGCCAGGGCGACACTGATGAAGATCCGCCCCCAGTCACCGACTACGGCAGCCAGCGAGTTCTGGGTCAGGGCGATGCCGTCGCCTTCGAAGCCCGGGGTATAGAAGCCCGAGAGCAGGATCAGCAAGGCGGTGCAGGTGCAGATGATGAAGGTGTCGAGGAACACCGAGAACGCCTGGACTACGCCCTGGGCAATCGGGTGGTCGACCTGGGCCACGGCGGCGACGTTGGGTGCGCTGCCAAGGCCGGCTTCGTTGGCGAACACGCCGCGTTTGACGCCCATGATGATGGCGCTGCCGACCAGGCCACCGAAGGCCTGATCCAGGCCGAAGGCGCTCTTGACGATGGTCATCAGCATGTCCGGTACCTGGTCGAACTGCAGCACGATCACGTACAGGGTCACGGCGATGTAGGCCAGGGTCTTGACCGGTACCAGCAGGTCGGCGACGGCGGCGATGCGCTTGATGCCGCCGATGAACACCAGGCCCAGCAGCACGGCCAGGGCAATGCCGGTATAGGTGGTGTCGAACTGGAAGGCGTTGTTCAGCGAGTGGGTCACGGCGTGGGCTTGCAGGCCGTTGAAGGCGAAGCCGAAGGTGATCAGCAGCAGGAACGCCATGACCATGCCCAGCCAGCGTTTGCCCAGGCCATGTTCGATGTAATACGACGGGCCGCCGCGGTACTGGCCTTCGCTGTCGCAACGCTTGTACAGCTGGCCGAGGGTGCATTCGATGAAGCTGCTGGACATACCCACCAGCGCCGTCACCCACATCCAGAACACCGCGCCGGGGCCGCCGAGGGTCACGGCGATGCCGACACCGGCAATATTGCCCGCACCGACGCGGCCGGCGAGGCTGAGCATCAGCGCCTGGAACGAGCTGAGCTGTTCGCTGCTGCTGCGCAGGCTGTCGCGAAATACCGAAAACATGTGGGTGAAGTAACGCAACTGAACGAAACGCGAGCGGATCGTGAAGTAACTGCCCAGACCGACAATGAGCACGATCAGTACCTTGCCCGAGAGGAAGTCGTTAATGACTTCAAGCATGGAGTGTTCCTCGCTTTTAATGGCTTTTACTGCGTGTAGCGCCGGGGTGCTGGCACGCAAGAGGGCGGGCACTATACCGATGCGAGCGCCGCGCGTCTGCCTTGGCGTGGCGGATATGCCCTGTGGTTGCCGTTGTGGGAGCTGGCGTTGCCAGCGATGCGGGCGCCGCGCAGTAGCTGAAACCGTGCGGGTTTTATCGCCGGCAAGGCCGGCTCCCACAGGGATAGAAGGTGCGGCAGGAGGGCATAAAAAAAGGGCCCGGGGAGTGATCCCTGGGCCCTCAAAAGGTGAGAGGTGTCTAGTCCCTCGACCTGGTGAGCGTGTTACAGCATCGGTTACGCCTTGAGCGGCACCAGACGCGGAGCAATCATGTTTTCCGGACGCAGGATGTCGTTGAGCATCTCTTCGTCCAGCAGGCCTTCCTCACGTACCAGTTCCAGCACACCACGGCCGCTTTCCAGGGCGATGGCAGCGATACGGGTCGCGTTTTCGTAGCCGATGTACGGGTTCAGGGCAGTGACCAGGCCGATCGAATGTTCGACCAGTTCGCGGCAGCGCTGTTCGTTGGCGGTGATACCGACGATGCAGTGCTCGCGCAGCATGTCCATGGCGCGTTGCAGCAGGCGGATCGAGTCGAAGATCTTGTAGGCGATCAGCGGCTCCATGACGTTCAGCTGCAGCTGGCCACCTTCGGCCGCGACGGTCAGGGCCAGGTCGTTGCCCATGATGGCGAAGGCCACCTGGTTGACCGCTTCCGGGATTACCGGGTTGACCTTGCCTGGCATGATCGAGCTGCCTGGCTGACGCGCCGGCAGGTTGATTTCGTTGATGCCGGTGCGTGGGCCGCTGGACAGCAGACGCAGGTCGTTGCAGATCTTCGACAGCTTGACCGCGGTACGCTTGAGCATGCCCGAGAACAGGACGAAGGCGCCCATGTCCGAGGTGGCTTCGATCAGGTCGGCAGCCGGTACCAGCGGCTGGCCGCTGATGGTGGCCAGGCGCTGTACGGCCAGGAGCTGATAGCCTGGGTCGGCGTTGATGCCGGTACCGATGGCGGTACCACCCAGGTTGATTTCGGTCAGCAGCTCTGGCGCCAGGGAACGCAGACGGTTGAGGTCTTCGGTCATGGTGGTGGCGAAGGCGCGGAATTCCTGGCCCAGGGTCATCGGCACGGCGTCCTGCAGCTGGGTACGGCCCATCTTCAGTACGTGGTCGAATTCCTGACCTTTGGCAGCGAAGGCCTGGATCAGGCTGTCGAGGCTGGCCAGCAGGGCGTCGTGACCCAGCAGCAGACCCAGGCGGATCGCGGTCGGGTAGGCGTCGTTGGTCGACTGCGCCATGTTCACGTCGTTGTTCGGGTGCAGGTACTTGTACTCGCCTTTCTGGTGGCCCATGGCCTCCAGCGCGATGTTGGCGATCACTTCGTTGGCGTTCATGTTGGTAGAAGTACCAGCACCGCCTTGAATCATGTCGACCACGAACTGCTCGTGGTAGTCGCCGCGGATCAGGCGGGCGCAAGCCTCGCTGATGGCAGCGTGCTTGGCATCGCTCAGGTGACCCAGCTCACGGTTGGCGTCGGCAGCAGCCTGCTTGACCATGGCCAGGGCCACAACCAGTTTAGGGTAGTGCGACAGCGGAACGCCGGAGAGGTGGAAGTTGTTGGCAGCACGCAGAGTCTGGATACCGTAGTAGGCATCAGCAGGGACTTCGAGGGTGCCAAGCAGATCTTTTTCGACACGGAACGATGCAGCAGCGGACATGATAGATATCATCTCGAGTTTGGCCCGGCACATGCCGGAATGGCGCCAATCCTAGGCTTGCGCCGATTTTGCGGCCAATGCTGTTGCGCGCTAACCTATGCACAAACGGCATACAGGTTGGTGTGACGCCAACTGCCGATCGAGCGTGTTCAATTTTGGTGCATGCCTGGAGAGCCCATGAACCTTGAGAGCAAATGGCTGGAAGACTTCAGTGCCCTGGCCGCGACCCGCAGTTTTTCCCAGGCCGCCGAGCGCCGTTTCGTCACCCAACCGGCCTTCAGTCGGCGGATTCGCAGCCTGGAAGCGGCGCTGGGGCTGACCCTGGTCAACCGCTCACGCACGCCTATCGAGCTGACGGCGGCGGGGCAGTTGTTTCTGGTGACGGCGCGTACGGTGGTTGATCAGTTGGGCGAGGTGCTGCGCCATCTGCATCACCTGGAAGGCGGGCAGGGCGAGGTGATCCAGGTGTCGGCGGCGCACTCGCTGGCGCTGGGGTTCTTTCCACGCTGGATTGCGCAACTGCGTAACGACGGCCTGAACATTGCCACGCGCCTGGTGGCGACCAACGTCGGCGACGCCGTGCATGCCCTGCGCGAAGGCGGCTGCGACCTGATGCTGGCCTTCTACGACCCGGATGCAGCCTTGCAGATGGATGCGGAAATTTTCCCGTCGCTGCACCTGGGCCACACCGAGATGTTGCCGGTGTGCGCCGCCGATGCCGAGGGCAAGCCGCTGTTCGACCTGGAAGGCGAGGGCAGTGTGCCGTTGCTGGCCTACAGCGCTGGGGCGTTCCTCGGACGTTCGGTCAATCTGCTGCTGCGCCAGCGCAACCTGCGTTTTACCACTGTCTATGAAACGGCGATGGCCGACAGCCTCAAGAGCATGGCCCTTGAAGGCCTGGGCATCGCCTGGGTACCACGGCTGTCGGCGCGGGCCGAGCTTGAGCGCGGTGAGCTGGTGATTTGCGGCGGCAGCCAGTGGCACGTACCACTGGAAATCCGCCTGTATCGCTGCGCCCTGGTGCGCAAGGCCAACGTGCGCCTGCTGTGGCGCAAGCTGGAGGGTGGTTCGCCAGCCGCCGGGGCTTGACCCGAAAGTCAGCCAAAGCCCCGAAAAATAAGGCCGACAGTTGGTCGTCAGGGTGCATCCAAGACGTTCCTTTGCGGTATACTGCGCGGCCTTTGGTCGGTATGCCCGGCCCTAATTCGTATAACAAGCCACGCCGGTCGTCCCGCGTGGCTTGTTGTTTTTTGACGCGCCTGCGGGCGCCCAAGAGAAGAGGCTCGACGATGAGTGCACTGGTTGGCGTGATCATGGGCTCCAAGTCCGATTGGTCCACCCTTAGCCACACCGCCGATATGCTGGAAAAACTCGGCATTCCCTACGAGGTCAAGGTGGTGTCTGCCCACCGGACCCCGGACCTGCTGTTCCAGTATGCCGAAGAGGCCGAAGGCCGTGGCATCGAGGTGATCATCGCTGGAGCCGGTGGCGCTGCCCACCTGCCAGGCATGTGCGCGGCCAAGACCCACCTGCCGGTGCTGGGCGTGCCGGTACAGTCGTCGATGCTTTCCGGTGTCGACTCGCTGCTGTCGATCGTGCAGATGCCAGCCGGTATTCCGGTAGCCACCCTGGCCATCGGCAAGGCCGGTGCGATCAACGCCGCGCTGCTCTCGGCGAGCATCCTCGGCGCCAAGCACCCGCAGTTCCACACTGTGCTCAAACAGTTCCGCACTGAACAGACAGACAACGTTCTGGACCATCCAGATCCGCGCCAGGCCTGAGGTCAAAAGCATGAAAATCGGTGTAATCGGTGGCGGCCAGCTGGGCCGCATGTTGGCCCTGGCAGGTACCCCGCTGGGCATGAACTTCGCTTTCCTCGACCCGGCTCCGGACGCCTGCGCGGCGCCTCTGGGCGAGCACCTGCGCGCCGATTACGGTGACCAGGATCACCTGCGGCAGCTGGCTGACGAAGTTGACCTGGTGACCTTCGAGTTCGAAAGCGTCCCGGCTGAAACCGTGGCCTTCCTGTCGCAGTTCGTGCCGGTCTACCCGAGTGCCGAGTCGCTGCGCATCGCCCGCGATCGCTGGTTCGAAAAGAGCATGTTCAAGGACCTGGGCATTCCCACTCCGGCCTTCGCCGATATTCAGTCGCAAGCCGACCTGGATGCCGCCGTTGCCAGCATCGGCCTGCCTGCCGTGCTCAAGACCCGCACCCTGGGTTATGACGGCAAAGGTCAGAAAGTGCTGCGAACTGCCGAGGATGTTGTAGGCACCTTCGCCGAACTGGGCAGCGTCCCGTGCCTGCTCGAAGGTTTCGTGCCGTTCACCGGCGAAGTGTCGCTGATCGCCGTGCGCGCCCGTGATGGCGAAACCCGTTTCTACCCGTTGGTGCACAACACCCACGAGAGCGGCATCCTGCGCCTGTCGGTGGCCAGCGAAGACCACTTGCTCCAGAGCCTGGCCGAAGACTACGCCGGCCGCGTGCTCAAGCAACTTGACTATGTCGGCGTGCTGGCCTTCGAATTCTTCGAAGTCGATGGCGGCCTCAAGGCCAACGAGATCGCCCCGCGGGTGCACAACTCCGGGCACTGGACCATCGAAGGCGCCGAGTGCAGCCAGTTCGAAAACCACCTGCGCGCCGTTGCCGGCCTGCCGCTGGGTTCGACTGCCAAGGTCGGCGAAAGCGCCATGCTCAACTTCATCGGTGAAGTGCCGGCGGTCGACAAGGTGATTGCCATCGACGAATGCCACCTGCACCACTACGGCAAGGCCTTCAAGGTCGGGCGCAAGGTCGGCCATGCCACCCTGCGTTGCGACGACATGGCGACCCTGGAGCAAAAAATCCAGCAAGTCGAAGCCCTGATCAAGGGCTGAAGGGAACCTTCCCGCTGCTCTATCCCTCTGATGGCAGGATGCCAAAGCGCTGACTAGGCTTTGGCATGCGCCATTCAACTCAGAGGGATTGCCATGGGTATCATCGGAACCATCTTCATCGGCCTGATCGTCGGTCTGCTGGCACGCTTTCTAAAGCCGGGCGACGACAGCATGGGCTGGATCATGACCATTCTGCTGGGTATTGCCGGTTCGCTTGCCGCGACCTACGGCGGCCAGGCGCTGGGCATCTATCAGGCCGGAGAGGGTGCGGGTTTCCTCGGCGCGCTGGTGGGCGCGATTGTCCTGTTGGTGATCTACGGCCTGGTCGTCAAAAAGAGCTGACGGCAGGCTAGAATGCTCGGCACCGAACTCCTTCGTTGCCGAGCTTTTTCATGCACCGTGTATTACTTCTCTCCCTATTGCTGCTGAGCGGCCTGGCCCGGGCTGAAATGCCGGAAACCGACTGGCTGGAACTGATGCCCAAGTCGGACCAGAAAGCCCTCGAGCAGATGCCCGAAATCGACCACAACTCCCCGGAAGCCATGGGCACCTTCACCGACAAGGGTGGCCTGAAGCAGAGCAAGGGCCTGCCGGCGGTGATGTATTCGACCA
The DNA here is from genome assembly GCF_024749185.1 of Pseudomonas wadenswilerensis. Classification (NCBI taxonomy): domain Bacteria; kingdom Pseudomonadati; phylum Pseudomonadota; class Gammaproteobacteria; order Pseudomonadales; family Pseudomonadaceae; genus Pseudomonas; species Pseudomonas wadenswilerensis. The sequence continues at coordinate 5,743,440 of NZ_CP087191.1, read as the reverse complement.
AGACCGTGCCGGCCATGAACGGCAAGCACATCCGGCTGGGCGGTTATCCGGTGCCGCTGGAAACCGACGCCAAGGGCAACAGCACACTGTTCTTCCTGGTGCCTTACCCGGGCGCCTGCATCCACGTGCCGCCACCGCCACCGAACCAATTGGTGCTGGTGCGCTACCCCAAGGGCCTGAAGCTCGACGATATCTACACGCCGCTATGGGTCAACGGCACCTTGAAGGTGGAAACGGTCAGCAATGACCTGGCCGATGCCGCCTATGCAATGGATGCGGCCAAGGTGCGAGTGGTTGAAGACGCAGATTTGTGAATGATCGCGGGGCAAGCCCGCTCCCACAGATCATGCGCCCCGCGATAGCGATCTAGAGCGCCTGGCTGCCGATCGTCAGGCTCAGCGAATGGGTCGCCCCCGGCGCCAGTGTCACCAGGTCATCCACCACGTTGGCGGTCTCGATGCAGAGCATGCGCTGCCAGCCATCCTCGGCCATGTCCGGCAACTCGGCGGCACGCTCGGTCCAGGGGTTCCAGATCACTGCCGTACGCGAACCCTTGGCCGTTATCACCACGCGGCGGTTCCAGGCCGGGTCGACGATGCTCAGTTGCTCGGGCGCCTGCAGATAAATGCGGTCGGTTTCACCGGCAAAGCCCAGCGCGCCTTGCTGCTGGCGCTGCTCCCAGTTGGCCAGGGTTTCGATGTAGCTCAGGCCATCGACACCTTCGACCTGCACCTGCCGCACATCGCTGACGGCGAAGTAGCTGTGCAGCGCCTGGCTCAGGGTGACCGGAACGTTGTCGAGGTTGTAGCTGGAGAGGGTGATACTCAGCTGTTCGCCCATGACGATGGTCAGCTTGAGCTCGACAATGTGAGGCCAGCCGGGGAGATCGCCCTGACTGGCGGGCAGGGTGAACTCGGCGCGCACGCTGTCGCCGCTGCTGTCGATGCCCAGCAACTGCCAGTCACGGCCGCGCACCAGGCCATGGGCCGGGCCGTCTTCACCGTGATACATGGCCTGCACGGCTTCGGGGTTGCGCTTGAAAATGCCGAACCAGGGCCAGCACACCGGAACCCCGGCGCGCACGGATTTACCCTGCCTGAAGATGGCTTGTTCGCTGAGCCACAGCAAAGGCGGCTCGCCGAGGCGCTGATAGCTCAGCACCTGCGCGCCCTGCTGGGCGACCAGCAATTCAGCCGTGTCGCTGGTGATGCGCCAGCAATTGAGCTCGCCGTGCTTTTCGGATTCGACCTTGGGTGTGGACATGCGCTTTATCTCGTTGGTTTGCCGTACGGCCTTGGACCGCTTGCATGCCTTCGAGTTTACCGCGCAGCGGTCTCAGCGACGAGGAGGAACCGAACGGGTGCGACCGCTGCCGTCGATGGCGACGAACACGAATACGGCTTCGGTAACCTTGCGCCATTCGCTGGACAGCGGATCGTCACTCCACACCTCGACCATCATCTGGATCGAGCTGCGGCCGATTTCCAGGGTCTGGGTATAAAAGGACAACTGCGCGCCGACAGCCACCGGCACCAGGAATGCCATGCGATCGATGGCTACGGTAGCCACTCTGCCACCCGCAACGCGGCTGGCCATGGCGGTACCGGCCAGGTCCATCTGAGCGACCAGCCAGCCGCCGAAGATATCGCCAAAACCGTTGGTTTCACGGGGCAATGCAGTGATCTGCAAGGCCAGGTCGCCTTGCGGGATAGGATCTTCTTGTTCGAGTTCAATCATGCCGGGGGTGCCTCTGACCCATGACGCTTCGTTGGTTGGCGCTATGACAGACGCCTCGAAAAACGATTCAGCACAACTATTCTACGCTGCTTTCGCTTTGCCAGGCGGCGAAGGGAAACTCTGCGAAACCGACTAAGCATACCTAGCGGCGTTTTCGCACAACATCCTTCAGAAGACCCAACCTTTTCCTACAAGCGGCCAGTATATAGAGCCGAAAGCGCAGCGACGACCATGCAGTCATGAATACTTGTATTGAATTTGTACTGCTATGTGCTTTTTCCGCCAATTTGCTATCTTTCGATGCTTCCCAGGCCGAAACCCGCGTGCCAGGCGGCCTGCACCCCAATAAGAAATGCCAACAAGAGAGACCTATGACCTCCGTGCCCGGCAGTATCGCGCAGCCTTCGAGGCCGCTGACCCGCAGTGACTACAAGACCCTGTCGCTTTCCGCCCTGGGCGGTGCGCTGGAGTTCTACGATTTCATCATCTTCGTGTTCTTCGCCACGGTGGTCGGCAAGCTGTTCTTTCCCGCCGAAATGCCTGAATGGCTGCGTTTGATGCAAACGTTTGGCATCTTCGCCGCCGGCTACCTGGCACGGCCTCTGGGTGGCATCGTCATGGCCCACTTCGGCGACCTGCTGGGGCGCAAGAAGATGTTCACCCTGAGCATCTTCATGATGGCCGTGCCGACGCTGATCATGGGCCTGCTGCCGACCTACGCGCAGATCGGCCTGTGGGCGCCGATCCTGTTGCTGGTGATGCGGGTGATCCAGGGCGCGGCGATTGGTGGTGAAGTGCCGGGCGCCTGGGTGTTCGTCTCCGAGCACGTGCCGGCGCGCAATACCGGTTACGCCTGCGGTACGCTGACGGCGGGCCTGACCGCCGGGATCCTGCTCGGTTCGCTGGTGGCAACGCTGATCAACACTGTTTATAGCCAGCAGGAAGTCGCCGATTACGCCTGGCGTATCCCGTTCCTGCTCGGCGGGGTGTTCGGCCTGTTCGCGGTGTACCTGCGCCGCTGGTTGCATGAAACCCCGGTGTTTGCCGAGATGCAGGCGCGCAAGGCGCTGGCCGAAGAGGTGCCGTTGCGCGCGGTGTTGCGTGACCACCGTGGTGCCATTGTCCTGTCGATGCTGCTGACCTGGCTGCTGTCGGCTGGCATCGTCGTGGTGATTTTGATGACCCCGGCGCTGCTGCAGAGTCTTTACCAGGTCAGCCCGACCGACTCGCTGAAGGCCAATAGCCTGGCCATCGTCCTGCTCAGCCTCGGCTGCATCGGCACCGGTGCATTGGCCGACCGCTTTGGCGCCGGCCGGGTATTCATCGTCGGTAGCCTGGCGCTGCTGGTCACGTCCTGGACCTTCTATCACACCTTGCCTACCCACCCGGAGTGGCTGTTCCCGCTGTATGCCCTGACCGGACTGTGTGTCGGCATTGTCGGCGCCGTGCCTTACGTCATGGTCAAAGCCTTCCCGCCTGTCGTACGTTTCAGCGGACTGTCGTTTTCCTACAACCTGGCCTACGCGATTTTTGGCGGGATGACGCCGATGGTAGTGACCGCGTTGCTCAAGTTCAGCCCGATGGCACCGGCCTACTATGTTGCTGGCATCTGTGCCATTGGTCTGCTCGTGGGTATTTATCTGACGGCGAAGAAGCGCTGAAACCGCTCTAACACAACCCTCGCAACATTTTGAAAAGGCCATCACCGCTAGCCGGTGATGGCCTTTCATCTAATTGTCACATTCGATTCATAGAGTAGTCATACGGCCTGCAGATACTTGGGCCCGATCCATCTCACCCCAATTCCTGCTAGGAGCAAGGCATGAAACTGAAGCGTTTGATGGCGGCCCTGACTTTCGTCGCCGCTGGCGTTGCCACCGCCAATGCGGTTGCCGCTGTTGACCCAGCTATTCCGACCTACACCAAGACCACCGGTGTGTCGGGCAACCTCTCCAGCGTCGGTTCCGATACCCTGGCGAACCTGATGACCCTGTGGGCCGAGGCCTACAAGAAGGAATATCCGAACGTAAACATCCAGATTCAGGCTGCCGGCTCCTCCACCGCGCCACCCGCGCTGACCGAAGGCACCGCCAACCTCGGCCCGATGAGCCGCAAGATGAAGGACGTCGAGCTGCAGGCCTTCGAACAGAAATACGGCTACAAGCCAACCGCCATCCCGGTTGCCGTCGACGCCTTGGCCGTATTCGTGCACAAGGACAACCCGATCAAAGGCCTGACCATGGCCCAGGTCGATGCAATTTTCTCCTCGACCCGCCTGTGCGGCGCCAAGGCCGACGTCAAAACCTGGGGCGACCTGGGCGTGACCGGCGACCTGGCCAACAAGCCAGTGCAGCTGTTCGGTCGTAACTCGGTGTCCGGCACCTACGGCTACTTCAAGGAAGAAGCCCTGTGCAAAGGCGACTTCAAGCCTAACGTCAACGAACAACCTGGCTCGGCTTCGGTCGTGCAGTCGATCAGCAGCTCGCTGAACGGCATCGGTTACTCGGGCATCGGCTACAAGACCGCCAGCGTCAAGACCGTGCCACTGGCCAAGAAGGAAGGCGGTGCTTTCGTTGAAGACAACGAAGCCAACGCCCTGAACGGCACCTACCCGCTGTCGCGCTTCCTCTACGTCTATGTCAACAAGGCACCGAACAAGCCTCTGGCCCCGCTGGAAGCCGAGTTCGTCAAACTGGTCCTGTCGCAAGCCGGCCAGCAAGTCGTGGTCAAGGACGGTTATATCCCACTCCCTGCCAAAGTGGTTGATAAAGCCCTGGCGGACCTGGGTCTGAATCACAACGGCAACGTTGCGAAGAAGTAACTGAAAGACCGGCGGGGTCAGGTTTTGACCTGGTCTCGCCACAAATTGCGAGTCCGCTGCCAGGGGTATCTGCGCGGCGGGCTTTTTTGCGTCACTGCATTGTCATGTTTTTGTCATACGGGACCGCTAGGGTGTGCGCATGAATGATCTGGCCAACTCCACAATGACCCAAAATTCTCCCCCCGTGCGGATTGACTTCAATACGCCCGAACTGCAACGCAAGCGGCGCATGCGTGCGCTCAAGGACCGCCTGACCCGCTGGTATGTACTGGTGGGCGGGCTTGCCGTGCTGGCGGCAATTACCCTGATCTTCTTCTACCTGGCCTACGTGGTCGTGCCGCTGTTCCAGGGCGCCGAACTGACCAGCAAGAAGGCCCTGGAGCCGACCTGGCTGCAGCAGGACGCCGGCAAGCCGCTGATGATCGCCCTGGAAGAACAGAACCTGGTCGGCATGCGGGTTTCCGACAAGGGCCAGGCGCTGTTCTTCGACACCAAGACCGGTGCCGAGCTCAAGCGCGTCGAGTTGCCGGTGCCAGCCGGTACCCAGGTGACCTCGATCGGTGCCGATCAGCCGGGCAACCCGCTGGTGGTGCTGGGTTTGTCCAACGGTCAGGCGCTGGCGTTCAGCCACAGCTACAAGATCACCTACCCGGACAACAAGAAAACCATCAGCCCGGGCATCGACTTCCCTTATGGCCAGGCGCCGTTCACCCTGGATGAACAGGGCCGGGCGCTGGAGCATGTCAGCCTCAACGTGAATGGCGAGACCCTGGTGGTGGCCGGCTCTACCGGTGCGCACCTGCAGGTTGTGTCGCTGAGCCGCGAAGAAAACATGATGACCGGCGAAGTCACCAGCGAGCAGAGCCGTATCGAGCTGCCGCAAATGACCGAGCCGGTCAAAGCCATTTTCATCGATCCGCGCCAGCAGTGGCTGTATGTAATCAACGGTCGCGCCCAGGCCGACGTCTTCAGCCTGCGCGACAAGAGCCTCAACGGCCGCTACAAACTGCTCGACGACGGCAATGCCGAAGTTACTGCCAGCACTCAGCTGGTGGGCGGTATCTCGCTGATCATCGGTGACTCCAAAGGTGGCCTGGCCCAGTGGTTCATGGCCCGCGATCCGGACGGCGAACAGCGCTTCAAGCGCATTCGCGAGTTCCAGATGGGCAAGGCGCCGATCGTCCAGATCGATGCTGAAGAACGCCGCAAGGGCTTCATCGCCCTCGATGCCGATGGCGAGCTCGGTGTGTTCCACAGCACCGCGCACCGTACCCTGCTGGTCGAGCCGGCCGCTGAAGGCGCGGGCGTCCTGGCGCTGTCGCCACGGGCCAACCGCATCATCATCGAAGAAGGCGGCAAGCTGCTGCCGCTGACTTTGAAGAACCCGCACCCGGAAGTGTCCTGGAGTGCGCTGTGGAGCAAGGTCTGGTACGAGAACTACGATGAGCCGAAGTACGTCTGGCAGTCGACCGCCTCGAACACCGACTTCGAACCCAAGCTGAGCCTGTCGCCGCTGACCTTCGGTACCCTGAAGGCGGCGTTCTACGCGATGATTCTCGCCGCGCCGCTGGCCATTGCCGCCGCCATCTACACCGCCTACTTCATGGCCCCGGGCATGCGCCGCAAGGTCAAGCCGGTGATCGAGCTGATGGAAGCGATGCCGACGGTGATTCTCGGCTTCTTCGCCGGCCTGTTCCTGGCGCCGTTCCTTGAAGGGCACCTGCCGGGCGTGTTCAGCCTGTTCCTGTTGATGCCGCTGGGTGTTCTGGTGGCTGGTTTTGCCTGGAGCCGTCTGCCCGAGTCGCTGCGCCTGCGGGTACCGGACGGCTGGGAAGCGGCGATCCTGATCCCGGTGATCCTGTTCACCGGCTGGTTCGCCCTGTACATGAGCCCGTTCATCGAGACCTGGTTCTTCGACGGCGACATGCGCCTGTGGATCACCAACGATCTGGGCATCACCTACGACCAGCGCAACGCTCTGGTGGTCGGTATCGCCATGGGCTTCGCGGTGATCCCGAACATCTATTCGATCGCCGAAGATGCCGTGTTCAGCGTGCCGCGCAGCCTGACCCTGGGTTCGCTGGCGCTCGGTGCCACGCCGTGGCAGACCCTGACCCGTGTGGTCATCCTGACCGCCAGCCCGGGGATCTTCTCGGCGCTGATGATCGGCATGGGCCGCGCCGTGGGTGAAACCATGATCGTGCTGATGGCCACCGGCAACACCCCGGTCATGGAAATGAACCTGTTCGAAGGTATGCGCACCCTGGCGGCCAACGTTGCGGTGGAGATGCCCGAGTCGGAAGTCGGTGGCAGTCATTACCGCGTGCTGTTCCTCGCCGCGCTGGTGCTGCTGATGTTCACCTTCGTGATGAACACCTTGGCCGAGCTGATTCGCCAGCGTCTGCGCAAGAAATACTCGTCGCTTTGATAGAAAGGTAGCGATCCGTGAAAAAGGATTCCCTCAAAAGCTGGTTCAAGAGCGGCGCCCCCGGCGTCTGGATGAGCGGTGGCGCGGTCGCCATCGCGGTGATCATGACCATCGGTCTGCTCGCCGTGATCGCCGTGCGCGGCCTCGGCCACTTCTGGCCGGCCGACCTGCTGCAAGCCAGCTACAACGTGCCTGGCCAGGCCAATCACATCGTCGTGGGCGAAGTGGTACAGAAGGAAGAAGTACCTCGTGCCCGTCTCAAGGGCGCCGGCCTGCCGGTGCCTGACGAAGGCCCGGAGTTCATGACCCGCGAGCTGATCAAGGTCGGTAACCGCGACCTCAACGGCAGCGACTTCACCTGGGTGGTCGGCGAATGGCTGGCCGACCAGCAAAAGCCGGTCGAGCTGATCGCCCTGGAGCGCCGCGAGTGGGGCAACTTCTACGGTTACCTGGTCAGCGTCAAGGAAAACGGCAAGGTTGTCGCCGAAGGCCAGGCGGCCTGGAACGAACTGCAAAACCGCCTCAAGCGTGCCGACAAACTGGCCGGCGAACTGCAGAAGCTTGAGAAGAAAGACATCGGTGCGATCAACTACGGCCTTGAGCGCCTGCGCCTGCAGACCCGCAAGCTGGAACTGGATGGCAAGCTGGATGCCGCTGCCCAGGCCGATATCGAAGCCGAGCGCGCCGAGCTGAACAACCGTTACAAGGCCATCGAAGAGCGCCTGGGCGGCCTGCACCAGGACTTCGGCCGCGACAGCCTGGTAGCCAAGGACGGTAATGGTCGTGAGGTGGAAATCAACCTGAGCAAGGTGGTGCACGCCTACCAGCCGAACGGCATGGGCGTGTTCACCAAGCTGGGCGTGTACTTTGCCAAGGTCTGGGAATTCCTCAGCGACGACCCGCGTGAAGCCAACACCGAAGGCGGGATCTTCCCGGCGATCTTCGGTACCGTGATGATGACCCTGATCATGGCGGTGATCGTCACCCCGTTCGGCGTGCTGGCGGCGGTGTACCTGCGTGAGTATGCGCGTCAGGGCCCGGTGACCCGCCTGATTCGTATTGCGGTGAACAACCTGGCGGGTGTTCCGGCGATCGTTTACGGCGTGTTCGGCCTGGGCTTCTTCGTCTATGTGCTGGGTGGCTCGCTCGACCGCCTGTTCTTCCCTGAAGCGCTGCCCGCGCCGACCCTGGGTACCCCGGGCCTGCTCTGGGCTTCGCTGACCCTGGCGCTGCTGGCGGTGCCGGTGGTGATCGTGGCCACCGAAGAAGGTCTGGCGCGGATTCCGCGCACGGTCCGCGAAGGATCGCTGGCGCTCGGTGCGACCAAGGCCGAGACCCTGTGGAAGATCGTCTTGCCGATGGCCAGCCCGGCGATGATGACCGGCATGATCCTCGCCGTGGCCCGCGCCGCAGGTGAAGTCGCGCCGCTGATGCTGGTGGGTGTGGTCAAGCTGGCGCCTTCGCTGCCGGTGGACGGCAACTACCCGTATCTGCACCTGGACCAGAAGATCATGCACCTGGGCTTCCACATCTATGACGTCGGCTTCCAGAGCCCGAACGTCGAGGCCGCGCGGCCGCTGGTGTACGCCACCGCGTTGCTGCTGGTGCTGGTAATCGCCACCCTGAACCTCTCGGCGGTATGGATTCGTAACCACCTGCGCGAGAAGTACAAGGCGCTGGACAGCTGACTGAAAGCTATTAGCCATAAGCGGCAAGCTACAAGCCGCTTTTGCTCAAACTTGCAGCTTGCAGCGAGAAGCTAGCAGCTACAAACGGAGTGAAATCATGCAACATGAAACCCATTCTCACGGTATAGACATGTCGGCCCTGGGTCGCGACAAACAGAGCCTGCGCCTGGCTGAAGAAACCGTAGCCATCGAAGTGCCTGGCCTGAGCCTGTACTACGGCGACAAGCAAGCCCTGTTCGATGTCAGCATGAACATCCCCAAGCAGCGCGTGACCGCCTTCATCGGCCCGTCCGGCTGCGGCAAGTCGACCTTGCTGCGTACCTTCAACCGCATGAACGACCTGGTTGACGGCTGCCGCGTGGAAGGCGCGATCAACCTCTACGGCAACAACATCTACCGCAAGGGCGAAGACGTTGCCGAGCTGCGCCGCCGGGTCGGCATGGTGTTCCAGAAGCCCAACCCGTTCCCCAAGACCATCTACGAGAACGTGGTCTACGGCCTGCGCATCCAGGGCATCAACAAGAAGCGTGTGCTCGACGAAGCCGTGGAGTGGGCGCTCAAGGGCGCGGCGCTGTGGGAAGAGGTCAAGGACCGCCTGCACGAGTCGGCGCTGGGTCTGTCCGGTGGTCAGCAGCAACGTCTGGTGATTGCCCGCACCATCGCCGTGGAGCCGGAAGTACTGCTGCTCGACGAACCCTGCTCGGCACTCGACCCGATCTCGACGCTGAAGGTCGAAGAGCTGATCTACGAGCTCAAGTCCAAGTACACCATCGTCATCGTTACCCATAACATGCAGCAAGCGGCGCGGGTCTCGGACTACACCGCATTCATGTACATGGGCAAGCTGGTGGAGTTCGGTGATACCGACACGCTGTTCACCAACCCGGCGAAGAAGCAGACCGAAGACTACATCACTGGCCGTTACGGCTAACGGCAGTTGCAAGCTTCAAGCCGCAAGCTGCAAGAAAGTGGCGAGCGTGAAGCCCGGGAACGACACGAACAAACTTGAAGCTTGAAGCTTGCTACTTGAAGCTTTTTCGCGGAGCGAAAGCATGATCGATAAAGACAGCCTTACCCACCATATCTCCCAGCAGTTCAACGCCGAACTCGAAGAGGTTCGCAGCCACCTCCTGGCGATGGGCGGCCTGGTCGAGAAGCAGGTCAACGACGCGGTTACCGCGCTGATCGAGGCCGACTCGGGCCTGGCCCAGCAGGTGCGCGAAGTCGACGAGCAGATCAACCAGATGGAGCGCAACATCGACGAAGAGTGCGTGCGCATTCTGGCCCGTCGTCAGCCGGCGGCGTCCGACCTGCGCCTGATCATCAGCATTTCCAAGTCGGTGATCGACCTGGAGCGCATCGGCGACGAGTCGACCAAGATCGCCCGCCGCGCCATCCAGTTGTGCGAAGAAGGCGAGTCGCCCCGCGGTTACGTCGAAGTGCGCCATATCGGCGACCAGGTGCGCAACATGGTCCGCGATGCCCTCGATGCCTTTGCCCGTTTCGACGCCGACCTGGCGCTGTCGGTGGCCCAGTACGACAAGACCATCGACCGCGAGTACAAGACCGCCCTGCGCGAGCTGGTCACCTACATGATGGAAGATCCACGCTCGATCTCGCGTGTTCTCAGCGTAATTTGGGCCCTACGCTCGCTGGAGCGTATCGGCGACCACGCGCGCAACATCTCCGAGCTGGTGATCTACCTGGTGCGCGGCACCGACGTCCGTCACCTGGGCCTCAAGCGCATGCAGGAAGAGGTTCAGCGCAGCGGCGAAAAGGCTAATGTTCCGGGCAAATCTGACGATAACTAAGACTGCCCGAGAATGAACGCCCGGCCTTGGCCGGGCGTTTTCGTTTGCGGGTGAGGCAGCCGCGAACGAAACAACGAGTCCCGGCGTGACCCAATGTTTGGCAAATGGCCATCAGTCAGCGTTATGCTAGTCGGGATTCAATAGGAGTGGCGATGAGTAAAGTCAGTGTGTTGGTTGTGGATGATGCGCCGTTCATTCGCGATCTGGTCAAGAAGTGCCTGCGTAACTACTTCCCCGGTGTTGTGATCGAAGACGCGGTCAACGGTCGCAAGGCCCAGACCTTGTTGAGCCGTGAGACCTTCGATCTGGTCCTGTGCGACTGGGAAATGCCGGAAATGTCCGGCCTTGAGCTGCTGACCTGGTGTCGCCAGCAGGAGTCGATGAAGACCCTGCCGTTCATCATGGTGACCAGCCGTGGCGACAAGGAGAACGTGGTTCAGGCGATCCAGGCCGGGGTCTCGGACTTTGTCGGCAAGCCATTCACCAACGAGCAGCTGCTGACCAAGGTGAAAAAAGCCCTGACCAAGGTCGGCAAGCTCGACACTTTGCTGGCCAGTGCACCGACCCGCGCTACTTCGGCGTTTGCCAACGACTCGCTGAGTGCCCTGACCGGCGGCCGTGCCGAAACGGTCAAGCCGGCAGCGCCAGCAGCCCCGGTAGCGGCGGCCAAGCCACTGGTGAGCGCTCCCAAGCCTGCAACTGCCGCACCGGCAGGTCGTGGCCAGGGCCAACTGCGTTTGCCAAGCGGCGTTCAGCCGTGCGTGATCAAGGCCCTGAGCCTCAAGGAGGCGCTGTTGGTGGTGCGCCGTGGCGAAACCCTGCCACAGGTACTGGAGGGCGCGGTGCTTGACCTGGAGCAGGGCGAGAACGCCGAGATCGCCCGTCTCAATGGCTACCTGCATGCGATTGCCGCGCTGGAGCCCAAGCCGGACAGCGACTGGCTGCAACTGACCTTCAAGTTCGTTGACCAGGATGCGCAGAAGCTCGACTACCTGTCGCGTCTGATTGCCCGCGGATCGGCGCAGAAGCACTTCGTGCCGGGGGCCTGACGGCCCCATCCCTGGCAAGCCAGCTCCCACAGGGTCTGTGACTATCGTTTCTGTGGGAGCCGGCCTTGCCGGCGATCAAAGCACCGCTCGTCTCCTGGCACACCCCTGAAACACTCTCGCCCCATCCCCGCCAAAATCTGCTGCTAGGCTTCGACAGACCATCAACTGTCAAAAAGCCACTACTCATGCCTGCACGCACGCTGCTGTTCTGCGCCTTGCTCACGGCTTGCGGCCCTGTGCTCGGCATAACCCTCTACAAAAGTACCGACGCCTATGGCGTGGTGTCTTATTCCGATCGCCCGATTCCCGGCAGCCGGGCGTTTGTCTTTGGCGACAGGATGGTCGAACAGCTGGACACCCAGGTGCAGTTGCAGGTCAACCGGTTTGCCGGTGGTGTGCGCTTCAGTGCGCGCAACGACACTTACGCGCCAGTCGAGGTGGAGCTGCGTCTGCAGCGCATGGGCAATGTGCAGGGTGGGGCGTCACGGCTGGTACGGGGGGTAATACCGGCACGCACGACGATGCCGTTGACCCTGCTAAGTGCACGGCAGCCCGGCAGACCGGTGAGCTATAAGGAGAAATTCTCTTACGCCCTGGGCAACCCGGGCCAGCGCCAACTGGCCTTCCGCTACCCCTTGCCCTGGCGCGGCGGGCCTTTTCGCCTGAGCCAAGGGCCAAACGGCCGCTACAGCCATTTCGGGCCCAAGGGCCGCTATGCCATGGACATCGCCATGCCTGAAGGCACGCCGATCATCGCCGCAAGGGCGGGGGTAGTGATCAAGACTGAAAACAGCCAAAGCGGCCGTGGCAGCCATCCTTCGGGCAATTTCGTGCGGGTCCTCCACGAAGACGGCACCATGGGCGTGTACCTGCACCTGATGCGCGGCTCGGTGGTGGTCAGGGAAGGGCAGCGAGTGGTGTACGGCACGCCGCTGGCCAAATCCGGCAATACCGGCAACAGCAGTGGCCCGCACCTGCACTTTGTGGTGCAGCGCAACGTCGGGCTGGCGCTGGAGTCGATACCCTACCAGTTCAACCAGCCCGTCGGCGGGTTGCCGAACTTTACCGCCGGCAACCCCTGAGGCGGTTCAATCGAGCTTGAGCACCTTGGCCAGGACGATCTTCGGCCCTTTCATCTTCTTGATGATGATGCGCAGGCCTTCGACTTCCAGCAGCTCTTCCTCTTCCGGCACCCGCTTGAGGGTCTCGTAGACCAGGCCGGCGAGGGTTTCCGCTTCGATATGGTCAAGGTCGACACCAAGCAGGCGCTCGACCTTGAACAGCGGTGTATCACCGCGCACCAGCAGCTTGCCCGGCTGATAGGCGAGGATGCCGCGTTCGGCCTTGCGGTGTTCGTCCTGGATATCGCCAACCAGCACTTCCAGCACGTCCTCCATGGTCAGGTAGCCGATCACCTTGCCGTCGGCTTCCTCGACCAGGGCAAAGTGTGCGCCGCCTTTGCGGAACTGCTCCAGCAAGTGAGCCAACGGCATATGCCGCGACACACGTTCCAGCGGGCGGGTCAGTTCCGCCAGGTTGAACGACTCGGGAATATGGTCGAGGTCGGCCAGCTCCAGCAGCAGATCCTTGATGTGCAGCAGGCCGATGAATTCGCCGCGCTCGGCATCGAGTACCGGGTAGCGGCTGAACTTGTGCCGGCGGAACATCGCGAGGATTTCCTTGAGCGGTGCATTGGCGTCGAGACAGACCATGTCTTCACGGGAGTTGGCCCAGTCGACTACCTCCAGCTCGCCCATTTCCACTGCCGAAGCCAGTACGCGCATACCCTGGTCGCTAGGGTCCTGGCCACGGCTGGAGTGCAGGATCAGCTTGAGCTCTTCACGGCTGTAATGGTGTTCGTGGTGCGGCCCGGGCTCGCCCTGGCCAGCGATACGCAGGATGGCGTTGGCGCTGGCGTTGAGCAGGTAGATGGCCGGGTACATGAGCCAGTAGAACAGGTAGAGCGGCACCGCCGTCCACAGCGACAGCAGCTCGGGCTTGCGGATCGCCCAGGACTTGGGCGCCAGCTCACCGACGACGATGTGCAGGTAGGAGATGACGAAGAAGGCGCTGAAGAACGAGATGCCCTTGATCACTTCCGGCGACTCGACACCGACTGCGCCCAGCAGCGGTTCGAGCAGGTGTGCGAAGGCTGGCTCACCCACCCAGCCCAGGCCCAGCGAGGCAAGGGTGATACCCAGTTGGCAGGCGGACAGGTAGGCGTCCAGTTGGCTGTGGACGGTACGCAGGATCTGCCCGCGCCAGCCATGCTGCTCGGCAATCGACTCGACCCGGGTCGAGCGCAATTTGACCATGGCGAACTCGGCGGCAACGAAAAAGCCGTTGAGCAGCACCAGCAGCAGAGCAAAAAGAATCATGCCGAAATCGGCGAACAGTGCAGCGAGGTTGAAACCAGGGGAAGGGTCCATGATGGAGTTTTACGGGGTCCGTCTTCTAAGAATGGGAGTACAGCAATGCCAGCATGTGCTGGCGCGAGTCAGCCAATGTAGCGGCTGACTGTGCAAATTTAAAGGGCGGCGGCTCAGGAGGCCTGGCGCGCCGCGATCTGGGCAGGGGAGAAATGGCAGGTAAAGGTGCTGCCGTGGCCGGGTACGCTGCTGATTTCCAGGCGCGCGCGATGGCGCAACAGGACGTGCTTGACGATCGCCAGGCCCAGGCCGGTGCCGCCGGTGTTGGAGGCGCGGCTGGAGTCGACCCGATAGAAGCGCTCAGTCAGGCGTGGCAGGTGCTTGGGGTCGATGCCGATGCCTGAATCCTGCACGCTCAGGTGCGCGCCTTGCTCGTCGGCCCACCAGCGGATGCGGATCTGGCCTTCATCCTGGGTGTATTTGACCGCGTTGAACACCAGGTTGGAGAAGGCGCTGCGCAGCTCTGCCTCGCTGCCCTTGAGGCGGATGCCTGGCTGGGCTTCAAGGCTGATGCGCTGGTTACGTTGCCCGGATAGCGCCTGAGCGTCGCCCTTGATCGACTGCAGCAGGGTTTCGACGGCTACTGGCTGGTTGTCCGAGGGGTAGTCGGTGGCCTCCAGCTTGGCCAGCAACAGCAGGTCATTGAGCAGGGTCTGCATGCGCCCGCCTTGCTGCTGCATCTGCTGCAGGGCGCGAACCCAGCGTGGATTCACCTCCTCAACGTTGTCGAGCAAGGTTTCCAGGTAGCCGGCAATCACCGTCAGCGGCGTACGCAGCTCGTGGGAGACGTTGGCAACGAAGTCCTTGCGCATCTGTTCCAGCTGGTGGATGCGGGTGACATCGCGCACCAGCATCAGGTGTTCGTTGTTGCCGTAGCGGGTGATGTGCAACTGCACGCGCATGCGGTCGTTGATCGGTGAAGGGATTTCCAGCGGCTCTTGATAGTTTTCCTGCTCGAAATACTCCTTGAAGCGCGGATGGCGGACCAGGTTGGTCACCGGCTGGCCGCTGTCCTGCGGGGTTTTCAGGCCCAGCAGAGTTTCTGCTGCGCGGTTCCACCACTCCAGGTTGCCATCGCTGTCGAGCATGATCACCGCGTCCTTGAGCGCAGCGGTGGACTCCTGCACCCGGTCGATCACCGCCTGCAGGCGCCCGCGCACGCGCTGATCGCGGCGTTGCAGGTGATAGATGCTGTCGAACACCTCGCCCCACAAGCCATAACCATCGGGCGGTGCTTCATCGGGTTTGTGCAGGCGCAACCATTCATGCAGGCGCAGCAGTTGCTTGAGGGTCCAGCCCAGGTAGATGGCCAGGCCCAGGGCCAGGCTCCAGCCATAGTAGCCGCTGATCAGGCCCGCCAGCAGGCAGACGGTGATCAGCAACAGCATGTGGCGAATCAGGGTGCCATGCCAGTTCTGGTTCAATTGGGATCCTTAGCGGATCAGCTGCACGTTGCAAGCTACAAGCTGCAAGGTTGAAGCGGATCTGCGTTTGCTTTTGCTCTTTCTTGCAGCTTGAGGCTGGCAGCTTGCAGCGTTCTCAACTTTTGGTCGAGAACCGGTAACCCGTGCCGCGGACGGTTTGTACCAGATTTTCGTAGGCATCACCCAGCGCCTTGCGCAGGCGGCGGATGTGCACGTCGACGGTGCGCTCCTCGACATAGACATTGCCCCCCCAGACCTGGTCGAGCAGCTGGCCGCGGGTGTAGGCGCGCTCCTGGTGGGTCATGAAGAACTGCAGCAGGCGGTACTCGGTCGGGCCCATTTCGGCGGGCTTGCCGTCGATGGTCACCCGGTGGCTGATCGGGTCGAGCAGCAGGCCACCGACTTCGATCGGTGCTTCGCCATCGCTCGGGCCTGCACGGCGCAGTACGGCCTTGAGCCGGGCTACCAGCTCGCGCGGCGAGAATGGCTTGGTGATGTAGTCGTCGGCGCCGACTTCCAGGCCCTGGATCTTGTTGTCTTCCTCACCCTTGGCGGTGAGCATGATGATCGGGATGTCGCCGGTCAGCTCGTCACGCTTGAGGCGTCGGGCCAGCTCGATGCCCGAGGTGCCCGGGAGCATCCAGTCGAGCAGGATCAGGTCCGGCTTGCGGTCGACGATAATGGCGTGGGCCTGCTGGGAGTTCTCGGCTTCCAGGCAGTCATAGCCGGCCATTTCCAATGCAACGGCGATCATCTCGCGAATTGGCGCTTCGTCGTCAACGATCAGAATGTTTCTGCCAACCATGCTCAAACCTCTTCCATTAAAGGTGTCTTGGCCCGCATTAGATAACGGAATTATTGCAGTCGTGTGACAGCTCGTGGGCCATTGCAGCAACATTCTGTTACTGGGCTAGGCTTAAACTCCCTCTCCCGATTATTACGGTGAATCCAATGACACGACATACGCTGAACTGGATGACGCTTTTCGCTGCAGTGGCACTGGCGTTGCCAGGGATAGCGTCGGCCCATCATGCCATGATGAAGGACGGCATGATGGTCGACCATGCTGGCATGACGCTCTACACCTTTGACAAGGATTCGGGCGGCAAGTCCATGTGCAACGATGAGTGTGCCAAGAACTGGCCGCCGCTGATGGTCAAAGCTGGCGACATGGCGGAAGAGGGCTGGACTCAAATCAAGCGCGATGACGGTTCAATGCAGTGGGCCTACAAAGGCAAGCCGGTGTACACCTTCATCAAGGACAAGAAAGCCGGTGACATGACCGGTGATGGCATGAAAGATGTCTGGCACGTGATCAAGTAACAGTGCCTTCAATCGCGGGGCAAGCCCGCTCCTACATGTAGGAGTGGGCTTGCCCGCAAAAAAATCAGAAACTGTAATCCAGCACGATGCCGATAAAGATCAGCAGCCCCGCCCAGTGATTGTGCAAAAAGGCCTTGAAGCACGACTCGCGGTCCAGCTTGCGCGTCGACCAGAACTCCCAGGCAAAGCACACTAATGCCGCCAACAGCCCCAGGTGGAACCAGCCGCCCAGCTCGAAGCGGTTGCCGGCCAGCAGCAGGCAGCCCAGCGACAGCACCTGCAAGGTCAGAATGATCACCCGATCGGCTTCGCCAAACAGAATGGCAGTGGATTTGACCCCGATCTTCAGGTCGTCATCACGGTCGACCATGGCGTAGTAGGTGTCGTAACCCACGGTCCACAGCAGGTTGGCGATGTACAGCAGCCAGGCAATGGCCGGCAGCTCGCCGGTGGCGGCGGTGAAGGCCATGGGGATGCCCCAGGAATAGGCCGCGCCCAGTACTACCTGTGGGTAGTAGGTGTAGCGCTTCATGAACGGGTAACAGGCCGCCAGCGCCACCGCGCCGAACGACAGCCATACCGTGGTGGCGTTGGTGCATAACACCAGCAGAAAACTCACTCCGACCAGCACGGCAAACAGGGTCAGCGCTTCGCGGGCGTTGATCCGGCCAGCGGCCAGAGGGCGATCGGCGGTGCGTTTGACGTGGCCATCGACCTTGCGATCGGCAAAGTCGTTGATCGCGCAACCGGCGGCGCGCATCAGTACCACGCCAAGGGTGAAGATCAGCACGTTGGCCACGGTCGGTGTGCCCTTGGCCGCAATCCAGACTGCCGAGAGGGTTGGCCACAGCAGCAGATAGATGCCGATCGGGCGGTCCATCCGGCTCAGCTGAATGAAGTCCCAGGCCCGTGGGTGCAGGCGATTGAACGACTTGAGCAACTGCAGGTACATCAGTGGTTCTCCGAAGGGGTGTCGGCAGCAATCCACAGCGTAGGCAAGAACACCTCGGCCACCAGCACGCTCAAGGGGCCGCGGTCAAAGCGTGAGCGGCGCCCCCACAAGCTTTCATGGCGTTGTTCCGCCGGCAGCCAGGCCTGTGGATAGTTGCAGACCTCAATGGGCCTGCGGACAAAACCCTTTTCGCAAAACAACAGCTCACCCAGTGAGCGGCTGCCCAGTGCTTCCAGGTCCAGGCCGCCACTTTCCAGCGAACTGCGCGCGGCCACGCTGCGGGCGAACACCCAGGGCTGGCCATGGCCGCGCAGGTACACCTCGCGCACCCAGCCTTCGCTGCCCTGGGGCAGGTCAAGGGCCAGGCATTCGTCGTCGCGCAGGCGTTGCCAGCCTTCGCAAAGGGGTGTCACGGAAAAGTGATCGGCGGATAATTGGATCAGGCGGCGGGTCAGGGAGCCCTGGTCGAACAACCAGTCAAGGGTCGCGGGCGAGGTGTTGTCTGCCACGTCAGGGTGCTGCAGCCAGAATGCAGCGGGCGCTTGCAATGTTTCGTACGGCACGTCGGTATCGAATAACAGGCCAGAGAGACGCCGAGCTTAGCATGATTGCCCGATCCGGCTTGCATGCTGGCACCTCGCTCCAGTACAAAGCCCCTCTTTGATGGCCGCCATTGTAATGTTCACGAGAGCGGCCACTCCAAAGCCTGAGTCTTTCGAGGAAGTGCGTAATGAAAAAGTGGCAATGTATCGTCTGTGGCCTGATCTACAACGAAGCCGACGGTTGGCCGGATGACGGTATCGCTCCAGGCACCAAGTGGGAAGATGTACCCGAAGACTGGCTGTGCCCGGACTGCGGTGTCGGCAAGATGGACTTCGAAATGATCGAAATCAACTGATCTCACTCAATCAGATTCAAGGAAAGCAGCGCATGACGGCTCCAGTGGTGATTGTCGGTACGGGTCTGGCGGGTTACAACCTGGCTCGCGAATTTCGCAAGCTCGACGGTGAAACACCGTTGCTGCTGGTCACCGCCGACGACGGCCGTTCCTACTCCAAGCCGATGCTCTCCACCGGTTTTGCCAAAAACAAGGACGCCGACGGCCTGAGCATGGCCGAGCCCGGCGCCATGGCCGAGCAGCTCAAGGCCGAAGTGCGCACCCACACCCGCATCAGCGGCATCGATCCGGGCCACAAGCGCCTGTGGATCGGCGAAGAGCAGGTGCCCTATCGCGACCTGATCCTGGCCTGGGGTGCCGAGACCGTGCGGGTGCCCGTCGAAGGCGATGCTGCCGAGCTGATTTTCCCGATCAACGACCTCGAAGACTACGCCCGTTTCCGTGCCGCGGCAGCCGGCAAGCAACGGGTGCTGATCCTCGGTGCCGGCTTGATCGGCTGTGAATTTGCCAATGACATGAGCCTGGGCGGCTTTCAGGTCGAGCTGGTGGCGCCGTGCGAGCAGGTCATGCCGACCTTGCTGCACCCGGCGGCCGCTGCCGCCGTACAGGTTGGCCTGGAGGGGCTGGGCGTGCGTTTCCACCTGGGGCCGGTGCTGACCCGCCTGCAGCGGCTGGAGCAGGGCCTGGAGGCGCACTTGTCAGACGGCAGCGTGATCGCTTGCGACCTGGTGGTTTCAGCCGTTGGCCTGCGGCCACGCATCGATCTGGCTTCGGCAGCGGGGCTGCAGGTCAACCGCGGCGTGGTGGTCGACCGTCAACTGCGCACCTCTCACGACAATATCTTCGCCCTGGGCGACTGCGCCGAAGTCGATGGCCTCAACCTGCTGTACGTAATGCCCTTGATGAGCTGCGCCCGGGCATTGGCGCAAACCCTGGCCGGTAACCCGACAGCGGTTGCCTATGGGCCGATGCCGGTCACGGTGAAAACCCCGGCCTGCCCGCTGGTGGTTTCGCCCCCGCCCCATGGCCGCGAAGGCCAGTGGAGCGTTGAGGGGCTGGGTACGGACCTCAAGGTGCTCTGTCACGATGCGGACGGCCAGTTGCTGGGCTATGCCCTGACCGGCACTGCGGTCATGGAGAAGCTGGCTCTAAATCGGCAACTTCCGGCGCTAATGGCGTAAATAACCGGCGTTCTGTCGGATTTCCCCTGCCTTTGCCCCAACAATGGCCGCCCAGAGACTGGCGCGGCCCCTGAGGGCATGCCATTCTCACTCCCGTCTGCCGCAGTTTAGAGCCTGCGGTGCCTTGGGCGCTGTTCTTGAAGAGCAGCACGGCATAACAACAAAAAAACCGTCAAAGAGGCTTCACTATGCGTAAACCAGAACTCGCCGCCGCCATTGCGGAAAAGGCCGATCTCACCAAAGAGCAAGCTAACCGCGTGCTCAACGCCGTGCTCGAAGAAATCACTGGCGCCCTGCATCGCAAGGACAGCGTGACGCTGGTCGGCTTCGGTACCTTCCTGCAGCGCCACCGCGGTGCCCGCACTGGTAAAAACCCGCAAACCGGCGAACCGGTCAAGATCAAGGCCAGCAACACCGTTGCTTTCAAACCCGGCAAATCCCTGAAGGACAGCGTCAATCCGTGATGCCTCGCACAGATCGATTGCAGTAAAAAACGGGCACCGCACAAGGTGCCCGTTTTTTATTGCCGCCGCCCTGGCATCTGGCTAGCATACGCGGCCCCCGTCGCAAGGACGGGAAAGTGTCCAGGGAGGGCCGTGATGAAGATCGAAGGATTCGCAGTAACCGCTAGCGCAGGGCAACGCCATGTATGACGGTCTGACCTTGCCCAACTACCTGGCGAGTGTCGCCGACAGCAACCTGTTCGGCAGCCTGGCCTTTGTCTGCCTGATATTGATACTCACCGGCCTGCACCGGCGCTGGCGCGACCAGCTCTGGCATCGCCTGCTGACGTTCATTTGCCTGACCACCGTGGTGGTCATGGAACTGGTGGGCTCCTACTACGCGAACCTGCCACCGGCATGAGCAAAGGCAGATGGTTCGCTCTGGCGTTGCTGGTGCTCCTGCTGCTGCCAGGCGTGACCACGCAGTTGTACTGGAACGCGCTGCTGCTATGGATGGAACCTGACAACTTCATCCCCGCCGAGTCCTCAATGCTGACCTTCGAGCCCTACCAGATTTCCCAGGGCTCCTCGTCGTACTGGCTGTACGGCCAGGACAAGCACAACTACTACCACTTCACCTACGAAGCCGCGCACCCCTATCGCTATATCCCCCGCGACAACAACTGCCCGGGCTTCGACAGGAACGATGTGCGCAGCTGGTGCCAGGTCTTGCAAGGAAACACCCGATGATCAAGCGTTGGCTGATCGCCCTGGCCACGCACGCGCTGGCTTGCTACCTGTTCCTGGTGCTCAACGACATCGGGGTTGATTACTACAAGCAGGTCTACGGCGGCTTCACCGCCCGCGGCGTGGCGTCTGGCGCCATTTTCTGGCTGGTCTTCGATGTGATGGTGATCTTCAGCCTGGTGATCGTTTTTGTGCCGAGGCTCAAGCACAAACTCATGATCAATGGTGCGCTGGTGGCGTTGATCATCTACTGGCTGATGCCCGATCACCCGGTGCGCACGATGTTCTTCAGCCCCCTGGCCGGTGGCCTGACTTTCCTGGCGATAATGATTGCCCACTGGTTGGGCCGGCTGAATGTATTCAAAAAGGGACAGTCTTGAAACGTAGGCACTATTTTGCCCTGGCGATGGTTGGGGCATTGGTACTTTGGGTGGGACACAACATCCAGGTACTGATCGACCGGCCAGGCGAAGTCAGGGTGGTCAGCGAATCGGGCCGTTATCTCATGGAAAACGTGCCGGTTGGTGGCTGGCTGGTGCCTTTCGATGACCTGGCCTACCTGCGTTTCATTGACCGCAGCAATCAAAAACAGGTTTACCGCACGCCGCTGTTCTCGCAGATCTCCTTGGACATGCGCGACTACGAAGACGACGGCAGCGTCGGCATCGTCTGGATCAGCTTGTTCAAGGCCGATGGGCATATCGAGATCGCCATGCCCAACTGGGAACCCCATTGGCTCAACTACTTCATCAGCAATACGCCCTATGACGTGGCCGACGAGCAGGCCGATTGCCGCAAGCCGGAAAACGCCCTGCGCTTCATCTGGGATGTGCTGAGTTACTGGCTGGGCTTCAGTGACTACTGGTGTACCCCCACTCAACAACTGATCGACAGAGGCAAACCATGAAGGGCTGTGCGACGAACTTGCGGCAGTGGCTCTGCTCGTTTCTGCTGCTGGCCGGCGCGACAACCTGTGTTGCCGCCCCGGTGGACATGCCGGATTGCTCCGACAATGACTTCGGCGCCTTCTTCACCGCGTTTGCCCAGAGCGAGGCGCTGCAGCAGTCGCTGGTAGCCGACCCGCTGATCGAGCAACGGATCTACCCCGGGCGCAAGCAACCGCGTGTGTCGATTCGCAAGCTGACCCCCGAACAGCGCCCGTCCCTGGCGTTGCTGCAGCCGGCCAAGCGTGCCGAACTGGGCCTGGTGGTCGAGCAGGAGGGCATACGGCAAGTGGTGTTGCACGACACCAAGGGCGAACTGCTCAAGGTCTACACCTTTTCCCGTGGCCAGTGCTGGGTGTTGCAGCGGATCGACGACTGGTCCCTGGAAGGCTTCTTCACCGGGCGCAAGGAGAAGGTCGCCGGCGAGCTGGATGTCGAGCGTGCCAGGCTCTATGAGGACCTGGGCAGGGCAGGGCTCTACGACAACCCTGGGCAACTGATGAACGCCGCCCTCAACAGCCTGCTCAGTGCCGCTGCCAAGGGCAACAACGTAGCGGCGGTGCAGGCGGTCATCCTGATTTTTTCGGGAGAGGCCGAACGGCTGCCGGACGCGACCATCGTGCAACTGCTGGAATCGGCCATGAGCACTGAACGCGACGCCGGCGCCATGCTGGCGCACTTTGTGTGCTACGGCGAAGAGTATGCCGAGAACTTGACCTGCCAAAACCCGGGCAGAGCACTGCAAGCCTTGCAGCAATCGGCGAAGCTGGAGTCACCGAGGGGGCTGGTGGACCTTGGTTACGCCTATGAGAAAGGCAAGCTTGGCCAGCAGGACAATGCCCGCGCCATGGCTTGCTATCAACAAGCCGCCCTTGAGGCGAGCGGTTACCGTGATAGCGCCGTGGACGGCATCAAGCGCCTGAGCGACCGAGGCGTGGTCGAGGATGTAGTGCAGAAATGCCTATAACTCGCCCTTATCGCCTGGCAATCGCCCTGATTGTGCATGTGTTGGCCATTGTCACTTACCTGCTGCTGCACAACACCGGCATGACGATGTACAGGCAGATGGCTGGCGGGCTGATGTCGCGTGGGGTGGCGATCGGCATGGGCATGTATTTGATCTTCTACTTCGTGGTGCTGATGAACCTGGTGATCGCGCTGGTGCCGCGGCTCAAGTGGCGGTTGCTGCTGGCGGCCGCCATTCCTGCGACGATCCTCTTGTACCTGCTGCCGCAGCATCCGCTGCGCGCGCTGTTTTGCAGCGTGCTGGGGGTTTCCACGGCATTGGCGGCAATCGGCGCGAACCAGTTGATCTTGCACCTGCTGAGCAAGGTCCGGCGCCAGTGAATAACCCGGTTACAAGGCCAACGGCGGCTATCGTCGCGTAAAGCGCAGAGAACTATGGCGTTTTCGTAGCGAGACTATAAACTGCTTCGCCAGTCACTTTTTAGCCGAGGCGTGCACATGAAGTTTCGCTTTCTCCTTTGGGCCATGGGCCTGCTGATGGCCAAGGCCAGCCGCAACAACCCTGCCTTCCAGCAGCAACTGGCCGACAAGGATCTGGTGTTCCAGTTGCAGACCCTCGATGGCAAGGCCGCTCGCCATTTCATCGTCAAGGACATGCGCATCAGCAGCAAGTCCGGCACCCATGCCGCCCCGGCGTTCGCGATAGCGTTCAAGGACGCAGCGTTCGGCTTTGCCACCCTGCAGGCCAAGAACAAGCAGCTGGCCTTCATGCAGGGGATTCAGGACAAGAGCATCCAGATCAAGGGCAACCCGGCGCTGGTGATCTGGTTCCAGGGCCTGATGAAGTACCTGAAGCCGAAAAAGAAGGCCTGACCGTCAGGGTCAGGCCCAGGCCTCAGTGCTGGCTGAACTGCGAGGCCAGCTCACGGAGCATGGCTTCGGCTTCCAGCACCTTGTTGACTACATCCTCGGCTTTTTCGCGGGTCAGGTTCAGACGCTCGAGCAGCTCGTCGGGGATGCTTTCCTGCGGGCCCGAGCCGATCCCGCGTGAGCGCAGCAAGCGTACTGCCAGGCATACCAGGTTGGGGAAGGCAGCGTGGTCGCCGGCGTAGGTCGGGTCGTGCTGGAAGCGCAGGGCGGTGGACAGTTCTTCCGGCATGTCCCAGTAGCGCATCAGCCAGGCGCCGATCTGCTCGCGGCTGATGCCCAGCAGGTGCTGTTCGACATAGCTGTGGCACAGGTGCGGATTGACCTCCAGGTGCCGGCAGATCAGCGAGAAATGCGGCGGGAACACATGTGCCAGCAACAGGTAGCCGAAGTTGTGCAGGAGCCCGGCCAGGTAGGTCAGGCCCGATTCCGGGCGCTCGGCCCGGGGCATGGCACGGGTCAGGCCTTCGATCACCGCAGCGGTGTAGATCGATTGCTGCCAGTAAGGCGTGGTCTGTTGCGGGTGGTCCTTGGGCAGGCTCAGGGTCTTGCCCAGAGCCAGGCCTAGGGCCAGGTTGATCACCAGGTCAAAGCCCAGCACGCGGACGATGGCGTCTTCCACCGAGCGGATCTTGCCCGGTGAGGCGTAGTAGGGCGATGCTGCCCAGCTGACCACTTGCGCGGCCAGCGCCGGGTCGGTTTCGACCACGCCGGTGATGTCATCGATGGTGGCGTTGGGGTCGACCCGCAGCTTGATGATCTTTTGCGCGGTTTCCGCCAGCGGCGGGATCTCGATGGTGCTTTCCAGGCGCTGCTGGATACGCCTGGCGGTGAACGCCTGGACGGCCTGGGAGATCTCGTCGCGGTCGTCATGGGGGCGGTCGAGGTTGGGGCGGATGCTGCTCAGCAGTTCGCCGAAGTTGCCGGCGCTGGCCTTGCTGAGCATTTTCTTGAAATCGTCGCGCTCGATCTCCAGCAACAGCCCGGCCTCCCCGGAGTGAATCAGCAGGCGCTCGGGGCGCAGCAGGCTTTCTTCATACAGGCATGGCGAGCTAGTCAGGGCCGGGATCCCGGGGAGGATCTTCAGGCCGTGCTTTTCCAGCATGTGGCGCAGGCGTTCCAGCGGCACGGCGGCGAGCTTGCGCCCGGTCAGTTCGGTCAGGCGATTGAGGTCGAGGAGCTGGTTCTGCGGGAACAGCACCATCAGCGCGCCGACTTCATCGTCCAGCAGTACGGCCTGCACCTTGGCGGCGGCCGGTAGCTGCGGGTGTTCGCTCACTTCGCGGTAGGCGATGCCGAGCTTGTCGAGCAGCAACCGGATAACAGACGGAGCGTGGGGGGTTGCGGTGTCCAAAGCAACTTCAGTCATGGTCTGTATCCAAAAATTTTTCAATCGCATGAGTATAACCAGCTTGAACCCTGGGCTGGCTGCAATCTGGGACGGGCGTCACACTTGGCCATATTGCTGGCCGTGGCGCAGCCAGCGCTCCAGCAACGGGCTGACGTGGGTCGGCCAGCGCGCCAGCAACGCTTGGGCGGCATCGCGCACGGCGGGTAGCAGGTCGGCGTCGCGCATCAGGTCGGCGACCTTGAATTGCAGCAGGCCGGTCTGGCGGGTACCGAGCATTTCGCCGGGGCCGCGCAGCGCCAGGTCCTTCTCGGCAATGATGAAGCCGTCGTTGGTTTCGCGCATGATCCCCAGGCGTTCGCGGCCGATCTGCGACAGCGGCGGGTGATACAGCAGCACGCAGTGGCTCACTGCGCTGCCACGGCCAACCCGGCCGCGCAGCTGGTGCAACTGGGCCAGGCCCAGGCGCTCGGGGTTCTCGATGATCATCAGGCTGGCGTTGGGCACGTCGACGCCGACCTCAATCACCGTGGTCGCCACCAGCAGTTGCAGGTTGCCCTGCTTGAACTCGGCCATCACCGCGGCTTTTTCCGCAGGCTTCATGCGCCCGTGGATCAGGCCGACACGCAACTCGCCCAGGGCGCTGCTGAGCTCCTCGAAAGTGGTTTCGGCGGCCTGGCAGGTCAGCTCCTCGGATTCTTCGATCAGGGTGCACACCCAGTAGGTCTGGCGTCCTTCGGCACAGGCTGCACGGACCCGCTCGACCACCTCGAAACGACGGCTGTCAGCCACCAGCACGGTATTGACCGGGGTGCGGCCTGGCGGCAGTTCGTCGAGGATGGAGGTATCCAGGTCGGCATAGGCGCTCATTGCCAGGGTGCGCGGGATCGGCGTCGCGGTCATGATCAGCTGGTGCGGGCAGAGCTGACCACCCACGCCTTTCTGGCGCAGGGCCAGGCGCTGCTGCACGCCGAAGCGGTGCTGTTCGTCGATGATCGCCAGGGCCAGGTTCTTGAACTTCACTTCTTCCTGGAACAAGGCATGGGTGCCGACCACCATCGGTGCACCGGCGGCGATCTGTTCCAGGGCGCTGGTGCGCGCCTTGCCCTTGAGCTTGCCGGCCAGCCAGGCAACTTCGATGCCCAGCGGCTCCAGCCAGCGCTTGAAGGTGATGAAGTGCTGCTCGGCGAGGATCTCGGTGGGCGCCATCAGTGCCACCTGGTAACCGGCTTCCAGCGCCTGCAGGGCGGCCAGGGCGGCGACCACGGTCTTGCCCGCGCCAACGTCACCCTGGACAAGGCGCAACATCGGCTCCGGCTGGCTGAGGTCGTAGGCAATCTCGTTACCGACCCGCTGCTGCGCACCGGTGGGTGCAAAGCCGAGGTTGGCCAGGTACTGCCGGGGCAGCCGGCTGGCCTTGGGCAGCACCGGCGCCCGCTGGGCGCGCAGGCTTTCGCGCAGGCGTTGCTGGGACAGCTGGTGGGTTAGCAGTTCTTCGAACGCCAGGCGGTGCTGGGCCCAATGGTGACCTTCGGCAAGCTCATCGACATCGGCATCGGCGGGTGGGTGATGCAGGTAGCGGATCGCATCGTCCAGCGGCGCCAGTTGGTAATCCCGGGCCAGCTCTTCCGGCAGCCAGTCCGGCAGGCTCCGCGGGCCGAGCATCGCCAGGCTCTGCTGACACAGCTGGCGCAGGCGTTGCTGGGTCAGGCCTTCGGTGGTCGGATAGATCGGTGTCAGGGTCTGTTCCACCGGCGCCGGCTCATCGCCGGTCAGCGCGCGGTATTCCGGGTGGTAGATCTCCAGGCCCGAAGCACCGGGGCGGGCTTCACCGTAGCAGCGCAGGTGGGTGCCACGCTTGAGGCCTTCCTTCTGCGCGTTGCTGAAGTGGTAAAAGCGCAGGCTCAGCACGCCGCTGCCATCGCCCAGGCGCACCAGCAGGCTGCGGCGCTTGCCCATGACCACGTCGGTGCCGCTGACCACGCCTTCGATGACCGCGTCCTGGCCCGGGCGCAGGGCGCCGATGGGCACCACGCGGGTGCGGTCCTGGTAGCGCAGCGGCAGATGGAACAGCACGTCCTGGAGGTTCTCCAGGCCGACCTTGGCGAGCTTCTCGGCCATGGCCTCGCCGACACCCTTGAGCGCGGTCACCGAGACCTGGGACAACTCCGGCATGGTGCTTTCCTACTGGCTCGCGGCGGGTTTGGCGACCGAGCACAGGCGGATCGAGTCAGCGAGGATCTCGATCGCCTTGGGCCGCGGGAAGCTGGCGCGCCAGGCGATGGCCACGGTACGAAACGGTGCCGGTGGGCTCAGGGGGCGCACTTCGATCACGCCGGGGGCATAATGATGGCTGTGCACCGCCGACAGCGGCAGGATCGACACACCGAGCCCCGACGCGACCATATGACGAATGGTTTCCAGCGAGCTGGACTCGACCGTGGTGTGCTTGGCGCCGTCGCTGCCCTTGGCCAGGGTCGGGCAGGCCTCGAGCACCTGGTCACGGAAGCAGTGGCCTTCACCGAGCAGCAGCAGGCTCTTGTCGTTGAGCAGGCCGGCGTCGATGGTTTCTTTCTGGGTCCATGGATGCTCGCTGGGCATCAGCACGTAGAAAGGTTCGTCGTACAGCGGCAGCGTCAGCACATCGGCCTCGTTGAACGGCAGGGCGATGATCACTGCGTCCAGCTCACCGTTGCGCAGCTTGTCGCGCAGTACATGGGTGAAGTTTTCTTCGATGTACAACGGCATCTGCGGGGCGACCCGGTGCAGTTGCGGGATGAGGTGCGGGAACAGGTAGGGGCCGACGGTGTAGATCGCGCCGACTTTCAGCGGGGCGGTCAGCTGGTTTTTGCCGGCCTGGGCCAGTTCGCGAATGCCCTGGGCCTGTTCGAGGACCTTTTGCGCCTGGGCCACGATGCCTTCGCCGACCGGGGTCAGGCGCACCGCGCTTTTGCTGCGCTCGAAGATCAGTACACCCAGCTCGTCCTCAAGCTTCTTCACGCCGACCGACAGGGTCGGCTGGCTGACGTGGCAGCGCTCGGCAGCGTGGCCGAAGTGCTGCTCTTGGGCGAGGGTGACGATGTAGCGCAATTCTGTGAGGGTCATAACGTGCGTCCATGAAGTTGCGGCCCCAGCATAGCGGCTGCAATCGATAGACGCACGTTATCAGACTTGCTCGTTTGTGACAGAAACAAAGCGTTAGCGCTTGTCCAGCGAGTAGACGAAAGGCGCGATCACTTCAATGCTGCCGTTGTTGAGCAATTCCTTTGGCGGCGGTGGAACCGGTTGCGCACGACGGATCATCTCCAGAGTCGCCCGATCCAGTGCCGCGCTGCCCGAACCACCGGCCAGGGCGTAGGAGAGGATCCTGCCCTCGCCATCGACCACGAAGCGCAGGCGGTTGATGCCTTCCATGCGCATGCGCCTGGCGTTTTCCGGGTACTTCTTGTACTTCGCCAGGTGACGCAGCAGGTCGCTCTGCCAGGTGGGCAGGGCGTTGCTGTTGGTGGCGATGCTCGGCGCCGGGGCAGCCGATTTCTGCGCCGGTGCGGTGCTTGGCGGTGTATCGACCGCTTCCTCGTCGGCCGGCTTCTCCTGCGGCGGCTCAGGCTTTTTCTCAGGCTTGGGCGGCTGCGGTTTGGCCTTCGGCTTGACCGGTTTGGCAATGGCGATCTTCGGTTTCGGCGCCTCGGCCAGTTTCGGCAGCGGCGGTTCTTCTACCGGCGCTGGCGGTTGTGGCGGGGTGACCACCTTGGGTGGAGGTGGCGGTGCCGGTTCGGGCATCGGTGCCATTTCGACCATCATCGCCGCAGGCGGCAACTCGATCGCCTGGGGCACCGACCAATTGAGCGTCAGCAACACGGCAACGGCATGGATACCCAGCACAATCGCCAGACTACTGCTGTAACGCGCCAGCTTATGCCGCGTCTTGATCATTTCTTGGCTGCCGTCTCGAGGCCGACCAGACCGACTTTCAGGTAACCGGCCGCGCGCAGCGTGTTCATGACTTCCATCAGATCGCCGTAATCCACGCCTTTGTCGGCCTGGAAGAAGATCGTGGTGTCCTTGTCGCCCTTGGTCTTGGCGTCGAGGATCGCACCGAGCTGGTCACGCTGGACCTGCTCGTCACCGACGTACAGGTTCTGGTCCGCCTTGACGCTGAGGAACACCGGTTTTTCGGGCCTCGGCGCAGGTTTTGCGGTCGAGGCTGGCAGGTCGACCTTGATGTCGACGGTCGCCAGCGGCGCTGCCACCATGAAGATGATCAGCAGGACCAACATGACGTCGATGAACGGCGTGACGTTGATTTCGTGGTTTTCGGCGAGGTCGTCGCCACCTTCGTTAAGATGCAGGCCCATGGTTTAGCCCACTTTGACCATGTGAGGTGGGGCAGCACGATCGCCTGGCTGGTGGTCCAGGTCGCGGCTGACCAGCAGCAGGACCTCGGCCGAGGCATCAGACACCTGAGCCTTGTAACCGGCGATGGAGCGGGCGAAGACGTTGTAGATGACGACTGCCGGAATTGCCGCTACCAGGCCCAGGGCGGTGGCCAGCAGTGCTTCGGCGATACCCGGGGCAACCACGGCGAGGTTGGTGGTCTGGGTTTTGGCGATGCCGATGAAGCTGTTCATGATGCCCCATACGGTACCGAACAGACCGACGAACGGGGCGGTGGAACCGATGGTTGCCAGTACGCCGGTGCCGCTGCTCATGTTGCGGCCGCTGGCGGCTACCAGGCGCTCAAGGCGGAAGCTGACGCGTTCCTTGATACCTTCTTTCTCGCGGGTATTGGCCGACAGGCGCATTTCATCCAGGGCATCGTGGACCAGGATATGGGCCAGGGTGCCTTCTTTATTGGCGCTGTCGCTGGCTTCCTTGAGGGTGGTGGCACGCTTGAGTGCAGCAATCTCGCCACGCAGGCGGCGCTTGGCGCCCATCAGCTCGAAGCCTTTGGCGATCCAGATGGTCCAGGTGATGATCGAGGCGATGGCCAGGCCGATCATGACGATCTTGACCACGATGTCGGCGTTTTTGTACATGCCCCACGGCGACAGGTCGTGGGCCATGCCCAGGCTGGTATCTTCAACCAGTGCTTCAACGCTTTCGTCGGCCGGGTTGGCTGCCTGGCCGTCGATCGGTGCAGCGGCAGGTGCGGCAGCCGGATCGGTCGGTGCTGCAGCCTGTTCGGCGCCTGGTGCGGCCGGTGCTACGGCTGCAGCTGGAGTGACGGGGGCAGTGGTCGGCTCATCGGCCAGGGCGGCGGGTGCCATCACCAGGCTGAACATCAGCGCGGCAATGGCGCGCCATGCGCGCGACATGGTTGGCGAAGCGGAAGGTTGGATACGTGTCATGCTGGCCTGACCTGATGAAGAAGAAAGAGGTGCTTGTCCTTCCAGGCCTCGAGACAGGCCGAGAACAAAATTGGGTGGCCATTATTGCAAGTAATTCTTGTTAGCAGAAGTAATAAAGTTACTTTTTTTCCACTATAGCTAGCCGCCTATCGATTTATTTGGATAGGCTGGGCCTTTGATTTGCGGAGTTTCGGGATGTCTGCGCCCTCAGTTCTGATCGTCGGTTGTGGCGATGTCGGTGGCCGTCTGGCCAAGCAATTGCTGGCTTCTGGCTGGCCGGTGAGCGGCTTGCGCCGCAGTGTTGGCCAATTGCCAGTTGGGGTGACGGCTATCGCTGCCGACTTGAATGATCCGCGCTGTCCGCCCGAGTGGCCGGTTGACGCGCCGGATTACCTGGTCTACAGCGTCGCGGCGAGCCAGCATGACGAAGCCGGTTATCAGTCAGCTTATGTTGAGGGCTTGCGCCGCGTGCTGGGCTGGCTGGCCGAGCGCGGGCAGAAGCCGCGGCGGCTGTTGTTTGTATCGAGCAGCAGCGTGTATGCGCAGAAGGATGGTGAGTGGATTGACGAAACCGCTGCCGTGGAGCCCGAAGGCTATTCCGGCAGGGTAATGCTCGAAGCCGAGCAGTTGGCGCTGGCCAGCGGCATTCCAGGCACCATCGTGCGCCTCACGGGGATCTACGGCCCGGGCCGCGAATGGTTGCTGAGCCAGGTACGCCAGGGCTATCGGGTGACTGAAGAGCCGCCGCTGTACGGCAACCGTATCCACGCTGAAGACGCGGCCGGGTTGCTGGCCTTTTTGCTCAAGGCCGATCACCAGGGCAAGGTCCTGGAAGATTGTTACATCGGTGTCGATGACGCGCCGGCGCCGCTGTTCGATGTAGTCGCCTGGCTGCGCGAGTACATGGGCGTTACCCAGTGGTCGGAGCAGGAGCGGGTGCGGCGCACCGGCAGCAAGCGTTGCAGCAACGCCCGGGCCCGGGCACTGGGCTGGGCGCCACAGTACCCTAGCTACAAGGAAGGCTATGCGGCCATCCTTGCCGGTAGCAATTAACCCTTACTGACGCTCAAGCAGCCAGCGGCGAGTGCCAGGATGCAGATCCGGCATCTCGTCGGCCTGGGCCTGATTGACGGCCTGGAAGATTTCCAGCTGTTTGCCGTCACGCTTGAAGATCCACGGGTTGCCTTGCTGATTGCGCTCCAGCCACAGGCTGTCGTACTCGCCGCTCATGGCCGCGCAGTCGCCAGCCAGGCACAGGGCGTAGCGATCCAGGCCGGGCAGGCCGTCGAGGCTGCCATTGGCGCGAAAATGCGCAATCGTCCCCTGTCCGGGGCCTTCGATGATCTTCCAGTTGCCACCCAGGTAAGCCTTGTACAGCTCGGTTTCGAAGGTGGTGCCAGCTGGCGCATCAATCGGGGCCGGGGTTTCGGCGCGCTGGAAACTCTGCTGCGGATTGGCGTCACTGGCCGCTTGAACCAGTTCGTCGCCGTCCAGGCTCAGCGTTTCGACATAGTTGCCGTAGAAATCG
The DNA here is from genome assembly GCF_024749185.1 of Pseudomonas wadenswilerensis. Taxonomy (NCBI): domain Bacteria; kingdom Pseudomonadati; phylum Pseudomonadota; class Gammaproteobacteria; order Pseudomonadales; family Pseudomonadaceae; genus Pseudomonas; species Pseudomonas wadenswilerensis. The sequence continues at coordinate 5,711,445 of NZ_CP087191.1, read as the reverse complement.
ACTTCCCACTGGTCGTCCTTGAGCGCCTTGAGCTTGCCGTCCCCGGCTTCGAAGCCGTTGCTGAAGGTGGCCTGGGCGGCGGCAATGTTGACCTTCCACTCAAGGTTCGGGCCATTGGCGAGCAGGGCCTGGCGCAGGTTGACGCCTTTGGCCGCAGCATCGATGGCGTTCTGATTGATCCAGGTACCGTTGAGGTCTTCCGGGCTGTGGCTGGCGCAGCCGCTCAACAGGGTGGCGAGCAGCGACAGGGCGAGCGCGTAGCGCATGGCGGGGGTCCTTGCAGGGGCGGGGGATGAAGGCGCACCGGGCGGTGCGCCTTCAGGGGGTATTACTCGATGACCAGGATGGCATCCATTTCAACCTGCGAACCCTTCGGCAGGGCAGCAACGCCAATGGCGGCGCGGGCCGGGTACGGCTGGTCGAAGTACTTGCCCATGATCTCGTTGACCTTGGCGAAGTGGCTCAGGTCGGTGAGGAAGATGTTCAGCTTGACGATGTCCTTGAACGAACCGCCGGCGGCTTCAGCAACGGCCTTGAGGTTTTCGAAGACCTGAACGGTCTGGGCTTCGAAGCCTTCGACCAGTTCCATGGTTTTCGGGTCCAGCGGGATCTGCCCGGACATGTACACCGTGTTGCCGGCCTTGATCGCCTGGGAATAGGTACCGATGGCGGCTGGGGCCTTGTCACTGGTGATGACGGTCTTGGTCATGATGACTCCTTGCTGTTATTGGGCTACGCACGCATGCGGGTGATTCGGATCACCCCGGTCAGGGCGCGCAGTTTCTTGATCACGCGTGCCAGGTGCACTCGGTCGTGCACGCTGACCACCAGTTGGACCACGCTGATGCGACCATCGCGTTCATCCATGCTGATTTTCTCGATATTGCCGTCGGCGGCATTGACGCTGCTGGCCAGCAGGGCGATCAGGCCGCGCTGGTGCTCCAGCTCGACGCGCAGTTCGACGTTGAATTCGCCGGTGACATCCTTGGCCCAGGACAGCTGGATGCACTTTTCCGGGTTGTGGCGGATTTCGCTGATGTTGCGGCAGTTTTCCAGGTGCACCACCATGCCTTTGCCCGCCGACAGGTGCCCGACAATCGGGTCGCCCGGGATCGGCGTGCAGCATTTGGCGTAGCTCAGTACCAGGCCTTCGGTGCCGCGGATCGCCAGCGGGCCCTCCGGGCTTGGCAGTTGCTCGCCTTCGGTGGACAGCAGGCGGCGGGCCACCACATAGGCCATGCGGTTGCCCAGGCCGATGTCTTCGAGCAGGTCCTCGATCAGCTCCAGGCGGTATTCGCCGAGCATGGCCTGGATGCGCTCTTGGGGGATTTTGTCCAGGGCACTGTCGAAACCGTTGAGGACCTTGTTCAGCAGGCGTTCGCCAAGGCTGATGGACTCCGAGCGGCGCTGCAGCTTGAGCGCATGGCGGATGTGCGTGCGGGCTTTGCCGGTCACCACGAAGTTGAGCCAGGCCGGGTTCGGCCGCGCGCCCGGGGCGCTGACGATCTCGACCGTCGAGCCGCTCTGCAGCGGTTCGGACAACGGTGCCAGGCGGCGGTTGATGCGGCAGGCAATGCAGCTGTTGCCGACGTCGGTGTGCACCGCGTAGGCGAAGTCGACCGCCGTGGAGCCTTTGGGCAGCTCCATGATCCGGCCTTTGGGCGTGAACACGTAGACCTCGTCCGGGAACAGGTCGATCTTCACACTCTCGATGAATTCGAGGGAGTTGCCCGCACGTTGCTGCATTTCCAGCACGCCTTTGACCCACTGGCGCGCCCGGGCATGGGTGCCCTTGGGCTGCTCGTCGTCACTGGACTTGTACAGCCAGTGGGCGGCGATGCCGTTGTTGGCCATCTCTTCCATTTCGCGGGTGCGGATCTGGATCTCGATCGGTACCCCGTGCATGCCGAATAGCGTGGTATGCAGCGACTGGTAGCCGTTGGCCTTGGGGATCGCGATGTAATCCTTGAAGCGCCCCGGCAGCGGCTTGTACAGGTTATGCACGGCGCCGAGCACGCGGTAGCAGGTGTCGACCTTGTCGACGATGATACGGAACGCGTAGACGTCCATGATCTCGTTGAAGGCCCGGCGTTTGCCGCGCATCTTCTTGTAGATGCCATAGAGGTGCTTCTGCCGGCCGCTGACTTCGCCCTCGATACCGTCGACCGCCAGGCAGTGGGCCAGCGACTCTTCGATCTTGTTGACGATTTCCTTGCGGTTGCCGCGGGCACGCTTGACCGCCTGGTAGATGCGCGCCGAACGCATCGGGTGCATGGCCTTGAAACCGAGGTCTTCGAACTCTACGCGCACACTGTGCATGCCCAGGCGGTTGGCGATGGGCGCGTAGATTTCCAGGGTTTCTTTGGCAATGCGCCGGCGTTTTTCGCCGGACAGCACTTCGAGGGTGCGCATGTTGTGCAGGCGGTCGGCCAGCTTGACCAGGATCACGCGGATGTCCCGGGCCATGGCCATGGCCATTTTCTGGAAGTTTTCCGCCTGGGCTTCGGCCTTGGTCTCGAAGTTCATCTGGGTCAGCTTGCTGACGCCGTCGACCAGTTCGGCCACGGTTTCGCCAAATTGCGAGCTGAGCGCTTCCTTGGCGATGCCGGTGTCTTCGATCACGTCATGGAGCATGGCCGCCATCAGGCTCTGATGGTCCATGTGCATGTCGGCAAGGATGCTTGCCACCGCCAGCGGATGCGTGACGTAGGCTTCGCCGCTGCGACGGCGCTGGCCGTCGTGGGCTTGTTCGGCGTAGAAATACGCCCGGCGCACCAGGTTGACCTGGTCTGCGCCGAGGTAGGTCGACAAGCGATCGGCGAGGGCGTCTATGCTCGGCATGGGATTACCTCTTGCCAAGGGACGGGGACCGGCGCCGTACTACGTCGACCAGGCATGGGCTTAGACCGCCTCGTTGGCCTCGTCACCCTCGCCGAACGCGAAGATCGGATCTTCTTGCGTACGGATATCCTGTTCGGCCATGAACTCAGGGGTGCAGATACCTTCAGCGATTTCGCGCAGGGCAACGACGGTAGGTTTGTCGTTTTCCCATGCCACTTTCGGCTCTTTGCCGCCGGTGGCCAGTTGACGGGCACGTTTGGTGGAGAGCATGACCAGCTCAAAACGGTTATCCACGTGTTCTAGGCAGTCTTCAACGGTTACGCGGGCCATGGTCTTCCTCAAGTAGCAAATGCGGTGTTCAGCCCGAATGGGCGAGCGGACTCGATAGTTTAAAAAATCACCAGCCTTTATGGAAGCGCTGATTTCATTTCGAGCCCTTGATACCCCGACGATAACCATTTCAAGGGCTCTAGCACAACTGTCTTGTATGCGTGCTCAATTCAATAGCATCGCGGGGCAAGCCCGCTCCTACAGAGGTTCTGTGGGAGCGGGCTTGCCCCGCGAGGACGATTTCACTGGCGACCCAAGGCGTCACGCAGGCGCGGGGTCAATTCGTCGAACAGCGTCTGTACCGAACGCAAGGCCCGGCAATCCGGCCGGGTCAGCAGCCACAGTTCGGTATCGCAACCGGGCAGCGGATCGCTCAACTGCTCCACCCCCGGCAGGGTATGGGCCATGTAGTCGGGCAGGGCGGCAACGCCCAGGCCGGCACTGACCAGTTGGGCAATTGCCGAAATCCCGCTGCAGCGGTATTTGGGCATCACCCCGGGCATGTGCTCGCTGCGCCAGACCACGGTCGGGTGATCCTGCATGGCGTCGTCCGGGGCGATCCAGGCCACGCTGGCAGGGTTTTCAGTCAGGCGTTCACGAAACTCCTCGCGCCCACAGATCACGTAGGACGCCGCCCCCAGGCAACGTCCGACCAGATGCTCCGGCGGCGTATTGGTCAGGCGCAGGGCCAGGTCGGCATCCCGCCGGCTGAGGTTGGCAAAGGTATTGGAGGTCGCCAGCTCCAGCGACAGTGCGGGATACGCTGGCATGAACTCGGCCAGCGCCGGCAGCAGCAGGCTGTGCAGCACGGCGTCGGTGCAGGTCAGGCGCACTGTGCCGCTGACCACCTGTTCACCATGCTCCAGTGCCACGCGCGCGGCATCCAGCGCCTGTTCGGCGCGCTCGGCCTGCTCGGCCAGGGCCTGGGCGGTGCCGGTGGGGATGTAACCCTTGCGGCTTTTGACGAACAACGCGGTACCCAGGGCGGCTTCCATGCGCCGGATCGAACGAAAAACAGTCGATACATCGACCTTCAGCAGCTCAGCGGCCTTGGCCAGGGAGCGGCCGCGGACCAGGGCGAGCACCAGTGAAAGGTCGGCGTGGCTGATCTGATATTGCATGGATGCACTCTTTGCTTGCCTAAATGCCAATGTCTGTTGCGTGGGGGCCATTCTATAGTGAGGCGGCAGTCGTGAATCAAGTCGCGACGTTGTCAGATAAATCTGGAACGTCCGTGCGAAGCCACGGCGTTCAGCTGTTCCCCACGATGGGACCACTTAAAAGAACAAATGAAACCATCGCCGCTCCCGATAGCGCAGTAGTACCTCCTCCATGTCGTTCGATAAAAAATCAAAGGATGCCTAGCCATGACGTCGGTCTCCCCGTGCGCCATCCCTCTCGATGAGATGGGCGAATTTCTCCAGGCCCACCCTGAGGTGCAATTTGTCGATCTGCTGATTGCAGACATGAACGGCGTGGTGCGCGGCAAGCGCATCGAGCGTGCAAGCCTGGTTAAAGTCTACGAAAAAGGTATCAACCTGCCGGCTTCGCTGTTTGCCCTGGACATCAACGGCTCGACCGTCGAAAGCACCGGCCTGGGCCTGGACATCGGCGATGCCGACCGCATCTGCTATCCGATCCCCGGCACCCTGGCCTACGAGCCCTGGCAGAAGCGCCCGACCGCGCAATTGCTGATGACCATGCACGAGCTGGACGGCACGCCGTTCTTCGCCGACCCGCGGGAAGTGCTGCGCAGTGTGGTGGAGAAGTTCGATGCGCTGGGCCTGGATATCTGCGCGGCGTTTGAGCTCGAGTTCTACCTGATCGACCAGGACAACCTCAACGGCCGTCCGCAACCGCCGCGTTCGCCGATCTCCGGCAAGCGCCCGCAGTCGACCCAGGTGTACCTGATCGACGATCTCGACGAATACGTCGATTGCCTGCAGGACATGCTCGAAGCGGCCAAAGAGCAGGGCATCCCGGCGGATGCGATCGTCAAGGAAAGCGCCCCGGCGCAGTTCGAGGTCAACCTGCACCACGTCGCCGACCCGATGAAGGCCTGCGACTACGCAGTGTTGCTCAAGCGCCTGATCAAGAACATCGCCTACGACCATGAAATGGATTCCACCTTCATGGCCAAGCCCTATCCGGGCCAGGCGGGCAACGGCCTGCACGTGCACATCTCGTTGCTGGACAAGAAAACCGGCAAGAACATCTTCACCAGCGAAGACCCCGAGCAAAGCGAGACCCTGCGCCACGCTATCGGCGGCGTGCTGGAGACCATGCCGGCATCGATGGCCTTCCTCTGCCCGAACATCAACTCCTACCGCCGTTTCGGTGCCCAGTTCTATGTGCCCAACGCACCAAGCTGGGGGCTGGACAACCGCACCGTAGCGGTCCGCGTGCCGACCGGCAGCAGCGATGCCGTGCGCATCGAGCACCGTGTCGCCGGTGCTGACGCCAACCCGTACCTGATGATGGCGGCGATTCTCGCCGGTATCCATCACGGCCTGACCAACCAGATCGAGCCGGGAGCGCCTATCGAAGGCAACTCTTACGAGCAACTGGAACAGAGCCTGCCGAACAACCTGCGCGATGCGCTGCGAGAGCTCGATGACAGTGAAGTGCTGAACAAGTACATCAGCCCTGACTACATCGATATTTTTGTCGCCTGCAAGGAAAGCGAGATGGCCGAGTTCGAGGTGTCGATTTCCGACCTCGAATACAACTGGTACCTGCACACGGTGTGACGCCGGAGAGAACAACAATGACAACAGCACCACGCCAACACTGGGAACAGCTTTTCCAGGGCCTGAACATCGAAGGCCGTGCCTTTATCGACGGCCAGTACTGCACCAGTGTGTCTGGCGAGACCTTCGAGTGCACAAGCCCGGTCGACGGCCGCCAACTGGCGCACATCGCCAGCTGTGACAGCGCCGACGCCGAACGTGCGGTGGCCGCTGCCCGGCGCAGTTTCGACAGTGGTGTCTGGGCCAACCAGGCCCCGGCCCAGCGCAAGCGGGTGCTGATCGCCTTTGCTGATTTGCTGCTGGCAAACGCCGAAGAACTGGCATTGCTGGAAACCCTGGACATGGGCAAGCCGATTGCCGATTCCCTGAGCATCGACATTCCGGCGGCGGCCAACGCCATTCGCTGGAACGCCGAAGCCATCGACAAGATTTACGACGAAGTTGCTGCGACCCCGTCCGACCAGCTGGGTTTGGTCACCCGCTCGCCGGTCGGCGTGGTCGCGGCCATTGTTCCGTGGAACTTTCCACTGATGATGGCCTGCTGGAAACTCGGCCCGGCCCTGGCCACCGGTAACTCGGTGATCCTCAAGCCGTCCGAAAAATCGCCGCTGACCGCCATTCGTATCGCCCAACTGGCGATCGAAGCGGGCCTGCCGGCCGGCGTCCTCAACGTGCTGCCAGGCTACGGCCACACCGTCGGCAAGGCCCTGGCCCTGCACATGGACGTCGACACCCTGGTGTTCACTGGCTCCACCCGTATCGCCAAGCAGCTGATGGTCTACGCCGGTGAGTCGAACATGAAGCGGGTCTGGCTCGAAGCCGGTGGCAAGAGCCCGAACATCGTCTTCGCCGACGCCCCGGACCTGCAGGCCGCCGCCGAAGCTGCGGCCAGCGCCATTGCCTTCAACCAGGGCGAGGTATGCATTGCCGGTTCGCGCCTGCTGGTCGAGCGCAGCATCAAGGCGCGCTTCCTGCCGATGGTGGTCGAAGCCCTCAAGGCCTGGAAACCCGGCCATGCGCTGGACCCGGACACCCGCGTCGGCGCCCTGGTGGACACCACCCAGCTGGATACCGTGCTGGGTTACATCGAAGCCGGCAAGGCTGACGGTGCCACCCTGGTCATTGGCGGCGAGCGTGTCCTGGAAGACACCTGCGGTGTTTACGTGCAGCCGGCGATCTTCGACGGCGTCACCAATGCCATGCGTATCGCCCGCGAAGAAATTTTCGGCCCGGTGCTGTCGGTGATCACTTTCGACAGCGCCGAAGAAGCCATCGCCATCGCCAACGACTCGCCTTTCGGCCTGGCCGCGGCGGTATGGACCAGCAACATTTCCCGCGCCCACAACACCGCTCGCGCCCTGCGTGCTGGCAGCGTCTGGGTCAACCAGTACGACGGCGGCGACATGACCGCGCCGTTCGGCGGCTTCAAGCAGTCGGGCAATGGCCGGGACAAATCGCTGCACGCTTTCGACAAATACACCGAACTCAAGGCGACCTGGATCAAGCTGTAAGGGAGGGTGAACCCATGCAAACTACCGCCGCAATGCCGCCTTTGATTGGCGTTTCCGCTTGCCGCCAGCAACTGGGCAAGAACTCGTCGCACACCGTTGGCGACAAATATGTCGAGGCCGCAGGTTTTGCCGGGATCCCGCTGATCCTCCCGGCACGGGCCGAGCCCAGCGACCCGCGCCGCGTATTAGAGCGGCTCGATGGCATTCTTTTTACCGGTTCGCCTTCAAATGTCGAGCCGCATCATTACAATGGCGCCCCCAGCGTGGAAGGGACCAGGCACGACGTGTTTCGCGATCGGCTGACCCTGCCGCTGCTGCAGGCCGCGATTGCCGACGGCGTGCCGGTGTTCTGCATCTGCCGCGGATTCCAGGAACTCAACGTGGCCCTCGGCGGCACCCTGCACCAGCGGGTGCAGGAGCTGCCTGGTTACCTGGATCATCGCGAGCCGCAGGATGCCCCGCTGGAAGAACAATACAGCCCCCGTCACCTGGTTACTGTCCAGCCCGGCGGGCTGTTCGAGCGCCTGGGGATGGAGCACAGCTTCATGGTCAATTCGCTGCACAGCCAGGGTATCGATCGCCTGGCTGAAGGCTTGCGAGCCGAGGCATTGGCCCCCGATGGACTGATCGAGGCGGTGTCCATGGATGACGCCCCAGGCTTTGTGGTCGGTGTGCAATGGCACCCCGAGTACCGCTTTGCCGACAACCCGGTCTCGCTGCGCCTGTTCCAGGCGTTCCGTGAGGCATGCCTGGCCCATGCCATGGGCGAGCAGATCCGGGAGAAGACCCTATGAGGTCAACCGGTTGATCCGGGCTTGAAGTACCACGCAACAGGTTTCAGTGAGTGAAAGCGGACACCCTGCGGGGCGTCCTGAAAAACAATACCAATATTGGCGGCAACTACTCATGAGTGAACACAAAGCAGGCCTGTCCCCAGGTGAGGGCGGGCGATCCAAGGGGCTGGCCAAGGGCCGGCTCGGACTGCTGGCCAGCATCGTGCTGGGCATCTCCACCATCGCCCCGGTCTATACCCTGACCGGCGCGCTGGGACCGACCGTGCGTGAAGTCGGGGCTCACCTGCCGGCGGTATTCATCGTTGGCTTCCTGCCGATGCTGCTGGTGGCCCTGGGTTACCGCGAACTGAACGCGGCCGAGCCGGACAGCGGTACTTCCTTTACCTGGTCGGCGCGGGCCTTCGGCCCGATGATCGGCTGGATCGGCGGCTGGGGGCTGGTCACTGCGACCACCATCGTGCTGTCCAACCTGGCCGGGGTGGCCGTCGACTTCTTCTATCTATTCCTTGGGCAGATCACCGGCAGCCACGAGGTGGCTGCGCTCAGCGACAACTTGCTGATCAATGTGGTCACCTGTTGCGTGTTCATCGCCATGGCGGTGTGGATCTGTTGCCGCGGCATCGCCACGACCATGACCGTGCAGTACGGCCTGGTGGCATTGCAGCTGGTGGTGCTGGTGGGCTTTGCCATGGCTGCGTTTGGCGAGTCTTCGGCGACGCCGCCGCTGGCGTTCGACCTGGACTGGTTCAACCCCTTCGGCGTTGAATCGTTCTCGGCTTTTACCGCCGGCCTGTCGCTGTCGATCTTCATCTTCTGGGGCTGGGACGTGTGCCTGAGCATCAGTGAAGAGTCGGTAGGTAGCGGTGACACCCCCGGCCGCGCGGCCACTCTGACGGTACTGTTGATTCTCGGCCTGTACCTGGTCACGGCGATTGCCACGCTGCAGTTTGCCGGTATCGGTGATATTGGCCTGGGCTTGAACAACCCGCGCATCCAGGAAAACGTCTTCGCTCACCTGGCAGGTCCGGTCATGGGCCCGTTGGCGATCCTGATGTCGATCGCTGTGTTGGCCAGCACTGCTGCCTCGCTGCAGTCCACCTTCGTGTCGCCAGCACGTACGCTGCTGGCCATGGGTTACTACGGGGCCGTGCCTGAGCGTTTCGCCAGTGTCTGCCCGCGTTCGAAAACCCCGCGTTATGCCACCATCTGCGCTGGCGTTGCAGCAGGCGTGTTCTACGTGACCATGCGCACCCTCAGCGAGAACGTCCTGGCTGACACCATCACCGCCCTGGGCATGATGATCTGCTTCTACTATTCGCTGACCGCCTACGCCTGTGTCTGGTACTTCCGCCACAGCCTGTTCGACAGCCTGCGTCACTTCCTGATGCGCGGCCTGTGCCCGCTGCTCGGCGGCGGCATCCTTTCGGTGATCTTCCTGCAGACGGCCATCGACAGCGCTTCGCCGTCGTTCGGCAGCGGTTCGCATGTGGGTGGGTTGGGACTGGTGTTCGTGATCGCAATGATCATCACCGTGCTCGGACTGGTGCTGATGATGCTGTCCCGCCTGCGTGCGCCGGCGTTCTTCCTGGGCATGACCTTGCACCGTCACGCCACGGTCTCCAGCCGCCGTTAAGCGGCTGGAGGTGCCGGTTGCTCAGGCAAGCAATTGCTTGAGCAGCTGGCCATGACGTTGCTGCTGATTGGCCTGCAGCAAGCGATTGGCGCGGAACACCGCCTTGAGGTCTTCCAGTGCCGTGGCGAAGTCATCATTGATGATGACGAAGTCATATTCGTCGTAGTGACTCATTTCGCTCACCGCTTCACGCATCCGTCCTTCGATGATCTCGTCGCTGTCCTGGCCGCGGTTGGTCAGGCGCTGGCGCAGGGCCTCCTGGGTCGGCGGCAGGATGAAGATCGATCGCGCCTCGGGCATCAGCTTGCGTACCTGCTGGGCGCCTTGCCAGTCGATCTCGAGGATCAGGTCCCGGCCTTGGTCAAGGGCCTGCTGCAGCGCGCTGCGCGAAGTCCCGTAGAAGTTACCGAAGACCTCGGCCTGCTCGAGGAAGTCGCCTTGCTCGATCATCAGCTTGAACTCGGTATGCTCGACGAAGTGGTAGTTCACGCCGTGCACTTCGCCCGGGCGCATGGCCCGGGTGGTGTGCGAGACCGATACCTGGATGCTGTTGTCAGCGTCGATCAGGGCTTTGACCAGGCTGGTCTTGCCGGCGCCGGAGGGGGCCGAAACGATATAAAGGGTGCCGCTGCTGTGATTCATGGTCGGGGTGGCCTTACTCAATGTTCTGTACTTGTTCACGCATCTGCTCGATCAGTACCTTGAGGTTGACCGCGGACTGGGTGCTGCGTGGGTCGAAGGCTTTGGAGCCCAGGGTGTTGGCTTCGCGGTTGAGCTCCTGCATCAGGAAGTCCAGGCGCCGGCCGGCGGCGCCGCCGGACTTGAGCACCCGGCGCACTTCGGTGACGTGGGTGCTCAAGCGGTCGAGTTCTTCGGCAACGTCGCTCTTTTGCGCCAGCAGGACCATTTCCTGTTCCAGGCGCTGCGGGTCGAGCTCGGCCTGCATGTCACTGAAGCGGTCGAGGATCTTCTGCCGTTGGGCGGCGAGCATCTGCGGTACCAGGACGCGCAGGGTGGTGACCTCGCTGGCCATGTTGTCCAGGCGCTCGTTGATCAATCGGGCCAGCTCGGCGCCTTCGCGGTTACGGCCATTCTTCAGTTCGTTCAGGGCCTCTTCGAACAAGGCCATGGCTTCACTGTTGAGCGCCTGCGGGTCGGCGGCATCAGCCACCAGCACGCCCGGCCAGGCCAGTACTTCGAGCGGATTGAGCGGTGCTGGCTGCTTGATCAGGCTGGCGACTGTCTCGGCGGCGGCAACCAATTGCGCGGCGCGCTCGCGATCAATCTGCAGGGCCTTGCCGTTATTTTCTTCGTTGAAGCGCAGGGTGCACTCGACCTTGCCGCGCGACAGGCCCTGGCGCAAGCTCTCGCGCACAGCACCTTCGAGGTCGCGGAAGGCTTCTGGCAGGCGCAGGTGCGGCTCCAGGTAGCGATGATTGACCGAGCGCAGTTCCCAGATCAGGGTGCCCCGGCTACCGGCGCGCTCGACACGAGCAAAAGCGGTCATGCTGTGCACCATGGGAAGTACCTCGCGCAATAGATGAAGGAAAGCCAACGGCTGAAGGCGCAGGATTGTAGCGCAGTGCAGCGCTGGCTCCCAATCCACTGATGTTACAAACCCTTGGGCCGTTCCCGGAAAAACCCGACCTGCGGCCCTGGGCCGTCTGTTTCGGGGCCTGCGACAATAGACATGTCCTCATCGCCCGGCGCGCTCTATAATGCTGGGCAGATTCAAGTCCAGTACAGGTATCCCAAATGAAACGTCCAAGTGGTCGCGCTGCCGATCAGCTTCGCTCGATCCGCATCACCCGCAACTACACCAAACACGCCGAGGGGTCAGTACTGGTCGAGTTCGGTGACACCAAAGTCATCTGTACCGTCAGTGTCGAGAACGGTGTCCCGCGCTTCCTCAAAGGTCAGGGCCAGGGCTGGCTGACTGCCGAATACGGCATGTTGCCGCGCTCCACCGGCGAGCGTAACCAGCGCGAAGCCAGCCGTGGCAAGCAAGGCGGGCGCACCCTCGAAATCCAGCGCCTGATCGGCCGTTCCCTGCGCGCCGCGCTGGACATGAGCAAGCTGGGCGACATCACCCTGTACGTCGACTGCGACGTGATCCAGGCCGACGGCGGCACCCGCACCGCATCGATCACCGGCGCCATGGTTGCCCTGGTCGACGCTCTGCGCGTGGTCAAGAAGCGTGGCGGCCTGAAGGGCGGCGACCCGCTCAAGCACATGATCGCTGCCGTTTCGGTGGGCATGTACCAGGGTGAGCCGGTGCTCGACCTGGATTACCTCGAAGACTCGGCCGCCGAGACCGATCTGAACGTGGTGATGACCAGCCAGGGCGGTTTCATTGAAGTCCAGGGCACTGCCGAAGGCGCGCCATTCCAGCCGGAAGAGCTCAATGCCATGTTGGCATTGGCGCAAAAAGGCATGGTCGACCTGTTCGAACTGCAGCAAGCCTCGCTGGCTGACTGAATTCAACCCGGGCAAGGAGCAGAATATGACCGAGCAGCCGTTGCAGTTGCCTACCCCCAATGCCGAAGTGCGGCAGTGGGCAATGTTCTGCCACCTGGCCGCGCTGTTGGGCCTGGTCTTTCCCTTCGGTAGCCTGTTGGGGCCGTTGGTGATGTGGATCTGGAAGAAGGACGTCGATCCGTTTGTCGATGCCCAGGGCAAGGAAGCGTTGAACTTTCAGATCACCGTGTTCATTGCCTCGATCATCTGCGCCGTGCTGATGTTCGTGCTGATCGGTGTGGTGTTGTTCGGCATGCTGATGATCGCCGTGCTGATCCTGACCATCATGGCCGGGGTCAAGGCCAATGACGGCCAGCCTTATCGCTACCCGTTGACCTGGCGGCCGATCAAATAATGATCAGCTGAATGTTGCAGTGACAAAAAAGCCGACGCGAAGTCGGCTTTTTTGTGGCTGAGCAAATCAGATGGTCAGCGTCCAGTCGTAGTCCACGATCAGCGGCGCGTGCTGAGAAAAGCGCGGCTGGCGTGGCAGGCGTGCGCTGCGCACGAAACGGCGCAGGCCCGGGGTCAGCAACTGGTAGTCGAAGCGCCAGCCCAGGTTGAGCATCTCGGCTTGCTCGTTGTCTGGCCACCAGCTGTACTGGTCGCCTTCACGGCTGACTTCGCGCAGGGCATCGACATAACCCATGTTGCCGACAATCTCGTCCATCCAGGCGCGTTCCGGCGCCAGGAAGCCTGGAGATTGCTGGCCATCTCGCCAGTTCTTGACGTCGAGTTTCTGCTGCGCCACGTACAACGAGCCGCAATAGATGTATTCACGACGCTTGCGCCGTTGCTTGTCCAGGTACTTGGCGAAGTCGTCCATCAACTTGAACTTCTGGTTCAAGTCTTCATCGCCGTTCATTCCCGAAGGTAGCAACAGGGTTGCGATACTTACCTTGTCGAAATCGGCCTGCAGGTAACGTCCGTAGCGGTCGGCTGTCTCGAAGCCCAGGCCGCTGATGACTGCCTTGGGCTGCAACCGCGAATAAAGTGCCACGCCGCCTTGGGCGGGAACTTCTGCGTCGCAGGCATAAAGGAAGTAGCCATCGAGCTGGAAAGCTGGGTCGTCGAGTTCAAAGGCCGAGGCGCGGGTATCCTGAAGGCAGATGACGTCAGCATTCTGGGCTTGTAGCCAGCTGAGCAAACCACGCTCAACGGCAGCCTGAATGCCATTAACGTTCACACTGATGATCCGCATAAATGGCCCCAAAAATCTCGTGCGTGTATGATACCCGAGCTGTACTCAATTAGCTAAATCCGTGGTATCCGGGACTCTTCATGCAGCCGTATCAGCGCGACTTCATTCGTTTTGCCATCGACCGCGGGGTTCTGCGCTTCGGTGAATTCACCCTCAAGTCCGGGCGCACCAGCCCGTACTTCTTCAATGCCGGCCTGTTCAACAGCGGCTCGGCCCTGGCTCAGCTCGGGCGTTTCTATGCTGCGGCGATCGTCGACAGCAAGATCCCCTTCGACGTGCTGTTTGGCCCGGCCTACAAGGGTATCCCCCTGGCGGCAGCCACTGCCGTGGCCCTTGCCGAGCACCATGACCTCGACCTGCCATGGTGCTTCAACCGCAAAGAGGCCAAAGCCCATGGTGAAGGCGGTAGCCTGGTCGGCGCGCCGCTGACCGGCGATGTACTGATCATCGACGACGTGATCACTGCCGGCACTGCCATCCGCGAAGTCATGCAGATCATCCAGGGTCAGCAAGCCAAGGCTGCTGGCGTGCTGATCGCACTGAACCGCCAGGAGCGCGGCAACGGTGAGCTGTCGGCGATCCAGGAAGTCGAGCGTGACTTCGGCATCCCGGTGGTGAGCATCGTCTCGCTGACCCAGGTGCTGGAGTTCCTCGCCGACGACCCGGCGCTCAAGCAGCACTTGCCGGCCGTCGAGGCCTACCGGGCGCAGTACGGTATCTGAAGCCAATAAAAAAAGGCGACCATAGGGTCGCCTTTTTTTGTGCCTCATCGCGGGTCAAGCCCACTCCCACAGGCTCTGTAGGAGCGGGCTTGACCCGCGAAAGGGTTTAACGCGGCTTGTGATTGGTAATCAGGGTACCCACACCGCTGTCGGTGAAGATCTCCAGCAGCACCGCGTTTGGCACCCGGCCATCGATGATGTGCGAGCTGTTGACCCCGCCTTGCACCGCTTCCAGTGCGCAGCGGATCTTCGGCAGCATGCCGCCGTAGATGGTGCCGTCGGCGATCAGTTCGTTGACCTGCTCGGTGGTCAGGCCGGTGAGCACGGTGCCTTGCTTGTCCATCAGGCCGGCGATGTTGGTCAGCAGCATCAGCTTTTCAGCCTTCAGCGCTTCGGCCACTTTACCTGCCACCAGGTCGGCGTTGATGTTGTACGACTCGCCATTGGCGCCCACGCCGATTGGCGCGATCACCGGGATGAAGTCGCCTTTGACCAGCATGTTGAGCAGGTCGGTGTTGACCCCGACCACTTCACCCACATGACCGATGTCGATGATTTCCGGGGTGGTCATCTCTGGCGTCTGACGGGTGACGGTGAGCTTCTTCGCGCGGATCAGCTCGGCATCCTTACCGGTCAAGCCGATGGCGCTGCCGCCATGACGGTTGATCAGGTTGACGATGTCCTTGTTGACCTGGCCGCCGAGGACCATCTCCACCACGTCCATGGTTTGCGCGTCGGTAACGCGCATGCCATCGATGAAGTGGCTTTCGATCGACAGGCGCTTGAGCAGGTCACCGATTTGCGGGCCGCCGCCGTGCACCACCACCGGGTTGATGCCGACGGCTTTCATCAGCACCACATCGCGGGCAAAACCGGTTTTGAGCTCTTCGCTCTCCATCGCGTTGCCGCCGTATTTGATCACCAGGGTCTTGCCGACAAAGCGGCGAATGTAAGGCAGCGCTTCGGACAAAACCTGGGCGACATGGGTGGCGGCATCGCGATCGAGGGTCATGCAGGGCTCCAGTTGGAACAGGGGGTCGGTCAGAACTTGGGTTGCAGGTCAGGGGCAACGCGCTTCAGTTGGGCGCGGAATACCTCTTTGATACGCTGCAGTTCGGCGTCGTTGTCGGCCTCGAAGCGCAATACCAACACCGGCGTGGTGTTGGAGGCGCGAACCAGGCCCCAGCCGTGGGGGTAGTCGACCCGCACACCATCGATGGTGGTCAGGTTGGCGTCGTTGCCCCAGTCGGCGTTGCGTTGCAGTGCATCAATGATGCTGAATTTACCCTCGTCGGTCACATCAATATTGATTTCCGGCGTGCAAATATCGTTCGGGAACGCAGCAAACAGCTGTTCGGCATCGGTTTTGGCCTTGCTGAGGATTTCCAGCAGGCGTGCGGCGCTGTAAATGCCGTCGTCAAAACCATACCAGCGCTCCTTGATGAAGATGTGACCGCTCATCTCGCCTGCGAGCAAAGCACCGGTCTGCTTCATCTTTTTCTTGATCAACGAGTGGCCGGTCTTCCACATTAGTGCGCGGCCACCGTATTGCTCGATCAACGGGGTCAGGCGACGGGTGCATTTGACGTCGAAGATGATCTCGGCGCCCGGATTTCTCTCAAGTACGTCCTGAGCGAACAGCATCAGCAGGCGGTCCGGGTAGACGATGCTGCCGGTGTTGGTTACCACGCCGACGCGGTCGCCATCGCCGTCGAAGGCCAGGCCCAGGTCGGCACCGGTTTCCTTGACCTTGGCAATCAGGTCGACCAGGTTCTCAGGTTTGCCTGGGTCCGGGTGGTGGTTGGGGAAGTTGCCATCAACCTCGCAGAACAGCGGGATCATCTCGCAGCCCAGGGCTTCGATGAGCTGGGGAGCGATCACGCCGGCCGCACCGTTGCCGCAGTCGACGACCACCTTGAGCTTTTTCCCCAGCTTGATATCACCGGTGATCTGCTTGAAGTAGCGATCGAGGATTTCGACTTTCTCGACGCTGCCTTCGCCACGGCTCAGGTCGTTGCTTTGCAGGCGGGTCAACAACGCCTGGATCTGTTCGTTGGCCAGGGTGTCGCCGGCTATGACGATCTTGAAGCCGTTGTAATTCGGCGGGTTGTGGCTGCCGGTGAGCATCACCCCGGACTTGCCGGCCAGCACGTTGGCGGCGTAGTACAGGGCAGGGGTCGGTACCAGGCCGACATCGCTGACCTTGCAGCCGGCTTCGACCAGGCCCTTGATCAGTTGCTCGACCAGCATCGGCCCGGACAGGCGGCCGTCACGGCCGACCGAGATGTTCGGTTCACCCTGGGCGAGGGTTTGTGCGCCGATGGCGCGACCGATCCAGTAGGCGGTTTCGGCGGTGAGGGTGTCACCGACCACGCCACGGATGTCATAAGCGCGGAAGATGCTGGCGGGAAGTACAGGTACCAGGTGTGCCATGTCGTTCATCTCTGGGGAGCTCCAATTTAGAGGGCGTGCAGGGCAGGCTCAAACTGAACGCTTTGACGGCCATTTCGCCAGAGAGTTCGCCATCCTTGGCTCGCGCTGGGCAACCGACGGATCAATGGCTACCGGAATGGCCGAAACCGCCAGCGCCGCGCTGGCTTTCGTCGAAGGCTTCGACGATATCGAAATGCGCCTGTACCACCGGTACCAGCACCAGCTGTGCGATGCGCTCGCCGATGGCGATGGTGAACGGGGTCTGGCCGCGGTTCCAGCAGGAAACCATCAGCTCGCCCTGGTAGTCGGAGTCGATCAGGCCGACCAGGTTGCCGAGGACGATACCGTGTTTGTGGCCAAGGCCCGAGCGCGGCAGGATCAGTGCCGCCAGGCCCGGATCACCGATGTAGACCGACAGGCCGGTAGGGATCAGCAGGGTCTGGCCAGGCTCGAGGACGGTGTCTTGCTTGAGCATGGCGCGCAGGTCGAGGCCGGCCGAACCCGGGGTGGCGTACTGTGGCAGCGGGAAGTCGCTGCCGATGCGTGGATCGAGAATCTTGGCTTGTAGAGCGTGCATGCGAAATTAAACCTGGTTGAGACGTTCGGCGATGAAAGCGACCAGCTGGCGGGCGATCTTGCCCTTGCTGGTCTGCGCGAAAATAGTTGCGTGAAGTTGACGGTCGATGACGCTGCAGGCGTTCTCCTCGCTGTTGAAGCCGATGCTGGGGTTGGCCACATCGTTGGCGACAATCAGGTCGAGGTTCTTGTCCTTGAGCTTGCGCGCGGCGTAATCGAGCAAGTGTTCGGTCTCGGCGGCAAAGCCGACGCTGAACGGGCGATCGGGGCGGGTGGAGATGCTGGCGAGAATGTCCGGATTACGGACCATCTGCAGCAGCAGGCCGTCACCTGTCGTAGGGTCTTTCTTGAGTTTTTGCGGGGCCACAACCTCTGGGCGGTAGTCTGCGACTGCTGCCGAAGCGATGAACACATCGCAGGGTATGGCCGCTTCGCAGGCGGCGAGCATGTCGCGGGCGCTGACCACGTCGATGCGGGTGACACGATCGGGCGTTGGCAAGTTCACCGGGCCGGTGACCAGGGTTACCTTGGCGCCGGCTTCGACAGCCGCTTCGGCCAGGGCAAAGCCCATTTTCCCCGAGCTGTGGTTGGTGATGTAGCGCACCGGGTCGATGTTTTCCTGGGTCGGGCCAGCAGTGATCAGCACGTGCTTGCCGGTCAGCGACTCGCGCTTGAAGGTCTCGGCGGCGCACCAGGCCAGGTCAGTGGCTTCGAGCATGCGGCCCAGGCCCACGTCGCCACAGGCCTGGCTGCCGGAGGCCGGGCCGAACACCTGGATATCACGGCTTTGCAGCAGCTCCAGGTTGGCCTGGGTGGCCGGGTCGCGCCACATCGCCTGGTTCATCGCCGGGGCCACGGCCACAGTGGCGTCGGTAGCCAGTACCAGGGTGGTCAGCAGATCGTCGGCAACACCCTGTGCCAGGCGCGCGAGCAGGTCGGCGGTGGCTGGGGCAATCAGCACCAGGTCGGCCCACTTGGCCAGTTCGATATGGCCCATCGCCGCTTCGGCAGCAGGGTCCAATAGGTCCATGTGCACCGGATGCCCGGACAAGGCCTGCATGGTCAGTGGGGTGATGAATTCGGCGCCGCCACGGGTCATGACGACGCGTACTTGGGCGCCGTGTTCCAGGAGTCGGCGAACCAGCTCGGCACTCTTGTAGGCGGCAATGCCGCCGCCGACGCCGAGAACGATGCGCTTCCGATACAGCCGCTGCATAGGCTTGCCTTTTGCTCAGTGATTACACGCGGCGACGACGCCTCCCCAGGCCGGTTCGTCGCGTAAAAATGAGCGGCTAATGTAGCACAGGGCTCAAACCGGGAGCAGTAACCGAAAGACAGAGGGAATTGTCATGAGTATCAGGGACTGGCCTGCGGCGGAAAGACCGCGGGAAAAACTGTTGGAGTCGGGGGCGGGCAGCCTGTCGGATGCTGAGCTGCTGGCGATCTTTCTGCGCACGGGCGTGCGTGGGCGTAGCGCGGTCGACCTGGCCAGGCATTTGCTCGGGCGCTTCGGCAGCTTGCGCGGGCTGCTCGAGGCTGACAGCCGCAGCTTCAACGGCGAACTCGGGCTGGGGCCGGCGAAGTTCGCCCAGTTGCAAGCCGTGCTGGAAATGTCCCGGCGCCACCTGGCTGAGCGCCTGCGGCGCGATTCAGCCTTGCAGAGCCCGCAAGCGGTCAAGGATTACCTCAAGGCGTGTCTGCGCCACGAGCCGCACGAAGTGTTCGGTTGCCTGTTTCTCGACAGCAAGCACCGGGTGCTGGCCTTCGAGGCGCTGTTCCAGGGTTCGATCAACAGCGCCAGCGTCTATCCCCGGCAAGTGATCAAGCGGGCCCTGGCGCACAACGCTGCGGCGTTGATCCTCTGCCACAACCATCCCTCGGGTGTGAGCGAGCCCAGCGATGCCGACCTGGTGCTGACCCGGCGCCTGACCAAGGCCCTGGACATGATCGAAGTCCGCGTGCTCGACCATTTCGTCATCGGCGACGGCGAGCCGCTGTCGATGGCTGAGCACGGCTGGCTTTAACGCGAGGTACTGACCCCGGCAAAGTCCTGGCGGCCGAACGGGCTGACCTGATAACCCTGGACATCCTTGCGGGCCAGCACGGCGGCCGTCGGGTGGGCCAGGGGCAGCCACAAGGCCTGCTGCTGGATCAGCGTCTGGGCCTGCTGGTACAGGCGACTGCGCACGCTCTGGTCGTTGGTGGTCTTGCCGGCGCTGATCAGCTGGTCGAGGCGCTGATCGCAGTAGCGGGCGAAGTTGGTCCCGGACTTGACCGCCGCGCAGGAAAACTGTGGGCTGAGGAAGTTGTCCGGGTCGCCGTTGTCGCCGGCCCAGCCCATGAACAGCAGGTCGTGCTCGCCGGCCTTGGCCCGGCGGATCAGCTCGCCCCATTCGATCACGCGGATTTCGGCCTTGATGCCGATTTTACCCAGGTCTGCCTGCAATAACTGAGCGCCAAGGCTGGGGTTGGGGTTGAGCAGGCTGCCTTGCGGGCGGGTCCAGATGGTGGTGCTGAAGCCGTCCTTGAGGCCGGCCTTGGTCAGCAGCGCCCGGGCCTTGTCGAGGTTGGCCGGATAGCCGGGCAGGTCCTTGGCGTAGCTCCAGGTGTTGGGTGGGTACGGACCATTGGCGGCAACGGCGGTATCTTCGAACACAGCCTTGAGGTAGCTGGCCTTGTCGAAGGCGAGGTTGATGGCCTGGCGCACCTCCGGCTTGTCCAGGGGCGCGTGCTGGCTATTGATGGCGACGAAAGCAGTCATGAAGGCTTCGGTCTTTTCTACCTTCAGGGTCGGATCCTCGCCGGCCGCGGCGATATCCAGCGGTTTTGGCGACAGGGCGATCTGGCACTCGTTGCGCTTGAGTTTTTGCAGGCGCACGTTGGCGTCGGGGGTGATGGCGAAGATCAGTGGATCAACCCCAGGCTTGCCGGCAAAGTAGTCCGGGTTGGCCCGGTAGCGGATTACCGCGTCCTTCTGGAAGCGATTGAACACGAAAGGCCCGGTGCCGATTGGCTGGCTGTTGAGCTTCTCCGGAGTACCGGCCTTGAGCAGTTGGTCGGCGTACTCGGCGGAGTAGATCGAGGCAAAGCCCATGCTCAGGGTGGCCAGGAAAGTGGCGTCGGGGTGATCGAGGGTAAAGCGCACGGTCAGCGGGTCTACCGCCTCGATCTGCTTGATCAGGCTGGGCAGCTGCAGTGACTGGGCGTGCGGGTAGCCGCTCTGGGCGATCTTGTGCCAGGAATGGGCGGGGTAGAGCATGCGCTGGAAGCTGAACAGCACGTCGTCGGCGTCCAGGTTGCGATTGGGCTTGAAGTAGCCGGTGCTGTGGAATTTCACCCCCGGGCGCAGCTTGAACTCGTAGATCAGGCCGTCCGGCGACACCGTCCAGCTTTGCGCCAGGCTCGGCACTACCTGGCCCTGGCGTGCGTCGAACTCGACCAGGCGGTTCATCAATACATCGGCCGAGGCATTGGTGGTGGTCAGCGAGTTGTACTGGACCACGTCGAAGCCTTCGGGGCTGGCTTCGGTGCATACGCTCAGCGCAGCCGCCTGGGCGAAAGCCGGGCCGAGCAGGGTGGCGAACAACAGGGGTAGAACGGCAGCGCGCATGGGGATTCCTTGGCTGATCGATGGCCCATCTGCCAATGCAGTCTGGAAAAGTCCTACCCTAGTGTGCCGTGAGGCAAATGACCATATCCTTTTTTGCCGATCGGGCGACGGGCGGTCGACAGCCGGCCGGGCCAGTGGTTATGCTGCTCCGGCGTGTCGAACAGCAAGTCAAAGCACATCTTCTGTTGTTGTGCTCTGGTCTTTCTGGTATAAAGCAGCGCTCTTTTCTAGGGGCTCGGCTTGTCGCATCTGCTGACCGAGTCGATAAGACCCTGAAGAAACACGGCGCCTGGCGCCAAAGACTGAGAGATTAAGCGGCCAACCCATGCCGGGTTGGGCATGTGGTTTTAGAGGGCTGAGGCATGTCGAGAGTCTGTCAAGTTACCGGTAAGGGTCCGGTAACCGGGAATAACATTTCCCACGCAAACAACAAAACCCGTCGTCGTTTCCTGCCGAACCTGCAGCATCATCGCTTCTGGGTCGAGTCCGAGAAGCGTTTCGTGCGTCTGCGCGTATCTGCCAAAGGCATGCGCATCATCGACAAGCGCGGCATCGATGCCGTTCTGGTCGACATTCGCCGTAACGGCGCTAAGGTCTAAGGGAGAGAATCATGCGTGAATTGATCCGTCTGGTGTCGACCGCTAATACCGGCCACTTCTACACCACCGACAAGAACAAGCGCACCACTCCGGACAAAATCGAAATCAAAAAATTCGATCCGGTTGTTCGCAAGCACGTGATCTACAAGGAAGCCAAGATCAAGTAATTGATCCGGCTGACGAAAAAAGGGCCCGTATCTCAGGATACGGGCCCTTTTTTTTATGCCGCTTTTTCGGTACCAGGGCCTAAGCCCGGCTGTCGATCAGTTGAAGGCGAACGATTTAATCTTGCCGTCCGCATCCCCCTCGATCTGAATCCGCTCCGGATCATACTCGCGAGTCGAGCGGTCATTGATGCCGACGACGCGGTCACGACCGGTCAACTCACTGACGTAGGCTTTGACGCTAGGTACATAGCGGGTGCCGATAAGGTGATCGATCTGTTGCAGGGCTTCTTCGTTGGTCATGACGTTGCTTCCTTCGATTGATTGAATGCCCGGTTGGGCAACGCCATGCTCTGTTGGACAAGTCCTGCTCGAGCGGTAGATATTTATTTCTGCTCGAACATCACATAGATCTTGCGGCACGGTTCCAGCACTTCCCAGGTGCCCTTGAAGCCCGCCGGGATCACGAAGCGGTCGCCAGCGCGCAGGGTTTTTGCCCCGCCGTCCTCATCACGAAGTACCGAGACGCCTTGAACGATCTCGCAATACTCATGTTCGGTGTAATTGACGGTCCATTGCCCGACCGCGCCTTCCCAGACGCCCGCATGAAACTGTGAGCACGGGCTGGAGTAGTGGTTGTAGACCGCCTGCTCGGGATCGCCCTTGAGCACCTTTTCTGCGGCGGGGCGGTAGCGCTCGGCCTCGGTCAGCACCTGGGCAAAGTCGATGATCTGGCTAATGCGCATGGTCGGGTCCCCTTTTTGTTGTTTAATAAAATGAACATCAGTAGGTGTTTGGTGTGATTATGTCAAATATATTGAAAATTAGGGCGCCGGTGGTTTAGGGTGGCAGGTGCCTGTGCGCGTGTGTCGCCCAGCCAGAATTTTCGACAGTGCCCCCAAGCCCTCGTGCGGCACTGCACCTTAACAAGAGGAGGAGTTTCGTATGACCACCCTGACTCGTGCGGACTGGGAACAACGTGCCCAGCAACTGAAGATCGAAGGCCGTGCTTTCATCAATGGTGAATACACCGCTGCCGTTTCCGGCGCCACGTTCGAGTGCCTCAGCCCGGTCGACGGACGCCTCCTGGCGCAGATCGCCAGCTGCGACGAGGCCGATGCCAACCGCGCCGTGGAAAATGCCCGTGCCACCTTCGCCTCCGGCGTCTGGTCGCGCCTGGCCCCGGCCAAGCGCAAGGCCACCATGATTCGTTTCGCCGGCCTGCTCAAGCAGAACGTCGAAGAGCTGGCCCTGCTGGAAACCCTGGACATGGGCAAGCCGATCAGCGACTCGCTGAACATCGACGTGCCAGGTGCCGCCCAGGCCCTGAGCTGGAACGGTGAAGCGATCGACAAGATCTACGACGAAGTCGCCGCCACCCCGCATGATCAGCTGGGTCTGGTGACCCGTGAGCCGGTGGGCGTGGTTGCGGCCATCGTGCCGTGGAACTTCCCGCTGCTGATGGCCTGCTGGAAGCTCGGCCCGGCGCTGGCCACCGGTAACTCGGTGGTGCTCAAGCCTTCGGAAAAATCGCCACTGACCGCCATCCGCATCGCCCAACTGGCGATCGAGGCTGGTATCCCGGCCGGCGTGCTCAACGTGCTGCCAGGCTATGGTCACACCGTCGGCAAGGCCCTGGCCCTGCACATGGACGTCGATACCCTGGTGTTCACCGGTTCGACCAAGATCGCCAAGCAGTTGATGATCTACGCTGGCGAGTCGAACATGAAGCGCGTCTGGCTGGAAGCCGGCGGCAAGAGCCCGAACATCGTCTTCGCTGACGCCCCGGACCTCAACGCCGCTGCCGAATCCGCTGCCAGCGCCATCGCCTTCAACCAGGGCGAAGTCTGCACCGCAGGTTCGCGCCTGCTGGTCGAGCGCTCGATCAAGGACAAGTTCCTGCCGCTGGTGCTCGAAGCACTCAAGGCCTGGAAGCCGGGCAACCCGCTGGACCCAGCCACCACCGTCGGTGCCCTGGTCGATACCCAGCAGATGAACACCGTGCTGTCCTACATCGACGCTGGCCACAGCGATGGCGCCAAGCTGCTGGTGGGCGGCAAGCGCATTCTCGAGGAAACCGGCGGCACCTACGTCGAACCGACTATCTTCGACGGCGTGACCAATGCCATGAAGATCGCCCAGGAAGAGATCTTCGGCCCGGTGCTGTCGGTCATCACCTTCGACTCCACCGAAGAAGCGATCAACATCGCCAACGACACCCCGTACGGCCTGGCTGCCGGTGTGTGGACCGCCGACATCTCCAAGGCGCACCTGACCGCCAAGGCCCTGCGTGCCGGTAGCGTGTGGGTCAACCAGTACGATGGCGGCGACATGACCGCGCCGTTCGGCGGCTTCAAACAGTCGGGCAACGGCCGCGACAAGTCGCTGCATGCGCTGGACAAGTACACCGAGCTGAAAGCGACCTGGATCAAACTGTAAGTCCTGGCGGACCTGTCGCGGGGCAAGCCCTCTTCCACAGTGTGGGAGCGGGCTTGCCCCGCGATTTTTTTGGAAGGAAGACGCCGATGCGTTGGGGAACCTATTTCGCCGTGCTGGCGGCCGTGCTCAGTGTCGGTCTGGCCTTGGGCGTCAGTATGCCGCTGGTGTCGTTACGCCTGGAGGGCTGGGGCTACGGCAGCTTTGCTATCGGCGTGATGGCGGCAATGCCGGCCATTGGCGTGCTGGTCGGTGCCAGCCTTTCCAGCCGTCTGGCTGCGCGCTTCGGCACGCCGGGGCTGATGCGCCTGTGCCTGTGGGCCGGGGCGTTTTCCATCGGCCTGCTGGCGCTGCTACCCAGTTATCCGTTATGGCTGGCCCTGCGCTTGCTGATCGGGGTGATCCTGACCATCGTCTTCATTCTTGGCGAAAGCTGGATCAACCAGCTGGTGGTCGAACAGTGGCGCGGACGTCTGGTGGCACTGTATGGCAGCAGCTATGCCCTGAGCCAGTTGGCCGGGCCGCTGTTGCTCGGCGTCGTGGGCTCGGAAGATGACCTGGGCTTCTGGCTCGGTGCCGGCCTGCTGATTGCCGCGCCGCTGGTACTGCTCGGCCGCGATGGCGCGCCCAGTGCCGAATCCTGCAGTGTGACCTTCGCGGACCTGTTCGGCTTCTGTCGGCGCTTGCCAGTGATCGCCTGGGCCATTGCTTTGTTTGCTGCCTTCGAGGCCATGATTCTGACCTTGCTGCCGGTCTACTGCCTGCAGCAGGGTTTCACCACCGAAATCGCCCTGTTCATGGTCAGCACCGTAGTGGTCGGTGATGCGCTGCTGCAGTTGCCGATTGGCGCGTTGGCCGACCGCATGTCGCGGCGCACGCTGTTCAGTGGTTGCGCATTGACCCTGCTGGCTTCAAGCCTGGCGATTCCGCTGCTGCTGCAAACGCCGCTGATCTGGCCGCTGTGGGTGCTGTTCGGCGCCAGTGCTGGCGGCCTGTTCACCTTGTCGCTGGTGCTGATTGGCGAGCGTTACCGTGACGACGCGCTGGTTCGCGCCAATGCCCACGTTGCGCAGCTGTGGGGCATCGGTTGCCTGATCGGGCCGCTGGCGGCAGGGGCGGGCAGCCAGTGGGTCAGTGGGCATGCGCTGCCGCTGTTCATGGCTTTGGGCGCGTTTGGCCTGGTGCTGCTTGCACGGCGGCCCAATGCTTTCGAACCGGCCCCGGTCTAGAGCATCTTCTCCAGGCCCACGGCCTTGCTGATCCAGGCGTTGAAGCGCCGCCAGACGCCGCCGGGCTCGGTGGTCAGGGTGTGCAGGCGGTGGTTGTCTTCGGTCACCCAGACCAGTTGGCCATCGACCAGTTGCGGCTGGTAGCTGAGGGCCGGGGCCATGCCTTGGGCAGCCAGTTCGCGGGTGTACTCGGCCAGCTCCGGGCTGTCGACCAGCACGCCGACCTCGGTGTTCCACAGCACCGAGCGCGGGTCGAAGTTGAACGAACCGATGAAGGTCTTCTTGCGATCGAAGACGATCGCCTTGCTGTGCAGGCTGGAGTCGGAGCTGCCGCGCAAATTGATCCTGCGGCTTGCGCTCGGATCGCCCGGCTGGCGGCGCAGTTCATACAGATGCACGCCGTGCTCGAGCAGTGCCTTGCGATAGGGGGCGTAGCCGCCGTGCACCGCCGGTACATCGGTGGCTTCCAGCGAGTTGGTCAGCAACTTCACCGATACGCCTTTGTCGGCATGGCTGGTCAGGTAGAGCAAGCCGGACTCGCGGGGCACGAAGTAGGCCGAGATCAGGATCAGTTCGTGCTGGACATTGTTCAGGTCGGGCGCCAGTTGCTGAGTCATCAACAACTGCGGGTCGGGCTCATCGCGGGCCAGGACCTTGCTCGGCGCGTCCCAGAGCGCCTGGTTATGGGCCCAGATCAGCTCGTTGCGCCACACATCCAGGCGCGGCCGGGTCTGGTAGGCCATCAGCCGGTCATAGAGTGCCTGGCGCTTGATCCGTGCTTCAGCCAGTGAGGCCTCCAGGCGCTGACGGCTTTCGCGCAAGTCGCGAGCGTCCGGTTGGGTGAGCAGGAAGTCGCCAATGGGCTTGCTCAAGGCGCTGTTCCAGTATTGATCGAAGCTGTGCCCCAATTGCTCGGCCACCGGGCCGACGCCGAGCAAGTCGATGTCGGTGAAGTTCAGGTTGGGTTCGGCATCGAAATACTCATCTCCCAGGTTGCGCCCGCCGACGATGGCCATGCTGTTGTCCACCAGCCACAGCTTGTTGTGCATGCGCCGATGCTGCAGCGACAGGTTGAACAGTCGGCCCATGGCCCGGGTCACGCCGGTGCTGCGGCCCAGGTGTAACGGGTTGAACACGCGGATGTGGATGTTCGGATGCGCGGCCAGGGTGCCCATCAGTTCGTCGAGGCCGTCACTGGTGGTGTCATCGAGCAGGATGCGCACCCGTACGCCGCGGTCGGCGGCTTGCAGCAGTTCATGCACCAGGGCGCGGGTGCTCAGGCCGTCGTGGACGATGTAATACTGCAGGTCGATGCTCGACCGGGCGTTGCGGATCAGTTCGGCGCGGGCGCGGAAGGCTTCGTTGCTGTTGGGCAGCAGGCGAAACCCCGAGCGTCCGTCATAGGCCGAGGCCTGGCGCTGTACTGAGCGGCCGAACGACGACTCGCTGGCCGGCAGGGCCTGGCTGATTTCCCGTGGCTGGCTGACGCTGGCACAGCCGCCCAGGCCGAGCAGCAGCGACAGCAGTAGGGGCAGCACCCGCTGGCTTTTCAAGAAAATTCGTCCTGTTACAACTGAGGCATATGGATATGGACCGCGAGCGGCGGCGGAAAGTTACCCGTTGCTGTGCTCTTGGGCCAGTAGACGAATGGCGGTCTCGCCGACCTTGCGCACCGCCGCTTCGATCTCGGCGCTGGGGCGTGCGGCGAAGTTCATCCGCAGGCAGTTACGGTACTTGCCCGAGGCCGAGAAAATACTGCCGACGGCAATCTGCACCCCTTGCCCAAGTAAAGCCCGGTTCAGGCGCAGTGTGTCGAAACTTTCCGGCAGATCCACCCAGAGCATGAAGCCGCCCTGAGGCCGGCTGGCGCGGGTGCCCGGTGGAAAGTAGCGGGTAACCCAGTCGCTCATCTGGTCGCGCCCGCGCTGGTACTGGCTGCGCATGCGCCGCAGGTGCGGCTGGTAGTGTCCGCCTTCGATGAAGTCGGCGATGGCCAGTTGTGGCTGCGTGGCGGTGCATCCGGTGCTGATGTACTTCATGTGCAGCACCCGCTCCAGGTAACGCCCAGGGGCTACCCAGCCAATACGCAGGCCTGGCGCCAGGGTTTTGGAGAACGAGCTGCACAGCAGCACCCGACCGTCCTCGTCGAACGACTTGATGGTCCGTGGCCTGGGATAGGTGTAGGCCAGGTCGCCATACACATCGTCTTCGAGGATCGCCACGTCGAAGCGTTGCGCCAGGGTCAGCAAAGCCTTCTTGCGCGCCTCGGGCATGATGTAGCCGAGCGGGTTGTTGCAGTTCGGGGTGATCTGGATGAGCTTGATCGGCCATTGCTCCATGGCCAGCTCCAGGGCTTCGAGACTGATCCCGGTGAGCGGGTCGGTGGGGATTTCCAGGGCCTTCATGCCCAGGCCCTTGAGGGTCTGCATGGCGCCATGAAAGCTGGGCGAATCCACCGCGACGATATCACCGGGCTGGCATACCGCGCGGATGCTGCTCGACAGCGCTTCGTGGCAGCCGGTGGTGACCACCAGGTCCGCCGGGCTCACGGTACAACCGGAATCGAGCATCAGCCGGGCGATCTGCTCGCGCAGGGCCTGGGTGCCGGAGATGGTGTCGTAGTACAGGCCGGGCATGTCCTGACGCCTGCTGAGCTGGGCCAGGCTGCGCAGCAGCGGCTTGAGGGTCGGGCTGTCGATGTCGGGCATGCCACGGCCCAACTGCACCACGTCCTTGCTCGGCACGCTGCGAATCAGCTCGATGACCTGCTCCCATTGGGAAATATCCACCGGGCGTTGTGCCGGCCGACTGACATCGGGGAGGGCAGGCAGGCTGCGATTGTTGGGCACGAAGTAACCGGATTTCGGCCGGGGCGCGGCCAGGCCGTTGTCTTCCAGCAGGCGATAGGCCTGCTGGACGGTGCTCAGGCTGACACCATGCTCGAGGCTCAGGGCGCGCACCGAAGGCAAGCGATCGCCGGGACGGTACAGGCCTTGTTCGATGCGGGCGCCGAGCAACTCGGCGAGGTTGACGTACAGCGTCATGGCATACTCCGGAGGGCGGCTACAGCAACTGACCAATACAGATGGGGAAAAAATACAGCATTCAGTAGGAAATCTGCCAATTCTGTATGGAAATAATAGTCAGGCTTTGGATCTGTAATGGTTTTGCACCGACGCGCATGCTTGCTCCACGGTTCACACACCCTGGAGGTAACAAGCAATGAGCGGCATGAGCGATGTGCGCCTGAAACTGTATGCCGAAGAACTGAGCCGCGAGCAGCGCACCCGGTTATCCAGTACGCCCGCCGGCCTCAACCGCTGGGGCCTGATGGTTCATCGCTGGCATACCCGCAGGGCGCTGCTGGAGCTGGACGCCGCACAGTTGCGCGATGTCGGTCTGACCCGTGAGCAGGCCCGCGAGGAAGGGTTGAAACCCTTCTGGCGCTCTTAGGTCAGCTCTTTCAGTCGGTGCCAGAGCATGCCCAGGGCCAGTAGCGGCGAGCGCAGGTGCTTGCCGCCCGGGAAGGTGATGTGCGGTACCCGGGCGAACAGGTCGAAGCGCCCGCTGTGCTGGCCGCTGATGGCTTCGCCGAGCAGCCTGCCGGCCAGGTGCGTGGCATTGAGGCCATGGCCGGAGTAGGCCTGGGCGAAGTACACGTTGGGCTGGTCGGGCAGGCGGCCGATCTGCGGCAGGCGATTGGCACCGATGCCGATCATCCCGCCCCATTGATAGTCGATACGTACATCGGCGAGCTGCGGGAACACCTTGAGCATTTTCGGTCGCATATAGGCGGCGATATCCTGCGGATCACGCCCGGAATAGTGGCAGGCGCCGCCGAACAGCAGCCGGCGATCGGCGGACAGGCGGTAATAGTCCAGGGCCACGCGCTGGTCGCAGACGGCCATGTTTTGCGGCAGCAACTGGCTGGCCTGGGCCTCGCTCAGGGGTTCGGTGGCGATGATATAGCTGCCGGCGGGCAGCACCTTGCCGCCAAGCTCGGCATTCAGGTCGTTCAGGTAGGCGTTGCAACCCAGCACCAGGGTGCTGGCATGGACGGTCCCGTTGGCGGTGTGCACCCGCACTTGCGAGCCATAGTCGATCCGTGTCACCGCCGACTGCTCGAACAGACGCACGCCCAGCTTGCTGGCGACGACCGCTTCGCCCAGGGCCAGGTTAAGCGGATGCAGATGTCCCGAGCCCATGTCGATCAGGCCACCAACGTAGCGGTCCGAGCCGACTACGCTGTGCATCTGCTCCGGCTGCACCAGGCGTAGCTCATGGCGGTAACCCAAACTGCGCAGCTCTTCGGCGTCCTCGGCGAAACCCTGCAGGTCACGGGGTTTGTTGGCCAGGTCGCAGTAGCCCCAGGCCAGGTCGCAGTCGATGGCGTGGCGCTCGATTCGCTCGCGGACAATATCTACCGCTTCCAGGCCCATCAGCTTGAGCTCTCGCACGCCGTCGCTGCCAAGGATCGGGGTGAATTGCTCAAGGCCATGGCCGACTCCGCGAATCAGCTGGCCGCCATTGCGCCCGCTGGCGCCCCAACCGATCTTGCGCGCCTCCAGCAGGATCACATTGAGGCCGCGTTCGGCCAGTTCGATTGCCGTGTTCAGCCCGGAAAAACCGCCGCCGACCACGCAGACGTCACAACTCAGTTCGCCCTGCAGCTGTGGGTAATCCGCCTGTGGGACGCTGCTGGCAGCGTAGTAGGAAGCGGTGTGCGAGGCGGGCTGCTGAACGCCGGCGTTCATGGCATTGTCCTGGTTCTGAGTGTTTGGAAAATTTTACGCAGGATAAGCTGCGCTTTCAGGGGCGGGCAACCGTAGGGCAAAATAGTGCGCCACACTTCTTTGCCGCAGGCCGCCATGAGTTGCAACAGCCACAAGATCCGCTTCCTGCGTGAGCAGATCCCGTCATTCGAATGCGTGCCCGGATGCCACGACTGCTGTGGGCCGGTGACCACCTCCAGCGAAGAAATGGCCCGCCTGCCGCGCAAGAGCGCCGCCGAGCAGGAAGCCGCACTGGCGGAACTGAACTGCGTGCACCTGGGCCCCAACGGCTGCACCGTGTACGAAGAACGGCCGCTGATCTGCCGCTTGTTCGGCACTACCCCAAAGCTGCCATGCCCCAATGGCCGCGCCCCGGCCGAGATGATCGAGCCGCAGGCCGAGAAGCTGGTGCACCAGTACATCGCCAGCACCCGGCAGGTGCTGGTCTGAGCCTCAGTCCGGAATCGGCAGGTTGAGGCTTTCCTTCACCTCTTCCATGACGATATAGCTCTTCGACTCGCGCACATGCGGCAGCTTGAGCAGGATGTCGCCAAGCAGCTTGCGGTAGGAGGCCATCTCGGAAATCCGTGCCTTGACCAGGTAATCGAAATCGCCCGAGACCAGGTGGCACTCGAGCACATGTGGCAACTTCAGCACGGCACGTCGGAATTCCTCGAAGGTGTCGCCCGACTTGTAGTCGAGGCTGATTTCGACGAACACCAGCAGGCTGCCCTTCAAATGCTGCGGGTTGAGCCGGGCGTTGTAGCCCATGATGATCCCTTCGCGCTCCAGGCGCCGGACCCGCTCGGTGCAGGGGGTCGTCGACAGGCCGACCTTTTCGCCCAGTTCAGTAAACGAGATACGCCCATCTGCCTGCAGGATGCGCAGGATATTGCGGTCGATCTTGTCCAGTTCACGTTTGCTTTGGTGCTGGGTTCTCATAGTGGATGCCCCTCCGTAAAAGCCAACCTTGCCGAGAATTCTCGCCAAATATAGGCTTTTATATAGTGAAAAGCACTGGTCATACCTTCCTATACTGCGCCCATCTATGCCATTAACAACAAATGTCAGCGGTACGCTGCGTCGAGGGTAATAAACATGCGAGTTCTGGTGCTTGGTAGCGGTGTGATCGGAACCGCCAGTGCCTACTATCTGGCACGGCAAGGGTTCGAAGTCGTCGTGGTCGACCGTCAACCGGCAGTCGCCATGGAAACCAGTTTTGCCAACGCCGGCCAGGTCTCGCCTGGTTACGCTTCGCCCTGGGCTGCCCCGGGTGTGCCGCTCAAGGCCATCAAGTGGCTGCTTGAACGCCACGCGCCCCTGGCCATCAAGGCCACCGCCGACATTGACCAATACCTGTGGATGGCGCAAATGCTGCGCAACTGCACCGCCAGCCGTTATGCGGTGAACAAGGAGCGCATGGTGCGCCTGTCCGAGTACAGCCGTGACTGCCTCGACGAGCTGCGCGCTGAAACCGGGATTGCCTACGAAGGCCGTACCCTGGGTACCACGCAGCTGTTCCGCACCCAGGCACAGCTGGACAACGCCGCCAAGGACATCGCCGTCCTCGAGCAGTCCGGTGTGCCGTACGAAGTACTCGACCGCGCAGGCATCGCCCGCGTCGAACCGGCCCTGGCCAACGTTACTGACATCCTCGCCGGTGCCCTGCGCCTGCCCAACGACCAGACCGGCGACTGCCAGCTGTTTACCACCCGCCTGGCGGAAATGGCGATCAAGCTCGGCGTCGAGTTCCGCTTTGGCCAGGACATTCAGCGCCTGGACTACGCCGGTGACCGCATCAATGGTGTGTGGATCGACGGCAAGCTGGAAACTGCCGACCGCTACGTGCTGGCCCTGGGCAGTTATTCGCCGCAGTTGCTCAAGCCGCTGGGCATCAAGGCCCCGGTCTACCCGCTCAAGGGTTACTCGCTGACCGTGCCGATCACCGACCCGGCCATGGCCCCGACCTCGACTATTCTCGACGAAACCTACAAGGTCGCGATCACCCGTTTCGACAATCGCATCCGCGTTGGCGGCATGGCTGAAATCGCCGGTTTTGACCTGTCGCTGAACCCGCGTCGGCGCGAAACCCTGGAGATGATCGTCAACGACCTTTATCCTCGTGGCGGCGACCTGAGCCAGGCCAGTTTCTGGACCGGCCTGCGCCCGACCACTCCGGACGGTACGCCGATCGTTGGCGCCACGCCGTTCCGCAACCTGTTCCTCAACACGGGGCACGGTACGTTGGGCTGGACCATGGCTTGCGGTTCCGGTCGCCTGCTGGCCGACCTGATTGCGCGCAAGAAGCCGCAAATCAGCGCCGAAGGCCTCGATATCTCTCGCTACGGAAAACACCAGGAGCCTGCCAAACATGTCAGTCCAGCGCCAGCTCACCAATGAGCGCATGAGCCAGATCGTCACCCACAACGGCACCGTCTACCTGGCGGGCCAGGTGGGTGACGACATGAACGCCGGGATCGAGCAGCAAACCCGCGAGACCCTGGCCAACATCGAGCGCCTGCTGGACCTGGCCGGTACCGACAAGAGCCGCCTGCTCTCGGTGACCATCTACCTCAAGGACATCGACGCGCACTTTCAGGGCATGAACGCGGTGTGGGACAAGTGGCTGCCAAAAGGCGTCGCGCCGGCCCGTGCCACCGTTGAAGCCAAGCTGTGCGAACCGGAAATCCTCATCGAGCTGTCGGTGGTCGCCGCACTGCCGTAACACCCGATCCCTCACCCGGTGCCGCCGGCGGCCGACCAGCTGCCTTCGGGCACCGGGTTTTTTACTTCTAACCAGACTGCCCAGAAGGCTGCCGTCATGCGTCCTGCCCGTGCCCTGATCGATCTTCAAGCCCTGCGTCACAACTATCAACTTGCCCGCGAACTGACCGGAGCCAAAGCGCTGGCCGTGATCAAGGCCGATGCCTATGGTCACGGTGCCGTGCGTTGTGCCCTGGCCCTGGAGCAGCAAGCCGATGGTTTTGCCGTGGCCTGCATCGAAGAGGCGCTGGAGCTGCGCGCAGCCGGGATCAAGCCGCCGGTGCTGCTGCTTGAAGGCTTTTTCGAAGCCAGCGAACTGCAACTGATCGCCCAGCATGACCTGTGGTGCGTGGTGCATTCGCTGTGGCAGCTGGAGGCGATCGAACAGGCGCACCTGAGCAAGCCGATCACCGTCTGGCTCAAACTCGACTCGGGCATGCACCGGGTCGGCCTGCACGCCAAGGACTATCAGGCCGCGTACCAGCGCCTGCTGGCCAGCGGCAAGGTTGCGCGTATCGTGCTGATGAGCCACTTCGCCCGTGCCGATGAACTCGACAGCGACGCCAGCAACGAACAACTGGCGGTATTCCAGGCCGCGCGCCAGGGCCTGAGCGCCGAGGTCAGCCTGCGCAACTCGCCGGCCGTGCTCGGTTGGCCGAATGTGCCCAGCGACTGGGTGCGCCCGGGCCTGATGCTGTACGGCGCCACGCCCTTCGAAGTGCCTCAGGCAGAAGCTGCGCGCCTGCAGCCGGTAATGACCGTGCAATCGCGGGTGATCAGTGTGCGTGAGCTGCCGGCTGGCGAGCCTGTCGGTTATGGCGCCAAGTTCATCAGCCCGCGGCCGACCCGGGTTGGCGTGGTGGCCATGGGTTACGCCGATGGCTACCCGCGCCAGGCGCCAAACGGTACACCGGTGCTGGTGGCCGGCAAACGCACCCAGCTGATCGGCCGGGTGTCGATGGACATGCTCTGCATTGACCTGACCGACGTGCCGGAAGCGGGCCTCGGCAGCCCGGTGGAGCTGTGGGGCAAAAACGTGCTGGCCAGCGAAGTGGCCATGCATGCTGGCAACATCCCTTACCAGATTTTCTGCAACCTCAAGCGCGTACCGCTGGACTACAGCGGCGATTAAGGCGCCAAAGCGGACAGGCTGCGGGTCGAAGTGTTGTAAATACTGAACGCTGTTGCGATGATAACGTTCAATTTCGACCCCACTCGTTCGTTTAGGAGGGCTCCAGCATTGGACGTCGGTGAACGACTGCAAGCCATTCGCAAGCTCAAGGGCCTGTCACAGCGTGAACTCGCCAAACGTGCGGGCGTCACCAACAGCACCATCTCGATGATCGAGAAGAACAGCGTCAGCCCTTCAATCAGCTCGCTGCGCAAGGTGCTGAGCGGTATTCCAATGTCCATGGTCGAGTTCTTTTCCGAAGAGCTGCAACCGGAAAACCCTACCCAGATCGTCTATAAAGCCCACGAACTGATCGACATTTCGGACGGTGCGGTGACCATGAAACTGGTCGGCAAGGCGCACCCGAGCCGGGCTATTGCCTTTCTCAACGAGGTCTATCCGCCGGGTGCCGATACTGGCGAAGAAATGCTCACCCATGATGGCGAAGAGACCGGCATCCTCCTCGAAGGCCGCCTTGAACTGGTGGTGGGCCTGGAAACTTTCATCCTCGAAG
Source organism: Pseudomonas wadenswilerensis (assembly GCF_024749185.1). Taxonomy (NCBI): domain Bacteria; kingdom Pseudomonadati; phylum Pseudomonadota; class Gammaproteobacteria; order Pseudomonadales; family Pseudomonadaceae; genus Pseudomonas; species Pseudomonas wadenswilerensis. The sequence goes on along the minus strand of NZ_CP087191.1, from coordinate 5,676,879 downwards.
CGGGCGACAGCTACTATTTTGAAAGTACCAAGCCGCACCGTTTCCGCAATCCTTACGATGAGCCGGCCCGGCTGATCAGCGCGGCGACTCCGGCCAACTTCTAGTGGGCATTGCGCGGCGGATTGTCGCGGCTAAGACCCTTTGGACACTAGGGTTGTTTCGGTGAGGCAGGGTTCCCGTTATACTTGCGCCGCCTGCGAAACCGTGGCCGCGGGCGTGACTAGCCACCATGAGGGTGTACGCGTGAATCTAATCAAGAAAATGCTGGCCGTACCAGCTGCCGTATTGGCCCTTTGGGCAGTCAGCGCACAAGCTGCGACCAACGACGACATCGCCAAGCGACTGGAACCGGTTGGCCAGGTGTGTGTACAGGGTCAGGAATGCAAGGGTATGGAAGTCGCGGCAGCTGCTGCTGGCGGCGGTGCCAAGACCCCGGATGAAATCATCGCCAAGCATTGCAATGCTTGCCATGGCAGCGGCCTGCTCGGCGCACCGAAAATCGGCGATACCGCCGCCTGGAAAGAGCGCTCTGACCATCAGGGTGGTCTGGACGGCATCCTCGCCAAGGCCATCACCGGCATCAACGCCATGCCGCCAAAAGGCACCTGCGCCGACTGCTCGGATGACGACCTGATGGGCGCCATCAAGAAGATGTCCGGCCTGTAAGCCCAGCGCTTGCCCAGCAAAGCCCGCCACGTGCGGGCTTTGTGCGTTTTAGCGCTGGTCAGCGCAGCATTCTGGCGGCATGCTCGGTCCAAAGTGGTCAAGGAATGCCACAGGAGGCCGAGATGGCGTACAGCTGTTCGATCGACACTGCCGTGGACCAGGTGCTGGCACGCCTGCCCGCGCATATCCACATGGGCCTGCCGCTGGGGCTGGGCAAGCCCAACCGCTTCGTCAATGCCCTGTATGCGCGGATCCGCCAGTTGCCCGAGCGGCAACTGACGATCTACACCGCCTTGAGTCTCGGCCGCCCGGACCTTGGTGACGGCTTGCAACGGCGCTTTCTTGAGCCCTTCATCGAGCGTGTGTTCGCCGACTACCTCGAACTGGACTACCTGCACGACCTGCGCCGCGACCAGTTGCCTGCGAACATCCGTGTCGAGCAGTTCTTCATGCAGCCCGGCAGCCTGCTGCACAGCGCCATGGCCCAGCAGGACTACGTCAGCAGCAACTACAGCCACGCCGCCCGCGATATCAATGCCAAGGGCTTGAACCTGGTGGCGCAGCTGGTCGCCGAAGACCCGGCGCATCCCGGCCAGCTGAGCCTGAGTTGCAACCCGGACATCACCCTCGACCTGTTGCCAATGATCGCCCGCCGCCGCGCGGCCGGTGAAACCATCCTGGTGCTCGGCCAGGTGCATACCGAACTGCCGTACATGCCGGGCGCCTCGGAGCTGCCCCGGGATGACTTCGACCTGCTGATCGATAGCGCGGAAAGCACCCGGTTGTTCTCCACGCCGAACATGCCGGTCACCACCCAGGACCATTTCATCGGCCTGCATGCCAGTACCCTGGTGCGCGATGGCGGCACCCTGCAGATCGGCATTGGCGCCATGGGCGATGCGCTGACTGCCGGGCTGCTGGCGCGGCAGGCTGACAGCGAGGCCTACAGTGCGTTGCTGGCTGATATTGACCTCACGCCCTGGCAAACCCTGATCGCACGCGAAGGCGGCATCGAGCCCTTTACCCACGGCCTGTATGGCTGTAGCGAAATGTTCGTCAACGGCCTGCTGGCACTGGTCGAAGCGGGGATCATCCGCCGCCCGGTTTATCCTGAAGAGGCACGCCAGCAGGCGGCCAACAATGGCGAGCTGGATGACCAGGGCGTGTTGGTGCATGGCGGCTTCTTTCTTGGCCCTCAGGCCTTTTACCAGCGCTTGCGGGAAATGCCTTTAAGCCAGCGCAAACGCTTTGCCATGAGCGCCATCAGCTACATCAACGAGCTGTATGGCCAGGAGTCGCTCAAGCGCCTGCAGCGCCGGGATGCGCGCTTTATCAACACGGTGTTCACCATGACCTTGATGGGCGCCGGGGTGGCCGATCAGCTGGAAGACGGCCGGGTGCTCAGCGGGGTAGGTGGGCAGTACAACTTCGTTGCCCAGGGCCATGCACTTGAAGGCGCGCGCTCGATCCTGCTGCTGCGCAGCTGGCGTGAAGCGGGCGGGGAGGTCAGCTCCAATCTGGTCTGGGAATACGGTCACTGCACCATTCCCCGGCACCTGCGCGACATCGTCGTCACCGAGTACGGCATCGCCGACCTGCGTGGGCAGACTGACGCCGAGGTGATTGCACGGTTGCTGGCGATCAGCGACACGCGCTTTCAGCCCGAGCTGATCGAACGGGCGCAGAAGGCCGGCAAGTTGCCGAAGGATTTTTGCCTGGATCAGCGCTTCACCGAGAACACCCCGCAGCGTTTGCAGGCGCTGCGCGAAAGGCACGCACGGTTGTTCCCCGAGTATCCGCTGGGCAGTGACTTCACGGCTGAGGAGCGTGATTTGTTGCGGGCGCTGAACTGGCTCAAGAGCAAGTTCAAACTGAGCGAGGTGCTTGAGCTGGGCAAGGCGGCGCTGGATGCACCGGCACCCGAGGCGTTTCCCGGGCAGTTGACGCGGATGGGACTGGCGCAGCCGCAGGGGCTGAAGGAGGAGCTGTATCAGCGGCTGTTGCTGGCGGGGTTGCAGGCGACAGCGGTTGCTTGAGGGTCCATCGCCGGCAAGGCCGGCTCTCACAATGGTTCAGGGTAAACCCAGTTTCCTGTGGGAGCCGGCCTTGCCGGCGATGGGCGCGACGCGAATTACTCGATGAAAGTAACCACGCCACCTTCCAGCGACTTCACCCGAGCCAGCGATTCAACGCGGTAGCCCTGGCTGTCCAGCTCGGCACGGCCGCCCTGGAACGACTTCTCGATGACGATACCCAAACCGGCAACGGTGGCACCGGCTTGCTTGATGATCGAGATCAGCGCCTGGGAGGCTTTGCCGTTGGCCAGGAAGTCGTCGATCACCAGCACGCGGTCGCTGCTGTTGAGGTGGCGCGGGGAGATCGCCACGGTGTTTTCAGTCTGCTTGGTGAAGGAATACACCGAAGCCACCAGCAGGTTTTCGGTCAGGGTCAGCGACTGGTGCTTGCGCGCGAAAATCACCGGAACGCCCAGTTTCAGGCCGGTCATCACCGCTGGGGCAATGCCCGAGGCTTCGATGGTGACGATCTTGGTGATGCCCGAGTCGGCGAACAGACGGGCGAACTCGTCGCCAATCAGTTGCATCAGCGCAGGGTCGATCTGATGGTTGAGAAACGCATCGACTTTGAGAACCTGATCGGAAAGCACGATGCCTTCTTCGCGAATCTTCTGGTGCAGTGCTTCCACTGTGGTATTTCCTCGATGTAGCAAGAGTGGCCACGGCAATACGCCGCAGCAAAGGTTGATTATCTAACGTTTGAGCATGGCACGGATATCGGCCAGTGCATTGTTGCCACGAGCGGCCTTCACTTCGGTCGGCGCGTCGTCCAGGCCCTCCCAGGCCAGGTCGTCGTCGGGCAGCTCGTCCAGGAAGCGGCTCGGCGAACAATCGATGATCTCGCCGTACTGCTTGCGCTTGGCGGCAAAGGTGAAGGCCAGGGTCTGACGTGCGCGGGTAATCCCGACGTAGGCCAGGCGCCGTTCTTCTTCGATGGTGTCGGCTTCGATGCTGGAACGGTGCGGTAGGATTTCCTCTTCCATGCCCATGATGAACACGTAGGGGAATTCCAGGCCCTTGGAAGCGTGCAGGGTCATCATCTGCACACCTTCGGCGCCGTCTTCCTCTTCCTGCTGGCGTTCGAGCATGTCGCGCAGCACCAGCTTGCCGATGGCTTCCTCGATGGTCATGCCACCGTCTTCGTCTTTCTCGAGGGTGTTTTTCAACGCCTCGATCAGGAACCAGACGTTGCCCATGCGAAAGTCCGCGGCCTTGTCGCTGGAGCTGTTGGTGCGAATCCAGTTCTCGTAGTCGATGTCCATGATCATGCTGCGCAGGGCAGCGATCGGATCTTCCAGGGCGACCTGCTCGCGGACCTTGTCCATCCAGCGTTTGAAGCGCTGCAGGCGGTCGGTGTAGCGGCTGTCCAGGTGTTCGCCGAGGCCCAGCTCCTCGCTGGCGGCGTACATCGAAACCTTGCGCTCGGTGGCGTAGTTGCCAAGTTTTTCCAGGGTGGTCGAGCCGATTTCCCGGCGCGGCACGTTGATCACCCGCAGGTAGGCGTTATCGTCGTCCGGGTTTACCAGCAGGCGGAAGTAGGCCATCAGGTCTTTGACTTCCTGGCGTCCGAAGAAGCTGTTGCCGCCCGACAGGCGATACGGCACCTGGTGGTGCTGCAGCTTCAGCTCGATCAGCTTGGCCTGGTAGTTGCCCCGGTAAAGAATGGCGAAGTCGCTGTAGGGCCGGTCGGTGCGCAGGTGCAGGCTGAGGATTTCCATGGCCACCCGTTCGGCCTCGGCTTCCTCGTTCTTGCAGCGGATCACGCGGATCTCGTCGCCGTGGCCCATCTCGCTCCAAAGCTGCTTTTCGAAGGCATGCGGGTTGTTCGAGATGAGTACGTTGGCACAACGCAGGATGCGGCTGGTGGAGCGGTAGTTCTGCTCGAGCATCACCACTTTCAGCGACGGGTAGTCGTCCTTGAGCAGCATCAGGTTCTCAGGCCGCGCACCGCGCCAGGCGTAGATCGACTGGTCGTCGTCGCCGACCACGGTGAACTGGTTGCGCGTGCCGATCAGCATCTTCACCAGCAAGTACTGGCTGGCGTTGGTGTCCTGGTATTCGTCGACCAGCAGGTAACGTACCTTGTTCTGCCACTTCTCCAGGACATCGGGGTTGTCCTGGAACAGCTTGACCGGCAGCAGGATCAGGTCGTCGAAGTCCACCGCGTTGAATGCCCGCAGGGTGCGCTGGTAGTGCGCATAGACCACCGCGGCGGTCTGCTCCTTGGGGTTGCGGGCCTTTTCCAGGGCTTCGGGCGGCAGGATCAGGTCGTTCTTCCAGGCGCCGATCATGTTCTTGATCTCGTCGACGCCGTCGTCGCCCGAGTATTCCTTCTGCATGATGTCGGTCATCAGGGCTTTGACGTCGGTCTCGTCGAAAATCGAGAAGCCCGGTTTGAAGCCCAGCCGTTCATGCTCCTTGCGGATGATGTTCAGGCCCAGGTTGTGGAAGGTCGACACGGTCAGGCCGCGGCCTTCGCCCTTGCGCAGCAGGGTGCCGACCCGCTCCTTCATCTCCCGCGCGGCCTTGTTGGTGAAGGTCATGGCCACGATGTACTGGGCACGGATGCCGCAGTTCTGGATCAGGTGCGCGATCTTGCGGGTGATCACGCTGGTTTTGCCGGAGCCAGCACCGGCGAGCACCAAAAGAGGGCCGCCGACGTAGTTCACGGCTTCTTGTTGCCGGGGGTTGAGTCGGGACATGACGAAAACCGGGGACGCTAGAAAAATAGCCGGGCATTTTAGCAGGGGTAGAAAGTTTCTGCCGCGACCGTCTGACAGTGTGACGTACCACGCGATCTAAATTTGCCGCATTTGATACTTTCCCGCAGGATGCGTGGCGAAACCTGCGGGATGTCGGCAATGGAATGGCATGACTTTAAGTGAAAATCATTTTCATTAATGGTTTAGGATACGCATTCTCGCTGCCCATCGTCATTTGACTGCGCCTACGTCCTAAGGAGCCAGCTTGTCTACGCCCGTCGAACCCTTGCGTTTGCTCCTGCTGGCCGATGAGCCGGAATGGGCCACTGTCTTGCGCGAGTGTCTGCTGCCGATGGCGGGCCAGGCGGTATTGCTGACCGCTCCGAACTGGGAGGCAGTCGACACCCTGTTTGCCAACGACCGCAATGCGCTGGTGCTGGCGACCCCGCCACTGCAACCGGCGCCCGGGCGCTGCATATTGCCGATGGTTCTGCTGCTCGAGCACGAGCCGCAGGTGCCGCCGCCGGGGGTCAGCGACTGGCTGATCCGCGACCAACTGACCAGCAATATCCTGCGCCGCAGCCTGCGCCATGTCCGCGAGCGCGGCGTCCTCGAAGCGACCTTGCAGCGTTTGGCCGAGCAGGACCCGCTGACCGGCATCGCCAACCGCCAGGGCTTTCAGACCCTGTTGGCAGCGCGCCTGGCTGACAGCGAAGGGCGCGGTGTCGCCCTCGGTCATCTGGACCTCGACAACTTTCGCCATGCCAACGATGCCCTTGGTCATCAGGCCGGCGACCGGCTGATCCTGCAAGTGGTGGGCCGGCTGAAAAGCCAGCTCGAAGCCGGTGACCAGGTCGCGCGCCTGGGCAGCGACGAATTCGCCCTGTTGATCGATACTCGCCGCGAGCCGCAGCGCGCCGAATGGATGGCCGAACGCATCACCGAAGCCCTGGCCGAACCCTACTGGATCGACGGCGAAAGCCTGCTGCTAGGCTGCAGCCTGGGCGTCGCCCACGCCCGCGCCCAGGGTGGCGCCGACCCGCTGATGTGGCATGCGCACATCGCCATGCAGCAGGCCAAGAGCACCCAGGGCTGTACCTTCCACGTCTTCAACGAACGCATCAACCGCAACGCCCGCAGCCTTGCCGACCTGGAAAGCGAACTGCGCCGGGCGCTGCGTCGTGACGAGCTGGAACTGCACTACCAGCCGCGGCTGAACCTGGCCGACGGGCGCATCGTCGGCCTCGAAGCCCTGGTGCGCTGGCGCCATGCCGAACGCGGGCTGCTGCCGCCCAGCGAGTTCGTGCCCCTGGCCGAGCAGAGCGGGCTGATCGTGCCCCTGGGCTACTGGGTGATTTCCCGTGCCCTGCGCGACATGCAGGCGCTGCGCGAACAAGGGCTGGCGCCCTTGCACATGGCGGTGAACCTGTCGTTCCGCCAGTTCCAGGACAGCCAGCTGTTGGCGACCCTGAGCCGGCTGATCATCGAGCACGGCGTCGATGCCCGCTGGCTGGAGTTCGAGCTGACCGAAACCGCGGTGATGCGGCGCAACGACCTGGTCAAGCAGACCATGGATGCGCTCGGGCGCCTGGGTGTGCGCTTTTCCCTGGATGACTTCGGTACCGGCTTCTCGTCGTTCGTGCACCTGAACAGCTTGCCGATCACCTTGCTCAAGGTCGATCGCAGCTTTGTCGGCGGCATGGAGCAGCGCGAAGAAAACCGCAAGCTGGTGCACGCGATGATCAACCTGGCGCACAACCTCAACCTCGAGGTGGTGGCCGAGGGCGTGGAAACCCCGGAGCAGATGGACCTGTTGCGCAGTTTTGATTGTGACCAGGTGCAGGGGTTTCTGATCAGCCGGCCGTTGCCGATGGATGAGTTGATGGAGTATCTGCTGCGTGGTCCGGCGCAGCAGTCGGTGGCTTTGTAGATTCTGGGGCTGCTTTGCAGCCCATCGCTGGCAAGTCCAGCTCCCACAGGGCCTTCAAACCACCGAAGCAGTCACCTTGTTCACCCCACCGGCACTGCCCAGCAAGCGCTTCATTCGCCATTCAAATGCCCAAGTCAGGCTCACCGCCGCACACGCCAGGCCCAGCGCCAGCCCCCACCACACGCCCACCGCACCCAGGCCGAGGTTGAACGCCAGCAACCAGGCCGCCGGCGCACCGATCACCCAGTAACAGAACAGCCCGACCAGGAAGGTGGTCTTGGCATCCTTGAGCCCGCGGATCGAGCCCATGGCAATCGTCTGCACACCATCGAACAGCTCGAACCAGGCGGCGACCATCAGCAGGCTCACAGCCAGCTGGATGATGTCGGCAAAGGCCGGGTCACCGTGGTCGAGGAACAGCCCCACCAGCGGGTCTGGCAGCAGCCAGAAGAGGATGGCGAACATCAGCATCATCGCCGCGCCAAAACCGATCCCAACCCGGCCAGCGTGTCGGGCACCCAAGAGGTTATCGGCACCGTAATAGAGCCCTACACGCATGGTTACGGCATACGACAGGCCCGCCGGAATCATGAACGCGGTCGAGACGATCTGCAGGGCGATCTGGTGCGCGGCAAGCTCGGTGCTGCCGAGCACGCCCATGCACAGTGCGGCGAAGGCGAACAGGCCGACCTCGACGGTGTAGGTGCCGCCAATCGGCAAGCCCAGGCGCCACAGCTCGCGCAGGGCTGGCCACGACGGGCGGCTCAGGCCCTGGCGAATCGGGTAGGGCGCGTAGGCCGGGTGCCAGCGGATATACAACGCCATGGCCACGGCCATGCAGTTGGCAACGATCGCGGTCACCAGGCCGATGCCCACCAGGCCCAGTTTCGGCAGGCCGAACATGCCCTCGATCAAGGCGTAATTGAGCAGGAAGTTGGCCACTGTGCCGACCAGGCTGATAACCATCACCGGCGTCGAACGGCCGATGGCGCTGGTAAAGCCGCGCAGGGCCATGAAGCTCAGGTAGCCGGGCAGGGCGAAGGGCAGCAACAACAGGAACTGCGCGGCGGCCTCGACATTGTTGGGGCTCTGGCCGAGCAGTAGCAGCACCGGCTCCAGGTTCCACAGCGCCAGTGCTGCCACCAGGGCCATGACCCAGGCCAGCCACAACCCGGCCTGGGTCAGGCGTGTGGCGCCGGCGATGTCACCGGCACCCTTGCGAATCGCCACCAGGGTGCCGACCGCGGCGATCACACCCAGGCAAAAGATCGACACGAACGAATAACTCGCCGCCCCCAGACCACCACCGGCCAGCGCTTGCGGGCTGATGCGGGCCATCATCAGGGTGTCGGTGAGTACCATCAGCATGTGCGCCAACTGCGAGGCAATCAGCGGCCCGGCCAGGCGCAGCAAAGCCTTGAGTTCATGGGTAGGCGCAGCCTGCATGGAGTCGTCCTTTTCTTACGCGATAGATTCAAAGCATGAAAGCTTGAGGCTTTGCACGGTTATCCACAAAAGGATAATAGCGATGCTTGGCATGATTAAAACTCATGGGAGTATGATCCTGACGATCGCCTGTGGATAACCCGGAGCCCGTCCCTCATGTCTCGTCGTTTACCGCCCTTGTACGCACTGCGGGCTTTCGAAGCGGCCGCCCGGCACAGTTCGTTCACCCGCGCCGCAGATGAGTTATCAATCACCCAGAGCGCGGTCAGCCGGCACATCCGCACCCTTGAGGAGCACTTCGCTTGCCGTTTGTTCGTGCGCAACGGCCGCAGCCTGCAACTCAGCGAAGCGGCGCGTTTGCTCCTGCCCGGAGTGCGCGAAGGCTTTGCGGCACTGGAGCGGGCTTGCAACACCCTGCGCAGCGAGGACGACATCCTGCGCATGAAAGCCCCTTCGACCCTGACCATGCGCTGGCTGCTGGCACGCCTGAGCCGCTTTCGCCACCTGCAGCCGGGCAACGAAGTACAGCTGACCAGCGCCTGGATGGACGTCGATCATGTCGATTTCAACCATGAGCCTTTCGACTGCGCGGTGTTGCTGAGTGACGGTCACTTCCCGCCGGATTGGGAGGTCAAGCGGCTGTTTTCCGAGCTGCTGATACCGGTCGGCGCGCCGGAACTGCTCAAGGAAGGGCCCTGGGATGAGCGGCGCCTGGCGGGTGTCGAGCTGCTTCATCCGACCCCCGACAAGCGCGACTGGCGCAGCTGGCTGGCGCGCATGGACCTCACCGACAAGGTCTCGCTCAAGGGTGGCCAGGTGTTCGATACCCTGGAACTGGGCATGATCGCCGCTGCCCGGGGTTATGGCGTGTCCATGGGGGACTTGTTGATGGTGGCCGAGGATGTCGCCCAGGCCCGGCTTAGCCTGCCATGGCCGACGGCGGTTGCCAGCGGGCTGGATTACTACCTGGTCTGGCCGAAAACCCGCCCCGGTGGCGAGCGCTTGCGACGCTTGAGTGACTTCCTGCAAGGCGAGGCAGACTCCATGGACTTGCCCAAGGTGGAAATACTGGGGCCATCAGCGTCTATCGGAAGCGGTTGAACGTTTGCGCGGGATAACCCTGTTGCACACTCAAGTATTGCCGCGCGCCGCCGAAGCAGAGGCATCAGAGCCACGTCTAGATGGCTCGCTTCCCGTATTGATGCGGACGGTCAGCGTGATCAGGACGATCCCGGCCCCTCTTGCCAGGAGCTTCCATGTCTCAACCCCGTGCCCGGATTGCCTCGCAACTCGGTATCGCCCTCGCCATCGTGCTGGCCGTGGTGATTACCGGTAGCACCCTGTTTGCCCTGCGTTCGCTGGACAACGCCAACCTGATTACCCGCCAGGAACACCTGGCCAGCGAAGCGCGACTGCTCGCCGATCAGCTCGATACCTTTCACAGCACTCTGCGCGAAAGCACTCAGCGCCTGAGCGGCTTGTTCGAGAAGCGCTTTGCCGCCGGTTTGCAGTTGCATTCCGGGGAGTCGGTGACGGTTGCGGGGGTTGCCACACCCGCGCTGTACCTGGGTGATCAACTGCTCAACAACGACTTTCGCCAGGTGGATGATTTCCGCCAGATGACCGCGGGCGTCGCCACCTTGTTCGTGCGCAGCGGTGAAGACTTTGTCCGTATCAGCACCTCGCTGACCAAGCAGGACGGCAGCCGCGCCATCGGCACGCTGCTCGACCGCCAGCATCCGGCCTACGCCCGCTTGCTGGCCGGTCAGGCCTATGTTGGCCGGGCGAACCTGTTCGAGCGCGATTACATGACCCAGTACACCCCGGTGCGTGACAGCAGCGGGCGGGTGATTGCGGTGCTGTTCGTCGGCTTCGACTACACCGATGCGCAAAAGGCCCAGTTCGCCAACCTCGGGCGCTTTCGCATCGGCCAGACCGGCTCGCTGGCCCTGCTCGACGACAAGCAGCACTGGCTGGTGCCGCCAGCAGGTGTGCGCCCGGATAGCCAGGCGGCACAGGCACTTGCCGGGTTCACCGCGGGCGAAGGGCGTTTCTGGCATGACGGTGTCGAAGAGCTGTTCAGCGTTGCCGTGCCGTTTGCAGGCGGGCCCTGGACGGTGGTGGCGAGCATGCCGAAGGCGGAAATCCGCGCGGTAACCTGGAGCGTCGGTACCCGCCTGGCCATCGGCAGCCTGTTGGCGATGCTGCTGGCCGTTGCTGCGACCCTGTGGCTGTTACGCCGCCGTCTGCGCCCGCTGGGTGATCTGCTGCAGCAAGCGCAAGCCCTGGGTGGCGGTGACCTGCAGGCGCGTCTGCGGGTATCGAGCAACGATGAAATCGGCCAGCTGGCGCACAGTTTCAACCAGATGGGCGAAGCGCTGGCGAGCATGGTCGAGCACATTCGCGCAGCGGCAGAGCAGGTCAGCAGCCGTGCCCAGGCATTGTCGGGAATGTCCTCCGGTGCCTGTGAGGGGATGGAGCAGCAGTCCGGCGAAATCACCAGCATGGCCGGTGCCGTCGAGCAGTTCAGCGCCACTTCGATGAACATTGCCGACAACATGGGCAGCACCGAGCGCATGGCCCAGGACAACGTCCAGCAAACCCGCATTGGCCGCACCTCGATGGACCAGGCGTCGTCGTCCCTTGAGCAGATCGCCAGCGCACTGGCCGGCACCGCCGAAGTGATCGACACCCTCGGCCTGCGCTCCCAGGAAATTGGCGGCATCGTCGGGGTGATCACCTCGATTGCCGAGCAGACCAACCTGCTGGCCTTGAACGCTGCCATTGAAGCGGCGCGGGCCGGTGAACAGGGGCGGGGCTTTGCCGTGGTCGCGGACGAGGTGCGCAATCTGGCCTCGCGTACCCGTCAGGCTACCGATGAAATCTCGACCATGATCGGCAGCATCCAGCAGGAAACCGGCAACGCCATCAGCACCATGGAGCAGGGCAACCGCCTGATGCAGGAAGGGTTGGAGCGCAATGCCAAGGTTGCCGCGGCGCTGGCGCAGATTGATGAACGCAGCCGTTCGGCGGGGGAACAGTTTGCCGCCATCACCACGGCAACCCAGGAGCAGAGCAGCACGGCGAATGTGCTCAGCCGTAACCTGCAGAGCATTGCCCTGGCCAACAGTGAGCAGCGCGAGGTAGCGACGAACCTGGCGGCTACGGCGCGTGAGCTTGAGGGATTGGCGGGGCAGTTGCGGCAGGAAGTGGATCGCTTTCGGGTTGGGCGTTAGGTTCTAAATCGGGGCCGCTTTGCGGCCCATCGCCGGCAAGGCCGGCTCCCACAATGGAACTGCAAACACTGAACTGTGGGAGCTGGCTTTGCCAGCGATGGGCTGCGTAGCAGCCCTGGGTTCCTACAGCTGCGACAGGCCCAGCGCCTGCGCACAGGCCATCAACGATCGCCGCTCACTCTCGGCGTACAACCCCAGCTCATCCTGCACCGGTTTGCCCAGCGCCTGTTCGAAGGCTTCGCGGTTGGCATTGCTGCCGTACTCGTTCTGCGCATCATCGCCCAGGTTCGACTGGAAAATCCCCGCCGCACTGACCGGCAGAAAATCCTCGTACACCAGCGCTTCAAAGTGAACATGCCCAGCGTCGATCAGCCCCTGCAATGAAGTCGGCCGCTGCGCTTCACCACGCGCCGCCAACCCGCGTTCGGTCGGGAAGTAGCGGAAGTACGCCAGCGCCTGCTCCCGCATCTGCGCCAGGTCATCCGGGAAGGCCTTGAAGCTGTCGCTGAGCAGACTCATGTAGCGCTCGGCATTGGCCTCGGCGGGAACGCCACCCAGCGCCGTGCGGGCGGCATCGAGCAATTGGTCATAAAGCTGGCGACCTTTTGGCGTCAGTGCTGCACCCCGTTGCTCGATCTCGCCAAAGCGCGCGGTATGGCTGCCACTGCCTTCACCCTGCTGATCAGTGAACGCGACCTTCTCCTGCAGCGCCTTGAAACTAGTCTGACGCAGCAGTATCGGGCAGCGACGCGGTGGCGGGCCTTCGATTACGGCCTTGGGCGGAATACCTTTGGCCGGCATGCCCAGCTGGATGGCATCGATGTCCAGGGTGCGCGGAGTCAGGTGATTGATGTGCGGGCCCTTGAAGGCCACCACATCGGCAATCAGGCGGTGCTGGTCGTGTAGTTGCTGGTACTGCTCGGCGGTCACCGTGGCGTCCCGGTGCCAGCGGAAGGTGTGCAGGGCTTCGTCGACAAACGCCAGGGCATCGTCGGCATTCAGGCCACCATCGCGCTCGAATTGCTCGATCAACTGCAACGCACGCGGGGTGAAGATTTGCCGGCGGGCGAGAATCTCGCGCGACAGCTCACGCAGCGCCGGGTTGTCGATCAGCTCCAGGCGCAGCAGCGAGGTGAAGACCCGGAACGGGCTGATGTGCAGCGATTGCTCGTGCACGGCGCGAAAGGCGGTGGAATGCACCGGTACACCGGCGCTGCTGAGGTCGTAGTACCCCACTGGTTGCATGCCCATCACCGCGAACAGGCGGCCGATGGTTGCCAGCTCTTCGGCGGTGCCGACGCGAATGGCGCCGTGGCGTTCCTGGTCGAGGCGCTCGATTTCACCGGTCCAGCGCAGGGCCTGGGCAACCTCGGGTTGCTGGGTCATGACCTGCTGATTGATTTCGCTCACCAGTGACAGCAGCGTGCCGTACAGCGGCACCTCTTGCTTGTACATGAGCGACATGGCGGCCGAGAACTGCGCGCGAATGCTGTCCGGGCTGACGAAATCTTGAGCGGGCATCGAAAGCTTCCTGGTAAGTGGGCACCCTTACATGAAAGCGAGGAATGCAGTGCTCGCACAAGCGAAAAAAAGTCGATCTGTCATTCCAAAAATTATCAACCTTGCAGGTCCAGCTCCGCCCGAATCCAATCGACCAACGCGCGTACCTTCGGCACCTCCGCCGCATGCTCGGAAAACGCCAGGAAATGCGCGCCATTGCTGCGCATGCTGTGCTGCCAGGGCACGATCAATTTGCCTTCGGCCAGTTCCTGGGCCACCAGATAGCGCGGCACCAGGGCCACGCCGCAGCCGGACTGGGCAGCGCTGAGGCTCATATAGAAAGTATCGAAGCGCGGCCCGTGATAACTGTTGGCCGAATGCAGGCCTTGCTCGAGAAACCACTCGTGCCAGGCCTCCGGACGCGAAGTGCTTTGCAGCAGCACCAGCTCGGCCAGTTCGCTGGCGTCCTTGAGCGTGCGCCCCTGCAACAGTTCCGGTGCGCACACCGGCAGCACTTCCTCGCCGAACAGCTCGATGCAGGTGGCCCCCGGCCAGGTGCCCTGACCAAAGAAGAACACCACGTCGGCAGTGGCCTGCAGCAGGGCAAAGGGCTCCATCTCGTTGCGGATGTCGAGGTGGATGTTCGGGTGCTGCTTGCCGAAGCCTTTGAGGTGCGGGATCAGCCAGCGCACGCCAAAGCTCGGTTGAGTGGCTACCTTGAGGACTTCGGTCTGTTCGCCGTAGGACATGATGTAACGGCTGGACATATCGACCTGGGTGAGAATCTTGTTGACCTCGGCCAGGTACAGCGCGCCTGCTGGAGTCAGTTGCAGGCGCCGGCGGATCCGCAGGAACAGGTGATGGCGGAGCATCTCTTCAAGCTGGGCCACCTGCTTGCTCACCGCGCTCTGGGTCAGGTGCAGTTCTTCGGCGGCGCGGGTGAAGCTCAGGTGCCGGGCGGCAGCCTCGAAACACTGCAGGGCGGCCATCGATGGCACCAGACGTTTGGACATAGCGGTCTCTAAGCCAGTAGATCATTACCTGGCGGAATGATATGCAGAATAAAGGTCGTTTGTTGCGCCAGAGTGATCGGATTAATACTGATCCCTATCACTATTTCAACCACTCATCGCATGCAGGAGAAGAAAATGGTTGATGGACTGCTTGACCGCCTCGGTGTTCCCACTACTGCCTACACCCATGGCAACCATCCCGTTCACACCCCTATCGATGGCAGCGCGATTGCCTCGGTGCACCTGGAAAGCAAAGCCCAGGTGACCGCCAAGATCGATCAGGCTGAACAAGCCTTCCAGGCTTGGCGCAACGTTCCGGCCCCGCGTCGCGGTGAGTTGATCCGCCTGTTTGGCGAAGTGCTGCGCAAGCACAAGGCCGAACTCGGTGAGCTGGTGTCGATCGAAGCCGGCAAGATCACCCAGGAAGGCCTGGGCGAAGTGCAGGAAATGATCGATATCTGCGACTTCGCCGTCGGTCTGTCGCGTCAGCTGTACGGCCTGACCATCGCCTCCGAGCGCCCGGGCCACCACATGCGTGAAACCTGGCATCCGCTGGGGGTGGTCGGGGTGATCAGCGCCTTCAACTTCCCGGTCGCGGTCTGGGCCTGGAACACCACCCTGGCACTGGTGTGCGGCAACGCCGTGGTGTGGAAGCCGTCGGAGAAAACCCCGCTGACCGCGCTGGCCTGCCAGGCGCTGTTCGAAAAAGCCCTGAAAGCCTTTGGCGAAGCGCCAGAAGGCCTGAGCCAGCTGATCATCGGTGATCGCGATGCCGGCGAAGCCCTGGTCGACGACCCGCGCGTGCCGCTGGTCAGCGCCACCGGCAGCACCCGCATGGGCCGTGAAGTCGGCCCGCGTGTGGCCGCGCGTTTCGGTCGCAGCATCCTCGAACTGGGTGGCAACAACGCGATGATCCTCGCGCCCAGCGCCGACCTCGACCTGGCCGTGCGCGGCATCTTGTTCAGCGCCGTTGGCACTGCGGGCCAGCGCTGCACCACCCTGCGCCGGCTGATCGTTCATCGTTCGATCAAGGACGAAGTGGTGGCCCGGGTCAAAGCCGCTTACGCCAAGGTACGCATCGGTGATCCACGTAAAGACAACCTGGTCGGCCCGCTGATCGACAAGGCTTCGTTTGAAGGCATGCAGGATGCGTTGGCCCGCGCCCGCGATGAAGGCGGCCAGGTGTTTGGTGGTGAGCGGCAGCTTCAGGACCAGTACCCGAATGCCTACTACGTTTCTCCAGCTATTGCCGAGATGCCCGCGCAGAGCGCCGTGGTTCGTCATGAAACTTTCGCACCGATCCTCTACGTGCTGACCTACGACGAATTCGACGAAGCCCTGCGCCTGAACAACGAAGTGCCGCAAGGTCTGTCGTCGTGCATCTTCACCACCGACCTGCGTGAAGCCGAGCGCTTCCAGAGTGCGGCAGGCAGTGACTGCGGGATTGCCAACGTCAACATCGGCACCAGCGGTGCGGAGATTGGCGGGGCGTTTGGCGGTGAGAAGGAAACCGGCGGTGGCCGTGAGTCAGGCTCGGATTCGTGGAAGGCCTACATGCGTCGGCAGACCAATACCGTGAACTATTCCCGCGAGCTGCCGTTGGCGCAGGGGATTGTGTTCGACTGATTACCGAGTCGGCCCCATCGCTGGCAAGCCAGCTCCCACAAGGACCGCTGCTCCCTGTGGGAGCTGGCTTGCCAGCGATAGGGGCACCACCGCACAAGAATAAAAGAGGAAGCCGGCCATGCCAGAACTGCGTCAACAATGCCTCTGGGAACACGTCACCCAGCCCGCCGCGCCATCCCGGGTGCTGAACGCCGAGCTCAAGGCCGATGTGTGCATCATCGGCGGCGGTATCACTGGCCTGTCGGCAGCCATTCACCTGCTCGAACAGGGCAAGACGGTGATCCTGCTCGAAGCCTGGAAAATCGGCCACGGTGGTTCCGGGCGCAACGTCGGCCTGGTCAACGCCGGCACCTGGATTCGCCCGGATGACGTTGAAGCGACCCTTGGCCAGAAGCAAGGCAGCCGCCTGAACAAGATACTGGGTGAGGCGCCGGGCGAAGTGTTCGCCACCATCGAACGCCTGGGTATCGACTGCCAGGCCCACAACACCGGCACCCTGCACATGGCCCACAACGCCACCGGCGTTGCCGACCTCGAAGCCCGTCACCAGCAATGGAGCCGGCGTGGCGCCGATGTCGAGCTGCTGACCGGGGCCAAGTGCGAAGAATATTGCGGTACCGACAAGATTTCCGCCGCGCTGCTCGATCGCCGCGCCGGCACCATCAACCCCATGGGTTACACACAGGGCCTGGCCGCTGCGGTCGAGCGTCTGGGTGGGCAGATCTTCCAGCAGTCCGCTGTGCAAGGCCTGGAGCGTGAAGGCAGCAGCTGGCGGGTGAAGACCGCCAAAGGTTCGGTCAGCGCCGACAAGGTGGTGATCTCTACCGGCGCCTACACCGAAGGCGACTGGACCAACCTGCAACGCCAGTTCTTCCGCGGCTACTACTACCAGGTCGCTTCAGTGCCGCTGCAAGGCGCCGCTGCCGACAACGTGCTCAAGCACGGCCAGGGTTCGTGGGATACGCGCACGGTGCTCAGCAGCATCCGTCGTGATGACCAAGGGCGCCTGTTGCTCGGCAGCCTCGGGCGGGTCGACAACAAGCCGGCCTGGTTCATCCGCAGTTGGGCCGACCGCATCCAGAACCACTACTTCCCGCAACTGGGCAAGGTCGAGTGGGAAATGCACTGGACCGGCTGCATCGACTTCACCCCGGACCACCTGATGCGCCTGTTCGAGCCGGCGCCGGGCATCGTCGCCGTCACTGGCTACAACGGCCGCGGCAACACCACCGGCACGGTGATCGGCAAAGCCTTTGCCCAGTACCTGCTCTGCGACAACCCGGATGCCTTGCCGATTCCGTTCTCGGCAATGAAACCGGTGTCGGCGCCGGCGCTGCGTACCGGCTTCTACGAAACCGGCTTCTCGCTGTATCACGCCGGGCAATGCTTGCGCGTGGTGCTCTGACGGCTACTTGTGCAGCCAGCTGAGAAACCCGCCTTTCTTGATGGCTGCAGGCTTTTGCTCCAGCAGTGACTGGCGGGTTTGCTGGCGGATGCGTTGCAGCTTGAGCAACGCAGTCTTGACCTCGGTGCGTTGCTCCAGGCAACTGCGCACTTCGTCCTTGTCGATGCGATAGAGAATGCAGCTGGTCAGGGTGCGGAACTCGGCAGTGGAATCATCCGCTTCCAGCAAGCCCTCCACTCCCAATACCTCACCCGGGCCCATGCGCCCGGCTTCGAGCTGCTTGTCGCCATCACGAATGCCGACAGACACCACCCCGGTGCCAATCACCAGCAGGTAATCCGAGCTGTCGCCGACGCCGAGGATCACCTGGTCGGCCAGGTATTCCACGGCGGTCATGCGCTGGCTGAGGTTGTCTTTCTCCTCGTTGCTGAGCGAACGGAAGATCCGCACATCCTCGAGCAGGGCGCGCTGACGGTTCCACATCTGGCCTGGCTGGGTATCGCTGTTCCACACCACGCCGGCCGCTTCCAGGTGGCGGTGGGCGAGGTCGAACATATGGTTGCGCACCTCGGTCTTCTGGCTCATGGAGCTGACAAAGCCGCTGGCCTCGTACTCCACCGACTCCAGGCTCGAACTCTTGACCGTCGCTTTCGGGGCAGGGGTGATCAGTAACGTGCGCGTGCCTTGCAGGGTTTTCTCCAGCGCATCGAGCACCCGTCGCGGGCGCACCTTGGCCGGCACCACGACGGTGATGGAGACGCCGTGCACATCGCTGGGCTGGCTGAAGTTGAGCAGCTTGGCCTTGGCCGCCACCGAGTTGGGAATCACCGCCATGCTGCCGTTGCCGGTAAGCAGGCGGGTGGCGCGCCAGTCGATCTCGATGACCTTGCCTTCGGTGCCGTCGATGCTGATCGAATCGCCGATCTGATAGGGGCGGGTGGTATTCAGCACAATGCCGGAGAACACATCGCTCAGCGTGCTCTGTAGCGCCAGGCCGATCACGATTGCCATGACCCCGGAGGTTGCCAACAGGCCTTTGACCGGCAGCTGCAGCACATAGGCCGCTGCGGCAACAATAGCGACCAGGAAGATCACCGCCCCCAGCACATCCTGCAGCAACCGCCCGGTGTGACCGCTACGGGCCACCAGCACCAGGCCGATCACTACCGTGGCGGTACGCGCCGCAAACAGCCACCAGGCAATCCCCAGCACCGTAGCGAGCAGATTGCGCGGCACATCCTCGACCCAGGGCGCAGGTTGCAGCGGGCTGACCCCGGCGCTGATCAGCACCCAGGTAAACAGCGAAAACGCCAGCAAGCGCGCACCGATGCGCCAAGGGCGGCGATTGGCGGGTATCAGTTGCCAGAGCGTGAGGTCGAGCACGATCAGGGTAATGCCGAGCAACAGCGGGTAACTCTGGACGAATGCGAACATACCGGTCTCGGTGCGGTGGGCTGTTGCCAAGTTAAGAGCAGAATGCGGGCAATTACTACTGGTTGCTGGGGCGATAGTGCAGTGCTTCGGCCAGGTGTTCGCGGCCGATGTTTTCAGCCTGTTCCAGGTCAGCCAGGGTGCGCGCCACCTTGAGCAGGCGGTGGGCGGCGCGCAGCGACAGAGTCAGGCGTTCGCAGGCGCTTTCCAGCCAGGTCTGGTCGGCTGTGGATAACCCGCAATACTGGCGCAGGCCGGGCAGGTCGAGGAAGGCGTTGGCACAGCCCTGGCGCTGTTGCTGGATGTCGCGGGCGGCGGCGACTTGCGCGGCAATGGTGGCGCTGCTTTCGCCGTGGCTGCTGTTGGTGGAGAGGGCCGTGGCTTCGCGGGCGACAGTCAGGTGCAGGTCGATGCGGTCGAGCAAGGGGCCGGAGAGTTTGTTGCGGTAGCGCTGGATCTGTTCGCTGTTGCAGCGACAGCGCCCGGTGGGGTCGCCGAGGTATCCACAGGGGCAGGGGTTCATGGCGGCGACCAGCTGGAAGCGCGCCGGAAAGCGGATCTTGTCCTTGGCCCGGGCGATGACGATTTCGCCAGATTCCAGCGGTTCGCGCAGCACTTCCAGTACGCGCCGCTCGAACTCCGGCAGCTCATCGAGGAACAGCACGCCGTGATGGGCCAGGGTTATCTCTCCTGGCTGCGGTCGGCTGCCACCGCCGACCAGCGCAGCACCTGAGGCCGAATGGTGCGGATGACGAAACGGACGCTGCGGCCAGCTGCTCAGCGGTACATGGCTGGCCACCGACTGGATCGCTGCCACCTCCAGTGCCTCGCGCTCATCCAGCGGCGGCAACAGGCCGGGCAGGCGGCTGGCGAGCAGGGTCTTGCCGGTGCCGGGAGGGCCGCTGAACAGCAGGTTGTGTGCGCCTGCGGCCGCGACCAGTAGCGCGCGCTTGGCGGCTTGCTGGCCTTGCACTTCGTTGAGGTCGGGGTAGGGGCGGATCTGCAGCAACAGGCCGTTGGCTGCGTAGGGATTGAGCGGGGCCTGGCCGTTGAAGTGGGCGACCAGCTCCAGCAGGTGACTGACTGCAAACACCACCAGCCCCGATGCCAGACAGGCTTCTTCGGCATTTTCCTGCGGCACGACCAGGGCCCGACCGGCTGCTCGTGCAGCCAAGGCTGCGGGCAGAACACCTTGCACCGAGCGGATCGCCCCGGACAGCGCCAGTTCGCCCAGGCATTCCACCTCGCCAAGCGCTGCAATCGGGAACTGGCCGTTGGCGGCGAGAATCCCCAGGGCGATGGCCAGGTCGAAGCGCCCGCCATCCTTGGGCAGGTCGGCTGGCGCGAGGTTGAGGGTGATGCGCCGGGCGGGGAATTCCAGGCCGGAATTGAGGATCGCGCTGCGCACCCGATCCTTGCTTTCCTTCACGGTCGCTTCCGGCAGGCCAACCAGGGTCAGCGCCGGCAAACCATTGGCCAGATGCGCTTCAACACTGACCGCCGGGGCCGAAACACCGACCTGGGCACGGCTGTGGACAAGGGCGAGGGACATGAACGCTCCATGATCTAGACGAGGCCGCGTCCTGCGGCTCTGCAAGCGTAGTGGGGTGGAGCGGATCGGGGCGGGGAAGAGTGAGTCAGGTTTTTACAGGACCATTTGTGCGAGCGCTGCGCACTCGATCGCCGGCAAGCCAGCTCCCACAGGTTCAGCACTGTTCTCAGGCTTGGCGCTCACCTTGTGTAGGAGCGGGCTTGACCCGCGATGAGGTCAGCTCAGCCAGCCACGCCGAGCGTTATGTGCGAGGCCTTGGCCACTACCGCGTCGCTCAGGCGCGCACGTAAACCCAGGCCGTCAGGCCAGAGGCCAGGGTCACCGCAACCCGCTTGTAGTCGGACACTTCATAGGCATCCGCCGCCGCAAGCTCGGCCTCGCTGATCTGGAAGACCATGCCGGCCACGCGGTCGTCGGCATTGTTGCTGGGGGTGACGATCGGGTGGTGGGTCTTGCCGCTGGTGGCCAGGACTTGCGGGTCGGTAATTTCCACCCATGTCTGGCTGTAACCGAGCATCTGGTCAGTCTGGCCGAGCAGTTCGCGGCCGAAGTTGGCCAGTTGCACGGCTTTGTCCTGCAAGGTGCCGTAGGAGAACAACAGCACCGGGTACTCAGTAGAAGGTGTCATCGCAAGCTCACTCGGCAGCGGGCGGGTTCTGGCGTGCTTCCATCTCCGCGACCTTGGCTTCGAGCGCTTCAAGGCGGGCGCGGGTGCGGGCCAGGACGACCATCTGGCTGTCGAATTCTTCCCGGCTGACCAGTTCCAGTTTGCTGAACCCACTTTGCAGCAGGGCCTTGAACTGGCTTTCGATTTCGCTGCGGGGCTGCGAGGAGTCGCCACTGAACAGGCGCGAGGCCTGGTCGCTCAGGGCATCAAGAAAGGCTTTGGGCGCGAGCATGTTCGGCTGTCCACAGTATGCAATGGGGCGCCAGTGTAACACGCACCTTTAGCGCCCCAATGCTGCACGCTTTTCGCGCATGGCGGCGAAACGCCGCGCACCGTTGTTGTGCATCAAAACGGTGCTGGCGACCGGCCAAGTCGGGCCGAGTAACGTAAGTCCCTGTAATCCGGGGGTTTAACCAATCTGGCAAGCTTTCTGCTAAGACCTTCATGACCCATGCACTGATGCAGTCACCATGACGACGCGTTACAAAGCCAGGCACTGCGCTTAGACTTGAGTCGGGTTTGTTTTCCTGGGGCAAGTCCACCAATTCGGGAGAGAGTTTCATGAAGCTAGTCACTGCCATCATCAAGCCGTTCAAGTTGGACGACGTGCGCGAGTCGCTGTCCGAAATCGGCGTGCAGGGCATCACTGTCACTGAAGTCAAAGGTTTCGGCCGGCAGAAAGGTCACACCGAGCTGTATCGCGGCGCTGAATATGTGGTCGATTTCCTGCCCAAGGTGAAGATCGACGTCGCCATCGACGACAAG
Source organism: Pseudomonas wadenswilerensis (assembly GCF_024749185.1). NCBI lineage: Bacteria > Pseudomonadati > Pseudomonadota > Gammaproteobacteria > Pseudomonadales > Pseudomonadaceae > Pseudomonas > Pseudomonas wadenswilerensis. The sequence goes on along the minus strand of NZ_CP087191.1, from coordinate 5,654,865 downwards.
GATCTGGACCGGGTCATCGAGGCGATCACCAAGGCGGCCAACACCGGCAAGATCGGTGACGGCAAGATTTTCGTGGTCAATCTGGAGCAGGCGATTCGCATCCGTACCGGCGAAACCGATACCGACGCGATCTAACAAAAAAGCCTCACCAAACCCCAACGCCCCAGGAGATAACAATATGACTCTGCGTCAGTTCGCAGGGCTAGGAGCCCTTTTGTCCCTCGTAATGCCCGGCCTGGCCCTGGCAGAGGAGGCAGCCCCCGTGCTCAACTCCGGCGACACCGCCTGGATGTTGACCGCCACAGCCCTGGTGCTGTTCATGACCATCCCTGGTCTGGCCCTGTTCTACGGCGGCATGGTGCGTTCCAAGAACGTGCTGTCGGTGATGATGCAGTGCTTTGCGATCACCGGCCTGATCAGCGTCCTGTGGGTGGTTTACGGCTATAGCCTGGCGTTCGATACCACCGGTATGGAGCAAGGTGTAGTCAACTTCAATTCCTTCGTTGGCGGTCTGTCCAAGGCGTTCCTCGCCGGCGTGACCCCGGCGAGCCTGACCTCTTCGGCGGCGCTGTTCCCTGAAGCGGTATTCATCACCTTCCAGATGACCTTCGCGATCATCACCCCGGCGCTGATCGTCGGTGCCTTTGCCGAGCGTATGAAGTTCTCGGCGATGCTGATCTTCATGGCCATCTGGTTCACCCTGGTCTACGCGCCGATCGCCCACATGGTCTGGAGCGGCAACGGCGGCCTGATGTGGGACTGGGGCGTGCTCGACTTCGCCGGCGGCACCGTGGTGCACATCAACGCCGGTATCGCCGGCCTGGTGGCCTGCCTGGTGCTGGGCAAGCGCAAGGGCTTCCCGACCACGCCGATGGCGCCGCACAACCTCGGTTACACGCTGATGGGCGCGGCCATGCTGTGGATTGGCTGGTTCGGCTTCAACGCAGGCTCTGCCGCTGCGGCCAACGGCACCGCCGGCATGGCCATGCTGGTGACCCAGATCGCCACCGCCGCAGCGGCCCTGGGCTGGATGTTCGCCGAGTGGCTGACCCACGGTAAGCCAAGCGCACTGGGCATCGCCTCGGGGGTGGTAGCAGGTCTTGTGGCCATCACCCCGGCTGCCGGCACCGTCGGGCCGATGGGCGCCCTGGTGATCGGCCTGGTGGCAGGCGTGATCTGCTACTTCTGCGCCACCAGCCTCAAGCGCAAGCTCGGCTATGACGACTCCCTGGATGCCTTCGGCGTGCACGGCATTGGCGGTATCGTCGGTGCGATCCTCACCGGCGTGTTCGCAGCCCCGGCCCTGGGTGGCTTCGGCACCGTTGAAGACATCGGCGCACAAGTCTGGATTCAGGCCAAGGGTGTCGGCTTTACCGTGATCTACACCGCGATCGTCACGTACGTGATCCTCAAGGTGCTGGATCTGGTCATGGGCCTGCGGGTCAACGAAGAAGAAGAGTCGGTCGGTCTCGACCTGGCGCAACACAACGAGCGCGGCTACAACCTGTAACGGCCTCGAAAAAAACTTGCCCGGCTTGCCGGGCATTTTTTTGCCCGTAAATTGTCCGTTCGTTCAAGCGCAAACGGTTTCTACCCGAGCTTTGATGGCTGCGTGTGATGTGGGCAGAAAACTTACAGCGCTCAGTGAAATTTAGGCACTTTGCTTTTTCTCTGAGCACGCTAGAATGCGCGCCGAAGGGTGCTGACGAGCTGTCCGCAAACTTCCATACCCTTTGCTAGGCTTGCCAATAAGCGAGTCGATCACGCCAGGGTATGTCGGCGCATTAACGCCGCCCGCTCTTTATTTGTACAGGCCTCGCCCGTGACGTGGGGTTTGCCCGGTTCTCGCCATTCGTTGTGGCGCAACCACGGCCTGCGGCCAGTCCGCGGACCTTGAATTTTTTCTGGCAGCTGTCGATTTTCGACGTTGCTGGTCTATAACTAATCTGCTTTTCGCAAGTCATGAGGTAGAACATGAGCGACGACGATCTGGAAACTGACGACCTCGAAGTAGGCGACGAAGACGAAGGTGATGAAGGCCTCGAAGCGGCAGCTGATGATGTGGCTGACGACAGCGGCGACGACAGCCCGGCACCTGTAGCCAAGGGCAAGAAGTCGGCGGCGGTCTCGGTCGACGAGATGCCGAGCATGGAAGCCAAGCAGAAGGAGCGTGATGCTCTGGCCAAGGCCATGGAAGAGTTTCTCTCCCGTGGTGGCAAGGTGCAGGAAGTGGAGGCCAACGTGGTCGCCGATCCGCCCAAGAAGCCGGACAACAAGTACGGTAGCCGCCCTATCTGAGTGGCCCCGTCAGCAAAAAAGCCCGCCGTCGCTGCGGGCTTTTTTGTGTCTGTAATGGTTGGATCGCCGAAATGTAGGAGCGGGCTTGCCCCGCGATGCGATGTGCACTGACAGTCCGCAATCGCGGGTCAAGCCCGCTCCCACAGATTTAGCGCCAGCTGTTGAGCAGTTCAGGCAGCTGCGACAGGCGCTGGATCTCCGCGTCAGGGCGGTTCTCAGCCTCCCAGGTCTTACCCTGGGGGTTGAACCAGATCGCCCGCAGGCCGGCACGCTGGGCTCCGGCAATGTCATCGCCGGGGTGATCGCCGATATGCACCGCCGCATGCGCTTCGACCTCACCCTGACGCAGGGCTTCGAGGAAGGGCTGCGGATCGGGTTTGCCAACGCCTAAGTCTTCGGCGCACAGGGCAAACTTGAAGTAGTCGGCCAGGCCCAGGCGGCGTACATCGGCGTTGCCGTTGGTAACCACGCCCAGGGTATAGCTGTGCCGGAGGATCTCCAGTACCGGCTGCACTTCGGGAAAAATGTCAATCTGGTGGCGGGCGCGGAGGAACACCTCGAAGCCTTCGTTGGCCAGCTCACGGGCCTTGTTCTCGCTGTAGCCGACCTCTTCCAGGGCATGGAACAGCACGCGCCGGCGCAGGGCGCTGATGCGGTGCTTGAGCCCGGGCTCCGCCTGTACCAGATGCTCGCGGATGGCGTACAGGTGCTCCACCGGGACCGCGCCCAGGGTTGGCGCATTGGCCGCCAGCCAGTCGCGCAGGATGGCCTCGGCGCTGACAATCACCGGCGCGGTGTCCCACAGGGTGTCGTCGAGGTCGAAGGTGATCAGCTTGATGCTCATGAGTCACTGCCCTTACTGCGTTTGGCCCGGGGATGGGCCCTGTCATAGACGGCGGCCAGGTGCTGGAAGTCCAGGTGAGTGTAGATCTGCGTGGTGGCGATGTCGGCGTGGCCAAGCATCTCTTGCACGGCGCGCAGGTCCTGGGACGATTCCAGCAGGTGGCTGGCGAAGGAGTGCCGCAACATGTGCGGGTGCAGGTTCTGGCCCAGCTCGCGGGCACCAGCGGCCTGCACGCGCAGCTGAATGGCCCGTGGGCCGAGCCGTCGGCCTTGCTGGCTGACGAATACGGCGCCGTCCTGCGGGCCACTGCCAGCGCGCAGGGGCAGCCATTGTTCCAGCGCCTCGCGGGCCTTGCGGCCGACCGGCAGCACGCGGGTCTTGCTGCCCTTGCCGTGCACCTGCACCAGGCCGCCCGGCAGGTCGAGCTGCTCCAGGTTGAGGCTGGTCAGCTCCGACAGGCGCAGGCCGGAGGAGTAGAACAGCTCGAGCATGGCCTGGTCGCGGCGGGCGAGAAATTCATCCTCGACTGCGCCTTCCAGCAGTTGCAGGGCGCGGTCGGTGTCGAGGGTCTTGGGCAGGCGCCGCTCGCCCTTGGGTGCCGACAGGCCGTTGGCCGGATCGTGGCTGCAGTGGCCTTCGCGGTTGAGGTAGCGGTAGAAGCCACGCACTGCCGAGAGCAGGCGGGCGAGGCTGCGTGAAGACTGGCCCTGATGGTGCTGGCGGGCGATCAGTTGGCGCAGATGCTGGATTTGCAGGGCGTTCCAGCTGTCGATGCCGCCCTTGGTGCAGAACGCCAGGACACTTTCGAGGTCGCGTCGGTAGGCCAGCTGGGTGTGTTCGGACACCTGGCGCTCGTTGCGCAAGTGCGCGCAGAAGGCCTCCAGCTGGCGTTCCACTAGCGCACCGGACGCAGGGTCTGGGTATGGCGCGGGACGACCCGGCCCAGCACTTCGGCGATGTAGCTGAGGAACAGGGTGCCGACCGTGCTCTTGTAATGCTGCGGATCGCGGCTACCGATCGCCAGTACGCCGTGCAGGCCCTGATGGTTGAGGGTGGCGACGGCGCTGGAGCCGACTTCCTTGCGCTGCTCTTCGCCGAACAGAAAGTCCAGCTCGTGATCACGCAGGTTGCCGCTGACCGTCTTGCCGGCGCACAACAGGCCGCCAATGGCTTGCTGGGCGTCTGTGCTGTTGACCCAGCGGCCGACCGGCGCGGCGGTTTCGCCGAACAGGATCAGGCTGACAAAGGGCACCTTGAACTCCTGGCGCAGGCTGTCTTCGACGGCCATGACCACGCTTTCGAGGCTGTCGGCATCGAGCAGGTCGAGGATCAGCCGGCGGGTCTTGTCGAACAGCCGGTCGTTGTCGCGGGCCACGTCCATCAGTTGCGAAAGGCGGTGGCGCATTTCGATGTTGCGGTCGCGCAGCAGCTTGAGCTGGCGCTCGACCAGCGACACGGTGTCACCACGCTGATGGGGGATGTGCAGCTCGCTGAGCAACTCGTCGTGCTCGGCGAAGAACGTCGGGTTGTCGCGCAGGTAGGCAACCACGGCCTCAGCCCCGAGGTTGGGCGTCGAGCCCTCGGCGCTAAGGTCGGTGGGCTGTTCGGCGGGAGCCTGGGGCTGATCGGTCATGGCTGGTACTCACTCATAGACGAACCTGTCCTTCAAACACGCGTACGGCGGGGCCGGTCATCAGCACCGGTTTGCCCGGGCCTGCCCATTCGATGGACAGGCGCCCACCCGGCAGGTCGATCAACAGCGGTGAATCCATCCAGCCCTGGCTGATCGCCGCCACGGCAGCGGCGCAGGCGCCAGTACCACAGGCCTGGGTTTCGCCAGCGCCACGTTCCCACACCCGCAGTTGCGCGCGGTGGCGGTCGATGACCTGGATGAAACCGACATTGACCCGCTGCGGGAAGCGCGGGTGATGCTCGATCTGCGCGCCCAGCTCGTGCACCGGTGCGGCGTTGATGTCGTCGACGCGCAGCACCGCATGGGGGTTGCCCATCGACACGGCGGCCAGTTCGACAGTGCGTCCGGCGACCTCCAGCGGGTAGCTCAGGGCCTGGGCCGGCGCGTCGAACGGAATCTCGGCCGGCACCAGCCGCGGCGGGCCCATGTCGACGCTGATCTGCCCGTCGTTGCGCACGTCCAGCTCGATGATGCCGCCCTTGGTTTCGACGCGGATGCGTTTTTTAGCGGTCAGGCGCTTGTCCAGCACGAAGCGTGCAAAGCAGCGCGCACCGTTGCCGCACTGTTCGACCTCGGAGCCGTCGGCGTTGAAGATCCGGTAGCGGAAATCCACTTCCGGGTTGCTTGGCGCCTCGACGATCAGCAGTTGGTCGAAGCCGATGCCGGTGTGGCGGTCGCCCCATTGCTTGGCGTGCTTGGGCAGAATGTGCGCATGCTGGCTGACCAGGTCGAGGACCATGAAGTCGTTGCCCAGCCCATGCATCTTGGTAAAACGCAGCAGCATGGGTTTACTCCGGCAGCAGGCTTTCGCCGGCGAACAACTCGGCCACGGTTTCGCGACGACGCACTTCGAAGGCCTGGTCACCATCGACCAGCACTTCGGCACAACGACCACGGGTGTTGTAGTTCGAGCTCATGACAAAACCATAGGCGCCCGCCGAGTGCACCGCCAGCAAGTCGCCTTCGGCCAGGTTCAGTTCGCGCTCTTTGGCGAGGAAGTCGCCGGTCTCGCAGATCGGCCCGACGATGTCGTAGGTACGGCCTTCACCGGCACGCGGTTGCACCGCGGTGACGTTCATCCAGGCCTGGTACAGGGCCGGGCGGATCAGGTCGTTCATCGCCGCATCGACGATGGCGAAATCCTTGTGCTCGGTGTGCTTGAGGTACTCGACCTGGGTCAGCAGTACGCCGGCGTTGGCGACGATGTAGCGGCCCGGCTCGAACACCAGGGCCAGGTCGCGATCACCGACGCGCTCGCGGATGGCCTTGATGTAGTCGCTGGCCAGTGGCGGCTCTTCGTCGCGATAGCGCACGCCGACGCCGCCACCCAGGTCCAGGTGGCGCAGGAGGATGCCGCAGTCGCCGAGGCGGTCGATCAACGCCAGCAGGCGGTCGAGGGCATCGAGGAAGGGTTCCAGGGTGGTCAGCTGCGAGCCGATATGGCAATCGACGCCGACCACTTCCAGGTTCGGTAGCTGCGCGGCGCGGATGTACACCTCTTCGGCATCGGCGATGGCGATCCCGAACTTGTTTTCTTTGAGGCCCGTGGAGATGTACGGGTGGGTGCCGGCATCGACGTCCGGGTTGACCCGCAGCGAAACCGGCGCACGCACGCCCATTTCGGCAGCCACTGCCTGCAGGCGCTCGAGCTCGTCGGTGGATTCGACGTTGAAGCAGTGCACGCCGACTTCCAGGGCGCGGCGCATGTCTTCGCGGGTCTTGCCGACGCCCGAGAACACCACGCGATCGGCACGCCCGCCAGCAGCCAGGACCCGCTCCAGCTCACCGCCGGAAACGATATCGAAACCTGCGCCCAGGCGGGCCAGCAGGTTCAGCACGCCGAGGTTGGAGTTGGCCTTGACGGCGAAGCACACCAGGTGCGAAACACCCTCCAGGGCATCGGCGTAGCTACGGTACTGGGCCTCGATGTGGGCGCGCGAGTAGACGTAGGTGGGCGTGCCGAAACGTTTGGCGATGGCCGACAGGGCCACGCCTTCCGCGAACAGTTCACCGTCGCGGTAGTTGAAAGCGTCCATGGGTTACCCTTACTGGTGCTTGTGCGATTGCGACTTTTGACCGTCTTTGCTTTCGTCTGGCAGGTACAGCGGGCCCTTCTGGCCGCAGGCGGAAACGAGGCAGGCAACCGCGACGAGCGCCGCGAGGGTGGAGATCAGGCGCTTCATGGCGTAATCCTTTGTAATAAGCAGTATTGCGCCCGAGTATACCGAGCGCCCGGCCCCTTGCCTATGCAGGCAGCCCGCCGTCGGGCGGGGTGGTGGCTGCGCCGGCGGGCGCAGGTCGGTATCCTTTGCATTCGGCGCGCCGCGCTCGTATCTTGCCCGGCTTGCGTGTGTGCAGACATTTTTGAGGTTCTTGCAATGAGTTTGACCGAAGCGCGTTTTCACGACCTGGTCGACGCGACCCAACAGGCCCTGGAAGACCTGTTCGACGAGACTGACCTGGATCTGGACATGGAGAACTCGGCAGGGGTCCTGACCATCAAGTTCGACAACGGCAGCCAGCTGATCTTCAGCCGTCAGGAGCCGCTGCGCCAACTGTGGCTGGCCGACAGGTCCGGTGGTTTCCACTTCGACTACGACGAGCAGAACGGCAAGTGGACCTGCGAAAAGAGCGGAGAGCTGCTGGGCGAAATGCTCGAGCGCATCGTCTGGGAGCGAGCGGGTGAAAAGCTCGATTTCGACGACATCTGATGAGCAGTGCAGCCAAGCCGGCCAAGCCGCTCTACAGCAATGTCAGCCCGGCAGTGCCGTCGCCGTGCATCAGCACCTGCCGGCTGGATGAGCACAAGGTCTGCATCGGCTGCTTCCGCCATGTCGAGGACATTCGCCAGTGGCGTGCGGCCGACGATGAGCAACGCCGGCAGATCTGCCGAGAGGCGCTGGTGCGTCGCCAGCTGGCCGGGTCGGCATAGACCCTCCGGGTATTGTGTATTTACTTGGCTGTGGTAGTGTCGAACCTGTTTCGGCTGTGCCGAATTCCTGCAAACCCCGCCCTTGGGCGGGGTTTTGCTTTATATCGCCCAGAAAAAGGAGTCTGACCGGATCATGAGCACCAAGCCTTCCATTATCGTCACCCGATTGGACGTACAGCGTCTCGAGCGTCTTATCGACAGCCTCGATGAGAAGACGCAGGATTCGCCGGGTGTGCTCGCCTTGCAGGACGAGCTGGACCGCGCCGAAACGGTCGGTCACGAGGAAATTCCGGCCGGTGTCGTGACCATGAACTCCCGGGTTCATTGCCGCGAAGAAGCCAGTGGCAAGGACTACCACCTGACTTTGGTCTATCCGAAAGACGCCAATGCCGACGAAGGCAAGATCTCCATCCTCGCCCCGATCGGCAGCGCGCTGCTGGGCTTGTCGGTGGGCGAGAAGATCGACTGGCCGGCCCCGGGCGGCAAGACCCTCAAGCTCGAGCTGCTGGCAGTCGAGTACCAGCCAGAAGCGGCAGGCGACTTCGACCTCTGAGCCTCAAGCCTGCGCCAGGGCCTCGTTGAGCGCCCGCTCCAGTTCGCCCTTGTAGCGCAGGTACAAGATGCTCGAACCCAGGCCGTCGGCCAGCAGGCCGGACAGGTCCAGGTCAGTGATGTAACACCGGTAGCGCTCGGCCTCGAGGCGCTGCTCGATGATCTCGCGGGCGACCACGGCATACAGCTGGTCGCCGTGCTCGAGCTGGGAAAACTCCCGTTGATTGCAGTACAGCGTGACTTGCACGTCGTCGCTGGCGCCTGCCTGCAAAATCGCCTGCACCTCGTAGTACGGCCGGTCGATAGTTTTGACCTCGACCTGGCGCGCTTCCACCTGGCGGACCTTGCCGGTACCCGATGGCAACAATTGGTAATAAAGAATATCCAGTGAGCCTTGGGCCTGCAGGTTGTCCAGCGGCAGGCGCGCTTCGCGGCGAAACACGATTGATTGCAAAAAGCGCTGCAGCGGCAGCAACAGGCTGTTTTCATCGTGGAACGGCAGGCGCTGCTGCCACAGCGCATTGTGCTCATCGAGCACATAGACATCCGCCCAGGCGTCCTGCACCCGATAGAACAACTGGATGCACTGCGGCTGCCCCAGGGACAGCAGCTGGGCCAGGTCAAGCTCCTGCAGGGCGTTGGCGTCCAGGTGCAGGGGGCTGTAATCGCTGCGCTCTTCGCCGAGGTAACGCAGCACGGCGTCCTGATCTTCCAGGGTCACCAGGTTCACCGCGCCGCTTTGCAGTTCCAGCACATGGGTGTGTTGCTCAACCTGCAACAGGTAGCGGTGGTTGAGGTTCTGCGCCAGCAGCGCCTGGGTAGTGGCGAACACTTCCTCGACCCGCAGGGCAATGGCCTGGGCACGGTTGTGGCAGAAACAGCGCACCCGTAGCCTCGGCGTGTGGCCGGCACCGAGGCTGTTGAGGTAATCGCGCAGGCAGCGCAGCAGGGCATGTTCGCCGTCGTAGCGGTGTACCTGCACTTCGTTCCAGCTATTGAGCGTGACCTGATCGAGGGTCAGCACCAGGTTTTCGCGCACCCCGGCATAGCTCAGCGAGTCGGTGCGCTCGGTGGTCATCAGGATGTTCAGGTCGCGGTGGTGCTGCAGCGGGTCGATGCCGACGTTGACCAGCAGAAGGATCTCGTCCGCCACGCTCGGTTGCAGCAGGCGCTGTTCGCTGACCACCGGCAGGGGTAGGGCGACGCTCTGTTGCAGGCTGCCGAGCAGGTTGAACAGCTCGTACTCGCTGAGGTCGCTGCTGCCCGGGTGCAGGGCCAGGCGCGTGCTGCTGTCGATCACGCCATTGCGGTGGGCCCAGGTCAGTAATTCGAGCAGTTCGCGGCAACGCTTGATCGGGGCAAAGTGCTCCCACTCGTGTACGCCCAGGTTGCCATTATACAGGCCCCAGTGAGTTTGCCCGGGTTCCTTGCGGTTGGGCGACTGGACCAGGGTCAGGGTGTCTTCGGCGAGGTCCGGGGCGATCCCCGGGTTGATGAACTCGACCTTGCCGGCGCGCCGTTCGAAGGCGGCGTACAGGCGCCGGCCGAGGACGCTGAGGTCACGCTGGTCGATGCGGCTGATAGCGTTCTGGCTGCGGGCGAATTGGCAGAGGAAGCGGTAGCTGTAGTTCAGCTCGGCCACCAGCTCACGGCGCTCGACCGCCACCTGGCGGACTTTCCACTGGCTGCGGCTGTCGAGCAGCGCCAGTTGGCGCTCATCCCAGCCCCATTCCTGGCTGAGGCGCTGCAGCAGGTCACGCTGCCAGCTGACGCTGCGCTGGCGGGCCAGGCCGCTGAGTTTCTTGTTCACCTTCAAGTACAGGCTGCGCCGCACCAGCTCCAGCCGCTCACGTTCGCCACGGCCTTGCAGGTACTGCTCGATACGCCGGTAGACCATCATGTACGGGTCGAGCTCGTCGAGATCGAGGCGATTGCTGAACACCGCCTGCTTGAACTGCAGGCTCAGGCACTGTACCTGCGGGTGTTCACTGGCATAGACCTCGGTGAGCAGCAGCTTGAGCACCGACTTGTAGGGCGACTCGATGCCCTTGAACAGCTGCCACAACCCGGCGCCGACGAACTCGCCCGGCGGGATGTGCGCAAGGTTGCCGAGGTCGAGGTTGTCTTCGGCGCGCACGAAGCGCTTGGACAGCAGGGTATCGATGTATTGCCGGTAGCGTGTTTCTTCGTAGACCGGTACCAGCCACCACAAGGGCGTGCGCCCGGCGAGCCAGATGGCGGTACGGTAAAACTCGTCGAGCAGCAGGTAATGCTGGGTGGTGCCGCAGTCATCGGAGCTGAGCTGGCCGTCGCGCTCGCCCTGGACGAAGCTTTGCGGCTCGATCAGAAACAGGTGGGCTTCGGCGCCCTGGCTGGCAGCCCAGATTTCCAGCAGCAGGCATTTCTTGCGCAGCTCTGCCAGTTCGCTTTCGCTGAGGTCGGCGGCGTGACAGACCCAGACGTCCATATCGCTTTGCTCGGCCTGGGCCAGGGTGCCCAGGCTGCCCATCAGGTACAGCCCGTGAATCGGCTGGGGCGGGTTGCCGCGGCGGGCCTTGTACGAGAACGAGCGGGTCAGGCGCTGGGCTTCGGCCAGCAGTGGGGCATCAGGCTCGAAATTGGCGACGCCCGCCGGTGTGTTGCCGGATACATAACCGGGCAGCAGTGGGTGATTGACGTGGAAAAACAGCGGCAGCAGGGTCAGCACCTGCTGTTGCCGGCTCGACAGCCCGTCCATGGCCCGCCCCAGGCGCCCCTGGTTGAGCGTCAGGAAACGTTGGCGCAGCTGGCTGAGCACCTTGCGGTCAATGCCCTGGTCGAGGTCGGGGCGAATTTCGTGGGGGTGGTTCATGGCGAGCTAAACCGGCCGTCTGGGGAGCAATGGCGAGTTTAAGCTATTTTAATTTTGACGCCATTTTATTAGCGTTGGTGTGGATACGACCGCTAGCAAGGCCAGCCCCCACTGTGGGAGCCGGCGTTGCCGGCGATGGACTGCAAGGCAGTCCCGATCAGGCAGGTTCGACGACATTCAGAATGTTCAGCAACACCTGCACGTTCTCGGCAGCATCGTGACCAAGGCTGGTCAGATACCCGCCATCGGGCTGGTCGGTGAGCTTTTTCTCGTACAGGCGACGCGCAGCGGCGATCACCTCCTTGGAGGCAGTGTTATGGACCTTGATGCCTTCCTGGCTGCTATCCAGGTTGAACAAGGCAAGGACTTCCAGCTCGGCAATCAGTTCGGGGGTAAACGACATAGAGACTCCGACTTCCAGACAAGGAGGGCAGCACCGTCGCCGGTGCCTGGTTTTGCAGTGTAGTCAGGGAAATCCTGCTTTGCTTCAGACCTTTTCCGGCGGCAGCTCGGGCAGGGCGCGCAAGGCGGTTTCGTACCATTCGGTGTTGAACGCGCGGTCGTCTTCGAGCATCGCGTCAATCTCGTAGGCCAGCACATGGGCCATCAGGTTGAGAATATCTTCACGCTCGTAGCCCACCAGGGTCAGCTTGTTGAACGTGGCCTTGGCCGCCGGCGGGTTGTCGCTTTCGATCTGGTTCTCGATGGCTTCGATCAGGGTCGACTCGGCGAACTCTTCTTCGTCGTTGTCGATATCGGTTGGTTCGCTCATGGGCGCTTTCCTCTTTAGGGGGGCCCAGTTTGCCACGAGCCGGGCACCGATGCCTTGCTATCGACGAACTCCATGATGCTGGTCAGTGCCCGGCACTTGGGTCTATAACAACCCGGCCAACCCCTTTACGGCCTGGAGGCTGTTTCATGCTCAAGCTTCATGGATTTTCGGTCAGCAACTACTACAACATGGCCAAACTGGCGCTGCTGGAGAAGGGCGTGCCGTTTGAAGAAGTGCTGTTTTTCGGCGGCCACAGCCCCGAAGCGCTGAAGCTCAGCCCGCGCGGCAAGGTGCCGGTGCTGGAGACCGAAGAGGGCTTTATCAGCGAAACCAACCTGATCCTCGACTACATCGAGCGGACTCAGCCGGGCAAGGCGCTATTGCCTGAAGGGGTTTTTGCCCAGGCCAAGGTGCACGAGCTGGCCAAGGAGATCGAGCTGTACATCGAACTGCCTGCCCGCGCCTGCTACCCCGAAGCATTTTTCGGCGCACGGGTCGATGACGCCATCAAGGCCAAGGCCAAGGCCGAATTGCTGGCCGGTATCGCCACCCTCAAGCGCAATGGCAAGTTCAGCCCATTTGTGGCCGGCGACAGCCTGACCCTCGCCGACATGCTGTTCTGCTTTAGCGTCGACCTGGCCTATGCCGTAGGCAAGAAGGTCTTCGCCATCGACGTGCTGGAAGACTTCCCGCAAGCGCGTGAGCTGTTGGAGCGCTTCAAGCACAACCCGAACGTGCAGAAAATTGCCGCCGACAAGGAAGCGCAGATGCCTGCTTTCCTGGAGATGGTGCGCTCAAGCAAGCCTTGAAGGCCAAGTGCTGCCACCCAGTCAGAACTGGCCGGGCAGCAGCACGCGACAGGGCTTAGCGCGCGGCGAGCAGCGCCTTGCCGCGGGCTACGGCAGCGCGTACTTGTGCAGGCGCAGTACCGCCGATGTGGTCACGGGCGTTGACCGAGCCTTCGAGGGTCAACACGGCGAACACGTCCTGCTCGATCTGGTCGCTGAACTGGCGCAGTTCGTCCAGGCTCATTTCGGCCAGGTCTTTGCCGGTATCGACACCGTATTTCACCGCGTGGCCGACGATTTCGTGGCAGTCACGGAACGGCAGGCCGCGGCGCACCAGATAGTCGGCCAGGTCAGTGGCGGTGCTGAAGCCGCGCAGGGCCGCTTCGCGCATGATGGCGTGGCGTGGCTTGATCGCCGGGATCATGTCGGCAAAGGCACGCAGCGAGTCGCGCAGGGTGTCTGCGGCGTCGAACAGCGGCTCTTTGTCTTCCTGGTTGTCCTTGTTGTAAGCCAGGGGTTGGCCTTTCATCAGGGTCAGCAGGCCGGTGAGGGCGCCGAACACACGGCCGGTCTTGCCGCGTACCAGCTCCGGCACGTCCGGGTTTTTCTTCTGCGGCATGATCGAGCTGCCGGTGCAGAAGCGATCAGGCAGGTCGATGAACTGGAACTGGGCGCTGGTCCACAGCACCAGCTCTTCCGAGAAACGCGACAGGTGCATCATCGCCACGCTGGCGGCGGCGCAGAATTCGATGGCGAAGTCACGGTCGGAGACGCCGTCGAGCGAGTTGCCGGCCACGGCTTCGAAGCCCAGCAGCTGGCAGGTCAGTTCGCGGTCGATCGGGTAGGTGGTGCCGGCCAGCGCGGCGCTGCCCAGGGGCATGCGGTTGGTGCGCTTGCGGCAGTCGATCAGGCGCTCGTAGTCGCGGCTGAGCATCTCGAACCAGGCCAGCAGGTGGTGGCCGAAGGTTACCGGCTGGGCGGTCTGCAGGTGGGTGAAGCCGGGCATGACGGTTTCGGCTTCGCGCTCGGCCTGTTCCAGCAGGCCCTGCTGCAAGCGGGTGATTTCGGCCAGGATCAGGTCGATCTCGTCACGCAGCCACAGGCGGATATCGGTTGCGACCTGGTCGTTGCGGCTACGGCCGGTGTGCAGCTTCTTGCCGGTGATGCCGATGCGGTCGGTCAGGCGCGCTTCGATGTTCATGTGCACGTCTTCAAGGTCGACGCGCCAGTCGAAGTTGCCGGCCTCGATTTCGCCCTGGATGGTCTTCAGGCCATCAATGATGGTGTCGCGTTCGGCGTCGGTGAGAACGCCGACCTTCGCCAACATGGTGGCGTGGGCGATCGAACCCATGATGTCGTGGCGATACAGGCGCTGGTCGAAATTGACGGAGGCGGTGAAACGGGCGACGAAGGCGTCGACGGGCTCACTGAAGCGGCCGCCCCAGGACTGATTGGTCTTGTCGGTGCTCATGGATTCACTCGTTGAAGGCGTGAACGGAAAAAGTGGCGTCGATCATAGCAGGATTGGCGGCCCTGCCGGAGTGCGGCGGTCGGCGTAAATGCGGGTTTATGTCGCAGCACAGGCCCGCGACAGCGCGCTTGCAACAGGATATTTATCGATTGAACGGCAGTGTTGCGGCAACCGTCTACAGTTGGACAGAGGCTCGGCATGTTTCCTGCCGAGCCAGTGAATCTTTAGCCATCGTGCGAGTCTGAGCGTGGATCGCCGTGACGGTCGTCACCTCACCTGTCTACGCTATCCTTGTGCGAGACTCACGCAGGAATCCAGCGCAATATGAATGTCCTGATCGTTGATGACGAACCCCAAGCCCGGGAACGCCTGAGCCGACTGCTCGGCGAACTGGAGGGCTATACCGTGCTGGAGCCCAGCGCCACCAATGGCGAAGAGGCTCTGGCCCTGATTGACAGCCTCAAGCCCGAGGTGGTCCTGCTCGACATTCGCATGCCGGGGCTGGATGGCCTGCAGGTCGCTGCCCGGCTGTGCGAGCGTGAAGCACCGCCTGCGGTGGTGTTTTGCACCGGTGACGATGAGTTCACCGTACAGTCGTTCAAGGACAGCACCCTGGGCTATGTGCTCAAGCCGGTGCAACCCGACAGCCTGCGCGAAGCCCTGAGAAAGGCCGAGCGCCCCAACCGCGTGCAACTGGCGGCCCTGACCCGTCCGGCAGCCGAGAGCGGCAGCGGCCCGCGCAGCCACATCAGTGCCCGTACCCGCAAGGGCATCGAACTGATCCCCCTCGATCAGGTGATCTATTTCATTGCCGACCACAAGTACGTGACCCTGCGCCACGAATCCGGTGAAGTGCTGCTCGACGAACCGCTCAAGGCGCTGGAAGACGAGTTCGGCGAGCGATTTGTGCGTATTCACCGCAACGCCCTGGTCGCCCGCAACCGCATCGAACGCCTGCAGCGCACGCCGCTGGGGCATTTCCAGCTATTTCTCAAGGGCCTCAATGGCGATGCCCTGATTGTCAGCCGCCGACATGTGGCCGGTGTGCGCAAAATGATGCAACAGCTTTAAGGGCGGGGACCATGGAGCAGTCGACGGCCAGGGAAGGTCGCCTCCTACCATGATTTAGATCTGCTAGCGGTCTGGACTGAGCTGTTATCATCGGGAGAATCTATCTCGTACGGATCGTTCCATGTCCACTCGCGAAATCCGCATTGCCACCCGCAAAAGTGCCCTGGCCCTGTGGCAGGCCGAATATGTCAAAGCCCGTCTGGAACAGGCCCATCCCGGTCTGGTCGTGACCTTGGTGCCGATGGTCAGCCGTGGCGACAAGCTGCTCGACTCGCCGCTGTCGAAAATCGGCGGCAAGGGGCTGTTCGTCAAGGAACTGGAAACCGCGCTGCTCGAGAACCAGGCCGACATCGCCGTGCACTCGATGAAAGACGTGCCGATGGACTTCCCCGAAGGCCTGGGCCTGTTCTGCATCTGCGAGCGCGAAGACCCGCGCGATGCCTTTGTTTCCAACACCTTCAACAGCCTTGAGGCGCTGCCGGCCGGCAGCATCGTCGGTACCTCCAGCCTGCGCCGCCAGGCCCAGTTGCTGACCCGCCGCCCTGACCTCGAAATCCGCTTCCTGCGTGGCAACGTCAACACCCGCCTGGCCAAGCTCGACGCCGGTGAGTACGACGCCATTATCCTCGCGGCCGCCGGCCTGATCCGCCTGGGTTTTGAAGACCGCATCACCTCCAGCATCAGTGTCGACGACAGCCTGCCTGCGGGCGGCCAGGGCGCGGTGGGCATCGAGTGCCGCAGCGCCGACAGCGAAATCCATGCGCTGCTGGCCCCGCTGCATCACGCCGACACCGCTGACCGGGTCACTGCCGAGCGGGCGCTGAACAAGCACCTCAATGGTGGCTGCCAGGTGCCGATCGCTTGCTACGCGGTGCTCGAAGGCGAGCAGCTGTGGCTGCGCGGACTGGTTGGCGAGCCGGCTGGCGGCAAGCTGCTCACTGCCCAGGCCCGCGCGCCGCGCCAGGATGCCGAAGCGCTGGGCATCAAGGTCGCTGAAGACCTGCTCGGGCAAGGTGCCGAGGACATCCTCAAGGCGGTCTACGGCGAGGCCGGGCATCCGTGAGCTGCTGGCGCCTGCTGCTGACCCGGCCGGCAGAAGAGTGCTCGGTGCTGGCCCAGACGCTTGCCGAACAGGGCGTGTTCAGCAGCAGCTTGCCGTTGCTGGAAATCGAGCCGCTGGCGCTGACGCCAGCGCAGCTTCGCCAGGTACAAGCGCTTGATCAGTACTGCGCGATCATTGTCGTCAGCAAGCCGGCTGCGCGCCTGGCGGTTGAACAGCTGAATGCGCACTGGCAGCCGCCGCCCGAGCAAGCCTGGTTTACCGTCGGCGCAGCCACCGCGCAGATCCTCGACGACCATGGCCTCAACGTCAGTTATCCACCGCAAGGTGACGACAGCGAAGCGCTGCTGCAGCTGCCGGCATTGACCGCAGCGATCAGCCAGGCGCAAGCCCGGGTGCTGATCATTCGCGGCGAAGGCGGGCGCGAGTTGCTCGCCGAACGCTTGGCTGCACGGGGTGCCCGTGTCGATTACCTCGAGTTGTATCGCCGCTATCTGCCGCATTACCCTGAGGCTGTCCTGGCCCGGCGTATTGCCGGGGAACGCCTGAACGGCCTGGTGGTCAGCAGTGGGCAGGGTTTTGAACACTTGCGCCAACTGGCGGGCGAAGACTGGCCACGGCTGGCGCAGCTGCCATTGTTCGTGCCCAGCCCACGGGTGGCGGAACTTGCCCGCGCCAGTGGCGCACAGAATGTAGTGGATTGCCGTGGTGCCAGCGCCACGGCTTTGCTGGCAACATTGCAGGAAACTCCTGCACCAGCCCCCTAAGGCGCTAAGCTGATTGGCGACGTGCCGCAAAGCAAAGGATGGATACGTGAGCGAAACTGTCTTGCCCAACGATGAACTGAAGGCCCCTGAGGCTGCTGCGCAAACCCCCGTGGAACCGGCCAAGCGGTCCGGTAATGGTCTGGCAATCCTGGCCTTGCTGCTGGGCGCGGCGGGTGTTGCAGTTGGCGGGTGGGGCGTATGGCAGGTTCGCCAGCTCCAGGGTGCCGAGCAGGGGCAGGTGCAGAACCTGCAGGCCCTGAGCGAGCAAACCCGGGCCCTGCAGCAGCGTGAGCAGCAACTTTCTGCACAGCTGGCCGTTTTGCCGCCTGCTTCCGAACTGGAAGACCGTCGTCGCCTGGTCGCCCAACTGCAGGGTGATCAGCAGCGTTTGAGCCAGCGCCTGGAGACCATCCTCGGCGCCAGCCGCAAGGACTGGCGCCTGGCCGAAGCCGAGCACCTGCTGCGCCTGGCCAGCCTGCGTCTATCCGCCTTGCAGGACATCGTCAGTGCCCGCGAGCTGGTCAAGGGGGCAGACGAAATCCTCCGTGAACAGAGCGACCCGGGGTCGTTTGCCGCCCGCGAGCAACTGGCCAAGAGCCTGGCCACCCTCAACAGCGTCCAGCAGCCCGATCGCACCGGCCTGTTCCTGAAGCTGACAGCCCAGCGCGAGCAAGTGCTGCAGCTCAGTGCCCAGTCGCCGGAGTTCAACAGCAATGCCGATGCGCTGGGAGCCCTGACCGCTGATGGTGATGGCGCCAGTCGCTGGTCGCAGTGGTGGGCCGAGCTGTCCAAGTACTTCCAGATCGATTTCAACGCCGACGACAATGTTCGTCCGCTGCTGGCCGGGCAATCGCTCAATCAGTTGCGCCTGGCCCTGAGCCTGACGATCGAGCAAGCCCAGTGGGCTGCGCTCAATGGCGAAGCCAAGGTCTATACCCAGGCCCTGGATGACGCCAGGAGCGTGCTGTTGGCCAATTTCAACCCGGACAACCCGCAGAGCCAGGCAATGCTTGCCGCTCTCAACGAGCTGGCCGAGCAGCCGGTTGCGGTGGTGGTGCCGGACCTGGCAGACAGCATCAGTGCCGTTCAGGCCTACCTTGAGCGCCGGCATCTGCCGGTCGAGGAGGCCAAGCCATGAAGCGCGTCTACCTGCTGGCGGTGGTGGCCATTGCAGTGGCTGCTGCGCTCGGGATCGCGATCGCCAAGCACAGCGGCTATGTGCTGATCTCCTACGGCAGCTTTCGCTATCAGTCGGGCCTGTGGGCAGCCCTGGCGGCGCTGGCCGGGATTATCCTGGCGGTGCTGCTGGTGCGCTACCTGGTCGGCCTGGTGCTGACTTCAGGCGGGGTGGTCAACCCCTGGTCGCGGCGCAACCGCAGCCGTCGCACGCAACTGGCCATCGAGCAGGGCCAACTGGACCTCGCCGAGGGTCGCTGGGCCAGCGCTCAACGTCACCTGCATCGCGCTGCCGAAGCCGAGCGTCAACCGCTGCTGTACTACCTCGGCGCCGCGCGTGCCGCCAATGAGCTGGGCCGCACCGAAGACAGTGACAACCTGTTGGAGCGTGCCCTGGAGCGTCAGCCCGAAGCCGAGCTGGCCATTGCCCTGAGCCACGCCCAGTTGCAGATGGACCGCGGCGACAGCGACGCGGCCCTGGTTACCCTGCAGGCCATGCAGGAGCGTCACCCGCACAACGTTCAGGTGTTGCGCCTGTTGCAGCGTCTGTATCGCGAGCGTGGCGACTGGTCAGCACTGATCCGCCTGCTGCCTGAGCTGCGCAAGGACAAAGTGCTGCCGGCGCCGGAGCTGGCTGAACTGGAGCGCCGTGCCTGGGGTGAGAACCTGAGCCTGGCGGCCAGCCGCGAAGGCGATGAACAGACCGCGCGGCAATCCCTTGAGCGCGCCTGGCAGCAGCTTACCGCTGCGCAGCGTCAGGAACCGCCGCTGGTGCTGGCCTATGCCGAGCAGCTACGCCAGCTGGGTGCTGAAAGCGAGGCCGAGCAGGTCTTGCGTACAGCCCTCAAGCGTCAGTACGAAAGCCATCTGGCCCGGCTGTACGGGTTGGTGCGCGGCGGCGACCTGGCTCGCCAGTTGCAAACGGCCGAAGGCTGGCTCAAGGAGCATCCTGACGATCCAAGCCTGCTGCTCACCCTGGGCCGCCTGAGCCTGCAGAACCGCTTGTGGGGCAAGGCGCGGGATTACCTGGAAAGCAGTTTGCGTGTGCAGCGCAATCCCGAGGCCTGTGCCGAACTGGCGCGCCTGCTTGCTGGCTTGGGTGATACCGAACGCAGTAACCAATTGTTCCAGGAAGGCCTGGGCATGCTTGATGAGCGTCTGCTGGCATTGCCACTGCCAGAGGTCGTGCGAGCTTGAGTTACCCATGGGCGCGCCGAAAAACGCGGGCCTATGGGCTTGAGCCAATTTCCTGCGTTAGCCGGTAAGTTTTCCTTCAAATACCTACGCATTTTTCTTGCTGAGTTCGGGATACTTCCCCAGTCGTTCAGGGACTAGTCCCGACTGTCTTGCCTTGATACAAGCCGCGCCTTTCCTCTACCGTTATCGCCTGTCTATTGCGCTCCTGGATTCGCCATGTCGTTGGCCCGCTTGCGTTCACTATTCTTCCCGGCGTTGCTGGCATCGATACTGGTCCAGGCTGCCGCCTATTACCTGGAATTCGGCATGGGCCTGGTGCCATGCCCGCTGTGCTACAGCCAACGCTTGTTCCTGGGCGCGTTTGCCGTGGTCTGCCTCTGCGCGGTGGTGCATTCCCCGGGGCGTCTGGGTACCCGCATCTATGCCGCTCTGGCGCTGTTCTTTGCCGCAGGTGGCGCGCTGCTCGCCGCCCGGCACGTGTGGCTACAAGGCAATCCGGCGCTTTCAAGCACCGAGTGCGAACCGGCTTTTGACTACGTTATCGAAAGCATGCCAACGCTCCAGGTCATCAAGGCAATGGTCATCGGCAGCCCCGATTGCGTGCCTATCAACTGGAGTTTCCTGGACCTGACCCTGCCTGAATGGAGCCTGTTGTCCTTTGTGTTGCTGGCAACCTTGCCGACCTTCCGCCTGCTCGGCCGCACCCGCCCCCTGTTCACCCGCGCAGTAAAAAACTGAGGCGAAGTTTTTCACAGTGCAAGCGACCGGCGGCAAAGGATGGTCGGATTAAACACTTGTATGAACTTTGTCGCGTGCGTACCTTGAAGGCTAGGGCGCACGGGAATAATCTCCCTGCACGCATACCGAAAACACAGCTGCTCGATGCCGCTCTGCTGATTCCACCTTTGCTCTGCACATTTGCGGCGCGGGGGCAGGGGCATTACCCAGAAGGGAAGAGATCGCCATGCTAGATAGTTGTCAGAATGCTCAGGAACGCTGGGGTGGGGTTCATAAGCTCATTGACCGCTGGTTGGACGAGCGTGCAGAGCTGGTGAAGGCTTTCCGCGAGCTGCGTGATGCCAAGCCGGCCTTTGCCGACAAGGACAAGAGCCGGGACTTCTGTGCGGTGCTGATCGACTACGTGTCAGCCTGGCATTTCGAAGTGAGCGAACAACTGGTCAGCGAAGCCAAGGCGTTTGGTGATACTCGCAGCCTCGAGCTGGCCAAGCAGATCAGCCCTCGCATCGACGCAATCACTGAAATCGCTTCGGCGTTCAACGATCACTGCGACAAGGGCGACTGTAACGACCCTGAACGTTTCGCGGAAAAGCTGGGCAAGCTCGGCAGCTTGTTGCACGAGCGTTTCGAGCTTGAAGACTGTCTGATCGAAGTGCTGCACAACGCGCACGAGGTCAAAGAGGAAGTCCAGGCCTGACGGTGCTGCCGACCCTCAGTCGGCAACCCCGAGCAGTTCGATCTCGAACACCAGCGGCGTATAGGGTGCAATCAGGTCACCCGCGCCATCGGCGCCGTAAGCCTGCGCCGAAGGGATCACCAGCCGCCATTTCGCCCCGGTCGCCATCTGCGGCAATGTCACCTGCCAGCCCTCGATAACACTGTCCAGATTGAACCACTGTGCCTGCTGGTTCTGATCGAACACGGTGCCGTCCGGCAACTTGCCAACATAGCGAACCTGGACTTTGCCTCCCGCTTTGGGTTTGCTGCCAGTGCCGGCCTGCAATTCGCTTACGAGTATGCCTTCAGCCAGTTCACGCACTCCGGGCCTGGCCCGTTCAGTGGCCATGAAACGTTTCTCTGCGCTCAGCAATTGTTCGGTCTGGGCTTGAACTGCAGCCTCGTTGGCCTGGGCATCATGTTCACTGAGTATTGCCGTCATGCGCTCTTTGCTCAGCGCCAGCGGCTTGTTCTGATAAGCCTGGCGCAACCCTTCGATCAAGGCATCGAGTTGCAGGCCGGGAACTTCGGTACGCAGGCGTTCACCCAGGCTGGCGCCCAGGCTGTAGGCCAGGTCATGGTCACTTGTCGAAGTAGTTTCAGGCGCTGCAATTAACGATGTCGGCAATAGCAACAGGGTAAGGATTAGATAGCGCGGCACAGGCTCGCTCCTGCTTCAGAGGAAACAAAGTATGCCAGCCTTCGCTCGTCACTTCGTGTAAATATCAGCAACACTTTGTGCAGCATCTACACTTGTTTCCAGCTGCAGCGATAACAACTTTGCCCAGGCATGCAACGCGGCGCATTTAATACTGTCAACATGCCCTAGCGGCGGTAGCAGCAGAAGCATAGTATGAGCCGCAATCTCGTCAGCCAGGAGGTAAACCATGTCGGCCAATAAGAAGCCAGTAAGTACGCCGTTGCACCTGCTCCAGCAACTCTCGGGCAGCCTGCTCGATCATTTGGAAAATGCCTGCTCGCAAGCGCTGGCTGATGCTGAAAAACTGCTCGCCAAGTTGGAAAAACAACGGGGTAAGGCACAGGAAAAACTGCACAAGTCCCGTCTTAAACTGCAGGACGCTGCCAAGGCTGGCAAAGCCAAGGCACAGGGCAAGGCCAAGGACGCTGTGGCCGAACTGGAAAAGTTGCTCGACAATTTGAAGGACCGTCAATCGCAAACGCGCACCTACATCCTGCAACTCAAGCGTGACGCTCAGGAAAGCCTGAAACTGGCCCAGGGTGTTGGCAAGGTCAAGGAAGCCGCCGCCAAGGCGTTGACCCTGCGTTCGGCCAAACCTGCTGCAGTGGCTGCTGCCAAGCCAGCCGCCAAACCTGCTGCCAAGGCACCGGCCAAAGCCGCGAGCAAACCTGCTGCCAAGCCTGCGGCAAAACCGGCCGTTAAAGCCGCCGCCAAACCAGCAGCCAAGCCTGCTGCTAAAGCACCCGCGCGCACTGCTGCAGCCAAGCCTGCTGCTGCCAAACCGGCCGCCAAGCCTGCTGCCAAAGCCCCTGCCAAGCCTGCGGCGAAAACTGCAGCGGCAAAACCGGCAGCCAAGCCGGCAGCTAAACCCGCTGCGGCAAAACCTGCCGCAAAACCTGCCGCTAAACCAGCAGCGGCAAAACCAGCAGCCAAGCCAGCCGCAAAAACTCCGGCCCGTACCGCTGCAGCCAAACCGGCCGCGGCAAAAGCCCCGGCTAAGCCCGCTGCCAAACCTGCCGCGGCAAAGCCCGCCGCCAAGCCAGCCGCTAAGCCTGCTGCCGTAAAAGCACCCGCCAAGCCTGCTGCAAAGCCTGCTGCAGCCAAACCAGCAGCCAAGCCGGCTACTCCAGCAGCACCGGCAGCAGCCGCTGCTCCTGCACCGGCAGCCGCTGCGTCGTCTGCACCAGCAGCTTCGGTAACACCGGCCGCTCAGACCCCGTCTTCGGCGTCCTGAGTCGTCAGCATCACGGCGCGCAGCCTGTGCAGCGCGTCGTGATGCGCACCGGCGCCTTCGGGGGCCAGCCAGCTTATCCAGTCCAGTGCGGTTTCGGGCGTTGCTGCCCAGTTCTTGCAGGCCGTCTCAAGGCGCTCCAGCAGGATGCGTTCTGCCGCTAACTCCAGACCTTTTACCTGCTCGCGCAATCCCGTCAATTGCGGATCCCTGGCTGCCTCGTCTCGCCAGGACTGACGCAGGGCGCGCAGTGGTTTCACTACTTCGGTTTGCCAGGTCTCGGCCAGCTCCGTGAGCTGTCGCACCCGTTGTTCGTTCGCTGCTACGCCACGGGCACTAAGCCAGATGCCGCACAGCAGCAGGCAGACGTCGCCACCCAGGTCCTGCCACTGCAGGCAGGCGGCTTCCACGCCTGGTCGGGCGTAAAGCTTCAGGGCAAAATTCCACAGGTCGGTGTGCATGGTCCCACTCGCGCCAGTTGCCGACGAAGCTGGTAGACTCCGCGGCCATTATGATCAGACTATCGAACCTCACTTTACAGCGTGGTCCACAGCGCCTGCTAGAAGGCGCCGAGATGACCCTGCACGCCGGTCATAAAGCCGGCCTGATCGGTGCCAACGGCGCCGGTAAATCCAGCCTGTTCGCCTTGCTGCGCGGCGAGTTGACGCCCGACTCCGGTGACTGTCAGCTGCCTGCGGACTGGCGCATCGCGCACATGCGCCAGGAGGTCGATACCCTCGACCGCCTGGCGGTCGACTATGTACTCGACGGCGATGCCCGCCTGCGCAAGGTCCAGGCCGACCTGGCTGCGGCCGAAGCCGCCCACGACGGCACTGCGCTGGCACGCCTGCACATCGAACTCGACAGCGCCGACGGTTATACCGCCGACGCCCGGGCGCGCAAGTTGCTGGCGGGTCTTGGCTTTACCAACGAGCAGATGGACCGCCGGGTCGGCGACTTCTCCGGTGGCTGGCGGATGCGCCTGAACCTGGCCCAGGCACTGATGTGCCCGTCCGACCTGTTGCTGCTCGATGAACCGACCAACCACCTGGATCTCGATGCCATCCTCTGGCTGGAAGACTGGCTCAAGGGCTACCCCGGCACGCTGCTGCTGATTTCCCACGACCGAGACTTCCTCGATGCCGTGGTCGATCATGTCGCCCATGTCGAGCAGTGCAAACTGACCCTCTACCGTGGCGGCTACACCGCGTTCGAGCGCACCCGTGCCGAGCGTCTGGCGCAGCAGCAACAGGCCTACGAGAAGCAACAGGCCCAGCGCGCGCACATGGAAAAGTACATCGCCCGGTTCAAGGCCCAGGCTACCAAGGCCCGTCAGGCGCAGAGCCGGATCAAGGCCCTGGAGCGCATGGAAGAGCTGTCGGCGGCCCATGTCGATTCGCCGTTCGACTTCGTCTTCCGCGAGTCGGAGAAAATCTCCAGCCCGTTGCTCGATCTGTCCGAAGGCCGTCTGGGCTATGGCGACAAGACCATCCTCGAGAAGGTCAAGCTGCAGCTCACGCCGGGTGCCCGGATCGGCCTGCTGGGCCCGAACGGCGCTGGTAAGTCGACCCTGATCAAGAACCTCGCCGGTGAGCTGGAGCCCCTGAGCGGGCGCCTGGTGCGTGGCGAGAACCTCTCGGTTGGCTACTTCGCCCAGCATCAGCTCGACTCGCTGGACAACAAGGCCAGCCCGCTGCTGCACCTGCAACGCCTGGCGCCGACCGAGCGCGAGCAAACGCTGCGCGATTTCCTCGGTGGCTTCGACTTCCGTGGCGGGCGCATTGACGAGCCGGTGCTGAACTTCTCCGGCGGCGAAAAAGCCCGCCTGGCTCTGGCCCTGATTGCCTGGGAGCGGCCGAACCTGTTGCTGCTCGATGAACCGACCAACCACCTGGACCTCGAAATGCGCCTGGCGCTGACCATGGCCCTGCAAGAGTTCAGTGGCGCGGTGCTGGTGGTCTCCCACGACCGTCACCTGCTCAAGAGCACCACCGATGACTTCCTGCTGGTAGCCGACGGCAAGGTCGAGGCTTTCGATGGCGATCTGGACGACTACAGCCGCTGGCTGGTCGAGTACCGTCAACGCAATGCTCCGGTGAGCAGCGCGCCGGTCAATGCCGACAAGACCGACAAGAAGGCTCAGCGCCAGGCCGCAGCGGCCCTGCGTCAGCAGCTGGCACCGCACAAGCGTGAAGCCGACAAGCTCGAGCGCGAGTTGGGCAGCGTGCATGAGCAACTCGCCAAGGTCGACGCCGGCCTCGGCGACAGCGCGCTCTACGAGGCGGCGCGCAAGGACGAGCTGCGTGACCTGCTGGCTCAACAAGCCAGGCTCAAGGTCCGTGAAGGGGAGCTGGAAGAAGCCTGGATGGCTGCCCTGGAGACGCTTGAGAGCATGCAGGCGGAGCTGGAGGCGTTGTCCTGATGGAATCCTTGCAATGGCCATTGCCGGTGGAATGGATCGCACCGTTCTGGCTGGGTTTGCAGATCCTGCTGATCCTTTCGGCGGCGTTCATCCTGCAGCGTGTGGTTGCGCGTTGCCTCAAGCGCCTGGGCGAGCGCTATCCGTTGCCGCCCGAGCTGCTGATGCCGCTGCGCGGTGGCCTGCGCTGGCTGATCATGGGCAGTGCGCTGATCTTCGTCCTCGAACGCCTGGGGGTTTCCGCCACAGTGCTGTGGACCGCCTTGTCCGGTTTCGTTGCGGTGGCGGCAGTGGCGTTCTTCGCCATGTGGAGCGTGCTGTCGAACCTGCTCTGCGCGGTGCTGATCTTTACCGTCGGGCCATTTCGCATCGGTGATGTGGTCGAGCTGGTCGAAACCATCGACAAGCCCGGCGTCAAAGGCCGGGTGGTCGCGATCAACCTGTTGTTCACCACCTTGATCGAACTGCCGGAGGCTGGCGGTGCGCTGGTGCAGGTGCCCAACAGCCAGTTCTTCCAGAAATCGGTACGGCGCTGGCGCGGTGCCGAAGTACTGCCGCTGGTGAGCGAAAGCAAAACTTCGGACAATTGATCGGTCGCAGAAAAAAATCGTGGTGATTTTTTCGCCAGGGCACTAGCTTAGAGGTTTGTAACAAGTTAGTGCCGAGGTGCGCGATGTTATTGGAAACGTGGTTGGCATTTTTTGCCGCTTGCTGGGTAATCAGTCTGTCGCCGGGGGCCGGGGCCATTGCCTCGATGTCCTGTGGCCTGCAATACGGCTTCTGGCGCGGCTACTGGAACGCGCTAGGCCTGCAGCTGGGCCTGGTGCTGCAGATTGCAATCATTGCCGCCGGCGTCGGTGCCATCCTCGCGACATCAGCCACTGCGTTCCAGGTCATCAAATGGTTCGGTGTTGCCTACCTGGTGTATCTGGCGGTCAAGCAGTGGCGCGCGCTGCCGGCTGACATCAGCGACAATTCCGCCGTACGCCCCATCGGCAAGCCGCTGAGCCTGGTGTTCCGTGGCTTTCTGGTCAACGTCAGCAATCCCAAGGCGCTGATCTTCATGCTCGCGGTGCTGCCGCAGTTCATCAACCCGCATGCGGCCCTGCTGCCGCAGTACCTGATCATCATCGCGACCATGGTCACGGTCGACCTGATGGTCATGGCGGGTTATACCGGGCTTGCAGCCAAGGTGTTGCGCCTGCTGCGCACGCCCCGGCAGCAGCGGCGGATGAACCGTACCTTTGCCGGGTTGTTCCTGGGCGCGGCGACGTTGCTGGCGAGTATCCGTCGGGCGCCGGTTTAGGAACCCGCGATAAACTCACCGCACACAAAAAAGGCGACCCGAAGGTCGCCTTTTTGCTTTCTCAGCGCAAAATCTGCGCCGGCTCATCAGGCGGCAAGTTGTTGCGCGCCGGTGCACGTTCGTGCCCTGGTACGCTACCGCCCAGTTGCTCGGCCATCTGCCGCGCAACGTCCATTCCCAACTCCTTCGAGACCTCACGCACCACCCGCGGGCGGTTCAGGGTTACCCGCACATCCTGGCTGTTGACCAGCTTAGTGTCCTGGCCTTCGCCCATGGCGGTGAACGCCGAGGTGATCTCGTAGGTCTTGGTGTTGATCAGGCTGAAGTCGGCCACCAGGCTCAGGCCAAGGATGGCCGAATAGCTGTTGGTGTTGTCCAGGGAGGTGATATCGCGCTGGAAATCGATATCCGACAAGGTGCCGAACAGCACGTAGTCGGCGCCCTTGAAGTTGCCGTTCTTGATGCGCCGGATCACGTCATACACGTCGCCTTTGGCATCGGCGGTGTAGGGCGTGCCCTGAACCAGCTGAAACATCCCGGACTTGAGAATCTCGCCCTTGATGTCACCGGTGAACTTGCGCAGTTCGGTCTGCTCGATGTAGCTGTCGCGGCTCTCGTACTCGCTGTAGCTCGACGAGCCACTGGCGTGGTACATGCTTGCCTGGCCGCTGCTCTGCGCCGAGACCGTGTGGATGTACTGCTCCACACGCTCCTGGTACGCGAGGTCGGTGACCGCGACCTTGGGGGCCGCTTGCACGCTGAACGCACAAGCCAGGCCCAGAACGCCCATCCATGCACGCATTGCTTAGCGCTCCGTGGTCTTGCGGATTTCTTTTTCGTCCATCCACTCGGCCAGGCCGCTTTCAACGTCGATCAACTGCAGGCTGAACTTGTAGAACACGTCCTTGTAGTCGCTGCTGCGCTTGACGATCGAGCTGATCGAGCCTTCCAGGCGGTACTTGGCGGCGATCATGTTGCCGGTCTTGGCCACAGTGCCCTTCTTGTACAGGCCGCTCTGGTTCTGCAGCTTGAGCTGGTCGACCTGGCTCTGCATCTGGGTGTTGTCGCTGGCGAAGCGGGCGGTGCCGGACTTCATCAACTGGGTCTTGATCGAGGTGGTGAT
The DNA here is from genome assembly GCF_024749185.1 of Pseudomonas wadenswilerensis. NCBI lineage: Bacteria > Pseudomonadati > Pseudomonadota > Gammaproteobacteria > Pseudomonadales > Pseudomonadaceae > Pseudomonas > Pseudomonas wadenswilerensis. The sequence continues at coordinate 5,627,159 of NZ_CP087191.1, read as the reverse complement.
CTCGCGGGTATCGATGTACTCGCTGGTCTTGTTCTTCACGTCATAGACCTGCACCACCGGGCGACCCTGGAGGATGCCGGACTGGGCCAGGGAGCGGGTCATGGATTCGGCGATCATCTGCAGGTCGGTCGAACCGAACTCGTTGGTGACCAGTTCCACGGCCTTGCTGTCGCCGTAGCCGATGTTCTTGCCGCCCAGGACCGGCGACGGGGTGCTGCAGCCGCTGACCAGAGCAATGGCGAGGGCGGCGAGGGAAATGCGTGCAATCATGAAAAGGTGCTCCTGCAAAAATGATTACTGAGACTGAACTTCAAGGCGGAAATCGGTGGCCTGCGGCACGGGTGCGATAGCCGGCAACACGCTGGCCTGCTTGCCGTACAGGATCACGGTCTTCCAGCTTTCTTCATCGGCAACCGGGAAGCCGTCGTTACCCAGCCAGGCGAAGCGGTAGAACAGGGTTTTGTTGCTGCCGCTGGTGTTGTTCAGCGACACCTTGACGGTCAGGAAGCCGTTCTCGCGCGCAACGCGCATCGGGCCGGTTTCGATGTTCTTCAGTTTGCCCATCTTCACCACCTTGCTGGCGGCGCTGCCAGGCTCTGGCGGTGGCGGGGTCGCGCAACCGGCCAGCAGGGCAGTGACGAGAACGGCGAGCAATTTGATACGCATGACGCTTCCTTAAGGTTGTTTGAGGCTGGCGACGGCCTGACCCGCGGCTTTCGTTTCCACATGCAGGGCTGGACCACCGGCAAAGACCTGGTTGCCGACCACGCGCAGGGTGACGACCTGAAACGGGCGGTCGATCTTCACGCTGACCTGGCTGCCACCCAGGCTCGACGGCAGGCTGAGCTGGTGCTCGCCCTGGCGCAGGCGCACGCGGGCAACCTGGGTTTCGTCAGGCAGGGTGCGCCAGGTGCGGGTGTCGGCACCTTCGGTGATGGTCGAGGCAATACCGACGGCGAGGCCGGCCAACGGGTTGACGTCGTTCAGCTGCTTCTGTGCCACGCCACGGGAGATGGCCCGTACGCTGGTACGCAGGATGATCCCCGGCATGTCGTCACGCAGGGCGCGGCGCGACATGGCGGTGGTGCTGTTGAGGGCGGTCAGCTTCAGCTCGCGGTCATTCAGGTAGATCTCGCTGAAGTGCGCAGTGGAAGTGTCTTCCTTGATCACCGGGAACGACAGCGGGGTGATTACCAGGTTGCCGCTGATTGGCAACGGCAGTGGGACACGCACCGAGTCGCGGGCCGGGGCCAGGCCGCTCTGGATCACGATCAGCACGTCGCTGTCGGTGGTTTTCGCTGCGGGCTTGTCCAGTTCGAGCAGGGCCTGCTCCAGCAGCGGGGTGTTCGGGCGCAGCTCGGCAGCCTTGCGGTAGCCCGGTGCAGCCAGGCCTTTTTCGCCCAGGGCTTCGTACACATAGCCGGACAGGTAGTGGCTGAACGCACTCTGGTAGCTGTTCTTCAAGCCGACCACTTCCGGAGCGTCGAGGCTGGCTACCGGGTAACCCTGGAGCTCCTTGTACTCGGTCTTGACGCCTTCTTTCTCGGCCTCTTCTTCGCGCTTGAGGTACTCCTTGTCGCGCAGCTCGGCGATGACCGCTTCACGCTCGTGGGTCTTCTTGATTTCGGTACGGGCGCCGTCGAAGTCGTTCTGGGCCAGCAGGTTGAGGGCCATCTGCGTGGTCAGCATGACTTTTTCGTAGTCGTAGCCTTCGTAACGGCGGACCTTGTCGTTGACCAGGTAGCTGCCGAACTGGCTCAGGTACTTGTCGGTGTCCAGCTTGACCGACTCTTCCCACTTGAACACCACGTCGTCGGCACTGCGCCAGGCCAGCTGGCTGCCGGCCAGGTCGCCCTTGGAGCGCAGCAGTTCGCCTTTCTCGAAGTAGTAGAGAAGGTCTTTGTCCTCACCCTTGTTGTTCTTTTCCAGCAGTTGCAGGGCAGCGTCGACGTTGCCGCTACTCAGGTGCTGGTTGGTTTCCTGAAGTTCGCTGTCGTAACTGCGAAAGGCCGAGCAACCAGCCAGTTGGATGGCCGCGACCAGGGTCGCGACGGTGAGGACACGGGATGCCATCTGAATTCTTCTTCCCTGAATTGATGAGAGGCCTGGGGGGCGAGACGGCTGTCATCTCTCTGGCGATATCGCCAAATCCTCTTAAAAGAAGAGCCTAAATTCTTATCCGCTATATAGCGGCGCGGCATTATAAACGCATTTGCTGGCTAATTAATGGCGTTTTGCTTTTTGAAACTGCCGTTGTGCCAGCATTCACATATCGGCCGACGAACGGTTGTTCTTTAGCCGGAAGGGATTCAGGGCTATTTGTCACAAAATTTTTCAAGGATCAGCCTGACAAGCCTTGAGCGAAGGGCAGTGGAAGTGAACAATGCTTTACCTCGTATTTCCATTTGAGAGTCGCTCATGATTCCCCGTTCCCGCTTACTCGCCTGGCTGCTCTGGCCGGTGCTGGCGTTGAGCAGTGCCACACTGCTGGCCGACAGCACCGATGGCGCTGCCAAGGCCCTGCACCTGCTCGATTACATCGGTGCCGATTACCCGGCCACCGTTGAGGCAGGCAAGGTCATTGACGAAGGGGAATACCGCGAGCAGCTCGAGTTCATCGATGTGCTTCAGGGGCTGATCGTCGCCTTGCCTGCGCGTGCGGAGCGCCAGGCCCTGGAGCAAGGTGTGGTCAATTTGCGTCAGGCGGTCAGCCAGCGTCAGGACGGCCTGGGCGTCGCCCGTCAGGCCCGTCTGCTCGGCGCGCAACTGGCGGTGGCCTATGAAGTCAGCCAGGCGCCGATCATTACCCCGGACCCGAGCCGCGGCGCGCCGCTGTATGCCCAGCATTGCTCGGTGTGCCATGGCGATACCGGCGCTGGCGACGGCCCGGCCGGCCTCGACCTGACCCCGCCGCCGGCGAACCTGCGCAGCGCCGAGCGGCTCGACCGTTTGAGCCTGTTCGACCTGTACAATACGCTCGGCCTGGGTATCGAAGGCACCGACATGCCGTCGTTTGCCGACCAGCTCGATGAGCGTCAGCGCTGGGACCTGGCGACCTATGTCGCCAGCTTCACTGCCGACCCGGCCAAGGCCAAGGGTGACAAAGCCTACAACCTCGCCGACCTGGCCCGTCAGACGCCGGCCGAAGTCGAAGCCAGTGAAGGGCCGCAAGCGCTTGCCCGGTTCCGCGCCCAGCGTGCCCAGCCGCCACAGGTTCAGCGTGGCCCGGCGCAACTGCTGGAGTACACCGCCAGTACCCTGGACAAGAGCCTGGCGGCATATAAGTCCGGCGACCACGAACAAGCCTATGACCTGTCGGTAGCGGCCTACCTGGAAGGTTTCGAGCTGGTTGAAAGCTCGCTGGACAACGTTGATGCCAACGTGCGCAAGGACACCGAAAAGTCACTGATGGCGTACCGGCAGTCACTGCAGGACGGCTTGCCGCTGGAGCAGGTGCAACAGCGCCTGGATGCGGCCAAGGCCAAGCTCAAGGATGCCGCCGGCCTGCTTGGCGGTGATGGTCTGAGCTGGTCGCTGAGTTACATTTCAGGCCTGCTGATCCTGCTGCGCGAAGGCCTGGAAGCAATCCTGGTGCTGGCGGCGATCCTCGCCTTCCTGCGCAATACCGGCCAGCAATCGGCGGTGCGCAGCGTCAACGTGGGCTGGGGCCTGGCCCTGCTTGCCGGGCTCGGTACCTGGGCGTTGGCGGCGTATGTGATTGACGTCAGCGGCGCCCAGCGCGAATTGCTTGAAGGCTGCACGGCACTGTTTGCCAGCGTCATGGTGCTTTGGCTGGGCGTGTGGATGCACGATCGCCGCCACGCGGCGGCCTGGCAGGACTACATCAAGAGCAGCCTGGTCAGTGGCGGCGGGCGCTTCGGTTTTGCCGTGCTGGCGTTCTTTTCGGTGTACCGCGAGTTGTTCGAAGTCATCCTGTTCTACGAAACCCTCTGGCTGCAGGCCGGCCCCGCCGGGCACAACGCGGTGCTGGCCGGTGGCGCCACGGCGCTGGTGCTGCTGGTCGGCCTGGCCTGGGTGATCCTGCGCGGTTCGGCCAAGCTGCCGCTGGCGCTATTCTTCAGTATCAACGCGGCATTGCTGTGCGCCTTGTCGGTGGTGTTTGCCGGGCACGGGGTCAAGGCCCTGCAGGAAGCCGGGGTGTTCGGTACACGGCCGGTGGCGTTCTTCGATTTCGACTGGCTGGGGATTCATGCCGATGCCTACTCGTTGGCGGCGCAGGTAGTTGCGCTGCTGGCCATTGCCATCCTCTACGGGCGCAGCCGCCTGGCCGAGAAGCGCCGCCAACTGGCGGGCTGATTTGAAGCGAAACGGGTGAGCAGGGATACTGTTCCCCCGTTTTTGTTGGAAATCTGTGCCATGCGTGTGTGGATCGATGCCGACGCCTGCCCCAAGGCGGCCAAGGATCAACTGGTCAAGTTCGCTCTCAAGCGACAGCTGGAAGTGGTGCTGGTGGCCGGGCAGAGTCAGATCAAGCCGGCCTTTGCCTGCGTCAAACTGATCGTCGTGCCCAGTGGTCCGGATGCCGCCGATGATTACCTGGTCGAGCACGCCGTGCCTGGCGAACTGGTGATCTGCAGTGATGTGCCGCTGGCCGATCGCCTGGTCAAGAAGGGTGTTGCCTGCCTCGACCCGCGCGGCAAGGAATTCGACGAGCGCAACATGGGCGAGCGCCTGGCGGTGCGCAACCTGTTCACCGACTTGCGCGAGCAAGGGCAGGTCGGTGGTGGTCAGGCGCCTTATGGCGACCGCGAGAAGCAGGCGTTTGCCAACGCCCTGGACCGGATCCTGACCCGCCTGGCGCGCCAGGTGCCATAGCCGCTGGCTTGGGCTGGCGATCACCCTGTGGGAGCTGGCTTTGCCAGCGATCGAGCGCGCAGCGGTCGAAAGTCAGGCAGCAATGAGGTGTTGACTGTACAGGCCTCATCGCCGGCAAGGCCGGCTCCCACAGTGGATCTGTGCCTCACTCCAGTGTTCAGTCATTCTCGTGGGTCAGTTCCAGCACCCGGTCGACCAGCTTGTAAATGCCACCTGCCGCTTCGCTGATGCTTTTGGCCAGCATGTAGGCCGGGGTGCTGACCAGCTTGCGCTGGGTGTCCTCGACGATGTCATGGACATCGCATTCCTCATGGGTGCCGCCCATCTTGACGATGGCCGCGCTGGTGCCGGCATCGTTACCGATGGTGCAGACCACGCCGGGGCCGTAGATCTTCGCCGCCAGGGCCGGTGAGATGCAGATCAGGCCGACCGGCTTGCCGGCTTCGGCGAAAGCTTCAGCCAGGGCCAGGACGTCCGGGTGCACGCTGCATCCGGCGCCTTCCACGGCAAAATTCGAGAGGTTTTTCGCCGCGCCAAAGCCGCCCGGCACGATCAGTGCGTCGAAGTCCTTGGCGTCGGCTTCACGCAGGTCCTTGACCTCGCCGCGGGCGATCCGCGCCGATTCCACCAGCACATTGCGAGTCTCGGGCATTTCTTCGCCGGTCAGGTGATCGATCACATGCATCTGCGCAATGTTTGGCGCAAAGCACTGCACTTGCGCCCCGCGCTGATCCAGGCGCAGCAGGGTGATCACGCTTTCGTGAATTTCGGCGCCGTCATAAACGCCACAGCCGGAAAGAATCACAGCAACTTTTTTCTGGGTCATGCTCACTACTCCCGATTCGAGGCGCTAAATGTCCTCTAGTTTGGCAGATGTGGCCATAGGGGTTGTGCCATTCCCGGCCTAATCTTGCTGGATAGCCTGGAGATGGATAACCCATGGACCTGATCCTGTTGGCGGTACCGTTTTTCTTCGTTCTGATCGTGGTCGAACTGCTCGCCGACCAGTGGCGGGGCATGCGTACCTATCGCCTGGCGGATGCTATCAACAGCCTCAGCGCCGGGGTGCTGTCGACCACCACCGGCCTGTTGACCAAGGGCGTGGGCCTGGTTACCTACGCCCTGGCCTGGGAACATCTGGCACTGTTCAAACTGCCGGGCGAGGCGCTGTGGGTGTGGGTGCTGGCGTTTGTCTTGTATGACTTCTGCTATTACTGGCTGCACCGTATGGGCCACGAGCGCAACATCCTCTGGGCCGCTCATTCGGTGCATCACCAGAGCGAGGACTACAACCTGTCCACGGCCTTGCGCCAGACCAGCAGCGGCTTCTTGCTGTCTTGGATCTTCTACCTGCCGATGGCCGTGCTGGGCGTGCCGCCGCTGGTGTTCATCACCGTCGCGGCGCTCAACCTGCTGTACCAGTTCTGGGTGCACACCCGGCACATTCCGAAACTGGGCTGGTTCGAATGGCTGTTCATTACCCCGTCCAATCATCGTGTCCACCATGCGCAGAATCCTCTGTACTTGGATCGCAACTACGGCGGAGTGTTCATTGTCTGGGATCGTCTGTTTGGCACCTTCCAGGAAGAGGATGACAACGAGCCGGTGATATTCGGCGTGACCACGCCGCTGGCCAGCTGGAACCCGCTGTGGGCCAACCTGCAGTTCTATGCCCAGCTATGGAGCGATGCGCGGCGGGCCGAGCGCTGGTGGGACAAGCTGCGGATCTGGTTCATGCCCACTGGCTGGCGCCCGGATGACGTGGCCCGGCGTTATCCACAGGCCAAGCAGGACTTGAGCCGCTTCGAGAAGTTCGAGGTGCCCCTGGCCTGGCCGCAGCAGCTTTATGTTGTTGTGCAGTTCGCGGCTTATGTGGCGTTGGGCAGTTACTTGATGGAGCACGCCGAGCAGCTGTCGGTCGGCGCATTGCTGCTGGGCTGGGGCTTGATGGCGTTTGGTTTGTTCGTGCTGGGCACGGCGCTGGAGAACCGGCCCTGGGCCTTGAGGCTGGAGCTGCTGCGTCTGGGGTTGAATGCCCCGGCCATGCTGCTGGCCGGGACTACCGGCTTATGGCCGGTCACCGCCCTGGCTTGGGTCTTGCTGCTTGGCTACAGCTTGCTCAGCCTGTTCGGCCTCTACGGCAGCCGCTTCCTTGCGCGCAACGCGGGCAGCCTTGAATCGCCGGCGCAGCCACAGGCAGCCGCCGAGCACCAGCAGGCCGCCGAGCACCCATAGCTCGTATTTCTTCACGTTGCCCAGCAGGCCTTCGAGAATGGCGCCGAAGTGATAGGCAGCGGCGCCCAGGGCCAGGGCCCAGATGGCTGCGCCAATGCCGTTGAGCAGCAGGTAGCGGCGCGGCGGGTAGCCGGACAGGCCGATGGCCACCGGCATCACCGTGCGCAGGCCATAGACGAAGCGGAAACTCAGAACCCAGATGTCCGGATGACGGCGAATGTGCTCCAGCGCACGGTCGCCCATCATCTGCCAGCGCGGTTTGCGCGCCAGCAGTTTGCGCCCATGGCGGCGCCCCATGAAGTACCACAGCTGGTCGCCCGCGTAGCTGCCGAAGAAGGCCACTACGACCACCAGGTTGATATCCATGTATCCGCGGAACGCAAGGAAGCCTGCGAGAACCAGGATGGTCTCACCTTCGAAAAACGTGCCGAGAAAAAGGGCAAAGTAGCCGAAATCCTGCAGGAATTGTTGGAGCATTTTCTGGGTGCTGGCGAAATGAACGCGCAGCCTAACCCTTCGTGGCCTTTGGGGAAAGTGTCCAAATGTGTCTCGACGTGAACATTTCCTACAAGGACAATGACTGCGTCCTCAAGTCGCAGGGTTGCCCTTGGCTGTCATACAGGCGTCATAATGGCCGCTTATAACTGTCGCGCTCGCCCGCCTGCGCGGGCTCAGGAGTCTGCCGTGAGCTTTACCCCCGCTAACCGTTTGTTTCCTGCCACCCGTCTGCGTCGCAACCGTCGTGACGACTTTACCCGTCGTCTGGTTCGCGAAAATGTTCTGACTGTCGATGACCTGATCCTCCCGGTGTTTGTCCTCGATGGCGAAAACCGCCGCGAAGAAGTCGCCTCGATGCCGGGCGTCGAGCGTTTGTCCATCGACCTGTTGCTGGAAGCTGCGCAAGAGTGGGTAAAACTGGGCATTCCGGCCCTCGCGCTGTTCCCGGTAACCCCGGTGGAAAAGAAATCCCTCGACGGCGCCGAAGCCTGGAATCCCGACGGTATTGCCCAGCGTGCCACTCGTGCCCTGCGTGAGCGTTTCCCGGAACTGGGGGTGATCACCGACGTTGCCCTGGACCCATTCACCACCCACGGCCAGGACGGCATTCTCGATGAAGAAGGCTACGTCCAGAACGACATCACCGTCGATGCCCTGGTACGCCAGGCGCTGTCCCATGCCGAAGCCGGTGCCCAGGTGGTCGCACCATCGGACATGATGGACGGCCGCATCCAGGCCATCCGTGAAGCCCTGGAGCTGGCCGGTCACGTCAACGTACGGATCATGGCCTACTCGGCCAAGTACGCCAGCGCCTATTACGGCCCGTTCCGCGATGCGGTCGGCTCGGCGCTGAACCTGGGCAAGGCCAACAAGGCCTCCTACCAGATGGACCCGGCCAACAGTAACGAGGCCCTGCACGAAGTGGCCGCCGACCTGTCGGAAGGTGCCGATATGGTCATGGTCAAACCGGGCATGCCGTACCTGGATATTCTTCACCGGGTCAAAGACGAATTCAAAGTGCCGACCTTCGTGTACCAGGTCAGCGGCGAGTACGCCATGCACATGGCGGCGATTCAGAACGGCTGGCTCAGTGAAGGGGTTATCCTTGAATCCCTCACCGCTTTCAAACGGGCGGGCGCCGATGGCATCCTCACCTATTTCGCTGTTCGCGCTGCTCAATTGATGAGAGGGCAGTAACGCCCTTCAGGAACGCTAGATGAATAACGAAGTACTTACCGACGTCGCTGTGAAAGACGCCCAGCCTGTGCCCGAGCAGATGGTCGAGACCCCGCCGGAACCGCCTGCGGTTGCCGAGCCTGCGCTCGAAGCCCCTGCGGTAGAGGCGCCAGCTCCGGCACCGGTGGCCGCGCCGGCCATCGTCATTCCCGGCCTGGACGACAGCAGCCTGTACATTCATCGCGAATTGTCCCAGCTGCAGTTCAACATCCGCGTGCTGGAACAGGCGCTGGATGAGTCCTATCCATTGCTGGAGCGGCTGAAGTTCTTGCTGATCTTCTCCAGCAACCTGGATGAGTTCTTCGAAATTCGTGTGGCGGGCCTGAAGAAACAGATCACCTTCGCCCGTGAACAGGCCGGCGCCGACGGCTTGCAGCCGCACCAGGCGCTGGCGCGGATCAGCGAGCTGGTGCACAGCGAAGTCGATCGCCAGTACGCGATCCTCAACGACGTGCTGCTGCCGGAGCTGGAAAAACACCAGATCCGCTTCATCCGCCGCCGGCACTGGAACACCAAGCTCAAGACCTGGGTGCGGCGCTTCTTCCGTGACGAGATCGCACCGATCATCACTCCGATCGGCCTCGACCCGACCCACCCGTTCCCGTTGCTGGTGAACAAGAGCCTGAACTTCATCGTCGAGCTTGAAGGCGTCGATGCCTTCGGCCGTGATTCGGGCCTGGCGATCATCCCGGCGCCGCGTTTGCTGCCGCGGGTGATCAAGGTGCCGGAGGAAGTCGGGGGGGCTGGCGACAACTATGTGTTCCTGTCCTCGATGATCCACGCTCACGCCGATGACCTGTTCCAGGGCATGAAGGTCAAGGGCTGCTACCAGTTCCGCCTGACCCGTAACGCCGACCTGGCGCTGGACTCCGAGGATGTCGAAGACCTGGCCCGGGCCCTGCGCGGCGAGCTGTTCTCGCGCCGTTATGGTGATGCCGTGCGCCTGGAAGTGGCCGACACCTGCCCCAAACACCTCTCCGACTACCTGCTCAAGCAGTTCAGCCTGAGCGAGAGCGAGCTGTATCAGGTCAATGGCCCGGTCAACCTGACCCGGCTGTTCAGCATCACCAGCCTGGACAGCCACCCGGAGCTGCAATACACGCCGTTCACCCCGGCGATCCCCAAGCTGTTGCAGAACAGCGAGAACATTTTCAGCGTGGTCAGCAAGCAGGACATCCTGCTGATGCACCCCTTCGAGTCGTTCACTCCGGTGGTCGACCTGCTGCGCCAGGCGGCCAAGGACCCGCACGTCCTCGCCGTGCGCCAGACCCTGTACCGCAGCGGTGCCAACTCGGAGATCGTCGACGCGCTGGTCGACGCCGCGCGTAACGGCAAGGAAGTCACTGCGGTGATCGAATTGCGTGCGCGTTTCGACGAAGAGTCCAACCTGCAGATGGCCAGCCGCCTGCAGGCTGCTGGTGCGGTGGTGATCTACGGCGTGGTCGGCTTCAAGACCCACGCCAAGATGATGCTGATCCTGCGCCGCGAAGCCGGCGAGATCGTCCGCTACGCGCACCTGGGTACCGGTAACTACCACGCCGGCAACGCCCGCCTGTACACCGACTACAGCTTGCTGACCTCCGATGACGCCCTCTGCGAAGACGTCGGCAAGCTGTTCAGCCAGCTGATCGGCATGGGCAAGACCTTGCGCATGAAGAAGCTGCTGCACGCGCCGTTCACCCTGAAAAAGGGCATGCTCGACATGATCGCGCGCGAAACCCAGTTCGCCCTCGACGGCAAGCCGGCGCACATCATCGCCAAGTTCAACTCGCTGACCGATCCGAAGATCATTCGCGCGCTGTACAAGGCCAGCCAGTCAGGGGTGCGTATCGATCTGGTGGTGCGTGGCATGTGCTGCCTGCGCCCGGGCATTGCCGGGGTATCGCACAACATTCAGGTGCGCTCGATCATCGGCCGCTTCCTCGAACACACGCGGGTGTTCTACTTCCTCAATGGCGGCGAAGAGCAGATGTTCCTCTCCAGCGCCGACTGGATGGAGCGCAACCTCGACAAGCGCGTCGAGACCTGCTTCCCGGTCGAGGGCAAGAAGCTGATCCTGCGGGTGAAAAAGGAACTGGAAGGGTACCTGACCGACAACACTCACGCCTGGATCCTGCAGCCGGATGGCCGCTACGTACGCAGCACGCCAACCGGCAACCAGAACCCGCGCAGTGCCCAGGCCACTCTGCTCGAGCGCCTGAGCAACCCGGTGCTTATCGTACGCTGAGTACGAAGCCGACCCGGGCCAGCCACTCGGCCTCCAGGCCGAAGTCGGCCTGGGTCAGCTGGTTTTCATCCAGCCAGCCCACAGGGAACTCGACGTCCAGGCTGTCGCCTTTGGCGTGCAGGGTCACCGTGGGCATCTGCTGGGTGCCGCGGATGTGGTGGAACAGGATCGCAAAGCGCAGTAGCACGCACAGGCGGATCAGCTTGGCGGCGTCGTCGCCGAACTCGGCGAACTTGTCCTTGGGAATGTTGCGCCGGTGGCCGCGTACCAGCAGCGCGAGCATCAGTTGGTCTTCCCGGGAGAAGCCGGAAAGGTCGGAGTGCTCGATCAGGTAGGCGCCGTGCTTGTGGTAATGGTAGTGGGCGATGTCCAGGCCCACTTCATGCACCTTGGCCGCCCAGCCCAGCAGTTCACGCCAGATACCGTCTTCCAGGTCCCAGTCCTTGGCCACCTGGTCGAAGGCATGCAGGGCCTTGCGCTCGACCCGTGCCGCCTGTCCCTGATCAACGTGATAACGCTCCATCAGCGAGGTCAGGGTGCGCTCACGTACGTCTTCGTGGTGATGGCGGCCAAGCAGGTCGTAGAGCACGCCTTCGCGCAGAGCGCCGTCGCAGTGATCCATGCGTTGCAGCTCAAGGGCGTCGAAAATCGCTTCCAGGATCGCCAGGCCCGCCGGGAATATCGCCCGGCGGTCGGGTTTGACCCCGTCGAAGTCAATCTTGTCGGTTTCCCCCAGCTTGAACAGCTTGCGTTTGAGCCAGGCCAGGCCTTCGGCATTGACCTCGCCGCTGCCCATGCCACCGGATTTCAGCGCCAGGCCAATGGCGCGGATGGTCCCCGAAGAGCCGATGGCTTCATCCCAGGTCAGGCGGTGCAGGGCGTTTTCAATGCTCATCAGCTCCAGGCGTGCGGCGGTGTAGGCCTGGGCGTAGCGCGCCGGGGTGATCTTGCCGTCGCGGAAATAACGCTGGGTGTAGCTGACGCAGCCCATCTGCAGGCTTTCGCGCAGCAGCGGCTCGAACCGCTGGCCGATGATGAATTCGGTGCTGCCGCCGCCGATGTCGGCGACCAGGCGCTTGCCCGGGGTGTCGGCCAGGGTATGGGACACGCCAAGGTAAATCAGGCGGGCTTCTTCACGACCGGAGATGACTTCCACCGGGTGGCCAAGGATGGCTTCGGCGCGGCGGATGAATTCGCCACGGTTGCGCGCCTCGCGCAGGGCGTTGGTGCCAACGATGCGTACGGCGCCATCGGGCAGGCCGTTGATCAGTTGGGCAAAACGCTTGAGGCAGTCCAGGCCGCGTTGCATGGACTCTTCGCTGAGCTGGCGCTCTTCGTTGATGCCGGCGGCCAGCTGAACTTTTTCGCCGAGCCGCTCCAGGATGCGGATCTCGCTATGGTGGGCCTTGGCGACCACCATGTGGAAACTGTTGGAGCCCAGGTCTATGGCAGCGATCAAGGACAGATTCTTGGCTGTGGTTTGCGGCATGGTCATGGGTTCTCGGTCGATAACCCGGCAATCCTGCCACGATCCGGCGCTGGCGCCAACGCGCAGCGTATCAAGGCTTGATATGGGGCAGGTTGTGCGGGAAATATGACTTTCCCGTGACAGCAGCGATATGCGCGGTCATGCACAACTATAGTTACACTCAATCGTTCCCGGCTTCCTGTAGGCGGCGGGTGCAGCTATGATGGGCCACGTTTTTTTGCTTACGACCTTGGAGACTTCCATGAGCAGCGATCTTATCAAACACGTCACCGACGCCACCTTCGAAGCCGAAGTTCTGAAGGCTGAAGGCCCGGTGCTGGTCGACTACTGGGCTGAATGGTGCGGCCCTTGCAAAATGATCGCGCCGGTTCTGGACGACATCGCCGCTACCTACCAGGGCAAACTGACCGTCGCCAAGCTGAACATCGACGACAACCAGGAAACCCCGGCCAAGCACGGCGTGCGTGGCATCCCGACGCTGATGCTGTTCAAGAACGGCAACGTCGAGGCCACCAAGGTCGGTGCACTGTCGAAATCTCAGCTGGCAGCCTTCCTGGACGCCAATATCTGAGTGAAAAAAGCCCCGCATTCGTCGGGGCTTTTCTTTATCTGGTGACTAGACGCCAGAAAAAGCAGGTGTTACATTCGGCCTCGCACTGTTTCTTCGGTGCCCTCTGCACGCCGTCGCCGACGCATCCCTAATTCGAATCAGTACGCGATCCTGTCGCCTTCTTTGCGGCGCGGCTTCATTAAGCCAGAAGCTTAATTCCCCCTTCTTACATGATTACGTCACTCCCCTTATGAACCTGACTGAACTCAAGCAAAAGCCGATTACCGATCTGCTCGAAATGGCCGAACAGATGGGCATAGAAAATATGGCCCGTTCGCGCAAGCAAGATGTGATTTTCTCCCTGTTGAAAAAGCATGCGAAAAGCGGCGAGGAAATCTCCGGTGACGGCGTGCTGGAGATTCTCCAGGACGGCTTCGGCTTCCTGCGCTCGGCCGATGCCTCGTACCTGGCCGGCCCGGACGACATCTACGTGTCGCCAAGCCAGATCCGCCGTTTCAACTTGCGTACCGGCGACACCATCGTCGGCAAGATCCGCCCGCCAAAAGAAGGCGAGCGTTACTTCGCCCTGCTGAAAGTCGACACCATCAACTTCGACCGGCCGGAAAACGCGAAGAACAAGATCCTGTTCGAGAACCTGACGCCGCTGTTCCCCAACGAGCGCCTGAAGATGGAAGCCGGCAACGGTTCCACCGAAGACCTCACCGGCCGGGTTATCGACCTCTGCGCCCCGATCGGCAAAGGCCAGCGCGGCCTGATCGTCGCTCCGCCAAAAGCGGGCAAGACCATCATGCTGCAGAACATCGCGGCCAACATCACCCGTAACAATCCCGAGTGCCACCTGATCGTCCTGCTGATCGACGAGCGCCCGGAAGAAGTGACCGAAATGCAGCGCACCGTGCGCGGCGAAGTGGTTGCCTCGACTTTCGACGAGCCGCCAACCCGCCACGTGCAGGTTGCCGAAATGGTCATCGAGAAGGCCAAGCGCCTGGTTGAACACAAGAAAGACGTGGTCATCCTGCTCGACTCCATCACCCGTCTGGCCCGTGCCTACAACACCGTGATCCCGAGCTCCGGCAAGGTCCTCACCGGTGGTGTCGATGCCCACGCCCTGGAGAAGCCGAAGCGTTTCTTCGGTGCCGCGCGTAACATCGAAGAAGGCGGTTCGCTGACCATCATCGCCACCGCGCTGGTCGAAACCGGCTCGAAGATGGACGAAGTGATCTACGAGGAGTTCAAGGGTACCGGCAACATGGAGCTGCCCCTGGACCGCAAGATCGCCGAGAAGCGTGTCTTCCCGGCCATCAACATCAACCGTTCGGGTACCCGTCGCGAAGAGCTGCTGACCGCCGACGACGAGCTGCAGCGCATGTGGATCCTGCGCAAGCTGCTGCACCCGATGGATGAAGTTGCTGCTATCGAGTTCCTGATCGACAAACTCAAGCAGACCAAGACCAACGACGAGTTCTTCTTGTCGATGAAGCGCAAGTAAACTGCTGCGCTGGGCAAGAGCCGGGGCGACCCGGCTTTTTGCTATCTGTACTTTGGCTATTCTGAGCAGCCGAGTTCGGCGCTACACTCTGCAGCCCGACCGCTACGGCAGCCAATACGAGGCTTTTGCATGCAGTATCGCGATTTGCGCGACTTTATCCGTGGCCTGGAACAGCGCGGCGAACTCAAGCGCATCCAGGTGCCGATCTCTCCAGTCCTGGAAATGACCGAAGTCTGCGACCGCACCCTGCGCGCCAAAGGCCCGGCCCTGCTGTTCGAAAAACCTACCGGCTTCGACATTCCGGTGCTCGGCAACCTGTTCGGTACCCCGGAGCGGGTAGCCATGGGCATGGGTGCCGAGTCGGTCAGCGAGCTGCGCGAAATCGGCAAACTGCTGGCCTTCCTCAAGGAGCCCGAGCCGCCGAAAGGCCTCAAGGACGCCTGGTCGAAGCTGCCGATCTTCAAAAAGGTCGTGGCAATGGCGCCGAAGGTGGTCAAGGATGCGCCGTGCCACGAAGTAGTCATCGAAGGCGACGATGTCGATCTGGGCCTGCTGCCTGTGCAGCATTGCTGGCCGGGCGACGTTGCGCCGCTGATCACCTGGGGCCTGACCGTTACCCGCGGGCCGAACAAGGACCGCCAGAACCTGGGTATCTATCGCCAGCAGGTAATCGGCCGCAACAAGGTCATCATGCGCTGGCTGAGCCATCGCGGCGGCGCCCTGGACTATCGCGAATGGTGCGAAAAGCACCCCGGCCAACCCTTCCCGGTGGCCGTGGCCCTGGGCGCCGACCCGGCGACCATTCTCGGTGCTGTGACGCCGGTGCCTGATACCCTGTCCGAATATGCCTTCGCCGGCCTGCTGCGCGGCAACCGCACCGAGCTGGTCAAATGCCGTGGCAGCGACCTGCAGGTGCCGGCGACAGCCGAAATCATTCTCGAAGGCGTGATCCATCCGGGCGAAATGGCCCCGGAAGGGCCGTACGGCGACCACACCGGTTACTACAACGAAGTCGACAGCTTCCCGGTGTTCACTGTCGAGCGCATCACCCACCGCACCAAGCCGATCTACCACAGCACCTACACTGGCCGTCCGCCAGATGAGCCGGCGATCCTCGGCGTGGCGCTGAACGAAGTGTTCGTGCCGATCCTGCAGAAGCAGTTCCCGGAGATCACCGACTTCTACCTGCCGCCTGAGGGCTGCTCGTACCGCATGGCGGTGGTGACCATGAAAAAGCAGTACCCGGGCCACGCCAAGCGCGTAATGCTGGGTGTCTGGTCGTTTTTGCGACAGTTCATGTACACCAAGTTCGTTATCGTCACCGACGACGATATCAATGCGCGGGACTGGAACGACGTGATCTGGGCAATTACCACGCGGATGGACCCCAAGCGCGATACGGTGATGATCGACAACACCCCGATCGATTACCTGGACTTTGCTTCGCCGGTGTCCGGGCTGGGATCAAAAATGGGCCTGGATGCCACCCACAAGTGGCCGGGTGAAACCACCCGCGAGTGGGGCCGGGTCATCGTCAAGGATGAAGCCGTCACTCGGCGGATCGATGAGCTTTGGCATCAGTTGGGAATAGACTAAATGCAGGTAACCTTGCAGCCGTCCGGGGCCGTGTTGGCGCTCAAGCCCGGAGAAAGGATTCTGGATGCGGCGCGGCGCCTGGGCTACGACTGCCCGCAGAGCTGTCGCAACGGTAACTGCCATGTCTGCGCCGCGCTGCTGGTCGAAGGCCGGGTGCGCCAGGATGGCGTCGAGCGTGATCACGGCGAGCTGTTCACTTGCATCGCCGAGCCTCTGGAGGACTGTGTCTTGTTGTGGGATGGCGTGCTGGCCCTGGGCGAATTGCCGGTACGGACCCTGGCCTGCCAGCTCAGCGAATGCGTGGAAGTCGGCGGCGACGTCTGGCGCGTGCGCCTGCGTGCGCCAGCCGGCAAGCCACCGCGCTACCATGCTGGGCAGTACCTGATGATCGAGCGTGACAGCGGCGACAAGGCCGCCTTCTCGCTGGCCTCGGCACCGCACAGTGGCCGCGACCTTGAGCTGCATGTGCTGGCCCGCGAGAACAGCGCACTTGAGCTGATCGCCCAGTTGCAACGCAATGGCATGGCACGGCTCGAGATGCCGTTTGGCGACACGCACCTGGCGGAGTTGCCCGACGGCCCGCTGGTGCTGATCGCCGCCGGTACCGGCATGGCGCAGATGCACAGCCTGATCGAGCATTGCCGGGCCAGCGGTTTCAAGCACCCGGTGCACCTGTACTGGGGCGTGCGCCTGCCGGACGACTTCTACCAGATCGAGCACTGGGCCGAATGGGAACACCTGCCCAACCTGTTCCTGCACAAGGTGGTCAGCGATCTGTGTGGTTGGGAAGGGCGCTGCGGCTTGCTGCACCAGGCGGTGTGTGAAGACATCAGCGACCTGGCCGGTGTGCATGTCTATGCCAGCGGCTCGCCGAACATGATCTATGCCACTCTCGATGCCCTGGTCGAAGCCGGCATGGATGCGCATCAAATGCGCGCCGATGTATTCGCTTATGCCCCACGCAATTGAATGACGGAATAAGGCACGCTGCAACAGCGTGCCGGCTTAAATAACGCTTGGCGTTGCCCGTGGTGATAAGCCAATAATTATTGGCAACAACGAAAATAACTTTCGCTACACTTGAAACAGTGCACCTGTTATCGCACCTGCACGGCCGTTGTTGCCGTCTCCGGAGGCCTGGGGGCTTGTATTGCAGCGCTTATCTGCCGTACGGTAACTCGGTGCGCAGTGCTTTGGCTTATAGTGCAGTGCTTTGGTAATTCACGGGGAAGTGTGGCGGCAGCTATGTCGGCGATCGAAACTGCATCTTTGAATGTGGCATATCCTCCTTTGCTTGATTTCGGGGAACAATTAACCCGCGAGCAACTTGTACATTCAGTTCAACACACCATGTCCCGGCATCAGGGCGGCCCGGTGTGGTTGTTTGCCTACGGCTCGTTGATCTGGCGCCCGGAGTGCAATGCCGCCGAAAGGCGCCGGGCGCGGGTGCATGGTTATCATCGTGGTCTGTACCTGTGGTCCCACGAGCACCGCGGCACGCCGGAATGCCCGGGTCTGGTCTTCGGCCTGGATCGCGGTGGTTCGTGCAGCGGTTTCGCCTACCGCTTGCCGGACGACTGCCTGGAAGAATCGCTGCTGGCCTTGTGGCAACGGGAGATGCCTTACCCGGCCTATCGTCCGCACTGGCTCAATTGCCGTCTTGAGGATGGCAGCAAGGTCCAGGCCCTGGGCTTCGTACTCGAACGCCACTTGCCGTGCTACGCCGGCAACTTGCCGGACACCTTGCTCAGTCAGATCTTTGCCAGTGCCAAGGGTCGTTATGGCACTACCCGCGACTATGTCGAGCAGACCCTCGATGCCCTGCGCAGCCACGCCATGCCGGATCGCAATCTGGAGGCGCGCTTTCGGCGTTGTCATTCCAGGTAGGAGCGGGCTTGCCCCGCGATGAGGTCGGTAATGTGGGAGGCATCGCGGGGCAAGCCCGCTCCCACAGCTTCAGCTGTTTAGGCCATGGTCACTACCAGCTTGCCTACCGCCTTGCGCTGGCCAAGCATCTCGATGGCTGCACCGGCTTCAGCCAGCGGGAAGGTTTGCGACACCAGCGGCTTGAGCTTGCCCTCGGCAAACCAGGCAAACAGCTGCTGAAAGTTCGCCGCGTTGTCAGCCGGCTGGCGTTGGGCAAAGGCGCCCCAGAACACCCCGAGCACCGCCGCACCCTTGAGCAGCGCCAGGTTCACCGGCAGCTCGGGGATGCGTCCGCTGGCAAACCCGACCACCAGCAGCCGGCCATTCCAGGCGATACCGCGCACCGCCTGGTCAAACAGGTCGCCACCCACCGGGTCGTAGATCACATCGGCGCCATTGCCGCCGGTCAGGCGTTTGATCTCGTCCTTGAGGCTGGCTTCGCTGTAGTTGATCAGCTCGTCGGCACCGGCAGCCTTGGCCACGGCCAGCTTTTCGGTACTGCTGGCTGCGGCAATCACCCGCGCGCCCATGGCTTTGCCAATTTCCACCGCCGCCAGGCCGACACCGCCGGAAGCACCGAGCACCAGCAGGGTTTCCCCGGCCTTGAGCTGGCCGCGCTGGCTGAGCGCATGCATCGAGGTGCCGTAGGTCATGCCGAAGGCCGCAGCGGTGGTGAAGTCCATCTGCGCTGGAATCGGCAATACGTTATAGGCCGGCACCGCCACCTGTTCGGCAAAACTGCCCCACCCGGTCAGGGCCATGACCCGGTCGCCGACCTTCAGGTTGCCAGCCTTTTCGCCCACGGCGCTGACCACGCCAGCGGCTTCGCCACCCGGCGAGAATGGCAGTGGTGGTTGGAACTGGTACTTGCCTTCGATGATCAGGGTGTCGGGAAAGTTGACCCCGGCGGCCTGCACGTCCAGCAGGATCTCGTTCTTCTTCGGCACCGGGCTGGCGACGTCTTCCAGGACCAGGTTTTGCGCCGGGCCAAGGGCTTTGCACAACACTGCTTTCATCGGGACTATTCCTTTGCGCGTAGTGGCCGATAAGTGTAGGTGGGCGAGGTGCCGGGTCAACGAGCATGGCCCGCCCTGATAGGCCGGCATAAGCCCGGGCTTGGGTTTGACCGGTGCGCTGGGTATGCTGGCGCCAACTGTATGAGGAGCGAATTCGTGAAAGCGTGGATCTTGATGGTACTGGCGCTGATGCTGCCGATGGCGGCCATGGCCGAGGAAGCCAAGGAAGGGGAACCGAAGGTTTCCTATATTTCCCTCACCCCGCCTTTTGTGGGTAACTACGCCCTCGATGGCGGGTCGAAATTGCGCGTGTACAAGGCCGACGTGGCCCTGCGGGTCAACAGCGACGCCGCGGCGGCAGCAGTGCGTCATCACGAGCCGTTGATCCGTAACCAGCTGGTTGCCCTGTTCACCCAGCAGAACCTCGAGAGCATGAGTAACGTCGAGGCCAAGGAAAAGCTGCGTCAGGAAGCCCTGAAGCAGGTCCAGCAGGTGCTCGAAACCGAAGAAGGCAAGCCGACGGTCGACGACCTGCTGTTCAACAACCTGATCGTCCAGTAATCACGACGTCAGGCTGCGGCGAAAGCGCGCCAGGGCAATCGCGAAGAAGGCCAGGCCAATGGCGGCGAGCGCTGCGATGTCTGGCCAGACTACTTCCAGCCCGGCGTCACGGAACAGGATGGCTGCACTCAGGCTGACGAAGTGGGTCGAGGGCGAGCCCTGCATCACCCACTGCAGCCACTGCGGCATGCTGTCCAGTGGCGTGCTGCCGCCCGAGAGCAACAGCATCGGGATGATCACCGGGATGGCCAGCAGGCCGAACTGCGGGGTCGAGCGTGCCAGGGTGGCGAGGAAGATCCCCAGCGCGGTGCTGGCGAACAGGTACAGCGCCGTCACCGCCAGAAACAACCCCAGCGATCCCGCCAGTGGCACCCCCAGCGCCCCTTTGACGATCACTTCCAGCGACACCCAGGTGCACAGCACCACCACCAGGGCGTTGCTGCCGATCTTCGCCAGCATGATTTCCAGGGCGGTCAGCGGCAGCACCAGCAGGTGGTCGAGGGTGCCGTGTTCGCGCTCGCGCAGCAGTGCCGTGCCGGTGAGGATGATGGCCAGGATGGTGATGTTGTTGACGATCTGGATCACCGCCAGGAACCAGCCACCCTCAAGGTTGGGGTTGAACAGCGCCCGGGCGCTGAGCAGCGCCGGGCTGCCGGCAGTGGCCGAGCCCTGGTTGGCGTAGTCGAGCAGTTCGCGTTCGACGATCCGGCCGATGTAGCCGGCGCCCATGAATGCCTGGCTCATGGCCGTGGCGTCGACGTTGACCTGCAGCTCCGGCGAGCGTCCGGCCAGCAGGTCAGTCTGGAAGTTCACCGGCACGTTGATCACAAAGGTGTAGCGGCCGCTGTCCATGGCCTGGTCGAGCTGATCGTAGGCCAGTGGCACAGCGCGCTGGAACTCCGGTGGTTGCAGGGCTTCGGCGAGTTTGCGCGAGACCAGGCTATGGTCTTCGTCGATCACCGCGACGCTGGCGTTGTGCACGCCGATCACCGAGCCTGCGGCCGGCATGTAGATCGCCACGCTGAAGGCATACAGCAGGAACAACAGCAGCACGCTGTCATGACGCAGGCTGGTCAGCTCCTTGAGCCCCAGGCGCAGGGTGTGTGCCAGACGATGCATCAGACCTCCTGCTTCTTCAGCATGGCCAGACTCAGGCCGGTGAAACCGACAAAGAAGCCCAGCAGCGCCAGGCATTGCGGCCAGAGTTCACGCAAGTCCAATGCCTTGGTGAAGGTGCCGACAGCGATATCGAGAAAGTAACCGGCCGGGAACAACTGCCCCATCAAGGCCGCAGCGCCGTCGAGCGAGGAGCGCGGCACGATCAGCCCGGAGAACTGAATGGTCGGCAGGCTGGTGATGATCATGGTGCCGAGGATCGCGGCGATCTGGGTACGGGTGAAGGCCGAGATCAGCAGGCCCAGGCTGGTGGTCGCCAGCAGGTACAGCAAGCCACCGCAGGCCAGTGCCAGGGCGCTGCCCTTGAACGGCACGCCGAACAGCCAGCGGTTCATTGCCACCAGCAGCG
This sequence comes from Pseudomonas wadenswilerensis, assembly GCF_024749185.1. Classification (NCBI taxonomy): domain Bacteria; kingdom Pseudomonadati; phylum Pseudomonadota; class Gammaproteobacteria; order Pseudomonadales; family Pseudomonadaceae; genus Pseudomonas; species Pseudomonas wadenswilerensis. The sequence goes on along the minus strand of NZ_CP087191.1, from coordinate 5,605,954 downwards.
CCAGGTTGATCATGCTCACCGCCAGGTACGGCGCCTGCTTGCCGAGCAGGAACTCCAGGCGGGTCAGTGGCGTGGCATAGAAGTTGGTGATCGAGCCCAGTTCTTTCTCGCGCACGATACCCAGCGCGGTGAGCATCGCCGGAATGAACGCCAGGATCAGCGCCATCACCCCAGGGCCGATGGCGTTCACGCTGACCACATCCTGGTTGTAGCGAAAGCGGGTTTCCAGGCGCACCGGGGTTTGCCCGGGCCGGGACTTGCTGCTCAGCGCCGCCAGTTGTTCAAGGTTGGCCTGGTGCACGGCCTCGACATAGTTGCGGCTGGTCTCGGCGCGAAACGGCATGCCGCCATCCAGCCAGGCCGCGACTACCGGCTGGCGCCCGGCGTACAGGTCGCGGCCAAAACCTGGCGGAATCTCCAGGGCCAGTTTGATTTCCGAGCGCTGCAGGCGTTTATGCAACTGTGCGGCATCGCGGATCGGTGTCTGCTCGGCGAAGTAGCGTGAGCCGCGGAAGGCTTCCAGGTAAGCGCGGCTTTGCGGGCTCTGGTCCTGGTCGTAGACGGCGAAGGCGAGGTTCTCCACATCCAGGGAGATGCCATAACCGAAGATCACCATCATGAACAGCGCGCCGAGCAGGGCGAAAGCCAGGCGCACCTTGTCGCGCAGCAGTTCCTTGCCTTCGCGGGTGGCGACGGCGAACAGGCGCTTGAGGCTGAAGCCGCGGCGCAGGTGCAACGGCGCTGCGTTGGCTGGAGTATCGAGCTGGGTGCTGACCGTCGGCGCTTCGCTGGCTCCCTGAGCCTGTTCCAGGCAGGTGACGAAGGCGTCTTCAAGGGTCTCGCCACCAAACTGCTGCTGCAGCGCCGCCGGGGTATCGCAGGCCAGGACCTTGCCGGCATGCATCAGGGAAATCCGGTCGCAGCGCAACGCTTCGTTCATGAAGTGGGTGGAGAGGAAGATCGTCACCCCCTGGTCTCGCGACAGCTCGATCAGCAGGCGCCAGAAATCATCGCGGGCGGCGGGATCGACGCCTGAGGTGGGTTCGTCGAGGATCAGTACTTCCGGGCGGTGCAGCACTGCCACCGCCAGTGACAGGCGCTGGCGCAAGCCCAGGGGCAGGGCGCCGGACTGCTGGTCGGCGATGGCGCCCAGGTCGAAACGCTCGATCAACTCGGCGATACGCGGGCCACTCTCGGCCTTGGGCAGGTCGAACAGCCGCGCATGCAGGTCAAGGTTCTGTCGCACGCTGAGTTCGCCATACAGCGAGAAGCTCTGGGACATGAAACCGACGCGCTTGCGCGTGGCCAGGTCCTTGGCGTTCACCGGGCGGCCGAGCAGGGTGGCGCTGCCTTCGCTGGCCGGCATCAGGCCGGTGAGCACTTTCATGGTGGTGGTCTTGCCGCAGCCGTTGGAGCCGAGAAAACCGAAGATCTCGCCACGGCCGATGGCGAAGCTGACCTTGTTCACGGCGGTGAAGTCGCCAAAGCGCAAGGTCAGTTCGTGGGCCTCGATGGCGATCTCGGCATTGCCGGTGTCACGCGCAGGGATCACCAATGGCTGCTGGCTGTGCTGGCTGTCGCCCTGGAAGTGGGTAAAGGCGTCATCGAGCTTGTGGCTGGCGGTGGCTGCGGCCAGTTCTTCGCTCAAGCCCGCGGCAATCAGCCGGCCACGATCAAGCATCAGGCAGTGTTCAAACTGTTCGGCTTCTTCCATGTAGGCCGTGGCCACCAGCAAGGTCAGTTGCGGTCGCTCCTGGCGTACCTGTTCGACCAGCTCCCAGAAGCGCCGGCGCGACAGCGGGTCGACGCCGGTGGTGGGTTCGTCGAGAATCAGCAGGTCCGGTTCGTGGATCAGCGCACAGCACAGCCCGAGCTTCTGCTTCATGCCGCCCGACAACTTGCCCGCCGGGCGCTCGGCAAAGCGCAGCAGGTCGGTGGCCAGCAGCAGGTTGTGCATGCGCTGTTCGCACTCCTTGGCGCCAAGGCCGAACAGGGTGGCGAAGAAGCGGATGTTCTCGCTGATCGAAAGCTCAGGGTAAAGGTTATTGCCCAAGCCTTGGGGCATGAAGGCGATGCGCGGGTACAGGTTGTTGCGATGGCGGCGCTGGCGGATCGAGCCGCCGAGCACCTGCAGCTCGCCGCTTTGCAGTTTCTTGACCCCGGCGATCAGCCCGAGCAGGCTCGACTTGCCGGCGCCGTCCGGGCCGATGAGGCCGCAGCGGGTGCCAGCCGGCAGGCTGAAGGCGATGTCCTGCAGGGCACTCAGCCCACCGTAGCGGTGGTTGATGCCCTCGGCGTTCAGCGCCAGCGCGCTCATTGCAGGTTGGCCGGCCAGTCCACATCAGCGGTGCGCACATAGCCTGCGCCCGGCATGCCGGGTTTGGCCTGGGGCACGGCGCTCGGTTCGGTCAGGCGCAGCTTGACCCGGAACACCAGTTTCTGGCGCTCGTCACGGGTTTCCACTTGCTTGGGGGTGAACTGTGCCTTGGCCGCGACGAAGGCAATCTTCGCCGGCAAGGCCCGGTCGGGCAGGGCGTCGAGGACGATGCGCGCCTGGTCGCCGACAGTCAGGCGGCCTGTGGTGGAGGCGGGCAGGTAGAGGTTCATGTACTGGTCGCTCGGGTCGATCAGCATCAATACGCGGCCGCCAGCACCGAGCACTTCGCCAGGTTCGGCCAGGCGCAGCTGGATCACGCCGTTGATCGGCGCGCGCAGGCTGCTGTCGTCGATTTCGCTGGTCAGTTGCGCGACCTGGGCTTCGGCAGCGCCGATGGCCGCCTTGATTGCCGCCAGTTGCGCGCGGGCGGCGACCACGGCCGAGTTGCTGGTGTCGTAACGGGCCTGCTGCTGGTCGAGCAACTGCTGGCTGGCATATTTGCGCTGGAAGATTTCGCGTACGCGCTTGAGCTCCTGGCTGGCCAGCAGTTGTTCGCTCTGGCGCAATTGCACCGTGGCCTGGGCCGCGGAGTAGTTCTCCCGGGCGCGCAGCACTTCGGCTTCGGCCTGGCTGCGCTGGGCTTCGAGGGTGCGGGTGTCGATGCGGGCGAGCAACTGGCCCTGTTTGACCGTATCGCCTTCATCGACCAGTACTTCGGCCAGGCGCCCGGGGATCTTGCTGGCGATCTGCACTTCAGTGGCTTCGAGCCGGCCGTTGCCCATGCTCAGGCCTTCGGGCAAGCGGTCATGCAGGGACTTCCAGTAGCCCAGGCCACCTGCGGCCAGGAGCAGGGCGATCAAGGCGCCGGCGAAGAGTTTGGGGGTGTGTTGGCTCATCGACATGGTTGGGCAATCCTTGCTGCATTAACGTCAAATTGTGACGCTGCACCGGTCCTGGTGCGTTGATGTTCGTCAAATGAGCGGCAATCCTACCCTGTTTAACGCAGTGCGAGTACCGCTGCCCATTGTTCGGCGGTGACCGGCATCACCGAAAGACGGCTGCCTTTGTGCACCAGCGGCAGTTCGGCCAGGGCGGTTTGCTGCTTGAGGTAGCCCAGTTGCAGGACCTTGCCGAAGGTTTCGACATGGGCGACATCCACGGCGCTCCACGGGTTCTTCTCGTCGTTGGCCTTGGCGTCGAAGTAATGGCTTTGCGGGTCCAGCGCAGTGGGGTCGGGGTAGGCTGCGGCGCTGATGCGGGCGATGCCGGCAATGCCCGGCTCCGGGCAGCTGGAGTGGTAGAAAAAGAACAGGTCACCGACCGCCATGGCGCGCAGGAAATTACGCGCCTGGTAGTTGCGCACGCCATCCCAGCGCGCTTCGCCAAGGCGCGCCAGGTCCTTGATCGAGAGTTCGTCGGGCTCGGATTTCATCAGCCAGTAGGCCATGGGTGGTGCTCCAGACAATGTTTGAAATAACCTGTTTCAGGAAACCGACGGTCGGTTGGCGTCAACGTTTGCGTGTCGCCTCAGGTTGTCGGAGAATGCGCGCATTTTAAGCTTGACGCTGCTGCAACAACAAAAACGTTGCTGACAACGTGATCAGTTTGCCTGAGGGGGGCAATCGATGAATCGCAAACCGGATTTGCTCTGGATTCTGGTGTTTCTGTTCGGTTTGGGTGTTGTCACTACCGGTTATGCGCAAAGCCTTTGGGAACGCAAACTCGACGCCCCCTACGAAATGCCGGTCAATCCGCAACAGCGTTGATTGCCCTTGCTGGCGCCTATCAATCGGGTGCCAGGTACCAGCCACGGTCCGAGACCGTCCCCTGCAGCGGCACATCCCAACTGGCTTGCGCCAGTCGCTCGACCTTCTGGCATTCATGCGCCAGGCCCAGCAGCAATGGCTTTTTCCAGGCCTTGCGGCGGGCCTGATAGGCCAGGCTGCGGTCATAGAAACCGCCGCCCATGCCCAGCCGACCACCCACTTCATCAAAACCCACCAGCGGTAGCAGGATCAGGTCCAGCGCCCAGATCGGCCGTTGCCGGGCCAGGCTGATGTGCGGCTCGGGAATGCGGAAACGGTTGGGCCGCAGCTTCTCGCCGGCTTCGATGCGCTGGAACACCATCTTGGTCTTCGGCCAGGCGTGCAGCACCGGCAGGTAGGTGCGCTTGCCGCGACGCTGGGCTTCACGCATCAGCAGGCGCGGGTCGATCTCGCAATCATTGGGCAGGTACAGGGCGATGTGTCTGGCCCGGCGAAACAGCGGGTGCTGCGCCAGCTGACGGTACAGGCCTCGGGCTGCCTGGCGCTGTTCGGCCGGCGTCAGGGCGCGGCGGGCATCGCGAAGCAGGCGGCGAAGTTGGGGGCGGGTAAGCGGCGCGGTGTCGGTCATGGCACGGGCGGTCCCAGAGAGGGCTGCCACCTGCGGGTGACAGCTCAATTGCCCGCGCAGAAGGGCGGGCAAAGGTAATTCAGGCTCCCCGACGAACCGCTGTCGGTGTAGCCCTTGAACCCGAAAGTTCAAGGTGGAGATTGCAGGAGGCGTTAAGGCTTTCCGTCAAGCGGACATGCACACCGGCCCCACGTGCAACCCCCGTGGTTGTGCGTATCGGCTCAGGGACATGACCGACTGGCAAGCACTCCAGGGAGTGGCGCCAGTATACCGATACTCAACCCTTATTTGAATCTTGATCGTCGGCCAATGCCTGATCGACGCGTTCAAGCAGGTCGCGCACCTGTTCACGGTTAACGCCAGTGCCCGTCGCTTCCGGGCGTTCCTGGTTGTGCAGCAGGTCGTGGGTGATGTTCAGTGCGGCCATCACGGCAATCCGGTCGGCACCGATGACTTTGCCGCTGCTGCGGATTTCGCGCATCTTGCCGTCCAGGTAGCGCGCGGCGCTGACCAGGTTGCTGCGTTCTTCCGGCGGACAGATGATCGAATACTCTTTGTCGAGAATCTGAACAGTGACGCTATTGCTTGAGCTCATGAGTCTTGCTCCAGGGCCTTGAGTCGCAAAATCATCGATTCGACCTTACGCCGGGCGATTTCATTTTTTTCGATGAGGTGGGCGCGCTCTTCGCGCCAGGATTTTTCCTGAGCTAATAAGAGTGCATTTTGCCGTTTTAGTTGCTCGACCCGCTCAATCAGCAGTTCGAATCGGCCCATCAGCGCTTGCAGATCGTTCTCTTGCATTGGTTGCCACTCGATTCGGTCTTGCGGGTGGTTGCCCGGTTTATGCCCTGGCCGGCCCGGAGTTGGCCGCGTCGATGGTCTTGGCGCGCCTGCCGGTGCTAGGATACAAGGTCTTCATTCTAGTCATTGCGCCGTCTGGCGCCTAGTTGCCCATGCCCAATACCAATTCGCCGTACACCGCCTTCGCTACCTTGCTCAGCAGCAATGGGCATCCTGTTTCCCCTGCCGAACTGCACGGGCTGTTGCTCGGGCGCAGCTGCGCCGGTGCTGGCTTCGATGCCGACGCGTGGCTGGCAGACGCCGCTGGCCTGCTGGAAAGCGAGCCGGTAGACAACGTTCGTAACGCTTTGATCGGCCTGCAAGAAATGGTCAAGGTCGAACTCACCAGTGACGATATCACCGTCGTACTGTTGCTGCCGGGTGATGATGAGCCGCTGACCGAGCGTGCTGCCGCCCTGGGTCAATGGTGCCAAGGCTTCATTGCCGGTTTCGGCCTGAACGCCGGTGGCAAGGAACTGAGCACCGAGGCCAAGGAAGTGCTGCAGGACCTGGTCGCGATCTCTCAGGTTCAGGACGCCCTGGAAGAATCCGAAGACGGCGAAAACGATTACATGGAAGTCATGGAATACCTGCGTGTCGCCCCGCTGCTGCTCTACACGGAGCTGGCAAAGCAGCCGGTCGAGCCTGCGGCCAAACCTTCGCTGCACTGATCAACCAGGGACTGCCACTGCCCATGAGCCACATCCCCAAGTCGGAATACGCCCGTCGACGCAAGGCGCTGATGGCGCAGATGGAACCCAACAGCATCGCCATCCTGCCCGCCGCCGCGGTTGCCATCCGCAACCGCGACGTCGAGCATGTGTACCGCCAGGACAGCGACTTCCAGTACCTCAGCGGCTTCCCCGAGCCCGAGGCGGTGATCGCTCTGATCCCTGGCCGCGAGCACGGCGAATACGTATTGTTCTGCCGCGAGCGTAATCCCGAGCGCGAGCTCTGGGACGGCCTGCGTGCTGGCCAGGAAGGAGCGATCCGCGATTTTGGCGCTGATGACGCCTTCCCCATCACCGATATCGACGACATCCTCCCCGGCCTGATCGAAGGCCGTGACCGGGTGTATTCGGCCATGGGCAGCAACCCCGAGTTCGACCGCCACTTGATGGAGTGGATCAACGTGATCCGCTCCAAAGCGCGCCTGGGTGCGCAGCCGCCGAACGAATTCGTTGCCCTGGATCATCTGCTGCACGACATGCGCCTGTATAAATCGGCGGCGGAAGTGAAAGTGATGCGCGAGGCCGCGGCGATTTCCGCCCGTGCCCACGTGCGGGCCATGCAGGCCTGTCGCGCCGGTCTGCGCGAGTACAGCCTGGAAGCCGAACTGGACTACGAGTTTCGCAAGGGCGGGGCGAAGATGCCGGCCTACGGCTCGATCGTCGCCGCCGGGCGCAATAGCTGCATCCTGCATTACCAGGAGAACGACGCGCCGCTCAAGGACGGTGACCTGGTGTTGATCGACGCCGGTTGCGAGATCGACTGCTACGCCAGCGACATCACCCGTACCTTCCCGGTCAGCGGGCGTTTTTCGCCGGAGCAGAAGGCTATCTACGAGCTGGTATTGAAGGCTCAGGAAGCCGCCTTTGCGGTGATCGCCCCAGGCAAGCACTGGAACCACGCCCACGAAGCCACGGTGCAAGTGATCACCGAAGGCCTGGTGGAGCTGGGCCTGCTCAAGGGCCAGGTGCAGGAACTGATTGATAGCGAAGCCTACCGGGCCTTCTACATGCACCGCGCCGGGCACTGGCTGGGCATGGATGTGCACGATGTCGGCGAGTACAAGGTCGGTGGTCAGTGGCGCGTGCTCGAGCCGGGCATGGCCCTGACCGTGGAACCCGGCATCTATATCGGTGCCGATAACCAGAGTGTCGCGAAGAAGTGGCGCGGCATCGGTGTGCGAATCGAGGATGACGTAGTGGTAACCAAGCAGGGCTGTGAAATCCTGACCTCCGGCGTACCCAAGACGGTTGCCGAAATCGAAGCCTTGATGGCTGCTGCGCGCAGTGACGCGGCATGAGCCGGGTCAATCTGGCGATCATTGGCGGCGGCCTGGTCGGCGCCAGCCTGGCCCTGGCCCTGCAAGCCGGGGCCAAGGCCCGTGGCTGGAAGATCCTGCTGATCGAGCCGTTCGCCCCTGGTGACAGTTTTCAGCCGAGCTACGATGCCCGTTCTTCGGCGTTGTCCTTCGGTACCCGGCAAATCTACGAACGCCTCGGCCTGTGGCAGCAGATCAGCCGCCGCGCCGAGCCGATCCGCCAGATCCAGGTCTCCGACCGCGGGCGCTTTGGCGCCACCCGCCTGGATGCCCTGGAAGAAGGCGTGCCGGCGCTTGGCTATGTGGTCGAGAACGCCTGGCTCGGCCAGTGCCTGTGGAAGGGCCTGGACGCCGAGGTGGTGAGCTGGCGCTGCCCGGCGGAAGTCACCGCCATGCAGGCGTTGGAAGACGGCTATCGGCTGTCGCTCAACGACGACACCACGCTTGAATGCGACCTCGCGGTACTGGCCGATGGCGGCCGCTCCGGCCTGCGCGAGCAACTGGGCATTCATGTCAGCCAGCGGCCGTACAACCAGAGCGCCCTGATCGCCAACATCACCCCGAGCGAAGCCCATTGCGGCCAGGCCTTCGAGCGCTTCACCGATGACGGGCCGATGGCCTTGCTGCCATTGCCGGAAAACCGCTGCGCGCTGGTCTGGACCCGCGCCGGGATGGACGCCAAGCGTTTGGCCGAACTGGACGAGCGCAGCTTCCTCAGCGAGCTGCAGGACGTGTTTGGCTACCGCCTGGGCGCGCTGCGCCAGGTTGGCGCCCGGCATTTGTATCCATTGTCGCTGGTCGAGGCCCAGGAGCAGGTGCGCCCGCACCTGGTGGTGCTCGGTAATGCCGCGCACAGCCTGCACCCGATTGCCGGGCAGGGTTTCAACCTGTCGCTGCGCGATGTGCAGTCGCTGGCCGAAGGCCTGCTGGCCAGCCCAGGTTTGCCGGGAGATTTCGCCACACTGCAAGCTTATCGCGAGCGTCAGCGCCTGGATCAGGACCTGACCGTGGGCTTCTCCGACCGTGTGACTCGTTTGTTCGGCAGCGCCCAACCGTTGGTGGCCACCGGCCGTAACCTGGGCCTGCTCGGCCTTGACCTGCTGCCCCCGGCCAAGCGCTGGTTCGCACGCCAGGCCATGGGCCTGGGCACTCGCCCGGACCCACGGAACTGAACATGAGCGACCCGCGCAAACTGGCCCGGCGCGCGCGCAGGCTGCGCTGGCTGCTGAACATCTATCCGCCGTACCTGGGCGCGGGCATCCGTGTGCTCAGCGTCAGCCCCGACCTGCGCCATATCCGTGTGCGCATGGGCCTGCGCTGGTTCAACCGCAATTATGTCGGCACCCAGTTCGGCGGCAGCCTGTATGCGATGGTCGACCCGTTCTACATGTTGATGCTGATGGAGCTGCTCGGGCGTGAGTACATCGTCTGGGACAAGGCCGCCAGCATCGACTTCGTGTCCCCGGGCAAAGGCCCGGTGTTCGCCGACCTGCGCATCGACGATGCGCTGCTTGATGACATCCGCCAGCACACCGCCGGCGGCAAAAAATATCTGCCACGACTTCAGGTCGATATCCGCGACGCCGCCGGTGAGCTGGTGGCGCGGGTCGACAAAACCCTTTACGTGCGGCTCAAGCCGCAAGCGAGACAGGCTTAAGGCATGGAAATGCGCGCAGATCTGTTGATTGTCGGTGCTGGTATGGTCGGCAGCGCTCTGGCCCTGGCGTTGCAGCACAGCGGCCTGGAAATTCTCTTGCTCGATGGCAGCCCGTTGTCGATCAAGCCCTTTGACCAGCAGTCGGCATTCGAGCCGCGGGTCAGCGCCTTGTCGGCGGCCAGCCAGCGCATCCTCGAGCGCCTGGGCGCCTGGCAGGGGATCAGCGAACGGCGCTTGAGCCCCTACTCGGACATGCGTGTGTGGGACGGCAGTGGCACTGGCCAGATCCACTTCTCGGCCGCCAGCGTGCATGCCGAGGTGCTCGGCCATATCGTCGAGAACCGGGTGGTGCAGGATGGCCTGCTGGAGCGCCTGCACGACAGCGAGATCGGCCTGCTGGCCAATGCCCGCCTGGAGCAGATGCGCCGCTCCGGCGACGACTGGCTGCTGACCCTGGCCGACGGTCGTACCCTGCGTGCGCCGCTGGTGATTGCCGCTGACGGTGCCAACTCGGCGGTGCGCCGCCTGACCGGTTGTGAGACGCGCGAGTGGGATTACCTGCATCACGCCATCGTCACCAGTGTGCGTTGCGCCCAGCCGCATCAGGCGACCGCCTGGCAGCGCTTTACCGATGAGGGGCCGCTGGCGTTCCTGCCCCTGCTGCGCGATGGCCAGCAGGATTGGTGCTCGATCGTCTGGTCGACCACGCCGGAGCAGGCCGAACACCTGATGGCGTTGAGCGACGAAGGGTTCTGCGCCGAGCTCGAGCGTGCCTTCGAAGGGCGCCTGGGCAGCGTGCTGCAGGCCGATCCGCGGGTCTGCGTGCCACTGCGTCAACGTCACGCCAAACGTTACGTGGCCGAAGGCCTGGCGCTGATTGGCGATGCCGCGCACACCATTCACCCGTTGGCCGGGCAGGGTGTCAACCTCGGTTTTCTCGATGCCGCGGTGCTGGCCGAAGAGCTGCAACATGCCTACGAGCGTGGCGAGCGCCTGGCCGATATTCGCGTGCTGAGCCGTTTCGAGCGCCGGCGCATGCCGCACAACCTGGCCTTGATGGCGGCGATGGAAGGTTTCGAGCGCCTGTTCCAGGCTGATCCATTGCCCTTGCGCTGGTTGCGCAATAGCGGCCTGAAATGGGTCGAGCAACTGCCGGAAGCCAAGGCTTTGTTCGTGCGCCAGGCCCTGGGCTTGAGCGGTGACCTGCCGGAACTGGCGCGGGCCTGAGGGCCCCGCAACATCTGGTAACTCCTCACTTGTGAGTTCGGTTGAGAAGCCAAATGGGATTAACTACCATTTGCGCCTCTCTTGAACTCCGAGGACCGCACCATGTTGCCACGCAAGCACGTACTGGCCGCCCTGGCTCTGACCCTGTTCGGCACTGCCGCCCAGGCGGCGGACGAGGTGGTGGTGTATTCCTCGCGCATCGACGAGTTGATCAAACCGGTATTCGACGCCTACACCAAAGAGACCGGGGTGAAGATCAAGTTCATCACCGACAAGGAAGCACCGCTGATGCAGCGGATCAAGGCCGAGGGCGAGAACGCCACTGCCGACCTGCTGCTCACCGTCGACGCCGGCAACCTCTGGCAGGCGGAGCAGATGGGCATCTTGCAGCCGATCAAGTCGGACATCATCGACAAGAACATCCCCGCCCAATACCGTGCCTCGTCCCACGACTGGACCGGCCTGAGCCTGCGCGCGCGGACCATTGCCTACTCCACCGACCGGGTCAAACCCGAAGAGTTGAGCACCTACGAGGCCCTGGCCGACAAGAACTGGGAAGGACGTCTGTGCCTGCGTACGGCGAAGAAGGTCTACAACCAGTCGCTGACCGCCACCCTGATCGAAACCCACGGCGAGCAGAAAACCGAAGAAATCATCAAGGGCTGGGTCAACAACCTGTCCACCGACGTGTTCTCCGACGACACCGCGCTGCTCCAGGCGATCAACGCCGGCCAGTGCGACGTCGGTATCGTCAACACCTACTACTACGGCCGCCTGCACAAGGAAAACCCCAAGCTGGCAGTCAAGCTGTTCTGGCCTAACCAGGCTGACCGTGGCGTGCACGTCAACCTCTCGGGCATTGGCCTGACCAAATATGCGCCGCATCCTGAAGCGGCGAAGAAGCTGGTCGAATGGATGACCGGTGAAGAGGCGCAGAAGATCTTTGCGGGCGTGAACCAGGAGTTCCCGGCCAACCCGGCTGTGGCGCCTTCGGAAGAAGTGGCCGCCTGGGGCAAGTTCAAGGCCGACAGCATTCCGGTGGAAGTAGCCGGCAAACGCCAGGCCGAAGCCATTCGCCTGATGGATCGGGCTGGCTGGAACTAAGCGCCAGGCTTTATCCTTCCGGGGCCCTATCGGGCCCCAATCGCTGGCAAGCCAGCTCCCACAGGGATAGCGGTGCTCTCTTTTCACTGTGGGAGCTGGCTTGCCAGCGATCGACCGCAACGCGGTCGCAATCATTCCCATAGAGATTTCACTTTTGGCCCACCCCGCCCAACGCCGCTGGTACCCCCTGGTCTTCACCATCGCCGCCCTGGTGCTGCTGCCGCTGAGCGTGCTGTTGTTGTCCTGGCAGTCGGTCGACATGCAGATCTGGTCGCACCTGCTCGATACCCAGATGAGCCGCCTGCTGGGCAACACCCTGACGCTGATCCTCGGTGTCGGCGTCGGCGTGACGGTGCTGGGGGTGAGCCTGGCCTGGCTGACCAGCCTGTGCGAGTTTCCCGGGCGGCGCTGGCTCGACTGGGCCCTGATGCTGCCCTTCGCAATTCCGGCCTATGTGCTGGCGTTCGTGTTCGTCGGCCTGCTGGATTTCGCCGGGCCGGTGCAAACCCTGTTGCGCGAGTGGTTCGGGCCCATGCACCTGCCGCGGGTGCGCTCCACCGGCGGGGTGATCACCGTGCTGGTGCTGGTGTTCTACCCGTACGTTTACCTGCTGGCCCGTAACGCCTTCCTGGCCCAGGGCAAAGGCCTTATGGAAGCGGCACGGGTACTGGGACTTTCGCCGCTGCAGGCATTCTGGCGGGTCGCCATGCCCATGGCGCGGCCGGCGATCGGTGCCGGGGTGGCGCTGGCGTTGATGGAGACCCTGGCGGATTTCGGCGCAGTGTCAGTGTTCAATTTCGACACCTTCACCACCGCCATCTACAAGACCTGGTACGGCTTCTTCAGCCTCTCCAGCGCCGCCCAGCTGGCCAGCCTGCTGTTGCTGGCGGTGATGCTGGTGTTGTACGGCGAGCGGCGTGCCCGTGGCGCGGTGCGCAGCAGCAACGAACGGCCGCGGGGCAAGGCGTTGTATCACTTGCGTGGATTCAAGGCGCTGGCTGCCAGCAGCTGGTGCCTGCTGGTGTTTGCCTGTGCCTTCGTGGTGCCGATGCTGCAACTGATGGTGTGGTTCTGGCAGCGCGGCCGCTTTGACCTCGACGAGCGCTATGCTGGCCTGATCCTGCATACCCTCTACCTGGGCGCCATGGCGGCGCTGATTACCGTATGTGTCGCCCTGGTGCTGGCGTTTGCCCGGCGCCAGGCACCGACGCCGGGCATCCGCGCGGGTGTCGGTCTTGCCAACCTGGGCTATGCCTTGCCCGGTTCGGTGCTGGCGGTGTCGATCATGCTGGCCTTCAGTTACCTCGATAATCAGTTGGTGGTGCCGCTCTCCAACTGGCTGGGTGGCGCCGGCAAGCCGTTGCTGCTCGGTAGCCTGTCGGCTTTGTTACTGGCTTACCTGGTGCGTTTTATTGCAGTGGCCTACGGGCCATTGGAAAACAGCCTGGGGCGGATTCGTCCTTCTTTGCCGGAAGCGTCCCGCAGCCTGGGCGTCAGCGGTCCGAGATTGTTTTTCAAGGTGTATCTACCCTTGCTGGTGCCCGGTGCAATGAGTGCAGCGCTGCTGGTGTTCGTCGACGTGCTCAAGGAGATGCCGGCGACCCTGCTGATGCGCCCGTTTGGCTGGGACACTCTGGCAGTACGGGTGTTCGAAATGACCAGCGAAGGCGAATGGTCGCGAGCGTCGCTGCCGGCCTTGACCCTCGTGTTAGTCGGCCTGTTGCCGGTCATCGGGCTGATTCGACGTTCGGCCCAGCACCCGGGTCAAACGCGCTGAGGGTGTAAGCCTGCCTCCTTGCAGCTACAATGCGCGGCATTCGCTGCGGCCGGTCCTACAGGCCGGGTAGCTGCAACGCTGCCAGCCGTAGCCTCGCCACGCCCGGAAGGAGAAACCCATGGGACAGCGTACGCCTCTTTATGACCTGCACTTGGCCCTTGGCGCCAAGATGGTCGATTTTGGCGGTTGGGATATGCCTCTGCATTATGGTTCGCAGGTCGAGGAGCACCATCAGGTGCGCCAGGCCTGCGGCGTATTCGATGTATCCCACATGACCGTGATCGATATCCGTGGCGTCCAGGCCCGCTCTTGGCTGCAGCATGTGCTGGCCAACGATGTCGACCGCCTTGGCGCTCCCGGCAAGGCCCTGTACAGCACCATGCTCAACGAGCAGGGCGGAGTCATCGACGATATGATCGTCTACCGTTGTGAAGACGGTTACCGCCTGGTGGTCAACGCTTCGACCCGCGACAAGGACATGGCCTGGCTGCAGGCGCGCAAGATCGGTTTCGAAGTCGAACTCAGCGAACGCCCGGAACTGGCCATCCTGGCCATCCAGGGCCCGGACGCACGGGAAAAGGTCGCTGAACTGGTGACTGCCGCACGCGCCGCGTTGATCCGTGAACTGAAACCCTTCGAAGGCCTGGCCGACGGCGACTGGTTTATCGCCCGCACCGGTTACACCGGTGAGGATGGCCTGGAAATCATCTTCCCCGCTGTCCAGGCCCCGGCATTTTTCAACGACCTGGTCGGCGCCGGCATTGCCCCGAGCGGCCTTGGTGCGCGCGACACCCTGCGCCTGGAAGCCGGCATGAACCTTTATGGCCAGGACATCGACGAAGCCCATACGCCGCTGACTTCGAACCTGGGCTGGAGCGTCGCCTGGGAGCCGGCAGCGCGCGATTTCATCGGCCGTAAAGGCTTGTTGGAAGAAATCGAGCATGGCGTCGAGCAGAAACTGGTCGGCCTGGTGCTCGAAGAGCGCGGGGTTTTACGCGCCCATCAGGTGGTCCGTGTCGCCGGGATTGGCGAAGGGGAGATCACCAGTGGTAGTTTCTCTCCTACGCTGAGCAAATCCATTGCCCTGGCGCGGGTGCCGATGGCCACCTCCGATCGTGCCGAGGTGGAGATCCGCGGCAAGTGGTACCCGGTGCGAGTGGTCAAGCCGACCTTCGTGCGCCATGGCAAGATCCTGATCTGAACCCATTCTGGCGGCCCAACCGCTGACCCAATCGAGGACAACAATTATGAGCAATATCCCCGCCGACCTGCGTTTTGCCGAAAGCCACGAATGGGCCCGGCTGGAAGCTGATGGCACTGTGACTGTCGGGATCAGCGACCACGCCCAGGAAGCCCTGGGTGACGTGGTGTTCGTCGAGCTGGCGGAAGTGGGCAAGGTCTTTGCCGCCGGCGATGCGGCGGGTGTGGTCGAGTCGGTCAAGGCAGCTTCCGACATCTACGCACCGGTCAGCGGTGAAGTGATTGCGGTCAACGAGGAGCTGGCCGACAGCCCTGAGTCGCTGAACAGCGATCCGTACGCCAGCTGGATCTTCAAGCTCAAGCCAAGCGACAAGGCCGAGCTGGACAAGCTGCTCGACGCCGCCGGTTACAAAGCCGCCATCGGCGAATAGTTTCACGCAGGCGGCAATCTCTTCCTAGACTCAATATGCCTCGAGCGCTCGAGGCTTGGTCGAGGAAGAGAGAGCCGCTATGTCCCAGTCGCCGTCCCTGAGCCAACTGCAAGACCGCAATTCTTTCCTGCGTCGCCACCTGGGGCCCGATGCCTCGGAGCAGCAGGCCATGCTCGCCACCCTCGGCGTTGGCAGCCGGCGCGAGCTGATCGAGCAGACCGTGCCGCCGGGCATTCGCCTGATCCGGCCGCTGGACCTGCCTGACGCCCTCGATGAACAGGCCGCCCTGGCCAAGCTCAAGGGCTACGCCGAGCAGAACCAGGTGTGGACCAGCCTGATCGGCATGGGTTATCACGGCACCGTCACCCCCACCGTCATTTTGCGTAACGTCCTGGAAAACCCGGGCTGGTACACCGCCTATACCCCGTATCAACCGGAAATCGCCCAGGGCCGCCTGGAAGCTTTGCTCAATTTCCAGCAGATGATCATCGACCTCACCGGCCTGGACCTGGCCAACGCCTCGTTACTCGACGAAGCCACCGCCGCGGCGGAAGCCATGGCCCTGGCCAAGCGCGTGGCCAAGTCGAAAAGCAATGCCTTCTTCGCCGATGAACACTGCCATCCGCAAACCCTCTCGGTGCTGCAGACCCGTGCCGAAGGCTTCGGCTTCGAACTGATCGTCGACGCTGTGGATAACCTCGCCAAGTACCAGGTATTCGGGGCTTTGCTGCAATACCCCGATACCCATGGCGAAGTGCGCGACCTGCGCCCGCTGGTTACCCAGTTGCATGCCCAGCAGGCATTGGCCTGTGTAGCTGCCGACCTGCTCAGCCTGGTAATGCTGATGCCGCCGGGCGAGCAGGGCGCCGATGTGGTGCTGGGCTCGTCCCAGCGCTTTGGCGTGCCCATGGGCTTTGGTGGCCCGCATGCGGCGTATTTTGCCTGTCGTGACGAGTTCAAACGGGCCATGCCCGGGCGCATCATTGGCGTGTCCAAGGATGCCCGGGGCAACACTGCGTTGCGCATGGCCCTGCAGACCCGCGAGCAGCATATCCGCCGCGAGAAGGCCAACTCCAACATCTGCACTGCCCAGGTACTGCTGGCCAACATCGCCGCGTTCTATGCGGTGTACCACGGCCCGGAAGGCTTGCAGCGCATCGCCCAGCGCGTGCATGCGCTGACCTTCGTGCTTGCTGCGGGCCTGGAGAGCAAGGGCATCAAGCGCCTCAATGAACACTTCTTCGACACCCTGACCCTGGAGGTCGGTGGCAGCCAGACGGCAATCATCGAAAGCGCCGAGGCGGTGCAGGTCAACTTGCGGATTCTTGGCCGCGGGCAACTGGGCGTGAGCCTCGACGAGACCTGTGACGAAAGCACGGTCATGCGCCTGTTCGATATCTTCCTCGGCGCCGACCACGGGCTGGATATCGCCGCGCTGGATGCCCTGGCGCAGCCCGAAGGCATTCCGCCAGCACTGGTGCGGCGCTCGGACTTTCTCCGTCACCCGGTGTTCAACCTGCACCACAGCGAAACCGAAATGCTGCGCTACCTCAAGCAGCTGGAGAACAAGGACCTGGCACTGAACCAGTCGATGATCCCGCTGGGCTCGTGCACCATGAAACTCAACGCCAGCAGCGAGATGATCCCGATCACCTGGCCCGGCTTTGCCCTGCTGCACCCCTTTGCGCCGGCGGCACAGGTGCAGGGTTACAAGGCGATGATCGACGAGCTGGAAAGCTGGTTGTGCGCAATCACCGGCTTCGATGCCATCTGCATGCAGCCCAACTCCGGGGCCCAGGGCGAGTACGCCGGGTTGATGGCGATTGCCAAGTATCACCGCAGCCGCCATCAACCGCAGCGCGATATCTGCCTGATCCCGGCTTCGGCCCACGGCACCAACCCGGCCTCGGCGCAGATGGCCGGGATGCAGGTGGTGATCGTCGAGTGCGACCAGGCCGGCAACGTCGACCTGGCCGACCTCAAGGCCAAGGCGCAGGCGGCCGGCGAGAAGCTGTCGTGCCTGATGGCCACCTATCCATCGACCCACGGCGTCTACGAGGAGGGCATCAGCGAGATCTGTGAAGTTATCCACAAGCACGGCGGCCAGGTGTACATGGACGGCGCCAACCTCAATGCCCAGGTCGGCCTGGCGCGACCGGCGGATATCGGTGCCGATGTCTCGCACATGAACCTGCACAAGACCTTTTGCATCCCCCACGGCGGTGGCGGCCCGGGCATGGGCCCGATCGGCGTGCGAGCGCATCTGGCGCCCTTTGTCGCCAGCCACCCGGTAATCCCGCTACCCGGCCCCGACCCGCAGAACACAGCGGTCAGCGCCGCGCCCTGGGGCAGCGCCAGCATCTTGCCGATCAGCTGGATGTACATTGCCATGATGGGCCCGCAGCTGGCCGATGCCAGCGAGGTGGCGATCCTCTCGGCCAACTACCTGGCCGAGCAGTTGGGCGGCGCCTTCCCGGTGCTTTATCGCGGACGCAACGAACGGGTGGCGCATGAGTGCATTCTCGACCTGCGGCCGCTGAAAGCCCTGACCGGGATCACCGAGGAGGATGTGGCCAAGCGTCTGATGGATTACGGCTTCCACGCACCGACCATGTCATTCCCGGTGCCGGGGACCTTGATGGTCGAGCCGACCGAGAGCGAGTCCAAGGCCGAGCTGGACCGCTTTGTCGAGGCGATGTTGAGCATTCGTGCCGAGATCCGCGAAGTGCAGGAGGGTAACTGGCCGGCAGAAGATAATCCGCTCAAGCATGCGCCGCATACGCTTGAGGATGTGCTGGGCGTATGGGAGCGGCCCTACAGCATTGCCCAGGGCGTGGCGCCCAGTGCCCATGCGCGGATGCACAAGTACTGGCCGGCGGTGAACCGGGTCGACAACGTGTATGGCGACCGGAATCTGTTCTGTGCCTGTGTGCCGGTGGAAGATTACCGCTGAGGCAATTGTTTCGGGTAGGAGCGGGCTTGCCCCGCGATGAGGCCGGTGCAGACTGGCTTTTTCGCATTCGCGGGGCAAGTCGAGGCGTCGCACCGCCGCTCCCACAAGGGTTGCCGCTTACTCGCTGGCTACCGCGTTCTTGGCCAGGATCGCATTGGCCAGTTCCATGTCACTGACTTTCAGGCCCGGGTTGTCGGCGCGGACTTTCTGCATCGCCGCTTCCAGGTATGGGCCGCGAATCGCACCTTCGCTGGCGACAAAGCTGCCGGCATCATCCTGGGCAGCCACGACCAGTTTGTGGTCTTTGGAGGTCAGGTAAGAGGACGCGGTGGTGGCGCCAGAAGAGATGACGTTGCGCCAGAAGGTATCAGCCATGGCAGATCCAACCGGCAGGGAGAGCAGGGCAAGGGTTGCGACTGCAAACTTGAAACGCATTAAGGTGACTCCAACTGAGGTGAACTGGGGCCTTTGATTGGGTTTATGTGGATCTAGTTCCCTGGCCAGATAAAAGGTTAGGCGCCTGCTTCAGGCGATGACGCGAAGCACTTCGGCCTCGGTTGTCTGCCCTGCGGCAACCTTCTCGGCGCCACTGTGCTTGAGGCTGAGCATGCCGTCATCAAGCGCCAGTCGGCGCAAGGCGAGCAGATCGAGGTCGGGCTCGAATCGGGCTTTGAGTGCATCACTGATGCCCAGCAGTTCGTAAATCGCGCTACGTCCGTGATAGCCGGTCTGCCGGCATTCACTACAGCCCACCGCTTGATGGCTCTGCCCCGGCGACGCTGGCGCGGCCTTGCAGTGCTTGCACAGGGTGCGCACCAGGCGCTGGGCCATGACCCCGATCAGGCTGGCCTTGAGCAAGTAAGGCGCGATGCCCAGCTCCAGCAAGCGGGTGATGGCGCTGCAGGCGTCGTTGGTGTGCAGGGTCGAGAGCACCAGGTGCCCGGTGAGGGCCGCCTGAATCGCCACCTGGGCAGTTTCCAGGTCTCGTATCTCGCCGATCATGATGACATCCGGGTCCTGGCGCAGCAGGGCGCGGGTCCCGGTGGCAAAATCCAGGTCGATGCTTGGTTGCACCTGCAACTGGTTGAAGGCCGGCTCGACCATCTCGATCGGGTCTTCGACGGTGCACAGGTTGATCTGCGGGGTGGCCAGGTGCTTGAGGCTGGCGTAAAGGGTGCTGGTCTTGCCCGAGCCGGTGGGCCCGGTGACCAGGATGATGCCATGGCGATGGTCAAGCATCGACAGCCAGCGCCTGAGATTGGCTCCGCCGAGGCCCAGTTGCGCAAAGTCCTGTTGCAGCAGTTGCGGGTCGAAGACTCTCAGCACCAACTTTTCGCCGAAGGTAGTGGGCAGGGTCGACAACCGCAGCTCGACCTCTTCGCCGCCAGGCAGGCGGGTCTTGATCCGGCCATCCTGGGGGCGGCGCTTTTCTGCGACATTCATGCGCCCCAGGCTTTTCAGGCGGCTGACCACAGCCAGGGTGACCGGCCCCGGGAACTGGTAGACCGGATGCAGCACGCCGTCGATACGAAAGCGCAGCTGACCCTGGTCGCGCCGGGGTTCGAGGTGAATATCGCTGGCGCGCTGTTCGAAGGCGTACTGCAATAGCCAGTCGACGATGCTGACGATATGCGCATCGTTGGCTTGCGCCTCGCGGCCCCGGCTGCCCAGTTCGAGCAACTGCTCAAGATTGCCCGCGGCCGTCGGCATTGACTGTTGCTGGCTGGCGCCGCTGACCGATTGCGCGACCTGGAAAAACGTCTGGCTGAGCTGGCGGATCTGCACCGGGCTTGCCAGCACGCGCTTGATCGGCCGTTGCAGCACCTGGGCCAGGTCCGCTTCCCAGGCGCGTACATAAGGTTGTGCGCTGGCCACGGTGACGCCGCTGGCATCGGCGGCCAGCGCGAGGATGCCGTGGCGCCGGGCGAACCCTGCGGACATCAGGCCGGTGAGCCGGGCAAGGTCGATCTTCAGGGGATCGATATGCAGGTAAGGCTGGCCAGCCTGCCTGGCCAGCCATTGGCACAGGGTACCCAGGTCCAGGCGTTGGCCGGGATTGCCCAGGTCGGCAAACTGTTGGCTGGCGATCCATTCGAGTGGGTGCTGCTCGTGCTGCACGGGAGGGCAGATGTTGCGATCATCCGGGCTGATGCGTTGATCGGCCACTAGCTCGTCAAGCAAGGTGCCGAGGTCAAGCCAGCGATCTTCGCTGAGGTTGTGCATGCGTGCGGGCTTCCTTGCCGCGCCACCGACAGTGGTGGCCTGAGCAAGGTTAGCCGCTGAGGCGGGCTTTCCACGGGTACAAGGGTTACCAGGCTTTTCGGGTCTCGCTCAATTGCACCTCGGTCACGCAGATCAGGTTGCGCATTTTTTGTGCAATCAGTTCGGCGCGGTGCCAGCTCAGGCCGCTGATGCCGATCTCGACGTTGAGCAGATCATCCTCTTGCTCAACCTTCAGCCGATGCGGCACCAGAAATTGCAGGGCAAACAGGTTGAGCAGCCGGCACAGGCTGTCGGGCTCGGCTTCTACCTGCAGTTGGTAGCAGACATCGCTGTGCACGTTGCTGGCGGCCCAGACATCGTTGCGCAAGGGCGTAAGGGGGCTGTCCAGCCGTTCGAGAGCGCTCATGGGATTCTCCGCAGAAAGTGGAGAAATTTTTACATGCAGGTCGGGGTATTTCTTCTCTATGATCGTGCGATATCGCCAGCTATTGAATAGCTCAATTCGTCACTATCCGTTTTTGAGGAATAATCATGCACAGCGAGTTGGACGTCTATGACCGGCGCATCCTGGCCTTGCTGCAGGAAGATGCCTCGCTCTCCAGCGCGCAGATCGCCGAGCGCGTGGGCTTGTCGCAATCGCCATGCTGGCGGCGCATACAACGCCTGAAAGAGGAGGGGGTGATTCGCGCCCAGGTAACCCTGCTCGACCGCAAGAAGATCGGCCTGAACACGCAGATTTTCGCCGAGGTCAAACTCAACGCCCACGGGCGCTCCAACTTTACCGAGTTCACCGAGGCGATCCGCGGCTTTCCGGAAGTGCTGGAGTGTTATGTCTTGATGGGCGCAGTGGATTTTCTGCTGCGCATTGTCACCCCGGACATCGAAGCCTACGAACGGTTCTTCTTCGAAAAGCTGTCGATGGTGCCGGGGATCCAGGAGGTCAACTCGACCGTGGCCTTGTCCGAAATCAAGTCCACGACGAGTCTGCCGGTATTGCCTTGAGCCTTACTTGCGCAGCAGATGCTTCCAGCCGCGACTCTGGAACACCGCCATGGCCTGGTGGATGCGGGCTTCGAGCACTTCGTCGCTGATCGGCAGGTTGGCCAGCTCGTGCAGCTTGTTCAGTTCACCGAACAGGCGGTCCAGGTCCGGGCTCTCCAGCACCTGACGGGCGTGGTGCAGCCAGGCCAGCAGGCGTTCGATCCGCGGCAACTGCTCGGCCAGGTCTTCCGGCTGGCGATGGTACAGCGGCAGGTTGAGGGCCTTGGCTTCTTCGGCCAGCAGCACGTTCAGCCAGTTGGCCAACTGTGCGGCGCCCTGGCGGTCGCCGCGCTTGTTGCGCTCGACGGTCCAGCCACGGGCCAGCAGCCAGCGCGAGGTTTCCAGGGAGAACTGGCCCCAGCGGGTTTCCAGCAGCTCTTCAGCGAACTGCTCGGGCGCAGCGCGACGCACGTCTTCATCGTCGGCACCGGCCAGCACCAGCGGGCGCCAGTCTTCGAGCAGGGCGTCAAGGCTGTTGCGCAGCTCGCGGGTGCTGGCGCGTGGGCCGGCCTGACCGAGGCTGCTGGCCAGGGCGCGCAGCTCCCAGAGGCTTTCGACCCAGTCCTGCAGCAGGCGCCAGTGGCCATTGAAACGGTACTGTTCGGCCAGGCGCTGGCTGCTGCCGAGCAACTGCCAGGCCAGCGCAGCGAAGGCGTCGTCGAGGGTCATCTCGGCGTTCAGTTCGGCGCCAGGCAAGCTCAGGGCGTAGCTGCCGGCGTCGAGCAGGCGGTAGCCGCGCTCGGCCTTGCTGATGTCGCAGGGCATCAGCGGCAGTTTTGCCGACAGCTCGGCGGCCAGTTCCAGCAGGGCTTCGGGGGCGCCTTCGCGCAGCTCCAGCTCCAGCTCGCAGATTTCTTCCTTCTGCTTGCCGGCGACCACGGTGCCGAGGTCCAGTGCGGCTTCGATCACCACCTTGGCCTTACCGCGGCCCCAGGCGATTTCGGCGTATTCACGAGTGAAATCGGTGGTGAACAGCGGCTTGATGGTCTTTTTGTCGACATCAGCCAGTTGCTCTGGCCAGCACTCGGCGTCGAGTTTTTTCAGGTCGAGCTTGGCCTTGGGCAACTCCCACTCGAACTCGTTGCGCTGGGACAGGCCGGCGACGCTCTGGCCACGGGTCTTGAGGGTCTGGATCACCACATCGCCGTCGCGGCGCAGGCGCAGGGCGACCTTGGCGGCGGCCAGGTCGCGCTCCGGGGTGTCGAAGTACTGGTTGAGCAGTTCGCGGCTTTGCCACCCGGACTTGTTGCGCTTGTTCAGCAATGGGTGTTCACGCAGGGCGGCGAGGGTCTCGCGGCTGACCCGCAGTTTGATTTCGGTTTCTTTATGCATTGCTGGGTAATCCAGGCTCGAATGACAGGGAGCGTCTTGGGGGTGCAGTGTACAGGAGTCGGCTCGCGGCGGTTTATTCCCGGTGCCGGATGGCCCTATGATGGGCTTCGCCCAAGGAGAAAGCGCATGCCGTTGCCATCGCTCAAAGAGCAGTTCGCCGCCCTGATCGCCGCGCCATCGGTCAGTTGCACCCAGCCGTCACTGGATCAGTCCAACCGTGCGGTGATCGACCTGCTGGCCGGCTGGCTGGGGGACCTGGGTTTTGCCTGCGATATCCAGCAGGTCAGCCCGGGCAAGTTCAACCTGCTGGCAAGCTACGGCAGCGGCCCGGGCGGGCTGGTGTTGGCCGGGCACAGCGACACCGTGCCCTACGACCCCGAGCTTTGGCAGACCGATCCGCTCAAGCTGACTGAGGTCGACGGGCGCTGGGTGGGCCTGGGCAGTTGCGACATGAAGGGCTTTTTCGCCCTGATCATCGAAGCCGTGCAGCCCTTGCTGGCTCATGACTTCAAGCAACCGCTGCTGATTCTCGCCACTTGTGACGAAGAAAGTTCGATGGCCGGCGCCCGCGCCCTGGCCGAGGCCGGGCGGCCCTTGGGCCGTGCGGCGGTGATCGGCGAGCCGACCGGGCTCAAGCCGGTCCGCCTGCACAAGGGGGTGATGATGGAGCGCATCGACATCCTTGGGCGCAGCGGCCACTCGTCCGATCCGAGCCTGGGCCATAGCGCCCTGGAGGCCATGCACCAGGTGATGGGCGAACTGATGAACCTGCGCCGGCAATGGCAGAAGGAATTCAGCAACGCGCAGTTCAGCGTGCCGCAGCCGACAATGAACTTCGGCTGTATCCATGGTGGCGACAACCCCAACCGCATCTGCGGCCAGTGTGCCCTGGAATTCGACCTGCGCCCGCTGCCGGGCATGGACCCTGAAGTGCTGCGTGCCGCCATTCGCCACAAACTGGCGCCGCTGGCCGAACAGCATCAGGTGCGCATCGACTATGCACCGCTGTTCCCCGAGGTGCCGCCGTTCGAGCAGGCCGCCGATGCGGAACTGGTGCGGGTAGCCGAACGTCTTACCGGTCATCGCGCCGAAGCGGTAGCCTTTGGCACCGAAGCGCCTTATCTTCAGCGCCTGGGCTGCGAGACCCTGGTACTCGGCCCTGGCGACATCGCCTGCGCCCACCAGCCGGGTGAATACCTGGAAATGTCACGCTTGCAGCCTACTGTGCGTCTATTGCGTGAGTTGATCGAACATTATTGCCTCAGCCCGGTAATTGCCCGCTGAGCTGAACCGTTTTGCAGAGGAGATTGCGCGTGACGCCAAGCCTGTTCCGACGATAACCCTTCGAGCGCTGTGTGCTTTCCCGTTCTTGTCCCTATTTTCTACAGGCTCTCCGGTTATGCCCGAATACGTCAATTGGCTGCGTCACGCTTCGCCTTACATCAACGCCCACCGCGACTGCACCTTCGTGGTCATGCTCCCCGGTGACGGGGTCGAGCACCCCAACTTCGGCAATATCGTCCACGACCTGGTGTTGCTGCACAGCCTTGGCGTGCGCCTGGTGCTGGTCCACGGTTCGCGCCCGCAGATTGAAAGCCGCCTGGCTGCCCGCGGCCTGGCCCCGCACTACCACCGCGGCATGCGGATCACCGATGCTGCCACCCTGGAATGCGTGATCGACGCCGTCGGCCACCTGCGCATCGCCATCGAAGCGCGCCTGTCGATGGACATGGCCGCCTCGCCGATGCAGGGCTCGCGTCTGCGCGTGGCCGCTGGCAACCTGGTTACCGCACGGCCGATCGGCGTGGTCGAAGGCGTCGATTACCACCACACCGGCGAAGTGCGCCGGGTCGACCGCAAGGGCATCAACCGCCTGCTCGACGAGCGCTCTATCGTCCTGCTTTCGCCTTTGGGCTACTCGCCCACCGGCGAGATCTTCAACCTGGCCTGTGAAGACGTCGCCACCCGCGCCGCTATCGAGCTGGGCGCCGACAAGCTGTTGCTGTTCGGCGCCGAGCGTGGCCTGCTCGACGAGCAGGGCCGGCTGGTACGCGAGTTGCGCCCACAGCAGGTGCCCGCGCACCTGCAGCGCCTGGGCAGCGATTACCAGGGCGAGCTGCTCGATGCTGCCGCCGAAGCCTGCCGTGGCGGCGTGGCGCGCAGCCATATCGTCAGCTATGCCGAAGACGGCGCCTTGCTCACCGAGCTGTTCACCCGCGACGGTGGCGGCACCCTGGTGGCCCAGGAGCAGTTCGAGAAGGTCCGTGAGGCGGCGATCGAGGATGTCGGTGGCTTGCTCGACCTGATCAGCCCGCTGGAGGAGCAGGGCATCCTCGTGCGTCGTTCGCGCGAGGTGCTGGAGCGCGAGATCGAGCAGTTCAGTGTGGTCGAGCGCGAAGGCATGATCATCGCCTGTGCGGCGTTGTACCCGATTGCCGATTCTGAAGCGGGCGAGCTGGCGTGCCTGGCGGTGAACCCGGAGTATCGCCATGGTGGCCGTGGTGACGAGCTGCTGGAGCGTATCGAGACGCGGGCGCGGGAGATGGGGCTCAACACGCTGTTTGTGCTAACGACGCGGACAGCGCACTGGTTCCGCGAACGCGGCTTCGTGCCGAGCGGCGTCGAGCGGCTGCCGGCGGCGCGGGCATCGCTGTACAACTATCAGCGTAATTCGAAGATCTTCGAAAAAGCGCTGTAGCCTTTGGGGCTGCCTTGCAGCCCATCGCTGGCAAGCCAGCTCCCACAGGTCCGGTGTACACAGCACTTGTGGGAGCTGGCTTGCCAGCGATGAGGCCATAAAAAACGCCGTCGACTCAGGGGCCGACGGCGTTTTTCATTCCAGCATCCAACCGTTGTTACACGGTATGCAGATACCAGTTGTACTCAAGGTCGGAGATGGAGTGTTCGAACTCCTCCAGCTCGCTCTCTTTGCAGGCCACGAAGATATCGATGTATTTCGGATCGATGTACTTGGCCAGGATCTCGCTGTCGTCCAGCTCGCGCAGGGCATCACGCAGGTTGTTCGGCAGGCTCTGCTCGTTCTGCTCGTAGGAGTTGCCTTCAACCGGCTCGCCCGGGTCGACCTTGTTGGTCAGGCCATGGTGAACACCGGCCAGTACGGCGGCCATCAGCAGGTACGGGTTGGCGTCGGCACCGGCTACGCGGTGTTCGATGCGCACGGCATCCGGCGTGCCGGTGGGCACGCGCAGGGCCACGGTACGGTTGTCCAGGCCCCAGCTCGGCGAATTCGGCACGTAGAACTGGGCACCAAAACGGCGGTACGAGTTGACGTTCGGGCAGAGGAACGCCATCGACGCCGGTAGGGTCTCGAGCACACCGCCGATCGCGTGACGCAGTGCGGCGTTCTGCTCGGGATCCTCGCTGGTGAAGATGTTCTTGCCATCTTTGTCCAGCACCGAGATATGGACATGCAGACCATTACCCGCCTGGCCCGGATAGGGCTTGGCCATGAAGGTGGTATCCATCTCATGGTCGTAGGCGATGTTCTTGATCAGGCGCTTGAGCAGGACCGCGTAGTCGCAGGCCTTCATCGGGTCGGCAACGTGGTGCAGGTTCACTTCGAACTGGGCCGGGGCGCTTTCCTTGACGATGGCGTCGGCAGGAATGCCTTGTTCCTTGGCGCCTTCGAGGATGTCCTGCAGGCAGTCGACGTACTCGTCGAGGTCGTCGATCAGGTACACCTGGGTCGAGATCGGGCGTTTGCCGGAAATAGGCGAACGCGGCGGTTGCGGACGGCCATTCACGTTCTCCTGGTCGATCAGGTAGAACTCCAGCTCGAATGCGGCACAGATGGTCAGGCCGAGCTCGTCGAACTTGCTCACGACCTGACGCAGGACTTCGCGCGGGTCGGCGAAGAACGGCTCGCCTTCGAGCTCGTGCATGGTCATCAGCAGTTGTGCGGTGGGACGCTTCTGCCAAGGCTCGTTGGACAGGGTGTCAGGGATTGGATAGCAGATGCGGTCGGCATCGCCGATGTCCAGGCCAAGGCCGGTGCTTTCGACGGTCGAACCGTTGATATCCAGGGCGAAGAGGGAGGCCGGCAGGTTGATGCCTTTCTCGTAAACCTTGTGGAGGCTGGTGCGCTCGATGCGCTTGCCGCGCACCACACCATTCATATCTGCAATCAGAAGGTCAACGTAGAGAACCTCAGGATGTTCCTTAAGGAACGCGTTCGCTTCGTTAAGCTGAACGGCACGCGGGGGTACCGACATGATGCAACACCTTTGTTGTTAAAAATATCAATCAATGGGGGCTTGCAGGTTCAGTCAATCGGAAAGCCTTGCTGAAGTCAAGCCAGCCCCATGATGCCCTAAAATGGCCCTCAAGCGGCATTTTTGCTGCAATTGGGGGCGCCGACAAGGGCTGCTTTCGTACGGTAACGGCGATCTTGAGCGGGGCGTGTTCTATTTTTTACGGGGGTGTTGTGTAAAAAAATGAACAAGGCTAAGCTCGGTGGCAACCCATAACACCAATAATACCGGGGGTTACATGTCACGCCTGCCGACAACCGGCATCATCGCCCGCCGTTCACAGAACGGTTTGCACGCGTTCCTCGCGGGTGGCTTGCGCCATGCGCCAGCACGTTGCGCCCCGGCTGAAATAATTGACGGCCCGGGTGTCCTGCCTGCTGCCGACGCTGCTTCGAATTACCTCTGCCATCACTATAGCGGGCTCGTCAGCCTTGCGGGAACTGCCCGTTGCGGCCTCCCTGCGCCTGACTTTTGCTTTAGCCTCGTGGGGCATCCAGAATGTCTGGGACGGCCCACTCCGGGTGTCGTCCTGACGTCTGTCCAGACATTTACCTCCTGAGGTATTTATGAGTAGCAACCTCGACCAGCTCACCGATTGGTTGAAAGAACACAAGATCACCGAAGTCGAGTGTCTGATCAGCGACCTCACCGGTATCACCCGTGGCAAGATCTCGCCGACCAACAAGTTCATTGCCGAAAAAGGCATGCGCCTGCCCGAGAGCGTGCTGCTGCAGACCGTGACCGGCGACTATGTCGACGACGACATCTATTACGAGCTGCTCGACCCGGCCGACATCGACATGATCTGCCGCCCCGACGAGAACGCGGTGTTTCTCGTGCCTTGGGCCATCGAGCCGACCGCCCAGGTGATCCACGACACCTACGACAAGCAAGGCAACCCGGTTGAGCTGTCGCCGCGCAACGTGCTCAAGAAGGTCTTGAAACTCTATGCCGACAAGGGCTGGCAGCCGATCGTGGCACCAGAAATGGAGTTCTACCTGACCAAGCGCTGCGAAGACCCGGACTTCCCCCTGCAGCCACCGATCGGCCGCTCCGGGCGCCCGGAAACCGGCCGTCAGTCGTTCTCGATCGAAGCGGCCAACGAATTCGACCCGCTGTTCGAGGACGTCTACGACTGGTGCGAGCTGCAGAACCTGGATCTCGACACGCTGATCCACGAAGACGGCACGGCGCAGATGGAGATCAACTTCCGTCACGGCAACGCCCTGTCGCTGGCCGACCAGATCCTGGTGTTCAAGCGCACCATGCGCGAGGCCGCGCTCAAGCACAACGTCGCCGCCACCTTCATGGCCAAGCCAATGACCGGCGAGCCGGGCAGCGCCATGCACCTGCACCAGAGCATCATTGACGTGCACACCGGCAAGAACATCTTCTCGGACGAAGACGGGCGCATGAGCGAGTTGTTCCTCAACCACGTCGGCGGCCTGCAGAAGTTCATCCCGGTGGTGTTGCCGCTGTTCGCGCCGAACGTCAACTCGTTCCGCCGCTTCCTGCCGGATACCTCGGCACCGGTAAACGTCGAGTGGGGCGAAGAGAACCGTACCGTTGGCCTGCGCGTACCGGATGCTGGCCCGCAGAACCGCCGGGTCGAGAACCGTCTGCCAGGCGCCGACGCCAACCCGTACCTGGCGATCGCCGCCAGCTTGCTGTGCGGCTTCATCGGCATGGTCGAAGGCATCAAGCCGAGTGCGCCGGTACAGGGGCGTGGTTACGAGCGCCGCAACCTGCGCCTGCCGCTGACCATCGAGGACGCCCTGGAGCGCATGGAAAACTGCAAAGCCCTGGAGCCATACCTGGGCAAGAAATTCATCGCCGGCTACGTCGCCACCAAACGCGCCGAGCATGAAAACTTCAAACGCGTAATCAGCTCCTGGGAACGTGAGTTCCTGCTGTTTGCGGTCTGATCAACCCGGAGCCGCAGGACCGCGGCCGTCAACAAACGGAGAAGCACATGAGCGTCAACAACCCGCAAACCCGTGAGTGGCAAACCCTTAGCAGTGAGCATCACCTGGCACCTTTCAGTGACTATAAACAGCTGAAGGAGAAGGGGCCGCGGATCATCACCAAGGCCGAGGGCGTGCACCTGTGGGACAGCGAGGGCAACAAGATCCTCGATGGCATGGCGGGCCTGTGGTGCGTGGCGGTCGGTTACGGCCGTGAAGAGCTGGTTGAAGTGGCCGCCAAACAGATGCGCGAGCTGCCGTATTACAACCTGTTCTTCCAGACTGCCCACCCACCGGCACTGGAGCTGGCCAAAGCGGTCTCCGCCGTGGCGCCGAAAGGCATGACCCATGTGTTCTTCACCGGTTCCGGTTCCGAAGGCAACGACACCAACTTGCGCATGGTCCGCCACTACTGGGCGCTCAAGGGCAAGCCGCAGAAGCAGGTGATCATCGGTCGTATCAACGGTTATCACGGTTCCACCGTGGCCGGTGCCGCCCTGGGTGGCATGAGCGGCATGCATGCACAGGGCGGGACGCTGCCGGGCATCGAGCATATCCCGCAGCCGTACTGGTTCGGCGAAGGTGGCGACATGACTCCGGACGCGTTCGGCGTGTGGGCAGCCGAGCAGCTGGAAAAGAAAATCCTCGAAGTCGGCGAAGACAACGTCGCCGCCTTTATCGCCGAGCCGATCCAGGGCGCGGGCGGGGTGATCATTCCGCCAGACACCTATTGGCCGAAGATCAAGGAAATCCTCGCCAAGTACGAGATCCTGTTCATTGCTGACGAAGTGATCTGTGGCTTCGGTCGCACCGGTGAGTGGTTCGGTTCCGATTACTACGACCTCAAGCCCGACCTGATGACCATCGCCAAGGGCCTTACCTCCGGTTACATCCCCATGGGCGGTGTGATCGTGCGTGACGAAGTGGCCAAGGTGCTCAGCGAAGGTGGCGACTTCAACCACGGCTTCACTTACTCCGGTCACCCGGTGGCGGCGGCGGTGGGCCTGGAAAACCTGCGGATCCTGCGCGACGAGAAGATCATCGAGCGTGTCCACGAAGAAACGGCACCGTATTTGCAGAAACGTCTGCGTGAGCTCAACGATCACCCATTGGTGGGCGAAGTGCGTGGCCTGGGCATGCTCGGTGCCATAGAACTGGTCAAGGACAAGGCTACCCGCGCCCGTTACGAAGGTCAGGGTGCAGGCATGATCTGCCGCCAGTTCTGCTTCGACAACGGCCTGATCATGCGCGCCGTGGGCGACACCATGATCATCGCCCCGCCGCTGGTGATCAGCCATGCAGAGATCGACGAGCTGGTGGAAAAGGCGCGCAAATGCCTGGACCTGACGCTCGAAGCGCTGAAGTAGCCAAGTGCTAGGCTAGCGTAATGGCATCAATGAGTTTCAAGGTGCCTCTTTTGTTGAAAGAGCGCCTTGTAACTTGCCAGACTAGCGACTGTTTCAGTCGCTCGGAGCTTGCGCCGAATAAGCCGGCCGCTGAACAGATGGCTAAATAAAAATTCTGGAGCATTACGCATGAAGAAATTGGGCAAGACGTTGCTGGCTATGTCCCTGATGGGCGCCATGGCCAGTGCTGTTCACGCGGATGACAAAGTACTGCACGTCTATAACTGGTCCGACTACATCGCACCAGACACCGTCGCCAAGTTCGAGAAACAGTCCGGCATCAAGGTCGTCTACGATGTCTTCGACAGCAACGAAACCCTTGAGGCCAAGTTGCTGGCGGGCAAGTCCGGCTACGACGTGGTAGTACCTTCTAACAACTTCCTGGCCAAGCAGATCAAGGCCGGCGTCTACCAGGAGCTGGACCGCTCCAAGCTGACGAACTGGAAGAACCTCGACGAAGACCTGCTCAAGGCCGTTGGTGACGCCAGCGACCCGGGCAACAAATATGCGTTCCCCTACATGTGGGGCTCCATCGGCATCGGCTACAACCCGGAGAAGGTCAAGGCTGCGCTGGGCATCGACAAGATCGATTCCTGGGACGTGGTGTTCAAGCCCGAGAACATCGCCAAGCTCAAGAGCTGCGGTGTGAGCTTCCTCGATGCTCCGACCGAGATGATCCCGGCGGCGCTGCACTACCTGGGCAAGCCGACCAACAGCACGAAAAAAGAAGACCTGAAAGCCGCCGAGGACCTGTTCCTCAGCGTGCGTCCTTCGATCGGTTACTTCCACTCCTCCAAGTACATCTCGGACCTGGCCAACGGCAACATCTGCGTGGCCGTGGGTTACTCGGGTGACCTGGAGCAGTCCAAGGCCCGGGCCCATGAAGCCGGTGACAAGGTCAAGCTGGACTACATCATTCCGAAAGAAGGCGCCGGTACTTTCTACGACATGGTTGCCATCCCCAAAGATGCCGCCAACGTCGACGCCGCCTACAAGTTCATGGATTTCCTGATGCAACCGGAAATCATGGCCGAGATCACCAACGCCGTACGTTTCCCGAACGGCAACAAGGCGGCCACCCCGCTGGTGGACAAGGACATCTCGGGCGATCCGAGCATCTACCCACCGGCTGATGTGAAGAAACAGCTGTACGCAATTGCTGACCCGGGTGCCAAGGCCCAGCGCGAAATCACTCGCAGCTGGACCAAGATCAAATCGGGCAAGTAACCCTGGTTGCCTCCCTGGGTGCGGTGTAAATCCCGCCCAGGGAGCATGAAAGCACAAATTTTTTTTGCGGCACGAGTGCATCGAAGGTAAGTTGCGCGCCGGTTTGCTTATCCGGCAGGTATTTCTGTCGTTCGCCACTGGCACATTTGTGAGGACCTCCCACTTGTCTATTTCTGTATTTCGCAAGGCCGTCATGGCTGGAGCGGGTCTGACGCTGGCGATCAGCGTCCAAGCGGCGCCCACGGTGCACATTTATAACTGGTCGGACTACATCGGTCAGACCACCCTCGCCGACTTCGAAAAAGCCACTGGCATCAAGCCGGTGCAGGATGTCTTCGATTCCAACGAAACCCTGGAAGGCAAGCTGCTGGCCGGTCGCACCGGCTATGACGTGGTCGTGCCGTCCAACCATTTCCTCGGCAAGCAGATCAAGGCGGGCGCGTTCCAGAAGCTCGACAAGGCGCTGCTGCCCAATTACGCGAACCTCGACCCGGCGCTGATGAAGCGCCTGGAAAAGAACGATCCTGGCAACCAGTACGCCGTCCCCTACCTGTGGGGCACCAATGGCATCGGCTACAACGTCGAGAAGGTCAAGGCGGCGCTGGGTACCGACAAGATCGATTCCTGGGCCATGCTGTTCGAGCCGGAAAACATCAAGAAGCTTTCCAAGTGCGGGGTCGCCTTCCTCGACTCGGCCGACGAGATGCTCCCGGCCGTCCTCAACTACATGGGGCGAGACCCCAACAGCACCAACCCCAAGGACTACGCCGACGCCGAGAAGAAACTCCTGGCCGTGCGTCCTTACGTGACCTACTTCCACTCGTCCAAATACATCTCGGACCTGGCCAACGGCGACATCTGCGTGGCCGCCGGTTTCTCCGGCGATGTATTCCAGGCCAAGTCCCGCGCCGAAGAAGCCGGCAAGGGCGTCAAGGTGGCCTATGCGATTCCCAAGGAAGGCGGCAACCTCTGGTTCGACATGCTGGCGATCCCCAAGGATTCCAAGAATGTCAAAGAGGCCCACGCCTTCATCAACTATTTGCTGCAGCCTGAGGTCATTGCCCAGGTCAGTGATTACGTCGGTTATGCCAACCCGAACCCCAAGGCTGGCGATCTGATGGACCAGAGCGTGCGAACCGACGCAGCGGTTTACCCACCGCAAGAAGTGCTGGACAAGTTGTACGTCAATTCCGAGCTACCTCCCAAGGTGCAACGGTTGATGACCCGTAGCTGGACCAAGGTCAAGTCGGGCAAGTAAAAATCCAGGGTCCGTCACGGCAGGGGCGGGCGCAAAAAATCTTGTTGGGAGTTTCACAAATGGCAGTTGCCTCCGGTGCCTATAAGAAAGCCCTCGAGGGCGACCAGCAACCTAAACAGGTGCTGGTCAAAATCGACCGGGTCACGAAGAAGTTCGACGAAACGATCGCCGTGGACGATGTGTCCCTGGAAATCAAGAAGGGCGAGATCTTTGCCCTGCTCGGTGGCTCGGGTTCGGGCAAATCCACCTTGCTGCGCATGCTCGCCGGTTTCGAACGGCCAACCGAGGGGCGTATTTTCCTCGATGGTGTAGACATCACCGATATGCCGCCCTACGAGCGGCCGATCAACATGATGTTCCAGTCGTACGCGCTGTTTCCGCACATGACCGTGGCGCAAAACATTGCCTTCGGCCTGCAGCAGGACCGCATGCCCAAGTCCGAGATCGATGCCCGCGTGGCCGAGATGCTCAAGCTGGTGCACATGACCCAGTATGCCAAGCGCAAGCCGCACCAGCTCTCCGGTGGCCAGCGTCAGCGCGTGGCCCTGGCCCGCTCGCTGGCCAAGCGGCCGAAGCTGCTGCTGCTCGATGAGCCGATGGGCGCGCTGGACAAGAAACTGCGCTCGCAGATGCAACTGGAGCTGGTGGAGATCATCGAGCGGGTCGGCGTGACCTGCGTAATGGTGACCCACGACCAGGAAGAGGCCATGACCATGGCCCAGCGCATCGCCATCATGCACCTGGGCTGGATCGCCCAGATCGGCAGCCCGATCGATATCTATGAAACTCCGACCAGCCGCCTGGTCTGCGAGTTCATCGGTAACGTCAACCTGTTCGAAGGCGAAGTGGTCGATGACGCCGAAGGCCACGCGGTGATTTCCAGCCCCGAGCTCGAGCGCCGCATCTACGTCGGCCACGGTGTCACCACCTCGGTGGAAGACAAGCGCATCACCTACGCCCTGCGTCCGGAAAAACTGCTGGTGACCACCGAGCAGCCGACCTGCGAGCACAACTGGTCGCGCGGCAAGGTCCACGACATCGCCTACCTGGGCGGCCATTCGGTGTTCTACGTCGAGCTGCCTGGCGGCAAGATCGTCCAGTCGTTCGTCGCCAACGCCGAGCGCCAGGGCACCCGGCCGACCTGGGACGACCAGGTCTACGTCTGGTGGGAGGATGACAGCGGCGTGGTACTGCGCTCATGAACGCCCGCAAGCTCAAGCGAGCCTTCAACCGAATAAAGCCCGAGGGGCGCCATGTGGTGATCGGCGTGCCGTTCATCTGGCTGTTCCTGTTCTTCATGCTGCCGTTCTTCATTGTTCTGAAGATCAGCTTCGCCGAAGCCGACGTGGCAATCCCGCCGTACACCGAGATCTACAGCTACGTCGAAGACAAGGTGCAACTGGTGCTCAACCTGGCCAACTATGGCCTGTTGACCGAAGATGAACTGTACATCTCGGCGTACCTGGGTTCGTTGAAGATGGCCTTCGTCAGCACCCTGCTGTGCCTGCTGATCGGCTATCCGATGGCCTATGCCATTGCCAATGCGCGCAAGGAAACCCAGACCGTGCTGTTGCTGCTGATCATGATGCCGACCTGGACGGCAATCCTGATCCGCGTGTATGCCTGGATGGGCATCCTCAGCAACAACGGCCTGCTCAACGCCTTCCTGCTGTGGCTGGGCTTGATCGATCAGCCGTTGCAGATCCTCAACACCAACCTCGCGGTATACATTGGTGTGGTCTATTCGTACCTGCCGTTCATGATCCTGCCGCTCTATGCCAACCTGGTGAAGCACGACCAGAGCCTGCTTGAGGCCGCGTCGGACCTGGGTTCGAGTACCTTCAACAGCTTCTGGAAGATCACCGTGCCGCTGTCGAAGAACGGCATCATCGCCGGCTGCATGCTGGTGTTCATTCCGGTGGTGGGTGAGTTCGTCATTCCTGAGCTGCTCGGCGGCCCGGAAACCCTGATGATCGGTAAAGTGCTCTGGCAAGAGTTCTTCAACAACCGCGATTGGCCGGTGGCCTCTGCCCTGGCGGTAGTGATGCTGGCGATCCTGATCGTACCGATCCTGCTCTTCAACCGTAGTCAGGCCAAAGAGATGGAGGGCAGGGCATGAAGCGTTTCAGTTTCTCCAAATTGATGTTGATCCTGGGCCTGCTGTTCATTTACCTGCCCATGCTGATCCTGGTGATCTACTCGTTCAACGCCTCCAAGCTGGTTACGGTGTGGGGCGGCTGGTCGGTGAAGTGGTACGTCGGCCTGCTCGACAATACCCAGCTGATGGGCTCGGTGATGCGCTCGCTGGAGATCGCCTGCTACACCGCGATCGCCGCAGTGGCGCTGGGTACCCTGGCCGCCTTCGTGCTGACCCGGGTCACCCGCTTCAAGGGCCGTACCCTGTTCGGTGGCCTGGTTACCGCACCGCTGGTAATGCCCGAGGTGATCACCGGTCTGTCGCTGTTGCTGCTGTTCGTGGCCATGGCGCAGATGATCGGCTGGCCCCAGGAGCGTGGCATCGTCACCATCTGGATCGCCCACACCACCTTCTGCGCAGCCTATGTGGCGGTAGTGGTGTCGGCACGTCTGCGTGAGCTGGACCTGTCGATCGAAGAAGCGGCCATGGACCTCGGTGCGCGGCCGTGGAAGGTGTTCTTCCTGATCACCATCCCGATGATCGCACCGTCGCTGGCAGCAGGCGGGATGATGTCCTTCGCCCTGTCGCTGGATGACCTGGTGCTGGCCAGCTTCGTGTCCGGCCCTGGCTCGACCACCCTGCCGATGGAGGTCTTCTCTGCCGTGCGTCTGGGCGTGAAGCCAGAAATCAACGCCGTGGCCAGCCTGATCCTGCTCAGCGTGTCGCTGGTGACCTTCATGGTCTGGTACTTCAGCCGTCAGGCCGAAGAGCGTCGCCGCCGGGCGATCCAGCAGGCGATCGAAGAAAGCGCTGCCGACTCGTGGAAACAACCGGACGTGCGTCGCGCGCCGGCGCCGGTTTCGGCGTGATCTGACGGGCCTCATCGCCGGCAAGCCAGCTCCCACAGGTTCTGTGTACGCAGTCCCTGTGGGAGCTGGCTTGCCAGCGATGGGGCCTTCGGGTTTTCACTCCGGCCAGTGCCAGGCCGGCTCATCCAGCATCCCCTGACCGGCAACACGGGTCTGCCCCAGCACCTTCTCCAGCACGATCGAATTGCAGGTCGCATCCTGTTCCAGCGCGGCCACCAATCTTCGTGCATGCGACACTACCCATACCTGACACTGCTCCGAGGCGCGAACGATCAAGCGTGCCAGTGCCGGCAGCAAGTCCGGGTGCAAGCTGGTTTCCGGCTCGTTCAACACCATCATGGTCGGTGGCCTTGGCGTCAGCAGCGCGGCGACCAGCAGCAGGTAGCGCAAGGTGCCGTCCGACAGCTCGGCTGCGGTCAGCGGTCGCAACAAGCCTTCTTGATGGAACAACACGCCAAACGCCCCACCCGGCACTGCATCGATTTCCAGGCGCGCGCCTGGGAAGGCATCGGCGATGGTCGCCTGTAAGGCGTGCGGGTCGCCGATCTCGATAATGGTCTGCAGCGCGGCGGCCAGGTCGCGGCCATCGTGGTGCAGCACCGGCGTGCGCGTGCCCAGTTGCTGGCGGCGGGCCGGGGCATCACGGTCGGTGCGAAAGTGATCGTAGAAGCGCCAGCCACGGATGCGCTCGCGCAGCAGCAACACTTCGGGCGAGGAACGCAGGTTGCCGACCTGGTCGAACAGGCTGTCGAAGCTCGGTGTGTGCTGCGCCTGCACATCCCATTGCCGTCCTTCGCGGGCCTTGACCATCGGCCCCTGGCGATCCACCAGCAGGCTGGCCGGACGGTACAGCGTTCCTGCCCAGATGCTTTCGCGCTTGATCTGCGGGTCGAGTGCGAAACATGATTTGCTCGGTTCCGGCAGGCCCAGGCCGATGGCGTAACCGAACGCCTCGTCAGCAAACCCCAGGCGCAAGCGCCGAGCGTGCTGGCGCGGACCGCCCTGGATGGCGACTTCGCCGTTGCTCATGCGCCGGCTGATCTGCTCGGGGCCGGCCCAGAACGTTGATTCCAGCCCGCCTTCCACGGCCAGGGCGTTGACCACGCCACCCTGGGCCGTTTCGGCGAGCAGGCGCAAGGCCTTGTACAGATTGGACTTGCCGCTGCCGTTGGGCCCGGTGATGACATTCAAGCGTGCCAGCGGCAGCACCAGATGATTGATCGAGCGGTAGTTGGCGACAGCCAGGGTGGTCAGCATGGCGGCGTCCGTTCAGGCAAAGAGGCCAGTATCGCCGATTCTGCGTGGTGAACGAATTGTGTATGCCGACAAGCGGCAAGTGGATCCCTGATCTACGCTAACACTCGCATTCCTCAATAGATCTGGCACGTGCAAGGAGCCTGCATGACGGTGTCGCGTTCTTTATCGATCGTCTGCCTGGGGGTGTTGTTGGTGCTGGCGGGGTGCGGCGAAAAAAAGGCTGCTGAAGCCGAGCTGCCCAGGGTCGGCGTACAACGAGTTGAGCCCAGTGATTTCGCGGCTTCGGTGACGCTGACCGGTGATGTTCAAGCGCGGGTGCAGACCGATCTTTCGTTTCGCGTGGGCGGCAAGATCATTGCCCGCAGCGTCGACGTCGGCGATCACATCAAGGCCAACCAGGTCCTGGCCCGGCTCGACCCCAAGGACTTGCAGACCAATGTCGATTCGGCCAAGGCCGAAGTCTTTGCCGAACAGGCGCGCGTGACCCAGACCGCCGCCGCCTTTGTCCGTCAGCAAAAGCTATTGCCCAAGGGTTACACCAGCCAGAGTGAGTACGACTCTGCCGAAGCGGCTTTGCGCAGCAGCCAGAGCGCCCTCAAGGCCGCTCAGGCACAACTGGCCAACGCCCGTGAACAGCTGAGCTACACCGCCCTGGTGGCCGAGGCGGACGGGGTGATCACCGAGCGCCAGGCCGAAGTCGGCCAGGTGGTCCAGGCCACGGTGCCGATTTTCAGCCTGGCCCGCGATGGCGAGCGTGATGCGGTGTTCAACGTCTATGAGTCCTTGCTGGTGGCGCCGCCGAGCGAGCATGCCATCACCGTGCGCCTGGTCGATGACCCGAAGATCCAGACCCAGGGCCATGTGCGGGAAGTCACCCCGACGGTGTCGGCGCAAAGCGGCACGGTGCAGGTCAAGGTGGCCCTGGACCAGGTCCCGGCGGGAATGGAACTCGGTTCGGCCGTCACCGCTACCGGTAGCAGCCAGGGCAAGCCAAGCGTCGAGTTGCCCTGGTCGGCCCTGACCAAGGCCCTGCATGACCCAGCTGTGTGGGTGGTGGGCGAAGGCAACAAGGTCAGCCTGCAGCAGGTCAAGGTGATTCGTTACCTCACGGGCAAGGTGGTGGTCGGCGAGGGCCTCAAGGGCGGGGAGACCGTGGTGGTGGCGGGCGGACAACTGCTGAACCCGGGCATGCAGGTGGAAATCGCCGCGAACAAGGACAGCGGGGTGGCGCAATGAGAACCGTGACCCTGGGCCTGTGCAGCCTGCTGTTGCTCAGCGGTTGTGAACAGCAGGCGACTGCGCCTGAACCGGTCCGGCCTGTGTTGTCGATGATCGCCGAGCCTCAGGTCCAGGCCAACCTGGGCCGTTTCGCTGGCAGCATCCAGGCGCGCTACGAGAGTACCTTGGGTTTTCGTGTGGGCGGTCGCATCGCCCGACGCTGGGTCGATGTCGGCAGTCAGGTGAAACCGGGTGACTTGCTTGCCAGCCTTGATCCGACTGATCAGCGTAACCAGTTGCGCGCCGCCGAAGGCGACCTGGCCAAAGTCCAGGCGCAATGGATCAACGCCCAGGCCAATGCTCGCCGCCAGCAACAGTTGTACGACCGCGGCGTGGGCGCCCAGGCGCAGCTGGACATTGCCCAGACCGACCTGAAAACCACCACCGCCGCGCTGGAGCAGGCGCGCGCGGCCGTGGCCCAGGCGCGTGACCAGCTTGGCTACAGCGAACTGCGTACCGACCACGCGGCAGTGGTCACCAACTGGCAAGCCGAGGCAGGGCAGACGGTCAGTGCCGGTCAGGCCGTGGTCACCCTGGCCAGGCCGGATATCAAGGAGGCGGTGATCGATCTGCCGACGTACCTGGCCGAGCAGCTGACGACCGAACTGAAATTCCAGGTCGCTTCGCAGCTGGACCCCAGCATCAATACCGCCGCGACCCTGCGTGAACTCGAACCCCAGGCCGATGCTGCCACCCGCACCCGGCGCGCGCGACTGACCCTGGTCGACACTCCGGCGGCTTTTCACCTGGGCACAGCCATCAGCGTCACCTTGACTTCCCTGGTGTCGCCGCGAACTGAGCTGCCGCTATCGGCATTGCTGGAACGGGATGGGCAGACCCAGGTCTGGGTGGTCGATCCGCAGCAGAACACCGTCGCTGTGCGCGAGGTGAAACTGATGGAACGTACATCCGACAGCGTCGTGCTGAGCTCAGGGGTGCAGGCAGGCGAACGGGTGGTGACGGCAGGCGTGAACAGCTTGAAGCCGGGCCAGAAAGTCAAAGTCGATGAGGAAGATCCACGATGAAAGGAAGCTTCAACCTATCGGAGTGGGCGCTGAAGCACCAATCCTTTGTCTGGTACCTGATGTTCGTCGGCTTGCTGATGGGCGTACTTTCCTACATGAACCTGGGGCGCGAGGAAGACCCGTCATTCACCATCAAGACCATGGTGATCCAGACACGCTGGCCTGGAGCGACGCAGGATGAAACCCTCAACCAGATTACCGACCGGATTGAAAAGAAGCTCGAAGAGCTGGATTCGCTCGACTATGTGAAAAGCTACACCCGCCCGGGTGAGTCGACGGTCTACGTCAACCTGCTCGATACCACTCCGGCCGAGAGCATCCCCGAGATCTGGTATCAGGTGCGCAAGAAGATCCAGGACATACGCGGCCAGTTTCCCCAGGGTATCCAGGGCCCGGGGTTCAACGACGAATTCGGTGATGTGTACGGTTCGATCTACGCCTTTACCGCCGACGGCCTGACCATGCGCCAGTTGCGCGACTACGTCGAACAGGTGCGCGCCGAGATCCGCGAAGTGCCCAACCTGGGCAAGGTGGAAATGATCGGCACCCAGGACGAGGTGCTGTACCTGAATTTCTCCACACGCAAACTGGCGTCGTTCGGTATCGACCAGCGCCAGGTGCTGCAAGCCCTGCAGAGCCAGAATGCGGTAACCCCAGCCGGGGTTATCGAAGCCGGGCCTGAGCGGGTTTCGGTGCGCACCAGTGGCCAGTTCGCCTCGGAAAAAGACCTGCAAGCGGTCAACCTGCGCATCAACGACCGCTTTTTCCGTCTGGCCGACATTGCCGAGATTCAGCGTGGTTATGTCGACCCACCCGCGCCGATGTTTCGCTATAACGGTCAGACCGCCATCGGCCTGGCCATCGGCATGAAGGCCGGTGGCAACATCCAGGCCTTCGGGGCCGACCTGCACAAAATGATGGACCGGGTGATTACCGAACTACCGGTCGGTGTTGGCGTGCATACCGTGTCCGACCAGGCCGTGGTGGTCGAAGAGGCAGTGGGGGGGTTCACCAGCGCGCTGTTCGAGGCGGTGATCATCGTGCTGGTGGTGAGTTTCGTCAGCCTCGGCGTGCGCGCCGGGCTGGTGGTGGCCTGCTCGATCCCGCTGGTGCTGGCCATGGTGTTCATCTTCATGGAATACAGCGGTATCACCATGCAGCGGATTTCCCTGGGTGCTTTGATCATTGCCCTGGGCTTGCTGGTGGACGATGCGATGATCACCGTGGAGGTGATGGTCACGCGCCTTGAAAAGGGCGAGAGCAAGGAGCAGGCGGCAACATTCGCCTACACCTCGACGGCATTCCCGATGCTCACCGGTACTCTGGTAACCGTGGCGGGCTTCGTACCCATTGGCCTCAATGCCAGTTCGGCGGGGGAATACACCTATACCTTGTTCGCAGTGATTGCCGCGGCTTTGCTGGTGTCCTGGGTGGTGGCCGTGATGTTCGCGCCAGTGCTGGGGGTGCATATCCTCAGCACCAAAGTCAAAGCCCATGATGCGGAGCCCGGCCGCGTCGGCAAGGCTTTCGAGCACAGCCTGCTGTGGTGCGTGCGCCATCGCTGGGTGACCATCATCGGTACGGTGTTGTTGTTCGTGCTGGCGTTGTTCTGCATGCGCTTTGTCCAGAACCAGTTCTTCCCCTCTTCGGATCGCCCGGAAATCCTGGTCGATCTGAACCTGCCGCAGAATGCTTCAATCGAGGAAACCCGCAAGGCCGTGGACCGCTTGGAGGCGACGCTCAAGGGTGATCCGGATATCGTGCGCTGGAGTACCTATATTGGCCAGGGTGCGATCCGCTTCTACCTGCCGCTGGACCAGCAGCTACAGAACCCTTACTACGCCCAGCTGGTGATCGTCAGCAAAAGCTTCGAGGCGCGCGAGGTACTGATCAAGCGCTTGCAGCAGCGCTTGCGCGAGGACTTCGTCGGCATCGGCAGCAACGTTCAGTCACTGGAAATGGGCCCACCGGTGGGCTTGCCAATCCAGTATCGGATCAGCGGCAAGGACATCGATCAGGTGCGCCAGCATGCCATCGCGCTGGCAACCTTGCTGGACAGCAACGATAACATCGGCCAGATGATTTATGACTGGAACGAGCCAGGCAAGGTGTTGCGGATCGAGATCGCCCAGGACAAGGCGCGCCAGTTGGGCTTGTCGTCCGAGGACGTGGCCAATGTGATGAACAGCATCGTCAGCGGCATGCCGGTGACCGAGGTGAATGACAATATCTACCTGATCAATGTCGTGGCCCGTGCCGAGGACAGCGAACGTGGCTCGCCGCAGACCTTGCAAAACCTGCAGATCGTCACCCCCAATGGCACCTCGATCCCGCTGCTGGCTTTTGCCACCGTACGTTACGAGATGGAGCAACCCCTGGTCTGGCGCCGCGACCGCAAGCCAACCATTACCATCAAGGCGGCGGTGCGCGGCGATATCCAGCCAACCGACCTGGTGCGTGAACTCAAACCGCAGATCGACGACTTCGCCAGCAAGTTGCCGGTGGGCTACCAGGTGGAAACCGGTGGTACGGTGGAGGCCAGCGGCAAGGCCCAAGGCCCAATCGCTAAAGTGCTGCCATTAATGTTCTTTTTGATGGGCACGTTCCTGATGCTCCAGCTGCACAGCGTGCAGAAGCTGTTCCTGGTCGCCAGCGTGGCGCCGCTGGGCTTGATCGGTGTAGTCCTGGCGCTGGTGCCGACGGGCACGCCGATGGGCTTTGTGGCGATCCTGGGGATCCTCGCGCTGATTGGCATCATCATCCGCAACTCGGTGATCCTGGTGACCCAGATCGACGAGTACGAAGCCCAGGGCTATTCACCCTGGGACGCGGTACTGGAAGCGACCAACCACAGGCGCCGGCCGATCCTGCTGACGGCGGCAGCGGCGAGCCTGGGCATGATCCCGATTGCCCGGGAAGTGTTCTGGGGGCCGATGGCCTACGCCATGATTGGCGGGATTATCGTGGCGACCTTGCTGACCCTGCTGTTTTTGCCGGCGCTGTATGTGGCCTGGTACAAGATCCGCGAGCCGCAGCACCATTGACTACGCCATCGCTGACAAGCCAGCTCCCACAGGGTCCGGTGCGTGCAGACCCTGTGGGAGCTGGCTTGCCAGCGATGCGGTGCATCAGAAACATCCGGTCTGATTGACACCCCACTTTGCCTTTCTTGTGCAGCTACCTTGAAGGTTCATCTTCAGGGAGCGCGACATGGAACGTCCATCCTCTCATCGACTACGCCGGGGGCGCGTGTCTGAACCCGGCAGGTTGTATCTGTTGACCAGTG
The DNA here is from genome assembly GCF_024749185.1 of Pseudomonas wadenswilerensis. Taxonomy (NCBI): domain Bacteria; kingdom Pseudomonadati; phylum Pseudomonadota; class Gammaproteobacteria; order Pseudomonadales; family Pseudomonadaceae; genus Pseudomonas; species Pseudomonas wadenswilerensis. The sequence goes on along the minus strand of NZ_CP087191.1, from coordinate 5,563,373 downwards.
TGATCGAGAACCGCACGCCCATCTTCGAAGATATCTGGCTGGCCAGATTGATCATTGCCCAGTTTCGTCAGGCCGAGGAAGAGCAGTCGGCCAGATCATTGGCGTGGGTGGTGATGCCTGATCACTTTCACTGGCTGATCGAGTTGCATCAGGTGACGCTGAAAACCCTGATGCGCCGACTCAAATCTCGATCTACGTGTGCGGTGAACAAGGCCTGCAATCGCCATGGGCGGCTATGGCAGCAAGGGTTTTATGACCGGGCGTTACGTCGTGAGGAGGATGTTCGCGCGGTTGCCCGTTATATCGTTGCCAATCCATTACGAGCGGGCTTGGTACACCACATTGGTGACTATCCTCATTGGGATGCCGAATGGCTTTGACCCGTGTAACGGCCATCGCTGGCAAGCCAGCTCCCACAGGTTCTGCATGCACTGGCCCCTGTGGGAGCTGGCTTGCCAGCGATGAATTCAGCGCTTGTTCAAACCCTTCGCCAACCGATCCCCGCCCAGCTGGATCAACGCCACCAACACCACCAGCATGACGATCACCGTCAGCATGATCTGGCTGTCGAAGCGCTGGTAGCCATAGCGGTAGGCAATGTCGCCCAGGCCCCCGGCACCAATGGCGCCAGCCATGGCCGAGGAGTTGATCATGGTCACCAAAGTGATGGTAAAGCCGCCGACAATACCCGGCAGGGCTTCTGGCAGCAGCACATGCCAGACGATGTGCCAGCGCCGGCAACCCATGGCCTGGGCCGCTTCGATCAGGCCATGGTCGACCTCGCGCAGGCTGACTTCGGCGATGCGCGCAAAGAACGGCGTGGCGGCAATGGTCAGCGGCACTACCGCTGCCCAGACACCATAGGTGGTGCCGACGATCAAACGGGTGAAGGGGATCAGCGCCACCATCAGGATCAGGAACGGAATCGAACGGAACAGGTTGACGAAGGCGCCGAGCACCCGGTTCAGGGTGGGCGCTTCGAAGATCCCGCCCTTGCCGCTGGTGACCAGGATCACCGCCAGCGGTACACCGGCGAGCAGGGCAATCAGCGACGAGACGCCAACCATCAGCAGCGTGTCGAGTACACCCTGAAGCAAGCGATCAAACCACATAACCCAGTACCTCCACCTGTGCAGCCCATTGCCGGGCGCGCTCAATCACCTGCTCGTGGCTGTGCGGCGAGTGGGCCACCGACACCACGAGTTGCCCCAGGACGCGGCCCTGGATCGGTTCAATGCCGCCTTGCAGCAGGCTGATCTGGCCGCCGAGCAAGGTGAACAAAGAAGACAGCTCCGGCGCCTGCTTGTCCTTGCCGCTGACCCGCAGGTTGAGCACCAGCGCCGCTTCCGGGCTGGGCGCCTGTGCTTGCAAGCGTGCCTGCAACGCAGCCGGCAGGGCGGCTTGCAACGGTGCAAGCAGGGTCTTGCTGACCTCATGCTGCGGGTCGCCAAACACTTGCCAGACGGCACCCTGCTCGACGATTCGCCCACGCTCGAGCACCACCACTCGATGGCAGATATCGCGAATCACCGCCATCTCATGGGTGATCAGCACGATGGTCAGGCCCAGGCGCTGGTTGATGTCGCGCAGCAGGCCGAGGATCGACTCGGTAGTCTCCGGGTCTAGTGCCGAAGTGGCTTCGTCACACAGCAGAATTTCCGGGTCATGTACCAGCGCCCGGGCAATGCCGACGCGCTGTTTCTGCCCGCCGGACAACTGAGCCGGGTACACGTGGTGCTTTTCCTGCAGCCCGACCAGTTCCAGCAACTCGGCGACCTTGCGCTGGCGCTGGGCCTTGGGCACGCCGGCAACCTTGAGCGGCAACTCGACGTTCTGCCACACGGTCTTGGCCGACATCAGGTTGAAGTGCTGGAAGATCATGCCGATGCGCCGGCGCAGGCGCACCAGGCGGTCTTCGTCGTACTCGCCAATGTCCACCTGGTCGATCAGCACCCGGCCATGGCTCGGTTGCTCCAGGCGGTTGATGGTACGGATCAGCGACGACTTGCCGGCACCGCTGCGGCCGATGATGCCGAAGATCTCACCGTGCTGGATGTTCAGGTCGATGCCGTCCAGCGCCGGGGCTTGCTGGCCCGGGTAGGTCTTGCCCAGGCCGATGAAACGTACATGGGCGTTGCCCAGCTCCGGGTGCAAGGCCCGTTGCCGGGCCTGTTGCAGGGGCGCGAAAGGCCGCTGCTGCTCCTGCGCCACGCGGGCGCTGACGGCGCTCATCTCAGCTCTCCCAGCCAGCTTGGTAGAGCTTGCCGTGGGCCTGGTCGAGGGCGGCCCGCACCACCGGCGAGTGCTGGTAGATGTCGATGAATCTGGCCAGGCGCGGGTCGTCCTTGCTCTGCGGGCGGATGACGAACTGGATCACGTATTCCTTGTGGTCCAGGCCGTCGAACAGCAGCGCCGAGGTGGCGTCGAAGGTCTTGGCCAGGCGAATGTAGGCCGGGTAGCCCTGGACCAGGTCGGCGTCATCGTAGGCGCGCACCAGTTGCACCGCTTCGACCTGGAGGATCTTCAGTTTTTTCGGGTTGGCGACGATGTCTTCTTCGGTGGCCTTGTAGCCGACACCGGGCTTGAGGGTGATCAAACCGGCCTTGGCCAGCAGCTGCAAACCGCGGCCGCTGTTGATCGGGTCGTTGGCGATGGCGACGCTGGCGCCCTCGGGCAACTCAGCGAAGCTTTTGAATTTTTTCGAGTACAGGCCGACGTTGTTGATGATCCCCGGGGCGAAGGGCACCAGGTCGAAACCGCCGGCGGCCTTGGCGTTTTCCAGAAACGGGATGTGCTGGAAGTAGTTCACGTCGATGTCACCGGCCGCCAGGCTGACGTTGGGCGCGATCCAGTCGCTGAACTCGATCAGCTCGACGTCCAGGCCCTGTTTCTTCGCTTCGCTGACGGCCGCTTCGAGGGGGATGGAAAAGGCTGCGGTGGTGCCGACTTTCAAGGCGTCGGCGGCCTGGGCGGTGCCGAACAGGCTAAAGGTCAGGGCCAGGGCTGCGACCGGGCGGGCAATAAAGGTCTTAAGCATGCTGTAGCGCTCCCGTCGGGGTCGTAGGGGTGTGGCGATAGCTGGCGCCAGGATGGTCTGCCGGCAGGTGAGGCTGGTCGCTGGCGAAGAGTTTCTCGCGCAGGCTGCCCTGTTCGTAGGCGGTCTTGTACGAGCCGCGGCGTTGCAGCTCGGGGATCACCAGGTCGATGAAATCGACATAGCTTTCCGGGGTAACCGTGCGGGCCAGGTTGAAGCCGTCCAGGCCGGTTTCGGCGATCCAGCTTTCCAGCTCGTCGGCGACCTGGGTCGGCGAGCCGATCAGGGTGATGTAGCGTCCGCCAAGGGCGTGTTGCTCGAGCAGCTTGCGCCGGGTCCAGTCGTTGTTCTGCAGGTTCTTGGTGGCGGACTGGATGGCGTTGCTTTTCACGTACTGGATCGGCTCGTCCAGTTCGTACTCGGAGAAATCGATGCCGGTGGAGCTGGCAAAGTGCGCAACACCGGCCTCGGCGCTGGCATAGCGCAGGTACTCGGCGTGCTTGGCCTTGGCCTGCTCTTCAGTGCGGGCGACGATCACCGTCAGGCCCATGAACACCTTGATCGCCTGCGGGTCACGCCCCGCTGCCACGGCGGCAGCGCGCACCTTGTCGACCTGGGCGCGGGTGGCGGCCTTGTTCTGGCCGCTGATGAACACGCACTCGGCGTGGCTGCCGGCAAAGCTCAGGCCGCGCTCGGAGCTGCCGGCCTGGAACAATACCGGGGTGCGCTGTGGCGATGGCTCGCACAGGTGATAACCCTCGACCCGGTAGAACTCGCCCTTATGGTTGACCTTGTGCACTTTGTCCGGCCGGGCGTAGACCCGCTGCTGGCGGTCGTTGACCACCGCGCCGTCTTCCCAGCTGCCTTCCCAGAGCTTGTACAGCACCTGCAGGTACTCGTCGGCCTGGTCATAGCGGCGGTCGTGCTCGGGCTGCTGATCCAGGCCCATGGCCTTGGCTGCGCTGTCGAGGTAGCCGGTGACGATGTTCCAGCCCACCCGGCCACGGCTCAGGTGGTCGAGGGTGGAAAGGCGCCGGGCGAACAGGTAAGGCGGCTCGTAGGTCAGGTTGGCGGTCAGGCCGAAGCCGAGGTTGCGGGTGACGGCGGCCATGGCTGAAACCAGCAGCAGCGGGTCATTGACCGGAAGCTGGATCGACTCCTTCAGCGGTACATCGACGGACTGTTGGTAGACATCGTAGACGCCGACGATATCGGCAATGAACAACCCGTCGAACAGCCCGCGCTCCAGTAGCTGGGCCAGCTCGGTCCAGTATTCGAGGGTCTTGTACTGGCTCGAGTTGTCCCGCGGATGGGTCCACAGGCCGTGGTTGATATGGCCGACGCAGTTCATGTTGAAGGCGTTGAGCAGGATCTTCTTCTTGGCCATCAGATGGTGCCCCGCAACGGTGGATTTTCATCGTTCAGGTAGTAGTTGCCGATGGCGTGGTACTTCCAGCGCACCGGGTCGTGCAGGGTATGCACCCGGGCGTTGCGCCAGTGTCGATCAAGGCCATGCTCGGCCAGGGTTGCCTGGCTGCCGGCCAGCTCAAACAGCGTGGTGCCGGCGGCGAGGGAAATCTCGGTACTGATCGCCCGCGCTTCGGCCACGGCGATGGAGGCGGCGGCGACGGTTTCGGCATTCGGCTCGGCCTGGGCACGGTCGAGGTGCTCGCCGGCGCGTTCGAGCAGGGCTTCGGTAGCGTGCAAGCGGATCGCCAGGTGGCCGAAGGACTTCAGGGTCAGCGGGTCTTCGCTGGCCTGGTCGACACCGGAGTCGACCCATGGCCGGCTGCGGGTGCGCACGAAGTGCAGGGCATCTTCATAGGCGGCGCGGGCGATGCCGGTGTCAATGGCAGCATGGAGGATCTGCGCCAGCGGGCCGACCGTGGTCGGGCGCTCGAAGGCACTCTGGAACGGCAGCACGTCCTCGGCGGCGACCTGCACGTTGTCGAACACCACTGAACCGCTGCCGGTGGTGCGTTGGCCGAAGCCGCTCCAGTCGTCAATTACCTTCAATCCAGCGCTGTCAGCCGGCACGAAAGCCAGGCGCTGAATGCCCTCTTCATCGACGACCGACGTGGGGATGCGCTGAGCGTAGATCGCACCCGTGGCGTAGAACTTGCGGCCATTGATGCGATAAGCGTCGCCATCGCGGGTCAGGGCAGTGGTACGGTCGTGGGCAGTCTTGGTGCCGAGCTCGGCCAGGGCATTGCCGAAGCGCTTGCCGGCCAGTACTTCGGCGTACAGGCGCTGCTGTTGCTCCGGAGTGCCGTTCACCCGCAGCACTTCCAATGCATAGAAGTGGTTCTGTGGAATTTGCCCCAGCGAGGCGTCGGCCTGGGCGATGCGGGCGATGACCCTGGCCAGGGTGACGTTCGATACGCCAGCGCCGCCATAGGCCTTGGGCACGCTGATGCCCCACAGGCCGGAGCGGGAGAACAGCTCGAGTTCAGGGTGCGGCAGGCGTCGTTCGCGGTCGCGCAAGGCGCTGTCGCGATGCAGTTGGACGGCGATTTCCTCGGCGATTTGCAATGCCTGGGCGTCAGTGTGGATGACCGCGACGTTAGCGTGCGGTGGTGGCAATAGGCTCATAAACAGGGCTCCAGTGGTCTGGTCAAATCCAGGAGTGCCGGGCAGGCAAGGTACCGTTGAGGTGATAGGCGCCGACGGCGTGGTATTTCCAGCGCACCGGGTCGTGCAGGGTGTGCACGCGGGCATTGCGCCAGTGCCGGTCGAGATTGAACTCGGCCAGGGTGGCGCGGCTGCCGGAGAGCTCGAAGAGCTTCTCGCTGGCTTGCAGGGAGATCTCGGTGGTCAGCACCTTGGCTTCGGCCACGGCGATCGAGGCGCGGGCGGCAGCGGCGGCGTCGACCGGTGCGGCGTTGACTTCGTCGAGTACCCGCGCAGCCTTGCCCAGCAGTGCCTGGGCAGCATGCAGTTCAAGCTGCAGGCGGCCGACGTCGGCGATCACGTAGAGATCGTCACTGGCGCGATCGACCTTGGCGTCGATCCACGGCCGGGCTTTTTCGCGGACAAAAGCGATGGTGTCGGCAATCGCCGCTTCGGCGATGCCTGCATCAATGGCAGCCTGGATCAGCTGCGATGCGGCGCCCTGGGTGTTCGCTACTTCGCCCTGCTTCCAGGTATCGATCACCAGTTCGGCGTCGACCTGCACCTTGTCCAGCAACACGGTGCCGCTGGCGGTGGTACGTTGGCCGAAACCGGACCAGTCGTCGACGATGCGCAAGCCCGGGGTGCCACGGCGGACGAAGGCCATGACCTGGCGGCCGTCGTCGTTCAGCGCCTTGACCGCCACCCAGTGGGCAAACAGGGCGCCGGTGGAATAGAACTTCTGGCCGCTGAGCACATAATGATCGCCCTCGCGGGTGATCCGCGCCTTGAGGTCCAGGGTGTGCTTGGTGCCGCGTTCCGGCCCGGCATTGCCGATGCGCCAGCCGTCGAGCACTGATTTGAACAGCAGCTCTTTCTGCCGCTCAGTGGCGGTGCCTTTGAGCAGTTGCAGGATACCGAACTGGTTTTGCGGGATCTGCCCCAGCGCCGGGTCGGCGGCGCTGATGATGCGAAACACCTCGGCAATGGTGACAAACGACACCTGCGCGCCGCCAAACGCCCGCGGGATACTGATGCTACCCAGGCCGCTGCGGGTGAATTGTTCGATTTCTGCCCAGGGCAGCTTGCGTTGCTGGTCGCGCCTGGCCGCCTGGCCGCGAGCTGCCTCGGCCAGCTCATGGGCCGCCTGCAGGGCTTGCTCGTCATTGCTCAGCACCTTGGCCGGCAACAACAGCGGGGCGCTGTCCAGGTCGCTGTGGATTGTGGTTTCTGCCAGATTGGACATCAGTACCGCTCCTTGGCTGCACTCAATGCCCTGGCGTTACGCACTGGGGTGATTGTGTTCCTGACCATACCTACCTCACGAATTGAAAACGTCGACGCGGGGTGCGGCGACAAAATTGCGCTGGTCCGGTGGTCCGGTTCATATACCCTAATAGCGTATAAAAATTAAATAAACTAACTTTTAGGAATAAATATAGAAGTACTTGGCGGTCGCTGGAGGAACGCCTGCCGGGGCAGGGCAGGCGCTATCAGAAAGGCGGGACAGGGGAGGGAAAAACTCAGTAACCGGTGTTCTGCGTGCCGAGGAATTTGCCGAGGAACTGGCGGGTACGTTCTTCTTTCGGCTGGGCAAACAGCGCCTTGGCTTCGCCCTGTTCGACGATCACGCCCTTGTCGAAGAAGATCACCCGGTTAGCTACATCGCGGGCAAAACTCATCTCGTGGGTGACGATGATCATGGTGCGCTTTTCTTCGGCCAGGCTGCGGATGGTCGCCAGCACTTCGCCGACCAGTTCGGGGTCGAGCGCCGAAGTCGGCTCGTCAAAGAGGATCACCTCCGGCTCCATGGCCAGTGCCCGGGCAATCGCTACCCGCTGCTGCTGACCACCGGACAGCTTGCGCGGGTAGGAGGCCTCTTTGCCGGCCAGGCCGACCTTGGCCAACAGCTTCATGCCCAGGGCCACGGCCTGCTCGCGAGGCGTCTTCTTGACCACCAGAGGGCCTTCGATGACGTTCTCCAGCGCAGTGCGATGGGGGAACAGGTTGAAGTTCTGGAAGACGAACCCGACCTCCTGGCGCAGCCGACGGATCAGCCCGCTTTGCTGGCTGAGCGGACGGTTGGCGTCAATCTCCACATTGCCGACCTTGATGCGCCCGCTGCTGGGGGTTTCCAGCAGGTTCAGGCAACGCAGGAAGGTGGTTTTGCCGGAACCGCTGGGGCCGATGATGGCGATCACCTCGCCGGCCTCGACCTTGAGGCTGATGTCATCGAGCACGGTCTGGCCGTTGAACTGCTTGCTCAGTCGTTGTACCTCGATCATGCCTCAGGACTCCTGGTCGTGCCGGTTGACTCGCGCTTCCAGGCGGTTCTGCAGGTGTGCGAGAACGCTGGCCAGCACCCAGTAGATCAGTGCGGCGGCAAGGTACATGGTGAAGATTTCGAAAGTGCGCGCAGTAATCAGCTGCGCCTGGCGGAACAGCTCCGGCACCTGGATGGTGGCGGCCAGGGCGGTGTCCTTGACCAGCGAGATAAAGCTGTTGCCCAGTGGCGGCAAGGCGGTGCGCGCCGCTTGCGGCAGGATCGCCCGGCGCATGGCCTGGCCACGGGTCATGCCGATGCTGGCGGCCGCCTCCCACTGGCCGCGGTCGATGGAGCTGATTGCGGCGCGAAGGATTTCACAGGCATAGGCGGCCATGTTCAGCGAGAAGCCGATCAGCGCCGCCGGCAGCGGATCGAGCTCGATGCCTAGCTGCGGCAGGCCGTAGTAGATCATGAACAGCTGCACCAGCAGCGGCGTGCCGCGAAAGAACGAGACGTAGACCCGCGCGGTCCAGCTCAGCAGCTTGAGCGACGACAGGCGCATCAACGCCAGGCTGAAGCCCAGCAGCAGGCCAAAGAACATCCCGCCGAGGCTGAGGACTACCGTGAAGTACGCGCCCCTGAGCAGGAAGGGCGCGGACTCTATTGCGAGTTGGAAAGCTTCTTCCATTATTGAGTGACGTCAGCGTTGAAGTACTTTTCCGAAAGCTTTTTCAGCGTGCCGTCGGCGCGCAGCTTGTCGATGGCCTTGTTCACGGCGGCCAGCAGTTCCGGCTCGCCTTTGCGCAGGGCAATACCGGCTTCCTGGCGGGAGAACGCGTCACCGGCGGCGGTGGTGTCCTTGGCTTTCTTGGCGTATTCCAGTGCGGCCAGACGGTCGATCAGGATAGCGTCGATACGGCCGACACGCAGGTCCTGGAACTTGGTTGGATCGTCTTCGTATGTGCGCACGTCAGCGGTCGGCACATTGGCTTTGACCCACTGTTCGTAGTTGGTGCCCAGGCCCACGCCGACTTTCTTGCCGCCCAGGTCGGCAGCGGACTTGATGTTCAGGTCGGCGGCCTTTTTCGTCAGCACAAGCGCCTGAATCCCGGAAACAGTGTAGGGCTCGGAGAAGTCGTACTTCTTCTTGCGTTCTTCGGAGATGGTTACCTGGTTGACCACCGCATCCAGGCGCTTGGACTCCAGGGCCGCGAGGATGCCGTCCCACTTGGTCGGTTGCAGCTTGACCTTGACCCCCAGCTCCTTGGCCAGGGCCTCGGAGAGTTCCACCTCAAAGCCGGCCAGCTTACCGTCGGCATCGACGAAGCTGAACGGTGGATAGGTGCCTTCAAGGCCGATGTTGATCACGCCCTTGTCCTTGATCTGCTGCAGTTGCTCGCCAGCCACAGCCTGGCCGAGCAGGCTGGCCCCGAGCAGCAGGCCAAGGCCGGCGGCTACTGCCTGTTTACCGAAAGCGGAAATCTTCATGGTTAGCCCCAATGTTGTTGTGAGTGTGGCGCTGACTATAGGGTGACGCTTTTAGTCTGAAAAATAATATAAATTCATGCTCTTATATCATTTTCAAATAAGTTGATTAGCCGTTCCAGACCTCAGGGTAGGCGAATAATGCCGGTGCCCCACCGGTATGCAGAAAAATCAGCGGGCCGTCGTCGAAGCGCTGGCGGGCAATGCCGTCGAGCAGCCCGGCCATGGCCTTGCCGGTATACACCGGGTCGAGCAGCAATCCTTCCTGGCTGGCCAATAAGCGAATGGCGGCAAGGGTGCCAGCGTTCGGTTCGCCATAGCGTGGGGCGAAGTACTCGTCCCACAGTTCGATCTTGAAGGTTTCTGGCAAACGCACGCCCAACAGCTCGGCGGTGCGTTCGGCCAGGCCCTGGACTTTCGGCCGCTGGTCTTCATCGCTGCGCGATACGGTCACGCCGATCACCGGCAGTTTCGGCAGTTTGTGCGCCAGGGCGATGGCCAGGCCGCTGTGGGTGCCGGCGCTACCAGAAGCCAGTACTACCCCGGCGAACTGCTCGCCGCAATGTTCGATCTGCTGTGCCAGCTCAAGGCCTGCGCGTACATAACCCAAGGCACCCAGCGCGTTGGAGCCGCCAATCGGCACGATGTAGGGTTTGCGCCCGCTGGCGTGCAGGCGCACCGCCAGGGCTTGCAGTTGTTCATCGGCATTATCGAGGTTGTCGACCAGTTCGACCTTGGCGTCGAACAACTCCAGCAACAGTCGGTTGCCGTTCTGCCGGTAGTTGAGCGAATCGGTACCGATCGGGTTTTCCAGCAGAGCTACACACGTCAGGCCCAATTGAGCGGCCAGGGCTGCGGTCTGGCGCACATGGTTGGACTGGATCGCCCCGGCGGTGACCAGGGTGTCGGCACCTTTGCTCAGGGCGTCGGCGGCCAGGTATTCGAGCTTGCGCAGCTTGTTGCCGCCCATCGCCAGCGGCGTGCAATCGTCGCGTTTAACGTAGATGTCGCGGCCAGCCCAGGCCGAGAGGCGATGGAGTTTTTCCAGCGCGGTGGGGGCGCCAAGCAAGTCCAGACGATTGAAGCGGGCAAGCTGTCGGTCGATCATGGGGTCACGTCGGCTAGGTAAAATTTGACTATAAGCAGCCTGCGGCGTGCGGGCAACTACCTGGCTTATGCCGCCTTTATCGCGTTCTGGAATAAAGGGTTATTTTTTCCCCTGTAGGAATTTGCCGTAAAGTGATCGTCAATTGTGGCGGAACTTCAACCCACCGACCGCCGCTGCAGCAGGAGAGGTAACCGTGAGCGAGAACGCGCAATCAGGGCATTGGCAGCTGCAAACCATCGTCGGCCAGCTGCGTGCCGCCCGCGATCAGTGGCGCAGCAGCAATGGTCGCAGCAGCGGCGAGCAAGGCGGCCGTGAGCTGCCTTCGCGCGAAGCGGTGCGGCATATTCTCGAGCAGTTGTGTGGTGCCTTGTTCCCTATGCGCCTGGGTCCGGTCGACCTGCGTGAAGAGAGCGAAGACTTTTATGTCGGCCATACCCTCGACGCGGCCCTGACCGCATTGCTTGCCCAGGCCCGCCTTGAACTGCGTTATGTCGCTCGCCAAGGTAAAAACACATCGTCCGAGATCGATGCCAAGGCCTTGCGCCTGATCCAGGACTTTGCCGCGGCCTTGCCGGGCCTGCGCAGCATCCTCGATACCGATGTGCTGGCCGCTTTCCACGGTGACCCGGCGGCGCGCAGCGTCGATGAGGTGCTGCTGTGCTACCCGGGTATTCTCGCCGTCATCCACCACCGCCTGGCCCACCATCTGTACCGGGCCGGCCTGCCATTGCTGGCACGGATCAGTTCGGAGCTGGCCCACTCGGTCACCGGCATCGATATCCATCCCGGCGCGCAAATCGGCCCGAGCTTCTTCATCGACCACGGCACCGGCGTGGTGATCGGCGAAACGGCGATCATCGGCGAGCGGGTACGCATCTACCAGGCCGTTACCCTGGGCGCCAAACGCTTCCCGGCGGACGAAGACGGGCAGTTGCAGAAGGGCCATCCGCGTCACCCGATTGTCGAGGACGACGTGGTGATTTATGCCGGCGCGACTATTCTGGGACGAATCACCATCGGCAAGGGTTCGACCATCGGCGGCAACGTCTGGCTGACCCGCAGCGTGGCCCCGGGCAGCAACCTGACCCAGGCCAATCTGCAGCATGATGACGGTACCCAGAAGTAGGCGACCCAAAGCTTGGCTTGCGGCAACGGGTCGCATCGCGACCCCCATCCATGTTTAACTTGAACGCTTGTTCAAGTTAAAACGGTGGTCCGCTGCCGGTGTTCAACAGGAGGAAACCCTTTGCTGAACCCGTTCAATCCAAGCTTCTCCCCCCTCGGCGAGGTGCACGCCCAATGAGTGCACCCAGCCCCGACTCCAGCGGCAAGATCCGCATGAATCCGCCGGTTTTCTACTTCGCGGCGAGCTTTATCCTGATATTCGGCCTGGTGGTCATCAGCAATCCGCAAGCCGCTGGCGAGTGGCTGCTGGCGGCGCAGAACTGGGCGGCCAACACCGTTGGCTGGTACTACATGCTGGCGATGACGCTGTATCTGGTCTTCGTGGTGGTCACCGCCTTGTCTGGCTACGGCAAGATCAAGCTCGGTGCCGACCACGACGAGCCCGAGTTCAGCTACCTGTCCTGGGCCGGCATGCTGTTCGCAGCAGGCATCAGCATTACCCTGTTCTTCTTCTGTGTCTCCGAACCCCTGACCCACATGCTCCAGCCGCCGCAAGGCGAGGCCGGCACGGTCGAGGCTGGGCGCCAGGCGATGCAGCTGCTGTTCCTGCACTGGGGCCTGCATGGCTGGGGCGTGTTCGCCTTTGTCGGCATGGCCCTGGCGTATTTCGCCTACCGGCACAACCTGCCGCTGGCCTTGCGTTCGGCGCTGTATCCGCTGATCGGCAAGCGCATCAACGGCCCGATCGGTTACGCCGTGGACGGCTTCGGCATCATCGCCACGGTGTTCGGTCTGGGCGCCGACATGGGCTTTGGCGTGCTGCACCTCAACTCTGGCCTGGACTACCTGTTCGGCGTCCCGCATACCCAGTGGGTGCAGGTGATCCTCATCACCCTGATGATGGGTGCGGCGGTCGCCGTGGCAGTAGCCGGGGTCGAGAAGGGCGTGCGGGTGATGTCCGACATCAACATGTTCCTGGCCTGCGCGCTGCTGCTGTTCGTGCTGTTCGCCGGGCCCACCCAGCACCTGTTCAATACCCTGATCCAGAACCTCGGTGACTATCTCGGCGCCTTGCCACGCAAGAGTTTTGACGTCTACGCCTACAACCAGGCCAATGAGTGGCTGGGCGGCTGGACCGTGTTCTACTGGGCCTGGTGGATTGCCTGGGCGCCGTTTGTCGGCCTGTTCATTGCGCGGATTTCCCGCGGCCGGACCATCCGCGAGTTTGTCTTTGGCGTACTGCTGATTCCCCTGGGTTTCACCCTGGCGTGGATGTCGATCTTTGGTAACAGCGCGCTGTTCCAGGTGCTCGAACACGGCATGACCGCGCTGGGCCAATCGGCCCTCGACAACCCGTCGATGACCCTCTATCTGTTGCTGGAAACCTACCCGTGGAGCAAGGCGGTGATTGCCGTCACGGTGTTCATCAGCTTCGTGTTCTTCGTGACCTCCGCCGACTCCGGCACCGTGGTGCTCTCGACCCTCTCTGCACGTGGCGGCAACGCCGACGAAGACGGTCCGAACTGGCTGCGGGTGTTCTGGGGCGCGATGACCGCGCTGGTGACCAGCGGGTTGTTGTTCGCCGGCAGCATCGATTCGCTGAAGTCGGCGGTGGTGCTCACCTCGCTGCCGTTCTCGGTGATCCTGCTGTTGATGATGTGGGGCCTGCACAAGGCGTTCTACCTGGAATCGCAACGGCAGATCGCCCAGCTGCATTCGCTGGCACCGTTCGCCAACTCGCGGCGTGGCCGTGGTGGCTGGCGTCAGCGTTTGAGCCAGGCCGTGCACTTCCCGTCACGCGATGAGGTGTATCGCTTCATGGATGACGTGGTGCGCCCGGCGATTGCCGAGGTGACCCAAGTGTTTGGCGAGAAGGGTCTGCATGTCATCACCCAGGAAGACCCGAGCCACGACAACGTCAGTTTGAAGATTGGCCATGGTGAAGAGCAGCCGTTCATTTACCAGGTGCAGATGCGCGGTTACTTCACCCCATCATTTGCCTTGGGGGGCCTGGGTACCCAGGAACTGAAGAACCGCCGCTACTACCGTGCCGAAGTGCACCTGAGCGAAGGCAGCCAGGATTACGACCTGGTTGGCTACAGCAAGGAGCAGATCATCAACGACATTCTCGATCAGTACGAGCGGCATATGCAGTTCTTGCACCTGGTGCGTTGATTTTTCTGGCCCCATCGCTGGCAAGCCAGCTCCCACAGGGTTTTGTGGGAGCTGGCTTGCCAGCGATGGTAGCGCCGCGATGGATCTTTAAAACGGCGCGTCCCCCAGAATCGTCGCCCGGTGCATCACCCGCCGCACCGGCCGGTAATCATCCACCGCGTAATGCTGGGTCACGCGGTTATCCCAGAACGCCACGTCGTTTTCCTGCCAGCGCCAGCGAATGGTGAACTCCGGACGGGTCGCGTGAGCGAACAGCAGCTTGAGAATTGCCTCGCTTTCAGCCTCGCTCAGTTCGTTGATGCGGGTGGTGAAACCGTCGTTGACGAACAGCGCCTTGCGCCCGCTCACCGGGTGAGTACGGATCACCGGGTGCGACAACGGCGGGTTGTTGCGCCGTGCCGCTTCCCAGCGCGCCAGGTCTTCAGGGGTGGTACCGAAGCGCTCCAGCGGAAACGACTTGGTGAAGTCATGGGTCGCGGTAAGGCCAGCAAGCAGCTGCTGCAGCGGTGCCGACAGCGCCTCGTAGGCAGCGATGCCACTGGCCCACAAGGTATCGCCGCCGTAGGCCGGCAGTTGCTTGGCACTGAGCACGGCACCCAGCGCCGGGGTCGGCAGGAAGGTCACGTCGGTGTGCCAGATGGCGTTGTCGCGCACGTCGGTGACGGCGGTATCGAGCACCAGCACCTGTGGGGTTTCCGGCACATTCGGGTAGATCGGATGGATATGCAGGTCGCCAAAGCGCGCGGCAAATTCGGCCTGCTGCTGCGGGTTGATCGGCTGGTCGCGAAAGAACAGCACCTGATGCTTGAGCAGTGCCTGTTCGATGGCGTCGCGTTGTTCTTGGCTGATTTCGCGGCTGAGGTCGATGCCGCTGATCTGGGCGCCGAGGGCAGGGCTCAGCGGGGTAATGGTCAGGCTCATGGTTGTTCTCTATCCGTTGTCAATGGCTCTGGCCGTGCCAGGGCACCAGCTTGCGCTGCAGGGCGCGCAGGCCCATCTCCAGGGCGAAGGCAATCAGCGCGATCACCAGGATGCCCAGCACCACCACATCGGTTACCAGGAACTGCGCCGCCGACTGGACCATGAAACCCAGGCCGCTGGTGGCGGCGATCAGCTCGGCCGCCACCAGGGTCGACCAGCCGACACCCAGGCCGATGCGTACGCCGGTGAGAATGTCGGGCAGGGCGCTGGGCAGGATCACATGGCGAATCAGCTGCCAGCGCGTGGCCCCCAACGACTGCGCCGCGCGCAGCTTGGTGGGGTCGACGGTACGCACGCCAGTGGCGGTGGCAATGGCGATCGGGGCGAAGATCGCAAGATAAATCAGCAGCACTTTCGACAGCTCGCCGATGCCGCACCAGATCACGATCAGCGGCAGGTAGGCCAGGGGCGGAATCGGCCGGTAGAACTCGATCAGCGGGTCGAGAATGCCGCGGGCGATACGGTTATGGCCGATGGCAATACCGATCGGAATCGCCGTGACGATCGCCGCAGCGAGGGCCAGGCCAATACGTTGCAGGCTGGCGCCCAGATGCTGCCACAGGGTGGATTCCATGTAGCCCTGGGTCAGTAGCAACCAGGCCTTGCTCAGCACCGCTTCGGGTGAGGGCAAAAACAACGGCTCGATCCATTCGGCGGCGGTAACCGCCCACCACACCAGCAACAGCGTGGCCAGGGTCAGGGCGCTGATCCAGCGGGTGCTCAGACTGCGCCGGGGTTTGCTCGGCGTGGTTTGGCTGGCGGCGCGTTTGGCCGCTACCGGGACATCCAGGCTGCTCATGCAGACTCCTGCCGCGTCGCGGCACTGCGTTGGGAGAACACCCGGGCCAGCACGTGCTCGCGGGTTTCGATAAAGCGCGGGTCGGACTTGATCGAGCGGGCCGGCTCGCCGGCGCTGTAGCGCTGGCCGAAATCCAGTTGCAGGCGTTCGACGATCTGCCCGGGATTCGGCGCCAGCAAAACCAGTTCGGTGGCGAGGAACACCGCCTCTTCAATGTCGTGGGTAATCAGGAACACTGGTTTGGCGGTGCGCTGCCAGACTTGCAGCAGCAACTCCTGCATCTGTTCACGGGTAAAGGCATCCAGTGCGCCAAACGGCTCGTCCATCAGCAGCACACGCGGGTCGGCAGCCAGCGCCCGGGCCAGGCCCACGCGCTGCTTCTGGCCACCGGACAGCTGCCAGATTCGCCGGCTGGCAAAGTCCGCCAGGTCGACCAGGGCGAGCATCTCGCGGGCCTTGGTTTCCCGCTTGGCGCGCGGTACCCCGGCCAGTTCCAGGCCGAAGGCAACGTTGGCCAGCACATCCTGCCAGGGCAGCAGCGCATCATCCTGGAACACCACGCCGCGCTCGGCGCCGGGGCCTTGCACCGGGACGCCGTCGAGGGTGATACGGCCGCTGCTGGGCGCCACGAAACCGGCAATCAGATTGAGCAGCGAGGTCTTGCCGCTGCCCGAAGGGCCGAGGGCCACCAGCAATTGCTGCGGGCCCAGGCTCAGGTTGATGTCGGCCAGCACCGGCTCGGCCGCGCCGGGGTACTGTGCGCTGATGCGCTCCAGTTGTAACAGGGCCATGGTCTGCTCCGAGTCTCAGTTGGCAATGAATTTGGCGCTGACGTAAGGCGCATAGTCCGGCAGCACCGCTTCGACCTTGCCTTGCTCCTTGAGGAAGGTAGCGGTGTCGGTGATTGCCTGGGTGGTCGGTGCGCCCAGCGCTGCAACCTGGTCGGCGGCCAGCGGGAACACGTTGCCTTGCAGCAGGCCAGGGATATCAGCCGCCTTGGCGCCGGAGAGCTTCACCAGCTTGTCGACGTTGCTCTTGTTCGCCAGCCATGCTTGCGGGTCTTTGCGGTAGTCGGCGTAGGCATCCAGGGTGACTTTGGCGAAGGCCTTGACGATCTCCGGGTGCTTGGCCGCGAAGTCCTTGCGCACGATCCAGGCGTCGAAGGTCGGTGCGCCTTTGTCGGCCAGCTCACCGGAGGTGATCAGTACCTTGCCGTTTTCCTTGGCCACGCCCAGGGCCGGGTCCCAGACGTAGGTGGCGTCGATGTCACCGCGCTTCCAGGCGGCGATGATTGCCGGTGGTGCGAGGTTGAGGATCTGTACCTTGGCCGGGTCGATGTTCCATTGCTTGAGCGCAGCCAGCAGGCTGTAGTGACCGGTGGAGACGAACGGTACGGCGATCTTTTTGCCAATCAGGTCCTGCGGCGAGTTGATGCCGGCGCCATCGCGGGCGACCAGGGCTTCGGCAGCGCCAATCTGGGTGGCGATCAGGAAGGTTTCCACCGGCAGCTTGCGGGTCGCGGCCGCGGCCAGCGGGCTGGAACCGAGGTAGCCGATCTGCACATCGCCGGAGGCCACGGCGGTGATCACGTCGGCGCCGCTGTCGAATTTGCGCCAGTCGATGTCGGCTTTGCTGGTTTTCTCGTAGGTACCGTCGACCTGGGCGACTTTCGCCGGGTCCACGGTGGTCTGGTAGGCCACCGTCAGGTCGGCCGCCTGGGCAAACCAGCTGGTGCCGGCCAGGGTCAGGGCGGCGAACAGGCGCAGGGGAGCATGCAGGGTCATGGTGAACTCCTTGTCAGGCGGGCGGTTGTGTTGGTGTGGAATAAGACTAGATGATCTAAGAAAGTTAAAATAAATAACTTTTTTGCATTAGCTTAGGAGCCAATTGATTTAAGGCTCTGCAAATGAGGTGGTTTCATCGCGGGGCAAGCCCACTCCTGCAGGTCCTTGTGGGAGCGGGCTTGCCCCGCGATACGATCTCACTGAATAAACTTGGCGCTCACGTACGGCGCGTAGTCCGCCAGTACCGCTTCGACCTTGCCCTGTTCCTTGAGGAACCGCGCGGTCTCGCCAATCGCCTTGGGCGTCTGGCTCTGCAGCAACTGCGGCTGCGCCTGGGCATCGGGGAACGCCGCCCCGGCCAGCAACTGCGGAACATCTGCCGGATTGGCGCCGGTCAATTTGGCGATCTTCTGCACCGGTACCGAGTCGCTCGTCCACTGCGCCTTGTTGGCAGCGTAGTCGGCAAATGCATCAAGGGTGACCTTGGCGAACTTGCTCACCACCTCAGGATGCTTCTCGGCAAAATCCTTGCGCGCTACCCACACTTCGAACGTCGGTGCACCCCAGCCGCCAACCTCGGCGGCGTCGGTGAGCGTTTTGCCGGTCTTGCGGATTTCGCCCAATGCCGGCGACCAGACAAAGGCACCGTCGATGTCGCCACGTTTCCACGCTGCGGCGATTTCCGCTGGTTGCAGATTGACCACCTTGACCTGACGGGTGTCGAGGTTCCAGTGCTTGAGCGCACCAAGCAGGCTGTAGTGCGAGGTGGACACGAACGGCGTGGCGATGGTCTTGCCGACCAGGTCCTGCGGGCTGTTGATGCCGCTGCCGTTGCGCACCACCAGTGCTTCGGCGGCGTTGATCTGCGCCGAGACGATAAACGCCACGATCGGCAGCTTGCGCGAAGCGGCAGCGGCTAACGGGCTGGAGCCCAGATTGCCAATCTGTACATCGCCAGAGGCAATCGCGGTGACCACTTCCGGGCCGCTGTTGAAACGGCGCCAGGCGATCTTTTCACCGATGGCCTGTTCATAGGCGCCGTCGGCCTGGGGCACTTTGCTCGGGTCGATGCCGGTTTGGTAGCCCACCGTCAGTTCATCGGCCTGGGCGACAAAAGTGATGCTGGTCAAGGCCAGGGCATAAAGGAAACGCAATGATGGTCTGGCCATGAGGGGCTGCCTTGTCGAAAGGGGAAGGTTCGTCAAAGCTAAGCGATCTAAAAAACCGCTTCAAAATACCCTTTAGGAATTAGCTTATGTGCCGATAACGGCAGCGGAGAAAAATTCGGATCATATTCCGTAATAATCTGAAAAATTACGAAATAAGTCTTTTTGGATTTATAGGATTGTCATTATCCTTCACCCCCACCGCTGGCGCATTAGACCAAAGTAGTGAAATGAATAGTTACGATTGACTAGACGGTCACCCTTTGGTGCTAATCGCCAATCGACGTCGAGCGGGACACAAAGATCCTGCCGTAAGCGACACACAAGAATTAGAACGTAGAGGAGCAAAACATGTACAAGTCCACCTTGGCACTTGCCGTGGCCGTTGGGGTTCTGGCCCAGCAGGCGGGTGCTGCCGGTTTCGTTGAAGACAGCAAGGCAAGCATCACTGCCCGCAACTTCTACATCAACACCGACAACCGTAGCGGCACCGCTGACCCATCCAAGACTGAAGAGTGGGGCCAAGGCTTCATTTTCAACTTCACCTCCGGTTACACCGAAGGTACCGTCGGCTTTGGTGTCGATGCCATCGGCCTGCTGGGCATCAAGCTCGACTCCGGTCGTGGCACTGCCTACAACAAAACCAACGGCAGCACTGGCGGTACTGTATTCCCGAGTGAAAGCAACGGCCGTGCTGTCGACGATTTCGGCAGCCTGGGCCTGACCGGCAAGGTCAAGTTCTCCAAGACTGAAGCACGCCTCGGTACGCTGATGCCGAAGCTGCCGGTCGTGACCTACAACGACGGTCGACTGCTGCCGCAAACCTTTGAAGGTGGTCAGGTCACTTCGAACGAAATCGAGAACCTGACCTTGATCGGCGGTAAGCTGGAGCACGCCAAAGGTCGTAACTCCACCAATAACGACTCGCTGTCGATTGCAGGTGCCAACAGCCGTACTGGTCAGCGCAGCAACGCCTTCTACTACGCCGGTGGCGACTACAAGGTCACCAAGGACCTGCTTGCCCAGTACTACTACGGCAACCTGGACGACTTCTACAAACAGCACTTCCTCGGCCTGACCCATAACTGGGCGCTGCCGGTCGGTAGCCTGAAGTCCGACCTGCGTTATTTCTACAGCGATTCCGATGGCAAGAACGCCAGCACTGAAGGCCGCCTGGCTGGCTATAAAGCTTCCGGATACCAGAACAACGGCGAAGTGGACAACCGCACCTGGAGTGCGATGTTCACCTATAGCCTGCAAGGTCATGCGCTGAGCGCTGGTTACCAGCGTGTCAACGGCACCAGTGACTTCCCGTTCCTGAACCAGGGTGACGGTGCTTCGGCCTACCTGATCACCGACCGTCAGATCGGCAAGTTCCAGCGTGCCGGCGAGCGCACCTGGCTTGCGCAGTATGCCTATGACTTCGCTGCGGTTGGCCTGCCGGGCCTGACCACCTCCGTGGTCTACCTCAAAGGTACCAATATCAATGCTCCGGGCAGCGACCGTTCCGAATGGGAGCGCGACTTCTCCCTCGGCTATGTTGTACCTGAAGGTACCTTCAAAGGCCTGGGCCTGGCCTGGAAGAACGCTTCGCTGCGTTCCGACGCAGTCAACCAGCGTGACCAGGACGAAAACCGTCTGATCCTCAGCTACACCCTGTCGATCCTGTAAGTCGGCAATCAGAGCCCGTCCCGCATTTGTGCCGGGCGGGCTTTCTTTTGCCTGTTTTTTGATATCCCTTTTTGATCTAAATAAATCGATATTTATTCTTTTTAATTTTACGAGTAAGCAGGCACAGTGAAGCCATAACGAACCCAGCCAAGGAGCCGCACCATGAGCCTCAGACTCGGCGATATCGCCCCCGACTTCGAACAGGATTCCAGCGCCGGCAAGATCCGCTTCCACGAATGGCTGGGCGACAGCTGGGGCGTGCTGTTCTCTCACCCGGCCGACTTCACCCCGGTGTGCACCACCGAGCTGGGTTTCACTGCCAAGCTCAAAGAGCAGTTCGCCGAGCGCGGGGTCAAGGCCATCGCCCTGTCGGTGGACCCGGTGGATTCGCACCACCGCTGGATCGAAGACATCAACGAAACCCAGAACACTGTCGTCAACTTCCCGATCCTGGCCGATGCCGATCGCAAAGTCTCCGATCTCTACGACCTGATTCATCCCAATGCCAGCGATACCCTGACGGTGCGTTCCTTGTTCGTTATCGATCCGAACAAGAAGATCCGCCTGACCATCACTTATCCGGCCAGCACCGGGCGCAACTTCCACGAGATCTTGCGGGTGATCGATTCGCTGCAGTTGACCGACAACCACAAGGTCGCCACCCCGGCCAACTGGCAGGATGGTGACGAAGTTGTGATCGTGCCATCGCTCAAGGACGAAGACGAAATCAAGCGCCGCTTTCCCAAGGGTTACCGGGCGGTCAAGCCGTACCTGCGCCTGACCCCGCAACCCAATCGTTGATCTTTAGCCATAGCAGGGAACTCGGGCCGTTTTACGGCCCTTTTTTTATTCCCCCCAATACCTGTAGGAGCGGGCTTGCCCCGCGATGCTCTCATAGCTCTTAAAGGAATAAACAAATGAAAAAATATGATTTATCGATATATGTATCAAGCTGTTAAGGTCACTTCACTCCAGCGAGAACTCCAACTCGCGGCCCTCTAGAACACGATCAAGGATGCGTTCCAATGCTGGTTGTTTCTCTCGGTGGTAGTCCCAGTCTGCGTTCCCGCTCCGGTGTCCTGCTTGAGCGCAGCCGCCAGTGGCTGCAAGGCCAGGGCGTGGAAGTGGTGACTTTCCAGGTGCGGGATTTTCCGGCCGAAGACCTGCTCCATGCACGTTTCGACAGCCCCAAGGTGCAGCACTTCCTGCAATTGGTAGAACAGGCCGATGGCCTGGTGGTTGCTACCCCGGTGTACAAGGCCTCGTTCGCCGGTGCGCTGAAAACCCTGCTCGACCTGCTGCCCGAACGCGCCCTGAGCCACAAGGTGGTGCTGCCGATCGCTACCGGCGGCAGCATCGCCCATATGCTCGCCGTGGACTACGCGCTCAAGCCGGTGCTGTCGGCACTCAAGGCCCAGGAAACCCTGCAAGGGATCTTCGCCGACGACAGCCAGATCGCCTACGGCGAAGGCAGTGCCGCCGCGCAACTGGCGCCGGCCCTGGAGCAGCGTCTGCTCGAATCCCTGGAACTGTTTCACAGCGCCCTGGCGCGTCGACCCAAACCGGTTGCGCCGGGCGTGTTGAATGAACGTCTGCTCAGTGCTCGCTGGAGCATCTGAGGCGTATCACCCGCTACCTGTAGTTCCCACCTTACTCGCCCGCCAACGGGCAAGCAGGTGCAGCCTGAACCCCAACAGCAAAGGAGAGCGCTATGCGCACTGTCATTTTGCGTCGTGGTCTGGTCGCTCTGTTTGCTGCGGCTGTGTCCTTCGGCGCCATTACTCAAGCCCAGGCCGAAAGCCTGCGTATCGGTTACCAGAAGTACGGCACCCTGGTGCTGCTCAAGGCCAAGGGCACGCTGGAGAAGCGCCTTGCCGCTCAGGGCGTGCAGGTGCAATGGACTGAATTCCCCGGTGGCCCGCAACTGCTCGAAGGCCTGAACGTCGGCTCGATCGACTTCGGGGTGACCGGCGAGACGCCGCCGGTGTTCGCCCAGGCCGCTGGCGCCGACCTGCTGTATGTCGCCTACGAACCGCCAGCGCCGCACAGCGAAGCCATCCTGGTGCCCAAGGGCTCGCCAATCCAGTCGGTCAAGGAGCTCAAGGGCAAGAAGGTCGCGCTGAACAAAGGCTCCAACGTTCACTACCTGCTGGTCCGCGCCCTGGAAGACGCCGGCCTCAAGTACAGCGACATCCAGCCGGTATTCCTGCCGCCCGCCGATGCCCGCGCCGCCTTCGAGCGTGGCAGCGTCGATGCCTGGGTGATCTGGGACCCGTACCAGGCCGCTGCCGAGCAGCAGTTGCAGGCACGCACCCTGCGTGACGGCGAGGGCATCGTCGACAACCATCAGTTCTACCTGGCGACCAAGCCCTACGCGCAGAAGCACCCTGAAGTGATCAGCGCCTTGGTCGATGAAGTGCGCGCAGTGGGCGAGTGGTCCAAGGCCAACCCGCAGGAAGTCACCGACCAGGTCGCGCCGCTGCTCGGCTTGCCCGCCGACATCACCCAGACCTCGGTCAAGCGCCAGGGCTACGGCGCCGCCTTCCTCACCCCGGAAGTGATCGCTGCCCAGCAGAAGATCGCCGACACCTTCAAGACGCTCAAGCTGATTCCCAAGCCGTTGAGCATCAAGGACGTGATCTGGACACCGCCGGCCAAGGTCGCCAGCGCCCCTTGACGATTTGCCCGCGCCGGGGCGCCGCCCCGGTCTGCGCCACCCCTAGGAGACAACTCCAATGAGCCTCAACGTATTCTGGTTTCTTCCAACCCATGGCGACGGCCATTACCTTGGCACCGCCGAAGGCGCGCGCGCCGTCGATCACGGCTACCTGCAGCAGATTGCCCAGGCGGCTGACCGCCTCGGCTTTGGCGGTGTGCTGATCCCCACCGGGCGTTCCTGCGAGGACTCCTGGCTGGTCGCCGCTTCGCTGATTCCGGTGACCCAGCGCCTGAAGTTCCTGGTAGCCCTGCGTCCGGGGATCATCTCGCCGACCGTGGCAGCGCGTCAGGCGGCGACCCTGGATCGTCTTTCCGGTGGTCGTGCCTTGTTCAACCTGGTCACCGGTGGCGATCCGGAGGAGCTGTCCGGTGACGGCCTGTTCCTCAGCCACGAAGAGCGCTACCAGGCCTCGGTGGAGTTCACCCGCATCTGGCGCCGGGTGCTGGAAGGCGAAACCGTCGACTACGACGGCCAGCACATCCAGGTCAAAGGCGCCAAGCTGCTCTATCCGCCGATCCAGCAGCCGCGTCCGCCGCTGTACTTTGGTGGCTCTTCGGAAGCGGCCCAGGACCTGGCGGCCGAACAGGTCGAGCTGTACCTGACCTGGGGCGAGCCACCCGCCGCGGTTGCCGAGAAGATCGAGCAGGTGCGTGCCAAGGCCGCCAAGCAAGGCCGTAGCGTACGTTTCGGCATCCGCCTGCACGTGATCGTGCGTGAGACCAACGCCGAAGCCTGGCAGGCCGCCGAGCGCCTGATCTCGCACCTGGACGACGACACCATTGCCCGCGCCCAGGCCTCGCTGGCGCGCTTCGATTCGGTCGGCCAGCAACGCATGGCCGCGCTGCACGGCGGCAACCGCGACAACCTGGAAGTCAGCCCCAACCTCTGGGCCGGTGTCGGCCTGGTGCGCGGCGGTGCCGGTACGGCCCTGGTCGGCGATGGCCCGACCGTGGCCGAACGGGTCAAGGAATACGCGGCGCTGGGTATCGACACCTTTATCTTCTCCGGTTATCCACACCTGGAAGAGTCGTACCGGGTGGCCGAGCTGCTGTTCCCGCACCTGGACGTGGAGCGCCCGCAACTGCCGCAAAGCGGTGGCTACGTGAGCCCGTTCGGCGAGATGGTCGCCAACGACATCCTGCCCAAATCCTCGGCGCAGCGCTGAGGGCCGGGCCATGAGTCGTTCATCCACTCCCTGGCAGCAACGCCTGGCGCCCTGGGCGCTGCCGTTACTGTTGTTGGCGGTCTGGCAACTGGCAGTCAGCGTCGGCTGGCTGTCGACGCGGATTTTGCCGGCACCAAATGCAGTATTGAGCGCCGGCGTCGAGCTGGTGCGCAGCGGCGAGATCTGGACCCACCTGGCAATCAGTGGCTGGCGGGCAGCCGTCGGCTTTCTGATTGGTGGCGCCATCGGCCTGGCGCTGGGCTTTATCACCGGCCTGTCGAAATGGGGCGAGCGCCTGCTCGACAGTTCGGTGCAGATGATCCGTAACGTGCCGCACCTGGCGCTGATTCCGCTGGTGATCCTGTGGTTCGGCATCGATGAGTCGGCGAAGATTTTCCTGGTGGCCCTGGGCACCCTGTTCCCGATTTACCTGAATACCTACCACGGCATTCGCAACGTCGATCCGGCCCTGGTGGAAATGGCCCGCAGCTATGGCTTGTCCGGCTTCGAGCTGTTCCGCCAGGTGATCCTGCCGGGCGCCTTGCCGTCGATCCTGGTTGGCGTGCGCTTTGCCCTGGGCTTCATGTGGCTGACCTTGATCGTTGCCGAAACCATCTCGGCCAATGCCGGTATCGGCTATCTGGCAATGAATGCCCGCGAGTTCCTGCAGACCGATGTGGTGGTACTGGCCATCGTCCTCTATGCCGTGCTCGGCAAGCTTGCCGATCTGGCCGCACGCGGTCTTGAGCGGGTCTGGCTGCGCTGGCATCCGGCCTACCAACCGAGCAGGGGAGAGGGCGCATGACCATCCTCAAGGAAACGCCACCACGACTGCTGCGCGGGATTCCGCTGGCGGCGCAGAACCTGCAGAAGACCTTCGGCCAGCGCCAGGTGCTGCGTGACATCGACCTGCATATTCCGGCCGGGCAGTTCGTCGCCATTGTCGGGCGCAGCGGCTGCGGCAAGAGCACCTTGCTGCGCTTGCTCGCCGGGCTCGACCAGCCCAGTGGCGGCGAGCTGTTGGCCGGTTCCGCGCCGCTGCGCGAAGCCCAGGAAGACACCCGCCTGATGTTCCAGGAAGCGCGCTTGCTGCCGTGGAAGAAGGTCATCGACAACGTTGGCCTGGGCCTGTCGGGCAACTGGCGGCCGCGAGCCCTTGAAGCGCTGGAGGCGGTCGGCCTGGCCGAGCGCGCCCATGAATGGCCGGCGGCGTTGTCGGGCGGCCAGAAGCAGCGTGTGGCCCTGGCCCGCGCCCTGATCCACCAGCCACGCCTGTTGCTGCTCGACGAGCCATTGGGCGCGCTGGATGCGCTGACTCGTATCGAAATGCAGCAGTTGATCGAACGGCTGTGGCGCCAGCACGGCTTCACCGTGTTGCTGGTTACCCACGACGTCAGTGAAGCGGTGGCGGTTGCCGACCGGGTGATCCTCATCGAAGACGGCGAAGTGGGCCTGGACCTGACGGTCGACCTGCCTCGCCCGCGGGTGCGCGGGTCACACCGCCTGGCCGCACTGGAAACCGAAGTACTCAACCGGGTTCTGTCGATTCCGGGCACACCGCCCGAGCCGGAACCTATCGCACCTTTGCCGACGCAATTGCGTTGGGCTCTCTGACCTGTAAGGAACCAAGCAGATGACTATCAAAGCGATCAACGTACGCAACCAGTTCAAAGGCACCGTCAAGGAAATCCTCGAAGGCCCGGTGTTGTCGGAAATCGATGTGCAAACGGCCTCGGGTATCGTCACTTCGGTGATCACCACCCGCTCGGTGCGCGAGCTGGAGCTGACCATTGGCAGTGAGGTGATTGCCTTTGTGAAGTCGACTGAAGTGTCGATTGCCAAGCTCTGACTACCAGGGCAAGGCTTTGCCTTGCATCGCTGGCAAGCCAGCTCCCACAAGGTTCGGTGTATACAGTCCCTGTGGGAGCTGGCTTGCCAGCGATGAGGCCATCAGCGTTTAGGCAGAAACGGCGGCAAATACAGCCCCAGATACGCATCAAACACCCGCATCCCTTCCTCGGCCATGCGCGGCGTGATCTGCCCGTGCAACTGCACCGAGCGGGCATACACCCGATCGCCCAGCTCCATGGCCAGCGCAAACACATCCACGTCCTGCGGCAACACCGGCAACTGGAAATGCTCGGCGAACAAGGTATGCATCAGGTCGCCCAGCTCGATGTCGTGCTGGCGGTCAGCCTGGGTCACTTCGCTCAGACCATGCTGGGCCAGGATCAGCTGGCGCGCCGCGGCATCTTCGTTGTAGATCACCAGCATGCGTTGCTCAACCAGGCGCGACAGGTCGTGCCAGGTGTTCAACGCCGCTGCATCAATGGGCGCTTCAAGGCAGGCGCGAAAGGCGCTGTGCACGTCGGCGGTGAGCGCTTCAAGCAGGGCCGGGACACTGGCGAAGAAGTGATACACCGACGACGGCGGAATCTGCGCGCGCTCGGCCACGCTGTAGATCGACAGGCTGGCCACCCCTTCGCTGGCCAGCAGCGTGCGCGCTGCCTCGAGGATCGAATCGATCCTCGCCTGGCTGCGGGCCCGGGGTTTGCGCGGGGTAGCAGTGCGGGTCATGTCAGTTGCTGATCGCCAGGATGCTCGCCTGGTAAGCGCTGACGAACAGGTCGAAGTCGGCCTTGTCCTCTTCGCGCTCGAGCTTTGCCTGGGCTTCCAGGGACTCGTGCGCTGCCGTTTCGAAGCGTTGCTGCTGCTCGATCGGCAGGGCCTGGGCGCGGAAGAACTCTGCATGGGCCTGGCTTTGCCGCAAGGCGAAGCGGCTGAAGCTTTCCTTGTGCTCGGTCATGCTCGCCAGCACCTGCGCCGATGGCGTCAGGGAAGGGTCGCTGACCTTGGCTTTCTGCGCGTGCAGGGCCTTGGCGTGTTCGTCGCTGCCGTGGCTGCGGTCGAGCAGTTCGGCCAGGGGCGCAATGCGTTCGAGCAGTTCAGCGGCCCACTGCTTGAGCTCGACCGGCTGACCGTCACGCTGCAACTCCAGGCCCGGACGGCGACCTTCCTTGACCACGCTAAGGAAGTTGCCGGTGCAGTTGCCGCACTCCAGGTTGCCCAGCAGCGGGCTTTCTTCCAGGGCGCAGAACAACAGGAAGGCGTCGAGGAAACGCGCTTCGGGCAAGTCGATACCGGTTGGCAGGAACGGATTGATGTCCAGGCAGCGCACTTCGACGTACTGGATGCCACGGGCCATCAGCGCCTGGATCGGCCGCTCGCCGCTGTAGGTGACGCGCTTGGGGCGGATATTGGAGTAGTACTCGTTTTCGATCTGCAGGATGTTGGTGTTCAACTGAACCCACTCGCCATCCTTGTGCGTACCGATCTCGACATAGGGCGCGTAAGGCGTGGCTACCGCTTTGCGCAGGCTGTCGGTGTAGCTGGCGAGGTTGTTGTAGCAGGGCGTCAGGCCGGACTGGGCGTTGCTCTGGTAACCCAGGTCGCTCATGCGCAGGCTGGTGGCGTAGGGCAGGTACAGGGTGTCGGCGTCGAACTGTTCGAGCTGGTGCGGGCGGCCACGCAAAAAGCCCGCATCCAGGGCCGGCGAGGCGCCGAACAGGTACATCAGCAGCCAGCTGTAGCGGCGGAAGTTGCGGATCAGGGCGATGTAGGCCGACGACTGATAGTCGCGATTATCTTCCGTGCCGTGTTCGGCAGCGCGCAGCAGCGGCCAGAGTTTTTCTGGCAGCGAGAAATTGTAGTGAATCCCGGCGATGCACTGCATGGTGCGGCCGTAACGCAGGGCCAGGCCCTTGCGGTAGACGTACTTGAGCTGACCGATGTTGGAGGTGCCATACCAGGCGATCGGAATGTCTTCCTCGGCCGGCAGCGGGCAAGGCATCGACGGGCTCCAGAGGAACTCGTTGCCAAGCTTGGTGTAGGCGAAGCGGTGGATGTTTTCCAGGCTTTCGAGGGTCTGCGCCGGGTCGGCCAGGGCTGGGGTGATGAACTCCAGCAGCGACTCCGAATAGTCCGTGGTGATCTGCTCGTGGGTCAGCGCCGCGCCGAGGGCTTCGGGGTGCGGAGTCTGGGCCAGACGACCTTCCTCGGTCACACGCAGGCATTCACGCTCGATGCCGTGCAGGCACTGCTTGAGCAGGGAGAGGTTGTCGCCTTGGCCGAGCAGGCTCAGGCGGCGGTTGAGAAGTTCGCTCAAGATGGATTCCTTCACGCGTCAGTCGCCCCAATATGGGGGTGGAGATGACGGTCTACAAGGGTGGACAGAGGAACTGGCGTTGTCGCCTGGTTGTGGCCGGCTTTCGGCAGCGCCTGCGCTCTGCCGAAAGTACCGCAGTTTGGCCATTTGCGGCTAGAGGACGACGAATGTCCCCTGCGCTTTTGCCACCAGTTTGTCGCCCTGAAGTACATCGGCGTCGACCACCAGCGTGCGCCGCCCGGCATGCAGCACCCGGGCAACGCACAGCACTTCACCTTCGCTGACCGCGCGCAGGTAGTTGATCTTGCATTCCAGGGTCACGCTCTGCTGGTCGAAACCATGGGAACTGGAACAGGCCAGGCCCATGGTGGTGTCGACCAGGCTGAAGATCGCCCCGCCATGCAGCTTGCCGCCCCGGTTGCGCAGGTGCGGCTCCAGGGCCATGACCACCTCTGCAACACCGTTTTCCAGGCGTTGCAGACGGCAGCCGAGCAACTGGCTGAAGGCGCTGAAGACGACGTCGTCGGGAGCCGTCATCACTTCTTCTTCAGCTGCTTGGCGTTGGCGAACAGCGAGGCCATGGCGTTGTTGGCCGGTGCCGGGGTTTCCTTGGCACGGGCTGGAGCGCTTTGCTGGCGCGGGGCGGAGCCTGGGCGGCTGCCACGGGCGCCGTCGATCTTCTCGCCCGGGGTGTCGCTCATGCGCATCGACAGGCCGACGCGTTTGCGCGGGATGTCGATTTCCATGACCTTGACCTTGACCACGTCGCCGGCCTTGACCGCTTCACGCGGGTCCTTGATGAACTTCTCCGACAGGGCCGAGATGTGCACCAGGCCATCCTGGTGCACGCCGATGTCGACGAAGGCACCGAAGTTGGTGACGTTGGTCACCACACCTTCGAGGATCATCCCCAGCTGCAGGTCCTTGAGGTCTTCGACGCCTTCCTGGAACTCGGCGGTCTTGAACTCGGGGCGTGGGTCGCGGCCGGGTTTGTCCAGCTCCTGGAGGATGTCGGTGACGGTCGGCAGGCCGAAGGTTTCATCGGTGAATTTCTTCGGCTCCAGACGCTTGAGGAAACCGCTGTCGCCAATCAGCGAACGGATGTCGCGGTCGGTTTCAGCGGCAATGCGCTGTACCAGCGGGTAGGCTTCCGGGTGCACTGCGGAGGCGTCCAGCGGGTTGTCGCCGTTCATTACGCGCAGGAAGCCTGCGGCCTGTTCGAACGTTTTCTCGCCCAGGCGGCTGACTTTCTTCAGCGCTGCGCGGGTCTTGAAGGCGCCGTTGGCATCGCGGTGAGCGACGATGTTCTGCGCCAGGGTGCTGTTGAGGCCGGAGATACGGGCGAGCAGGGCGACCGAGGCGGTGTTGACGTCAACGCCGACGGCGTTCACGCAGTCCTCGACCACCGCATCCAGGCCACGGGCCAGTTTCAGCTGCGAAACGTCATGCTGGTACTGGCCGACACCAATGGATTTCGGGTCGATTTTCACCAGTTCGGCCAGCGGGTCCTGCAGGCGCCGGGCAATGGACACGGCGCCGCGGATCGATACGTCGAGGTCCGGGAACTCCCTGGCCGCCAGTTCCGAGGCCGAATACACCGAAGCGCCGGCTTCGGAGACCATGATCTTGGTCATCTTCAACGCCGGGTATTTTTTGATCAGTTCGGCGGCGAGCTTGTCGGTTTCGCGGCTGGCGGTACCGTTACCGATGGCGATCAGTTCCACCGAGTGCTTGGCGCACAGCGCGGCGAGCACGGCGATGGTCTGGTCCCACTGGTTTTTCGGCACGTGCGGGTAGACGGTGGCGGTGTCCAGCAGCTTGCCGGTGGCATCGACCACGGCGACCTTGCAACCGGTACGCAGGCCCGGGTCCAGGCCCAGGGTGGCACGCGGGCCGGCCGGGGCGGCCAGCAGCAGGTCGTGCAGGTTGTGGGCGAAGACGTTGATCGCCTCGCCTTCGGCGTTGTCGCGCAGCTCGCCGAACAGGTCGGTTTCAAGGTGGCTGTAGAGCTTGACCTTCCAGGTCCAGCGCACCACTTCGGCCAGCCACTTGTCGGCAGGACGGTTCTGGTTTTGCAGGCCGAAACGCTCGGCGATCATCATTTCGCAGGGGTGCAGGGTGCCCGGCAGCTCTTCGCCGACTTTCAGCGAAGCAGCCAGCACGCCTTCGTTACGGCCCCGGAAAATCGCCAGGGCGCGGTGCGACGGCACGCTCTTGAGCACTTCGTCGTGCTCGAAGTAATCGCGAAACTTCGCCCCTTCCTCTTCCTTGCCGGCCACCAGGCGAGCACTGAGCACCGCTTCCTGCTTGAGGAAGCTGCGCAGCTTGTCGAGCAGGCTGGCGTCTTCGGCGAAGCGCTCCATGAGGATGTACTTGGCGCCTTCGAGGGCGGCTTTGACATCGGCCACGCCTTTTTCGGCGTCGACAAAACGCGCGGCTTCGGTTTCAGGGCTCAGTTGCGGGTCGTTCAGCAGGCCATCGGCCAACTCGCCCAGGCCGGCTTCCAGGGCGATCTGACCCTTGGTGCGGCGCTTTTGCTTGTACGGCAGGTACAGGTCTTCGAGGCGGGTCTTGGTATCGGCCAGTTTGATTTCGCGGGCCAGCTCCGGGGTCAGCTTGCCTTGCTCTTCGATGCTGGCAAGGATGCTGACACGCCGGTCGTCCAGCTCGCGCAGGTAGCGCAGGCGCTCTTCCAGGTGGCGCAGCTGGGTGTCATCCAGGCTACCGGTGACTTCTTTCCGGTAACGGGCGATAAAAGGTACGGTCGAACCTTCATCAAGTAGAGCCACGGCCGCTTCGACCTGTTGTGGGCGGACACCGAGTTCCTCGGCGATGCGGCTGTTGATGCTGTCCATAAAACCACCTGACAAATTGTGAATACAAAGGCCGCGGGCGGGCGCTGTAGAGCGCTTGTGGTCAATGCGGCGCTGGCTGAAAGCGGCGCATTATACCCAGCGCGTCCGGCTTGCGGTGATAGCAGCAGGCCAGTTGTCGGCCCGGCAATACTGGCACCCGGGGAAAAATCTGCTAACAATGCACACGGCACGGCCATTGATGGCTAAGCCATAATGCGTGCCGAGATTAGAGGAGCTACCCATGAGCAGCACTGCACAAACCGCCGAAGGCGACAAAATTCTCATCGTCGACGATGACCCGGGCCTGAGCAGCCTGCTGGAACGTTTCTTCACCAGCAAGGGTTATCGCGCCCGTGCAGTACCCAATACCGAACAGATGGACCGCCTGCTGGCCCGCGAAGTTTTCAACCTGGTGGTGCTCGACCTGATGCTGCCTGGCGAAGACGGCCTGACTGCCTGCCGCCGCCTGCGCGCCGCGAACAACCAGATCCCGATCATCATGCTCACCGCCAAGGGCGACGAGCTGAGCCGCATCAAGGGCCTGGAGCTGGGTGCCGACGACTACCTGGCCAAGCCTTTCAACCCCGACGAGCTGATGGCCCGGGTCAAGGCCGTGCTGCGCCGTCAGGCACCGGCGGTACCGGGCGCACCGGGCAGCGAGGACGAAACCGTTACCTTCGGCGACTACGAGCTGTCGCTGGCCACCCGCGAACTCAAGCGCGGTGAAGAAGTGCACATGCTCACCACCGGTGAGTTCGCCGTACTCAAGGCGCTGGTGATGCACGCCCGCGAGCCGCTGACCCGCGACAAGCTGATGAACCTGGCCCGTGGTCGCGAGTGGGACGCCCTTGAGCGCTCCATCGACGTGCAGATCTCGCGCCTGCGGCGGATGATCGAACCCGACCCGTCCAAGCCGCGTTATATCCAGACCGTCTGGGGCGTTGGTTATGTGTTTGTGCCGGATGGTAATGCCACCAAGTGATGTTTCGTTTGCAGGAGTAGCTCACCGCCAGCAGGGCAGACCTTCGGGGTTGCCCTGTTTTTGCCTGTGCAGCGCTTTGCAAAGCCTGCGAGC
This sequence comes from Pseudomonas wadenswilerensis, assembly GCF_024749185.1. Taxonomy (NCBI): domain Bacteria; kingdom Pseudomonadati; phylum Pseudomonadota; class Gammaproteobacteria; order Pseudomonadales; family Pseudomonadaceae; genus Pseudomonas; species Pseudomonas wadenswilerensis. Next base: position 5,531,190 of record NZ_CP087191.1, on the reverse strand, counting down.
CCCGCTCGTTCCCGCATAGTGTGTAGCCGTTGTCGATGAAAACGCCCCTGTGGTTCCCGCAAAGCTTCTTCGCCCGCACCCTCTGGCTGGTGCTGATCGTCGTGCTGTTCTCCAAGGCCCTGACCCTGGTGTACCTGCTGATGAACGAGGACGTGCTGGTTGATCGGCAGTACAGCCACGGCGTGGCCTTGACCCTGCGCGCCTACTGGGCTGCCGACGAGTCTGACCGCGACAAGATCGCCGAGGCGGCGGGGCTGATTCGCGTGGTTGGCTCCGGCGTTCCCGAGGGTGAACAGCACTGGCCGTACAGCGAGATCTACCAGCGCCAGATGCAGGCCGAGCTGGGCGCCGATACCGAAGTTCGCCTGCGCGTGCATGCACCACCGGCCTTGTGGGTACGGGCTCCGAGCCTGGGCGATGGCTGGCTGAAGGTGCCGCTGTATCCGCACCCGCTGCGTGGGCAGAAGATCTGGAGCGTGTTGGGCTGGTTCCTGGCCATCGGCTTGTTGTCCACCGCGTCGGCGTGGATCTTCGTGCGCCAGCTCAACCAGCCGCTCAAGCGCCTGGTGTTCGCTGCCCGGCAGCTGGGCCAGGGGCGCAGCGTACGGCTGCCGATCAGCGACACGCCGAGCGAAATGACCGAGGTATACCGCGCGTTCAACCAGATGGCCGAGGATGTCGAACAGGCCGGCCGCGAGCGCGAGTTGATGCTGGCCGGGGTTTCCCATGACCTGCGCACACCGCTGACGCGCTTGCGTCTGTCGTTGTCGTTGCTGGCCAACGAAAGCGACCTGACCGACGACATGGTCCGCGATATCGAAGACATGGACGCAATTCTCGACCAGTTCCTGGCGTTCATTCGCGATGGCCGCGACGAGCCGGTCGAAGAGGTCGATTTCAGTGAGCTGGTGCGTGAAGTGGTGGCGCCGTTCAACCAGCCGGAAGAACAGGTACGCCTGTGCCTGGAGCCGATCCCGCCGTTCCCGCTGCGCCGGGTGTCGCTAAAGCGCCTGCTCAACAACCTGATCGGCAACGCCTTGTATCACGCCGGCAAGGGTGTGGAAGTGGCGGCCTATGTATCGGGTGAGAGTGGTGCGCCTTACGTGGTGCTGAGCGTGCTGGACCGTGGTGCCGGGATCGACCCGGGCGAGCTGGAGGGTATCTTCAACCCGTTCATTCGCGGTGACCGTGCCCGCAGCGGCAAGGGCACCGGGCTGGGCCTGGCGATCGTCAAGCGGATCGCCGCCCAGCACGGCGGCAACGTGCAGTTGCGCAACCGTTCAGGCGGCGGCCTGGAGGCGCGGGTGCGGTTGCCGTTAGGGCTGATGCTGCCCCGCGACGCGGTCTAGCCTTTGCCTTTGGTGCGGGTCAGGTTCGGCCCGCCATTCTTCTCCAGGTGTTCGATGATCATCCCGGCAACGTTCTTGCCGGTGGTGACTTCAATGCCTTCCAGGCCTGGTGAGGAGTTCACCTCCATCACCAGCGGACCGTGATTGGAACGCAGGATATCCACCCCGGCCACGCTCAGGCCCATGACCTTGGCCGCGCGGATGGCGGTCATGCGCTCTTCCGGGGTGATCTTGATCAGGCTGGCGCTGCCGCCGCGGTGCAGGTTGGAGCGAAACTCACCAGGCTTGGCCTGGCGCTTCATCGAGGCGATGACCTTGTCACCGACCACGAAGCAGCGGATGTCGGCGCCTCCGGCTTCCTTGATGTATTCCTGGACCATGATGTTCTGCTTCAGCCCCATGAAGGCTTCGATCACCGACTCGGCGGCCTTGGTGGTTTCGCACAGCACGACGCCGATGCCCTGGGTGCCTTCGAGTACCTTGATCACCAGCGGGGCGCCGTTGACCATCTGGATCAGGTCGGGGATATCGTCCGGCGAGTGGGCAAAGCCAGTGACCGGCAGTCCGATCCCCCGACGCGACAATAGCTGCAGCGAACGCAGCTTGTCCCGCGAGCGGGCAATGGCCACCGATTCGTTGAGCGGGAACACCCCCATCATTTCGAACTGGCGCAGCACTGCGCAGCCGTAGAAGGTCACCGAAGCGCCGATCCGTGGGATCACCGCGTCGAAGTTTTCCAGCGGCTTGCCGCGGTAGTGAATCTGCGGCTTGTGGCTGGCGATGTTCATATAGGCGCGCAGGGTGTCTATCACAACCACCTCATGGCCTCGTTCGGTACCGGCTTCGACCAGGCGACGAGTGGAATACAGACGCGGGTTTCGCGACAGCACGGCGATCTTCATGCAACACCTGTGGAGGGAGTGATAGTGGCCGGGAATGCCGGCTTGTCCTGAACGTACTTGAGCCCCGGATTGACCACCAACTGGCCATGGATCAGGGCTTTGGAACCGAGCAACAGGCGATAGCGCATGGCCTTGCGGCAAGCCAGGGTGAATTCCACTTCCCACACCCGGTCACCCAGCGCCAACGGCGTGCGGATCACGTAGCGGGTCTGGGCCTGGCCGTTGGAGCTCTTGATGGTCTTCATCGTCACCAGCGGCGCTTCGCAGCGCCGGTGGCGCAGTTGTACCACCGAGCCCAGGTGGGCGTTGAAACGCACCCACTGCTCGCCATCGCGCTCGAAGGGTTCGACTTCGGTGGCGTGCAGGCTCGAGGTGCTGGCGCCGGTGTCGATCTTGGCCCGCAGGCCGGCCAGGCCGAGGTCCGGCAGGGCCACCCACTCGCGCAGGCCGATCACGGTCAAATGGTCAAATGTCTTCAAAATGCTCAACCAGCGTAATAAGTCGTCAGGCACCAAAACGGATGTGAGCGACAGGTCGGTGAACTGTAAGCACGCCGCGTGTTTTTTGCATCCGCCAGATACGGTAGTACAGTTCCCTTTACGAAAATAAGTGGGGAAATGTCATGGCACAAAAGCAGGAAGAGGATGACAAGGTCCGCCTGGACAAATGGCTATGGGCAGCGCGTTTCTACAAGACCCGGGCGCTGGCCAAGGCGGCCATTGAAAGCGGCAAGGTGCATTGCCGGGGCGAACGGTGCAAGCCGGGCAAAGAGCCGCGGATGGGCGATGAGTTCGTGCTGCGCACCGGCTTTGACGAGCGTACGGTAGTGGTCAAGGCGTTGTCGGTGGTGCGTCGTGGCGCGCCGGAAGCTCAGGCGCTGTATGAAGAGACCGAGCAGAGCATTGCTCGCCGCGAACAAGCCGCTGCCCTGCGCAAGGCCGGCGCTCTGGGTGTCAGCACTGATGGCCGGCCCACCAAGAAACAGCGGCGCCAGCTGCATCAGTTGCATGACAGCGCAGGTTAAGCGCGCGGGTTGATCACGTGCAGGCGCCCGAGCAGCGGCAGCCGCACCAGCCACTCGAACAATGGCGCGCTCAGGCGCATCAGGGTGGCGCTGGCTTTGGCGGCAAATGGGGTATAGCAGCTCCAGCCCAGGGCCAGCACTGCCATCAGCACGCCGCCGATGTAGTCGTCCTGGCCCCAGTGCGCGCCGGCTACCAGGCGTGGCAACATGAACAGCAGCGCCAGGGCCCAGACCAGTATTTGCTGCAGCAGCTTGCGGCTGAACAGGCTCATGAACATCGCCCAGATCAGCAGCACCGAGGCATGGTCACCGGGGAAGCTCTGGCTGGAGCGGTCCTTGAGCTCCCATCTGGCTTCCAGATGCGGGTAGAAGTCGCTCAGGTGGATGGCGTCGCTGAACACCATCGACGGGCTGTTGTGCTGCCAGCCCATGGCGTTCATCCATTTCGAGAACAACGCGCGGATCACCAGCAGCAAGACCAGGGTGGCGAAGAAACCAAAGAAGGCCTGGCGCACCTGGCCCGCCTTGAACACCCAGTCGCCGCGGACCAGCAGGCTGAGCAGGATCAGGCCGACGACGATATCGAACGGACGCAGGCTGCCAACGGTCCAGATGTAACGCCAGGTGCTATTGTCGGCAAGTGGCCGATTGAGCAGGTGAAACAGCCATTCGTCGAAAGTCAGGCAGAGGATCTGGCCAAAGGGCCATAACCAGAAACACAGTAGGGCAACGGGCAAAACCGTGCAGAGAATCAAAGGACCCCAAGCCCACCTTGCTTGGAACAGTGAAGAATTGTCCATAAACTACCTCTTTGCTGCGAACCACGAGTGCACCATTCTGGTGCTCTAGGTCGGGCTTTATAGGCCCTTGAAATTATTTTGTCATCATTCAGAAAGCCAGAACCCATGTCCGATTTGCCAGATACCGACTACACACAACGCTTCATCTTCGACGACCGCGATGTGCGCGGTGAAATGGTCGGGCTGGAGCGCAGCTACGCCGAAGTGCTGGCCAAGCATCCTTACCCGCAGCCTGTCGCCCAACTGCTCGGCGAGCTGATGGCGGCTGCCGCGCTGCTGGTGGGTACGCTGAAGTTCGATGGTCTGCTGATCCTTCAGGCACAGTCGAGCGGGCCGGTGCCCCTGCTGGCCATCGAGTGCACCAGCGAGCACGAAATTCGCGGCCTGGCACGCTATGCGGCCGAGCAGATCGAGGATGATGCAACCCTTGCCGACCTGATGCCTGGCGGGCATCTGGTCCTGACCATCATTCCGGTCAACGGTCAGCGCTACCAGGGCACGGTGGAGCTGGACGGCAAAGACCTGTCGGAGTGTTTCACCAACTATTTCGTCATGTCCCAGCAGATCAACACCTGCATCTCGCTGGCCGCCGACGGGATTCGAGCCCGTGGCCTGCTGGTGCAGCAGCTGCCTGCCGACCGCCAGAAGGACATCGAGGAGCGTGAGGAAAGCTGGAACCATGTGAAAGCGCTGGCCAATACGGTGAAAGCCGAGGAACTGCTGGGTCTGGACAACGAAACCGTGCTGCATCGCCTGTATCACGAGGATGCCGTGCGCCTGTTCGATGTCCAGCCGCTGCATTTCCGCTGCAGCTGCTCGCGTGAGCGCTCCGGTAATGCATTGGTCAGCCTTGGCAAACATGACGCGCTGGAGCTGATTAACGAACATGGCGGCAAGATCGAAGTCGATTGCCAGTTCTGCAATCAGCGCTATCAATTCGATGCCGCCGATATCGAGCAATTGTTCGCCGGTGGCGGTGTAGACACGCCGTCAGATACTCGTCACTAAAACGTTTCATCACAGGTAAATCTCCTGTCTAACGCCGGAAACACGCCGTTCTGACAGGAGGGCCCTACTTTTTTTGGGCGTTTCTGGCATAATCCGGCCACTTTTTTCGCTGTAGTAGTTTGGAAAGATCTACTACAAAACGTTTGGAGCACTCGGCCGCAGGCCGGATGGGGAATCTCATGACGCAAGCCAACAACACCGTCTACACCGACCTGAGCGTCGATGAGCTGGTCAAAGAAGCGCTGAACCGCGGTGAAGGCGAGCTGGCCGACACTGGCGCGCTGGTCGTGAAAACCGGTCACCGCACCGGTCGTTCGCCAGTGGATCGTTTCATCGTCGAAGAGCCGTCCACTCAGGACGCCATCGCCTGGGGCCCGATCAACCGCAAGTTCCCGGCCGACAAGTTCGATGCCCTGTGGGACCGCGTCGAGGCGTTCAACAACGCCCAGGAACACTTCGTTTCCTACGTTCACGTAGGTGCAGCCGCCGATCACTACCTGCCGGTCAAGATGACCACCCAGACCGCCTGGCAGAACCTGTTCGGCCGTTGCCTGTTCATCAACCCGCAGCAGTACAACCCTGCTGGCCGTGATGAGTGGCAAGTACTCAACGTTGCCAACTTCGAGTGCGTGCCTGAGCGTGACGGCACCAACTCCGATGGTTGCGTGATCCTCAACTTCGCCCAGAAGAAAGTGCTGATCGCCGGTATGCGTTACGCCGGTGAAATGAAGAAAGCCATGTTCTCGGTGCAGAACTTCCTGCTGCCGGCTGCCGACGTGCTGCCAATGCACTGCGCCGCCAACATCGGCGAAGAGGGCGACGTGACCCTGTTCTTCGGTCTGTCGGGTACCGGCAAGACCACCCTGTCGGCTGACGAAAGCCGTTACCTGATCGGCGACGACGAGCACGGTTGGGGCGAAGGCGTTGTCTTCAACATCGAAGGCGGCTGCTACGCCAAGTGCATCGACCTGTCCGAGAAGAACGAGCCGGTCATCTGGAAAGCCATCAAGCACGGCGCGGTACTGGAGAACGTCGTCATCGACGACGCCAAGCACGCCGACTACGCCGATGTCAGCCTGACTCAGAACAGCCGCGCCGCCTACCCGCTGGAGCACGTTGCCAAGCGTTCCGAGAAAAACCTCGGTGGCGAGCCTAACGCGGTCATCTTCCTGACCTGCGACCTGACCGGCGTGCTGCCGCCAGTGTCGATCCTCAACGAAGAACAAGCGGCCTATCACTTCCTGTCCGGCTACACCGCACTGGTGGGCTCGACCGAAATGGGTTCGGGCAGCGGCATCAAGTCGACCTTCTCCACCTGCTTCGGCGCACCGTTCTTCCCGCGTCCGGCTGGCGAGTACGCTGAACTGCTGATCAAGCGTATCCGCGGCTTCGGCTCCAAGGTCTACCTGGTCAACACCGGCTGGACCGGCGGTGGCTACGGCGTTGGCAAGCGCTTCAACATTCCGACCACCCGCGCGGTGATCGCAGCGATCCAGAGCGGCGCCCTGATCGGCACCGAAACCGAACACCTGGACATCATCAACGTCGACGTGCCGCTGGCCGTGCCGGGCGTTGAAACCAACCTGCTCAACCCACGCAACACCTGGGCTGACAAGGCTGCTTACGATGAAGCTGCAAAAGCCCTGGCTGGCCTGTTCATCGAAAACTTCAAGAAGTTCGAAGTTTCCGACGCCATCAAGGCTGCTGGCCCACAGCTGTAAGCTGAAGCCCGCGTAAACAAAAAACCGCCCTCATGGGCGGTTTTTTGCTTTCCGGTCCAACGAATCTCTTGTGGGAGGGGGCTTGCCCGAATGATGATCAATTGGTGCTTGATCGCGGGGCAAGCCCGCTCCTACAGTTATGAGCCATCCAATACTCAGGCCCACCATGTCCGAACTCCCTCAGCGCCAAGCCTATCCCCACCTGCACCCGATCCTCAGCCGCTGGCAGGACAGCGACCTCAATGGCCATATCGCCGGTGCCACGGTTTACGCCTACTTCGACACGGCGATCCAGGCGTACCTGCTGCAACAGGCCGGGCTGGACCTGCAGGAAGGCGAGGTCGCCGGCTTCGTGGTCAGCTCGGCGGCGGACTTCTTCGCCTTGCCGGCCTTCCCCGACACCCTTGAGGTCGGCCTGCGGGTGGCGCGCCTGGCAGGCAGTTCGGTGGAGTACCAGTTGGCGTTGTTTCGGGTCGAGGACGGGCAACCCTGCGCGGCCGGCAAAGTGGTACAGGTGTTCGTCGAGCGCAGCTCAGGCCGGCCGGCGCAGTTACCGGCCACGCTGCTGGCGGCGCTGGAGCGCTTGCAAGGCTGAGGCCACTCAATCGTTGAGGCGGATGATCCCTTCGCGTACGGCGAACAGCACCAGGCCCGGTACGTCGTGAATCTGCAGGCGGTGCATGATTTGCGAGCGATGCGCCTCGATGGTCTTCACGCTCAGGCCGAGGCCGTCGGCAATCGAGCGGGTCGATTCACCGCGGGCGATCAGCCGCAGGATTTCCAGCTGGCGTGCGGTGAGCTGCATCGTGGTGCTGCCGCTGGGGCGCTTGCGGCTGTGTTTCACCGCCTGGCCAATGACCATCGGCAGCACCGCTGAGGACAGGTACTGGCCGCCGTTCTTCAGGGCCTGCAAGGCCTGCTCCAGCTCCAGTACGGTGGCGCTCTTGAGCAGGAAACCATGGGCACCCAATTGCAGGCAGCGCATGACGAAGTCCAGCTCCGAGCGCGACGAAAGCATCAGCACGTGGCTGGACGGCACGCGCAGGAACAGCTCGCGCAGAATCTGCTCGCTGTCGAGGGTGTCGGCGGTCATGTCCAGCAGGATGATGTCGGGCTTGAGTTTCTCGGCCAGGGCGACAGCGGTCATGCCATCGCCTGCGTCACCGACTACGGCGTATTGTTTTTTTTGTTCGAGCAGCGCTCGCAGGCCCGCTCGAAAGAGCGGCGAGTCATCGGCAAGTAGTATTCGGCAAAGCATGGGTTCGAGCCTGTTTCGCAAAAGAAGAGGGGCGGCAGGTTTGCTCGGTCCGGATGAGCGCTGCCGCGTGGTGGCGCGATCAGTATCGGGGGCCTGCCGCAGGTCCCGGCAGCGCAGGCCATCATAGGCGTTCGAACACCGAGGGCAGGATCGGCCGCAAGGGCAGGTCAAGCCCGTGGATGCTCTCGCTATGCCCGATCAGCAGCAGGCCGCCCGGGCGCAGGCAGGCCAGCAGGCGATGAACCACGCGCTGCTTCTCATCCTGACTGAAATAGGCCAGCAGATTGCGCAGAAAAATCACATCGAACAGCCCCAGGTCGCCAGCCAGAGGCTGGATCAGGTTGATCTGGCGAAACGTCAAGCGCTCCCGCAAGGACGCAGCCATGCGCATGCGCCCGGCCATCTCGCCGACGCCACACAGGCAGTAACGTTGCAACCAGCCTTCAGGAAAATAACGGGCCTGGGTAACCTCGTAGATGCCTTCGGCTGCCTGCTGTAGCAGGTTGGGGCTGACGTCGCTGGCCAGAACGCTCCAGTCATCGTTTGCGGCGTGTTCGCTGGCCACCATGGCCAAGCTGTAGGCTTCTTCGCCAGAGGCGCAGGCCGCGCTCCAGAGCCTTAGCGGCCGCGGTATGTCGCGCAGCCACTGGGCGAGGAATTCGAAATGGCGATGTTCGCGGAAGAAGTAGCTGTCGCGGGCGATCAACAGGTCTAGCACCCGCTGCTGTTCCTGCTGCTGATCAGGCTGTTCGATCAACTGCAGGTACTGCTCGAAGGCGCTCAGTTGCAGATGCCGCAGGCGCTTTCCCAGGCGCGCAGCCACGGCGGCCCGGCGGTCGGCGGCGAGGAACACGCCAGTGCGCTGGCTGACCAGGGTGCGAAAGCGCAGGAACTGGGCTTCGCTCAGCAACGGAGGGCGGCTGCTGGCAGGCATCTCACTCCCCTCGTGCAATGGGCAATCGGGCCGTCTTTGCGTGATAGATGCGCATTCCCTGCGTCCATTGGCTGATTGGGAACGGCCGATGATAGCTACTGGCTATATTCGCCAGAATCGGGGTTGCCCCTAGGTCGCGGGTGAGTAGCAAGGAGGAGGGAATGTAGAACCTGCCTGGAGTGGCTGGAGGATTGGCCTGCAGGGCTTGATCGGTAACGCGCGGGGTATTGTAGCGATCCCTGCCCGTGAGGGCAGGGTCTAGGAGTTTGGCTTAAGCCCGAAAGGGCTTAGCGGTGACGCCAGTGCTTTTTGTGCTTGCGGTGGCCGTAGTGGTGGCCACGGTCGTAATAACGACGGTCATCGTAGCCGCGGCGGTAGCGGCGGTCATCGCGGTCGTCTTCATCGGCCTTGTTGCCCATGTAGTTACCCAGTGCGCCACCGGCGCCACCACCTGCGGCCGCACCGATGTAGCTGCCAGTGGTACCGCCCATGCTGCGGCCGACCACGTTACCGCCGGCTGCGCCCAGGGCACCACCGATTGCGGCTTCACCACGCTGGCGCTTGTCGGCACCAACCGCACTGCCGGCCGCGCCGCCCAGGCCGGCACCGATTGCACCGCCAGTGCTGCCGCCGATGGATTGACCGACCACTGAGCCGAGTACCCCACCCAATGCGCCGCCAATACCGGCTTCGGTGGTGCCACCTGCCGAGGCAACGCCGCTGAGCAGGCCGAGAGACAACAACAGAATCGAGGAGTACTTCATCAAGAAAGCCTCATAGGGATGACGAGGCGATCCTGAGGCTGGAGAGGGGGGCTGGCAAACGAAATCCGACGAGTAACACGAGTTGTACACAATTTTCTAAGTTACTGTTTTCACTGTGAAACTTTATCGTTTTTCGCTTGTCTGAGTTTACTTGGAACGAGGCCCCGACAGTGATGTCAGGGCCTTTTTTGTGCCTGTCTGCCGCCGATTCTGTCAGAGGATCCGGGCGTTGTCGCTAGCAGGCTGCAGCTGGATCGCAACGAACTTCGAGGTTGGCGTGTGGCTGCCGTCGCCAACGCTTTCCAGTGGCACCAGCGGGTTCACTTCCGGGTAGTAGGCGGCCGCCTGGCCGGCCGGGATATCAAAGGCCAGCAGGGTGAAGCCCTTGACCCGCCGTTCGCGGCCATCACTCCACAACGAGACGATATCGGCCTTGTCACCGGGGTGGAAACCCAGGCGGAGGATGTCGGCTTCATTGGCGAACAGCACGTTGCGCTGGCCCTTGACCCCACGGTAGCGATCATCCAGGCCGTAGATGGTGGTGTTGTACTGATCGTGGGAGCGCATCGACTGCATGATCAGGTCCGGCACCTGGCCGCTGGCGCGCACGCGCTCGTGCAGCAGGTCGTCCGGCAGGGCATTGGCCTTGAAGTTGGCCCGGCCGCTGGCGGTTTTCCATTGACGTTGGCCGGCGCTATTGCCCAGGTAGAAGCCGCCTGGATGCTCCAGACGCTGGTTGAATTTGTCAAAGCCGGGGATGGTCTGGTCGATCAGGTCGCGGATCCGCGCGTAGTCGGCGATCAGCCAGTTCCAGTCCACCGGCTTGGCGCCGAGGGTGGCATTGGCAATCCCGGCGATTACCGCAGGCTCCGAGCGCATTTGCCGTGACAGCGGTTGCAGCTGGCCATTGGAGGCGTGGACCATGCTGAACGAATCTTCCACCGTCACTGCTTGCGGGCCTTCGCCCTGCAGGTCGATATCGGTGCGCCCCAGGCACGGCAGAATCAGCGCCTGCTTGCCATGCAGCAGGTGGCTGCGGTTGAGCTTGGTACTGATCTGCACGGTCAGCTCGCAGTTGCGCAGGGCCTGGGCGGTGCGTTCGGTGTCCGGCGTGGCCTGGGCGAAATTACCACCCAGGGCGATGAACACCTTGGCCTGGCCGTCGGCCATGGCACGGATCGCCTCGACCGTGTTGTGGCCATTGTGCCGTGGCACCTTGAAGCCGAAGCGGCGCTCCAGGGCGTCGAGCAGGGCCACCGGTGGCCGCTCGTTGATGCCCATGGTGCGGTCGCCCTGCACGTTGCTGTGGCCACGCACCGGGCACAGGCCGGCGCCGGGGACGCCGAGGTTGCCGCGCAGCAGCATCAGGTTGGCGATTTCCTGGATGGTCGCGACCGAATGGCGATGCTGGGTGATACCCATGGCCCAGCACATGATGACCTTTTTCGCCTTGCAGTACATGCGTGCGGCGTGCTCGATCTCGGCCAGGGTCAGGCCTGATTGCGCGGTGATCTGCTCCCATGAGGTGGCATCGACGGCTGCCAGGTAAGCCAGTACGTCCTGGGTATGCTGGTTGAGGAAGTCATGATCGAAGATCGCCGGGGCATTGCTGGCCTGGGCTTCACGCTCCCACTGCAAGAGGAACTTGGCCATTCCGCGCAGTACCGCCATGTCGCCACCCAGGGCCGGGCGGAAGTAGGCGGTGTTGGTCGGGCGGTCGCCGTTGGTGAGCATCTCCAGCGGGTGCTGCGGATGCTGGAAACGTTCCAGGCCGCGCTCCTTGAGCGGGTTGACGCATACCACCTGGGCGCCGCGCTTGACCGCTTCACGCAGCGGCTCGAGCATGCGCGGATGGTTGGTGCCGGGGTTCTGGCCCCAGACGAAGATCGCGTCGGCATGCTCGAAGTCGTCGAAAGTTACCGTGCCCTTGCCAACCCCGACACTCTGCCCAAGGGCCACGCCACTGGCCTCGTGGCACATGTTCGAGCAGTCCGGAAAGTTGTTGGTGCCATAGGCACGCACGAACAGCTGGTACAGGTACGCCGCTTCATTGCTGGCCCGGCCGGAGGTGTAGAACTCGGCCTGGTCCGGGCTTTCGAGCTGGTGCAGGTGCTCGGCGATGAGGGCGAAGGCACCGTCCCAGTCGATCGGTTTGTAGCGGTCGGTATTGGCGTCGTAGACCATCGGCTCGGTCAGCCGGCCCTGGTATTCGAGCCAGTAGTCGCTCTGGGCCAGCAACGATGTGACGCTGTGGCGGGTGAAGAACGCGGCATCCACCCGGCGCTTGGTCGCCTCCCAGTTCACCGCCTTGGCGCCGTTCTCGCAGAACTTGACCATGCCGCTTTCCGGCGAGTCGCCCCAGGCGCAGCCCGGACAGTCGAAACCGCCGTTCTGGTTGGTCTTGAGCAGTGCGCGGATGTTCTTCAGGGCGTTGTCGCTGCCGATCCAGGCCTGGGCCACGCTGCGCAGCGCGCCCCAGCCGCCAGCGGCACCGCTGTAGGGTTTGTAGCGAGGCACGGGCTTCTGATCGGCTTGGTGATGCAGGCTCACGTTCTGTTCTCCCGCACGGGGCTGAACACCCGTGGCGCGCTGTGTTTGGGCAGGTGAATAAGATTGAGGTTGTGCCGCCGCGCCCACTGCAGGGCCAGGCCGGTGGGTGAGGACAGGCTGACCAGGGTCTGGATGCCGGCGCGCAAAACCTTCTGGATCAGTTCCAGGCTGCAGCGGCTGGTAACGATAGCCAAGCCACCGTCGAGGCTGATGTGCTGGCGCACCAGGGCACCGATCAACTTGTCGAGGGCGTTGTGCCGGCCGATATCTTCACGGCCCAGCAGGATCTCGCCCTGATTGTTCATGAACAGCGCCGCATGCACCGCGCCGCAATGCTGGCCCAGGGGCTGGAAAGCATCCATGCGCTGGCGCAGGCCTTCAAGCCAGCGCGCTGGCGGCAGCGGCGCGCCGGGCAGCACGGCAAGGTCGGGCAGTGCCTGCTCCACCGCTTCTACACCGCACAGGCCACAGCCGCTGGTACCGGCCAGTTGCCGGCGCTGGGTCTTGAGGTTCCAGAAGGCGCGGTTGGCGATCTCGACGTCGGCATGCACGGCCGAACCCTTGCTGGTGAACTTGACGTCGTAGATCTCGTTGGCCGAGGCAATGATGCCGCTGCCGATGCTGAAACCGACGATAAAGTCTTCCAGGTCAGTGGGGCTGACCAGCATCACCGCCTGGCTGATGCCGTTATAGGCGATCGCCAGGGCGACTTCTTCGGCCAGTGCGGTGTGCGCCTGGCTGTCGTCGGTAAGGTGGCAGTAGTCGTAGGTGTTGCTGGCCGCGGGCGCAGTCACAAGCGGGGTGGACGCCGCACAGGCCGGGGGTTTAGTGCTCATCAGCAGAGGTACCGGCGGCTGTTCAGCTTTAAGCCTAGGCTTGCGCTCGGGTATCGTCTAATCGCTAATGCTGATGCTTTGATAGACGGCGTCGATCAAGCCTCGCCTTGCAGCGCTTGATATTCCGCCAGGCACACCTCGGCCAGGGCCGAGCGTGGCGCCGTGCGGCGCATGATCAGGCCCAGTGGCGCCAGGGTGCAGGCCTGTTCGATCGGTTGCAGGCGCAGCCGTTCGGTGAGCACTTCCAGGCCTGCCGCCAACGGCATGATGGCGCAGCATAGCCCGCCGCTGACGGCCTGGGCCAACTGATGGACGGCATCGGTCTGCAGCAACAACTGTGGTGTCAGGCCGCGGCTGTGGAAATTGTGGTCAATCGACTGGCGAAAATGCATGCCGGCGGTGAGCAGCCCCAGCGGCAGTTCGGTCAGCTGTTGCCAGCTTAGGGGCTGGGCCTCGAAGCGAAAATGATCTGGATCATATAAAAGCCCCATGCGCGTCTCGCCCAGCGGCAGCGACTGGAAGCGTTCATGGTCGAGACGATCGAGGTACGACACGCCCAGGTCCAGCTGGTTGCTGGTCAGCTGTTCGAGGATCTGCTCGGAGCTCAGGGCGCTGAGTTCGAAGCGCAGTTCCGGGTGCTGCTGGTGCATGCGCCGCAGCAGCGGCAGCGGATCGAAGCTCGACAGTGGCACCACGCCCAGGCGCAAGGTGCCGACCAGATGACCACGGCAGGCGGCCGCTTCGGCATTCAGGCCGTCGTAGGCGGCGATCACTGAGCGGGCCCAGGCCAGTACCCGTTCGCCCTGGGCGGTAAAACCCTCGAAGCGCTGGCCACGGTTGACCAAGGCCAGGTCCAGCTCCTGCTCCAGGTTGCGCAGGCGCATCGACAGGGTCGGCTGGGTGACGTGGCAGCGGGCGGCGGCCTGGCCGAAGTGGCGGGTTTCATCCAGGGCGATGAGGAATTTGAGTTGTTTGATGTCCATCGTCGCTCCACGGCGCAAAGCAGGCGAAGCATTCTAACCTGTCCTAGACTCCAGGCTCCGAGATTCATCACCAAGGAGAGCGGTATGAGCATTTTCAGTTTCGTCAAAGAAGCAGGCGAGAAACTTATCGACCTGTTGACCCCGGGTAATGCCAATGCCAGCGAGCAGTTGAAGGAGCACGTGGCGAAGGTCGGCCTGGGTAATCCGAACGTTCAGGCCACAGTCGAAGGCGACAAGGTGATCCTGACTGGCGAAGTCAGCAGCCAGGAAGAGAAAGAGAAGATCCTCCTGGCGGTCGGCAACATTGCCGGTGTTGCGTCGGTGGATGATCAGATCACTGTCACCGGTCCGGTTGTTGCTGCGGCCCGTTTTGTCGTGGTGAAGAAGGGCGACACCCTCAGCGCCATTTCGCTGGCCGTGTACGGCAATGCCAACCAGTACAACAAGATTTTCGAAGCCAACAAGCCGCTGCTCAGCCACCCGGACAAGATCTACCCGGGCCAGACCCTGCGCATCCCCGAGTAATCACAACCCTTCGAGCAACGCCCGGTAGTCCTCTACCGCGGCGAATTCTTCGGTATCCCGTGGCCCTTTGCGGCTGTCCGGCTGGCGCACCGCAAGCAGGTGCGTCACGCCGAAGTCGCGGGCGCTGCGCAGGATCGACAGGGTGTCGTCGATAAACAGGCTGCGTTGCGGGCTGAAGCCGATATCGGCCTGCAGGGCGCTCCAGAACTGCGGGTTCTCCTTGGGGTAGCCGTAGTCGTGGGAGCTGATCAGGCGCTCGAAATACGGCGCCAGCTCCACCCGTTCCAGCTTCAACGACAGCGAGTCGCGATGGGCGTTGGTGATCAGGATCACCCGCTTGCCGGCCTGTTTGATCGCTTGCAGGAAAGTGTCGGCATCCGGGCGCAAGGCAATCAGGTGGGCGGTTTCCAGCTTCAGCTCGCGCACCGAAAGGTTCAGCTCGCGGCTCCAGAAGTCCAGGCAGTACCAGTTCAGCGAACCTGCGTGCTGCTCGAACAGCGGCTGCAACTCGAGCTCGGCCATGGCCCGGCTGATGCCGTGCAGATCGGCGTAGCGCTGTGGCAGTTGCTCGAGCCAGAAATGGTTGTCGAAGTGCAGGTCGAGCAGGGTGCCGTCCATGTCCAGCAGGACGGTATCGATGGTGGACCAGGCTAAAACGGGCATATGAAATTCTCGAGCAGTCAGGAGGCAGCGGCCGGGCAAGCCACGGTATAGTAACCCGTTCACGCCAAGGAGCCGCCCCATGCGCCAGAAACCCACCGTCCTCTCTCGCGAGATCGTCGCCAGCAGCCGCTTGTTCCGCGTCGAAGCCGTGCAATTGCGCTTTGCCAACGGCGCCGAGCGCACCTACGAACGCCTGGTCGGGCGCGGCAACGGTTATGGCGCGGTGATGATCGTGGCGATGCTCGATGCCGAGCATGCGGTGCTGGTTGAAGAATACTGCGGCGGCACCGACGAGTATGAACTGTCGCTGCCCAAGGGCCTGATCGAGCCGGGTGAAGACGTGCTGGCGGCGGCTGACCGGGAACTCAAGGAAGAAGCAGGTTTCGGCGCCCGTCAGCTGGAGCACCTGACCGAGCTGTCGCTGTCGCCAGGCTACATGAGCCAGAAGATCCAGGTGGTACTGGCCAGCGACCTCTACGAGGAGCGCCTGGAAGGCGACGAACCGGAGCCGATGCGCGTGGACAAGATCAACCTGCGCGAGCTTTCGGCCCTGGCCCAGCATCCACAGTTCTCCGAAGGCCGGGCCTTGGCGGCGTTGTACCTGGTGCGAGACCTGCTGAGCCAGCGTGGGGTGTTCCCGCTATGAACAACATTGCCCTGATGCAGCAGGTGGTGGAACTGGCTCGCCAGGCGGGCAAGGCCATCCTGCCGTTCTGGCGCGCCGATGTGGCGGTGACGGCCAAGGCCGATGAGTCGCCGGTCACCGCCGCCGACCTGGCGGCCCATGAGGTGATTGCCGAAGGTTTGCGCGCGCTGGCCCCGGAGATCCCGGTGCTATCGGAAGAAGACTGCGATATCCCCTTGAGCGAACGGCAAGGCTGGCAGCGCTGGTGGTTGGTCGATCCGCTGGATGGCACCAAGGAATTTATCGCCGGCACTGAAGAATTTACCGTCAACATCGCCCTGGTCGAGCAGGGTCAGGTGGTGTTTGGCGTGGTGGCGATTCCCACCAATGGCCGCTGCTATTTCGGCGGCAAAGGCCTTGGTGCATGGCTCGCCGAAGCGGGTGGGGTGGCCAAGGCCATCAGCGTGCGCACTGCGCCTCCTGCAGGTGAGCGCTTTACCGTGGTCGCCAGCCGCCGACATTCCAGCCCGCAACAGGAAGCCTTGCTGGCCGGGCTGAGCCAGGCAGTGGGTGAGCTGGAACTGGCCAACATCGGCAGCTCGCTGAAGTTCTGCCTGCTGGCCGAGGGCGCGGCGGATTGTTACCCGCGCCTGGCACCCACTTCGCAGTGGGATACCGCTGCAGCCCAGGGCGTGCTGGAAGGCGCCGGCGGTGAAGTGCTCGGCCTTGATGGCCAGGCCTTCGTCTACCCGCCGCGCGAATCCTTGCTCAACCCGTTTTTCCTGGCCTTGCCGGCTGCCGCGCCATGGCGCGACAAGCTGTTGCAGCAAGCCTTAGCGGTGTAGCACGTACTGGCCGCTGAACTGCACGGCAGCCTCGCTGCTGCCGGCATTACTGACCTGGGTGTGCAGGTTCAGACGCGCTCGGCCACGGCGTTGATAGGTGGCAATGAAACGCTCCCAGACTTTCTCTTCCGGTGCCGCGCAGGTGGCGATGGCCGCGCCGGTGACCGGTAACGGATAGCTGATCTGGCCTTCCTGGATGACGATATGCCCGTCATCAATCCCCGCTTCACGCAACCTCAGGTGCAACCAGCCCCAACCGACCAGCACTGCAGCGCAGTACAGGCTGCCGCCGAACATGGTGCTCTTGTGGTTGACGTTGGCCTCCAGCGGTAATTGCAGGCGCAGGCAATGCTGCTGCCAGTCGAGTACCTGCAGGCCCATCTGCCGGGTCAGCGGGATGTCGCTGTGCAGTAACGATTCGAGGTAGTGGCTATCCGTGCTCATGAACGGTTGTCCTCCAGGTCATCGCTGTTGTGGTTGCTGTCGGCGAAGCTCAGGCCGTGTTTGCGCAGCTTGTCGTGCAGGGTTTTGCGCGGGATGCCGAGGGCTTCGGCCAGGCTGCGCAACGAGCTGTGCGAGCGCGCCAGTTCGGCGGCGATCAGCGAGCGTTCGAACTGCTCGACCTGTTCGCTGAGGTTACCGCTACCGATGCTTGCCACGGCCTCGTCGGCCGTGGGCGGTACATCACCGTCCAGGGCCAGTTCCAGGCCGAGGGCGAAGCGTTCGGCGGCGTTCTGCAGCTCGCGTACGTTGCCCGGCCATTCATGGCGTAGCAGCAGTGCCCGTTGCGCCGGTTGCAGCGGATGCATCGGCAGGCCATGGCGTTCGCTGGCGGCATCGGCGAAGTGCTGGAACAGTACGAGGATGTCTTCGCCGCGCTCGCGCAGCGGCGGGATGCGCAACGGCGCGACGTTCAGGCGGTAATACAGGTCGGCGCGAAAGCGCCCCTGGTCAGCGGCCTGGCGCAGGTCCTCCTTGGTCGCGGCGATGATGCGGATATCCAGCGGGATCAGCTGGTTGCCGCCCAGGCGCTCGACCACCCGCTCCTGCAGCAGGCGCAGCAGCTTGACCTGTACATCCAGGCTCATGCTTTCGATTTCATCGAGGAACAGTGTGCCGCCATTGGCGAATTCGAACTTGCCGATGCGGCGCTTCTGCGCACCGGTGAATGCACCGGGTTCGTGGCCAAACAGCTCGCTTTCGACCACCGACTCGGCCAGGGCGCCGGCGTTGATCGCCACGAACGGGCCGTCACGACGGCTCGACAGGTCGTGCAGGGCGCGAGCCACCACCTCTTTGCCGGCACCGGTTTCGCCGAGGATCAGCACGTCAGCGCGGGTGCCGGCCAATGCGCCGATCTGCTCGCGCAGTCGCAGCATCGGTGCCGAGTGGCCGACCAGGCGCGTGCTCAGCTCCTGGCGATCGCTCAGGGCCAGGCGCAGGCTGCGGTTGTCCAGCACCAGGCGACGCAGGGCCAGGGCACGGCGCACACTGTCGAGCAGGGCATCGCTGGCGAAGGGCTTTTCCAGAAAATCATAGGCCCCGGCGCGCATCGCCTGCACCGCCAGGGGCACGTCACCATGGCCGGTGATCAGCAGCACCGGCAGTTCCGGGTCCTGGGCGTGCAACTGCTGCAGCAGCTCAAGACCGTCGATCCCGGGCATGCGGATATCGCTGACCACCACCCCGGGCCAGTCTCGCTCGATGCGCCCGGCCAGGCCCTGGGCATCGCTCAGGGGCAGGATTTTCAGGCCGGCGAGGTCGAGGGTCTGGCTCAGCGCCTGGCGCAGGTGCGGGTCGTCGTCGACCAGGATTACCTGCGTGCGGCTGTCGATGAGCGGCTCGGTCGTCATGCCGATGGGTCCTCTGAAGTGGGTAATGTGGCGCCGGGCTTGGCGATGCGCAGCTGCAGGGTGAGCAGGGCGCCGCCTTCAGGGTGGTTGCCCAGCAGCAGCTCGCCGCCCAGTGCACGCATCAAGGTATCGCAGATCGCCAGGCCCAGGCCAAGGCCCTGGGTGCGCGTCTTGGTGGTGAAGAACGGCTCGCGGGCGCGGGCCAGGGCCTGGCTGGTAAAGCCCGGCCCGTTGTCGCGTATGTACAGGTAGACGTTGCCATCACGCTGTTCGGCACTGAGCCAGAGTTTGCGTGGGTTGGCTTTTTCGGTCAGGGCGTCGAGGGCGTTGGCCAGCAGGTTGCCGAGCACCTGGCGCAGGCGGGTTTCACCGGCCTGGACCCACAAAGTGGCTTCCGGCAGGTCGCGCACCAGCTCCACGGCCATCGCCCGCCGGCGCTTGGCCAGTAGCGCCAGGGCATCGTCCAGTGCCGGCTGCAGGGCAACGCTCTCCGGGGCGTGGCGGTCGCGGCGGGCGAAGGCGCGCAGGTGGGCGATGATCGACGCCATGCGCCCGGTCAGCTCGCTGATCAGCTTGAGGTTGCTGCGGGCATCGTCGGTGCGTTGGTGATCGAGCAGGATCTCGGCGTTCTCGGCATAGCTGCGGATCGCCGCCAGCGGCTGGTTGAGCTCGTGGCTGATGCTTGCCGACATGGTGCCTAACACCGACAGCTTGCCAGCCTGCACCAGTTCGTCCTGGGCGCGCACCAGTTCCTGCTGGGCCTGTTCGCGTTCCAGTACTTCGTTCTTCAGGCGGCTGTTGAGGCCTTCAAGGTCGGCGGTGCGCTCGATCACGCGTTTTTCCAGCTCCTGGCGGCCGTGGGCTTCAAAGTCGATGCGGTCCATGTAGTGGCGGCGCCGCTGCATGATCAAGCCGAGCAGTAGCATCACTACCAGCAAGGTAGCGCCACCGATCGCCACCACAGTACGCACCGAGCGGTCGATCAGGGTACGCGGGGCCAGAATGCTGACCTGCCAGCCGGTCTCCTCGATGGTCTGGGTCTGGGTCAGCCAGGCTTTGGGCTCAAGGTTCAACGGCTTGGGCGACTGGGTCGGGTAGGGCTGGATGGCGACGATGGCTTCGCGTTCGGCGTCGCTCAGGGGCCGGGTGGCGCGGAAACGCCAGTCGGGGCGCGAAGTGAGGATCACCACGCCGTTGTGGTCAGTCAGCAACAGTTGCTCGGGGGTCTTGCCCCAGAGGGTTTCGGTATGGTCGAGGTCGACCTTGACCACCAGCGCGCCAATAACCCGGTCGCGGTCACGCACGGCAGCGGCAAAGAAGTAGCCACGCTTGGCCGAGGTGGTGCCCTGGCCGAAGAAGCGCCCCAGGCGCCCGGCGATGGCTTCACTGAAGTAGGGACGGAAGGCGAAGTTGCGGCCAACGAAACTGTCGTGTTTATCCCAGTTGGAGGCGGCCAGGGTGTTGCCGTTGGCGTCCATCAGGTACATGACTTCGGCGCCGGTCTGGGTGGCGATGTCCTTGAGCAAGCGGTTGGCGTTGGTCAGGGTTTCCAGGCGCAGCGGGTCGGCCAGCACGGCGCGCAAGGCTGGCAGGTCGCCGAGGATCTGCGGCAGGGTTTCGTAGCGGTGCAGGGTGCCGAGCAGGTTGGCCACATAGAGATCGAGGGTCTGGCGGTTCTGCCCGGCCAGCTCGTCCTGGTAGTAGCGCTCGGCGAGGTGTTGCAGTGGCCACAGCAATGGCGCCAGGCACACTGCAAGTATGGCCAGGCTGCGCCAGCGAGGGCGGCGGGGTACGGGTGGAGTTATGTTCATCGCAACTGCGCCAGAATGATCTGGCGCATTATGCGCTACTTCAGGCAGTCGATCAGCGCCTGCTGCCAATGCGGCTGGCTGACCTGCCACTGGCGTTGCAGGCGGCTGCAATCGAGGCGCGAGTTCAGCGGGCGGTGGGCCGGGGTCGGGTAGTCGCTGGAGGGGATTGGCAACAGCTCGGCACAAGGCAGGCCCCGGGCCTTGAGTTGCTCACCAATGGCCTGGGCAAAGCCGAACCAGGAGGTTTCACCCTGGGCGGTCAGGTGATAGGTGCCCCAGGCACCGGCCTGGCCAGCCTGCCAGCGTTCGATCAGGGCACGGGTGCTCTGGGCGATGGTACCGGCCCAGGTCGGCGCGCCGATCTGGTCGGCAACGATGCGCAACTCTGGCTTTTCCTGCAGCAGGCGCTGCATGGTCAGCAGAAAGTTGCGCCCGTGGCGCGAATACACCCAGCTGGTACGCAGGATCAGATGCTGGCCACCCACTGCAGTAATCGCCTGCTCGCCGGCCAGCTTGCTGCGCCCGTAGACGCCGAGCGGATTGGGCTCGTCGTCTTCGGTGTAGGGGCTGGACTTGCTGCCGTCGAACACGTAGTCGGTGGAGTAGTGGATCAGCGGGATCCCCAGCTTCGCGGCTTCCTCGGCAAAGACGCCGGGGGCCCGGGCATTGATCGCGAAGGCCAGCTCCGGCTCGCTTTCGGCCTGATCGACGGCGGTATGGGCCGCGGCGTTGATGATCAGGTCGGGCTTGAGCGACTGCACCCGCTCACGAATGCCTTCCGGCTTGGCGAGGTCGAGCTGGTCACGACCCAGCACATGCAGCTGGGCCAGATCGCCCAGGCGCTGTTGCAGCTCCAGGGAAACCTGGCCGTGCTGGCCGCTGATGAGGATGTTCGGCGCACGTGAGGTCATGGCAACAGCTCTGCATCCTTCAGGCGGCTGCCGTTCTGATCCTTGGCCGATAACTGCGGCGCCTCGTTCAGTTGCCAGTCAATCGCCAGGTCCGGGTCATCCCAGCGGATGCAACGTTCCGCCGCTGGATTGTAGTAATCGGTGGTCTTGTAGAGGAACTCGGCGGTGTCGCTGAGCACGACAAAACCGTGAGCGAAGCCTTCGGGGACCCAGAGTTGGCGGTGATTGTCGGCGGACAGTCGGGTAGATACCCATTGGCCGAAGGTAGGCGAGCTTCGGCGGATATCGACCGCGACATCCAGCACTTCACCGCGGGTCACTCTGACCAACTTCCCCTGGACGTTCTCCAGTTGATAGTGCAGGCCGCGTAACACGCCCTTCTGCGAGCAGGAATGATTGTCTTGCACGAACTGGCTGGTAGTCCCGGTCAGTTCCTGGAAGCTTCGGGCATTGAAGCTCTCGTAGAAAAAACCACGGCTATCGCCAAAAACCTTGGGTTCAATGATCAGTACGCCTGGCAAGCGGGTAGGAATCACGTTCATGGCTGTTCTTCGGCCAGAGAGTAGAGGTACCGACCATAGCCGGTCTTGCCAAGCGCCTGGGCACGCTCGAGCAGGCGGTCGCGATTGATCCATTGCTTCTGATAGGCGATCTCCTCCAGGCAAGCCACTTTCAGGCCCTGCCGGTGCTCGATGGTCTGCACATACTGCGACGCTTCCAGCAGGCTATCGTGGGTGCCGGTATCGAGCCAGGCGAAGCCGCGGCCAAAACGCTCCACGCGCAGGTCGCCACGCTTGAGGTAGGCGTTGGTGACATCAGTGATTTCCAGCTCGCCGCGGGCAGACGGTTTGACACCCTTGGCAATTTCGATCACGTCGTTGTCATAGAAGTACAAGCCGGTGACCGCGTAGTTGGACCTGGGGTTGCTCGGCTTTTCTTCAATCGACAAGGCGCGGCCCTGGTCATCGAAATCGACCACCCCGAAACGTTCCGGATCCTTGACCCAGTAGCCGAAGACTGTGGCCCCCGAGGCGCGGTCGATTGCCCGCAGCAACTGTTCGCTGAAACCCTGGCCGTGAAAGATGTTGTCGCCCAGGATCAGGCACACCGAATCATCGCCGATGAACTCCTCGCCAATCAGGAAGGCTTGTGCCAGGCCATCGGGCGAGGGCTGCTCGGCATAGGAAAGTCGGATGCCGAACTGGCTGCCGTCGCCGAACAGCTGGCGATACTGGGGCAGGTCCTGAGGTGTGGAGATCAACAGGATGTCGCGAATTCCGGCGAGCATCAGCACCGAGATCGGGTAATAGATCATCGGCTTGTCGTAGATGGGCAGCAGCTGTTTGGATACCCCGAGGGTAATGGGGTGCAGGCGAGTGCCGGAGCCGCCTGCCAGGACAATACCTTTGGTCATGCAATAAGATCCTTGAAATCACTGGCGCCCAGGCGTTGGCCTTGATAGCTGCCATCTTGAACGTGCTGGCACCACTCCAGATTCTCCAGGTACCACTGCACCGTCTTGCGCAGCCCGGTCTCGAAGGTCTCTTCGGGAACCCAGCCCAGCTCACGCTCGATCTTGCTGGCGTCGATCGCATAACGCTGATCATGGCCAGGACGATCCTGCACGAACGTTATCAGGTCGGCGTAGCGGGCAACGCCAGCCGGATGTTGTGGCGCCAGTTCTTCGAGCAGTGCGCAGATACCCTGGACCACGTCGATGTTCTTCTGCTCGTTGTGACCGCCGATGTTGTAAGTCTCGCCGACCTTGCCTTCAGTCGCGACTTTGACAAGCGCGCGGGCATGGTCCTCGACGAACAGCCAGTCACGCACCTGCAAGCCGTTGCCATACACAGGCAGCGGCTTGCCGGCGAGGGCGTTGAGAATCACCAGCGGTATCAGTTTTTCCGGGAAGTGGAAGGGACCGTAATTGTTGGAGCAGTTGGTCAGCAGTACCGGCAGGCCGTAGGTGCGATGCCAGGCACGGACCAGATGGTCGGACGCAGCCTTGCTCGCGGAGTAGGGCGAGCTGGGTGCGTACGGGGTGGTTTCGCTGAACAGGTCATCGACGCCGTGCAGGTCGCCATATACCTCATCGGTGGAAATGTGATGGAAGCGAAAGGCCGCCCGTTCAATGGTTGGCAAGCCGGACCAGTAGGCGCGGGTCGCCTCCAGCAAGGCATAAGTGCCGACAATATTGGTGTGAATGAACTGTGCCGGGCCATCGATCGAACGGTCGACATGGGACTCGGCAGCCAGGTGCATGATCACCTGGGGCTCGAAGCGTTGCAGCACAGCGCCGACGGTAGCCTGGTCGGCGATGTCGGCCTGGACGAACTCGTAACGCGTATCCGTGGCAATGCTGACCAGCGATTCCAGATTGCCGGCGTATGTCAACTTGTCCAGGTTGAGCACTTCATGTTCGGTGTTCCGGATCAGGTGACGGACCAGGGCCGAGCCGATGAAGCCGGCACCGCCGGTAATGAGAATGCGCATGTCGAATGGCCTTTCGCGTAGCAGGAGGGACTGATGAAGCCTAGCGTGTGGGCAGTTTCCCTGCTGAGCAAGGAAATTGCGAGTGCTTAAAGGGTATCGGCTGAAGTCAGCAGAATTTACTTCTTTTATCTGGCTGTGCTTGCTTATCGGCAGGCACAGTGGCGATATAAGCAACAAAAAAAATGAGGTTCCCTGCCCATGCCGCTTACCACCCTGATCCACCGTTCCAGTCAGCCATGCCCTGACGTCAGCCCGCAGCAAGCAGCGACCCTGTTGCAGGATCACTATGGGCTAAGCGGCTCACTGCAAGCGCTGGGTAGCCAGCAAGACCTGAATTTTCGCCTGGACGCCCCCAGCGGGCGCTATGTGCTGAAGGTCTGCCATGGCGACTATGCCATTGCGGAGCTCCAGGCCCAGCATGCTGCCCTGGGCTATTTGCATGACCAGGGAGTGCCGGTACCTGCGGTGTTGGCAGCACGTACCGGCGAGCAGTTGCTGGCGGTGAACGTGAACGGTCAGGGCTTGCGCGTGCGCTTGCTCGACTATATAGAAGGTCAGTCGCTGACCCGTATCAAGCACATGGAGCCGCGCCTGGTGGCTGAGCTGGGCCGTCTTTGTGCACGAGTCGACCTGGCCCTGGCCGACTTCACCCACCCGGGGCTCGAACGAACCTTGCAATGGGACCCACGGCACGCCCAGGCATTGATCGCTCACCTGTTGCCGGTGTTGGCCAAAAGCCCGCAGCAAGCGCGGGTAAGTGCCGCCGCAGAGCAGGCCAGGGAATGTCTGCAACCGTTGGTCGACAAGTTGCCGATGCAGGCGGTACATCTGGACATCACCGATGATAACGCCGTCTGGGCGCGCGATGAGCAGCGCCAGTGGCAGTTGCAAGGCGTCATCGATTTCGGCGACCTGATGTACACCTGGCGCGTCGCCGACCTGTCGGTGACCTGCGCGGCATTGCTGCATCACGCCGAAGGCGACCCGTTGCGGATACTGCCGGCAATCGAGGCCTACCATGCGCTCAACCCGCTGACCGAAGCCGAACTCAAAGCCTTGTGGCCATTGGTGGTGGCCCGCGCCGCGGTGCTGGTACTGAGCAGTGAACAGCAGTTGAGCGTCGACCCGGGTAACAGCTATAGCCGCGACAATCTGGCCCATGAGTGGGAGATCTTCGACGTCGCCACCAGCGTGCCTTTCGAACTGATGGAGGCGGCGGTCCTGCAGGTGGCCGGGCATGAGATGCCCGCGTTGGTGCTGGAAGGTTGCGTGCCGTTGTTGCCGCCAACGCTCGCACATCAGGTTGTAACGGCGGACCTGGGCGTCCTCAGCGAGCACTACCAGGCAGGGAACTGGGAGCAGCCCGGCATTGACCAGCAGTTGCTGGCCGAGCAGGCGACAGCGTCGGGCGCGGCCTGCTCCTTGTATGGGCAATACCGCCTGTCGCAGACGCACATCGACAACCCTGCAGAGCCTGCGACCTTTGCCTTGCAGGTTGAATTGCTGCTACCGCTCGGCACGACGTTGCAGGCGCCCTGGGCCGGTACCTGGCATCAGCATGGCGAAGACAGCGGCTGCCTTGAGGGCAAGGAATGCAGCCTGTGGCTGCACGGGTTGGGCGCCGCGCCAGAGGATGGTCAGAAGGTCACTCCAGGGCAGGCATTGGGTGCCAGTGCCGGACTTTTCAGTGCTCAACTATGCCGGATTGCCGGGCTCTACCCGCCAGCCTTTGTCGAGCCGTCACGGGCACAGGCCTGGCAGGCACTCTGCCCCTCGCCGCAGGCCATCCTCGGCATTGCCTGCGACGCCGAACCGCTGGTCGATGCCCAGGCCTTGCTGGCTCGGCGCGATGCCAGTTTCGCCCGCTCGCAGAAGCACTACTACCAGCAACCGCCGCATATCGAGCGCGGCTGGCGTAACTACCTGTTCGACATGCAGGGGCGGGCTTACCTGGACATGCTCAACAACGTTGCGGTACTCGGTCACGGGCATCCGCGCATGGTTGCCGAGTCGGCGCGGCAATGGTCATTGCTCAATACCAACTCGCGCTTCCACTATGCAGCCATCGCCGAATTCTCCGAGCGCTTGCTGGCCCTGGCTCCGAGCGGCATGGACCGGGTGTTTCTGGTCAACAGCGGCACCGAGGCCAACGACCTGGCGATCCGTCTGGCCTGGGCCTACAGCGGTGGGCGCGACCTGCTGAGTGTGCTCGAGGCCTATCACGGCTGGTCGGTAGCTACCGATGCGATTTCCACCTCCATCGCCGACAACCCCCAGGCCTTGAGCACAAGGCCGGACTGGGTACACCCGGTGATTGCACCGAACACCTATCGCGGCGCCTATCGTGGCGCCGAGAGCACCGCCGATTACCTGCGTGACGTCGATGCCAGGCTCGACGCACTGGCCGCCGAGCAACGGCAACTGGCCGGCTTCATCTGTGAGCCAGTTTACGGCAATGCCGGCGGCATCTCGCTGCCGCCGGGTTACCTGCAGCAAGCCTATGCCAAGGTCCGTGCAGCGGGCGGCGTGTGCATCGCCGATGAAGTGCAGGTTGGTTACGGCCGTCTTGGCACCTGGTTCTGGGGGTTCGAAGAGCAGGGCGTAGTGCCGGACATCATTACCATGGCCAAGGGCATGGGTAACGGCCAGCCATTGGGCGCGGTCATCACCCGCCGGGAGATTGCCGAGGCGCTGGAAGCCGAGGGCTATTTCTTTTCCTCTGCCGGTGGCAGCCCGGTCAGCTGCCGCATCGGCATGGCCGTGCTCGATGTCATGGAAGAAGAAGGGCTGTGGGACAACGCCCGTGAAGTCGGCGGCTACTTCAAGTCGCGGCTGCAGCAGTTAGTCGATAAACATCCGCTGGCAGGTGCCGTACACGGTTCCGGCTTCTACCTGGGGCTGGAACTGGTGCGGGATCGCCAGACCCTGGAGCCGGCCAGTGCCGAGACCACGGTCCTGTGCAACCGCCTGCGCGACCTGGGTATCTTCATGCAGCCCACGGGCGATTACCTCAACATCCTCAAGATCAAGCCGCCGATGTGCACCACCCGGGCAAGCGTGGACTTCTTCGTCGACAGCATCGACCGGGTACTGTCAGAAGACCTGTAACGCTTGAGCAAAAGCCGGTTAATTCGATTGTTATCGGATTAACCGGCTTTTTACTGGCTAATATTTTCGCAATGTTACTTTTAAAGCCGATATTTGTCGGATATAAATGCCTCCATCATCACCGTGATGGCCTGGCCTTGTCGGCCCAGCCACCTGCCGAGGAGGAATAAATGAGCCGCACTGTCACTGTTGCCGCCACCCAGATGGCCTGCACCTGGGACCGCCAGGGCAACCTGGAAACTGCCGAGCGGCTGGTCCGCGAAGCGGCCGCCAAGGGCGCGCAGATCATCCTGATCCAGGAGCTGTTCGAAACTCCGTACTTCTGCCAGAAGCCCAATCCGGATTACCTGCAGCTGGCCACCCCGGTTGAATCCAACGCCGCCATCGCCCATTTCCAGCAGCTCGCCAAAGAGCTGCAGGTGGTGCTGCCGATCAGCTTCTACGAACTGGCCGGGCGCGCGCGATTCAACAGCATCGCGATCATCGATGCCGACGGCAGCAACCTGGGCGTGTACCGTAAAACCCACATCCCGGACGGTCCCGGCTATCACGAAAAGTACTACTTCAACCCGGGCGACACCGGCTTCAAGGTCTGGCAAACCCGTTACGCGAAAATCGGCGTAGGCATCTGCTGGGACCAGTGGTTCCCCGAGTGCGCGCGCAGCATGGCCCTGCTCGGTGCCGAGGTGCTGTTCTACCCGACGGCCATCGGCAGCGAGCCGCACGATAAAACCATTTCCTCGCGCGACCACTGGCAGCGTGTGCAGCAAGGTCATGCCGGCGCCAACCTGATGCCGCTGATCGCCAGCAACCGCATCGGTCGCGAAGAGCAGGACGGCTACGACATCACCTTCTACGGCTCCTCTTTCATTGCCAACCAGTTCGGCGAGAAGGTCCAGGCGCTGAACGAGACCGAGGAGGGTGTGCTGGTGCATACTTTCGACCTCGACAAACTTGAGCACACCCGCAGTGCCTGGGGCACTTTCCGAGACCGTCGTCCGAATCTGTACGGCCCGGTGAAGACCCTCGACGGCGCGCTGCAATCCTGATAGTTCAGCAAGGATCATCTATGAAAACGCTTACCAGTACCCCGCGCGCCGACGGCTTCCACATGCCTGCCGAATGGGCGCCACAAACCCAGGTCTGGATGGTCTGGCCCGAGCGCCCGGACAACTGGCGCCTGGGTGGCAAGCCGGTGCAGGCTGCCCACGTGACCCTGGCCAAGGCTATCGCCCGTTTCGAGCCGGTGACCGTTGCCGTCTCCGCCGCTCAATACGATAACGCCCGCGCCCGTCTGGACCTGCCGAACATTCGTGTGGTGGAAATCAGCAACGACGACGCCTGGGTTCGTGATACCGGCCCGACCTTCGTCATCAACGACAGCGGTGAAGTGCGTGGCGTCGACTGGGGCTTCAATGCCTGGGGCGGCTTCGAGGGTGGTCTGTACTCGCCATGGAACCGCGACGAGCAAGTGGCCAGCAAGGTGCTGGAGATGGAACGCTGCCAGCGCTACCACACCGAAGGCTTCGTGCTGGAAGGCGGCTCGATCCATGTCGATGGTGAAGGCACCCTGATCACCACCGAGGAATGCCTGCTCAACCACAACCGCAACCCGCACCTGAACCGTGAGCAGATCGAAGCCATTCTGGGCGATCACCTGGCAGTTGACAGCATCATCTGGCTGCCGGATGGCCTGTACAACGACGAGACCGACGGCCACGTCGACAACTTCTGCTGTTACGTTCGCCCGGGTGAAGTGTTACTGGCCTGGACCGATGATCCGCAAGACCCCAATTACGCACGCTGCCATGCCGCACTTGAGGTGCTGGAGAACAGCCGTGACGCCAAAGGCCGCGCCTTTACCGTGCACAAGATGCCGATTCCGGGGCCGTTGTTCGCCACTGAAGAAGAGTGCGCCGGGGTCGATCCGGTGGCCGGCAGCCAGGAGCGCAACCCGTCGGTGCGCCTGGCCGGCTCCTACGTCAACTTCCTGATCGTCAATGGCGGCATCATCGCGCCAAGCTTCGACGACCCGGCAGATGCTGAAGCTAGAGCGATTCTGGCGCGAGTGTTCCCTGAACACGAAGTGGTCATGATCCCCGGGCGTGAGATGCTTCTGGGGGGCGGCAACATTCATTGTCTGACCCAGCAGCAACCGGCACCAGCCAAAGGCTGAAGCGCTGGAGGAAAAGAGCCCGTCGATTGACGGGCTTTTTTTTGCGTGGACGACGATCGGCATAGCCTTCTGGCACACCTCTTGTATTTGTTTTGCATTGTATTTCAAACAGATAGGGCTGCTTAGTTCTGTCACAAAGTTTGAGTAGGTTAGCCGCTCACGGCCCTGGGAGTACGTGTCGAAATGAATGCAGCAAGTGAGCCGGCTTCGCCCCCATCAGCGGTGAATCACGAGTCCCTCCAACGCGTGGCGCAGTGGTTGAAACACAATGGAGCAAACCGGGTCAGGAAGGCCGACCAGCGACGCACGTTGCTGGCGCGTTATCCGGCAGGCCTGCTTAGCGAAGCAGAGCTGGAAGCGCTGCTGGGTGATGGCAGCCGCTAGGAGGTTCGGCAGCAGGAATGAAAAGGGCGACATTGTCTGAACAATGCCGCCCTTTTTAGTCGCTTGGCGTTTAGAAACTATAGGTGCCGGTAACGATCAGGCTGCGGGGATCACCGAACTGGATCTGCGCGGCGCTGGTGGCCGAGCTGTAGTAGGTCTTGTCGGTGATGTTGTTGAGCGCCGCACGCAAGTCCCAGTCCTTGGTGCGGAAGCCGGCCAAGGCATCCCAGCGGCCATAACCTGGTAATACCGCCGTGTTCTGGTTGTCGGCATAACGCTCGCCGACCAGGGTCAGGCCGGTTTCGCCGTACCAGCCCATTTCCGGCTTCCAGGTCACGAACAGGCTGCCGTTGCGCTTGGCGACGTTGCTCACGCGGTTGCCTTCCTGGCCGTTGTTGTCCTTGACGATGGTTGCATCCTGGATACCAATGCCGCCGCGTACGTACCAGTTGCCCACAATGTTGCCGGTGGTGGTCAGCTCGACGCCGCGGGAACGCTGCAGGCCCGAGAGCAGGGTGATGCCCGGGTTGTTCGGGTCGCTGGTGCGGCGGTTGTAGAGTTCAAGTTCGTAGACCGCCAGGGTGGTACTCAGGCGCTCATCTAGCCAGTCGCTCTTGACCCCGATTTCCTTCTGCCGGGTCTGTTCCGGACTGGTTTCGTTAGTGTTGCCGGCAGCACCCGGGGTGATGCCGATCAAGCCACCGCCGACTGGCGAGAACGTCTTGCTCCAGGACGCATAGAAGGAGTGCTCCTTCCAGGGCGAATAGACCACGCCCAGGCGCGGGCTGGTGCTGTTGCTGTCCTGCTTTTCGGAGATGCCGCGGATCTTGTTGGTGGTTTCCACTTCGAACTGGTCGAAACGGACCCCGGCCAGCACTTGCCACTGATCATTCAGGCGCAGTTGGTCCTGGAGGTACAGGCCGCGGCTGTCGACCACGGTGTGGTTATTGCTGGAGACCACCATGGTGCCGTTGTGTTGCAGGTTACGGTTGGGATTGTTCAGGTCCAGGCTCGGTACCGGGCGAGAGCCTGTGCCCGAGGTCGCTGCGGTGTAGAGGAGCGGGTCGCGGCGCTGGTTGCCGAACTCAAGGCCGGTGAGCAGGGTGTGCTGCAGGCCGAAAGTGTCGAAGTTGCCTTCCAGTTCAAGGTTGTTGAACAGGTTGCGGGTGTTCAGGTCCTGCTGCCAGCGCTGGCGGGTGACCTGTTGGGTGGTGGTGTTGTAGCTGGTCTGGTAGGTGTTGTCGAAATCGCTGTTGAGCTTGAACAGGCCCAGGGTATGGCGTACCTGCCAGTTGTCACTGAGCTGGTAGTTCAGGCGCGAGCGCAGGGACTGGGCCTTGTCGTCGATGAAGTCGCGCTGGGTATCACCGTAGGTGGTGTCGCGGCCGACATCGGCCGGGCGGCCATTGACGCTAGGGATACCGCGATCCGGGGTGCGGTTGTAACGGCTGTATTCGTACTGCACCAGCCAGTTCAACTCCGGGGTCAGCTGCCAGCTCATGGACGGCGCGAACAGCTGGCGGCTGCCATCGATGCCGTCGCGGAAGCTGTTGTTGTCCTGATTGCCCATGTTCAGGCGCAGGCTGATGTTGTCGGTTGGATCGGCGCTGAGATCGGCATACAGGCTGCGCAGGTCTTCGCTGCCACCCTGGGCCTCGATGCTGGAACGCCGGCCGGCTTCCGGCATCTTGCTCACCCGGTTGACGATCCCGCCCTGGCTGCCGCGGCCATAGAGCACCGCGGCTGGCCCCTTGAGCACTTCAACCCGCTCGATGCTGTGCAGGTCGCGCACGTACTGGCTGTCGTCACGGATCCCGTCGAGGTAGAAGTCGTTGCTGGCATCAAAGCCGCGGATACGCACGCTGTCAAAGCGCGTGTCGGCGCCGCTGCTGACGTTGGGGATGCCACTGAGTGCCTTGCCCAGGTCATTGCTGCCGTAGTCCAGGACGTTGCTGGTCTTCACCGAGTCGATGGCCTGGGGCACATAGCGGGCAGGCGTAGTGGTGCGGGTTGCAGTGTTGACCTCAGGTACCCGCGGATCATCGCGTTCGCGATCTGTCTCGGCGGTGACCGAGACCTCGGGCAGTGTGGTGGTGGCAGCAGCGACCAGGCCAGAGCTGAACAACAGCGACAGGCCCAGGGTCAGCGGAGAAAGGCGGCAGGGGGCAAGCATGGCGGATATCCGGACATTCATTGGCAGAGGAAAATTTTGCGCGAATGATAATGCTTGCCATTTACTAACGTTAATTGTTTCTTTGTTTGTCGACGAGCTGTTTGTTTCAAGATATTTCTGTCTATAAGCCTTTAGTCTGGCAGGGTTATTTGTGCTGTTTTTTGCAACAAACCTGTCGTCACGACGACGTTTTTCGCAATCTTCGCGGGCATTAACCTGACGGCATCATTTTTTGCTGTCGCGGAGACCGCTATGCCGGTGCAAACCACCCTTCACTATGTTTTCGACCCCCTGTGCGGCTGGTGCTATGGCGCCGAGCCGCTGATCAGCGCTGCCAGCGGTTTGTTGCCGGTGGTGATACACGGGGGCGGGATGATGGCGGGCGCCAATCGCCAGAAGGTGTCGGCGCAACTGCGCGACTTTGTCATGCCCCATGACCGGCGCATCGCTGAATACACGGGGCAGCCTTTTGGCCGGGACTATTTCGAAGGGTTGTTGCGTGACCACGATGCAGTGTTCGATTCGCAGCCGCCAATCGCGGCGATCCTTGCCGCAGAGCAACTGGCGGGCCGTGGCCTTGAATTGCTGGCGCGCTTGCAGCGTGCGCACTACGTAGAAGGTCGACGTATTGCCGATGATGCGGTGCTCAAGGCAATCGCCACAGAGATGGGGCTACCTGCCCAAGCTTTTGCCAGCGCATTGCAGGAAATGGACACACAAAGCCATATGCGCACCAGCCGCGCATTCATGGCCAGCGTCGGTGGGCAGGGATATCCAACCCTGGTGCTGGAGCGCGAAGGGCGGCTGCAGGTCATCGACATCGGCCCCTTCCTCGGTAAGCCTGACGCCTTTGTGCAATGGCTGGACCGGGAGTTCTACCTGAGCGCTGAGGCAAAGGTCTCTAACCTGCCGTTTTGCACCCCTGATGGCTGCGGTTCGTAACCGGAAACAGTTACTTTTCACGAATTTTTGACATGCTGATCCGCACACGGATAGGATTCGGTCAACGCCTGTAGGCCCATCGGCCAAGAGTCCAGAAAAAAAGGCCCGCTGCGAACACTCGCAGGCGGGCTTTCTATTTTCAGACCCGTGAGCGTCAACCCACGCAGGGGGCGTGGTTTTTGGCGTTTGGTCGCAGAGCGTCTTTGACTAAGTAATAAGGAAAATAAAATGTTGAAAACCAGGATCAGTCTGATCGCGCTGGGGCTTATGGCAGCGACTCAGGCTATGGCCAATGACCAGGCCGAAGCCAAGGGCTTCGTAGAAGACAGCAAAGCCAGCGTTCTGCTGCGCAACGCCTTCATCAACCGTGACAAGAAGCACCACACCAAAGACCAAAGCGAGTGGGGCCAGGCCTTCATCGGCAAGTTCTCCTCCGGCTACACCCAGGGCACCGTTGGTGTCGGTGTCGACGCTTTCGGTCTGTACGCTGTGCGTCTGGACGGTGGTAAAGGCCGCAACGGCGGTGGCGGTATCGACTTCTTCAAGCCGGCGGACGGCGACTCGCCAACCAACCAGCAGAACTCCCCGCACAATCTGGCCCGTGGTGGCGCAGCAGTTAAATTCCGCATCTCCAACACTGTACTGAAGTACGGTGACCAGATGCCGGAACTGCCAGTGCTGCAGTACGACGACGGTCGCCTGCTGCCAGAAAGCTACACCGGTACCCTGATCACCTCCAAGGAGATCAAGGGCCTGGAACTGAACGCCGGTCGTTTCACCCAGGAAGCCCGCAAGAGTGCTGAAGGCCGTGACAGCGGTGGCCTGAAGTCGATCAACGTATTCGGCGGCAGCTACAAGTTCACCGAAAACCTGTCGGCCTCCCTGTACACCTCCGATGTTGAGGATGTACTGAAGAAGCACTACCTGGGCGTGAACTACGTTCACCCTATCGCCGACGACCAGTCGCTGACCCTGGACTTCAACGGCTACAAGTCGGACATCGATAAGAAGTACGTCGCTGCCGCCGACCTGACCGGTGACTCCAACACCATCTGGAGCCTGGCGGCCACCTACGCCTTCGGCCCGCACTCGATCACCATTGCGCACCAGCGCAGCACTGGCGACACCGGCTATCAGTACGGCTTCTACCAGAACGCCGGTGGCGTGGGTGACGGTGGTTCGACCATCTACCTGGCCAACTCCTACTGGTCCGACTTCAACGCTGAAGACGAGCGTTCCTGGCAGCTGGGCTACGGCCTGGACTTCGGCGCCTTCGGCGTACCGGGCCTGACCTACAAAGTGGCCTACGTGCGTGGTGACAACATCAACACCCACGGCTTCGGCGAAGGTAAAGAGCGCGAAATCTTCAACCAGTTCAAGTACGTGGTTCAGGAAGGCCCTGCCAAGGACCTGTCCGTCAAACTGCGTAGCTCGTTCCTGCGTACTTCTGACAGCGTTCGTCAGAACGGCTACAACGACGACGGTAACGAAGTCCGCGTATTCGTCGAGTACCCGATCAGCATTCTCTGATAGCTGTTTGGCGACTCCAGCAACCCCGGCCTAGGCCGGGGTTGTTTCTTTTCGGCGTACAGCAGGCTTGATCGCCAGCACCTCGCTGCTCTGCGGCTCGAAGCTGTCGCTACGGGCCATGCGCCACATCCGTGCATAGAACTCACTGTCGATCGAGCCGCTGAGCAATTCACCGGGCTTGAGGAACACGTGCAGCTGCGAAAACAGGCGGATCTCGCTGGCGCTGATGCGTCGCACCAGGTGCTTTGGTTTGAGCTCATTGGGGTGCTCAAGGCCAGCAGCGGCAAGCATTTCGGCCAGAGCATGCAGGGTGTTGCGATGGAAGCTGAAAACTCTGTCAGCTTTATCGGGCACAACCAGGGCCCGTTGGCGCAGCGGATCCTGAGTGGCCACACCGGTCGGGCATTTGTTGGTGTGGCAGCTCTGCGACTGGATGCAGCCGATGGCGAACATGAAGCCACGGGCCGAGTTGACCCAGTCGGCGCCGATGGCCAATACGCTGGCGATGTCGAAAGCACTGACAATCTTGCCGCCCGCGCCGATACGAATCTTGTCGCGCAAGTTCAGGCCCACCAGGGTGTTGTGCACGAACATCAGGCCTTCGCGCATCGGCACGCCGATGTTGTCGCTGAACTCCCGTGGCGCGGCGCCGGTACCGCCTTCCTTGCCATCAACCACGATGAAGTCCGGGATGATACCGGTGGCCAACATGGCCTTGGCGATGCCCATGAACTCCCATGGGTGGCCAAGGCAGAACTTGAAACCCACGGGCTTGCCACCGGACAGCTCGCGCAACTGGCCAATGAACTGCAACAGTTGCACCGGGCTGCGAAAGGCACTGTGCGCCGCCGGTGAAATACAGTCTTCGCCCATCAGCACAGCACGGGTTGCGGCGATTTCGGCGCTGACCTTGTGCCCTGGCAATATTCCGCCATGACCGGGTTTGGCGCCTTGGCTGAGCTTGATCTCGATCATCTTCACCTGCGGGTCGCGGGCCTGTTCGGCGAAACGTTCAGGATCGAAGCGGCCCTCTGGCGTGCGGCAGCCAAAATAGCCGCTGCCGATTTCCCAGATCAGGTCGCCACTATGCTCACGGTGGTAAGGGCTGATGCTGCCTTCACCGGTGTCATGGGCGAAGTGGCCAAGTTTCGCGCCCTTGTTCAGCGCAGCAATGGCATTTGCACTGAGCGCACCGAAGCTCATCGCCGAGATATTGAAGATCGATGCCGAGTAAGGTTGGCGGCACTGCGGGCCGCCGATGCTGATGCGAAACGAGGCTGGGTCGGGTGTTTCTACCGGCAGCATGGAGTGGCTGATGAACTCGAAGCCTGGCCGGTAGACATCGTTGAGGGTGCCAAAGGCCTTCTCGGCGCTTTCATTCTTGGCCCGCGCGTACACCAGCGAGCGTTGG
The DNA here is from genome assembly GCF_024749185.1 of Pseudomonas wadenswilerensis. NCBI lineage: Bacteria > Pseudomonadati > Pseudomonadota > Gammaproteobacteria > Pseudomonadales > Pseudomonadaceae > Pseudomonas > Pseudomonas wadenswilerensis. The sequence goes on along the minus strand of NZ_CP087191.1, from coordinate 5,495,611 downwards.
GCCCGGGAAAACGGCAGCTTGTCGTCATCGCCCTCGAGCAGGTACTGACGAATCTCCGGGCGGATGGTTTCGATCAGGTAACGGATGTTGCCGAGGATCGGGTAGTTGCGCCGTACTGCGTGGTGGCTTTGGCGCAGGTCATTGAGGCCGACCAGGCTGAGCAGCGCGCTGATCAGGGTCAAAGGCCATAACCAGGAATGGGCAGAAAGAAACGGCAGGCTGGCAAGGGTGAAAACAAGGCAGCCGAACAGGCAGGCGTAGCGGCAGGGTAGCGAAGCTTTCATGGATCTTCCGCTGATATGAGAGATCCTTCCTAGGATAGGCAAAGCGCCCCGGTAGAAAACCAGTGGTTTCGGTAAAACACTTTTATCCCCGCCGTGCTTGTCAGGCGGCCACGCTCATGCGCCGGATTCGGTTGCCTGGGCGAGTATTTGCAGAAAAGCGTCGGCTGCCCGTGAGCGTCGATGGCGATGGCTGACAGCGAGTAAACCGATGGTGGCCGCAGCTTCGCTCAAGGGGCGGTAGCACACGCCGCGCTGGTTCAAGGCACGGGCGCAGGCGGGGACCAGAGCGATGCCTTGACCGGCGGCCACCAGTGCAATGATCGACGTGATCTGGCGTCCCCTCGGCCCGCGCAGCAAGGGCAGCTCGCAATGGTGGAACAAGCGCTCAATGGCATCGTTGAGGCCGGTGCCCTGCTCGTCGCTGTACAGCACCACAGGATGCGCTTGCAGCTCGACCAGGCTGATGGTTTCGAGGGTCGCTAGCGGGTCGCCCTCGGCCAGCGCCACAAACAGTGGCTCCTGATCCAGCGGCTGGACCTGCAGCTCACTGAACTCCTGCGGTGGCAACAGACGACTAAGACCGATTTCCAGGGTGCCTTCGACGATGTTCCGCCATTGCGCACTGGAGGCTTCTTCGACCAGGGTCAGGCGAACCTGCGGATAGGCGCGGGAAAACTGCTGGATAGCCTGGGTGAAACGGTCGCTCAAGGCTACCGAGCTGGCATAACCGATGCTCAGGTGCCCGGCAGTCCCGGCAGCCAGCTTGGCGGCAAAGCTCTCGCTAAGAGTCAGTTGCTCCAGCACTCCGCGGGCGTAGGGCAGAAACTGCTGGCCTTCGCCGGTGAGGCTGACACTACGGCTGCTGCGCTCGAACAGACGAAACCCCAGCTGGCTTTCCAGCGCCGAGATCTGCCGGGTCAGTGCCGGCTGGGCCAGGTGCAGACGCTGCGCGGCGCGGCCGAAATGCAGGTCGTCGGCGACGGCAATGAAATAGCGCAGCTTTCGCACATCGAGCATGTTGCACCTTGAGGTATCAATCGGTCCGAAATCGGTATTGGCCAGCGCCAATGACCGCACCTTATAAACACTGCTCGTCACTGTAACGAGTTTTCCCATGCAATCGCGCCTGTCCGCCGCCCGCTTCGCCATGTTCCTCTGCGGATGTGCCGCGTTTCTGCCGCTTTACGCTACCCAGGGCATTCTCGCCGAGCTGGCGCAGAGTTTCGCTGTGGGCGCCCTGCACGTCAGCTGGAGCATCACCTCGACCACCCTGGCCGTGGCCCTGGTCGCACCCTTTGTCGGCGTGCTGACCCGGCGCTGGAGCCAGAAGACCGTATTGGTCGCCGCAACGCTGTTGCTCAGCCTGCCGGGCTTGATGCTGGCATCGGCCAGTGACTTGAACAGCCTGCTGTTCTGGCGCTTTGTCCAAGGCATGCTGATCCCGGTGATCTTCGCCACCAGCGTGGCTTACATCGGCGAGCGCTGGCAGGGTGCCAAAGTCACCGAAGTCACCAGCCTGTACGTCGCCGGAACCATTCTCGGCGGTTTTGCCGGGCGCTTTCTGACCGGGGTCATGACTGAATACCTGGGCTGGCGCGAAGCTTTCATCCTGCTGGCGACGTTGAACTTGCTGATCGGCCTGAGCATCCACCGGCTGCTGCCCAGCGGCGCGCGCCTGATCGAGATCACCATCGCCAACAAACGTATCAGCATGCTGCGCAATAGGCGGTTGCTGGCTGCCTATTTGGTTGGTTTTTGTGTGTTGTTTTCGCAAATTGCCACCTTCACCTATGTCGGGCTGCATCTGCTGGCCGCGCCATTCAATCTCAGCTCAGCAGCGCTGGGCTCGGTTTATGCGGTGTTTCTCCTGGCCCTGGTGGTCACGCCGATTGCCGGCAAGCTGGCCGGCGCCCGACCGCCTGCACACCTGGTGCTGGTAGCCGGCGTGCTAGGGCTGTGCGGGTCCTTGCTGACGTTGCTCAGCAGCCTCTGGTGGATCGTGCTGGGACTGGCGTTGAGTTCCACAGGGGTATTCCTCGCCCAGGCGGCCGCCAATGCTTTTGTCACCACCACCGCGAAGCACAACAAGGCCGGCGCCGTAGGCTGCTACCTGACGTTCTACTACCTGGGCGGCAGCGTCGGCGCCTTGTTACCGGCGTTGCTCTGGGAGCGCTGGGGCTGGTCAGGCTGTGTGCCTCTGATCATGGCTGCACAACTGCTGGTGATGCTGATTGCCTGGTTTGGCTGGCAGCGCACCGATGCCGCTGACACAAATACGTTCAAAAAACCGCTGACCCATCCATAACAAGGACGTGAATACTCAAATGAACACCGTGATAGCCCTGCACAGCAAACTGCTTTCAATCGTCGAGCCGGTGCTCAATGACATGCCGGCCAGCACCCTCAAGCACGCGTTGTTCGAAGCGTTCTGGGCGGTTGAGGACGAGCTGATGGAAATCGAGAAGGCTTTTTCACTGCTCACCGAGCGTAGGCATTCACCTGCGGTGCTGCGCAAGTTCTTCGCCAGTTGGTCGAAAACCAACAACTCCGCGGCCAGTGTCTCCGGGCTGGCCAACCGCCTGACCCTGCTGGCCCGTTCCGATGCAGGCTCTATGGCTGCCGACCAACTCTATCGCGCCTGCGGCAGCCTGCAACGGATTACCGACGAAGACCTTGGCGCCCTGGGCAACACTTTGCATGCCGATCTGTTCTACAACATGGCGACGCCGATCTGTGGTGATGACCAATGGATGCTCAAGGCCAACTGCCTGCCTTCTGCCCAGTCCTTCAAGGACTGGACCGACCGCCAGCGCCTGCGTGAGCGTGACTTGCTGCAAGGTCTGCTGACCACTTTGGTGCATGAGGTCTATACCCATGGCGAGGTCGAGTTCATCCACCCGATGTTCAAGGAGTGGTTCGTCCGCGATATGGGCATACCGGCAGAACGGGCTCGAGCGACGGTGGCCTGGGTCACCGTGCACACCGGTGGTACCGAGAGCAATCACTTCGCCCATGCGGTAGCGGCGGTCGAGCAGTTTGTCGAAGCCATGCAGATCAATGTCGATCAGGCGGCGGCGCGGGAGATATTCGAGCGCTACCTGCGAATGAAAGCCGGGGTGATGAAGGAGTGTGCAGAGCTGCTGCATTAACCTCCGGGCGGTTCATTTCCGTGGACATGGCACCATCATTGGCCGTGTTCGGCAGTGGTCGCCTGATCGGGCGCAGGCGCGCCCGTATACTGGCTGCGGCGAGCTGACGGCTTACTGATCCGGGGCGATGGCAAACATCAGCTGGTCGGCTTCCAGGTAGACGATCGCCTCGCGGCCAATGACGTCCACCGGGCGGGCGGCCACCGCTTCGTGTTCGGGGACGATTTTCTCCAGGCGCTTGCTCACCAGGTCGACCCGCCAGATACAGGCGAACCCACCGTTGTTGTCGAAGTACAGCACTGGCCGGGTCGGGCTCCAGGTCGGGTTGACCAGGCTCCAGCCGCCGGCATCCTTGTCCATCACCCGGTCGTAGGGGTTGCTGTCGCCGGTAAGGTGCGGGTAATAGATCAGCAGGCCGGAGTTGTCGTGGTTCAGGTCGCCACTGATCTGCGCCTTGGCAAAACGCTTGCTGTTGGACTCGGCCGCGTACAGTTGCGTTGAAGGTTGCGGCGTAGCCTTGGAGCCCAGTTTGTAGGCCATGCTTTGCTGCGCTTCGCCGCTCAGCTTCTGCCGGTAGTAGAACACCCCGTCAATGATCCCGGCATAGCGCCGGCCCTGATCGTTGGCGGTGATACTGTTCCAGCCATCAAAGCGCACATTGCGCGCGAACGGGTGCAGGCCAGGGCGAGCATCGGAGTATTCGTAGAGGGTGCCAATCGGGCGGCTGTCATAGATATTGCCGGGGTTGCTGCCTTCGTCATCCTGCTTTTCGGAAACGAACAGCACTACGTTCAGCACGCCATCGAGGGTGGCGACGTCCACCAGGTAGGCAAAACTGTCTTCGCTCATGTCGGCGACGGTGGCCAGGGGAAAGCGCTGCCACGGCTCATCCTCGACCTGGGTATAACGCTGGTCGCGGGGCAGGGGCTGCAGGCTCTTGGGATCAACCTGGGATAGTGCCGGTACTGGCGTCAGCAGCTTGATCTGCTGGTCGTAGGCGACTTCCAGGCAGGCGGCAGTCTCGCAGCGATTGCGCACCTCGCGCAGCCAGAAGTTCTCCAGCTCACGGAAAATCTTGCGGTCCTTGAGCGGCTTGTAGCGCTCGTTGAGCGTGTCGTCCTTGGCCGACAGCGACGGCGTGGTGCAGATGGCGGTTTCCAGCAGGGTACTGGCCTTGCTGCAGTCAAAGCCCGCGGCAACGGTTGCGGGGCTGTGCAGGCAGGCAGCGAACAGGGTGGCAGGAAGCAGGCGCGCGGCGGCTTTCATCGGACATCCATGTGAATTTGAGCAAGGTGCGGATGATACGTCAGCAAGGGCCATTGCGGAATCTGCCGCAGCAATGGCCAGCCTCGGGTTTCACGTGAACTGAATGAAGAAAAATCCTCCCTCGTCACCTTCCTTGCCGCGCCGCGCCTGGCGGTTCACATACAGGTAGCCGATGCCGTCCGCCAGCAGGCCTTCATGGGCAGGGCTGGCCTTGGCAATGTCGCTGTCCAGCAGTTGCATGAGGAACTGATAGCGCTGTGGTTCGTAGATCGGGTCCTGCAGCCACGAAGGGCGTCCCAGCGGCTTGCTGACTTCCAGGCCACTGTCCTCGTCGGCCAGCTCTTCGTCTTCTTCCTGCGCGCTGAGCGGTTCGAACTGAATGAAGCTGCGCTCCAGCAGCAAGGGCGGAACGGCTGGCAGCAGCTCCTGCTCGGCGAGGGTATGCAGAATGACGCGGGCATAACCATTGTCGGTCTTGTCCAGGTCATCCTGCTGGTTGACCGTGTAGTGCCGCTGTACGGCGCGGTTGAAGGCGCCGCCGTGCTGGCGGGCGGTGATGAACACGGTCAAGGCCATGCCGGCCGGTATGAAGTTGATCGGCAGGAACCGCTCGGTGATCGTGCACAGCGGAGTCATCGGTTCCTGGGTGTCGGGCGTCAATGGCCACAGGTCCAGGCGTGGCAGACGGGCGCCGCCACCGACCTGGCCGAGGCCTTGATCGTTGCTGCCAAGGAGGATTTTTTGCGAGTCCATGTTTAGTAACACCCCTTACGTTTGGCGAAGGATTCGGCATATCGCCGGGCGATGCGCAGTTGAGTCTGGGTGATTTTGCCTTTGCTGACCAACGAGTTGTGAATGGCTTGGGACATAAGGCGGATTTCCAGCTTGCCTCTTTTGAGCATCTGGTTGGGCTTGAGCCCCAATTGTCGCCGCAGGCGGTTTTCTTCAAGGTGAACGGCGTCGTGGTTCTTCGGCGAGAGCGCCATCGAAGGGTTGCCTTTGACCCGTTTGCCGGTGGCAATGCCCTTGTCTTCGAGGAACTTGTTGCGCATCAGTTCGTGGGCTTCGAGCTTGTCGCCGCGGTGTGCCTTGGCACCGTAGCCTGCGGTTTCACCCTCCTTGAGCAAGCCCCACGGGTCGATCCAGCCTAGTGGGTTTGGCGCGTACTGGTAGAGGTTGATTCCACCGGCCAGACCGATCGGGTCCGGCTGGGTGAAGCGGCCGATATCCGGGTCATAGAAACGGAACAGGTTGTAATGCAGGCCGGTTTCGCGGTCCAGGTACTGGCCCTGGAACCTGAGGTTCTGCTCCTCGATGAAATGCGCCTCACGCACTTCCTGCAGGGTATTGCCCCAGACCTGATAACGCGCCTGCCAGACAGTTTCGCCGCTGTCCTCGCTCAGTTGCCCAGGCATGCCGTTGAGATCGTTGTGGTAGTAGCGAACTTGCTGCTGCGCACCAGTGCCGTCAACCCGGGCCAGCGCTTCGTAGCTGTCCTCGACATACAGGTACAGGCTGGTCTGGCTGTGGCGGTGTTCCTGTAGCAGGCGCAGTCCGTCCCAGGCGAAGCAGGTCTGGTCGAGCAGGTTGCCCCGGTCATCGTACTCGCTCTTCTCGACACGCCGCCCCAGCGGGTCGTAGCGCATGTTCAGTACCCGCTCGCGACCGCCGTGCTGGCTGCGCACTTGCACCAGGCGGTGTTCGGCATCGTAGCTGAAGTGCTGGATGCCGCGCCGGCTGCTGCGTTTTTCAATCAGGCGGCCGAAGCCGTCGTAGCGGTAGCGTTTGTCCTGGTAGGTGAGCACGCGGTTGTGGCGCACCAGGCCCATGCCCGTCAGCGATCCGTCGAGCAGGTTGGCGGCGGCGTCGTAGGCGAAGGCTTCGCTCTGGCCCTGGCCGGCGTCCTGGCTGGCCATGATCCGCCCGCTGGCATCGTAATGCAGCAGTTGCTGGTGCTGGCTGCCGGGCTGCTGGTTGAAACGGCTGATTAGGTTGTCAGCCGGATCGAAGTCGAAGCGTTGCTGCACGGTGGCCGGCAGTTGCGGCGGCTGGAGGTTGGGGCGGCGCAGCCGTGAACGCAAACGACCGCTGCGGTCGTACTCGCTGCGGGTGTTGATACGTCCCTGGGTGCGCAGCACTTCGCGGTGCAGGCGGTCGCGCTCGAAATCGCTGATCACCTTGCCATCGAGGTTGAGCTGGTGCAGATGACCGCTGCCGTAGTACAGGCGGTTGAGCCAGCGGCCATCGGGCAGCTGGGTCTGGATCAGGTTGCCGAGTTCGTCGTAGTGATGCTGCAGCACTCCGCTGGCACTGTGTTCCTCCAGCAGTTGGCCAAGGGCGTCGTAAGCGAAGGCCAGTTGTTCGCTGTTGCCTGCCTTGTCGGTAAAACTGATTGCCGTCAGTTGATCGAGAGGATCGTAGCTGTACAGGGTTTCGCCGTCGTCGGTCTGCTTGCTGATCAAGCGTCCGACGGCATCCCGGCGTAACTGATGGATGATCGGTGCACTGCCGCCATGGGGAGCGGGGAGGTACTCCAGGCAACCGAGGTTATCCAGCGGGTCGTAGTGGTAGCGGCTGGCGCTGCCGTCCAGATCCTGCTGTTCAGTCAGGCGATCAAGCAGGTCCCAGCTGAACCTGTAGCTCTCGCCATTTTCGTTGCTCAGCGCTTGCAGGCGACCATAGGCATCGTAACTGAACTGTACCAGTCGACCATGCGGGTCGATACGCTGATGCACCTGGCCGCGACGGTTGTAGCGGTAGTGGGTGGAGTGCCCGGCGGGGTCGGTATAGCTGTTGAGCTGGCCGTTGCGATCAAGCTGATAGTGCTCACTGCGCCCATCGGGCAATTGCGAGCCGAGCAATCGGCCCTGGGCATCGTACTGGTACTCGGTACGTTCGCCGAGGGCATCGGTGACAGCCTGCAGATGCCCGCGCCGGTCATAGCTGAAGCGGGTCGGATACCCTGAGCAATCGACCTGCTCAATCAGCAGGCCCAATTCGTTCCAGCGCAGGTGCTTGTGCTTGCCCGCCGCATCGATGATCTCCACCACCTGGCCGCGTTCGTCATGGCGGTAGCGGGTGGTGTGGCCCAGCGGGTCGGTTTCGCTGCTGCAGTTGCCGCGCTGGTCGTAGCGATAGCTCCAGCGCTTGCCGGCCTTGTCGGTCTGTACCCGGGGCAGCGACCAGTGTTCCAGCCACTGGGTCGCCTCGCTGCGGCCCAGTGGGTCGATGCTTTCGCAGAGGTTGCCGGATTCATCGTACAGATACTGCCATTGCCCGCCCTGCGGGTCGGTGGCGGCCAGCAGCTGGCGTTCGTCGTTCCACTCGAAATGCCAGGTGTGGCCGAGGGCGTCGGTGTACTGGGTGATCTGGTACTGCGGGTTCCAGTGGCGGCTGCTGACCCGCTGCAGGCCGTCGGTGACCCGGGTGATGCCGGCTTCGAGGTCGTAGTCGAAGCGGTATTCGTCGCCGTCGTCGGTCCAGTGTCGGGTCACGCGCCAGTCGTCTGCAGCACGAGTCCATTCGTAGAAGCAGCGCAGGCCGCTGGGCAACTGGTGCTCGACCATGCGCCGGCCCTGGTCATAGGCGAAGCGTCGTTGCACCTGGCCGCTGGCGTCGCGCACTTCCGCCAGGTCGCCGTTGCCGTCGTAGGCATAGCTGACCAGCAGTTCGCTCGACTCGTCGCGGTACCATCGCTCGATATGGCTGACCCGTGCCGGCCACTGGGCGCTGTAAACCAGCTGCACCTGGACCTCATCGAAAGTGTCACGCAAGCGTAGTAATCGTCCGCTGGTGTCGTAGTCCAGGTAGATGCGGTTGTCGTTGCGGTCACCCAGTTGCGCCAGGCGCAGGCGTTGCGGGTTACCCGGGGTTGGCTGGAACAGGCGATAGAGGCCGTCGACGCTTTCGATCAGCAACTCGCCATTGTGCGCGTGCCGCACGCTGAGGCCTTCGCCGGCGCTGAACACGGCATCACCACGAGGGATATGGCCCATGTCGACGACCCGTGCCTGTTCGTCGGTGAACAGCAGGCGCTCGCCGCCTTCAGGGTGCGCTTCGATGGCGACGAAGACTTCGTAGTCGACGCTCCAGCCAGCGCCAAACAGGCCGTCGCGGCGTTCATCCCGGCTGTTGTAGTAGCGCTGCCAGTCCAGCGGGATCAGTCCGGGCAGGCTGAAATCGAGTTCGGCTTCGCCGCTCAACAGCTTGGCGCCTGTGGGGCTGTGGACCGGGTTGGGGGAGCCGGCGATGGCGCTGGTGATCGCGCCGGTCACCTGGCTGGTGACGGCGCTGCTGATGCCGCCAATCGCCATGCAGCCGAACTTGCTGTAGAACTTGCCGCCGCGCCCGCGCAGCATCATCAAGGCGGTAATCGCCAGGCCGATGCCCGGGGTCTTGCCGCTGCGAATCTCACGGACCACGATCGAGCCGCCGCCGATGCGCACGTTATCGGAGATCAGCCCGGCGTCGACGATCACCGCCTCGCAGGTGCTGCGATCGCCGCTGCGACAGGCCGGGTGGCCGTTGATGGTGACCTTGCTCGAGCCTTCGGCCAGGTACTGCGGCGGCATCGGCGGGTGCTTGCTGCAGAGGATCTTGTCGTCGTCGGCAGGCTCGGTGTTCGGCGCCGGGCTGGCGACCGTAGGCCGCCACATCTGCGAAAAAAAGCCCTTGGCCATGTCGAGGAAGCTTTCTTCCTCCTCCTCGGCCGGCGGCTGAGCCGCGTCGCTGCCGGCGGGCGCAGCGGCGGCAACGATGACGCCTGCAGCGCGTGCGGCCGGTTTGCCATTGGTGTGGGTATTCTTCGAGCCGGTGAGGATGTTGGCCTGCACCGAGGGCGGGAACAAAAAGTTGCCGATGCCCTCGCATAAACTGCTTAAGCCCTTGTCGGCCCCGGTCTTGCTCATGGCCACGCCGACCACAATGCCCACCACTGCACCCAGCACGAAGCAGCCCAGGCCGCCGGTAGCCACGGTAAGGCCCAGCGCCGCGGTCACCGCCGCGGTGGCCAGCATGCCGATGGCGACGTTGGCGGCGACTTCCAGCACGCCGCTGACGATGTCGGCCATCATCGAGGTGTGCATCAGCGCGTCGCCCTGACGAGCGGCCCAAAGAGCGTCAGACATGCAGGGTGCTCATCAGGTCAGGGCGTCGAAGTTCAATGATTGCTTGATCGCCGCCCAGTGCGCCGCCTCGGCATCGCCCAGCGGTTGGGCCTTGACGTAGCTCAGGGCGAACATCTTGCGAGTGCCCGGTAGCACCAGGGCGAGCTGGTACTGATAGACCTTTTCGTTGCCCTTGCTGAACTGGCTGCGCAGCTCGATGCCGTCCACCGACTGCTCGGCGCCCAGGCGCACGGCCTGGCCAGGTTGAAAACGCAGGTCCTTGACCTGTTGTTGCAGACGTTCAAGCTGACCGTCGAAGTTGCTTTGCAGGGTTTCGCCGTCGGCCAGCAGGCTGCGGCTGACGATCAAAGATGTGCCGAGCTTGGCAAAGCGCAGGATATTGATGGTGGTGTCCTGCACCTCGACATCGGGCAGGGCAAACTGGAATTCGTTGAGACGATAAGTCATGACGCAGGAATCTCTTTATTGGCTGGCTTTGGGCTTGGGGAAGATCGCTTCCACGGCGCCATCGATGGTGCCTTTGACGCCTTGCCCGTCCGGAGTGGCGCCGGGGGCGCCGCCGATGTTCAGGTCCAGGGTGCCGCCGGTGTTGAACTGGGCATTGCCTTCGGCGTTGAGGTTGAACTGCACGCCGGTGAGGTTGATCTGGCCGCTGGCGTTGAGCTCGAGCACACTCTTGCCACACACCAGGCGCAGGTTCTCGCCGACCTCGATCAGGTAGCTGCGGCTGATGCTGTCGGTCTTGGTCGAGCCCACCAGCAGGATGTCGTCGCGCTTGACCGCGCGAATACGGTCTTCGCCGATGGTCGCCACTTCGCTGAAGTCCACCACCTTGTTGCGGTTGTGGCCCACCCAATGGCTCTCGTCGTTCTCGACTTCGATGTCCTGGTTGCGCTCGGCATGGATGTACAGCTGCTCGGCGCCCTTCTTGTCCTCCATGCGGATTTCGTTGAAGTTCGCTGGCGTGCCACCTTTGCTCGAACGGCTTTTCATCCCGCTCTGAGTGGCATTGGCCGGCAGGTCGTAGGGCACGGTCTGCTCGGCGTTGTACACCCGGCCAGTGATGATCGGCCGGTCCGGATCACCTTCAAGAAAGCTGACGATCACTTCCTGGCCGATCCGCGGGATCTGCATCGAGCCCCAGTTCTTGCCGGCCCAGGCCTGGGACACGCGGATCCAGCACGAGCTGTTCTCGTTGGACTGGTCATGGCGGTCCCAGTAGAAGTGCACCTTGACCCGGCCATACTGGTCGGTCCAGATCTCTTCACCGGCCGGACCGACCACGATGGCGGTCTGCGGTCCCTTGACCTGCGGGCGCAGGGTGCTGGCCAGGGGGCGGAAGCTCTGCTGCGCATCGATGCAGCTGAGGTTGCTTTCGAACTGTGCGTTGCCGCCACCGGCACCAGTTTCCAGGCGCTCCTGGACGACGTAGTAGCGGGCGCCGACGATCAGGTATTCGCGGTTCTGGTCCTGGCGGCTGAACCCGCTCATGCTGAACAGGTTGCCCGCTGCCAGGCCCCGGGCGTTGCCGCGCAGCTCGATGCGCTCGTGCAGGCTTTGCAAGGCCTCGATGCGGGTACGGGCGTAATGCTCGCCGTCCTCGCTCTGCACGTAGGTGCCGGGGTAGTCGTATAGCGGGTAATCGCCAGCGGTGTGCGGACGCGGCATTTCCGAGCGCACGTCGATGCGTGCGCTGGGGCGCTGGAAGTCATAGTCGTTGAGCTCCAGCGAGCCGGATTGCACCTCCTGGGCCAGATGCCAGTCGTTGAGGTGGTCGCGCTCGCGATGCTGGCCATCAGGTGGAAAGTACGGCACCGATTCGTAGCCCGGCACTACCTGATGGGCGCCATAGGCATCGGCCAGCACCAGCACGTGACGGTCCTTTTCGTGGCGGAAGTAGTAGTAGATACCTTCCTGTTCCATCAACCGGCTGACAAAGTCGAAGCTGGTCTCACGGTACTGCACGCAGTATTCCCACTCACGGTAGGGGCGGCTGAGACTGTCTTCGAAGTCGGAAAAACCCAGGTCGCGAAACACCTGCTTGATAATCTGCGGGATGGTCTGGTTCTGGAAGATGCGGCAATCGGAGGTCTTGCTCAGCAGCCACAGCCACGGCCGCAGGGTCACCCGGTAACTGGCGAACTGGCCGCGGTCGATGCTCTGGCTGCAGCGCGACACGATGCCGTGAAAATACCGCGAGCGGCCCAGGTCCAGTTGCAGGCTCAAGCTCATGGGCTTGCCCAGCAACTGGTTGAGGTCGATGGACGAGTTGTCCGAGGTCAGCTGCAACTCGTAGTCGAACAGCCGCCCCAGCTCTTCGCCGCCACCCATTTCCGCCAGGATCAGGGCATCCGGGCCCAGCGGGCTGTTGATCTGCGCCAGTCGGGTGAATTGCTTGAATAGCATCGTTTATCTCGTCAAACGCGCCATCACGGCGCGTCGCTGAAGTGGTAGTGCAGCTCGTTGGCGTGGCAGCTGATGCGCACCCCGGCCAGGGCCTTGCCTTCGAGCATGCGCGTCAGGAACTCGCGGCTCATGTCCGGCAACAGGCTGTTGGTCAGGATCGCGTCGATCATCCGTCCACCGCTTTCAGTCTCGCTGCAGCGCGAGACGATCAGGTCGACCACCTCGTCGTCGTAGTCGAAGGCGACCTTGTGGGTGCCTTGTACGCGCTTGCGGATGCGTTCGAGCTGCAGGCGGGTGATGGCCTTGAGCATCTCGTCGCTGAGCGGGTAATAGGGGATGGTCACCAGACGCCCGAGCAGTGCTGGCGGGAAGATCTCCAGCAGCGGTTGGCGCAGTGCGGTGGCGATCGCTTCCGGTTCGGGGATGTTCTGCGGGTCCTTGCACACCTGGGAAATCAGCTCGGTACCGGCGTTGGTGGTGAGCAGGATCAGGGTGTTCTTGAAGTCGATCACCCGGCCTTCGCCGTCTTCCATCACGCCTTTGTCGAACACCTGGAAGAAGATCTCGTGCACGTCCGGGTGGGCCTTCTCCACCTCATCCAGCAATACCACGCTGTAGGGCTTGCGCCGCACCGCCTCGGTCAGCACACCACCTTCGCCGTAGCCGACATAGCCGGGCGGGGCGCCCTTGAGGGTCGAGACGGTATGGGCTTCCTGGAACTCGCTCATGTTGATGGTGATGACGTTCTGCTCACCGCCATACATGGCTTCGGCGAGGGCCAGGGCGGTTTCGGTCTTGCCCACCCCGGAGGTGCCGGCGAGCATGAACACGCCAATCGGCTTGTTGGGGTTGTCGAGGCCGGCGCGGGAGGTCTGGATGCGCTTGGCGATCATCTGCAGGGCATGGTCCTGGCCGATGATGCGCTTGGCCAGGTGCTGATCGAGCTTGAGCACGGTTTCCAGCTCGTTGCGGGCCATGCGCCCGACCGGGATGCCGGTCCAGTCGGCAACCACCGAGGCCACGGCCTGATAGTCGACGGTCGGCAGAATCAGCGGAGTTTCACCTTGCAGGTCGCTCAGGCGTTGTTGCAGGTCGATGAGTTTTTCGCGCAGTTCATGGCTCTGTTCGCTGCCGGTGTCGCGGTCGACCACGCCGACGTTTTCGCGCAGTTGCGCACGGGTGGCCAGCAGTTCGTTGACCAGGGTTTTCTCTTCGGCCCAGCGGCTTTCCAGCTCGGCCAGGCGCTCGCGCTCAGCAGCCAGCAAGGTTTCAGACTGTTGCTGGCGGTTGCCGATGGCGATACCGATCGCCTGTTCGCGGGCGATGATCTGCAGCTCGGTTTCCAGTGCCTCGATGCGCCGGCGGCTGTCATCCACTTCAGCCGGCACCGCGTGCAGGCTGATGGCGACGCGGGCGCAGGCGGTGTCGAGCAGGCTGACGGACTTGTCTGGCAACTGGCGCGCCGGGATGTAGCGGTGGGAGAGCTTGACCGAAGCTTCGAGGGCTTCATCGAGGATCTGTACCTGATGGTGCTGCTCCATGGTCGATGCCACACCGCGCATCATCAGCAGCGCATTGTCTTCGCTCGGCTCGGCGACCTGCACCACCTGGAAGCGCCGGGTCAGGGCCGGGTCTTTCTCGATGTGCTTCTTGTACTCGGCCCAGGTGGTGGCGGCCACGGTGCGCAGGCTGCCGCGGGCCAGGGCTGGCTTGAGCAGGTTGGCGGCATCACCGGTACCGGCCGCGCCACCGGCACCGACCAGGGTGTGGGCTTCATCGATGAACAGAATGATCGGTTTCGGCGAGGCCTGAACATCCTCGATGACCTGGCGCAGGCGCTGCTCGAACTCGCCCTTCATGCTTGCCCCGGCCTGCAGCAGGCCGACATCCAGGCTGCGCAGTTCGACGTCCTTGAGCGAAGGCGGGACATCGCCGGCGACGATACGCAGGGCAAAGCCTTCGACCACTGCGGTCTTGCCCACACCGGCTTCACCGGTGAGGATCGGGTTGTTCTGCCGGCGACGCATGAGGATATCCACCAGTTGGCGGATCTCTTCATCACGGCCGACGATCGGGTCGAGCTTGCCGCTGCGCGCCTGCTCGGTGAGGTCAACGGTAAAGCGCTTGAGCGCTTCCTGCTTGCCCAGGGCGCTGGGGGCCATGGCACCGCTGGCTTCACCCGGCACGGCGCCGGCATTGAAACCGTCGCTGGCGCTCAGGGCGTTTTCCGGCGAATCACCGACATACTCGTCAAAACGTTCGCTGAGGGCTTCGACCTTGATCTTGGCAAACTCCGACGACAGGCCGAGCAAGGCATTGCGCAGGCTCGGGGTCTTGAGGATACCGAGCACCAGGTAGCCGGTGCGCACCTGGCTTTCGCCGAACATCAGGCTGCCATACACCCAGCCACGCTCGACGGCTTCTTCGACGTGGGAAGACAGATCGGTGATCGAGGTCGAGCCGCGGGGCAAGCGGTCCAGGGCATCGGTCAGCTCACGGGCCAGGCGCGCGGGCTCAAGGTTGAACTGACGGATGATGCGGTGCAGGTCCGAGTCCTGCAGTTGCAGCAGTTGATGAAACCAGTGGGCCAGTTCCACATAAGGGTTGCCCCGCAATTTGCAGAACACCGTGGCGGCCTCGATGGCCTTGTAAGCGACGCTGTTGAGTTTGCCGAACAGCGCGGCGCGGCTGATTTCACCCATGTTCCGGACTCCTTGTGGATTGCGATGCGGTCGCCTGCTCGGCGTAGTACCGAGCCAGTGTCAGATCCCTGGCATCGTGTTGCGGGCGGCCCAGCCAGGTATCGAAACCCAGGCGTCGACCGGTGTTGAGTTGCAGGGCGGGTATCTGCTCCTGCTGCAGGATCAGGTTCAGGTCCCAGTCCAGCTCGTGCCCCTGATGCTCGGCGACCCAGGCCACCAGCTCGCCAAAGGCACTGCCATCGGGCAACAGTGACAGGTACTGGTCCAGGCTCAGCGGCCCCAGGCAGATGCGAAACTTGTGCTGGCGGTCCCAGACGTGGCTGCCCAGGCACACATCCATGCCCAACTGGTTGGCGCTCGCACCCAGGCGGCTGCGCTCCGGCAGTTGTAGCCACTGACCGACATATTCCTCGATGCTCACCGGCACGCCGAAGTACGCCCCGAGAATGCCACGCAGGCCATCCGGGTAGCGGGTCTGGGCGGCGAGATGGCCGCTGTAGTGCAGCTTGGCGGTGTCCGGCAACGGGCCCTGGTCGCGCAGCGCCGGTGTGCCGCGGCCGCTCAGGGCGGCCAGGCGCGCGGCCCAGTAGTCGTCATCGGGGCGGTCATGGCTGACCGTCGGCCGCGCCTCGGCCCAGGCCCGGTAGAACAGGCTCAGCAGGCGGTGATGAAACACATCGAGAAAGCGCTTGCTGGTGCTGTCGGCGTTGTTGCGCTGGCGCTCGCGCATGTACTCGGTCAGGTGCAGGGGCAGGGGGCCGTTGGGGCCGCCGAGGCCAAAGAAGAACTGCTCCAGGCGCGCCGGGCCCTGCTCTGTGGCAGGCGTCAGCGATGCCAGGGTTGCCGGCGCAAAAGCGCAATCGAGCTGCTGGCCAAGGCGAACCGGCTCATCGGCCAGGCGCAGGGAATGGCCGAAGCGTGGCAACTGCGGCGACTCGCACTCAAGCCGGCGCAGGGCCTGGAAGAAATCGTAGTTCCAGGGTTCGGCCTGCATCTCGCTGAGGATATTCACAGGGTCGGACGGCGTCCGGGCTTGGCTTTCCATCGCATGATCTCGCCGCGTTCGGTGGTACGGAGCACCGTCTCGGTAAAGCTGTTGATCGACACGTAACGTGCCAGGAAACGCTCGAACACTGCACCGAGGAGGAACACCCCGGTGCCGCGGAAGGCGTTCTCATCGAACTCCAGGGTGATCTCCAGGCCACGGCCAAAGACGATCGGCCCGGGCATTGGCAGCCGTCGCGTGCAAGCCTTGCTGCTGACCTCACGCAGGCCGTCGATCTGCAGTTGCAGGGCGGCGTCATGGCTGTCGCCGTACAGGCGCAGCAGCTCGCGCAGAGCGGCTGCGCCCTGGCCCTGTTCGGTCAGCGACAGGTAGTTCAGCGACAGCTGGCTGATCAGGCGCCAGGCCTTGTTGTCATGGGCGTGGCTGGCACGCGGCCGGCTTGGTCCGGCCAGGCAGCGAATGGCGGCCACTGGCGCGCTGTCGGCCAGCGTGAAATCGCTGCGGCCATCGCCAACGTTCATGAACAGCGGCAGATCGCGGTTGGTACACAGGGCGCTGACGCCCAGTTGGCGCAGGTCATGGCGGTAGGGCGCCTGCTGACCATCGACCAGGCTGATGAAGGTCTCGCTGCCCATGTAGGTCGAGCGGGTGCCGTTGCGCCGCTGCTCGCTGGAAAGCATGCGTGGTTCGCGGCGCACGATGTAGTACGCCTGGTCACGGCCATAGCGCGACGGATCGCGCACGGCATAGAACGGCAGGAAACTCTGGTCGGGGCCGGTGCCGTGACCGGTCACACTGCTCAGCGAGTGGATCTCGAAATCTGTCGGCCGGGTGCGGTCAGCGATCACGTGGTGCTCGTTGACCCGGTCGCTCAGGTGGATCCGGTCGACACGGCGCGGGAACAGATTGATCGCCGGAGTACAGAAGGGCACGAACTGCTCGACGCCGACGCTGCCTTCCAGCGTCTGGTCGTAGCGCTCGAACAGCACGATCAGCTCCAGCTCCTGCCCGTCGCAACGTTTTACCGCGCGACTCAGCTCGGCGAACTCGACGAACAGGAAACGCTGCGGCAAAGCGAAGTATTCCTGCAGCAGGCGGTAACCCTGGAACGCCTGCGGGACCACCGGCAAGGCTGCCTCGCGGTCATCGAAGCCGCACGGGCGCAGGGCCGAGGCAGGAATGCGCTCGACCCAGTCGCTGCCGGGCTGGCGCGCGAACACCGCACAGGCGTTGCCCAGCAACTGCTCATAAAGGCGAAACGGCAGTTCATCGGCGCCGTTGAGGTACAGCGGCAGGCTGCTGAGGTCGAGCGCGTTGAACGGCAGCTCGGCGCCGGTACGCAAGGTAATGCGCAACCCGGCGCGGGCTTTCGGTTCACTGGCGGCAAGGCGCCCGAGGTTGGCTGCGGGATTGCCGAAGTATTCGGCCTGGGCCACCTGCAGCGGCCACAGCGTGACCGGGTGGGCACTGCGAAATTCACAGGGCGTCTGCGAATTGCGGCCAAGGGTGGCGCGCAGCACGCTGCCACGGGGCAGGGTGAAACCAGCACTGAGCGATCCTTCGTCAGGATCGGCCTGCATCTGCACCACGGCCATCGACGGCGTCGGTGCCAGGTAGTGCGGGTAGGCGATCTCCAGCAGGTTGTGGGTGAAGGTCGGGTACTCGGCATCGAGCTTGAGTTGTACCCGTGCGGTCAGGTAGGCAAAACCTTCGAGCAGACGCTCGACATAGGGGTCGGCGCAGTCAATGCCGGACAGGGTCAGACGCCCGGCGATCTTCGGGTATTCCCTGGCGAATTCTGCCGCGCTTTCACGGATGTGTTGCAGTTCCTGGTTGTACAGCTCGAGCAGGCGCGGGTTCATGGACGTCTCCGGCGCTCGGCGGGGGCAACCCGGACATGCCCGGATTCCAGGTCAAGGTCTGTGCGCAGCAGCAACGGCAGTGCCGCGGGCTGGGCCCACAGGTCGCCTTCGATCTCGAAACTCAGGGCGTTGTTGTTCATTTCCCCCGGTGCGACCTGGGCGCGAACCCGCAGGCTGCTGCGCAGGATGCGCGGTTCGAAGGTGGCGATGGCCTGGTAAATGATGCTCTCCAGAGCGCTGATATCAATGTTCGAGGCGCTGTTACCGGCCAGTGCCGGCAGGCCGTAGTTGACCACCGAGGTGCCGGCCGCAGTGTTGAGCGTGGCGCCAGCATCAAGCAGTGAGGTGGTATTGAGTAGCCAGGTGAGATCGCGCAGTACTGACGCCTTGAGCTGGTTCAGCGACAGCACGCGTTTGTCGTTGGCTTCTTGCAGGTTGCCGGGCTCGTCGTCGGTCAGACGATCGAGCAGCGAAGGCTGCAGGCGGTCACGTGCAGCGATTTCGGCTACCAAGGGGCGGCTCCGGTGGTGGGATTCAAGATTGCGTTGGCCTTATCGCGGGGCAAGCCCGCTCCTACCAGGTGGGAGCGGGCTTGCCCCGCGAAGAGGGCGAAACGCATCAGATCTTGACGTTCTGGCGCACGTTCCAGCCGTACTTGACCGGGCCGCCGTCTTTGGTGCCGTCAGCTTTCTGCGGCTGGTAATCGACCGTGACCTTGCCGAAGTTCAGGGTGACGTTTTCGGTCAGGCGGTCATCGCCGCCCGAGCCGCCGGTGCTCAGCGAGCTGATCAGCACTTCTTCGAGGTTGATGACCAGGTATTCAACCTGGCTTTCGCCACCGGCCTTGCGCACGGTCAGCTTGACCTTGTCGATGTGCTTGCCGCTGGAGCAATGCATCATCAGGTTAGGGCTGGACTTGTCGACGTACTTGGTCAGCGACAGGTCCTGGATGTTGACCTTGCCGGCGCCACCGCCACCGCCCATGTGCATGTTGCCGGACTGGGCCATGCCCCAGCTCCAGTTCAGCACATCGATCTCGTCCTTGTGGGCCTTGTCCATGGACTCGCCCTTGATGTCGCCGATCTTGATGAAAATATCAACTGCCATGTTGTCTCCAGAGTGTGGCTTCTACCACATTGTTTTTCAGTGCACGCCCCGCATTTGCGGGGCGCTTCAGCGAGCCAGGGCTCAGGCGCCCTTGGCCGATGGCAACTTCGATACCAGACGTAGCGACACGGTCAGCCCTTCGAGCTGGTAGTGCGGGCGCAGGTAGAAACGCGAGTTGTAGTAACCCGGGTTGCCTTCGACTTCTTCGACCACCACTTCGGCCGCCGCCAGCGGATGTTGGGCCTTGGTGGTTTCGGTGGAGTGGGCCGGGTCGCCATCGACGTAGTTGAGAATCCAGTCCTGCAGCCAGCGCTGCATCTCGTCCTTCTCTTTGAACGAGCCGATCTTGTCGCGCACGATGCACTTCAGGTAATGGGCGAAGCGACAGGTGGCGAACAGGTACGGCAGGCGCGCAGCCAGGTTGGCGTTGGCGGTAGCGTCCGGGTCGTCATACTCGGCAGGCTTTTGCAGCGACTGGGCGCCGATGAAAGCAGCGAAGTCGGTGTTCTTCTTGTGCAGCAGCGGCATGAAACCGTTCTTCGCCAGTTCCGCTTCACGGCGATCGGAGATGGCGATCTCGGTCGGGCACTTCATGTCCACGCCACCGTCATCGGTGGGGAAGGTGTGCGCGGGCAGGTTCTGCACTTCACCGCCGGACTCGACACCGCGAATCCGCGAGCACCAGCCGTAGTACTTGAACGAGCGGTTGATGTTCACCGCCATGGCGTAGGCGGCGTTGGCCCAGGTGTACTTGGTGCTGTCGGCACCGTCGGTGTCTTCTTCGAAGGCGAAGGCTTCCACCGGGTCGGTCTTGGCGCCATACGGCAGGCGCGCGAGGAAACGCGGCATGGTCAGGCCGATGTAGCGCGAGTCTTCCGATTCACGCAGCGAACGCCAGCCGGCGTACTCCGGGGTGGTGAAGATCTTGGTCAGGTCGCGCGGGTTCGACAGTTCCTGCCACGAGCCCATGCCCATCACGGTCGGCGAGGCCGCAGCAATGAACGGCGAGTGCATGGCGGCACAAACCTTGGACAGCTCGCCGAGCAGCTCGACGTCCGGTGGCGACTGGTCGAAGTAGTAATCGCCGACCAGGCAGCCATATGGCTCGCCGCCGAACTGGCCGTATTCCTCTTCGTACATCTTCTTGAACAGCGGGCTCTGGTCCCAGGCCGTGCCCTTGAATTTCTTCAGGGTCTTGTGCAGGTCGGGCTTGGAGATGTTGAGCACGCGGATTTTCAGCTGCTCGTCGCTCTCGGTGTTGTTGACCAGGTAGTGCAAGCCACGCCAGGCGCTTTCCAGCTTCTGGAACTCGGGGTGGTGGATGACCTGGTTGACCTGGGCAGTGAGCTTGGCGTCGATGGCGGCAATGATCGATTCGATCGACTTGATCGCGTCATTGGACACCAGGTCGGTTTGCGCCAGGGCCTGTTCGGCCAGGGTGCGTACCGCAGTTTCGACGGCTTCGCGAGCGCGCTCGGTCTTGGGTTTGAATTCTTGCAGCAACAGCGAGGCGAACTCGCTGGCTTGCTCGGTGGCCGCTGGCTGGGCCTGGGTATCACGCATCGGATCGGTCATGAGGCTATGTCCTGATTAAGCGTTCGGCTCGGGGTCCTGGGGCTTTGGCGCACTGGCCAAGGCCTGGAGCAGGGCCGGATCCTTGATGGCTTTCATGATGATTTCTTCGGCGCCGGTCTTGCCGTCCATGTAGGTCAGCAGGTTGGCCAGCTGGGTCCGCGCTTCGAGCAGCTGGTTCAGCGAATCGACCTTGCGCGCCACGGCGGCAGGGCTGAAGTCGTCCATGCTTTCGAAGGTGATATCCAGGCTCAGGTTGCCTTCGCCGGTCAGCTCGTTGGGTACATGGAAGGCTACCCGTGGTTGCATGGCCTTGAGGCGCGAGTCGAAGTTGTCGACGTCGACTTCCAGGAACTTGCGTTCGGCCACCGGCGCCAGCGGCTCGGCAGGCTTGCCCGCGAGGTCGGCCATGACGCCCATGACGAAAGGCAACTGGACCTTCTTTTCGGCGCCGTAGAGCTCGACGTCATACTCGATCTGCACCCGCGGCGCGCGATTGCGCGCAATGAATTTCTGAGAACTGGGGTTCGCCACGTTGTTCCTCCTGGTCGCAGGTGCGACGGTATTGGCGTCATCGATCGTTGCCGGTAACGGTGTTGCATATGTGCGTAGGGTCTGGCCCGCAGGCCTCAGTCGGTCTCAGGCCCGCGCAGGGTTTCGAATTGCGACAGCCCATCGGGGATCAGGTCGCGGACGATCGCGGCAAAATCGGCATTCACCAGATTTTTCGCGCGGTTCAACAGCACCGGCAGCGGGCTCGAGGGCTCGTGGCGGGCGTAGTACTTTAGAATTCGGTCGAGGCTGCGCAGCACCTCGTCGCGGCTGGCGATATCGGCCGAGGCACGGGCAACGGGGGCTGCAGGAGCCGCGCTGGCAAGAGACGCCGGGCTGTCGGCTGCGGTGCTGACTTCACTGACTTCGCTGACTTCGCTGGTGTCGTTGGCGGCTTGCTCGCTTGCTGGCGCATGTTCGGCGAGGATTTGCGCGGCCTGGCGCAGCGGCTGTTTCAGGGCGCTGAGATCAACCCCGCTGGCCGACCCGACCTGCTCGTTGACGTACTGCTCGATTGCCTCGGTGGCTTCGCGGGCCTGCTGCAACGCCTCGCGGGTGGCCTGCAGTTGCTCGGCATCACTGTCGCGCAGGGCACCGCCGAGCTCGTCGGCATTGAGTGTCTCGCTGGCAAAGTGCTGCAGGCCGCTGGCGTGCAGGGCCGCGCGCAGGCTGACCGGGCCGAAAGCACGGGAGCGGGTCAGAAGGCTTTCGCGCAGCAGGGCGATGTTGGTCTCGCAGACCAGACCGGCGAGGGCGTTGATGCGCACCGTCGGGTCATTGTCGTCATCGGCGTCGAGTTGCGGGTGCACGTGCGGCCAATACTGGCGCAACAGGTCGTTGATCAGTTGCAGGGTGCTGGCAAGGCCGGCAATGCCATGCAAGGCCAGGGCACTTTGCAACAGGAAATGAGTGACGCGAAGGTCTTTGCTGCGTTGCAGCAGGGCGGTGCAGGACTGTTCGATCTGCCGCCATTGGGGCGGTTCGGCAGGCTGGATGGCATCGCCCATGACACGTTCGGGCTTGCCTTGGGCATCACGCTCCAATTGCAGGAAGTCCGGGTCGTATTCAAGGTCGTCGCCGCAAGGAAAGTTCTCCGAAACGGCAGCGAGCAAATGCGCTGAGTTCACCAGATATCGATCTCCGTATCGTCCCGTGGTGGGGGTAGCTAATGTGCGCTAATTGGTTTTGTGACGTAGCGCACATATTTTGCTGAGTTGTCCTTAGTTGATATCAAAGTGATATCACGCTTGTTCAGCAAGTCGCGCATTTTTGGTTTATTTCCAATTGGCTGTCAAGGTAAGCTATCGGCCCACCGTAACCTGAGTTTTGGGCCAAACAGGTTTTCTGACCTATTGGTCAGGGTGCCGGTGGATGTCGTTTGAAACTGACAGAGTTCGGCTAAAGTTACCGAACATCGGACATTCAGTTGATTTTTCAGGGATTGGAAGCGAATCGCGTTATCTGCGCAAGGCCTGAAGCGGGTCCGCAGGCGATTCAGGATGTTGCTAAGGAGGCGTGATGTCGCTGAGTCTGACTATTACCAGTTATCACAAGATTACCCCTGGCCAATGTCCTGAAAAGTTCATCGAATCAGGTGCCATCAGCATTGGACGTGGCCCCGGTAATGATTGGGTATTGCCCGATCCGGAACGTCTGGTCTCTTCGCAACATTGTGTCATTCAATATAAAGATGGTCGCTACTACCTCACTGATAACAGTACGAATGGTGTCGAATTAATTCACGCCGGTATTCGTTTGCGTCGCGGTAACAGTGAGCCGCTGATGGATGGCGAAGTGATCCGCATTGGCGAGTACGAGATTCAGGCGCGCATCGATTCAAGCTTCAAAATGGAAGATGGCAATCCGTTAAGTCGCGATGCCTCCAACAGCTTCGAGGCGCTGATGGCCAATCAGGCTGGCGCCGCCCCTACTCCTTCAGTTCCTGCCGCGCCTGCGTTCATCCAGGGGGCCTCGAGCAACGATACCCTCCCTGACCTGTTCGATTTTCTTGCACCGGCAAGCATTGCACCGGTGACCCAGCCCGATCATGTGCCTGCCCAACAGCATGACTTTCGCCCACCAACGCCAGTGCCACCTGTTGTGCCAGCGCCGGCGAGCCCCGGGGTCATCCCCGAAGACTGGGACCTGTTCGCCGAACCTTCAGCTCCCACGCCCGCTCCTGTAGCCGCGCCGGCCGCGACCGCAATGCCCGCTCCGGCGCCCGTTGCCGAAGCCGTTGCGCAGCCCGCCCCGGCGCCCGTTGTCGAAGCCCTTGCGCAGCCTGCCGACTCAAGTGCGTTGGTCCAGGCATTCCTGCGCGGTGCAGGTCTTGAGCAGTTGCGAATCGACAGCGCCCAGGTAGAGGCACAAATGGAAGCCCTCGGCCGTAGCTACCGGCTGATGGTCGAGGGTCTGATCGATGTACTGCGTGCGCGCAGCAGCCTCAAGGGTGAGTTCCGCATGCAGCAGACCATGATCCGCCCGGCGGAAAACAACCCGCTCAAGTTCGCTCCGAATGCCGACGAAGCGTTGTTGCTGCTGCTGCGGCACGGCAATCACGCGTTCATGGCGCCGGATCAGGCAGTACGCGACAGCTTCGACGACCTGCGCGCGCATCAGTTGGCTGTGATGGCGGGTGTTGAAGCGGCCATCAAGCACCTGCTCGCACGCTTCGAGCCGGCACAGCTGGAGTCGCGGTTAGGCGAGCCGGCCGGCCTGTCGAAACTGTTCGGCAGCTCGCGCCAGGCGCAGTACTGGCAGCAGTTCACCGAGCTGTACAGCAAGATCTCCGGGGAAGCCGAAGACGACTTCCAGGACCTGTTCGGGCGCGAGTTCAGCCGCGCCTATGAGGAGCACAGCGCGCGTCTGCAACGCTCCTGAAACAAACGGAAAGTGCCACGTCATTGAGGACGCAGGATGATTCGAACAATGCTGATGGCGGCGGTGACCACACTGCTGCTCAGTGGTTGTAGCAAGGATGAAGTCGCAGCACCGGTCCAGCCCGAGGTGGCAGGGCCTACCAGCGTGACCTTGTATTTCAGTGCCGCCGCCGGGCTCAACCCGGGCGCCAACGGCCAGGCCGCGCCTGTGCGCGTGCGCATTTTCGAACTGAAGAACAGCGCCAACTTCAACCGCGCCGATTATTTCGCCCTGGCCGAACGTGCTCCGGCGACCCTGGGCGCCGACCTGATCGATCAGGACGAAGTGCTGGTGCAGCCTGGTGAGCAACTGCGTATCGAGCGCCCGCTGAGCCCGACCACCCGCCAGATCGGCCTGGTGGTCGGCTACCGCGAGGTCGATCAGGCGCAGTGGCGCAGCCTGCTGCCCGTGCCGCCGCTGGATTACCAGATCAGCCTCGATGTCCGCGCTGTGCGCAGCGCTGCCCATACCTCCCCAACCAGTACCGCCCAATAGGCGATCGGAGAAGCCATGTCCTGGAACAATCGTGTGGTCTGGTCGGAAGGCATGTTCCTCGGAACCCAGCACTTTCAACAGCATGACCGTTATCTCGAAAATCTGATCGATGCCCGCAGCCGGCCACTGTCGGCGGGCGCCTGGGGTTTTTCCGAGCTGCTGATCGACCAGGGCCTGCTGGCCCAGGGGAAACTGGCCATCGTTTCGGCTCGGGGCCTGCTGCCTGACGGCACACCTTTCAACATTCCCCAGGATGACTTGGCGCCAAGCCCGCTGAACATCGATGACAACCTGCGTGATGGCCTCGTGTACCTGGCCTTGCCGCTCAAGCGCGCCGGTGCCCGCGATACGGTCGACGAGGGCGAGACGCTGGGCGGTGCGCGCTATGTCAGCCGGGTGGCCGAAGTGCGCGACGACAACGCGCCGTTCGAGAATCGCTCGCCGGTCGCTCTCGGTTCCCGTGCCCTGCGCCTGATTACTGCCGAAGAGGGCCTGAGCGACTATGCCGCGCTGGGCCTGGTACGTATCAAGGAAAAGCGCGCCGACCGCGCCCTGGTCCTGGATGACAGCTATATCGCGCCAGTGCTGGATGTATCGGCGAGCAAGAGCCTGTCGGCATTTCGCAGCGAACTGCTGGGCCTGCTGCATCAACGCGGCGAAGCGCTGGCCGGGCGGGTGGTAGCCTCGGGTGCCGGCGGCGCTTCGGAAATCGCCGACTTCATGCTCCTGCAACTGGTCAACCGCGCCCAACCGCTGGTCGAACACCTGAGCCAGTTGAGCCCGTTGCACCCGGAGCGGCTTTACAGCGAGCTGGTCAGCCTGGCCGGTGAGTTCGCCACCTTCTGTGCCAGCAACCGTCGCCCGGGCGAGTTCCCGGTGTACCAGCATGATGACCTGGCAGCGAGCTTCGCCCCGGTCATGCAGGCGCTGCGCGAAGCCCTGTCGATGTTGATCGACAGCAAGGCCACGCCCATCCCGATCGTCGAGAAGGCCTACGGCATTCACGTGGCCATGCTGGCTGACCGCAGCCTGCTCGATAACGCCAGCTTCATCCTCGTGGTGCGCGCCGACGTGCCGAGCGAGACCCTGCGCGGGCGCTTTGCCCAGCAAAGCAAGATCGGTGCGGTCGAACACATTCGCGACCTGGTCAACCTGCAACTGCCGGGCATCGGCCTGCTGCCGTTGCCGGTGGCGCCACGGCAGATCCCGTTCCATGCCGGCTCCACCTACTACGAACTCGATCGCGGCAGCGAGCATTGGCAGCAACTGCAGAACGCCGGGGGCTTTGCTTTCTACGTCGCCGGCGAGTTCCCGGGGCTGAACCTGGCCTTCTGGGCCATCCGAGGATAAGCCGCGATGCAGCCTAACGACCCGTCGGCACCGCCGGCCAACGACCGCACCCAGTTCATGCCGCGCCCCGGTGGCCGTGGCCCACAGGCGGATATGCCTGAGCCGGCTGCGCCGCCGTCGATGCCGGCACAGCCGTTGCCCGGTGGCCAGGCACTTGGCCTGAACCCGCTGGAAAGCGCCGCCGGCCCGTTGTTGGCATTGCTGACCCGCTTGCGTAGCACCATCGCCCATCCGGCCCCGGCCAGCCTGCGTGCGCAGTTGCTGGCCTATCTGCGTCAGTTCGAAGAGCGCGCCGAAGCCGCCGGGGTGGCGCGTAACGAAGTGCTGCTGGCGCGTTACGCCCTGTGCACCGCTCTCGATGAAGCCGTACTCAGTACGCCTTGGGGCAGCAGCAGCGACTGGGGCAAGCAGAGCCTGCTGATTACCGTGCACAACGAAGCCTGGGGTGGCGAGAAGGTATTTCAGCTGCTTGAACACTGCCTGCAGAGCCCGCGCGAACGTCTGTACCTGCTGGAGTTGCTGTACCTGTGCATGTGCCTGGGCTTTGAAGGCCGCTATCGGGTCATGAACGGTGGCCGTGCTCAGCTCGAAGCCTTGCGCGAACGCACTGCCGCCGCCATTCGCAGTGCCCGGGGCGAGTTCGAGCGCGAACTGTCGCCGCACTGGCGCGGGGTCAGCGTCACCCGTGATCGACTGTCGCAGTTCATGCCGCCCTGGGTGGGCCTGGCCATTGCCCTGGCGCTGTTACTGGCATTGCTGTTTGCCCTGCGCTTCATGCTCGCCGCCGACGCCGAGCCGGTATTCAAGAACATTCATGCCCTGGGCGAGATCCCGGTGCAAGCCATCGATCGCCCGGTGACCCAGCCAAAACCAGTGGAACGGCCACGGCTGGCGGGCTTCCTGGCCAGCGATATCAAGGCCGGGCGGGTCAGTGTCGAAGACGCCGTCGACCGCTCGGTGGTGACCATCCGCGGCGACGAACTGTTCGCCTCGGCCAGCACCAGCATCAATGACAGCTTGCAGCCATTGATGCTGCGCATCGCCGATGCCATTGGCCAGGTCAAGGGCCAGGTGCGGATCACCGGCCACAGTGACAACCGGCCGATTGCGACCTTGCGCTTCCCGTCCAACTGGGCGCTGTCCCAGGCCCGCGCCGAGCAGGTCCAGCAGATTCTGGCAGCCAAGACCGGCCAGCCTGCGCGCTTCACCGCACAGGGCCTGAGCGATACCGAACCACTGGCACCGAACAACACGGCCGAAGGCCGGGCAAAGAACCGCCGGGTTGAAATCACTGTATTGGCGGAGGGGGTCGAGTGAAGGCGTTTTTCGGTTTTGTCATTCGTTGGGTCATCCCGGTGCTGGGTCTGATCGCCCTGAGCCTGATCATCTGGTTCGTCGGGCCGTTGTGGGATGTGCTGATTCCGGCGGGTCGCCGCTGGGCCCTGATTGCCCTGCTGTTTGCGTTGTGGCTCGGCTATCGCCTGTGGCGCATTGTCCAGGCCCGCCGCCAGGCGGAAGAGGTCATGCGCAGCCTGGCCGCGGAAACCGCCCCGGACCCTGCCAGCGTTGCTACCGCCGAGGAGCTGGCGACCTTGCGCCAGCGCATGGACGAAGCCCTGGCGCTGCTGAAAAAGGCCCGCCTCGGTGGTGACGAGCGGCGCAATCTGTACGAGCTGCCGTGGTACGTGATCATCGGTCCGCCGGGCTCGGGCAAGACCACGGCGCTGGTCAATTCCGGCCTGCATTTCCCTCTGGCGGCGCAGCTTGGCGCCGGGGCAATTCGCGGTGTTGGCGGCACCCGCAACTGCGACTGGTGGTTTACCGACCAGGCTGTGCTGCTCGACACCGCAGGCCGCTACACCACCCAGGACAGCCACGCCCAGGTCGACAAGGCTGCCTGGCTGGGCTTTCTCGACCTGCTGAAGAAGCAGCGCTCGCGTCGGCCGATCGATGGCGCCTTCATTGCCATCAGCCTGTCCGACCTGCTGCTGGGCAGCGACGCGGAACGTGCCGCCCACGCGGCGGCCATCCGCTCGCGCATCCAGGAGCTGTATAGCCAGCTGGGCGTGCGCTTTCCTATCTACCTGATGCTGACCAAGCTCGATCTGGTGCCGGGCTTCATGGAGTTCTTCGACACCCTGAGCAAGGAAGAGCGCGCCCAGGTGTGGGGCATGACCTTTGCCCTGGACGACGACAAGTCGGCTGAAGGGCCGCTGGCGCAGTTCCAGAGTGAGTTCGCCGGCCTTGAGCAACGCCTCAACGAGCGGCTGGTCGAGCGCCTGCAGCAAGAGCGCGATCCGGCGCGGCGCGATCTGGTCTATGGCTTTGTTCAGCAGTTCGCTGCCTTGCGCTCGAACCTGCAGAGTTTCCTCGACGGCGTGTTCAAGCCCAATGCCTATGAAGAGCGCGCGTTGTTGCGTGGCGTGTACTTCACCAGCGGCACCCAGGAAGGCAGCCCGATCGACCGGCTGATCGGCGCCATGGCCCAGAGCATGGGCCTGGACCGTCAGCACCTGGCGCGCCAGACCGGCACCGGCCGCAGTTACTTCATCGAAAAACTGTTCAGCGCCGTGGCCTTTGCCGAGCGCGGGCTGGTCGGGGTCAACCCGAAGGTCGAGCGCCGGCGCAAATGGCTGGCCCGTGCTGCACTCGCGGCCAGCGTTGCTTTGGTAGTGCTGGTCGGCAGCGTGTGGGCGCTGAGCTATCGCGCCAACCAGGCTTACATCGCCCAGGTCGAGCGTAAGCTCGCGCCGCTGGGGCCAGTCCTGCAAACCCTGAGCCCGGCCCAGCGCGATGTACTGGCGGTACTGCCGCTGCTCAATGCCGTGCGCCATCTGGCCGATGATCCACCCAGCTGGGCAGAAGGCCTGGGGCTGTACCAGGGCGACATGCTCGAAGCCGAGTCGGCCAGCGTCTACCGCAAGCTGCTGATTGCCGTGTTTGCCCCACGCCTGGTTACCCGTATCGAAGAGCAGCTGCACAGTGGCGGTGGTTCCGACTTCCTCTACGAAGGCCTCAAGGCGTATCTGATGCTGGCGGACGGCGAGCACTATGACCCTGATTTCATCAAGGCCTGGGTAACCCTCGACTGGGAGCAGAGCCTGCCCCGTGACCTCTCTCCTGAGCAGCGTGCGGCGCTGGGTGAGCACCTGCAGGCGCTGTTTGAAAAGCGTCCGCCGAATGCGCGCCTGGATGCCAACCTGATCGAAGACCTGCGTCGCCAGCTGCAGCAGTTGCCGGTGGCCCAGCGCGTCTATGACCGGGTCAAACGGCAGAAACTGCCAGACGGCGTCAGCGATTTTCGCCTGAGCGAAGCCGCCGGCCGCGATGCTGCGCTGGTGTTCAGCCGCAAGAGCGGCAAGCCGTTGGGCGAGCCATTGAGCGGGCTGTTCACCGTCGAGGGTTATCGCAAGGCGTTCCTCGCCACCAGCCTGCAACACAGCAACACCCTGGCCGAAGAGCGCTGGGTGCTGGGCCGCGAGCAGGCCGATGAAGGTGATGTAAGCAGCCTGGCTGCCGACGTGCGCCGCCTGTATTTTGCCGACTACATCCGCCACTGGGACGCACTGCTGGCCGATATCGACTTCGTGCCGATCACCAGCGTGGCCCAGGCCGCCGATGTATTGCGGGTGATTTCCGGGCCGACTTCGCCGCTGAAAAAACTGCTGGCCGCCGTGGCCAAGGAAACCAACCTGCAACAGCAGGACCCGCTCGCCGCCGCCCAGGCTAAAGCCAGCGAGGCCGGTGTCGATCAGCTCAAGCAACGCCTGGGTAACTTGCTGGGCCAGGATGCACCGGCAGATATCCGTCAGGCGCAACACAACGAGGATCCGGTCACCGCGCACTTTGCCGAACTGGCCAGCCTGGTCAGCAAGGGCGAGGGCGAGCCTGCGGCCATCGATGGCCTGCTCACCGACATGAACGCCTTGTACGTGCAGGTCAGTGCCATGGTCGGTGCCAGTGGTGACGCCTTGCTCGGTGAGGCCAAGAACCAGGCCACTGCCGCCGCCAATCGGGTCAGCCTCACCGCACAACGCCAGCCGCCGATGGTCCAGGGCCTGGTCAAGTCGGTCGTCAGCTCGACCACCAACACCATGATGGGCGGCGTGCGCAATCAACTGAACGCCGCCTGGGTCAGTGAAGTGGTCAACGTTTATCGCCAGTCCCTGAGCGGCCGTTACCCGTTGGCACCGGGCAGCTCGCGGGATGCCACGCTGGACGACTTTGGCCAGTTTTTCGGCGTTGGCGGGGTGATGGACAGCTATTTCCGCAAGTACCTGCAGCCGTACGTCGATACCTCGGCCAACCCGTGGCGCTGGCAGCCGGGTGCGGCGCAGAAACTCGGCATCGGCCCTGGTGTGCTGCACACCTTCCAGCGCTCGGCGGCGATTCGCGATGCGTTCTTCCGCTCCGGCGGCATGCAGCCGACCGTGCGCTTCGAGCTCAAGCCGGTGGCCATGGACGCCTCGATCACCCAGTTTTTGCTCGACCTCGACGGCCAGCAGATCAGCTATGACCACGGCCCGAGCCGACCGGTAGCAATGCAGTGGCCGAACCCCAACAGTATCGGCGTGGTCCGCCTGTCGATCATGCCGCCGTCGGCCAACGGCCGTTCCGGCCTGACCCTGGAAGGGCCGTGGGCCTGGTTCCGCTTGCTCGATCAATCCGATCTGGTGGCCGGCAACGGCCCGGATCGCTTCAGCCTGCGCCTGCGCGTCGACGGTGCCAGCGTGTCTTACGAACTGCGCGCCAACAGCGCTTTCAACCCGTTCAAGAGCCGCGTGCTCAGCGGCTTCAGCCTGCCGGAGCGGTTGTGATGGGTGGCGTTGGCTTCTACGGCAAGCTGGCCAGCCGTGGCGACTTTGTCAGCCGCGGCTTGCCGCAGAGCTTCATCCAGCCCTGGGACCAGTGGCTGGCGGCGGGGCTTATGGCCAGCCAGCAGCAGTTGGCCGAGCACTGGTTGCCGGCCTATCTGGTCAGCCCCTTGTGGCGCTTTGCCTTGGCCCCGGGGGTCTGCGGGCCAGAGGCTGTAGTGGGCGTGCTGATGCCCAGCATCGACCGGGTAGGGCGCTATTTCCCTCTTACCCTGGCTCAGGTTCTGGCGTCGGATGAGTCGCTGGCGGCGGTGGTCAGTGGCCCGGATGACTGGTTCGAGCACGGCGAAGCGCAGCTGTTGGCCACCCTGGAACCCCAGGCTGGTTTCGAGGCGTTCGATGCGGCGGTCCAGGGCTTTTCCGCACCCCGCATCAGTGCCGTTTCGAGCCCGGCGGTTGCTGGCTTGCAGCGCTTTGCGGCAGTGACCCCCGAGGCCCGCCAGGCCGCTTTGGCCGAAAGTGCCTGCGCCGGCATGAGCCTGTGGTGGGGGCGGGGTTCGGAGCATATCGAGGCGGGATTGTTGCGTTGTGCCGGTCTACCGCGCAGCGAGGATTTCGCCAGTTTTCTTTTGGGTAGTGAGGCGGCGCGCTAGATGACGGCTTTGCATTACACCGCAGCCAGCTACAGCCATGTCGGCATGGTGCGCAGCATCAACGAAGACGCCTGCCTGGACCTTGGCAGTGAAGGCCTGTGGGCGGTTGCCGATGGCATGGGCGGGCATGCGGCGGGCGATTACGTCAGTTGCCTGATCGTCGATACCTTGCGCCAGTTGCCGGCAACGCATTCCCTGGATGAATACGCCCAGGTGCTGCGCGAGCGGCTGTCGGCGGTCAACGCAGCGGTGCGCGAAGAAAGCGTCCGGCGTGGCGTGACGATGATGGGTAGCACCCTGGTGCTTTTGGCTGTGCGTGGTGACCAGGGTATCTGCCTGTGGGCCGGTGACAGCCGCCTGTACCGCTTGCGCGACGGGCGCCTGGAGGGCATCTCCCGCGATCACAGTTACGTGCAGGAACTGCAGGACAGCGGCCTGCTCAGCGAGGCCGAAGCGCGGGTGCACCCGCGGGCCAATATCGTCACCCGGGCGATTGGTGTCGAGCCCGAGCTTGAGCTTGAGGCCGTGTCACTGCAGATCTTCCCCGGCGATACCTACCTGTTGTGCAGCGACGGCCTCAACAAGACTGCCGAAGACCATGAAATCCGCGAAGTGCTGGGCCACAGCGACCCCTACCAGGTGGTCCGCAGCCTGGTGCACCTGGGCCTGACCCGGGGCGCCCCCGACAACATTACCGCCGTCGTCATCAAGGCCGGTTGAAGACCAAGCACATGGACAAAGTGATTCCCGGATACGACATCGACGGAGAGATTGGCGAAGGCGCCATGGCTACCGTCTACCTGGCCACCCAACGCTCGCTGGAGCGTAAGGTGGCCCTGAAGGTCATGGCTGCGGCCCTGGCTGCCGACCCGACCTTCTGCGAGCGCTTCTTGCGCGAAGGCCGCACCCTGGCGCGGCTGTCGCACCCGCACACGGTGACCATCCACGACATCGGCAATGTCGGCGAGCTGTACTACATGGCCATGGAGTACCTGCCCAATGGCACGCTCAAGGAGCGCATTGCCGCCGGGGTGACACCGGAGCAGGGCCTGCTGTATATCCGCCAGATCGCTTCAGCCCTGGGCTACGCCCATGCCCAGGGCCTGGTGCACCGTGATGTGAAACCGGCCAACATTCTCTTTCGCGCCGATGGCACTGCGGTGCTGTCGGACTTCGGCATCGCCAAGTCGCTGGATGACCGGACCCAGTTCACCCAGGCCGGTTTCGCTGTTGGCACCCCGAGCTACATGAGCCCGGAGCAGGCGCGTGGCCAGGACATCGACGGCCGCGCCGATCTCTATGCCCTGGGTGTGGTGTTTTACGAGATGCTGGTTGGCAAGCTGCCATACAGCGGCAACGACGCACTGTCGACGGCACTGGCGCATTTGACCGAGCCGTTGCCGGAGTTGCCGATCGAGCACGGCCGCTATCAGGAAATTCTTCGTGGCCTGCTGGCCAAGGACCCGGCCGAGCGCTTTGCCGATGCCGAGACCTTGCTGGCGGCGCTCGATCGGCTGCCAGCACAAGATACTCAAAGCACGTTGATCCAGCCGCTGCCAATTGCCAGCCCGGTGACGCCTGTAGCGTTGGAGCCGCCACAGGCGCCTCCAACGCCGAAACCAGAACCCATCGCCAAGGCATCGCCACCGGCAGCCCCGCGCAAGCGCCCGGCAGTGGCCTTGCTTGCCATTGCGATCGCTGCGGCGCTGGGCCTGGGCGGGGTTGGCTATTGGGTCATGAGTGGCGATGAACAGATCGCTGATTCCCAGCCGGTGCAAACCAGCGAACCGGCACCACAGACGCCTCCGAGCGCAAGCAATGACGACAATCGCCCGCTGTTGATGGCCGGCAAGAAAACCCTGTTCCAGCGCGTGCTGAGCAAGCCCGGCGCCCAGGTCGTCAGCCAGCCGGGCGCCACGCCCAGCGATACCTTGCCGGCGTTTACCGTGCTCTACGTCTACCAGCGTCAGGACCTCAACGGCAGCCCCTGGCTTCAGGTCGGCACCGCCAGTGATGGCCGCCGCGACGGCTGGTTGCCGGCCTCCCAGGTCAGCGACTGGAAGCAGAGCCTGGTACTCAAGTTCACCGAACGCTCGGGGCGCGCACCGGTGATGTTCCTGCGCCAGTCCGATGAGCTGGAACGCTTGCTCGGCGATACCTCGGCGGCCCGCGCCGAACTGCTCAAGGCGCAAAACACTCCGGACGCAGTACCGCAAGTGATGGCCCTGGAACCCAGCGCCAGCGCCGTGCCTCAAGACCAGTTCTACCTGATGCCGATCTTCGAGGCGCGCGAGAGCTTCGACGAAAACGGCCAGCCGCTGCAGCTGCTCAATGTCGCCTCCATCGACCCTGGCAGCAGCGCGCGCAGCAGCCAACCCAAGGCCGCCGGTATGGCGTCCTCCAGCGACGCGTTCCGTACCGCCGTGGTGCTGGTGGTGGATACGTCGGTATCGATGCAGCCCTATATCGATCAGGTGCGCCAGGTGGTGCACGAGCTGCATGGGCAGATCTCGCGCCGTGGTGAGCTGGATAACGTCAGCTTCGGCCTGGTCGGCTTTCGCAACAACACCACGCGCACGCCGGCCCTGGAATACCTGACCAAGACCTTGGTAACCCTGGACCAGGGCCGCGATCCCGAGCGCTTCCTGAAGCTGGCCGAACAGGTCAAGGCCACCAATGTCTCCAGCCACTCGTTCAACGAAGACGCCTTTGCCGGGATCATGCAGGCGGTCGACGGCATGGACTGGTCCGGTTATGGCGGGCGCCTGATTCTGCTGGTCAGCGACGCCGGCTCCCTGCGCAAGAACGACCGCTACAGCAGCACCCAGATGAACGAAGCCGAAGTGCGCCAGGCGGCCCTGAGCAAGCAGATCAAGATCTACGCCCTGCACCTGCGTACCGAAGCGGGCAAGAAGAACCACGCCTACGCCGAGCAGCAGTACCGGGTGTTGACTGCCGATGCCAACCCGCAGATCGGCGACCTGTATGTGTCGGTGCCCGGTGGCGATGTGAACAAGTTTGGCGAGCGGGTGCGCGAGATCGGCTCGAGCTTCGCCGACCTGGTCCACCAGGTACGCAGCAACCCGGCACAACCGGCACCGCTGCTGGCTGCTTCGCCAAGCGTTGCGGATAAATCAGCCGCCATTGGCTATGCCATGCACATGGACTTTCTCGGCCGCAAGAGCGCCAGCCTGGCCCCGCAACTGGTCAGCGCCTGG
Source organism: Pseudomonas wadenswilerensis (assembly GCF_024749185.1). NCBI lineage: Bacteria > Pseudomonadati > Pseudomonadota > Gammaproteobacteria > Pseudomonadales > Pseudomonadaceae > Pseudomonas > Pseudomonas wadenswilerensis. The sequence goes on along the minus strand of NZ_CP087191.1, from coordinate 5,461,130 downwards.
ACCTCCGACCGCGACCTGACCAACCCGGCGCTGCCGACCCTGCAGGTCTGCGTGATGCTCACCAAGCTGCAACTCAACGACCTGCAGCAATCGCTGAAGCTGATCGTCGATGCCGCGCGCAAGACCCGCACTTCGCCCAAGGATTTCTTCCAGGAAATCGCCAGCGCCAGTGCCTACATGAGCCGCGACCCGGCGGCCCTGCGCAAGGGCGCCAACCTCGCCGAAGGCGGTGTGCTGGGCGAATACCTGGAGGGCCTGCCGTACCGCAGCAAATCCCTGAGCATGACCCAGGACCTGTGGTTGTCGCTCAGCGTTGGCGAACAGGAGGACTTTATCGACGAGCTGGATTCGAAGATCCGCCTGTACGAAACCTTTCACAACGACATGGCCAACTGGGTGCGCTTCGGCAATGCCGAGCCCGGTGATGCCTTGTACCGTGTGCCGTTGTCGACGCTGCCGTGATGATCAGCCTGCAAGCGCTGCGCAAAACCCGCGGCCTCGGCAGCCAGCGCTACAGCCTGGAGATCGAGCGCCTGGAACTGCGCGCCGGTCAGCAGCTGGCCCTGGTCGGCCCTAGCGGCTGCGGCAAGAGCACCTTGCTCGACCTGCTGGCCTTGGTGCTGCAGCCGGATCAGGCCGAGCGCTTCGTGTTCAGCACCGACTCGCACACTTACGACATTCAGCAACTGTGGCGCGAGCAGCGCCAGGACCGGCTGGCGCACCTGCGCCGCCGGCATCTGGGCTATGTGCTGCAGGCGGGGGGCTTGCTGGGCTTTCTCGACGTACGCAGCAATATCGCCCTGCCGCGCCAGGTGCTTGGCCTGGGCGATGACGGCAGCGTACAGCGCCTGGCCGAGCAACTGGAGATTGACGACCAGCTCGACAAGCAGCCGAACGCGCTGTCGGTCGGCCAGCGCCAGCGGGTCAGTTGTGCCCGTGCCCTGGCGCATAACCCCGACCTGTTGTTGGCCGATGAGCCGACCGCGGCCCTTGATCCACTCAATGCCGAGCGGGTGATGCAGCTGTTGCTGCGTCAGGCGCAAGCGCGGCAGGTGGCCTGCCTGATCGCTACCCACGACGAGGCGCTGGCCCGCGATGCCGGCTTGCAGGTGTTGCGCATGATCTGCCGCCGCGATGCCGACGGCGGTGTCACCGCCACGCTGGAGGGCCAGCCCTGATGCGCCCGATGCTGATCGCTGCCCTGGCCTGGCGGGACTACCGCAACGACGCGCGCCTGTCCGCTTGCAGCGTGCTGGCGCTGGTGGCGGTGATCGCGCCGTTGCTGGTGTTGTTCGGTTTGAAGTTCGGCCTGGTCAGCAGCCTGACCGAGCGCTTGGAGCGCGACCCGGCGGTGCGTGAAATCATCCCGTTGGGCGGTGGTCGTTTCAGCGCTGATTTCGTTGCCGAACTGGCTGAGCGTCACGATGTGGCATTCGCCTTGCCGCGGACCCGACAAATTGCCGCAACCGCTGATCTGGTGCTGTCTGCGCGCAAGGTGGTGGTCAATGTCGAGATGATCCCGACGGCGCTCCGCGACCCGCTTCTGCAGGGGCTGCAAATCCCCAACGGCATCGACCAGATCGTCCTCAGCCGCACGGCGGCGGAGAAGCTTGGCGCTCAGGCAGGCGACTCGCTTGAGGCGTCGTTCAGCCGCCAGCTGGCCGGGCAGATTCAGGCTCAACGCACCACCTTGAAGGTCTTGGCCGTATTGCCGCTGGAAGCCTTCGAGCGTGACGCCTTGTTCGCGCCTCTGGCGCTGCTGGAAGCTGCCGAAGACTACCGCGATGGCCGCGCCGTACCCGCCTTTGCCTGGGAAGGGGAGGCCAAGGCCGGCGAGGCGCAACGGGTCTATCCGGCCTTTCGCCTGTATGCGCGCAACCTCACCGATGTCGAGCCGTTGCGCCGCTTCTTTGCCGACCGCCAGTTGCTGGTCTCGACCCAGGCCCCGGCCATTGCCCAGGTGCAGTCGTTGAGCCGCAACCTGACCTTGGTGTTCTGGATCATCGCCGCGCTGGCAGTGGCTGGCGCGTTCGCGGCTATCTGCGCCGGCGCCCTGGCTGCGGTCGAGCGCAAGCGCCGCGAGCTATCGGTGATGCGCTTGCTCGGTTTCAGCACGACAGCCTTGCTGGCTTTTGTGGTGCTCCAGGCGCTGTACAGCGGTGTGTTCGCCGCGGTGCTGGGCGCCACGCTGTATGCCCTGGCCGAAAGCGGCCTCAACCAGTTGTTCATGCAGATGCCCGGCGAGTACGCCAGCCATCTGCTCCCGTCGCATTACCTCGTTGCCTTGCTCGCTGTGCTGTTGGCCAGCGCGGCCGCTGCCGCCCTGGGGGGCTGGCGCGTGGCACGAATAGACGCTTGTGAAGGAATTCGAGATGTTTGACCGCCGCTTCCCCGCCCTGGCGCTGATCGTCGCCGCCCTGAGCCTGGTGTCCTGCGCCCAGGCCGAGGACGACCCCAAGCCTGCCAGCAACAAGCTGGACAACCCCAAGCCGCTGGCCGACGACATCAGCCTGCCGCTGCCGTGCGACGGCGAGATGGTCTTCCGCCACGTCTACGTGCTGGCCCAGGGCAGCCTCGATGACCGTGAAGTGAACCTCGGCTATCCGTTCAGCGAAGGCGAGGCGGGCTACAAGCAGTCGTTTATTTCCGGTTATCGCCGCGACTTCATCAACGGCCAGTTCAGCCTGCAGGACCTGTCCACTGACTGGAAAAAACGCATCAGCCCAAGCCTGCCGAAAACCGAGGCCGGCAGCCCGCTGAAACCGATGATGTACTTCATTGGCAAGTACGAAGTCACTGCCCGCCAGTACGCGCAGGTGATGGCGCAGGCCCAGTCGCTGGCCAGCGGCGAACCGGCGCCGGCCTGCGAGGCACCGACTGGCATGGCCGGGCGCCTGCCCAAGGTCAAACTGTCACGTTTTGAGGCTGAGCGTTTTTCCGCGGTCTACAGCGCCTGGCTGATGAAGAACCACCGCGATCTGCTGCCGGTCAGTGGCCGTGGCAAGAAGGCTGAGGATGGCGGTATCGGCTTTGTGCGCCTGCCGACCGAAGTGGAATGGGAGTTTGCTGCCCGTGGTGGCTCTGCCGTCAGTCGCCAGGAGCTGGAAGGCCGGCTGTTCCCGCGACGCCTTGAGGGCAGTGAAAGCGACGGGCCGCTGGCCGATTGGGCGGTGTTCAACCAGGTTGCCGGCGGCACCGGCCAGGCCGCGCGCCTGACCCCGATCGGCACCAAACTGCCCAACCCGTTGGGGCTGTTCGACGTTGTCGGCAACGCTGCGGAAATGGTCCAGGAGTCGTTCCAGCTGGTGCATGCCGGGCGCCGCCAGGGTGCTTATGGCGGCTTCGTGGTCAAGGGCGGCAATTACCTGGAAGGCGAGGGCACGCTGTTCACCGGCATGCGTCGCGAGTACCCGCTGTTCGGCGCCGATGGCACTGAGCAAAGCAATGAAACTACAGGTTTCCGTGTAGCCATTGGCGCCCTGTCGGCCCCGCGTTCGCGTTATGAGGAACTGTTCGAGCAGTGGCAGAAAGAGGGCCGCATGGCCTCGCTGACCGACGCCATCGACGACGCCCAGGACCCGACCAAGCGCCTGGACAGCATCATCGCCGCCAGCATCGACCCGCGCCTGCAAGCGGAGCTTGGCCTGGTCAACGAAGAGCTCAAGCGCAACGTTTCGTTGATCGCCCAACAGCGCGAAGAAGCTGCCGGCAACCTGATCCAGTCGGCGGCGCTGGTGGCCGAGACCATCAACAACTACAACATCCGCCTGACCAACCTGCAGAAGACCCAGCAGCAGGCCAAGGCCTCGGGTGACGAGACCAGCGCCAAGCTGTTCGCCGCCGCCATCAACAACGGCCGCAGCGCGCTCGACGGCGCCGTGGCGATTTACATCGACAACCTTGCCACTGGCACGCGCTATACCGATGCGGTGATTCAGGCGCAGTTCCAGCGGGTCAAGGAAGAGCTCAATCGCAAGCCGGTGCTGGGCAAGAGCCTGCTCAGCCGCGCGACCTTGTTCGTCCGTCATGTCGGGGACTATCGCCAGCAACGGCGTGCGGACCCAGCGACGATCTTGAAAGAACTGCTCGCATCAGCTGCTCCGCAATCTTGAGCGGCTGTCGAGCGAGCATCGTAGTGACCGGGGCGACATGAGGTTGTCCCGGGCGTGTTTAAATAGAGAGAGAACCTGACCATGCTTTCAACTCGCAAGCCCTTCTTCACTGCTTCCAACGGCCGGGCCGCGCTGCTGCTGGCGGCCGGTTTCAGCACCGTCCTGCTGACTGGCTGCGCCAGCTCGCCGGCGTCCAAGGTCGGTGCGACGACCAAGGTCGAGTACTACCCGAGCTGCTACGAGCCGGTCCAGCACCTGCGCGCCACCGATTCGGACATGACCAAGTCGGTCGCAACCGGCGCCCTGATCGGTGCCGTCGGCGGCGCGCTGACCGGCGCCCTGACCGGCAACTCCGACACCCGTGGCCGTAACGCTGCCATCGGTGCTGCCGGTGGTGCCCTGGTCGGCGGTGCGGCCGGTTACTACACCGAGCGCCAGAAGCAGATCAGCGACGACAACCAGCGCATCGGCTCTTACGCCACCGACATCAACAAGAGCGCGGCCGACATGGACCGCAGCACCGCTTACGCCAAAGCCTCCCAGGCGTGCTACCAGCGTGAGTTCGCCAACCTGATGGATGGCCGCAAGAGCAACAAGATCAGCGATGGCGAAGGCCGCAAGCGCCTGGCGGAAATCATCGCCGGCCTGCAGGAGTCGAACAACCTGATCACTGCGGTCAACGGCCGTCTGGGTGAGAACCTCAACAACTACACTCAGGCTTACGAGCAAGACCTCAAGCAGGTCGGCGTACCGCGTAACGACGTGGTGATCGTCGCCGAGGCCCAGGCGCCGGTGCTGGCCACCGGCAACGCCAAGAAGACCAACACCGGCAAGACCAAGACTCCGCCACCGGCGAAGAAAAAGCTGCCAGAGGTACCGAAAGAAGCCGTCGCCACCGAGAAGACCCTGCAGGACGCCAATGCCAAGAAGGCTGAAAGCCAGAAGGTTGCCAGCGCCGGCCAGAGCCAGGTCAACAGCATGTGCAAGAACCCGGACATGGGTGACTGGGCACCGGTGCCTTGCCCTAACGTGTAAGGCCTGAACAGCAGCGTCGCCTGGCCTTGTGCTACAAGGCCGGGCGACCTGTGCGCCGTTTCAAGGAAGACCGTACATGAGTGAGTTACTCAACCGACTGGATAGCAATCCATCGCAGTTTTTCGCAAGGCAGCGCATCGAAAGCCGCATCAACCTGCCGAAACTCTTTGCCGCCATCGACGCCGATCCAGGCATCGTCGGTGCCGGCGTGGTGTATATCGATGCGGACTACAACGTGGTGACGCTGCGTGAGTTTCAACCCATTTGCAGTGTGTTGCCCAAGCGGGTGATTTTGCGTGAGGCGAAGAAGTATCTGGCGCCTGCGCAGTTCATCGAAGAGCTCAAGACCAGTCCGCGTGAGTCGCGAGTGGTTAAAGAAGCACTGAACGCAACGCTTTCCTGTACCGGGGCAGTTCTGGGATGGATCGTAGTGTTTAGCGGCACGGTTGCGGTGCCGTTCACTGCCGGCACCAGCCTGGTGCTCACTACAATGGGCGCCGCAGCTGCAGCGGCCAGTACCACCCAGTGCATTTTCGGCGGGTACAGAACTTTCAACGAAGTGGTGAACCCTGCGGATAACGACGAGCTGGACTCTTACGAGTGGTACCAGAACATGTCGTCAGCGCTGGATGCTGTGTCGTTGATGGGGGTAGGGGCCTCTGGGCTTACGACTTTCAAGTATCTTCAAGTGCGCAAAGCGGCTACCGGAAGCAGTTGGTCTGAGCTTTCCAGAAACCTGAGCCGTCAGCAGCGTAAAGCACTTACCGATGAACTGCTTTCGCTCAAGCACCCGTCGCTAACAGCCAAGCAACTACGGCTCAAACAGAGCACCGGTCAGTTAACCAAGCGCTACACGCCAACCGAGTTCAAGCATGCAACCCAAACCCTGATCAAAGACTCCTTGGGTGCTGGTGCTGGGTTTGTGGGCAGCAGCAGAGTGCAAACGATCGCCGTAGGTTTGTATGAGGAGTTTGAGCAATGACGCAGTCGCTGAGTTTGAAAGTGTTTCTGGCACAGTACTTTCCAGCGTTCATCGTCGCCTTCTTTATGATGTGCTTCTCGGCTTCCTGCACCGTGGCGCTTGCTTCCAATACCTATTTCAAAGGTATTGAAGATCGAGTGTTCAAAACCTCCATGGTTCTGCTGGCGCTTTCTGTGGTGGGGTTTCTGAGCCATTTTCTGATGGTAAGGGGTCGCGCTTGGGCGGTTTGGGTCATTGTCGGCTTGTTCGTGGCTTGCCTGTTAACAGTGTTGCCCAGCTACGGATATCGGCCTCATATGTTTGTCTACAGCACCGGTCTGCTATTCCCTCTCATCGGGTTGTTGATTCTGAACAGCAAACGGCATAGGGAAATGCGTGCCTATCTGGTAGCGATGCGAAAGGAGCGTGTTAAGCAACGGGGCGAAGCTCGTGCAATCAAGGCACGTCGTTGAAGGGGGGAAGTCCCAAATGGTTCATCTCCATGACGTACCAGGGTTTCTTCGCCGTTACTTTCCGACCTTTATCTGCGCTTTTTTGTTGGCCTGCTTCTCCTGCGCGTTGACAGCGGTAGTCGTGGTCGATGGGCATTTTGCCAGTGTGACAGAGCAGGCCAACTACACCGTAGTACTCGTGATGATCGCTTCATTGGTGCTTTGTATAGGCAATATGCTTGTTGTCCGCGGGCGTCCTTGGGGTGTCTGGGTGGTTGTTGCGTTGTTGGTTGCTAATCTGCTGGCGTTGTTCGTTAGCTATGGGCCGCGCTCCAGCAATCTGCTGTTCCTGGTTATTACGGTTCTGTCGCTGGCAGGGCTTTATGTGCTCAACAGTCAACGCCAGCGAGAAATGCGCAGTCGTCTGGTGACGATCCGCAAATCGCGTAACAAGTTGTTCAAGGCCATGCGTGCCGGCAATCGGCAAAACCATTGACTCTGGTTAATATTTGCACAATCGCCACTCCCTAAACTGAGGCCTCTGCACCCTCAAAGGGGGACATGGCATGACCATTATCGTCACCGGCGCCGCCGGTTTTATCGGTAGTAATCTGGTTCAGGCCCTCAACCAGCGCGGCGAAACCGAGATCATCGCGGTCGATGACTTGAGCGATGGCGACAAGTTTCGCAACCTGGCTGACTGCGAAATCGCCGACTACCTGGACAAGAACGATTTTCTCGAGCGTTTCGCTCGCGGCCAGTTCGGCAAGGTACGCGCCGTGCTGCACCAGGGCGCTTGCTCCAGCACCGTCGAAGGCGACGGGCGCTTGATGATGGACAACAACTACCGCTTCAGCCGCGACCTGCTCGACGCCGCCCAGGCCCTGCAGGTGCCGCTGCTGTATGCCTCGTCGGCAGCGGTGTATGGCGCCGGACGCGACTTTCGCGAACAGCGTGAATGCGAGCGGCCATTGAATGTTTACGGCTACTCGAAATTCCTTTTCGACCAGCGCGTGCGCCGGCAACTGCCACAGGCGCGCAGCCAGATCGTCGGCCTGCGCTACTTCAACGTCTACGGCCCCCACGAACAGCACAAGGGCGCCATGGCCTCGGTCGCCTTGCACTGCTTCAACCAGTACCAGACCGACGGCAAGGTCAGCCTGTTCGGCAGCTATGGCGACTACCCGAGCGGCGGCCACCTGCGCGATTTCGTGGCGGTCGAGGATGTGGTCAAGGTCAACCTGTTCTTCCTCGACCGGCCACAGTTGAGTGGCCTGTTCAACGTCGGCAGCGGTCGTGCCCAGCCTTTCAACGATGTGGCACTGGCAGTGATCAACCACCTGCGCGAGCAGCAGGACCAGCCGCCGCTGTCGCTGGAGATGGCCCTGCTGGAAGACATTCTTGAATACAGCGAATTCCCCGAGCACCTGCGCGGCAAGTACCAGTGCTACACCTGCGCCGACCTTGAGCGCTTGCGCAGCGTTGGCTATCAGCAGCCAACGCTGACGGTGGAGCAGGGTGTGGCGGGCTATTGCGAGTGGTTGCAGCGCGCGCATTAGCTTGTTGCTGGCGCAATGGCCTGCGAGTTACCGCCACTTCATTGTGGACTTGTGCGTTTCCCGCCTTGCCATTTCGGCATGGTGAACGTTAGGCTTCCCCGGTCGCTGCAAAATCAGCGATCGGGTTTGGTCGCCCGTACAGCAAATTGCAAAAGCTCCCATCCACGAATGCTGACGGATTTTCGTCTGCACATTCGTGCTATGGCGGCTGTGCGCGGGAGGCATTCGTGCCTGCCGGGTTTGCCTTTTGCCCCGGTCGACCAACCTGCGTACAGCTGTCACCCAATTTGTTTGGTCGCAGACGGTGACAGCTCCATTGCAAAAGGAGCTTCATAATGACAAAAAAGATAGTTCCGGATCCTCCCGAATCCCTCCTTGGCAAGACTGCCGCAACTCCCTTCGGCTCCTGTGGTGCCGGACATCCACCGTTATTCGCTGTGCGTGATGGAATCGAGGCTGAAGACGCTTTGGTTCACGTTTCACTCTTGCTGCAAGGCATCTATGACACCGCTCAGCAGGCATGTGAGCACATCGATGGCCTGCCCAAGAAGGGGCTGCTCTGGTCAACCCTGCATTCGGCTGAAATGGCCAAGGGGTTGGTGGATGCCGTGCTGGACGGGCTTGAGAGTGAAGCGCTGAGGCGCAAAGGCTTGGGAAAGCCTGTCTGATCTAGTCGACGATGCGAGAGGTTTGTCTTCTCGCTTCAGGGCTGCTCGGCAGCCCATCGTCCAGGAGCGTTGTTGATCATTTTTCTGGGAAATTCGGGCCATGCTTTGCCCGAGATCTCAGGTACCCAAGCAGTGTCAGCACGCTCGGCCAAAACAAAGTATTCAGCACATCATGAAGGCTCGCCTGCCAACGCCAGTAGCCCAGGCTATGCAGGTCATCCCACCCGTCGACTATCTCGCCCACGCAGGCCAGGGCTAATGCACAAGACCAGGCCAGATAGGGCCTTGGTTGCTTGCTGATGGCTGCAAGGGTGACGAACACCACCATACCGAAGTAGATATGCAGCGCGTCTTTCGAAAGCCCGGTGGCCGAGACGATAGACGGGATTATCCAGCAAGGTATGTGTGGGAGCGGGACTTGCCCGCGATCGAGCGCGCAGCGGTCGCAATTCAGACGCCACCTGAGGAGGCCGAATTCACCGGTCTCATCGCGGGGCAAGCCCGCTCCTACCGAGGCGGTGTAGGCTGTGCAAACAAAAAAGGCCCACCTTGCGGTGAGCCTCTTTTTTACTGCGTATGGTGCGGCACCAGACGAACGGTATGTTTCGGCGAGAGTAGGTTTTTCGGGCATCTGGAGTTCGCTGGAAAATTCGGCGTACCCCAACTAGTAACTATAAACAAATCAGCTAGTTATGGAGTTCGGTGGAATCGAACTCGGGATTTTTTAGATGTCAGCACGTTGTCGGTCTGCAAGTAATTCAGAGCCGCATACGGAATGGTAAACCTCCCGAATTCGAACGTTGTTGATCATCCCCTCCGTCGAGAATAGGTAGGAATCCGCCAAAAGCTGCCGTGGCGACAGGCAGCAGACGGCCAGAAGCTGCCATTCGCGAATGGCTCCCAGGGCTGAGAGAGGCTACACGGCACGCGTTCGTGCTCCGCTTGCATATCGCAGCGAAATAGACATTGAAGTCATTGGCCTTGATAGCACGCTGCCACCCGTCTATATTCCAGCAGCCGGCATGGAAACGTGCAAAATCTCGGCCTATAGGCTCGAAGCTCAACAGACACGACCCCATGGACACAAAAGAAAACTTCAATACCATATTAAATCTCATTGCTCGCCAGCCTTGGATTGGAGATAAAACTTCTGAGCTCAGCCATGTGCTATACGAGGAATGCAAATGCGCCAATTCCCGCGAGATGCTAATAAAAATCCTTGACAACTTCTCCTATCTATCAGCTCAAGAGTATAGCGAGAAATTAAACTCGTTAGCTGAAGAAGTTATGTCCGAAGCTGGTTACGAGGATAACGCTCAGATAGTAGCAATGGCAGCTGACTCTGGCCCAGACAGCTCGCAAGAGCTTTTATATAACTTAAAATATATTTTCACCAAAAGGGAGTGGCATAGCTTTTGCGGTGTGAATACGTTTGGCGGGGCTCTAAAAAACTTTAAACGCACTGGGCGTAAAAAAATCTATATTATTGATGACTTTGTTGGTTCAGGCCAGACCGTCATAGGGCGCTATAAAGAGCTAACAAGTGTTTTCACTAATGCAGGTGTGGCCGATTTTTCGATTACTTTCAAAGTGTTAGTTTCAACTCTTCACGGTGTTGAGGCAGTTAGGGCGGCTGGAATCGAAATCTCTGCTCAACTCATAATTAAAAAGGCCATTGATGGATGTTTTCCGGAAGAGGTTGCGGCTCAATACCGATCCTTGATGGATGATTTAGAATCAGGTCTTTCCCAAGATTATGAAGGCATAAAGCTGCCAAAGCTTGGGTACAACGGCGCTCAGGCCGCTTACTGTCGAGAGGCTGCGAATACTCCGAATAGCGTATTTCCTATTTTTTGGTGGCCATTTTATATTGACAATCAAAAACGAAAAACCATGCTTCACAGAGCTATGAGGGATGCATGATTAAATACACTACGCCCAGCATGCTTCGTGCAGACTTTGTGATAATGAAAGTTTTGCAGGAGTCATTATCCGGCTTGCAACCATATACAATATTAAAACGCAGCAAGCTCTCTGGCGAAATATTTTTCAAGGTGTTCAGCGCTCTAGCTGCAAAGAAATTAATAGTTGAACACGACTCTCTTATTCACTTAAGTCCGGCAGGAAGAGAAGTATTTTTAGCAGGTTCCGGAAGGGTGCTATCAGGCCGAAAAAGCTGGCGACAAGTCCCTAGCGAAATGAAAGGTCGCAAAATTCGAGTTGACGACTTCTACGTGCCTAACATCTATCTACTAGATCAATGACCTAGGACATAATAGAATTTGTTTTTTTGTTTGAATTTCTGTATTCTCACCTTCGCCCACAGAGGCTAGTACGTTGGAGTGCAGTCGCTCCCTAGGTTAAGGTGTCCGATAACCGATATTGCAACCACTGGCGGTGAAGCATACCAGTGGCTGCAATGCTACAACGCTTCGCGTTTCCGCAAACCGCAAGGCGCACAAAAGCGGGCTTCGCCCACTTCCGCACGCCTCGCGGTTTAGAGCGCAAGTCTAGAAGGTAGCCATCTGTGGGCTTATTATGAAAATAATAAATGAATGGAAGCACTTTTTTTTAAGTCGCGGAATCCCTCAAAAGACAATAGATCAATACCTTGATCAAATAAAGTCACTTACAGCATCTAACTCTCCAATCATATTCGAGGTTGAGCACTTATCCCTGTTGCTTGGAATAGAGTATTTAACCATCCAGGCAATGATAAACGGAACCCCCAGATTTTATAGGGAGTTTACTATTAAAAAAAGAACTGGCGGTAATCGTACTATACATGCCCCCTACCCCAGTCTTCTTCAATGCCAGGATTGGATCTACCAAAATATCCTTCTCAACTGCGCCGTTCATGATAACGCGCACGGCTACATTCCTAAACGATCAATTTTCACTAACGCAAGCCCCCATCTTAACTGCAAAGTTTTGCTTAAGATGGATCTAAAAGACTTTTTCCCATCAATAGGAATTGGTTGGGTAATAAATCTTTTCTCAGGGCTTGGTTATTCGCACGGCGTGTCATACGCACTGGCGTCTTTATGTTGCAACAAGGGCTGCTTGGTTCAGGGCGCGTCTACAAGCCCCTACCTTACGAATATTCTGCTGCATGGGTTGGACGAACGACTGGCCAAATTAGCATCCAAGAGCAACTTGAAATATACCCGTTACGCTGATGATATGACCTTTTCAGGTGGCTACATCTCGAACAAACTGCCCGCACTTATAGAATCTATAGTGAGTGATTATGGGCTTGTAGTGAATGCTACAAAAACTAGATTAATGATAAACAAAAACAAAAAAATTGTTACAGGCCTGTCAGTTGCTGCTGACAAACTTAGAATTACTAGAGAGCTCCGGCGCTCCATAAAGCAGGCGGTGCACTATATCGAGCGATATGGCTTTCTCTCTCATGTGTCACAAGAAAAAATCAAAGACCCGTTTTACCTAGATTCTATTTTAGGAAAAGTTAATTTTTGGTTGCAAGCGGAACCTCATAGTTCCGATGCTAAGATTTGTCGCGACATATTACTACCTCATTTCGGTAAAAATTATCAGGCATAACTACTTCGTAGAAATGTCTATAGCCCACCTTTTGCACTCCACTAACTTTACAAGTTGCTAACGACCGCTATTGGCCGATTTCTGTCTGTCGCCACCCTCAGTTAGGTGGCTTGGGGCTGGCGACCAGTTAAACATTGAGAGTTAGATGGAGTGATGGTGTTAAATCCAGTCAGGGATACGGCTATCGCCCCCTAATGTTCAGAAAATATGATCCGGGTACATCGAGGTAACTGACCATGGCCGTTTTGATGTTCTGCCCCGGCAGTGACCACTTCAGCGAAGCCTCTGCGCTGATAGAGGCGTTGTCCATATGGTTTGCACCCCTGCCGAACAAGGTCACGGTCCGATCCAGCACTCAGTGTCAGGCGGCAAACCTTCGGTTTCAGAAATCCACCGACGGATGAGCAGCCGGCGCGACGAGTTGTTGTGATCGTCGAACAGACTCCGCTGTTCCGGCGAAGGCTCGACTTATTAGGCAGATTTCTGCACCCATACCAACAACCAGTAAATAGACCAATAAAGCAAAGTTGATGCTCCAACAAACATCAGCCCCCAAACTACAGCGAGCTGAAGTTTGCTTGGCTGAATGGCGGGAGTAATATTTATGTACTTTGCCGCCATTTCATCTGACTTGCAGTGAGAGTGAATTTGACTCCATAAGCTAGGAGGAAAATACAAGTAAGAAATACTTATCTGCTCGCCAGGAACTAGGGTGGGAATAACTATCTCGGCTGAGTTATCTTTGCCTCTGATGATTTCATGTGCAAGTTGAGGGTGAATTTGAAAAGCCGGCAAGAAGTAATGACCAATGCGTACATTATGCGCAGTTCTCTTCCCGGCATTGCGCACGACAATGCTGTGAGTATTGACGTTCGTGTTTTTTTCATCATGTAGAGGTATTGCTGAGGAATGAACAAGATAGGTTATAAGTTTTGGCCTTGCCTCAAGGTAGCTCTTAACAATTAAGCCAACTATAGCTGTAAGAGCTGGCGCCAGCAGCTTGGCAAAGACATTAATATCAAATTCCATCTATTTTCCCTGGCTAACGCTTGGTAAAAGGGCGGGCTTTAGCCCGTCCCGAGTGAGAGAAGCGAACGGCCTTGAACCGTTTGTTAGGGATCATGAACCAATTACTGCTTTACATACAGGGCATGAGCGACTCTTTGTATTTACTCTGTTGGTTAGGCTCTTTTTGTTTTTTGAATCATAGCACGCGGAGCAGTATAGACCTTCTTCGCCTTCAAATTTATAGCAGCCCCATTTGATGGAGGGCTTCTGCTTGCTCTCTGGACTTGCGGCCTTTAAAGCTCGTAAATTTTCTGTTTGATTTGCAAGCTGGGTTTTTAGGTCTGCAATTTGAAGCTTCGCGTCAGCAAGCTCGTTCGATAGATCTGCTAGTAAATTTTTGAACTCCGCTTCCGACAGATTTTTAGATATGTCGCGAAGCCTGCTCACTATGGAGATGGAGTTGTTGATTGTTGATACGATATCCATGGAGTCTCCTTGGATTCCTAGTGATTAAGCTAAGGGGCGCGCGGAACGCGGTCCCAGTGAGTGAAGCGAACGACTTGAACCGTTTGTTATGCGTGCTTGCTAGCTGCTTAATTTCGGTATTATTTCGAAGGCGTACTCATGTTGAGAATTTATAATGCTGTCGAGGACTTCATAATTTCCGTTCTCTAACTTAACCACAGGAAGTTTCACTGAGATCATGCCACTTTTACTATTATGAGCCACTTCAAAAAGCCATGCCAATGCGCCATGTTGATCTTGCTCATAGGAGGCGACAGACATTGGGATCTCGGCATGCTCGGATTCCCATTCAAACTCGCAATCCAGACCAAGACGTACAAATTCGTCATCATAATAATAGTAAAGGGTATCTTCGCCAGCATTACTAAATGATGCCTTTCCCACGCCATCTTCGCTGGTCGCTGAGTTAAGTAAATCCTGCTTGTCTCTAACTGAAAGCCTGCATATATCCAATAATGAAATCATGTTTGTTTTGTCTAGGGACCATATCTTGTCACCAAGCTCATGCTGTAGTGGCTTTAGCCCTAGCTTTGCAATTTGGCCTGGCCCAACATACGGCCTTATGCTGCGAATGTTTTTGATGTTTATATGATGATACAGGAAGATAAACTTTATAAAATCTAGTGGAATCCTTTCCGGCGATAGATCCTTTAATGTGACAAGAAATATTTTCGAGCCGGATTGTCCAGCTTTCTCCTTGATGCTGGAAGCAAAGTCTTTTCTAGAAACACATATAAGATGTTGAGCTCCAACATCTTCAATTTTTCCTAGCCAGCCACGGAAGGTATTGATGTCGACTTTAGAGTTGCGATCTTGTACTTCTACAATTGTAAGTGTCTCTCTGGGAGGCGATCCATTTCTTATCACAATGTCACACTGAGCAGTGTGGCCTTGCGTTGAAGTCAACACCGGAAGAAATACGTTTTGTTCTATTCGTGCTGTAGGTGAGATAGAGCGCTCAATTATCTCTACAATCTTTTCAAGGTCATCACCTGGCTTGCTCATTCTTGCTTCTCAAAAGATTATCTGTGGGCAGTAAAGATTCAGCGCAACAGGTCGACGCTACCGATTTGCCACTAGTTTGTCCACAGGCTGCTTTTGGCCGTTTTCTGACCTTCGTTTAGAGGTTGAACTGCCAGGATTTTCCTAAGCGATGAGTGAGTAATTGCATGGTCAGCAAATAGTAATAGCGCGTCGATTGAGTGTGCTGGTTTAGGTGGTGATTCAAAAACCACGCAAGGTGTTTTCTCTGCCAAGTCCATGGATTGTCGCGTTGCCAGCGCTCAGCGATCGCTGTTTGGATGGCCTTCGCCTGACGCAGGTGGCGTTGGCGCGTGGTATGCGACCCGGTCAGGACACCCGTCAGGAACAGATCCATATCGAATACCGTGCTCATGCGCGACCACCAATGTAAGCGGCCACCACGACGATACGGTTGTGCCCCAGCTCATAGCTGATTTGTACTCGGGCTTCCTGATCGAGACGTCGGTCGAGTTGATAGCAATGGCCACCGTTGATGGGGGCGGGATGGTGGGTGATTTGCTCATAGCGTTCGCACGCATAGGCTGCCCGCAATTCGTGGAAGCCTTTGAGGATGTACTGATGGAGGATGTCCCGTGCAGGACGGACGATTCCCCGTTGGAAATCGAGGTAGGTTTCGTTCGGTGCAAGTAGGTTGCGGCTACCGTCGGGTGAGACCTGTTCGGCGAATCTCAGCGCCTCGCGAATATGATCATCCGCCCTGATCCAGCGAGGTGCCGAGGCACCTGAGCGGCCCCCCTTGGTGCCATCCTGGATGTTGATCTTGCCGTATTGTTCGGCCTCACGTTTTAAGCGCGGAAGGTCGGCCAAAATGGCCTCACGTAAGCGCATGCCGGTGGCTCGCGCTAATTGAGCGATGGCCGCGGCACGCGGCTGCTGGTGTGCGCAAAGCACCTCTACGACCCTCTTCACATGTTCGCGGTCTTGGCCTTGCGGCACCGAACGACGAACACTGGTGCGCCGCATTCCTAGCGCCTTGCTCGGACTCGGTACTTTCAAATACTGATCACCGCGAAGCGCTGCCAGGGTCCGATTGACGCTGGACAATCGGTTTTGCGCAGTGGCGATGGTGAGATCGCTGCGCTCAACCAGGTGACGCAGATGCTCCGCGTAATCCAGCAAGGTCTGCCGATCAATCTGCCGTGCGTCATTAATTCCCGGGCCATCCTCCGACCGACACCAGCGTACAAACGCCAGCCAACGATCACTGTGTGCTTTGACCGTCCCGTAATGCCCGCCGCCAAACAGATCACGTAGCGCCTGTGGCCCGGCATAACTCAGTTGCCGGCCATAGCCAAAATTGCGCCCGTCACGTTTACCTACCAGTGCCATGATCAAATTCCTGTCGAAGCCAAATCTTTGAAGCTTTCCCCACGTCATCCCGCCAAGAATGTTGAGTGTTATCAGGGATCAAGGCCCCTGCGACCTGTGAGGGTTGTCCACTAACGCGGGACTGGCGGCTCTTTACGACCGGGAGCTTGGGCATCTCATGATCTGGCCTCCTGAGCACTTCCGAAGAAGTGGGCGGGTGGAGGCTGCGCTGGCTGACGAGACCAGCGCCGCGAGATCCTGAGTCGGGTGAAGGCAGTGAAGCGATGACCGGGGCATGCCTGACTGTCAGTCAGGTACAGTCCATTCCTTGGGCTGCGGCACCATTATCTGCATCGCTGTTGCTGGTGACTTCGGTGTTTGTCACGCCGATTGTCACGAGGGGGAATGCCGCAAAGCCTTGTACGAGTTGGGCTGCAGCAGCGGTAGGAGCGCCCGTCTCTTTCGGGGGAAAGAGACGGGCGCAGGTTGGCGCAGTGAAATGGCCAAGCGGGAAGGTTGCTGCAGGGCAGCTGGGTAGGGGGATGTATTTGCCGCAATGGCAACGATCTGAAGTAGGCATCCATCACTCGGTGAGTGACCGTGCGAGCCGCCGGGCGCTAATCGCACTTTGGGTGAACCACCACGGTGTGGCGTAGCCTTAAAGGTTCTGGCTACTTGGGTTGCTGTCAAAGACAGCGCTTTGCCCGATCTTTTCTACGCCTGTGGATAATTTGGGTCAAGGCTCGAATTTTCGGGAATTCTGCGGCTGTGGATGAAATTATCCACCGGTGGAAATCTATGGTTTTCCACAGACAATTTGCGTGGGCTTTAGATTTTTTAAATGAGGTCCATCCAAGCAGGGCGGCTTTGCAGCCCCGCTTGGATGGACCCGCGTGGAAGGGCGGACAACGGTGATCTCATAGGCTTACCCACGTTTGGATGCGCCACGGCTATTTTGTAGGGCCGTGATGTTGTCGCCGACAGGGTGAGCGAATTCGTGGGGTGTCACATGCCCATGGCGGTTGGCGTCGATGTAGTTGCTCCACCACGCCATGATCAGCCTGCGCTGTTCGAGGAATTCGGCCTTGTGGATATACGCGGCACGCACGCGGTTGCGTTCCTTATGGCTCATTTGTCTTTCGATGGCTGCGTCGGTCCATAACCCGGACTCCAGTAGGGCGCTACAGGCCATGGTCCTGAAGCCGTGGCCGCACACGTCCTTGCTGGTGTCATAGCCGACGTTGCGGAGCATGGTGTTCACCGTGTTCTCGGACATGGGCTTCCAGTATTTGTGGTCTCCCGGTAGCACTAACTCTGAAAAACGACTGAGGCTGCGCAGGCGCTCCAGTATTTCGATGACCTGCGGCGATAACGGAACCATTTGAATGTCGCCGTTCATCTTGGTCCCACGTGTGGAGTTGCGTACCCCTTCAATCGGTGCGCGTGTATCGGGGATTTCCCACATGGCGCGTTGGAGGTCGAACTCACTCCATCGCGCGAAGCGCAGTTCGCTGGAGCGGACGAATACATGCAACGTCAACAGGACGGCGAGGCGCGTTAGTTCGCGGCCGTTGTAGTTGTTGATACGGTGCAGCAGTTCGGGTAGGCGGTTGAGAGAGAGGGCTGGGCGATGGACTGTGCGCGGCGCGTGAAGCGAGCCTGCCAGATCCAGTGCAGGATTCATGGTGATCTGCCGGGCTCTTTTGGCCCCGCGCATGATGGTGGATAAGTAATTCTGTACCCTTAGCGCCACATCCATGGTGCCGCGTTCCTTGATGCGCTGAGTGATCTCTAGCAGGTCGTGGGTATCGAGTTCAGCGATGGGGCGTTGGCCGATCAGTGGGAAGACGTGGGTACGCAGTCGGCTCATCACGGTTTTTGCGTGTCCTTCGGTCCAGCGACGGGACATGTCGGCGTGCCACTCCAGAGCAACGGTTTCGAAAAGCAGTGCCGCACGCTGGGCTACGATCTTGGCCTTCTTCTTTTCTTCCATTGGGTCGAGATTGTCGAGCAGCAACGCCTTGGCTTCGTCTCGCTTACGTCGTGCGACGGAAAGGGTAACGATGGGGTAATTGCCGATGATGAGCGTCCCTTCCTTGCCGCTGGGCTTGGTGTACTTCAAGCGCCAGGTCTTCACGCCATTGGGTTTGACGAAAAGGTACATGCCGCCGCCGTCGAACAGTTTGTAGGCGCGTTCGCGGGTTTTGGCCGTGCGGCATTGCAGGTCGCTGAGAGGGATCGCTAGACGTGGCATAGGGGTACGCGCTCCTGACCGGAAAATCGCAGTACCCCTAACATACCCTCGGGGAAGGGGGATTTTGTTGGATCCCGACGGAGGGTCCTGGAACGAAAAAACCCGCCAAAGGGCGGGTTTTCGGGGCTTCCAGAGCATTCGGTGGAATGCAGTGGAGCCTAATGTGGTGCCGGCACCAGGAATCGAACCCGGGACCTACTGATTACAAGTCAGTTGCTCTACCATCTGAGCTATACCGGCACAGGGGCGTCATTATAGCGATCAGTTTGCGTCTGTAAACTACTTCTGCAACATTCCTCGCGATGCCCGGTTTCAGCGGCTATCGCGAGGTGTTTTGTTACCAGCCGCGGTGCATTGTGGTGGCGCTGGGTTCGGCTTTGGTGGGGTCGAATATCAGCGGTTTGTAGCGGCAATCGTGCTTTTTACAGTGCTCTCGGCAGCCGTGCTTTTTCTTGCAGCTGTAGGCCGGGCCCGTGTAGCCCTTGTCGCCGTATATCTGCATCTGCGGGATTTCCCAGCCAGACATCGGGGCGTAGTCGCCGGTGGTGCAGCCGCTCAAGTAAAACGCGCACGCCAGCAGGAGGAAGGATCTGATAATAGCCACAGGCAATTCCGTTTGGTCGAAGTGTCAGTGTTTGTGTGTGTCGAGGTAGTGCTGGATGGCGCGGTGGTCGCGGCTGAAGTCCGGCCCAGGGAAGCTCTGGGTGCCGTACATCTGCATGGGCGGTACTTGCCAGTCGGACCGGGGTGGCGGGACTTGCCAGTCGGACATGAAGGCGCAGCCGCTGAGGTAAAACGCGGACGCAAGCAGGGCGATGGATCTGATGATATCCACAGTCAATTCCGTTTATTCGAGGCGTCAGTCTTTGTTGAGGATGCGGTGGATGGTGCCGCCGCAGGACTGGTAGCAGCTGTCGTAGTCGCTGCCGCACGAGTAGCTAGAGCCGCTGTTGAACGGGTAGCTGGGGTAGTAGCAGCTTTTGCGCGCTTCCTTTTTGCTCTTGCCGGCCTGGCAAAGCTGGTAGCTTCTGTAGTTGGCCTGGTACAGGGCCTGATCGCTGTTTTCCTGCAGGCGCGCCATCTGTTTGCAGTGGTTGCGTTCCATCGAGCAGGAGTTGATGCAGTTCATGCCCGCCATGCTTGGCGGTGGGGAGTATCTATAGGTGTAGCTGGGGCCGCAGCCGCCGAGCAGGCCGACGGCCAGCACTAGCGCAGCGCGCCATTTGAGTGAATTGCTCACGAGTTGCCAGTTCCTTGTTCATTCCTCGCTGAACTCCAGCAGGTCACCTGGCTGGCAGTTCAACGCGCGACAGAGCTTCTCGAGGGTTTCCATCTTGAAACCCTTGATCTTGCCGTTTTTCAGCAACGACAGGTTCGCCTCCGTAATACCGATAATCTCGGCCAGATCCTTGGAGCGGATCTTGTTCTTGGCCATGACTACATCGAGTCGAATAATTATCGGCATAGGGGCAAGCTAGACATAACAGTTGTGTTCATCGCTGATGGTTTTGGCGTCACGCATGAGGAGTGAGAAGGCGCACAGGAAGATGCCTTTCATGATCTCGTAAACCGCCTGGGATGATACACCGATCGATACGCTGAAGCTTCTTTCGCCTTTGGGCAGGTCGATGGAGAACGCCAGGCCCTGCAAGGTGCCGATCATCGGCCAGACCATCGGCAAGCCGATGCACAGCAAGCCCACCCACCAGAGCATCTTGATGTTTTGCGTCGTCCAGGTTTCGCCCCGCGACAGGCGCAGGAAGAACAAGCCGGTCAGGTACAAGGCAAAAGCCGAGAGGCTGGCGGGGATCAGTTCCAGGCCGATCACCAGGCCCAGGGCCAGGTGCGAAGGCTGGTAGTCCGGGGCCAGCAGCAGCGGCATGTTTTCACCAAAGCTTTGCAGGTAGGCGCCTTGCACCTGGGCTTTTTCGAACACCCACAATAGTACGTTGCCGCCGAACTCGACGATCCCTGTACCCCAGGCGAGTACCGCGGCGAATGCACCGATCACTCGCAGACGCGATCTCGCGTAAGCCACTGTCTTACTGTTCATGGTTTCCCTCCGTGCTAGTTGAGCGGGGTGCATTATTTGTGAAAAATTATCGTATTACAATAATTAATTGTGATTTTGGTAGGGGTGCGGCGTTTTGACACGAGGGCAGGAGAGGGGTGTCAGAGGCTGCGCGGTGGCTGAATCGCTGGCAAGCCAGCTCCCACAGAGCCGGCCTTGTCGGCGATGGGGGGCGCAGCAGCCCCAAAATGGCCGGGTAATATAATTTACGAACCTTTCTGTAACCTTTAAGGGCTTTCACCTAAATACGGACTGAAAGACGCGAAAATTAATTAGTCATTTTCTATCGATTTGACTTTAACGATGCCTTGAGCTAATTTGTTGTTCATTATGTTGAACACTAAAGCGTTTCCGCTCCTCACCTCCCGCCTGGTTTCCCGTGAACGTCACTGGACCGGCGACCTCTAGCGCCTCCCCCGACAAACAGCCTCGTTTCTCTTTTTGTCTGCAGCCGTCAGCGCGATTTCGCTCGGCTTGTGTCGCCCGTGGGAGGGCATCATGCGTTCCTGGATCTATCTGTTTATCGCCATCACCGCTGAGGTGATCGGTACCGCGTCGATGAAATTCGCCGCCAGTCATTTCCCGATTCTTGGTCACGGGTTGATGTACCTGATGATCGGCCTGTCGTACTTCTTCCTGGCACTGGCGGTAAAACGCGTGCCGGTGGGCGTGGCCTACGCCCTCTGGGAAGGCATCGGTATCGTGCTGATTACCCTGATCAGCGTCACCTGGCTGGGCGAGAGCCTGGGCCTGCTCAAGGCCACCGGCCTGGGTGTGATGATCGCCGGTATCCTGCTGATCAAGTCGGGTACCCGCGCCGCACCTGCCCCGCGCAACATGGAGGCCCTGCCATGCTGAGCATGAACTGGATTCCCTTCGCCTGGCTGGGCCTGGCGATCGTGCTGGAAGTGATCGCCAACCTGCTGCTCAAGTATTCCGACGGTTTCAGAAAGCGCGGCCTGGGCATTGCCTCGATTCTCTGTGTGCTGGCCGCCTTTACCGCACTGGCTCAGGCTGTGCGAGATATCGAACTGTCGCTGGCTTATGCCATCTGGGGTGGCTTCGGCATCCTCGCCACCGTGGCCATGGGCTGGGCGTTGTTTGGTCAACGCCTGGTGGGCCGTGGCTGGTTGGGGCTGGCGCTGTTGCTGGTGGGCATGAGCCTGTTGAAACTGGCCTGATTCAGCCTGCTTAGCGCTATTCGCGCGAAGGCTTATGCACAAGCCGCATGCCAAGCAGGTGCGCATTGCATCGGACCAACGCCCGCCGTTGGTCTTTGCGCAAATGGCTGTTTTTGCTGGCGATTAATCGGTGAACAAAAAATGACCAGCCAGTGAAAGCGCTTGGATCCACGAATTTGCAGGGGTTCGACGCAAGGTTGCGCACAGACTTATCCACAGGCTGAGCACCTTTACTGACGTTCGGCCAACAGCATCAGGTTGCGTGGCGTGAGAGGCTGTTCACAAAACACCCCGAGCTGTACCTGATAGGACTGTTCCTGCAGGAACAGTGCGCGATCCAGCACCAGCCACAATTCCAGCGGGCGGCGGAACAGATTGCGCAGCAATTCCAGGTTGCGCACCTGGGCCAGGCGCTGCCAGCCGGCGGCTTCCAGCGCGGGCCAATCGGGCTCGGCACCTGCCTGCAACTCTTTGAGTTCAGCAAGGCCCCGGCAGTAGTCGGCGAACGGCTTGTGCAGCCAACTGACCGGTAGCGAAGGCGTTGGCAGGTACTCATCCACCCCACGCACCTGACGTTGCCACAGATCGAAACCCAGGCGCCTGGCCATGGATTGGTCACGCTGGCGGCGCACGCGCGCACCAGCGGTAACCGTTTCGCTCAGCGGCAAGCCAAGATCTTCGATCGACAACTGCAAGCCAGAAGCCTTGGCGGCTGTGGATAACGGCTGGTACTGCGGCGCCTGGATGCGGTTGTAGCAGCACGGTGCGATGGCCAGTTGGCGGCAGCCCTGCTGGCTGGCCAGTTGCATCAGGCGTACATGCAGGTCGCCACAGGCGTGCAGGGCGACTGCCGTGTGCTCGGCATTCAGTTGCAAGGCGGCGTCATTGGCCAGTACATCCTGCAGGCGGTGTTCGGCGGGCAGCTGATGATGCTGGCTGAGGGCGATACCGGCTTCGACCAGCGCCGGGTCGAATTCCAGGCAGGTCAGTTGCTGGCTGTGCGGCTGCAACAAGCGCCGGCCCAGATGGCCCTTGCCTGCGCACCAGTCCAGCCAGTGTCGCGGGTTGTGGATAAAGCCCAGATGGCTGGCGAAGGCTTCGATCTGCTGCCATTTGCGCCCCGGCACATCGACATTCAGGCGAGGGCCTGCCGCGGGCAGAGCAACGGTGGATAACTCACCGATGGCAGACAGCTCTGACGCCCGGCGCGCCAGTTGTGGAAAAGGGGCGGGGGCGTCTAGCTGCTCGGGGTGATTGTGCGCCGCCTCAGCCTCGCTCAACGAACGCTCGCGCAACCAGTGGGCAAGGGCGGGGTGCTCGGCTTTCCACGGCTGTTCCAGCTGGGTGAATGGCCGTGGCCGCCAGAGTGCCTGGTGCTCGCGTAGAAAACCATCCAGCGCCTGGAAGCGGCTGAGCAGTTGGTCACCGGAAAGAGGAAAGGCAGTGGTCATGAGCGGATACGAAAACGGGGCTGAGATCAGCCCCGTTATACAGGTTTATCGACCCTGGCAGGCGTCGACGCGCAGCCAGCGTTCCAGCTGCTTGAAGGCTTGCACCAGCAGGAAGGAAATCAGCAGGTAGAACAGGCCCGCAGCGAAGAAGATCTCTACCGGCAGGTAGGTGCGGGCGATGATGGTCCGCGCCATGCCGGTCAGCTCCAGCAGGGTGACGGTACTGGCCAGGGCGCTGGCCTTGAGCATCAGGATCACTTCGTTGCTGTAGGCCGGTAGGCCGATGCGCGCTGCGCGTGGCAGCATGATGTAGATCATCGCCTTGGCCCGGGACATGCCCAGGGCCCGCGCCGCTTCAATTTCGCCACGGGGGATGGCCTGCAGCGCGCCACGCAGGATTTCTGCGATGTAGGCGGCAGTGTGCAAGGTCATGGTCAGCACCGTGCACCAGAACGGATCGCGCAGATACGGCCACAAGACACTGTTACGCACGGCATCGAACTGGGCCAGCCCGTAGTACACCAGGAACAGCTGAACCAGCAGCGGTGTGCCACGGAAGAAGAAAATGTAACCGTATGGCAGGGCGCGCACGTACCAGTGCCGCGAGGAGCGGGCGATGCCCAGTGGAATGGCGAGGATCAGGCCGGCAATGACCGCGATGGCTACCAGCTCCAGCGTCAGCGTGGCACCTTGGGCCAAGCGTGGCAGCCACTTGATGATGACTTCCCAGTTCATTGATTGGTCCTCACGAAGCCGCGAGCGGCGCGTTTTTCCATGAAGTGCATGCCGGTCATGGCAAGGACGGTCAGGCCCAGGTAGATGATGGCGGCGACCATGTAGAAGGTGAAGGGCTGCTTGCTCACGGTCACGGCGATTTGCGAGTGACGCATGATTTCTTCCAGGCCGATCACCGAGACCAGCGCGGTATCTTTCATCAGGATCATGAACAGGTTGCCCAGCCCCGGCAGCGCGATCCGCCACATTTGCGGCAGGATCAGCTTGGAGAAGATCCGCCCTTTGGACAGGCCGAGGGCCAGGCCGGCTTCACGGTGACCCTTGGGAATGGCCAGGATCGCACCACGGAACACTTCCGTGGCATAGGCGCCGAAGCACAGGCCCAGGGCAATGACACCTGCGGCGAAGGCATTGAGCTCCAGGCCAGGAATATTCAGAAGTTCGCCAAGCCGGTTCATCAGGCTGACGGTGCCGAAGTAAATCAACAACACCCAGAGCAGTTCGGGCACGCCGCGAACCAGCGTGGAGTAGAAGCCACCCAGCCATTGCAGGGGTTTGTACGGCGAGGTCTTGGCCAGGGCACCAAGCAGTCCCAGTACCAGCCCCAGAAACAGGGCCGACAACGCGAGTTTGACGGTCATCAGCGTCCCGGCCAACAAGGCCGGACCGAATCCGTAGAGATCAATATTCATGGGCAGGTTTGTTCAAGGGACCGGCATCGCCTCCAGGGCGATGCCGGTCGGGGCGAATCAATAGATGCTGAACGGGAAGTATTTGTTGTTGATCTTCTCGTAGGTGCCGTCGGCAACAATTTCCTTCAGAGCGGCGTTCAGCTTGTTGCGCAGTTCATTGTCACCTTTGCGCACGGCGATACCGACCTTGTCGCTTTCGTTCACCGGCTCGCCTTTGAACTCGTAGTTTTTACCGGCGTCGGACTTGAGCCAGTCGTAGTTGGCGTATTTGTCAGCCAGCAGGGCATCGACGCGGCCAGAAGTCAGGTCCAGGTAGGCGTTTTCCTGGGTGTCGTACAGGCTGACTTTGAACTTGCCGTCCATACCGCCGTGATCGTCCAGCCAGATGGCGGCCTGGGTTGCGCGCTGGGTGCCCAGTGTCTTGCCTGCGAGCGAAGCATCATCGGTCTTGAAGTCGACGTTCTTCGGGGCAATGAACTGCTGCTTGTTCGAGTAGTACGGGTCGGTGAAGTCCACGGCCTGCTTGCGCTCGTCGGTAATCGACAGGGACGAGACGATGAAGTCGGACTTCTTCGCGTTCAGGGCTGGAATGATACCGTCCCAGTCGGAGACCACGACTTCACACTCGACCTTCATCTTGGCGCACAGGGCGTCGCCGATGTCTTTGTCGAAGCCGACCACCTGGCCGCTGGCATCCTTGTTGTTGAACGGCGGGTAGGCCGCCTCGATGCCCATTTTCAGTTTCTCGGCAGCCATGGCATTGGCCGAGAACACCAGCGTGGCGGCAGCGGCCAGGAGGAATTTCTTATAGGTCTGCATGCGTGTTGCTCCGTTAGCGGTTGCTGGACATGAATTGTTTACAACGCGCCGAGGTCGGGTTTTCGAAAACCTGCTGCGGCGTTCCTTGCTCTTCGACCAGCCCCTGGTGCAGGAAGACGACTTCGCTGGACACCTGGCGGGCAAAGCCCATTTCGTGGGTAACCAGTAGCATGGTACGGCCTTCTTCGGCGAGGGCACGGATAACGTTGAGCACTTCCTGGACCATTTCCGGGTCCAGGGCCGAAGTCGGCTCATCGAACAGAATGACTTTGGGCTTCATTGCCAGGGTGCGGGCGATGGCCGCACGCTGTTGCTGACCACCGGACAGTTCGGCCGGGTAGCTGTGACGCTTGTTGTGGATACCGACCTTGTTCAGCAGCGCTTCGGCATGCTCGATGGCCTCGGCCTTGCTCTGGCCCAGCACCCGGCGCGGCGCCTCGATGATGTTGTCGAGGATGCTCATGTGCGGCCACAGGTTGAAATTCTGGAAGACGAAGCCGATCTCGCTGCGCAGGCGATTGATCTGCTTGTTGTCGGCGGCGACCAGTTCGCCGTTTTTTGCCGCCTTGAGCCTGAGCTCTTCGCCAGCCACCAGAATCTGGCCCTGGTGCGGGTTTTCCAGCAGGTTGATGCAGCGCAGCAGAGTGGACTTGCCGGAGCCGGAGGATCCCAGGATCGAGATCACGTCGCCATCACGCGCGGTCAGCGAAATTCCCTTGAGGATTTCCTGGTCGCCGTAGCGTTTGTGCAGGTTGCGGATTTCCAGCGCGGGCGTGGCCTCAGCCATGTGCGGTCCTCATGTGTTCTGGTGCGCTCCTGCTGTTAGCGGCCTTCCTGGCGAGGCGCCAAGCTAGCATAGCGGTCCGAAGACAGCCAATAACGTCGGGAGAGGCAATCGGTTGGTGGGAGGGCGGGTGTCGCATCGCTGCAGTGGACTGTCGCGCAGATGTCCGCCTACCCTCGTTTCCAGGGCCGGAGCCTTGATGAAAAAAGGCGCGATGGTGCCAGTTTTGGCCGTTTCTGGGAAGTCGTTTCTGACCTTGTGCACAGGTTCGGGCCTTTATTTACGGCTTTGGTTGTACCTCGGGGTTGTACCTTTGTGTTCGTAGGAAGTGCATGAGGTGTTACCGGTGACGGATTGTGGTGCACCCAGGGTATTTGTAAGTGGGTATTTCAGTAATTGGCCAATTCCGCCGGTTTTTCAGGGGCTTTCGGTCAAGTCTTGGCCGAAAGACCTGTAAGCCTTGTTAAACGGGGCTGTGAGAATTTTCGAACGAACGGTCATCAGCCTGGCGCGGTAATTGCGTTATCGATCGGCAACAGGATGTAGCACTCTTTTTGAAGAGTGCGACTCGAGTAGCAGGATCAAAACGCCATTTCTCGCAAAGGTAGTTTTATGAGCGGTACGCACAATTCCAACGACCTCGCTCAGGGGCTCAAACAGCGGCATGTGACCATGCTGTCGATTGCCGGTGTCATCGGCGCCGGCCTGTTCGTCGGCTCCGGCCACGCCATCGCCGAAGCCGGCCCTGCGGTGTTGCTGGCCTATGCCGCGGCCGGAACCCTGGTGGTGCTGGTGATGCGCATGCTGGCCGAGATGGCCGTCGCCTCGCCGGATACCGGTTCGTTTTCGACGTACGCCGACAAAGCCATCGGCCACTGGGCCGGCTTTACCATCGGCTGGCTGTACTGGTGGTTCTGGGTGCTGGTGATTCCGCTTGAGGCCAACGCCGCGGCGACCATCCTGAATGCCTGGTTTCCCGATATCGGCATCTGGGTGTTTACCCTGGTGATCACCTTGCTGCTGACTGCGACCAACCTGTTCAGTGTGAAGAACTACGGTGAATTCGAGTTCTGGTTCGCGTTGCTCAAGGTGGTGGCGATCATCGGCTTCATCATCCTTGGTGTTGCCGCGATCTTCGGCCTGCTGCCCAACAGCCAGGTCAGCGGCGTCAGCCACCTGTTCGACACCCAGGGCTTCATGCCCAACGGCATGGGCGCGGTGCTGGCGGCAATGCTCACCACCATGTTCTCGTTCATGGGTACCGAGATCGTCACCATCGCTGCCGCCGAGTCGAAAGACCCGGGCAAGCAGATCACCAAGGCCACCAACTCGGTGATCTGGCGGATCTTTCTGTTCTACCTCGTGTCGATCTTCGTGGTCGTGGCCCTGGTGCCGTGGACCAACAGTGACCTGGCCGAAGTCGGCTCGTACCAGACCGTGCTCAACCTGATGGGCATCCCCAACGCCAAGCTGATCGTCGACATCGTCGTGCTGATCGCCGTGACCAGTTGCCTGAACTCGGCGCTGTACACCTCCTCGCGGATGCTCTTCTCCCTGAGCAAGCGTGGCGATGCGCCGGCCATGGCCCAGCGCACCACCTCCAGCGGGACCCCGTATGTGGCGGTGGTGCTGTCGACTGCGGCGGCGTTCCTCACCGTGATCGCCAACTACCTGGCGCCTGCCCAGGTGTTCGAGTTCCTGCTGGCCAGCTCCGGCGCCATCGCCTTGCTGGTGTACCTGGTGATTGCCGTGTCGCAACTGCGCATGCGCCGTCAGCGTATGCAGCGTGGTGAGAAGATCGCCTTCAAGATGTGGCTGTTCCCGGGGCTGACCTGGGCGACGATCGCTTTCATTGTCGGCATTCTGACGGTGATGCTGATCCGTCCGGATCATCGTATCGAGATCGTCGCGACCGGCTTGTTGTCGATTGCCGTGGTCGCCGCCGGGCTGCTGGTGGCGCGCAAGCGCAAGGCCGAGGCGGCCGGGCGGGCGGTGCTGAACAACTGATGTGATGCGGGTGCAATGACAAAGGCCGCGATCTGTGAGGATCGCGGCCTTTTTTGTTCAAGCAGGAAGTGGTGTGGTGTTCTGGTTGGCCCCATCGCTGGCAAGCCAGCTCCCACAGGGACTGTGGTGGGAGCCGGTCTTGCCGGCGATGGGCTGCAGCGCAGCCCCATCCGGCTATCGCCATTGAGGGGATCAGGAGCCAGGCAAGCTGTCAGCCGAACTTCTTCTGCTGTTTGGACACCGCTTCGGAAGCTGCAATGTAGGCTTCCTGGAACTCGTCGCTCTCGAGCCAGGCCATGGAAGTGGCCTCGTCGGCGCCGTCCAGCCATTTGCGGTAGGCACTGAAGACCATGACGATGTAGTCGGTGGCGTGTTCTTCCTTGTGGCCCTTGAGCACCAGGGTCAGCAGCGGGTCGACCAGGAACACCGAGATCAGCGCGACCAGGCCGGTGTCCTGGGCTTGCTTCATTTTTTCGAACAGGGCGGTATAGCTGCCCGATTCCATCGCCTTGTTGAATACCTGCTCGACGCTGGCGCTGGAGCTTTCGCCCGAGCTCTTGACCGCCTGGCCGCTACGCACCATGCGGTTCTCGCGAGCCTTGCTGGCGGCGCGCTTGGCGCGTTTCTGTTGTTTGCTGCTGGAGGCCATCGGTGAACCCTTGTGCTGAGCCGGATAAATTCTGCGTATTGAATCGCAGTTGGCCGGGAAACCCAAGTGCCGCCGACGGCCTGGAGCACGCTCAGGCCGGTTGGGCCAGCTCGCCGCGGTCTTCCTCTTCCAGCACACGCGCGGCGCGGTCTACCAGCAGCGGGTCAGGCTGGTGGGCGACGCTCAGGTCCTTGCCGGGGTAGTCCAGCGAGTGCAGGAAGTGGCGGATGCAGTTGATCCGCGCGCGCTTCTTGTCGTCGGACTTGATTACCGTCCACGGGGCATCGGCGGTGTCGGTGTGGAAGAACATCGCCTCCTTGGCGGCGGTGTATTCGTCCCACTTGTCCAGCGACTTGATGTCGATCGGCGACAGCTTCCAGTGCTTGAGCGGGTCGTCGCGACGGGAGATGAAACGGCGCAACTGCTCTTCGCGGTTCACCGAGAACCAGTACTTGAACAACAGGATGCCGCTGTTGCACAACATGCGCTCGAGCTCCGGCGCCTGGCGCATGAACTCCAGGTATTGCAGCGGCGAGCAGAAGTCCATGACCCGCTCGACCCCGGCGCGGTTGTACCAGGAGCGGTCGAAGAAAACCATTTCACCGGCCGTGGGCAGGTGCTGGACATAGCGCTGGAAGTACCACTGGCCTTTCTCCTGCTCGGAAGGCTTCTCCAGGGCGACGATTCGCGCGCCGCGCGGGTTCAGGTGCTCCATGAAGCGCTTGATGGTGCCGCCCTTGCCGGCGGCGTCACGGCCCTCGAACAGCACGACGATGCGCTGGCCGGTTTCCTTGACCCAGCTTTGCACCTTGAGCAACTCGATCTGCAGTTCATGCTTGGCCTTTTCGTACTCGGCGCGGCGCATGCGGTTGCGGTACGGATAGCTGGCCGGCAGCTTGGCCGAGGCGCTGTCTTCGTTGGAGCCACGTGGCGCCGAGGCGACTTTCAAAGCGGCTGGTTGTTGGCTGATGGCGCTGATTTCGGCTTCGGCAGCGGCGCTTGCTGCAGGCTTGCGTGGGGTACGTGGACGGCGTGGGCGGGTGCTGGCAACTTTGCGTGCCGGGCTTGGGCTGGTGCTCGCAGATGTTTCAGCGGTAGGTGAGGGCAGGGGCAGGGCAGTGGATTCTTCGCTCATGGGGAGGCCTGTTGGTTCCTTCTAATATCCTCAGAGCATTTTATCGGGGCAGGCCAGGGGCATATTGACGGTGGTCAACAGCCCTTGGCATAGCGCCATCAGTACCAGTATTTCGGGTAGCTGTTGGCCTGGCGCGCATTGTTCAGGCACCAGGCCACGGCGACGATCACCAGCGAGCCTGCAAGCACCGGGGTCACCACGAAGCTCAGTGGTGCATGGCTGGCGATCACTACCAGCGGGTTGGCCCCGGCTGGCGCGTGCAGGGTGCGGGTCTGCTGCATGGCGGCCAGCGCCAGGCCGACGGCCAGGGCTGCGCTCCACCAGCTGTCGCCGAGGGTATGCAGCACTGCCAGGCCCACCAGGGTGGCAATCACGTGCCCGCCGATAATGTTGCGCGGCTGCGCCAGCGGCGAGTCGGGCATGCCGAAGGCCAGCACGCAGCTGGCGCCAAACGGCGCCATCAACCACAAGGCACCGGACACCTGGCTGAGCCAGCCGGTGGCGCCGATCGCCAGGGCCGCGCCAATCAGTGACAACAGGCTGAAGTGCAGGGAGGGGGCGGCGGGCGCCTTGGATTTGAACGGCATGGGCACAGTCTCCAGGTGGGCAATTTGCGCCGAGGATACCGATCGGTTTACCTGTAAGTCAACCGATCGGTATACACTGCTCGTAATTGTCCTGATCGAAGGTGTGGCATGAGTACGTCCGAGAAAATCGCCGAGTCGGCGCTGCAACTGTTCTACCGCCAGGGTTACCACGGCACCGGGGTCGAGCAGTTGAGCCAGGAGGCCGGGGTAACCAAGAAGACCCTGTACCGGCATTTCCCCAGCAAGGAGCTGTTGATCGAGGCAGCACTGGAGCGGCGCGATCACGATTTCATGGCGCGCCTGGAAAGCGCTCTGGCGGCCGTTGAGGCAAAAGCGCGGCCGTTGGCCTATATCGACTTTATTGAGGCCTGGGCGCGCTCTGAAGACTTCCACGGTTGTGCCTTCATCAACGCGTCAGCCGAATACGCCGGGTCGGCCGAACCGCCCCATGTGCTGGCCAGGTTGCACAAGCACAAGGTCATGGCCGCACTTGAACAGGCCTGCCGGGAGGCTGGGTGCAAGCAGCCGGCTGCGGCGGGGCAGCTGTTTCTGATCGGCGAGGGGTTGATCGTGGCGTCGCAGGTCGGCGGGGTGCAGGTGCCGCTGTTCGAGGCGGCGCGGTCGATGGTGGCTGCGCTGGCCTAGCGCAGCATCCCGCAGATCTGATTGCCTTCGTAACCATGGATGATCGGCGCGAGGATCATCATCGGGCCGCAGGCGTACATGGGCGAGCTGATGGTCTGCCTGGCGTTGAACAGCACGACCTGGTCGCCATCGATGTCCGGGCCGTAGGCCACTTCGCTGTAGGTCTTGCACACCGGCAGTAGCAAAGGCACCGGCACGACCACTGCCCAGAGGGTGACGCCGCACCATTCGCGGGTGACGTCGGATTTCTCCGATTTGCTGACCTTGGGGGTGATGTTCTTCAGGCGCAGGATGCGATGGGCCGAGGTGGGATAGGTCTGTTTTTCCGGCAGCACGACGGTGGCGCCGACACAGCCGGTCAGGCTCAGAAGTATGGCGACGACAACGGCAATCGATTTCATCCCTGGCTCCGATGAGCTCGCGGCATTTCCGTGCGCGAGAAAGCCTGCGTTCGCTGATAAATCGCAGGCATGAAAAAAGCCCCAAGGAATCACTTCGCTTGGGGCTTTTCGGTATTAGTGGTGCCCAGAGACGGAATCGAACCGCCGACACGGGGATTTTCAATCCCCTGCTCTACCGACTGAGCTATCTGGGCAACGGGGCGCATTAAAAGGGTTTTTCGGATTTACGTCAACGACTTTTTGAAAATTTTTTAAATTAATTCCGTCGCTTACGATTTTCCGGGGTTATTCGCTAGGTGGAACGTAGCCTTCGGCCTTCTCGTAATCCTGACCGGAGAAGAACTTGTCCATCTCGCCCTGGAGGAATTTGCGGTCCTCGGCGTTCATCATGTTCAGGCGCTTCTCGTTGATCAGCATGGTCTGTTCTTTCTGCCAGTCGGCCCAAGCTTGCTGCGAGATGTTCTCGAAGATGTCCTGGCCCTTGGCGCCCGGGTAGGGGGCACGATCCAGGCCAGGCATTTCTTTATGGTACTTGCGGCACATTACGGTGCGGGTCATCGCGACTCTCCTGTAAGCAATACGTCGGCCGCGCGTTTAAGCAGTTTTTTCACCGGGGCGGCAAGGCCCAGGCGCGGCGGGGTGGCGAGGTTATACCAGAGCCAGTCGGCCTCGGCCACGTGGTCGGTGGCGGTATCGACGCGCACCAGCCAGGGTTCGATGGTCAGCTGGAAATGGCTGAAGGTGTGGGTCAGGCCGTCCAGCGCCTGGCTGCCGGCCAGGCTCAGGCCGTGCTGGTCGGCCAGGTCGTCGATCTGTTCGAGGTTGTCCAGCTCCGGCAGGCTCCACAGCCCGCCCCAGAGGCCGCTGGAAGGCCGCCGGTAAAGCAGGATGGCGCCTTCGTGGTTGGCCAGCAGCGGCATCAGCGTGCGCTTTTGCGGCAGCTCCTTGCGCGGCTTGGGCACCGGGTAGCGGATTTCCTGGCCGAGCAGGTGCGCCTCGCAACCGACCTTGAGCGGGCACAGCAGGCAACTGGGCTTGCTGCGGGTGCACAGGGTGGCGCCCAGGTCCATCATCGCCTGGGTGTAGTGATTTACCCGGCTGTGCGGGGTATAGCGCTCGGCGTTGGCCCACAGCATCTTGGCCACTTTCGGCTCGCCGGGGTAACCCTCTTGCGCGGTATAGCGGGCCAGCACGCGCTTGACGTTGCCGTCGAGGATCGGTGCGCGCAGGCCCATGCTGATGCTGGCAATGGCGCCGGCGGTGGACAGGCCGATGCCCGGCAGGTCGGTGAGCTTCTCGACATCGCGGGGGAACTCGCCACCGTATTGCTCGACGACGATCTTCGCGGTCTTTTGCAGGTTGCGCGCCCGGGTGTAGTAACCCAGGCCCGTCCACAGGTGCAGCACTTCGTCCTCGGGGGCTTCGGCCAGGGCCTGGACCGTCGGCAGCGCTTGCATGAAACGGTCGAAGTAGTTGAGCACGGTGCTCACCTGGGTCTGCTGCAGCATGATCTCCGAAACCCACACCCGATACGGGGTGATGCCCTGTTGCCAGGGCAGGTCGTGGCGACCGTTACGGTCGTACCACTCCAGCACGGCGCTGGAAAACTGCTCGGGGCTCATCGCTTGAACAACCCCTTGAGTGCGTCCTTGAGCTCCGGGCTGACCTTGTCACCGAGTTTCTCGTCGATCTTCTCGCTGAGTTTTTCGCTGACCTTGTCGCCGGCAAGCTTGGCCGCGACCTTGCCCAGGCCGTCTTTATCCAGGCGGCAGGCCTTGGCACCCAGCTCCAGCGGGCCGCGGCAGCGCAGCGGCAGTTCGAGGCCGACATAGCGCTCGCCCACCTGGCAGGCCGGGTCGGGCATATCGCGCTTGTCGCCTTCGACGATCACGCCAATGCGGTAGTCCATGCCCAGCACGCGCAGGTCGAGATCGCCCTGGCCATTGACGGTCAGGCCGGGAATCCGCGCCTTGAGGTCAGGGTTGCTGGCTACGCCGTTACGCATTACCAGGCTGCCCTTGAGCTCCTGGAACGGGGTGTCCTTGCCGCGTGGTTCGCCGCTCAGCGTCTTGCGGTTGAGGGTGGCGATGGCCTGGCACAGCTGCTGCTCGAGGTTGGCGTTGACCAGGATGCCGTCGTTGATGACGAAGCTGGCGTTGCCGTTGAGGGTGTCGACCAGGGCCTTCTGGCTGTTGCCGGTGGCGGTCAGGTCGCTGTTCAGGGTCAGCAGGCCCTTGACCGGTGCAGTGCCGGTTTCGCTCTTGATGAAGTGCTCGACCGGTACCCGGTTGATGCGGGTGTTGAGGCCGATCTGCGGCACTGCCGGACGCACGTCGAGGGTGCCCTTGCTTTCGAAGTCGCCGTTGTACAGGCCACCGCGCAGGGTTTCCAGAGTGATCAGGCCACCCTGGCCCTGGGCCTTGAGGTGGGCGTTTGCGAT
Source organism: Pseudomonas wadenswilerensis (assembly GCF_024749185.1). Classification (NCBI taxonomy): domain Bacteria; kingdom Pseudomonadati; phylum Pseudomonadota; class Gammaproteobacteria; order Pseudomonadales; family Pseudomonadaceae; genus Pseudomonas; species Pseudomonas wadenswilerensis. The sequence continues at coordinate 5,427,040 of NZ_CP087191.1, read as the reverse complement.
CGGCAGCTTGTCCAGGGTCAGCTGAGCAAAAGTCAGATCGGCTTGCAGGTCGACTTTGCGCAGGCGATCAACCGGCAGCAGTTTGTCGTTGCTCCAGGCCACCTGGGTTGGCGCGTCGGGCAGCGGCGTGGTGCCGGCACCGGCCAGGGCGCCAGCTTCTTTGCTCTGCACTTCGGCCTGGCGCGCGGCCTTGGCGCCTTTGGCCGCATCGCTTTTGGCCAGCAGGTAGCGGTCGGCGTCGAACTTGTCGGCCTTGAGCTGCACGCGCAGGGCTTGCTTGGCGAAGTCTTCGACGGCCAGGCGACCGCTGAAGGTGCTGTCGTCGAGTTTAATCGCCAGGTCTTCCAGGGCCAGGCTGTTCGGTGTGCCTTGCAAACGGGTGACCAGCTCGACCTTGCTCAGGGTGCTGGGGTCGGCCGAAACCGGCAGCGGGTGGCCGATGCTGTCGAGGAAGTTGCGCAGGTCGAACTGGGCAATCGACAGGCCGCCGCTCAGCTGTGGCGTTTTGTCGAGGTCGCGCAGGTTCAGCTCGCCAAGGGCGCGCAACTGGTTGGCCGAGAGCTTGAGGCCGTTCCATTCGGCGACGTTGGCTGCCAGATCAACCAGCAACTGGCCCTGAGCGGCGAAGGTCATGGTCTTGCCTTGCAGCGGTTCGCCCGAGGCTTCGCCGCTGAGCTTCATGTCTTCGAACTGGTAGCGCTTGAGCCGCCGATCGAAGCGCAGTTCGCCGTTAAGCTCGGTGCGCGCCTTGATCACCGGCTGGCCGGAGCTGAGGAAGGCGGTCATCTTCAGCGGGATGTTCACCCCTTCATGCACCGCGCCGGTGCTCAGCTGGATGCTTTCGGCGCCGAAGCTCTGGCCGCTGCGGGCATCGTTGTACTGCACGCGGGCGTTATTGACGGTCAGGCTGTCGATGTCGAGCTTGATCGGGCGCTCGCTGGCGCTGTCGGTGCTGGCTTGTGCGGCGGCGTCGGCAGGCGTGGTGCCGGCGCCTTCGGCCGGGGCCGGGGTAGCGGCAGGCAGGGGCTTGCCGATGTCTTCCCAGTTGCCGTGGCCTTTTTCGTCGCGGCTCAGGGTCAGGTTCAGGCCCTCGACGCGCACGTCGCTCATCTGCACTTCACGGCGCAGCAAGGGCAGCACGCGTACCGACAGGCCGAGCATCTGCAGGTCGGCAAACGGCACTTTCGGGTTGTTCAGGGTGGCGATGCTGGCTTCATGCAGCTCAAGGCCCAGCCACGGGAACAGGCTCCAGCCGATGTCGCCATTGAGCGTCAGCTCGACGTGGGCCTTGTCGCGTGCCAGCTGGCGAATCTCGTCTTTGTAGTCGTTGGGATCGAAGAGGTGGGTCAGGGCGAAGCCCAGAGCCACAATGATCAGCAACAACCCGAGAAGCACCAGCCCCAGGATTTTGCCGAACGCTTTCATGGGCGAGTCCTTGTAGTCCGATTTCTAAATTCAGCCGCAGAGTATAGCGCTGCGGTTATCACCGCTGGGTGATATGGGGCGAAGGTTTAGTCCTGCAAACGTGTCGGATTCGACAGCAGAGGGCCTGACAGTTCCTTGCCGGGGAGATCAGTTGTTGAACAAACGACGGTATCAGTTTGCGCTCAGTGGCCACGGCAAATGCTACTCTCTCGCCGCTCTCAGGCCCTGCTGCGGCTATTTGTCGCGCAAAAGGGCCGTTCGCCAATAAAAACGACCAGTTGCCAGAGGGCCAAGGTCGAGGGCGGTGAGCGCTTCATACCTACGAGGGGAACACAACAATGAGCAGCAGCATCACGGCCGGCGCCATAGCGAGCGCGCCCGGTTTCCTGTCCAAGGAGCGGATCATCGCCCGTCCGGGCTTCAACCGGTGGCTGGTGCCGCCAGCGGCCCTGGCCATTCACCTGTGCATCGGCATGGCCTACGGTTTTTCGGTGTTCTGGTTGCCGCTGTCGCAGGCCATCGGTATCAGTGCGCCGGTTGTCTGCTCGGAAGAAACCAACTTCCTGATGCGCATGTTTACCACCGGGTGTGACTGGCCGATCTCGATGCTCAGCTGGATCTACACGTTGTTCTTCGTCTTCCTCGGCTGTTCGGCGGCCATCTGGGGCGGCTGGCTGGAACACGCCGGGCCGCGCAAGGCCGGGGTGGTATCGACCCTGTGCTGGTGCGGCGGCCTGTTGATTTCCGCTCTCGGCGTCTATACCCACCAGCTGTGGCTGATGTGGCTGGGCTCCGGGGTGATTGGCGGTATCGGCCTGGGGCTTGGTTACATTTCGCCGGTCTCGACCCTGATCAAGTGGTTCCCGGACAAACGCGGCATGGCCACCGGCATGGCGATCATGGGCTTTGGCGGCGGCGCCATGGTCGGTGCGCCGCTGGCGGCAGCCTTGATGAACCACTTTGCCACTCCCGGCGACGTCGGCGTCTGGCAGAGCTTCGTGGTGATGGCGCTGATCTACTTCGTGTTCATGCTCGGCGGCGCCCTGGCCTATCGCGTGCCGCCCACCGGCTGGAAACCTGGAGGCTGGTCCGCACCGCTGAAAAAAGCCAACAACGCGATGATCACTCATCGTCATGTGCACGTCAGTGTGGCATGGAAAACTCCGCAGTTTGTGCTGATCTGGCTGGTTTTGTGCCTGAACGTGTCGGCGGGTATCGGCATTCTCGGCATGGCCTCGCCGCTGTTGCAGGAAGTCTTTGCCGGCAAGTTGCTGGGCAATGACCTGGGCTTCAGTCAGCTCAACACTGCGCAACTGGGCCAGATCGCGGCGATTGCAGCAGGTTTTACCGGCTTGCTCAGCCTGTTCAACATTGGCGGGCGCTTCTTCTGGGCGTCGTTCTCCGACTATATCGGGCGCAAGAACACCTATTTCGCCTTCTTCGCCCTGGGCGTGGCCCTGTATGCGCTGGTGCCGAACATGGGCCATCTGGGCAACATCGCCCTGTTCGTGGCGGCGTTCTGCATCATCCTGTCGATGTATGGCGGTGGCTTTGCGACGGTGCCGGCGTACCTGGCCGACCTGTTCGGCACGCAGATGGTCGGCGCCATTCACGGTCGCCTGCTGACCGCCTGGGCCGCAGCCGGGGTGCTGGGGCCGGTGCTGATCACCTACCTGCGCGAGTACCAGCTGGAACTGGGCGTGCCGCGGGCGGCGGCCTATGACATCACCCTGTACATCCTCGCCGGGTTGCTGGTGCTGGGCTTTGTCTGCAATGCGCTGGTACGGCCGGTGGCCGACAAGTACTTCATGACCGATGCCGAGCTTGCTGCCGAGCGGGCCCTGAGCCATGACCAGGGCAGCGCCAGCGAGCGCGCGCTGGAGTGGCAGGCTGATCCGGCCAGCAGGCCGCTGGTGCTGGCGGCCTGGCTGGTGGTTGTGGTGCCGCTGGCCTGGGGGATCTGGGTGACGCTGCAGAAGACGGCGGTGTTGTTCAATTAGGCCTGCTGCGCAGGCCATCGCCGGCAAGGCCGGCTCCCACAAGATCTTCATGCACTGACCCTTGTGGGAGCTGGCTTTGCCAGCGATGGGCCGTACAGCGGCCCGACTAAATTCCCTGCCACGCGTCATCTGCGTTTCAAGCCGGGCGCTTCTGGGCCTATAATGATCACCTTTTTCGCCCAATGATTTTGCGGAGCTGGTGATGGTCGAACGTAAGGCTTCCGTCGAGCGCAATACTCTGGAGACCCAGATCAAGGCCTCGATCAACCTGGATGGCAGCGGCAAGGCCCGATTCGATATCGGTGTGCCTTTCCTTGAACATATGCTCGACCAGATCGCCCGACATGGGCTGATCGACCTCGATATCGAGTGCAAGGGCGACCTGCATATCGACGATCACCATACCGTCGAAGACGTCGGTATCACCCTGGGCCAGGCCTTCAACCAGGCCATCGGCGACAAGAAGGGCATCCGCCGCTACGGCCATGCCTACGTGCCGCTGGACGAAGCGCTGTCGCGGGTGGTCATCGACTTCTCCGGCCGCCCGGGCCTGCAGATGCACGTACCGTATACCCGCGCGTCGGTCGGTGGCTTCGATGTCGACCTGTTCCAGGAGTTCTTCCAGGGCTTCGTCAACCACGCCAACGTCACCCTGCACATCGACAACCTGCGTGGGCACAACACCCACCACCAGATCGAGACCGTGTTCAAGGCCTTCGGCCGCGCGCTGCGCATGGCCATCGAGCTGGATGAGCGCATGGCCGGGCAGATGCCATCGACCAAGGGTTGCCTGTAATGCAGACGGTTGCCGTTATCGACTATGGCATGGGTAACCTGCACTCGGTGGCCAAGGCCCTCGAGCACGTAGGCGCCGGCAAGGTCCTGATCACCAGCGACGCCGACGTGATTCGCGAAGCGGATCGCGTGGTGTTCCCGGGCGTCGGCGCGATCCGCGATTGCATGGCTGAAATCCGCCGCCTGGGCTTCGACAGCCTGGTGCGTGAAGTCAGCCAGGACCGTCCGTTCCTTGGCATCTGCGTTGGCATGCAAGCCTTGCTCGATCACAGCGAAGAGAACGACGGCGTCGATTGCATCGGCCTGTTCCCGGGCAATGTGCGCTTCTTCGGCAAAGACCTGCACGAAGACGGCGAGCACCTGAAGGTGCCGCACATGGGCTGGAACGAAGTCGTCCAGAGCATCGACCACCCGCTGTGGCACAACATCCCCGAGCGTGCGCGCTTCTACTTCGTGCACAGCTACTACATCACCGCCGGCAAGCCGGGCCAGGTGGTGGGTAGCGGTCACTACGGCGTCGACTTTGCCGCAGCGCTGGCCGAAGGCTCGCGCTTTGCCGTGCAGTTCCACCCGGAGAAGAGCCATACCCATGGCCTGCAGCTGCTGCAGAACTTCGCCGCCTGGGACGGGCGCTGGTAATGGGCAAGTCCAGGGCCAAGCCACCGATCCTCACACTGGCGCCGGAACAGGAACGCGAAGCGCTCGATACCCTCAAGCGCTTTCTCGAAGACCGTTTCGAGCTGCAGCTGGGGTCGTTCGAGGTGGCCGAGGTCCTGGAGCTGTTCACCAAAGAGATTGCCCCGCACTACTACAACAGGGCGATTTTCGATGTGCAGAACCACCTCAAGGAACGGTTCGAAAGCATTGAAAGCGACCTGTGGGCGCTCGAGAAGAACTGACTTTTCGAGCATCACTGTTTACCGAATAGACAGGTTTTGCAGATGCTGATTATCCCCGCTATCGATCTCAAGGACGGTGCTTGCGTACGCCTGCGCCAGGGCCGCATGGAAGACTCCACGGTATTCTCGGACGACCCGGTGAGCATGGCCGCCAAATGGGTTGAAGGGGGCTGCCGCCGGCTGCATCTGGTTGACCTCAACGGCGCCTTCGAAGGCCAGCCGGTCAACGGTGAAGTGGTCACCGCGATTGCCAAGCGCTACCCGACCCTGCCGATCCAGATCGGTGGCGGCATCCGTTCGCTGGAAACCATCGAGCACTACGTCAAGGCCGGCGTCAGCTACGTGATCATCGGTACCAAGGCGGTCAAGGAGCCAGAGTTCGTTGCCGAAGCCTGCCGCGCCTTCCCGGGCAAAGTGATCGTGGGCCTGGATGCCAAAGACGGCTTCGTCGCCACCGACGGCTGGGCTGAAGTCAGCTCGGTGCAGGTCATCGACCTGGCCAAGCGTTTCGAAGCCGACGGCGTCTCGGCCATCGTCTACACCGACATCGCCAAAGACGGCATGATGCAGGGCTGCAACGTGCCGTTCACCGTAGCTCTGGCCGCTGCCACCAAGATCCCGGTAATCGCCTCCGGCGGTATCCACAACCTCGGTGATATCAAGGCCCTGCTCGACGCCAAGGCGCCGGGCATTATCGGTGCGATCACCGGCCGCGCCATCTACGAAGGCACCCTGGATGTCGCCGAGGCGCAAGCCTTCTGCGACAGCTACAAAGGCTGAGGATTCCCACATGGCACTGGCCAAGCGCATCATCCCTTGCCTGGACGTCGACAACGGCCGGGTGGTCAAGGGCGTCAAGTTCGAGAACATCCGCGATGCCGGCGACCCGGTGGAAATCGCCCGGCGCTACGATGAACAGGGTGCTGACGAGATTACTTTCCTCGACATCACCGCCAGCGTCGATGGCCGTGACACCACCCTGCATACCGTCGAGCGCATGGCCAGCCAGGTGTTTATCCCGCTGACCGTAGGCGGCGGCGTGCGTAGCGTGCAGGACATCCGCAACCTGCTCAATGCCGGTGCCGACAAGGTCTCGATCAACACCGCCGCGGTGTTCAACCCGGAGTTCGTTGGCGAAGCTGCCGCGCACTTCGGTTCGCAGTGCATCGTGGTAGCCATTGATGCCAAGAAGGTCTCAGGCCCGGGTGAAACCCCGCGCTGGGAGATCTTCACCCACGGCGGACGCAAGCCTACCGGCCTGGACGCAGTGGAGTGGGCGAAGAAGATGGAAGGCCTGGGGGCCGGCGAGATCCTGCTGACCAGCATGGACCAGGACGGCATGAAGAATGGCTTTGACCTGGGTGTAACCCGGGCCATCAGCGATGCCTTGGGTATTCCGGTGATTGCTTCCGGAGGTGTGGGCAACCTGCAGCACCTGGCCGACGGAATTATCGAAGGTCATGCCAGCGCAGTGCTGGCGGCGAGTATCTTCCACTTCGGTGAGTACACGGTGCCTGAGGCCAAGGCGTTCATGGCCAGGCAGGGTATCGTCGTTCGCTGAGGCTTTGTGGGAGCCGGCGTTGCCGGCTCCCACAAGTGCCCCGCGATAGCGTTCAACCCAGGTTCTTGCCCAGCAGCGCGTGGTACAGCTCGCTGTCACCGAGAATCCCCACCACGGTATTGCCTTCCTGAAGCACCAGCTTGTTGCCGGTCTGGTAACGGATCTGCAGGGCTTCGCGCATGCCGATTTTGGCATCGACCAGGGTCGGTTTGCGGCCCAGGCCTTCCACGGCTTGACCCGGTGCCCAGTTCTGCAGGTCCATGCCGTTGGCACCCTGGCGCGCACCCTTGATGGTGTTGCCTTCGGCCAGGTCGAGCCAGGAATCACCGCCCGGGTCCAGGCATACCGAGCCATTGATGCGCTTGCACTTGTCCAGGGTTCGCATCAGGCTGCGGCCACAGAGCACGTTGAGCGGGTTAGTGTGGGCGACGAAGGTGCGCACGTAATCGTCGGCCGGGTTGAGGACGATCTCTTCCGGCTTGCTGTACTGGATGATCTTGCCGTCTTTCATGATCGCAATGCGGCTGCCGAGCTTCAGTGCCTCGTCCAGGTCGTGGCTGACGAAGACGATGGTCTTGTTCAGCTTGCGTTGCAGTTCCAGCAGCTCGTCCTGCAGGCCTTGCCGGATCAGCGGGTCGAGGGCCGAGAAGGGTTCGTCCATCAGCAGGATGTCGGCATCCATGGCCAGCGCCCGGGCCAGGCCGACCCGCTGCTGCATGCCGCCTGATAACTCGTCAGGCTTCTTGTTGCGCCACTGGGTCAGGCCCACCAGCTCGAGTTTCTCGTCGACCAGCTTGCGCCGTTCCTTCTCTGGGCGGCCCTGCATTTCCAGGCCGAAGCTGATGTTCTCGCGCACCGTCAACCAGGGCATCAGGGCGAACTTCTGGAACACCATGGCGATGCGCTTGGTGCGCATCATCTTCAGTTCCACCGGGGTGCAGTGGGCGATGTCGATATGCGAGCCTTCATGCTCGACGAACAGCTTGCCGCGGCTGACGGTGTTGAGGCCGTTGATGCAACGCAGCAGGCTGGATTTGCCTGAACCGGACAGGCCCATCAATACGCAGATCTCGCCCTTGTTGATGTCCAGGTTGGCTTTTTCGACCCCGACCACCAGGCCGGTCTGCTTCAGGATCTGTTCGCGTGAAAGGCCCTGATCGAGCAGGCTCAGGGCCTCGCGCGGTCGGCTGGAGAAGATAACGTCTACGTCTTCGAAGCGAATAATGCTCATGCTTCACTCCTTACCGGCGCGTCGGGTTGTTTGCAGATACGGTCGAGCATGATCGCCAGCAACACGATCGCCAGACCCGCTTCGAAGCCCAGAGCGATATCGGCAGTGTTCAATGCGTTGACCACGGGTTTGCCCAGGCCATCGGCACCCACCAGCGCGGCAATCACCACCATCGACAGCGACAGCATGATGCATTGGGTGACGCCGGCGGCGATGCTCGGCATGGCGTGGGGCAGTTCGATGCGCGACAGCAGCTGGCGGCGTGAGCAACCGAAGGCCTTGCCGGCGTCGAGCAGTTCCTGGGGTACATCACAGATACCCAGGTAGGTCAGGCGGATTGGCGCAGCGATGGCGAACACCACCGTCGAGATCAGTCCGGGGACCACCCCCAGACCGAACAGGGTCAGGGTCGGGATCAGGTAAACGAAGGTAGGTACCGTCTGCATCAGGTCGAGGACCGGGCGCATGGCGGTGTAGAACATCGGTTTGTGTGCGGCGAGGATGCCCAGCGGCACGCCGATGGCCACGCAGACCAGGGTGGCAAACAGCACCTGGGCCAGGGTCTCCATGGTCTCCTGCCAGTAGCCGAGGTTGAGGATCAGCAGGAATGACAGTACGCAGAATGCGGTCAGCGCCCATTTGCGCTGGATCAGGTGCGCGATCACTGCAACCAGGCCGATCAGGACGAAGGGATTGAACCAGGTCAGTGCCCCGGTCACGCCATGAATCATATATTCCAGTGCTGCCGCGAAGGCATCGAAGTAGTTGGCGCCGTGTTGCGTCAACCATTCAACGAAGCCTGCGATGTACTGGCCCAGAGGGAGTTTTTCATCGATCAGCATGATAGCGAGCGTCCACCTGCAAAAGTTTGAAGACAGCCTGCGGCGGGGCCAGCCCGCCGCAGGCAGTGCTTACTGCGTGAGTTTGGCTTTGGCTGCCTCCAGGCCAGGCTTGCCGTCAACGGTGGTAACCCCGGCCAGCCAGGTGTCGAGCACCTGCGGGTTCTTCTTCAGCCAGGCCTTGGCTGCAGCGTCGGGTTTCATCTTGTCGTCCAGGACGTTGCCCATCAGGGTGCTTTCCATGTCGAGGGTAAAGGACAGGTTCTTCAGCAACTGGCCGACGTTGCTGCATTCCTGCACATAGCCCTTGCGGGTGTTGGTGAGGACGGTGGCCTTGCCATATTCGGGGCCGAAGAAGTCATCGCCGCCGTCCAGGTACTTCATCTTGAAGCGGGTGTTCATCGGGTGCGGTTCCCAGCCCAGGAATACCACGGCGGTGTCGCGGCGCTGGGCGCGCTCCACTTGCGAGAGCATGCCGGCCTCGCTGGATTCGACCACCTTGAAGCCGGCGTCCTTGAGGCCGAAGGCGTTCTTGTCGATCATGCTCTGGATGGTGCGGTTGCCGTCGTTACCCGGCTCGATGCCGTAGATCTTGCCGTCCAGTTCCTTCTTGAACTTGGCAATGTCGGCGAAGTTCTTCAGGCCCTTGTCATACAGCGCCTGGGGCACGGCCAGGGTGTACTTGGCGTTCTCCAGGTTGGCCCGTACGGTTTCCACGGTGCCGGCATCACGGTACTGCTTGATGTCGTTTTCCATGGTCGGCATCCAGTTGCCGAGGAACACGTCCATGTTCTTGCCATCGGCCAGCGACTTGTAGGTCACCGGTACCGAAATCATCGTGGTCTTGGTCTTGTAGCCCAGCGACTGGAGCACGACGCTGGTGACCGCGGTGGTCACGGTGATGTCGGTCCAGCCGACATCGGAGAAGTTGACGGTCTGGCACTGCTCGGGCTCGGCGGCCTGGGCCAGCACCGGCAGACTCAGCACTGCGGCCAGCAATAGCGAGGGTGAACCTTTCATTCGATGGACTCCTGGGTTTTTTTCTCGGATGTCCCACGGGACCGCCGTGCTTTATGGTTTGCATTCGGTCGGGCCTGACTATCGGGCGATAGCGGGACGGCTGCCGTGCAATCGAGTCGATACCGATCATCTAACAGCGAAAATCAAACGCCTACAGGGTGCGTCGTATCCAGTACAGACAGGGTCGCATCCAGTGTCGATGAGGTCGTTTACAGCTTTATCCCACCCTGTAAACGCAGTTTCGGCACCTCTGCACCGCAAAAAAACGGCGCACAAGCGCGGCTGACAGCTGGCGGCGTTGCTGGGCAAGAACGCGTCGGTTGCAGACGTCAGAGGTCCTGGCAAAAGCCTGATGATGCGCGGAATCGGCGGATTGCCGCCTAATCAGCGTAGCAGTTGCGGCGCCCTTGGCTTGGGCTGCGGGGCTGCACATTCAGGCTGTACATTCAGGAGGTAGGTGGCATGGCCATCAGTGTGTTCGACCTGTTCAAGATCGGCGTTGGCCCATCCAGTTCCCATACCGTCGGGCCCATGCGCGCCGCAGCACTGTTCGTCCAGGGCCTGCGCGAGCGCGGCGAGCTTGCGCAGGTGCGGCGCATCGAAGTACGCCTGTACGGCTCGCTGTCGGCCACCGGTATTGGCCATGGCAGCGACAACGCGGTGATCATGGGCCTGATGGGTGAATGGCCGGACGCCATCGACCCCTCGCAGATTGGCCCACGCATCAACGCCCTGCGCGAAACAGACACCTTGCTGCTCGACGGCCGGTTCGAGGTCGGCTTCGTCTGGGCCCGCGACATGCTGCTGCTCGACGAGAACCTGCCGTATCACCCCAACGCCATGACCCTGACCGCCGAAGGCGCCGCTGGCGAGCTGCACCGCGATACCTATTACTCGGTGGGCGGCGGCTTTGTCGTCGATGCAGCCCAGGCTGCCAGCGGCGTGCTGGACGCCGACAACACCGTGTTGCCCTACGATTTCAACAGTGCCGTGGAACTGCTTGAGTTGTGCAAGCAAAACGACCTGCGGGTGTCGCAATTGATGCTGGAAAACGAGAAGGTCTGGCGCAGCGAGGCAGAGATTCGCGCCGGGCTTTTGAAGCTGTGGCATGCCATGCAGGCCTGTGTCGAAAACGGCCTCAAGTACGAAGGCGTCCTGCCTGGCGGGCTCAATGTGAAACGCCGCGCGGCCAAGTTGCACCGCAGCCTGCAGGAGCTGAACAAGCCCAACGTGATCGGCTCGACCCTGAGCGCCATGGAGTGGGTCAACCTCTATGCCCTGGCGGTCAACGAAGAGAACGCCGCCGGCGGGCGCATGGTCACCGCGCCGACCAATGGCGCGGCGGGGATCATTCCGGCAGTGCTGCACTATTACATGCGTTTTAGCGACGAAGTCAGCGAGGCCAATGTCGTCGACTTCTTCCTCGGTGCTGCAGCAGTGGGCATCCTGTGCAAGAAGAACGCTTCGATCTCCGGTGCCGAAGTCGGTTGCCAGGGTGAAGTCGGTTCGGCCTGTGCCATGGCTGCGGCCGGTCTTGCCGAAGTGCTCGGGGCCACCCCTGGGCAACTGGAAAACGCCGCCGAGATTGGTCTTGAGCACAACCTCGGGCTGACCTGCGACCCGGTCGGCGGGCTGGTGCAGGTGCCGTGCATCGAGCGCAATGCGATTGCCGCGGTCAAGGCGATCAATGCGGCGCAGATGGCCCTGCGCGGTGATGGCGAGCATTTCATCTCCCTCGACCGGGTGATCCGCACCATGCGCGATACCGGCGCCGACATGCACGACAAGTACAAGGAAACTTCGCGCGGTGGCCTGGCGGTCAGCGCCATTGAATGTTGAAACGTTGAGGTGGCCTGCGCCGTTTTCGTTCACCCTTGGCCTGCGCGCTGCCTTTTGGCGCGCTGGCCCATCTCACCTCAAGTAACCCGCTGTTACCCCGGCGCCTGACGCCTTGGGTGACAGTTGCCCATGTCGTTTCTGGGCATCCTTCACACAAGTGCTACCGAATTGCTCACGCGTCCTACAGACCGGCACTAGGTCGGTCGTTTGCGTTTATAAGCGTGCCTGGGAACAAGGGCTGTATAGACGCTGCGCGACGTCGTTTTTGGGTTTTATTGAATGGCCATTCAATTTCAGGCATGGCAATTGCGTTGTGATTGGCAAAGCCCCTGCATCCGAATCGGGGCCGTGACAAAAAAGCCCGTGCCTGCCTGAGGCACAACCTGCATTGTGTGAGGAGATACCGCGATGACGTCGTACAACTCCGGGACCCCAACCCAGAACCGCACGCCCCAATCCATCGGCTTTCTGCTGCTGGACAATTTCACGCTGATTTCCCTGGCTTCCGCTGTTGAGCCGCTGCGCATGGCCAACCAGCTGTCCGGCCGCGAGCTGTACCGCTGGAGCACCTTGAGCGTGGACGGCGGCCAGGTGTGGGCCAGCGACGGCTTGCAGATCACCCCCGATGCAGCAATGCACAAGGCACCGGCCATGGACACCGTGATTGTCTGCGGCGGCATTGGCATCCAGCGCACCGTGACCCGCGAGCACGTCACCTGGCTGCAAAGCCAGGCGCGTCAGTCCCGTCGCCTGGGTGCGGTGTGCACCGGCAGCTGGGCCCTGGCCTGTGCCGGTCTGCTCGATGGCTTCGATTGCAGCGTGCACTGGGAATGCCTGGCGGCGATGCAGGAAGCCTTCCCGCGGGTGAGCATGAGTACCCGTTTGTTCACCCTCGACCGTAACCGCTTCACCAGCTCTGGCGGTACTGCGCCGCTGGACATGATGCTGCACCTGATCAGCCGTGATCATGGCCGCGAGCTGTCGGCGGCGATCTCCGAGATGTTCGTCTACGAGCGCATCCGCAACGAACAGGATCACCAGCGCGTGCCGCTCAAGCACATGCTTGGCACCAACCAGCCGAAGCTGCAGGAAATCGTCGCGCTGATGGAGGCCAACCTGGAAGAGCCGATCGATCTGGACGAACTCGCGGTTTATGTGGCGGTGTCGCGGCGCCAGCTCGAGCGCCTGTTCCAGAAGTACCTGCACTGCTCGCCATCGCGCTACTACCTGAAGCTGCGCCTGATTCGCGCCCGGCAATTGCTCAAGCAGACGCCGATGTCGATCATCGAAGTGGCTTCGGTGTGCGGCTTTGTCTCTACGCCGCATTTCTCCAAGTGCTACCGCGAGTACTTCGGTATTCCGCCGCGTGACGAGCGTGTGGGCTCCAACACTGCGCAGCAGGTGGCGATGATGCCGATCCCGCAGGCGCTGGTGCTGTCGCCGCTGGCCGGGCCGATGTCGGCATTGAGCCAGGCGCGTAACGAGTCGACGTTTGCCAGTGTGAGGCTCTGATTCCGAGCTGAATCAATCGCTGGCAAGCCAGCTCCCACAGGTCCGGTGCATGCCGATCCTGTGGGAGCTGGCTTGCCAGCGATGGGGTCAGCCGCGATTGCTGTTGAACTGCGCCAACGCCGGCAACAGCTGCTTTTCGATGGCCTGGCGCACGGCGGGCAGAATGGTCGCATTGCCTCTGTACATCTGCTCGACCATGCCCTTTAACGCTTTGGCCCGGGGCTCATTCAAACCGCGCACTGCACAGTCGCAGGCCTGCTCGGCACTGGCATCTGTCGGCATCTCGAAACCCAGCGCGCGCAACTGGCCCAGCAGGTCGTCCTGATCAATCAAATCCGCATGCATCATGGCTGTTGTCCTTGTTTGCAGGTGTGATCGTCTTCGATTCTGTGGGCGCCGAGGCACTGCGGCAAGGGCAGATTGTCGCAATGGCCGCTTTACCTAAGCACAGGTCGTTTTCGGGCAAATCGACGGGAAGGGGAGGCTGCACACTGGGGCCATGCACAGAAAAGGAAGGTTTGGTCACCCTCCGCTTGAAGCATGTTCATGCTCGCTCTTGGCCCCGGTTGCTTCACGGCTTGCCGGGGTTATTTTTTGCCTTTGGATCGGTGCTGGATTCATCGCTGGCAAGCCAGCTCCCACAGGGATCACCGCCGCTTCTGTGGGAGCTGGCTTGCCAGCGATAGGGCGATTACGTTGGCAACCCGATCACCCGGCCAACAAACTCGGCCGCCGGCAGATCAACCTGCTCATCCACGATCCCCTGCAACCGCTCCATCACCCCGGGCGCAAACGGCGCCGACCTTGGTCCCGCCAGGTCCACATGCAACAGCATCTGCTCACTGGCCGCCAACGCCTCGTCAAAGCCTTCGCGATGCAGGCTGTGATACAGGTGCAGGCGCTTGCGGTCGAAGCCGATGATCTGGGTCTGCACCCACACCTGGGTACCGAGCTTCACTTCGTGCAGGTAGTTGAGGTGGCACTCCAGGGTGAACAGCGAGTTGCCGCTGGCGCTGCGGTTGTCGCTGTCCAGGCCGATGCGATCCATGAAGGCGTCGGTGGCGTAGCTGAAGATCAGCAGGTAGAAGGCATCGCGCAGATGCCCGTTGTAGTCGACCCAGTCCGCCTGGACCGGGGTCTGGTAGGTGATCAATGCGGGCATCGCTGCACTCCGGTCAGTCGCTGAAGGCCATGCCGTGCTTGGCCTTGGTGGTTTTTAACGCATCCAGCACGGCCAACAGGCAATCATCGCGATAGCGCTCCAGCGAGCTGATGCTGCGTTCGCCCAGTTGTTCGCTGGTGCCCTCGACCACGGCGTCGATCAGCCCGTCGGTCAGCTGCGGCGCTGGCAGGTAAGTCCAGGGCAGTTGCAGCGCCGGGCCGAACTGGGCCATGAAGTGGCGCATGCCGGCATCGCCACCGGCCAGGGTATAGGTAAGGAAGGTGCCCATGAACGACCAGCGCAAACCCGCACCGAAACGAATGGCGTCGTCGATTTCACCGGTGGTTGCCACGCCGTCGTTGACCAGGTGCAGAGCCTCGCGCCAGAGCGCTTCGAGCAGGCGGTCGGCGATAAAGCCGGGCACTTCCTTGCGCACGTGCAAGGGGCGCATGCCGAGGCTGGTGTAGACGGTTTTTTGCCGCTTCGATTGCCTCGGGCGTGGTCTTGTTGCTGCCGACGATTTCCACCAGCGGCAGCAGGTACACCGGGTTGAACGGGTGGCCGACCACGCAGCGCTCGGGATGGGTCGAGGACTCGTAGAATTCGCTGGGCAACAGCCCCGAAGTGCTGGAACCGATCAGCGCGTTGGGCTTGGCCGCAGCGCTGATCTTGCTGTGCAGGTCAAGCTTGAGGTCCAGGCGCTCGGGTGCGCTCTCCTGGATGAAATCGGCATCGCGCACGCATTCCTCGATAGTTGCCACAAAGCGCAGGCGCTCCTGTGATGCGCCGGGCGCCAGGCCCTGTTTCTCCAGGGCTGGCCAGGCGTTGGCGATACGCTTGCGCAAGGCCGCTTCGGCGCCGGGAGCCGGGTCCCAGGCTACCACGTCCAGGCCATGGGCCAGGGCGCGGGCCACCCAGCCGCTGCCGATTACGCCGCTGCCCAGGGCTGCAAAGGTCTTGATCTCGGTGATAAAGCTCATCGGTTTCTCCAGCAATCAGCGACGGGTCAGGTTCATTTTGGCGCGGCCTTCGGCAGGGGTGAGTACCCGTGCGCCGAGGCGGCTTAGAATCTCGCTGGCGCGCTCGACCAACTGGCCATTGCTGGCCAGCACGCCCTTGTCCAGGTACAGGTTGTCTTCCAGGCCGACCCGCACGTTGCCGCCCAGCAGCACCGCTTGTGCGGCCATCGGCATCTGCATGCGGCCGATGCCGAAGCCGGCCCAGGTCACGCCCGCTGGCAGGTTGTCGACCATGGCTTTCATGGTGGTGGTATCGGCCGGGGCGCCCCAGGGAATGCCCAGGCACAGCTGGAACAATGGGTCGTCGAGCAGGCCTTCCTTGATCATCTGTTTGGCAAACCACAGGTGACCGGTGTCGAAGATTTCCAGCTCGGCTTTGACCCCGAGTTCAGTGATGCGCTTGGCGCCAGCGCGTAGTTGCGCCGGGGTCGAGACGTAGATGCTGTTGCCGTCACCGAAGTTGAGGGTGCCGCAGTCCAGGGTGCAGATTTCCGGCAGTAGCGCCTCGACGTGGGCCAGGCGCTCCAGCGGGCCGATCAGGTCGGTGCCGGTACCAAATTCCAGTGGGGTCTCGCCCGGGCCGATCTCCAGGTCGCCGCCCATGCCGGCGGTGAGGTTGACGATGATGTCGACGTCCGCTTCGCGGATGCGCTCCATCACTTCCCGGTACAAGGCGACGTCGCGGCTGAAGCGGCCGGTTTGTGGATCACGGACGTGACAGTGGACGACTGTTGCGCCGGCTTTGGCGGCCTCTACCGCGGCTTCGGCGATCTGTTTTGGGGTCACCGGGACCAGGTGGCTCTTGCTGGCGGTGTCGCCGGCGCCGGTCAGGGCGCAGGTGATGATGACGTCGTGGTTCATGTGCGGTTTCCTTCGGGCGAGTTGGGGCCGTCGCGGGGTAAGCCCGCTCCCACAGATGACCATTTCCTCTGTGGGAGCGGGCATGCCCCGCGATGGGGGTTGTCAGTTAGCGGTCAGTTGCAGGTTTTCGGCGGCCGGCCTGCCGTCAAACGTGGTCACCCCTTCAAGCCAGCGTTTCTGGTCTTGTGGATGATCCTTGAGCCACTGGCGGGCGGACTCCAGCGCGTCCTTGTGGTCAAGCAGCGGTTGCATCATGCGGCTCTCGTCTTCGGCGCTGAAGGTCAGGTTGCTCAGCAGCTGGTTGACGTTCGGGCAGCGCTCGGCGTAATCCGGGGCGGTAACGGTCCACACCGAGGCGCGGCCTTCGTCCGGGCCCAGGGCGCCCTCGCTGCCGCCGAGGTAGGCCATGTCGATGTTGACGTTCATCGGGTGCGGCGCCCAACCGAAGAACACCACCGCCTCCTTGCGCCGCACAGCGCGGTCGACGGCAGCGAGCATGCCGGCCTCGCTGGATTCGACCAACTGGAACTTGCCCAGGCCGAACTGGTTCTTGCTGATCATCGCCTTGATCTGGGTGTTGGCGCCGGAGCCTGGCTCGATGCCGTAGATCTTGCCGCCAAGCTCCTTCTCGAACTTGGCGATGTCAGCAAAGGTTTTCAGGCCCTTGTCGGCCAGGTACTTGGGCACGGCGAGGGTCGCGCGGGCGTCGTCGAGGCTCGGCTGGTCGAGGACCTTGACCTGTTTGGCGTCGATGAACGGGGTGATGGTCTGGGTCATGATCGGGTTCCAGTAGCCGAGGAACATGTCCAGGCGCTGGTCGCGGATACCGGCGAAAATGATCTGTTGCGAGGCACTGGTCTGCTTGGTCTTGTAGCCCAGGCCATCGAGCAGGACCTGGGTCATGGCGCTGGTGGCCATCACATCGGTCCAGTTCACCACGCCAAGGCGCACGTTCTTGCAGGCCGCCGGTTCTGCGGCGATTACGTTGGTGCTGAGGATTGCGGTACCGACGAGCATCAGCAGGCTACGGCTGATCATTCTGTTCATGGTGGCTCCTCCAACGGCAGTTCTAATTGTTATAGGGGGCGGCCTCTGCGTGCCGTGTGATCAAACTACGCGGGTACCCTGGGCAAAAATCGCACTGTGGCGACCGGCACTTGCACAGTGGCGACCAGCGCGCTATTAACCCTGCATCCGTGGCCGTCGAGTTGTCGCTATGCCCCAGGATTTCTATTTCTTGCTGTTGCCCGGTTTCTCCGCCATTGGCTTCATTTCCGCGGTAGAGCCGTTGCGGGTGGCCAACCGCTTTCGCGGCGAGTTGTACCGCTGGCAGGTGCTGAGTATGGATGGCGGTGCGGTGCCGGCCAGCAACGGCATGTCGGTGAATGCCGACGCCGCGCTGCAGCCGCTGGGCAAAGGCGCGACCCTGCTGGTGGTGGCCGGTTTCGAGCCACTGCGCAGCTTCGGCCCGGTCCTGCAGCACTGGTTGCGCAAGCTCGATCACGAGGGCGTGGTGTTGGGTGGCATCGACACCGGCACCGTGGTGCTGGCCGAGGCTGGGCTGCTCGACGGCCACCGGGTGACCCTGCACTGGGAAGCGCTGGAAGCCTTCAAGGAAAGTTACCCGCAGTTGCAGGCAACCCAGGAGCTGTTCGAAGTAGATCGCCGACGTATCACTTCGGCGGGTGGTACTGCGTCGATCGACCTGATGCTCGACCTGATCGCCCAGGCCCACGGCCCGGAGCTGGCGATCCAGGTGTCGGAGCAGTTCGTGCTCGGCCGTATCCGCCCGCGCCAGGATCACCAGCGCATGCAGATCGCCTCACGCTATGGGATCAGTAACAAGAAACTGGTGCAGGTGATCGGCGAGATGGAGCGCAACACCGAGCAACCGCTCAATACCCTGGTGCTGGCCGAGTCGGTGCAGATCACCCGGCGCCAACTGGAGCGGTTGTTTCGCCTGTACCTGCACGACACCCCCAGTGGTTTCTACCTGCGCCTGCGCCTGGACAAGGCCCGGCAACTGCTGCGCCAGACCGACCTCAGCGTACTGGAGGTAAGCATCGCCTGCGGGTTCGAGTCATCGTCCTACTTCACCCGCTGCTACCGCGCGCGCTTTAACAGCTGCCCGCGCGATGATCGCGTCCAGGTTACCGCCAAACCCGCACTCAGCGTGCCGTGAGCAGCACCGCGCAGGCGCACTTGTAGGCTTCGTGCTGGTACTTGTTGAGCCCGGCGGGCAGCTCGATGGCGTGCTTCTTGGCCTGGGCGCTGACGGTTTGCGGCGACAGCAGCTGTACTTCGCAGCCGTCGAGCAACTGCAGGATGCCTTCGATCTTGAAGGTGGTCGGGCCGCCGGCGAATTCGCCTTTCTTGCTGCGCTTCTTGATCGCCAGGTGGGTAATGGCGTTGTCACTGAAGAATTGCCGCGCCTGGCGGGCGAAGGCCTTGACGTTGTCCGCCAGGTCATCGTCTTCCAGGGCGATCTTCTTGGTACCCAGGGCCAGGTGCGCCGGGGCGCCAGCTTCGAGGGTGGCGACCGCGAGCAGGGCTTCGCTGCCCTTGATTTCGATTCCGCAGACTTTCATTCATACCTCAGGACAGGGGTTATTGCAGGCCGAGCGATTGCAGGTACTCCGAGCGATCGTCGCTGCGCTGGGCCAGGCAGGTGTTCTGCGCGGTTTCGAAGGCTTTGCTGCCGGGCTTGACGTCAAAGGTCTCGACCTTGCAATCGGCATCGCGCAGTTGCTTCCAGATGGCTTCGGCGTCACGCAGGCGCTTGCTCAGGTCGGCGACCTTGGCGTCCTGGCCTTCGTACTGCTCGCCGATGCGTTGCAGCAGGTCATCGAAAGCGGCATTGAGTTCGCGTTCAGCGGTGGTGCGGCTGTATTGAGCGCATTCATAGCTTTGCTGGTCGGTTTCGACGTTGTCGCACGGGGTGCTTTCGTCGTCCTCGGCATAGGCGCCGAATGCCAGCAATACCAGGGCCAGCCCTACCATCGTTCTCATCTGCGACATCCTCCGGAAGCTTCGCGAACATGGGCGCCGATTCTCGCTCAGCGCCGCAGCAAAGAACAGGGTAGCCGTTGCACCTGTGAAAAAGCGTGCAGGCTGAGTGAACACTTATTCACAGACGTTTCATAAAGGCGCACATAAACTCGGCGTTTTGTCATTTATCCAGACTACCCTGTGGAAACGCCATGGAAAGCCCCGGACTGATCAAGGTACTGCTGGTCGAGGATGACCTGAAACTGGCTGGCCTGGTTGCGCACTTTCTGGCCGAACACGGCTTCGAGGTGCACTGCGTGCATCGTGGAGACCAGGCACTGGAGGCCTTTGTGCATTTCAAGCCCGCACTGGTGGTGCTCGACCTGATGCTTCCGGGCCTGAGCGGCCTGCAGGTGTGCCGGGCGATTCGCAGCCAGGCGGCCACCCCGATCGTGATCCTGACTGCCCGCGAGGACGACCTGGACCATATCCTTGGCCTTGAGTCCGGTGCCGATGACTATGTGATCAAGCCTATCAAGCCACCGGTGCTACTGGCGCGCCTGCGCGCCCTGCAGCGCCGCCAGGGCAGCGAGCCGCTTGGGCGCGACAGCTTGCGCTTCGGGAACTTGAGCATCGACCGGGCCAGTCGCGAAGCGCATCTGGGTGACGAACCGATCGAGTTGAGCACCATGGAGTTCGAACTGCTCTGGCTGCTGGCAAGTGCCGCCGGGCAGACCCTGTCGCGCGATGACATCCTCAATCGCCTGCGCGGCATTGCCTTTGACGGCTTCAACCGTAGCGTCGATGTCTATGTCAGCAAGCTGCGCGGCAAATTGCGCGACAACCCCCGCGAGCCGGTGTGCATCAAGACGGTGTGGGGCAAGGGTTACCTGTTCAATCCTTTTGCCTGGGAGCTGTAGATGCTGCGGTTGTTTCTCGGCTTGTTCATCACCCTGGTCATAGCCTTCGCCCTGGCAGTGCCGTCGATCAACACGTTTTTCGACTGGTACCTGAAAACCAGCGACGATGTTTACTATCGCGAGTCGATGCGCGGGCCGGCCTACAGCCTGGTGGAGCAACTGCGGCCATTGCCTGCTGCACAACGTCCGCAGCGCCTGAATGAGCTGCAGCCTCACTACGGGATGACTCTCAAGTTGGTCGAGGCCAGCCAGTTGCAACTGGGCCGGCAAGATCAGGCGTTACTGGCCGACGGGCAGATGCTGATTTCCGATGATGTCAGCCGCTTCATCATTCCCATCGATGATGGCAGCCAGTTGTTGAGCGTCAGTTTGCCGCCCGATTTACGCATGACCACAGCCTTTACCGTCAGTGCCTACGCCATGTTCGCCAGCTTGCTCGGCATTGCCGTGTTCTGCTGGGTCTGGCCGCACTGGCGCGACCTTGAGCGCTTGCGCCTGGCGGCCCAGCGTTTTGGTGACAATGACTTGCGTTCGCGCATCCATTTGTCGCGGCGCTCGAACATTCGTGAGCTGGCCGAGCATTTCAACCAGATGGCCGGGCGTATCGAAGGCCTGATCGCCAACCAGCGCGAGCTGACCAATGCCGTTTCCCATGAGCTGCGTACGCCGATTGCGCGGCTGACCTTCGAACTGGAACAGTTGCGCCGCCTGGCCGACCAGAGCGCCTGTGGCCCGCTGATCGACGATATGCATGCCGACCTGGGCGACCTGGAGGAGATGGTCTCCGAGCTGTTGACCTACGCCAGCCTTGAGCATGGTGCGGCGCAGATCAAACGCGAAACCATCCAGGCCGCCGACTGGATCGACAGCGTGCTTGGCAGCGTCGCCCTGGAAGCGGAAGCCGCTGGTGTAGCGCTGACGCTGAGTGTCTGTACGGTTGAAAACATTCGCATCGAGCCGCGGTTCATGGCACGGGCGGTGATCAACCTGCTGCGTAATGCCATCCGCTACGCCGAGCGTGAAGTGCGGGTGAGCCTGGTACGCGAAGGCGACCTGTATCAGGTGTTTGTCGAAGACGACGGCCCGGGCGTGCCCTTGGTCGCCCGGGAGAAGATCTTCGAGC
The DNA here is from genome assembly GCF_024749185.1 of Pseudomonas wadenswilerensis. Taxonomy (NCBI): domain Bacteria; kingdom Pseudomonadati; phylum Pseudomonadota; class Gammaproteobacteria; order Pseudomonadales; family Pseudomonadaceae; genus Pseudomonas; species Pseudomonas wadenswilerensis. Next base: position 5,405,846 of record NZ_CP087191.1, on the reverse strand, counting down.
CGTTTACCCGCCTGGACACCAGCCGCGATCGCCGCACCGGTGGCTACGGTCTTGGCCTGGCGCTGGTCCGGCGAGTGTCGCAGTGGCACGAGGGCCACGCTCAAGTACGTGACTGCGCCGGTGGCGGCGCCCTGTTCGTGTTGAGCTGGCCGCACAACGAAGCCTGAGGTTCAGAGCCGCAGCGGCGGCAAGCTCGGCTGACAGTCGCGCGGGCAAGCCAGCTGGCTACCGTGGGCCTGCAGCATCAGGCGCAGGGCCTGGGTGGCCAGGTCGCTGACCAGCGCTTCGGCGGTATCGGCATTGGCCATCACCACCACTGCCAGTTTCGGCTCGGGCAGCACGCTCAGTTGCGCAGCAAAATCTCCGGTCGAACCGCTGTGTTGCCATTGCTGCAGTTGCGGCCCTATGCGTGGATCACCGCAAGGGCCCAGGTACCAGGCCAGGCCAATCGGGCAATCGACGTCCGGCCCATTAGCGCGATTGTGCTGGCGGAACATCTGTTCGATCGACTGGCGATTGAGCACTTGCCGACCGTCGAAGCGCCCCTGGGCGAACAGCATTTGCACGAACTGGCCGACATCCCGAGGCGTGGTCCACAAGCCGCTAGCCGGCAGGTCGCGAATTTCCGGGTCCTTACTGCGCTGGCCCTGCAGGTAGCCGCGGGCGCGGTAGGGCTGCAGGCTGCTGGTGCCGATAAAACTTGAGTGCGCCATGCCCAGGGGTTTCAACAAGTGCTGCTGCAGGCGGGTTTCGAAGGGTTGCCCGCTGCTGCGCTCGATGGCGGCGCCGAGCAGGGTGAAGCCCAGGTTGGAATAGGCCATCTGCATGCCGGGGGGATGGTTAAGCCACAGCTCGCCGGCTTTTTGCGGCAGGTGCGTCAATGGATCAGCGCTGTGCAGGTTCGGCAAAAATTCGCTGGGTAGCCCAGCCTGGTGGCTGAGCAAACGGCGCAGGGTGATAGCCCGGTCAGCACCGCGGGCATCGGCATGAAAGCGCGAACGCACGCGAAACTCCGGCAGGGTCTGCGACAGCGGGGCATCCAGGTTCAGGCGCTGTTGTTCGACCAGTTGCAAAGTGGCGCTGGCGGTGAACAGCGTAGACAGCGAGCCGGCGCGGAACGCCGTGGCGGGGGTCACGGGTATTTGCAGCGCCTCGTCAGCCAGGCCGAAACCTTCGGCCCAGACCAGCGTCTGGCCGTCGATCAGCGCCAGGGACAGGCCCGGCACATGGTTCTTGCGCATCTGCTCGGGGATGCTCTGGCGCAACTGTTCGATCACCGCTTGATAGTCACCCTGGCGGATCGGCGGCAGGCTTGCGGGTGCCCGCTCGCTGCAGCCGGAGTTGACGAGCAGCAGGCTGAACAGAAAGGCAAGGCGAAGCATGGGGCACCTGGGCGCAATGGGGGGCAGTTCATGCTAGGGCAGAGGCGGTCGGCAATCTTTGAGCGGATTGTCGGAAAACTGTTAAAGACTGTGGCGCAGGCGGTCAAAGCAGCCCTTTGTCGCTCTTTGACGCTTTCGGCAATTCCCCTGTCGTTTTTGCATCTGGGCGACATTGCCCCTAGGCATATGCTGGCCCCAAAGCGCCGGCAGACGATTCGGCGCAGGTTTTACCAATAAAGGGGACAGCCTGATGAGCCCAGCCGAATTACACGCAGACAGCATCGTTATCGACGGGCTGATCATTGCCAAATGGAACCGCGAGCTGTTCGAGGACATGCGCAAGGGCGGCCTGACTGCGGCCAACTGCACGGTGTCGGTCTGGGAAGGCTTCCAGGCCACGGTCAACAACATTGCCGCCAGCCAGAAGCTGATCCGCGAGAACAGCGACCTGGTGATGCCGGTACGCACCACTGCCGACATTCGCAAGGCCAAGGAAGTGGGCAAGACCGGCATCCTCTTCGGCTTCCAGAACGCCCATGCTTTCGAAGACCAGATCGGCTATGTCGAGGTGTTCAAGCAGCTGGGCGTAGGCATCGTGCAGATGTGCTACAACACCCAGAACCTGGTCGGCACCGGCTGCTACGAGCGTGATGGCGGGCTGTCGGGCTTTGGCCGCGAGATCGTCGCCGAGATGAACCGCGTCGGGGTCATGTGCGACCTGTCCCATGTCGGTTCCAAGACCTCCGAAGAAGTCATCCTCGAATCGAAAAAACCGGTGTGCTACTCCCACTGCCTGCCTTCCGGGCTCAAGGAGCACCCGCGCAACAAATCCGATGAAGAGCTCAAATTCATTGCCGACCACGGCGGTTTCGTCGGCGTGACCATGTTCGCGCCGTTCCTGGCCAAGGGCATCGATTCGACCATCGATGACTACGCCGAAGCCATCGAATACACCATGAACATCGTTGGTGAAGACTCTATCGGTATCGGTACCGACTTCACCCAGGGCCACGGCCAGGACTTCTTCGAGTACCTGACCCACGACAAGGGCTACGCCCGGCGTCTGACCAACTTCGGCAAGATCATCAACCCGCTGGGCATCCGCACCGTGGGCGAATTCCCCAACCTCACCGAGACCCTGCTCAAGCGCGGCCATTCCGAGCGCGTGGTGCGCAAGATCATGGGCGAGAACTGGGTCAACGTGCTCAAGGATGTCTGGGGCGAATAAGCCGCCAGTAACCGTCTTCCGACCCCTGCCACAGGCGCAGGGGCAGCCAACCAAAATTTCTGGAGTTGAGTTTCCATGGCCAAGATCGCCCCGCAATTGCCTATCGAAGTCGACAGCGAAACCGGTGTCTGGACCAGCGATGCCCTGCCGATGCTGTACGTGCCACGGCATTTCTTCGTCAACAACCACATGGGGATCGAGGAAGTGCTGGGCGCCGACGCCTATGCCGAGATCCTCTACAAGGCCGGCTACAAGTCCGCCTGGCACTGGTGCGAGAAAGAAGCCGAATGTCATGGCCTGGAAGGCGTGGCGGTGTTCGAGCACTACATGAAGCGCCTGTCCCAGCGCGGCTGGGGCCTGTTCAAGATCCAGGACATCGACCTCGACAAGGGCACCGCCAGCGTCAAGCTCGAGCATTCGGCGTTCGTCTATGTGTACGGCAAGGTCGGGCGCAAGGTCGATTACATGTTTACCGGCTGGTTCGCCGGGGCCATGGACCAGATCCTGGCGGCCCGCGGCAGCACCATTCGCACGGTCGCCGAGCAGGTCTACGGCGGTTCGGAAGAAGGCCACGACGACGGCCTGTTCATCGTCAAGCCGTTGTAAGTCGAGGATCCCGCCATGGCTTTCGAAGCAATGTTCCAGCCGATCCAGATCGGCAAACTGACCATCCGCAACCGGGTACTGAGCACCGCGCACGCCGAGGTCTACGCCACCGACGGCGGCATGACCACCGAGCGCTACGTGAAGTACTACGAAGAGAAAGCCAAGGGCGGCATCGGCCTGGCCATTTGCGGTGGCTCCTCGGTGGTGGCGATCGACAGCCCGCAGGAATGGTGGGCCTCGGTGAACCTCTCGACCGACCGCATCATCCCGCACTTTCAGAACCTGGCTGATGCCATGCACAAGCATGGCGCCAAGATCATGATCCAGATTACCCACATGGGCCGCCGCTCGCGCTGGGATGGCTTCAACTGGCCAACCCTGATGTCGCCATCGGGGGTGCGCGAGCCGGTGCACCGTGCCACCTGCAAGACCATCGAGCCGGAGGAAATCTGGCGGGTAATCGGCAACTACGCGCAAGCCGCGCGTCGGGCCAAGGAAGGCGGCCTGGACGGCGTCGAGCTGTCGGCGGTGCACCAGCACATGATCGACCAGTTCTGGAGCCCGCGGGTCAATAAACGTACCGACGAATGGGGCGGTACCTTTGAAGGCCGAATGAAGTTCGGCCTGGAAGTGCTCAAGGCCGTGCGTGCCGAAGTGGGCCCGGATTTTTGCGTGGGCATGCGTATCTGCGGTGACGAATTCCACCCCGATGGCCTCAGCCACGAGGACATGAAGGAAATCGCCAAGTACTACGACGCCACCGGCATGCTGGATTTCTTCGGCGTGATCGGTTCGGGCTGCGACACCCACAACACCCTGGCCAACGTTATCCCCAACATGAGCTTCCCGCCCGAGCCGTTCCTGCACCTGGCGGCCGGCATCAAGGAAGTGGTCAAGGTTCCGGTGCTGCACGCGCAGAACATCAAGGACCCCAACCAGGCCACGCGCATCCTCGAAGGCGGCTATGTCGACATGGTCGGCATGACCCGCGCGCACATCGCCGACCCGCACCTGATCGCCAAGATCAAGATGGGCCAGATCGACCAGATCAAGCAGTGCGTCGGTGCCAACTACTGCATCGACCGCCAGTACCAGGGCCTGGATGTGCTGTGCATCCAGAACGCGGCAACCTCCCGTGAATACATGGGCGTGCCGCACATCATCGAGAAAAGCACCGGGCCCAAGCGCAAGGTGGTGGTGGTCGGCGCCGGGCCTGCGGGGATGGAAGCCGCTCGCGTGGCGGCCGAACGCGGCCATGACGTCACCCTGTTCGAGAAGAAAGACGCCATCGGCGGGCAGATCAGCATCGCTGCCAAGGCGCCGCAACGCGACCAGATCGCCGGTATCACCCGCTGGTATCAGCTGGAGCTGGCGCGCCTGAAGGTCGACCTGCGCCTGGGCACTGCGGCCGATATCGAGACCATCCAGGACCTGCGTGCGGACATTATCGTGCTGGCGGTGGGCGGCCATCCCTACATCGAGCAGAACGAACACTGGGGCGCCGCCGAAGGGCTGGTGGTCAGCAGCTGGGACGTGCTCGACGGCAAGGTGGCGCCGGGCAAGAACGTGCTGGTGTACGACACCATCTGCGAATTCACCGGCATGTCGGTGGCCGACTACATCGCCGACAAAGGCAGCCAGGTGGAGATCGTCACCGACGACATCAAGCCGGGCGTGGCCATCGGTGGCACGTCGTTCCCGACCTACTACCGCAGCATGTACCCCAAGGAAGTGATCATGACCGGCGACCTGATGCTGGAAAAGGTCTACCGCGAGGGCGACAAGCTGGTGGCGGTGCTGGAGAACGAATACACCGGCGCCAAAGAGGAGCGGGTGGTCGACCAGGTGGTGATCGAGAACGGCGTGCGGCCGGACGAGGCGCTGTACTACGGGCTCAAGGAAGGTTCGCGGAACAAGGGCCAGATCGATATCGAAGCCCTGTTCGCGATCAAGCCGCAGCCGATCCTCAGCCAACCGGGCGAAGGCTACCTGCTGTACCGCATCGGTGACTGCGTGGCGCAGCGCAATACACACGCGGCCATCTACGACGCCTTGCGCCTGTGCAAGGATTTCTGATCGACCGGCAACTGAATGCTGGTGTGTTACTACCCCTGTGGGAGCCGGCGTTGCCGGCGATGGGATCGACGCCGTGTCTGTTGTTGCGCGGTGTCTGCATCGCTGGCAAGGCCAGCTCCCACAGTGATCCCCTGGCAAGGCACTGAAGTGTCTTTTGGGAGCTTCCCATGTTGAACACCCTTATCCCCATCCTCCTGTTCGCCGCCCTGGGCCTTGCCGTCCTTGGCGCGCTGCGGCGCGTGCGGATGTGGCGCCAGGGTCGGCCGTCGAAGGTCGATCTGCTGGGCGGCCTGCTGGCCATGCCACGGCGCTATATGGTCGACCTGCACCACGTGGTCGCCCGCGACAAGTACATGGCCAACACCCACGTGGCCACGGCTGGCGGCTTCGTCCTGGCAGCGGTACTGGCGATCCTGGTGCATGGCTTTGGCCTGCATAACAAGATTCTTGGCTATGCCTTGCTGTTTGCCACCGTACTGATGTTTGCCGGTGCGCTGTTCGTCTACAAACGTCGCCTCAACCCGCCTTCACGGTTGTCGAAGGGCCCGTGGATGCGCCTGCCGAAAAGCCTGCTGGTGTTTGCCGTGAGCTTCTTCATCGCCACCTTGCCGGTGGCCGGGATTCTCCCTGAGGGCTTCGGCGGCTGGCTGCTGGTGGCGCTGCTGGGTATTGGCGTGCTGTGGGGCGTGTCCGAGCTGTTCTTCGGCATGACCTGGGGCGGGCCGATGAAGCACGCCTTCGCCGGTGCCCTGCACCTGGCCTGGCACCGGCGCGCCGAGCGCTTTGGCGGTGGTCGCTCGACCGGGCTCAAGCCCATCGATCTGGAAGATCCACAAGCCCTGCTCGGCGTGGAAAAGCCCAAGGACTTCACCTGGAACCAGCTGCTCGGTTTCGATGCCTGCGTGCAGTGCGGCAAATGTGAAGCGGTGTGCCCGGCCTTTGCTGCCGGTCAGCCGTTGAACCCGAAAAAACTTATCCAGGACATGGTCGTCGGCCTGGCCGGCGGCACCGATGCCAAGTTCGCTGGCAGCCCGTACCCTGGCAAACCGATCGGCGAGCATGGCGGCAACCCGCACCAGCCCATCGTCAACGGCCTGGTCGACGCCGAGACCCTGTGGTCGTGCACCACCTGCCGCGCCTGCGTCGAGGAGTGCCCGATGATGATCGAGCACGTCGATGCCATCGTCGACATGCGCCGTCACCTGACCCTGGAAAAAGGCGCGACGCCGAACAAGGGCGCCGAGGTGCTGGACAACCTGATCGCCACCGACAACCCCGGCGGTTTTGCTCCGGGCGGGCGGATGAACTGGGCGGCGGACCTCAACCTCAACCTGCTCGGCGACATCAAGACCGCCGAGGTGCTGTTCTGGGTCGGCGACGGTGCGTTTGACATGCGTAACCAGCGCACCCTGCGGGCGTTTGTCAAAGTGCTGAAAGCCGCGCAAGTGGACTTTGCCGTGCTCGGCCTGGAAGAGCGCGACAGCGGTGACGTGGCCCGGCGCCTGGGCGACGAAGCGACCTTCCAGCAACTGGCCAGGCGCAACATCCAGACCATGGCCAAGTACAACTTCAAGCGCATCGTCACCTGCGACCCGCACAGCTTCCATGTGCTCAAGAACGAGTACGGTGCCTTCGGCGGCAACTACCTGGTGCAGCACCACAGCACCTATATCGCCGAACTGATCGCCGCTGGCGCGCTCAACCTCGGCCAGCACAAGGGCGGTAGCGTGACCTATCACGACCCGTGCTACCTGGGTCGTTACAACGGCGAGTACGAGGCGCCGCGTGAAGTGCTGCGCGCCCTCGGTATCGAGGTCCAGGAGATGCAGCGTTCGGGCTTTCGCTCGCGCTGCTGCGGCGGTGGCGGCGGCGCGCCGATTACCGATATTCCTGGCAAGCAACGGATCCCCGACATGCGCATGGACGACATCCGCGAAACCGCTGCCGAGCTGGTGGCCGTGGGTTGTCCACAGTGCACGGCGATGCTCGAAGGCGTGGTCGAGCCGCGTCCGCTGATCAAGGACCTGGCGGAGCTGGTCGCCGACGCCATTCTCGAAGAACAGGCCCAGGCGAGCAAACCCGCCCCGGCAAAGCGTGAACCCGCGGAGGTGCACTGATGAGCGACATTATTCGCCGTGATCCGCGCGCCGAGTGGATCGCCCGCAACCGCCTGCACCCGCTGCACGCGGCCATGCAGCAGGGCCAACAGCACAGCTGGATGGGGCCCAACGGCATCATCCGCAAGAACCCCCATGGGGTCGGCTTCATCGGCCCCAACGGCATCAAGCGCATCGACCGCAGCGGCGCCCAGCAGGGCGGCAGCAGCAAGCGCACGGCAGCAGCGGCGGTGCAATTGCCGCTGCACCAGGTGGCGCAGCCGGCGTTCTACATCGCCGTGGTCCCGGACATGGTCGGCGGCCGCCTGGGCAGCCACGACCGCGACCTGCTGGGCCTGGCCCACAGCCTGGCCGGCAGCGACGGCGCAGTGCTGGCGGTGGTGTTTGGCGAACACAAGGAAAGCAACTTTTCCACAGCCGGCGTCGATCGCCTGCTGGTGATCGAAGGCGACGAGTTCGCAGGTTATGCGCCGGAGCAACTGGTGCAGGGGCTGCGCGCTGTGGATAACCAGTACAGCCCACGCCATTGGCTGCTGCCGGACAGTCGTACCGGTGGCGGCGAGCTGGGCCGGCGCTTTGCCGCGGCCATTGGCGAACGCCCGGCTACGCGCGTCTGGCAGGTCAAGGACGGGCAATGCAGCGGCCGCGCCGGCGCTGGCCAGCAGGACCTGATCCGCGGCCTGCCACGGTTGATCCTGGCGGCTGCCGAATGCGCGGAACCGGTCAGCGAAACTCGCCACGAAGCCTTGCCGGTGCAGTTATCCACAAGCGCTGTGCGCAGCTTGTCGCGAATTGAAGACCTCGGCCCTGTGGCCGTCGACCCGGCCGCCATTGCCATGGCCGAGGCCGAGTTCATCGTCTCGGGCGGCAACGGCGTCAAGGACTGGGACCTGTTCCACCGCGCCACCGTTGCGCTGGGCGCTACCGAAGGCGCTTCGCGGGTGGCCGTGGACGACGGCTTCATGCCGCGCAATCGCCAGGTCGGTGCTACCGGTACCTGGGTGACCGCGCGGGTTTATGTGGCTGTGGGTATTTCCGGGGCGATCCAGCACCTGCAGGGCATCGGGGCCTGCGACAAGGTGGTGGCGATCAACATGGACCCGGGCTGCGACATGATCAAGCGTGCCGACCTGTCGGTGATCGGCGACAGCGCGGCGATTCTCCAGGCGCTGATCGAGGCTGTGGAAAACTACCGCAACGACGCCAAGCGCGATGCGGCCTAAGGGCAGGGGATAACTATGCACACCAAGGTCATCAGTCTGGTTTCAATCGGTGCCCACCCCAGCTCCGGCCGCAGCCGCCGCGCCGAACAGGACGCCCGGGCGGTGGAACTGGGCCTGCAGCTGGCTGGGGATAACTTGCAGGTGCTGCATGCCGGCGACCCGCAGGAGCCGGCCTTGCGCGCCTACCTGGGCATGGGCCTGGAACACATTGACGTGCTGGAACAACCGCAAGGCGCCGATGCCCTGGGCGTACTGGGCGACTATCTGCGCGACGCCGGTGCGCAACTGGTACTTACCGGTAGCCAGGCGGAAACCGGCGAAGGCTCAGGGATGCTGCCATTCCTGCTGGCCGAGCGTCTGGGCTGGCCGCTGGTGGTGGGCCTTGCCGAAGTGGAGTCTATCCACAACGGCGTGGCCCAGGTCCTGCAGGCCCTGCCACGGGGCCAGCGGCGCCGCTTGAAGGTGCGCCTGCCGTTGCTCGCCACTGTGGATAACGCCGCGCCCAAGCCGCGCCAGAGCGCGTTTGGCCCGGCGCGGCGTGGGGTGTTGGCCGCGCGCCAGGTGGCAATCATCGAAGACGAGTTATTCACAAGTGCCGAACTGCAACCGGCCAAGCCACGGCCCAAGCGCCTCAAAGTGATCAAGGCCAAGAGCGGCGCCGACCGCATGAAAGCCGCCACCGCCAAGGCCAGTGGCGGCGGTGGGCAAGTACTCAAGGACGTCAGCCCTCAGGACGGTGCACAAGCCATCCTCAAGCTGCTGGTGGAAGAGGGTGTGCTGCGCTGACAGTTGCTCACAAAGTCTGTTGGCCGATCTGTGGATAAAGTGTTTGTGCATGGCTGGAGGGCACGCATTGCGTGCCCTTCGGCGTTATGGTCAAAAAATGATCAGGCTAAGTTGCGGATTTTTCGAGGTTTTCTTCCCTGGCCGGCGATGAGTTTGCCCACAATCGCTGTTGGCGGGTCTGTGGATAATATGTTCGCCCATGGCTGAGAGGCCCGTGGGGCAAGGGCTGCGCACGGTTGATCAAAAAACACTCAATTGTGTCATTTTTACTTGTACAGGCCCAGTGTTTCGGCTTCTCGAAGCGTTATCCACAAGGGTTTTTCGGGGCTTGGACTTTTGCACACAAAGTCTGTTGGCGTCTCTGTGGATAAGGTGTTCGCCTTCCGCTGTGAGCCTTGTATTTAAAGGCGCGCAGAGAATTGATCAAATATTGACCAATAAAATTTAGCGGGAAAAACAACGACTTGCCCACATTAGCTGTGGGCTGTCCTGTGGATAAAGTGTTTGCTGTGTTGACGGGCCCAGTGGGGCCGGGGGATTGCGGTAGGTGGTCAAATTTTGTACAGGCTGGTACGGCCCCATCGCTGGCAAGGCCAGCTCCCACAGGGTTTGCAGGTATACACACCACCTGTGGGAGCCGGCCTTGCCGGCGATGGGCCGCAAAGCGGCCCCGCTTTACTGCGCAGCCACACCCTTGAGGTAAGGCGCCGGTGCCGCCCCCAGGTTGCTCAGTATCCGCTCGCTGTACCAATCGACAAAGTTCACCACACCAAACTCGTAGGTCTTCGAATAAGGCCCCGGCTGGTACGCCGTCGAGTTGATCCCGCGCTGGTTCTCTTCCGCCAGGCGCCGGTCCTGGTCGTTGGTGGCATCCCACACCTGGCGCATGCGCGCCGGGTCGTAGTCGACACCTTCAACCGCATCCTTGTGCACCAGCCACTTGGTCGTGACCATGGTCTCTTGCGCACTGATTGGCCACACGGTGAAGACGATGATGTGATCGCCCATGCAGTGGTTCCAGGAGTGCGGCAGGTGCAGGATGCGCATCGAGCCCAGGTCCGGGTTCTTGATCCGGCCCATGAGCTTCTGGCAGCCCTGCTTGCCGTCCAGGGTCATCGACACCGTGCCCTTGAGCAGCGGCATGCGCACGATGCGGTTGCGCAGGCCGAAACTGGCGTGGGCGTAGGGGATCTTCTCGGCGTCCCAGGCGGCGGCCGAGGCGGCGACGTGGTCCTTGAACGCCTGGTCGGCGCGCGGGTCGGTGACGTCGTCCCACTCCAGGAGGGTTTTCAGCAATTCAGGGTGCGAACCGCTGCAGTGGTAGCACTCGCGGTTGTTTTCCAGCACCAGCTTCCAGTTTGCCTTTTCCATCAAGGTGGTTTGCACCGCCACCTTGGTGTTCTCCATGTCGTAGGGTTCCATGTAGTGGGTCAGGGTGGCGAGGAAGTCATCGATGGCTGGCGGGTTCTCGGCCAGGCTGATGAAAATGTAGCCACCGGCGGTCTTCACGTTCACAGGCTTGAGCCCGTACTGCTTCATGTCGAAGTCGGCGCCCATCTCGGTACCGGCGAACAGCAGGCGCCCGTCCAGCTCGTAGGTCCACTGGTGGTAATGGCAGACCAGCTTGGCGACCTTGCCCTTGTCGCTGGTGCACAGGCGCGAACCGCGATGGCGGCAGACGTTGTGGAAGGCATGCACCTGGCCTTCGGCACCGCGCACCACCAGGATCGGGTTCTTGCCGATCTGCAGGGTGATGAAGTTGCCCTTGGTCGGGATTTCGCAGGTCATCCCGGCGATCAGCCATTCCTTCTGGAAAATTTCTTCCATGTCGATCTGGAACAGGCGCTCGTCGCAGTAGAACGGCTGTGGCAGCGAGAAGGTCCGCTCGCGGCTCTGCAGCATCTCGGCGGTGGCCTTGCGTGCAGGTTCCAGTGGATCGCCCAGACTCAAAGTTGCGGTGACGTCCATCGTGTAGGTCCTCATGGCCAGTGCTTGTGGCCGGTGAAAGTGGCTAATCGTTGTTATGGCGACGCAAGGCACAAATACAGCAGGATCATTTGCGATGGAGTGTGCGTTCGAAGAGCGCTTGAACCATATCCATGGGCGACATGATCAGATCCGTTTCCGACGCGCCAGCCCCTGTAGCCGGGGGCTGGTCGCGATAAGCACGCCAATGTCGCGGATGGGTAAGTGTTGCCTGCGCGGCTTAAGCAGAATCGCAGCCATCAGGCCGCAGTCGGCCGTGGAGACGAGCATGTCCAACAGCTTCCTCAATCCGGTCAGCACCCAGACCTGGGCCAACGGCCGCCACATCGTCCGTTGCGTCAAGGTGATCCAGGAAACCTGGGATGTGCGCACCTTCTGCTTCATGGCCGACCAGCCGATCATGTTCTTCTTCAAGCCCGGGCAGTTCGTCACCCTGGAGCTGGAGATCGACGGCGAGCCGATCATGCGCTCCTACACCATCTCCAGCTCTCCGTCGGTGCCCTACAGCTTCTCGGTGACCATCAAGCGCGTGCCCGGCGGCAAGGTCTCCAACTGGCTGCACGACACCCTGCACGAAGGCCAGGAGCTGGCGGTGCACGGCCCGGTGGGGCTGTTCAACGCCATGGATTTCCCCAGCCCCAAGGTGCTGTACCTGAGTGGCGGCGTCGGTATCACCCCGGTGATGTCCATGGCCCGCTGGTTCTACGACACCAACGGCAATGTCGACATGGTCTTCGTCCACAGTGCGCGCTCACCGAAAGACATCATCTATCACCGCGAGTTGGAGCACATGGCCTCGCGGATCGACAACTTCAGCCTGCACATCATTTGCGAGAAGCATGGCCTGGGCGAGCCCTGGGCGGGCTACCGCGGCTACCTGAACCAGAAGCTGATGGAGTTGATCGCCCCCGACTACATGGAGCGGGAGATCTTCTGCTGCGGCCCGACGCCGTACATGAACGCGGTCAAGCGCCTGCTGGAAAGCAGCGGCTACGACATGAGCCGCTACCATGAGGAGTCGTTCGGCGCGACCCCGGCCGAGGTCAAGGCCGATGCTGTGGAACACGCCGAACAGGCCGCCGAAGCCGCCGAGGTGGACGCCGGCGACCTGCACCAGGTGGAATTCACCGCTACCGGCAAGAGTATCCGCGTGGCCCCGGGCGAGACTGTGCACGCGGCGGCGGCCAAGCTCGGGCTGATGATCCCCAAGGCTTGTGGCATGGGCATCTGCGGCACCTGCAAGGTGCTCAAGCTGGGCGGGGAAGTGGAGATGGAGCACAACGGCGGCATCACCGATGAAGACGTCGCCGAAGGCTATATCCTTTCGTGCTGCAGCGTACCGAAAGGGGATGTGCGGATCGAGTACTGAGTAGCGACTTGACCCGCGATGCGTTTGCGTTACACGCTGAAACGTGCCACCAGCCCGCTCAGGTCCACCGCCAGGCGCGACAGTTCGGCGCTGGCCGCGCTGGTCTGGTGGGCGCCGGTGGCCGACTGCACCGACAGGTCGTTGATGTTGACCAGGTTGCGGTCCACTTCGCGGGCGACCTGGGCCTGCTCTTCGGCCGCGCTGGCGATCACCAGGTTGCGCTCGTTGATTTCGGCGACCGCACCGGTGATGGTTTCCAGCGCCAGGCCGGCGCCACGGGCGATGTTCAGGGTCGACTCGGCGCGTTCGGTGCTGTTGCGCATGGAGTTGACCGCCTGCTCGGTGCCGCCCTGGATGCTGCCGATCATCCGTTCGATTTCGCTGGTCGACTGCTGGGTACGGTGGGCCAGGGCACGCACTTCGTCGGCCACCACGGCAAAGCCACGGCCGGCTTCACCGGCACGGGCCGCTTCGATGGCGGCGTTCAGGGCCAGCAGGTTGGTCTGGTCGGCCAGGCCGCGAATCACGTCGAGCACCTTGCCGATATCGCGCGACTCTTCCGCCAGATTGCCGATCAGTTCGGCGGTGCCTTGCACGTCGGTGCTCATGCGCTCGATGGCGCTGACGGTTTCCATCACCAGGTCACGGCCGTCACCGGCCGAGCGGGTGGCTTCCTTGGAGGCTTCCGAGGTGCTCACGGCATTGCGTGCCACTTCTTCCACGGCGCTGGTCATCTCGGTGACGGCGGTGGCGGCCTGTTCGATTTCGTTGTTCTGCTGCTGCAGGCCACGGGCGCTTTCGTCGGTGACGCTGTTCAGCTCTTCAGCCGCCGACGCCAGCTGGGTGGCGGAGCCGGAAATCTGCTGCAGGGTATCGCGCAGCTTGTTCTGCATCTTGGCCATGGCCTTGAGCAGGCGCGCGGCTTCGTCCTGGCCTTCGGCCTGGATGCTGCGGGTCAGGTCGCCCTCGGCGATGCGTTCGGCCGCCTGCAGGGCTTCGTCGATCGGCTTGACGATGCTGCGGGTCAGCAGCAGGGCACAGATCAGGGTCAGGGCAGTGGCAGCCAGCAGCAAGCCGATCACCAGGGCAACAGCGTTGGAATACTGGTCGGCGGCGGTGCGGTTGATCTCGCTGGTTTGCTCGGTGTTGATGCTGATCAATTGATCCATGACGCTGTTGATCTGCTCGGAGCTGTCGAGCATGTCGCGGTTGATCAGGTTGCGCAGGGTCTCCAGGTCATTGTTCTGCGACGCCAGGCGCATGCGGTTTTCCAGCTGGCGGTACTGGCCCAGCAGCTGCACGTACTGGTTGTAGGCAGAGCGCTCCTGGTTGCCGGAGATCAGCGGCTCGTACACCCGGCGCGCTTCGTCGATCTGCTGGTTGCGCTGGTCGATCAGCTTGAGGGTGGCCTGCAGGGTGCCGGCTTCGCGGTTGAGCAGCAGGCGGTACGACAAGGTGCGCAGGCGCAGGGTCAGCTGGGTCAACTGGTCGAGGTTGGTGATGCTCGGCACCGTCGAGGTTTCGATGGTTTCGCCGGCCTGGCGAATCTTGCTCATCTGGTTCAGGGCAAACAGACCCAGGGCCAGCATCAGCGCACCGATCAGAGCAAAGCCCAGAAGCGCGCGCGGGGCGATATTCATGTTGCGTAGGGACATGGTGGTATCCAGGAGGGGAAAGGGCACGTTATCCGTGCGGCAGATTCAGGACTGCCATGCCTATCGGTCGGCCGGGAAAAGACTTGAGCGGGCGAAGATGAAATTGTGAGGCAGCTAACTTTTTTCCTGACCGGTGGTAGACAAAACGGGGAACCGCAGGGCTATCGGTGGGTCAATCTGCACCAGGCCGAAGCGTCTAAACCCGATATCCCTGGCGAGCACGCGGACTTTTCTTTATCGTGTGCGCCCCCTGAAACACCCCGAGAAGGCAATCATGTTGGAAACTTCCCTTAGTCAACTGGAGCAACTGGTCAGCGACCTGGTGCAGAAGAATCAGGAACTGACCGAGCGCAACGCGCAGATCAGTGCCGAACTGGCCCAGGCCAAAGATGAAAACGACAGCCTGCAACTGAGCCTGCTGGAGCAGGAAGAAAAACAGGGCGCCACCGCCGCGCGCATCCAGGCCCTGGTTGAGCGTGCCAGCGTTGGTACCGTGAACGCATGAAAACCTCAGCGCAGCCGATCAATGTCGTGTCGATCCTCGGCAGCGATTATTCGATCAAGGCCCCCGAAGGCCAGGAGCAAGCGCTGGCGCAAGCGGTGCAGATGCTCAACGCCTCGCTGGCCGATACCAAGCGTAAGTACCCGACCCTGATCGGTGACAAGCTGCTGGTACTGGCAGCCCTCAACCTGTGCTCGCAGCAGATCGAACTGCAACAGCAGCACCAGCAGGCCCTCGACCGTTACCAAGAGCAAGTCAACGCCACGGTCGATGTGATTGCCCGGACCATCAGCAACAGCTGAACGCGTCCAAGCCCCCGCTACATCCTTTTGCCAGCTCACCACCTTCGGGAGGGTGGGCCGGCTTTGCTGTGGATCAGATTGTATTTCCTGTTGTATACAATTGGCCTGTCTCTTGCACTACAGGGCTTATTTACCCAGGGGAAATACATGCAGTTCTGGCGGCGCAGTATCCAGTGGCAATTGATCGCAAGCATGGGCGCAGCGCTGTTGCTGAGCATTCTGATCGTGGTCGGCATCTATAGCGTGGCGGTCAATCGCCTGACCGAGCGTTACCTGGTCGACACCGCCTTGCCGGCGAGCATTGAGGCGATTCGTAACGACATCGAGCGCATGCTTGGCCGACCGTTGACGGCGGCGGCCGACATTGCCAACAACACGTTGCTGCGCGATTGGCTGGCGGCAGGGGAAGACAGCGCCCAGGCGCCGCAATTTATCGAGTACCTCGAAGCCCTGCGCAAACAGAACCATGCCTTTACCGCGTTGTTTGCCGCTACAGCGAGCAACCACTATTACAACGAGAAAGGCCTGGACCGCACCCTCAGCCGCAGCAACCCGGCGGACAAGTGGTTTTTCGGCTTTATCGACAGTGGCAACCCGCGCCTGCTGAACATCGACACCGACGGCAGCACCGGCGAACTGGCACTGTTCATCGACTATCGGGTGGAGAAAGCCGGGCAACTGGTGGGTATCGCCGGGCTTGGCCTGCGTATGACCGAACTCTCCGAATTGATCCACAACTTCAGCTTCGGCGAACGTGGGCGGGTGATGCTGGTGCGCGGCGACGGTTTGATCCAGGTGCATCCGCAGTCGGCGTTCAGCGGTAAGCAGCAGCTCGCCGAGCAGATCGGCGGCGAGGCTGCCAAGGTGGTCCTGAGCCGTGAACAGGGCCTGCACAGCAGCCGCTTCGAGCGCGATGGCGAGGGCTACCTGGCCCTCAGCCTACCGCTGCGTGACCTCAACTGGACCCTGGTCGCCGAGGTGCCAGAAGCACAGATCTATGCCCAGGTACGTGAGACCGTCTGGCTGACCAGCCTGATTGGTGCAGCGGTCGCGCTGGTATCGCTGTTGCTGGTGGTGCTGCTGGCCCGCGGCATCGTCCGCCCCATCCGGCGTGTGACGGGGGCCTTGATGGCCATCGGCAATGGCGGCGGCGACCTGACCCAGCGCCTGGACGAAAACCGCGCAGACGAGCTGGGCGACCTGGCCCGTGGCTTCAACCGCTTTCTCGACAGCCAGCGTGACCTGATTGGCGAAGTGCTGAACACCAGCGAACGCTTGCGCGCGTCGGTAGCGCAAGTGACGCAAGTGGTAGAGAACACCGCCGAACGTTCCGACCGCCAGCAGGAAATGACCGAAATGGTCGCCACTGCCGTGCATGAGATGGGCCTGACCGTGCAGGACATTGCGCAGAACGCCGGTAACGCTGCCGTGGCGTCGGAAACCGCGCGCACCGAAGCGCTGCAGGCCCGCGAAGTGGTGCGCCGCTCGATTGCCCATATCGAGGGCATGTCCAGCGAGATTGGCCAGGCGGCGAGTGCAGTGGGTGAGCTGGCCACGGAAGTGGCGTCGATCGACGAAGTGCTGGCGGTGATCCGCAGCATCTCCGAGCAGACCAACCTGCTGGCGCTCAACGCCGCCATCGAGGCGGCGCGGGCGGGTGAGATGGGCCGTGGCTTTGCCGTGGTCGCCGATGAAGTACGGACCCTGGCGCGGCGCACCCAGGTGTCCACCGATCAAGTGCAGCAGATGATCCTGCGCCTCAAGCATGGCGCGGGCAGTGCGGTCGCATCGATGCAGGCCGGCCAGGCGGCAACCGGCACGGGCGTGGAGTCGAGCCAGCAGACCGGCGCTTCGCTGGGCACGATCACCGATCAGGTCGAACACATCAGTGACATGAACCATCAGGTGGCGACGGCGACCGAACAGCAGTCGGCGGTGACGGAGGAGATCAATCGCACCGTGCAGGGGATTTCCGACCTGGCGCGGGAAACGGCAGTGGATGTGCAGGGCTGTCGGCAGGAGTGTCAGGCGTTACGCGGCTTGGCCGATGATCTGGCGCGGCAGATGGGTGGGTTCAGACTTTAAATCGGGGGTGAGTTCATCGCTGGCAAGCCAGCTCCCACAAGTAAGGTGCATGCAGTACCTGTGGGAGCCGGCTTGCCGGCGATGGCGTCATCAGGCGCCCATTGCCGCCCGGATATCCGCCGCCAGCTCACGTACCCGCGCTTCTTCGGTGTCCCACGAGCACATGAACCGCGCGCCACCGCTACCGATAAAGGTATAGAAACGCCAGCCCTTGTTGCGCAAGGCTTCCAGCGCCGGTTCCGACATCTGCAGGAACACCCCGTTGGCCTCCACCGGGAACATCAGCTCAACTCCTGGCACATCGCGCACCAGCTCGCAGAGCAATTGCGCGCAGCGGTTGGCATGCACGCCATGGCGCAGCCAGGCGCCGTCTTCCAGCAGGCCGACCCAGGGCGCCGACAGGAAGCGCATCTTCGACGCCAGTTGCCCGGCCTGCTTGCAACGGTAGTCGAAGTCTTCGGCCAGCTGGCGGTTGAAGAACAGGATCGCCTCGCCCACCGCCATGCCGTTCTTGGTGCCGCCAAAGCACAGCACATCGACCCCGGCTTTCCAGGTCAGCTCGGCCGGGCTGCAGCCAAGGTACGCGCAGGCGTTGCTGAAGCGCGCGCCGTCCATGTGCAGGTTCAGGCCCAACTCCTTGCAGGTGGCGCTGATGGCCTTGAGCTCTTCCGGACGGTAGACGCTGCCGACCTCGGTGGCCTGGGTGATGGTCACCACGCGCGGCTTGGGATAGTGGATGTCCTGGCGCTTGAGCGCCACTTCGCGGATCGACTCGGGGGTCAGCTTACCGGCTTCGCTGCGCGCGGTGAGCAACTTGGAGCCGTTGGAGAAGAACTCCGGGGCGCCGCATTCGTCTGTTTCGACGTGGGCGGTCTCCGAGCAGATCACGCTGTGATAGCTCTGGCACAGGGACGACAGCGCCAGCGAGTTGGCCGCGGTGCCGTTGAAGGCGAAGAACACTTCGCAGTCGGTTTCAAACAGTTTGCGGAAATACTCCGAGGCGCGTGCCGTCCATTGGTCGTCGCCGTAGGCGCGCTCATGGCCCTGGTTGGCTTTTTCCATGGCGGCCCAGGCTTCCGGGCAGATACCTGAATAGTTGTCGCTGGCGAATTGCTGGCTTTTATCTGGCATGACACTGTCCTGTGAACGACGCAGGTGAGCACTCTAAACCAAGTTCCGGGTGGCCGCCTATCGCTGGCAAGCCAGCTCCCACAGTGACCGTGTGGGAGCCGGCTTGCCAGCGATGCAGGCGACATCGGCCCCCATGTCGTAAACGCACCTTTGTGTGGCGTCCGTAGGCATCTGGGCTGTCTGCGTCGGTCATACCATCGCTGAAAAGGGCAATTGCCCGACAAGAACCGATGCCGCTGCCGGGAGAAACTGCGATGTTCAGCAAGCAAGACCAGATCCAGGGTTACGACGATGCACTGCTGGCGGCGATCAATGCCGAAGAGCAACGCCAGGAAGATCACATCGAGCTGATCGCCTCGGAAAACTACACCAGCAAGCGTGTCATGCAGGCCCAGGGCAGCGGCCTGACCAACAAATACGCCGAGGGCTACCCCGGCAAGCGCTACTACGGCGGTTGCGAGCATGTGGATAAAGTCGAGCAACTGGCCATCGACCGCGCCAAGCAGCTGTTCGGCGCCGATTACGCCAACGTCCAGCCACACTCCGGCTCCTCGGCCAACAGCGCCGTGTACCTGGCCCTGTTGCAGGCCGGCGACACCATTCTGGGCATGAGCCTGGCCCACGGCGGGCACCTGACCCACGGCGCCAAGGTGTCGTCCTCGGGCAAGCTGTACAACGCCGTGCAGTACGGCATCGACACCAAGACGGGCCTGATCGATTACGACGAAGTCGAGCGCCTGGCGGTGGAGAGCAAACCGAAGATGATCGTCGCCGGGTTCTCGGCCTACTCGAAAACCCTCGATTTCCCACGCTTCCGTCAGATCGCCGACAAGGTCGGTGCCTACCTGTTCGTCGACATGGCCCACGTCGCCGGTCTGGTCGCCGCCGGGCTGTACCCGAACCCGCTGCCGTACGCCGACGTGGTCACCACTACCACCCACAAGACCCTGCGCGGTCCGCGTGGCGGCCTGATCCTGGCGCGCAGCAACGAAGAGATCGAGAAAAAGCTCAACGCCGCAGTGTTCCCCGGCGCCCAGGGCGGCCCGTTGATGCATGTGATCGCCGCCAAGGCGGTGTGCTTCAAGGAAGCGCTGGAGCCTGGCTTCAAGACCTATCAGCAGCAGGTGATCGACAACGCCCAGGCCATGGCCGAGGTGTTCATCAAGCGCGGCTATGACGTGGTCTCCGGTGGTACCGATAACCACCTGTTCCTGGTCAGCCTGATCCGCCAGGGCCTGACCGGCAAAGATGCCGACGCCGCCCTGGGCCGCGCCCACATTACCGTCAACAAGAACGCCGTACCCAACGACCCGCAGTCGCCGTTCGTCACCTCCGGCCTGCGTATCGGCACCCCGGCGGTCACCAGCCGCGGCTTCAAGGTCAGCCAGTGCGTGGAGCTGGCCGGCTGGATCTGCGACATCCTCGATAACCTCGGCGATGCCGATGTCGAGGCCGATGTTGCGAAGAACGTGTCGGCACTTTGTGCAGATTTTCCGGTTTATCGCTGAGTGGTCCAGGAGTAAAGACTATGCAACGTTACTCAGGCTTCGGCCTCTTCAAGCACTCACTCAGCCACCACGAAAACTGGCAGCGCATGTGGCGCACGCCAACCCCGAAAAAAGTCTACGACGTGGTCATCGTCGGCGGTGGCGGGCACGGCCTGGCCACCGCCTACTACCTGGCCAAGGAGCATGGCATCACCAACGTGGCGGTGGTCGAGAAGGGCTGGCTGGGCGGCGGTAACACCGCGCGCAACACCACCATCGTCCGCTCCAACTACCTGTGGGACGAGTCGGCGCACTTGTATGAGCACGCGATGAAGCTCTGGGAAGGGCTGTCGCAAGACATCAACTACAACGTGATGTTCTCCCAGCGCGGCGTCTACAACCTCTGCCACACCCTGCAGGACATGCGTGATTCCGAGCGCCGGGTCAGCGCCAACCGCCTCAATGGTGTCGACGGCGAGCTGCTCAATGCCCAACAGGTGGCCGAAGAGATTCCGTACCTGGACTGCTCGAAGAACACCCGCTACCCGATCATCGGCGCCACCGTGCAACGGCGTGGCGGCGTCGCCCGTCACGACGCCGTGGCCTGGGGCTTTGCCCGTGCCGCCGACGCCCTGGGCGTCGACCTGATCCAGCAGACCGAAGTGATCGGCTTTCGCAAGGAAAACGGCGTGGTCATCGGTGTCGAGACCAACAAGGGCTTCATCGGTGCCAAGCGCGTCGGCGTGGTCACTGCCGGTAACTCCGGGCATATGGCCAAGCTTGCCGGTTTCCGCCTGCCGATCGAATCGCATCCGCTGCAGGCGCTGGTGTCCGAGCCGCTCAAGCCGATCATCGACAGCGTGATCATGTCCAACGCCGTGCACGGCTACATCAGCCAGTCGGACAAGGGCGACCTGGTCATCGGCGCCGGCATCGACGGCTGGGTCGGCTACGGCCAGCGCGGTTCGTACCCGGTGATCGAGCACACCCTGCAGGCCATCGTCGAAATGTTCCCGATCCTCTCGCGGGTACGCATGAACCGCCAGTGGGGCGGCATCGTCGACACCACGCCGGACGCCTGCCCGATCATCTCCAAGACCCCGGTGAAGAACATGTTCTTCAACTGCGGCTGGGGCACCGGCGGCTTCAAGGCCACCCCCGGTTCGGGCAACGTCTTCGCCGCCAGCCTGGCCAAGGGCGAAATGCACCCGCTGGCCAAACCCTTTTCCATCGACCGTTTCCACAACGGTGCACTGATCGACGAACACGGCGCCGCCGCTGTCGCCCACTAACAGGAGAAATCCCCATGTTGCATATCTTCTGTCCCCACTGCGGCGAGCTGCGCTCCGAAGAGGAGTTCCACGCCGCAGGCCAGGCGCACATTCCCCGGCCGCTGGACCCCAACGCCTGTTCCGACGAGGAGTGGGGCGATTACATGTTCTTTCGCGACAACCCGCGCGGCCTGCACCACGAGCTGTGGATTCACGCCGCCGGTTGCCGTCAGTACTTCAACGCCACGCGTGACACGCTGACCTACGAAATTCTGGAAACCTATCCGATCGGCGCCAAGCCGCAGGTCACCGGCAAAAGCACCAGCCCGCAGTTGGCAGTCAGTGGTCAGGGAGAAAAGGTATGAGCCAGGTCTATCGCCTGTCCAACGGTGGTCGCATCGACCGCAGCAAAGTCTTGAGCTTCACCTTCAACGGCCAGACCTACCAGGGATTTGCCGGTGACACCCTGGCCGCCGCGCTGCTGGCCAATGGCGTCGACATCGTCGGGCGCAGCTTCAAGTACTCGCGCCCCCGCGGGATCATCGCCGCAGGCTCCGAAGAGCCCAACGCCATCCTGCAGATCGGCGCCACCGAAGCCACCCAGGTGCCTAACGTGCGCGCCACCCAGCAGGCGCTGTACAGCGGCCTGGTCGCCACCAGCACCAACGGCTGGCCGAATGTGAACAACGACGTCATGGGCATTCTCGGCAAGGTCGGCGGCAAGCTGATGCCGCCGGGTTTCTACTACAAGACGTTCATGTACCCGCAGTCGTTCTGGATGACCTACGAGAAGTACATCCGCAAAGCCGCGGGCCTTGGCCGTGCGCCGCTGGAAAACGACCCGGACAGCTACGACTACATGAGCCACCACTGCGACGTGCTGGTGGTCGGCGCCGGCCCCGCCGGCCTGGCAGCCGCCCTGGCAGCGGGTCGCAGCGGCGCGCGGGTGATCCTCGCCGATGAGCAGGAAGAGTTCGGCGGCAGCCTGCTCGACAGCCGTGAAACCCTCGACGGCAAACCGGCCGCCGACTGGGTTGCGGCAGTAGTGGCCGAGCTCAAGGAACTGCCGGAAGTCATCCTGTTGCCACGGGCAACGGTCAACGGCTACCACGACCACAACTTCCTCACCATTCACGAGCGCCTGACCGACCACCTCGGTGATCACGCGCCGATCGGCCAGGTGCGTCAGCGCATGCACCGGGTGCGCGCCAAGCGCGTGGTGCTGGCCACCGGCGCCCACGAGCGACCATTGGTGTACGGCAACAACGATGTGCCGGGCAACATGCTCGCCGGTGCGGTATCGACCTACGTGCGCCGTTACGGCGTGGCGCCGGGCCGCAAGCTGGTGCTGTCGACCAACAACGACCACGCCTACCGCGTGGCCCTGGACTGGCACGACGCCGGCCTGAACGTGGTCGCCATCGCCGACGCCCGCCACAACCCGCGCGGTTCGCTGGTGGAAGAAGCGCGAGCCAAAGGCATCCGCATCCTCACCTCCAGCGCGGTGATCGAGACCCGTGGCAGCAAGCATGTAAGCGCAGCCCGCGTTGCCGCCATCGACGTCAAAGCCCATAAAGTCAGCAGCCCCGGCGAGTGGCTGGATTGCGACCTGGTCGCGACTTCCGGCGGCTACAGCCCGGTCGTGCACCTGGCTTCGCACCTGGGCGGCAAGCCGGTCTGGCGTGAAGACATTCTCGGTTTCGTGCCCGGCGAAGCACCGCAAAAACGCGTGTGCGTGGGCGGCATCAACGGTGTGTTCGCCCTCGGCGACACCCTCGCCGATGGCTTTGAAGGCGGCGTGCGTGCCGCCACCGAAGCCGGCTTCAAGGCCGTGCTTGGGGTGATCCCGAAAGTCCTGGCGCGTCAGGAAGAACCCACCGTGGCGCTGTTCCAGGTGCCCCACGACAAGAACACTGCGCGGGCGCCGAAGCAGTTCGTCGACCAGCAGAACGACGTCACCGCCGCCGCCATCGAACTGGCCACCCGCGAAGGCTTCGAGTCGGTCGAACACGTCAAACGCTACACCGCCCTGGGCTTTGGTACCGACCAGGGCAAGCTCGGCAACATCAACGGCCTGGCGATTGCCGCCCGCTCCATGGGCATCACCATCCCGGAAATGGGCACCACCATGTTCCGCCCCAACTACACGCCGATCACCTTCGGCGCGGTGGCGGGCCGGCACTGCGGGCACCTTTTCGAGCCGGTACGCTTCACCGCCCTGCATGCCTGGCATGTGAAGAACGGCGCCGAGTTCGAAGACGTCGGCCAATGGAAGCGCCCCTGGTACTTCCCGCGCAACGGCGAAGACATTCATGCCGCCGTGGCTCGCGAGTGCAAGGCGGTGCGTGACAGCGTCGGACTGCTCGACGCCTCGACCCTGGGCAAGATCGACATCCAGGGCCCGGACGCGCGCGAATTTCTCAACCGCATCTACACCAACGCCTGGACCAAGCTTGACGTCGGCAAGGCCCGCTACGGCCTGATGTGCAAGGAAGACGGCATGGTCTTTGACGACGGCGTCACCGCCTGCGTCGGCGACAACCACTTCATCATGACCACCACCACCGGTGGCGCGGCACGGGTGCTGCAGTGGCTGGAGATCTACCAGCAGACCGAATGGCCGGAGCTTAAGGTGTACTTCACCTCGGTCACCGACCACTGGGCGACCCTGACCCTGTCGGGCCCCAACAGCCGCAAGCTGCTCAGTGAAGTGACCGATATCGACCTGGACAAGGACGCCTTCCCGTTCATGACCTGGAAGGAAGGCCTGGTCGGCGGTGTGCCGGCGCGGGTGTTCCGCATTTCGTTCACTGGCGAGCTGTCGTACGAAGTCAACGTCCAGGCCAACTACGCCATGGGCGTGCTGGAGAAAATCGTCGCTGCCGGCAAGCAATACAACCTGACCCCGTACGGCACCGAAACCATGCACGTACTGCGGGCCGAGAAGGGCTTCATCATCGTCGGCCAGGACACTGACGGCTCGATGACCCCGGACGACCTCAACATGGGCTGGTGTGTTGGCCGTACCAAACCGTTCTCGTGGATCGGCTGGCGCGGGATGAACCGCGAAGATTGCGTGCGCGAGAACCGCAAGCAACTGGTCGGGCTCAAGCCGGTCGACCCGAACAAATGGCTGCCCGAAGGCGCGCAACTGGTGTTTGACCCGAAACAACCGATCCCGATGGACATGGTCGGTCACGTTACTTCCAGCTACGCCAGCAACTCCCTGGGTTATTCGTTTGCCATGGGCGTGGTCAAGGGCGGGCTCAAGCGCATCGGCGAGCGGGTCTACTCGCCCCAGGCCGATGGCAGCGTGATCGAGGCGGAGATCTGTTCTTCGGTGTTCTTCGATCCGAAGGGCGAGCGGCAGAACATCTAATCGACTTGTTGGCCAGATGACCTGTGGGAGCCGGCCTTGCCGGCGATGGGGCGCGTAGCGGCCCCGATTTTGGCAAGGCTGCGCCTTGCATCGCCGGCAAGGCCGGCTCCCACACGTTACTTGCCCTACCGAACGCGAATTCAAGGCAGGTGTGTAATGAGCACGATCAACGTCTACCAGCAACGCCCCGGCAACGATGCCAAGGCTGAAACGCCACTGCACCACGCCGACTTGCCCAGCCTGGTCGGCAAGGGCCGCAAGAACGCCGGGGTCTCCCTGCGCGAGAAAAAACTCCTTGGCCACCTGACCATTCGTGGTGATGGCAAGGATCCGGCCTTCGCCGGCGGTGTGTTCAAGGCCCTGGGCCTGGAGCTGCCGGTGGCCCTGACCGTGGTCGCCAACGGCGAGACATCGCTGCAATGGCTGGGCCCGGACGAGTGGCTGCTGATCGTTCCCGGCGGCGAGGAATTTGCCGTCGAGCAAAAACTGCGCGATGCCCTCGATGGCCTGCACATTCAAATCGTCAACGTCAGCGGCGGGCAAACCCTGCTGGAACTGAGCGGCCCCAATGTGCGCGACGTGCTGATGAAATCCACCAGCTATGATGTCCATCCAAACAACTTCCCGGTGGGCAAGGCGGTTGGCACGGTGTTCGCCAAGTCGCAACTGGTGATCCGCCGTACCGGTGAAGAAACCTGGGAGCTGCTGATCCGCCGCAGCTTCTCCGACTACTGGTGGCTGTGGCTGCAGGACGCCTCCGCCGAATACGGCCTGAGCATTCAGGCTTAAGGAGCAATGCCATGAGTCGTGCCCCGGACACCTGGATTCTCACCGCCGATTGCCCGAGCCTGCTGGGTACGGTGGATGTGGTGACGCGTTACCTGTTCGAACAGCACTGCTACGTCACTGAGCACCATTCGTTCGATGACCGGCTGTCCGGACGCTTCTTCATTCGCGTGGAATTCCGCCAGCCGGATGACTTCGACGAGGCCAGCTTTCGCGCAGGGCTGGCCGAGCGGGGCGATGCGTTCGGCATGCTGTTCGAGCTGACCGCGCCCAAGCACCGGCCGAAAGTGGTGATCATGGTGTCCAAGGCCGATCACTGCCTCAACGACCTGCTCTATCGCCAGCGCATCGGCCAGTTGAGCATGGAGGTGGTGGCGGTGATTTCCAACCACCCGGACCTCGAGCCCCTGGCCCACTGGCACCGCATTCCCTATTACCACTTTGCCCTCGACCCGCATGACAAGCCGGCGCAAGAGCGCAAGGTGCTGCAGGTGATCGAGGAGTCCGGCGCCGAGTTGGTGATCCTTGCCCGCTACATGCAGGTGCTGTCGCCCGAACTGTGCCGCAAGCTCGACGGCTGGGCGATCAACATCCATCACTCGCTGCTGCCCGGTTTCAAGGGCGCCAAGCCGTATCACCAGGCCTACAACAAGGGGGTGAAACTGGTCGGCGCCACGGCGCACTACATCAACAACGACCTCGACGAAGGGCCGATCATCGCCCAGGGCGTCGAGGCGGTGGACCACAGCCATTACCCGGAAGACCTGATTGCCAAGGGGCGCGATATCGAGTGCCTGACCCTGGCGCGGGCGGTGGGGTATCACATCGAGCGGCGGGTGTTCCTCAACGCCAACAGGACGGTAGTGCTCTGACGGCCGCCATCGCGGGGCAAGCCCGCTCCCACAGGTACTGCATACACCGGACCTGTGGGAGCTGGCTTGCCAGCGATGAGGCCCTCGAGTCGGAACAAAGATTCCAGTAACACAGCGCCGCCCCCGGGCAGCGCACTTTACACCGCTACATAACAACAAACTTTAGCGAGGTGAAAGCATGTCTGGTAATCGTGGTGTGGTGTATCTCGGCGGCGGCAAGGTCGAGGTGCAGAAGATTGACTACCCGAAAATGCAGGACCCGCGCGGTCGCAAGATCGAGCACGGGGTGATCCTGCGGGTGGTCTCCACCAACATCTGTGGCTCCGACCAGCACATGGTCCGTGGCCGTACCACTGCCCAGGTCGGCCTGGTCCTGGGCCATGAAATCACCGGCGAGGTCATCGAGAAGGGCAGGGACGTCGAGAACCTGCAGATCGGTGACCTGGTGTCGGTGCCCTTCAACGTCGCCTGTGGCCGCTGCCGCTCGTGCAAAGAGCAACACACCGGCGTCTGCCTGACCGTCAACCCGGCCCGCGCCGGTGGTGCCTACGGTTATGTCGACATGGGTGACTGGACCGGTGGCCAGGCCGAGTACGTGCTGGTGCCGTACGCCGACTTCAACCTGCTGAAACTGCCGAACCGCGACAAGGCCATGGAGAAAATCCGCGACCTGACCTGCCTGTCGGATATCCTCCCCACCGGTTACCACGGTGCGGTGACCGCCGGCGTGGGCCCGGGCAGCTCGGTGTACATCGCCGGTGCCGGTCCAGTGGGCCTGGCAGCGGCTGCCTCGGCGCGCCTGCTGGGGGCGGCGGTGGTTATCGTCGGTGACGTCAACCCGGTGCGCCTGGCCCACGCCAAGGCCCAGGGTTTTGAAATCGCCGACCTGTCCCAGGACACTCCGCTGCACGAACAGATTGCCAACCTGCTGGGCGAACCGGAAGTCGACTGCGCGGTCGATGCCGTGGGCTTCGAAGCTCGTGGCCACGGCCATGCCGGCGCCAAGCACGAAGCCCCGGCCACCGTGCTCAACTCGTTGATGGGCGTGGTGCGCGTAGCGGGCAAGATCGGTATCCCTGGCCTGTACGTTACCGAAGACCCGGGCGCGGTGGATGCGGCAGCGAAGATCGGCAGCCTGAGCATCCGCTTTGGCCTCGGCTGGGCCAAGTCGCACAGCTTCCACACCGGGCAGACGCCGGTAATGAAGTACAACCGCCAACTGATGCAGGCGATCATGTGGGACCGCATCAACATTGCTGAAGTGGTGGGCGTACAGGTGATCAGCCTGGACCAGGCGCCGGAAGGCTATGGCGAGTTCGATGCCGGTGTGCCGAAGAAATTCGTGATCGATCCGCACAAGCTGTTCAGCGCCGCCTAAAAACATCGCGGGGCAAGCCCGCTCCCACTGTACCTGTGGGAGCGGGCTTGCCCCGCGATTGGGTTTCACAGCCAAACCGCATCCCAATGCGGATAATCTCCCAGCCTCTTCACCAGCCCGGCCCGCAGCGGGTTGGCCACCACATAGCGCGCCACCGCGCATACATTCTCTTCCCGACGCAACCCATGGTCATGGTACCCAGGCTGCCACAGCCCGCCTTGCAGTGCGCCGAGCTTGTACAGCGCACAGCGGCTGCGTGACTTGAAGCGGCGCATCAGGCAGGCCAATGAGCCCTGCCGCAGTTCGATCAGCCAGTGCACATGATCGGGCATCACCACCCAGGCCAAGGTACGAGCGGCGCCTTCAAGTTGTGCCTGGCGAAACTGCTTGGGGATGCAGCGGGCGGCGTGGAAATTGTCGAATATTGGCACTCGGTCGCGAGTAATGCTGGTCAGCAGGTACATACGGCCGGGTTCGGAGAAACGACCGCGGCGCAGGCGATGGGAAGCGGGACTGTCCATGTCTTGGCTCCTTGGTTGGTGAATATTCAAGGTAGATGCCGGACGGTGGCGACAGTTGGCCCGATTGAATCTTGATGTTGCCAGGACCTTTGTGGGAGCGGGCTTGCCCCGCGATAGAGGTCTGTCAGTCACATCGCATCGCGGGGCAAGCCCGCTCCCACCTGGTACAAGGGAACAATCCCCCGTCCCCAGGGTCCAACCCTCGTTTCCCTGCCTTTTACGGCTGACGAGGTATTTCGATGAAACGTTTCGCATTGGTCACCCTGATGACCCTGGCTGCCAGCCCGGTCTTCGCAGGCTTCAGCCTCAACGACGCGGCCAACGTCTACAATGCCGCCAAGGGCAACACCGGCGATGCCGCCGTGCAGGCACCAGCCGCTTCGGCGAACCTGCTCAATACCCTCGGCAGCGAACTCAAGGTCACCCCCGAACAAGCCATTGGCGGCACCGGCGCACTGCTGGGCCTGGCCAGGAACCAGCTCAGCAGCGGCGATTACGAGCAATTGAGCAAAGCCGTACCGGGCCTCGACCTGCTTTCTGGCGAGCAAGCCCTGGGCGGCTTGAATGGCTTGGGTGCGCTGCTCGGCAAGAGCGACAAGTCCTCGGCCCTGAGCAATGCCCTGGGCAATGTCAAAGACAGCAACGACCTGAACAACGCCTTCAGCGCGCTGGGCATGGACACCGGGATGATCGGCCAGTTCGCGCCGTTGATTCTGCAGTACCTCGGCCAGCAAGGCGTCGGCGGTTCGCTGTTGCAGAACCTGGGCAGCCTGTGGGGCACCGGTGGCAGCGTACCTTCCGTTTAAGGCAGGTATTTGCTCGGGCGGGGCGGTGTGCTATATGTCCCGCCCCGTTTTACAAGGAAGTGTGATTCGCCATGTTCATGGACGCCCTGAAGATGTCTTTGCCTGCCGACGCCGTGCTCGGCTTTGTGGTCTACATGCTCGGCGCCGCCGTGCTGTTCGCCCTCTACGCATTCATCTACACCCGCCTGACCCCGTACAACGAATTGCGCCTGATCCGCGAAGGCAACAATGCCGCGGCCATTGCCCTGGCCGGTGCCTTGATCGGCTTTGCAATTCCGGTGGCCAGTGCCATTTCCCATTCGATTTCCCTGCTCGACTTCCTGGTCTGGGCGCTGATCGCTGCCGTGGTGCAGTTGCTGGCGTTCGTGGTGGTCAACCGCTGCGTCAAAGGCATGGCTGAACGGATGGCCCGCCAGGAGACCGCCTCGGCAATACTGCTGGCCGCCGTATCCATCGGGATCGGCCTGCTCAACGCCGCCTGCATGACCCCCGCCGCCTGATCAGGGACGATCGACAATGAAACGCAGCAAACGCATTCGCCTGGTCGCCCTGGGCAGTCTGCCCCTGGTGCTGTCCGCCTGCGGCGACCGGCCAACCAAGATCATCAGCGAAACCAAGCGCTATCAGGACGTCGACTATTGCGTCATGGACGGCAAGCCGCGTCAGGTGTGCCAGCAGGCCTGGGTCGCGGCACAGAACCACCATGCCGCCAACGTGCCGCGCTTCGTCACTGCCGAGGGCTGCGAAGCGGCCTATTTCAAGTGCGACTACCGGCGCTATGCCAACAACTACATCCCGCCGATGGAAGGCTTCGCCCTGACCACCGAACGCCAGGTGTATGCCGATGACGATGAAGACAGCAGCTCGTCCACCAATAGTTCATCGTCGAGCGGCGGCTCCGGCGGCGGCCGTGGCTACTACGAGTACACCGATACCGACCCGCGCTATTCGTCCGAGGCGATCTACCACGAGCGAGACGGACGCAACGCGTTCAAGGTCAGCACCCTGACCGAGCAGGTGGCACACCACAACTACTACACCGGCCTGGATACGTCGCACCCGGCTTCGCAACCGTTCAGCGAAGCCGCGCAGCATGCGGTCATGAGTGGTGGCGGGGGCACGGGTGCCAGCAGCGATCCGGCGCACGTGAGCAGCGCCCATCCAA
This sequence comes from Pseudomonas wadenswilerensis, assembly GCF_024749185.1. Taxonomy (NCBI): domain Bacteria; kingdom Pseudomonadati; phylum Pseudomonadota; class Gammaproteobacteria; order Pseudomonadales; family Pseudomonadaceae; genus Pseudomonas; species Pseudomonas wadenswilerensis. Next base: position 5,375,733 of record NZ_CP087191.1, on the reverse strand, counting down.
CGGTCATCCCCATGGCCCAGCCGAACAAGCTGATCAGCTCGGCGCGGCCGTTCGCGGTTGGCACCCACAACGGCTTTGTCTCGCGCGCTTCGGGGCGTGGCGGCTTTGCGTCCTGAGGCCTGGCAATGAAGCGAATTTCCATCGCCCCGCGCCCGGACTGGCGCGCCACCGCCGAGCACTTCGGTTTCAACTTCCACACCTTTGGCGACGAGCCCTACTGGGACGAGTCGGCCTACTACCAGTTCAGCCTGCGGCAGATCGAAGACGACCTCGAAGAGCCGACCCGCGAGCTGCACGAACTGTGCATGGCACTGGTGGCCGAGGTGGTCGACAGTGAAGCGCTGCTCGAGCGCCTGGCGATTCCCGCGCAGTACTTCGACCTGATCCGCCGCTCGTGGCGCGATGGCCACCCGCATTTCTACGGGCGCATGGACCTGTGCTACGACGGCAAGGGCCCGGCCAAGCTGCTGGAGGCCAACTACGACACGCCGACGTCACTGTACGAGGCCAGCTTCTTCCAGTACCTGTGGCTGGAGCAGCAGATGCAGCGCGGCGGGCTGCCGGCCGGTGCTGATCAGTTCAACAGCCTGGAAGACAAACTCACTCAGGTGATGAGCGCCCATACCTTTGCCACGCCGTTCTACTTTGCCTCGGTAAAAGACTCGATCGAAGATCGCGGCACCGTCGAATACCTGCGCGATATCGCCATGGGTGCCGGGCTGGATGCGCGCCTGGTGGATATGGAAGATATCGGCTTGAGTCGCGGCGGGCGCTTTGTCGATGACGTTGGCGCGCCAATCCCGAGCCTGTTCAAGCTCTACCCCTGGGAAGACATTTTCCACGACCCGTACGGCCCGGCGATTGCCAACAGCGGCACCTTGTTCGTCGAGCCGCCGTGGAAGGCAATCCTCTCCAACAAGGGCATGCTGGCGCTGCTGTGGGAGCGCCACCCGGGCCACCCGAACCTGCTGCCGGCGTTCATTGAGCAAACGTCGGGCGCGACTCTGGAGAAGGGCTGGGTGCGCAAACCCTTCTTCTCCCGCGAGGGCGCAAATATCGAGATCCACACCGGCAGTGGCCAGCGTGTGGTCGAGGACGGCCCGTATGGCGGCGGGCCGAGCATTGTCCAGCAGTTTCAGGCGCTGCCGCGCTTTGGCGACAGCTACACGGTGATCGGCAGTTGGGTGGTCGGCGACCTGCCGGCGGGCATCGGTATCCGCGAAGACAACTCGCTGATCACCAAGGACAGCAGCCGCTTTTTGCCCCACGCGATCATCGGCTGATCAGCGCAGCTCGGCGCGCAGGGCCTCGATGCGGGCGTCCTTGGCGTGCCAGAGCTGGTTGACCCAGTCCTGCACGGTCTGGCGCAAGGCCGGGTCGTTCTCGTAGTCACCATCCCACAGCGCCGGATCCAGTTCATGCACCTGGATGTCGATGATCACTTTAGCCAGGTTACCGCTGAGCAGGTCCCAGAAACCCGGCGCCCGGTCGCCAGGGTAGACGATGGTGACGTCGAGCAGGGCGTCGAGCTGTTCGCCCAGCGCCGCCAGCACGAAGGCCACGCCACCGGCCTTGGGCTTGAGCAGATGCTTGAACGGTGAATGCTGGGCGGCGCGCTTGGCTTCGGTGAAACGCGTGCCTTCGAGGTAGTTGACCACGGTCACCGGCTGGCGCTTGAACAGCTCGCAGGCAGCCTTGGTGATTTCCAGGTCCTGGCCCTTGAGTTCTGGGTGCTTGTCGAGGAAGGCCTTGCTGTAGCGCTTCATGAACGGGTAGTCCAGCGCCCACCAGGCCAGGCCCAGCAGCGGTACCCAGATCAGCTCTTTTTTCAGGAAGAACTTGAAGAATGGAATGCGCCGGTTGAGTACCTGGATCAGCGCCGGGATATCGACCCAACTCTGGTGGTTGCTGACTGCCAGGTACGAGGTGTCGAGGCGCAGGTCGGCGGCGCCGCGCACGTCCCAAATGGTCGGGATGCACAGGCGGAAGATCAGTTTGTCGATTTCGGCCCAGGTTTCGGCGATCCACATTACCCCCCACGAGGCATAGTCGCGGTAACGGCCGGGCAGGACCAGTTTGAGCAGGGCAAAGACCATCAGCGGGCCGATCAGGACCAGGGTGTTGAGCAGCAACAGCAAGGTCACAAGAATGCCCGTCAGCAAGCGGCGCATAAGAAAACTCTTATATTCAAGTAAGCGGTCGGCAATGATAAGCACCCTGTCGGCGTACGCCAAATGCTCTGGTCTGCTCCTGCCGGACAAATGTTTCACATTGTGTTGAATAAGCTATTGCCGCGAACCTATCCTGCCTTCGCAGTCTAAACACTGTCTTATCTCAAGGAAGCGGATCCTGTGAAATCGGTACTTGCACTGCTGTCCCTGTTGGCCCTGCCGGTCATGGCCGCCGAGCCGACCCTGTACGGCCGCTACGAATACATCAAACTGCCGGAAGTCGGTGGCCAGACCTTCAAGGCCAAGATGGATACCGGCGCGCTGACCGCCTCGCTGTCGGCCAAGGACATCGAACGCTTCACCCGTGATGGTGAGGATTGGGTGCGCTTTCGTGTCGCAACCAAGGATGCCGATGGCAAAGTCTACGAACACAAGCTGGCACGCATCAGCAAGATCAAGAACCGCGCCGATGAAGACGAAGATGGCGAGGGCGCCGAGATCAGCAAGCGGCCGGTGGTTGACCTGGAACTGTGCCTGGGCGACGTCAAGCGTACCGTCGAGGTCAACCTGACCGACCGCAGCAGCTTCAACTATCCATTGCTGATTGGCGCCAAGGCGTTGCGCGAGTTCAAGGCGGCGGTGAACCCGGCGCGCAGGTTTACTGCAGACAAGCCGGACTGCTGATGGAATGAAAAGCATCGCTGGCAAGCCAGCTCCCACAGGGTTGGTGTAGACCTTGTGGGAGCTGGCTTGCCAGCGATGAGGCCTTGCCAGGCGCCGCATAATCTCCTACAAGTGCAGCATTTCCACCGCCAGGCCCGGATGCCATGCCGCATATATTGATTGTCGAAGACGAAGCGGCCATTGCCGATACGCTGATTTTCGCCCTGCAAGGCGACGGCCACAGCACCGAGTGGGTGACCCTCGGCAGCGCCGCGCTGGAGCAGCAACGCCAGCGCCCGGCCGACCTGATCATCCTCGACATCGGCCTGCCGGATATCAGCGGCTTCGAAACCTGCCGGCAACTGCGCCGTTTCAGTGAAGTGCCGGTGATGTTCCTCAGCGCCCGCGACGGTGAAATCGACCGGGTGGTGGGCCTGGAAATCGGTGCCGACGATTATGTGGTCAAACCCTTCAGCCCCCGCGAAGTCGCGGCACGGGTGCGGGCGATCCTCAAGCGCATGGCGCCGCGCGCCGAACCGCTTGCCAGCGCCCCGGAGCTGTTCCAGGTCGATACCCTGCGCATGCAGATCCACTACCACGGCCAGGCCCTGAGCCTGACCCGCCACGAATTTCGCCTGCTGCAAAGCCTGCTGGAACAACCCGAGCGAGTATTCAGCCGCGAGCAGCTGCTGGATGCCGTCGGCGTTGCCGCCGATGTCGGCTACGAGCGCAGCATCGACAGCCATATCAAGAGCCTGCGCGCCAAGCTGCGCGCGGTGGCCGCCGACGCCGAGCCGATCCAGACCCACCGGGGCCTCGGTTACAGCTACAGCCCGAGCCACAGCTGATGCGCCTGGGAATACGGATTTTCCTGGTGTATTTCCTGTTCGTCGGGCTGACCGGCTATTTCATCCTCAGCACCGTGCGCGAGCAGATTCGCCCGGGTGTGCGCCAGTCCACCGAAGAAACCCTGGTCGACACCGCCAACCTGCTGGCGGAAATCCTCCACGACGACGTCAAGGCCGGCACCCTTGGCCAGAGCCGCTTGCCGATACTGCTGCGTGCCTACGGCCAGCGCCAGCCCAAGGCCGATATCTGGGGCTTGTCGAAGAACCAAGTCAACCACCGCATCTACGTCACCGATGCCCAGGGCAAGGTGTTGCTCGACTCCGCAGGTGTGGCGGTGGGCGAGGACTATTCGCGCTGGAACGACGTCTACCTGACCTTGCGCGGCCAGTACGGTGCACGCTCGACCCGCAGCAACCCGGAGGATCCGGAGTCGTCGGTGATGCACGTGGCGGCACCGATTCTCGATGAAGGCAGGATTATCGGCGTGGTCACCGTGGCCAAGCCGAACAAGTCGCTGCAACCCTATATCGACCGCTCCGAGCGGCGCCTGCTGTACCTCGGCCTGGGCCTGATCGGCCTTGGCCTGCTGGTGGGCGCGGCGCTGTCGTGGTGGCTGGCGCGCTCGCTGCGCAGGCTGACCCGTTATGCCCAGGCGGTCAGTGAGGGTGAGCGCACGGCGCTGCCGCATTACCGGGGCGGTGAGCTGTGGCAACTGGCGGCAGCGGTGGAGCGCATGCGTACCCAGCTCGAAGGCAAGGACTACGTCGAACGTTACGTGCACACCCTGACCCACGAGCTGAAAAGCCCGTTGGCGGCGATCCGCGGTGCCTCCGAACTGCTCCAGGGGCCGATGAGCGACGAGCAGCGCCAGCGCTTTGCCGGCAATATCGAAAGCGAAAGTGCGCGCATGCAGCAGTTGATCGAGCGCCTGCTCAACCTGGCCCAGGTCGAGCAGATGCAGGAGCTGGAAGAACAGCAGCAGGTGCCGCTGGCGGCGCTGGTCGACGAGCTGCTGCTGGCTCAGGGCGCGCGGATCGAAAGCGGCGAACTGCAGGTGCGTCAGCGCGTACCCGTCGCTGCGCGGCTGTTATGCGACCCCTTCCTGATGCGCCAGGCCATTGCCAACCTGCTGGACAATGCCCTGGACTTCACCCCGCCGGGCGGTTTGCTGGTGTTCGAGCTGGAGCACGGGGACGGCCGCGTGGCCTTGAGCCTGTTCAACCAGGGCGAGGCGATTCCTGACTATGCCCTGGGTCGTCTCAGCGAACGTTTCTACTCGCTGCCGCGACCGTTCAGCGGGCGCAAGAGCACCGGCCTGGGGCTGAATTTCGTCGAAGAGGTGATGCAGTTGCATGGCGGCGCGCTGGAAGTCGCCAACGTCGAGGACGGCGTACGCGTGCGTTTGTGGTTGCCGGCCAAGCGCCTGGGCTGAAAACTTCACAGAGTCTGCACACAGGCTCCACATAACTCCCCAAGGGCTCCATTTCGCTTGCGCAGACTCTGCCCATCGAAACCGGAGTCCCGTCCATGAACCGAAATCTGAGCTACAAACTGGGTGCCATTGCCATCCTGATCGCACTGTTGCTGATTCCCTTGCTGATGATTGGCGGCTTGATCCAGGACCGCCAGGAGCAACGCGACCAGGTGGTGCGCGACATTGCCCAGAGCTCCAGCTTTGCCCAGCAGATCAGCGGGCCGATGCTGGTGGTGCCATACCGCAAGATCGAGCGGCGCTGGAAGACCGAAGACGGCAAGAGCTACCAGGAAGCCAGCCAGGTCGCCGGCCATCTGTACTTCTTGCCGGAAACCTTCGACCTCAAGGCAGGCATCGACACCGAACTGCGTTCGCGCGGTATCTATGAGGCGCGCCTGTTCCACGCCGACAATCACATCAGTGGCCAATTCAAGATTCCGGCCAACTGGGGGATTACCGAGGACTTTGCCGACTACCGCTTCGATCCGGCGTTCCTGGTGGTGGGCATCAGCGACATCCGCGGCATCGAAAAAGGCCTGCAACTGCAGCTCAACGAGCAGCGTCTGGACTTTGCCGCCGGTACCAAGCTGAGCTGGATGAGCGGTGGCGTCCATGCGCTGTTGCCGGGCATCGATGGCAAGGCCGAGGCCGTGCTCAATTACGCGTTCGACCTCAGCCTGCAAGGCACCGGACAGCTGCACGTGCTGCCGATGGGCCGCAGCACTACGGTAAGCATGGCCGCCAACTGGCCGCACCCAAGCTTCGACGGTAACTACCTGCCAAGCAGCCGCAAGGTCGATGCCGGTGGTTTTTCGGCGCGCTGGCAAACCTCGTTCTTCTCCACCAACCTCGAAGACGCCTTGACCCAGTGCGTGGTCAACGAGCAGTGCAATGATTTCAATGGGCGTGCCTTCGGCGTCAGCTTCGTCGACCCGGTGGACCAGTACCTCAAAAGCGAACGGGCAATCAAATATGCATTGCTGTTCATTGCCCTGACCTTTGCCGGCTTTTTCCTCTTCGAAGTGCTCAAGGGCCTCAGCGTGCACCCGATCCAGTACGGCCTGGTGGGCGTGGCCCTGGCGTTCTTCTACCTGCTGTTGCTGTCGTTGTCCGAGCACCTGGGCTTTGCCAAGGCCTATGCGTTGTCGGCGGGGGGCTGTGTGTTGCTGATCGGCTTCTACCTGTGCCACGTGCTGCACAGCGTGTTTCGCGGCATGGGCTTTGCCCTGGGCCTGGCGCTGCTCTACGGCATGCTCTACGGCCTGCTGACGGCCGAGGATTACGCGCTGCTGATGGGCTCGCTGCTGCTGTTCGGCCTGCTGGGTGTGTTCATGGTCCTGACCCGTCGCCTGGACTGGTATCGGGTTGGCCAGGTGAAACTGTCATGAGTGGCTTGCGCGAGGAGAGGGTATTGGGTGCAGTGCTGGCGACCCACATCGCCGGCCTGTGGACAGCAGAAGTGATTGTCGGCGCCGGCCTTGTCGGGGATGAGATTGCTCTGCTGTCTGGTAATGCGCGGCGCCTGCATCGCTGGCAAAGCCAGCTCCCACACAGTCAGCGGTACACCGATGCACTGTGGGAGCCGGCCTTGCCGGCGATGGGCTGCACAGCAGCCCCTGGCAATGTCAGGTAGCCGAAGGATCAGTCGCCTGCATCGACTCACGCTGACTGACTTGCGCATACCACCCCGCCAGCTGCGGCTGTTGCTCACGCCAGCCGAAGTCCGGGAAGCGCAGGTCGAGGTAACCCAGGGCACAGGCCACGCCGATGGCGGCGATGTCGAACACCGAGGCCAGTTCGGCGAAGTGTTCCTGCTCAAGGTTGCTCAGGCCACGACGGATCTTGTCCTGTTGCGCTTCGATCCAGGCGTCCCATTGTTTGTCCTTGGGCCGCAGGAAAGTCTCGTAGCGCGTCAGCACCGCGGCATCCATGATCGCATCGGCCAGCGAGGCGAGGGTCAGGCGGTGCCAGCGCGGCCAGCCTTCACGGGGGATCAGCGGGTTACCGACATGCTGCAGGTCGAGGTACTCGCAGATCACCCGGCTGTCGTGCAGCACGCTACCGTCGGCCAGGCGCAGGGCCGGGATCTTGCCCGCCGGGTTGCCCTGGTTGAGCTCGGCTACCGGGTTGACCGGAGTGAGGTTGACGGCGTGCAGGGCCACGCGGTCGGTCTGCCCGGTTTCGTGCAACACCACCAGGACCTTGCGCACGAACGGCGAGGCCGGCGAATGGAACAGGGTCATGCTCGGTGCGGACATGTCGATCCCTCAGTTGCCTTGCAGGCTCGGTGGCAGGCAGACACCGGTACCACCGATGCCGCAGTAGCCTTCTGGGTTCTTGGCCAGGTACTGCTGGTGGTAGGCTTCGGCGAAGTACACGGTCGGCGCCTGGTCGATCTCGGTGGTGATTTCGCCGAAGCCGGCCTTGCTCAGTTCGGCCTGGTAGGCCTGCTTGCTGGCCAGAGCCTCGTCCAGTTGCTGGGGACTGGTGCAGTAGATCACCGAGCGGTACTGGGTGCCGACGTCGTTGCCCTGGCGCATGCCCTGGGTCGGGTTGTGCAGTTCCCAGAACATCGCCAGCAGCTCTTTGTAGCTGACCTTGTCCTTGTCGAACACCACCAGCACCACTTCGGTGTGGCCGGTCAGGCCCGAGCAGACTTCTTCGTAGGTCGGGTTGGGGGTGAAGCCGCCGGCATAGCCGACCACGGTGCTGACCACGCCTTCACGTTGCCAGAAGCGCCGCTCGGCACCCCAGAAGCAGCCCAGGCCAAAGATCGCAAAGTCGATGGCGCCTTCGAAGAACGGGCCGAGCAGCGGGGTGTCCTTGAAGACGAAATGCTTCTCGGGCAGGGTCATCGGCGTTTCGCGGCCAGGCAGGGCCTGTTCCGCAGTGGGCAGGGCGTTTTTGTTCACCAGAATCTCCGAGCGCAGGACCATGATCGTTCCTCTGCTGATAAAAGGTAGGAGCGGGCTTGCCCCGCGAAGGGGCCTGAATGAACTCTATATTGCCCGAGAGAAACGCCGCTGTCAGGCGATAGGGCCACGCGGATAGCGTTTGAGCTTATCGATCAGCTCACTGCCTGGAATCGGCCGGTCGAACAGGTAGCCCTGGCCGACATCGCAGCGGTGACGACGCAGGAATGCCAGCTGCTCGGCGGTCTCGATGCCTTCGGCAACCACTTTGAGCTTGAGGTTGTGGGCCATGGCCACCACCGCCGAGGTGATCTCCATGTCGTCCTGGTTGTCGGGGATTTCGTGGATGAAGCTGCGATCGATCTTGATGATGTCGATCGGGAATTTCTTCAGGTAGCTCAGCGACGAATAGCCGGTGCCGAAGTCGTCCATGGCCAGGGTCAGGCCCAGTTGCTTGAGCTGGTCGAGCTGGCGGTGGGTGTCTTCGGTGGCTTCCAGCAGCAGGCCCTCGGTCAGCTCCAGCTCCAGCAAGTGCGGGGGCAGGGCTTCCTCCTTGAGGATGTTGGCGATCGAAGCGACCAGGTCGGGGTCGGAAAACTGCTTGGGCGAGAGGTTGATCGCCACCTGCAGGTTACCCAGGCCTTCGGTGCGCAGCTTCTGGCTCATGCGGCAGGCCTGGCGGGCGATCCACTTGCCGATAGGGATGATCAGCCCGGTCTCTTCGGCGACGCTGATGAACTGGTCGGGGCGGATCATGCCCTTTTCCGGATGGTTCCAGCGCAGCAGCGCTTCCAGGCCCAGCAGGCGGCCACTGCGCAGGCACAGCTTGGGCTGGTAGAACACGTCCAGTTCGTTCTGGGTCAGGGCGCGGCGCAGGTTGTTCTCGACGAACAGCTTGTAGCTGGCTTCGGCATTCAGCGCCTCGGTGAACACCTGGACCTGGTGCTTGCCGTTGGCCTTGGCCTTGTGCAGGGCCAGGCCTGCGTTTTTCATCAGGGTCTGCGGGTCGCGGCCATGCAGCGGCGCGCAGGCAAGGCCCACGGAGCCGGTGACGTTGATCAGCTGGTTGTCGACGAACATCGGCTTGTCGAGGGTGCGCAGCAGTTGCTGGGCAACCTGCTGGCCGCCCTCCAGGTCGGTGTCTTCGAGCAGCACGGCGAATTCGTTGCTGGCAAAGCGCGCCAGGCTGCCGCCGGGGCTCAGGCTGTTGCGCAGGCGCCGGGCCAGGCTGATCAGCAGCTTGTCGCCGGTCTGGTGGCCGAGGCTGTCGTTGATCCGCTTGAAGTTGTCGATGTCCACCAGCAGCAGGCTGATCGGGCTGTCGCTGTCGCGGGCGAAGCGCTCGTCGAGGTTGCGGATGAACGCCGGGCGATTGCCCAGGCTGGTCAGATTGTCGGTATAGGCCAGGCGCTCGATGCGCTGCTGGGCCAGCTTGCTCTGGGTGATGTCTTCGTAGATGCCGATGTAATGGGTCAGTTCGCGGTTGTCGCCGAACACCTTGGAAATCGACAGCTGGCCCCAGTAGGGCTCGAGGTTCTTGCGCCGGCTCTTGAATTCGCCCTGCCAACTGTTGCCCATGGCCAGGCTGGACGGCGCGTCGAACAGCAGTTCGCTCAAGTTTTCCAGCGCCGGCAGTTCCGACAGGCGGTGGCCGTGGACTTCATCGGTGCTGTACTGGGTGATGGCGGTAAAGCTTGGGTTGACGTACTCGACCACGCCGTCGCGGTTGACCAGCAAAAAGGCGTTGGCGCTTTGCTCGACGGCGCGCTGGAACAGGTGCAGGGCGTTGGTCGCGGTGCGCCGGTTGTGGTTGTTGATGACCTGGGCGAACTGGTCGGCCAGCTCGCCGGCAAAGGCAATTTCATCGGTTTGCCAGGCGCGCGCCGAGCCGGTTTGCTCCAGGCACAATACCCCGACCACCTGGCCATCGATGCGGATACTGGCGTCGAGCATGGCGTTGATGTCGCGCGGGCGCAGGCTCTCGGCCATTTCCCGGGTGCGCGGGTCGTGGGTGGCGTTGTGGGCGTCGATGGCGCGGCTGGTGTGCAGGGCTTCGAGGTAGTCGGGAAAGCGACTGGCGTCGATCGGCTCGGGCAGGCGGTATTCCTGGGTGTCTCGGTAGAACGCCGAGATTGGTTGCAGGTGCTGGTCTTCCAGGTACCAGATGCTCGCGCAGTCGATCTTGTAGATCTCGCAGGCACTGCGGGTGATCAGTTCGGCGGCTTCGAGCAGCGAATTGCTGGCGCTGTAGCGATGGCGGGCCAGGTGCAGGATCAGGTCCTGCTGGGCACGTACCCGCTCCAGGTGCTCGAGCTGTTCCTGCTGGGCCCGCTGGTTGAGCTGCAACGCGATCTGCAGGCGGCTGTTGCGGGTTTCGAGGTCGGCGGCCGACAGGTCTGGCGTGTCACCCGGCTGGCTGTCGAGGACCATCAGGTAACCGCGCAGCAACTGGCGGTTGTGCTGCTTGTAGGCTTCGCCCAGCTCCAGCAGGTGCAGCGGGCCCTGGGCGGTGTGCAGGGTATAGCGCACCAGGTAATGGGGGCGCTGGGCCAGTTGCAACTGAATGGCATCGTGCAGTTTGTAGCGCGCTTCGGGCTCCATCAGGCTGGCGTAGGGCGAGCCGACCAGTGCACAGAGTTCCACTGCGGCCAGGCCAAATTGCCGTTCACAACCAGGATCAAGATAGAGCAGCGCCCAGCTCGCCTCGTTCAGCCGCTCGAAACGCAGCATCCCGAGCCGCGAGGGCACGGGCAACTGCGTCACGACCTCGGCCACCATACGGCTGGCGGCATCAGGTTGGCTTTTCATCGAGAGCTCGCTTCAAGAAGGCTGTTCGCGCAAATAGAGCAATCTGCTACTACGCGTGTCGGCAAGGTTGCATCATGCGCTTGAGGCTGACAAGCGATACAGAGACCTCCGTACTAACTGTGTCGGCATTGGCGTAGGAATCTTAAGTCAGACGCTGCCCATCGCGGGGCAAGTCGGACCGCCGCATCGCCGCGCCCACAGGGGGACCATTCCAGCAGATAAAAAAAGCCCCGCCAAAATGACGGGGTTGAGGTACGAGCGTGGCAGCTCGAAAAGGGAGCCTGTCTCCCCGGCAGGGGAGACAGGAAACAGCAATTACAGGAGCATGGTGCGGATGTCGGTCAGCAGGTCGCCCAGGCGCTTGGTGAAGCGCGCAGCAGCTGCACCGTTGATCACGCGGTGATCGTAGGACAGCGACAGTGGCAGCATCAGCTTCGGCTGGAAGGCTTTGCCGTCCCAGACTGGCTGGATGGTCGCCTTGGACACACCGAGGATCGCCACTTCCGGCGCGTTGACGATCGGCGTGAAGCCGGTGCCGCCAATGTGGCCGAGGCTGGAGATGGTGAAGCAGGCGCCTTGCATGTCGTCGGCCGAGAGCTTCTTGGTCCGGGCTTTTTCCGCCAGGGCAGCAGCTTCGCCAGCCAGTTGCAGCAGGCTCTTCTGGTCGACGTTCTTGATCACAGGGACCAGCAGGCCGTCCGGGGTATCAACCGCGAAGCCGATGTTGACGTACTTCTTGCGGATGATCGCCTTGCCGCTAGGGGCCAGCGAGCTGTTGAAGTCCGGCAGTTCCTTGAGCAGGTGGGCGCAGGCCTTGAGCAGCAGGGGCAGCACGGTCAGCTTGACGCCAGCCTTCTCGGCCACGGCCTTCTGGGCTACGCGGAAAGCTTCCAGCTCGGTGATGTCGGCGCTGTCGAACTGGGTCACGTGCGGCACGTTCAGCCAGCTGCGGTGCAGGTTGGTGGCGCCAACTTGCATCAGGCGGGTCATCGGCACTTCTTCGATTTCGCCGAAACGGCTGAAATCGACTTCCGGGATCGGCGGAATACCAGCACCACCGGTTGCACCGGCGGCTGGAGCTGCCTTGGCCTTCTGCATCATGGCCTTGACGTAAACCTGTACGTCTTCCTTGAGCACACGACCGTGCGGGCCGCTGGCAGCGACGGCGCTCAGCTCGACGCCGAATTCACGGGCCAGCTGACGCACGGCAGGGCCGGCATGCACCTTGGCACCGTTTGCCGCAGGGGCAACAGCAGGAGCAGGTGCGGTCTCGGCTTTGGCAGCTGGCGCAGGGGCGGCTGCGGCGGGCGCAGCTTCAGCCTTGGCCGGAGCCGCAGCGGCAGGCGCTGCTGCTGGCGCGGCGGCGCCCTGGACCTTGAGCTTGAGGATGAAGTCGCCAGTGCCGACTTCGTCTTCCAGCTTGACGCCGATGCTTTCCACCACGCCGGCAGCCGGCGACGGGATTTCCATCGAGGCCTTGTCGGATTCCAGGGTGATCAGCGACTGGTCGGCTTCGACCGTGTCGCCAACCTTGACCAGCAGCTCGATGATCTTGGCCTTGCCCGAGGAGCCGATGTCCGGAACATGAATGTCCTGGACAGTGGCAGCCGCCGGTGCAGCGGCCGGGGCCGCAGGGGCCTCGGCAGCAGCAGGTTTTTCCGCGGCAGCAGGTGCTGCGGCAGGGGCAGCCGCAGGGGCCGCAGCAGCGGCGCCCTCGACTTCCAGTTCCAGCAGTTCGTCGCCTTCTTTCAGGCGGTCGCCCAGCTTGACCTTCAGGCTCTTGACCACACCGGCCTTGGGAGCAGGGATTTCCATGCTCGCCTTGTCCGATTCCAGGGTCAGGATGCTCTGGTCGGCTTCGATACGGTCGCCAACTTTGACGAACAGCTCGATGACTTCACCTTCACCGCTGCCGATGTCAGGTACGCGAATGAGTTCGCTCACTTAAAAATACTCCTCAGCAGTCCAGTGGGTTGCGTTTGTCCGGGTCGATGCCGAACTTGGTGATGGCTTCAGCCACGACCTTAGGTTCGATATCGCCACGGTCAGCCAAGGCTTCCAGGGCAGCCAGCACCACGAAGTGACGGTCGACTTCGAAGAAGTGACGCAGCTTCTTGCGGCTGTCACTGCGACCGAAGCCATCGGTACCCAGGACTTTGAACTCTTTGCTCGGTACCCACTGGCGAATCTGTTCGGCGAACAGCTTCATGTAGTCGGTGGAGGCGATGACCGGGCCCTTGCGGCCAGCCAGGCACTCTTCGACGTAGGTAACCTGAGGTTTCTGACCAGGCTTGAGGCGGTTGCTGCGCTCTACGGCCAGGCCGTCGCGACGCAGTTCGTTGAAGCTGGTAACGCTCCAGACGTCGGCGCCAACGTTGAACTCTTCACGCAGGATCTTCGCCGCTTCGCGCACTTCACGCAGGATGGTGCCGGAGCCCAGCAACTGAACGTGGTGTGCAGCTTCGCGGGTGTCTTCCTCGAGCAGGTACATACCCTTGATGATGCCTTCCTCGACACCGGCCGGGATGGCTGGCTGCTGGTAGGACTCGTTCATCACGGTGATGTAGTAGAAGACGTCCTGTTGCTCTTCGGTCATCTTCTTCATGCCGTCCTGGATGATCACCGCCAGCTCGTAGCCGTAGGTCGGATCATAGGTGCGGCAGTTCGGGATGGTCGCGGCCAGCATGTGGCTGTGACCGTCTTCGTGCTGCAGGCCTTCACCGTTGAGGGTGGTACGGCCGGCGGTACCGCCGATCAGGAAGCCACGGGTGCGGCTGTCGCCAGCGGCCCAGGCCAGGTCGCCGATACGCTGGAAGCCGAACATCGAGTAGAAGATGTAGAACGGCAGCATCGGCTGGTTGTGGTTCGAGTACGAAGTACCGGCAGCGATGAAGGAGGACATGGCGCCCGCTTCGTTGATGCCTTCTTCGAGGATCTGGCCCTTCTTGTCTTCGCGGTAGAACATCACCTGGTCTTTGTCGACTGGCTCGTAGAGCTGGCCGACGGACGAGTAGATGCCCAGCTGGCGGAACATGCCTTCCATACCGAAGGTGCGGGCTTCGTCCGGGATGATCGGGACGATGCGCTGGCCGATTTCCTTGTCCTTGACCAGTTGCGCGAGGATCCGCACGAAGGCCATGGTGGTGGAGATTTCACGGTCGCCCGAGCCGTCGAGGATCGCCTTCAGGGTTTCCAGTGGCGGCGTCGGGATGCTGAAGCTCTTCGCGCGGCGCTGCGGGACGAAGCCACCCAGGGCGCTGCGGCGCTCGGCCAGGTAACGGGCCTCGGCGCTGCCTTCTTCAGGTTTGAAGAACGGCAGGTTTTCCAGCTCTTCGTCCTTGACCGGGATGTCGAAACGATCGCGGAAGTGACGCAGGCTGTCGACGTCGACCTTCTTGGTGTTGTGCGCGGTGTTCTTGGCTTCGCCAGCACCGGTGCCGTAACCCTTGATGGTCTTGGCCAGGATGACGGTCGGCTGGTCTTTGTGGTTGACCGCCTGGTGGTAGGCCGCATAGACCTTGTACGGGTCGTGACCACCACGGTTGAGCTTCCAGATCTCGTCGTCGGACAGGTCTTCGACCATGGCCTTGAGCTCTGGAGTGTTGAAGAAGTGCTCACGGACGAACGCGCCGTCCTTGGCCTTGTAGTTCTGGTACTCGCCGTCGATGACTTCGTCCATGCGGCGTTGCAGGATGCCGTCGACGTCCTTGGCCAGCAGCGGGTCCCAGAAACGGCCCCAGACCACTTTGTTGACGTTCCAGCCACCGCCACGGAACACACCTTCGAGTTCCTGGATGATCTTGCCGTTGCCGCGAACCGGGCCGTCGAGGCGCTGCAGGTTGCAGTTGATGACGAAGATCAGGTTGTCCAGCTTCTCGCGGCCAGCCAGCGAGATTGCGCCCAGGGATTCCGGCTCGTCACACTCGCCGTCGCCCATGAAGCACCAGATCTTCTGCTTGCCGGCAGGGATGTAGCCACGGCTTTCCATGTACTTCATGAAACGCGCCTGGTAGATCGCCTGGATCGGGCCCAGACCCATGGAAACGGTCGGGAACTGCCAGAAGTCAGGCATCAGCCATGGGTGTGGGTAGGACGACAGGCCCTTGCCATCGACTTCCTGACGGAAGTTGTTCATTTGGTCTTCGGTGATCCGGCCTTCCATGAACGCACGGGCGTAGACGCCTGGCGAAGCGTGACCCTGGAAGTAGATCAGGTCGCCGCCGTGCTCGTCGGTCGGGGCCTGGAAGAAGTAGTTGAAGCCGATGTCATACAGGGTGGCGCTGGAGGCGAAGCTGGAGATGTGGCCGCCCAGATCCGAGTCTTTCAGGTTGGTGCGCATCACCATGGCCAGCGCGTTCCAACGTACCAACGAGCGAATGCGGCGTTCCATGAACAGGTCGCCAGGCATGCGTGCTTCGTGGGTTACGGGGATGGTGTTGCGGTATGGCGTGGTGATGGCATATGGCAGCTGAGAGCCACTACGGGTGGCCAGCTCGCCCATACGGGTCATCAGGTAGTGAGCGCGGTCTTCGCCTTCTTTGTCGAGAACCGACTCCAGGGCGTCCAGCCATTCCTGGGTTTCGACGGGATCGAGGTCTTGCATGGCTTGCTCCAGGGCGGAAAGGCTTCCAGAATCGGTTGCCTGAGTTTGCGACTGGCCTTTTGGGCAGACGACATGAAATTCTTGGATTACCGGAGAGTGTACCGGCGTTGTGTAGTTTTACTACAAATGAATCACCATTTCATGCTTTTGAGGTGATCGGGCAGTAGTAAAACTACACAAAAATGGCTCGTGGCCGCTGTTCGGGTTGTGGGAAAAATCGATACCGGTGGTTAAAAACAAGTTAAGAAAAGGTTTGCTGCGATGGTTTCTGCCAGAAAATCAGTTTTTACAGCTATTTCTAACTTTTGTACGACAGTCCAGCAGTGGTCGGTAGGAGCGGGCTTGCCCCGCGAAGCGATTTTCCTGAAAAAGCCCAATCGCGGGGCAAGCCCGCTCCCACTCGCCAATCTTTTCTCGCCGATCAAGGATAGACCATGAGCCTGCCTTTGCTGGCCGAACTGCCGGCCACCCTCACTGCCTTGGTCAGCCGTAACGAGCAATCGTTTCGTGCGGCTGTCGCCCAGCTCCCCGAATTGTCTGTTGAAGGCTGGAACGCCGAGCGCTGGGCGCAGTTCGCCCGGGTGACTGCGGCCAGTGATTTCGTCCTTGAACAGGTGCTGCGCGACCCGGTGATGCTGGTCGATCTGGCCGCCAGTGGCGAGCTCGACCGGGCATTTGCCCCGGGTGCGCTGTGCGCGCAGATCGCTGCCGCCACCCAGGCTGCCGAGAGCGAAGACGAACTGGCGCGCAACCTGCGCCGCCAGCGCAGCCGCCAGCAGGTGCGGATCATCTGGCGCGACCTGACCCGCCAGGCCGACCTGGTGCAGACCTGCCGCGACCTGTCCGACCTTGCCGACGCTTCTATCGACCAGGCCTACAACTGGCTGTACCCGCGCCATTGCCAGCAGTTCGGCACGCCGATCGGCCACCGCAGCGGCCAGCCGCAGCACATGGTGGTGCTGGGCATGGGCAAGCTCGGCGCGGTGGAACTGAACCTGTCGTCGGACATCGACCTGATCTTCGCCTTCCCTGAAGGCGGCGAGACTGAAGGGGTCAAGCGCTCGCTGGATAACCAGGAGTTCTTCACCCGCCTGGGCCAGCGCTTGATCAAGGCCCTGGACCCGATCACCGTCGACGGTTTTGTGTTCCGTGTCGACATGCGCCTGCGCCCTTACGGTTCGGCCGGCGCCCTGGTGCTCAGCTTCAATGCCCTGGAGCAGTATTACCAGGACCAGGGCCGCGATTGGGAACGCTACGCGATGATCAAGGCGCGGGTGGTGGCTGGCGACCAGGTCGCCGGTGCGCAACTGCTGGATATGCTGCGGCCCTTCGTCTACCGGCGGTACCTGGACTTCTCGGCGATCGAAGCGCTGCGCACCATGAAGCAACTGATCCAGCAGGAAGTGCGGCGCAAGGGCATGGCCGAGAACATCAAGCTGGGTGCCGGCGGCATCCGCGAAGTCGAGTTTATCGCCCAGGCCTTCCAGCTGATTCACGGCGGGCGCGACCTGAGCCTGCAACAACGGCCGTTGCTCAAGGTGCTGTCGACCCTCGAAGGGCAGGGCTACCTGCCAGCGGCGGTGATTGCCGAGCTGCGTGAAGGCTATGAGTTCCTGCGTTACACCGAACACGCGATCCAGGCGATTGCCGACCGCCAGACCCAGATGCTCCCGGACGACGAACTGGACCGCGCGCGCATCGCCTTCATGCTCGGCTTTGCCGACTGGCCGAGCTTCCATGCCCAGCTGATGCACTGGCGTGGGCGGATCGACTGGCACTTCCGTCAGGTGATTGCCGACCCGGACGAAGACGAGAATGAAGAAGGTGAAGTGATCGTCGGCGGCGAATGGCTGCCGCTGTGGGAAGAAGCCCAGAATGAAGAGGCCGCCTGCCGTCAGTTGCAGGACGCCGGTTTCGCCGACCCGGAAAAAGCCCTCAAGCAGCTTGCCGGCCTGCGCGTCAGCCCGCAGTTGCGGGCCATGCAGCGCCTGGGGCGTGAGCGTCTGGATGCCTTTATCCCACGTTTGCTGGCCCAGGCGGTGGAGCACGCCGACCCGGACCTGGTGCTGGAGCGGGTGTTGCCGCTGGTCGAAGCCGTAGCCCGGCGTTCGGCCTACCTGGTGCTGCTCACCGAAAACCCCGGGGCGCTGCGCCGCCTGCTGACCCTGTGCGCCGCCAGCCCGTGGATCGCCGAACAGATCACCCGTTTCCCGCTGCTGCTCGACGAGCTGCTCAACGAAGGCCGCCTGTTCAGCCCGCCGCAGGCCCCGGAACTGGCCGCCGAGTTGCGCGAGCGGCTGACACGCATCCCCGAAGACGACCTTGAACAGCAAATGGAAGCCCTGCGCCACTTCAAGCTGGCCCACAGCCTGCGCGTGGCCGCTTCGGAAATCGCCGGCAACCTGCCGTTGATGAAAGTCAGCGACTACCTGACCTGGCTGGCCGAAGCCATCCTCAACCAGGTGCTGGCCCTGGCCTGGCGCCAGACCGTGAGCCGTCACGGCCAGCCCAAGCGCAGCGACGGCAGCCTGTGCGACCCGGGCTTCATTATTGTTGGCTACGGCAAGGTGGGTGGCATCGAGCTGGGCCACGGCTCGGACCTGGACCTGGTATTCATCCACGACGGTGACCCGCAGGCCGAAACCGACGGTGCCAAGCCGATCGACAGCGCGCAGTTCTTCACCCGCCTGGGCCAGCGCATTATTCACCTGCTGACCACCCAGACCAACTCCGGCCAGCTCTACGACGTTGATATGCGCCTGCGCCCCTCGGGTGCCTCAGGTTTGTTGGTCAGCTCGCTG
This sequence comes from Pseudomonas wadenswilerensis, assembly GCF_024749185.1. NCBI lineage: Bacteria > Pseudomonadati > Pseudomonadota > Gammaproteobacteria > Pseudomonadales > Pseudomonadaceae > Pseudomonas > Pseudomonas wadenswilerensis. The sequence continues at coordinate 5,357,452 of NZ_CP087191.1, read as the reverse complement.
GGCGCCTTTGAGCGTTACCAGCAAAACGAAGCCTGGACCTGGGAGCATCAGGCCCTGGTTCGCGCCCGGGTGCTGGTCGGTTGCCCGCAGGTGGGTTCGGCGTTCGAGACCGTGCGTGCACGCATTCTCGGCCAGGCGCGCGACCTGCCCAAGCTGCAGGCCGAGGTCAGCGAGATGCGCGCCAAGATGCGCGACAACCTCGGCACCAAGCTCAGCGCCGCCGGGACGGCGGCCAACGCCTTCGATGCCGGTGTGCCCTTCGATATCAAGCAGGATGCCGGTGGTATCGTCGATATCGAATTTATGGTGCAATACGCCGCTTTGGCCTGGTCTCACGACCATCCGGCGCTGCTGCGCTGGACCGACAATATCCGCATCCTCGAAGAGCTCGAGCAGGCCGGGCTGATGCCCGCCAGCGATGCCGTGCTGCTGCGCGAGGTGTACAAGGCGTTCCGTTCCGCCGCGCACCGCCAGGCCCTGCAGAAGCAGGCCGGGGTGATCGATGCCGGACAGTTCGTTCAGGAGCGCCAGGAGGTGCGGCGGATCTGGTCGGAGCTGGGCTTGAGTTGATACATCGGCCAGGCGGTTCAGGCATCAGGACGCCTGCCACGACCACAGTACAGCCCGAGTGGCGTACACTGGTCGACATATAGCCTGAATATAAAGAGGGGAGGCCAGGCTGTTTGCGGACAGTTTGCAGCCTCCCTGATCGTTTCTGGATAAAGCATGAGAATTTTGATCATTGGCCCCAGCTGGGTGGGCGACATGGTAATGGCGCAGACTTTGTTCCAGTGCCTGAAGCAGCGTCACCCGGAATGTGTGATCGATGTGCTGGCACCCGAGTGGAGCCGGCCGATCCTCGAGCGCATGCCCGAAGTGCGTCAGGCCTTGAGCTTCCCGCTCGGCCACGGCGCGCTCGAACTGGCTACGCGTCGGCGTATCGGCAAATCCCTGGCCGGCCAGTACGACCAGGCGATCCTGCTGCCCAACTCGCTGAAATCGGCGCTGGTGCCGTTCTTTGCCGGCATCCCCAAGCGCACCGGCTGGCGCGGCGAGCTGCGTTTCGGCCTGCTCAACGACGTGCGCAAGCTCGACAAGGCCAAGTACCCGCTGATGATCGAGCGCTTCATGGCCCTGGCCTACCCGGCTGGTGCCGAGCTGCCGAAGCCGTACCCGCGCCCGAGCCTGCAGATTCAAGCGCAGAGCCGCGACGCCGCCCTGGCCAAGTTCGGCCTGAGCCTGGACCGCCCGGTATTGGCGCTGTGCCCCGGTGCCGAGTTCGGTGAAGCCAAACGCTGGCCGTCGGAGCATTACGCCAAGGTTGCCGAGACCAAGATCCGCGAAGGCTGGCAAGTCTGGCTGTTCGGCTCGAAGAACGACCACGCCGTCGGCGAGGCCATTCGTGCCCGCTTGATTCCGGGGCTGCGCGAAGAAGCCAGCAACCTCAGCGGCGAGACCTCGCTGGCCGAAGCCATCGACCTGCTGTCGTGCAGCAATGCGGTGGTGTCCAACGACTCCGGGCTGATGCATGTGGCCGCCGCGCTGAACCGTCCACTGGTGGCGGTCTACGGCTCGACCTCGCCGGGCTTCACTCCGCCCCTGGCCGATCAGGTCGAGGTGGTGCGCCTGGGCCTGGACTGCAGCCCCTGTTTCGACCGTACCTGCCGATTCGGCCATTACAACTGCTTGCGTCAACTGGAGCCGGAAGCCGTGGAGGCTGCGCTGCAGCGCCTGAACGGCCCGAACCTGATCGACGTCATGGCCGAGGTCGACTAAGTGCGGGTACTGCTGATCAAGACCTCGTCCCTGGGCGATGTGATCCACGCGCTGCCGGCGCTGACCGACGCCGCCCGGGCAATCCCCGGCATCCGCTTCGACTGGGTGGTCGAAGAAGGCTTTGCCGAGATCCCCAGCTGGCATCCAGCGGTGGACAAGATCATCCCGGTGGCCATTCGTCGCTGGCGCAAGAACCTCTGGCAGACCTTCAAGAGCGGCGAATGGCGCCAGTTCAAGCAGCGTCTGCGCGAGAGCAAGTACGACCTGGTGATCGACGCCCAGGGCCTGGTCAAATCCGCCTGGCTGACCCGTTACGTCAAGGCGCCGGTGGCCGGCATGGACCGTTACTCGGCCCGTGAAGGGCTGGCGAGCCGCTTCTACGACCGGCGTTTGTCGGTGGAGCGCGGCCAGCATGCGGTGGAGCGGGTGCGCCAGCTGTTCGCCCTCGCTCTGGGCTACAACCTGCCGGCTGGTCTGGGCGATTACGGCCTGGACCTCAACCGCCTGCAGTTGCCGCCGGCGGCGCCGTTCGTGGTGTTCCTGCACGGCACCACCTGGGCGACCAAGCACTGGCCGGAAGCCTACTGGCGTCAGTTGGCCGAACGCCTCGGCCAGCAAGGCCTGCAGGTACGCCTGCCGTGGGGCAACCCGGCCGAGCAGGCGCGAGCCGAGCGCATTGCCAAGGGCCTGAGCAACTGCCAGGTGTTGCCCAAGTTGAACCTGGTCGGAGTCGCCCGCGTACTGGCCGCAGCCAAGGCCTGCATTGCCGTGGATACCGGCCTCGGTCACCTGGCGGCAGCACTGGATGTACCGACCCTGTCACTGTTCGGCCCGACCAACCCGGGCCTCACCGGTGCCTATGGCAAGTCCCAGGTGCATATCGCCAGCGATTTTGCCTGCGCGCCGTGCCTGCAAAAAAAATGTACCTACAAGCCGAGCGCTGATGACCAGCGCCGGTTCGATCTCAAACGCGAGTGGCCACTGTGCTTCACTCGCCTGAATCCCGAGCGTGTGGCGAGCCAATTGCGCGCGTTGCTGCTGGCTGAGGATGTTCGTTGATGCAACTGGCTTTTGTTCTATACAAGTATTTTCCCTTCGGCGGCCTGCAGCGTGACTTCATGCGCATTGCCCTGGAGTGTCAGCGTCGCGGTCACCAGATCCGCGTCTACACGCTGATCTGGGAAGGCGATGTGCCCGAGGGCTTCGAAGTGCTGGTGGCACCGGTCAAGGCGCTGTTCAACCATCGGCGCAACGAGAAACTCAGTGCCTGGATGGAAGCGGACCTGGCCAAGCGCCCGGTTGACCGCCTGATCGGCTTCAACAAGATGCCCGGGCTGGACGTTTACTACGCCGCCGACGGCTGCTTCGAAGACAAGGCGCAGAACCTGCGCAACTCGCTGTACCGGCGCTGGGGCCGCTACCGGCACTTTGCCGAGTACGAGCGGGCGGTGTTCGCCAAGGATGCCAAGACCGAGATCCTGATGATCTCCGAAGTCCAGCAGCCGCTGTTCATCAAGCATTACCAGACACCGATCGAGCGCTTCCATTTGCTGCCACCTGGCATCAGCCAGGACCGCCGCGCGCCGGCCAATGCCGCCGAGATCCGCGCCGAATTCCGTCGTGAGTTCGGCCTTGAGGATGATCAACTGCTGATGGTGCAGATTGGCTCCGGCTTCAAGACCAAGGGTGTCGACCGCAGCCTCAAGGCCCTGGCCGCCTTGCCGTCGTCCTTGCGCAAGCGCACGCGCTTGATGGTCATCGGCCAGGACGACCCCAAGGTGTTCCAGCTGCAAAGCGCAACCCTCGGGCTGAGCGACCAGGTGCAGTTCCTCAAGGGCCGCAGCGATATCCCGCGCTTTCTGCTCGGCGCCGACCTGCTGATCCACCCGGCCTACAACGAAAACACTGGCACCGTGCTGCTCGAAGCGCTGGTCGCCGGGCTGCCGGTACTGGTTTCGGCCGTGTGCGGCTATGCCCATTACATCGCCGAAGCCGACAGCGGCCTGGTGCTCGATGAGCCGTTCGAACAGGAGCAGCTCAACCGCTACCTGCAGCGCATGCTCGAAGACGGCCAGGCACGCGCCGAGTGGGCGCGCAATGGCCTGGCGTTTGCCGACAGCGCCGACCTCTACAGCATGCCCGAGCATGCCGCCGACGTGATCCTGGCGCAGGAGCGCGCATGAAACTGATACTGGCTGAGCCGTTCAAGCGCCTGTGGGCCGGGCGCGATGCCTTCGAGGCCGTCGAGGCCCTGCAAGGCGAGGTGTACCGCGAGCTGGAAGGCCGCCGTACCCTGCGCACCGAAGTCGAAGGCCGTGGCTATTTCGTCAAGATCCACCGTGGCATCGGCTGGGGCGAGATCTTCAAGAACCTGTTCACCGCCAAGCTGCCGGTGCTCGGCGCCGGCCAGGAATGGCAGGCCATCCAGCGCCTGCACGAAGTGGGCGTGCCGACCATGACTGCGGTGGCCTATGGTGAGCGCGGTGATAATCCGGCTGCCCAGCATTCGTTCATCGTCACTGAAGAACTGGCACCGACCGTCAGCCTCGAAGACTTCAGCATCGACTGGGTCAAGCAGCCACCCGCGCCGCGCCTCAAGCGTGCGCTGATCGCCGAAGTAGCGCGCATGACCGGCATGATGCACCGCGCCGGGGTCAACCACCGCGACTGCTACATCTGCCATTTCTTGCTGCACACCGACCGGGCGGTGACCGCCGATGACTTCAAGTTGTCGGTTATCGACCTGCACCGCGCCCAGACCCGGGCGAAAATCTCCCGCCGCTGGCGTGACAAGGACCTGGCCGCGCTGTACTTCTCGGCACTGGACATCGGCCTGACCCGGCGCGACAAGTTACGCTTCTTGCGTGGCTACTTCCAGCAGCCGCTACGGCAGATCCTCGCCGAGGAAGCCGGGCTGCTGGCCTGGCTGGAAGGCAAGGCGCAGAAGCTCTACGAGCGTAAACAACGGTACGGAGACGCGCTCTGATGGCGGGTTGGAAACTGGAGCCTGCCTACCAGGCCCTGGCGACGGATTTTGGCAGCATCGACGCGGTGTTCGCCCTCAAGGGCGAGCGCCTGACCCACGACCCGCTGAGCGAAGTGATCCGTGTCGAGCGCGACGGGGTCAACTATTACGTCAAACGCTATACCGGCGCAGGCAAAGGCCTGCGCCGGTATTTGGGGCGCCCGCGGATCAAGGCCGAATGGCAGAACCTCAAGCAGTTCGCCAAGTGGGACATCCCCACCGCCGAAGTGGTCGCCTTTGGCCTTGAGCGTAATGGCCTGGCCTTTGGTCGCGGGGCGATGATCACCCGCGAGCTGCCGCGCACCGAAGATCTGTCGGCCCTGGCCGAGCGCAACGATGCGCGCCTGGCCGATCGCGGCTGGGTTGACCACATCAGCCGTCAGCTGGCCCGGCATACGCGAATCATGCATGACCACCACTTCACCCATAACGATCTGAAGTGGCGCAACCTGCTGGTGGATGACCAGGCCACGCTATTCTTCATCGACTGCCCGACCGGCGATTTCTGGTGGGGCTTCATGCTGCGTTACCGCATCACCAAAGACCTGGCGTGCCTGGACAAAGTGGCCAAGTATCACTTGTCGAACACCCAGCGTCTGCGCTTCTACCTGCAGTACCGCGGGCGCGAGCGTCTGAATGAATCGGACAAACGCCGCATTCGCCATGTGGTGACGTTTTTCGAGGGACGCGAATGACTGACTTTCTTGCCAGTGCCGATGTGGCACTGCTTGAGCGCCATGGCCTCAACGGTTTCGACCAGCTCTGGGCCCTGCAGCTCGATGCGGTGGATGAGCCCAATACCGGTCGTGGCGGCTGGAGCAGCGTCTATCGCCTGGAGCTTGAAGGCAAAGGCTACTACCTCAAGCGCCAGAGCGATTACCTGACCCGCACCCTGCACCGGCCGTTCGGCGAGCCGACCTTCGCTCGCGAATTTCGCAATATCAGCCGCTACCAGAAGCTCGGGATTCCCGCTTTGCAGGCGGTGTATTACGGCGAGCGAAAGGTCGAAGGCGAGCGTCGGGCGATCCTCATGACCCGTGCCCTGGATGACTGGAGCGACCTCGACAGCCTGCTGGCGCAGTGGCCGCAGCTGGACATTGGCCAGCGCCAGGGCATCCTGCGCGCCTGCGGGCAGCTTGCGCGTACCCTGCACGCTGCCAATCAGGTGCATGGCTGCTTTTACCCCAAGCATATCTTCCTGCGTACCCGTAGCGATGGCTGGCTGGCGCAACTGATCGACCTGGAGAAAACCCGGCCGCTGCTGCTGGGCATGCGTGACCGGCTCAAGGACCTTGAGCCGCTGTTGCGCCGGGCACCGATCTGGAGCGAAGCTGAAGTGCGGGTGATGCTCTCGTCCTACCTGGACCAGCCCACCGACAGCCCGCTGGTGGATACCTGGCTGCAGCGCCTGACGCGCCGCCGCCGTGAGAAAGAGGCTCGCTGATGCGTTTGTCTGAACTCAAGGATGCCGGGCGCAGCCCGGATCTGCCCCTGAACATCAGCCTGGCCGACGCCGCCGGCAGTGCCGAGCTGCAGTTGCTCAGCCTGCTGCGGGTGCTGCCGGGCCAGCGTTATGTTGGCGCCGGGATCTGGCGCGGCAAGCCGGTGCTGGCCAAATTGCTGGTCGGCAGCAGTGCTGCCCGGCATTTTCAGCGTGAGCTGGAGGGTGCGCGGCTGCTGGCCGCCCAGGGCCTGACCACGCCGTTGCTGCTGGCCGATGGTTTGCGCGAAGGCGAGGGCGGTTGGCTGCTGTTCGAGTTTCTCGAAAACGCCGTGAGCCTGGCCGATGCCTGGGCTGAAGTCGAAGCCCTGCCGCCGCTGGCCGATGAACAGCACCTGGTGCTCGGCGAAGCCCTGACGGCGGTGGCGCAGATGCACGCCAAGGGCCTGTGGCAGGACGACCTGCACCTGGACAACCTGCTGCGCCATAACGGCCAGCTGTATTTGATCGATGGCGCCGGGATCAAGGCCGAAACCCTTGGCCAGCCGCTGTCGCGCCAACAGGTGTTGCAGAACCTCGGGGTACTGTTCGCCCAGTTGCCCAAGCGTCTGGAGCCCTTTATCGAAGAGCTGCTGGTGCATTACCTGCTGGCCAACGCCGAGCACGCGCTGCCGCTGGAAGCCCTGCAGAAGCAGATCGACAAGGTGCGCAGCTGGCGCCTGAAGGACTACCTCGACAAGGCCGGGCGCGAGTGCACGCTGTTCAGCGTCGAGCGCGGCGCGTCGGGCCTGCGTTCCATTCGTCGCAACGAAGTGGTCGCCATGCTGCCGGTGCTGGAGCAGGCCGATACCCTGATCGACCAGGGCCACCTGTACAAGACCGGCGGCGCCGCCAGCGTGGCCAAGGTCGAGGTCAATGGCCGACCACTGGTGCTCAAGCGCTACAACATCAAGAACACCGCCCATTGGTTCAAGCGCTTCTGGCGCCCGAGCCGGGCCTGGCATTCGTGGATCGAAGGGCATCGCCTGGAGTTTCTCGGCATTGCCACGCCCAAGCCGCTGGCGGTGCAGGAGCTGCGCTTCATGGGCTTGCGCAGCCGCGCCTATCTGGTCACCGAGTACGCTGATGGCCCGGATCTGTTGGCTTGTTTCGCGCCGTATGTCGAATCCGGCGAGGTGCCCGAGGAGCAACTGCAGGCCTTGCAGCACCTGCTCGCTCAGTTGATCCACGAGCGCATCAGCCACGGCGACATGAAGGGCCACAACCTGTTCTGGCAGGACGGCCAATGGTCGCTGATCGATCTGGATGCCATGTGTCATCACGCTACCCAGATGAGCTTTGCCCAGGCCTTTGCCCGTGACCGGGCGCGGTTGTTGCGCAACTGGCCCGCTGGCAGTGCGCTGTACAAGCGCCTGGATGAGTGCCTGCCGAAGCTGGCGGACTGATAGAGCCGCATCGCGGGGCTTGCCCCGCGATTGCTATCGAGCCAAGCCGCGCAAGCTGTACAGCGCTGGCAAGCCCAACCCCGCCCAGGCCAGCGCATCCCACCAGCCATCGCCAAGCAAGGCGGCAAACAGCCCCAGCGTGCCCACCAGTGCTATCGCCACTGGCATGCCGAACACGCTCCAGAAACCTGACGACTTGCGCTTCATTGCACCGTCTCCGCTTGTGCCACCGCCACCGGCTTGCTGGCCCGCCGGCGCACTAGCCACAGGTACACCCCGCTACCCAGCACGATGATGGTCAGCACATCCAGCACTGCCCAGAGAACTTGCATCGGCCGGCCGCCGTAGTCACCGAAGTGCAGTGGCTGCGACAGGCCCATGGCGTCCATGTACCAGGGCCGGTCACCGATGGCGGTGACTTCAAGGTTACTGGCGTCGATCAGCACCGGGGTCAGCAGGTGTGCGGTCAGGTGTGTGCTGCCCTTCATGAACACCGCATAGTGATGCTCGCTGGAGAAACGCGTGCCGGGGAAAGCGATGAAGTCCGGCTGCATGCCCGGTGCGGCGTCGGCGGCGATATCCAGCACGCGGCTGACCGGCGCAAGCTCCGTTAGCGGCGGTGCATCGCGGTAGGGCGCGACCATCGCCGTCAGGCTTTCGTTGCGCCACGCCGCGATGACCAGATCCGACAGGGCGCTGATGACCCCGGTAACCCCAACCACCAGCGCCCAGGTCAGGGTGACGATGCCGATCAGGTTGTGCAGGTCGAGCCAGCGCAGGCGCGTGGACTTGTCGTTGCGCACGGTAGCGAACTTCAGCCGGCGTATGAACGGCGCATAGAGCACCACGCCGGAGATGATCGCCACCACGAACAACAGCCCCATGAACGCCAGCAGCAGCTTGCCGGGCAGCCCGGCGAACATGTCCACATGCAGGCGCAGCATGGTCATCATGAAGCCGCCGTTGGCCGAAGGCATTTCCACCGCTTCGCCGCTGCGTGCATCGAGCATGAACGTGTGCGACGAATTCGGTTCGGTGCCTGCGGTGGCGGCCATGATTGCGATCACGCCGTTGCTGTCGTCCTCATCCCAGCCGAAGTACTGCATCACCTCGCCAGGGCGATGGGCCTGGGCCTTGAGCACCAGTTCCTGCAAATCGAGCTTGGGTGTGTCGGCCGGCATCTGCTTGAGCTCGGGGGCATCGCCCAGCAGGTGGTCGATCTCGTGATGAAAGATCAACGGCAAGCCGGTGACTGCCAGCATCAGCAGGAACAGGGTGCAGATCAGGCTGGTCCAGGTGTGAACGAAGGACCAGCGACGGATGGTTCGGCTTTTCATCCGCGGCCTTAGAACTTGTAATTGACGCTGGCGACCACATTGCGCTCGTCACCGTAGTAGCACCAGTAACCGTCGCAGTTGGCCAGGTAGTCCTTGTTGAACAGGTTCTTGGCTTCGACGGCGACGGTCATGCCCTTGAGCGTGCTGACCTTGCGGCCCAGATCGTAATGCACCGACGCGTCGTAGACGGTGTAGGAGCCGACATAACCGAGATCGGTGTTGGTGGTGTTGCCGTAGTTGTCACCGACATAACGCACGCCACCGCCGACGCCGAAGCCGTCGAGCAGGCCGCTGTGCCAGGTGTAGTCGGCCCACAGGGTCGCCTGGTTGCGCGGGATCAGCGCCATGCGGTTACCTTGCTCGTTGGCCGCACCCTTGAGGATCTCGGTATCGGTGTAGCTGTAGGAACCGATCAGCTTGAGGTTTTCGGTCACCTGTGTGGTGGCCTCCAGCTCAAGGCCGCGAACCTGCAACTGGCCAACCTGCTGGGTGATGTTGCCTTCGGTGACTTTCACGTTGTCCTGGCGCAGGTCATACACGGCTGCGGTGTAGAGGTTCTTGCTGCCAACCGGCTGGTACTTGATGCCGACTTCGTATTGGCGGCCTTCGGTCGGTTTGAACGAATCGGTGGAGGCGACGGCGGCGCCGGTAGTCGGCTGGAACGACTCGGTGTAGGAGATGTACGGGGTCACGCCGTTGTCGAACACGTAGCTCAGGCCGACGTTGCCGGTGAAGGCCTTGTCGCGCTCGGTGCTGGTCGCATCGTTCTGGTTGTGGAAGGTGGTGCCGGTGTGCACCCAGTCTTCACGCCCGCCCAGGGTCAGGCGCCAGTTGTCGAGGGCGATCTGGTCTTGCACGTAGAAGCCGGTCTGACGGATTTTCTGGCCGTAGTCGTACATGGTGAAGTAATCCACCTTGGAAAAGTCCTGGCCGTACGGCGGGTTGATCACGTTGCCTGGCGGCACGCTCGGGCTCAGGCCGTAGTCCCAGCGGTAGTTGGTGTTCGAGCGCTGGTGGTCGAGGCCGATCAGCAGGGTATGGCTCAGGGCGCCGGTCTGGAAGTCGGCCTGGAAGTTGTTGTCGACGGCGAACTGGCTGATGTCTTCGTTGACGATGCCGGTCTCGCGAGGAACGGTGCCGTCAGGCTGGATCGTGTCGTTGTTCATGGTCGCGACGTTGATACCCTGGAACGACAGGTCGCTCTTGGTGTAGCGCAGGTTCTGGCGGAACTGCCAGACATCGTTCAGACGGTGTTCGAAGGCATAGCCCAGGGCGTAATAGGTGCGGTCGTAGAATTCCCAGTCCGGGTCGCCGAGGTTCTTGTGGTGGGAGATATCACCGGCCGGCGAGCCCAGCTTGGTGCCCTGCAGCGGCAGGAACTGGCCGCTGATCCCGGTATCGTCACGGGTGAACTGGGTGATGAAGGTCAGGCTGGTGTCTTCATCCATGTTCCAGGTCAGGCTTGGCGCGAGGTTGTAGCGCTTGTCCGGAACATGATCGGTCGGCGCGCCACTGTCGCGTACGACACCGCTGACACGGTACAGGAACTGGCCTTGGTCATCGATCTTGCCGGTGCTGTCGAAGTTGATCTGGCGGTGGTTGTTGCTGCCGACCTGAGCTTCGATCTGGTGGGCGCTTTCAGCCTGGGGGCGACGGCTGACCATGTCGAGCATGCCGCCGGGTGGGGTCTGGCCATAAACCGACGATGCCGGGCCACGCAGCACGGCGATGCGCTCCAGGTTCCACGGCTCGACTTTCGGGTTGGCGAACGAGCCCTTCGGCAGCGGCAGGCCGTCGAGGAACTGGGTCGGGTCGAAACCCCGCACGCGCAGCCAGTCGGCGCGGGTGTCGGAGCCGTAACCGCTGCTTTGTACGCCGGCGGTGTAGCGCAGGGCGTCGTTGAGGTTGAGGACCTGGCGGTCGTCCAGCTGCTCACGGGTGATCACGCTCATCGAGCGCGGCACTTCAACGATCGGAGTGTCGGTTTTGGTCCCGGCTGCGGTGCGGGTGGCGGTGAAGCCGGTGGCCGGGCCCCAGGCGCTTTCATAGTCGCTGCGTGCATTGACGCTGGTTTCCGGCAGGGCCAGGGTGCCTTCGGGTGCCGCAACCAGGCTATAGGTGCCGGCGCTGCTCTGTTGCAGTTGCAGGCCGGTGCCGCGCAGGGCCGCCTGCAGGGCGCCGACGCCGTCGTACTGGCCGCTGACCGGCGCCGAGGTGCGGCCGCTGGCCAGGCTTGGGTCCAGGGCCAGGGCGATGCCGGCCTGGCTGGCGATCTGGTTGAGCGTGGTGGACAGCGGGGCTGCGGGCAGGTTGTAGCTGCGCAGGTTGCCCGATTGCTCGGCGGCGATCAGCGGGCTACTCGCCAGAGGCGCTGTCAGGGCAATGGCCACGGCCAGCAGGCTGGGACGCAGGAAGTTCTCAAAAGCGCGGGACATACAGCGGCTCCTCGACGGAAGTAAGTGCTAACTAGCTTCCTTGCCGAGTGAGTTGGGAAAAGTGTCAGGGGGTAGTGGAAATAATTTCGATTTCTATTTCATGCCTATCGCGGGGCAAGCCCGCTCCCACAGGGCCCGCATCGGGCCCTCAGTGCGTATCGCGTTTAGCTACCACCGTCACCCACCACGGTGTGCGCTGTTCGATCTGCACCGGCAAGGTCGGCAGCAACGAGGTCAGCGCCAGGTCGGTATCGTTGAGCGGGAAGCTGCCGGTAATGCGCAGGTCCGCTACATCCGCAGCAACCCCGAGATGCCCGCTGCGGTAACGTCCCAGCTCGTTGACCAGATCGGCCAGGCGCACGTTGTCGACCACCAGCATGCCGCGGGTCCAGGCATCGGCACCGGCGGCCAGGCCGTCAGCCCGGCCCAAGCGGTCGTGGCTCATTAGCACTTGCTGGCCTTCTTTGAAGATTTGCTCGTCGCCGCTGTTCTGCGGCCGGGCAGCCACCGCCGACTGCAGCACGCTCAGGCGCGTGCCCTGGTCTTCGAGCCTGACCAGGAAGCGCGTACCCAGTGCGCGCATGCGGCCGTCCTCGGTAGTGACTACAAACGGGCGATCGTCCTTGTGGCCGGTCTCGATAGAGATTTCACCTTCGTGCAACACGATCAGGCGCTCTTGCTCGTCGAAGCGGATATCCACTGCCGAATGGGTGTTGAGGCTGATCAGGGTGCCATCGGTGAGGCGCAAGGTACGCTGCTCACCCGTGCCGGTGCGTTGATCGGCCAGCCAGTAGCCCAGCGTCTGATGGGCACTGACCCAGCTCAGCAGACCCACCACCAGCACCAGGCTGGCCAGGCCGCTGCCCAGCTTGCGTACCCGTTGGCGCAGACCGGCGCGTGATTGCAGCAGGGCCTGGCGCGCAGGGCCGGCCGCGGCGCTGAAGCGCTGGTCGAGCATGCCCAGTTGCATCCAGGCGCGCGCGTGTTCTTCGTTGGCGGCATGCCAGCGGGCGAACTCGGCGCGTTCGTCGGTGCTGCCACTGCCCGAGTCCAGGCACAGCTGCCAGGCGATCGCGGCATCCAGCACCCGCGCCGAAACCGGCTTGTTATTCATGTCGGTTCACCGTACAGCGCCACGTAGCACTGGCGCATGCCCTGGGCCAGGTACTGGCGCACCCGCGATACGGAAACGCCCAGGCGTTCGGCGATCTCGGCATGGCCCAGGCCGTCCAGGCGGTTATACAGGAATGCTGCCCGGGCCTTGCTCGACAGCTTGCCAAGCAGGCGGTCGATGGCCTTGAGGTCTTCGAGGATCAAGTGTTGTTCTTCGGGGGAGGGCTGCTCGGCTTCGGGGATCAGCATCAGCTCGGCCAGATACGCCTGCTCCAGTGCGGCGCGGCGAAAGTGGTCGAACAGCAGGCCCCTGGCAATGGCCAGCAGGAACGCCCGGGGTTCGCGTGGCGCAGGCAATTGCTCGCGCCCGAGCAGGCGCACGAAGGTGTCCTGGCTCAGGTCTTCGGCGCGCTCGGCGCAGGCGATATTGCGTCGCAGCCAGGCGAGCAGCCAACTGCGATGGTCACGGTACAGCGTACCGACCAGCTCAGTGTGTGGGCTTTGCACAGACGACAAGGCGTTCCCCGAAAAGATGCGTTAACTAACGAGAATTATTCGCGATTGTCGCAGAAGCTCCCCATCAGACGCAATTCACGCTCATCGGATGATGCTTAAAAGCCATGACTTTGTTGCCGACGCCTGCGCAGGCGATGCAACTGTTGGTCAAGCAGAGCCGGACTGTCCAGTTGCTGGCGCCGGGCCTGGCTGAACAGGATCAGCGCCAGCTCGGCGGTGACCAGGGCATCGGCACTGGCGTTGTGGCGCTCGGCGGCTTCCAGGTTGAAGTAAGCGGTCCAGTCATCCAGCCCGGCTTCGCGCAGGGTGATCTGCGGGTTGAGCAGGGGTGCCAGTTCCGCGACATCGAAGAACGGGTGCTGCAGGCGATAACCGAGATGGTCCTTCAAAGCGCGGCTGAGCATGCGTTGATCGAACGGCGCATGGAAGGCCAGTAACGGGCTGTCGCCGATAAAGTCCATCAGCTCAAGCAGGGCTTGGGCCGGGTCACAGCCAGCAGCGATGGCGCTGGGCCCCAGGCCGTGGATCAGCACACTGGAGGTGAGCTTGTGGTCGCGCTGGTGCAGGGTACGTTCGAACTGCTGGCGGAAGTCGATGGCACCGTCTTCGATCACCACCGCGCCAATCGACAGCACGTGGTCACGGTTGAGGTTCAGGCCGCTGGTTTCCAGGTCGAGCACCACCCAGCGCTGCTGGCGCAGGCTATGTTCGGCCAGCGGCGCCGGGGCAGTCAGCTGTTGCACGCGCTGGCGCAACTGCTCGTCGAGCCGTGGTGGGCTGGGGCGCAGCCAGGCAAACAGGCTCATAGCTGGTACCGCAGGGCCAGGCTGCTTTGCAGGCGCTGCGCCTGGCGCAGGGACTCGCGCAAAATGCGCCGGTCCAAGTGGTTGAGGCTGTCAGGGTCGACCCGGTTGGAGTAGGGCAGATTTTGCCGGCTCTGCAGTTGATGTTGCTGCATACGGGTTTGCTGAATGAAGTGGTAGGCCTCTTCATAGGCGGCGCCGTCGAGCGGGTCGATCACTTCCCTGGCCACCAGTTGGCGCAGGCGCTCCAGGGTGTTGTTGGCGCCGATGCCGTTGGCCAGGGCCAGCAAGCGTGCGCCATCGACGAACGGCGTCAGGCCCTGGACCTTGAGATCGAGGGTGGCGGCCTTGTCGTTACCCTGGCGGGTCAGCACGAATTCTCGGAAACGGCCCACCGGCGGGCGCTGGCGCAGGGCGTTGTCAGCCATCATGCGCTGGAACAGGCGGTTGTCGGCCACCTGCTCAAGGATGCTCTGGCGCAGTTGTTCACAGGCCTGCTCATCGCCCCAGACCACCCGCAGGTCGAAGTAGATGCTCGAAGCCAGCAGGTTCTCCGGCGTGGCTTCACGAATGAAGGCGGCAAAGCGCCTTGCCCATTCGGCGCGGGACAGGCACAGCTCGGGGTTGCCGGCCATGATGTTGCCCTTGCACAGGCTGAAGCCGCATTGCGCCAGGCCCTGGTTGATGTGCTGGGCCAGCGGCAGCAGGCGGCCGCGAATCTCGGCGGCATGGGCGGCATCGCGGGCTTCGAAAATGATGCCGTTGTCCTGGTCGGTGTGCAGGGTCTGTTCACGCCGGCCTTCACTGCCGAAGCACAGCCAGCTGAACGGCACGCCCGGGTCGCCCTTGTCTTCGATGGCCAGCTCGATCACCCGGCACACGGTGTGGTCGTTGAGCAGGGTAATGATCTGGGTAATCTGTGTCGACGAGGCGCCATGGGCCAGCATGCGCTCGACCAACTGGCTGATTTCGCCGCGCAATGACACCAGGTTTTCGACCCGGCTGGCGTGGCGGATGGTGCGCGCCAGGTGCACCAGGTCAACCCGTTGCAGGGAGAACAGGTCTCGCTCCGACACCACGCCACACAAGCGCCGCTCTTCGACCAGGCAGACGTGGGCAATATGCCGCTCGGTCATGGCGATGGCGGCATCGAAGGCACTGGCTTGCGGGCTCAGGTAGAAGGGTGAGGCGGTCATGTGCCGGCTGATCGGCTGGGCGAAGTCGGCGCTGGCATCGGCCACCACCTGGCGCAGGTCGCGCAGGGTGAAGATGCCGATGGGAAAGCGCTGCTCGTCGACAATGACAATGCTGCCGACCTGCTGCTCGTGCATCAGGCGCACCGCTTCACGCAGCGGCGTAGCCGGATCGCAGACCACCGGATGACGCATGGCCAGCTCACCCAGGCGGGTGTTCAGCGAATACTGGTTGCCGAGGGTTTCCACGGCGCGACGCTGGACCTGCTGGTTGACCTGGTCGAGCAGGCTGCTGACCCCGCGCAGGGCGAAGTCACGGAAGGCTTCGGAGAGGGTGAACAGGCGGATGAACGCGGCCTTGTTCAATTGCAGGCAGAAGGTGTCTTCGCCTGCCAGGTGTTCGGTGCGGGTAGCCCGTTCGCCGAGCAAGGCGGCGAGGGGGAAACACTCGCCGCTGGTGATCTCGAAGGTGGTTTCGGTGCCCGGGCGGGTCACGTGCTGACGCTCACCGACCACACGGCCTTGCTTGACGATGTAGAAGTGCTCGATCGGGCCGTCAGCGGGCTTGATGATGCTGTCATTGGCCGCATAGAAGCGCAGCTGGCACTGTTCGACGAGAAACGCCAGGTGGGCATTCTCCATCTGATTGAAGGGTGGAAAGCGTTGCAAGAATTGCATGGTCCCCTGGATGTTCTGCATCACTGCAGATTTTCCTGCCTGGGCGAAGGCGTCCATTTTGCTCATGAGCATTACCGCGTCTTTGTGTCGAGCTGTGATCATCGACCTTGTTGTTTTCGACCTTCATGGTCGGTCGCGGGGTGCTCAGTGCCCATTGGACGTAAGTCTATAAACCGCGTCAGGGTGTTGAAGCAGTGCGTCATGTGTCAATTACCCGACGAAAGGCAGTTTGCAAGTAATCTGAATGCAGTCTGAACTGATTCACAGGACATTTTGCAGGTCATTGATGATGAGGCAGCCATGTCCGACCATGAAGACATACTGAGCGAGGACGAGCGTGAGGCGCTGGCATCGGTAACGGCGCCACCGGCTGCGCCGCTGAAGGTATTGATCGTTGATGACAACCGTGTGGCCCGCGAAGCCCTGGCCAGGTACCTGAGCTCCAAGCGTATCAAGTGCCTGACCGCGAGCAGCGGCAAGCAGGCGCTGGAGTGCCTGGTCAAGGAGCGGGGTATTGGCCTGGTGATCACCGACCTGCGCATGGGCGCTTTCGGTGGTCTTGAGCTGATTCGACACATACGCGAATCGGAGCGCGCGGCGATGCCGATCATCATCGTGTCAGGGGCTGCGGATGTGCAGGACGCCATCGAGGCGATGCACTTGAGCGTTGTCGACTTTCTGCTCAAGCCGATCGATCTGGACAAACTGGTGGAGTTGGTGCGCAGGGAACTGGGGATTTCTTAGGCAGGTCTGGCCTCATCGCTGGCAAGCCAGCTCCCACAGGTACTGCATTCACCGACCCTGTGGGTGCTGGCTTGCCAGCGATGGGGCTGCAAAGCAGCCCCCGAGGATGCTACAGGCCGTTCCTGGCCTTGAACTCACGGCGACGACGATGCAGCACCGGCTCGGTATAACCGTTCGGTTGCTTGGTGCCTTCGACGACCAGTTCGACCGCCGCCTGGAAGGCGATGTTGTTGTCGAAGTCCGGTGCCAGCGGGCGGTACAGCGGGTCGTTGGCGTTCTGCTTGTCGACCACCGGCGCCATGCGCTTGAGGCTTTCGAGGATCTGCGCTTCGCTGACCACGCCGTGACGCAGCCAGTTGGCCAGCAACTGCGCGGAAATCCGCAGGGTGGCGCGGTCTTCCATCAGGCCGACATCGTTGATGTCCGGCACTTTCGAGCAACCGACACCCTGGTCGATCCAGCGCACGACATAACCAAGGATGCCCTGGGCGTTGTTGTCCAGCTCGTTGCGTTTTTCTTCGTCCGACCAGTTCGTGTCGGCCGCCAGCGGGATGGTCAGGATGTCATCGACCGAAGCCGGTGCGCGCTTGGCCAGTTCCGCCTGACGGGCGAACACGTCAACCTTGTGGTAGTGCAGGGCGTGCAGCGCTGCGGCCGTCGGCGATGGCACCCAGGCGGTGTTGGCACCGGCCAGCGGGTGAGCGATCTTCTGCTCGAGCATGTCGGCCATCAGGTCCGGCATGGCCCACATGCCTTTACCGATCTGGGCGCGGCCTTGCAGGCCGGTGGCCAGGCCGATGTCGACGTTGGAGTTCTCGTAGGCGCCGATCCACTTCTGGGTCTTCATGGCACCCTTGCGCACCACCGCGCCGGCTTCCATGGAGGTATGGATCTCGTCACCGGTACGGTCGAGGAAGCCGGTGTTGATGAACACCACGCGCTCACTGGCAGCCTTGATGCAGGCCTTGAGGTTGACCGTGGTGCGGCGCTCCTCGTCCATGATGCCGACCTTCAGGGTGTTGCGCTTGAGGCCCAGGGCATCTTCGATACGGCCGAACAGTTCGTTGGTGAACGCTGCTTCTTCCGGGCCATGCATCTTCGGTTTGACGATGTACATGGAGCCGGTGCGGCTGTTCTTGCGGCTGGTATTGCCGTTGAGGTTGTGGATCGAAGCCAGGCTGGTGACCAGGCCATCGAGGATACCTTCCGGCACTTCGTTGCCGTCCTTGTCGAGGATGGCATCGATGGTCATCAGGTGACCGACGTTGCGCACGAACAGCAGCGAACGGCCGTGCAGGCTGACCGAGCCACCGTTTGGCGCGGTGTACTCGCGGTCCGGGTTCATGGTCCGGGTGAAGGTCTGGCCACCTTTGCTGACGCTTTCGGCCAGGTCGCCTTTCATCAGGCCCAGCCAGTTGCGGTAGATCACCACTTTGTCGTCGGCATCGACGGCAGCGACCGAGTCTTCGCAGTCCATGATGGTGGTCAGGGCGGCTTCCATCAGCACGTCTTTGACACCGGCGGCATCGGTCTGGCCGACCGGGGTGCTGGCGTCGATCTGGATTTCGAAGTGCAGGCCGTTGTGCTTGAGCAGGATCGCGGTCGGCGCCGAGGCGTCGCCCTGGTAACCGATCAGCTGGGCGTCATCGCGCAGGCCGCTGTTGCTGCCACCCTTGAGGGCGACCACCAGCTTGCCGCCTTCGATGCGGTAAGCGCTGGAATCGACATGGGAACCAGCAGCCAGTGGCGCCGATTCGTCGAGGAAGGCACGGGCGAAGGCAATTACCTTGTCGCCGCGAACCTTGTTGTAGCCTTTGCCTTTCTCCGCGCCGCCGGCTTCGCTGATGGCGTCGGTGCCATACAGCGCGTCGTACAGCGAACCCCAACGGGCGTTGGAGGCGTTCAGGGCAAAGCGGGCGTTCATGACCGGCACCACCAGCTGCGGGCCGGCCATGCGAGCGATTTCGTCGTCGACGTTCTGGGTCGAGGCCTGGAAGTCTGCCGCTTCTGGCAGCAGGTAACCGATGTCCTGAAGGAAGGCTTTGTAAGCCACGGCATCGTGAGCCTGGCCTTTGCGCGCCTGGTGCCAGGCGTCGATCTGCGCCTGCAGTGCGTCACGTTTGGCCAGCAGTGCTTTGTTCTTTGGAGCGAGGTCGTTGATGATCTTTTCCGCACCCACCCAGAATTGTTCGGCGTTGACGCCGGTTCCGGGAATGGCTTCGTTGTTCACGAAGTCGAACAGGACTTTGGCGACCTGAAGGCCACCGACTTGAACGTGTTCAGTCATTGCTTGCCTCACTCTGCTCAGCTATTCAGCTCTTCTATTTAAGCCTTGCGCGCTTCTCTAAACACGGCACCAGAACATGCCCTCGCGGGCGGCTGGGTGCGGCCTGCCAGACAGGCTGGCGGGCGTTGGCGTATTTTCACAGGCGCCTTGGCAGACATCGATCCAACGTTTTGTAGTCCGCGCTGCGGCATACTACATGATGCGCTGCGGTTGTGAAAATTAGACTAAATACGTCGTTCTGCGACCAATTGGTCGCATAGGGTCACGCTGGGAATCGGTATGTTCTCAAAAAACCGGCAGATTGTTCCAGATAAATCTTGAAACAGTACACGATTAGTCATTCGAAGCTCCTGCGGCAGGTTGCCGCGCCTTGCCTATACTTTCTCCGCGCCCTTTGATTTCGGGGCTGAACGTTAAAAGCAGAGGGTTGCCGCGTGGATCATCTCGTATTGACAGTGATCGCCCCCGATAAGGCCGGGCAGGTCGAGCGTATCGCTGAATGTATTGCCGAGCATAACGGTAACTGGTTGGAGAGCCGCATGTCGCGGATGGCCGGGCAATTTGCCGGCATTCTCAAGGTGGCGGTGCCGGCCGAGTCCTACGATGAGCTGGTCGAGGCGCTGCAGGCCCTGGGCAAGTACGACATTCGTGTGCTGATCGCCGAAAGCGGCATCGAGCCGTCCTGCACCTGGAAGCCGATCGCCATGGAACTGGTGGGCAATGACCGCCCGGGTATCGTCCGCGACATTACCCGCTTGCTGGCCGACCAGGGCGTCAACGTCGAGCGCCTGACCACCGAGGTGCGCCCGGCGCCGATGAGCAGCGAGCCGCTGTTTCATGCCGATGCCTTGCTGGCCGTGCCGCTGACACTGTCGCTGGATGTCTTGCAGGGCAAACTGGAGGCGTTGGCCGACGACCTGATGGTGGAATTGAACCTGCGCCCTGAGGATTAGTTATCCCGGTTTATCGGGGATGCGCCTGTGGATAACCTTGGGAGATGTCGCTGCAGGCCACTAATTGCGTGGCCTGCATGGCTTTGTACGTTTTTTGATCAGCTGCGCCGGCGCAGGCTCAGCCAGGCATCCACGCTGTACAGCGCCAGGCCCGCCCAGATGAACATGAAGGCCACCAGGGTGCTGCTCGACAGATGCTCGCCAAACAGCCACACCGCCTGCAGCAGTACCAGGGTAGGCGCCAGGTATTGCAGGAAGCCCAGGGTGGTGTAAGGCAGATGCCGGGCGGCGGCGTTGAAACACACAAGTGGCACCAGTGTCACCGGGCCGGCGGCTATCAGCCACAGGGCTTCGCTGCTGGTGTAGAAGCTCGCCTGGGCGCTATGGGCCATGGGGTTGAGCAGCATCCAGCCGATGGCCAGCGGTACCAGCATCCAGGTTTCCACCACCAGCCCGGGCAGGGCGGCGACCGGCGCCTGTTTGCGGATCAGGCCGTAGAAGCCGAAGCTCAGTGCCAGCACCAGCGATACCCAGGGCAGGCTGCCGACCTGCCAGACTTGCTGGGCCACCCCGAGTGCAGCCAGGCCCACGGCTACCCACTGCAGGCGGCGCAGGCGCTCACCGAGCAAGAGCATGCCCAGCAACACATTGACCAATGGGTTGATGTAGTAGCCCAGGCTGGCTTCGAGCATGCGCCCGTTGTTGACCGACCACACGTAAGTCAGCCAGTTGCCGGCGATCAGCGAGCCACTCAGGGCCAGGATTGCCAGGCGTTTGGGGTTGTCGCGCAGCTCGCGCAACCAGCCAGGATGTTTCCAGACCAGTAGCAGCAACGAGCCGAACAGGGCTGACCAGAGCACCCGGTGGACGATGATTTCCACGGCGGGAACGCTTTGCAGCGCTTTGAAGTAGAGCGGGAACAAACCCCAGATGATGTAGGCGCTCAGGCCCAGGATGTACCCGCGGCGCGGGTTGGCGGCGTGCATGCAGATTCCTTGCTTAGGCAGCTATCTAAAAGCAGGGGGCTATTGTAGACAGACTCGCGCACGCTTCAGAACAATTTCAGCGGTTCTTCATCCAGTGCCGCCATTTGCTCACGCAGGGCGAGGATCTGGTCGCCCCAGTAACGCTCCTGGCCGAACCAGGGGAAGCTGCGCGGGAACGCCGGGTCGTCCCAGCGCCGGGCCAGCCAGGCACTGTAGTGCAACAGGCGCAGGGCGCGCAGGGGTTCGATCAGGGCCAGCTCGCGCGGATCAAAATCGTGGAACTCGTTGTAGCCATCCATCAGCTCGGCCAACTGGCCCAGGCGCTCGTGGCGATCGCCGGCAAGCATCATCCACAAATCCTGCACCGCCGGGCCCGTGCGGCAGTCATCGAGGTCGACGATGTGAAACACCTCGTCGCGGCACATCATGTTGCCCGGGTGGCAGTCGCCGTGCAGGCGAATGACCTGGTGCGGGGTGCTGGCGTAAACCGCCTCGACCCGCTTGAGCAGGTCGCGGGCCACCGACTCGAAGGCCGGCAGCAGGCTTTTGGGGATGAAGTTGCCTTCGAGCAGGGTATTGAGCGAGGCGTGGCCGAAGTTATCCACGGCCAGTGCTTCACGGTGCTCGAACGGGCGGGTGGCGCCGACCCCATGCAGACGGCCGAGCAGTTGCCCAAGGCGATACAACTGATCGAGGTTGCCCGGCTCTGGTGCACGGCCACCGCGGCGCGGGAACAGGGTGAAGCGAAAGCCGCTGTGTTCGAACAGGGTCTTGTCGTTGTGGACAAGTGGCGCGACCACCGGCACTTCGCATTCGGCCAGTTCAGCGGTAAAGCTGTGCTCCTCGAGGATCGCCGCGTCGGTCCAGCGGTCCGGGCGGTAGAACTTGGCGATCAGTGGTTCAGCCCCTTCGATACCCACCTGGTAGACCCGGTTCTCGTAGCTGTTCAGTGCCAGCACCCGGGCGTCGCTGAGAAAGCCGATGCTTTCCACGGCGTCGAGGACCAGGTCGGGGGTGAGTGTTTCAAAGGGGTGGGACATGCTCGCTCCTGCTGTGCGGTTCCCTGCATGGTATCGCACATCGGCGGCTCGTGTGGGAGCGGGCTTGCCCCGCGATGCAGACACCACCTGATGTGCTGTCTGCACTGGGGTCATCGCGGGGTACGTCGGGTCGCCGCATCGCCGCTCCTACAGATTGGGCTGCACAGACTCAACCCCCAACGATCCCGCCATCCTCCCTGCTGATCGCCATCACCGAGGAGCGCGGCTTGCCGTCGGGCAGGTGCTCGGGAAAGGTCGAGCCACCGGTTTCCCCCGGATGCTGAATACCGACGAACAAGGTGCGCTGATCCGGAGCAAAGGCGATCCCCGTCACTTCGCACGCCACCGGCCCGACCATGAAGCGGCGGATCTCACCACTGGCCGGGTCGGCGCAGAGCATCTGGTTGTTGCCCATGCCGGCAAAGTCACCATTGTTGCTGTAATCGCCGTCAGTCAGGATCCACAAGCGGCCATCGGCATCGAAGCCCAGGCCATCAGGGCTGTTGAACATGTTCTGTGGGGTGATGTTGGCGGAACCTGCCTTGGCATCACCGGCATGCACGGCCGGATTACCCGCTACTACAAACAGGTCCCAGTCGAAGCTCATCGCGCCATGGTCATCGGTGCTTTCGCGCCAGCGCAGGATCTGCCCGTAGACGTTCTTCTCGCGCGGGTTGGGGCCGCCGACCGGCTGGCCTTCTTCACCGCGTTTGACGTTGTTGGTCAGGGTGCAATAGACCTGGCCGTCCCTGGGGCTGACCACGATCCACTCCGGGCGGTCCATGCGCGTGGCCTTGAGGTGGCTGGCGGCCAGGCGCGCATGGATCAGTACCTGGGCCTGGCTGGCAAAACCGTTGGCGGCGTTGAGGCCGTTCTTGCCATGGGTCAGCTCCAGCCATTGGCCCTTGCCGCGCGGATGATCAAGGTTATGGTCGCCATCGTCGAAGCGCGCCACATACAAGGTGCCGTGGTCCAGCAGGTTGCGGTTGGCGTTGGCGTTCTTGTGGTCGATGCGATCGCGGCTGATGAACTTGTAGATGAACTCGCCACGCTCATCGTCGCCCATGTACACCACGGCGCGGCCGTCGCGGGTTTCGGCCAGAGCGGCGTTCTCGTGCTTGAAACGGCCCAGGGCGGTGCGTTTGACTGGAGTCGATTGCGGATCGAACGGATCGATTTCCACCACCCAGCCATGACGGTTCAGTTCGTTGGGGTTCTTGGCCAGGTCGAAGCGCGGGTCGTGCTGGTGCCAGTCGACCTCCTTGCCGGTGAGCGAGGCACCGTAGCGCTTCTGTGCGGCGTCGAAGGCCTGGGATGAATCGCTGCTGCCGAAGCAGTCGGTGAAGTTCTCTTCGCAGGTCAGGTAAGTACCCCACGGCGTCTTGCCGTTGGCGCAGTTCTGGAAGGTGCCCAGCGCCTTGCGCCCGCTGTTGTCGGCCGCGGTTCTGAGCAGTGCATCGCCGGCGGCCGGGCCATTCAGGCTGATGGGTGTGTTGCCATGGATACGCCGGTTGTAGGGTGAGTCCTGGACGAACTGCCACTGGCCATCACGGCGCCGCACTTCGATCACCGACACCCCTTCGGCGGCCTGGGCCTTGTGCACCTCTTCAGCAGAGGCCGGCTTGCCGCCATGGCTGAACAGGTAGCGGTAGTTGGTGTACTCGTTGTTGATCGCCATCAAGGCGCGGTCGTCGTCGCCGGGGAAGGGAAACAGGCTCATGCCGTCGTTGTGGTCACCGAACTGCAGTTCCTGGGCCAGGGCGCTGCCATTGCCGGAAGGGTCGAAGGCCGGGGCGTCGGCATGCAGCGGCTGGCCCCAACTGATCAGTACCCGGGCCTTGTAGCCTGGCGGCAGGCTGATGCTGTCGGCGGTGGCGGCGGGGATGCTGGCAAAGCCCAGCAGGCTGCTGCCGCCGGCGCTGACGCTGGCCGCCAGTACGCTGCGGCTGAGCAGATTGCCACCGAGAAACAGCGCCGCGCCGCACAAGGCGCCGGCGCCGATGAAGCGGCGGCGGCTGAGACGGGTCAGGTGTTCAAGGTCGGTTGGCTGATGTTCTTCTAATAGGTGCATGACAGGCTTCCTGCGGGTTTGGCAGTCACCTTAGTCAGGGTGCATGACGGTTTTGTGGCAGTTTTATAGAGGAGTTCCGAGAAGCACGTAGGAAGGTTGGAATTGCACTTGCAAGTTGCTGCCTACAACGACCTGATGGTCCTTCAGCCAGTGTGCTTCAGCGAAGGCGCAAAGGGTTTGCCCGCTGGCCAGTGCCAGACGCACTTCGGTGGGGCCTTCGGCGTCATCAAGCAAGGCATCGACCTTGACCGGCAAACAGTTGTAGCCCTCGGCAGGCTGTTGGTCGAGGCCCAGCAACTCGAGCCAGCCAGCCTTGATCAGCGCCACGACGGCGGTACCGGGGGTCAGTTCCAGGCGGCCGGTGCTGTCGTGGGTGATCTCGGCATCAATGCGCAGTTCGCCCGCCAGGGTCAGGCTGATGCGGTCATAGCGGCCCTGGGCTTCAATCGAGCTGATGCGCCCGTGCAGCTGGTTGCGCGCGCTGGTGCGCAGCATCAGGCGGCCGAGCAGGTCGAGATCGCTGGCGTCCTCGGCGGCTTCAAGGATCTGCGCCTGCAGGGCCTGCAAGCGCTGGTACAGACGCAGCACCCGTTGGCCTTCGGCAGACAGTTTTGCTCCACCACCACCGCGACCGCCAACACTGCGCTCGACCAGCGGGCTGGCCGCCAGGTTGTTGAGTTCGTCGATTGCATCCCAGGCCGCCTTGTAACTCATGCCGGCGCTTTTTGCCGCACGGGTGATCGAACCTTGTTCGGCAATGTGTTGCAGCAAGGCAATACGCTGCGGGCGGCGGACGATGTGCTGGGTGAGCAGGGCAGGCAGAGACATAAGCGGTAACGGGCACCTGAAAGGAAACAGCCCGAAAGTGCCCGCACCCCGCGTTCAAGTCAAGCGCTGCCGGGCTTGGCGGTGCGTGCGAGACAATAGACATCGACCCGTCGGGCACCCGCCTTGAGCAGCAGGCTGGCCAATGCCTGGGCAGTGGCGCCAGTGGTCAGTACGTCATCCACCAGCGCTACATGACGCCCGGCAATCAGGCTGCTGTCGTGCACGGCGAAGGCCTGGCGCAGGTTGCGTTTGCGTGCCTTGGCCTTGAGGCCTTGCTGGGCCGGGGTATCGAGGGTGCGAGTGAGTACCTGTTCGCTGCAGCTTATACCCAGCTGTTGCGCCAGCCAGTTGCCCAGCATGCCCGCCTGGTTGTAGCCGCGTTGACGCAAACGCCGCCGTGACAGCGGTACCGGCAGCAACAAGGCCGGGCGCGGTAGCCCTTCGTCAAAGCGGTGGATCAACCAGCGCCCGAGCAGTTGCGCGAGCAGGCGGCCCAGCGGCCACTGGCTGTTGTGCTTGAAGCGGGTAACCAGCGCATCGACCGGAAACCCGTAATGCCAGGGCGCCTCGACCCGATAGAAGGCCGGCGGGCGCCGGCTGCACTGGCCGCAGACCAGGCCATGCATGGGCAACGGCAGGGCACACACCTGGCAGCGATCATCCAGCCAGGGCAGTTCGCTTTCGCAGGCGACGCACAGGGGGTAGGGCTGCTCGGCCGCTTCATTGCAGAGTAGGCATGTATGGTTATTAAATAGCCAATTGTAAACCAGTGTTTTGAGTTGTGGTTGACAGTGCATCAGCCTTCCTTAACTATGCGAGCTATCCGTGATGCGCTGGCGGGGTTTCCTGTGCCGGCGCCAGTACAAGCCTAAACAAGGAATCGCCGATGAGCGCCAGCACAACTGCAACAACACGTCACGACTGGTCCCTGGCCGAGGTCAAAGCCCTGTTCCAGCAGCCGTTCAATGACTTGCTGTTCCAGGCGCAAACCGTGCACCGCGCGCATTTCGACGCCAACCGCGTGCAGGTCTCGACCCTGCTGTCGATCAAGACCGGCGCCTGCCCGGAAGATTGTAAATATTGTCCGCAGTCCGGCCACTACAACACCGGGCTGGAAAAACAGAAGCTGATGGAAGTGCAGAAGGTCCTCGAAGAGGCAGCCCGGGCCAAGGCCATCGGCTCGACCCGCTTCTGCATGGGGGCGGCGTGGAAGCATCCGTCCGCCAAAGACATGCCCTACGTGCTGCAGATGGTCAAAGGGGTCAAGGCCATGGGCCTGGAAACCTGCATGACCCTCGGCAAGCTCGACCTGGAGCAAACCCAGGCGCTGGCCGAGGCCGGGCTTGACTACTACAACCACAACCTCGACACCTCGCCGGAGTTCTACGGCAGCATCATCACCACCCGCACCTACAGCGATCGCCTGCAGACCCTGGCCTATGTGCGTGATGCCGGAATGAAGATCTGCTCGGGCGGTATCCTCGGCATGGGCGAGTCGCTGGACGACCGCGCAGGCCTGCTGATCCAGCTGGCCAACCTGCCGGAGCACCCGGAGTCGGTACCGATCAACATGCTGGTGAAAGTCGCCGGCACCCCGCTGGAGAACGCCGAAGAAGTCGACCCGTTCGACTTCATCCGTATGCTCGCCGTGGCCCGGATCCTCATGCCCAAGTCCCACGTGCGGCTGTCCGCTGGCCGTGAAGCGATGAACGAGCAGATGCAGGCCCTGGCGTTCTTTGCTGGCGCCAACTCGATCTTCTACGGCGAGAAACTGCTGACCACCGCCAACCCGCAAGCCGACAAGGACATGCAGCTGTTCGCGCGCCTGGGTATCCAGCCCGAAGCCCGTGAAGAGCACGCCGACGAAGTCCATCAGGCGGCCATCGAACAGGCCCTGGTGGAACAGAAGAGCAGCGAGCTGTTCTACAACGCCGCCTCGGCCTGAGGCGGCCATGGCTTTTGATCTTCGCGCGCGGCTGGAGCAACGCCGCGCAGCTGACTTGTACCGTCAGCGGCCGCTGCTGCAAAGCCCGCAGGGCCCTGAAGTGGTGGTCGACGGCCAGCCGTTGCTGGCGTTTTGCAGCAACGATTACCTGGGCCTGGCCAATCACCCGGAAGTGATCGCCGCCTGGCGCGCCGGTGCCGAGCGCTGGGGGGTCGGCGGCGGTGCCTCGCACCTGGTGATAGGCCACAGCAGCCCCCATCACGCGGTAGAAGAAGCCCTGGCCGAGCTGACCGGGCGGCCGCGGGCGCTGCTTTTTTCTACTGGCTACATGGCCAACCTCGGTGCGTTGACCGCACTGGTCGGGCAGGGCGACACGGTGCTGCAGGACCGTCTCAACCATGCCTCGTTGCTGGATGCCGGCCTGCTCAGCGGTGCGCGTTTCAACCGCTACCTGCACAACGATGCCGTGAGCCTGGCCAGCCGCCTGGACAAGGCCGTCGGCAATACCCTGGTGGTGACTGACGGCGTGTTCAGCATGGACGGCGACCTGGCCGATTTGCCAGCCCTGGCTGCGGTGGCCAATGCCCGCGACGCCTGGCTGATGGTCGACGATGCCCATGGTCTCGGCACCCTGGGACGCAACGGCGGCGGCATCGTCGAGCATTTCGGCCTGAGCCTCGAACAGGTGCCGGTCCTGATTGGCACCCTGGGCAAAGCCTGTGGCACCGCAGGTGCTTTTGTCGCTGGCAGCGAAGAGCTGATTGAATGCCTGATCCAGTTCGCCCGGCCCTACATCTATACCACCAGCCAGCCACCGGCCCTGGCCTGTGCCACCCTGCGCAGCCTGGAGTTGCTGCGCAGCGAACACTGGCGCCGTGAGCACCTGGCGGCGTTGATTCAGCAGTTTCGCAGCGGCGCCGAGCAGATCGGCCTGCAACTGATGGACAGCTTCACGCCGATCCAGCCGATCCTGATCGGCGACAGCGCGCGGGCCTTGCGCCTGTCGCAGATGCTCCGCGAGCGCGGCCTGCTGGTGACCGCGATCCGCCCGCCAACGGTACCCACCGGCAGCGCGCGCCTGCGCGTGACCCTGAGTGCGGCGCACAGCCCGGCGCAGGTGCAGCTATTGTTGAATGCACTGGCTGACTGTTATCCGCTGCTGGAGCCTGCAGATGCGTAATCATTTGATCCTGTTGCCAGGCTGGGGCCTGGGCAGTTCCGCCTTGCAACCGCTGGTGGCGACCCTGCGGGCCATCGACCCTGGCTTGCGGGTCGAAATCCAGGCCTTGCCCAGCCTGGTGTCCAGCAACCCCGAGGACTGGCTCGACAAGCTCGATCGGCAGTTGCCGCGCAATGCCTGGCTGGGCGGCTGGTCGCTGGGCGGCATGCTCGCCGCCGAACTGGCTGCACGGCGCGGCGATGACTGCCATGGGTTGATCACCCTGGGCAGCAACCTCAGTTTTGTCAGCCGCCCGGACTGGCCGCACGGCATGGCGCTGGATACCTTCCAGACCTTCCTCGAAGGTTGCCGCTATCACACCCAGGTCACCCTCAAGCGCTTCGTTTCGCTGTGCAGCCAGGGCGCCGAAGAGCCGCGCAGCCTGGCCCGCCTGCTCAGCGCCGGGATGCCTGCTCCCGCTCCGGAGCAGTTGGTGGCGGGGCTCGAAGTCCTTGGCCAGCTCGATACGCGTGCAGCCCTGCAGCGTTATGGCGGTCCGCAATTGCACCTGTTTGCCGGGCGGGATGGGCTGGTACCGGCGGAGGTCGCCGGCGAGTTGCTGGAAATACTGCCCGACGTGGAAGTCGGGCTGCTGGAAGACAGTGCTCATGGTTTTGTGATGGAAACACCTCATGAGTTGGCGGCGGCAATCAAGGCCTTTGTACATGAGAGTGACGATGACTGATCTTTCCCTGCCGGGCCTGCCCGGCGCCTTGCCCGATAAACGTCAGGTCGCAGCGTCGTTCTCCCGCGCTGCCGCCAGCTACGACAGCGTCGCCGAACTGCAGCGTGCGGTGGGCAATGCACTGCTTGAGCAGTTGCCCGGTGCATTCGAGCCGCAACGCTGGCTGGACCTGGGCAGCGGTACCGGCTACTTCAGTCGCACTCTGAACCGCCGTTTTCCCCAGGCTGCCGGTGTTGCCTTGGATATTGCCGAAGGGATGCTCCTGCACGCCCGGGAGCAGGGCGGGGCGCACCACCATGTGGCTGGCGATGCCGAGCGTTTGCCGCTGCGGGACGCCAGTGTCGAGCTGATCTTCACCAGCCTGGCGGTGCAATGGTGCGGCGATTTTCGCGCCGTGCTCAGCGAGGCCCGGCGCGTTCTGCAGCCGGGCGGCGTGCTGGCCTTCGCCAGTCTCTGCGTCGGCACCCTGCATGAGCTGCGCGAAAGCTGGCAGGCGGTCGACGGCCTGGTGCATGTCAACCGCTTCCGGCGCCTTGAGGACTATCAACGCCTGTGCGGCGAAAGCGAGCTGAAGGTGCTCGGCCTGCAGGTTCGGCCCCATGTATTGCACTACCCGGACGTGCGCAGCCTGACCCACGAGCTCAAGGCCCTCGGCGCCCACAACCTTAATCCGGGGCGCCCCGCCGGGCTTACCGGACGGGCACGAATGCAGGGCCTGTTGCAGGCCTACGAACGCTTCCGTCAGCCTCAGGGACTACCGGCTACCTATCAGGTGGTCTACGGTGTACTGCAAAAGCCGCCGGTAGAAGGGGAGTGAGATGAGCCGGGCCTATTTCATTGCAGGGACCGACACCGATGTCGGCAAGACCACCATTGCCGCCGGCCTTCTGCATGCCGCGCACCTGGCCGGGTTCAGCACCTTGGGTGCCAAGCCCGTGGCCTCGGGCTGTGAGGTCAGCAGCAAGGGCCTGCGCAATGCCGATGCCATGGCGCTGATCGCCGAAAGTTCGCTCAAGTTGCCCTACGAACAGGTCAATCCGTTCGCTTTCGAACCGGCCATTGCTCCGCACCTGGCTGCGCGGGAAGCCGGTGTCGCCCTGAGTGTTCAGGCCTTGTTGACGCCGATGCGCGAGGTGTTGGCCAAAGAGGCGGATTTCACTCTGATCGAAGGGGCTGGAGGCTGGCGCGTGCCGCTATCTGGTGAAGCCAACCTGTCAGACCTGGCCGTTGCCCTGAAGCTGCCGGTAATTCTAGTGGTCGGTGTGCGCCTGGGGTGTATCAACCACGCCTTGCTCACGGCCGAAGCCATCGCTCGCGATGGCCTGCAACTGGCCGGATGGGTCGCCAACATCGTCGATCCACGCACCTCGCGGCTGGAAGAAAACCTCGCCAGCCTCGCCGAGCGTTTACCGGCGCCGTGCCTGGGGCGGGTGCCCAAGCTCAAGCAGGTCAGCGCCGAAACCGTGGCTGCGTACCTGCAACTGGACCTGCTGGACTGAGACTGGTCTATCATAAGGCAAAGTGCCATTAGTGTTTTCAACGGGTCTTTTGCCAGCAAGTCTGCTTCAATAGAGGCCGTTCGCTTTTAGTGTCATGGAGTTTCGACATGGAAATCTCGGGCAGTTCAGCATACTACGCAGGGCTCGGTGCCATTAACGCTGGGCAAAACCGCGTCGATCAGGCCGCCAGCCAGATCGCCAACACCACCGTCGAGCGTGCCGCCACCAGCCAGTCCAGTGACTATCAGGCGGAGCGCCTGCGCGCGGTCGACCGCAGCCAGCAGATGGACCTGGCCACCAGCAGTGTCGAGATGGCGCTGGGCAAGCATCAGGTCGAACTCGGTGTCAAAGTGGCCAAAGCATCGGACGAAATGCTCGGCACCCTGATCGACACCTACGCCTGACCCCCTTCGGCTCGCCCTTCGCGAGCCTTCAACTAGTCTTTATGTATCAGCGCTTTGGCCTTGTTGGCCGGCGTTCGGCTGCGCGTTTGCCGGGCATTTTGCCAAGGCAATCGCGCAGTCTGGCATGGCCGAACTGCCCTCTGCTTGATGCTTGACAAGTTTTCGGCGTAAACGTATGTTTCAAACAACTGTTTGACCGAAAGCCGCCTAGAGCTGGTCGGTATATCGCGGTCTCCCTATCCAGGATTCATCAGCAGAGGTTCATCGCTATGCCTGATTACAAAGCCCCCTTGCGTGATATTCGCTTCGTTCGTGACGAGCTGCTCGGCTACGAAGCGCATTATCAGAGCCTGCCGGCTTGCCAGGACGCCACCCCGGACATGGTTGACGCCATCCTCGAGGAAGGCGCCAAGTTTTGTGAACAGGTACTGGCCCCGCTGAACCGTGTCGGCGACCTGGAAGGCTGCACCTGGAGCGAATCGGGCGTTAAAACCCCGACCGGCTTCAAGGAAGCCTACAAGCAGTTCGTCGAAGGTGGCTGGCCGAGCCTGGCCCATGACGTCGAGCACGGCGGTCAGGGCCTGCCTGAGTCGCTGGGCCTGGCGGTCAGCGAAATGGTCGGCGAGTCGAACTGGTCCTGGGGCATGTACCCTGGCCTGTCCCACGGCGCGATGAACACCATCTCCGAGCACGGCACCGCCGAGCAGCAGGAGACCTACCTGACCAAGCTGGTTTCCGGCGAGTGGACCGGCACCATGTGCCTGACCGAGCCACACTGCGGTACCGACCTGGGTATGCTGCGCACCAAGGCCGAGTCTCAGGCTGATGGTTCGTACAAAGTCACCGGCACCAAGATCTTCATCTCGGCCGGTGAGCACGACATGGCCGACAACATCGTCCACATCGTTCTGGCCCGCCTGCCCGATGCACCGGCTGGCACCAAAGGCATCTCGCTGTTCATCGTGCCGAAGTTCCTGCCGACCGCCGAAGGCACCGTCGGTGAGCGCAACGCCGTGTCCTGTGGCTCCCTCGAACACAAGATGGGCATCCACGGCAACGCCACCTGCGTGATGAACTTCGACGCCGCTACCGGCTACCTGATCGGCCCGGCCAACAAAGGCCTGAACTGCATGTTCACCTTCATGAACACCGCTCGCCTGGGTACCGCGCTGCAAGGCCTGGCCCACGCTGAAGTGGCGTTCCAGGGCGGCCTGAAATATGCTCGCGACCGCCTGCAAATGCGCTCGCTGACTGGCCCGAAAGCGCCGGACAAAGCCGCTGACCCGATCATCGTCCACCCGGACGTACGTCGCATGCTGCTGACCATGAAGGCGTTCGCCGAAGGCAACCGCGCGATGGTCTACTTCACCGCCAAGCAGGTGGACATCGTCAAGTACAGCCAGGACGAAGAAGAGAAGAAGAAAGCCGACGCACTGCTGGCCTTCATGACGCCGATCGCCAAGGCATTCATGACCGAAGTCGGCTTCGAAGCGGCCAACCACGGCGTGCAGATCTATGGCGGCCACGGCTTCATCGCCGAGTGGGGCATGGAGCAGAACGTTCGCGACAGCCGTATCTCGATGCTGTACGAAGGCACCACCGGCATCCAGGCGCTGGACCTGCTCGGCCGTAAAGTCTTGATGACCCAGGGCGAGGCGCTCAAGGGCTTCACCAAGATCGTGCACAAGTTCTGCCAGGGTAACGAAGGCAACGAAGCAATCAGCGAGTTCGTCGCGCCGCTGGCCCAGCTGAACAAAGAGTGGGGCGAGCTGACCATGAAGGTCGGTATGGCCGCGATGAAAGACCGTGAAGAAGTCGGTGCCGCTTCGGTGGACTACCTGATGTACTCCGGTTATGCCTGCCTGGCCTACTTCTGGGCTGACATGGCGCGCCTGGCTGCCGAAAAACTGGCTGCCGGCACCACTGAAGAAGCCTTCTACACCGCCAAGCTGCAGACCGCGCGCTTCTACTTCCAGCGCATCCTGCCGCGTACCCGCACCCACGTAGCAACCATGCTGTCGGGCGCCAACAACCTGATGGACATGAAAGAAGAGGACTTCGGTCTCTCCTACTAAGTCAAAGGCTGTAAGAAAAAACGCCTGCCCTCACCGGCAGGCGTTTTTTTTTGCTTTTGCTTCCTGTGGGAGCGGGCTTGCCCCGCGATAGCTTTCTGTCAGCCACATCGCATCGCGGGGCAAGCCCGCTCCCACCCAGCCCAGCCCACCCCATCCAGCCATCCCGATCAAGTGCATTCATCTATTCATGTGCGCTGCCGATACATTAAGGCACAATGCCATTATTGATCTGCCGGGTCGGAGATTACCCTTGTTTCGTTTATCCGCTGTACGCCTGAGCCACTTCCTGCCATCGGTCTGTTTGCTGGTGTCAGGGCTCGCGGCCGCTTACGTGAGAGACCTCAGTGTGTTTTTCACGTCGCTGTTCAATGTCCTGCCCACCTTGGTTTTGTTGCTCGGCGGCGCCTACTGCGCCGTGTACCGCCGCCAACGTGAACTGTTTCTGATGCTCACGGTGTACATCGCCTACTTCCTGCTCGACACCCAGACCGACTTCTACCGCGACAACGGCCGCGTGCGAGAAGATGCAGCGGTGGTGTTCCACCTGGTCTGCCTGCTGTTGCCGCTGATGTTCGCCCTGTATGGCGCCTGGCAAGAGCGCACCCATCTGTTCCAGGACATGGTCGCGCGTTTCGCCGTATTGTTGGCTGTGGGCAGCGTCGCCCTGGGCCTGGAGCAGAGTTTTCCCCAAGCGCTGTTGAGCTGGCTGGCGGAGATTCGCTGGCCTTCGTTGCATGGCCAGTGGATGAGCCTGATCCAGCTGGCCTATCCGGTGTTCCTCTGCGCCTTCATCCTGCTGGTGGTGCAGTACCTGCGTGAACCGCGTCCCTTGCACGCGGCGCAGGTGATCGGCCTGATCGGTATCTTCTGGATGCTGCCCAAGACCTTCATCCTGCCGTTCACCCTGAACATCATGTGCAGCCAGGTGATGCTGATGATTGCCGCGGCGGTGTCCCACGAGGCCTATCAAATGGCTTTTCGTGATGAGCTGACCGGTTTGCCCGGCCGCCGCGCGCTCAACGAGCGCATGCAGCGCCTGGGGCGCAACTATGTGCTGGCGATGACTGACGTCGACCACTTCAAGAAATTCAACGACACCCATGGCCACGATGTGGGTGACCAGGTACTGCGCCTGGTGGCGAGCAAACTGTCCAAGGTCACCGGCGGCGGTCGGGCCTATCGCTATGGGGGTGAGGAATTCGCCGTGGTATTTGCCGGCAAAACTATCGAAGAGTGTATGCCGCACCTTGAGGCAGTTCGCGAGGTGATCGCCAACTACAACATCCAGTTGCGCAACCAGGACAACCGCCCCCAGGACGACCAGCAGGGTCGACAACGGCGTGGGGCGTCGGCGGCTTCCAGTGTGTCGGTGACTATCAGTATTGGTGCCAGTGAGCGCCTGGCCGATCATCGTTCACCCGATGAAGTGCTCAAATCCGCCGACCAGGCCCTCTACAGCGCCAAGGGCGCTGGGCGCAACTGTGTCATGGCCCATGGGGTTCAGGCAAAACGTGGTGCGGTGCGTATGGCGTGACCGAAATAGACTGTATAGTCGCCAGATGACCCTATGTGTCACAAAAGTTGTTCGGTTACACTGGTTTCATAACAGTGATGCGGCCCTGTAGGCCGTCCCCGACTCTAGTGTGAGAGGTAGCCATGGCTGACTATAAAGCGCCCCTGCGCGATATGCGCTTCGTCCTCAATGAAGTCTTCGAAGTCGCCAAGCTCTGGGCGCAGTTGCCCGGCCTTGCCGAAGCGGTGGACGAAGACACCGCCCTGGCGGTGCTGGAAGAAGCCGGCAAGGTCACCAGCAAGAGCATCGCGCCGCTGAGCCGCAGCGGCGATGAAGAAGGTTGCCACTGGGATAACGGCGCCGTGAGCACTCCGGCCGGTTTTATCGACGCCTACAAGACCTACGCCGAAGGCGGCTGGGTTGGTGTCGGTGGCGACCCAGCCTACGGCGGCATGGGCATGCCCAAGGTGATCTCGGCCCAGGTCGAGGAAATGGTCAATTCCTCCAGCCTGTCCTTCGGCCTGTACCCGATGCTGACTGCTGGTGCTTGCTTGTCGATCAACGCCCACGCCAGCGACGAGCTCAAGGAAAAATACCTGCCGAACATGTATGCCGGTGTCTGGGCCGGCTCCATGTGCCTGACCGAGCCGCACGCCGGTACTGACCTGGGGATTATCCGCACCAAGGCCGACCCTCAGGCCGATGGCAGCTACAAGGTCAGTGGTACCAAGATTTTCATCACCGGTGGCGAACACGACCTCACCGAAAACATCATCCACCTGGTGCTGGCCAAGCTGCCGGATGCGCCTGCCGGGCCGAAGGGTATTTCCCTGTTCCTGGTGCCGAAGTTCATGGTCAATGCCGATGGCAGCCTGGGCGCACGCAATCCGGCCACCTGTGGCTCGATCGAACACAAGATGGGCATCCAGGCCTCGGCCACCTGCGTGATGAACTTCGACGAGGCGGTCGGGTACCTGGTCGGCGAGCCGAACAAGGGCCTGGCGGCGATGTTCACCATGATGAACTACGAGCGTCTGGGCGTGGGTATTCAGGGCCTGGCCTCGGCCGAGCGCTCTTACCAGAACGCCATTGAATACGCGCGCGACCGCCTGCAAAGCCGCGCGCCAACCGGCCCGCAAGCAAAGGACAAGGTCGCTGACCCGATCATCGTCCACCCTGATGTGCGACGCATGCT
This sequence comes from Pseudomonas wadenswilerensis, assembly GCF_024749185.1. Classification (NCBI taxonomy): domain Bacteria; kingdom Pseudomonadati; phylum Pseudomonadota; class Gammaproteobacteria; order Pseudomonadales; family Pseudomonadaceae; genus Pseudomonas; species Pseudomonas wadenswilerensis. Next base: position 5,322,246 of record NZ_CP087191.1, on the reverse strand, counting down.
GTTGACCATGAAGGCCCTCAACGAAGGCGGTCGTGCATTTTCCACCTACGTGGCGATGCAACTCGATACCGCCAAGTTCAGCGAAGACGCCGACACGCGCAAACGCGCCGAAGAACTGGTGGCGTTGCTGACTCCGGTGGCCAAGGCGTTCCTGACGGACCTGGGCCTGGAATCGGCCGTACACGGCCAGCAGGTATTCGGCGGCCACGGCTACATCCGTGAGTGGGGCCAGGAGCAACTGGTGCGCGACGTGCGCATTACCCAGATCTACGAAGGCACCAATGGCATCCAGGCTCTCGACCTTATGGGCCGCAAGGTGGTTGGTAGCGGAGGGGCGCTGTACAAGCTGTTTGCCGACGAAATCCGTCATTTCACCGCCAGTGCCGACAGCAACCTGGCCGAGTTCGTCAAACCGCTCAACGCGGCTCTGGACAATCTTGACGACCTGACTGCCTGGGTCCTGGATCGGGCCAAGAACAACCCGAACGAAATTGGCGCAGCCTCGGTGGAATACCTGCAGGTGTTCGGCTATACCGCTTATGCCTACATGTGGGCGTTGATGGCCCGTACGGCCTTGGCCAAGCAAGGTGAAGACGATTTCTATGCCAGCAAGCTGGGCACTGCACGCTTCTATTTCGCCCGTCTTCTGCCGCGTATCCACTCGCTCAGCGCCTCGGTAAAAGCCGGTAGCGAATCGCTGTACCTGCTCGATGCGGCACAGTTTTAAGGGTGTTAGTTGTTTGTAAGCATTCTCTTACATGACGTGGTGACTTTTCGCCTCTATCGGAAGATTGGATCCACAGTTAATCTTCTCACATGGACGTAGCGCAGGAAGCGCAAAGTACAGAACACGGACACGAAGGATTCCTGCCAGGATGGCGGGGCGAAAAGGATGTCAGGGAAACAGTCTGCAAAGCCCCGCTTCGGCGGGGTTTTCTTTTGCCTGCGATTTAACCTCAGCCCAGCACATCCAGCGGCGACACCCCGATCTGCCGCGGATCGGCTTCTTCTTCCAGCAGGTTGCGCAGCAGCTCCACCGACGCTTGCTGGCGTTGTGCATCGCGGAACACCAGGCCAATTTTCAGCGGCACCCGTGGTTCGCTCAATGGCTTCCACAGCAGTTCCTGGTCATCTTCGACCACTTCCTTGGCGCGCCCCGGCAATACGGTCGCCAGCGAGGTATGCGCCAGGCTGTCGAGAATCCCGCCCATGTTGTTCATTTCTGCCTGTACCTGCGGCCGCCGGCCGAGGTTGGCCAGTTGCGACTGCCAGATCTGCCGTACCTGGAACTCTTCGCCGAGCAGCAGCATGGGTAACTCGGCAGCCTGCTTGAGCGAGACTTTCTTGAATTCACGCAAGGGGTGGGTGTTGGGGATGACCAACTGCAGTTCATCTTCGTACAGCAGCAGCCCATGCAGGCCCGGTTGGCGCGGTGGCAGGTAGCTGATGCCGATATCCAGGCTGCCGTTGAGCAGACGCCGTTCGATCTCCAGGCCCGACAGTTCGTAGATCTGTACCACCAGATGCGGCTGCGCCTTGCGCACTCGGTCGAGCAGCTGCGGTACCAGGCTTGGGCGCACGGTCTGCAGTACGCCAATGGCCAGGGTACGCAACGCCTGGCCCTTGAAGTTGCGCAGCGCCTCGCGAGCCCGCTGCAGGCCGTCGAGCAGGGGCAGGGCATGGTTGTACAGGGTGTGCGCGGCCAGGGTCGGCAGCAGGCGCTTGTTGCCGCGCTCGAACAGGCTCACATCGAGGTTTTGCTCAAGCTGGCGGATCTGCTGCGAAAGCGCCGGTTGCGACAGTGACAGGCGCTCGGCAGCCCGGCCGACGTGGCCTTCTTCATACACCGCGACGAAATAACGCAGTTGGCGAAAATCCATAAGAATTACTTATCAAAAATGCTCGAAAAACCAAATGGCCGTTAGCCTGCAAGAAGCCTAGTCTATCCCGTATTCACAAGGTTTACAGGGCCAGAAGGCGCGATGAATACCGTGTATGTGGATGGCGTTTACATAGGCAAGGCAAAAAACCTCGGGCATGGCTTATTGACTGATATCGATAAGCAGGAGGTTGCAAGACGGTTGTGGTTATGGCCACAGGGGCTGGGGAGCGACGAACACGGCGACCCACGCTTTCACACCGGCCCTGAACGGGCCTTGCACCATTACCCGGCCGAGCACTACGCCTGGTGGCGGCAACGTTATCCACAGCTCGATTGGCGCGCCCCGGGTTTCGGCGAGAACCTCTCGACCCACGGCCTGGATGAACATCAGGTGTGCCTGGGGGACATGTTCCGCTGGGGTGGGGCGCTGTTGCAGATCAGTCAGCCGCGCTCGCCATGCTATCGCCTGAGTCATCGCTGGGGCGTGCCGAACCTGCCGCAACAGGCGCAGGACAGTGGCCGCTGTGGCTGGTTCTACCGGGTGCTCAAGCCGGGTTTTGTCAGCGCCGATGAACCTTTCGAACTGATTCAACGTAGTTATCCGGGCCTGACCGTGGCCTGGGCGCTGCGCACTTTTTACCGTGAACCTCTGGAGCATGCAGGTTTGAAAAAGCTGGTGGATTGTCCGGCCCTCTCGTCACGCTGGCGCGATATCGCGATCAAGCGCATGCGCACCGGTCAGGTCGAAGACTGGACCGCGCGTCTGCTTGGCCTGCCGCTCGAGGGGCTGCGCGCATGAACCTGTTCAACCTGCGCCGCCCGGCTGTGGCTGTGGCCGAGCGCAAGATCGCACCTGCCGTTACTCAGCCTGCAGACGCATTGTCGCGTGAATACCTGATGCCGGCGGTAGAGCGCGCGCCCCAGGTTTTCGTCCGCGGCCAAGGCTCATGGTTGTGGGACAGCGAAGGTCACGCATATCTGGATTTCACCCAGGGCTGTGCAGTCAACAGCCTCGGCCACAGCCCCAGTGTGCTGGTCAAAGCCCTGGGCAGCCAGGCGCAGGCGTTGATCAATCCGGGGGCGGGTTTTCATAACCGTGGCCTGTTGAACCTGGTCAATCGCCTGTGCGAAAGCACCGGCAGCGATCAGGCCTACCTGCTCAACAGCGGCGCCGAAGCTTGCGAAGGGGCAATCAAGCTGGCGCGCAAATGGGGTCAGCTGCACCGCAACGGCGCCTATCACATCATCACCGCCAGCCAGAGCTGCCATGGCCGCAGCCTGGGCGCGCTGTCCGCCTCCGACCCATCGCCGTGCAACCGTTGCGAGCCGGGTTTGCCGGGCTTCAGCAAGGTGCCGTTCAACGACCTTGAAGCGCTGCACGCGGCTGTCGATTCGCGCACCGTGGCAATCATGCTCGAACCGATCCAGGGCGAAGCCGGGGTGATTCCGGCGACCCAGGTGTATCTCCAGGGTGTCGAGCGACTGTGCCGCGAGCTGGGCATCCTGCTGATCCTCGATGAAGTGCAGACTGGCGTCGGTCGCTGCGGCGCGATGCTCGCCGAACAGTTGTATGGCGTGCGCGCTGACATCCTTACCCTTGGCAAGGGCCTGGGGGGCGGCGTACCACTGGCGGCCCTGCTGGCCCGTGGCAGTGCCTGCTGCGCCGAGGCTGGCGAGCTGGAGGGCAGCCACCATGGCAATGCGCTGATGAGTGCGGCGGGCCTGGCGGTGCTGCAGACCGTGCTGGAGCCGGGGTTCTTCGAACATGTGCAGGATTCAGGGCGGCACATGCGCGACGGTCTGAGCCGTCTGGCGGGTCGCTATGGTCAGGCCGAGGTGCGCGGCCAGGGGCTGCTCTGGGCGTTGCAGCTGAGCGAAGACATCGCCACCGAGCTGGTCCAGGCCGCCTTGCACGAAGGCTTGCTGCTCAACGCTCCGCAGGCCGACGTGCTGCGCTTTTCGCCAGCGCTGACGGTGAGCAAGGGCAACATCGACGAGATGCTCCTGCGCCTGGCCCGGGCCTTTGCCCGTGTGCACGCCGCGCAGCAGAACCTGCGGCGCGAGGCCACGGCCTGATCACTACACCGCACTAACGAATTTTCCGAACCGTCTCGCGTTCCTGCGCATCGCCCCGGGCCTGTTGTTTTTGGCTTGGGGCGTTTTTTTGTCTGCTGCTTACAAGTGGAACCCCGGTGACGCGCTAGAGTCAGTTCTAGTACATCTTTGAAGGGAGCTGCCCAATGGACTTTATCCGCATCATCATCGCCATTCTCCTGCCGCCGCTTGGCGTGTTTCTGCAGGTTGGCTTCGGCGGCGCCTTCTGGCTGAACATCTTGCTGACGTTGCTGGGGTATATCCCGGGCATCGTCCATGCGGTGTATATCATCGCCAAGCGGTGAGGCCAATCGCGGGTCAAGTCGGGGCGCCGCACCGCCGCTCCCACAGGATTGACTCTGTGGGAGCGGGCTTGACCCGCGATAGCGATCTAACTGCCTTCCAGCACCCGCCGATAAAACTTCCATTCCTCTTCCAGCGCATGCGCCAGGTTGCTCGCCGTACGAAAACCGTGACGCTCCGAAGGGTAGAAATGCCCTTCGGCGCGAATGCCGTTGGCCTTCAGCGCTTCAAGCATCGAACGGGTCTGTTCCGGCACTACTACAGCATCCAGCTCACCCTGAAAGAAGATCACCGGCACCTTGATGTTTGCGGCATGCAGCAAGGGGGTGCGCCGCTGGTAACGCTCGGCATCGGTCACCGGATCGCCGATCAGCCAGTCCAGGTAATCACCTTCGAACTTGTGCGTTGCCCGGGCCAGCGCCTGCGGATCACTGACGCCATACAGGCTGGCACCGGCGCGGAATACATCATGGAACGCCAGGGCGCAGAGGGTGGTGTAGCCGCCGGCACTGCCGCCGCGGATAAACGCGCGCTGCGGGTCGATCAGCTTGCGCTCGGCCAGGTGCCTGACCACGGCGCAGGCATCTTCGACGTCAATCTCGCCCCAGCGCAGGTGCAGGGCCTGGCGATAGTCCCGGCCATAGCCGCTGCTGCCACGGTAATTGAGGTCGGCCACGGCGAAGCCGCGCTGGGCCCAGTACTGGATGCGTGGATCGAGCACCGGGTAGCAGGCCGAGGTCGGGCCGCCATGGATGAACACCAGCAGCGGCGGCTGCACCTCAGCGTTCATGGCCGGGTAGAAGAAACCGTGGGCGATGCCGTCACCGCTGCGGTAGCGCAGTGCTTGCGGACGGCTGATGCGTTCGGCGGGCAGCGGTAAAGCACCGCCGGCCAGGACCTGTACATGATGGTTCTGGCGGTTGATGGCGATAACGGCGGGTGGGCTGATGGCCGACGCGGCAATGGCATAGAGATGCTGCTCGTCCAGATCCAGGCAGCGGAAGCGGCTGTAGTCCGCGCTGTAATCCTCTACCGAGCCATCGGCAAGGCAAATCCCCAAGCGGCTGAAGCCGTTATCGAACCAGCTCGCGAGGTAGCGCTGCTCGTCCAGCGGTAACCAGGTGCTGGCGCCCAACTGCCAGGGCGCGCCGGCATGGTCGGCCGCGGCGGCTGGCAAGGGGTTCCAGCCTGTTGCCGTTTCGCCCCAGGGCTGCCAATAGCCGTTGCGGTCGGACAGGCAATACAAACGACCGGCTGGGTCAAAATGAGGTTGTTGCAGGGACTGTTGCGGACCGGCTTCACCGGCGATGCAGCGTGGCGTGCTCCACTGGCCATCTGCCTGGCGTTGGCAGCACAGCAGCCGGGTTGCCGTCCACGGTTGTTCCGGGCGGCTCCATTCAATCCAGGCCAGGCGCGAGCCATCGGTGCTCAGGGTTGGCGAGGCGTAAAAGTCGGCGCCTTCGGCCAGGACTTCACGGCTGCCCTTGGCGATGGCCACCAGGCGATGCTCGACCGCCCCCGGACCATGGCTTTCTTCCACCGCCAGCACATGCCCGTTGGCCCAGCGCAGATCGCCGTAGCGCCGCACGCCCTCGGTCAGCGACTGCGGTAACCCGCCGTTGAGGTCCTGGGTATACAACTGCTGGTCCGCCTCGTTGACGAACACCAGGCCATCGTCGCTCAGGCAGAAGCTGCCACCGCCGTATTCATAGACCCGGCTGCGTACGCTGAAGCCATTGGGCGTCAGGCAACGGGCCTGGCCATCGCGCCAGTGCCAGATCCGGCAGGCGCCATCGCTGGGGCGAAATTCGTTCCAGAACAATCCCTGGGCAGCCACCCGCAGCTCGGCAAAATCGGTACCGGCGGCGACCGCCTGTTCGGCGCTGAAGCGCTCAGCCGCGGACAATGACACGTGAGTTTCGCTCATTACGGAAGGTCAGCTCGTCGATGGTCTGGTGGGCGTGCTCGGCTTCTTCGCGAGCCTTGAGGATAATGCCGTGCTCGGCCGACTTGGCGCAAACCGGGTCGGCGTTACTGGCGTCGCCGGTGAGCATGAAGGCCTGGCAGCGGCAGCCGCCGAAGTCCTTCTCTTTTTCGTCACAGGAGCGGCATGGCTCGGGCATCCAGTCGTAACCGCGGAAGCGATTGAAGCCGAACGAGTCGTACCAGATGTGCTGCATGCTGTGCTCGCGGACATTGGGAAACTGCACCGGCAGCTGGCGGGCGCCGTGGCAGGGCAGGGCGGTGCCATCCGGGGTGACGGTGAGGAACACGCTGCCCCAGCCGTTCATGCAGGCCTTGGGGCGCTCTTCGTAATAGTCCGGGGTGACGAAGATCAGCTTGCACGGGTTGCCAGCGGCCTGCAGTTTAGCCCGGTATTGGTTGGTGATGCGCTCGGCGCGTTCGAGCTGGGCGCGGGTCGGCAGCAGGCCGACACGGTTGAGGTGCGCCCAGCCGTAGAACTGACAGGTGGCCAGTTCGACGAAGTCGGCTTCGAGGGCAACGCACAGCTCGATGATGCGGTCGATTTTGTCGATGTTGTGCCGATGAGTGACGAAATTCAGCACCATCGGGTAGCCGTGGGCTTTGACTGCCCGGGCCATTTCCAGCTTCTGCGCGAAGGCCTTCTTCGAACCGGCCAGCAGGTTATTCACCTGCTCGTCGCTGGCCTGGAAGCTGATCTGGATATGGTCCAGCCCGGCTTCCTTGAAGGCGGCGATCTTCTGCTCGGTGAGGCCGATGCCGGAGGTGATCAGGTTGGTGTAATAGCCCAGGCGCCGACCTTCGCCGATCAATTCGGCAAGGTCCTGGCGCACCAGCGGCTCACCGCCGGAGAAGCCCAGTTGTGCCGCGCCCATCTCGCGCGCCTCGGCCATGACCCTGAACCACTGCTCAGTGCTCAGCTCCTGACCCTGGGCGGCGAAGTCCAGGGGGTTGGAGCAGTACGGGCACTGCAGCGGGCAACGGTAAGTCAGTTCGGCAAGCAGCCACAGCGGCAGGCCGACTTCGGGTCTTGCCGGCAGCTCAGGCAAGGGTGATCCAGTGTTCGGCACGGGCCACCTCCATGAATTGCTCGATGTCGTCACCGAGCTCGGGTACTCCGGGGAACTGCGTGTCGAGCTCGGCAATGATCGCCGCGACATCGCGCTGGCCGTCGATCAGCCCGCCGATCAGCGCGGCGCTCTCGTTGAGCTTGATCATCCCTTCCGGATACAGCAGCACATGAGCTTTTTGTGCCGGCTCATACTGGAAGCGATAGCCCGGGCGCCATGCCGGGACTTGCGCGCGATCGAAACTCATAAGGCGATTCCTTTGTGCCAGACCCTTTCGCTGGTGACACTGTGATAAGGCGGGCGGTTCAGTTCGTAGGCCATGCTCATGGCGTCGAGCATGCTCCAGAGAATGTCCAGCTTGAACTGCAGGATCTCCAGCATGCGCTGCTGGCCCGCAACTGTAGTGTAGTGCTGCAGGGTGATCGCCAGCCCATGCTCGACGTCACGCCGGGCCTGGCCCAGGCGGGTACGGAAGTACTCGTAGCCGGCCGGGTCGATCCACGGATAGTGCTGGGGCCAGCTGTCCAGCCGCGACTGGTGGATCTGCGGGGCGAACAGCTCGGTCAGCGAGCTGCTGGCCGCCTCCTGCCAGCTGGCGCGGCGGGCAAAGTTGACGTAGGCATCCACGGCAAAGCGCACGCCGGGCAGCACCAGTTCCTGGGAGCGCAGTTGCTCCGGGTCGAGGCCGACCGCCTGGCCCAGGCGCAGCCAGGCTTCGATGCCGCCGTCTTCGCCAGGGGCGCCGTCATGGTCGAGCAGGCGCTGAATCCACTCGCGGCGAATTTCGCGGTCCGGGCAGTTGGCCAGGATCGCTGCATCCTTCATCGGGATGTTGACCTGGTAGTAGAAACGGTTGGCCACCCAGCCCTGGATCTGCTCGCGGCTTGCGCGGCCTTCATACATCGCCACATGGTAGGGGTGATGGATGTGGTAGTAGGCGCCCTTGGCGCGCAGGGCCTGTTCGAATTCGGCAGGGGACAGCGGTTTGGCGTCGCTCATGTCGGCTCCTAGAGAGTGATGCTCATGCCGTCGAAGGCCACTTCGACGCCGCGCCGGGCGCATTCGGCGCGTTCGGCCGAATCCTCATCGAGAATCGGATTGGTGTTGTTGATGTGGATAAGCACTTTGCGCTGACGCGGGAAGCTTTCCAGCACCTCGAGCATGCCGCCCGGGCCGTTCTGCGCCAGGTGGCCCATCTCGCGGCCGGTGCGGGTGCCGACACCACGGCGCTGCATTTCATCATCCTCCCACAGGGTGCCGTCGACCAGCAGGCAGTCGGCATCGCTCATCATCTGTAGCAATTTGCCGTCGACCTGGCCCAGGCCCGGGGCGTAGAACAGCTTGCCGCCGGTGCGCAGGTCCTCGACCATCAGCCCGAGGTTGTCGCCCGGGTGTGGGTCGAAGCGGTGCGGTGAGTAGGGCGGTGCGGCGCTGCGCAGCGGGAAGGGGGTAAAGCGCAGGTTCGGACAGGCGTCGATGACGAAGCTGCCTTCGAGCTCGATGCGCTTCCATTGCAGGCCGCCGTTCCAGTGGCTGAGCATGGTGAACAGCGGGAAGCCGGTGCTCAGGTCCTGATGGACCATGTCGGTGCACCAGACCTGGTGCGGGCAGCCTTCGCGCAGGCTGAGCAGGCCGGTGGTGTGGTCGATCTGGCTGTCGAGCAGGACGATGGCGTTGATGCCGGTGTCGCGCAGGGCGCGGGCCGGTTGCATCGGGGCAAAGCCTTGCAGCTGCGCGCGGATGTCCGGCGAAGCGTTGCACAGTACCCAGTGGATACCGTCGTCAGACAGGGCAATCGATGACTGGGTCCGCGCCGTGGCGCGCAAGCTGCCGTCGCGAAAGCCTTTGCAGTTTGCGCAGTTGCAGTTCCACTGCGGGAACCCGCCACCGGCGGCGGAACCTAGAATCTGGATGTACATGGCCACTCCTGCCGCGTCCTGAAATAAAAACGCCCCGGCGGACCGAGGCGTTGTACCGCAAGCAGGCTCAGCGGCTTGCGAAATACATGGTCACTTCAAAGCCGATACGCAGGTCAGTGTAAGCAGGTTTGGTCCACATGGGATTACTCCTTCCGGATAGGTCTGGGGTTTGCCAGCTACTTATTTAGTCCACCCTCCAGATGAGGGGGTCCCATAGCCGAGATTGCGCTATCTTACTAAAAAAATACGAACTGAATGGTTAAATCTCAGATAAACGCCGTTACAGGGACGGTAAGAATCGCCAGCGTCAGTGCCAGTTTTCGCCGGGCGCCGGCCCGTTCGCCAGGCACAACCAACCGAGTTCGGCCTGGCTTGTCTGGCGCGCCAGGTGTTGCAGTTGTGGCGGGTCGATAGCCAGGATCGCCGCTTGCAGATCGCTCAGCAGCGGCTGCTGATGGCCGGCCAGATGCGCCTGCCAGGCCCATTCGGCAACGTCATTGTTGGTCATGGCCTGTTCGTCGAACTGTGCGGCGAGTGCCTGCTTGTCCGCGGTGTTGCAGCTCAGCGTGGCGGGCAGGGCATCGAGTACTGTGTGGATGTGCCTGACGATCTCGGCGTGGCTGGCCGACGGCGACTGCACGCCGAGCAGCAGGCCATTGCAGCCCTCGATCTGACGGAAGGCGCTGAACACCGCATAGCCCAGATTCAGCTCGACTCGCAGCCGTTGATAGAAGGGCCCTTGCAACTGCTGGGCAAGGAACCGGCCAGTGGCTTGGTCTTCGACCGGGCAAAAGAGCAGCAGCGCTTGCTCGCTGGCCACCGGCGGCAGTGTTTGCCAGCGCCGCACAGCTTCGATTCTGGCGGGTAGATGCCTGCCTGCGCGCCCGGGCACTTTACCCACGGCCCGGTTCAGTGCTGATTGATCGGTGGCACTCAAGCCGGTCGAGAGTCCATTCCAGATTGAATATTCCCACAGCGTATCAAGATCGCTCTGGCTGATGGTACAGGCTGGTAACGGTTCGTCCTGGTAGCCAAGCAGCTGCTCCGGGAGCTGCCTGAGCAGGGCACGAATTGGCATGACATCGGGCTGGTTGGCAGCGCCGGGTGTCCAGCTCTGGCTGGGGGGGAACCGCAGGATTGCCAACGCCTGTTCGATCACTGCGACCAGCACTGTTCCATTGCCGGCGCAGCGCAACTGCCAGTATTTGTCGCAGGCGCTGAACTGCAGGTGTACGCCAGCCTGCGCTGCCTGTTCACGCAGGGCTTGCAGCGCCCGATCAAGTACCTGCCAGAGGCGCTCGCGCAAGGCTGAGGTGAGCCGCCAGCGCAGGTAGATGACACCATGCTGGCGCGACGGCGGTAGTAGAGGAGAAACCGTCAGGCCTTCGGGAACGGCGGTTGCTTGAGTAGTCTCTGCCTTCACGTTCAGCAACGGATTCGCGGTGGGCAACTGCCAGGCGAGGGTGGGTGTTTTTACCTGGCCAGCGAGCATTGTCTCGAGTAACCGCTCAAGCGCAGCAAGTCCTTGCGCGTCCAGCGCCTCGAAGCGTTGCCCGGCGCTATCCCGGCGCGCCAGCTCCAATGCGCTGGCGGTAAGTTCGCGGCAGCGCTGCAATCGAGCGTATTCCTGATTGATTTGGCCCAAGTCAGCCGCCCGGAAGAACGCCAGCCAGTCAGCCAGCAGTGCCCGGACCTGCTCGGCGTCAGCCGTAACGTGGAGTTTCAGGCCCGCGTGCAGCAGGGTCTGGCCGGCAAAGCCATACAGCGAGGAAAACTCGAAATGCTCCAGCCAGCCCCGCTCACGCAGCGTCGCCGGTAGCCCGCCGGGCCGGGTGTCGCTCAGCCAGGTCGCGAGAAAATCGACGGCTTGTTCAAAGCCAGCGGGGAGAGGGGCGCACGGGTACAGGACATCCACTTGGCGCTCGTTGCGGACCAGCAGTGGTGCCTGGTTGTTGAAGCTTGGCGGTAGCGCCTGCTGCACTTTTGTCCCGCTATTGAACACTTGGCCGAATCGACACGCCAGCGCCTGCAGTTCGTCGAGGCTTTGCGGCCCGCTCAGGCTCAAGGTGATCTGCCCGGCCTGATAGAGGCGCTGATGAAAATCCCTTAATGCCGCCTGGAACGCCGGGCTTTGAACCTGCAGGCTGTAACGGTTGCCAGCCTGAAAAGCGCTCAACGGATGTTCGCTGCCAGCAGCCTGAAGCAAGGCAAACTGCCGCTGCGCTTGTGGATTGCGTGACCAGGCAATGAACTCGGCATGGATCACTTCCCGCTCGCGCACTTGCCGTTCAAGGTCGAACTGCGGGTGCGCAAGCATCTGGCAAAGACGCTCCAGGCTACCGGCAAAGGCCGCTGGCGGCACTTCGAAGAAGAACTCGGTATTGCGTTCACGGGTACTGGCATTCACCTGGCCGCCGTAGTGCTGCACGTAGCGCATCAGGCCGTCTTCCAGCGCGAAACGTTGATTGCCAAGAAAGAACAGGTGTTCGAGAAAGTGCGCCAACCCCGGCCACGCCCGTGGCGCGTCATGGCTGCCGGCCTGTACCCGCACTGCCGCTGCACAGCGTTTTAGCTGCGGCGCATGGCGCAGGGTCACCTGCAGGCCATTGGCGAGGGTCAGGATGTGAAGGGCGCTGGGCATGACGGCTCCGGATACAGGCGAACCGTCATGCTAGCGGATTATTGCCGCGGCGTGCTGTAGAGCTCGGGGCGCAGGTCGTGCAGGTAAGGGTTGTTGGCCCGCCCTTGCTGCACCCGCTGCAGGTCCAGGTCGGCGCTCAGCAGCGCCGTGTCACGACCGGCCATGGCCAGGATGCTGCCGTCCGGGCCGACGATACTGCTTTGCCCGCAGTAGTGGATTTCGTCTTCGCTGCCGCAGTAGTTGGCGTACGCCAGGTAGCACTGGTTCTCGTAGGCGCGGGCGCGCACGGTGACCTGGGCAATGAAGTCGAAGGGCACCATGTTCGCCGTCGGCACCAGGATCAGCTCGGCACCGGCCAGGGCCAGGCGCCGGGCGTTTTCCGGGAACTCGATGTCGTAGCAGATCAGAAATCCAAGGCGCCAGCCGTTGAGCTCGACCACCGGGAAGTGATCCGGCCCCGGGCTGAACATCGCCCGGTCCAGGCCACCGAACAGGTGGGTCTTGCGGTAGTTGCACAGGCTGCTGCCATGGGCGTCGATCAACTGCACGCTGTTGAAGATCTGACCGTCGTCCGCCAGCTCCGGGTAGCCGTAGGCAATGGCGATGCGATTGCTCTGGGCGATCTCCACCACGGCCATGGCCGACGGGCCGTCTTCGGCTTCGGCCAGGCGCGCGACGGCTTCGCTGCCAATGTTGTAGCCGCTCAGGAACATCTCCGGGCATACCAGCAACTCGGCGCCGCGGGCAGCGGCCAGTTGCGCCTGCTGGTGCAGGCGCTCGAGGTTGCCGGACAGGTCCAGCGGTTGCGGTTCGCCTTGGAACAGGGCGATGCGCATGGCGATTCTCCCGTCAGTCGGCCAGGGCGATCGGTCCGATCTCATTGAACACATCGCCCGGGCCTGGGTTGTCCGGGTGGGTCTGCCCACCGAAGTGATTCATGATACCCCACACCGCATTGAGCGAAGTCTGCACCGCGCCTTCGACCCAGGCCGGGGTCCACGACACATCGTCACCGGCAATGAAGATGCCGCGCTGTTCGGTCGGCATGTCCTGCTGCATGAAGTGCGCGTACATGCGCTGGTTGTAGCGGTAATGGCCGGGCAGGGCGCCCTTGAAGGCGCCGAGGAAGTGCGGGTCGGCTTCCCACGACACGGTGATCGGGTCGCCGATGATGTGCCCGGCGATATCCACTTTCGGGTAGATCTTCTTCAGCGCATCGAGGGCCAGCTTGACGCGTTTTTCCACCGGGTGCGGGAGCATCTTCAGCGCATCGCTCATCCACGAGTAGGACAGGCAGATCACCCCCGGCTTGTCGTCGCCGTTGTCGAACAGGTAGGTACCGCGGGTCAGGCGGTCGGTCAGGGTCATGCTCATCAGGTCGCGGCCGGTTTCCGGGTCCTTGTCCTTCCAGAATGGCCGGTCGACCATGACGAAGGTCTTCGATGACTGCATGTAGCGGGTACGGTCCAGGGCCATCCACATCTTCTGCGAGAACAGCGATTCTTCGCACTCGATCTGAGTGGTCAGCAGCCAGCTTTGGCAGGTGGTCAGCACGGCGGCGTAATGACGGGTGTCGCCCCAGTTGTCGGTCACCGCCAGGCGCCCGTCGCTGTCGCGGGCAATGCTTTTCACCCCGGGGCGTGGTGCGCCGCGGTGCAGCGAGCTGAGGCTGGTGCCGGCCGGCCAGTGCGCGCAGCGCTCCGGCACATGGCGCCAGATGCCCAGCGGCACCTGCTCGACGCCACCGACCACCAGGTGCTGGTGATCGTCGCAGTTGGTCATTACCACGCGGAAGATTTCCAGCATCGAGTTGGGGAAGTCCGAGTCCCAGCCACCGGTGCCGAAACCGACCTGGCCGAATACTTCGCGGTGCAGGAAGCTGAGCTTGGCAAAAGCTTTGGAAGTGGCGACGAAGTCATAGAAGGTGCGGTCGTCCCACAACGGTACCAGGGTGTTCCACAGCTCTTTGAGGCGCGGCACATCGCGGTCGCGGATAGCCTGCTGGATATCGCCGAAGCGGGCACCGTCCTCCAGGGCATCGGCCCAGGCATCGGCCACTTCCTGGAACAGCTTGGGCAGGTCGGAAAGTTTTTCCGCGTAGTGGGTCTGGCCTTCCAGGTCGACGACCGTGCTGCCCGAGGCGGGTGTCAGCGGGTTGGGGAACGGCTTGGTCTCAAGGCCGAGCTTGTCGACGTAGTGATAGAACGCCGTGGACGACACCGGAAAGCGCATGCCGCCGAGTTCGGCGATGATCCCGTCGGTGCCTTCGAAGGCCTGCGAGCGCAGGCGCCCACCCATTTTCGAGGCTTCGTACACCACAGGCTTGAGGCCCAGCTTCATCAGCTCGTAGGCCGCTACCAGCCCGGCGATACCGGCGCCGACAATCGCAACCTCTTCGCCTTGGCGCTCGCTCGGAATACTGCCCAGGCCGGCCGGATGCTCGATCCAGTCGTCAAAGGCGAACGGGAAATCCGGGCCGAAAATGGTGATGGGTTTCTTGCCGTCGGCGGGGTGGCGATTGTTCTTGTTCATACGTGACCTTGCCAGGCGCTGCGCGGGGTGCGGAGCTTGAGTATAGGAAAACACTGGCGGTCATTTTAGGGGGTGGGGGTTACGTAATTAAGATGCAGAGTGTCGTCGTTTGGTCATGTTTTTGGTCGATATGACGTATCTGTAATTCATATTGATTCCTTCAGGAGGGGGCTTGCCCCGCGATCAACCCTCATCGCGGGGCAAGCCCGCTCCTACACATAATGTGGCTTTAAACCGGCTGCCCGCGATCTACCTTGCTGCTGAGGATAATCGAGGTGGTGGTCTTCTCCACCCCATCAACGCTGCCGATCTGATCGAGCAACTGGTCCAGTTGCTCGGGCGAATCACTGCGCAGCCAGGCGACGTAATCGAATTCGCCGCTGACCGCGCACAATTGCTGCACCTGGCCCATGGCGCTCAGGCGCCGCACCACGTCCTTGCCCGAGCGCGGTTGCACCTTGATCCCCACATAGGCCTGCAAGCCGCCATCGATCAGCCGCTGACCCAGGCGCACGCCGTAGCCGCTGATGACTTTGGTCTTTTCCAGGCGGGCCAGGCGCGAAGTCACCGTGGTGCGCGCGATACCCAGTTGCCGGGCGAGCGTGGCGACGCTTTCACGGGCGTTGATCTGCAGCAGCGAGATCAGCTGGCGATCGATTTCGTCGAGGGCGACGGGGCGGCTGTCAGGCATGGGCACTCTCTGGCGAGAGCCGCTTTTCACGGCTCATGGAATAAGCGCGATAGCCTATCCATTGCCCTCACCCTTGAGCAAGGCGTCTGTGCTCAGCGCGACTTGAAGCAGTGCTCGGCCTGGGGAAAGCTGCCGTCGCGCACTTCCCGGGCATAGGCTGCCAGGGCTTGGGCAATCTGTGGCTGCAGGTCGGCGAAGCGTTTGACGAAGCGTGGCTGGTATTCACCGAACAAGCCCAGTAAATCCTCGGTGACCAGAACCTGGCCGTCACAGGCAGGTGAAGCGCCAATGCCAATGGTGGGGATTGCCAACTCCTCGCTCAGGCGACGGGCCAGGGGTTCGGCGATGCCTTCCAGTACCACCGAGAAAGCCCCGGCTGCCTGCATGGCGAGGGCGTCCTGGCGTACTTTGGCAGCACTCTGGTCATCCCGGCCCTGGGCCTTGAATCCGCCGAGGCTGTTGACCTGCTGCGGCATCAGTCCGACATGGGCCATTACCGGAATCCCACGGCGTGTGAGGAAGGCGACGGTCTCGGCCAGCTCTTCGCCGCCTTCAAGCTTGATGCCCTGGGCACCGGTTTCGCGCAGCAGTCGCGCACTAGTGAGGAAGGCTTGCTCGGGCGAGGCCTGATAACTGCCGAACGGCAGGTCGATGACCACGCAGGCGCGTTGCGACCCGCGCATCACCGCCTGGCCGTGGGCAATCATCATTTCCAGGGTGACCCCGAGGGTGCTGGGCATGCCATACAGGACCATGCCGACCGAGTCACCGACAATGATCACATCGGCCTCGGCATCCACCCAGCGCGCCATCGGCATGCTGTACGCAGTCAGAACTACCAGATTGCCAGCGCCTTTGCGCTGCTGGATGGCGGGCACGCTCAAACGGTTTTCACGCACATGGCTGCTCATCGGTCTCTCCTAGGGGTTGTTCAACTAAGCCGGGCGCAGGCTACCATCGGCCTTTGTCGGCTCACTTGAGCAAAGGAGACAGGCAATGCCGCCAATGAGACAAACCAGTGAAGTACCGTCGCTGCCGGACTTTCAGCAGCTGCCGGAACCGGTCTACCGGCGCATGTTTGCCATTCCGGCGGGCCATCGGGTGCAGATGCACAGCCACCCCTGGGTGCAGTTCACCTATGCCAGCGTCGGGATCATGGAGGTTTTGACCGAGCAGCACAGTTACCTGCTGCCGCCTCAATGCGCGTTGTGGATACCGGCGGGTGTCGAGCACACCGCCTATAGCGATCAGACCATCGAGTTTCGCGGGCTTTATCTGGACGAATCGCTGCTTAACGGTTACCAGCGGCCTTGTGGAGTGCTGCAGGTGACACCACTGGTGCGCGAGTTGATCGACAAGGCCAGCCGATTTGCGCCGAATTATCCGGCGCAAGGTGCCCAGGCGCGGCTGCTGCAGGTGCTGGTCGATGAACTGCGGGAGTTGCCTGAAGCGCCCTTTGGCCTGCCACTGCCCAGTGATCCGCGCTTGCGACGCATCACCGAAGCATTGCAGGCCAACCCAGGCGATAACCGTAGTATTGAAGACTGGGCGCAGCAGGTTGGGGCTTCGCGGCGCACACTTGTGCGGCTATTTCAGGCGCAGACACAGTTGTCGTTCAGAGAGTGGCGCCAACGGCTGCGCCTGCTCGCGGCCTTGCCCTTGTTGGCGCAAGGCATGAGTGTCACGGCGCTGGCCAACGAGTTGGGGTATGACTCGGTGTCGGCGTTTATTGCGCTGTTTCAGCGACATTATGGTGTCACTCCAGGCCTGTATGGCACGCGGTTTTGTGCCCGGACTCCGGGTGACAATCAGCCCTCACGAACCATCGCGGTCACTTCTTCAAGGGTTTTGTAGGGAATGACGCTGTGCGGTAAGCGGGAAAATTCGGAAAGATTGTAGACCGCGAAGGTGTCGTCCACCACCGAGTTGGCGACAAGTTGGAATGACGGCAGGATGCGAGACTCGTAGTGCTGGTCCAGCCCGCAGGGGGATACCGCCATATCATTGCGTTCGTAGAATCTTCCCAGGTCCTGGTTAAGGTCAACGCCTACCAGAAACACCTTGGTGAAACCGACGTGATAGGCGATTTGCAAGGCCAGGTAGGCCACCGTGCGTGCATCAAAGAAGCCACGCTGCAGATTTTTGCTGAACCCGAGCAGCTTTTGTCCCCAGCCTGGGAAGGTGTGGTTACGGACAAGTTCCTGGTCCTTTCGCCGCAGAATGTCGATGAAACTCGGTTTAGGGGCTTTGTGCAAAAGGTACAGCTCGCCGTCCGTCCGGATCGACAAGGACCGAACGTGCTCTTCCCAAAGAGCAACGCGGTCACTGCGATGTAACGCTTCAGCAAACAGCTGTGGTTGCTGGTTGGAGAAGTCCCTGTCTGTACAGGCGTAGAAGAAGGGCCTGACCGGTGTGTCGAGAAACATCGAGATTGCCCCATTCATTGTGATCATGGGGATGTCATGGAAGGTTTGAAAGGGGAAATCCTTTGCCGAACCGCCCGATGCAATGATGAATACCGAACCGGATTGTATGTTCTGGCAATCTGCAAAATCGTGGATATTGCAGCGCTCGCCAAGAAGTGATCTTGCTGCAGAGGCGCCCATGTGCCAATTCCTTGTGCATATAGACAATCACCACAGTGGTAGTGACTGGGTAAAGGCCATACAAAGTATAGGTGTTGTTTGTCAGTTTGTTAAAAACTGTTAACGATTGTGACCAGTCTCCCAAGGTTCAGTTCCAGCAGCAGGATGCCGGCTTGAGGAATGGATATAGGTAGTGGCTTTGTAATGGCAGCTAGGGCGGATTAAACTCGTCGGCTTTTATATGCAGCCCTTCGGGAGAACCGGTTGCAGCTCGAGGGAACGGTGTGGTGAGCAAGATCAAGTTCGACGTAGATGCGGTGTATTGCATCTCTATCAAAGAGCGTAATGACCGCCGCGAGTTGTTCAGGCGAACGGTGGGTGGACAGATTCATAACCAGGTGATTTTTCACGTGGTCGAGCGCAGTGATGATCCTGTCCGGGGCTGTTACGAATCTCATCAAGCCTTGGCCAGGCAGGCCTTGGATGAAGGTTTGCAACGGATTCTGGTCTTCGAGGATGACGTCAAGGCGTATGAGCTCAAAGCAACCCCGGTTCGTTGGGTCAACCGCTTTATCCGAACCCGTTCATTCGAAGTCTTGCACCTGGGTTACAGCATGGGCCGGACTTGGCTAACCTGGTTCCCCTATATTGCCCGCGGCCGTGTGGTGGCCTTGCACGCCTACGTCCTGTCGCCTGAGGGCTGCCGGATTCTGGCCGAAACGCCTTATGACGGCACGCCAGTGGATGTGCTGTTTAAGCAACGGATCAAACAGCATTGTGTGTTCCCGATGCTGTTCCGTCAGCACGCGGCATCAGCGACGGGTAGCGACATCGAAGCGCAGGTCAGGAATGAGGATGATTTCTGGCAGCGTAATTGGGACAAGCATCGCATTTCGCCGCTGAAGAATTTCTGGCGCACGCTGTTTCGGGTGCGTTTCTGAGGTAACGGACTAAAGTGGTGAAGGTAAGCGTGGCACGGATGCCACGGCACATTCATTGCTCAGGGTTCGAGATGATTGGCAAAAAATGCTTTCGCGCACTTCAAGCACTGAAGGACGCTTTTCTGAGTGCGTTGGCCCTGTCCGGCTTCGTGCTGATACCGCTGGTGTGGGTGCCTTTGATCGTCGGTGACTGGCTGCAGGAGAAGCTCAAGCAGCGCAGGTGATCCCTGTTATTGCAGGCAAAAAAAAAACCGCGCAAAGGCGCGGTTTTTTGTTTGGTGGGCCCAGCAGGACTCGAACCTGCGACCAAGGGATTATGAGTCCCCTGCTCTAACCAACTGAGCTATAGGCCCCAGTGGACGCGGATTATAACGAGGGTTTCCAGGCTGTGCCATCCGAAAGATCTGAAAGAGCTATGCGAAGGAAAGTTGCGGCAAACTCCTCGGCCGGCAGCGGCAGGCTGACGATGTAGCCCTGGATCTGTTCGCAACCTTCGGCAGCGAGGAATTGTTGCTGGGCCTGGCTTTCCACCCCTTCGGCGATGATGGTCAGTTGCATGCTGCGGCCCAGGGCGATGATGGCGCGGGCAATCGCGGCATCGTGGGGGTCGTCGGGCAGGCCGCGGATGAACGACTGGTCGATCTTGAGGATGTCCAGCGGCAGGCGCTTGAGGTAGCTCAGTGACGAGTAACCGGTACCGAAGTCGTCGATCGCCAGTTGCACGCCCAGGTGCTTGAGCTGGTGGAGGATGGCCAGGGCTTCCTCGGCCTGGCTCATGATGAAGTTTTCGGTGATCTCCAGCTGCAGGTCGCCGGCCTTGAGCTGGTGGGTCTTGAGCAGCTGTTCGATACGTTTGACCAGGCTTGGTTGGCGCAGCTGGGCGCCGGCAAGATTGACCGATAGCGGCCCGAATGCCTGGTAGTTGTGCTTCCAGTCCTGCATTTGTCGGCAGGCCTGTTCCAGCACCCAGTCGCCCAGTTGCAGGATCATGCCGTTTTCTTCGGCCAGTGGGATGAAATGTTCCGGTGGTACGTCACCAAAGGTCGGGTGGGACCAGCGGATCAGCGCTTCGGCGCCCACCAGGCTCTGGGTTTTCAGGCTGAACTTGGGTTGGTAGCACAGGCTCAGCTCATTGCGTTCGATGGCCCGGCGCAGTTCGTGCTCCAGGGCGACGCGTTCGCTGGCTTGGGCGGTGAGATCGCGGGTGTAGGACTCGACCCGGTTGCGGCCCTTGGCCTTGGAACGGTACATGGCGGCGTCGGCGTTGCGGATCAACGAGGCGACGTCGGTGCCGTCCTGTGGATAAAGGCTGGTGCCGATGCTGGCGCTGGTGAAGAACTCGTGTTCGCCAGCCTGGAACGGTGCGCTGAAACAGGCCAGCAGCTTGTGTGCGATATGTTCGGCATCGCTGGGCTGGTGCAGGCCGGGCAGCAGGATGATGAACTCGTCCCCACCCAGGCGCGCCACGGTGTCGATATCACGCACCTGTTCCTTGAGCCGTTGAGCAATGCCTTTGAGCAGCAGGTCGCCGACCGGGTGGCCGAGGCTGTCGTTGATGTGCTTGAAACGATCCAGGTCGAGAAACAGTACTGCGCCCTGGCGCTTTGACGCCTGGGTGCAATTGAGCGCGGCCTGCAGGCGGCTTTCGAACAGGGTGCGGTTGGGCAGCCCGGTGAGCGGGTCGTGATGGGCCTGGTAATCGAGCTTGGCCTGGGCATGCTTGAGGCTGGAAATGTCAGCGAACACCGCAACAAAGTGGGTGATGACCCGCTCGGTGTTGCGCACGGCGCTGATGGTCAGCCAGCTGGGGTAGATCTCGCCATTCTTGCGCCGGTTATGGATTTCACCCTGCCAATGACCTTCGGCAGTCAATTGGTGCCACATGGCCACATAGAAGGCGCTGTCGTGCTGACCCGAAGCCAGCAGGCGAGGGGTCTGGCCCAGAGTCTCGAACTCGCTGTAACCGGTGATCTCGCTAAAGGCGCGGTTGACCGCGCTGATGCGCTGGTCGGTATCGGTGATCAATACCCCCTCGGCGGTGTTTTCGAACACCGTGGCGGCCAGTTGCAGTTTTTCCTGCATGAGGTGGCGCTCGGTGATGTCGCGGGCAATGGTCAGCATGCAATCGACACCGGCGATTGGCAGCGGTCGGGCGGAAAGCTCGCACAAGCGAATCTGGCCATCGCTGCGGCGGATATGGCAACTGAAGTCGCGCACGAAACCATCGCGCTGAAGCATCTCCAGCAAGCGGCGGCGCTCGTTGAGATCGACCCAGATGCCCAGGTCCAACGAAGTGTGGTCCAGCGACATTTGGGTGTCGTAACCGGTCAGGCGGCAGAAACCTTCGTTCACCTCGATCAGCAGCCCGTCGCTCTGGCGCGACAGCAGCAGGCCGTCGGGGGAGGCGTGGAAGGCTTTGGCGAACTTCTCTTCGGAGGTTTGCAACTGCTCCTGGGTTTCTTTCAGTTGGCTGATGTCGCGTACCGCGACCACCAGCGCCGGCGTGCTGTCGAGCTGAAAGGTTTCGGCGGAGGTCAGCCCGGTGAACACCTGGCCGTTGCTGCGGCGAAAGAGCATTTCCAGGTTGCGGATACTGCCTGCCTGCAAGCGCTTGAGCAGGTCAGGGCCGACGCCGTCGATGCCCCAGATACTCAGTTCGGTCGCGGTGCGGCCCAGAACCTGCGCCGGGCTTAGGCCGATCTGCTCTTCGAAGGCTTCGTTTACTTCCAGCAGGCAGCCATCGCTCAGGCGGGCGATGACCAGGATGTCCGGGCATTGCTGAAACACCGAGGCGAACTTCTGTTCGGACAGGCGCAGGGCCTCTTCGGCGTTCTTGGTTTCGCTGATATCGATCATCAGCCCGCGCATCAACGGTTTATGCCCGTGTTCGATCAGGCTGACGATATCGCGTACCCACAGGCTGCGTCCGTCGGCGCGGATTACCCGGTAATCGAGGCTGTGATCGCGCCCAGCGGCGGTTTCGCTGTCGCAGAAGGCCTGGGCCCACAACGCGTCGTCGGGGTGAATGATGCTGCGCCAGAAGCCCGGGCGCAGCCACTGGCTCAAAGGGTAGCCGAGCAGGTCCTCGGCATGGGGCGAAACGTAGCTGTAGGTAAAGTCGTTTGCATCGGCTTCCCAGGCAATTGCCGAGAGGCTTTCGACCAGGCCGCGGTAATGGTACTCGCTGCTGCGCAGCTCCTGTTCCAGGGCAATGCGCCGGGAGATTTCCGAACTCAGGCGCCGGTTCACGCGCATCACCGCGGCCAGAATCGCCACCATCAACAGCAAGGCGGGAAGACCGTAGATCAGCAGGTCGTACCACAGCGTGCGGTGATCGAGCACCTTGCCAACCCAGCGCTCCTGAATATTGCTGACCTCATTGGGGGTCATGTCGGCCATGACCTTGTCGAGGATTCCGACGAGGATTTTCTGCTCCCGGGGCACAGCCATGGCCAGCTGATAGCGGTAAGGGGTTTCGCCACTCACGTACAGGCCCTCGAGCTTGAGCTGGCGCAGGCTCCAGATGCTCGAGGCGAGGTCACCAACCACTGCATCTACCTCGTCGGTGGCCAGGGCCTGCAGTGCCGAGCTGACGTTGGGCAGGGCCACCAGGTTGAGATCCGGGTGATGGGTGCGCAACAGCTCATGGGGCGCGTAGTTCTCCACCACGGCGATTTTCAGCCCGTACAGGTCCTTGATGGTGCGCGGTTGCGGCCCGCCGTCATGGGCGAGGATGACGATCGGGAAATCCAGGTACGGGCGGGTGAAGGCCAGGTAACTCTGGCGCTCGGGGGTCGACATGATGCCGGGCAGCAAGTCGAGTTTGTTCTTGCGTGCCTGCTCGAGTACAGCGGTCCAGCTGATCGGTTCGATCGGCTTGAACTGCACCCCCAGGCGTTCCTGGATTAAGGCAATGTAGTCGGCGGCCAATCCCTGGTAGCGACCGTCCTGGTCCCGGTATTCGAAAGGTGGCCAGGATGCATCGACGCCCAGACGCAGCTGCGGATGCGCGCTGAGCCAGGCTTGTTCTTCTTCAGTCAGGGTCAGGGCGCCGGCCGTTGCACTCCAGATGAGCAGGAGAGCCAACAGAAGTGCCGGCATTGGGGGCATAGCGGCCTCGTCACACAGGTGGATTGATTCGAGTGTAGACGGGCATTCAAGCGGCGGGGTAGTGGGCAAAGGCTTAAAAGCGCCGTTCGCCGGAAAAGAAAAACCCCGGCCTGGGCCGGGGTTTGTCATCACTCGTCGAGGAAGGAGCGCAGATGCTCGCTTCGCGTCGGATGGCGCAGCTTGCGCAGCGCCTTGGCTTCAATCTGACGGATCCGTTCACGGGTCACGTCGAACTGTTTGCCGACCTCTTCGAGGGTGTGATCGGTGTTCATGTCGATACCGAAACGCATGCGCAGCACCTTGGCTTCGCGAGCGGTCAGACCGGAGAGCACGTCACGGGTCGCTTCCTTGAGGCTTTCGACCGTGGCCACATCGATTGGCGACTGCATGGTCGAGTCCTCGATGAAGTCACCCAGGTGCGAATCTTCGTCGTCACCGATCGGGGTTTCCATGGAGATCGGCTCTTTGGCGATCTTCAATACCTTGCGGATCTTGTCCTCAGGCATTTCCATGCGTTCACCCAGCTCTTCCGGGGTCGGTTCGCGACCCATTTCCTGCAACATCTGCCGGGAAATGCGGTTGAGCTTGTTGATCGTCTCGATCATGTGCACCGGAATACGGATGGTGCGGGCCTGGTCAGCGATCGAACGGGTGATCGCCTGGCGAATCCACCAGGTGGCATAGGTCGAGAACTTGTAACCACGACGGTATTCGAACTTGTCCACCGCCTTCATCAGGCCGATGTTGCCTTCCTGGATCAGGTCGAGGAATTGCAGGCCGCGGTTGGTGTACTTCTTGGCGATCGAGATAACCAGACGCAGGTTGGCCTCGACCATTTCCTTCTTGGCACGACGAGCCTTGGCTTCACCGATCGACATGCGACGGTTGATGTCCTTGATCTCGGCGATGGTCAGGCCGGTTTCGTTTTCGAGATCGATCAGCTTCTGCTGGCAAGCAACGATAGCGTCGTTCTTCTCGCCCAGCGCTGCAGCCCACTTGGTGCTGCGCTTGGAAAGATCGCCGCTCCAGGTCTGGTCGGTTTCGTTGCTCGGGAACAGGCGCAGGAAGTCGGCGCGTGGCATGCGTGCGTCACGGACGCACAGCTGCATGATGGCGCGTTCTTGCTGACGCAGGCGATCCAAGGCACTGCGAACGCGCTCAACCAGGGCTTCGAACTGCTTGGGCACCAGCTTGATCGGCATGAACAGCTCAGCCAGGTCGAGCATCGCCTTGATGCTGTCCTTGTGGCTGCGGCCGTTCTTCTTCAGTACCTTGAGGGTAGCGTTCAGTTGTTCCTGAACGGCACCAAAGCGCTGCTGTGCAATGACCGGGTCGGGACCGCTTTCGGTCTCTTCCTCTTCCTCGTCACCTTCCTTCTCTTCGTCTTCGTCGTCAGCTTCGGCCTTGGCCGGTGCTTTCGGGTCGACTGGCGGCGGCACTTCGGCTGGCGGCGCAATGCCGTCGTCCGGGTCGATGTAGCCGCTGAGAACGTCGGACAGGCGGCCACCTTCGGTGGTGACGCGATCGTACTCGGAGAGGATGTGATCGACAGTACCCGGGAAGTGGGCGATAGCACCCATGACTTCACGGATACCTTCTTCGATCCGCTTGGCGATTTCGATTTCGCCTTCGCGGGTCAGAAGCTCGACGGTACCCATTTCACGCATGTACATGCGCACCGGGTCAGTCGTGCGACCAATATCGGTTTCCACAGCCGCCAACGCTGCGGCGGCTTCTTCAGCTGCGGCTTCGTCGGTGTCGGCTTCGGCCAACAAAAGGGCATCCGCATCCGGAGCACTCTCGAATACGTTGATCCCCATGTCGTTGATCATGCGGATGATGTCTTCCACCTGCTCCGGATCTGAAATATCCTCTGGCAGGTGGTCGTTGACCTCCGCGTAAGTCAGGTAGCCCTGCTCACGACCGCGGGTGATCAACTCTTTGATGCGAGACTGCTGTTGCGCTTTTCCGGACATAACACCCTATCCACTGAAGGTCTTGGCGGGCAAAAAACAAGCCAAGGATTATACCCGAGCTAGGACCTCACGCGCCAGTTGAGGTCGGGGTTTGTGCGGGAACATTCCGGCTTAACAGGTCACGCAGCTGATTTTTTTCCTCTGCGCTCAAGTCACTTTGACGTGCTTTCCTGAGCAGATGTTCCAGGCTGCGCTCGCGTTGGCGAGCGGACAAGCTAGTTATAGTGTCGAAAAACTGTTGTTCAAGGTTGTCGGCATCGATCAGCCATTCCTTCTCTGCCAAAGCCCTGAGCAGGCGGCCTTGTTCGGTGCCGTGCCAGCGGGCGATCAACTGTAGTGAGCGTAGTTCAGGATTTTTCTGCAGCGCCTCCAGCAGGGCCACCAGCAGCTGGGCGTAGACGTGTTCTTCGGCCGCCAATTGGCTGGCATCCTCGACCTTTTTCGCCAGCTGCGGGTGATGCAGCAGGGTGCGCAGGGCGCTCAAGGTCGGCGGTTCTACCGAGGTCGGTACCCGTGGCGGCGGATCCTGGCGCTGGCCATTGCGCTCCCAGGGTTTGCCCTTCTTGTCCCAGGGCTTGCCGTCCCATTTTTTCTTGCCACCCTTGTTCGGCGTCCACTGCTGTTGCGCTGGCACGTAGTCGGGCTGATGAAAATCGCCGTAATCCGGCGTGTAGTCGGGAATGGCGTCGTAATCGATGCCCGGGTCGTAACTGGGTGGTGCTTCTGCCGGCGCACTGTGCGCCAGTTGTTCGACCTGCTGGTTGTCCAGCCCGGTGATTTCCTTGAGGCGATTGCGCATCAGTGCACGCAGGTTGGCCCCGGGCACTTTTTCGATCAACGGTGCAGCGAGGGTGGCCATGTGCGCCTTGCCCTCGAGCGAGCGCGGGTCGGCTTCCTCGGTCAACTGCTGGAAAAAGTAATCGGCCAGCGGCTGTGCATGCTGGTTTATGCGGGCGCGGAAGGCGTCAGTGCCTTCGGCGCGTACCAGGGTGTCCGGGTCTTCGCCTTCGGGTAAAAACAGAAAGCGCGCCTTGCGTCCATCCTGCAGGCTCGAAAGCGTTGCTTCCAGGGCGCGCCAGGCAGCATTACGGCCGGCCTGGTCGCCGTCGAAACAGAACAGCACGTTCGGCACCACGCGAAACAGGCGCTTGAGGTGTTCTTCGCTGGTGGCCGTGCCCAGGGTGGCCACCGCATTGCGCAAGCCTTGCTGCGCGAGGGCGATGACGTCCATGTAGCCTTCGACCACGATGATCTCATCGAGGTTGCGGTTGAACTTGCGCGCCTCGTAAAGCCCGTACAGCTCCTGGCCCTTGTGGAACACCGGGGTTTCCGGGGAGTTCAGGTACTTGGGCTTGTCGTCGCCCAGCACCCGGCCGCCGAAGGCAATGACCCGGCCACGGCTGTCGCGAATCGGGAACATCACCCGGTCACGGAAGCGGTCGTAGCGCTTGCCGGACTCGGCGTTCTCGACCAGCAGGCCGGCATCGATCATGGCCTTTTGCTGCAAGGTATCGCTGCTCAGGTGCTTGAACAGGTTGTCCCAGCCTGGCGGAGCAAAGCCCAAGCCGAAATCGCGGGCGATCTCACCGGACAGGCCGCGGCCCTTGAGGTAGTCGACGGCCGATTTGCGTGTCGGGTGGCTGCGCAGCGCCTGGCGATAAAAGTCGGCGGCGGCTTCAAGCAGCGGGTACAGGGGTGAATCGACCGGTTGCCGGGGTTTGTGGCTGCGCCCGCTTTCTTCGCGGGGGACCTCCATGCCGGCGGCCTTGGCCAGTTCCTCGACGGCCTGGGGGAAATCCAGGTTGTCGTGGTCCATGATAAAGCCAAGGGCGTTGCCGCCCGCGCCGCAGCCAAAGCAGTAATAGAACTGTTTGTCGGGGCTGACGCTGAAGGACGGGGTTTTTTCCTTGTGGAACGGGCAGCAGGCCGTGAGGTTCTTGCCAGCTTTTTTCAGCTGCACACGCGAACTCACCACATCGACGATGTCGGTACGGTTAAGCAGATCGTCGATAAAACTCTGGGGAATCAGCCCGGCCATGGCACTCTCATCATCAGGCGATAAGCAAGTGTAATCGCTAATGCGGCGGGAACGGCTGCGCGTTCGAGCGATGTCGAATGGCGTAACACAAAATACGGAAAGACGTGCTCGTCTGCAGCCGGTGAAGGCTCGTCAGGAAGGACGTGCACAGCTGGCGTTGAGGCCAGTTCTGACGATTCAGGCAGGTTGTCCATGCTGCAGGGCAGCAGGACGCCTTGGGCCCGAAGGCCAAAGGATCAAGCAACGACTGCCGGCAGCCCGGCTTTGGGCCGGGCGAGGCAGAAGCTTGCGACGGACGACTGTATTAGTACAGGCGAACGGCGCGGCGCTGTTCGCGCTGAACTTTCTTGGCGTGACGTTTAACAGCGGCTGCTGCTTTGCGCTTACGCTCAGAAGTCGGCTTCTCGTAAAATTCGCGGCTACGAACTTCAGCCAGAACACCGGCTTTTTCGCAGGAGCGCTTGAAACGACGCAGAGCTACGTCGAAGGGTTCATTCTCTTTAACTTTGACGGCTGGCATCCAGAGCTACCTTCATTCATTACCGGGGTCAACGAACTCGTGGCAAAAATGTGCGCTGGAGAACGTCGGTTTTTAAGGGTTGCGGATGTTAACCCTTAGCCGACCGGAATGCAAAGCCTCTGATCGAAAACCGCTGGTCGGCGTCGGGAGTGGGGACTATCATGCGCGCCTTCGAATTCAGCCTCAACAAGGCACGGACCCATGCTAGTACTGGGATTGGAAACATCCTGCGACGAAACCGGCGTCGCATTATACGACAGTGAGCGCGGCCTTTTGGCCGATGCATTGTTCAGTCAGATCGACCTGCACCGCGTTTATGGCGGGGTAGTGCCGGAGCTGGCCTCGCGTGATCACGTCAAGCGCATGCTGCCGTTGATCCGCCAGGTGCTGGCCGAAGCCGACTGCGTCGCCACCGAGATCGATGCCATCGCCTATACCGCAGGCCCTGGCCTGGTCGGCGCTCTGCTGGTGGGCGCTTCCTGTGCCCAGGCCCTGGCTTTTGCCTGGGGCATTCCGGCATTGGGCGTACACCACATGGAAGGCCATCTGCTCGCGCCGATGCTCGAAGAGCAGCCGCCGGAGTTCCCGTTCGTCGCCTTGCTAGTGTCGGGCGGGCATACCCAGTTGGTGCGGGTCGATGGTATCGGCCGTTACGAACTGCTCGGCGAGACCCTCGATGACGCCGCTGGCGAAGCTTTCGACAAGACCGCCAAGCTGATGGGCCTGAACTACCCGGGTGGCCCGGAGATCGCCCGCCTGGCGATCCAGGGCGTGCCTGGGCGCTTCGTGTTCCCGCGGCCGATGACCGATCGCCCCGGTCTTGATTTCAGCTTCAGTGGTTTGAAAACCTTCGCCCTCAACACCTGGCAGCGCTGCCAGAGTGCTGGAGACGACGGCGAACAAACTCGTTGCGACGTGTCGCTGGCCTTCCAGCAGGCGGTGGTGGAGACTTTGACCATCAAGTGCAAGCGTGCGCTGAAGCAGACCGGCCTCAAGCGCCTGGTGATCGCTGGCGGCGTCAGTGCCAACAAGGCTTTGCGCGCTTCGCTGGAAGACATGCTGGCCGGCATCAAGGGCAATGTGTACTACGCCCGGCCGCAGTTTTGCACCGATAACGGCGCAATGATTGCCTATGCCGGCTGCCAGCGTCTGGCTGCCGGGCAGCAGGAAAGCCTGGCGATCAGCGTGCAGGCCCGCTGGCCGATGGAGCAGCTGGCGCCGCTGTGAAGCTGAGCGTTGCTCATGCAGTGGATTCAGAAATGCCGTTCGCGTCCGGCGAAAAGGTCGCGTAGATTGCCGCGGTGGCGCCAGACGATCAGCACTGTCAGCACGCTGATCGGCAAAAGCGCTTCCGGTTCGCGCCAGGCTAGTAACGGCAAGGTCAGGGGCGTTGCCACCAGGGCCGCCAGCGAGCTGGTGCGGGTCAGGAGGAAGGTCAGCAGCCACGCGCTGATGGCCAGCAAGGCGGCTGGCGGGTAGAGCCCCAGCAGCATGCCGGCAGCGGTGGCGACGCCTTTGCCGCCGCGAAAGCGGAAGTACACCGGGAACAGATGGCCAATCACTGCGCACACGCCGATCCAGGCCTGTTGTTGCAGGTCGAGGCCAGCAAGATTGGCGATCAGCACGGGCACCAGGCCCTTGCACAAGTCGCCAAGCAGGGTCAGGACCGCCAGTTTGCGGCCGGCCAGGCGTAGCATGTTGGTTGCACCGGCATTGCCTGAACCGCTCATGCGCGGGTCCGGGCTGCCATTGAGGCGGCTGAGGACGATGGCAAAGGACAGAGAGCCGAGCAGGTAGGCGCACAGCGCCAGTAACCAAAACATGCTAACCATTCCGGGCGAGGACGCCCTGATTCTAACGGCGCAACGCGCCCTTGTCGTGCTGTGGAGAGAAGTGCTTGGACAGAGTGTTCATCGAGGGGCTGGAAGTCGATACCGTGATCGGCGCCTATGACTGGGAGCGCGGAATTCGCCAGTGCCTGCGTCTGGACCTGAGTTTTGCCTGGGACAATCGCCCCGCAGCAGCCGGTGACGACCTGACCAAGGCCCTGGACTACGCCAGCGTCTCGGCGCGCATCCAGGCATTTGCCGAGCAGTCCGAATTCCAGTTGGTAGAGACCTTCGCCGAGCGTCTGGCGGCGGTGCTGATGAGCGAGTTCCAGATCCCCTGGTTACGCCTGAAGCTGACCAAGCCAGGCGCGGTACCTGCCGCCAGTGGGGTGGGCGTGGAGATTGAGCGCGGATGTCTCTGAACAGGGTTTACCTCGGGCTGGGCAGTAATATCGAGCGCGAACGGCATCTGACTGCCGGGCTCGACGCCTTGGCCGGGATGCTTGCGGGCATGCGTTGCTCGGCAGTGTTCGAGAGTCAGGCGGTGGGGATCAAGAGCGGGCCGTTCTTCAATCTGGTGGTCACCGGCCTGACCGAGCTGCCACTGATGGAGCTGGACCGCCGGCTCAAGTTCATCGAGGCCGACAATGGCCGCTATGCCCCCGAGCGCAAGGGCCTGCCGCTGGATATCGATGTGCTGATGTACAACGACCTGCATGGCAGCTTTGACGGGCTGGTGTTGCCGCGGGCGGAGATCCTCAGGAACGCATTTGTGTTGTGGCCGCTGGCGTTGATTGCGCCTGAGCTGATGCATCCGGGCGCCGGGAAAACCATGGGCCAGCTGTGGGTCGAGGCGCAGATCGAGCAAGTGCTCGCGCCGGTGCCCTTCGAGTGGCGTGGGCAGCAGCTAACCAGGTTTTGACCCCATCGCTGGCAAGCCAGCTCCCACAAGGTCCGGTGTAGGCAGGCCCTGTGGGAGCTGGCTTGCCAGCGATGAAGGCGACACGCATTACGGCTTGGCGCCGTCCTTGTACGCCTTCAACGCCTTCAGCCGCTCGCCCTTGAGCGCCTCGCCCAGCGCCTGCCCGGCCAGGCCCCTCTGCACCAGTGGCTGCACCTGCACCGCTCGCGCCGCCGCTGCCGCGCCGCGCAGATAGTCCGCCTGTGGATATTCACGTTGCTCCAGCCCTTTGCGGCCCCGGGCGTCCATCTCGCACGCAGCGATGAATTCCTCGAATCGCTGTGGCCGACGGTACACATCGAAGCTTTGCAGCAATTCCAGCAAGGTCGAGGCCCGCAGCTCCAGCGCCCGATGACAGTGTGTGTGGTACTCACCCACCAGCAAAGCCAGCTCCTGGCACTCGCGGGGGGCCTTGAAGCGCTGGTTCACCGCCTTGATCAATTTCAGCCCGCGTTGCTCGTGAGCGATGTGTCGCGGCCATTCCTCTTCCGGGGTAAGGCCCTTGCCCAGGTCATGCAGCAAACAGGCCCAGCGCACGCTCAGGGGCTGTTGGTGCAGGGCGGCTTGTTCGAGCACTGAGAGGGTGTGGATACCGCTGTCGATTTCCGGGTGATGAGCCTCAGGCTGCGGCACACCGAACAGCGCATCGAGTTCAGGCATCAGCTGCTTGAGGGCGCCGCAATCGCGCAGCACCTGGATGAACACCTGGGGTTGATCTTCCATCAGTGCCCGGGCGATTTCCTTCCAGCTGCGCTCGGCGGTCAGGGCCTGCAGCTCGCCTGATTCGCTGAGTTCGCGCATCAGCTCAATGGTTTCCGGGGCCACGGTGAACCCCAAGCCGGCATACCGCGCAGCAAAGCGGGCAACGCGCAGCACGCGCAATGGATCTTCGGCGAACGCCGGGGATACATGACGCAAGATGCGGGCTTCTAGATCCCTTTTGCCGTTATACGGATCGCAGACATTGCCCTGGTCATCTTCGGCCATGGCATTGATGGTCAGGTCGCGACGGATCAGGTCTTCTTCAAGGGTGACCTCGGGGCTGGCGTGAAAAGTGAAGCCGCCATAGCCGCGCCCGCTCTTGCGCTCGGTGCGCGCCAGGGCGTATTCCTCGCCGCTTTTGGGGTGCAGGAACACCGGGAAATCCGCCCCTACCGGGCGATAACCCAAGTTTTGCATTTGTTCCGCCGTGGCGCCGACCACTACCCAGTCGATATCACTGACCGGCCTGCCGAGCAGACGGTCGCGTACCGCGCCGCCGACTTTGTAGATCTGCATGTAGAACCTCCGTTGATGCCACAGGATAACCTGTCTGGCAGCAACGGAGGGCGTGCTAGAGGTGCACTACAGCCAGGTCCAGGCGACCATAGTCCGCTTCGCCGTGCTCGCCTCTGGGCGGCACGTGGTGGGTTTTCATCACCTGGTCGCCCTGCAGGGTTTCCAGGTGGATATCAAAGCCCCAGAGGCGGTGCAGGTGCTTGAGAACTTCTTCGGTGGAGTCGCCCAGGGGTTTGCGGTCGTGTTGTTGGTGACGCAGGGTCAGGGAGCGGTCGCCACGGCGGTCGATGCTCCAGATCTGCACGTTGGGTTCGCGGTTGCCGAGGTTGTACTGGGCGGCCAGGGTCTCGCGGATGATCCGGTAGCCACTTTCGTCATGGATGGCTGGCACCAACAGGTCCTCGCGCTGGTCGTCATCGAGGATGCTGAACAGCTTGAGGTCGCGGATCACCGTGGGTGACAGGTACTGGAGAATGAAGCTTTCATCCTTGAAGCTGCTCATGGCGAACTTGATGGTCGACAGCCAGTCGCTGCCGGCGATGTCGGGGAACCAGCGGCGGTCCTCTTCGGTAGGGTGTTCGCACATGCGGCGGATGTCGCGGTACATGGCGAAACCCAGGGCGTAGGGGTTGATGCCACTGTAGTAGGGGCTGTCGAAGCCGGGCTGGAACACCACGCTGGTGTGTGACTGCAGGAACTCCATCATGAAGCCTTCGGTGACCAGGCCTTCATCGTACAGGTCGTTCATCAGGGTGTAGTGCCAGAAGGTCGCCCAGCCTTCGTTCATCACCTGAGTCTGGCGCTGCGGGTAGAAGTACTGGGCGATCTTGCGCACGATGCGCACGATTTCACGCTGCCAGGGCTCGAGCAATGGCGCGTGTTTCTCGATGAAGTAGAGGATGTTCTCCTGGGGTTCGGCCGGGAAGCGTGCGTTGTCGCGATCGCTATTCTTGTCGGCACCCTTGGGAATAGTGCGCCACAGGTCGTTGATCTGTTTCTGCAGGTGTTCTTCGCGCTCCTTCTGCCGGCGCCGCTCTTCTTCGGCAGAGATAGGGTAGGGCCGCTTGTAGCGGTCAACGCCGTAGTTCATCAGGGCGTGGCAGGAGTCGAGCAGGTCTTCCACGGCATCGATGCCGTGGCGCTCTTCACACTGGGTGATGTACTGCTTGGCGAACACCAGGTAATCGATGATCGAACTGGCGTCGGTCCAGGTGCGGAACAGGTAGTTGCCCTTGAAGAAGCTGTTGTGCCCGTAGCAGGCATGGGCGACCACCAGCGCCTGCATGCAGATGGTGTTTTCTTCCATCAGGTAGGCGATGCAGGGGTCGGAATTGATCACGATTTCGTAGGCCAGGCCCATCTGACCGCGGCTATAAGACTTTTCAGTGCTGAGGAAGTGCTTGCCGTAGGACCAGTGGTGATAGCCCAGGGGCATGCCGACGGAGGCGTAGGCGTCCATCATCTGCTCGGCGGTGATCACCTCGATCTGGTTGGGGTAGGTGTCCAGGGCATAGCGCTCGGCCAGGCGGCTGATTTCCCGGTCATAGGCCTGGATCAGTTCGAATGTCCATTCGGACCCGGTAGAAATGGGATGGCGCTTCTGCTCTCTAGCGGTCATGTCACTAACCTGCGCTGGAAGAGTTCACGGAAGACCGGATAGATATCGCCGGCCGACACCAGCTGCTGCTGGGCGAACGTATCGGCATAGGCTTCGCCGATACGCTCATACTCGTACCACAATGCCTGATGTTCGCGAGGGGTGATCTCAACGTAAGTGTAATACTGGACGAACGGCATGATCTGATTGGTGAGGATCTCGCGGCAGATCGGCGAATCGTCGTTCCAGTTGTCACCGTCCGAGGCCTGGGCCGCGTAGATGTTCCATTCATTGGCCGGGTAGCGTTCAGCCATGATCTCTTGCATCAGCTTCAGGGCGCTGGAGACGATGGTGCCGCCGGTTTCCCGGGAATAGAAAAACTCCTCTTCGTCCACTTCGCGGGCGCTGGTGTGGTGGCGGATGAACACCACTTCGATCTTGTCGTAGTTTCGCTTGAGAAACAGGTACAGGAGGATGAAGAAGCGCTTTGCAATGTCCTTGGTGGCCTGGGTCATGGAACCGGAAACGTCCATCAGGCAGAACATCACCGCCTTGGAGCTGGGGTTGGGTTGCTTGACCAGCAGGTTGTACTTGAGGTCGAAGGTGTCGAGGAACGGCACGCGATGGATGCGCGCACTCAGTCGCTCTATTTCTGCTTCAATTTCCTGAATATCGCCGAAGTTGTCTGGTTCTTCTCGTTTGAGTCGCGCCAGTTCCTCCTGGGCTTCGCGTAGCTTTGCCCGGCTGCTGCCGGACAGGGCGATGCGCCGGGCATGGGCCGAACGCAGGGTGCGGATAATGTTGATGCGCGACGGGTTGCCTTCGTTGCTGATACCGGCGCGCACGGTTTTGAAGGTGTCGGTGCCGGTCAGGTGCCGTTTGACCAGGTTGGGCAGTTCGAGGTCTTCGAACATGAACTCGAGAAATTCTTCCTGGGTGATCTGGAAGACGAACTCGTCCATGCCTTCGCCTGAGTTGCCGGCCTTGCCACGGCCACCGCCACCCCCGCCCCCTTGCGGACGGGCGATACGCTCGCCAGCAGTGAACTCCTTGTTGCCTGGGTGCACAACCGTTTGCTTGCCGCCACGGCCATGGTGCAACACCGGCTCGTCGATGTCGCGACCGGGAATGCTGATCTGCTCGCCATGCTCCATGTCGGTGATGGAGCGCCGGCTCACTGCCTCCTCGACGGCCTTCTTGATGTGGTCACGGTAACGCCGCAAAAAGCGCTGGCGGTTGACCGTGCTCTTGTTCTTGCCGTTCAGGCGTCGGTCGATCACATAGCTCATAGGCCCCTCCGGGAGTAGGCGGTAGCTGCAAGCTGTAAGCTTCAAGCTTCAAGTTGGATCACCGCTGTCCCCGCAAGCACGGCACGCATTCGACATACGTGCGCGGCTTGCAGCTGACAGCTTGCCGCTTGCCGCTTATTGCGATTTCCTGACCCGCAGGTACCATTCCGAGAGCAGCCGAACTTGCTTGTCTGTGTAGCCGCGTTCCACCATTCGGGTGACGAAGTCGTTGTGTTTCTGTTGATCCTCTTTGCTGGCCTTGGCGTTGAAGCTGATGACCGGCAACAGGTCTTCGGTGTTGGAGAACATTTTCTTCTCGATCACCACCCGCAGTTTTTCGTAGCTGAGCCAGGTCGGGTTCTTGCCGTTGTTGTTGGCCCGGGCGCGCAACACGAAGTTGACGATCTCGTTGCGGAAATCCTTCGGATTGCTGATGCCGGCCGGCTTCTCGATCTTCTCCAGCTCTTCGTTGAGGGCGATGCGGTTAAGGATCTCGCCAGTTTCCGGGTCGCGGTACTCCTGGTCCTGGATCCAGAAGTCGGCATACAGCACGTAGCGGTCGAAGATGTTCTGCCCGTATTCGCTGTAGGACTCCAGGTAAGCGGTCTGGATTTCCTTGCCGATGAACTCGATGTAGCGTGGTGCCAGGTATTCCTTCAGATAGCGCAGGTAGCGTTCACGCACTTCGGCCGGGAATTGTTCCTGTTCGATCTGTTGTTCCAGTACATACAGCAGGTGTACCGGGTTGGCGGCAATCTCATGGGGGTCGAAGTTGAACACCTTGGAGAGGATCTTGAAGGCAAAGCGGGTCGACAGGCCGTTCATGCCTTCGTCCACCCCGGCCGCGTCGCGGTACTCCTGGATCGACTTGGCCTTGGGATCGGTATCCTTGAGGTTTTCGCCGTCATACACGCGCATTTTTGAGTAAATGTTCGAGTTTTCCGGTTCTTTGAGCCGCGACAGCACGGTGAACTGCGCCAGCATCTTCAGGGTGTCGGGGGCGCAATGGGCTTTGGCCAGCGAGCTGTTGAACAGCAGCTTGTCGTAGATCTTGATTTCGTCGCTGACCCGCAGGCAGTACGGCACCTTGACGATGTAGATCCGGTCGATGAAGGCCTCGTTGTTCTTGTTGTTGCGGAAGCTGTGCCATTCCGATTCGTTGGAGTGGGCCAGCAGGATCCCGGAGTAGGGGATCGCACCGAGGCCTTCGGTGCTGTTGTAGTTACCTTCCTGGGTGGCCGTCAGCAACGGGTGCAGGACCTTGATCGGAGCCTTGAACATCTCGACGAATTCCATCAGGCCCTGGTTGGCCCGGCACAATGCGCCCGAGTAGCTGTAGGCGTCGGCGTCGTTCTGTGGGTATTCCTCCAGTTTGCGGATATCGACCTTACCCACCAGAGCGGAAATATCCTGGTTGTTCTCGTCACCCGGTTCGGTCTTGGCCACGGCGATCTGGTTGAGGATCGACGGGTAGAGTTTGACTACCTTGAACTGGCTGATGTCGCCCCCGAATTCGGCCAGTCGCTTGGTCGCCCAGGGCGACATGATGGTGTTCAGGTAGCGCCGCGGGATGCCGAAGTCTTCTTCGAGAATGGCGCCGTCTTCGGTAGCGTTGAACAGCCCCAGGGGCGACTCGAATACCGGCGAGCCCTTGATGGCATAGAAGGGCACCTTCTCCATCAGTTGTTTGAGCTTTTCGGCCAGGGAAGACTTGCCGCCACCTACCGGGCCGAGCAGATAGAGGATTTGTTTCTTCTCTTCCAGGCCCTGGGCGGCATGGCGGAAATAGGACACGATCTGGTCGATGCATTCTTCCATGCCATGGAAGTCTTCAAAGGCCGGATAGCGGCGGATCACCTTGTTGGAGAAGATGCGCGACAGCCTTGAGTTGTTCGAGGTGTCGACCAGTTCTGGCTCACCGATGGCCATCAACAGGCGTTCGGCCGCCGACGCGTAAGCGCTGCGATCGCTTTTGCAGAGCTCAAGGTACTCTTGCAGCGAAAGTTCTTCCTGACGGGTGGACTCGAAACGTTGTTGGAAGTGGCTAAAAATACTCATGACGTCACCTCGCTCGATACGTGGAGCCGACGCCGGATCAGTCAGCTGATGCTGGCATGCAATCGGCACTGCCAATTGCTGTATACCCCCCAGAACACCTAGAACTCGCTACCGATGACCCGCACGCCGGTGTACCGGCTCTCCCCTTTTTGGATGGCCTGGGCTTAAGGATAGTTCGTAATCGGGGAGGTCAAGGCCGCTTGTACATGAAGTTCGCCATGACCGTTCGTCTGGTCAGGCGCGAGCCCGCACAGGACGCGGGCTGCGGGAGGTGAAAAAAATTATTCGGCAGTGCCCTGGGCGGTTTCCGTCGGGTAGGTGCCACGCCACAGCTCGAAGCCGCCGTCGAGGCTGTAGACGTCGGAAAAGCCCTGGCTGATCAGATAAGCGGCAGCGCTCTGGCTGGAGTTGCCGTGATAGCAGACCACCACGGTTGGCGCATCGAGATCGGCGGCGCGAATGAAATCCGCTACCGAATGGTTGTCCAGATGTTGCGCGCCAGTGATGTGGCCGGCGGCAAAGGCTTGCGGGTCGCGAATATCGACCACGACCGCACCTTGCTCGCGCAGCGCCTGGGCCTGCTCGGGAGGGATGCGTTTGAATTCGCTCATGGGTACGGTTTCCTTCAGGACTGGTCGTTCATTCTAGCCGGTTGTGCGGACGCAGGCTGCGCGCGCGGGGTGCCTTGGTCGGAACATTCGCAGCGATGGAATGCGCCGGTATCGACGTTGTACAGGGTCATCGCGCCGCCCCAGACGCAGCCGGTGTCCAGGGCAATGACCCCGGGCTCCTTGCAGCGGCCTTCAAGCGCCGCCCAGTGGCCGAAGATGATCTTCACATGCCGAGAGCGACGGCCCTTGTGGGCGAACCAGGGCTTGTAGCCAGGCGGGGCGGTATCGGCGCCTTCCTTGCCCTTGAGGTCGAGCTTGCCTTCGCTGGTGCAAAAGCGCATGCGGGTGAAGTAATTGGTGATAACCCGCAAGCGGGTGACGCCGCTGAGGTCCTTGCTCCACTTGTTCGGCTCGTTGCCGTACATGCCGTCGAGGTAGGGCTTTAAACGGTTGTCGTCGCGCAGCACTTCCTCCACTTCGCTTGCCAGCTCCAGGGCCTTGCCCAGGGTCCACTGCGGCGGGATGCCGGCGTGCACCAGCACTGCGCCGCGCTGCTCGTCGTAGTGCAGCAGCTTTTGCCGGCGCAGCCAGTCGAGCAGTTCACCGGCATCCGGGGCATCGAGGATTTCGCGCAGGGTGTCGCTTTTTTTCAAGCGCTCGATGTTGTGCCAGGCGGCCAGCAGGTGCAGGTCATGGTTGCCCAGTACGCACACCAGCGATTCGCGGATGGAATAAAGGAAGCGCAGGGTTTCCAGTGACTCCGGGCCGCGGTTGACCAGGTCACCGACCAGCCACAGGCGATCGACCTTCGGGTTGAAGGCAACCCGCTCGAGCAGGCACTTGAGTGGCTGCAGGCAGCCTTGCAGATCGCCGACTGCGTATACCGCCATCAGTGCAGGGCTCCAGGGACGGCGAGGCGGAACGGCGCGATGATGGCGTCGAAGCGCTTGCCGTCTTCAGCGAACATCTGGTAGCTGCCCTGCATGGTGCCGACCGTGGTGCTGATCACCGCGCCGCTGCTGTAGGTGTGGCTTTCGCCAGGTTCGATCAGCGGTTGCTGGCCGATAACGCCCGCGCCCTTGACCTCTTCGACATGGCCATCACCGTTGGTGATCAACCAGTGCCGCGACATCAGCTTGGCGGGCACAGTGCCGTTGTTCTTCACCGTGATGGTATAGGCGAAGGCGAAACGTTCGTTTTCGGGGTCGGATTGTTCTTTGAGAAAGCGGGTCACGACGCTGACGTCGATCTGGTAACGGGGATCAGACATGCAAGGGGCCTTGGCAACAGACGCGGATACGGCGATGGCGTCAGTCTAGGCTATCGGCGGGGTAGCCGGCCAGTCATGCGGGCATGACTGGCCATTGGCGCACGTTACGCGGCGCCTTGTTGCTCGGCCAGCTTGTCGGCCAGGCGCACGAAGGCGGCCAGGTCGAGTTGCTCCGGACGCAGGCTGCCATCGACGCCGGCAGCCTCGATGGCGTCGCTGCTGAGCAGGGCCTTGAGAGTGTTGCGCAGGGTCTTGCGGCGCTGGTTGAAGGCTTCGCGGACAATGCGCTCTAGCAGGCGATGGTCCTTGGCCGGGAACGGCAGGGTTTCGTGCGGTACCAGACGCACGATCGCCGAATCGACCTTGGGCGGCGGATTGAACGCGCCCGGGCCGACGTTGAACAGGTGTTCGACCCGGCAGTGGTACTGCACCATGATCGACAGGCGGCCCCAGTCACCCCCACCAGGGCCTGCGGCCAGGCGCTCGACCACTTCTTTCTGCAGCATGAAGTGCATGTCGCGGATCAGTTCGGCGTTGGCCAGCAAGTGGAAGATCAGCGGCGTGGAGATGTTGTACGGCAGGTTGCCGACCACGCGCAGGCTGTTCGGCGCCGCACCCAGGCTGGTGAAGTCGAACTTCAGCGCATCGCCCTGGTGCAGGCGGAAGTTGTCGCGGTTAGCGAACTGCTGGTTGAGGATCGGTACCAGGTCCTTGTCCAGCTCGACCACGTCCAGCTGTGCGCCGCTCGCCAGCAGGCCGGAAGTCAGGGCGCCCTGACCCGGGCCGATTTCCAGCATGCGCTCGCCGGCCTTGGCGTGGATCGAGCGCAGGATGCGGTCGATGACGCCGGCGTCGTGCAGGAAGTTCTGGCCAAAGCGCTTGCGCGCCTTGTGTTGGTATTGCTCGGTCATTTTCGGGTCTCGGCCATCTGGTAGGCGGTTTCCAGGGCGACCTGCAGGCTGCCGGTGTCGATCTTGCCGCTGCCAGCCAGGTCCAGGGCAGTGCCATGGTCGACCGAGGTGCGGATGATCGGCAGGCCCAGGGTCACATTGACCGCAGCGCCGAAGCCTTTGTACTTGAGCACGGGCAGGCCCTGGTCGTGGTACATCGCCAGCACTGCGTCGCAGTGCTCCAGATATTTGGGGGTAAACAGGGTGTCGGCGGGCAACGGGCCGCGAAGGTCCATGCCCTCGCTGCGCAGGCGCGCCAATGTCGGTTCGATGGTGTCTATTTCTTCATGGCCCAGGTGGCCACCTTCGCCGGCATGCGGATTGAGGCCGCAAACCAGGATGCGCGGGTTGGCAATGCCGAACTTGTGTTGCAGGTCGGCATGCAGGATCCGCGTGACACGCTCCAGGCGTTCGCTGGTGATGGCGTCGGCAACGTCACGCAGGGGCAGGTGAGTCGTCACCAGGGCCACGCGCAGGCCGCGGGTTGCCAGCATCATCACCACTTGCGCGGTACTGGTCAGGTCGGCGAGGAATTCGGTATGCCCAGAGAAGGCGATACCGCTTTCGTTGATCACGCCCTTGTGCACGGGGGCGGTGATCATCCCGGCGAAATGCCCGTCCAGGCAGCCTTGCCCGGCGCGGGTCAGGGTTTCCAGCACGAACCCGGCGTTGGCCTTGTCCAGCTGGCCTGCTACCACCGGGTTTTGCAGCGGCGTATCCCAGACATACAGGCTGCCCGCGGGGGCGGGCTGGTCGGGAAGGGCGTCGAGGCGAACCGGCAGCAGGCTGACGGCCACGCCCAGCTGCGCGGCCCGCTCGGCGAGCAGGTCACGGCTGGTAATGGCAATCAGGGGGTGCGGCTGGGCTTGCGTGGCGAGCAGCAGGCACAGGTCGGGGCCTATGCCGGCCGGCTCGCCGGGTGTGAGGGCGAAGCGCTGAGGTTTCACTGCGCGGCC
Source organism: Pseudomonas wadenswilerensis (assembly GCF_024749185.1). Classification (NCBI taxonomy): domain Bacteria; kingdom Pseudomonadati; phylum Pseudomonadota; class Gammaproteobacteria; order Pseudomonadales; family Pseudomonadaceae; genus Pseudomonas; species Pseudomonas wadenswilerensis. The sequence goes on along the minus strand of NZ_CP087191.1, from coordinate 5,282,162 downwards.
TGATCGGCGCCAGGAAGCTTGATTTCGACGTAGGCTTCGTCACGGATCTGACGCAGCCAGGTCTGCAGCTCTTCATCGTACTTGCGGTTACGCAGCACGTTCATGGCTTGTTGCTCGCGGGCTTGCTCGGTGCTGTCGGTGGCACGCCGGCCCAGCACTTCGAGGACATGCCAGCCGTACTGGGTCTTGAACGGCTTGGTCACCTGGCCTTGTTGGGCGTTGGCCATTTCTTCGCGGAACTCCGGCACCAGGGCGCTTGGATCGATCCAGTTGAGATCGCCGCCATTGAGTGCCGAGCCAGGGTCTTCGGAGAAGCTCTTGGCCAGCGTGGCGAAGTCCTCACCGTTCTGGATACGGTCATAGAGCCGTTGGGCCAGCTCCTGGGTCGCCGCTTCGCTGCGAATCTCGCTCGGCTTGATCAGGATGTGACGGACATGCACTTCGTCACGTAGGGTGGCTCCGCCGCCGCCACGTTTTTCCTGCATCTTGATGATGATGAAACCGGTAGGGATACGAAGCGGCTGAGTGACGTCGCCGACGTTCAGGCTGCTGAGCAACTTGGCGAAGTCAGGCGGTAGCTGACCGGCTTTACGCCAGCCCATTTCACCGCCTTCCAGGGCGTTTTCGCTGGCGGAGTTGGCAATTGCCATCTGGCCGAAGTCGGCGCCGCTCTTCAGGCGCGTGTACACCTCGCCGGCCTTCTGGGCCGCCGCCTGGATCTGCGCCGAGTTGGCGCTTTCCGGCGTCGGGATCAGGATGTTGGCCAGTCGCCATTCTTCCGACAGTTGCATCTGGCCCTGCTCCGAAGCGAGGAAGTTCTTCACTTCCTGCTCCGAGACCTGAATGCGCTCGGCAACCCGGCGCTGACGTACGCGGCTGATGATCATCTCGCGCCGAACCTGCTCGCGGGCATCTTCGTACGACAGGCCATCATGAGCCAGGGCCGCGCGGAACTGCTCCAGGTTCATGCCGTTGCGCTGGGCAATGGTGCCGATGGCCTGGTTCAGCTCTTCGTCGGTGATACGGATACCGGAACGGTCACCGATCTGCAGTTGCAGGTTTTCGACGATCAGGCGCTCGAGCACCTGCTGATCCAGGACTCCGGCGGGTGGCACTTGGCCGCCACGCTTGGCGATGGTCTGCTGGACCTCACGCACGCGGCTGTCCAGCTGGCTTTTCATCACCACGTCGTTATCGACGATGGCCACAACGCTGTCCAGGGGTTGCACGGCGGCATGCGCCGTGCCGGTCAGCAATACCGCGCCCAGCAACAGCGGGCGCAGACAATCAGTAAGCTTGGTCTTCACGAGTACGATAACCTTGAATGCCTTCGTCGAGGAAAGACTCGACCTTATTGCCCACTACGCCGCCGAGGCCTTTCAGCACAATCTGCAGGAAGACGCCGTGGTCGCCTTTTTCGTTTTGCGGTGCATCCTGGCTGAACTCGTCGTAGTCAACCCAGTAACGGTTGATCAGGCGCAGTTTCCAGCAGCAGTTGTCGTATTCGAAACCACCGAAGGCTTCCAGGGTGCGGTTACGGTTGTAGTCATGTTGCCAGCGAGCGATCGCGGACCACTGTGGGACGATCGGCCACATGACCGAGAAGTCATGTTGCTGGATCTTGTAGTAGTCCTTGACGTAGTTCGGATCGCCTGGAGCGCCGTAGTCTCCACCGCCAACAGACCATTTGCCGGTAGCGTTGTCGTAGCGGACCATGTCATTGCGATAGCGGTAGCCAAGGTTGATAACCTTGTTCACGTTATCTTCAGGCTGGTAGTGGAACATCGCGCTACCCGAGCGAGTACTGCGGCTGTCCGGATCCCAGTTGAAGTCCGAATTGAAGCGCCAGTCGCGGTTGAAACGGTATTCATACTCCAAAGCATATGGCGACACATTTGCTTGTGCGTCATCGCGAGTACGCCAGTCGATACCCGGCAACTGAACCTTACGGTCTTTGAAGTAGAGTGCTTGGCCAATGCTGAAACGTTGACGCTCAAAGCCGTTTTCTTCAATCCAACGGTTAGTGATACCAAGCGACAGTTTGTTTTCGTCACCTACACGATCAGTGCCGCTGAAGCGGTTATCGCGGAACAACGACGAGTAGTTGAATGTGCTCTCACCGGAATCAAAGACCGGTATGTCGAGCTGGTCGCGGTAAGGGACGTACAAGTAGAACAGGCGTGGTTCAAGAGTCTGGGTGTAGTTCTTGCCGAACCATTGGGTTTTACGGTCGAAGAACAGGCCACTGTCCACACTGAAAATCGGAACGTTGCGGCTCTGGTTTCGAGAGTACTCACCGTATAGGAAATCGGGGCCGCCTGCATTTGCTGCGGCTACACCGTTTGCAATGTCCTGTTTACCTTTATTGTCCAGGTCCAGGTCGTAGCGGGTGTACATGTACTTGATCGATGGCTTCAGGAAGCCGTAGGTCCAGTCCAGTGGCAGGCTGACTTCAGGGGCCAGATTGATTCGATCACCAGTAGCTCGGGCGAGGGCGTAGACGTTGTTGTCATACCGCGGCGCGGGAATGCCCTTATCGTCGACGTAGTTGCCGCTGCGCAAGTCGCGATCGAACCGTACGAACTCGGTGTTGTAGGCAAAATCGAGGCCGCCTGGGTGATAAGGAAGCATGCCATTGAAGGTGAGCTGCGGCAGGCGGTCATACGGAGTAATCTGGGTAATGGTCGCCAGCTTGAAGGCCTGCATATTCAACCGGGCAGTGTAGTCATCTCCACGGTAGGTCAGCGCACCTTGCTGGTTGATATAGTCTTTGCTTTCGACACCGATCTGGTCCGACTCCAGGTCTTGGAAGTAGTACGGATCGCTGATATCGGTATAGTCGACTTCGGTCATCAGGCGTTGATCAAGGCCGCCCTTGTGCTGCCAGTTGATCATCCAGCGCTGGTCTTTGTAGTCGGATTGCAGCTTGCGCTCATCGTCCTTGTCATTCAGGTAAGCACCACCGAACTGCCCTTCACTGGACTTGGTCAGGTAGCGGAACTCGCCTTCCATCAACATGCCGCGCTTGGCCATGTAGCGTGGATACAAGGTGGCGTCGTAGTTTGGCGCCAGGTTGAAGTAGTACGGCGTGACCAGCATGAAGCCGGTGTCGCTGCTGGTGCTGAACGACGGCGGCAGGAAGCCGGACTGGCGACGGTCATCGATCGGGAAGTAGATATAAGGTGTGTAGAACACCGGTACATCCTTGACCCGCAGGGTGACGTTGGTCGCGGTACCGAAGCCGGTGGCCGGGTTCAGGGTAATGTTGTTGCCCTTGAGCTGCCAGGCGTTGCTGTTCGGCTCACAGGTGGTGTAGGTACCATCCTTGAGGCGGATGATGGCGTTCTCGGCACGCTTGGCGTACAGCGCGCTACCGCGGATACGTGACTTGTGCATCACGTATTCGGCGTTGTCGACCTTGGCTTCACCGGTGTCCAGCTGGATGTCGGCGTGATCGCCCACGACCAGCGAGCCGTTGTCGCGAATCTTCACGTTGCCGCTCAGCTCGCCACGGTTCTCGGCCTGGTACAGGTTGGCTTCGTCGGCCTCGACCTGCATGCTGCCCTGGCGCATGACCACGTCACCGGCGAGGGTGGCGATCTGCTGCTCCTGCTGGTAGCGCGAGACCTTGGCGCCGATAAAGGTCGGCGATTCGTCTTTGGGTGTGGTGTCGTCCATGCCCGGACGCGTCGGCTCGATGTAGGCGCCGGCGCAATAAGGCCCGGTTTCGGCGAGCTGGGCCGGGGTCAGCTGGTCGCGCGGCACCCAGTCCAGGTGGCTGGCGTCGGGGCTGCGGGACTTCAGCACGCGGCCTTTGGCTTCGGTGACCAGCACCGGGCCTTGACCCTGCACCTGGGCAACCTCGCCGGTATCGGCTGGCGTTTCACCGGACGAGGGGGCAGCGGCACCGACATGCACCGGGCGTGGCGGCAGTGCGGCGGCTGGGGTTTTGGGCTTGCAGTCCCAGCCTCCGGCAGCAGACACTTGGCAGTCGAACTGCTCTGCGGCAACCACGTATGGGGTGGCCAGAGGTTGCATCGCCAGCAAACCGCCGGTGACTAGCAACGGGAATTTTTTACGAAACGCGGGGGATTTCAATGCCATCTTATTAGTCCGGGCTTCCTGCGTGCCATCTGCCCGCGTGTGGGGCCGCACGCCTCTCGATGGTCTGAAAAAGATGCTGGATAATAAAGCATGACCCGCTTGACGGCTAGGGCCGTCGGAGACCCTTGTAATGCCCGATCACGATGTACGCTTGCAACACCTGAATGTCTGGCTCGCCGAGCAGCTGGCAAACCTGTTCCATAAACAGGGCTGGGGCACGGTTCCCGCGGGTAGCCTGACCGCCGCCAGCAGCGATGCGAGCTTTCGCCGCTACTTCCGCTGGCAGGCCGAAGGCCACAGCTTTATTGTCATGGATGCGCCACCGCCGCAGGAAAACTGCCGGCCGTTCGTTGATATTGCTCATTTGCTGGCCACTGCCAAGGTCAATGTGCCGGTTATTCATGCCGAGGACCTTGAGCGCGGCTTCCTGCTGCTCAGCGACCTGGGCACCCAGACCTACCTCGATGTGATCAACGCCGAGAATGCCGATGGCCTGTTCAACGACGCCATCGAAGCGCTGCTGGCCTTCCAGCAGTTGCCGATGGACGCGCCGTTGCCAAGCTACGACGTGGCGTTGCTGCGTCGCGAGCTTGAGCTGTTCCCCGAGTGGTACGTGGGCCGTGAGCTGGGCCTTGGCTTTAACGACGCGCAACTGGCCGCCTGGCAGCGTATCAGCAGCCTGCTGATCGACAGCGCGCTGGCCCAGCCGAAAGTGCTGGTGCACCGCGACTTCATGCCGCGCAACCTGATGCACAGCGAGCCGAACCCCGGCGTGCTGGACTTTCAGGATGCGGTATACGGACCGACCACCTATGACATCACCTGCCTGTTCAAGGATGCTTTCTTGAGCTGGCCGCAGGCACGCGTGCAGGGCTGGCTGAAGGATTACTGGCAGCGCGCCCAGGCCAAAGGCATCCCGGTGCAGGCCGAATTCGAAGACTTCCACCGTGCCAGTGACCTGATGGGCGTACAGCGCCACCTCAAGGTCATCGGTATTTTCGCTCGTATCTGCCACCGCGACGGCAAGCCGCGCTACCTGGCCGATGTGCCGCGCTTCTTTGCCTATATAGATGATGTGATCGCCCGTCGACCGGAACTGGCCGAGCTGGACGAGTTGATCGAGAGCCTTCAGGCCGCTGCCGGAGTGCGTCCATGAAAGCGATGATTCTCGCCGCGGGCAAGGGTGAGCGGATGCGCCCGCTGACCCTGCACACGCCAAAACCGCTGGTGCCGGTGGCCGACATGCCGCTGATCGAGTATCACCTGCGTGCCCTGGCGGCGGCCGGCTTCAAGGACGTGGTGATCAACCACGCCTGGCTTGGGCAGCAGATCGAAGATCACTTGGGCGATGGTTCACGCTGGGGCTTGAGTATCAGTTACTCGCCGGAAGGCGAGCCGCTGGAAACCGGCGGTGGCATCTTCAAGGCCCTGCCATTGCTGGGTGATGAGCCATTTGTGCTGGTCAACGGCGATATCTGGACCGAATACGACTTTGCCCGCCTGCCCAAAAACCTGAACGGGCTGGCCCACCTGGTGCTGGTGGATAACCCTGGTCATCATGGCAAGGGCGATTTTTGCCTGGATCAGGACCAGGTCCGTGACGGTAATGCCGATGTCGACACACTGACCTACAGCGGCATCGCCGTGCTGGCCCCGCAACTGTTCGCCGACTGCCAGGCGGGTGCTTTCAAGCTGGCGCCGCTACTGCGTCAGGCGATGGCGGCCGGGCAAGTCAGTGGTGAGCATTTCAGTGGGCACTGGGTGGATGTCGGCACCCTGGAACGTCTGGCTGAAGTCGAGCAACTGCTCGCCGAGCGCCGCTGACATGTTGTGGCCGAGCACAGTGATAGGTGCCGGGGCAGGCTTTGCCATCGCCAGTATTCCAGGGGCTTTGCTGGGGGCGTTGCTGGGTCAGGCGATGGACCGCCGTTTGCAGTTGCACAGTTGGGCGCATGTGCGCGAACGCCTGGGAGGGCGGCCGGTGTTGCGCGACGACGAAGTACTGTTCGTGCTGCTCGGGCGCCTGGCCAAGAGCGACGGGCGCGTGGTCGATGGCCATATCCAGCAGGCGCGGGTGGAGATGCAGCGGCTGGAGATGAACGAGCCGGCCAGGCGCCGCGCCATTGCTGCCTTCAATCGCGGCAAGCGCGGCAAAGAGCGCCTGGGTGCGCACTTGCGGCGTCTGAAGCAACAGCCTCATGCCGCCGAAGGCATGTTGCGTGCTTGCTGGCGCATGGTCTGGGCCGATGGCCAGGCCGGCCGGCACGAGCGTGAGCTGTTACTGGCGTGGGGCCAGGCCCTGGGCTGGTCGTCGGCCAAGGTCCAGGCCCTGGCGCTGGACTACGAACCGCAGAAGGCGGCGCTGGCCGACGGTATCCTGGGCTATCCGCAGGCCTTGCGGATGCTCGGGGTCAGTGCAGAAACCGACGCCGGGCAGATCAAGCAAGCCTATCGGCGGCTGCTCAGCCGCCACCATCCGGACAAGCTGGTGGGCAATGGCGCCAGCCCTTTGCAGATTCGCGAGGCAACCGAACGTACCCGCGAGCTGCATCAGGCCTACGCCGTCATTCGCAAGCGCCGCGGCTTCTAGTCGAGCTTTTCCGGGCTCAGCCAGCCACGGATGCGGCGGAACAGTTGTTCCTGTTCCGCTGCGCTGTTGCCCGGCACGGCGGTCAGGCTGACCTGGCGGTAGTTGGCGTCCTTCAAGCGTTTACTGGCTTGCAGGCGCTGTTCGGCCGCGCGCTTGGCCTGAGGCAGGGTGGCATAGAAAAAGTCTGCAGTCGGCACTTTCAAAGTCGGCGCCAGGCTGTCCAGGCCGTGTTCGGCCTGAGTCGGCGTCTGTGCGGCGACCATCACCAGCTTCTGTACCTGCGCCGGTTGCCGCTCGCTCAGGTAGCGGGCTGCCCAATAAGCACCGCTGCCGTTGCCGAGCAGGACGATACTGCGCGCATTTTGCTGCTGGGCGTAGGCAACGGCGGCATCGAGGCGATTGAAGATACGTTCGGCATCGGCCTTGTCATTCTCGACCGGCGCCTTTGCCTGCTCGACGCTTTCGCTGTTGTCGCTTTCGGCGGCCGTGGCCTGTTCGATACTGGCGTTGGCATTGGCCGGGGTGTCCTTGGCCGGCGCGCTTTCGCCTTGCTCGGCCTTTTGCGCTGGTGCCAGCGCTGCTTCGACGCGCGCTTGCGGGCTGTTGGTCAGCAGGTCTGGCAGGGCCAGGCTCAGGCTGTGCCAACCGGCATCGGGAAACTTGCGCCGCAACGGGCCGACGGCCTTTGGCCAATCGGCATTTTCGCCGGCACCGGCGAGAATAATCAGGGCGCCTTCGGGCTCGGCGGTGTTGGCTGGCTTCCACAGGGCCAGGAAGCTGTCGCTGCCGGCCTGCAGGGTTTGCTGTTCAGCCTGAGGAACCTGGCGCTCCAGGGCCAGGGCATCTTCCTGGCTGCGTTCGGCCAGCGGTTGGCGTTCGACAGCGGCAGGTTTGCTGTCGGCAGCAGCTTCTGGCGTTTCGCCAGCTGCCGCTTGTGCGGTACAAGGTAGTATCAGTGACAGGCATAACGCCGGCAGCGTCGTGCGATAAAGTGCGAACATGGATCGATCCAGACCAGATTAATACCGGCAGCCTAATAGTATTTGCTCGGGACGGCCATGCTCGGTGGCCGTCCTACCCTTGATGAGAGTGCAGATGAAACTTTTGCGCTGCCTTTTGCTTATCGGCTGTTTTTGCCTGCCCTTGATCACGGGGACAGCTTCGGCTGCCGCGCCTGCGCAGGTTGTGCTGGAGCCTGCCCAGCAACAGTGGCTTGAGCGGCATCGCAGCCTGCGGGTCGGGCTGGTGCTGCAAGCACCCTTTGCCCAGTTCGATCGGCGTTTGCAGCAGCTCTACGGGGTCAACGTCGAGCTGATGAACTGGCTCGGCCGCTCGCTGGGGCTGGACCTCACCTGGCGCAACTTTCCCGACCAGGCGGCACTGGAACATGCGCTGCTGGCCGGTGAAGTCGATCTTGCCCCGGGCTTGACCCAGACACCGGCCAGCTTGCGCCTGTGGTTGTTCAGCGACCCTTACATGCGGGTGCCGCAACTGATCGTCGGGCCGCGTACCGGCGCAGTGGCGGTGGATCTGGAGAAACTGGCCAGTACCGATCGGGTCGCCGTGCGCATGCCCAGCACCGTTGCCGACTATCTGCGTGCCACCTATACGAACCTGAATTTGCAAGGGGTGCCTCAAGAGCGCCAGGCCTTGCAGTTGGTGCTCAGCGAGCAAGCAAGGTTTGCCGTGGTGGATGAGGCGCAATTGAGCCGCCTGTCACGGGAAAGCGAGTTCAGCGAACTGGTGGTGGTCGGTGATATCGGCCTGCCGCAATTGTTACGGGTGGGCTCGCGGCGGGACTGGCCCGAGCTTGCCGGGATTGTTGAACGCGGCCTGCAGGCTGTTCCGGCCAAGGACCTGGAACAACTGCACCAGCGCTGGCTGGAGCCAAAATACCCGCGCCTGAGCGAATCCCCGGGATTCTGGCAGAACCTTGGCCTGCTGCTGGCGGCACTGCTGCTCAGTTGTGTGGCCATCGTCATCTGGCAGCGTCGGCAACTGCATCAGCTTGAACACAGCCTGCTGGCCACCCGCGACACCCTGGCCCAGCGTCAGGCCCGCGAAGAAGCCCTGCGCCTGAGCCAGTTCTCCATCGACCAGAGCACCGTGGGTATTCTCTGGGTCAACTGGGACAGCCATGTACGCTACGCCAACCGGGCCGCTGAAAGCATGCTTGGTTACGCTTCGGGGGCTCTGATCGATCGGCCGCTGATCGATTTCGAGCCGACCCTGCACATGGACCGCTGGCTCGACCTGTGGAAGCGCGCCCGAACCAGCGATGAAGCCCCTCAGCACTTTGAAACCCGGTGCCTGCGCGCCGATGGCAGCCTGTTGCCGGTGGATGTGTCGCTGAGCTTCCTGCGTTTTCGCGATGCCGAGTACCTGGTGGTGTTTCTCGCCGACGTCACCGAGCGCCGACGGGCATTGGCGGCATTGCGCGAGAGCGAGGCGCGGCTCAAGGGCATCGCCGGCAACGTGCCGGGCCTGGTGTTTCGCCTCGAACGCAACCCGGCCGAAGGCGAGCTGGAATTCCCCTATATCAGTGAAGGCAGCGAAGCCCTGGTGGGCTATCCGCCTGCGGCGTTGCAACACCCGGACATGGGCCTGCGCAACCTGGTGCACCCGGACGACCGCGCCGACTATCACCGGGTCCAGGACCTGGCCCTGGCCAGCGACAGCGACTGGTCCTGGCAGGGGCGGATCCTGACCCGCCAGGGCGAACAGCGCTGGGCCGATATCAAGGCCAGCACCCGGACGTTGGTGGATGGCCGGGTGGTCTGGGATGGGGTGGTCTGGGATATCAGCCAGAGCAAGCGCGTCGAGCTCGAACTGGCCCGCTCCCAGGAACAGCTGCGTGAACTGTCGGCGCACCTGGAAAGCGTTCGTGAGGAAGAAAAAGCCCGTATAGCGCGGGAAGTGCACGATGAACTGGGGCAGATGCTCACAGTACTGAAGCTGGAAACCTCCATGTGCGAACTGGCCTACGCCGAGCTGGATCCCGGCCTCAACGAGCGCCTGGGCAGCATGAAACGCCTGATCGCCCAGCTGTTCCAGCTGGTGCGCGATGTGGCCACCGCCCTGCGTCCGCCGATCCTCGATGCCGGCATCGCTTCGGCCATTGAGTGGCAGGCCCGGCGCTTCGAAGCGCGCACGCAGATCCCTTGCCTGGTGCAAGTGCTGGAAAACCCGCCACCCTTGAGTGATGCCAAGGCCATTGGCCTGTTCCGCATCCTGCAAGAGGCGCTGACCAATGTCATGCGCCATGCCCAGGCGCATACTGTGCAGATCAGTTTGAGCCTCGACGGCCAGACCCTGCGGCTGACGGTGATCGACGATGGCGCAGGATTTGTCCTGGAACAAAGTAGGCCAAGCTCATTTGGCCTGGTCGGCATGCGTGAGCGGGTGCTCATGCTGGGCGGCAGCATGACCCTGGAAAGCGAGCCGGGCGAGGGCACCAGCCTGAGCGTGGCCATCCCCCTGGATTAGGAGCATTGCGTGATTCGAGTACTGGTTGCCGAAGACCACACCATTGTCCGTGAAGGCATCAAGCAGTTGATCGGCCTGGCCAAGGACATGCAGGTAGCGGGGGAGGCCGGCAATGGCGAGCAACTGCTGGAAACCCTGCGCCATACCGCGTGCGAGGTGGTCCTGCTGGATATTTCCATGCCTGGGGTCAACGGCCTGGAGGCGATTCCACGGATTCGCGCCTTGAACAACCCGCCGGCGATCCTGGTGCTGTCGATGCACGACGAAGCGCAGATGGCGGCGCGGGCGCTGAAGGTCGGCGCTGCCGGTTATGCTACCAAGGACAGCGATCCGGCCTTGTTGCTGACCGCCATTCGTCGGGTGGCCGGTGGCGGGCGTTATATCGACCCGGACCTGGCCGATCGCATGGTCTTCGAGGTCGGCCTGACCGATGCACGGCCGTTGCATTCGTTGCTGTCGGAGCGGGAGTTTTCGGTGTTCGAGCGCCTGGCCCAGGGCGCCAATGTCAATGACATAGCCCAGCAACTGGCCCTGAGCAACAAGACCATCAGCACCCACAAGGCGCGGCTGATGCAGAAGCTCAACGTGAACTCGCTGGCGGAATTGGTGAAGTATGCGATGGAGCACAAACTGCTGTGAGTGTTCCAGAAGCGACATCGTGCTTACCTTCATCGCTGGCAAGCCAGCTCCCACAGAAAACCAACAGGCATGGCTCTTGTGGGAGCTGGCTTGCCAGCGATAGCGATGGTTGTAGCGATGAAGTTTTCAGCGCTTATCCAAAAACGCCACCCTTGTAGGGAAATCCCTACCCCAAGCCTTCCATCGCGCTGATATCAATCTCTCTCCACCCCCGATTTGCGCCGCTTGCCGCCTTCACTAGGCTTTGGATACAGCAGTCATCCAATAAAAAGGTGCGGGTATGAGTGAGGTGAATTCGAGCGCTGCAACCGGCGAAGTGCTGGTCAGCTTCCGTGGTGTGCAGAAGAGCTACGACGGCGAGTCGCTGATCGTCAAAGACCTCAACCTGGATATCCGCAAGGGTGAGTTCCTCACCTTGCTCGGCCCGTCCGGTTCTGGCAAGACCACCAGCCTGATGATGCTGGCCGGCTTCGAAACGCCGACCGCAGGCGAGATTCAGCTGGCCGGCCGTTCGATCAACAACGTGCCGCCGCACAAGCGCGACATCGGCATGGTGTTCCAGAACTATGCGCTGTTCCCGCACATGACCGTGGCCGAGAACCTGGCTTTTCCCCTGAGCGTGCGCAACCTGAGCAAGACCGACATCAGCGAGCGGGTCAAACGTGTGCTCAACATGGTCCAGCTCGACGCCTTCGCCCAGCGTTACCCCGGCCAGCTTTCCGGTGGCCAGCAGCAGCGGGTGGCCTTGGCCCGCGCGCTGGTGTTCGAGCCGCAACTGGTACTGATGGACGAACCGCTGGGGGCCCTCGACAAGCAGTTGCGCGAACACATGCAGATGGAGATCAAGCACCTGCACCAGCGCTTGGGCGTCACCGTGGTCTACGTCACCCACGACCAGGGCGAAGCGCTGACCATGTCCGACCGCGTCGCGGTGTTCCACCAGGGCGAGATCCAGCAGATCGCCGACCCGCGCACCCTCTATGAAGAGCCGAAGAACACCTTCGTCGCCAACTTCATCGGCGAAAACAACCGCATCAATGGTCGTCTGCTCAGCCACGACGGCGAGCGCTGCCAGGTGCTGCTGCCGCGCGGCGAAAAGGTCGAGGCACTGGCGGTCAATGTCGGTCAGGCCGGCGAACCGGTAACCCTGTCGATCCGCCCCGAGCGCGTGCGCCTCAATGGCCACAGCGAAAGCTGCGTCAACCGTTTCTCCGGGCGGGTAGCCGAATTCATCTACCTGGGCGACCACGTGCGGGTTCGCCTGGAAGTCTGCGGCAAGGCCGATTTCTTCGTGAAGCAGCCGATTGCCGAACTCGACCCGGCCCTGGCCGTGGGCGATGTGGTACCGCTTGGCTGGCAGGTGGAGCACGCCCGCGCGCTCGATCCTTTGCTGGAAGCCAATTGAAGGTTTGCTTCACCAACCCTGTACTGTGGAGAGAATAATAATGCGCAAACACTTGAAGTTGACCGCCCTGACCCTGGGCCTGTTCGCGGCAACCCAGGCCATGGCGGCGGCCGACCTGACCGTGATTTCCTTCGGCGGCGCCAACAAGGCGGCCCAGGTCAAGGCGTTCTACGAGCCATGGGAAAAGGCGGGCAACGGCAAGATCGTCGCTGGCGAGTACAACGGTGAAATGGCCAAGGTCAAAGCCATGGTCGACACCAAGAGCGTGTCGTGGAACCTGGTGGAGGTCGAATCGCCAGAGCTTGCCCGTGGTTGCGACGAAGGCATGTTCGAGGAGCTTGATCCTGCACTTTTCGGTAACGAATCCGACTACGTTCCCGGCGCTATCCAGCCTTGCGGTGTTGGCTTCTTCGTCTGGTCCACGGTCATGGCCTACAACGCCGACAAGCTGAAGACTGCGCCGACCAGTTGGGCGGATTTCTGGGACACCAAGCAGTTCCCGGGTAAGCGCGGCCTGCGCAAAGGCGCCAAGTACACCCTCGAATTTGCCCTGATGGCCGACGGTGTTGCGCCCAAGGACGTTTACAAGGTACTCGCCACCAAGGAAGGCCAGGACCGTGCCTTCAAGAAACTCGACGAACTCAAGCCGAGCATCCAGTGGTGGGAAGCCGGTGCGCAACCACCGCAATACCTGGCCTCGGGTGACGTGGTCATGAGTTCGGCCTACAACGGCCGCATTGCCGCCGTGCAAAAAGAGAGCAACCTGAAAGTCGTCTGGAACGGCGGTATCTACGACTTCGACGCCTGGGCCATCCCTAAAGGCGCCAAGAACGTTGAGGAGGCGAAGAAGTTCATCGCCTATTCGGTCCAGCCTGAACAGCAGAAGACCTATTCGCAGAACATCGCCTACGGCCCGGCCAACTCCAAGGCGGTCGCGCTGCTGTCCGACGAGATCAAGAAAGACATGCCGACCACCCCGGAGAACATCGCCAACCAGGTGCAGATCGACGTGGCGTTCTGGGCGGACAACAGCGAGCAACTCGAGCAACGCTTCAACGCCTGGGCTGCCAAGTAAGGGCCGCTGATGGGGCGTCGGCTTGCCGCCGGCGCTCCTTGTTCTCAAGATTTCGGAGTTCGCTATGGCCATCGCAGTGCCCCTGAATGAAGGCGCCGGTTCCAACCTCAAGCAGCGCCTCAAGCGTGCCGAGCGGGTCAACCGCTGGAAGGCGCAAGCGCTGATCGCGCCACTGGCGCTGTTTCTGCTGTTGGTGTTCCTCGTGCCGATTGCCGCGCTGTTGTACAAGAGCGTGGGTAACCCGGAAGTGGTGGGCGGCTTGCCGCAGACCGTGACCGCCGTGGCCGAGTGGGATGGCAAGGGCCTGCCAGGGGAGGCGGTGTACAAGGCGCTGAGCGAAGACCTTGCCCAGGCGCGCAAGAACCAGACCCTGGGCGATACCTCCAAGCGCCTGAACATGGAGCTGGCCGGCTATCGCAGCCTGCTGGCCAAGACCGCCCGGGCGCTGCCGTTCAAGACCGAGCCGGCTTCCTATAAAGAAGCCCTGCAGGAACTGGACGAGCGCTGGGGCGATCCGGCCTACTGGCAGGCGATTCGCCGTAACACCAGTAGCGTCACCCCGTTTTACCTGCTGGCGGCCCTCGACCATCGTATCGATGATCTCGGCGAGCTGGCCAAGGCCACCCCGGACCAGGCCATCTACCTGGATATCTTCACCCGTACCCTGTGGATGGGCTTCGTCATCACCGCTATCTGCCTGGTGCTGGCTTATCCCCTGGCCTACCTGCTGGCCAACCTGCCGACCCGGCAGAGCAACCTGCTGATGATTCTGGTGCTGCTGCCGTTCTGGACTTCGATCCTGGTTCGGGTTGCGGCCTGGATCGTGCTGCTGCAATCGGGCGGGCTGATCAACAGCGCGCTGATGGCCATGGGCATCATCGACAAGCCGCTGGAACTGGTGTTCAACCGCACCGGGGTGTACATCTCCATGGTGCATATCCTGCTGCCGTTCATGATCCTGCCGATCTACAGCGTGATGAAGGGCATATCGCCGACCTACATGCGTGCGGCGATTTCCCTCGGCTGTCATCCGTTCGCCAGCTTCTGGCGGGTGTACTTCCCGCAAACCTACGCTGGTGTAGGCGCGGGCTGTCTGTTGGTGTTCATCCTTGCCATCGGCTACTACATCACCCCGGCGCTGCTTGGCAGCCCCAACGATCAGATGGTCAGCTACTTCGTGGCCTTCTACACCAACACCAGCATCAACTGGGGCATGGCGACCGCGCTGGGCGGCTTGCTGTTGCTGGCCACCGTGCTGCTTTACCTGATCTATAGCTGGCTGGTCGGCGCCAGCCGCCTGCGCCTGAGCTGAGGAGCGTTGTCATGCTGAGTCCCTACATGTCGCCCGTCGAACGGGTCTGGTTCTACAGTTTGCGCATCCTTTGCGGGCTGATCCTGCTGTTCCTGGTGTTGCCGGTGCTGGTGATCATTCCGCTGTCGTTCAACTCCGGCAGCTTCCTGGTCTACCCGCTGCAGGGCTTCTCGCTGCAGTGGTACCACGATTTCTTCGCCTCGGCCGAGTGGATGCGGGCGCTGAAGAACAGCATCATCGTGGCGCCAGCCGCCACGGTGCTGGCGATGGTCTTCGGGACCCTGGCCTCGATCGGCCTGACCCGGGGTGATTTCCCGGGCAAGTCGCTGATCATGGCCCTGGTGATTTCACCCATGGTGGTGCCGGTGGTGATCATCGGTGTGGCCAGCTACCTGTTCTTTGCCCCGCTGGGCATGGGCAACAGCTTCATCTCGCTGATCCTGGTGCATGCGGTGCTCGGCGTGCCGTTCGTCATCATCACCGTCTCGGCGACCCTGCAGGGCTTCAACCATAACCTGGTGCGCGCCGCCGCCAGCCTGGGTGCTTCGCCGCTGACCACGTTCCGTCGGGTGACCTTGCCGCTGATTGCGCCGGGGGTGATTTCCGGGGCGCTGTTCGCCTTCGCCACGTCTTTCGATGAGGTGGTGGTCACCCTGTTCCTCGCCGGTCCCGAGCAGGCGACCCTGCCCCGGCAGATGTTCAGCGGCATCCGCGAGAACCTCAGCCCGACCATCGCCGCAGCGGCAACCTTGTTGATTGCCTTCTCGGTGGTGCTGTTGCTGACCCTGGAGTGGTTGCGTGGACGTAGCGAGAAGTTACGTACCCAGCAGCCGGGTTGAGGCCTTTTCGCAGGGCAAGCCCGCTCCCACAGGAGCGGGCTTGCCCTGCGATGAACATCCGTCGACCGCCTTGATACCGGTCAGCCCTAGACTGTTTCCCTGAGGTACAATGCGCGCCACTGTGATTCTGCCTACAGGTGCGCCATGCAGCCCTACGCTATTGCCCCCTCGATTCTTTCTGCCGACTTCGCCCGCCTGGGCGAGGAAGTCGACAACGTCCTGGCCGCGGGTGCCGACATCGTTCACTTCGATGTGATGGACAACCACTACGTGCCCAACCTGACCATCGGCCCGATGGTCTGCACCGCCCTGCGCAAGTACGGCATCACCGCGCCGATCGATGTGCACCTGATGGTCAGTCCGGTCGACCGCATCATCGGCGACTTCATCGAAGCGGGCGCCAGCTACATTACCTTCCATCCGGAAGCCAGCCTGCACATCGATCGTTCGCTACAGTTGATTCGCGACGGCGGTTGCAAGGCCGGCCTGGTGTTCAACCCGGCGACCCCGCTCGACACCCTCAAGTACGTGATGGACAAGGTCGACATGATCCTGTTGATGAGCGTCAACCCGGGCTTCGGTGGCCAGAAGTTCATCCCTGGCACCCTCGACAAGCTGCGCGAAGCCCGTGCACTGATCGATGCCAGTGGCCGTGACATCCGTCTGGAAATCGACGGTGGTGTGAACGTCAACAACATCCGTGAAATCGCCGCCGCGGGCGCCGACACCTTCGTCGCCGGTTCCGCGATCTTCAACACCCCGGACTACCGTGAGGTGATTGCCAGGATGCACGCCGAACTGGCCCTGGCCCGCCCATGAGTGGCTTCGAGCAGCTGTTCCCCGGCGCCCTGCCCAAACTGGTGATGTTTGATCTGGACGGTACCCTGATCGATTCGGTACCGGACCTGGCAGCGGCGGTGGACAACATGCTGCTCGCAATGGGGCGTCAGCCCGCCGGCCTTGAGGCGGTGCGCCACTGGGTCGGCAATGGTGCGCCGGTGCTGGTGCGTCGCGCCCTGGCTGGCGGCATCGACCACGAAGCGGTCGATGACGACGAAGCCGAGCGGGGCCTGGAGTTGTTCATGCAGGCCTACGCCGAAAGTCATGAGCTGACGGTGGTCTACCCCGGCGTGCGCGACACCCTCAAGTGGTTGCACAAGCAGGGTGTGGAAATGGCCCTGATCACCAACAAGCCCGAGCGCTTCGTTGCACCCTTGCTCGATCAGATGAAGATCGGCCGCTATTTCCGCTGGATCATCGGCGGCGATACCCTGCCGCAGAAAAAGCCCGACCCTGCCGCCTTGCTGTTTGTCATGAAAATGGCCAGCGTTGCGCCTGAGCAGGCCCTGTTCGTCGGCGACTCGCGCAGCGATGTGCTGGCGGCCAAAGCGGCTGGAGTCAAGTGCGTCGGCCTGACCTATGGCTACAACCATGGCCGGCCGATCAGCGAAGAGGCGCCGTGCCTGGTCATCGACGACCTGCGCGCGCTGTTGCCTGGTTGCTTAGATCCGGCCACTGGGATAACGTTGGCGGACGTTCAATCCCCCTCAGATCGAGATTCCATCGTGGCGGTTACCGGCAAACTCTGGATGAAAGTCATCAAGGCCCTGGCCCGCTGGCGTTGGCGCGCCTGACTGCCATCTGCCGGCACATGCCGGCCTGCTTGCCTGCCTGACCCATCTGCTGCTTGCCACGAGGCTATCATGACCCGCGAAGAATTCCTGCGCCTGGCCGCTGCCGGCTATAACCGCATTCCCCTGGCCTGCGAAACCCTGGCCGACTTCGACACGCCACTGTCGATCTACCTGAAACTGGCTGATCAACCCAACTCCTACCTGCTCGAATCGGTGCAGGGCGGCGAGAAGTGGGGGCGTTACTCGATCATCGGCCTGCCGTGCCGTACGGTGTTGCGGGTGCATGATCACCAGGTCCGGATCACCCACGACGGTGAACTGATCGAACAACATGAAGTAGAAGATCCGCTGGCCTTCGTCGAAGCCTTCAAGGAGCGCTACCAGGTGCCGACCATCGCCGGCCTGCCGCGCTTCAATGGTGGCCTGGTCGGATACTTCGGTTATGACTGCGTGCGCTATGTCGAGCGGCGCCTGGGCAAGTGCCCGAACCCTGATCCGCTGGGCGTACCGGACATCCTGCTGATGGTGTCCGACGCGGTGGTGGTGTTCGACAACCTGGCCGGCAAGATGCACGCTATCGTGCTGGCCGATCCGGCTCAGGAACAGGCCTATGAAAACGGCCTGGCCCGTCTCGAAGGCCTGCTCGAACAGCTGCGCCAGCCCATCGCCCCGCGTCGCGGCCTGGACCTGGGCGGCCCGTTGCCGGCAGAGCCGGCGTTCCGCTCCAGCTTTACCCAGAGCGACTACGAGCGTGCGGTCGATACCATCAAGGAGTACATCCTCGCTGGCGACTGCATGCAGGTGGTGCCATCGCAGCGCATGTCCATCGACTTCAAGGCCGCGCCGATCGACCTGTACCGGGCACTGCGCTGCTTCAACCCGACGCCGTACATGTACTTCTTCAACTTCGGCGACTTCCATGTAGTGGGCAGCTCGCCAGAAGTGCTGGTGCGGGTCGAGGACAACCTGGTCACCGTTCGCCCGATCGCCGGAACCCGCCCACGCGGCGCCACCGAAGAAGCCGATCGCGCGCTGGAAGAAGACCTGCTGTCCGACGACAAGGAAATCGCCGAGCACCTGATGCTCATCGACCTGGGCCGTAACGACGCTGGCCGGGTCTCGGAAACCGGCTCGGTCAAGGTCACCGAGAAGATGGTGATCGAGCGCTACTCCAACGTCATGCACATTGTTTCCAACGTCACCGGCGAGCTGAAGCAGGGCCTGAGCGCCATGGATGCACTGCGCGCGATCCTGCCGGCGGGCACCTTGTCCGGGGCGCCGAAGATCCGCGCCATGGAAATCATTGACGAGCTGGAGCCGGTCAAGCGCGGGGTCTACGGCGGTGCGGTGGGGTACTTTGCCTGGAACGGCAACATGGACACCGCGATTGCCATCCGTACCGCAGTGATCAAGGACGGTGAGCTGCATGTGCAGGCCGGTGGCGGTATCGTTGCCGACTCGGTGCCAGCGCTTGAGTGGGAAGAAACCATCAACAAGCGCCGGGCCATGTTCCGTGCGGTGGCGCTGGCCGAGCAGACACCACGTAGCTGAGCCTGATCCACGGCGCCTGCTTGTGGCAGGCGCCGTATCCCTTCCTTAGAACTCCAGGCTCAACGCCAGGTTGATCCCTTGCTGGGTCAGCTCGTCACTCTTGCGCCAGTTGTAGCTGCCGCGCAGGGCCAGCCCCGGTGCGAGGGTCTGGCTCAAGCCCAGGGTTGCCCGATTCAGATTGCTCTGCGGGGTATAGCCGGTCAGGGTGAAGTCGTTGCCTGGCAGGCTGTTGAGGTGGATGGTCAGGTCCTGGCGGTCGTCTTCGAACTCGTGCTCGTGAGCCACTTCGGCGAACAGCAAGGTGCTTGGTCGTGCCTGATACTTGCCCTGCAAACCCAGGCCCAGACGCCGCGATTCACGGTCCTGATCGTCATAGCTCAAGGCCGTGGCGCGGGTGCCTTTCTCCGAATACCCATCGACTTTCACCCGCGCATAGTCGGCGCTGACGAAAGGCGACAGGCTCCACTGGCTGCCGGGAGCCGCGAGGTCATACCCCAGGCGCGCGGCGAACGCCCACAGCTCGCCATCGGTATCACCTTTCTCGCTGCGATCGTTCACGCCCAGAGCGAAGGTGCGTTTCAGGTCGCTGTAGTCCAGGTGCCCGCCGGTCAGGGCCGCATCTGCCCACCATTGGTTCTGCTGGAACTGCACGAAGGCGGTGGCCAGGTAGCTGTCGAGCTTGTAGTCGGAGTCTTGCTCGCCGGCTTCTAGCTTCTGCTGGTAAACGCCGGTAGCAATACCAATACGCCAGGCGTCATCCAGGCGGTAGCTGCCGCCCAGGGTCAGGTTGTAGCCATGGCCATCGGCGCTGGCGGAACTGCGCTGGCTGTCGATATCCAGATTCTGCCCACCAGCAGCCACGATTGCCTGCCACTGGCCAACCGGTTGCCAGCGGCCTTGCCACTGGTTGCGCAGTTCATCCTGGTGCGCGCGCAAGCTGGCGTGGGCCATTTCTGGTAGCAGCGTCAGCTCCCATGGTGCGGAGAGGATCGAAAAGGCGTAGTCGGCAATCAGCTCCTGCCCGGCAGTGGTGGGGTGGACCGAATCGTTGAACAGCAACTTGCTCGGATCGGGCGTGGCGCTGTTGATGCCGTAGGTCGCGTTCTGCACGCAGCCGTTGCCACTGAAGCAGGTGCCGACCAGGTTCTGACCGCTGGCCAGGCCGAACTGCGCCGGAGTGGCCAGGGCTTCCTGGAGCAGCAGTGGCACGTTGAGCGGAATGATTTGTGCGTCGATCTGGCTCAGTTGGCCGACCAGTTGCCGGTTGAAGAGGCTGCTCAGCTGCGAAGCCGGGCCTTGCATCGGGGTGCCATTCATCGCCGGGGTCAGGCCCAGGTCGGGCAGCAACCAGACCATGATGTACTGCGCGCCGCCCTGCTGCAGGGCCTGGGCGCTGGCGGCCAGGCGATTGGCGGCGGCTGCGGCGCTGGCCGGGCTGGTGATCTGCCCCTGGAGGAAGTCGTTGCCGCCGCCGGTCAGGTAGTAAAGCGCGTTGGGATCGGCGCGCAGTCCGCCGGCCAGATACCCCGGGCGTTCGCGCAGCACGGTGCCGGCACCGGGGTTGCCTGGTGGAATGATCACGTCGGAAGTGCCGGTGATCGAGTCGAGAATCTGGTCGGTGCGGTAGCCGCCCACTGCCCAGTTGTTGCCGTCAGGACGACCGAGTGCGGCATTGACCGGTGAAGTCGAAGCGCCCAGGTCAGTCGGAGCAATACCCAGCTGCGCCCCGAGCAACATGGGCGATACCGCGCCGAAGGCCTCGCCGTTGCCATAGGTCGGGCCGATACGGTTGGTAAAGCGCTGGGTAGAGCCCGGCGCACCGTTACCGTCGGGGAATTGCCCGGCATCGGCAAGGCTGTCGCCGAAGACAATCAAGGTCGAGTAGGGGGAGGGGGCCGCATGGGCGCTGGAGCAGGCCAGGGCCAGAAGCGAGAATGCACAGGGCAACAGTGAGCGCGCTTTCAACATCGCAAAGATCCTTTTTCGTTGTTGTTATCGGATGACGCCTAAAGACGTTAGCAAAACATTCCGCGCGTCTTCCATCGCTAAAGCGTTTCGGCATGCCTCGGTCATATTGCGTGGACCGCGCCGGTAGGCTACTGTGCGGGAACGTATGAACGAGACCTACCCCGTGTTGATCGTCAGCAAACTCTTGATGCGCGTTATCAAGGCCCACGCCCGTTGGCGTTGGCGCGCCTGACTTTATCTCTTGCCGGTTCGCCGGCCCTGTACCGCTTTGCCTTTCTGAACGCTTTACCTGCTGTAGCCGGCTGTGGCTGGTGCGCACAGGCGAACTAGCACCTGTTGCACAGCGCACAGGCACTTCGAAAGGCATGTATTCAAAGTCAGTAGATGCAAGAGGTTGAACCCAGATGTTACTGATGATCGACAACTACGACTCCTTCACCTACAACGTCGTGCAATACCTCGGCGAGCTGGGTGCAGAGGTCAAGGTCATTCGCAATGACGAACTGACCATCGCCCAGATCGAAGCCCTGAACCCCGAGCGCATTGTCGTCTCCCCCGGCCCGTGCACCCCGACTGAAGCCGGTGTGTCGCTGGAGGCCATCAAGCACTTTGCCGGCAAGCTGCCGATCCTCGGCGTATGCCTGGGCCACCAGTCCATTGGCCAGGCCTTCGGTGGTGATGTAGTGCGCGCCCGCCAGGTGATGCATGGCAAGACCAGCCCGGTGTTGCACAAGGACCAGGGCGTGTTCGCTGGCCTCAATAACCCGCTGACCGTCACCCGCTACCACTCGTTGGTGGTCAAGCGCGAAACCTTGCCCGAATGCCTGGAGCTGACCGCCTGGACCGTCCTTGAAGACGGCTCGGTGGACGAGATCATGGGCCTGCGCCATAAAGAGCTGAATATCGAAGGGGTGCAGTTCCACCCCGAATCGATCCTCACCGAGCAGGGCCACGAGCTGTTCGCCAACTTCCTCAAGCAGACCGGCGGCCGCCGTTAAGGATTGAACATGGATATCAAGAGCGCGCTGAGCCGTATCGTCGGTCACCTGGACCTGAGCACCGAAGAAATGCGCGATGTCATGCGCGAAATCATGACCGGCCAATGCAGCGAGGCGCAGATCGGCGCCTTCCTGATGGGCATACGCATGAAGAGCGAGAGCATCGATGAAATCGTCGGTGCCGTCTCAGTGATGCGCGAGCTGGCCGACAAGGTCGAGCTCAGCACCCTCGACCAGGTGGTCGACGTGGTCGGCACCGGCGGCGATGGCGCCAACATCTTCAACGTGTCCACCGCTTCGGCATTCGTCGTTGCCGCCGCCGGCTGCACCGTGGCCAAGCACGGAAACCGTGCGGTCTCGGGCAAGAGCGGCAGTGCCGACCTGCTGGAAGCAGCCGGTATCTACCTGAACCTCACGCCGGTACAAGTGGCACGCTGCATCGACAGCGTCGGTATCGGCTTCATGTTTGCCCAGACCCACCACAAGGCGATGAAATACGCCGCCGGCCCACGTCGTGACCTGGGCCTGCGTACCTTGTTCAACATGCTCGGCCCGCTTACGAATCCGGCCGGGGTCAAGCACCAGGTCGTCGGCGTGTTCACTCAGGCGCTATGCCGTCCGTTGGCTGAAGTGCTCCAACGCCTTGGCAGCAAGCATGTGCTGGTGGTGCATTCGAAAGACGGCCTGGACGAATTCAGCCTGGCGGCGCCGACGTTCGTTGCCGAACTGAAGAATGACCAGATCACGGAATATTGGGTCGAGCCCGAAGACCTCGGCATGAAAAGCCAGAGCCTGCACGGCCTGGCCGTGGAGAGCCCGGCCAAGTCGCTGGAGCTGATCCGCGATGCCTTGGGCCGGCGCAAGACCGAGAACGGCCAGAAGGCTGCGGAAATGATCGTGCTCAACGCCGGCGCCGCGCTTTACGCTGCCGACCACGCCATGAGCCTCAAGCAAGGCGTCGAGCTCGCTCATGATGCGTTGCACACCGGTCTCGCCCGGGAAAAACTCGAAGAACTCGGTGCCTTTACCGCGGTATTCAAGCAGGAGAATGAAGGATGAGTGTGCCGACGGTTCTGGAAAAGATCCTTGCCCGCAAGGTCGAGGAAGTGGCCGAGCGCAGCGCCCGGGTCAGCCTGGCGGAGCTGGAGCGCATGGCTGCAGTCGCCGATGCCCCGCGCGGCTTTGCCAAGGCCCTGATTGAGCAGGCCAGGCGCAAGCAACCGGCAGTCATTGCCGAGATCAAGAAAGCCTCGCCCAGCAAGGGTGTGATCCGCGAAAACTTCATTCCGGCCGACATCGCCGTCAGCTACGAGAAGGGCGGGGCGACCTGCCTGTCGGTGTTGACCGATGTCGACTACTTCCAGGGCGGCGACATCTACCTGCAGCAGGCGCGCGCCGCGTGCAAGCTGCCGGTGATCCGCAAGGACTTCATGATCGATCCTTACCAGATCGTCGAAGCCCGGGCCCTGGGCGCTGACTGTGTGCTGCTGATCGTTGCGGCGCTGGATGACGTGAAGATGGCCGAACTTGCCGATACCGCCAAGCGCGTCGGCCTCGATGTCCTGGTCGAAGTGCACGACGGCGACGAGCTGGAGCGGGCGCTGAAGACTCTCGACACGCCACTGGTCGGCGTCAACAACCGCAACTTGCACACGTTTGAAGTCAGCCTGGAAACCACCCTCGACCTGCTGCCGCGCATCCCTCGTGACCGCCTGGCCATCACCGAGAGCGGCATCCTCAATCGCGCCGACGTCGAGCTGATGGAAATCAACGAGGTGTACTCCTTCCTGGTCGGCGAAGCGTTCATGCGTGCCGAGCTCCCGGGGCTGGAGCTGCAGCGCCTGTTCTTCCCGGAGCGCGTGGTGCAGAACCCGGTGCAAGGCCTGGACTGATTCAACTCTGAAGCCGGCGATGCCGGCTTTTTTGTCTCTACAAGGTTTATGCGATGACTGATCAAGTGCTTGATGTCACTGTCGAGGCCGGGCTGCACGCCGAGCAGGAGTTGTTGGCGGCTGTATGCAAAGGCGAAAAGGATCATGGCCTGTTGTTCTGGCGTCCGACTGACCGCGCCTTGGTCATGCCCCGGCGCATGAGCCGCCTGGACGGTTTCGAGGCTGCCTGCGCGGAGCTTGCGATTGCCGGCTGGCCGGTGCTGCTGCGCGAAACCGGTGGCGAGCCGGTGCCGCAGTCACCTGCGGTGATCAACATCGCGCTGGTATACGTAGCACCAAAAAGCGAAGGTGATCACGGCCGCATAGAAAGCGCCTACGAGCGCCTGTGCCTGCCGTTGTGTGATGTGCTGCGTGAATGGGGTGGGCTGGCGTCGGTGGGGGAAATCGAAGGGGCGTTCTGTGATGGGCGCTACAACGTCAACCTCAACGGCCGCAAGCTGGTCGGCACTGCCCAGCGCTGGCGCCAGGGCCTGGGAGGCAAGCGCCCGGTGGTGCTGGTGCATGGTGCGTTGTTGCTGGATAACGAGCGCGAATCAATGGTGGCAGCGGTCAACCGCTTCAACGAATGCTGCGAACTGGAGCAGCACTGCCTGGCTGACAGCCACATCGCCCTGCACGAAGTGGTGCCCCAGGCGCCGCTGCTCGAGCGGCTGGGCCAGGCCTATGCCGAGGTGATCAAGGGCATCGCCCGCGATTAACGGGTGCCAAAGACCACCATGGTCTTGCCCTTGACGTGTACCAGGCTGCGCTCTTCAAGGTCCTTGAGGACGCGGCCGACCATCTCCCGTGAGCATCCAACGATCCGGCCGATTTCCTGGCGGGTGATCTTGATCTGCATACCGTCGGGGTGGGTCATTGCATCCGGCTGCTTGCACAGCTCCAGCAGGCAGCGGGCTACCCGGCCGGTGACGTCGAAGAATGCCAGGTCGCCGACCTTGCGCGTGGTATTGCGCAGACGCTGGGCCATCTGGCTGCCCAGTGCGTAGAGGATCTCCGGGTCGTGGCGTGCCAGCTCGCGGAATTTCTCGTAGCTGATTTCCGCAACCTCACATTCGCTTTTGGCCCGGACCCAGGCGCTGCGCTGTTGTTCCTGCCCGGCCGGTTCAAACAGACCGAGCTCACCGAAGAAATCACCACTGTTGAGGTAGGCGATGATCATTTCGTGGCCATCGTCGTCTTCAATGAGAATGGTCACCGAGCCCTTGATGATGAACGACAGGGTTTCGGCCTTGTCGCCGGCGCAGATGATGTTGCTCTTGGCCGCATAGCGGCGGCGCTGGCAATGGACCAGCAGCTTGTCGATGTTCTTGATCTTGGCTGGAAGGGCTGATGCAACCATGGCTGGATCCCGGTCAGGAGGCGACGCTTCATTTACTTTTATAGGTAGTCTGGCGATAAGCGCCAGTGATTTGGCGTCAGCTTATCAGACGCTTGCCCTTCTATCGGCAGATTTACTCATGCGCTTGAGCTTTTCCACCGGGCCCGCAGGGTCTAAGCTGGCAGCCTTTTTTCAAACAAGGGAGTCCAGGTAATGAAGGCGCGTATCCAGTGGGCAGGTGAAGCCATGTTTCTGGGCGAATCGGGCAGTGGCCACGTGGTCGTGATGGACGGCCCGCCCGAGGCCGGTGGCCGCAACCTGGGTGTACGGCCCATGGAAATGCTGTTGCTGGGCCTGGGTGGCTGCAGCAACTTCGATGTGGTCAGCATCCTGAAGAAATCCCGCCAGGCGGTGGAGAGCTGCGAAGTGTTTCTTGAAGCCGAGCGCGCCGGTGAAGACCCGAAGGTGTTCACCAAGATCCACCTGAACTTCGTGGTCAAGGGCCGTGGCCTTAAAGAAGCCCAGGTCAAGCGCGCGGTCGAGTTGTCGGCAGAGAAGTATTGCTCGGCCTCGATCATGCTCGGCCGGGCCGGTGTCGAGATCACCCATGGCTACGAGATCGTCGAGCTCGGTTGATGGTCAGCAAGCCCGCTCCTGTAGGAGCGGGCTTGCCCCACGCTCAGGCTAAACGCGCAGGCGCTCCAGCCCAATCAGCCAGGCCAGCCCTGGAACCAGCGCCAGCAAAAACCAATGCAGGTTAAAGCCAAGCAAGCCGAAGATTTCTGCTGTGCTCCAGGTATTGCCAAAGGCATCGGCAAACAGCAGGCACTGCAGCAAGGCAATCAGCGCGGCAAACAGCGCAAAGACCCCGCCGAGCAGTCGCCGCCTGTGGATAAAACAGCCGACCAACACGAACAGCAGTTGCCCGGGCAGTGAGAACAACAGCAGGTCGAAAGCACTGTTGCCATCAGGTTGGGAGATTTCTGGCAGCGTCAGGCTGAAGGGCGCTTCCCTCATGCTGGCGGTCATCAGGCACACGAACAGGTAGGCCACCAGCGCCAGACCCAGGCTTTGCAACAAGCGAACACAAAACAGCCTGATCATCAGCGACGCAGTCCTGGCAATAGATTGAGTAAACCCTCCGGCACTTGTGCACGTAGCCAACGGCTCAGATTATCGCGGTGTTTCTGATACAGCAGGCCCAGGCCAATCACGCCCAGGCCGATAAAGGTCAGTACCACCGGGAACAGCAGCGATTCGGCAAACACCTGGTAAGACAGATAACCCAGGTACATCGCCACGCCCATGCCGCCAAAGACCATGAACAGCGGTCGGCGCAGCAGCAGCGCAACGCCCATCAGGCCGAGGTTGATCAGGCAGTACAGGGCTTTGTCCCATTCACTGTCGGTGTCCAGCAGCGGCAAGCCGAACCAGAAGGCCAGCAATCCGGCCAGATAACCCCAGAACGCGTGGTCCTGGCGAGTGCGACCGTCGACCACCAGGAATACCAGCAACGTCGCCAGGCCAAACCACAGTGACACCGTGCGCCGCTGATTCCAGTCGAAGGCTTCGCCGTAGAACCATTCGCTCAGGTCCATGGACATGAACCACAAGGCCACGGCGATCGGCATGACGATGAACGGGAAAGGGATCAGCCGCAGCATCAACAAGCCGGCCAGCACCGTCGCCGCCTCCATCAGCAGCCAGCCGCCCTGCACATAGGTGTAGTAGTTGTGGTAATTGCCCTGGGCATCGTCCAGTGGCCAGAAACCGGTGATACGTTCCACCGCGAACACCGCCAGCGGCACGATACTCACCGCCACCGCGGCGAGCACGCCAGCGGGGATGATCTGGCCGCGGCGCTGCATGAGTAAGCCACCCAGGGTCAGCACGCCGATGTAGATCAGGGCAACCAGCAGCAGGGCGCTGTCACCGACGCGCATCCAGGCTTCGCTGAGCAACCAGCCCATGGCGGCCATGATCAGCAAGGCGCCGAAGTAAAAAGCCACATGGGCCAGTTGAAAACTGGCCTGGGCTTGCGGCTGGCGCTTGAGAAACTCAATCAGGGCCTGGTCCTGGCCCGGGTTCAGAACGCCGGCGCTGACGGCGCGGGCCAGGTCCTTGGCATCGAAGCGTTCCGTCATCGGCGGTCCTAGATACGATAGGTGCTTTTGGTCATGACCTTGGCCATCAGGCTCATGCCGAACTTGACTGGTGCCGGGAAGCGGAAGCCGCCAGCATCCAGTGCGGATTCGGCATGTTGCTCTTCGTCGACGCGCATCTGCTCGAGAATTGCCCGGGACTTTTCATCCTCGGCCGGGATCTGCTCCAGGTGTTCGTCCAGGTGCTTGCAGACCTGATGCTCGGTGGCGGCGACAAAACCCAGGCTGACCTTGTCGCTGACCAGGCCGGCGAGGGCGCCAATGCCAAAGGACATGCCATAGAACAACGGGTTGAGCACGCTGGGGTGGCTGCCAAGCTGGCGAATACGCTGCTCGCACCAGGCCAGGTGGTCGATCTCTTCTTCGGCGGCGTGTTCCATGGCCTTGCGTACCTGGGGCAGCTTGGCGGTCAGGGCCTGGCCCTGGTACAGCGCCTGGGCGCAGACTTCGCCGGTATGGTTGATGCGCATGAGCCCGGCCACATGGCGGGTCTGCGTTTCGTCCAGAGTGACGTCTGGCTGAATGATCGCCGGCGACGGTCGGGAAGGCTGGCCGCTGAAGGGCAGCAAGGTGCGCATGGCGGTGTCGGCCTGCAGCAACAAGCGGTCGAGCGGGGAATAGTGACGTTCGGTAGCCATCGGGCACCTCCGCAAGAATGTGCCCGACAGTTTACCCCAATCGCGAAGTCGGGGCTTGCCCTGGATCAGCCCGGTGGCCAGTGCATCTGACGCTGGCCAAGCACGTGCATATGAATGTGGTAGACGGTCTGCCCACCTTGCTCATTGCAGTTCATGACCACCCGAAAGCCGTCTTCGCAGCCCAGCTCTTTGGCCAACCGCTGAGCGGTGAAGAGGATGTGCCCGGCCAGGCCCTTGTCTTCTTCGGTGAGGTCGTTGAGCGTGCGGATCGGTTTTTTCGGGATGACCAGAAAATGTACCGGTGCCTGCGGGGCGATATCGTGGAAGGCCAGAACCTGGTCGTCCTCGTAGATGATCTTGGCCGGGATTTCCCGGTTGATGATCTTGGTAAACAGAGTTTCCACTTACGGTTGCTCCATGAGGGTAATCGGACTTGAGTGTACGCAGGCCAGGCGCTTGCGCCCAGCTCTGTGCAAATTAGCGAGGGCAATAGGCCTGGTTGATGGCGCCGGCCAGCTTGCGCGTTACCCAGCGCGACAGCAGGCGCGGGCTGAAGGCCAGCCAGCGGTTACGGCGGCCGGGGATGATCAGGGCGCGGTTCTTGTCCAGGGCACGCACGGTGTACAGGGCGACTTCTTCCGGGCTGAGGCAGCGCTGGCCTTTCTCCAACCGTGGGATGCGCCGCAACGGCGAGCGCACCGGGCCTGGGCAAAGTACCGAGACCTTGATGCCCGTGCGCTTGAGCTCTTCGCGCAGGCCTTCGGAAAAGTGCAGTACATAAGCCTTGCTCGCCGCATAGCTGCTCATCCACGGCCCGGGGGCGAAAGCAGCAAGGGAGGCAACGTTGAGGATCTGCCCGCCACCTTGCACCGCCATGGCATTACCCAGGGCGTGGCAGAGACGGGTCAGGGCAAGAATGTTCACCTCGATCAGGTCCTGTTCATCGCTCCACTCCTGGGCGAGGAAATGCCCGTAGGAACGGATACCGGCGCAGTTGACCAGCAAGTCGATGTGCCGTTCGCTTTCTTCGAGTTCCAGAAGGAACCCCGACAGGCGCAGGGGCTCGCCCAGGTCGCAGGCGCGGAACAGCACTTCGACGCCAAAACGCTGGGTCAGCTCGATGGCGATGCTTTCCAGCGGGTCACGCTGGCGGGCCACCAGGATCAGATTGCGTCCCCGACGTGCCAGCGCCTCGGCCAGTGCCAGGCCCAAGCCGCTGGAGGCACCGGTGATCATGGCGTAACGGGTCATGCAGTTCTCCAGTCGGGAAGGGTGGCCAAAGTGCGCAGTTTACAGCTAGCGGGCTTGAGGTGCTGCCGGTGTGATTCAGATACCGGGCCTGAACACGGTCAAAACCACTGCGACAACGATCACTACCAGCCACATCGAGGCCAGCATAACGACGGACATGCTGTTGGGCGGCGGTGCAGGTCCGAAGCGATTGTTGCCTCGGTTGCCAGGTATCAGCAGCAGGAGCAGCAGCAGGAAGTTGCCGACCCAGGGCAACAACACTGCCCAGCAGAACCAGCCACTCCAGTTCAGGTCGTGCAGGCGCTTGACGAAGAAGATCATGCTCATGATTCGAGCGATAAGGGCGGCAATCAGGATCAGGCCGGCAGCGTCTTTCCACACTGCACTAGTCACCCAGCCCAGCAACAGCGCAAAGGCCACGGTGGCCGCAATCAAACCCAGGCTCCAGGCCAGAAGGCGGAGCCGGCCGATTCGGCCTTGAGGGCTCATCAGCTCGTTTGCGAAGGTGAGGGTGTTGTTCATGCAGGCTTCCTTTGCCGTGATAAAGCGTAAATCAGCCCGGCCAGTGGCGGCTCAGGGCTGTGGCCGAGGCGTGTGCCTGGCGGTACTCGGCATCCAGGCGGGCAATCAGTTGCTCGACCGAGCACAGCTGGTCGATGGCACCGACACCTTGTCCGGCAGACCAGACGGTCTTCCAGGCCTTGGCCTCGTCGTCGATGGGTTTGAGCTTGGTCTCGGTGTGGCTGCGCAGGGCGGCCATGTCGAAACCGGCGTTTTCCAGGCTCTGGCGCATGAAGCTGGCAGGCACCCCGGAAACCGCAGCGGTGTGGATGATATCGGCTGCCTTGGCTTCAAGCATCATTTCTTTGTAGGGCCCCGGCGCCTGGCTCTCGTGGGTGGCGATAAAGCGCGTGCCCAGGTAGGCAAGGTCGGCGCCCAGCAGTTGCGCGGCAAGGATTTCCTGGCCACGGTTGATGCAGCCGGCCAGCAGTAATGTCTTGTCGAAGAACTGGCGAATTTCGGCAACAAGGGCGAACGGGCTCCAGGTCCCGGCGTGGCCTCCAGCGCCCGCCGCCACGGCAATCAGACCGTCGACGCCGGCTTCGGCGGCTTTCTCGGCATGCCGGCGAGTGGTCACATCATGGAACACCAGGCCGCCGTAGCCATGTACGGCATCGACCAGCTCCTTCACCGCTCCGAGGCTGGTGATGACGATTGGCACCCGGTGCTCGACGCACAGCGCCAGGTCCGCCTGCAGGCGCGGGTTGCTCTGGTGCACGATCAGGTTGACCGCATAGGGCGCAGGCTTGTCGAGGGTTGCCAGGCCGGTTTCGATTTCTTCGAGCCAGGCCTTGAAGCCAGCGCTATCGCGCTGGTTCAGCGCCGGGAAACTGCCGACCACGCCATTGGCGCAACAGGCCAGTACCAGTTGCGGGTTGGAGATCAGAAACATCGGTGCCGCTACGACCGGCAGACGCAGGCGTTGTTCGAGCAGGGCAGGCAATGACATGGCAGGTTTCCCGAGGCTGAGTATGGGCTTAGGTTAGAACGGTTTGACCACCACCAGAATTACCACGGCCAGCAGGACCAGCACCGGCGCTTCATTGAACCAGCGGTAGAACACGTGGCTGCGTTTGTTTTCACCACGGGCGAAGCGCTTGAGCTGCGCGCCGCACATATGGTGATAGCCGATCAGCAACACCACCAGGGTGAGCTTGGCGTGCATCCAGCCCTGGCTGAGAAAGCCCGGGGTAAGGCTCAGCAGCCAGATGCCGAAGACCAGGCTGGCGATCATCGCTGGCAGCATGATGCCGCGGTACAGCTTGCGCTCCATGATCACGAAGCGCTCCTGGCTGATGCTGTCCTGGCTTTGTGCGTGGTAGACGAACAAGCGCGGCAGGTAAAACAGGCCGGCGAACCAGCAGACTACGCTGACGATATGCAGCGCTTTGATCCAGAGAAAAAGCATGGGGTTGAGTTCCTTCAGGGTTCACGGTCGTCAGATAGTAGAGGCTAGGGGGGCCGCGAGCCATCGCAACAGTTGTGGGCGTGTTTCAGCGCCCCTATTATCGTGGGCTTTCCTGTTGGTTCGTTGATAAGGGGCACGCGTTATGGTCAAGGTCGGTATCGTTGGCGGCACGGGTTACACCGGGGTCGAGCTGCTGCGTCTGTTGGCACAGCATCCACAGGCCGAGGTGGCGGTGATCACCTCGCGCTCCGAAGCTGGCCTGGCGGTTGCCGATATGTACCCGAACCTGCGCGGTCACTACGACGGCCTGGCCTTCAGTGTGCCGGACGTGAAGACCCTGGCTGCCTGTGACGTGGTGTTCTTCGCTACCCCGCACGGTGTCGCCCATGCCCTGGCGGGCGAGTTGCTGGCCGCTGGCACCAAGGTCATCGACCTGTCCGCTGACTTCCGCCTGCAGGATGCCGATGAATGGGCCAAGTGGTACGGCCAGCCCCACGGTGCGCCAGAGCTGCTCAAGGACGCGGTGTACGGCTTGCCTGAAGTGAATCGCGAGCAGATTCGCCAGGCGCGCCTGATCGCCGTGCCGGGTTGCTACCCTACCGCTACCCAGTTGGGCTTCCTGCCACTGCTCGAAGCCGGTATCGCCGATGCCTCGCGCCTGATCGCCGACTGCAAGTCCGGTGTCAGCGGCGCCGGTCGTGGCGCGGCGGTTGGTTCGCTGTTCTGTGAGGCGGGCGAGAGCATGAAGGCCTACGCGGTCAAAGGGCACCGTCATCTGCCGGAAATCACCCAGGGCCTGCGCCGTGCAGCGGGTACTGATGTCGGCCTGACCTTCGTGCCGCACCTGACCCCGATGATCCGCGGTATCCATTCGACCCTGTACGCGACCGTCGCCGATACCTCGGTCGATCTGCAGGCGCTGTTCGAGAAACGCTATGCCGATGAACCGTTCGTCGACGTAATGCCGGCTGGCAGTCACCCGGAAACCCGCAGCGTGCGCGGCGCCAACGTTTGCCGGATTGCCGTGCACCGTCCGCAAGGCGGCGACCTGGTCGTGGTGCTGTCGGTGATCGACAACCTGGTCAAGGGCGCGTCGGGGCAGGCGGTACAGAACCTCAACATCCTCTTCGGCCTGGACGAGCGCATGGGGCTTTCCCACGCCGGCCTGCTGCCTTAAACGGTAGGTTTCAAGCTGCAAGTCAAAGGCGGACGCGATCCGCTTATAGCTTGCAGCCAACCCCTTGCAGCTTTTGTATTGTTGACCGCTTTTCTCGGAGAAGCGGATAATGCGCGTCATCACGCATTATGGCGGCATAGCGCCGGGAGATAGTCAGCATGAGCGTCGAATCCTTCACCCCTGTGGCATTGCAGTTCACTGAGGGTGCAGCGCACAAGGTGAAGACCCTGGTCGATGAAGAAGGCAATGATCGCCTGAAGTTGCGAGTATTCGTGACCGGCGGCGGTTGCTCGGGTTTTCAGTACGGTTTCACTTTCGATGAAGATGTTGCCGAGGACGACACCATCGTCGAGCGCGAAGGCGTGGCCCTGGTGGTCGATCCGATGAGCTTTCAGTACCTGGCAGGAGCCGAGGTGGATTACCAGGAAGGCCTGGAAGGCTCGCGTTTCGTCATCAAGAACCCGAACGCCACCACGACCTGTGGTTGCGGCTCTTCGTTCTCGATCTGATCGCAAGGGCAGTACCGCAAACGCCGCGCCGATGCGCGGCGTTTTGCTATCTGCGGTTTATGCCGGGTAGATCGCGCCCAGCACCCGCAGGCCACGAGCAGCAGTGACGCTGGGGCGGTTGGCGGGGATGTGCTCCAGGCAGCAGTGGGCCAGCCAGGCGAAGGCCATGGCTTCGACCCAGTCAGGGTCGACCCCGCAAGCGGCAGTGCTGCTGACCCGGGCGTTGGGTAGCAGCGTTGCCAGACGCTGCATCAGCACGCTGTTGTGCGCGCCGCCACCGCAGACCAGCAAGGCCTGGGTATCGTCCTGCGCCGCCTGCAACGAGCTGACGATACTGCGGGCGGTCAGCTCCAGCAGGGTGGCCTGCACGTCTTCATCCCGATAGCCCGGCTGAGACGCAAGATGCTGGTTCAACCAAGGCAGGTTGAACACTTCGCGGCCGGTACTTTTCGGCCCGGTACCGGCGAAGAACGGGTCACTGAGTTGGGAGGCGAGCAAACCGGGGATCACCTGGCCGGTGCCAGCCCAGGCACCGTCGGCGTCGTAGCTGTGGCCCTGTTTCTGCTGGATCCAGGCATCGAGCAGCACGTTACCCGGCCCGCAATCGAAGCCGCTGACTTGCTTGTCCTGTTCGATCAGGCTGAGATTGCTGAAACCGCCGACGTTGAGCACTGCCAGGCGTTGGCCCTGGTGGGCGAACAGCGCTTCGTGGAAGGCCGGTACCAGCGGCGCACCCTGGCCGCCAGCAGCAACGTCGCGGCGGCGAAAGTCGCTGACTACGCTGATGCCGGTGAGCTCGGCCAGCAACGCCGGATTGCCGATCTGCACGGTGAAACCGCGCGCCGGTTCGTGACGAATGGTCTGGCCATGGCTGCCGATGGCGCGAATGGCCTCAGGCTTGAGGTCTTGGGCGGCCAGCAGGTGCTGGATGCCTTCGGCGGCAAGGCGCACCCACTGGTTCTCTGCCAGGGCCGCGCGGGCGATCTCGTCAGGCCCGCTGGCGCACAGGTCCAGCAGGTCCTGGCGCAGGCTGACGGGCATGGGAATGTAATGGGTAGCGAGCAGCTTGAGGTGCTGCTCCTGTTCGATCAAGGCGATGTCCAGGCCATCGAGGCTGGTCCCGGACATCACACCCAGATAGAGCGGCATTGCTTAACGCTTGCTCGAGGCGAGCAGGGTGGCCTTTTCCTGCTCCATGCGCGCGACCAGTGGCTGGCTTTGCAGCAGGAAACGCTGGCGCTCGGCCTTGGCGATCGGGTCGGCCATTGGCAGCTTCTGCCCGAGCGGGTCGACGTGTACGCCGTTGACCTGGAACTCGTAGTGCAGGTGCGGGCCGGTGGACAGGCCGGTGGTGCCGATGTAGCCGATGATCTGCCCTTGCTTGACGGAACCGCCGGTCTTCACGCCCTTGGCGAAGCCCTGCATGTGCCCGTACAGGGTCTGGTAGCGGTTGCCGTGCTGGATGATCACGGTGTTGCCGTAACCACCGCGGCGGCCCGCCAGCAGGACCTTGCCGTCACCGGCCGCCTTGATCGGCGTACCGCGTGGTGCTGCGTAGTCGACACCTTTGTGTGCGCGGATCTTGTTCAGGATCGGGTGCTTGCGGCCTGCCGAGAAGCGCGAGCTGATACGGGCGAAATCAACCGGAGTACGGATGAACGCCTTGCGCATGCTGTTGCCGTCGGCGGTGTAGTAGTTGGTGTTGCCCTGCTTGTTGGTGTAGCGCACCGCGGTGAAGCTCTTGCCGCGGTTGGTAAAGCGCGCGGACAGGATATTGCCGGTGCCGACGACCTTGCCGTTCATGACCTTCTGTTCGTAGATCACGTCGAATTCGTCGCCCTGGCGAATATCCTGGGCGAAGTCGATGTCGTAGCCAAAAATACGTGCCATATCCATGGTCAGATTGTGATTCAGGCCGGCGCGTTGGGCCGAGGCCGACAGCGAGCTCTTGATCACGCCATGAACATAGGCGGAACGCACCACTGGCTTGCTGATTTCACGGTTGAACGCGTAACCGTTTGCGCTCTTGGTCAGGCGAATGGTTTCGAGGTCGCTGAGCTTGCTGTGCAGGCTGGCCAACTGACCGTCCTTGTCGAGCTCGATCTGCAGCACTTGGCCGTGTTTGAGTTGGCTGAACTGCTTGGCCTGCTTGTTGCTGGTCAGCACTTCATGCACGGCGGTAGCCGGCAGGCCGACCTTGGCGAACAGGGTCGACAGGGTATCGCCACGGCTCACGGTAACTTCGCGGTGGCTTGGGTCCTTGCTGGCTGGCGCAGCTTCGGCAGCGGCAGGCGCCGGCTCGACCTTGGCGGTTTCGGTCGGTGCGGCGCTGTTGTCGATCTGCGCAAACGGCGAGGGCGCGGCGTCAGTGTTCTGGGTAAGTGGGGCGTCCTGTTCCTGCTTGAGTTGCTCGGCCGGGCTTTCCAGCTCCAGGTTCAGGGTGGTTTTCTTGGCTTCGACCTCGCTGGATGGGAACACCAGCAAGGCCAGGCTGAGTAAGGCGGCGATGCCGCTGGCGGCCAACAAGTGGCTCTTCGGATAAAGCGGAGGCGCTTTAGGCGGTTCGTTGGTCATAGATGAATTGACTTTGAAATAGATGAAGTGGAAAAGATGAATGACATGATGAAGATGAAATAACTGTATAAAATATAACCAAATCCCCTTCAGCGCAAGCGCGCAGACGTCATCAGTCGGCTTCGAGGTCACACTCGGGGCAAAAACTTGTATTTGATGGCTGATCTTGTATGGTTGGGTCCCTTTGAATCTGAGCCTTGCGGGTCTGTTATGAAGTCGGTTGAAGAGCAGCTAGCGCTGATCAAGCGTGGAGCGGAAGAGGTACTGGTCGAGTCCGAGTTGGTCGAGAAGCTCAAGCGCGGGCAACCGCTGCGGATCAAGGCGGGTTTTGACCCGACTGCGCCTGACCTGCACCTGGGGCATACCGTCCTGATCAACAAGCTGCGCCAGTTCCAGGATCTGGGTCACCAGGTGATCTTCCTGATCGGTGACTTCACCGGCATGATCGGTGACCCGAGCGGCAAGAGTGCCACCCGTCCGCCGCTGACCCGCGAGCAGGTGCTGGATAACGCCGAGACCTATAAACAGCAGGTGTTCAAGATTCTCGACCCGGCCAAGACCGAAGTCGCGTTCAACTCCACCTGGATGGACAAGCTCAGTCCTGCCGATTTCATTCGCCTGGCGTCGCAGTACACCGTGGCGCGCATGCTTGAGCGCGACGACTTCGACAAGCGCTACACCACCAACCAGCCGATCGCGATCCACGAGTTCCTCTACCCGCTGGTGCAGGGCTATGACTCGGTGGCACTGAAGTGCGATGTCGAGCTCGGCGGTACCGACCAGAAGTTCAACCTGCTGATGGGGCGCGAGCTGCAGCGTGCCTACGGCCAGGAAGCGCAGAACATCGTGACCATGCCGTTGCTCGAAGGGCTCGACGGCGTGAAGAAGATGTCCAAGTCGCTGGGCAATTATGTCGGCATCCAGGAAGCCCCCGGAGTGATGTACAGCAAGCTCGTGTCGATTCCTGACACCTTGATGTGGCGCTACTTCGAGCTGCTGAGCTTCCGTTCCATGGAAGAGATCGAGCAGTTCCGTGCGGATGTCGCCAATGGCGCGAACCCGCGTGACATCAAGATCAAGCTGGCGGAAGAGATCGTTGCACGCTTCCATGGTGAGGAGGCTGCCGCCAATGCGCACCGCGCGGCAGGTAACCGTATGAAAGAGGGCGAGTTGCCGGAGGACCTGCCTGATGTCGAGGTTGCTGCGGCTGAAGGCTTGCCGATCGCTGCGGTGTTGAACCGGGCGGGCCTGGTGAAGAACTCGGCGATGGCGCGGGATCTGCTCAATGGCGGCGCCGTGAAAGTCGACGGTGCGGTGGTTGATCGCGACTTCATGTTTGCACTTGGTGCGACCCATGTGTGCCAGGCGGGCAAGAAGGCATTTGCCCGGGTTACCCTCAAGGCTGAGTAATCGCCTGCTGGTGTAGCTATATATAGACGGGGAGGCCGGCAGGCCTCCCCGCTTTGTTTTTCAGCAATGTTAAGGTTTATTGAAATTAAGCCTTGACGGGCTTTCGAATCCCCTTATAATGCGCACCACTTCCGGCGCAGTCGGAACTGAAAACTCCTTGAGTTTCAAAGAGTTAGCGGTTCCAAGGTCATCCGGAAGGGCTTCGATCGAAAGATCGACAGCGGTGAAAAAGGCAGTTGACAGCGGTTTGAAACGCTGTAGAATTCGCCTCCCGCTGACGAGAGATCGCAGCGAGTCAAGTGGTTGAAGTTGAAAGGCTTTTTAATCGAAAGCATCTGAAAAACTTCAAAATAAACGCTTGACAGGCTCTGAGGAAAGCGTAGAATGCGCGCCTCGGTTGAGACGAAAAGCTCTTAACCAACCGCTCTTTAACAACTGAATCAAGCAATTCGTGTGGGTGCTTGTGAGTTCAGACTGATAGTCAAAAAGATTATCAGCATCACAAGTGGCTACACGAAAATCGAAAGATTTGAAAGTAAGTCATTTGAGATTGCTGAGCCAAGTTTAGGGTTTTCTCAAAACCCAAGCAGTATTGAACTGAAGAGTTTGATCATGGCTCAGATTGAACGCTGGCGGCAGGCCTAACACATGCAAGTCGAGCGGATGAGAAGAGCTTGCTCTTCGATTCAGCGGCGGACGGGTGAGTAATACCTAGGAATCTGCCTGGTAGTGGGGGACAACGTTTCGAAAGGAACGCTAATACCGCATACGCCCTACGGGGGAAAGCAGGGGACCTTCGGGCCTTGCGCTATCAGATGAGCCTAGGTCGGATTAGCTAGTTGGTGAGGTAATGGCTCACCAAGGCGACGATCCGTAACTGGTCTGAGAGGATGATCAGTCACACTGGAACTGAGACACGGTCCAGACTCCTACGGGAGGCAGCAGTGGGGAATATTGGACAATGGGCGAAAGCCTGATCCAGCCATGCCGCGTGTGTGAAGAAGGTCTTCGGATTGTAAAGCACTTTAAGTTGGGAGGAAGGGTACTTACCTAATACGTGAGTATTTTGACGTTACCGACAGAATAAGCACCGGCTAACTCTGTGCCAGCAGCCGCGGTAATACAGAGGGTGCAAGCGTTAATCGGAATTACTGGGCGTAAAGCGCGCGTAGGTGGTTCGTTAAGTTGGATGTGAAATCCCCGGGCTCAACCTGGGAACTGCATCCAAAACTGGCGAGCTAGAGTAGGGCAGAGGGTGGTGGAATTTCCTGTGTAGCGGTGAAATGCGTAGATATAGGAAGGAACACCAGTGGCGAAGGCGACCACCTGGGCTCATACTGACACTGAGGTGCGAAAGCGTGGGGAGCAAACAGGATTAGATACCCTGGTAGTCCACGCCGTAAACGATGTCAACTAGCCGTTGGAATCCTTGAGATTTTAGTGGCGCAGCTAACGCATTAAGTTGACCGCCTGGGGAGTACGGCCGCAAGGTTAAAACTCAAATGAATTGACGGGGGCCCGCACAAGCGGTGGAGCATGTGGTTTAATTCGAAGCAACGCGAAGAACCTTACCAGGCCTTGACATGCAGAGAACTTTCCAGAGATGGATTGGTGCCTTCGGGAACTCTGACACAGGTGCTGCATGGCTGTCGTCAGCTCGTGTCGTGAGATGTTGGGTTAAGTCCCGTAACGAGCGCAACCCTTGTCCTTAGTTACCAGCACGTTATGGTGGGCACTCTAAGGAGACTGCCGGTGACAAACCGGAGGAAGGTGGGGATGACGTCAAGTCATCATGGCCCTTACGGCCTGGGCTACACACGTGCTACAATGGTCGGTACAGAGGGTTGCCAAGCCGCGAGGTGGAGCTAATCTCACAAAACCGATCGTAGTCCGGATCGCAGTCTGCAACTCGACTGCGTGAAGTCGGAATCGCTAGTAATCGCGAATCAGAATGTCGCGGTGAATACGTTCCCGGGCCTTGTACACACCGCCCGTCACACCATGGGAGTGGGTTGCACCAGAAGTAGCTAGTCTAACCTTCGGGAGGACGGTTACCACGGTGTGATTCATGACTGGGGTGAAGTCGTAACAAGGTAGCCGTAGGGGAACCTGCGGCTGGATCACCTCCTTAATCGACAGACATCAGCTGTCTTATGAGCTCCCACACGAATTGCTTGATTCATTGAAGAAGACGATTGGGTCTGTAGCTCAGTTGGTTAGAGCGCACCCCTGATAAGGGTGAGGTCGGCAGTTCGAATCTGCCCAGACCCACCAATTACATGTGGTGCAGCCTGTAGCAATACGGGGCCATAGCTCAGCTGGGAGAGCGCCTGCCTTGCACGCAGGAGGTCAGCGGTTCGATCCCGCTTGGCTCCACCACCTTACGTCAAAGCTTAGAAATGAATATTCGGCTCGAATATTGATTTCTGAACTTTTTCAGAATCGTTCTTTAAAAATTTGGGTATGTGATAGAAAGATAGACTGGACAGCACTTTCACTGGTGTGTGTTCAGGCTAAGGTAAAATTTGTGAGTAATTACAAGTTTTCGGCGAATGTTGTCTTCACAGTATAACCAGATTGCTTGGGGTTATATGGTCAAGTGAAGAAGCGCATACGGTGGATGCCTTGGCAGTCAGAGGCGATGAAAGACGTGGTAGCCTGCGATAAGCTTCGGGGAGTCGGCAAACAGACTTTGATCCGGAGATCTCTGAATGGGGGAACCCACTCAGCATAAGCTGAGTATCTTGTACTGAATACATAGGTGCAAGAGGCGAACCAGGGGAACTGAAACATCTAAGTACCCTGAGGAAAAGAAATCAACCGAGATTCCCTTAGTAGTGGCGAGCGAACGGGGACTAGCCCTTAAGTGGCTTTGAGATTAGCGGAACGCTCTGGAAAGTGCGGCCATAGTGGGTGATAGCCCTGTACGCGAAAATCTCTTAGTCATGAAATCGAGTAGGACGGAGCACGAGAAACTTTGTCTGAATATGGGGGGACCATCCTCCAAGGC
Organism: Pseudomonas wadenswilerensis; assembly: GCF_024749185.1. NCBI lineage: Bacteria > Pseudomonadati > Pseudomonadota > Gammaproteobacteria > Pseudomonadales > Pseudomonadaceae > Pseudomonas > Pseudomonas wadenswilerensis. The sequence goes on along the minus strand of NZ_CP087191.1, from coordinate 5,242,591 downwards.
TAAATACTACTGACTGACCGATAGTGAACCAGTACCGTGAGGGAAAGGCGAAAAGAACCCCGGAGAGGGGAGTGAAATAGATCCTGAAACCGTATGCGTACAAGCAGTGGGAGCCTACTTTGTTAGGTGACTGCGTACCTTTTGTATAATGGGTCAGCGACTTATATTCAGTGGCGAGCTTAACCGAATAGGGGAGGCGTAGCGAAAGCGAGTGTTAATAGCGCGTTTAGTCGCTGGGTATAGACCCGAAACCGGGCGATCTATCCATGGGCAGGTTGAAGGTTAGGTAACACTGACTGGAGGACCGAACCGACTACCGTTGAAAAGTTAGCGGATGACCTGTGGATCGGAGTGAAAGGCTAATCAAGCTCGGAGATAGCTGGTTCTCCTCGAAAGCTATTTAGGTAGCGCCTCATGTATCACTGTAGGGGGTAGAGCACTGTTTCGGCTAGGGGGTCATCCCGACTTACCAAACCGATGCAAACTCCGAATACCTACAAGTGCCGAGCATGGGAGACACACGGCGGGTGCTAACGTCCGTCGTGAAAAGGGAAACAACCCAGACCGTCAGCTAAGGTCCCAAAGTTATGGTTAAGTGGGAAACGATGTGGGAAGGCTTAGACAGCTAGGAGGTTGGCTTAGAAGCAGCCACCCTTTAAAGAAAGCGTAATAGCTCACTAGTCGAGTCGGCCTGCGCGGAAGATGTAACGGGGCTCAAACCATACACCGAAGCTACGGGTGTCACTTAGGTGACGCGGTAGAGGAGCGTTCTGTAAGCCTGTGAAGGTGAGTTGAGAAGCTTGCTGGAGGTATCAGAAGTGCGAATGCTGACATGAGTAACGACAATGGGAGTGAAAAACTCCCACGCCGAAAGACCAAGGTTTCCTGCGCAACGTTAATCGACGCAGGGTTAGTCGGTCCCTAAGGCGAGGCTGAAAAGCGTAGTCGATGGAAAACAGGTTAATATTCCTGTACTTCTAGTTATTGCGATGGAGGGACGGAGAAGGCTAGGCCAGCTTGGCGTTGGTTGTCCAAGTTTAAGGTGGTAGGCTGAGATCTTAGGTAAATCCGGGATCTTAAGGCCGAGAGCTGATGACGAGTTGCCTTTAGGCGACGAAGTGGTTGATGCCATGCTTCCAAGAAAAGCTTCTAAGCTTCAGATAACTAGGAACCGTACCCCAAACCGACACAGGTGGTTGGGTAGAGAATACCAAGGCGCTTGAGAGAACTCGGGTGAAGGAACTAGGCAAAATGGCACCGTAACTTCGGGAGAAGGTGCGCCGGTGAGGGTGAAGGACTTGCTCCGTAAGCCCATGCCGGTCGAAGATACCAGGCCGCTGCGACTGTTTATTAAAAACACAGCACTCTGCAAACACGAAAGTGGACGTATAGGGTGTGACGCCTGCCCGGTGCCGGAAGGTTAATTGATGGGGTTAGCTAACGCGAAGCTCTTGATCGAAGCCCCGGTAAACGGCGGCCGTAACTATAACGGTCCTAAGGTAGCGAAATTCCTTGTCGGGTAAGTTCCGACCTGCACGAATGGCGTAACGATGGCGGCGCTGTCTCCACCCGAGACTCAGTGAAATTGAAATCGCTGTGAAGATGCAGTGTATCCGCGGCTAGACGGAAAGACCCCGTGAACCTTTACTATAGCTTTGCACTGGACTTTGAATTTGCTTGTGTAGGATAGGTGGGAGGCTTTGAAGCGTGGACGCCAGTTCGCGTGGAGCCATCCTTGAAATACCACCCTGGCAACTTTGAGGTTCTAACTCAGGTCCGTTATCCGGATCGAGGACAGTGTATGGTGGGTAGTTTGACTGGGGCGGTCTCCTCCTAAAGAGTAACGGAGGAGTACGAAGGTGCGCTCAGACCGGTCGGAAATCGGTCGTAGAGTATAAAGGCAAAAGCGCGCTTGACTGCGAGACAGACACGTCGAGCAGGTACGAAAGTAGGTCTTAGTGATCCGGTGGTTCTGTATGGAAGGGCCATCGCTCAACGGATAAAAGGTACTCCGGGGATAACAGGCTGATACCGCCCAAGAGTTCATATCGACGGCGGTGTTTGGCACCTCGATGTCGGCTCATCACATCCTGGGGCTGAAGCCGGTCCCAAGGGTATGGCTGTTCGCCATTTAAAGTGGTACGCGAGCTGGGTTTAGAACGTCGTGAGACAGTTCGGTCCCTATCTGCCGTGGACGTTTGAGATTTGAGAGGGGCTGCTCCTAGTACGAGAGGACCGGAGTGGACGAACCTCTGGTGTTCCGGTTGTCACGCCAGTGGCATTGCCGGGTAGCTATGTTCGGAAGAGATAACCGCTGAAAGCATCTAAGCGGGAAACTTGCCTCAAGATGAGATCTCACTGGAGCCTTGAGCTCCCTGAAGGGCCGTCGAAGACTACGACGTTGATAGGTTGGGTGTGTAAGCGCTGTGAGGCGTTGAGCTAACCAATACTAATTGCCCGTGAGGCTTGACCATATAACACCCAAGCAATTTGCTGCTCCTAAATAAAGAGCAGGCCAAATTGCGGTAGTGAAGACTGCAAAGCCGAGAATTTGTAACTCACAAGCATCACATACCCGATTCGCTGGAGTGTCTAACAAGACCTTCTGGCAACAGAATTTCTTGACGACCATAGAGCATTGGAACCACCTGATCCCATCCCGAACTCAGCAGTGAAACGATGCATCGCCGATGGTAGTGTGGGGTTTCCCCATGTGAGAGTAGGTCATCGTCAAGATTAAATTCCGAAACCCCTATCTGCGTATGCAGGTAGGGGTTTTGTCTTTCTGGCATTTTCCTCTGTGCGCTCCTGCTGCCGCTCCCGCAACTCAGTTTTCTATGCAATCCCCACCTGCATGGCTATCATGCCCTCCTCATTGTGAGTCGAGATTGGCATGCTGAAGTTGTTGAAGCTCCTCAAGGATGGCCGGTTCCATTCCGGGCAAGACCTGGGCGCAGCCTTGGGCGTCAGTCGCGCCGCTGTCTGGAAGCAATTGCAGCTTCTTGAGGCTGAGCTGAACCTGCCCATTCATAAAGTCCGTGGCCGCGGCTATCAGTTGGCCACGCCGCTGTCGTTGCTGGAAGAGTCGGCATTAGCCGAGCTTTCCCAAGGTGAACAGTGGCCAGTGTTGATATTCGAATCCATCGACTCGACCAACGCCCAGGCCCTGCGCTCGATCAGCGAAGGCCAGGCTGCGCCGTTCCTGGTGCTGGCTGAGCGTCAGGCGGCCGGGCGTGGTCGGCGTGGCCGGCAGTGGGTCAGCCCATTCGCGGAAAACCTGTACTACAGCCTGGTGCTACGTATTGAAGGCGGCATGCGCCAGCTGGAAGGTTTGAGCCTTGTGGTTGGCCTGGCGGTAATGCGTACGCTGCAGGCCTTTGGTGTTGCCAGCGCGGGACTGAAATGGCCGAATGATGTTCTGGTAAACAATCAGAAAATCGCTGGCATCCTCCTGGAGCTGGTTGGAGATCCCGCGGACGTCTGTCACGTCGTGCTGGGGGTTGGTATCAACGTCAACATGCAGGTCAACGAGCAGATCGATCAGCTGTGGACGTCTGTGCGTCGTGAGACAGGGGTGGCAGTCGATCGTAATAAGCTGGTGGCTGCGCTCAGTCAGAACCTGCAGCAGGATCTGCAGCGCCATCGGCAATCCGGTTTCGCCGCGTTCCAGGCCGAATGGGAACAATCCCATCTGTGGCAGGGGGCTGCGGTGTCCCTGATTGCCGGAGTCAACCGGATTGACGGAATTGTTCTAGGCATTGACCGGCAAGGGGCGTTGCGCCTCGAGGTTGATGGTGTTGAGAAGAGCTTTAGCGGTGGTGAGCTCAGTTTGAGGTTGCGTGATGATTCTTGAGCTCGATTGTGGCAACAGCTTTATCAAGTGGCGGGTAATCCATGCTGCGCAGGGTGCTGTGGCTGCCGGCGGCATAGTGGACTCCGATCAGGCCCTGGTAGCGGCTGTCATGGCGCTCCCTGAGGCGCCCAGGCGCTGCCGCCTGGTCAGTGTCAGAAGTGAAGAGGAGACTGCCGGTCTTTCGGCGCTGCTCGCTCAGCACTTTGGCCTGAATGTTGTGGTGGCGCAGCCGGCCAAAGAGGTCTGTGGCGTGCGTAATGGTTACGAAGACTTCCAGCGCCTTGGCCTGGATCGTTGGCTTGCGCTCCTGGGGGGGTATCACTTGGCGGGCGGCGCTTGCCTGGTCATGGATTTTGGTACGGCGGCCAAGGCCGACTTCGTATCTGCCGACGGCGAGCATCTGGGTGGTTTCATTTGCCCGGGCATGCCGTTGATGCGCAGTCAGCTGCGTACCCACACCCGGCGTATCCGCTATGACGATGCTTCGGCTGAACGGGCATTGTCGAGCCTGGCGCCTGGGCGTTCTACTGTCGAGGCGGTGGAGCGTGGTTGCGTGCATATGCTGCAGGGCTTTGTTCGCTCGCAGCTCGAATACGCTCAGGGACTGTGGGGTGATGATTTCACCGTGCTGCTAACCGGGGGCGATGCGCTCCTGGTGCAGGAGACCGCGCCACAGGCCCGGGTGGTGCCGGACCTGGTGTTCGTTGGTCTGGCCATGGCTTGTCCCCTGGATTGAGGTGCCTATGCGTTGGTTGTTTCTGTTGTTGGTGGTGCTCAATGTCTTTTATTACGTCTGGCACCAGCAGGAAGCGCCGTTGAAGGCCAAGGAAGTGGCGCCGTTGTCGCTGTATAAGGGAAATCAGCAGGATATTCGTCTGCTGAGCGAGTCGAGCAAGGGTAAAACGGCGCCCGAGCGTGGCCAGGAATGCCTCTACGTAGGCGGCCTGGCGGGCCAGGATCAGGTAAAGGCACTGCGTCAGCGCTTGCTGACCCTGGATATTGCTGCTGTTCCGGTGACCGGCCGCCTGGGTGATAGCACTGGTTTGTGGCTGCAGGTCGCGCCCCAGAGCCAGCGTTTGCTGGACCAAACCGTGCTTGGGACACTTTCCCATGATTTCAAAGACTTAAAACATAAAATAATGTTGTGCGAGGGTATTGCAACTGGCGAATAGCTTGATAGAATGGCGCCCGCTTCACAGGGAACACCACTCAGGTGGTAGAGCTGGAGGCGGTGTCAAAGCAGCTAAGTTTCAGATTTGATTGAAAAAATTTGAAAAAGCGCTTGACACTGGATCGGCTTCTGCATAGAATGCCGGCCAAATCTGGAGGGATTCCCGAGCGGTCAAAGGGGACGGACTGTAAATCCGTTGCGAGAGCTTCGAAGGTTCGAATCCTTCTCCCTCCACCAGTTTTAGCGAGAGCCGCAAGCTCCGCGGGTATAGTTTAGTGGTAGAACCTCAGCCTTCCAAGCTGATGATGCGGGTTCGATTCCCGCTACCCGCTCCAAGTTTACGGTTGTTGCACAGTGTTACGCTCTTGTAGCTCAGTTGGTAGAGCACACCCTTGGTAAGGGTGAGGTCAGCGGTTCAAATCCGCTCAAGAGCTCCATATAACTAAGGCAGATATGAAAATATCTGCCTTTGTTTTAATGGTCGTATTGACTTGCTTATTTCTTCTTGCTGAGGATTGTCTCGATGGCTAAGGAAAAGTTCGATCGTAGTCTGCCGCACGTGAACGTCGGCACCATTGGTCACGTCGACCATGGCAAGACCACGCTGACCGCAGCGCTGACCCGCGTCTGCTCCGAAGTTTTCGGTTCGGCCGTTGTTGACTTCGACAAGATCGACAGCGCTCCAGAAGAGAAAGCTCGCGGTATCACCATCAACACCGCACACGTCGAGTACAACTCGAAGATTCGTCACTACGCTCACGTCGACTGCCCAGGTCACGCTGACTACGTGAAGAACATGATCACCGGTGCTGCCCAGATGGACGGCGCGATCCTGGTTTGCTCGGCCGCCGATGGTCCGATGCCACAAACCCGTGAGCACATCCTGCTGTCTCGTCAGGTTGGCGTTCCGTACATCGTGGTCTTCCTGAACAAGGCTGACCTGGTAGACGACGCTGAGCTGCTGGAACTGGTCGAGATGGAAGTTCGCGACCTGCTGTCCACCTATGACTTCCCAGGCGACGACACTCCGATCATCATCGGTTCGGCTCGTATGGCGCTGGAAGGCAAAGACGACAACGAAATGGGCACCACCGCTGTCAAGAAGCTGGTTGAGACTCTGGATGCCTACATCCCAGAGCCTGAGCGCGCTATCGACAAGCCGTTCCTGATGCCAATCGAAGACGTATTCTCGATCTCGGGTCGTGGTACCGTTGTTACCGGTCGTATCGAGCGTGGTATCGTCCGCGTTCAAGACGCCCTGGAAATCGTTGGTCTGCGTGACACCACCACCACCACCTGCACCGGTGTTGAGATGTTCCGCAAGCTGCTGGACGAAGGTCGTGCTGGCGAGAACTGCGGCGTGCTGCTGCGCGGCACCAAGCGTGACGACGTTGAGCGTGGCCAGGTTCTGGTCAAGCCAGGTTCGGTCAAGCCGCACACCAAGTTCACCGCAGAAGTTTACGTTCTGAGCAAGGAAGAAGGCGGCCGTCATACTCCGTTCTTCAAAGGCTACCGTCCACAGTTCTACTTCCGTACTACTGACGTGACTGGTAACTGCGAGCTGCCAGAAGGCGTTGAAATGGTAATGCCAGGTGACAACATTCAAATGACTGTTACCCTGATCAAGACCATCGCGATGGAAGACGGTCTGCGTTTCGCTATCCGTGAAGGCGGTCGTACCGTCGGTGCTGGTGTCGTAGCAAAGATTATCGAATAAGTAGTTGATTTCTCTCGATCAGGCCGACATAATGGTCGGCCTGATAAGCTTTTAGGTCAGTAGCTCAATTGGCAGAGCGACGGTCTCCAAAACCGTAGGTTGGGGGTTCGATTCCCTCCTGACCTGCCAGATTCACCTCGTGTGTCTGGCTTTCTTTTCACAGGATTTTCCTAGATGACTCCCAAGGCTGAAGCCCAAGACTCTCGTTTTGATCTGCTCAAGTGGCTGGCTGTTGTCGCTTTGGTAGTCGTTGGTGTTGTGGGTAACCAGTATTACTCCGCCTCGCCGATTCTGTATCGCGTACTTGCACTGCTTGCTCTTGCTGCTGTAGCTGGCTTCGTTGCCCTGCAGACTGCCAAAGGCAAGTCGTTCTTTGCGCTGGCAAAGGAAGCTCGCACCGAGATTCGTAAAGTCGTATGGCCAACCCGCCAAGAAACCACGCAGACCACGCTCATCGTAGTGGCGGTTGTCCTGGTTATGGCGTTGCTGCTGTGGGGTCTCGACTCCCTGCTGGGTTGGTTGATTTCCTTGATTGTTGGCTAAGGGTGTCCCGTGGCTAAGCGTTGGTACGTTGTGCATGCTTACTCGGGTTACGAGAAGCATGTAATGCGCTCGCTGATCGAGCGCGTAAAGCTGGCTGGCATGGAAGATGGCTTCGGCGAGATTCTGGTCCCCACTGAAGAAGTGGTTGAGATGCGCAATGGCCAGAAGCGCAAAAGCGAGCGTAAGTTCTTCCCGGGTTATGTGCTGGTCCAAATGGACATGAACGAAGGGACTTGGCACTTGGTCAAGGATACTCCTCGTGTCATGGGCTTCATCGGTGGTACTGCAGACAAGCCTGCACCCATCACCGACAAAGAAGCTGAAGCCATTCTGCGTCGCGTTGCCGATGGCAGCGATAAGCCGAAGCCGAAGACTTTGTTCGAGCCGGGCGAAGTGGTCCGCGTTATCGACGGTCCGTTCGCTGATTTCAACGGTACCGTTGAAGAAGTTAACTACGAGAAGAGCCGGATCCAAGTGGCCGTGCTTATTTTCGGTCGCTCTACCCCGGTAGAGCTCGAGTTCAGCCAGGTCGAGAAGGTCTAGCCGAACAAAGCATCCCATACCCCGCAGCCCTATGTGCTGCGGGGTTTTGTCGTCACTGGGATAAAACGCAAGTAATCCGGGGAGCCTTCAGGCGTTCGTACCCGATATTGGAGTAGCTCATGGCTAAGAAGATTCAGGCTTACATCAAGCTGCAAGTAAAGGCCGGCCAGGCCAACCCAAGCCCACCCGTTGGTCCAGCACTGGGTCAACACGGTGTGAACATCATGGAATTCTGCAAGGCCTTCAACGCCCGTACTCAGGGTCAAGAAGCCGGTCTGCCGACTCCTGTGATCATCACTGTTTACAGTGACCGCAGCTTCACCTTCGAAACCAAAAGCACCCCTGCTTCGGTTCTGCTGAAGAAAGCAGCTGGCCTGACCAGCGGTTCTGCACGTCCGAACACCGTTAAAGTCGGTACTGTGACCCGTGCTCAGCTGGAAGAGATCGCCAAGACCAAACAGGCTGATCTGACTGCTGCTGACATGGATGCAGCCGTGCGAACCATCGCCGGTTCTGCTCGCAGCATGGGCCTCAACGTGGAGGGTGTGTAATGGCTAAGCTGACCAAGCGCCAAAAGGCCATTGCTTCGAAAATCGAAGCAGGCAAAGTCTACAACTTCGAAGACGCAGCAGTGCTGCTGGCCGAACTGTCCACCGTGAAGTTCAGCGAATCCTTCGACGTTGCTGTCAACCTCGGTGTTGACCCACGTAAATCCGACCAGGTCGTTCGTAGCGCTACCGTGCTGCCACACGGCACTGGCAAGACCGTACGTGTAGCTGTCTTCACCCAGGGTCCTGCTGCTGAAGCCGCTCTGGCTGCCGGCGCTGACCGCGTTGGTATGGACGATCTGGCTGCCGAAATGAAAGGCGGCGACCTGAACTATGACGTCGTTATTGCTTCCCCGGACGCAATGCGTGTTGTAGGTCAGCTGGGTCAGGTTCTGGGTCCTCGCGGCCTGATGCCTAACCCGAAAGTCGGTACCGTAACTCCAGACGTAGCCACCGCGGTTAAAAACGCCAAGGCTGGTCAGGTTCGTTATCGCACCGACAAAAACGGCATCATCCACACCTCCGTTGGCAAAGTCGGCTTTGAAGCTGGCAAGCTGAAGGAAAACGTTGAAGCCCTGATCGCTGATCTGAAGCGCATCAAGCCAGCTTCCTCGAAAGGTATCTACGTCAAGCGCGTTACCCTGAGCACCACCATGGGCCCAGGTCTGGTCATCGACCAGAGCTCGCTGAACGCGTAAGACAAAACCCGGTGCGAGCGATCGCACCAGGTTGAAAAAATTGGGGTCCCTGCCTGGCGGGGGCTATCCAAGACCGTAGGCGACGCAAGTCTTAAACCACAAGCCTACGCAGATGGTGCCCCTGGTTCCTTACCGAATCAGACACCAAAACGACATCCGGCTCCGGCTGGATGAAACGGTAACAAGCAGGAGTTTTACCCGTGGCAATTAAACTCGAAGACAAGAAGGCCATCGTCGCTGAAGTCAACGAGGCTGCCAAAGTCGCTCTGTCTGCTGTCGTGGCTGATGCCCGTGGCGTGACTGTAGGCGCAATGACCGGACTCCGTAAAGAGGCTCGTGAAGCTGGCGTTTACGTACGTGTTGTACGTAACACCCTGCTCAAGCGCGCTGTTGCTGACACTGAATTCAGTGTCCTCAACGACGCCTTCACTGGCCCTACCCTGATCGCATTCTCCAACGAACACCCGGGCGCTGCTGCCCGTCTGTTCGCAGAATTCGCCAAGGGTCAGAGCAAGTTCGAGATCAAGGCAGCTGCGTTCGACGGCAAGTTCCTTGCCGCAAACCAGATCGACGTGTTGGCTTCCCTGCCGACCCGCGACGAGGCCATTGCGAAGCTGATGAGCGTGATCCAAGGCGCTACCAGCAAGCTGGCTCGTACTTTGGCAGCCGTTCGCGACCAGAAAGAAGCTGCTGCAGCCTAAGGCGCAGAAAGCACTTTCGAAATCATACGTTTAATTTGATGGCTGCGTAGGCTGTCACCCCAATACAGGATTTAAGTCATGTCTCTGACTAACGAGCAAATCATCGAAGCAATCGGCCAGAAAACCGTTCTGGAAGTTGTTGAGCTGATCAAAGCAATGGAAGAAACCTTCGGTGTTACCGCTGCTGTTGCCGCTGCCGGCCCAGCTGCTGCCGCTGCCGTTGTTGAAGAACAAACCGAGTTCAACGTTGTTCTGGTTGCCGCTGGCGACAAGAAAGTAAACGTGATCAAGGCTGTTCGTGAACTGACCGGCCTGGGCCTGAAAGAAGCCAAGGAAAAGGTTGATACCGCTCCTCAGGTTGTTGCTGAAGGCGTTTCGAAAGAAGCCGCTGACAAAGCTAAAGCTGACCTGGAAGCAGCAGGCGCTACCGTCGAACTGAAGTAATTTCGACTGTGCGTCTCCAGCCCGAGCGATAAGCGAAAGGCTGATGGCTGGTGGCTCTTGCCACCGGCCTTTTTCCGTTATTGGCAGCTGACCAGGTCGGCGCCGATAACGAGCTGCAACCACCAATGATGGTGGCGCAAACCATGGGGTTTGCACGATTTTCTGGCTGCTCCCGTCGGGAGAAGCCAAACAAGCAGGTGACCAAGCTGGGGAACGCTGATGGCTTACTCATACACTGAGAAAAAACGTATCCGCAAGGACTTTAGCAAGTTGCCGGACGTCATGGATGTGCCTTACCTCCTGGCCATCCAGCTGGATTCGTATCGTGAATTCTTGCAAGCGGGAGCGACCAAAGATCAGTTCCGCGACGTGGGCCTGCATGCGGCCTTCAAATCGGTTTTCCCGATCATCAGCTACTCCGGCAATGCTGCCCTGGAGTACGTTGGCTATCGTCTGGGCGAACCGGCTTTTGATGTCAAAGAATGCGTACTGCGTGGCGTGACCTATGCGGTTCCGCTGCGGGTAAAAGTCCGCCTGATCATTTTCGACAAAGAGTCGTCGAACAAAGCGATCAAGGACATCAAAGAGCAAGAAGTCTACATGGGTGAAATTCCCCTGATGACTGAAAACGGTACCTTCGTAATCAACGGTACCGAGCGTGTTATCGTTTCCCAGCTGCACCGTTCGCCGGGCGTGTTCTTCGATCACGACCGCGGCAAGACGCACAGCTCTGGCAAACTGCTGTACTCGGCGCGGATCATTCCTTACCGCGGTTCGTGGCTGGACTTCGAGTTCGATCCGAAAGACTGTGTATTCGTCCGTATCGACCGTCGTCGTAAACTGCCTGCGTCGGTTCTGCTGCGCGCGCTGGGCTACAGCACTGAAGAAGTGCTGGATGCTTTCTACACCACCAACGTGTTCCACGTGTCGGGCGAGAAGCTCAGCCTGGAGCTGGTGCCTCAGCGCCTGCGTGGTGAAGTTGCGGTCATGGATATTCATGACGAAACCGGCAAGGTCATTGTCGAGCAAGGTCGTCGTATCACCGCTCGCCACATCAACCAGCTGGAAAAAGCTGGCGTCAAGCAGCTGGACGTTCCGCTGGAATACGTCCTGGGCCGCACTACCGCCAAGGCGATCGTGCACCCGGCTACCGGCGAGATCCTGGCTGAGTGCAACACCGAGCTGACCACCGACGCCCTGGTGAAGATCGCCAAGGCTCAGGTTGTTCGCATCGAGACCCTGTACACCAACGACATCGACTGCGGTCCGTTCATCTCGGATACCCTGAAGATCGACTCCACCAGCAACCAACTGGAAGCGCTGGTCGAGATCTATCGCATGATGCGTCCTGGCGAGCCGCCAACCAAGGATGCCGCCGAGACCCTGTTCAACAACCTGTTCTTCAGCGCCGAACGTTACGACCTGTCGGCCGTTGGCCGCATGAAGTTCAACCGTCGTATCGGTCGTACCGAGATCGAAGGTTCGGGCGTGCTGAGCAAGGAAGATATCGTCGAGGTCCTCAAGACCCTGGTCGACATCCGTAACGGCAAAGGTATCGTCGACGACATCGACCATCTGGGTAACCGTCGCGTCCGTTGTGTCGGCGAGATGGCCGAGAACCAGTTCCGCGTTGGCCTGGTGCGTGTAGAGCGCGCGGTCAAAGAGCGTCTGTCGATGGCTGAAAGCGAAGGCCTGATGCCTCAGGACCTGATCAACGCCAAGCCGGTTGCGGCGGCGGTGAAAGAGTTCTTCGGCTCCAGCCAGCTCTCGCAGTTCATGGACCAGAACAACCCGCTGTCCGAGATCACCCACAAGCGTCGTGTCTCCGCACTCGGCCCTGGTGGTCTGACCCGTGAGCGCGCAGGCTTCGAAGTCCGTGACGTACACCCGACCCACTACGGCCGTGTGTGCCCGATCGAGACCCCTGAAGGTCCGAACATCGGTCTGATCAACTCCCTGGCTGCGTACGCTCGCACCAACCAGTACGGCTTCCTGGAAAGCCCGTACCGCGTGGTGAAAGAAGGCGTGGTTACCGACGACATCGTGTTCCTGTCGGCGATCGAAGAAGCTGATCACGTCATCGCCCAGGCTTCGGCCACGATGAACGAGAAGAAGCACCTGATCGACGAGCTGGTAGCTGTTCGTCACCTGAACGAATTCACCGTCAAGGCGCCGGAAGACGTCACCCTGATGGACGTTTCGCCGAAGCAGGTAGTTTCGGTTGCAGCGTCGCTGATTCCGTTCCTCGAGCACGACGACGCCAACCGTGCGTTGATGGGTTCGAACATGCAGCGTCAGGCTGTACCAACCCTGCGCGCCGACAAGCCGCTGGTCGGTACCGGCATGGAGCGCAACGTTGCCCGTGACTCCGGCGTTTGCGTCGTGGCCCGTCGTGGTGGCGTGATCGACTCCGTCGATGCCAGCCGTATCGTTGTTCGCGTTGCCGATGACGAAGTTGAAACCGGTGAAGCCGGTGTCGACATCTACAACCTGACCAAGTACACCCGTTCGAACCAGAACACCTGCATCAACCAGCGTCCGCTGGTGAACAAGGGTGACGCGGTTCAGCGTGGCGACATCATGGCCGACGGCCCGTCCACCGATATGGGTGAACTGGCACTGGGTCAGAACATGCGCATCGCGTTCATGGCGTGGAACGGCTTCAACTTCGAAGACTCCATCTGCCTGTCCGAGCGTGTGGTTCAGGAAGACCGCTTCACCACGATCCACATCCAGGAACTGACCTGTGTGGCCCGTGACACCAAGCTTGGCCCAGAGGAAATCACCGCGGACATCCCGAACGTCGGTGAAGCTGCGCTGAACAAGCTGGACGAAGCCGGTATCGTCTATGTTGGTGCTGAAGTTGGCGCTGGCGACATCCTGGTCGGCAAGGTCACGCCAAAAGGCGAAACCCAGCTGACTCCGGAAGAAAAACTGCTGCGCGCGATCTTCGGTGAGAAGGCCAGCGACGTTAAAGACACCTCCCTGCGCGTGCCTACCGGCACCAAAGGTACTGTCATCGACGTACAGGTCTTCACCCGTGATGGCGTCGAGCGCGACAGCCGTGCGCTGTCCATCGAGAAGATGCAGCTGGACGAGATCCGCAAGGACCTCAACGAAGAGTTCCGCATCGTCGAAGGCGCAACCTTCGAGCGTCTGCGTTCGGCCCTGAACGGCCAGGTTGTCGACGGTGGTGCAGGCCTGAAGAAAGGCACTGTGATCACCAACGAAGTCCTGGACGGTCTGGAGCACGGCCAGTGGTTCAAACTGCGCATGGCCGAAGACGCGCTGAACGAGCAGCTCGAGAAGGCCCAGGCCTACATCGTTGATCGTCGCCGTCTGCTGGACGACAAGTTCGAAGACAAGAAGCGCAAGCTGCAGCAGGGCGATGACCTGGCACCGGGCGTACTGAAGATCGTCAAGGTCTACCTGGCAATCCGTCGTCGCATCCAGCCGGGCGACAAGATGGCCGGTCGTCACGGTAACAAAGGTGTGGTCTCGGTGATCATGCCGGTCGAAGACATGCCGCACGACGCCAACGGTACTCCGGTCGACGTGGTACTCAACCCGCTGGGTGTACCATCGCGTATGAACGTTGGTCAGATCCTCGAAACCCACCTGGGCCTGGCGGCCAAAGGTCTGGGCGAGAAGATCAACCGCATGCTCGAAGAGCAGCGCAAGGTCATCGAGCTGCGCAAGTTCCTCACCGAGATCTACAACGAGATCGGTGGTCGTCAGGAAGAGCTGGAGACTTTCTCCGACCAGGAGATCCTGGACCTGGCGAAGAACCTCAAAGGCGGTGTGCCAATGGCCACTCCAGTCTTCGACGGTGCCAAGGAAAGCGAGATCAAGGCCATGCTGAAACTGGCAGACATGCCAGAAAGCGGTCAGATGCAGCTGTTCGACGGTCGTACTGGTAACAAGTTCGAGCGTCATGTGACCGTTGGTTACATGTACATGCTCAAGCTGAACCACTTGGTGGACGACAAGATGCACGCGCGTTCCACTGGTTCTTACAGCCTGGTTACCCAGCAGCCGCTGGGTGGTAAGGCGCAGTTCGGTGGTCAGCGTTTCGGGGAGATGGAAGTGTGGGCGCTGGAAGCATACGGCGCGGCATACACCCTGCAAGAAATGCTCACAGTGAAGTCGGACGATGTGAACGGTCGGACCAAGATGTACAAAAACATCGTGGACGGCGATCACCGTATGGAGCCGGGCATGCCCGAGTCCTTCAACGTGTTGATCAAAGAGATTCGTTCGCTCGGTATCGATATCGATCTGGAAACCGAATAACACGTGACGCGAATCGGGAGCGTGGCTGAAAAGCCCGCTCCCTGCTCCGCCAGGAGGAAAGGCCTTGAAAGACCTACTGAATTTGCTGAAAAACCAGGGTCAAGTCGAAGAGTTCGACGCCATCCGTATCGGATTGGCCTCGCCTGAGATGATCCGTTCGTGGTCGTTCGGTGAAGTTAAAAAACCGGAAACCATCAACTACCGTACGTTCAAGCCTGAGCGTGACGGCCTGTTCTGCGCCAAGATCTTTGGCCCAGTCAAGGACTACGAGTGCCTGTGCGGTAAGTACAAGCGCCTGAAACACCGCGGCGTGATCTGCGAGAAGTGCGGCGTTGAAGTCGCCCTGGCCAAGGTTCGTCGTGAGCGCATGGCGCACATCGAACTGGCTTCGCCGGTTGCCCACATCTGGTTCCTGAAATCGCTGCCGTCGCGTATCGGCCTGCTGATGGACATGACCCTGCGTGATATCGAGCGCGTTCTCTACTTCGAGAGCTATGTCGTTATCGACCCGGGCATGACCACCCTGGAAAAAGGCCAGCTGCTCAACGACGAGCAGTACTTCGAAGCGCTGGAAGAGTTCGGTGACGACTTCGACGCCCGCATGGGTGCCGAGGCTGTCCGCGAGCTGCTGCACGCTATCGACCTGGAGCACGAGATCGGTCGCCTGCGCGAAGAGATTCCGCAGACCAACTCGGAAACCAAGATCAAGAAGCTGTCCAAGCGTCTGAAACTGATGGAGGCCTTCCAGGGCTCGGGCAACCTGCCTGAGTGGATGGTCCTGACCGTTCTGCCGGTTCTGCCGCCAGACCTGCGTCCATTGGTTCCGCTGGATGGCGGTCGCTTCGCGACTTCCGACCTGAACGACCTGTATCGTCGGGTGATCAACCGTAACAACCGTCTGAAGCGCCTGCTCGACCTGTCCGCGCCGGACATCATCGTGCGCAACGAAAAGCGCATGCTGCAGGAAGCGGTCGACGCCTTGCTGGATAACGGCCGTCGCGGTCGTGCCATCACCGGCTCGAACAAGCGTCCTCTGAAGTCCCTGGCCGACATGATCAAGGGTAAGCAAGGTCGTTTCCGTCAGAACTTGCTCGGTAAGCGTGTTGACTACTCCGGCCGTTCGGTAATTACCGTAGGTCCGACCCTGCGTCTGCACCAGTGCGGTCTGCCGAAGAAGATGGCTCTCGAGCTGTTCAAGCCGTTCATTTTCGGCAAGCTGGAAATGCGTGGTCTGGCGACCACCATCAAGGCCGCCAAGAAAATGGTCGAGCGTGAGCTGCCAGAGGTTTGGGACGTTCTCGCCGAAGTGATTCGCGAACACCCCGTACTGCTCAACCGTGCACCGACCCTTCACCGTCTGGGCATCCAGGCGTTTGAACCGGTACTGATCGAAGGTAAGGCTATCCAGCTGCACCCGTTGGTCTGTGCTGCGTACAACGCCGACTTCGACGGTGACCAGATGGCCGTTCACGTGCCGCTGACGCTGGAAGCCCAGCTCGAAGCGCGCGCGCTGATGATGTCGACCAACAACATCCTGTCGCCAGCCAACGGTGAGCCAATCATCGTTCCGTCGCAGGACGTTGTACTGGGTCTGTACTACATGACCCGTGAAGCCATCAACGCCAAGGGCGAAGGTCGCGTATTCGCTGACCTGCAGGAAGTCGACCGGGTATTCCGTGCCGGCGAAGCTGCCCTGCACGCCAAGATCAAGGTTCGTATCAACGAAACCGTAAACGATCGTGATGGCGGCAGCGTCAAGAACACCCGTATCGTCGACACCACTGTCGGCCGTGCACTGCTGTTCCAGGTTGTTCCACCAGGTCTGTCGTACGACGTGGTCAACCAGCCAATGAAGAAAAAGGCGATCTCCAAGCTGATCAACCAGTGCTACCGCGTGGTTGGTCTGAAAGAGACCGTGATCTTCGCTGACCAGCTGATGTATACCGGTTTTGCCTACTCGACCATCTCCGGCGTTTCCATCGGTGTTAACGACTTCGTTATCCCGGATGAAAAAGCCCGCATCATCGGTGCTGCCACCGACGAAGTGAAAGAGATCGAGAGCCAGTACGCCTCCGGCCTGGTAACCCAGGGCGAGAAGTACAACAAAGTCATCGACTTGTGGTCCAAGGCGAACGACGAAGTTTCCAAGGCGATGATGGCCAACCTCTCGAAAGAGAAGGTCATCGACCGCAATGGCGACGAAGTCGAGCAAGAGTCCTTCAACTCGATGTACATGATGGCTGACTCCGGTGCCCGGGGTTCGGCAGCTCAGATTCGTCAGCTGGCCGGTATGCGTGGTCTGATGGCCAAGCCGGACGGCTCGATCATCGAGACGCCGATCACCGCGAACTTCCGTGAAGGTCTGAGCGTACTCCAGTACTTCATCTCGACTCACGGTGCTCGT
Organism: Pseudomonas wadenswilerensis; assembly: GCF_024749185.1. NCBI lineage: Bacteria > Pseudomonadati > Pseudomonadota > Gammaproteobacteria > Pseudomonadales > Pseudomonadaceae > Pseudomonas > Pseudomonas wadenswilerensis. Next base: position 5,225,676 of record NZ_CP087191.1, on the reverse strand, counting down.
AAGGGTCTTGCGGATACCGCGTTGAAAACCGCGAACTCCGGTTACCTGACTCGTCGTCTGGTAGACGTTGCCCAGGATCTGGTCGTGACCGAGATCGACTGCGGCACCGAGCAAGGCCTGCTGATGACGCCGCACATTGAAGGCGGCGACGTTGTAGAGCCGCTGGGTGAGCGTGTACTGGGTCGTGTTATCGCCCGTGACGTGTTCAAGCCAGGCACCGACGACGTTATCGTTCCGGCCGGTACCCTGGTCGACGAGAAGTGGGTCGAGTTCATCGAGCTGAACAGCATCGACGAAGTGATCGTGCGTTCGCCGATCAGCTGCGAAACCCGCTACGGCATCTGCGCCAAGTGCTACGGTCGTGACCTGGCGCGTGGTCACCAGGTGAACATCGGTGAAGCGGTCGGCGTTATCGCTGCCCAGTCGATCGGTGAGCCGGGTACCCAGCTGACCATGCGTACATTCCACATCGGTGGTGCTGCAAGCCGGACCTCGGCTGCCGACAGCGTCCAGGTGAAGAACGGCGGTATGGTTCGCCTGCATAACCTGAAGCACGTTGAGCGTGCCGACCGTAACCTGGTCGCCGTATCGCGTTCCGGTGAGTTGGCGATTGCCGACGAATTCGGTCGTGAGCGCGAGCGTTACAAGCTGCCTTACGGTGCGGTCATTTCGGTGAAGGAAGGCGACAAGGTCGACGCTGGCGCAATCGTCGCCAAGTGGGACCCGCACACCCACCCGATCGTTACCGAGATGAAAGGTACCGTGACCTTCGTGGGCATGGAAGAAGGCATCACCATCAAGCGTCAGACTGACGAATTGACTGGTTTGACCAACATTGAAGTTCTGGACGTCAAAGACCGTCCGGCTGCAGGCAAGGAAATCCGTCCTGCAATCAAGATGGTCGACGCCAATGGCAAGGATCTGCTGCTGCCAGGTACCGACGTACCGGCTCAGTACTTCCTGCCAGCCAACGCCCTGGTCGGTGTGGCTGACGGTGCCCAGATTGGCGTCGGTGACGTTATCGCGCGTATCCCGCAAGAAACGTCGAAGACCCGTGACATCACCGGTGGTCTGCCGCGGGTTGCCGACTTGTTCGAAGCCCGTCGTCCGAAAGAAGCCTCGATTCTGGCTGAAGTCAGCGGCACCATCGCCTTCGGTAAAGAGACCAAGGGCAAGCGCCGTCTGGTCATCACCCCGAACGACGGTAGCGATCCGTACGAAGAGCTGATTCCAAAGTGGCGTCACCTGAACGTCTTCGAAGGCGAGCAAGTGAACCGCGGCGAAGTTATCTCCGACGGTCCGAGCGATCCGCACGACATCCTGCGTCTGCTGGGTGTCAGCGCGCTGGCCAAGTACATCGTCAACGAGATTCAGGACGTTTACCGTCTGCAAGGCGTTAAGATCAACGACAAGCACATCGAAACCATCCTGCGTCAGATGCTGCGCAAGGTCGAGATTGCCGAGTCGGGTGACTCCAGCTTCATCAAGGGCGACCAGATGGAACTGACCCATGTACTGGTAGAGAACGAGCGCCTTGGCGCGGAAGACAAGTTTGTCTCCAAGTTCACTCGCGTACTGCTGGGTATCACCAAGGCCTCGCTGTCCACCGAATCGTTCATCTCGGCGGCTTCCTTCCAGGAAACCACTCGAGTACTGACCGAAGCGGCGGTAACCGGCAAGCGCGATTACCTGCGCGGCCTGAAAGAAAACGTGGTCGTGGGTCGTCTGATCCCGGCCGGTACCGGTCTGGCCTACCACAGCGAGCGCAAGCGTCGCCGTGATGCCGACAAACCGCTGCGCGTAAGTGCCAGTGAGGTGGAAGCCGCACTGACCGAAGCGCTGAATTCCAGCGGTAACTGAAAGTAGGATAGGGCCCCGGCAAACCTGTTTTGGTCATTGGCGACATAATTTGTTGCCGATGACCGGAAGGGGAGGGCCGGGGCCTTGTCTTGACTGGGGGCAAGATCCTCTTTAGACTCTTGTACCCCTAAATTTGGTGGGACTCCGTCCTGCCAATTTTTGCTTTTCTTGCAAGACAATAGCGTCGCAAGACAACAGTGGAGCTAGTAGATGGCAACTATCAACCAGCTGGTACGTCAGCCGCGTAAGCGTATCGTCGAGAAATCCGACGTTCCTGCGCTGCAGAACTGCCCGCAACGTCGTGGCGTGTGCACCCGTGTGTACACCACCACGCCGAAAAAACCTAACTCGGCACTGCGTAAAGTTTGCCGTGTGCGTCTGACCAACGGTTTCGAGGTTTCCTCGTACATCGGCGGTGAAGGCCACAACCTGCAAGAGCACAGCGTCGTCCTGATTCGTGGCGGCCGTGTAAAAGACTTGCCAGGTGTTCGTTACCACACCGTTCGCGGCTCCCTGGATACCTCCGGCGTCAAAGGTCGTAACCAAGGTCGTTCGAAGTACGGTACCAAGCGTCCGAAGTAATCGGCCGTTTGCAGCAGTTTGCAGTTATTCATTTTATTGAGTCGATAAGAGTAAGGTCGGGCACGCACCCTTAGGAGGCACTGTCCCGGGCTAACCTGAAGACCGTTTGAGGGCTTATCAATGCCAAGACGTCGTGTAGCAGCCAAGCGTGAGATTCTGGACGATCCAAAATACGGAAGCCAGATCCTCGCCAAGTTCATGAACCACGTGATGGAAAGCGGCAAGAAAGCCGTTGCCGAGCGTATCGTTTACGGTGCGCTGGACAAGGTCAAAGAACGCAAGAACAGCGATCCCCTGGAAATCTTCGAGAAAGCTCTCGACGCCATCGCTCCGCTGGTCGAAGTTAAGTCGCGCCGTGTTGGCGGTGCCACTTACCAGGTTCCTGTTGAAGTTCGTCCATCCCGTCGTAACGCCCTGGCAATGCGCTGGTTGGTAGACTACGCCCGCAAGCGTGGCGAGAAGTCCATGGCTCTGCGCCTGGCCGGCGAGCTGCTGGATGCTGCTGAAGGCAAGGGTGCTGCAGTCAAGAAGCGTGAAGACGTACACCGTATGGCCGAAGCCAACAAAGCGTTCTCGCACTACCGCTTCTAATTCAGGCATCACTATTTTTGCGAGGGCTCTATGGCTCGTACTACACCAATCAACCGCTACCGTAACATTGGTATTTGCGCGCACGTTGACGCGGGCAAAACTACCACTACCGAGCGGATCCTGTTCTACACAGGCCTGAGCCACAAGATGGGCGAGGTGCATGACGGCGCCGCGACCACCGACTGGATGGTGCAGGAGCAGGAGCGGGGTATTACCATTACCTCCGCTGCTGTCACCACCTTCTGGAAGGGCTCCAAAGGTCAGTATGACAACTATCGCGTAAACGTCATCGATACCCCCGGCCACGTTGACTTCACCATTGAAGTAGAACGTTCGCTGCGCGTACTCGACGGCGCGGTCGTTGTTTTCTGCGGCACCTCCGGTGTTGAGCCTCAGTCCGAAACCGTATGGCGTCAAGCCAACAAATACGGCGTTCCACGTGTTGTTTACGTGAACAAGATGGACCGTGCTGGCGCCAACTTCCTGCGCGTCGTAGGTCAGATCAAGAACCGTCTGGGTCACACCCCGGTTCCTGTTCAGCTGGCCATCGGTTCGGAAGATAACTTCCAGGGTCAGGTCGACCTGATCAAGATGAAGGCTATCTACTGGAACGACGACGACAAAGGCACTACCTACCGTGAGGAAGAAATTCCTGCGGACATGCTCGAGCTGGCCGAAGAATGGCGCGCGAACATGGTAGAAGCTGCTGCCGAAGCCAACGAAGAGCTGATGAACAAGTACCTTGAAGAAGGTGAGCTGTCGGTCGAAGAGATCAAAGCCGGTCTGCGTGCGCGCACCCTGGCCAGCGAGATCGTTCCGGCCGTCTGCGGTTCGTCGTTCAAGAACAAGGGTGTTCCCCTGGTTCTCGACGCCGTTATCGACTTCCTGCCTGCTCCGACCGAGATTCCTGCGATCAAGGGTATTCACCCTGACCTGATCGAGAAGCCGAAGGACGAGCTGGTCGAGGCTGACTACGACGAGCGTCACGCCGACGACAACGAGCCGTTCTCGGCTCTGGCGTTCAAGATTGCTACCGACCCGTTCGTGGGTACCCTGACTTTCGTGCGCGTTTACTCGGGCATGCTGCAGTCTGGCGACTCCGTGATCAACTCGGTCAAAGGCAAGAAAGAGCGCGTTGGTCGTATGGTGCAGATGCACGCCAACCAGCGTGAAGAGATCAAAGAAGTACTGGCAGGCGACATCGCTGCTCTGATCGGCATGAAGGACGTCACCACTGGTGACACCCTGTGCAACGCCGACAAGCCGATCATCCTCGAGCGTATGGACTTCCCGGAGCCTGTGATCTCGGTTGCTGTTGAGCCGAAGACCAAGCAAGACCAGGAAAAGATGGGTATCGCACTGGGCAAGCTGGCTCAGGAAGACCCGTCGTTCCGCGTCAAGACCGACGAAGAAACCGGCCAGACCATCATCTCCGGTATGGGCGAGCTTCACCTGGACATCCTCGTTGACCGCATGAAGCGCGAGTTCAACGTCGAAGCCAACATCGGTAAGCCGCAGGTTTCGTACCGCGAGCAGATCACCAAGGACAACGTCGAGATCGAAGGTAAGTTCGTTCGTCAGTCCGGTGGTCGCGGTCAGTTCGGTCACTGCTGGATTCGCTTCTCGCAGCCAACAGTGGACGCACAAGGCAACATCACCGAAGGCCTGGAATTCACCAACGAGGTTGTAGGTGGTGTGGTTCCTAAGGAATACATCCCGGCGATCCAGAAGGGTATCGAAGAGCAGATGAAGAACGGCATTGTTGCCGGCTATCCGCTGATCGGCCTGAAGGCAACCGTGTTTGATGGTTCCTACCACGACGTCGACTCCAACGAGATGGCGTTCAAGGTGGCGGCCTCCATGGCGACCAAGCAACTGGCTGCCAAAGGCGGCGGTAAAGTGCTTGAGCCGATCATGAAGGTAGAAGTTGTGACCCCTGAGGACTACATGGGTGACGTGATGGGTGACCTGAACCGTCGTCGTGGTCTGATCCAGGGTATGGAAGATTCGGTGTCCGGCAAGGTTGTCCGTGCTGAAGTTCCGCTCGGAGAAATGTTCGGTTATGCGACCGACGTTCGTTCCATGTCTCAGGGTCGCGCGAGCTACTCCATGGAATTCTCCAAATACGCCGAAGCTCCGTCGAATATCGTCGAAGCACTCGTTAAAAAACAAGGCTAATCCAGCCCTTTAGGCAAGAGGTTCACTGTCGTGGCTAAAGAAAAATTTGATCGTTCCCTTCCGCACGTCAACGTTGGCACCATCGGTCACGTTGACCACGGTAAAACCACTCTGACCGCAGCTCTGACTCGCGTCTGCTCCGAAGTTTTCGGTTCGGCCGTTGTTGACTTCGACAAGATCGACAGCGCTCCAGAAGAGAAAGCTCGCGGTATCACCATCAACACCGCACACGTCGAGTACAACTCGAAGATTCGTCACTACGCTCACGTCGACTGCCCAGGTCACGCTGACTACGTGAAGAACATGATCACCGGTGCTGCCCAGATGGACGGCGCGATCCTGGTTTGCTCGGCCGCCGATGGTCCGATGCCACAAACCCGTGAGCACATCCTGCTGTCCCGTCAGGTTGGCGTTCCGTACATCGTGGTCTTCCTGAACAAGGCTGACCTGGTAGACGACGCTGAGCTGCTGGAACTGGTCGAGATGGAAGTTCGCGACCTGCTGTCCACCTATGACTTCCCAGGCGACGACACTCCGATCATCATCGGTTCGGCTCGTATGGCGCTGGAAGGCAAAGACGACAACGAAATGGGCACCACCGCTGTCAAGAAGCTGGTTGAGACTCTGGATGCCTACATCCCAGAGCCTGAGCGCGCTATCGACAAGCCGTTCCTGATGCCAATCGAAGACGTATTCTCGATCTCGGGTCGTGGTACCGTTGTTACCGGTCGTATCGAGCGTGGTATCGTCCGCGTTCAAGACGCCCTGGAAATCGTTGGTCTGCGTGACACCACCACCACCACCTGCACCGGTGTTGAGATGTTCCGCAAGCTGCTGGACGAAGGTCGTGCTGGCGAGAACTGCGGCGTGCTGCTGCGCGGCACCAAGCGTGACGACGTTGAGCGTGGCCAGGTTCTGGTCAAGCCAGGTTCGGTCAAGCCGCACACCAAGTTCACCGCAGAAGTTTACGTTCTGAGCAAGGAAGAAGGCGGCCGTCATACTCCGTTCTTCAAAGGCTACCGTCCACAGTTCTACTTCCGTACTACTGACGTGACTGGTAACTGCGAGCTGCCAGAAGGCGTTGAAATGGTAATGCCAGGTGACAACATTCAAATGACTGTTACCCTGATCAAGACCATCGCGATGGAAGACGGTCTGCGTTTCGCTATCCGTGAAGGCGGTCGTACCGTCGGCGCCGGCGTCGTAGCCAAAATCATCGAGTAATCGTTGATCGCTTAAAAAGGCCCCCGCTCAGCGGGGGCTTTTTTATTGGGTTGACACTCAGTGGGGCCCTCTATAGAATCACGCCTCCTTTTAACGGGCGTAGTGCGCCCGGTGGGAATAGCAGCCTGGAGTCTGAAATCCAATGCAAAATCAGCAAATCCGTATCAGGTTGAAGGCTTTTGACCATCGCCTGATCGACCAATCCACCCAGGAAATCGTGGAAACCGCGAAACGTACTGGTGCTCAAGTGCGTGGTCCAATTCCACTGCCTACCCGTAAAGAGCGGTTCACCGTTCTGGTCTCCCCGCACGTCAACAAAGACGCGCGTGACCAGTACGAGATCCGTACTCATAAGCGCGTTCTGGACATCGTCCAGCCAACGGATAAAACCGTTGATGCTCTTATGAAGCTTGATCTTGCGGCCGGTGTGGAAGTGCAGATCAGCCTCGGCTAAGACACGGTCTTAGTCGTGTAACGCTCTGAAATGGGCGGCCATAGCGGGTGAAAGCCCCGTACACTCATGAGGTTTACAACATGACTATTGGTGTAGTCGGTCGTAAATGCGGTATGACCCGTATTTTCACCGAAGAAGGTGTCTCCATTCCGGTCACGGTCATTGAGATCGAGCCGAATCGCGTCACCCAGTTCAAAACTGAAGAAACCGATGGCTATCGTGCAGTGCAAGTCACTGTCGGTGAGCGTCGCGCTTCGCGTGTGACTGCTGCTCAAGCTGGTCACTTCGCCAAGGCGAACGTTGCCGCGGGTCGCGGTGTCTGGGAATTCCGCCTTGAAGAAGGTGAGTTCCAGGCCGGTGATTCGATCAACGCTGAAATCTTCGCTGCAGGTCAGCTGGTAGACGTTACCGGCCAGTCCAAGGGTAAAGGCTTTGCCGGTACCATCAAGCGTTGGAATTTCCGCGGTCAAGATAACACCCACGGTAACTCCGTCTCCCACCGCGTCCCGGGCTCTATCGGCCAGTGCCAGACTCCTGGTCGTGTATTCAAGGGCAAGAAAATGTCCGGTCACATGGGCGCCGAGCGCGTGACCGTTCAGTCCCTCGAAGTAGTGCGCGTCGACGCTGAACGCAATCTGTTGCTGGTCAAGGGTGCCGTTCCAGGCGCAACTGGCAGCGATCTGGTTGTGCGTCCGGCTGCCAAGGCTCGCGGTTAAGGGGAAGCTGACATGCAACTAAATGTAAATGACGCTCAAGCGATCGAAGTTTCCGAACTGACTTTCGGCGGCGAATTCAACGAGACGCTGGTACACCAAGCAGTCGTGGCCTATATGGCCGGCGGCCGTCAAGGCACCAAGCAGCAGAAAACCCGTTCCGACGTTGCTGGTGGCGGTAAGCGCCCATGGCGTCAGAAAGGCACTGGCCGTGCTCGTGCCGGTACTATCCGTAGCCCAATCTGGCGTGGCGGTGGTACCACTTTCGCAGCTCGTCCTCAGGATCACTCGCAGAAGCTCAACAAGAAGATGTACCGCGCAGCAATGCGTTCCATCCTCGCTGAGCTGGTGCGTACCGACCGTCTGGTCGTGGTTCAGGACTTTGCTGTTGAAGCACCGAAAACCAAAGATCTGCTGAACAAGCTGAACGGCATGGGTCTGAGCGACGTACTGATCGTTTCGGACGCTGTTGATCAGAACCTGTACCTGGCTGCTCGTAACCTGCCGCACGTCGACGTACGTGACGTACAGGGTTCCGATCCGGTCAGTCTGATCGCATACGACAAAGTGTTGATCACTGTGTCGGCCGTGAAGAAATTCGAGGAGCTGCTGGGATGAACCAGGAACGCGTATTTAAAGTCCTCCTTGGCCCGCATGTTTCCGAGAAGGCTACCGTTCTGGCTGAGAAAAAAGGCCAGTTCGTATTCAAGGTTGCTACTGACGCAACCAAGCTGGAAATCAAGAAAGCTGTCGAAGGCCTGTTCGGCGTAAAAGTCGAAAACGTGTCGACTGTAAACGTTCTGGGTAAAACCAAGCGTACCGCACGTGGTCTGGGCAAGCGCAATGACTGGAAGAAAGCGATCGTTTCGCTTCAGCCAGGCCAAGATCTCGATTTCAGCAGCAGTGCTGAGTAAGGAAGGGGTGCATCATGGCAATCGTTAAATGCAAACCGACTTCCCCTGGCCGCCGTTTCGTGGTCAAGGTGGTCAACAAGGAGCTGCATAAAGGCGCTCCTCACGCACCGCTGCTCGAGAAGAAATCGAAGTCTGGTGGTCGTAACAACAATGGCCGTATCACTACTCGTCACGTAGGTGGTGGTCATAAGCAGCATTACCGTATGGTCGATTTCCGTCGCAACGACAAAGATGGCATCGTCGCCACTGTCGAGCGTATCGAATACGATCCAAACCGTACTGCTCACATCGCACTGCTGTGCTACGCAGACGGCGAGCGCCGCTACATCATCGCCCCTAAAGGCGTTGCTGCTGGCGACCAGCTGATCGCAGGCGCTCTGGCTCCAATCAAGCCAGGCAACTCCCTGCAACTGCGCAACATCCCAGTGGGTAGCACCATTCACGGCATCGAACTGAAGCCGGGCAAAGGTGCACAGATCGCTCGTTCCGCTGGTGCTTCGGCTCAGCTGATCGCTCGCGAAGGTGTCTATGTGACCCTGCGTCTGCGCTCTGGTGAAATGCGTAAAGTCCTGGCTGAATGCCGTGCGACCCTGGGTGAAGTCTCGAACTCCGAGCACAGCCTGCGTTCGCTGGGTAAAGCCGGTGCCAAACGCTGGCGTGGCGTTCGCCCAACCGTTCGTGGTGTTGCCATGAACCCGGTTGACCACCCACATGGTGGTGGTGAAGGTCGTACCTCCGGTGGTCGTCATCCGGTATCGCCATGGGGCTTCCCGACTAAGGGCGCGAAGACTCGTGGTAATAAGCGTACCGACAACATGATCGTCCGTCGTCGCAAGTAAATAGAGGGATACGACAGTGCCACGTTCTCTGAAAAAAGGTCCTTTTATCGATCTTCACCTACTGAAGAAGATCGAAGTGGCGGCGGAAAAGAACGATCGCAAACCAGTTAAGACCTGGTCGCGCCGTTCCATGATCCTGCCACAAATGGTCGGTCTGACCATCGCGGTACACAACGGTCGCCAACACGTCCCAGTTCTCGTGAACGAAGACATGGTCGGCCATAAACTGGGCGAGTTTGCCGGTACCCGCACTTATCGTGGGCACGTGGCTGACAAGAAAGCCAAGCGTTAAGGGGTAAGGAAATGGAAGTAGCCGCTAAGTTGTCGGGCGCTCGAATCTCCGCCCAGAAAGCCCGCTTGGTCGCCGACCAGATCCGCGGGAAGAAGGTGGGCGAAGCGCTCAACCTGTTGGCTTTCAGCAGCAAAAAAGCCGCTGAAATCATGAAGAAAGTCCTCGAGTCGGCCGTAGCCAACGCCGAGCATAACGAAGGCGCAGACGTTGATGACCTGAAGGTCTCCACCGTTTTCGTCAACGAAGGGCGTTCGCTGAAGCGCATCATGCCGCGTGCCAAAGGCCGCGCTGATCGCATCGTCAAGCGGTCTTGCCATATCACTGTCAAGGTTGCGGACAAGTAACGGAGTCGATCAGATGGGTCAGAAAGTACATCCCACTGGCATTCGCCTGGGAATCGTCAAGGAGCACACCTCCGTCTGGTACGCAGACGGTCGGACTTATGCGGACTATTTGCTCGCAGATCTGAATGTGCGTGAGTACCTCCAAGACAAACTAAAAAGCGCGTCCGTTAGCCGTATCGATATCCATCGTCCGGCCCAAACTGCACGCATCACCATCCACACCGCTCGTCCAGGTATCGTTATCGGGAAGAAAGGTGAAGATGTTGAGAAACTGCGTCAGGACCTGACCAAGCAAATGGGTGTGCCTGTGCACATCAACATCGAAGAGATCCGCAAGCCGGAACTCGACGGTATGCTGGTAGCTCAGAGCGTAGCTCAGCAGCTGGAGCGTCGTGTGATGTTCCGTCGCGCCATGAAGCGCGCCGTACAGAACGCCATGCGCATTGGTGCCAAAGGCATCAAGATCCAAGTGAGCGGTCGTCTCGGCGGTGCTGAAATCGCACGTACTGAATGGTATCGCGAAGGTCGTGTGCCGCTGCACACCCTGCGTGCCGATATCGACTATGCCACCTACGAAGCTCACACCACTTACGGTGTGATCGGTGTGAAGGTTTGGATTTTCAAAGGCGAAGTAATTGGTGGTCGCCAAGAAGAACTGAAACCACAAGCACCAGCGCCTCGTAAAAAAGCTGCTAAGTAAGGGGTACGCCAAATGTTGCAACCAAAGCGTACAAAATTCCGCAAGCAGATGACTGGCCACAACCGTGGTCTGGCACTGCGCGGTAGCAAAGTCAGCTTCGGCGAATTTGCTCTGAAAGCTGTTGCTCGCGGTCGTCTCACCGCCCGCCAGATTGAGTCGGCACGTCGTGCTCTGACCCGTCACGTAAAACGTGGCGGTAAAATCTGGATCCGTGTGTTCCCGGACAAGCCGATCTCCAAGAAGCCTCTCGAAGTGCGGATGGGTAAAGGTAAAGGTTCCGTGGAGTACTGGGTTGCCCAGATCCAGCCAGGCAAAGTCCTGTACGAGATCGAGGGTGTTTCTGAAGAGTTGGCGCGTGAGGCTTTCGCCCTGGCGGCTGCAAAGCTGCCTCTCGCCACCTCCTTTGTTAAGCGGACGGTGATGTGATGAAAGCGAATGAACTTCGTGAAAAATCAGCACAGCAGCTGAACGAGCAACTGCTCGGCTTGCTGCGCGACCAGTTCAATCTGCGTATGCAGAAAGCAACTGGCCAGTTGGGGCAGTCGCACCTGCTCTCGCAAGTTAAGCGTGACATCGCTCGCGTGAAAACTGTGCTCAACCAGCAGGCAGGTAAGTGATCATGGCTGAAGCTGAAAAAACCGTCCGTACGCTGACTGGCCGTGTCGTCAGCGACAAGATGGACAAAACCATCACCGTACTGATCGAGCGTCGCGTAAAGCACCCGATCTACGGTAAATACGTTAAGCGTTCGACTAAGCTGCACGCGCACGACGAAACCAACCAGTGCCATATCGGCGACAAGGTCTCCATCCGCGAGACCCGTCCGCTGGCCAAGACCAAGTCCTGGGCACTGGTTGAAGTTCTCGAACGCGCTGTTGAAGTCTAAGGGCTAAGGGTCGGAGAAATTTTATGATTCAGACTCAATCCATGCTCGATGTGGCCGATAACAGCGGCGCTCGTCGCGTCATGTGCATCAAGGTTCTCGGCGGTTCGCACCGCCGTTACGCCGGCATCGGTGACATCATCAAGGTAACCGTCAAGGAAGCAATTCCTCGCGGTAAAGTGAAGAAAGGCCAAGTGATGACTGCTGTTGTAGTCCGCACTCGCCACGGTGTCCGTCGTGCTGACGGCTCCATCATCCGCTTTGATGGCAATGCTGCTGTTCTGCTGAACAACAAGCAAGAGCCGATCGGCACCCGTATCTTTGGGCCAGTGACCCGTGAACTTCGTACTGAGAAGTTCATGAAGATCGTCTCGCTCGCCCCAGAAGTGCTGTAAGGAGATCCGACATGCAAAAGATTCGTCGTGACGACGAGATCATCGTGATCGCCGGCAAAGACAAAGGTAAGCGCGGTAAGGTGCTCAAGGTTCTCGCTGACGACCGTCTGGTCGTTGGTGGGATCAACCTGGTGAAGCGTCATACCAAGCCTAACCCGATGTCGGGCGTACAGGGCGGTATCGTCGAGAAAGAAGCGCCACTGCACGCTTCCAACGTCGCCATTTTCAACGGCGAAACCAACAAGGCTGACCGCGTTGGTTTCAAAGTAGAAGACGGCAAAAAAATTCGTGTCTTCAAGTCGACCCAAAAAGCGGTTGATGCTTGAACACTGCTAGGTAGAAGACCATGGCACGACTGAAAGAGATTTACCGGAACGAGATTGCTCCCAAGCTTAAGGAAGAACTTAAGCTGGCGAACGTGATGGAAGTTCCGCGCGTTACCAAGATCACCCTGAACATGGGTCTGGGCGAAGCTGTCGGCGACAAAAAAGTCATCGAACACGCTGTTGCTGACCTGGAGAAGATCACCGGTCAGAAAGCCGTTGTGACTTTCGCTCGGAAATCCATCGCGGGCTTCAAAGTCCGTGAAGGCTGGCCGATCGGCGTTAAAGTTACCCTGCGCCGTGATCGTATGTACGAATTCCTGGACCGCCTGCTGGCGATCTCCCTGCCTCGGGTTCGCGACTTCCGCGGCCTGAATGCCAAGTCCTTCGATGGTCGTGGCAACTACAGCATGGGCGTGAAAGAGCAGATCATCTTCCCGGAAATCGACTACGACAAGATCGATGCTCTGCGCGGTCTGGACATTACCCTGACCACCACTGCCAAGAACGATGATGAAGGCCGCGCTCTGATGCGTGCTTTCAAATTCCCGTTCCGCAACTGATTGGAGTAGGAAAATGGCCAAGAAGAGCATGAAGAACCGTGAGCTGAAGCGTCAGCTCACCGTTGCCAAGTACGCCAAGAAGCGTGCCGAGCTGAAAGCGACCATCGTGAACCTGGAAGCAACTCCAGAAGAGCGTTTTGCCGCCGTCGTAGCTCTGCAGAAGCAACCACGTGACGCTAGCGCTGCGCGCCTGCGTAACCGTTGCCGCATCACCGGTCGTCCACACGGCGTTTACCGCAAGTTCGGCCTCGGCCGTAACAAGCTGCGTGAAGCAGCAATGCGCGGTGACGTTCCAGGTCTGGTTAAAGCCAGCTGGTAAGACGTACCGGCAGCGTCCAGGTGGCGGGGGAGCAATCTTCCGACCACCGGTGACCTTGCAACGAAACAAGCCCCTTCTGGGGCTTGTTTCGTTTCTGGGAACTGTCTAGAATGACCGGCTCTCCTGAGCCCGGGTTTTTACGCCCGGCGATTTCAGGGGACTGTAGTAGCCGAGAGGCTAATTTTTCTTGTATCAGGAGCGTCTAGCCCATGAGTATGCAGGACCCGTTAGCGGACATGCTAACTCGCATCCGTAATGCCCAGATGGCTGAAAAGTCCGTCGTAAGCATGCCTTCGTCGACTCTGAAGGTTGCGGTAGCCAAAGTTCTGAAAGACGAAGGTTACATCGCTGGCTACCAAGTCAGCAGCGAAGTAAAACCATCGCTTTCCATCGAGCTGAAATACTTCGAAGGCCGTCCGGTCATCGAGGAAGTCAAGCGCGTAAGTCGTCCAGGCCTGCGTCAGTACAAGTCCGTCGAAGAACTGCCGAAAGTACGTGGCGGTCTGGGCGTGTCTATCGTCTCCACCAACAAAGGTGTGATGACTGATCGTGCTGCGCGCGCTGCCGGTGTCGGCGGCGAAGTTCTCTGCACAGTGTTCTAAGGGGGGATAAGCATGTCTCGCGTCGCTAAGAACCCCGTTAAGCTGCCAGCCGGTGTCGAAGTCAAATTCGTCGGCCAACAGCTTTCGGTGAAGGGTGCCAAGGGCACTCTCGAACTGAACGTTCACTCGTCGGTTGAAATTGTTGAAGAAGCTGGTGAGCTGCGTTTCGCTGCTCGCAATGGCGATCAACAAACTCGCGCTATGGCCGGTACTACCCGCGCCCTGGTGAACAACATGGTCCAGGGCGTAAGCCAAGGCTTCGAGCGCAAGCTCCAGCTGGTCGGTGTTGGTTACAAAGCACAAGCCAAAGGCACCGTGCTGAACCTGGCACTCGGCTTCTCGCATCCAGTGGATTACGAACTGCCGGCCGGTATCACCGCAGAGACCCCAAGCCAGACCGATATCCTGATCAAGGGTATCGACAAGCAGCTGGTAGGTCAGGTGGCCGCTGAAATCCGCGACTTCCGTCCACCAGAGCCGTACAAAGGCAAGGGTGTGCGTTACGCGGACGAAGTCGTCCGTCGTAAAGAAGCCAAGAAGAAGTAGGGCCTAGCAAATGACCGACAAAAAAGTTACTCGACTGCGTCGCGCTCGCAAAGCACGCCTGAAAATGCACGAACTCGAAGTCGTGCGTCTCTGCGTGTTCCGCTCCTCGCAGCACATCTACGCCCAGGTCATTTCGGCCGACGGCAGCAAGGTTTTGGCCAGTGCCTCGACCTTGGACAAAGAACTGCGTGATGGTGCCACCGGCAACATCGACGCGGCCACTAAGGTTGGCAAGCTGGTAGCTGAGCGCGCGAAAGCCGCCGGTGTATCTCAAGTTGCCTTTGACCGTTCCGGCTTCAAGTACCATGGCCGCGTCAAAGCGCTGGCTGATGCTGCTCGTGAAGGCGGGCTGGAGTTCTAAGTTATGGCAAATAACGATCAAAAGCGCGACGAAGGCTACATCGAGAAGCTGGTTCAAGTTAACCGCGTTGCTAAAACCGTCAAAGGCGGCCGTATCTTCACTTTCACCGCGTTGACCGTGGTTGGTGATGGTAAAGGTCGTGTTGGCTTCGGCCGTGGCAAGTCGCGCGAAGTACCTGCTGCGATCCAGAAAGCCATGGAAGCTGCTCGTCGCAACATGATTCAGGTAGACCTGAACGGCACTACTCTGCAGTACGCCACCAAGTCCGCCCATGGCGCGTCGAAGGTGTACATGCAGCCTGCCTCGGAAGGTACCGGTATCATCGCCGGTGGCGCAATGCGTGCCGTCCTGGAAGTTGCTGGCGTTCAGAACGTCCTGGCCAAGTGCTATGGCTCGACCAACCCAGTGAACGTGGTTCATGCCACTTTCAAGGGTCTGAAGGCTATGCAATCTCCTGAGTCCATTGCTGCCAAGCGCGGCAAGAGCGTTGAGGAGATCCGCTGATCATGGCTACCGTTAAAGTAACGCTGATCAAAAGCACCGCCGGCCGTCTCCCTAACCACAAACTGTGTGTTAAGGGTCTGGGTCTGCGCCGCATCGGTCACACTGTAGAAGTCCTGGATACTCCCGAGAATCGCGGGATGATCAACAAGGCTTACTACATGCTGCGCGTCGAGGGTTAATCGATGAAACTCAATGATCTGAGTCCAGCGCCGGGTTCCCGTCGCGAGAAGCATCGTCCGGGCCGTGGTATCGGTAGCGGTTTGGGTAAGACTGGTGGCCGCGGCCACAAAGGTCAAACCTCCCGTTCCGGTGGCACCATTGCTCCAGGCTTTGAAGGCGGTCAACAGCCGCTGCACCGTCGTCTGCCGAAATTCGGCTTCGTTTCCCTGAAAGCCATGGACCGCGCAGAAGTGCGTCTGTCCGAGCTGGCCAAAGTGGAAGGCGACGTTGTCACCGTGCAATCCTTGAAGGATGCCAACGTGATTAACCAAAGCGTACAGCGTGTGAAAATCATGCTGTCCGGCGAAGTTACTCGCGCGGTCACCATCAAGGGTATCGCAGCCACCAAAGGTGCGCGTGCGGCTATCGAAGCAGCTGGCGGCAAGTTCGAGGAATAAATGGCTAAGCAAGGTGCTCTCTCTTCGCTCGGCAAAGGCGGGATGTCTGAACTCTGGGCTCGTCTGCGTTTTCTGTTCCTGGCGATCATCGTCTACCGGATAGGCGCACACATCCCAGTTCCAGGTATCAACCCGGACCGGCTGGCGGAACTGTTTCGACAGAATGAGGGGACCATTCTTAGCTTGTTCAACATGTTTTCCGGCGGCGCGCTGGAACGGATGAGCATCTTTGCACTGGGGATCATGCCGTACATTTCGGCATCGATCATCATGCAGCTGATGACCGCCGTTAGCCCGCAGCTGGAGCAGTTGAAGAAGGAAGGTGAAGCTGGCCGTCGCAAGATCAGCCAGTACACCCGCTACGGCACCGTTATCCTGGCGCTGGTCCAGGCCATTGGCATGTCCATTGGTCTGGCCGGTCAGGGCGTGGCGTTTTCTGCTGACTTTGGCTTCCATTTCGTTGCGGTGTCCACTTTCGTGGCCGGCGCGATGTTCATGATGTGGCTGGGCGAGCAGATCACCGAGCGCGGTGTAGGCAACGGTATCTCGATGTTGATCTTCGCAGGTATCGTCGCCGGTCTTCCGAGAGCAATCGGGCAGTCTTTCGAGTCTGCACGCACAGGCGATATCAATATTTTCGCCCTGGTCGCTATCGGTTTGCTGGCAGTAGCGATTATCGGTTTCGTGGTGTTCATTGAGCGTGGTCAGCGTCGTATCGCCGTTCACTACGCCAAGCGTCAGCAGGGCCGCAAGGTCTTCGCTGCGCAGACCAGCCACTTGCCGTTGAAAGTGAACATGGCGGGCGTAATTCCTGCCATTTTCGCGAGCAGCATCTTGCTGTTCCCGGCTTCGCTGGGTGCCTGGTTCGGTCAGTCCGAAGGTATGGGCTGGTTGCAGGACATCTCGCAGTCGATCGCTCCTGGTCAGCCGTTGAATATTCTGCTGTTTAGTGCAGGGATTATTTTCTTCTGCTTCTTCTATACGGCGTTGATGTTCAATCCGAAAGACGTAGCGGAAAACCTGAAGAAGTCCGGTGCCTTTATTCCGGGTATCCGTCCGGGCGAGCAGTCGGCGCGCTACATTGATGGCGTTCTGACCCGCTTGACCATGTTCGGTGCTCTTTATATGACGGCCGTGTGTCTGCTTCCCCAGTTCCTGGTGGTCGCGGCAAACGTTCCGTTCTACCTTGGCGGGACCTCGTTGCTGATTGTGGTAGTGGTTGTGATGGACTTCATGTCCCAAGTACAATCGCACCTCGTTTCGCACCAGTACGAATCCCTGATGAAGAAAGCCAACCTGAAAGGCTACGGTGGCAGCGGTCTGCTGCGCTGATTGACCCTTAAGGTTCGAGGAGTTGGTGATGAAAGTTCGTGCATCGGTGAAAAAGCTGTGCCGTAACTGCAAAATTATTCGCCGCGAAGGTGTCGTTCGAGTAATTTGCAGTGCGGAACCACGTCACAAGCAGCGCCAAGGCTGATTGTGATCTGCGCTTCAAACCCAGCAGCTAGTGCGCTGCTGGGTTGATTATTTGTTTCTACAGCGATATTATCTCGCGCCCTATTTCTTGGCTTCCGGGGCGTAGGTAGCTGTCAATTGGAGTCCCACTGAATGGCCCGTATTGCAGGCGTCAACATTCCAGATAACAAGCACACTGTTATCTCGCTGACCTACATCTATGGTGTTGGTCGCACTACTGCACAGAAAATCTGTGCAGACACTGGGGTCAACCCAGCCGCAAAGATCAAGGATCTGAGCGACGAGCAGGTTGAATCGCTGCGTACTGAAGTTGCGAGGTACATCACCGAAGGTGATCTGCGCCGTGACATCAACATGAAAATCAAGCGGTTGATGGACCTGGGTTGCTACCGCGGCCTGCGTCATCGTCGGGGTCTGCCAGTACGCGGTCAGCGTACCAAGACCAACGCGCGTACCCGTAAGGGCCCGCGTAAGCCGATCCGCAAGTAATCGCACCAGCGAATCGACAGGAATTTAGAAATGGCAAAACCTGCTGCTCGTCCTCGTAAAAAAGTCAAAAAGACAGTGGTTGATGGCATCGCCCACATCCATGCGTCTTTTAACAACACCATCGTGACCATCACCGATCGTCAAGGTAACGCTCTGTCCTGGGCTACCTCCGGCGGTTCGGGTTTCCGCGGTTCCCGCAAGTCCACCCCGTTCGCTGCTCAGGTAGCTGCTGAACGTGCTGGTCAAGCTGCGCTGGAATATGGTCTGAAGAACCTCGACGTCAACGTCAAGGGTCCAGGTCCAGGTCGTGAGTCCGCTGTTCGTGCTCTGAACGGCTGTGGCTATAAGATCGCCAGCATCACCGACGTGACGCCAATCCCGCATAACGGGTGCCGTCCGCCGAAGAAGCGCCGCGTGTAATCAGGAGACAGATAAATGGCACGTTACATTGGTCCAAAATGCAAACTGTCTCGTCGTGAAGGCACCGATCTGTTCCTGAAGAGCGGCGTTCGCGCTCTGGAATCGAAGTGCAACATCGAAGCAGCCCCAGGTATCCACGGTCAGCGCCGCGGTCGTCAGTCCGACTACGGCACCCAGCTGCGTGAGAAACAAAAAGTTCGTCGTATCTACGGCGTCCTCGAGCGTCAATTCAGCGGTTACTACAAGCAAGCGGCCTCCAAGAAGGGCGCTACTGGTGAGAACCTGCTGCAACTGCTCGAGTGCCGTCTGGATAACGTCGTTTATCGTATGGGCTTTGGCGCTACTCGTGCCGAATCCCGTCAGCTGGTTTCGCACAAAGCGATCAGCGTAAACGGCAAGACTGTAAACGTTCCGTCCTACCAAGTTCGTCCGGGTGACGTGGTCGCGGTTCGCGAGAAGTCGCTGAACCAGCTGCGCATTGTTCAAGCCCTTGAACTGTGCGCCCAGCGTGGCCGCGTTGAGTGGGTAGATGTGGATGCTGCCAAGAAGTCGGGCGTTTTCAAGAACGTTCCTGCTCGCAGTGACCTGTCCGCCGACATCAACGAAAGCCTGATTGTCGAGCTCTACTCCAAGTAAGGGCTAGAAAATAGGTGCATCCATGCAGATTTCGGTAAATGAGTTCCTGACGCCCCGCCACATCGATGTGCAGGTCGTCAGTCCAACCCGCGCTAAAATCACGCTCGAGCCTCTCGAGCGTGGCTTTGGCCATACCCTGGGCAACGCGCTGCGCCGCATCCTGTTGTCCTCCATGCCTGGCTGTGCAGTAGTCGAGGCCGAGATTGACGGTGTACTCCATGAGTACTCGGCAATCGAAGGTGTACAGGAAGATGTCATTGAAATCCTGTTGAACCTGAAAGGCCTGGCTATCAAACTGCACGGTCGTGACGAAGTTACGCTGACCTTGTCGAAGAAGGGTTCGGGGGTGGTTACCGCTGCCGATATTCAGCTGGATCATGATGTCGAGATCGTTAACCCCGATCACGTAATCGCTAACCTGGCGTCCAACGGCGCCTTGAACATGAAGCTCACCGTAGCTCGTGGTCGTGGTTATGAACCGGCCGATTCGCGTCAGAGCGATGAAGACGAAAGCCGCAGCATTGGTCGCTTGCAGCTCGACTCTTCGTTCAGCCCGGTTCGCCGTATCGCATACGTGGTGGAAAACGCCCGTGTCGAGCAGCGTACCAACCTGGACAAGCTGGTAATTGATCTGGAAACCAACGGTACTCTGGATCCTGAAGAGGCTATCCGTCGCGCTGCAACCATCCTGCAACAGCAGTTGGCTGCGTTCGTCGACCTCAAAGGTGACAGTGAACCAGTGGTTGTCGAGCAGGAAGACGAGATCGATCCGATCCTGCTTCGCCCGGTTGACGATCTGGAACTGACTGTACGTTCGGCTAACTGCCTTAAGGCGGAAAACATCTACTACATCGGCGACCTGATTCAGCGTACCGAAGTAGAGCTGTTGAAGACTCCGAACCTGGGCAAGAAATCCTTGACTGAAATCAAGGACGTTCTGGCCTCCCGCGGTCTGTCCCTCGGCATGCGCCTCGACAACTGGCCGCCTGCAAGTCTTAAGAAGGACGACAAGGCGACTGCCTGATCGTCGTAATCACCGAACGTAGTGTTTGGTAAGGAATGAACCCATGCGTCATCGTAAAAGTGGACGTCACCTGAGCCGTACCAGCTCTCACCGTAAGGCCATGTTCCAAAACATGGCGGTGTCGCTGTTCGAGCACGAGCTGATCAAAACTACTCTGCCAAAAGCCAAGGAACTGCGCCGCGTTGCCGAGCCGCTGATCACCCTGGCCAAGGAAGACAGCGTTGCTAACCGTCGTCTGGCTTTCGACCGTACTCGTTCGAAAGAAATCGTCGGTAAGCTGTTCAACGATCTGGGCAAGCGCTATGCCACCCGTCAGGGCGGCTACCTGCGTATCCTCAAGTGCGGCTTCCGCGCTGGCGATAACGCACCTATGGCGTACGTCGAGCTGGTTGATCGTCCTGTCGGTGGCTCGGTTGAAGCTGCTGAGTAAGGCGAACAGTCTGTAACAAGAAGCCGGGCCTAGTGCCCGGTTTTTTGTGTCTGCATGTATTGTAATAATCTATTGATATGAATCAGTTAATGAATTTGTTGTTGTCATAGTTGTGGTCGATACTCATCCCGAGCCGATTAGCCGGCCGTTCAAGACCGATAGGGAGAGAGAGCATGAGCCAGAACAAAATACTGACCACCGCCAGCGGCGCGCCGGTGGCCGACAACCAGAATTCGCGTTCGGCAGGCCCGCGTGGCCCGTTGTTGCTGGATGACTTCCACCTGATCGAGAAACTCGCGCACTTCAACCGCGAGAACATCCCTGAGCGCCGCGTACACGCCAAAGGCTCGGGTGCCTATGGCACCTTCACCGTCACCCGCGATATCACCCAGTACAGCTGCGCCAGGCTGTTCAACAGCGTTGGCAAGCAGACCGAAACCTTCCTGCGCTTCTCCACGGTCGGTGGCGAGCGTGGTTCGGCCGATACCGAGCGTGACCCACGTGGTTTCGCCCTGAAGTTCTACACCGAAGAAGGCAACTGGGACATCGTTGGCAACAACACTCCAGTGTTCTTCATCCGTGACCCACTGAAATTCCCCGACTTTATCCACACCCAGAAGCGCCTGCCGCAAAGCAACCTGAAAAGCGCGCAGATGATGTGGGACTTCTGGTCGCATTCGCCCGAGGCGCTGCACCAGGTCACCATCCTGTTCTCAGACCGTGGGATCCCGGACGGCTACCGTCACATGCACGGCTTCGGCAGTCACACCTATAGCCTGATCAATGCTCAGGGCCAGCGTACCTGGGTCAAATGGCACTTCAAAACCAGGCAGGGCATCAAGAACCTGGCCCCCGCCGATGCCGCGCGCCTGGCTGGCACCGACCCGGACTACGCCCAACGCGACCTGTTCGAAGCGATCGAGCGTGGCGACTTCCCGAAATGGGCCGTGTGCATTCAGGTGATGAGCGAGGAAGAGGCGGCCAGCCGCGATGAAAACCCGTTCGACGTGACCAAGACCTGGTCGCAGAAGGACTACCCGTTGATCGAGATCGGCGAGCTGGAGCTCAACCGCAACCCGCTGAACTACTTTGCCGAAGTCGAACAAGCGGCGTTCGGCCCGAGCAACATGGTGCCGGGGGTTGGCCTGTCGCCGGACCGCATGCTTCAGGGCCGCGTATTCGCCTACGCAGACGCACATCGCTACCGTGTCGGGACCAACCACCAGCAACTGCCGGTCAACGCCCCACGTAGCCCGGTGAACAGCTACCAGCGTGATGGCTCGATGGCTTTTGGCAGCAACGGCGGTGCGGCACCGAACTACGAGCCGAACAGCTACGCCAATGCGCCGAAGCAGGCTCCTCAGTACGCGGAGCCTTCACTGGCCCTGAACGGTGTCGCCGATCGTTACGATCACCGCGAAGACACCGACTACTACAGTCACGCCGGGGCGCTGTTCCGCCTGATGAATCCGGAGCAGAAGGCCCTGCTGATCAGCAACATCGCCGGCGCCATGGCCGGGGTGACTGAAGACGTGGTTCAGCGCCAGCTGCAACACTTCTTCAAGGCCGATCCGGCCTATGGCGAAGGAATTGCCAAGGCTTTGGGCCTGAATCTCGCCTAAGTCGAAGTGATAAGAAGAACCGCCCTCATTTGGGCGGTTTTTCAATGAATATCACTACCGTTTGCCCGCTTTTTTGCACTTTTATGCCCGATTCTCAGTGACCTTCCGGTCATCCTGGTTCAAACTATGTCTTTCACACAGGGAGAGGCAGGGCGATGCAAGGTCACCCGGACGTAATCGATTATCTCAACACGTTGCTGACGGGCGAACTGGCGGCACGTGACCAATATTTCATTCACTCGCGGATGTACGAAGACTGGGGCTTGAGCAAGCTCTACGAGCGTATCAACCACGAAATGGAAGAAGAGGCGCAACACGCCGATGCCCTGATGCGTCGTATCCTCATGCTGGAAGGCACCCCGCGCATGCGTCCTGACGACCTGGACGTTGGCACCACCGTGCCGGACATGATCGCCGCCGACCTGCGCCTTGAGTACAAGGTGCGCGCTGCGCTGTGCAAAGGCATCGAGTTGTGCGAGCTGCACAAAGACTACATCAGCCGCGACATCCTGCGCCTGCAGCTGGCCGATACCGAAGAAGATCACACCTACTGGCTGGAAAAGCAGCAGGGCCTGATCAAGTCGATCGGCCTGGAAAACTACCTGCAATCGCAGATGTAATTTTCCCGATCAAAAAAAGCCCCGCCAGTGCGGGGCTTTTTGTTATCTGGGGATCTCTTGGTGGGAGCGGGCTTGCCCCGCGATGCGATAGACAAACCGCAATCGAGGGGCAAGTCGCACCGCCGCTCCTACATCAGGCGCGATCCCGCTCAAGCAGCGGCTTGAGGTAGTAGCCGGTGTACGACTGCTTCATCTCGGCCACGTCTTCCGGCGTACCAAAGCCGATGATCTGCCCGCCCTTGGAGCCGCCCTCGGGGCCTAGGTCGACGATCCAGTCGGCGGTCTTGATCACGTCCAGGTTGTGCTCGATCACCACCACAGTGTTGCCGTGATCGCGCAGGCGGTGCAGTACATCGAGCAACTGCTGGATATCGGCAAAGTGCAGGCCGGTGGTCGGCTCGTCGAGGATGTACAGGGTCTTGCCGGTATCGCGCTTGGACAGCTCGCGTGACAGCTTGACCCGCTGCGCCTCGCCACCTGACAGCGTGGTCGCCGACTGCCCGAGCTTGATGTAGGACAGACCGACATCCATCAGCGTCTGCAGCTTGCGCGCCAGCGCCGGCACCGCGTCGAAGAACTCGCGGGCTTCCTCGATGGTCATTTCGAGGACCTCGTGGATGTTCTTGCCCTTGTACTTGATCTCCAGGGTTTCGCGGTTGTAGCGCTTGCTCTTGCACACATCGCACGGCACGTAGATGTCCGGCAGGAAGTGCATCTCAACCTTGATCAGGCCGTCGCCCTGGCAGGCCTCGCAGCGCCCACCCTTGACGTTGAACGAGAAGCGCCCCGGGCCGTAACCGCGCGAGCGCGACTCCGGGACGCCGGAGAACAGTTCGCGGATCGGCGTGAACAGGCCGGTGTAGGTCGCCGGGTTCGAGCGCGGGGTGCGGCCGATCGGGCTCTGGTCAATGTCGACCACCTTGTCCAGGTGCTGCAGGCCATCGCAGCTGTCGTGCGGCGCCGCTTCCAGGGTGCTGGCGCCATTGAGGGCGGTGGCACTGAGCGGGAACAGCGTGTTGTTGATCAGCGTCGACTTGCCCGAACCGGACACGCCAGTCACACAAGTCAGCAGGCCGATCGGGATGTCCAGGTCGACGTTCTGCAGGTTGTTGCCGCGCGCGCCCTTGAGCTTGAGCGAAAGCTTCTTGTTACGCGGAGTACGCTTGGCTGGTACGGCAATCTTGACCCGGCCCGACAGGTACTTGCCGGTCAGCGAATCCGGATGGGCCATGACCTCGGCCGGCGTCCCTTCGGCGACGATCTGGCCGCCGTGCACGCCGGCGCCCGGCCCGATGTCCACCACGTAGTCGGCCAGGCGAATGGCGTCCTCGTCGTGCTCGACCACGATCACCGTGTTGCCGATGTCGCGCAGGTGATTGAGGGTGCCGAGCAAACGGTCGTTGTCGCGCTGGTGCAGGCCGATGGACGGTTCGTCGAGGATGTACATCACCCCGACCAGGCCGGCGCCGATCTGGCTGGCCAGGCGGATACGCTGGGCTTCGCCGCCCGAAAGAGTGTCAGCGCTGCGGTCGAGGGTCAGGTAGTCGAGGCCGACGTTGACCAGAAACTGCAGGCGTTCGCAGATTTCCTTGAGAATCTTGTCGGCAATTTCGCCACGTCGACCGGTCAGTTTCAGGCCACCGAAGTAGCCGCTGGCTTCGCCGATCGGCAGGCAGGTGACCGCCGGCAGGGTTTTCTCGCCGACCCATACATGCCGCGCCTCGCGACGCAGGCGGGTACCGCGGCAATCCGGGCAGGGCTGGGTGCTGAGGAACTTGGCCAGTTCTTCACGCACGGTCGCCGATTCGGTCTCGCGGTAGCGCCGCTCCAGGTTCGGCACGATGCCTTCGAACGGGTGTGAGCGCTTGACGATATCGCCACGGTCGTTGAGGTACTTGAAGTCGACGTTCTGCTTGCCGCTGCCGTGGAGGATGACTTTCTGCTGCTCGGCCGGCAGTTCGCCGAAGGGGATTTCGAGGCTGAAGTCATAATGCGCGGCCAGCGAGCCGAGCATCTGGAAGTAGTAGACGTTGCGCCGGTCCCAGCCGCGGATCGCGCCTTCGGCCAGGGTCAACTCGCCATTGACCAGGCGCTTGGTGTCGAAGAACTGCTTGACCCCAAGGCCGTCGCAGGTCGGGCAGGCGCCGGCCGGATTGTTGAAGGAGAACAGCTTGGGTTCCAGCTCGCTGATCGCATGGCCGCAGATCGGGCAGGCGAAGCGGGCGGAGAAGATCATCTCCTCGAACGGCTCGTCATCCATCGAGGCGACCAGGGCGATGCCGTCAGCCAGCTTCAGCGCGGTTTCGAATGACTCGGCCAGGCGCTGTTGCAGGTCTTCGCGAACCTTGAAACGGTCGACCACCACTTCGATGGTGTGCTTTTTCTGCTTGTCCAGCTTCGGCAGTTCATCGAGTTCGAACAGCTTGCCGTTGACCCGCGCACGGACAAAGCCCTGGGCGCGCAGTTCTTCGAAGACCGCCAGGTGTTCACCCTTGCGCTCGCGAATCACCGGCGCCAGCAGCATCAGCTTGCTGCCTTCTGGCTGGGCCAGCACCAGGTCGACCATCTGGCTGACGGTCTGTGCTTCCAGCGGGATGTCATGGTCCGGGCAGCGCGGGGTGCCGACGCGGGCGTAAAGCAGACGCAGGTAGTCGTAGATTTCAGTGATGGTGCCGACGGTCGAACGCGGGTTGTGCGAGGTCGACTTTTGCTCGATGGAAATCGCCGGCGACAAACCTTCGATGGTGTCGACGTCGGGTTTTTCCATCATCGACAGGAACTGCCGGGCATAGGCCGACAGCGATTCGACATAGCGGCGCTGGCCTTCGGCGTACAGGGTATCGAAGGCCAGGGACGACTTGCCGGAACCGGACAGGCCGGTAATGACGATCAACTTGTCCCGGGGCAGGGTCAGGTCGATGTTCTTCAGGTTGTGGGTTCGTGCCCCACGAATCAGGATCTTGTCCACTGCGGCCTCGCTCGGCGGGCATAAACGGTTGAGTATACGGCTCCATGCCATTACGCGGCAAAGCGTCGCGTATATGCCGTTAAGCGATGGGACTGGTAGAATCGCCGCCGGTTCACACGAGGTTTATCCATGCACGATCCCCACAGCGAACGCATGAGTGGCAGCGAGACCCGCGCCGCAGGCGGCCTGGCCCTGGTGTTCGCCTTCCGTATGCTGGGCATGTTCATGGTCCTGCCGGTACTGGCGACCTATGGCATGGACCTGGCCGGTGCCACTCCGGCATTGATCGGCCTGGCCATTGGTGCCTACGGTCTGACCCAGGCCTTCCTGCAGATTCCGTTCGGGGTGATTTCCGATCGCATCGGCCGCCGCCCGGTGATTTATCTGGGGCTGGTGATCTTTGCCCTGGGCAGCGTGCTGGCGGCCCAGGCCGACTCGATCTGGGGGGTGATCGCCGGACGCATCCTGCAAGGCGCCGGGGCGATTTCTGCCGCGGTCATGGCCTTGCTCTCGGACCTGACCCGCGAACAGCACCGCACCAAAGCCATGGCCATGATCGGCATGAGCATCGGCTTGTCGTTCGCCGTGGCCATGGTCGTCGGCCCGCTGGTCACCCGTGCCTTCGGCCTGTCCGGGCTGTTCCTGGCCACGGCGGCCATGGCCGTGGTCGGTATTGCGATCATTGCCTTTGTGGTGCCGCCGTCCCACGGCGCCCTGCAGCATCGCGAATCCGGGGTCGCCAAGCAGGCGCTGATGCCGACCCTGCGCCACCCGGACCTGCTGCGCCTGGACGTCGGCATCTTTGTGCTGCATGCCATTCTGATGGCCAGTTTCATCGCGTTGCCGCTGGCCTTCGTCGAGCGTGGCGGTCTGCCGAAGGAAGAGCACTGGTGGGTGTACCTGATTGCCTTGCTGATTTCATTCTTTGCAATGATCCCGTTCATTATCTACGGCGAAAAAAAGCGCAAGATGAAACGTGTCCTGCTGGGCGCGGTCAGTGTGTTGATGCTTACCGAGCTATTCTTCTGGCTGTCAGCAGACAACTTGCACGAACTGGTGATCGGCACCGTGATATTCTTCACCGCCTTCAACCTGCTGGAGGCATCCTTGCCTTCACTGGTAAGCAAGGTGTCGCCCGCCGGCGGCAAGGGCACGGCCATGGGGGTGTATTCCACCAGCCAGTTCCTTGGCGCCGCGCTGGGAGGAATTCTCGGTGGCTGGTTGTTCCAGCACGGTGGCCTGAGCACGGTGTTCCTTGGCTGTGCAGCGTTGTGTGCCCTGTGGTGGGGCGTGGCGCTGAGCATGCGTGAACCGCCGTACGTGACCAGCCTGCGCATGCCGTTATCGGCCGAGGCGGTACGGGAAGCGGGGCTGACCGAGCGGCTGATGGCCGTCCCGGGTGTGACCGACGCAGTGGTGGTGGCCGATGAAGCCGCCATCTATATCAAACTTGATACACAAATTTTGGATCGCACGACCCTGGAACGCCTGGTAAACCCGGCTTCCTCCGCGTGCGAAGCCTAGGAGAACGTTATGGCCCGTGGGGTTAACAAAGTCATTCTGGTCGGTACCTGCGGCCAGGATCCCGAAGTCCGCTACCTGCCCAACGGTAACGCCGTGACCAACCTGAGCCTGGCTACCAGCGAGCAGTGGACCGACAAGCAGACCGGCCAGAAGGTCGAGCGCACCGAATGGCACCGCGTTTCGATGTTCGGCAAGGTTGCCGAGATCGCCGGTGAATACCTGCGCAAAGGTTCGCAAGTCTACATCGAAGGCAAGCTGCAGACCCGCGAGTGGGAAAAAGACGGCATCAAGCGTTACACCACTGAAATTGTCGTCGACATGCAGGGCACCATGCAGCTGCTCGGCGGCCGTCCACAGAATCAGGACGGCGCCCCGCAAGGCGGCAACAACTACAACCAGGCGCCACGCCAGCAGGCTCCGCGTCCGCAGCAGTCCGCGCCGCAACAGCAGCGTCCAGCACCACAGCAGGCCGCACCGCAGCCGGCTCCGGACTTCGACAGCTTTGATGACGATATTCCGTTCTGACCAGCCGTAGAGACTTTCCCGTAAAGTTTCTTCTGAAAGCCCCCGCATTGCGGGGGCTTTGTCATTTCAGGGGGGAAGTTTCCTGTTGACTCAATTCTGCTAACGCCCCTCGGTGCTTCTTGAGGCCAGGTTTTTCCTGCTGCAGGCGACTTGCCTGAGACGATCAGGCCAATTGCTACACGCGGTCCTTGGCATGATCTAAGCTCCAAGCAGGATGGGGGTTTCGAGCAGGGGTTTCCATGCGAAGCACACCTGAAAACAGTCTGAAACACGCGTTGAAAACCTGTAGAGACAGCTTTGTTTCTGTTGGTTTTTTTAGTTTTTTCATTAACGCGTTAATGCTCGTCCCTACCTTCTATATGCTTCAGGTATATGGCCGAGTGATGGCTAGCGGAAGCCTGACGACCCTGGCCATGCTTACGCTGATCATGACCGGGCTGCTGATCACGCTCGCCTCCCTGGAGTGGGTTCGTTCGCGCATCATGATTCGGGTCAGTACCCGGCTGGATGTGTTGTTGAGTCGTCAGGTTTATAAGGCCAGTTTCAAGCGGGCTCTGGAAAGTGGCGGCATGGATGCTTCGGCGCAGTCGCTCAACGACTTGACGGGCTTGAGGCAGTTTCTTTCCGGCAACGGTCTGTTCGCCTTTTTCGACGCTCCCTGGTTGCCGATCTATATCGCGGTGATGTTCGCGTTTCACCCCTGGTTTGGTTGGGTCGCGACGGGCAGCGCCGTGTTGTTGCTACTGCTCGCATTTATCAATGAGAGGCTGACCGGACCGGTACTGGCCCAAGCCAACAAGGAGCATATCGGCGCAACGCTCTACACCACCAAGAACCTGCGCAACGCCGAGGTCATCGAGTCCATGGGCATGCTTGAAACCCTGATGGATCGGTGGGGGCGTCGGCAGAGGAGCGTGCTGTTGCTGCAGTCCCTGGCCAGTGATCGAGCCGCGCTTTTCAGCACGCTTTCCCGGTCGTTCCGGCTCCTGGTGCAATCACTGGTGCTGGGACTGGGGGCCTACCTGGCGGTGGATCATCAGGTGGGCGCAGGTATGGTGTTCGCGGGAGCTGTGCTGCTGGGGCGTGCACTGGCCCCAATCGATCTGATCATCGGTGGCTGGAAAGGCTTTATTGCCGCGCGCTCGCAGTACAGCCGTCTGAACGACATCCTCGACAAACAACAAGCGCAACCCGAGCGTCTGTCTTTACCTGCGCCCCAGGGGCACGTGCAGGTCGAGAATCTGATTGTTGCGGCACCTGGCTCGAAAACTCCGATCATCAAAAATATCAGTTTCAGCGTACCTGCCGGTTGCGTGGTGGGAATCATCGGTCCAAGCGCCTCGGGCAAGTCGACACTGGCCAGGGCACTGATGGGTGTATGGGCGCCCCAGCAGGGCGTGGTCCGGCTGGATGGCGCGGACATCAGTGCCTGGGACAAACAGGAGCTTGGCCCGCATATTGGTTATTTGCCTCAGGATATTGAACTGTTCGAAGGCAGCGTCGCCGAGAACATTGCCCGTTTCGCCGAGGTCGATTCGGCGAAAGTCATTCAAGCTGCCAGGACGGCTGGCGTTCACGAAATGATTTTGCTGTTGCCTGATGGCTACGACACCATCATTGGCAGCGAGGGCGTCATGCTGTCGGGAGGGCAGCGCCAGCGCATCGGGCTGGCTCGCGCCCTGTATGGCAACCCGCGGCTGATTATTCTCGACGAGCCCAACTCCAATCTTGACGACGTCGGCGATCGCGCCCTGGCTGCAGCCATCCAGCAGCTCAAGCAGACCGGCGCGACCCTCTTTGTAATTACTCACCGAACCAACATCGTCTCGCAACTTGACCGGCTCATGGTGATGAGAGCCGGGGTTATCAGTCTCTATGGGCCACGCGACCATGTGCTGGCCGAACTCAACGCGCAGCAACCGCCGGTACAAAAGCCCGCCATGCCAGCACCAGCAGGTGCCAGCGTAGCCCCGGTCGAGACCAGCAAGGGCAATGGCAATGACCTCTACGATGCCCAACCGTCAAATTGAAAGCTTCGCCGACCTGCCCATAGCAGATCGAAAAATCCGCCGCCTGGGCCTTGGCATTGTGGGGATTACTTTTGGCCTGTTCGGCACCTGGGCGGCAATTGCACCCCTCGACGGAGCCGCTTACGCGCCGGGGGTGGTCACCGTGCAGGCCTATCGCAAAACGGTCCAGCATCTTGAAGGCGGGATTGTCAAAGACGTGCTGGCCCATGACGGGGACATCGTCAAGCGTGATGACCCGTTGATCGTTCTCGATGATGCCCAGCTACGCTTCGAGTACGAGATGGCCAGAGGCCAGTTGGTTGCGGCCAGTGCCATGGAGGCAAGGCTTATCGCCGAGCGCGACACGCTCCCGGTGATTGGCTTTGGGCAGATCGCCGATCTCGCCAGCCTGCGAGGAGAGGAAGCGCGCCAGGGCGAGACTCAGGTTTTCAATGCCCGGCAGGGTTCGCGGCTGGGCCAGATAGCGGTGCTGCGCGAGCGCATTGGCCAGTTGAATCAACAGATCAAGGGATTGGAGTCGATGATTGCTGCCAAGGTTGGCCTGGAGAAATCCTACAGTGGTGAAATCAAAGAGTTGAGCGATCTGCTGCATCAGGGGTTCGTCGACAAACAACGTCTGCTCGAACAGGAGCGCAAGCTGGGGATGCTCAGGTCGGAGGTGGCGGATCACCGTTCCGCTATTAACCGGACGCGCCTGCAAATCAACGAAACGCAGTTGCAGATTCTGCAAGTCGACAAGGATTTTAATGCCGACGTTGCCAAGCAACTGGCTGAGGTCCAGACCCGGATATATGACCTGCAAGAGAAAACCTCGGCCCTGGAAGACCGGCTCAACCATATCGTCATCCGTGCGCCCGATGCGGGCATGGTGATTGGCATGACAGTGCACACCATTGGTGGGGTAGTGCGGCCAGCGACGCCGTTGCTGGACATCGTTCCATCGGTTTCCGAACTGGTCATCGAGGCCCAGGTGGCGCCAGTGGATATTGATCGCATTGCCATCGGCAAGCGCGCCGATATCCGTTTCGGTGCGTTCAAGAGTTCGACAACCCCGGTGATCGAAGGTGAGGTCAGCAGCGTGTCGGCTGACCGGCTTACCAATGAAAAGACCGGGGCAGCCTATTACCTGGCGCGGGTCCGGGTAACCGAAAAGGGCGCGCGCACCTTGGGTGAGCGCAAGTTGTTGCCGGGGATGCCGGCGGACGTGTTGATCATCACCGGGCAACGCACGCTGTTGCAGTACTTGATGCAGCCGGCCCGCGATGTCATGTCTCAATCAATGATCGAGGAATGACCGTGGGCATGTCGTCGGGTCTTCTGGGGGGAGTGTGCATGCTTGCCGTGGCGGCTGCCCTGGGGCAACCCGCTGCACAAGCGCCAGCCGGGGTCAGCGCCTCTACGTTCTCCACCGATCTCATGCAGTTGTATCGCGAAGCGCGCCTGGAGGACCCGCAGGTATTGGCCTCTTTTGCGCAAGCGCAGGCGGGCAAGGAGCATCAGCGCGAGGCCATGGGAGCGCTGTTGCCGCAATTGTCACTCAATGCCGGATCGAACCGTATTCACCAGGAAAACGACCTGGTACAGCAGAGTTACGATAGCGAAAGCTATAGCCTGGTACTGCGTCAGTATCTCTATAACAAAGCCGCGTGGGAGAACTACCAAAAATTCAAAAGCCTGGCCAGGCAGTCGGAGTCGCAAGCGCTGGATGCCCAGGCCGAGGCCGCTGTGGAATTGGCGCGGCGTTACTTCACGGCGTTAGCAGCCGAGGATGAGCTGGAGTTGGTGCGGGCGGAACGCCGAACCACGCAAAAGAGCCTGGATCGAGTCAATGCGTTATACGAAAAGCAGATGGCGTTGGTGACGGATCAGCTTGACCTCAAGGCCCGGGTGGATTTACTTGCGGCGCAGGAAGTGGATGCCCGCAACCAGGCCAGAATAAGTCGTGAGGCGCTGGCGGAGATCGTCGGCCGGCCGGTCAAAGAGAAGCTCAACCGCATTCGCGATGACGCACAACTACGGGTTTCGGCGCAGAGTCTGGAAAACTGGGTCCGCGAGGGTATAGCGCTAAACCCGGCCCTCAAGGCCAGCGAGAGTGGGGTCGAAGCAGCGGGTGCAGCGTTGCGCAGTGGCAAGGGTGGGCACTATCCGACCGTGAGCCTGAACCTGAGTGCACAAGAAACCAACGAGGGCTACAACAACTCCCTGGCGCCGCGAACTGACAGCTATGTTGCTGGCGTCGGCGTTCAGGTGCCGCTGTACAGCGGCGGCTCGACTTCGGCGCGGGTCCGTGGGCTTTACCAGGATCAGTTGGCCGCCGAGCAGGAGCTGGAAGCGATCCGGCGCCGGGTGGTCAAGGAGATCACCAGCGCTTACCTGACTGCCAATTCGAACGGCGAGAAAATCGACGCAAATCGTCTGGCCCTGGACTCGGCAAAACTTTCCAGGGTGGCGGCAGAGAAAGCGTTGACCTATGGAATGGTCAATGCCGTCGATGTTCTGGCCAGTGTACGCAACGAATTCCGCGCCAGGCGTGACCTGCTCAAGACGCAATACGAGTTCCTCAGCAATGTGTTTACCCTCAACCGTTGGGCGGGAAAACCACCAGCCGAAAGTGTAGACAGTGTGAACAACTGGTTGAGCCCCGGCAGCCCGTCCCAAGCAGCGGGCGTTGGATCCGATTATTAGTAGAAAGCGTGCCTGGCCATTCCAGCGGATGAATCGCCAAGCGGTTTGGACGAGAAATTGACAGGTGCATTTTTAGGGCATGTAACTACACACCATTCGTCTGTTAATTGACGATTCTGCTCGCTGTCAAACGCTGCTTGCAGGTCGCCTGTGGCCCGCCTAAGACCTTGATTTCCGAGGACTAGGGCCAACTCCCAGAAACATCAACCCGGCTACTCGCCTAAGGTTCGAGTCAATGGCTGGTGGGTGGCTGTACAGGCGGCGCGTTGTGCTGACCTAGACTCAGTAGAGGGCTCTAGGGAGCACAGAATCGTGCGTAAGCTATTGATAGTTATTTGTATTTGTATTGTCTCGGTGGCGTCTTCCAGCGATGGAAAACGTCTGCAACCCTTTTCGATGCCACAGGTAAAAGTGCTCCCAGGGTCGTTGACTCAGAACGGTCAACGGATGCAGGTCATAGATCGTTTTTCATGGGAGGCAGGAACATCATGCCTAACCACAGAAAGCCGATACGTGTGATGTTGGTCGATTGTCGTCCCCTGGTTCTCAAGGGGCTTCATGACTTGATCAATGCCAGGAAGCCGCGGATGGAGGTGAGCGGTGAGGCCAGCACCTATACCAATGCGCTGGATCTTGCCGATCAGTTGCATCCCAATGTCATTCTTTTCAGTTTCTTTCCGGATGCGCTGAACCCGCTGGAGGTCGTCGCGGGGTTGGCTCGCAGCGCTGAAACGAAAGTGCTGGTGCTCAAAGGCCTGTACGAAGCCGTCCCCTTTGTCCAGGCGATAGAAGCGGGCGCACGCGGCATCGTGTTGGCGGAAGACCCGACGGAATCGATTATCCAGGCCATCATCAAGGCCCATCATCACAACAGTGGGCTGGACAGGGCCTGGGTCGGTGGGCTTTCCGGCTATGCCGCGAGCGTGCATACCCCCTTGAGATGCAATCTGGAACGGGCGAAACAGGCGCGGCTGACGTTGCGCGAGAGGGAACTGATTCGCGCCATCGTGGGGGACCCGTCCGCCAAATACGTGAGCATCGCCGGGCGCCTGGGGATCAGCGAGCACACCGTGCACAATCACCTCAGCAACATCTATCAAAAGCTTGATCTGATCAATCGCATCGATTTGCTGATGTATGCACTGAAACACGGGCTCATCAACAACGAAGAACCGCCCAAGTCTATTCGGGGGGAGCGGGATTGAGCTTCATGTCAAAACAACACGCTCTGAGCGATCTTCGGGGGGGCCAGGTCACCCCCGAGGTCCCTGGTTGATGGCGAGAACGTTGTCGTAGTTTCAAAAGCAATGCGAGGGTGGTTGTCACGCCACCCTCGCATCCTTTCACGCTTGCGCTGCCTCAGGCGCCGCCAAACACAATGTCGCTATTGAGAAGATCGACTCCGACCAAGGTGATGGTCGTTGTCTGTCCGCCAGACTCGGCAACCGTCACGATGCTGTCTGCCCCACTGTTGTTGATCGATTGGACTACGGCGCTCTGGTCGCCGTTGAGCACCAGCGTGTCGCGCAGGCTGAGGCCCGCATCGAAGCCGATGACCTGGTACTGGTTCTCGGCGACTGACAGATCGATGTTGAAGGCATCCCGCTCACCGCCCGTGCCGACCAGGGTGAAGTCGAATTCTGCCTCGGCCGAGTCGTTGGCGAACAGGTTGGCGTCGAATGCACTGGTCGCCGTGTCCCCGTCCTTGTCTGTCAGTGTCGCATTGAACGCCAGCTTGATATCACTGGCCAGGCTCTCGCTCTCCTGGATGAACTGGATCACCGGTATTTTGATCACGCCCAGGCCCATGGTGAGCTGGACCGCGTCAATGAGCTTCGAGTCCGATCTTTCGATGACGAAGGACGTC
Organism: Pseudomonas wadenswilerensis; assembly: GCF_024749185.1. Taxonomy (NCBI): domain Bacteria; kingdom Pseudomonadati; phylum Pseudomonadota; class Gammaproteobacteria; order Pseudomonadales; family Pseudomonadaceae; genus Pseudomonas; species Pseudomonas wadenswilerensis. The sequence continues at coordinate 5,191,556 of NZ_CP087191.1, read as the reverse complement.
TGTCCTCCATCCTCCGAGGTCAGATCGGCGGCAAGAACTTTCGTCGGCGAACCTGACGTCGTGCCGTCATCGTAGAAGATCGTGTAGTACAGCTCCTCCGTTGCCGGGTTGTACCCCTGGACCGAGTTGTCGATGAAAATCTTCATGCCCGTCAACAGGGTCTCGGGATTGATGACGAAGCTCTCGTCACCGGCATTGATGCCTGCCGTCCCGTTTCCATCCAGATTGTTGTTGGTAATGCCAATGCCGGACGTGCTGACGTTCATGTTCGCGCTGCCGATGAATGCAAACCCGCCAGCCTCTATCTGTGCTTCGGTGAGGTCGGACGCTCCCGGGGTGATGGCAGAAAATATATCGCTTGCGCTAGTGGTCGCGTTAACACCGAAGAACACAATCTCCTCAGATGGCGAAGGAATAGTCGGCGGATCCTGCGCCGGAATCAACAAGGTGCGCACGGGGTCCGGGCCGCCGGCACCGAGCGAGCCGTCGGCACTGCTGAGCACGATCGTCGAAGCAAAACCTTGCACCAGATCCAGTGCATAGCTGCCATTGGCATAGGCGGTCAGCGTGTAGTCGACGGTGGTGTTCGCCGTTGCTGCGTTGTTGTCGAAGTCGCCGGTCAACGTCCCGGCGAACTGGTACGCACCATTGACGTCCGGCGAGGGCACCAGTTCGGTGAGCGTGCCGGTCCCGGTCGTGGTCGTGTTGTCTGGCCTGACAAGGGTGAACTGGCCATTGACCAACGAGATGTCCAGACCCGCCGTCCCCAGTCCATCAGCGCCGGCGGCCATGCTCCAGAAGCCGTATTGCGCAAGGACACTACCGGTCCCGATCAGGTTGCCAAAGGCGAGTGCCGGGCCGTCGTCCTTGATAACCAGGTTCTGCCCGATATTGAGGGTGGCCTGGACGCTGTCGCCGTCCCTGTCGGTCTTGGTTGCGGTCAGGGTGACCAGGTTGTCTGAGGCAAGGCTGGTGGAGTCATCCGGATTGGTCGTGTCGGGATGGATCACGGCGCGCAGTTGGTCGAGGGTGACGTCACCGTTGGTGGCAACGCTGACGGTGAACACCAGGTGATTGGTCGTGGCCGTGCGACCTTCCACCACGCCGCCGTTGAGCGATAGATTCACCGCCTCACCGGTAGCGGAGTCGGTCAGCCCGGAGGCCCCGACTACCACGCCCAGTGCATAGGTCAACGTGCCGGCGCCATCGGCGCCAAACACCGAGGTGAAGTTGGCGGCGAAGTTCTGCGTGGCGTTGGTTGCCAGCATGGTTTCGTCCACCGTCAGCGTTGGCTCGGTGCCGGTGGTGCTGATGCTCGGGCCGTCATCCTTGAACACCAGGTTTTGCCCGATGTTGAGGGTGGCCTGGACGCTGTCGCCGTCCCTGTCGGTTTTGGTTGCCGTCAGGGTCACCAGGTTGTCGGTGGTCAGGCTGGTGGAATCATCCGGATTGGTGGTGTCGGAATGCACCACAGCGCGAAGCTGATCGAGGGTGACGTCACCGTTGGCGGCAACGCTGACGGTGAACACCAGTTGGTTGGTCGTCGCCGTACGACCTTCGACCACGCCGCTGTTGAGCGACAGGTTCACCGCCTCATTAGTGGCCGTGTCGGTCAGCCCGGAGGCCCCGGCTACCACGCCCAGCGCATAGGTCAACGTGCCGGCGCCATCGGCGCCAAACGCCGAGGTGAAGTTGGCGGCGAAGCTCTGCGTGGCGTTGGTCGCCAGCACAGTTTCATCCACCGTCAGCGTTGGCTCGGTGCCGGTGGTGCTGATGCTCGGGCCGTCGTCCTTGAATATCAGGTTCTGCCCGATGTTGAGGGTGGCCTGGACGCTGTCGCCATCCCTGTCGGTTTTGGTTGCCGTCAGGGTCACCAGGTTGTCGGCGGTCAGGCTGGTGGAATCATCCGGATTGGTGGTGTCGGAATGCACCACGGCGCGAAGCTGGTCGAGGGTGACGTCACCGTTGGCGGCAACGCTGACGGTGAACACCAGTTGGTTGGTCGTCGCCGTACGGCCTTCGACCACGCCGCTGTTGAGCGACAGGTTCACCGCCTCATTAGTGGCCGTGTCGGTCAGCCCGGAAGCCCCTGCCACCACGCCCAGCGCATAGGTCAACGTGCCGGCGCCATCGGCGCCAAACGCTGAGGTGAAGTTGGCGGCGAAGCTCTGCGTGGCGTTAGTCGCCAGCACGGTTTCGTCCACCGTCAGCGTTGGCTCGGTGCCGGTGGTGCTGATGCTCGGGCCGTCGTCCTTGAATACCAGGTTCTGCCCGATGTTCAGGGTGGCCTGGACGCTGTCGCCATCCCTGTCGGTTTTGGTTGCCGTCAGGGTCACCAGGTTGTCGGCGGTCAGGCTGGTGGAATCATCCGGATTGGTGGTGTCGGAATGCACCACGGCGCGGAGTTGGTCGAGGGTGACGTCACCGTTGGCGGCAACGCTGACGGTGAACACCAGTTGGTTGGTCGTCGCCGTACGACCTTCGACCACGCCGCTGTTGAGCGACAGGTTCACCGCCTCATTAGTGGCCGTGTCGGTCAGCCCGGAAGCCCCTGCCACCACGCCCAGCGCATAGGTCAACGTGCCGGCGCCATCGGCGCCAAACGCCGAGGTGAAGTTGGCGGCGAAGTTCTGCGTGGCGTTGGTTGCCAGCACGGTTTCGTCCACCGTCAGCGTTGGCTCGGTGCCGGTGGTGCTGATGCTCGGGCCGTCATCCTTGAACACCAGGTTTTGCCCGATGTTAAGGGTCGCTTGGGCACTGTCGCCATCCCTGTCGGTTTTGGTTGCCGTCAGGGTCACCAGGTTGTCGGCGGTCAGGCTGGTGGAATCATCCGGATTGGTGGTGTCGGAGTGCACCACGGCGCGAAGCTGATCGAGGGTGACGTCACCGTTGGCGGCAACGCTGACAGTGAACACCAGTTGATTGGTCGTCGCCGTACGGCCTTCGACCACGCCGCTGTTGAGCGACAGGTTCACCGCCTCATTAGTGGCCGTGTCGGTCAGCCCGGAGGCCCCGGCTACCACGCCCAGCGCATAGGTCAACGTGCCGGCGCCATCGGCGCCAAACGCCGAGGTGAAGTTGGCGGCGAAGCTCTGCGTGGCGTTGGTCGCCAGCACGGTTTCGTCTACCGTCAGCGTTGGCTCGGTGCCGGTGGTGCTGATGCTCGGGCCGTCGTCCTTGAACACCAGGTTCTGCCCGATGTTCAGGGTGGCCTGGACGCTGTCGCCATCCCTGTCGGTTTTGGTTGCCGTCAGGGTCACCAGGTTGTCGGCGGTCAGGCTGGTGGAATCATCCGGATTGGTGGTGTCGGAATGCACCACGGCGCGAAGCTGATCGAGGGTGACGTCACCGTTGGCGGCAACGCTGACAGTGAACACCAGTTGATTGGTCGTCGCCGTACGGCCTTCGACCACGCCGCTGTTGAGCGACAGGTTCACCGCCTCATTAGTGGCCGTGTCGGTCAGCCCGGAAGCCCCTGCCACCACGCCCAGCGCATAGGTCAACGTGCCGGCGCCATCGGCGCCAAACGCTGAGGTGAAGTTGGCGGCGAAGCTCTGCGTGGCGTTAGTCGCCAGCACGGTTTCGTCCACCGTCAGCGTTGGCTCGGTGCCGGTGGTGCTGATGCTCGGGCCGTCGTCCTTGAATACCAGGTTCTGCCCGATGTTCAGGGTGGCCTGGACGCTGTCGCCATCCCTGTCGGTTTTGGTTGCCGTCAGGGTCACCAGGTTGTCGGCGGTCAGGCTGGTGGAATCATCCGGATTGGTGGTGTCGGAATGCACCACGGCGCGAAGCTGATCGAGGGTGACGTCACCGTTGGCGGCAACGCTGACGGTGAACACCAGTTCGTTGGTCGTGGCGGTGCGGCCTTCAACTACGGTGCCGTTGAGCGCCAGGTTGACGGCCTCACCGGTGGCGGTGTCGGTCAGCCCCGAGGCCCCGGCTACCACGCCCAGTGCATAGGTCAACGTACCGGCGCCATCGGCGCCAAACGCCGAGGTGAAGTTGGCGGCGAAGTTCTGCGTGGCGTTAGTTGCCAGCACAGTTTCGTCTACTGTCAGTGTTGGCTCGGTGCCGGTGGTGCTGATGCTCGGGCCGTCGTCCTCGAAGATCATCTTCGAGCCAATTTCGGCGGTCGTAGTAGAGGCTTGGAGCAGCTTGAAGCCACCGATATCGAAATCGGCGTGGTTATTGCCCTTGGCGTCGGTAGCCGCGCCATTCTCGATGAGCACGCGGTTGTGGTCTGCCGTTGTGGTGTATTCAATCTTGTAGCCGGCTTTAACGCCGGTGATGGTTGCAACCCCGGAAGCAAAGCTGATGACAATGGCCGGATCATTCGCCGATCCGTCCGAGTTCTCGATCACCAGCCCGGTGCTGATGTTGATGACGCGAACATTGCTGATTGCAACTGACGTATCACCCACATAGCCGTTGATGAAATTCACGCCAGGTTCAGCAGCGGTGCTGAATGCGCTGATTTTTACCACAGCGCTCTTGCCGCTTTGCAACTGCACGACGTCGAAAGTGGCCGACCTCGTATTGAACACGGCGGTAAAGTCGATGTTGGCTTCAACATCTGCTTCGTTCTGATCCAGGTTGGGAATGGTCACATTCTGCCGGGCACCGGTGACGAACGAAAAGCGGATGCCTTCCTGTTCCGTAATCATCTGACTGTTGGTGCCGAAGGTGGTCGGGCCACCCGCCTGGCTGGTATTGATCGTGTCGCCCGTCGTTATATTGGCGCCGCTCGACTGGTCGGCGGGGTTCTTGCCGGTGGCGATAATTGTCGGGTCCGTGATCCGCAGGACCCCACCGACGTCGACAACGGTCGGGTTCGCCGTCGTGAACATCAGGAACAGGTTTTGCCCTGAAGGCGCATTGGCCAGGCTGAATACCAGGTCCTGGCTAGCACCGATGAACACCTTGTTCAGCAGGTTGAGGGCATCGTCCGGGTTACTGGCGTCCGGATGCTTGAGCGGTTGGTATTCCACGGTCCAGATCTTGCCGCCGCTGACCGGTGATCCGGTTTCCTCGATGTAGGCCGCGAACACGATCGCGCCGGCTGGGCCCCCGGCTCGGCCCAGCAGGATGTTGTTGTTGGTATCGGTATAGAGAAGGATATCGGTGCCATTGAGGGTATCGAGTCCGCTGTCCAGGCCATTGAGCGCTGCGCCAAGGCTGTCGGTGAAGCTGATATCGGAAATGCTGGCTCCGGGCGCCGCGGTGATGGTGAACGCATTGCTGCCCGTGTTGCCCGCCGCCCCCGTATAGCCACTCAAGGCCGCACCTGTTGCGGTACCTGCCCCCAGTGCTGTCAGCCGGGTAGCGAAGGACGAGGGTAGCGCCGTGAGCAGAATGTCATTGTCGTCAGCGTCTCCCGCAGGGACTGCGGTGGCCATGCTGTTCTGCAAGCCGGCTGTTTCGTCCAACGAAACGTTTACCCCCGTCGCTACCACGCTCAGGGCGCTGTCGGTAAACGACGTTGTCGCGACAACGTCGTCACGGGTAGCAAACTTGCCATCGGCACCGGCAGAGGTGGCGGTGAGCAGGAACGTCGCGCCTGCCGAATCGTCGGGATTCACGTACCACGAGGTCGTGACGCTGCCGTTGACTTGGCCGTCGAGATCGCCGGCACCGCCGTCGGTCACGTACCAGGGCTCATGTCCCTCGCCGGTGTTGGTATTGAGTACATCGTCGGGCGTGCCCCACAGGTTATCCGCGCCTGGGCCGGTGGCGTGCTCCACTTCGAGCGCCACTGTGCTACCGGCGGCGAAACCGCTGGCCGTGATGATGGCCGTGCTGCCGGGGGCGTAGTCTGCTTGATCGGTTGTGACGGTCGGCGTCTGTTGGGGCGGTGGATCGCTTACGACGGTAGCGTTTTTGTCTTTGCTCGCAACGGCATTCTGGCGGATGGGGAACAGATCGGTACTGCTGTCACCGGTCAGGTCGCTCGTGGGTGTTGTTATTTTTTTGCGGGTAGTCATGACATTCTCCAGAGCAATTCCAGGCGTAGGGGCCGGACCGTGGACCTACTATCGATACACGCTGCAACTATGGATAAGCGTCGGAACTTGTGCATCGGCCGATACTCCCAGGCGAGATGGGAGTTTCGGACTACTTGGGAGGGGAAGCGCGATGACGTAGCGCTGCGCTCAATGTCGTGCGCAACCTGTAACGGGGTAATGAGCCATTTTCAGCACGCTGGTCAGGAATCTTGACTACAGTATCAACTGGTGACTGCTACCAATGTCGCCACCGTGATCGTTCAAGAGACGCCGGCAACGTCCCGCGCGTCCACCACCTGATCAGGAGTGCACGATGGATCTCAACCGTCGGCAGTTCTTCAAGGTCGCAGCAGTTGGCCTTGGAGGCTCGAGCCTGGCGGCGTTGGGCATGGCCCCGACACCTGCCTTCGCCGAGCAGGTGCGCCACTTCAAGCTGGCGCACACCAAAGAGACCCGCAACACCTGCCCCTACTGCTCGGTCGGCTGCGGCCTGATCATGTACAGCCAGGGTGATGCGGCCAAGAACGTGGCGCAGAACATCATCCATATCGAAGGCGACGCCGACCATCCGGTGAACCGCGGTACGCTGTGCCCGAAAGGCGCCGGCCTGCTCGACTTTATCCACAGCCCCAGCCGTTTGCAGTACCCCCAGGTGCGCAAGGCGGGGAGCAACGAGTGGACGCGGATTTCCTGGGATGACGCGCTTGACCGTGTCGCCGACCTGATGAAAGCCGACCGTGACGCCAACTTCATCGAGAAGAATGCCCAGGGCCAGACCGTCAACCGTTGGCTGAGCGTAGGCTTCCTGGCCGCCTCGGCGTCTTCCAATGAAGCCGGCTACATGACCCACAAGGTCATTCGCAGCCTTGGCATGCTGGGGTTCGATAACCAGGCACGTGTCTGACATGGCCCGACGGTGGCAAGTCTTGCCCCGACGTACGGCCGTGGAGCCATGACCAACCACTGGACCGATATCGCCAACGCGAATCTGATCCTGGTGATGGGTGGCAACGCTGCAGAAGCCCATCCCTGTGGCTTCAAATGGGTGACCGAGGCCAAGGCCCACAACAAGGCCCGTCTGATCGTGGTCGACCCGCGTTTTACCCGAACCGCTTCGGTGGCCGACTATTACGCGCCAATCCGCACCGGCAGTGATATTGCCTTCATGGGCGGGTTGATCAATTTTCTGCTGAGCAACGACAAGATCCAGCACGAGTACGTGCGCAACTACACCGATGTGTCGTTTATCGTCAAAGCCGGTTTCAGTTTCGAAGACGGCCTGTTCAGTGGTTACGACGCGGCCAAGCGCAGTTACACCGACAAGTCCGGCTGGGGCTACGAAATCGGCGAGGACGGCTTTGCCAAGGTCGACCCGACGCTGCAGGACCCACGCTGTGTCTACCAGTTGATGAAGCAGCACTACAGCCGCTACACCCTGGAACTGGCCAGCCAGATCTGCGGTATGCCGGCCGACAGCATGCGCAAGATCTGGGAAGAGATCGCTACTTGCTCGCAACCGGGCAAGACCATGACGATTCTTTATGCCCTGGGCTGGACTCAGCATTCGATCGGCTCGCAGATCATCCGCAGTGCCGCCATGGTCCAGTTGCTGCTGGGCAACGTCGGCATGCCGGGTGGCGGAGTCAACGCCTTGCGTGGGCACTCCAATATCCAGGGGCTGACAGACCTTGGGCTGTTGTCCAACCTGCTGCCGGGTTACCTGACCCTGCCCGCGGATGCCGAGCAAGACTACAACGCCTACATCGCCAAGCGTGCGCCCAAGGCACTGCGGCCGGGGCAGCTGTCCTACTGGCAGAACTATGGCAAGTTCCATGTCAGCCTGATGAAGGCCTGGTATGGCGCCAACGCCACAGTCGAGAACAACTGGGGCTATGACTACCTGCCGAAGCTGGATATTCCCGGTTACGACGTGTTGAAGATGTTCGACATGATGGCCAAGGACCAGGTCAACGGTTACTTCTGCCAGGGCTTCAACCCGATTGCCGCCTTGCCCGACAAGAACCGCGTTACCGCCGCCCTGAGCAAGCTCAAGTGGCTGGTGGTGATGGACCCGCTGGCCACCGAGACCTCGGAGTTCTGGCGCAATGCCGGGCCGTTCAACGATGTCGAAACGGCCAGTATCCAGACCGAAGTCATTCGCCTGCCCACCACCTGCTTTGCCGAGGAGGATGGCTCGCTGGTCAACAGCAGCCGCTGGTTGCAATGGCACTGGAAGGGCGCCGAAGGGCCGGGACAGGCGCGTACCGACGTGCGCATCATGAGCGAGCTGTTCCTGCGCCTGCGCGAGCGTTATCAGCGCGACGGCGGCGCTTGGGCCGAGTCGATCCTCAAACTCAACTGGCCCTACAAGGTGCCCGAAGAGCCGACGCCGGAAGAAATCGCCAAGGAGTTCAGTGGCTACGCCGTGGCCGATGTCACCGATGCCTCGGGGGCGCTGGTCAAGGCCGGGCAGCAACTGGCCGGCTTCGCCCAGCTCAAGGACGATGGCAGCACCGCCTCCGGTTGCTGGATTTTCTCTGGCAGCTGGACCGAGCAGGGTAACCAGATGGCCCGGCGCGACAACGCCGACCCGTACGGGATGAAGCAAAACCTGGGCTGGGCCTGGGCCTGGCCGATGAACCGACGGATTCTCTACAACCGTGCCTCGGCCGACCCTCAAGGCAAGCCGTGGGCGCCGAACAAGCGCCTGGTGTGGTGGAACGGCAAGGCGTGGGGCGGCACCGACGTGCCGGACTTCAAGGTCGATGCGGCGCCGGAGTCGGGGATGAACCCGTTCATCATGAACCCTGAAGGGGTCGCGCGCTTCTTTGCCCTGGACAAGATGGCCGAAGGGCCATTCCCCGAGCATTACGAGCCGTTCGAGACGCCGATCGGGATCAACCCGTTGCACCCGAACAACAAGCAGGCGACCAGCAACCCGGCCGGGCGGGTGTTCGATTCGGTGTGGGACAGCCTGGGGCAAGCCAAGGACTTCCCTTACGCGGCCACCAGCTACCGCCTGACCGAGCACTTCCACTTCTGGACCAAGCACTGTCCGATCAACGCCGTGACCCAGCCCGAGCAGTTTGTCGAGATCGGCGAAGCCCTGGCCAAGGAGAAGGGTATCGCCGCCGGTGACCGGGTACGGGTCTCCTGCAAGCGTGGGCATATCGAGGCAGTTGCGGTGGTGACCAAGCGGATCCGGCCGTTGCAGGTCAACAACCAGACCGTGCACCAGATCGGCATTCCGTTGCACTGGGGGTTTACCGGGGTAACCCGGCACGGCTACCTGACCAACACCCTGGTGCCGTTCCTCGGTGATGGCAACACCCAGACCCCGGAATCGAAGTCGTTCCTGGTCAACGTGGAGAAAATCTGATGGCCAGCCAAGACATCATCGCCCGTTCGGCCACCACCACCGCCCCTTCGTCTATCCGTCAGCAGGAGGAAGTGGCCAAGCTGATCGACACTACCAAGTGCATCGGTTGCAAGGCCTGCCAGGTGGCCTGTTCGGAATGGAACGAGCTGCGTGACGAGGTTGGCCACAACCATGGCACCTACGACAACCCGCAGGACCTGAGCGCCGAAACCTGGACCCTAATGCGCTTCACCGAGCACGAGACCAGCGAGGGCAACCTGGAGTGGCTGATCCGCAAGGACGGTTGCATGCACTGCGCCGACCCCGGCTGCCTGAAGGCCTGCCCGAGCCCGGGAGCGATCATCAAGCATGCCAACGGCATCGTCGACTTCAACCAGGACCATTGCATCGGTTGCGGTTACTGCATCACCGGCTGCCCGTTCAACATCCCGCGGATCTCGCAGAAGGACCACAAGGCTTACAAATGCACCCTGTGTTCCGACCGCGTGTCGGTGGGGCTGGAGCCGGCCTGCGTGAAAACCTGCCCGACCGGCGCCATCGTCTTCGGCACCAAGCAGGACATGAAGGAGCATGCCGCCGAGCGCATCGTCGACCTCAAGTCCCGTGGTTTCGACAACGCCGGCCTGTATGACCCGGATGGCGTCGGCGGTACCCACGTGATGTACGTGCTGCACCACGCCGACACACCGAGGATATACGCAGGCCTTCCGGACCAGCCGATCATCAGCCCGCTGGTCGGCTTGTGGAAAGGTGTGACCAAGCCGCTGGCGCTGCTGGCCATGGGCGCGGCGGTGCTGGCCGGGTTCTTCCATTATGTGCGCGTCGGCCCGCAACGGGTCGAAGAAGACGAGCACCCCAGCCCGCCGGATGCCAGCGTGCATGTGGTCGATCCAGCGGTGCATGTCTATGACCCGAACCGGCCAGGTGGGCAAGGGGAGGAACGACCATGAACGACAAACCGATCCTGCGCTACAACGCCAACGAGCGGACCAACCACTGGCTGGTGGCGATCCTCTTCATCATGGCCGCGTTGTCGGGGCTGGCGCTGTTTCACCCGGCGCTGTACTGGCTCAGCCATCTGTTCGGTGGCGGGCCCTGGACGCGCATATTGCATCCGTTCATGGGCGTGCTGATGTTCGTGTTCTTTCTTGGCCTGGTGCTGCGTTTCTGGCGGGCGAACTACTTTATCGCCAACGATCGCCTGTGGCTCAAACGCATCGACCGGGTGATGCGCAACGAAGAGGAGGGCGTACCGCCGATCGGCAAGTACAACCCCGGGCAGAAGCTGCTGTTCTGGACGCTGCTGCTGTGCATGCTGGTCCTGTTGATCAGCGGCGTGGTGATCTGGCGCGCCTATTTCAGCAGTTACTTCGGCATCGGCTCGATTCGCCTGGCAACCCTGCTGCATGCGCTGGCGGCGTTCGTGCTGGTGCTGAGCATCATCGTCCACATCTACGCCGGCATCTGGATCAAGGGCTCGGTCAGCGCCATGCTGCATGGCTGGGTCAGCCGCGCCTGGGCGAAAAAACACCATGAGCTGTGGTATCGGGAGGTGACCGGCGACAAACAACCGGAGCCGCCGATCAACAAAAAAGGATGAGCGCTTGAGTACTCTTCTGGAACCCGGGCAGATCGAAGCGGCGGCCAGCACGCCGCCGTTTCTCTATCTGCCGCCGAAGAACCTGTTCGCCCTGCGCGCGCAGCGGCTGGAGCTATTGGCCGAGGGCAACCCGCTGGCGGATTACCTGCGCTTGCTGGCCGGCCTGTGCCAGGTACAACAGGGCCTGCTGGACCAACCGCCTGCCGCAGCCCCCAGCGACACTGAGCGCCAGCGCCTGTGTGTCGAGCACGGCTTGCCACCGCTGGCGGCCGACAGCCTGGTGCGCGAAGGGCATTGGCTGGCTTATCTGCAGGCGTTGTTGCAGCGCTATCCGGCTTCGCGTGGCGCTGTGGCGGATGCGGTGGCAGTACTGCAGCGTGCTGCCGACGAACAGCGCAAGCTGTGGGCCATCGCCTTGCTCACAGGCCAGTACAGCCTGGTACCGGCGGCGTTGGTGCCGTTTCTCGGCGCCGCGTTGCAGGCCGCCTGGAGCCATTGGTTGCTGAGCCTGCAGGGTGTCGAGTTGAAGGCGGCGGACAGCCTGTGCCAATGCCCGGCCTGTGGCTCACCGGCGATGGCCGGGGTGATCCGCCACCGCGGCAAGTACAACGGCCTGCGTTATCTGGTGTGTTCGCTGTGTGCCTGCGAATGGCATGTGGTGCGGGTCAAGTGTGTGTACTGCGAGCAGAGCAAGGACCTCAAGTATTTCAGCTTTGAGGACGACCGCCATGCCAGCGCCAAGGCACCGCTGCAGGCCGAGTGCTGTCCGGGCTGCAACGCCTATCTCAAGCACATCTACCTGGAAAACGACGCCGATGCCGAAGCGCTGTCGGCCGACCTGGCCAGCCTGGCGCTGGATATGCGCCTGGATCAGGAAGGATTTCAGCGCCTGGCGCCGAACCTGTTGCTGGCGCCGGGTGGGGAGTGAGATAGGGTCTACACTGAGGTTTTGCCCATGCCACCCGAACCCTGTGGGAGCTGGCTTGCCAGCGATGCAGACGCTGCGGTCCATCGCCAGGACTGTAGTGATGCCATCGCTGGCGAGCCAGCTCCCACTAGGTCAACGCTGAAGTTGAGAACCGTCTGAATGTCGTCCAACCTCGCCAAGCTCCCGACCCGCCTGCCCTCCATCGACACCCTGTTGCGTCACCCCGCCAGCCTCCCGCTGATCGACCGCTACGGCCGCGACGCTGTCCTGGCCAGCCTGCGCCAACTGCTCGACGACCTGCGCGACGACGCCAGGCTCGGCCAGCTGGATGCCGCCGAACTGGTTGCCCCTGTGCTGCTTGGCCGCGCCGGCGAGCGCCTCATTACCCGGCACCGCAGTCAGGTCCGCCGCGTGTTCAACCTCACCGGCACGGTGCTGCACACCAACCTGGGGCGGGCCTTGCTGCCCGAGGAAGCCATCGACGCCGTGCAACTGGCGGCCCGCTACCCGCTCAACCTCGAATTCGACCTGGCCAGCGGCAAACGCGGCGACCGCGATGACCTGATCGAAGGCCTGATCCGCGAGCTCACCGGCGCCGAGGCCGTCACTGTGGTCAACAACAACGCCGCTGCCGTGCTGCTGGCGCTCAACAGCCTGGGCGCACGCAAGGAGGGGATCATCTCGCGTGGCGAGCTGATCGAGATCGGTGGCGCTTTTCGTATTCCCGATATCATGGCCCGCGCCGGGGTCAAGCTGCATGAAGTGGGCACCACCAACCGTACTCACGCCCGCGATTACGAAGCGGCCATCAGCCCGCGCAGCGGCCTGTTGATGCGCGTGCATTGCAGCAACTACAGCATCCAGGGCTTCACCACCCAGGTGCCGACGGCAGAACTGGCGCAGTTGGCCCATCGCCACGGGTTGCCGTTGCTGGAAGACCTGGGCAGCGGCAGCCTGCTCGATCTCAGCCGCTGGGGCTTGCCGGCCGAGCCTACCGTGCGCCAGTCCCTGGCTGATGGCGCCGATATCGTCACCTTCAGCGGCGACAAACTGCTGGGCGGGCCCCAGGCGGGCATCATCGTCGGGCGCAAGGACTTGATCGCGCGGATCAAGAAGAACCCGCTCAAACGCGCCTTGCGGGTCGACAAGCTTACCCTTGCGGCACTTGAAGCCGTGCTGGCTTTGTACCGCAACCCCGATCAGTTGGCCGAGCGCCTGCCCAGCCTGCGCCTGCTGACCCGGTCGCAGGCCGATATCCTCCAGCAGGCCGAGCGCTTGCTGCCGGCGTTGGCTCAACAGCTGGGCGACCACTGGACGGTCAGCGCAGAGCCTGCGCTGGGCATGATCGGCAGTGGCAGCCAGCCGGTGGCGCGCTTGCCCAGTGCGGCCTTGTGTTTGCGCCCACAGGTCTCCAAACGCCTGCGCGGGCGCACCTTGCATGGCCTGGAGAGCGCGCTGCGGGCCCTGCCGATTCCGGTACTCGGACGCATCGATGACGATGCCCTGTGGCTGGACCTGCGCCAACTCGATGACGAAGCCGCGTGGTTGGCGCAGTTGTCGCAGGTGCAGGTGTGATTGTCGGTACCGCCGGGCATATCGACCACGGCAAGACGGCCCTGCTCGAAGCCCTGACCGGCCAGGCGGGCGACCAGCGCCGGGAAGAGCGCGAGCGCGGCATGACCATCGACCTCGGTTATCGCTTTGCCGCCCTGACCGAGGGCGCACCTCTTACCGGCTTTATCGATGTGCCCGGCCACGAACGTTTTATCCACAACATGCTCGCTGGCGCCCAGGGTATCGACCTGGTGCTGCTGGTCGTCGCTGCTGATGACGGGGTGATGCCGCAAACCCGCGAGCACCTGGCGATTGTCGAATTGCTGGGCATTCCCCAGGCCCTGGTGGTGATCAGCAAGTGCGATCGGGTCGAGCCGCAGCGGGTGCAGGAAGTACAAGTCCAGGTCAGTGCGTTGCTGGCGGCCGGGCCTTATACGGGCGCGGCGCAGTTCGTGGTTTCCAGTGTGACGGGTGAGGGCATCGAGCCGCTGCGCCTGGCCTTGCTGGCGGCCCAGGGCGAGGTCAGCCAGCGCCGTAGCCAGGGCGGTTTTCGCCTGGCCATCGACCGCGCGTTCGCAGTAGCTGGCGCCGGCATCGTGGTCACTGGTACCGCGCTGGACGGGCGTGTGCAACTGGGCGACACCCTGCTGCTGGGCAAAGCCGGCAAGCCGGTGCGGGTGCGTGGCCTGCATGCGCAGAACCAGGTGGCTGCCGAGGCCCATGCCGGGCAGCGAGTCGCCCTGAACATCAGCGCCGAGCGCCTGGACCTTGAGCAGATTCACCGCGGCGACTGGCTGCTTGCCGAGTGGCTGCACGCGCCGACCCAGCGTCTGGATATCGAGCTGCAGCTACTGGCCAGCGAACTTCGCGCCTTCGAGCATTTCAGCCCGGTGCACGTGCACCTGGGCACCCAGGATGTCACCGCCCGGGTGGCTTTGTTGCAGGGCGAGCAGTTGCTGCAGGGCGCGCGCATGTTCGCCCAGTTGCTCAGTAATGCACCGCTGCAGGCGGTTCACGGTGATCGGCTGGTACTGCGTGACCAGCGTGCACAACGTACCCTTGGGGGGGGCCGTGTACTCGACCCCTTTGCGCCTGCCCGCCAGCGCCGTAGCGAGGCGCGCATCGCCCAGTTGCAGGCATTGGCCTGCGCCAACAGCCTGGAACAGGCCCTGCCGGCACTGCTCGCCAGTGACGACATCGGGCTCGACCCACAGCGCCTGGAGCGTCAGTTCAACCGCCTGCGCAGCAGTTGGCAACTACCCGCCAATGTCCAGATAATCGCTACCCGGCAAGGACCGCTGCTGTTCACCGATGAGCATTGGCTTGCACTGCAAACCGCAGTGCTGGAGGGGCTGGCGCGTTTCCATGAGCAGGAGCCGGATCAGCTCGGCCCTGATCGCGATCGTTTGCGTCGCTTCATTGCCCTGGCACTGGAACGTCCGGCATTCATCAGCCTGGTGGATGAGCTGCTCGCCGGCGGCAGGTTGGTCGGTAGCGGGCCCTGGCTGCATCTGCCCGGGCACCAGATACGCTTGAGCGATGCCGACTCCCAGCTGTGGAGCCAGTTGCAACCGTTGCTTGAAGAAGGCACGTTCGATCCGCCCTGGGTACGCGATCTGGCCAGGTCGGTAAAAGCCGATGAGGCCGAGGTGCGCTTGTTGCTGCGCAAGCTCGGGCGCTTGGGGCAGGTGCACCAGGTGGTGCGCGATCTGTTCTATCCTGAGGCCACGATCCGGCAAATGGCGGCTATGCTCTTGCAGCTGGCCAGCGATGACCCGGTGGTGCAGGTCGCAGCGTTTCGCGATGTCTTGGGGATCGGCCGCAAACGCAGCGTGCAGATACTCGAGTACTTCGACCGCATCGGCCTGACCCGGCGTGTTGGCGATCGGCGGCAGATCCGCGCCGACAATGCCCTGGCCCAATCGCCCGGGCAGTAATCCGTACAAGGAAGGCAATCGCGCCCGGTGGCGCGGCCGGGCTTCAAACCCGGTTGGGGACGGCAGCCGTTCCTGGGCAGGTTCGACTCCCGCTGCCTTCCGCCATTTTCTACTGTGCGCGCTCGCCGCACAGGTCCAGGGCGAACCAGTGCTCCGCCGCCTGCACATCCAGCCCGGCGCCGAGCAAGGCGAACATCTTGCCCAGCGCAGCTTCGCGGGTCATGCCGCCAGCGCTGACCAGGCCGGTGTCGCGCAAGCGGCTGCCGGCCGCATAAGTATCGAAGTGCACCGCACCTTCTGGGCACTGGCTGATAGCAGCAATCAACACCCCGCCTTGGCGAGCGTCGTGCAATGCATCCAACAGGTCCTGATCGTCCGACGGCCCGGTGCCGCTGCCGTAGCACTCCAGCAGCAGGCCTTGTACACCGCTGGCCAGCAGGCCGCGCAGATGGCCGACCTGCAGCCCGGGGAACACCGGCAACACCATCAGGTTTACCGGTTGGCATGGCTGGCGATAATCCAGGCAGGCCGGGATCGTCTCGACGCGTTGCCCATCGCGTTCACGCGGCAGCGTGGCGAAGGCATCGAAAGCCTCGCTGCGCAGCTTCGAAGCGCGCGCGCCATGCAACAGCTGGCCGTGGAAATACAGCTGCACACCGTTGTCGATACCCGTCGCCATCAAGCGCAGGGCGCCGCAGAGGTTGTCCCAGGCGTCGCTGTCGGGGGCGCCGGCCGGCAACATCGAGCCGGTCAGCAGCACGGGTACCGGCAGGCCGAGCAGCAGGAACGACAGTGCCGCTGCGGTGTAGGCCAGGGTGTCGGTGCCGTGCAGCAGGAGGATGCCGTCATGGCCATCGCGCTCGACCGCTTCGACAATCGCCTCGCGCATGGCCAGCCAGTTGCCTTGCTGCATGTTGGCGCTGTCGATCAACGGCGTCAGTTCGTGCAGGCGCCAGGTCAGCAGCGGCGCATCGGCCAGCTGTTGCAGGTGCTCACGCATGCGCGCTTCGAAGCCACCGGCAGGCGCCAGGCCTTGCGGGGTTTGCAGCATGCCGATGGTGCCGCCGGTGTACAGGACTAGAAGGTTCTTGACTGCACGCATGAGAAATTTCCGGGCAGGTGAGAGAAAAGCGGGGGAGGGGGAAGCCGCCCACGAACGGGGCGGCTTTTTCTGCAGTATGGATCAGCGCTGGGTCTGAGCCTGACCGACAGCCACTTCAGCCTCGGCTTCAGCAACCGGCTTGACCGGCCAGGCTTGCGGGTCCAGGTCGAGGTCGGAAAACTTCGACGCATCGAACACCGGCTGGGCGATACCGGCGCGGCGCTGTTCGTCGTAGTCGCGCATCACGCGCAGGCCGACCTTGAACAGCAGGGCCAGGGCGATCAGGTTGACGAACGCCAGGCAGGTCATGGTGATGTCGGCAAAGGCGAATACGGTTGACAGGTTCTGCACCGAGCCCCAGAGGATCAGCAGCAGCACCAGGCCGCGGTAGCTCAGCAGCACCAGGCGGTTACGGGTGAAGAACTGCAGGCTGGTTTCACCCAGGTAGTAGTTGTAGAGGATGCAGGTGAAGACGAACAACGACAGGGCCACGCTGACGAAGATCCGCCCCCAGTCACCGACCACGGCGGCCAGGGAGTTCTGGGTCAGGGCGATGCCGTCACCTTCGAAGCCTGGGGTATAGAAGCCCGAGAGCAGGATCAGCAGCGCGGTGCAGGTGCAGATCACGAAGGTATCGAGGAACACCGAGAAGGCCTGGACCACGCCCTGGGCCGCCGGGTGGCGTACAGCGGCAACAGCGGCAACGTTCGGCGCACTGCCAAGGCCGGCTTCGTTGGCGAACACGCCACGCTTCACGCCCATGACGATGGCGCTGCCGAGCAGGCCGGCAAAGGCCGGATCAAGGCCGAAAGCGCTTTTGATGATGGTTTCGAGCATGGCCGGCACGTGTTCGATCTGGGTGAAGATCACGTACAGGGTCACACCGATGTAGGCCAGGGTCTTGATCGGTACCAGCAGGTCCGAAACCGAGGCGATACGCTTGATACCACCGATGAACACCAGGCCGAGCAGGGCGGCCAGGGCGATGCCGGTGTACTGCGGTTCGAAGCCGAAAGCGTTCTGCAGCGAGTGGGTCACGGTGTAGGACTGCAGGCCGTTGAAGGTGAAGCCGTAGGTCACCAGCAGCAGGATCGCGAACACCATTGCCATCCAGCGCAGCTTCAAGCCGTGCTGGATGTAGTAGGCCGGGCCGCCACGGTACAGGCCGTTGCCGTCGCTCCGCTTGTAGACCTGGGCCAGGGTGCACTCGAAAAAGCTGCTGGACATGCCCACCAGCGCGGTTACCCACATCCAGAACACCGCGCCCGGGCCGCCGAGGGTCACGGCGATGCCGACACCGGCGATGTTACCGGCACCGACACGGCCGGCCAGGCTCAGCATCAGCGCCTGGAACGAGCTCAGTTGGCCGGCCTGGCCGCGCAGGGATTCCTTGAAGACGCTGAACATGTGGCCGAAATGGCGGAACTGGACGAAACGGGAGCGCAGGGTGAAATAGCTGCCGAGTCCGACGATAAGCACGATGAGGAGTTTCCCCGAGAGGAAATCGTTGAGCGCTTCGAGCATGTAATACCTCGATTCTTATTCTTCGCATGAAAGACGACAGGCCGGCGTCGATGCGCCGTATCCATGGGGGCGCATGGTTGGTCATGACAAGGTTGGTTACAATTTCGCGGGTTGCTCTCAGTTGATGCGACTTGATGCTAAACTGGCGCCTGTCGCATCATCTGGAACGGCTCACATGAGCGAATATCTCGGCACCAATCTCAAGCTTGCCTGCAGCCACTACCGCTCTATCTCGGAAGTTTGCCGGCAGCTGTCGATCAACCGCGCGCAGTTCAACAAGTACCTGAGCGGGCAGAGCCAGCCGACGGCATACAACCTCAAGCGCATCGGCGATTTCTTCGGTGTTGAGGATTACGAGCTGGGTTTGCCGCCGGAGCAGTTCGCCCGCCTGATCGGTGCCCGCAGTGCCGCCAACCCCGCAGTGAGCCAGGACGACCCGCTGGCCGAACTGCTGCGGCCGTTGCGTGAACAGGCCGGCAACCTGTCGCGCTACTGCGGTTATTACTTCGAATACTCCAACTGCATGTCGGTACCGGGCTCGATCCTGCTGTCGCTGGTGCACCTGCGCGAAGAGCGCGGCAGTTTTTTATTCGAGCGTCAGGAGCGTCAGGAGCGCTCCAGCAGCACCGACGTTCAGGCCGAAGACTGGGTGCGTTGCCGCTACCTGGGCGCGGCGTTCCAGTTGCAGGACCGCTTGTTTTTGCTCGACTACGAATCGCTGACCGTCAACGAGATGAGCCAGACCATCCTGATACCCAGCTTCAAGAGCCGCATTACCCGCCTCAACGGCCTCAAGACCGGGGTTTCCAGCGGCGACCGGCGCACCCCGGCCTGCACCCGGGTGGTGTGGGAATACCTGGGCACCGAGATCAACCGCATCAGCGCCTACCGCCAGGTCAAGCTGTACCGCCCGGACGATCCGCGGATCGACGACGACGTACGCGAACGCCTCAGCGCCGGGCCGATCCGTAACGGCCTGTTCGAGATCGAATAACCGCGCTCAGCCGAGAATGAACTCGGCCACCACCTGCGCCACCTGATCGGCCACGGCCGGCTTGTCGCGCAGGTGCGCGGCGATGCCGTGATCGCAATCGGTCAGTAGCAGGCACTCCAGGTGCGGCGCCGGCACTGCGCGCAGCAGGGCCTGGGTGACTTCTTCGGGGATCGGGCTGTAACGCTGGGCACCGGCCAGCCACAAGGTGCCGGCCGAGGTGCCTTCGCCTTGCCCATAAGCCCTGGAGTTGAGCCCGTCGAACTCGCCGATCACCAGCAGCACCCGGCCTTGGAACTTGCGCAGGAATTCGTAGCTGTCGCAGTCGAGAAACCCGTAGGGCTGGCGGATCGCCTCGGTGAAGGCCGGGCCGAAGGGCGCCTGGTGGGCGGCATCCGGGTAAACCGCCGGGCAGATCAGCACCAGCTTGTCGATGGCCGGTGTTTGCGCGGCCAGTTTCAGCGCGATGGCGCCGCCGAGACTGTGGCCGAGCAGGGTCTGGCAGCGCTCGGCGATATGCCGGTGAAAGCGCTGCGCCTCCTCCAGGTTGGTGGTCAGCGACGGTTGTGGTGCGCCGGGCTCGGCCGCCAGGCTATGGCCTGAGAGGTTGCCGGTCAGCGAGCCGATACCCTGCTGTTGCAGGCGATACAACAGCGGGTTGAGGCGGGTGAAGTCAGAGCGCGCACCACCGATCACGAACAGCGGCGCGGCGCGCTCCTGATCGGGTATCAGCAGCCGCGCCTGTTGCTGGAAACCATCGAAGGTTTCGCTGATGAAGCGTTCGGTGCCGGGGGTGGGTTCGTCGTATTGCCAGGTGGA
This sequence comes from Pseudomonas wadenswilerensis, assembly GCF_024749185.1. Classification (NCBI taxonomy): domain Bacteria; kingdom Pseudomonadati; phylum Pseudomonadota; class Gammaproteobacteria; order Pseudomonadales; family Pseudomonadaceae; genus Pseudomonas; species Pseudomonas wadenswilerensis. The sequence goes on along the minus strand of NZ_CP087191.1, from coordinate 5,171,720 downwards.
ACGTTGGGTCGAGGTTGCTTCCAGATGCATGGACACCGCCTATAGAAACTGATGATGTAGCCATTCGCCAAGTGGGTTGCCTGTGCTCAGCAGCAGCTTGAGGGCCATGAGGCAGCATACGCACACCAGCAGCGGCTTGATCAGTTTAGAACCGAAACGCACAGCGCAGCGAGCGCCTAGTTGCGCGCCGATGAAGGCGGCGCAGGCCATCGCCAGGGCCAGCGGCCAGACGATGGCCCCGCTGAGCGAAAACACCGACAGTGCGCCGAGGTTGCAGGCGGCATTGAGCAGCTTGCTGTTGCACACCGCATGCAGCATCGGCTGGCCGAGCAGGACCACGCAGGCAATCATGAAGAACGAGCCGACTCCGGGGCCGAACACGCCATCGTAGAAGCCGATCAGAGGTGCGACTGCCAGGCAGAACAGGCTGATCGAGATCCTTGCCCTGCGCCGTTGCTCGTCCGGCTTGGAGCTGAAGGCAAAGTAGGCGGCCACCAGGATCAGCAGCACCGGTACGCAGGCCTGCAGGAAGCTCTTGGGCACCAGGCTTACCGACAGCGCCCCCAGGACGCCACCGGCAAAGGCCATGGCGGCCATGGGCAGGCCGCTTTTCCAGTCGATCATGCCCTTGCGGGCAAAGGCACACGTAGCCGAGACCGTGGCCGAGGCGGCCTGAAACTTGTTGGTGGCGATTGCCGCCAGCGGATCGATGCCGGCAACGAACAGCACCGGCAGGGTGATCAGGCCACCGCCGCCAGCGATGGCATCGAAAAAGCCGGCCATCAGCGCGACCGAGGCCAGGGTCAGCAGCAGGGTGAGATCAATTTCCATCATCTGGGAGGATTCCTTGTTCAGCCACGCACCAGCAGCGGATCGTCGTTAAGTACTACCGGGCTTGCAAAGCGCGAGTAGCCGAACAGGCGTACCAGCAGGCGCCGGTTGTCCTGAAGAATGTCACGCCCGTGCAGGGCGCGGCTGTTGTTGATCAGCAACGCCGTGTCGGGCTGGAGCACGAACGGCATGGGCTGGGTATCCTTGACCAGGGCCTGGAAGGCGTCGAATGCGCGGGCGGCAGCGTCGCTGGCGTGATCGTTAAGCGAGAAACGGTAAGCGTTGTAGCGCAGGCTGAAACCGCCATTGGGATCGAATTGCAGCATCGAAGTGGCCTTGTCGGCTTCGCCCTGGCCGGCGACGAAGCAGTCGCTGCGGGTAAAGGCGAAGGAGGCCGAGGTCAGCGCCAGTGCATGCAGGCTGCCCAATTGCTCGATGATGCCGCGCAGCGGGATGATCCGGGTCGGTTCGTTGGCCGGGTTCCAGCGGGCGGAAAGGATCAGCGCCGACGGGGCGGGTGAGCGGCCTTCACTGGCGACAATCGAACAGTTGTAGGGCGCTTCGGTATGTGGGCCCAGACGCAGTCCGGCGTGAGAGCTGAGTTCGACCTGAGTGCTGTGATCCTCGCCGGGCCGGGGCACGCTGCCGCCTCCTTTGAAGTTACCGACCAGCCGCACGATCTGGCCCTGGTTGTCGATATCGAAGGCAAAGGCACGGTAGCGCACCAGTTCCAGCAGCAACTGGTTGCGCGAGGCCAGGTACAGGCAACGCTTGCTCCGGGCCAGGCTGGCCAGGTCAGGAAGATGCTTGGGCAGCGGATCGCCCCCGGGGCAGGTCATCTGCGAACACATCAGGGCCGACAGTTGGCCATCGGCAAAGCGTTGCACCAGGGCCTTCTGGCTGGCGTCTAGGGTAGAGTGCAGGCGCTCTGCCCACTGGCGGGCCTTGCTGGCGACGCCGGCTGCCTGAGGGCCGCGGAGTTCTGCGAGGTGCTGGCTGGCGGCTGCCAGCGTACGGGCCTGGCCCTGATCGAAACTCAGGTACGCGACTTCCGAATCCTGCATGGGAAACATTCCTTTATTATTGGTTTTATCTGGAAATCCGCGTCGACCGGGTTTCAGACAGGGTGTCTGGCGATTGGTAAATGAATAAGCTAACTATTCTCCTGGTTGATCAATTCAAGCCAGTCAGCTCATTCCGGGTGCGGTATAGGCAGTTTCCGGATTTCTGTAAGCGCAGAAAAAAATCGCCCTTGACTCAACGCCGGGCGGGACGGGTGCCCCTGTGTTGGACTTCCCCTGCCGGAAACCGCAAAATGAAGGCTTTCTTCCAATAAACTGATCGGACCTGCTGACTCTATGCGAATGCGCCTGATGCTGTTGGGTGGTGGAAGTGCCCTCGGGCAAGCGCTGATTCGTCTCGGGGCCGAGGAAGATATCGGCTTTCTGGCGCCGCGCCCGCCGGACAGCGGCTGGGATCCAGCGAGCCTGACCCAACTGCTCGACGACACCCGCCCCGATGCGCTGATCAACCTGGCCTACTATTTCGACTGGTTCCAGGCCGAAGCAGTCAGCGAGCAGCGCCTGGCCCAGCAGGAACGCGCAGTCGAGCGCCTGGCCGAGCTGTGTCAGCACCACAACATCATTCTCGTCCAGCCGTCCAGCTACCGGGTCTTCGATGGCTCGCGGGCCACGGCCTACAGCGAAAAGGATGAGCCAGTGCCGCTGGGCCTGCGTGGCCAGGCCTTGTGGCGCATCGAGCAGAGCGTACGCGCCACCTGCCCGCAACATGTACTGCTGCGCTTTGGCTGGGTGCTCGACGAGAGCATCGACGGTGTGCTCGGGCGCTTCCTGACCCGCGCCGAGCAACCCCAGGAGCTGCTGTTGGCCGATGACCGGCGTGGCAACCCGACTCCGGTGGACGACGCCGCGCGGGTGATCCTTTCGGTACTCAAGCAGCTCGATTGCGCCGCGCCGCTGTGGGGCACCTATCACTACGCCGGCAACGAGGCGACCACGCCGCTGGCGCTGGGGCAGGCTATCCTCACAGAAGCGGCCCAGTTGCATAAGCTGGCGGTACAGGCACCGACCGCGCAGGCCCACGCCGCGCGCCCGGACGCCAGCGAAGAACCGCAGCATGCGGTACTGGCCTGCAAGAAAATTCTCCACACCTTTGGTATCAAACCCCGCGCCTGGCGCGCCGGTTTGCCGCCCTTACTGGATCGCTTCTATCGTCATGGCTGATGCCCCTATTCTGATCACCGGTGGCGCTGGCTTCATCGGTTCCCACCTGAGCGATGCGCTGCTGGCCAAAGGTTATGCCGTGCGTATCCTCGATGACCTGTCGACCGGCAAACCAGGCAACCTCCAAGTAGATAACCCGCGTCTGGAACTGGTCGAAGGCGACGTCGCCGACGCCGAGCTGGTCAAACGCGTGGCTGCCGGTTGCCAGGCAGTGGTGCACCTGGCCGCCGTGGCCTCGGTGCAGGCCTCGGTGGATGACCCGGTGAAAACCCACCAGAGCAACTTCATCGGCACCCTGAATGTCTGCGAGGCCATGCGCCTGAGCGGCATCAAGCGCGTGTTGTTTGCCTCCAGCGCTGCGGTTTATGGCAACAACGGCGAAGGCCAGTCGATCGAGGAAGATACGCCCAAGGCACCGTTGACGCCTTACGCGGTAGACAAGCTGGCCAGCGAGCAATACCTGGACTTCTACCGCCGTCAGCATGGCCTGGAACCGGTAGTGTTTCGCTTCTTCAACATCTTCGGCCCGCGCCAGGATCCGTCCTCGCCGTATTCCGGGGTCATCAGCATTTTCTGCGAGCGCGCCCTGAACGGGACGCCGATCACCCTGTTTGGCGATGGCGAGCAGACTCGCGACTTTCTCTATGTCGGCGATCTGGTGACGGTGATGGTCCAGGCACTGGAGATGGCGGAAGTCGAAGAGGGCGCGGTGAATATCGGCCTGAATCAGGCCACTTCGCTGAACCAGTTGCTGGCCGCGCTGAAATCGGTGGTTGGCGATTTGCCGGCGATCAGTCATGGGCCAGCGCGCTCGGGTGATATCCGCCATTCGCGGGCGAACAATCAGCGTTTGCTGAGCCGTTTTGATTTCCCTGAGCCGACGCCACTGGCCGATGGGCTGGCGCGTCTTTTAGGGCGCTGAAATGCATCGCGGGGCAAGCCCGCTCCTACAAGTGCTGTAGGAGCGGGCTTGCCCCGCGATTTGTGTTTAAACGACGCTTAGAACTTGTAGCCTACACCCACCATGTAGACCCATGGATCGACATCCACGTCGACCTTGGTCTTGCCGACGCCCAGGGCGCTCGGGCCGTCGATGGTGGCCTTGGTGTCGATGTCGACGTACCAGACCGCGGCGTTGACCAGGAAGTTGTCGTTGATCATGTAGTCCATGCCCAACTGACCGGCCAGGCCGACCGAATCTTTCAACTTCATGTTGCTGAAGCCTTGAGCTTTGCGGTTGCTGCTCAGGTCTTCGTCAAAGAACATGGTGTAGTTCAGGCCGATACCAGCGTAAGGCTGGAACTTCGACGAAGCTTCCATCGGGTAGTACTGCAGCGACAGGGTCGGTGGCAGTTGCTTGATGTCGCCCAGCTTGCCATCCAGGCCCGCGCCCAGGCCCTTGACGCCGACAGTGTGCTGGAACGGGGTGGCGGCCAGCAGCTCGAGGCCGATGTGGTCGGTCAGCATGTAGGCGAAAGCCAGACCCAGTTGGGTGTCGCTGTCCAGGGTTGCCTTGGTGCCGGACATCTTGGTGCCGTCGAGCTTGATGTCGCCGCTGTTCTCGTTGGGAGCGGTAGTGATCGCACCGGCACGCAGGATGAAGTCGCCAGCCTGGTGGGCGTGGGCAACAGGGGCTGCAAGCGCCAGAGCAACGAGCGAGGCGCCAAGCAAGGACTTGTTCATGGAAGCTCCCAAAGGACGTTTAGAATTTAATGAGTCCAATGGTAAGGAGCTGACGGACGGCGACTTTTGACTCAGCTCAATGAAATCGTCAAAGCCCTGCAGGCGGCCATTTATTCTAGCTCGTATGCGTAGATTTTCTCGGCTTCCATCTGATATCCGGCATCGGCCAGTTCACTGCTGGTGGCTTTGACCAGCATCTGGCCTTCGATCCAGTAAGGCTGGTAGAGGTCTTCGACCTTCACGCCAATCTCGCTGAAGATGTGAACGATCTGGTTCGACGGCGGTGGCGGCACATGAATGCAGGCGCCGTAGTAAGGCACCAGCAGGAACTCGGTGGTGCGGCCTTCCTCGCTGACTTCCAGTGGCACGATATAGCCGGGCAGTTTCACCTGCTGGCCATCCAGGGCCTTGACCACCGGGGCATTGGGTGCGGTTTGCCGCGCTGCTGGCGCCGCTTCCGCGGCCAGGGCATCACTCAATTGCGAGAGGTCGTGCAGCGGCGCCAGCTGCGGCTGGATCACCGGCGCCCCGGCCGGGATCAGTTGCTGCCATTCCAGGGTGCGGGGTTCGGCCGCCCACAAAGGCGAGGCGTTCAACAGCAGTAACAGCAGCAGGGCGCGGGTCATCGAGGTGCTCACAGGTGAATGGACAGGCCGTCGGCCAGCGACTGGCGATAGGCGCGCCAAGCCGGCACGCTGCCCATCAGCAGGGCAGCGCCAAGAATGATGCCCAGCAAGGTCCACTCATGGGCGCTGGGCCAGGCCAGCGGCAGTAACAGGCCGTAGTTGGCTTGCACGTAGCCCTGAGCCAGGGCGATGCCGCCGTATAACAAGGCCAGCCCGGCGCCGATACCGGCTACCGCCAAGGCCAGGGCTTCGAGCACCAGCAGCCCGGCAATGTGCCAGGGGCGCGCGCCTACCGAGCGCAGGATGGCCATTTCCCGGCGCCGTTCATTGAGGCTGGTGAGGATCGCGGTGAGCATGCCGATCAGGCCGGTCAGTACCACAAACAACGAGACCACGAACAGTGCCTGCTCAGCCGTGCCCATCAGGCTCCAGAGCTCTTGCAGGGCTACACCGGGGAGGATCGCCAGCAGCGGTTCGCCGCGGTACTCGTTGATTTCCCGTTGCAGGCTGAAGGTTGCCACCTTGTTGTTCAGGCCGAGCATGAACGCGGTGATGGCTACGGGGTCGAGGTCCATGTTGCGCGCCTGCTCGGCGCTGATGCGCCCAGCGCCGCGGGCTGGCATGCCGTTGTGCCAGTCGATGTGGATGGCTTCCATCCCGCCCAGGCTGATGTGTAAAGTACGGTCGACGGGAGTGCCGGTGCGTTGCAGCACGCCGACCACGGTGAAGGGTTTGTCATCGTGCTTGACCAGGCTGATGGCTGCCACGCCATGAGCCAGCACCAGTTTGTCGCCAAGCTTGTAGTGCAGGGCGTCGGCCACTTCGGCGCCAAGCACCACTTCGAACGGATCACTGGCAAAGGCCCGTCCCTCGGCCAGTTGCAGGTGCTGCTTGCGGCCGTACTGGTAGTGCTCGAAATAGCGTGCGTCGGTGCCCATTACCCGGTAGCCGCGATGCGAATCGCCCAAGGAAATGGGGATGGCCCATTTCACCCGTTTGTCGCTGGCGTAGTGTTCGAAGCTCTCCCAACGAATGTTGTTGGTGGCGTTGCCGATGCGAAATACCGAGTACAGCAGCAGGTTCACCGAGCCTGAGCGGGCGCCGACGATCAGGTCGGTGCCGCTGATGGTGCTGGCGAAGCTGGCGCGGGCTTCGGTGCGCACCCGCTCGACCGCCAGCAGCAGGCACACCGAGAGTGCAATGGCGAAGGCGGTCAAAAAAGCAGTAAAGCGGCGGTTGGCCAGGCTGGCCAAGGCAAGGCGGAGCAGGTACATCAGGCCTCCAGGTCATTGGCCGGCTGGGCCGCACGGTTGAGTTCGGCAAGGGACAGCTGACGGTCGAACAACGGCGCCAGGCTCTGGTCGTGGCTGACAAACAGCAGGCTGGAACCGGCGGCACGGCACTCGGCGAACAACAGGCGAATGAAGGCTTCACGGGTGTCGGCATCGAGGGCGGACGTCGGCTCGTCGGCGATCACCAGTTCCGGCTGGCCGATCAAGGCCCGGGCGGCCGCGACACGCTGCTGCTGGCCGATCGACAGGCTGTCGGCGCGGCGGGCGAGCAGCGCCGGGTCTTTCAAACCCAGGTGAGCAAGCAGGCTGGCGGCGGCCTGGTCGATGCTGCCGTGGCGCTCGGCGGCGCGTTGCGCGCGGCTGCGCGAGAAGCGGCAGGGCAGTTCGACGTTCTCCCGTACCGAGAGGAACGGCAGCAGGTTGAACTGCTGGAAGATGTAACCGGTGTGGTCGACCCGAAAGCGGTCGCGGGCGGCCAGCTTCAGTTCGCTCAAGTCCTGGCCGAGCAGGCGGATGCTACCGCGATCGGGTTTTTGCACGCCGCCGAGCAGGCCGAGCAGGGTGGTCTTGCCGCTGCCGCTGGGGCCTTTGAGAAACAGCGATTCGCCGGCTTCCAGGCGCAGGGCGGGAATATCCAGCAGGGGGGCTTGGCCCGGCCAGGCAAAGCCCAGGTCGGTCAGTTCAATCAGTGCCTGGCTCATAAATGAACGCCCGGGTTACCCCGGGCGTTTCGCTGCAAAAGGGCTATCAGAAGTTGATCGTGGCCTTGGCCGGGGTCGCTTCGACACCTTGTTGGCCGTTGGGCCCGATCAGTTGTAGCGCAATTTTCTGGGTGGCGGGGAAGGCCTTGAACAATGGGCTCAGGTCGAGGCTCTTGAGCTCGCCGGGCTTGTCACAGGCCAGCCGGTAATGGGCATGGATTTCACTGTGTGCGTGGCCTTCGTGCTCGTCGCCATCGTCATCGACTGCCGGCTTGTCGCCGAACAGCGGGCTTTCCAGCTCCTGATCACTCTCGCTGCAGTTGGCCGCTTTAGCCAGGCCGAACAGGGCCAATGGTTTTTCCAATTGTGTGCGTACGGCAGCGACCTTGGCCTTGTCGGCGGCGCTGGTGGCCGGGTGTTCGAAGCCGACCAGGTTCATCGCCGGGCTGTCCAGTTCCAGCTCCAGGGTCTTGTCGTCCAGCACTACATTGAGGCGGGCAACGCCGTGCTCATGGGCGGCGAGGCTGCCATGAGCGTGGTCATGATCGTGATCGTGGTCGTCGTGGGCATGAGCGACGGCCAGGGGCAACAAGGCAAACGGCAAGGCAAGCAACAGACGACGCATGGGCGGACTCCGCAGAGGCACTGGATGGATTTGGTAATGTTATAACAACTTGTTCGGGCCGCGCCAGTGTGCTTGGCGATGAGGCGTTGGCGTGGGAGCATGGGCCCATTGATTGCGCACAAGGACAAACCCATGCGAATTCGCGGACACATCGGCGACTGGCCGGTAGACCTGACCCTGGAACTGGACCCGGCGGAATGGGCGCAACTGGGCGGTCAGCTGGTTGCTGTGGCGCCAGCGCCGGCGGTGGCTGCCGCTCCCGTGGCAGCGGTGCGGCCGGATGATGCGCTATGGCAGGCCGCGCGCGAGGTGCTGCGCAAGGCCGGGCAGCTCAACGGGCCGGAGTTGCTCGAGCATCTGGAAGGGCTGGCGGGGAGTATGGCGGCCGGCAAGCGCTTGCTGGTTCGCTTGCGCCATAGTGCCGAGGTGAAGGTGGAAAGCGGGGCGGATGCGCCGGTTTATCACTGGGTGGGGTGATGAGGGTATCGCGGGGCAAGCCCGCTCCTACAAGATCGGCAGGAGCGGGCTTGCCCCGCGATCAATTCAATACAAGGCAGCAAACAACTTGCGACGATAGGTGCCGACCAGCGGATGGTCATTCCCCAGCAGGTCAAATACCTGCAGCAAGGTCTTGTGCGCCACCCCGCCATCGTAGCCGCGATTGCGCTTGAACAGCTTCAGCAAGCCTTCCAGCGCCGCCTCGTACTGCTGGCGCGACAGTTGCTGTATGCACAGCTGATACGCCGCTTCATCATCTTCGCCATTCTGCGCCAGGCGCGCTTTCAGGTCGGCGACTTCCGGCAGGCTGGCGGCCAGGCCCAGGAAGGTCAGTTGCGCCTTGGCGCCGGCGAGGGCGGCCTTGTGCTCATCGCTCTTGACCGCGTCGAGCACGGTCTGGGCTTCACCCAGCTCGCCCCGCTCAGCCAGGCAACGGGCATAGAGGATCAGCGCACCGGCATTGCTGTTGTCTTCCGTGAGCAGTGCCTTGAGGGTGCTCTCGGCTTCGCTGAAGCGCCCTTCGGCGAACAGTGCCTGGGCCAGTTCCAGCGGGTCGGCGGCAGCGGGTGGCGGCAGTTTTACGTGGGGTTCGAGCAGGGTGCGAATCGCCGACTCCGGCTGGGCACCGGCAAAGCCGTCCACGGGCTGACCATCCTTGAACAGCACCACGGTCGGCAGGCTGCGGATGCCGAAGCGGGCAACGATGTCCTGCTCGATATCGCAGTTGACCTTGGCCAACAGCAGTTCGCCCTGGTAACTCTCGGTGATCTGCGCCAGCAGCGGCATCAGCGCCTTGCACGGCGCGCACCACTCGGCCCAGAAATCGACCAGCACCGGTTTGTGGAAAGAGTTCTGGATCACCGACTGATCGAAGTCGGTGGCCGTGGCGTCGAATATGTACGGGGTAGCAGGGTTCATCGCGACTCTCGAAAATCCGTGAATGGCATCACTATAAAGGCTGGCGGCTGGCGTGGTACAGGCTGACCCGGCGGAATTCGTGGGGCTCGGCCAGGTCCGGCAAGGTCAGGGCATCCAGCACACCCAGGGACCGGTACAGCGGATGGCTGAAATCCCGTACCCGTGAATCGGCCACCAGGGCCTGCTGGCCTCGGCTGAGGAATTCATCCAGCAGCGGCAGGTTGGCGCGGTCGTAGAGCACATCGGCGACCAGGATCAAGTCGAAACGGTCGGCCTCCTGGAAGAAATCGCTGGAATAGCTCAGTTCCACCTCGTTGAGTTCGGCGTTGGCCCGGCAGGCGTGCAGCGCCAGTGGATCAAGATCGCAGGCGACGACTTCAAGCGCCCCGGCCTTGGCCGCGGCAATACCGGCAATGCCGGACCCTGCGCCAAAATCGAGCACGCGCTTGCCTTCGACCCAGTGCCGGTGCTCGTCCAGATACCGTGCCATGGCCAGGCCGCTGGCCCAGCAGAAGCTCCAGTACGGCGGTTCGTGGAGGATGCGCCGGGTTTCTTCGGAGCTGAAGGCGCGGTCCATGTTCTGCGCATCGATCAGCCACAACCTGAGCGCGCACTCGGGCAGATCGCTGACCACCAGTTGCGCGTCACCCAGCAGTTCGCTCAAGGCCTGTTGCAGCGGAGCGGGCGCCATCATGGCGCCTTTTCGAAGCGCAGCGGGCCGGTAGCCTGGGTTTGTGCCTGGGCGATACGCAGGGGCGGCAGGTGCAGGATCAGTTGCCCGGATTTGCTCGCGCGGCCGCGCAGCTCGACCCGCGCACCGGCCGGAAAGGCTTCGGGGTTGAAGCGCAGGCGAAACGGCAGGTCCAGGCCATTGCCGCTGAACGTGCTGCTGGCCAGCAGGCCTTGCGGACGGCCACGTTCATCGATCACCAGCAAGGCCAGTTCGACTTCGGCACCGACCGGGATGTTGAGCAAAGTGCCGCTCAACTCGCGCTGATAGGCCGGCAGCGGGCCGAGTTCTTTGGCCGGTTTGCTGGCTACAGGGGCTTTCGGGGCCGGCGCAGGCTGGGGTTTATCGCTGCTGCAAGCGGCCAGCAGGGCGGCGAAACTGAGCACGACAAGCGCTCTTGATGGCATGGGGAATTCCTTCGCGGCATATTTCCTCACTGGATGGTAACCCCTTTGGCTTGTCTTGCCAGTGGGATGCGCTACCATGGCCCTCCCTTTTTTTGTTGCCTGCCACCATGCACTGTCCCTTCTGCGGTGCCAACGACACCAAGGTCATCGACTCGCGACTGGTTGCCGAGGGCGAGCAAGTGCGCCGTCGGCGCGAATGCGTTGCCTGCGGTGAGCGCTTCACCACCTTCGAAACCGCCGAACTGGTTCTGCCCCGGCTGATCAAGCAGGACGGCAGCCGCCAGCCCTTCGACGAAGAAAAACTGCGCGCCGGTATGCAGCGCGCCCTGGAAAAACGTCCGGTCAGCGTCGAGCGCCTGGAAGCGGCGCTGGCGCACATCAAGCACAAGCTGCGGGCCACCGGCGAGCGCGAGATCAAGTCGCTGGTGGTTGGCGAGCTGGTCATGGCCGAGCTGCAGAAGCTCGATGAAGTCGCCTATATCCGCTTTGCCTCCGTGTACCGGCGCTTCCAGGACCTCAACGAGTTCCGTGAAGAAATCGACCGCCTGGCCCGTGTGCCGGCTAAAGAGTGAGCATGTCCAGCGAACGCGCGGTGCTTGATGCGCACTACATGGCCCGGGCCATCGAGTTGGCCCGCAAGGGCTTGTACTCCACCCACCCGAACCCGCGCGTCGGCTGCGTGATCGTCCGTGATGGCCAGGTCGTCGGTGAAGGCTGGCACGTGCGTGCCGGCGAGCCCCATGCCGAAGTACATGCCTTGCGCCAGGCCGGTGAGCTGGCCCGCGGCGCCTGTGCCTACGTCACCCTTGAGCCGTGCAGCCACCACGGGCGCACGCCGCCCTGTGCCGAGGCGCTGGTCAAGGCCGGCGTGGCGCGGGTGGTAGCGGCCATGCAGGACCCTAATCCGCAAGTCGCCGGCCAAGGCCTCAAGCGCCTGGCCGACGCTGGCATAGAAGTCGCCAGCGGTGTGCTTGAAGCTGAAGCCCGCGCCCTGAACCCGGGTTTTCTCAAGCGCATGGAACACGGCCTGCCGTTCGTGCGGGCCAAGCTGGCGATGAGCCTGGACGGCCGCACGGCCATGGCCAGCGGCGAGAGCCAGTGGATCACCGGCCCGGCGGCGCGCTCGGCGGTGCAGCGTTTGCGTGCACGATCCAGCGTGGTGCTGACCAGCGCCGAAAGCGTGCTGGCCGATAACGCGCGGATGACCGTGCGCGGCGAAGAACTTGGCCTGGACCCTGAAACCACCGCGCTGGCCCTGGCCCGTCCACCTTTGCGGGTGTTGATCGACGGCCGTTTGCGTTTGCCGCTCGATGCAGCGTTCTTTCAAGCGGGGCCGGCCCTGGTGGTAACCGCCGCTGAAGTCGACCCGCGTTATGTTGAAGCCGGGCATGAGTTGTTACACCTGCCGGGCAGCGATGGCCGCGTCGATTTGCCCGCACTGATGCTCGAGCTGGCGGCCCGTGGCATCAACGAAGTGCTGGTCGAAGCCGGCGCCGGCTTGGTCGGTGCCTTTGCCCGGCAGGGCCTGATCGATGAGTATCAGATTTTTGTCGCCGGGCGCATTCTCGGCTCCAATGCCCGGCCATTGCTCGACTGGCCACTGGAAAAAATGAGCCAGGCGCCCCATTTGCAGATCACCGAAATGCGCGCAATAGGCGATGACTGGCGAGTCACTGCGGTACCGAAGCCGGCGCCCGGCGTATAATTTGCGGCTAGCGCCACGCGCAGCCCTGTTCTCGAGGAGGACTCCATGTTCACCGGCATCATCGAATCGATTGGCAGCATCCGTTCCCTGACCCCCAAAGGCGGTGATGTGCGGGTGTATGTCGAAACCGGCAAGCTCGACCTGGGCGACGTCAAACTGGGCGACAGCATCGCCGTCAACGGCGTGTGCCTGACTGCGGTCGAACTGCCTGGCGATGGCTTCTGGGCCGACGTCAGCCGCGAAACCCTCGACTGCACCGCCTTCAACGAGCTCAAAAGCGGCAGCCGGGTCAACCTGGAAAAGGCCCTGACACCGACCACCCGCCTGGGCGGTCACCTGGTCAGCGGCCACGTCGACGGCGTCGGCGAAGTGGTCTCGCGCAGCGATAACGCCCGCGCCATCCAGTTCCGCATCCGTGCGCCGAAAGAACTGGCCAAATACATTGCCCACAAGGGCTCGATCACCGTCGACGGCACCAGCCTGACGGTGAACGTCGTCGATGGCGCCGAGTTCGAGCTGACCATCGTCCCGCACACCCTGGCCGAAACCATCATGGCCGACTACCGTCCAGGTCGTCGGGTGAACCTTGAGGTCGACCTGCTGGCACGTTACCTGGAGCGTCTGCTGCTGGGTGACAAGGCCGCCGAGCCGAGCAAAGGCAGCGGCATCACCGAAAGTTTCCTGGCCGCCAACGGCTACCTGAAATCCTGATTTGAAAGGGGGTGCCACGTGGCGCTCAACAGCATCGAAGAACTGGTCGAAGACATCCGCCAGGGCAAAATGGTCATCCTCATGGACGACGAAGACCGCGAGAACGAAGGCGACCTGATCATGGCCGCCGAGTGCTGCAAGGCCGAACACATCAACTTCATGGCCAAGCACGCCCGGGGCCTGATCTGCATGCCGATGTCGCGCGAGCGCTGCGAAACGCTCAAGCTGCCGCTGATGGCGCCACGTAATGGCTCGGGCTTCGGTACCAAGTTCACCGTGTCGATCGAAGCCGCCACCGGAGTCACCACCGGCATCTCCGCCGCCGACCGCGCGCGCACCGTGCAGGCTGCCGCTGCCCGTGATGCCAAGGCTGAAGACATCGTCAGCCCCGGTCACATCTTCCCGTTGATGGCCCAGCCGGGTGGTACCCTGGCCCGTGCCGGCCACACCGAAGCTGCCTGCGACCTGGCGCGCATGGCCGGTTTCGAGCCGAGCGGGGTGATCTGCGAGGTGATGAACGATGACGGCACCATGTCCCGTCGTGCCGAGCTGGAAACCTTCGCCGCCGAACACAACATCAAGATCGGCACCATCGCCGACCTGATCCACTACCGGATGATCCACGAACGTACCGTTCAGCGGGTTTCCGAGCAGCCGCTGGACAGCGAGCTGGGCCATTTCAACCTGGTCACCTACCGTGACTCGGTCGAGGGCGACGTGCACATGGCCCTGACCCTGGGCAACATCTGCGCCGAAGAACCGACCCTGGTACGGGTGCACAACATGGACCCGCTGCGCGACCTGCTGATGGTCAAGCAACCGGGCCGCTGGAGCCTGCGCGCGGCCATGAGCGCCGTTGCAGACGCTGGCAGCGGTGTGGTGCTGCTGCTCGGTCACCCGCTCGATGGCGACGTGCTGCTGGCGCACATTCGCGAAAGCGCCGACGCTGCCCCGCAGGCGAAAACCCCGACCACCTACAGCACCGTCGGTGCCGGTTCGCAGATCCTGCGCGACCTCGGCGTGCGCAAAATGCGCCTGATGAGTTCGCCAATGAAGTTCAATGCGATATCCGGATTCGATCTGGAAGTTGTAGAATACGTGCCCTCCGAATAAAGCAGGCGGTTTGTCGCGCTGCCATTCGTGTCCCAAACCCCCACAGGCCGCCCGTTTGCGGCCTGGCTCTTTAAGATGAGAACTCCGGAATGACCCTGAAGACCATCGAAGGTACCTTCATCGCCCCCAAAGGTCGCTATGCTTTGGTGGTTGGCCGCTTCAACAGCTTCGTTGTCGAAAGCCTGGTGAGCGGTGCCGTTGACGCCCTGGTTCGCCACGGTGTGAACGAAAGCGACATCACCATCATCCGTGCCCCGGGTGCCTTCGAAATCCCGCTGGTAGCACAGAAAGTCGCCCAGCAAAGCGAATATGCCGCGATCATCGCCCTGGGCGCCGTGATCCGTGGCGGTACCCCGCATTTCGAGTACGTAGCGGGCGAATGCACCAAGGGCCTGGCCCAGGTGTCCATGGAGTTCGGCGTGCCGGTCTCCTTCGGTGTCCTGACCGTCGACTCGATCGAACAGGCCATTGAGCGTTCCGGCACCAAGGCCGGCAACAAGGGCGCCGAAGCTGCCCTGTCCGCTCTGGAAATGGTCAGCCTGCTGGCGCAGTTGGAGGCCAAGTGATTAGCGACGAAAGCGATCGTTTCAACCCGCGCGATCCAAAACCTGCGGATGCTGGCAAGCCATCGAAAAGCGCCAAGCGTCGCGAAGCCCGTCAGCTCGCGACTCAGGCCCTGTACCAATGGCACATGGCCAAGCAGTCGCTGAACGAGATCGAAGCGCAGTTCCGGGTCGATAACGATTTCACCGATGTCGACGGTGCCTACTTCCGCGAAATCCTTCACGGGGTTCCGGTGAAAAAGGCCGAAATCGACGAAGCACTGAAGCCGTGCCTGGACCTGGCCCTTGAAGAGCTCGATCCAGTTGAACTGGCAGTGCTGCGCCTGTCCACCTGGGAGTTCATGATGCGCGTTGACGTCCCGTACCGCGTCGTGATCAACGAAGGTGTGGAACTGGCCAAAGTGTTTGGCGCCACCGACGGCCACAAATTCGTCAATGGCGTGCTCGACAAGCTGGCTCCACGCCTGCGTGAAGCCGAAGTCAAGGCGTT
Source organism: Pseudomonas wadenswilerensis (assembly GCF_024749185.1). Taxonomy (NCBI): domain Bacteria; kingdom Pseudomonadati; phylum Pseudomonadota; class Gammaproteobacteria; order Pseudomonadales; family Pseudomonadaceae; genus Pseudomonas; species Pseudomonas wadenswilerensis. Next base: position 5,156,584 of record NZ_CP087191.1, on the reverse strand, counting down.
CAAGCGCTGATTGCGGCGCTATGTGCCAATGGGTGAGTTCGAGCTGATTCGTCATTACTTCGCCGCCGCGTCCTGTGCGCAAGGTGGTGAAGGCGTGGCGCTGGGCATTGGCGATGATTGCGCCTTGCTCAGCGTGCCACCGGGCGAACAGCTGGCGATCTCCACCGATACGCTGGTGGCCGGGGTGCATTTCCCGGCTGTCTGCGACCCTTTTCTGCTCGGTCAGCGTTCGCTGGCCGTCGCTGCCAGTGACCTGGCGGCCATGGGCGCCACGCCCATCGGCTTTACCCTTGCCCTGACCCTGCCGGAGGTTCGTGCCGACTGGCTGCAAGCCTATGCCCGTGGCTTGAACCAGATGGCCGAAAGTTGCCAGCTGAGCCTGATTGGCGGTGATACCACCCGTGGCCCGCTGAGCCTGACCATGACCGTGTTCGGCCGTGTGCCGGGCGGTCAGGCCCTGACCCGCAGCGGTGCGCGAGCCGGTGATCTGCTCTGTGTCGGTGGCGAGCTGGGCAATGCCGCCGGCGCCTTGCCGCTGGTGCTGGGCGAACGCGTGGCCGATGCTGCCCAGGCCGAGCCCCTGCTTGCCCATTACTGGTCGCCGCAGCCGCAACTGGCGTTGGGCCAGGCGTTGCGCGGCAAGGCTACGGCGGCGCTGGACATTTCCGACGGCCTGCTCGCCGATTGTGGGCATATCGCCAAGGCGTCGGATGTGGCATTGCAGGTCGAGCTTGAGCGGTTACCGTTGTCGGCGGCACTGCAGGCTGTTCTCGGCCACGACGACGCGCAACAGGCGGCACTGGCCGGGGGCGATGATTACGTCCTGGCCTTTACCTTGCCCGAAGCCGAGCTTGCGTCCCTGCTGGCGGCCGGCTGGCCGATCCATGTGGTCGGGCGGGTCGGTGCCGGGAGCGGCGTGCGCCTGCTCGATGGCGGCGGCCAGGACATCACCCCGCAAACCCGGGGCTATCAACATTTTAAGGAGACACCGTGACCGATCACCCCAAACAGGTGCCAGCGGAGTTCGTTCCGCCGTCGGTCTGGCGCAATCCCTGGCATTTTCTGGCTTTCGGCTTCGGCTCCGGGACTTTGCCCAAGGCGCCGGGAACCTGGGGCTCGCTGGTGGCTCTACCTTTTATCCCGTTGTGGCAGATGCTGCCCGACTGGGGCTACTGGCTGATGCTCGGCCTGACCATGCTGTTCGGCTTCTGGCTGTGCGGCAAGGTCGCCGATGACCTGAAAGTCCACGACCATGAGGGGATCGTCTGGGACGAAATGGTCGGTATGTGGATCACCCTGTGGCTGGTGCCAGAAGGCTGGTTGTGGCTGCTGGCGGGCTTCTTGATGTTCCGATTTTTCGACATCCTCAAGCCCTGGCCGATCCGCTGGGTTGACCGTCACGTACATGGCGGGGTCGGGATCATGCTCGACGATGTGCTGGCGGGGGTGTTTGCCTGGCTGGGCATGCAGGTTCTGGTATGGAGCTTTACCTAAGGGAGCGGGGTGATGACGGGATGGCGGCTGTTGCTGTTGTTGCTGGTTCTGGCGGCAAATGTGGTAAAGGCGGCTGATGCGCCCTTGGCGACGCCCGGCCAGGTCCGTCTGGTCAGTGAGGAATGGCTCGATTACACCAACGCCGATGGCAGCGGCCTGGCCTGGGACGTGCTGCGCAAGGTGTTCGAGCCGGCCGGCGTCAGGGTCCGTACCCTGAGTGCGCCGTACAGCCGTGCGGTCGGCCTGGTCAAGCGTGGTGAGGCGGATGCCTGGGTCGGCTCCTATCACGAAGAGAACGCCGACAACCTCTACCCGCGCTGGTACTTCGACATGGACCATATCTATGCCCTGGGCCTGGCCAGCCGTCCTGTGCCCACCCAGCAGACCCTTGGCCAGTATCGCCTGGCCTGGGTGCGCGGTTATGACTACAAGAACTACCTGCCCAACGTCGGCCATTTTCGCGAGATCCAGCGCCGCGAGGGGATTTTGCCGATGCTTGAGCACGATCGCGTCGACTTCTACATCGATGCCCTGACCGAAGTCGACTATGTCCTCGAACAGGCGCCCAAGCCCGAGCTGTTCCGCCGCAGCCATCTGGCCGAACTGCCGCTGTACATCGCCTTTGGCCGCACCGCCGAGGGCAAGGCGTTGCGCGTCCTGTTCGATCAACGCATGGACAAGCTGGTGGCCAGTGGCGAGTTGCGGGCGATCTTCGAGCACTGGCAACAGCCGTATCCGTTCGACGGCGAGGGCAAGAACCGTTAGGCAATATCGAACCTCTCGATCTGTTTGCCCAATAATTCAGCCTAAGCAGCGGCGCTGCGCTGCTGATACAATCGCCCCACGTCAATTTTCAAGTTACTGATCAGGAGCACAACGTGCCCGTCGTTTTTGTTGCCGCTTCCAAGCTGCCTACCCCCTTTGCGACCTTCACCATGCATGGTTTTCTCGATGAAGCCACCGGCCGCGAGCACGTCGTGCTCAGCCTGGGTGATGTGGCCGACGGGCAGCCGGTGCTGGGGCGCCTGCATTCCGAATGCCTGACCGGCGACGCCTTGTTCAGCCAGCGCTGCGACTGCGGTTCGCAACTCGAAGCGGCCCTGCAGGCGATCGCCCGCGAAGGCCGCGGCGTGCTGCTGTACCTGCGCCAGGAAGGCCGCGGCATTGGCCTGTTGAACAAGATCCGCGCCTACGAGCTGCAAGACGGCGGCGCCGACACTGTCGAGGCCAACGAGCGCCTGGGCTTTGCCGCCGACCAGCGTGACTACGGCATGTGCCAGCCGATGCTCGAGCATCTGGGGGTCAAGTCGCTGCGGCTGATGACCAACAACCCGCGCAAGGTCAAGGCCCTTACCAGCATGGGCATCCCGGTTGCCGAACGCGTGCCGCTGCACACCGGCCACAACCCACATAACAAACACTACCTGGCGACCAAAGCCGGCAAGCTCGGCCACATGATGGGCAACGAGCACCAGGGCGAGGCCGGTCGGGCGTGACCCGCGCCCAGGTTCGCCGTCGTCTGGAGCTGGCCTGGTGGCAGTACCTGGCGGTGGCGCTGGCACCGTTGCTGGTGTTTGCCTGGGCCTTTGGTGGCGTGCAGGCGCTGATTCCGATCCTGGCCATGCCGATGTTCATCGCCGGCGTGGCGTCGATGTTCCTCAGCCTGCCGCGCTTCGGTGCGTACAAGCACGGGCTGATCGCGACCCAGAAAGCCTTGAACACTGACGACGAGCCTGGGGCCTGGATCGAGCTGGCACGCATCCGCCGGCTGGGCATGCTGTTCGCCTGCCTGCCGGCCTGGATCGCTGCGCTGTCGGTATTCGTCGGCCTTGAGGCGGTGCCGCAGATCCTCCTGGCGATCTCCAGCCTGGTCCTGCTCTACCTCTACCGTATCCCTCGCCAGCTCGGCTGATGCGCCGTTACCTGTGGCTGTTGCTGCTGGCCCTCGGCATGCCATTGGCGGCAGCGCCGCGGGTGGTCAGCCTGGCGCCTTCGATCACTGAAATCATTCTCGACCTGCAGGCCGGCGATCTGCTGGTGGGCATGGCCGAGTGGCACGAACGGCCGGCGCAACTGGAAGACGTGCCGCTGGTTGGCCGCTATGGCCAGCTGGACATGGAGCGCCTGCTCAGCGTGCGCCCGGATCTGGTGCTGTACTGGCCGGGCAGCGTGCCGGCGGCCCAGCGCGACCAGCTCGAACGTCTCGGTATCCCGCTGTATAGCGTCGATGTGCACGAGCTGGATGACCTGGTTTCCCAGGTCGACGAAATTGGCGTGCGCATCGGGCGCAAGGAGCAAGGCGGGCAGTTGGCCGATGCCTTGCGCAGCCGCCTTGCAGCGTTACGCCAACAGTACCGCCGAGAGCGCCCGCTGTCGGTGTTCTATCAGGTCTGGGACAAGCCGCTGTACACCGTCGGTGGCTATCAGATCATCTCCGATGCCCTCAGCGTCTGTGGCGCGCGCAACGTGTTCGCCGACCTCACCCAGCCGGCGCCTCAGGTCAACCTGGAGACCGTGCTGGCGCGCAATCCCCAGGTCATCCTCGCCCCCGATCAGCCTCAGCTAGACGCCTGGAAGGCCTGGCCCAACGTTGCGGCAGTGCGCGACGGCCTGTTGCTGCAGGTGCCGGACAAAGGCCTGGAGCGCCCCAGTGGGCAGATGATCGAAGCGACGGCGAAGTTGTGTGCGTTGTTGCAGGCTAAAGCGCCGGCGTCCAGGTGACGCCCAATAGCCAGGTCCGGCCCTCTTCGCGATAGTCAGCATAGCCTGCGCCATAGTTGTACTGCGCGCGGCTGTAGGCTTTGTCCAGCAGGTTATCGGCTTTGAGCTCCAGGCGAATCTCGCGGCTCAGGTTCCAGCTGCTGCGCAAACCGAGCAGACCGTAGCCACTGAGTGAGCGTTTGTTGTCCGCATCCGCGTAACTGCTGCTGACCGCCTGCCAGCTGGCACCGAGGCCCAGGCGATCGAACTGGCGATCCAGGTCCAGGCTCAAGGTACGGCGGGCACGGCGTTCCAGGGTGTGCCCGGAATCGCGGTCACGCGGGTCGATCAGCGACAGGCCCAGGTTGCTCTGCCAGCCGAACCACGCCTGATGCAGGCTGGCTTCGAAGCCGTTGATCCGTGCCGAACCGACATTGTGCGGAATGTAGTTGGGGCCCAGGGAGATCGCATTGCGCAGGTCGGTGCGGTACAGCGACGCCTCCAGCCGGGTGGTTTCAGCCAGTTGGCTGCGCCATTGCAATTCGTAGCTTTTCGAGCGCTCGGGCTTGAGGTCGGGGTTGCCAAAGTCCGGGTAGTAGAGGTCATTGAAGGTCGGCGCGCGGAAGCCTTCGCTGTAGGACAGCAGCAGGTCGTTGTCCGCGTTGAGCGGCAGGCCGAGGCTGGCGCTCCAGCTGTTCTGGCTGCCGAACTGCTGGTTCTGGTCGCGGCGCACGCCCACTTCGGTGCTGAAGCTGTCGCCCTTGTAGCGGTGCTGCACAAAGGCGGCGCGGTTCCAGCGGCTGTCTTCGTCCAGGGGCGTGCTGCCGTGCAGGCGGTCCTGGTACCAGTCGCCACCCAGCAGCAGGTTGTTGTGTTCGTCGAGGCTCAGGTCATTCTGCCAGTTCAGCGAATCGCGATAGGTGTTGAACTCGCTACCGCCCGGTTGCAGTGAGTCGCGCTTGGTATCACGGTTTTCGCTGTGGCCCAGCTCCAGGCGTGAATGCCACATCTCGGTGAACTGGGCGTCGGCATAGGTGCCGACGCTGGAGACGTTGAAGTCGGTATAAGGCTGGCTCTGGTCGCCAAACAGATTGTCGTATTCGCTGCGCCCGTGGCTGTCGAGCCAGTTCAGGCCCAGCTCCAGCGAGTCGCTGGCGACATGGCTGAGGTTCAGGCTCAGGCTCTTGTTGCGGTAGGCATCGTGATCGCCGTTGGCGGGAAACGATTCGCGGGTGGCGTTGATGCCAGCGGTTTCGTCCAGGCCGGCGGCGAGGTTGAAACGGGTGCGCTCGTCACCACCGGACAGGCCAACATCACGCTGCCAGGTCTTGTTGCTGCCGCCGGCCAGGTGCAGGCGTGGCTGCAGGCCTGGCGTGCTGGCGCGGCGGGTGAAGATCTGGATCACCCCGCCAATCGCATCGCTGCCGTAGATCGCCGAGCGCGACCCGCGCAGTACTTCGACCCGCTCGATCTGGTCGATGTTGAGAAACTGCAGGCCGCTGTCACCGGACGAGGTGTTGGCGATGCGTACGCCGTCCACCAGCACCAGGCTCTGGGCCGACTTGGTGCCGCGAATGAAGATGCCGGGCAGGCTGCCACGCCCGCCGGTGCGCGAGACCTGAACGCCGGGTACCCGGGTCAGCAGGTCAGTGATGCTGGAAGGTTGCAGGCGGTCGATGTCAGCACGGGTGAACACCGTGTTGGCGGCGCTGGTCTGGGTGCGGTCTTCGACCTGGCGGTTGGCGCTGATCAGCGTGTCGGGCAGCTTCAGGGCGCTTTCGCGGTCGATGGGCTCGGCCAGCAGGGTGGTCGGCAATAGCAGGAGTGGGGCTACCAGGCGCAGGGATTTCATGGGCAGTTCCATTGCTATCGCTGGCAAGCCAGCTCCCACAGGTTCTGCATGCGCTGTACTTGTGGGAGCTGGCTTGCCAGCGATGAGGCCGGTTAAGGCCCCGAAGATCAAAGACCGAGCAGTTGCATCCGCTGACGCACCGAAGCCTCGATCCCGGTCGCATCCAGCCCGCACTCGGCCAGCATCTGCGCAGGCTTGGCATGCTCGACATACACATCTGGCAGGCCCAGGTGCAGCACCGGCTTGAGTAGGGCTTCACGCGCGAGGAACTCACTTACCGCCGCACCGGCGCCGCCCATGATGGCGTTCTCTTCGAGGGTCACCAGCAGCTCGTGGCTGCCGGCGATTTCGCGCACCAGGGCTTCATCCAGCGGTTTGACAAAGCGCATGTCAACCACGGTGGCGTCGATCTGCTCGGCAACTTTCAGGGCTTCGCTCAGCTGCACGCCGAACACCAGCAAGGCGACCTTGCTGCCCTGGCGGCGAACGATGCCCTTGCCGATCTCCAACGGCTCGAGGTTGCTCTCGATGGTCGCATTCGGGCCGCTGCCGCGTGGGTAGCGCACGGCCGCCGGGCCGTTGTACAGGTGGCCGGTGCTGAGCATCTTGCGCAGTTCGTTCTCGTCGCTCGGGGTCATCACCAGCATGCCGGGGATGCAGCGCAGGAACGACAGGTCGAAGCTGCCTGCGTGGGTCGGGCCGTCTTCGCCGACCAGGCCGGCGCGGTCGATGGCGAACAGTACGTCGAGGTTCTGCACCGCAACGTCATGGATCAGCTGGTCGTAGGCGCGCTGGAGGAAGGTCGAATAGATCGCCACCACCGGCTTGCTGCCTTCGCAGGCCATGCCCGCCGCCAGGGTTACCGCGTGCTGTTCGGCGATGGCGACGTCGAAGTAGCGATCCGGGTAGCGCTCGCTGAAGGCCACCAGGTCGGAGCCTTCCTTCATGGCCGGGGTGATGCCGACCAGGCGCTGGTCGGCCGCCGCCATGTCGCACAGCCATTGGCCGAACACCGCGGAGTACTTCGGCCCAGCGGCCTGTTTCGGCGCGGCGGCAGGTTTGTCCACAGGCTCGAGCTTGGTGATCGCGTGGTAGCCGATCGGGTCGACTTCGGCCGGGGCGAAGCCCTTGCCCTTCTTGGTCACCACGTGCAGGAACTGCGGGCCCTTGAGGTCACGCATGTTGCGCAGGGTGGTGATCAGGGTCGGCAGGTCGTGGCCATCGATCGGACCGATGTAGTTCCAGCCCAGCTCTTCGAACAGGGTGCCGGGCACCAGCATGCCTTTGGCGTATTCTTCGGTGCGGCGGGCGATTTCCCAGGCGCCGGGCAGGCGCGACAGGACTTTCTTGCTGCCCTCGCGCATGCTCGAGTAGGTGCGGCTGGAGAGGATCTTGGCCAGGTAATTGGACAGGCCGCCGACATTGCGCGAAATCGACATGTCGTTGTCGTTGAGGATCACCAGCATGTCGGCATCGACTTCCTGGGCGTGGTTCAACGCCTCGAAAGCCATGCCGGCGGTCAGTGCGCCGTCGCCGATCACGGCAATGGACTTGCGCGGATCGTTCTGCAGGCGGGCGGCGATGGCCATGCCCAGGGCAGCACTGATCGAGGTGCTGGAGTGACCGACACCAAAGGTGTCGTACTCGCTCTCGGCGCGGCGTGGGAAGGCGGCCAGGCCGTCCTTCTGGCGCAGCGTGTTCATGCGCTGGCGGCGACCGGTGAGGATCTTGTGCGGATAGGCCTGATGACCAACGTCCCACACCAGGCGGTCGTCCGGGGTGTCGAAGACGTAGTGCAGGGCGATCGTCAGCTCGATGACGCCCAGGCCGGCACCGAAATGCCCGCCGGTCTGGCCAACGGTATAGAGCAATTCCTGGCGCAACTCGTCGGCCAGGCTCTCCAGGTCGGCTTCAGCCAGGCGGCGCAGGCCGGCAGGCGTATCAGCACGGTCAAGCAGCGGCGTGACCGGGCGTTCGCGGGGGATCTCTTGAAACGTCGTGGGCATCAGGCGAATCGTTATAGATATGAAGTGGCGGCAGTTTACCTTATTGCGGTATTGGCTGCCCATTTGAGCTAATCGCGGGGCAAGCCCGCTCCTACAGTGATCGCTGTGGGAGCGGGCTTGCCCCGCGATGCGGTTTGCGCTTAATTACGCCGTTCAACGATATAACGCGCCAGTTCCCGCAGCGGCTCGGCCGCCGCGTCAAACGGACGCAGGGCATGCAGGGCCTGGTCGCGCAGTTCCAGGGCATAGGCCTTGGCGGCGTCGAGGCCGAGCAAGGCCGGGTAGGTCGGCTTGTCGCGGGCGATGTCTGCGCCCTGGCGCTTGCCCAGGGTTTCTGTGTCGCTCTCGACGTCGAGGATATCGTCCTGGACCTGGAACGCCAGGCCGATGGCCTGTGCATACGTTTGCAGGGCCTTGAGCTGGGTCTGGTCGGCGCGGGCGCTGGCCAGGGCGCCGAGCCTGACGCTGGCTTCGATCAGCGCGCCGGTCTTGTGCCGGTGCATGAACTCCAGCGCCGTCTGGTCGAGCTTGAGGCCCACCGAACCTAAGTCGATGGCCTGGCCGCCGACCATGCCGGCAGGGCCGGCGGCCAACGCCAGGGCCTGGACCATGGCCAGGCGGATGCTGTCTTGCTGCGGGCTCAGTTGCGGGTCGAGCAGGGCACTGAAGGCCAGGCTCTGCAAGCCGTCGCCAGCCAGGATCGCACAGGCTTCATCGAAGGCCTTGTGGGTGGTCGGCTGGCCGCGGCGCAGGTCGTCATCGTCCATGGCCGGCAAATCGTCGTGCACCAGCGAGTAGGCGTGAATCAGCTCGACCGCGCAGGCAGCGCCGTTGGCTTGCTCCGGCGTGCCACCCAGGGCTTCGCAAGCGGCGTAGGCGAGCAGCGGGCGTACGCGCTTGCCGCCGTTCATCACGCTATAGCGCATGGCCTGGTAGAGGCGGGTGAGTTCCTGCGACGGCGGCACGAACAGTTGCTCAAGGGCGGCGTCGACCCGGGCCTGGCAGTCGGCCTGATAGCGACTGATCATTCTGCCTGGTCCGCATCGAAAGGCTCGGCGGCCAGCTCGCCATCGCGCTCAAGCAACACCTGGACCTTCTGTTCGGCCTGGGCCAGAGCGCTCTGGCAGTCGCGGGTCAGGCTGATGCCTTGTTCGAAGGCGGTCAGCGAGTCTTCCAGCGACAGCTCGCCGTTCTCCAGGCGCTCGACCAGGACCTGCAGGTCGGCGAGGGATTGCTCGAAATCAATGGAGGCTTTTTTTCGGGCCATGGCGGCTGTCTCGGTGGCGGTATAAACGGCGCGACACTAGCAGAGCGGGGCGGGGGGAGCAAATCGATAGGGGCGATCTTTCGTCGCATTCTGTTGCACAAAGGCTGCCGGTGAAGTCTTGATTTTTCTGCAGGGCTCGCATTGTGAGGGCTTATGGCTCTCTGCCATAATCGCGCCCGCTTTACCCCGCGGGTTTCTCGCGGTGAAGCCTCCTATTTCTGTTGTCACGTAATGGACTACGTTGTGAGCTTCCTTTCGATCGAGTTCGGCCTCTGCTTCACACTGTTTTTCATCGTCTACTGGAGCCTGTGCTGGAGCGTTCGCCTGCAGAACGTCCTGCTGCTGGCGGCCAGTTACGCACTGGTGGCCAGTTTCAGCTTCAACTCCCTGTATATCCTGCTGGGCTACAGCGCCCTGGTGTACCTGCTCGGCCTGGTCGGTGAGCGGTATCCCGGGCGGCGCTTCAGCTATTTGCTGGTGTTGCTGCTGGTGCTGGGCTGCTTCTATCTGTTCAAGTATCAGGAGTTCTTTGTCGGCGGCGTGCAGGGTGCCCTGGCCAGTGCCGGGCTGGATGTGTCACTGCCGGTGCTGGAAGTGCTGGTGCCGATCGGCCTGTCGTTCTACGCCTTTCACTCGGTCAGCTACCTGGTGTCGATCAACCGCCGCGAGATGCCCTCGGCTTCGCCGTTCGACCTGGCCCTGTACCTGGCGTTCTTCCCCAGCCTGATTGCCGGCCCGGTCAACCGCGCCAGCCACATGCTGGCGCAGATTCGCACCAGCGGTATCCGTGAGGTGCTGGAGCCGCAACGGGCTTTGGGCCTGATCGCCCTGGCGGTGGTCAAGCTGTTCTTTTGCAGCGCCTGGCTGGCCAGTGAGTGGGTCGACCCGGTGTTTGAAACGCCGGGCAGCTATTCGCCCGAGCAGATCCTGCTGAGCGTGTATGGCTACAGCTTCCTGATCTATTTCAACTTCAGCGGCTACACCAACCTGGTCACCGGCATTGCCTTGCTGCTGGGCTTCCGCCTGCCCGAGAACTTCAATGCGCCCTATGCCGCGCACAACCTCAAGGAATTCTGGGGCCGCTGGCATATCAGCCTGTCGCTGTTCATTCGCGACTATGTCTACATCCCCCTGGGCGGTAACCGCCAGGGCGTGTGGCGCGGCAACCTGAACATGCTGCTGGCGATGCTGGTTTCCGGGCTGTGGCACGGGGCGAGCATCAACTTCATCATCTGGGGCGCGTTGCACGGTATCGGCCTGGCGCTGTACAAGGCCTCGACCTACATCCTGCCGCAGCCGATGCGCTGGCAGGGGGCCGGTTTGGCGGCGCGTCTGCTGACCTTCCACTATGTGGCCTTCGCCTGGATCTTCTTCCGCAGTGCGAGCCTTGATGAAGCCGTGGACATGCTCGCCGGAATCGGCGGGCTGAGCCTGGATGGATTGTTCTCCAGTACCGGCCTGCTGTTGCTGGTGAGCGTGCTGTATGTGGCTGTCTACCCGCAGTTGCTGGTGCTCCTGCGTCAGTTCTTTGCAGCGACCACGCGCTTGCCTTGGCAGTTGTATCCGATACCGCTGGGGTTGTTCGTTTCCTTGGTTATTTTTGCTTCGCAATCGGGCGTGCCGGGGTTCATCTATGCAAGTTTCTAATGCCGGTCGTTTGATGTCCTCGCAAGCGGGCGCGGCCAAGGCGTTGTACGCCATCGTCATCACTACGCTGCTGTTGTTCTGGCTGAACCAGGATTCGATCAGCCTCTATTGCCAGCAGAAATATCACCAGAGCTGCGAGCTGCCGGTGCTCGGGCAAAGCCCGGCCTGGCGCCTGGGTGGCAACCTGACCCACGCCTTGGGCGATGCCCGCGACAGTTTTGTCGATAGCCTGGAAAAACGTAACGAGCCGGTACTGGTGGCCAAGGTCGAGGCCAGCGATACGGTCGAGCTGCCGGCGCCGATCCAGGTGGTTCCGGTGCACCTGGGCAAGCCGCCAGTTACCGCGCAGGTAGCGGTCAGCAAGCCGGTCGTAGTCCAGGTGGCGGCACCTGCTGCGCCCGTTGCTGCGCCGGTGACCCAACCTGCGGCCCAGGTTGCCCAGACGCCGCTGCAAGCGGGCACCGTTGTGTCCCTGGCGGCCGGTGATGAAGTGTTCCTGGTCGGCGACTCGCTGATGCAGGGCGTCGCCCCGCACCTGGCCAACAGCCTGCGCAAGCGCTACCAGATCAAGAGCGTCAACCTCAGCAAGCAAAGCACCGGCCTTGCCTATCCGGGGTTCTTCAACTGGCCGCAGACCGTGGCCAAGACCCTGGAAAGCGAGCCGAACATTCGCCTGATGGTGATCTTCCTCGGCCCCAATGACCCGTGGGACATGCCCCAGGGCAAGGGCAAGCCGTTCCTGCGCTTCAAGTCGCCGGAGTGGGAAGTCACCTATCGCCAGCGCATCGATTCGATTCTTGACCAGGCCCGTGCGCACAATGTGCAGGTGATCTGGGTCGGGCCGCCGAACATGCAGAAGCCCAAGCTGTCTACGGCCATGGCTTATCTGAGCGGGTTGTACGAGCAACAGACCGGCCTGTACCAACAGCACTACGTTTCGGCCAACCCGGCACTCGGTTACAACGACGACAGCTTCTCCGCTACTTTGCAGAACAGCCAGGGCAAACGGATCAAGACCCGGGTCGATGACGGCATCCATTTCACCACCACCGGACAGAAGCTGATCTCGGAACGGATTCTCTCGATGATCGCCTTTCCCGGCCTCACTGTAACGGGACACTGATGCGTCGACTGCACAACATTCTGGGATTGGCCCTGCTGATCTGCGCGCTGCCGGGCTGTAGCCCGGTGGCGGCGGTCAATACCACGGCCAGGCCAGCCAATACGGCGGCCAAGGCCCCGGTCAACCGCGTCGATGGCAACCTGGCGGTACTGGCGGGCAAGTTCAAGAACGCCAACCGCGCGCCGGTCAATATCATTCAGTTCGGCGACTCGCACACCGCTGCCGATCTGTTCAGTGGCGAGATGCGCCGCCTGCTGCAAGCGCGATATGGCGACGGCGGTATCGGCCTGATCGCCGCCACGCCGGTGCCGGGCACCCGCTACGACCAGGTTATCCTCAAAGCCGCCAAGCGCCAGTGGGAGCTGGTGTCGGCGCGTAATCAGCAGAGCACGCAGTTCCCGCTCGGCGGTTACTTGTCGGTGCCGATGGCGGCCAACCCCAGCGTACGCATCGAGGCCCGTGAACCTGGTGCCCAACGTTATCGCGTGCAGGCGCTGTACCAGGCGCGGGAGAACAGTACCCTGGTGCTGCGCGACGGTCGTGGACGCAACCAGCGCATGCTGGCGGCAACCGGCGGGCAATGGCGCTTCGGCCCGCAGGTCGGCAACCTCGGTCTGCCGCTGGACCTGACCCTCAACGGCCGTCCCGGCACCGTGCTGGGGGGGTGGTACATCCAGGGCCAGAAGAATGCCGGGGTGATCTATTCGGCGCTGGGTATCAACGGCGCGCGTCTTGAGGTGCAGGACAAATGGCAGGCCGGCTGGCAGGACAACCTCAAGACCTTGCGCCCGGACCTGGTGATCCTCGCCTACGGCACCAACGAAGCCTTCGATGACACCCTCGATCTCAACCTGTACCAGACGCAACTGCGCAATACCCTCAAGCGCCTGCGCCAGGACCTGCCGCGGGCGGTGGTGCTGCTGGTTGGTCCGCCGGACTCGATCAAGCAGCGCAAGGCCCGCAGTTGCGCCGCGCGCCAGCCGCAGCAACTGGCCCAGGTGATCCGCATCCAGCGCCAGGCAGCCAAGCAGGCCAATGCCCTGTTCTGGGACTGGCAGGCGTATATGGGCGGACAGTGTTCGATTGCCGGCTGGCAGGCTTCAGGCTTGGCCCGTGGCGATCTGGTGCACCTGACGGCGGACGGCTACAAGAAAAGCGCGGTCGGCCTGCACGACTTTTTGCGCACGCAGCTGGGCTTGAAGTAGGGCAGAAAAAAGCAGAGGCGGGGACGACTCCGGGTTGGCTTGCGGCGCCCCATGAAGTCGTCTTCCCGCCTCCTAATAGAGGCAAATCCGGGTGCATGAAGCTGCACCCGCTCAGCACGATGCGACTGCCTTGAATCAGCCGCGATTCACTCCTCTGCATTCACCTTAGTAGCTGTCTGCAGGGCTGTAAATTTTCTCGAACAGAATATTTTTCAGGCGCTTTCCAGGGCGGGAGTCAAGGCTGCCTGGCGGTAACGGGCCAACTCGTCGATGGTCAGTACCGGCAGCGAATGCAGCCTGGCGTACTCTGCCACCTGTTCGCCACGGGCCATGCTGCCATCGGGGTTCATCAGCTCGCAGAGGACCGCTGCCGGACGCAGGCCAGCCAGGCGGGCGAGGTCTACCGAGCCTTCGGTGTGGCCACGACGGGTGAGCACGCCGCCATCGCGTGAGCGCAGCGGGAACACGTGGCCGGGGCTGACGATGCGCAGGTCTGCGCGGGTCGAGTCCAGCGCTGCCTGGATGGTGGTGATGCGGTCCTGGGCCGACACGCCCGTGGATACGCCTTCAGCGGCTTCGATGGTCACAGTGAAACCGGTGCCATGGCGGGCGCGGTTGTTCGGCACCATCGGTGCCAGCGACAGCTCGTCAACGGTGATTTCATCCAGGCACAGGCAGACGATGCCGCTGCAATCACGGATCATCATGGCCATGGTCTGCAGGCTGATGTTTTCGGCGGCGGCGATGATATCCGCCTCGTCCTCGCGGTCGTCGTCATCGAGCAACAGCACGGGTTTACCGGCCTGATAGGCAGCGACGGCGGCAGCGACGTTAGGGAATTGCTTGCGGTGCAAAGGGGACATGAAACGCTCCTCGTAAGTGATCGATGAACGTTTCAGGGCGAACAAAATGCGTGCGCCAGGGCGCACGATGGCCCTGACCTGACGCCTTCTTTCATCCGGACTATGACCGTCGGCTCTGGAGTCTCACCAGATCTGCTGACCCTCGACCAAAGGCCGAGGCGCTCGCGGGCTCATCTTTCGATTTACCGCCGGTGGGGACTTGCACCCCGCCCTGAAGACCGTGCAAGCATACATCAGGGTGCCATCATGCTTGCAAGCCTCAGGGCTACGACCTAGGTCTAAGCCAGGCTTAAAGGCCCAGGGCGTAATCCAGGTAGCCAGGGTAGGTCTTGCGCCAGTCGTCCTGGAAGGTGTGGCCTTCAGGGTGTTCGTGGCTCTGCACCTTGTTGTTGCTGGCGAAGGCTTTTTCGGTGGTGGCGGTCAGTTGCAGGTTGCTTTCATGTTCCTGGGCGCCATGGACCACGACCAGGCGCTTGTCCTTGGCCTTCTGCACGGTGAACGGGATCTTGAAGCCGCCCGGCGACAGCAGCACGGCGCCGCTGTAGTTCTGCGGGTACTGGGCGATCAGGTGCGCGGCGTGTTCGGCGCCTTGCGAGAAGCCGATCAGGGCAACTTTCGAGCGGTCGATGCGGGTGTCTTTTTCCAGCTTCTTCAGGGCCGCGGCCACCGCTTGCTCGGTCGGCTCGACCGATTGCCGCTGCCACATGAACTGATGCTCGTCGCGCTTGAGGGTGCCGTTCAGGGCCACCAGCACGGCCTTGTCGCCCACCAGGTCGGCGCGCATGTTGGTGCCCTTGACGCCTTCGGTGCCGAAACCGGCCAGCCATACCACCACTGGCCAGCCGCCAGCCGGCGCCTTGCCTTCAGGAATGCTGAACGCAGCGAGGCCGGCGTCCTTGGCCTGGGTCGGGTAGTTCTTCTCGGCGGCTTGCAGCAGCTTCTGGTAGGCCGGGTCTTTCTGCATCGGCTCCAGTTCGTCGTCTTCCTTGAGGATCACCGCTTGCCAGAAGCCGCGCTCACGCGCCTGGTCGAGGTATTGCGCGGCCAGTTCCGGGCTGTCCATGGACGACAGCGCGGCAGCGGCCTGGTAAGAGGCGAAGGCGTTCTTCGGGTCCAGGCGGGCGGCGGTCAGATAGAAGGCCAGGGCGCCGGCATAGTTGTCGTGCTCGCTCTTTTCCTTGTCACCGGCATCCATGAACTCGGCCGGGGTGGCGTCGTTGAGGTACAGGTTGGCCATGGCGGCCATGCCTTGCCAGCGGCCCTTGTGCACGGCCTGGTCGGTGGCTTCGTCGGCGTAGGCACTGGCGGCGGTGAGGCTGAGGCCGGCCAGCAGGCCGAAGGAGCAGAGATGCAAGCGGGTAGCTGTCAGCAATGACATGGCCGAGAGTCCTTTTTCGGTAGTGCTCGGCCAGATGCGGCCGAAGAGGGCGCGAATTCTAGCACCCTGTTCAACCCTTGAGTTGATTCCATTCCAGGCCAAAGCGCGCCAGGTATTTGCGCAGGCGGTCGGCGTCGTTGGGCTTTTCTTTTTCCTGGCGTGATACATCGAACAGCTGGCGTCCGGCTTCGGACAAAGTGCGGGCGTTGCGGCAAACCTTGAGTACGGCCTGCAGTTGCAGGCGGTCGAACTGGTCCAGCGCCTTGTCGCCGAGCAGCGCGTCGAGCGGGTCCGCTCCCTGCGCCAGGCCCCAGGCGCGCTGCAGGCGCTCGATCTCCTCCAGCACCAGCGCTTCGTCGATACGCCCACTGTCGGCGAGGGTGGCCATGCGCGTGATCGAGGCCGACAGCTCGCGGAAGTTGCCGGCCCAGCGCGCGTGCGGCGAGTTGGCAAAGGCCAGGTAGCGACGCTTGGCCTCCAGGTTGAAGCGCACCTGGCGGTTCTGTTCGCGGGCATGGCGCTGCAGTTCGAAATCGATGTTCGGCTCGATGTCCTCCCTGCGCCCGGCCAGCCCCGGCAACTCGAAGGTCCACAAGTTGATGCGTGCGTACAGGTCTTCGCGGAACAGCCCTTCGGCGACCCGGCTGCGCAGGTCGCGATGGGTACCGGCAATCAGCTGGAAGTCGCTCTCTACTTCGCGGTCCGAGCCCAGCGGGAAGAAGCGTTTTTCTTCGATGGCCTTGAGCAGCATGGCCTGCTCGTCGGCGCCCAGCTCGCCGATTTCATCAAGGAACAACATGCCGCCATCGGCTGCGCGCAGCAAACCTTCGCGGGCGTTCTGGGCACCGGTGAAGGCGCCTTTGCTGTGACCGAACAGTGCCGACATGGCGCCGTCACCGCGCAAGGTGGCGCAGTTCACTTCGACAAAGCGCCCCTCCAACTGGTGGCGAGCGCGCTTGAGTTCATAGATGCGCCGGGCCAGGAAGGATTTGCCCGCGCCGGTCGGGCCGACCAGCAGCATCGGCGCCCGCGAGCGCAGCGCCACACGTTCGATCTGCTCGATGGAGCGGTTGAAGGCGGCGTTGCGGGTGGCGATACCGGCCTTGAGAAAGTTCAGGCTGTCGGCTTGCTCGCGTTGAAAGCGCGAGGCGATGTGATCGTAGCGCGACAGGTCCAGGTCAATCAGCGTGCTGGTGCCGGCCGGGTCGGCCGTGTCTTCCTTGCCGCGGGCTGGCGAGGTCTGGATCAGCCGCGCCGGCAGGTAGCGCGCCTCGGTGAGCAGGAACCAGCAGATCTGCGCGACGTGGGTGCCGGTGGTGATGTGGACCAGGTAGTCCTCGTGCTCGGTATCGAACGGGTAGGCGCTGGCAAAATCGTGCAGGGCACCATAGACCTCCTCGAAGTCCCAGGGGTTGCGCAGGACCATGGGCTGCAGGCGCACCTCGGTGTGTGGCGAGATGCTCTGGATGTCGTCACGTATGCGCTCGGCCAGGCCCAGATCGCGGGCGCTGGTGCCGTGGATCAGCTCCAGGCGATCGATCGGGGTTTGCGCTTGCTGGCACAGGCTGATGGTTGGGCGCCAGCGCTGCCAGCGCGCGGCGCCTTTGCCGTTGCGATCAAGGGTGGTGCCGAGAAAACCGATGGCGACGCTACGCTTGCTCATTTCTATTTAGCTCAAAAGATAAATACCTATCTCATCATATATAAAAATCTTGTTTGTTGTGGGCTGAGAAATTTCATTTGCTTATGGTTGTTAAAATAAAATCCTTATAAATCAATAAGATAAAAATTTATTCTGTCTTTAAATCAAAACCTGGCACGCCCCTCGCAATATCTCCCTCGACCGCATCGCCAAGCTGGCCAACGGGACGGGGTTTATGTCCCCGCCGGTGCACGAGCCCACCCCAGGTGTTGGTGTCGTGCATGCCGCCGCCGCAACGAGCAGTCGATAGCGTGGCTCCTCACGGAGACGCTGGTCTCGAGGCCTGACTCGAACCTTACATACCCTCCAAGGTATCTCGAATGTTGTACCCGCCGGTGGGGCGTAGCCAGGGAAGGCTGCAAGGTGCGCACGGAGCGCACACGCCCACCGCCGATTTGCCCGGCTTGCCGGCCGGGCCCGGAGCAAGGCAGTTGCCGGACCGCAGGATGCGGTCAGTGGACAGGACGTCCCGGCAACTGACTCCTCCGGGCCACGCCCGCAACGCTCGGCTCTTTGGCAGCACCGGCACCAAGGATTAATTGCACAGGATGATCAAGATGAAACTGTTGAAACGCTTTATCGTGAAAAAGAACGAACGCGGCCTGCTGTTCTGCGAAGGCGACTTTGTGTCGATCCTCGAACCTGGCGTGCACAAGCGTTTCGACCTGCACAACCGGCTGACGGTAGAAACCTTCAGCCTCAATACTTCGCTGTTCGAACATCGCCTGGCCGGCTACCTGCGGCAAAGCGAGCCGGCTCTGGTCGAGCAGTATTTCGAACGCATGGACCTGGCGGAAAACGAAGCCGGCCTGCGATTTGAGGACGGTGCCCTGGTCGAGTTGCTGGCCCCGGGCAGCCGCCAGCTGTACTGGAAAGGCCAGAGCGCGCAGACCCTGCAGCGCATCGACCTGAGCCAGACTTATCGCCTGGACGGCGCCCTGGTGGCCCAGCTCAACCAGCCGAAATTGCGCAGCCGTAACCTGGCCGGGCTGGACGCGGTGTTGCTGGCGTCTGTGCCGGCCTTTCATGTCGGTGTGTTGAAGGTCGATGGCGTGGTGGTCGAGTTGCTCGGCGCCGGGCAGTACGGCTTCTGGCGCTTCAGTCGCCAGGTGAGTGTCGAGTTGGTCGACATGCGCATCCAGGCCATGGAAATCAGCGGGCAGGAAATCCTCACCCGCGACAAGGTCAGCCTGCGCCTGAATCTTGCGGCCAACTGGCGCTACAGCGATGTGCTCGGTGCGTTCGCGCAACTGAGCAAACCGCTGGAGCACCTGTACCGCGAGGTGCAGTTCGGCCTGCGGGCGGCGGTGGGCACCCGAACGCTGGATGAGCTGTTGGAAAACAAGCAACTGATCGACGATTCGGTCAGCCAGTACCTGCAGGAGAAACTCGCCGGCAGCGGTATCGAAGTCAGCGGCCTGGGGGTGCGCGACATCATCCTTCCAGGTGAGATGAAGGCCCTGCTGGCGCAGGTGGTGGAGGCGGAGAAAGCGGCGCAGGCCAACGTCATCCGCCGCCGCGAAGAGACCTCGGCAACCCGTTCGCTGCTCAACACCGCCAAGGTCATGGAAGACAACCCGACGGCCCTGCGCCTGAAGGAACTGGAAACCCTGGAACGGGTGGCCGAGCGAATCGACCGGATTTCGGTGTTCGGCGGCCTGGATCAGGTGTTGAATGGACTGGTCAGCATCAAGGCCGGATGAGGTTTGCCGGGCTCAAGCAGCCCGGCAGCAACAGATAAAAGTGGAAGTACGACAATGAACATACTCGAAGTGGCCGGCGGCAAGCCGATCAAGCTCTGGACCGACGGCGTCCCGGTGGACGAGGGCGCCCGTGAGCAACTGCTGAACACCGCGAAGATGCCGTTCATCTTCAAGCACCTGGCGGTGATGCCCGATGTGCACCTGGGCAAGGGCTCGACCATCGGCAGCGTGATCCCGACCCTGGGCGCGATCATCCCGGCGGCGGTCGGCGTCGATATTGGCTGCGGCATGATCGCCGCGCGCACCTCGCTGACCGCCAGCGACCTGCCGGACAACCTGCATGGCCTGCGCACTGCAATCGAGAAAGCGGTGCCCCACGGCAAGACCTTCGGTCGTCGCGACCAGGGGGCCTGGGACAGCGTGCCGGCCATGGCTGACCATGCCTGGCACGACCTGGCGGCGCGCTTCAAGGCAATCACCGACAAGTACCCGAAGCTGGAGAAAACCAACAACCGCCAGCACCTGGGCACCCTCGGCGGCGGCAACCATTTCATCGAGGTCTGCCTGGATGAAGCCAACCGCGTCTGGTTCATGTTGCACAGCGGTTCGCGCGGAGTTGGCAATGCCATCGGCAACCTGTTCATCGAACTGGCCCAGGCCGACATGCGCCAGCACATCGCCAACCTGCCGGACCGCAACCTGGCCTATTTCGAAGAAGGCAGCCGGCACTTTGCCGACTACGTCGAAGCGGTGGAATGGGCCCAGGACTTCGCCCGGCAGAACCGCGCGTTGATGATGCACGCGGTGATCGCCGCCACGCGCAAAGTGCTCGGTAGACCCTTCGAGGCCAACCTCGAAGCGGTCAACTGCCACCACAACTATGTGCAGCGCGAGCATCACTTTGGCCACGACGTGCTAGTCACCCGCAAGGGCGCGGTGTCGGCGCAGAAGGGCGAGCTGGGGATCATTCCTGGCTCCATGGGGGCAAAGAGTTTCATAGTTCGCGGCCTGGGCAACGAAGAGGCGTTCTGCTCCTGCAGCCACGGCGCCGGGCGGGTCATGAGCCGCACCCGGGCCAAGCAGGCGTTCACCGTCGAGGATCAGCGACGCGCCACCGCCCATGTCGAATGCCGCAAGGACAAGGACGTGATCGACGAGATCCCCATGGCCTACAAGGATATCGACGCGGTGATGCAAGCCCAGCGTGAGCTGGTGGAAGTGGTGCACACCCTGCGTCAGGTGGTGTGCGTCAAAGGATAGAGAGGGCGCCTTGAGGCGCCCGAGTGCAAGGATACGAACATGAACAAGGAAGACCGTCACCCACTGCCGGACGCCATGCGCGAGTGGGTGCTTGAAGAGCTGCGCCGGGTCGAGCGCGAGCACGACGTCACCGTGCTCTACGCCTGCGAATCCGGCAGCCGCGCCTGGGGTTTTGCCTCCACCGACAGCGACTTCGACGTGCGTTTCATCTACGTCCCGCGCCAGGATTGGTACCTGCGCATCGATGAGCCGCGCGACGTCATCGAGCGGCCGCTGACCGACGAACTGGACATCAGCGGCTGGGAACTGCGCAAGACCCTGAAGCTGCTGCGCAACTCCAACCCGACCCTGCTCGAATGGCTCGGTTCGCCGCTGGTGTACCGCGCTGAACCGGGTGCAGTGGAGTCGCTCCAGGCGCTGGCGCTGAAGTTCTACAGCGCCAGGGCGGCGCGGCACCACTACCTGTCGATGGCGAAAAAGAACCACCGCGACTTCCTCCAGGGCACGCAGGTGCGTTTCAAGAAGTACCTGTACGTGCTGCGTTCGCTGTTGGCCGTGCGCTGGATCGACCTGGGCCTGGGCATGCCACCGACGGCCTTTGCCGATCTGCTCGCGGGCACCCTGAGCGAGCCGCAGATGCTCGCCGAGATCGATGAGTTGCTGCGCATCAAGCGCCAGGCGGTCGAGGCTGACTACGGGCCACGGCGGGTGTTGCTGCAGCAGTTTATCGACAGCGAATTGCTGCGCGCCGAAACCTCGCCGACCTTGCCGAGGCTGCGCGGTGATACACAACTGCTGGATGACTATTTGCGCGATACTGTGCGGCGTTATTCATAGGAAGCGCGCCTGGCGTGCCTTCCTTGTCGAAAGGACTCGGAACGTTTTCATGCCTGACAGCAAATACCAGCGCCTGCCCCATGCCGGAGACTTCGAGCAAGTCTCCGGTACCCAGATCGTCTACCTGTCGCCCAAACCCTTGCCCACGGGTGTAGAAGCCTACAGCTACCGGCATTTGCATCGTGATGCCAATGAGGTCTACCTGGACTTCGGCATCGGCCGGGGCAACTTCGAATTCATGGCCCGCTGCGGTATTGCCGCGGTCATGGGGGTGGTGAGCTGCGTGGTGATGACGGCATTTCTCGGGGCCTGGGTGCGGCGTAGGCTTGAGCCGTTCTGGGAGGGGGTCTACGACTTTCTCGCATCGCCGCCCATCTGGGGTTTTATCGGGCTGCTGGCGTTGATGTACGTCGTCATATTTTGCCTGGCCGTGCGCCAGGTCAGCGTCCAGCCACCGATCCGCTTCAATCGCCAGCGCCGCGAAGTGGCGATGGTGCCGAAGAAGGGCGCTGCACCCCAGTATGTGCCCTGGGAAGAGGTCATCGCCTGTGTTTCGGCCGGGCAATTGGTCACCGAATACGCGGTGATGCCCGAGTTCAAGCTGATGATCGGCCTGCGCGACGCGCAAAGCGGTAACGTCCTGTGGCTGACCGTGGCCTGTGGCAGCCTGCGCGGTGCAGTTGCCGAATGGGAGGCGATTCGCGTCTACATGGAAGAGGGCCCGGCTGCCTTGCCTGCGCCGCCAGAAGAGTTCGAGGAGGGCACGGTGGCGTTTTTCCATATGGCCCGCCTCGGCTATCGCGACAACTTTCCGTGGCTGCAGTATGTGTTTGGCTTTCTGTTCGTTCAGGCGTTCGGCGGCTGGACCTTGCCGTGTCATCTCTCCAACTGGGTCAACAATCGCCCCAGAGCGATGTTTCCCAAGGGGGTGCGGGAGTGGTCCAGGCCATTGCCGGTGGATCAGCATGCGGTGCCCAGCGAGGCGCTGCTCAAAGAAAGTGACGAGGTGCGCAAGGCCTTTCGCCGTGGGCAAAACCTGCTGGACTACTTCAAGGTGAAATTTGCCGCGCCGGCTTAGGGCAGGACAAGCCCGGCGTCAGGTTCAAGGCCAGCACGCTGCTCAATACCACCAGTGCCCCGAGCACCACCAGCAGTGAAGGTTGTTCGCCGAGCAAAACGGCGGCAATCAATATTGCGCAGGGCGGGATCAGGTACAGCGCCATGGACGCCCGACTGACGTCGGAATGGCTCAGTACATAAGCCCAACCGAGGTACGCCAGGGCACTGGGAAACACGCCGAGGATCAGTACCGCCAGGTTTGCCTGTGGCGACGCCGCAGTCACCGCAGCGCCAAGGCCTGGCAGGTACACCAGCAACAACGCCGTGCCGGTCCACACGGTGTAACACACCATGGTCAGGCCGTCGTAACGATGGCCGTGAAGTTTCTGCAGGGTGAAGTAGATGCTCCACGACAGCGCGGCCAACAGCACCAGCAGACCATGTGCATCGAGTGTGCCCAAGCCGCGATCAGCGACGGCGACAATGGCCGCACCGAGCATCCCCAGTACCAGGCAACCCCAATGCCAGGCGCTGACGCGCTGACGCAGGACAAAAAAGCCAATCAGCAAGGTGAACAGCGGCGTCGACTGCGCCAGCACGCTGGAGGCTCCGGCGCTTACTCCGCGCTGGCCAAAGTTGAGCGCCACATGATGCCCAAACACGGCAAAAAGCCCGAGCAGTATCAAGAGCGGCAAGTCCTTGGGTCGCGGCAGGCTGATGCCGCGCCACACCGCAACAAACGCCATGAATAGCGACGCCACGATAAACCGCGCCAGGGCCAGATGCCCCGGCTCGTAACCTTGCAGGGCGATATGGATACCCGCGGGTGAATAGGCCCAGCACAACACCACGAACAGTGTCGCCAGAACGATTTTCAAGGGGTGGGCGCGTGGCATCGCAAGAGGCTCCAGAGGCGTGGAGCTTCAGTATCAGAAAGGTATCTGCTCACCACAATCGACTTATACTGAACGGATCGTTCACTTTGGGTGATGTATGGAGCTGATGCAGATTCGCATGTTCAAGACGGTTTACGACACCGGCAGCATCGCCCGTGCGGCCGAGGTATTGCACTATGTGCCGTCGAACATCACCGCGCGGATCAAGGCGCTGGAAGAGGAGCTGGGCGTGCCGCTGTTCTTGCGTCATGGGCGTGGCTTGAAGATCAGCCCGGCGGGGGAAACCTTTCTCGAATACGCCACCCAGCTGCTCGCCCTGGCTGAAGAGTCCAAGGCTGCTTTGAGCCCGCAAGCCTTACCCAGCGGGCGCTTGCGCATCGGCGCCATCGAGTCTTCGGCCAGTGGCCGATTACCGCGATTGCTGGCGGAATACCATGCGCGCTTCCCCGAGGTTTCGCTGGAACTGAGCACGGGTACCTGGTCGCAACTGCTCGATGACGTGCTCAACCATCGCCTCGATGGGGCCATTGTCGCGGTGGAGGTCGAGCGCCCGTTGCTCAAGCGCACGCCCATGTATCAGGAGGACCTGGTACTGATCGCCCCTGAATCCTTCGGACCGATCCGCAGCGCTGAAGACCTGCTGGGCAAGGCCATTTTCATGTGGCCGGAAGGCTGCCCTTATCGGGCGGCGCTGGAGCGCTGGCTACTCGAACAGGGGCAAAAGCTGCCGATTGTCGGCATCGCCAGCTATGGCGCCATCGTCAGTTGCGTGAGTGCTGGCGCCGGGGTGTCGCTGGTGCCCAGGGGCATTTTCGAGCAATACCGCAAAGGCGCCGGCTGGACTGGCCATGAGTTCGCCGAACTCAAGGCCATCAGCAACGCCTTCTACTGGCATGCCCAGGCGGGCAGGCATCCGGCAAGGGATGCCTTCGTGCAGATGTTGCGCGAGGGTTTGGCGGCAGGTGCTATTCGATCGGATACTTGAGCATCGCCGGATGGCCTTCAATCTTGTCAGCCAGACGCTGCACATGCGCAAACTCACTGGCCGCAACTACCTCGGCGCACACGTATTGAGTGAATGACCAGGCCACGGCCGTGGTGATCTCCGCCTGGCTCAAGGGCAGGCTGGGGCATTTCGTCGGCTGTTCGGCAAGTAGCCCGTCGAGCTGTGCGTACGCCGCCAGCAACTGCCCGGTCACCCGCTCGAGCCAGGGCGTATGCAGTTTCTCCTGCGGGCGCAGGTTGTGTTCGTAATAGATCTGCACCGACTTCTCACTGGCTGCCAGCGCCAGGCCGATCACCTGCAAATCGCTGGCGCGGGCCAGAGCGTCTTGCGGCAATAGCTTTTTAGCGGGCACGGCCAGAGCTTCGAAGTAATCCAGAATCAGCGTCGAATCCATCAACACCGTGCCATCGTCGAGGACCAGGCTGGGTGCCTTGACCACCGGGTTGATCGCGGCGAACTCGTTAAAATTGCGAAACACTGACAACGCCTGGTGCTCGAAAGTGATGCCGTACAGCTCCAGCGATACCGCGACGCGGCGTACGTAGGGGGAATCGAGCATGCCGATCAGTTTCATGAGGCCTCCATTCATTCAGGACAGGTTGACTGCGTAGAAAGTAGCTGAAGATCGATGTCGCGCTTCACGGCGCCAGTTTTCGTCGCTCGATGGGTTCTGACAGTACGATGCTGGTGCGTGTCTCCCCAAAGGGATTGATCCTGGCGATGGTGTTTTCGATATCAGCCATGGATTTGGCGTAGAGCCTGATCAGGTAAGAATCGTTACCCGTTACGTGCAGGCACTCGACGACCTCGGGTATTTCCTGAAGGAGGGCAATCAACTTGGTTTTGGCTGGCTTGAAGGTGGTCATGCCAACCACGGCCGAGATGCCGTATCCGAGTTTGACGGGGTCGACCTGGGCGCTGTAGCCCTTGATCACCCCGGCATCTTCGAGTTTGCGTAAGCGGTCAGTGGTCGCGGGGATAGAAAGACCAGCGTGCCGAGACAACTCGGTGATGGAAATTCGGCCCGAGGTCTGCACCGCGGCGAGGATTTTTATGTCTATACGGTCCATGTAGATTTCCTCTGGCAAAAGCAAAGAAATTAATGAAAAAGGTGTCTTTTTCATTAAAAAATAATGCATCAAAAAATAGTGCGATGCTAGTCTAATTTCGTCGCTCGAAGAGTCGCTTGGGAACGGCGTTGACATAATAAGAATTATTTCCCGGTCCGCGGATCACGGGCCAGGTCTTTCCTTGGAAATGGAGTTCGTATGGGGAATAAGACGCGCGGCTGCAATAACAATAACTACCCTTCGTTTCGCCAGTACCTCACCGGGCAATTATTTGGCTTTCGCCACTTGAAAGTTGATCAGGTGTGCATGTATCTGGTCGGTGTCGGCCTGTTCTCGCTGGGTGCCAAGTTGTTCATTATGAGTCACCTCGGAACCGACCCGCTGGATGTGCTTATTATTGCCTTCAATCAAATCCTGATGGTCGGCATGGGCGTCTGCTCGGCGATTGTGTCGCTGATCTTCCTGACCTGGTGGATGCTCTGGAACAAGAAATATCCGCCGATCAGCCCGTTCATCACTACCACCCTGACGGGGTTGTTGATCGATCTGTGGACGGTGCTCGACCTGGAGGGCCATGTGGTCCCCCACCTTAATGCCTATGCCATGTTGGCCCTGGGTTTACTGCTTTGTGCCTATGCCTCGGCGCTGATCATCATGAGCGGCGTTGGTATTCGCATCATGGACCTGGTGGTATTGACCATGGTCGCCAAATGGCGCTGGTCATTCACCCAGGCCAAGATGTTCATTGAAATCGGTATCTTTTCAACCGGCTGGTTGCTGGGCGGTCCGTTTGGTGTCGGGACGCTTCTGTTCCTGCTGGTGATCGGTCCGTTGATTCAACCATTCATGACCATCAATGCCCGGCATTTTTCGCTGACCAATCACGGCCTGGCCAGCGCCTCCTGATTTAAAACCATAACAACAACCCTCCTCGGCAGTCAGTGACTGGCGCGCGAGCGGCTGCGTACTTAACCGATGATGTAACTACTGTGCTGATGGATGAGGAATAAACAGTGAACGATCTCAATAATAAAACCTGGACCCTGCAAAGCACCCCGGCCAAGTTGGAAGAGCTGTTGCCGGACGGCGCAGTAAAGTGTCATCTTTCTCCGCGTAATTGTGTCATTCAGGAAGGCAAGCTCGGCTTTTGCAAGGTGCGTGGCAATCGCGGCGGACGTTTAGTTACATTGAACTATGGCAAGGGTGTTCATAGTACCGAGGAGACCATCGAAACCGAGGCTGTTTTCCACTTCGCACCCGGTGAGCGGATTCTCTCGCTGGGTAATATCGGCTGTATGCTCAATTGTGGCTACTGCCATAACTGGAAAACCTCGCAGGCCAAATACGTTACCGATAAGGACGTTTATTACTACACCCCCGAACAGGTCGTGGAAACCGCGTTGCAGCACGGTATTCGCGTACTGTCGTGGACCTACAATGATCCAGTGGTCTGGCATGAGTTTATTCTGGACACGGCCAAGCTGGCCAAAGAAGCTGGCTTGATCAACCTGTACAAATCGGCCTTTTTCATCAGCGAGGAAGCGATCGATGAACTGTTGCCGGTCATCGATATTTTCTCGATCTCGCTGAAGTCCATTTCTCCCGAGTATTACCGCAAGGTCACCACCGGCTGGGTCGAGCCGGTGCTGGCGGGTATCAAGAAAGTCTATGACGCGGGCAAGTATGTCGAAGTCAGCACGTTGATGGTGACCGATATCAGTGATGACGAAGACACCGCACGCACGATCAGCCAGTGGGTCCTGGATGAGCTGGGCCCAGAGGTGCCGTTGCACTTTGTGCGCTTCCACCCCGACTACAAGATGAGCAACAGCATCCGCACACCGGTTGACCGGTTACTCAAGGCCAGGGACGTTGCCCGGTCGATGGGGGTCGAGCATGTCTATCTGGGCAACGTGAATGATGTCGACGGTACCAATACCAGTTGCAACAACTGCAGCGCCTTGCTGGTCACCCGCTACGGGCTGAACGCCAGGAATATCGGCCTGGATAGCCAGGGTTGCTGTACTCAATGCGGTCATGATGCCCACTTCAGGTTGTTGCCCGAGTTGCCCGCTGGCCAGCCGGTCGAGTTGCGCGAGGAGGCGTTGACTGCGTACGAGAAAAGGAAGTTTGGATGGCACGGCGACATCGTTTCATTGCACGCCCAGGTTCTCAACACCCTTGACCGGGAGCAAAGCGTGTACCTGCGTCGAAACTATGCCGATGGCCACAGCAGCGAGTGGAAAACCCTGACGCTGCGGCCGTTTGAAAGCTATCGGTTCATCATCGCGAAGGCTCGAGTGGACGAGTTGGGCCCTGAAGTCTGGCTGCCAGCGGGGGTGAATTCCAACCTGCATGAAGTGTTTGACCGTGCCCATTTTCCCACTGAATCGATCGAGGAAATCGGCATAGCGCAAAACGACATCACGCCAGCCGTCGGCTATGAAGGCAAACAGAACATGTATGAGCAAGTCATCAAACTGGTGAGCAAGGCATGAACATTTCGACCGAGATGTTGCACATCCGGGTGGATGACCATGGCGCTCAACCCGCGGTCACGCCCCTTTATCAATGCAGTGCTTTCAGCGCCGACTCGGCATTTTTCTATTCGAGAAAGGCGAATCCCAACGTCAGCGAGCTTGAACAAGTCGTTGCGGCCCTTGAAGGGAGCGAACATGCCCTGGCCTACGCCACGGGCATGAGTGCACTCTACATGGTGCTCGAACTGCTCAAACCGGGCGATTCGCTGGTGATCAACAGGCTTATCTACGGTTGTTCGTACAAACTTTTCCAGCGTTACGCAGCACGCCTGGGTGTGCAATTGAGCATCCTCGACCTGAGCTGTGCGCAGGGGTTGGCAGCCTTGCCGGCGAAGGTCGACATGGTGATATTTGAAACACCGACCAATCCGTTCTTGAAGGATATCGACATCCAGGCCGTTTCGACGGCGGTCAAGAGCATCAATCCCCAGGCGTTGATCGTGGTCGACAACACTTGGGCGACGCCGTTGTTTCAAAAGCCGCTGGCCTGGGGCGCGGATATTTCGCTGTACAGCGCCACCAAGTACTTCTCAGGGCACAGCGATGTCATGGGTGGGCTGGTAATGGTCAATGACCAGGCACTTTACCAGCGCTTGCTGGAAGGGCGCTTTTATTCGGGTTCAATCCTGACGCCCCATAGCGCCTGGTTGTTGCGCAGAAGCATGCAGACCTTTGAGTTGCGCATGGAGCGGCACGGCAAGACCACCGTGCAAATGCTCAACTATCTGAAGGACCTCCCCTATATCGAGCGGGTTTACTACCCGCACATCGATGGCAAGCAGCTGACAGGCTATGGCGGGATCGTGTTTGTCGATATTCGCCGTGACCTGGTGCCGGTCTATAAAACCTTCACACGCTCGCTCAGATGGTTCGGAACCGGTACAGGCATGGCGTGTGTCACGTCGATGGTTGCCCAACCCTTTAGCGGCAGCCATGCGTCAATGACTGACGAAGAAAAAGCGCTGATGGGCATTGGCCAGGGGTTGGTGCGCTTGTGCTTTGGTCTGGAAGCGCTGGAAGACCTTCAGGATGACCTGCTGCAAGCGTTTCAGACGGCTGAGCAAGCGACACGCCAATAGCGCGCAAAAGTGTCGGCAATTGAACAACGGGCTCAGGTGGCCCGTTGTTTTTTTACAGGAGCGACAAGGTGTCGACTATCAGTGAATCTTCTGTTTTTGATGAGCCAGTGTTGAATGTCATTCATTTGTTGAACTCATTGACGGGCGAGCATCCGCAGGCAATTTCACTGGCCTCTGGCCGTCCGGACGATGAGCAATGCGATCCGGCGTTGATCGAGCGTGGCCTGGCCAGTTACACGCGGTATCTCGATCAGCCTGCATCGGTGGCGACATTGCTGTGCCAGTACTCGGCAACGGCAGGGATCATCAACGAGTTACTGGCCGAGCACCTGCGGGTCGACGAAGGCTTGTGTCCGGTTGATCCGGACTGCCTGGTGGTGTGTCAGGGTTTTCAGGAAGCAGTGACACTGGCGCTGCTGGCACTGTTCGACAAGGGTGGGGTGCTATTGGTGCCTGACCCGGTGTTTTCCGGCATAACCGGGATTGCCAAACTGTTGAAGATCGAGGTTGTTGCCGTACCCATGGCCACTTTTCTCGACCCGCGCGCGTTGCGCCATTTCATCAGCACCGTGCAGTGTCAGGGGCGTAAGGTGCGGGCGATTTATGCCATTCCTGACTTCAGTAATCCGTCTGCCGACAGCCTGTCCTTCGATGCCCGGCAGGCCATGCTGGACATCGCCCGGGCGTGCGATTTCTATGTGCTGGAAGACAATGCCTACCGTTACTTCAGGTACGAAGGCGATCGGCTGCCTGCGATGAAGGCACTCGACAGCGAGCGGGTCTTTTATCTTGGCTCGTTTGCCAAATCGATCTTCCCCGGCTTGCGCATGGGCTATGTGGTTGCACCGCAAGGCGTTCATGCACCCGAGTGGGCGGCCAGATTGCGTAAAAGCAAAAGCCTGGTGAGCGTGCATACACCGGTACTGTGCCAGGCGGTCGTCGGCGGTTTGCTGCTGGATAACCAGTTTTCTCTGGTGCAGTTGAACGCCGCCCGTGTGGCGGTCTATGCACGCAAGCGCGATTACATGCTTGAGTGCCTTGCACAGGCATTCGCCGATCAGCCCGGGGTGTCGTGGAATCGCCCGGCAGGCGGCTTTTTCATCAATCTGAAACTGCCCTTTGAATTTACCCAGGCGCAGATGAAAGAGTGTGCCATTGCCTTCAGGGTCATCGTTTTTCCGGTCGCGTTGTTCTCTTTGTTGGGACACGGCACCCGGGAAGTCCGCTTGTCCTTCAGCAATGTGTCGCTCGAGCAGATCCGCGTTGCCATCGAACGCTTTGGCGCCTACGTCGATACACAGCTCGGTAGCGGTTCACGCAGCGCTGCTGAGCATCACGCCACTGACGATCTGATACGCGCCGAGCAGGCTGATCGCGGTGCCTGAGCAGTAGTTGATCAGTCGCAGCTTTGCGCCGGACATCCTGGCTTTGAAGGCGGAGGAGAAGCCGCTCAACCCCAGCCACCATGCCGCAGAACCGAGAAAGATTCCGGCGACCATCAGTGCCACTGACAGGGTACTGCCTTGCTCGCCGCCGATACCGTCACTCATGGCGGCAAATATGGCGATGAAGGACAGGATCGTCATCGGGTTCGACAGCGTCAGGAACAAGGTGGTGGTATAGGCCGTGAGCATGTTGCTTCGCTCTCCCGTCAGGGACTCGGCTTTGTCTTTCGATCTGATTATCTGATACCCCACATACGCAAGGAACGCGCCGCCGAAGATACACAACCAGGGTTTCCAGCTGACCAGCGTGGCAATGAGCGCAGTAATGCCGAGCGCCCCGATAAAGCCGTAGATCGAGTCGGCGGTCGCCGCGCCCAGGCCAGTGGCAAAGCCTGCGCGCCAACCCTGGGAAAGACTGCGTTGAATGCACAGCAGGCCGATCGGTCCGACGGGCGCGGCGATGCAGAGTCCGATGATCAATGATTTGAAGAAAATCAGCATGGTGGCGCCTCCGTAAGTTGTTGATTAAAGATTAAGAGGAGTTCGCGCCTGTATTAATGAGGTTTTAAATGATTTTTGCGATTTAGCCGTCGAATTTAATGTAGTGCCGGGGATGTTCCTGAAAAATGAAAGCGTACCGGTAGCCTTGGAGATGAATGTCTTCCGGGCATATTCAGCAGGGGCGGGGGCGTGGAATCGCAGGCATTAAAAAGCCGGCTTGTGGCCGGCTTCCGGGGACGGGCTTGGCTAATTTTTGGTAAGCCGCAACCGCCTTAAAATCGTTGCTCCGGCGCTGGGGCCGGGAGGTGGCGGGCAAGCTGTGGGGTGCCGCGCCAGGGCCGCGGGCGGGCTGGGCCGCCGGGCTAAATGTGCGGCGTAGCATACTGGGATTGGCCGGCGATGCCCAGCAAAAAATCACCCCCGACGCTCAAGCCGGGTGGCTGTCGCGCAGGTGGCCCCACCAGAAAACCCAGCCGAGTACTTCCAGGCGCTGGGTCTTGAGTTGCGCCGGGCTGTAGGTTTCGGTCGGGTATTCGTCGCTGTCCTGACTGTGCAGGCGCAAGGCGCCGTTGGCGCGGCGGCTGAGGCTGTTGATGCGCAGGCGGCCGTTGTGCAGCAGGGCGTAGATTTCGCCTTCGACCACGCGGGTGAGGCTGCGGTCGACGGCCAGGGTGGTGCCGCGTGGCAGCAGCGGGCTCATGTTGTGCCCGGGCATGCTCAGGCACAGGGCGTCGCCAGGGTCGACTCCCAGGGCGTCGAGGGCGCGGATCGGCAAGCGCAGGTAGCGGTCATCAAGCGGTTTCAGCTGGCGGGCCTGGATACCGTAGAACGGCAGCTGGATGTCGTTGTAGTTGTGCGCCGCCAGCAGGCTGGCATCGGGGCCTTCGACGCCCGGGCGGGCGGCCTGGCTGTTGAGGCGCGGCAAGGGGTTGGGGTGCTTGGGGCCTTCGCCGTTGCGCAGCCAGCGGCTGCGCACGCACAGCAGTTCGGCGATTTCATCCAGGCGCGCCAGGGGCACGCCGCGTTTGAACCAGTTGTTGACATGCTGCGGCGTGACCTTGCGCTGTGCGGCAAAGTCGGAAGGGGACAGGTTGCACTCGCTCAGGAGCGCTTTGAGACGATCACCGGATGTATTCATGAGGCCCGAGTCTAGTGGGCTTGCATAGCCCGGGCTATAAACGCGAGGTTCATTTTGAGGGCGGGAAATTGTCTGGCTTACAGGTGTTTGCTTAGGCTGGTGTAGGAGGTTTCGCGGCAAAAAATCCACTTAAATGGCGTTCGGAACTATCCTACGCACGCTGCTGCCTTTTCACTGTTGTTCGAAAAATGCATCGGGTCTAACTTCCTCGGGTCGCTTGTGGGCTACCGGGCGTGAGAAACCCGATGACATTAGAGCAGCCATGTTATGGCGGCTGTGCGCGGGCAGACTTCGGTCTGGCCGAGTTTCCTATGTCCTCGGTTTCTCACCCCGCGTACAGCTGCCACCCTAATCTTGTGAGAAGGATTGAGGTGGAGGCTCCTGAATTGACTGGGAGTTAAGCCATGAAGAAGATCGTCCCCGATCCACCGTATTCCGATATTTCCCGCAATAGCTTCACCACCCCTTATTTCTCCATTCACAGCGACCTGATCCCTCCTGATTCCCTGGCCTACGCCAGCGAACTGCTGCGCGGTATTCACGAAACCACCGACGAATTCTGCCGAACCCACGTCAATGAACCTGGTCAGGGCATGCTGATGAATGTGCTGCATTCGGCCGAGATGGCCAGGGCGCTGGTCGAGCATGCGTTGCGCAAGCTGCAGGCCGTGGAAGAGGGAGTAGTGGCATGAACGAGGATTCGTGCGACGAGACGGTAGGTGTCACAAGCTTTATCAGCAGCCAGCAATTGCCCATGGGGCTGTTTCGGATTACGCCAGGCGTGCCGTGTGATTACGCGCTGGAGCAGGCTTCAACCCTGCTGGGATGTGTGCACAAGCTGACCCGGGCCGGGGTTATGGATGAAGACGGCGACATGATGTGGGCCGCTTTTTATCTGAGCGGGTTCGCCAAGGCGATTGTTGATGATGTGGGTTTGGGAATGAATAGGGCTTGAGAAGGTAGCTGCCTTTGCTGTGGGAGCGGGCTTGATGGGGTGTTCTTGCCCTGAAACAAAAAGCCCCGCATTTGCGGGGCTTTTTGTTGAGGGTTGCTTAGCCTTTGTAAGCTGCAACCGACTTGGTGATCGCG
This sequence comes from Pseudomonas wadenswilerensis, assembly GCF_024749185.1. NCBI lineage: Bacteria > Pseudomonadati > Pseudomonadota > Gammaproteobacteria > Pseudomonadales > Pseudomonadaceae > Pseudomonas > Pseudomonas wadenswilerensis. The sequence goes on along the minus strand of NZ_CP087191.1, from coordinate 5,123,724 downwards.
GCGCGAGCGGCGTCAGCGCCATCCCAGCCTTCGATCTTGACCCACTTGCCTTTCTCGAGATCTTTGTAGTTCGCGAAGAAGTGCTCGATCTGCTGGATCAGCAGGGCAGGCAGGTCGGTGTATTCTTTGACGTCGACGTACAGTTGCGACAGTTTGTCGTGCGGTACGGCGATGACTTTGGCGTCGCCGCCGCCGTCGTCGGTCATGTTCAGGATGCCGACCGGACGGGCGCGGATTACCGAGCCTGGAGCAACCGGGTACGGGGTAACAACCAGCACGTCGAGTGGATCACCGTCGTCGGCCAGGGTGTTGGGGATGTAGCCGTAGTTGGCCGGGTAGAACATCGGGGTGGCCATGAAACGGTCAACGAACAGGCAGTCGCTGTCCTTGTCGATCTCGTATTTGATCGGCGCGTGGTTGGCTGGAATCTCGATGGCGACGTAGATGTCGTTCGGCAGGTCTTTGCCAGCCGGAATCTTGCTGTAGCTCATTGGGCAGTGCCCCCATGTTTGGCCAAAAATTGGTCGCGATTATAGGCACATTCCAGCGCGCTTGCCACGCCCGGCCGGATGTCCGGCAGGCTCAGTCCTGCGCGTCCTGGTAATGCGGGTGATGGTGCTGCAGCTGCTGCAGGCGGGCGAGCGGGTCCTGGCGGTAGAAGCCGCGCAATTGCTGGTACACCGCGGGGTAGGCGTCGTTGAGCAGGTCCGGGGCGCTGAAGAAGTATTCGCTGGTGACGGCGAAGAATTCTGCCGGGTTTTCCGCGGCATAGGGGTCGATGGCGGTCTCGGCATCGGGGTTGCGGTCGAGCTGCCGGTTGAGGTCGTCGAAGGCTTCCTGCATGGCTTGGGCCCAGTCGCTGACGCGCAGGTCGCTGTGCAGCGGCGGCAGGCCGTTGGCGTCGCCATTGAGCATGTCGAGCTTGTGCGCCAGTTCGTGGATCACCAGGTTGTAGCCTTCCCAGCCGCCGCTGGCCAGCACCCCCGGCCAGGCGAGGATCACCGGCCCCTGTTGCCAGGCTTCGCCGCTGTGCTCGCCGTCCCACTCGTGCTCGATACCGCTGGCGTCGCGATGGCGCTGCGGGCTCACGAAGTCGTCGGGGTAGAGGATGATTTCGTGAAAACCCTGGTACCAGTTCAGCTCGCCCAGGTGCAGCAGCGGCAGTTGCGCCTGGGCGGCGAGAAACAGCCGCTGCTCGCCGTCCAGCTCGACCCCGGGCAGGGCGGTGAGGTGCTTGTCGTGCAGGAACAACACGCAGGCTTCACGCAGCCACTGGTCTTCCTCGTCGCTGAGGCCATCGAGCATCGGCAGGCGCTGGCGCACCCGCTGCCAGCGCTGCGGGTCGAGCGGATGTCGGGCCAGGGTGCGACGACGGCGCCAGGCGCTCAGCGACCACATAAACCGGGCTTAGTGAACCTTGGCTTCATTGCGGCCCATGCGGCTGCGCACTACACCGATGATCATCGGCACCAGCGACAGCAGGATGATGGCGACGATCATCAGCGACAGGTTCTGCTTGATGAACGGCACGTTGCCGAAGAAGTAGCCGAGGGTGACCAGGCCGCCGACCCACAGTACGGTGCCGGCGACGCTGAAGCCGAGAAAGCGCGGGTAGTGCATTTTCGCGATGCCGGCGACGAACGGTGCGAAAGTGCGCAGGATCGGCAGGAAGCGCGCCAGGGTCACGGTCTTGCCACCATGACGCTCGTAGAAATCGTGGGTCTGCTGCAGGTAGTCGCGGCGGAAGATCTTCGAGTTGGGGTTGCGGAACAAGCGTTCGCCCGCCGTTCGGCCAATCACGTAGTTGGTGCTGTCGCCGAGAATGGCCGCAGCCATCAGCAGGCCGCCGAGCAGCACCGGGTCCATGCCGCCGCCCGCAGCCACGGCGCCGGCGATGAACAGCAGGGAATCACCCGGCAGGAACGGCATGACCACCAGACCGGTCTCGCAAAAGATCACCAGGAACAGGATCGCGTAGATCCACGGGCCATAGTTGTTGACCAACAGGTCCAGGTAGGCGTCGAGATGCAGAATAAGGTCCAGCGGGTTGAAATCCATGTACAGCACCTGTGTTCTTGACCCGAGCGACGGGCTTGCGATGGCTGGCAGTGCGAATGCGGACGGTCGCTACCCGGAAGATGGGTAAAGTTTCACACACAATGAAGAGGCGCATTATACGGCTACGAACAGATTGTGCCTGCGCAGTTTGTAGCGGCGGATGTCGAATGGATGTGAACGGCAGGCGTGGTGCCTGCCGTTGCGCTCGGATCAGTCCGAGTTGATAGGCAGGATGTAGCTCTTGAACTCGGTGTCTTCGTGAAAACCGATGGATTCGTAGGTTTTCATCGCCACTTCGTTGTCGCTGCTGGTGGACACCCGCAGGCGCACGGCGTTGGTTTCCTTGGCCAGCTTCTTGGCTGCGCGCATCAGGTGGTCGGCCACCAGCATGCGCCGGGAGTCTTCGGCGACATAGATATCGTTGAGGATCCACACGCGCTTGAGCGACAGCGACGAGAAGCTCGGATAGAGCTGGCAGAAACCCATCAGCTTGCTCTCGTCATCGTCCGGCAGGGCCAGGTAGATGATCGACTCGCCACGCTCCAGGCGTTTCTCGAGGAACGAGCGCGAGGAGTCCGGGTAGGGCAACTGGCCGTAGAACTCGCGGTATCTGACGAACAGCGGAACCAGTATGTCCAGGTGTTCCAGGGTTGCTTGGATGATTCGCATAAGCAGGCCTCAGAGTCCATGGGAGTTTACGGCAAGTCGCCGACAGCCTTGGTAGATGCTGCCTGAAAGCAATTAGAAAACGCAATCTAGGATCTCAAGGTTTACTCAGCAGGAAATTTCCGCTTTTCGGCGTATCCGAATCTGACTCAAGTGTTTGCACCTGGGCTTCATCCTTCAGATTGACCCCCGACAGCTGCCGCCGACAGGCCTCGCGCATCAGGTATAACAGGCGATGGGCAGCCATGCCGTAGCTCAGGCCTTCCAGGCGCACGTTGGAGATGCAGTTGCGGTAGGCGTCGGTGAGGCCGACCTTGGGGTTGTAGGTGAAGTACAGCCCGAGGCTGTCCGGTGAGCTCAGGCCCGGGCGTTCGCCGATCAGGATCACGGTCATTTTCGCCCCGAGCAGTTCACCCACCTCATCGGCTACCGCCACCCGGCCTTGCTCCACCAATACCACCGGTGATGTTGACCAGCCGTCGGCGGCGCTCTGTTCCTCCAGGCGGGCGAGAAACGGCAGGGTGTGGCGGTGCACGGCCAGGGCCGAGAGGCCGTCGGCGACGACGATGGCCAGGTCAACGCCACCGGGGTTGGCCTGGGCATGCTCGCGCAGCCGTTGTGCTGAATCTTCGTGCAGCCGGCGCCCCAGATCGGGGCGTTGCAGGTAGCTGTGGCGATCGGCGGCGGCGCTGTGCAGCAACAGGCTGTCACGCCCGCGCTCGCTCAACTGCTCGCGCAGGCCGGCATGGTCGAAGGCCAGGTGCACGGCGTCGCGGGCCTGGGCGTGAGCGAACTGAAAGTCGAGCTGGGCGCCGGTGGGCAGGCTGGTGCCGGTGCGGCCCAGGGCGATGCGCGCCGGGGTCAGGCGGCGCAGCTCCAGCCAGGGATTGGCGCTGTTGTCGTGTTGTGGGGTGTTGGCCATAGTCGACTCGCTTATCCCAGTTGCGCCAGGGCCTGGCGGAAGGCCGGTGGCAGGTTGTCACCGAAACGCACCCGGCCGTCGGCCTGGGTGAAGATGCCCATGCGCGCCAGCCAACCCTCGAACTCCGGCGCAGGTTTCAGGCCCAGGGTTTGCCGGGCGTAGAGCGCATCGTGGAACGAGGTGGTCTGGTAGTTGAGCATGATGTCGTCGGAGCCGGGGATGCCCATGATGAAGTTGATTCCGGCAACACCCAGCAGGGTCAGGAGCATGTCCATGTCGTCCTGGTCGGCTTCGGCATGGTTGGTGTAGCAGATGTCGCAACCCATGGGCACGCCGAGCAGCTTGCCGCAGAAGTGATCCTCAAGGCCGGCGCGGATGATCTGTTTGCCGTTGTACAGGTACTCGGGGCCGATGAAGCCGACCACGGTATTGACCAGGAACGGCTTGAAGTGCCGGGCCACGGCGTAGGCGCGGGTTTCGCAGGTCTGCTGGTCGACGCCATGGTGGGCATTGGCCGACAGGGCGCTGCCCTGGCCGGTCTCGAAGTACATCAGGTTCTGCCCGAGGGTGCCGCGGTTGAGGCTCAGGCCGGCGTCGTAGCCCTCCTTGAGCACATTGAGGTTGATGCCGAAGCTGGCGTTGGCCGCTTCAGTGCCGGCGATCGACTGGAACACCAGGTCCAGCGGTACGCCACGGTTGATCGCCTCAATCGAGGTGGTGACGTGGGTGAGCACGCAGGCCTGGGTCGGGATGTCATAGCGCTGGATGATGGCGTCGAGCATTTCCAGCAGCGCGCAGATCGAGGCGATGCTGTCGGTGGCCGGGTTGATGCCGATCATGGCATCGCCGTTGCCGTAGAGCAGGCCGTCGAGGATGCTCGCGGCAATGCCGGCCGGCTCGTCGGTGGGGTGGTTGGGCTGCAGGCGGGTCGACAGGCGCCCGCGCAGGCCCATGGTGCCGCGAAAGCGGGTGACCACGCGGATCTTCTGCGCCACCAGCACCAGGTCCTGCACACGCATGATCTTTGAGACCGCCGCGGCCATTTCCGGGGTCAGGCCCGGGGCGAGGGCGCGCAGGCTGTCTTCGTCGGCGGCCTCGCTGAGCAGCCAGTCGCGCAGACCGCCGACGGTCAGGTGGCTGACGGCGGCGAAGGCATTGGCATCATGGGTGTCGATGATCAGCCGGGTGACTTCATCGTCTTCGTAAGGGATCAGTGCTTCAGTCAGAAAGTGCTTGAGCGGGATATCGGCCAGGGCCATCTGCGCCGCCACCCGTTCGCCATCGTTGCTGGCGGCGACACCGGCGAGAAAGTCCCCCGAGCGCGCCGGGCTGGCTTTGGCCATGACTTCTTTCAGGCTGTCGAAACGGTAGGTCTGGTTGCCTGCCGTGTGTACAAAACTTGCCATACAGAATCTCCAGAACGCCGCAGGGCTGGCCTGCGGCGTAGGTGGCGTTGATCAGTGCAGGGCCTCTTCGGCCTTCTGGATCGCGGCGAATTCTTCTTCCGGGGTCCCGGCGACCAGGTGGTGCCGGCTGTAGAAAGCAAAGTAGGCAATCAATACCGCATAAATCACTGCGGCGCCAATCACTACCCGTGGGTCGACCAGGAAACCCGCCACCACGGCGATGCAGGCCAGCACCAGGGCCACGCCCGAAGTGAAGACACCGCCAGGGGTACGATAAGGACGCTCCATTTTCGGCCGGCGGATGCGCAAGGTGATGTGCGCAGCCATCATCAGTACATAAGACAGCGTAGCGCCGAACACCGCGACCAGGATCAGCAGGTCACCCTGGCCGGTCAGCGACAGGGCGAAGCCGATGATCCCGGGGATTACCAGGGCCAGCACCGGGGCCTTGCTCTTGTTGGTTTCCGACAACTTGCGCGGCAGGTAGCCGGCACGCGACAAGGCAAAGATCTGCCGCGAATAGGCGTAGATGATCGAGAAGAAGCTGGCGATCAGGCCGGCCAGGCCCACCAGGTTGACGAAGCCGCCCATCCAGGTCGATCCGCCGTAGGCTTTCGACAGCGCTTCAACCAGCGGGTTGCCGGAGGCTTTCAGCGCTTCGGCGCCGGCGCCGCCAGGGCCGACCACAAGGATCAGCAGGGCGAAGGCCAGCAATACCAGCATGGCGCCGATCAGGCCGCGGGGCAGGTCGCGTTTGGGGTTCTTGGTTTCTTCGGCGGCCAGCGGCACGCCTTCGACGGCGAGGAAGAACCAAATGGCGTAAGGGATCGCCGCCCACACCCCGACATAGCCGAACGGCAGGAAGCTGCTGGCGCCGACAGCGTCGGTCTGGGCGATATCGAACAGGTTGTTGACGTCGAAGTGCGGGACCATCGCCACCAGGAACACGCCCAGGGCAATGGCAGCCACGGCGGTGATGATGAACATCAGCTTGAGCGCTTCACCGACACCGAAGATGTGGATACCGATGAAGATGATGTAGAAGGCCAGGTAGATCATCCAGCCGCCGATGCCGAACAGTGACTGGCAATAGGCGCCGATGAACACGGCAATGGCCGCCGGGGCAATCGCGTATTCGATGAGGATCGCCGTACCGGTAAGAAACCCGCCCCAGGGCCCGAATGCGCTGCGGGCAAAGCCGTAGCCGCCACCGGCGGTGGGGATCATCGACGACAGTTCAGCCAGCGAGAAACACATGCACAGGTACATGGTCGCCATCAGCAAGGTGGCGAGGAACATGCCACCCCAGCCACCCTGGGCCAGGCCGAAGTTCCAGCCGGCGTAGTCGCCGGAAATCACGTAGGCGACGCCCAGGCCCACCAGCAAAACCCAGCCGGCGGCGCCCTTTTTCAGTTCACGTTGTTGGAAGTAATCGGAGCCGACCTTTTCGAAGTCGACAGAAGAGCCTGCCGGCACGCTGCCGGTATGATCGCTTGGCATAGGGTTCACCTGTTCTTTTTATCAATACCGGCGGGTGCCGGTTTGTCTGGTGATGGTCTTGCAGGAAGCGAGCCAGAGCGGCCCCGGGTCGGGACCGCCCTGTTGCCCGTTTAGAAGAAGCCCAGCGGGTTGATGTCGTAGCTGACCAGCAGGTTCTTGGTTTGCTGGTAGTGGTCGAGCATCATTTTGTGGGTCTCACGGCCGACGCCGGACTTCTTGTAGCCACCGAACGCGGCGTGGGCCGGGTACAGGTGGTAGCAGTTGGTCCATACGCGGCCGGCCTTGATGCCGCGGCCCATGCGGTAGGCGCGGTTGATGTCGCGGGTCCAGACACCGGCGCCGAGGCCGAACTCGGTGTCGTTGGCAATCGCCAGGGCTTCGGCTTCGTCCTTGAAGGTGGTGATGCTCACCACTGGCCCGAAGATTTCTTCCTGGAACACGCGCATCTTGTTGGTGCCCTTGAGCAGGGTCGGCTGGATGTAGTAACCGGTCGACAGGCTGCCTTCGAGTTTTTCCACTTTGCCGCCGGTGAGCAGCTCGGCGCCTTCCTTCTCGGCGATTTCCAGGTACGAGAGGATCTTGTCGAACTGTTGCTCGGAGGCCTGGGCGCCGACCATGGTGTCGGTGTCCAGCGGGTCGCCGCGCTTGATCTGCTTGATCTTCTTCATCACCTCTTGCATGAACGCCGGGTAGATCGATTCCTGCACCAGCGCGCGGGATGGGCAGGTGCACACTTCGCCCTGGTTGAAGAACGCCAGCACCAGGCCTTCAGCCGCTTTTTCGATGAAGCTCTGTTCGGCCTGCATGATGTCTTCGAAGAAGATGTTCGGCGACTTGCCGCCCAGCTCGACGGTGGACGGGATGATGTTCTCGGCGGCGCATTTCATGATGTGCGAGCCGACCGGGGTGGAGCCGGTGAAGGCGATCTTGGCGATGCGCTTGCTGGTGGCCAAGGCTTCACCGGCTTCACGGCCGTAGCCTTGCACCACGTTGAGCACGCCGGGTGGCAGCAGGTCGCCGATCACTTCCAGCAGCACCGTGATGCCCAGCGGGGTTTGCTCGGCGGGCTTGAGTACCACGCAGTTGCCGGCAGCCAGGGCCGGGGCGAGTTTCCACGCGGCCATCAGGATCGGGAAGTTCCACGGGATGATCTGCCCGACCACGCCCAGCGGTTCATGGATATGGTAGGCCACGGTGTTGCCGTCGATCTCGGCGGCGCTGCCTTCCTGGGCGCGCAGGCAGCCGGCGAAGTAGCGGAAATGGTCGGCAGCCAGCGGGATGTCGGCGTTGAGGGTTTCGCGCACAGCCTTGCCGTTGTCCCAGGTTTCGGTGATGGCCAGCAGTTCGAGGTTCTGTTCGATACGGTCGGCGATTTTCAGCAGGATCAGCGAGCGTGCCTGCACCGACGTTGCGCCCCAGGCATCTGCGGCGGCATGGGCGGCATCCAGGGCTTTTTCGATGTCTTCGGCAGAGGAGCGGGGGAATTCAGCAATCAGTTGGCCGTTCACCGGCGAGGTGTTTTCGAAGTACTGGCCTTTGACTGGAGCGACGAACTCGCCACCGATGTAGTTCCCGTAACGGCTCTTGAAGGAAACCTTGGCGCCTTCGGTACCGGGATGTGCATAACGCATGGTGTGTCTCCTGGCTATTGTGCTTGTTGGGGAGGATGTAAAGCATAGAGCAAGGGTTGGGCCAGTGTGGCCGGGCCCAGTTAAATCAAGGGCTTGGTAGGTTTTTGCGGGGGCGCAGGCGAGGGGCTGTAGCGGCTGCGGTACAGCCTGGGTGACACTTTGTACCGTTACTGACACAAAGCGTGACCCTACGGTCAAGCCAGCATTGCATTGCGCCGACGGGTGGAGGATGCTGGGCCTATCTCGTCTGCGGAGAACAATAAAAAGTGCAGAGCAATCACCTCAGCCGGCACGCCCGGCAAGTACTCACCGTGACCCAGGGCAAGGCCCTGGCCCAGGGCCCCGGTAGCGACCCGTCGATCGCCCGTTCCTGGCTGCGTTGCCTCGAGGACTATCACCTGGACCCGGCCCAGAGCATGGCGCCGACCGTGCTCGAACACGGCCGCGTGCTGGAAAGCCGCGAGCGCTTGCAACAGGTGCTGCAAATCGCCGGCAACGAGATGAACAGCCTGCACCAGCAACTTTCCGGCGCCGGCCATGCCGTGCTGCTCACCGACGCCCGTGGGGTGATCCTCAACTGCGTCACCGCGCCCAGCGAGCGACGCATTTTCGAACGCGCCGGGCTGTGGCTCGGTGCCGACTGGAGCGAGGCGCGCGAAGGCACCAATGGCATCGGTACCTGCCTGGTCGAACGTCAGGCGGTGACCATTCATCAGGATGAGCACTTTCGTGGCCGCCATACCGGGCTGACCTGCTCGGCCAGCCCGGTGTTCGACCCGCACGGTGAATTGCTGGCGGTGCTCGATGTGTCGTCGGCGCGGGCTGATGTATCGCGCCAGAGCCAGTTTCACACCATGGCGCTGGTCAACCTCTCGGCGAAGATGATCGAGAGCAGTTACTTCCTGCGTTATTTCGACAACCAGTTCCTCCTGCGCTTTCATCTGCAGGCCGAATCGGTCGGGATGTTCAGTGAAGGGCTGCTGGCTTTTGATGGCGACGGGCGAATCTGTGCGGTCAACCAGAGCGCCTTGAACCTGTTGGGCACCATCCGCGGTGGTGTGCTCGGCAAGCCTGTGGATATGTTCTTCGATTGCGCCCAGGACGAGCTGTTCAGCCGCGCCACCGCCCAGGCCAACACCAGCTGGCCGCTGCGCACCCGGGATGGCCGCGTGTTGTTCGCCAGTGTGCGCGGGCAGGTGCGTTCGGTGGTGCCTGCGGCGGCGCCCTTTGTTGCTCCGGCCAAAACCGCGCAGCCCGGTGGCATCTGCCTGGTCGATCCGGCCCTGCAGAACGACTTTCGCCGCGCCGTACGCGTGTTCGAGCGCGATGTGCCGTTGCTGCTCAGCGGCGAGACCGGCTGCGGCAAGGAGGCTTTCGCCAAAGCCGTGCACCAGGCCAGTCAACGCAGCAGCAAGGCGTTTGTCGCTCTCAACTGTGCGTCGATCCCTGAAAGCCTGATCGAGAGCGAACTGTTCGGTTATCGCGGCGGCAGCTTTACCGGCGCGCGCAAGGAAGGCATGCGCGGCAAGTTGCAGCAGGCCGATGGCGGCACGCTGCTGCTGGACGAGATCGGCGACATGCCACTGGCTCTGCAGACCCGTTTGCTACGGGTACTGGAAGACCGCATGGTGGTGCCCATCGGTGGCGAGCCACAAGCGGTCAACGTGCGCATCATCAGCGCCAGCCACCGCAACCTGCTGGAGCGGGTCGAGGATGGCAGTTTCCGGGAAGACCTTTACTACCGCCTCAACGGCCTGGAAATCGACCTGCCGGCCTTGCGCGAGCGTAGCGACAAATCCCAGCTGCTCGATTTCATCCTGGCTGAAGAGGCCGGCGAGCAAACGGTTGCCCTTGAGCCTTCGGCGCGCCGGGCGTTGCTCGACTTCAACTGGCCGGGCAACGTGCGCCAGTTGCGTAACGTCCTGCGCACCTTGGTGGCCCTGTGCGAAGACGGGCGCATCGAGTTTGCCGACCTGCCAGCCGTGGTGCGCCAGGCACCGGTCCTTATCAAAAGCAATCCGCCTGTGGATAACCCCGCTCCGCCGCTGGACAGCGCCGAACGCAATGCCTTGCTGACGGTGCTGGAGCAACAACGCTGGCACATGACCCATGTCGCGGCGCAGTTGGGGGTCAGCCGCAATACCTTGTATCGAAAACTTCGCAAACACGGCATCGCCCGGGACGCCTGAGCGAAACACAGGATGCGATTTGTCGCGCCCTAGGCTACCCTGCCTCGACGTTTTGCGAGGTCGATCATGCACATTCATATTCTCGGTATTTGCGGCACTTTCATGGGTTCGCTGGCCGTCCTGGCCAAGGAGCTGGGCCATCGGGTCACCGGCTCCGATGCCAACGTCTACCCACCGATGAGCACTCAGCTTCAAGCCCAGGGCATCGAACTGACCCAGGGCTATGACGCCGCCCAGCTGGACCCGGCACCGGACCTGGTGGTGATCGGCAACGCCCTGTCGCGGGGCAACCCGGCAGTGGAATACGTGTTGAACAAGGGCCTGCCGTATGTGTCGGGGCCTCAGTGGCTGGCCGACCATGTGCTGCAAGGCCGCTGGGTGCTGGCGGTTGCCGGTACCCATGGCAAGACCACCACCAGCAGCATGCTCGCCTGGGTGCTGGAGCACGCCGGCATGAGCCCGGGCTTTTTGATCGGCGGCGTGCCGCAGAATTTCTCGGTATCGGCACGTTTGGGCGGCACGCCGTTCTTCGTGGTCGAGGCCGATGAGTACGACAGCGCCTTCTTCGACAAACGTTCGAAGTTCGTTCATTACCGCCCACGCACCGCGATCCTCAACAACCTTGAGTTCGATCATGCGGATATCTTCCCTGACCTGGCAGCGATCGAGCGGCAGTTCCACCACTTGGTGCGGACCATTCCGAGCGAAGGGCTGGTGATTCATCCGACCACCGAGCCTGCTCTGGAGCGGGTGATCAAGATGGGTTGCTGGACGCCGGTGCAGACCACCGGTGAGGGCGGGCAGTGGCAGGTCAAGCTGCTCAGCGCCGATGGTTCGCGTTTCGAGGTCAGCTTCGAGGGCGAAACCCAGGGCGTGGTCGAGTGGGAGCTGACCGGTCAGCACAACGTCGCCAACGCCCTGGCCACCCTGGCGGCCGCGCGTCATGTTGGTGTAGTGCCAGCTATGGGCATTGCCGCGTTGAGCGCTTTCAAGAGCGTCAAACGCCGTATGGAAAAGGTCGCTGAAGTGCAAGGCGTGACCATCTATGATGATTTCGCCCACCACCCGACCGCCATCGCCACCACTCTGGACGGCCTGCGCAAGCGCATCGGCGATGCGCCGCTGATTGCCGTGATCGAGCCGCGTTCCAATTCGATGAAACTCGGTGCCCACCGCGATGGCCTGCCGGAAAGCGTCAACGATGCCGACCAGGTGATCTGGTACGCACCGCCGAACCTGGGCTGGGACCTGGCCGCCACCGCTGCCGAATGCAAGGTACCCGCTGTGGTCGCCGACAGCCTTGAAGCCATCATCGAACGGGTCAAGAGCCAGGCCAAGCCCGGCACCCAGGTGGTGATCATGAGCAACGGCGGCTTCGGCGGCCTGCACGGCAAGTTGGCCGAGGCCCTGAAATGAGCGGGCCGGAACGCATCACCCTGGCCATGACCGGGGCTTCGGGGGCGCAGTATGGGCTGCGCCTGCTCGATTGCCTGGTGCGCGAAGACCGCGAGGTGCATTTTCTGATCTCCAAGGCCGCGCAACTGGTGATGGCCACCGAGACTGATGTGTTGCTGCCGGCCAAACCGCAAGCCATGCAAGCCTTCCTCACCGAATACACCGGCGCTGCGGCCGGGCAGATTCGCGTGTATGGCAAGGAAGACTGGATGTCGCCAGTGGCCTCGGGCTCCGGCGCGCCGGCGGCGATGGTGGTGGTGCCGTGCTCTACCGGTACCTTGTCGGCGATCGCCACCGGCGCCTGCAACAACCTCATCGAGCGGGCTGCGGATGTCACCTTGAAGGAGCGTCGGCAGCTGATCCTGGTGCCGCGTGAAGCGCCATTCTCGACCATCCACCTGGAGAACATGCTCAAGCTGTCGAACATGGGCGCGGTGATCCTGCCGGCGGCGCCGGGCTTTTATCATCAGCCGCAGACCATCGATGACCTGATCGACTTCGTTGTCGCGCGGATTCTCAACCTGCTGAACATTCCCCAGGACATGCTGCCACGTTGGGGCGAGCATCATTTCGGCGCGGATGAATGAAGCGACTGCTTGGCGTGATGACGCTGTGCTTGGTGGCTAGCGGTTGCGCCAGCGTGCGCACCCTGGACGCGGCCAAGCCGGGTGCGCCGCTGGTGTATGCCGGTACGCGCCTGGATCTGTATGCCATGCAGGGTGGCTGTTGCGCCATGGACCGCTTCGGTGCCGAGGCGCCGAAGTATCCCGGGCTGGATCTGCCGGGCAGTGCCTTGCTCGATACCTTGCTGTTGCCGCTGTCGGTATTGACCGCGCTGGGGGTTGGGTTTCAGGCGACTGGCGGGTTGTAGCGGCTGGCCTCATCGCCGGCAACGCGGGCTCCCACAGGGAGAATGTAGCTCCTTGTGGGAGCTGGCCTTGCCAGCGATGGGCTGCAAAGCAGCCCCAGGTTCTACTTGCCCAGCCTGCGCAACTCATCGGACTCGACAATCCGAATCCCGTCCTGCTCTTCCAGCGCCAGACGCCACAGTGCCCGGGCCAGCTGGCATGCCTCGATCCCTCGATACTTGCCCGGAATCAGCTTGGACAGTGGCCCGGCCAGCCTCTCCGACAGCCGCGGTTCGACGCGATCGCCCAGCAGCAGCGAAGGCCGGGCAATGGTCAGTTGCGGCCAGTCCTGGGCTTTCAATGCGGCCTCCATTTCGCCTTTGACCCGGTTGTAGAAGATCGGCGATCTACGGTCGGCACCCAGGGCGCTGACCACCAGCAAATGCCGCGCGCCCATCTCCCGGGCGCGTTTGCCGAAGGCGACGACCATGTCCAGGTCGACTGCGCGAAAGGCCGGCTCCGATCCGGCCTGCTTGATGGTGGTGCCCAGGCAGCAGAAGGCGATGTCGACGCGGCCTGCCAGTTGTGGGAGGAACACCGCCGGGTCACCCACCGGGTTTTCCAGGTGTGGGTGTTCGGCCAGTGGACGACGGGTTGGGGCCAATACGCGGCTGACGGTGGGCTCGTTGAGCAGCCGATCAAGTAAGTGTTCACCGGTAAGACCGGTGGCTCCGGCAAGCAGGATATGCTGAGGCGTCAAGTACATGATGTCTCTCCCTTGATACAGTCAGCTTAGTGGTTACCGGCATTTTTTGCATGCTCGGCCTGTTGCTTGCCCGTATCACTTTGCAGGGCTTTGCGCGCTTGTTGCTGGCGCAGGCGCTGCCAGTGATCGAGTACGCCTTTGGGCGCCCAGATCTGTGGTTCGGAGGCATCGAAACCTTCGATCGCCTCGCGCTCCGAGACGGCGGCCCTGGCTCGTTCAAAGGCCTGTTGCAGGTCATCGGTCTGGTTCAAGGCCTGGGCAAACAGCGCGTCGCCGAAGTAGGTGAAGTCCGCCTCTTCCGAGCAGCCGAACGACACCCGGTCGGCGCGCGAAGCGGTCATGATCAGGGTCCTGTCGTCCTTGAGCGGAGCGATATAGCCCCCTGAATAACAGGCCGAGATGACAATGATCTTGTCGCGGTCTTTTAATGGCGCCAGGGTGGCAGCCAGGGCATCGGCGGGCAGGTCGGCCAGTTGCAGGCGCGGTTGGTCGAGCACCAGTTCATGCTCATGGCTGCCGTGGCTGGTCAGATAGATGAACACCAGGTCTTCCGGGCCGCTGCGCTCTGCCAAAGTGCGCACGGCGCGGGCGAGGTTCTCGCGGGTGGCCATGGGCCGGTCGGCGAGGTGGTCGCGGTGGTTGACCAGGCTGACCTGGCCGACCGCGCCGAAGCGGCTCTTGAGCATGTTGCTGACGTAGTCGGCTTCACGCAGGAATACGCTCTGCTTGCCATCGCCACCCAGAGCCAGGCTGTAGAGTTCGATTTGTGCGGTCGAAGCCGGCACCTTGGTCAGCGCTTGGTCAAGCAGGCTGCCCTGGTTGAGCAGTGCCAGTTCCAGCGGGTCGGGCAGCAGCTTGCCATGCTCGTCGCGCACTCGCTGGCCATTGAGCCACAGGCCGCTTTCGCTGCGCCCGTCGACCAGGGTCAGGCGGCCATTGCCCTGGTAGGTGTCGTTCTCGAAGCCGCCGACATAGACACTGCCGTCAGGCAACTGCAGGCGGCCGTTACCGGAAAAGCGCCAGTCGCTGAAATTACCTTTGTAGTGGCTGCCGTCACTGCCGATCAGTTCGCCCTTGCCGCTGAGCGAGCCGTCCTTGAACTGACCGATCCACACGTCGCCGTCGGCGTTTTCATAACGACCCCGCCCTTCCAGGCGGTTGTCGTGAAAGGCGCCGATGTACTGATCGCCTTCGGCGCTGTTGAAGGTGCCGCTGCCTTCGAGCTGGCCGTTGACGAAATGGCCGCTGAACTGGTTGCCGCTGGCATCGCTGCGAATGCCTTCGCCGTTGGGCTTGCCCCGGGCGAACAGGCCCTGGTACTGGCTGCCGTCAGCCAGTTCAAGGTGGCCGGCGCCGTTGTACTGGTCGTCCTTGAACTGGCCACGGTAGAGCAGGCCGGGTTCTTTCAGGGTGCCTTCGCCATCACGGCGGCCAAGCTTGAAGCCGCCGGTGTAGCTGCTACCCGGCGTCTTCAGGGTGCCCAGGCCGTGGAACAGGCCCTGCTGGAACTGGCCCCGGTAGACCTCGCCATTGCTGCCGTGCCATTCACCCTGGCCGTGCCATTGGCCATTGAGGAAGTTGCCTTCATACCAGCTGCCATTGGGGTAGTCGATGCGCCCGGCACCTTGCAACAGACCATCGACCACCTCGCCTCGATAGCGGCCGCCATCGGGCAGGCGCGCATCGGGTGGCGACAACGGCTCGCCGTCACCGCAAGCGGCCAGTAGCAGGGTCAGGGCAAGAGGAACGAGTGGGCGCATGGCGGGGTCCGGACGAGTGAGGCCCCGAGTATGCCGCAGAATGCGGCGGGTGAAACAGTCGCCAGGACGGTTTCACCCATTGCCTGGCTCAGACGAAGCAGAGCGACAGCGGTTCGGCAATGTAGGCAGGTTTTTCCTGGCCTTCGATTTCCAGGGTGGCGGTGACCTTGAGCAGCCATTGCCCGGGCTTCTTCTCGGTGGCGTCAGTCAGGTCGACCTTGAGCCGCACCTTGCTGTCGACCTTCACCGGCTGGATGAAACGCACGCTGTCCAGGCCATAGTTGACAGCCATCTTCAGGCCTTCAGGCACAACCAGAATGCCTTCCATCAACTTGGGAATCAGCGACAGGGTGAGAAAACCGTGAGCGATGGTGCTGCCAAATGGCGTTTTTGCCGCCTTGTCCGGGTCGACGTGGATGAACTGGAAGTCGCCGGTGGCCTCGGCGAACAGGTTGATGCGTTGTTGATCGATGGTCAGCCATTCGGAACGTCCAAGTTCCTTTCCAACGTACTGCGAAAGCTCTGCAACAGGTACATAGGGCATTGTGACTCTCCAGATTGTCTTTGGTTTCTTATGACTTCGGCAGATTCGAAGACCTAAGATCAGCACGCCTGCAGGGTGCGGTCAAGTCGGCGAATATCGGCTTATAAGCCGGTCGTTAGCGTGCTTATAATGGCCGCCGGGCTTCAAGGAGATGCTTATGCTGTTGCGTGGTTTGACCTGGCTGGTGCTGTTCCAGTTGTTCGGGACGGCGATCAATCACCTGTTCGTGCCGATCCTTCCGGGGCCGATCATCGGTCTGCTGTTGCTGCTGGTGTTCCTGATGCTGCGCGGCGAAGTGGGCGCGCCCCTGAGCGAGGCGGCCAACAGTCTGCTGCGCTACCTGCCTCTCTTGCTGGTACCGCCGGCGGTGGGGGTGATGGTCTATGCCGCGGATATTGCCGCGGACTTCTGGGCCATCGTCGGCGCCCTGGTGCTGTCGGCGTTGCTCACCCTGGTGTTTGTCGGTGTGCTGATGCACAAGCTGATGGCCCGCCAGGGCACCCACAAGGAGCAGCCATGAGCCTGGACTGGAGCGGCGCCGTCGACGCCGTCATTCACCATCCGCTGTTCGGCATCGGCATCACCCTGGGCGCCTATCAACTGGTGCTGGCTGCCTATGAGAAGACCCGCTGGATCTTCCTGCAACCGGTGCTGGTGTCGATGCTGGTGGTCATTGGCGTACTGCTCACCTGTGGCCTGACCTA
This sequence comes from Pseudomonas wadenswilerensis, assembly GCF_024749185.1. Taxonomy (NCBI): domain Bacteria; kingdom Pseudomonadati; phylum Pseudomonadota; class Gammaproteobacteria; order Pseudomonadales; family Pseudomonadaceae; genus Pseudomonas; species Pseudomonas wadenswilerensis. The sequence goes on along the minus strand of NZ_CP087191.1, from coordinate 5,107,275 downwards.
CAGCGAGTACCGTAAAAGCACCGAGATCATGAACATCCTCCTGGGCCCGGCGACCGTGGCTCTGGCGGTACCGCTCTACCTCAACCTTCGGCGCATTCGCCAGCTGTTCTGGCCGACTTTTACTACGCTGGTAATCGGAGGGGTGTTCGCCACCGGCGCCTGCCTGTTGCTGGGCTGGTGGTTCGGCGCCGAGCACATGATCCTGATGACCATGGCGCCAAAATCGGTGACTTCGCCGATTGCCATGTTGGTGGCCGAGCAGATTGGCGGCGTGGCCGCGCTGGCGGCGGTGTTCGTACTGATCACCGGGGTGATCGGGGCGATTTTCGGTCCGGCGCTGCTGTCGCGCTGTGGCGTGCACAGCCCCGAGGCGCGGGGCATGGCCCTCGGCGTTACCGCGCATGCGGTGGGCACTTCGGTGGCGCTGCAGGAAAGTGAAGAATGCGGGGCCTTCGCGGCCCTGGCGATGAGCCTGATGGGGGTTGCCACGGCGGTGTTCCTGCCCCTGGCGGTTAGCCTGGTTGCTTGAGGAGTTGCAATGACGTTACCCCTGTTTCCGCTCAATACCGTGCTGTTTCCAGGCTGCTTTCTCGATTTGCAGATATTCGAGGCGCGCTACCTGGACATGATCGGCCGCATCATGAAGCAGGGCGGCGGCTTTGGTGTGGTGTGCATTCTTGAAGGCGAGCAGGTTGGCAGTGCGCCGAGCGGTTTCTCGCAGGTCGGCTGCGAGGCGCTGATTCGTGATTTCCAGCAGCAGGACAACGGCCTGCTGGGTATTCGCGTCGAGGGCACCCGACGCTTTCGCGTCGGGCCGTTCGAGGTGCAGAAGGATCAGTTGCTGGTTGCTGATGTGTCCTGGCTGCCTGAACTTGCCGATGAATCGCTGGAAGATGACCACCACGACTTGCTGGCGCTGCTGCAGGCGCTGGGCGAGCACCCGATGGTCGAAGCCTTGGGCATGCCGGTACCCGTGACGGGCCAGCAGGCACTGGCCAATCAGTTGGCCTACCTGCTGCCCTTCGTCGAAGAAGACAAGCTCGACCTGTTGGCCATCGATTCGCCGCACAAACGCCTGGAGGCTATCCAGGCGCTGCTCGATCGGCTGCAGGGCGAGCTGTTCGCCTGAGCCCTCAGTACTGGTAGCGCAGCAGGGCGTGGGGCAGCGCGTGCAGGGCGAAGAATGCCAGCAGCGCGACGCACGCCGGCAGGATCAGCCACCACACCCGCAGCGGCAGGGCCGTGAGCGGTTGACGCTGCTGGGTCAGGGTCAGGCTGGTGGCACACACGCAGCAGGCGAGCATGGCGCCGGCGAGAATGTCGGTCGGCCAGTGCGCGCCCAGATAGACCCGTGACAGCGCGATCGACAGCGCCGGAATGCAGCCCAGCAGGATCCAGGTCAGGCGCATGCGCGGCGGTTGTCCGCGCCCGGCCAGTACTGCCAGCACCAGAAAGAACGCAAACGACGCCGAACTGTGGCCGCTGGGCATGCTATAGGTGGTCAGCGGATCGGTCAGTACTTCCGGGCGGGCCCGGGCAAATAGCCATTTAAGGCTGCCGTTGGCCAGTGCCGTGCCGATCAGGGTGCTGCCGGCGAAAATCGCCGGGCGCCATTGCCGGGCCAGCAGCAGCAGGCCAGTGAGCAGGCCGCCAAGGAAAAACTGGGTACGGAAATCGCCGAGGCGGGTGATCAGCACCACCGTGCCGTCGATGGCGCGACTGCGGTTTTCCTGGATCAGGGTCATCAGGCCCTGGTCGAACTGGGTCAGGTACGGCCAGCCGAAAAACAGCCCGGTCAGGGCCAGCAGGCTCATCCCGGCAATCAGTCGGGTGCCGCGGCGCATGCTGCGCAGGCTGCTGTTGATGCTCAGGCCGATCAGCACCGCCAGGCCGCCGACGACCACTCCGGCCTGTGGCCAGAAGCCTTCCGGCAGCGGCAGGCGCATGGCTGCTCCCGTGGCCCAGCCTGGCAGCAGGTAAGCCACCGCCCAGCCGGCCCCGGCGATCAGGCTTACCGCGATAAAGCGTGGCAGCGGCATGTCGAACATGCCGGCGACCATGGGCAGCATTGGTCGCAGCGGGCCGATGAAGCGCCCGACCAGCAGGCTGGCGATACCGTAGCGCTGGAAATAGGTCTCGGCGCTGCCGATCCATTCAGGATGATGGCGCAGCAGCGGCAAGCGGCGGATGTTCTGGTGAAAGCGCCGGCCCAGGGTGTAGGAGATCGCGTCACCGAGCAGGCCACCGGCAAAGCCCAGCAGCAGGGTTTCACCCAGCGTCAGGGCGCCGCTGCCAGCCAGTACCGCGACGGCGAACAACAGGACGGTGCCGGGGACGATGATCCCGGCTATTGCCAGGCATTCCACGCAGGCCACCAGAAAAATCGCCAATCCCAGCCATTGCGGGTTGGCGCTGAGCCAAGTGGTCAGGCTGTCGAGCCATGGGCCCATCGTGTCAGTTTCCTTGTGTCAGTAAGAAGTAATCCCGGCCTTCGACTTGGCCCCGGCGCAGCGGGTTCCGTGTGCAATGGCGGGCGAAGTCGGCGTCGACGAACCGGTAGGGCAGATGTTCATCACGGCCGTGGGGAATCCCCAGGCGGGTGGTCTGGATAATTTGTTTCACTTTGATACCGCAGTCCTCGACAAACAGCTGCTCGGCATCGAAGCGTTTGCCGTCCCAATGCGGAACTTTCAGGCCCAGTGCCTTGCACAGCAGGGTCTGCCCGGCACACAGGCGCTCGGGCGGGCGCGCCTGGCCGCTGGCGTCGGGGTTGTTCAGTTGCATTTGCGCCAGGCTGTTGTCATCCGAAAGGGCGTCGACGAAGGGGTAGGCCGACTTGATCAGCACAGCATTGCCCGGCCCGTGGGCGCTGAAGTTCAGCGAGTCGCCGCCGCGGGCGTAGTACATGTAAATGTGCCCGCCGTCGAGGAACAGCGCCTTGCGTTTCTCGGTGTAACCGAGCGAGGCGTGGCTGCCCTTGTCGGTGAGGTAGTAGGCCTCGGTCTCGATGATCCGCGCCGCCAGCCAGTACGGGCCGTGACGGTGGCGGATGACCTTGCCCAGCAGAGCCCTGGCCAGTTCCCCGGCGTCGCGGTCGAAGAAACTGTCGGGCAGGGCCTTGAGCGGGCAGGGGGCAGAATCGGGCATGCTGGCGGGGTTCGCGGGTGGGCAGGTGGGCGATGATAGCAATTTCTGTCTTAACCAACCCTGAATGGCCAATATCAGCACTCTTTTCGACCATCCGCCTGTCACCGCTGGGCGTGGGACCACGCGACAGTTATAATCATCCGATTTTCCCCTTCGCCAAGACCACTGAGCCCATGACTGAGTCCGTTCTTGACTACATGACCCGCCTGGGTCGCGCTGCCCGCGCGGCGTCGCGCGTGATCGGCCGTGCCAGCACCGCGCAGAAGAACCGCGCCCTGCAAGCCGCCGCCAACGCGCTGGACGCTGCCCGCGCCGAGCTGACCGCCGCCAATGAGCTGGACCTGGCCGCTGGCCGGGCCAACGGCCTGGAACCGGCCATGCTCGAGCGCCTGGCACTGACCCCGGCGCGCATCGACGGCATGATTGTCGGCCTGCGCCAGGTGGCCAGCCTGCCGGACCCGGTCGGCGCGATCCGCGACATGAGCTACCGGCCATCGGGTATCCAGGTTGGCAAGATGCGCGTACCGCTGGGTGTAATCGGCATCATTTACGAGTCGCGTCCGAACGTGACCATCGACGCCGCCAGCCTGTGCCTCAAGTCCGGCAACGCCACCATCCTGCGTGGCGGCTCCGAGGCCATCCACTCCAACCGTGCTATTGCCGCCTGCATCCAGCGCGGGCTGGCCGAGGCCGGCTTGCCGGCGGCGGTGGTACAAGTGGTGGAAACCACCGATCGCGAAGCGGTCGGCGCGCTGATCAGCATGCCGGAGTTTGTCGATGTCATCGTGCCGCGTGGCGGCAAGGGCCTGATCGAGCGCATCAGCCGCGACGCGCGGGTGCCGGTGATCAAGCACCTGGACGGCATCTGCCACGTCTATGTGGCCGAGCATGCAGAGCTGGACAAGGCCCGGCGCATCGCCTTCAACGCCAAGACCTACCGCTACGGCATCTGCGGGGCGATGGAAACCCTGCTGGTCGATCAGTCGGTAGCGGCCGAATTCTTGCCGGAAATGGCCCGCCAATTTCGGGAAAAAGGTGTCGAACTGCGTGGTTGCGAGCGCACCCTCGAGATTATCGAGGCGGTGCCGGCGACCGAGGCGGACTGGAACACTGAATACCTCGCGGCGATTCTGTCGATTCGCGTGGTCGACGGCCTGGACCAGGCCATCGAACATATCAATCACTATGGCTCGCACCATACCGATTCCATCGTGACCGAACATCAGGCGCAGGCTCGCCAGTTCATGGCCGAGGTCGATTCGTCCTCGGTGATGATCAACACCCCGACCTGCTTTGCCGACGGTTTCGAGTACGGCCTGGGCGCGGAGATCGGTATTTCCACCGACAAGCTGCACGCCCGCGGCCCGGTTGGCCTGGAAGGCCTGACCTGCGAGAAGTACGTGGTGATCGGCGACGGTCAACTGCGCGGACAGGAGTCGCTCTGACTTGGCCGAGCGCAAACCGCCCGCCCACGTTTCGACGCTGTCGCCCGCCCGGCGCATCGGCGTGCTCGGCGGGACATTCGACCCCGTGCACATCGGCCACCTGCGCAGTGCGCTGGAGGTAGCTGAAGTGCTGGCGCTGGACGAGCTGCGGCTGATGCCTAACGCCCGCCCGCCGCACCGCGACACACCGCAGGTGTCGGCCCAGGACCGTCTGGCGATGGTCCGGTGCGCCGTACAGGGTGTGCCAACGCTGTCGGTCGATGCCCGCGAGCTTGCCCGCGACAAGCCGTCGTACACCATTGAAACGCTGGAGCTGATGCGCGCCGAAATGGCCGCCTCGGAGCAACTGTTTCTGCTGCTGGGCTGGGACGCGTTCTGCGGCCTGCCCGGTTGGCACCGTTGGGAAGAATTGCTGCAACATTGTCACATCCTGGTGCTGCAACGCCCGGATGCCGACGTCGAGCCGCCGGATGCCTTGCGCAACCTGCTGGCCGCACGCTCGGTCAGTGATCCGCAGGCCCTCGAAGGGCCTGCCGGGAATATTGCATTCGTCTGGCAGACGCCGCTTGCGGTGTCAGCCACGCAGATCCGACAGCTGCTGGCCAGCGGCAAGTCGGTGCGGTTTCTGGTGCCGGACGCAGTACTGGCCTACATCGATGCGCACAACCTTTACCGTGCGCCGAACTGAGGGCGCTGAAAAGCGCCTCATACTATTGAGTTGAATGAGTTTTATATGACCAAGCAAAAACACAACGCCGTCAGCGCCGAAGAGCTGGTCGAACTGACCAAATCCGCCCTGGAAGACGTCAAGGCCCAGGACATCCAGGTTATCGACGTGCGTGAAAAGCACAGCCTGACCGATTACATGATCATCGCCACCGGTACCTCCAACCGCCAGATCAGCGCGATGCTGGAAAAGGTCCGCGAGCAGGTCAAGGCCAAGGGCGTGCAGCCGCTGGGCGAAGAAGGCAAGGGCGACAGCGACTGGGTCCTGCTCGACCTGAACGACGTCATCGTCCACATGATGACCGCCGCTGCCCGTCAGTTCTACGATCTCGAGCGCCTGTGGCTGGGTGCGGAGCAGAGCCGCTCAGCTGATGGCAAACACCACAGCCCGGATCATGCCCACGAGTTTTCAGACAAGCTGAAAGATCGGGAATAAGGAAGGCTCGTGCGTCTGCGTTTGATCGCGGTCGGCTCGCGCATGCCCAAGTGGGTTGAGGACGGTTGGCATGAATATGCCAAGCGCCTGCCCTCTGAGCTGTCGTTGGAGCTGGTGGAAATACCGCTCAATACCCGGGGCAAGAATGCCGACGTCGCCCGCCTGATTCGTCAGGAGGGCGAGGCCATGCTCGCCAAGGTCCAGCCAGGGGAACGGATTGTCACTCTGGAGGTCCATGGCAAGCCCTGGAGTACCGAGCAACTGGCGGTCGAGCTGGACCGCTGGCGCCTGGACTCGCGTACTGTCAACTTCATGGTTGGCGGCCCCGAAGGGCTGGCGCCGGAAGTCTGCGCGCGGGCCGAGCAGCGCTGGTCGCTGTCGCCACTGACACTGCCCCACCCGTTGGTAAGGATACTGATCGGCGAACAGCTGTACCGCGCCTGGACCGTACTGTCCGGGCACCCCTACCATAAATAAGCCTTAAGCCTTTTCAATGTCGCAGCCGATTCGCCTCAAGGATCACGAGAAAGACGCCCGTCTGGTGCGTAGCCGCGTCGTGGTCGGTGCAGTGGCGATCGTCCTGCTGATCTGCGTGTTGATCGTCCGCCTGTATTACCTGCAGGTGATCCAGTACGACTATCACTCGACCCTGTCGGAAAACAACCGGGTGCATGTGCAGCCGATTCCGCCGACCCGCGGGCTGATCTTCGACCGCAACGGGGTGATTGTCGCCGACAACCGGCCAAGCTTCAGCCTGAGCATGACCCGCGAGCGCTCCGGCGACTGGCAGCAGGTGCTCGACGTAATCGTCGAGGTGCTGGAACTGAGCCCGGATGACCGCACCCTGTTCGAAAAGCGCATGCGCCAGGGGCGCCGGCCGTTCGAGCCGGTGCCGATCCTGTTCGAGCTGACCGAAGAGCAGATCGCCCGTATTGCGGTGAACCAGTTCCGCTTGCCGGGTGTTGAGGTGGTTGCCCAGCTGGTGCGCCATTACCCGCAGGGTGCGCACTTTGCCCACTCGGTCGGCTATGTTGGGCGGATCAACGAGAAAGAGCTGAAAACCCTCGATCCGGTCAATTACAGCGGCACTCACCATATCGGCAAGACCGGCATCGAGCGCTTCTACGAGCCGGAGCTGCACGGCCAGGTGGGTTACGAAGAGGTCGAGACCAATGCCCGTGGCCGGGTGTTGCGGGTGCTCAAGCGCACCGACCCGATCCCCGGCAAGGACATCGTCCTGAGCCTCGACATCAAGCTGCAGGAGGCCGCCGAAGCCGCACTGGGCGGGCGACGCGGCGCTATCGTCGCGCTCGATCCGAACACCGGCGAAGTGCTGGCGATGGTCAGCCAGCCGAGCTTCGACCCTAACCCATTCGTCACCGGTATCAGCTTCAAGGCCTACGCCGACCTGCGCGATTCGATCGATCGCCCGCTGTTCAACCGCGTGCTGCGTGGGCTGTACCCGCCGGGTTCGACCATCAAGCCGGCAGTGGCCATCGCCGGCCTCGACAGTGGCGTGGTCACGGCCAGCAGCCGGGTGTTCGACCCGGGCTACTACCAGTTGCCCAACTATGACCACAAGTACCGCAACTGGAACCGCAGCGGCGACGGCTGGGTCGACCTGGACCTGGCGATCATGCGCTCCAACGACACTTACTTCTACGACCTGGCGCACAAGATGGGCATCGACCGTCTGTCCAGCTACATGAACAAGTTCGGTCTCGGGCAGAAAGTCTCCCTCGACATGTTCGAGGAGTCCGCCGGGCTGATGCCGACCCGCGAATGGAAGCGCGCCACCCGCCGCCAGGCCTGGTTCCCGGGTGAGACGCTGATCCTCGGTATCGGCCAGGGCTACATGCAGACCACGCCGTTGCAGATGGCCCAGGCCATCGCGCTGATCGCCAGCAAGGGCAAGTGGTACCGTCCGCACCTGGCCAAGACCATCGAAGGCCAGCCGCCGGTGGACGACAACCCGATGGAAGACATTGTGCTGCGCGACAAGTCCGACTGGGCCAGGGTCACCCACGGCATGGAGCAGGTGATGCACAACGCCCGCGGTACCGCACGCGCCGCCGCTGCCGGGGCCCAGTACCGGATTGCCGGTAAGAGCGGCACCGCCCAGGTGGTAGCGATCAAGCAGGGCGAGAAGTACGACCGCAACAAGGTTCAGGAACGCCACCGTGACCACGCCCTGTTCGTCGGCTTCGCCCCGGCAGAGAACCCGAAGATCGTGGTCTCGGTCATGATCGAAAACGGCGAGGCCGGTGGTCGCGTCGCAGCGCCAGTGATGCGGCAGGTGATGGACGCCTGGCTGCTCGACGAGAACGGCCGGCTCAAATCCGAGTTCGCTCCCGCCACCGTTGTTCAGGAGTCGGCCCAGTGAAGAACAATTTCGATCGCATGCTTTCCAGCGAAGACGTGATGCGTCGTCGCGCCAGCTTCCTGCAGCGTATCCATGTCGACGGCCCGTTGCTGATCCTGCTGCTGACCCTGGCGGCCGGCAGCCTGTTCGTCCTCTATTCGGCCAGCGGCAAGAACTGGGACCTGCTGCTCAAGCAGGCCAGCTCCTTCGGCATCGGCCTGGTATCGATGTTCGTCATTGCCCAGCTCGAACCGCGCTTCATGGCGCGCTGGGTGCCCCTGGCCTACGTGGTCGGGGTGATCCTGCTGGTGGTGGTCGACGTCATGGGCCACAACGCCATGGGCGCCACGCGCTGGATCAACATCCCCGGGGTGATCCGCTTCCAGCCCTCGGAATTCATGAAGATCATCATGCCGGCGACCATCGCCTGGTACCTGGCCAAGCGCTCGCTGCCGCCGCACCTCAAGCACGTGATGATCAGCCTGATCATGATCGGCGTGCCGTTCATCCTGATCGTGCGTCAGCCAGACCTCGGCACCGCCTTGCTGATCCTGGCCTCCGGCGCCTTCGTGCTGTTCATGGGCGGCCTGCGCTGGCGCTGGATCCTTAGCGTGGTGGCGGCGGCGGTACCGGTGGCGGTGGCCATGTGGTTCTTCGTCATGCACGACTATCAGAAGCAACGGGTACTGACCTTCCTCGACCCGGAAAGCGACCCGCTGGGCACCGGCTGGAACATCATCCAGTCGAAAGCGGCGATCGGCTCGGGCGGGGTGTTCGGCAAGGGCTGGCTGCTGGGCACCCAGTCGCACCTGGACTTTCTGCCGGAAAGCCACACCGACTTCATCATCGCCGTGCTCGGCGAAGAGTTCGGCCTGGTCGGCATCTGCGCGCTGCTTCTCATCTACCTGCTGTTGATCGGCCGTGGCCTGGTGATTACTGCCCAGGCCCAGACGCTCTACGGCAAGTTGCTGGCCGGCAGCCTGACCATGACCTTCTTTGTTTATGTGTTCGTCAATATCGGTATGGTCAGCGGCTTGTTGCCTGTAGTGGGTGTGCCGCTGCCCTTCATTAGTTATGGCGGAACTTCGTTGGTGACGCTGCTGTCAGCGTTTGGAGTTTTAATGTCGATCCATACGCATCGCAAATGGATTGCGCAGGTTTGAATAAGGTGAAGAATTACATGCAAGCAATGCGTGGCTGGGCGGCTCGTTGCGCGCCTTGGGTCGGCTTTCTGGGTTTGTTCGGCGGGGTGCAGGGTGCCTCTGCCGGCGACTATGACGGCTCGCCCCAGGTGGCCGAGTTCGTCGGCGAAATGACCCGCGACTACGGTTTTGCCGGTGAGCAACTGATGGGGGTGTTTCGCGAGGTTCAGCGCAAGCAGTCGATCCTCGATGCGATCTCGCGTCCGGCCGAACGGGTAAAACCCTGGAAGGACTATCGCCCGATGTTCCTCACCGACGCCCGGGTCGCCCGTGGCGTCGACTTCTGGCGCCAGCATGAGGCCACCCTGGCCCGCGCCGAGCAGGAATACGGCGTGCCGGCCCAGGTGATCGTTTCGATCATCGGTGTCGAGACCTTCTTTGGCCGCAACACCGGCAACTACCGGGTGATCGACGCGCTGTCGACCCTGGGCTTCGATTACCCGCCGCGCGCCGAATTCTTCCGCAAGGAGCTGCGCGAATACCTGCTGCTGGCCCGTGAAGAGCAGGTTGACCCGCTGACCCTCAAAGGCTCCTATGCTGGCGCCATGGGCCTGCCGCAGTTCATGCCGAGCAGCTTTCGCGCCTACGCCGTGGACTTTGACGGCGACGGCCACATCAATATCTGGAACAACCCGGACGATGCCATTGGCAGCGTTGCCAGCTACTTCAAGCGCCATGGCTGGGTCGCTGGCGAGCAGGTGGTCAGCCGTGCCACGGTACGTGGCGAACGTGTCGATGAGGGCCTGAGCCCGGGTATCGACGCAGTCAAGACAGTCGGGGAGTTGCGGGCACTGGGCTGGTCGAGTCATGATGCGCTGCGCGATGATCTGCCGGTCACCGCCTTCCGGCTCGAAGGCGACAATGGCCCCGAATACTGGCTGGGCCTGAAAAACTTCTACGCGATCACTCGCTATAACCGCAGCGTGATGTATGCCATGGCAGTGCATCAGCTCTCGGACCTGCTGGTTCAAGCACGGGGCGCCAAGTAATGCGCGTAATGTTCTCCGCTACATCGCTGAAAATGCTTGGTTGCGCCGCCCTGGGCCTGGTGCTGGTGAGCTGCTCGAGCAGCCGCCCGAGCACCTCTACCCAGGGTAATGCCAATGTGGTGCGGGCCAAGCCCGGGCTGGACATCAACCGGGCCCACAAGGACGGCGCGCCCTGGTGGGATGTCGATGTCTCGAAGATCCCCGATGCCACGCCGACCGTGCACACCGGCAACTACAAGGCCAACCCCTACACCGTACTGGGTAAGACCTACTTCCCGATCCCCGACTCGCGCAACTACCGCGCCGAGGGCACGGCGTCCTGGTACGGCACCAAGTTCCACGGCCAGAACACCGCCAACGGCGAGGTCTATGACCTCTACGGCATGAGCGCGGCGCACAAGACCCTGCCGCTGCCGGCCTACGTCAAGGTCACCAACCTCGACAACCACCGTAGCGTGATCCTGCGGGTCAACGACCGCGGACCGTTCTATTCCGACCGCATCATCGACCTGTCCTACGCGGCGGCGAAGAAGCTCGGCTATGCCGAAACCGGTACCGCGCGGGTGCGCGTCGAGGGTATCGACCCGAAACAATGGTGGGCTCAGCGTGGCCAAGCGGCGCCGATGGTGCTCGACCAGCCGCAAGTGGCCCAGACCCAGGCCCTGCCGGCCAGCACCGGTACGGTCGAACAATGGACTCCGCCACCGCAGCAGCACGCCGCCGCCGTGGTCCCGGTACAGGTCGCCAGCAATAATGGCCTGGCCAGCAATGGTCTTTACTTGCAGGTCGGCGCCTTTGCCAACCCGGACGCCGCCGAACTGCTGCGCTCCAAGCTCAGCAGCATGGTCAGCGCGCCGGTCTTCATCAGTTCGGTGGTGCGTAACCAGCAGACCCTGCACCGGGTCCGCCTGGGGCCGATCAACAGCCAGGGCGAAGCCCAGCAGATGCAGGACAGCGTGCGGCTGGCCAATCTGGGGCAGCCCAAAGTCGTCACGGCAGACTGATCGGGGGGACTGATCGGTTTGTCATGCAGCCGGGCGCAGCCGCCATGTACAATGGCGGTTTTGCCCGTCAGGCCATGCGCCTGTAAACGTTTTGCCCATGAGGGCATGAGCCCATTAGCCATTTCGAGAGACGGATGAACATAACCAGCTTTGCCAAACGCCTTTGCCTGCTTGTACCGCTGATGATTGCCCCTGCCGCCTTCGCGGCAGAGCAGATGATGCCGTCGCCGCCGCAACTGGCTGCCAAGTCCTACGTGCTCATGGAAGCCTCCAGCGGCAACATCCTGGTCGAGAACAATGGTGACCAGCGTCTGCCTCCGGCGAGCCTGACCAAGCTGATGACCGCCTACATCGCGACCCTGGATATCCGTCGCGGGCAGATCGGCGAAAACGACCCGGTCACCGTCAGCGAAAACGCCTGGCGTACCGGCGGTTCGCGGATGTTCATCAAGGTTGGCACCCAGGTCAGCGTCAGCGACCTGCTGCACGGTATCATCATCCAGTCGGGTAACGACGCCAGCGTCGCCCTGGCCGAGCACATCGCCGGCAGCGAAGACGCTTTCGCCGACATGATGAACAAGACCGCTACCGATCTTGGCATGAGCAACAGCCACTTCATGAACCCGACCGGCCTGCCGAACCCCGAGCACTACTCGTCGGCTCACGACATGGCGGTTCTGGCACGCGCGATCATCCACGAAGACCCGGCTCACTACGCGATCTACTCGCAGAAGGAGTTCTTCTGGAACAACATCAAGCAGCCTAACCGCAACCTGCTGCTGTGGCGCGACAAGACCGTCGACGGCCTGAAAACCGGCCACACCGACGAAGCCGGCTACTGCATGGTGTCTTCGGCGGTACGTGACGGCATGCGCCTGATCGCCGTGGTCTTCGGTACCAACAGCGAGCAATCGCGTGCAGCCGAAACCCAGAAACTGCTGACTTACGGCTTCCGCTTCTTCGAAACCCAGACTTTCTACCAGAAGGGTACCGAACTGGCCCAGGCGCCGGTATGGAAAGGGGCGACCAACCAGGTCAAAGCCGGTCTGGCTCAGGATCTGAGCATGACTTTGCCTAAAGGCCAATTGAAAAAGCTGGCTGCAAGCATGACCATGAACCCGCAATTGATCGCTCCGATCAACAAAGGTGACGTGATCGGTAAAGTGGAAGTCAAACTGGATGACAAGGTTGTCCACAGTGCCGACCTGATCGCGCTGGATGGCGTCGAGGAAGGTGGTTTCTTCCGTCGTGTGTGGGATAGCATTCGGCTATTCTTCTACGGGTTGTTCAACTGATATCGTGACCTGCCACGCCCCCGCCCACTCACGCGGGGGCGTTGTTGTTGCCACGGCTTACGAGGCCGTTACTGCCATGACCGAAGACGTCAAATCGCACAAAATCGAATTCCCCTGCGCCGATTACCCGATCAAGGTCATCGGTGACACCGTGGTCAATTTCAAGGACACGGTGATCGAGATCCTGAAGAAGTACGCCACGGTCGACATGAATACCCTGGCCGAACGCCAGAGCAAGGAAGGCAAGTACACCACGGTGCAACTGCACATCGTCGCCACCGGTGAAGACCAGCTGCACGATATCAACAGCGCCCTGCGCGCGACCGGAATCGTGAAAATGGTGCTCTGATGCCCGATTGCCTCGGCTTTCGCGACCTCGGCCTGCTGCCTTATGAGCCGGTGCTGGAGGCCATGCGTCGGTTCACCGACCAGCGTGGCCCCGGCACGGCGGATGAGGTATGGCTGGTTGAACACCCGGCGGTGTTTACCCAGGGCCAGGCCGGCAAGGCCGAGCATCTGCTGGTACCGGGTGACATCCCGGTGGTGCAGACCGATCGCGGCGGCCAGGTGACCTATCACGGCCCGGGCCAGCTGGTGGCGTACCTGTTGCTGGATGTGCGCCGCCTGGGCTTTGGCGTGCGCGATCTGGTCAGCCGCATTGAGCGCTGCCTGATCGAGCTGTTGGCCAGTTATAACGTCGAGGCGGCGGCCAAGGCCGATGCGCCGGGCGTCTATGTCGAAGGGGCGAAAATCGCCTCCCTCGGCTTGCGGATTCGCAATGGCTGTTCGTTCCACGGCCTTGCCCTGAACGTGGACATGGACCTTGCGCCATTCCGCCGGATTAACCCCTGCGGGTATGCGGGGCTGGCCATGACCCAGCTGCGCGATCAGGCAGGCTCGATCGAACTCTCTGAGGTAAGGGCAAGGCTGCGCGGGCAGCTGGTCAAGCACCTCGACTATGCTGAGCAGACGACCCTTACGGGCGGAATCTTCTGAATATGACTACTGTTGTGCAAGAATCAGTGCAAAGCGTGACGCCAGCGCCACGGCCGAAGGTCGAGGCGGGTGTCAAACTGCGTGGCGCGGAAAAAGTCGCGCGTATCCCGGTGAAGATCATCCCCACCGACGAGCTGCCAAAAAAGCCTGACTGGATTCGCGTGCGTATTCCGGTTTCGCCGGAAGTCGACCGTATCAAGCAACTGCTGCGCAAACACAAGTTGCACAGCGTCTGCGAAGAAGCCTCGTGCCCGAACCTGGGCGAATGCTTCTCTGGCGGCACCGCCACCTTCATGATCATGGGTGACATCTGCACCCGCCGTTGCCCGTTCTGCGACGTCGGCCATGGCCGGCCCAAGCCTCTGGACGTTGACGAGCCAAAGAACCTTGCCGTGGCCATCGCCGACCTGCGCCTGAAGTACGTGGTGATCACTTCGGTGGACCGCGACGACCTGCGTGATGGCGGTGCCCAGCACTTTGCCGACTGCATCCGTGAAATTCGCGCACTGTCGCCGGGCGTCCAGCTCGAGACCCTGGTGCCGGACTACCGCGGGCGCATGGATGTGGCCCTGGCGATCACCGCCGAGACCCCGCCGGATGTGTTCAACCACAACCTCGAAACCGTGCCTCGCCTGTACAAGGCTGCGCGTCCGGGTTCGGACTACCAGTGGTCGCTGACCCTGCTGCAGAAGTTCAAGGAACTGGTGCCGCATGTACCGACCAAGTCCGGGCTGATGCTGGGCCTTGGCGAAACCGACGAAGAAGTGATCGAAGTGATGCACCGCATGCGCGAGCACAACATCGACATGCTGACCCTCGGCCAGTACCTGCAGCCGTCGCGTAGCCACTTGCCGGTGCAGCGTTTCGTGCACCCGGACACCTTCGCCTGGTTCGCCGAAGAAGGCTACAAGATGGGCTTCAAGAACGTCGCCTCCGGCCCGCTGGTGCGTTCTTCGTACCATGCTGACCAGCAAGCGCACGAGGCCAAGATCAAGCTCTGATCGACGCCGCCGTGCCTCAATGCCGATGCCCGCTACCCTGCGGCATCGGCATTTTTGTTTGCGGCAAGGCTTCCTTGCGCCGTCGAACGGATCGTTGATTTACTGTGGACGGATCAGTCCACACAAGGAGTCGTCTGGATGAACCTTCCCTTCACGCAACAGGCCGGCCTGTTGACGAATGCCCAGCCCCTGCCGGCGGCCTTGCCGGCAGGTGGACTGATTGCAATCATTGCCCCGGCAGGTCCTGCCCAGGTCGATACGCTCAAGGTCAACCAGTGGTTCGAGGCGCGCGGCTATCGTTGCCGGATCTACCCGGGGGTGACCGCCGCCGAGGGCTACCTGGCCGGTAGCGATGCGCAGCGGTTGCAAGATCTGCACAGCGCCTTCGCTGCCGAGGATGTCGATGCCATCATCTGCCTGCGCGGTGGCTACGGCAGCATGCGCCTGTTGGACAACATCGATTTTGGCCTGCTGCGCCGTCACCCCAAGCCTTTGGTCGGCTACAGCGACATCACCGCGCTGCACACGGCCATTGCCCGTCATGCCGGGTTCGTGTCGTTCCACGGCGCCATGCTCAAGTCGGAATTGCTGGGTAACAAGCAGGAACCGACCCTGGCGTCGCTGTTCGAGCAGCTCAGCGGCCGTTTGAGCGCTGGCGATGTTATTGAGCATCCGCAGGCCTGGCCGTTGACCACCATCCTGCCAGGCGCGGCCAGCGGGCCCTTGCTGGGCGGTAATCTGTCACTGTTGTGCGCGACCCTGGGGACACCCGCAGAAATACAGTGTGGCAGCGGTATCCTGTTTGTTGAAGACGTTAACGAACCGCTGTACCGGGTCGATCGCCTGCTGACCCAGTTGCGCCTGGCGGGCAAGCTTGAAGGCATTCGTGGCGTGCTGGTCGGGGATTTTGCCGGGATCACGCTGCAGGCGCTGGCGCCCTTGATGCGTCAGTTCTTCGAGCCGTTGCAGGTGCCGGTGTTGGGGGGATGGCGCAGTGGTCATTGCGACCCGAACCTGACCTTGCCGATGGGGGCCAGGGTGTGTCTGGATGCCGATGGCAAGTGTTTGCGCCTTGAGCAGGATCTGTTTGAGCGCCATCCGCGGGGCAAACCCGCTCCTACCTGTGTAGGAGCGGGCTTGCCCCGCGATTAGGGATCAACGCTGGCGCAGGCTATCCAGCAGCTTGTGCGTCGGATAGCCGTCGGCAGGCCAGCCCATCGCCTGCTGGGCGCTGCGAATGGCCTTGCGGGTGTTGGCGCCGATAATGCCGTCGGCGGCCCCGGCGTCGTAGTTGCGGGCGCTGAGCAGGGTCTGCAATTCGACCCGCTCGCTGCGGCTCAGCGGCAAGTCGTCCTTGGGCCAGGATCCGGCGATGTAACCCGAGCCGTCGAACCGTTGGCCAAGCAGGCCGACGGCCATGGCGTAGGACGACGAGTTGTTGTACTTGAGGATCGCGCGGAAGTTGTCCAGCACCAGGAACGCCGGGCCGCGATAACCGGCCGGCAGCAACAGGGCGGCAGAGAGCTGCTCGCTACCGGTAGGCAGACGTACGCCGGCAGGCAGTTTCAGCCCCAGTTGCAGCCATTCGGAGACTGTCTTGCGCTGGCTGCCATCCGCCAGCCAGTAATCGAAGCCAGGCGCCAGCTGCACCTCAAAACCCCAAGGCTCGCCGCGTTTCCAGCCGGAGCTCTGCAGGTAGTGGGCAGTGGAGGCCAGGGCGTCAGCCGAGCTGTTCCAGATATCGCGACGGCCATCGCCATCGAAGTCCACGGCATGGGTGTTGTAGGTGGTGGGGATGAACTGGGTCTGGCCCATGGCGCCGGCCCACGAGCCTTTCATGGCGTCGGGCTGGATATCACCGTTTTGCAGGATCTGCAGGGCCGCGATCAGCTGCGCCTGGGCAAAAGCCGGGCGGCGGCCTTCATAAGCCAAGGTGGCCAGGGAGCGGATCACCGATTTGTTGCCCTGGAACTGGCCGAAGTTGCTTTCCATGCCCCACACCGACACCAGCACGTTGCGATCAACGCCATAGCGTTGTTCGATCTGGCTCAGCAGTTCAGCGTGTTTTTCCAGCAGGCCCTTGCCATTGCGAACGCGCAGCGGCGACAGCGCGCCATCGAGGTATTCCCATACCGGCCGGGTGAACTCCGGCTGGCTGCGGTCAGCCTTGATCACGTCCATGTCAGGCGTGACGCCGAGGAAGGCGCTGTCGAAGGTGCTGGCGTTGATGCCCGCTTGCAGGGCTTGCTGACGGAAGCCTGCCTGCCATTGGGCAAAAGTTTGCAGCGGCTGGATTTCAGTGCTGGTGTCGACGGCGGGGTTGGGCAGGGTGACTACCGGAGCAGGCTGGGCAGGGGCCAGCGGCAGTGCATCGGCGGCGGTGGGTTTTTCCGCGCAGGCGACAAGCAGGATGAGGCTGGAGGCGGCAATCAGCTGACGAGGTTGCCAGCGACGGGAAAGACAAAGGGGCATGCACAGGTCCAGGTATTTCAGGTCAGGTGTCGACCATACCATGCCTGCCGAATTCTTGCCTTTATGCGGCCAAAAAGTAAGAAGCCTCCCAATCTCTCGATTGGAAGGCTTCGCGGCGGTAGCTGCCTTTGCCTTTGCCTGCGGGTTCCTGGCGGCTACGGAACAGAGGCTGGGCAACGATTGATTTGGCCTTGTTGGGCCTGGGTTTTGCGGGTTTTTTGCTCATGACAGGGGATCCTGCTGGGGTGGGTGTGGAGCGCAATATAGGCGTTGAAGCCATCGCTGGCAAGCCAGCTCCCACAGGGACGGTCGTGGGAGCTGGCTTGCCAGCGATGGGCTGCAAAGCAGCCCCCGGCTTCACTCCGCCGGCAACGCCAGGCGCTGCCCGGCCATCAACAACGACAAGCGCGCCAGGCTGGTCCAGGCCGAACCCTGTGCCTGGCCCTTGATCTGTGCGTCGATACGCTGGGCATCTTGCAGCAACTGACTCCAACGCTGCGCCGAATGGCGTTGCAGGGCCTTGCTCATCAATGGCTTGCGCTTGTCCCAGACCGGTGGCCGGGCCTGGCTGAAAGCCTTGTCCAGCGGCACGCCCTGGCTGAACTGCTGGGCAAGTCCGGCCAGCAGGCGCAGCTCCCGGGCCAGGGCCCAGAGAATCACGGGTGGCTCGACACCTTCGCCGCGCAATCCCTCAAGCATGCGCAAGGCGTGGGCCGCCTCGCCATTGAGAATCGCATCGACCAGGCCGAAAACATCGAAACGGGCGCTGTCGGCTACCGCCGCCTGCACCGTTTCGACCGTGATCTGATTGCCTTCGGCCAGCAGCTTGAGCTTCTCGATCTCCTGGGCCGCCGCCAGCAGGTTGCCTTCAACCCGGGCGGCGATCAGGTCAACTGCGTCGCGCTGGGCGCTCAACCCGGCCTGGGACAGGCGCTGGCTGATCCATTGCGGCAGCTGGTGGCTGTCTACCGGCCAGATCTGTACGAACTGGGCGTGTTGGCCTTCGATCAGTGCCTTGCCCCACTTGGTCTTCTGCGCGCTGCCATCGAGTTTGGGCAGGCTGATCAGCAGCAGGGTGTCTTCAGCGGGGTTGGAGCAGTATTCGATCAGCGCCGCCGCGCCTTTGTCGCCGGGCTTGCCGGAGGGTAAACGCAGTTCGAGCACACGGCGCTGGGCAAACAGCGACAGGCTGGCCCCGGCCTGGAGCAGGGTGCCCCAGTCGAAGTTGGCATCGGCGCTGAACACCTGGCGTTCATCGAAACCTTGCTGGCGTGCCGCGGCACGCACGGCATCGGCGGCTTCCTGGCACAGCAGCGGGTCATCGCCACTGATCACGTAGACCGGCGCGAGGCTGCCTTGCAGGTGTTTGTTGAGCTGGGCGGGAGTGAGTTTCATGATGGCAGACGGGGCACCGAAGTGCCCCGTTCATTCTCAGTTGACCGGCAGTTGCAGCGGCGATTGCTGAGGCGTTTCGTCCTGGGCACGGCGGGCGGCTTCCAGGGCGTCGGCTTCGGCCTTGGCGCGTTCGTCAGCCTTTTGCTGCAGGCTGTCGAGCTGGCTTGGGGTCAGCAACTGCAGGCGCACGAGCATGTTCTGCACTAGATCGCGGCGCATTTCCTTGCGAGTCTGGACGGCTTCCTGATCGGAACCGGTGATGTTGTTGCCGTCATGCACGTAGATCTTACGCACTTCGATCTTGTCGTTGAGCAGGTTGGCGTCGTTTTGGCCTTCGATGCTGAAGGTCAGCACGGTGGTCAGCTCATACTCGGTAGAACGACCTGAACCGGCGTAGCTCGCCGCACGCTGGGACTCTTGCTCGTTGGTCAGCACCAGCTTGTAAGGTGCGCCGGCGTGGACGTTGACGCCGCTGCTCTGCAGGGCCTGACGCAGTTTGGTCACGGTTTCGCCGTAGGCGTTACGCGCGCTCAGGTCCAGTTCCTTGATCGCCAGTTCCGTGTTGCCAGTACCGCGCAGCTGGAAACCGCAGGCGCTGAGCATGACGGCCAGGCCCATTACCAGCAGATTGCGTTTGATCATGTTGTAGCTCCCTTGTGGGCCGATTCTGTGCGCCGGCCCGCGCTATGGCGGGCCGGCGTTTCCTGTCAGTTGGCGACGATGTTGACCAGCTTGCCCGGTACCACGATGACCTTGCGGATGCTCAGGCCTTCGGTGAAGCGCAGCACGTTCTCGTTGCTGCGGGCGGCGGCTTCGACTTCCTCGCGGCTGGCCGCGGCCGGCATTTCGATCTGGCCACGCAGCTTGCCGTTGACCTGGATGACCAGGACGATGCTGTCCTGGACCAGGGCGCTTTCGTCCAGCACCGGCCAGGCGGCGTCGATCACGGCGCCCTGGTGACCCAGTCGCTGCCACAGCTCATGGCTGATGTGCGGGGTGATCGGTGCCAGCAGCAGGGCGACGGCTTCCAGGCCTTCGTGCAGCAGGGAGCGGTCCTGTTCGCTGGCTTGCGGGGCCTTTTCCAGCACGTTCATCAGGGTCATCACCTGGGCGATGGCGGTGTTGAACTTGTGGAACTGACCGACATCGGTGCTGGCCTGCTTGATGGCAGCGTGGATGGCGCGGCGGATCACTTTTTGCCCGTCATCGAGGCTGGCGATGTCCAGCTTGCCCGGCAGACCCTGGGCTACGTGGGCCTGAGCCAGGCGCCAGACGCGGCGCAGGAAGCGGTTGGCACCTTCGACACCGGAGTCGGACCATTCCAGGCTCATGTCCGGTGGCGAGGCGAACATCATGAACAGGCGGCAGGTGTCGGCGCCGTAGGCTTCGATCATCGCCTGCGGGTCAACGCCGTTGTTCTTGGACTTGGACATCTTCTCGGTGCCGCCGATCTCGACCGGCAGACCGTCGGTCTTCAGCGTGGCGCCGATGATCTTGGCCTTGGCATCGCGCTCGATTTCGACGTCGGCCGGGTTGAACCAGTCCTTGCCGCCATTGCTGGCAACGCGGTAGTAGGTTTCGGCGACGACCATGCCCTGGGTCAGCAGGTTCTTGAACGGCTCGTTGGAAGTGACCAGGCCTTCGTCGCGCATCAGCTTGTGGAAGAAGCGCGCGTACAGCAGGTGCAGGATCGCGTGTTCGATACCGCCGATGTACTGGTCGACCGGCAGCCAGTGGTTGGCCGCTTTCGGGTCGACCATGCCGCCTTCGTAGTTAGGCGAGGCGTAGCGGGCGAAGTACCAGGACGACTCGACGAAGGTGTCCATGGTGTCGGTTTCGCGCTTGGCCGCGGTGCCGCATTTAGGGCAGCTGCACTCGTAGAACTCGGGCATGCGCGCCAGCGGCGAGCCGGCGCCATCGGGGACGACGTTTTCTGGCAGGGTGACCGGCAATTGGTCTTCCGGTACTGGAACATCGCCACAGGCTGGGCAGTGGATGATCGGGATCGGGCAGCCCCAGTAACGCTGACGGCTGATGCCCCAGTCGCGCAGGCGGAACTGGGTGCGGGATTTACCCAGCTCTTTCTTGATCAGTGCCACTTCGATGGCGTCGAAGGCGCCCTGGAAGTCCAGGCCGTCGAATGCGCCGGAATTGATCAGCTGGCCATGCTCGCCGTAGGCGACCAGCCACTCGCTGCCGACTTCATCGCCAGCGCTGGTACGGATCACCGCCTTGACCGGCAGGTTGTACTTGTGGGCGAACTCGAAATCGCGTTCGTCGTGAGCCGGAACAGCCATGACCGCGCCGTCGCCGTAGTGCATCAACACGTAGTTGGCGACCCACACCGGCAGTTTTTCGCCGGTCAGCGGGTGCTCCACGAACAGCGAAGTGGCCAGGCCCTTTTTCTCCTGGGTGGCGATGTCGGCTTCGGCGACGCTGCCGCTCTTGCACTCATCGATGAAGGCTTGCAGCTCGGGGTTGCCCTGGGCGGCCTGGGTGGCCAGCGGGTGTTCGGCGGCAACGGCCACGTAGGTGGCGCCCATCAGGGTGTCCGGACGGGTGGTGAAGACCTTCAGGGCCCCGGCGTGGCCGATGCTGGCCTGATCGTAGGGGAACTGCACTTCCATGCCGCGGGACTTGCCGATCCAGTTGCGCTGCATGGTCTTGACCTGCTCAGGCCAGCCCGGCAGCTCATCGAGGCTTTCCAGCAGCTCGTCGGCGTAGTCGGTGATCTTGAAGTAGTACATCGGAATTTCGCGCTTCTCGATCAGCGCGCCCGAACGCCAGCCGCGGCCGTCGATGACCTGCTCGTTGGCGAGTACGGTCTGGTCGGCCGGGTCCCAGTTCACGGTACCGTTCTTGCGGTAGATCACGCCTTTTTCGAACAGGCGGGTGAACAGCCACTGTTCCCAGCGGTAGTAGTCCGGCTTGCAGGTGGTGACTTCTCGCGACCAGTCGAATGCCAGGCCCAGGCTCTTGAGCTGGGTCTTCATGTATTCGATGTTTTCGTAGGTCCACTTGGCCGGGGCGACGTTGTTCTTCATCGCGGCGTTTTCCGCCGGCATGCCGAAGGCGTCCCAACCCATTGGCTGCAGCACGTTCTTGCCGAGCATGCGCTGGTAACGGGCGATCACGTCACCGATGGTGTAGTTGCGCACGTGGCCCATATGTAGCTTGCCGCTTGGGTACGGGAACATCGATAGGCAGTAGTACGTGTCCTTGCCTGGCTGTTCACTGACTTCAAAAGACTTTCGCTCATCCCAGTAAGACTGGGCGGCGGCTTCGATTTCGCGGGGCTGATAGAGTTCGTGCATGGCTACTTTGCGCTGAGAAATGGGAGACCTTATCCAGGCAGCGATCAAACCGCTGCATCGGCAATCCGGTGTCAAGTATGGTGAACGGCCTAGCATACATGACCCCTGTCCATCGAGGGAAACCCTGATTGCACCGCCTGTGGCGCGGCGGGCCGTTGGTCGCGGCGTCCTGCTGCTTTTACGAGTAACGCTAAGCTCATGTGTGGGGGGAGATACATCTACCTTCAATGAGGTGAACGGATGGGAGAGTCGCAGCAACAAGCAACGAAACCGGAGCTTTACGAACGGCTGATCGATCGTCTGGGCCTGGCCCTCGAGGTCGCCAGAACTTCCGTTCGATTACGCGATGAAGTGCCTGCTGAATTGGAGTTGCGTGGTCTGAGCCGCGCTGAATTCGAAGTGATCAAGGCCTATCTGGAATCCCTTCCGGAAGGCGGGCATGGACGCGTCGGCGCATTGCCACAACCGGAGTCGCCGCCTGCGGCCAGAGTCGTCTGGCTCAAGGACAAGCGTTCCGCTACCACAGCAAAGTCCAGGACGCTGCAATTCAAGTAGCCGTTCGGGTTTTTCCGGCGCAATGCGGAGTGCGCCACTGAGTCAATAACTTCTCTGATCGACACCTGGCTATTGTTGCCAGGTGCCGATCGTCTTAGGCTGCGCACCTCCAAGGAGGTGTCCCGTGCCGTTTCGCTATCTCATCAAACAAATGATCATGCCGCCTGGCATTCTGTTTTTTTTGCTTATGGTTGCCTGGTGGCTGCGCGGGTCCTGGCCGCGGCTGTCGACCCTGTGCTTCGTCCTGGGCTTGGGCGGGCTGTGGGTGATGAGCCTGCCGATTATGGTGGAGCAGGCCGCCTATCGACTGGAAAGCGAACCGGCACTGGCCACCAGCCAGTGGGCAGGGCTTAGCCAGCATGCCGATGCCATCGTCATCCTCGGCGCCGGCCGCGAACGCGGTGATCCGGCCTGGGATTCTCAGGACCAGCCCACGGGCGTTGCCATGGAACGCATGCGGTACGCCGCGCAGTTGGCGAAGGCGTCGGGGTTGCCCGTGTTGACCAGCGGCGGCCTGCACTACGATACGCCACCCAGCGAAGCGCAACTGATGGCCGATGCCCTGCAACGTGACCTGGGCGTGACTGTACGCTGGAAGGAAGAGCGCAGCCGCACCACCTGGGAAAACGCCCAAATGAGCGCCGAGCTGTTGCAGCCCCTGGGGATCAAGCGCGTGGTGGTGGTAACCCAGGCCTGGCACATGCAGCGTTCACGCTGGAGCTTCGAGCAGGCGGGGTTTGAAGTGGTGCCGGCACCGGTGGGCTTTCTCGGCCGCGATCACGCCCGGCCTTTCGGTGGCTGGCTGCCGGAAGGTAAGTCCATGTGGCAGAGCGGCCAACTGCTCAACGAGGCAGTCGGCCTGCTCGGCTACAAACTGTTCTACTAGACGGTCTTGGCGATCCGGCTGGCCAGCAGGGCCCAGCCCAGCAGCAGTGCGCAGAGAATCACCAGTGGCCAGGAGCGCCATTGCAGGTACGGGGTGAGTTGCTGCATCGGCACCACTTCGCCGTAGAGGATGCCGCGCTCGAACTGCGGGATCTGCGCGGTGATCCGCCCGAACGGGTCGATCAGGCCGGTGACGCCATTGTTGGTGGCGCGGATCATCCAGCGTCCGGCCTCCAGCGCGCGCATCTGGGCCATCTGCAGGTGCTGCAGGGGGCCGATCGAGGTGCCGAACCAGGTGTCATTACTGATGGTCAGGAGAATATCGCTGCGCGCCGCCAGGCTCGCCGCAAACTCCGGATAGACCACTTCGTAGCAGATATATGGCGCGATCTGATAGCCCTTGGCCTGCAGCAGAGGCTGGTCAGCCGGCCCGCGGGCAAAGTCCGACATTGGCAGGTCGAAGAAGGCGATCAGGCCGCGGAGCATGTCCTGCAGCGGCACGTACTCGCCGAACGGCACCAGTTTTTGCTTGAGGTAAGTGCCATCGCCTTCGCCGGTTACGGTGATGCCGTTGTAATAGCGGCGTTGCTCGTGCACCACTTCGCGCACCGGCAACCCGGTGATCAGCGCCGAATTACGCTCGGCGGCGAAGTTGCCCATCATGTCCAGGTAACCCTGGGCTTGTTCCTTGAGGATC
This sequence comes from Pseudomonas wadenswilerensis, assembly GCF_024749185.1. Taxonomy (NCBI): domain Bacteria; kingdom Pseudomonadati; phylum Pseudomonadota; class Gammaproteobacteria; order Pseudomonadales; family Pseudomonadaceae; genus Pseudomonas; species Pseudomonas wadenswilerensis. The sequence continues at coordinate 5,083,354 of NZ_CP087191.1, read as the reverse complement.
GGCACCGCGGTTTCCGGCCATACCAGCAGGTCGACCGGTTTCGAGCTGAAGCTCATGTCGCGGTACAGAGCCAACTGGGCGTTGATGTGTTCCGGGTTCCATTTAAGTTCCTGCTCGACGTTGCCTTGCAGCGCAGCGACAGTCAGCGGCTTGCCCGCAGGGCTTGTCCAGGCGTGGTTCTTCAGCGCCAGGCCGATTGCCCAGGGTGCCAGCAGCAGGACGATGGCCACCGCCAGGAACGATTTGCGCGCCCGCAGGCGTGGCAGGTTGCACAGCAGCGCCGCGCACAGGGCCAGGCAGAAGGAGATCAGCCACATGCCACCCAGCGGTGCCAGGCCCGACAGGGGGCCGTCAAGCTGGCTGTAGCCGGAGTACAGCCAGGGGAAACCGGTAAGGAACCAGCCGCGGAAAGCTTCCTGGCCTACCCACAGGGCGGCGAAGCACAGGGCATCGGCCAACGGCGCCTCGTTGCGGCGCAGCCAGCGTGCCCAGAGCCAGGCGGGCAGGGCAAAGAACCAGGCTATGGCGGCGAAGAACGCCAGCAACAGCCCGGTGGCCAGCAGCGGCGTGGCACCGCCATAGGTGTTGATACTGACGTAGATCCAGCTGGTGCCAGCGGCGTACAAGCCAAAACCGAAGCACCAGCCGCGGCCCAGGGCCTGGCGCGGGCTAAGCTCGCGCAGGCCGAGGTAGAACAGGCCGGCCGCGAGCAATGCCAGCGGCCAGATGTCGAACGGCGCCAGGGCCAGGGTGGTGATTGCACCGGCCGCCACGGCCAGCAGGTTACCGGGCCAGCCGGGGCGGGTGATCCAGCGCATGGTTGTCCTTAACGGGTAATAGGGGTCAGACGCAGCAGGTGAATCCGGCGGCTGTCGGCGTTGAGAATGCGGAAACGGTACGGGCCGATCTCGGTGGTCTCGTTACGCTTGGGCAGGTGGCCGAAGGCGCTCATGACCAGGCCGCCGACGGTGTCGAATTCGTCGTCGGAGAACTGGCTGTCGAAGAACTCGTTGAAGTTTTCGATCGGGGTCAGCGCCTTGATCAGGAAGTCGCCACTGGGCAGCGGCTTGATGTAGCTGTCTTCCTCGACGTCGTGTTCGTCTTCGATGTCGCCGACGATCTGCTCAAGTACGTCTTCGATGGTCACCAGGCCCGCCACGCCGCCGTATTCGTCGATGACGATGGCCATGTGGTTATGGTTGGCGCGAAATTCACGCAGCAGAACGTTCAGGCGCTTGGACTCGGGCACGAAGGTGGCCGGGCGCAGCAGGTCCTTGATGTTGAAGCTGTCGCCGTTCTCCTTGAGGATCAGCGGCAACAGGTCCTTGGCCAGCAGCACACCGAGCACGTCGTCATGGCTTTCGCCGACGACCGGGTAGCGCGAGTGCGCGGCGTCGATCACCGCCGGCAGGAACTCACGTGGCGACTGGGTCGCCTTGATGCTCATCATCTGCGAGCGCGGCACCATGATGTCGCGCACTTGCAGGTCGGCGACCTGGATGGCGCCCTCGACAATGGTCAGCGCCTCGCTGTCGAGCAGCTTGTTCTGATGGGCTTCGCGCAGCAGCTCAAGCAGCTCCTGACGGTTTTTCGGCTCGTGGGCAAAAGCCTGGGTCAGTTTGCCCAGCCAGGACTTTTGCCCGTTGCTCGATCGATCTTCGCTCATGGCGGTTACTCGTGATCCTTTGCAGATATCAGTGTTGAAATGTCGTCGTGTTCGTCGTCGGCGTACGGGTCCGGATGGCCCAGTTCCGCAAGCAACGTGCGTTCCAGTGCTTCCATTTCCTCGGCCTCATCGTCGTCGATGTGGTCGTAGCCCAGCAGGTGCAGGCAACCGTGGATGACCAGGTGCGCCCAGTGGGCGTCGAGCGCCTTGCTCTGTTCGGCGGCTTCGCGCTCGACCACGGCGATGCAGATCACCAGGTCGCCCAGCAGCGGGATGTCGAGCAGTTCATCAGGCACGTCGGCCGGGAAGGACAGCACGTTGGTGGCGTAGTCTTTGCCTCGCCAGGTGAGATTCAGTTCACGGCCTTCGGCTTCATCGACCAGACGAATGGTCAGCTCCGAATCGGCCGTGCGCTGGCGCAGGGCCAGCTCGCACCATTGGCGGAACTGCTCTTCGCTCGGGTGGTTCGCATCGCTTGCCAGCTGCAGATCGAGCTCAAGCATCGCGTTGTTTGCCTTCGGTCGGGTTCTGCTGCTGGCTGTCGAAGCGCTCGTAGGCTTCGACAATCCGCTGCACCAACGGGTGGCGGACCACGTCCTTGGGCTGGAAGTGCGTGAAGCTGATGCCCGGCACACCCTTGAGCACCTCGATGACCTGGGTCAGGCCCGACTTGGTGCCACGTGGCAGGTCGACCTGGGTGATGTCGCCGGTGATCACGGCGGTGGAGCCGAAACCGATACGGGTGAGGAACATCTTCATCTGCTCGACCGTGGTGTTCTGGCTTTCGTCGAGGATGATGAAGCTGTTGTTCAGGGTACGGCCGCGCATGTAGGCCAGCGGGGCGATCTCGATCACCTGGCGTTCGATCAGCTTGGCCACGTGCTCGAAGCCGAGCATCTCGTACAGCGCGTCGTACAGCGGACGCAGGTACGGATCGATCTTCTGCGCCAGGTCGCCAGGCAGGAAGCCGAGCTTTTCGCCCGCTTCGACTGCCGGGCGTACCAGCAGGATGCGCCGCACCTGTTCACGCTCCAGGGCATCGACGGCGCAGGCCACGGCCAGGTACGTCTTGCCGGTGCCGGCCGGGCCGATGCCGAAGTTGATGTCGTTGCTGAGGATTTCCTTCACATAGCGCTGCTGGTTCAGCCCGCGAGGACGAATCATGCCCTTGCGTGTACGCAGGGAAACGCTGACTTCGTTGACGGCCGGATTTTCCAGCTCTTCGACGGCCGATTCCTGCAGGTACAGGTGGACCATTTCCGGCGACAGGTCGGTGGCCTTGGCTTCGCGATAGAGCCGGCGCAGCAGTTGCTCGGCAGAGGAGGTGTGTTTGGGTTCGCCGATCAGCTCGAATTGATTGCCGCGGTTGCGGATTTCGATGGCCAGGCGCTGTTCGATCAGGCGCAGATGCTCGTCGAACTGCCCGCACAGGTTGGCGAAGCGATGGGCCTCGAAGGGCTCTAGGATGAAGCGATGTGGTTCGATAGGTGCGTTCAAGGTCGTTTTTCAGCCGCCCAACGGCAAAGGATATGGTCTCAAGGATAACCCTAGCCGCTGCAGGGCGAAAGCGCTGAAACGATCAAGGGTCGCCGGGCCTGTAACAAGGCCCGGCAGGACAGGTCAATGGGCCAGCGAGCCGAACAGCGAGTGCGGACGCGCGTCGTCGATATGGATGTCGACGAACTGGCCGATCAGCTTGGGATTGTCGCAGCGGAAGTTGACGATACGGTTATTCTCGGTGCGTCCCTGCAACTGGCCGGGGTCACGGCGCGAGTAGTCGGTGACCAGAATGCGCTGGACGGTACCGACCATTTGTCGGCTGATCTCGAAGCCTTGGGTATCGAGGCGATGCTGCAAGGCCTTGAGGCGCTCTTTTTTCACTTCTTCCGGGGTTTCATCCGGCAGGTCCGAAGCCGGGGTGCCCGGACGCTGGCTGTAGACGAACGAGTAGGAGAAGTCGAAACCGACGTCGGCCACCAGCTTCATGGTCTGCTCGAAGTCTTTCTCGGTTTCGCCGGGGAAGCCGACGATGAAGTCCGAGCTGATGCAGATGCCTGGCACCGCGGCCTTGAGTTTGCGCAGCTTGGACTTGTATTCGAGGGTGGTGTGGTTGCGCTTCATCGCCGCCAGTACCCGGTCGGAGCCCGATTGGACCGGCAGGTGCAGGTGCTTGACCAGCTCCGGCACCTCGGCGTGGGCCTGGATCAGGCTGTCGGAAAATTCCAGCGGGTGCGAGGTGGTGTAGCGGATACGCTCGATACCGTCGACGGCGGCGACCACGCGGATCAACTCGGCAAGGTCCGCCAGGCGCCCGTCGTGGGTCTGGCCACGGTAGCCGTTGACGTTCTGCCCCAGCAGAGTGATTTCACGCACGCCGTTCTCGGCCAGGTGAATGACCTCGGCCAGTACATCATCGAACGGCCGGCTGACTTCCTCGCCACGGGTATAGGGCACCACGCAGAAGGTGCAGTACTTGCTGCAGCCTTCCATCACCGAGACATAGGCGGTGGGGCCATCGATGCGCGGTTCGGGCAGGTGGTCGAACTTCTCGATTTCCGGGAACGACACATCGACCTGCGGCAGGCGCGTGGTGCGCGCGGCGTCGATCATTTCCGGCAGGCGGTGCAGGGTCTGCGGGCCGAAGACCACGTCGACATAGGGCGCGCGCTTGCGGATCGACTCGCCTTCCTGGCTGGCCACGCAGCCGCCGACGGCGATGACCATGTCCGGCTTCAGGTCTTTGAGTTCACGCCAGCGGCCCAGCTGGGAGTACACCCGGTCCTGGGCGCGCTCGCGGATCGAGCAGGTGTTGAGCAGGATGACGTCGGCGTCTTCGGCGCGGGCCGTGACTTCAAGGGCTTGATGTTCACCCAGCAGATCGACCATGCGCGAGCTGTCGTACTCGTTCATCTGGCAACCGTGGGTTTCGATGTAAAGCTTCTTGGCCATGGGAGATCATCTGGTGATTCGAAGAACCGCACATTATAAGGGCCTGGGGCTTTGGATCCTAGCGTTGTCGGCCCGGTGCCTATGTTATAGTTTGCGCCTTCTTTACCACCCGTGATTGTCCCCGCCAAAAATGACCAAACGCGAAGCTCCGATCTACAAAGTGATCTTTCTCAACCAGGGCCAGGTGTACGAGATGTACGCCAAACAGATCTATCAAAGCGATCTGTGGGGCTTCCTTGAAGTCGAGGAATTTGTCTTTGGCGAGCGCACCCAGGTGGTGGTCGACCCGAGCGAAGAAAAGCTCAAGGCCCAGTTCGAAGGCGTGGTGCGCAGCTTTGTGCCAATGCATTCGATCGTGCGCATCGACGAGGTCGAGCGTCTGGGCACGCCCAAGATCAGCGAGGCGCGCGGTACTGGCAATGTAATGCCGTTCCCGATGCCAATGCCGGAGAAGTAGGCGAGCGTTTCAGGGCAGCGGTGAGAAGGGCGTGCGACCTTCGGCGGTCTGCAGCTCCAACAGGTATTTGCGGAAAATCTGCCCGAGCACCTGGGTAGCGACTTCCAGCTCATCGCGGGGCATCTTGGCAGACACCTCGTCGGCCATGTCCAGCGCGTCTTCTGCGCCGTTGACCGCGGCCATCTTCAGTACGATGTAGGCCTGCACATTGTTGGCTGCCACACCTTCACCCTTGTAGAACATGGTGCCCAGGCGGTATTGAGCCTCGGCGTGGCCTTGCAGCGAGGCTTGCTCGAAGTAGCTCAGGGCCTGGTTGAGGTCACGTGGGGTATGGGTGCCTTCGTAGTAGAACTCACCCAGCTCGTACTGGGCCTGGGCATCCCCGGACTTGGCCGCGTCCTGGCAGGCGGCGAGGGCTTGCGGCAGGTCTTCGGGCTGGGAATCGAGGGTGCAGCGGCCCGTTGCTGGAATCAGCAACGAGTTACCGCCTGCCGTGGCCAGCAGGGGCTGAAGAAGCAACAGGCAGCCCAGGGCAAGGGCGCGGCCGGTGCGGTTCATGGGGATCGACATACCTCTGCAAAGCTGCGGCCAAAGTGTCTGGTGGCACATTATGGGATAAGCAGCGCCTACCTTACAAAGTCTTTACTCGATTTTCTGCTTTGCAAGGCCCCATTGCGGGGCAAGCCCGCTCCCACAATGATCACTGTGGGCGCTGGCTTGCCCCGCGAGGGCTGCAAAAATCAGAGCTTGGCGAACGCTCGCTCAGCCGCATCCAGGGTGATCTGCAGCTCGGGTTCACCGTGGGCAATCGAGGTAAAACCTGCCTCGAAGGCGCTTGGCGCCAGGTACACGCCACCTTCGAGCATGAGGTGGAAGAAGCGCTTGAAGCGTTCGGCATCGCTGGCCATGACGTCATCGAAGGTGACGATATCGTCGGCGCCACTGAAGTACAGGCCGAACATGCCGCCAGCCTGGGTGGTGACGAACGGGATGCCAGCGGCATCGGCGCGCTGTTGCAGGCCATCGAGCAGGCGGCTGGTGAAGGCGCTCAGCTCGTCATGGAAGCCCGGGCGGCTGATCAGCTTGAGGGTGGTCAGGCCGGCGGCCATGGCCAGCGGGTTGCCCGACAGGGTACCGGCCTGGTAGACCGGGCCCAGCGGCGCGATCTGTTCCATGATCGTGCGCTTGCCGCCGAAGCAGCCCACCGGCATGCCGCCGCCGACGATCTTGCCGAAGGTCGACAGGTCGGGGGTGACCCCGTAGTGCGCCTGGGCGCCACCCAGGGCGACGCGAAAACCGGTCATCACTTCGTCGAAGATCAGCACCACGCCGTGCTGGTCGCACAGTGTGCGCAGGCCCTCGAGGAAACCAGGCGCCGGCGGCACGCAGTTCATGTTGCCGGCGACCGGCTCGACGATGATGCAGGCGACTTCCTGGCCGACGTCAGCGAGCATCTTCTCGACCGCGTCGATGTCGTTGAACGGCAGGGTCAGGGTGTGTTTGGCAAAGGCTGCCGGAACGCCAGCGGAGCTTGGCACGCCCTGGGTCAGCAGGCCGGAACCGGCTTTTACCAGCAGGCTGTCGGAGTGGCCGTGGTAGCAGCCTTCGAACTTGATGATGCTGTCGCGGCCGGTGTAGCCACGGGCCAGGCGGATGGCGCTCATGGTCGCTTCGGTGCCGGAACTGACCATGCGCACCATTTCCATCGATGGCACGATCGAGCAGACCAGGTCGGCCATTTCGGTTTCCATGGCGGTGGGGGCGCCGTAGGACAGGCCGTGCTCCAGTTGCTTGCGTACCGACTCGAGCACGTCCGGGTGGCTATGGCCGAGAATCATCGGGCCCCAGGAGCCGACGTAGTCCACGTAGCGCTTGTCGTCTTCGTCAGTGACATAGGCACCGGCGGCGTGCTTGAAGAACAGCGGCGTGCCGCCAACGCTTTTGAACGCCCGCACCGGCGAGTTGACGCCACCGGGGATGTGTTTCTGGGCGTTGGCAAACAGGGTTTCGGAACGAGACATGATGGGCTCTCTCAATCAGGCAGATGCGAACAGGGCGTTGAAGGCGCGGGCACGACGGGTGACTTCCTGCGTGCTGTCGGCGCCGAACAGGCCATGAATCACCGCAAGCAGGCTGGTGCCGTGAGCGACCAGCGGGGCGGCGTTGTCGAGGGTGATGCCGCCGATCACGCAGATCGGCAGATGGATGCGGTCGTGCGCTTGCTCCAGCAGGGCGATGTCGGCGGCGGGTGCGCCCGGCTTGGTCACCGAGTTGAAGAAGCGGCCGAAGGCGACGTAGCTGGCGCCTTCACGGGCGGCCTGCTCGGCCAGGTCAATTTGCGCGTGGCAGGTGGAACCGATGATGGCGTTGCGCCCGAGCAAGGCTCGCGCCGGGGTCAACGGCCCGTCGGTCTGACCTAGGTGGACGCCGACGCCCAGGCGCGCGGCCAGCTCGGCGTCATCGTTGATGATCAACTGAGTGTTGTAGCGTGCACACAGCTCGGCCAGGGCCTCCGCTTCGCGCAGCCGGCGGGACTCGTCCTGGCTCTTGTCACGGTACTGCAGCAAGGTCACGCCGCCTTCGAGGGCCGCTTCGACATAGGGCAGAAACTTGCCGGCCAGCAACTGGCTGTCAGTGATGGCATACAGGCCGCGTAACTTCATGGTGTAGACCTCAAGCGAAGATCAGGAACAGAAATCCAGGGGCAGGCGGCGCGGCACGAACTGGCCTTTGCCCAGTTGCTCGGCGTCGCGCAGGGTTCGCCAGGTGTAGTCCAGGGCTGTGCGCACGGCGCTCTGCAGTTGTTCGCCAAGGGCCAGGCGGCCGGCCAGGGTGCTGGCCAGGGTGCAGCCGGAGCCGTGGTAGCTGCCGGGCAGGCGCTGGCAGGTCCAGGTGTGACGCTGGCCGTCGCGGCTGTACAGGCGGTTATGGATTTCGTGTTCGTCGCCGTGACCGCCGGTGATCAGCAGGTGTCTGACAAACGGCAGGAGCTTTTCTGCGCATTCATCGGCACTGCCTTCGGGCAGTTCGGCCAGGATGCGCGCTTCGGGAAGGTTAGGGGTGGCGATGGTTGCCAAGGGCAGCAGGCGCTCGCGCATGGCGTAGCCGACTTCATCCTTGCCCAGGCGGCCACCGCCGCCAGCGCGCAGGACCGGGTCGCAGACCAGCGGCAGATGCGGATGAGCACTGAGCAGTTCGACCACGGTATCGACCATTTCGGTAGAGCCGAGCATGCCCAGCTTGACCGCCGCTACCGTCGAATCGGCGAGCACGGCATTGGCCTGGGCCAGTACCCACTCGCGGTCGAGGACGCGGAAGTCGCTGACATTGACAGTATCCTGGACGGTCAGGGCGGTCACGGCCGGAGCGGCATGACAGCCTTGCGCAATCAGGGCTTCGATATCTGCCTGCAAGCCGGCGCCGCCACTGGGGTCGTGGCCGGAGAGACAGAGGACAACGGGGCGGGAGCTGTAGGTATTCATGGTGCGCGAGCTTATCACCAAACGCTTTTGCTGGGTCCGCCCCGGCGTCGCGGATTTTTCAACGGGCGTTTGAACTGCAGTTTCAAAATCGCTGAAAGTGCCGTTCTAGAGCCTTCGGCGCAAAGTTTTCAGTGGCGTCTGGCAGGCTCGGAAAGCTATGCTAGAGTGCTCGAATAAACCGATAACGGTTACTGCCGGATTGCGTCGCCTCAAACGGACAGGAGGCTACGCGACGCGACCGGGACAGACCATGCTGGGGCTGTATGCGCTATTTGCTGATTGTTGTGCTGGGCTGGTTGCCGTTACTGGCCACGGCGGTCGATTTCGACGACTCCACCCGCAGCTTGCCGCTGGGGCAGATGATGCAGGTGTTCGAAGACCGCGATGGCAATGCCAGCATTGCGCAGGTCAGTGCGCCGTCGTTCAGCGAGCATTTTCGCCCGCACCGGGCCGAGGTCCTCAATGCCGGCTATTCCACCTCGGTGTTCTGGCTGAAAATCCAGTTGCACTACACCGCCTTGCCGTCGGCCGCGCCACGTACCTGGTTGCTGGAGCTGGCCTATCCACCCCTCGATCACCTTGAACTCTACCTGCCGGACGCCAGCGGCACCTTTCGCCTGGCCCAGCGCACCGGCGACGCCCTGCCTTACGCCAGTCGGCAAATCAAGCAGAACAACTACCTTTTCGAACTGCCCTTTACTCCCGGCCAGACCACCACCGCCTACCTGCGCCTGCACAGCCAGGGTTCGGTGCAGGCGCCGCTGACCCTGTGGTCGGCCCAGGCCTACCTGGAAGCACAGCCGACCCGCCTGTATGTGCTGGGCCTGATCTATGGCGTGTTGCTGGGGATGCTGGTGTACAACCTGTTCATCTACCTCAGCGTGCGCGACACCAGTTACCTGTATTACATCCTCTATATCGCTTCGTTCGGCCTTTACCAGGTCTCGGTCAACGGCGCCGGGGTGGCCTATTTCTGGCCGGACAGCCCCTGGTGGGCGAACGCCGCCACGCCAATGTTCATCGGTGCGTCCGGCCTGTTCGGTTGCCAGTTTGCCCGCAGTTTCCTGCAGCTGCGCAATCACAGCCGTGCCTTCGATGGGGTGCTCAAGGTATTGATGGGCGGTGGTGCGCTGGTCATGTTGCTGTCGCTGACCAGCAGCTACGGCGTCGCCCTGCGTCTGGCCACGGCGTTGGCGCTGCTGTTTACCGTATGCATCTTCGCTGCCGGGATTTATGCCTGGCACCGTGGTTTGCGCGTGGCTCGCTACTTCATCATCGCCTGGTCGGCGTTCTTGCTCGGCGGCCTGGTCAACACCCTGATGGTACTGGGCTATTTGCCCAACGTATTCCTGACCATGTATGCCAGCCAGATCGGTTCGGCGCTGGAGGTCGGCCTGCTGTCGCTGGCCCTGGCCGACCGCATAAACAGTATGCGTGAAGAGCAGGCCCAGACCCTGCGCGAAACCGGTCGGACCCTTGAGCAGCTCAACGTCCAGCTGGCCAACAGCAACCGCCTCAAGGACCAGTTCCTGGCCACCGTCACCCATGAACTGCGCACGCCGATGAACGGTGTGATCGGTTCGCTGGAGCTGATGCAGACCATGTCGCTGGACGGCGAGCTGGCCCAGTATCAGCACACCGCTACTTCGGCGGCCCAGGACATGATGGGCATGGTCGATGACATTCTCATCCTCACCGAGCTGCAGGCCGGCCGCCTGAGCGCCCAGAACGCCCCGTTCAGCCTGCGTTCGCTGCTGCAGGAGGTGCGTGCCGAATACGCTGCTCCCGCCATAGCCAAGGGCTTGTACCTGAGCCTGGATACCCCGGCGGAGCTGCCGGATGTGCTGATCGGCGATCGGCACAAGCTGGCCATGTGTCTGGGTTACCTGATGGATAACGGCATCAAGTTCACTCATCAGGGCGGAGTCATGTTGCAGGTACGCGGTGATCGCCTGGGGCCGGACCAACTGGGCTTGAGCATCAGCGTCAGCGACAGCGGCATCGGTTTCGACTGCCTGGATGAAGCCACGCTGTACCAGCGCTTCTTCCAGGTCGATGGTTCGATGACCCGTGAATACGGCGGCCTGGGCATTGGCCTGGCGATTTGTCGGCAGTTGGCCGAGCTGATCGGCGCGCGCCTGCAGCACGAATCCAACCCGGGGCTGGGCAGTCGCTTCGAGCTGAGCCTGCGCGCGCCCTTGAGCCCGCCCCAGGCGCAGCTGGGCATGGTCAGGCCAGGGCTAAATCACGGCTAGTTAGGCGTTTTTGTCACTTTGACAGGGGGGCAGGGCGTGATTCACTGAAATTTCAGTCACGCCAGGATCCAGGAGGCCCCTCGATGAACCTGCACCAGTACGCTGAAACCCATGAGGTCACCAACCAGCCGCCATCCCTGGACGGCGCCAACCTGTACCGCATCGACCTGCCGTTGCAGGAATGGTCGCGGCGCTACGGGGCGGGTTGGGCGCAGGAGCGCATCGATGCGTACGGTGCTCTGGCTGGCGGGCCGCTGATGGCCGCGGGCTTTCTGGCCAACCAGAACAAGCCGCAATTCAGCAGCCATGATCGTTATGGTCATCGCATCGACCTGGTGGAGTTTCATCCGGCCTATCACGAGCTGATGCGCACGGCCATCGAGCATGGCCTGCCGTCCTTGCCCTGGACCGACCCGCGGGAGGGCGCCCATGTCGCCCGCGCATCGATGACCTACCTGCATAGCCAGGCCGAAGCCGGCAGTGGCTGCCCGCTGACGATGACCTTTGCCGCGGTGCCGGCGCTCAAGCTGCAGCCGGAACTGGCCGAGTACTGGCTGCCGAAAGTGCTGGCCACTGAATACGACCCGCGCAACGTTGGCGATCGCCACAAGGTCGGCGTGACTCTGGGCATGGCCATGACCGAGAAGCAGGGCGGCACCGATGTACGCGCCAACACAACCCGTGCTTACCCGGTCGGTGCGCCCGGCCCGGGCCAGGCTTATGAGCTGGTCGGGCATAAATGGTTCTGTTCGGCACCGATGTGCGACGCCTTCCTGACCCTGGCCCAGACCGACAAGGGCCTGAGCTGCTTCCTGCTGCCGCGCCACCGCCCGGATGACAGTCGCAACCAGTTCTATATCCAGCGCCTGAAGAACAAGCTCGGCAACTGCTCCAACGCGTCCAGCGAAGTCGAGTTCCGCGGCGCCCTGGCCTGGATGATCGGCGAGGAAGGCCGGGGGGTGCCGACCATCATCGAAATGGTCGCCATGACCCGCTTCGATTGCATGGTTGGCTCCAGCGCCCTGATGCGCCAGGCCCTGACCCAGGCCGCCCACCACTGCGCTCATCGCCAGGTCGGCGGACGCCTGTTGGCCGAGCAGCCATTGATGCAGAACGTGCTGGCCGACCTGGCCCTGGAAAGCGAGGCGGCGCTGGCCTTGAGCCTGCGCATGGGGCGGGCCCTCGACCAGCCGGATGATCCGCATCAGGCGCGTTTTGCCCGGCTGATCACCGCCGTGGGCAAGTACTGGATCTGTAAACGGGCGCCAGCGATGATCAACGAAGCGGCCGAGTGCATGGGCGGCGCCGGTTATGTCGAAGACAGCATCCTGCCGAGGCTGTACCGCGAAGCACCGGTCAACTCGACCTGGGAAGGCTCGGGCAACGTCCAGTGCCTGGATGTGCTGCGCGCACTGTCCAAGGAGCCGGGCGTTCTCGACACGCTGTTCGCCGAGCTGGGTGATGGTCACGGCGATCCACGCTTGGCCGCGCATATTGGCAACCTCAAGGCGGCCTTTGCCGACACCGCCGACATCCAGTACCGCGCCCGCCAGCTCAGCGAAGACATCGCCGTCGGCCTGCAGGCCAAGCTGCTGCTCGAAGCCGGTAACACGGCGGTCAGCGATGCCTTTATCGCCAGCCGCCTGAGTGGCAACGGCCGGGTATACGGCGTGCTGCCCCGTGGCGTCGACGTCGCGGCGCTGGTGCAGCGCTCGACCCCGAACTGGCCGCTCTAACGTGCGTGCCTTTGCCGCCGGATATAGGCAAGATGGGCGCATGCATGTCAGACAGGAAGTACATTGTGAGCCGTACTGATGAAGCCTTCGTTGTCGTAGAAACCGCCGAGCAGGCCGTCGATCGCCTCGCGGCCCTGCACGAACAAGCCACCGCGGCCCTGAGCCAGGCGCTCAAGCGCTACCTCAAGGACCGCACCGAGCCGGATGCCGAGGAGCGGGCGCTGTTCCGCTACCCCGAACTGCGTCTGACCTACCAGTACCATGGTGAAGTTCCGGCGATCACCCGCGCCTACGCCAAGGTCCAGCTGCCTGGCACCTACAGCGTGACCGTGACCCAGCCGGCGGCGTTCCGTGGCTACCTCCTCGAGCAGCTCAAGCCACTGATGCGCGACTTCACCGTCACGGTCGAAGTGGGCGTCAGCCAGCAGAATATTCCTTACCCCTATGTGGTCGAGCAGGGCGACGAGCTGGCCGGCACCGGCATCACTGCCGCCGCGCTGGCGCGGGTGTTCCCCAGTACCGATCTTTCCGCCGCCACCGACGGCATCGCCGACGGCCTGTATGACTGGGCCAACGTCGATCCGCTGCCGCTGGCGCTGTTCGACGCCGCGCGGGTGGATTTCTCCCTGCGCCGCCTGGTGCATTACACCGGTAGCGACTGGCGACAAGTGCAGCCGTGGATCCTGCTGACCAACTACCACCGCTATGTCGACCAGTTCATCAGCCACGGCCTTGAGCGCCTGCGTGATGACCCGCGTTTTGTGCGCATGGTCCTGCCCGGCAATGTGATCATCGAAAAGGCCATGGACAACGGCGAAGCCCAGGCGCTGGTCGCCGGGGTGGTCTGGCACCGCTACCAGATGCCCGCCTATCACCTGATCGCTGCCGATGGCGACGGCATTACCCTGGTCAATATCGGTGTCGGCCCGTCCAACGCCAAGAACATCACCGACCACCTGGCGGTGCTGCGTCCGCACTGCTGGCTGATGATCGGCCACTGCGGTGGCCTGCGCCAATCGCAGACCATCGGCGACTATGTGCTGGCCCACGCTTATATGCGCCGCGACGGGATTCTCGACCGGGTGGTGCCGCCGAACATTCCGATTCCGGCCCTGGCCGAGGTGCAACTGGCGTTGCAGGAAGCGGCGGCGCAGGTCACGGGCGAGCGCGGCGACGAGCTGAAAAAGCGCCTGCGCACCGGTACCGTGCTGACCTACGACGACCGCAACTGGGAGCTGCGCTGGGCGCAGGAACGGCCGCTGATCAACCTGTCGCGGGCAGTGGCGGTGGACATGGAAAGCGGCACCATCGCCGCCCAGGGCTATCGCCTGCGGGTCCCGTACGGCACCTTGCTGTGCGTCTCCGACAAGCCGCTGCACAGCGAGATCAAATTGCCGGGGGCGGCCAATGCTTTCTACAACCGGGCAGTCAGCCAGCACCTGAAGATCGGCATCGCCGCCCTCGACCTGCTGCGTACCGAGCTCAACTCGCTGCACTCGCGTAAACTGCGCAGTTTTGACGAGCCGCCGTTCCGCTGAGGCCCCATGCCGTTACCCCCACGCACCAAGCCGCGGCGTCCCGCGGCCAAACCCGCCGGCCCGCGTCGCCTGCCCAAGGCGCCGCCGGCCGAGCCGCGGTTGATCCTGTTCAACAAACCCTTTGACGTGCTGACCCAGTTCAGCGACGGCGAAGGGCGCGCGACCCTCAAGGACTTCATCGCCATCCCCGGCATTTACCCGGCCGGGCGCCTGGACCGTGACAGTGAAGGCTTGCTGCTGCTGACCAACGACGGCCAGTTGCAGGCACGCATTGCCGACCCCAGGCACAAGCTGGCGAAAACCTATTGGGTACAAGTGGAGGGTGAGCCGAGCGAGGAGCAGTTGCAGCGCTTGCGCGATGGCGTCGAACTCAATGACGGCCCGACCTTGCCGGCCCAGGCCCGTCAGCTCGACGAGCCAGACCTTTGGCCACGCAACCCGCCGGTACGCTTTCGCAAGAGCGTGCCGACCCGTTGGCTGGAGCTGGTGATCAAGGAAGGGCGCAACCGTCAGGTGCGGCGCATGACCGCTGCCGTCGGCCTGCCGACCCTGCGCCTGGTGCGCGTGCGGATCGGCGACTGGAGCCTGGATGGCCTCGATCAGGGCCAGTGGCGGGAAGTGCCGGCCAGGCTTTAAACGCCTTCGATAAAGCCGATCACCACGCTTTTGATGATGAAGGCGAGGATGCCCAGGCCCAGCACGAAAAACAGGATGAAGGTGCCGAACTTGCCGGCCTTGGATTTTTTCGCCAGGTCCCAGACGATAAAGCCCATGAAACCAATCAGGATGGTGACCAGGATGGTCATCATCCACTCTTCGAACAACGCAGGATCCATCGATTTTCTCCGGCAGGTTGAGGCGCGCGATTATACGCCCCCCTTGCCAGCCTGACTAACGCAGGTGCGTGAGCGGCATTTCGGTGCTGGCCAGTACCTGGTTGAGAACGAAACTGGAACGCACGCTGGTAACGCCTTCAATGCGGGTCAGGTGGCCCAGCAGCAACTGCTGGTAATGGTCCATGTCGGGCACCACGACTTTCAACTGATAGTCGGCATCCATCCCGGTAACCAGGCTGCATTCGAGCACTTGCGGCAGGCTGCGGATCGCCGACTCGAAGGTCTCGAAGCGCTCGGGGGTGTGGCGGTCCATGCCGATCAATACGTAGGCAGTCAGGCTCAGGCCGAGCTTCTTGCGGTCGAGCAGGGCGACCTGACGGGCAATGTAACCGTCGTCTTCCAGTTGCTTGACCCGGCGCGAGCAAGGCGAGGGTGAAAGACCGATGCGTTCGGCCAGTTCCTGGTTGGAGATACGCGCATCGCGCTGCAATTCAGCAAGAATGCTCAGGTCATAGCGGTCAAGCTTGCTCATGGGGTTGGCCTTTTCTGTTTCGATTGCGTTGAATTATCAATCTGTAGGCAAAAATTGCGCAAGTGATATTTAATTGAGCAATCTTCGCAATCCTCTGCCGCTGCCTTCGCCGTATTCTTTTCACCAGAATCACTGCCCGGACATCAGTCCAGTGCGGCGGGCCGAATCAGGCCAGCTGCGGCCAGCAACCCCACCAGGTTGTGCTCGGCCCCCGGGCTACACACTGTCCACAAGACGGCGTGAGGTGAGCCGGTGTCACAAGCGCCGAGCACGGACAAAATTCTCAAAGGGAGACCCCAGGGTCTCCCTTTTTTATTGCCTGGCAAATTTCATCTGGCGGCCGATACCCCGTTGCAGACGGCCTGATAAAGTAATCCCAGGCCCCTTGTTACCGGTCCGAGAGGAAAAGCATGAAGTCGCGCGTCTGGCGTATGGCAGGTGTTGGTTTGCTGTGCATGAGTGTCAATCTGCCGCTACTGGCCGAAGGGCAGGGAGCTTCACCTTTGCAGTCGCGGCCCGATGAAGTGCGTCAGACTCAGGAGCCGCGTACCGGTTACTACCAGGACATTCCGCGGCGTAACGACAATCGCTACTACCAGGCCGGTGGCGCCGGGCGTCCGGATGGCCACGGCAATGGCTGGGGGCCCGGCCCGCAGTATCGGCCGGGGCACACAATCGACCGCTTCCCCGATCGCTACTGGAAAGTGCCCTATCGCGGGGATGACTACTTCTATTCCGGCGGCTACTGGTATCGCCCGCAAGGCCCGCGCTATGTGGTGGTGACGCCGCCCTATGGTGCACGGGTCAACTACCTGCCCGACTATGCCCGGCAAGTATGGAGTGGCGGCGCGCTGTTGTTCCTCGCGGCGGGTACTTACTACCAGTACCTCGAGGACAGCCGCGAGTACGTGGTGGTCAATCCACCGACGGCCAGTGCGCCGGTACAGAGTAGCCCCGGTTATGACGTGATCGCCTATCCGGCCCAGGGCCAGAGCCCTCAGCAGCTTGATCGTGATCGTTACGAATGCCATCGCTGGGCGGTGCAGCAGACCGGGTTTGACCCGGCGGCGGCCAGCTACGCGCCAGCGGCGCAAGTGGCCGATGACTATCGGCGGGCGCAGGGTGCTTGTTTGAGCGGGCGGGGGTATAGCGTCAACTGAACCGGGGGCTGCTGCGCAGCCCATCGCTGGCAAGGCCAGTTCCCACAGTTTAACGGTGCATGCAGTTCCATTGTGGGAGCAACTGTCTTGATCAGGCTGTTTGCACTCGCCAAGGGGTATTGTCCCGCAGCATTGCATTCAGCCTGACGATCAGCACCCGCATGCAAGCTACGAGTGCCACCTTGGCGCACTTGCCACGTGCCCGAAGTGCTTCGTAGCGTGCTTTAAATTCTGTGTTGTGACGGATGATGATCCAGCTCGACATGTACAGCACTCGCCTTACATGGGCCCGACCACCCCATATCTGGCGGTGCCCTCGATGGCTACCACTATCGTTGTTGTAAGGCGCTACGCCCACCAGCGCGGCGATCTGACGGCGGTCCAACTGCCCCAGTTCAGGCAGTGAGGCGAGCAGATTTGCGGCGGTTACCCGACCGATTCCGCTCACCGCCAACAACTGACTCGCCCTGGTATCGTCCAGTTGCACCATCGCCTGGTCAATTTCTTCGTCGAGGCGTTTGATCAGCACTTTCAGGTGTTCTATGTGCTCATCAAAGTGGGCCATCGCCATTGCCGAGCGGCATTGCAGGCGACGCCGTTTGTAGTCATCACGGCTCTGCACAAATTGGGCGCGCTGCTTCACCAACTCGCGCAGCTCTTCGCGTTCCGGGCTGATCGGTTGGCTTTGAGGAACGCTGAGGTGTGCAGCGAAGTCCGCAAGGACTTCGGCGTCGATCTTGTCGGTTTTGGCTTTTTTACCCATGGCATCGGCGAATTTCCGGGCACGGGCTGGGTTGATGCAGATGGTTTCCAGTCCTGCTGAGGCCAGGGCGATCAACACATCTTTCTCGTAGCCGCCTGTCGCTTCGATCAGCACTCGACTGATCTTGAAGTCCTTCAGACGCTCAAGCAACGCCTCGAAGCCTGCGGAGTTGTTGGCCACTTCGAAGCGGATTTTCTGAGGTTTGATGCAGATTTCCAAAGTGGCTTTGGCAGTGTCGATTCCAACAGAAGACAACATGGCTGAACCCTCTTACACTCAGTTGTGAGAGCGCTCTGGCTTGGCCCACGCTTGTGATTCGAGAGGCGCTCAATCAACTGTTCGGGCTCGGGCCAGAGTGGAGAGGTGAATGGCAGCTTTGCTCCCACACGTGCTTTAAGCACTACCGGCGTACAGCTTGCCATTCACCGCTCTCACTTCTGATTCTATTCCTACCTCAAGACACAAGCCGGCCTTGCCAATGGCCTCACATCACCGGATCCGCATGCACCAGCACTTCAGCCTTCGGATACTTGCTGTTGATCGCCGCCGCAGCCTGGTCACACAAGGCATGGGCCTGGGTCAGCGGCAAGTCCCCGGGCAGTTCCAGGTGCAACTGCACAAACCAGTGACTGCCCGACACACGCGTGCGCAAGTCATGGGCGCCGCGTACCCCCGGCACACTGCAGGCCAGCGCCAGCATTTGCTCGCTGATGTCGCTGGGCAGCTCTTGATCCATCAGGATCGAGCTGCTCTCCCGGGCAATCTGCAAGGCACTCCAGAAGATGTACAGGGCGATGCCCAGACCGAAAATCGCATCGAGCTGCGGCCAGCCGAAGCGCGCCAGCACCAGCGCCACCAGGATGCTGCCGTTGAGCAGCAGGTCGGAGCGGTAATGCAGAGAGTCGGCGCGCACCGCGGTCGAGCCGGTGATGCGGATCACCTTGCCCTGGAGCATCAACAAGGCAACGGTCAGCACCAGCGATAACAGCATCACCGCGATACCGATGCCGGTATCACCCAAAGGTTGCGGGTTCTGCAGCCGTTCCACCGCCTGTACACCGATCAGCACCGCACTGACCGCAATGAACAGCGCCTGGGCCATGCCGGCCATGGCTTCGGCCTTGCCGTGGCCGTAGCGGTGGTCGTCATCGGCCGGGCGCAGGGCGTAGTGCACGGCCAGCAGATTGAGAAAGGAGGCCACGCCATCCAGCGCCGAATCGGTCAGCCCGGCCAGCAGGCTGACCGAACCGCTGAGCCACCAGGCCACCGCCTTGGTCAGGATCAGGATACTGGCCACCGCCAGCGAGGCGCGGGTGGCCAGGCGCAGCAGGCGTTGGTGTTCAGCCGAGGGAGTCATGCCGAAGGTGGCTTCCTGTCAAAGATCAAGCAGCGGGCTTGAGGCCGTACATGGCCAGTTGCTCGACACTGCCCTTGTGCTGGATCAGGCGTGGGTCGTTGAGCGGCAGGCGCTGGCCCAGTTCGCTCTCGAGAATAGCCTGCAGCTTGCTGTTGTCGACCTTGCCGTCGGCGCTGATGGCTTCATTGAGCTTCTCGGGCGCGACCTGGGCAGTGGTGCCGCCTGGCAGGTAGATAGCGCCGGTGGCGAAGTCGATACCGAAGGCGATCAAGCCCGGGATCACGTAGAAAAGGATGCCGATTGCGTCGAGGGCGGCGACCACCGGGTCGATCTTGCCCTCGATCTGGCCGCGTCGGTCGGGGAAGAACAGGGTGCCGCAGGCGGTCAGTTGGGTCAGCAGGGTGGCGATCACGACGCCGCCAATGACACGGGAGGGAATACGCATGGAAATCTCCGGAATGAAGGCGACAACGATACAGGCAAAGAGCCGGTATCTACAGCTAAGACCATGATAAGGCAGGCTCGGTTCGCCGTTATACTCGGCGGATTGTTTGAGGGCCACCATGAAATCATTACCGATCGATGCCGTACTGCCAGCCTTGCGCGCAGCCTTGAGCCAGCGCCACGAAGCGGTGCTCGAAGCGCCCCCCGGCGCCGGCAAGACCACCCGTGTGCCGCTGGCGCTGCTTGCTGAGCCGTGGCTGGCCGGGCAGCGCATCCTCATGCTCGAACCGCGGCGCCTGGCGGCACGGGCGGCAGCCGAGCGGCTGGCCAGCGAGTTGGGCGAGCAGGTCGGGCAAACGGTCGGTTACCGCATTCGGCTGGACAGCAAGGTCGGCCCGAACACGCGGATCGAGGTGGTTACCGAAGGGATTCTCACCCGTCGTTTGCAAGCCGACCCGGCCCTGGACGGCGTGGGCTTGCTGATCTTCGACGAATTCCACGAACGCAGCCTCGATGCCGACCTGGCCCTGGCCCTGAGCCTCAATGGTCGCGAGTTGTTGCGTGACGAGCCGCCGCTGAAGATCCTGCTGATGTCGGCGACCCTTGAGGGCGAGCGTCTGTCGAGCTTGCTCGACGATGCCCCGGTGGTCAGCAGCGAAGGGCGCATGTACCCGGTCGATGTGCGGTGGGGCCGGCCGTTCCAGCCGGGTGAGTTCATCGAGCCGCGGGTGGTCGATGCGGTGCTGCAGGCCATCGCTGACGAGTCGGGCAGTGTCCTGGTGTTCCTGCCGGGGCAGGCGGAGATTCGCCGGGTGCATCAATCCTTGCAGGAGGCCCTCGGTGATCGCCGCGATATCCTGCTATGCCCATTGCATGGCGAGCTCGACCTCAATGCCCAACGCGCCGCCATCGACACGCCCGCTGCCGGCCTGCGCAAGGTGGTGCTGGCGACCAACATCGCCGAGACCAGCCTGACCATCGACGGCGTGCGCGTGGTGGTCGACGCCGGCCTGGCGCGGGTACCGCGTTTCGACCCGGGTAGTGGCATGACCCGCCTGGACACCCAGCGCATCTCTCGCGCCAGCGCCACCCAGCGCGCCGGCCGTGCCGGACGCCTTGAGCCCGGCGTGTGCTATCGCTTGTGGTCCGAAGCCCAGCATGAGCAACTGGCGGCGTATGGCGCGGCCGAAATCCTCCAGGCCGATCTGGCCGGGCTGGCCCTGCAGCTATCGCGCTGGGGCGTCACCCCCGAACAATTGCGCTGGCTCGACCAGCCGCCTGCTGCCGCGTACGGCCAGGCGCTGGACCTGTTGCGGCGTCTGGGCGCGTTCAAGGCCGACAGTCAGGACAGCCTCAGCGCCCACGGCCAGGCCATGGCCGAATTGCCGGCGCATCCGCGCATCGCCCACTTGCTGCTGCGCGGCCAGGACCTGGGGCTGGCCGACATGGCTTGCGACGTCGCCGCATTGCTCGGTGAACGCGACATTCTGCGCGGCGGCGGTGCTGACCTGCACAGTCGCCTGGCCTTGCTCAGCGGCGAAACCCGCGCAGCCAAAGGCGGGCAGGGCGGCGTGCAGCGCGCCCGGCAACTGGCTCGCCAGTACCGTGGTTATCTGCGTGGCAAAGCCACTTCAGCTGTTGCCGACCCTGACCATTCCCGCTGGCTGGGCGCCTTGCTGGCGCTGGCCTATCCGGACCGGGTCGGCCAACAGCGGCGTGCCGGCGGTGCGGAATATCGGCTGGCTAACGGCCGTGCCGCGCTGTTCGGCGAAGCCGATGCCTTGATGAAACATTCGTGGCTGGTGATTGCCGACCTGGGCAGCCGCCAGGGCCAGCGCGAGGAGCGCATTTATCTCGCCGCCGACTTCGACCCGGCACTGTTCGACGGGGTGCTGGCCGAACAGGTGCGCAGCCTGGATATCCTTGACTGGGACGAACGCGAAAACGTTTTGCGTGCCGAGCGTCAGCGCAAGGTCGGCGAGCTGGTGCTCAGCCGAGAGCCACTGACCGGCCTGGACGAAGACGCCCGCGCAAAGGCCCTGCTGGAACTGGTGCGGCGCAAGGGCCTGGAGCTGCTGTCGTGGACCCCCGAGCTGCGCCAGTGGCAGGCGCGTGTGGCACTGTTGCGCCAGCTCGACCTGGCAACCCTGGGTGAAAGTGAATGGCCGGACCTGAGCGACGCCGCCCTGTTGGCAAGCCTTTCGCACTGGCTGCAACCCTACCTGGGCAAGGTCACCCGTCTGAGCCATTTCGCCCAGCTCGACCTCTCGTCGATCCTGCGCAATCTGTTGCCCTGGCCACTGCCTCAGCGCCTGGATGAACAGGCGCCGGTCCACCTGAGCGTGCCTTCAGGCTCGAACATCCGCCTGGACTACAGCGAAACCCCGCCAATCCTCGCCGTGCGCCTGCAGGAGCTGTTCGGCCTGGCCGAAACCCCACGTATTGCCCAGGGCCGACAGCAAGTCCTGTTGCACCTGCTGTCGCCCGCGCGGCGGCCGGTGCAGGTGACCCAGGATCTGGCCAACTTCTGGCGCAGTACCTATGCCGAGGTGAAGAAGGATCTGAAGGGGCGCTATCCCAAGCACTATTGGCCGGATGACCCGTTGGTAGCCGAGGCCACCGCGCGGGCCAAGCCACGCAAATAGTCAGGGCATCGCAGGCAGCACAAGGCGCGCCGTTACCGGCAGGTGATCGGAAATTTCCAGGGTGTCCTGCTGAATCACCCGTGCCCCCAGACGCTGCAGTTTGGGGCTGTGGAACAGGTAGTCGAGGGTGCGGTCCGGCCCTTGCACATTGCGGTCGTTGGGGTAGTGGGTCAGCCAGGCCGCGCGGTCGGCGCCGCTGGCTTCGGCGTTGCTGGGGATCATCGGGTACTTGTCCCAGAGCAGGTGCAAGTCGCTGTCGGCGCTGTACTGACCGCGCAGTTCGGCCGGCAGGCGCCGGTACTGGCCGAGCGGCAGCAGGTTGAAGTCGCCGCCGATCAACCAGGGGGTGCCCTGGCTTTCGAGCTTGTCGAGCAGCCGCGTTAGCTGTTGCACCTGCTGGCGCTGGATATCGCTGCCCGCCTCGAAGGGGGCGAGGCGGGTGTTGAGTACCGCTAGCTGGCCGCCGTCGCGCAGTGGCAGGTAGCTGGCAAGGATGGCTTGCTGAGGTTGTAGCAAGCGCTGCAGGGTGTTGCTCGCGGTCACTGGCAATTGCGCGCGTTCGGCCTGTTTGATCGGGTAGCGGCTCAGGGTCGCCAGGCTGCGGCCGACGCTGCCGAAAATATGCCAGTCGGGGACGAAATCGGCTTTCCAGTCATAGGCCTGCACCGCGCAGGGGTAGATATCGACCAGGCGCTCACGCAGCAGTGCCAGCTGGTCCTGGTAGTCGCTGGCCTTGGCGTTGTTGTCCAGTTCCTGGAGCAGGACGATGTCCGGCTGCTCGGCGCGGATAACCCGCGCCACTTCATCGAGGTTGAAGGCGAGGTCTTCAGGGGTAGGGCGGGTGTCGTCGCCACGGCCCTGGTCGTACCAGAACACGTAGCGTTTGCCGGCCAGGTACTGCACGTTCCAGGTCATCACCTTGAGCACCTGGCCCGGCACCAGCGTTGCGTTGCCGGCGCGACAACTGACCGGCAGGGTTTCGCGTGGCTCGGGTTGCCAGCTCAGCTGCGTGGCCAGCAGCCACAGCAGGGCGAACAGAACAAGCAGGGTCAGCAGTGCGTTGCGCAGTAGTCGGGTCATCGGCTCGGCTTGGCTTGGCAGGTCACCGCCAAGCATACCCGAGCCGTTCGTCCGCTAACCAGTCAGGATACCGGTGGCTCTGCAACCGGTTCGCTGACCAGCATGTACAGGCGGAACATCACCACGGTGCTGAACAGCTGCAGGAAGCCGTTGGCGCTGTCGAGGGCCAGTTGCACCAGCGCCGAAGGCTCGGGCACCAGCATCATGCTCAGGCCGTCGATCAGCCACAGCGGCGCCAGCACGCCGAGGATGCAACTGAAAATGCGCCAGAAATTACCGGTGCTCAGCTTGAAGCTTTCACGCATGGCTTCGATTGGCGCCAGGCCGCGCAGCACCAGGACGTATTCGGCAAACACCAGATGGATCATCACCCAGATGCCGGGAATGATGAACAGTGCGGCGCCGGCCATGATCAGCAACGAGCTGAGCATCACCATCAGGGCGAACGACGGCCACAGGCGCAAGGCCATGGCCAGCAGGTTGCGCTTGAGCGGGGTGTAGCCGTTGCTGCGGGTGTCGAGGTAGAGGATCAGCGCGGCGCTGTACAACGGGTAGAACAGCAGGCTGACCAGCATGCCGTAGCCTGGCGAGGCATCCTCGCCCAGTTGCTGGTTCAGCAGCTGGGTGCACAGTGCTTCGAGCACCACCAGCGGCAGGCACAGCTGGGCAATGCTCAGCAGGTGACGGCGGAAGAAATACAGGGAGTCGCGCAGAACACTAAGCGGATTCATCGGTCGATATCGCATTGAAAAAAAGCAGGGCGTCACTTTAGCCCAGCCGTAGGCCAACCTGAAGAAAGTTTAATCCCGGCTTGTGTTGAATCTACGGCCCCGGCACCCCATTTTACCCGTACTCGATTTTCCGGTTTTGCAGTGAGGTTGCCCATGAACAGTGAAGAACAAACCCTGATCGACGGCCTGTTCGGTCGGCTCAAGCAAGCCGAGGACCCGGCTGTGCCGCGCGACGCCCAGGCCCAGGCGCGCATCGGCGAACACCTGCAGCAGCAACCCGCGGCGCCTTACTACATGGCCCAGGCGATCCTGGTGCAGGAAGCGGCGCTCAAGCGTCTCGACGAACAGAACAAACAGCTGGAGGCCGAGCTGAAACAGGCCAGGGCCCAGGTTGCAGCGACCGCGCCGAGCAGCGGCGGCGGCTTCTTGTCGAGCATATTCGGCAGTGGCACCCGCGATCCACAGCCGGTACAGAACCCGGCCCCCGCCAGCACTCCCAGCCGTGGCGGCGGTTGGCGCGAACCGTCGCGCCCGTCATTCAACCAACCTGCCCAGCAGCAGGGTTTCAACGCAGCTCCCGCCCAGGCTCCGGCCCGCGGTGGTGCCAGCAGCTTTCTCGGTGGCGCGCTGCAGACTGCCGCTGGCGTGGCCGGCGGGGTGATGCTGGCCCAGGGTATCAGCAGCCTGTTCAACCACCACTCGCAGCCTGAAGAAGTGGTCGAGGTGATCAAGGAAGAACCGGCGCCCGCCAGCGACACGGGCGGCTGGGGCAGCAACGACGAGCAACGCCTGACCGCCGACAATGGCAGCTATGGCAATGACCAGGGCGGCTTCATGGACACCGACTACGGCAATGATGACGGCGGCTTCTTCGGCGGTGACGACGACAGCTTCGTCTGACCGCGCTTACCCGCATGGCTCGCGGGCTGGCATACTGGGCGCCGAAACGGCCCCGGTGTGCGGCGGCCGGTAACAGCGCCGTGGCGCCATGAGGAAAAGCGGTGAAGAAGATCGCGGTATTCGCCGATGTGCAGAACCTCTACTACACCGTGCGCCAGGCCTACGGTTGCCACTTCAACTACGCGGCGCTGTGGGCCGACATCAGCCAGCACGGGCAGATCGTCGAAGCGGTGGCCTACGCCATCGACCGCGGCGACAGCAAGCAGCAGCAGTTTCAACAGATACTGCGCAACCTTGGTTTCACAGTCAAACTCAAACCCTATATCCAGCGCAGCGACGGCTCGGCCAAGGGCGACTGGGACGTGGGCATCACCCTCGATGTGATCGACGCCGCCGCGCGGGTCGATGAGGTGGTGCTGGCTTCCGGCGATGGCGATTTCGACCTGCTGCTCGAGCGGGTCATCAGCCGTCACGGCATTCAGGCCGTCGCCTATGGCGTGCCGGGGCTGACCGCCAATTCACTGATTCGCGCGGCCAGCCGTTATGTGCCCATCGAGGGCAGCCTGCTGCTCAAGCATTAAGATTTCCGAGGTTGTCGTTTTGGAACGTATCGCTGTCATTGACTTTGAAACCACCGGTATTTCACCAGGGGCCGGTTGCCGGGCCACGGAGGTGGCGGTGGTCATGCTGGAGCGCGGGCGCATCGTCGAGCGCTATCAAAGCCTGATGAATGCCGGGGTGCCGGTGCCGGCGTTTGTCGCCGGCTTGACCGGCATCACCACCGCCATGCTGCGCAGTGCGCCACCGATCGCCCGGGTGATGAACGAGGTGGCCGAGTTCGTTGGCGATACGCCGATGCTCGCCCACAACGCCTCGTTCGACCAGAAATTCTGGGACTACGAGCTTTCACAGATCGGCCGTAGCCGCAGCCAGCGGTTCGCCTGTTCGATGTTGCTGGCGCGGCGCCTGATGCCATCGGCGCCTAACCACAAATTGGGCACCCTGACCCGTTGGGCCGGCCTGCCTGACACCGGCACCGCGCACCGGGCCATGGCTGATGCGGAAATGGCCGCCAACCTTGCCCAGCACCTGGTCGGGCAATTGCGCCAGCAGGGCGTCAACGGCGTCTCCCACCAGTTGTTCTGCAGCCTGCAGAAAGTCCCCGCGGCGAAGATCGGCGAAGCGCTGAACAACTATCGCTAGGCCTTCTTGCCGTTGTGCTCCAGGTGGCCCAGCGGCAGGCGCCGCTCCACGGCGCTGGAGAGAATGATCGAAGTCTTGCTGAAGCCGAACTGGGCGATGCGGTTGATCAGTTCCTCCAGTTCCGGCATCGAGGCCACGGCCGCCTGCATGATCACGCAGGGGTCGCCGGTCACCCGGTGGCACTCGGTCAGTTGCGGGATCTGCGTGAGCTCCTCAAAGGTCTGCTGGTTGCCATGGCTGGCCAGGCGCAGCTCGATCACGCACTGGATCGGCAGGCCGATTTTCTCCAGGTCGACCTTGGCCTGATAGCCGGTAATCACCCCGCTGGCCTCAAGCTTGGCCACCCGTTCGGCCACCGCCGGGGCGGAGAGATTGACCTTGCGCGCGAGCTCGGCGAAGGAGGCGCGGCCGTTGTCCAGCAGGGCGCTGAGGAGCATGCGATCGTACTTGTCCATGGGCTTCCAGAGGCTGATTGTCGATTCAAAGGTACGAGACCTGAATAACCGTTGTTTCAAAAGTGTACGGCTCGTTTAAACAGGTTTTGTAACTTATGTTTGCCGTGCTGCCTTTCTAAACTAACCGCCCGACACCCATAATTCGAGCCCCCCATGCCTGCCTCCCGTCGCTTCCCGTTAGTCTTGATCGGCGCCTTTCTCGCCTTGTACCTGGTCTGGGGCTCGACCTACCTGGTGATTCGCATCGGCGTCGAATCCTGGCCGCCGTTACTGATGGCCGGGGTGCGTTTTGTCATTGCCGGTTCTTTGCTCTACGGCTTTTTGCGCTGGCGCGGCGTGCCGGCACCGACCTGGCCGCAATGGCGGGCAGCGGGTGTCATCGGTGTATTGCTGCTCAGCTGTGGCAACGGTGGCGTGACCCTGGCCGAGCACGCTGGCGTGGCCTCTGGTGTGGCCGCGCTGGCGGTGGCCACAGTGCCGCTGTTCACCTTGATGTTCGGCCTGCTCTGGGGCCATCGCAACACTCGCCTGGAATGGGCCGGGATTGTCCTCGGCCTGGTTGGCATCGCCTTGCTCAACCTCGGCTCCAACCTGCAGGCCAGCCCCGTCGGTGCCGCGCTGATCCTGTTTGCCGCCGCCTCCTGGGCCTTCGGCTCGGTATGGAGCAAAAGCCTGCCGCTGCCCCAGGGGCCGATGGCCAGTGCCGCGGAAATGCTCGTTGGTGGCGTGGTCTTGCTGCTCGGCAGCGCGTTGAGCGGCGAACGCATGACCCAGATGCCCACCGCCGCCGGCTGGGGGGCGCTGGCCTACCTGGTGTTCTTTGGCTCGATCCTGGCCTTCAGCGCCTACATGTACCTGCTCAAGCACGTGCGTCCGGCCGCAGCCACCAGCTATGCCTACGTCAACCCGGCAGTGGCGGTGCTGCTGGGGATCGTTTTTGCCGGCGAACAGATCGGTTTCGAGGAATGCGTGGCAATGGCGGTTATCATTGGCGCCGTGGTGTTGATCGGTGTGCCGCAGTGGCGCCGACCGGCAGTTGAAAAGGCCAAACCCGTTGGCGAAGTGGAAGGTGAACTCTGTAAATGAAAGGACGTTTTGCCAGGACGGCAGTGAAAATCGTGGGTTGCGTGGCAGTGGTCGCGGTATGCATGGTCATGTTGCGCGACGACCGAAGCACCTTCATGACCCTGTACTTTCAGGAGTCGGTTACCCGCACCAGCGCCAGCGACGAAATCGACCCGCGCTATGTCCAGGCGCTGCAGCAGATCATCGCTACGCAGCAGATCGATACACAAAAGATCGACCTGGTGCTCGATCCCGACAGCCGGCGGGCACTGCAGCTGCGCTTTGCCGATGATGCCCTGAATGCCAGGCAGCGCCAGGATCTGCGGGCGTTGTTCGAGTCATTCGAGCCCGCTCGTGAAGCGGCCCGGCTCAGTGGTCGGCTGATGGTCGACATGCGCCAGGCGCGAAAGCTGGGCCTGGGTGTTTATGACTTCGGCCCGGCGCCCAGGGAGATCGTCGCACTCGGTGAGGTGTCGCTGCCACTGCACTTCAGTTTTCGCTCTGGAATCGATGTGCAGTTGCGACGCAAAGAGCAGGCGACTGCGCAAAAGCCGCAGGCCGATATGATCTGTGAGGCCAATGCCAGGCTGCAGGCAGCGTTGCCCTTCGAGGTGACCGAGTTCGATGTCAGTGGCAGCGACCTGCGCGGCGAAATGAAGTTGCGCATGGCCAGCGGTGAGCAAGTCCAGGCGCCGGCGCAGCTGTTTTTCGATGATCAGCAGTTGCTCGAACGTCTGGAGATGGGCGGTATGCGGGTACGCATCGACCGCCCGGACACTGTAGACCGTCTGGTGTTCGAGTTCGGCTCGATTGGCACCGTCAGGTATCAGCCTTACATGTACTTCATCCGCAACGACCCCGAGGCATTCGACGCTTGTCGAGCGGTTGCCTACCAGAGCGGCAGGCCCTTTTCGTTCTATCTGGGGGAAGGTGTCGATCGTCTGCTCAAGGTACGCTTTCAACCGCCAGGCTGATACCGACAGGGGCACGCGCCGGGCCTGAACAAGGTAAACTGCCGCCATTGCTGAATTCCCCTGACGGTATTGCCATGACTTTCGCCAAACTCGGCCTGATCGAACCCTTGCTGCGCGCGCTCGAGCGCCTGGACTACAACACCCCGACCCCGGTCCAGGCCCAGGCCATTCCTGCCGTACTGGCCGGCCGCGACCTGATGGCCGCCGCCCAGACCGGCACCGGCAAGACCGCAGGTTTTGCCCTGCCGCTGTTGCAGCGCCTGACCCTGGAAGGGGCCAAGGTCGCCAGCAACTCGGTACGCGCGCTGGTGCTGGTACCGACCCGCGAACTGGCCGAACAGGTACACGCCAACATTCGCGACTACGCCGAGCACCTGCCACTGAGTACCTACGCGGTGTACGGCGGCGTCAGCATCAACCCGCAGATGATGAAGCTGCGCAAGGGTATCGACCTGCTGGTGGCCACCCCCGGCCGTTTGCTCGACCTGTTCCGCCAGAACGCGGTGAAGTTCAACCAGCTGCAGGCGCTGGTGCTCGATGAAGCGGACCGCATGCTCGACCTCGGTTTTGCCGAAGAGCTGCGCGCGGTGTACGCCGCCTTGCCGGCACGCCGGCAAACCCTGCTGTTCTCGGCAACTTTCTCCGACGAGATCCGCCAACTGGCCGCACAAACCCTCAATGATCCGTTGAGCATTGAAGTCAGCCCGCGCAACGTCACCGCCAGCACCGTTAAGCAGTGGATCGTGCCGGTGGACAAGAAGCGCAAGCCTGAGCTGTTCAGCCACCTGATGCGCAAACAGCGCTGGAAGCAGGTGCTGGTGTTTGCCAAAACCCGTAATGGCGTTGACCAGTTGGTCGAGCGCCTGCGTGGCCAGGGTGTCAACGCCGACGGTATCCACGGCGACAAGCCTCAGGCCACTCGCCAGCGTGCACTGGACAGCTTCAAGGCGCGCGAGATCCAGATTCTGGTAGCCACCGATGTGGCGGCGCGCGGGCTGGATATCGACGACCTGCCGCTGGTGGTCAACTTCGACCTGCCGATCGTGGCCGAGGATTACATCCACCGCATCGGCCGTACCGGGCGCAAGGGCAACAGTGGTGAGGCGATTTCGCTGGTGTGTGCCGACGAGGTTCAACTGCTGTCGGCGATTGAAACCCTGACCCGCAAGACCTTGCCGCGCCATGAAGAGCCGGACTTCACTCCGGACCACAAGGTGCCGATGACCGACGCCAATGGCCAGGTGCTGAAGAAGCCGAAAAAGCCGAAGAAGCCCAAGGAGAACAGCAGCAAACGCAGCCTCGGGCGTTGGCTGGACAGCGCTGAAACGCCAGCGGCGGCGCCGCAGGCCAAGCCGGTGCGCAAGGTGCCGACTTTCAACACCGGGCCGCGCAAGCGCAAGCCTTGAGTACGCCATCGCGGGTCAAGCCCGCTCCTACAGAGGGCAGCGATAACCTGTGGGAGCCGGACTTGCCGGCGATGGAAGGCGAAGCCTTCCCTTAGGCCTTGAGCCACTCCAGCAACCCCAACCCCGCCTTGCGCCCACTGGCAAAACAGGCCGTCAGCAGATAGCCGCCCGTCGGCGCCTCCCAGTCGAGCATCTCGCCGGCACAGAACACGCCGGGCATCTGCTTGAGCATCAAGCGTTCATCCAGCGCTTCGAAGGTCACCCCACCGGCACTGCTGATCGCTTCATCCAGCGGGCGAGGGCGCACCAGGGTGACCGGCAAGGCCTTGATCGCTTGCGCCAGCAACGCCGGGTCGGCAAAGGTCTGCTGATCGGTCTGCTCGCGCAACAGCGCTGCCTTGACCCCGTCCAGCCCCAGTTGACTGTGCAGATGCTTGGCCATCGAGCGTGAACCCCGCGGCTTGGCCAGGGCCTGCTGGATTTTATCCACAGGCCGGTTGGGCAGCAGGTCGATCAGCACCCTGGCGCTGCCATCGCGGTTGATCGCCTCGCGAATCTGCGCCGACCAGGCGTATACCAGGCTGCCTTCCAGCCCTTGTGCGGTGAGCACGCACTCACCCAGGCGCGGTGCATGGCCCTCAAGGCTCAGGGCGATATTCTTCAGCGGCGCGCCGGCAAACTTGTCCTTGAGCACAGCGCTCCAGCCCTCGACCTCGAAACCACTGTTGGCCGCCTGCAACGGCGCAATCTGCACGCCTTGCGCTTGCAGCCAGGGCAGCCAGGCTGCATCCGAGCCCAACCGCGCCCAGCTGCCGCCGCCCAGCGCCAGCACGGTGGCCGTCGGCTTGAGCGCCAGTTCGCCCTGTGGATAAGCGATCCGCAAGGCTCCTTCGGCGTTCCAGCCCAGCCAGCGATGGCGGGTGTGGATAACTACTCCGGCGTCGCGCAGGCGCTTGAGCCAGGCGCGTAGCAGCGGCGCGGCTTTCATGTCGCGGGGGAAGACCCGGCCGGAACTGCCGACGAAGGTTTCGATACCCAGGTCGTGAATCCACTGGCGCAGCACATCGGCATCGAAGCCTTCGAGCAGGCGGGCAACTTCATCCGTACGTTCGGCATAGCGGGCGATGAACGCCGGGTAAGGCTCGGAATGGGTGATGTTCATGCCACCGACCCCGGCCAGGAGGAACTTGCGGCCCACCGAGGGCATGGCGTCGTACAGCTCGACGGCGACCCCGGCCTGGCTCAGCACTTCGGCGGCCATCAACCCGGCCGGCCCGCCTCCGATAATGGCAACGTGTGGGCGGTCGGTGGGGCGGGTGTCGGTCATGGTCGGCTGCAAGCTGGGAAAAAGAGCCGGCATTCTACCTTAGCGGGCCGCCCGGAAACACTGATCAAAAAATGAACAGCAGCCTCAAGGCCAGGTAGTTAAAGGGCTTGAGGGGGTTTCCAGCAGGTTATCCACAGGCGGTTCCACAGTCATTGTGAGTAACCCAGCACGCGGCTGGCGCTGTGGTGCAGTATCCCGTGACGGCGGGCGAGGGCCTCGCGGTCCTTGCTGTAGCCTCCGCCAATCACGCCGACCACCGGGATGTCACGCCCCAGGCAGTGGCGCAGCACGCTTTCGTCACGCGCGGCGACGCCTTCATCGGTGAGTTGCAGATACCCCAGGGCGTCGTCCTTGTGCACGTCGACGCCGGCGTCGTACAGCACCAGGTCAGGGCGATACAGCGGCAGCAGGTAGTTGAGCGCGTCATCCACCACCTTCAGGTAAGCCTGGTCACCCATGCCGCGCGGCAGCGGAATGTCCCAGTCGCTTTCAGCCTTGCGCGCCGGGAAGTTCTGCTCGCAATGCAGCGACACGGTGATGGCATCCGCGGTGTCGTGGAGGATGCGCGCGGTACCGTCGCCCTGGTGCACGTCGCAATCGAAGATCAGCACCTTGTGCACCCGCCCGGCTTCCAGCAGGTAATGGCTGATCACTGCCAGGTCATTGAAGATGCAGAAACCGGCCGGGTGATCGTAATGGGCATGATGGGTACCTCCCGCCAAATGGCAGGCGATGCCGTGCTCCAGCGCCTGCTCGGCGGCCAGCAGCGAGCCGCCGACCGCACGCACGGTACGCCGCGCCAGGGCTTCGCTCCAGGGCAGGCCGAGGCGGCGCTGGTCTTCACGCGACAGCTCGCCATGCATGTAGCGCTCGATGTAGGCGCGGTCGTGGGCCAGGGCGAGGATATCGTTGGGGCAGATTTCCGGGCGTAGCAGCGCCGCATCCGTGGTCAGGCCGCTGGCGACCAGGTGATCGCGCAACAGGCGGAACTTGTCCATCGGAAAGCGGTGCTCGGCGGGGAACGCCGGGCTGTAGTCGTCGTGATAGATCAGCGGCAGGGGCATGGCAGGGTCTTGGTCAGAGCAGGAATCGATCTTGCCAGCTCCTTGCCTTGTTGTGCTACCAGCACTGAAGCGCCAGCAGCCGATGAACAGCCTACGCTGTAAACTGCAGGCTGTGGATAAGGAGCCGAGCATGACCCCGATACTGCAACTTGAAAGCGCGCGGCTGCAGTTGCGCCAATGGCAGGATGACGACCTCGCCGAGTTCGCCGCCATGTGCGCCGACCCTATGGTCATGCGCTACTTTCCTGCGCCGTTGACCCGGGTCGAGAGCGCCGCGCTGATCGGCCGGATCCGCGGTCACTTCAATGAATACGGTTATGGCCTATGGGCCCTGGAACGCAAGGATACCGGCGCTTTCATCGGCATGACCGGCCTGCTCAATGTAAGTTTTGACGCCGACTTCGCCCCAGCGGTGGAGATCGGCTGGCGCCTGGCCCGGCGTCACTGGGGGCTGGGGTTTGCCAGTGAAGCAGCCTGGACCAGCCTGCGCTGCGCCTTCGCTCAACTGGGCCTGGAGCAGGTGGTGTCGTTCACCACGCAAAGCAACCTGGCGTCGCAGAAAGTCATGCAGGCCATCGGCATGCAGCAGGACCTGGCAGGTAGCTTCGAACACCCCAAGCTAGAGCCTGGCCACCCCCTGCGCCCGCACGTGCTGTACCGCATCGACCGCGCCCAGTGGCAAGCTACCCTGCGCGGCTGAATTGCAGAACATACGGGCTGGCAATGACAAACCCTGTATTATTTGCAGCAGTTGCGCATTGCCTTGGAGAATCTTGAATGAGCCACGTGTTGGACGATCTGGTTGACCTGTTGAGCCTGGAATCGATCGAGGAAAACCTGTTCCGCGGGCGAAGCCAGGACCTGGGCTTTCGGCAGCTGTACGGTGGACAGGTACTGGGCCAGTCGCTGTCGGCGGCCAGCCAGACGGTCGAAGAGGCGCGTCATGTGCACTCGCTGCACGGTTACTTCCTGCGCCCGGGCGATGCCAGCATGCCGGTGGTCTATTCGGTCGACCGCGTGCGCGATGGCGGCAGTTTCAGCACCCGGCGGGTGACCGCGATCCAGAAGGGCAAGACCATCTTCACCTGCAGCGCCTCGTTCCAGTACGACGAAGAAGGTTTCGAGCACCAGAGCCAGATGCCCAATGTGGTCGGCCCGGAGAACCTGCCGTCGGAAGTCGAGCTGGCCAAGGGCATGGCCGATCGCCTGCCTGAAGCCATCCGCGACAAGATGCTCTGCGCCAAGCCGATCGAAATGCGCCCGGTGACCGCCGAGGACCCGTTCAACCCCAAGCCGGGCGAGCCGGTGAAGTACGTCTGGTTCCGCGCCGATGGTAACCTGCCGGATGTGCCGGCGCTGCACAAGTACATGCTCGCCTACGCCTCGGACTTCGGCCTGCTGACCACTTCGCTGCTGCCCCATGGCAAATCGGTGTGGCAGAAAGACATGCAGATTGCCAGCCTCGACCACGCGCTGTGGTTCCACGGCAACCTGCGCGCCGACCAGTGGCTGCTGTACGCCATGGACAGCCCATGGGCCGGTAATGCCCGTGGTTTTGCCCGCGGCAACATCTACAACCAGGCCGGGCATCTAGTGGCCTCGTCGTGCCAGGAAGGCCTGATTCGTCATCGCAAGGATTGGCAATGAGCCTGCAGCAGATTCGCCACTGGGTGTTCGACATGGACGGTACCCTGACCGTCGCCGTGCACGATTTTGCGGCGATCAAGGAGGCGCTGGAGATTCCGCAGACGCACGATATCCTTACCCACCTGGCGGCTTTGCCGGCCGCCGAGGCCGCGGCCAAGCACGCCTGGCTGCTGGAACATGAGCGTGAGCTGGCGATCGGCTCGCGCCCGGCTACCGGCGCCGTGGAGCTGGTCCGCGACCTGGCGGCGCGCGGTTGTCGGTTGGGCATCCTCACCCGCAATGCCCGTGAGCTGGCGCATATCACCCTGGAGGCCATCGGCCTGGCTGACTGCTTTGCCGTCGAGCACATCGTCGGTCGCGATGAAGCACCGCCCAAACCACACCCGGGTGGCTTGTTGAAGCTGGCCGAAGCCTGGGACGTGGCGCCGACCGAGATGGTCATGGTCGGCGATTATCGCTTTGACCTGGATTGCGGCCGGGCGGCGGGGGCGCGGACGATTCTGGTCAACCTGCCGGACAATCCCTGGCCGGAACTGGCCGACTGGCATGCGGCGGATTGTCGGGCGCTGCAGTTGATGCTCGACCAATAGCTGGCAAGGCCGGCTCCCACAGGTGGGCTGCACGCGGTCCTTGTGGGAGCTGGCTCGCCAGCGATGAGGCCCTCACACCTTACTCAGAACTCCCAGCGCGTGGTCAGCATCACATTGCGCGGATCACCGTAGTAGGTGGTATCGAAGTTGCCCAGCCCGCTCAGGTAGCGCTTGTCGAACACGTTGTTGGCATTGACTGTGAAGCTCAACTGTTCGTTGTACTGGTAGCGGGTCATCAGGTCGACCAGGGTGTAGCCGCCTTGCTTGATGAAGGTGTAGTCGTTCACCGAGCGATTGTAGATCTTGCCGTAGAACGCGCTCTGCCAGTTGATTCCCCCGCCCACGGTCACTTTATCCAGCACCCCCGGCAAACGGTAGGTGGTGAACATCCGCACCAGGTGCTCAGGCTTGCTGGTGCTCATCGGGAAGCCATAGATGCGCTGCTCGTCGGCATCGCGCGAGCGTGCGTAGGTGTAGCCTGCCGAGAGGTTCCAGCCTTCCTGCAGTTCGCCGGCGATTTCCAGCTCGATGCCCTGGGTGGTGGCGCCACTGGTGGCCTTGTAGATGCCCTCGTTGGTCGCAGGGTTGGTGCCGATCGAGTCTGCGACGTTGTCCTGCTCGATGCGGAACAGCGCCAGGCTGGCGTTGAGCTTGCCGTCGAAGTAGGCCGCCTTGAGGCCGGTTTCGTAGCTGTCGCCTTCGACCGGATCAAGGGTCGCGCCATTGCTGTCCTTGTTGCTCTGTGGCTGGTAGATCGAGGTGTAGCTGGCGTACACCGAGTAGGTGTCGTCGAGGTCATAGACGACACCGGCGTACGGGGTGACCACGCCATGTTGCTTGTAGCCGGACTGGCTGTCCTGGAAGGTCGGGTTGAGGCCGTCGTAGTCGTAGTTGTCGTCGTACTTGAAGGTGCTGACCCGGGTGCCGAGTATCACCGAGAGGTCGTCCGTCGGATGCAGGCGGGTAGCGATGTAGGCGCCGTTCTGGCTCTTTTTCTGTTCGTACTTGCCGTTTTTCGGGAAGTCCGGCACGCCGATGTGGCCGTCCCAGTCAAAGATGCTGCCGGGCACCATGGCAAACTCGCTGGTGTCCCAGGTGGCGCCAGTCTGGCGCGAATGGTTGGTGTCCAGACCGACGACCAGGTCATGCTGGCGACCGAACAGGGTGAACGGGCCCGAGAGGTTGAGGTCGGCGCTGTTCTGCACCCGATGGCCTTCCCAGCGGCCCCAGAAGAACGACATGCCATCGCCATTGCGATCCGGCGCACCGCCACTGGCCGAGGCCAGGCGGGTGTCGTGGTCGCTTTGCAGCTGGTTGACGGTGAGTTTGAGCGACCAGTCGTTGGCCAGCGCCTGCTCCAGCGAGGCGAAGTAGGTACGGTTCTGGAAGTCGCGGCGGCTCCAGTCGGCGCCCGGGTTGAACGAGCGTGAGAAGTCCGTGCGGCCGCCGTCGGTGTAATACACCGGGTTACCGGTCCAGGAGCTGCCACGCGGGGTGGTGGTCTGCTGGTCGATGCCGACGGTCAGCAGGGTGTCCGGGGTGATGTCGGCTTCGAGGATGCCGTAGTACACCTCTTTGCTCTGCTGGTAGTGGTCCTGGTAGCCCTTCTTGTCCTGCTGGGCGCTGACGAAGCGCCCGCGCACGCTGCCGCTGCTGTTGATCGGGCCGGAGACATCGACTTCGCCACGGTAGTTATCCCAGCTGCCGGCACTGCCGGTCAGCGAACCCTGGAACTGCGCGGTCGGTTTTTTGCGGATCAGGTTGACCGTGGCCGACGGGTCGCCGGAGCCGGTCATCAGGCCGGTGGCGCCCTTGAGCACTTCCACCCGGTCGTAGATGGCCATGTCGACGTGGGCGGTGCCTTCGCCATACACACCGTCATACACGGTGTTGACGCCGTCGTACTGGTAGTTGGTGATCACCAGGCCGCGGCTGGTGAACTCGGTGCGGTCGCTGTCATAGGTTTGCGCCGACACGCCGGGGGTGTTGCGCAGTACATCGGAAATGCTCTGGGCGCCCTGGTCGTCCATCTGCTGGCGGGTGACCACGGTGATGGTTTGCGGTGTTTCGCGGATCGACAGCGGCAGCTTGGTCGCGGTACGGGTCGCCGCCGTGGTGTAGGAATGGGTGCCCTCGGTGGTTTCACCCAGACCCTGGGCGTTGATGCTGGTGGCGCCCAGTTCCATCGCTGCGCCGGTGTTGGCCGGCACCAATACGTAGCCGCCGTTGGACTGACGCTGAGCCTGCAGGCCGGTACCGCTGAGCAGACGGGCCAGGCCTTCTTCCACCGAATAGTTGCCCTGCAGGCCGGCCGACTGCTGGCCCTGAGTCTGGCGGGCATCGAACGACAGGGTAATGTTGGCGCGGGTGGCGAACAGGCTCAGAGTGGTGCCCAGCGGGCCCGGGGCGATCTGGAATTGCGTGCTGGCGCTCTGCGCCATGGCCTGGGCAGGCAGCAGCGCGAGCAGCGGCAAAGGCGCCAGGGTCAGGCCGAACAGCGCCAGGTGGACAGCGCGAACCAGAGGGCGGGGTGCGCGCGGACAAGTCGGGGTCATGCAGGATTTCCTTCGATTGGCTGGGCAGAGGGGCGGTCGAAATTTGCCGCTTTAACTGCGTAGCCGAATGAGAATGAAAATCGGCAACCCTTTGTGCGAAATTTCTTCAGACTGCTTCAATGCTGACCCAGTAGCGGGTCATGTAACGCACCCTGACCGGCAACGACACGCCAAGGTTTTCCAGGACGGTGTCGGTGTCGTCGATACGAAAGGCGCCGGACAGGCGCAGGTCGGCAATGCTCTCGGCACAGCGCAGCACGCCGGGGCGGTAGCGGCGCAGTTCACTGATGAAGTCGCCCAGGCGCCATTCGATCACGGTCAGCATGCCCTGGGTCCAGGCTCCGGTGCCGGGCAGGGCGGTGCTGGCGGCAGCAATCTGCGTGCGGTCGAAGCTGACGCTTTGTCCGGTCTCCAGGCGCAGCATCAGCAGCGGCTGGTCGAGCGGGCGTACTTCAACCGCATGCTCGAGCACGCTGACGCGGCTCAGGCCGTTGTCGCTACGGACGTTGAAGCGCGTGCCCAGGGCGCGCACCCGGCCTTCGGCCGTTTCGACAATGAACGGGCGAGCCGCACTATCGCGTGCGGTCTGCACCATGATTTCACCGCTGTAAAGGCGCAGCAGGCGTTGCTGGCCGTCGTAGCGGATATCCACAGCGCTGTCGGTGTTGAGTTCGAGCTGGCTGCCGTCGGCGAGGCGTACCTGGCGGCGCTGGCCCTTGCCGGTGCGCAACTCGGCCATCCAGGCCTGGCCCGGGGTGCTTTCCCGTACGGCCCAGCCGGTTGCACCGACGGCCATGAGCAGGGCCAGGGTCTTGAGTACGGCGCGGCGCCGGGCGCGCACACCGGCCAGGGCCGGCAGGGCGACATCGGCCGGCAGTCGTCCCAACTGACGCTGCAGCTTTTCTACCCGCGCCCAGGCCTGGGCATGGGCCTGGCTCTTGCCCAGCCAGTCTTGCCAGGCCTGTAACTGCGCATCGCTGGGCGGCGCGGCGTTGAGCTGCACGTACCAGGTGGCGGCAGCTTCGAGGGTGCGATAGTCCAGCGGCTGGGCCATGTCAGTCGTCCGTCAGTAGCAGGCAGTGGGTCATGGCGCGGATCAGGTGCTTCTTCACCGTGGTCACCGACACTCCCAGGCGCTCAGCGGTGGCCACATAGCTCAGGCCTTCGAGCTGCACGGCCAGGAAAATATTGCGCGTGCGCTCGCCCAGGCCATCGAGCATCTGGTCCACGGCCAGCAAGGTTTCGAGGATCAGCAAGCGGCTTTCCGGCGATTCGGCGACCCGCTCCGGGCGCAACGCCAGTTCGTCCAGGTAGGCCTGTTCGAGCGCTTTGCGGCGGAACTTGTCGATCATCAGCGCATGGGCAATGGCGCCCAGGTAGCTGCGCGGCTCGCGAATGGTGTCTGCATTGCGCGCGTTCAAAACCCGGATAAAGGTGTCCTGGGCCAGGTCGGCGGCATCGCTGGCATTGCCCAGGCGGGCGCGCAGCCAGTTCTTCAACCAACCGTTATGTTCGCTGTAGAGCGCGTGCAGGGCAGCATGATCGGGAGCGGGCATGGTGAGGCAATATCGAGTAATTGATAATTAGTCGCATTATTGTGGTTTGCTGGCGCACTATGCAAGCGCTCGTGCTTGACCTGGGGCAGGGGCAGGCAAAGACTGGTCAGCTATTTGCCCAATCGACTCAGGAGGTTTCCATGACCAGCAGGGCCATTATCGTCCAGACCGGCGGTGGTTACGACAAGGTGCAGGTAGGCACCCGCGAGGCTGCGGCGCCGCAAGCCGGCGAAATCAGCGTGCGCCTGCACGCCAACTCGCTCAACTATCACGACTTCGCCGTGGTCAGCGGCATGTGGGGGCCGACTGCGCCGCGTATCCCCATGGCCGACGGCGCCGGTGTGGTGACCGCAGTGGGTGCTGGCGTGAGCGAGTTCGCCGTGGGCGATTCGGTGGTCAGCACCTTCTTCCCAGACTGGCTGGACGGCCAGCCGTTGGTCGAAGGTTTCGCCAGCGTACCGGGCGACGGCATCGATGGTTACGCCCGCGAACAGGTGACTGCCCGCGCAACCTCTTTTACCCATGCGCCCAAGGGCTACAGCCACGCCGAAGCGGCGACCCTGACCACCGCCGGCCTCACCGCCTGGCGCGCACTGATGGCCGATGACTCGCTCAAGCCAGGCGATACCGTGCTGGTGCAAGGTACTGGTGGCGTGTCGATTTTCGCCCTGCAGTTCGCCAAGCTGGCCGGTGCCACGGTGATCGCCACGTCCTCCAGCGACGACAAGCTCGAACGCCTCAAGGCCCTCGGCGCCGACCACCTGATCAACTACCGCAAGACTCCGGCCTGGGGCGAGAAGGTGCGCCAGCTCACCGCCAACCGCGGTGTCGATCACGTGATCGAAGTCGGTGGCCCGGCGACCCTCGAGCAATCAATGATCGCTGCGCGTATCGGCGGGCATGTGTCGCTGATCGGTATTCTGACCGGCGTGGCGGGCAACCTGCCGCTGGTCCAGGCCCTGGTACGGCAGATTCGCCTGCAAGGCGTGCTGGTGGGCAGCCGTGCCCAGCAGCAGGCGATGGTCCGCGCCATCGATGCCAATGGCTTGCTCCCGGTCGTGGACAAGACCTTCGACCTGGAGCAGATCGTCGAAGCCTTCCGCTATCAGGAAAGCAACCAGCACTTCGGCAAGATCTGCCTGAGCATCTGAGCCAGCGCCTCAGATCTGCCCCAGCAACCAGCCGCGAAATGCCATCAGCGATGGCAGCGACTGGTTGCGTGGCGGGTAGATCAGGTAATAGCTGCGCTGGCTGGCAAACGGTGCACCGGCACTGACCAGTTCACCGCTGGCCAGCTCGTCGGCCACCAGGATGCGCGGTACCAGGCCGATGCCGATGCCGGCGCGCACTGCCTGGATCAGGTGCGAAGTCAGCTCGAAGCTGGGCCCCAGGCGCATGCTGCGGTGCGCCAGGCCATGGTGGGAAAACCATTCGCCCCAGGCGTTGGGGTTGTTGGCCACGTTGAGCAGCAACTGCTCATGCAGGCGCGGCGGTGACCAGTCGGCCTGGCCGGCGGCGGTGTCCGGCGAGAGGATCACCAGCAACTCTTCGGCATGCAGGCGATGACAGACCAGCCCCGGTACGTCGGCATTACCGACGACGATGGCGGCGTCGATGCCGCTGGTTTCAAAATCGATGGCTTCGATGCGTGAATTGATGTGCACCAGCATGCCCGGGTGCAGCTTGTAGAACTCATGCAGGCGCGGCAGCAGCCATTTGGAGCCGAAGGTCGGCAGGGTCGCCAGGCGCAGGCTGCCTTCGCCAGACTGGTAAGCCATGGCCTGCAAAGTAGCACTGCGGATCCGCCCGAGGGCTTCGCTCATCTC
This sequence comes from Pseudomonas wadenswilerensis, assembly GCF_024749185.1. Lineage (NCBI taxonomy): Bacteria > Pseudomonadati > Pseudomonadota > Gammaproteobacteria > Pseudomonadales > Pseudomonadaceae > Pseudomonas > Pseudomonas wadenswilerensis. Next base: position 5,043,155 of record NZ_CP087191.1, on the reverse strand, counting down.
CCGCTGATACAGCCGACCGACATCAGTCAGGCGCACCTGGCGGCCTTCGCGGCGGAACAGGGTCAGGCCCAGTTGCTGCTCCAGCGCCTGCACCTGGCGGCTCACCGCGCTCTGGGTCAGCGACAGCTCGGTGGCGGCGCGGGTGTAGCTTTCATGCCGGGCGGCGGCTTCGAAAGCCAGCAGCAATGACATGGACGGCGTTAGATGGCGGTAATTCATTCGTAAAAGTCATCGATAGCGGCAGAAATATCCAGTTGTCCGCGGCGGCACGCTCCGGGATCATTGGCATATCAGTGTCTTGAGGCTGACCTAATTATGCTCAGCCAGCAAGTGTTCCGATATCCCGTGATTAGCCAAATTAAAGAGGCCATCCTTTGATGATCGCCCAGTTGCCGACCAGCGCCCCTGCTGCCGACTATTCCGATTTCCTCGCCGCCCTGCGTGCCAACGGTTTCCGTGGCCAGATTAGCGCCGACTATGCCACCCGCACGGTGCTCGCCACCGATAACTCGATCTACCAGCGCCTGCCACAAGCGGCGGTGTTCCCGCTGGATGCCGAGGACGTCGCCCGGGTTGCCGCGCTGATGGCCGAACCGCGCTTTCGCCAGGTCAAGCTCACCCCCCGTGGTGGCGGCACCGGTACCAACGGCCAGTCGCTGACCGACGGCATCGTCGTCGACCTGTCGCGGCACATGAACAACATCCTCGAGATCAACGTCGAGGAGCGTTGGGTGCGGGTCCAGGCCGGGGTGGTCAAGGACCAGCTCAACGCCGCGCTCAAGCCCCACGGCTTGTTCTTCGCCCCGGAGCTGTCGACCTCCAACCGCGCCACCGTCGGCGGCATGATCAACACCGACGCCAGCGGCCAGGGCAGCTGCACCTACGGCAAGACCCGCGATCACGTGCTTGAACTGCACAGTGTGCTGCTCGGCGGCGAGCGCCTGCACAGCCTGCCCATCGATGACCAGGCGCTGGAGCAGGCTTGCGCGCAACCAGGCCGCAGCGGTGAGGTGTACCGCATGGCCCGGCAGATCCAGGAAACCCAGGCCGAGCTGATCGAGACCATCTTCCCCAAGCTCAACCGCTGCCTGACCGGTTACGACCTGGCGCACCTGCGCGACGAGCAGGGCCGCTTCAACCTTAACAGTGTGCTGTGCGGCGCCGAAGGCTCGCTGGGCTACGTGGTCGAGGCCAAGCTCAACGTGCTGCCGATTCCGAAGTACGCTGTGCTGGTCAACGTGCGTTACAGCAGCTTCATGGACGCCCTGCGCGACGCCAATGCGCTGATGGCGCACAAGCCGCTGTCGATCGAGACGGTGGACTCCAAGGTACTGATGCTGGCGATGAAGGACATCGTCTGGCACAGCGTCGCCGAGTACTTCCCCGCCGAAGCCGAGCGCCCGACCCTGGGCATCAACCTGGTGGAGTTCTGCGGTGATGATCCGGCTGAAGTGAACGCGCGGGTGCAGGCGTTTGTCGCCCACCTGCAGGCTGACACCGGCGTCGAGCGTCTGGGCCACACCCTGGCCGAAGGCGCCGAGGCGGTGACCCGGGTCTACACCATGCGCAAGCGTTCGGTAGGCCTGCTTGGCAACGTCGACGGCGAAGTGCGTCCGCAACCGTTCGTTGAAGACACCGCCGTACCGCCAGAGCAGTTGGCCGACTACATCGCCGACTTCCGCGCATTGCTCGACAGCTACGGCCTGGCCTATGGCATGTTCGGTCATGTCGACGCCGGCGTGTTGCACGTACGCCCGGCGCTGGACATGAAAGACCCGGCCCAGGCTGCACTGGTCAAGCCGATTTCCGATGCCGTGGCGGCACTGACCCAGCGTTATGGCGGCCTGCTCTGGGGGGAGCATGGCAAGGGCCTGCGTTCGGAATACGTGCCGGATTTCTTCGGTGAACTGTACCCGGCACTGCAGTCGCTCAAGGGCGCGTTCGACCCCTACAACCAGCTCAACCCCGGCAAGATCTGCACCCCGCCCGATAGCGAGCAGGGCCTGATCAAGGTCAACGAAGCGCCAATGCGCGGTGATTTTGACCGGCAGATCGATGAGCGGGTCTGGCAAAGCTTTGGCAGCGCCGTGCACTGCAACGGCAACGGCGCCTGCTACAACTTCGACCCCAACGACGCCATGTGCCCATCGTGGAAGGCCACCCGTGAGCGCCAGCATTCGCCCAAGGGCCGCGCCTCGCTGATCCGTGAATGGTTGCGCCTGCAGGGTGCGGCCAGCATCGATGTATTGGCGGCGGCAAAGAACAAGACTTCGTGGCTCAAGGAGCTGCCCAAACGCCTGCGCAACAACCAGGCACGCTCCCGTGGCGAAGCCGATTTCTCCCACGAAGTCTACGAAGCCATGGCCGGCTGCCTGGCGTGCAAATCCTGCGCGGGGCAGTGCCCGATCAAGGTCAACGTGCCGGAGTTTCGCTCGCGCTTCCTGGAGCTGTACCACGGTCGCTATCAGCGCCCGCTGCGTGACTACCTGATCGGCTCGCTGGAGTTCAGCATTCCCTACATGGCCTATGCGCCAGGGTTGTACAACGCGGTGATGGGGTCGAAGTGGGTCAGCCGCCTGCTCGAGCGCCATGTCGGCATGCTCGACAGCCCGCTGATCAGCCGCTACAACCTGCAGAACACCCTGACCCGTTGCAACGTCCGCGCGGCCAGCGTACCGGCGCTGCGCGAACTGACCCCGGCCCAGCGTGAGCGCAGCATCGTGCTGGTCCAGGATGCGTTCACCCGCTACTTCGAAACACCGCTGCTGGCGTCGTTTATCGAGCTGGCCCACCGTCTTGGCCACAAGGTGTTCCTCGCGCCCTACAGCGCCAACGGCAAACCCTTGCATGTTCAGGGCTTCCTTGGCGCCTTTGCCAAGGCGGCGATTCGCAACGCCAACCAGCTCAAGGCCCTGGCCGATTGCGGCGTGCCACTGGTCGGCCTCGACCCGGCCATGACCCTGGTGTACCGCCAGGAGTACCAGAAGGTCGAAGGCCTGAGCGACTGCCCGAAGGTGCTGCTGCCGCAGGAATGGTTGATCGACGTGCTGCCCGAACAGGCCGCGGGCGTCGGCGAAACCTTCCGTCTGCTGGCCCACTGCACCGAGAAAACCAACGTGCCGGCCAGTACCCGCCAGTGGGAGCAGGTATTTGCGCGACTGGGGCTGAAACTGCTCACCGAAGCGACCGGTTGCTGCGGCATGTCCGGCACCTATGGCCACGAAGCGCGCAACCAGGACACCTCGCGAACCATTTTCGAGCAATCCTGGGCCGGCAAGCTGGGTAAACAGGGGGAGGCGTTGGCGACCGGCTATTCATGCCGCAGCCAGGTCAAGCGCTTGGCAGACCGCCAGTTGCGTCATCCGCTGGAGGTGCTGCTGCAGTACGCCAAGGGCTGATGCCCGGTCAGGGCTCGAGGGTATCGACGCTGACGGTGATGTAGAAGAACTCGATCTGTGCCCATTGCGAGCGCTGGTTGACCGGTGTCTCTTCGGAAGCCATGAGGATTTCGTAGCCGATGCCGCTCTGCGGGGCGCGGTGGAAGTGGCGAAATGAATCCCACATGCAGCACATAAACAGCAGGCGGGGCATGCCGAAGGCGTGGTGCAGATAGCCCTCGGCAGCCCCTGCTTCGGCACCTTTGACCCTATAGGTCGCGATTAAGGGGGCCGTCTGCAGTTCGGGTTCCTGGCGGCATCCCAGGTACTCGATGCCCTTTGGGTACGCGCCCAATGCACCCAGGAAGTCTGCGCACTGCGGTGCGGCTTGAAGCGGGCCGCACAGCAGGAGCAGGGTAAGGATAATCAATGGGCGCATTGGTTCTTCATATGTCCGGGGCTTTGTCTCGGCTCAGGCAAAACTGATGTTGGTGCGCTGCGCGCCATAGACAACGCGTGCGGCGGACATCAGTTGATGAGGAATCTCGACGAAGGGGATATCCGAGTTGGTGATCGCAATGTCCACGAGCTGCAGCATGACCGAGTTTTTTCTAACCAGGATCACATCCGACCAGTCGGTGTTGGTCACGGCCACCGGGACGAAGTCCGAGCGTTTGAGGAAGCTGCTGAGTGCCTCCAGAACGCCAAGGTTCTGCTTGGTGCCATTGGGGCTGTGGCAGCAATCATTGAGCAGCATGAAACCATCTTCGGCCACCAGGTCCTGGTAGTACATCAGGTCGCGCAGGATGTACTCGTATTGATGGTTGGCATCAATGTACACCAGGTCGAATTTCTCGATACCGGTTCTGGGCTGAATGTCGGGAATGGCGTCGATGGTTTCGGCGCGAATGACGGTCACATTTTCCTTGTCGGCGAACTTGCTCAGGCATTCCTGATACAGGTTGTCCCAGGTTGCCATGTCGTACATCGGCCCGCCGTAGTAGTACGCGTAGGTATCGATGGCTTCTACCCAAGGCGGCAACTGGTCAAACGGGCTGTAGGCGTCATTGGCCGCCGGGCTCCAGCTGTCGATCAGGACCATTTTTTCTGGGTTGAGGGCGTTGTACAGCCGCAGTGCGTTTTCACCGCGCAGGACGCCGAGCTCGGCGATTACCGGCTGTTTGTTGTAGGCGTTAAAAACCGCGCTGAGAAGGTGGTAGAAGGTTTCCCGGTGGGTCATGCAGACTTTCATACCTGCTCCTTTTGTTGTGTTGTGGGCGCAGCCTTTCCCTAGGCGACGAAGAGATGAGTGGGGTAGCCATTCAGCCTTTTTATCGACCGCTAGCACGATAGGATGAGCGAGGTTTTTTGCAAGGCGTGTCGAGGCGGACATGCCAGCGCGTACAGGTATGATTTTCAGGCAACAAAAAAGGCATCGGCGCAAGCGCCAGATGCCTTTTTCGTTTTGCGTATTTGGTGGAACCGGGGGGATTTGAACCCCCGTCCGCCAGTGATCCGCTGTCGGTCCTACATGCTTAGCCGTGTCTATTGAGTTAATCCGCAGCCGCCCGACGGGCAGGGTGCTTTGGACGAGTTGTGTAAGTTTTAGCCGCTTCGTCCACAACGTACTGCACGGCGATCCTGTTCTGTATGACAATCACTTCGGGTTTACAGGCATCCCCTAGTGATTGCTGGAGCCGAAGCTACCAGGAGAGCGGGCTCAGCTGCTTACGCAGCGAGAGCGTAACCCTCGTAGTTTTCGTCATTGGCAACTATAGAAAGTTGCAACAGTGGATTTACGAGTTCTGTTACCAACTCGGCATGCACCTAGAGTTTCACTACCGGCGTCGAATCCTAATCGGCCCCATTTGCTGCGCTCTAGCTGTAAGCGTTTTTCAACGCTCAAGGTCGAGTATACGCCATCGGTCGGGCGACGTCGACTGCTGGCCTAACATCGCCCGGCAGACGGGTTATTGGCCGTTGCTGCCTTTCTCGGTTTTCTCCAGGCGCTCCAGAGTTTTGCTGGTAATAGCAATGCAGTCTTTCGTGTTGCCCGCTGCCTGGGCAGCCTTGGCGTCCTTGACATGCTCGGCCACGGCATTGTCCATACCTTCGGAGGTAGCTCCGGCGGTGGCCGTGGCATCTTCAATCTTCTGCAGGTTTAGGGCACACAGGTCTTCTTCCGCGAACACAGGGGAGGCAAGCAGTGCGGCGGCAATGAACAGTCCGGAAATCGCAGTACGCTTCATGTGAATCTCCTTGGCTGGAAAGGCCTCGGGAAACAGGGGCCTAAATGGATGGACTGCACTGCTTGCCTAGGGTTCAGATTGCTCGCGCCCGGGTCACGCGGTCCACCAGATAAACTAGACCGTGATAATCGATCCCGCCATGGTTCGACAGACCGATCTCGCAGGTGCGGCTGGTGGAGATCCCTTCGCTGCAGTACTGCACCGCATCCCTGAGGCTGCGCAGCGAGTGGGCATTGAGCTCTGGGGTGGTAAAGCCCTTGTCGCCGGCAAAGCCGCAGCAATGAATACCTTCGGGAACTACCACCTGCTTGCTGCAACGCCGCGCCAGGTCGATCAATGCCTGGCTTTCGCCCAGGTGCTGGGTGCTGCAGGTTACGTGTACGGCGATCGGCTCATCCTGGGGCGTGAACTCCAGTTTGTCGATCAGGTGGGTGCGGATGAAGCGCACCGGGTCATACAGGTCCAGCCGCGTTTCGGCCAGGTCCTGAACCAGGCGCAAGGTGCACGGACTGGTGTCGCAGTAGATCGGGTCAAGTCCGCCGCGGCTGGCGTGGAGCAGCGCGTTGATCAGCTCCTGGCGCTTGTGCTCGGCTTGTTCGGCGTAGCCCTTGGAGGCAAATGGCTGGCCGCAGCACAGGTTGTCCTGGTTGTCCGGGAATATCACTTGATAGCCGGCCTTTTCCAGCAGGGCGCGAGTCTTGTCCAGCAGTGAAGTCTGCTCGCGATCAGCCGCCGCCGGGCCCATCACCCGCGAGACGCACGCTGCCAGGTACACCACCCGCGGTCGCGCGTCGTTGCTGGCCGGGGTGAACTGCACGGCCTTGAGCGGTTGCGGCATGGCTGGCGTCCACTGCGGCACGCGGCCATGGCTGAGCGTGCTCAGGCTGGCGCTCAGGCGACTCAGGCGCGGCGCACCGAGCAAGCGACGGGCGCCATTGGCCGCCTGTAGGGTAAAGCGCGCACCGCTGAGGGCGGTGTGGAAGTTGTCAGCCAGCCAGTCGGCGGTCTTGACATGATCCGCCGCCTGGGCGCGCAGCTTTTTCACCAGCTCACCCGTGTTGATACCCACCGGGCAACGCTGGGCGCACAGGCCGGTGGCCGCGCAGGTGTCGATGCCCTGGTACTGGTAGTCGCGCTCCAGTTCGCGGGTATCGCTGCCAGCACGTTTTTTTGCCTGGATATCGCGCCACATGACGATGCGCTGGCGCGGGCTCAGGGTCAGCCCCTTGGAGGGACAGACCGGCTCGCAGAACCCGCATTCGATGCACTTGTCGACGATCTCGTCGGCGGCGGGCAGTGGCTTGAGGTTCTTCAGGTGGATCTGCGGGTCTTCGCTGAGCACCACATCCGGGTTGAGGATGCCATTGGGGTCGAGCAAGCGCTTGAGCTGCCACATCAACCGGTAGGCATCGCTGCCCCATTCCAGCTCGACGAAGGGCGCCATGTTGCGCCCGGTGCCGTGTTCGGCCTTGAGCGAACCACCGAATTCCACCGCCACCAGTTGCGCCACATCGTCCATGAAGGCCTGGTAACGCGCGACTTCCTCGGCGCTGTTAAAGCCCTGGGTGAAGACGAAGTGCAAGTTGCCTTCCAGGGCGTGGCCGAACAGGATGGCTTCGTCGTAGCGGTGCTTGTCGAACAGGGCGATCAGGCGATTGACGCCGATGGCCAGTTGCTCGACCGGGAAGGTCACGTCTTCGATGATCACCGTGGTGCCGGTCTTGCGTACTGCGCCGACGGCGGGGAAGGTGTCCTTGCGGATGGCCCAGAGCTTGGCGTTCTCCTTGGCGTCTTCGGTAAAGTCGACCTGCTTTTCCACCGGGAAGCCCGCCAGCGAGGCCATGATCTGCGCCAGCTGCTCGTGCAGCAACGCCTGGGTTGCCGCACGCGATTCGATCAGTAGTGCGCAGGCGCCGTCGGACAGTTGCTGGACGAAAGCCGGCATGCCGGGCTTGTCCTGGACCGAGCGCAGGCTGCGCCGGTCAAGTAGCTCCACGGCCGATACCGGTTGGCTCTTGAGCACGGTGACGGCGTTGCAGCAGGTTTCCACATCCGGAAAGACGATCAGTGCCGAGGCTTTGTTCGGGTGATCGACCACCGTGTCGTAGGTCACCGCACTGATAAAACCCAGGGTGCCCTCGGAGCCGACCAGCAGGTGGCTGAGGATATCCAGCGGCTGGTCGTAGTCGATCAGGGCATTGAGCGACAGGCCGGTGGTGTTCTTCAGGCGGTACTTGTGGCGAATCTTCGCCGCCAGTTCGGTGTTGGCGCGGGTTTCCCGAGCCAGGCGCGTGAGCTCATCGAGCAAGCTGGCGTGGCTTTGTTCGAAGGCGGCGACGCTGGCCGGATCTTCGCTGTCCAGGCGCGTGCCGTCGGCCAGCACCAGGCGCATGCCGGCCAGGGTGTGATAGGTGTTCTGCGCGGTGCCGCAGCACATGCCGCTGGCATTGTTGGCGACGATACCGCCGATCTTGCAGGCGTTGATCGAGGCCGGATCCGGGCCGATCTTGCGCCCGAAGGGGGCCAGCCAGGCGTTGGCCTGGGCGCCGATCACCCCGGGTTGCAGGCGGATCTGCTGGCCCTGGTGGCGAATCTCGCGGCCGTTCCAGTTATCGCCGAGCACGATCAGCACCGAATCGCTGATGGCCTGGCCGGACAGGCTGGTGCCGGCGGCGCGGAAGGTGACCGGCACGCGCTCGCGCTGGGCCAGCTTGAGCAGGGCGACCACTTCATCTTCGGACTCGACCCGCACCACCAGCTTGGGGATCAGCCGGTAGAAGCTGGCATCGGTACCGAAAGCCAGGGTCGAGAGCGGGTCGTCGAAACGTCGCTCGCCGGGTATCAGGCGGGCTACCGAGTCGAGGAACGCGGCGGGCAGACTCATGCAATCTCCTCGCGGGGCCGTGGCGTCTGGTGCGCCGCGTGCCCCGGTCAATCAGGCTGTGATTCGAAGGTGCGGCAATCAGGCACCCAGTTCGCGGACCAGCGAGTCGCGGGTGATTTCGCTGATCGATTTGGCGCCGGTGAGCACCATGGCCACGCGCATTTCTTTTTCGAACAGGTCCAGCAGGTTCTTCACCCCGGCTTCGCCGGCGGTAGCCAGGGCGTAGAGGAACGCGCGGCCGATCAGCACGGTATCGGCACCCAGGGCAATCATGCGCACCACGTCCAGGCCGCTGCGGATGCCCGAGTCGGCGAGGATCTTCAGGTCGCCTTTCACCGCGTCGGCAATCGCTGGCAAGGCGCGGGCGCTGGACAGCACGCCGTCGAGCTGGCGGCCGCCGTGGTTGGAGACGACGATGCCGTCGGCGCCAAACTTCACGGCGTCCTTGGCGTCTTGCGGGTCGAGGATGCCCTTGATCACCATCGGGCCCTCCCAGAACTCACGGATCCACTCCAGGTCTTTCCAGGAAATCGACGGGTCGAAGTTGGCGCCCAGCCAGCCGATGTAGTCGGCCAGGCCCGTCGGGCTGCCGCGGTAGGCGGAGATGTTGCCCAGGTCATGGGGCTTGCCCAGCAGGCCGACATCCATGGCCCACTGTGGGTGGGTCATGGCCTGCCAGACCCGGCGCAGCGGTGCATTCGGGCCGCTCATGCCGGAGTGCGCATCACGGTAGCGAGCGCCGGGTACCGGCATGTCGACGGTGAACACCAGGGTGGTGACGCCAGCAGCCTTGGCGCGCTCCAGGGCGTTGCGCATGAAGCCGCGATCCTTGAGAACGTAGAGCTGGAACCACATCGGCCGGTCGATGGCGGGTGCCACTTCTTCGATCGGGCACACCGATACGGTCGACAGGGTGAACGGAATGCCTTTGGCCGCTGCCGCACGGGCAGCCTGCACTTCGCCCCGGCGCGCGTACATGCCGGTCAGGCCGACCGGCGCCAGGGCCACGGGCATGCTCAGGGTTTCGTTGAACAATCGGGTCTCGAGGCTCAGCTCGGACATGTTCTTCAATACGCGCTGGCGCAGGGCGATGCTGGCCAGGTCCTGGACGTTGTGGTGCAGCGTGTGCTCGGCGTAGGCACCACCGTCGGCGTAGTGGAACAAGAACGGCGGCAGCTTGCGTTGGGCAGCTGCGCGGTAATCGGTAGAGGCAGAAATGATCATGGGGTCTCGCAGCGTTGGTTAAAGGGGCGGCTGCCGGGCGCGCCACAACGCGCCCGGCCCCTGACACTTTAGTGAACCAGCATGCCGGTCAGCCAATAGGCCTGGATCAGGGTGATCAGGCCGACGATGGTGGCGAAGAACAAGCTGTGCTTGAGGGTGAAGCGGAACAGGTCCGACTCTTTGCCGACCAGGCCGGTAGCGGCGCAGGCCACGGCGATAGACTGTGGCGAAATCATCTTGCCGGTCACGCCGCCGCTGGTGTTGGCGGCCACCAGCAGGGTGTCGTTGACCCCGATCTGGTGCGCGGTGGTGGCCTGCAGCGAGCTGAACAGGGCGTTCGACGAGGTGTCGGAACCGGTGAGGAACACGCCCAGCCAGCCAAGGAACGGCGAGAAGAACGGGAACGCCGCGCCGGTGCCGGCCAGTACCAGGGCCATGGTCGACGACATGCCCGAGTAGTTGGTGACGAAGGCGAAGGCCAGGACCATGCCGATCGACAGGATCGGCCAGCGCAGTTCGAAGAAGGTCTCTTTCAAAGTGGTCAGACCAGTTTTGAAATTGATCTTCAGCACCAGCATCGAGATTAGCGCCGAGAAGAAGATCGCGGTGCCGGTGGCGGAAATCGGGTCGAGCTTGAACACCGCCGGGATCGCCGTCGGGGTGGCAACGATCGGTGCGGACTTGATCACCAGTTGATCAAGGTGCGGGATGGCGAAGTTGAACACCCAGCTGTACATCGAACCGCCAGCAGCGAAGGCAGCCTTGAATGGCTTGAGGGTCCAGATGGTGACCAGCACGGTGAGGATCAGGAACGGCGACCAGGCCTTGAAGATCTCGCCGAAGCTGTAGGGCGAAGGCTGGCTGCCGCCGCCCTGGACCACGGCAGCGCCGACACTGCCGGTGGCGCTGGCGAACGAGCGCTTGGGCTGCCAGACCTTGAGGAACAGGGTCAGGGAAATCAGGCTGGCCAGGGCCGAGGTGATGTCCGGCAGCTCCGGGCCGATGAAGTTCGAGGTGAAGTACTGGGTTACGGCAAAACTCAAGCCGGCCACCAGGGCGGCAGGCCAGGTCTCTTTGACGCCGCGCAGGCCGTCCATCATGAACACCAGCCAGAACGGCACGAACAGCGACAGCAGTGGCAGCTGGCGACCGGTCATGGCGCCGATCTTGAACGCATCGATACCGGTAACCTGACCGGCAACGATGATCGGGATGCCCAGGGCGCCGAAGGCCACTGGCGCAGTGTTGGCGATCAGGCACAGGCCGGCGGCGTACAGCGGGTTGAAGCCCAGGCCCACCAGCAGAGCGGCGGTAATGGCTACCGGTGCGCCGAAACCTGCCGCACCTTCGAGGAAGGCGCCGAAACAGAAACCGATCAGCAACACCTGCAGGCGCTGGTCATCGGTGATCGACAGCACCGAGCTGCGGATCACTTCGAACTGGCCGCTCTTGACCGTCAGTTTGTAGAGGAACACTGCGGCGACAATGATCCAGGCAATTGGCCACAGGCCATAGGCAAAGCCATATCCGGCGGCGGCAAGCGCCATGTCGGCAGGCATCTGGAAAGCAAAGATCGCCACCAGGATCGACAAGCCCAGCGTGATGCTGCCGGCCACATGACCCTTGAGGCGGAACACCGCCAGCGCGAGGAAGAAGAACACGATCGGGATGACTGCCGCGAGCGCGGACAGGCCAAGACTACCAAGCGGACTGTAAAGCTGTTGCCAGGTTTGCATATGGGGTGGCCCCTAATTGTTGTTGGTCAGCACTGGCATTGGATAATTGGTAAGACCAATTTACAATGTCGAGGCGCTAGGTTAAAAGCCTCGCTGCGGCTGTGTCAATTTGTCCCAGGAAAACTTTCGTCGGATTTGTGCGGGGGCACGGGCCTGAGCGGCAGGGAAATTTGCCAACTGATGGGTGTCGGCGGGTCGCGGATGCGCCAGAATAGACAGCCCCGAACGCACTCGGGATGTGGAGAGCATGTGATGGTTTTTGATCAGGTCCGCCAACGCCGTTTGTCCGACGATATCGTCGAGCGGCTGGAAGGGATGATTCTCGAAGGCACCTTGACGGCCGGTCAGCGCCTGCCTGCCGAGCGGGCGCTGGCCGAACAGTTCGGCGTGTCACGACCGTCGTTGCGCGAAGCGATCCAGAAGCTGGTGGCCAAGGGCTTGTTGGTCAGCCGCCAGGGCGGTGGCAACTATGTGGCCGAATCGCTCGGCTCGACCTTCAGTGACCCGCTGCTGCAGTTGCTCGAAAGCAACCCTGAAGCGCAGCGCGACTTGCTGGAATTCCGGCATACCCTGGAGGCATCCTGCGCCTATTATGCGGCGATCCGCGCCACCGAGCCTGATCGCCAGCGGCTCAAGGCGGCCTTCGACACCTTGCAGGATTGCTACGCCCGCGCCGATGAAGTGGACCGGGCCGAGGAGGGCGCGGCCGATGCGCGTTTCCACCTGGCGATCGCCGAAGCCAGCCATAACGCGGTGCTGCTGCACACCATTCGTGGCCTGTTCGACCTGCTCAAGCGCAACGTGGTGACCAACATCGGCGGCATGTACAAACAGCGCGCCGAAACTCGCGACATGCTCATCAGCCAGCACCGTGAGCTGTACCTGGCGATTGTCGAAGGGCGTGCGGAAGATGCTCGCGAAGTGTCCAGCCGGCACATCACCTATGTGCAGGAGGTGCTCGACGAAGTGCGCCAGGAGGTTCAGCGGGTGGCGCGGGCGGAACGGCGTAGCGGGCGTTAGCAATCGCGGGGCAAGCCCGCTCCTGTAGGAGCGGGCTTGCCCCGCGATAAAGGCGCTTCAGGCTGGAATCAGTCTTCTTTGCCCTTGTTACGCACCGCGCGCTGCAATTCGCGGTCGGAATCACGCTCGCGCTGGGTATCGCGCTTGTCGTATTCCTTCTTGCCCTTGCCCAGTGCGATTTCGCACTTGATCAAGTGCTTGCTCCAATAGATCGACAAGGCTACGCAGGTGTAGCCCTTCTGCTGGACGGCCGCATGCAGGCGTTCCAGCTCTCGACGGTTGAGCAGCAGTTTGCGGGTACGTGTCGGGTCGGCAATGACGTGAGTACTGGCGGCTGTCAGTGGCGTGATATGGCTGCCCATCAGCCAGGCCTCGCCATCCTTGAGCACCACGTAACTGTCGGTCAGGTGCGCCTTGCCGGCACGCAGACTTTTTACTTCCCAACCGGACAGGACCAATCCGGCCTCGAACTTGTGTTCGATGAAGTAATCGTGACGCGCCTTTTTATTCTGCGCGATAGTCCCTGTCGGATGTTTCTTTTGGTTAGCCATAGGGGCGGCATTATAGGCAGTCGCCGCGCTGTCGGCTACGGGGTAGCAGTGCGCTTGAGCCATTGCCGTGAATCCCGGACAATGCGCGCACTTGATGCGCTCTATGGCGCCCCTCGGCATTCTGGTTGTGTTTGCCGCCCAGCTTTGGAATTGACCCCTGGATGACTACCCATATTCAACGTTCGGCCCTGCTGCCATATCCCGCCCAGGCCCTGTACGACCTGGTCAATGATGTAGCGCGCTACCCGGAATTCCTGCCCTGGTGTTCGTCCAGCACCGTGATGGAAGAAAGCGACACGCACATGCGCGCGCGCCTGGAAGTGGCCAAGGGGGGGATGAGCCAGCAGTTTGTAACCAGCAATGTGCTGGTGCCGGGCCAGTCCATTGAAATGAACCTTGAGGAGGGGCCTTTTACCCAGCTGCATGGCGTCTGGGTATTCAAGCCATTGGGCGAGAAGGCCTGCAAGATCAGCCTCGACCTGTCGTTCGATTACGCCGGGCCGCTGGTGCGCGCCACCTTGGGGCCGTTGTTCAACCAGGCGGCCAATACCCTGGTCGATGCCTTCTGTCAGCGTGCCAAACAGCTCCATGTCTGAAGCGCTGCTGGCGGTCGAGGTGGTGTACGCCCTGGCCGAGCGGCAGGTGCTGCTCAGTGTTGAGGTGCCGGCGGGGGCGACTATCAATGAAGCGGTAAAACTGTCGGGGATCGCCGCGCATTTTCCCGAGGCCGATATTCAAGCCTGCCCGCTCGGTATTTTTGGCCGGGTAATCGCTAACCCTGAAGAGCAAAAAGTCGAGGCGGGGGATCGCATCGAGATTTACCGGCCATTGCTGGCAGACCCGAAAGAGGTGCGCAAGCAGCGCGCCGCAAAAGTCGCCAGGGTCTTCAAGAAAGCCAAGCGCTGAATCGCAGGCAATAAAAAAGCCCGGACTGGTCCGGGCTTTTTTGTGTGCGCTGCAGGTTTACTGCGGCGAGGTGTCCAGTGCTTCTGGCACCGGCACCGGGATGACCTCGATGGTATCCACGTCTTTCTGGATGGTGTCTTCCAGCGAGCCTGGCTTGGCAGGTTTCTCCTGCGCAGCGGGTTCGGTGGTGCCGGCCGGGCTGACAGTGGTGTCGCTGCTGCCACCGAGGATTTCCTGGTCGCGGCTGACACCTGGCATGAAGTCGCCGGACAGGCTGGCGAGCTGATCGTTCTCGTTGAAGAAGATGCTCATGCGCTCCTGTTGGCGCTCACCGCCACCGGGCTGCAGGCTATACAGGTAGTCCCAGCGATTGGTGTGGAAAGTATCCTGGATCAGCGGGTTGCCCATGATAAACCGTACTTGCCGACGGGTCATTCCGGGGCGCAATTGGTCTATCATGTCTTGCGTGACGACATTGCCCTGCTGGATGTCGATTTTGTAAACCCCGGGGAACGAGCAACCGGCGAGTGCGAGCAGTCCCACGAAGGTGAGGCTGGTTAGCAAGAGCTTGGTGTTTTGCATCGGTGGGCGACTTCCACTATCTTGGCTGGACAACGTAAACCCCGATCATACCCGTATTCAGAGAAGCTGCGAAGCAGCATCGGCGAGAAAGCTGACCATGGTTGAAAATAGCGAACTGCGCAAAGCCGGTCTCAAGGTGACACTGCCTCGAGTAAAAATTCTACAGATGCTCGACTCTACCGAGCAGCGTCACATGAGTGCTGAAGATGTCTACAAGGCGCTGATGGAGGCAGGCGAGGACGTCGGTCTGGCCACGGTTTACCGTGTTCTGACCCAGTTCGAAGCCGCTGGCCTGGTCGTGCGCCACAATTTCGATGGCGGCCACGCTGTGTTCGAGCTGGCTGACGGTGGTCACCACGACCACATGGTCAACGTCGATTCCGGCGAAGTCATCGAGTTCTTCGACAGTGAAATCGAGAAGCGTCAGAAGCAAATCGTGGAAGAGCACGGTTTCGAACTGGTTGACCACAACCTGGTTCTGTACGTACGCAAGAAAAAGTAAGCAATTATTACATTGCTGCATAAGTACTGAAGGCGACCCTGGGGTCGCCTTCGTGCTTTCTGCCTGATTGTTTTTTATAGCTGCGCGTTTCAGGCCTTGCTGGTGACCACCATCTTGCGTGCGTGTGCCAGGGATTCCTTGGTCAGGTCGATGCCGCCGAGCATGCGCGCAACCTCTTCAACACGCTCGCGCTTGCCCAGATTGGCCACGGCAGTATGGGTGGCATCGCTGTTGCGCACTTTGTGCACGAACAGGTGGTGATGGCCCTGGGCGGCCACCTGCGGCAGGTGGGTGACGGTCAGCACCTGGCCGCGTTCGCCCAGGCGACGCAGCAGTTGACCGACGATCTCTGCCGTTGGCCCGCCGATACCCACGTCGACTTCGTCGAATACCAGGGTCGGGATGCGCGAGGTCTGCGCGGTGATCACCTGGATCGCCAGGCTGATCCGCGACAGCTCGCCACCGGAGGCAACCTTGGCCAGGGCCTTGAGCGGCTGCCCGGGGTTGGCGCTGACCAGCAGCTCGACCTGTTCCAGGCCCTGGGGCTGCAGTTCGTCGCTGCTGTTGGGCCGCAACTCGATACTGAAGCGCCCGCCAGGCATGCCCAGGCGCTGGATTTCCTGCTCCACGGCGCTGGCCAGCTGGCTGGCGGCTTGCTGGCGCAGGGCGCTCAGTTCACCGGCCTTGTCCTGGTAGTGGCGGGCATAGGCGGCCAGCTCTTCAGCCAGGCGCTCGATCGATTCGTCGTTGGCGTTGAGGTTTTCCAGCTCTTCCATCAAGCGCTGCTGCAGGCCGGCCAGCTCGGTAGGGTGCACCCGGTGCTTGCGGGCGAGGGTATAGATGGTGTCGAGGCGCTCTTCGAGCTGTTGCAGGCGCGCCGGGTCGGCATCGAAGTTGTCGAGGAAGCGGTTCAGCTCGCCAACGGCTTCTTCTACCTGGATCTGCGCGCTGGCGATCATGGTGGCCGCCTCGCCCAGGGCCTTGGGCGCGTTGTGCACGGCGGTCAGGCGGTTGAGGCTGGCAGTCAGGGCGTTGAGTACGTTGCCCGAATCGTTTTCGCTGCAGTGGTCGATGACCTGGCGGCAGATGCCGAACAGCGCTTCGGCATTGGTCAGGTTCTTGTGTTCCTGTTCCAGGAGCTCCAGTTCGTTCTCGCCCAGGCCAAGGTTGTCCAGTTCTTCGAGCTGGTAGCTGAGCAACTGGTGCTGCGCGCGCTGCTCATCGCCGGAATTGGACAGCCGCTCCAGTTCCTGGCGGGTCTGGCGCCAGCGCTGGGCGGCGAGCTGTACCTGGCGGGCGAGGTCGGTGGCGCCAGCGTATTCGTCGAGCAGGCGGCGGTGGGTGTCGGTTTTCAGCAGTGACTGGTGTTCGTGCTGGCTGTGGATGTCGATAAGCAGCTCGCCCAGGGCCTTGAGGTCGCCGAGCGGGCAGGGCGTGCCGTTGATATAGCCACGGCTGCGGCCTTCGGCGGTGATCACCCGGCGCAGGATGCACGGCCCGTCGCTGTCGAGGTCGCGCTCGGCCAGCCAGGTGCGCGCCTCGGGGATATCCACCAGGTCGAAGGTGGCGAGGATGTCGGCCTTGTCGGCCCCTGGGCGCACCACGCCACTGTCGGCGCGATCGCCCAGGGTCAGGCCCAGGGCGTCGAGCATGATCGATTTGCCGGCCCCGGTTTCACCGGTGATGACGCTCATCCCGCGGGCGAGCTCAAGGTCCAGGTGTTCGACGATGGCATAGTTGTGTACGGACAGGTGCACCAGCATTGGGGCGGCTCCCAGGCGTTAGGTCTGGTTATTTATACAGTGTTTTCAAATCCGCTGACAATGCTGATGTTTAGTTCAATTTGGTTATCAGGGCGCTGTTCTGATCGCCATGGGTTATGAACGAATCTGAGCGAGCTGCCTTGCAGGCCCTTGAACCTGGGTTTTGCGACCCCATATAGCCGGCAGACGCGCGAGTAATGCTCGCAGACCTAATTCGAGAGGAGAGATTTTATGGCTGACGAACAGCTGGATGAACAGAATCTGAACGCCGAAGCGGCTGGCGACCAAGAGCTGAGCGCCCGCGTGCAGGTGCTCGAAGAGCAGCTGGCGGCGGCCCAGGATCAATCCCTGCGCACCGCCGCCGACCTGCAGAACGTGCGCCGCCGCGCCGAGCAGGACGTAGAAAAGGCGCACAAGTTCGCCCTGGAAAAATTCGCCGCTGACCTGCTGCCGGTCATCGACAGCCTCGAGCGCGGCCTGGAACTGTCCAGCCCGGACGACGAGAGCATCCGCCCGATGCGCGAAGGCATCGAGCTGACCCTGAAAATGTTCCACGACACCCTCAAGCGCTACAACCTCGAGGCCATCGACCCGCACGGCGAACCGTTCAATGCCGAGCACCATCAGGCGATGGCCATGCAGGAAAGCGCCGAGGTCGAGCCCAACAGCGTGCTCAAGGTGTTCCAGAAGGGCTATCAGCTCAACGGCCGTCTGCTGCGCCCGGCCATGGTCGTGGTCAGCAAGGCCCCGGCAACGGTTTCGCCGTCGATTGACGAGCAGGCTTGAAATCGTTTTCAGCGCCCCCATCTAGGTGTCAAGCATTCAAGTATTACCGCAGTTAGCCACCACTGCTGCGGCAACCAAATTCAAGTTTCGGGAGAGTTAACATGGGTAAAATCATTGGTATCGACCTGGGGACCACCAACTCCTGCGTCTCCATTCTGGAAAACGGCAACGTCAAGGTTATCGAGAACGCCGAAGGCGCTCGTACCACGCCGTCGATCATTGCCTACGCCAACGATGGCGAAATCCTGGTTGGCCAGTCGGCCAAGCGTCAGGCGGTCACCAACCCGCACAACACCCTGTACGCGGTAAAGCGTCTGATCGGCCGTCGCTTCGATGAAGAAGTGGTGCAGAAAGACATCCAGATGGTTCCGTACAAGATCGTCAAGGCTGACAACAATGACGCCTGGGTTGAAGTGAACGGCCAGAAAATGGCGCCGCCACAAATCTCGGCTGAAATCCTGAAAAAGATGAAGAAGACCGCCGAAGACTACCTCGGCGAGCCAGTGACCGAAGCGGTGATCACCGTTCCGGCCTACTTCAACGACAGCCAGCGTCAGGCCACCAAGGACGCCGGCCGTATCGCCGGTCTGGACGTCAAGCGGATCATCAACGAACCAACCGCGGCGGCTCTGGCCTACGGCATGGACAAGGCCAAGGGCGATCACACCGTGATCGTTTATGACCTGGGTGGCGGTACCTTCGACGTTTCGGTCATCGAAATCGCCGAAGTCGATGGCGAGCACCAGTTCGAAGTTCTGGCCACCAACGGTGACACTTTCCTCGGTGGTGAAGACTTCGACATCCGCCTGATCGACTACCTCGTCGACGAGTTCAAGAAAGAAAGCGGCATGAACCTCAAAGGTGACCCGCTGGCCATGCAGCGCCTGAAAGAAGCTGCTGAAAAGGCCAAGATCGAGCTGTCCTCGAGCCAGCAGACCGACGTCAACCTGCCGTACATCACTGCAGATGCTACCGGTCCTAAGCACCTGAACGTGAAGATCTCCCGCGCCAAGCTGGAATCGCTGGTAGAAGACCTGGTTCAGCGCACCATCGAGCCATGCCGCATCGCCATGAAAGACGCCGGTATCGACGTCAGCAAGATCGACGACGTGATCCTGGTCGGCGGTCAGACCCGTATGCCGCTGGTGCAAAAAGCTGTTACCGACTTCTTCGGCAAAGAAGCGCGTAAAGACGTCAACCCGGACGAAGCGGTTGCCATGGGTGCTGCCATCCAGGGTGCGGTACTGGCCGGTGACGTCAAGGACGTACTGCTGCTGGACGTCAGCCCGCTGACCCTGGGTATCGAAACCATGGGTGGCGTGATGACCGCGCTGATCGAGAAGAACACCACTATCCCGACCAAGAAGTCGCAAGTGTTCTCGACTGCCGATGACAACCAGGGCGCCGTGACCATTCACGTGCTGCAAGGTGAGCGTAAGCAGGCTGCACAGAACAAGTCCCTGGGCAAGTTCGACCTGGCTGACATTCCACCAGCACCACGTGGCGTGCCACAGATCGAAGTGACCTTCGATATCGACGCCAACGGCATCCTGCATGTCGGCGCCAAAGACAAGGCCACCGGCAAGACCCAGTCGATCGTGATCAAGGCCAACTCCGGCCTGTCTGATGAAGAAATTCAGCAGATGATCCGCGACGCCGAAGCGAACTCGGAAGAAGACCGCAAGTTCGAAGAACTGGCCGCTGCCCGTAACCAGGGTGATGCACTGGTTCATTCGACTCGCAAGATGGTCGCAGACGCCGGTGACAAGGTCACTGCCGATGAGAAAACCGCGATCGAAGCTGCCGTGGTTGCCCTGGAAGCCGCCATCAAGGGCGACGACAAGGCTGCCATCGACGCCAAGGTCGAAGAGCTGTCGAAAGTCTCGGCTCCGGTTGCCCAGAAGATGTACGCCGAGCAGTCGGCTGAACAGCCTCAGGGCGGCGCTCAGCAAGCTGAGCCGGAAGCCAAGCACGACGACGTCGTCGATGCCGAGTTCGAAGAAGTCAAAGAGAACAAGTAATTGCTACAGGTTGTCGGCCAGTTGACTGTTTTTTGATGGTTGGCTGGTAGGATGTCGCCGCGCGGGGGCTTGCTCCCGCGTTGGCGTGTCTGCAATACCCGAATTTTTACAGCATCTGTCAGCCGCCCGTGGGGTAGGTGGGGTGGGTGCTGGCGGCACAGCGCGGAATGCGCAGAGGTTTGCCGAACGTCCTCAAGAGTGCAAAGACTTATGGCAAAGCGTGACTATTACGAAGTTCTGGGAGTTGAGCGCGGCTCCAGTGAAGCGGACCTGAAGAAGGCCTATCGCCGCCTGGCGATGAAGCATCACCCGGACCGTAATCCTGATGACAAGGACTCGGAAGAGAAATTCAAGGAAGCCAACGAGGCTTACGAAGTGCTCTCCGATGCCAGCAAGCGTGCGGCCTATGACCAGTATGGTCATGCCGGCGTGGATCCGAGCATGGGTGGTGGCGGCGCCGGTTTCGGCGGCGCGAACTTCTCGGATATCTTCGGTGATGTGTTCAGCGATTTCTTCGGCGGTGGCCGTGGTGGTTCGCGTGGTGGTGCCCAGCGTGGCAGCGACCTGCGTTATACCCTTGAGCTGAACCTGGAAGAGGCCGTCCGCGGTACCACGGTCAATATCCGTGTGCCGACGCTGGTCAATTGCAAGCCGTGTGACGGCTCCGGCGCCAAGAAAGGCTCGTCGCCTTCGACCTGCCCGACCTGTGGCGGTATCGGCCAGGTGCGCATGCAGCAGGGCTTCTTCTCGGTCCAGCAGACCTGCCCACGTTGCCACGGCCAGGGCAAGATCATCACCGACCCGTGCGATTCGTGCCATGGCGAAGGCCGCACCGAAGAGTACAAGACCCTGTCGGTCAAGGTTCCGGCAGGTGTCGACACCGGCGACCGTATTCGTCTGTCCGGTGAGGGCGAGGCCGGTTCGCAAGGTGGCCCGACTGGCGACCTGTACGTTGTGATCAACGTGCGTGAACACTCGATTTTCCAGCGCGACGGCAAGCATCTGTACTGCGAAGTGCCGATCAGCTACACCGACGCTGCCCTGGGTGGCGAGCTGGAAGTGCCGACCCTCGATGGTCGGGTCAAGCTGAAGATCCCGGAAGGTACCCAGACCGGCAAGCAGTTCCGTCTGCGCGGCAAGGGTGTGGCGCCGGTTCGCGGTGGTGGTGCCGGTGACCTGATGTGCCGGGTCGCGGTGGAAACCCCGGTCAACCTCAGCCGTCGTCAGCGCGAGCTGCTCGAAGAGCTGCGTGATTCGCTGGAAGGCGACAGTTCCCATTCGCCGAAAGCCAATGGCTGGTTCGAAGGCGTGAAGCGCTTCTTCGGTGATCTCTAAGAAGGAATAGGGCATGCGACGTATAGCGGTAATGGGCGCGGCAGGGCGCATGGGCAAGACCCTGATCGAAGCGGTGCAGCAAGCCCCGGGTGCCGGGCTGACCGCGGCGATCGATCGCCCCGACAGCTCGCTGGTCGGCGCTGATGCAGGTGAGCTGGCGGCGCTGGGCCGGATCGGCGTGCTGCTGTCCGACGACCTGGCCAAGGTCGCCGACGAGTTCGACGTGCTGATCGACTTCACTCATCCCTCGGTGACCCTGAAGAACCTGGCGTTCTGCCGCAAGGCAGGCAAGGCGATGATCATCGGCACCACCGGTTTCACGGCCGAAGAAAAGCAACTGCTGGCCGAAGCGGGCAAGGACATTGCGATCGTCTTCGCCGCCAACTTCAGTGTTGGCGTCAACCTCAGCCTGAAGCTGCTGGACATGGCTGCGCGGGTGCTGGGTGATGATGTCGATATCGAGATCATCGAGGCTCACCACCGGCACAAGGTCGATGCGCCGTCGGGTACTGCGCTGCGCATGGGTGAAGTGGTTGCCAATGCGCTGGGCCGCGACCTGCAGGAAGTGGCGGTGTATGGCCGTGAAGGCCAGACCGGTGCGCGTGATCGCAAGACCATCGGCTTCGCCACCGTGCGTGCCGGCGATGTGGTCGGTGATCACACCGTGCTGTTTGCTGCCGAAGGTGAGCGCCTGGAGATCACCCACAAGGCCTCCAGCCGCATGACCTTCGCCAAGGGTGCGGTACGTGCGGCCCTGTGGCTGGACGGGCGCGAGCCTGGCCTGTACGACATGCAGGACGTGCTCGACCTGCGTTGAACGCTGTTCAGGGGCCGCTGCGCGGCCCATCGCTGGCAAGGCCAGCTCCCACAGGAATTGCGCCATGGCTGCAATTCCTGCGTCTCAGTATCTCCTGTGGGAGCTGGCTTGCCAGCGATGCTTTTCCATTCCCGCGACGCCCTGTCGCATTCCTGCGCCTTTCAGGCACTTCAGTGGTAGACCAAAAAAGCGTTTTTCTGTAAGCTACAGCTTTAGTGTGTCCACTAAAAGCGCGCAGATAATTCGACGAAGAAAGCGGGGTGACGTGTCTATACGTCATTCCGCTTTTTTGCAACCTGCGATCGCCCCTTCAGGCTAGATTTACGGGAGGTCTTCTTGACTAAGCCAGCCATACTCGCCCTTGCTGATGGCAGCATTTTTCGCGGTGAAGCCATTGGAGCCGACGGTCAGACCGTTGGTGAGGTGGTGTTTAACACCGCAATGACCGGCTATCAGGAAATCCTGACTGACCCTTCCTATGCGCAGCAAATCGTTACCCTGACTTACCCGCACATCGGCAACACCGGCACCACGCCGGAAGACGCCGAATCCGACCGCGTCTGGTCGGCCGGTCTGGTGATTCGCGACCTGCCTCTGATCGCGAGCAACTGGCGCAACAAGCAATCCCTGCCTGATTACCTCAAGGCCCACAACGTGGTGGCGATCGCTGGTATCGACACCCGTCGCCTGACCCGCATCCTGCGTGAGAAGGGCGCGCAGAACGGCTGCATCCTCGCCGGCGACAACATCAGCGAAGAGGCCGCAATCGCCGCCGCTCGCGGCTTCCCGGGCCTGAAGGGCATGGACCTGGCGAAAGTCGTCAGCACCAAGAACAGCTACGAATGGCGCTCCAGCGTCTGGGAGCTGAAGACCGACAGCCACGCCACCATTGAAGCGTCCGAGCTGCCGTATCACGTGGTTGCCTACGATTTTGGCGTCAAGCTGAACATCCTGCGCATGCTGGTCGCCCGCGGCTGCCGCCTGACTGTAGTGCCGGCGCAAACCCCGGCCAGCGAAGTCCTCGCGCTCAACCCCGATGGCGTGTTCCTGTCCAACGGCCCTGGCGATCCGGAGCCTTGCGACTACGCGATCCAGGCGATCAAGGACATCCTCGAAACCGAGATCCCGGTGTTCGGCATTTGCCTGGGTCACCAGTTGCTGGCCCTGGCCTCCGGTGCCAAGACCGTGAAAATGGGTCATGGTCACCACGGCGCCAACCACCCGGTCCAGGACCTGGACACCGGCGTTGTGATGATCACCAGCCAGAACCACGGCTTTGCGGTTGACGAAGCAACCCTGCCGGGTAACGTGCGCGCCATCCACAAGTCGCTGTTCGACGGCACCCTGCAAGGCATCGAGCGCACCGACAAGAGCGCGTTCAGCTTCCAGGGCCACCCTGAAGCCAGCCCGGGCCCGACCGACGTCGCGCCACTGTTCGACCGTTTCATCGATGCCATGGCCAAGCGCCGCTGAGCATCTGGCGAGAAGGCCCTGGACCGGTGCAAGCCGCGTTCAGGTGCCGCCCCCAAGATTGTTCAATGCGGCTTGCCGACTGACCTGCGGAATTGAGTGACAACCCATGCCAAAACGTACAGACATTAAAAGCATCCTGATTCTCGGCGCTGGCCCGATCGTGATCGGCCAGGCCTGCGAATTCGACTACTCCGGCGCCCAGGCGTGCAAAGCCCTGCGCGAAGAGGGCTACCGCGTCATCCTGGTGAACTCCAACCCGGCCACCATCATGACCGACCCGGCCATGGCTGATGCGACCTATATCGAACCGATCAAGTGGCAGACCGTTGCCAAGATCATCGAGAAAGAGCGTCCTGACGCGCTGCTGCCGACCATGGGTGGCCAGACTGCCCTGAACTGCGCCCTGGACCTGGAGCGCGAAGGCGTCCTGGAAAAGTTCGGCGTGGAAATGATCGGCGCCAACGCCGACACCATCGACAAGGCTGAAGACCGTTCGCGCTTCGACACCGCCATGAAGGCCATTGGCCTTGAGTGCCCGCGCTCCGGTATCGCCCACAGCATGGAAGAGGCCAATGCGGTCCTCGAGAAGCTCGGCTTCCCGTGCATCATCCGTCCGTCCTTCACCATGGGCGGCACCGGTGGCGGCATTGCCTACAACCGTGAAGAATTCGAAGAAATCTGTGCCCGTGGTCTGGACCTGTCGCCGACCAAGGAACTGCTGATCGACGAATCGCTGATCGGCTGGAAAGAGTACGAGATGGAAGTGGTCCGCGACAAAAAGGACAACTGCATCATCGTCTGCTCGATCGAAAACTTCGACCCGATGGGCGTGCACACCGGCGACTCGATCACCGTGGCGCCGGCACAGACCCTGACCGACAAGGAATACCAGATCATGCGCAACGCCTCGCTGGCGGTGCTGCGTGAAATCGGTGTCGAGACCGGCGGTTCCAACGTGCAGTTCGGTATCTGCCCGGACACCGGCCGCATGGTCGTGATCGAAATGAACCCACGGGTTTCGCGTTCCTCGGCCCTGGCGTCGAAAGCCACCGGCTTCCCGATCGCCAAGATCGCCGCCAAGCTGGCGGTCGGTTACACCCTCGACGAACTGCAGAACGACATCACTGGCGGCCGTACCCCGGCGTCCTTCGAACCGTCGATCGACTATGTCGTCACCAAGCTGCCGCGTTTCGCCTTCGAGAAATTCCCGAAAGCCGACGCCCGCCTGACCACCCAGATGAAATCCGTGGGTGAAGTCATGGCCATCGGCCGGACCTTCCAGGAGTCGCTGCAGAAAGCCCTGCGCGGTCTGGAAGTTGGCGTGTGCGGCCTGGACCCGAAAGTCGACCTGGCCAGCCCGGACGCTGCCAGCATCCTCAAGCGCGAGCTGACCGTGCCGGGCGCCGAGCGCATCTGGTACGTCGCCGACGCCATGCGTTCGGGCATGACCTGCGATGAAATCTTCGCCCTGACCGGTATCGACCACTGGTTCCTGGTGCAGATGGAAGACCTGATCAAGGAAGAAGAGAAGGTCAAGACCCTGGCCCTGTCGGCGATCGACAAGGACCTGATGCTGCGCCTCAAGCGCAAGGGCTTCTCCGATCAGCGTCTGGCCAAGCTGCTGGGTATCACCGACAAGAACCTGCGTCGTCACCGTCACAAGCTCGAAGTGTTCCCGGTCTACAAGCGCGTCGACACCTGCGCCGCCGAGTTCGCCACCGATACCGCCTACCTGTACTCGACCTACGAGGAAGAGTGCGAGGCCAATCCGTCGACCCGCGACAAGATCATGATCCTGGGTGGCGGTCCTAACCGTATCGGCCAGGGCATCGAGTTCGACTACTGCTGCGTACACGCGGCACTGGCCCTGCGTGAAGACGGTTACGAGACCATCATGGTCAACTGCAACCCGGAAACCGTCTCCACCGACTACGACACCTCCGACCGCCTGTACTTCGAGCCGCTGACCCTGGAAGACGTACTGGAAGTGGTTCGCGTCGAGAAGCCGAAGGGCGTGATCGTCCATTATGGCGGCCAGACCCCGCTGAAACTCGCGCGAGCCCTGGAAGAAGCCGGCGTACCGATCATCGGTACCAGCCCGGACTCCATCGACCGCGCCGAAGACCGCGAGCGTTTCCAGCAGATGGTTCAGCGCCTGAACCTGCTGCAGCCGCCAAACGCCACCGTGCGCAGCGAAGACGAAGCGATTCGTGCTGCCGGCGTGATCGGTTACCCGCTGGTGGTTCGCCCGTCCTACGTACTGGGCGGCCGCGCGATGGAAATCGTCTACGAACTGGACGAGCTCAAGCGCTACCTGCGTGAAGCGGTACAAGTGTCCAACGACAGCCCGGTGCTGCTCGACCACTTCCTCAACTGCGCCATCGAGATGGACGTGGATGCGGTCTGCGACGGCACCGACGTGGTGATCGGCGCGATCATGCAGCACATCGAGCAGGCCGGTGTTCACTCCGGTGACTCGGCGTGCTCGCTGCCTCCGTACTCGCTGCCCGCCCATGTGCAGGACGAAGTCCGTGAACAGGTCAAGAAAATGGCCCTGGAACTGGGCGTTGTCGGCCTGATGAACGTGCAGTTGGCCCTGCAGGGCGACAAGATCTACGTGATCGAAGTCAACCCGCGCGCCTCGCGTACCGTGCCGTTCGTCTCCAAGTGCATCGGCACTTCGCTGGCGATGATTGCCGCGCGGGTCATGGCCGGCAAGACCCTCAAGGAAATCGGTTTCACCAAGGAAATCATTCCTAACTTCTACAGCGTCAAGGAAGCGGTGTTCCCATTCGCCAAGTTCCCGGGTGTTGACCCGATCCTCGGCCCAGAGATGAAATCCACCGGTGAAGTCATGGGTGTCGGCGACAGCTTCGGTGAAGCCTTCGCCAAGGCCCAGATGGGCGCCAGCGAAGTATTGCCGACCGGCGGTACTGCGTTCATCAGCGTGCGTGACGACGACAAGCCACAAGTGGCTGGCGTTGCTCGCGACCTGATCGCCCTGGGCTTCGAAGTGGTTGCCACCGTCGGTACCGCCAAGGTCATCGAAGCGGCTGGCCTGAAAGTGCGTCGCGTGAACAAGGTGACCGAAGGTCGTCCGCACGTGGTCGACATGATCAAGAACGACGAAGTGTCGCTGATCATCAACACCACCGAAGGCCGTCAGTCGATCGCCGACTCCTACTCGATTCGCCGCAATGCGTTGCAGCACAAGATCTACTGCACCACCACCATTGCGGCCGGTGAAGCTATCTGTGAAGCGCTGAAGTTCGGTCCGGAAAAGACCGTGCGCCGCTTGCAGGATCTCCATGCAGGACTCAAGGCATGATCAAATACCCGATGACTGTCCAGGGCCATCGCGCCCTGGAAGATGAGCACGAATTCCTCAGCAAGACCGAGCGTCCGCGCCTGAGCCAGGCCATTGGCGAGGCCCGCGAACTCGGTGACCTCAAGGAAAACGCCGAATACCACGCTGCCCGTGAAGAGCAGGGTATGGTCGAAGCGCGAATCCGTGATATCGAAGGGCGTCTGCAGAACGCGGTGGTCATTGATGTCACCACTATTGCGCACACCGGCAAGGTGATCTTCGGCACTACCGTCGAAATCGCCAACGTCGAGACGGACGAAAGCTTGAAGTACAAGATCGTCGGTGAGGATGAAGCCGACATCAAATCCGGCAAACTGTCGGTGGGTTCGCCCATCGCCCGTGCTCTGATCGGCAAGGAAGAAGGCGACGTTGTGGCGGTGAAAACCCCGAGCGGCCTGGTCGAGTACGAGATTGTCGAAGTCGCCCACATTTGACCGTCGCCGCGGCTTTGCCGCGGCCCCGGTGATCTGGCAACTGACTCAGGTGTTCTGGGTTGGTGGCCTGTGGATGCTGCATTTCGGTCTGTTGCCGGCGTTGGGCCAGATTGGCCTGGCGCCGCTGCTGATCGAGGATATTGGCAGCCTGATGGCATCGTTGCTGGTGGCGTTTGCGGCGTTTTGCGCAGGCGTGCAGGCACTGGTGCTGATTCAGGCTCAGGGCCTGGCCAGTCTGTGGCGGGACATGCGGGGGCAGTTGCTGTCGATGGCGATGCTGGCGTGCGTGGTGTATTTCGCCTTGCGCATGGGCATGCCGGAGGAGTTGCGCTGGCAGCTGTTCTGCTACCTGGTGCTGGGCCTGACCGGCTTGCTGCTGGTCATGCAACCCGTGCCGGGCAGGGCGCGCAAGGCGCGCCACTGACCGGGGCGAACATCACTTGTAACGGTGGATGTTCGACAGCTGTTTGTTCGGCTGCGGATTGCGGCGATAGATCAGCGCTTTCTTGCCGATGGTCTGTACCAGTTCGGCGCGGCCGGCCTTGCACAGCGCGGCAATTGCGGCAGCACGCTCTTCGCGGTCTTCGGAGCGAATCTCGACTTTGATCAGTTCGTGATCGGCCAGAGCGCGTTCGAGTTCGGCGATAACCCCTTCAGTCAGCCCGTTGCCTGCCACAATCAGAACTGGTTTCAGGTCGTGGCCAATGGATTTGTACTGTTTCTTCTGCTCGTTATTGAGCGGCATAATCTGACCCTTTGTCTGATTCTGTAAAAATGGCGGCCATTTTACCCGAGGGCCCGTGGATCCGCCCAGTTAATCACGACCCTTATCATCGAGGTGCCCAATGGCGCGTTCCAAGACAAGCCTTGGCTGGCTGAAAGAACACTTCAACGATCCTTACGTTAAAAAAGCGCAAAAGGATGGTTATCGCTCGCGTGCGAGCTATAAATTGCTGGAAATTCAAGAAAAGTACCGGATTATCCGCCCGGGTATGAGTGTCGTCGATCTCGGCGCGGCGCCGGGTGGCTGGTCGCAGGTGACCAGTCGTCTGATCGGCGGTCAGGGCCGCTTGATCGCTTCCGATATCCTGGAAATGGACAGTATTCCCGACGTTACCTTCATCCAGGGCGACTTTACCCAGGACGAAGTGCTGGCACAGATCCTTGAGGCGGTGGGTAATTCGCATGTAGACCTTGTGATTTCCGATATGGCCCCCAATATGAGTGGTACGCCTGCCGTGGATATTCCCAAGGCCATGTTTCTCTGTGAGCTGGCCCTTGATCTGGCGACCCGGGTACTCAAGCCGGGTGGTGATTTCCTGATCAAGATTTTCCAGGGCGAAGGGTTTGACGTATACCTCAAGGACGCTCGTCAGAAATTCGACAAGGTCCAGATGCTCAAACCTGATTCTTCGCGGGACCGCTCCCGTGAACAGTACTTGCTGGCGAGGGGTTACCGCGGCGAGTAGGGGCGTCAGGCCGGCGGCTTCCAGGGTGTCCGATAGTTTTTT
Source organism: Pseudomonas wadenswilerensis (assembly GCF_024749185.1). Classification (NCBI taxonomy): domain Bacteria; kingdom Pseudomonadati; phylum Pseudomonadota; class Gammaproteobacteria; order Pseudomonadales; family Pseudomonadaceae; genus Pseudomonas; species Pseudomonas wadenswilerensis. The sequence continues at coordinate 5,014,617 of NZ_CP087191.1, read as the reverse complement.
CCAATCGGCTCTCCTGCCTGACCTGGATGTACTTCGTGTAGTCTAGGTTTCACAAAGGGTTACAGACGGCGCCTGCAGATGTGTAGGTTATGTAGTAAGTTAAGCCGGTGAATATCATGCGAGGCACGGCTGCGCCGTCAGCCGGCTTCAGAGGGTAGCTAATTGAACGATATGGCAAAGAACTTGATCCTGTGGTTGATCATCGCGGCTGTCCTGGTGACGGTGATGAACAACTTCTCCAGCCCGAATGAGCCGCAGACCCTCAACTATTCCGACTTCATTCAGCAGGTCAAGGATGGCAAGGTCGAGCGCGTTGCGGTCGACGGCTACGTCATTACCGGTAAACGTACCGATGGCGACAGCTTCAAGACCATCCGTCCGGCCATTCAGGACAACGGCCTGATCGGCGACCTGGTCGACAACCACGTCGTGGTCGAAGGCAAGCAGCCAGAGCAGCAGAGCATCTGGACCCAACTGCTGGTCGCCAGCTTCCCGATCCTGGTCATCATTGCCGTATTCATGTTCTTCATGCGTCAGATGCAGGGCGGCGCCGGTGGCAAGGGCGGGCCGATGAGCTTCGGCAAGAGCAAGGCGCGCCTGCTTTCCGAAGACCAGGTGAAAACCACCCTGGCCGACGTCGCTGGTTGCGACGAAGCCAAGGAAGAAGTCGGCGAGCTGGTCGAATTTCTGCGCGACCCGGGCAAGTTCCAGCGCCTGGGCGGTCGTATTCCTCGCGGCGTGCTCATGGTTGGCCCGCCAGGTACTGGTAAGACCCTGATAGCCAAGGCTATTGCCGGCGAAGCCAAGGTGCCGTTCTTCACCATCTCCGGCTCCGACTTTGTCGAGATGTTCGTAGGTGTTGGTGCCAGCCGTGTGCGCGACATGTTCGAGCAGGCCAAGAAGCATGCTCCGTGCATCATCTTCATCGACGAAATCGACGCCGTCGGCCGCCATCGTGGTGCCGGCATGGGCGGCGGTCACGACGAACGCGAGCAGACCCTCAACCAGTTGCTGGTGGAGATGGACGGCTTCGAAATGAACGACGGCATCATCGTCATCGCCGCGACCAACCGTCCGGACGTACTCGACCCGGCGCTGCTGCGTCCAGGCCGTTTCGACCGCCAGGTGGTGGTTGGCCTGCCGGATATCCGTGGCCGTGAGCAGATCCTCAAAGTGCATATGCGCAAGGTGCCGATTGGCGAGAACGTCAATCCAGCGGTCATTGCCCGTGGTACTCCAGGCTTCTCCGGTGCGGACCTGGCCAACCTGGTCAACGAGGCGTCGTTGTTCGCTGCCCGTGGTGGCAAGCGCGTCGTCGAGATGAAAGAGTTCGAGCTGGCCAAAGACAAGATCATGATGGGCGCCGAGCGCAAGAGCATGGTCATGTCCGAGAAAGAGAAGCAGAACACCGCTTATCACGAGGCTGGTCACGCCATTGTCGGTCGCGTCGTGCCCGAGCATGACCCGGTCTACAAGGTATCGATCATTCCGCGGGGCCGGGCACTGGGTGTCACCATGTTCCTGCCTGAGGAAGACCGCTACAGCCTGTCCAAGCGCGCGCTGATCAGCCAGATCTGCTCGCTGTACGGTGGCCGTATCGCCGAAGAGATGACCCTGGGCTTCGATGGCGTCACCACCGGTGCTTCCAACGACATCATGCGTGCCAGCCAGATCGCCCGTAACATGGTCACTAAATGGGGCCTGTCGGAAAAACTCGGTCCGCTGATGTATGCCGAAGAAGAAGGCGAAGTGTTTTTGGGCCGCAGTGCCGGTTCCCAGCACGCCAGCGTCTCCGGTGAAACCGCCAAGCTGATCGACTCCGAAGTGCGCAGCATCATTGACCAGTGCTATGCCACGGCCAAGCAGATCCTCACTGAGAACCGCGACAAGCTCGACGCCATGGCCGATGCGCTGATGAAGTACGAGACCATCGATGCCGATCAGATCGACGACATCATGGCTGGTCGCGAGCCACGCGAGCCGCGTGATTGGGAAGGTGGGTCAGGCACTCCAGGCACCTCTGCTCCGCAGAGCGATCGCCCAGAGTCGCCGATCGGCGGTCCAGCGGCGCAAGTCTAAGGGCACATATGACCTCACAGCAGTACCCGACCCGGTTGCCTTGCGGCAACCGGGTTCTTGATTTGTCCCGTACCCATGTCATGGGTATCCTCAATATCACCCCCGATTCCTTCTCCGATGGCGGCCGCTTCACCCAGCGTGACGCAGCCTTGCGTCACGCCGAGGCGATGGTGGCTGCCGGTGCGACCCTGGTCGATGTCGGTGGCGAGTCCACCCGCCCTGGCGCTCGCGCGGTGTCGGCGCTTGAAGAACTGGAGCGCGTTGCGCCGATCGTCGAGGCGATCAATCGCGAACTCGATGTGATCATCTCGGTCGATACTTCTACGCCAGCGGTGATCCGTGAGTCGGCCAGGCTTGGTGCCGGGCTGATCAACGATGTGCGCTCGCTCAGTCGTGATGGCGCCCTGGATGCCGCAGCAGCCACCGGTTTGCCGGTGTGCCTGATGCATATGCGTGGCGAGCCGGGCGATATGCAGGATAATCCTCATTACGAGGATGTCACCGCCGAGGTGGCGAGCTATCTTGAAGAGCGAATGGCTGCCTGCGCGGCCGTGGGCATCGAGGCCGGGCGGATCATCCTCGATCCGGGTTTCGGCTTCGCCAAGACCCTGGAACACAACCTCAGCCTGTTCAAGCACATGGAGGCGCTCTATCGGTTGGGGCGTCCTTTGCTGGTGGGTGTTTCTCGCAAGAGCATGATCGGTCTGGCCCTGGGCCGCCCGGTCGGAGAACGGCTCTATGGCGGCCTGGCCCTGGCTGCGCTGGCGATGACCAAGGGAGCGAGCATATTGCGCGTTCACGATGTCGCCGAAACCGCCGATGTAGTGCGGATGATTGCTGCGGTGCAAGCCGCCGAATAAGAGTGATGGAGCATCTATGAGCAGAAAATACTTTGGCACCGATGGCATTCGTGGCCGTGTCGGCGAGTTTCCGATTACCCCTGATTTCATGCTCAAGCTCGGTTGGGCTGCGGGTATGGCCTTTCGCAAGCAAGGCGCTTGCCGGGTACTGGTCGGTAAGGACACGCGAATTTCGGGCTACATGTTCGAGTCGGCACTGGAAGCCGGATTGTCGGCGGCTGGCGCTGATGTGATGCTGCTCGGGCCGATGCCGACCCCGGCCATCGCCTACCTGACCCGCACCTTCCACGCCGAAGCGGGCATTGTCATCAGTGCGTCGCACAACCCGCATGACGACAACGGCATCAAGTTCTTCTCCGGCCAGGGCACCAAGCTGCCGGACGAAGTCGAACTGATGATCGAGGAACTGCTCGACCAGCCGATGACCGTGGTCGAATCGAGCAAGCTGGGCAAGGTGTCGCGTATCAACGATGCGGCTGGCCGTTACATCGAATTCTGCAAGAGCAGCGTGCCGAGCAGCACCGATTTTGCCGGTCTCAAGCTGGTGGTCGACTGCGCTCACGGTGCTACCTACAAGGTCGCGCCAAGCGTGTTCCGCGAGCTGGGTGCCGATGTCACCGTGCTGTCGGCACAGCCCGATGGTCTGAACATCAACGAAAACTGTGGTTCGACCCACATCGAGTCGCTGCAGGCGGCGGTCCTGGTTGGTCATGCCGACCTGGGTATCGCCTTCGATGGCGACGGCGACCGTGTACTGATGGTCGATCACACCGGTGCCATCGTCGATGGCGACGAACTGCTGTTCATCATCGCCCGTGACCTGCACGAGCGTGGCAAGCTGCAGGGTGGGGTGGTGGGTACCCTGATGAGCAACCTGGGGCTGGAACTGGCCCTGAAGGACCTCGACATCCCGTTCGTGCGCGCCAAGGTCGGTGACCGCTACGTGATGGCCGAGCTGCTGGGGCGCGACTGGGTGATCGGTGGCGAGAACTCCGGGCACGTGGTGTGCTGCAACCACACCACCACTGGTGATGCGATCATCGCCGCGCTGCAGGTGCTGATGGCCCTCAAACGCCGCGAAGAGACCCTGGCCCAGGCCCGTCAGGCCCTGCGCAAATGCCCGCAGGTGCTGATCAATGTGCGCTTCGGTGCGAGCAAGGTCGACCCCCTGGAGCATCCGGCTGTCCAGGAGGCCAGTGCCAAGGTTACCGAGGCACTGGCCGGTCGTGGCCGTGTGCTGCTGCGCAAGTCCGGGACAGAGCCTCTGGTGCGGGTAATGGTCGAAGGCGAGGATGAAAATCAGGTCCGCGGCCACGCCGAAGCCCTGGCAAAACTGGTAAGTGAAGTTTGCGTTTGAAATACGCTTGCCAGAGGTGATTGGGTTGGGTAACATCTGCGCCCTCTTTGACCGACGAGGTACAGCATGCGTCGCCCTATGGTAGCTGGTAACTGGAAGATGCACGGTACCCGCGCCAGCGTCGCTGAGCTGATCAAGGGCTTGAGTAATCTCGCCCTGCCGAGCGGTGTCGAGGTCGCGGTGTTTCCCCCCGCCCTGTACATCAATCAGGTAATTGATGGCGTACAAGGCAAGGCGATCGCCGTCGGCGCTCAGAATTCTGCGGTACAGCCTGAGCAAGGCGCACTGACCGGTGAAATTGCACCGAGTCAACTGGCCGAGGCAGGTTGCGAGCTGGTACTGATTGGGCACTCCGAGCGCCGCCAGATCATTGGCGAGAACGACGAAGTTCTCAATCGCAAGTTCGCTGCGGCACAGGCTTGTGGTTTGAAGCCGGTGCTCTGTGTAGGGGAAACCCTCGAAGAGCGCGAAGCGGGTAAAACGCTTGAGATTGTCGGGCGTCAGCTGGACAGCGTCATCGAAGCGTTCGGTGTCGAAGTCTTCGCCAGTGCGGTGATTGCCTATGAGCCTGTATGGGCCATCGGTACAGGGCTGACAGCCTCGCCACAGCAGGCTCAGGATGTGCATAAGGCCATTCGCGAGCAGCTGGCGGCAAAGAACCCGGAAGTCGCAGCGAGTGTGCGGCTTCTATACGGCGGCAGCGTGAAGGCGGCCAATGCGGCTGAACTGTTCGGCATGCCGGATATCGATGGGGGCCTGATTGGTGGGGCTTCCCTGAACGCAGACGAATTCGGTGCAATTTGTCGCGCCGCAGGAAACTGAAAAATGCTGGAAACAGTGATCGTTGTTTTGCATCTGTTGGGCGCGCTGGGTTTGGTAGTGCTGGTGTTGCTGCAACAGGGTAAAGGTGCGGAAGCGGGTGCATCTTTCGGCGCAGGTGCTTCAAATACTGTGTTCGGAAGCCAAGGTTCTGCTACCTTTCTGAGTAAGTTTACTGCTATACTAGCTGCCTCTTTCTTCTTAACTGCTCTTGGGTTAGGATACTTTGCTAAGGAGAAAGCTCAAGAGCTGACTCAAGTAGGGTTGCCAGATCCAGCGGTCTTGGAAGTGAAGCAGCAAAAGCCGGCAACAGATGATGTACCGGTGCTCCAGGAGCAGAAGAGCGAAGCCACTAACACTGGTGATGTTCCTCCCGCTCAAGAGCAGAAGTAACGGGTTTCAAAGTAGTATTGCCGAGGTGGTGGAATTGGTAGACACGCAACCTTGAGGTGGTTGTGCCCATAGGGTGTAGGGGTTCGAGTCCCCTTCTCGGTACCAATTGAAACAAGACAGCCCGCTACAGCGGGCTTTCTTGTAGGTGGAGGTTAGATTGACCCTGTCGGGGTTCGGTCGTATACTTTCGCCCCAGCTTTGTCGCGGGGTGGAGCAGTCTGGTAGCTCGTCGGGCTCATAACCCGAAGGTCGTTGGTTCAAATCCAGCCCCCGCAACCAGTTTCAGCGGAGCCCCTTTTGCAGGGGCTTTTTCTTGGCTGAACAGTCATAACGCCGGTATTCAACGGCGTATCAGGGATGGGCGCTTTGCCCATTTTTTATTTGCATAGCATGCACGAGGGGGTTCAGGTGTCGAGCAAGCTAGAACAGTTGCAGGCCTTGTTGGCCCCGGTGGTCGAGGCTCTTGGCTATCAATGCTGGGGGATCGAATTCATCTCTCAAGGCAAACATTCGGTCCTGCGGATTTATATCGATAAAGAAGATGGCGTGCTTGTTGATGACTGCGCAAAAGTCAGTCACCAGGCCAGCGCGATCCTCGATGTCGAAGACCCGATCACTTCCGAATATACCCTTGAAGTGTCCTCTCCTGGCATGGATCGCCCGCTGTTCACCTTGGAACAGTTTGCTTCGCATGCCGGCGAACAAGTGAAGATCAAGCTGCGTACGCCCTTTGAAGGTCGTCGTAACTTTCAGGGCCTTCTCCGTGGCGTGGAGGAGCAGGATGTTGTGGTCCAGGTAGACAACAACGAATTCCTGTTGCCGATCGATTCGATCGACAAGGCCAACATTATTCCCAGTTTTGACTGAGACGTGCCGGATCCCGCGGACCGCGCGGATCCAATGGCTTGCGAAAGGCGAGGCGTACGATGAGCAAAGAAGTACTGCTGGTTGTTGAGTCGGTATCGAACGAAAAGGGCGTACCGGCCGGCGTAATTTTTGAAGCGCTGGAAGTGGCTCTGGCCACTGCAACCAAAAAACGTTTTGACGACGAAGTCGACCTGCGTGTGGAAATCAACCGCCACACCGGTAGCTACGAAACCTTCCGTCGCTGGACTGTCGTCGAAGAAAAGGATCTTGACGATCCGGCGATCGAAGTGTGGCCAGCGAAGATTCAGGACACCCATCCTGAAGCTAAAGTCGGTGACGTGATCGAAGAGAAGATCGAGTCGATCGAGTTCGGCCGTATTGCCGCCCAGACCGCCAAGCAAGTCATCGTCCAGAAGGTCCGTGAAGCCGAGCGCGCTCAAGTGGTAGATGCCTACCGCGAGCGTCTGGGCGAGATCATCTCCGGTACCGTCAAGAAGGTCACCCGTGACAACGTCATCGTTGACCTGGGCAACAACGCCGAAGCGTTGCTGGCCCGTGAAGACATCATCTCCCGCGAGACTTTCCGTGTCGGTGTGCGCCTGCGTGCACTGCTCAAGGAAATCCGCACCGAGAACCGCGGCCCGCAGTTGATCCTGTCGCGTACCGCGCCACAGATGCTGATCGAGCTGTTCCGCATCGAAGTGCCGGAAATCGCCGAGGGCCTGATCGAAGTCATGGCCGCGTCCCGTGATCCGGGTTCGCGCGCCAAGATCGCCGTACGCTCCAAAGACAAACGCATTGACCCGCAAGGTGCCTGTATCGGCATGCGCGGTTCGCGTGTCCAGGCAGTGTCCGGCGAACTGGGTGGCGAGCGCGTGGATATCGTCCTCTGGGACGACAACCCTGCACAGTTCGTCATCAACGCCATGTCGCCGGCTGAAGTCGCGGCGATCATCGTCGATGAAGACGCCCACGCCATGGACATCGCCGTGGGTGCCGACAACCTGGCCCAGGCGATTGGCCGTGGTGGCCAGAACGTGCGCCTGGCCAGTCAGTTGACCGGCTGGACCCTGAACGTGATGACCGAATCGGACATCCAGGCCAAGCAGCAAGCTGAAACCGGTGACATCCTGCGCAACTTCATCGACGAGCTGGAAGTCGACGAAGAACTGGCACAGGTGCTGGTCGATGAAGGCTTCACCAGCCTGGAAGAGATTGCCTACGTACCGCTGGAAGAAATGCTCAACATCGACGGCTTTGACGAAGACATCGTCAACGAGCTTCGTGCTCGCGCCAAGGATCGCCTGTTGACCAAAGCCATCGCTACTGAGGAAAAGCTGGCAGACGCCCATCCGGCCGAAGACCTGCTCTCGCTTGAGGGTATGGACAAGGATTTGGCGATGGAACTGGCGGTGCGCGGCGTAGTTACCCGCGAAGACCTGGCCGAGCAGTCGATTGATGACCTGCTCGACATCGACGGCATCGACCAAGAGCGTGCCGGCAAGTTGATCATGGCCGCCCGAGCCCACTGGTTCGAGTAATTAGGCGCGGCCTGAGGAGAGAAGTGCATGACGCAAGTCACGGTGAAAGAATTGGCCCAAGAGGTCGCTGCACCGGTAGAGCGCCTGCTGCAGCAGATGCGTGAGGCAGGTCTGCCGCACACCGACGCCGGTCAGGTAGTGACCGACAATGAGAAGCAGGCATTGCTGGCTCATTTGAAGAGCAGCCACAAGGCAAAAGTGGAAGAGCCGCGCAAGATCACCTTGCAGCGCAAAACCACCAGCACCCTGCGTGTCGCCGGTAGCAAGAGCATCAGCGTAGAAGTACGCAAGAAGAAAGTATTCGTTCAGCGCAGCCCGGAAGAAATCCAGGCCGAGCAGAAGCGCGAGCTGGAAGAGCGCCGTGCAGCGGAAAACGCTGCCCGTGAAAAAGCCGATGGCGAAGCACGTCAGCGTGCCGAGGAAGAAGCCCGTCGTCAGCCAGCCGCTGCGTCTGCCGCGCCGGCTGCTGCCGCTCCGGCTCCGGCTGCAGCGCCAGTGATCCAGGCCGCCGCGGACGCCGCTCCGGCACCGGTTGCCGACCGCAAGAAAGACGACGTGCGTCGCAGCGACAAGTCGCGTGACGACGAGCGTCGTGGCGGCGAGCGCCGCAACGAAGCGCCGCGCGTTTCGGTCAAGGTCAAGGAAAAGGAAAAGGCGCCTACCCCGCGTGCCGCTCCGCGTACCACCGACGAAGAAAGCGATGGCTTCCGTCGTGGTGGCCGTGGCAAGGGCAAGCCGAAGAAGCGCAACGCCCATGGCTTCCAGAACCCGACCGGTCCGGTTGTCCGCGACGTGCAGATCGGCGAGACCATCACGGTTTCCGACCTGGCCAACCAGATGTCCGTCAAGGGCGCTGAAGTGGTCAAGTTCATGTTCAAACTGGGCACTCCGGTGACCATCAACCAGGTGCTCGACCAGGAGACAGCTCAGCTGATCGCCGAAGAGCTGGGCCACAAGGTCACCCTGGTCAGCGACACCGCCCTGGAAGATTCCCTGGCTGAGTCGTTGAAGTTCGAAGGCGAGACCTTCTCCCGTGCACCAGTCGTGACCGTAATGGGCCACGTTGACCACGGTAAGACCTCGCTGCTCGACTACATCCGTCGTGCCAAGGTTGCTGCTGGCGAAGCCGGTGGTATTACCCAGCACATCGGTGCGTACCACGTGGAAACCGACCGCGGCATGGTCACCTTCCTCGACACCCCGGGTCACGCCGCGTTTACCGCCATGCGTGCCCGTGGTGCCAAGGCGACCGACATCGTGATCCTGGTGGTTGCAGCGGACGACGGCGTGATGCCGCAAACCCGCGAAGCGGTCCAGCACGCCAAGGCTGCCGGTGTTCCGCTGGTCGTGGCGGTGAACAAGATCGACAAGCCAGGTGCTGACCTCGATCGTATCCGTAACGAGCTGTCCGTCGAAGGCGTCACTTCCGAGGACTGGGGTGGCGACACTCCGTTCGTCAAGGTGTCGGCGAAGATGGGTACCGGTGTCGACGAACTGCTCGAAGCCGTTCTGCTGCAAGCCGAGATCCTCGAGCTCAAGGCCACTCCATCGGCCCCGGGTCGTGGTGTAGTGGTCGAGTCGCGCCTGGACAAGGGCCGTGGCCCGGTGGCTACCGTGCTGGTTCAGGACGGTACCCTGCGTCAGGGCGACATGGTTCTGTGCGGTTCGAACTATGGCCGTGTACGGGCCATGCTCGACGAAAACGGCAAGCCTGTTAAGGAAGCCGGCCCGTCGATCCCGGTCGAGATTCTCGGCCTGGATGGCACTCCGGACGCCGGTGACGAGCTGTCGGTAGTGGCTGACGAGAAGAAAGCCCGTGAAGTTGCCCTGTTCCGTCAAGGCAAGTTCCGCGAGGTCAAACTGGCTCGCGCTCACGCTGGCAAACTCGAGAACATCTTCGAGAACATGGGCCAGGAAGAGAAGAAGACCCTCAACATCGTGCTCAAGTCCGATGTTCGTGGTTCTCTCGAGGCCCTGCAGGGCTCCCTGAGCGGCCTGGGCAACGACGAAGTACAGGTTCGCGTGATTGGCGGCGGCGTCGGTGGTATCACCGAGAGCGATGCCAACCTGGCCCTGGCTTCCAATGCAGTACTGTTCGGCTTCAACGTGCGTGCCGATGCCGGCGCGCGCAAGATCGTCGAGCAGGAAGGTCTGGATATGCGTTACTACAACGTGATCTACGACATCATTGAAGACGTCAAGAAAGCCCTGACCGGTATGCTCGGCAGCGATGTTCGCGAGAACATCCTGGGTATCGCCGAAGTGCGTGACGTGTTCCGTTCGCCGAAGTTCGGCGCCATCGCCGGCTGCATGGTCGTCGAGGGTGTGGTCTACCGCAACCGTCCGATCCGCGTACTGCGCGAGGACGTGGTGATCTTCGAAGGCGAGCTGGAATCGCTGCGTCGCTTCAAGGACGATGCGTCCGAAGTACGTGCCGGCATGGAATGCGGTATCGGCGTCAAGAGCTACAACGACGTCAAGGTCGGCGACAAGATCGAAGTCTTCGAGAAAGTCCAAGTGGCTCGTACGCTCTAAGCCGCGAGCATGGGAACCGCCAATTGTCCGCCCCAGGGCGTCGCTTGGCGGCTCTGAACGCAACGCCCGGTCCGGCTCTAGCCTGGCCGGGCGTTTGCCGCTTTAGTTACAGGTAGCAAAAATGGCAAAAGAATATAGCCGTACCCAACGCATTGGCGATCAGATTCAGCGCGAGCTGGCTCAGTTGATCCGTCGTGAAGTCAAAGACCCGCGTGTCGGCGTGGTCACCATTACCGCTGTGGATGTCAGCCGCGATGTCGGCCATGCCAAGGTGTTCATCACCTCCATGGGCCAGGAAGGCGCGGAAGACATCAAGCAGACCCTCAAGGTGCTCAACGGCGCGGCCAGTTTCCTGCGCGTGCACCTGGGCAAGGAAATGCAACTGCGCAGCGTGCCGCAACTGCATTTCCACTATGACGAGAGCATCAGTCGCGGTGCCCACCTGTCGGCCCTGATCGAACGCGCCGTCGCCGAAGACAAGCTGCACCAGGCTTCCGACACGCCCCTGGACACCAAGGAGTAAGCGGTGGCTCAGGTCAAGCGTATCCGTCGTAACGTCAGCGGCATCATCCTGCTCGACAAGCCGTTGGGGTTCACTTCCAACGCTGCCTTGCAGAAGGTCCGCTGGCTGCTCAACGCCGAAAAGGCCGGGCACACCGGTAGCCTCGATCCACTGGCCAGTGGCGTGCTGCCACTGTGCTTCGGTGAGGCGACCAAGTTCTCGCAGTACCTGCTCGATTCCGACAAGGGCTACGAGACGGTCATGCAACTGGGGCAGACCACCACCACCGGCGATGCCGAAGGTGAGGTGCTGAAAACCCGTGACGTGACCGTTGGTCGCGCCGATATCGAAGCGGTTTTGCCACAATTTCGTGGTCAAATCAGTCAGATACCGCCGATGTACTCGGCCCTCAAGCGTGACGGCCAGCCGCTGTACAAGCTGGCCCGTGCAGGTGAAGTAGTGGAGCGCGAGGCGCGTTCTGTTACTATTAACCGCTTGGAATTGCTCGAGTGCGAAGGCACCCGTGTCCGGCTGTCGGTCGGCTGCAGCAAAGGCACCTACATCCGCACCCTGGTCGAGGACATCGGCGAGGTGCTTGGTTGCGGGGCTTATGTCGCCCAACTGCGTCGCACACACGCCGGTCCCTTCGAGCTGGCCCAGACCGTGACCCTCGAAGAACTCGAAGCGGTCCACGCCGAAGGTGGCAACGAAGCGGTCGATCGCTTCCTGATGCCATCGGACAGCGGTCTGCAGGACTGGCCACTGTTGCAGTTCTCCGAGCACAGTGCGTTCTACTGGCTGAATGGTCAGCCGGTCAGAGCCCCCGACGCGCCGAAGTTCGGCATGGTCCGGGTACAGGATCACAATGGTCGCTTCATCGGTATCGGTGAAGTGAGCGAAGACGGGCGCATCGCGCCGCGTCGCTTGATTCGGTCAGAATGATCGAAACCTTCAGTGTCAGGTTCAGGCCTGGTACTGGTGGTAAAGAGGATGGCTGTTAATAGGCACGGTCACGCCTCACTTTATGAATACAGGGAGCAGTCCCTGGCCTATTGGAAACCGTTTGTTCGGTTTCCCTTGATTTGGAGAAGCCAGATGGCACTCAGCGTTGAAGAAAAAGCAAAGATCGTTGGCGAATACCAGCAAGCCGCCGGTGACACCGGTAGCCCAGAAGTGCAAGTTGCACTGCTGACCGCCAACATCAACAAGCTGCAAGGCCACTTCAAGGCCAACGGCAAAGACCACCACTCCCGTCGTGGTCTGATCCGCATGGTTAACCAGCGTCGCAAGCTGCTGGACTACCTGAAAGGCAAGGACACCACTCGTTACAGCGCCCTGATCGGTCGTCTGGGTCTGCGTCGCTAATAGCGGCCTGGCCAGTGGTGTGCACGGCGTGCTGCAGTCACCAGGCGGAGCCTTTGGCCCCCGTGCTGGTGAGCACGCCTTGCGTATCTATGAGGTTGGCTGTCTGTCTCGCCTGAGCGGTTTACCGCAAGGGCAGGGCAGGCTTCCAACCTCTAGTTTTATCTGGACTGCCAACAGGGCCGATTCCCTGTTCTGCCCAAGAATTCGCAAGAACCAGTTCCCCCAGAGCCACTGAAAAAGGTAGGAAACCGTGAACCCGGTAATCAAGAAATTCCAATTCGGTCAATCGACCGTTACCCTCGAGACGGGCCGTATTGCTCGTCAAGCGTCCGGCGCCGTATTGGTCACCGTCGACAACGATGTCACCGTACTGGTGACCGTGGTCGGTGCCAAACAGGCCGATCCAGGCAAAGGCTTCTTCCCCCTGTCCGTTCACTATCAGGAAAAGACCTACGCCGCCGGCAAGATCCCTGGTGGTTTCTTCAAGCGTGAAGGCCGTCCTTCCGAGAAAGAAACCCTGACCTCGCGACTGATCGACCGTCCGATCCGTCCGCTGTTCCCTGAAGGCTTCATGAACGAAGTGCAGGTTGTCTGCACCGTCGTTTCCACCAGCAAGAAGACCGATCCGGACATCGCTGCGATGATCGGTACCTCGGCTGCCCTGGCCATCTCCGGCATTCCGTTCGAAGGCCCGATCGGCGCCGCCCGCGTAGCTTTCCACGAAAGCACCGGCTACCTGCTGAACCCGACCTACGAGCAACTGGCTGCCTCGAGCCTGGACATGGTCGTTGCCGGTACCTCCGACGCCGTACTGATGGTTGAATCGGAAGCCAAAGAGCTGACCGAAGACCAGATGCTGGGCGCCGTACTGTTCGCTCACGACGAATTCCAGGCCGTGATCCAGGCTGTCAAAGAGCTGGCCGCCGAAGCTGCCAAGCCGACTTGGGACTGGACTGCCAAGGCCGAGAACACCCCACTGCTGAGCGCCATCCGTGGCGAGTTCGGTGCTGCGGTTTCCGACGCCTACACCATCACCGTCAAGGCTGACCGTTACGCTCGCCTGGGCGAACTGCGCGAGCAAGTGATCGCCAAGTTCTCCGGTGAAGAAGGTCAACCTTCGGCTTCCGAAGTCAAAGAAATCTTCGGCGAAATCGAATACCGCACCGTTCGCGAAAACATCGTCAACGGCAAGCCACGTATCGACGGCCGCGACACCAAGACCGTACGTCCGCTGAACATCGAAGTCGGCGTGCTGCCGAAGACCCACGGTTCGGCGCTGTTCACCCGTGGCGAAACCCAGGCCCTGGTCGTTGCAACCCTGGGTACTGCCCGTGATGCCCAGCTGCTGGACACCCTCGAAGGCGAGAAGAAAGACCCCTTCATGCTGCACTACAACTTCCCGCCGTTCTCGGTGGGCGAGTGTGGCCGCATGGGCGGTGCTGGCCGTCGCGAAATCGGTCACGGCCGTCTGGCCCGCCGTTCGGTTCAGGCCATGCTGCCTGCCGCTGACGTGTTCCCGTACACCATCCGCGTCGTATCGGAAATCACCGAATCCAACGGTTCCAGCTCCATGGCTTCGGTCTGTGGTGCTTCCCTGGCACTGATGGACGCCGGTGTACCGATGAAGGCGCCGGTTGCCGGTATCGCCATGGGTCTGGTTAAAGAAGGTGAGAAATTCGCCATTCTGACCGACATCCTCGGTGACGAAGACCACCTGGGCGACATGGACTTCAAGGTAGCCGGTACCGCCAAGGGTGTTACCGCGCTGCAGATGGACATCAAGATCAACGGTATCACCGAAGAGATCATGGAAATCGCCCTGGGCCAAGCCCTGGAAGCGCGCCTGAACATCCTCGGCCAGATGAACCAGATCATTGGTCAGTCCCGTAGCGAACTGTCGGAAAACGCTCCGACCATGATCGCCATGAAGATCGACACCGACAAGATCCGTGACGTCATCGGTAAAGGCGGCGCGACCATCCGTGCCATCTGCGAAGAAACCAAGGCTTCGATCGACATCGAAGACGACGGTTCGATCAAGATCTTCGGTGAGACCAAAGACGCCGCTGAAGCTGCTCGTCAGCGCGTTCTGAGCATCACTGCCGAGGCCGAGATCGGCAAGATCTACGTCGGTAAGGTCGAGCGCATTGTCGACTTCGGTGCCTTCGTCAACATCCTGCCTGGCAAGGACGGTCTGGTTCACATCTCCATGCTGAGCGATGCTCGCGTCGAGAAAGTGACCGACATCCTCAAAGAAGGTCAGGAAGTTGAAGTACTGGTACTGGACGTGGACAACCGCGGCCGTATCAAGCTGTCGATCAAGGACGTTGCCGCTGCCAAGGCATCCGGCGTCTAAGCACGCAGCTTAAGAAGAAGGACCCCTCGGGGTCCTTTTTTTGTGCCTGCGCACAATGTCTTGCGGACTTGCATCTTGCATGCAGGATTTTGCCACTGCTTGCAAAATGCACGATTCAGATGTTTGCCTGTTTGTACAAGTATCTGATTTATAAGGGAAAAATTAATAGCAAAAGCTGGCACAGGCCCTGCAACAGTATTCATACCCCTGCTGCCAGGACTGACGGCGCAGACTTTTCGAAAAACAGGAGTGTCTCGTATGAAGAAGTTCGCTATTGCTGCCGCTACTGCCACCGCCCTGACCCTGACCATGGCTAACGCGGCATTTGCCCAACAGCCCTCCCAGGCTCCGCTGACCGTTGCTGCTGGTGAAGTTACCAAAGCAAAAGAAGCGACCTCCGACACCTGGATCACCACCAAGGTCAAAGCTGACCTGATGACCGAGAAAGGCATCCCAGGCACCGACATCAAGGTCGAAACCAACAAAGGCGTGGTCTCCCTGTCTTCCGATGTTGCCGTGACGGATTCGCAGAAAGACATGGCGGTCGCTATCGCCAAGAAGATCAAAGGCGTTCAAGCCGTCTCGGCTGATGGCCTGAAAACCAATTAATAGTTTGTTCCGACTCGCTGACCTTTCAGGTTCATGCGAACGACCAAAAGGACTTGGTCACTCAAAGCCCCGGCACTGGTTGCCGGGGCTTCTTTTTGGGGGCGGTTTGTGGGAACGGGCTTGCCCCGCGATAGGGGCCTACTTCACTCCGCGTCCAGATGCAGTGGCGAGATCACCCGCCCATCCGCCTCAGCCTGGCCCAGGCTGGCATCGACGAAATACACCCGGTCATCAGCCAACTGGCCTTTGTCCACCAGGTAGTCCTTGATACTGCTGGCCCTGGCCTGACCCAACTGGCGCAGCAGCAGGGCGCTTTCGCCCCAGGACTTGAGCACTGCATCGCGCAACTGGGTAGTGCGCTGCTCGCGGTCCAGCTGTTCCCATTCCGTCGGCGGCTGTTTCTTCATCCGGGTACGGTAGATGCCTTCGAGCATGGCCGGCTTGTCGCCATCCGGGACCTTCAGGTCGGAGGCCTGTGCTGGCACCTTGTCACCGCGGCGCTGGAGGATCTTGTAGTAGGTGCTCTGGTACTCACGCTCCAGGCGCTGCTGGGCAATCAGCGGCCCATCGCTGCTCTGGGCGCTGGTGCCTTCGATCTCCAGGCGCAGGGCCGGGCGTTCCTTGAGCGCCGTCGCCAGCTTGTCCAGAGCGCTTTGCGCATCCGGGCCCAGGTCACTGGAGCCGGCGGCGAAGGCCACGTTACCCAGGTCCTGGGAGTCGCCGCCGCTGACCAGCCCGCCAATGAACTTGAAGGGCGCCTGGGCCGCACGCAGCACCAGGTTGCGCAGGGTCTGCCAGACGATCGGCATGACGCTGAACTGCGGGTCGTTGAGGTCGCCGGTCACTGGCAGCTCAATGGAAATCTTGCCGTCGGTATCCTTGAGCAGGGCGACTGCCAGGCGAATCGGCAGGTCCACCGCATCCGGGCTGTCGACCTTCTCCCCCAATTGCAGCTGCTCGACCACCACTTTGTTCTCGGCCTTGAGCTTGCCCTGGGTGATCACGTAGTGCAGGTCGATGTTGAGCCGGCCCTTGCGGATGCGGAAACCTGCAAACTTGCCTGAATAAGGGGTCAGGGTGGTCAGCTCGACGCGTTTGAAGCTGGTCGCGATGTCCAGCGCGGCCATCGGGTCGAAGGGGTTCAGCGAGCCTTTGATGGTCACGGGTGCATAGCGATCGACCTTGCCCTTGATGTCGACCTTGGCAGGTTTCGGCTGACGATTGTCGATGGTGCCGATCTGGCCGTTGAGCTGCTGGATGGCAGTAGCGAAGTTCGGCGTCAGGCTGAAGTCGGCAAAGTTGGCCGAACCGTCGTTGATGTCGATTGCACCGATGCGGATACCCAGTGGCTTCTCGGCCGGGGCCTTGGCTTTGCTGGGCGCCCTGGATTGCGCGGTGGCCGGTTGCGGGATCAGCAGGTCATCGACGTTGGTGGTGCGGTCCTCGTTGATCATGAAGCGCGCATAGGGTTGCTTGAGGGTCACCTTGCCAATGGTCAGGGCGTCACCGTGGCGGTACGACAAGGCGTCGAGGTTCAGCTGCTGCCATTTGACGAAGTCACGGTCCTTGATGGTGTCCAGGGTGTGCAACTGGTTGACCTGGGCCTTGCCATCGATGCTGAAGGCCAGCGGCTCGATGCTCTTGAGGTCGACGTTGAGGTCGCTGCCGAGCATGCCGCTGCGTAGTTCCAGGCGGATGTACGGGCTGATATAGGCCTGGGCGACGCGCAGGTCGATGTCCTGGGTATTGACCTTGAGCTTGGCGGTAACGGGCGCCAGGTTTACTTCACCGGCGGCCTGCAGCTTGCCTTGTTTGCCCACGCCGGTATCGAGCTTGAGGGTGAAGGGCGACTGGTTGAGGCTGTCGAAATTCTGGAGGTCGAGGTTCAGCGGGCCGACATCCAGGGCCACTGGCTCTTTCTGCGAGCGATCGGCCAGGTGCACCTGGTAATTGCGCAGTTGCACGTCCTTGAGCAGCACCTGCCATGGCTTGCTCGGCGCTTCGGCGGCGGCTTTCTCCTTGGTATCCGGCTCGGCGGCGGCAGGTTCGGCTTTCTCTTTTGGCGTGGCCTTGGCCGGCTGGCTGGCGAACAATTTCTGCCAGTCGAGCTGGCCGTCGGACTCCACTGCTGCCCAGGTTTCGAGCTTGTCGCTGCGGATCTTGCCGACGGTCACCAGTTGCTTGGCCAGGTCGATCGAGGTTTCACTGACATCCAGACGCGCCAGGCGGGCCAGCGGACGGCCATCCGGGGCCTTGATGGCAAAGGGCGCGATGCTCACCGAGGTGTTGTCCAGCAGCAGCTCGGTTTCCTTGGACAGGTTCAGCTTGTAGCGGGTATCGAGGCTGACCACGCCGTCTTCCAGTACCAGCGGCACCGCGTCGCGAACATAAGGCCAGAAGGCCTTCATCTTGCCGTCGGTGACTTTCAAGGTGCCTTCGGAGGCGAGGGGGACCACGCTGAACGTACCGCTCCAGTCGATGCGGCCGCCACCGGGGCCTACTGCGACCAGGGTCATGTCGGCGCTGTCGTCGGGCAGGGTGCTGAGGTTCTTCAGCTCCAGGTTCATCGAGTCGTAGAGGAACTCGATCGGCTCGCTCGGGCGCAGGTCCTGGAAGTGCAGGTAGCCTTCGCTGAGCTTGATGCTGCCGATGCGCAGCGGGAACGGATCGCTGGCGGGCTCTTCAGGCTTGGGCTCGCTCGGTGGCAGCTTGAACAACTGAGTGAGGTTGAGGCTGCCGTCCTTGGCGAACAGCAGCTCGGTCCGCGCCTTGTCCAGTTCGACCCCGTCCAGGTGCAGGGCACCGCTCCACAGGCTGTCGAGCTGCAGGTTGGCGTACAGGCGTTCGAAGCCGACCTGCTCCTTGCCCGGCTCGCCGATCTGCAGGCCCCAGAGGGTCAGTTCGAGGCTGAACGGGTTGAGTTCGATCCGCTGCAGGTGCGCCGGCACCGTGGCGTAATTGGCCAGTTGCTGATTGGCGATACGCAGGGCAACCCCTGGGAGAATCAGAAAGCCTAGCAGGCTGTACAAGGCCACTGCGGCCAGCATGGCGCCGAGGGCGCGTTTCAATCCTTTGGGCATGTGTGGCGTCGTCTGTCTCGAACGGAGGTGGTTGGAGTATGGCACGTAAAAACGGTTCCGAAGCTACCCCGAAAATTAACGGATATTTGTTTCAGAGCTGAAGAATCAAGGTCTTCAGTGGAGGCTGCCCATCCTGCGACGGAAAGTCGCCGTCGGGTTTGAGCACCTGCCAGTCGCGTACCGGGCGCCCGGCCTTGTCGGCGCAGCGCAGCACCTGCTCGCGCCAGTCGTCGAGATTGACCTTTGCCAGGTTGTTACAGCAGATCAGCACGCCATCGTCGGCGGTGCTCAACAGGGCCGGCTTGAGCAGGCTCTGGTAGTCGCGCAGCAGGTCGACGGTGCCGAAGGCGCTCTTGGCCCAGGCTGGCGGGTCGAGGAACACCAGGTCGAACTGGCGCTGCTCCAGGCGCGGATACGGCGGCAGCTTGTGGCCGCGGCGCTGGCTGACCGGCAGGCCGGCAAATTGACGGATCGCCGGGAAGTAATCGGACTGGATAAAACCCATCGGCAGCAGTTGCGGGTTGAGCGCGCCGTTCTCCTTGCCCACGGCCAGGTTGCCTTCGGCAAAGTCCAGGTTGCACACCTCGCGGGCACCACCCGCTGCGGCGCTGAGGCCGACGCCGCAGGTATAGGCGAACAGGTTCAGCACGCTTTTGCCGGCACTGTGTTGCTTGACCCAGCCACGGGCGTTGCGCAGGTCGAGGAACAGCAGCGGGTCTTGCCCGGCATGGCGGCCACGCACCCGGTAGTTCAGACCCCATTCGTGACCGACATGATCGGCCAGCGCGGCTTCGCTGGCCTGATACACCGGATCGCGGCGGTCGATGCGGCTGTTGCCCTGGGAGCGGTCGTTGTAGACCAGCAGCAGTTCCTGGCCCAGGTGCGTTTGCACTGCCGCGTGCAGCCCCAGCAAGGCGCTGGTCTCGAGGGTCTGGTGGAAACTCTGCACCAGCAGCTGCGGGCCGTAGCGGTCGATGGTCAGGCCGCTGGCGCCCTCCTGGCTGCCATGGAACAGGCGATAGCAGTCGGTGCCCTGGGCATGCAGTTCGGCGAGAAGGCCCTGGCGGGCGTCGAGGGCGGCGCGCAGCGCCTGATTCAAGAGGGACATGCACGTGGCCTTGGTTTGCGGACGTGCAGTTTATCAGTTCAAGCCAGGGGAGGGGCCGTTGCAGCCCCTCCCGCGGTGATCAGCGTTCGATCGCCAGGGCCACGCCCTGACCGCCGCCGATGCACAGGGTAGCCAAGCCCTTGCTGACATCACGCTTGATCATTTCATGCAGCAAGGTCACCAGCACCCGGCAACCCGAGGCGCCGATCGGATGGCCCAGAGCGATGGCACCGCCGTTGACGTTGACCTTGCTGGCGTCCCAGCCCAGCTCCTTGCCCACCGACAGGGCCTGGGCGGCGAACGCTTCGTTGGCTTCGATCAGATCAAGCTCGGTCAGCTGCCAACCGGCTTTTTCCAGGCAGCGGCGGGTGGCGCTGACCGGGCCGATACCCATGATCGCCGGATCGACCCCGGCGTTGGCGTAAGCCTTGATGCGCGCCAGGATCGGCAGGCCCAGCTGCTGCGCCTTGGCCGCGCTCATCAATAGTACTGCTGCCGCACCGTCGTTGAGCGACGAGGCGTTGCCGGCTGTTACCGTGCCGTCCTTCTTGAACGCCGGCTTGAGCTTGCCCAGCGACTCGGCAGTAGTGCCGGCGCGTGGTTGTTCGTCGGTAGCGAAGGCAACCGGCTCGCCTTTACGCTGCGGGATCAGGATCGGGGTGATTTCGTCGACGAAACGCCGGGCTTCGATGGCAGCCACCGCCTTTTGCTGCGAAGCGGCGGCGAAGGCGTCCTGTTCTTCACGGCTGATGCCGTACTTTTCCACCAGGTTCTCGGCGGTGATGCCCATGTGATAGTCGTTGAACGCATCCCACAAACCATCGCTGATCATGCTGTCGATCAGGGTGCTGTGACCCATGCGCAGGCCGGTGCGGGCACCGGGCATGACGTAGTTGGCCAGGCTCATGTTTTCCTGGCCGCCGGCGATGATCACCTCGGCGTCGCCGCAGCGAATCGCCTGGGTCGCCAGGTGCAGGGCCTTGAGGCCCGAACCGCAGACCTTGTTCAGGGTCATGGCAGGGACGGCATGGGGCAGGCCGGCCTTGATCGCGGCCTGGCGCGCCGGGTTCTGCCCGGCGCCGGCGGTGAGCACCTGGCCGAGAATGACTTCGTCGACCAGTTCGGCATCGATGCCGGTCTGGGTCAGCAGCTGGCGGATCACCGCGGCGCCAAGGTCGACGGCGGGAATGTTGGCCAATGCCCCTTGGTAGCTACCCACGGCGGTCCGGGTGGCGGCAACGATTACGACATCTTGCATGGCGCGGCTCCTCATTCTTATTGGATTTGGCGTCAGAACGGTTCAGGTCCCAGGGCCTGGCTAGACCCGCATGGTGGCATAGATGGCCGGGCGAGGGCTATTGGCGCACTGCTCAGGCGATACCCATGCGTCGCCGTGCACGATGGGCCGAGCCATCGCGCATGGCCCAGCGCAGGACCGGTGCGGTGCTGTTGATGCCCAGGCGGATCAGCCGGCGCTGCAGCGGGTTCTGGCTCAGCTCGAGCATGGTGCTGGCCCATTCGGGCAGCAAGTCAATTCCGGCTCGCAGCATCAAGGCGCCTACCGGTTGGGCCAGGCGGCTGGGCGCCGGCGCGTCGAGCAGCACCTGTACCACCTCATGGCTGCGGGTGTCGCAGATAAGTTGGGGGCGCATGGCCTGCAGGTAGTCGGCAATCTGCTGGCGCGAACGCGGTACGTTGCGGGCGCCCAGGCGTTCGGCGATCAGGGCGATCTCGGCGTAGTAGGCATCCTGATCGGCGATCGGCAGGTGCAGGTTGCGGTAGCGCATGTGTGCTGCCAGGAAGCTGCTGACCTCGGCCACATGCACCCAGGTCAGCAAGTCTGGATCGCTGGCAGCATAAGGCCGGCCATCGGCGGCGCTACCGACCACCTGCAAGTGAATGGTGCGCACTTTTTCGATCAGCCAGTTGGCATCTTGAGTCGAGCCGAAGGTGGTGCCGGAGATGAACTGGCTGGTGCGGCGCAGGCGGCCGAGCAGGTCCTGGCGAAAGTTGGAGTGATCCCACACGCCGGCCAGCGCCAGCGGGTGCAACAGTTGCAGGAGCAGGGCACTGATGCCGCCGATCAGCATGCTGGGGAAGTCGCCATGCACGCGCCAGCTGATGCTGCCCGGGCCGAACAGCCCAGGGTCACCCTTGGGGTTTTCCAGGTCAAGTTGCCCCAGGGACAAGCCGGTCAGGCTCATCACCTGGGTTTCGATACGGCGGCGAATCGCTTCCATGGTTACCTTGTCTGCAAGGCAGCCAAACAGCGCTGCCGCTTAAGTGTTCAGGCGTTTGTCGATCAAGCCCTGGACCACGCTCGGATCGGCCAGGGTCGAGGTATCGCCGAGGCTGTCGAGCTCGTTGCAGGCGATCTTGCGCAGAATGCGCCGCATGATCTTGCCTGAGCGGGTCTTGGGCAGCGCCGGCGCCCACTGGATCAGCTCGGGTTTGGCAAAACTGCCGATCTCCTTGCTGACCAGGGCCAGTAATTCCTGCTTGAGCCTGTCGTCCGGGGTCACCCCGTTCATGGGCGTGACAAAGGCATAGATGCCTTGCCCCTTGAGATCGTGAGGGTACCCGACAACGGCCGCTTCGGCGATGCTGTCGTGCAGCACCAGGGCGCTTTCGACTTCGGCGGTGCCGATGCGGTGGCCGGAGACGTTGATCACGTCATCGATCCGTCCGGTTATCCACAGGTCACCGTCCTCGTCGCGGCGCGCGCCGTCGCCGGTGAAGTAGTAACCCGGCAGTGGCTTGAAGTAGGTATCGATCATTCGTTGCGGGTCGCCGTACACGCTGCGGATCTGTCCGGGCCAGCTGGCCTTGATCGCCAGCATGCCGCTGCCGGGGCCTTCAATCAGCTTGCCCTTGTCGTCCAGTAACACCGGCTGCACGCCGAACATCGGTTGGGTGGCGCAGCCGGGTTTGACCCGCCGGGTGCCGACCAGTGGGCTGATCATGATGCCGCCAGTTTCGGTCTGCCACCAGGTATCGACGATGGGGCAGCGTTTTTCGCCCACGGCCTCGAAATACCATTCCCAGGCTTCCGGGTTGATCGGCTCGCCAACGCTGCCGAGCAGGCGCAGGCTCTTGCGTGAGGTGCTCGCCAGCGGGCCCGGGCCTTCACGCATCAGCGCACGCAGGGCGGTGGGCGCGGTGTAGAAGATGTTTACCTGGTGCTTGTCGACCACCTGCCAGAAGCGCGAGGTATCCGGGTAGTTGGGCACGCCTTCGAACATCAGGGTGATCGCGCCGTTGGCCAGCGGCCCGTAGACGATATAGCTGTGACCGGTCACCCAGCCAACATCGGCAGTGCACCAGAACACCTCGCCCTCGCGGTAATCGAACACGGTCTTGAAGGTCAGCGCCGCTTGCAGCAGGTAACCCGCGGTGGTGTGCAGCACGCCCTTGGGTTTGCCAGTGCTGCCGGAGGTGTAGAGGATGAACAGCGGGTCTTCGGCATCCATCGGCTCGGGTGGGCATTGGTCACCTACCGATTTGATTGCTTCGTGGTACCAGATATCGCGGCCTTCACGCCAGTCGATCTTGCCACCGGTGCGCTTGATCACCACCACCGTACCGACATTCGGGCAACTGAGCAGGGCCTTGTCGATGTTGTTCTTCAGCGGCACGCTCTTGCCGCCGCGAACACCCTCGTCGGCGGTGATCAGTGTGCGGCAATCGGCGTCGAGAATCCGGTCGCGCAACGCATCCGGCGAGAAGCCGCCGAACACCACCGAGTGAATGGCGCCGATGCGGCTGCAGGCGAGCATGGCGTAGGCCGCTTCCGGAACCATGGGCATATAGATGCACACCCGGTCGCCTTTTTTTACCCCACGCTGCTTGAGTACATTGGCCAGGCGGCAGACCTGCTGGTGCAGTTCGCGGTAGGTGATGACACTGGAATCGGTGGGGTTGTCGCCCTCACGAATGATCGCCGGCTGATCGCCCCGGGTGGCCAGGTGACGGTCGATGCAGTTGTAGCTGACATTGAGTTGCGCACCTTTGAACCAGACGGCCTGGCCGGTCTTCATGTCGCTCTGCTGGATCTGGCTCCAGGGCTCGATCCAGTCCAGGGCCTTGGCTTGTTCGGTCCAGAAGGCATCCGGGTCATCGATGGACTGGCGGTACAGGCGCTGATAGTCGGCCTGGCTCAGTTGCGCCGCTTTGCTGACGGCATCGGCTTGGGGAAAGTCGCTGATATCGAACATGGCGGGGTCCTGTTCTGACGGATTGTTTTTGTCAGGACAGTGTAGCCGCTGCCCCTGGCCGTGTTCGTTCGGCCAGGGGCAGCGCAGGCGATCAACCGCGGTGACGGCTGCGGAAGAAGTTGATCAGGCCCTGGGTCGAAGCGTCCTCGGCAGGCTCTTCGATGCCGCCGGTCAGGCGCTGGTACACACCCTTGCCCAGCTCCTTGCCCAGCTCCACGCCCCACTGGTCGAAGGCGTTGATGCCCCAGATAACGCTCTGCACGAACACCTTGTGTTCGTACATCGCCACCAGTGCGCCGAGGCGCCGCGGGCTGATGCGCTCGACCACCAGGGTGTTGCTCGGGCGGTTACCCGGGATCACCTTGTGTGGCGCCAGCTTCTGGATATCGGCTTCGGCCATGCCCTTGTCGCGCAGTTCGGTTTCGGCCTCGCTGCGGGTCTTGCCGAGCATCAGCGCCTGGCTCTGCGACAGGCAGTTGGCGTACAGCCACTGGTGATGGTCGGCGACCGGGTTGAAGCTGACCACCGGGACGATGAAGTCGGCGGGAATCAGCTGGGTGCCCTGGTGCAGCAACTGGTGGTAGGCGTGCTGACCGTTACAACCCACGCCACCCCAGATCACCGGGCCGGTGTCGTGGTTGACCGGCGTGCCGTCCTGGCGGACGCTCTTGCCGTTGGATTCCATGTCCAGCTGTTGCAGGTGCTTGGTGATGTTACGCAGGTAATGGTCGTACGGCAGGATCGCATGGCTCTGCGCGCCCCAGAAGTTACCGTACCAGACGCCCAGCAAGGCCAGCAGCACCGGCATGTTCTGTTCGAATGGCGCGTTCTGGAAGTGCTGGTCCATGGTGTAGGCACCGGACAGCAGTTCCTTGAAGTTGGCAGTACCAATGGCCAGTGCAATCGGCAGGCCGATGGCCGACCACAGCGAGTAACGCCCGCCGACCCAGTCCCACATCGGGAAGATGTTTTCTTCACGAATGCCGAAGGCCACCGCAGCGGCCTTGTTGCTGGATACGGCGATGAAGTGCTTGTACAGCTCGGCTTCCGAGCCACCCTGGGCGAGGTACCAGGCGCGGGCCGCCTGGGCGTTCTTCAGGGTTTCCAGGGTGTTGAACGACTTGGACGAGACGATGAACAGCGTGGTTTCGGCACGCAGCTTGGCCGACAGCTCGTGGAACTCGCTGCCGTCGATGTTTGCCAGGTAATGGCAGCGCACGCCGCGCTGGGCGTAAGGCAGCAGCGCTTCGGAGACCAGCTCGGGGCCGAGGAACGAACCGCCGATGCCGATGTTGACCACGTCGGTGATCGGCTTTTCGCTGTAGCCGCGCCACAGGCCGTCATGGATGCGGCCAACCAGTTCGGTCACCTGGTTGAGCACCTTGTGCACCTCGGGCATCACGTTGACGCCGTTGACGCTCAGCTTGTCGCCAACCGGACGGCGCAGGGCGGTGTGCAGGGCCGGGCGGCCTTCGGAGGCGTTGAGGATCTCACCGGCGAACAGCGCCTTGATTGCCTCTTGCAGGCCGACCTCGTTGGCCAGATTGACCAGCAGATCACGGCTCTGGCCGTTGATCAGGTTTTTCGAGTAATCGAGGAACAGCCCGCAGGTACTCAGGGAAAACTGTTCGAAGCGTTTTGGCTCGGCATTGAACGCGTCGCGCATGCTGAAGTCCTGCATGGCTTCGCGGTGCTGCTGGAGCGCCTGCCAGGCGGGCAGGGCGGTGACATCATGAGGAGTGCGGTAGTACGCCATCGCTGCAGGTTTCCTTATTGCGTGAGCTGCCTTGGACACTGGAAAAAGCATCCTGTTTGCAGGCTGATGCCAATTATAGGCATGCAACCTGCGTTACAGGGAGTGTCCCCAGCGGGCGACCGTTTTACTTGTCGTCGAGATTCAGGTGCAGGTTGTCGATCAGGCGGGTGGCACCCAGGAAGGCGGCCACCAGGATCACCAGATCGCGGTCTTCAGACGCTGCCGGACGCAGGCTCAGGGCCTGGCGAATTTCCAGGTAGTCCGGGCGAAAACCTGCCGCGCTCAGTTGTTGCTGACCATTGGCGATCAACGCCGGATAGTTGCGTTCACCCTGCTCGATCGCGGCGGCCATCTGGCTCAGCACCCGATACAACGCTGGCGCCGTGGCGCGCTGTTCGTCGCTCAGGTAACCATTGCGCGACGACAGCGCCAGGCCGTCTTCGGCGCGCACGGTCGGCTCGCCGATAATCTGGATCGGCATGTTCAGGTCACGTACCAGCGCGCGAATCACCGCCAACTGCTGGAAGTCCTTCTGACCGAACACGGCCAGGTCTGGCTGGACCATATTGAACAGCTTGCTGACCACCGTCGCCACGCCTTCGAAATGGCCCGGGCGGCTGGCACCGCAAAGCCCGTCGGAAAGCTGCGGGACACTGACCCGGGTCTGCCCGGCCATGCCGTCCGGGTACATCTCCTCGACGGTCGGGGCGAACAGCAGGTGGCAGCCGGCCTGGAGCAGTTTCTCCTGGTCGGCGGCGAGGGTTCGCGGGTACTTGTCGAGGTCTTCGCTGGGGCCGAACTGCAGCGGGTTGACGAAGATGCTGGCGACAACGAAATCGACCCGTTGCGCGGCTTTGGTCACCAGCGCGGCATGGCCGCTGTGCAGGTTGCCCATGGTCGGCACGAAGCCGATGCGTTTGCCTTCACTGCGCGCCCGCGCCACGGCGGCGCGCAGTTCGCGGACGGTCTTGACTGTATTCATGCACTGAACCCGTGTTCGCTGCCGGGGAAGCTGACATCCTTGACCGCGGCTACATAAGCCTTGAGCGCGCCTTGAATGTCGCTCTGGCCGGCCATGAAGTTCTTCACGAACTTCGGTACCCGGCCGGTCAGCGACAGGCCGAGCATGTCATGCAACACCAGCACCTGGCCGTCGGTGGCGCTGCCGGCGCCGATGCCGATCACCGGGATGCTCACCGCCTGGGTGATTTCCGCGGCCAGCTCGGTCGGTACGCATTCGAGCAGCAGCATGGCCGCACCGGCCTGCTCCAGGGCGATGGCGTCGGCGCGCATCTGCCGAGCCTGGTTTTCCTGGCGGCCTTGAACCTTGTAGCCACCGAGAATATTCACGGTCTGCGGGGTCAGGCCCATATGGGCACAGACCGGCACGCCACGCTCGGCCAGCAGGCGGATGGTTTCCGCCAGCCAGGCGGCACCTTCGACCTTGACCATGTGCGCACCAGCCTGCATAAGCGCGCCGCTGTTGGCGAACGCCTGCTCGGTGGTGGCGCAGGCCATGAACGGCAGGTCGGCGAGAATCAGCGCACCTTCGTTGCCGCGTTTGACGCAGGCGGTGTGGTAGGCCATCTCGGCATTGGATACCGGCAAGGTGCTGTCATGGCCTTGCAGGACCATGCCCAGGGAGTCACCCACCAGCAATACTTCCACGCCAGCCCGGCTGGCGGCCTGGGCAAAGGTCGCGTCGTAGCAGGTCAGCATGGTTATTTTCTCACCCTTGGCCTTGAGGCTCTGCAGGGTGGTCAGGGTTACTTCTGGCATGAAAAGGAATCCTCGTTCAGGCGCTGTGAAAAACGACTGCGTACAACGCGTGTATTCATCTTCTGGAACAGCACATCATCGATCGTGGTGTTTGAAATACGACCTGTTCCAGGCCTATATACGCCTTTTTGCGGCGCTCGGGGCGCCACGGGACGCCTATAGTCGTGAGCGAGGGGGCTGAAGTCAATTACCCTGTTACCGCATTGTTACTAATGCGCTGTTACGGGCGTTACCGGCTGGGGGATCGCCCGGTTACAAGCGTTCCAGACCGACGAACGGGCAATCTGCCAGTAATTGGGACAGGGGCCGCTGATCGGCCAGGCAGAAGTCTTCGGGTACCAGTTCGGCCAGTGGGTAAAGGACGAACGGTCGGGCCTGCATGTGGTAATGCGGCACTTTCAGGCGCGGCACATCGATGACCTGGTCGCCGTACAGCAGGATGTCCAGGTCGAGGGTGCGCGGGCCCCAGCGCTCCTTGCGCTCGCGGCCCTGATCGGCCTCGATGGCCTGCAGCGCATCGAGCAGGTCGAGCGGCGCCAGGGTGGTCTCCAGCGCCGCCACGGCATTGGTGTAGCGCGGCTGGCCGGGCGACAGCGAGTCGCTGGTGTAGAAGGCCGAAACCCCGGCCAGGGCGCTTTCATGCAACTGCCCCAGCGCCTCGACGGCGCTGCGCAGTTGTTGCTCGGGATCGGCCAGGTTGCTGCCCAGGCCAATGTAGGCGCGGATCATGTGTTACTCGCCTGCTGCGCCGTCGGCACGCTTGCGCTTGCTCGGGCTACGCTTGCGTTTGCGCGGGCCGGCACCGGCGCCTTCATCGCGGTTGCCCAGCTCGCGGATCATGTCGCGGCGCTCGCTGTCGTTGCAGTCCTGATAATCGGTCCACCACTGGCCAAGGCCATCGGTTTCTTCGCCAGCGCTTTCACGCAGCAGCAGGAAGTCGTAACCGGCGCGGAAGCGCGGGTTGTCGAGCAACAGGTCGGCACGCTTGCCGCTGCGCCGTGGCAGGCGCTCCTGCATGTCCCAGATCTCGCGAATCGGCATGGTGAAGCGCTTGGGGATAGCGATGCGCTGGCACTGCTCGGCGATCAGCTCGTGAGCGGCTTCATTCATTGCCGGGATCGGCGGCATGCCACGGCTTTGCAGGCGCAGGGCGCGACCCGGCAGCGCCGGCCAGAGCATGGCGGCGAACAGGAAGGCCGGGGTTACCGGCTTGCCCTGCCTGACGCGCAGGTCGGTATTGATCAATGCCTGGCTGATCAAGGTGTGGGTGTAGGTCGGATGCTCTTCGAGCGCCTCGGCACTGGCCGGGAACAGAGGGTCGAACAGCTCCAGGTCGACGAGCATTTCGAAGGTGTCGGCAGCCTGCCCGGAGAGGAACAGCTTGAGCGACTCTTCGAACAGGCGCGCCGCCGGGATCTCGCGCAGCATCGGCGCCAGCTGGCGAATCGGCTGCACGGTGTGCTTCTCGATGCCGAAATTGAGCTTGGCGGCGAAACGCACGGCACGCAGCATGCGTACCGGGTCTTCCTGATAGCGCTGGGTCGGGTCGCCGATCAGGCGGATCAGGCGGTTGCGGATGTCGTGCACGCCGTTGGCGTAATCGAGGATGCGCTCGCTGACCGGATCGTAATACAAGGCGTTGATGGTGAAGTCGCGGCGCTGCGCGTCTTCTTCCAGGGTGCCGTAGACATTGTCGCGCAGGATCCGCCCACTCTCGTTACGCGACGAGGTGTGGCTGTTCTCTTCTTCGCTTTCCGGGTGGTTGGCGCGGAAGGTGGCGACTTCGATGATTTCACGCCCGAAATGGATGTGAACCAGTTTGAAACGGCGACCGATGATACGGGCGTTACGAAATTCGGCGCGGACCTGTTCAGGGGTGGCGCTGGTGGCGACGTCGAAATCCTTGGGGGTGATGCCCAGAAGTTGGTCCCGCACGCAGCCACCGACCAGGTAGGCCTGGTAGCCAGCGTTTTGCAGGCGCTCGACGATGTTCACCGCATGGCGACTGAACTGGCCGCGTTGCAGCGAATGTTGACCACTATTGATCACTTCGGGCGTGGTGCGAATATGGTGCTGGCCACGCACGGTAGGACGGAATGACTGGAACAGCTTCTTCAGCATGGGATGCACTGTTTGAAGGAATGTTCGGCCAAAAACGAAGAATGGCCGCATGATGGGCGGGGATTCTAGCATTTACTCGGAGGATGGTGTAGGCGGTCGCGTCGGACGACGCACGGACAGGCTGGGGCGGGCAGAAACTACAAGGGGAGCCGAAGCTCCCCAAGAAGTAGTTGCGTGCTCTTATTGTTTTTTTGCCGGGCTTCTTGTTTTTGTTGAGTGCCCTGCCCACAAAAAAAGCTTGTGGGCGGTCTCCCTAATCGGGATCAAGAGCAAACGGATTGCTTTGGTCGCTGAGGTTGCAATGATCATGCGATCCAACCAGTTCAGGCCCTGCTTGAGTGCAGTTTTTATTGTTCTCTGCCTGGTTGTGGGGCAAGCCCCAAATACAACTCCTCTCCAAAAGAATCAGTTAGCTGCGCCTCCGCCGTCTTGTTCTTATTGTGCGTGAGCCGATTCGTCTTATTTTTATTGTCTTTTGCAGTGCTTGTTATTGTTCTTGTACCAAACATATAGCAGGTGCCGTGCCAACTTTTGCAAACCCCAGTAAAACAAGGGGTTGAAGCGTTTTTTGACAGCCTGGAGGGCGAAAAAAAACCGGGGCTTCGTTACCTTAAGCCCCGGTTTTTGTTACGACTTCATGTTGCGGTAACAGTTTGTCGCAAGGTGACGGTGTTACCGCCGTGCACCCGCACAACCTGCTGAAACGGCTCAGCTTTCGCTGGTGGCGCCACTCTTGCGTCGCGGAATACCCAGGCGCTGACGACGCTCCCACAGGCACTTGCGACTGACCCCAAGCTTGCGTGCAAGCTCGGTCTCGGTCATGTGGTCCTGGTGCTCGAGGACGAAATGCTGGAAGTAATCTTCCAGTGACAGATCTTCGGTCGGTTCGTGGCTGGTGTTGCTGGCGTTGCTGCCGGTACCCGGCAGGCCGGCAAACGGATCGTCGTCTACCAGGTCACTGAGTTCGATGTCGATGCCCAGCAGGTCGGCGGAAATTTCCGGGCTCTCGCACAGGATCACCGCACGCTCCACGGCGTTCTCCAGTTCGCGCACGTTACCTGGCCAGGAGTAGTGCCGAATGGCTTGCTCAGCGTCGTGGGCGAAGCGCAGGTCGTTGCGCCCGACCCGCGCACTCTGGCGGGCGAGGAAGGCATTGGCGATCTCGTTGACGTCGGCACCGCGCTCGCGCAAGGCCGGCAACTTGAGGGCGATGACGTGCAGGCGGTAATAAAGGTCTTCACGGAACTGGCCGACCTTGGCCAGGTTCTTCAGGTCGCGGTGGGTCGCGGCGATCAGGCGCACATCGACCTTTTGCGATTGCACCGAACCGACCCGGCGGATTTCGCCTTCCTGCAGCACGCGCAACAGGCGCGCCTGGGCTTCGAGTGGCAGTTCGCCGATCTCGTCGAGGAACAGCGTACCGCCATCGGCGGCTTCGACCAGACCGGCACGTCCGGCACTGGCACCGGTAAAGGCGCCTTTTTCGTGGCCGAACAGTTCCGACTCGATCAGGGTTTCCGGGATGGCCGCACAGTTCACCGAGATCATCGGTGCCTTGGCCCGCCGCGAGAGGTTGTGCAGGGCGCGGGCCACCAGCTCTTTACCGGTTCCCGATTCGCCCTGGATCAGCACATTGGAGTCTGTTGGGGCGACCTTGCGGATCTTGCTGTACAGGTCTTGCATCGGTGGGCAGGAGCCGATGATGCCGATCTCGCCATTGGCCGCATTGCTGGCCGCGGCCTTGTCGCCACCTGCAGACTTGCCGTTGCCCCGTTCAGCGGGCGCGGCGGGCGCGTTCTGCCGGTCGCGCAGGATGCGGGCCACGGCCTGCAGCATTTCGTCGTGATCGAATGGCTTGGCGATGTAGTCCACCGCACCCATTTTCATCGAGTCGACGGCAGAACGCAGGCTCGCGTAACTGGTCATGATCAGTACCGGCGTGCCCTGGCCGAGCTTGATCAGTTCGGTGCCAGGCGCGCCCGGCAGGCGCAGGTCGCTGACAATCAGGTCGAAGGTCGCAATGCTGAAGCGTTCCTGGGCTTCCTGCACCGAGCCGGCCTCGCTGACCTGGTACTGGTTGCGCTCAAGCAATCGGCGCAACGCCGAGCGGATAATGGTTTCGTCTTCGACGATCAGAATATGCGGCATTGATTCAATTCTCTCGACGGTCTCAGTTCACAGCGGACGTCGCTACGACATGGCGCGGCAGGGTCACTCGGATCCGGGTGCCACGTTGGCTCTGGCTATCGGCCGGGCTGTCGATGGTGATTTGTCCATAATGCTCTTCCACGATGGAATAGACCAGAGCAAGCCCCAGTCCGGTACCTTCGCCCGGGTCCTTGGTAGTGAAGAAGGGTTCGAACAGACGATCCATGATGTTTTTCGGGATACCGCTGCCTTCATCCTCGACGATCAGGTCGACGGTATGTTCGCTGGCTTCGCTCTTGACCCGTACGGCGCTGCCGGGCGGGGAGGCGTCGCGGGCGTTGGACAGCAGGTTGATCAGCACCTGGGCCAGGCGTTGCGGGTCGCCCTCGACCCAGTGTTCCGGGTCGCACAGGTTGAAGAACTGTACTTCGAAATTGCGCCGGTTCAAGGCCAGCAGACCGATGGCATCCTGGGCCACTTCGGCCAGGCACACCGGCTCATCGCTGTGCTGGTGGCTGCCGGCATGGGCAAAGCTCATCAACGACTGGACGATGCGCGAGATGCGTTTGGTCTGCTCCAGGATCTGGCTGCTCAGCTCGGTGATTTCGCCATCCTCTTCGCGCTCTTCGCGCAGGTTTTGCGCCAGGCAGGCGATACCGGTGACCGGGTTGCCGATCTCGTGGGCAACCCCGGCGGCCAGGCGGCCGATGCTGGCCAGGCGCTCGGAGTGCACCAGCTTGTCTTCCAGGGCCTGGGTTTCGGTGAGGTCTTCGACCAGCAGCACCAGGCCACTGTTACCCGGTGCCAGCGGCTCGTCGATGGCCGCCTTGTGCAGGTTCAGCCAGCGGGTCTGGCCGTCCAGGCCCAGGCGTTGTTTATGCAGGTGTTCGTCGGGCACGTTGATGAAGCCCAGCAGCAGGCCGCGCCAGGGTTCGCCGATGGTGGTCAGGCGCGAGCCGACCACGCGCTTGGCGGGGATGCCGGTGAGCTCTTCCATGGCCTTGTTCCACATCAGGATTTCCTGGTCCTTGGCCAGCGAGCAAACACCCATCGGCAACTCTTGCAGGGTCTGGCGGTGGTAACGGCGCAGGGCGTCGAGCTCGGCGGCCAGGCCAGTCAGGCGCGAGTGGTAGTCTTCCAGGCGGCTTTCGATGAAGTGGATGTCCTCGGTAACGTAGTTTTCGTTACCGGACTTGTAGGGCAGGAAGGTCTCGACCATGTCCTGGGCCACGCTCGGGCCCATCAGCCCTGACAGGTTGGCCTCGATGCGGTCGCGCAGACGGCGCAGGGCATAAGGGCGGCGCTCGTCGAACGGCAGGTAGAGGTCGCGCAGGGCCTGTTCCACTTCCTTCTGTGCGGCCTTGGCACCCAGGGGCTTGGCCAGCTGGGTAGCGAACTCCTGGGGCGAGGCGGCGTGCAGCTCGCGGCGTTGCGGGCGGCGCACGTTATCCACCGCACAGGCCTCGGCGGCGCTGACTTCTTCACTGCTGGCGTTGGTGAACAGCGAGATCAGGGTAAACAGCAGCACGTTGGCGGCCAGCGAGGCGATCGCGGCCATGTGCCAACTGGTGTCGTCGAGCACATAGATCATGTTCAGCAGCGGGATGTAGAAGCCCTGCAGGTTGCCCACCAGCGGCAACAGCATGGTCACCATCCACACCAGGATCCCTGCCAGCAGGCCGGCAATGAAGCCGCGGCGGTTGGCGGTCGGCCAGTACAGCACCGAGAGCACGCCCGGCAGGAACTGCAAGGTGGCAACGAAGGCGACGATGCCGAGGTTGGCCAGGTCCTGCTGGCTGCCCAGGGTCAGGTAGAAGCCGAAACCGGCGGCGATGATGGCGACGATCAGCGCCCGCCGGGTCCATTTCAGCCAGCGGTAGATGTTGCCCTCGGCCGGTGGCTGGTACAGCGGCAGCACCAGGTGGTTGAGGGCCATGCCCGAGAGCGCCAGGGTGGTGACGATGATCAGCCCGCTGGAGGCCGAGAGCCCACCGATATAGGCTAATAGCGCCAGTGCCTGGTTGTTGGCGGCGATGCCCAGGCCCAGGGTGAAGTATTCCGGGCTGGTGCTGGCGCCCATTTTCAGGCCGGCCCAGAGAATCAGCGGCACGGCCAGGCTCATCAGCAGCAGGAACAGCGGCAGGCCCCAGCTGGCGCTGACCAGCGAGCGCGGATTGAGGTTTTCGGTAAAGGCCATGTGATACATGTGCGGCATGACGATGGCCGAGGCGAAGAACACCAGCAGCAGGGTGCGCCATGGGCCTTCCTGCAACGGTGTGTGCAAGGCGGCGAGGGCGGTCTGGTTCTGCAACAACCAGACTTCCAGTTCATGCGGACCGCCGAAGACGCCGTACAGCGCATAAAGGCCGATACCGCCCAGGGCCAGCAGCTTGATCACCGACTCGAAGGCAATGGCAAACACCAGGCCTTCGTGTTTCTCCCGGGTGGCGATGTGCCGCGAGCCAAAGAAGATGGTGAACAGGGTGATCAGCGCGCAAAAGGCAAAGGCGACCCGCGCCTTGACCGGCTCGCCGGTAAGAATACTGATCGAGTCAGCCACCGCCTGGATCTGCAGCGCCAGCAACGGCAGTACGCCAATCAACATGAAGATGGTGGTGAGCGCCCCGGCCCAGGTGCTGCGAAAGCGGAAGGCGATCAGGTCGGCCAGCGACGACAATTGATAGGTACGGGTGATCTTCAGGATCGGGTACAGCAGCACCGGCGCCAGCAGGAAGGCCCCGGATACCCCGAGGTAACAGGCGAGAAAGCCGTAGCCGTACTGGTAGGCCAGGCCCACCGAGCCATAAAAGGCCCAGGCACTGGCATAGACGCCCAGCGACAGGGTGTAGGTCAGCGGGTGGCGGATGATCGAGCGCGGGATCATCCCGCGTTCGCTGACCCAGGCCACGCCGAACAGCACCAGCAGGTAGGCGGCGCTGATCAGGATCATCTGGGTCAGGCTAAAGCTCATCGGCATCACGTTGGCTCTGCAGGATAAAGGTCACGACGATCAGGATCAGCCAGAGCAGGTAAGGGCGATACCAGGCACCGGTTGGCTCGATCCACCAGTCCATGATGGCCGGGGAGAACAGGTAGATCCCCACGACCAGAAGCAGGACCAAACGATAGATATACATGCTGGCCTCAAAGGTTAGGGCGCTGCGGCTTGGACTTATTATTGGCGCAAATGGCTGCGGCGATGGTAACGGGCTTGTGCGTTTTTGCCAAAGAATTGAATTTACTAGGCTTTCTGCATGACTGGTAGGAGCGGGCTTGCCCCGCGATCAAGTGCGGATTGCCCTCATCGCGGGGCACCGCCGCTCCTGCAAGGGTCAGTGCAGGTCGGCCTCGGGCACGCTCAGGCGTCGGGGCAGGGCGTCGGGGTTCCAGTGCAGTGCGGCATGCGCCAGCACTTCGCCCGGGGTGCCTTGCTCCATGCCCGCTTCGGTCGCCTGGCCCAGCGCGCGCAATGCCCGCAGCAGCAAGGGCGTCGCCTGCTCGGCGGCCAGTGGCGGTGAACGGTAGGACTTGCCCAGCTTGTGTCCGTCCGGCTGCACGATCAGTGGCACATGCAGGTAACGCGGTTGCGACAGCCCCAGCAATTCTTGCAGGTACAGCTGGCGTGGAGTGTTGTCGAGCAGGTCGGCGCCGCGGACGATATCGGTCACCCCTTGCCAGGCGTCATCCAGCACCACGGCCAGTTGATAAGCGTACAGGCCATCGCGGCGGCGAATGACAAAGTCGCCGACCTCGCGGCCCAGATGCTGTTCGAAACGGCCCTGGACCCGGTCATCGAAATGGTAGGCCAGCTCTGGCACCCGTACGCGGATGGCCGCGTCCTCGCAGCCGTGCCCGGCGTTGCGGCACAGGCCCGGGTAAACGCCGTGATAGCCTTCGAGCTGCTTGCGCGAGCAGGTGCAGGCATAGGCCAGACCCTGACGGAACAGGCGTTCGATCACTTCGGCATAGGCCTCGTGGCGCTGGCTCTGGTACACCACCTCGCCATCCCATTCCAGGCCGTAGCTTTCCAGGGTGTTGAGGATCGCTGCCTGGGCGCCGGGGGCTTCGCGGGGCGGGTCGATGTCTTCCATGCGCACCAGCCAGGTGCCGCCGACCGCACGCGCGTCCAGCCATGAGGCCAGGGCGGCGACCAGCGAGCCGAAGTGCAGGAAACCACTGGGGGTAGGGGCGAAGCGCCCGATGTAGCGAGGGTTGTTCATGCTCATGGACGCAACTGCAGAGGAATACGTATAGCCATAAATGAAACGGGGCGCCTTGAGCGCCCCGTTCTGGTCAGGTCAGGCTTTGCCGACCTGTTTTTCCTTGATTTCCGCCAAGGTCTTGCAGTCGTAGCACATGTCGGCGGTCGGGCGCGCTTCGAGGCGACGCAGGCCGATTTCGACACCGCATTTTTCGCACCAGCCGTATTCTTCATCGACGATCAGCTGCAGCGTCTTGTCGATCTTCTTGATCAGCTTGCGCTCACGGTCACGGTTGCGCAGTTCCAGGGCGAATTCTTCTTCCTGGCTGGCACGGTCGGCTGGGTCAGGGAAGTTGGCCGCTTCATCCTTCATGTGGTCAACGGTGTTGTCCACGCTGATCATCAGCTCTTTCTTCCAGCCATTGAGGAGCTTGGTGAAGTGGTCGCGCATGGCTTTGCTCATGTATTCCTCACCCTTTGTCTCTTTATAGGGTTCGACGCCATGAACAAGAACTGACTGACTTTGTTGCTTTTCTTGGGTGGACATGAATAGACCGCCTCTCACTCTTCTAATCCATTGCGCAGGCTGCTCCATCTCCGGCGCCCGCCGGCCCTGCGACTGCGAGCCGCCGAACTTACCAGATCGAATCGGGGTACGCTACTCCCGGTTGTCAAGGCCGGGACAACTGTGCCAGGCCTTGACGATCTTTGCAGTGGACCACAGCTTTTGCCACACGTTCGACCCAGTGCATGAGTAGAATCATTATTCTAGACCCTTTTGAGAGAAGGCTAATGGCCCAGCCCTACAGTGCGCGCAGCCGCGCCATCGAACCTTTCCACGTGATGGCCCTGCTGGCCCGCGCCAACGAGCTGCAGGCGAGCGGCTGCGACGTGATCCATCTGGAAATCGGCGAACCGGATTTCACCACCGCCGCGCCGATCGTCGAGGCCGGCCAGGCCGCACTGGCCCAGGGGCACACCCGTTATACCGCCGCCCGCGGGCTGCCGGCGCTGCGTGAGGCGATTGCCGGGTTCTATCAGCAGCGCTACGGGCTGAGCATCGACCCGCAGCGCATCCTCATCACTCCGGGTGGTTCCGGCGCCTTGCTGCTGGCCGCAAGCCTGTTGGTCGACCCGGGCAAGCACTGGCTGCTGGCCGACCCGGGTTACCCGTGCAACCGGCATTTTCTGCGCCTGGTCGAAGGTGCTGCGCAACTGGTGCCGGTGGGGCCAGAGGTGAATTATCAATTGAGCGCCGATCTGGTCGAGCGCTACTGGGACCAGGACACCGTCGGCGCCCTGGTGGCGTCACCTGCCAACCCGACGGGGACGGTGCTCGATCGCGACCAGCTTGCCGGCCTGTCGGCCGCTACCCGCGCGCGCAAGGGTCACCTGGTGGTGGACGAGATCTACCACGGCCTGACCTACGGCATGGATGCGCCAAGTGTGCTGGAAGTCGACGACGAGGCGTTCGTCCTTAATAGTTTTTCCAAGTATTTCGGCATGACCGGTTGGCGCCTGGGTTGGCTGGTGGCGCCACCGGCAGCAGTGGCTGACCTGGAAAAACTCGCGCAAAACCTCTACATCAGCGCGCCAAGCATGGCCCAGCATGCAGCGCTGGCGTGCTTCCAGCCAGCTACCCTGGCGATCCTCGAAGAGCGCCGTGCCGAGTTCGCCCGTCGTCGCGACTTCCTCCTGCCCGCATTGCGCGGGTTGGGTTTCCAGATCGCCGTCGAGCCTCAGGGTGCCTTCTATCTGTATGCCGACATCAGCGCTTTTGGCGGTGATGCCTTCGCCTTCTGCCGGCACTTCCTCGAAACCGAGCATGTGGCCTTTACCCCGGGCCTGGATTTTGGCCGTCACCAGGCCGGGCACCATGTGCGCTTTGCCTACACCCAGAGCTTGCCGCGCTTGCAGGAAGCGGTTGAGCGGATTGCCCGTGGACTGCGGAGCTGGCAAGGCTGATGCGTTTTTCTCCAACACTTGAAACCGCACGCTTACTGCGTCGCTACAAGCGCTTCCTGGCCGACATCGAACTGGCCAACGGCGAGCAGATGACCATTCACTGCCCCAACACCGGTTCGATGTTCAATTGCATGGTCGAGGGCGGCCAGGTCTGGTTCAGCCGCTCCAACGATCCCAAGCGCAAGCTGCCCGGTACCTGGGAAATCAGCGAAACGCCGCAAGGGCGCCTGGCCTGTGTCAACACCGGGCGGGCCAACGCCCTGGTAGAAGAGGCCTTGCGTGCCGGCGTCATCAGCGAGCTGGCCGGATTTACCGGGCTCAAGCGCGAGGTGGCCTACGGTGAAGAACGCAGCCGGGTGGATTTTCGCCTGGAGTTTGCTGACGGTCCGGCCTATGTCGAGGTCAAGAGCGTGACCCTGGGCTTTGATGACTCCAGCGTGGCCGCCTTCCCCGATGCGGTGACCCAGCGCGGCGCCAAGCACCTGCGTGAGCTGGCAACCCTGGCACGCCAGGGTGTGCGCGCGGTGCAGCTATATTGCGTGAACCTCAGCGGTGTCGAAGCCGTACGCCCGGCCGACGAGATCGACAGTGCCTATGCCGAGGCGCTGCGCGCTGCGGTGGCCGATGGCGTCGAGGTGCTAGCCTACGGCACGCGGATCGATGGCGAACAGGTCTATATCGATCGGCCGTTGCCGGTGTTGCTCAGTCGATAAACCAGATGCCCTGGCTGTCTTCGCGGCAGTCCAGGGCAGTCAGTTGCTCGCCCTCGCAGGGGCCCGCCACGCATTCGCCGGACTCGATCAGAAACAGCGCGCCGTGGCGCCCGCAGGCGATCAGGCTGGCGCTGCTGTCGAGAAAGGCGTCAGGCTCCCAGTTCAACGGGATCCCGCGATGGGGGCAGTAATTGCGGTACAGGTAGACCGTGCCTGCGCGCCGAACCGCGAAAATCCCGAGGTCATCGACACTGAAGCCTCGGCTCTGGCCTTCGCCCAGGTGTTCGGAACGACAAAGAAAATGCATGGTGAGGGTTACTCGAAGTCACAGTGACGGCTTGACGTGCAAATGCAAATAATTATCAAATTGCCTGCATCAGCCGTATCGGACGCTTTATACCGTGCGTCCCCGGCATTATCCACCCGGATTGCCGCTCCTCCTCATTCAAGGAAGCCTGTTATGCGCCCACGTGCCCGCCTGATCGCCCTATGTGCCGGTCTTGTGTTCAACACCTTGGCCCAGGCCGACACGTTGCCGCAGCGCTGGGTCAGCGCCGGTGGGGCACTGAGCGAGTGGGTGGCGGCGCTGGGCGGCGAGCAGAAGCTGGTCGGGGTCGATACCACCAGCCAGCATCCGCAATCGCTCAAGGCGTTGCCGAGTATCGGTTATCAGCGCCAGCTGTCCGCCGAAGGGGTGCTGAGCCTGCGTCCGGATGTGCTGGTGGGCACCGAAGAAATGGGCCCGCCGCCGGTGCTCGCGCAAATCCGCGGGGCCGGGGTCAAGGTCGAACTGCTTTCGAGCAAGGCCGACCTTGGCGCAGTCGAAACCAATCTGCAGCAGCTGGGCCGCTTGCTCGGCAATGAGCAACAAGCCCAGCAACTGTTCGCCGAGTACCGTCAGCAACTCGATGCCCTGCAGGGCAAGATCAAGCAACTGCAAAACAGCCAAGCCGCCCCGGGCGTGATCCTGCTGGTCGGCCATGCCGGCTCCAAACCAATGATTGCCGGCAAAGGCACTGCCGGCGACTGGTTGCTCAAGCAGGCCGGTGCGCGCAACCTGGCTGACAACGAAGGCTACAAGA
The DNA here is from genome assembly GCF_024749185.1 of Pseudomonas wadenswilerensis. Taxonomy (NCBI): domain Bacteria; kingdom Pseudomonadati; phylum Pseudomonadota; class Gammaproteobacteria; order Pseudomonadales; family Pseudomonadaceae; genus Pseudomonas; species Pseudomonas wadenswilerensis. The sequence continues at coordinate 4,975,167 of NZ_CP087191.1, read as the reverse complement.
ACTTCTCCGTAGAGGCCTTGGCGGCCCTCGATCCCGATGTGCTGGTATTCGCCGACCGTAGTCTGAGCGGTGACCAGGCCTTGCAGGCATTGCTCAAGGAAAACCCCGCCCTGAATGCTTCGCGTGCCGCACGTAACAAGCGCATGATCGAGCTGGACCCGACCCTGCTGGTTGGTGGTCTCGGTCCGCGTCTGCCGTCTACCTTGCAGAGCCTTTCCCAAGCCTTCTACCCGACCGCGCAATGAACCGGCTGGTCAAACCGCGCACGCTGTTCGTCACCCTGACGCTGCTGTGCCTGCTGGCGATCTGGTTGTCGCTGGCGCTGGGGCCGGTCAGCCTGCCACTGATCGATACCCTGCGCGCCGGCGCCCGGCTGATCGGGTTGCCGGTGGCCGGGGAAGGGCTGGAGCAGGCCGAGCTGATCCTCGGCCAGATTCGTTTGCCGCGGACTTTGCTCGGGCTGACCGTGGGCGCCGTGCTGGCGCTGTCCGGGGTGGCGATGCAGGGGCTGTTTCGCAACCCGCTGGCCGACCCTGGCCTGGTCGGCGTGTCCGCTGGCGCCGCGCTCGGTGCGGCGGTGGCGATTGTCGGCGGCTCATGGATGGGCGGTATTCCCGAGGTATTCGCTCCTTATTTGTTATCGCTGTGTGCGTTTCTCGGTGGCCTCGGGGTGACCGCGCTGGTGTACCGCCTGGGCCGACGTGATGGTCAGACCAACGTAGCGACCATGCTCCTTGCCGGTATCGCCTTGACCGCCCTGGCCGGCGCGGCCGTGGGGCTGTTCACTTACCTGGCCGATGACGCCACCTTGCGCACCCTGACGTTCTGGAACCTGGGCAGCCTCAATGGCGCCAGTTATCTGCGCCTCTGGCCACTGGTGCTGGTCGCCGTGGTGGTCTCACTGTGGCTGCCGCGCCGGGCTCAGGCCTTGAATGCCTTGTTGCTGGGCGAATCCGAAGCCCGGCACCTGGGCATCGAGGTCGAGAAGCTCAAGCGCGAACTGGTGTTCTGTACCGCCTTGGGGGTTGGCGCGGCAGTAGCGGCGGCGGGGCTGATCGGCTTTATCGGCCTGGTGGTGCCGCATCTGGTGCGCTTGCTGGCCGGGCCTGATCACCGCGTGCTGTTACCGGCCTCGCTGTTGGCTGGCGCTTCGCTGTTGCTGTTCGCCGACCTGATCGCCCGTTTGGCGCTGGCGCCTGCGGAGCTGCCGATCGGTATCGTCACCGCGTTCATTGGTGCGCCGTTCTTCCTTTATCTGCTGTTGCGAGGGCGTGCCTGATGCTGCGAGTCGAGAACCTGTCCCTGCGCCGTGGCGCGAACCAGGTCCTGAGCGATATCAGCCTGGCGCTGCAACCCGGCCAGGTACTTGGGGTTCTGGGTCCCAACGGCGCGGGCAAAAGCAGCCTGCTCGGGGTGATGTGCGGCGAGCTGAATGCCAGCCAGGGGCGGGTGACCCTGGATGACCGAGGCCTGTCCGACTGGCCAGGCCAGCAGCGCGCCCAGCGCCTGGCGGTGTTGCCGCAAGTCTCCAGCCTGGGTTTTGCCTTCAAGGTTGAAGAGGTGGTCGGCATGGGTCGTTTGCCGCATAAAACCGGCCTCGAACGTGACCAGCAGATCATCGACGCGGCCCTGCAGGCGGCGGATGCCGGCCATCTGGTCGGGCGCAGCTATCTGGCACTCTCCGGTGGCGAGCGTCAGCGCGTGCACCTGGCGCGGGTGCTGGCGCAGCTGTGGCCAGGGGAGGACGGGCGAATCCTGCTGCTTGACGAGCCGACCTCGATGCTCGACCCGCTGCACCAGCACACCACCTTGCAAGCGGTCCGCGAGTTCGCTGATCGTGGTGCGGCGGTGATGGTCATCCTCCATGACCTGAACCTGGCGGCGCGCTACTGTGACCGTATCCTGCTGCTCGAACAGGGCCGCGCCCACGCCCTGGATACCCCGCAGCAGGTGTTGCGCCCCGATTCCCTCAAGGCGGTGTTCGGCATCGATGTGCTGGTACAGCCTCATCCCGAGCGGGGGCACCCGCTGATCATCGCCCGTTAGGAGAACTGCCCCATGCGTCGTCCCCGGTTGCCCGCGTTATTGCTGTTGCTGGTCTGGGGGCTCGCCGGCTGCCAGTCCCGAGCCGAGGCACCGCCTTTGCCAGCCTGGCAAAGCCCCGAAGGCCGTGAGCATGCCGAGCTTGGGCACATCCGTGAACTGAGCAGCGGCCGGCTACTGACGCCCGCGCAACTGCTGGAGCGGCTCGCGCAGGCTCAACGGCTGCTGGTTGGCGAGAAACACGACAACCCCGATCACCATGCCCTGCAGCTCTGGCTGCTGCGCGCACTGGACGCGCAACGGCCGCAGGGCAGCCTGCTGCTGGAGATGCTGCAGCCGGTGCAGCAAGGCCAGGTCGATGCACTGAAACAGCAGCAAACACGCCCGCAGGACCTGCCCAAGGCGCTGGGCTGGCAGGATGGCTGGGATTGGGCCTTGTACGGGCCGATCGTCCGTGAAGCCCTGGGGCAAACTTACTCGTTACTGGCCGCCAACCTCGACACCGACGAAGTGCGCAGGATCTATCGCCAGTCGCCAGCGTTGAAGGGGGCGCGCTCGGCAGCAGCCAAGGTACAAGCCGTGCTGCTGGAGCAAGTCAGGGAATCCCATTGCGGCCTGCTGCCCGAAAGCCAGTTGCCGGCCATGCTGGCGGTTCAGCAACAGCGCGACCGACGCATCGCCGAGCGCCTGCTGGCCGCACCACAACCGGCGCTGCTGTTGGCCGGCGGTTATCACGTGCGCAAGGACATCGGCGTGCCCTTGCACCTTGCCGATCTGGGTGCTGAAGGCACCACGCAGGTACTGATGCTCGCTGAGGTGGGGCAGGTGGTTGATGCGCAAATGGCCGATTATGTCTGGTACACCCCGGCTTTGCCGGAGCAGGACTACTGCGCGCAGATGCGCAAAGGCGGGTAAAAACCCCAGGCAAAAAAAGACCCGGCAAAGTGCCGGGTCAATAACCGTGATTAGCCTGATGAGGAGATAATCTGAGAGTCCGAACCAGGGGCTTTCAGGTTACCCAACCAGTCTCGCGACCAGTTGTGATAATCATAACGATTCTCATTTCGTAGTCAAGCGTCCTGACTCAATATTCCCGATTATTTTTCTGTACGGCAGTTTTGCCGTCGAGTTGCTGGTTCAGGGCTTCCTTGCGCTCGGCCGGAATATCGTTCCAGTGCACGTCGAGCAAGGCGCCTTCAATTGCGTAGAGCAGCACCTTCGAAGCCCTGAAGCCGCGGCTGCGCACGGCCTTGTAGGCAGTCACCGCACCCAGTCGGCGTAAATCCGAAGCACTGTGGATGCCGACCGCATGCAGCCACTGCGCAGAAGTCTTGCCAAGATTTTTCAGATGCTGGAGTTCATCGTTCATCAAGCCTCCTTGCGACGGCTGAACGGGTCTTGATTAAGGAATCGCGGCAGGTCAATGAGGAGTGTAGCGGCACTTGGAAAATACGCGGCGTTTTGCCATCCATGTGCCGACGGGTAGCCGAAAGCTGCCCGCCAGGCCACAGCCGGCGGGCGTTTCACTCGTTGCTGTCAGCGTGTGCGGTAACGCAGGCGGGTGCCGAAATTGACCGACATCAGGATCTCGTCGGCGCTCAGTTCGCTGGGGAAGTAGGTGCCGGAAATCTGCGCATGGGCAAGGCTGGCGCCTTCCAGGCCGTTGTAGCGCAGGTCCAGGCCGCGCAGGTCGGAGGCGCGGAAGTAGGCATCGGTGAAGTCGATGCCGCTGGTGTCCAGTTCACGCAGGTCGAGTCCGCGGAAATCGCCGCCACGAAAGTCGACGGCGCCGTCCTTGGGTTTCTCGCGATTGAAGCTGGCGATCTGTTCGTCATGCACCAACGCATATAGCGCGCTGTCCAGTTGCCGTGGCTGATTCATGAGGCGCCTCCTTGTTTGCCCTGATGGTGACACTATAGGGCCATCATTGCGGAGGCGCCCGGAATCAAGCGTGAAGTGTCGACTACTTCACGTCCCGGGAGGCTTCAGAGCCCTGGCAGGCGCTGACGGATCTGCTTGACCAGCAGGTCGAGGCTACCGCTTTCGTTGGTTTCCACGCGCTTGCTTTGCAGCAGCTCTTCGGCGCTGAGCGGGTCACGGCTGGCTTGCTGGGCCTTGACCACCTCCAGGGTGGCATCCGACGGATCGTTCTGATCGGCCTGACGCTTGGCCAGCCAGCTGGCGATCACCGCATCCGGCGCGTTGCAGTCGAGGATCAGGAACGGCACGCCGGTTTCGCTGGCGACCCCGGCGGCGGCCTGGCGCTGGTCTTGCTTGAGGTAGGTGGCGTCGATCACCACCGGGAAGCCGGCGCGCAGGATGGTTTCGGCCATTTGGTGCAGGCGTTGGTAGGTGGCCTGGCTGGCGTCTTCGCTGTAGATACCGGCTTGCAGCTGGCCGGCATTGGCGCTGGCTTGCTCACCGAACATGCGCTTGCGCTCGACGTCCGAACGCAGGCGAATGGCGCCCAGGGCATCGACCAGGCGCATGGCCACGTGGCTCTTGCCGACAGCGGAAACACCGTGGGTGATGGCCAGAAACCGCGAAGGGATGGCGCTGTAGCTCTCTGCCAGGTTGGCATAGTTGCGATAGGTGCGCAGGGTAGTGGCGCGCTGCACGGCATCGGCGTTGGCCGGCATGCTGAACAGGGCGACCTTGGCCCGCACCAGTGCACGATAAGCCTTGTAGAAGTTCAGCAGTTCCAGGCCGGCGTAGTCACCGGTCAGCTCCAGGTACTGGCTGATGAAGCGGCGCGACAGCGATTTCAGGCCGCGGTCTTCGAGGTCCATGGCCAGGAATGCGGCGTCGGCATAAACGTCGGTCAGGCGGAACGGTTCGTTGAACTCGATGCAGTCGAAAATCACCACCTTGCCATCGATCAGGGTGGCGTTGCCCAGGTGGATATCACCGTGGCATTCACGGATGAAACCTTCTGCCTTGCGTTGCTCAAGCAGGCGATTCAGGCGTTTGAAGCTGTCCTGGGCCCAGGCTTGCAGGGCATCCAGTTGCTGCAGGTCGGCCTTGTCGGAAAGGAACGGGCGAATCTGCTCGAAGTTCTGCTCGACCGGAGCCATGACGCTGTCTGGCGTGCCCAGTGGATGCTCCACGGCAACTTTTGGCGCCGCCAGGTGGAAGCGGGCGATCTGCTCGGCCATCTGGTCGATGTGCGCGGCGGTCAGTTCGCTGTTGGCCTGCAGGGTGCTGAGCATCTGGCTCTGAGGGAACTGGCGCATCTTCAGCGCGTATTCGATCGGCTCGCCTTCGCCACCCAGTTGCGGTGCTTCGGCGCTGCCGGTGATCGGCAGCACTTCCAGATACAAGCCGTCGGTCAGGCGCTGGTTCAGGCGCAGCTCTTCGGCGCAGAAGTGCGCGCGCTGAGGCAGCTCGGTGAAGTCGAGGAAGCCAAAGTTCATCGGCTTCTTGATTTTGTAGGCATATTCACCGGTGAGCAGCACCCAGGAGATATGCGTCTCGATAACCTGAAACGCCGTCACTGGGTGAGGGAACAGGGCGGGGTTCTGCAGGGCTGTAATCAAGGCTTGGCTCACGGGCGATCCTTCTGGGTCGGGAGATTCGAATGGGCCATTATGGCTGCAAGCGTGGCTGGTGCAAACCGCCGGAGGGCGCCTGTCGATGTGCGATAAAGTGCGTATAATCCGCCGCCATGACTCGATCCCGATCCCCCCGTACCGCTAAAAAACGCCCGTCTGGCCGCTCGCGTGCCTGGCTGGGCTGGGCCTTGAAGCTCAGCCTGGTCGGCTTTGTGCTGGTGGCGGGCTATGCCATTTACCTCGACGCCGTGGTCCAGGAGAAATTCTCCGGCAAGCGCTGGACTATCCCGGCCAAGGTGTATGCCCGGCCGCTGGAGCTGTTCGTCGGCCAGAAACTGAGCAAGGCCGACTTCCTCATCGAACTCGATGCCCTCGGATATCGCCGCGAAAGCGTTGCCAATGGCCCGGGCGCGGCTGCAGTCAATGGCAATACCGTTGATCTGAATACTCGCGGCTTCCAGTTCTATGAAGGCATGGAAACGGCGCAAGCGGTGCGCGTGCGTTTCTCCGGTGACTATGTAGCCGGCTTGAGTGGCGCCAACGGCTCGAAGCTCGACGTGGTGCGCCTCGAGCCGCTGCTGATCGGCGGCCTGTACCCGAAAAACCTCGAAGACCGCATCCTGATCAAGATCGACCAGGTGCCGCCGTACCTGCTGGAAACCCTGGTGGCGGTGGAAGACCGTGACTTCTATCACCACTTCGGTGTGTCGCCCAAGTCGATTGCCCGGGCGGTGTGGGTCAACACCTCGTCCGGCGCCATGCGCCAGGGCGGCAGTACCCTGACCCAACAGTTGGTGAAGAACTTCTACCTGACCAACGAACGCAGCCTCAGCCGCAAGCTCAATGAAGCGATGATGGCCTTGCTGCTCGAGTTGCATTACGACAAGCGCGAAATCCTCGAGGCCTACCTCAACGAAGTGTTCGTCGGCCAGGACGGTCAGCGCGCGGTGCACGGCTTCGGCCTGGCCAGCCAGTTCTTCTTCAGCCAGCCGCTGTCGGAACTCAAGCTGCACCAGATTGCCTTGCTGGTCGGTATGGTCAAGGGCCCTTCCTATTACAACCCGCGGCGTTACCCGGAGCGGGCGACGGTGCGGCGTAACCTGGTACTCGACCTGCTGGCCGAGCAGGGCGTGGCAACCCCGGAAGCGGTGGAAGCGGCGAAGAAGATGCCATTGGGCGTGACCAAGCGCGGCAGCCTGGCCGACAGTTCGTACCCGGGCTTCCTCGACCTGGTCAAACGCCAGCTGCGCCAGGACTACCGTGACGAAGACTTGACCGAAGAAGGCCTGCGCATTTTCACCAGCTTCGATCCGATCCTGCAGATGAAGTCGGAAGCGGCCATGGGCGAGACCTTCAAGCGCCTGGCCGGGCGCAAGGGCGCCGATGAAGTCGAAGCGGCAATGGTCGTGACCAACCCGGAAACCGGTGAAGTCCAGGCCCTGATCGGCAGCCGTCAGGCCGGTTTCGCCGGTTTCAACCGCGCTATCGATGCGGTGCGGCCGATCGGCTCGCTGGTCAAGCCGGCGGTATACCTGACCGCCCTGGAAAAACCGAGCAAGTACACCCTGACCAGTTGGGTGCAGGACGAGCCGTTCTCGATCAAAGGCGCCGATGGCCAGGTGTGGCGGCCGCAGAACTATGACCGCCGCTCCCACGGTACGATTTATCTGTACCAGGGCCTGGCCAACTCCTACAACCTGTCGACCGCCAAGCTGGGCCTGGAACTGGGCGTGCCAAACGTGCTCAAGACCATTGGCCGGTTAGGCGTGAACGTCGACTGGCCGGCGTTCCCGTCGATGATGCTCGGGGCTGGCGGCATGTCGCCGATGCAGGTCGCGACCATGTACCAGACCCTGGCCAACGGTGGTTTCAATACACCGATGCGCGGTATTCGCAGCGTGCTGACCGCCGAAGGCGAGCCGCTCAAGCGTTATCCGTTCCAGATCCAGCAAACCTTCGATCCGGGCGCCATCTATCTGGTGCAGAACGCCATGCAGCGGGTGATGCGCGAAGGTACCGGGCGTTCGGTCTACAGTGTGCTGCCAAGCTCGTTGAACCTGGCGGGCAAGACCGGTACCAGCAACGATTCGCGTGACAGCTGGTTCGCAGGTTTCAGCCAGGACTTGCTGGCGGTGGTCTGGCTGGGGCGCGATGACAACGGTAAAACACCGTTCACGGGTGCTACCGGCGCGCTGCAGGTCTGGACCAGCTTCATGCGCAAGGCCGACCCCTTGCCGCTGGACATGCCGCTGCCCGATAACGTGGTTCAGGCCTGGATCGATCCGCATAGCGGCCAGGGCTCGGATGCCAGTTGCCCGGGCGCCGTGCAGATGCCGTATATTCGCGGTAGTGAACCGCCGGCTGGGCCCGCCTGTGGCGGCGAGCCGGATCCCGCCGAGTCCGTCATGGACTGGGTCAAGGGTTGGATGAATTAAGCACTAGCCTAAAGAGGGTGTGAAGTGAACAAGTGGTGGTTTCCAGCCTTGACGGCGCTGGCTTTGCTCAACGGCTGCGCCAGCAATCCGCGCGGCTCCATTCCCGTGGTCGATTCCAGTACCCGGGTTTCCAACAGCGAGCGGGTCACGGCTAACCGTGGTGCGCCTGCGCAGGTCAATGGCGGGACGCGTCAGGCTCAGTCCGTGCCGCAGGATTCCGGGGTGATGGTCATGGTCCCGCAAGGTTCCGGCGCCACACCGATCCAGACTTTCCCAGCGTCCACCGGTGCCGCGCCGATCAGCACCGGCCCGATTACCCCGGGCCCGAGCAGCTCGGCGCCGTTCGACAGCAGCTCGACCAATGCCGGCAGCTACACCATGCCGAGCACCACTGCGCCCAGCGCGCCGAGCGGTATTCCGCGCGCCAGTGCAGCCAGCGGCGGCCTCTCGGCTGACGAACAGCTCGACGGCCCGGTACTGGCGTTGTTGACCACCGCCCAGCAGCAACAGACCGGTGGCGACTACAACGGTGCCTCGTCGAGTCTGGAGCGTGCCCAGCGCATCGCGCCACGCGAGCCGCAAGTGCTTTACCGGCTGGCCCAGGTGCGCCTGGCTCAAGGCGATGCCGCGCAGTCCGAGCAACTGGCTCGCCGCGCGCTGACCTACGCCAACGGTCGCCCCGACCTGCAGGCCGGGCTGTGGAACATCATTGCCCAGTCGCGCGAAAAACAGGGTGATTCGGCAGGCGCAGCGCTGGCCCGGCAGAAAGCCCAGGTCAACCTGTAATGGATCCACGCATTCTCGATATTGCCGATCACCTGCTGTTGATCGAGCATGAACTCCATGCCCAAGGCTGGTGGAGTGATGTTTCACCGACGCCTCAAGCGTTGGCGAGCAGCGTGCCGTTCGCGGTCGACAGCATGAGCTTCGATCAGTGGCTGCAGTGGATCTTCCTGCCAAAAATGAAAGAGATTCTCGAAAAGGGCCTGCCGTTGCCAAATGCCTCCGGCATCCTGGTCATGGCTGAAACGGTATACGTCGATCGCCCGGAGCAAAGCCGCGAGCTACGCAGGCTGCTAGCAGAGTTTGACCAATTGATCAGTCCTTCTGCCTGAATTTCCCTCTTTTCACCCTTGGAGCCACAGATTGTGGCTCTTTTTGTTTGTATTGTTTGTTTTTCTGCTGCTGTCACTGGCATTAGTGGTGGCTGTGGATCGTCCTTGCGCGAAATTGGCAATAATTTTTCTTGACTTGCGCGCGCCGAAAAAGAAGAATCCAGATTCCGCTGTAGAGGGACTGCCAGAAGCAGACCCGCTAAGCAGATCATGAGGCGCATACCCGCGCCGACCTGTTACACCCCGCAACGCGTTACCTCGCGCTGGGTGGGAAAACCCCGCAACACTTTGGGGCGCTCCCAATACTTGCTCAGTCAGTGCTGACGTAGTCGGCGATTCCGTCGCTCATGCTCTGCTTGGCAGTAAACCTATTAAGACCCGTCCACCGTGGACGGTATTCTGGCGTTTTAGAGGTGAACAACGTGGAGCTTTTATCTGGCGCTGAGATGGTCGTCCGCTTTTTGCGTGACGAAGGCGTTAAGCACATCTACGGGTACCCTGGTGGTGCTCTCCTTCATGTTTACGATGCCCTGTTCAAAGAACCGGAAGTAAGCCACATCCTGGTTCGTCACGAGCAGGCAGCTACCCATATGGCGGACGGTTATGCCCGTGCCACCGGCAAGGCCGGCGTGGTACTGGTGACCTCTGGTCCAGGCGCGACCAATGCCATCACCGGTATTGCCACCGCGTACATGGACTCCATTCCGATGGTCATCCTCTCCGGTCAGGTGCCTAGCACCATGGTCGGTACCGATGCCTTCCAGGAAACCGACATGATTGGTATTTCCCGGCCGATCGTGAAGCACAGCTTCATGATCAAGCACGCCTCGGAAATCCCTGAAGTCCTGAAAAAAGCTTTCTATCTGGCGCAATCCGGCCGCCCGGGCCCGGTCGTGGTCGATATCCCCAAAGACATGACCAACCCCGCGGAAAAGTTCGAATACGTCTACCCCAAAAAGGTCAAGATGCGTTCCTACAGCCCGGCCGTTCGTGGTCACTCGGGGCAGATCCGCAAGGCTGCCGAGATGTTGCTGGCCGCCAAGCGCCCAGTGGTCTACGCCGGTGGCGGCGTGATCCTCGGCGGCGGTTCTGCAGCGCTGACCGAAGTTGCGCAGATGCTCAACCTGCCGGTCACCAACACCTTGATGGGCCTGGGCGGCTATCCGGGTACCGATCGCCAGTTCCTCGGCATGCTCGGCATGCACGGCAGCTACACCGCCAACCTGGCCATGCACCACGCTGACGTGATCTTCGCCGTCGGTGCGCGTTTCGACGACCGCGTGGTCAACGGCCCGGCCAAGTTCTGCCCGAACGCCAAGGTTATCCACATCGACATCGACCCGGCGTCGATCTCCAAGACCATCAAGGCCGACGTGCCGATTGTTGGCCCGGTCGAGAGCGTACTGACCGAAATGGTTGCGACCTTGCGCGAAATCGGCGAGCAGCCGGACAAGGCCGCCATGGATGCCTGGTGGAAGCAGATCGAAGAATGGCGTGGTGATCGCGACATGTTCCCTTACGACAAGGGCGACGGCAGCGTGATCAAGCCGCAGACCGTGATCGAGACCCTCTGCGAAGTGACCAAGGGCGATGCCTTTGTTACCTCCGACGTTGGTCAGCACCAGATGTTCGCGGCTCAGTACTACCGCTTCAACAAGCCGAACCGCTGGATCAACTCCGGTGGCCTGGGCACCATGGGCTTCGGCTTCCCGGCGGCCATGGGCGTCAAGCTGAACTTCCCGGACCAGGACGTTGCCTGCGTTACCGGTGAGGGCAGCATCCAGATGAACATCCAGGAGCTGTCGACCTGCCTGCAGTACGACCTGCCGGTGAAGATCGTCAACCTGAACAACGGTGTCTTGGGCATGGTCCGCCAATGGCAGGACATGGCCTACAACAGCCGTCACTCGCACTCCTACATGGAATCGCTGCCTGACTTCGTCAAGCTGGCCGAAGCCTATGGTCACGTGGGTATTCGCATCACCAGCCTGAAAGACCTCAAGCCCAAGCTCGAGGAAGCGTTCGCCATGAAAGACCGGCTGGTGTTCATCGATATCCAGGTCGACAACAGCGAGCACGTCTACCCGATGCAGATCAAAGACGGCTCTATGCGCGATATGTGGCTGAGCAAGACGGAGCGTACCTAATCATGCGGCACATTATTTCCCTGCTGTTGGAAAACGAACCCGGTGCCTTGTCTCGCGTGGTTGGTCTGTTCTCGCAGCGTAACTACAACATCGAAAGCCTGACGGTGGCGCCAACCGAAGACCCGACCCTGTCGCGTCTGACGCTGACCACGGTCGGTCATGATGAGGTGATCGAGCAGATCACCAAAAACCTGAACAAGCTGGTTGAAGTCGTCAAGCTGGTCGACCTCTCGGAAAGCGCGCACATCGAACGTGAACTGATGCTGGTCAAGATCAAGGCCACGGGCGCCCAGCGTGCCGAGATCAAACGCACCACCGATATCTATCGTGGGCAGATCGTCGACGTCAGCAGCAGCGTCTATACCGTTCAGCTTACTGGCGCCAGCGACAAGCTTGACAGCTTCATTCAGGCCATCGGTACCGCGTCCATTCTCGAAACAGTGCGCAGCGGCGTTACCGGCATTGCCCGTGGCGACAAAGTGCTCAGCATCTAACTCAAAAAATTAGCGATGGCCCTATGGGCCGAGATAACAGGGGTATTTTCATGAAAGTTTATTACGACAAAGACTGTGACCTTTCCATCATCCAGGGCAAGAAAGTTGCCATCATCGGTTACGGCTCCCAGGGCCACGCTCAAGCGTGCAACCTGAAAGACTCCGGTGTGGATGTCACTGTCGGTCTGCGTAAAGGTTCGAACACCGTTGCCAAAGCCGAAGCTCACGGCCTGAAAGTTGCCGATGTAGCGACCGCTGTTGCCGGTGCCGACCTGGTCATGATCCTGACCCCGGACGAGTTCCAGTCCCAGCTGTACAAGAACGAAGTCGAGCCGAACATCAAGAAGGGCGCCACCCTGGCCTTCTCCCACGGTTTCGCCATCCACTACAACCAGGTTGTCCCACGCGCCGACCTGGACGTGATCATGATCGCGCCAAAAGCGCCAGGTCACACCGTGCGTTCTGAATTCGTCAAAGGCGGCGGTATCCCTGACCTGATCGCGATCTACCAGGATGCTTCCGGCAATGCCAAGAACGTTGCCCTGTCCTACGCCGCTGGCGTCGGTGGCGGCCGTACCGGCATCATCGAAACCACCTTCAAGGACGAGACCGAAACCGACCTGTTCGGCGAGCAGGCTGTTCTGTGCGGTGGTACCGTCGAGCTGGTCAAAGCCGGTTTCGAAACCCTGGTTGAAGCGGGCTACGCGCCAGAGATGGCCTACTTCGAGTGCCTGCACGAACTGAAGCTGATCGTTGACCTCATGTACGAAGGCGGCATCGCCAACATGAACTACTCGATCTCCAACAACGCCGAATACGGCGAGTACGTGACCGGCCCTGAAGTCATCAACGCCGAATCCCGTCAGGCCATGCGCAACGCTCTGAAGCGCATCCAGGACGGCGAGTACGCCAAGATGTTCATCAGCGAAGGCGCCACCGGCTATCCTTCGATGACCGCCAAGCGTCGTAACAACGCTGCTCACGGCATCGAAGTCATCGGCGAGCAACTGCGCTCGATGATGCCTTGGATCGCGGCGAACAAAATCGTCGACAAGGCCAAGAACTGATCTTGTCCTGATGCGATGAAAACGCGGCTTCGGCCGCGTTTTTTCGTTTAGGCGGTCAGCTTCTGGTATAAAGCTTCATCGTTTGTCGGCGAACCCTCGTCGCAGACGTCTGTCGAAACTTTCCACACCGTTGCAAGGTAATGTCCATGAGCGAACGTCCCGAAGAGCCGAACAAGGCCTCTGACGCCGAAAGCCTGCTACCGATCGATGAGCATGTTGAAGAAGGGCATGACGCCGAAGGACGCAAGGTTCGGCATCGCGGCATCTATCTGCTGCCCAACCTGTTCACCACTGCGAACCTGTTCGCCGGTTTCTATTCGATCATCAACTCCATGAGTGCCCAGGCGGCCCTCAGCGCGGGTGATCCACGTGAGGCGAGCAAGTATTTCGCCTTCGCCGCTATCGCCATTTTCGTCGCCATGGTCCTCGATGGCCTGGACGGCCGTGTGGCACGCATGACCAACACCCAGAGCGCCTTTGGTGCCGAGTACGACTCGCTGTCGGACATGGTCGCCTTCGGTGTCGCCCCGGCGTTGCTGGCCTTTGGCTGGGCCCTGGGAGACATGGGCAAGGTCGGCTGGATGGTCGCCTTCATCTATGTAGCTGGCGCCGCGCTGCGTCTGGCGCGCTTCAACACCCAGGTCGGCAAGGCTGACAAGCGCTACTTCATCGGCCTGGCCAGCCCGGCTGCTGCCGGTGTGGTGGCCGGTACCGTCTGGGCCTTCAGCGACTACGGCATCCAGGGTTCGAAACTGTCGTTCCTGGTGGCGCTGCTGGTGGCTGCGGCCGGTATGCTGATGGTCAGCAACATCAAGTACAACAGCTTCAAGGAACTGGATCTCAAGGGACGCGTACCGTTCGTAGCGATCCTCGCCGTGGTGCTGGTGTTCGCGGTAGTCTTCAGTGATCCACCGCGCATCCTGCTGCTGGTGTTCCTCGGCTATGCGGCCTCCGGCCCTGTGCAATACCTGTTGCGCATGCGTCGGCGCAAAAACATCGAGTGATGTAATTTCGCTCGGGCTCCGTAGTCTACTGGTGCATCAGTCCTCCAGTTCTACGGAGCCATCATGCTCATCAAGCTGTCCAAAGCCTCCGATTGCAAAGAATCGGATGTCACCCCCGAATCCCTTTATGTCTCGCGCCGCGCCATGCTCGGCGGGTCGCTGGCTGCCATCGCGGCAACCGCGCTGCCGCGGTGGGCCAGTGCTGCCGACGCATCGCGCTATGCCGATGTCGAGGCGGGCAGGGCGCCTGGCTGGTTCAGCGAGAAGCTCGTCGCTACCAAGTGGCAAGCAGTGACGGCGCCGGGGGAGGCGATCACGCCGTTCAAGGATGCCACCCACTACAACAACTTCTATGAGTTCGGCACCGACAAGGGCGATCCGGCGGCCAATGCCGGCAGCCTTAAAACCGAGCCCTGGACCGTGGTGGTGGATGGTGAAGTAGGCAAGCCCGGGCGCTATGCCCTGGAAGACTTCATGAAACCCTACCAACTGGAGGAGCGCATCTATCGCCTGCGCTGCGTGGAAGCCTGGTCGATGGTCATCCCCTGGCTGGGCTTTCCTTTATCGGCGCTGCTTGATCAGGTCGAGCCAACCTCCAAGGCCCGTTTCATTCGCTTCGAAACCCTGCAGGACCCGAAGAGCATGCCTGGTCAGCGCTCAAGCTTTGCCCTGATCGACTGGCCTTATATAGAAGGCTTGCGCCTGGATGAGGCGATGAACCCGCTGGCGATCCTCGCCGTTGGCATGTACGGGCGCGAACTGCCCAACCAGAACGGTGCGCCGTTGCGTCTAGTGGTGCCTTGGAAGTACGGCTTCAAGAGCATCAAGTCGATCGTGCGCATCAGCCTGGTCGAAGAGCAGCCGCGCACCACCTGGCAGGCGATTGCTCCAGAAGAATATGGCTTCTACGCCAACGTGAACCCCGAGGTTGATCACCCGCGCTGGACCCAGGCCCGTGAGCGGCGCCTGCCCAGTGGCCTGTTCAGTCCCAATGTGCGGCCCACGCAGATGTTCAATGGCTATGCCGAAGAAGTGGCAGGGCTGTACAGCGGCCTCGACCTGCGGAAGAACTACTGATGCGTTATCCACTCTTCAGGCTCGGCATCTTTATCTTGGCCAGTGTCTGGCCGCTATGGTGGTTGTATGAAGCAGCCATGGAAGCCCTTGGGCCGGATCCGGGCAAGATCCTGGTCGATCGCCTGGGGCTGGGGGCTTTGATCTTCCTGTTGATAACCCTGAGCATGACGCCCTTGCAGCGCCTTACCGGCTGGGCGGGCTGGATTGTCTCGCGGCGCCAGCTGGGGCTGTGGTGCTTTGCTTATATAGTGCTGCACCTGAGTGCCTACATGTTCTTCGTCCTGGGGCTGGACTGGGGGCAGTTGGGGGTTGAGCTAAGCAAGCGTCCTTACATCATTGTCGGGATGCTGGGCTTTTTGGGCTTGCTGGTTTTAGCGGTCACTTCCAATCGATACAGTCAGCGCCGTCTCGGCGCGCGCTGGAAGAAGTTGCACAAACTGGTTTACGTGATTCTGGGGCTGGGCTTGTTGCACTTTCTCTGGGTAGTACGCGCCGACCTTAAAGAGTGGGTCATATACGCTGCTATCGGCTTGTTCCTGTTGGCCTTGCGTATTCCTGCGCTGGAGCGGCGAATCCCGCGCCTGGCAGTGCGTAAAACGGCACCTGTAACAAAAGCTTAAATAAGTGCTTGACGCCCCTGTGGATCTGTCTATAATTCGCCCCACTTCCGGCGCAGTCGGAACTGAAAACTCCTTGAGTTTCAAAGAGTTAGCGGTTCCAGGGTCATCCGGAAGGGCTTCGATCGAAAGATCGACAGCGGTGAAAAGGCAGTTGACAGCGGTTTGAAACGCTGTAGAATTCGCCTCCCGCTGACGAGAGATCGCAGCGAGTCAAGTGGTTGAAGTTGAAAGGCTTTTTAATCGAAAGCATCTGAAAAACTTCAAAATAAACGCTTGACAGGCTCTGAGGAAAGCGTAGAATGCGCGCCTCGGTTGAGACGAAAAGCTCTTAACCAACCGCTCTTTAACAACTGAATCAAGCAATTCGTGTGGGTGCTTGTGAGCTCAGACTGATAGTCAAAAAGATTATCAGCATCACAAGTGGCTACACGAAAAATCGAAAGATTTGAAAGTAAGTCATTTGAGATTGCTGAGCCAAGTTTAGGGTTTTTTCAAAACCCAAGCAGTATTGAACTGAAGAGTTTGATCATGGCTCAGATTGAACGCTGGCGGCAGGCCTAACACATGCAAGTCGAGCGGATGAGAAGAGCTTGCTCTTCGATTCAGCGGCGGACGGGTGAGTAATACCTAGGAATCTGCCTGGTAGTGGGGGACAACGTTTCGAAAGGAACGCTAATACCGCATACGCCCTACGGGGGAAAGCAGGGGACCTTCGGGCCTTGCGCTATCAGATGAGCCTAGGTCGGATTAGCTAGTTGGTGAGGTAATGGCTCACCAAGGCGACGATCCGTAACTGGTCTGAGAGGATGATCAGTCACACTGGAACTGAGACACGGTCCAGACTCCTACGGGAGGCAGCAGTGGGGAATATTGGACAATGGGCGAAAGCCTGATCCAGCCATGCCGCGTGTGTGAAGAAGGTCTTCGGATTGTAAAGCACTTTAAGTTGGGAGGAAGGGTACTTACCTAATACGTGAGTATTTTGACGTTACCGACAGAATAAGCACCGGCTAACTCTGTGCCAGCAGCCGCGGTAATACAGAGGGTGCAAGCGTTAATCGGAATTACTGGGCGTAAAGCGCGCGTAGGTGGTTCGTTAAGTTGGATGTGAAATCCCCGGGCTCAACCTGGGAACTGCATCCAAAACTGGCGAGCTAGAGTAGGGCAGAGGGTGGTGGAATTTCCTGTGTAGCGGTGAAATGCGTAGATATAGGAAGGAACACCAGTGGCGAAGGCGACCACCTGGGCTCATACTGACACTGAGGTGCGAAAGCGTGGGGAGCAAACAGGATTAGATACCCTGGTAGTCCACGCCGTAAACGATGTCAACTAGCCGTTGGAATCCTTGAGATTTTAGTGGCGCAGCTAACGCATTAAGTTGACCGCCTGGGGAGTACGGCCGCAAGGTTAAAACTCAAATGAATTGACGGGGGCCCGCACAAGCGGTGGAGCATGTGGTTTAATTCGAAGCAACGCGAAGAACCTTACCAGGCCTTGACATGCAGAGAACTTTCCAGAGATGGATTGGTGCCTTCGGGAACTCTGACACAGGTGCTGCATGGCTGTCGTCAGCTCGTGTCGTGAGATGTTGGGTTAAGTCCCGTAACGAGCGCAACCCTTGTCCTTAGTTACCAGCACGTTATGGTGGGCACTCTAAGGAGACTGCCGGTGACAAACCGGAGGAAGGTGGGGATGACGTCAAGTCATCATGGCCCTTACGGCCTGGGCTACACACGTGCTACAATGGTCGGTACAGAGGGTTGCCAAGCCGCGAGGTGGAGCTAATCTCACAAAACCGATCGTAGTCCGGATCGCAGTCTGCAACTCGACTGCGTGAAGTCGGAATCGCTAGTAATCGCGAATCAGAATGTCGCGGTGAATACGTTCCCGGGCCTTGTACACACCGCCCGTCACACCATGGGAGTGGGTTGCACCAGAAGTAGCTAGTCTAACCTTCGGGAGGACGGTTACCACGGTGTGATTCATGACTGGGGTGAAGTCGTAACAAGGTAGCCGTAGGGGAACCTGCGGCTGGATCACCTCCTTAATCGACAGACATCAGCTGTCTTATGAGCTCCCACACGAATTGCTTGATTCATTGAAGAAGACGATTGGGTCTGTAGCTCAGTTGGTTAGAGCGCACCCCTGATAAGGGTGAGGTCGGCAGTTCGAATCTGCCCAGACCCACCAATTACATGTGGTGCAGCCTGTAGCAATACGGGGCCATAGCTCAGCTGGGAGAGCGCCTGCCTTGCACGCAGGAGGTCAGCGGTTCGATCCCGCTTGGCTCCACCACCTTACGTCAAAGCTTAGAAATGAATATTCGGCTCGAATATTGATTTCTGAACTTTTTCAGAATCGTTCTTTAAAAATTTGGGTATGTGATAGAAAGATAGACTGGACAGCACTTTCACTGGTGTGTGTTCAGGCTAAGGTAAAATTTGTGAGTAATTACAAGTTTTCGGCGAATGTTGTCTTCACAGTATAACCAGATTGCTTGGGGTTATATGGTCAAGTGAAGAAGCGCATACGGTGGATGCCTTGGCAGTCAGAGGCGATGAAAGACGTGGTAGCCTGCGATAAGCTTCGGGGAGTCGGCAAACAGACTTTGATCCGGAGATCTCTGAATGGGGGAACCCACTCAGCATAAGCTGAGTATCTTGTACTGAATACATAGGTGCAAGAGGCGAACCAGGGGAACTGAAACATCTAAGTACCCTGAGGAAAAGAAATCAACCGAGATTCCCTTAGTAGTGGCGAGCGAACGGGGACTAGCCCTTAAGTGGCTTTGAGATTAGCGGAACGCTCTGGAAAGTGCGGCCATAGTGGGTGATAGCCCTGTACGCGAAAATCTCTTAGTCATGAAATCGAGTAGGACGGAGCACGAGAAACTTTGTCTGAATATGGGGGGACCATCCTCCAAGGCTAAATACTACTGACTGACCGATAGTGAACCAGTACCGTGAGGGAAAGGCGAAAAGAACCCCGGAGAGGGGAGTGAAATAGATCCTGAAACCGTATGCGTACAAGCAGTGGGAGCCTACTTTGTTAGGTGACTGCGTACCTTTTGTATAATGGGTCAGCGACTTATATTCAGTGGCGAGCTTAACCGAATAGGGGAGGCGTAGCGAAAGCGAGTGTTAATAGCGCGTTTAGTCGCTGGGTATAGACCCGAAACCGGGCGATCTATCCATGGGCAGGTTGAAGGTTAGGTAACACTGACTGGAGGACCGAACCGACTACCGTTGAAAAGTTAGCGGATGACCTGTGGATCGGAGTGAAAGGCTAATCAAGCTCGGAGATAGCTGGTTCTCCTCGAAAGCTATTTAGGTAGCGCCTCATGTATCACTGTAGGGGGTAGAGCACTGTTTCGGCTAGGGGGTCATCCCGACTTACCAAACCGATGCAAACTCCGAATACCTACAAGTGCCGAGCATGGGAGACACACGGCGGGTGCTAACGTCCGTCGTGAAAAGGGAAACAACCCAGACCGTCAGCTAAGGTCCCAAAGTTATGGTTAAGTGGGAAACGATGTGGGAAGGCTTAGACAGCTAGGAGGTTGGCTTAGAAGCAGCCACCCTTTAAAGAAAGCGTAATAGCTCACTAGTCGAGTCGGCCTGCGCGGAAGATGTAACGGGGCTCAAACCATACACCGAAGCTACGGGTGTCACTTAGGTGACGCGGTAGAGGAGCGTTCTGTAAGCCTGTGAAGGTGAGTTGAGAAGCTTGCTGGAGGTATCAGAAGTGCGAATGCTGACATGAGTAACGACAATGGGAGTGAAAAACTCCCACGCCGAAAGACCAAGGTTTCCTGCGCAACGTTAATCGACGCAGGGTTAGTCGGTCCCTAAGGCGAGGCTGAAAAGCGTAGTCGATGGAAAACAGGTTAATATTCCTGTACTTCTAGTTATTGCGATGGAGGGACGGAGAAGGCTAGGCCAGCTTGGCGTTGGTTGTCCAAGTTTAAGGTGGTAGGCTGAGATCTTAGGTAAATCCGGGATCTTAAGGCCGAGAGCTGATGACGAGTTGCCTTTAGGCGACGAAGTGGTTGATGCCATGCTTCCAAGAAAAGCTTCTAAGCTTCAGATAACTAGGAACCGTACCCCAAACCGACACAGGTGGTTGGGTAGAGAATACCAAGGCGCTTGAGAGAACTCGGGTGAAGGAACTAGGCAAAATGGCACCGTAACTTCGGGAGAAGGTGCGCCGGTGAGGGTGAAGGACTTGCTCCGTAAGCCCATGCCGGTCGAAGATACCAGGCCGCTGCGACTGTTTATTAAAAACACAGCACTCTGCAAACACGAAAGTGGACGTATAGGGTGTGACGCCTGCCCGGTGCCGGAAGGTTAATTGATGGGGTTAGCTAACGCGAAGCTCTTGATCGAAGCCCCGGTAAACGGCGGCCGTAACTATAACGGTCCTAAGGTAGCGAAATTCCTTGTCGGGTAAGTTCCGACCTGCACGAATGGCGTAACGATGGCGGCGCTGTCTCCACCCGAGACTCAGTGAAATTGAAATCGCTGTGAAGATGCAGTGTATCCGCGGCTAGACGGAAAGACCCCGTGAACCTTTACTATAGCTTTGCACTGGACTTTGAATTTGCTTGTGTAGGATAGGTGGGAGGCTTTGAAGCGTGGACGCCAGTTCGCGTGGAGCCATCCTTGAAATACCACCCTGGCAACTTTGAGGTTCTAACTCAGGTCCGTTATCCGGATCGAGGACAGTGTATGGTGGGTAGTTTGACTGGGGCGGTCTCCTCCTAAAGAGTAACGGAGGAGTACGAAGGTGCGCTCAGACCGGTCGGAAATCGGTCGTAGAGTATAAAGGCAAAAGCGCGCTTGACTGCGAGACAGACACGTCGAGCAGGTACGAAAGTAGGTCTTAGTGATCCGGTGGTTCTGTATGGAAGGGCCATCGCTCAACGGATAAAAGGTACTCCGGGGATAACAGGCTGATACCGCCCAAGAGTTCATATCGACGGCGGTGTTTGGCACCTCGATGTCGGCTCATCACATCCTGGGGCTGAAGCCGGTCCCAAGGGTATGGCTGTTCGCCATTTAAAGTGGTACGCGAGCTGGGTTTAGAACGTCGTGAGACAGTTCGGTCCCTATCTGCCGTGGACGTTTGAGATTTGAGAGGGGCTGCTCCTAGTACGAGAGGACCGGAGTGGACGAACCTCTGGTGTTCCGGTTGTCACGCCAGTGGCATTGCCGGGTAGCTATGTTCGGAAGAGATAACCGCTGAAAGCATCTAAGCGGGAAACTTGCCTCAAGATGAGATCTCACTGGAGCCTTGAGCTCCCTGAAGGGCCGTCGAAGACTACGACGTTGATAGGTTGGGTGTGTAAGCGCTGTGAGGCGTTGAGCTAACCAATACTAATTGCCCGTGAGGCTTGACCATATAACACCCAAGCAATTTGCTGCTCCTAAATAAAGAGCAGGCCAAATTGCGGTAGTGAAGACTGCAAAGCCGAGAATTTGTAACTCACAAGCATCACATACCCGATTCGCTGGAGTGTCTAACAAGACCTTCTGGCAACAGAATTTCTTGACGACCATAGAGCATTGGAACCACCTGATCCCATCCCGAACTCAGCAGTGAAACGATGCATCGCCGATGGTAGTGTGGGGTTTCCCCATGTGAGAGTAGGTCATCGTCAAGATTAAATTCCGAAACCCCTATCTGCGTATGCAGGTAGGGGTTTTGTCTTTCTGGCATTTTCCTCTGTGCGCACTGTCCCTGTGGGAGCGGCGGTGCGACGCCTCGACTTGCCCCGCGATGCGATGTGGCTGACAGAAGGGTATCGCGGGGCAAGCCCGCTCCTACATCGGTTAGAATAGCGCCCTCGCGTTGACTCAGAAGTTCACTATGTCAGAACCTGCCGACCCCCATCAGCTCGCCGACTTGCCCCTCAATGACCTGGTGGCCTGTCACGAATGCGACCTGCTGATGCGCAAGCCTGTGCTCAAGCAGGACGAAAAGGCCCACTGCCCGCGCTGTGGCTACGAGCTCTACGCCCATCGGCACAATGTGGTCCAGCGCAGCCTGGCCCTGGTGCTGGCAGCCTTGCTGCTCTATGTACCGGCCAACTTCTTGCCGATCATGCAATTGCACCTGCTCGGCCAAAGCTCCGACGACACCGTCTGGAGTGGCGTGGTCGGGTTGTACAACACCGGTATGCGCGGCGTGGCAGTGGTGGTGTTTCTTTGCAGCATGGCCATTCCCTTGCTCAAACTGCTGTGCCAGCTGGCTGTGCTGTTGAGCATTCGCCTGAACATCGGCCGCAGTTACGGTTTGTTGCTCTATCGGATTTATCACCATCTACGCGATTGGGGCATGCTCGAGGTCTATTTCATGGGTGTGCTGGTGGCGATGGTCAAGCTGGTCGACCTGGCGGAGCTGAGCCTGGGCCTGGGCCTGGCCTGCTTTATCAGTTTGTTGTTGGTGCAGGTGTGGCTGGAGGTGGTGATGTCGCCCCACCAGATATGGAGCGCTTTATCGGGGGAAGACCTGCATGCGTGCGATTGATGCTGGCATTCTGGTTTGTGGTGAATGCCACGAGCTGAATCGCCAGGAGCCGGACAGTGACGCGCAAACCTGCACCCGCTGTGGCGCAGTGGTGCACGCACGGCGGCCAAACAGCCTGGTGCGAACCTGGGCGTTGCTGATGACCTCGGCAATCTTGTACATCCCGGCCAATGTGCTGCCGATCATGACCGTCAGCGCCTTGGGGCAGGGCAGTCCGGACACCATCATGTCCGGCGTCATCACCCTGATGAAGCACGGCATGCTGCCGATCGCTGCGGTGGTGTTCATCGCCAGTATCCTGGTGCCGACCTTCAAGCTGGTGGGCATTGCCCTGCTGCTTTATTCGGTGCAGCGCCACCAACCGTTGTCGGCGCGGCAACGGATTCTGATGTACCGCTTCATCGAATTCATCGGACGCTGGTCGATGCTGGATATTTTCGTGATCGCCATTTTGGTGGCGGTGGTGAATTTCGGCAGGATCGCCAGTGTCGAAGCCAATCTGGGCGCCGTCGCCTTCGCCAGTGTGGTGATTCTGACGATGCTCGCTGCAGTAACCTTCGATCCCCGACTGATTTGGGATAACACGGAGTCGGATGACGACCATGAGTGATTTGCCTACGGCTAAAACCCGCCCAGCTTCGAACTGGTCGGCCATATGGATATTGCCCCTGATCGCCCTGGTGATCGGTGGCTGGCTTGGCTGGCAGGCCTATCGCGAGTCAGGGGTGAACATCCAGGTCCGCTTTGAAAGCGGTGAAGGTATCGTCGCCAACAAGACCGAAGTGGTCTTCAAGGGTATGTCGGTCGGTAAGGTGAAAGAGCTGGTACTGGATGCCAAGGGCAGCAATACCGGGGTCATCGCCACCATTGAGATGAACAAGGAAGCCGAGCCGCACCTGAACACCGGGACGCGCTTCTGGCTGGTCAAGCCGAGCGTCAGCCTGGCCGGGATCACCGGCCTGGAAACCTTGGTCTCAGGCAACTACATTGCCGTGAGCCCGGGGCAGGGCGAGCCGACCAAGCGCTTCAAGGCGCTGGATGAGGCGCCGCCGTTGTCCGACAGCGAGCCGGGCCTGCACCTGACCCTCAAGGCTGACCGCCTGGGCTCGCTCAACCGCGACAGCCCGGTGTTCTACAAGCAGATCCAGGTCGGCCGGGTGAAGAGCTATCGCCTGGCCGAAGACCAGGGTACGGTCGAGATCAAGGTGTTCATCGAGCCGGCCTATGCCGCCCTTGTGCGCAAACATACGCGGTTCTGGAACGCCAGCGGCGTCAGCATCGATGCCGACCTTTCCGGAGTGAAGGTCCGTAGTGAATCGCTGGCCAGTATTGTCGCCGGCGGCATCGCCTTCGCCACGCCCGAGCACCGCAAGGACAGCCCGCCAACCGATCCGAACCTGCCGTTCCGCCTGTACGAAGACTTCGATGCGGCCCAGGCCGGTATTCGCGTCAAGGTCAAGCTAAGCGACTTCGAGGGCCTGCAGGCCGGGCGTACTCCGGTAATGTACAAAGGTATCCAGGTCGGCTCGCTGAAGACCCTCAAGGTCGATGCCGACCTGGCTAGCGCCATGGCCGAGCTGACCCTCGATCCGCTGGCCGAAGACTACCTGGTCGACGGCACGCAGTTCTGGGTGGTCAAACCATCGATCTCCCTGGCCGGTATTACCGGCCTGGAGGCGCTGGTCAAAGGTAACTACATCGCCATCCGCCCGGGCGACAAGGGCGCGACACCGCAGCGTGAGTTCGAGGCGCGGGCCAAGGCGCCGCCACTGGACCTCAAGGCACCGGGGCTGCATCTGGTGCTGTACAGCGACAACCTCGGTTCGCTGGAAGTCGGCAGCCCGATCCTCTACCGTCAGGTCAAGGTCGGTACGGTGCAGAGCTACCAGTTCTCGAAGAAGAGCAAACGCCTGCTGATCGGCGTGCATATCGAGAAAGAGTACGCCGGCCTGGTCAACGGTTCGACGCGCTTCTGGAATGCCAGCGGCATTACCCTGAGCGGTGGCCTGTCGGGCATCCAGATCAAGAGTGAATCGCTGCAAAGCCTGATGGCTGGCGGTATTGCCTTCGACACACCGATCCCGAATGTGAAGCTCAAGCGCCGTATTCCGTTCTTCCTCCTGCATGAAGACCAGGAAGCAGCCAACCGCAGCGGAACCACGGTGACCATCCGTGTCGATCGCGCAGACGGCCTCAAGGTGGGCACGCCGGTTCGCTTCAAGGGCCTGGATGTCGGCAAGGTCGAGCAGGTCGACCTGACCAAGGATTTGCAGGCGGTGCTGCTCAAGGCGCGGATCACCGAGGTGCCGGAGCGCATTGCCCGCGAAGGTACACAGTTCTGGGTGGTCAAGCCTGCCCTGGGCATCGTCAAGACTGCCAACCTGGAAACCCTGGTCACCGGTCAGTACCTGGAAGTGCAGCCGGCCGTGAGAAGCGCAGGGCCACAGCTCAACTTCAATGCATTGCCACAGGCGCCGGACTTCTCCGAGCGCGAAGCCGGCTTGTCGCTGGTGCTCAGTGCTGCGCGGCGGGGTTCGATCAAGCCGGGCGTGCCAGTGACCTACCGCGAGATTCCGGTGGGCAAGGTTACCGGTTTCGAGTTGGGGCAGACGGCGGATCGGGTGTTGATCCACATCCTCATCGAGCCCAGGTACGCAGCGCTGGTACGTAGTGGAAGCCGTTTCTGGAACAGCAGCGGCTTTGGCTTCGACATCGGCCTGTTCAAGGGCGCTACGGTACGAACCGAGTCGCTGGAGACCCTGATCGAGGGCGGTATTGCCTTCGCAACGCCGGACGGCGAGAAGATCGGTAACCCGGCCCGTCCGCAGCAGACCTTTGCCCTGTTCGACAAGGCCGAGGATGAATGGCTGCAGTGGGCACCGAAGATTCAGATTGGTAAGTAACAAACAGCCCGGGCTGCATTGCAGCCCATTGTGGGAGCTGGCTTGCCAGCGATGAGGCCGGTCCAGGCTACCCATCTGGTGTTGCCTGGGCTGCGACCGCTTTGCGGTCGATCGCTGGCAAGCCAGCTCCCACAGGGTTAAAGGTCAATCTCAGGAATCACAGGCAATAAAAAACCGACCCTAGGGTCGGTTTTTCAACAAGCATGTCGCTTAGGCAGCTGCAGCTTCTTTCAGCGCCTTGATGTGGCCATTCAGACGGCCTTTATGGCGAGCAGCCTTGTTCTTGTGGATGATACCTTTATCGGCCATACGGTCGATAACTGGAACAGCCAGAGTGTAAGCAGCTTGCGCTTTTTCGGCGTCTTTTGCGTCGATGGCTTTAACTACATTCTTGATGTAGGTACGAACCATGGAACGCAGGCTGGCGTTGTGGCTGCGACGCTTCTCAGCCTGTTTTGCACGTTTTTTGGCGGAAGGTGAGTTGGCCACCGTCGAGCTCCTCGAAAGACTTGGTAAATAGCAAACAAAATAGGCCGCGAATCATGCCGATGAGTTGATCGGTTGTCAAGGGCACTTGCATGGTTCCGCTGAGTGGTCGTTCTGTACAAGGGAGTGATTCCCTTCTGCGGCACGACCTGTAAACTCGGGAGCTTTTGCTCTGCTTGCGTTGCGGCGCGGAGTATCGCACAACTGGGCGCGTTGCGGCACAGCCCTTTATCCTCAGGCGTGAAAAACTTTCGATGAATCTTCTTAAATCCCTGGCCGCGGTCAGCTCCATCACCATGATCTCGCGGGTGCTGGGCTTTGTCCGTGACACCATCCTGGCACGGGTGTTCGGCGCAGGCGTGGCCACCGACGCCTTCTTCATTGCCTTCAAACTGCCCAACCTGCTGCGGCGCATCTTCGCCGAGGGCGCGTTTTCCCAGGCGTTCGTGCCAATTTTGGCTGAATACAAGACCCAGCAAGGCGAGGAGGCGACCCGTACCTTCATTGCCTACGTCAGCGGCCTGCTGACCCTGGTGCTGGCCCTGGTGACTGCCCTGGGCATCCTCGCCGCGCCCTGGGTGGTGTGGGTAACGGCGCCGGGCTTTGTCGACAGCGCCGAGAAGTACCAGCTGACCACCGACCTGCTGCGGGTGACCTTTCCTTATATATTGCTGATCTCGCTGTCCTCGCTGGCCGGGGCCATCCTCAATACCTGGAACCGTTTTTCGGTGCCGGCCTTCGTGCCAACCCTGCTCAACGTGGCGATGATCGGATTTACCCTGTTCCTCACGCCGTACTTCGATCCGCCGATCATGGCCCTGGCCTGGGGCGTGCTGGCCGGTGGCCTGGCGCAATTGCTGTACCAGCTGCCACACCTGAAGAAGATCGGCATGCTTGTGCTGCCGCGCCTTAACCTGCGCGATACCGGCGTGTGGCGGGTGCTCAAGCAGATGCTGCCGGCGATCCTCGGGGTGTCGGTCAGCCAGATCTCGCTGATCATCAACACCATTTTCGCCTCGTTCCTGGTGGCGGGCTCGGTGTCCTGGATGTACTACGCCGATCGCCTGATGGAACTGCCGTCCGGTGTGCTTGGCGTGGCCCTGGGCACCATCCTGCTGCCCACCCTGGCCAAGACTTACGCCAACCGTGACCGCCACGAGTATTCGCGAATCCTCGACTGGGGCCTGCGCCTGTGCTTCTTGCTGGTGCTGCCGTGCACCCTGGCCATGGCCATCCTCGCCGAGCCGCTGACCGTGGCGTTGTTCCAGTACGGTAAATTCAGCGCCTTTGATGCGGCGATGACCCAGCGTGCCCTGATCGCTTACTCGGTCGGCCTGCTGGCAATTATTCTGGTCAAGGTGCTGGCACCGGGCTTCTATGCCCAACAGAACATCCGTACCCCGGTGAAGATCGCCATCTTCACCCTGGTCTGTACCCAGTTGTTCAACCTGGTCTTCATTACCCACCTGCAGCACGCCGGCCTGGCCCTGGCCATCAGTCTGGGCGCCTGCCTGAATGCTGGCCTTTTGTACTGGAAGCTGCGTCAGCAGCAGTTGTTCCAGCCACAACCGGGCTGGGCCAAGTTCCTCGCCAAGCTGGTGGTGGCGGTATTGCTGATGTCGGCGGTATTGCTGGTGGGCATGCACTACATGCCGGCCTGGGCCGAAGGGCAGATGCTCGAGCGCTTCCTGCGCCTGGGTGCGCTGATCCTGGCCGGGGTCGTGACCTATTTCGGCTGTCTGGTGCTGTTTGGTTTTCGCCCGCGTGACTTCGCCCGCAAGGCGTTGCATTAAGGCCTGACGACGGTCAGACGTCGGTTTTACACATTCCACGCCACGGGGTGACGCTGCTGCCTGTCGTCAACGCCCGGGTGTGGTTATAATCGACCACTTTATGAGCAAGAAGCGCGTTATGCAGCTGGTTCGAGGCCTCCACAACCTGCGCCCCCAGCACCGGGGCTGTGTCGCCACTATTGGCAACTTCGACGGTGTTCACCGCGGCCACCAGGCAATCCTGGCGCGCCTGCGTGAGCGAGCGGACGAGTTGGGCGTGCCCAGCTGCGTGGTGATTTTCGAGCCACAGCCGCGTGAATACTTTGCCCCCGACACCGCGCCCGCGCGCCTGGCCCGCCTGCGCGACAAGGTCGCCCTGCTGGCCGCCGCAGGCGTCGACCGGGTGCTGTGCCTGGCGTTCAACCAGCGCCTGAGCAAGCTCAGCGCCGCCGAGTTCGTCGACACCATCCTGGTCGACGGCCTGGGCGTCAAGCACCTGGAAGTGGGCGACGATTTCCGCTTCGGCTGCGACCGGGTCGGTGATTTCGACTTCCTCGAGCAAGCCGGCATCCTCCAGGGCTTTACCGTCGAGGAAGCGCAAACCGTCGAGCTCGACGGCCTGCGGGTCAGCAGCACGCAAGTGCGCGATGCCCTGGCCAGTGCCGACTTCGCCCTGGCCGAGCGCCTGCTGGGCCGGCCGTTCCGCATCCGCGGGCGCGTGCTGCACGGGCAGAAGCTGGCGCGCCAGCTGGGTACCCCGACGGCCAACATCCAGCTCAAGCGCCATCGCGTACCGCTCACCGGTGTCTACCTGGTCAGCGTCGAAGTCGATGGCAAGAACTGGCCGGGTGTCGCCAACATCGGCGTACGGCCAACCGTTTCAGGTGATGGCAAAGCCCACCTGGAAGTACATCTTCTGGATTTTGCCGGCGATCTCTATGGCCGGCGTCTGACGGTGGAATTCCACCACAAGCTGCGTGAAGAGCAGCGATTCGCCTCCCTGGAGGCGCTGAAGTCGGCGATCGATGCGGATATCGCCGCCGCACGTGCCCATTGGCACGGTCAACCGCTAACGAAGAGCCTGAAATGACCGACTATAAAGCCACGCTAAACCTTCCGGACACCGCCTTCCCGATGAAGGCCGGCCTGCCACAGCGCGAACCGCAGATCCTGCAGCGTTGGGACAGCATTGGCCTGTACCAGAAGCTGCGCGAAATTGGCAAGGATCGTCCGAAGTTCGTGCTGCACGACGGCCCGCCCTACGCCAACGGCAAGATCCACATCGGTCATGCGCTGAACAAGATTCTCAAGGACATGATTGTCCGCTCCAAGACCCTGTCCGGTTTCGACGCCCCGTACGTCCCGGGCTGGGACTGCCACGGCCTGCCGATCGAGCACAAGGTTGAAGTGACCCATGGCAAGCACCTGAGCGCCGACCAGACCCGCGAGCTGTGCCGTGCCTATGCCGCCGAGCAGATCGAAGGGCAGAAGACCGAGTTCATCCGCCTGGGCGTGCTGGGCGACTGGGACAACCCGTACAAGACCATGAACTTCGCCAACGAAGCCGGTGAAATCCGCGCGCTGGCTGAAATGGTCAAGCACGGCTTCGTGTTCAAGGGCCTCAAGCCGGTCAACTGGTGTTTCGATTGCGGTTCGGCCCTGGCCGAAGCCGAGGTCGAGTACGCCGACAAGAAATCGCAGACCATCGACGTCGCCTTCCCGGTGGTCGATGACGCCAAGCTGGCCGCCGCCTTCGGCCTGGCGTCGCTGGCAAAACCTGCCTCGATCGTGATCTGGACCACCACGCCGTGGACCATCCCGGCCAACCAGGCGCTGAACGTCCACCCGGAGTTCAACTACGCCCTGGTCGATACCGGCGACAAGCTGCTGGTGCTGGCTGAAGAACTGGTCGAATCGTGCCTGAAGCGTTATTCGCTGGAAGGTTCGGTAATCGCCACCGCGCCAGGCTCGGCCCTGGAGCTGATCAACTTCCGTCACCCGTTCTACGATCGTCTGTCGCCGGTGTACCTGGCTGACTACGTCGAGCTGGGCGCCGGTACCGGTGTGGTTCACTCCTCGCCAGCCTATGGTGAAGACGACTTCGTCACCTGCAAGCGCTACGGCATGGTCAACGACGACATCCTCACCCCGGTGCAGAGCAACGGTGTGTACGTGCCGTCGCTGGAATTCTTCGGCGGCCAGTTCATCTGGAAAGCCAACCCGGCCATCGTCGAAAAACTTTCGGAAGTCGGTGCGCTGATGCACACCGAAACCATCAGCCACAGCTACATGCACTGCTGGCGCCACAAGACCCCGTTGATCTATCGCGCCACTGCGCAATGGTTCGTCGGCATGGACAAGCAGCCCGACAACGGCGAGACCCTGCGCGAGCGTGCGGTCAAGGCCATCGAAGAGACCAAGTTCGTCCCGGCCTGGGGCCAGGCGCGCCTGCACTCGATGATCGCCAACCGCCCGGACTGGTGCATCTCGCGTCAGCGTAACTGGGGTGTACCGATCCCGTTCTTCCTCGACAAGCAAACCGGCGAGCTGCACCCGCGCACCGTCGAGCTGATGGAAGAAGTGGCCAAGCGCGTCGAGAAAGAAGGCATCGAAGCCTGGTTCAAGCTCGACGCCGCCGAGCTGCTCGGTGACGAGGCCGGCCAGTACGACAAGATCGCCGACACCCTCGACGTCTGGTTCGACTCCGGCACCACCCACTGGCACGTGCTGCGTGGCTCGCACAGCATCGGCCACGAAACCGGCCCGCGCGCCGACCTGTACCTGGAAGGTTCCGACCAGCACCGCGGCTGGTTCCATTCCTCGCTGCTGACCGGCTGCGCCATCGACAACCACGCGCCATACCGCGAGCTGCTGACTCACGGCTTCACCGTCGACGAAAACGGCCGCAAGATGTCCAAGTCGCTGGGTAACACCATCGAGCCGCAGAAGGTCAACGACACCCTGGGTGCCGACATCCTGCGCCTGTGGGTTTCGGCCACCGACTACTCCGGCGAAATGGCGGTTTCCGAGCAGATCCTGCAGCGCAGCGCCGACGCCTACCGGCGTATCCGCAACACCGCGCGCTTCCTGCTCTCCAACCTGTCCGGCTTCGACCCGGCCCGCGACCTGCTGCCGGCCGAAGACATGCTGGCGCTGGACCGCTGGGCGGTCGACCGTACCCTGCTGCTGCAGCGCGAGCTGGAAGAGCACTACGGCGAATACCGCTTCTGGAACGTCTACTCGAAGATCCACAACTTCTGCGTGCAGGAGCTGGGCGGCTTCTACCTGGACATCATCAAGGACCGTCAGTACACCACGGGTGCCAACAGTGTTGCCCGTCGTTCCTGCCAGACCGCGCTGTACCACATCAGCGAAGCGCTGGTGCGCTGGATCGCGCCGATCCTGGCGTTCACCGCCGACGAGCTGTGGCAGTACCTGCCGGGCGAGCGCAACGAATCGGTCATGCTCAACACCTGGTACGAAGGCCTGAGCGAGTTGCCGGAAGGCTTCGAACTGGGTCGCGCCTACTGGGACCGCGTGATGGCCGCCAAGACTGCGGTCAACAAGGAACTGGAAAACCAGCGTGCGGCCAAGGCCATCGGTGGCAACCTGCAAGCCGAAGTCACCCTGTTCGCCGACGACGCCCTGAGCGCCGACCTGAACAAGCTGGGCGACGAGCTGCGCTTCGTGCTGATCACCTCGGCGGCCAGCGTTGCGCCGTTCGCCCAGGCTCCAGCCGATGCGGTCGAGACCGAAGTGCCTGGCCTCAAGCTGAAAGTGGTCAAGTCCGGCCATGCCAAGTGCGGCCGTTGCTGGCACTTCCGCGCAGACGTGGGCTCGAACCCCGAGCACCCGGAAATCTGCGCCCGTTGCGCCGACAACATCGGCGGCAAAGGCGAGGTGCGCCACTATGCCTAACCCTGGTGTGGGGCGCTTCGGGCGCCTCAGCTGGCTGTGGCTGAGCGTGCTGGTCCTGGTCCTCGACCAGGCCAGCAAGTTCTACTTCGAGGGCGCGCTGAGCCTGTACCAGCAGATCGTGGTCATCCCTGACTACTTCAGCTGGACCCTGGCCTACAACACCGGTGCTGCCTTCAGCTTCCTGGCTGACAGCTCCGGCTGGCAGCGCTGGCTGTTCGCCCTGATCGCCGTGGTGGTCAGCGCCGTGCTGGTGGTCTGGCTCAAGCGCCTGGGGCGCAGCGAGACCTGGCTGGCCGTCGCGCTGGCGCTGGTGCTCGGCGGCGCGCTGGGCAACCTGTACGACCGCATCGTGCTTGGCCACGTGGTCGACTTCATCCTCGTGCACTGGCAGAACCGCTGGTACTTCCCGGCCTTCAACCTGGCCGACAGCGCCATTACCGTCGGTGCGGTGATGCTGGCGCTGGACATGTTCAAGAGCAAAAAGTCCGGAGAGCCCGTCCATGACTGAGACCCGTATCGGCCAGAACACCGAAGTGACCCTGCACTTCGCGCTGCACCTGGAAAACGGCGACACCGTCGACAGTACCTTTGAAAAGGCGCCGGCGGTGTTCAAGGTCGGCGACGGCAACCTGCTGCCAGGTTTCGAAGCAGCCATCTTCGGCTTCAAGGCCGGTGACAAGCGCACCGTGACCGTCACCCCGGAGAACGCCTTCGGCCAGCCGAACCCGCAGAACGTGCAGATCATTCCCCGCTCGCAGTTCAACGACATGGAACTGTCCGAAGGCCTGCTGGTGATTTTCAACGACGCAGCCAATGCGGAGTTGCCCGGCGTGGTGAAAGCATTCGATGACGCGCAAGTGACCATCGACTTCAATCACCCGCTGGCCGGCAAAACCTTGAACTTCGAGGTGGAAATCCTCGGGGTCAAGGCCCTTTGAGCCAGGAGTCATCCATGCAAATCAAACTCGCCAACCCCCGTGGCTTTTGTGCCGGTGTGGACCGGGCGATCGAAATCGTCAACCGCGCGCTGGAAGTCTTCGGTCCGCCGATCTACGTGCGCCATGAAGTGGTGCACAACAAGTTCGTGGTCGAGGACCTGCGTGCGCGCGGGGCCGTTTTTGTCGAAGAACTGGACCAGGTGCCAGATGACGTCATCGTCATCTTCAGCGCCCACGGTGTTTCCCAGGCCGTGCGCCAGGAAGCGGCGGGGCGCGGCCTGAAGGTGTTCGACGCGACCTGCCCGCTGGTGACCAAGGTGCATATCGAGGTGGCGCGCTACAGCCGCGACGGCCGTGAGTGCATCCTGATCGGCCACGAAGGCCACCCGGAAGTCGAAGGCACCATGGGTCAGTACGACACCAGCAATGGTGGCGCCATCTACCTGGTCGAAGACGAGGACGATGTTGCCAGCCTGCAGGTCAACGACCCGAACAAACTGGCCTTCGTCACCCAGACCACGCTGTCGATGGACGACACCAGCCGGGTGATCGATGCCCTGCGCGCGCGCTTCCCCAATATCGGCGGGCCGCGCAAGGACGACATCTGCTACGCCACCCAGAACCGTCAGGACGCGGTTAAGCAACTGGCCAACGAATGCGACGTGGTATTGGTGGTCGGCAGCCCGAACAGCTCCAACTCCAACCGCCTGCGTGAGCTGGCCGAGCGCATGTCGACCCCGGCCTACCTGATCGACGGCGCTGAAGACCTGCAAAAAAGCTGGTTCGATGGCGTCGAACGCATTGGTATCACTGCCGGTGCTTCGGCGCCCGAAGTGCTGGTGCGTGGCGTGATCGAGCAGTTGCGGGCCTGGGGTGCCACCGGCGCCGAAGAGCTCGATGGCCGCGAGGAGAACATCACCTTCTCGATGCCCAAAGAGCTGCGCGTGCGTTCATTGATCTGACCCGGCAGCCGCGCACAGCGGCTGCTCGCCGGGCTCCTCGCGCAGGCTGACCCGGCCTGTGTGTGCCAGTACCACCCGGTACTGGCTGAAGGGATCGGGGCGCTGGCAGACGAACAGCGTCCCGGCCTGAAACGCTCCCCCCTCGTGCAAGGGCACCCCCAGCCCGCTGAAGCGTACCTGCCGGGCCACCGGTTGATTGCCTACGATGCTCACCCGCTCAAGCCGCTGTTGGTACAGCAGCTGTGGGCCGTCCTGCTCCACGACCATGCGCCAGCCGTTGCCCCAGTTATCCTCCAGCGCCTGCAGGCGGACCACCTGGTTACGCAGCAAGGCCTCGCTGCGCGCGGTGCGCAAAGCCTGGGCCAGATCTTTGGCGGCAGCTTGCTGGTGTAGCCCGCTGCTCATGGTGCTGTAGGTCGGCGCGCTGATGTGCGTCAGCACCCCCACCAGCGCTAACGCGAACATCATTTGTATCAGTGTTACGCCCTGTTGCTTCACCGTGCATTCCTCCCTGGAAGTGCTTCTATAGAGTCAGGCCGGCGGACAGGAACGTCCAGTCGGCCGGGTTGGCAAAGGGCTGTGGAAAAGTCGCAGGGGGGAAGGCGCCATGGATGGCGGACGGCAACAAGGAATGAGCCTGATCGAGGTGCTGCTGGCCATGCTGGTGCTGGGGCTGGGTCTGTTTGCTGCTGCGGCTGCGCAAGTGCGGGCGTTGCAGGCTACCGACAGTGCCTTGCAGAGTACCCAGGCGGCGTATCTGCAGCATGGCGTGCTCGAACAGGCGCGGATCAACGGCGCGCTGCAAGGGCCAAGCCGATGAGCCGGCAAGGCGGCGTCGGCCTGGTCGAGGTGTTGCTGGCCCTCAGCCTCGGGTTATTGCTGATACTCGCTGCCAGCCGCTTGTTCCTGGCGGCCAGTCAGAACTGGCAGGCTCAAGGCGTCGCGGCCCAGTTGCAGGAAGACGCGCGCCTGACGTTGCAGCGCATGGCCCAGGACATTCGCATGAGCGGCATGTTCGGCTGCCTGCGCGCGGATGCAATCCACCATGTGCATCCGTCGTCGGCCCAGGCGTTTGCCCAACCGCTGGAAATAACCCGGGCAGCGGATGGGCAACTGCAGCAACTGAGTCTGATCAGCGCCGAAGTGGCTGGTGCAGGTGGACGGCCGAACTGGACGTTGGTCACCGACTGCATTGCCCAGGCCAGGGTCTATCCCGAGGGGCAGGCTGCGCCTGCCGGCCAGTACGCGATACCGATACGGCGCCAGACCTATCGCGTTGATGGCGCAAGCCTGATGCTCGGTAGCGGCGCCAGCTATGCGCCGCTGATCGACAACCTCGGTGAACTGCGCGTCGACATCGTCAGGCGAAACACCAACGGTATCGCCGGGCTACGCCTGAGCCTGACCTTGATTGACCCGCAGTCACGGGTCAGGCCGCAGCAGTATCAACTGACGGTAGCGCTGCGCAATGGCTAGGCCCGGCAACCAGCGCGGCGTGATCCTGCTGATCAGCCTGGTGTTGCTGGGGCTGTTGGGGTTGCTCGGCATCTCGGCCATGGTCAGTGCCACCCTGCAGGAGCGCATGGCTGGCAACCTGCTGGCGGTCCTGCAAAGCTTCGAGCATGCGGAGCAGGCCTTGCTGCTGGGGGAATCGGACGTGTCTGGCGCGCAGCCATGCACGTACTGTTTGCCACCCCCTGAAGCCGGGCGGGTGAGGGCCGCAGGTGTATACCGCGGCGAGGGGCCAACGTCCGGCCTGAACTGGCAACGCGGCGCCAGCGGCTTCTACCTGGTGCAGAACCTTGGCCAGAGCACCCACGCCGCGCACCTGCCTGCCAATCTGGCCGTCACGCTTTACCGGATCACCGCAGTCAGCCATGGCGGGGCAGGCCGCAGCGTGCTGGAGAGCGTTTATGCACAGGCTGTAGAAGAGGGCGCCCATCAACCCAGGCGCATCCTCTGGCGGCAGATTCACTAGGAGTTCGATTTATGTACAACCTGCAGAAAGGTTTGAGCCTGATTGAACTGTTGCTTGTCGTCGCCGTGGTCGGCATTCTGGCGGGCATTGCCTACCCCAGCTACAGCGAACAGGTCCGCAAGGCCGCACGCACGGAAATTGCCGGGTTGCTGTTCGAGAGCGCGCAGATACTGGAGCGTCACTATTCACGCACCGGCCAGTATGCCGACAGCGAAGCCCTGGTCACCCCATTGGCGCCTGGGACCGAGCACTACCGGCTACAAGCCGTTCGTCATTCGACGTCATTCATCCTTACCGCCCGGCGTATTCCGGGTGGCTTGATGACCAGTGACCGCTGCGCCGATTTCGAGCTCGACCAGGCCGGTGTGCGCAGCAATCCCGGCGCCGTCGAGGCCGGTCGTGGCTGTTGGGGTGGCTGAGGTTTACTTCAGAAGTTGGATCAATACATGACCAAGCAAGTAGTGATTGTCGGCGGCGGGGTGATCGGCCTGCTGACAGCGTTCAACCTGGCGGCCGACGTCGAGCAGGTGGTGCTGTGTGATCGTGGCGCGCTCGGCCAGGAGTCTTCCTGGGCCGGTGGCGGCATCGTCTCGCCGCTGTACCCGTGGCGCTATAGCGCGGCGGTAACGGCCCTGGCGCACTGGTCGCAGGATTTTTATCCACAGCTGGGCGAGCGCCTGTTCGCCAGCACCGGGGTAGACCCTGAAGTGCACACCACCGGCCTGTACTGGCTGGACCTGGACGACGAAGCCGAAGCCCTGGCCTGGGCCGAGCGCGAAGGGCGGCCGTTGAGCGCTGTGGATATCTCTGCGGCCTATGACGCGGTGCCGGTGCTTGGCGGCGGTTTCCGTCGCGCCATCTATATGGCCGGGGTTGCCAACGTACGTAACCCGCGTCTGGTCAAATCACTCAAGGCCGCCTTGCTGGCGCTGCCGAACGTGAGCATTCGCGAGCACTGCGAAATCACCGGCTTTAGCCGTGAGGGCGAGCGCGTCACCGGTGTCGAAACTGCGAACGGAGCGATCCAGGCCGATCGCGTGGTGCTGACGGCTGGCGCCTGGAGCGGCGACTTGCTGCGGCCATTGGGCCTGGAGCTGCCGGTCGAGCCGGTGAAAGGGCAGATGATTCTGTACAAGTGCGCCGAAGACTTCCTGCCGAGCATGGTGCTGGCCAAGGGGCGCTATGCGATCCCGCGGCGTGACGGGCATATTCTGGTGGGCAGCACCCTGGAGCATGCCGGTTACGACAAGACCCCGACCGGGGAGGCGCTGGAAAGCCTGAAGGCGTCGGCGGTGGAGTTGCTGCCGGCGCTGGCCGATGCCACCCCGGTAGCCCATTGGGCAGGGTTGCGGCCGGGTTCGCCGGAGGGCGTTCCGTACATCGGCGAGGTGCCGGGCTATGCCGGGCTGTGGCTGAACTGCGGGCATTACCGCAATGGCCTGGTGCTGGCGCCGGCGTCCTGCCAGTTGTTTGCGGATTTGTTGCTGGGTCGTGAGCCGATCATTGACCCGGCGCCGTATGCGCCGGCTGGGCGCTTGGCTGCTCTCTAGGGCCCTATCGCCGGCAAGGCCGGCTCCCACAGGAAAGCAGATATCTTCAGACCCCTGCCGTATCTGTGGGAGCTGGCTTGCCAGCGATGGCCGCGCCGCGCAATCAGCGCTGCGCCCCGGGCCCCTGCTCCAGGTGCGCCTGGCTGCAATACCACTGCGCCCCGCGATGCAGCGCCCGGTCACTGGGCAAATGCACGCCGCAATGGGCGCAGCGGACCATCTTCAGCGGGTCTTCGAGGCTGTTGCTTTGCCCAGCAGCATTGCTGGCCTTGAACTTGCGCCACAGCCAGAAGGCGGCAGCAATCAGGGCAATCCAGAAAAGTAGGCGAACCATGGTGTCCAGCTTTATCAGTGAAGAGCCTTCAGTCTAGGGCTCAGGCATGAAAAAAGGGAGGCCTTGGCCTCCCTTTATCTTTTACACGATGGCTCAGTCGAACACACCGAAGGTCATGTAGCTGAACCAGGAGCGGTCTTCGTTGTTGCCTTCCGCTTCGTGGTTCTCTTCTTCGATGACGTCACCGTTGGCATCTTTAGGCTGCAGCTCTTGCGGGATCGCATCTTTGGCGTCCTGGTACTGCTTGATCACGTCCTGGTTGGCGCGGGTTTCGCCCGGCGGCAGCGGCGTGGCGGTATCGATCAGGCCCAGGGTGGCCTTGGACAGCCACGAGCGGTTGTCGGCCTCGTTCTGCTGCGGCACGAACTGGCCATCGACCAGGCTCGGGTGATCCGGGTAGTTGAGCTTGAGGGTTTCCAGGCTGGTAGCGGCCAGTTCGTCCAGGTGCAGACGCATGTAGGCTTCGGTCATCACCGCCAGGCCGTCGCCGACCGATGGGGTTTCCTGGAAGTTCTCGACCACGTAGCGGCCACGGTTGGCGGCAGCGACATAGGCCTGACGGGTCAGGTAGTAGTCGGCCACGTGGATTTCGTAGGAGGCCAGCAGGTTGCGCAGGTAGATCATGCGCTGCTTGGCGTCTGGCGAATAGCGGCTGTTGGGGAAGCGGCTGGTCAGCTGGGCGAACTCGTTGTACGAGTCGCGGGCAGCACCCGGGTCACGCTTGGTCATGTCCAGCGGCAGGAAGCGCGCCAGCAGGCCGCGGTCCTGGTCGAAAGAGGTCAGACCCTTGAGGTAGTAGGCGTAGTCGACGTTCGGATGCTGCGGATGCAAGCGAATGAAACGCTCGGCAGCAGACTTGGCAGCCTCCGGTTCGGCGTTCTTGTAGTTCGCGTAGATCAGCTCGAGCTGGGCCTGGTCGGCGTAGCGGCCGAACGGATAGCGCGATTCCAGAGCCTTCAGCTTGCTTGTGGCGCTGGTATAGCTGTGGTTGTCCAGGTCGGCCTGCGCCTGCTGGTACAGCTCGGCTTCGCTCAGGTTTTCGTCGACGACTTCCTTCGAAGAACAAGCAGCGGTCAGTCCGAGGATGGCGATCAGCAGCAGGTGTTTCACTTGCATGGCGGCTTGCGTCCCTATGACGGCCGCTGTCTTGGGCGTGGCCGTCCTGTTATGATGAGCACCCCGATGCAACCCTCGGGGCAAAAGACGTCGTATTTAACCACAAGCGCGCAGTCGAAACCAAAGGCTGTGCCGCCCGCTGATTCGAGCATGTCCGAGATCATTCAACTTCGCGCAGAGGTGCCGTCCGAATTGGGCGGGCAACGCCTCGACCAAGTCGCCGCCCAATTGTTCGCTGAGCACTCGCGCTCGCGCCTGTCCACCTGGATCAAGGAGGGGCGCCTGACGGTCGATGGCGCTGTCCTGCGTCCACGCGATATCGTCCACGGCGGTGCGCTGCTGGCGCTCGATGCCGAGCAGGAAGCCCAGGGCGAGTGGGTGGCCCAGGACATCGAGCTGGATATCGTCTACGAAGACGACCACATCCTGGTGATCAACAAGCCTGCCGGGCTTGTGGTCCACCCGGCTGCGGGCCACGCCGATGGCACCCTGCTCAATGCCCTGCTGCACCATGTGCCGGACATCATCAATGTGCCGCGCGCCGGTATCGTCCACCGCCTGGACAAGGACACCACCGGTCTGATGGTGGTGGCCAAGACCATCCAGGCGCAGACCCAGCTGGTCGCCCAGTTGCAAAGCCGCAGCGTCAGCCGCATCTATGAATGCATCGTGATTGGTGTGGTCACCGCCGGCGGCAAGATCAACGCGCCGATCGGGCGTCATGGCGGGCAGCGCCAGCGCATGGCGGTGACCGAAGGCGGCAAGCCGGCGGTCAGCCACTACCGCGTACTGGAGCGTTTCCGCTCGCACACCCACGTGCGGGTCAAGCTCGAGACCGGGCGTACCCACCAGATCCGCGTGCACATGGCTCACGTCAACTTCCCGTTGGTCGGCGATCCGGTCTATGGCGGGCGTTTCCGTATTCCGCCAGCGGCCAGCCTGACCATGGTCGACGCGCTCAAGACCTTCCCGCGCCAGGCCCTGCATGCACGCTTCCTGGAGCTGGATCACCCGGTGACCGGCGAGCGCATGGGCTGGGAATCGGCGCTGCCGGACGACTTCGTCTGGCTGCTGTCGCTGCTCAAGCAGGACCGCGAGGCGTTCGTCGGATGAGCGAGCTGACGCAAGCGTTGTTGATCCCCGACTGGCCTGCGCCAGCCGCGGTTCGCGCCTGCGTCACCACGCGCAGCGGCGGGGTCAGCCTGCCGCCCTATGAAAGCTTCAACCTCGGTGACCATGTTGGCGATGCGCCAGCCGCGGTGGCCGAGAACCGCCGGCGCCTGACCGCCGAGTTCGGCATCCAGCCAGCCTGGCTCAAGCAGGTGCATGGCGTGGTGGTGGCCGATGCCGACCCCAGTGTTATCGCCGAAGCCGATGCCAGCTACAGCGCGACCCCGGGCATTGCCTGCACGGTGATGACCGCCGACTGTTTACCGGTGCTGTTCTGCGACCGCGCCGGCACCCGGATAGCCGCCGCCCACGCCGGCTGGCGCGGGCTGGCCAACGGTGTGCTCGAAGCCACCCTGGACCGCCTGGGGCTGCCGCCCGACGAGGTGCTGGTGTGGCTCGGCCCGGCCATTGGCCCGCAAGCCTTCGAAGTTGGCCTGGAAGTACGCGACGCGTTCACGACCGTTCATCCGGAAACGGCCCAGGCCTTCGTGCCCGGTGCCCAGCCCGGCAAGCTGATGGCCGATATCTACGAGCTGGCCCGCCTGCGCCTGGCAGCACGCGGCGTCGATGCAGTCTATGGTGGTGGCTTGTGCACCGTCAGCGACCCGCGCTTCTATTCTTATCGGCGCACCCCGCAGGGTGGCCGCTTCGCTTCCCTGGTCTGGCTGGCACCGCGCTGACCTGGATCAAGCCCGTCAAGCTTGAAACCTCCAGAATCACCCTCATCTACAGTGGTATCTCAGGCAGGTTTTTCTTCATCAGGTGTGTCCATCGCTCCGACCTGCCCATAAAGGAAGGTAACCCATGCGAATAGACCGTTTGACCAGCAAGCTGCAATTAGCGTTATCCGATTCCCAATCCCTGGCCGTGGGCATGGACCATCCGGCCATCGAGCCTGCGCACCTGGTGCAGGCCCTGATCGATCAGCAGGGCGGTTCGATCAAGCCGCTGCTGATGCAGGTCGGCTTTGACGTCAACAGCCTGCGCAAGGCGTTGAGCAAAGAGCTCGACCAACTGCCGAAAATCCAGAACCCCACCGGCGACGTCAACATGTCCCAGGACCTGGCGCGCCTGCTCAACCAGGCTGACCGCCTGGCCCAGCAGAAGGGCGACCAGTTCATCTCCAGCGAGCTTGTGCTGCTGGCGGCCATGGACGAGAACAGCAAGCTCGGCAAGTTGCTGCTCGGCCAGGGCGTGACCAAAAAAGCCCTGGAAAACGCCATCAGCAACCTGCGTGGCGGCGAGGCGGTCAATGACCCCAACGCCGAAGAATCGCGCCAGGCCCTGGATAAATACACCGTCGACCTGACCAAGCGCGCCGAAGACGGCAAGCTTGACCCGGTGATCGGCCGTGACGACGAAATTCGCCGCACCATCCAGGTGTTGCAACGCCGTACCAAGAACAACCCGGTGCTGATCGGTGAGCCTGGCGTGGGTAAAACCGCCATCGCCGAAGGCCTGGCCCAGCGCATCATCAATGGCGAAGTGCCGGATGGCCTCAAAGGCAAGCGCCTGCTGTCGCTGGACATGGGCGCACTGATCGCCGGTGCCAAGTTCCGCGGCGAGTTCGAAGAGCGCCTCAAAGGCCTGCTCAACGAGTTGTCCAAGCAGGAAGGGCAGATCATCCTGTTCATCGATGAACTGCACACCATGGTCGGCGCCGGTAAAGGCGAAGGCTCGATGGATGCTGGCAACATGCTCAAGCCGGCCCTGGCCCGTGGCGAGCTGCACTGCGTCGGCGCCACCACGCTGAACGAGTACCGCCAGTACATTGAAAAGGATGCGGCGCTTGAGCGGCGTTTCCAGAAAGTACTGGTAGAAGAGCCGAGCGAAGAAGACACCATCGCCATCCTGCGTGGCCTCAAAGAGCGTTACGAGGTGCACCACAAGGTAGCGATCACCGACGGCGCGATCATCGCCGCGGCCAAGCTCAGCCACCGCTACATCACCGATCGGCAACTGCCGGACAAGGCCATCGACCTGATCGATGAAGCGGCCAGCCGCATCCGCATGGAGATCGACTCCAAGCCGGAAGTGCTCGACCGCCTGGAGCGCCGCCTGATTCAGCTGAAGGTTGAATCCCAGGCGCTGAAGAAAGAAGACGACGAAGCCGCGCTCAAGCGTCTGGAGAAACTCACCGAAGAGATCGTCCGGCTGGAGCGCGAGTACGCTGACCTGGAAGAGATCTGGACCTCGGAAAAAGCCGAAGTGCAGGGCTCGGCGCAGATTCAGCAGAAAATCGAGCAGTCGCGTCAGGAGCTTGAAGCTGCCCGCCGCAAGGGCGACCTCAGCCGCATGGCCGAGCTGCAGTACGGGGTGATCCCGGACCTGGAGCGCAGCCTGCAGATGGTCGACCAGCACGGCAAGGCAGAAAACCAGCTGCTGCGTAACAAGGTCACCGAAGAAGAGATTGCCGAAGTCGTCTCCAAGTGGACCGGCATCCCGGTGTCGAAGATGCTCGAAGGCGAGCGGGAAAAACTGCTGAAGATGGAAAGCCTGCTGCACGAGCGGGTGATCGGCCAGGAAGAAGCGGTCGTCGCGGTGTCCAACGCTGTGCGTCGTTCGCGTGCCGGCCTGTCGGACCCGAACCGCCCAAGCGGCTCGTTCCTGTTCCTCGGCCCGACCGGTGTCGGTAAAACCGAGCTGTGCAAGGCGTTGGCCGAATTCCTCTTCGATACTGAAGAGGCCATGGTGCGTATCGATATGTCCGAGTTCATGGAGAAACATTCCGTGGCTCGCCTGATCGGTGCACCACCAGGCTATGTGGGATACGAAGAGGGTGGCTACCTGACCGAAGCCGTGCGGCGCAAACCTTATGCCGTCGTGCTGCTCGACGAGGTCGAGAAGGCTCACCCGGATGTGTTCAACGTGTTGCTGCAGGTGCTTGAAGACGGTCGCCTGACCGACAGCCACGGGCGGACGGTGGATTTCCGCAATACCGTGATTGTCATGACCTCCAACCTGGGCTCCTCGCAGATCCAGGAACTGGTGGGCGATCGTGAAGCACAGCGTGCGGCGGTAATGGACGCCGTGGGTTCGCACTTCCGTCCGGAGTTCATCAACCGGATCGACGAAGTGGTGGTGTTCGAACCGCTGGGTCGCGAGCAGATTGCCGGCATCACCCAGATCCAGCTCGGCCGCTTGCGCAGCCGTCTGGCCGAACGCGACCTGAGCCTGGAGCTCAGCCCCGAGGCGCTGGATAAACTGATCGCCGTCGGTTACGACCCGGTCTATGGCGCACGGCCGCTGAAGCGGGCGATCCAGCGCTGGATCGAGAACCCGTTGGCGCAGCTGATCCTGTCGGGCCAGTTCCTGCCAGGCAGCGCCATTACGGCGAAGGTAGAGGGCGAAGAGATCGTCTTCGCCTGAGTTTTCGGCGGGTTACGCTAAGGCCTCGAATTTCGAGGCCTTTTTTCTTTGCATTTTTTCTCGAGTGCTTGTAAAGTGCGCCCCGCTGTATGTCACCCCGCAGTTTCCCGGCAAAATTGGGAATCTGAAAAAAAGTTGCAAATCAGTAAGTTGAATGCAAATTAGGGGTTGACAAGGGTTTTGAAGGTTGTAGAATAGCGCGCCTCAGAGACATGAACGCAGCGATGCACAAGGTCGAAGAGTTCGAAGCGGTAGTGATACAGCACTCGAAATTGCAGCACTGTTGTAATTGAAATTGATAGTTCCGCGATAGCTCAGTCGGTAGAGCAAATGACTGTTAATCATTGGGTCCCAGGTTCGAGTCCTGGTCGCGGAGCCAAATTTCAAGCCGGGGTATAGCGCAGTCCGGTAGCGCGCCTGCTTTGGGAGCAGGATGTCAGGAGTTCGAATCCCCTTACCCCGACCATTTTTGGGTCGTTAGCTCAGTTGGTAGAGCAGTTGGCTTTTAACCAATTGGTCGTAGGTTCGAATCCTACACGACCCACCATTTTTGAAGCCGGTACGCTGGGTTCAAATCTTAAAAGGTTGGTTTGCCATTAGCAGCCAGCCATAAAAAAGGCGCCTTAATCGGTGCCTTTTTTTTACCGGGGTATAGCGCAGTCCGGTAGCGCGCCTGCTTTGGGAGCAGGATGTCAGGAGTTCGAATCCCCTTACCCCGACCATATTCAGAAAGAAGGGCACCTTGCAAAAGGTGCCCTTTTTTCGTTTCTGCGGCCTGCCTGATACTATCCGGCTATTTCCTGCAAGGACGCCGCGCCATGCCCCTGAAAACTTCTGTCTACATCGCCACCAGCCTCGATGGCTTCATCGCCCGTGAAAGCGGCGAACTGGACTGGCTGATGGTCGCCACCAGCTCCAGTGACGACCACGGTTACGCGGCGTACATGGCCACCATCGACACCCTGGTCATGGGCCGCAACACCTTCGAGAAGGTCCTGACCTTTGGCGAGTGGCCGTATCCGCACAAGCGTGTGGTGGTGCTGAGCAGCACCTTGCAGCAGGCCGATATGCAGCACGGCGTCGAAGTGCACCCGGGGCCGGTCGCCGACCTGGTCGAGCACCTGAATGAAACAGGCGCCAAGGGCCTGTACCTTGATGGCGGGCAGGTGATTCAGAGTTTCTTGCGCGAAGGCCGGCTGGATGAACTGACCATCACCCGCATACCGGTGTTGCTGGGCAGCGGCATCCCGCTGTTCGGGGCCCTGGCGAAGGACGTGACGCTGCAGCATATGCGCAGCACCACCTTTGAGAGCGGGTTTGTGCAGAGTACCTATCGGGTCCTCAAGTAAAACCTACACCACGGACCTGTGGGAGCTGGCTTGCCAGCAGCACATTTACATCGACTGTACCGACGCCATCGCGGGTCAAGCCCGCTCCTACAGAAACACCGCCATACCTGTGGGAGCGGGCTTGCCCCGCGATGAGGCCCTCACAGCCAATCCAGCGTCAGTGCAGCTTCAACCGCGGCTCAGTCCCGCGCCCGATCCGGCTACCCAGCATCAGCATCAGCGTGCGGAAGGTCCCGTACAGCGCCATCTGGTGCATGCGGTACAGCGACACATAGAACATCCGCGCCAACCAGCCCTCCAGCATCACGCTACCGGTCAGGTTACCCATCAGGTTACCCACCGCCGAAAAGCGCGACAGCGACACCAGCGAGCCATAATCCCGGTACGCATACGTCGGCAACGGCTTGCCTTCCAGACGCGCCTTCAAGCCCTTGGCCAGCAACGACGCCTGCTGGTGCGCAGCCTGCGCCCGTGGCGGCACGTTGCGGTCGCTGCCCGGTTGCGGGCAGGCGGCGCAGTCGCCGAAGGCGAAGATGTTGTCGTCCAGGGTGGTCTGCAGGGTAGGACGCACCACCAGCTGGTTGATCCGGTTGGTTT
Source organism: Pseudomonas wadenswilerensis (assembly GCF_024749185.1). Taxonomy (NCBI): domain Bacteria; kingdom Pseudomonadati; phylum Pseudomonadota; class Gammaproteobacteria; order Pseudomonadales; family Pseudomonadaceae; genus Pseudomonas; species Pseudomonas wadenswilerensis. The sequence continues at coordinate 4,930,644 of NZ_CP087191.1, read as the reverse complement.
CCAGGCCGTCGATATCCTTGAGGAAACCCGGCGCACGAATACCCGCCGCCCAGACCTTCAGACTGGCCTGAATCACGTCACCATTGCTGGTACGCAGTTCATCGGCAGTCACTTCACTGACCGCCGCGTTGGTCATCACCGTCACCCCGAGTTTTTCCAGGGTCTTGTGCACCGGCACGCTGATGCGCTCCGGCAGTGCTGGCAGCACCCGCGGGCCGGCTTCGATCAGGGTGATGTGCATGTCTTTGGGCTGGATACGATCCAGGCCGTAAGCCGCCAGCTCATGGGCTGCGTGATGCAGCTCGGCCGCAAGCTCGACACCGGTGGCACCGGCACCGACGATAGCCACGCTGATTTGCTCATTGGCCTGATCGCCGGCGTGGGCGCGCAGGTAATGATTGAGCAACTGCTGGTGGAAACGCTCGGCCTGCTTGCGGGTGTCGAGGAACAGGCAATGCTGCGCCGCGCCCAAGGTGCCAAAATCGTTGGTGTTGCTACCCACCGCGATCACCAGGGTGTCATAGCCCAAGGTACGCGCAGGCAGCAGCTCGCGGCCGTCCTCATCAAGGGTGGCGGCCAGCTGGATCTGCTTGGTTTCGCGGTCCAGGCCACTCATGCGCCCGAGCTGGAACTGGAAGTGATTCCACTTGGCCTGGGCCACGTAGTTCAGTTCGTCTTCGGAAGAGTTGAGCGAGCCTGCCGCCACTTCATGCAGCAGCGGCTTCCAGATGTGCGTCAGGTTGGCGTCGACCAGGGTGATGCTGGCGCTACCTTTTTTGCCCAGGGTCTTACCCAGGCGGGTCGCCAGTTCCAGGCCGCCGGCGCCGCCGCCGACAATCACAATACGGTGAGTCATGGAGATATCTCATAAGGTTTACGGAATTCGGGTCTTGAGTGGCAGGCCGCACGGGGCGGGCGTTGTGGGCGAGCGCAAGGCAGCTCATAGCACCAGATGACTCAAGAGGCGGCTCAACAAGCCGAGTGCAACGGTCACGACCACCACCAGCAGAAGGAGCAGCCAGGGCCGGAACGGCTTGCGCTCGACTTGGTGCTGGGGGGCTCGCAGGTATTCATCGACGCGACGCTGGTCTTCGGGATTCAGGCGGCTGGTCATGAGGGCCTCGTCAGATAGACGCATGTGACTGTGGGAAAGCTACAGTGTTCACTGTAGTAGCTCGAAGGTCGCCCATCTTTCAGTCACTTGGCTGTCTTTATAACGAATGATTGCGCTTTGTATCACCGGCGCAGAATTTATGCCATTGGGCGTTGGCAGGGGGCCAGCTCAGAGGCTTATGCCGACATCAAAAACGATGCTGCGCCCCAGGTTGCCGCGCAGGAAGTCCGGCGCATCCGGGTGGGCAAACAGCACCCGGGCAAAGGTCGGGCCCACCAGTGACAACGAGCGCCAGCCCTGGCGCAGGTATTCGGTGGGCGGCGGAAAGTGGCTGTTGAGGTCGAGCACTTCGCGCTTGAGGCTGGCGAAGGCAATGATGTCCAGTTCGCTCAGGTCGAGGCCGCGCTCCTGATAGTTGTGCGATTTTTTACGCAGAGTCGGCGCCAGGCGCTGCAGCAATTCCTGGGCGCTGATCCGCCGTGGCCGGGCTTCGCGGCGCACCAGCTGGCTCAATGAAAAGGCACTGCGCCGGCGCTGCAGTTCTTCGCGCCATTCGTCGTTCAGGCGCCGGCCTTCATCCAGCACAAAGAACACCTCGAAGGCGGCATCGCGAAACAGCACGTCAGGCGGCTCTTGCCCGGCGGCAGCAAAGTCTTCGCTGCGGTAGGGAATATTCAGGCCTTGCAGCAGGCGCTGGCAGACCCAACGCTCACGTTCCCATTTACGGGCATTGGATAGAAACGCATTGGCTTGTTCGGCCTGAATGGTGAGCAGGCGCAAGTAGTCTGAGTCGTCCATGGGCACAAGCTTAGCGTTCAATTGAGCTTTGCAGGAAATGTCTGCAAGCCATTGCTGCGCCGGTAAGCTAGCGCCTAGACTGCGCACCCGTTGTGGGCTCGAATATCAGGGAAGAAACATGAGCGTAGTAAAGATGGGCGGTGTATTTGGCTCCGGTACGGTGCTGTGCGGCCTGTTGGTATATGGCGTGGGCTTTTTGTTCTGGACGCCTACCGTGCCTTACGACACCCCGGATGGCCGCTATGTAGTGCTCAAGGAGGGCGATTCAGCGCCCTACAGCGTCAAGCTCATCGACCATCGCGGCGCCGAAGATGAAATCGTCCGCAGCTACGCCGAGTTCAACCCCAAGGTGCTCAGCGTCATGCCCGGCGACTACCGCGTGCGCCTGACCCTGAACGAGTTCGGCTGCTACGGCGCCTGGGCCGATGTGCAGGTGTCGGCGACCACCATCAGCGTCATCGAGCAACAGCGCAACCCCAGTTGCCAACCACCGGACTGGCTGGTTGAAGGCGCCGTGTTCCGCCTGTTCGAGGCACCGAAAGCACCCGCCGAGGCTGATCAGGCCACCCCCGAGGTGTAGTTCAGCTCATTACAGGGACGGACGTGCGTATGGCTGTGTCAGTCTGGCGGATATGGAGCGCGGTGACGGTGCTGTGCATCGCCTCCTTTGCGATGGTGACCTCCGAGTTTGCCCCGATCGGTTTGTTGTCACAGATCTCCGCCGACCTGGCGCAGGAGCCCGCCACGGTCGGGCTCAGCGTGACCTTGTATGCCTGGATCGGCGCGCTGAGCGGCTTGCTCGCCAACAGCCTGAGCCGCTGGATTGGCCGCAAGCCGCTGATGATCGCCCTGATGTTGATACTGGCGGCATCGAATGCGCTCTCGGCAATCGCCCCGGAGTTTTCTGCACTGCTGGGGGCCAGGGCAGTGGGGGCGTTGGCCCATGGCGTGTTCTGGGCCACCGTGGCCGCCACCGCCGCCCTGATCGCGCCCGCCCGGCAGATGGGCCTGGCCACCTCGATCGTGCTGGGCGGCATCACCCTCGCCACGGTCATGGGCGTGCCACTGGTCAACCTGGTGGGCCAGTACGACGGCTGGCGAACCGCCTTTGCTTGCCTGGCGTTGCTCTGTGTCGCCAGTGCCGGGGCAATCGCCCTGGTCGTCCCTGATCTTGGCCTGGTTGCCGCAGCACCAGGCACGGGTTATGCGGCGGTGCTAAGGCGCCGGGACCTACTGATCACCTTCGCCATAACCGCGCTGACGGCGGCCGCACATTTTGCCGCCTACACCTTTGTCGAGCCCTTTATCAGTCAGGTGCGTGACATCACGCCGGTGCTGATCGCAGCACTGCTTTTTGCCTTCGGTGCTGCCGGCTTTATCGGCAATCTGCTGAGCGCGATCTTCATCGACCGCTACCTCAAGCTCTTCATCCTCCTGGCCCTGATCGCCATGGCAGGGGCGCTGCTGACCCTGGGCCTGCTCGGGCCCGAGTTGAATCTGCTGGCCGTGGCGACCTTGCTGATGGTCTGGGGCGTTGCCATCTCGGCGCTGTTCACCGGCCTGCAGACCTGGGTGTTGCGCATCGCCGGCGCCCATACCGTTCCGGCCACGGCCCTGCATACAGCAGTGCTCAATGGCGCAATCGGCCTGGGGGTGATCATCGGCGGTGGCGCGCTTGAGGTGATCGGCCTGCGGGGCGCCATGCTCGGCGCCAGCATGGTGATAGTCCCAGCCATTGTGCTGCTGGTTGCGTCAGGTGCGCGGCGCCGCGCCACGCCTGCATTTTCCTCAACCACCGAGGCTGATCAAGCCCGCCCCGAGGTGTAGACTGCCCCCACGCCTATTGCCTCACTTGAACAAGGGTTATTTGCCGTGATCAGTGCCGCCGTGCTTTCCAGCCAGACCCTGACCATCGCCTGGGTCGCCTATGTGCCTGTGCTGATCTGGGCGGTGGCGCGTACCCGCTGGCTCGAACTGTTCGCCGACAGCCGTCGCCAGCATTTGCTGTTCGGCACGGTGTTCGCCTTGTTTGCCCTGTGGCTGGTGCGGCGTGACTTCGACACCGGGGTGTCGTATCACTTCATCGGCATGACCGCCGTGACCCTGCTGCTGGACTGGCCACTGGCGATTGTCGGGGGCTTGCTGGCGCAGCTCGGCCTGCTGGCGCTGGGGCGCCAGGACCTGGCGGCGATGGGGGTCAATGGCCTGCTGCTGATCGGCCTGCCGGTGCTGGTTACCGAAGTGTGCGCGATGCTGGTGGAGCGGGCACAGCCGCGCAACCTGTTCGTTTATATCTTTTGTTCGGGCTTTTTTGCCGCGGCGCTGTCGGCACTGTTGTGCCTGCTCGGTGGGCTGGGTTTGCTGTGGATGGACGGGCGTTTCGTCATGCCGGAGTGGATCGAGGACTTTATCGGCTACCTGTGGCTGATCATCTTCCCCGAAGCCTTCATCAACGGCATGGTGGTCAGCGCCCTGGTGGTGTTCTGCCCCGAGTGGCTGGAGACCTTCAACCGGACCCGCTACTTGCAGGCCCCGTGGAAGGATGACGACCCCGAGCGCTGACGGCTCAGTGGTGCGGGTTGATATCGCCGGAGAACAACTCGTCTTCGGCATCCGGTGCGACCGGAATCTTGTGTTCTTCCGAGGCCCAGGCACCCAGGTCGATCAGCTTGCAGCGGTCGGAACAGAACGGCCGGAACGGGCTAGCCGCGTTCCATTCCACGGGGGCGCCACAGGTCGGGCAATCTACGGTTGTTGGTTGGCTCATGCTTGGCCTCCTCGCAAAGTCAGGTAAAAGTGGTACAGGCGGTCGACCTCCGAGCGCAGCCAGTCCAGATCGCGGTCATTGACCAGCACGTCGTGGGCGTGGCGCAGGCGTTCTTCGCGGCTGGCCTGGGCCTTGAGGATGGCCTGCACCTGTTCGGCGCTGGTCTGGTCGCGCAGCAGGGTGCGCTGCACTTGCAACTCCTGCGGTGCATCGATCACCAGCAGGCGGTCGGTGCGCTTGTACTGGCCGGACTCCACCATCAACGGCGAAACGAACACCGCATAGGGCGACTCGGCCTTGGCCAGGTAGCTGAAAATCTCCTGGCCGATCAACGGATGCAGCAGCGCTTCGAGCCACAGGCGCTGCTGCGGGTCGGCAAAGATCAGCTCGCGCAGGGCGGCGCGGTTGAGCTGGCCGTCTTCGAGCAGCACCCCCGGGCCGAAACGCTCGACGATACGGGCCAGCGCCGGGCGGCCCGGCTCGACCACCCAGCGCGCGGCCTGATCGGCGTCGACCAGGTGCACACCCAGCTCGACAAAGCGCTGCGCAGCGGCGCTCTTGCCACTGCCGATGCCGCCGGTAAGGCCGAGAATCCAGGGGGTGAAAGCAGCGGTGGTCATCAGAATCCGGAATATTTCAGATAGGAAGTGGTTATTTGACCACCCCAGAGCAGCGCGATCCAGCCCGCGATGGCCAGATAGGGACCAAAGGGGATCGGCGTGCTGGCCTGCTTGCGCTGCAGGCGCAGCATAATCAGCCCGATCAACGCCCCCAACAAGGACGACAGCAGCAGCGTCAGGGGCAGGATCTGCCAGCCGCCCCAGGCGCCCAGCATCGCCAGCAACTTGAAGTCGCCATAGCCCATGCCTTCCTTGCCGGTAACCATCTTGAACAACCAGAACACCGACCACAGGCTCAGGTAACCGGCCACCGTGCCCCACAGGGCATCTTCCAGCGGCACGAACATTTCGAAGGCATTGACGATCAACCCCAGCCACAACAGCGGCAACACCAGGGCATCGGGCAGCAGTTGGTGCTCGATGTCGATCATGCTCATGGCCAGCAGGCCCCAGCTCAGCACCAGCAGGGCCAGGGCGGTGCCGGTGACGCCGAAGCGCCAGGCGACAAACAGGGTCAGCGCCCCGCAGGCGAGTTCCACCAGCGGGTAGCGCGGGCTGATGCGCGCCTGGCAACCGGAACAGCGCCCGCGCAAGGCCAGGTAACTAATGACCGGTATGTTTTCCCAGGGGCGAATACGGTGGGCGCAATGGGGGCACTGCGATGGCGGCAACAACAGGTCGAAGCGCGGCGCTTGTGCCTCGCTAGGCAACTCCAGCACCTCGCGCGCCTCGGCCTGCCATTGGCGTTCGAGCATGATCGGCAGGCGATGCACCAGCACATTGAGAAAACTGCCGACGATCAGCCCGAGCAACAGGGCGATGCTCAGGTACATCAGTGGCTGGCTGGCCAGGGAGTTCAACAGGTTCATGGTCAGATCACATTGCCCAGCTGGAAGATTGGCAGGTACATGGCGATCACCAGGCTGCCCACCAGCAACCCCAGGATCAGCACGATCAACGGCTCAATCAGGGCCGTGAGGGTGTCGAGCAGGTGGTCGATGGCCTGTTCATAGTGGCTGGCGATCCTGGCGAGCATATCGTCCAGCGTGCCGGCTGTCTCGCCAATGGCGCACATCTGCACCACCAGCGCCGGGAACAAGCCGCTGGCGCGCAATGCCACGTTCAAGGCTAGACCACTGGCCAGGTCCTCGCGCACCTTGTGCAGCGCCTGCTCATACAACGGATTGCCACACGCCCCGGCAACTGTCCCCAGCGCTTCCACCAACGGCACCCCGGCGCCGAACGAAGTCGACAAGGTGCGGGCAAAGCGGGCGAGGGCGGCATGCCGGAGCAGGCTGCCAAGCACCGGCAAACGCAGGGCCACGCGCACCAGCCACAAACGCAACGCAGGCTTGTGTCGATAACCCCAAACCCCCGCGGCACAAGCGCCGCCAAAAGTTATCAACAGCCACCAGAAGTGCGCCCCCAACCACTGTGACAAGCCGATCACCTGTTGGGTAAAGGCCGGCAGCTCGGCACCAAAGCCGCCGAACAACGACTGAAAGCGCGGCACCACCTCCAGCAGCAACAGCGCCGACACCCCGAAGCCCACCAGCAGCACCAGCAGTGGATAAGTCATGGCCTTTTTAAGCCGCGCGCGCAGGGCCTGGCGTTGCTCCTGCAGCGCCGCGACCTGGGCCAACACCACCTCCAAGCTGCCGGACTGCTCACCGGCATCCACCAGGTTGCAATACAGCCGATCGAAGTAATGCGGGTGCCGGCGCAGTGCCGTGGCCAGGCTGCTGCCGGCAGCAATATCGGCCTTGATTGCGCCCAGCAGGCTGGCCATCGCCGGGTTGGCGCTGCTTTGGGCGACCACATCCAGCGCTTGCAGCAGCGCCACCCCGGCCTTGAGCAGGGTGGCCAGCTGGCGGCTGAACTGGCTCAGCGCCTTGCCATCCAGTGGCCGACGCCATTGCCACAACGGCGGACGCACACTGTCGATGCGCCCCGGGCGAATCCCGCGCTGGCGTAACTGCGCCCTGATCAACGCCGGGCTGCGCGCCGCGCTCTGGCCGCTGATGGCGGCGCCTTGGGCGTTAGTGCCTTGCCAACTGTACATCCTGTTGCTTGCGGTCATCGCCACATCCTTGCTGCGCTGCCTTGCACAAGCCTGGTAACAGCTCCAGGCCCCGAGCGGCGGGCAGTGATGCCCGCCGCCCACTAGAGTAGTCGAGCCAGAGTGACCGAATGACCGTCACGGGGTGACAAAAGGTGTCTGTTCGGGCCTACTGGCGCGCCTGCTGGCGCCGCACCACTGCGGCCGGCATGAACTGATTTTGTGAGGGAGAGTGTCCATGAAAGGGCAACGCGGTATTACCTTGATCGAACTGATGATCGTGGTGGCGATCATCGGCATTCTGGCGACCATCGCCTTGCCGATTTACACCAACAGCCAGGTACGCACCAAAGCCACGGCGGCCCTGGTAGAAATTTCTGCCCTGAAGACCGCCTTCGACCTGCGCCTGAACGAAGGCAAAGACATCGCCAACGTCACCGCCCTGGGCGGCCAGGAGCGCACCGCCCACTGCGCCATTGCCGCCAGCGGCACCGCGGCCACGGGCGTGGGCAGCATCGTCTGCACCCTGATCGACGCCCCGGCCATCGCCACCGACAAAACCATCACCCTGACCCGCGCCGCGACCGGCTGGGCCTGCACCAGCACCCTCAGCGAAGACCTCGCCCCGGCAGGCTGCAAAGCCCTCTGAAACCGGCGCAATTGCTGTTAATAAACAGTGATTTGCGTAAGCGATCCGGCAGTGGTAGCGTTATCGCCACGCCGGTGTAGCTCAGTCGGTAGAGCAGCGCACTCGTAACGCGAAGGTCGCAGGTTCGATTCCTGTCTCCGGCACCAGTTCAGGTTCCAGCGAAGGCTACCAAAATCTCTGGAACCCCCGTAAAACCCGCCTTCTGGCGGGTTTTTTCGTTATGGCGTTCCGTCGGATTCCGACAGCTGCCAGCCGATTTAGGGGTAACGTTTGAGATAAAGTCGATTCGATAAAGGGGTTTACCCTTATGGCTCGTACTACTGCTCCCCTGACTGACACCGCCTGCCGCTCGGCCAAACCTACTGACCGCCCCTACAAGCTTTTCGACGGTGACGGTCTTTACCTCCTCGTTTACCCCAATGGCCGCAAAGGCTGGCGCTTCCGGTATGTGAAACCGGATGGGCGAGAGGGGCTGACCTCGTTTGGCAACTATCCCGTCATTGGTCTCGCAGATGCTCGGCAGAAGCGTCTGGAGACTAGGCGGATGCTGGCTGAGGGCATTGATCCGATTGCGTCCAAGCAGCAGGCCAAGGCTGAGGCGATTGTCAGAGGCCACACATTCGAACGCGTTGCCTTGGACTGGCATAAGGAAATGTCCGTGAAGTGGGCGCCGGGCCATTCTAGGACCGTGCTGAGTCGTTTGAAGACTCACGTATTCCCGCTGCTAGGCGCTCGCGCCATCGTTGATCTGGATACCTTCGATCTCATGCAGCCGCTTGAGGCGATCAAGAAGCGCGGCACGATCGATGTGGCCTTGAGGGTACAAAACTACCTTCAAAGCATCATGCGTGAGGCGAAGCGGTTACGGCTGATCACGGTGAACCCTGCGTATGACCTTGAGGGCTTCATCAGCGCGCCACGGGTTACGCATCGGCCCGCACTTCCGCTGTCACGCCTGCCTGAGTTGATGGACCGTATCGAGAACTACAAAGGACGCGAGCTCACTCGGCTGACCGTCATGCTGTCCCTGCATGTGTTTGTCCGGTCCAGCGAATTGCGCTTCGCACGTTGGAGTGAGTTCGACCTGAAGCGCGGTATATGGGAGATACCTGATACGCGGCCCGCTTTGGATGGCGTCCCGTATTCGACCAGAGGCACGAAGATGGCGGGCGACATCCATCTGGTCCCTCTGTCACCGCAAGCGGTGGCGTTGCTCGAACAGATTCACGCGATCACGGGGTACTTTGATCTGGTGTTCACCAGTGACGCTCGCTCGTGGAAGCCTATGTCCGAGAACACGGTCAACAGCGCTTTGCGGAACATGGGCTATGACACCAAGACCGAAATCTGCGGGCATGGCTTCCGGTCCATGGCGTGCAGTACCTTGGTGGAATCTGGACTGTGGTCAGAGACCGCTATCGAGCGGCAGATGAGCCACAGGGAGCGCAACAACGTTCGGGCGGCGTATATCCACAAGGCCGAGTTCCTGGAGGAGCGGCGAATGATCATGAGTTGGTGGAGCCGTTACCTCGAAGCGAACCGGCAGGAGCATATCTCGCCGCATGAGTTCGCTAATCAGACCGGGGCAAACGTTTCCAGCCTGAGAGCAAAGCGTGGCGCTGTCGAGTGAGCGCACGGCTTTGAAATTTCGGTGATCCGCTTTCCATACGGGTCCATCCAAACAGGGCTGCAAAGCCGCCCTGTTTGGATGGACCTCATCTGAAAAATCAAAAACACCAAATCGGCCACTGGAAACCACGACACTCCGTACACGCCCAACGTCATGTTCAACTGCAAAATCCAGCGGGCGAGTTGCTTGACCCTCTCGGATTGCGGGCGTAGAAAAGACAGTGCAAAGGCTGTCGTTGGCAGCACCCCAGGTGACCCGAGCCTTCAAGGTCACGCCGCTCTCGCGGTGGTTCTCCCCAAGGGCGATTCGCATCCGGCAGCTCGCCCGGTCACTACCCATGTGATGGATGCTCTTACACATATAGCGCTCGTGCGCCAGACACACCGTACCTCGCTGCCCTGCAGCAACCTATCCGCTTGGCCAAATATTGCGCCAACCTGTGCCCGTCTCTTTCTTCTGGAAAGAGACGGGCACTTCTACCACTGCTGCAGCTCTGATCGCACCTGGCTTTGCGGCATTCCCCCTCGTGACAATCGGCGTGACAAACTCCGATGTCACCAGCAACAGCGCTGTAGATGATGGTGCCGCAGACCACGGAATGGACTGCACCTGACTGACAGTCAGGCATGCCCCGGTCATCGCATTGCTGCTTGCACATGGCTCAGGATCTTCAGGCGCTGGTCTCGTCAGCCACTGCTGCCTCCACCCGCCCACCGGTAACGGTGTTCAGGAGGCCAGATCATGAGATGCCCTTGCTCCCGGACGTAAGGAGCCGCCAGTCCCGCGTTAGAGGACATCCCCACAGGTCGCAGGGGCCTTGATCCCTGATAACACTCAGCATTCTTGGCGGGATGACGTGGGGCGAGGATCGGAGATCGGATGATGAGGTGACTGACATGGCATTGGTGGGTAGACGTGATGGCCGCAATTTCGGCTACGGCAGGCAACTGAGCTATGCAGGGTCGCAGGCGTTGAAAGACATGTTCGGCGGCGGCCACTACGGCACGGTGAAGGCACACTGTGATCGGTGGCAGGCTTTCGTAAAATGGTGCCGCTCCGAACAGTGGCCCGTTATCAATGATGCGCGGCAGATTGATCGAAAGGTGTTGGCCGACTACGCGGCGTATCTGCGCGACATGGTTAGGCGCGGTGATCTCGCCGTCAGCACCGCACAAAACCGCCTATCCAGCGTTAACAGGACCATGGCAGCGCTTCGCGGTGATCAATGCGTGAAGATTACAAGTCCGAGCAAGGCGTTGGGTATGCAGCGCAGCGGAGTTCGTCAGTCGGTGCCGCAGGGCCAAGACCGCGAACAGGTTAAGCAGATCGTCGATGCGCTTTGCAGTCGTGACCAGAGACGGGCCGCCGCGATCGTCCTGTTGGCGCGAGCCACCGGCATGCGTTTACGCGAGGCCATCCTGGCTGACCTGCCAAGGCTAAGCCGTGAGGCTAACGACTTAGGCAGGATCAACATTCAGGATGGCACCAAAGGCGGCCGAGCTGGCGCCTCAGCGCCACGATGTATTGCGGTAGACCACCATGTTCAAGACGCACTTGGGTTTGCACGGCAGGTGTCGCCTGCGAGTAGCCGCAACCTGATTGCGCCACACGAAAGCTATCTGAGTCTTCTGCAACAAATCGTCCGCCCTGCGCGGGACATCCTGCATGCACACAATCTCAAAGGCTTCCATGAGCTAAGAGCGGCATACGCATGTGAGCGCTATGAGCAAATCACCCAACATCGCGCACCTATCAACGGCGGCCAATGTTGCCAGGTAGATAGGACACTTGATCATGAAGCCCGGAGGCAGATCAGCTATGAGCTGGGGCACGGGCGTATCGATGTGGTCTGTGCCTACATTGGAGGGCGAGCATGAGTAAGCGATTTGATATGGAGCTGTTCTTGGCTGGTGTGTTGACCGGATCGCACGCTACGCGACAACGCCATTTGAGACAGGCGAAGGTCATTCAGGCCGCTATTGCAGGGCGTTGGCAGCGAAAGACGCCATGGGCTTGGCAAAGGAAGCATATTGCGTGGTTTCTACAGGAGTGTTTAAGCCAGAGGAGTGAGGCGACGCAGTATTACTATTTGCTAACTGTGCGGCTGCTAGCTTTCCGATTAGAAAAAGCATGGCTTTTTAGTTATAAGGTCCGTGAATAGTGTTAATAAGTTTCTGTCGGTTCTGGTCCTGAAAATGCTGGATCGAGGGGGGTGTTAATTTGCTCACTTGTAACGGTATGGTTTATCTCTGAAAAATAGGCGGCAACCCTCTTTACAGTAGTATATTTGGCGCCTGTGCCGCTGTAGATGATAGAGAAATTACCCCAGTCGCTAAGTAAGTGATTTCGTACTGCCAAGGCATGCTCTAGTTTGGCGAATTCTAAAGCGAGCACGCAGTCAGAGAGGACTATATTGTGCCTGCTTTCTAAGACGCAAATTTTTTCTGGTGTGATCATTCCAACTCTCGGGAAAAGCAAGGCGGGGCCCTTTACAAAAGCTTTGGCTGATACTAATCCATGCTTGTTATTGAGGATTACAATGCCGTTTCGAAGTTCTGTTGTGTGAACTAACGGAAAACCGTTCAGGCAATTTTTAATAGAGTGCATCTGCATTCTGCCTCGGTGAAGTGCGCAGGTCTTATTATTCGCGTGGCTGATTGGGTCTTTATTTGTTGTGTTGGTTAATCGCCTCCGCGTTATCCGAACAATAGATGTTCTCGCGACAGCGGTTTTGAATGTCCGCATTGGGTTGTCGGCTATTATTTCGACTATGTAATCTTTTGAGATTTCAGTCCAGGCTTGAGAATCTCGCTCGCTGTGCAATGAACCATTTGGGAGAATGGCTATCATATACCCTTCGGCGGAAAGATATTTAAGGCTCAAATTAACAAATGTTGCGGCAAGTCCAGATTTTACACTTGGTTTATCGAACCACTCTGCTGCTTTTCTACCCCTTTCGCTAAAAGGTGGATTAAGTAGAATTAAATCCATCGATTTTTGCTTTGAAGAGAACTTAGTGCTCGTATGTGAGGTCGGTTTAAGAAAGTCGGAACAAGACACAACCCATGACTTATTGAGTGAAGCAAGCATCCTTGTGCTTTTCTTATTAAGATCATTAGCAAAGATTGTAGCTTCAGGCCAATGCCTGGATGCTTCATTCAGCAAGCTACCTTCGCCCGCTGAGAAGTCGGCAACCATGGTCGGTGTAAAACCAGCAGGCACGCATGCAATCATCGCCTGCGCTAAGTCATGGGGTGTGTAATGTATATCAATCATCTACGGACAGACCTACGAGGGCGATTGCTGGTACGAGACAGATGGACCGCCGATGAATCATCAAATAAAGCTGAGACATGATACACCAATAATCGTGCAGTGCCCCCTGTGCGTCCTGCTTTTCTTATTGGATGATCGTGCACCAACTCGACAGGTGTGGGATTAGATAGCGTAAAAAGCACAGCTCCAAGCGCGTGCGGTTTAGTACCGATCAGTGCAACTTTAAGCGCCTTTCCATTATTGTCTTTGGCAATTTCTTCCAGAAGATAGTAACAGCTAAACGGGCAGTTCGCTGGCGCGTATCTGACTGCTTGCCAAGCAGATGTTTCGGTGAGCGCGCCTTTGTTCCCGATATACGTTTCAAATACATACCATGGCTTGAAGCCAGGTGATCCGACGATAGGAGTGATGTTCTCATAGCCGGGCTGGATTTGTTCAACAATATATCTGAGTCTTGGGCCTTCAAAACCTAGAAGTGGAATAAAGGTGAATTCATCATTGTTTCGTGAAGAAAGGGTGGCAAAACCTGGTAGAGGCGAAATCCCCTGAATGCTAGAACTAAGATCGTATATTTGCCCTTCAACCGGGGCCGAACTGCGAGAGTATACGTCAGGTTCTACATAAACCACTAGTATATCAAGTTTTGATATGATGGCGGACTTTAATATACCGGCCCAAACAGAGTGAGTTAATCCGGTAATGTCTAAGTAGATTCTTGTACCTGCTGGTGTGCTCGCCCATAAGCTTTGAATCTCCACTTCCGATCGAAGGGAGAGAGGAGAGTCATTGCCCTTTGTTTTGAAAGAGCTTTGTGTTTCATCGCAGATTTCTATTAGCGTTATGTTGTGGGCGGTAGTACTCCAGGATGTAATGTGTGAAGCTCTTCGTTCACCAGTTGATGCGAAAATATATAGGCTATTTTCAACGGGGCGAAAGTCTTCGGTGCTGTTATAGGTGTCCGTTAGGATTGGAAGGTCTTTAGTTTCACGCATAGTAAGATCCAAACAGGCTAAGTTGGTCGGGGAGGTTTACGTCATCACTCCGATTACTTTGCGATAAAACTTCCTTGATTGTGTCTTTCGGACGCGAGATCAAGCCGAGAATTTGCTGCTCAGCAAGTAAAAACTTACGTTTTTTTCTGTGGCTGAAGACAAAAAGTGGTGAGAAAATTGGATGCAGGCGATAGTCGTAATCAGCAGTGTCACTTTCCGACATTAATTTGTTTCCGGGCGATCGCACGAATGCAAGGTGCATAACCGCTTGATCCAGCAACTGCTTGACCTGATTCGAGTCTTCAGATCTAGATGTGTCTTGTTTTATGTGGAATTGGTTGACCTCTGGCGCATGCCCATAAGCATCGGAAGCCATTACTTGTAATATTCGTCCAATGCTTAGCACTAGTTTGGTTAGCTTTCCTCCTTCTACGCTTAATCCTTCAAGCTCAGAAAGATTTTTGCGGCCAATATCTTCCGCAGCTTCTGTCTGAGATTTAGGGGATATTGGGTCGTTGGGTGTGCCTTCATTCTCTACGTGTCGAATAAACGCGGCATGCACCAACTCAAGTAAGTATCGTATGTTGCCGTTTGCCAAGGATACGTAAGTATCCCATCCCGAATAGTGCTTACTTATGCCTCGTTTGCCCTTTCTGATAGCATACAGAGAAGCATGGAAGTGATTGTCAAGCTTTTGCTTCCATTCCGATTTATTGGCAATCCAAGACTCAACATTCTTCAAGAAGCTGACGTCGCTGTTATCTCCCCAGTAACTAAGGAAGTAGAGATGTCCTGGGTCAATATTGATCGCAGCTTGAAAAACATCAGCTGGTGCAATTTTAGAAAGTCTGTCTCGAAGCCGAGATAGACCATCTGTACCCAGTAAGATCTCAGCTTCTTCCAGTTCAGATAGTGAGGGTAGAAGCTGATGAGGTGTTGAGATCACAGAGGCTTCACCAGCGAACGCGCTAGAAATCCTCTGGCGGATGACAGATTCTGCAAACGCAGGGAAGCGAGATTCGTTCAGCCTGTCGGCAATGCTAATGCGCGCATAGTCAGCCGGGGAAGTAAGTAGCTCATTACTATTGAGAGTTCCCCTTTGTCGCCATCCTAGCTCCCGCACACCGATCTTGAATGTGTAGTCGGTGTTGGCATGTTTTATGATGGTGTTTAATACGCGCTGCTGATAGTCCTCGAAATTCTCGAATTCATCTATCAGGAAGAAAAATTGCTTTCCTTCAAGCTGGGGGGAACTCAATAACGCTCTTGCTAAAGCATCAAGAGGTGCACCAAGAGACGATATTTGCTCAGGAGGGTTATCTGACACTGTATTTATCAGCGCTTCAAAGTCAAGTATAAGATACTCTATTTCCTCTGCTAGTTCATCCGTTGACTGAATGTCTTCCAGGCCAAGAGTGACTGCAACTTTTTTTAAGGATTTTGAGCTTATTTCAACTGTTATATTCGCATTCTTTTCGAACCAATTAACGAAATCTAATAATTGTTGGCAAAAGATTAGATTTATATAATGTCCGAAGTAGGATGCCCATTTTTCTTCGGTTAACTCTGCGCCTCTAAAGGCTGTAACTCTGTTTGTATTGACTCTGTAGTACAGCCCATAGAATGGCCAGTCAATTATGGGTGTGGTATTACTAGATAGCGCTTTCTGGCCTTGGTAAGAAAGGCCTCGCAAGACTGTTGTTTTTCCTGTGCCGCGCCCACCAATTAATACGCACGGGCGATGAGTCCGTAGTTCATCAAAATAAGATGGCTCGTTAAAAAGCGAGAATATGGCTTCGTTCAACCATTCGGCTTTGTAGAGGCCAAGTGTTTTGTTTAGACGGTGGGCAGTATCATGTGGCTCATATGTCATTATAGCGCCCCTTTTTTAATAAGCGGTTTCCAGTCATTTTTCTGGCTATAAAATATTGGGAGAGTTGCATCAGGGCATCCGTGTGCGAATGCTAGTGCGAGCCCCAACTTATGGAATCCCCGCCAACAGTCTTCTCCACCACCGGTGTCTGGTATACCTGCGCGCATACTCACGGTTTTTACAAATTCAGGACCTTCAGTGCGCATGTCGTCTCGCCAAATCGCGGAGTCATTACTCAATGCGCTTTGCCTGGTTGAGTAGAAATGCGCTGGAATGATGTTAACGCCTTGGCAGTTCTGGTTTATGTTGCCCCTGCCAAGTTCTGTGCATACTACTGGGCAATAAATAAACTTGACCGAATTTCCAAGTGCGTGTTGAGCCGCTTTAAAAGAAATTGCGTAATTACCAATCCGATATTCCCTCTCCCAAGTATCCACGAATTGATTGCCCGAGCCTACGAAGTCATCAACAAACAATATGTTGGGTCTGTTGCCTTGGGCGATATACTCTAATGCGATTTCTGGAGAGACGATTCTCTCCTCGTTAAGTAATAATACATCACGTGCCAATCGAGAAAATGCGAAACCACTGTCCGCATCTCTAGGGATCTCACCTGTAACCCGAACTACAACTAAAGAATCGACAAAGCTGGCCCATTGCTGTCGAGCTTTATTAATATCATTCTTGTCGGTAATTATATGTTGAGAAACATTCAGGAATGCACTTCTGAACATTTGCTTGACTAGTTCGTCAGCAAAAAAAGTGAAGCCCTCCAGTAGCCTTAGTGCCAGTGGAAGCTCGTCGTTGTTAAAGTTTGAACACCAGCCAATAGGGTCAAAATTCCCTTTTTTTGGCCAGAGTCCAGTAGTTACCATGTATCGCCATTTGTCTGACGGTAATATGACTTCCATGTGCGGCCCCATTCAAATAATTGACTTGTACGCACATTCCAATTTGCTATATAGGTCGGTAGCAAAGGTTGGAGAGTCGATGGGCAAGCTCTCAATGATTTCGCTTAGCCAGACGTTGTCTTCTTTGTCTTTCCAGATTTTTATATAAGTTCCAGATTTGTATCCGTTGTCTTGTCGGAAAGAATTTAGGACATTTTTACCTACGTAGGACTTATAAAGTTCATCTGCACCAAGTCCGCTTAGCTTTGCTAGATCTACATAGGAGCCAATATCAAAGGACTTTTTGGATAGAGTTGCAGTTGTAAACGACTCAATGGCATGCAGCAGTTCGGCTTTAGAACTCCCGCGGTTGCCGACCCCAAGTGCAATAATCGAAGGTGTAACTATTTTTGCTGCTTCAGATAGATTTTCGGTTTTAGCCAATATTTCGCTTAGGCCGAAATGCCAAATGTCTACTAACTCAAGCTTCATCTGATGAATGTCACTGTCTTGAGACTTCCACCATTTCCAGCCAATGTGGTCCATTAACTCGGCACATTCAGTCCAGATCGCCCTGTACCAAGGGTTGTTCTCATCGCGCCATGCTTTGTTAATCTTGCTATTTATTTCATCCTGAAGGCGCAGCATAGTTTCTGCTTGATTATTTTCTGCTGTTAGACTGTCCATGTGAAACCTCTGCTTGATACTACGATAGTGATCGAGTTAGTGAGACTGGCTCCGATATTACCATCTAATTCTAAAGCCGTCTGCACTAGCTGAGCTCAGTGGCGGCCCTGCATGCAATGGCGGCCACGGCCTATCGGGCCTCAGCGTATGTGCCCATCGCCCTCGGTGAGAGACTGACCAAGCCCACACCTTTTTCAGAGTGGCTACCGGGGTTTGTGGAGGCGTCGCTAATCGCAATTCAAATCAAAAAGTTTAATTCCTATCATGACTTTAATATGTTTAAAATTTTCTTTTTAATCTTTATAAGGGCGAAGCTAATGAGCGGGATAATTGGGTAATAATTTTATTCGCAGGGGCTCTAATGGTTTTCTTGATGATTCTATCTTCGCGGGAATAGTTGGAGCTGAAGAGGGTTGTGAGGCGCGTAATAAAATCAGTTATTTATCCCTGGGTTATAATCGGCTGCGGTTTATGGTTATTGTTTGAATTTCGGCATTTAGTATATGGTTCAAGCATGCGAACGTTTCGTGTTGGATTTATTACCGTGCTTGGCTCGCCGATGTCTAGAAATTTTTGATAAATTAAATGCTATTGCTTTCTATGGCGGAGTTTTATACGAGAGGGGTAGGCGACATAGTTTTATTTGAAGGTGCATTAGTTAACTGTATACCAAGCATCTTGATGCGAAGGATACATGCACTCCATCCAGAGCGCTCCTTGATATCGGGCGAGAGCTTAGAGGTAGCTTTAGAGATACAATCGATACTTGGTTTTAAAAAACACATAAAAATCAATTGATTGCTTAATATTTCGATTCCTGTCTCCGCACCAGAGAACAGTTTCTAGCAGTCTATGATTGTCTACGAAACGCCCAACCAAGCCCGCCTTGCGCGGGCTTGGTTGTTTCTGTCTGTCTCGACGGCTGTGTCCTGTTCGGAGGAGGCACCGTAAAATGTTACGCTGAGGGTTTCAGTTTCACCTTCTACGACACTCTATCGAATCAGCGTGTTTCCCTGTACGTGTCTCCAGTGCAAATGAGCGCCTATCGCTATCGGCGGTATCTGAAAGCGAAGAGGTGAGGTACGTTACGTTGTTCATGCTGGGAATTCTCGAGGGAAATTCGAAAGGCGAAGGGATTGATCTGAACGTCGAGGATCTGAGGTAGTTAGCTTTTGTTCCGGGGCCTCCGAAGGAGCCGGTAAAGCCAGCTTGAGCCCAGCGATGGTTAGTAGCTACTCCCCCCTGACGGTTGGATTCGCCGGTATTCGCCTGTATCCACACCAGATATCTGATTTATAGCTATCTAGGACCTCTACTATGTTAATTCTGGGATCTCCTGATATTTTGTTGTCTATCTGCTGGCCCAAGGACTAAACAGGGACATTCGGGTGGTACCATCGATCAGTATTGCGGATAATGGATACAATGGAATCACGGAGTGTTCAGTGTGAAAAAGTGTAAGTCAGCTTTAGTCGGCATAGTATCGCTGTGCCTAGCAGCCTGTGAGAAAGGACCATCGTATGACTTCGAGGGCACGTACTTCATAACTGAAGGTGAAGGCTGCACGAATCCGGCAAGTGCAGAAGATAGCGAGAAGTATTTTTTGGAAATAACCAGGCAAGCAAACAATGGAAGCGTGTCGTACTCCGCCAAGCTCCCATCAGTTGCAAAAGCCGAAATGCCCATTACTAGCGTGCAAAACGTCTCCCCCACCAAAGACAATGAACTCACGTTCAACTTCACTCACGCCAAGGTGCGCGGCGCCATGCCCGAGAGCTCAAAGATGAGCTTCGAAATCTCTGTAGTGCCGAATAAAAATAAGGAAAACCATCTATGGCTGACTAAACAAAAGGCCATCATGGTTCGGGACGAGAAAGTATCCGAGTACGATGTTCTTGATAATTTGAGAAGATTTTTCGAGCTCGGGAAGGCAGGGGCTTGCTTGAGAAAGGGAACAGCGGAGGGCTGAGTACAAAAGGGGGGGCAGTGTTGGCGAGGATAACCAGACGCGCTCAACCTCGCCCGCCACCTTTCGGTCATTCGCCAAACAGCGCCCTGGTGTATTTTTCTGAGACGGCCCCGGATCGTTCCCCGTTCGCGCCGTAGTAGCGATCTTCACGACATAGCCGCGCTTTCACGTCGCAGAAAATCCCGTTAGCGAAGGTGAACTCGGTCAGGTCAACGTCACTCGATGTGAATACGTCGGTCGCAGCTGCCTTCTTGCCTAGATACTTTTCCGTTAGCTCGCGGGAGATGCCTTTGTCATTGGCGCACACGTAACGGTCGCAGAGCACGCCCGACACTGGCGTTTTCAGTACGGCTCGCTGTTTGGCCTGTGCGGGCATCACGCCCACCGCCAGCAGCAGCGCCAAAGAAAACGAAAGATGTGATTTATTCATACTCATTGGACTTCGTTCAGTGGGTTTCAGATTTACGCAAGCCACGGCGCAGCAGGTTAGCAGACCATGTTAAGGCAAAGAGGTTTCTACGAGACCAGGCGATTCATTCGCCGTCGCCAAATCCTCAACCAACGCCTTCGCCATCCCACTCAGAAAATGAGCCGCACAAGCCATCGCCTCATCCTCTTCAATCATCACCTGATGAGTCAGCTTGCTCACACACCCCATTAACAAAGCCGCCTGCTCCAGAACAAATTCCGCACTGTGCCCTGGCTCAACCCGAAACAATCGTTCAGTGGTCTTCCCGCCCTGGCCTTCGCCGAACGTACCAACACCTATCGTTTTCAGAACTGAAGCACGATCTTCG
This sequence comes from Pseudomonas wadenswilerensis, assembly GCF_024749185.1. Classification (NCBI taxonomy): domain Bacteria; kingdom Pseudomonadati; phylum Pseudomonadota; class Gammaproteobacteria; order Pseudomonadales; family Pseudomonadaceae; genus Pseudomonas; species Pseudomonas wadenswilerensis. The sequence continues at coordinate 4,910,523 of NZ_CP087191.1, read as the reverse complement.
CTCATCCATACCTCCCAAAGCAGGCAGCCAGCCTTGCCTAAGCAACACTGGCGCTCGCCTGAAGAAAGCCTCAGTGCTTCAACTGAACCTTGCTCAAAGCCACTTCAACCAAGCTTCGGGCGTGTTCAATCTCATGCATGGTCGCCAAGGTCAGTACTTGCTCAGGTGGCCTGGGATGGAGCAGCACTGTCTGCTGAGCAATAGTCAGCGCGCGGACCAAGTATCCGGAAGTCTGGACGAGAAGGTCTTCAAGGGATGGGGTGGGATGATGCGGTGGATCAGGGACGATCTTGAGCATGCGAACCTCTAGAGTCATTGAGGCTGCTACAGACCTGCTGTCAAACAAGTAGGTGGCAGCGGTACGCGGGTTGACAGACCGAGGACTCTAGAAACTCGGCGCACACGAGGTGCCCCACGTACAGCCGCCATAAAGCGTGCACGTGTTCTAGAGATCTGGAGGCCTGTCAAAGCCTGTCGTTAAAGGTCAACGACCGGTCGAGACTAGAGTGAGGCCAATGCCATCGCAATGGTTTACGCGCGGCAAAAGTATGATTGGGAAATGGACTACATGGAATCAGGAAATTCTGAAGATTTCCGCCGCTAAAGTACCGTTCTCGCGACTATTCGTTACAAATCCACAACACCTCTCTGGTGACCCTGCCATCACCCACGCCATCATAGGAGGTCACCGCAACCTGGCCCGGCCAGGCGCTGCGATTTATACGAAGGGCAACGAGAGCCCTCTTTTTCTGCTGGGGCGATGGATGAAGCAAGGGCGAGTGTGGGCGCTGATGTTGATGGTTGCGGTCTTGTCGGGCTGCGCCACGGCGCCGCCGAGGGATCAGAACAATCTGTGCAATATCTACCGCGAGTACCCGGACTGGTACGAAGATTCGCTGAAGATGCAGCAGCAGTTCGGCACGCCGCAACATGTGGCGATGGCGATCATGAAGCAGGAAAGCAGTTTCGTCTCCGATGCGCTGCCGCCCCGCGATTACTTGCTGTGGGTAATTCCGTGGGGGCGGGTGAGTTCGGCCTATGGTTATGCACAGGCCCAGGACCCGGTCTGGGGTGAGTACAAGACCGGTACCGGCAATGGCGGCTCGCGCGACAACTTCGATGACGCGGTCATGTTCATTGGCTGGTACACCGCCGGCACCCAGCGGCAGTTGGGGATTTCCAAGTGGGATACCTACAACCAGTACCTGGCCTATCACGAAGGGCGCGGCGGTTTTAGTCGTGGGACCTATCGCAGCAAGCCGTGGCTGATGCAGGTGGCGCGCAAGGTGGAGGCGCAGTCGCGGCTCTACGGTGCCCAGCTCAAGGCCTGTCGCCAAGAGCTGGAAGATGATCGCGGTTGGTTTTAGACCGTTCGGCGCAACAGCGGGCGGGTCTTGATCAGCCCCGCTGCAAGGGCCGCCAGAATGAGGGCAATGGCAATGCCTTCGTTGCGGTCGATGTGATGGCCGAGCATGACGATGGAGCCGGCGATGCCGAAAATCGGGATCAGCAACGACAGCGGCGCAACGGTTGAAACCGGGTATTCGCGCAGCAACAGGTTCCAGCCCCAGTAGCAGAAGTGCGTCGCCGCGTAGACCTGGAACAACAGCGATAACACTGCGACGCCCTCGATGTGGCTGGCCAGGGCGGTGAACGGCGCGCTGCCCTGGCTGAGCCAGGTGAGCAGCAGCAAGGGGATCGGCGGGAAAAGGCTGGCCCACACCACAAAGGCAAACATCTCACGCACTTTCGAGCGTTTGATGATGACGTTGCCAACGCTCCAGCTGAAGGCGCTGACCAGCAATACGCTGTAGCCCGCGGTCGTTGCCTGGCCGGGGCTGTTGGCGATAATGCAGATCAAACCCAGGGCGGCGAGTACCACGCCAACGCACTGGCCAAGGCTCATGCCTTCGCGAAACAACAGCACGCCCCAGCCCAAGGTGAAGAAGGCACTGAACTGGATCAGCAGGGCAGCGGTGCCGGGTGGCACGCCCAGGCTGATCCCCAGGTTGATCAGTGCCCACATCGCCACGCCGAAGATCAAGCCGTAGGCGACCAGCCAGCCCAGGGCCACGGGTGGTCGTTTGATCAAGAACACCCAGGGCAGGGCGGCGAGGCTAAAGCGCAGGGCGGTGAGCAACAGCGGGTCGATCTCGGCCAGGGCCAGTTTGCTGATGGGGAAGTTCAGGCCCCAGACGGCTGTCACCAACACGGCGAGCAGCAGGTGTTTTCGTTGCATGGTGTTGTTATCCACAGGCGGGCAGGGCGCAACTATGCGCAATGCGGCTGCTGGCCCGCTTGCGCTACCGGGTCGCAGATCGGTAGATTCGGGCCATGATTGAAATTGACCTGTCTGAACACATTCCCCGCGACGCGGTGGTGACGTCCGTTGACTATGCCGATGGCCATCACTTCGCCCTGCACACCCACCCGCGCGGGCAGTTCGCCTATGCGGCCTGTGGGGTGATCACCGTGTTCACGCGCCAGGGCAACTGGGTGGTGCCGCCGCAACGGGCCATCTGGGTGCCGGCGCAGGTACCCCATGAGATGGTCATGAGCGGGCCGGTGACCATGCTCAACACCTACATCAGCAACGCGGCGGCGGCACGCTTGGGGCTGCCGGGGTTGTGTCAGGTGTTCGATGTTTCGGCATTTTTGCGTCAGTTGATGATCCAGGCGGCGCAGGTGCCGGCGCTGTATGCGCAAGAACAGCGCGACGGTCATTTGATGGCGTTGCTGTTGCACGAAATCGCCAGCATGGCGCCGCTGTCGCTGAATGCGCCGCTGCCGGATGATCCGCGCTTGGCCCAGGCTTGCCAGCGGCTGTTGCAGCAACCGTCGCTTGAGGTGAGCATCGATGACATGGCCGGGCAGGTGGGCAGGAGCCGGCGCACCTTCACCCGGCTGTTTCGTCAGCAAACCGGTATCAGCTTTGTCGAATGGCGCCAGCAGGCGTGCCTGTTGGCGGCGGTGGCACGCCTGGGCAATGGCGAGTCGGTTACCCGGGTGGCGATGGACCTGGGCTACAGCAGCCCCAGTGCGTTTACCAGTGTTTTTCGTAAAGCCTTGGGGGCGGCGCCGAGTCGGTATTTCAGCAAGGAAGGGTGAGGCGTGCGGCAGGGTTATTCCCAGCCAAACAACTCACAGGCATTGCCCGTACTCGCCTCAGCCAACCGCTCAACCTCGATCCCCATGATCCCAGCCAGCGCCTGGGCAATCTGCGGCAGATGCTCCGGGCTGTTGCGCACGCCCGGGAACATCACCGGCGCCATGTCTGGCGCGTCGGTTTCCAGCACCACGCTGTCTAGCGGCAACTGCGGCAGCACCTTGTGCAAGCGCAGCGCCTGCGGCCAGGTCGCGGCGCCGCCAAGGCCGAGTTTGAAGCCCAGCTTGTGATACTCGCGCGCCTCTTCAACGCTGCCGGCAAAGGCGTGGATGATGCCTCCGCGCTTGAGCTTGTAGCGCTTGAGCGTGGCGATAACCACGGCGTGGCTGCGGCGTACGTGGAGCAGGGCGGGCAGGTTGCAGTCAACGGCCAGTTGCAGCTGGGCTTCGAACAGCGCCTGCTGGCGCTCGCGGTCGAGTTCGGGCAGGTAGTAATCCAGGCCGAACTCGCCGACGGCGCACAGCTGGCGCTCACCCTGCAGGCGGGTCAGCCAGTCGCCCAGTGCGACCAGGTGTTCGGGGCGGTGCTGGTCGAGGTACACCGGGTGCAGGCCGAACGCCGCGTACAGCTGCGGGTCGCTGCGCACCAGGTCCCAGACCCGCTGCCAATTGCTTTGATACACCCCCAGCACCACCATGCGCTCGACCCCGCCGGCCCGGGCATTGGCCAGCAGGGCCGGGCGGTCGGGGTCGAAGTCTGGAAAATCCAGATGGGTGTGGGTGTCGATCAGGCGCATGGTCAGGCCGTGAAGATTCGCTGTTTGAAGGTTCGACCGATGGCGTGCACGCCCGGTTCGTATTGCTTTTGTTCAACAGCGGCGAGGGCCAGTTTGAGCGCGGTTTCGGCGATCAGGCCGTGTTGCTGGGCCATGGCGTTGACCGGCAGCGGCAAGAAGTCCAGCAACTGGTTGTCGCCGAAGGTGCCCAACTGCAGGCTGCGCGAGTCGGCCGGGCGTGCTTGCAGCACGTCGAACACGCCTTGCAGCAGCACGTAGGAGGTGGTCACCAGGGCGTCGGGCAGGCGGCCGAGTTCTTCGATCAGTTGGTTCATCAGGCGCTGGCCGCACTCGCGGCTGAAGGCTTCGCCTTGCAGCCGGCTGATCTTGCCGTTGAAGCCTTCCAGGGCCTGGTCGAAGCCGCCGGCGCGGGCCTGGCTGACGCTCAGCTCCGGGCGGGCGCCGATCAGGGCGATGTGCGCGGGTTTGGTGGCCAGCAGGCTGCGGGTCAGTTGCTGGCTGGCGTTGCGGTCGTCGCTGACGATCGAGCAGAAGTGCGCCGGGTCGAGGCTGCGGTCGATGGCGATGATCGGCAGGCCCTTGGCTTGCAGTTCGCGGTAGCTGTCGTCTTCCGGCGGCAGGCAACTGGCGACGAATAGGGCGTCGCAACGGCGGGCGCGGAACAGTTGCTGGAGCTGGCGCTCGCTCTCGGGCTGGTCGTCGCTGCTGGCGATCAGCAGTTGGTAGCCCTGGGCCCGGGCGCGTTGCTCCAGTTGCTTGGCGATGCGTGCGTAGCTGGGGTTTTCCAGGTCGGGGAGGATGAACCCCAGGGTACGCGTGTGCCGGCTGCGCAAACCTGCAGCCTGGGGGTTGGGGGTAAAGCCATGGGCTTCGACCACCGCCCGCACCCGCTCGACAGTGCTGTTGCTGATGCGTTGCTGTTCGGCCTTGCCATTGATGACGTAGCTGGCGGTGGTGACGGACACACCGGCCAGACGCGCGATATCGCTGAGTTTCACCGCATTTTCCTTGTTATTACCGAGACTGGCTGCAGAGCCTGACCGGGTATTGTCGCCGATCCTGTGAGGACGGCGCAGACGACCATTGTCGCAATTGTCCTACAAGATGGGCAATGTTGTTCACATCGGTGTGAGCAACTGTCATTGGCAGGTAGCCAGCATATCAGGCGGTGCCTGGGTTGCGACCGCTTCGCGCTCGATCGCTGGCAAGTCCAGCTCCCACAGAGTTGGCGCAGTACCTGTGGGAGCTGGCTTGCCAGCGATGAGGCCAGTGCAGCCAACAAAGTAGGTGGCGCTTGGGTTACGACCGCTTCGCGCTCGATCGCCGGCAAGGCCAGCTCCCACAGAGTTGGCGCAGTACCTGTGGGAGCTGGCTTGCCAGCGATGAGGCCAGTGCAGCCAACAAAGTAGGTGGCGCTTGGGTTACGACCGCTTCGCGCTGAATCGCTGGCAAGGCCAGCTCCCACAGAGTTGGCGCAGTACCTGTGGGAGCTGGCTTGCCAGCGATGAGGCCAGTGCAGCCAACAAAGTAGGTGGCGCTTGGGTTGCGACCGCTTCGCGCTCGATCGCCGGCAAGGCCAGCTCCCACAGAGTTGGCGCAGTACCTGTGGGAGCTGGCTTGCCAGCGATGAGGCCAGTGCAGCCAACAAAGTAGGTGGTGCCTGGGTTGCGACCGCTTCGCGCTCGATCGCTGGCAAGTCCAGCTCCCACAGAGTTGGCGCAGTACCTGTGGGAGCTGGCTTGCCAGCGATGAGGCCAGTGCAGCCAATAAAGTAGGTGGCGCTTGGGTTACGACCGCTTCGCGCTCGATCGCCGGCAAGGCCAGCTCCCACAGAGTTGGCGCAGTACCTGTGGGAGCTGGCTTGCCAGCGATGAGGCCAGTGCAGCCAATAAAGTAGGTGGCGCTTGGGTTGCGACCGCTTCGCGCTGAATCGCTGGCAAGTCCAGCTCCCACAGAGTTGGCGCAGTACCTGTGGGAGCTGGCTTGCCAGCGATGAGGCCAGTGCAGCCAACAAAGTAGGTGGCGCTTGGGTTGCGACCGCTTCGCGCTCGATCGCCGGCAAGGCCAGCTTCCACAGAGTTAGCGCAGTACCTGTGGGAGCTGGCTTGCCAGCGATGAGGCCAGTGCAGCCAACAAAGTAGGTGGTGCCTGGATTGCGACCGCTTCGCGCTCGATCGCCGGCAAAGCCAGCTCCCACAGCGTTGGCGCAGTACCTGTGGGAGCGGTGCAGCTCCAGCAATACGACAAGCAGGGCTTCATTGATCGCACATTATCGAGTAACGTGCTCGTGAATCTAGATTAAACGTTTCAGCAGGCGATTTTCTGCCGATCCATTCGCCTGGACAGGGCCATTGTAACTGGCCCTACGCTGAACAATTCACAACAATACCTCAGCACCCACCTGGTGCTGCAAAGGAGAAGGTCATGCTCGAGCTCACCGTGGAGCAGATATCCATGGGCCAGTCGGCTGTGGATAAGTCGGCGGCACTGCACCTGTTGGCCGAGCGCCTGGTCAGCGATGGCCTGGTTGCCGACGGCTATCTGGCCGGCCTGCAAGCCCGCGAAGCGCAAGGCTCGACCTTCCTCGGCCAAGGTATTGCCATCCCCCATGGCACCCCCGAAACCCGCGAGCTGGTGCACGCCACCGGCGTGCGCCTGCTGCAGTTCCCCGAAGGGGTGGACTGGGGCGATGGCCAGATCGTCTACCTGGCCATCGGCATTGCCGCGCGCTCCGATGAACACCTGCGCCTGCTGCAACTGCTGACCCGCGCCCTGGGCGAGACTGACCTGGCCGAAGCCCTGCGCCGCGCCAGCTCCGCCGAAGCCTTGCTCAAGTTGCTGCAAGGCGCGCCGCAAGAGCTGGCCCTGGATGCGCAGATGATCGGCCTGGGGCTGCCCGCCGAAGATTTTGATGAGCTGGTGTGGCGCGCCGCGCGCTTGCTGACCCGTGCAGAATGCGTTGGCGGCGGTTTTGCCGGGGTGTTGCAGCAGGTTGATCCGCTGCCGCTGGGCGAGGGCCTGTGGTGGCTGCACAGCGAGCAGGCGGTGCGCCAGCCGGGCCTGGCCTTCGTCACCCCGCAACAGCCGCTGCGCCACAACGGCCAGCCGGTGCATGGCCTGTTCTGCCTGGCCAGCCTCGGCGCTGCGCATCAAGCCTTGCTTGAGCGCCTGTGCACGCTGTTGATCGAAGGCCGCGGCCAGGAGCTGTGCCGCGCCACCAACAGCCGCACCGTACTGGAAGTGCTGGGCGGCGAGTTGCCCGCCGACTGGCCGAGCGCCCGTATCGGCCTGGCCAACGCCCACGGCCTGCATGCGCGCCCGGCCAAGGAGCTGGCGCAACTGGCGAAACACTTTGACGGCGAAATTCGCCTGCGCCTGGTCGACAGCGCCCAGCCCGCAGTGTCGGCCAAGAGCCTGAGCAAGCTGCTCAGCCTCGGCGCACGGCGTGGGCAGATTCTGGAAATCATCGCTGAACCAGCCATTGCCAACGATGCCTTGCCTGCGCTGCTGGCAGCGATTGAAGCGGGCCTGGGCGAAGAGGTGGAGGCGCTGGCGCCCGTCGTCGAGGTGCTCATCGAGGTGATGGCTGAGCCTGAACTTGTCGCGCCCGTAGCCGGTGCGCTGATCCAGGGCGTTGCCGCCGCACCGGGCATTGCCAGTGGCCCGGCGCATATCCAGGTACTGCGCGAGTTCGACTACCCGTTGCGCGGTGAGTCGCTGCCCATCGAGCGGCAACGCCTGCAGCAAGCGCTGGCCAATGTGAACCACGAAATCGAAGCGCTGACCCAGCGCAGCCCGGCCAAGGCCATCCGCGAGATTTTCGTCACCCACCAGGAGATGCTCGCCGACCCGGACCTCAGCGACGAAGTCGACCAGCGCCTGCGCCAGGGCGAAAGCGCGGCGGCGGCGTGGATGGCGGTGATCGATGCCGCCGCGCGCCAACAGGAAGCCTTGCATGATGCGCTGCTCGCCGAGCGCGCCGCCGACCTGCGCGATATCGGTCGGCGGGTATTGGCCCAACTGTGTGGCGAAGCCGACGTGTCGGCGCCGGAGCAGCCTTATGTGCTGGTGATGGAGGAGGTCGGCCCGTCGGATGTGGCGCGACTCGACCCGCAACGGGTGGCCGGGATTCTTACCGCCCGTGGCGGCGCCACCGCCCACAGCGCCATCGTCGCCCGCGCCCTGGGTATCCCTGCCGTCGTTGGCGCTGGCGATGCCGTGCTGCTGATTGCCCCGGGCACGCCGCTGCTGCTTGACGGCCAACGCGGTCGCCTGACCGTGGCGCCAGCCGCTGACGAACTCGAACGTGCCCTGGCCGAACGTGACCGTCGCGAGCAACGCCTGCAAGCCGCCAAGGCCCGGCGTCTGGAGCCGGCGATCACCCGCGACGGCCATGCCATCGAGGTGTTCGCCAATATCGGTGAAAGCGCCGGGATCGAAGCGGTGGTTGATCAAGGCGCCGAAGGCGTCGGCCTGCTGCGCACCGAACTGATTTTCATGGCCCACCAGCAAGCCCCCGACGAAGCCGTGCAAGAGGCCGAATATCGCCGCGTGCTCGATGGCCTCGCCGGTCGGCCGCTGGTGGTGCGCACCCTCGATGTCGGTGGCGACAAGCCGTTGCCCTACTGGCCGATCGCCAAGGAAGAAAACCCCTTCCTCGGCGTGCGCGGCATTCGCCTGACCCTGCAACGCCCGCACGTGATGGAAAGCCAGCTGCGTGCCCTGCTGCGGGCCGCCGGCGACCGGCCGCTGCGGATCATGTTCCCGATGGTCGGCCAGCTCGAAGAGTGGCGCCAGGCCCGGGCCATGGTCGAGCGCCTGCGCGAGGAAATCGCCGTCAGCGACCTGCAGCTGGGGATCATGATCGAGGTGCCGTCGGCCGCCTTGCTGGCGCCGGTACTGGCCCAGGAAGTGGACTTCTTCAGCATCGGTACCAACGACCTGACCCAGTACACCCTGGCCATCGACCGCGGCCACCCGAGCCTCTCGGCGCAAGCCGACGGCCTGCACCCGGCGGTGCTGCAGCTGATCGACATCACCGTGCGCGCCGCCCATGCCCATGGCAAGTGGGTCGGGGTGTGCGGCGAGCTGGCGGCCGATCCGCAGGCGGTGGCGCTGTTGCTCGGCCTTGGCGTCGATGAGCTGAGCGTTGCGGCAAGGAGCATTGCCGAGGTGAAAGCCGAAGTACGTGAACTGAATTTTGAACATGCCCGGCAGCTGGCGCGCCAAGCGTTGCTGCAGGGCAGTGCCGGCGCAGTGCGGGCACTGGTGGAGACCCGTTGATGGCCAAGATACTGACCCTGACCCTGAACCCGGCGCTGGACCTCACCGTCAGCCTCGACAGCCTGCAGGCAGGTCAGGTCAACCGCAGCCAGGCGCAGCACAGCCACGCCGCCGGCAAGGGCCTGAACGTCGCCCAGGTGCTGGCCGACCTCGGCCATAGCGTCACCGTGGGCGGCTTTCTCGGTCGCGATAACCTGGCGCCGTTCGAGGCCCTGATCGCCCGCCGTGGTTTTGCCGATTGTTTCGTGCGGGTGGCAGGCGAGACCCGTTGCAACATCAAACTGGTCGAAGCCAGTGGCCAGGTCACCGATATCAACGGCCCCGGCCCGCAGGTCGATGAGCAAGCGCGCCTGGAACTGCTGACCCGCCTTGAGCAGATCGCCCCCGGCCACGCTGCGGTGGTGGTCGCCGGCAGCTTGCCGCGGGGCATCAGCCCGCAGTGGCTGCAGATGCTGCTGGCCCGGCTCAAGGCCATGGGCCTGAAAGTGGCCCTGGACAGCAGCGGCGAAGCCTTGCGTGCCGGGCTTGCCTGCGCACCGTGGCTGGTCAAGCCGAACACCGACGAGCTGGGTGAAGTGCTGGGCAGCGCTGTGCATGACTTTGCCGAACAGCAGCAGGCGGCGACCCGCCTGATCGGCCAGGGCGTCGAGCATGTGGTGGTGTCCCAGGGCGAGCAGGGCGTCAACTGGTTCCGCCAGGGCAGCGCCCTCGGCGCCGTGCCGCCCAAAGTCAAGGTAGCCAGTACCGTCGGTGCCGGTGACTCGCTGCTGGCGGGCATGGTCCATGGCTTGCTGAGCGCCGATAGCCCTGCGCAAACCCTGCGCCGGGCCACGGCGATTGCCGCCCAGGCGGTGACCCAGATCGGCTTCGGTATTAACGACCGGGCGCAACTGGCGCAGCTGGAAAGCCAGGTGCAGCTGACAGAACAACAAGAGGGTTGCAGATGAACATTGCCATCGTCACCGCCTGCCCCAATGGCCAGGTGTCCAGCGTGCTCAGCGCGCGCCTGCTGGCAGCGGCAGCCCAGCGCCAGGGCTGGAGCACCAGCGTCGAAGTGCACGACCCGCAGCAACCCGAACGCCAATTATCCGAAGCCGCGATTGCCGCCGCCGACTGGGTGCTGGTGATCAACACCGGCCCACTGGACCTGCGCCGTTTCGCCGGCAAGCGCCTGTACCAGAGCACCCCGGCGCAAGCCCTGACGGAGGTGGAGAATTTTCTGCGTGAAGCGGCCGACAAGGCTGTGGTCTATCAGCCCGAAGCCGAGCAGGTTGCAGCCCCTGTCGAGCGCAGCGCCAAAGTCGTCGCGGTCACCGCCTGCCCGACTGGCGTCGCCCATACCTTCATGGCCGCCGAAGCCCTGCAGCAGGCGGCGCAGCAACTGGGCTACCAGCTCAGCGTCGAGACCCAGGGCTCGGTAGGCGCGCGTAACCCCTTGTCGGCAGCGGCCATTGCCGAAGCCGATGTGGTGTTGCTGGCCGCCGATATCGAGGTGCCCACTGCGCGGTTTGCCGGTAAGCGCATCTACCGCTGCGGCACCGGCGTGGCCCTCAAGCAGGCCCAGGCGACGCTGAAGAAAGCCCTGGCCGAAGGCCGCGAAGAAGCTGCCGCGCAAGGCGACAGCGCAGCCCCGGCCCGCAGCGAAAAAACTGGCGTGTACAAGCACCTGCTCACCGGCGTGTCGTTCATGCTGCCGATGGTGGTGGCCGGTGGCTTGCTGATCGCGCTGTCGTTCGTCTTCGGTATCGAAGCCTACAAGGAGCCCGGCACACTGCCTGCCGCCTTGATGCAGATTGGCGGTGACGCGGCCTTCAAACTGATGGTGCCGTTGCTGGCCGGTTACATCGCCTATTCGATTGCCGACCGCCCAGGGCTGGCGCCCGGGATGATTGGTGGCTTGCTGGCCAGCATCCTGGGCGCGGGTTTTATCGGCGGGATCGTCGCAGGCTTTCTCGCCGGTTACAGCGCCAAGGCCATCAGCCGCTGGGCGCGCCTGCCCAGCAGCCTCGAAGCACTCAAGCCGATCCTGATCATCCCGCTGCTGGCCAGCCTGTTCACTGGCCTGGTGATGATCTACGTGGTCGGCAAACCGGTGGCCGGCATGCTCGAAGGCCTGACCCATTTTCTCGACAGCATGGGCACCACCAACGCGATTCTGCTTGGGGTGTTGCTGGGCGGGATGATGTGCGTCGACCTGGGCGGGCCGATCAACAAGGCGGCCTATGCGTTCTCGGTCGGGCTGTTGGCTTCGCAGAGTTATGCACCGATGGCCGCGACCATGGCTGCGGGCATGGTGCCGCCGATTGGCCTGGGCATCGCCAGCTTCATTGCCCGGCGCAAGTTCGCCCAGAGCGAGCGCGAAGCCGGCAAGGCGGCGCTGGTGCTGGGCCTGTGCTTCATTTCCGAGGGGGCGATTCCGTTTGCCGCCAAGGACCCGCTGCGGGTGATCCCGGCCAGTGTCGTCGGTGGCGCGCTGACCGGCGCCTTGTCGATGTATTTTGGCTGCAAGCTGATGGCGCCCCATGGCGGCCTGTTCGTCATGCTGATCCCCAATGCGATCAACCATGCCTTGCTGTATCTGCTGGCGATCGTCGCCGGCAGCCTGCTGACGGCGCTGGTGTATGCCGTGCTCAAGCGCGGCGAAGGGGTGGAGCTGGCGGTGCAGCCCGCCAAGGCCTGATCAGCTGCGCGGGCGCGGGTGCTTCTTGCGCAGGGGCACCAGCAGGTCGCTCAGGCCGTTGTGATCGACCTCGTGCATCAGCGCCAGCAGGCCGCCCAGCTCGCCCTTGGGAAAGCCCTGGCGGGCGAACCAGTTGAGGTAATCACCAGGCAGGTCGGCGATCAGCCGGCCCTGGTACTTGCCGTAGGGCATTTCACGGGTGACCAGCAGGACGAGGGCTTCCGGGTTCATGGCAACGCTGTTCTTTGAAAGGATGAGGCCAACATACATGCAATCTGCATGAAGGCCAAAGGACAGTTCATGCAGAACGCGTGGAAGTCATAAGTTCATTTAATTTCAAGTCATTGAAAGTAAACGATATTTTATAAATTATCAGGCTGGCACGAACCCTGCTCCGATCTATTGCATCTTCCCTCATGCAAAGGAGCAATGTCATGACTACCCCCAACAAAGAAGTCGTCTCGGTTCTCAACGAACTGATCGAGTTCAGCAAGGATGGCGAAAAGGGTTTCAAAACCTCTGCCGAGGATGTGAAGAATCCCCAGCTGAAAAGCTACTTCATCCAGCGTGCTGGCGAATGCGGTACCGCTGCCGCGGAACTGCAGCAGCAAGTGCGCAGCCTCGGTGGCGATCCGGAAACCTCTACCAGTGTCAGCGGTGACCTGCACCGTGGCTGGGTCAACCTGAAGTCGATGCTCACCGGCAAGGATGAAGCCGCGGTGCTCAACGAAGTCGAGCGCGGCGAGGACCATGCCCTGAAAGCCTACAAGGACGCCCTGGAAAAACTGGCCCGCCTCAACACCCTGCCAAGCAGTGAGGTCTATGCCCTGGTGGAGCGTCAGTACCATGGCGTGCAGCGCAACCATGACCAGGTCAAGGCCCTGCGCAACGAGGCTCGCGCCCGCTCTTAAGCGGCGGCTTCGACCCGGTTGCGACCGTTGCCCTTGGCACGGTAAAGCGCCTCATCGGCAGCGCCCAGCAAGGTCTGAAGATCTTGCTGGGTGCCTGGCGTGTGGCAACCGATGCCGATGCTCACGGTGACCGGCGCCGTGTCATCGCCAAACGGCGGCAGCGCTTCGACTGCCGCGCGAATACGCTCAGCCAACAACCGCGCCCCTGCCAGTTCGGTCTCCGGCAACACCACCAGAAACTCCTCGCCACCGTAGCGCGCGGCCAGGTCGGCCGGGCGGCGGATGCTGCTGGCTATTGTTGTGGCCACTTGGCGCAAGGCGGCATCACCGCCCGGATGACCATGGCGATCGTTGAACGCCTTGAAGTGATCGACATCGACCATCAGCACTGCCAGCGGCCGGGCATTGCGCTGGCTGCGTGCCCATTCCTGGCGCAGTACCTGGTCCAGGCGCCGGCGATTGGCGAGGCCAGTCAGGCTGTCGGTGGCGGCGAGGGCGGCCAGGCCTTGTTCGGCGCTCTGCCGGCGGCGCAATTCGCGGCCCAGCAGCAAGGTCAGCCAGAGAATGCCGATGCACAGCACACCGGTGGCCACGCTGACCAGCAAGGCCGTGCGCCGCCACGACTCGAAGACTTCGTCGGCGGAGTGGGCGACGATAACGATCAGCGGCAAGTCGCCGACCCGGGCAAAAGTAAACAGCCGTTCTTTGCCGGTGCGGGTGGAGATGCCGGCAAAGGTGCCGCTGACATCCGCGCGCATGCGCTGAAAATTCGGCCGGTCGCTGTAGTTCTGGCCGATGCGCGGTTCGTCGGGCGTGCCCGGCTGGCGCACCAGCAGGGCGCCATCGGTGTTCATCAGGTTGATGCTGCTGTCGCTGCCGATATCCAGACGCTGGAACAGCGTGCTGAAGTACGACAGGCGCAAGGCGCCGGCAGCCACCCCGAGAAACTCACCGTTGGGCCCGGAAATGCGCCGGCTGAAGCTGATGCACCAGTCCAGGTCGCCCAGCCGCGCCTTGAATGGCTGGCCAATCAGCAGGCCCAGGTTGGGGTTGTTGCGGTGCTGCAGGAAGTCTTTGCTGTCGGCGAAATTGGCCTGGCGCGGGATGGCGCTGGTGGAGTCGGCGACTACATTGCCCGTGGCATCGAGCCAGAGGATATCGCCGCGTACCGGTGCGGTAACGGCCTGGTTGAAGAGAATCTGTTGGCGCAGCTCGGCGGGTACGGCGAGCAGTTCCGGGCGCTGTACGGCCCAGATCAGGCCTTGCAGCGAGAGGTCATAGAGTTCGACATTGCGCACGATGTCGCTTTCGATCAGTTGCACGATGTTGCTGGCCGAGCGTGCGGCGGCCTGTTCGACGCTGCTGCGTTCGCGCATCAACAGGAAGGTGACAATGGCAACGATGGCGAGCACCGCGAGGCAACTGCCCAGATTGAGGATCAGCTCCGGATGAGACTTGTACAGGGTGGATCGCTGGGATCGGGTGGGCAACGTCATGGTCACTGATGCCGAAGACCGTCTGGAAAGTGCGGTATTACTGCGCGGCGGCCGTATTCTAGGGGGCTGGGGATTGTCGGACAAGGATTTAATCGTGTCGTCTGACGAATGCAGGAGCGGGCTTGCCCGGCGATTGCAATGGGCCAGGCACATCGCATCGCGAGGCAAGCTCGCTCCTGCACTGCCGATCAGAAAATGTTCAGCGGGTAGTCAACGATCACACGGTACTCATCGACATCGTTGTCGATATGCGAGTAGCCCTGGGTGCCACGGTGCGAGGCCCAGCGCAGCAGCACCGAAAGGTCCTTGAGCTGGCCTTCCTGGAATACGTACCGCAGGTCGACGTCGCGTTCCCAGTGCTGGGCGTTCTCGCCGTCGGCGTTGTACCAGTGGCCGTAGCCGACGCTATTGGGGTCGACCTTGCTCATGTCCAGCTCACCGCGCGAGTAGGACACCACCGAGCTCAGGCCCGGGATCCCGGCACCGGCGAAGTCATAGGCGTACTTGAGCTTCCACGAGCGCTCGTTGGGGCCGTTGAAGTCCGAGTAGATCTGCGAGTTGTCCAGGAAGATGCTGTCACCCTGGTTGATGTAGTCGAACGGCGTGTTGCCGTTGACCCGCTGGTACACCGCGGTAAGGCTGTTGTAGCCGACGTTGACGGTGAAATGCAGGCTGTAGGTGTTGTTGTCGATGTGCCCGAGCAGCGCCTGACCGGTGTCCTGGGTGTGATAGAAGTGCAGGCCGGGGTTGAGGCTGACCAGCTCGTTGACCTGCCAGGTGTAGTCAACGTCGAAGTAGTACTGGTTCCAGATGTCCTCGAGCTCGGCGGCATACAGGCTCGAGGTCAGGTTCGGCACGCCGCTCCAGGCCACGCCGGCCCAGTTCAGGTGGCGGCTGTCGCGCTCGTCCTGCAACTTGCTGTAGAAGGTGTTGATGCGCCGATGGCCGCTCTGGTTGTAAGGCTTGGTGAAGCTGGCCTGGCCGGCTTCGAGCATCACCCCGTCAAAGCTGTTGTTGGTGACGCTGACGCCGCGGAAGGTCTGCGGCAGCATGCGCGACTCGCCCCCGGCGATCACCGGGTTGGTGAGGAACAGGTCGCCGGCCTTGAGCACGGTGTCAAACGCCTTGAGCTTGAGCGCAGCACCGGCCGTGGAGAACGAATCATGGGCCTTGCCCGGTTGGCCATCACCCTTGGTGTTGATCGGCAAAATGCTCGAGCCCGAGGTACCGCCGCCGCCGTCGAGTTTCAGCCCGAGCATGGCGTAGGCATCGAGGCCGAACCCGACCGTGCCCGGGGTGTAGCCCGATTCGAACTTGCCGAGAAAACCCTGACCCCATTCGCGGTTGTCACGCACACCTGGCAGCAGCTGGTTGCGGTTCAGGTAGTAGTTGCGTGCGTGCACGTTGAGGCTCGACCCTTCGATAAAACCTTCGGCCTTTTCCTCGTCGGCCTGGGCGGTGAAGGGCATCGTTGCAGCCAATGCAACGAACAGCGGGGTGAAGCGTAAAGCAGTGTTCACCGGTGTGGACTCCTTGGGGTGAATGTACGGCAGTTTTTATTGTGCGAAAGACGGTCTTGTCATGAACAAACGAGCCAGCGCGCTGGCACTTTTCGACACACGAAAAAAAAGCCGCTGATCGGCAGCGGCTTTGAAAGACAACCGCACAGGCGCTCAAGTCACCTGTGCGGCCATCGAGGGAGTCGAAGGGGTGGAACGTGGGCCGATCAGCTTTCGGAGGCGTCACTCGCATCAGCCTTGGAAGCGGTCTGTTCCAGGCTTTGCGCCTGCTCGGACTTCTGTGCGGCGATGGCTTCCTGGAGGACGGCGGCACGCTCGGCATTTCGGGCAACAAAGGCCTGGGATTCTTCAGCCATGGCCAGTGGCGACAGCAACAGGGACGACAGGACGAATACGCTGGCAACACCCATACTGTTGGACATTTGCAATAACCTTCTTGCTTGGCAAGAGTGAATTAGGTCTGAGTAAATTAGTCGGAAATGGGTGGGAGAAACAGTGACTTTTGGGATAAGCACTGTTGCGTCCAAGGTAATAGTTGACCGGGGGCTGCTTTCGCAGCCCATCGCTGGCAAGGCCAGCTCCCACAGGAGTGGCGTGCACCGATCTATTGTGGGAGCCGGCTTTGCCGGCGATGAGGCCCTCAAGCCGGTAACAAGATCCCGAAGGTATTGGCCCCCGCCTGGCTGCGCACAAACACACTGCCGCCGTGCATCAGCGCAATCGCCTTGACGATCGCCAGGCCCAGCCCGTGGTTGCCACTGCCACTGTTGCTGCGCGCCGCATCCACCCGGTAGAAGCGCTCGAACAGCATCGCCAGGTGCTCCTCGCCAATCGCCGGCCCCGGGTTGCTCACGGCGATACTCACCTGGCCATCCTGCTCCTCGATGCGCACCTGGATCACCTGCTCGGGCAGGGTGTGCTGCACCGCGTTGTTCAGCAGGTTGATCAACGCCCGGCGCAACTGGGCCTTTTCGATCCGCGCCTGGGCATCGCCACTGACCTGCACGCGGATGTGCGCGTCTTCGAGGATGTAATCCAGGTAGTCGAGAGTGGTCGCCACTTCTTCGGCAAGCGAGGTGGAGGTCAGCGCCGTGGCCTTGCTGCCCTGGTCGGCGCTGGCGAGGAACAGCATGTCGTTGATGATGCTGCGCAGGCGTTCCAGTTCCTCGAGGTTCGATTGCAGCACCTCGAAGTAGTGCTCGGCACTGCGCCCACGGGTCAGGGCCACCTGGGTCTGGCCGATCAGGTTGGTCAATGGCGAGCGCAGTTCATGGGCGACGTCGGCGTTGAAGGCTTCCAGGCGGCTGTAGGCCAGGTCGACGCGCTCCAGAGTCGAGTTGAAGGCGCTGGCGAACTGCGCCAGCTCCGGCGCCAGGTCGGCCAGTTGCAGGCGCCCGCTCAGGCGCGGCGGCGCCAGCTTCTGGGCTTCGGCCGAGAGCGCCAGCAGCGGCCGCAGGCCAACCCGCGCGACCCAGTAACCGAGCAACGAGGCCAGCACCACGCCGAACACCGACAGGCTGATGATTGCCACCAGCAAGGTGTGCTGGGTGTGCCAGAAGGTCTCGGTGTCGATGCCGATCAAAAAGCGCAGGGCCGGCCGCGTGCCCATGGCCGGCAGTTCGCTGACCAGCACCTTGTACGGATAGGGGCTGCCGGCCAGGTGCAGGTCGCGCATGCCCAGCGGGCCCTGGGCGAAGTTGCGGAGGCTGGCGTCGGGTTGGCCGTATTCGAACGGGCTGGCGCCGCTCACCACCCAGAAACGGATGCGCCGGTCTTCTTCGCTGAGCAGGTTGAGCTTGTTGGTGATCTTCAGCCAGTGCTCGCGGGTGTCGTAGCGGGTCAGCGATGACTCCAGCACGCTGAAGCGCGCTTCAAGCTCTGCGGTGGGCAGCAGGTCGAGGCTGCGGTCGACCTGCTTGTACAGCGCCGTGCCGATCAGCAGGAACACGCCCAGCGCGACCAGGGTGAACAGCGCGCTCAGGCGCAGGGCGATGGAGTTAGTCGGCACGGTTTTCCAGAACATAGCCCATGCCCCTTATGGTGTGCAGCAGTTTGGTTTCGAAAGGGCCGTCGAGCTTGGCGCGCAGGCGCTTGATCGCTACCTCGACGACGTTGGCGTCGCTGTCGAAATTGATATCCCAGACCAGCTCGGCGATGGCCGTCTTGGACAGGATTTCACCGTGCCGCCGGGCCAGCACGCTGAGCAACGAGAACTCCTTGGCGGTCAGCTCCAGGCGTTGCCCGGCGCGGCTGGCCTTGCGGCTGATCAGGTCGACCCAGAGGTCGGCGACCTGGATCTGCACCGGCTCATGGGCGCCGCCGCGACGGGTCAGGGCCTGCAGGCGGGCGACCAGTTCAAGGAAGGAAAACGGCTTGCCCAGGTAGTCGTCAGCACCTTCGCGCAGGCCATGAATGCGGTCTTCGACCCGCTCGCGGGCGGTGAGCATGATCACCGGCGTCTGCTTGCGCGCGCGCAGGGCGCGCAGCACGCCGTAACCGTCGAGGCCCGGGAGCATCACATCGAGGACGATCACCGCGTAGTCACCTTCCAACGCCATGTGCAGGCCATCGATACCGTCGCGCGCCAGGTCTACGGTAAAGCCTTGCTCGCTCAGGCCGCGGTGCAGGTAGTCGGCGGTTTTTGCTTCATCTTCGATAATCAGCACACGCATGATCGGCTCTCAACGGGCATCGGTTTGCGCCAGGGTCACGGCCATCTGGCGCCGGTGGAACAGGCGCTCCAGGGCCAAGTATATGACCGGTGTGGTAAACAGTGTCAGGGCCTGGCTGACCAGCAGCCCGCCGACCACGGCAATGCCCAGCGGCTGGCGCAGTTCGGCGCCGGCGCCGATGCCGAACATCAGCGGCACGGCGCCGAGCAGGGCGGCGAGGGTGGTCATCATGATCGGCCGAAAACGCGTCAGGCAGGCCTTGTGGATCGCCTCTTCGGGGCTCAGGCCCTGATGGCGCTGGGCGTCGAGGGCGAAGTCGATCAGCAGGATGCCGTTCTTCTTGACGATGCCGATCAACAGCACGATGCCGATCAGGCCCATGATCGAGAAGTCCTGGCCCGACAGCCACAGCAGCGCCAGGGCGCCGAGCCCGGCCGAGGGCAGGGTGGAGATGATGGTCAGCGGATGGACGAAACTCTCGTAGAGCACGCCGAGGATGATGTACACCGCCACCAGCGCCGCGAGGATCAGCCACGGCTGGCTCGACAGCGAACTCTGGAAGGCCTGGGCCGCGCCCTGGAAGGTGCCGATGATCGAGTCGGGCATGCCCAGTTCGCGCTGGGTGCGCTCGAGGATCTGCACCGCATCGCCGAGGGCGACGCCGGGGGCCAGGTTGAACGACAGGTTGGCGGCCGGGAACAGGCCGTCATGGGCAATCGACAGCGGCCCGGTGCTCGGTGGCGCGACCTTGGCCAGCACCGACAGTGGCACCATCTCACCGCTCAGCGGTGAGCGCAGGTAGAAGTAGTTGAGGCTTTCGGCCTTGCCACGCTGGCGGGCGTCGAGTTCGAGGATCACCTTGTACTGGTTGGTCTCGGTCTGGAATTCGCTGATCTGCCGCTGGCCGAAGGCATCGTACAGCGCCTGGTCGACGTCGGTGGTGGTCAGGCCGAAACGCGCCGCGGCCTTGCGGTCGATGTCGATGCGGGTGACGCTGGCGCCCAGCTGCAGGTCGTTGGACAGGTCGCGAAAGGCCGGGTTGGCCTTCAGGCGTTCGGTCAGGCGCTGGGTCCAGAGGTTCAGCGCCGGGCCGTCGTTGCTCTTGAGCACGTACTGGTACTGGCTGCGGCTCGGCCCGGAGCTCAAGTTGATGTCCTGGCCGGCGCGCAGGTACAGGACCACGCCCGGCACCTTGGCCAGTTTCGGCCGCAGGCGGTCGATGAACTCGCTGGCCGACACGTCGCGATCACCGCGGTCCTTGAGGGCAATCCAGAAGCGGCCGTTGGCAATGGTCTGGTTGCTGCCGGTGACCCCGACGGCGTGGGAGAAGGCCCGTACTGCAGGGTCCGCTTCGACGATCCTGGCCAGCGCTTTGTGTTTCTCGAGCATGTCCGGGTAGGACACATCGGCCGCCGCCTCGCTGGTGCCGAGCACGAAGCCGGTGTCCTGCACCGGGAAAAAGCCTTTGGGAATGGCCACGTAACCGATCACCGCAAGCGCCAGGGTCAGGCCGAAGATCCCCAGCATCAGCCGCTGGTGGGCCAGGGCCTTGACCAGCCCGCGCTCGTACCAGCCGAGCAGGCGGCTGGGGGTGTCATGCGCGTTGTGCTGCGGGCGGCGCATGAACAGGGCGCAGAGGGTCGGCGCCAACGTCAGCGATACCACCACGGAAATCAGGATGGTCGAAGTGGCGGTGAGGGCGAACTCCTTGAACAGCCGACCGACCACCCCGCCCATGAACAGCAGCGGAATGAACGCGGCAATCAGCGAGAAACTGATCGACACCACGGTAAAGCCGATCTCGCCCGAGCCCTTGATCGCCGCCTCGCGCATGCTGTCGCCGGCTTCCAGGTGGCGGTGGATGTTTTCCACCACCACGATTGCATCATCGACCACGAAGCCCACGGAGATGACGATGGCCACCAGGGTCAGGTTGTTCAGGCTGAAGCCGAACAGGTACATCAGGGCGAAGCTTGCGACCAGCGACACGCCGAGCACGCTGGAAACGATCAGGGTCGCCGACCATTGACGCAGGAACAGCGCCATCACCCCGATCACCAGCAGCACGGCGATCATCAGGGTGATCTCCACCTCGCGCAGCGACGCGCGGATGGTCTGGGTGCGGTCGTTGAGCACCGACACCTGCACCGCCGCCGGCAGCATCTGCTCAAGGCCGGGCAAGGCCTCCATGACCCGGTCGACGGTATCGACGATGTTCGCCCCGGGCTGGCGGAACACCACCAGATTCAGGCCCTGCTGCTCGCCGGACCAGGCTTTGACGTAGGCGTTTTCGGCACCGTTGATGACTTTGGCGACATCCTGCAGGTGCACCGGCGCGCCGTCGCGGTACGAGACGATCAGCTGGGCGTATTCCTCGGGATGGAACAACTGGTCGTTGGTGGCGATGGTCGACACGCTGTTCTGCCCGTACAGCGCGCCCTTGGCCAGGTTCAGGCTGGTTTGCTGGATGGCCTGGCGCAGGTCGGCCAGGGTCAGGCCCAATGCTGCGAGTTTCTCTGGTTGGGCCTGCACGCGAATCGCCGGGCGCAGTTGCCCGGTGATGTTGATCAGGCCGACCCCGTCGATCTGGCTCAACTGGCGGGCCAGCAGGGTTTCGGCGTAGTCGCTGAGTTCGTTGGCCGGCATCTGCGCCGAGCTGACGGTGAGGATCAGCACCGGGCTGTCGGCCGGGTTGACCTTGCGCCAGGTTGGCGGGCTGGGCATGTCCTGGGGCAGGCGCGCGGTGGCGGTGTTGATCGCTGCCTGGACTTCCTGGGCGGCGGTGTCGATGCTCTTGTCGAGGGTGAATTGCAGGATCAGGTTGGTCGAGCCCAGGGCGCTGCTGGAGGTCATCTGGGTCATGCCGGGGATGGCGCTGAACTGCACTTCCAGCGGCGTTGCTACCGACGAAGCCATGGTTTCCGGGCTGGCGCCGGGCAGTTGCGCGGTGACCTGGATGGTCGGGAAATCGGCTTCCGGCAGTGGTGCCACCGGCAGGCGCGGAAAGGCAATGACCCCGAGCAGCAGCAGGGCGAAGGTCAGCAGCAGGGTGGCGACCGGGCGGTCGATGCACCAGGCGGAAATCGAGCCGCGCGGGTTCATGGCCGCTCCTTGCCGCTGGCCACGTCTTCCACCGGCGGCGCATCAGGTGCCACTTCAACGTGCGCGCCGGGCTTGAGCCGCGACTGGCCGTCGGACACCAACGGGTCGCCGACCTCGACCCCGGCAATGATGTTCAGCACGCTGTCCTGGTACAGCACCTTGACCGGTACGCTGTCGACCTTGTTGCCATTGAGGCGGTACACGTAATGGCCGTCGATGCCGCGTTGCACCACCTGCGGCGGTACTACCAGGGCTTTTTGATCCAGCGCGGTTTGCAGCTTCAGGGTCACCAGTTGCCCGGGCCACAGCCGCGCGTCGGGGTTGGCGAACTCGGCCTTGACCCGGATGGTGCCGGTGTTGGCCGCCACCTGATTGTCGATCAGGGTCAGCTTGCCTTCGCCCAGCAGCGTGCCGCCGCTGTCGCCGTCGCCTTCCAGATAGGCTTGCACCACGGCTGGGGTTTGCGCGGCGAGCAGGCCTTGCAGGGTCGGCAGCAACTGCTGAGGCAGCGAGAACTCGACGCCGATCGGGTCGATCTGGGTAACGCTGAACAGCCCCTGGGCATCGGCGACGCGCAGGAAGTTGCCTTCATCCACATTGCGAATACCTACCCGGCCGCTGACCGGGGAGCGAATCTGGGTATAGGAGAGTTGCACCTGGGCGGCGTCAATCGCCGCCTGGTTGCCCAGCGCCGTGGCCTTGAGCTGGTTGAACAGCGCCTGCTGCTGGTCGAGGGTCTGCTTTGAGACGCTGTTGTCGGTACTCAGCAGGCGGTAGCGCTTGAGGTCGACTTCGGCCACCTGCAACTGCGCCTGGCTCTGGCCCAGTTGCGCCTTGGCCTGTTCGAGGCTGGCGCGGATCGAGCGGTCGTCGATGGTTGCCAGCAGGTCGCCCTGCTTGACCGCCTGGCCTTCCTTGACCAGCACGCGGGTCAGCACCCCCTCGACCTGCGGGCGAATCACTACGCTGTGCAGCGATAGCACCGAACCGATGCCGCTGACAAAGCGCGGTACGTCCTGCTGCTTGACGCTGACGATGCGCACCGGGATAGCGGCGGCGGTGGTGGAGTTTTCCTTGCCAGGCCGGTTCACCAGCCACAGGGCGGTGCCTGCCAGGGCGATGAGCAGGGCGCAGATAACGAGGGAACGAGGCTTGATTCGCATGCTTGCAGGGCACCGCGGGCGCAGGGGTGGGTATTTAGCGTTATAGCTGCTCAATCAGGTCAGCAGAGTGACCGCTAACTGACAGCGCGGACAGGTTCGGCGTA
The DNA here is from genome assembly GCF_024749185.1 of Pseudomonas wadenswilerensis. NCBI lineage: Bacteria > Pseudomonadati > Pseudomonadota > Gammaproteobacteria > Pseudomonadales > Pseudomonadaceae > Pseudomonas > Pseudomonas wadenswilerensis. Next base: position 4,887,690 of record NZ_CP087191.1, on the reverse strand, counting down.
CACATCCCCCGTAGGAGCGGGCTTGACCCGCGATAAGGCCAGTCCTGCCTGGAATCAGCGGTAATGGCCAAGTGCCAATATCCTGCGCTGGATCAAGATTGCGCAATAAATTGCCACTAGAGTCGTACGCCCTGCCGATTCTCCCGACAATAACGAGTGCCTCCGATGAAGAGCAATTTGCCTGTGACCGGTCGCAATGTGGATTATCCCGGTGACGCCAATATCCTTTCCACCACTGACCTGACCAGCCAGATCACCTATGCCAATGACGACTTCGTCAAGGTCAGTGGCTTTACCCGCGAAGAGTTGATAGGCAGCGCCCACCATATCGTCCGCCACCCGGACATGCCGCCCCAGGCCTTCGCGCAGATGTGGCAGACGCTAAAGAGCGGCCGCTCGTGGATGGGCCTGGTGAAGAACCGTTGCAAGAACGGCGATCACTATTGGGTCAGCGCCTTCGTCACGCCGATTTCCAGTAACGGCCAGGCCGTGGAATATCAGTCAGTGCGGACCAAGCCCAGTGCCGAGCAGGTCGAGGCAGCCGAGCGCTGCTACGCGAGGATGCGCAGCGGTCCGCTGCGCTGGTGGCAGCGTTTGCCGGTGGTTGGTTTGGCCTGGCAACTGTGGGGCGGGGTGACCCTGGCGCTGGCGGCGGTGTTCGCATTCAGCCGGCTGCTATTGCCGGCCCTGCCATGGCAAGGTGCGCTGGAGCTGATCCTGGCCAGTGGCCTGGCGGCCTTGATGATCTTCATCGCCTTGCGCCCGCTCGAGCGCTTGCGCGTCCAGGCCCAGGCCATCGCCGACAACCCCCTGAGCCAGCAGTTGTACACCGGCCGGCGAGACGGTATCGGCCAGATCGACTTCGCCCTGCGCATGCTCAAGGGCCAGTTGGGCGCGGTGGTCGGGCGTATCGGCGACACCTCGCGGCGCCTGGCCGGGCATACCGGCACGCTTGCCCAGTCGCTGCAAAGCAGCCACAGCAACAGCCTGGAACAACAGAGCGAAGCCGATCAGGTGGCCACCGCGATCAATCAGATGGCCGCCAGCGTTGCCCAGGTTGCCAGCAGCGCCCAGCAGGCCTCCCAGGCCGCCGATCAGGCCGAGGGTGAAACCCAGGCCGGGCACCAGTTGGTTGACCTCAACCGCAGCGCCATCCAGAACCTGGCCAACTCGTTGAACTCGGCCACTGAAGTTATCCACAATCTGGAAAGCCACAGCAGCGAGATTACCGGGGTGCTGGAGGTAATTCGCGGCATTGCCGAGCAGACCAACCTGCTGGCCCTCAATGCCGCCATCGAAGCGGCCCGGGCCGGTGATCAGGGCCGCGGTTTTGCCGTGGTCGCCGACGAGGTACGCGGCCTGGCCCAGCGCACTGCGCAGTCGACCCACGAAATCCAGCGGATGATCAGCGCCTTGCAAAATGGCGCGCGTGAAGCAGTGCAGGTCATGCAGCAGAGCAGCGAACATGCCGGGCACAGTGTCGAGCAGGCCCAGCGCGCCGCCAGTGCCCTGGACGGCATCAGCCTGCGGGTCAACCAGATCAGTGAAATGAGCCTGCAGATTGCTGCGGCAGTGGAGCAGCAAAGCCAGGTCAGCGAGAGCATCAACCGCAACATCATCAGCATCCGCCAGGCCAGCGAAGCCACCGTGCAGGTCGGCCAGCAGAGCCATCTGAGCGCCACTGATGTGGCCGGGCTGGCGCAGGACCTGCGCCGGCTGGCGGATGAATTCTGGCGGCGCTGCCAGTAGGGCAGTTCAGAAACCGATGAAGCTGTAGTAGGTGCCCGGTTCGCTGCGCACCTGCGCACCGCAGGCCTCAAGTTCGGCACTCAAGGCCGGATCGACGACGTGCAGCGTCCACGGCGCCACAGGCTGGTCCAGCTGTGGTTGCTGCAGGGCTTGCTCCAGCGCCGCGATGTCGGGCAGGTAAGCGGTAAAGCCATTGCCTTTCAGCGCGCTGACGTCGATGCCCAGCGCCTGGCAGATGGCGAGCTTGGCGCGGATATCGTCGCGGTCGGCCTGGCGCGAGCGCTCGATCAGTTCGGCCAGGCGCTTATCCACCAACTGATTGCCGTGAATCAGCGCCGGGCCGCTTTGCCAGGCTTCGCTCGGGCAGTCCTTGGCTTCGGGGCGCAACGGGATGTGCGGATTGATTTCCATCGGGTAGATACGGCACACCAGCGGGCGGATCTCGTAGATGCCGCAACGGTTGTCGTCATCCAGGTTGCGGCAGCGGCCGGGGTTGAAGGCGGCGAAGGTGATGGTCACCCAGGCCTGGCTGCTGCCGCAGGGCACCAGCCAGGAGCGGCGCATGGCGTGCTCGCGCTGTTCTGCCGGCAGGCCCAGGCCGTTGGCGAGAAAGGCTTCGACCAGGACCATGACCTGGCCGCCAGCGCCAGCCCACTGCCGGGCTTCGCCCAGGGTCAGGGGTACATGGTGGCCGGTGCAGCATTTGCCACAGCCGGTGCAGTCGAAACGGATATCGGATGCAGGTGCGCTGTTCACGGTTGGCCAGGTGTCCATTCGGTGACGAAAGCAGCCTTGCGCTTTTTATCGAACAGGCACAGTTCGGTGCCCTTGCGGTTGTTCATGTGTTTTTGCGGGTAGCGGCCTTCGAGCAGCAGGGCGCTGTAACCGACGCGATCGTCGAATTCGGCAGCCTTGCCCAGGGCCTTGACCTCTTTGAGCTGGCTGGCGGCGATGCAGCTTTGCAGCACGCGTTGTTCATGATCGCTCCAGGCCTGGCTGCTGGATGCCTGGGCGCCGCTGCTGAACACAGCGCAGCCTAGCAGGGTGAAGAGGAGGGCTTTCATGGCGGGTACTCGCAAAGACGTACGCACAATTGTGCCTGAGCTTCAGGCACATTCAAGCGCAAGGCTTCCCGGGTATGTATCAGCGCTCTTCGAAGGCCACGGTGCGGGCGGCGACGATCAGGCAGTCGGTCAGGTCCGGCGAGGAGAACTTGGTCAACACCGCATTGGCCCCGGCGTCCTTGGCTTTATCGCTGTTCATGGCACTGTCCAGCGAGGTATGCAGCAGCACGTAGAGGTGCTGGAAATCCGGGGTTTCGCGCAGGGTGCGGGTGAAAGCGTAGCCGTCCATCTCCGACATCTCGATGTCCGACACCACCACGTTGATCTCGCGCTCGGTGCCTTGCAGCTCCAGCAGGGTATTGATCGCATCCTTGGCACTGCGCGCGGTGTGGCATTCGATACCGAGGCTGCGCAGGGTATGCACCGATTGCTGCAGCGCCACCTGGCTGTCGTCGACCACCAGGATGTTGGTGGCGGCCAGCACCGCGGCGTCTTCGGCACTGAGCTCGGAGGTGACCACCTCGTGGGGGGGGGGGGCGATGCCGTGGATGACCTTTTCGATATCCAGCACCTGCACCAGGGTGTTGTCGACCCGGGTCACGCCGGTGATGAACGACTTGCTGCCCGAGCCATAGGGTGGAGGCTTGATGTCGGTGCTCAGGCAGTGGACGATCTTGCTCACCGCCTGCACATGCAGGCCCTGCTTGGAGCGGCTGATGTCGGTGACGATCAGGCAGCCGCCGTCCGGGTCTTCCAGCGGCCGTTCACCGATGGCCCGGGACAGGTCGATGACCGACAGCGAGTTGCCCCGCAGGGTAGCCACGCCTTTGACGTGGGGGTGCGACTCCGGCAGCTTGGTCAGCGGCGGGCAGGGGATGATTTCACTGACCTTGAGCAGGTTGATCGCCATCAGCTTGCCGCTGCGCAGGGTGAACAGCAGCAGCGACAGCGAATCCGCGCGGGCATTTTGCGACGCCATAGGCACCTTCAGGGCAGAGTAATAGGGGGAGATGCCAGGTTATCGACCCGGCAGCCCGTGGCTTTAATCAGTCGGTGAAATCAGCGTAGACCCAAGCGCCGCGCCAGGCGACTGAGATTGGCCCGGTCCAGGCCCAGCTCGCGGGCGGTGCTGGCCCAGTTGTGCTGGTGACGCTCCAGGCAAGCCTGGATCAGCTGGCGCTGGTAGTCATCCAGGGCCTGGCGCAGGTCGCCGCCGGGCAGTGGCGCATCGCTCAACTGAGTTGTTTCGGTTTGTGTGGGGAGCGACTCGACCGGGCGCAGGTCCAGATCGGCGGCATCCAGGGTGAGGATTTTCGGCCGCTGCGCATGCTGCCCCAGGGCCTTGAGCGCTGAGCGGCCAATCAGGTGTTCGAGCTCGCGTACGTTACCCGGCCAGCTGTAGGCAATCAGCTCGGCCTGGGCTTCGGGGCTCAGGCGCAGGCTGCCCAGGCCCATGCGCGAACGGTTCTGCTCGAGAAAGTAGCCGCTGAGCAGCAGCACATCGCGCCCGCGCTCACGCAGCGGCGGCACCAGCAGCGGGTACACGCTCAGGCGATGGTAGAAGTCGGCGCGGTAGCGCCCGGCGCGCACTTCTTCGGCCAGGTCGCGATTGGTGGCGGCGATCAGGCGCACATCGACGCGGTGCTCCTGGTCCGAGCCCAGGCGCTGCAGCTGGCCACTCTGCAGCACGCGCAACAGCTTGGCCTGTACGGTCAGCGACAACTCGCCGACTTCATCGAGAAACAACGTGCCGCCATTGGCCAGCTCGAACTTGCCGCGGCGCTCGCCCACCGCGCCGGTAAAGGCGCCGCGCACATGGCCGAACAGCTCGCTCTCGACCAGGGTGTCGGGCAGTGCGGCGCAGTTGAGGCTGATCATCGGCTGGTTGGCGCGGCTCGAGGCCTGGTGGATGGCCTGGGCTACCAACTCCTTGCCAACCCCGGTTTCGCCGGTAATCAACACCGTCAGGTCGCTGCTGCCGACCAGGCGGATTTCCTCCAGCAGGCGTTTGTGCGTCTTGCTCTGGCCGATCAGTTCCTTGTGTTGCTGACCGCTGGCCTGGCGATAGACCTCGGCACGCGCGTGTTCATCTTCGGCGCGCAAGGCCAGGTGCTCGATGCGCTCGGCGACGTTGACCGTGGCTGCCGCCAGGCTGGCAAAGGCTTGCAGGGCATCCAGCTCGACCTGCTGGAACTGCTCCGGGTCCAGCGCATCGAGGGTGATCAGGCCCCAGGGCTGTTCATCGACGAACAACGGGCAGCCCATGCAGTCGTGCACCTCCAGGTGCTGGTGCAGACCTTCGACCAGGCCGTCGTAGGGGTCGGGCAGCTCGCTGTCGCTGGCAAAGCGGGTCGGCTCGTTGCGGCTGAGAATCGCTGCAAAGCGTGGATGCTCATCGACCTTGAAGCGCCGCCCGAGGGTGTCGGTGCTCAAGCCGTCCACCGCCAGCGGCACCAGCCATTCGCCGTCCAGGCGCAGCAGCGCGGCGGCATCGCACGGCAGCAGGCTGCGCATGGCTTCGAGCAGGCGCCGGTAGCGTTCGCGCTCGGGCAGTTCGCGGGACAGGTCGCTGACCAGCGGCAGCAAGGCGGTGAGCAGGGATTTTGCGGTCATAAAGACTCCTGTGGGTCAAAATGACTATATCGCAAGTGTTGTCCTTATGACTCTTTAATTTTTAAGTCATTGATTTATAAGGATTAAAAAGTTGGCACGAAAGCTGTAATAACCAAGGCATTCATCAAGAAGCCACAGGCTCAGGAGTCATCCATGCTCAATGCCCAGGATCGTGCAATCGTCAAAGCCACCGTACCTCTGCTGGAAAGCGGCGGTGAAGCACTGACCACCCATTTCTACAAACTGATGCTCAGCGAGTACCCCGAAGTGCGTCCGCTGTTCAACCAGGCGCACCAGGCCAGCGGCGACCAGCCACGGGCCCTGGCCAACGGCGTGCTGATGTACGCCCGGCACATCGACCAGCTCGAACAATTGGGCGGCCTGGTCGGCCAGATCATCAACAAGCATGTGGCCTTGCAGATCCTTCCGGAGCATTACCCGATCGTCGGTAGCTGCCTGCTGCGCGCCATCGAAGAAGTACTCGGCAAAGAGATTGCCACCCCCGAAGTGATCGCAGCCTGGGGCGCGGCCTATCAGCAATTGGCCGATATCCTCATCGGCGCTGAAGGCGATGTTTACGCGCAAAAAGCCGCGGCCCCTGGTGGCTGGCGCGGTGCGCGAGCGTTCAAGCTGGTCGAGCGGGTCGAGGAGAGCAGCGAAATCGTCTCCTTCTACTTCGCCCCGGTCGATGGCGGTGCGATTTTGCAGGCTGAGCCTGGCCAGTACATCGGCCTGCAACTGTTCATCGACGGCCAGGAACAGCGCCGCAACTACTCGCTGTCGGCCCTGAGCAATGCCGGCCAGTACCGCATCAGCGTCAAGCGCGAAGCGGGCGGCAAGGTTTCCAACTACCTGCACGAGCAGTTGGCGGTAGGCGACACTATCAACCTGTTCCCGCCATCGGGTGAGTTCACCCTGAGTGCCAGCGCCAAGCCTCTGGTGCTGATCAGCGGCGGCGTCGGCATCACCCCGACCCTGCCGATGCTCGAAGCAGCGCTGGAAAGCGGTCGTTTGGTGCACTTCATCCACTGCGCGCGCAACGGCGCGGTGCATGCCTTCCGTGGTTGGGTCGATGAACTGGCGGCGCGCCACCCGCAGGTCAAGCGCTTCTACTGCTATGCCGAAGACGATGGCGTTAGCCAGCCGGCGGATGCAGTGGGTCTGCTCAGCGCCGATCAACTCGGCCAGTGGTTGCCGCAAGAGCGTGATGTGGACGCCTACTTCCTTGGCCCGAAAGCCTTTATGGCCAGCATCAAGCGCCACCTCAAGGGCCTGGGCGTGCCAGAGCAGCAAAGCCGCTACGAGTTCTTCGGCCCGGCGTCTGCGCTGGAGTAAACACGTTTCGGTAACCGCGAACTGAAAGGATAGGGGCACAGCCAGCGATGGCTGTGCCTTGCGGCAATCGGTCGCCTTCTCAAGCAGGGGGCCTGGCCTTTTTACTGCATGCAGACAAAGCGTCATGCGCTTGCCGCATCATCCTTCCAGCCGTATCAAGGAAACCGTATCGTGAGCATCAATTGGGCTGACAAACTGCGCAAGAGCCTGCATGGCTCGGCCGATTCGCTGGGCAACCTGTGCGTCGAAGCGTTCCACTACCTGGCCCTGTTCGGCATCGGTGGCATCACCGCCTACGCGGCCGTGGTCACCTTTATCGAGATGCTCGGCAAGGGCGTCAGCGTCGACGACATCCTGCTGCTGTTCATCTACCTCGAACTCGGCGCCATGGTGGGGATCTACTTCAAGACCAACCACATGCCGATCCGCTTCCTGCTGTATGTGGCGATCACCGCTCTGACCCGCCTGCTGATTGGCGACGTGTCGCACCACAAGGCGCCGGACGCCGGTTTGCTGTACGTGTGCGGCGGCATCCTGCTGCTGGCGTTCTCGATCCTGGTGGTGCGCTACGCCTCGTACCGCTACCCGTCGACCAAGGCTATCGATGCTAGTGGCAAGGAGATCGAGGAAGCGAAGTAACAGGCACTGGACCCTGTGGGAGCGGGCCTTGCCCCGCGATCGAGCGCGTAGCGGTCGCAGTCCAGGCAACGCCTGATCAGCTGACTGTACTGGCCTCATCGCGGGGCAAGCCCGCTCCTACTTCGGAAAAAAAAGCGAGCCCCCTGGGCTCGCCTTTTTACCGTCTGCGTTGCTGATTATCCGTTGCTGCGAGCTTGCTCGTTCTCCAGAAACTCTTCCTGCAACAGCCCGTCATTCTGGGCGCCGTCGATGCTTTGCTGGGCCACCGCGCGTTTGCTGCGCAGTTTGCCGTAGAAGTGCTCCAGGGCGTGGTTCAGTTTGATTGCGGCGCCTTCGACAGCCTGGTCGAGGGATGCGGATTTATGGCTTACGGAAATCGGTTGATGGCCTTTTGGGCGTGCCTCCATCTGGCAGCGTTTGTCGTGCGGACCAGGCTTGTCGCCGTTCTCGTCGCGCAGGTGGACCTCGATGCGGGTGAGGTCTTCGTCAAATCGTTCGAGCGTGCTTTCTACCGTGCTGCGGACCCACTCTTCCAGCCGGATGTTGCCTTGAATATGGTTGTCGCTATTGACTTGGATTTGCATAGTTCAATCCCTTATTCAGCTAGCTCGCAAGAGAATCGATGGGGCCTTTGCGGCCTGTGAGAACCATCGCCTCTTGACTACAAGGTCAGGCACTTGGCCGAACAATTCAAGCCCTTTTGAAATAAAAATATCTTGTAGCAAAAAGCCCGGCACAGGCCGGGCTTTTGCATGCGCTGGATCAGAACGCGACGGAGGTCTGCAGGTATACCGTACGAGGTTCACCCGCGTACTTGCCCTTGTTGTTGTCGTCGAACGAGCGGGTGTAGTACTGGTGATTGAAGATGTTCTTCACCCCCACGGCGACGTTGAGGTTCGCCAGTTGCGGGCCGAAATCGTAGGCCGCGCGGCTGCTGAACAGCATGTAGCCGGGGATGCGTCCGGTGCTGCCGTCGGCGCTTTCGGCCGAGGTGTTGGCGTTGTCGGCGAACTGGTCGCTCTGGTAGGTGCTGTCGAGGTTGAGCTTCCATTGGCCTTCGCTGTAGCCGACGCCCAGGGTGCCTTTGTGGCGTGACGAGAAGGGCACACGATTACCCTTGTTAGACCCGTCTTCGCGGATTTTAGCGTCAACAAAGGCATAGGTGGCGTACACGTCAAAACCTGCCAGCGCCGGGTTGAGGCCTTCGAGGGCGTACTTGACGCTGGTCTCGATGCCCTGGTGGCGGGTTTCGCCGCGGGCGATCACCGAATCGTTGGTCTGGTTGCTTTCGTACTGGTTGTCGAAGTTGATCAGAAACGCGCCGATTTCGGCCTGCAGGTTGCCGTTGTCGTAGCGGGTACCCAGTTCCCAGGTGCGGGCTTTTTCCGGTTTTACTTCACCGCTGCTGACCCGGTTGGGCATCTGGCTGTACTGCACACTGCCGAACGAGCCTTCGGTGTTGGCGTACAGGTTCCAGCTGTCAGTCAGGTGGTACATGACGTTGAGCGCCGGCAGGGCGGTGTTGTAGTCGCCCTGGTAGCGCTGGCCGTTGAGCTTGTTGGACTGCTCGGAGTCGATCATTTCGTAGCGGATACCCGGGGTGATGGTCCACTGGCCGATGTCGATGCGGTCATCGAGGAAAATCGCGTGGGCTTCGGTGCTGCCACGGGTGTCGCGGTCGTTGCGGCTGGCGGTGGTCGGCAGCTGGTTGGCGGCGATCGGTTCGCGGTAGCGCAGTTCATGGCCGGCTTCGTTGATGTAGCGGTAGCCGACGCCGACTTCGTGCCAGCTCTCACCGAGGGCAAAGCCCTGGGAGAAGCGCGTTTCGATGCCGCGTACCCAGTACTCGCGTGGCGACAGCGAGACGAAGCTGCCCTGGTCCAGGTAGCCGCTGCGCAGGGTCTTGGTGAAGAAGCTGTTGACGCTGAACTGGCGGGCGTCTTCCTTGTAGTCGTAGCCGAAGTTGAACATCGTCCGCCGACCCCAGAATTTGTCTTGCAGGCGGGTCGACTGGTACGGGTCGGCATCGTAGTCGGCAACGTTCAGGCCGCCGGGCATCTGTGCTTCGCCTTCGTAGTACTGGGCCATGGCGTGCAGGCTGTTGGCCTCGTCGAGCTGGTATTTGCCCTTGAGGATCAGGTCGTCGATCTGCGTGTCGCTGTGCTCGCGCCAGTCGCCGCCACGGCTGCCGGAGTAGAGCAGGGCGCCGCCCAGGCCGTTGGCGTTGGTGCCACCGGCGAGCAGGTTGGCGCTGGTCTTGAAACCGTCATGGCTGGATGACGGGCTGGTCTGGGTCTGGAAACCGGCCTTGACCGTCGGCTCGTCGGGGATCGCCCGGGTCACGAAGTTGACGATGCCGCCGACGTTCTGCGGGCCATAGCGTACCGCTCCGCCGCCGCGCACCACGTCCACCGCGTCCATGTTGCCCATGCTGATCGGGGCGAACGACAGCTGCGGCTGGCCGTAGGGGGCGAAAGGCACCGGGATGCCGTCCATCAGCACTGTGGAGCGCGAAGCCAGGCGCGGGTTGAGCCCGCGAATGCCGAAGTTCAGCGCCATGTCGTGGCTGCCGGTGCCGTTGTTCTCCGGGGCGTTGACGCCGGGGATGCGGTTGAGCACTTCGCGCGCAGTGGTGGCGCCGCTGCGTTCGAATTCTTCGCGGCGGATCACGTCGCGGGCACCGGCATGTTCGAAGACGTTGTCCTGCTGCGCCGCACCCAGCCAGTCACCGATCACGGTGGAGGCACCGAGCTCGACCGGCGCACTGGCAGCGGCAAGCGGTTGCAGGCTGAAGGCGTTGTCACCTTCGGCGCGGGCTTGCAGGCCGCTGCCTTGCAGCAGTGCATCCAGACCCTGCTGCGGGCTGTACTGGCCTTGCAGGCCGGGGCTCTGCACACCGCGGGTGACCTGCGAGCCGAACGAGATCAGCACACCGCTTTCGCGGCCGAACTGGTTCAGGGCGTTTTCCAGGCTGGTCGGCGCGATCTGGTAAGTGCGCGCAGGGGCTTGGGCGGCGTGTGCGCCAACAGCGGCAACGCTCAGGCTGGCGCCCAGCAGCAGGGCGCGCAGGGCCTGGGCAAGTGGACTCGGTCGAAGGGGCATGCAGGAGGTCCTTGAGAAGGTCAAAGCAAAGGGTTCTGCCTTCTCTGTCACGCGAGAATTGAAAACGGCTCAGGTCAGTTGAAAAAAGTTTCAGGCCTGCGCTTCGACTGTCACCCAGTAGCGGGTAAAGCGCCTGACGCGCACCGGCAGCGCCACCTCGAGCATGTCCAGAATGCGCTCGCTGTCAGCCAGTGGATAACTGCCGGAAATCAGCAAATTGGCCACTTCTGGCGCGCAGTTGAGCTGCCCGCGACGGTAGCGGCCCAGCTCGTCGAGAAACGCGCCCAGGGGCATGTGCGCGGCCACCAGCATGCCGTCGACCCAGGCCCCGACGTTGCTGTCCAGCGCCTGGCTGGCCTGCCATTGCGGGCCGTTGAAACGCGCTTGCTGGCCGCTGGGCAAGAGATTACCAGCCAGGCTGGCGCTGCCTTCAAACACCGTCAACTGGCTGTACTGGGCGAACTGACGCAGGTTGTAGCGACCGCTGCTCAGGTTCAGCAGGCCATGTTCGCCGAGCAATTGCAGTGGTCGCGTATCACGGGCCACAGTCAGTTGCAGTTCACCTTCAAGCAGGCGCACCAGGCGCTGGCGGGAATCAAAACGGACATCGGCGGCGCTGCGGGTGTTGAGCTGCAGCTGGCTGCCGTCGTCCAGGGCCAGGCGGCGCCGCTCGCCGACCGGGCTGCGGTAATCGGCGAGTAGCGTCGGCAGTGGGTTGTGCTGCTGCAAAGCCAGGCCACTGGCGCTGCCGACGCCGAGGATCAGTAGGGTTTTCAGCGCCCGTCGGCGGCTGGTCGAACGCGGCGCCTGCAAGGCGGCGTGGGCCAGCGGCGACGACAAACCACGCAAGCGCTGGTTGACCCGCTGAATGTGCTCCCACGCGCGCTGGTGATTGTCGTCGGCCTGCAACCACTGCTGCATGGCCTGCTGCTGACGCGCATCGAAAGCACCGCCCTGCATCTCGATCAGCCAGTGCACGGCCTGTTCGGCCACCTGCGGGGAAAATTCCTGATGGCCGTTCACAGGGCAAAGTAACAGCGCATGGCCGCCTTGTTCAGGTAGCGCTTGACCGTGGCCAGGGAGATGCCCAGTTGCACACCGATCGCGCTGTAGCTCAGGCCATCGACCTGAGCCATCAGGAAGGCGCGCTTGACCGGCAAGGGCAGGCCGTCGAGCAGGCGGTCGAGCTCAAGCAGGGTCTCGAAAATAATTGCCCGGTGTTCTTCCGATGGCGCCAGGTCTTCCGGCAGCTGCGCCAGTGCCTGGAGGTAGGCGCGTTCCAGGTCCTGGCGGCGGTAGTGGTTGCACAGCACACGTTTGGCCACGGTGGTGAGGAACGCCCGCGGCTCGTTGAGCAGCGGCGTTTGGCGGGCCTGGAGCAGGCGCATGAAGGTGTCCTGGGCCAGGTCCGCGGCGCTGTCGGGGCAGCCGAGACGCCGGCGCAACCAGCCGGTCAGCCAGTTGTGATGGTCGAGGTAGAGGCCTTCGAGCGAGGAAGAGGGAGCGCTGGGCACCGTGAACACTCCGGCGCCGGGACGCGCAACAGAATAAGAATTGTTCGCATTGTAGTGAAAAGTGCCACTACTCGGCAATCGGCGGCTGACTGACGGGCATAGCAGAGGATCGGGAAAATGTAAAAAACGTAAATACGCTTTACTCTCATTTGAGAATAACTAGCATTCGCTCCCTTGATGAATTTACGCAACCTTTACATTTCTCAGGGAGAGGTCCTCGTGTCCCCGACTTTCAGCAAATCCTGCCTCGCACTCACCCTCTGCTCGTTGTACACCGCGAACGCCACTGCCCAGACCCAACCGCTGGAGCTGGACAACATGGTGGTGACCGCGTCGGGTTTCTCCCAGCAGATCAAGGATGCGCCGGCGTCGATTTCGGTCATTACCCGCGAGCAGATCGAGAACAAATCCTACCGTGACGTCACCGATGCCCTGCGCGATGTGCCGGGCGTGGTGGTCACCGGTGGCGCCAGCTCCAGCGACATCAGCATTCGCGGCATGGCCTCCAAGTACACCCTGATGCTGGTCGACGGCAAACGCCAGGACTCGCGTGCCACTCGCCCGAACAGTGACGGCGCCGGTATCGAGCAGGGCTGGATGCCACCGCTGGAAGCTATCGAACGTATCGAAGTGGTGCGCGGGCCGATGTCGTCGCTGTACGGCTCCGACGCCATGGGCGGGGTGATCAACATCATCACCCGCAAGGTTACCCCGCAGTGGTACGGCGGCATCCGCACCGAAGCGACCTTCCAGGACCGCTCCGACTCGGGCAACTACAACAGCACCAATGCCTTCATCTCCGGGCCGCTGGTCGACAACCTGGTCGGCCTGCAGCTGTACGGCCAGCGTTCGCGCCGCGACGAAGACCATATCGTCAACGGCTTCAACGAGCAGAGCACCGACAGCGCCACGGCCAAGCTGTCGTTCACCCCGGATGAACACAACGACATCACCCTGGAAGCGGGCAAGTCCGAGCAGGAGCGCAACTCGCACAAAGGTCGTTCGGCGAGCCGATCCGACAGCCGCAACGACTACGACCGCACCAATTTCTCCATCACCCATTCCGGGCGCTGGGACAGCCTCACCAGCGAAAGCTACCTGCAGCGCGAGAAGATCGAGAACCCCGGCCGGCGCATGGAACTGGAAAACACCGTGCTCAATTCGCAGGTGTCGTTCTTCAGCGATTCGCACATCACCACTTTCGGTGGCCAGTACAAATACGAAGACCTCAGCGACGAGGGCAACCAACTGGCCTCGGCGGCCAGCGTCAACCAGCTGACCCGCTGGTCGTGGGCACTGTTTGCCGAAGACGAATGGCGCCTGACCGAAGCCTTCGCCCTGACCGGCGGCCTGCGCATGGACCGCGACGAGAACTACGGCACCCACTGGTCGCCACGCCTGTACGGGGTCTATCACCCGACCGAGCAGTGGACCGTCAAGGGTGGCGTATCCAGTGGTTATCGCTCGCCGGACATCCGCGCCGCCGTGGATGACTGGGGCCAGATCACCGGTGGCGGTGGCGACCCGGCAATCATCGTCGGCAACTCCAGCCTCAAGCCGGAGAAGAGCCTGAGCCAGGAAATCGGCTTCATCTGGGACAACCTCGAAGGTTTCTCCACCGGCCTGACCCTGTTCAACACCGACTTCAAGGACAAGATCACCGAGACCCGCCGCTGCACCGACAGCACCGGCAATGCCTCGGGCCAGTGCCAGATCGGCGGTACCTCGTACAAGTTCATCAGTGACCGGGTCAACGTCGATGAAGCGCAGATGCGTGGTATTGAAGCGACCCTGGACTGGGACATCACCCAGACCGTCTCGCTGGCCACCAACTACACCTTCACCGCCTCCGAGCAGAAGAGCGGCCCGCAGAAAGGCAAGGCCCTGAACCAGATGCCGCGGCACATGTTCAACGCCACCCTCGACTGGCAGGCCACCGATCAGCTGGGTACCTGGGCGCGCCTGAACTACCGCGGCAAAACCTCGGACTACCTGGGCCGGAGCACCATGTCCGACGGCACGCCGTCGTACACCTTCGTCGACTTCGGCGGCACCTACCGGGTGACCAAGAACGTCAAGCTGCTGGCGGGTGTGTACAACGTCTTCAACAAGGAAGTGGACTACGACAACTACCAGACCGTACTGGACGGCCGCCGCTACACCATGGGCGTCGACCTGTCGTTCTGATCCGTCTGGCCCGCGGCTTTGCTTATGAGAATATAAATCATTATTATTGTGCGCTTCTCGTAATGGACGGATGCCATGAAAAGCAAAGCCGCCGGGCTGCCCATCAGCTATCGCCTGGCCGTGACTTCCCGCAGCCTGGCTGCCGTGTTCGGTGGCTACCTGCTGGCGGCCATGGCCAGCGTCTGCATCACCCTGCTGTTGCCGGTGCCGCGCGCCGAGGCGGTGATCAGCGGCATGATGCTGTCGTTCCTGTTCTACCTGGTGGCCTTTCTCTGGTGCTTCGCCTGTCGTAGCGCCTGGCAGGCCTGGCTGGGGGTACTGGTGCCGAGCCTGTTGCTGGCGATGATCAGCGGCCTGGCCTACTGGATGAAAAACCCATGAAAGAGGGCTTTCGCCAGGCCATGGCCTGGCTGCATACCTGGACCGGGCTGATTTTCGGCTGGTTGCTGTTTGCGATTTTCCTGACCGGGACCATGTCCTATTTCAAGGAAGAAATCAGCCACTGGACCCAGCCGGAAGTGCCCAACCGGGCGCTGGACCCGGCGGCCAGCCTGGACCTCGCCCAACGCTACCTGCAAGAGCATGCGCCGACCGCAGGCAGCTGGTTCATCGAGTTGCCCAATGCCCGCGAACCGGCGCTGAGCGTGAGCTGGCCGAAGGCCGGTGGCGGGCGCCGCGACTTCACCTCCAAGACCCTCGACCCTGCCACCGGCGCCGAATTGCAGGCGCGCGAGACCCGTGGCGGCAATTTTTTCTACCGCTTCCACTTCCAGCTGGAGATGCCTCACCCCTGGGGCCGCTGGCTGTCGACCTTTGCCGCGTTCATCATGCTCCTGGGCCTGGTGACCGGGATCATCACCCACAAGAAGATCTTCAAGGAGTTCTTCACTTTCCGTCCGGGCAAGGGCCAGCGTTCCTGGCTCGACGGGCATAACGCCATTGGCGTGCTGGTGCTGCCGTTCCACCTGATGATCAGCTACAGCAGCCTGGTGATCTTCATGGCCATGGTCATGCCGGCCAGCATCATCGCCAGCTATGGCGACAACACCCGTGGCTTTTTCAACGACCTGTTCGGCGGCCAGAGCCAGGTACAGGCTGCCGGTACTGCGGCGCCGTTGCTGCCGTTGCCGCAGTTGTACGCCAAGGTCCAGGAGCAGGCGCCCGGGGCCAACCTGGCCTGGGTCGAGGTACAGAACCCCGGTGACCAGAACGCCCGGGTCCGGTTCGCCCGCCATGCCGGTGACCGCATCGCGCACCAGCGCGGCGGTGGCTGGCTGTTCGACGGGGTCAATGGCACGCTTGAGGGCGGCAGCCAGATTGAGGCCACGCCGGTGCTGATTTCCGGCGGCATGTACGGCCTGCACATGGGCATTTTCGCCGGCCCCTGGCTGCGCTGGCTGTACTTCTTCTTCGGCCTGGCCGGCACGGCGGTGATCGGCACTGGCCTGGTCATGTGGCTGGGCAAGCGCCAGCTCAAGCATGCCAAGAGCGGCACCCAGCCGTTCGAGTTGCGCCTGGTCGAGGTGCTGAACATCGCCAGCATGAGCGGCCTGCTGATCGGCGTGGCGGCGTTCTTCTGGGCCAACCGCCTGTTGCCGATTGGCCTGGAGGGCCGTGCCGACTGGGAGACCAACTGTTTCTTCCTGCTCTGGGCCTTGTCGCTGGTACACGCCATGCTGCGCCGCGGCCGCCGAGCCTGGGCCGAGCAACTGGGATTCGGTGCGCTGATGTGGGCGGGCTTGCCACTACTCAACGGCCTGACCACCGGCCAGGGCCTGAACCACTCGCTCGCCGTCGGCGACTGGGCCATGGCCGGTTTCGACCTGACCGCCTTGGCCAGCGGCCTGTTCCTGGCATGGGCTGCCAGCAAGATGTGGCGGGCGCCGGTAGTGGCGGCCAAGCGTGCGCCAAAGGCCGCACCCGGCAAGCTGATCGAAAGTGAGGTGAACTGATGCTGGCCATTGCCCTGTTTGGTTTTGCCGGCTTCGCCGCCCTGTGCCTGGCGATGGAGAAGCACTACAAGGACCTGCTCGGGCACAAGCCCAGCAGTACCCGGCTCAAGGCGTTGCGGGTGGCGGGCTGGGTGCTGCTGGCCCTGGCGTTGCTGCTGGCCGTGCGCCACAGCGGCTGGGCCATGGGCCTGGTCGAGCTGTTCGCGGTGCTGATGGCCGGCGTTACCCTCTGGGTGTTCCTCTTGCCCTACCAGCCGCGCCTGCTGCTGTGCCTGGCGGCGGCCAGCGTGGTGCTGGCGCCGTTGACGGCCGTGGCTTCGCTGTAAGTTGGTCAACGAGCCGCTCGATCTGCCCACCGACGGTGCCAACGACACCGACGCGGCGAGCGGGCGCGCGCGTTTTGTGCAGGTGTTCCTCGCCCAGCGGGCGCAGATGGAAGCCCTGGTCAACCGGCGCATCGGCTGCCGGGCCACGGCCTCGGACCTGGTCCAGGAGCTGTTCCTGCGCTTCTGGCGGCGCCCGCAGGTCAAGGTCGAGGCGCTCGATACCTACTTGCTGCGTTGCGCCGGCAACATCGCCATCGATCACCTGCGCAGCGAAGGTGCCCGCGAGCGGGTCAACGACAGCTTGCAGCGGGAAGTGGCCGACGATCATGTCAGCGAACCGCAATTGGCACTGGAGGCGAACAGCGACCTGCAGCGCATCGAAGCGGCATTGCGCCAACTACCCGAGCGTACCCGGCAGATCTTTCTGCTCAACCGTATCCATGGCCGCAAGTACGCCGAGATCGCCAAGGCCATGGACCTGTCTCAGAGCGCGGTGGAAAAACATATGATGCGTGCCCTGGAGGCGTGCAAGGCGAGTGTTGCGCTGCCGCCAGCCAGTACGCGCATGCCAGGGAAAGCACCATGAGTGAAATCAGCGCCGAGCACGAACAAGCTGCCCTGAACTGGCTGAGCCGGATCAACGAGCAACCGCAACTGGCCGAGCGCGCCGAGTTCAAGCGCTGGTTGCTGGCCAACCCGGCCCATGGCCGCGCCTATGCCCAGGCCCAGGCAGTGTGGCGCCTGAGTGAGGGGCCGGCGAGCCTTTTGGCGAGCGAGGATGACCAGGCCCTGCAAGGTTATTTGCGCGCGATGCAGCAACCTGCGCCGGGACGCACCTGGCGCCGCATTGCCACCTTCGCTGCAGCCGCTTGCCTGGTGCTGGCGCTGGGGACTGCTGCGGGCTGGCATCCAGGGTACTGGCTGGATGATCTGCAGGCGGATTACGTCACGGCGGCGGGGCAGGTCGAAGAGGTGGTGCTGGCGGACAACTCGCACATGACGTTGGATGCCGGCAGTGCGGTGTCAGTGGATTTTCGCGACGGTGAGCGCCAAGTGACGATCCGCCGCGGCGCGGCGTTCTTTCATGTCACCCACACCGGCGCGCCGTTCGTGGTCGAGGCGGCAAAAGGCCAAACCCGTGTGCTCGGCACGCGCTTCGAGGTGCGCAAGCACAATGGCGGCGCGCGGGTCACCGTGCTCGATGGCCGGGTGGCGGTGACGGCCGCGCCGGGGCGCGTGCAGCAACAACTGAGCGGCGGCCAGCAGGTGGGCTATCGCGACGGCACCGCCAGCGCGGTCGAAGCGGTGGACAGCGAGTCGCGCCTGGCCTGGCGCCAAGGCTGGCTCAATTATTATCAGGTGCCGCTGAGCACGGTGATCGACGACCTGGCTCGCTACTACCCGGGGCGCATCATGCTGCTCGACAGCGAACTGGGCAAACGCAAGGTCAGCGGCAGCTTCCCGGCCAGCCAGCCGCTGGCGGCGCTGGATTCGCTCGGCGCGGTGCTGGGCTTCAAGCGCAGTACCCTGCTGGAACGGGTCACCCTGATCCGCTGAAAAATATTTTCAGAAAAGTGATGAGGTAAGTTCGCGCGACAACCGTGTAGTGAGTGAAAGTGCGATTCATTCGCATAAACGTCACTCCTTCACAGGTCACCGGTCATGAAGTTCACACCCTTGGCAGCGCGTAGCTTTTCAATCTGGCTCAGTGTTTCGGCTCTGGCTGCGGGTAGCGCGTTACCCCTGGGGGCCGTTGCCGCGCAGCAGGTCTACGTGTTTGCCCAGGCGAGCAAGCCACTGGTGCAGGCGCTCAACGACTTCAGCCGGCTGACCGGGCAAAGCGTGATCTACACCACCGACCTGCCGATGCTCAACGCCCCGGCCCTGAATGGCAGCCTGACTGCCGAGCAGGCTTTGCAGCAACTGCTGGGCAATTCCGGTTTGGTCTTTCGCCGCGTCGACGCTCGCACCCTGACCCTCGAACCGCTGGATACCAGCGCTGCGCTCAAGCTCGACGCGACCACGGTGAACTCGCAAGCCGATGCCGACTACAGCTACCAGCCGCCGCCAAACAGCTCGGTGATGCGCAGCCAGGCTTCGATCATGGAGACGCCCCAGGCCATCAACGTGGTGCCGGCCCAGGTGCTCAAGGACCAGGCCCCGCGCAACCTCGACGACGCCCTGGCCAATGTCAGCGGCGTGACCCAGGGCAACAACTTCGGCGGCACCCAGGACACGGTGATGAAACGCGGCTTCGGCGACAACCGCGACGGTTCGATCATGCGCGACGGCATGCCGATCGTGCAGGGGCGCAGCCTTAACGCCACCACCGAACGGGTCGAAGTGCTCAAGGGCCCGGCCTCGTTGCTGTATGGCATCCAGGACCCGGGCGGGGTGATCAATGTGGTCAGCAAGCGGCCACAGCTGCAGCGCTACAACGCCCTGAACCTGCGTGGCTCCACCTATGGCAGCGGCAAGAACGGCAGCGGCGGCGGCCTGGACAGCACCGGCGCGCTGGGCGAGAGCAACTTCGCCTACCGCCTGGTGCTCGACCATGAAGACGAAGACTACTGGCGCAACTTCGGTACCCACCGCGAATCGCTGGTGGCGCCGTCGCTGGCCTGGTTCGGCGAAGACACCCAGGTGCTGCTGGCCTACGAGCACCGCGAGTTTCTCTATCCGTTCGACCGTGGCACGGCCATCGATCCGCGCACCAACCACCCGCTGGATATCCCCAGCACGCGGCGCCTGGACGAGCCGTTCAATGACATGGAGGGGCGCTCGGACCTCTACCGCCTGGAAGTCGACCATCAGCTTGCGGACGACTGGAAAGCTCACTTCGGTTTCAGCTACAACCGCGAAACCTACGACGCCAGCCAGGTGCGGGTGACCGCCGTCAACGCTGCCCGCGGCACCCTGACCCGGAGCATGGACGGTACCCACGGCGCGCTCAGCAGCGACCGTTTCGCCACCGTCAGTCTTGAGGGCAAGGTGCAATTGGCGGGGATGCAGCATGACCTGCTGTTCGGCCTGGATAACGAGTACCGTAAAGTCTACCGCGCCGACCTGATCCGCCAGAGCAGCCTGAGTACCTTCAGTTACCTGAACCCGGTGTATGGCCGCGAAGTCGAGGGCACCAGCGTGCGTGACAGCGACAGCGCGCAGACCGACAAGCTGCGCAGCGACTCGCTGTTCTTCCAGGATTCGATCCACCTCGACGAGCACTGGATTCTGGTCGCCGGTGCGCGCTACCAGATGTACGACCAAATCGCCGGGCGCGGGCGGCCGTTCAAGGCCAACACCAACAACAACGGCCAGGCCTGGGTGCCGCGGGTGGGCCTGGTGTACAAGGTTGACGAGCAGCTGTCGTTCTATGGCAGCTACACCGAATCGTTCAAGCCCAACTCCAGTATCGCTCCCTTGACCGGCGGCCTGGTGCTGGACTCGGGTATCGAACCGGAAGAAGGCAAATCCTGGGAACTGGGTGCCAAGCTCGACATGCCGGGGGCGCTGACCGGCACCCTGGCGTTGTTCGACATTCGTAAGCGCAACGTGCTGGTGGCCAACTTCGACTCGGCAACCGGCGACACCCTCTACAGCAACGCCGGCGAGGTACGCTCGCGGGGCGTCGAACTGGACCTGACCGGCCAGTTGAGCGAGCGCTGGAGCCTGATCGGCAACTATGCCTTTACCGACGCTGAAGTTACCCAGGACCCCACGCTCGAAGGCAATCGCCTGCAGAACGTGGCGCGTCACAGCGGCTCGCTGTCGGCGGTGTATGACGCTGGCAGCCTGTTCGGTGGCGACCGCCTGCGCCTGGGCGCCGGTGCGCGCTATGTCGGTGAGCGGGCGGGCAACGCCGAGAATGATTTCGAGCTGCCGGGCTACACCGTCGCCGATGCTTTCGCCAGTTACGAAACCCGCCTGGACGAGCACAAGGTGCGCTTGCAGTTGAACGTGAAGAACCTGTTCGACCGCACCTATTACAGCTCGGCGGTGAACCGCAACTTTGTCTCGGTGGGTGATGCGCGCCAGGTCAGCCTGTCCAGCACCCTGGAGTTCTAGCCGCTGCGCCACACCTCGAACTTCGTTCACGGCTGTGGCGCTGGCCAGGGGGTAACCCGGTTACCCGTGCTTGAGTTGCTCGGCGCATTGCGCGGGCAACCAGAAAACATCCTGAGTCTTCATGTTCCGGTCGAACAGGATCTTGTATTGGCAGGTTCTATATTCAGTGCCGTTACCGCTAGGCAGCTTGAGGACATAGTCCCATTCGCGTACGGCCACTTGCCCCTCGGCGAAATGCGGGCGCCCCAACAGCTCGTAGACCTGAGGTTTGCTCAGTCCCGGCATCATGCGGCCAAGGTTATCAAGGTCAGGGAGGCTGCCTTCCGGCTGCCAGTGGTTGTCCTCGACGGAGGGCCAGACCGGCTCGGTATGGGCTTGCAGATGCCCGTCCTCGGTAATCTGGCTTAGTCGGGATGTACCGCAAGCCGCCAGCACGGTGCCGATTGCTAGTAAGGCAGCCCAGCGGGCAGCAGGCAAAATCGAACGTTTGTTCATGTCGAAATCCGTTGGAATCAGAGTGATTGATTGACCCGTGGCAGTTGCCCTGTAGCGGGCAACTGCCTTGCCGTTTACCAGTGGAAGCCCGCACCGACGCCAACGCCCATCTGCCCGCGGGTGTCGGCCGAACCATTGGCCTTGAACACCCACTTGCCGTTGTCGGACAGCGTCGACAGGCCCACGGCCATCGAGGCCTCGCCACCGGTCGTGGCCATGCCGCTAGCCAGCATGCTTCGGCCGGGCAGATAGGCCTGGGGCATGCTGGCCATGGCCATGGCACCGGCAGCCGCGCCCATCGCATCCTTGCGCAGGTTGTTGACGTCCGAACGGATCTGGTCGAACTGGCCTTGCGTGCCGCCCCTGATTGCCGAGTGCAGTTGATTCACGTTGACCGCATCGGTGCCCTGGATGCCTGGCGCGACGTTGTGCACAGCGACAGGGCCACTGTTTCTGCCGGACAAGGTGACGTCATTGGAGGGCACATCAGGTGTCGCTACGCCGTGCGCATCCGAGTACTGAACCGGCGCGCCGGTCTGCAGCTTGTCGATAGCTTCGCCGACATTGCTGGTGTTGTTGCCATACACGGTGTAGGTCGGGTTGCTGACCTTGCCGGTGTTTGCGTCATAGCGCGAGCCTGCACCCAGGGTGTTGGCGACGCTATTGCCCTGATTGTGGAGGTGCTGTCGGGTCTGCTGCAGTTGGCCGCCATTGACCGCGTCCTTGCTGTCGCGCGCCACCACGCCATCCTGCACGTTGTGCAGGCTCACGGGTTGGCCCGGGGCGTTGCCGACCAGGGTGACGTCCTGAGTGGGGGTAATGCCGTTGACCGAACCGGCGCTTGAGCTTCCACCCGCGCCTCCCGAGCCGGGCGCATAGGGGTTTGCCTGGGTAGGCGTTTGCGGGTTGCTGTACTGCACGGGGCTCTTATCGCGCAGATCGGTGATCCGGGTGTCCAGGCTGGTCAGTGTGGTGTTCACTGCCTTGAACGCGTCGCCGACATTGTTGTAGTTGGAGCCCTGGATGAGGTAGCTCGGTGCAGACATGTTGCCGGTGAACGGGTTGTACACGGCACCGGCGCCGAAGTAATTGGCGATGTCACCGCCGAGACTGTTCAAGCGGCTGCCCACCAGGTTGACCGCCTGATGGGTAGCGAACAGCTGACTGCCGTTAATCGCATCGGTGCTGGTGCCGGTGACGCGTCCGGCCGCGACGTTGCTGATTTGGCGTTCGGCATCTTGGGCGCCGACACTGACCACGCTGGCAGGCTTGCTGCCTGCATAGATGTAGGCGTTACCGTCGATCACCGCGCCGGCTGTCGGCTGTGCGGCGGCGGTCTGGCTGCCGGCACCCAGTGCCACGTCATTGTGATTGATCGCGCTTGCGCGGTTACCCAGGGCAACCGCGTCGGAGGCCGTGGCGCTGGCGTCGGTGCCGATGGCCACCGTGTCGTTG
The DNA here is from genome assembly GCF_024749185.1 of Pseudomonas wadenswilerensis. NCBI lineage: Bacteria > Pseudomonadati > Pseudomonadota > Gammaproteobacteria > Pseudomonadales > Pseudomonadaceae > Pseudomonas > Pseudomonas wadenswilerensis. The sequence goes on along the minus strand of NZ_CP087191.1, from coordinate 4,865,194 downwards.
GCGCTGATCTTCGAGCCTGAGGTTCTGCCGATGGCAATGTTGTTATCGCCACTTACGTTGTTGCCGGCGGAGAAACCTGCGGCGAAGTTGGAGCTGCCGTTAACCTGTTTTCCGGCGTGTGCGCCTGTCGCGGTATTGGTGTCGCCGGTCACATTCCAGCCGGAAAATGCCCCGTTGGCGCTGTTGAAGCTGCCGTTGACCCGATTGCTTGCGTTGTTGCCGGCGCCGGAGTTGAAGTTGCCGGTAATGTTCTGCCCGGCGTTTGCACCTAAACCGCTGTTGCCCGTTCCGTTGACGGTGCGACCGGCATTGATGCCGAATCCGGTGTTGCCCCGACCCTTGACGCCATTACCGGAATCGTTACCGGCGTAGGTGTTGTTGTCACCAACCACGTTACTGCCCGCGTTGCGCCCGACAGCGCTGTTGAATGAGCCTTCGACATTGACCCCGGCGTTCGATCCGACAGTCGTGTTGTGCTTGCCCGTAACCTTGGCACCGGCATTGAAACCGTAGGCCGAGTTTCCCGAGTTGCTGGTGATTTCGGGGTCTACGGCGCCGGCGCCGTAGGTGTTGTCGGTGCCAAACCCTGAGACTGAGTCCGCTTGAGCCAGTGGCGAAAGCACTGCCAGCAATGAAAGATAAAGGCTCGATCGCTGCAGGGAGTGCCGCTGTCGCAAGTGGCTGGGAGTCTGTACGTCGCTCATGGTGCTGTCCTGGTTTTAGGGGCCGCGTAAGCAGGCCGCTGGAATTGTCCTGATGAATAAATGGTTTTTGTTAGGCACGAATTTCTCTGAATTCTTGTTAATTCCCCAATAACCAAACAGCGAAGCTCCGCTGTTATTTCACCCCGTTCAGCGCACGTTTTCGGCTTAGGAAGATGAAGGCGGCGAAGCTTAAGGTGCGCAGACGTATTCACTAATTCGATTGTTTTGATCGAGATTATGAATAAATTCAATGAGCAGACGGCGGCCCGGCGTGCCGGGGCAGCGCCAGGGAGCGGGCGTCCTGGTGAGGGCTTGTGAGGCGGGGGGTATCAGCTTTTGAGCGCGGTTCGGTAGGCACCGGGCGTCGCGCCCAGGGCCTGGCGGAAGCGGTTGCTGAAATGGCTGGCGCTGGCAAAGCCGCACAGCAGGGCTACTTCGCCCAGCGGCAGTTGGCTATAGCGCAGCAGTTGACGCGCCTTGGCCAGGCGCCGGGCCAGCAGGTACTGGTGCGGCGGCAGGCCGAAGCTTTCGCGAAACATCCGTGCGAAGTGGTACTCGGAGAGGTTGCACAGCGCCGCCAGCTCGCCAAGGCTCAGGGGTTGATCCAGATGGCCTTCGACATACTCGCTCAGTTGCCGGCGCTGGTGCGCGGCCAGCCCGCCCTTCAGGCGCAGGCCCTGGCGCAGGCCGACCTGGCTGAGCAGGGCGTGGTCGAGAATCTCGTGGGCCAGGCTACTGGTCAGCAGGCGCTCGGCGGGCTCGTCCCAGTCCAGGGCGATCAACTGACGAAAGCGTCGGGCCTGCTCAGGGTCGTCGAGAAAGGTCGCTTCCTGCAGTTGCAGCTCACGGGGTTCGCGGTCCAGCAGGCTGACGCAGCCGAGGGCGAACTGTTCCTGGCTGATGTACAGGTGCGCCAGGCGGATCGAGCCGTTGACCACCCAGTGCGACGCCGACCCTGCAGGCATGATGCACAGCTTGTCGGGCGCGCCGGTGTGGCCGGGACGGTCGCGGCGGAAGGTGCCGGTGCCGTCGGCGATGTAACACGACAGGGTGTGATGGCTGGGGGCTTCGTAGTCGCGGGCGTCGTGGCGGTTGTTCCATAGGGCTGCAGCCAGGCCGTCACCCAGGTGCGCGCTGTGTTCCAGGCGAGCATGGGGTGAGTCGTGCATGGCTTTGAAGACTTGCAGCTGGTCCAACGGCGTCATGGTTCTTACCTCTGTGGGCCATCGTACTCCGCCAGGCCGGGGCTGGCAGCTGCTGCCTGCGCAAAAGCGCAAGAATGTGCAAGTGCCGGCTGAGGTGCAGTTGCACACTGGTGGCCTGGAATCGAGGAGTGCCGCCATGAACCTGTCGTTATATCTGCTCACTGTGCTGATCTGGGGGACTACCTGGATTGCCCTGAAGCTGCAATTGGGGGTGGTTGCCATTCCGGTGTCGATCGTCTACCGCTTTGCCCTGGCGGCGCTGGTGCTGTTTGTCATCCTGCTGCTCAGCCGCCGCCTGCAACCGATGAACCGCCGCGGCCACCTGATCTGCCTGGCCCAGGGGCTGTGCCTGTTCTGCGTCAACTTCATGTGCTTTCTCACCGCCAGCCAGTGGATCCCCAGTGGCCTGATCGCCGTGGTGTTCTCCACCGCCACCTTGTGGAACGCGCTGAATGCGCGGGTGTTCTTTGGGCAGAGGGTTGCTGCCAATGTGCTGGCCGGCGGCGCACTGGGCCTGGCCGGGCTGGGCCTGCTGTTCTGGCCGGAACTGTCCGGGCATGCCGCCAGCCGCGAAACCATCATCGGTCTGGGCCTGGCCCTGCTGGGCACCCTATGCTTCTCAGCCGGCAACATGCTTTCCAGCCTGCAACAAAAGGCTGGCCTGCGGCCGCTGACCACCAATGCCTGGGGCATGCTCTATGGCGCGACCATGCTCGGGCTGTATTGCCTGGCCAATGGCATTCCGTTTGCGATGGAGTGGAACACGCGCTACATCGGCTCGCTGTTGTACCTGGTGATCCCGGGCTCGGTGATCGGCTTTACTGCCTACCTGACCCTGGTCGGACGCATGGGGCCGGAGCGGGCCGCTTACTGCACGGTGCTGTTCCCGCTGGTGGCGTTGAACGTCTCGGCGTTCTACGAAGGTTATCAATGGACGGCGCCGGCGTTGGCAGGCCTGGTGCTGGTGATGCTGGGCAACGTCCTGGTGTTTCGCAAGCCCCGGCCCAAGGTGGTCGAGCCGGTTGTGGCCTTGAGGTAGCGGTGGGAGCGGGCTTGCCCCGCGATGAGGCCGGTACAGCCAGCCCACAGGGGCCGGCTCAAGCAGGAGCATTGTTGGCAACCGGCCTCAATCATCTATTTTGAGGCTGATGAAAATCAGCGTGGCAAACAGAAAATCGACGATCCTCCCCGCAGTGGCCAGGGCGTTCCACTGGGTAGATTGCCACATGGCAAACCACTCACCGCCCACTACCTGGAAGAGCAGGTACCAGATCAGCAGCCCCAGCAGGCACCCCATAACGGCGAAGCGTTTGGCCTGGTGAAAGTCTCGGGCGTCGGCACATCGGTGCTTGAACAACTGACAGGCACCGATTACAAAGCACATCGTACAGAGGGCCTGGGCGGCAATGATCAGCCAGTAGGACAGATGGTGCAGGGGTGGCCAGGTGATCGATCGGTAGAGCAGGGCATTGCCCGGGAAGGTCGTGTCCATGCTCAAGGTGTGCTGGACGAAGAGAAAGTTGCTGGCGTAGTCGGTGAGGTTGCCGAATACCACCAAGGCACTGAAGATCCCGATGAACGCTGTGACCAGGATCTTGCCGAGGCGGATCAATCCGTGAGTCGATAAGGTTTCCATGCTGTTGTTGTCCTGAGGCTCAAACAGACTGATGGAGTCTGCGGGCTCAGGTTTCGTTACAACGATGTAGCCGGTGCAGCTGATTAGCGGTACCTGGTAAAAATGCCAGGTTTCAATGGCGTTCCAACGGCGTAGCTTGCAGAACACATTCGCAGTGTTCGGAGCAACGGTTATGGAAGTGATGATTGGCAAGTCCGATAAACCGGTGGTCGCGCCGCCCACTCCCAAAGACGCAGTCTGGACCATCAGCCTTTCCCAGGTCGGGGACGAGGGACTGACGCTTAGTGGTTATTCCTTGCCAGGCCTGCAGGGCTCTCAAGGGGCAACCTTGGTGTTTGGCTGGGTTGGCTTTCCACCGGAAGGGGCGCCGGAACACTACGGGAAAACCTATGTAATCGAACGCTGGGAAGACTACCGTGGGCACGACTTCGTACTGCCCAGGCGCTATCTGCAAAGCGCGCTGGGCGGTACCGGTGTGCTGTTTTTCGATCTGGCGGTGCTCAGCCTGCCGTCACAGATCTCACCACTGGTAACGGTAAGGGTTGTTGATTAGCTATACGTAACGCCTTACTTCCACACCTGCGGATTGACCAGATCCCGCGGCCGTTCACCCAGCAACGCGCTGCGCAGGTTATCAATCGCGCGATTGGCCATGGCCTCACGGGTTTCAGCGGTGGCTGAACCTACGTGCGGCAAGGTCAGGGCGTTTTTCAGCTGGAACAGCGGCGATTCGCTCAGCGGCTCTTTCTCGTACACATCCAGCCCGGCACCGCGAAGGGTGCCGGCCTGCAAGGCTTGCACCAGCGCCGCCTCATCGACCACCGGGCCACGGGACACGTTGATCAGAAACGCACTCGGCTTCATCAGTTGCAGTTCACGGGTGCTGATCAGGTGTTTGGTCTGCGCCCCCAATGGCACCACCAGGCAGACGAAATCAGCCTCAGCCAGCAGCTCATCGAGGCTGCGGTATTGCGCGCCCAGTTCCTGTTCCAGGGCCGGCTTGCGGCTGTTGCCGCTGTAGAGGACCGGCATGTTGAAGCCGAAGCGCCCACGCCGGGCGATGGCCGCGCCGATATTACCTAGGCCGACGATGCCCAGGGTCTTGCCGTGCACGTCGCTGCCAAACTGCGCCGGGCCCACGGTGGCCTGCCATTGCCCGGCCTTGGTCCAGGCATCCAGCTCGGCCACCCGCCGTGCCGCACCCATGAGCAGGGCAAAGCCCAGGTCCGCGGTACTTTCGGTGAGCACATCCGGGGTGTTGGTCAGGGCGATGCCGCGCTGGTTGAAGTAGGCCAGGTCATAGTTGTCATAACCCACCGAGACGCTGGCGACCACTTCCAGGTTGCTCGCGTTTTCCAGCTGTGCCTGGCCGAGTTTGCGGCCGACGCCGATCAGGCCATGCGCCTCGGGCAAGGCTTCGTTGAACTGGGCGCTGATGTCGCCGAGCTTGGGGTTCGGCACGATCACGTTGAAGTCTTGCTGCAGGCGTTCGACCATCGCCGGGGTGATGCGGCTGAAGGCAAGGACGGTCTTTTTCATCGGCGAAATCTCTGCGGGCGGTGGAGAATGGGTAGCACGCTATCATTCTCCACCGCCGCTGTGCAGCAAGATTTCAGGTGGCAATGCGCAGTTCGTGGGTTTTCAGGTCCGCTTCATGGGCGGCGAGAATCTCCGGCAGCGAGTTGCGCAGGTACTCGACCCAGGTCTTGATCTTGGCATCCAGGTACTGGCGCGACGGGTAGATCGCGTACAGGTTGAGCTCCTGCAGGCGGTACTCGGGCATCACCCGCACCAGCGAGCCATCGCGCAGGCCCTCTATGGCCGAGTAGATCGGCAACACGCCGACGCCCATGCCACTGCGGATCGCGGTTTTCATCGCGTCGGCGGAGTTCACCTGGAACGGCGCCTGGGTGATGTTGACCACTTCCTGGCCTTCGGGGCCGTCGAACAGCCATTTCTCCAGCGGGATCACCGGGCTGACCATGCGCAGGCAGGCGTGGTTGAGCAGGTCGCTGGGCTTGTGGGCAATGCCGTGGCGCTTCACGTACTCGGGCGAGGCGCAGACGATGCTGTAGGTGATGCCCAGGCGCTGGGAGACAAACCCCGAGTCCGGCAGCTCGCTGGCCAGCACGATGGACACGTCATAGCCTTCGTCGAGCAGGTCCGGCACGCGGTTGGCCATGGTCAGGTCGAAGGTTACGTCCGGGTGGGTTTCGCGGTAGCGGGCGATGGCGTCGATGACGAAATGCTGGCCTACCCCGGTCATCGAATGCACCTTCAGCTGCCCGGCGGGGCGGGCGTGGGCATCGCTGGCCTCGGCTTCGGCTTCCTCGACATAGGTGAGGATCTGTTCGCAGCGCATCAGGTAGCGCTTGCCGGCTTCGGTCAGGGCAATGCGCCGGGTGGTGCGGTTGAGCAAGCGGGTTTGCAGATGGGCTTCAAGATTGGAGACCGCCCGCGACACGTTGGCGGTGGTCGTATCCAGTTGCACGGCCGCGGCAGTGAAGCTGCCGACTTGCGCGACGCAACTAAAAGCACGCATGTTTTGCAGGGTGTCCATGGGTCGCTCTCAAAGTAGACGACAAATTGTGACATGAAGTAACCGAGGCGGTCTTCAGACTAAAGCCGGATTATCGCTGTTTTCGTAACAAAGATTCGCAGTAATGCACGCTTATCGCCAGTGCGGCAGCCCCCTAGAATTGCGTCTCCAAGCGTCATCCACCTTCTACGTCGGGAATTTGCAGCTGTGCCGCGTCGCATCATCAGAGCGCTCAATGCGCTCAGTGCCTGTGCCTTTAGCTTGACCTTGAGCGGCTGTATCGGAACCTGGGGCATTGCCCCGCAAAGCAAGACGCTGCAAGCCAATACCCTGACCACCGACGCGGCGATCCGTGAAGCCGCCCGCGACGCCCATTGGCCCGACCAGCAATGGTGGCGGGCCTACGGCGACCCGCAACTCGATCGCTGGATCGCCCTGGCCGTGCAAGACAGCCCGAGCATGGCCATGGCCGCCGCCCGTGTGCGCGAAGCCAAGGCCATGGCCGGGGTGGTCGAGTCGGCGGAAAAACTGCAGGTCAATGGCCAGTCGACGCTCAAGCGCCACAACTGGCCGGAAGACCAGTTCTATGGCCCCGGCGCGTTGTCCGGTTCCAACACCTGGGACAACAATGCCGCGCTCGGCTTCAGCTACGCCCTCGACCTCTGGGGCCGTGAGCGCAATGCCAGCGAGCAGGCCGTGGACATGGCCCACATGAGCGTGGCCCAGGCCCGCCAGGCCCAGCTCGAGCTGCAGAACAATATCGTCAAGGTTTACATCCAGCTGTCGCTGCACTTTGCCCAGCGCGATATCGTCAAGGCCGAGCTTGAGCAGCAGGAGCAGATCCTGGCCCTGGCCGAACGGCGTCTGGCCGGCGGCATCGGCACCCATTTCGAAGTCAGCCAGGCGCAGACGCCGCTGCCGGAAACCCACCGTCAGCTCGATGCAATGAATGAAGAAATCGCCCTGGCCCGTAACCAGCTGGCAGCCCTGGCCGGTAAAGGTCCAGGCGAGGGCGCGCAACTGCAGCGTCCACAGCTGGCGCTGGGGACCGCGCTGAAATTGCCCTCGGCCTTGCCCGCCGAGTTGGTCGGTCAGCGCCCGGACGTGGTCGCCAGCCGCTGGCAGGTCGCGGCCCAGGCCCGCGGTATCGATGTCGCCCATGCCGGTTTCTTCCCCAACGTCGACCTGGTCGGTGGCCTCGGTTTCATGGCCACCGGTGGCGGGGCGCTGGAGTTTCTGACCGGGCGCAAGTTCAACTACAACGTCGGCCCGGCGATCAGCCTGCCGGTGTTCGATGGCGGTCGCCTGCGTTCGCAACTGGGGGTTGCCTCGGCCGGTTATGACATCGCCGTGGCGCGCTACAACCAGACCGTGGTCGAGGCGCTCAAGGGGATTTCCGATCAGTTGATCCGCCGTGAGTCGATGCACGAGCAGCAGCACTTTGCCGCCGAATCGGTGGCCTCGGCGCAGAAGACCTACGACATCGCCATGATCGCCTTTCAGCGCGGCCTGACCGATTACCTCAATGTGCTCAACGCGCAGACGATGCTGTTCCGCCAGCAGCAGATCCAGCAGCAGGTCCAGGCCGCACGCCTGAGTGCCCACGCCGAACTGGTCACGGCCCTGGGCGGCGGCCTGGGCGCGGGCCATGATGTGCCGGAAGCAGACCGGCAACAGGCACCGAAAACCCCGGCGACCCTGGCGATTTTCGACAAGCCGGGCCATGCCGAATGAGCGCACTGACCCTGCCGTTTCGCTGGCTGGCCACCCTGGAGTGGCGTCGCGGGTTCTTTGAATGGGTGCGCACCGACGGGGTGACCTGGGTGTACATCTTCAAGGTTCTCAGCGCCGCCTTCCTGACCCTGTGGCTGGCCATGCGCCTGGAGTTGCCGCAGCCGCGCACGGCGATGATCACCGTGTTCATCGTCATGCAACCGCAGAGCGGCCATGTGTTCGCCAAGAGCTTCTACCGGCTGCTGGGCACCCTGGCCGGCTCGTCGATGATGGTCGCGCTGATCGCCTTGTTTCCGCAGAACACCGAGCTGTTCCTGCCGAGCCTGGCGATCTGGGTCGGCCTGTGTTCGGCCGGCGCCATGCGCTACCGCACCTTCCGCGCCTATGGCTTCGTGCTCGCCGGTTACACCGCGGCGATGGTCGGCCTGCCGGCCCTGCAGCATCCCGACGGCGCGTTCATGGCCGCGGTGTGGCGGGTGCTGGAAATCTCCCTGGGGATTCTGGTTTCGACCCTGGTCAGCGCCGCGATTTTGCCGCAGTCGGCCAGCGCCTCGATGCGCAACGCCCTGTACCAACGCTTCGGCGTGTTTGCCGGCTTCGTTGCCGAGGGCCTGCGCGGCGACAGCCAGCGCGACCGTTTCGAAAGCAGCAACGTGCGCTTTATCGCCGAGGCCGTGGGCCTGGAAAGCCTGCGCAGTGTCACCGCCTTCGAAGACCCGCACATGCGCCGGCGCAACGGGCGCCTGGGGCGGATGAACAGCGAATTCATGGCCATCACCACGCGCTTCAACGCCTTGCACCAGTTGCTGGAGCGCTTGCGTTTGCGTGGGCCGCTGCAGATCGTCACCGCCATCGAGCCGGGACTCACCGCCCTGGCCGAGCTGCTCGACGGCTATGCCGGTCGCGGACTTACCGAGGGTGATGCGGCGCGCCTGGCCGAGCAGTTGGCCGCCTACAAGGAAGGCTTGCCGGAGCGCGTGCGCACCCTGCGTGCAGCGTATGTCGAGAGCGGCCCGAGCGATGCCGACCTGCTGGACTTCCACACCGCCTACGAACTGCTGTACCGCTTCGTCGACGACATGCACAGCTACGCCCAGACCCACGCTTCGCTGACCGAGCACAACCATGCCCGCGAGCAGTGGGATGAGCCCTATGTGGCGCAGACCAACTGGATGGCCTCACTGGCCGCCGGTGTGCGCGCCTCGTTCATCCTGCTGGTGCTGGGCAGCTTCTGGATACTCACCGCCTGGCCGAGCGGGGCGATGATGACGCTGATCGCCGCGGCCACCGTCGGCCTCTCGGCGGCCACGCCAAACCCCAAGCGCATGTCGTTCCAGATGGCCTGCGGGACCTTGTTCGGCGCCTTTGTCGGCTTCTTCGAAACCTTCTTCGTGTTCCCCTGGATCGACGGTTTCCCGCTGCTGTGCCTGGTGCTGGCGCCGGTGTTCGTGTTCGGCGCGTTCCTCGCTTCGCGACCGGCCTATGCCGGTTACGGGCTGGGCCTGCTGATCTTTTTTGCCACCGGTTCCGTGCCCGACAACCTGACCATCTACAACCCCTACAACTTCATCAACGACTACATCGCCATGGTCATCGGCATGCTGGTCTGCGCCGCTGCCGGGGCAATCATCCTGCCGCCCAACAGCCGCTGGTTGTGGAGCCGCCTGGAGCAGGATTTGCGTGCCCAGGTGCTGTATGCGATCACCGGGCGCCTACGCGGCTTGGGTTCGAGCTTCGAAAGCCGCACCCGCGACCTGCTGCACCAGGCCTATGGCCTGGCGGTCGGCCAGCCGCGGGTGCAGAGCAAGTTGCTGCGCTGGATGTTCGTGGTGCTTGAGGTCGGTCACGCGATCATCGAGCTGCGCAAGGAGCAGGCGATTTTGCCGGTGCACCCGTGCTACGCCGAATCGCAGCCCTGGCGCCAGGCCATCCGGGTCATGGGCCGGGCGCTGGCGCGGCTGTTCATGCAGCCGAGCGCGAGCAACCACGAGCGTGCGTTGGTGGCGGTGGATCACGCCATCAGCCGGGTGCAGGCCACCGACGAGCCGTTCGCCCGCCACTTCGACACCTCGGCCCTGCGCCGGGTGCAGAGCTACCTGCATTTCATCCGTACTTCGTTGCTCGACCCTCAGTCGCCGCTGGCCGAACTGGCCCCGGCCAAAGGACTGCCCCATGCCTCGTGAAATCGCCTTCCATGGCGTCTACATGCCGACCATGACCCTGATGTTCCTGTTCGCTGCCGGGCTTGCCTGGGGCTTGGACCGGTTTATCGCCAGCCATGACGGCTACCGCTTCTTCTGGCACCCGGCGTTGCTGCGCCTGTGCCTGTTTATCTGCCTGTTCGGTTCCATGGCCCTGACTCTCTACCGTTGAGACCCCTGTTGATGAAAAAGTTTTTCAGCCTGATCGCCACCTTGCTCGTGCTGGCCGCTGCCGTGGTGATCGGTCGCCAGCTCTGGGTGCATTACATGAACACGCCCTGGACCCGCGACGGGCGCGTGCGCGCCGACATCATCAACGTTGCTGCCGACGTGCCGGGTTATGTGGTCGATGTACCGGTGCGCGACAACCAGTTGGTGAAGAAGGGCGATGTGCTGCTGCAGATCGACCCCGAGCACTACGAAGTGGCGGTCCGCCAGGCCCAGGCGCTGGTCGCCTCGCGCAAGGCCACCTGGGAAATGCGCAAGGTCAACGCCCATCGCCGCGCCGACATGGACAACCTGGTGATCTCGCGGGAGAACCGTGACGATGCCAGCAACATCGCCAACTCGGCGCTGGCCGATTACCAGCAGGCCCAGGCGCAACTGGCGGCGGCCGAGCTCGACCTCAAGCGCACCAGGATCCTTGCCACGGTCGATGGCTACGTCACCAACCTCAACGTCCATCGCGGTGACTACGCGCGCACCGGCGAGCCGAAGATGGCGGTGGTCGACAAGGACTCGTTCTGGGTCTACGGCTTCTTCGAGGAAACCAAACTGCCGCATGTTCGGGTGGGTGACCAGGCCGAGCTGCAGATGATGAGCGGCGAAAGGCTCAAGGGGCATGTCGAGAGCATCTCGCGCGGCATCTATGACCGCGACAACCCGGAAAGCCGCGAGCTGATCGCCGACGTCAACCCGACCTTCAACTGGGTACGGCTGGCCCAGCGCGTGCCGGTGCGGATTCATATCGATGAAGTGCCGGAGGGCTTTTTGCTGGCGGCGGGGACCACCTGTACGGTGGTGGTCAAGCCGGGTCAGAAAGAGGGTTAAAAGCGGCTCAGTCCTGGCGCGAATCCACCAGCACCGGGCAACTGACCTGATCGATCACCTTGTTGCTGATCGACGGATCCAGCAAGCGCCCCAGGCGGTTCAAGTGCCGGTGGCCGACGATGATCAGCTCGCACTCAAGCTCGCGGGCGGCAGCAACGATTGCCGCCACCGGCTCGCCTTGGACCAGCTTGCCTTCACTCTCGAACCCCAGCGCGCGCAGGTTCTCCAGGGCCTGGCGCACGGCCTGGGTGGCATGGCGCTGCTCATCGGTGGCCGCCGGATACTCCTGCTGCTCGTACAGGCTGATCGCCCCCGGCCCGTCACTCAGGGCAAAGGCGCTGTCGATGGCCAGCACCACCAGCAGGCGATGGCAGTTGGGCAGGCAGTACTGCTGCGCCAGTTCGACCAGGCGCTGGGAAGCGGGCGATCCATCGATGGCAATCAATACGGGGCTGAGCATGGGCGGCTCCTGTGGGCGGCAGTCGAGCCGGCTATTGTTGGGGATTCCCGGCCTGCGGATAAATGGCCTGGCCTGCACTGTGTAGTTGCGTGCGGCGCAAACCGAAGGTCGCTGTCGAGCTGTTAAGATCGCCCCTTGTTTACACGTCATGGATGCCTGGCAATGCAGATCCCGGATATGAACCTGTTGGTCGCCCTCGATGCCCTGCTCGATGAAGGCAGCGTGGTCGGCGCGGCGCGGCGCATGAACCTCAGCCCGGCGGCAATGAGCCGGACCCTGGGGCGGATCCGCGAGGCCATCGGCGATCCGATCCTGGTTCGCGCCGGCCGCGGCCTGGTGCCGACACCGCGGGCGCTGGCCCTGCACGAGCAGGTGCGGGCCCTGGTCGAGCAGGCCGGGCTGGTGTTTCGCAGCCGTGAAGAAGTCGACCTGGCGACCCTCGACCGGGCCTTCAACATCCGCACCAATGACCTGTTCATCGCCCTGTATGGCGCGCAACTGCTGCAGATGATGCACGAGCAGGCGCCGCATACCGTGCTGCGCTTCGTCCCCGAAAGCGGTGGCGACGATGATGCGGTACTGCGCGACGGTGGTACCGACCTGATCGTCAGCTCGACCATCGACCTGGGTCCCGAGATCAAGATGCAGAGCCTGTTCAACACCATCTACGTCGGCCTGGCGCGCCACGATCACCCAATCTTCGAGGCCGAGATCACCCCCGAACGCTTTGCCGCCTACCCGCAGATCAGCGTGTCGCGCCGTGGTCGGGCCAACGGCCCGATCGATGTCGAGCTGGCCAATTACAAGGTGCAGCGGCGGGTGGCGCTGATCACCCCGAGCTTTCATTCGGCGATGTTCTCCCTGCCGGACTCTGACCTGCTGCTGCCGATGCCGGCCAACATCCTCAGCAGCGTGACCAAGCTCGGCCTGCCGCTGCGCTCGTTCCACATCCCCTTGCCGATGGAGCGGGTGACGGTGATGCAGGCCTGGCACCCACGCTTTGACAACGATCCGGCGCACCGCTGGCTGCGCCAGATCCTCAAGGCCTGCTGCAGCGAGCAGCGCTGAACCGGCCGATTGCGTTTGCTGCACTAGTAAACTGCCAATATGTCAGTTTTCGTTAGCATTGACCCTTCATAGACTTCTGCCGGTTCCTTGTCTGTCCGGAGATGTCTGTCATGAGTTCGCTGATCGCGACTCCCTTACCTGTGCTGCCCCCACCTGCCGCCGCCGCTGCGGCGCCGGCGGCTTTCGGCACGCGCATTCTGGTCGGCCTGCTCGGGGTGCTGCTGGCGGTGCTGTGCGCCGGCCTCAACGAGATGGTCACCAAGGCCTCGCTGGCCGATATCCGTGGCGGCATGTTCATTGGCGCCGATGAAGGCGCCTGGCTGATTGCGGTGTATTCGGCGGCGTCGGTCTCGGCCATGGCCTTTTCGCCGTGGCTGGCGGCGACCTTTTCCCTGCGCCGCTTCACCCTTTGTGCCATCGGCGTGTTTGCCCTGCTCGGCCTGCTGCAGCCCTATGCACCGAACCTGTCCAGCCTGCTCCTGTTGCGCACGTTGCAGGGGCTGGCGTCGGGGGCGCTGCCACCGATGCTGATGAGCGTCGCCCTGCGCTTTCTGCCACCGGGGATCAAGGTCTACGGCCTGGCCGGTTACGCCCTGACCGCCACCTTCGGGCCCAACCTGGGCACGCCGCTGGCCGGGCTGTGGACCGAGTATGTCGGCTGGCAGTGGGCGTTCTGGCAGATCATCCTGCCGTCGTTGCTGGCCATGGCCTGTGTGTCCTGGGGTTTGCCTCAGGACCCGCTGCGCCTTGAACGCTTCAAGCAGTTCGACTGGCGCGGCCTGCTGCTCGGCCTGCCGGCCATTTGCACGCTGGTGATCGGCCTGACCCTGGGTGACCGCATGGGCTGGTTCGACTCGACGCTGATCTGCTGGCTGCTCGGTGGCGGCCTGGTACTGCTGGTGCTGTTCCTGTGTAACGAGTGGTCCGAGCCGCTGCCGTTCTTCAAGCTGCAGATGCTCAAGGTGCGCAACCTGACCCACGCCCTGGTGACCCTGTTCGGCGTGCTGATCGTGTTGACTGCGGTGATCATCATCCCCTCCAGCTACCTCGCGCAGATCCAGGGTTACCGCCCGGCGCAGACCGGCCCGCTGATGCTGCTGGTGGCCTTGCCGCAATTGCTGGCGCTGCCGCTGGTAGCGGCGCTGTGCAACATCCGCGCGGTGGATTGCCGCTGGGTGTTGGCGGCGGGGCTGGGCATGCTGTCGTTGTCGTGCGCGCTGGGCACCCAGCTCACCAGCGTGTGGATTCGCGACAACTTCTACCTGCTGCAACTGCTGCACATCTTTGGCCAGCCGATGTCGGTGATCCCTTTGCTGATGCTGGCCACCGGCGGCATGACCCCGCAGGACGGGCCGTTCGCCTCGGCCTGGTTCAACACGGTCAAGGGCCTGGCCTCGGTGGTCGCCGCCGGGCTGATCGAGGCACTGACTACCGTGCGCCGGCATTTTCATTCCAACTCGCTGGTTGACAGCCTGGGCAATTCGCCGCTGGCCGACAGCAGCGCGCCGGGCCTGGCCAGGCGCATCCACGAACAAGCCCTGGTGCTGACCTCGGCCGACCTCTACCTGTGCATGGCGCTGCTGGCCGCGGCGCTGATTGTGCTGATTCCTTTTGTGCCTACCCGGATCTACCCACCGCGTGCGGTGGCCTAGGTTTGCGGACTTGAGAGAAAGACATGACCACTACAACAAACCATAAAAAAACCGCCTTGCTCGTCGCCGCCCTGGTCGTTGCCGGGCTGGCGGGCGTGCTCGGCCCGATGCTGCTGGGCCACGACAGCGAGCAGAGCACCAACGACGCTTATGTGTCTGCCGACTACACGGTGATCGCGCCCAAGGTGGCCGGATTCATCAAACAGGTACTGGTGGAAGACAACCAGCAGGTCAAGGCCGGCCAGTTGCTGGCGCTGATCGATGACCGTGACTACCAGGCCGCGCTGGCGGCGGCCCAGGCGCAACTGCTGGTGTCCACCGCGCAAAGCCACAATGCCCGGGCGACCCTCGAACGTCAGGTTTCACTGATTGATCAGGCTCAGGCCGCAGTCAGCGCCGATCAGGCCGAGCTGGCCTTTGCCAACCACGAACTGACCCGTCACAGCCGCCTGGCCGAGCAGGGCGCCGGTACCGTGCAGAACGCCCAGCAGGCGCGCAGCCGGGTCGATCAGGCACGGGCGCGGCTGGCCAACTCACAGGCCGCGCTGGCCGCGGCGCGCAAGCAGGTGGACATTCTCAGCGCTCAGGTCGACAGTGCCGCAGGTGGCCTCAAGCATGCCCAGGCAAGCCTGGATCGGGCGCAACTGGACCTGTCCTACACCCGCATCGTCGCGCCCATCGACGGCATGGTCGGCGAGCGTGCGCTGCGCGTCGGAGCCTACGTCAATCCGGGTGCACGCTTGCTGTCGGTGGTACCGCTGGAGCACGCCTATGTGGTCGGCAACTTCCAGGAAACCCAGCTGACCCACGTGCAGCCCGGGCAGCCGGTGCAAATCCGTGTGGATACCTTCGCCGATGAATACCTGCACGGGCGGGTCGAAAGTATCGCCCCGGCGACCGGCGTCACCTTCGCTGCGGTCAAACCGGACAACGCCACCGGCAACTTCACCAAGGTGGTGCAGCGCATTCCGGTCAAGATTGTCTTCGACGCCAACCAGCCATTGCTGGAGCGCCTGCGGGTCGGCATGTCGGTCGTGGCGAAGATCGACACTGGCGCGACCCTGGCTACCGGTGAAGAGGTCAGCGCCCGATGAAACCTGCGTTCGCCTTTTGCCCGTTGTTGCTGAGCCTGTTGGCCGGCTGCACCCTGGGCCCGGATTTCAACAAGCCTGACAGTCATGCCCCCGCCAGTTGGGCAGCGCTGCAGGAAACGCCCGCCGCCAGCCAGGCCCAGGCCGACCCGTTGGAGCAACGCTGGTGGGAAAGCTTTCACGACCCCAAGCTCAGCGCCCTGATCGAGCGCGCCAGCCAGCGCAACCTCGACCTGCAGATCGCCAGTGCGCGCTTGCTGCAAAGCCGTGCGCTACGCATGAGCATCGCTGCCGAGCAGACCCCATCGGTTGACCTGGGCGGCGGTTACAGCCGCGCGCGCAACAGTGCCGAAGGCCTCAATGACCCGTCCGGCAACAGCGGCAAGTCGGCCTTCAACCTCTGGCAGGGCGACTTTACCGCCAGTTGGGAACTCGACCTCTGGGGCCGCGTGCGCCGCCAGGTCGAAGCCGCCGATGCGGTGGTCGAAGTGGCCGAGAATGACCGTCGTGGTGTGCTGTTGTCACTGCTGGCCGAGACCGCTGGCAACTACATCCAGTTGCGCGCCGTGCAGAGCAACCTGGCTGTTACCCGGGAAAACCTCGAGGTCTCCCGGCACAGCCTGCGCCTGTCGCAGATGCGCTTGCGCGACGGTGTCGCCACCGCCCTCGATGTGGCTCAGGCCAGTGCCCAGGTCGCCTCGATCGAGGCACGCCTGCCAACCCTGGAAGAGCGCCAGGCGCAACTGATCAACGCCTTGGGCCTGCTGCTGGCTGAGCCGCCGCGCAGCTTGCAGTCCGAGCTGCTGGAACCTGCGGCGATGCCGACGCCACAGCAACGCTTTGCCATCGGCGTGCCGTCGGAGCTGGCCGAGCGCCGCCCGGATATTCTCCAGGCCGCGGCACAATTGCATGCCGCCACCGCCAGCATCGGTGTGGCCAAGGCCGACTTTTATCCAAGCATCCGTCTGTCGGGCAATGTTGGTTTTCAGTCGATGCAGTTGTCTGATTTCGGAAGCTGGGATTCACGCCGGTTTGCAATCGGCCCGCAGTTGAGCCTGCCGATTTTCGAAGGCGGGCGCTTGCGCGGAGTGCTCAAGTTGCGCGAAGCCCAGCAGCAGGAAGCCGCCTTGCGCTACCAGCAGGTGGTGCTGCGCGCCTGGCACGAAATCGACGATGTGCTACGCCTGTACAACGCCAGCCAGTTGCGCCGCGACCTGCTTGAAGAGGCCGTGCGGCAGAACCGCATCGCCCTGCAGACCGCCCAGCAGCAATACGTCGAGGGCGCCGTGGACTTTCTCAATGTGCTCAGCGTGCAGGGCGCCTTGCTGGCCAGCCAGGAGCAGTGGGTCGAAAGCTCGGCGGCGGTGTCCCAGGCCCTGGTCGGTTTGTACAAGTCGCTGGGGGGCGGATGGCAGCCGTTCAGTGCGCCGTTGCAGACCGCCGCACAGGGCTGATCTGTCAGTTTTTTTCATCCAGCGTAAGGACACAGGTATGAACATTTCATTGCATGGCAAGCGCGCGATTGTCAGTGGCTCCACCGCCGGTATCGGTTTGGCGATTGCCATAGGCCTGGCCGAGTCGGGTGCCGACGTGGTGATCAATGGCCGTAGCCAGGAACGGGTCGATCAGGCCCTGGAGCACATTCGCCTGAAGCTGCCCGGCGCTCGCGTCTCGGGGCTTGCCGCGGACCTGGGCTGTGCCGAAGGCGCCGCCCGGCTGTTTGCCGAAGTGCCGCAGACCGACATCCTGGTCAACAACCTCGGCATCTTCGAGCCCAAGGGCTTTTTCGAGCTGACCGATGAAGACTGGCAGCTGTTTTTCGAGGTCAACGTCATGAGCGCGGTGCGCCTGGCGCGGCATTACGCACCGGGCATGGCCGAGCGCGGCTGGGGCCGGGTGCTGTTCCTGTCCAGTGAATCGGCCTTGCAGATTCCGGTGGAGATGGTCCATTACGGCACCACCAAGACCGCACTGCTGGCGGTGTCCCGCGGCCTGGCGGAAACCCTCGCCGGCACCGGCGTCACGGTCAACGCCGTGCTGCCCGGGCCGACCCGCTCCGAAGGACTCGGCGGCTTCTTCGCCAAGATGGCCGAGGAGCAGGGTGTGCCGGTGGAGCAACTGGAGGCCGGCTTCATTGCCGAACACCGTCCCAGTTCGATCATCCAGCGCCTGGCTTCGGTAGAAGAAGTGGCCAACCTGGTGATCTACCTGGCCTCGCGCCAGGCCAGCGCCACTACTGGCGCGGCCATGCGCGTCGATGGTGGCGTGGTGCGTTCGATCGCCTAGAGCGCGCGGTCCAGGCCGAAGCGTTTTTTCAGCACCCGTTGCAGCAAGCCCTGGGGCAGCCAGGCTTGCAGCAGCGGCAAGGCGCGGCTGCCGTTGCCCAGGCGCACCAGTGCCGCGGGCTCTGGCTGCTGCACGGCCTTGAGTACGCCCCGGGCGAAGTCGGCGGCCGGGGTCGGCTTGTCCTGGGAGGCGCGGGCGCGGGCACGGATGCCTTCGCGCAGCGGCCACCAGGGCGAGTGTTCTTCGATCAATTGCTCAGCTTCGCGCCCGGCGTTGCTGGCGAACTGCGAGGCAATCGCCCCGGGTTGCACTTCCATCACGCGCACACCAAACGGCGCCACTTCCAGGCGCAACGCTTCGCTCAGGGCGTGCACCGCAGCCTTGGAGGCGCAGTAGGCACCGGCGAACGGCGTGACCAGGACCCCGGAGACACTGCCGATATTCACCACCAGGCCTTTGTTCTGACGCAAGGCCGGGAACAGTGCGCGGGTGACACCGACCACGGCAAACACATTGGTCTCGAACTGCCGTCGCATGGCCTCGACCCCGCCATCGAGCAGGGGGCCCATGGCGCCGTAGCCGGCGTTGTTGATCAGCACATCGAGGCCCTGGCCGCGTTGTTCCAGTTCGCTTGCCAATTGGCTCAATGCCGCTGGGTCATTGACGTCCAGCTGGCGGGCATTGAAGCCGTTGGCGGCCAGGCGCTGGACGTCCTCGGCCTTGCGCGCCGTGGCCCAGACCTCGAAGCCGGCGTTCTTGAAGGCCTCGGCCAAAGCCAGACCGATACCGCTGGAGCAACCGGTGATCAACACGCTGGGCATGAGCTGCTGTCCTTAAGCAGGGGGAGTCGCCACGAATACTACGTCAGGAAACCGCTGCACCAGTGTTTTTTTCAGCGGCTCGGCACTGGGGCCGAGAAACCGGCGGGGTGTGCCAGGAAGGTCATACAGCAGGTAGGTCGGTACGTGTTTGACTTCCCTGTCCAGTCGCAGCGCACTGAAGGCGCTGAAGGGAATCTGGTAGAAGTCGACCTTGTCTCGATAACCTTCATCGGCCAGCGCGCTGAACTGCGCCTTGGCGCCTGCGCAGGCCGGGCAGGTATCGGAAAAAACCAGAATGGCCACTGGCCGATCCAGCTGCGTGTTGCCCTGGATACGTTCGACAAGCGCCTTGAACTCGGCCTGAACCGCTGTTGAGGTGTCCGCCATGGTCCCGCTCCCGACGCTGGAAATGTGAGTGTCTATTCAACACGGCTTCGGGGTGTAGGTAACCTGGCAAAAATATCAGGTGCTCAGTCGGCGAAACTGCCTTGCAGGTGCTCGGCGCGGTAGTCGACGCTCTGTGGCCGGTAGCCGGAACGCAGCGGCGGCAATGGCAGGCACTCCTGCCAGCTGGCGCCGGGTTGCAGCTCGCCCGGGCCGCGGTAGCGCGGGGCGGCATAGGTGTTTTCGGCAAGGTTGACGGTATCGCCGGGGGCATAGGCTGCTACTCGCCAGCGCAGCTCCACTAATGGCACCGAGTTGCCGTTGTTGATGTGGACTTGCAGCGGGCGATCGGCCGGGCATTGCTCCGGGGCGTAGGTCAGGCGCAGTTCCAGGCGGGCCAGCTGGTTGGCTTCGCGATTGTCCAGCCACACCACCCACAACGCCACCAGCCCCAGGCCGAACAGCGCCGCCAGGGAAATCGGCAGGGCCTTGGCCGGGTAGCGCAGCAGCAGGACCAGCCAGGTAAGGATGAGCAGGGCGCCGATGAACATGGAGCGAACCTTGTGTGCGGGTATTCTTTCATCCTAACCAAAAAGCATCGCGGGGCAAGCCCGCTCCCACAATGTGTAGGAGCGGGCTTGCCCCGCGATTGGGGTTTTACTGCGCGATGGTCTTGATCGAAATCCCGCGCTCGATCGGTGTCGAGCGCCCGTAGACATCTTCAAAGCGCTCGATATCGTCTTCGCCCAGGTAGCTGCCCGACTGCACCTCGATGATCTCCAGCGGGATCTTGCCCGGGTTGCGCAGGCGGTGCACCGAGGCGATCGGGATGTAGGTGGACTGGTTCTCGGTGAGCAGGAACACGTTCTCGTCGCAGGTCACCTCGGCGGTGCCGGACACCACGATCCAGTGCTCGGCGCGGTGGTGGTGCATCTGCAGCGACAGGCTGGCGCCGGGCTTGACGGTGATGTGCTTGACCTGGAAACGCCCGCCCATGTCCACCGAGTCGTACGAGCCCCACGGCCGGTAGACCTCGCAGTGGGTCTGGGTTTCGCTGCGGCCCTGTTCGTTGAGGGTGTTGACCAGTTGCTTGACGCCCTGAACCTTGTCCTTGTGGGCAATCATCATGGCGTCCTTGGTCTCGACCACGACGATGTTCTCCAGGCCGATCACCGACACCAGCTTGCCGTTGCCGTGGATCATGCAGTTGTGGCTGTCCTGGACCACCACATCACCCTTGGTCACGTTGCCGTTGTGGTCTTTTTCATGCACGTCCCACAGCGACGACCAGCAACCGACATCGCTCCAGCCCGCCGACAGCGGTACCACGCAGGCGCGCTGGGTCTTTTCCATTACGGCGTAGTCGATGGAATTGTCCGGGCAGCAGGCGAAGGTGGCTTCGTCGATGCTCAGGTTGTCGCCGTCTTCCTCGCTGCGCTCCAGGGTCAGCAGGCAGGTGTCGTAGATGTCGGCATCGTGCTTTTTCAGCTCTTCGAGGAAGCGGCTGGCGCGGAACAGGAACATGCCGCTGTTCCAGAAGTAGCCACCCGCCCGCACGAACTCGGTCGCGCGTTTTTCGTCCGGCTTCTCGACAAACTGCGCCACCCGGCTGACGCCTTCGGGCAGCAGTACGTCCTGGCTCGACTTGATGTAGCCGTAGCCGGTTTCCGGCTTGGTCGCCGGGACTCCGAACAGCACCATCTCGCCGCGCTCGGCGGCCACGGTGGCCAGGGCCAGGGCCCGCTGCAGGGCTTTCTGGTCGTTGATCACATGGTCGGCCGGGAGCACCAGCATCAGCTCGTCACGGCCTTCGTTGACCAGTTTCATCGCGGTCAGCGCCACTGCTGGCGCGGTGTTGCGGCCGAAGGGCTCCATGAGGATGCCCTGGGTTTCGAGTTTCAGGCTTTGCAGCTGCTCGCTGACGATGAACTTGTGGTCCTTGTTGCAGACCACGATGGGGGCGTCCATGCCGTCGAACACCAGGCGCGAGAGGGTCTGCTGGAACAGGGTGTGTTCGCCGGTCAGGGCCAGGAACTGCTTGGGGAATTGCTTGCGCGACAGGGGCCACAGACGCGAGCCGCTACCACCGGACAGAATGACTGGAATCATGGGTGTTCTCCAAAAATAGAAATAGGCAGGTGGTTAACGGGTGGATACCGGGCGCTTGACCCAGACCGGCGACAGGTTGCTGCCGGAGCCGGTGACATACAGCACCGCCGCTTCGCCGCGCTCCAGAGCCACAGGCTTCAGATCGCTGACTTTCTTATCGCCTTCATACAGCGCCAGGCTGACCTTGACCGGGTTGATCTCACGCTCGCCACGGGCCTTGGCGGCCACCGGCTTGACCACTTCGGTCTTGCCGTCGGCGGTCTTCAGGGTCAAAGCCTGGTTACTGAGGTTCTGTACCCGCACCAGGGATTTCTGCTTGTTCTTGAACGGCGGCTCCTCGACCAGCTGCGGCTGGCCCGAGGTGTTGTTGACCAGGGTGTAGTAGTGATCGGCGGCGAGCTTGACCGGCAGGCTCTGGCTGCCGACCTTGGCGCTGTAATCGCCCTGGGGCATGAAGCTGAAATCACTGCTGCCCTGGGCGGCCACTTCGTTGATCTGGGTATTGCCGACGCTGGCGCTGACCGGCTGGGCACCGGCGTTGTAGATGCGCACGAAGGTCGAGCCTTTCGGCGCGGTCGGGCCATACAGCGCGGCGTCGGCACCGGCCAGGGCTTGCAGCGAGAGCAGGCTCAGACCGGCGGCCAGGGCGCAGGCTTTGGCGATGCGGAGCTTTTGGGTATGCAAGGTCATGTGCGTTTCCTCTTCAGTTTTCCGTCCGATGGGACGACAGGGCCAGGTCTTGATTGGCATTGCGGGTTTTTTTCAGCTGCGCGATCCACTGCGGATCGAATGCGCTGAGGTCGTTTTTCATTGGCAGATAACGTTCCGGGAACTCCCAGATCAGCACTTGCGGCGCGCTGTTCTTGAAGGCGTCGGTTTGCAGGTACTTGAGCATCGGCAGCAGCGGGCCATGACCGTCTTCGGCGTAATTGACCACGTCGCTGCGCAGCGCTTGCTGCAGGGCACCGAGGAAGTTCCAGCTGGGGTTGGCGCTGTAGCTGGTGCCGATCAGTGCCACCGGGATTTCGTTGTCGGCGAACAGTGCGTCGCCGTTTTCACCTTCAGCCTGGGCCGGGCGGGTGCTGCGTTGTTGCAGGGTGTCCGGCGGCGGCAGCAGGTTGCTGAACAGTGGGTCGAGCGGCAGGAAGTTGGTCAGGTCGCCTTTGTACGGCGCGCTCTGGCGCTGTTCGGTGACGAACTGCTGCGGCTCGCCGTTGAGCAGGGTCTGGCGCGCGACGGCGGCGGCCAGGTGCTGGGCGACCACTTCGGCGCCCATGGGCGTCCAGTGGGTGTCGGTACGCAGGAACACCTGGCCACGGGCCTTGGCCTCCTGCAGCGGCGCCAGCAGGTCGGGGGCGAACACGCCGGCCTGGCGGGCCTGGGCGTGGAACTCGTTGTACAGGTCGGTGTGCAGGCTGGCCGGGGTCTGTTCGCCGACGTACTCCGGATACAGCCGCGCCTTGGCCGGCACGATTGCCAGTACCAGCTGTACGCCACGTTGCTGCAGGGTGTCGCGCACACCGCGGATCAGCGCGAGGTTTTCCTGTTCGAACTGGTCGCTGTTGGCCACCGGCTTGAACTCCTCGTCACTGAACAGCCAGTGCTCGCGGCCCAGCACCACGCCCGGGCGGCCTTCGTTGAACAGCTTGAAATCCAGCGCCGCCCACAGGTTGGTGCCGATGCGCTTGAGCGGGAACTGCTCGTCGTAGTGGGTCTCGGCGGCCTTGGCCAGCTTGCCGTCGAGGGCGGTCATCTGCGCGGTGCGCTGGAAGCTGCCCAGGCCGCCCAGCGACCACAGGCCCAGGCCCAGCAACAGGGCGAGGAACAGCAGGGCGTAGAGTTTGCGTAATGATCGGGTCATGGTCGGCTCGCTCAGAACTGGAAGTAGAGGAACGGCGAGTAGCTTTGCGCCGAGAGCTTGAGGATCGAGGCCACGAACAGCAGCAGCACCAGCGCACGGGTGGCGTACAGGCCCCAGTCCAGGCTCAGGCTGCCGTCGGCATGGACCGCCACCGGGCTGGCCTTGGGCTCGGGCCTGGCGTTGCGATAGAAGTCGCGCAGGCCGAAGTACGCCAGGGTCACGTAGGCCAGTACCAGGGTCGCCACTTGCAGGCCGGTGAGGTTGGCGCGGTTGAGTTCCGACAGCTGCCAGTCACCGAAGCTGAACATGGCGCCATACATGCGTGCGGCGACGTGCAGGTTCTCGGCGCGGAAGATTACCCAGCCCATCACCACCAGCAGGAAGGTGAAGGCCCAGCGCACCAGGTTGAAGCGTTGCGGCGCGGCGTTGATGCCCAGGGCCCGTTCGATCGCCAGCCACATGCCATGCCAGGCGCCCCAGACGATGTAGGTGAAGTTGGCGCCGTGCCACAGGCCGCCCAGGAGCATGGTCAGGAACAGGTTGCGGTAGGTGGCGAAGGTACCGCCGCGGTTACCGCCCAGGGTGATGTACAGGTAGTCGCGCAGCCAGGTCGACAGGCTGATATGCCAGCGCCGCCAGAACTCGGTGATCGACTGGCTGATGTACGGCTGCTTGAAGTTTTCCATGAAGCGGAAACCCATCATCAGGCCCAGGCCGATGGCCATGTCGCTGTAGCCGGAAAAGTCGAAGTACAGCTGCGCGGTGTAGGCCAGGGCGCCGAGCCAGGCGTCGCCGGTGCTCGGGTTCTGCAGGGCGAAGCAATGGTCGGCGACCACCGCCAGGGTGTCGGCGATGAACACCTTCTTGATGAAGCCCTGCATGAAGCGCGTGCAGCCTTCGGAGAACTTGTCGAGGGTGTGGGTGCGGTGGTTGAACTGGTCGGCCAGGTCCTTGAAGCGCAGCACGGGGCCGGCGATCAGGTGCGGGAAGATCGCCACGAAGGCGGCGAAGTCGATCAGGTTGCGGGTCGCCGGGGTGTCGCCGCGGTACACGTCGATGATGTAGCTGATCGACTCGAAGATGTAGAACGAGATCCCGATCGGCAGCAGCACATGGGTGAGGATGAACGGCTCAAGGCCGAACGAGGTCATGATCGCGTTGATGCTGTCGACGCCGAAATTGGCGTATTTGAAGTAGCCGAGGATGCACAGGTCGACCCCCACGCCCAGCAGCAGCCAGCGCTGGGCCGGTTTGGTGCGCACGCCGGCGGCGCCGACTTTCAGGCCGATCCAGTAGTTCCACAGGGTGACCCCGGCGAACAGCGCCAGGAAATCCACCCGCCACCAGGCATAGAACACATAGCTGGCCAGCAGCAACAGGGCGTTGCGATAGCGTTGCCCGCTCAGGTAGTACAAACCGAGAAAGATCGGCAGGAACAGGAACAGGAACACGTTGGATGAAAACACCATCCCGATCTCTCCTTGTCGTTATCAACCGGGGCAACAGCCCCCCAAACCCCCCGTGAAACCTCCCGGGAGAAACCAGATCAAATCTTTGCCTTGCACCAACCCTGTGGGAGCTGGCTTGCCAGCGAGGCGTCGTATCTGACACACCGCGGTGTTCCGATCGCTGGCAAGCCAGCTCCCACAGGGACAATGCAGATCCTTACTTTTTCTGTTCGGCCTGCGGGTCGTAGACCCGGGTCAGGTCGCCGCCCAGGCGGAAGCTCTTGAACGGTTGCATGTCGTGCTTGCGCCCGAGCACGTCGCTGTTGCAGCGGTAGAGGCTGCACCAGGGTTCGAGCCAGGCGTATTTGCTGTCGATCTTCAGGTCGTCCATGTCCTGTTTCTCGCCGTTTTTGGCTTTGAACGGGCTCGGGTCTTTGGCGCCGGCCAGCACCCGATCACCCAGGCGCTTGAGCGCGCCGTTGTTCTCGGGACGCACATCGACGCCGTTGGCCTGGGCGAAGCTGGCGATCATCGCCAGCGGCGGCAGGGCATAGTTGTGGTAGGCCAGGGCGCGCTGCTTGCGCTTGAGCTCGTTGGGCAGGAAGCCCTGGGCGTCGACCTGGTTGGCGGCTACCCGGTATTCCTTCAGCGACCAGTCGAACAGGTCGCGGCGGTCAGTGGCGACGGCGGTAGCCATCACCGACCAGGCCGCCCAGTACGAGTGGTTGTTGATCTTCTCCAGCGGCAGGTCGCTCCAGTCCTTGACCACCTGATCGGCCAGGCGCCCGAACCATTTCTCGATCAGCTCGGCCTGCTGCTGGTGCGCCGCCAGGGGCTGCGAGTTGGAGAACTTCAGGCGCAGCCAGGCCGAGCTCAGGCTGCCCAGCGCCCATTTGCGCATCGACTTGCCGGTGTGGTTGTAGTCGGTGGACATCAGCGCATCGGCGCTGGCCCAGTTGCTCAGCCACTCGAGGGTGCAGTCGAGCTGCTGTGGGCGGCCGTCGCGCATGTACTGCATGACCTGCTTGCTGACCCCGCGCTCAAGGGTGGTGATGCTCGCGGTGGAATCGCGGAAGGCTTTTTCCGAGGCTTTGTTCAGGGTCGCGCGGGACTTGTCCGAGCCTTCGTACTTGCTGCGAAACTGCAGCTTGCCGGTGTAGGGCCGGGGGATGGCTTCGCACTTGAAGTCGCTGTCGCCGGTCTTGAGTTTCTCGATCCCGGCGTAATAGCCCTGGGGGGGGACCAGCCCGGCGGCCTGCGCGGCCGAGCCGAACAGGGCCAGAGCCAGTGCGAGCACCTTGAAGCAGCCCGCTCCTGCAGGGGATGTGCTGAATGTGTTCATAAGCACCTCAGTTTCGTTTGCACAGCGTGGCTGCGACTT
Source organism: Pseudomonas wadenswilerensis (assembly GCF_024749185.1). Lineage (NCBI taxonomy): Bacteria > Pseudomonadati > Pseudomonadota > Gammaproteobacteria > Pseudomonadales > Pseudomonadaceae > Pseudomonas > Pseudomonas wadenswilerensis. The sequence goes on along the minus strand of NZ_CP087191.1, from coordinate 4,839,564 downwards.
TCTGGCTGCCGCTTTCCGGCCCCTGGACTTCGACAGCGAGCAGGGTCTGGGCAGCCCAGTCCTCATCCTCGCGCAGCTCGAAGGCGAAGCGGCCATCGGTGTCGGCGGTTTCCGGCTTCTCGATCTTCAGGTCTTCGTGACGACCGTTCAGGTACCAGAGGGTGGCTTGCAGGGTCTTGACCGACTTGTCTTCGAACTGGATATCCAGTTGATGACGGCCATTGGTCAGGTCCTTGATCACGCCATTGCGGCCGTTGACCATCAGTTCGTTCTTGCCCGGCTTGAGTGCGGTGTTGGCGCTCAACTGCGCAGGCTTGCCTTCACAACCGTTGTCGATCAGGGCGAGCATCTGCCGCCAGATGGTTTCCTGGTCCAGGCGGTACAGCGGCGAGAATTCCCAGATGAGGATCTTCGGCGGGTTTTTCTGGAAGTCTTCGCTGCCCAGGTACTGGATCATCGAGCCTTCCAGGCCGCCGCCAGGGAAGGCGACGTTGAGCACGTCGGCGCCGATGTATTGCTCGAGGAAGCCCGAGAAGTTGTAGTTCTTGCCGCTGTGGCTGGTGCCGACCAGGGTGATCTGCGGGTTACCGGAGTCGCCGAACAGATCGCCGCTGCCACTCTCGCCCTTGGGCTCGGTGACGAACTGGTCCATGTACTGCACCGCGTAGCTGGTGCCGCACAGTTGCCCGGCGACGTTGTGCAGGGTGCCGGTCTTGCCCATGCGCCCGGACTTGTGGCTTTCGAACTCGCGCTTGGGCACGTCGGCGAAGGCCGCCATCTTGTGCACGCTGTCGGCGACGATCTTTGCCGCGCGCTCGGCGCCGTACGGCGTCCAGTGCTGGTCGCCGCGGAAGTAGAAATCCTTGCCCTGGTCGGCGGCGGCCAACTGTTCGTTGGTCAGCGGCGACAGGTCGGGCACGGTGTAGCCCATCTTGCTGAAGCGCCCGAGCATGGCCTGGTAGTTCTGCAGTGCCTTGGCGTAGTTGAACGCGGCCTTGTCGGCGGGCTTGAGCATGTTGCGGTTCACCAGGCCGCGGGTTGGCTGGTAGACCACCACCAGTTCCACGCCCTTGGCCTTGAACGCATCGTGCAACTGCTGCAGGCGGCGGTAGCCGGCTGGCGTGGTGTCGAACTCGGTGCGCAGGTCTTCGCGGGTACGGAACAGCCAGTCGCCCTGGGCTTGCACCAGGGTGGTGAAGTTCTGCTGGTAGCGGGTGGTGTAGCGGCTGGCGTCGTGGGCCTCCGGGCACAGCTGGCAGCACGGCTCGGCGCTGAAGCTTGGCGCCTGGACCTGCTCGGCCGACGCCTGGGCACTGATGGCGAGCAGGGCGGCGGCAAGTCCGGAAAGGCTCAGCAGCTTGGTCAGTTGTGGTTGCATAGAATTGGCTTCCTCAGTCCAGCATTTCGGTCTGGCGCTCGACCGGATCGATCAGCACGGCTTTGCCCTGGCGCACCATCAGGTCGAGAATCTCGTCCTGACGCTCGCCCAGTACCCCGGAGAAACTGATGCCGCTGGCCTTGCTCGGGGCCAGCATCGAGACCCGGTACAGCTCCACGCTCAGCGGCGAGTCGATCGACAGCGGGCCGCTGCCGTTGGCGGCCAGCTCACCGCCGACGACGATCAGCGAGACCTTGGTGTCGAACGGGTCGAGGGCGATGTCGCGGTCGGTTTCGGACAGGTCCTTGATGTGCCCGTAGACCCCGACCAGGCCGTTGGCCATGGCGATGTTCTCGTACAGGCGGATGTTCACGCTGTTGCGCACACGGATGCCGTGGCGGCGGTTGCTGATCAGCTTGTTGCCCCAGATCAGGTTGTCGCCGCTCTCGTACAGGGTGATGCCGTCGGTGTGGTTGCGGTAGATCTCGTTGTAGGCGATCAGGTTGTTGACGCTGTTACGGTCGATCACCACGCCCGAGAGCTTGTTGTCATAGCTCTTGTTGTTGATGATCCAGCTGTCGTTGACTTCGCGCGAGACGATGATGCCGTGCTTCTTCTTGGTCCCGTACACGGTGTTGCCGGCGATGATCAGCCGGTGCGAACGGTCGTGGGGGTCGATGCCATAGACGATGTTGTCGCGGTAGGTACTGTCCTTGACCACGAAGTCGCTGGTCTCGTAGCAGTAGAAGCCGTACCACATGTCGCTGAACTCGGAGCCGATGATCCAGCCGGTGGGTTCCGGGCGGCCCATCTGCTTGGCCATGTTCGGCGTGTACTGCGAGATGCTCACGCCGTAGGACTTGCTCTTGGCGTAGCCGAAGCTGGCCATCTTGCTGTTGACGATGTAGGTCTCGGTGCCACCCCACGACAGCAGGAACGGGCGAAACTCCTTGGGCGAGCGGAAGGTCGCCGGGCCGTTGTCCTTCTCGCGCCAGCCGGTCACTCGGGTGTCGCTGACGAACAGCTTGCCGTCATTGACCAGGAACGCGCCGCCTTCCTGGGACAGGCGCAGTTCCTTGACCTTGGCGTCGATCTCCAGCACGCCTTTTTGCCCGACCACGATCGGCAGGCGCGCCAGGTACACGCCCGGTGCGGTTTCGCGCAGGTACTGGCTGGGCACCTGCTTGCTCAGCTCGGTGAAGTCGACATGGCCGTCGTCGATGAAGATCGCCTGGGGAATGCCATGCTGGCGCGCCACCCATTCGGCCATCTTGTTGTCACCGCCGATGAACTCCTTGAGGCTGTTTTCCTGGAGCATGCGCCGGACCGAGACCTTGCCGTTGCGCTTACGGTCGATCTTGTTCTGCACGGCATCGTAGGTGTAGCCAGACAGGTCCGGCAGGGTCGGCGCCGGGATCTGCAGCGGCTCGATCGGCGCGCTGCTGACCGTGTAGGTCTTGGCCTGCTGCAGCTCCTTGGCCACCGGCGTCGGCGCCTGGCCGTTGGCCAGGGCGATGCTGCTGGCCAGCAGCAGGGTGCCGGCCAATAGGGCGTGGAGCTTGTTCGGTTGATGGCTCATTTCATTGCACCCCAGGCGTCAGAAGCGCCAGATCACGTCGACGAAAGCGCGGTGCATGTAGGAGTCCGCTTCCTTGCCATAGGCATCACCGGGCTTGAACACGCCGCCACGGAAACGCACCAGCGCCGACGGCTCGTCGATCGACTGGCTCAGTGCCGCCGGCAACAGGCCCTGCTTGAAGTACTTGGTGACCACCAGGTCCATCTCCTGGCCGAGGTCTTTCTCGCCCTGGATCAGCGGCCGGTTGATGCCGTTGTCCTCGACCACGGCGTTGATGCCGCTGCTGCCGATGTTCTGGTCGCCATCGACGCGCCAGAACTTGTGGTAGATCAGGCTGGCGTCATAGTCGTCGCGCAGTTGCCAGGAGGTGAACAGGGTCGCCGCCTGCAAATTGCCCAGTTCGCCACGGAAGGCCTCGCCGAAGCGGTGCACGCGCGAGCGGGTGCCGGTGAAGTTGGAGCGGTTGCTCTCAAGGCCGGTCTGCTCGTAGTTGCCCGAGCCGTCGCTGCCACCGCCGCCACTGCCACGGGCATAGGCGGCGCCGACCTGCCAGTTGGGGTCGAGGCGCAGGCGGATGCCGAGGTCGGTGGCCCAGGCATTGACGTCGCCGCTGTGCTTGCCGCTGGCCACTTGCTCGCCATTGACCGTGGTGCTGCTGAGGCTGTCGCGATCGCCGGTCAGCCAGGTCATGCTGCCCCAGTAATTGACGCGGTTCTGGTTGCGCCAGTTATAGGCGTCGCTGTTGGCTTCCAGGCCCAGCCAGGTGAGGTCGCCGGTGCGGGTCTTGTCCAGGGCGTCGACGGTTTCGCCAGGGTTTTTCAGGTTGCCGTCGTCGTGGGTGTGGTGGGCGCGCAGGCCGACCCAGTGGCCGGGGGTCCACTGCTTGGCGACGTCGCCGTAGAGGTGCAGGCGGTCCTTGTCTTCCGGGGCCAGCTCGGTAAGGTCGGTGCGGTACTCGCTGAAGCGCTCGGCCACGCCCAGATTGGCGCGCAGCAGGGTGGTGTCGAAGGTCCAGTTCAGCGCTTCGATGTTGGTGTCGCGCCACATGCCATCGTCGTTGCGCAGGCGTTGGCGGCCGAAGCGCAGCTGCTCGCCGGGGTAAGCGGTCAGGCCGCTGTAGCCGACCCAGAATTCGCGCATGGCCAGGTAGCTTTTGTCCGCTTCGCGGCCATTGGCACGACCGCTGTCGGACTCGGCTTCGTCGCCGGACTGGCGCAGGGTGTCGGTCTCGATGATGTCGGTGGCCGCCACCGCCTGGCCCATGGCGAAGGCGCTCCAGTTGCCGCGCTCGCCGTACACCCAGGGGCGCAGGTCCAGGCCCAGGCCGTTGACGTCACCGCCGGAGCGGGTGCCCAGGTCACGGTCGTCTTCGGATTGGCCGGTGATTTTCACGTCCAGGCCGAAGTTCTTTTCAGCAGTCATCGCCGCCAGGGTCGGGCACGACCAGAGCAGGGCAAAGCCCAGACCTACGCCTGCTTTCATCCACGGATTGAGTGTCATAGGGAGTCCTCGCCTTGTTCGGGTTGCGCTACGGCCTGCAGGGGCAGGGCACCAGGGCCTGGGCCCATGGCACCACGGGCCTGGCGTTCTTGTTGCAACAGGCGTTCAGCCTGGGCCTTCTGCGCCGGGGGGAGTTGCTGGTCGAGCTGGGCAGCCAGCTGGCGTGACTGCTCGCTGGGGTTGGCTTGCGCCAGCTGGCTGAACACCCAGGCGTTGACCAGGTCCTGGCGAATGCCGTGGCCTTCGCTGAACAGCTGGGCCAGGGCATAGTCGGCGCTGAGCTGGCCGCCGCGGGCGGCGCGGAGCAGATGATCGACGGCCTTTTGCGGGTCGACGCTGCCCAGGTAGCCACGACGGTACAGTTGGCCCAGGTAGTAATGGGCGCTGACTTCGCCGGCGTTGGCGGCGCTGAGCAGGTGGCTCTCGGCCTTCTGCGCGTCGGCCGGTACGGTCTTGCCTTCGTAGTACAGGCGGCCCAGCAGCAGTTCGGCACGCGGCTGTTCGGCGGCGCGGCCCTTGTCGATGTACTCCATCAGCTTGTCGGTGTCGCCAAGCTCGGGGAAGTCATAGAGCAATTGCGCCAGGCTGACCCAGGAGCCGGGGTTGACCGGTGCCACCTGTTCGAGCAGGGCCTGGGCGGTTTTCTCGTCGGTCTGGCCGAGGCTGCGGTCGGCCAGTACCCGGGCAACGCTGTCGACCCGGGTGGCCGGGATCGCGCCGCGCTGGTAGGCGCTTTTCACCTGTTCGAGCAGCGCTGCCTGTTGCTCGGGCTGGGCGCGTTTCTGGTAGACGGTGGCCAGCTCCACGTAGCAGATGTCGGTGCTGTTCAGGGCTGCCTTGCAGATGCGCTCGACTTCGTCCAGGTGCTGGTCGTAGGTGCCCTGGGTGCGGTACAGCAGAATCTGGGCCAGGCCGGCTTCCGGGTAGCCGGCGGTACGCCATTGGTCGATCTGCTGCTGGGCGTTGGTGCCGGGGAAGCTCTGCGGGTATTGCAGGTAGAGCATCGCCAGTGGGATCAGGGTGTTGCCCTCGCCATTGGCGAAGGCTTTTTTCAGCAGGGTTTCGGCTTCCTGGCGCTCGGCCTCGGTGGCGTCCGGCTTGGCTGCCAGCAGGCGGCCGAGGCGGGCCTGGGCGCGTGGCGAGATATCGGCGGCGGCGCGGTAGGTGGCTTCGGCTTCCTTGAGCTTGGCCGGGTCGCGGGTTTCCATCTGGATATCGGCCAGGCCGACCTGGGCTTCGCTGTAACCGAGGTCGGCGAGCTGGCGGTAATTCTGTTCGGCGAGGGCGGTGTCACCGCGCTTGAGTGCTTCGTTGGCCAGGCGCTGGTCGGGCAGGCCGGCGCAACCGGCGAGGCTGATGGCCAGGGCCAGGCTGCACAGACTGAGGATATAGCTCGACCCCTGTGGGAGCCGGCCTTGCCGGCGAAGCAAGGCGCAGCCTTGCCCATTGGGGCTGCTGCGCAGCCCATCGCCGGCAAGGCCGGCTCCCACGGAGAGGGTGGCAATCTTGGTGTTCACCGGCATGTCTCCCTTAGAGCCCACGGGCCATGGCTTTATCGATCAGCCAGTCCAGCGACGGGCCACGGTTGCTGTCCACCGCTACCGGGCGGCCGGCCAGTTTGCTGGGCAGCGACTCATCCGGCTTGATCTGCACGCGGATGTCCGACGACAGGTCTTCGCTGTTCAGGCTGGTGCTGTTGACGATCTGCCCGGTGCGGGTCTGGTCTTCGCCGGCGACGGTGAAGTGCACGCGCGAGCCCGGTTGGACGTCATCGAACTGGCGATAGCTGAAGCGTGCTTCAACGGTGGGGATGGTGGTGCGCGGGACCAGCTGGAAGATCACCTGGCCCTTGCTGGCGTACTGGCCGTTATCCACCAGCTGGCGGGCGACCACGCAATCGCAGGGGCTGGTCAGGGTGCCGCTCATCTGTTTGCCGAACAGCTCCTCGACCTTGGCCGGCTCCAGCTGCTGGTCATCCAGGTGGCCCTTGAGCATGTCCAGCATGCTGGTGCTGAACGAGGCCAATGGCGCGCCCTTGACCACCTGGCCGCCGTTTTCCACCAGGCCCTGCACGGTGCCGTCGCGCGGCATGGTGACGTTGCTGGTCGGCACGCTGACCACCCCGGCCTGGGCATGGCTGACGAAGTACAGGCCATACACCGACTTGGCGATGAAACCGAACGCCGCCACGCCGACCACGAACACGCCGAGGCTGAAGGTCACTGCCCGCAGGCGGCCAAAAGCGCTCATGCCGCCGTTGGCGTCTTTTTGTTTGCGCGCCTTGGTGAAGTTGTCGCGCTGCAGGGTGCTGAGTACATCGCCCATGGTGATCAGCTCACCCGACAGGTGCGAGGTGATGATGTGGCGCAGAGTGGCGATGTCGCGTGGTTCAAGGTTCTGGAACTGCACGCCGGTGCGGCCGCTGGAGGGGTCGAAAGAGCGCACCTGGAACTCGATGTCCATGGCCAGGCCGAGTTTGTCGACGGTGAACTGCAGGCGCCCGCGCAGCACTTCGCCGACTTTCAACGGGTGCTTGGCATGGAAGCTCAGGCCGCCGGCCGAGAGGTCATCGACCTTCACTTCCAGGGTTTCGCGGTTCTGACCCAGGTAGCGCAGCTTGGCCGGGATGCGCACCCGGGCGTGCTGGCGCTGTGCTTCGGACTCATGCACGACATTGACGTTCACGGCGGTATTCATGGCGATTTGTTCCTGTTTAATCCAATCGGGTTCCGGCTCACACGACCATGAACAGCACAGCAATGAAGATGCTGGCCGCCGAGAAGGTCATGGTCCGGGAGGACCAGGTGTTGAACCATTGTTGAAAGCTGGCGAGGTCGCGTTTGAGGGCAGTGGGCTGGCGGGTCCAGGACTGCTTGTCGAGGCGGAAGAACACGTAGATCTTCATGATCGCGCCGACGATCTGGTTGTAATAAAGAATCAGCGGGTAGGCCGGGCCGATGTTGTGGCCCGAGCACAGCAGCATGATCGTCAGGATCAACCGGGTGATGCCGATCCACAGCAGGTACACCAGCAGGAACGCCGGGCCGAACTTGAGGCTGGCGATCACCGCGACGGTCAGGCCCAGCAGGCTGGTCCACATCGACACGCGCTGGTCGAACAGCACCACGCTGGTGAACAGGCCCAGGCGGCGGATACCCAGGCCCAGGGCCCGGGAGTTCTGCCGCAGGTTGTTGCCGTACCAGCGGTACATCAGTTTGCGGCTGGCCTTGATGAAGCTCTTTTCCGGCGGGTGCTCGACCGTGTTGATCGCCGCGTCCGGCACGTAGAAGGTGTCGTAGCCCAGGCGCATGAGGCTGAACCAGCTCGACTTGTCGTCGCCGGTGAGGAACTTGAAGCGGCCCAGGCGCCAGTGCTGCAGCGAGTCGTTCTCGACGTCGGCGATGAACTCGGGGTTGGTCACCACCGCGGCGCGGAACACCGACATGCGCCCGGTCATGGTCAGCACGCGCTTGGACAGGGCCATCGAGCACATGTTGATGTGGCGCTGGGCGAAGCGCAGCTTGTGCCACTCGCTCATGATGTAGCCGCCACGCACTTCACAGAATTCATTGGTGGTCAGGCCGCCGACATTGCCGAACAGCTTGAACCAGGGCACGGTCTTGCGTACCACGCCTTCGCCGAGCACGGTGTCACCGTCGATCACCGCGACCACGGCATTTTCATCCGGCAGGTGGCGGGAGATGGCACGAAAGCCATAGGCCAGGCCGTCGCGCTTGCCGGTACCGGCAATGCGCACGAAGTCGAGGGTCACGCGCTCCGGCGGGTTGTATTTTTCCCACAGGCTTTTCACCAGCAGTTCGTCGGACATTTCCACCAGCGAACAGACCACAGTGGTCGGGTAGCCGCAGTCGATTGCCTCGCGGATCACCGAGCTGTAGACCTGGGCGGTAGTCAGGGCATCGATGCGAAAACTGGTGACCATCAGGTACACGTGGGACGGGTCGGCCGCGCTACCGAGCTTGCGCACCTTGCGCCGCAGGTAGGGGTAGACCACGTAGAGGAACAGCATGCCGCGCACAAAGTGCGTGGCACCCATGGAATAGCGCCAGATGCCGACGGCGCCGACCAGGAAAATGAAGTCCTTCGAGTCGGGGTCGAAAATGGAGTTGGGCAAGGCCAGGGCGATCAACATGAGCAAGCTCACGTAGAACAGCCAACCGGCGACCTGTAGCAGGCCGTGCTTGAGCCTTTGCATGTTCTGCATCCGTATCGAATGGAAAGGGCGTTGATGCTGGGCGGGGCCGGAAGGCCCCGCCCAGCCTGCGGGTTACCAGCAGATACCTTCGGTACGGCTGGCCGGGCAGGATGGTTTGTTCATGAAACCGACCAGGTCGATGACCTGTTTGCCTTCCGGAGCCTGTTGGGCCAGGGCACGGAATTTCTCGTCGCGGTTGCCCAGGACGATCACGTCGGCGTGCTTGATCACCTGGTCGAAGTCGGCATTGAGCAGCGACGACACGTGGGGGATCTTCGACTCGATGTAGTCCTTGTTGGCGCCGTTGACCCGCGCATACTCGACGTTGCTGTCGTAGATGTTCAGGTCGTAGCCCTTGCCGATCAGGCGTTCGGCCAGTTCCACCAGCGGGCTTTCACGCAGGTCGTCGGTGCCGGCCTTGAAGCTCAGGCCGAGCAGGGCGATCTTGCGCTTGTCGTGGCTCTCGATGATGTCGAAGGCGTTCTGCACCTGCGATTCGTTGCTGGTCATCAGCGAGTTGAGCAGCGGTGCTTTGACGTCCAGGCTGCCGGCGCGGTAGGTCAGGGCGCGCACGTCCTTGGGCAGGCACGAGCCGCCGAAGGCAAAGCCCGGGCGCATGTAGTACTGCGACAGGTTCAGGGCCTTGTCCTGGCAGACCACGTCCATCACCTCGCGGCCATCGACGCCGACTGCCTTGGCGATGTTGCCGATCTCGTTGGCGAAGGTGACCTTGGTGGCGTGCCAGACGTTGCAGGTGTACTTGATCATCTCGGCCACTTCGATGTCCTTGCGGATGATCGGTGCGTCGAGTTCTTCGTACAGCGATTGCAGAAGGTCGCCACTGGTCTTGTCCAGCTCGCCGATGACGGTCATGGGCGGTTGGTCGTAGTCCTTGATCGCGGTGCTTTCGCGCAGGAATTCCGGGTTGACCGCCACGCCGAAGTCGACGCCGGCCTTTTTCCCCGAGCAGTCTTCGAGGATCGGGATGACCACGTTCTTCACCGTGCCCGGCAGCACGGTGCTGCGCACCACGATGGTGTGGCGGCTGGATTTTTCCCGCAGTACGAAACCGATTTCGCGGCACACCGACTCGATGTATTCCAGGCCCAGGTCGCCGTTCTTCTTGCTCGGCGTGCCGACACAGATCATCGACAGGTCGCTGTCGCGGATGGCGGCGGCAAAATCGGTGGTGCCACGCAGGCGGCCGTTGTCGATACCCTGTTGCAGCAGGGCCTCGAGGCCCGGTTCGACAATTGGCGATTTGCCTTGGTTGATCAGGTCGATCTTGGTGGTGGATACATCGACGCCAATCACTTCATGGCCACGTGCCGACAGGCAGCCAGCACAGACTGCACCCACATAACCCAAACCAAAGATGCTGATACGCATCGCATTCACCTCATGTGTTTATCACGCCGGCTCAATTAGAAGAGCCAGACCGGGTTGATTAACCAGCAGTTATCGGGCACACGGCGGCGTGGCAAAAAGATGTCACTTCACCGTGTGCAGGCATATAAGTATCAAGTGCAAAAGTGTCTGCACTTAAAGTTGGCAGCCAAAGGCCAATAATTATGGACGTGCCCTGTTATGCAGCCGTCTTTATTGCAGATCGGTTACCCGGAACTGCAGTGCTTGTTCTTTCAAGTGAATAAAATCCTTTGAAATCAACCACAAGGACGATTTGTAGGGGCGCGTTTCTCCTGGGTTCAACTGTAGGTCGGGCGACCGACACTCAAGTCAAAGTTGTCTGGATGCACAATGGCTGTGCGCTCCAGTCAATGATGTAGGTCATCTCTCACATAACGCTCGAGAATCGTTACGGGTGGTATGAGCGACGGCTGAAGGGATAAGTTCCGGGGTGAGTTCAGCGGTGGTGAAAGATTTTTTAATATTTTAGCTGATGGCCATACTTTCACTTTGATAGCACTTGGCAGTTTCGTCCCTGTTTATAAAGGACGAACTCGAGGGGGGATGTTTTTGTGCCAGTACCGGAAATTATTTTTCGAAATTCGTCAAAAAATTACGAACGGTCTTATGGCGTTTTGCGATAAAGCTAGAAGGGTGGTTTTTTGACGTCAGGATTGCGTCGATTATTCGGGCGTCATCGCTGGCAAGCCAGTTCCCACAAAAAACCTGTGTCCACTGGACCTGTGGGAGCGGGCTTGCCCCGCGATTGGTATTTACTCGTCCGCGTGATCGCGCAGGAACACCAGGTTATCCGCCTTCGACAGCTCGGCACTGTAGTAGTAGCCCTGCACATCGAACTGCTTGAGCTGCTCGGGGTCGTTGATGCGCTCCTGGATCACGAAGCGGCTCATCATGCCGCGGGCCTTTTTGGCGTAGAAGCTGATGATCTTGTACTGGCCGTTCTTGAAGTCGCGGAACTCTGTGTTGATCACCCGCGCCTTGAGGGCGCTGCGCTTGACCGCGCTGAAGTACTCGTTGCTGGCCAGGTTCAGCAGCAGGTCGTCGCCTTGCTCGGCCAGGGCCTGGTTCAGCCACTCGCTGATGCGCGTGCCCCAGAAGGCATACAGGTCCTTGCCACGGGCGTTGGCCAGCTTGGTGCCCATTTCCAGGCGGTAGGGCTGCATCAGGTCCAGCGGGCGCAGCAGGCCGTACAGGCCGGAGAGCATGCGCAAGTGGTCCTGGGCATAGCTGAAGTCGTCTTCGCTGAGGGTCTGGGCATCCAGGCCGGTGTACACGTCACCCTTGAACGCCAGCAGCGCCTGCTTGGCGTTGTCCGGGGTGAAGGCCGGGGTCCAGCTGCCGAAACGCGCGGCGTTGAGCCCCGAAAGCTTGTCGGAGAGGTGCATCAGCTCGCTGATCTGTGCCGGCGACAATTCACGCAGCTGTACGATCAGCTCCTGGGAATCGTCCAGGTACTGCGGCTGGGTGTAGCGCTGGGTCACCGGCGGGGTGTCGTAGTCGAGGGTCTTGGCGGGGGAAATCACCGTCAGCATCAGGTCGGCTCCTTTATTCGTGGCGCCGATTCTACGGGGCGGGGGCGGCGATCTCCAGCTATCAAGGCAATAGCCACAGACCATCCCGACACTTGGCGTTATAGTGCGCGGCGAGGAAAACGGAGAGCCCGATCGTGCGCATTGCCCTTCTCTTACTGGCTGGCCTGTTCAGCCTCACGGCCCAGGCCGCACCAGCCCCGGTCGCCACCTTCGACCGCAGCCACTGGCCGGAACAGCTCGACAGCCCGGCGCTGTTCGATGTCGCCTCGCGTGCCGAGATCCTCGGTTTTGCCCGGGTGCTGGGCGAAAGTGAAATGCTCGACCAGGGCGCCCTGGCGGCGCGGCTGAACCTGCGTCAGGTCAACCTGCTGTCGATCAACAGCGTGCGCCAGCGCCTGTGGCAGCGCTTGTGGCGTAACTACGACCTGGCCCAGAAGAGCTGCGAGCAGGATGCCTCGTTCTGTTATGCCATCGACGACCTGGCTGATTTTCGCAGGCAGACCGCGTCCTTCGAAGTCGCCGCCGATTCGTTCTACGCCGGTTGGGCCGAGCCGGGCCGGGCTTTTCATGAGCACTACCTGAATGAGCTGCTACGCAAGGCCGCGCTGTTCCCCCAGACTGCCAGCGAGATCGAACGCTTTTCCGACCTTGAACGTAATGGTGACGAACTCAATGACCGGCTGTTCCTGCTGACCTTCGACGGCGGCCCGTCGCTGGCGGGCGGCAGCACCGACGGCCTGACCGAGTTCCTGCGCCGGCAAAGGCTTGGCGCTACCTTTTTCGTGCTTGGCAACAGCCTGCAGAACCGCCGCGACAAGGCGTCGCTGGCTGAGCTTCGCGCACTCTACAAAGGCCAGTGCGTCGGCCTGCAAGGCTGGCAGTACCGCTCCCATGGGCAGTGGCAGGGCTGGCAGGATTCGGTGCTGCGCAGCCAGGCGCGGGTGCAGGGCGACTTGCCAGAGCAGTATGTGCCCTTGTTCAGACCGCCTTACGGCCAGCGCCGCGCCGACAGCCAGGCGTTCTTCGCCAGTCAGCATCTGCAGGTGGTGTTGTGGGATATCGACGCCCAGGATCAAGGGCCATTGAGCAGTGAGCAGTCGGCCCAGCGGGTACTGACTTTGATGCTGCTGTGGCGCAAGGGACTGATCCAGTTTCACGATGCCCAACCCAAGGCGCAGGAGGTGGTTGCCTGGTTGCTCAAGCAAACGGCGCAAAGTGGAATTGGTTGGGAAGATTGCAGGAATTTCGGCGAAAAGTCGTGAAATTGACCGGGATTCTGGACGGCAGGGAATAAAGCGCCGCACGCATTTCACATGACTGGATTTATGACTGTAGCGGTGCTTTGCCCCTGCGCCAAGGGCTAATTGGCCGATCGAAAAATAAACTTCAAAAATACGTAAAAATGCTTTTTTCGGTCATGGGTTTTGCGGTATTACGAAGACAGACCGCCGAACCCTGCAGCACAGGTGGCGTCCTACGGCCCATTCTTTGTTCGCAGCTCCCTACCCGTAACGACGCGGGCCTGGGGAGAACCGGCGGCCACTTCGCGGCGCAGCACCGCACAGGTATTGCGTCGTCTGGCTTCCACAAAGGTGACCGAGTATGGATGATCAAGGACGCACCAATTCCTCCAACCAGCCAATCCTTTATGTGCTCGATACCAATGTACTGATTCACGATCCAAACGCCTTGCTCAACTTCGAGGAGCACCACGTCGCCATCCCGATGACGGTGCTGGAGGAGCTCGACAAACTCAAGACTGGCAAACAGACGATTGCCGCCGAATGTCGCCAGGCGATCCGTCTGATCGACCAGACCCTGGGTGATGCCTCGCCGACCGATGTCGAGCAGGGCGTGCCGATCCAGCGTGGCAAGAGCGGCCCCAAAGGCTTCCTGTCGATTCTCATGAGCCCGCGCAACGAGCCCAACCGCCTGCTGCCGGAAAACCTCAACGACAACATCATCATCAACCAGTTGCTGGAGCTGCGCAGCCGGCGCCAGGAACTGGACGTGGTGCTGGTGACCAAAGACATCAACATGCGCCTCAAGGCCCGCGCCTGCGGGATCGCGGCCGAGGACTACAGCACCGACCAACTGGTCGACGACGTTTCCTTGCTGTCCAAGGGGTATCACAGCGTCACCGGGTCATTCTGGGACCGCGTCAGCAAGGTCGAGACCCGTCAGGATCATGGCCGCACCTGGCACCGGGTACAGATGATCGACAACCTGCCGGCCGTGCACATCAACGAGTTCATCATCGACGAACAGGGCTTCGTTGGCTGGATCAAAGGCATCAAGGATGGCGAGCTGGTGCTGCTCGACCTGCACCAGGAGCCGCTGCTGCACCAGGAAGCCTGGGGCCTCAAGCCTCGCGACATTCACCAGAGCCTGGCGCTGTTCGCCTTGCTCGACCCGGATATCCACCTGGTCAACCTGACCGGCGCTGCCGGCTCCGGCAAGACCATCCTGGCCCTGGCTGCCGCCATCGAGCAGACCATGGTCAGCAAGCGCTACCGGCGCATCATCGCCACCCGCAGCGTGCAGGGGCTGGACCAGGAGATCGGTTTCCTGCCGGGCACTGAAGCAGAAAAAATGGAGCCCTGGCTCGGGGCAATCACCGACAACCTCGAAGCCCTGCACATGGATGATGAAAACACCCATGGCAGTGTCGAGTACATCCTTGAGCGGGTGCCGCTGCAGTTCAAGTCGCTGAACTACATTCGCGGTCGCAGCTTCCAGCAAAGCCTGATCCTGATCGACGAATGCCAGAACCTAACCCCGCACCAGATGAAAACCATCATCACCCGTGCCGGTACCGGTTCCAAGGTGATCTGCCTGGGTAACCTGGCGCAGATCGACACCCCTTACCTGTCCGCCACCAGCTCGGGCCTGACCTACCTGACCGAGCGCTTCAAGGACTTCCCCAACGGCGTACACATCACCCTGCAGGGCGTGCCGCGCTCGATCCTGGCCGAATACGCCGAATCGCATCTGTAACCCCAGGCACCGGGCGGTCATACCGCCCGGTTTTTTTCGCTTCGAAGACCTGACCCCAGGGTTTACACTCTTTGCTCCTGAACAGGAGGAAAGCTGTGCTGACTCATCTCGATTCCCAAGGTCGCGCCAATATGGTCGACGTCACCGATAAAGCCGTGACTTCGCGTGAGGCCGTGGCCGAAGCGCGGGTGCGCATGCTCCCGCAAACCCTGCAGATGATCGTCGAAGGCGAGCACCCCAAGGGCGACGTGTTTGCCGTGGCGCGCATTGCCGGCATCCAGGCGGCAAAGAAAACCAGCGACCTGATCCCGTTGTGCCACCCGTTGCTGCTGACCAGCGTCAAGGTCGAGCTCAGCGCTGAAGGCAACGACACCGTTTACATCGTCGCCCGCTGCAAGCTGGCCGGGCAGACCGGCGTGGAAATGGAAGCCCTGACCGCTGCCAGCGTCGCGGCCCTGACCATCTACGACATGTGCAAGGCGGTCGACCGCGGCATGATCATCGACGGCGTGCGCGTGCTGGAGAAACTGGGCGGCAAGAGCGGCCATTACCAGGCGGATGAAGTGAAATGAGCATTAAGGTGATGTATTTCGCCCGTTATCGGGAAGCTCTGGGTGTTGATGCCGAGAAGCTCGAGGGTTCGTTCGCTACCCTGGATGACGTACGCAAGGCACTGGTCGCAAAGGGCGGCAAGCATGATGTGCTGAGCGAACAGAACCTGATGTGCGCGCGTAACGAAGAGCTGTGCAAGCTGGATGAGCCGCTCGAAGACGGTGACGAAGTGGCGTTCTTCCCGCCCGTGACCGGAGGCTGAGCATGAGCGTTCGAGTCCAGAGCGAACCCTTTGATCCGGGTGTCGAAGTCAATGCCATGCACGCGGCGAATGTCGGCGTTGGTGCGGTGGTCGGCTTTGTTGGCTATGTGCGCGACTTCAATGATGGCCAGGAAGTGGCGGGGATGTTCCTCGAACACTACCCGGGCATGACCGAAAAGGCCCTGGCCAAGATCGTGGTTGAAGCCGAGGCGCGCTGGCCACTGCTCAAGGTCGAGGTGCTGCACCGCATCGGCGGCCTTGAACCGGGTGAGCCGATCGTTTTTGTCGGTGTTGCCAGTGCCCATCGCCAGGCCGCGTTCGACGCCTGCAACTTCATCATGGACTACCTCAAGACCCGCGCGCCGTTCTGGAAGAAGGAACAGACCGGGGACGGCCCGCGCTGGGTCGAAGGCAAGCAGAGTGATGAAGAGGCTGCCGGGCGCTGGTAACCCTGTGGGAGCTGGCTTGCCCGCGATCGAGCGCGTAGCGGTCGCAAAGCAGGCAACACCTGATGTGCTGATTGCACTGGCCTCATCGCTGGCAAGCCAGCTCCCACAATGCTTTTGCTTGTTGAGTTTTCATACCAAAAAGTCCAGTATGGAATTATAAGTACAAAATAATTCCAGGCCGACCCTTGCCTGCCCCTATTCCTCTGTCTTGCAACACACCTCCAACAACGAGCGAGAGAGACCCGTCATGAACAAGTTCACCCTGATCAGCGGTCTGGCCTTGAGCCTGGTGGCCAGCAGCAGTCTGTTCGCCGCTGGGGATACCCTGCGCCTCGGCATCGAAGCCGCCTACCCACCCTTTGCCTCGAAGAATGACAAGGGCCAGATCGTCGGTTTCGACTACGACATCGGCAATGCCCTGTGCGCCCAGATGCAGGTCAAGTGTGAGTGGAAAGAGGTCGAGTTCGACGGTCTGATCCCTTCGCTGAAAGTGAAGAAAATCGATGCCGCCCTGTCGTCGATGACCATCAGCGAAGAACGCAAGAAATCCGTGGACTTCACCCACAAGTACTATTTCACTTCATCGCGGCTGGTGATGAAGAAAGGTGCGGTGGTCGATGACCAGTACGCGAGCCTCAAGGGCAAGACGGTTGGCGTGCAGCGCGCGACCACCACTGATCGCTACGCCACCGAAGTGTTCGAACCCAAGGGCATCAAGGTCCAGCGTTACGGCAACAACGAAGAAATCTACATGGACCTGGCATCCGGACGGGTCGATGCGATTTTTGCCGACACCATCCCGCTGGAAGACTTCCTGTCGATGCCACGCGGCGCGGACTATGCCTTTACCGGCCCTGAGCTGAAAGATCCGAAATACGTCGGTGAAGGTGCCGGGATTGCCGTGCGCAAAGGCAACGGCGAGCTGGTCAGCAGGCTCAACAAGGCCATCGACGATATTCGCGCCAGCGGCGAATACCAGAAGATCCAGGCCAGGTACTTCAAATCCGATATCTACGGCGACTGATCGCCGCCTCACTCAAGGCCTGAAGGTAGTCAGGCCTTGAGTTCCTTCAGGTGCTTGTACACCGTCGCCCGTCCCATCCCCAGCACATTGGCCACATAGTTGGCCGCACTCTTGCCCTTGAACGCGCCTTCGGCATGCAGGGCCAGCACCAACTCGCGCTTGTGGTCGCGGCTGAGCAGGTTGAGGCTCAGTTGCCGCTGGCGCAGCCAGCTGTTGAGGAAGGTGTTGATGCGCTCCTGCCAGTCATCGCGGAACAGTGCATCGGGCTGCGGGATCAGCTTGCTCGGCGAAAGGAACAGGTCGAGCGCCGCCTTGGCGTTCTCGAACAGGGAAATGTTCAGGTTGATGCACAGCACCGCCAGCGGCTTGCCGGCCGGGTCGCGCAGCACGGTGCTCAGCGAGCGGATCTTCTGGCCGTCCCAGTTGAGCTTTTCGTACGGGCCGATATTGGTTTCGTCGGTACCTTCCTCGAACATGTCCTCCAGGGCCGCATCGTCGCCTACCTCGCGCTTGGACAGGTTGTTGGCGATGTAGTCGATCTTCTGGCTGCGCAAATCGTGCAGCACCACTTCGGCGTGGGGGAAGAACAGGGTGGCGATGGCGTCGGCGATGGCCCGGTAGTTGTGCAGGGCTGGATCGGGGCGGGGTGTGGGCATTCGGGCAGGCTCCAGGCGGTGTCAGCGCCCTTGGCAAAAGGGCGCTGGGAGTGTGCCGCAATCGCGGCCGGGCGTCACCCTTGCAGGCGGTGCGGCGACAGCATTGCGGCGTTCAAGCCAAAGCCCTTGAGTGCTTCGGGCAAGTCCTCGCCACGCACCAGGGCCGCGCTGGCCTGGCCCATGGCCGGCGAGGTCTGGATACCATAGCCACCTTGCGCGGCGACCCAGAACAGGCCGGGAACCTGCGGATCGAATCCGGCGACCAGGTCGCCGTCGGCAACGAAGCTGCGCAACCCGGCCCAGGTGCGGGTCGGGCGACGAATGCTCAGGGTGGTGGCTTCTTCGATCTGGTAGATGCCCATGGCGATGTCCAGCTCTTCGGCCTGCACGTCATGAGGCTCGACCGGGTCGGCATTGGCCGGTGAACCGAGCAGCATGCCGGCGTCGGGCTTCATGTAGAACGACTCATCGAGGCTCACCAGCATTGGCCAGGCATGGCTGTCGATGCCTTCGGGGCCGGCGAAGATGAACGCCGCGCGACGCTTTGGCTGCAAGCCCAGCGGCTGGGCACCGGCCAGTTCCCCAAGCTTGTCGGCCCAGGCACCGGCGGCATTGATCAGCACAGGGGCGCTGAAGGTGCCACGGCTGGTCTGCACCTGCCAGAGGCCGTCGGCATCGCGGCTCAGTTGCTGCACTTCGCAGTCGCTGTGCACTTCACCTTGCTGACGGCGAATACCACGCAGGTAGCCCTGGTGCAGGGCGTCGGTGTCGATGTCACTGGCGCTCGGGTCGTACAGGGCGCCATGAACCTTGTCGCGGCGCAACACTGGCAGGCGCGCGCAGGCCTGCTCGGCGCTGAGCAGCTCGACTTCAGGCACGCAGGCCTTGGCGTTCTGGTACTGGCGCTGCAGCTCTTCAGGGTCGCCGTTGAGGTCGACGGTCATTTCCCCGCGAGGGCTGAGCAACGGGTGCTCGGCGAAGCCCGCAGGCGGATGGTCGAAAAACTCACGGCTGGCCAGGGTCAGCGCGCGGACCTGCGGTGTGCCATAGGCTGCGGTGTACAGCGCGGCCGAGCGGCCGGTGGAGTGGTAACCCGGCTGCGACTCGCGCTCAAGCAGCAGCACACGCCCGTGGCCGGCCAGCCAGTAACCTGTGGAGGCACCGGCAATACCGGCGCCGATGATGATGAAATCAGCGTGTTGCATGGAGGTTTCCTCAGTCGGCGCGTTGCAGGCGGTACAGGGCGTTGGCCAGGGCGATGTCTTCCAGGCCCAGGCCGATGGAGCGGAAGAAGGCATGGCGCTGGTAGTCCGGTTTTTTCGCGGTACCACTGATCAATTGCGCCAGGTCGCCGACGATCGCTTCGGCTTGCCAGCCATGTTGCTCGGCGGCGATGCGCATCTCACCGGCGCTGCCTGGGGTGGTTACCCGGTAGTCGCAGTAGACGTCCATCTCGTTCAGGGTCGCTGGCGGCACTTCATGAGCGCGCACGGCGTTGGTGCTGATCGAGGTGATCAGCGCAGGCTTGCTCAGCTGGCGCGGGTCGAGCACCGGGCTGGCCGAGGAGGTGCACAGCAGGATCACGTCGGCATCCATCACTGCCTGCTCCAGGCTCTCACTCAGCACCAGGCGTGGATCGAGATCGGTCAGGGCCTGGCGCTGCTCGGCCGTCTGTTCGCCCAGGCTTGGCGAATACAGGCGGATGTCCTGCCACTCGCGCAGGCCGCGGGCGTAATGCAGGTGCGCGCGGGCGATCGGGCCGCTGCCGATCAGGGTCAGGCGCCGGGCGTCAGTTGCGGCCAGGGCATCGACGGCCACGGCGGTGGTGGCGGCGGTGCGGGCGCTGGTCAATTCGCCGGCATCGCAGAGCATCAGCGGTTGGCCGCTGTCCATGGACATCAGCAGGGTCCAGGCGGTGACCAGCGGACCCTGTTCGCGGACGATGTAGGGCGAGGTCTTGACGCCGTACACGCGCTCTTCGGCCAGTACGCCGCCGTAGTTGATGAAGTCGCCCTTGCCGGCCGGGAACTCCACCAGTTGCTGGGGCGGTTGCACTGCCTGCCCGGCCGCCAGGTCACGGAACAGGTTGCGCAGGATCTGCGGGACATCCACCTGGGCGAGCAGTTGGCGAGCGTGCTGTTGATCGATGACGAGAGGCGCAGACATGCGAAGCTCCAAATGAACTATTTTGTCTATTATGGACTTTTAGTTTATTTGGGCAATATAGGGCGGTGTAAAAAGCATCGCGGGGCACGCCCGCTCCTACCGGATGGGGTAGGAGCGGGCGTGCCCCGCGATAGGCTCAACGCAATCAGTGATGCTTGCGCGGTACCGGCTTGAGCAGCTCGGTCGGCGGCATCTCGCAGCTGATCTTGCGTCCCAGCAGCTCCTCGATGGCCGGCAGCTGGTAGGAGTCATCTTCACCGGCAAAGCTGATCGACACGCCGCTGGTGCCGGCACGACCGGTACGGCCGATGCGGTGCACGTAGTCGTCCGGGTCTTCCGGCAGGGTGAAGTTGATCACATGGCTGATACCGTCGATGTGGATCCCGCGGCCAGCCACGTCGGTGGCCACCAGCACGGTGATGCGCCCTTCGCGGAAGCTCTCGAGGGTCTTGATGCGCTTGTGCTGCGGTACGTCGCCCGACAGCTGGGCGGCGTTGACACCGTCGCGCACCAGGCGTTCTTCGATGCGCCGTACTTCGTCCTTGCGGTTGGCAAAGACCATCACCCGTTCCCACTTGTTCTCGGTCACCAGGTTGTACAGCAGCTTGTACTTGTCGCTGCCGGCCACGGCATAGACGTGCTGCTCGACGGTTTCGCTGGCAACGTTCTCCGGCTCGATCTCGACGATGGCAGGGTCGGTGGTCCACTGCTTGGCCAGGTTCATCACGTCTTCGGTGAAGGTTGCCGAGAACAGCAGGGTCTGGCGTTCGCTCTTGGGTGGGGTCTGGCGGATGATCTGCCGCACCTGGGGGATGAAGCCCATGTCGAGCATGCGGTCAGCCTCGTCCAGTACCAGCACCTCGACCATGTCCAGGTGTGCTTCGCCGCGCTGGTTGAAGTCCAGCAAGCGGCCCGGGGTGGCCACCAGGATGTCGCAGTGGCGGGCTTCGAGGGCCTTGAGCTGCTTGTCGAAGTCCATGCCGCCGACGAAGGTCATGACGTTGAGGCCGGTGTATTTGGTCAGCGCCGCGGCGTCCTTGGCGATCTGTACCACCAGCTCGCGGGTCGGGGCGATGATCAGTGCCCGTGGTTCGCCCATGTAGCGCTCTTTCGGCGGCGGGGTCTGCTGCAGCTGGGTGATGATCGAGATCAGGAAGGCCGCGGTCTTGCCGGTACCGGTCTGGGCCCGGCCGATGGCGTCTTTGCCGCGCAGGGTGTAGCCCAGGACCTGGGCCTGGATCGGCGTGCAGTAAGGGAAGCCGAGGTCGTGGATCGCATGCATCAGCTCGGGCGAGAGCTTGAAGTCATGGAAACGGGTCTTGCCTTCCTGCGGCTCGACGGCGAAGTCTTCCAGCTTCCAGGTGGAGGCTGCGGGTTTTGGCTTGCGCTCACGGCGCGGCTTGGCCTCGGCCGGTTTCTTGGCGCGGGCCGGGGCCGGTGCAGGGGCTGCGGCCTCGGTCTTGAGCGGAGCCGACGGGGCAGGGGCCTGGAGTGCTGCGGGCGGCTGCATCACGGGGGCAGCGGTTTCGGTGGCGAGTTGCTCAACCTCGCTCTTGCCGAACATCTTCTTGAGTGCTTTGAGCACGGTCATCTCATCAATTGGTTAAGGAATGTACGCCGGGCAGTGTAATGCAAGAATCGGGCGCGGCGTAGTGGATTGCACTGACAACTACAGGGAACTCTGCATTTAGCGCAGGCGTTTGATCAGCCACTCGCCGATATCGCTGATTTCCTCAGGTAGCACCGCGTGTTCCATCGGGTATTCCTTCCACTCGGCGTTGACGCCCCAATGCTGGAGGTGCTCGAAGGCGGTTCGGCCCATCGCCGGCAGCACCACGGGATCATAAACACCGTGCAGGCACAGGGCCGGGGTCCGTTGCTGACAGGCGCTCAGTTCGCGTTCCTGGGCGAAGGTCGGGGCATAGGTCGAAAGCGCCAGTACACCGCCCAGGGCTTCTTGCCACTTTATATAGGCCGTGTGCAGTACCACCGCGCCGCCCTGGGAGAAGCCGGCGAGGATGATGCGCGACAGGGCCACGCCTTTTGCCTGTTCGGCCTTGATCAGTTCTATCACCTGCTCGGCCGATTCCTGCAGCTGCTCTTCATCAATGGCCCGCGCCGGGCTCATGGCCTTGATGTCATACCAGCTGGGCATTGCATAGCCGCCGTTGATGGTCACTGGCCGGGTGGGCGCCTGGGGCATGACGAAGCGGGTGGTCAGCAGCACTTCCTGCAGGGCTTCGGCCACCGGCATGAAGTCGTAACGGTCGGCCCCCAGGCCGTGCAACCAGATCACACAGGCATCAGTGGTTTTTTGTGGTTCGAGAATCAGCGGGTGGGTCATGACTGCTCCGAAAGTGTGCGCGCGCTCTTGTTTGCGTGCATGAAATGAAGGCGCGTCGGGTAAATCCGGGAAAAACCTGTCGCAACGTTGCAAGTTTTCCTCTTGACGTTAACTGAAACGCTTTAGCCCTTCAGTGTGGTACGCGCTTTGCTATGAAACTCCTGATGCGAGGTTACACGTTTTGGACGGTAACACCCGTTAGCGGTCCCCAAGGCTGTCACAGAACAGCGCATTGCGCCAATTGACCCAAAAACAAGCCAACACGGGTCGGATGCGCCTCATAAGGGTGCGGTGCAATCCCGGCTCACACAACAAGAGCAAAACCGGAGGTTTGAATGAAGATGTTGAAATCCACACTGGCAGTGGTTACCGCTGCTACCGCGTTGGGTATCAGTGGTTTCGCACAGGCAGGTGCGACCCTGGACGCAGTACAGAAGAAGGGATTCGTTCAATGTGGCGTCAGTGATGGCCTGCCGGGCTTCTCGGTTCCGGATGCCAAGGGCAACATCGTCGGTATCGACGCTGACGTCTGCCGCGCGGTGGCTGCTGCAGTGTTCGGCGACGCCAAGAAGGTCAAGTTCAGCCAGCTCAACGCCAAGGAGCGCTTCACTGCGCTGCAGTCCGGTGAAGTCGACGTGCTGTCGCGCAACACCACCTGGACCAGCTCCCGCGACGCCGGCATGGGCCTGGTGTTCGCCGGTGTTACCTACTACGACGGCATCGGTTTCCTGGTCAACAAGAAGCTGGGTGTTTCCAGCGCCAAGGAACTGGACGGGGCAACCATCTGCATCCAGGCCGGTACCACCACCGAGCTCAACGTCTCCGACTACTTCCGCGCCAATGGCCTGAAGTACACCCCGATCACCTTCGACACTTCCGACGAGAGCGCCAAGTCGCTGGAATCCGGCCGTTGCGACGTGCTGACCTCCGACAAGTCGCAGCTCTACGCACAGCGCTCCAAGCTGGCCGCCCCGGCTGACTACGTGGTACTGCCAGAGACCATCTCCAAGGAGCCGCTGGGCCCGGTAGTGCGCAAAGGCGATGAAGAGTGGTTCAGCATCGTCAAGTGGACCCTGTTCGCCATGCTCAACGCCGAAGAGATGGGCATCAGCTCGAAAAACGTCGAAGCCGAAGCCAAGGCCACCAAGAACCCTGACGTGGCCCGTATGCTCGGCGCCGATGGCGAGTACGGCAAAGACCTGAAACTGCCGAAGGACTGGGTAGTACAGATCGTCAAGCAGGTCGGCAACTACGGTGAAGTCTTCGAGAAAAACCTGGGCAAGGAAACCCCACTGCAAATCGACCGCGGTCTGAACGCCCTGTGGAACAACGGCGGCATCCAGTACGCGCCACCGGTGCGCTGACGCTTGCAGCCTGCGGCGGCATTCGGCCGCCGCAGGCTGTTCGGTTCCCTTCCTTTCGGGGCATTACATGCAAAATAATATCGGCGCACCCAAGGGACTATCCCTGAGCGATCCACGTGTGCGTGCGTGGCTGTTCCAGATCCTCACCGTGGTCGCGGTGGTCGGTCTGGGCTGGTACCTGTTTCACAATACCCAGACCAACCTGCAACACCGCGGGATCACTTCGGGCTTCGACTTCCTTGAACGCAGTGCCGGCTTTGGCATCGCCCAGCACCTGATTCCCTATACCGAACAGGACAGTTATGCGCGGGTCTTCGTCATCGGCCTGCTCAACACCCTGCTGGTAACCTTCATCGGCATCATCCTCGCGACCCTGCTGGGCTTCATCATCGGTGTGGCGCGACTGTCACCGAACTGGATGATCAGCAAGCTGGCCACGGTGTATGTCGAGACTTTCCGTAACATTCCACCGCTGCTGCAGATCCTGTTCTGGTACTTCGCGGTGTTCCTGACCCTGCCGGGACCGCGGGGTAGCATCAATCTCAACGACACCTTCTTTATCAGCAACCGGGGCCTGAACATGCCCGGTGCTTCCATGGCCGAAGGATTCTGGCCATTCGTCGTCGCCGTGGGGCTGGCCATCATTGCCATTGTGGTGATGGTGCGCCTGGCCAACCGGCGCTTTGAGGCCACCGGCGAGCCGTTCCACAAATTCTGGGTCGGCCTGTTCCTGTTCTTCGGTATTCCGGCGCTGTGCGTGCTGCTGTTCGGCGCGCCGGTGCACTGGGAAATGCCGCAGCTCAAGGGCTTCAACTTCGTCGGCGGCTGGGTGCTGATCCCGGAACTGCTGGCCCTGACCCTGGCGCTGACCATCTACACCGCAGCCTTTATCGCCGAGATCGTGCGTTCGGGCATCCGTTCGGTGAGCTACGGCCAGACCGAAGCGGCCCGTTCCCTGGGCCTGCGCGAAGGGCCGACGCTGCGCAAGGTGATCATTCCCCAGGCCCTGCGGGTGATCATCCCGCCGCTGACCAGCCAGTACCTGAACCTGGCGAAGAACTCGTCGCTGGCGGCCGGTATCGGCTACCCGGAAATGGTCTCGCTGTTCGCCGGTACCGTGCTCAACCAGACCGGTCAGGCCATCGAGGTGATCGCCATCACCATGAGCGTCTATCTGGCCATCAGCATCAGCATTTCCCTGCTGATGAACTGGTACAACAAGCGCATTGCGCTGATCGAGCGGTGAGGACAAGCGCATGAGTACCCATGTTTTCAAACCTGATATGCCGCCACCGGTCAAAGCCGTCGGCGTGATGGCCTGGATGCGCGCCAACCTGTTCTCCAGCTGGCTCAACACCCTGCTGACGCTGTTGGCCGTGTACCTGGTGTGGCTGATCGTACCGCCGCTGCTGCAGTGGTCGATCTTCGACGCCAACTGGGTCGGCACTACCCGCGCCGACTGCACCAAGGAGGGCGCCTGCTGGGTGTTCATCCAGCAGCGCTTCGGTCAGTTCATGTACGGCTACTACCCGAGCGAGCTGCGCTGGCGTGTCGATCTGACTGTCTGGCTAGCGGTCATCGGCGCTGCGCCGTTGTTCATCTCGCGCTTCCCGCGCAAGGCGGTTTACGGCCTGGGCTTCCTGGTGCTGTACCCGATCGTCGCCTACACCCTGCTGCACGGCGGCTACCTGGGCCTGGCCACGGTACCGACCAACCAGTGGGGCGGGTTGATGCTGACCCTGGTGATCGCCACCGTGGGCATCGTCGGTGCCTTGCCGCTGGGGATCTTGCTGGCGCTGGGGCGGCGTTCGAACATGCCGGCGGTGAAGGTGGTTTGCGTGACCTTCATCGAGTTCTGGCGCGGCGTGCCGCTGATTACCGTGCTGTTCATGTCCTCGGTGATGCTGCCGTTGTTCCTGCCCGAAGGCATGAGCTTCGACAAGCTGCTGCGGGCCATGATCGGGGTGATCCTGTTCCAGTCGGCGTACATCGCCGAGGTGGTGCGCGGCGGCTTGCAGGCCATTCCCAAGGGCCAGTACGAAGCTGCTGCGGCCATGGGCCTGGGCTACTGGCGTTCGATGGGCCTGGTGATTCTGCCGCAAGCCCTGAAGCTGGTGATCCCCGGCATCGTCAACACCTTCATTGCCCTGTTCAAGGACACGAGCCTGGTGATCATCATCGGCCTCTTCGACCTGCTCAACAGCGTCAAGCAGGCCGCTGCCGACCCGACCTGGCTGGGCATGGCGACCGAGGGCTATGTATTCGCCGCCCTGGTTTTCTGGATTTTCTGTTTCGGTATGTCCCGCTACTCCATGCATCTGGAGCACAAGCTGGACACAGGCCACAAGCGTTAGGAGTGTTCCCATGAGTGAAGCGATCAAACAGCCTGTGAGCCCTGAAGGCATTATTCAGATGCAGGGCGTGAACAAGTGGTACGGCCAGTTCCACGTGCTCAAGGACATCAACCTGAATGTCCGTCAGGGCGAGCGTATCGTGCTGTGCGGGCCGTCGGGCTCGGGCAAGTCGACCACCATCCGTTGCCTCAACCGCCTGGAAGAGCACCAGCAGGGGCGCATCGTCGTCGATGGCGTGGAGCTGACCAACGACCTCAAGCAGATCGAAGCGATCCGCCGCGAAGTCGGCATGGTGTTCCAGCATTTCAACCTGTTCCCGCACCTGACCATCCTGCAGAACTGCACCCTGGCGCCGATGTGGGTGCGCAAGATGCCCAAGCGCAAGGCCGAGGAAATCGCCATGCACTATCTTGAGCGGGTGCGTATTCCGGAGCAGGCCAACAAGTTTCCGGGGCAGCTTTCCGGTGGTCAGCAGCAACGGGTCGCGATTGCCCGGGCGCTGTGCATGAAGCCGAAGATCATGCTGTTCGACGAACCGACTTCGGCGCTGGACCCGGAGATGGTCAAGGAAGTGCTCGATACCATGGTTGGCCTGGCGGAAGACGGCATGACCATGCTCTGCGTGACCCACGAGATGGGCTTTGCCCGCACCGTGGCGAACCGGGTGATCTTCATGGACAAGGGTGAGATTGTCGAGCAGGCAGCACCGGACGACTTCTTCGACCGGCCGCAGAATGAGCGGACCAAGTTGTTCTTGAGCCAGATTCTGCACTGACCCATTGGGGCTGCTTTGCAGCCCATCGCCGGCAAGGCCGGCTCCCACAGGTTCGGCGGTGGGAGCCGGCCTTGCCGGCGATGGGTTGTGAAACAGCCCCGCTTCTTGGTAGAAGGTCAGTTTTCTTCTTTGGCAGCAAGTGCCGGCGGTGGACGCAAGCCAATCTCGGCGGTCAGCTTGAGCTCCTTGCCGTTGCGCATGACCTGGATCGCCACCTTGTCGTTAGGCTTGATCCGCGCCACCTGGTTCATCGAGCGACGGCCATCGCCAGCCGGCTCGCCGTTGATGCTCAGGATCACGTCACCCAGCTCCAGGCCGGCCTTCTGCGCCGGGCCATCACGGAAAATCCCCGCCACGACGATCCCCGGGCGCCCCTGCATGCCGAACGACTCTGCCAGTTCCTGGCTCAGCGGCTGCACCTCGATACCCAGCCAGCCACGGATCACCTGGCCGTGCTCGATGATCGACTTCATTACCTCCAGCGCCAGTTTGGTCGGGATGGCAAAGCCGATGCCTTGCGAACCGCCGGACTTGGAGAAGATTGCCGTGTTGATGCCGGTAAGGTTGCCGTTGGCATCGACCAGCGCGCCACCGGAGTTGCCCGGGTTGATCGCGGCGTCGGTCTGGATGAAGTCTTCGTAGTTGTTCAGGCCCAGCTGGTTGCGCCCGGTGGCGCTGATGATGCCCATGGTCACGGTCTGGCCGACACCGAAGGGGTTGCCGATGGCCAGGGCGACGTCGCCGATATGGATGTTGTCGGAGCGGCCGATGGTGATCGACGGCAGGTTCTTCAGGTCGATCTTCAGTACCGCGAGGTCGGTTTCCGGGTCGCTGCCGATCACCCGAGCCAGGGTTTCGCGGCCGTCCTTGAGCGCCACCACGATCTGGTCGGCACCGGAGGTCACGTGGTTGTTGGTCAGCAGGTAGCCTTCCGGGCTCATGATCACTGCCGAACCCAGGCTCGATTCCCAACGGCGCTGCTTGGGCAGGTTGTCACCGAAGAAGCGGCGGAACTGCGGGTCTTCGAACAGTGGGTGGGCGGTCTTGTTGACCACTTTGGTGGTGTACAGGTTGGCCACCGCCGGGGCGGCGATGCTCACGGCGTCGGCGTAGGACACCGGCCCCTGCATGATCCGCGTGGTCTGCGGCGCCTGTTGCAGGTTGACGTCCTGGCTGGGCAGGCCGACCCATTGCGGAAAGCGCTGGATGACCAACAGGGCGATCAGCACGCCGACCAGCAGCGGCCAGCCAAAGTAACGCAAAGCCTTGAACATTGAAGGAATCCTGGGAGTTGGCAGAGGGCCGATGACAGCTGGGAGCGTGAACGCGCGCGATCATACTGTGCCCGGGCTCGGGCAGGAACTGCTAAATCGTCACGAAAGCCAACAATGCCGGCCCCCAGGCAACTGCCGTCGGTTTCCCCAAACCCGGCGACGGCCCATAATGGCGGTCATTATACGGGGCCTTGGGCCGCGCTGAACTGCGAAATTGAGGAGTCTTTCCATGGCTGTTGCCCTGAGTACCCTGGTCGAGGAAGCCGAACGCTACCTCGGCAGCGCGAAAATCCAGGACTACTGCCCCAACGGCCTGCAGGTCGAGGGCCGTCCGCAGGTGACCCGCATCGTCAGCGGCGTCACTGCCAGCCAGGCATTGCTCGACGCCGCGGTCGAGGCCGATGCCGACCTGGTGCTGGTGCACCACGGCTACTTCTGGAAGGGCGAGAACCCGTGCATCACCGGCATGAAGCAGCGCCGGCTGAAAACCCTGCTGAAGAACGACCTGAGCCTGCTGTCCTACCACCTGCCGCTGGACCTGCACCCGGAAGTGGGCAACAACGTGCAGCTGGCGCGGCAGCTCGACATCACCGTCGAAGGCCCGCTGGACCCCGAGAACCCGCGGGTCGTCGGCCTGGTCGGGTCGCTGGCCGAACCGATGTCGGCACGGGATTTTGCCCGCAAGG
Organism: Pseudomonas wadenswilerensis; assembly: GCF_024749185.1. Lineage (NCBI taxonomy): Bacteria > Pseudomonadati > Pseudomonadota > Gammaproteobacteria > Pseudomonadales > Pseudomonadaceae > Pseudomonas > Pseudomonas wadenswilerensis. Next base: position 4,811,028 of record NZ_CP087191.1, on the reverse strand, counting down.
TGCAGGACGTGATGGGCCGCGAGCCGCTGCTGATCGAAGGCGAGCAGATCATCCGCCGGGTCGGCTGGTGCACCGGCGGCGGCCAGGGCTACATCGACCAGGCGATTGCCGCCGGAGTCGACCTGTACCTGAGTGGCGAAGCCTCCGAGCAGACCTTCCACAGCGCCCGCGAGAACGGCATCAGTTTCATCGCCGCCGGCCACCATGCCACCGAGCGTTACGGCGTGCAGGCGCTGGGCGATTACCTGGCCCGGCGCTTTGCCCTGGAGCACCTGTTCATCGACTGCCCGAACCCGATCTGAAGCTAAAACGGCAGGGCATATTCTTATACTGTTTCGTTCTAGTTGGCCGCCTAAATAGAATCGGGTGCTGTGATAAAGTGGCTCGCTCGAACACGGCCCGCTGGCCGTCCATAAGATCGTATTTCCGTGAGTAACCATGGTCGACAAACTGACGCATTTGAAACAGTTGGAGGCGGAAAGCATCCACATCATTCGTGAGGTGGCCGCCGAGTTCGATAACCCGGTGATGCTGTACTCGATTGGCAAGGACTCGGCCGTGATGCTGCACCTGGCGCGCAAGGCCTTCTTCCCGGGCAAGCTGCCATTTCCGGTGATGCACGTCGACACCCAGTGGAAATTCCAGGAGATGTACAGCTTCCGCGACAAGATGGTCGAGGAAATGGGCCTGGAGCTGATCACTCACGTCAACCCGGACGGCGTCGCCCAGGGCATCAACCCGTTCACCCACGGCAGTGCCAAGCACACCGACATCATGAAGACCGAGGGCCTCAAGCAGGCGCTCGACAAGTACGGCTTCGATGCTGCCTTCGGTGGCGCGCGCCGCGATGAAGAGAAGTCGCGGGCCAAGGAGCGCGTCTATTCGTTCCGTGACAGCAAGCACCGCTGGGACCCGAAGAACCAGCGCCCCGAGCTGTGGAACGTGTACAACGGCAAGGTCAACAAGGGCGAATCGATTCGCGTGTTCCCGCTGTCGAACTGGACCGAGCTGGACATCTGGCAGTACATCTACCTCGAAGGCATCCCGATCGTGCCGCTGTACTTCGCAGCCGAACGCGAAGTGATCGAGAAGAACGGTACCCTGATCATGATCGACGATGCGCGCATCCTCGAGCACCTCTCGGAGGAAGAAAAGGCCCGTATCGTCAAGAAGAAGGTGCGTTTCCGTACCCTTGGCTGCTACCCGTTGACGGGCGCGGTGGAGTCGGAGGCCGAAAGCCTCACCGACATCATTCAGGAAATGCTCCTGACGCGCACTTCCGAGCGCCAGGGCCGGGTCATCGACCACGATGGCGCCGGCTCAATGGAAGACAAGAAACGGCAAGGGTACTTCTAAGCTTCAAGTTACAAGCGGCAAGCTGCAAGTTAGAAGCAAGATGCGTAGCTTCTGGATTTTGTCGGCTGCCGCCCCATTGTGGGCGCGTGAGAGTGCTCACAATGGACTTTGAGAAGCTTGCTGTTTGGCAGAGAAGCAAAGATTTGACGGTAGCGATTTACAGGCAGCAGAGGGTGTGCCGGGATCTTGGATTCAAGGATCAGATCACGCGGGCGGCACTTTCCATCCCGTCGAATATCGCTGAAGGCATGGAACGGAGAACGGCAAAAGAAAAGGTTCGTTATCTGTGTATTGCCAAGGCTTCCTGCGGTGAGTTGCGTACGCAGATCATCATCGGGGGAGAGGTAGGCTATCTGCCAAAGCCTTTGTCGAATGAGTGGATTACAGAGACTCGTGAGCTTTCAAGAATGCTGAGCGGGTTGATCAACAAAATTTCTGACTAGTTGTATGCCGACAAGCTTGCCGCTTGAAGCTTACAGCTTGGAGCTTGAATGTAATGAGCCACCAATCTGATCTGATCAGCGAGGACATCCTCGCTTACCTGGCCCAGCACGAACGTAAAGAGCTGCTGCGCTTCCTTACCTGCGGTAACGTCGATGACGGCAAGAGCACCCTGATCGGGCGCCTGCTGCACGACTCGAAGATGATCTACGAAGATCATCTGGAAGCCATCACCCGCGATTCGAAGAAAGTCGGCACCACCGGTGACGACATCGACCTGGCGCTGCTGGTCGACGGCCTGCAGGCCGAGCGCGAGCAGGGCATCACCATCGATGTGGCCTACCGCTACTTCTCTACCGCCAAGCGCAAGTTCATCATTGCCGACACCCCGGGCCACGAGCAGTACACCCGCAACATGGCCACCGGTGCGTCGACCTGCGACCTGGCGATCATCCTCGTCGATGCCCGCTACGGCGTGCAGACCCAGACCCGCCGGCACAGCTACATTGCCTCGTTGCTGGGCATCAAGCACATCGTCGTCGCGGTCAACAAGATGGACCTCAAAGGCTTCGACGAGGGCGTGTTCGAGAGCATCAAGGCCGACTACCTGAAGTTCGCCGAAGCCATCAACATGAACCCGAGCAGCCTGCACTTCGTGCCGATGTCGGCGCTCAAGGGCGACAACGTGGTCAACCGCAGCGAGCGTTCGCCGTGGTACACGGGGCCGGCGCTGATGGAAATCCTCGAAACCGTCGAAGTCGCGGCCGACCGCAACTTCACCGACCTGCGCTTCCCGGTGCAGTACGTCAACCGCCCGAACCTGAACTTCCGTGGCTTTGCCGGCACCCTGGCCAGCGGCGTGGTGCACAAGGGCGATGAAATCGTCGTGCTGCCGTCGGGCAAGAGCAGCCGGGTCAAGTCCATCGTCACCTTCGAGGGTGAGCTGGAGAACGCCGGCCCCGGCCAGGCCGTGACCCTGACCATGGAAGACGAGATCGACATCTCCCGCGGCGACCTGCTGGTGCACGCCGACAACGTTCCGCCAGTGACCGACCAGTTCGACGCCATGCTGGTGTGGATGGCTGAAGAGCCGATGCTGCCGGGCAAGAAATACGACATCAAGCGCGCCACCAGCTACGTGCCGGGCTCGATTGCCAGCATCGCCCACAAGGTCGATGTGAATACCCTGGAGCAGGGCGCTGCCAGTGCCCTGCAGCTCAACGAGATCGGCAAGGTCAAGGTCAGCCTCGACGCCCCGATCGCGCTGGACGGCTATGACAGCAACCGCACCACCGGTGCCTTCATTGTCATCGACCGCCTGACCAACGGCACCGTTGGCGCCGGCATGATCATCGCGCCACCGGTTGTGCCTCATGGCACCGTCGGCCAGCACGGCAAGCTGGCCCACGTGGACACTGCGGAGCGTGCCCTGCGCTTTGGCCAGCAGCCAGCCACCGTGCTGTTCAGCGGCCTCTCGGGCGCGGGCAAGAGCACCCTGGCCTACGCCGTGGAGCGCAAGCTGTTCGACATGGGCCGTGCGGTGTACGTGCTCGATGGCCAGAACCTGCGTCACGACCTGAACAAGGGCCTGCCGCAGGACCGCGCCGGGCGTACCGAGAACTGGCGCCGCGCCGCACATGTCGCGCGTCAGTTCAACGAGGCCGGCCTGCTGACCCTGGCCGCCTTCGTCGCCCCGGATGCCGAAGGCCGCGAACAGGCCAAGGCGCTGATCGGCAAGGAACGCTTGCTCACCGTCTACGTCCAGGCTTCGCCTCTGGCTTGCCGCGAGCGCGACCCGCAGGGCCTGTATGCCGCCGGCGGCGACAACATCCCGGGCGAAAGCTTCCCGTATGACGTACCGCTGGATGCGGATCTGGTGATCGACACCCAGAACGTCAGTTTGGAAGACGGCGTCAAGCAGGTGCTGGATCTGCTGCGCAAGCGTGGCGCGATCTAAGCGTTAGCGCGCTGAACAGGAAACCCCACCCCGGTGGGGTTTTTTGTTGCGTGCCGACAGGGTGGGAGCGGGCTTGTCCCGCGCATATGACGGCTCGAACTTAGATATGTTTTTCCGACACCGGAATCACCCGTTTCTCCTTCACCGCCTTGAACGAGAAGCTTGAGTAAATCTCCTTCACCCCCGGCAAGGTCTGCAGCACTTCCCGCGCAAACTCACCGAATGACTCCAGGTCCCGCGCAAGGATTTCCAGCAGGAAGTCATAGCGCCCGGAGATGTTGTGGCAGGCGACGATTTCGGGGATTTCCATCAGCCGCTGCTCGAAGGCGCGGGCCATTTCCTTGGTGTGCGAGTCCATCATGATGCTGACGAAAGCAGTCACGCCAAAGCCCAGGGCCTTGGGCGAGAGGATGGCCTGGTAGCCGGTGATGTAGCCGGACTCTTCCAGCAACTTGACTCGCCGCCAGCACGGCGAGGTGGTCAGCGAGACCTGGTCGGCCAGTTCGGAAACAGTCAACCGTGCGTTGTCCTGCAGGGCCGCGAGCAATGCGCGGTCGGTGCGATCAATGGTCGTAGGCATGTTTTACCCTCCGTGGTCTGAAATCGTTGTTTTTATGTCAATAACCATCCGAAGGGGTGGCTACATTTGGAAAAAAATCAGCACCTCAGTGGCATAAGCTTATAACAAACCACTAGAGGCTGTTTGCCATGAGCGGCACCAACAACAAATCAGGTTTTGCCACCCGCGCCATTCACCACGGTTACAACCCGCTGGACCACAATGGTGCCCTGGTACCGCCGATCTATCAGACGGCCACCTTTGCTTTCCCCACGGTCGAATATGGTGCTGCCTGCTTCGCCGGGGAAGAGGCCGGGCACTTCTATAGCCGCATTTCCAACCCGACCCTGGCCCTGCTGGAGCAACGCATGGCTTCGCTGGAGGGCGGGGAGGCGGGGCTGGCGCTGGCCTCGGGGATGGGCGCGATCACTGCCACCCTTTGGACGTTGCTGCGTCCCGGTGATGAAGTACTGGTGGGGCGGACCCTGTACGGCTGCACCTTCGCCTTTTTGCACCATGGCATCGGCGAGTTCGGGGTCAAGGTCCGGCATGTCGACATGAGCGATCTGCAGGCGGTGGCCGCTGCGATCAGCGATAGGACCCGGGTGATCTACTTCGAAACCCCGGCCAACCCCAACATGCACATGACCGATATCGCCGCCGTGGCCAAGCTTGCGCACCAGCACGATATCAGCGTCGTGGTCGACAATACCTATTGCACCCCGTACCTGCAGCGGCCGTTGGAGCTGGGTGCCGACCTGGTGGTGCATTCGGCGACCAAGTACCTCAGCGGCCATGGCGATATCACCGCCGGTCTGGTGGTGGGACGCAAGGCGCTGGTTGATCGGATTCGTCTGGAAGGCTTGAAGGACATGACCGGCGCAGTGCTGTCGCCCCATGACGCCGCCTTGCTGATGCGCGGGATGAAAACCTTGACCCTGCGTATGGAACGCCATTGCAGCAATGCTCAAACCATCGCTGAATACCTGGAGCAACAGCCAGAAGTTGAACTGATCAGTTACCCCGGCTTGCCCGGTTTTGCCCAGTACGAGCTGGCACAGCGGCAGATGCGCTTGCCCGGCGGCATGATCGCTTTCGAACTCAAAGGTGGCGTCACCGCCGGTCGGCGTTTCATGAACGCCCTGCAATTGTTCAGCCGTGCCGTCAGCCTCGGTGACGCCGAGTCCCTGGCTCAGCACCCGGCAAGCATGACCCATTCCAGCTATACCCCAGAGGAGCTTGCCCAGTACGGCATTTCCGAAGGGCTGGTAAGGCTGTCGGTGGGCCTTGAGGACATCGACGACCTGCTGGCGGATATCCAACAGGCGCTCAAGGCCTGCGCCTGAACCCTTCACGGACGAGGTCAATGCAATGGTGGCAATGATGAACCTTGTGCCTGGCGAAGGTGTGCCGCGGCGCCTGGGTGATCCACAGCTGGACAGCGACCCGGGGGAAACCGCCGAGTGGCTGGAGGCGCTGGATTCGACCCTGCTGCACTGCGGCCCGGAGCGTGCGCGGTTTTTGCTCGAACAGCTGGAAGCCCACGCTCGTGAGCTGGGCCTGGAACGCGGCGCCCAGGCCTTTTCGGCCTATCGCAACACCTTGTCGGTGGAGCAGCAGGGCGTCTACCCGGGCGACCTCGAACTCGATGAACGCATCACCAGCATCCTGCGCTGGAATGCCCTGGCCATGGTAATGCGGGCCAACCACGCCTATGGCGACCTGGGGGGGCATATCGCCAGTTACGCTTCGGCAGCGGAGATCTTCGAAGTCGGCTTCCAGCATTTCTTTCGCGGCGAAGCGGGCGCTGAACAGCGTACGGCTGACCTGGTGTTTTTCCAGCCGCATTCGGCACCGGGCATTTATGCCCGGGCCTTTCTCGAAGGCCGCCTGAGCGAAGAGCAACTGGCCAGCTACCGCCAGGAAGTGGCAGGCAACGGCCTGTGTTCTTATCCACACCCATGGCTGATGCCCGACTTCTGGCAGTTCCCTACCGGCTCCATGGGCATCGGGCCGATCAACGCCATCTACCAGGCGCGGTTCATGCGTTATCTGCATAACCGCCAGTTGCTCGACACCAGCGCCCGGCATGTTTGGGGCGTGTTCGGCGATGGCGAGATGGACGAGCCGGAGTCCATTGCCGGCCTGACCCTGGCCGCCCGCGAGCAACTGGATAACCTGACGTTCGTGGTCAACTGCAACTTGCAGCGCCTGGACGGCCCGGTGCGAGGCAACGGCCAGATCATCCAGGAACTGGAAGCGCTGTTCAGTGGCGCTGGCTGGAACGTGATCAAGGTGCTCTGGGGTTCGGAGTGGGATGCACTGTTCGCCCGTGACACCGAGCACGTACTGTTGCGTCAGTTGGCGGCAACACCCGACGGGCAGTTCCAGAACCTCGGGGCCAAGGATGGCGCCTACAACCTCGAGCACTTTTTCAATCAGCAGCCGGCCTTGCAGAAACTGGTCGAGCACATGAGTTCGGCCGAGATCAACGCGCTCAAGCGCGGTGGCCACGACTTTCGCAAGCTGTATGCCGCCTTCACCGCCGCCAAGGCCTGCAAGGGCCGGCCGACGGTCATTCTGGCCAAGACCAAGAAAGGCTACGGCATGAGTGCCGCCGGTGAGTCGCGGATGACCGCGCACCAGGCCAAGAAACTCGACGTGCAGGCCTTGCTGGCGTTCCGTGATCGTTTTCATTTGCCGCTGTCGGATGCGCAGGTCGAGCAGTTGCAGTTCTATCGGCCGGCCGAAGGCAGCGCGGAAATGCGTTACCTGCGCGAGCGTCGCTCCGCCCTGGGTGGCCCGCTGCCTGCCCGGCGCAGTGACGTGCGCCCGGTGCCGGTGCCCGCCCTGGAGACCATGGGCGGCTTCGCCCTGCAGGCCGAGGGCAAGGAAATGTCCACCACCATGGCCGCCGTGCGCATGCTCAGCGCCTGGCTCAAGGCGCCGCAGTTGGGGCCGCGGGTGGTGCCGATAGTGGCCGACGAGGCGCGCACCTTCGGCATGGCCAGTCTGTTCCGCCAGATCGGCATCTACTCGCCTCAAGGGCAGTGCTACGAGCCGGAAGACGCAGGTTCGCTGCTGTCCTACAAGGAAGCGCGTGATGGCCAACTGCTGGAGGAAGGTATCACCGAGGCCGGGGCGATTTCTTCCTGGGTGGCAGCGGCAACGTCTTACGCCGTGCATGGCGAGCCGATGCTGCCGGTGTACATCTATTACTCGATGTTCGGCTTCCAGCGCGTCGGTGACCTGATCTGGGCCGCCGCCGACCAGCGTGCCCGTGGCCTGCTGCTGGGGGCAACGGCCGGGCGTACCACGCTGGGGGGTGAGGGGTTGCAGCACCAGGACGGCTCTAGCCTGGTAATGGCCTCGATGGTGCCCAACTGCCGCGCCTGGGAACCCTGCTTTGCCGGTGAGCTGGCGGTGATCCTCGAGTACGCGGCGCGGCGCATGCTCACCGAACAGCGCGACGAGTTTCACTACGTTGCGGTGATGAACGAAAACTATCCACAGCCGTCCCTGCCGGCGCAGGTGCATGAAGAGGTCTTGCGCGGCATGTACCGTTATGTCGAACAGCAGGTGGCGGATGCCCGGGGGCAGGTGCGCCTGTTGGGCTCCGGGGCGATCCTGCGGGAGGTCATTGCCGCCAGTGAGTTGCTGGCCAGCGAATGGCAAATTGCCAGTGAAGTGTTCAGTGTCACCAGCTTCAGCGAGCTGGCGCGGGAGGCACGGGATGTTGATCGCGCCAGCCGGCTGGGGCAGGGCAGTGGTGATGTCAGTCATGTGCAGCGCTGCCTGGACGGTGATGCGCCGGTGATTGCCGCAACCGACTATGTGCGTGCCTGGCCGCAATTGATTGCTGAATATGTACAGGCGCCTTATGTGACGCTTGGGACTGACGGTTTTGGCCGTAGTGACACCCGCCAGCAGTTGCGGCGCTTCTTCGAGGTCGATCGCTTCAGTATCGTGCTGGCCAGCTTGCACAGCCTGGTGCGCCAGGGTGGGGTGGAGCGGCGGGTGCTGGATGCGGCGCGGGAGAGGTACGGCTATCGGGAGGGGGAGGCGCCTTGGTATTGCTGAGGCTGGCAGGGGCTACTGCGTAGCCCATCGCCGGCAAGGCCGGCTCCCACAAGTGACCCTGTGGGAGCTGGCCTTGCCAGCGATCGAGCGCATAGCGCTCGCAACGCAGGCGACGCTTATAAAAAAGGCCCCTCACAGGGGCCTTTTATTTTGCTCAGCGCTTGAGCCCGTAATGCTCATCGAGCATGCCCGGCGAGTTGGGCGCTTTCGGTGCGTAGTCGCGCGGCACCTCGGTGTCCTTCGGCGGGGTCAGGCGATCACGCGCAGGCTGCACGGCTTCGGAGTGCAGGGCGGCCAGCAGGCGCTGACGGGTGAGTTCGTCCAGGGCCAGGCGGTTGGCGCCTTCGGCCAGGTGATCCTGGACGTCCTGGTAACTTTGGGTCAGTTTCTTGACCAGCGCAGCCGTACTGTTGAAGTGAGTAACCACCTCATTCTGGTAGCTGTCGAAACGTTCCTGGATATCATCCAGCTGACGCTGGGTGCTGCTCGGTGCAGCATTAGGCAACAGGCGGGCGACCAGGAAACCAACGACGACACCCACGACGAGGGCCAGGGTCGGCAACAACCAAACTAAGAGCGAGAGTTCCACGAGTCCTTCCTCTATAAACGGCTTTGCTTTACGTTAACGGCTCGGACCTGCGCTGTATACCGCGAACCATCGCAAATATCTCAGACAGAATCATTCAGCTAGACGAGTCGACCCTTTCCGAGGTCACGGAGTTTATCCTTGCTTATCCGCGAAACCCCCGTATTCATCGATGGCCCGGTCGGCCAACTGGAAGCCTTGTACCTCGATGTCGCCGACGCCCGCGGCGTTGTGCTGCTGTGCCACCCCAACCCGGTGCAAGGTGGCACCATGATGAACAAGGTGGTGTCGATGCTGCAGCGCACCGCCCGCGATGCCGGCTACATTACCCTGCGTTTCAACTACCGCGGCGTTGGCCAGAGTGCCGGCAGCCATGACATGGGCAGCGGCGAGGTGGACGACGCCGAGGCGGCGGTGAGCTGGCTGCGGGAACAGCACCCTGAGCTGCCACTGACCCTGATGGGCTTCTCCTTCGGCGGCTTCGTCGCAGCCAGCCTCGGTGGTCGCCTGGAAGCCCAGGGCGTTGCCCTCAAGCACCTGTTCATGGTTGCCCCGGCGGTGATGCGCCTGGGCGATAACCCCTTGGCGCAGCAGGGCGAACTCAGCGTGATCCAGCCGGAAACCGACGAAGTGATCGATCCGCAGATCGTCTACGATTGGTCCGACGCACTGCCACGCCCCCATGAGCTGCTGAAAGTGGCAGAATGCGGACACTTTTTCCATGGCAAGCTCACCGACCTCAAGGAACTGGTGCTGCCGCGCCTTTCGAACTGATACAAGCCTGATAAGCGATTACCCATGACTACGCGCATCCTTACCGGTATCACCACCACGGGCACGCCTCACCTGGGCAACTATGCCGGTGCCATCCGCCCGGCGATTCTCGCCAGCCGTGAACCGGGTGTCGACTCGTTCTATTTTCTGGCCGACTACCACGCCCTGATCAAGTGCGATGACCCGCAGCGCATCCAGCGCTCGCGTCTGGAAATCGCCGCGACCTGGCTGGCCGGTGGCCTGGACCCGGAGCGAGTGACCTTCTATCGCCAGTCCGACATCCCGGAAATCCCCGAGCTGACCTGGCTGCTGACCTGCGTCGCGGCCAAGGGCCTGCTCAACCGCGCGCACGCCTACAAGGCTTCGGTAGACAAGAACGTCGAAAGCGGTGAAGACCCGGATGCCGGTATCAGCATGGGCCTGTACAGCTACCCGGTGCTGATGGCCGCCGACATCCTGATGTTCAACGCCAACAAGGTGCCGGTCGGTCGCGACCAGATCCAGCACGTGGAGATGGCCCGTGATATCGGCCAGCGCTTCAACCACCTGTTCGGCCAGGGCAAGGAGTTCTTCGCCATGCCCGAGGCGCTGATCGAAGAAAGCGTCGCCACCCTTCCGGGCCTGGACGGACGCAAGATGTCCAAGAGCTATGACAACACCATCCCGTTGTTCACCAGTGCCAAGGACATGAAGGATGCCATCTCGCGCATCGTCACCGACTCCCGCGCCCCGGGCGAAGCCAAGGACCCGGACAACTCGCACCTGTTCACCCTGTTCCAGGCCTTCGCCACGGCTTCGCAAGCCGACGAGTTCCGCAGCGAACTGCTCCAGGGCCTGGGCTGGGGCGAAGCCAAGCAGCGTCTGTTCCAGCTGCTCGACGGTCAGCTGAGCGAGCCACGCGAACGTTATCACCAACTGATCAGTCGCCCGGCCGACCTTGAGGACATCCTCCTGGCCGGTGCGCAGAAAGCCCGCAAGGTGGCCACGCCGTTCCTTGAGCAACTGCGCGAAGCGGTGGGCCTGCGCTCATTCCGCAACATCGAGCAGGCCACTGCCCAGGTCAAGAAGAAGGCCGCCAAGACCGCGCGCTTTGTCAGCTTCCGCGAAGACGACGGCAGTTTCCGCTTCCGTCTGCTGGCTGCCGATGGCGAGCAACTGCTGCTGTCGCGCAACTTCGCCGATGGCAAGACTGCGGGTGCGGTGAGCAAGCAACTGCAACAGGGCGGCGAGCTCGACGTGCGCCACGAAGGCCTGGGCTTCAGCCTGTGGCTGGAAGGCGAGTGCGTCGGCGACGGCCCGCAGTTCGCCGATGCCGCTGCCCGCGACAGCGCGATCGAAACCCTGCGCGCGGCCCTGGTGCCCCAGCAGGACTGAACGGCTTATCGCAAGTCTGATTGCCATTATCCCGGGCCGTCGCTACAGTGACGGCCCGTTTTTGTTACCTTGCTAACGAATTATGACGCCCCTAGAACGATATCAAGCAGATCTGAAACGTCCCGAATTCTTCCATGACGCGGCGCAGGAAACTGCAGTGCGTCATCTGCAGCGCCTGTACGACGATCTGATCGCGGCGCAGAACAACAAGCCGGGCGTGTTCGGCAAATTGTTCGGCAAGAAGGACCAGGCACCGGTCAAGGGCTTGTACTTCTGGGGTGGGGTAGGCCGCGGCAAGACCTACCTGGTCGATACCTTCTTCGAGGCGCTGCCGTTCAAGCAGAAGGTGCGTACGCACTTCCACCGCTTCATGAAGCGCGTCCACGAGGAAATGAAAACCCTCAAGGGCGAGAAGAACCCGCTGACCATCATCGCCAAGCGTTTTTCCGATGAGGCCCGGGTGATCTGTTTCGACGAATTCTTCGTCTCCGACATTACCGACGCGATGATCCTCGGCACCCTGATGGAGGAGCTGTTCAAGAACGGCGTGACCCTGGTGGCCACCTCCAACATCGTCCCGGACGGCTTGTACAAGGACGGCCTGCAGCGTGCGCGCTTCCTGCCGGCAATTGCCCTGATCAAGCAGAACACCGAGATCGTCAACGTCGACAGCGGCGTCGACTACCGCTTGCGCCACCTGGAGCAGGCCGAGCTGTTCCACTTCCCGCTCGACGAAGCGGCCCACGAAAGCCTGCGCAAGAGCTTCCGCGCGCTGACGCCGGAATGCACCCAGGCGGTCGAGAACGATGTACTGGTGATCGAGAACCGCGAGATTCGTGCCCTGCGCACCTGTGACGACGTGGCCTGGTTCGAATTCCGCGAACTGTGCGACGGCCCGCGCAGCCAGAACGACTACATCGAACTGGGCAAGATCTTCCATGCCGTGCTGCTGAGCGACGTCGAGCAGATGAGCGTGGCGACCGATGACATCGCCCGGCGCTTCATCAACATGGTCGACGAATTCTATGACCGCAACGTCAAGCTGATCATCTCGGCCGAGGTTGAGCTCAAGGACCTGTACACCGGTGGTCGCCTGACCTTCGAATTCCAGCGGACCCTGAGCCGCTTGCTGGAAATGCAGTCCCACGAATTCCTGTCGCGGGCGCATAAGCCTTAAAAGCAGCTGCAAGTTTCAAGCTTCAAGCTGCAAGCAGGATCAAGAGCCGACCGCGCGCTGCTCTTGATCCTGCTCTTGCTTGCCGCTTGAAGCTTGAGGCTTGAAGCTGAGGAGGCCTTTCAGGCCTCCTGCATAAACTGCTGCCGATACTGATTCGGCGACAACTCCGTGTGCTGCCTGAACAACCGGGCAAAGAAACTCGCATCGTCATAGCCAACTTCATAGCTGATGGTCTTGATGCTCTTGCGCGTGCCCGACAGCAAGCCCTTGGCCGTTTCGATCCGCAGCCGTTGCAGGTAGTGCAGCGGCTTGTCGCCGGTGGCGCTCTGGAAGCGACGCATGAAGTTGCGGATGCTCATGCCGTGGTTGCGGGCCACGTCCTCGAAGCGGAACTTGTCGGCGAAATGCTCTTCGAGCCAGTGCTGGATCTGCAGGATGATCAGGTCCTGGTGCAGTTTCTGCCCGCCAAAGCCCATGCGCCCCGGGGTGTAGTTGCGCTGCACTTCGTAGAGGATGTCGCGGGCCACCGCTTGCGCCACGTTGGCGCCGCAGAATCGCTCGATCAGGTAGATGTACAGGTCGCAGGCAGAAGTAGTGCCGCCGGCGCAGTAGAGGTTGTCGGCGTCGGTCAGGTGCTTGTCCTGGTTGAGGCTGACCTTGGGGAAGCGTTCTTCGAACTGGTTGAAGAAACGCCAGTAGGTGGTCGCCTCCTTGCCATCGAGCAGCCCGGCCTCGGCCAGCCAGAACACGCCGCTGGCTTCGCCACAGAGCACGGCGCCGCGGGCGTGCTGCTCACGTAGCCAGGGCAGTACTTGCGGGTAGCGCTGGCAGAGGGCATCGAAGTCGTCCCAGAAGGCCGGCAGGATGATGATGTCGGCCTGTTCCAGGCCGCTGTCGACCGGCAGCATCACATCGCTGAAACTACGCACAGGCTGGCCGTCAGGGCTCACCAGGCGGGTTTCGAACATCGGTTGCAGGCCCAGGCCCAACTGCTTGCCGTAGCGCAGGCTGGCCAGGTGGAAGAAATCCTTGGCCTGCATCAGGGTCGATGCGAAGACATTGTCGATGGCCAGGATACTGACGCGCCGCAAGGACGCCGTGGGTTGGGTAAACATCATTTTCTTTATTCTTATAGGGTAGAGTGGTCAATCACCGGCTGGATCGTCTTATTTTTTGGCGATTGTGTCTACCCTCGGTTCCCACCTTGTTTGTGGGAACCGGGATCGCGTCTCAGGGCGCGGGGTTGGGCTGGTCCTGATGGATGGCCTCGATGCCCGCCAGCAGCTCGTCGCTGAGCTTCAGGTCGAAGCTGGCCAGGTTGCTGTCCAGTTGCTCGAGGGTCGTGGCGCCGATGATGTTGCTGGTCACGAACGGCTGGCGGGTGACGAACGCCAGGGCCATCTGGGCCGGGTCCAGGCCGTGGTCGTGGGCCAGCTTCACGTAGCGGCTGCAGGCGGCCACGGTTTGCGGGTTGGAGTAGCGCGAGAAGCGGCTGAACAGGGTCAGGCGCCCTGCGGCCGGGCGCGCGCCGTTCTCGTACTTGCCCGAGAGCATGCCGAAGGCCAGTGGCGAGTAGGCCAGCAGGCCGCACTGTTCGCGGATGGCGATCTCCGCCAGGCCCACCTCGAAGCTGCGGTTGAGCAGGTTGTAGGGGTTCTGGATTGAAACTGCACGGCTCCAGCCACGGCTTTCGGCCAACTGCAGGAATTTCATGGTGCCCCACGGGGTTTCGTTGGACAGGCCGATGTGGCGGATCTTGCCGGCCTTGACCTGTTCGTCGAGCACCTCGAGGGTTTCTTCCAGCGGGGTGAACAGGTCCTGCGGCGCGTGCTGGTAACCCAGCTTGCCGAAGAAGTTGGTGCTGCGCTCGGGCCAGTGCAACTGGTAGAGGTCGATCCAGTCGGTCTGCAGGCGCTTGAGGCTGTCGTCCAGGGCGGCGACGATGTGCTGGCGGTTGTGCTTGAGCAGGCCGTCGCGAATATGGTTGATGCCGTTGCCGGGCCCGGCCACCTTGCTGGCCAGGATCCACTGGGCACGGTCGCCGCGCTGGCTGAACCAGTTGCCGATCATGCGCTCGGTGGCGGCGTAGGTTTCCGGGCGGGGAGGGACGGGATACATCTCGGCAGTATCGATGAAATTGATCCCGGCGGCCTTGGCCCGTTCGATCTGGGCGAAGGCCTGGGCCTGGTCGTTCTGCTCGCCCCAGGTCATGCTGCCCAGGCACAGGGCGCTGACGTTGAGATCGGTTCGGCCCAGCTGGCGATAGTCCATTCGGCTGCTTCCTGTCTAAAAGAAGCATAAAAGCAGGTTGAATTTTTTTTCGCAATCTGGATAATTCAGCCCCTCTCCGTGCAGCGGAAGTGATGCCCCGCTCCATAGAAGAACCCTGCCGAATATTGGACGCGCTGACCCGAGCCCCCGATAGCGTCCGTGTGCGGCTGTGTCCTTGACTTGTCAAGGTGCGCACTATCCAGTAAGATCTGCCGTCTTATTTTCGCTGGGCGGCCCCTGAGGCTATAAAGAATGAAAACTTTTACTGCTAAACCGGAAACAGTAAAGCGTGACTGGTTCGTCGTTGACGCTGCTGGCAAGACCCTGGGTCGTCTGGCCACTGAGATCGCGAGCCGTCTGCGTGGCAAGCACAAGCCAGAGTACACTCCTCACGTTGACACCGGCGACTACATCGTCGTCATCAACGCCGAGCAGGTTCGCGTCACTGGTGCCAAGACTTCGGACAAAATGTACTACTCCCACTCCGGCTTCCCGGGCGGTATCAAGGAAATCAACTTCGAGAAGTTGATCGCCAAGGCCCCAGAGCGCGTGATCGAGACCGCGGTTAAAGGCATGCTGCCTAAGAACCCACTGGGTCGCGACATGTACCGTAAGCTGAAAGTCTATGCGGGCGCTGCTCACCCTCATACTGCTCAGCAGCCCCAAGAACTGAAGATTTAACGGAATAGTTCATTATGTCGGCGACTCAAAATTACGGCACTGGCCGTCGCAAGACCGCAACCGCTCGCGTTTTCCTGCGTCCAGGTACCGGTAACATCTCCATCAACAACCGTTCTCTGGACGTGTTCTTCGGTCGTGAAACCGCGCGCATGGTAGTACGCCAGCCGCTGGAACTGACCGAGACCACCGAAAAGTTCGACATCTACGTCACCGTTATCGGTGGTGGTGTCAGCGGCCAGGCCGGTGCGATCCGTCACGGTATCACCCGTGCACTGATGGACTACGACGAAACCCTGCGTGGCGCTCTGCGTCGTGCTGGCTTCGTCACCCGCGACGCTCGTGAAGTCGAGCGTAAGAAAGTGGGTCTGCGTAAAGCACGTAAGCGTCCTCAGTACTCCAAGCGTTAATTTCGCTTCGGTGTTCAAAAAAAGCCCGGTTCCTGGTGGAACCGGGCTTTTTTTATGTCTTGAATAACTATGCTGTTGTTTGCTGTGACAACTTGCCGCATAGACGCAAGTCAAGAGTTACAAGGGATAGCGGGGTGGCACAAGGCTAATCACCTTGTCAGAGAAGGGTCTTTTCATTACCATGCGGCAAATTTTTAGCAGTTCAGAAATTACTTAGTAGATGCCTGTTGCAACAGGCCATAAAGCTGATGGGAGAGGACTGAATGAGCAATGACGGCGTCAATGCAGGCCGGCGTCGCTTCCTCGTAGCAGCCACGTCCGTGGTGGGTGCTGCAGGAGCGGTGGGGGCTGCGGTCCCGTTCGTAGGGTCATGGTTCCCCAGTGCCAAGGCGAAAGCCGCAGGTGCACCGGTGAAGGTCAATATCGCCAAGGTAGAGCCTGGTCAGCAGATGATTGCTGAGTGGCGCGGCCAACCGGTGTTCATCGTCCGCCGTACCGAAGAGATCCTCGGTAACCTCAAGAAGATCACCGGCGACCTCTCCGACCCTGAGTCCAAGGCATCGGTTCAACCGACTTATGTCGATCCGTCGAACCGCTCGATCAAGCCGGAGATCCTGGTGCTCGTCGGTTTGTGCACCCACCTGGGCTGCTCGCCAACCTTCCGTCCGGAAGTGGCACCTGTCGACCTGGGTCCGAAGTGGGTCGGCGGCTACTTCTGCCCGTGCCACGGTTCCCACTACGACCTGGCTGGCCGCGTCTACAAATCTCAGCCGGCGCCGCTCAATCTGCCAGTGCCGCCGCACTCTTATGAGTCGGACGACATTATCGTCGTCGGCGTCGATCAGGAGAACGCGTGATGAGTAAGTTAATGGACTGGGTTGACGCCCGCTTCCCCGCGACCAAGATGTGGGAAGACCATCTCAGCAAGTATTACGCGCCGAAGAACTTCAACTTCTTCTACTTCTTCGGCTCCCTGGCACTGCTGGTGCTGGTCAACCAGATCGTCACCGGTGTGTGGCTGACCATGAGCTTCACGCCGTCGGCCGAAGAGGCATTCGCCTCGGTCGAATACATCATGCGTGACGTCGAATACGGCTGGATCCTGCGCTACCTGCACTCCACCGGCGCTTCGGCGTTCTTCATCGTGGTCTACCTGCACATGTTCCGCGGCCTGCTGTACGGCTCGTACCAGAAGCCTCGCGAGCTGGTGTGGGTGTTCGGCATGCTGATCTACCTGGCACTGATGGCCGAGGCCTTCATGGGCTACCTGCTGCCGTGGGGCCAGATGTCCTACTGGGGTGCCCAGGTGATCATCTCGCTGTTCGGTGCCATTCCGGTGATCGGCGACGACCTGACCCAGTGGATCCGTGGTGACTACCTGATCTCCGGCATCACCCTGAACCGCTTCTTCGCCTTGCATGTGGTGGCCCTGCCGATCGTCATTCTCGGCTTGGTGGTGCTGCACATCCTGGCGCTGCACGAAGTGGGTTCGAACAACCCTGATGGCGTCGACATCAAGAAGCTCAAGGATGAAAACGGCGTTCCGCTGGACGGTATCGCGTTCCACCCTTACTACACCGTGAAGGATATCGTCGGCGTCGTCGTGTTCCTCTTCGTGTTCTGCGCCATCGTGTTCTTCTTCCCGGAAATGGGCGGTTACTTCCTGGAGAAACCGAACTTCGAACAGGCCAACGCCTTCAAGACCCCTGAGCACATTGCCCCGGTCTGGTACTTCACGCCGTTCTACGCGATCTTGCGGGCGGTTCCGGACAAGCTGCTCGGCGTAATTGCCATGGGCGCTGCGATTGCCGTGCTGTTCGTCCTGCCGTGGCTGGATCGCAGCCCGGTCAAGTCCATGCGCTACAAGGGCTGGATGAGCAAGACCTGGCTGCTGGTGTTCTGCATCTCGTTCGTGATCCTCGGTGTGCTCGGCGTTCTGGCGCCTACCCCGGGCCGTACGCTGCTGTCGCAGGTGTGCACCTTCCTGTATTTCGCCTACTTCCTTCTGATGCCGTTCTACACCCGGCTCGAGAAGACCAAACCGGTTCCGGAAAGGGTGACTGGCTGATGAAAAAGCTATTTGCAGTATTGATTCTGGCAGTGATGCCCGCGTTGACCTTCGCCGCCGAACACGGCCTGGAGCTGGACAAGGTCGATATCGACCTGACCGACAAGGCCGCCATGCAGGACGGCGCACGCACCTTTGCCAACTATTGCATGGGTTGCCACAGCGCCAAGTTCCAGCGTTACGAGCGAGTGGCTGACGACCTGGGTATTCCTCACGAGCTGATGCTCGAGAAGCTGGTGTTCACTGGGGCCAAGATTGGCGACCACATGAAGATCGGCATGAAGCCTGACGATGCCAAGACCTGGTTCGGTGCCGCTCCGCCTGACCTGACCCTGGTTGCCCGCGTGCGTGGCACCGACTGGCTGTACAGCTACCTGCGCAGTTTCTATGAGGACAAGTCGCGTCCGTACGGGGTGAACAACAAGGTTTTCCCGAACGTCGGCATGCCCAACGTGCTGGTTGGCCTGCAAGGCAACCAGGTGATTGGCTGCAAGCAAGTGCAGACCGTGGTCGATGGCAAGAAGCAATATGACCCGCTGACCGGCTCGCCGTTGACTCATGAAGCATGTGACCAGCTGACCGTGGAGCCGAAATCCGGTACCCTGACGCCAGAGCAGTTCGACGAGAAGGTCAAGAACCTGGTGACCTTCCTGGCTTACTCGGCTAACCCGGTCAAACTGGAAAGCCAGCGCATCGGTACCTATGTGCTGCTGTATCTGGCCTTCTTCTTCGTATTCGCTTATCTGCTCAAGCGCGAATACTGGAAGGACGTGCACTGATCACGCAGTAGTTTCTGGTAGTTGAACGCGCCCTGGGGCGCCTCTGGATTCACAGGGGCGCCCGCAGGGCGCGTTTGCATTTGCAGCATTTATAAATTCATACGCGAGGAGGACCACTATGGGCGTGACCAACCGGTTAGCCTGCTACTCCGACCCCGCTGACCATTATTCTCATCGGGTGCGCATCGTTCTCGCCGAGAAGGGTGTCAGTGTCGAGATCATCAACGTCGATCCTGGTCGCCTGCCGCCCAAGCTGGTTGAAGTGAACCCCTATGGCAGCGTGCCAACCCTGGTCGATCGCGACCTGGCGTTGTACGAGTCGACCGTGGTGATGGAATACCTCGATGAGCGTTACCCGCACCCGCCACTGTTGCCGGTGTATCCGGTGGCGCGGGCCAACAGCCGCCTGCTGATTCACCGCATCCAGCGCGACTGGTGTGCACTGGTCGACCTCATACTCGACCCGCGCAGCAAGGAGCCTGCACGCGTGCAGGCGCGCAAGGAATTGCGCGAGAGCCTGACCGGGGTGTCGCCGTTGTTTGCCGACAAGCCTTGTTTCCTCAGTGAGGAGCAAAGTCTGGTCGATTGTTGTCTACTGCCCATACTCTGGCGTTTGCCAGTGTTGGGTATCGAACTGCCGCGGCCGGCCAAGCCGTTGCTCGATTACATGGAGCGACAGTTTGCCCGCGAAGCCTTCCAGGCAAGCCTGTCCGCTGCTGAACGTGAAATGCGCTAGGTTTTAAGGAGCTGTCGATGAACTCCAGTCGCCCCTATTTGGTACGTGCACTCTATGAGTGGATCGTGGACAACGACTGCACGCCGCATATGCTGGTCAATGCCGAATACCCGGCCGTCCAGGTACCCCAGAGCTTCGCCAGTGACGGCCAGATCGTCCTGAACATCTCACCCAGTGCCGTACGTCACCTGCACATGGATAACGAAGCAGTGAGCTTCGAGGGCCGCTTTGGCGGCGTTGCCCACACCCTGTTCGTGCCGGCGGGTGCGATTCTGGGTATTTATGCCCGGGAAAACGGCCAGGGCATGGTCTTCGAGCTCGAGCCGCCGCTGCTCGACGATGAAGACGAAGAAGATGACGATACCGTCGAGCCGGATGACGACGGTCCGCCTACCAGTGGCGGCCAGCCGCCACGGCCAAGCGGGCGTCCGAGCCTGAAGGTGGTCAAGTAACAAAAAAGGCGATCCGCAGGGATCGCCTTTTTTGTGTCTGTCCGGCCTGGATTACAGGTCGGTGATGGTGCGGACCTGGTCCTTGTTGACCTTGATCACCTTGCCATCGAGTTGCTTGAATTCGTAGAAGCCGGCGGCGCGATCGTAGCGAGGCGCGTCGACTGCCTGGAATTCGCGGCCGTCGTTGAGGGTGATCTGGCTTGGGGTGGAGCAGCCGGCCAGGGTGGCGAAGGCGCCAATCAGCAAGGTTGGCAGCAGGCCGTTTTTCATGGGGACTTCCTAGAGATGGTTGGATCGCGGGGCAAGCCCGCTCCCACAGGTGGGAGCGGGCTTGCCCCGCAATGGGTTTATCAGTCGATGTATTCGAACAGTTTGACGATCTTCTGCACGCCCGACACGCCCTGCACCAGGTTGGTGGCGCGGGTGGCTTCCTGTTGGGTCAGCAGGCCGAGCATGTAGACGATGCCGTTCTCGGTGATCACCTTGATGCGCGAGCCGGGAATGTTGCTGTCGGTGAGCATCTGGGTCTTGATCTTGGTGGTCAGCCAAGCGTCGTTGTTACGCGCCAGGATCGAGGAGGGCGGCAGCACCTGCAGTTCGTTGTGCACCTTCTTCACTCGCTGGACCTGGCCTGCGGCCTGTTCGGCCAGGCTCTTGAGGTCGGCGCGCGGAGTTTGTCCGGCGAGCAGGACGATACCGTTGAAGCTGCTGACGACAATGTGCGAGCTCTTGTCCAGGTCAGGGCTGGCCTTGGCAACGTTGACCGATACCTTGGTTTCGATCAGCGAGTCATCGATCTTGCTGCCGAAGGTGCGGGTGCCGCGGTCGTCCTCGATCGGCTTGTCGCGGGTGGCGGTGAGCACCGAGCTGCAACCGGTGAGGCTCAGGCACAGGGTCAGGGCCATCAGGCCGAGGCGGTTAGGGGTCATTCTTCACTCCCGAACAATTGGCTGTCGATCAGGTCGCAGAGGCAGTGGATCGCCAGCAGGTGGACTTCCTGGATACGTGCGGTGACGTTGGCCGGTACGCGAATCTCGACGTCTTCAGGCAGCAGCAGCGAGGCCATGCCGCCGCCATCGCGTCCGGTCAGAGCTACGACAATCATTTCGCGATCATGTGCGGCCTGGATCGCCTGAATAACGTTCGCCGAGTTACCGCTGGTCGAAATCGCCAGCAACACATCGCCGGGTTGGCCCAGGGCGCGGATCTGCTTGGAGAAGATTTCGTTGTAGCTGTAGTCGTTGGCGATCGAGGTGATGGTCGAGCTGTCGGTGGTCAGGGCGATGGCCGGCAGGCTCGGGCGTTCGCGCTCGAAGCGGTTGAGCAGTTCGGAAGAGAAGTGCTGGGCATCGCCGGCCGAGCCGCCGTTACCGCAGGCAAGCATCTTGCCCTCGTTGAGCAGCGCATTGACCATGACCTGACTGGCTTGCTCGATGTGTGGTGCAAGGACTTCCATCGCCTGTTGCTTGGTGTTGATGCTGGCCTGAAAAAGCTGGCGAATTCGGGATTGCATGTCCATCAGTGTGACCTTAAGTAGGGCGGCTGGCCGGGCGCGTCGGGAGTATACAAAAAAAGGTCCCGGCACATGACTGTGCAGCCCGTGAAGCAAAGAGCAAAAAAGTTGTAGGGGTAATGGGGCGCGGGTATGGCGGGTTCAGCACTCGAAGGCATTTTTCAGCCAGTCCAGCGGTGGGCCCGAATGACCTCTGCCTTGCAAGGCGATGACATCGAAACGGCAGGGGTGATTGGCCCAGCGTGTTTCCTTTTGCAGAAAAGACTCGGCGGCTAGCACCAGTTTGTCCTGCTTGCGCCCGTCGATACTGGCGAGCGCACCGCCAAAGTCCGCGTGCAGCCGGTAGCGGACTTCGACGAATACTACTGTATCGCTGTCGAGCATGACCAGATCAAGCTCGCCGCGTTTGCATCGCCAGTTCTGCGCCAGCAGCCGCAGGCCTTGCCCTTGAAGGTATTCAAGGGCTTGCCGTTCGGCGGCCTGGCCGGCCTGTTGGCGCGAACTGTCGGGCATCAGCGTGGGGTGTCGGGCAGGCGTTTGACCTGGCCGCCGGAGAACTCGGCCCAGGGCAGTTGCCGCTCGATGCGCTGGTTCTCGTTCATGCTCAGGCTGCCGGACAAGCCGTCGATGCGGTTTTCAGGCAGCGCGCGCAGCTGGCCCAGACGCGGTGCCAGGCTGAAGGCGTCGATGCCCATGGCGTACAGGCGGCCCAGGCTGCCGGCAGCTTGTGGCCACTGGCGCTCGACCTGCTGACGCAGCGGATTGCCGCTGTCGAGCAGCCACGGGGTATCGCAGAAGCGCACGCCGGTGAGGTCGTTGTACTGGTTGACGTCGCCGCTGGCGCTGTACACGTGCGAGGTGGCGTACACCGGAACGTCGCCGGCGTACTGGAAGTTCAGGGTCGGCTTGATCTGCTGGCCTTGCTGCGGGGTGGCGGCAAGGAAGATGAAGTCGATGTCCTGGCGGCGCGAAGGCTGGGCCGATACCGCACCGCCTACAGTGTTTTGCAGGCTCTTGGCACGGCCTTCGCTCTGGCGCAGCTGGAACAGGTCAGCGATCTGCTGAGCCAGGGCCACTGGCTGATCGATGTGCTGGGCGGCCAGCAGGCTGCCGCCGTTGGCTTCCCAGTCCTGGCGGAAGGCCTTGAGCACGCGGTCGCCCCATTCACCTTTTGGCACCAGGGCTACGGCGCGAACCATGCCGTCGGCGCGGGCGCGACGGGACACTTCACGGGCTTCGTCTTCGGCGGCGAGACCGAACTGATACAGCTGCTCCGGGCCTTTCTGGCCTACGTCGCTGTAGTTCAGGGCCAGGGTGGTAATAGGCAGCTGCGGGTAGGCGGCGAGCTTTTTCACCAGCGGTTTTTCCAGCGGGCCAACCACCAGTTGCACGCCCGAGGCCTGGGCCTGGCGATAGAAGTCATCCAGCGAGGTCAGTCGCGAGCTGTCGAAGACTTCGATGGTTGGCGGCTTCTGCCCGGCTTGCTGGGCCTGGAAGTGCGCAGCCATGAAGCCGTCACGCAGGGCGCGGGCCACACCGGCCAGTTGGCCTTCCTGTGGCAGCAGCAGGGCGATCTTGGTCAGCGGCTGGCTGGTCAGCTCCATCAGTTTGATCAGCGAGGGCGGCAGCTGGGCGGCGGCCGGGTGATCGGCGTGCTGGGCGCGCCAGGCATCGATGGCGGCTTGTTGCTGCTCGACGGTGCCGGCGCCTTTTACTGCCAGGGCCAGGCTGGCCCAGCCGGCCATGGTGTCGGTGCCGGTGCTCAGGTCTTTGAGCTGGTCGCGCGGGACTGCCGCTACCAGGTTCCAGATCGCGTCGTTGTTGGTGTTGGCGGCATCACCCTTGAGCAACGGCGTCAGTTGCGCGCGCTCCTGGGCGGCAGCCAGGGGCTGGCCATTGGCTTCGAGCACCGCGGCATGCACGCTGCGGGTACGGATCTGTTGATCTTCCGGCAGCTCGTTGAGGCGCGCCAGGCTCGGGTGGCTCAGGGCGGTCAGGGCCAACTTCGGCTGGTTGCGGCTCATGGCCAGTTCTGCCGCCAGGGTGCTGGCGAAGATCTGCTGGGCCGGTTTGAGCTGCTCCAGTGGCACTTGCTCGAGGATGCGCGCGGCGCGGGCATTGTCCTTTTGCTTGTAGGCCAGGTCGGCGGCGCTCAGGCGCAGCAGTGCAGCTTGCTCCGGCGTCTTGCTGGTGGTGGCCTGTTCAAGCAGTTGCTCGATGCTGGCATCCGGTGTGCGCGGCAGTTCGCCGAGGCTCGACGAGGGCGAGCTGGCGCAGGCTGCCAGCAGGGCGGCGAGGCAAAGGGCTGTGAGCAGCCGCAGGCAAGCGATCATGTAAGGGTCCTGTTACTCGATCAAATTAACTGGCAATTGTACCCAAGCGCTGGCCGGGGCGCGATCTTGCTGGCGTTAATCCTTCAATATAGGTCGTGGAGCGCCGGTTTGCGGCAATCCTGATTGCCCAATGTTGCCGAGTCTCGGGCTACAATGGCGCTTTGATCATGATGACAGGTGTGTGCAGTGACTGATGTTCCAGGGGCTTCCCAATCCACTTCGGGCACGCTTTACGTGGTGGCCACGCCGATCGGCAACCTGGATGACATGAGTGCCCGGGCGCTCAAGGTGCTCGGCGATGTGGCGCTGATTGCCGCCGAGGACACCCGTCACTCCATTCGTCTGTTGCAACACTTTGGTATCAATACCCCCTTGGCCGCCTGCCATGAGCACAACGAGCGTGATGAGGGCAGCCGCTTTCTCACCCGTTTGCTGGCCGGGGACAACGTCGCACTGATTTCCGATGCCGGCACGCCGCTGATTTCCGACCCTGGCTATCACCTGGTGCGCCAGGCCCGTGCCGCGGGCATATCGGTGGTGCCGGTGCCTGGCGCCTGCGCGCTGATCGCGGCGCTGTCGGCCGCTGGCCTGCCGTCGGACCGGTTCATCTTCGAAGGCTTCCTGCCGGCCAAGGCGGTAGGACGTCGTGCGCGCCTGAGTCAGGTAAAGGAAGAACTGCGGACGCTGATCTTCTACGAAGCGCCGCACCGGATTCTCGAATGCCTGCAGGATATGGAAGAGGTGTTCGGGGGTGAGCGTCCGGCGCTGCTGGCCCGCGAGCTGACCAAGACCTTCGAGACCCTCAAGGGCTTGCCGCTGGCTGAACTGCGCGCCTTCGTCGAGGCCGACAGCAATCAGCAGCGTGGCGAGTGCGTGGTGCTGGTGGCGGGCTATACCGCGCCGGAGGATGAGCAGGCGGTAAGCACCGAGGCGATGCGCATCCTCGACCTGCTGCTGGCGGAGATGCCGCTCAAGCGCGCCGCGGCGCTGGCGGCGGAAATCACCGGTGTGCGCAAGAACCTGCTGTACCAGGTGGCGCTGGAAAAACAGAAAGACCACTGATGTTATAGTGCTATTATTGGTTTTATCGCTTGTTCTTGGCGCCCGCTACCGTTAACCTTTGCGGCGGAGAGTCGATTGGACAGTCGCTGCCTTCTATTGTTCCGCAATAGAGGGGGGAGGAAAGTCCGGGCTCCATAGGGCAGAGTGCCAGGTAATGCCTGGGGGGCGCGAGCCTACGGAAAGTGCCACAGAAAATAACCGCCTAAGCACTTCGGTGCCGGTAAGGGTGAAAAGGTGCGGTAAGAGCGCACCGCATGACTGGCAACAGTTCATGGCTAGGTAAACCCCACTCGGAGCAAGACCAAATAGGGTTCCATATGGCGCGGCCCGCGTTGGAACCGGGTAGGTTGCTAAAGGCGTCCAGTGATGGCCGTCGTAGAGGAATGACTGTCCTCGACAGAACCCGGCTTACAGATCGACTCTCCACCTCTTCCCTCCTGCTTGAATCGATAGCAGATGCGTCTTCGTAATACCGAAAAAATCTTACTCTTAATAAATTACTTTAACTTCTCACTCTATCCGTCTGAGTGGGTTTGAGTTTTTTCGTCAAAATCCCTTCCGAATTGTCCTTCTATCTTCTCTGTGCGCGCTAAATCTCCGATCTGTAAGGGATTTCCTTATAAGCGTGCCTTGACGGTGTGGTAGGCGGATTCCTATAGTGTGCGCAAGTGGCAGAAAGTGGCAT
This sequence comes from Pseudomonas wadenswilerensis, assembly GCF_024749185.1. Lineage (NCBI taxonomy): Bacteria > Pseudomonadati > Pseudomonadota > Gammaproteobacteria > Pseudomonadales > Pseudomonadaceae > Pseudomonas > Pseudomonas wadenswilerensis. Next base: position 4,785,737 of record NZ_CP087191.1, on the reverse strand, counting down.
GAAGTGGGTTTTCTGACACAAAAACGCTAACATTGTGGGGAATCGCAGCCGTGTTCCGCGGAGCCAACGCCATCAACCTCGACGCAAAGGGCCGTCTCGCAATGCCGAGCCGGTACCGTGACGAGCTCGATTCGCGTAGTTCCGGGCAGTTGATCGTGACCATCGATGCGGTTGATCCCTGTTTATGCGTGTACCCGCTCGATGAGTGGGAACTGATTGAAGCCAAGTTGCGCGCCTTGCCGTCATTGCGTGAAGAGAACCGTCGCCTGCAGCGTTTGCTGATCGGCAATGCGGTGGATCTGGAGCTTGATGGCAGTGGTCGTTTCCTGGTGCCGCCGCGTTTGCGCGAGTACGCCAAGCTCGACAAGAAGGCAATGCTGGTGGGGCAACTGAACAAATTTCAGCTGTGGGACGAGGATGCCTGGAACGCGGTTTCGGCAGCCGACCTTGCAGCTATCCAACAACCGGGCGCCATGCCTGATGAACTGCGTGATTTGATCCTGTGACTATAGATAGCGGCTTTAACCACATCACCGTACTGCTTGACGAAGCCGTCGAGGCTCTCGCTGTACGCGCCGATGGCTGCTATCTGGATGGCACCTTCGGACGCGGCGGGCATAGCCGGTTGATCCTCAGCAAGCTCGGGCCGCAGGGCCGGCTGCTGGGTTTTGACAAAGATCCTCAAGCGATTGCCACCGGGCAAGCGCTGGCGGCCGAAGACGGCCGCTTTGTCATTGTGCAGCGCAGTTTTGCCGAGCTGGGCGCCGAAGTCGCCGAGCGCGGCCTGGCCGGCAAGGTCAGCGGCATCCTGCTCGACCTGGGCGTGTCGTCGCCTCAGCTGGACGACCCTGAGCGTGGCTTCAGCTTCCTCAACGATGGCCCGCTGGACATGCGCATGGACCCGACCCGTGGCGTCAGTGCTGCCGAGTTCATTGCCAACGCGCCCGAAGAAGAAATCGCCCGGGTGTTCAAGGAATACGGCGAGGAGCGCTTTGCCAAACGCATGGCCCGTGCCGTGGTACTGCGCCGCGAAGAAACCCCGTTCACCCGCACCGCCGACCTTGCCGAAGTGCTCAAGGTCGCCAACCCGGCCTGGGAAAAGGGCAAGAACCCGGCTACCCGTGCCTTCCAGGGCCTGCGCATTCACGTCAACAACGAGCTCGGTGATCTCGAAGCCGGCCTTGATGCTGCGCTCGAAGCACTGGAAGTCGGTGGGCGCCTGGTGGTGATCAGCTTCCACTCCCTGGAAGACCGCATCGTCAAACTGTTCATGCGCAAGCTGGTCAAGGGCGAGGCCGACAACCTGCCGCGCAACCTGCCGGTCCAGCACAAGCATTTCGAACCGAAGATCAAGGTCCACGGCAAGGCCCAGTTCGCCTCCGAGGCCGAGCTCAAGGCCAACCCACGTTCGCGTAGCGCGGTCATGCGCGTCGCCGAGAAGCTGCGGTGAGCCGCTTGTTCGCCAAGCCTTTGCCAGGCGGAAGCTTCCTGATGCTTCTGCTGTTCATCGGCGTGCTCGTTTCCTCGGTGGCGGTGTCCTACAGCGCGCACTGGAATCGTCAGTTGCTCAACAGCCTGTACGGCGAACTCAGCGAGCGCGACAAGGCGCAGGCCGAGTGGGGCCGGCTGATTCTTGAACAGAGCACCTGGACTGCCCACAGCCGCATCGAGAACCTCGCCAGCGAACAGCTGAAGATGCGCATTCCGGCGGCTGACGAAGTGCGGATGGTGGCGCCATGATGAAACTCGACGGCGCACTCTACCCCTGGCGGTTCCGCGTGGTCATCGCCCTGCTGGCGCTGATGGTCGGCGCAATTGCCTGGCGCATCATCGACCTGCAGGTGGTCGACCGTGACTTCCTCAAGGGCCAGGGCGATGCCCGCAGCCTGCGCCATATCCCTATTCCTGCGCACCGCGGGCTGATCACCGACCGTAATGGCGAGCCGCTGGCTGTCAGTACTCCCGTGACCACCCTGTGGGCCAACCCGAAAGAAATGCAGGCTGCCAAGGAGCGCTGGCCGGCCCTGGCCGCCGCGCTGAAGCAGAACCCGCAGCAGTTGGCGGCGCGCCTGGAGCAGCAGGCCAGCAAGGAATTCATCTACCTGGTCCGCGGCCTGACCCCGGAGCAGGGCCAGGTAGTGCTCGATCTCAAAGTCCCCGGTGTCTATGGCATCGAGGAATTCCGCCGTTTCTACCCGGCCGGCGACGTCGCCGCGCACATGGTCGGCTTTACCGACCTCGATGATCACGGTCGCGAAGGGGTCGAGCTGGCCTACGATGAATGGCTGGCCGGCGTGCCCGGCAAGCGACAGGTGATCAAGGACCGGCGCGGCCGGCTGATCAAGGACATCCAGGTAACCAAAAACGCCAAGGCCGGAAAGACCTTGGCGTTGTCGATCGACCTGCGCCTGCAATACCTGGCCACCCGCGAGTTGCGCAACGCCATTGCCGAACAGGAAGCCAAGGCCGGCAGCCTGGTGATTCTCGACGTCAAGACCGGCGAAGTGCTGGCCATGGTCAACCAGCCGACCTACAACCCCAACAACCGCCGCAGCATGTTCCCGGCGGCCATGCGTAACCGGGCGATCATCGACGTCTTCGAGCCCGGCTCGACGGTCAAGCCGCTGTCCATGAGCGCGGCCCTGCAGAGCGGGCGCTGGAAGCCGACCGACAAGGTCGAGGTCTATCCCGGCACCCTGCAACTGGGGCGTTACACCATTCGTGACGTGTCCAGGAGCGAGGGGCCGATCCTTGACCTGACCGGCATCCTGATCAACTCCAGTAACGTCGGCATGAGCAAGATCGCCTTCGATATCGGTGGCGAATCGATCTACCGGGTGATGTCCCAGTTGGGTCTCGGTCAATACACCGGCCTGGGGTTCCCGGGCGAGCGCGTCGGCAACCTGCCGAACCACCGTGAATGGCGCAAGGCCGAAACCGCGACCCTGTCCTATGGCTACGGCCTGTCGGTCACCGCGCTGCAACTGGTGCATGCCTACGCGGCGCTGGCCAATGACGGCAAGATGGTGCCGCTGAGCATTCTCAAGGTCGACAAGGCGCCGGAGTCCACCCAGGTGGTGCCCAAGGAAGTCGCCGAGACCATCCAGGGCATGGTCCAGCAGGTCATCGAAGCGCCGCGCGGGGTGTTCCGCGCCCAGGTGCCGTTCTACCACGTGGGTGGCAAGTCGGGTACGGCGCGTAAAGCCACCATCGGTTCCAAGGGCTACACCGAAAATTCGTACCGTTCGCTGTTCGCCGGCTTCGGGCCGATGAGCGATCCGCGCTATGCGGTGGTCGTGGTCATCGACGAGCCGAGCAAAGGCGGCTACTTCGGTGGCCTGGTATCGGCACCGGTATTTAGCAAGGTCATGTCCGGTACGTTGCGCCTGATGAACATTCCGCCGGACAACCTGCCGCCGGCAACCCCACCGCAGCAGGTCAATGCTGCGCCCGCCAAAGGAGGGCGCGGTTGATGACGATGCCATTGAGCAAGCTTTTTACCCAGGCCAGCCGCGATCCGTCGATCCGCGAACTGACCCTGGACAGCCGTAACGTACGCCCGGGCGACCTGTTCCTGGCGGTGCCGGGTACGCGCATGGATGGCCGTGAACACATTGCCGACGCGCTCAAGCGCGGTGCGGCGGCGGTTGCCTACGAAGCCGAAGGCGCCACCGTGCTGCCGATCACCGAAGTGCCGCTGATTCCGGTCAAGGGCCTGGCGGCGCAACTCTCGGACATCGCCGGGCGTTTCTATGGTGAGCCAAGCCGTCTGCTCGACCTGGTGGGTGTCACCGGTACCAACGGCAAGACCAGCGTCACCCAGCTGGTGGCCCAGGCGCTGGACCTGCTCGGTCAGCACTGCGGTCTGATCGGCACCCTCGGTACCGGCTTCTATGGCGCCCTGCAAAGCGGTCGCTTGACCACGCCGGACCCGATCGCCGTGCAGGCCACCCTCAACGACCTGAAGAAGGCCGGGGCCAAGGCCGTGGCCATGGAAGTGTCTTCCCATGCCCTGGACCAGGGCCGGGTCGCCGCCCTGGCATTCGACATCGCGGTGATGACCAACCTGTCCCGTGATCACCTCGATTACCACGGCAGCATGCAGGCCTACGAAGACGCCAAGACGCGCCTGTTCGGCTGGCCGAACCTGCGTTGCCGGGTGGTCAACCTCGATGACGACTTTGGTCGGCGGCTGGCAGCCGAGCAGGGCGAGTCGCGCCTGATCAGCTACAGCCTGAAGGATCCAGCCGCTTCGCTGTACTGCCGCGAAGCGCATTTCGATGATGATGGCGTGCGCGCCGTGATCGTCACTGCCCAAGGCGAGCACTCGTTGCGCAGCCGCCTGCTCGGGCGCTTCAACCTGAGCAACATACTCGCGGCGGTCGGCACCTTGATGGCCCTGGATTACCCGCTGGACGAAATTCTCAAGGTCACCCCGGTGCTGGAAGGCCCGGTCGGGCGCATGCAGCGCCTGGGCGGCGGCAGCAAGCCGCTGGTGGTGGTCGATTACGCGCATACCCCCGATGCCCTGGAGCAGGTGTTGCAAGCACTGCGCCCGCATGCCAAAGGCCAGTTGCTGTGCCTGTTCGGCTGCGGTGGCGACCGTGATCGCGGTAAGCGTCCGCTGATGGCCGAAGTGGCCGAGCGCCTGGCGGATGGCGTGCTGGTCACCGATGACAACCCGCGCACTGAAGATCCGCAGCAGATCTTCGCCGATATCCGCCCTGGCTTTGCCCAGGCCGATGCCGTCGAATTCGTTGCCGGTCGTGGCCCTGCCATTGCGCAGTTGATTGCCAGTGCTGGCGTTGACGATGTCATCGTCCTGGCCGGCAAGGGGCATGAGGACTATCAGGAAATCAACGGCGAGCGCCACGACTTCTCCGATCTGGTCGAAGCCGAGAAAGCCCTTGCCGTGTGGGAGGCCCCCGATGCTTAAGCCATTGTCCCTCAGCCAGCTGACCGCGCCGCTCAACGGCCGCCTGCAGGGCCAGGACGCGACCTTCAATGGCGTCAGCATCGACAGCCGGGCAATCACTGCCGGGCAGCTGTTTGTCGCCCTGGCCGGGCCGCGCTTCGACGGTCACGACTACCTGAACGACGTTGCCGCCAAGGGCGCGGTCGCCGCCCTGGTGCAGCGCGAAGTGCCGGGCAGCAACCTGCCGCAGCTGGTGGTTAGCGACACCCGCCTGGCCCTGGGCCAGCTGGGCGCGCTGAACCGCGCCGCATTCGACAAGCCGGTTGCCGCCATCACCGGTTCCAGCGGCAAGACCACGGTCAAGGAAATGCTTGCGAGCATTCTGCGTACCCGTGGCCCGGTGCTGGCCACTCGCGGCAATCTCAACAATGATTTCGGCGCACCGCTGACCCTGCTCGAACTGGCCCCGGAGCATACCGCGGCGGTCATCGAGCTGGGTGCCTCGCGCATCGGTGAAATCGCCTATACCGTCGGCCTGACCAAGCCACAGGTAGCGCTGATCAACAATGCCGGAACCGCTCATGTCGGCGAGTTCGGCGGGCCAGAGAAGATTGTCGAAGCCAAGGGCGAGATCCTCGAAGGTCTGGGTCAGGATGGCGTGGCGGTATTGAACCTTGATGACAAGGCCTTCGCCATCTGGAAAAAGCGCGCCGGCAATCGCTCGGTGCTGACCTTCGCCCTGAACAACGCCGGCGCGGATTTCCACGCTGGCAGCATTGCTCACGACGAGCGTGGTTGCCCGTCGTTCGACCTGCACAGCCCGCTGGGCGTGGCGCGGGTCCAGCTCAACCTGCTCGGTACCCACAACGTGGCCAATGCTCTGGCCGCCGCCGCTGCCGCCCATGCCTTTGGTCTGACGCTGGACGGTATCGTCCAGGGCCTCAATGCCGTGCAACCGGTCAAGGGCCGCACTGTGGTGCAGATGGCGCCCAACGGTGTGCGGGTAATTGATGACACTTACAACGCAAACCCCACCTCCATGTGCGCTGCCGTTGATATACTCGCCGGCTTTTCCGGCCGCACCGTCCTGGTGCTCGGGGATATCGGCGAATTGGGCCAGTGGGCTGAGGAAGGGCATCGGCAGGTAGGCGAGTACGCCAAAGACAAGGTTTCGGCACTCTATGCGGTGGGCAGCAACATGGCCCACGCGGTAGCAGCGTTCGGCACCAATGCCCGACATTTCGCTAATCAAGCTGACCTGATCGACGCCGTTCGCGCCGCCGAGCAGGCCACCAACACCACTATTTTGATCAAGGGTTCGCGCAGCGCTGCGATGGAGAACGTCGTGGCGGCTTTGTGCGGTTCCAGCGGGGAGAAACATTAATGCTGCTGCTGCTGGCTGAGTATCTGCAACAGTTCTACAAAGGCTTCGCGGTCTTCCAGTACCTGTCCCTGCGCGGGATCCTTGGTGTACTGACCGCGTTGTCGCTGGCCCTTTGCCTGGGCCCATGGATGATCCGTACCCTGCAGATTCGCCAGATCGGTCAAGCGGTCCGTAACGACGGCCCGCAATCGCACCTGTCCAAATCCGGCACCCCGACCATGGGTGGCGCACTGATTCTTTCCGCGATCGGCATCAGTACCCTGCTGTGGGCCGACCTGACCAACCGTTATGTCTGGGTGGTGCTGATCGTCACTCTGCTGTTCGGCGCAATCGGCTGGGTCGATGACTACCGCAAGGTGATCGAGAAGAACTCGCGCGGCCTGCCAAGCCGCTGGAAGTATTTCTGGCAGTCGGTGTTCGGCCTCGGTGCAGCAATCTTCCTGTACATGACCGCTCCGACCAGCGTCGAAACCACCCTGATCGTGCCAATGCTCAAAGACGTCACCATCCCGCTGGGTATCGGTTTCGTGGTCCTGACCTACTTCGTCATCGTCGGCTCGAGCAACGCGGTGAACCTCACCGACGGCCTCGACGGCCTGGCGATCATGCCGACGGTGATGGTTGGCGGCGCCCTGGGCATCTTCTGCTACCTGTCGGGTAACGTGAAATTCGCTGAATACCTGCTGATCCCTTACGTGCCGGGCGCAGGTGAGCTGATTGTGTTCTGCGGCGCGCTGATCGGTGCCGGCCTGGGCTTTCTGTGGTTCAACACCTATCCGGCCCAGGTGTTCATGGGCGACGTCGGTGCCCTGGCACTGGGCGCCGCACTGGGCACCATCGCCGTGATCGTGCGTCAGGAAATCGTCCTGTTCATCATGGGCGGTGTGTTCGTCATGGAGACCCTGTCGGTGGTGATCCAGGTGGCCTCCTTCAAGTTGACCGGCAAGCGCGTGTTCCGCATGGCGCCGATTCACCACCACTTTGAACTCAAGGGTTGGCCCGAGCCTCGGGTGATCGTCCGCTTCTGGATCATCACCGTGATTCTGGTGCTGATCGGCCTTGCCACCCTGAAACTGAGGTAGAAACGCGTGTCCTTGATCGCTTCTGACCACTTCCGCATCGTTGTCGGCCTCGGCAAGAGCGGCATGTCCCTGGTTCGCTTCCTGGCGAACCGGGGCGTTGCCTTTGCGGTTGCCGACACCCGTGACAACCCGCCGGAACTGGATACCCTGCGCCGTGATTTTCCGCAGGTGGAAGTGCGCTGTGGCGAGCTGGACGTAGAGTTCCTCTGCCGCGCCGACGAGCTGTATGTCAGCCCCGGCCTGGCCCTGGCCACCCCGGCCCTGCAGCAGGCAGCTGCCCGTGGCGTGAAGCTGTCGGGCGACATCGAACTGTTCGCCCGCAACGCCAAGGCGCCGATCATTGCCATCAGCGGTTCCAACGCGAAAAGCACCGTGACCACCCTGGTCGGCGAAATGGCCGCCGCGGCAGGCAAGCGTGTGGCAGTCGGCGGCAACCTCGGTACCCCGGCGCTGGATCTGCTCAGCGACGACGTCGAGCTGTACGTGATGGAACTGTCGAGCTTCCAGCTGGAAACCACCGACCAGCTCAACGCCGAAGTGGCCACCGTGCTCAACGTCAGCGAAGACCACATGGACCGCTACAGTGGCTTGCCGGCCTATCACCTGGCCAAGCACCGGATCTTCCGTGGTGCGCGGCAGGTGGCGGTCAACCGTCAGGACGCCCTGAGCCGCCCGCTGCTGGCTGAAGGCCAGCCGGTATGGACCTTCGGTTTGAACGCGCCCGACTTCAAGGCCTTCGGTCTGCGTGAAGAAAACGGCGAGAAATACCTGGCGTTCGAGTTCCAGAACCTGATGCCGGTTCGTGAACTGAAAATCCGCGGCGCGCACAATCAGTCCAACGCCCTGGCAGCCCTGGCCCTGGGCCACGCTGTTGGCCTGCCGATGGACGCCATGCTGTCCAGCCTGCGCACCTTCGCTGGCCTGGCGCACCGTTGCCAGTGGATTCGTGAGCGCAATGGCGTGAACTGGTACGACGATTCCAAAGCGACCAACGTCGGTGCCGCCCTTGCGGCTATCGAAGGCCTGGGCGCCGATATCGACGGCAAGCTGGTGCTGGTCGCCGGTGGCGACGGCAAAGGCGCCGACTTCAGCGCGTTGACTGCGCCGGTTGCCGCCAACTGCCGCGCCGTCGTGCTGCTGGGCCGCGATGCCGAGCGCCTGGCCGAAGCCCTGGGTGACGGCGTGCCGCTGATCCGGGTGAAAACCCTCGATGAAGCGGTGCAGCAATGTGCCGAACTGGCCCAGCCCGGCGACGCCGTGCTGCTGTCGCCAGCTTGCGCCAGCCTGGACATGTTCAAGAACTTTGAAGAGCGTGGGCGCCTGTTCGCCCAGGCCGCAGGAGGGCTGGCATGATCTTCGGCATCATCAAGCCTTATCCATCGCCGCTGATCAGCGGGCGCGGCGTCGATCTCGATTTCGCCATGCTCGCCGGGTGCCTGGCACTGCTGGGCCTGGGCCTGGTGATGATTACCTCGGCTTCCTCGGAAGTGGCCGCGGTGCAGTCGGGCAACCCGCTTTACCACATGTTCCGCCACCTGGTGTACGTGGCAATCGGCGTGTTCGCCTGCATCGTCACCATGATGGTGCCCATCGCCACCTGGCAGAAGATGGGCTTCACCATGCTGGTCGGCGCCTTCGCGCTGTTGGTACTGGTACTGGTGCCAGGCATTGGCCGCGAAGTGAACGGTTCGATGCGCTGGATCGGTTTCAGTTTCTTCAACGTTCAGCCCTCGGAAATCGCCAAGGTCTTCGTGGTCATTTACCTGGCCGGATATCTGGTGCGTCGCCAGCAGGAAGTGCGCGAAAGCTGGATGGGTTTCTTCAAGCCGTTCATCGTGCTGCTGCCGATGGCCGGCCTGTTGCTGATGGAGCCGGACTTCGGCGCCACGGTGGTAATGATGGGCGCGGCGGCGGCGATGCTGTTCCTCGGCGGCGTCGGCTTGTTCCGCTTCAGTCTGATGGTGGTGCTGGCGGTTGCAGCGGTGTTCATTCTGGTCCAGGCCCAGCCCTACCGGATGGCGCGTCTGATCACCTTCACCGACCCCTGGTCGGATCAGTTCGGCTCCGGCTACCAGTTGACCCAGGCACTGATCGCCTTCGGTCGCGGCGAGTGGCTCGGCGTTGGCCTGGGCAACAGCGTGCAGAAGCAGTTCTACCTGCCCGAAGCGCACACCGACTTCGTCTTCTCGGTACTGGCCGAAGAGCTGGGTGTGGTCGGCTCGCTGGTTACCGTGGCGCTGTTCGTGTTCGTCACTGTGCGCGCGCTGTACATCGGCCTGTGGGCAGAAAAAGCCAAACAATTCTTTGCCGCCTATATGGCCTTCGGCCTGGCGTTCCTGTGGATCGGTCAGTTCCTGATCAACATCGGCGTGAACGTCGGCCTGCTGCCGACCAAGGGCCTGACCCTGCCGTTCCTCAGCTACGGCGGTAGCTCCCTGGTGATCTGCTGTGCCTGCGTCGGCTTGCTGCTACGCATCGAATGGGAGAGCCGTACGCACCTGGGCAGTGAAGAACACGAATTCAATGAAAGCGATTTTGCCGAGGAGCCGAATCATGGCCGCTAACGGCAAGAGCGTATTGATCATGGCAGGCGGCACCGGGGGCCACGTGTTCCCGGCGCTGGCCTGCGCCCGTGAATTCCAGGCGCGCGGTTACAGCGTGCACTGGCTGGGCACCCCGCGCGGTATCGAAAACGAACTGGTGCCCCAGGCCGGCCTGCAGTTGCACCTGATCCAGGTCACTGGCCTGCGTGGCAAAGGCAAGCTGTCGCTGCTCAAGGCGCCGTTCACCCTGGTCAAGGCCGTGCTGCAGGCGCGGCGGATCATTCGTCAGCTCAAGCCGGTGTGTGTGGTTGGCTTTGGTGGTTACGTGACCGGTCCGGGGGGCGTCGCTGCCCGGCTGTGCGGCGTACCCGTGGTGATTCACGAGCAGAACGCCCGCGCCGGTACCGCCAATCGGCTGCTGGTGCCTTTGGCTGGCCGAGTCTGCGAAGCTTTCCCCGACACCTTCGCGGCGTCGGACAAACTGCGCACCACCGGTAACCCGGTGCGCAGCGAACTGTTCATGGAAACCCTGCGCGAGCCCCTGGGTGCGCGCAAGCCTCGTTTGCTGGTGCTCGGCGGAAGCCTGGGTGCCGAACCGCTGAACAAATTGCTGCCCCAGGCTTTGGCCCAGGTGCCTCAGGAGATTCGTCCCGAGGTATTCCACCAGGCTGGCAAGCAGCATGACCAGATTACCGCCGAGCGTTATCGCGAGGCCGGTGTCGAGGCTCAGGTAGAGCCGTTCATCAAGGACATGGCCCATGCCTATGGCTGGGCTGATCTGGTGGTCTGCCGCGCGGGTGCGCTGACTGTCAGCGAGCTGGCCGCGGCCGGCTTGCCCTCGATGCTGGTGCCCTTGCCCCACGCCATCGACGACCACCAGACCCACAACGCCCATTATCTGGCCCGTGAAGGCGCTGCCTTCCTGATGCCACAAGCGACAACTGGCGCAGCGCAACTCGCTGAACGCCTGAACGAGGTGCTGATGCAACCGGAAAAACTCACCACCATGGCCGCCACTGCCCGGCGCCTGGCCAAGCCCGCTGCCACCCGCACCGTGGTCGATATCTGTCTGGAGGTGGCCCATGGTTGAGAACAAAAAAGCCATGCCACAACCGGAAATGCGCCGTATCCGTCGCATCCACTTCGTCGGTATCGGCGGTGTGGGCATGTGCGGTATTGCCGAAGTGCTGCTGAACCTGGGTTACCAGGTGTCGGGTTCCGACCTCAAGACCTCGCCGGTTACCGAGCGTCTGGAATCCTTCGGTGCGCAGATCTTCATCGGTCACCGTGCCGAGAACGCCGCCAGCGCCGATGTGCTGGTGGTGTCCAGTGCCATCAACACTGCCAACCCGGAAGTCGCCACTGCCCTTGAGCGGCGCATTCCGGTGGTGCCGCGGGCCGAGATGCTCGCCGAGCTGATGCGCTACCGCCACGGCATCGCCGTTGCCGGTACCCATGGCAAGACCACCACCACCAGCCTGCTGGCCTCGGTATTCGCCGCCGGTGGCCTGGACCCGACCTTCGTCATCGGTGGCCGCCTGAATGCAGCCGGCACCAATGCCCAGCTCGGCACCAGCCGCTACCTGATCGCCGAAGCCGATGAAAGCGACGCTAGCTTCCTGCACCTGCAGCCGCTGGTGGCCGTGGTCACCAACATCGACGCCGACCACATGGCGACCTACGAAGGCGACTTCAACAAGCTGAAGAAAACCTTCGTCGAGTTCCTGCACAACCTGCCGTTCTACGGGCTGGCGGTGATGTGCCTGGACGACCCGGTGGTGCGCGAGATCCTGCCGCAGGTCAAGCGTCCGGCGGTTACCTACGGTTTCAGCGAAGAAGCTGATGTGCGTGCGATCAATGTTCGCCAGTCGGGCATGCAGACCCACTTCACCGTGCTGCGCCGCGATCGCGAGCCGCTGGACGTGTCGGTCAACATGCCGGGCAACCACAACGTGCTCAACGCCCTGGCGACCATCGCCATTGCCACCGACGAAGGCATCAGCGACGAAGCCATTGTCCAGGGCCTCTCGGGGTTCCAGGGGGTAGGGCGGCGCTTCCAGGTCTACGGCGAACTGCCGGTGGACGGCGGCAGCGTGATGCTGGTCGACGACTACGGCCACCACCCGACCGAAGTCGCGGCGGTGATCAAGGCCGTGCGCGGTGGCTGGCCTGAGCGGCGCCTGGTGATGGTGTACCAGCCGCACCGTTACAGCCGCACCCGTGACCTCTACGACGATTTCGTCCAGGTCCTGGCCGATGCCAACGTGCTGCTGCTGATGGAAGTCTACCCGGCCGGCGAAGAGCCGATCCCGGGCGCCGACAGCCGTCAGCTGTGCCACAGCATCCGCCAGCGCGGCCAGCTCGACCCGATCTACATCGAGCGCGGCATCGAGCTGGCGCCGCTGGTCAAGCCGCTGCTGCGCGCCGGCGACATCCTGCTGTGCCAGGGGGCCGGTGACATCGGTGGCCTGGCCCCGCAATTACTCAAGAGTCCGTTGTTCGCTGGTGCAGTTGCCAGTCAGGGGAAGTCGAAATGACTGATAACGCATACGCCACTTTGCACTCGACCATCGAGCCGAAAGCCTTCGGCCGCGTAGCCGTGCTTTATGGCGGCAAGAGCGCCGAGCGCGAGGTTTCGCTCAAGTCCGGTGCCGCAGTCATCGAAGCGCTGACCAGCGCCGGTGTCGACGTGGTCGCCATCGATGTCGGTGACGACCTGCTGCAGCGCCTGCAGAGCGAGAAGATCGATCGCGCCTTCATCATCCTCCACGGTCGTGGCGGTGAAGACGGCAGCATGCAGGGCCTGCTGGAGTGCCTGGGCATTCCGTACACCGGCAGCGGCATCCTCGCTTCGGCGCTGGCCATGGACAAGCTGCGGACCAAACAGGTCTGGCACAGCCTGGGTATTCCGACCCCGCGTCATGCCGTGCTTAGCAGCGAAGTTGACTGTATTTCTGCAGGTGCGGAACTGGGCTTCCCTTTGATCGTCAAACCGGCCCATGAAGGTTCCAGTATCGGTATGGCGAAAGTGAACGGTGTCGACGAATTGATCGCCGCCTGGAAAGACGCCGCTACCTACGATTCGCAAGTGTTGGTCGAACAATGGATTCACGGTCCGGAGTTCACCGTCGCGACCCTGCGTGGCCAGGTGTTGCCACCGATCGCCCTGGGCACGCCGCACACGTTCTACGACTACGACGCCAAGTACCTGGCCTCCGATACCCAGTACCGGATCCCGTGTGGCTTGAGCCCTGAGAAAGAGCAGGAACTCATCGACCTGACCGCCCGCGCCTGCGACGCCATTGGCATCGCTGGCTGGGGCCGGCTGGACGTGATGCAGGACGAGCAGGGGCGTTTCTGGCTGCTCGAGGTCAACACCGCACCAGGCATGACTGATCACAGCCTGGTCCCGATGGCGGCACGCGCGGCCGGCCTGGACTTCCAGCAGTTGGTGCTGGCGATCCTGGCGGCAAGCGTCGAGGCGCGAGGTTAAGCCCATGCAAGGCGCGATGTTACGTCATCAGCAACCCGCCCCCGGCCGTAACAAGCCGGTGCCGCGTGGTGCCAGCCGGATGGTGGCCAAGGAGCCACTGTCGGCGCGCCTGCCCAAGGCCAACTTCAGCGTGTTCAAGCGCCTGCTCTGGCCGGTGTTGCTGGTCGCCGCCGGGTTTGGCGCCTACGAGGGTGCCCAGCGCCTGATGCCGTACGCCGACCGGCCGATCACCAAGATCGCCGTGCAGGGCGACCTCAGCTACATCAGCCAACAGGCGGTGCAGCAGCGGATCGCTCCGTACGTGGCGGCAAGCTTCTTCACCGTCGACCTGGCGAGCATGCGTGCGGAACTGGAGCAGATGCCCTGGATCGCCCACGCCGAAGTGCGCCGGGTATGGCCGGATGAAGTGGTGATCCGCCTGGAAGAACAGTTGCCGGTAGCGCGCTGGGGCGACGAAGCCTTGCTCAATAACCAGGGCCAGGCCTTCACCCCGCGCGAACTTGCCAACTACGAGCACCTGCCGCAGCTGTTCGGGCCGCAGCGGGCGCAGCAAAAAGTAATGCAGCAATATCAGGTCCTGAGCCAGATGTTGCGGCCGATGGGCTTTTCGATTGCCCGGCTGGAGTTGCGCGAGCGCGGCAGCTGGTTCCTGACCACCGGTGCCGGTAGCGCCGGGCCAGGTATCGAACTGCTGCTGGGACGCGATCATCTGGTGGAAAAGATGCGCCGCTTCATTGCCATTTACGACAAGACACTCAAAGAACAGATCACGAACATCGCCCGCATCGATCTGCGTTATGCCAATGGCCTGGCCGTTGGCTGGCGGGAACCGAATGCACCGACAACGGCCCAACCCGCCGTTGCGAAGAATTAGAGAGAGGCAGGACCCATGGCAAATGCGCATAGCGGCAAAATGATCGTCGGGCTGGATATCGGCACCTCCAAGGTTGTGGCTCTGGTGGGCGAAGTCGCCGCCGACGGCACCCTGGAAATCGTCGGTATCGGCACCCACCCATCGCGCGGGCTGAAGAAGGGCGTGGTGGTCAATATCGAGTCCACCGTGCAGTCGATCCAGCGCGCGGTCGAAGAGGCCCAGCTGATGGCGGGCTGCCGGATTCACTCGGCGTTCGTCGGTGTTGCCGGCAATCACATCCGCAGCCTGAACTCCCACGGCATCGTCGCCATCCGCGACCGCGAAGTCAGCGCGGCGGACCTGGAGCGCGTGCTCGACGCCGCCCAGGCCGTTGCCATCCCGGCCGATCAGCGGGTCCTGCACACCCTGCCGCAGGACTACGTGATCGACAACCAGGAAGGCGTGCGCGAGCCGCTGGGTATGTCCGGCGTGCGTCTGGAAGCCAAGGTCCACGTGGTCACCTGCGCCGTCAATGCCGCACAGAACATCGAGAAGTGCGTGCGTCGCTGCGGCCTGGAAATCGACGACATCATCCTCGAGCAGTTGGCCTCGGCCTACTCGGTCCTGACCGACGACGAAAAAGAGCTGGGCGTGTGCCTGGTCGACATCGGCGGCGGCACCACCGACATCGCCATCTTCACCGAAGGCGCGATCCGTCACACCGCGGTGATCCCGATTGCCGGCGACCAGGTGACCAACGACATCGCCATGGCCTTGCGCACGCCGACCCAGTACGCCGAAGAGATCAAGATCCGTTACGCCTGCGCCCTGGCCAAACTGGCCGGTGCCGGTGAAACCATCAAGGTGCCGAGCGTCGGCGACCGTCCGCCGCGCGAACTGTCGCGCCAGGCCCTGGCCGAAGTGGTCGAGCCGCGTTACGACGAGCTCTTCACCCTGATCCAGGCCGAACTGCGTCGCAGCGGCTACGAAGACCTGGTACCGGCGGGCATCGTCCTGACCGGCGGTACCTCGAAAATGGAAGGCGCGGTAGAACTTGCCGAGGAAATCTTCCACATGCCGGTACGCCTGGGCGTACCGCACAGTGTTCGCGGCCTTAGCGATGTGGTGCGCAACCCGATCTATTCCACCGGTGTGGGCCTTTTGACCTACGGCCTGCAGAAGCAGTCCGACGGCTTGACCCTGACCGGTATCAGCAGCAGCAGCAACGGCTATGGCGATGAACCGAAGGCTCCAGCGTTCGAACGCTTCAAACGTTGGGTCCAGGGCAACTTTTAAAGTTTCAAAGCAGTAGTAGTAGGCGCAAAAACTAGAGAACTGTAAGGAGAGGGAAAATGTTCGAGCTCGTAGACAACGTCCCGCAAAGTCCGGTCATTAAAGTGATCGGCGTCGGTGGCGGCGGTGGCAACGCCGTCAATCACATGGTCAAGAGCAACATCGAAGGCGTCGAATTCATCTGCGCCAACACTGATGCTCAAGCGCTGAAAAACATCGGCGCGCGCACCATCCTGCAACTGGGTACCGGCGTGACCAAGGGCCTGGGTGCTGGTGCCAATCCGGAAGTCGGCCGCCAAGCCGCGCTGGAAGACCGTGAGCGCATCGCCGAAGTGCTGCAAGGCACCAACATGGTGTTCATCACTACCGGCATGGGTGGCGGTACCGGTACCGGTGCGGCGCCAATCATCGCCGAAGTGGCGAAAGAGCTGGGCATCCTCACCGTTGCCGTGGTCACTCGTCCGTTCCCGTTCGAAGGCCGCAAGCGCATGCAGATTGCCGACGAGGGCATCCGTGCACTGGCTGACAGCGTCGACTCGCTGATCACCATCCCCAACGAGAAGCTGCTGACCATCCTCGGCAAGGATGCCAGCCTGCTGTCGGCATTCGCCAAGGCTGACGACGTACTGGCCGGTGCCGTTCGCGGTATCTCCGACATCATCAAGCGTCCGGGCATGATCAACGTCGACTTCGCCGACGTGCGTACCGTGATGAGCGAGATGGGCATGGCGATGATGGGTACCGGCTGCGCCAGCGGTCCTAACCGTGCACGTGAAGCGACCGAGGCAGCCATCCGCAACCCGCTGCTCGAAGACGTCAACCTGCAGGGCGCTCGCGGCATCCTGGTCAACATCACGGCGGGTCCTGACCTGTCGCTGGGTGAATACTCGGACGTCGGCAGCATCATCGAAGCCTTCGCTTCCGATCACGCCATGGTCAAGGTCGGTACCGTTATCGATCCGGACATGCGCGACGAGCTGCACGTTACCGTGGTTGCCACTGGTCTGGGTGCAAAAATCGAGAAGCCGGTCAAGGTTATCGACAACACCATGCAGACTGCTGCGGCGCAGACCCCGGCACCGGCTCCTGTTCGTCACGAATCTTCGGTGAACTACCGTGATCTGGAGCGTCCGACCGTGATGCGCAACCAGGCTCACGCCGGTGCGGCAGCGGCTGCCAAACTTAATCCGCAAGACGATCTGGACTACCTGGACATCCCGGCATTCCTGCGTCGTCAGGCCGATTAATGAAATTTATCAGGGGTATAAGGGTGATTGGTGTTCAGCAAAGGCCGGGTCTGGTATTATCCTCAGCCTTTGTTGATACCAGTTCGCAATTTGCGCTGAAGCGGCCAATGCCATGATTAAACAACGCACCCTGAAAAATATCATCCGTGCCACAGGTGTCGGCCTGCACTCCGGGGAAAAGGTTTACCTGACCCTCAAACCCGCACCTGTGGATACCGGCATCGTATTTCGTCGTGCCGACCTCGACCCCGTGGTGGAAATTCCTGCCCGCGCGGCGAATGTCGGCGAGACCACCATGTCGACGACACTGGTCAACGGCGATACCAAGGTAGACACGGTTGAGCACTTGCTCTCGGCCATGGCTGGCCTGGGCATCGATAACGCCTACGTCGAGCTCTCCGCGTCCGAAGTGCCGATCATGGACGGTAGCGCTGGGCCCTTTGTATTCCTGATTCAATCTGCCGGCCTGGAAGAACAGGACGCAGCCAAGAAGTTCATCCGCATCCTGCGCGAAGTGACAGTGGAAGACGGCGACAAGCGCGCCACTTTCCTGCCGTTCGACGGGTTCAAGGTGAGTTTCGAGATCGATTTCGATCACCCGGTGTTCCACAACCGGACTCAAAGTGCCAGCGTGGACTTTTCCAGCACCTCGTTCGTGAAGGAAGTCAGCCGCGCCCGTACCTTCGGGTTCATGAGTGACATCGAGTACCTGCGCAAGAACAACCTCGCACTCGGTGGCAGTGTGGAAAACGCCATCGTGGTCGACAAGGACGGCGTGCTCAACGAAGACGGTCTTCGCTACGAAGACGAATTCGTCAAGCACAAGATCCTCGACGCCATCGGCGACCTCTACCTGCTGGGCAACAGCCTGATCGGCGAGTTCAAGGGCTACAAGTCCGGACACGCGCTGAACAACCAGCTGCTGCGCAAGCTGATCGAGGAAAAAGACGCCTGGGAAGTGGTGACTTTCGAAGATGCCAGCACGGCACCGATCTCTTACATGCGTCCGGTTGCGGCAGTGTAAGTACGAACACTCTCTTCTTTAGTTTTTTTGGGCCACCTTCGGGTGGCCTTTTTTATGCCTGGTTTTTGCTCGACACAGTACCTGTGGGAGCCGGTCTTGCCGGCGATGGGCTGCGCAGCAGCCCCATGTACGGAATATCAACCGTCCGCCGAATCCTTGTCTCGCGCATGACTGGCCAGCCGCTCCAGCGCCGCCCGCAGCTTGGGATCGCTGATGCCCTCCGCCGTCGCCTGAATGCTCTCGGCCGCGCGGCTCGACAGGTCTGCGGTGTGCCCGACCGCCCGGCTCTGGGTGGTCGGTGGCTGCACCTTGAACAGGATCCGGGTCAGGCTGGCGAAGACCTCCAGGGTCTGCAACTGGCGTTGCAGGCGTTTTTGCTGGTACCGCAGGCGGGTGGCCCAGTGGCCGTCGGTGACGATCAGCAGCAGCGTGCCTTCGCGCCAGGAGGCGATGTGGCAATGCTCACGGGCAGCCGGCTGCAACTGGCTGTCGAGCAGCTTCTGCAGTTGCGCCAGGCGCTGGGCCTGGCTGAACAGGGCTTTGAGCGGCCGGGCTTCGCGCAGAAGAACAGCGGGGGCGCGGGCTGGCGAGGGGCGAAAAGCCATGAAGGGACACCTGAAGTTACAGAGCTGCCATCTTAGCAGATCGCCTGTGGTAAGCCTTGGCCAGGCAGTCAGGGTAAAACTTCATGTTGCAATGGGTTGAAGTTGGCGAAAAAGGCCTTATTTTAACCATGCCCCGTCAAAGCGCTGTGCCAGCATCGTGGAAATCCGCCACTTTCCTCACCATCGTTTCCGGGTAGAATGCTCGTTCGCATGCGGCCATAAGGGCTGCACGGGCGACTTACGGGGCCGCCCTCCATCCCCACGTGTGGAAGATCCTGCCGATATGTTTGCGCCTTTGTTAAAAAAACTTTTTGGAAGCAAGAACGAGCGTGAAGTCAAACGCATGCTCAAGACGGTACAGATCGTCAATGCCTTCGAAGAGCAGATGGTGGCCCTCTCGGATGAGCAGCTGCGCGCCAAGACCGCAGAGTTCAAAGAGCGCCTGGCCAAAGGCGAGACCCTCGACCAGCTGTTGCCTGAAGCCTTCGCGGTTGCCCGTGAAGCCGGCAAGCGGGTCATGGGCATGCGTCACTTCGATGTGCAGCTGATCGGCGGCATGACCTTGCACGAAGGCATGATCGCAGAAATGCGTACCGGTGAAGGCAAGACCTTGGTCGCAACCCTGGGCGTGTACCTCAATGCCTTGTCGGGCAAAGGCGTGCACGTGGTCACGGTGAACGACTACCTGGCCCGCCGCGACGCCAACTGGATGCGTCCGCTGTACGAATTCCTCGGCCTGACCGTCGGCGTCGTTACGCCGTTCCAGCCGCCGGAAGAGAAGCGCATCGCCTATGCCGCCGACATCACCTACGGCACCAACAACGAATTCGGTTTCGACTACCTGCGCGACAACATGGCCTTCAGCATGGAAGAGAAATTCCAGCGTGAGCTGAATTTTGCCGTGATCGACGAAGTCGACTCCATCCTGATCGACGAAGCCCGTACCCCGCTGATCATCTCCGGCCAGGCCGAAGACAGCTCCAAGCTGTACATCGAGATCAACAAGCTGATCCCGCGCCTCAAGCAGCACATCGAGGAAGTCGAGGGCCAGGTTACCCAGGAAGGCCACTACAGCATCGACGAGAAGAGCCGTCAGGTTGAACTCAACGAAGCCGGCCACCAGTTCATCGAAGAGATGCTCACCCAGGTCGGTCTGCTGGCCGAGGGCGAGAGCCTCTACTCGGCGCACAACCTGGGCCTGCTGACCCACGTCTACGCCGGCCTGCGCGCGCACAAGCTGTTCCATCGCAACGTTGAATACATCGTCCAGGACGGCCAGATCCTGCTGATCGACGAACACACCGGCCGTACCATGCCGGGCCGTCGTCTGTCCGAAGGCCTGCACCAGGCGATCGAAGCGAAAGAGAACCTGAACATTCAGGCCGAGAGTCAGACCCTGGCTTCGACCACCTTCCAGAACTACTTCCGCCTGTACAACAAGCTGTCCGGCATGACCGGTACCGCCGACACCGAAGCGTTCGAGTTCCAGTCGATCTACGGACTCAACGTGATGGTGATCCCGCCGAACAAGCCGTTGGCCCGTAAGGACTTCAACGACCTGGTGTACCTGACTGCCGAAGAGAAGTACCAGGCGATCATCGCCGACATCAAGGAAAGCATGACCCAGGGCCGCCCCGTCCTGGTGGGTACGGCGACCATCGAAACCTCCGAGCACATGTCCAACCTGCTGCAGAAGGAAGGCATCGATCACAAGGTCCTCAACGCCAAGTACCACGAGAAAGAAGCCGAGATCATTGCCCAGGCCGGTCGCCCGGGTGCGCTGACCATCGCCACCAACATGGCCGGCCGTGGTACCGACATCCTCCTGGGCGGTAACTGGGAAGTCGAAGTCGCCGCCATGGAAAACGCGACGCCTGAGCAAGTTGCGCAGATCAAGGCCGACTGGCAGAAGCGTCACCAGCAGGTGATCGAGTCCGGTGGCCTGCACGTGATCGCCTCCGAGCGTCACGAGTCGCGCCGTATCGACAACCAGCTGCGTGGCCGTTCCGGCCGTCAGGGCGACCCGGGTTCGAGCCGTTTCTACCTGTCGCTGGAAGACAGCCTGATGCGTATCTTCGCCTCCGACCGGGTGAAGAACTTCATGAAGGCGCTGGGCATGCAGTCCGGTGAAGCCATCGAACACCGCATGGTCACCAACGCCATCGAAAAGGCCCAGCGCAAGGTCGAAGGCCGCAACTTCGACATTCGTAAACAGCTGCTCGAATTCGACGACGTCGCCAACGAGCAACGTAAAGTCATCTACCACATGCGTAACAGCCTGCTGGCAGCTGACAATATTGGCGACACCATCGCCGACTTCCGCCAGGAAGTGCTCGACGCCACCGTCGCCCAGCACATTCCGCCGCAGTCGCTGCCCGAGCAGTGGGATGTTGCCGGCCTGGAAGCGTCGCTGGCCAGCGATTTCGGGGTCAAGCTGCCGATCCAGCAATGGCTCGACGAAGACGACCACCTGTACGAAGAAACCCTGCGCGAGAAGCTCATGGCCGAGCTGCTGGCGGCCTACAACGAGAAGGAAGAGCAGGCCAGCGCCGAAGCCCTGCGCACCTTCGAGAAGCAGATCCTGCTGCGCGTCCTCGACGACCTGTGGAAAGACCACCTGTCGACCATGGATCACCTGCGTCACGGTATCCACCTGCGCGGCTATGCGCAGAAGAACCCGAAGCAGGAGTACAAGCGCGAGTCGTTCAACCTGTTCCAGGAGCTGCTCGATTCGATCAAGCGCGACACCATCCGCGTGCTCTCGCACGTTCAGGTGCGCCGCGAAGATCCGGTCGAGGAAGAAGCCCGTCTGCGCCGCGAAGCCGAAGAACTGGCCGCGCGCATGCAGTTCCAGCACGCCGAGGCCCCAGGCCTGGAAGCTGAGCCGCAGGAAGAGGGCACTGACGTTGCCGTGGCCACCGCGCCCGTACGCAACGAGCAGAAGCTGGGCCGCAACGAGCCATGCTGGTGCGGTTCGGGCAAGAAGTTCAAGCAGTGCCACGGCAAGATCGACTGATCAAACCGTCGTTGCACCCCGCTGACATCTGAACACCGCGCCGCGACTGGTACTCACCGTCGCGGCGTTGTTCCATCTCAAGCGCCGGTTATCTCGACCCGGCGCATTTTTTCTAGGAGCGCTTTCATGGCTGTTGGTCTTGGTCCTTTGCCAACGTTGCACCCGGTTCCAGGTTTCGAACTCGGCATCGCCTCTGCGGGCATCAAGCGCCCGGGGCGCAAGGACGTGGTGGTAATGCGCTGCGCCGAAGGCTCCAGTGTTGCCGGCGTGTTCACCCTGAACGCGTTCTGCGCCGCTCCCGTGATCCTTGCCAAGCAGCGCGTGCAGGGCACCGTGCGCTACCTGCTGACCAACACCGGCAACGCCAACGCCGGCACCGGCGCGCCGGGCCTGGCCGCCGCCGAACGCACCTGCGCCAGGCTGGCCGCGCTGACTGGCGTCGACGCCAGCGCCGTGCTGCCGTTTTCCACCGGCGTGATCGGCGAGCCGCTGCCGGTCGAGAAGATCGAAGGCGCCCTGCAGGCTGCCCTGGATGACCTGTCGGAAAACAACTGGGCAGCTGCCGCCACCGGCATCATGACCACCGATACCCTGCCAAAAGGCGCCAGCCGTCAGTTCCAGCATGACGGCGTGACCATCACCGTCACCGGCATCAGCAAGGGCGCGGGCATGATCCGTCCGAACATGGCGACCATGCTCGGCTACATCGCCACCGATGCCAAGGTGGCGCCGGCGGTGCTCAAGGACCTGATCCTCGACGGCGCCAACAAGTCGTTCAACCGCATCACCATCGACGGCGACACCTCGACCAACGACTGCTGCATGCTGATTGCCACCGGCAAGGCCGATGTCGCCGAAGTCACCGAAGCCAGCGGCCCGTTGTTCGAAGCGCTGAAAAAGGCCGTGTTCGAAGTGTGCATGGAAGTGGCCCAGGCCATCGTCCGTGACGGCGAAGGCGCGACCAAGTTCGTCACCGTTGAAGTCAACGGCGGCGGCAATCACCAGGAATGCCTGGACGTCGGCTACGCCGTGGCTCACTCGCCGCTGATCAAGACCGCGCTGTTCGCCTCCGACCCGAACTGGGGCCGGATCCTCGCCGCCGTCGGCCGTGCCGGCGTGCCGGACCTGGACGTCAGCCTGATCGACGTCTACCTGGGTGATGTGTGCATCGCCAGCAAGGGCGGGCGCAGCGCCAGCTACACCGAAGCCCAGGGTTCGGCAGTAATGGCCAAGGAAGAGATCACCATCCGTATCGAGCTGGGCCGTGGCCAGTGCAGCGAAACCATCTGGACCACTGACCTGTCCCACGAGTACGTGAAAATCAACGCCGAATACCGTACCTAACCTCATCGCGGGTCAAGCCCGCTCCTACAAAACCAGTAGGAGCGGGCTTGACCCGCGAAAAGTCCCTGATGGAGCCGCACCATGAGCTACCAACTGATCATCGGCGACAAGCTGTATTCCTCCTGGTCGCTGCGCGCCGCCCTGGCCCTTGAGCTGGCCGGTGCTTCCTATGATGAAACCCTGATCAAACTCAACCAGCCCGATACCCGCCAGCGTCTGCTCGAGCATTCGCCCACTGCCAAGGTGCCGCTGCTCAAGAGCGAGCATGGGGTAATCGCCGACTCCCTGGCGATCGCCGAGTACCTGGCTGAACGCTACCCGCACGCCAACCTCTGGCCCACCGACATCGCCGCCCGGGCCCAGGCCCGTTCGGCCTGCGCGCAGATGCACAGCGGCTTTTTCGCCCTGCGCGGCAACATGCCGTTCGACCTGTCCCGGGATGAAGCGCTGGAAACCGTGCCGCTGGACGTGCAGGTGGATATCGACCGCATCGTCGCGCTGTGGTCCGAATGCCGCCTGGCCGCCAAGGAAGCAGGCCCGTACCTGTTCGGCCGCGTCAGCCTGGTCGATGCCTTCTTTGCCCCGATCGCCGTGCGCCTGCGCACCTATCGGGTAGAGGTGCCGGCAGAAGCGGCGGCCTATATCGAAACCATCTACCAGTGGCCAGCCTTCCAGGCCTGGCAAAAGGCTGGCCTGGCGGAGCGTGAAGGGTGAAACGTGTGCATGTAGCCGCTGCGGTCATCCGCGGTACCGACGGGCGCATCCTGATTGCCCGCCGTGCCGACAGCCAGCATCAGGGCGGCCTGTGGGAGTTCCCGGGCGGCAAGGTTGAAGACGGCGAAGCGGTCGAGCGGGCCCTGGCGCGGGAGCTTCATGAAGAGCTGGGCATCGTCGTCACTGCGGCGCGGCCATTGATCAAGGTCAAGCACGATTACCCGGACAAGCAGGTGCTGCTGGATGTCTGGGAGGTCAACGGTTTTACCGGCGAGCCCCACGGCGCAGAAGGCCAGCCTCTGGCCTGGGTAAGCGCGCGGGAGCTGCCGCACTACGACTTCCCCGAAGCCAACCAGCCGATCGTTGCTGCCGCGCGCTTGCCGGGGCAATACCTGATCACGCCCGAAGGCCTGGAAGTTCCGCAGATGCTGCGTGGCATCCAGAAGGCCATTGCCGGCGGGATCAAGCTGGTGCAACTGCGTGCGCCGAACATGTACGACCCCAAGTACCGCGATGTGGCGGTGGATGCGGTCGGGCTGTGTGCGGGCAAGGCGCAGTTGATGCTCAAGGGCCCGTTGGAGTGGCTGGGTGACTTCCCGGCGGCCGGTTGGCACCTGACCTCCGAGCAGTTGCGCAAGTACGCCAGCAAAGGCCGGCCGTTCCCCAAGGAACGCTGGCTGGCGGCGTCCTGCCACAATGCTGAAGAATTGGCGTTGGCCGAGCAGATGGGCGTGGATTTCGTCACCCTGTCGCCGGTGCAGGCGACCCAGACTCATCCACACGCCGTGCCGTTGGGTTGGGAGCAGGCGCAGCAACTGATCGAAGGCTTCAGCAAGCCCGTGTATTTGCTCGGTGGCGTGGGTGCTGCCGAGCTGGACAAGGCCTGGCTGCATGGCGCTCAGGGTGTGGCGGGGATCCGCGCATTTTGGCCTGAGCTCTGATAGGGGGCTGCTTTGCAGCCCATCGCTGGCAAGCCAGCTCCCACAAGGTTCGGTGTATGCAGTCTTTGTGGGAGCTGGCTTGCCAGCGATGAGGCCCTCAAGGCTTGGCCGCAGCCTGCCACAACACCTCGGCAACGCCCTGACGCCGCGCAATCAACCGCGCCGCGACAAACAGCAAATCCGACAACCGGTTGATATACGCCAGCCCCACCCCGGCCAAAGGCTCGACACTGTTCAACTGCTGGCAACGCCGCTCGGCACTGCGCGCCAGGCTGCGGCACACATGGGCCTGGGCAATCAGTGCCGAACCACTGGGCAGGATAAAGTTCTCCAGCGGCCCCAGCTCTTCGTTCCAGCGGTCGATCGCCGCCTCCAGGCGCTCCACTTCAGCACTGTTCAGCGCCTGGTAAGCGGGCATCGCCAATTCCCCGCCCAGATCGAACAACCGGTGCTGACAAGGCGCCAGCACCTCGCTGAGCTCATCCAGCCTGTGCTCGGCCAACCCGGCCAGCAACAAACCCAGCTGGCTGTTGAGGCTGTCCACCTCGCCAATGGCTTCGATCCGCGGGTGGTCCTTGGGTACCCGGCGGCCATCGCCCAGGCCGGTCTCACCTTTGTCGCCGGTGCGGGTGTAGATCTTCGACAAACGAAAACCCATGCTCATGACTCCGTCTTCAGGGGGGCAAGCGGCAGGCGCAAGGTGAAGCAGGTGCCCTGGCCAGGTGCCGATTGCACCTCCATCTGCCCCTTGTGATTGTTGGTGATGATGAAATATGACACTGACAGGCCCAAGCCCGTGCCCTGGCCGATTTCCTTGGTGGTGAAGAACGGCTCGAAGGTACGTTTGCGCACTGCTTCGGGCATGCCGATACCGTTGTCCTCGACCTGGATCTCCGCCCACGGCGGATTGAGCCGGGTGCGCAGGGTGATACGCCCGGGCTCGCTGTCATCCTGGCGCAGGTGAATGGCCTGGGCGGCGTTTTTCAGCAGGTTGAGCAGCACCTGTTCCAGTTCGTTGGCGGTGCACGGCACCGGGCCCAGATCAGGGTCGAACTGGCGGACGATGGCCTGGCCCTTGAAATCGAAACCGATGGTCAGGTCGAAGTCGTTGCCGGCAATTTCCACCGCCTGGTCGATCAGCGCCGGCAGGTCGCAAGGCGCCAGCTGGCGGTTGCTGCGGCGGCTGAAGCTGAGCATGTGGGTGACGATCTTCGCTGCACGGGCACCGGCCTGCTGGATGCCGTCGAGCAACTGCGGTACTTCGCGGCTTTCCAGGTAGCGGTTGACGGTGGGCAGATCAATGCCGATCTCATCGGCCTGTTCCTGGTTCTTGGCCAGGTCCGGCGACAGCCGCCGGCGAATGTTCTGCACATTGTGCAGGATGGCGCCAAGGGGGTTGTTGATTTCGTGAGCCATGCCGGCTGCCAGGCCGCCGACTGAAAGCATCTTTTCCGACTGAACCATCATTTCTTCCAGCGACAGCCGCTGGGTGATGTCGTCGATCCGGATCACCACGCCGCGGCCACCACCGCCCATCAGCGGGTAGAAGGTCAGGGCATAGTGGCGGGCGTCGTCGTCCTTGGTCCAGGTCACCCGCTCGATCTTCGCCACCCGGTGCTTTTCGACGCTCTCCTTGAGCTGCGGCAGGAACGGCTTGAGCGGTTCGAAAGCGAGGAAGATCGGCTGGTTCAACGCTTCGTCAAGCGGTGTGCCGGAGAGCGCGCTGGCTTCCTGGTTCCACTGAGTGACGTAGAGCTGTTCGTCAAGGGCGATCAGCGCCGAGGGCATGGAGTCGATGATGCTGTTGAGATAATTCTGAAAGCCGGTGAGTTTTTTCTCGATCTTGCTGCGTACCTGAACTTCCAGCTCCAGTTTGCGGTTGGTGTGACGGGTTTCTTCGGCCAGACCCTGGGCCTGGTCGTAGGCGTCCTGAAATTCGTCGCGGGTGCGCTTGAGCTGCTGCTCGCGGGCTTCGATGCGCGAAAGCATGGTGTTGAAGGCGTCGGCCAGGCTGCCGATTTCGTCGTCATTGCCGCGTTTGGCGCGCAGGGCGTAGTTCTCTTCGCGGGTGACCTGGCGCGACAGTTCTTCGAGCTGGTAGATCGGCTGGGTGATCAGGCGCTTGATCTGCCGGGCGATGATCATCCACAGCAGGATACTGAACACCAGGATGCCCAGGCTGGCGGTCAGGGTGCCGGTGTAGAAGGCCATCGGCAGTTCGCTGCTGGCCACCAGCAACAGGTGGCCGGGCGGGCCGCCCGCACGGGGCAGGCTCACCAGTTGCGTGCTGCGAAATTCGGTCAGGCGCCAATTGTCGATGTTGCGGTAGCGCTTGGGCAACGGCAGGGCTTCACCATGCTGCAACTGCGCCAGCATCTTGCCGTCGCTGCCGTACAGGGCGGCGGCGCGCAGTGGGGTGTAGCTGTCGAGTTCCTTGAGCAGGGCTTTGGCGGCTTCCGGCGAATCGCTGGCCTGTTGCGCCAGTTGCGGATTGGACACCAGTCGGCCGATAGTCTGCAGGGCCTGCGGGGCCATGCTCTCCTGGGAGATCCAGTAGGCAGCGCTGATAAAGGTCAGGTTGGCCACCAGCAGGATGGTGATCAACAACACCAGCAGGGCGGCCAGCAACTTCTGGCCGACCGGCAGGTTCTCCAGGCGTTCGCGCAAGGTCATGTGAAAGGCGTTATCCCGGTCTGTAGGTGAAAGGGCAGGGTAGCGCCGTGCTCAGTCGCTGGGCAATCCGCGCGTGTTCAGGTGTTCGACCAGGCGCCGGTACAGCCGTTCCAGGTGCGGCAGCTGCCGGCCGTGACGGCTGGCGGTGCGGCAGGCATGGCCGAGCAGATAGTGGATTTCGGTGCGCCGGCCATGGCGAACATCCTGGTACATGGAAGAGTAGTTGGCCGCGGTGGCATGGATCACCCGTTCGACTTCCTCGTTGAGGCCCTCGGCCGCTTCCGGCTGGCCGCAATACTGCAGCAGCTCGGCCAGTTCTGCACACAGGGTGGCGACTTCGCAGTGATGCGCCTGCAGGCCGCCATTGCGACAGTCATGCAGCACGGTCAGCGGGTTGATCGCGCAGTTGAGCGCCAGCTTGCGCCACAGGCGGGTGAGGATGTCCGGGGTCCACTGGTGGGGAATGCCGGCGTCGCTCAGGTCTTCGAGCCAGCCCGGAGCGCCGGGGTTGGCCGGATCGCCCAGCCAGTTGAAGCCGTGACCGGCGAAATTCACCTGCCAGTCCTGTTCGCGGAACGCGCCTTCGGTGCTGGAGGCGAACACGCAGCGGGCGTGTGGCACGCGATTGGCCACTGCTTCCTGGCTGCCCAGGCCGTTCTGCAGCAGGATCAGCTCGGCGTCCCGGGCCAGGCGCGGCGCCAGTTGCGCCACCGCCTGTTCGGCGTCGTAAGCCTTGCAGGCCACCAGCAAACGGTGGATCGGCGTGTTGTCGTCGGCCAGTTGCGCCGGAATCGCCTGCAGTTGCGCCTTGCCCTGTTCGACCAGGGTCAGGCCGCCTGCGGCTTCATAGGCCTGTAACCGCGCCTTGTCGCGCAGGACCAGCCGGACCGGTTTGCCGGCGCGGGCCAGCCGGCAGGCCCAGAGGCTGCCCAGACTGCCGGCGCCGAGAATATGCCAGGTGCTGCTCATCAGCGTTTCGCAACCGTTATAATGATCCGGTATTTTAACCGTCAAACCCTGCGCGCTCCATCGCGCTCTTTCAGCAGAGCCGCGAGGGTGCCTTTATTTTTTGGAGAAAAGGTATGCCGTCGTTCGACGTGGTATCGGAACTGGACAAGCACGAAGTCACCAACGCCGTGGAAAACGCGGTCAAAGAGCTGGATCGCCGCTATGACCTCAAGGGCAAGGGCAGCTTCGAGTTCAAGGAAAAGGAACTGACCGTCAACCTGACCGCCGAAGCCGAATTCCAGCTCGAGGCGATGATTGACATCCTCAAGCTGGCCCTGGTCAAGCGCAAGATCGACGTGCAGTGCCTGGAAGTGAAGGACGCCTTCGCCTCGGGCAAGGTCATGAAGCAGGAAGCGGTGCTCAAAGAGGGTATCGATAAAGAACTGGCGAAGAAGATCGTCGCTCATATCAAGGACGCCAAGCTCAAGGTCCAGGCCGCCATCCAGGGCGAGCAGGTGCGCGTCACCGGCAAGAAGCGCGACGACCTGCAAGAGGCCATCGCCGCCTTGCGCGCCAAAGAGTTCGGCATGCCCCTGCAGTTCAACAATTTCCGCGACTGAAGTCACGGAGCCCGGAACCTTGGCGCCTTTTTGGCGTCCGAGGGCCGAGGTGCCGCTGAAACGTTTGCGGTAGGTCTTATTCAGCTTTGTGCCGCCCGGCATCAGGAGAACACACTATGGATTTGAACGCTGAGGTCGACCAGCTGGTCAAGGCTTCGCAAACCTGGCTTCCGATGATCATGGAATACGGTAGCCGTCTGTTGCTGGCGTTGTTGACCCTGGCCATCGGCTGGTGGGTAATCAACAAGGTCACCTATCGCCTGGGCAAACTGCTTGCCCTGCGTAACGCCGACCTGGCCCTGCAAGGTTTCATCAGCAGCCTGGCCAACATCATTCTGAAGATCCTGCTGATTGTCAGCGTGGCCTCGATGATCGGCATCGAGACCACCTCGTTCGTCGCTGCCATCGGTGCTGCGGGCCTGGCCATCGGTCTGGCCCTGCAAGGTAGCCTGGCCAACTTCGCGGGCGGCGTGCTGATCCTGCTGTTCCGTCCGTTCCGTATCGGCGACTGGATCGAAGCCCAGGGTGTGGCGGGTACCGTCGACAGCATCCAGATCTTCCATACCGTGCTGCGTACCGGCGACAACAAGACCGTGATCCTGCCCAACGGCAGCCTGTCCAACGGCATCATCACCAACACCAACCGCCAGCCGACGCGCAAGGTGGTGTTCGATGTTGGCGTTGACTACGACGCCGACCTGCAAAAGGCCCGCAACGTGCTGCTGGAACTGGCCCAGGACCCGCGGGTGCACCAGGATCCGGCGCCACAGGCAGTGATTTCGACCTTGGGCGACAGCTCGATCACCGTATCGCTGCGCATCTGGGTCAACACCGCCGATTACTGGGACGTGCTGTTCATGCTCAACGAGCATGCCCGTGACCGCCTGAAGGCCGAGGGCATCGACATTCCCTTTCCACAGCGGGTGATCCGCGTTGTGCAGGAAGCGGCGGTGCAGTAACGACCGACGCAATCGCGGGGCAAGCCCGCTCCTACACAATCCTGTAGGAGCGGGCTTGCCCCGCGATGCTTTCAGCAGCCATTACACTTGTTCACGTCTTCGCGCTATCTGCGCCCAGTGCTTTCTGGCATATAGGCTCGCTTACTTCTGTTTGCCCGGTCTTATCATGCTTACCCCCCTGATCAACATTACGCCGCTACGGGCGTTTTGTTTCGCCATGACCCTGGCGCTGTTCGAACTGCTTACCTACCTCGCCAGCGACGTGGTGATGCCGGCCATGCCGGTGGTGGTCGGTGAGCTCAACGCCAGCCCCGAATTCATCCCCCATGCCCTGAACCTCTACCTGCTCGGTGGCGTGCTGCTGCAATGGCTGATCGGCCCGCTGGCCGACCGTTACGGCCGTCGTCCGTTGCTGCTGGGCGGCTGCGCGTTCTTCTGCCTGGCCTGTATCGCCACCTTCTGGGTGCAGAGCATCGAGCTGTTCAACCTGCTGCGCCTGTTGCAGGGCATTGGCCTGGGCTTTGTGGTGACGGTCAGCTACCCGGCACTCAACGAGGCGTTCAGCGAAGCCGATGCAGTGCGGATGATGGCCTTGCTGGCCAATATCGCCCTGCTGTCGCCGCTGCTTGGTCCGCTGGTCGGTACCCTGCTGCTGGAGTGGGTGTCCTGGCGCTGGCTGTTCGTGCTGTTCGGTGCGGCAGCGGTGCTGGCCTGGTTTGCCCTGTACCGGTTCATGCCGGAGACCCTCGGCGTCGAACGCCGGGATGGCTCGCGCCTGGCGTTCCAGCCGATCCAATTGCTGCCGTTGCTGGCCGGCTACGGGCAACTGTTGGCCAACCGCCGCTTTGTCGCCGGCAGTGCCGCGCTGGGCCTGGTCGGCCTGCCGCTGATCGGCTGGATCGGCCTGTCGCCGGTGCTGTTGATCCACGACGAGGGCCTGAGCACCCTGGATTACGCCCTGTGGCAATTGCCGGTGTTCGGCGGCCTGATCCTCGGCAACCTGGTGATCAACCGGATTGCCGATCGCCATGCGCTCACCACCCTGGTGCGATTGGCGTTGTGGCCGTTTCTGATCGGTTTGCTGGGCATGATGCTCGGCACCTGGCTGTACCCTTCGGTACCGAGCCTGGTGATCGGCATGTCGGTGTATGCGCTGGGCCTGGGTATTGCCAACGCCGTGCTGTACCGCATGACGCTGTTTTCCAGCGAGCAGAGCAAGGGTCTGGTGTCGGCGATGCTGGGGATGATCACCATTGCCCTGCTGGGCCTTGGCGGGGCGTTGCTGGCGATGCTCGGGGCTGGCGCCAGCCTTGTGCACTTCGCCCTGGCGGCGGGGGCGGCGGGAATTCTGGCGCTATGGCCGCTGAGGGTCGTTCTGAGCGCTTCCACCAACTTGCCAGAGGCTATCCCGGAGTAGCTCCGGTAATAGCCTCAGCGCGGTTCAGGGGCGTTCTCCAACCTGGTTCTCGAGCGGTTCCTGCTTGCCCCGCTCCTGGCGCCATTGCAGGGCGATCAGGATCAGGGTCGGCACGCCGAGCAGGGCGGTGATCAGGAAGAAGTCGTGGTAGCCGAACTTCTCGACCATGACTCCCGAGTAACCGCCGATCAGCCGCGGCAACAGCAGCATGATCGAACTGAGCAGGGCGTACTGCGTCGCCGAGAACTTCAGGTTGGTCAAACTCGACAGGTAGGCGACGAACGCCGAGGTGGCCAGGCCCGAGCTGAAGTTGTCCAGCGAAATGGTCACCACCAGCATCTGCAGGTTGGCGCCCATGTCGGCGAGCATCAGGAACAGAATGTTGGTCGCCGCCGACGCCACGCCGCCGATGAACAGGATCGGCAGGATACCGAAGCGCACGATCAGCAGGCCGCCAAAACCGGCACCCACCAGGGTCATGATCAGGCCGAAGATCTTGCTGACGCTGGCGATCTGGTCCTTGGTGAAGCCCTGGTCGATGTAGAACACGTTGGCCATCACGCCCATCACCGTGTCGGACATCCGGTAGGTGGCGATCAGCCCGAGCAGCAGCAGGGCCTGCCAGCGGTAGCGGGTGATGAAGTCGTTGACCGGGGTCAGCACCGGTGCCAGGCCACGGCGGCCCATGGACGACAGGCACAGGACGGTCAGGGTGATGTACAGGATCGCCCGCAGGAAGGCGCGGTCTTCGAGCAGCAGGTCGAGCAGGCTCACGCCTTCGAACAGCACGCTGGCGAAATCGGTGTTGTACAGCTGGGTGAACGTTGCCGGTACCGATACCAGCAGGATGATCAGCACGAACACCGACACCAGCTGGTGGCTCAGGCCGTAGCGCGCCGCCGACAGCTGGGTGCGCAGCGGCACCGGAGGCTCGCGCATCAACAGGGTGGTGATCACTGCCGGCAGCATCATCACACCGAACAGCACGTAGGTGCCGGTCCAGGCCTTGTGCAGGTAGCTGAAGCCGGTGGAACCGAAGCCCTCGGCGAAGAACAGCGCACCGGCGGTGGCCAGCAGCGCGGCAACCCGGTAGCCGGCCATGTAGCTGGCGGCAAGCGCAGCCTGGCGCTGGTCGTCGGCGATTTCCAGGCGATAGGCGTCGACGGCGATGTCCTGGGTGGCCGAGGCAAAGGCCACCAGCACCGCCAGGGCAATCAGCCACGACAGGTGTTTTTGCGGGTCGCAGAAGCCCATGCCGACCAGCCCGATGACCACCAGCACCTGAGACAGCACCAGCCAGGAGCGACGGCGCCCGAGTTTGCCGAGCAAGGGCAGGCGCCATTGGTCGAGCAGCGGCGACCACACCCATTTGAAGGCATAGGCCAAGCCGATCAGGCTGGCATAACCGATGGTTTCACGGGCCACGCCGGCCTCGCGCAGCCATACCGACAGGGTCGAAAACACCAGCATGTAAGGCAAGCCGGCGGCAAAGCCGAGCAACAACAGTACCAGTGTCGACGGGCTGGCATAGGCAGCGAGCGCAGCGCGCCAGGTTTTACGGGGCATGGGCCAACATCTGCCTCAAGTTTACGAAAACAAAGCGCGCACTCTAACCGCTGTGCTCCATCGGGCGCCAGCCATGGCGCAACATATCCACACGATTATTGTGCAGGGTGATGCCTTCTGCCCGTAGCCGGGCACGCTGCTCGTCGCCCGATGGGGTGCCCAGCGCCAGGCTCAGGCGACCGCCGGCGCCCAGCACCCGGTGCCAGGGCAACTGGGTGTCACTGGGCAGCTGGCTCAGGGTACGCCCGACCCAGCGCGCTGCACGGCCAAGGCCGGCCAGGTGGGCGAGCTCGCCGTAGCTGATCACCTTGCCGGCGGGTACCTGGCCAAGCACCAGATAGAGTGCCATTCGTCGGGCTTCGGCGCTTTCGGTCGGATCGCCAGGAATCCCGCTCATCGCGCAATTGACCCAGGCCACGCGGGATGTGCCGGGTAGAGCGGGCAAATAAGAATTGAACTCATCGACATGGTGCAGGTCAGTCCTTGCTCTGATGGCGGGTATCTGGATAATGCCCGACTTTTTTCGCGAACCCGAGTCCGTTGCTGCTTATGTCTCCTAGAGCCCTGTTGTGCGTTGCCCTGGCCGCTGCCTGTACCCCAGCCCTTGCCGATACCGTGTGGATGAAAAACGGTGACAAGCTGAGCGGCAAGATCAAGGTCTTTGATGGCGGTAAACTGCTGCTCGAAACGCCCTATGGCGGCTCCATTGCACTGGACTGGAAGCAGGTCAAGACTCTGGAAAGCGACCAGGAACTGCTGGTCAAGCAGGACGCCTACACCGGCGAGAAGGCCAAGTCGCTGCACGCTGCGGACAACGGTAAGGTCACTCTGGCCAACGGCGAGACACCCAGGACGGTCGAGCTGGCCAGCATCCAGCAGATCATGAAGCCAAAGCCGGTGGTCGAGGACCTGACCTGGAAGGGTAACGTCGACCTGGCCCTGGACTACAAACGCGCCGAAACCAACAGCGACGACTACGACATCGACTTCAAGACCACCGCCCGTCACGGCCGCTGGCGTCACCAGGCCGAGGGCGAATACAACCGCGAGAGCAAGGACGACGTCACCACCACCAACAACTGGAGCGCCGAATACGCGCTGGACCGCTTCATTACCGAGAAGTGGTTCTGGCAGGGCCGTCTGGAATACAAGCGTGACCATATCGAAGACCTGGCCCGCCAGCGCACTGTGGGTACCGGCCCGGGTTACCAGTTCTGGGACAACGAGCTGGGCGCGTTCTCCCTCGGCTCGCTGATCAACCGTACCGACTATGAATACGCTGATGGCGGCAAGGACAACTTCTACTCGCTGGCCATGAAGTGGGATTACAACCGCTACCTGATCGGCAAGCGCGTCGAGTTCTTCACCAACGGCGAGGTCGGCAAGCCGCTCGGCGGCGTCGCCGAGTACGCCCTGGATGCCGAAGTCGGCCTGCGCTACAAGGTCACCGAATGGGCCTCGCTCAACCTCAAGGCCGAGAAGGACATCATCAGCGGCACCCGCGACAGCGACCTGGACAAGACCCGCTACACCGCAGGTTTTGGCGTCGCCTGGTAAGCACGCTGGCAACCCCGGGCGATAATGATTATTTTGTCGGTTAACCAGGCTGGTCGGGCACTTTCACCGCCAGCCACGACGACGATTATCGAGCGGGGAGACATACAGTGAGCGCGAAAGCCGCAACACAGGCACGGGAGCTGCTGCTCAAGGAATACCGCGGGGTGCTGTCGACCCATTCCAAGTCGATGCCGGGGTTTCCCTTCGGTTCGGTGGTGCCCTACTGCCTGGATGCCGACGGCAACCCGCTGATCCTGATCAGCCGCATTGCCCAGCACACCCACAACCTGCAAAAAGACCCCAAGTGCTCGTTGCTGGTAGGCGAGCGTGATGCCCAGGACGTCCAGGCAGTGGGCCGCCTGACCGTGCTGGCCGAGGCGCACAAGCTGGTTGAGCCCGAAGCGGTCGAAGCCGCAGCAGAGCGCTACTATCGCTATTTTCCAGAGTCGGCCAACTACCATCAAGCCCACGATTTTGACTTCTGGGTGCTCAAGCCGGTGCGCCATCGCTACATCGGCGGCTTCGGCGCGATCCACTGGGTCGATCACCTGAGCCTGGCCAACCCCTTTGCCGGCAAGGCCGAACAGAGCATGATCGAGCACATGAACAGCGATCATGCCAATGCCATCGAACACTACGTCCAGCTCAGCGGCCTGCCCCAGGGCGTGGCGGCGCAGATGGTCGGCATCGACAGCGAGGGCATGCACCTGCGCATTGGTCAGGGCTTGCACTGGTTGCCGTTCGCTGCGCCCTGCAATACGCCGATACAAGTGCGCGAGGCCCTGGTTTTTCTGGCCCGCGCCGATCAATGGCCGCAACGTGCAACCGCCGAGGCTTGAAATGGCGATGGATCGCATCCATTAAAGGTCTACTGCAAGGACATCTTGCGCAGAGGAACCGTTGATGCGTGCTTTTCTATTGCTGTTTCTGATTTTTCCGGTGCTGGAGCTGTATGTGTTTTTCAAGGTCAGCACCGCGATCGGCTTCTTTCCGGCGCTGCTGCTGATCATCGCCGGCTCTGCCCTGGGTGTGCTGGTGGTGCGGGTGGCGGGTCTGGCCACCGCCCTGCGTGCCCGCGAGAGCCTGCAGCGTGGCGAATTGCCTGCCGAAGACATGTTCCACGGGCTGATGCTGGCGCTGGGTGGCGGCCTGCTGCTGTTGCCAGGTTTCATCAGTGACGTGATCGGTCTGGTCTGCCTGCTGCCGTTCACCCGCCGCCTGCTCGGGCGCAAGATGCGCGAGCGCGCCGAGGCCCAGGCCATGCGCCAGCGCGCCTTTGGCGATGACCCGTTCATGGCGCGCCCAGGTCAGTCCAGCCGTGGCCATCAGCCAACGGTGATCGAAGGCGAAGTGGTCGGCCGTGAAGATCCTGCTCAGCCCAACCTGCGCAATCCTCGGGATCTGTAAAGGTTGCTTGTGCTGTGCCAGCGGCCCCTTTTGGGGCCGTTTTGCTGTACAGGGGGCTGATCGCTAAAAATTTTCATCAGCAAGCCTTGTAATTGCTCTTGGCGACCTCATGTATGGGTCACCGCAAGGTTTCTGGTGATTTGCACCAGACATTACATGTGTGGTCCGCCCCGCGGGCTACGAGCGGCCAAGCCGCAAGCATCAACCCGCCGGTGTCGATACCGGCCGATGAAAACCACAATTAGGAGAGATCGACAATGAAGCTTCGTCCTCTGCATGACCGCGTCGTTATCCGTCGCAGCGAAGAAGAATCGAAAACCGCTGGCGGTATCGTTCTGCCAGGTTCGGCCGCTGAAAAACCTAACCGTGGCGAAGTCGTCGCTGTAGGTACCGGTCGCATCCTGGACAACGGTGAAGTGCGTGCGCTGGCCGTGAAAGTGGGTGACAAGGTGGTTTTCGGCCCTTACTCGGGCAGCAACACTGTGAAAGTTGACGGCGAAGACCTGCTGGTGATGGCTGAGAACGAAATTCTCGCTGTCATCGAAGGCTGATTCCGCTGGTTTCCCGTTACTCCAAAGTATTCAAGGATTAAACGATCATGGCTGCTAAAGACGTAAAATTCGGCGACTCCGCCCGTAAGAAAATGCTCGTTGGTGTCAACGTTCTGGCTGACGCTGTAAAAGCCACCCTGGGCCCGAAAGGCCGTAACGTTGTTCTGGCCAAGAGCTTCGGCGCTCCGACCATCACCAAAGACGGTGTTTCGGTTGCCAAAGAAATCGAGCTGAAAGACGCTTTCGAAAACATGGGCGCCCAGCTGCTCAAAGACGTTGCCTCCAAGGCCAACGACGAAGCCGGTGACGGCACCACCACCGCAACCGTTCTGGCTCAGGCCATCGTCAGCGAAGGCCTGAAAGCCGTTGCTGCCGGCATGAACCCGATGGACCTGAAGCGTGGTATCGACAAGGCCACCATCGCCATCGTCAAAGAGCTGAAGACCCTGTCCAAGCCATGCGCCGACTCCAAGGCCATCGCCCAGGTCGGTACCATCTCGGCCAACTCCGACAACTCCATCGGTGACATCATCGCCGAAGCCATGGAAAAAGTCGGTAAAGAAGGCGTGATCACCGTCGAAGAAGGCTCGGGCCTGGAAAACGAACTGTCGGTCGTGGAAGGCATGCAGTTCGACCGTGGCTACCTGTCCCCTTACTTCGTCAACAAGCCAGACACCATGGTCGCCGAGCTGGATGGCCCGCTGCTGCTGCTGGTTGACAAGAAGATCTCCAACATCCGCGAACTGCTGCCAGTTCTGGAAGCCGTTGCCAAGGCCGGCCGTCCACTGCTGATCGTGGCTGAAGACGTCGAAGGCGAAGCGCTGGCTACTCTGGTAGTCAACAACATGCGCGGCATCGTCAAGGTTGCAGCGGTCAAGGCACCTGGCTTCGGCGACCGCCGCAAGGCCATGCTGCAGGACATCGCTGTCCTGACCGGCGGTACCGTGATCTCCGAAGAAATCGGCCTGAGCCTGGAGTCCGCTACCCTGGAGCACCTGGGTAACGCCAAGCGCGTGACCCTGTCCAAGGAAAACACCATCATCGTCGACGGTGCTGGCGTAGAAGGCGACATCCAGGCGCGTATCGCCCAGATCCGCACTCAGGTCAACGAGACTTCCTCGGACTACGACCGTGAAAAACTGCAAGAGCGTCTGGCCAAACTGGCTGGCGGTGTTGCCGTGATCAAGGTTGGTGCTGGCACCGAAGTCGAAATGAAAGAGAAGAAAGCCCGCGTTGAAGACGCCCTGCACGCTACCCGTGCAGCCGTCGAAGAAGGCGTGGTGCCTGGCGGTGGTGTTGCACTGGTTCGCGCTCTGCAAGCCATCGAAGGCCTGAAAGGCGACAACGAAGAGCAGAACGTTGGTATCCAGCTGCTGCGTCGCGCTGTTGAAGCGCCGCTGCGCCAGATCGTTGCCAACGCCGGCGACGAGCCAAGCGTAGTGGTCGACAAGGTCAAGCAAGGTTCCGGCAACTTCGGTTACAACGCTGCTACCGGCGAGTACGGCGACATGATCGAAATGGGTATCCTGGACCCTGCCAAGGTAACCCGTTCGGCCCTGCAAGCTGCAGCTTCGATCGGCGGTCTGATGATCACCACCGAAGCCATGGTTGCTGACGCTCCAGTTGAAGCTGGTGCTGGCGGCGGCATGCCAGACATGGGCGGCATGGGTGGTATGGGCGGCATGGGCGGCATGATGTAAGCCAGCCTTACCCGTTCGATAAAAAGCCCCGCCTAGTGCGGGGCTTTTTTTTGCCTGAATTCTGGGGTTGCTGTGCAACCCATCGCCGGCAAGACCGGCTCCCACGGGGGGCTGTATGTGGGAGCTGGCTTGCCAGCGATGCAGTCACCGCACATTCCAGCCTTACGAGGTCGGCACGGTAACCGCAGCCTTGTGCTTCAGTTCAACCGGCCGGCGATACAACACCCAGTAGTAACAGCCCAGGCTGATCAACCAGCAAAACACCGCAGTCCACACGTTGTGCGAAAAGAAGTGCGCGCCCTGCAGCATGCGCCCTACCGAAAACAGCGTGCCCAGGCCAAAGGCGAACAACAGTGCCGCCTTTGCCAGGCGCGGGCGCCGGTCGCGCAGGACAAAGAACAGCGCAAACAGGGTAAAGCCAGTCGCCGCGTGGCCACCCGGCCAGCAGCGCCCGGGCTTGTCCGTCGCCGGGCGCGGGCTGAGCAGCTCGCTGTAGGTCTCCTTGCCGCCAAACTCGGTCAGGCTCCACGGGCACTGCACCGCCGTCACTGCCTTGACCGGTGTGACAAAGCTGGTCGACAACCCCATGGCCAGCACCAGGCAGCCCAGTTCCCGACGCCAGCTGAACAGCCGCGACCAGAAGAAACTCATCGCAAAGGCGACGATCGCCAGCAGACCCAGGACGATCACGGCCTGTTTCGCCCGGTCATGCAGGATGTCTTCGAGGAAGTAGCTGTGCCGGCCAATGAACTGCCCGGCCAGCGGGTCGAACGCCAGCTTGGCCAGGTCCATGTCCAGTGAGGTCAGCTCCAGCAGGATCAATATCACCGCGGTGACGGCGGGGATGCCCAGGGCAATCCAGAAATTCAGCGGACGGGAGTAGGCAGGTAGCGACATGGCAAGTCCAGGTGAATGGAGGGGACAATCCGACCGGCAATTCTCGGGCAGCCGCCATCACCTGTCCGTGAAGGCTCGGTGAAAAAAACGTTAACCTGCAATAAAGTCGCGCCGACCTAGCCGGGCGTCGCCGATGGCCTTAAGCTGCGCCTGCCAAGCAGGCAAAAGCGCCAGACGGGAGATACCCCAATGCGAATTCTACTGGTTGAAGACAACCGCGATATCCTTGCCAACCTGGCCGACTACCTTGGCCTGAAGGGCTATACGGTGGACTGTGCCCAGGATGGTCTGTCCGGCCTGCACCTGGCGGCGACCGAACACTATGACCTGATCGTGCTCGACATCATGCTGCCGGGCATCGACGGCTACACCCTGTGCAAGCGCCTGCGCGAAGATGCCCGTCGTGACACCCCGGTCATCATGCTCACCGCCCGTGACCAGCTGGATGATCGCCTGCAGGGCTTTCGCTCCGGCGCCGACGATTACTTGCTCAAGCCTTTTGCCCTGTCGGAACTGGCCGCGCGCATCGAAGCGGTGCTGCGCAGGGCCCAAGGCGGCGGCCGGCGTACCTTGCAGGTCAGCGACCTGGTGTATGACCTCGACACCCTGGAAGTCAGCCGCGAAGGGAAGCTGCTCAAGCTCAACCCGGTCGGCCTGAAGCTGCTGGCGGTGCTGATGCAGAAGAGCCCCCACGTGCTGCGCCGCGAAGTGCTCGAAGAGGCCCTGTGGGGTGATGATTGCCCGGACAGCGACAGCCTGCGCAGCCACGTTCACCAACTGCGCCAGGTGATCGACAAGCCGTTCGAAAAGCCCCTGCTGCATACCGTTCACGGCGTGGGCTATCGTCTGGCCGAGGGCCGTGATGGAGTTTAGACAGAGCCTTGCCCAGCGGATCATCATTGCCTTTGCCCTGATGAGCGCGCTGGTGGCCGGGGCTTTCGCTTTCGGCATTGTCGCTACCGTCCACCTGGTTGAAGAACGGCTGATTTCCGCAGTGCTGGGCGGCGACCTCCAGCGTTTGCTGCGCATGGACAGCGTCGGCGACTGGAGCCACCGGCCGCGACCGGATCAACTGTTCTATTTCAGCGGCGGGCGCGATGACTTCGAGCTGCCCAAGGATCTGCGCCACCTCGACCGTGGCTTTCACGAAGTGTTTCGTGAAGATCTGTCCTACCACGCGATGGTTGAGATCGTCGATGGCCGGCACTATGTACTGCTGCAGGACCAGAGCGACTTCGAAGAACGCGAGCGCGTGCTGTTCGCGGTGGTGGTGGTCGGCTTCATCCTCAGCCTGGCACTGGCGGTGTTCCTCGGCTGGGTCCTGGCCCGGCGGGTGATGGCACCGGTGATCCGCCTGGCGCGCCAGGTACGTCACCGTGACCAGTTGCTCGGCCTGGCGCCACCGTTGGCACCTGATTACGCTGCGGACGAAGTCGGCCAGCTGGCGGTGGCGTTCGACGACACCCTGGGGCGTCTGCGTGATGCCCTGACCCGTGAGCGGCTGTTTACCAGCGATGTCAGCCATGAGCTACGCACCCCGTTGATGGTGCTGGCCAGCTCCTGCGAGCTACTGCTGGTCAATCCCAACATTGACACCCGTGCGCGTTCTCAGGTCGAGCGCATCGCCCGCGCCACCGAAGAAATGCAGGAACTGGTGAAGACCTTCCTGATGCTCGCCCGCGCCCAGCGCGACGAAGGGGCCGTGGCGTCGCAGGCGAGCATGAAGGAAGTGGCGGACGACCTGATTGGCGTCTGGCGCGACACCATCGAGCAAAAGGGCCTGACCTTGCTGTACGACGTCAGGGCTGCAAGCGCGACCCTGTATAACGCCACGTTCCTCCAGGCAGTGATGGGCAACCTGTTGCGCAACGCCGCGCACTATACCGATCAGGGTTTTATCCGCCTGACCCTGGAGCCGGCCGGGTTCCTGGTCGAAGACAGTGGCGTCGGGATTCCTGAAGAGCAGCGCGAAGCCATGTTCCGGCCGTTCGTGCGCGGTGATGAGAGGCGTGGTGAAGGGCTGGGCCTGGGGCTGTCATTGGTGCAGCGGATCTGCGACGACCAGGGCTGGACGGTGAGCCTGACCGCCATGGTGCCCCACGGCTGCCGCTTTCATGTGGACCTGAGCCTGGCCCCGGATCGGACGGTCGAGGCGCAATAGGGCCATTGGCCAGCTGTGAAAGTTTGTAATTAATTGAAACCTTTGCCGCGCTAACTCACAAATTTTTCACACCCGCATGACCTGACGCCAACGCTTGCCTGCCTAAGGTGGGCGTATTGGAGTCAGGAGATGCACCATGCGTAGCCCCATCAAGCTCGAGTTTTCGGAAAAGTACGACCAGCAGCACGCCAAGGAATACTTCCACAAGCACCAGGACGGTCTGGCGCGCAGGATGTCCCACCAGCGTGACGAGCAAATGGCCCGTCGCGCCCTGGCGCTGGCTGGCGAACCCGGGCTGGTCCTCGACCTGCCGTGCGGCGCCGGGCGTTTCTGGCCCCTGCTGGCAGAAAAACCCAACCGGGTGATCATCGGCGCCGACAACTCCGAAGCCATGCTCGAAACGGCACGTGCCTCGCAACCGGCCGAAGTGGTGGAACGGGTACGCACTTTGCAGACTTCTGCGTTCGCCATCGATTTACCGGATAACTCGGTCGACAGCATTTTTTGCATGCGCCTGATGCATCACATCGGCGAGGCCGCCCACCGCAAGACATTACTTTCGGAATTTCAACGAGTTACCCGCGACAGCGTGATCGTGTCGCTGTGGGTCGATGGCAATTTCAAAGCCTGGCGGCGCAAGAAGCTCGAACAGCGGCGTTACACCGAAAAGGGGCAGGGCAGTTACCAGAATCGCTTTGTGTTACCAGCTGCTACGGTTGAGGAAGAGTTTGAAGCCGCAGGATTCCGTATTCAGGAACGATTGGACTTCTTGCCGTTCTATGCCATGTGGCGAGTCTATCTATTGCGTAAGGGGTAAGCGGGGCATGGGGTTTGAGCGCACAACAGCAACGACGAACAAGGATCAGTTCGATCATTTCTGGCACCAGCAGGGCGAATGGGTGGAAGAGCCCAATCAGCGCCGCGGCGGCGAGAGTGGTGTACAGCGACTGAGCGATGACACTGGCCATACGTTCTACGCCAAGCGCCAGATCGGCCATATCTACCGCAGCCTGTTGCATCCCTTCGGCCGCCCTACCGTGCTGCGTGAGTACGATGCCTTGAACAGTTTCGAGCAGCTCGGCGTGCGGGTGCCGCATATTGTCTATTGCGGTGTTGACCGCGACACCGAGCATCAGTGGCGAGCCCTGCTGGTCAGCGAGGCACTGGAAGGTTTCGAGGATATCGACAGCTGGTTCGCCGACGGCGCCCGTGAACGTTACCACCCGGCGCTGCATGAGCGGGTCCTGCAGGACCTGGCGCAGAACCTGGCGCGGATGCACCGTGGCCACTGGCAACATGGTTGCCTGTACGGCAAGCATGTGTTCGTCAAGGTTATCGGCGAAGGCGCCGAAGCCAGGGCTGAGGTGGCGTTGCTCGACCTGGAGAAATGCCGCCGGCGTATCAGCTGCCAGCGCGCCGCCGCCAACGACCTTAAACAATTGCGCCGCCATTCGTCTTTCACTGACGCAGAGTGGCAAAAACTGCTCTATTTTTATCAGAGGGCGTTTGGCAGCGCAGTCAAAGGTTTAGAGTAATGAAACTAGAAATTGCTCGAGGTGTGTTTCTGTTGATTGCGCTGGGGGTGGCAACCGCCGCCGTGGCCGCGTGGGAGGAGCCGCGCCCGCAGATTTTCAGCAAGGTCGATGCGGGTGCGCAATGCCCGCTGCCACGGGTAGTGAAACCCCAGGTCGATGCCAAACCTGACCACGATCTGCTGCTGTTGCTGTTCGGGCTGAGCCAGGGCGTACGCGCCAGCGGCTGAACCCTGAGGGAGCGGCGGTGCGACGATTCGACTTGCCCCGCGGTCGATCCCGAAGCGAAGGTTATTCAGGCAGCACCTCATCGCGGGTCAAGCCCGCATTCACCTGCGGCGCGTCGGCCTTGGCCAGCAGGGTGTAGATACAAGGCAGCACGAACAGGGTGAACAAGGTGCCCACCGACATGCCGGTGGCGATTACCGTGCCGATGTCGAAGCGGCTGACCGCACCGGCGCCGGTGGCGAGGATCAGCGGCACCATGCCAAACACCATCGCCGCAGTGGTCATCAATACCGGACGCAAACGGATGGCCGCCGCTTCTTCCACCGCTTCGCGGGCACTCAGGCCTCTTTGCTGGCGCAACTGGTTGGCGAACTCGACGATCAGGATGCCGTGCTTGCTGATCAGCCCGATCAGGGTCACCAGCCCCACCTGGGTGTAGATGTTCATGCTCGATATGCCCAGGAACAGCGGAATCAACGCCCCGCAGATCGACAACGGTACCGTCACCAGGATCACCAGCGGGTCGCGGAAGCTTTCGAATTGGGCTGCCAGCACCAGAAATATGATCGCCAGGGCCAGGCCGAAGGTTACCCACAGAGCACTGCCTTCCTGGACGAACTGGCGCGCCGCGCCGCCATAATCGAAACCGTAGCCCTCCGGCGCTTCTTCACGGGCGATGCTGCGCACGGTTTCCAGTGCTTCGCCCATGCTGACCATCGGGAAACCCTGGATGATCGCCGAGTTCAGTTGCTGGAACTGGTTGAGCTGACGCGGGCGGGCACGATCGCTGATGCTGATCAGGGTCGACAGCGGCAGCATCTGCCCTTGCTGGTTCTTCACGTAGTAGTTGTTCAGCCAGTCGGGATTGTCGCGGTAGGGTCGCTCGACCTGGGCAATGACCTTGTAGCTGCGCCCGTCGATGGTAAAACGGTTGATCTCCGCCTCACCGAGCAGGGTCGCCAGGGTGCCGCCAAGGGCGTCCATGGACACGCCCATCTGCGCGGCCTTGGCCCGGTCGATATCGACCACCACTTCCGGCTTGTCGAAGG
This sequence comes from Pseudomonas wadenswilerensis, assembly GCF_024749185.1. NCBI lineage: Bacteria > Pseudomonadati > Pseudomonadota > Gammaproteobacteria > Pseudomonadales > Pseudomonadaceae > Pseudomonas > Pseudomonas wadenswilerensis. The sequence continues at coordinate 4,742,018 of NZ_CP087191.1, read as the reverse complement.
CTAGGTCGATGTCGAGGAAGGCGAATTTACCGGACGCCTGGGCACGCGTCTTGACCCGCTCGGCCACCTCCAGCAGCGACGCGTAGTCGTTGGCCGTGTTGATCACGAAGGCAAATGGCAAGCCTTCACCGGTGCCGGGCAGCGAGGGCAGGTTGAAGCCGAAGATCTGCAGACCGCTGATGCCTTCAAGCTTGGCCTGTACCAGCGGCAGCAGCTCCATCTGGGTGCGCTCGCGCTCGTTCCACGGTTTGAGCAGGAAGCCGCCGATACCCGACTGCACACCGTTGAAGCCGTTGATCTGGAACGACGAGTAGTACTCGGGAAACGCCTTGAAGATCTTGAGGAACTCCTCGGTGTAGCTGTTCAGGTAGTCGAGGTTGGTCGGCTGCGGGGCGGTGGCCATCATGAAAATGATGCCCTGGTCTTCATCTGGCGCCAGTTCGTTCTTGGTGAACATCAGGAACACCGGAATCAGGCACAGCATGATCAGTGCGAACACCAGCACCACCGGCCGGGTGTTGAGGGTGCCGTGGAGGATTGTCTGGTAGCGCTGCTTGAGCCGCTCGAACAGTACATCCAGACGGTGGGCCAGGCCGGTGGGGTTCTGTTCGTGGCGCAAGAGCAGGGCGCACATCATCGGTGACAGGGTCAGGGCGACGATCCCGGAGATCACCACGGCGCCTGCCAAGGTCAGGGCGAACTCCTTGAACAGCGCGCCCGTGAGCCCCTCCAGGAAGCCGATAGGGGCATAGACCGCCGCCAGCGTGATGGTCATCGATACCACCGGCATGGCGATCTCCCGCGCGCCTTCCAGGGCTGCGTCGTAGGGCGATTTACCTTCTTCGATATGCCGATGGATGTTTTCCACCACGACAATGGCGTCATCGACCACCAGGCCGATCGCCAGCACCATCGCCAACAGGGTCAGCAGATTCAGCGAGTAGCCCATCAACTGCATGAAGAACAGCACGCCGATCATCGACAGCGGGATGGTGATCACCGGGATCAGCACCGAGCGCAGGGCGCCGAGGAACAGGAAGACCACGACGATGACGATTAGCACCGCTTCGACCAGGGTTTTCACCACTTCGTCGATCGAGGCCTGGATGAACAGCGTGGCGTCGTAGGCGATCGAGGATTTCAGGTTTGGCGGCAACTGGCTCTCAAGCTCGGGCATGAGCTTGCGCACCTCCTTGATCACCTCCAGCGGGTTGGCCGCCGGGGTGGCCTTGATGCCGATGTACACCGATGGCGTGCCGTCGAAGGAGCTGACCGTGTCGTAGTTTTCCGCACCCATTTCGACCCGTGCCACATCACCCAGCAGCACCCGGCTGTCGCCACTGGTCTTGAGCGGGATGTTGGCAAAGGCTTCGGCGGTTTTCAGCTCGGTGGTGGCGTTGATGCTGGTGACGATGTACTCGCCCTTGAGTTCGCCGGCCGCGGAAAGGAAGTTGTAGCCGCGCACCGCCTGGGTCACGTCATTGGCGCTCAGGCCGTAGCCGGCCAGCTTGACCGGGTCGATCCACAGGCGCATGGCGAACAACTGGTTGCCGAGGATCTGCGCTTCGGCCATGCCCGGCAGGGTTGCAAGCTTGGGCTGGATCACCCGTGACAGGTAGTCGGTGATCTGCGGGTTGCTCAGTTCACTGCTGTAGAAACTGATGTACATCAGCGCCGAAGCGTCGGCGGCTTCCTTGCTCAGCACCGGGTCTTCGGCGTCCTGAGGCAGCTTGTTCTTGACCTCGTTGCCCTTGGCCAGCAGCTCGGTAAACAGCCGGTCGCTGTCCGAGCCGATGCGCGCGTAGATCGAAATCACCGAGAAGTTCTGCCGGCTCACCGAGGTCATGTAGTCGATGCCTTCGGCGCTGGCCAGGCTCTGTTGCAGTGGCTGGGTGATATAACCCTGGATGGTCTCGGCGTTGGCTCCGGGGTAAGCGGTGGTTACCGTGATCAGGGCATTTTCCATCTGCGGATACTGCCGGATCGGCAACTTGCTCCAGGCCTGAAAGCCGAGCAGGACGATCAACAGGCTGACCACAGTGGCCAGTACCGGGCGGCGGATGAACGGATCGGTAAAAGCCATGACGGTTCCTCGCTCAGTTGACGCGCGACTGGCTGTTCGGTGCTGCCTGGGTCTTGTCCGGACTGATGCTGATCGCCGCGCCCTGGGTGAGTTTCAACTGGCCGGCGGTCACAACGGTTTCACCGGGTTTCAAGCCTTTGCTGATCACCACCAGGCCGTCACGCCGTTCGCCGGTCTCGACGAAGCGCCGCTCGGCGATCAGCGCCGGCGGCTGGCCATCGGCGTTGTGCGGCGGCTGAGCGTCGTCGGTTTTTTGCGGTACGGCGACATACACCGAGTTGCCATACAGGGTGTAGGTCACCGCGCTTTCCGGGACCACCACCTGTGGCTGCGGGTCGGGCAGCAGCACCTGCAGGCTGGTGAACATGCCGGGTAGCAGCTTGCCCTCGGGATTGGCCAGGGTGGCGCGAACCTGCACGTTGCGCGTGCTGTCCTCGACCTTGGGATTGATTGCGCTGATGCTGCCGGGGAAGTTTTCTTGCGGGTAAGCGGCGACGTTGACCAGCACCTGCTGGCCGATGCTCAACTTGGGAATCGACTGTTCCGGGACGAAGAAATCGACGTAAAGGCTGCTAAGGTCTTGCAGGGTGGCGATTACCGTACCGCTGGCCAGGTAGTCGCCGACGTCGACCTGGCGGATGCCGATGGTACCGCTGAAGGGCGCATTGATGCTCTTTTTCGCCAGTGAGGCCTTGAGCTGGTCGACCACCGCCTTGTTGCGCTTGAACTGGGCGCTGAGCCGATCGAACTCGCCCTTGGAAATGGCCTGGCTGCCGACCAGCTGGCTGCCGCGGTTGTAATCGACCTGGGCCAGGCCCAGATCGGCCAAGGCGGTACCGAGCAGGGCGGTTTCGACATCGCTGTCCAGTTGCAGCAGCGGTTGGCCCTTGCTGACCTGCTGCCCGGACTCGAACAGCAGCGTCTTGACCGTACCGGCGATCTCCAGGCTCAGGTCGACCCCTTGCAGGGCCTTGAGGCTACCGACGGCGGGCAGGCGGTTCTGCCAGGCGCGCTCGCGGGCCTCGGTCGCCGCCACGCTGATCGGCGGCTTGGGGACCGAGAACATCTGCACCTGCTGGTAAATCGTGAAGGCTTTATAGCCCCCCAGGATCAGTACGAGCAGCAGGACAACACCTAACATGATCAGCATGCGGCGGCGCAGCATAGTCCAGTTCCTTGGATACGATTTTTTGTTCGATTGGCACGACTGCGGGCGCTCCTGCCCACGTGCGATGTAGCCGAATATTACTCTGTTGACCGGGCCTGGGAAGCCTGTGTTCCAGGCTAATTTCAGGCCAGGTGCAGGTGGTTGTCCCAGAGCCCTGAAGGCAGTTGCAGCGGCTGGCCGATCAGCTCGCTTTTGCGGCAATCGTACAGGCGGCAGCGGCCCTGGCCGGAGGTCACGACAAAGCCGTCTGCCACGGCGCCGACGCCGGCGCAATCGGGCATCGGTGCATCCAGGCGCACCTGGGCAGTGTCCAGGTCCCAGATGAACAGGCGGTTGGCCCGTGGCGCGGTCAGGGCGACCAGGCGCAGCTCGTTGTGAATGGCGACGCTGGCGGTGTAGTGGGCCATGGACTGCAACTGCTGCTCGGGCACCGGAAAGGCTTCGAAAGCCTGGCCCGGGCGCTTGATCGCCAGCAGCTCGGCGGTCTCGTGGCTGGCCCCCATGAACTGCTGGCCGGCAACGATGGTGCCATCGGCGGCAATCGCCAGGTGGCGCACGCTGTTCATCTGCTGGCTCAGCACCTCTTTGCTCAGCAAGGTGCCGTCGCGCTGCATCAGCACCAGGCTTGGCTGCATGGCGTCGAGGTTCATCTCTACCCGGCTTTCGGCTTCGGTGCGGATGCCGCCGTTGGCCACCACCAGGGTTTCGCCGTCGGGCATCCACGACACCTGATGCGGGCCGATACCGTGGGTGGAGATTTCACCGCTGTGCTGCAGGCGTTCGCCGTCGAACCGATACACACCCAGCACGCCACGACCGGGCTCGGTGGTGTCGTTCTCGGTGGCGTACAGCCATTCACCGCTCTTGTGAATCACCGCGTGGCCGTAGAAATGCCGGTTCGGCTGCGAAGTGATGGTCTGCAGCAAGCGACCATCACGCAGGTCGATCAGGTAGCTCTCGGTGCCGGGGCGGCGGGCGACGAACAGGGCAATCGGCTGCTCGGGATGGTTGATGATGTCGTGGCAACGCAGGCCCACCTGGGTGGCGAACACCTGGGTACCGTCCAGGCGGTAGCCGACGGCGTAGTGCTTGCCATCGCCATCGTCCCGCGCCGAGAGCAGCAGCGGGGTGCTGCCCTTGTTGCGAAACAGGGCCCAGCCGCCGAGGGTGAGGGCACTGAGCACAACGCTACCGAGTTTGAGAGCCTGGCGTCGCAACATGATCAGTCACCGTCGTTGGCGTTGAAGCCCAGCTGGATGCCCAGCGCCTTGGCCAGCTCGCCTTCGTGCAGGCGGTGGACGACGTTGAGGCTGTCGTAAAGGGTGTTCAACTGCTGGCGACCGGCTTCGTCGTCGAGCAACTCGCCCAGGGTTTTCTGGTTGCTGGTCAGCAGCTTGATCGCGTTGGCGTAGGCGGCGTCGATCTTGTCGGCCAGGGCTTGCTGGTCTTTGCCCAGCAGGCCGCGCAGGCCCTTGTTGTCGACCCCGACCCAGACAGTCTGGGCAGCGTTCAGGCTGGCTTCCAGGCTTTTCAGCGAAGAGTGGCTGCGCCAGGCTTCGGCCTGCAGTGGCTGCGGGATGCCCTTGCTCAGGCGGCCCATGGGTGCGCCGAGCTTCTTCTTCAGGGTGTCCAGCGCGGTGACCTGGGCACGCAGCAGGTCGGCAATGGCCTCGTGGGAATCGGCATAACGCTGGTTGGGGAACTTGGTCATCTGCGCCAGCATGCCGTCGGTGGTGTTCCAGCCTTTGAGGATTTCTTCGGCCAGGGCCTTCTGGTGCTCGCCGATGGCCACCAACAGCGGGCAGTAGCGGGCTTTCTGTTCGGCGTTGGCGGTATCCGGCTTGCTGTCGAAGAGGATGTATTCGTAAGCCGACAGGCCGCGCACGACGACACTGGATTTGCCCAGGGTTTCGGCGTCGACCGGCTTGTCACCGTTGACCAGTTGCTCGACCTGACGGCCGACCAGGTTTTTCTTGTCGGGCCAGAACTGCACCTGCCAGGCGCGGTTGCCTTCAGCCAGCGGGCCGATCAGCAGCGGCTGCAGCTCTGCCCAGGCTTTTTGCGCGTGGAGGAAGTCGGCGCGGGCAGTGGCAAGGTCCGCCTTGCCTTCGCAGAAGGCCAGGGCACTGACGGCCAGTTGGCGGTCGGCTTCGACCCAGCGGCTGTAGGTCGGCAGGATCACTTGTTTGGCGATCGCTGCCGAAGTCACCGCTTGCGGGTCTTGCGGCGAGCAGGCGCCGAGGGCGAGGGCGGCAAGGCTGGTGAACAACAGTTTGGGACGGAACATGCCCGGCTCCTTTGCTTAAAGTGAATTCAGGAAGGCCAGCAACGCGGCGCGCTGCTCGGCATTGAAGGTCAGTACGTACTGCTTGGCCGCTTCGGCCTCGCCGCCATGCCAGAGCACGGCTTCGAGCAGGCTGCGGGCGCGGCCATCGTGGAGAAACTGGGTGTGACCGCTGACGGTCTCGTTCAAGCCGATGCCCCACAGCGGCGGGGTGCGCCAGTCCTGGCCGCTGGCGGCGAACTCGCTGCGGTTGTCGGCCAGGCCCGGGCCCATGTCATGCAGCAGCAGGTCGCTGTAGGGGCGGATCAGCTGGTTGGCCAGCTCCGGCTCGGCGGCGTCGCTGGCGGTGGTGAATTGCGGCGTGTGGCAGCTCTGGCAGCCGGCCTGGTGGAACAAGTTCTTGCCGGCCAGCACCTGGGGCGAGTCGACGTCCTTGCGCACCGGCACCGCCAGGTTGCGGGTGTAGAACAGCACCAGGCGCAGGATGTTGTCGCTGACCTCCTGCTCGCCATTGGCGCCGTTGCCGTTGGGGGCGTTGAGGCAGTCGGTCTGCGCCGGGGTGCAATCGTCCATCGGCCGCAGGCTGGTGGTCAGGCCCATGTCGCCGGAAAACGCGTGGACATTCTGTTGGTTGAGGTTCGGTTGCCCGGCCTTCCAGCCGAAGCGGCCGACCACGGTCTTGCCCAGGGCATCGTCCCAGACCCGGTTGGCGCGACCACGGATACCGTCGCCGTTGCGGTCATCGGGGTCGGCATTGGCCAGGATCGCCGCCTCGGGGATGGCCTCGAGCAGGCCCAGGCCGATCATCGGCGGGGCGACGCGGGCGGAAAAGCGCGTGTCCGGATGCATCGGGCCGTAGCCCAGTTGACTGATTTGCAACCTGGGCTGGCGCAGCTCGACCTGAGTGCCGTCCTTGAAGGCCACGGCTACCGGGTCGTATTCGACCCTGACCTTGCCCTCGGGGGCGACACCGGGCACTGCCATGTCCTGAAACTGACCGCCATACACCGGCTCCGGAACGATGCCCAGTTGCTCGATGACCTTGGCGTACTGCGGCTGATCCGGGATCGACAGGCGCACCAGCATCGACACCGAGTTGGCGGCGGTGGGCCCGGGCGGGTGGCCGCGGCCGTCCTTGATGTGGCAGTTCTGGCAGGCATTGGTATTGAACAGCGGGCCCAGGCCGTCACGGGCGGTGGTGGTCGACGGCGCGATCACCCAGGGGCTGCGGAAGAAGCTGTTGCCGACACTGAAGTCCAGGCGCCGGCTCGGCGGCAGGTTCGCCGAAGGCATGGAATAGGCGTTCTGGTCGCGCTTGTTCACCGTCGCCTTGCCACCGGCCAGCGCTTCACCGGGCTCGGCCTGGGTGAAACGCGGTGCGTCGTCGCAACCGGCCAGAAGGACGGCCAGAAGCAGGGGACTGAGGCGGGGAAGCAACGAGGACATCAATAATCCTGGGGCTTGGGCAAAAAACCGGCGTGCAAGCTTAGCAGGCTCAGGGTAATTGAATAAGAGGGATTTGCGTTTGCTGGATGAAATCTATCGCGGGGCAAGCCCGCTCCTACAGGTGGCAGCGGGCTAGCCCGCGATGATGCGCATAAAAAAGGCGACCCGAAGGTCGCCTTTTTTACCGCCGCTGAATCAGAACTCGTGATCGGCGGTGTCTGGCGCCAGGTTGGCGATGCCCAGTTTGCTCGACGCCTGTTCGATTGCACCGGTCTGTTTGACCAGGGCGGCGATGGCGTCACGCACGATCTGGTTGCCGGCAGCATTATCGGCTGCGATCAGCTGGTCGTAGTGCTCGCCTTTGGCCGCGTGGTCGACCATGACCTGGATCTTGGCTTCGGTCGCTTCCAGGTCGGCCTTGAGGGTGGTGTCGGTGGCCGCGTCGACCTTGGCCACCAGCGACGACAGGCTCGGGCCGGTCAGCTTGGTGCCGTCGGTGCGGGTGTACTCGCCCAGGTAGACGTTGCGGATGCCCTTGGCGTCGTAGAAGTGCGAGTTGTGGGTGTTGTCGCTGAAGCAGTCCTGCTCGTCTTCAGGCGAGTTGGCCTCCAGGGAAACCTTCATGCGCTCGCCAGCCAGTTCGCCCAGCGACAGGCTGCCCATGCCGAACAGCATTTTGCGCAGGCCGTCGGCAACCGGCTCGGCTTCGAGGGTGGCGCGGTAGTTGGTGGCGACGTTCGGCGCCCAGTTGCCGACCATTTCTTCGAGGTCGTTGACCAGCAGTTGGGTCACGGCTTTCAGGTAAGCGCGACGGCGTTCATTGTGGCCACCGGTAGCGCCCTTGCCTTCGAGGTAGTCGGAAGCAGGACGAGCGCCAGCGCCTGGGCCGGTGCCGTTGAGGTCCTGGCCCCAGAGCAGGAATTCGATGGCGTGGTAGCCGGTGGCGACGTTGGCTTCGGAGCCGCCCAGCTCGTTCAGGCTGGCCAGTTTCTCCGGGGTGATGTCCTTGACGTCAACCTTGTCTTCGCCGACCTGCACTTGCGTGTTGGCGATGATATTGGCGGTGGCGCCAGGGTTGCCCAGGGCATGCTCGTAGCTCTTGTCGACGTAGTCGATCAGGCCTTCGTCCAGCGGCCAGGCGTTCACCTGACCTTCCCAGTCGTCGATGATGGTGTTGCCGAAGCGGAACACTTCGCTCTGCAGGTACGGCACACGGGCAGCGACCCAGGCGGCCTTGGCGGCGTTCAGGGTTTCATCGTTGGGCTTGGCGAGGAAGGCATCGATGGCGGTTTGCAGGGTCTTGGCGGTGCTCAGCGAGTCGCTGTAGACGGCATGGACCATGTCGGCGTAGTGCTTGACCACGGCTTTTGCCGCTGCCTCGTCGACGGCGCCAGCGGCGGCCGGTGCGGCAGCCGAGGAGGTGGCAGCCGGGGCTTGCGGTGCGGCGGCCTTGTCCTTGTCCTTGCTGTCGCCGCAACCGGCGAGAGAGATGGCAATGGCCAACAGACTGGCGGTGGCCAGAGGCATACGAATCATGGCGAATTCCTGCGTCGAGAGGTTGGACAGGCGTACCGGGGCACGCAAAACTGCAACATAATGCGAAAGATTTGCATTTTGTGTAAAGGGGCAGTCACGTAAATATTCAAATGCGTGTTTCCACCACTTCGGGCAATGCGAACAGGGGTTACAGAATCGAAACCTGGTTGCGCTGCGCCTGCTTGAGGAACGCGGTCAACTCCCGGGCAGGCAGCGGTTTGCTGTAGTGATAGCCCTGACCTTCGTGGCAACCCTGGGCGATGATGTAGGCCTCTTGTTCAGCTGTCTCGACACCCTCGGCAATGACCTGCATGCCCAGGCTCTTGCCCAGCTGGATGATGGCGCGAACGATGGTGGCATCGTCGTCGTCATCGAGCAGGTCCTGGACGAAACTCTTGTCGATCTTGATCTTGTCCAGCGGCAGCGACTTCAGGTAGCTGAGCGATGAGTAGCCGGTACCGAAGTCGTCAATGGCGATCAGCGCCCCGGAGCGGCGCAGGCTCAGCAGGTGCTGGGCGGCGGTGCTGATGTCTTCCATCAGGCCGGTTTCGGTGACTTCCAGCTCCAGGCTGCGCGGTGGCAGGCGGTAGATCTGCAGCAGGTTGTTGACCACCCGCGGCAGCTCGTTGTGGTGCAGTTGCACGGTCGACAGGTTGACCGCCATGCGCAGTTCGCTGAAGCCCTGGTCGTGCCAGTCGCGCAGTTGCCGGCAGGCCTGGTCGAGCACCCACTCGCCGATGGTGATGATGTTGCCGTTCTGCTCGGCCAGGGGGATGAACTGGTCCGGCGGAACCATGCCCAGTTCCGGATGCTGCCAGCGCAGCAGCGCTTCCACACCGACCACGCGATGGTCGCGGTAGCTGATCTGTGGCTGATAGACCAGAAACAGCTGGTTGCGCGGCAGGGCTTCGCGCAAGTCTTTTTCCAGTTCGCGACGGCGGCGCATCTCGCTGTCGACGCTGGCAATGTAGAACTGATAACGGTTGCGCGAGCGGGCCTTGGCCAGCGTCATGGTCTGTTCGGCCTTTTGCAGCAGCTTCTCGGTGCTGTCGCCGTCCTCGGGGAACAGGGTGATGCCGATGGTGGCACGCAGGCGGATTTCCTGATGGTCGAGGGCGAACGGCGCCTCGAGATCATCAAGAATGCTCTGGGCCAGCTCGGCAGCTTCGTAGGGCTGCTCGATATCGGCCTGGACCAGGGCGAACTGGTCGCCGCCCAGGCGCGCCAGGGCGCCAAGCCGGCCACTGTGGGCACGCAGGCGATCGGCCAGGGCCAGCAGCAACTGGTCGCCGGCCTGGTAGCTGAACTGCTCGTTGATGCCCTTGAAGTCGTCCAGGCCGACGCACAGCACCGCTACCCGGCGTTGCAGGCGGCCGGCGTCGACGAGGATCTTGTCCAGTTGCTGCTGCAGTTGCTGGCGGTTGGGCAGGCCGGTGAGGAAGTCGTACTGGGCCATGCGCAACAGGCTGTTCTCGGCTTCGTGGCGCAGGTGGGTGTTGCGCTCGATCGACGCCAGCAGCTGGTTGGCGGTATTGACCCACAGGCCCAGCTCGTTCTTTTCGTGGCCCTTGATCAGCGGCAGTTGATGCTGGCTGGGACGGTCGGGGTTGATCTGGGTGAGGTGCTCGATGATCTTCGACAGCGGCTTGGTCAGCATCCAGTGATAGACCAGGTACAGCACCAGGCCCATGGCCAGGGCGCGCAGCACGCCGGAAATGAAGATGATCACCGAACTGACCAGGAAGCCCTCGCCATATGCGGCGGTGTCGAGGGTAATGCTCAGGTCGCCGTAATATTCGCTATAGGGGCCACGGCCGACCAGTTGGGTGGTGAAGCTACGTTCCTGGCCGAGAATCAGGTCGGTTAACCAGCGGCTGGAAACTTCCTGCAGCGGGCGGGATTTTTCCGCCAGCATGGTTTCGTTGGGATGGCCGATGGCGGCCATGCGCACGGATTCGTCCTGGAACAAGCCCTCCATGACCTGCATGCCCATTTCCTTGTCGAGGCTGTACACCGCCTGGGTCGAAGGGTCACGGAACATGTCGAGGATCCGTTGAGCGTCATTGGCGACGGCCTGGCGGGTCTTGTAGACATCGAAGACGATCTGCGCACAACTGAGAACTACACCGACGACCAACGCCGAGAGCAGTACTACCCTGAGCAACTTGACCGATAAGCTGTTCTTGAGTTCCAGCTTCAATGGGGTTTCCTTAATCCATGCGCATGGCATCATTTTGCCATCAAACTTGGCAATCCACTATCGGCCGTCAACAGGACTTCTCCAGCTCCGCGAGGGTGCTTTTTTTGCACCCGGAGCAGGTTGGCTACCTGCCGTCACTGTATCGGTTGCCCGGCCTCGCGACTTTAATCCGTGGGAACGAGTTTCCCAACGTTTGATGTTAGCGCGCTCTGCGTGCGCGGCAAGATACACGGCGCGTGAATAGGATGAAAAATGTTGCAGCGAAGGCGCCCATAAAAAAGCCCACCGCTAGGGTGGGCTTTTCGGTCGCTCGATACCTTGTGCAACGTATCGATCAGCAGCCGGCTCAGGCAGTGAAGGTCTTGCCTTCGAACTGCTCGGCCACGAACTTCCAGTTGACCAGGTTCCAGAACGCCTCGACGTACTTCGGACGCAGGTTGCGGTAGTCGATGTAGTAGGCGTGTTCCCAGACGTCGCAGGTCAGCAGCGGGGTGTCGCCGCTGGTCAGCGGGTTGCCGGCGCCGATGGTGCTGGCCAGGGCCAGGGAACCGTCGGCTTTTTTCACCAGCCAGCCCCAACCGGAACCGAAGGTGCCGACCGAAGTCTTGGTGAACTCTTCCTTGAACTTGTCGAAGGAACCGAACGCGGCGTTGATGGCTTCAGCCAGGGCGCCGGTTGGTTGGCCGCCAGCGTTTGGCGCCAGGCAGTTCCAGTAGAAGGTGTGGTTCCAGACCTGAGCGGCGTTGTTGAAGATACCGCCCGAGGAGGTCTTGACGATCTCTTCCAGGGTTTTGCCTTCGAACTCGGTGCCTGGCACCAGGTTGTTCAGGTTCACGACATAGGTGTTGTGGTGCTTGTCGTGGTGGTATTCCAGGGTTTCCTTGGAAATGTGCGGCTGCAGGGCGTCGTGGGCGTAAGGCAGCGGCGGCAATTCAAAAGCCATGGTGATTCTCCTAATCAGGTCTGTTGCGGTGAGCGCAAGGCCGATCACGGGCGGCCGGTGTGCGTCGGCGAGTTTGTACTCTTTGCGACGCAAGGGCTGGATCATAGCACCGGGCCCGGTGCTTAACCACGCAACAAGTGTACGGGAAAGAGGTTCCAGAGCCTTTGCCGGTGCCGGACGAGCGGCGCCTCAGGTAAAGATCAACTGTGCCGCCACGGCAAACATCATCACCGCCACCATCAGGTCGAGCAGCCGCCAGGTGCCTGGGCGCGCCAGCCACGGAGCCAGCCAGGCGGCGCCCAGGGCCAGGGTGAAGAACCACAGCAGCGAGGCGCTGGCGGCACCGGCCACGTAGGCGCCGGGCACGGTTTGCTGGGCACCCAGAGAGCCGATCAACAATACGGTATCGAGGTACACATGCGGGTTGAGCAGGGTTACCGCCAGGGCGCTGAGCAGCACCGCCCGGCGCGAGCGCAGGCCCTGGCCCTCACCCTGATGCAGGCTCTGTTGCGAGCAGGCGCGCAGCAGGGCCTTGCCGCCGTACCAGATCAGAAACACCGCGCCGCCCCAGCGCGCCACTGCCAGCAGGGTCGGGTTCTGCGCCAGCACCGTGGCCAGGCCGAATACCCCGGCCGCCACCAGGATGGCATCGCAGACCACGCACAGCGCCGCCACCGGCAGGTGATGTTCACGGCGCAGGCTTTGCGCCAGGACAAAGGCGTTTTGTGTGCCGATCGCCATGATCAGGCCGAAGGCGACCAGCAGGCCGTTCAGGTAGCTTTGCCACATAGGGAAGACTCCACAGACACCCGCAGGGCGCGGGCGCAAACACAAAGAAGATGCTGGCCATTGTGGGGATTTCATCTGTATAAGAAAAACAAATAAAGCTGATCAGGCATTAGGAAAAATAATGTTCGATTACAAACTGCTTTCAGCCCTCGCTGCCGTTGTCGAGCAGGCCGGCTTCGAGCGCGCCGCCCAGGTGCTGGGTTTGTCGCAGTCGGCGATTTCCCAGCGCATCAAGCTGCTCGAGGCGCGGGTCGGCCAGCCGGTGCTGGTGCGCGCCAATCCGCCGAGCCCCACCGATGTCGGCCGGCGCTTGCTCAACCATGTACAGCAGGTGCGCCTGCTCGAACGCGACCTGCAAAGTCAGGTGCCGGCGCTGGACGAGGAGGGCATGCCCGAGCGTCTGCGCATTGCCCTGAACGCCGACAGCCTGGCGACCTGGTGGGCAGGAGCGGTGGGTGAGTTTTGTGCCGATCAGCAAGTGCTGCTGGACCTGGTCGTGGAAGACCAGGAAGTCGGCCTCAAGCGCATGCGCGCCGGTGAAGTGGCCGCCTGCCTGTGTGGCAGCGAACGCCCGGTGGCAGGCGCACGCAGCCTGTTGCTCGGCGCCATGCGCTATCGGGCCCTGGCCAGCCCGGCGTTCATGGCCCGCTACTTTCCAGCGGGCTTCGATGCCGCCCGCTTGTCGCGCACCCCGGCGCTGGTGTTCGGACCGGATGATTTTCTCCAGCATCGTTATCTGGCTTCCCTGGGTATTCAGGACGGTTTCCTTCATCACCTGTGTCCCTCTTCCGAAGGCTTTTTGCGCATGACCGAGGCAGGCCTGGGTTGGGGCCTGGTGCCGGAACTGCAGGTACGCGATCAGCTGGCCAGCGGGCGTCTGGTAGAAATATCAGCGGATAAACCCATCGACGTGCCCTTGTACTGGCATCATTGGCGCAATGGCGGGCAGTTGCTCGGCCAACTGACGGAACACCTGCGCCTCACAGCCGGGCAGTGGCTGGTGCCCTTGTAGGCCCTGGCGGCGTCAGCAGTATCTGAAAAACCTGTTTTAGGCGGAGTGCTACATGCGAATTCTGGTCACCGGCGCGAGCGGCTTCATTGGCGGGCGCTTTGCGCGCTTTGCCCTGGAGCAGGGCTTTGACGTTCGGGTCAACGGCCGACGCGCCGAAGGCGTCGAGCACCTGGTGCGGCGCGGCGCGCAGTTCATCCCGGGTGACCTGAACGACCCGGACCTGGCCCGGCGCCTGTGCCAGGGCGTCGAGGCGGTGGTGCATTGTGCCGGTGCGGTGGGTAACTGGGGGCGATACCAGGACTTCTATCAAGGCAACGTGGCGGTCACTGAAAACGTTGTCGAGGCTTGCTTGAAGGAGCATGTGCGGCGGTTGGTGCACCTGTCGTCGCCATCGATCTACTTCAATGGCCGCTCGCAGCTGGGTATCACTGAAGACCAGGTGCCGCGGCGCTTCCATGATCATTACGGGGCGACCAAGTACCTGGCCGAGCAGAAGGTCTTTGGGGCCCAGGAGTTCGGTCTCGAAGTGCTGGCCTTGCGTCCACGCTTCGTCACCGGCGCGGGCGACGTGAGTATCTTCCCGCGCTTGCTGCAGATGCAGCGCAAGCGGCGCCTGGCAATCATCGGCAATGGCCTGAACAAGGTCGATTTCACCAGCGTGCAGAACCTCAACGAGGCGTTGGTCAGTGCCTTGCTCGCCGACGAGGCAGCGCTGGGTCAGGCCTACAACATCAGCAATGGTCACCCTTTGCCATTGTGGGATGTGGTCAATTACGTGATGCGGCAAATGCACCTTCCGCAGGTTACCCGCTACCGTTCCTACGGCCTCGCCTACAGCCTTGCCGCCTTGAACGAAGGCGCCTGCCTGCTCTGGCCGGGCCGCCCGCAACCGACCCTGTCGCGCCTGGGGATGCAGGTGATGAGCAAGGACTTCACCCTCGACATCAGCCGCGCCCGGCAGTTTCTTGATTACCGCCCCAGCGTCAGCCTGTGGTCGGCGCTGGATGAGTTCTGCGGCTGGTGGAAAGCCCAGGACCTTCCGTCCGGCAAGGACTGAACCGGATCAAGGCTTTGCGGTCGATCAGTGCGCTGATCAGGCTTTATACTACTGACCATTTGCTATCACCGTGGTTGAAGGGATCCCATGCGTAACGATGCTCCAGATGATTTCGATAACGTGCCGACCTTGACCGCCGGTAGCCGTGATGACGATGATTTCGTACCGGTAGCGGGTGCGCGACGTGGCCATGCATCGGCTCCGCGCGCTGTACCGAAGGCGGCAAATACTGGCCCGCTGTGGGCATTGCTCGGCGCCTCGTTCATTGCCCTGGCCGGCCTTGGCTGGTGGAGTTTTCAACAGATTTCCCTGATGGAGCAGCAACTGGTTGCCACCCAGGAGAGCTTTGCCCGCATCAGTGAAGACGCGGCGGGGCGCCTGCAGGCGATCAGCGGTAAGGTTGCGGCCAGCGAGACCAGCGTCAGCACCGACAGCGAGGCCCTGAAGTTGCAGATCAAGCAACTGCAGGCGAGCCTGACCGAGCAGGGTAAGCAACAGCAAGGTGTGGCCGGGCAGACCGGCGATCTGGGCAAACGCCTGGAACTGGTACTGGCTCAGGCCAGTGAGCAACAGGCGGCCAACGCCAAGTTGCAGGAACAGCTGCAGGCTCAGCTCAAGCGGGTGAACGACGAGCTGGCTGCATTGAAGACGGCCCAGGTGGATGGCGGCAAGCTTGATGGTGAGCTCAAGAGCCTGAACGCTGAGGTGACGGCGTTGAAGAAGCAGGGCAACCCGACGGCGGCGATCCAGCGCCTGGAGCAGGACCTGATCGTGCTCAAGAGCGAGCAGGAGAACCGCCCGGCGCCTGCGGCCAGTGGCGGTGCGTCAACGGCGGAGTTCGATGCGTTTCGTGGCCAGGTGACTCGAAACATCAATACCTTGCAAAGCCAGGTGCAGAACCTGCAACAGCAGATCAACGCCCGGCCTTGATCGGCGCTAAACAGGGCCGCTGTTGCGGCCCATCGCCGGCAAGGCCAGCTCCCACACTGGATCTGCTTGCAGCGGACTTTGTGGGAGCTGGCCTTGCCGGCGATGGGCTGCAAGGCAGCCCCAAGGTTTACATCCGCGGATAATCGATATAACCCACCGGCCCCTTGGCATAGAAGGTCTCCGGGTGCGGCTCGTTCAGCGGTGCATCCGCCGCCAGCCGCGCCGGCAGGTCCGGGTTGGCAATGAACGGGATACCGAAGGCCACTGCATCGGCTTTGCCACTGGCCAGCGAAGCATTGGCGCTGGCTTTGGTGAAGCGCTCGTTGACGATATAAGGGCCGCCAAAGGCTTGCTTGATCAGCGCGCCAATGCTGTCGTCCGCTTCCTTCTCCCGCGAGCAGATAAAGGCAATACCGCGCTTGCCCAGTTCCCGGGCCACATAGGTGAAGGTCTCGGCACGGTTGGCATCGCCCATGTCATGGGCATCGGCCCGTGGCGCCAGGTGCACGCCAACCCTTTGCGCGCCCCAGACTTCGATCACCGCGTCAGTCACTTCCAGCAGTAGCCGTGCACGGTTCTCCAGCGAACCACCGTACTGGTCATTGCGCTGGTTGGTGCTGCTCTGCAGGAACTGGTCGATCAGGTAACCGTTGGCGGCATGCACTTCGACGCCATCGAAACCAGCCGCCTTGGCGTTCTCGGCACCGGTGCGGTAGGCCTCGACGATGTCGGCGATTTCTGCGCTTTCCAGCGCACGCGGGGTTGGGTAGTCGGCCAATGGACGCACCAGGCTGACATGGCCTTTCGGCTGGATGGCGCTTGGCGCGACCGGGGCTTCACCATTGAGGTAGCTGGGGTGCGAGATACGCCCCACATGCCACAGTTGCAGGAAAATCCGCCCGCCGGCGCCATGCACCGCCTTGGTCACGTTGGTCCAGCCACGCACCTGATCGTTCGACCAGATGCCCGGGGTGTCCGGGTAGCCCACGCCCATCGGCGTGACCGAGGTGGCTTCGCTGAGGATCAGCCCGGCACTGGCCCGTTGTACGTAGTACTCGGCCATCAGTGCGTTGGGCACCCGGCCTTCATCGGCGCGGCAGCGGGTCAGCGGGGCCATGATGATGCGGTTCGGCAGGTCGAGGTCGCCGAGGGTGATCGGATCGAAAAGAGTCGTCATATGTACCTCAAGGCCTATCAGTGAGTGGCAGGTGCCAGTTCGGCTTTGTTACCGCCCTGGCTGAAAGTGATCAGGGTGACGATCAGCGCCAGTACCGCCAGCGCTGCGGCGGCCAGGGGCACGCGGGTCAGGCCCAGGCCCTGGGCGATGACGGTGCCGCCGACCCAGGCGCCGAGGGCGTTGCCCAGGTTGAACGCGCCGATGTTCAGGGTCGAGACCAGGTTCGGGGCAGCCTTGCCGAAGGTCACCACGTTGACCTGCAGGGCGGGGACGGCGGCAAACGCTGCAGTGGCCCAGAGGAACAGGGTGATTTCCGCCGGGATCAGCGCAACGCTGGTCCAGCTCAGTACGGTGGAGACCACCGCCATGCTGGCGAACACGCCGATCAGGGTGGCGCCCAGGCGCTTGTCGGCAAGCTTGCCACCGAGGATGTTGCCCAGGGTCAGGCCCACGCCGATCAGCAGCAGGGTCCAGGTCACGCCTCGTGGCGACACCCCGGTAACATCACCCAGCAGCGGCGCGACATAAGTGAACAGGGCGAACATCGAGGCCGAGAACAGCACGGTCATCGACAGCGACAGCCAGATGCCGGCGCCTTTGAGCGCAGCCAGTTCGGCGCGCATGTCGAGTTTTTCTTCGTCATGCCGGAACGGCAGGAAGCGGATCAGGCCGATCAAGGCAATCACGCCGATCACGGTTACCGCCCAGAAGGTCGAGCGCCAGCCGTATTCCTGACCCAGCGCGGTACCCAGCGGCACACCCAGCACGTTCGCCAGGGTCAGGCCGGTGAACATCAAGGCGACCGCCGAGGCACGGCGGTTGGCCGGCACCAGGCTTGCCGCCACCACCGAACCGATACCAAAGAAGGCACCGTGGCACAGGGCGGTCACCACCCGGGCGAACATCAGCAGGTTGTAGTCGCTGGCCACCGCACACAGCAGGTTGCCGACGATGAACACGCCCATCAGCGCAATCAGCGCCGCTTTGCGCGGCAGGCGCGAGGTGGCCAGGGCCATGAACGGCGCACCGATGGCCACGCCCAGGGCGTAACCGGTGACCAGCCAGCCGGCGCCGGGAATCGATACCCCCAGGTCTGCCGCCACATCGGGCAGCAGACCCATGATGACGAACTCGGTAGTACCGATGGCGAAGGCGCTGAGCGCCAGGATTATCAGCGAAAGGGGCATTGCAAGGTCCTTGTCAGAGCTCTTGGCTCATCTGCTTGAGGAAGGCCTGGATGGTTTCCTCGTTGCGTTTGAAAAAATGCCACTGGCCAATCTTCTGGCTGCTGATCAGGCCCGCGCGCTGCAAGGTCGCCAGGTGGGCGGAGACGGTCGACTGCGACAGGCCGCAGCGTTGATCGATCTGCCCGGCACACACACCGTGTTCGGTGCTGTGGTGCTGGTCGGGGAACTGCGCGTCGGGGTCCTTCAGCCAGTTGAGGATTTCTCGCCGTACTGGGTGGGCCAGGGCTTTTATTATTTCGTCGAGATCGAGAGGCATGGTTGGGCTCGTGGTGTGTGTAGCGTTATATCGCGATGGGGCGAAATATAAATCGGTATTTCGCGATATACAAATATGATGTGGTTCTGAGCTCAGCTTGAATCGCTATATCGGGTTATAACGATATGGGTGGCAGGGTGCTAGAATCCCTCCCCATGAACTACCTCGCACACCTTCATCTCGGCGGTCAGCAGCCTGAGCAATTGCTCGGCAGCCTCTATGGCGATTTCGTCAAAGGGCCGCTGCAGGGGCGCTTCCCCTTGCCGCTGGAAGCGGCGATCCGTCTGCACCGGCAGATCGATGTCTACACCGACAGCCATCCGCTGGTGCTGGCGGCGCTGTCGCGCTTTCCGCGGGAGCGGCGGCGTTACGCCGGGATCATCCTCGATGTGTTTTTCGACCATTGCCTGGCCTTGCACTGGCAGGACTATGCCGAGCAGCCCTTGAGCCAGTTCACCGACCGCGTGTATCGGGTGCTCGCCGCAGAGCCGGCCCTGCCCGGGCGCCTGGCGCAGATTGCACCGTACATGGCCGCTGATGACTGGCTGGGGTCTTACCGCGATTTTGCGGTGCTTGAACAGGTGTTTCGCGGCATCGCCCGGCGCCTGTCGCGGCCCGAAGGCATGGACGGCGCGGTGGAGGAGGTGGCGGCGCTGTATGCGCCGTTGCTGGATGACTTTCGCAATTTCTATCCGCAGCTGCAGCGCTTTGCCCGGGCCAATACCTAGGCAGCCCTGGCCCGGCGTTGCTGTTGGACCGCCGGTTCGCTACCGAACAATGCCTGCTGGATCGCCTGCTGCGCCTTGAAGGCCAGGGCGGCGCGTTCTTCACCGGCGCTGGCAATCGGCGCGAGCAAATGGATCTCGACCTCAGCGCAATCATTGCTGAACAGCCGCAGCAGGTGCGAGAGCAGGTCGTCATCACCGATAAACGGCGCGATCGAATCGGTTTGCCCGTTGCGCAGGTAGCGCAGGGCCACCGGTTGCAGCGGTGTTTGCGTGTCGATGGCGCTGGCCAGCAGACGGCCGTGGAAGGTGCGCAGGCTGCGCCCGTCGGTGGTGGTGCCTTCAGGGAAAATCAACAGCGCGCAGTCTTGTTGCAGGTGCTGGCTGATTTGCTTGCGCAGCAACTGGCTGTCGTTGCCGCCACGGCGGATGAACAGGGTGCCGGCCTTGAGCGCCAGCCAGCCGGCCACCGGCCAGGTGCGCACTTCGGCCTTTGACAGGAACGACAGTGGCGCAAGCATGCCCAGCAACGGGATGTCGGTCCACGATACATGGTTGCTGACCCAGAGCGTCGGCTGTTGCGGCAACTGGCCCACCACCCGCACCTTGAACGGCAGGGCGTTGCTCAGTTTGCCCATGAACAGTTGCGACCAGCGCTGGCGGCGCTCGGTCGAGGCCGGCACGCGCAGGCGTTCATAGAGGGTGAACAGTGCGGCCATGGCCAGGCCGAACAGCACCACCAGCAGCACCCGAACCACGCGCCCATAGACGCGCAGGCGCTGCATCAGACCGCCGCCTTGAAGTGACGGGCATAGCGCGGGCACAGCTCGTCGCGCTTGAGCAGGATGAACACGTCGGCCACCTGGAAGTCTTCGTCCCAGCACGGCTCGCCGCAAATCTTCGCTCCCAGGCGCATGTAGGCCTTGAGCAGTGGCGGCATTTCGGCGATGACGTTGCTCGGCAGGGCCAGGCTCGGCAGCGGCTTCTTCGGTTCGGCGCGCAGATGCTCGGTACACAAGTAGCGTTCGCGCAGGCGCTGCATGATCGCATGGGCCTGCACGCCACCATCCTGCATGGGAATGCTGGCGCAGCCCATCAGGTAGCTGTAGCGGCCTTCGTTGAGCACTTCGGCCAGTTCCGCCCAGAGCACGGCGATGGTGCCGCCGTTGCGGTAGGCCGGGTCGACACAGGTGCGGCCCAGCTCGAGGATCGGCCCTTGCAGGTGGCCGAGGCCGTGCAGGCTGAACTCCTCTTCGCTGTAGAAGCGCCCCAGGCTGCTGGCCGCCTGATGATCGAGCAGGCGGGTGGTGGCGACCAGGCGCCCGCTATTGAGGTCGCGCACGCCGATGTGGCGGCAATGAATGTCATAGTCATCCATGTCCAGGCCCAGTTCGGCGCCTTTGAGCTTGGCCTTGAATTCACCGCTGAATACGCTGAAACGAAGGGCCTGTGCTTCCTGCAGGGCCGCCGGGCCGACCAGGCGTTCGGCTTGCAGACGGCGTTCAGTGCTGTTGTCGCCAGAGCGAGCGATCCGAGTCATTGCGTGTCTCCATAAGCCAGCCATGGGGTTGCGGCCGGTCGACTTTGTTGTGCAAGCTCAGCCTAGGTAGATGCGGTGTCACCCCCATGAACAATTGGTGATGCTTGTATGACAGCCCTCAAGGAGCGCTTCGATGACCTGGCTGCAACGACTCAACGACCGACAGCGACACCCTCAGGCGGCCAATCTGGCCGACACCTATTCCAGCCTGCTGGCGCGCCTGGGCCCGGTCAGCCCGTTCGAGCTGGCGGTGCTCGGCGGGCGGGCCATGGCCACCCCGGGCCTGGCCTTTCTGGTCGGTTATCAGGCAGCCCTGAGGGTGCTGTGGCCGAGCGCGCCGCAGAGCCTCGGTGCCCTGTGCGCCAGCGAGCGGCGCAGCGTGCGCCCGGCGGACATGCAGGTGCGTCTGGATGACCTGCGCCTGAGCGGCAGCAAGGACTTCGTCACCGCTGGGCTCGATGCCGAATGGCTGCTGGTGGCGGCGCGCTGCGAGGCGCAAGGGCAGCCGGTGGAACTGAGCCTGGCGGTGGTCTATGCCGGCGAGCCTGGCGTACGCCTCGAACCGCTGCCGGCCTTGCCGTTGATGCCGGAAGTCGGCCATGCCCGCCTGCATCTGCAAGGGGCGTTGTGCGAGCGCCTGGCGGGGGACGGCTGGGATGCCTACGTCAAACCCTTCCGCTCGCTGGAAGATCTCTATGTGCTCAGTGCCTTGTGTGCCTGGCTCTATGGCGTCGGCCAGGAAACGGGCTGGCCGCAAGGTCTGCAATTGCGCCTTATCGGCCTGCTCGGCGCGTGTGCCGAAAGCACCCGCCAGAGCGCTGATGCCGCGGCCAGTCATCTGCTGCTGGGCGGTCTGTTTGCCCAGTTCAACGCTTTGAAGGAGGAACTCAACCAGGCGCTGCTGGCCAGCCCAGGCGAGTGGGCAACCCTGTGGCAACGCGATCAGGGCTTGCTGGAGATCGCCAGCGCCGCCCGGGCCAAACGCCTGGCCAAGGCCTGGGCCGCCGCCGGACTGTCATGAAACGCTGGCAGGCTGGGCGAACCCTGGCCTTGAGTAAGCGGCATGAGCAAAGTGGCGTGGTGGATGCTGGCTGTGTTCGCCTTCAGCAAGGCAGTGCCGGCCGAGGAATACTGGCCTGTACCTGACTGGGCGGTTGCGCACGCTACCCACCAAAACGCCTGGCAGGCGGTCGAACGCTATGCCTTCGCCCCACGCGATGATCAGCAACGCCGGGGTGTACGCACCGACGCGCTGCTGGTGATCGCCGACGGGCGCATTGTCTACGAGCACTATGCCGCGCCCAGCACCGCCGAAACTGCGCACCTGACCTGGTCGATCAGCAAGAGCGTACTGGCGACCCTGCTCGGCGTTGCCCACGCCGAAGGCCGCTTTGACCTGCAGGATCCGGTCGCGCGTTTTTATTCACCGATGCGTGCCCATCCCCAGGTGCGCATCGAGGACCTGATGCACTGGGCCAGCGGCCTGGACTGGCAGGAAGACTACGAATATGCACCGCTCAAGTCCTCGGTGGTGGCCATGCTCTACACCCGCGGGCGCGGCGATATGGCCGGCTACACGGCGGCCAGGCCCGAAGCGGTCAGCCCCGGGCAACGCTTTCGCTACTCCAGCGGCGACAGCAACGTGCTGGCGGCTGCTTTGCGTGGCATGGTCGGCGACGCTGGTTATGCGGAGTATCCCTGGCGCGCTTTGTTCGAACCGTTGGGCATCGGCAGTGCAGTCTGGGAGCGTGACGCCAAAAGTACCCTGGTGGGTTCTTCCTACCTGTACATGAGTGCTCGCGATCTGGCCCGCATCGGCCTGCTGATGTTGCGCGAAGGGCGCTGGCACTCACGGCAGTTGCTGTCCAGCGAGTGGGTTACCTTCAATCGCCGGCCGTTCCTGCAGGCTACGGCCCAACCCGGTGAAGCCAATCCGGGTGGGCACTGGTGGCTCAACCTGCCGTTGCCCGGCAGCCCGCCACCCTGGCCGGATGCGCCGCCTGATACCTACGCAGCCCTGGGACACTGGGGCCAGGCGATGTATGTGCTGCCGACGCACAGGCTGGTGATCGTGCGATATGCCGATGATCGCGACGCCAGTTTCGCCCACAACGAACTGCTCAAGCGGGTACTGGCTGCGCTCAACGAGGTGCGGCCATGAAGCGCGTGTTGCTGGTGCTGTTGCTGCTGACAGGCGGCTGGGCCTGGTACGAACGCCAGGCCTTGATGGATTTCCCCGGCATTCTCAGTGCCTACTCGGCCAAGGAATACTGTTCGTGCCGTTATGTCATGGGCTTTGATTCGCAGTATTGCCAGGGCTACGTGCAGCAGTACCTGCCGCTGAGTCGCCTGGACGAGGACCTGCAGCAGCGGCTGATCAGCGCTGCCGGGCTGGGGGTAGAGAATCGTGCGCAGTGGCTGGGCCCGCGCGAGGGCTGTCGCTTGCTGCCGTGAAGGCAGCCGGGTAAGGTTGGCGATCATTGTGTTACAGGATTTCACATGTTCAGTCTGCCGCGTCTTCTGCTTGCCCTGCTGGTCGTCTTGAGTCTCCCTGCCCAGGCCAATTGGCACCTGGATGGCGAGTCGTCACGCCTGTCGTTCGTTTCCAGCAAGAATGGCGACACCGCCGAGGTGCATCGCTTCCTCGTCCTGCATGGCAAGGTCGATCGCAAGGGCGCCGCCGAGTTGCAGATCGAGATGGACTCCAACAGCAGCAGCGTGCCGCTACGTGATGAGCGCATGCGCAAGGAGCTGTTCGAGTTCAGCAAATTCCCCGAGGCCAAGGTCAACGCACAGATCGACCTGCGTCCGATCAACGACCTGGCCAACGGCGCCCAGGTGGAACTGCGCCTGCCGCTGACCGTCAGCCTGCATGGCAAGCAGCACAGCTACAGCGCCCTGTTGCTGGCCACGCGCCTGGATGAGCGGCGCTTTCAGGTGGTAACCCTGGAGCCGTTGATGCTGCGTGCTGATGATTTCGATCTGCTCCCGGGGCTTGCCACTCTGCGCAAGCTGGCCGGGCTCAAGTCCATCAGCCCGTCAGTGCCGGTGGCCGCGGTGCTGATCTTCACGGCGCGCTGATATGGCCGGACCGGTCTTTCCCTGGCGCGATGGCAATCAGTTCGAGCTATTGATCGACGGTCCGCAATTCTTCCCGCGCATGCTCACCGCGATCGTGCGCGCTGAGCATCAGGTCGACCTTGAGTTATACCTGGTCGAAGCGGGGGCCTGTGCCGAAACCATGGTCCAGGCCCTGGTGCAGGCCGCCGAGCGCGGTGTGCAGGTGCGTTGCCTGTTCGATGACTACGGTTCACTGGCCTTCACCCTGAGCTTGCGCCAGCGCTTGCTGGCCGCCGGCGTCGAGTTGCGCTGGTACAACCGCCTGCGCTGGCGCCGGGGCTTTCGCAACTTGTTTCGCGATCACCGCAAGTTGCTGTTGGTTGACCAGAGCTGGGCAGTGGTGGGCGGCACCGGCGTTACCGACCAGTTCTGGACACCAACGGAAGACGTCAGTGAATGGCACGAAGTGATGGTGCAGATGCAAGGCCCGCTGGTGGCCGACTGGCAGATGCTGTTCGACCGCCAGTGGCGGGCCAACTTGCGCCGTACGGCCTGGCGGCCACCGACCCATTTCGGCCTGTCGCGTTTGCCACGGATACCGCTCAGTGGCGCCGGCATGGGGCGGGTAGCCTACGCCGATGCCCGCCAGCACCGGGATATCCTGCAGTCGCTGGTGCGTGCCCTGAACAGCGGCCAACGGCGCATCTGGCTGGCCACACCGTATTTCTTGCCGACCTGGAAAGTCCGTCGCTCCCTGCGCCGCGCCGCGTCCCGGGGTGTCGATGTGCGATTGCTGCTGACCGGGCCACGCACCGATCACCCTTCGGTGCGTTACGCCGGCCATCGCTATTACCCGCGGCTGTTGCGCGCCGGGGTGAAAATCTTCGAGTACCAGCCGTGCTTCCTGCACCTGAAAATGGTGCTGGTGGATGACTGGGTGAGCATCGGCTCGTGCAACTTCGATCACTGGAACCTGCGCTTCAACCTTGAGGCCAACGTCGAAGCAATCGACCCGCCGTTGACCGCAGACGTGGCGGCAAGCTTCGAGCGCGACTTTGCCCAAAGCCTGGCCGTCGACCTGGCCCACTGGCATGCGCGGCCGTTGTGGAAGCGGGTGCAGCAACGTTTGTGGGGCTGGCTTGATCGCCTGGTGGTCAACCTGCTCGACCGGCGTGATTGAGCCTGTCGCAAGCTGACGGTCTATGGTGTCTTTACCTTTCCATTGCACCTGAAGGAGTTGATGACATGGCTGCGAAGAAGATTCTGATGCTGGTTGGCGACTACGTTGAAGATTACGAAGTGATGGTGCCGTTCCAGGCCCTGCAGATGGTTGGCCATAGCGTGCATGCAGTGTGCCCGGGCAAGAGCGCCGGGCAGACGGTGCGCACTGCGATCCACGATTTCGAAGGCGATCAGACCTACAGCGAAAAACCCGGGCACAACTTTGCGCTCAACTTTGATTTTGCCCAGGTCAAGGCTGATGACTACGACGCGCTGGTGATTCCGGGGGGCCGGGCACCGGAGTATCTGCGCTTGAACGAACAGGTGCTGGCGCTGGTCAAGGCGATCGATCAGGCCGGCAAACCCATTGCCGCGGTGTGCCATGGCGCACAGCTGCTGGCGGCGGCTGGCGTGCTCGAAGGGCGCGAGTGCAGCGCTTACCCGGCCTGTGCCCCGGAAGTGCGTCTGGCCGGAGGGCAGTATGTCGAGATCGCCGTCGATCAGGCCCATGTGCAGGGCAATCTGGCCTCGGCACCTGCCTGGCCGGCGCACCCGGCGTGGCTGGCGGGTTTCCTGCAACTGCTGGGTACGCGCATTACCCTGTGAACCAAGGTGCTGGCCGAAATACGAGCGCTTCGCGCTCGATCGTCGGCAAGGCCGGCTCCCACAGGTCAGGTGCATGAAGAGCCATTGTGGGAGCTGGCTTGCCAGCGATGAGGCCGGTACAGGCAAAAAAAAAGCGGCAGGGGAATAATCCCCCTGCCGCTTTTTTCTATCAGCAAACCTTTACGGCTTACTTCACTTCCACCGCCAGGCTTTCAGCGATCTTGTGCTGCCAGATCGCTGGGCCGGTGATGTGTACCGATTCGCCGTTGCTGTCGACCGCGACGGTGACCGGCATGTCCTTGACCTCGAACTCGTAGATCGCTTCCATGCCCAGTTCGGCAAATGCCAGGACCTTGGACTTCTTGATCGCCTGGGCTACCAGGTAGGCAGCGCCGCCGACGGCCATCAGGTACACGGCCTTGTTGTCCTTGATCGCTTCGATGGCGGTCGGGCCGCGCTCGGATTTGCCGATCATGCCCAACAGGCCGGTTTGCTCGAGGATCTGACGGGTGAACTTGTCCATCCGCGTCGCGGTGGTCGGGCCGGCCGGGCCAACCACTTCGTCACCAACCGGATCAACCGGGCCGACGTAGTAGATGAAGCGACCCTTGAGGTCGACCGGCAGTTCTTCGCCCTTGTTGAGCATCTCGACCATGCGCTTGTGCGCAGCGTCGCGACCGGTGAGCATCTTGCCATTGAGCAGGATGGTCTCGCCCGGCTTCCAGCTCTGCACGTCTTCCGGGGTCAGGGTGTCGAGGTTGACACGGCGGGCCGACGGGCCGGCTTCCCAGACGATTTCCGGGTAGGCGTCCAGCGATGGCGCTTCGAGGTCAGCCGGGCCGGAACCGTCGAGCACGAAGTGGGCGTGACGGGTGGCGGCGCAGTTAGGGATCATGCACACCGGCAACGAGGCGGCGTGGGTCGGGTAGTCCATGATCTTGACGTCGAGCACGGTGGTCAGGCCGCCCAGGCCCTGGGCGCCGATGCCCAGCTGGTTGACCTTGTCGAACAGCTCCAGGCGGATCTCTTCGATGCGGTTCTGCGGGCCACGGGCCTTGAGCTCGTGGATGTCGATGGATTCCATCAACACTTCCTTGGCCATCACCGCGGCTTTCTCGGCGGTGCCGCCGATGCCGATGCCGAGCATGCCCGGTGGGCACCAGCCAGCACCCATGGTCGGAACGGTCTTGAGCACCCAGTCGACGATCGAGTCGGACGGGTTGAGCATGGCCATCTTCGACTTGTTCTCGGAGCCGCCGCCCTTGGCCGCCACGTCCACTTCCACGGTGTTGCCCGGGACGATGGAGTAGTGGATGACCGCCGGGGTGTTGTCCTTGGTGTTTTTACGCGCACCTGCCGGATCGGCCAGGATGGAGGCACGCAGGACGTTTTCCGGCAGGTTGTAGGCGCGGCGCACGCCTTCGTTGATCATGTCGTCCAGGCTCATGGTCGCGCCGTCCCAGCGAACGTCCATGCCGACGCGCACGAACACGGTGACGATACCGGTGTCCTGGCAGATCGGCCGGTGGCCGGTGGCGCACATGCGCGAGTTGATCAGGATCTGGGCGATGGAATCGCGCGCAGCAGGCGACTCTTCACGCAGATAGGCCTCATGCATGGCCTGGATGAAATCAACGGGGTGGTAGTACGAAATGAACTGCAGGGCGTCGGCAACGCTCTGAATCAGGTCGTCTTGCTTGATCACGGTCATGCAGCGCGCTCCTCTTAAAGACGGGAACATTCATTAAGGTATTCCGACGCGGACTGGCCGAGGTGTCGAAACGACCTTCAACAGGCGCCAACGCAAGGCTGTCGGCGCAAAAAAGGCGCGGCAGTATAGCGCGCATCCGCCGCTGGTACACGTACCAAAGGTCCCCACCAAGGTCGGCAGTGGCCGGGCACTGTTCTTGCCTGAGCGTTTGCCCGAGCGATTTGTGCAAACATGGCAATTATTCTTCACACACCCTAAAGTGGCGGTTGGCCATGCCCCATTCCTCTGCCCTGGCCAGAGCACGGTGAGTCACCTGTGACCGAAACAGCGCTGCAGAAACTTCTCCTCAAACGCTTTCTCATGGCGGCTGGCACTTATCTGCTGGTGTTGGCGCTGGTCTGGGTGGCGCTTTTGAGCGGTCATCTGCAAGCCTCCCTGAATGCTTTGCTGCTGGGTAGTGGCCTGTTGCTGGTGTGCCAGTTGCTGCTCGGCTGGGTATTTGCCAGCGGCCACAACCTGCGTTTTAGCGACCCGAGCCTGACCGAATTCCAGGTGCTGCTGGCGATCGGCTGGCAAACCTGGCTGTTGGCCCAGCTTGACCAGGGCCGCGGCACCTTCCTGATGTTCTACCCCTTGATCCTGATGTTCGGCCTGTTTCACCTGAGCGGGCGGGTGTTTGTGCGCTGCGCGCTGCTGGTGTTGTGCAGTTTCGTTGGGCTGATTGCCTGGGAGGCTTGGCAGGCAGCACATTTCGATGGGTCGTTGCTGGCGTTGCAGGCCTGTGCCTTGCTGGTGGTGCTGTGCTGGTTGTGCCTGTATGCCCGCTATGTTCAGGCCGCACGCCAGCGCATGCGCCAGCGGCGCTATGCCCTGCAAGCCCATCAGGACACCTTGCGCGGCATGATGCGCCAGCTTGAAGACCTGGTCGCCACCGACGAGCTGACCGGCCTGTTCAACCGTCGGCACTTCCTGAGCCTGGCCACCTGCGAACTGGAGCGGATGCGCGCGGACAGTTGCCATGGCCTGGCGCTGATCGACCTCGACCATTTCAAGCGAATCAATGATGTGTATGGTCATGCCGCCGGTGACCAGGTGCTGCAGGTGTTTGCCACGATCGCCAGCGACTGCCTGGGTGACACTGCAGTACTGGCCCGTTACGGCGGTGAAGAGTTCGTGCTGTTGCTGCCTGATTGCAGCGAAGAGCAATTGGCCAGCTGTTGCGAGCGGCTGCGCAAGGCTTTTGCCCTGGCCCAGCCACCGGCCGTCGGATTGCGGGTCGAACCGTTGAGCCTGTCGGCAGGGATGACTCTGCTGAGCGAAGGTGATGACCTCGATGATGCCCTGCAGCGCGCCGACCAGGCCCTGTATCGGGCCAAGCGCAGCGGACGCAATCGCTGCCTGGCCGCCTGGGAGGCCGTCGATGCCTGAGTTGCGGGTCGGTGAGCGGCAATGGACGGTGGCGCCGGGCAGCAACCTGCTCGATGCCTTGAATGATGCCGGGTTGTCGGTGCCCTACAGTTGCCGCGCGGGCAGTTGTCACGCCTGCCTGGTGCGCTGCCTGCAGGGCCAGCCGGGGGATGCCCGGCCCGATGCCCTGGCGGCGGACAAACGCCAGCAAGGCTGGCGCTTGTCGTGCCAGTGCAGCGTCGAGGAAGACTTGCAGGTGGCCTTGTTCGACCCGCTCCAGGATGGCTTGCCGGCCCAGGTTACCAGCCTCGACTGGCTGAGCCCGACCGTGCTGCGCCTGCGTCTTGAGCCACAAAGATCGCTGCGCTATCAGGCCGGCCAGCACCTGGTGTTGTGGAGCCCGAACGGGGTCGCCCGGCCTTACTCGCTGGCCAGCCTGCCGGGGGAGGAGGGCTTTCTGGAGTTTCATCTCGATTGCCGGCAACCCGGCGCTTTCTGCGATGCCGCGCGGCAACTGAGTCTCGGTGCAACGCTGCGCCTGGGCGAATTGCGCGGCGGGGCCCTGCATTACGATCCGGACTGGCAGGAACGCCCGTTGTGGCTGCTGGCCGCCGGTACGGGGCTGGCGCCGTTGTGGGGGATTCTGCGCGAGGCGCTGCGCCAGGAGCATCACGGCCCGATTCGCTTGCTGCACCTGGCCCATGACGAACAGGAACATTACCTGGCGCCGGCCCTGGCGGCGCTGGCCAGCCGCCACCCGCAGCTGCAGGTCGAGCTGCTGACCCCGGCTCAATTGCCCCAGGCCCTGGCGGCGTTACGTTTGCAGTCACGCCAGACCGTGGCCCTGGCGTGTGGCTCTGCAGCCAATGTCGAACAGTTTTCCCGGCGCATGTTCCTCGCCGGCCTGCCGCGCAACCAGCTGTTCGCCGACATTTTCATCGGTCACGCCTGATTCCGGCCAAAAAAAAGCCCCGCAGCACAGGCTGCAGGGCTTTGTTCAGCAGTGTCCGAGCATCAGACCAGCGAATCACCGACGTGCAGGATCTTCATGCCGTTGGTGCCACCGATGGTGTGGTAGCTGTCGCCTTTGGTCAGGATCGCCCAGTCACCTGGCTCGACCGCGCCACGCTGCAGCAGCTCGTCGACTGCCGCCTGGCTGACTTTCTCGGCCGGCAGGGCTGCCGGGTCGAAGGCCACCGGGTACACACCACGGAACATCGCGGCGCGGGCCAGGGTGGCGCGGTGCGGCGAGAAGGCGTAGATCGGCACCGAAGAACGCAGGCGCGACATGATCAACGGGGTGTAGCCACTTTCGGTGAGGGCGATGATCGCCTTGACGCCGGGGAAGTGGTTGGCGGTGTACATGGCCGCCAGGGCGATGCTTTCGTCGCAGCGCTCAAAGCGGGTGTGCAGACGGTGGCTGGACTTCTGGCTGGTCGGATGCTTTTCCGCGCCCAGGCAGATGCGCGCCATGGCCTGTACGGCTTCGATCGGGTAGGCACCGGCGGCACTTTCGGCCGACAGCATCACCGCGTCGGTGTTATCCAGCACGGCGTTGGCCACGTCGGATACTTCGGCACGGGTCGGCATCGGGTTCTGGATCATCGACTCCATCATCTGGGTCGCAACGATCACCGCCTTGTTGTTGCGGCGGGCGTGCTGGATGATCTTCTTCTGGATCGCGATCAGCTCGGCATCGCCGATTTCCACGCCCAGGTCGCCACGGGCAACCATGACCGCGTCACTGGCGGCGATCAGGCCGTCGAGGGTCTCGTCATCGGCGACCGCTTCGGCGCGCTCGATCTTGGCCACCAGCCAGGCGCTGCCGCCGGCTTCGTCGCGCAGGCGACGGGCGTATTCCATGTCGGAGGCATCGCGCGGGAAGGAAACGGCCAGGTAGTCCAGGTCCATTTCGGCTGCCAGCTTGATGTCGGCCTTGTCTTTTTCGGTCAGGGCCGGGGCGGTCAGGCCGCCGCCGCGACGGTTGATACCTTTGTGGTCGGACAGCGGGCCGCCGATCAGTACTTCGCAGTGCAGGGCATCGGCAGTGGCGCTGGTTACGCGCATGACCACGCGGCCGTCGTCGAGCAGCAGTTCATCACCGACGCCGCAGTCCTTGACCAGGTCCGGATAGTCGATGCCGACGATTTCCTGGGTGCCTTCGGTCAGCGGGTGGGCGGTGGAGAAGGTGAAGCGGTCACCGACCTTGAGTTCGATACGCTTGTTGCTGAACTTGGCGATACGGATCTTCGGCCCTTGCAGGTCACCGAGCAGCGCCACGTGGCGGCCCAGGCGGGCGGCGATTTCGCGGATCAGGCGCGCGCGAGCCTTGTGCTCGTCAGGCGTGCCGTGGGAGAAGTTCAGGCGAGCAACATCCAGGCCGGCGAGGATCAGTTGCTCGATCACTTCCGGCGAGTTGCTGGCGGGGCCAAGGGTGGCGACGATTTTGGTACGGCGGATGGTCATGCACAGACTCCTATAGTGAAGCGCAGCGAAAGGCTACTCCGGAAAATCGCTGTAGTCATTGTTCCTTTGCACTACCTGCCGGTTAGCGCGGGTGGCGTTTGAACGGCGGCAGGGCCCGAGCGCGGCCGCTGTGGGGGCGGGCTTGCCCGGCGATGAGGCCCTTGCAGCCAGCAACGTCTACAGATTTTCCGTACAAAGCCGATACACTGCTCAATACAGGAGATCCCCCATGCGAGCCTTGATCGTTTTAGCCCTGGCCACCAGCGTCGTCGGCTGTACCCGCTGGTCGATGGACCATCATTTGAACAACGCCTACCGCGCCTATGACCGGGGCAACTGCGAGAAGGTGATGCTGGAGCTGTCCCAGGTCGAACGCACCAGCCGTGCCCGACCGTTCATCCAGCCGGAAGTGTCGCTGCTGCGCGGCCAGTGCCTGGAACGGCAGAAGCTGTTCGTCGATGCGGCACAGACCTACCAGTTCATCCTTCAGCGCTACCCGCAGAGCGAATACGCCTTCCGTGCCCGTGCCCGCCTGCAGACCCTCGAGCAACTGGGCCACTACCGCACCGGCGAAGCGGCGATTGCCCGCCCGGTCACGACCACGCCTTGGCGTTAATACTAAAGTCAGCAGGTCTGATTGTGACGCGCGGGTCAGGGTGCGCTAATCTTGTTGCT
Source organism: Pseudomonas wadenswilerensis (assembly GCF_024749185.1). Taxonomy (NCBI): domain Bacteria; kingdom Pseudomonadati; phylum Pseudomonadota; class Gammaproteobacteria; order Pseudomonadales; family Pseudomonadaceae; genus Pseudomonas; species Pseudomonas wadenswilerensis. The sequence goes on along the minus strand of NZ_CP087191.1, from coordinate 4,710,479 downwards.
GAGATGAATGAAAATCAGCAGCCCTAGCGCGGCCCTGCTAAAAGGGTCTTCGACAGCGATCCCGACCATGTTTGACGAGCGCCGCATCGAGCGTCACCAGCTCCCTTATTTTCTCAAAGTCTTCAACCGCTTCACCGACCAGCCCATCGGCTACCTGGGAAATGTGTCTGAAGACGGCCTGATGCTGATCAGCCAGTTGCCGATGCTGGTCGGCCCGGATTTCGAGTTGCAACTCAAAGTCCCTGGTCGCGACGGCACCGTGCACCCGATCAACCTTACCGCCAGCTGCCTGTGGAGCCATGAAGACCAGACGCCCGGGCATTACGACTCCGGCTTCATGCTGCTACAGGCGCCGCGCGACTACGAGCAACTGGTGCGCGCCCTGCGCAACTATTTCAGCTTCCATCCGTTGAACGCTTCGGCTTGACGCTGGCCGTGACGGGCCTGTGGCCCTAGACTCTGGTCGATCTTCTGTTCAGGACGACCCCGTGAGCTCCAGCATTTTCTGGCACGACTACGAAACCACCGGCATCAACCCGCGCAACGACCGGCCCTTGCAGGTCGCCGGGGTGCGCACCGACCTTGACCTCAACGAGATCGAGGCGCCGATCAACTTCTATTGCCAGCCCAGCGACGACATCCTGCCCCACCCCAAGGCCTGCCTGGTCACCGGCATCACCCCGCAGCAGCTGGCCAGCCAGGGTTTGAGCGAAGCCGAATTCATGACCCGGGTGCATGCCGAACTGGCGCGCCCAGGTACTTGTGGTGCTGGTTACAACAGCTTGCGTTTCGACGATGAGGTCACCCGGTACAGCCTCTACCGCAACTTCTTTGATCCGTACGCCCGCGAGTGGCAGGGCGGCAACAGCCGCTGGGATTTGATCGACATCGTCCGCACTGCCTATGCCCTGCGCCCGGACGGGATTGTCTGGCCGCAACAGGACGGTCGCACCAGTTTGCGCCTGGAGTTGCTGACTGCCGCCAACGGCATCGACCATGGTCAGGCCCATGAAGCGCTGTCAGACGTGCGCGCCACCATTGCACTTGCGCGATTGATCCGACAGAAACAGCCCAAGCTTTATGACTGGTTGTTTCAACTGCGCAGCAAGCAGAAAGTCCTCGACCAGATTCGATTATTACAACCGCTGGTGCATATTTCCGGACGCTTCTCTGCCGCACGCAATTATTTAGGCGTGGTATTACCCCTGGCCTGGCATCCGCGTAATCGCAATGCCTTGATTGTCTGTGACCTGCATCTGGATGCTCAACCCTTGATAGATGAGGATGCTGATTCACTGCGTCAGCGTTTATACACACGTCGCGAGGAAATGCCTGACGGACAATTGCCGGTGCCGCTGAAACTAATCCATATCAATCGCTGCCCGGTGGTCGCGCCCTTGAGTGTATTGCGCGGCGAAGATCAGCAGCGTCTGGAACTGGATATGGCTGTTTATCAGGCGCGAGCCGCGAGCCTGATAGCTGCAGCAGGACAATGGCAGGACAAATTGCCGGTGATCTACAGCGCCGAGGAGTTTGCCCCCAGTGAAGACCCGGAACAGCAGTTGTATGACGGTTTTCTTGGCGACCGCGATCGTCGTTTGTGCGAGCAAGTGCGCAGTGTCGATCCGCAGCAATTGGGGCAGGGCCAGTGGATGTTCGATGATGAACGTTTGCCGGAACTGTTGTTTCGCTACCGCGCGCGTAATTTTAGCGAAACCTTGAATGCCGAAGAACGCCAGCGCTGGCAAACCTTCTGCCAGCAACGCTTGAGCGATCCGCTGATGGGCGCACCCAATACCCTCGGGGATTTCGAGCGGGCCTTGCAGGACTGCTGGGCGCAAGCCGATGCCGAACAACAGGCGCTGCTTGGCCAGTGGCGCAGCCATGTGCAGGCATTGAAGTTGCAATTGGGGATGTAAGCAATCGTTGAAAATAAAAAACGCCAGCTAAGCTGGCGTTTTTTTTAGCGAGTAACACATGGTTACCAGCGGGCGTATTAACCCAGCAGGGTTGCCCAGCCTTCAACCACGTCACCACCCCATTTGGCTTTCCATTCTTTCAGGGTTTTGTGGTTGCCGCCTTTGGTTTCGATGACTTCACCGTTGTGCGGGTTTTTGTATTGCTTGACCTTGCGCGCACGTTTGGTGCCGGTGGTCTTTACCGCGCCACGAGGGGCTTTGTTCAGTTTGGCTTCTGGATCCAGCAGCGCAATGATGTCACGCAGGGACTTCGAATATTCGCCCATCAGTGCACGCAGTTTGCCTTCGAACTCCAGCTCGGTTTGCAGCTTGTCGTCTTGCGACAGGTTCTGCAAACGCGCCTGCAGTTCTTTGATGGCTTCTTCGGTAGCGCGATATTCGTTGATCAGGGACATGAGGCGTTCCTTGGAAATGAAGGTTTAGAGAGACAGTGCGGCAATAATAATCAGACGGTACCCCCAAGTAAACATTAAAGCGGGCAATTAGCTCAATGAATTGTTAATCACCTCGATAGAATAGGTTAAGAAAAATTTACAAACTAAGACTTTTTTCCAATAGTTAACTTAGTCGCCGGCCCACCGCACCAGGCGGGTGCACCCCGTACGGTGCTACCTGGGCAGGCGACAGGCCGCGCGCAATGAGTACTGCAGTTTTGTCGGGCACTCGCTAGAATGTGCGCCTTTGCGAAAGTTTCTGGAGTCCATTTCATGCGCACCTACCGGCTGGTGATTGCCTGCCCCGACCGTGTTGGCATCGTCGCCAAAGTCAGTAATTTCCTGGCGTCCTATAACGGCTGGATCAACGAAGCGAACCATCACTCCGATGAGCAGAGCGGCTGGTTCTTCATGCGCCACGAAATCCGCGCCGAAACCCTGCCATTCGGCATCGAGGCGTTCCGCGAAGCGTTCGCGCCGATCGCCGAAGAGTTCTCGATGGTCTGGCGTATCACCGATACCGACCAGAAGAAGCGCGTGGTGCTGATGGCCAGCCGTGAGTCCCACTGCCTGGCTGACCTGCTGCACCGCTGGCACACCAAGGAACTCGATTGCGATATTCCCTGCGTGATCTCCAACCACAATGACCTGCGCAGCATGGTCGAGTGGCACGGCATCCCGTTCTTCCATGTCCCGGTCGACCCGCAGAACAAGCAGCCGGCCTTTGCCGAAGTGTCGCGCCTGGTCAAGGAGCACGGTGCCGACGTGGTGGTGCTGGCGCGCTACATGCAGATCCTGCCGCCGCAACTGTGCCAGGAGTACGCCCAGCAGGTGATCAACATCCACCATAGCTTCCTGCCGTCGTTCGTTGGCGCCAAGCCGTACCACCAGGCTTCGTTGCGTGGGGTCAAGCTGATTGGTGCTACCTGCCACTACGTCACCGAAGAGCTGGATGCCGGCCCGATCATCGAGCAGGACGTGGTCCGCGTCAGCCATAGCGACAGCATCGAAGACATGGTGCGTTTCGGCCGTGATGTCGAGAAGATGGTCCTGGCCCGTGGCCTGCGCTACCACCTGGAAGACCGCGTGCTGGTGCACGGCAACAAGACCGTGGTGTTCAACTAAGCCTCAGTGCAGGAGGTTGCCCCATGGCCGATCCCCTCGACAAGGCCACCTCCAAGGCCCCGCCGACCCTCGGCGAGGGCTGCCTGAGCCGCTACGACCCGGATGCGCTGGACAGCGAAGACGGCACCGATTTTCCCGGTGCCGCCGAGCTCTGGGAGCGGGTCAAGCCGGCTAGCGACGAATCCGCGCTTGACTGAGCCGCAAGCGCTGCAGCAATGGCCGACCCAGCAGGCAGAGGAACACCGGGCCACCGGCGAGCAGATAGAAGTAATAGGTCACCAACCGCCAGATCAGGATTGCCGCCGCCGCGGTGGACGTTCCCACCATGGGCGAAAGCAACGCGGCCGAAGTCATTTCGGCGGCGCCCGCGCCACCCGGCAGCAGGCTGAACTGACCGGCGCTGAGCGACAGCATCTGTACCAGAAAGCTCGGTATCCATTGCAGGTCGACGCCCAGCCCGCGCAGCGCCAGGTACAGCACGCTGTAACGTAACCCCCAATGCACGCAGGTCAGGGCAAACACCAGTGCCAGGGTGCGCTTGGGCAGGCGCCAGGTTTCGCCGAAGGCGCGAAAGAAGTGCAGCAGCTTGCGCGTCCAGCGCCGACGCCTGGGGGCGGCCATCTTGAGCCTGCGCAGCAGCCGGCCATTAAGGCACAGCAGCGCGCGGCGGTAGCGCACCAGTCCGAGCAAAGCGCCGAAGGCTGCGAACATCAAGACCGCGCTGCCGAGCAACATGCTTTCCAGGCTGCGGTTGAGGTTGTGGAACAGCGTGTAGCCGGCGATCCCCAGCATGGCGCAGAAAAAGAACAGCAGGTCGTTGAGCTGGTCGGCGGCAAACACTGCGCTACTGCGCGCAGGACCAATGCGGTCGCGGGCCAGCAAGGCCATCAGCGCCAGCGGGCCACCGCTGCCGCCCGGGGTGGTGCAGATGGCGAACTCGGTGGCCATGATCACGCCGAGGCTGCGCCAGCGTCCCAACGCCGCGCCCTGGCTGCCGAGCAGCAAGCGCAGGCGGACGGCGTTGATGATCCAGCACAGCACGATCATGGCGAACAGGCCGAGCAGCAGGTGCGGGGCAAAACCACGCAGACGCGGCAACAGCTCGCTGCCGCCGAGCAACGCCGGCACCAACAACGCCACAATCAGCGCCAGGAGCAGCCAGAGCAGGCGGTTCACCGGCCGTGCCTGCTGGCCAGCCAGGCGGATTTGGTCAGCGGTTCGCGGCCTTGGCGCAACAGGCGTTGCACGGTTTGCAGCCAGTAGCGGCGGGAAAAGCCATGGCGCATGTCCACCGGGTGCAGGCCCAGGCGGATGACCGGGGCCTGGCGCAGGCGCGTTTCACGCATATCACAGAGCACTTTCGACAGGCCTCGCCGCCAACGGCTACGGGCGCTCCAGACCAGGCCGGGCGCGGGGATCGGGCTGAAGTCTGGCAGTTGATAGATGTGCTGCGAGTCGCTGGTATAGCGCAGCGGCAAGCTGCGCAATACCTGGCGTGTACCGTCGCTCATCAGCCATGCCGGGGCGACGAAGCCCGCCAGTGGCCAGTCATAACGCTGGAACAGCGCGATGCCGGCCTCCAGACGCTCGCGTGCCTGGGCCTGGTCGAGGCTGTAGAACTCGCCTTCCCAGGTGTAGATCCGGCGCATGAAGTAGTCCCGCGGCGAGCGTGGCGGCGGGCTGTCATCAGCATGAAAGTAGCCATGCAGCGCCATTTCGTCGCCACGCTGCAGGCGCCGGTCAAGCATCAGGCGAAAACCGGGCGAATGCTCCAGGGCATTGCGTTTGTGAAAGTCCGGCACCACCAGCCAGGTCATGGGAATGTCGCCCAGGGCATCGACCGCTTCGACGAAAGGCTGGTAGTCCGGCCAGGTTTCCGGCGCAACATCATGCAGCACCAGCAGCAGGCTTTGTCGATCAGCATGCTCAGGCATGAGCGCGCACCAGCATCGGGTGGCCCAGCACTGCCCGGTAATGTTCCAGCAGCCCGTTGACCACGGTGTCCCAGGCGTAGTGCTGCTCGACATGGGCGCGGGCCTGCAGGCCCATTTGCCGGGCGCCGACCTCGAACACCTCCCTGACCGTGCGGGCCATGGCCAAGCCATCGTTGGGCGTACACAGCCGGCCGCACTGGTCATTGACGATTTCGGTGAAGGCCCCGGCGGCCACGGCAATGACCGGGATGGCGCTGGCCATGGCTTCGAGAATGACCAGGCCGAAGGTTTCCTGGTCGCCAGCGTGCAGCAGGGCATCGGCACTGGCCAGCAGGCGGGCGACTTCGCTGGCCGGGCAGAAGTGATCGATGACACTGACATTGGCTGGCACATTGGCCGGCATGTGCGAGCCGACCAGCAGCAGATGGTAGTGCTTGCCCAGGCGTTTCATGCAGTCGAGCAGCACCGGCAGGTTCTTCTCCCGCGAGCCGCGCCCGGCGAACACCAGCAGGCGGGTGGTATCGGTTATACCCAGTTCACGGCGCAGAGACAGGTCGCGGTGCTGCGGGTTGAAGGTCGTCAGGTCGACGCCCAGGCGCTGCACGTGAACATTATCGATGCCCAGGCCGCGCAGCTTGTCGGCCATCACCTGGCTCGGCGCCAGGACCCGGTCGAAGTTGCCGTAGAGCTTGCTGACGTAGGCTTCGACATTGGGCGTAAACCAATTGCCCATGCGGTTGCTCACCAGCAGCGGGAGGTCGGAATGGTAGAAGCCGATCACGGGTACGTCGAGCTGGCGGCGGGCATCCAGGGCTGCCCAGGCGGTCAGGTAAGGGTCGCCGACTTCGATCAGATCGGGCTGAAGATCCTGCAGGACATTGCGCCAGGGCGCCAGGCGCAGAGGAAAGCGGTAGCCGTTGCCGAACGGCAGGGCCGGTGCCGGTACCTTGTAGATACCGTTGTCGTGGCTGGCGCTGGCGCCGGGGATCAACAGGCTGTGACGGACACCGGGAGTAAGGCCCAGGCGGCGGTGTTTGGCATCAAGATAGGTACGCACGCCGCCACTGGCAGGAGCGTAGAACATGGTGATGTCAGCGATGTGCACGATCAGCATCCCTCCGAGATCGTCTCCAGAGTGTGTCGCCAGGCAGCTTTTCGCCGCTGGAGACGCGCCCTAAGGTTGACCTCTATGAAGGATAGTTTGTTCGATGGGGTTCGGCAGCGGCTGGCTGCAAGCTACAAGCTGCAAGAAAAAGACAAGCGCACTCGGCTCTGTTTCTTCTTGCAGCTTCAAGCTTGCCGCTTGCAGCTCAAGTTCAGATACGGAAGCTGCCCACCAGTTGTTTCAGGCGGCTGGCCTGCTGCTCCAGGTCGGCGCAGGCGCGCAGGGTCGACTGCAGGTTCTCGACGCCTTCCTGGTTGAGCATGTTGATTTCGTTGATGTCCATGTTGATCGAATCGACCACGGCGGTCTGTTCCTCGGTGGCGGTGGCCACCGATTGGTTCATGCCGTCGATCTCGCCGATGCGCAGGGTCACGCTGCCCAGGCGCTCGCCGGCCTGGTTGGCGATCTCGACGCTGTCCTGGCTGTGGCGCTGGCTCTGGCCCATGGTGTCGACCGACTCGCGGGCGCCGACCTGCAGCTCTTCGATCATGTTCTGCACCTGTTGCGCCGACTCCTGGGTGCGGTGCGCCAGGTTGCGCACTTCATCGGCGACCACGGCAAACCCGCGACCGGCTTCACCGGCCCGTGCTGCCTCGATGGCGGCGTTGAGCGCCAGCAGGTTGGTCTGCTGCGAGATGCTGGTGATCACTTCGAGGATCTGGCCGATGTTCACGGTCTTGCTGTTGAGCGTCTCGATGTGTGCGCTGGAGGTGCAGATCAGGTCCGACAGACGGTTCATCGCCTGGATGCTGCGATCGACCACCTGCTGACCTTCTTCGGCCAGATGCCGTGCCGAGCTTGCCTGTTGCGAGGCTTGCGCGGCGTTGTGGGCAATTTCCTGGGCGGCAGCACCCAACTGGTTGATCGCCGCGGCCACGCTGTTGGTGCGGTTGGACTGCTCGTCGGAGTTGACCATCGACGAGTTCGAGGCGCTGACCACCCGCAGGGCCACTTCGTTGACCTGCTCGGTGGCCGAGGACACTTCGCGGATCGAGCCATGGACGCGCTCGACGAAGCGGTTGAAGGCGCTACCGAGGATGCCGAACTCATCGTGGTTATGAATGGCCAGGCGTTTGGTCAGGTCGCCTTCACCTTCGGCGATGTCTTCCATGGCCCGGGTCATGGTGTGCAGCGGTTGCATCAGCACGCGGATCAACAGGCCGAGCAGGGCGATGATGATGACCACGGCGACCAGGGTGGCAATCACCGCGGAGGTGCGGAATTTGCTCAGCATCGAGTAGGCCTCGTCCTTGTCTACCGACAGGCCGATGTACCAGTTGGCCGAAGGCAGGCCCTTGACCGGGGCGAAGCTGAGGATCCGGGTCTTGCCGTCGAGCTGGACTTCACTCGGTTCCTTGCTGATGCGCGGGGTGTTCTGCGGGAACAGGTCCGACAGCGACTTCATCACCAGGTTCTTGTCCGGGTGCACGAGGATCTTGCCTTGATCGTTGATCAGGAAGGCGTAGCCCATGCCGCCGAAGTTCAGCGAGTTGATGATCTCGGTCAGGCCATCGAGGGCCAGGTCGCCACCGACCACGCCGACATTGCGCGCAGCGGTCGCGACTACCGAGATCACCATCTTGCCGGTGCTGACATCAATATAGGGTTCGGTCAGGATCGGTCCGTTGGCCGCCATGCCGTCCTTGTACCAGGGGCGTACGCGCGGGTCGTAGCCGTCCGGCATCTTGGTTTGTGGGCGGATGGTAAAACCACCGTTGACGTCACCCAGGTAAATCGTCAGGAAACTTGAGACCAGGGCCTGTTGGCCGAGCAGGGTGCCGATTTTGTCGGCCTCGGGAAACGCGGCAATGTTTTGTGCAACGTTTTGTACCAGCAGAATACGACCGTCAAACAGGTTCTTGATATTGGTCGAAGTGGTTTCGCCCATTTCCTCAAGATAGTTTTCCAGATCCTCGCGAATGGCATTACGCTGCAAGAAATCGTTGTACAAAGTAAACAGGGTAAAGGCGATCATGACGATCAGCGAGGCGGCCAATAGGATCTTGTGGCTGAATCGGAGGCTTTTGTTCATAACGTGTCGGTCCGCTAAGGTCTTGTTATCCGGGTCGTTCGCACAAAGAACAGCGTGAAAAGCGGTGCAGGTCCCAATTCCTTGTCGGGCTATTCCTGTCTTCCTGGTGGTCTATCGCTATTTAATATCGGCCGTTTCAAGCCAAAGCTTTAAACAGAGGGTGAAAAAACATGCCTGACTCTTCGCAATTCGTGCTCGGCGCCGACCTTGCCGGACAGCCGGTGGCCCAGGCCATGCGCCTGGCCAATCGTCACGGCCTGGTGGCCGGGGCGACCGGTACCGGCAAGACCGTGACCCTGCAACATATGGCCGAAGCCTTCAGTGACGCGGGCGTGGCGGTATTTGCCGCCGACGTCAAAGGCGACCTGTGCGGGCTGGGCGCAGTGGGCAACCCCCAGGGCAAGGTGGCCGAACGCATTGCCGGCATGCCCTGGCTGGGGCATCGGCCTCAGGCTTATCCAGTAAGCTTGTGGGATATCCACGGTCAGTCCGGTCATCCGTTGCGCACCACCCTCAGTGAAATGGGCCCGCTACTGCTGGGTAATCTGCTGGAGCTGACCGACAGCCAGCAGGCCGCACTGTATGCCGCGTTCAAGGTCGCCGACCGCGAAGGCCTGTTGCTGCTGGATATCAAGGACCTCAAGGCCCTGCTGGCGCACTTGAAGGACAACCCGCAACTGCTCGGTGAAGACAGTGCGCTGATGACCACAGGCTCCAGCCAGGCCCTGTTGCGGCGACTGGCAACCCTGGAGCAGCAGGGCGCCGAAGCGCTGTTCGGCGAGCCGGCCTTGCAGCTGGAAGACATCCTGCAACCGGATGCCGATGGCCGCGGACGCATTCACCTGCTCGATGCCAGCCGCCTGGTGCATGAAGCGCCGAAGGTCTATGCGACCTTCCTGCTCTGGCTGCTGGCCGAGCTGTTCGAGCAATTGCCCGAGCGCGGCGATGCCGACAAGCCGTTACTGGCGCTGTTCTTCGATGAAGCTCATCTGCTGTTCAACGGCACCCCCAAGGCCCTGCAGGACCGCCTGGAACAGGTGGTGCGGCTAATCCGATCCAAAGGCGTAGGGGTGTATTTCGTCACTCAGTCGCCGAGCGACCTGCCGGATGATGTCCTGGCGCAGTTGGGCTTGCGCGTCCAGCATGGCCTGCGGGCCTTTACCGCCAAGGAGCAGAAATCCCTCAAGGCCGTGGCCGATGGCTTCCGTCCCAACCCGGAATTCGACACCCTGAGCGTATTGACCGAGCTGGGTATCGGTGAGGCACTGGTCGGTACCCTGCAGGAAAAAGGCACGCCGGGCATGGTCCAGCGTGTGCTGATTGCGCCGCCGCAGTCGCGTATCGGGCCGCTGAGCGCTGCTGAACGGGCGGCGCTGATTGCCGCTTCGCCATTGGTCGGGCGTTATGACAAGCCGGTAGACCGTGAATCGGCCTATGAGCTGCTCAATGCCCGCAAAGGCGGCGCGGTTGCGCCTGAACAAGCACCGGCAGCGGCTGAAGAGAGCTTTGCCGACAAGGCCGGCGAGTTCCTCCAGAGCGCGGCGGGGCAGGCGATCAAGTCGGCGGTACGCCAGGCGGCGAACCAGTTCGGTCGCCAGCTGGTGCGTGGCCTGATGGGCTCGTTGCTCGGTGGCAGCAAGCGCCGCTGATTGTATCAGGCATAAAAAAGGCGCCCCTCGGGGCGCCTTTTTACTGCGGGGTGCTTTAGCCGATGGCTTTGGTCGCCAGCCAGAACAAGCCTGCCGACAGGCCCACAGTGGCCGGAAGGGTCAGTACCCAGGCCAGCAGGATGGTCCTGACGGTGCCACCTTGCAGGCCGCTCTTGTTCGCCACCATGGTACCGGCCACACCCGAGGACAGTACGTGGGTGGTCGATACCGGCAGGCTGAAGATGTTGGCCATGCCGATGGCGCAGGCTGCGGTGATCTGTGCCGACATGCCCTGGGCGTAGGTCATGCCCTGCTTGCCGATCTTCTCGCCGATGGTCAGCACTACGCGTTTCCAGCCGACCATGGTACCCAGGCCCAGGGCCAGGGCGACCGCGAGAATCACCCAGAACGGGGCGTACTCGGTGGTGGCAGTGAGGTCCTTGCGCAGTTTGTCCAGGTCCGCCTTCTCGCGTGCCTGCAGGCCTGGCAGCTTGCCGACCTTCTTGGCGGTGTCGTCCAGGCAGAGCAGGTAACGACGTACTTCAATGCGTTTTTCCGGCGTCAGCGACCGGTAGTCGGCCACGCCTTTGAGCGAATCGAGCAAGGCATTGATGGTCGGCTCGGTCTGCTGCGGGTTGCAGCTGAACTGTTCTGGCAGGTCGCCTTCTTTGGCTTTGCCCAGGGCCAGGAATTCGCCCAGGGTCGCTTCGTTGCGCTGATAGAACTGGTTCAGGTGCAGGGTGGCGTCGCGGGTCCGCTCGATCTGGTAGGTCGTGCTGTTCAGGTCGAGAACGAACGCGGACGGAACGATACCGATCAGCACCAGCATGATCAGGCCGATACCTTTCTGACCGTCGTTGGAGCCGTGCACGAAGCTTACGCCCATGGCTGAAATCACCAGGACCAGGCGGTTCCAGAATGGCGGGTGCTTCTTGTCGTCGAGCTTGCGGCGCTGTTCCGGCGTCTTGTGCATCTTCGACAGCGGCCGCCACCATTTCAGGCCCAGTAGCACCAGCGCGGCGACAGCGAAACCGGCCATCGGCGACAGTACCAGCGACATGCCGATATCGATTGCCTTCTGCCAGTTGACCCCGTCACCCAGCGGAATGTCGCTGATCAGGGCGTTGGCCAGGCCCACGCCCAGGATCGAGCCGATCAGCGTATGCGAACTGGACGCCGGGATCCCGAAGTACCAGGTGCCCAGGTTCCAGGTGATGGCGGCAGCCAATAGAGAGAAGACCATCGCCAGGCCGTGGCCGGTGTTCACATTGATCAGCAGTTCGACCGGCAGCAGGTGAACGATGGCATACGCCACGCCGACACCGCCGAGCAGAACCCCGAGGAAGTTGAACACGCCGGAGAAGAACACGGCCAGGTGCGGCGGCATGGCTTTGGTATAGATGACTGTAGCTACCGCGTTAGCGGTGTCATGAAAGCCATTGATGAACTCGAAGGCGAGTACGAAGGTCAGAGCGAGCAGCAAGCTCACCAGTACCCAGGCATCAAGTCCGCTGAATAAATCGATCATGAAGGAATTCTGACCCGGTCATAAGGGGGCGCGATTATGCCAGAAATCCCCGGTAATCGATGCCCCTGCTGCTGACCGCTCGACGACTTTTCTAGCCCGGCGCCCAACCCGTTGAGGCGGCGATGCTTCGCTTAACGTCGGCTAAAATGCTAAAAAATCGAGAAAAATGAAAGGTTTGCACTCAGGTCTGGTTGTCAGGAAAAAATCAAACGACCGTATGAAATTTGTGAAATTCCGTTACGGCATGCTGTGGACCGCGCAAAAATCCGCAGCATTGCGGGCCGGCAAAAGCGCCCCCGGTACGCCGTTCAATGGCCTGCTTGCGCTGCCTGCAGCAGCGGGCTAGGGCGCCTGGTCCTTGAGTTCTTTCTCGATTTTTTCCAGTTCCTGGGCGAAGGCCTGGTCAAGCACGCTTGCTCGCTTGCGCCATGGCTTGCGCTCCGGATCGGGTTGCGCGGCGTAAGTGGTGACTTCACCACCATAGACTTCCTTGTAACGTTGCTCCTGGCGCTCTAGTTCTGCGCGCAGTTCATCTTTGGTCACAGTACTACCTGTAGTGTGGATATAAACCCTGGCGTTTACGCGGGCAAACAGCGCGGGGCGCAATATGCACACGGCTACGCTGCCAGAGCGGCATAACTGTCGCAGCAACAGTAGGTTCTGGTTGTGCAAGCGAATGTGAACAACGGGCTATTCACGTTAATGGCACTTGCAGCGGTCCGCTTCTGTCTGCCTGGGCAGAGGCGGTTGGATCCGCAGCAACCCTACTTGGGGCAGGGTTACGAAGTTTTATTATAGCAAGCAGATAGTCTGACAGTAGCACTCTCTATTGTAGATAGGACCAAACAAGCGCCAGTTTTGTTACCAAGTTATGAAAGTCGTCAGACGGCCGAGATTGGCATTGGCACCGGAGGCAATAGAAAAGTTTTCGGCTTGCAGCCCCGCGTTGTACGGAGGAAGGAAAAACGGCCTCGCTTCGTGGGCAAGGCCGTGCCTGGGACTTCTACGGTGGGTACCTGACCAGTCTCTCCAAGAAGCCACGTTGTGGCGGTAGAAAGGTATAAGCAATTGTGGGTAGCGGTCAATTGCGATTATCGGTCGATGGTTCGATAATCGCACCAGTGACCGTTTTTCCGAGGTTAGCCATGACAGAAGAAACAACGCCCAAAGGGCCAGGGTTGAACGATAACGTGCGTAGCTCGTTTGCGTCCCTGGCGCCGCCCATCGTCGCCTCGCCGGCCAAACGCATCCAGGCCTTTACCGGTGACCCCGATTTCATGACCTCGCTGGCCCGCGGCCTTGCGGTGGTGCAGGCATTCCAGGAGCGCAAGCGTCACCTGACCATCGCCCAGATCAGCCACCGCACAGAGATTCCCCGGGCGGCGGTGCGGCGTTGCCTGCATACCCTGATCAAGCTGGGCTATGCCACCACCGACGGGCGCACTTACTCGTTACTGCCCAAGGTGTTGACCCTGGGCCACGCCTATCTGTCGTCGACCCCCCTGGCGGTGTCGGCGCAGCCTTATCTGGACCGGATGAGCGATCAACTGCACGAGGCCTGCAATATGGCTACCCTGGAAGGCGATGACATTCTTTACATCGCCCGTTCGGCCACCGTGCAGCGTCTGATTTCGGTCGACCTCTCGGTCGGCGGGCGCCTGCCGGCCTATTGCACCTCCATGGGCCGTATCCTGTTGGCGGCGCTGGACGACGCGACCTTGCACGAATACCTCGAGCATGCCGACCTGCAGGCCAAGACCAGTCGCACCATTCACGACCCGGTGGCTTTGCTCGAGTGCCTGCAGCTGGTTCGCCAGCAGGGCTGGTGCGTGGTCGATCAGGAGCTCGAACAAGGTTTGCGCTCGATCGCCGTGCCGGTCTATGACGCCTCTGGCCAGGTCCTGGCGGCGCTCAACGTCAGCACCCATGCCGGCCGGGTCAGCCGCACCGAGCTTGAGCAGCGCTTCCTGCCGATCATGCTCGCCGCCAGCCGCGACCTCAGCGCGCAACTGTTCGCCTGAACGTTCCTGTTCGATAAACGCACAGAGATGCGTTTATCGAATTGCGCCGCGCCCGCCTGCTTATTAATGTCCCTCGCAGCGGTCAACCTGCCTTGACCGCCCATAATAATGAGCGAGAGGCAAACGCCCCATGACCGACTTCCTGTCCCCGCACGGCTTGCACCTGTCCTACGCTGGACTGCGCGGCAGCTGATCCAGCTTTCCGAACCTGTTCCTGTTCGCCTGTGCCGTTCATGCGCGCACCCGCACACTCGCGCGCTTCTTCTGGATAAAAATAATGAATAGTCCTCAAGCTGCTGTCGGAAACTGCCTTGATGTGCAGTCCTTTATCAATAGCCAACCGCTGTCGCGCTACCAATGGCGGGTGGTAATCCTGTGCTTCCTGATTGTCTTCCTCGACGGCCTCGATACCGCCGCCATGGGCTTTATCGCCCCGGCCCTGTCCCAGGAATGGGGCATTGACCGGGCCAGCCTGGGGCCGGTGATGAGTGCCGCCTTGATCGGCATGGTCTTCGGTGCGCTGGGTTCCGGGCCGCTGGCCGACCGTTTCGGGCGCAAGGTGGTACTGGTGGGGGCGGTTGTGCTGTTCGGCGCCTTCAGCCTGGCGTCCGCCTACAGCACCAACGTCGACCAGTTGCTGGTGCTGCGCTTTCTGACCGGGCTGGGCCTGGGCGCGGGCATGCCCAATGCCACCACGCTGCTGTCCGAATACACCCCGGAGCGGCACAAGTCGCTGTTGGTGACCAGCATGTTCTGCGGCTTCAACCTGGGCATGGCCGGTGGCGGCTTCATTTCCGCCAAGCTGATCCCGGCGTTCGGCTGGCACAGCCTGTTGCTGATCGGCGGTCTGCTGCCGTTGGTGCTGGCAGTGGTGCTGGTGTTCTGGCTGCCGGAGTCGGCGCGCTACCTGGTGGTACGCAACCGTGGCACCGACAAGGTGCGCAAGACCCTTGCCCCGATCGAGCCGGCCATTGTCGGCCAGGCGTCGAGCTTCAGCGTGCCGGAGCAAAAGACGGTCAAAGCCCGCAACGTGTTTGCGGTGATCTTCTCCGGTACCTACAGCGTCGGCACCCTACTGCTGTGGCTGACGTATTTCATGGGCCTGGTGATTGTCTACCTGCTGACCAGCTGGCTGCCAACGCTGATGCGTGACAGTGGCGCGAGCATGGAACAGGCCGCCTTTATCGGCGCGTTGTTCCAGTTTGGGGGGGTGCTCAGCGCCGTGGCAGTGGGTTGGGCCATGGACCGTTACAACCCGCACAAGGTCATTGGTGTCTTTTACCTGCTGGCAGGGGTATTTGCCTACGCAGTAGGGCAGAGCCTGGGCAACATCACCTTGCTGGCAACCCTGGTGCTGGTTGCCGGTATGTGCGTCAACGGTGCGCAATCGGCGATGCCGTCACTGGCGGCGCGTTTCTACCCGACCCAGGGCCGCGCCACCGGTGTGTCGTGGATGCTCGGCATCGGCCGCTTCGGCGCGATCCTCGGGGCCTGGATGGGCGCGACCCTGCTGGGCCTGGGCTGGAATTTCGAGCAGGTGCTGACCGCGCTGGTGATCCCGGCGGCCCTCGCCACTACCGCGGTGATCATCAAGGGCATGGTCAGTCACGCGGATGCGACCTGATATCGGCAGCCTGTGGGAGCTGGCCTTGCCGGCGATGGTATCGACGCTATGCCTGGCTTTGCGCGGTGCCCGCATCGCTGGCAAGGCCAGCTCCCACAAGGGTTCTTAGCAAGACAACAATCGGTTCGATAATCGAACAATTAGTCGATTATCGGATTGAACCGCTCCCAAGCCCCCCTTAATCTGAACCCACACCCGGCGCCGCCCAAGGCGCCTTGAAACCGACCCCGACTCAGCATATCCAGGAGTCTGCAATGGCTGAAATCCTCTCGCTCCACGACGCCGTGAAGCAGTTCGTCAACGACGGCGACAGCGTCGCCCTCGAAGGCTTCACCCACTTGATTCCGACTGCCGCCGGGCATGAAATCATTCGTCAGGGCAAGAAAGATCTGACCCTGGTACGCATGACCCCTGACCTGATCTACGATCAGCTGATCGGCGCCGGTTGCGCCCGCAAGCTGATCTTCTCCTGGGGCGGCAACCCGGGTGTCGGTTCCCTGCATCGTCTGCGCGACGCCGTTGAAAAACAGTGGCCGCACGCGATCGAAATCGAGGAACACAGCCACGCCGACCTGGCCAACGCCTACGTCGCCGGTGCCTCGGGCCTTCCGTTCGCAGTACTGCGGGCTTACGCCGGTTCCGACCTGCCCAAGGTCAACCCGCTGATCAAGAGCGTTACCTGCCCATTCACCGGCGAAGTCCTCGCCGCCGTGCCATCGGTACGCCCGGACGTTACCGTGATCCACGCGCAAAAGGCCGACCGCAAAGGCAACGTGCTGCTCTGGGGCATCCTTGGCGTGCAAAAGGAAGCGGCCCTGGCGGCCAAGCGCTGCATCGTTACGGTCGAGGAGATCGTCGACGACCTCAAGGCACCGATGAATGCCTGCGTGCTGCCGACCTGGGCGCTGTCTGCAGTGTGCCTGGTACCCGGTGGTGCGCATCCGTCCTACGCCCATGGTTACTACGAGCGCGACAACCGCTTCTACCAGGCCTGGGACCCGATTGCCCGCAGCCGCGAAAGCTTCACGGCGTGGATCGACCAGTACATTCGCGGCACCGCCGACTTCACTGAATTCAAGGCAAAACTGGCCAGCGCGGAGGTTGCACAATGAGCTACTCCACCAATGAAATGATGACCGTTGCCGCAGCCCGTCGCTTGCGCAATGGCGCAGTCTGTTTCGTCGGCATCGGTCTGCCGTCCAAGGCCGCCAACCTGGCGCGCCTGACCTCGTCGCCGGATGTGGTGCTGATCTACGAGTCCGGCCCGATCGGTGCCAAGCCGAGCGTGCTGCCGTTGTCGATTGGTGACGGCGAGCTGGCTGAAACGGCCGACACCGTGGTGCCGACCGGCGAGATCTTCCGCTACTGGCTGCAGGGCGGGCGCATCGACGTGGGTTTCCTTGGCGCCGCCCAGGTCGACCGCTTCGGCAACATCAACACCACTGTGGTTGGTGATTATCACCAGCCGAAAGTGCGCCTGCCGGGTGCCGGTGGCGCGCCGGAGATCGCCGGTTCCGCCAAGCAGGTACTGATCATCCTCAAGCAGTCGAACCGCGCCTTTGTCGACAAGCTCGACTTCATCACTTCGGTCGGCCACGGCGAAGGCGGCGATTCGCGCAAACGCCTGGGCCTGCCAGGCGAAGGTCCGGTGGGGATCATCACCGACCTGTGCATCATGGAGCCGGAAGCCGGCACCCATGAGTTTGTCGTGACCTCGATCCACCCGGGCGTGACCCGCGAGCAGATCACCGACGCCACCGGCTGGGCCATCCGTTTTGCCGACGACGTGCAAACCACCGTCGCGCCGAGCGAAGTCGAGCTCAATGCCTTGCGTGACCTCGAAGCGCGCACCGCCGCCGCCCACGGCCAAGCGCCAGGAGAAGCCTGATGCGTGACGTCTTTATCTGCGATGCCATTCGCACCCCCATTGGCCGCTTCGGTGGCGCCCTGGCCGGCGTGCGCGCCGACGACCTGGCGGCGGTGCCGCTCAAGGCGCTGATCGAGCGCAACCCGCAGGTACAGTGGGAGCAACTCGACGAAGTGTTCCTCGGCTGCGCCAACCAGGCCGGTGAAGACAACCGCAACGTCGCGCGCATGGCGCTGTTGTTGGCGGGCTTGCCGCAAAGCGTACCGGGAGTGACCCTCAACCGCCTTTGCGCCTCGGGTATGGATGCGGTGGGCACGGCCTTTCGCGCCATCGCCAGCGGTGAAATGGAGCTGGCGATTGCCGGTGGCGTCGAGTCGATGTCCCGTGCGCCGTTCGTCATGGGCAAGGCTGACAACGCCTATTCGCGCAACATGAAGCTGGAAGACACCACCATCGGCTGGCGCTTCATCAACCCGCTGATGAAGGCTCAGTACGGGGTCGATGCGATGCCGCAGACCGCCGACAACGTCGCCGATGACTACCAGGTATCACGTGCCGATCAGGACGCCTTCGCCCTGCGCAGCCAGCAGCGCACGGCCGCCGCCCAGGCTGCGGGCTTCTTCGCCGAAGAGATCGTGCCGGTACGCATCGCCCATAAAAAGGGCGAAACCGTGGTCGAGCACGACGAGCACCCGCGCGCCGACACCACCCTTGAAGCCCTGGCCCGGCTCAAGCCGGTCAACGGCCCGGACAAGACCGTCACCGCCGGCAATGCCTCGGGCGTCAATGACGGCGCCGCGGCGTTGATCCTGGCTTCGGCCGAAGCCGTGAAGAAACATGGCCTGACCCCGCGGGCGCGGGTGCTGGGCATGGCCAGTGCCGGCGTTGCGCCACGGGTCATGGGCATCGGCCCGGTACCGGCCGTGCGCAAGCTGACCGAGCGCCTGGGCGTGGCGGTGGCCGATTTCGATGTCATCGAACTCAACGAAGCCTTTGCCAGCCAGGGCCTGGCCGTGCTGCGCGAACTCGGCCTGGCCGACGATGCACCGCAGGTAAACCCCAACGGTGGCGCCATTGCCCTCGGTCATCCGCTGGGCATGAGCGGCGCGCGTTTGATCCTCACCGCCTTGCACCAACTGGAGAAATCCGGCGGGCGCAAAGGCCTGGCGACCATGTGTGTCGGCGTCGGCCAGGGCCTGGCCCTGGCCATCGAGCGGGTGTAAAGCAATGATCCCGAGCCGCCGGCCTCCACGCAAGGTTGGCGGCCTGGGGTGATTGTTCTGTGGATCGTGGATGTTACTGGGTGTATCTAGACTCTCTGTAGTTCCAAGAGAAAGTAGCCATGACTTCAGCCTATTTGAAGCAACGACCGGGCAATCAGCTGTTCGATGCCTATTTCACCGCGCAGGGGATGCGCGAGATCTTCAGCGACCGTGGCCGGGTGCAGGGCATGCTTGATTTCGAAGCAGCCCTGGCCCGTGCCGAAGCGGCCACCGGGGTTATCCCCCAGGTGGCGGTGGCAGCGATCGAAAGCGCCTGCCATGCCGAGCGCTATGACTTTGCCGCGCTGGCCGAAGCCATTGCGGTGGCCGGTAACTCGGCGATCCCGCTGGTCAAGGCGCTGGGCAAGGTGATTGCCAGTGGCGTCCCGGAGGCCGAGCGTTATGTGCACCTGGGCGCCACCAGCCAGGATGCCATGGACACCGGCCTGGTGTTGCAACTGCGGGCGGCGCTGGCATTGATCGAAACGGATCTGGCGCGGCTGACGGATGCCCTGGCCCGCCAGGCCCAGACCTACGCAGAGACCCCCTTGGCCGGTCGCACCTGGCTGCAACATGCCACGCCAGTCACCTTGGGCATGAAGATCGCCGGCTGGCTCGGCGCCTTGAACCGCCACCGCGAGCGCCTGCAGGAACTCAAGCCGCGCCTGCTGACCCTGCAGTTTGGCGGCGCTTCCGGCACCTTGGCGGCGCTGGGCGACAAGGCCTTGCCGGTGGCTGAGGCCTTGGCCGCAGAGCTGAAACTCACACTGCCTGAACAACCCTGGCACACCCAGCGCGACCGCCTGGTGGAGTTTGCTTCGGTGCTTGGCATGATCGCCGGCAGCCTCGGTAAGCTCGGCCGTGACGTCAGCCTGCTGATGCAGACCGAAGCGGCCGAGGTATTCGAACCCTCGGCGCCCGGCAAAGGCGGGTCCTCGACCATGCCGCACAAGCGCAATCCGGTCGGCGCCGCGGTGTTGATCGGCGCTGCCACCCGGGTGCCGGGTCTGCTGGCCACGCTGTTTGCCGCCATGCCCCAGGAGCACGAGCGCAGCCTCGGCCTGTGGCATGCCGAATGGGAAACCCTGCCGGAAATCTGCTGCCTGGTGTCCGGTGCACTGCGCCAGGCACAGATCATCGCCGACGGCCTGGAAGTGGACGCCGAGCGCATGCGTCGTAACCTCGACCTGACCCAGGGCCTGGTCCTGGCCGAAGCGGTCAGTATCGTTCTGGCCCAACGCCTGGGTCGTGACCACGCCCACCATTTGCTGGAAACCTGCTGCAAGCGTGCAGTGGCCGAGCAGCGCCACCTGCGCGCCGTGCTTGGTGACGACCCGCAGGTCAGCGCCGAACTTTCGCCAGACGAACTTGATCGTCTGCTCGACCCAGCCCACTACCTCGGCCAGGCCCGTGCCTGGGTCGAGCGGGCGCTGGCTGAACATCACCGCGTCAATGCCTGAAGGAGGCTGCAGTGGCACAGGTACAACTCGCCGATGGCGTACTCAATTATCAACTCGAAGGCCCGGAACACCTGCCGGTGCTGGTGCTGTCCAACTCCCTGGGCACCGACCTGCACATGTGGGACACCCAGGTACCGGCCTTGACCGCGCATTTTCGCGTGCTGCGCTACGATACCCGCGGCCATGGCGGCTCGCTGGTCACCGCAGGGCCGTACAGCATCGAGCAACTGGGGCAGGATGTGCTGGCCCTGCTCGATGCCTTGCACATCGAACAGGCGCATTTCTGCGGCCTGTCCATGGGCGGGCTGATCGGCCAGTGGCTGGGGATCAATGCCGGTCACCGGCTCAAGCGCCTGGTCGTGTGCAACACCGCGGCCAAGATCGGCGCGCCGGACACCTGGAACCCGCGTATCGAGATGGTCCTGCGAGATCAACAGGCGGCAATGGTCGGCCTGCGTGATGCGTCGATCGAGCGTTGGTTTACCCCGGCCTATGCCGCGGGCAACCCCGAGCAGGCCAAGCGTATTACCGACATGCTCGCCGCCACCTCGCCTGAAGGTTATGCGGCTAACTGCGGGGCAGTACGCGATGCCGATTTCCGTGAGCAGTTGGGCGAGATCAAGGTGCCGCTACTGGTGATCTCCGGCACCCATGACGCGGTCACGCCGCCGTCGGGCGGGCGCTTCATCCAGGAGAACGTGGCGGGCGCCGAGTATGCCGAGTTCCACGCTGCGCACCTGTCCAACGTTGAAGTCGGTGCGCCGTTCAGCCGCCGGGTGATCGATTTTCTGCTGGCCCGTGAGGAATGACCATGGACGAGAAACAACGTTATGAAGCCGGCATGCAGGTGCGCCGCGCGGTGCTGGGCGATGCCCATGTCGAGCGCAGCCTGGACAACCTGACCGAGTTCAACGGCGAGTTCCAGGAAATGATCACCCGCCACGCCTGGGGTGACATCTGGACCCGCCCGGGCCTGCCCCGGCATACCCGCAGCCTGATCACCATCGCCATGCTGATCGGCATGAACCGCAACGAGGAGCTGAAACTGCACCTGCGCGCGGCGGCCAACAATGGCGTGACCCGTGAAGAGATCAAGGAAGTGCTGATGCAGAGCGCGATCTACTGCGGGATCCCGGCGGCCAATGCCACCTTCCACCTGGCCGAGTCGGTGTGGGATGAGTTGGGGGTTGAGTCGCGGGGCTGACCTTCAGGGCCTTATCGCCGGCAAGGCCGGCTCCCACAGGTATTGCAACCACCCAACCTGTGGGAGCTGGCTTGCCAGCGATGGGCTGCAAAGCAGCCCTAATCAGACCGCCGCCTTCTTCTGCCGAATCGCCACCGGCCCGACAGTGTCTTCAATGGCTTTTTTCAGCTCCAGGCGCATGCCCAGCAAGAACCCCAGCTCCACCACCACAAACAACGGCCCGATGATCAACCCCATCAGATCATCGACAAACGCCGGCTTGCGCCCTTCATAGTGGTGGCCGACAAACTGGATCACCCAGCCAATCACGAACAGCGCAAGCCCGGCACTCAGCCACACCAGGGTGCTTTGCACGGCCAACGCCTGCCCGGCCCACAGGCACAAACCAAGCAATACCGCCATCAGCAGGCCCAGGCGTTGATCCAGGCGCAAGTAGAACCAGCCGGTAACCAGCGCCACCAGCAGCGCCGGCGACACCCAGACGCCGCCCACCGCAACCCCCGGTCGTGACAACAAAACCGTCACCGCCAGCACAATCAGCGGAATACCGATAAAGTGGGTGACGATGTTGCGCGGGTCGCGGTGGTAGGCGGCGTATTGACTCAGGTGTTCGACCAGGTTTTTCATTGTTGTTCCTCCTGTAGGTGGCGTGAGCATGTCCTACAGATTTCCGCCTGTCTGTCGGCTAGCCGACAGAGCTCACCTTCGAGGCGCTATGCGCGAAACCCTGCTGCAAGGTCATTGGTTCCAGGCGTTGCCTCCCTGCTTTCAGGATAGCCTGTTGGCGCTGGCCCGGCAGCGTGAGCTGGCAGCCGGGCAATACCTGTTCCAGCGCGGTGATGCGCCGTGCGGGCTGTATGCGGTGCTCGACGGGGCGATGCGCGTGGGCGCGGTGGCTACCGATGGCAAGGAAGCGCTGTTGACCCTGATCGAAGCGCCGCACTGGTTCGGCGAGATCAGTCTGTTCGACGGCCAGCCGCGTACCCACGACGCCCAGGCTGAAGGGCCGACCCGGCTGTTATGGATACCCCAGGCGCCGCTGTTGAAGTGGCTCGAACAGCAGCCACAGCACTGGCGCGACGTGGCGTTGCTGATGAGCCATAAACTGCGCGTGGTGTTTGTTGCCCTGGAGCAGCAGAGCCTGCTGGCGGCGGCGCCGCGGGTAGCCCACAGGCTGTTGCAGATCGCCGCCGGTTATGGCGAGTTGCGGGGCAGCCGGCGCGTGCTGCAACTGTCCCAGGAGCAGTTGGCGCTGATGCTCTCGCTGTCGCGCCAGACCACCAACCAGATCCTCAAGTCGCTGCAACAGGAGGGCGCCTTGCGCCTGGGCTATGGCGAGATCGAAATCATCGACCCCGCACGCCTGCAGGCGCTGGCTAATCCGGCTGGAACGGTGATTGACTGAGGATCACCCCGGTCTCCTCGACATACTTCTGCCATTCGCCGAGCAGCGCCTCCAGTTTCGCTGGTTGTGCCGTGGCCAGGTCATTGATTTCGCCCGGGTCGCTGGCCAGGTCGTAGAGCTGCCAGGTGGCCGGGCCGACCGGGCCGGGGATGTACACGGCTTTCCAGTGGCCCTGGCGAATCGCCCTGCGGCCGAACAGCTCCCAGCCGGTGACGGTGTTTTCGTCGTGTACCTGCTCGGTCTCACCCGACAGGAAACCCAGCCAGGACTTACCGCGCAGCGGCGCCACGTCGCGACCGCGCCAACGCTTGCCGGGGTGACGCACGCCGGCAAGATCAAGCAGGGTCGGGGTGATGTCCATCACCGTGCTGAACTGATGGCTGATCTGGCCCTGGCGCGCCAATGCCGGGTAATGCACCAGCGCCGGCACGCGAATTCCGCCTTCGCTGGTGAAGGCCTTGTACAGCCGCGACGGTGCAGTGGCCGCCTGGGCCCAATGTGGGCCGTACCAGACATAGGAGTTGGCCCGGCCGATGTTCTCCAGGCTGTTGTCGTAGTGCTGGTCGAGATAGCTGGCCAGTTGCGGGCCGAATTTGGGGAAGGCTTCGAGCAGCGCCCCTTCGGCACCGTTGTCGGACATGAACAGCACCAAGGTGTTGTCGAGCAGGCCCTGGTTGCGCAGGTAGTCCAGCACCCGGCCGATATTCCAGTCCATGCGCTCGACCATCGCCGCGTACACCTCCATCGCCCGCGCCGAACGCTGGCGTTGCTCAGCGCTGAGGCTGTGCCAGTGGTTGTCCACCGGGTGGGCCTGGGTATCGGCGGCGATCAGGCCCAACTGGCGCAGTTTTTCCAGGCGCTCCTGGCGCAGCACTTCGGGGCCGGCGTCGTAGCGGCCCTGGTAGCGCGCCACCACCTCGGCAGGCGCCTGCAACGGCCAGTGCGGCGCCGAGAAGGGCAGGTAGGCGAAGAATGGCCGGCTCTGGTCGCGCTCCTTCAGGTACTGCAGCAGCTTGTCGCCGAAGGCGTCGGAGGAATAGAAATCCTTGGGCAGTTCTTCGATAAAGGTCTGGTCTTCGATGTACAGCGCCGGCGTCGACTTGAGCAGGCCGGGGGTGTGTTCGTCATAGGTTGGCTCAAAGCCATAGTGGTTGGCAGCGCCGGGCAGCAGGGCGAAGGAGCGCTCGAAGCCGCGGGCCTGGGGCGCCAGTTCGGCGGTCAGGCCCAGGTGCCATTTGCCGCTCATCAGGGTCTGGTAACCGGCATCGCGAAGCAGCTCCGGCAGGGCCACCACGCGGTCATTGAGATAGCCTTCGTAGCCTGGCTTGCCGATCAGTTCCGGGGTCAGCGCTTCGGCCATGGTACCGATGCCGGCGATATGGTGGTCGGTGCCGGTGAGCAGCATCGAGCGGGTTGGCGAGCAGGTCGGCGCGGTATGGAAATCGGTCAGGCGCAGGCCGGCAGTGGCCAGCGTGTCGAGGTTCGGCGTGGCGATTTCACCGCCGAAGGCGCCGAGGTCGGAGAAACCCAGGTCGTCGGCAACGATGACCAGAAAGTTGGGGCGTTGGCTCATGGTCGGTTCTCAGTAGGCAAGGTAGGTCAAAGGCAGGTCGCGGATCTGTTCCAGCGCCGGCGGCAGATAGCGTTCGTCGGCGGTCAGTTCGTGCAGCAGGTCTTCGCGCAGACGGTGGAAGGCGTAACTGGCGCGTTGGCGCGGGTGCGCCAGGTCGATGTCGACGATGCGCTTGATCCGCCCGGGGCGCGGCTCCAGTACCACCACGCGGTCGGCGAGAAACAGCGCTTCTTCGACATCGTGGGTCACCAGCAGGGTGGTAATGCGTGCCCGCTCGCGAATCGCCAGCAGCTCGTCCTGCATCTGCTGGCGGGTCAGCGCGTCGAGGGCGCCGAAGGGTTCATCGAGGAGCAAGATACGCGGGCTGGCCACCAGGCCACGGGCAATTGCCACACGCTGGGCCATGCCACCGGAGAGCTGGTGCGGGTAGGCCTGGCTGAAGTCCTGCAGGCCCACCAGGGCGATGTACTGGTCGATGCGCTGCTGGCGCTGCTCGCTGTTCAACGGCTCGTTGACCAGGCCCAGGGCGATGTTCTGCGCCACGCTCAACCAGGGGAACAGGCGGTGCTCCTGAAAAACGATGCCGCGTTCGCTGCCGATGCCATTGAGCGGTTGGCCGTCGATCAGGATCTGCCCCTGGTAGTCGTTGTCCAGGCCGATCAGCAGGCGCAGCAGGGTAGATTTACCGCAGCCACTGGCGCCGACGATGGCGACGAACTCACCGTCGGCGATTTGCAGGTTGAAGTCGCGGATGGCTTCCAGCTCACCGCCGGCCACGGCGAAGTGTTTGCCGACCTGATTGAAACTGACCAGGGCAGGGGCGATGGCGTTCATGCTCGTCTCCAGCGCGTGGCGCGCAATTCGAGGTGTTGTCCAAAGGCGCCGAGGAGCGCGCCAGTGAGGCCGACCAGGAGCATCCCGGCCATGATGATGTCCATGCGCAGCAACTGCTGGGCGCCGATCATCAGGCTGCCGATACCGCCGCCCGAGGGCATGAAGTATTCGGCGCCGATGGTACCCAGCCAGGCGTAGATCAGGCCGATGCGCAGGCCGGCGAAAATCCCCGGCGCAGCGCCTGGCAGCACCAGTCGGTGCAGGCGCTGGGGCAGGTTGAGGTGCAGCACGCGGGCGACTTCCTCCAGCTGTGGCGAGCGGTTGGCCACCGCCCGCTGGGTGGCGATGAACAACGGGAAGAACGCCGCCAGGCCGACGAATACCCATTTGGCCAATTCACCGAGGCCGAACCAGGCGGTCAGCAGCGGCACCCAGGCGAAGATCGCGATCTGGCGCAAACCGGCCAGGCTTGGCCCGAGCAGCCGTTCGGCGGGCGTCGACAGCCCAAGCCACAGGCCCAGGGCGAAGCCCAGGCTGCCGCCGAGCAGCAAACCGCCCAGGGCCCGACCGACACTGATCGCCAGGGCGCCGCTGAGCGAGCCGTCGAGCAGGCCATTCCAGGTGGTCTGCAGGACTTGCAACGGGGCAACCAGAATCTGCGTGTCGACCCAGTCCAGTTGATTGGCCAGCTGCCACAGCACCAGCAGCGCGATCGGCAGCAGCAAGGCCTGCAAGCGCTGGGCGCCTTGCAAACGCGACACCCGCAGCTCGGCGCTGGGCGGATGCGGCCAATGCACCAGGTGCCGGTCGAGCCAGCCGAGGATGCGATCCATGACAAAACCCAGCAGGCCGATGACCAGGATGCAGACAAACACGATATCGAGCATGAACAGCTGCCGGGCCCAGACCATCAGGTAACCGATACCTTCACTGGAGGCCAGCAGTTCCACCGCCAGCAACGATGTCCAGCCGGTGGCCAGGGCCAGGCGCACGCCGGCGAGAAAGGCCGGCAGGGCCGCCGGAAAAATCAGTTGGCTGACCAGCAGGCGCGGCGGCAGGCGCAACACCGTGGCCGCCTCGCGCAGCCGTGGCTGGGTATCGCGCACCCCCACCAGGGTATGCAGGGTCACTGGCACGATGATCGCCTTGACCAGCACCACCAGCTTGAGCACCTCGCCGATACCGAACAGCACCATGAACAGCGGCACCCAGGCCAGGGTCGGGATCTGCGCCAGGGCATTGAAGGTTGGCAGTACCAGGCGTTCGGCGCGACGGCTGAAACCCAGCCAGGCACCGAGCAAGGCGCCGCTGGCGACGCCCACCAGCAGGCCCAGGGCCAGGCGTTGCAGGCTGATCGCCAGGTGCGTCCACAGCTCGCCCTGGGCCAGCTCCAGGCCGCTCTGCCAGACCAGGCTCGGTGCCGGCAATATCTGTTCGCTCATCCACTGGTTGCGACTGGCCAGCCACCACAGTGCTGCCAGTAACAGGGGCAGATACCAGGCTTGCAGGCGGCTCAGGTACAGGCCGTCGAACCGTCGCGTCCGGCCTGGCGGGCTGGCCAGTGGCAGGCTGGAAAGTGAAGCTCGGGCCATGGAAACCTCTGCGAGTTGAAATTTGCTTATTCTTAAATTGAATTACAGATTTGAATATCAATTCGTTTAGGTGATAAGAATCTGCATTTAAAGCTGCTGTCACAACGCGCAGCCAATGCATTCGAAGCATATTTTTCTTGTGCCTGATGCATGGCGCGCTGGAACGCCCGTAGAACGGCTTTTATGCTTACAAGTTATTAAAATGTAATTTATTAGTATTTATTTACTGGTCTGGGTTGTCGGTAGCGTGGCCGCACCATTACAAGGAGTCGCGTGCCATGAACCTGTCGATCAACCGTGTGTTCAATCTGTTTGCCGTTCCCGCCCTGGCCGCGGTGGTCGGCTGGCTGCCGCCGCTGGCCCAGGCTGGCGAGGTCAGGGAAATCCGCATCGCCGTGCCCGACCTGAGCGCCGGCACCCAGCACTCCGGCGGCGGTGTGACCGACGTACTGCGCGACCAGCAATTGCTGGAAAAAGCCTTCGCCGCCGATGGCATCAGCATCCAGTGGAACTACTTCAAGGGCGCGGGCCCGGTGATCAACGAGGCATTCGCCAACGGCCAGGTCGACTTCGCCTACCTCGGCGACCTGGCGGCGATCATCGGCAAGGCCAATGGCCTCGACACCCGCCTGCTGGCCGCCACCGGGCGCGGCATCAAGCATTACCTCGGAGTGGCGCCGGGCAGCAACATCAAGACCTTGCAAGATCTCAAGGGCAAGCGCGTGGCGGTGTTTCGCGGCACTGCCACCCAGCTGTCGTTCGACGCCGCCCTGGCCAGCCAGGGCCTGAGCGAGAAGGACCTGAAAGTCATCAACCTGGATTTCAACGCGGCGATCGCCGCCCTGGCTGCCAGGCAGATCGACGCCACCTGGGGCTCGACCGGCATCAGCGCCCTCAAGCAACGCGGCCTGGCCGAGCTGCCGCTGAACACCCGTGACCTGGGCGGCGCCGGTAATGTTCAGGCGGTGCTGGTAGGGGCTGGGCGCTTTGTCGACGAGCACCCGGAACTGGTGGAAAAACTGCTAGCTGCTCAGGAGAAGGCCGTGCACTGGCTGACCCAGGACGACAACAAGGAGGCTTACATTCAGTTGGTCTCGGGGCTGGCCAGCTACCCGCCGGCGATCCTGCAGCAAGACTTGCAGAACGAGCAGCTGAGCAAGATCTTCCCCTCGACCCTGGATGCCGACTTTCTGGCCAAGTTGCAGGCTTCAGTTGACCTGGCCGCCGGGCAGCGGCTGATCCGCAAACCGTTCAAGGTCGAGCAGTGGCTGGCGCCTCAGGCTATCCGGCCAGCACCTGCACCTCTGGCTGCCGATCGAGGCTGATCAGGGTTTCGATCATTGCCCGGGCGGCGGGCGAAAGGCGATAACCGCTGCGGCTGACGATGCCGCAGCGGGCATTGAGGCTGTCGAGGTTGGCCGGCAGGTTGCGCCAGTGCAGGCGTATCAGGCGGCCCTGTTCGATGTCCTCGGCAAAGGCTTCTTCGGTGCCGATACCAATGGCGTCGGTGCCCAGCACGATCTTCACCAGGGTCGGCAGGTGCTCGGTCTGCACCTGCGGGGCAAAGTCGGTCTTGCCGCTGAGGTTGGCCAGCAGCTTGCGCACCCCCGGCGGGATCAGGGTGGTGGCCAGCGGGTAGTCGAACATGTCGTTGGTCGACAGGCTGTCCTTGGCCAGCAGCGGGTGCCCCGGACGGCAGAAGAACAGGCCGCGGCGCGGGCTCAGCGGCTGGGTCTGGAAGTTCGGGTCGGCCTCGAAATGACGGATGTCGGCGACGAAGAACTCGATCTCTTCTCGACTCAGCGCGCGGCTGAGTTTTTCCCAGTTATCCACGTCGAAGCAGGTGCGCACCTTGGGGTGGGCGCCGAGAAAGCGTGCCACCGCCTGCGGCACCAGGTGCACCGCAGGCGCCGGGCCGCAGCCGAAGCGCAGCTCGCCGGCATCGAGCTTGGTCATCTGCTGCACTTCGCTGTTCAGCTGCGCCGCGCCTTGCACCAGGCGCAGGGCGTGCTGCAGCACCACCTGGCCTTCGGGCGTGGGGCGCAGATCCTTGTTGCCGCGATCGATCAGCACGCAGCCGAACTCCTGTTCCAGGCCCTGGATGCTGCGGCTGAAAGCCGGCTGGGTGATGCCCATGGCATCGGCGGCGCGGACAAAACTGCGGTGTTCAGTGAGGGCGATGAAGTAACGCAGTTGGCGAAGATCCATATGCTTTCCCGGCATTCCAAAAATACGGCGAAGGTATTTGCCGCCGTGCAGGCTCAGGTTTTAAATGCAAGCTCTTATTCCGTCAATGAAGCATCTGTTTATTTGTTAGAGCTTATTTGCATATCAATAGAGCAGAGCTTTCATCGGCACTTCGCGCAACCTAGCCAGATGAGGGTCAAACCATGAGCAATGCCGCACGCGTCGTAGCACCTGTCACCCACGCGCTGGACATCCACCCGGTGGCCGGTCGCATCGGTGCCGAGATCCGCGGGGTCCAGTTGAGCGCCGACCTTGAACCTGCCGTGATCGAGGCCATCCAGGCCGCGCTTGTGCAGTACAAGGTGGTGTTCTTCCGCGCCCAGACTCATCTTGATGACCAGGGCCAGGAAGCCTTTGCCCACCTGCTCGGCGAGCCGATCGCCCACCCGACCGTGCCGGTGCGCGAAGGCACGCGTTACCTGCTTGAACTCGATGGTGGCGAAGGGCGCCGGGCCAATTCCTGGCACACCGACGTGACCTTCGTCGATGCCTACCCCAAGGCGTCGATCCTGCGCTCGGTGGTAGCGCCCGCGTCCGGCGGTGATACCGTATGGGCCAATACCGCCACGGCTTATCAGGACCTTTCTGCCGAGTTGCAGGCCCTGGCTGACCAGCTCTGGGCGGTGCACAGCAACGAGTACGACTACGCCGCAGCCAAGCCCAACGTGAGCCTCGAGCAGCTGGAAAATTACCGGAAGATCTTCACCTCGACGGTGTATGAAACCGAGCACCCGGTCAGCGGCGAAAAGAACCTCTTGCTCGGGCACTTTGTCAAACGCATCAAGGGCTACTCGCAGAGCGACTCGGCACATCTGTTCAACCTGCTGCAAAGCCATGTCACACGGCTGGAGAACACCGTGCGCTGGCGCTGGCAGGCGGGTGACGTGGCGATCTGGGATAACCGCGCGACCCAGCATTACGCGGTGGACGATTATGGCCCCCAGGGCCGCGTGGTACGCCGGGTGACCTTGCAGGGCGACGTGCCGGTGGGGGTGGCCGGGCAGCATAGCCGCACCACACGCGGGGCTTGAAGCAATCGCGGGGCAAGCCCGCTCCTACAGTCCGGGTGTTGTGCACAGCGGACATTGTGGGAGCCGGCGTTGCCGGCGATGGGCTGCGAAGCAGCCCCAAGTTCAGAGAATACTGATCGGGTAACTGATGATCAGCCGGTTCTCATCAAAGGTATTGGTGCTGTAGTCCCGGCGCATGGTCGAGTTGCGCCACTTGAGCGACAGGCTCTTCAACGTCCCGGACTGGATCACATAGGCCAGCTCCGACTCCCGCGCCCATTCCTTGCCATCGGTGATGGCGCCGGTATGCACGTTGTCGCCGCTGATGTAGCGGTTCATCAGGGTCAGCCCGGGCACGCCGAGGCCGGCGAAGTTGTAGTCGTGACGCAACTGCCAGGAGCGCTCCTGGGCGTTGTCGAAGCTTGAGTTGTAGCTGTCGTTGGCCAGGGTGCCACCACTGGTGCCATTGACCCGCATCCAGGCATCGTCGCCGCTGACTTTCTGCAGGCCAACATAGAAGGTACTGGCGCCGTACTTGGCCGAGAGCATCGCCGAGGCGGTGCGGTTGTCCAGTTTGCCGGCGCGTTCGGCGCCGTCTTCCTTGCCGATGAAGTAGCCGAGGTTGGCGCCCAGGGTCCAGTCGCCCAGCGGCTGGCTGTGCACCAGGTTGAGGTACTGCTGGTTGTAGATGTCCTTGAGTTCGGCGTTCCACAAACCGATCATCGTGCGCTTGTCGTTGAAGCTGTATTCGCCACCGGCAAAGTTGAAGCGGTCGGAGGTGAAGGCCGCCCGGCCGTTCATCGACATGTCTTCCATGCTCGCGTCATTGCGCGGGCTGTTGCCGCGGAACTGCCCGGCATACAGGGTCAGGCCGGTGATTTCCTGGGAGGTGATCTGCCCGCCGCGGAAGGTTTGCGGCAGCGAGCGGCCGTCGTCCGAACGCAAAATCGGCAGCACCGGCATCCATTCACCAACCTTCAGTTCGGTGTTGGAGATCTTCGCTTTCAGTGCCACGCCGAGACGGCCGAAATCGTCGGCCGGGCGCCCGTCATCGTGCACCGGCAACAAGTGTGTGCCCGCCGTGCCCTTGCCGCCATCGAGCTTGACCGAGTACAGGCCCAATACATCGACACCGAAGCCGACCAGGCCCTGGGTAAAGCCGGAGCGGGCGTCGAGGATGAAGCTCTGGGTCCATTCCTCGGCCTTGCCTTGCGGGTTGGCCGGGTCGACGAAGTTGCGGTTGATGTAGAAATTGCGCAGGTTGAGGCTGGCCTTGGCGTCCTCGACAAAGCCGCCTTCGGCCGCGAAGGCGGGCAGGGCGCAAGTCATGGCCAACAAGCCGGGAAGCAGGTGTCGTGCGGGTGCGGGTGTGGTCATCGTCTGTTGTCTCTTGTTTTTATGTAAGCCGAAGCCATCCGCTGCGACAGTTGGAGGTCACAGGCCGGGCTACGATCTTTTGGGGGTACGCTTTGGAAAAGCTGCGAAGCGATGGTGCGGCGGCGGGCGGGGGTGAATCAATTCGTTACAGGCGGAATTGGGCGATAATCGAACGGTAACTGGTTGGTTAATTCATCATCGCGGGGGCAAGCCCGCTCCTGCAGGCGATTGCATAAAAAAGCCCACCGCAAGGGTGGGCTCTTTCACAACGCAAACACTCAGCCTTTCGGCGTCTGGGCTGCAGCCTGCTGCTGCGCCTGACCGGTCTGCTCGTACCAGCCGCCACCGAGGGCCTTGTACAGGTTGACCTCGCTGACCAGCTGCGACAGGCGATCACTGATCAACGACTGCTGGGTGTTGAACAGCTGACGCTGGGCGTCGAGGAAGGTCAGGTTGCTATCGATACCAATGCGGTAACGACGCTCGGCCAGGCGGTAGTAGTCCTGGTTGGCGGCAACCAGGTCGCGCTGGGCCTGCAACTGCTGATTGAAGGTCTGGCGCGCGGCGAGGCCATCGGAGACTTCCTGGAAGGCGGTCTGGATGGTTTTCTCGTATTTCGCGACGTTGATGTCCTTCTGGATCTTCGAGTAGTCGAGGCTGGCACGCAGGGAACCGGCGTTGAAGATCGGCAGGTTGATCTGCGGCTGGAACAGCCAGGTGCCCGAACCACCCTTGAACAGGCCACCCATGTCCGGGCTCAGGGTACCGGCGTTGGCAGTCAGGCTGATGCTCGGGAAGAACGCTGCGCGGGCGGCGCCGATGTTGGCATTGGCGGCCTTGAGCAGGTGTTCGGCTTCCTGGATGTCCGGGCGGCGTTGCAGCAGGTCGGACGGCAGGCCCGCCGGGACTTCGGCCAGCAGGTCGCTGTCGAGCTTCTGCGCCGCCGGCAGGTTGGCCGGCACGCCGGTGCCGAGCAGCACGGTCAGGCTGTTGAGGTCCTGGGCAACCTGGCGCTGGAACTGCGCCAGCTTGACCCGCGCGCCTTCAACCGAAGTACGTGCCTGGCTCAGGTCCAGGGCCGAAGCCACACCTACTTCATTACTGCGCAAGGTCAGCTGGTAGCTTTCCTCGTAGGTCTTGAGGGTGTCTTCGGTCAGCTTGAGCAGCGCCTGGTCGGCCTGCCAGGTGAAGTAGGCGTTGGCCACACTGGCCACCAGGCTGATCTGCGTCGAGCGCCGCGCTTCTTCGCTGGACAGGTAGATTTCCAGTTGCTGCTCGGTCAGGCTGCGCACCCGGCCGAACAGGTCGAGCTCGTACGCGCTGACCCCGAGGGTCGCCGAGTACTGGCTGCTGATACTGGATTCACCGGTTTGCGACATGTTCGCCGGCATCCGCTGACGGCTGCCGCTGCCATTGGCCGAGACCGCCGGGAACAGGTCGGCCCGCTGGATGCGGTACTGCGCGCGGTAGGCATCGATGTTCAGCGCCGCGACCTTGAGGTCGCGGTTGTTGACCAGCGCGCTCTGGATCAACTGCTGCAGCGCCGGGTCATGGAAGAACTGACGCCAGCCCTGTTCGGCGGCAGCCACCTCGGCCGACTCGGTCGGCGAGTAGGCAGGGCCTTGCGGCCACTGCGCGGCCACCGGCGATTCCGGGGTCTGGTAGTCAGGGATCAGCGAGCAGCCGCCAAGAATGAAAGCGGTTACTGCCAGGGACAACAGGGACTTACTCATTGCCCGGCCTCATAGCGTGGAGTTTCAGGGGTGGCGTCTTCTTCGGGCTTCTTGCTACCGAATAGCGACGACACGCTTACGAAGAACAATGGCACCCAGAAAATTGCCAGTACGGTGGCGGTCAGCATCCCGCCGATTACCCCGGTACCGATGGCGTGCTGGCTACCCGAGCCTGCGCCGCTGGAGATGGCCAACGGTACTACGCCGAGGATGAACGCCAGCGAGGTCATGATGATCGGCCGCAGACGCATCCGGCAGGCTTCGATGGCCGCATCCATCAGGCTGCGGCCCTGCTCGTGCAGTTCCTTGGCGAACTCGACGATCAGAATCGCGTTCTTCGCCGCCAGGCCGATGGTGGTCAACAGGCCCACCTGGAAGTACACGTCGTTGGACAACCCGCGCAGGCTGGTAGCCAGCAGCGCACCGATAATCCCCAGCGGTACCACGAGCATGACCGCGATCGGGATCGACCAGCTTTCATACAGCGCCGCCAGACACAGGAACACCATCAGCAGCGACAGGGCGTACAGCGCTGGCGCCTGGGAGCCGGACAGCCGCTCCTCGTACGACAGGCCCGTCCAGGAGTAACCGATACCCGCCGGCAGTTGCGCGGCCAGGCGCTCGACCTCGAGCATGGCTTCACCGGTACTGTAGCCAGGGGCTGGCGCACCGAGGATTTCCATGGCTTCTACACCGTTGTAACGCGACAGCTTCGGTGCCCCGTAGATCCACTCGCCCTTGGCGAAGGAGGAGAACGGCACCATTTCGCCGGCGGCGTTGCGCACGTACCACTTCTGCAGGTCTTCCGGGCTCATCCGTGCACCGGCTTCACCCTGGATGTAGACCTTCTTGACCCGACCGCGGTCGATGAAGTCGTTGACGTAGCTGGCACCCAGGGCAATCGACAGGGTGTTGTTGATGTCGGCAATGGTCACGCCCAGGGCACTGGCGCGCTCGTCGTCGACGGTCAGCTGGTACTGCGGTTCATCGTTCAGGCCGTTCGGGCGCACTGCCGAAAGGATCTTGCTCTGCGCGGCCATGCCGAGGAACTGGTTACGCGCTTCCATCAGCTTGTCGTGGCCGACACCGGCACGGTCTTGCAGGAACACGTCGAAACCGGTGGCGTTACCCAGCTCCAGTACCGCAGGCGGGGCAAAGGCGAACACCATCGCATCGCGGAAGCTGAAGAAGTGCTGCTGGGCGCGGTTCGCCAGGTTGAACACGTTGTTCTCGGCAGAACGCTCGCCCCACGGCTTGAGCATGATGAACGCCATGCCCGAGCTCTGGCCACGACCGGCGAAGTTGAAGCCGTTGACGGTGAACACCGAGGCAACAGTATCGGCTTCCTTGTCGAGCAGGTAGCTGCGCATCTCGTCGATCACCACCTGGGTGCGCTCGGCGCTGGAACCGGCCGGGGTCTGCACCTGGGCGAAAAGAACACCCTGGTCTTCTTCAGGCAGGAACGCCGTTGGGATCCGGGTGAACAGCCAGATCATGCCGACCACGATCAGCAGGTAGGCCAGCAGGTAAGGGGCCTTGTGCCGCAACATGTTGCCGACACCGCGCTCGTAGCTGCGCACGCTGCGGTCGAAGTTGCGGTTGAACCAGCCGAAGAAGCCGCGCTTGGCAACGTGGTGCTCGCCCTTGGCAATCGGCTTGAGCATGGTTGCGCACAGCGCCGGAGTGAAGATCAGGGCAACCAGTACCGACAGGGCCATGGCCGAGACGATGGTGATCGAGAACTGTTTGTAGATCACCCCGGTGGAGCCGCCGAAGAACGCCATTGGCAGCAATACTGCCGACAGTACCAGGGCAATACCGACCAGGGCACCCTGGATCTGGCCCATGGACTTCTTGGTCGCTTCCTTGGGTGACAGCCCCTCTTCGGCCATCACCCGCTCGACGTTCTCCACCACGACGATGGCGTCGTCCACCAGCAAGCCGATAGCCAGCACCATGCCGAACATGGTCAGGGTGTTGATGCTGAAGTCCGCCGCGGCAAGGATGCCGAAAGTACCCAGCAACACCACCGGTACGGTCATGGTGGTGATGATGGTGGCGCGGAAGTTCTGCAGGAACAGGTACATCACCAGGAACACCAGCACGATCGCTTCGATCAGGGTGTGGATTACCCCGCTGATCGATTCGGTCACGACCGGCGTGGTGTCATACGGGAACACCGCCTTCATGCCTTCCGGGAAGAACGGTTCCAGGTCGGTGATGGTTTGACGCAGGGCCTTGGCGGTATCCAGGGCGTTGGCGCCGGTGGCCAGTTTTACTGCCAGGCCGGAAGCCGGCTTGCCGTTGAACTGGGCGCTGATCGCGTAGTTCTCGCCACCCAGGCCGACCTTGGCGACATCGCCCAGGCGCACCTGGGAGCCGTCACGGTTGACCTTGAGCAGGATCTTCTCGAACTGCTCGGCAGTCTGCAGGCGGGTCTTGCCGATGATGGTGGCGTTGAGCTGGGTGCCTGGCAGGGCAGGCAGGCCGCCGAGCTGGCCGGAGGACACCTGGACGTTCTGCGCGGCCACGGCGGTACGCACGTCGACCGGGGTCAGCTGATACTTGTTCAGCTTGGCCGGGTCGAGCCAGATACGCATGGCGTACTGGGCACCGAACACCTGGAAGTCACCGACACCGGCCGTGCGCGAGATCGGGTCCTGCATGTTGGAGACGATGTAGTTGGCCAGGTCGTCCTTGGACATGCTGCCGTCTTCGGACACCAGGCCGATCACCAGCAGGAAGTTCTTCACCGCCTTGGTCACGCGGATACCCTGCTGCTGCACTTCTTGCGGCAGCAGCGGGGTGGCCAGGTTCAGCTTGTTCTGCACCTGGACCTGCGCGGTATCGGGGTTGGTACCCTGCTCGAAGGTCGCGGTAATGGTCATGCTGCCGTCGGAGTTACTTTCCGACGATACATAACGCAGGTTGTCGATACCGTTGAGCTGCTGCTCGATCACCTGGACCACGGTGTCCTGCACGGTCTGCGCCGAGGCGCCCGGGTAGGTCACGGCGATGGCGATGGCCGGCGGCGCGATGCTCGGGTACTGGTTGATTGGCAACTTGAGGATCGACAAGGCGCCGACCAGCATGATCACCAAGGCGATCACCCAGGCAAAGATCGGGCGATCGATAAAGAATCTCGACATGGTTTATTCCCCTTTGGCCCCTGCAGTCGTTGCATTGGCCTGGGTTGGCTGGGCAGGCTTGACGTTGGTGGCTTCGCTGACCTTGACCTCGACGCCCGGCTTGACGAACTGCAGGCCTTCGGTGATCAGGCGGTCGCCCGGGTTCAGGCCTTCCTCGATCAGCCAGTCGCTACCCACGGTACGGCTGGCCTTGAGCTGGCGCAGTTCGACCTTGTTGTCCGGGTTGACGATCAACGCGGTCGGCTGGCCCTTGAGGTCGCGGGTCACGCCTTGCTGCGGTGCGAGGATGGCTGCGCTGTTGACCCCGGCGGCCAGGCGCGCGTGGACGAACATGCCCGGCAGCAGGTTGTGCTCAGGGTTGGGGAACACGGCACGCAGGGTGACGGAGCCGGTGGTCTGGTCAACCGAGACTTCGGAAAACTCCAGGCGACCTTCCTTGCCATAGGTGC
This sequence comes from Pseudomonas wadenswilerensis, assembly GCF_024749185.1. Taxonomy (NCBI): domain Bacteria; kingdom Pseudomonadati; phylum Pseudomonadota; class Gammaproteobacteria; order Pseudomonadales; family Pseudomonadaceae; genus Pseudomonas; species Pseudomonas wadenswilerensis. Next base: position 4,673,826 of record NZ_CP087191.1, on the reverse strand, counting down.
TGCCGTCTTCCAGGGTCAGGGTGACCTTGGCGGCGTTGTCGCCGACCTTCTGCAGCTGGCCGCTTTCCAGTTCACGGCGCAGCTTGAGCAGCTCGGCCGAGGACTGGGTAACGTCGACGTAGATCGGGTCGAGCTGCTGGATCACTGCCATGGCTTCGGCCTGGCCATTGTTGACCAGTGCACCTTCGGTAACCGAAGAGCGTCCGACGCGACCGCTCAGCGGGGCCAGGACCTTGGTGTAACGCAGGTCGATCTGGGCGCTGCGCAGCGAGGCTTGAGCCTGCAAACGTTTGGCGTTGGCGTCGTCGTATTCCTGGCGGCTGACAGCCTGTTCGCTGACCAGTTGCTTGTAACGGTTGGCCAGCGAGCTGGTCGATTGCAGGTTGGCCTGGGCACTGGTCAGGGTCGCCTCGTACACCGACGGGTCGATCTGGTACAGCTGCTGGCCTTCCTTGACTTCGCTGCCTTCCTTGAACAGGCGCTTGAGAATGATGCCGTTGACCTGGGGTCGAACCTCGGCAATGCGGTACGCGGTGGTACGGCCTGGGAGATCGGACGTCAGGGTATAGGCCTGGGTTTGCAGGGTTACGACGCCGACCTGAGGAGCTTGCGCCGCAGGCGCCGCCTCTTCCTTTTTACAGCCGCTGAGCAGTGTTGCCAGGGCGACGGCGGAAACCAGAGCGGTAACAGCTGGCTTGAATTGCATGAAGATCCTCGGGTCGCAAGAGCTGAAGACGCTCAAGAATAATGGAAAGGGTGCGCTATAAAAAATGCTGTCGAGTGGATAAATAGCTTGCTAAGGAATATACTTACATTCATGGTTGTTTGTAAATACCTCGCAGGCGAAGCGTTCAGCCGATGCGAGCCCCCAAATTAATACAGCCGGTAACAGCCTGCAGAGGCTGACCCGGTCCGACTCCCAGGCACCCAGCGTGCGTGCCCGGGCCTGATGAGGTTGTACTGCCATGGTCCGTCGAACCAAAGAAGAAGCCCAGGAAACCCGCGCCCAGATTCTCGAGGCCGCGGAAAAGGCCTTCTACAAGCGCGGGGTAGCGCGTACCACCCTGGCCGATATCGCCAAAGAGGCGGGCGTGACCCGCGGCGCAATCTACTGGCACTTCAACGACAAGGCCGAACTGGTGGAGGCCATGCTCGACAGCCTGCACGAGCCGCTGGACGCCCTGGCCCGGGCCAGTGAAAGCGAGGATGAAGTCGACCCGCTCGGCTGTATGCGCAAGCTGCTGGTGCGGTTGATGCACCAGATGGTGCTTGATCCGAAAACCCGGCGAATCAATGAAATTCTGCATCACAAATGCGAGTTCACCGATGATATGTGTGAGATCCGCCAGCAACGGCAGTCCTCGACGATCGAATGTCATGCCCATATCGCGTTGTCGCTGGGCAATGCAGTCAAGCGCGGGCAACTGCCCGCCGACGTGGACCCGGAACGCGCGGCATTGGCCATCTACGCCTATATAGACGGGCTGATTCGCCGCTGGCTACTGCTGCCCGACAGCTTTGACCTGCTGAACCAGGCCGAGCAGTGGATCGATACCGGGCTGGATATGCTGCGCTTGAGCCCCGCCTTGCGCAAATGACACTTTGTGAAGCTTTGTGATCATTTGTTTCTACGCCGGTTATAAAGGTCCTACTGGCGGCCGCGCAATTGCCTGTCAGGCAAGGCCAGCGCCGCCGTCAGCCCCAGCAGCGAAACCGTAGCACTGCCGAGCAGCAGGTTGCGAAAGGTCAACAGCAACTCGGCCTGCATCGCCGCGGTCGGCTCGCCAGCCTGCAGGCTGCCAAGCAGGGCATCGCCGGCCAGGTTCAGGCCGCCCTGGGCAAGCATCGCCAGCAGCAGGGTCGACATGCAGGCCACGCCCATCGCCCCGCCCAGGGAGCGGAACAGGTTGGTGGTGCTGGTGGCCACGCCGATATCCCGGGGCTCGACCGCACTCTGGGTCGCCACCAGCGAAGTGGGGAATTGCAGGCCCGAGGCGATCCCGGTCAACAGCATGAACACCCCACTGAACCAGGCCGCCTGCGGCGGGCTGAAGGCCATGCCGACGATGGCAAACGGCATCAGCAGGGCGCCGCCGAGAATCTGCGGCTTGTAGCGCCCGGTGAAAGTGGTAAGGCGGCCGCCGCAATAGGCGCCGATCGGCAGGCCGATGGCCAGCGGCAGCAAGTGCAGGGCCGCGCTGTCGGCGCCGGCACCGGTGATGCTCTGATAGCGCAGCGGCATCAGCATGGTCAGCGAAATGGCCTGGAAGCTGGTGAAGAAGATCGTGCACCAGCACAGGGTGGCGATGCGATTGGCGAATAGCTTCAACGGCAGCAGCGGTTCGGCGGCGCGTTGCTCATGAAGCACGAACAGCAGCAGCCCGATCAGTGCACAACCGAGCAGGCTGGCAACTTGTGCAGAATCCCAGGGCTGGCCCTGGCCGATCAGGGAGATGCCCAGCAACAGGCTGCCCAGGCCGAGAATCAGCAGGGCGGCGCCGAGGTAATCGACCTGCGCTTTGTGCGTTGGTACCTGCAGGCTGCGCAGGGCACGGCGCGTCACCCACCAGGCGGTCAGGCCCAGGGGCAGGTTGAGCCAGAACACCCAGCGCCATGACAGGTATTCGGTGAGCAACCCGCCCAGCACTGGCCCGGCGACGCTGGCCAGGGCGTACATGCTGCTGAAGTAACCCTGGTAGCGACCACGTTCGCGCGGCGGCACAAAGTCGCCAATGATCGCCTGGCTGACCGAGACCATGCCGCCGGCGCCGACACCCTGCAGCACCCGCGCCAGCACCAGTTGCTCCATGTTCTGTGCCAGCGCGCAGAAAATCGAGGCCAGGGTAAAGAGCGCGGTGCCGGTAAGGATCATCCGCCGCCGGCCATACAGGTCACCGAGTTTGCCGTAGATCGGCACGGCCACGGTCATGGCCACCATGTAGCCGGAAATCACCCAGGCCAGCAGGCCGACATCGTTGAATTGCGCTGAAATCGCCGGCATCGACACGGCGACGATGGTCTGGTCGAGGGCGCCGAGAAAGATCGCCAGCATCAGCGCGACGAGCACGCTGCGCAGTACCGGTTGCGGAGTGTTCAGTTGAGTCACGGGCCAGCTCTGGGGCAGGTAAGGCCCGCAGCCGATCAGCTGCGGGAGCAGGTGCCGACCAGTCTACTCGATAGCTTGCTAAGCGTCTTCCTCGATAGCCTCGTAGGGCAGGCCGACATAGTTTTCTGCCAAGGTCGTACGACCGGCTTTAGAACTGACGTAGTACTCAAGCTCGGTTTGCTGGATACGCTGGCTGAAGGCATCGCTGTCAGGAAAGCGGTGCAGGATCGAAGTCATCCACCAGGAAAAGCGCTCGGCCTTCCAGATCCGCCGCAGGCAGATCTGCGAGTAGCGCTCGAGCAGGTCGGTACGCCCTTCGCCGTAGACCTTGCGCAGGATGTTGTACAAGGTGCTGACATCGCTGGCCGCCAGGTTCAGGCCCTTGGCGCCGGTGGGCGGGACGATGTGCGCGGCGTCGCCGAGCAGGAACAGCTTGCCGTACTGCATGGGTTCGACCACGAAGCTGCGTAGCGGCGCGATGCTTTTTTCGATCGAAGGACCGGTCACCAGGCGTTCGGCCAGATCCGCCGGCAGGCGCGATTTGAGCTCGGCCCAGAAACGCTCATCGGACCAGTCCTCGACCTTCTCTTCAGCGCCCACCTGCACGTAGTAACGGGTGCGGGTCGGCGAGCGCAGGCTGCACAGGGCAAAGCCGCGTTCGTGGCGGGCATACACCAGCTCGTCGCTGACCGGCGGGGTGTCGGCCAGCACGCCGAGCCAACCGAAAGGGTAGACCCGTTCGAAAACCTTCAGTGCTTCGGCGGGAATCGATTGCCGGGCGATGCCGTGGTAACCGTCGCAGCCGGCTATATAGTCGCAGTCCAGGCGCTGCACTTCGCCGTCCTTTTCGAACGTCAGGTAAGGACGCTCGGACTTCAGGTCATGGGGCCGGACGTTGTCGGCTTGATAGACAGTGACGGCGCCGCAGGCTTCGCGCGCGGCCATCAGATCGCGGGTAACTTCGGTCTGGCCGTAGATCATGACGCCTTTGCCGCCGGTCAGGCCCTTGAGGTCGATATGTTCGCGGCGCCCGTCGAAGGCCAGTTCAAAACCGCTGTGGGGCAGGCCCTCGGCGTCCATGCGCGCGCCGACCCCGGCTTCGCGCAGCAACTCGACCATGCCCTGTTCCAGTACCCCGGCGCGAATGCGCCCGAGTACGTAGTCGGCGCTCTGGCGCTCGACGATGACGTTGGCGATCCCGGCCTTGTGCAGCAACTGGCCGAGCAGCAGGCCGGAAGGGCCGGCACCGATAATTGCGACTTGAGTCTTCATTGTTGTTATCCCAGGCAAGCTTCAGCGCAGGGCCGAAAGCAGCTTATGATTGTTGTGCTTGCATTTTTCGCTTGGAAACCCGAGCGAAGAAGGGATAAAACAGGCGTATAGCAGTACTTTTCACCAATCAGTGCGATTATCGGGCATCGGCCCGGGAGCCAATCAACAGATGAGCAAAGCCTCGATCCCGGTGTTCAAGCTCTACGGCGAGCCGTTGCAGTGGCCTACCCCGGACCTGCTGCACTGCGAGTCGATCCCGGCGCGCAGCCGCTTGCATGACTGGGAAATCGAACCCCATCGGCATGCCGACCTGTGCCAGTTGCTGTTCCTTTATGAAGGGCAGGCCGAGATCGAGGTGGAAGGTCAGGTGCGGCGCCTGGATCAGGCGGCGATTCAGGTGGTGCCGGCGTTGTGTGTGCATGGTTTTCGCTTTTCCAGCGACGTCGATGGCTACGTGGTAACCCTGGCAGCACCCCTGGTGAGTCTGCTGCACACGCAGCTGGCAGGCGCGCCGGCGGCCCTGGCCCAGGTCGGTACTTATCTGGCGGGCGACCATCGTACTTACTTGTACAGCCTGTTCAGCGCCTTGCAGCAGGAGTACCAGCAGGGCCAGCCCGGGCGCGACTTGCAGTTGCGCTCATTGATCAACCTGCTGGTGGTGTGGATCAGCCGACAATGCTTGCAGCACCATGGCCAAGGTCTTGCGGTGGCGCGCGGGCGTGAGTATCTGGAACGCTTCAACAAGCTGGTGGAGCAGCAGTTTCGCCAGCAGCCGAGCGTCGAGGCGCTGGCCTATGAGGTGGGGGTTTCGGTAGCGCACCTGAACAGCATCTGCCGTGAGCTGGCCGGGCAGTCGGCCTTGCAGATCATCCATCAACGCTTGTTGCTCGAAGCCAAGCGCGAGCTGGTCTACACCAGCCTGAGCATCAAGCAACTGGCCGACAGCCTGGGCTTCGCAGATCCTGCGTATTTTTCGCGGTTCTTCCGTCGCCTGACCGGCAAGGCCCCCAGCGACTTTCGTTACCAGGCCCCGCAGTCACCTACTTGAGTGCGCTCAGCGTCGCAGTGTGCGGCACGCAATGGGCCAGGCTGCAACTGGCGGCAGAGTAGGGTTGGTTGCGGATCTGCTCGACCCGGTAGGCTGCGGCGGCATACAGCCCGACCACAGCGGCCATGGCACAGATAACGGCGCATTTTCTGGATTTGACGCCCATGATGCTGACCTCCTGCAAATCACGTACAGGTGCTATTCAAAGCATAGGTCAGCCTGGCCGGGTATGCCCGGTTTAGAGCAGGTCCTGGTCCCAGATCGGCTCGGCGGTAAAGCGCTCGGCGAGAAAGTCGAGCATGCTGCGCAGGGTGGCCGGCATGTGCTTGCGCGAGGTGTACACGGCGTTGAGGTTCAGCTCCCGCGGCTTGGCCTGGGGTAGCAGGCGAATCAGTTCGCCGCTGCGCAAGGCGCCGGCTGCCTGATAGGTCGGCAGCATCGCCACGCCGGCGCCGGCCAGTGCCGCCCGTTGCAGGGTCATGGCTTCGTTGGCGCTGATGTTGCCCTGCACCGGTACCGACACTACCTCGCCAGCCACGTCGAAATGCCAGAGGCTGCGGCCGAAGTAGGAATGGGTCAGGCAGTTGTGCTGGCTGAGCTCCTGCACGTGCTGCGGCGCCGGGTGCTGGTGCAGGTAGGCGGGGGAGGCGCAGATCACCGAACGGCACACGGTCAGGCGCCGGGCGATCAGGTTCGGGTCCAGGTCGTTACTGGTGCGGATCGCCAGGTCGATGCGTTCATCCACGAGGTTCACCGTGCGGTCGAGCATCTGCAGGTCGATTTTCACCCCGGGGTAGCGTTTGACGTAGTCGGCCACGGCGTCCATCAACTGCGCCTGGCCGAACGAGGTACTGACGCTGATACGCAGTTCGCCGCGCGGGGCATCGTTCGGGGTGCTGACAGCCGCCTGCAGGTCACCGGCAAGCTCGAGCATCTGCCGGCAGCGCGGCAGGGTTTCCTGGCCGGCGGCGGTCAGGCTCAGGCGGCGCGTGGTGCGTTGCATCAGGCGCGCCCCCACCCAGTCCTCAAGTTCGGCGAGATACCGGGAAACCACCGGTCGGGAGAGTTCCAGGTGGTCGGCGGCGGCCGATTGGCTGCCCAGGTCGACCACGCTGACGAAAACCCGCATTGCTGTCAGACGATCCATGATTTGCACGCTTTCAGAAACAAACTAATCCTAAGCATCGCATTTTTTGTGACGGATCGTGCAACTAAGCTGTTGTTCATCGCCCACTTCACAGGAATCGCCTTGATGCCTCGTTCGTTTTCCCTGCGCCGTCTGTTGCTGGCTTTCGCCACCCTTGGGGTCATGGCCCAGGCTGCGGCCGCCGAGCCGCTGAACCTGGATGTCTACAACCCGGGCACCAACGCCTTGTTCCCGGTCATCTCGGTGATCGTCAGCGGCAAGCATGACGCCATCCTGGTCGATGCCCAGTTCGGCAAGGCCCAGGCCGAGCAGGTGCTGGCCAAGCTGCAAGCGAGCGGCAAGCAACTGACCACCATCTATATCAGCCACGGTGACCCGGACTACTACTTCGGCCTGCAGACCCTGACCGATGCCTACCCCAAGGCCAAGGTCGTGGCCTCGGCGGCGACCGTCGCCCATATCAAGCAGACCATGGACGGCAAGCTGGCCTACTGGGGGCCGCAGATGGGCGCCGACAAACCGGCGAAGCTGATTGTGCCGCAGGTGTTGCAAGGCAATGAGCTGAAGCTTGAAGGCCAGCGCCTGCAAGTGGTCGGCCTCGACGGCCCGCAGCCGGACCGCAGTTTCGTGTGGATTCCGTCGATCAAGGCGGTGGTCGGTGGTGTGGTGGTCGCCGAGAACCTGCACGTGTGGATGGCCGACACGCAGTCGGCGCAATCGCACAAGGACTGGCTGTCGACCCTCAAGCGCATCGAACAGCTCAAGCCCGACACCGTGATCCCTGGCCACTACCTGGGCCAGGGCAGCCGCTCGCTCAAGGCGGTGCAGTTCACCGCAGACTATATCCGTGCCTTCGACGAAGAAACCGCCAAGGCTGGCAACTCCGCCGAACTGATCGCGGCCATGAAAAAACGTTACCCGGACCTGGGTGAAGAGAGCTCGCTGGAGCTCAGCGCCAAGGTCGCCAAGGGCGAGATGAAGTGGTAAGCGTCGTTCAACTTTGACTGGAGATTTCCCATGAGCAAGATCGCAATCATCGGTGCTACCGGCCGTGCTGGCAGCCAGTTGCTGGAAGAGGCCCTGCGTCGGGGTCATAGCGTTACCGCCATTGCCCGTGACACTTCGAAACTGCAGGGGCGCGCCGGGATCAACGCCGTGGCGCTGGACGTCAGCGATGCCGCCGCCCTGGAACAGGCAGTGGCAGGGCACGACGTAGTGCTCAGCGCCGCGCACTTTTCCAGTATCAAACCGCAGGCCATCATCGAGCCGGTGAAGCGCGCCGGGGTCAAGCGCCTGCTGGTGGTGGGCGGGGCGGGCAGCCTGCTGCTGCCGTCGGGGCACAAGGTCATCGACAGCCCGGATTTCCCCGAGGCCTACAAGGCTGAAGCAACCGCCGGTGGTCACTACCTCGACACCCTGCGTCAGGAAAAGGACCTGGACTGGACCTTCCTGTCCCCTTCGGCCGAATTCGTCGAAGGTGCCCGCAGCGGCGCTTACAAGCTGGGCAAGGATCACCTGCTGATCGGTGACAAGGGCAAGAGCTGGATCAGCTTTGCCGACTACGCTATCGCCATGCTCGATGAAGTGGAAACGCCGGCGCACTCGCGGCAGCGCTTCACTGTCGGTTATTGAGGGGCCTGGGCCTGCTCGCACAACCAGGCGAGCAGTTCCTGCAACGCGGCTGAAGCCGACCCTTGCGGCCGCACCAGGTAATAGGCCTGGCCGGTGCTGACCTTGAGCGGGAACGGCGTTACCAGCCGCCCGCACTTGAGGTCATCGCCGATCAGCGACCAGTCGCCGATGGCCACACCGGTACCCTGGGAGGCCATCGACATGGCCATGTCCAGGGTTTCGAAATGCTGGCCCTTGCCTTGCCGGGGCAGGCTCGCCCCGGCGGCATCGAGCCAGGCATTCCAGTCGCGCTGGTCGCGGGTCGGGTGCAGGAGCATGTGCTGATCAAGGTCGGCGATCTGCTGCAAGGGCAGGGCGCCGCTCAGCAGTTGCGGCGCGCACACCGGCGTCAGTTGTTCATCGAACAGTTTCTGGGTCTGCAGGCCATGGTTGGGCCGGGCGCCATAGACCACCGCCGCATCGAACACTTCCCGACGAAAATCCACCCCGTGCTGCACCGTAGTGGTCAGCTCCACAGGCACGTCCGGGCGCAACGCTTGCCATTCCATCAGGCGCGGCAGCAGCCAGCGCATCACGCAGGTCGGGGCCTTGAGCTGCAAGGTGGTGCTGCGCGCGCCTACTTGCTGCACCCCTTCCTCGATCAGGGCGAACACCTGCTGCACCCGCGGCAGCCAGTCCTGGCCTTCGCGAGTCAGGCTCAGGCCACGGGCCTGGCGCAGGAACAGCGGATAACCCAGGTGCTCTTCAAGGCCGGCAATCTGACGGCTCACCGCGCCCTGAGTGATGTGCAGCAGTTGTGCGGCGCGGGTGAAGTTGCAGCACTGGGCAGTGACCAGAAAGGTGTGCAGGGCAGGCAGTGGAGGCAGGCGTTTCATCGGCTTGAGCCATGATCTTAGGACATGGCTAGTATGAGCTTTTTTGCATTGTGCAGGTAGCCGTCGGGCGGTCCAATACAGCCTGTTTCCCGAACAATGACAGGCAGACGATCATGGCGACTTGCGGCGAAGTACTGGTCAAACTCCTTGAAGGCTATGGCGTAGACCATGTCTTTGGAATTCCCGGCGTGCATACCGTGGAACTCTATCGCGGGCTGGCAAGCTCGCGCATCCGGCACATCACCCCGCGCCACGAGCAAGGCGCCGGCTTCATGGCTGACGGCTACGCGCGTACCCGCGGCAAGCCGGGCGTGTGCTTCATCATCACCGGCCCGGGCATGACCAATATCACCACCGCCATGGGCCAGGCCTACGCTGACTCGATTCCGATGCTGGTGATTTCCAGCGTGCAGTCGCGTGACCAGTTGGGCGGCGGGCGCGGCAAGCTGCATGAGCTGCCGGCGCAGGGCAATCTGGTGGCAGGCGTGGCGGCGTTTTCCCACACGCTGATGAGCGCCGATGACCTGCCGTCGGTACTGGCCCGCGCCTTTGCCGTGTTCGATGGCGCGCGGCCGCGCCCGGTGCATATCGAGATTCCACTGGATGTGCTGGTCGAAGACGCCGATCACCTGCTGGCCTGTGCCCCGGTGCGTATCGCCCGCGCTGGCGCCGCGCCTGCGCCGGTTGCACAAATGGCCGCCATGCTCGCGGCAGCCCGGCGGCCGCTGATCCTCGCCGGCGGTGGTGCCATCGATGCCAGCGCGGCGCTGACCCGCCTGGCAGAATACCTGCAGGCGCCGGTGGTCCTGACCATCAACGCCAAGGGCGTTCTGCCGGCGAGCCACCCGCTGCAGATCGGCTCGACCCAGTCGCTGGTGGCCACCCGTGCCCTGGTCGCCGAAGCCGATGTGGTGCTGGCGATCGGTACCGAGCTTGCCGAGACCGACTACGACGTGACCTTCAAGGGTGGTTTCGAGATCCCCGGTGAGCTGCTGCGCATCGATATCGACCCCGACCAGACCGTGCGCAACTACCCGCCGAAGGTCGCCCTGGTCGCGGATTCGACCCTCGCTACCCAGGCCTTGCTGGTCGCCCTGGCCGAGCAACCGGCACCGGTGCGCGGCGCCGAGTGGGGCGCGGCCCGTGCCGCCCGCTTGCGTGCAGTGCTGGAGGCTGACCGCGACCTGCCGATGCGCAGCCAGACGCGTATGCTCAATACCATTCTCGAAACCCTGTCGGGCGCAGTGCTGGTCGGTGACTCGACCCAGCCGGTGTACACCGGCAACCTGACCCTGGACATGGACCAACCGCGGCGCTGGTTCAACGCCTCGACTGGCTACGGCACCCTGGGTTACGCGCTGCCGGCAGCCATGGGCGCCTGGCTGGGCAGCGCCGAAGCGGTGGCCGATCGCGCGCCGGTGGTGTGCCTGATCGGCGACGGCGGCTTGCAGTTCACCCTGCCGGAACTGGCCAGTGCCCGCGAGGCGCAGGTGCCGCTGATCGTGCTGCTGTGGAACAACCAGGGCTATGAAGAGATCAAGCGCTACATGGTCAACCGCGCCATCGAGCCGGTCGGCGTCGATATCTACACCCCTGATTTTATTGGCGTGGCCAAGGCCCTGGGCTGCAGCGCCGAGTCTGTGGGCGACGTCGCCCAGCTGCGCGAAGCATTGCGTCAGGCCTGCGATCGCAAAGGCCCGAGCCTGATCGAAATCGACCAGGCCACCTGGATGCAGGCGGTGCCAGCATGATCAAGCTGCCTGGTATCTATATCGCAGGCGTCTGGCAGCATGGCCCCCAGGCGCTGACGGTGATCAACCCGAGCAACGAGCAGGTACTGGCCGAAGTTGCCGGTGGCGACGCTGCGGCGGTCGAGCGGGCAACGCTGGCGGCCCGAGCGGCATTTGTTGAATGGTCTACATCCAGCGGGCCGACCCGCGCGGCCATCTTGCGGGCTATTGCCGAGGGTGTCGAGGCGCGCCGCGAGCGCTTGGTACAGCTGCAAGCCAGCAACAACGGCAAGCCGCTGGTTGAAGCCCACATCGATGTCGATGATGTCGTCGCGACCTTTCGCTATTACGCGGAGTTGGCGGACAACCTCGGGCGTGACCGCTCGGTGACCCTGCCCAGCGAAGATTTTGTCGCCCGGGTACGGCGTGAACCGTGCGGTGTGGTCGGTTTGATCGTGCCATGGAACTTCCCCATGGTCACCACCGCCTGGAAGCTGGCGCCGGCACTGGCGGCAGGCTGCTGCGTGGTGCTCAAGCCTTCGGAAGTCACCCCGCTGGCCGAGCTGGAACTGGCGGCGATCATCGCCGAAGCGGGGCTGCCGGATGGGGTGTTCAACCTGGTCTGCGGTACCGGGCTGGCGGTGGGCGCGCCCTTGGCGGCCGATCCGCGTATTGCCAAGATTTCCTTCACCGGCAGCAATGCGGTGGGTGTGCAGGTAATGCAGCGGGCGGCGGAGACGGTCAAGGGTGTGAGCCTGGAACTGGGCGGCAAATCGCCGTTGCTGGTGCTGGAGGACGCCGACCTGGAACTTGCGGTGGAGCTGGCTTGCCTGGGTGGTTTCTTCAATGCCGGGCAGATGTGTTCGGCCACCAGTCGGGTGCTGGTGGCCGAAGCCCTGTACCCTGCGTTTATCGAGGCAGTGAAGGCCCGCGCCGAAGCGATCCGCGTGGGCGAGCCGTTCAGCGGCGAAAGCGAAATGGGGCCGTTGGTCAATCAGACCCAGTACCAGCGGGTACAGGCGCATATTGCGGCGGGTGTGCAATCCGGTGCCCGGTTGCTCTGTGGCGGTTCACGGCCGGCGCAGCTGCCTTGCGGCTACTTCGTCAGCCCCACGGTGTTCACCGATGTACCGCTGGACAGCGCCTTGTGGTGTGAGGAGATCTTCGGTCCGGTGCTGTGCGTGCGTTCGTTTGCCACTGAAGCCGAGGCGCTGGCGCTGGCCAATGACACCGAGTTCGGCCTGGTGGCCAGTGTGCTCAGCCGTGATTTGCCGGCTGCCGAGCGGGTAGCCAACGCCTTGCAGGCGGGGCTGGTGTGGATTAACGCACCGCAGATGATCTTCCCGCAGACGGCCTGGGGTGGGTACAAGCAGAGCAGCCTGGGTCGGGAGCTGGGGCCTTGGGGCTTGAGTGCCTTTCAGGAGATCAAGCACGTCGTCAGGGCGGTGTAAAAGCGGACCGCTGCGCGCTCCATCGCCGGCAACGCCGGCTCCCACAGGGTTATCAGCTTGCACTTCTCACTGTGGGAGTTGGCGTTGCCGGCGATAGCAATCTAGAGCGCACTGCGCAACCTGGCCAGGTCCCTAACCGGCGGCGCCCCATACAAGCGGCTGTACTCGCGGCTGAACTGCGACGGGCTTTCATAGCCCACCCGATAGCCTGCCACCGCCGCCTCAAGCCCGTCATTGAGCATCAGCCGCCGCGCTTCCTGCAGGCGCAGCTGCTTCTGGTACTGCAACGGGCTCATGGAGGTCACCGCCTTGAAGCGGTGATGCAAGGTCGAGGTACTGAGGTTGACTTCGCGCGCCAGGTCATCGATACGCAATGGCCGATGAAAATGCTGGTTGAGCCATTCAATGGCCTGGCACACGCGGTGGGTCTGGCTGTTGGCCATGGCAATTTCATACAGCCGGTAACCCTGCGGGCCGCGTAGCAACCGATAGAGAATCTCGCGCTGGATCAACGGTGCGAGAATCGGGATGTCCTTCGGCGAATCGAGCAAGCGAATCAGGCGCAGCAGGGCATCGAGCAACAGCGGATCGGTACGCTCCACATACAGCCCACGGCCCGACGGCAAAGCCGGCACACCGAGGGGGCCGGCATCGGCCAACAGGTTGTTGATCTGCGCCGGATCAATGTTCAGGCGCACACCCAGGCTGGGGTTTTCCGGGCTGGCCTCCAGCAGCACGCCGCTGATCGGCAATGCCACCGACACCACCATGTAATGCAGCGGGTCGTACCTGTAGTGCTCGTCGCCCAGGCACACCTCCTTGCTGCCATGAGCCAGGATGCACAGTGCAGGCTCTGCCAGGGCCGGCATGGAGCGCACGCTTTCTTCGTAGCGCACCAGAAACAGGTCCTCAACCGCCGACTCGACGCCAGCCTGGCGTGGCGCATGGCGTTGGATGAGTGCGGCCAGCTCCTGGCGCTGTTGTTCCAGGGCGGGGTCGAGGATCAGGCGGTCGGGCTCAATAGCAGACATGGGGGCGATTCCAGGGAGAACGACTGCAGGATAGGTTTGTGCAAGCCACGGCGCTAGTCGAAAGCTGCCGCCCGCTTGCCTGATCCTGCAAGGTGCGCAGGATCAGGCAAGCGCTCGACAGGAATTGCCTAACCGCCGCGCGGGCGGGAGGCCTAACCTGTGCAGCCTGGCAATTTCATCTGGCTGCACATGGAGAAACGCTCATGACCTCGGTACATTCGGTCACCCACCTTGCATTTATCCGCGCCAGCAGCGGTCGCTCAGAGGAACTGGGCGAGCGCCTGCGTGACCTGCTGGAGCCGTCGCGTCAGGCCCCCGGCTGCCTGAAGTTCAGCCTGCAACGCTCCCAGGCCGATGCCGACCTGTGGCTGCTCAGCGGCTTCTGGCGCGATCAGCAATCGATGAGCGGCTACTTCGCTTCACCGACCCTTGAGTTGTTTGGCGAGCTGGTGCAGGCGCGGGTGGTCGACAGCCTCGACCTGCATACCTTCGGCTCGCCTTGCGCAGGTTAGAATGCCGGCTTCAGGTAATTGATGTGGATTTGAAGCACATGGCACGTAAAGAATTTTCACGGTTCGAAGCCGTATCGGCAGCTGTACGTGGCGACGACGGTTATAACGCCGCCATCGCCGTCAAAGGCCTGGGTGCCAGTGGCGCACCGCGCTTTCATAAGGTCCTTGAAGGGCAGCGTTTCCAGACTGCCCTGGCTGCTGACGAAGCGGCCTGCGCCGAACTTGAGCGCCTGCAGGGCGTCGATGACGACGCCGAACTGGTCTGGTAACTCAGCCGTTGACCTGCGGGCGGGCCATCTTGAACAGGTTGCCCAGTTCGAAGTAATCCGCCGGGCCGCCACCCCGCAGGATCGGCTGGCCTGCAGCGGTATCGTAGATGCCGTCCTTGAGCAGATGCTCGGCGATATGCACCGCCACCACTTCACCCAGAACCAGCCAGCTTGGCACCAGCGCCTGGTCAGCACGTTGCAGCTGGATGATCTGGGTGACCTTGCACTCGAATGACACCGGGCTTTCTTGCACCCGCGGCACGGCAATCACCCTGGACGCCACCGGGGTCAGCCCACTCAGGGCGAACTCGTCAACTTGCGGTGCAACCGCGGCGCAGCTCTGGTTCATCGCCTCGGCCAACGGCCGGGTGGCCAGGTTCCAGGCGAATTCGCCCGTCTGCTCGATGTTGTTCAGGCTGTCTTTGCGCCCGACGCTGGCGAAACCGACGATCGGTGGAATGTAGTTGAAGGCGTTGAAGAAGCTGTAGGGCGCAAGGTTCAGGCGACCTTCGGCGTCCTGGGAAGAAATCCAGCCAATCGGGCGTGGGCCGACGATGGCATTGAACGGATCGTGGGGCAGGCCGTGGCCTTTTGCCGGTTCGTAGTAATACATCTGCGCTGGCCCGAGGGCCTTCCCTGTGAGTAAGCGCCTAGTGTGCCAAGGCTTGGCCTTGCTGAAAATGACTAAGCCCGGCCGAGGCCGGGCTGACTGCGTCACATCAGGGCTTAGCTGATGCGGTGGGCCTGGGTGCGATCGAAACCGTCTTCAGCGAATTTGGCGCCGCCAGTGCGATCGAAACCGTCTTCTACATAAGTGGCCGGCTGGGTTGGCACGGCGTTGAAGTTGTGGGCGTTGGTACGGTCGAAGCCGTCTTCGGCGAAGGCGTTGGCAGCCAGTACCGAGAAGGCCAGGGTCAGGATCAGTTTGCTTTTCATGGTCGTTGCTCCGAGGTGGTGAGGGGTTGTTTGTTTCTATGGGTGTAATGCTACGCCGATAAAATTGATTAAAAAGTGCAAAAAATAACGTATAAGAATTTAAAAAGTAGATGTATTTGACGGCAGTTCGCCCTCATCGCCAGCAAGGCCATGCACGGACCTGTGGGAGCTGGCCTTGCCAGCGATGCAGGCGATGCGGTCTACGCTATGAGTGAAGATTGAGGGTGTGGGATTAATTGCGGGTTAAAGCGCCATAAACAAAAAAGGGGGCAATCCGCTGGCGGATGCCCCCTTTTTTCTGCCGATGACTGGGATCAGTCAGTGGTGATCCGCGAATGCTTGCGGGTGTCCTTCATGAACACATACACCAGCAACGAGCAGGCGATACAGGCGGTCACGTACCAGTAGTAGCCGGTCTCCATGCCGATGCTCTTGAACCACAGCGCCACGTATTCAGCGGTACCGCCGAAGATCGACACGGTCAGGGCGTACGGCAGGCCAACGCCCAGGGCGCGGATTTCGGTGGGGAACAGCTCGGCTTTGACCACCGCGTTGATCGAGGTGTAGCCGCTGACGATGATCAGCGCCGCCATGATCAGGAAGAACGCGCCCCACCAGGTCTGGATGGTGTGCAGGGTGGTGAGGATCGGTACGGTGCACAGCGTGCCGAGCACGCCGAAGGCGATCAGGATCGGACGCCGGCCGATCTTGTCGGAAAGGCTGCCGATGACTGGCTGCAGGCACATGAACAGGAACAGGGTGGCCGCCGAAATGGTGGTCGAGTCGCTGATGCTCATGCCCACCGTGTTCACCAGGTACTTCTGCATGTAGGTGGTGTAGGTGTAGAAGGCCAGGGTACCGCCCATGGTCAGGCCGACCACGGTGGCCAGCTCCTTCGGATGGCGCATCAGGGTGCGCATCAGGCTTTCCTTGGACTTTTCCTTCTTGGTGAAGGAGGCGGTTTCTTCCATGCCACGGCGCAGGTACAGGGCGACCACCGCACACAGGGCGCCGATCACGAAAGGCACACGCCAGCCCCAGGCATACAGCTGCTCGGTGGTCAGGGTCTGCTGCAGGATGATCAGCACCGCCAGGGCGATGAGCTGGCCGGAAATCAGCGTCACGTACTGGAAGCTGGAGAAGAAGCCACGGCGTTCCTTGGTGGCCATCTCGCTGAGGTAGGTGGCGGAAGTGCCGTACTCGCCGCCCACCGAGAGGCCTTGCATCAGACGCGCGATGACCAGCAGCACCGGCGCGGCGACGCCGATGGTTTCATAACCCGGGGTCAGGGCGATGACCAGCGAGCCTGCGCACATCAGCAATACCGAAGCCATCAGCGCGGCCTTGCGGCCCTTGCGGTCGGCGTAGATACCCATCAGCCAGCCGCCGATCGGGCGCATCAGGAAGCCCACGGCGAAGATCGCGGCGGTGTTGAGCAGTTGGGCGGTGGTGTCGCCAGCGGGGAAGAAGGCTTTGGCGAAGTACAGGGAGAACGCGGCGTAAACGTACCAGTCGTACCATTCGACCATGTTGCCGATCGAGCCGCTGAAAATCGACTTGAGTCGGCTGCGGGTGGTTTTTTCCGCGGCGGGCGCAACGGCCGCCCCGGCGGGCAGAGTGCTGGAGTTATCCATCGAAGGGACCTTCATAGTTGTTTTTGTGGAGCGCGTCGAAACGCAGCCTGCCAGGGCTATAGCAGAAGCTGTGCCAGGTGCTGGAGGCCCGGTCTAGAAGGGTTGTACGGGTGTGATGAGCGGAAATCCGCCTATCCAAACGAGTGGGTAGGCGAAAATCCGCTTATGGCGATCAGCTGTGTCGATCAAGCAGGGCCGAGAAAATCTTCACGCAGCAGGCCGTGGCGCTGCATTTTTTCGTTGAGGGTGCGCCGCGGCAGTTGCAGCTCTTCCATCACCGCCTTGATCTCGCCCTTGTGGCGGCTGAGGGCGGCGCGCAGGCACTGGGCTTCGAAGGCTTCCTGCTGGGCGGCCAGCGATTGCCCGGCTTCGATTTCTGCTGCCGCCGGCTCGCCCAGCCCCAGGGCATGACGTTCGGCGGCGTTGGCCAGTTCACGAACGTTGCCCGGCCAGTCGTGACCGAGCAGCTTGCCCAGGTGCGCGCCACTGAGTACCGGCGTGCTACGGCCAACGCGCTCGGCGGCCAGGCGGGCAAAGTGGTTGAACAGCAGCGGGATGTCTTCGCGCCGGTCGCGCAACGGCGCCAGGCGCAATTCGGCGACGTTCAGGCGATACGCCAGGTCTTCGCGAAAGCGGCCGGCCCGGGCTTCTTCGAGCAGGTCGGGTTTGGTCGCGGCGATGATCCGCAGGTCGACGCTGATGCTCTGGTTGGCGCCCAGGCGTTCGAGCTTCTGCTCCTGCAACACGCGCAGCAGCTTGGCCTGCTGGGCCAGTGGCATGCTTTCGATTTCATCGAGGAACACCGTGCCGCCATTGGCATATTCGAGTTTGCCGATACGCTTGCCCTGGGCGCCGGTGAAGGCGCCGCTTTCATGGCCGAACAACTCGGCCTCGAACAATTGCTCGGGGATCGCCGCGCAGTTGAGAGCGACAAAGGGCTTGCCGGCGCGCGGGCCAAACTCATGCAGGCAGCGCGCGACCTGCTCCTTGCCGCTGCCGGTTTCGCCGCGAATCAGCACGTTGACCGGCAGGCTGGCGAGGTCCAGGACCTGCTTGCGCAACTGCTGCATGCCCTGGGACACGCCCAGCAGATCCGCCTCCAGGCGTACCTTCAAATCGGCCTGTTCATGCAGGCGGCGGTTCTCCAGCACCAGCTGGCGTTTTTCCAGGGCGCGGCGCAGGCTGCCGAGCAGGGCTTCGGGGCTGAAGGGCTTTTCAAGAAAGTCGTAGGCGCCATTGCGCATGGCCTCGACCGCCATCGGCACATCGCCATGGCCGGTGAGCAGGATCACCGGCAGGTCGGCATCGCTGGCCTGCAGCTGTTCGAGCAATTGCAGGCCGTCCATGCCGGGCATGCGCACATCACTGAGGACCACCCCGGGGAAGTGCCCGGGCAGTTGCTGGAGGCAGTCTTCGGCACGGCTGAACAGCTGCACATTGAAGCCGGACAGGCTCAGCCATTGCTCTACGGCGGTGCGGATGCTGGCTTCATCGTCGACGACCATCACTGAATTCAACATGCGGGTTCCGGGTCCATAGGCAAGGTCAGGCTGAAACGGGCGCCGCCGGGTTGGTTGTCGACCTGCAGGCGGCCGCCGGCTTCGTGAATGATGCCATAGGAAATCGCCAGGCCCAGGCCCAAGCCTTCGCCCACCGGCTTGGTGGTGAAGAACGGGTCGAAGACACTGGCCAGGTGCTCGACGGGAATACCGCCGCCGCTGTCGAGCACGCTCAGGCGCCAGTGGTCCCGTTCGGCATCGATGCGCACCTCAAGGCGTTTGTAGCTCTTTTCGGCCATGGCATCCAGGGCGTTGCGCAGCAGGTTGATCAGCACCTGCTCAAGGCGTATCGCATCGCCGCGCACCCAGGCCGGGCGGGCCAGGTACAGGGCGACGCTGACGTCTTCGGCGCGGATGCGCGCATCGAGCAATTGCAGCGCCTGGTCAACCACGGTGGCCAGGTCCAGGCGTTCGCGCAGGCCGCTGGGGCTGTTGCGGGCGAAGGTTTTCAGGTGCCCGGTGAGGGCCGCCATGCGCGTGAGCATCTGCTCCAGCGGCTCCAGGGCCTGGCGTGCTTCATCCAGGCGTTGGTTATCGAGCAGCAGGCGCAGGGTTGCCAGCTGCATGCGCTGGGTGGTCAGCGGCTGGTTGATCTCGTGGGCCAGCGCCGCCGACATCTGCCCAAGCGCCGCCAGCTTGGCCGATTGCACCAGGCCCTCCTGGGCGGTGCGCAAGTCGCGGGTGCGGGCTTCGACCAGGCGTTCGAGTTCTTCGCGGCTGCGTTGGCGCAGGCGGGCCAGGCGCAGGCGCTGGCTGATGAACAGCAGGGCGAACACCAGGCTCAGCCAGACCGCAGCGGCAGCCAGCGCGGCGTTGCGGCCATCTTCGCTGACCTGCGGCTTGCGCAGCAGGTGCAGGGTCCAGCCCTCGGCTTCCAGCGGCAGGCTTTCCCACAGGTAGTCGGTATTGCCCTCGGGGCCCTGCACGCGCATCAGGTGGCTGTTGGCGTCAAAGCTGCTGAGGATATGGTGCTGTAGCGGCACCAGCGGTTGCTTGTCGTACTGGCGGGTGGCGGCCAGTTCCGCGCGGTCGGCGCTGGTCAGCGCTTGCAGTTCGCGGTAGCGCCAGCCGTCCTGGTTGGCGATGAAGATGATCCCGCGGGCGTCGCTGACCAGGAGGATATCGCTGCCCTGGCGCCATTCGCGCTCAAGCTCGGGGAACTCCAGCTTGACCACCATGGCACCGAGGAAGCGGCTGTTTTCATCCTGCACGGCACTGGACAAAAAATAGCCCGGCACGCCGCTGGTCACACCCACCGCATAGAAGCGGCCGCTGCCCTGGCTACGGGTCTGTTTGAAATATGGCCGGAAGCCATAGTTGGAGCCGACATAGGTGCTGGGCAGGCGCCAGTTGCTGGCGGCCACGGCCAGGCCGGTGCGGTCGAGCAGCTCGAGGGTCGAGGAATTGGCCGCACCGTTGATGCGCTCCAGCTTGCGGTTCAGGGCATCCTGCACCGGGCCTGCAACCGGGCCGCGCAAGGCGCTGATCAGTTCCGGGTCGAGGGCCAGCACCGCCGGCAGGGCGCGGTAACGTTCGATCAGGGTGTGCAGCGAGTTGGCATACAGCCCCAACTGCTCACTGGCCCGGCGGGCATCCTCGACCATCGACTGGCGCTTGGCGTGGTGCATGGCCCAGCCCGCGGTCAGCAAGGTGCCGGCGAGGATGAAGAACAGAATCAGGCCCAGACGCAGGGCGCGAAAGGAAGAAGGCATGGTGCAAGTCCCGGCAGTGGGGAAGGCCTCCTGGCCTTCCCTTGGAGCATGGCAACGTTTTACAGCAGCTCGAAGCTCTGTTGTTGCACGGCCTGCGAATCGAGGCCGACCTGGACCCGGAACTCACCCGGCTCGGCAGCCCATTGCAACTGGCCGTTGTAGAACTTCAGGTCGTCGGCCTTGATGGTGAAGCGCAGGGTGCGTTCTTCACCAGCCTTGAGCATGACTTTCTGGAAGTTCTTCAGTTCCTTGACCGGACGACTCATGGACGCGGTCACATCCTGCAGGTACAGCTGCACCACGGTTTCGCCGTCACGCTTGCCGGTGTTCTTGACCACGATGCTGGCTTCGAGATCCTGGCCCTGTTTCACCGTCTTGCTCGACAGGCTCAGGTTCGAGAGGCTGAAGTCGCTGTAGCTCAGGCCGTAGCCGAAGGGGTACAGCGGGCCGTTCGGCTCTTCGAAGTACTGCGAGGTGTAGTTGCCTGGTTTGCCCGGGGTGAACGGGCGGCCGATGCTCAGGTGGTTGTAGTACATCGGGATCTGCCCGACCGAGCGCGGGAAGGTGATGGCCAGCTTGCCCGACGGGTTGTAGTCGCCGAACAGCACATCGGCAATGGCGTTGCCGCCTTCGGTGCCGCTGAACCAGGTTTCCAGGATGGCATCGGCCTGCTCGCGTTCCCAGGCCAGCGACAGCGGCCGGCCGTTCATCAGCACCAGCACCAGCGGTTTGCCGGTGGCTTTCAGGGCCTTGATCAGCTCGCGCTGGGCCGCCGGGATTTCCAGGGTGGTGCGGCTGGAGGATTCGTGGGACATGCCACGAGACTCGCCAACCACGGCCACGACCACGTCGGACTGCTTGGCAGCCTTGACCGCTTCGTCGATCAGCACTGCGGCAGGGCGTGGGTCGTCGACGATTTCCGGGGCATCGAAGTTGAGGAAGTTCAGGTAATCGAGGATGGCCTTGTCGTGGGTGACGTTGGAGCCTTTGGCGTAGATCACCTTGGCCTTGTCACCGAGGACCTGGCGCATGCCTTCGCGCACGGTGA
Source organism: Pseudomonas wadenswilerensis (assembly GCF_024749185.1). Taxonomy (NCBI): domain Bacteria; kingdom Pseudomonadati; phylum Pseudomonadota; class Gammaproteobacteria; order Pseudomonadales; family Pseudomonadaceae; genus Pseudomonas; species Pseudomonas wadenswilerensis. The sequence goes on along the minus strand of NZ_CP087191.1, from coordinate 4,652,864 downwards.
TCGACTGGTGCGGGCGGCCGGCGGCGGCCCAACTGCCCATCATGTCGATCGGGGCATCGGCCAGCGGGCCGACCAGGGCGATGGTGCCGGCTTTTTTCAACGGCAGGGTCTGCTGGCGGTTTTCCAGCAGGACCAGGCTGCGGCGGGCCACGTCGCGTGCTTCGGCGCGGTGCAGGCGGCTGTCGGCATAGGTGTCGGCCGGATCGTCGCTGGCCTTGCCGATGCGCCGGTACGGGTCTTCGAACAGGCCCATGTCGTACTTGGCACCGAGTACTTCGCGCACGGCGTTGTCGATGTCGGCCTGGTCGATTTCACCGGCCTTGAGCAGGCTGGCCAGCTCTTCGCCGTACAGCGAGTCGTTCATGCTCAGGTCGATGCCGGCCTTGATTGCAAGCTTGGCGGCTTCGCGGCCATCGCGGGCAACGCCGTGGCGCACCAGCTCGGTGATCGCGCCGTGGTCGCTGACGGTCACGCCCTTGAAGCCCCAGTCCTTGCGCAGCAGGTCGTTCATCAACCAGGTGTTGGAGGTGGCCGGCACGCCGTTGATCGAGTTCAGCGCAACCATCACCCCGCCGGCGCCGGCATCGATGGCGGCGCGGTAGGGCGGCAGGTAGTCGTTGAACATCTTGCTCGGGCTCATGTCGACCGTGTTGTAGTCGCGGCCGCCTTCCACTGCGCCGTACAGGGCGAAGTGCTTGACCGCGGCCATCAGGCTGGTGGCTTCGGCCGGGCTCTGGCCCTGGAAGGATTCAACCATCACTCTGGAAATGCGCGAGACCAGGTAGGTGTCTTCGCCAAAGCCTTCACTGGTGCGGCCCCAACGCGGATCGCGGGCGATATCGACCATCGGCGCGAAGGTCATGTCGATGCCGTCGGAGGCGGCTTCAAGGGCGGACACCTGGCCGACCTTGGCGATTGCGTCCATGTCCCAGCTGGCGGCCAGGCCCAGGCTGATCGGGAAGATCGTGCGGTGGCCGTGGATCACGTCGTAGGCGAAGAACATCGGGATCTTCAGCCGGCTCTTGGCGGCGGCATCCTGCATCGGCCGGTTTTCCGCGCGGGTGATCGAGTTGAAGGTACCGCCGATGCGCCCGGCGGCGATTTCCTTGCGGATCATTTCACGGGGCATTTCCGGGCCGATGCTGATCAGGCGCAACTGGCCGATCTTTTCATCCAGGGTCATCTGCTTGATCAGGTCGGCGATGAACGCCTGTTTGTCCTGCAGCGGGGCGGCAGAGGTGTCGGCAAAGGCCGAGTGACTGGCCAGGCTGACAACCAGACCCAGCAAACACAGCTTGTTCATGAATTCTGTTCTCAAGGCTTGCGGCAGGTCGATACTGCCCAGCCGAAGTTGGGGAAGCGGCTATTGTTGTAGTTTGCTGGGGCATCTTTTAGCTGATTGGGCGATCCCGATCCAGCGGCGACGACGGATTATGCCTCAAGTCCGGTGAATCACGGCGATCAAGGAGCGTAGCAACATGCAGGTAATTCATTTCAAGGGCGTACGACTGTGGCTGCTGCTGATGCTTGCCAGCTTGCTGGCCGGTTGCGGGATCAACAACATCCCCAACTATGACGAGCAGGTAAAAGCGGCCTGGGCCCAGGTGCAGAACCAGTGCCAGCGCCGCGCCGACCTGATTCCCAATCTGGTCGAAACGGTCAAAGGCTACGCCAAGCAAGAGCAGGAAACCCTGACCGCGGTCATAGAAGCCCGGGCCAAGGCGACCTCGATCCAGGTCGATGCCAGCACCCTGGACGATCCCGAGAAGTTGCGCCAGTTCCAGCAGGCCCAGTCGCAGCTGACCGGGGCCCTGAGTCGCCTGATGGTGGTGTCCGAGCGTTACCCGGACCTTAAATCCAATCAGAACTTCCTCGCCCTGCAGTCGCAGCTTGAAGGTACCGAGAACCGCATCGCCGTCGCGCGCAAGGATTTCATTGCCGCCGTGCAGCGCTACAACACCGAGATCCGCACCTTCCCCGGGCGGCTGTGGCACAGCGTGATGTACAGCGACCTGCCGATCCGGGAAAACTTCGAGGCCACCAGCGCCGATGCCGAAAAAGCGCCTGAAGTGAAATTCTGATGCGTCTGTTCAAGCTCGCGCTGCTGCTGGCGCTGCTGTTTGCCACACCGCTGCGTGCCGAGTTGAGTTTCCCGGCGCTGAGCGGGCGGGTGGTGGACAATGCCGGCCTGCTCGACGGTGCCAGCCGCAGCCAGCTCGACAGCATGCTCAAGGCCCATGAACAGGGTACTGGCGAGCAGGTCGTGGTGGTGACCCTGGCGGATTTGCAGGGGCAGAGCATCGAAGACTACGGCTATCAGCTCGGCCGCCACTGGGGCATCGGCCAGAAGGGCAAGGACAACGGCGCGCTGTTGATCGTCGCCCCTCAGGAACGCAAGCTGCGCATCGAAGTCGGCTACGGCCTGGAAGAACGCCTGACGGATGCGCAGTCCTCGGTGATCATCAATCGCATCATCACCCCGGCGTTTCGCCGTGGCGAGTACAGCCAGGGCATCGTCCAGGGCACCGCGGCGATTCTCCAGGTGCTGGGCGGCAACCCGTTGGCCGAGCCCTCGCGGGCGCTGGGCGGCGAGACCGAAGACGGTGCGCCGGCCTGGGGCATTGGCCTGTTCATCCTGCTGATCGTCGTGGTGTTCGCCCTGCAGTCCCTGGGCCTTGGTGGTAGCGGGCGCGGCGGCATGGGGGGTGGTTTCGGCGGTGGCTACGGCGGCGGTGGTTTTGGTGGCGGTGGCGGCGGAGGGGGCTTCAGCGGTGGCGGGGGCAGCTTCGGCGGTGGTGGATCGTCGGGTGGCTGGTAAATGATCAATAACGAGTAGCGCAACGCATGACATTGCTTACTGAACAACAGCAGCGCCAGGTCGCTGAAGCCATTGCACGGGTCGAGCGTCACACCGATGCCGAACTGGTCACGGTGCTGGCCAGCCGCGCCGACGACTACGCCTATATCCCCTTGCTGTGGGCCAGCCTCCTGGCTCTGGTGGTGCCGGGCATCGTCCATTACCTCAGCGGCTGGATGAGTGTGCACAGCTTGCTGATCGTGCAGTGGCTGACCTTCATCGCCTTGTGTCTGCTGTTTCGCATTCCGTCGCTGACCACTCGCTTGATTCCGCGCTCGGTGCGCCACTGGCGTGCGGCGAACCTGGCCCGGCGGCAGTTTCTGGAGCAGAACCTGCACCACACCGTGGGCGGCACCGGCATGCTGATCTTTGTCAGCGAGGCCGAGCGCTATGTCGAAATCCTCGTCGATGAAGGCATATCCCGGCATCTGGACAACAAGGTCTGGGATGTCATCGTCAAGCGCTTTACCGAACAGGTGCGCCAGGGCCAGACGTTGCAGGGCTTTGTCAGCTGTATCGAGGCTTGCGGCGAACTGCTGCGTACCCATGTGCCGCTGACCCACGAGCGCAACGAGTTGCCCAATCGCCTGGTGGTGCTGGGCTAGCGGCGGCGCCCATCGACAAATGCTGTGCAGGGCAAGCGCATCCACGTAAAATTCCCGGCACTGCGCCTACCTGCGCCCCCTCCGCAACCCGAGGCACCTTTTCCCGATGTCCGATTCCCCCACCGCCCAGGCCGCGCCGGATGCGCGTGCGCAGTTTCTGAGCCTGCTCGCCACCAGCCTGGAACAGAACGCCCTGATCAAGCTGGTGCTGGCGCGCCATGTCGGCAACGAAGAAACCCTGCAGCGCATCATTGCCAAGCCGCTGACGGTCAAGGGCCAGGCCTGCGTGTCGTTCGTCTACCGCTACAAGACCCGCGACATCACCCGCAACCTGGGCAACGATGAAGCGCTGGCGCTGGTGGCCGAGTTGCTTCCGGCCTCGTTTCGCAACGCCCACCTGCTCAGCCTCAGCGACGAAGCGCAGCTGGAGTTCAGCAAGAAGGGCAAGCCGATGCTCCATCGCAGCGCTGTGCAACAAGAGCGCCAGGCGCCGGCTGGTGAGCACGACCGGGAGAAGAAGCGCTACCTGGAACTGAGCCGGCCGTTCCTGCAGGACCTGGGCGTGACCGACAAGCAGCAGGCGCTGATCCCGGCCATGTCGCGCAAGTGGAAGCAGATCAACAAGTTCATTGAAGTGTTTTCCCACGCCCTGAACTCGGCGCCGCTAGCCGCCGAGCAGCCGTTGCGAGTGGCCGATTTTGGTTCGGGCAAGGGTTACCTGACCTTTGCCATCCACGACTACCTGCGCAATACCCTGCAGCGCGAGGCGCAGGTTACCGGCGTCGAGCTGCGCCCGGACATGGTCGAGCTGTGCAACGCCGCGGCCTCGCGTCTGGAGCATCCGGGCCTGGTGTTCGAATGCGGTGATGTGCGCAGCGTGGTGCCCAGCGCCATCGAGGTGATGATTGCATTGCATGCCTGTGATATCGCCACTGATTACGCGATCCACACCGGTATTCGTTGCGGCGCGGCGATCATCATGTGCTCGCCGTGCTGCCACAAGCAGATTCGCCCGCAGCTGCACAGCCCGGGCTTGCTCAAGCCAATGCTGCAGTACGGATTGCACCTGGGCCAGCAGGCTGAAATGCTCACTGACAGCTTGCGCGCGTTGTACCTGGAAGCCTGCGGCTACGAGACCAAGGTCTTCGAGTTCATTTCGTTGGAGCACACCAACAAGAACAAGATGATCCTGGCGGTCAAGCGTCAGGCGCCGGTTGAGGCGTCAGCGTTGCTGGAGAAGATCCAGCAGCTCAAGGACTTCTATGGGGTCAAGGAGCATTGCCTGGAGACCTTGTTGCGGGCCGATGGCTTGATCCCTGCCTGAAGACTTTGCGACCGCTGCGCGCTCGATCGCTGGCAAGCCAGCCCCCACAGGGTCGGAGCACGCAGATCCACTGTGGGAGCCGGCGTTTGCCGGCGATAGTGTCAGCCCAGGCCCCGCACCGGCGCAGAATGCACCCGCGTCTTGCGCCCCAGCACCACCGTCGCAATCACCCCGGCGGCAAACACCCAGGTAGTCGGCTCGACCTGTTCGCCAAAGAACAGCGCCGAAAAGGCGATGGTGAAGAAAATCTGCAGCAACTGAATCTGGCTTACCCGGGCAATGCCACCCAGGGCCAGCCCGGCGTACCAGGCAAAGAAGCCGATGAACTGCGAGAACAACGACACATAGCCAAAGGCCCACCAGGTTTTTGCACTCACCGGTCCCTGATGCTGCAAAGCCAGGTACACCACCGGCCCGAGCAACAGCGGCGCCGACAGCACCAGCGCCCAGCAGATCACCTGCCAGCCGCCCATTTCCCGCGCCAGCCGGCCACCTTCGGCATAGCCCAGGCCGCCCACGGCAATCGCCGCCAGCATCAGCAGGTCGCCGGCCTGGATCTGCCCGGCGCCCATGATCATCGCGTAGGCCAGCACCAGCGCGCTGCCCAGGGCGGCGCAGGCCCAGAAGGCTTTCGACGGTCGCTCGTGGGACAGCCAGGCGGCGTACACCGCCACGCATAACGGCTGCAGGCCATTGACCAACGCACCGTGGGACGCCGGCACGCTTTGCATGGCCCAGGCCGAGAACACCGGAAACCCCAGGATCACCCCCAGCGCCACCAGGCTCAGGCCTTTGATCTGCGTCCAGGTCGGCCATTTTTCCCGGCGCCAGAGCAGCAGCGCCGCCGCCGGAATCGCCGCCAGCAACGCACGGCCCAGGCCGTTGAGCAAAGGGTGCAGTTCCTGCACGACGATGCGGGTCATGGGCAGGGTCAGGCTGAAAATAATCACACCGAGAAGGCCAAGGACCATCCCGGTGTTTTCGCGGCTGGACATACAGAGCGCCTGTGGCAGAGAAGTGCCTTCATTGAGCCACAGGCGGGACGGATGATCTTGTTACAGTTGCTAACAAGTTCATCCGTACAGTTGCCTCAGAAGAAGCGGGTGATGCTGACCTTGGCGTTCCGGCCCTGGCTGTAGGCGTATTCGCCGCTGAGCTCGGAGCGGTAGTCCTTGTTGAACAGGTTATCCACCGTCAGGTTGACCTCGGTGCCTTTGAGGTAAGGCTGCTGCGGCTTCCAGTTGGCGAACAGGCCGTGCAGCTGATAGTCGTCGTTGGCATAGTGGTCGTAGTAGCGGTCACCCAGGGAACTGGCCGGGCCTTCGCGGTACTTGTCGCTCGGCAGGCGGTCGGTCTTGCGCACGAACTGCGCCTGCCAGCCGACCTTGGCGTCCCAGCTGGGGATCTTAACTCCCAGGGTGGTGATCCACTTCGGTGCCGGAATGTCCTTGGCCCAGACGTCCGGCCCCCAGGGGTTGGTGTAGGCACCTTCATGGCGGCCGGTCATCCACGAGTAGGACACCGAACCGAACAGGTAGGTCGAGTCGTAGAAGCTTTCGACCTCGAAGCCCTTGATGGTCACGCCCTTGAGGTTACGGTAATTGGACATCAAGCCTTTACCGCAGGCATCGGAGATGCTTTCGCCCTTGGCCAGCTGAGCTTCGCAGCCGATGCCGGTGGCCTTGAAGATCTCGTCCTTGATTTCATTGCGAAACAGCGTGGTGCGGATCTGCATGCTGTCGTCGGCAGTGAAGACGTTGGCAAAGTCGGTAACGTTACCGGCGCGCAGGGCGGTGATGCGTTCCGGGTCGAGGTTGCGGCTGCTGGCGGTGCGGCTGCCGATCCCCTGGACTTCGTACTGTTCATCCAGCACCGGCGCGCGCCAGGTTTTGCTGTAGTCGGCAAAGAAGGCGGTGTTGGCGGTGGCTTTCCAGAACAGCGACAGGCGCGGCGACCAGCCGGTGTAGGTCTTCTCGCTGTAGTCGTGGCCGTTTTCGGCAACGGTGTAGTACGGCGCCTGGTTCGGCTTGCCCTTGTTGGCGACGTGGTCGTAGCGCAGCGACGGGGTGATGGTCACGTCGCCGAGGGTGATGGCGTCCTGGATGAAATAGCCCTGGCTGTCGACGGTGCCGCTGGGCATGAAGTACGGCTGGTAATGGCCGTTGTTGTATTTGGGAATCTCGTAGCTTTTGCCGGGCATCCACATCTGTGTGTCACGGTCGTGGTGACGGATCTGCAAGCCGCTGGTGAAGGCGTGCTCCAGCGGGCCGGTGGCGAACAGGCTGGTGTTGCGCACGTCGAGCATCTGGTCCTGGTACTCGGTGTCCATCTTGCGCCCGCCGGTGGACGGCTGGAAGAACGCCGTGGCATCACGCTCGTCGGTCTGCTTGGTGTCGGACTCGGAGTACTTGACCTGCAGGTCGATCAGCGGATTGTTCACCGGCTGGTACTTGTAAGTGGTCGACCAGGTGGTGTCGGTGGTCGTGCGGTTGGCCAGGAAGCGTTTGAGGGCATCCTTGTAGCCGAACCGGTTGATGTCCGACTGGGTCGGCGGCGTCGGGTAGGCGGTGGAGGAGAACGGTGCCCAGCGTTCACTTTCCGAGCGCGACCAGGAGAACCCGAGGCTGTGTTCGTCGTTGAAGTGCAGGTTGGCCTTGAGCAGCGCGCCGTCCAGGTCCAGGGCACTGTTGGGCAGGCGCTGGGGGTTGACCGGGTAACGGCCTTCCGGGTCGGGCAGGGTGCCGGCCAGCTTCATGTCGTCGCCGTCGCGCTTGGTCAGGTACACCAGGGCGTCCATGCGGCCATCGTCGGTGCGGCCGAACAGCGCCGAGCTGTAGACCTGCTGGTGGTCGTTGCTGGCGTAACCATACTTGAGCATGGCGCCGCTGTTGCGCCCCTCCTGGAGCAGGTCGGGGGCGTCCTTGGTGGTCATGTTGACGCTGCCGCCGAAGCCGCCGTTGCCGGTGTAGATCGAGTGCGGGCCCTTTTCCACCTCGATGTTCTTGATCAGTTCCGGCTCGATGAAGATGGTGCCTTGCTGGTAGCGCTCGAAGCCGCTCTTGGTCGCGCCATCGACGGTCATCGGCACGTCTTCGGCGTCGCCCAGGCCCCAGATGTTGATGGTCTGGCCGCCAGGCTTGGCCGAGCCGCCCATGTTCACCCCGGGCAGGGTCGCCAGCACGCTGGGGATGTTGCTCGGCTGGTAGCGGTCGATGTCTTCCTGGGTCAGGGTCGAGCGGCCGACGGTGCTCGGGTCGACCTGCTGACCGTCACCTACCACGCTCACCGCGCCGAGCTGGATGCTGTTGTCAGCGGTGGCGTCGTCTTCGCGCAGGCGCACCACATAGGTATTGCCGACCTTGACCAGGGCAAAGCGGCTGTTGTGCAGCAACTGGCTGATCGCCTCGAGCGGTTCGTAAGCACCTTGCAAGGCTGGGGCCTGGACGCTGTTGAGCAAGGATTCGTCAAACAGCAACTGCAGCTTGGCCTGCTGCGCCAGCTGGCTCAGCGACGCCGCCAGCGGCTGCGCCGGCAGGTTCAGTTGCAGCGGCGCGGCCTGGGCCTGCAGGCTCAGGGCCAGGCACGCGGCCAGCAGTGAAGGACGAACAGACAACGGCTTGAAAGGAGCAAACGCACGCAAGATGAAACCCCCCAATACGGCAACAAAGGCCAGAAAAGGCCTGCAGTGATTACGCAGACGGGAGGAAGACGCAGGGCTGCGGAAAACCCTCACATGCGAATGAAAAATATTCTCAATTTACGGTTTGCGTTCAATCCGCACTCGGCCGTCGGCGAGGTTCACAGCCTTGATCGGCAGCAGCGCCGGCAGGGCATTGAGCAAGGCATCGGGGTCGTTGACGTCGAGGTTGCCGGAGACCTTGTAGCGGCCCAAAGCTGGATCAGCGAGCAGCACCGGTGCCGAGCGGTACAGTGCCAGTTCGTCGATCAGGCTGGCCAGTTCGCGGTTGCGAAAACTCACATGACCACTGCGCCAGTCGGCCACCTCCCGAGCGCTCAGGTTCTGCACGTTGAGGCTGCCGCGGGCCAGGTCATAGACGGCGCGCTGGCCGGCGCTCAACAGCACCGGCGGGCGATTCTCGCCCGGGGTTTCCAGGGCCACCTGACCGTGGGCGACGCTGACCACCAGCTCCTGCTGGCCGCGGCGCAGGTCAAAGCCGGTGCCGACCACCCGTACCCGGGCATTGCCGGCATCGACGAACAGCGGGCGTTCCTTGTCGGCAGCCACTTCGATGTACAGCTGGCCCTGGTCGAGGCGAATCAGCCGGCGCTCGTTGTCGAAGTTCAGGCTCAGGCGGGTGCGGGCGTTGACATCCAGCTGGCTGCCATCGGGCAGGGCCAGGTGCTGTGGGTGTTCGCTCTGTACGGCCAGCTGTTGCTGATGATGGCGGCTCGGCAGGCCGAGGTTGGCGGCCAGTACGGCGCAGACCAGCCCGGCGGCCACGGCCAGTGCCGGGCGCCAGCGCAGCGGTTTGCGGCTGGGCAGGACGACCGGTTTGTTCAGGCTCTTGAGCGCGGCCAGGTCGTCCCAGAGTTGTTCGAACTGGGCATAGGCGCGGGCGTGCTCGGGGTGCTGCAGCCACTGGGCGAAGGCTTTGCGCGATTCACGCGAGCTGTCGTTGCGGTTACGGGTAAACCAGCTGGCCGCCTGGGCATCGATGCTGCGCTTATCGATTTCAGGAGTGGGGGTCATTCTGGCTGCTCCATGCCGTTGTCACTGTCCAGGCGTTGCTTGCAATGCAGCAGGGCCGCGGCGATGTGCTTTTCCACCATGCTCACGGAAATGCCCATGCGCGCGCTGATCTGCGCCTGCGTCAAACCTTCGAAGCGGTGCAGCATAAGGGCTTCGCGGCGGCGCGGCGAGAGTTCAGCGAGGACAAGTTTCAATTGTTCCAGGCGTTGTTGCTGCTGGGCATGCTTCAGCGGGTCGCTGGCGGTGCCGGCCGGTGTCTGTTCGCTGGCCTGGGCGTCTTCGTCGAGCACGCTGTGGCGCACCTTCTGCCGGCGCCAGTGGTCACTGAGCAGGTTGCGCGCCATCTGGAACAGGAACGCCCGCGGTTGCTCGACCCGCGCCCGGTCGCGATAGCCCAGCCACTGGGTGAACACGTCCTGGGTCATGTCTGCCGCATCGTTGGCATTGTCCATGCGCTTACGCAGAAAATGCAGGATATCGGCATAGAACCCGCGACAGGTTTCGTGGGCAAAAGGGTCGGGTTTGGGGCGCGGCATGCAAGCTTTCCAGGACGGACCGGAGAGAAAGGTTGCGAATGGTATCGAGAATTATTGTTATTTACCATGCCTGTTTTTGTCGCCCATTAACGCCGCTTGCGGATCGGTACCGGCACCGGGATCTCCAGCCCAGGCGTTCCCAGCGGGTGGCTGTAAGCGTTGAAAAAGTACAGTGGCAGGTCAGGCATATCGGCAAAGCGCTGCACATAGTGCTGCTTCTGGCTGATGATCGAGGCGTCGCTCAAGGGCCGGATGGCGATGGCCAGGTGCGCCGGGCGCGCCAGCTTGATTGCCTCCAGCAAATGCCGGTCGGTGCCATCCAGGTGTTGGCCGAAAATGCACAAGCCATCCCGATGGCCGGCCAGTTCGCCGAGGGCCCAGCTGAGGTAGTCGGAACTGCGGATGGCCTTGAGCTTGTCGGCGCTGCTGCTTTCGTTGACGAACAGCGGCACGTCGCCCGGTGTGTTGACGGCAAAGCCATCGAGCAGCTGGCTGTCGGTGGCACTGCGCTGGCGGGTGCTGCCGTCCTGCTGCTTGAGCAGGTGCAGGCCGCCGTGCAGGTACAGCAAGCGCGTGCCCGGGCTGCGGGTGCGGCGGATATCGAAGTCGCCGTCTTCATCGAACAACTGCTGGAAGCCTTCCGGAGCCTGGCTGGCGGCCCAGTGGCAGATCAGGTCGTAGTTGCTGGAATAGACGCTCTGGTAGGTGCCCAGCTCGCGGTTGAGTAGCTGCAAGGTCTGGCTCGGCAGCATGCGCCAGGGGACGTGCACGCTGCGGATGGCGTGGATCAGCGCTTCCTTGATCGCGTAGTAGCGGTTCAGCGGTGCCGACGCGCTGATCGCCAGCGCGGCGTTGATCCGCACCGTGGTGTTCAGGGCACTGAGCACCGGCTCGAACAGCTCGCTGCCCAGCGACTTGAACAGCGCCTGGTCGGTCAGGCTCAGGGGTTTGTGCCGCACCCGCTGGGCCTCTTCGAACAGCGAGAAATAGCTGAACGGCCGCCACAGCGCCCGGCTGGCGCCATTGCCCAGCAGCAGGCCGCTGCACGGGTGACTGGCGTTCAGGTCTGGCCAGTGGTTGAGGCTGGCGTCGAGGTTGGCGTGAGGCATCGGGCATCTCTGTGGCAGGGCAGGCAATCGCCGGCGACTTTAGCATGCAACCGGTCTGTCATCAGCGTTGGCGACTATGCTGGATTCGCTGTGAACCAAAGGAAGGCTGAAAATGTTCAACGCAATTGGACGTGTGTGTTGCCTGGCGCTGTTGCCGATGGCGGGGCTTGCCGAGGCCGGGCAGGGCGCTGAGCTGGCCAGGGCCCAGGGGATTGCTTACCCGGCGGTGATCGCCCACCGCGGCGCTTCTTATGATGCGCCGGAGTCCACGGCACCGGCCTACCTGTTGGCGCGTGAGTTGGGCGCAGATTACCTGGAACTGGACTTGCAGCGCTCCAGCGACGGCATACTGGTTGCCGTGCATGACGACAACCTGTTGCGTACCAGCGATGTTGCCGAGCGTTTTCCCGAACGCCAGAGCAGCCCGGTCAGCGCCTTCACCCTGGCCGAACTGAAATCGCTGGATGTCGGCAGCTGGTTCAACAAGGCCTATCCCGAGCGCGCCCGGGCAAGCTTCAAGGGCCTGAAGATCCAGACCCTCGATGAAGTCATGGACATCGCCGCGGCGAACCCGCAGCGCCAGCCTGGCTTGTACATCGAAACCAAGGTGCCAGGCCTGTTTCCCGGCATCGAAGCTGATCTGGGGAAAGGCCTGCAGGCCCGTGGCTGGCTCGACCAGCCGGGCCGGGTGGTGCTGCAGAGTTTCGACCGCAACAGCCTGGCGCTGCTGCACCAGCAAATGCCCCAGGTGCCCAAGATTCTGTTGTTGTGGATCGGCAAAGGCAGTATCGAACCGGCCGCGCAGCAAACCTTCGCCGAGTCGGGCGAGAGCGACAAGGCAGCCTTCTATGCCCGCCAGCAACCCAAGGACAAGGCCGAATTCGAGCGCTGGCTGGATTACGCCAAGGCTGCAGGCGCCATTGGCACCGGGCCGTCGGCGGCACTTGCCGAGGGGGGCGCGCAGAGTTACGCCGACCTGGTGCAGCCCTGGATGAATCAGCTCAGCCACGACAAAGGCCTGCTGGTGCATGTGTACACGGTTGATGAGGCGGTAGATTTTCGCAAGGTGATGGCCGCTGGCGTCGACGGTATCTTCACCAATCGCAGCGGCCAGCTGCTGCGCTATTTCGCCCGGCCAAGCGCCCACAGCGAGGCACAGATCCTGCGCGCTCACGGCTACTGAGAGACTGGCTGAGGCCAGGCGGCTGCCGTAGACTTCGCGCCTTGCACTGACTTTCAGGACACTGCCCCGATGACCTTTTCGCTGCTGCTCGCCGTACTCGCTTCCGGTTTTATCTACGGTATTACCCCGGGGCCCGGCGTGCTGGCGGTGCTCGGCATTGGTGCCACCCGCGGGCGCCGTGCCGGTGCGGGGTTTCTTTGCGGGCACTTGCTCGGCGATGTGCTGTGGTGCAGTACCGCGCTGGTGGCGATCGTCGGTGCCCGGCAAATCGGCAGTTCGGTGTTCGACATCCTTGGTGTGATCAGCGGCCTGTACCTGTTCTGGCTGGGCATGCGGGCCTTGCGCAGCCGCCCGGGCAACGGTGACGGCGAGCAGGGGCCGGTGCGCAAGCCGTTCTGGCACGGCGTGGTGTTTGGCCTGACCAACCCCAAGGCCTACCCGGTGGCGGTGGCGACGTTCACTGCCTTGCTTTCGAGTCGCGCCGAAGCGCTCGACTGGTCGATGCTGCCGGCGCTGATCGCCCTGAGTTTTGTCGGCGGCTTGCTGGCCTACGTCATCCTGATCGGCGTGGTCGGCGCCCGCCACGTGCGCACTGTCTACACCCGCTACGAGCTGTGGATCACCCGCGCTTGCGGGCTGATGTTCATCGGCTTTGCCGTCAATGCCCTGGCGCACGCCTTGCCAGGCCTGTTGCCGCGCAACAGCTGAGGGCTGGCAGAAGGCTACACAGGTATGTGAGAATGATATGAATTCCTATTCATGTCCTTCTCGCACGCCGGACCTTCATGACTTCGCTCTCTACGCCCTGGACCGCGGCTGCCCCGGCCTTGCAGGCGGTCGCCGACGATCTGCTGGCCAACTACAGCGACTTGCGCCGCTACCTCTGTGGACGCCTGCGCAATCCGGATGATGCGGCCGACATTGCCCAGTCGAGCTTTGCCCAGGCCTATGCCCACGCCTTGAATGCCCCAGTGGTCAACGCCCGGGCCTTGCTGTTCCAGGCCGCGCGCAACCTGTGCATCGATCAATACCGACGGCGCAGCAACGAATTGGCGGCGCTGGAAGACTGGCTGACCCGGGCTGATGTGCTGAGCCCGAGCGTTGAAGAGATCATCATCGCCCGCGAGCAGTTGCAGCAGTTGATCGAGCGTATCGAGCGCATGCCGCGCCTGCGCCGCGAGGTGTTCGTTCGTGTGCGCCTGCACGGCCAGCCCCATCGCCAGGTGTGTGCCGAGCTTGAACTGTCGGCCAAGGCTGTGGAGCTGCACATCGCCCGTGCGGTGTTCGATTTGTCCGAGCTGAGCCTGGCGGCGCGGCATGCCTGAGTCTTCGCCGGTCTCCACGCGCAAGGTGCAGCAGGCCCTGACCTACCTCGCCGCGCTGAACAGCGACGACCCCGAACGGGTGCAGCAGGCGCGCGGTCAGCTGGAACGCTGGCGCGGCAAAAGCAGCGAGCACGAACGGGCCTGGCAAGAGGCTGAACAACGCTGGCAACTGGTGCATCGACTGACCCCGCAACTGCGTACGGCAGTGGCCCCGGAACCGCTCAATATCAGCCGTCGGCGTCTGCTGCGCCAGGGCGGTGGCTTGCTGGTGGCGGTGGCGGGGGCCAGTTGGCTGGGCTGGCTGTGGCGGCGTACGCCGCAGTTCGATCGCCTGCTGCAAACCGTGCATGCCGAACCGCCACGCCGCGAGATCTTGCCCGATGGCAGCCAGTTGCTGCTGGCCGCCGAATCCAGCCTGCGCATCGAGTACAGCAACGGCGTGCGCCAGGTGCGCTTGCTGCATGGCAATGTCTATTTCGATGTGGCGCGCGAGCGCTTGCGGCCGTTTCTGATCAGCACCCGGCTGGGCGAGGTTCAGGTGCTGGGCACGGCGTTCAGTGTCAGCGACCGCGGCGGTGAGATTCAGATTGCCGTGGCCCGTGGACGGGTCGAGGTGCGAGGCCTGCGTGAAGGTTCGCAGGTGTTGCAGGCCGGTGAGCGCATCAGCCTCGATGCGCAAGGCCGTTTGCTGCCGCTCAGGGCTGATCCGCATGCCACGGCGAGTCTGCAGCATTGGCAGCGTGGCTGGTGGTCGTTCACCGATGCGCCGCTGGTCGAGGTGATCGCCGAGCTCAACGCCTATGCCCTGCAACCGGTGACGCTGGCCGCTGATGCCGCCCAACTGCACCTGACCGGCAGCTTCCCTAGCGACCAACCGGAAATGCTCCTGCAGACGCTACCGAAAATCCTCCCGGTGAGCCTGGTTCAGCATGGACAGCAACGCACCCTGCAACGGCGCTGAAAAAATTTTGAGGGGTAATGGCGAGGTGGCCCGTCTTCATCGCTGAACCCACCTCTGCAAGGACAGATCATGTCGCTTCCCCATGCCCGCCCGGCACACCCTGTGGCTTTCCCCGGTACCCTGCGTCGGCTGGCGCTGGCCTGTGCCCTGGGTAGCGCCAGCCTGTTGCCGTTGAGCGCGGTCAACGCCGCCGCCCTGGCCGCCGATGCTCAGGCCTTGAGCCTGAACCTGCCGGGCCAGTCCCTGGAAGCCGCAGTGCATGCCCTGGCCCGCGAAGCCGGGGTCGCCATCGCCGCCGACAGCCAGTTGCTGGCCGGCCGCAGCGCCCCGGCATTGCAGGGCCGGTTCACCTTGCAGCAGGCCTTGCAGCGCTTGCTGGCCAACAGCGGCCTGGTGGCCAGCGAAGAGAACGGGGTGATCATCCTGCGCAGCCTGAACAGCGACGGCGCCCTGACCCTGGGCGAGCTGAACATCAACGCCAACAGCAACCCCAGCGGCGTACCCGAGGCCTACAGCGGTGGCCAGGTTGCTCGCGGCGCACGGCTGGGCATGCTGGGTAATCGCGATGTGATGGAGACGCCCTTCAACGTCACGTCCTACACCGCCCAGCACATGGAAAACCAGCAAAGCGGCACGGTTGGCGCGGTGCTGCGCAACGATCCGTCGATCCGCTTCAGCACGGGCGAAGGCCACGCCTACGAAAACTTCATGATCCGTGGCTACTCCCTCGACTCCACCGAGCTTGCGCTAAATGGTCTGTACGGCCTGGCCCCGGATGGCCACGTGCCGACCGAGTTCCTTGAGCGGGTTGAAGTGCTCAAGGGGCCCGGTGCCTTGCTCAACGGCATGGCGCCCAACGGCGGTGTCGGCGGGGTGATCAACCTGGTGCCCAAGCGCGCCGGCGAAGCGCCGCTGACCCGTTTGACCAGCAGCTACGTGTCTGACGGTTATGTTGCTGAACACATCGATCTGAGCCGTCGCCTGGGTGACGAGCAGCGCTTCGGCATTCGCTTCAACGGTGTCTATGGCAGCGGCGAAACCGGTGTCGACCAGCAGTCCAAGGACCGCACCCTGGCATCGCTGGGCATGGACTACCGTGGCGATGGCTGGAAGCTCGAACTGGATGCCTACGAGAGCCACGAAAAACTTGAGGACGGCAGCCCGATGATGGCCGGCTTCAGCAAACTGGGCTACGTCACCAAGGCGCCGAAACCGGATACCAACATCCTCGACGGCATCTCGGCCAAGCAGATCAGCAAGGCCGTGGTGCTGCGCGGCGAATACGACCTCAACGATGACTGGAGCGCCTACGCCAGCGTCGGCAGCGCCCGCACCCGCTACAAAGGCTTTCTCAATGGCACCCGGGTGATCGTCACCGGCGCCAACGGCGATGCCAGCGGCGAGACCTACAACCAGGCCGGCTACACTCATAGCCTGTCCACCGAGGCCGGGGTGCGCGGCAACTTCGTCACCGGCCCGGTCAACCACCAGGTGGTATTGAGCACCACTTTGCTGCATCAGGACATTGGTCGCGCCGCCACCGTGACCAGCAAGAAGTACCTGACCAACATCTACCATCCGGGCAAGCCGATCATTGCCGGTGACATCGGTTCCAGCGACAAGACTGGCGACAACACCCTGTCCAGCTTCGCCGTCGCCGATACCCTGGGCTTTATCGACGACAGAGTGCTGCTGACCCTCGGCGTGCGCTCGCAACGGGTGCGGCAGAAGATGAGCAAGCCGGCCTACGACGAGCGCGCCCTGACCCCGGCCCTGGGCCTGGTGCTCAAGCCCTGGGACGCGCCGGTGTCGCTGTACGCCAACTACATCGAAGGCTTGACCCAGGGCGGCATGGTCACCGACTTGGCCGCCGCCAACTACGGCGAGCAGTTCGCCCCGTACAAGGCCAAGCAGATGGAGGCCGGGGTCAAGTGGGACCTGGGCGACTTCACCCACACCCTCAGCGTGTTCCAGATCGAGAAGCCGAGCATGCTCCTCGACCGCGCCAGCAATCGCTACACCGACGATGGCGAGCAGCGTAACCGTGGCGTCGAATGGAACCTGTTCGGCTCGCTGACCCCGAGCGTGCGCCTGCTCGGCGGTGTCACTTACACCCGTGCCGAACTGACCCGCACCGCTGGCGGCACTTTCGATGGCAACACCGCCCGTGGTGTGCCGGCCTGGTCGGCCAACCTCGGCGCCGAGTGGGACACCCCCTGGGTCGAGGGCCTGACCCTGACCGCGCTGGGCATCCACAGCAGCTCGCAGTACCTCGATAGCGCCAACGACCTGAAAATCCCGCAGTGGACCCGCTACGACCTCGGCGGCCGCTACAGCACGCGCATCCTCAGCAAGGACGTGGTACTGCGCGCCAGCCTGGAGAACGTCGAGAACCGCGCCTACTGGGCCGGGGTGTTCAACGACGGTTATGCCACGGTCAGCGAGCCACGCACGCTGAAACTCTCCGCCAGCATCGACTTCTGAGGTGAACATGCAGACGTTCAATCAATGGAGCTGCGCCCTGGCGCTGGCCCTGTGCGTGAGTGGCAACGCGATGGCGGAAACCGACAATATCCTGCACCCGGGGCAAACTGTCAGCGCCAGCTTTGCCCAGGCGCAACAACCAATCTGGACCGTGCAGCTCAAGACCGGCGATCTGGTCCAGGGGCGGCTGCAGGGCGATGTCAGCCTGCGTTTGCTCGATGCCCAGGGCCAACCTGTGCGGCTGCTGATCGATGGCCGGGACCAGCCGCGCGAGTTCATCTTCATCGCCGATCGCGATGGCGCCTACGGCCTGCGTGCCGAGGCGCTGGCCACCCGGCCGCAAGCCACCTACGCGTTAAGCCTGAAGCCGGTGATTTCAGCCAGCGCGCAGAAGCGCACGGCTGCCCCGTTGCAGAGCCCGACCCTGCGGGCGTTGCAGCAACAGCTGGCCCAGGGGGCGAGCACCGAAACCTTCTGGAAGGATCGTCAGCAACAGGGCGCGCCGATGGTCGAAGCGGTGGAGGGCAAGCCTGGCTTGTCCTTGGTGACCTTCCTCTGGCGCGGTGCGCGGAACAACGTGCGGGTGTTCGGCGCGCCCTCGGGTAATCACGATGAGCTGCAACGTCTTGGCGACAGTGACGTGTGGTTTCGCAGCTATCTGCTGCCTGCGTCTGCACGCCTGAGCTACCAGATGGCCCCGGACGTCCCGGCGTCCGATGATCGTCGAATGATCCTCGCCAGCACCCAGCGTGATCCGCTCAACCCGAACCGCTTTGCTGATGGCAGCGGTGATCCGTTCCTGTCGCGCTCGCGCCTGGAACTGCCTGCAGCGCCCGCGCAGCCCTGGGTCGCCGAACGCCCGGGCATTGCCCGTGGCACCCTGGAGCGCAAGGTGCTGAGCAGCAAACTGCTGGGCAACGAGCGTGACGTGTACCTGTACCGGCCGGCGCAGTGGCAGGCTGGCGCGAAGGGGCAGGGCTTGCTGGTGCTGTTCGATGCCCATGCCTATACCCGCCAGGTGCCGACGCCGACGATTCTCGACAACCTGATCGCCGAGGGTCTGATCCCACCCACCGCGGCGTTGATCATCGCCAACCCCAGCGACCTCAGCCGCCAGCAGGAGTTGCCGCCCAACCCGCAGTTCGCCCGCTTCATGGCGGAAGAGCTGATGCCCTGGGCGCGCCAGCAAGGCCTGGCGGCGTCGGCAGCGCGCACCGTGGTCGCCGGTTCCAGCTACGGCGGCCTGGCTTCGGCCTATATGGGACTGAAGCACCCGGAACTGTTCGGCAATGTGTTGAGCATGTCCGGTTCCTACTGGTGGGGGCATGAGGGCGAGGAGCCGGGCTGGCTCACCCGCGAATACGTCAAGTCGCCTAAGCAACCGCTGCGCTTCTACCTGCAGTCGGGCCTGTTCGAAGGACCGAAAATCCTCGACACCAACCGCCATCTGCGTGATGTGCTGTTGGCCAAAGGCTATGCAGTGGAGCAGGTCGAGTACCCGGCCGGGCATGATTATTTGCAGTGGCGGGGCAGCCTGCCGTGTGGCTTGATCAGCTTGATCGGCAAGGCTGCGCAAGCGCCCGAGGCCTGTCAGCTCCGGTAATGGCTCGATCGCGGGGCAAGCCCGCTCCTACCCATCTGTAGGAGCGGGCTTGCCCCGCGATGCCGTTTCCATCCCCGGCACCGTTGCCCTGCGACTGCGGTTACGCCATAACCGATACGCCCTGATCCCCGAGCGCACCGAGCCAAACAGCAAGCCGTTCTCCATCTCCCGCGCGATCCCCGAGCGCACCAGCATGCGCAAGAAGCGCCCGCGCGCCCGGGCGATGCCGAAGTAGATGCCGCGGGCTTTCAAGGTATCGCGCACCTCGCGCAGGGCAGCGATGCCGCTGACATCGATCGAGCTGACCGCCTCGGCATCGAACAGCACCGCGCGCGGCTGCTCTTCGCGCTGCACCGCCTCAAGCAAACGCATCTTGAAGTAGTCGGCATTGAAGAACAGGATCGCATCGTCAAAGCGATACACCACCAGCCCCTGCACCGTGCGCGCATCCTGGTGGCGGCGGATGTCGACCTGGCCTTCGATGCCCGGTACCCAGCCGAGTACTGCATCGGTGGGCTGATAGATGCTGTAGAGCAGGCGCAGGATCGCCAGGGTCACGGCGATGATGATGCCCGGCAGCACGCCGACCCCGAGCACGCCGACGGTGGTCAGCACGCACAACCAGAACTCGAAGCGGCTGAGGCTGTAGATTTTCTTCAGCGACTGCACATCGATCAGGCCCCAGCCGGCCATCAGCAGCACCGCGCCGAGGGCGGCCTGGGGAATCCAGGCCATGGGCGTGGTGAAGGCGAGCAGGATCAGGGCGATGACCAGGGCGGCGATAATCCCCACCAGCTGGCTTTTACCACCGACCATGTCGTTGACCGCGGTGCGTGAGTCGGCACCGCTGATGGCAAAGCCCTGGGAAACCCCGGCGGCAATGTTGGTTACCCCGAGCGCCAGGAATTCATGGTTGGCGTTGATCGCATATCCATGGCGGGCAGCAAAGCTGCGGGCAGTGAGCATGGCGCTGCAAAAGCTCACGGTGGCGATACCCAGGGCATCGCGCAGCAGGCTTTTCATCTCTTCCAGATTGGTTTGCGGCCAGGCCAGTTCCGGCATGCCGGCCGGCACCGGGCCGAGAATCGCCACGCCGAAGCGGTCGAGGCCAAACAGCCCGACCACCAGGGTTGCCACTGCCACGGTCACCAGCGCCGCCGGCAGGCGCGGGTAGCGGCGCGGCAGCCAGATCAGCAAACCCAGCCCGGCGACGCCGATCACCAGGGTCAGCCAGTGGATTTCTTCCAGGCGCTGCAGCAGGTTGATCAGGCTGAGGATGAAGCCGTTGCCTTCGATCTGGAATCCCACCACCTTGCCCAGTTGCCCGGCCAGCAGGCTCAGGCCAATACCGTTGAGGTAGCCGATGAGAATGGGCCGCGAGAAAAAACTGGCAATAAACCCGGCCCGCGCCAGCCCGGCACCGATCAGCATCAAACCGACCAGGATGGTGACAATCACCGACAACTGCGCCAGCCGCGCCGGGTCGCCCATGGCCAACGGTGCAATGGCCCCGGCGACCATGGCGCAGGTGGCGGCATCCGGGCCGACCATCAACTGCCGCGAACTGCCGATCAGGGCATAGACCATCATCGGCAGGATGCACGCATACAAGCCGTACTGCGGCGGCAGCCCGACGATCTGCGCATAGGCAATGGCGATAGGAATCTGGATCGCCGCCACCGACAAACCGGCCTGCAGGTCATGGCGAAACCATTCGCGGCGGTATTGCAACAGATTGGCCAGGCCTGGCAGCCAGCGGGAGAGAAACATGCACGGATCCTTTCGAGTGTTTCGCGGTGGGCTATTAAAGCGCAGTGCGTAGTGCCTGGGCAGGGCGTCAAATCAAAAACACCGCTGTTAAGTCTGGTTCAAGCCGTGGAGAATGCCGGCCGATTACAGGGACATTGAATGGAAGCCGATGGAACGCACGATCAATAGCTGGAAAAAGCCCGCAATCCTGCTGAGCCTGGCCTGGTGCTGCACCGCCCAGGGCATGGGCGACATCTTTGGCGATGGCACTGGCAATGTTGATGGCATGCTGACCCTGGGGGCCACGGTGTACGTGCCCTTCATGCTCACCGGGGCAACAACCTTCGGGCCCACCATGGCCTCCGAGGGGACTTCCGGCAGCGATGGCAAGCGGGTGCTTGCACAAGCCCGTGACGATGCTGCGGCGTTCATTGCCAGTGACGGGGCTTACCGGGGTGTCTATCTGCAATCGGCGCTGAATTGGTTGCGCAGCGAGGGGCGTGGAGCAGGCGCAACGGACCGCGAGCTGGCCCAGGGAATACTGGTGCTGGCAGCAGTTGAGGCGAAGGGGATTTAGCGAAACAGCCACCAGGGCGGTGGCCAAGGCCTCAGCTGCGCTGAAACCTGAAAGAAACTGGAGCGGGTGAAGGGAATCGAACCCTCGTTATCAGCTTGGGAAGCTGGAGTAATGCCATTATACGACACCCGCTTTCAGGGCTGACTTTGTACCAGAACTTCGCCGCGATTTGAAGCTCTTTGTTGCTGCAGAGCCATCGGCCGGTGGCCGCTAGTGCAAGGTCGTGCATCTTCTTTCTGGCCTTTGGGGCCGTTGATGCAGGAGGCTGCGCTAGCGGTCACCGTGTCGCTCAGATAGCCAGTGCATGGTGCTCCTGGGTGTAGCTGTAACGGGGACGCGATTCTTTCAGCGCAGGCTTGAGGAAACCCAGCAGCACTTCACGGGTGTCGCGGCAGGCGGCCTTGTGTTCCATGTCGAGGAAATGGCCGGTGGCGCGGATCTCGCGAAAGTGGCTGTTGCGCACATGCTGACCGAACTGGCGGGCATCCTCGGTGGTGGTGTATTCGTCCCACTCGCCATTCATGAACAGCACCGGAATGTCGATCACCCGCGCCGCCCGCAGAGCGTTGCCCAGGTCGTGGTCGAGCACCTGGTTGATGTGAAAGTGCATCTGCGCGTATTCGTGGTTGTCCAGGCTGCTGACGTGCCGGTAGTTGAAGCGCTTGAACAGCGACGGCAGGTGCTTGCCGATAGTGTCATTGACCAGGTTGCCGACCCGGTAGCGATCGCAGGCGCTCAGGTACTGGCAACCGCGTTCGAGGTAGTCGCGCATCGGTTCGTTGATCACCGGCGAGAACGAACTGACCACGGCCTTTTCGATGCGCCGTGGCTTGTGCGCCAGGGCCAGCAGGGTGCAGGCGCCGCCCCAGGAGAAGGACATGACGTGATCGGCGCCAAAATGGTCGATCAGCTCCAGGAGGATCTGCCCTTCGGTTTCCTTGGTCAGCAGATGTTCGTTGCGGTTGTGTGGCTTGGACTTGCCGGCGTAGGGCTGGTCATAGAGCACCACGTTGAATTGCGGGTGCAGGTTGCGCACCGTCTGGGCAAAGGAGGCCGTAGTGGCCAGCGAGCCATTGATCAGGATGATCGTCTTCTCAGCGGCGTCTGCGCGATAGAACTCCGTGTAAACCCGATACTGACCTTGTATATCAAGCACAGCGATTTCTGGCCTCATGTCGTCGACTCCTGGCGCAAAAAGGGTGTTCGCACATGCAAGGATGCGCGTTCTTTATGACAGGTAGGCATACGCCTTGAAGTAGCTGAGGGCCCTGGTCGATCCGTTGGCACGCTGGTCGACCGGTATTGTTCTAGGAGGGCAATCTGCCGGACGCCGATGCTTCGAGGCACGGGTCGCCAGCAAAAAGGTGTCTTGGACTACGACTGTGACCGGTGAGTCACATGCAGACTGACGATTGGATTCAAGCAGGCACCTGGGCAACCCGCAAGTGCCTTTCGGGCAATTGGTGAAATTTTTCCGCCAGGCGGTCGCAGGCTCAGATCGCCTGGATTTCTTCCGGATAGAGCGCCCGGTACTGGCCCGGTTGCAGGTTCGGGTCCAGCTGCAATGGGCCCATGCGTTCGCGGTGCAGGCGCAGGACCTTGTTGTCGAAGTAGCCGAACATGCGCTTGACCTGGTGATAGCGCCCTTCAACGATGCTCAGGCGGGCGCTGCGCGGGCCCAGCAGGGTCAGTTCGGCGGGCTGGGTGGTGAGGTCTTCGAAGGCGAAGTAGAAGCCCTGCCGGAACTTGTCGATGTAGTGTTCGCCAATCTCCTGCTCGGTCTCGACGTAGTAGACCTTGGGCAGTTTGGTCTGCGGCTGGGTCAGGCGCCGCGACCACAGGCCGTCGTTGGTCAGCAACATCAGCCCGGTGGTGTTGAAGTCCAGGCGCCCGGCGATATGCAGGTCCTGGGTATCGGGCTGGTCGATCAGCTCGATCACTGTGGGGTGCTGCGGGTCCTGGGTGGCACTGACGCAACCCTGGGGCTTGTGCAGCATCAGGTAGCGCAGCGGGCGCCCGGCCTGCAGCAGTTGCTCGTCGACTTCGATGCGGCTGAACTCGCGCACCTCGACGCGCGGATCGCTGACGCACTGGCCATCCACGCGCACGCGCCGCTCGACCAGCAGCAGGCGGACTTGCTGACGGCTGAAGCAGGGCAGGTTGCTGAGGAATCGATCGAGACGCATACAAAGCCAGGCGCAGGGCGCGACAGTTTAACCTTCGGGCGAGGCCTTGGCTGCCTGCAATTGCGCCTCGACCTCGGCGCAGCGCGGGCACAGGCAGGCCTTGTCGCGCAGTTCGGGCGGCAGGGCCTCCAGGACCTTGGGGTCGATGCTCACGCCATAGCACCAGCAGGCCTGGGCGGCCGTGCGCGGGTCGGCCAGGCTGCAACGGTTGCTGGCGCCACAGGCGGGGCAAAGGCGGCTGTCATTCATGATCGAGGCTGTTCATGGTCGGATCGGGGCATCTCGGCGCAAACGCGGTTGCGTCCACTCTGTTTGGCCCGGTAAAGGGCGTGATCGGCACGGGCAATCAGGCTGTGCAGGGTGTCGTCGGCCTGCAGGTTGCTCAAGCCGATGCTGGCGGTCAGGTGGATCGGTTGCTCAGCATAGGTAAAAGCCAGTGCTTCGGTCTTGCTGCGAATCTTCTCGGCCACCGCCAGTGCACTGTGGCTGTCGGTGTCCTTGAGCAGCACGATGAATTCCTCACCACCCCAGCGGCAGATGATATCAGCATGACGCAGGCACTCTTCCAGCACCTGGGCGAACTGGCGCAGCACTTCGTCGCCGGCCAGGTGGCCGTGAGTGTCGTTGAGCGCCTTGAAGTGGTCGAGGTCGATCAGCAGGGCGATCAGCGGTTTGGGTTCGCGCTGGGCTTCTTGCAGGGCTTGCGCGGCCAGCAGGTCGAAACCGCGGCGGTTGGGCAGGCCGGTGAGGCTGTCGAGGGTGGCCAGGGCCTCGATGTTGTCCTGATGGCGCTTGACCATGGCATTGAGCAGCGACAGCACCACCAGGGTGATCATCGCGCAGATTGCCAGGTTCAGGTACAGCGACTGGCGAATGGCGTCCATGGCGCCGTCTTCGCGCTTGTCGACGAACAGGTACCAGTTCAGCTCCGGCACCAGGCGCACGTTGAGGAAATGGCTGTGGCCGTCGCTGCTGCGGTACTCGTGGCTGCCGCTGACCGGTTGGGGCATTTGCCCGAACCCGTCCAGTTCGACCAGCGACTGCCCGGTCCTGGCACCATGGGGCCCGCCGTTCGAGCCGGTCAGCACGATGAGCCCCTGCTGGTCGACGAAGAACACCTGGCGCTGGTAGCGCTGCTGATAGTCATCGATCAGGCGGATCACCGCTTCGACGGTCAGGCCGATACCGGCAACGCCGATGAACTTGCCGTCGTAATCGAACACCCGGTAGTTGATGAATACCGTGAGGCGGTCCTGATTGGCCATGTCGAGGTCGACGTTGATCTCGTAGGGCGTGTTCATTTTCAGCACCCGCTGGTACCAGGCATCCCGCGGTTCTTGTGGGTCGATCTTCTTCAGTACGCCTTTGGCCTGGTAGTAGACACCCGTGTTGCTGGAGACGAAGAACGCCGTGTAGGCCTGGTACTGGCGCATGATTTCGCCCAGGTAGCGGGTGACCTGAGCGGTGTCGCGCTCGCCGCCCAGGGCCCAGTCGCGCAGGAAGGTGTCGTGGGCCATCATCGACGAGATCAGGATCGGCCGCACGAGGTCCTTCTGGATTTCCGAATAGACCGTATCGGAGGTCAGCGGCAGCTCGGTGTTGATGATGCTGTCGCGGATCGAGCTGCGTGAGGCGAAGTAGCTGAGCAAGGAGGTCGACAGGAAGCCGCAGGCGAGCAACAGCAGTAATGTCAGGATCAGCGAGCGCTGCGAAAACAGGGCGGAACGAGGCGGCATGACATTCCCGGTCTGTGGGCCATTGGCCTTCATTCTAGTGGTCTGGCGGAAAAATAACTTTACGATTTTTAAGGGTATCGGCCTTGTTTCAATTTATTGCAGCAATGGCACCGGACCTGGTTTTGGCAGTCTTATTCAATGTCGATGAACGCTTGCCGATCGACGCCGACCAGCGCCGCTGGGATGGGCAGTTTCGCGGTCCAGGAGGCCGCCATGTATCGCCGACTTTTGCTGATTGTAGTGCTGGGTTTGCTGACAACCGCTTGTGTCCCCTACGGAGGTAACGGTTACTACCGCACTGAAATCTACACCGCCGACCGCTACGGTTATCCGGGTTACTATCGACCGTCCTACCCCTACAGCCGCGGCTATTACGTAGCGCCGCAACCGCGCTACTACGTGGCGCCACCCCCGCGTTATTACGCGCCGCCACCGCACTACTATCGTCCGGCGCCCCACGGCTACTACCGTGAAACGCCGCATAACTACTACAAGCCTTACCCGGGCCGCGGCCATGACCGCTATCGTCAGGGCTCGTCACGTCACGATCGCAACCGTGACGGCTGGCCGGATCGCAACTGGCGCCGCTGAGGCGCCATTCAGGCGAGGTCCGCCAAGGGGTGACGACCTTCCCAAGCCTTGCTGAAATGCGCCTGGACCACCGCCGTTGGCACCTGGGCAATGTCCGCCCAGTGCCAACGCGGTTTCTGGTCCTTGTCGATCAGCCGTGCGCGTACCCCTTCGCTGAACTCCGGATGCTGGCAACAATTGAGGCTCATGGTGTATTCCATCTGGAACACCTGCGCCAGTGACAGGTGGCGGGCGCGCTGGATCTGCTGCCAGACCAGATGAGCGGTCAGCGGGCTGCCTTCGAGCATGGTTTGTGCGGCCTTGGCCAGCAGTGGATCGGTGTGGTTGCGCAACTGGGCGATGGCGCGCCAGGCGCACACCGGGTCGGCGACATCGAGCAGGGCGTCGATCTGTTGGCGCCTGGGCAGCCACTGGGCTTCGGGGCGTTCAGCCTGGGCGCCATGCTGCTGGGCCTTGAGCAGGCTGTTGAGCTGCAGGGCGGTTTGCTCCTGCCAGTTCAACTGCAGCAGGTCATCGAGCAGTTCTTCCTGCTGGCTTTCACCGAGCAGACGGTCCGCCAGGCCCAGGTCGAGGGCATCGGTGGCATTGATCGGCGCGCCGGTCAGGCCGAGGAACAAGCCCAGCTTGCCGGGCAGGCGCGACAAAAACCAGCTGCCGCCGACATCCGGGTACAGGCCGATGCTGATTTCCGGCATGGCCAGGCGGCTGCTTGGGGTTACCACGCGCACATTGGCGCCCTGCAACAGGCCCATGCCGCCGCCCAGCACATGGCCATGGCCCCAGCAGATCAGCGGTTTGGGGTAGGTATGCAAGCGGTAGTCGAAGCGGTACTCGGCGGCAAAGAACTGCGCCGCCAGGGGCGGCACCCGGCCGGGATGGTCACGGCAGGCCTGGGCCAGGCTGCGCACCTCGCCACCGGCGCAAAAAGCCTTGGCGCCTTCGCCGCGCAGCAGCACGCAGACGATGTCCGGGTCATCGGCCCAGGCCTTGAGCTGTTCGTCGAGCACCTCGATCATCGGCAGCGACAAGGCATTGAGGGTTTGTGGCGCATTGAGTGTGGCGACGCCGATGCGCGCGCCGTCGACGCCGGTGAGTTCTTCGCACTGTACTGCAGCCATGGGCGACCTCTCGAGTGATCCGCACAAGTATGGCCGCTGCTGGCGATTTCGGCGGTCGCCGGTCGGATCGATTGACAAGCGCAGGCAGCTTTCCTAGTGTCGCGCCATTGTTTTACGGACCCGACCATGACTGACGACGACCGCATCAAACTTGAACCGAGCTGGAAAGAGGCCCTGCGCGCCGAGTTCGACCAGCCCTATATGCACCAGCTGCGCGAATTCCTGCGTGAGGAACACGCCGCCGGCAAAGAGATCTACCCGCCGGGCCCGCTGATTTTCAACGCCCTCAACTCCACCCCGCTGGACCAGGTCAAGGTGGTGATCCTCGGCCAGGACCCGTACCACGGCCCGGGCCAGGCCCATGGCCTGTGCTTCTCGGTGCAACCGGGGGTGGCGCCGCCGCCGTCGCTGGTGAACATCTACAAAGAGTTGCAGCGTGACCTGAACATCGAGATCCCCAAGCACGGCTGCCTGCAGTCCTGGGCCGAGCAGGGCGTGTTGCTGCTCAACACCACCATGACCG
Source organism: Pseudomonas wadenswilerensis (assembly GCF_024749185.1). NCBI lineage: Bacteria > Pseudomonadati > Pseudomonadota > Gammaproteobacteria > Pseudomonadales > Pseudomonadaceae > Pseudomonas > Pseudomonas wadenswilerensis. Next base: position 4,625,686 of record NZ_CP087191.1, on the reverse strand, counting down.
TCGAGCGGGCCAATGCCGCGTCCCACGCCAACCGGGGCTGGCAGTTCTTCACCGACCGCATCATCGAAGTGGTCAGCGAACACCAGCCCAACAGCGTGTTCCTGCTCTGGGGCGCCCATGCCCAGAGCAAGCAGAAGTTGATCGATGCCACCAAGCACCTGGTGCTCAAGTCGGTGCATCCATCGCCGCTGTCGGCTTACCGGGGCTTTCTCGGTTGCGGGCATTTCAGCCAGGCCAACCGCTTCCTCGAGCAGCGCGGGTTGAGCCCGATCGACTGGCGTTTGCCGCCGGTTTGAGGCTGGGTACCTAGCATTTTTGTCAGTTTCGGCCGATTTGAAATAGGCATCTAATACTTCCAGGTTTTCCACGGCAGTCAGCTACAGGCTGGCTGCCACGGTCCTCTTCGCTGGAAGGAACTGTCGCCATGGGCTCGGATGATTCTGGTACCGCTGATGATCCGGTAAAACCCCGGGAGCGTTACGCCGCACCGGTCGTTCCGGCCGCCATGGAACTGACGGACGATGACGTACTGGGGCATTTGGTGCGCAAGGAAGACCAGTTACGTCCACTGGAGATCAGGATCGAGGAGATCTGGGCGGACTACGATACTGCGCCTCCGGACTTTGACACCAAGGTCGAGTTTCTCTGGCGAGGGGATGTGGTTGAAACATTCACCTTCCCGCAACCGGTCATCCCGGCTGATGTTATTCCAGTGGTCTGCACGATGCCGTCGGACTACATGGCGGCACCGGGCCCTGCGCGGGTCGAATACCGCGTTACGGTAACGGTGAACCCGTCCCTTTCGCACGCAACGCACTTGTTTATCGACAAGCAGGCGCCAAATGGCGACGAGGAAGGTAGGCCCCTGCAATTTGATCAGGAAGTCCTGATCAGCGGCGTCACCGAGGATTACCTCAGCCGGCACGACTCAGTCGATGCCCGGGTCGAGCCTTGGCCAGATATCAGGGTGGGCGACCTGCTGATGTATTACTGGGAAAAGTTGCCCGCCATTGAAACGGATGAGCAATCCCTCGAACTGCCCTACGCTGGTGAGTTGCGCATTACCGATGTCAACGCTCCGATCATTGTGCAATACGATGCGATGCTGGTCCGTGAGAGCGGTTCAGGCCCACATGAAGCCTACTATCGCCTGGAAGATCGAACCGGTAACCGCGGGCCAAAGTCCGAGGTCCAGCGGCTTGAGGTGGTGCTGGATGAGTTGCCGGGAGCCTTGCCTGATCCTCGGGTGCCCAGGTTCGATGCTGATGGGCTGATCGACCTGGAAGACGCCCAGACAGGCGTCGAAGTTCATATTGACGCCATCACCGACGCACAGGCAGGCGATCAGGTTCAGGCCTACTGGCGTGGGCTGCCGCTTCGCTTGATAACCCTGTCAGACGATCAGCAATGGCCTTTGAGGGCCCCGGTCAGTTGGGCAATCCTCGCGGCAGGAGGCTTTGCTGCACCTTTTGTCGATCGGGTGCACTACACCTGGCGACGCGGCGGGGCTTTGCTCACTTCCGCGACCTTATGGGTAGACGTCGACCTGACGGTGGCCGGTCCGCCTCCCGGTCCGGATCCGGTCAACCCCTTGTTGCTACCGGCTGTAGTCAAGGGCATGACCGCCGACGATGTACTGACAGGCGCCGATGCCGGGCAGGACGCACGCGTCGAGATCCGTCTGTACGACAACCCGCAAGCCGGTCAGGTGCTGGAATTGTTCTGGGGGAGCCATCCGCAGGCGGTAGATCGCTACGAGGTGAAGGCTGAGGATGTCGGCGGGCAATTGATTGTGCTGAGCGTTCCTTGGACGATTATCCATGGGGTCGGCAATTCACCGGCACTCCCCATGCAGTACACCACCTTCAACGGGGTTAACCGGCAAAGGTCGCCCGTAACACCCGTGCGTGTCGAGGTGCGTGTCATCGAAGGCCTGGCGCCGGCCACTTTCCCAGACGCCGATCGAAACCAGTGGATCAATTGCAGCAACCAGCCGTGGCTGGGCGTGCGGGTAGAAATTCCCAAAGACCCACAGTTCCAGGTAGATGACAAAATTACCCTGCACTGGGAAGGCGACTACGGCCAGATAGGTAATAACCCTATTCCCGGGACCCAGGCAAGTTTCGAACATGTGCTGACGCGTGAGGATCTTGAGTCCGAGCAAGGTTACATCTTTACCGTGCTGCCCTACGACCCGTTGATCAAGTTGGCAGCACGGGAGGACGGGCGTGGCGGCGGGAATGTCCGTTACCGACTTGATAAGGCTGACGGAAGCGGTGCGGGCAACTCTGGATTAGCGCGCGCGCGACTCTCGGTCCTCGATCTGAGCACGGGTTTGTACTGTGATCCGGAAACTTGAACAGTGTCGTGCATGAGGTTTTGCTCAGCACGGTGAAGTGCTGAGCACCCGTACTTAGGGTGACGTTCTGCGTTGAACAATGTTTGGCTTTGTTACCACTTGGCTGTTGGACGGCAGGGTGGCGGCTGGGCCGACGGCGTGGTGCTGATGGTGTTCCAAATCTATTTATATTTCAGGAGATACCAAGATGACCAAGTTTGAAAAGACAACCGGTGTGCCGACTGTAAAAGCCAAGACGCGAGCGCCGCAGCCTAGACGTTTTCGGAATTTGTTTAATCCGCCGGAGCCGACCAACACAGAGCAAAATATTCCCGGGGGACAAATTAACTTACTGCGAACACCGAAGATCCCGGAAGGGCTCAAGGTGGAAATTCCGGCTTTTACTACAGTGGGGCCGCCCGGAACGATCGATACGGTAACCGTTTATATTAATGAAAGGCCAGTTCACAGCGTTGAGTTGCCGGTCCCTCACGTGATTACGTTCCCCATTCCCGTGACGCTACAGGACCCGGTGCTTGAGTCGCACGGTGAGAAAATTGTCTACTTTGACGTCGTCAACTCCATAAACCCCAATAATGGGGCTTCGCAAAATCTTACGGTAACAGTAGACAGGCTCGATCCGAATTTGGGTGCTTTCCCAGAGGCCATCATTCTTCCGGCGGATCTGCCGGATGCCACGGTGACGCCTGAGTATCTGGAAACGCACGACAATCAGTTAGTGTTGCAGATTCCAGGCTACCTTGACCCGCAAGTGGGTGACTATTGGGCGATCCTCTTTGGCGATGAGCAGTCCCAACCCAATAAGGGCGGGCTGGTCAGCGAAAGGCCCATCAATGTAGTGCTGACAACAGAAGAGTTGCTCCTTGCTGGGCCGGGTACCAAGCAGGTGACCTATTTACTGGAAGACCGGGCCGGCAACCCCAGTAAACTGGCATTCCGTCAGCCAGTAACCGTAATCCTCGAGCCGACGCCAATCGACTTGCTACTGCCAAGGGTGGATGCAGCGCCCATTGATATTGTCGAGGCACGTGAAGGCGTGTTGATCGAGGTGGATGAATATACCAATGCCCTGGCGGGCGATGAAGTACGTGTGTATTGGAATGATCTTCATGTGGATCAAGTCTCCCTGCCGCCAACGCCTAACTGGCCTTTGCCGTTTACCGCACCGTGGGCAATCGTCTCTAGCGGGGTCGAAGGTACCGCGCATACGGCCAAAGTGCGCTATGAAGTCATCCGCAGCAAAACCTACCCTTCTCCTGTCCTGGACGTGGAAGTTGACCTGGAGTTGATTGGGCCGCCTAACCCGGGCGAGCCCGATCCGGTCAACCCGGCGCTGGATGTTCCGCTCCTGACCTCGTCGACGGGTGAACTGAATCTTCTGCGCCCAGAGGATGCAGGCCAGCCTGCCGACGTCAGTTTTGCCCTTTATGATCCTGCGCAAACGGGGGAGGTTATTCGGCTTTACTATGGCCCGGAAAACCTGTTGGTGGCCACATACACAGTGCTGAGTACAGACAATCCCGGTGACTCGATCCCGTTGCAAATCAGCTGGGACGATATTGTCACGGTCGGCAATGGAACGGACATCCCGCTGTTCTATAAGATCTTTGCCAATGCGACCACTACCAACTTCCAGGCGTCGGGCAGTCAATTGGTGGATGTCAGTGCCATTCCATTGGCGGAGGTCAACGAGCCCGAGTTGAATTTGCTTGGTAACCAAGTGGGTATCAGTTGTTCCGATTCTCCATGGCGAGGTGTTAATGCCAGGATTCTTGATGCTCAAAATCTTCAAGTGGGCGACACCGTTACTTTGCACTGGCTGGGCCTGGAAGGTTTTACCGGTTCGGTGCCTGTCGAAGAAACGCGTTCATCTTTTCCACGGGATGTGCTCACTCAAAACGAAGTTGACACTGGGGTAAATCTCATGATTCCGTGGGCTCCCTGCATGGAGCCGCTGCGCAGCGGTTTTGTCGAGCTGTATTGGATTCAGGAACGTGGTGGCCAGGCAATTGGCCGTTCTCCAGTGAAGTCTTACTACTACTTTGGCGAACAGGGGACCGGGCTTTGCCCTGGAAGGCCATAAGCTGAGTGTTTGATAATGAATGAAGCCGAGCAATGCTCGGCTTCATTTTTTCTATATGGACGCGACACTGCCTGTTGATTGCGCCTACTTCTTATGAGGAATATTCCTACATAAGATTCTGTCAGAAGTTTCTATTCTGCGCTCCGAACAAACGGGGCTTGAACTAGTTGGCTCTGTTTAATCCGGAACTGAATAGTATCAATGCTGCGGAGTAGATTTTCATGACCAAGCCAAGCATCTTCAAACCCTCGGCGCTTTCTTGCGCCTTGCAGGCAGCCTTTGTCGCCCCCTTGGTGATGGTATCGGCTCAGGCCCTGGCTATCACCAAGGTTGTCGAAAGCAACCAGACTTTTACGGCTACCTCGGGGACGCCGTCCTACAACTATCGCGTAATGGAAAATGCCACCCTGAATGTCCAGGGTTCCCGTACCGAGCACATTCAAGTGCGCAAGGGCCAGTTGAACATCGACGGTGGCACGGTCACTGCCGGGGGCTCAAACAATGCTGTTGCCCTGGTCAGTGGTACCGCCCGCATCGCCAACGCTCGTATCGACAGCGCTCAAGGCAGCGGCCTGACGATTGGCCGATTACTGGATGGTTCGGCAACCGGTTCTGAGGTCCAGGTCCAGAGCAGCGAAATCACCGGTGGCCGATTCGGTGCAACGCTCAGCGCCTATAGCAGCCTGTCGCTCAAGGACTCGAGCCTGAGCGGCGCTACGGCTGATGGTCTGCTGATGATCGGCGGCCAGGCGCAGGCGTACAACAGCGTGATAGAAGGCGCCGAGAGCGGCGTGCGCTTGTCCCATGAATACTATGGCTCTGAAGCCAACGACCAGGCCCCGACGTTGCTCCTGGACAATAGCAAAGTGATCGGGGGGACTGGAGCGGCCCTGGTGGTGGACTCTGCAACCACCGCCCGTATCGACGTACTCAATGGTTCGAGCCTGGAAGGCGCCAACGGCAACTTGCTTGAGCTCAAGAACGCCGGCTCGGCGGATATGCAGGTCAGCCGCAGCACCCTGGCCGGTAACATCCTGGTCGGTGAAGGCAGCACTGCAAATCTGGACTTGAGCAACGCCAGCCTGGAAGGTGATGTGATCGTCGCCGCGGGCGGCGCGGCGCAACTGAGCCTGAACGATCAATCGCTGTTCAAGGGGCGCCTGGAAAACGTCGACGCATTGGCGCTCAATGGCGACAGCACCTGGGCGCTGATTGGCGACAGCCAGGTTGAGCAGTTGAGCCTGCAGGGCGGTCATGTGCAATTCGGCGAGCCAGGCCAGTTTTATCGCCTGGACCTGGGCGAGTTGTCTGGCAACGGTACCTTTCATATGTCGGCGGACTTCGCCACTGGCGAAGCTGACCTGCTCAATGTCAGCGGTCAGGCCGATGGTCAGCATACCCTCGCCATCAGTGCCAGTGGTCATGACCCGGCCGCCGTTGAGCGGATCACCGTGGTCACTACCGGTGGCGGCGATGCCGAGTTCAGCCTGTTGAACGGTCCTGTAGACCTGGGTGCGTTTTCCTACGGTCTGACCAAGGAAGGCAACGACTGGCACCTGGACACCGAGAAAAAGGTCATCAGCCCCGGTACCCGTTCGGTGCTGGCGCTGTTCAACACCGCCCCGACCATCTGGTACGGCGAGCTGTCGTCGCTGCGCACCCGCATGGGCGAGCTGCGCTACAACGAAGGTAAAAGCGGCGCCTGGGGCCGTGCCTATGGCAGCAAGTACAACGTTGCCGAGTCGTCTGGCACCGCCTACAAGCAGACCCAGCAAGGCTTCACCCTGGGTGCCGACGCGCAGTTGGGCGACAGCCAGTGGCTGGTCGGCGTACTGGCCGGTCATAGCAAGTCGGATCTGGACCTGAGCCGCGGTACCAGCGGTACGGTCGACAGCTACTACGCCGGTGCCTACACCACCTGGCTGGATCAGGACAGCGGTTACTACTTCGACGCCGTGGCCAAGGTCAACCGCTTCGACAACAAGTCCAAGGTAGCCATGAGCGACGGTAGCCAGGCCAAGGGCAACTACAAGACCAACGGTGTGGGTGCATCGGCTGAGTTTGGCCGTCACATCAAGCTCGATGACGGCTACTTCGTTGAACCCTTCGCCCAGGTGTCGGCGGTGAGCATCCAGGGCGCGTCCTATGACCTGGACAGCGGCCTGAAGGCAGAAGGTGACCGGACCACCTCGGTGCTTGGTAAGGCCGGTGCCACGGTGGGTCGCAACTTTGATCTGGGTGAGGGCCGCTTTGCCCAGCCATACCTGCGCGCTGCGGCGGTGCATGAGTTCGCCAAGAACAACCAGGTCAAGGTCAACGACAACGTGTTCAACAATGACCTGTCAGGCTCGCGTGCCGAGGTCGGTGCCGGTATCGCCGTGTCGCTGTCCGAGCGCCTGCAGCTGCATGCCGATATCGACTACAGCAACGGCGACAAGATCGAGAAGCCGTTCGGTGCCAACGTCGGCGTGCGCTTCACCTGGTAAGCGCGCAATGAAACAGAGGAAGCCCTGGCTTCCTCTTTTTTTGCTTCAGTCGCAGCGTTTGTCCCAATGCCTGAACAATGGCTCGGCCAGAAACAGCACGAACAGCAAGCGCATCACCTGCAGCGCCGTGACCAGTGGCACCGACAGTTGCAGGGTTTCGGCGGTCAGGCTCATTTCGGCGATGCCACCGGGCATCATGCCCAGGGTCAGCGAGCGCAGGTCGAGGTTGGTCATGACGCTGAGCACGCACGCGGCGAGGCCGGCGATCAGCATGGTCAAGGCCGTGGCAATCAAGGTGCGCCCGAGAAACGACGGCGCCCGGCGAAAGAACGCGCGGTTGAAGTGGCAGCCCAGGCCGCTGCCGATCAGCCATTGGCCGATCTGGCTGGCGCCATCGGGCAGGGCAACCTGCAGGTTGGCACTGACACTGGCCACCGCCGCCACCAGCAACGGCCCGAACAGCCAGGGATTGGGTTGCTTCAAGCGTTGCCAGCCCAGGGCCAGCAAAACGCCCAGCGGGCAGATCAGCAACAGCCAGCCCCAGTTGACGCTGCCGGTATGGGTCAGTGGCACGCCATTGCCGAGCAGGAACTTGAACAGCGCCGGCACGCACAGCACCACCGCCAGCACCCGCAAACTCTGCGCCGCCGCCACCTGGCTGAGCACCGCGCCGTTACGGGCGCCGAGGTTGACCATCTCCCCGGAACCGCCGGGCATGCTGGAAAAGAACGCCGTGGCGCGGTCTTCCCCGGTCCGCCTGAGCAACCACACCCCGACCACACTGGAAACACTGGTGATCAGCGCTCCGCAGAAAATCAAACCGAAGTTGCTCGCCACCTGCTCGACCACCGCCGGGGTGAAGTGCAGGCCGATACCGATGCCGATGATCCACTGCCCGCACTTGCGCCCGCCGGGGATCTCAGTCAGTTGCCAGGGCGTCAGGCAACGCACCAGGATGATCGCCAACAACGAACCGACCATCCACGGCAGCGGCCAGCCGACCCTGCTTGCGAGGTAACCGCCGGCCAGGCCGACCAGGCCGGTGGCCCAGTACAGTTTCAGTCGCCCATCAGACATCGGCCAGGGCACGGCGCTGGAGGCTGCGCTTGCGCCAGATGCGCAGCAGCGGCAGGAGCATCATGGCGATGGTCAGGGCCCAGACGCTGATGCTGATCGGGCTCGACCAGAGGATATCCAGAGCGCCGTTGGAGATCGACAGCGCGCGGCGCAGGTTCTGCTCCATCAGCCCGCCGAGGATGAACCCGAGGAGGATCGGCGACAGTGGGAAGTCCAGCTTGCGCAGGATGTAGCCGAAGATGCCGATGCCGATCATCAGGAACAGGTCGAAGGTGGTGGCATGCACCGCGTACACACCGATCGCGGTGATGATCGCGATCACCGGCACCAGCGCCCAGTTCGGCACGGCAAGGATGCGGGTGAAGATGCGGATCATCGGGATGTTGAGGATCACCAGCATGATGTTGGCGATGAACAACGAGGCGATCAGGCCCCAGACGATGTCCGGTTGCTGGGCGAACAGCATCGGGCCCGGCGTGATGTTGTACAGGGTCAGGGCGCCGATCATCACCGCCGTGGTGCCCGAGCCGGGTACGCCAAGGGTCAGCATCGGCACCAGGGCGCCGCAGCAGGAAGCACCGATGGCGGTTTCCGGCGCCGCCAGGCCGCGCTTGTCACCTTTGCCGAAAGTGCCGCTGGCACCGGCGATGCGTTTCTCGGTCATGTAGGCCACGGCACTGGCCAGGGTCGCGCCGGCGCCGGGTAGCACGCCCATGATGAAACCGAGCAGGCCGCAGCGAATGTTCACCACGAACACTGACGCCGCTTCCTTGAAGTTGAACAGCATGCGCCCGGTGGCCTTGACTGCTTCGTGGCCATGATGGGTTTTTTCCAGCAGCAGGAGGATCTCGCTGATGGAGAACAGGCCGAGCACCAGCACCACGAACTGAATGCCGTCGGCCAGGTGCACGCTGTCGCCGGTAAAACGGTAGACGCCGCTGTTGGCATCGATGCCGACACTGGAGAGGAACAGGCCGATCAGTGCAGCAATGAACGTCTTCAGTGGCCGGTCACCGGCCATGCCGCCGAGACAGACAATGGCAAACACCATCAGTACGAAGTATTCCGCCGGTCCGAAGGCGATCGCCCATTTCGCCAGCAGCGGCGCGAACAGCACCATGCCGCAGGTCGCGATAAAGGCGCCGATGAACGAGCTCCAGGCCGACAGCGACAGCGCCACCCCGGCCAAGCCCTGGCGGGCCATGGGGTAGCCGTCGAGGGTGGTCATGACCGTCGAGGCTTCACCGGGGATGTTGAGCAGGATCGAGCTGATCCGCCCGCCGTATTCGCAGCCCAGGTACACCGCCGCCAACAGGATCAGCGCCGACTCCGGCGGCAGGCCCAGGGCAAAGGCAATCGGGATCAACAGCGCTACGCCGTTGATCGGGCCCAGGCCCGGCAGCAGGCCGACTACGGTGCCGATCAGCGTGCCGGCAAGGGCGGTAACCAGGTTGTAAGGGCTCAGGGCGACGCCGAAGCCCTGGCCGAGATAGCCAAGCGTATCCATGTCAGTTCTCCAGAACGTCGAGCAGGCCGAGGGGCAGGGGCACATCCATCACGCGGTCGAACAGCCAGTACAGGGCGATGCTCATCAGGCCGATGATCACCACGCTGGGCAGCCAGCGCCCGCCATACAGGCGCGCCATCGGCACGCCGATGAGGATGCTGCTGACAATGAAGCCCAGCGGCTCGAAGGTGGCGGCGAAGACCAGTAGCAAGGCGACGCAGAGGCCGATCTTGTTCAGGGTTTCGCGGTCCAGTTGCGGTTCGTCGTCCTTGTGCACGATGGGCGTGGGGCGAAAGGCCAGGTACAGCAAGCCTGCGGCCATCAGGCCCAGCATCAGCAAGGGGTAGGCGCGAGGGCCGACCGGTTCGTAGGAAAAGGCTGCCTGGTAGGGCCAGGCCATTACGGCCAGGGCGGTGCACACCGCCAGCAAAAACAGGGCGAACAGGCGTTGCAGGATCATTGCGGAATCCTCTATTCGCGGGGCAAGTGGGAGCGGGCTTGCCCCGCGATGCGTTCGAAAGGGGAGAGGCTTACTGAATCAAGCCAAATTCCTTGGCCAGGGCCTTGTAGTCAGCCACCTGCTTCTTCACGTAGGTGTCCAGCTCGGCACCGGTCATGGCGAAGGGGAACAGCTCGCGCTGGTCGCGCAGCTTGGCGAACTCTTCCGAGGCCAACAGCTTGTCGAACGAGGCCTTCCACCAGTCGTACTCTTCATCGGTCACTTTTGGCCCGAGGTAGAAACCGCGCACCACCGGCCAGACGATGTCATAGCCTTGTTCCTTGGCCGTGGGGATGTTCTTCATTTCCGGCTCGTCCAGGCGGGTTTCGGCAAACACCGCGAGCAGGCGCATATCACCGCTCTGGATGTGCGGCATGGAGTCGGAGATGTCGGTACTGCCGACCTGGATATGCCCGCCGAGCAGTGCCGTGGCGATTTCGCCGCCGCCTTCCAGGGCGACGTAGCGCAGGTCGCGCGGGTTGATCCCGGCGGCCTTGGCGATCAGCGCGGTTTGCATCCAGTCCTGGCTGCCAACGGTACCGCCGGAGCCGATCACCACCTTGCTCGGATCTTTCTTCAATGCCGCGACCAGATCGTCGAGGGTCTTGTAGGGCGAATCGTTTTTCACCGCAATGGCACCGTAGCTGGTACCCACCGCCGCCAGCCAGCGCACGGCATTCTCGTCGAAACGGCCGAACTTGCCCTGGGCCAGGTTCAGCAGCGAGCCGCTGGACCAGGCTACCAGAGTGCCAGCATCGGCCGGGCGCTGGGCGACCACGGCGTTGTAGGCCACCGCGCCGACACCGCCAGGCATGTAGGTGACGCGCATCGGCTTGCTGAGGATCTTCTCGTTGACCAGGGCGCTTTGCACCAGCTTGCAGGTCAGGTCGAAGCCACCGCCGGGCGAGGCCGGGGCGATGCATTCGGGGCGTTTCGGTTCCGCGGCCAGGACGTTACCGGCAAGCAGCAGGCAACCGGTGGCGAGGGCAATACGGCGCAGTGAAAAAGTCATCGTCTATCTCCGTGAGCATTATTGTTGTCGGGGGATTACCACAGCGCAAGGCTGTAACTCACCAGCAGTCGCACTTCGTCGGCATCGCGGGCGAAGTTGGAACGGAAGGTGGCATTGCGCAGGCGCACGGCGACGTTTTTCAGGGCGCCACTTTGCACCACATACTTGAACTCGGTGTTGCGTTCCCACTCTTTGCCCTCACCGCCATCGGCCAGGCTGACATTATCGCCGCTGATGTAGCGGGTCATGAAAGTCAGGCCGGGGATGCCAAGCTTGGCGAAGTCATAGTCGTAACGGGCTTGCCAGGAACGCTCGTCGGCGCCGGCGAAGTCGTTGATCTGCACGAAGTTGACCAGGTACGGGTCGGCGCCATCGACATAGGGGAAGGCGGTGTCGCCGGACAGGTGCTGGTAGCCGGCGCTGAGCTTGTGGCCATTGAGGCCGTAGCTGAGCATGCCGTTGAGCGCGGTGTTGTCGATGTTGCCGCCGCGGGCCTGGCCCTGGTCGTCGCTGAAGGCCATGCGCAGGTCGGCGCCGAAGGTGCCCGGGCCCCAGGGCTGGGAGGCGATCATGCCGACGAAGTGCTGACGGTAGACGTCATCGAGCTGGGCCCAGTGGTAGCTGCCGGTGATCTTGTCAGTGAACTTGTAGTCCAGGCCGGCCATGTCGAAATGGTCGCCGGCGACGGTGCCGAGAAAGCGGCTGTTCTTGTTGTTGAGGGCGATATCCTCGTTGTTGGTACTGTCGCGGTCACGGGCTTTTTCCAGGCGCCCGCCGGTGAAGGTCAGGTTCTTGATTTCGCCCGAGGTCAGCAGGCCGCCCTCGAAGGTCTGCGGCAGGATGCGCCCGTCGTTGGGCTGCAAGGTCGGCAGTTCCGGGATCAGGGTACCGATCTTCAATTCGGTCTCGGAGAGTTTCACCTTGCCGGTCAGGCCGAGCTTGGAATACTCGTCGGCGGCGCGGCCATCGTCGTGGGTCGGCAGCAGGCCGGTGCCGGTGCGGTCGGGGCTGGAGTCGAGCTTGATACCGAGCATCCCCAGGGCATCGAGGCCAAAGCCTACGGTACCGTCGGTGTAGCCCGACTCGAAGTTGAGCATGAAGCCCTGGGCCCATTCGTCACGCTTGGATTGCTGGGCGCTGGTGCCGTCGCGAAAGTCGCGATTGAAGTACATGTTACGGGTTTCGAAGCTCGCCTTGCTGTCATCGAAGAAGGCGGCCTGGCTCAACGGGGCGACGCCGGCAAGGGCGAGGGCGCTGGCAACTGCGGTCTGGCGGGAGGGTAGACGTCGGGTAGGCGCGTACGCCTGCGGCTGCATGGACAGCATCGTGGAGTGACTCCGTTATTGTTCTTATTAGTTCGGACCTTGGGTCCGGTTTTACGGCAAGCAGAGTGAGCCGTGAGAGGATGCTAGGACGTGAACCTTTCGCTAACCTTTCAGCAGCTTTTGATTGCTGCGAAGGCTTCACAGGCGGGCTGTCGGCTGTACACTCCGCGCCATTGAACGCGACGCAAAGGGGAGAGATCGATGCGTGTGCTGCTCGTCGAAGACCATCTGCAACTGGCCGAAAGCGTGGCCCAGGCCCTGAAAAGCACCGGCCTGACCGTGGATGTACTGCATGATGGCGTGGCCGCCGACCTGGCCCTGGCCAGCGAGGAATATGCCGTGGCGGTGCTCGATGTCGGCCTGCCGCGCATGGACGGCTTCGAGGTGCTGGCGCGCCTGCGTGCCCGCGGCAAGACCGTGCCGGTGCTGATGCTGACCGCGCGCAGCGACGTCAAGGACCGGGTCCATGGCCTGAACCTGGGTGCCGACGATTACCTGGCCAAACCCTTTGAGCTGACCGAGCTGGAAGCGCGGGTCAAGGCCCTGCTGCGCCGCAGCGTCCTCGGTGGCGAACGCCAACAGCGCTGCGGGCCGCTGGTCTATGACCTCGATACCCGGCGCTTCAGCCTCGGCGAAGAACTGCTGACCCTGACCTCCCGCGAACAGGCCGTGCTCGAAGCCCTGATCGCCCGGCCCGGGCGGGTGATGAGCAAGGAGCAACTGGCCGCCCAGGTGTTCGGCCTGGACGAGGAAGCCAGCGCCGACGCCATCGAAATCTACGTGCACCGCCTGCGCAAGAAGCTCGACGGCCATGCCGTGGCCATCGTCACCTTCAGGGGGCTCGGCTACCTGCTCGAGCATAAAGATGCGTGACAGCGGCAGCCTGCGTGGGCGACTGCTGTGGAACCTGGCGATCCTGCTGGTAGTGCTGATGCTGGCCAGCGGCCTGAGCGCCTACTGGAACGGCCGTGAAGCCGCCGACACCGCCTACGACCGTACCTTGCTGGCCTCGGCGCGGACCATTGCCGCCGGCCTGTCGCAGCGTGACGGTACCCTCAGCGCCGATGTGCCTTATGTGGCTCTGGACACCTTTGCCTACGACAGCGCCGGACGTATCTACTACCAGGTCAACGACATTCACCAGCGCTTGATCTCCGGCTACGAAAACCTGCCAGCACCGCCACCCAATACCCCGCGCACTGACGATTACCCGGCCCTCGCACGCTTCTACAACGCCCGCTACCTTGGCCAGGACGTGCGCGTGGTCAGCCTGCTCAAGGCGGTCAGCGAGCCGAACATGAACGGCATGGCCGAAATTCGCGTGGCCGAGACCGAAGAAGCCCGGGTGCGCATGGCCCGCAGCCTGATGGCCGATACCTTGCTGCGTTTGGGCATGCTCGCCCTTGGCGCCCTGATGCTGGTGTGGTTTGCCGTCAGCGCCGCCCTGCGCCCGCTGGAGCGCTTGCGCAGTGCCGTCGAAGAACGTCAGCCGGATGACCTGCGGGCCTTGCCAGTGGTGCAGGTGCAGCGTGAGCTGAGCCCATTGGTACGCGCCCTGAATCACTTTACCGAACGCCTGCGCGGCCAGTTCGAGCGGCAGGCGCAGTTCATTGCCGAGGCCGCCCATGAACTGCGCACGCCCCTGGCGGCGCTCAAGGCGCGGGTCGAACTGGGGCTGCGCTCGAACGAGCCGCAGGTCTGGCGTGAAACCCTGGAGTCCGCCGCGCAAGGCACCGATCGCCTGACCCACCTGGCCAACCAGCTACTCTCGCTGGCGCGGGTCGAGAACGGCGCGCGGGCGATTGCCGAAGGTGGCGCGCAATTGCTCGACTTGAGCCAGTTGGCCCGTGAACTGGGCATGGCCATGGCGCCGCTGGCCCATGCTCGTGGCGTGGCCCTGGCGCTGGAGGCCGAGGTGCCGGTGTGGGTGCGCGGTGAGCCAACCCTGCTCAACGAACTGCTCAGCAACCTGGTGGACAACGCCCTGGCCCATACGCCCAAGGGCGGCAACGTGATCCTGCGGGTCAGCGAGCCGGGCGTTCTCGAAGTCGAGGACGATGGCCCCGGCATTCCTGAAAACGAGCGGGAAAAGGTCTTCGAGCGCTTCTACCGGCGCAGTGCGCAAGGCACGGGCCTGGGCCTGGCGATTGTCGGCGAGATCTGCCGGGCGCACCTGGCGCAGATCAGCCTGCATGATGGCGAGCGCGGCGGTTTGAAAGTGCGGGTCAGCTTCAGCACCGACTAGCGGAACATTGCCTTGGCATTGAGCAGGTCGCTGGCCTGCAGCTCGGTGCCGGTGGGCAGGCCGAGGTGGCGGTAGGCGGGCAGGGCGGCCAGCGGCCGTTCCTTGCTGTTGCTGCTGAGCACCTGGGCGATCTGCACGATATCGACGTAGTCGACCTTGTCGGTGCCGCGGTCCAGGTCCTGGATCAGTCCGGGCAGGTGCACCAGTTGCTCGGGAAACTCCCAGACACTGAGGATCTTGTCGCCCAGTGCCGGGTGAATCTGCTCGATCACATAGTTCAGGCTGACCGGGTCGGCAAGCAGCTCGTTGTGCTCTTCGGCATACAGCAGGATCGGCAGCACGCCAATCTGGTGGACCAGCCCGGCCAATGCTGCCTGGTCCGGCTTGAGCTGAGTGAAGCGCAAGCACAGTTCATAACTGATGCCGGCCACATCCAGGCTTTTCGCCCAGATTTCGCGCATTTTCTGTTCAACGACATCGGAGCGGGCGTGGAAGATCTGCTCGATCACCAGGCCGATCGCCAGGTTGCAGCTGTAGTTGATACCCAGGCGGGTGATGGCCGTGTGCAGGTCAGTGACCTCGGTGGCGGCGCGCAGCAGCGGGCTGTTGACCACCTTGATCAGGCGCGCTGACAGCGCCGCATCGCGGCCGATCACCTTGCTCAGGGTGCTGACGCTGATCTCGCTGTCTTCGGCGGCTTCGCGAATGCTCAAGGCCACTTCCGGCAGGGTCGGCAGCACCAGGTCATCGTTGTCGATGGCGCTCAGCAGGTGGGCCTGGATCATCTCGGCCATCTTGTTCATGGTGATTCTCTACCGCAATTCAGGAGTGCCCCGCCCGGGAGGGCGGGAGCAGGCTCAGCGCTGGATTTCGCGATCGCGATCCAGTTCGTAAGGAAGCGTCAGCAGCGCCAGGCGCGGGCCTTCGGGGCTTCCCAGGTGCAGGTTGTTGTCTTCCACGGCATCGGCGGTCAGTACGGCCAGCAGTTCGCAGCCCTGTTCGCTGCGGGCGGCCAGCACCACTTCACCGACGGAGGAGTTATGGGTTGGCGAGAAAACTTCGGTACCGGGCTCCGGCAGGCTGCCTTCGGCCAGCGCCACGCGGTACTGGCGGCGCTTGAGCTTGCCCAGGTACTGCATGCGCGCGACGATTTCCTGACCGGTGTAGCAGCCTTTCTTGAAGCTCACGCCACCCACGGCCTGCAGGTTGATCATCTGCGGGATGAACAGCTCGCGGGTTTGCAGCATGACCTGGCCGATACCGGCGCGGATCTGGCCGAGCAGCCAGTCGTTGAGATCAGCACTGGCCAGGTGTGCAGCCAGTTGGGCTTGCACCGCTTCGGCCTGTTCGACAGGTACCCACAACTCGACACGAGCGGTCGAGACCTCGATGGCAATCAGGCCGTTGTGACGGGTTACGGCGTCGGTCTGCGCCGGCACTTCCAGGCCCAGGGCCTGCAGGGCGGCTGCACCGTTGTGCAGGCCGAAACGCACCCAGGCGGCGCTGTCGTCGCTCAGCTTGGCCTTGGAGAACACCGCATATTTCTTCAGGTCCGCCAGTTGCGGTTCGAGCAGTTCGCGGGTCATCGCCAGCAAGTAGCCATCGCCCTCGGGGAGGATGCGAAAGCTCGACTGCATGCGGCCCTTGACCATGCAGCGGGCGCCGAGGCTGGCGGTATGGTCGTTGAGGTAACTGATGTTGCAGGTCAACTGGCCTTGCAGGAACTTGCCGGCGTCCGAACCGCGGACGGCGAGAACGCCTTCATGGGAAAGGGTGCAGAAAAAAGCGGAATCGGCCATGGTTTATCGCAAGGTGATAGGTCTGGGGGCCATGATAGAGCGCTGTTGGCAAAATAGGTAGTTGAGCGCGGCCCTCCGTCATTATTTGCTCACATGTCCGGACCAACGTCGCGTGTCCCTCGGCTGCTGGCTCTGTATACTGGCGGCCTATTTTTGGAGGGCTTCATGGTCGAACAAATTGAACTCAACAAGCTCTTTTGGCACAGCCGCCGCGGCATGCTCGAGCTGGACGTGTTGCTGGTTCCTTTCAGCCAGGACGTTTTTCCAACCCTGAGCCCGGAAGATCGACAGCTGTACTGGCGTTTGCTCGGCTGCGAAGACCAGGACATGTTCGGCTGGTTCATGGAACGCAACGAGTCCGAAGACCCGGAGCTGCAACGCATGGTTCGCATCATCCTGGACCGTGTCCAGCCCAAGTGACCGCTTCGAATGTCGCTGGCAGGGCTCAAGGGCCCTGCTGGCGGCGTACCTCGTCAGCCTGCTGCTGGCCTTGTTGGCACTGAGCCTGCTACAGGTTCCCTTGTGGTTACGCCTGGCGGCCATCGCCTTGTGCCTGCCGCACGGCGCCTGGATCATCCCCCGGCGCATTTTGCTGACCGATCCCAACGCCATTACCGCACTGCGCCGCGATGCCCACGGCTGGCAGTTGTTCAGCCGCGCCCAGGGCTGGCAGGCGGTGCAGCTCAAGCCCGACAGCCTGGCCTTGCCCGGATGGGTGGTACTGCGCTTTCGCAGGGCCGGGCGGCGTTTCAGTGAGGGTCAGTGCATAGCGTTCGACGCGCTGGAGCCGGTGCAGCACCGGCGCCTGCGCTTGCGTCTGAAGTTCAGTCGGCGTAGGTGGGCGGCTGCAGGATAGTGTCGCGGGCCTCGCTGAGCATGCCCGGGTAATCCAGGGTGTAGTGCAGGCCGCGGCTTTCCTTGCGCTGCATGGCCGAGCGGATCATCAATTCGGCAACCTGGGCCAGATTGCGCAATTCGATCAGGTCGCGGCTGACCTTGTAGTTGCTGTAGAACTCGTCGATTTCGTCGAGCAGCAGGCGTACCCGATGCTCGGCACGCTGCAGGCGCTTGTTGGTGCGCACGATCCCCACGTAGTCCCACATGAAGCGCCGCAGTTCGTCCCAGTTGTGCGCGATGATCACGTCTTCGTCCGAATCGGTGACCTGGCTGGCATCCCAGCATGGCAGCGCCTGGGGCATTTCGACCTGATCCAGGCGGGCGACGATGTCGTTGGCGGCCGAACGCCCGTAAACGAAGCATTCGAGCAGCGAATTGCTGGCCATGCGATTGGCGCCGTGCAGGCCGGTGAAGCTGGTTTCGCCGATGGCGTACAGGCTCGGTACGTCGGTCAGGCCCTGTTCGTCGACCATCACCCCGCCGCAGGTGTAATGGGCGGCCGGCACGACCGGGATCGGCTGGCGGGTGATATCGATGCCAAAGGTCAGGCAGCGTTCATAAACGGTCGGGAAGTGGCTTTTGACGAACTCGGCCGGCTTGTGGCTGATGTCCAGGTAGACGCAGTCCACCCCCAGGCGTTTCATTTCATGGTCGATGGCGCGGGCAACGATGTCGCGCGGGGCCAGTTCTTCACGCGGGTCGAAGCGCGGCATGAAACGCTCGCCATTGGGCAGCTTGAGCAAGCCACCCTCGCCACGCAGGGCTTCGGTAATCAAGAAGCTCTTGGCCTGCGGGTGGTACAGGCAGGTCGGGTGGAACTGGTTGAACTCAAGGTTGGCCACCCGGCAACCGGCACGCCAGGCCATGGCGATGCCATCGCCGCAGGCGCCGTCGGGGTTGCTGGTGTACAGGTAGACCTTGGCCGCGCCGCCGGTAGCCAGCACGGTGAAGCGGGCGCCGAAGGTGTCGACCTCTCCGGTATTGCGGTCCAGGACATAGGCCCCCAGGCAGCGATCGCCGTCCTGGCCCAGGCGCCGCTCGGTGATCAGGTCGACTGCCACCCGCTGCTCCAGCAGCTCGATGTTCGGGCGCAGGCGCGCTTGTGCCAGCAGGGTGGTGAAGATCGCCGCCCCCGTGGCATCGGCGGCGTGGATGATGCGCCGATGGCTGTGGCCGCCTTCACGGGTCAGGTGGAATTCAAAGCCGCTGTCTTCGTCGCCGGCGTGTTCGTCACGGGTAAACGGCACGCCCTGGTCGATCAGCCACTGAATCGCTTCGCGGCTATGCTCAACGGTGAAGCGCACGGCGTCTTCATGGCACAGGCCGCCGCCGGCATTGAGGGTGTCTTCGACGTGGGATTGCACCGTGTCGGTGTCGTCCAGCACCGCGGCCACGCCACCCTGGGCCCAGAAGGTCGAGCCATTGGCGAGGTCGCCCTTGCTGAGCACGGCGATGCGCAGGTGACCGGGGAGGGTCAGGGCCAGGCTGAGGCCGGCGGCGCCGCTGCCGATCACGAGAACATCATGTTGGAATTGTTGGCTCATGTCAGGACACTAGTATCTGAAGGGGGGGATCGGCACAATAGTCAGGCGCTTATGGCATTGTGAAACTATCGTGAATCTGGACCGGCTGCCTTTATAGCAGCCCCAAGGCCCTGATTTCCAATGGCGCTTGCGCAGTCCAGGCAGCCTTTTGTGGGAACTTTCCGTGGTGCACGGATATCCATAGAAGGATGCCCGCACGCCACAATGCCGCGGCGACGCACGGCAGGCGCCCCTTGAAGGCACTGTCTGCGTATTCGAGACCCGATTATCGACGCAGCCGGCCGTGACCGCGCTGCGTTTTTCGTGCGAGCCGACCAAGGGCCGCAGGAAACTTGCTTGGAGGGGAGAACTTTTGCGAAAAGCCCGAGTCTATGGTTGCAAGCCTGAACGATGGCTGTTGCAACGCTCCTTCGAGTTCACTGAGGAGTGTTCATGCTAACCCAGGAAGAGGATCAGCAGCTTGTCGAGCGCGTGCAGCGTGGCGACAGGCGAGCGTTCGATCTGTTGGTGCTGAAGTATCAGCACAAGATTCTCGGGTTGATCGTGCGTTTTGTACACGACACCCATGAAGCCCAGGATGTAGCGCAGGAAGCTTTCATCAAAGCTTACCGGGCGCTTGGTAATTTTCGTGGTGACAGCGCCTTTTATACCTGGCTGTACCGCATTGCCATCAACACGGCAAAAAACTATCTGGTGTCCCGCGGTCGGCGGCCACCGGACAGCGATGTAAGTTCCGAGGATGCGGAATTTTACGACGGCGATCATGGCCTCAAGGATCTGGAGTCCCCCGAGCGCGCGTTGTTGCGAGATGAGATCGAAGGCACCGTCCATCGGACCATTCAGCAACTGCCAGAAGATTTACGTACGGCGTTAACTTTACGTGAATTCGATGGTCTGAGTTACGAGGACATTGCAAGCGTCATGCAGTGTCCAGTGGGTACCGTGCGCTCTCGAATCTTCCGCGCTCGGGAGGCCATAGACAAAGCCCTGCAGCCGTTGTTGCAGGAAACCTGAGACAGCGGCGACAGCCAAGAGAGGAACCGCCATGAGTCGTGAAGCTTTGCAGGAATCGCTGTCCGCGGTGATGGATAACGAAGCGGACGAACTGGAATTGCGTCGGGTATTGAATGCCGTCGATGATCCCGAAACCCGTGCCACCTGGTCGCGTTACCAGGTTGCCCGTGCAGCCATGCACAAGGAGCTGGTACTGCCACGGCTGGATATCGCTTCGGCCGTATCCGCCGCGCTGGCCGATGAAGCCGCTCCCGCCAAGGCCTCTCGTGGCCCATGGCGCAGCCTGGGCCGCCTGGCCGTCGCCGCTTCGGTGACTGTCGCGGTACTGGCCGGTGTACGCCTGTACAACCAGGATGAAATCAGCGGTGCCCAGCTGGCGGCCCAGCAGCCGGCCCAGCAAGGCCTGAGCCTGCCACAAGCGCAAGGGCCGGCCGTACTGGCAGGCTATAGTGAAAGTGCAGATCAGCCAGGCCCGATGGCCAATGGCGTGCTGCAAGGGCAAACCGGCTGGCATGACCAGCGTCTGCCTGGCTACCTGCGTCAGCATGCTCAGGAAGCAGCCCTCAAGGGTACCGAGAGCGCTCTGCCGTACGCACGTGCAGCCAGCCTGGAAAATCGCTAAGTAAGGAGGATCATGCGCGCGCTACCTCTCATACCGCTGCTGCTTGGTGGCTGGTTGACGCTGCCGGCCCTTGCCGCCAACTCCTCTCCGGAGGCAGGTGACTGGCTCAAACGTCTGGCCCAGGCCGAGCAACAGCAGAGTTATCAGGGTACTTTCGTTTACGAGCGTAACGGTAGCTTCTCCACCCACGATATCTGGCATCGTGTCCAGGACGGCAAGGTCAGCGAGCGGCTGTTGCAGCTCGATGGCTCGGCCCAGGAAGTCGTGCGTGTCGATGGTCATACCCAGTGCGTAAGCGGGTCCCTGGTGGCAGGTGTGGCCAATACCCCGGAAGCGGCGGCGCGAGTGCTTGACCCCTTGAAGCTGATGAGCTGGTACGACCTCGGGGTCGCCGGCAAGTCCAGGGTGGCAGACCGTGAAGCGGTCATCGTCACCCTTACCCCGCGTGATCAACACCGTTATGCCTTCGAGCTGCACCTGGATCGCCAGACCGGGCTGCCGCTCAAGTCGTTGATGCTCGATGACGGAGGGCGGTTGCTGGAGCGCTTCCAGTTCACCCGCCTGGATACCCGTGACGCGCCAACAGACGATGAACTCAAGGCCAGCGGTATCTGCAAGCCGCTCGCTCAACTGAGTGCGCAAGCTGCCCAGCCTGTCACCGGCTGGCGTTCGGACTGGTTGCCTCCGGGCTTTGAACTGATCAACAGTTCGGTGCGCAAGGATCCGCAAAGCAAGAACGCGGTCAGCAGCCTGATGTACGACGACGGCCTGGCACGCTTCTCGGTATTCGTCGAAGCCCTGGATAAAGGCACTGCTGCCGATATCCGCACGCAACTGGGCCCGACCGTAGCGGTCTCCCGCCGGTTGACCACGCCCAAGGGTGAAATGATGGTCACCGTGGTTGGCGAGATCCCTATCGGTACTGCCGAACGCATCGCGCTGTCCATGCGCGTCCAGGATGCCCAGGTGAAAAAATGAGGCGCAGGCAATGAGGCTGACAGGTCGAGGATTGCTTGGCTGACATGATTGGCAAGCTTTGCAGTTTGCAAAAACTCCAGAATTTTTCTATAGGTCAGTCCTTTCGGGGGCTGGCCTTTCCTGCTTCTGCAGGTCCCTACTGCTAACCACGCTCGTTGTGACGGGAGCCGTATGTCAATACCACGCTTGAAAACCTACTTATCGATGGTCGCCGCCGTGTTCATGCTCGGCCAGGTGCTCACCGCCCAGGCCGAAGCCCTGCCGGACTTCACCACCCTGGTCGAGCAGGCATCGCCTGCGGTGGTCAACATCAGTACCAAGCAGAAACTGCCCGACCGCAAGTATGCGGCGGGGCAGGTGCCAGACCTCGAAGGCCTGCCGCCGATGTTCCGCGAGTTCTTCGAACGCAACATGCCACAGGCCCCGCGTTCGCCGCGCGGTGACCGTCAGCGTGAAGCGCAATCGCTGGGTTCGGGCTTCATCATCTCCAGCGACGGTTATGTGCTGACCAACAACCACGTGGTCGCCGATGCCGACGAGATCATCGTCCGCCTGTCGGACCGCAGCGAGCTGCAGGCCAAGCTGGTCGGCACCGATCCGCGCACCGACGTGGCCCTGCTCAAGGTCGAAGGCAAGGACCTGCCGACCGTCAAACTGGGTGACTCCGAGAAGCTCAAGGTCGGTGAGTGGGTGCTGGCCATCGGTTCGCCGTTCGGTTTCGACCATTCGGTGACCAAAGGCATCGTCAGTGCCAAGGGTCGCACCCTGCCCAACGACACCTACGTGCCGTTCATCCAGACCGACGTGGCGATCAACCCGGGTAACTCCGGTGGCCCGTTGTTCAACATGAACGGTGAAGTAGTGGGGATCAACTCGCAGATCTTCACCCGTTCCGGCGGCTTCATGGGCCTGTCGTTCGCCATCCCGATCGACGTGGCGCTGGATGTCTCCAACCAGCTGAAGAAAGACGGCAAGGTCAGCCGTGGCTGGCTGGGCGTGGTGATCCAGGAGGTCAACAAGGACCTGGCTGAATCCTTCGGTCTCGACAAGCCGGCCGGAGCCCTGGTCGCCCAGGTGCTGGAAGACGGCCCGGCGGCCAAGGGTGGCCTGCAGGTCGGTGACGTGATCCTGAGCATGAACGGTCAGCCGATCGTCATGTCTGCCGACCTGCCGCACCTGGTCGGTGGCCTCAAGGACGGCGCCAAGGCCAAGCTGGACATCATCCGCAATGGCAAGCGTCAATCGCTGGACATCACCATCGGCGCACTGCCGGATGACGACGCCGAGATCACCACCAACGCCAACGGCGGTGTCGAGCGCAGCAGCAACCGCCTGGGCGTGTCGGTGTCCGACCTGACCGCCGACCAGAAAAAGGCCCTTGAGCTCAAGGGCGGCGTAGTCATCAAGGAAGTCCAGGAAGGTCCGGCCGCGCTGATCGGGCTGCGTCCGGGTGATGTCATCAGCCACCTGAACAACCAGGCGATCCTCTCGGCCAAGCAGTTCACCGAAATCGCCAAGGAGCTGCCGAAGAACCGTTCGGTGTCCATGCGCGTCCTGCGTCAGGGGCGCGCCAGCTTCATCACCTTCAAACTGGCGGAATAAGCCGGGTTGAGCAGAAAAGGGCAGCCTCGGCTGCCCTTTTTTCTGGGTGCTGCCCCAGGCCCTTGCAGGCAGGCTGTGGGAGCGGCGGGGCGGCGTCCCGACCTGGAAACAATTCCTACGGTTCCCTTGCCCACAGTTCACGTGACGCCAACGTCAAGCTTCAGGTACAATTCCCGGCTATTTTTCGGTGGGCGTTCGGCCCGCAGCCTTTTTGAGTGTTGACCCGTGAGTGATTTGAGTCATATCCGCAATTTCTCCATCATCGCCCACATTGACCATGGCAAGTCGACCTTGGCCGACCGCTTCATTCAGATGTGCGGTGGCCTGACTGCGCGTGAAATGGAAGCCCAGGTACTCGATTCCATGGACCTGGAGCGTGAACGCGGTATCACCATCAAAGCCCACAGCGTCACCCTGTACTACACCGCGCAGGACGGCAAAACCTACCAGCTGAACTTCATCGACACCCCCGGCCACGTCGACTTCACCTACGAAGTCAGCCGCTCGCTGGCGGCCTGTGAAGGTGCCTTGCTGGTGGTCGATGCCGGCCAGGGCGTAGAAGCCCAGTCGGTTGCCAACTGCTACACCGCCATCGAGCAGGGCCTTGAGGTCATGCCGGTGCTGAACAAGATGGACCTGCCCCAGGCCGACCCGGACAAGGTCAAGGACGAGATCGAGAAGATCATCGGCATCGACGCCACCGACGCCGTGGCCTGCAGCGCCAAGAGCGGCATGGGCGTGGACGAGGTGCTCGAGCGCCTGGTGCAAACCATTCCTGCGCCTACCGGTGACATCGAGGCGCCCCTGCAGGCGCTGATCATCGACTCCTGGTTCGACAACTACCTGGGCGTCGTCTCCCTGGTGCGTGTACGTCACGGCCGGGTGAAGAAGGGCGACAAGATCCTGGTCAAGTCCACCGGCAAGATCCACCTGGTCGACAGCGTCGGTGTGTTCAACCCCAAGCACACCCAGACCGCTGACCTCAAAGCCGGTGAAGTAGGCTTCATCATCGCCAGCATCAAGGACATTCACGGTGCGCCAGTGGGCGATACCCTGACCCTGAGCACGACCCCCGAGGTCGAGGTGCTGCCAGGTTTCAAACGCATTCAGCCGCAGGTTTATGCCGGCCTGTTCCCTGTCAGTTCCGAAGATTTCGAAGATTTTCGTGACGCTCTGCAAAAACTGACCCTGAACGATTCGTCGCTGCAGTACCTGCCGGAAAGCTCCGACGCCCTGGGCTTCGGCTTCCGTTGCGGCTTCCTCGGCATGCTGCACATGGAGATCATCCAGGAGCGCCTCGAGCGCGAATACGACCTGGACCTGATCACCACCGCGCCAAGCGTAATCTTCGAGGTCAAGCTCAAGACCGGCGAAACCATCTACGTCGACAACCCGTCGAAGCTGCCGGATGTGTCCGCGGTCGAAGACTTCCGTGAGCCGATCGTTTCGGCCACCATCCTGGTGCCTCAGGAGCACCTGGGTAACGTCATTACCCTGTGCATCGAGAAGCGTGGCGTGCAGCGCGACATGCAGTTCCTCGGTTCGCAGGTGCAAGTACGCTACGATCTGCCGATGAACGAAGTGGTACTGGACTTCTTCGACCGCCTGAAGTCCACCAGCCGTGGCTACGCCTCGCTGGACTACCATTTCGACCGCTACCAGTCGGCTAACCTGGTCAAGCTTGACGTACTGATCAACGGTGACAAGGTCGATGCCCTGGCGCTGATCGTGCACCGCGACAATGCGCACTACAAGGGCCGCGCATTGACCGAGAAGATGAAGGAACTGATTCCTCGGCAGATGTTCGATGTGGCAATCCAGGCCGCCATTGGCGGGCAGATTGTTGCGCGTACCACTGTCAAGGCGCTCAGAAAGAACGTACTGGCCAAATGCTACGGTGGTGACGTTAGCCGTAAGCGCAAGCTGTTGGAGAAGCAGAAGGCCGGTAAGAAACGCATGAAACAGGTCGGCAACGTGGAAATCCCACAAGAAGCCTTCCTCGCCGTGCTCAGGTTGGATAGTTAGGTCCTATGTCGCTAAATTTCCCGCTGTTGCTTGTCATCGCCGTCGCCGTCTGCGGTCTGTTGGCCCTGGTCGATCTGCTGTTCCTGGCCCCGCGCCGGCGTTCGGCAATCGTCAACTATCAGGGCAGCGTCAGCCAGCCAGAGATGGCAGTGGTCGAGCGCCTGAACAAGGAACCGTTGCTGGTCGAGTACGGTAAATCGTTCTTCCCGGTGCTGTTCATTGTCCTGGTGCTGCGGTCGTTCCTGGTCGAGCCGTTCCAGATCCCTTCGGGGTCGATGAAGCCGACCCTGGAAGTGGGCGATTTCATCCTGGTGAACAAATTCTCCTACGGGATTCGTCTGCCGGTGATCGACAAGAAGGTCATCGAGGTCGGTGACCCGCAGCGTGGCGATGTCATGGTGTTCCGCTACCCGAGCGACCCGAACGTCAACTACATCAAGCGTGTGGTTGGCCTGCCGGGCGATCAGATTCGTTACACCAGCGACAAGAAGCTGACCGTCAACGGTCAGGCGATTGCCGAGCAATTGGTCGGTACCGAGCCGGGCACCCTGGGCAGCGCCGAGCTGTACAAGGAAAAACTGGGCGAAGCCGAGCACCTGATCCGCAAGGAAATGAGCCGTTACCGCATGCCGCCTGACCAGCAATGGACAGTCCCTGCCGGCCATTACTTCATGATGGGCGACAACCGCGACAACTCGAACGACAGCCGTTACTGGGATGATCCCAACATTCCCAAGGAACTGCACGGCATGGTTCCGGACAAGAACATCGTCGGCAAGGCCTTCGCGGTCTGGATGAGCTGGCCAGAGCCTAAACTGAGCCACTTCCCGAACCTGTCGCGGGTCGGGTTGATCAAGTAACACCACAACGGCGCTGTCCTGGGACAGCGCCGAATGCGTTTCTGGCATAGGCTGTGTTCAGGGATCCCTGGATTCAACCGATCACCCCGGCCAGCGAGCATGAGCCAAACAGTCTTTCAGGATGTTGATTTGAACAACGCGTTAAATCCGACGGTAGCCCCGATGGCGGCGTACCGAGTTGCAAAGTGTGAGCCTCGCGCCCAGGCGTGCGGGCTGAATTTCGACCACGAACTGCGCGTGGGTACACTGTGAGCGTTTCCTTGAGCCGCCTCGAGCGCCAGCTCGGTTATACCTTCAAGAACCAGGAGCTGATGCTGCTGGCCCTGACGCACCGCAGTTTTGCCGGGCGCAACAACGAACGCCTCGAGTTCCTCGGCGATGCGATCCTCAACTTCGTCGCCGGTGAAGCGCTGTTCGAGCGCTTCCCCCAGGCCCGCGAAGGCCAGCTGTCGCGCTTGCGTGCGCGGCTGGTCAAGGGCGAGACCCTGGCGGTACTGGCCCGAGGCTTTGACCTGGGCGAATACCTGCGCCTGGGCTCGGGCGAGCTGAAGAGCGGCGGTTTCCGCCGCGAGTCGATCCTTGCCGATGCCCTGGAGGCGCTGATTGGTGCCATCTACCTGGATTCGGACATGCAGACCGCCCGCGAGCGGGTGCTGGCATGGCTGGCGGGCGAATTCGAAAGCCTGACCCTGGTCGATACCAACAAGGACCCGAAAACCCGTCTGCAGGAATTTCTGCAGTCACGGGGCTGCGAACTGCCGCGCTACGAAGTGGTGGATATTCAAGGTGAACCCCATTGCCGGACGTTTTTCGTCGAATGCGAAGTGACCCTTTTGACTGAAAAAAGCCGAGGGCAAGGCGTCAGCCGGCGTATCGCCGAGCAAGTCGCGGCCGCCGCAGCACTGATCGCCCTGGGCGTGGAGAATGGCAATGACTGATACCAACACTACCCGCTGCGGCTATGTCGCCATTGTCGGCCGCCCGAACGTGGGCAAGTCGACCCTGCTCAACCATATCCTCGGGCAAAAGCTCGCGATCACCTCGCGCAAGCCGCAGACTACCCGCCACAACATGCTCGGGATCAAGACCGAGGGTGATGTCCAGGCGATCTACGTCGATACCCCGGGCATGCACAAGAGCAACGAAAAGGCGCTCAACCGCTACATGAACAAAACCGCCTCGGCCGCCCTCAAGGACGTCGATGTGGTGATCTTCGTCGTTGACCGCACCAAGTGGACCGACGAAGACCAGCTGGTGCTCGAGCGCGTGCAGTACGTGCAGGGCCCGGTGATCCTGGCGATCAACAAGACCGACCGGATCGAAGAGAAAGCCGACCTGATCCCGCACCTGCAGTGGCTGCAGGAGCAACTGCCTAACGCCGAAATCGTGCCGATCTCGGCCCAGCAGGGGCATAACCTGGAAGCGCTGGAAGGCCTGATCGCCAAGCACCTGCCGGAAAACGATCACTTCTTCCCGGAAGACCAGATCACCGACCGCAGCAGCCGCTTCCTGGCGGCAGAGCTGGTACGCGAGAAGATCATGCGTCAGCTCGGCGCGGAGCTGCCGTACCAGATCACCGTCGAGATCGAAGAGTTCAAGCAGCAGGGCAAGATCCTGCACATCCATGCGCTGATCCTGGTCGAACGTGACGGCCAGAAGAAGATCATCATTGGCGACAAGGGCGAGCGGATCAAACGCATCGGCTCCGAGGCGCGCAAGGACATGGAAGTACTGTTCGACGCCAAGGTCATGCTCAACCTCTGGGTCAAGGTCAAGGGTGGCTGGTCCGACGACGAACGCGCCCTGCGTTCGCTGGGCTACGGCGACCTCTGATTGCTCCAGGCCCGGTAGCGTCCGCTGCCGGGTCGAACCTCTTCTGAAGCGCCGCTCATGGAACTGCCAGTTGGCCAACCGGCCTACGTGCTGCACAGCCGGGCCTACCGTGAAACCAGCGCGCTGGTGGATTTCCTCACCCCGCAAGGGCGCCTGCGCGCGGTCATGCGCCGTGCCCGTGGCAAGGCCGGCAGCCAGGTGCGTCCCTTCGTACCCCTTGAAGTGGAATTTCGCGGCCGCGGCGAGCTGAAAAATGTCGGCCGTCTGGACAGCGTCGGCGTGGCGGCCTGGCTGCATGGCGATGCGCTGTTCAGCGGGCTGTACCTCAACGAGCTGCTGATTCGCCTACTGCCCGCCGAGGATCCGCATCCGGTGGTGTTCGAGCACTATGCTGCGACCTTGCAGGCGCTGGCCGCCGGTCGTCCGCTGGAGCCGCTGCTAAGGGCGTTCGAGTGGCGCTTGCTGGACGAGCTGGGTTACGCCTTTGCCCTCGACCATGACGTCAACGGCGAACCACTGGCCGTCGATGGCCTGTACCGCTTGCAGGTCGATGCCGGGCTTGAGCGGGTCTACCTGTTGCAGCCGGGGCTGTTCAACGGTGCCGAGTTGTTGGCCATGGCCGATGCCGACTGGGAAATTCCCGGCGCCCTGAGCGCGGCCAAGCGCCTGATGCGCCAGGCCCTGGCCGTGCATCTGGGCGGTCGGCCGCTGGTCAGTCGCGAACTGTTTCGCAAGCGCTGAACAACGTCGTATGCTGTGGGGCTCAATCTTCAGGAGAGCCTCTTCGTGACTCAAAGCAACCGCATGCTGCTCGGCGTGAACATCGACCACGTGGCGACCCTGCGCCAGGCGCGTGGTACCCGCTACCCGGACCCGGTCAAAGCCGCGCTGGACGCCGAAGAAGCCGGTGCCGATGGCATTACCGTGCACTTGCGCGAAGACCGCCGGCACATCCAGGAGCGTGACGTGCTGCTGCTCAAGGATGTGTTGCAGACGCGCATGAACTTCGAAATGGGCGTCACCGAAGAAATGATGGTGTTTGCCGAGCGCATTCGCCCGGCGCACATCTGCCTGGTTCCGGAAACCCGTCAGGAGCTGACCACCGAAGGCGGCCTGGACGTCGCCGGCCAGGAAGCACGGATCAAGGCTGCGGTTGAGCGCCTGTCGCGTCTGGGCGCGGAAGTGTCCTTGTTCATCGATGCTGACGAGCGCCAGATCGAAGCCTCGCGCCGTGTCGGTGCGCCGGCCATCGAGTTGCACACCGGCCGTTATGCCGATGCGCAAACCCCGAGCGAAGTGGCTGAAGAACTCAAGCGCGTGGCCGACGGCGTAGCCTTTGGGCTCGGCCAGGGCCTGATCGTCAATGCCGGCCACGGCCTGCATTACCACAACGTTGAAGCGGTGGCGGCGATCAAGGGCATCAACGAACTGAACATCGGCCATGCGCTGGTGGCCCATGCGCTGTTCGTTGGCTTCAAGTCGGCGGTGGCGGAGATGAAGGCGCTGATTCTGGCGGCCAGCACACGCTGAGACAACGCAGGTCTTGCCAGCTGTTTGAAAGGTTTGTTTGTATTAAAGCGGTGACAGCGCAAACCGCCCTTGTTTAGAATTTGCTAAGGAAAGTTTACAAATGGGCGATAAGAACGTTAGATTTATTCCAATTGATCAGGTTGAAAGTGCGTATCAGGCTAAAACGGATACATTGCTCGCCCATGGAATTTATAATAATCTTCTGACCTTTATCGGCGATGCGCATGCGCGCGCAGTGTACGCTCGGGATAATAAAGTTAAGTTAGATGCAAGTCGCTTACACAGTGCGGTACTGCTAGATGGTCAGCGGGGAACAGGCAAGAGCTCAGTTTTGGTAAATTTGCCGAGTTACCTTCAGATGAGTGCGATGGAGAAGAAGTTCGCAACACGTGTGCATATTCTCAAGCCGGTCGATC
Organism: Pseudomonas wadenswilerensis; assembly: GCF_024749185.1. NCBI lineage: Bacteria > Pseudomonadati > Pseudomonadota > Gammaproteobacteria > Pseudomonadales > Pseudomonadaceae > Pseudomonas > Pseudomonas wadenswilerensis. The sequence goes on along the minus strand of NZ_CP087191.1, from coordinate 4,595,973 downwards.
CTACCTTGCTGGAAGATCATAATGACTTGTTTCTAAATGTTATCGTTGCGGCGGTGCTTTCGGATGAAAAAGTTCGTGAGGCACAGGAATACAGCGAAGTAACGCGTAAGAAGTTAGCGCTGCAGTTGCAAAAGCTCGGGCGTGCGTTAGAAAATATGCAGTCACAGGATGACACCAAAGGCTTAGACAAGTTACGTGCTTTTATGGGTAACCAACAACTGGTTGAGGAAGTTCATAATTTCTTCAGTGTTGCGCTAGAGCTTATAGATAAAGATCTTTTGGTGTTGACTATTGACGATATCGATACGTCGTTGAGTCGGGCTTTTGAAAATTTAGAGATCGTAAGACGCTATCTAACAACACCTACAGTACTACCTATAATTAGCGGTGATGGTGCGCTCTACAATGAAGTAAGTTGGCGCGATTTTCATGGGCGAATTTTGACCGACTCTAATTACCGACGAGCAGATGCCTACGCACGCGCCACAGATCTGGCAATTGAATACCAGCGCAAGGTGCTGCCGCTGCAATATCGGTTGCGGATGCCAGAGGTGACGAGTTACTTAGCGGATGCCAATATTTTTTTACGTAGTCTCGAGCGGTCTAGTAGTCATCTACAGTTGAGAGCATTCAATGAGTGGTTGTATGCCTTGCTCGCCGGTCCCGTCAATGGTTTGGAAAATAGCCAGTTGGTAATTCCTATTTCTTCGGTAAGAGCGCTTGCGCAGTTAATTCAATGTTGCAAGTTGCTTATTCCTCAGCTTCCTTTAGGTTTTCTTGGTAAACGTGATGTTGGGGATATTGCGCATTTTTCCCAAATGCCTGATGTGCCGCGCGCCGCAATTAAAGCATTCGAAGATTGCTACGTAAGAATTAGTAAGCTGGAGAAGCGTGAATATGCTCAAGCGTATTCTGATTTTCTGAAGGAGTATGAGCGAGGGCGGGTTGCGGATGGGGGTGTAAGCGTTAAGCTTACACCCGAGCAAAGAAGTTCTTGGTATCTTGCACTAAGAGACTATTTTACATATGAGCCAAAAGGTGGCGGCGCTTATCTCGTTCTGACCGCCCAGAGGCATTGGTTTGATAATCCAGATCCAGCCAGAGAAGTGTTTGATACTCCCTTGTTTAGACCTCTATTGCACCGTACTTCTGAATTTTCAGTGTTTGAGCGAGGTGCAGATATTTCAAGCTGGCGTCTCCAACTTACAGGTAAATTGCCTAAGACTTGGTTAGAGCGTCTTCCTGAATCCGCTATCTTACCTTATCCGGTGCCTGAGGTCGGTGGGCGTCTGCTTCCCGCAATAAAGTTGGACGCTACTGATCATCCTCGAGCGGATCTCCTGCTGGCGTTGGTTCTGCACCTTAACTATTACTCAACATCCAGTCGAGGTAGAATGGTCAGTGTTGGGCGAATTGTTGAGCTGGTTATAACCAGTTTGGTTCGCGATGTCGAAGTGGATGATATTGTGCAGCTGCTGTTACGTGCTCCGTTTTACTCAACCGCGGCGGTTGCAGCAACAAAAGTTCATTTAGATATGATGGGTGGGCGCGAAGAGCTTGGTGAGCTTGGAAGTTTGTTTGATATTGAGCAGTATTATGGCTCAATCAGGGAGCTGGCTGGCAGTATTAATGAATGGCGACGAATTCATGGTTTGAGTGCTTATGAGCTTTCGCCGTGGCTAGTGTACAATGTTTTCAATAAAGTTATGAATCAAGCTGGTTTTTTCAATGTAAAGGGCCAAGAGGTAGTCAGTCGTCAGCAGGCTGTGAATATTGCTGGTCAAGCATTTAATAGTGTCTGGGCTGCGTTTGGTAGTTTCGAGAAAGGGAAGTTGTTTGGTTTGCCCCCTATTATAGCTACTGTCAATGTTGGGGCTGTTGATAGGTTTGAAAGCAATGCTTTATATATTCAGAATATACAGCCATTTTATCCAAGGATGAATGCTTCGTTTGGAGGGGTTGTAACAGGCGGTTCCAATTTTCTTTCTGCTTCAGCTGAAGCTGTTAAGGTGTTTGGTGAAAGTGTTCGATCTGCAACTTATTATCTAGGTGACCATCCTTTGCGGGATTGGCTTGGTGCAGATTATGGCTTCAGTGCCCCAGCAAGCGATTTGAGTGACGCGGGTGTTTCATTTAGTCCTGACGACGCAGTGAGGCATTGGCTGTCGAGCGTGCTGGAAATTGATGCCAAGGCTTTTACTGTGAACCAATTAATAAGAGGGTTGCGTCGGCAGTGCTCGAATGAAGATGAGTTGTTGGAAATTCAAACAAACTTCTATACTGAAAATAGTGATGTGCCTCCAGCTCTACGCAAGCGATTCGATCAAGCTGTAGCAGTATTGTTAGCTTCAAAAGACTATGAGAAATGATAAAGCGCTCGCTTCTCGAACTGGCGGTCGGCGAAATTTTCTCTGGCGCTGAGCACGCCCGTTTACTTAGGGAGTTTCTTACTAACTCCATACGCCCCTTGCCCTCCGACGACTATGTTAGGTGGTGTGCACAGCGTATGGAGCATTTGGTCGCGTCCCTCGACGGTAACCACGCTCGTCGTTTTCGTCGGGGCGATATGAATCATGCCTTTACCGGTTTGGTCGGTGAGGATATGTTCGACTCTCCTAGATTACCGATGATGGATGAGTTGTTCGAACGTCTGATGGTTCGTAACGGAGATTTACTACAATATCGCGACAGCCAAGTGCAAGCATATGCAAGGTTGGCCGTGGACATTGATCCTACCTTGATTGCCGGATGGCATCTGTCAGGCTGGTTAGCCAACGGGGACTATCTACGTCCATTTGATTTCAAACGCATCGTCGCGGCGCAAAGGCAGTTCTTCGCTCCTCCCGCTGTCAAACACAAAGTCTATGCCGAAGGACATGTACATCTTGGGGGGATTGCCTTCGATGGAATCGTGTTAGCGAGCAATCTGCTGAATCCGGTAGGTAAAGAAAATCCTCATAAGGAAGTGTTAATTCGTCTGCAGCGATTGTTATGCATACTGCTAGATAGAGAACAGCGCGAAGGAAAAGACAGGAATAAAGGTATAGGGAAGAAGTTGGCCTCAGCCTGCGAAGAAACCCTTATAGAGCTTCCCGGTTCGCTAAGTTTGTATCTGGAGTTTTTCCGCGAAAAACGTGGACCAGTCGAGTTGATCGATAGCCAATGGTTACTTACGCAACTGGCTAACGCTTTAGCTTCCTCCGAGGCCTGGATGTGGCTGGTGCTTTGGCTGTGGCATACCTATCGTGATGAACAGGCCCCCACTAGCGTGCGTGTGGCAGTATTCTACTTCTTCACCGAGTTGATGGTGTTACGTAAAGAATTGATCATGGACGGTCAGGGCCTGACCCGCTTTTCCGAGGATTTTGCCCACCCCGAGTTGGGTCAAGCTGCTAAAAGCGTAACTGCTCAAATCGATTGTATCTCCCGGATGATGTCGGCACCCGGCGACGTTGCGGAGTTTAAGGTTTCGCCCAGCCAGATTCGAACCAAGGTGTTTGCTAAGATGGCCAATGCTGTCGCCCAAGCGCAAGGTGTCCCGTTTCCGGAACAAAAAGGCGCCTTTGGTTATCCTCAATATCAAGGCTTTGGCTCTAAGCATCAGAAGTATCTGGAGAGTATTGAGCGTTGGCATTTCTGTATGCATTTCTCGCGCTCCGGCGATAAAAAAAAGTACGATAGTAAAGGCCGCCGGCTACCCGCCGTGTACAACGCGCCAAAACATTGGAAATCAGCACGTGACATGGTTCACGCGATGCAGAGTCGTGCAGATCAAGACGATGAGGTGTTCCTAGGCGGTCTGCATAATCCGAATTTTCATTTCCAACCCAGCTCTTGGCTGCGCGGGCTGGATGTGGCCGGGGATGAAAATGCGCTTCGTATCGAGTGGTTTGCTCCCGTACTTCGCTGGCTACGTAGCTATATACTTCAGCGCGATAAAGGCGATAGTGCCACGCCTGGATTTCACTTAAGTGTTCACGCGGGAGAGGACTACGCACATCCGCTGTCTGGTATGCGGCATGTCGACGAGACCGTACGTTTCTGCTCAATGCGCAGCGGCGATCGATTGGGTCATGCGCTTGCACTGGGGATTGAACCCCGTTTATGGGCCGAGCGGCAGGGGGACATGATCTTGCCTGTCGACGAACATTTGGATAACTTGGTGTGGTTGTGGCATTACGCGTGCGAATTGAGCGGCAAGGTTGACTTGGCCAGTCAGGTCATCAGTCGTCTTGAGCGACGTATTGCGCGAGTAGCCCCGTTTGTTGATTGGTGCGGTGGACTTAGTAGTATTGATTTACTTGGGCCAATTCGAAAAGAGTCCACTGCTACTCATTTTAGGGGACTGGAGCAGGCAGGTCCGTCTCCAGATATTCTCTTTAAAGCGTGGCAATTGCGTAGAAATTGCTATCATCAGTTTGAAAAAAATTATCCCATTCCTTTATACGACGAAGAACAACGCATCGGCGTGCCTGATTACGAACAATTAGTATGCGCCCAAGTGCTGAAGGCCTATAGCGCTGAGCTCTCGAAGCAGACGCCTGCGTGCTTCTACATGCTGCGACAGGCAGAGTACAGTGCAGGTAGAACAAGGCCAGTACGTATGGCTATTGTGGAAGCTGCGCGGAGCAGCGCCCAGTATAATGGCGACCGAATACCTCTGGATCCGGACGCGCCGTTTCGCGACACAGAAAGCCCTGAGGAGCTTGAATTTATGCGTGCCTTGCAGGACTATCTTCTAGATGAGTATGACCGCCAAGGCTTGATCATCGAAGTCAATCCTACTTCTAATCTCTACATTGCTCGATTGGAAACTTACTGTGAACATCCGATCTTCCGTTGGAATCCACCAGACGAGCGTGAGCTACAAATTGAAGGAAGGCACAACCCGTATGGTCTGCGAAGAGGGCCCATCAGGGTACTGATAAACACCGACGACCCCGGAGTGATGCCGACCACATTACGAACTGAGTTTGAGCTCGTGCGAGAGGCTGCAATTGATTTAGGTTACTCACGAACCGTGGCTGAAGATTGGCTTGAGCGGTTACGCCAATTCGGGGTCGAGCAATTTTATCGTAACCATCAAGCAGTTTTTTCTGTTCTCTAGCGTGTATCCATACTCAGTGATTGGGTTGACTTTCTTGCCGGGCAAGCTCGATCCCAAGCCTACTGTTGGGAATGGGCTTGACCCGCGATGAGGCCCGATCAGCCAACCTGATCGGCAAACACCAGGCTGAACCGCGTCACCCCCTGCAGTTCGCTGTGCACCTCAACCCGCCCGCCATGCACCTGCATGATCGAGCGCACGATCGCCAGCCCCAGGCCCGTCCCGCCTTCCAGCCGCGAGCGCCCCGAACCCACGCGGTAAAAGCGTTCGAACAGGTGCGGCAAATGCGCCTGGGCAATACCCGGCCCGCGATTCTCCACCGACACCCACACCGAACCGTCCCTACGTTCAATCGCGATATCGATCGGCTGCCCCTCATACCCATGGCGGATCGCATTGCTGAGCAGGTTGGACAGCGCCCGCTGCACCATCAACCGCTCGCCCAGCACCGTGCCCCAGCCCTGTACGCGCAAGGCAATGCCTTTTTGCTCGGCATTGCATTCGAACAGTTCGCACACCCGCTGTACCTCGTCGGCCAGCACCACTGGCTTGAGCGGCACCTGCGTCTGTGGCTGGCTGACCTGGGCCAGAAACAGCATGTCGTTGATGATGCGGTTGAGTCGGGTCAGTTCTTCGATGCTGTTTTCCAGCGCTTCGCGGTACTCGTCGTTGGAGCGCTCGCGGGTGAGGGTGACCTGGGCCTTGCCCATCAGGTTGCCGATGGGCGTACGCAACTCATGGGCAAGGTCATCGGAAAATTGCGAAAGCCGCTGCACACCGTCGTCCAGGCGGTCGAGCATGATGTTGATACCACCTGCCAGGTCACCCAGCTCTTGCGGCAGGCCGGTTTCCGGCAGGCGGTGGCTGAGGGTTTGCGCCGAGACCTGTTCGGCAACCCGGCGGAAGCGGCGCAATGGCAGCAGCCCGCGCTGGACCAGCTTCCAGGCGCCCAGGCCGATCAGCACCAGCAGCAACGGCAAGGCCCACAGGGTCGAGCCCAGGTAGGCCTGGAGCAGGGCATGGTCGTCGGCACGGTTGACTGTCAGCAGCACGCGCACCAGGGTGCCGTCCTGCAGGCGCATCAGCCGCGAGGCGGTGAGCAGGTGCTCGCCTTCCTGATCGCGCCACGGGCTGAAGCTTAGCTGCGGGCCGCTCTCAATCTGCAGCAAGGCGCTGGCTTCCAGGGCCGGGCCCAGGGTCAGCAAGGCCGAATGGCGACCGGTCAGGGCGATGACACTCAGGCTCAGGTTGTCGTGGCCCATGACCACATCCAGCAGTGGATGTACCGGCGTGCGCAGGTCGGCGGCCTTGAGGTCGATGGTCAGGCTGTGCTCGATCTGCGCCATCTTGTTGGCCAGGTGCTTGCGTGCACGGCTGTCCAGCTCATGGTCGAGGGCAAACACCGCCAGACAGGCGAGCAGCAGCACCAGTGCCGCGCCCATCAGGCTGACGCTCAGGCCCAGGCGCAGTGACAGGCGCGCAGGTTTCATTCGCGGGCCTCGAGTACGTAGCCGACGCCGCGCAGGGTATGGATCAGCTTGTTGTCGAAGGGGTCGTCGATTTTCGCCCGCAGGCGGCGGATCGACACTTCCACGACGTTGGTGTCGCAGTCGAAGTTCATGTCCCAGACCAGCGAGATGATCTGCGTGCGCGACAGCACTTCACCGCTCTGGCGCATCAGCAGGTGCAGCAGGGCGAACTCCTTGGCGGTCAGGTCGATGCGCTGGCCGCTGCGGTAGGCGCGGTGACGGCTGGGGTCCAGCTCCAGGTCGGCGACCTTGAGGGTGTTCGGTTGCAGCGCCTGGTCGTTGCGTCGCAGCAGGCTGCGGATGCGCGCCAGCAGTTCAGGGAACTCGAAGGGTTTGAGCAGGTAGTCGTCGGCACCCAGGTCCAGGCCCTTGACCCGGTCGGCCAGCCGGCCGTGGGCCGTGAGCATCATGATCCGCGTGCTGGACTCGGCGCGCAGGCGCTGCAGCACGGTCCAGCCATCGAGCTCGGGCAGGTTGACGTCGAGAATGACCAGGTCATAGGCCTGCTGCCGAGCCAGGTGCAGGCCGTCGGCGCCGGTGTGGGCGCAATCGACGATGTAACCGTTTTCGCGCAGGCCCTGTTGCAGGTATTCGGCGGTGCGCAGTTCGTCCTCGACAATCAGTAGACGCATGAGATGACTCGTTGGCAGTGAAAGGCGCTGATTCTCAACCCTGTAGTTACTGCAAGGTCAAGCGGTGAAATGCATCGAGCGGCGGATACTAAGCCATCCGGGCGCGCGGTTTGCCTGGATTACAGATTTGTAATACTTGAGTCATCCTGGCGATAAACCTCGATTACTAGAGTGCGGGCTCCGATCAAGGCGCAGGAGTCTGCCATGTTTTGCACCCTGGACCGGCCAGGCACAGGCCCTGGCCGAATATTGCTGGCACTGCTGTTGCTAGTCTTGCCGGCGCTGGCCCTGGCGCAAGAGCGCGTATTGACCCTGGAGTCGGCGCTGCAGGCGGCCCGCGACAACAACCCCGAGCTTGCCGCAGCGCGTTGGGGCATCGACATTGCCGAAGGCGAACGGCGCCAGGCCGGTGTGCTGCCCAACCCGGAACTGAGCTGGGAAGTGGAAGACACCCGCAAGGGCTCGCAGACCACCACCGTCGGCGTCAGCCAGCTGTTCGAGCTGGGTGGCAAGCGCGGTGCACGTCTGGACGTCGCCGGACGCGATGCCGAGCTTGCGGCGCTGGAGCTGGAGCGTCAGCGCAATGTATTGCGTGCCGAAGTCATCGGCGCGTTCCAGGCCGCAGCCCAGGCTCAGGAAGGTTTGCAGCTGGCCGAACAGTCGTTGCGCCTGAGCGAGCGAGCCTTGCAGGTGGTGCAAGGCCGGGTCCGGGCCGGCAGCGCATCGCCGGTCGAGGCAACCCGCGCCCAGGTGCAGTTGTCCGAGGTGCGCCTGGAGCAGGGCCGTGCCGAGCAGGCGCTGACCATCGCCTACCAGCAGCTGGCGGCCGTGACCGGCGCGCCGATGGTGCAATTCAGCCGGGTCGACGGCGGCCTGGTCACGGACAACAGCATTCCCAGCCGCACGCTGTTGCTTGACCGCCTGGAGCAGACTGCCGATCTACGTCTGGCCCGCCTGCAGATCGACCAGCGCGAAGCGGCCCTGGGCCTGGCCCGCAGTCAGCGCATTCCTGACCTGACCGTCAGTGTCGGCAGCCAGTACAGCGAAACCGACCGCGAGCGCATCAATGTGGTCGGGCTGTCCGTGCCCATTCCCTTGTTCGACCGCAACCAGGGCAATGTCCTCGCCGCCGCCCGGCGCGCCGACCAGGCCCGCGACCAGCGCAATGGCGCCGAACTGCGCCTGCGCAGCGAAGTGATCCAGGCCTTGACCCAGTGGAGCACGGCGGTCCAGGAGGTGCAGACCTTCGACCGCGCGATCCTGCCCTCGGCGCAGCAGGCGCTGGATGCCGCCACCCGCGGCTTCGAGCGCGGCAAGTTCGCCTTCCTCGATGTGCTCGATGCCCAGCGCACGCTGGTGGCGGCACGCCTGCAATACCTGCAGGCGCAGGCCCAGGGCAGCGAGGCGCGGGTTCGCCTGGAACGGATCTTTGGCGACCTGAGCCTCGCCAGTCGCTGAACGCGACCTTCACCCGACTATTTGCTGAGGAACCTGCATGAACAAGAAGTCCACCACGCTGCTGGTCGCGGCCTTGCTGCTCGGCCTGGGCCTGGGCGTGCTGCTGGCGCGCCAGGGCGGCCCGGTTGCCGCTGCCCCTGCATCCGCTCACGCCCATGCCGAAGGCGATCACGAGGAAGAAGAGCATGGCGAATCGGAAAAAGCCGAAGAAGGTCACGAAGAAGAGGGTGCACTGACCCTCAGCCAGGAGCAGATCGACCTGGCCGGTATCGAACTGGCCGCCGTTGGCCCGCGCCAACTGCAGCGCAGCCTGTCCCTGCCTGGCGAGATCCGTTTCGACGAAGACCGCACCGCGCACCTGGTACCGCGTGCTGGCGGGGTGGTCGAGTCAGTCGCCGTGGTGCTTGGCCAGCAGGTCAAGGCCGGCGACTTGCTGGCGGTCATCGCCAGCCCGCAGATCTCCGAGCAGCGCAGTGAACTGGCCGCCAGCCAGCGCCGCCTGGAACTCGCCCGCAGCAGCTACCAGCGCGAGAAGGACCTGTGGCAGGAGGGTATCTCCGCCGAGCAGGATTACCAGCAGGCCCGTCAGGTCCTGCAGGAAGCGGAAATCGCCCAGGCCAACGCCCGGCAGAAGATCAGCGCCCTGAGCGGCAGCGTGGTCCTGGCCGGCGGCAACCGTTACGAGCTGCGCGCACCCTTTGCCGGGCAGATCGTCGAGAAGCACCTGGTTCCGGGCGAGGTGGTCAACGAAACCAGCGCCGCCTTCACCCTCTCGGACCTGTCGCGGGTCTGGGCGACCTTCGGTGTGGCGCCCCGTGACCTGCCTAAAGTACGCGCCGGCATGCCGGTGACCATCGTCGCCAGTGAGCTGGGCGAGCAGGTTAGCGGTACGGTCACCCATGTGGGCAGCCTGCTCGGCGAGCAGACCCGTACCGCCGCTGTGCGGGTCACCCTCGACAACCCACGAGGCGCCTGGCGCCCCGGCCTGTTCGTCGCCGTGCAGGTGCCCACCGAGCAGTATTCCGCCGCCCTGAGCGTACCGGACCAGGCCCTGCAGACCCTGGAAGAGCAACCCACGGTGTTCGTGCGCACCACCGAAGGCTTCATCGCCCAGGCGGTTGAACCAGGCGCCAGTGCCAACGGCTTCGTCGAGATCCGCAAGGGCCTGCAGGCCGGCCAGCAAGTGGCGGCGCAGGGCAGCTTCATCCTCAAATCGGAGCTGGGCAAGGCCAGCGCCGAACACGCCCACTGACCGGGAACCTCACATGTTCGAACGCCTCATACAATTTGCCATCGAGCAGCGCCTGATGGTGCTGCTGGCAGTGCTGCTGATGGCCGGTCTGGGGGTTGCCAGCTATCAGAAGCTGCCGATCGATGCCGTGCCGGACATCACCAACGTCCAGGTGCAGATCAACACCCAGGCCGCGGGCTTTTCGCCGCTGGAAACCGAGCAACGCATCACCTTCGCCATCGAAACCGCGATGGCCGGCCTGCCGGGGCTGGAACAGACCCGTTCGCTGTCGCGTTCGGGGCTGTCGCAGGTGACGGTGATCTTCGAGGAGGGCACCGACCTGTTCTTCGCCCGGCAACTGGTCAACGAGCGCCTGCAGCAGGCGCGTGAACAATTGCCGGAAGGCGTTGAAGCGGCCATGGGCCCGATCTCGACCGGCCTTGGCGAGATCTTCCTGTGGACCGTCGAAGCTGCCGACGATGCGCGCAAGGCCGATGGCAGCCCCTACACGCCGACCGACCTGCGCGAGATCCAGGACTGGATCATCAAGCCGCAACTGCGCAATGTGCGTGGGGTGGCGGAGATCAACACCATCGGTGGTTTCGCCAAGGAGTATCAGATTGCGCCAGACCCCAAACGGCTGGCGTCCTATAAGCTGACCCTGGGCGACCTGCTCACCGCACTTGAGCGCAACAACGCCAACGTCGGTGCCGGCTACATCGAGCGTCGCGGCGAGCAGTTGTTGATTCGCGCACCGGGGCAACTGGCCGGCATCGATGACATCGCCAATATCGTCCTGGCCAACGTCGACGGCACGCCGATCCGTGTGCGCAACGTCGCCGAAGTCGGTATCGGGCGTGAACTGCGCAGCGGCGCGGCAACCGAGAACGGCCGCGAAGTGGTGTTGGGCACGGTGTTCATGCTGATCGGCGAGAACAGCCGCACGGTGTCCCAGGCGGTGGCGCAAAAGCTGGTGGAGATCAACCGCTCGCTGCCTGAAGGGGTGAGTGCGGTGACCGTCTACGACCGTACCAACCTGGTCGACAAGGCCATTGCCACGGTGAAGAAGAACCTGATCGAAGGCGCGATCCTGGTCATCGTCATTCTGTTCCTGTTCCTCGGCAACATTCGCGCAGCGCTGATCACCGCCATGGTCATTCCGCTGTCGATGCTGTTCACCTTCACCGGCATGTTCGGCAACAAGGTCAGTGCCAACCTGATGAGCCTGGGCGCGCTGGACTTCGGCATCATCGTCGATGGCGCGGTGGTGATTGTCGAAAATGCGATCAGGCGCCTGGCCCATGCCCAGCAGCATCACGGCCGCCTGTTGACCCGTTCCGAACGCCTGCACGAAGTGTTCAATGCCGCCCGCGAAGCACGCCGGCCGCTGATTTTCGGCCAGTTGATCATCATGGTGGTGTACCTGCCGATCTTTGCCCTGAGCGGGGTCGAGGGCAAGATGTTCCACCCGATGGCGTTTACCGTGGTGATCGCCTTGCTCGGTGCCATGCTGCTGTCGGTGACCTTCGTGCCAGCGGCCATTGCCCTGTTCGTGACCGGCAAGGTCAAGGAAGACGAGAACCTGTTGATGCGCAGCGCCAAGCGCGGCTATGCGCCGTTGCTCAAGTGGGTCATGGGCCATCGCCCGCTGGCGTTTTCCCTCGCCGCGCTCACCGTGCTGCTCTCGGGCGTGCTGGCCAGCCGCATGGGTAGCGAGTTCGTGCCGAGCCTGAGTGAGGGCGACTTTGCCCTGCAGGCCCTGCGCGTGCCCGGCACCAGCCTGAGCCAGTCGGTACAGTTGCAGCAGCGCCTGGAGCAGAGCGTGCTCAGTCAGGTGCCGGAAGTAGAGCGCGTATTCGCCCGCACCGGTACCGCCGAGATCGCCTCGGACCCGATGCCGCCGAACATTTCCGACAGCTATGTAATGCTCAAACCACAAGACCAGTGGCCCGACCCGAGCAAGAGTCGCGAACAGCTGATTGCCGACATCCAGCGCGCCAGCGCGCGGGTGCCGGGTAGTAACTATGAACTGTCGCAGCCGATCCAGTTGCGCTTCAACGAGCTGATCTCCGGGGTGCGCAGTGATGTCGCGGTGAAGGTTTTCGGTGATGACATGGCCGTGCTCAACAGCACCGCGGCGAAGATCGCCAGTACCTTGCAGGCGGTGCCGGGGGCGTCGGAGGTGAAGGTCGAGCAGACCTCGGGGTTGCCGGTGCTGACCATTGACGTCGACCGCGACAAAGCGGCGCGCTATGGCCTCAATGTCGGTGACGTGCAGGACACCATTGCCGTGGCCGTGGGCGGTCGCCAGGCCGGTACCCTGTATGAGGGGGATCGGCGCTTCGACATGGTGGTGCGCCTGTCCGACACCCTGCGCACCGATATCGACGGCCTGTCGCAGTTGCTGATACCGGTGCCGGCCAGCAGCGGCAGCGGTGGCCAGATCGGCTTTATCACCCTTGCGGATGTGGCCAGCCTGGACTTGGTGCAGGGCCCCAACCAGGTCAGCCGCGAGGACGGCAAGCGCCTGGTGGTGGTCAGCGCCAACGTGCGCGGCCGGGATATCGGCTCGTTCGTTGACGAGGCGGCGGCGCGCATCGATAGCCAGGTGAACATCCCGGCCGGTTACTGGACCCGCTGGGGCGGCCAGTTCGAGCAGTTGCAGTCGGCGGCGCAGCGTCTGCAGGTGGTGGTGCCGGTGGCCTTGCTGCTGGTCTTTGGCCTGTTGTTCATGATGTTCAACAACCTCAAGGACGGGCTGCTGGTGTTCACCGGTATTCCCTTCGCCCTGACCGGCGGGGTGGTGGCCCTGTGGCTAAGGGATATCCCCCTGTCGATCTCGGCAGGCGTGGGTTTTATTGCCTTGTCCGGGGTCGCGGTGCTCAACGGTCTGGTGATGATTGCCTTTATCCGCGGCCTGCGCGAGCAGGGTCGTTCGCTGAATCAGGCCATCGACGAAGGCGCACTGACGCGCTTGCGGCCCGTGCTGATGACCGCGCTGGTCGCCTCCCTGGGCTTTATCCCCATGGCCCTGGCCACCGGCACCGGCGCCGAAGTGCAGCGGCCGCTGGCCACCGTGGTGATTGGCGGCATTCTCTCGTCCACGGCGCTGACCCTGCTGGTATTGCCCGCGTTGTATTACTGGGCTCACCGCAAAGACGAGGAAGAGGTCGTATCCGAGGTGACGAAACTGTAATTCGCCGCTCATCTTCGGGTTATTCAGCCCTTGTCAGGATACCCATGGCGCCCGCATTGCGGGCGCCTTGCGTATCTCTGCCAATAATCAGGAGTTGAAGATGGGGAATAAAACCACAGCCTGTTTTACCGGGGCCCTGGCCCTGGCCAGTTGCGCTACCGCCAATGCCGTCAGCCAGCCCGAGGGTGGCGGCTTTGTCGAAGACAGCAGCCTGACGGTGCTCAGCCGTAACTTCTATTTCAACCGCGACTACCGTAAAGGCGAACAGTCGCCCACCGGCAAGGCCGGCTACGCCGAAGCCTGGGCCCAGGCCTTTATCGCCCGTTTCGAGTCGGGTTATACCGAGGGCACCGTGGGTTTTGGCCTGGATGCTCACGCCATGCTCGCTCTCAAGCTCGACAGCGGCGATGGCCGCAGCGGCGGGCGCAGTTCGTTCGACATGCTGCCGGTGGACCGCAATGGCAATACCGCCAGCAACTTCAGCAAGCTGGGTGGCGCGATCAAGGCGCGCCTGTTCGATACCGAGCTGAAGTTTGGTGACGTGTTCCCGACCACCCCGGTGGTGCACTTCGGCGACTCGCGCCTGTTGCCGGAAAGTTTCACCGGCTGGACCCTGGAGAACACCAGCCTGGCAGGCCTGAAAGTCCAGGGCGGGCGCTTGCACGCCATGAGCCAGCCGCTGTCGAGCAACAACCGCGACGGCTTCGTGACCTTTTACGGCGGCCCCGTCGATTCGCCCTGGCTGGGCTATTTTGGCGGCGATTACCAGGCCAGCGACAACCTCAGCCTGAGCCTCTACAGCAGCCGTCTGAAGGACGCCTGGGATCAGTACTACGCCGGTGTCAGCTACAAGTACCCGATGACCGACGAGCTGACCGGCTTCACCAGCTTCAACTACTACAAGGCCAAGGATGAGGGCCAGCAATTGCTGGGCAAATTCGACAATGACATCTGGAGCGCCCGTGTCGGCGTGAGTTATGGCGCCCATACCCTGGCCCTGTCGCACCAGCGCAACCAGGGCGACAACGACTTTGACTACGTGCGCCAGTCCGACTCGATCTACCTCGACAACTCGATCCAGTACAGCGACTTCAACTCGCCGAAAGAACGCTCGTGGATGCTGCGCTACGACCTCGACATAACCGCTTATGGTGTGCCGGGCCTGTCGTTCATGAGCCGCTACGGGCGTGGTAGCGGCATCGATTATTCCGATGCCAATGGCGTGTACATGCGCCGCGATGCCGACGGCAACCCGCTGACCGGGCAGAAGCGCTGGGAGCGCGATATCGAGGCGAAGTACGTGGTGCAGTCCGGCAGCCTCAAGGATTTGTCGCTGCGCGTGCGTCAGGCCACGACCCGGGCCACGGCTTTCGAATCGGACCTGGATGAGGTGCGCCTGATTGTCGAGTACCCGCTGACCCTGCTGTAGGGCGAATCTTGCAGCACTGTAATGTCCGCCTCACCTTGGCGTTAGCTTGCCCTCCGTAAGATTGAACTGTCCTGAAATTCAATCACGAGGTGAGCAACATGAGCCTGAACAAGTATGTGCTGATGGCTGTATTGGCCCTGGGCAGTAGCGCGGCACTGGCCGAAGGCGGGGCGGAGCGTTCGAAGCAGTTCTGGGAAAACTTCCGCCTCAGCCAGGAACAGATTCACGGCAAGAAGGACCAGGCAGTGGCCAAGTCCGACGCGCAAAAACCTGACACGGCGAGCAGGCAGGTCGCCAAGGAGTAGCTCCATTCACCTTCGAAGCTCCCGCTCCAACGGAAAAGGTGAACTTTGGCGCCCTACACGGGCGCCTGTTTTACTTGCGCGCCACCAGCACGGCGCGCCGTGGTGCCGGCAGGCCTTCGATGGTGCGGCTGTGGTCGTCGGGGTCGAGGAAGTCGCTGAGCGACTGGTAGCGCATCCATTCGGTGCTGCGCTGTTCTTCGACGCTGGTGGTGCTGACGTCGACGCAACGCACATCGCTGAAACCGGCACGGCGCAACCAGCGCTCAAGGGCCGGCACCGACGGCAGGAACCAGACGTTACGCATTTGTGCGTAGCGATCTTCCGGCACCAGTACCTGATTTTCATCGCCTTCGATCACCAGGGTTTCCAGCACCAGTTCACCGCCCTTGACCAGGCAGTCCTTGAGCGCCAGCAGGTGCTCGATGGGCGAGCGGCGATGGTAGAACACGCCCATGGAGAATACCGTGTCGAAGCCTTCGAGGTTGGCCGGCAGGTCTTCCAGGGCGAAGGGCAGGTGCCAGGCCGGTAGCTCCGGCAGGTAGCGCTGCACGGCCTGGAACTGGCAGAAGAACAGCCAGTTGGGGTCGACACCGATGACACTGTCGGCACCGGCACCAAGCATGCGCCACTGGTAGTAGCCGTTGCCGCAACCGACATCCAGTACCCGCTTGCCCTTGAGGTCCAGGTGCGGGGCAACCCGCGACCACTTCCAGTCCGAGCGCCACTCGGTATCGACATGCACGCCGAACAGATCGAACGGGCCCTTGCGCCACGGCGACAGGCCCATCAACGCCTGCTGCATGCGCGCACGGGTGTCGTCATCGCAGTCGCAATCCAGATTGAGGCCGTTTTGCAGGTCAATGCGCGTGGGCGTCAGCGCTGGCAGGGCATCCAGCGCAGCCTGCCAGCGTTCCAGGTCGCCATGACCCTTTTCCATCTTGGCGTCGAGTTGCGCTTGCAGGCCTTGTGCCCATTGCGCCAGGGGAGTGCCCGCCAAGCGGCGGACCAGGGGGGACAGATCAATCATGGCAGGGCAATCAACGAGGCAAAGTTAAGGCATTGGAACCAGGGCACGACTTTCGAGAATCCGGCCGCCAGCAGGCGTTCGCGGTGTTCTTCGAGGCTGTCGGGCTTCATCACGTTCTCGATGGCGCTGCGCTTCTGGGCGATTTCCAGTTCGCTGTAGCCATTGGCCCGCTTGAAGGCCACATGCAGGTCGGTGAGCAGCGCGTGTTCCTCATCGTCAACGAAACGCAGCTTCTCCGAGAGGATCAGCGCGCCGCCCGGCAGCAGCGACTGGCGGATGCGCGTGAGCAGTTCGAGGCGCTGTTCGGGGGCAATGAACTGCAGGGTGAAGTTCATCGCCACCACCGAGGCCGGCTGGAATTGCAGGGCGAGGATATCGCCTTCGATCACCTCGACCGGCAGCAGCTCCTGGCACATCGAGTCCTGGGCGTTGAGGTACTGCCGGCAGCGCTCGACCATGGCCGCCGAGTTGTCGATGGCAATCACCCGGCAACCCTCGCTGCGCACATGCCGGCGCAGGGCCTGGGTCACGGCACCGAGCGAGCTGCCCAGGTCGTACAGGGCCGTGTCGGGCTGGGCGAACTGGGCGGCAAGCACGCCGAGGTTCTCGACGATGGTCGGGTAACCGGGGACCGAACGCTTGATCATGTCCGGGAACACCCGCACCACGTCTTCGTTGAAGACGAAGTCGGGCACCTGGCCAAGGGGCTGGGCGAATAGGCGGTCGGGTTCTTTGCTCACGGGGGCAATCCAGGCGTTGGGCGGTAAAGGGCCGGCATTTTAGCCAAACTGGCGGCAGGATGCATGGCCCGCTGACCAGCGCGGCCTACTTCACCGTGATTGCGCAGTCGAAGGTCTGCACCGGACGCACTTCCGGGGCCCAGGGCTGCTGGTAGACCAGCAGCAGATGGCCTTCGCCAGCGGCCTGGGCCTGGAAGCGCCACACCGATTGCCCGGCGCTGCCGACCACGCCGGCGTCTTCCGGGTGGCTGTAGACCTCGGGGCCGAGACTGCGCAGGATGCCGGTGGCTGGGTTTTGTACTAGCCAGCGATAACCGGTGCTGGGGTTGCTGGGCAGTGTCAGCGTGAGGTTCTGGCCCGTTTGCAGTTGCAGCGGGCAGTCGGCCTGTTTGTCCAGTTCGACGTTATGCACCGGTTTTTGTGCGCAGGCGGCAAGCAGGGCGAGGCTCAGGGGAACGAGCAGGCGGGCAGCAGTCATGAAAGCTCCGGATAGGCGACGATAGCGCAGCATAACCGAAGATGATCGCAGGGCAAGGGCCTGCATCGTCTGTGGGAGCGGGCTTGACCCGCGATGAGGCCGGTACAGCCAGCACTCCAGGTGAAGCCTGAATTGCGCCCGCTGCGCGCCCGATCGCGGGGCAAGCCCGCTCCCACATCTATGGTCCGGGGTTAGAACAGCACCTTCGCCACATCACTGAAGCGCTTGGCAAAGTGCACGCTCAAACCCTCCTTGAGGTACTCCGGCAACTCTTCGAAATCACCCCGGTTGGCTTCCGGCAGGATCAGCTCGAAGATCTTCTGCCGCCGCGCCGCAATGACCTTCTCGCGCACCCCGCCGATCGGCAGGACCTTGCCGGTCAGGGTCAGTTCGCCGGTCATGGCCACGCCTTTCTTCGGTGCCTGGTCACGGGCCAGCGACAGCAATGCACTGGCCATGGTCACCCCGGCGCTGGGGCCGTCCTTGGGCGTGGCACCTTCCGGTACGTGCAGGTGAATGTAGGCCTCATTGAAGAAGCTCGGATCACCGCCGTATTGCTTGAGGTTGGCACTGACATAGCTGTAGGCGATTTCGGCGGACTCTTTCATCACCTCACCCAGCTGACCGGTCAGTTTGAAGCCGCGATTGAGGGTGTGGATGCGTGTCGCCTCGATCGGCAGGGTGGCGCCGCCCATGCTGGTCCAGGCAAGGCCGGTGATCACGCCCTTGCCGGAGAGCACCTGTTCGCTGCGAAACACTGGCATGCCCAGCGATGCTTCAAGGTCCTTGGGGCCGATCTTGATCTTTTTCTCGGGATCTTCGAGCAGTTGCACGACCGCCTTGCGTACCAGCTTGCCCAGCTGCTTTTCCAGCTGGCGCACACCGGCTTCGCGGGCATAACCTTCGATCACCGTGCGCAGGGCGCTGTCGCTGATGCTCAGGCTGGTCTTGGCCACACCGGCTTTGTGCAATTGCTTGGGCCACAGGTGGCGCTTGGCGATGGCCAGTTTTTCTTCAGTGATGTAGCCGGACAGGCGAATCACTTCCATACGGTCGAGCAACGGCCCGGGGATCGAGTCGAGGGTGTTGGCGGTGCACACGAACAGCACCTTGGACAGGTCCAGGCGCAGGTCCAGGTAGTGGTCGAGGAAGTCGACGTTCTGCTCGGGGTCGAGGGTTTCCAGCAGCGCCGAGGCCGGGTCGCCCTGGTAGCTCTGGCCCATCTTGTCGATCTCGTCGAGCATGATCACCGGGTTCATCACCTCGACATCCTTGAGTGCCTGCACCAGCTTGCCCGGCTGGGCGCCGATGTAGGTGCGGCGGTGGCCCTTGATCTCGGCCTCGTCGCGCATGCCGCCGACGCTGAAGCGGTAGAACGGCCGGCCCAGGGATTCGGCGATGGACTTGCCGATGCTGGTCTTGCCGACGCCCGGCGGGCCTACCAGCAGCACGATGGAGCCGCTGATCTCGCCTTTGTAGGCACCCACGGCGAGGAATTCGAGGATGCGTTCCTTGATGTCATCGAGGCCGGCGTGATGCTGGTCGAGCACTTTGCGCGCGTGCTTGAGGTCGAGCTTGTCCTTGCCGTAGACACCCCAGGGCAGAGCGGTGGCCCAGTCCAGGTAGTTGCGTGTGACGGCGTATTCCGGCGAACCGGTTTCGAGGATCGACAGCTTGCCCAGCTCCTCGTCGATGCGCTTTTTCGCGGCGGCGGGCAGGGTCTTGCCTTGCAGGCGCTGCTCGAACTGTTCGATGTCCGCGCTGCGGTCGTCCTTGGTCAGGCCCAGCTCCTGCTGGATGACCTTGAGCTGCTCCTTGAGGAAGAACTCGCGCTGGTGCTCGCCGATCTGCCGGTTCACCTCGGCAGAGATCTCGTTCTGCAGGTGCGCGACTTCGACCTCCTTGCGCAGCATCGGCAGGACCTTTTCCATGCGCTTGAGCATGGGCACGCAGTCGAGCACTTCCTGCAACTGGTTGCCGGTGGCCGAGGTCAGCGCGGCGGCAAAGTCGGTCAGGGGCGACGGATCGTTGGGGCTGAAGCGGTTGAGGTAGTTCTTCAGCTCTTCGCTGTACAGCGGGTTGAGCGGCAGCAGCTCCTTGATCGCATTGATCAGGGCCATTCCGTAGGCCTTGACCTCGTCGGTCGGCTCGCTCGGTTGATGCGGGTACTCGACCTCGACCAGGTACGGCGGGCGATGGTGCTTGAGCCAGGTACGGATGCGCACCCGGGTCAGGCCCTGGGCGACGAACTGCAGTTTGCCGTTCTCGCGGCTGGCGTGGTGCACCTTGACCAGGGTGCCGTACAGCGGCAGGGCCGAGGTGTCGAAATGACGGTGGTCTTCTGGCGGCGTGTCCATGAAGAACAGGGCCAGGGAGTGATGTGGGGTCTTGGCTACCAGATCCAGGGTTTCGGCCCAGGGTTCTTCATTGACGATCACCGGCAATACTTGCGCGGGGAAGAACGGGCGGTTGTGGATCGGGATGATATAGACCTTGTCGGGTAACTGCTGGCCCGGCAAGGCGAGGTTATGGCCGCTGTGTTCGGAGGCTTCGAGATGTTCGACTTCGGCGTCTTCCTCGGGATGTTCCGGTAGATCCTGCTGATCGCTCATGGCGCACCTGCTCAATGACTATGGTGCTTAGATGGGGCGGGTGGAGGAAAGATTCAAGCTTCAAGCTTCAAGCTACAAGCCGCAAGTGGGGAGCGCGGTGCTTGCAGCTTGAAGCTTGCAGCTAGCAGCTAAGGTCTACTCAGCCAATTTGTAAGCGATTACGTAATCACCCATCTTGGTGCCCAGCGAGCCGTGACCACCGGCGGTGACCAGCACGTACTGCTTGCCGTCCTTGCCGGTGTAGGTCATCGGCGTGGCCTGGCCACCGGCCGGCAGGCGCGATTTCCACAGCTCCTTGCCGGTGTTGGTGTCATAGGCACGCAGGTACTGGTCCAGGGTGCCGCTGAGGAAGCCCAGGCCGCCAGCGGTGACGATCGAGCCGCCCATGCTTGGCACGCCAATCGGCAGGCCGATCGGGATTGGCGAGCTGTCGCGGCTGGTGCCGTTCTTGTGCTTCCACACCACCTGGTTGGTGGTCAGGTCGATACCGGCCACGTAGCCCCAGGCTGGCGCCTGGCACGGTACGCCCAGTGGCGACATGAACGGGTGCATGATCACCGCGTACGGTGCGCCGGTGTTGGGTTGCACACCGCTGGTTTCGCTCTCGCGCTTGCTACCGGCGGCGACTTCGGCGCGCGGCACCATCTTCGAGACGAAAGCCATGTAGTTCGGGGTGGTGAACAGCAGTTGGCGAACCGGGTCGACCGAGACGCTGCCCCAGTTGAACACGCCGACGTTACCCGGATAGACCAGGCTGCCCTGCACCGACGGCGGGGTGTACTGGCCTTCGTAGCGCAGTTCGCGGAACTGGATGCGGCAGAGCATCTGGTCGAACGGGCTGGCGCCCCACATGGCCTGTTCGGTCAGGTCCGGGCCGAGCAGGTTGAGGTCCGAGCGGGCCTGGGTCGGCGCAGTACGGTCGCCTTCGACTGCACCTTGCGGTACCGGGATCTCGCGGATCGGCACGATCGGCGTACCGTCGCGACGGTCGAGCACGTACAGGCTGCCCTGTTTGGTCGGGGCGATCAGCGCAGGTTTCACGCCGTCGGCGGTTTTCAGGTCCAGCAGGGTTGGCTGGCTGCCGACGTCCATGTCCCACAGGTCGTGGTGGGTGAACTGGTAGTTCCAGCGTACCTTGCCGTTGGCCAGGTCCAGGGCGACGATGCCGGCGCTGTACTTCTCGGCGCCCGGGGTGCGGTCAGCGCCCCACTGGTCCGGGGTCTGGTTGCCCAGCGGCAGGAAGACCATGCCCAGTTTCTCGTCGACACTGGCCAGCGACCACATGTTCGCCGAGTTGCGGCTGTAGGTCTTGCCGGGTGCCAGCGGTGCGGTGTCGTCCGGGTTGTTGCTGTCCCAGTTCCACACCAGACGGCCATCGTGCACGTCGTAGGCGCGGATCACGCCGGACGGCTCGTTGGTCGACTCGTTGTCGGTGACATGGCCGCCGATGATTACCAGTTCGCGGGTGATCGCTGCAGGCGAGGTGGAGTAGTAACCGCCAGCAGTGAACGGGCCGATGCCGGTGGTGAGGTCGATCACACCCTGGTTGCCGAAACCTTCACAGACCTTGCCGGTGTCGGCGTTCAGGGCGATCAGGCGGGCGTCGGCGGTCGGCAGGTAAAGGCGACGCGGGCAAGCGATGGCAACGGCTTGGCCGGCATCGCTGATTTTCGGCGCCGGGCTGCCGTCGGCATTGACGTAGTTGTTCTCGTCGTAATACGACACGCCGCGACAGGTCATGTGGGCGAAGCCCTTGAAGCCCACCGGGCTCTTGATCTGCGGGTCGAAACGCCAGATTTCGGCACCGGTGTCCGGGTCCAGGGCCAGCACTTTGCTGTGGGCGGTACAGGCATACAGCTTGCCGTTGGCCTTCAGCGGGGTGTTCTGGTTGGTCAGCTCGACCGGGTCGTTGTCGGTTGGCAGGTCACCCGTGCGGATGCGCCAGGCTTCCTGCAGCTTGTGCACGTTCTGCGGGGTGATCTGGCGCAGCGGCGAGTAGCGGTCGCCGAATTCGGTGCGACCATAGGCCTGCCACTCGCCATCCGGCATCTGCGGTGCAGTGCTGCTCATCTCGGCGCTTTCGCGGCCCAGCTCGCCCTTGATTTCACCCGGGTGGGTGAACTGGCTGGCCACTGCAGTGGCGCCGGACAGCACCACGGCCAGGCTCAGCAGGCCGGTGTTGACCTTGGACGGGTTGCCCAGCAGCGGGCGGCGCGCCCACGGCAGCAGCAACACCGCACCCAGGGCGAACCACAGGGCCAGGCGCGGTACCAGTTGCCACCAGTCCAGGCCCACTTCCCACAATGCCCACAGGGTGCTGCCCAGCAGCACCAGGCCGTACAGGCCCAGGGCGTTGCGGCGCAGGGCCAGCAGCAGGATGCCGGACAGGGCGAAGCCGATGCCGGCGATCAGGTAATACAGCGAACCGCCCAGCTGGCTCAGTTTGATACCGCCAGCCAGCAGGGCCAGGCCCATCAGCAACAACAGCACACCGATCAGTCGCGGCAGCCAGCGGGTTCTACTCAAGGCACCATCAGTGCTCATCGTGTGTTCTCCGTTAGGTGAAAAGGGTGGTTAGAAACTGCTCTGGATCTTGATCCCGCCGATCAGTGCGTCATCGACCTGGCTCACGCCACCGGGATGGCGGATGTACTGCAGGTTCGGGCGCACGGTCAGCCAGTCGGCCAGGTGGATGCCGTAATACAGCTCGGCGCTGTACTCGGTGTCCTGGATCGGACGGAACAGGGGATCGTTGTAGTCGCTGACGCCGCGAGCCTGATTGATGGCCTGGGCGTTCTTGCGGTAGGCAGGGTTGACGTGCACGCGTGCCAGGGCGAAACCGATGTCGTCCTTGGCGCGGGCATCGAAGGGCCCCTTGTACACCACACCTGCCTGAACATAGTTGTCGATGGCATTGGTCTTCTTGTCGTGCAGCGTGGCGTTGGCGAATACGCTCAACCCTCGCGAGTGGTCTGATGCCAGCGACGTCACCTGTTGCTGGGCACCGAGCCAGAAGCCGTGCTTGCTCGAACTGCTGCGGTAAGCCTGGCCGCTCAATGCTGCCGGTTGTTCGTTGCTGTCCTTGTAGACATCGCTTGCCTTGGCATTACTGTAGTAGTAACCGGCGCGATATTCCCCTTTCAGGCCATTCACAGCCGGGCTCCAGACCAGTTCGACCGGAATCACCGCGCCCTGGGTACCGCTGCCGCTGAGCTTGAATCCGTTGCCGCGATCGAGGTTGGAGGGGTTCTGCTCATAGGCGCCGATTTGCGCGTACAGCTCTGAGGTCAGGTTGTACTTGACCCGCAGGGCCCACTGGCTGACCGGCCAGTTGTACCAGATGTCACCTACCCAGTTGCCCACCTGCGAGCCGCAGAACGCCAGGTTCTGGAAGTCGCAGGGGAAGCTGTTGAAGTCCTCGCCCTGACCGAAGCGGCCGAATTTCACATCCAGCGCGCCGTCGAAGTATTTCTGCTTGATCCACATCTGCGTCAGCCGCCAGGTCTGGCCGCGGCCCCAGACTTCCTGGGCCGAGGTAAAGCCACCGACGCGTGGGTCATTGATGCGGTCGTTACTGATGTTGTTGCCGTGCCGTTCGGTGACGGTCAGCTGGAACTCGGCATCGTGCCAGCCAAGGATCTTCTGCAGGTCCAGGTGGGTGCCGAGGGCGAACTGGTCGCTGTAGCGCGCGGTCTTGTCGTCGTCATAACCGCCATGCAGGTTGGCGCCCATCTCGCCGGTGTAACCGAGGGTGAAGTCGTAGCCGCGTTCAGCCAGCTCCGTGCGGGTACCGCCCCAATCGCCAAGCATCCATGGCGAGTCGCTGGCGAACATCGCCGCGGCCTGGGCGCAGGGCGCGAGGCTGGCGATGGCCAGACCCGAAAGCAGTGTCCGGGTGGCGGGGGAAAAGCGGAAACGATCAATCTGAGGCATGAGATAGCGCTATCTTTTGATTATTGAAAAAACGGCAAGGCCACCGAGTTTCGAGGATCATCGGCGATAAAGTTGCAGGGAAATAAACTGAAGCGGTTCAGCTTGCGGCGGGGAGGATATAGCTGAACTTGTAAGAAAAAAAGTCAATTCAACGAGAGGCACCGTTGCCGGATCGGTAACAGTCCGGCTGAGGCAGGTGACACTGATCCCTTGTGGGAGCCGGCTTTGCCGGCGATGAGGCCGGCACAATCAGCACATCAGGCGCAGACCAATGCGACCAATCGCCGGCAAGGCCGGCTCCCTCGGGATGGGTGTTGGCTTAGAAGGTGGTACGCAGGCCGACTTCAACACTACGCCCTGGTGCCGGGGCGATGTCGCGCAGGATCGAGCTTGAGTAGCGCACGGTCTGGTCGGTGAGGTTCTCGCCGCGAACAAAGGCCAGCCACTGGCTCTGGCCGATGTCGAAGCGGTAACCCACGCTGGCGCCGAGGGTGGTGTAACCGTCGGTGCTGGTCTCGTTGGCCGGCTTTTTGTGCTGGGCACTGGCGTGTTGCACATCCACCCGTGCCTGCCAGCGGTCCAGTTCCCACAGCAGACCACTGTTCAGACGCAGCGGGGCGATGCGCGGCAGGTCTTCGCCAGTGTCGAGGTTCTTGGCCCGGGTGTAGTCGCCGGACAGTTCCAGAGCAAAGCTGCCGTAGCGGTTTTGCGCCAATTGCCAGCGATCCTGGGCCTCGATGCCGTAGAAGCGCGCGCGAACCCCGTGGTAGAGGTATTCGGGCACATCGCCGCCGTGGTCATGATCATGATCATGATCATGGTCGTGATCGTGCTCTTCATCGCCGTGACCATGGTCGTGGTCATGGCCTTCGCGCAGGTTGCCGCTGGCCAGCAGGCCGATGTAGTTGCGGAAATGACTGTAGAACACGCCGACGCTGCCCTTGTGCGTGCCATTGTCGAAGCGCAAGGCCAGGTCGCTGGAGATGGCTTTCTCCTTGCTCAGGTTCGGATCGCCGACCTCGTAGGTGCCGGTGGCGACGTGGGCGCCGTTGGCGTACAACTCATAGAAGGTCGGTGCGCGCTCGGTGTAGCCCAGGGTCGCGGCCAGGGACCAGACCGGGGTCAGCTCGTAGACCGCGCCGGACGACAGGCTGGCCGCGGTGAAGCTGCTCGAACGATCGGCCTCGGCAAAGCGCTCGCTGCCCTTGCTGTCGGGTTCGACCCGGGTGTGCTCCAGGCGCCCGCCCAGGCTCAGGTTCAGGCGTTCGGTGGCTTGCCACTGCTCGAGCATGAACAGCGCCAGGCTGTTGGTGTCGGTCTGCGGCACAAAGGCTTCTTCGCCGAGGGCGGAGAACTCGTTGCGGCTGACCTGGGCGCCAATCACCCCTTCGACCGGCCCCAGCGGCTGGTGCCGGGCTTCGACCCGCGCCTCGTAACCCTTGTTCTTGAAGGTGGTATGCACCTCGCCGCTTTCAACCTCGCGGTGCTGGTAGTCGGTGTAGCCAAGGTCGACCTTCACCGAGCTGAACGGACCGTCGAGGTCGCGCAGTTCCGAGGCGAAGCCGTAATGATCCTGTTGCATGTCCAGGCGCACGCCCGGTTCGGCCACCGAGCCGTAGTTGGAGTCATAGCGGCTGTAGGAAAGGCCGGCATAGCCATGATCCCAATGGTAGGAACCACCCAGCGCGCCGCCATCCTGGCGACCGTCGCTGTTCTCCAGGCGGTGTTTGCTGCCCGGTTCGTCGGCGTCGCGCACTTTCGAGCTGCGGGCGTAGCCGGGAATGCGCAGGTCATTGAACTGGCGGCTGTTGGCGTCCAGGTGCAAGGCGAAGCGGCCGTCACCGGCCTCCAGCTTGCCGGCGCTGCTGCGGGTGGTGTCGGCACCGCCATAGCGCAGTTCGCCCGCCCCGTGAATGCCGTCGATGGGCGAGGTCGGGATGCGGTTGTCGAAGCTGTTGACCACCCCGCCGATGGCGTTGCCGCCGTAGAGCAAGGCGGCCGGGCCGCGGACGATTTCGATGCGCTCGACGGTGGCCGGGTCCAGTGGCACGGCGTGGTCATAAGACAGCGAAGAGGCATCCAGGGCGCCGACACCGTTGCGCAGGATACGGATACGGTCGCCGTCCAGACCGCGGATCACCGGGCGGCTGGCACCGGGGCCGAACCAGGTCGAGGCGACGCCGGGCTGGTTGTTCAGGGTCTGGCCGAGGCTGCCTTTTTGTTGCAGGGCCAGGTTGTCGCCGTCGAGTACGGTGCTGGGCGCGGCCAGTTCGCTGTTGCCCAGCGGGTTGGCGGTGATCACCTGGGGTTGCAGCTCGACAGCCTGACTCAAGGGCGAGGCGAGCCAGAGCGCAGCGGCGAGGGGGGAGAGGCGCAGGGGTAAGTGACGCATGGAGGGAAGGGGTCCTTGGCAGTGTTATAGTACTGATACAATATAACATTACCATGAAAGATAAAACGCCCATGCGCTGGCTAGAGCCTTTGCCCACACTAGAATGTCTGTAAGCAGCACCTTGGATGCGAAAAGTCTGAAGACTTGCAGCCGTGCCTCGGCTAAGGTGCGCACCTTTCGTTGGCTGGAGCACAGGCATGACCGCCGCAAATCAAAACCCGCTGCATGGCGTGACCCTGGAGCAGATCCTTACCGCGCTGGTCGCGAAATACCAATGGGATGGCCTGGCTGAGCGCATCGATATCCGCTGCTTCAAGAGCGACCCGAGCATCAAGTCGAGCCTGACCTTCTTGCGCAAGACGCCCTGGGCCCGGGAAAAGGTCGAGCGCCTGTACCTGAAAATGCAACGCGGCCGCTGAGCCGGTGAGCCGGCGCAGGCTGTTCATCGCCCTGGCCGCGTGCCTGGGCTGGAGCGCGCTGGCAATCCAGATGTACCTGCTGTTGTTGGCGCGCTGGCAGGAACAGGCCAGCCTGCTGGGTGGCCTGGTGAGCTTGTTCAGTTTCTTCACCGTGCTCAGCAACACTTTGGTCGCCGTAGTGCTCAGTCACGCGGCATTCGGCCGGGACTCGCCGCTGCGGCGCTTCTTTCTCGCGCCCTGGGTCAGTTCCGGGATTGCCGCGAGCATCATCCTCGTGGGCCTTGCCTACAGCTTGTTACTGCGTCACCTGTGGCACCCGCAAGGCTGGCAATGGCTGGCGGACGAGCTGCTGCACGATGTCATGCCGCTGCTGTTCGTGGCCTATTGGTGGTGCTGTGTAGAGAAGGGCAGCCTGCGCTTCAGGCATCTGCTGGCCTGGCTGCTGTATCCGGCGGGGTATTTTGCCTACGCGCTGTTGCGCGGGCATGTGCTGGGCGCCTATCCCTATCCGTTCATCGACGTGGCCGAACTGGGCTACGGTCAGGTGCTGCTCAATGCGCTGGCGATTCTCGGTGGATTCGTCGCTATCGGCCTGCTGTTGCTTGGCCTCGATCATTGGCAGGGCGGGCGCCTGGCCAAGGCCAGGACGCAACCCTGAGGTAGCCGTTTATTCGTCGTGTGAATCGAGGTGCCAGTAGGCGGCGGCCTTGATCAGGTCTTCCTTGACGCCCTTGTCATCAATCAGCAGGCGCTTGGTCTTACGCATCAGCGACTTTTCCAGGGCTACCCAGGTATACAGCTGACCGCTTGGCAGGGGCAGGTCCTTCACCACTTCCAGCAGATCCTGCTGCTGACGCTGTACCCAGATCACCTCGACCTGCGCAGCACTGGCCAGTGGCTGTTGTTCCTGGGCATCCTCGATCTCGATCACTGCCACCACCTTGCGGCCCGTCGGCAGTTCTTCCAGGCGCCGGGCGATGGCCGGGATCGCGGTTTCGTCACCGATCAGCAGGTAGCTGTCGAAGATGTCCGGCACCACCAGCGAGGCTCGCGGGCCGGCAATGTTGAGCACCTGGCCGACCTGCGCCTGGGCCGCCCATGTGGAGGCAGGGCCGTCGCCGTGCAGGACAAAGTCGATATCCATCTCGCCGCCCGCCAGGTCGATGCGCCGCGGGGTGTATTCGCGCATGGTCGGGCGCAGGCCGTCGCGGCTGAAATCGAGGTTGTCGAGCACCGCCTGTTCTTCTGCCGAGCAGGCGAACATCAGCTTGACGTGGTCGTCGCTGCCAACGCTGGCAAAGCCTTGCAGCTCTGGCCCGCCGAGGGTGATGCGGCGCATGCGTGGGGTCAGGTCGGTAACCCGCAGCACGTTCAGGCGGCGGTGTTTGATCTCGTGGTTGACGCGGTGAATGGTGGCGTTTTCGCTAACAGTCATTCGGGTTGCTCCGGTGAGGTCGCAGTGGGCCCTGCGACGATGGCTTTGGCGGTGTCATTGAGCAGGGTACGAACCCGCTCGATTTCCGCCGGGTTCCAGCGCCCGCTGTGCATCTGCAGGGCGTGGCGCAAGTTGTGTACGGCCTCGTGGATCTCTGCCGGGCGGTCGTGGCCGCGCAGCGAGCGCTTGCTGACTTCGATGCGCATGCGTACCCCGTCCAGGGCAATGGCCTGGTCGGCCAGGGACTTCTGCCCGGCCGGGGTAATGCCGTAGAGGCGCTTGCTGCCTTGGGTCTGGCCGCTGATCAGCTCGGCTTCTTCAAGGAAATTAAGGGTCGGGTAGATCACCCCGGGGCTGGGGCTGTAGCTGCCATCGAAGAGGCTTTCGATCTGGCGGATCAGGTCGTAGCCGTGGCAGGGCTGTTCGGCCAGCATCGACAACAGCAGCAGCTTCAGGTCGCCGGGGGCAAATACGCGGGGGCCGCGGTCGCCACGTTCACGGCCGTGACGACGTTCGAAGCCGTCATGCCGGTCGCCATGTTCGCGGTGGGGATGATGGTCACGCATGGGGGAATCTCCGTTTGCGTTAGATGTATCTTCAGATATTACTCAAGATATATCTTAAATCAAGCGTGAGAATAGGAATATTTCTCATGATGATCGTAGGAAGCGCTGAATTTGTGTAGGAATGCTTCAGGGTTTTCCTACAGATGCCTCGGATTGCCTTGATCTACACACACGGAAATCGCTCCTAAGATTCGCCACGTTTTCTTCACCTGTGAGTATTTCTCCGTGGCGCGTTCAATTTTTTTCATCGGCCTGCTCTGGGGGCTGTCATTTTTTGCCCAGGCCAGTTTCTCCGTGACCCATATCGCTCGTGAGCACACTGTGCGGCACGAACTGGAAGCCAACCTCGATCGTCTGGTCGAGCGCGCACACGAACTGATCGGCGTGCCCTATCGCTGGGGCGGCATGTCGGTAAAGGGCGGGTTTGATTGCAGTGGGCTGCTGGTCTACCTGTTTCGCCACGAGGCCGATATCAGGATTCCGCGCACCACCGCGGCCATGCTTAAGTCCGGCGCCCGGACCATCAAGCAGAGCCAGCTAAAACGCGGAGACGCAGTATTTTTCAATCGCAATGGCCAGGGCCGGATCGGTCACGTCGGCCTGTACATCGGCGAAGGGCGCTTCATCCACGCCCCCCGCACCGGCAAGAACATCCGTATCGATTCCCTGAGCAACAGCTACTGGGCCAAAAGCTATACGACTGCCAAGCGCTTCCACTAGCGCTGCACCATCCGCGGTGGCTTGCACAGGGTGTGACTGCCCGGCTCCAGGTACGGCATCAGGATTGGCGCCATGCCCTTGAGCACCTGCACCGGCAGCGCCGAGGTAAAGCGGAAGGACTCCGCGGCACGGCCGGGGACGAAGGCGGTGAGGGTGCCGAAGTGGTTTTCTCCGAGGTAGAACACAAAGGTGGCGGTACGGTTCAGCGAGCGTGAGCCGATCAGCCGCCCGCCGGCGCCGAAGCTTTCGATGCGGTTGTCGCCGGTACCGGTCTTGCCGCCCATCACCAGCGGGCTGCCGTCGGCCAGTTTGAAGCTGCCCGACACTCGCCGCGCGGTACCGGCATCCACCACTTGCGAGAGGGCGCCGCGCAGGGCCCGGGCGACTTCCACCGAAAGCACTCGCTGGCCCAGGTCGGGGTCGCTGGTCAGACGGGTTTCGTAGGGTGTGTCGGCAGCAAAATGCAGGGTGTCGATGCGCAGCACCGGCAGGCGTACGCCGTCGTTCTGGATAATCCCGATCAGTTCAGCCAGGGCTGCCGGACGGTCGCCGGAGCTGCCGATGGCGGTGGCCAGCGACGGTACCAGGTGGTCGAAGGGGTAGCCGACGCGTTTCCAGCGTTGATGAATATCGAGGAAGGCTTCGATTTCCACCAGGGTGCGGATGCGGCTGTCGCGCGCGCCCTTGTGGCGGCTCTTGAACAGCCAGCCGTAGACTTCCTGGCGTTCAAAATGGCCGGCCTGCGCCGCCTCCTGGAAGGTGGCGCTGGGGTGTTGCAGCAGATAGCCAAGCAGCCACAAATCCAGCGGATGCACCTTGGCGATAAAGCCCTGGTCGGGCAGGTCATAGGCGCCTGGCCGGTAAGCTTCGTACAGCTCTTGCAGGCGTTTCTCGGTGACGGTGTTCTGCTTGGTGGCCGGGCGTTTGTTCTCGACCCGGTCCTTTTTCAGGTGAGCCTGGACGAACGCATTGAAGGTGGCCTGGTCGGCTTCCGGAAACAGGTAACGGTGCACCGCGGCCAGGCGGATCGGTGTGACCCGCAGGCTGTCGAGGAAGGTGTCCAGGCGCTGTTGCGAGGTCTTGCGCTGGTATTTTTTCCAGAACCTGCGCATGTAATCGGTGCCTTCCTTGTCGGCAAAACGTGCCAGGTATTCCTGGCGGCGCGGTTCGGCATCGTCCTTGAGCAGGCTGGCGCTATTGCCCGGCTGCTGGTAGGTGCTGTAGCGCACCAGATCGCGCATCAGGCGAATGAACGGCAGGTTGATCGACTCGCGCAGGGCGTCCTTGAGGGTGGGGATGCGGCCGTTGTCTTCCTTGCGAAAGTTGTTGAATACATGCAGGCCGCCGCCGGTGAAGAAGGCTTCGCCGGGGCTGGCGGAGTACTTGCGCTCCAGCGCGGCGTTGAGCATGGCGCTGAGGTCGCGGTCCTTGTTCTGGACCAGGTAGTCGATGGCCCAGCGGGTGATGAAGTCCAGCTCGGCCACC
Organism: Pseudomonas wadenswilerensis; assembly: GCF_024749185.1. Lineage (NCBI taxonomy): Bacteria > Pseudomonadati > Pseudomonadota > Gammaproteobacteria > Pseudomonadales > Pseudomonadaceae > Pseudomonas > Pseudomonas wadenswilerensis. The sequence continues at coordinate 4,565,279 of NZ_CP087191.1, read as the reverse complement.
TGGACTTTTTTCAGCTCGGCGGCCGGGGTAGCGGCGTACTTGTCGTGCAGTTCGGCGATTATTTCCAGGTAGCTGGTCAGTACCCGCAGCTTGGCGGTGGAGCCCAGTTCCAGTTTGCTGCCTTCGTTGATGTCGAAGGGCTGGTCGGTGCTGTCGGTTTGTACCCGCACCCTCGAGCCGTCGGCGGTACGCTCCAGCAGGGTGAAGCTGTAACGCACCTGGGTGGTGCTGGTCGGGGTCAGCAAGCGTTCGCCAAACAGGCCCATTTTTTCTGCAAAGGCCGGGTCGGCGAGGTTCTTCAGGTATTGGCTGACCTGGCCCTGCAAATCCGACTGCAGGGTGCTGGTGGCCGACAGGTCGAGACGGTCGAGGTCATACAACGGCCGGCCCAGCGCCGAAGACAGGCGGCTGCGGGCGACGCTGATGCCTTTGTTGGTAACGATCGGCTGAATGGTCGGCTGGGCCACCCAGTCGCGGTAGATGGCCGTGCTGGAGAGGGCCGCATCCGCCAGCGGCTTGTCGATGATGTTGCTGGCCGAGAGGATGCGGATGTGGCTGTCGGTCAGCAGCGCCAGTTCCGCACGCCCCTTGGACAAAAAGTGCGAGGGGCGGCGCTGGGCGATCATCAGCGACAGCACCTGGCGCAAGGCCAGGCCACGGGTGGCGAGGCTCGCGGGGTCGTTGTCGGTGGACGACAGGGCCTGGTTGACCTGGGCAAAATCAGCGCCATACCAGACGCGCAAACCCTCGGCCATGCCATGCACTTCGCCATGCCCGGGCACCGCCGACAGCGGTACGCTGTTGAGGTAGTCGCGCACGATACGCTGGCGTGTTTCCAGGGTCTGCGGGCCACCTTTATACGCGCGCACGCTGGCGGAAATCATCTGGCGGATCTTCTCGCTGCCCGAGGCGGTCAGGCCGTCGGGGGAATGCCGGTATTTTTCCAGTTGGGTCGCCAGGGTACTGCCGCCCGCCGACTGGCCGGGCAGGGCCAGGTACTTCGCCACCTGGGTATAGGCGGCCTTGGCAAAGCGCGGCCAGTCCACGGCGGGGTTGTTCAGCGGGTCGTTGGGGTCGAGCAGGTCGCGGTTTTCGATGAACAGCAGGCTGTGGACAATGACCGGCGGGATCGAGGCGAAGTCGGGGTACAGGTGCTGCGGGTAATGAAACTGGTACAGCGCATCGCCCTTGCAGTCGGTGATCGACAAGCCGGCCTGAATTTTTTCGGCGTAGGGAACGAAAAAGCCGTGATCGACGTAGTCCATCAGCGCAGGCGAAAAGCGCGTCTGCTCGTTTATCACGTAGTCGCGCTTCAGTAGGCGCGGCAGGAATTCACCCAGAGAGCTGTAGCCCAGACGCTTGTCGAACGGACCTTCACCCGGGTAGCGAATGGCATCGCTGGGGCCGGGCTGCATGGAGTAGCTGAGGGTCGCGGCGAACCGGCTGAACTCCCGGGATTGCAGGCGCGAGGTGTGTATTTCGGTAGTGACGGCGTAACCCAGGGCGATCAGGGCGATCAGCAGCACCAACCAGAACAGCCGCCACCAGAGATGGCGCTGGCGTGGGCTTTTCGGCAATGGGAGTTGTTCAGGGGGAGCTTCCGTACTGTTCGGTTCCGATTGCCACAATGCGCCCATAGTCTTCAGCCCGGCTACGTATTTTCGTCTTGCTTGCCTGAAGCTTAGACGGTGGCCGGGTTTGGTGAAAATTTTGTAGTCAGTTGCCGGGCATTTCCTAAAAACGTGTCAGAAATGCTCCTTTGGTGGAGCTTGAATTGCCCCGTTTTGGTGCTATGTTAGCCGCCCTGTTTCCTGCAGAGGCTAAAGCACGGGGAATGCCCCTCCGTAGAAGCGGATTTTGCCGAGAGTTCTCGCCAAATATCGCGCTTTATACAGTGAAATGTCCTGCAGGGGCCTTTCTATACTGCTCGCCCCTTTCGCTCTGCCGGTTTTGCACTGACGGCAGACGGGCCCGCTCACAAGGCGGTGCCCGGCGAGGCAACGCATCAAGCCCACCGGCGATGCCAGGCCTGCACGAATGGTCATATCCAATAACAAAATGAGGTTGTATTTCTATGCCAGTCGGCAACCACCCTTCTCATGGTGAGACCGCCCAGGGCGGCCCACTCAAGCGAGAACTCGGCGAACGCCACATTCGCCTGATGGCGCTGGGCGCCTGTATCGGTGTCGGCCTGTTCCTGGGTTCGGCCAAGGCCATCGAAATGGCCGGACCAGCCATCATGCTGTCCTACATCATTGGTGGCCTGGCGATCCTGGTGATCATGCGCGCCCTCGGCGAAATGGCCGTGCACAACCCGGTAGCCGGCTCCTTCAGCCGCTACGCTCAAGACTACCTCGGCCCGTTGGCGGGCTTTCTCACCGGCTGGAACTACTGGTTCCTGTGGCTGGTGACCTGCGTGGCGGAAATCACCGCGGTGGCCATTTACATGGGCATCTGGTTCCCCGAAGTACCGCGCTGGATCTGGGCCCTGGCGGCCCTGGGCAGCATGGGCGCGATCAACCTGATCGCCGTCAAGGCCTTTGGTGAGTTCGAGTTCTGGTTCGCCCTGATCAAGATCGTCACCATCATTGCCATGGTCCTGGGTGGTATTGGCGTCATCGCTTTCGGCTTCGGTAACGATGGCGTGGCCATGGGCATCTCCAACCTCTGGAGCAACGGCGGCTTCATGCCCAATGGCGTGACCGGCGTGCTGATGTCGCTGCAGATGGTGATGTTCGCCTATCTGGGCGTCGAGATGATCGGCCTGACTGCCGGTGAAGCACGCAACCCGCAAAAGACCATTCCCCAGGCCATCGGCTCGGTGTTCTGGCGCATCCTGCTGTTCTACGTCGGCGCACTGTTCGTGATCCTGTCGATCTACCCGTGGAATGAAATCGGCAGCCAGGGCAGCCCGTTCGTGATGACCTTCGAGCGTCTGGGCATCAAGACCGCTGCCGGTATCATCAACTTCGTGGTGATCACTGCTGCGCTGTCGTCGTGCAACGGCGGTATCTTCAGCACCGGACGCATGCTCTACAGCCTGGCGCAGAACGGTCAGGCCCCGGCCACCTTCGCCCGCACCTCGAGCAACGGCGTGCCGCGTAATGCCCTGTTGCTGTCGATTGCAGCCTTGCTGCTGGGCGTGCTGGCCAACTACCTGGTACCGGAAAAAGTCTTCGTCTGGGTAACCGCCATCGCCACCTTCGGCGCGATCTGGACCTGGGTGATGATCCTCCTGGCCCAGCTGAAATTCCGCGCGGGCTTGAGCAACGCCGAGCGTGCCGCACTGAAATACCGCATGTGGCTGTGGCCGCTGAGCTCCTATCTGGCGCTGGCGTTCCTGATCCTGGTGGTCGGCCTGATGGCCTACTTCGAGGAAACCCGCGTGGCCCTGTACATCGGCCCGGCGTTCCTGGTGATGCTGACCGTGCTCTACTACGTGCTCAAGCTGTCGCCAAGCACCGTGGAGCAGCGCGCTGCAAGTTCAGTGTCCTGACCCTCTGGTTGTCATGAAAAAGCCCGTATCGATGGATACGGGCTTTTTTTTGGGGGTTCTTCACGGATTGCCGGGAAAGTCGTTGGCAGCCAACAGATCTTGCAGATGTATCTGCTGCACTGCGCGCTTGAGATTCTCTGGGGGATCTGGTGAAGAACAATTAAGTACCGCACCGGCGCAGTTGCAATCCCGAGAATCGCTGCGAAGGCAGTTACGCCTTCATGGACTCAGGAGAGCCGCAGCATGACCACCCATCGACAACGTTCGTTCATCGCCACACTCTCAACCCCCTCTGGCCGCTTTGGCTTTCTCGACCAGTTGCATTCGGTCTTCTACGCCGATCCGCAACGTACCTTCACCTGGACCGGCATCAGCATCCCCAGCGCCGGGCACATGCTCGGTCACGTGAACGAGAAGCTGACGTCGGAGCCCTTGAAGCTCTACGTGCGCTTCACTGAGGGCGGCTACATCTTGTACGTCAGGAGCAAGGCCCATTTCGGTAAATGCATTGGCTACAAAAATGGTTACTTCGGTGCATTCGACCCGAAAGATCAATCGCCAGCCAAATTCGGCCTGGAAGCCGTGGGTGTTGCTGACGGCGCCAGCGGCCAAGAGATTCAACTGGGCGGTGGCGCGATTTTCAGCCGTCTGATTTCCCTGGACACAGGCAAGCCCCTCGCTCTGCGCGAGCAAACGCTCAGCTATTACCGCAATAAAGCCTGGAGGAGCAGGCCGGTCACCTGTATTGCCGCCCATGGCGCCCAGGCAATGGACTTTCACGTCAACGTCCTGGAAACCAATAGCGCCTACCTGAGTCATCCGGACGAGATCTGAACAGGTGCGATTGATCTGCGATCCCGTCGAATACGCCTATCCTGCAAACTCGATCTCTTGACCCGGCCGCGCTGGTGGCGCAACAGTCGCTTGGAACTCAGGAACGGCCTGAGCAAGGCCGGCCCCTATGTCGATTGCGGTTTTCAGGTGGCAACCGCACGCATCGGCTGGTTCAGGCGTTTGTTGAAATCCAGCCAGGCGCCGAGCAGGGCCATGACGGCGACACCCACCAGTGCGGTGAATATCTGCATGGCAAAGGCATCGCCGGCCATGGCATTGATCATGTCCGCCAAGGGCGCAAGCAGTACCCCCAGGCAGAACACCTCAAGCGAGTAGCGGCCCATGCGGCAGGTTTGCTGCGCCAGCCAGTTCTGCGTCCAGCCGCTGCCCGGCAGCAGCTTGGCCGTGACGTAGGTCAGGGCCAGGAAGTGCAACAGGCGCACCGGCGACAGGTCGGTCTTGCTGATCGGGTACAGCAGATTGTTGATACTGGCCGGCATCAGTGCATCGTGAAGCTCTGGCCAGCGCCAGGACAAGGTAATGATGCCTGCCGCCAGCGAGTAGGCGGCTGCCGCCAGAAACAGCGGTTGGCGCCGCAACGGCCGGGTTTGTGGCGGCCGTGCCTGTTGCCCGTAAAGCGCCGCTGCGCCACCGAGGATGAACAGGAACTGCCAGGTGACCGGGTTGAAATACCACACGCCATCGGAGAAGTTCGCCAGGTTCCAGCCGAACCCCGGGGCCATCAGATACACCGCCATCGATACCCCCACTACCGCCCAGGGCATGCGCATCAGCAACGGCAGCACCAGGGGCAAACCGGCCAGCAGCACAATGTACAGCGGCAGCGGGTCCATCAGGTTGGGCTTGAAGCGCAGCAACAGCTCGTCCGTCAGGGCTTGCTGAGGGTTGGTGATGAAGTGGGTAAGGCCCATCTCCTGCACCAGGTCGCGGGTCTGCACATGGCTGTTGGCGTAGAACACGATGCCCATCAACATCGCCAGCAGGAAGATATGCACGACATACAGCACCCAGGTACGGCGCAGGATCTTCACGCAGGCGATCAGGTAGCCGTCGCGTTGCAGGACTTTGCCGTAAGCCAGTACCGCGGCGTAGCCAGCGAGGAAGACGAAAACCTCCGCAGCATCGCTGAAACCGATGTTACGCAGGGTGATCTGGCCTAAAGGGTTGTGGGGGACGTGATCCCAGAAAATGAAGATCAACGCCAGGCCTCGAAAAAAATCGATGCGCGGGTCGCGTCCGTTAAGCATGGCAGCGGGCTCTTGAACAGTTGGTTAAGTAGTGACAGGCGCACGGCGGCATTCTCTCGCGCCGCACGTCGGGCGGGGGGCAGGGTGGCGGTATTCGTGGGTAATTGCAAAGGGGGCTTATTACTGAATGTCTCTATTCGCCCCTTGCGCCGTAGACCGTTGATCGCAAATCACCCGTACCTGTCAGATTTGCTAGTAGACGAACCACGGGTTACGTGGCCTGCTTGAGTTCAGCCGCAACAGCCATCGAGGCGCGACGCGCAATGGCCAACGTATGGAAAGGGTTTTCCACCTATGCCGTGATCGGTATTGCCAATACCCTGGTCCATTGGCAGCTCTTTTTCGTGCTCAGGGAAGTGTTCGCTTTAACTCAGGCCCTCAGTAATCTGCTGGCGTTTTGCGTTGCAGCAAGTCTTTCCTTTTATGTAAATGCCCTCTACACCTTCGCCGTGTCGCCTTCGTTCGGCCGCTACCTGCTGTTCATGCTGTGCCTGGGCGGGGTCAGCCTGGCAGTGGGCTGGATGGGCGACCACTGGCGGCTGCACGGGATGATCACGGTGGTGACGTTTTCCCTGATCAGTCTGACGTTTGGCTTCCTGTTGTCCAGGTGGTTGGTGTTTCGCAGGGCCGAGCCATGAAAGTCTCGCTGATCGTGCCGGTGTTCAACGAAGAGCAGGCCGTCAGGGGGTTTTACCAGGCGGTGAGGCAGGAACCCTCGCTGCAGGCCCACCTCATCGAAATCGTGTTCATCAACGATGGCAGCAGTGATCGCACGGCCGAGATCGCCCGCTCCATCGCCCTGACCGACAGCGACGTGGTGTTGATCAACTTCTCGCGTAACTTTGGCAAGGAGCCGGCCTTGTTCGCCGGCCTGGAGTACGCCAGCGGTGACGCCGTGGTGCCCATGGACGTTGACCAGCAGGACCCGGTGGCGGTGGTTGCGCAGTTGATTGATGAATGGCAGAACGGCGCCGACGTGGTTCTGGCCAAACGCCGGGACCGCTCCAGTGATGGCTACCTCAAGCGCCGCAGCGCCTCGCTGTTCTATCGCCTGCTTAATCGCATCGCCTATACCCATATTGAAGAAAACGTCGGCGATTTCCGCTTGATGGACCGCAAGGTGGTGGACGTGATCAAGACCCTGCCCGAACAGCAGTTGTTCATGAAAGGCGTGCTGTCGTGGGCGGGGTTCAATGTTGCCATTGTTGAATACGACCGCGCGGCGCGGGCAGTGGGCCGCAGCAAGTTCAACGCCTGGCGCCTGTGGAACCTGGCGCTGGACGGCATCACCTCGTTCAGCACCTTGCCCTTGCGCCTGTGGAGTTACCTCGGCGCGTGCATTTCTTTATTGGCGTTGCTGTACGCCGGTTACCTGGTAGTAGACAAGATCCTGTTCGGCAACGATGTGCCCGGATATCCGTCGTTGATGACAGCGATTTTGTTCCTCGGTGGGGTACAGCTGATCGGCATCGGCATATTGGGGGAATACATCGGCCGTATTTACATGGAGGCCAAGCATCGTCCTCGCTACGTTATAAAAAGTATTGTCGGAAAACCCGAGCAGCACACCCATAGGCCTTTGCTCAAGGAGAGCAGATGAGCCTGACGCTGCGCCTGCGGACTCAGGTTGCATGGCCGCTGGCTTGCTTGGCCATATTGCTGCTGAGCAGCGCTGTGCGTCTTTACCAGGTAACACAACCGGTGCTCTGGTACGACGAAGCTTTTTCCGTGGCTCTGAGTGCCTTGTCACCGTCGCAGATCCTGTTCCACACCGCTCGCGACGTTCATCCGCCGTTGTACTACCTGCTATTGCATTATTGGATGCACTGGCTGGGCAGCGACGTGTTGGCCCTTCGTGGCCTTAGTGTGTTCACGGGCGTGCTGACGGTGGCTCTGGGCATGTGGCTAACGCGCAGACTGGCCTCCCTGCGAGCAGCCTTGATCGCCGGGTCATTGCTGGCGCTGCTGCCCATCGCGGTGCGTTACAGCCAGGAAGTACGGATGTATTCGTTGCTGGGCATGTTGTTACTGGCAGCAACCTTTGTGCTTTTGCTCTGGGTGAGCAGACCGGCACAAAAGCCTCTCCTGATGCTTTATGCAATGCTGATGGTGGCCGGGCTGTATACCCACTATTTCACCGTACTCTGCGCCGCGGCGCATTGGTTGTATCTGTTATGTGTGAAGGATACACGGCGTCTTGTTCGAGCCTGGCCGTGGTGGCTGTGCAATGTGGCAATCGCGCTCGCCTATCTGCCTTGGCTGCCCTCGCTGGTGGGGCAGTTGGGACATACTTCGGCAGTCTCCTGGATTCCTCGGGTGACACTTGAAACGCTTCCTGCTGCCGTGTGGCAGTTTTTCACCCTCGATAACGGTAGTGCTTATCCTCGGCCGATATTCCTGGTGATGCCAATGGTGTTGCTCGTTGCCTCGGTTTTTATTCTGCGCAGGGATAGGCAGGCCTTGCGCCCGAACGCTCTGATCGTAGCGTCCAGTTATGTTCCACTTGTGCTGGTGTGGTGCATTTCATTCGCGATGCCGCTGTTCGTCGAACGCTATCTGTTGTTCGCGGCTGTCGGTTTGCCGATTGTGCTGGCATTGGCGCTGGATCGCCTTGCAGCCAGTCATCGTGGCTTGGCCTGGCTGTTGGCCGCCGCTTGCCTGACGCTGGAAGTGACCGGCATTGCGCGTATCTACAGCCAGCAGCACAGCTTGAATGATGCCGTAGGCTGGTATGTCAATCGCCTGGATGTTGTGGTCGATGGGGTCAGCGCACAGTGGCAGCAGGGAGACTTGATAGTTGTCGATGGCCTGTATTGGTACTTCAGTGTGGCGTACTACAACAGGACCGGTAGCATACCGTTGATCTATGAAAATGGTGCGAAGGGCGATAGTACCGGCACCTCGAGCTCCAGCTATGGTGGTGCGACATTGCTCTTTTCCCGGGCGGAGCACTTGTACGTACAGATGCCTCAAGCGTTAGCACCGAAATCCGGCAGGGTATGGTGGGTAGGTGGCGTTCCGGGCCCTGGTAAGGAGCGTCACTTGCCCGGTAACTGGACCAAGCTGGCGGAAATCAGGGCGGGAGAGACCCGGGCAATGCTGTTCGCAGTGCCCGAGCGATCAGAGTCGCAGACGACTGGCCATTGAACCTGTCAGGCGGCCAGCGGTTCGAAACTGTCGGCCCGCGCCATCTGCCACATCCGCGAGTAGAACTCGCCATTGACCTCGTCATTGAGCAATTCACCCGGCTTGAGGAATACATGCATCTGCGAGAACAGCTTGATCTCGGTGGCCGAGATGCGCCGCACCAGGTGCCTGGCTTCCAGCTGCGAGGGGTGATCGAGGCCGGCGGCGGCAAGCATCTCGGCCAGGGCCTTGAGGGTGTTGTGGTGGAAGTTGAATACTCGCTCGGCCTTGTCGGGCACCACCAGGGCGCGCTGGCGCAGCGGGTCCTGAGTGGCGACGCCGGTCGGGCATTTGTTGGTGTGGCAGCTTTGCGACTGGATGCAGCCGATGGCAAACATGAAGCCGCGCGCCGAGTTGGCCCAGTCGGCGCCGATGGCCAGCACGCTGGCAATGTCGAAGGCGCTGACGATCTTGCCGCTGGCGCCGAGCTTGATCTTGTCGCGCAGGTTCAGGCCCACCAGGGTGTTGTGCACGAACAGCAGGCCTTCGCGCAGCGGCACGCCGATATGGTCGGTGAATTCCACGGGCGCAGCGCCGGTGCCACCTTCCTTGCCGTCGACGACGATGAAGTCGGGCAGGATGCCGGTTTCCAGCATGGCCTTGGCAATGCCCATGAACTCCCACGGGTGACCGAGGCAGAACTTGAATCCTACCGGCTTGCCGCCAGACAGCTCACGCAACTGGGCGATGAACTGCATCATCTCGATCGGGGTGGAGAAGGCGCTGTGACGTGACGGCGAGATGCAGTCTTCACCCATCAGGATGCCGCGGGTCTCGGCAATCTCGCGGGTGACCTTGTGCTTGGGCAGGATGCCGCCGTGGCCGGGTTTGGCACCCTGGCTCATCTTGATCTCGATCATCCGCACCTGCGGGTTGCGCGCCTGTTCGGCGAAACGCTCGGGGTCGAAGCGCCCGTCCGAGGTGCGGCAGCCGAAGTAGCCGCTGCCCAGCTCCCAGGTCAGGTCGCCACCGTGCTCGCGGTGATAAGGGCTGATGCTGCCTTCACCGGTGTCGTGAGCGAAGTTGCCGAGCTTGGCGCCCTGGTTCAGGGCGCGGATGGCGTTGGCGCTGAGCGAACCGAAACTCATGGCCGAGATGTTGAATACCGAAGCCGAGTACGGCTGTTTGCACTGCGGGCCACCGACGATTACCCGAAAGTTCGACGGGTCGCTGAGCTGCGCCGGGCGCATGGAGTGGCCGATGAACTCGAAACCGGACTGGTACACGTCGATCAGGGTGCCGAAGGGTTTGTCCGATGCTTCGTTCTTGGCCCGCGCATACACCAGCGAGCGCTGCGCCCGGGAAAACGGCAGGGCATCGCTGTCAGCCTCCAGCAGGTACTGGCGGATTTCCGGGCGAATGCCTTCGACCAGATAGCGGATGTTGCCGAGGATCGGGTAGTTGCGGCGCACCGCGTGACGGCTTTGCAGCAGGTCGCCGAGGCCGATCAGGCTGAGCACGGCGGTCACCAGGGTGAACGGCCACAGCCATTCGTGGTGGAGAAAGGGCAGGCTGGCCAGGGTGAACAACACACAGGCAGCGAAGAAGGCGTAGCGGCTGAGAAGTGACAGGCTCATACGGTTTCCTTGCGATGGCGCGGTCAGGCTCAGGGCCTGGTCAAACCCCGACCTTATCCCGGTTGGGGATTAAAGCGCCAGCCCGCAGCGCGCAAGGGCTGCAAGCTTCATCTTGGAATCGAAAATCATTTGTATTTGCGATTTATTGATATGTTATATAGTATCAATTCATCTTCGTTCATTTTCCCGAGAGGCTTGGCCATGAAACCCGGCATTCACCCCGACTACCGTCCTGTGTTGTTCCACGACACCGCTGCAGATGTGTATTTCCTGATCGGCTCGACCGTCGACACTGACCGCAGCCATACCCATAGTGACGGCAAGATCTACCCCTATGTGGCTCTGGATGTGTCCAGTGCTTCGCATCCGATCTATACCGGCCAGCAGCGCAAGGCTACGGTCGAAGGCCGGGTGGCTGGCTTCAACAAGCGTTTCGCCGGGTTCGCTGCGCCGCAGGTCAAGTGACCAGGGCAGGATCGCGGATCAAACGACCGCGCCACTCGCCCTGCGCCGCCAATTCATCGTCACCACTGAACTGGACCTTGCCGGCAATCAGCGTCGCCACCGGCGCACCATCCAGATAGAGCAGGCGGTTGCCGCTGACCGCCGGGACCTTGTTGCCTGGCAGCAGGGTGCCGACCAGGTTCAGCGGGTCGCTGGCGCAGATTGCAACCAGGCTGCCATCGAGCGGGCGCCGGCGCACTTCACGTAGCAGCGCCACGGCCTCGGGCAGGGCAAACTGCTCGCCGGCCAGGCCACTGATAAAGCGCCCGCCACGGATTTCGCCACGGGCTTCCAGGCGGTGGTAGCAGCGCAGCAGTTCGCGCCAGCTGGGCAGCCAGTCGGCTTCGCGTTCGAGCAAGCGCCAGCAGATCACGCCATAGCGGCGCAGCAAGGTGCGGGCGATGTGTTCGAGGTCTTCGTCGCGCTTGGCGTTGGGTTTGCGCAGCAGGGCCCAGCGCCCGGCGTCTTGCATGCCGCCGAACAACGGCCCGCGACCGCGGCGATGGCTGCGGCCCTGGCGTTTGCTGGCCGGGGTGATCAGGGCGCGCAGGCCGGCAAAGCTGTCGGCGCTGATCAAGCCGGCGGCCACCAGCTCCTGCAGGGCGTTCTCCAGTTCGCTGGGCAGCAGGTGGGCGTCTTGCACCAGCTCTTCGAAGAACAAGGCGCCGTGCTCGCTCAAGACGGTGTGCACGCGCTGGGCACGCAGGCTCAGTTCACTGCTGTCCAGCGCCGGGCTCAGGGCCCGCCACAAACCCAGGCGAGCCCGTGGCAGCAGCACCAGTGGCGTGCTGCGCAGGGTACTGGCTGCGGCACTCGGGGCCAGACGCGCCCAGGCGTATTTGCCGGCGCGGCAGGCTTCGTCGAGCCAGCGCGGGCTGTAGTCCTTGAGCCGGGTGGGCAGCAGGTCGCTTTCCCAGGCTGCTGCAGCTGCCGGGTAACCTTCGAACTGATCGAGCACGGCACTCAGCGCTGCCTGCCCTTGCAGGCGCGAGGCGGGCGACAGGTGCTGCCAGTCGAACAGAAAACGCATGAAGTCCTGCAGGCTGACCGGTTCGATTTCCCGGCGCAGGCGCTTGATGGTGTAACGATGAATGCGCGCCAGCAGGTGGCGTTCGCACCATTGCAGTGCCTGCTGGCCCGGCTGCTGGCTCGGCTGGAAGTACCCGCGCAGCACGTAACCTTCGCCTTCCAGGCGGGCCAGGGCCTGCTCGATGGCGCTGATCGACAGTTGCAGCGGTGCGGCAATCTGCTCGCTGGTCAGCGGGCCGAAACCGCTCAGGCGCGCGCGCAGCAGCTCGACCAGCGCCGCATCGGCGTCCATGGCTTGAGCAAAGCCGGGCAGGGCGGCGACCTCAGGCGTGACGACAGCCTGCGGATAAAGGGTGCGCAGCAGTACCAGGCGTTCGCGGGCCAGCCACAACGCTTGCCCCCCAGCCAGTTGCAGACGGCAGGCGCGGCCTTCCTTGCCCAGCGCCGCCAGCCAGTCCTGCCAGCCGTCATTGGCCTCGGCTTCGGCCTGGCTGATACCGGCCAGGCTCATCAAGGCTTCATGCATTTCGTCGCTACGGGTTGGCATTGGCCAGGCTTCGGCTTGTACCGCGGCGATTGCCTCCGGATCCAGCGCGCCCAGGTCATCGCTGCTCTGCGCTTGATTCCAGCGGCGGTTGAGTACGGCCTGGGTACGCCGTTCTTCCAGCGGTGCGTCATCCAGGAAGGTATAGGGCCGTGCGTTGAGAATGGCCGAGGCCAGCGGCGAAGGTGCCGGCAGGTCACGGGCAACCAGCTTGATCCGGCCTTGCTCGATACGCCGCAGCAGCGCCAGCCAGCCTTCGCTGTCCATGGCCTCGTGCAGGCAGTCGTCGAGGGTTTGCTCGACCAGCGGGTGGTCGGGTATCTGCCGCTCGCCGGCAAGGTTTTCCAGGCAGGCGATCTGGTCGGGGAACACCGCGGCAATCAGGTCTTCGCTTTTCATCCGCTGGATCTGCGGCGCCACCTTGCGCCCGCCGACAAAACGCGGCAGCGCCAGTGCGGTACCGGCATTCCAGCGCCAGCGCACACCGAACAGCGGCGCATCGAGCAGGGCCTGAACCAGGATCGACTCGGCGCTGTTGCTGTGCAGGTAACACCAGACCTCTTCCAGGGCAAAACTGTGGCTGGCCGACAGCGACAGGACAATCGCGTCTTCGCTGGCCGCAGCCTGCAGTTCGAAGTTGAAGGTGCGGCAAAAACGCTTGCGCAGGGCCAGGCCCCAGGCGCGGTTGATGCGGCTGCCGAACGGCGAATGGATGATCAGTTGGGTGCCGCCGGACTCGTCGAAAAAACGCTCCATCACCAGGGTTTGCTGCGAGGGCAGGGCGCCGAGCACCTGGCGGGTGTGGGCCAGGTACTCAAGCAATGGTTCGGCGCTGTCCAGGCTCAGGCCCAGTTCGGCCGTGAGCCAGTCGAGCAGCGGTTGCAGCTGGCCATCGCTATCGCTCAGGCGCTGGTCGATCTCGCCTTGCAGGCGCGCGACGCCTGCTGACAGCTCATCACTGCGCCCCGGCGCTTCGCCGAGCCAGAACGGGATGCTCGGCGGCAGGCCCTTGGCGTCCTCGACCCGCACCCGGCCGCTTTCCACGCGCAAGATGCGGTAGGAGGCGTTGCCCAGCTGGAAGATATCGCCGGCGATGCTTTCGACCGCGAAGTCTTCATTGACGGTGCCGATGTTCAGGCTCTGGGGTTCGAGCACCACGGTGTAGTCGGCGTTATCAGGGATGGTGCCGCCGCTGGTCAAGGCCGTCAGCTGGCTGCCACGCCGCCCGCGCAGGGTGGCGTTGACTGCATCACGGTGCAGGTAGGCGCTGCGGATGCCCAGGCGGCCATTGAAGCCTTCGCCAAGCATGCGCAACAGCGCCTGGTAATGGTCTTGATCCAGCTCGGCGTAGGGCATGGCCCGGCGCAGGCAGTCGAACAGCGCCTGCTCGTGCCACTCCTGGTTGCTGACCTCGGCGACGATCTGTTGCGCCAATACGTCCAGCGGAGCTTGCGGTACCTGCAAGCGGTCCAGCTCGCCGCGGCGTACGCAATCGAGCAGTGCCGCGCATTCGATCAGGTCGTCGCGCGACAGCGGGAACAGCCGGCCTTTGGGCGTGCCCTCGACCTGGTGCCCGGAGCGCCCGACCCTTTGCAAAAACGCGGCAATCGAACCGGGCGAGCCGATCTGGCACACCAGCTCGACTTCACCGATATCGATGCCCAGCTCCAGCGAGGCGGTGGCCACCAGCACCTGCAGCTCACCGCGCTTGAGCCGTTGCTCGGCGTCCAGGCGGTATTCCTTGGCCATGCTGCCGTGGTGCGCAGCCACGGCATCGCGGCCCAGGCGCTCGCTCAAATGGCGGGTCAGGCGTTCGGCCAGGCGCCGGGTGTTGACGAACACCAGGGTGGTGCGATGCTCGCGGGCCAGGGCCGCCAGACGGTCGTAAACCAGGCCCCAGACATCAGTAGCCATCACCGCCCCGAGTGGCACCGGCGGTACTTCCAGGCCCAGGTCACGGGGACGGGCATGGCCGATATTGACGATGGCGCACTCGCGCGCCTTGCCTGCCAGAAATTGCGCCACCCGCTCGACCGGTCGTTGCGTGGCCGACAGGCCGATGCGCCGCAATGTCCGGCCACACAGCGCTTCAAGGCGCTCCAGGCTCAGGGCCAGATGACTGCCGCGCTTGTTGCCGGCCAGGGCGTGGATCTCATCGACAATCACCGTGTGTACGCTGGCCAGGCCCTGGCGCCCGGAGGCCGAGCCGAGCAACACATACAGCGATTCGGGGGTGGTGACCAGGATATGCGGCGCCTGGCGGCGCATGGCCGTGCGTTCCTTTTGCGGGGTGTCGCCACTGCGTACCGCCGTACGGATTTCCAGCGGCTCCAGGCCTTGTTCGGCCAGCACCGCGTTGATCCCGGCCAGCGGCGCCTGCAGGTTGATCTGGATATCGTTGGACAGCGCCTTGAGTGGCGAGACGTAGACCACCTGGGTCTGGTCTGGCAGGTTTGCGCTGGCCAGGCCCTGTTCGAACAGCTCGTCGAGGATCGCCAGGAAGGCGGTCAGGGTTTTGCCTGAACCGGTGGGTGCGGCGACCAGCAAGGATTGCCCGCTGCGAATCAACGGCCAGGCCCGGGCCTGGGCGGCGGTTACCGTTGGGAACTGGCGCTGGAACCAGGTGCGGACCGCGGGGTGGAAGGCGTCCAGTTCCGGGTGCTTGAGGGCGGGGAGGTTCATGGGCTGTTTATGCGGCCAATGGTGCGGGGTTGCAAGGGGCGTTCGTCAGACCGGTGTGTGGGAGCGGGCTTGCCCCGCGATGCAATCGCACAGGCCAGCCTGATCGCGGGGCAAGCCCGCTCCACCATTGAAAGGCCCCCGCCAACATGTGATCCTTGCGCGCTTTCCCGTTCACGAGCGTCCCATGAGCAAAACCATCCGCATCGCCGCTGCCCTCCTGCTTGACCCGCAAGGCCGTACCCTGCTGGTGCGCAAGCGCGGTACCCAGGCGTTCATGCAGCCTGGCGGCAAGATCGAGGCCGACGAGCAGCCGGTCAATGCCCTGGCCCGCGAGCTGTTCGAAGAACTGGGCCTGGCGATCGAGCCGCACGACGCCGAGTATCTGGGCCAGTTCAGTGCCCCGGCCGCCAACGAGCCGGGTTTTGTAGTCCAGGCCGAGATTTTCAAGGTGCACACCGCCATGCCGGTCGAGCCCGCCGCAGAAATCGAAGAAGTGGTGTGGATCTCGGCACGCAAGCAACTGACCCTTGAGCTGGCTCCGCTCACACGGGACTTGATTCTGCCCCTGTACCGGCAGTTAACTACAACCCCTGCCTGATCTCACTTGCAAAGGAATGCCGATGATCCCCACCCATGAATGGCTGCTGTTTATCGGCGCCGCGCTGCTGATGGTCCTGACCCCGGGGCCGAACATGATTTATTTGATTTCCCGTTCGATCTGCCAGGGCCGCACGGCCGGGGTAACCTCGTTGCTCGGCGTGGTGGGCGGCTTTCTGGTGCACATGAGCGCCGCAGCCATTGGCCTGACCGCCTTGTTCATGGCCGTGCCGCTGGCCTACGACCTGCTCAAGTGGGCCGGTGCCGGCTACTTGATGTGGCTGGCCTGGCAGGCAGTCAAGCCCGGTGCCCGCTCGCCGTTCGAGCCCCGTGAACTGGCCCCGGATTCCCCGCGCAAGCTGGTGCTGATGGGCTTTCTGACCAGCGTGCTGAACCCCAAGGTGGCGGTGTTCTACCTTTCGGTGCTGCCACAGTTCATCTCGCCGGAAAACGGTTCGGTGCTGGCGCAGAGCCTGGCCCTGGGCCTGACCCAGATCGCCGTGAGCTTCTCGGTCAACCTGCTGATTGCCCTGTTCGCCGCCGGCATTGCCGGTTGGTTCGTGCGTTACCCGCTGTGGCTGATGCTGCAGCGCTACGTGATGGGCTTCGTCCTGGCCGGCCTGGCGCTGCGCCTGGTGCAGGAGCAGCGCCGGACCGTATAAGGCTCAACGTACCGCGCTGACGCCGTCGAGGGTGGAGAAGGACGTATCCTTGGCGGTCAGCAGGAAGTCGCGCATGTATGGCGCATCGAGCATGTCGCTGCGCACCGCCGCGTACAGCGTGGCAAACAGGCCTTTCTCACCCAGGCGCTTGGCCTTCACGTAACCGCGCGAGCTGTACTCGTGCAGGGCCCAGTGCGGCATGCCGCAGACCCCGCGGCCGCTGGCCACCAGTTGCATCATCATCACCGTCAGCTCGGCTGTGCGCACCTGCGCCGGCTCGACGTCGGCCGGCTCCAGGAAGCGGGTGAAGATGTCCAGGCGGTCGCGCTCCACCGGGTAGGTGATCAGGGTTTCCGTGGCCAGGTCTTCCGGCACCATGTACGGCTTGTGCGCCAGCGGGTGCTGGTTGGCCACGGCGAGCATGGCTTCGTAGGTGAACAGCGGCACGTAGGTAATGCCGCTGAGCTCCAGCGGGTCGGAGGTCACCACCAGGTCCAGATCGCCACGGGCCAGGGCTGGCAGCGGGGCGAAGGCAAAACCCGAGGCCAGGTCCAGCTCGACCTCCGGCCAGGCATCGCGGAACTGGTCGATGGTCGGCATCAGCCACTGGAAGCAGCTGTGGCATTCAATGGCCATGTGCAGGCGCCCGGCGGTGCCACCGGCCAGGCGGGCGATGTCGCGCTCGGCGCCGCGCAGCAGCGGCAGGGTGGCATCGGCCAGCTGCAGCAGGCGCAGGCCGGCGCTGGTGAAGCGCAGCGGCTTGGTCTTGCGCATGAACAGCGGCATGCCCAGGCGCTCTTCCAGCTCCTTGAACTGATGGGACAGCGCCGACTGGGTCAGGTGCAGGCGTTCGGCGGCCTCGACCAGGCTGTCGGCTTCGCGCAGGGCGTGCAGGGTTTTCAGGTGACGAATTTCCAGCACCGAGGGGCTCCATGAGTAAACTTTGAGATGAACACGAATTTATTGAGTTTGTCTCATGTTGGTCTGGCTGTCGACAATAGCGTCATCTTTTACAGGGAGGACGTTTTCTCATGGCATTGGCCCACAACCTTGGTTTCCCGCGCATCGGCGCTGACCGCGAACTGAAAAAAGCGCAAGAAGCCTACTGGAAAGGCGATCTCGATCAGGCAGGTCTCGAGGCTGTTGGCCGCGAACTGCGCGCCCGCCACTGGCAGCTGCAGAAAGACGCCGGTATCGAACTGCTGCCGGTCGGCGATTTTGCCTGGTACGACCAGGTCCTGACCCACTCGCTGACCTTCGGGGCGATCCCCGAGCGCTTCGCCCAGGTCAGGGGCGACAATGGCCTGCCGACCCTCGACACCCTGTTCGCCATGGCTCGTGGCGCCAGCACCTGCTGCGGCGGTAGCCACGGCCAGACGCAATATGCGCAAGAGTTGACCAAGTGGTTCGACACCAACTATCACTATCTGGTCCCGGAATTCAGCGCCGACCAGCGCTTTTTGCTCAGTTGGGAACAGCTGTTCGATGAAGTGGCCGAAGCCCAGGCCCTCGGCCACGCGGTCAAGCCGGTGCTGATCGGCCCGCTGACCTACCTGTGGCTGGGCAAGGCCAAGGGCGGCGAGTTCGACAAGCTCGACCTGCTTGAGCGGCTGCTGCCGGTGTACGGCGAAATCCTCAGCCGCCTGTCGCGCCAGGGCGTGGAGTGGGTGCAGATCGACGAGCCGATCCTCGGCCTTGACCTGCCGCAGGAATGGAAGAACGCCTTCGAACGTGCTTACCACATCCTGCAGTACTCGCCCCTGAAGAAGCTGGTCGCCACCTACTTCAGCGGCCTGGAGGACAACCTCGGCCTGGCCGTCGGCCTGCCGGTGGATGGCCTGCATATTGACCTGGTGCGCGCACCGGAACAACTGCCGGCGGTACTCGATCGCCTGCCTACCTATAAAGTGCTGTCCTTGGGTGTGGTCAACGGCCGCAACGTCTGGCGCTGTGACCTGGACAAGGCGCTGGAGCAGCTGCAACAAGCCCAGCAACGCTTTGGTGCCAACCTCTGGGTGGCCGGCTCCTGTTCGCTGCTGCACAGCCCGGTGGACCTCGGCCGGGAAGACAAGCTCGATGCCGAACTGAAAAGCTGGCTGGCCTTTGCCGTGCAGAAGTGCGAGGAAATCGCCGTGCTGGCCAAGGCCCTGGACAATCCGCACTTGCCTGCCGTGCAGAACGCCCTGAGCAACAGCCGCGCCGTACAGAAGCGCCGTGCCGAATCACCACGCATTCACAAGCCGCAGGTTCAGGCCCGCCTGGCCGCCGTGACCGCTGCCGACAGCCAGCGCCAGTCGGCCTTCGCCCAGCGTATCGAAGCCCAGCGTCAGCGCCTGCAACTGCCGGCGTTCCCGACCACCACCATCGGTTCTTTCCCACAGACCTCGGCGATCCGCCTGGCGCGTCAAGCCTACAAGCAGGGCAAACTCTCGGCCAACGACTACACCGACGCCATGCACAGCGAGATCCGCCATGCCGTGCAGGTGCAGGAGCGCCTGGGCCTGGATGTGCTGGTGCACGGTGAAGCCGAGCGCAACGACATGGTCGAGTACTTTGCCGAGCAACTGGACGGTTACGCCTTCACCCGTTACGGCTGGGTCCAGAGCTACGGTTCGCGTTGCGTGAAACCGGCGATCATCTATGGCGACCTCAACCGCCCGCAGGCCATGACCGTGGCCTGGATCGAATACGCCCAGCGCCTGACCAGCAAGGTCATGAAAGGCATGCTGACCGGCCCGGTCACCATGCTGATGTGGTCGTTCCCGCGTGAAGACGTGTCGCGCAAGGTCCAGGCCGAGCAACTGGCCCTGGCCATCCGTGACGAAGTGCAGGACCTGGAAGCCGCTGGCATCAAGATCGTGCAGATCGACGAAGCCGCATTCCGTGAGGGCCTGCCGCTGCGCCGTGCGCAATGGCAGGCGTACCTGGACTGGGCGGTGGAAGCGTTCCGACTGTGCTCCAGCGGTGTGCGCGATGAAACCCAGATCCACACCCACATGTGCTACAGCGAGTTCAACGATGTGATCGAAGCGATCGCTGCCATGGACGCCGACGTCATCACCATCGAGACCTCGCGCTCGGACATGGAACTGCTGGACGCCTTCGAAGCCTTCGACTACCCCAACGACATTGGCCCGGGCGTCTACGACATCCACTCGCCACGGGTGCCGGACACTGCCGAGATGGTCAAGTTGATGAGCAAGGCGGTCAAGCGTATCCCGGCCGAGCGCCTGTGGGTCAACCCGGATTGCGGCCTGAAGACCCGCGCCTGGCCGGAGACGGAAGCTGCGCTGGTGAACATGGTGGCGGCGGCGCGGCAATTGCGTAGCGAGCTGGCGTGAGAATACGCCAAGGGAGCAGCTTGCCTGTTCCCTTGGCGCCTGGATTAACTCATAGCAATTGAAAATGCTTGCTAGCGATTTCTCGGTTGATGTCTCCGCGCCAGATAGTTTCAGCCTGAGCGCCCAGCGATTGTTGCCATTTTGACCCCAGATAGCGGTAGTCGCGCAACTTGAGGTGGGCTTTGACAAAGTCGCTGAACGCTGCTGACTGTGCGTTGTAATGGAAGTGCGCATACCACAGGGGCCGTGGTGGTGTTTGCGTCAAGTCGCGAACTTCGTATTCCTGCATGAAGTCGCGGCGCCCCTCTGGGCTTCGGGCAAGTTCGATAAGCCCTTCCTTTTTTATAATGTCGACTGCCTGCTGTGCAACCAGGTAATCCAGATGGCCGGCATTGGGTTTCTGGCTGGCCAATGCCTGCGTGATTCGCAGCTGCTTGCCTTGTTCGGCAAGCTGCGCCGCTTTGCTTCTTAGGCTGGCAATGAGTGGCTGTTTGTCGTCGAGTTGATGAATTTTTTGAGCACGGGATCTCAATTGTTCGGCCAACTCGTTCATCAAGTCTTCCAACTCTGCGGGAATTGAGTCAGGTTTTATGTAGGCGCGAATGCGAGTGGCATCCTGTTCGATGTTGCCCAGCCGCTGTTTTGCTTCAGTCATCAGCTGTTGCAGGCTGAATCGCGTCCCGGCAGCGGGGGGCCGTGGCGACTCCAATTGCCATTTACCCCGAGGGCCTTGCACATAGGTTTCCGTGAGCCCTCCGGGGCCAGTGACGCTGAATCGGTGCGGCTGAGCGCCTGAGGCAACGGATTCGGAGCCGATCAGAAAATACTCATCTTCCGTTTCAAATACACGAGAGGGCGGCTGCCCTGGGGCCGCAGGTTTGGGCTTTACTGTCTGGCTTGCACCGGCTGCACCCGCTGTGCCCAATTCCTTGTTGGCCAACCGGGTCAGTTGCTCCATGGCCTCGCCGATTGGCGCAATAAAGGTTGAATCAAAATACTGCGGGTAGTTGACCGACCACAGCCTGAGATTTGAAATGTGCTGCTGATAGACCACGACACAGTCTCTCAAGAGTGTCTTGCGCTCACTCGCAAGGCTGATTTTGTGCACGTTATGATGATTGCTCAAGGCGTGCTCAAATCGTTTTACCGCCTGCTTGATGCTGTCATTGAAATACTGCCAGGCCAGGTCGTTTGTTGGGCGGGCAATATGTACGAGCTGGGCAAGTTCGCTGGTTTTTGTGGTGAAATGATTGACGTTGAGTATCTTGGGTAAGTCGGCATTCACAGCAGTAATCGTCTGTTTATTCGTCGTACGCGCAAGCCAGGTCCTGATGTCTTTTTCCAGGTTCTCGATGTGATCCAGGGTTTCGATGAACTTCTTGATTTGTTGGATGTATTGATCAAATTGTGCCTGGGTCAGTAGGGTGGTTCCTGAGTGGCCGATGCTGTTTTGCACCGTCTTGGCGAGCTTCCTGGCGTGGCTAACCCGATTGAACGAGCGATGGACGATGATGGTTACAGCACTGTTCTTGAATCGGCTGTTGTCGGCCAGGTTGTTACCGGAGAGCAAGGGGCGGTATTCCTCCAGCGTCTTGAACACGGCTTTGGCTTCGGCGATTTCGTCTGCGCAAGCCCGGTCGATGCGCGCGAGTTCGATGGGGTCGGAAGAACCGTTGTTTTTCAGTTGGTCATTGGGGTCATACTGATCAGCCAGCTTGCTGTAGGTGCGTTCAGTGTTTTCCTTCAGAGCCAAGCGACGACGATGGGTGGCATCAGTCCACCAGCGGGGCAGCCGATCACGTATAGGGGCAGGCCACAAAGGATCAGCGAGGTCGGCCAGGCGTCCGACTACCTGGCCACCACCCGAACCACCACCGTGCAGATGCACACCGTACAGCGCGAAATGGGTATTCCACTGGCCGTTCTCATCCAGGGCGATGTTCTTTCTCCAGGTCTTGTGCGCGTTGCCGCGCAGGCGCCAGGTGTGTTCCGTTTCGAGCCATTCAGCCTGGCAAGGACGGTCTTCGACCAGAATGAAATCGCCATCGGCGTGTTGGTAGATGCCGCGGTATTTGCCTTCCAGGCCAGGTTGTATGCCCATCAACGATAGCGGTTGGTGATACTCGTACCCTTCGAAAGCTTCCAGGCGCTTCTGGGCGCTGGGGGCGCCGGGGCGAAAGCCGGTACCGGGGCCCTTGAGCAGCTGGCGCAACTGACGTTGGCGGGTGAGCCTGCGTGCGATGCTGGACTTGGCGACTACGCTAGGGAGCACATCCATGGCACCATCAATGAACGACAGCAGTGCTTGTTCCAACTCGTCCAGTGCTTTGCCCACCTCACCGCGCACCAATGCAGCGGCAGCGTTGGCGCTGGCCTTGTAATAGTCGTAAGCGCCGACAGCGAGGCCGATCACTGGAACGAAGCCTAGCGCCATCTTGATGTAGTTGAAGATCATGCCGCTCTGGTAGGCGAAGTTCTCCAGCCATAACTGCTGGTTCGAGCGCGAGGTCGCCCGATGCGCCTCCAGAACCCGACCGCCTTGGGCGTCAAGCAGGTGCTGGGCCAGCGAGGTGGTCCGCGGCCAGGCTGAGCCCAGGCCGATGATGCCGTCGAAACGATGCTCGATGGCCAGACGCATGCGTGAGCGGTGTGAGTCCGGGTCGCCCAGCAAGGCACGACCGGCCATATAGTCGATTTCACCGCTCTGTTTGCTCAACTCGTACAAACCCAG
Organism: Pseudomonas wadenswilerensis; assembly: GCF_024749185.1. NCBI lineage: Bacteria > Pseudomonadati > Pseudomonadota > Gammaproteobacteria > Pseudomonadales > Pseudomonadaceae > Pseudomonas > Pseudomonas wadenswilerensis. Next base: position 4,542,828 of record NZ_CP087191.1, on the reverse strand, counting down.
GCGCGCCGCTTCGAGGCTGGAGTATTGGCGCAGGTGTTTTTTCGGATGGTCAGGGCAGTAAAGCAAGGTATTGCCGCTTTTCTGGTCAGTGATGAAGGTCACACCGGAAAGGGTAACGCCGTAACTTTCGGTGTCTTCACCTCCAGCGGTAAGCCTGGCGGGGATCAGGCGAATATCGTGTCCATTGGCCCGATAAGCCTCCGTGCTGTCGGCATCGATGGCGATATCGAGAATGGCCTGCCCCCCGGCGTTCATATCACCTGTTGTCCTGGCCTGGACGCTATGCATCTTGAGCATCAGGCGCAAGGGTTCGCCCAGGCATTCACGGCGAAACTGGCGGGCAAAGTAGCCTTCTTCGGTGCCGCGATAGGCGGCCAGAATCATGTCTTCGCGTTTTTGCGCCAGATCGATATCCTTGGCCAGCTTGATCAGGTAGTCGGCATCGAAACCGCTTCGCAGCGCCTGTTCAAGGGTTGAATCGGAGGTCGTTGTCTGTAACTTCATGAAGCCCAGGCGGCTTTTCATCTCTGCGTCGATGTTCTCCAGCAGCAGGGTCTCCAGGCTCAGGGTTTCCCGCGCGTCACTGGCCACCGGCACCTGTTTGACCGGTACGCCAGGGGCACCGCTGCCGGCAACCGGATCATTGCCAAGTGAGGTGCTCTTGGGCAGGTCGACGGAGAGGGAACTGCCGTCGAAGTCAGGGAAATCCTGTTGCAGACGTTGGTTGATGTGTTGACGGCAAAACAGCGACAGGTTGGGCAGGTCGCGGGAAATCAATGCCTGGGATCGACGCATGGCGTCGATGTAGGCCAGGGTGCTGGACCTCAGCGTCTGACGATCAGTTGCCGTCAGATTGGCCAGCCAGGGAACGGAGGTTTCGCTCAAGGTGGCGCTGGCCTGCTCCGCTTGCAACTGGCTGAAGGCAAACTCACGGGCGGCATGACGAGGAATTTGCAAGGACTGTGCGAGAGATGTGCGAATGCGTGCGTGCGAATCGTCCGACGGGCTTGATTGCGATGCGATTTTGCTGCGGCTCAGGTGGTAATCGAGGACCTTCTCCAGCACATCGCCAGTGACGTGGGTGAGTTGCAAAGACAGCCCATCTGTATCTGTGAGGCCGAAGCATCGCTCCAGTTCCTCCTGGTTGGCGCAACGTATGAGCCCGCCCGACTCACCTGGCCAGTACAGCAGGAGGCTGTGCGGCGCGTCCTCATTTTGTAGGGTGACGATCAGGCAGTCATGGACAACAGTGCTGGTGGTCGTTTCGGTGTCGTCGTGTACGGTCGTGGTGTTCAATTGCGGATGGGCTGCGATGATGCTAGAGCCCATGCCGGGAAAGCTGTCGGGCTGGTCGAGCAGGCTTTCGATCCATCTGAGCTCTTCGTCATTGATCTGCCCCAGCGTGTTCTGCAAGCGAGCATGAGCGCGCAGGCCTTGATGATGAGCCGTGAGCAGATCGCTGGGGACAGTAGCCGTTTGCGCCGAGCGCCATTCGTCAGTGGACAGCAACTGCTCAATGGCCTTTTCAGCAATATCGCAGGCATCGAGCAAGGCCCGGCGCTGACCGCTCAGGAATTGCAGGTCTTCTTGCGTAGTGCTGTCCAACAGATTTCTCTGCCGGATGATTTGCTCCAGGCGTACCAGGTACGGGGCTTCGATTCCCAGGTTGCCGAAGTCGTAGAACGAGAGCTGGGGTACCTCGTCGTGGTCCTCTTCCATGAGCAGCGGCGGAGCCTGGAATACGTCGGGGCTGCGTTGCCTGCTGTCGACCCAATGAGTCAAGGACAGTGCAAGTTCGCCGTATTGCTGGATATCGGCGCCGGGGTCGTGTTCCAGGGCCTTGAGCCGTGCATCGAGAAGGCTATCGAACAGTGTGGTGAAACCGGCCGAAAGGGTGTCGTGACTTTGAAATCCGATGCTTTCCGACATGGCGCTGGCCTGCTCCATCAAGGCGGTAGTCAGGGCCTGACGAGTGGCATGGGCGCTGAACGCTGGCTTGCGACCAGGTTGGTAAAACATCAGCGCAGGCTCATCCTCGACACTGAACACCAGGGCACCGGGTACAGCCTTCCCTGAGATCAGGGGAGTCTCCAGATGTAGACGCTGGTTGCCCACGCGCATCCATTCGGGATTGTTCAATAGGCCAGTAACCGGGCGTTGCTGCTGGTCATCGAACTCGCCAACTGCCACCGCCGCCTCCCAGCTTGCCCGGAGAAGCCCAAGGTACTGGTTCAGGGCGTGGGTATGTCGGCTGGTTGGCGTACCCTTGGCCCTTGCTTGCCAATAGCTGTTCCATTGCAGGCGCAGGTCACCTACCAGGTCCAGTCTGGCGACGTGGGCCAGCAACTGGCTGGGGGTCATGTTCAGCAGCGGGCTCTGGCCGGCCAGGTCCACGACTATCGCGGTGCTGTCCAGGTTGGCAGGGGCGGCAGGGTGATGGCGAGCATGCACGGCAAGCGCCACCAAGCTGACATCCGTGGTGTGCACGGAGCCCACCTGAAAGCGCAGGGCGGTGCTGATCGGGTCGCTGCCCAGCTGCGTGCGCAACGACTCAAGTAATGTCTGGTAGACGCTAGGCGCCTGGGAAAGCAGTGCGTGGAAGGTTTGCAGGTGATCCTCCCAGCGTCTGAGTACGGAGCGGGGTATGGCGTGGGCAGATGCCTGGTCGCTAAGGAAGTGGACGGCAGACAGGGGCAGGCTCGGCAGTGTTTCAGGCTGTTCACTCATGATGGTTTTCCAGGATCGGGATGACGCCGGTAATGGCGTCTCGCATTTGGCGGAAAACCGGGCTGATCGCTGCGGTACATATTGCTGAATACCGTTGGGCGCCATTCATCAAACTGTCACGCAACTGTGGCAGCGCGCTTGAACGAAGTTCATCAGACTCGCGCTCTACTGGGGATTTGCATTCTGGTGTTTCGCTCATGCGGGCTTTTGCTTTTTTTCTGGCGCTGATGTGCGCCGTTCCTTCTTTTGCGGCGTCGCGTTGCGACGTCAGCGTGCCGACCGAACGGGTCGAGCTTTCGCAGGTCAGCCTGGCGTATCAGAGTATCGGCCGCGATTCGGACCCGGCTTTGCTGCTGGTCATGGGCCTGGGCGGGCAACTGATCCACTGGCCCGATGAAGTGGTGGTCGCCCTCTGTCAGCAGGGCTTTCGGGTGATCCGCTACGACAATCGCGATGTCGGCCTGTCCAGCTGGAACCAGGCCCCCAACGGCGCCAACCTGACCTTCGAGCTGCTGCGCTACAAGCTCGGCCTGCCGGTGGCCGCGCCTTACACCCTGAGCGATATGGCCGAAGACGGCCTGGGGCTGATGGATGCCCTGCAGGTGCGGCGCTTTCATGTCATGGGCGTGAGCATGGGCGGGATGATCGCCCAGCACCTGGCGGCGCAGGCGCCGGAGCGGGTCGAGAGCCTGACCCTGATCATGTCGAGTTCCGGTGCCCAGGGCTTGCCGGCACCGAACCCGGCGCTGGTGCAGTTGCTGGCCCGGCGTGGCGCGCCGAATCGCGAGGTGGCGCTTGAGCAGCAGGCCGACCTGCTGGCGGCCCTGGGTAGCCCCGAGGTCAAGGATGACCGCCAGGCGCTGCTCGAGCAGGCGGCGCTTGCCTATGACCGCGCCTTCAATCCCGAAGGGGTCAAGCGCCAGATCATGGCGATCCTGGCCGAACAGAGCCGGGTCGAGATGCTCAACACCCTGCGCCTGCCGACCCTGGTCGTGCACGGCACCGCCGACCCGCTGCTGCCGGTGATGCACGGTGTGCACCTGGCTGCGCACATCAAGGGCAGCCAGTTACGGCTGATTCCGGGCCTGGCCCATCGTTTTCAGGAGCAGTTCAAGGGGCCGTTGCTGGGTGCGGTGCTGCCCTATCTGAAGACGCAACGGCTGGCCGATACCCATCTGGCGGTGTACTGATCGCGGGGCAAGCCCGCTCCTACAGGATCTGCATGCACCGGATTTTGTGGGAGCCGGTCTTGCCGGCGATGGGCTACGAAGTAGCCCCCAAGAGCCTTAATGCAGCCTGACCCAGACACTCACCAGCACCGTCGCCGCCACCAGCCAGGCCACCGCCGCCAGGGCCAGCGAAGCCTCCAGGCGCAGGCGATCGACCAGCAGGTACAGCGCCGCCAGGTAGACGAAGTAGGGGATGATCGACCACATGCCGAACAGGATGGTGGTCTTCAGGTCATCCAGCGAGCGGCCCTTGCCGACGATGTAGTGGGCGATCAGGGCGAAGGTCGGGAACAGCGGCACCAGGCCGGCAATATAGTAGTTGCGGGTCTTCGCCAGGGCGGCAAGGATCACCACTACGGCAGCGCCCAGGCAGGCTTTGAGTATCAGGTCCACGTCTTGTCCCGTTTCACCGGCCGGTTAGCCCAGGCCATATTTTTTCACTTTGTCGAACAGCGTGGTCTTGGCCATGCCCAGCTCCTGGCTCGCCTGGCTGAGGTTGCCGCCGGTGCGCTGCAAGGCATCGCTGAGCAGATTGCGCTCGAAGGCCTCGACCGCCTCGGCAAAGCCCAGGCCCTGGTTGGCACTGGCCCCGGCCTTCTTGAATGCGGGCAGGCCCAGGGCGTAGCGCTCGGCGACGTTACGCAGTTCGCGCACGTTGCCCGGCCAGTCGTGGGCCATCAGCCGCGACAGGGTCTGGCTGTCCAGTTGCGGGGTTTCCCGGTCGAAGCGCAGGGACGACTGCTGCAGGAAGTGTTCGAACAGTTGCAGGATGTCTTCACGGCGCTCGCGCAGTGGCGGCAGCTCCAGGGTCACCACGTTCAGCCGGTAGTACAGGTCGCTACGGAACTGCCCGCTCTGGCCCAGGGCGTCGAGGTCGGACTTGGTCGCGGCGATCACCCGGCAATCCACGGCAATGCTCTGGTTCGAGCCCAGGCGCTCCAGGGTGCGCTCCTGCAATACACGCAACAGCTTGATCTGCAGGTTGAGTGGCATGCTTTCGACTTCGTCGAGGAACAACGTGCCGCCGTTGGCGTGCTCAATCTTGCCGATCCGCCGTTTACCGGCGCCGGTAAAGGCGTTGGCCTCGTGGCCGAAGATTTCGCTCTCGAACAGGTTCTCCGGCAGGCCGCCGCAGTTGAGCGCCACGAACGGCGCGCCCTGGCGGCGGCTGAAATCGTGCAGGCAGCGGGCGACCAGTTCCTTGCCGGTGCCGGTCTCGCCTTCGATCAGCACGTTAGCCGAGGTATCGGCGACGTTGGCGATCAGTTCGCGCAGGTTCTGCATGGCCGGCGAACGGCCGATGATGCGCCCTTCAAGGGTGCTTTGCCCGGCCAGTTGGCGGCGCAGGGCGAACACTTCGCGGGACAGGCCGCGTTGTTCCAGGGCACGACGCACCACTTCGACCAGGCGTTCCGGGGCGAAGGGTTTTTCCATGAAGTCGTAAGCGCCGTTACGCATGGCACCGACCGCCATGTCGATGTCGCCGTGGCCGGTGATCAGCACCACCGGCAGGCTGCGGTCGCGGGCTTTCAAGCGGCTGAGCAGTTCCAGGCCATCGATGCCGGGCAGGCGGATATCGCTGACAACGATGCCGGCAAAGTCATCGCCGATGCGCTGCAGGGCTTCTTCGGCGCTGCCGACGCCTTCGCAGGCGATGTCTTCCAGCGCCAGCGCCTGCTGGCAGCCGAGCAGCACATGCGGGTCGTCTTCGACGATCAGGACGGTAAGGGGCGCTTGGTTCATAGGGACTCGGCTGATTCTGTGGGGGCATTGACCAGCGGCAGGCTAAGCACGAACGCGGTACCGCCGGTGGCGGGATGTTCGACGCTGAGGCTGCCCTTGGCGGCGGCGGCGAGGCTGGCAGACAGGGTCAGGCCCAGGCCCAGGCCGTGCTCTCCCGGTTTGGTGGTGAAAAACGGTTCGAACAGGTGCTTGCGCGTTTCGTCATCGATGCCGTGACCGTTGTCGCGCACCCGCAGGCGGTATTTGTCGCCCAGCAGCTCGCCTTCCAGCCACAGTTGCGGCATGGGTTGCGCGGCCATGGCATCGAGGGCGTTGCCGATCAGGTTGACCAGGATCTGCTCCAGGCGGGTCTGGTCGATAGCCAGCTTCTGGTCTTCGTAGTTGCTGTGCAGCTGCAAATGGCAGCCGGCGATGCGGTTGCCCAGCACCTGCAGGCTGGCCTCGACGGCCTTGCTCAGCGAGGCCTTGCCGCTGTCTTCACCGCGGCGGGCGAAGGAGCGCAGGCTGGCAGTGATACGGCCCATGCGGTCGATCAGGTCGTTCATGGTGCGCAGGTTGGTGCTGACGGTTTCCAGCGCGCCGCGTTCGAGGAAGCGCACGCTGTTGCCTGACAAGGTGCGCAGGGCGGCCAGCGGCTGGTTCAGTTCATGGGCGATGCTGGTCGACATCTGGCCGATGGCTGCCAACTTGCCGGCCTGGACCAGTTCATCCTGGGCGTGGCGCAAAGTCTGTTCGGCATGCCGGCGTTCGCGGATCTGGCCCTTGAGGCGTTCGTTGCTGGCGCGCAGGTCGGCAGTGCGTTCGGCGATCTTGCGTTCCAGTTGACTGTTGGCTTCTTCCAGCGCTTCACGAGCGGCCAGGCGGGTGGCAATCACCTTGCGCCGTTCGTTCCAGGCAATCAGCAGGATGGCCAGCAAGGCAAAGGCGACGCCGACCAGGATGCCCTGGACCATGGATTCGCGGCGCAGGTCCTGCAAGGGCGTGAGCAGGGTGAAGTGCCAGGGCGTATCGCTCAGGCGCCGGGTTTGCGCGAGATAAGCCACTTCGCGGCGGCCGTCGCCGAGTTCGGCATTGGCCGGGAAGCTCAGCTTCTCGACACCGTCGGCGATTTTCTCTCGCGACAGCGGTTCCAGTTCATTCAGCGGCCACCAGTAATACTGCAGGCTGCGCGCCAGGCGCTCCTTGATTTCCGGGGTCAGCGGGCGCACCGACTTGAGCCGCCGCGCCGGGTCGCTGGAGAGGATGATGATGCCGTTCTCGTCGCTGACAAAAGCTTCAAGGCGTGCCCGTTGCCAGCGTTCTTCCATGGCCTCCAGGCGCACCTTGATCACCGCTACACCAATGATCTTGCCGTGTTCTTCGAGGCCGTGGGCAAGGAAATAACCCGGCTCGCCGGTGGTGCTGCCGATGCCGTAGAAGCGCCCTGGCTGGCCACGCACGGCGTCCTGGAAATAGGCGCGGAACGACAGGTCTTCACCGAGGAAACTGTCGACATCGCGCCAGTTGCTGGTGGCCTGGACCCGGCCGGTGGTGTCGAGGACGAAGATCGCCCGGCTACGGCTGCGGCGGTTCAGGCCTTCAAGGTATTCGTTGACCGCCTGGCGGTGTTCGCCATCGGCTTCGGTGAGCAGGTTGGAAACGTTGTTTTCAAGCTCCAGCAGGCTCGGCAGGTAGGTGTACTTGCTGATCTCGCTCTCGACCGCGCGCGCGTGCAGCTCGAGCTGGCGCTCGCCGTTTTCGCTCAAGGTGCGGATGCCGTTGTGTTCGCTGATCATGAAACCGGCCACGCCCAGACCGATCATCAGCAGGATGATCAGTGGCGGTAACAGCAGTTGGCGGATCAGACGGGGTTTCACGGCAAGGGCAGGCTTGGCAGGGCGAAAGAGCGTAGGGTCGCATTTCATCACAGTAGCCCGGTAACTAACAGCGCTGCCTGCCCGGCGTACACCGGACAAGCAGCGTTGTGACCTCAGTGTTGCAGGATCTTGCTGAGGAAGTGCTGGGTACGCTGGTCGCGTACGCTCTGGTCACCAAAGAATTCTTCCTTGGTGCAGTCTTCGATGATGTTGCCCTTGTCCATGAAGATCACCCGGTTGGCGACCTTGCGGGCGAAGCCCATTTCGTGGGTCACGCACATCATGGTCATGCCTTCATGGGCCAGCTCGACCATTACGTCCAGTACTTCGCTGACCATTTCCGGGTCCAGTGCCGAGGTCGGTTCGTCGAACAGCATGACGATCGGGTCCATCGACAGGGCGCGGGCAATGGCCACACGTTGCTGCTGGCCACCGGACAGTTGCCCCGGGTGCTTCTTGGCGTGGGCGCTGAGGCCGACGCGCTCGAGCAGGGCCAGGCCCTTCTTGGTCGCTTCGGCTTCGCTGCGGCCCAACACCTTGCGCTGGGCAATGGTCAGGTTTTCGGTGATGGTCAGGTGCGGGAACAGCTCGAAATGCTGGAACACCATGCCGACCCGCGAGCGCAGCTTGGGCAGGTTGGTCTTGGGGTCGGCAATCGAGGTGCCGTCGACGATGATGTCACCCTTCTGGAAGGGTTCCAGGGCGTTGACGCACTTGATCAGGGTCGACTTGCCCGAGCCCGACGGGCCGCAGACCACGACCACTTCGCCTTTCTTGACCTCGGTGTTGCAGTCGGTCAGAACCTGGAAGTCCCCGTACCACTTGTTGACGTTCTTGATGGAGATCATACGGTTATCCTTTTCTGCAGACGCTTGACCAGGAAGGAAGCGGAGAAGCTGATGACGAAGTACACGACGCCGGCAAACACCAGGAACTCATTGGAGCGCCCGATGATGTCGCCACTGGCCCGTGCCGAGTTGAGGAAGTCGACCAGGCCGACGGTGTACACCAGCGAGGTATCCTGAAACAGGATGATGCTCTGCTGCAGCAGCAGCGGGGTCATCTTGCGAAACGCCTGGGGCAGGATGATCAGGCGCATGGTCTGGCCGTAGGTCATGCCCAGGGCCTGGGCGGCGCCCATCTGGCCCTTGGAGATCGACTGCACGCCGGCACGGACGATTTCACAGAAATACGCCGCCTCGAACATCATGAACGCCACGACGCAAGAGGTGAAGGCCCCGACCGGGGTGTCTTCGCCGGTGATCCAGCGCAGCACGAACGGCACCGCCAGGTAGAACCAGGTGATGACCAGCAGCAGCGGGATGGAGCGGAAGTAGTTGACGTAGGCGCCGGCAAAATTCGACAGCAGCTTGCTCGACGACAGGCGCATCAGGGCCAGGATGGTGCCGAGCACGATACCGCCGACAATGCCCATGACCATCAGTTGCAGGGTCATGACCATGCCGTTCCACAGGCCCGGCAGGGCAGGGATGATTCCACTGAAGTCCATTATTTGCCCCCCACGGAGATCAGTCCGGGTACCGCGACTTTTTTCTCGACCATGCGCATCAGCAGCATCAGGCCCATGTTCAGGGTGAAGTAAATCAGGGTGGCCAGGGTGAAGGCTTCAAACAGGTTGGCCGAGAACTCGGCGGTCTGCTTGGTTTGCGCCAGCAGCTCCATCAGGCCGATCAGCGAGGCCACCGAGGAGTTCTTGAACACGTTCAAAAATTCCGAGGTCAGTGGCGGAATGATGATCCGGTAGGCTTGCGGCAGCAGCACGTTCCAGTACACCTGCGGCAGGCTGAAGCCCATGGCGCGGGCGGCGGCTTCCTGGCCGCGGGGCAACGCCTGGATACCGGTACGCACTTGTTCGCAAACCCGCGCAGCGGTGAACAGGCCCAGGCAGACGACCACACTGATCAGTGCCGAGGTGGTCGGGTTGAGGTCTTGCTTGTACCACTCCTGCAGGTTCTCCGGCAGCAGGTCGGGCACCAGGAAGTACCAGATGAACAGCTGCACCAGCAGCGGTACGTTACGAAAGAGTTCCACGTAGGCGGTGGCAATGCCCGATACCAGACGGTTCGGCACAGTACGCATGACGCCGAGTACCGAACCCAGCAGCAATGCGATGATCCAGGCGGCAATGGCAATGGCGATGGTCCAGCCCAGGCCGGTGATATACCAGTCCAGATAGGTTTCGCTGCCGACGCCAGTGGACTTGAAGAATACGCCCCAGTCCCAGTTGTAATTCATCGGGATCTCCCCTCAGATCAGTTGTTTCACGGGCACCTTCGAGCATCCGGGGGCGCAAGGCGCCCTCGGATGAAAGGTTAGACACTAACTAGCTGGGGATCAGGACTTCTTTTCGTCTGCAGCTTTGTCGGTAGGATTGGCGATCAGCGCCTTGAGCTCGTCGCTCATCGGGAACTGCAGGTTCAGGCCTTTAGGTGGGACTGGCTGGTTGAACCACTTGTCGTAGATCTTGTTGATCTCGCCCGACTTGTAGAGCTCGACGATGGCCTTGTCGACGGCAGCCTTGAACGCCGGGTCGTCCTTGCGGACCATGCAGCCGTAGATTTCATAGGACTGCGGCGTACCGACGATTGCCCAGCCTTTCGGGTTCTTGGCCTTGGCCATTTCACCGGCGAGCAGCGCGTCGTCCATCATGAAGGCCACGGCGCGGCCGGACTCGAGCATCTGGAACGACTCGCCGTGGTCCTTGGCCGAGATGACGTTCATCTTCATCTGCTTGTCGGCGTTCATGGCCTTGAGGATGCGCTCGGAAGTGGTACCGGCGGTGGTGACCACGTTCTTGCCGGCCAGGTCCGGGAAGTCCTTGTACTTGGCGTTTTCCGGCTTGCCGTCTTCTGCCTTGGTCAGCAGGCGGGTACCGACTTCGAAGATACCGACCGAGAAGGCGACCTGCTGCTGGCGCTCGACGTTGTTGGTGGTCGAACCACATTCGACGTCAACGGTGCCGTTCTGTACCAGCGGGATACGGGTCTGGGAGGTGACGAGGTTGTATTTGACCTTCAGGTCCGGCTTGTTCAGGTCCTTTTTCAGGGCCTCGACGATTGCCAGCTGGATGTCATGGGAGTAACCGACGGGTTTGCCCGAAGCGTCGGCGATGTAGGAGAACGGAATGGAAGCGTCGCGGTGCCCCAGGGTAATGGTGCCCGACTCGTTGATCTTTTTCAGGGTGCCGGTCAGTTCGGCAGCGAAGGCTGGCGCACTGATCAAAGCGGCCGCAACAGCGGCGCCCAACAGATGGGGAACGATACGCATCAAAATTTCCTCGACGTTGTTTTTTTTATGGAGCCGTTGGCCGGCTCTTTCGTTCAGCGAACACTGCAGTGAAGCGGTTTGCGCATTCGGGTACTGAGTGTAGAGCATGACTCGTGCCAAGCCCTGATTTCGATCATAACGCCATGAAAAATCGGGGGATTAATCTTTTTTGACGGTTTGCGGGAGGTAGGATTCGTCCGGATGGCCGAATGCGGCGGGGTTTGGTGTTCGGAAATCCGAATGATGGGCCGCGTCCGAGGGCAAGCCCGCTCCCAGTGTAGGAGCGGGCTTGCCCCGCGATGTTGGTCAGCGACTAGGCAGCTTGAACCCGCGCGCGATTCAGCTCCAGGCGCTGAAGATAGTCCTGCAAAGCCTGTTGTTCAGCTGCGGTAGTGAACAGCCCCAGCTTGCTCCGGCGCCAGAGGATGTCATCGGCATTCACCGCCCATTCCTCACTGCACAGGTAATCCACCTCACGGGTGAACAAGCCGCCGCCAATCGCCTCACCCAGGTCTTCCGGGCCTTGTACGCCTTCCAGCAGGCGCCACACGCGGCTGCCATAGGTACGTGCCCAGCGCTTGGCGATTTCGGCGGGCAACCAGCCGTAGCGGGTCAGGATGGCATCGACCAGCGCTTGCGGGGTGCTCATGTCTTCGCCGCCCGGCAGAGGGGCGGTAGCCGTCCAGCTACCGCGCATCTGGGTGAAGAACGGGGCCAGCTCGGCCATCGCCGACTCGGCCAGTTTGCGGTAGGTGGTCAGTTTGCCACCGAATACCGACAACAGCGGTGCTTCGCCAGTGCTGGCCGACAGCGCCAGGGTGTAGTCGCGGGTAACGGCCGACGGGTTGTCGGACTCGTCGTTGCACAACGGACGAACTCCGGCATAGGTGTGGAGGATATCGGCGCGGCTGAGCTGGTGATTGAAGTGCTCGTTGACCACTTTCAGCAGGTAATCGGTCTCGCCCTCGGTGATTGCCACTTTCGCCGGGTCGCCAGTGTATTCGCGGTCGGTGGTGCCGATCAGGGTGAAGCGTTCCAGGTACGGAATGGCGAAGACGATGCGCTGGTCTTCGTTCTGCAGGATGTAGGCATGTTCGCCGTCGTACAGCTTCGGCACGATCAGGTGACTGCCCTGGATCAGGCGGATGCCATATGGCGCGTCGAGCTTGAGGTCGTCCTGGATGAACTTGGCCACCCACGGGCCGGCCGCATTGACCAGGGCACGGGCCTGGATCGACTGCTGGCTGCCGTCGGCGTTTTCCAGCTGCACGTTCCACACACCATCGACCCGGCGGGCGCTGGTGCAGCGAGTGCGAGTACGAATATCGGCGCCTTTTTCACGGGCGGCCATGGCGTTGAGTACTACCAGGCGGGCGTCGTCTACGGCGCAGTCGGCATATTCGAAACCACGGGTGATCGCCGGTTTGAGCGGATTGCCCGGGCCGAAGCGCAGGCTGCGCGAAGCGCCGAGCTGCTTGCGCTTGCCCAGGTGATCGTAGAGGAACAGGCCGGCGCGGATCATCCATGCCGGGCGCAGGTGCGGGCGGTGCGGCAGGACGAAGCGCATCGGCTTGACGATATGCGGCGCCTTGGCCAGCAGCACTTCGCGCTCGGCCAGGGCTTCACGCACCAGGCGGAATTCGTAATGTTCGAGGTAGCGCAGGCCGCCGTGGATCAGCTTGCTGCTGGCCGAGGAGGTATGGCTGGCCAGGTCGTCCTTTTCACAAAGGAACACGGAAAGACCGCGTCCGGCTGCATCGGCGGCAATCCCCACACCATTGATGCCACCGCCGATTACGGCGAGGTCATAGATTTCGGCAAGGGCGGGCGATGACACGCTGGATTGGGACACGGGTGGCCTCCTGAAGGTCTTTCCGACATCGAATCTGAACATTAATGTTCACTTTCGAAAATACTAGCGCAACAGAATGCTGCTCGCCAGTCACTTCCCATAGAAAATACTGATCAGATGACAAATAAATGAAAAATAACGAACATTCGAGCTGCCATCGTTGCGATGGCAGCTTGCGGCGGCTCAGACCACTTCGAGGCGGATCTTGTACTGGTTGAGCAGTTGGCTGAGGGCGGGCACTGGTGCCTGGTCGGTCACCAGGCAGTCGATCAGGCTGATCGAACCCAGGCGCACCATGGCATTACGGCCGAACTTGCTCGAGTCGGCGGCGAGGATCACCTGGCGGGCATTGGCGATGATTGCCTGGGATACCCGCACTTCCTGATAGTCGAAATCCAGCAGGCTGCCGTCTTCATCGATGCCGCTGATGCCGACCAGGGCGAAGTCGACCTTGAACTGGTTGATGAAGTCGACACTGGCTTGGCCGACCACGCCGCCGTCGCGACGTACATTGCCGCCGGCCAGCAGCACTTCGAAATCATCCTTGGCACTGAGGATCGAAGCCACGTGCAGGTTGTTGGTGATGATTTTCAGGTGGTTGTGGTTGAGCAGGGCGCGGGCGATGGATTCGGTGGTCGTGCCGATGTTGATGAACAGCGAGGCGTGGTCGGGAATCTGCGCAGCAATGGCTTCGGCGATACGCTGTTTTTCATCGCGCATCTGGTCGGCGCGCATGGCGTAGGCGGTGTTTTCGATGCTGGAGTCGTAGGCTGCGCCACCGTGGTAACGGCGCAGCAGATTGACCTCCGCCAGCTGGTTGATATCACGGCGGATGGTTTGCGGGGTGACGACGAACAGCTGCGCCATTTCTTCGATACTGACATAGCCGCGTTCGCGGACCAGTTCGAGGATTTGTTGTTGGCGAGGGGGCAGATTCATGGGCGGTCCTTTGGGGCAGCCGGGCAAATTGCGCCATGAAAACAGCTCAAGCTGCAAGCTGCAAGCCACAAGATGATTCGTGGCCTACACGCTTGCAGCTTGTAGCTTACAGCTTGTTTCTACTGCTCACTCCTCGTGCGGTTCCCAATCGCGCGTGCGATCCACGGCCTTCAGCCAGCCGGCGTACAGCTTCTCTTTCTGCACTTCGTCCAGTTGCGGGGTGAACTCGCGCTCGATGATTGCCTTGCCGCGCAGTTCATCCAGGCTGCCCCAGAAACCGCAGGCCAGGCCCGCCAGGTAGGCCGCGCCGAGGGCAGTGGTTTCACGCATTTGCGGGCGCTCGACGCAGGTGCCGAGGATGTCGGCCTGGAACTGCATGAGGAAATTGTTGGCTACAGCACCACCATCGACCCGCAGCTCGCTCAGGCGCTGGCCGCAGTCCTGCTGCATGGCGTCGAGTACGTCGCGGGTCTGGTAGGCGATCGACTCCAGCGCCGCGCGGATGATGTGATCGACCTTGACCCCGCGGGTCAGGCCAAACAGCGCGCCACGGGCGTAGGGGTCCCAGTACGGTGCGCCCAGGCCGGTGAAGGCCGGTACAAGGTACACGCCGTTGCTGTCTTTGACCTTGCTGGCGAAGTATTCGGTGTCGTGGGCGTCGTTGACGATCTTCAGCTCGTCACGCAGCCACTGCACGGTGGAACCGCCGTTGAAAACGGCGCCTTCCAGGGCGTAGGCCACTTCGCCGCGAGGGCCGCAGGCGATGGTGGTGAGCAGGCCGTGGGAAGATTTGACCGCCTTGTCGCCGGTGTTCATCAGCAGGAAGCAGCCGGTGCCGTAGGTGTTCTTGGCCTGGCCGGGCTCCACGCACATCTGGCCGAACAGCGCGGCCTGCTGGTCGCCAGCGATACCGGCAATGGCGATACCGCTCTTGGTGCGGCCGTAGACTTCCGAGGAGCTGCGCACTTCGGGCAGCATCTGCCGAGGGATGTTCAGCACCTCGAGCATCTTCTCGTCCCACTGAAGGGTGTGGATGTTGAAGAGCATGGTGCGCGAGGCGTTGGTGTAGTCGGTGACGTGGACCTTGCCGCCGGAGAATTTCCAGATCAGCCAGCTGTCGACAGTGCCGAACAGCAGGTCGCCACGCTCGGCGCGCTCGCGGGCGCCTTCGACGTTGTCGAGGATCCACTTGAGCTTGGTGCCGGAGAAGTACGGGTCGGTGACCAGGCCGGTGGTTTCGCGGATGTAGTCCTGCAGGCCGTCACGCTTGAGCTGTTCGCAGATCTCGGTGCTGCGCCGGCATTGCCAGACGATGGCGTTGTACACCGGACGACCGGTTTCCTTGTCCCACACCACGGTGGTTTCACGCTGGTTGGTGATGCCGATGGCGGCTACCTGGTCGTGGCTTAGGCCTGCCTGGGCCAGAGCTTCGACCATGGTCGCGCTCTGGGTGGCGAAGATTTCCATCGGGTCGTGCTCGACCCAGCCGGCTTGTGGGTAATGCTGTGCGAATTCGCGCTGCGAGGTGCCAACCACGTTGGCATCACGGTCGAAAATGATGGCCCGCGAACTGGTCGTACCCTGGTCCAGGGCAATGATGTAGTTCTTGTTCTGGGTGTCTGTCATGTCGTTGGCCTTGCACTAAATAGGGTGGAGATCAGGGCGGGGCGAGCCTGGCTCGCCACTGCAGGCATCAGGATGCCTGGGTCTTGCCCTGAGGGTTGGCGTCGGTCTGGGCGCTTTCGCTCTCGGCAACCGGCAGGTTGCGGGCGATCACACCGCGGTACAGGGCGGCCCCAAGGCTTGCCCCTATGATCGGCGCAAAAATCGGAATCAGGAAATAGGGAATATCACGACCGCCAGTAAAGGCGACTTCGCCCCAGCCGGCGAGGAAGGTCATCAGCTTGGGCCCGAAATCCCGCGCCGGGTTCATCGCGAAGCCGGTCAGCGGGCCCATGGCGCTGCCGATCACTGCAATCAGCAGGCCGATCAGCAGGGGCGCCATGGCGCCGCGCGGCAAGCCGTTGTTGTCATCGGTCAGGGCCATGATCACCGCCATCAGTACGGCGGTGATGATCACTTCGACCAGGAAGGCCTGGCCGGTGGACAGCGCCGGGTGCGGGTAGGTGGAGAACACCGAGGCCAACTCGAGGCTGGCCTGGCTGCCACGGATCATTTCATGGGCTTGTTCGAAATCGAAGAACAGGTTGCTGTACAGCGTGTAAACCAACGCTGCGCCACAGAAGGCGCCGGCGATCTGGGCGACGACGTAGAACGGCAGTTTGTGCTTCTCGAAACCGGCGAACAGGCACAGGGCGATGCTTACCGCCGGGTTCAGGTGCGCGCCGGAAACCCCGGCGGTCAGGTAGATCGCCATGCTCACGCCGACGCCCCAGATGATGCTGATTTCCCACAGGCCAAAGCTGGCACCCGCCACCTTGAGCGCAGCGACGCAACCGGTGCCGAAAAAGATCAGCAGTGCGGTGCCGAGAAATTCGGCCATGCACTGGCTTGAAAGTGTTGGTTGTCGCAGAGCAGTCGTCATTCGTTACCTCGGTTCTTGTTGTTGTGAGGCGCAGTGAGCGCTCGACAAAAACCCGACAGAAATCCCCATTTCGGTCGGGCGGCGGCAGGAAATGCACCTTAACGGGGCATAGCTATATTCATAATCGAAAAAATATAGACAAGAAACGCTTATGTCAAAGGTCGAAAGTGAACCACCATTCATAATCTGACTATTGGAGGCGGTGATGGGCGTTGGTTGCGGTTGGGGTTTTGCCCTAAAGTAGCCAGCGAAATGGCATTCACCCTACTGTTTGGAGTCCTGCATGACGCCCGCCCTGGATCTGCTGAAAAAGGTTCGCGCCGAACACCATATCCACAGTTACGAACATGACCCCAAAGCTGCGTCCTACGGCCTGGAAGCGGCGGAGAAGCTCAATCTTGAGCCGGCGCAGGTGTTCAAGACCTTGTTGGCCAGTAGCGAAAAGGGCGAGTTGCTGGTGGCGGTGGTGCCGGTGGTCGGTAGCCTGGATCTGAAGGGTCTGGCCCATGCTGCCGGGGTAAAGAAGTGCGAGATGGCCGATCCGGCGGCGGCCCAGCGTTCGACCGGTTACCTGCTGGGCGGGATCAGCCCGTTGGGCCAGAAGAAGCGCCTGCGTACCTTTATTGACGAAACCGCTCAATCCTTTGAAACAATTTTCGTCAGTGCCGGCCGCCGGGGTCTGGAAGTCGAACTGGCCGCTGCGGTGCTGGCCGAGCACACCCAGGGAAAATTCGCCGCCATTGGTCGTGACTGACATCTGTATGCTCAAAATCGCTTGATTCTGTCTCTGTCGGTCGTCAGTGCTTGGCGGGCATGCTCTGTGGCCCGCCACTGAGAGAAATCGTCCCATGCAGCTTGAATTCCATCAGGTCGATGCCTTCAGCGACCGTCCCTTTGCCGGCAACCCGGCCATGGTCTATCGCCTCGGCAGCTGGCTCGCCGATGAGCTGATGCAGCAGATTGCCGCCGAACATAACCTGGCCGAGACCGCGTTCGTCGTCCCCCATACCGAAGGCTGGCAGATTCGCTGGTTCACCCCGACCACCGAAGTACCGCTGTGTGGCCACGCGACCCTGGCCAGTGCTCATGTGTTGCTGGAGATCTATAACGTGCCGGGCGAGCGGCTGCTGTTCCAGAGTAAATCCGGCCCGCTGAGCGTAAGCCGCGAGGGCGGGCGCTTGCAGCTGGATTTTCCGCGTGTCGATCCGCAACTGCTGGATGAAGCGCTGCCGGTGGCCGAAGCCCTGGGCTGCCCGGTGCTGGAAGTATGGAAAACCAGCGAACTGTTGGTGCGGGTCGAATCCGAGCAGGTGTTGCGCGCTTGTACGCCGGACATGACAGCACTGGCGCAATTACCGGGGCTGGGAGTGATCGTCACGGCGCCAGGTATCGAGCACGACTTTGTTTCGCGCTACTTTGCGCCGGGGATAGGCATACCGGAAGATCCGGTGACAGGTTCCACCCACTGCAGCCTGATCCCGTACTGGGCGCAGCGCCTGGGCAAGAGCGAGCTGCGCGGGTTCCAGTGTTCGAGTCGCGGCGGTGAGTTGTTCTGCCGGCTGGAGGGGGAGCGGGTGAAGATTGCCGGGAATGCCAGGCTGGTGGCCAGTGGGGTTTTGATGATTTAGAAGCATCGCGGGGCAAGCACGCTCCCACATGCCCCGCGATTGGCCTTACATCAGACCGCCGAGCTGTACCGGCGAACGCCGTTCTCCGGCACCGGCAACTGCGCCGCCACGCTGCCCGGAACGGCAAACACCACCAGGTGATCCGCCGCCACTTCAATCCCTACTTCGGCACCGACCTGATGGTCGTTGTGGCTCGGGAAGATCGCTTCCAGCTGGCTGCCCGTCGGCAGTTGCAGGCGATACAGGGTCGAGGCGCCAAGGAAGCTCTTGCCCACGATCAGCGCCTTCAGCTCGCTGTGCGGCGCATGGATGATGTCGTCCGGGCGCAGCAGCACATCCACGGCGCTACCAGGTGTCAGGGTATAGGCACGGTTGCCGCGCAGTTCACCGAGCTCGGTGCGTACCGATTCCGGGCTGGTCAGCTGGCCGCGAATGAAATAGCCCTGGCCAATGAAGCTGGCCACAAACGGCGTCAGCGGTTCGTGGTAGAGGTTGTAGGGGGTATCCCATTGCTCCAGGCGGCCTTCCTTGAACACACCGACGTGATCGCTGACGGCGAAGGCTTCTTCCTGATCGTGAGTGACCAGGATCGCGCTGGTGCCACGGCTTTTGAGGATGTCGCGCACTTCGTGGCTCAGGCGCCGGCGCAGCTCTACGTCGAGGTTGGAGAACGGCTCGTCGAGCAGCAGCAGTTGCGGTTCGGGCGCCAGCGCGCGGGCCAGGGCCACACGTTGCTGCTGGCCGCCGGAAAGCTCGTGGGGGTAGCGTTTGCCCAGGCCGCCGAGCTTGACCAGCTCGAGCATCTCTTCGACCACCTGGCGCTGTTGCGGGTGCTTGCCGATACCGAAGGCAATGTTCTCGGCCACGGTCAGGTGCGGGAACAGCGCGTAGTCCTGGAACACCATGCCGATCCGGCGTTTCTCCGGTGCCAGGGTGAATCCGGCCTTGGAGATGACCTCGCCGCCCAGCTGGATCTCGCCTTCGTGCACCGGCTCGAAGCCGGCGATGGCGCGCAGGGTGGTGGTCTTGCCGCAGCCTGAGGAGCCCAGCAGGCAACCGATGTCGCCGGCGTTCAGGTGCAGGTTGAGGTTCTGGACGATGCGCTGCTCGCCATAGCCACAGGCGAGCTCGCGCAGGTTAAGCAGTAAAGGTTGACTCATGCGTGGTGATAGGCCGGTTCAACAAGAAATTCGAGAAGCGCCTTCTGTGCATGCAAGCGGTTTTCGGCCTGGTCCCAGGCGACCGAACGGGGGTCGTCGAGCAGGTCCAGGCTGATTTCCTCGCCGCGGTGAGCGGGCAGGCAGTGCATGAACAGGGCATCGGGTACTGCCAGGTCGAGCAGTTCGCGGGTTACCTGGTAAGGCGCGAACAAGGCCAGACGCCGTGCAGTTTCCTCTTCCTGCCCCATGGAAGTCCAGACATCGGTGCTCACCAGGTGGGCACCCTGCACCGCATCCTTGGGTTCACGGAAGATCTGCACGCGGTCACCGGCCTGGGCCAGGAACTGCGGATTGGGCTCGAATTCGGCTGGGCAGGCGATGCGCAGCTGGAAGTCGAACTGGATCGCCGCTTCTATATAGCTGTTGCACATGTTGTTGCCGTCGCCGATCCAGGCCACGGTCTTGCCCTGGATGGCGCCGCGGTGCTCGAGGAAGGTCTGCATGTCGGCCAGCAGCTGGCACGGGTGCAGGTCGTCGGACAGGCCGTTGATCACCGGCACCCGCGAGTTGGCGGCGAATTCGGTCAGGGTGCTGTGGGCAAAGGTACGGATCATCACCGCATCGAGCATGCGCGACATGACGATGGCGCAGTCGCCAATCGGCTCGCCACGGCCCAGCTGGGTGTCCCGTGGCGAGAGGAAGATGGCCTGGCCGCCAAGCTGGATCATGCCGGCTTCGAACGACAGGCGGGTGCGGGTCGAGGACTTTTCGAAGATCATCCCCAGCACGCGGTTTTTCAGCGGTTCGAACAGTACGCCGCGGTTACGCAGGTCCTTCAGCTCGATACCTCGACGGATCACACTGAGCAGTTCGTCGGGTGTGAAATCCATCAGGGAGAGAAAGTGCCTAGCGCTCATTTTTGACTACCTTTTTGCAACAGACCGCAGATCAGCCATACCGGTTTTTCAAAACAACGGAAGTGACCTGCGGCGAAAGCCGCACGGGGCGACGAATTAGGGGAAGACGCAATACTATAATTAAATGTCGCGTCATACCAAGAGGGGGTTTCGTCGCCGATGTTTCAGGCAGTGTCGTAACCCATTGGTCAGAAGCTTTTTTTATACGTTACACAAGGGTTTTACACTGCCTGCCAGCGCCTTGGCAAACCCGGCAGCGGCCCCGCGGCGAATCGCTGCGCCTGATGCCTGAAGATTCACGCGACAAACCTCACTGGTCGCCAGGCCGGGTCAGGCTCATAGTCGGTTGATCCCAGACACCCGAGCAAGAGGTGGCCATGAACAAGACCCAGCATCACCGTGCCTGTCATCTATGTGAAGCCATCTGCGGCTTGACCCTGGAGATCACCCACGAACCCGATGCCGCCCCGCGCATCACTTCGATCAAGGGCGACCCCGAGGACAGCTTCAGCCGCGGCCATATCTGCCCCAAGGCGGTGGCCTTGCAGGATATTCAGAACGATCCGGATCGCTTGCGTGCGCCACACAAGCGCGTCGCTGACAGCTGGCAGGCGATCAGTTGGGAGGAAGCCTTCGAACTGGCCGCGCAAAAGCTCTGGGCCATCCAGCAGGCCCACGGGCAGAACGCCGTGGCCGTCTATCAAGGCAACCCGAGTGTGCACAACTACGGGCTGATGACCCACAGCAACTACTTCCTCGGCCTGCTCAAGACCCGTAACCGCTTCTCTGCCACCTCGGTGGACCAGCTTCCGCATCACCTGACCAGCTACCTGATGTACGGCCATGGCCTGCTGCTGCCGATCCCGGACATCGACAACACCGAGTTCATGTTGATCCTTGGCGGCAACCCACTGGCCTCCAACGGCAGCATCATGACCGTGCCGGACGTCGAGAAGCGCCTCAAGGCAATCCAGGCCCGCGGCGGCAAACTGGTGGTGGTCGACCCGCGCCGTAGCGAGACGGCGGCCATGGCCGACCAGCATGTGTTCATCCGTCCTGGCGGTGATGCGGCGCTGCTCTGCGGCCTGCTCAACACTTTGTTTGCCGAGGGCCTTACCCGCCAATCGACATTGCCGGTCGATGGTCTGGACGAGGTGCAAGCGGCGATCGCGCCGTTCACCGCCGAGACCATGAGCCCGCTGTGCGGCGTCGATGCCCAGGTAATTCGCCAATTGGCCCGGGACTTTGCCGCCGCCGACAAGGCGGTCTGTTACGGGCGCATGGGCGTCTCGACCCAGGCCTTTGGCACCTTGTGCCACTGGCTGGTGCAGTTGATCAACCTGGTCAGCGGCAACCTCGACCGCGTGGGTGGCGCCCTGTGTACCGAGCCTGCGGTGGATCTGGTGGCCAGTACGTCGGGTGGGCATTTCAATGTCTGGCAGAGCCGGGTCTCCGGGCTTCCCGAGTACGGCGGCGAATTGCCGGTGGCGGCCCTGGCCGAAGAGATGCTGGTCGAAGGGGAAGGGCAGGTTCGCGCGCTGGTGACGGTCGCGGGTAACCCGGTGCTGTCCACGCCCAATGGCCGGCAGCTGGAGCGGGCCCTGGACGGCCTTGAGTTCATGCTCAGCATCGACCTGTACATCAACGAAACTACCCGTTACGCCGACCTGATCCTGCCGTCCACCTCGGCACTGGAGAACGATCACTACGACACCACCTTCAACCTGTTCGCGGTACGCAATGTCAGTCGCTTCAATCGGGCCATGCTGCCCAAACCCGAAGGCGCCTTGCATGACTGGGAGATCTTCGTCGGCCTGGCCAAGGCCTTTGCCGCTCTCAGCGAGAAGCCGTTGAAGCCGACCTTGCCGCCGGCGCAAATGATCGATATCGGCTTGCGCCAGGGCCGATATGGGGATGCTTCGGCGTTCAAACTGTCGCTTGAGACCCTCGATCAGTACCCGCATGGCATCGACCTGGGCCCGCTGCAGCCGAACCTGGCTGCGCGTTTGAAGACGGCTAACCAACGGGTTCAAGCCGCACCGCCGGAGATTCTCGGCGACCTGCAGCGCTTTGCCGGGCAACAGCCGCTGGCGGCGGATCAACTGCTGCTGATCGGTCGTCGCCATGTACGCAGCAATAATTCCTGGATGCACAACTACCATCGCCTGGTGAAAGGCAAGCCGCGTCACCAGCTGTTGATGCATCCGGATGACCTGGCCGGCCGCCAGTTGCAGGATGGCCAGCGGGTGCGGGTCAGCTCGCGGGTCGGGGAAATCGAGGTCGAGGTGCAGGCCAGCAGCGACATGATGCCGGGGGTGGTCAGCTTGCCCCATGGCTTTGGCCATGCCCGTGCCGGGGTGCGCATGGAGATCGCCCAGGGCCAGCCCGGCGCCAGCGCCAACGACCTTACCGATGAGCGCCAGCTGGATGCGGTGTCGGGCAATGCGGCGCTCAACGGCGTGCCGGTGCAGGTGGTTGCGGCCTGATATCGGCAAGGCCGAGCGTCCTGCTCGGCTTTCCGATACAATGCGTCACCGTGCCGACAACCAGGTCGGAAAGTTCAGCCGCGAGGTGCTTCATGGATATCATTGAAACAATCAAAGAGCAGATTGCCAACAACACCATTCTGCTTTACATGAAAGGCTCGCCGAATGCCCCGCAGTGCGGTTTTTCGGCCAAGGCGGCGCAAGCCGTGATGGGTTGTGGCGAAAAATTCGCTTACGTGGATATCCTGCAGAATCCGGAAATCCGCGCCAACCTGCCAAAGTACGCCAACTGGCCAACCTTCCCGCAACTGTGGGTTGCCGGTGAGCTGGTCGGCGGTTCCGACATCATGGCCGAAATGTTTGCCAACGGCGAACTGCAGACCCTGATCAAGGAAGCTGCAGCCAAGGCTGAGGCAGCCAAGGCCTGATTCCAGGTTTGGTCAAAAAAAAGCCCCGCAGTGCGGGGCTTTTTTGTGCCTGTAGGGCAGGGCGTTGAACTTACTCGCCCATTTGCGACTGCAGGTAGTTCTCCAGCGTGACCTTGTCGATCAGGCTCAGCTGGGTTTCCAGCCAGTCGATGTGCTCTTCCTCGGCTTCGAGAATGTCTTCGAGCAGCTCACGGCTGCCGAAGTCGCCGACGGTCTCGCAGTGGGCGATGGCGGCCTTGAGGTCGACCAGGCCTTTTTGCTCGATCTTCAGGTCGCACTCAAGCATCTCTTTGGTGTGCTCGCCAATCAGCAACTTGCCCAGGTCCTGGACGTTGGGGATGCCTTCGAGGAACAGAATACGCTTGATCAGTTTGTCAGCGTGTTTCATCTCTTCGATGGATTCTTTGTACTCGTGCTTGCCGAGCTTCTCCAGACCCCAGTCCTCGTACATGCGTGCATGCAGGAAGTATTGGTTGATTGCGACCAGCTCGTTTCCGAGGATCTTGTTGAGATGCTGGATGACGCTAACGTCGCCTTTCATGATGGGGTCCTGCCCTGTAAGTGTGTCTATAAAGGCAAGTCTGAGCCTCGCAACTTCTACTGTCAAACCTAAGTTATTGAATAATAAATGAAAATTAATCGGAATAAGAATGTTTGTGTTCCGCGTTAAACCTCTAACTACTTGAATTACAGGCATAAAAAAACCGGACACTGGGTCCGGTTCTTGGAATTCGCTGAATTATGCTGCAGTAAATTCTACAGGATAGGGCAGGGCAGCCTGGCTGACCTGAAGCTCGGTGAGGGTTTCGCGCACTACCTGCTTGGCCAGGCAGGCACATTTGCCACACTGGCTCGCCACGTTGGTGGCGGTTCTGACTTCCTTGTAGCTGCAGCATCCTTCATAGATCGCATCGCGGATCTGTCCGTCGGTCACACCAACACAAAGACACACATACATAGGGCTGACCATCGCTGGTTAAGGCTCAATGCGAAGAAGCTTAATGTTAATGAGAATGCTTGTCAAAACTCTTTCTGCAAGGCGCGGACTAGAGCGACCAACGGCAGATTGTCGAGCATTCGGACTGAAATTCGGCGAGTCGCGCCGGGCGGTGTATGATGGTCGGCCATTTCGATGCCGGGCCGCTGCATGCTGGCCTGTGCAAGATGATTCCACCCCATCAGGAGATATCGCATGAGCGTACTCGTTGGCAAAAATGCCCCGGACTTCACCGTTCCAGCTGTTCTGGGCAACGGCGAAATCGTCGACAGCTTCAACCTGGCTTCGGCCATCAAGGGCAAGTACGGCCTGGTGTTCTTCTACCCGCTGGACTTCACCTTCGTCTGCCCGTCCGAGCTGATCGCCCTGGACCACCGCATGGCCGAATTCAAGGCGCGCAACGTTGAAGTGATCGCCGTGTCGATCGACTCGCACTTCACCCACAACGCCTGGCGCAACACCCCGATCAATGCCGGCGGCATCGGTCAGGTCCAGTACATCATGGCTGCCGACATGAAGCACGACATCGCCAAGGCCTACGACGTAGAGTCCGAAGGCGGCGTAGCTTTCCGTGGTGCTTTCCTGATCGACGACAAGGGCGTTGTTCGCTCGCAGATCGTCAACGACCTGCCGCTGGGCCGCAACATGGACGAGCTGCTGCGTCTGGTCGACGCCCTGCAATTCCACGAAGAGCACGGCGAAGTCTGCCCTGCCAACTGGAAAAAAGGCGACAAGGGCATGACCGCTTCGCCAGAAGGCGTTGCTGCTTACCTGAGCGAGAACGCTGGCAAGCTGTAATTGCCAGGCATAAAAAAACCGGCCTTGATGGCCGGTTTTTTTATGCCTGAAGGAGCGGGCTTGCCCCGCGATAGCATTCTGCATGCTATATCGCATCGCGAGGCAAGCCCGCTCCAACATCAGTCGTTGAAGTCCTGCCAGCCGCCCATTTCTTTCCAGCGGTTGACGATGCCGCAGAACAGCTCGGCGGTCTTCTCGGTGTCGTAACGCGCCGAGTGCGCCTCACGGCCATCGAAGTCGATGTCGGCGCTCTGGCAGGCCCGCGCCAGTACGGTCTGGCCATAGGCAAGGCCGGCCAGGGTGGCGGTGTCGAAGCTCGAGAACGGATGAAACGGGTTGCGCTTCATGTCGTGGCGGGCCACGGCGGCATTGAGGAAGCCCAGGTCGAAGCTGCTGTTGTGGCCGACCAGGATCGCCCGTTTGCAGCCATTGGCCTTCAGCGCCTTGCGCACGCCACGGAAGATGTCGGTCAGGGCCGACTCCTCGCTGACCGCCATGCGCAGCGGGTGGTCGAGCTTGATCCCGGTGAACTCCAGGGCAGCCTGTTCGATGTTGGCGCCTTCGAACGGCTCGACGCGGAAGAAATAGGTGTGTTCCGGAAACAGGAAGCCTTTTTCGTCCATGCCGATGGTGACCGCGGCGATCTCCAGCAGGGCGTCGGTTGCGCTGTTGAAACCGCCGGTCTCAACATCGACAACTACTGGCAGGTAACCGCGAAAGCGTTCAGCCATTGGGTGGCGCGAACCGCCGCCATGACCTTCCTGGTCGTCTTCGTACTGATCTTCGCTCACGCAGTTTCCTCCAGCAGGCGCCAGCGCAGTTGCTCACCGGCGCGCAGCGGGATAACGGTCTGCTCGCCGAACGGCAAGCTGCTTGGGGCGGTCCAGCTGTCGCGGACCAGGGTAATGCTATCGGTGTTTACCGGCAGGCCGTAGAAGGCCGGGCCGTGCAGGCTGGCGAAGCCTTCGAGCTTGTCCAGCGCATTGCGTTGTTCGAACGCTTCGGCGTACATCTCGATCGCGGCATAGGCGGTGTAGCAACCGGCACAGCCACAGGCGGCTTCCTTGGCGTGCTGGGCGTGCGGAGCCGAGTCGGTGCCGAGAAAGAACTTGCTGCTACCGCTGGTGGCGGCGTCCAGCAAGGCCACCTGGTGGGTGTTGCGCTTGAGGATCGGCAGGCAATAGAAGTGCGGACGAATTCCGCCTACCAGCATGTGGTTGCGGTTGTACAGCAGGTGCTGGGCAGTGATGGTCGCGCCAACGTTGGCCGGGGCCTCGTTGACGAACTGCACGGCGTCGCTGGTGGTGATGTGTTCGAACACTACCTTGAGGGTCGGGAAGCGCTCGACCACGCGGCGCAGGTGTTCGTCGATGAACAGCTTTTCGCGGTCGAACACGTCGATTTCGCTGCGGGTCACTTCACCGTGCACCAGCAGTGGCATGCCGACCTCGGCCATGGCTTCGAGCACCGGGAAGATCTTGTCGACGCTGGTTACACCGGAGTCAGAGTTGGTCGTCGCGCCAGCCGGATAGAGCTTGGCGGCGTGGACGAAGCCGGTGGCCTTGGCCGCGCGGATTTCCTCGGGCTGGGTGCGGTCGGTGAGGTACAGCACCATCAGCGGCTCGAAACGGCTGCCGGCAGGGCGTGCGGCGAGGATGCGCTCGCGGTAGGCACCGGCTTCGGCGGCGTTGCGCACCGGTGGTACCAGGTTGGGCATGATGATTGCGCGGGCAAAGGTGCGCGCAACGTCGCCGACGGTATGCGGCAATACAGCGCCATCACGAAGATGGATGTGCCAGTCGTCGGGACGCAGGAGGGTCAGGCGGTCGGACATTGGGGATTCCAGGCGGGTCGAACTCAAGGTGAATGCTACCGGAAAAGCCGGTTACGAGCACTCGCTATCAAGTTTTGCCGCGACCGACCGATAGCGTGCAGGTATACCGTGAAAATCTGTGGAGCCGCCCGTGCGCCAGCGTTATCTAGCCCTGCTCAGTGTGTTTGCCAGCATGCCCGCCATGGCACTCACCTTCCAGACCCGTCTGGAGAACATCGAGTGGAAGGTCGAAGGCGATCAGTTCGAATGTCGGCTGGTTCAACCCATTGCCGATTTCGGTAGCGGCGAGTTTGTCCGCCGTGCCGGTGAACAGCCGACTTTCCAGCTGCGTTCAAGCAGCAATGTACTGGGTGCCGGCTCCGCCACTCTGCTGGCGGCGGCTGCGCCGTGGCAGCCCGGGCGGGGCGATATCAACCTGGGCGCGGTGCGCATGGCCCGCAGCGGTGTGCTTTTTACCAGCTCCCAGGGCCAGGCCAGCCGCCTTATCAACGGTTTGCTCGATGGACGCAGCACCGTGGTGCGCAACGCTGCCGGTGAAGCCGGGCGGACCATGGAAGTGCGGGTGTTGCCGGTCAAGTTCAACAAGGCCTACGGAGATTATCAGGCCTGCGCGGCGAAACTCCTGCCGATGAACTATGACCAGGTGCGCCAGGCGCGGGTCGGCTTTCCGGGCGGTGGTATTGACCTGGATGCCGATGCCCGGGCACGCCTGGACGTGATCCTCGACTTCCTCAAGGCCGACCCGACGGTCAACCACGTCGAGCTCGACGGCCACTCCGACAACAGCGGCAACCGCCTGACCAACCGCGATCTGTCGCGGCGCCGGGCGCTGGCGGTGATGGAGTACCTCAAGGCCCACGGCGTTCCCGAAGAGCAGATCACCGTGCGCTTTCATGGTGAGCGCTATCCGCTGGCGCGCAACAACACCGCGGCCAACCGCGCGCGCAACCGGCGGGTGAACATTCAGCTCGATCGGGTGACGCCTGTCGAAAAAACGGTAGCAAAACCCGTTGAGCCGGCAGCCAAACCGCCGGCCACGCCTGCTGCCGTAGCCGATACTGTCAAGCCCGCAAGCAAGTCCTGAGCTGCGACCGTCCGTCGCGCTCTCGACAGTTCCTGTCGCTTTGTCGTCACAAGCTGTCGCCCCACTGTAAATTTTGTCGCAAGGCCGGTAGAATCGACGGCTTTCCGTACAACCCCGTGGAGTGATGGCATGGCGGACGTAAAAAAGGTCGTACTGGCGTATTCCGGCGGCCTTGATACTTCGGTGATTCTCAAGTGGCTGCAGGATACCTACAACTGTGAAGTGGTGACCTTCACCGCTGACCTGGGACAGGGCGAAGAGGTCGAGCCGGCCCGCGCCAAGGCTCAGGCCATGGGCGTCAAGGAAATCTACATCGATGACCTGCGCGAGGAATTCGTACGCGACTTCGTGTTCCCGATGTTCCGCGCCAACACCGTCTACGAAGGCGAGTACCTGCTGGGTACTTCCATCGCTCGTCCGCTGATCGCCAAGCGCCTGATCGAAATCGCCAACGAGACCGGCGCCGATGCCATCTCCCATGGTGCGACCGGCAAGGGCAACGACCAGGTACGTTTCGAGCTGGGTGCCTACGCGCTCAAGCCAGGCGTCAAGGTCATTGCGCCATGGCGTGAGTGGGACCTGCTGTCCCGTGAAAAACTGATGGACTACGCCGAGAAGCACGGTATCCCGATCGAGCGTCACGGCAAGAAGAAGTCGCCGTACTCGATGGACGCCAACCTGCTGCACATCTCCTACGAGGGTGGTGTACTGGAGGATACCTGGACCGAGCACGAAGAAGACATGTGGCGCTGGACCAAGTCGCCAGAAAACGCCCCGGACGTTCCGACCTACCTGGAACTGACCTACCGCAACGGCGACATCGTTGCCCTGGACGGCGTTGAAATGTCGCCAGCCACCGTACTGGCCACCCTCAACCGCATCGGCGGCGAGAACGGCATCGGTCGCCTGGACATCGTCGAGAACCGTTACGTCGGCATGAAGTCGCGCGGCTGCTACGAAACCCCAGGCGGCACCATCATGCTGCGCGCCCACCGGGCGATCGAGTCGATCACCCTGGACCGCGAAGTCGCTCACCTGAAGGATGAGCTGATGGTCAAGTACGCCAGCTTGATCTACACCGGTTACTGGTGGAGCCCGGAGCGTCTGATGCTGCAACAGATGATCGACGCTTCGCAGGTCAACGTGAACGGTGTGGTACGCCTGAAGCTGTACAAGGGCAACGTCATCGTCACCGGCCGCAAGTCGGACGACTCGCTGTTCGACGCCAACATCGCCACCTTCGAAGAAGATGGCGGCGCGTACAATCAGGCAGACGCAGCGGGCTTCATCAAGCTCAACGCCCTGCGCATGCGCATTGCGGCCAACAAGGGTCGGACCCTGATCTGATCATTGCTGCCTGTGAAAGAACCCCGGCTTGCCGGGGTTTTTTTTAGCTGCAGGTTGCACTCAAGGCTGGGTTTCGCTCGATGATTGAGTCTGCAGAGTGGTTTGCGCCCCGGTGTCGAGGTTGTACAGAATCCATTTATTACACGGCAGCCGCGAGGGTTGGAGTGCCT
Source organism: Pseudomonas wadenswilerensis (assembly GCF_024749185.1). Lineage (NCBI taxonomy): Bacteria > Pseudomonadati > Pseudomonadota > Gammaproteobacteria > Pseudomonadales > Pseudomonadaceae > Pseudomonas > Pseudomonas wadenswilerensis. The sequence continues at coordinate 4,513,800 of NZ_CP087191.1, read as the reverse complement.
GTAGGGCGAAGTATTTCATCAGGTGAGTTGCTGCAGGCCCGCGCAGGGTGATGATCACTGTACTTTGTTCGGAAATATCCGGAAGCATATGCGTTGCGTTAATTGTTTCAGCTTGTATGCTCGCTGAACTTGCGCGGAGATCCTCGGTTGCGGATGTTTCAGGCAAGGCGGGTATATACATGGGCCTGACCACCGGAGCAGGGCCGGTGATTGTGCCGGGCGCCGGCTCGCTAATGTCGGGTGAGTAAAGGGATTTATAGTTGAAGTTCAAGGTAAGAAAGAACAACACCGTGAGGAAGAACGGGAATCCCACCAGGAACCAAGTGTAGGTACTCTGGCTATCCTCGCCCAGAAATGGCAAAGAGGCCAGTGCCGACGCTTCGATGATGCCCGCGAAAATGGCAATGATCGTCAGTGGGCTTTTCGGCTCGGCTTTACTCATACAGCTCCCCTTGCGTTCAGCGATTGCACTGCGGTGTGAGAGCAGGGTTTAGCATCTCCGACGGTATTCGGACAGCGTGGCGCATTTCACGGCTTGGCAATATATCCCGGGTTACGTAGGGCGGTATTTCGTTGCTGGGGGATTTTGTTTTTATCAAACAAGCCTATAGGACATTTCCTTCAGGTAATTAAGCTAAGTTTCATAGGTGGTTTCTATATCTGGTGCTACCTTTATCCAATAAGTGTTGGAGGCTTTGTGCGTGTGCTCCAATGCTATTTTGCAAAGTATCGTTATTTAGGTGCTTTGTAGGATAATTCTTTTAAGGCTGTAGGCAGTGTCCTTGTATGCAATTGCTGGTTAATGGCGCAATACAATATGTCATGTAACTAGGCTATTGTGCGGACTCAAAAAATAGAACAGCGAACAATTGGATTTGCCCATGAATAAAGTCCTGATCGTGGATGATCATCCGGTCATTCGCCTGGCTGTACGCATGTTGATGGAGCGGCATGGTTATGAAGTCATTGCGGAGACGGATAACGGCGTGGACGCGTTGCAGTTGGCGCGGGAGCATGGCCCGGACATCGTCATTCTGGATATCGGCATCCCCAAGCTTGATGGCCTGGAGGTCATCGCCAGGTTGACCGCCAATAATGCCGGTATCAAGGTACTGGTGCTGACGTCCCAGGCACCCGGGCATTTTTCCATGCGCTGCATGCAGGCAGGGGCAGCCGGGTATGTCTGTAAGCAACAGGATCTCACCGAGTTGCTCAGTGCCATAAAGGCGGTGCTTTCCGGCTACAGCTATTTCCCGAACCAGGCGCTGCATTCGGTACGGTCGAACCTCGGTGGCTCAAGCGAGGCTGATATGGTCGAGCGCTTGTCGGGGCGGGAAATGATGGTCCTGCAGCAACTGGCGCGGGGCAAGACCAACAAGGAGATCGCCGATGGCATGTTCCTCAGCAACAAGACGGTCAGCACTTACAAGACGCGTTTGCTGCTCAAGCTCAATGCACGCTCGCTGGTTGACCTGATCGAACTGGCCCAGCGCAACGGTCTGGTTTGATACACCCAGAAACAACAAAGCCTCCAGCAAGGAGGCTTTTTGATTAATAGACGTCGATCCGTCAGAGGTCGAAGTCGTAATCGGCCAATTGCTTCTGCAAGCGCCGCTCTTCCAGCAGGTTATCGATGGTGCGGCGTTTGCTCAGGTTGGTTTTCGCCACTTCAACCTGGGGCTCGTCATCTGCATCTTCAGTGCCGATGTCGTCTACTACCTCTACATCCAGGTCTTCTTTATCGGTGCTCATAAGTCACTCCAAGCCAAGAGGGCCATTGGCGCACCTTATAGCGAGAATTTCTGAGCGGGTAAAAAAGATTTTTTCAATCGACTGGGCAGTGTTTTCACTATCCGCTCAATCGTCCGAGGTTTTCTGCTTGTACTCGCACAAATCTTCGATGCGGCAACTTCCACAGCGGGGCTTGCGTGCCTGGCACACATAGCGGCCATGCAGGATCAGCCAGTGGTGAGCGTCCAGCAGGTAAGCCTTGGGCACGAACTTCATCAAAGCCTTTTCGACCTCCAGAACAGTCTTGCCCGGGGCTATGCCGGTGCGGTTGCTGACCCGGAAGATATGCGTGTCGACGGCCATGGCCATTTGCCGAAACGCAGTGTTCAGCACCACGTTGGCGGTCTTGCGGCCAACTCCGGGCAGGGCTTCCAGCGCTTCACGGGTTTCCGGCACCTGGCTGCCATGCTGCTCGACCAGCAGGCGACAGGTTTCGATGACGTTTTTCGCCTTGCTGTTGTACAGGCCGATGGTCTTGATGTATTCGGACAGGCCTTCAACGCCCAGGGCGTAGATCGCTTCCGGGGTATTGGCGACCGGATACAGTTTGGCCGTGGCCTTGTTCACGCTGACATCGGTGGCCTGGGCCGAGAGGATTACCGCAATCAGCAGTTCGAAAGGATTGGTGTAGGCCAGCTCGGTTTTCGGCTCGGGGTTGTCTTCGTGCAGCCTGCGAAAGATTTCCAGGCGTTTGGCGGCATTCATGGGGTCAAAGCTTTCCTTGACGACGTGAAGGGGCCCGCCTCTGGCGAACCCGGTTATACAAGGCCAGTAACAGGCCCAGAAGCATTAGCGCACCCGGCAACAGGCTGGCCAGGCGCAGATTGGCAAATTCGCCCAGCAACTGTCGCGTGAGCCCCATGGCAATGCACAGCGAGGCGAATCCTGCCAACGTCATCGCAGCAGTACGCCAGCGGGCATTGTTACCCAGGGCAAACTCGAACAGCAGGCATTGTACGGCGATCAATGCCGGATAGGGGGCCAGTGCCAGCGACAGCGGCAGGGCCCAGGCGCGCAGGCCCAGTTCCAGACAGGTGACCAGCAAGGCTGCCAGCAGCACGCTGGCGAACAGCTTGGCGCTACCGTCCAGCACCTTGCGCAGCGGTGTCATGCACAGCCGGTGCAGGCCGATGACCAGCAGGCTGCACAGCGCAATGGCACTGGCCTGCAGCAACGTCTGGGTAGCTCCCAGCAAGGGTGCCAGGCTTACGGCGGCGAGCCATGGTCTATTCATCGGCGCCTCCAGCGAGTAGCTGCTGACGGTGCTCGTCGAAATAGCGCAGGGCATCGTGGGTAGCCTGAATGACTGCGCGTGAGGTGACGGTAGCGCCGGCCAGTTGATCGAACTGGCCGCTATCTCGCTTGAGCGCCCAGGCTGTATCGGCAATGCTTTGCCGGCTGCTGCCGACAAAACCCTGCAGCCAGGTGTTGCCGGGCTCAACCAGCTTGCCGCCCAGGCCTGGGGTTTCCTGTTGCTGCAACACCTTGACGCCGATCAGGCGACCGCCCTCGTCAATGGCAATCAGCAGGTCGAGCGGGCCGCCGTAGCCCTGGGTTTGACTATGCAGCACGACCGCGCGGGGCTGGCCCTTCAGGGTCGCCAGATAGCCTGCGAGCAGGCGGCTGTGATCCAGGGTGGCGGCCCCCAGGCGCAGGGGGTGTTGCAGCGGCTGGTTGTCGTAACGCTGTTCTGGCAGCACGCTCAGCCAGCGCTGGGCTTTGAGCTGTTGCTCGGCTTCAGTGATGCGCGGGGCGGTGAACTGCTGCCAGAGTACCGTGCCGCCTACGGCCAGCACGATGAGCGTCAATAACAGCAGCGCGGTGCGTATCGATGAGGTGTTCATTGCGTCTGCCCACGCTCTGCCCAGCGCTCCAGCGTCGGAACGCATAGATTCATCAACAATACCGCGAACGCGGCGCCGTCGGGATAGCTGCCCCAGGTACGGATCAGGTAGATGAGCAAGCCCGCGCCGATGCCAAACAGCAGCTTGGCCCTTGGGCTTTTCGGCCCTGATATCGGCTCGGTGACGATGAAAAACGCTGCCAGCATGGTAGAGCCGGACAGCAGATGCAGCAGCGGCGAGCCGTTGGAGTCCGAGCCCGAGCCGTTCCAGCACACCAGGCTGATCAGCATCAGGCTGGCCAGCAGGCCGACCGGGGCGTGCCAGCTGATGACCTTGCGCTGCAACAGCAGCAGGCCGCCGAGCAAAAAGGCCAGGTTGACCGCTTCGCTGCCCCGGCCACCCAAGCGCCCGAAGCCCGGATGACTGGCGAACAGCTCATCCATGGTCAGGCTGCGGTTGTTGCGCAGGCCGTCCAGTACCGTGGCTTGCGCCCAGGCATCCGGCTGGCTGCCGGAACCAAGGCCGAATACCTGCTGCAGCGTGTCTGTCAGTCCAAGCACCTGAGTGACCGGCCACTGGGTCATATGCTGTGGAAACGCCAACAACACCAGCGCATAGCCAACCATTGCCGGGTTGAACAGATTCTTGCCGACACCGCCGTAGAGTTGTTTGCCCAGGGCAATGGCGCTGCTGGCGGCAATCATTGGCAGCCACCAGGGGACGTAGGCGGGCAGTGCTGCCGTCAGCAGGACGGCAGTGACCAGGGCGCTGCCGTCGTTCAGTGCGGGCAGGCTCGGCCGTTGTTGCAGTTTCAGTAGCATCGCTTCGCTTGCCAACGCGGCACTGGCGCACAGCAGCAGATTCAGCAGCAGCCCCCAGCCGTGCAGCCACAATAAGGTCAGCAACCCTGGCGCACAGGCCAGCAGCACCAGGGCCATGGTGCTGCGCAGGCGCTCGCGGTTATCAGCCGCGGCCATCGCCGGCTGCCGGTTGTAGCGCTTGCAGGCGTGTCTGGGCCAGTTGCGCTTCGCTCTCAAGTTCAGCCAGTTGTGCTTGCTGGGCCTCGCTAGGTACATCGCCAAAGGCAGCCCTGGCCTTGTTCAGTTGCGCCCGGCTCATGGCAGCGGCGATTTTCGCCTGCTTGAGGGCGGCATCGGCGGCAGCGGCCTTTTGCACCTTGACGCGTTCGATGGCGGCCTTGATCGGGTCGTCGACAACCGCGCTCGAGGTGGCGGCGGTGGCGTTGGCCGCACGCTGGCTGCGAGCCAGGCGTTCGGCCTGCTTGCGTGCTTCTTCGCGCTGCAGGCGCTGGTTGCGCTGCTCAAAGCGCCGCCGGGCATGGTTGCGCTTGTGGCCGCGGGCTGCAAGCGCTTCGGCGTCCCGGGCCAGGCCGCCGACAATTGGCACGACGTTGCTGCTGGCGGTGAGCGGCAGCAGGTCAATGCAGTCAACCGGGCAGGGCGCCACGCACAGGTCGCAGCCCGTGCATTCGGCGCTGATCACGGTGTGCATCAGCTTGGCCGCGCCGATGATGGCGTCCACCGGGCAGGCCTGGATGCATTTGGTGCAGCCAATGCATTCGGCTTCGCGAATATAGGCGACCTGCGCCGGTGCATGGCCGCGCTCGTGATCAAGTTCGATCACCGGCACATCCAGTAGCCGGGCCAGGGCGGCGATGGTTTCGCGGCCCCCAGGCGGGCATTTGTTGATCGCTTCGCCCGCCGCCAGGCCTTCGGCGTAAGGCCGGCAACCCGGGTGGCCACATTTGCCGCATTGGGTCTGCGGCAGCAGGGCGTCGATGCGTTGAATCAGGCTCATGGGTTGAATAATCCGTTGAAACCGAGAAACGCCATGGCCATTACGCCGGCGCCGATCAGCTCGATCGGCAGGCCGCGAAAAGCCATGGGGATATCGTCGTTGTCGCTGCGCTGGCGCAGGTCGGCGAATAGGCTCAGGGCCAGCCAGAAACCCAGGCCGCCCCCCAGGCTCCAGCCCAGGGTTTGCGCGATGCCATAGCCGCCTTCACTGACCTGCAGGCTCAAGCCTAGCAGTGCCATGTTGGCCAGCAGCAGTGGCAGCAGGTCATCGAACGGCAGGGCCGGTAGCAGGTGTGTCAGCAGTTTGAGCAGTGGCGAGATCAGCAGCACGCTCAGCGCCAGGAACACGAACAGGCGCAGGTACTCAAGCGCCAGGGGCAACAACGCCAAGCGATAAATCAGTTGCCCGATCCCGACGGTCAAAACCAGCAACAGCAAAGTCGCCAGCCCCAGCGCATGCACCTGACGCCGATACTGATCGGTACTGCTGCGTGGCAGTGGGTCGATGGCCAGCCCCTGGTGCAGGACCAGGTTGTTGATCAGCGCGGCGCTGACCAGGGCCAGGAAGAATTCGCTCATGAGGGGGCCGAATGCTGAGGCTGTCCGCCATTATCCGGCAATGACGCGAGGATGAGAACGCCCCGGCCGCAATCAGCCGGGGCGAGAGCCTTACTTGATGCGTTGGCCCGGCTTGGCGCCGCTGTCAGGGCTGAGCAGGTAGATCTCTTCGCCGCCAGGGCCGGCGGCCATGACCATGCCTTCGGAGACGCCGAAACGCATTTTGCGTGGCTTGAGGTTGGCGATCATCATGGTCAGGCGACCTTCGAGCTTGGCCGGGTCCGGGTAGGCCGACTTGATGCCGGAGAACACGTTGCGCTGCTCGTCGCCGATATCCAGGGTCAGGCGCAACAGCTTGTCGGCGCCTTCCACGGCTTCGGCCTTGAGGATCAGGGCAACCCGCAGGTCGACGGCGGCGAAGGTGTCGAAGTCGATCTCGGCCGACAGCGGGTCCTTGGTCAGTTCACCATTGCCGGTGACAACGCTGGTCTGGCTGGCCGCCAGGTCTTCCTTGGAGGCAGCGGTCATGGCTTCGACCTTGGCCGGGTCGATACGGCTCATCAGCGCCTTGAACGGGTTGAGCTGGTGGTTGCTCAGGCGGGTCTGATGGTCGGTCCAGGTCAGCGGGGCGACGTTGAGGAACGCCTCGGCGTCGGTGGCCAGCACTGGCAGCACCGGCTTGAGGAAGATCACCAGCTGGCGGAACAGGTTGATGCCCTGGGCGCAGATCGCCTGGACTTCGTCCTGCTTGCCTTCCTGCTTGGCCAGCGACCATGGCGCCTTGTCGGCAATCCAGGCGTTGGCGCGGTCGGCCAGGCCCATGATTTCGCGCATGGCCCGGGCGAAGTCGCGGCCTTCGTAGGCTTCGGCAATGCCCGGCGCGGCGGCGAGGAAAGCTTCGGTCAGCTCAGGCGCGGCGTCGCCGTCAACCATTACGCCGTCGTTGCCCTTGTGGATGAAGCCGGCGCAACGGCTGGCAATGTTGACCACCTTGCCAACCAGGTCGGAGTTGACCTTCTGGATGAAGTCTTCCAGGTTCAGGTCGAGGTCGTCGACGCCGCGGCCCAGCTTGGAGGCGTAGTAGTAGCGCAGGTATTCCGGCGCCAGGTGATCCAGGTAGGTGCGGGCCTTGATGAAGGTGCCGCGCGACTTGGACATCTTCGAGCCGTTGACGGTCAGGTAGCCGTGCACGTTGATGCCGGTCGGCTTGCGGTAGCCGGCGCCTTCGAGCATGGCTGGCCAGAACAGGGCGTGGAAGTTGACGATGTCCTTGCCGATGAAGTGGTACAGCTCGGCTTTCGAGTCCTTGTTCCAGAACGCATCGAAGTCCAGCTCCGGGCGGCGTGCGCAGAGGTTCTTGAAGCTGGCCATGTAGCCGATCGGTGCGTCCAGCCAGACGTAGAAGTACTTGCCCGGCTCGTCGGGGATCTCGAAGCCGAAGTACGGCGCGTCACGGGAGATATCCCATTCCTGCAGGCCGGCATCCAGCCATTCGGCGATCTTGTTGGCAACCGCGTCCTGCAGTGTGCCGCTGCGGGTCCACTGCTGGAGCATGGCCTGGAAGTCGGGCAGCTTGAAGAAGAAGTGCTGCGAGTCCTTGAGCACCGGGGTGGCGCCGGAGATCGCCGACTTGGGGTTCTTCAGCTCGGTCGGCGCATAGGTGGCGCCGCATTTTTCGCAATTGTCGCCGTACTGGTCTTCAGCGGCGCACTTGGGGCAGGTGCCCTTGATGAAGCGGTCGGCCAGGAACATTTTCTTGTCCGGGTCGAAGTACTGGGTGATCGAGCGGGTGGCAATGTGCCCGGCGTCACGCAGCTTGAGATAGATCTGGCTCGACAGCTCGCGGTTTTCTTCGGCGTGGGTCGAGTGGAAGTTGTCGAAATCGACCAGGAAATCGGCGAAATCCCCGCTGTGCTCGGCCTGGACGGCGGCAATCAGCTGTTCAGGAGTGATGCCTTCCTTCTCGGCGCGCAGCATGATGGCCGAACCGTGGGCGTCGTCAGCGCAGACATAAATGCACTGGTTGCCGCGAAGCTTCTGGAAGCGCACCCACATGTCTGTCTGGATGTACTCGAGCATATGGCCAAGGTGAATGGAACCATTGGCATAGGGCAGGGCGCTGGTGACGAGAATCTGACGTGGCTCGGACATGGGGGCTCGGCTACTTTTTTCGGCTACTTGAGATGAAACGGTGATCGGCCACTATAAAACGCCGGGAAATATATTTCACCCCATGGACGTATCTGAGGATGTATGGCGGGTTAGCATAGTGGTCTGTTTTGCTCAGTCTTTATCACGGGAGTCTCCATGAGTGCCGTCACTCGCGCAGCCGTCGAAGCCGTTCTTCGCCAGTACACCGACCCTTACCTGAACCAGGACCCGGTCAGCGCCGGCTGTGTCCAGGCCATCGATATCCAGGGCGATCGCGTCAGCGTGCAACTGCAACTGGGCTATGCCGCCGACCTGTTCAAGAACGGTTGGGCGCAAGTTCTGCAAACGGCCGTCGAAGGTATCGACGGGGTTGCCTCGGCGCGGGTCGAGATCAACTGCGTCATCGCCGCGCACAAGGCCCAGGCGCAGATTCCGGGCCTGGCCAACGTCAAGAACATCATCGCCGTAGCCTCGGGCAAGGGCGGTGTCGGCAAGTCGACCACCGCCGCCAACCTGGCCCTGGCCCTGGCCCGTGAAGGTGCGCGGGTGGGGATTCTCGATGCCGACATCTATGGCCCGAGCCAGGGCGTGATGTTCGGTATCGCCGAAGGTACACGGCCGCAGATCCGCGAGCAGAAGTGGTTCGTGCCGCTCAAGGCCCATGGTGTCGAGGTCATGTCCATGGCGTTTCTGACCGACGACAACACGCCGATGGTCTGGCGCGGGCCGATGGTCTCCGGGGCACTGCTGCAGCTGGTAACCCAGACCGCCTGGGACGACCTCGACTACCTGGTGATCGACATGCCGCCGGGCACTGGCGACATCCAGCTGACCCTGGCGCAGAAAGTCCCGGTGGCCGGTTCGGTCATCGTCACCACGCCGCAGGACCTGGCGTTGCTCGATGCCAAGAAGGGCGTGGAGATGTTCCGCAAGGTCAACATTCCGGTGCTGGGTGTGGTCGAGAACATGGCCGTGCACATCTGCTCGAACTGCGGCCATGCCGAGCATCTGTTCGGCGAAGGCGGTGGCGAGAAGCTGGCGGCCCAGTACGGTGTCGAGCTGTTGGCATCGTTGCCTTTGTCGATGCTGATCCGTGAGCAGGCCGACAGCGGCAAGCCGACGGCGATTGCCGAGCCGGAAAGCCAGATTGCCATGGTTTACCAGGAGCTGGCCCGCCAGGTGGGGGCGCGGATCGTGTTGCAGGAAGCGGCGGCACCGGCGATGCCGAATATCACTATCAGCGAAGATTGAGGTGATGCTATCGCTGGCAAGCCAGCTCCCACAGGTTCTGCATGCACTGGACCTTGTGGGAGCTGGCTTGCCAGCGATGGGCCACCAGGCAGCCTAAAATCAGGGCATAAAAAAAGCCCCACCTGTTAAGGGCGGGGCTTTCTTCAAGCTGTAAAGCGGAAGTTAGATAACTTCTACTTCTTCAGCCTGCATGCCTTTCTGACCGCGGGTAGCGATGAAAGAGACCGCTTGGCCTTCTTTCAGGCTCTTGAAGCCGTCAGCCTTGATGGCTTTGAAGTGTACGAACAGGTCGTCACCGGATTGTGGGGTGATGAAGCCGAAGCCTTTTTCATCGTTGAACCACTTAACGGTACCGGTTTGGCGATTGGACATGGTCTGTCTCCTTGGACAAAGTTAACTACGACTCAGGAAACGCCCTGGCCGAGACTGAGTGCAAAGAGGCAGAAAATTCATGAAGATGGGTTGATCGAAATCTTGCATCAGGTAGATATTCTCAGTGACACGTGCAGCACAGTGGCGTCACCTTAACCCTTTTTCCAGAACGTGCCAATGGTCTTGTGATGCTTTCTCATAATTCATGACTGACGGTGCCTGGGGCCCCCGTGCAGGCCCCGTCATACGTGGATCCGACGGTTGATGCAGCATGGAACTTTGAACCCGGCGCCGGGCCCGGTAAGATGCCGCACAGAATTTTTTCACCACGCAATTTCAGGACACCCCCGCCATGAGCATCAAATCGGACAAGTGGATTCGCCGCATGGCGCAGGAGCACGGCATGATCGAGCCGTTCGTCGAGCGCCAGATGCGCGGTGAGAGCGATAATCGGCTGATCTCCTTCGGCGTCTCCAGCTACGGCTACGACGTGCGCTGCGCCGACGAGTTCAAGGTGTTCACCAACATCAACTCGGCGACCGTCGATCCGAAGAATTTCGACGCCGGCAGCTTCGTCGACGTCAAGAGCGACGTCTGCATCATCCCGCCGAACTCGTTCGCCCTGGCCCGTACCGTCGAATACTTCCGTATCCCGCGTAACGTGCTGACCATCTGCCTGGGCAAGAGCACCTATGCCCGTTGCGGCATCATCGTCAACGTCACCCCGCTCGAGCCTGAGTGGGAAGGTCACGTGACCCTGGAGTTCTCCAACACCACCACACTGCCGGCAAAGATCTACGCCAACGAAGGCGTGGCGCAGATGCTCTTCCTCGAATCCGATGAAGAATGCGAAGTGTCCTATAAGGACCGTGGCGGCAAGTACCAGGGCCAGCGCGGCGTCACCCTGCCACGCACCTGAGGCGACAAAACGAGGGAATTCCTCGCCGCCGGCAGACTCCAAAGAGTTGAACCGTTCCGTCCGGCACCACGCCAGGCGGACGTCAACCAGGAGCAGCCCATGAAACTCGACCCGACCATCAGTGCCAAGCTGGCCGTGCTGCAACCCAACAGCGTTGGGGTGTTGGCCTGGTCGTTGCTGGCTCATCCGCACCCGCACATCGTGCAGGCAGGTGGCGTGCCCGGTCAGCCTGATCCAGACACTCCGGACTCGCCGCAACCAGGCGATAATCCGCCGATGGAACCCGGTGAGCCGACCTTGCCGGACGAGCCACCGCCGGCACCCGTCGCCTGAGCCCTACTTGAGGTTGCCGCTCAAGAACTGACGCAGGCGTTCGCTCTTCGGATTGCCCAGCACCTCTTCCGGCGGCCCTTGTTCCTCCACCAGGCCCTGGTGGAGGAACATCACCTGGCTCGCCACTTTGCGAGCGAAGGCCATTTCGTGGGTAACCATGATCATGGTCCGGCCTTCTTCGGCCAGCCCCTGAATCACCCGCAGCACTTCGCCGACCAGCTCCGGGTCGAGGGCCGAGGTCGGCTCATCGAACAGCATGACTTCAGGTTCCATCGCCAGTGCCCGGGCGATCGCCACCCGTTGTTGCTGGCCGCCGGAGAGGAATGCCGGGTACTGATCCGCCACCCGTGGCGCCAGGCCGACCTTGTCCAGGTAGCGCCGGGCGCGTTCTTCGGCTTCGTGCTTGCTCACCCCCAACACCCGCCGCGGCGCCATGGCAATGTTGTCCAGCACGCTCAGGTGGCTCCACAGGTTGAAGTGCTGGAACACCATGGCCAGGCGTGTGCGCAGGCGCTGCAGTTCGTCCGGGTCGGTGACATGCAGGCCATGATGGTCCTGGGTCATGTGCACCGGCTTGCCGTCGAGGGTCATGCTGCCTTCGTTGGGTTGCTCGAGGAAGTTGATGCAACGCAGGAAGGTACTCTTGCCCGAGCCGCTGGCGCCGATCAGGCAGATCACGTCGCCGGTCTTCGCTTTGAGCGAAACGCCCTTGAGCACATGGTGCTCGCCGTAGCGTTTGTGCAGGTCTTCGATGGTCAGTTTGTACATGCGCAGGCTCTAAAGGTGAGATTCAAGGCGACAACAGGTAGCCGCTGCGGTAGGCCTGGTTACCGGCCACGTGAGCGATGACCATGCCGGCGGTGGCCATGCGCCGCAGCGAGCGGGCATAGAGCAGGCCGGGCTGGGTGTTGCGCACCGGGGTTACCCGGTCGGTCAACGGGTCGATGACTTCGGCGATCAGTTCATTGGCCTGCAGGTACTGGCCCGGTTTGACGTGGAATACCAGCAAGCCGCCCAGCGCAGTTGCCACCGGCTCCACACCGGCCAACGGCGTTGCCGGGTAGCTCAGGGCGGGCAGGGCGGCCGGTTCGCCGTCGATGGCGCCGTAACGGGTCAGGTAATCGAGGATTGCCGCACAGTCCTGTTCGGCCAGCGGATGGCTGACATCGCCCTGGCCACGCAACTCGACGGTCACCGAGAAGCTGCCCTGGGGGATCGGGAACTGCTTGCCGAAGCGCTGCTGCAATTGCCACCAGACCAGGGTGAAGCACTCATCGAAGGACTGGCCACCCGAATCGGTGGCCAGCAGGCTGGCCTGGGCCCCGAGGTAGCGTGACAGCGGCTCGACCTGGGGCCAGGCTTCCGGGGTGGTGTACAGGTGCGCTACGGCTTCGAAGTCGCAGTGCAGGTCGAGCACCATCTCGGCATCGCAGGCCAGGCGCTGCAGGGTCAGACGCTGGGATTGCAGCGGGGTGTGGGCGGCATGGGCATCCAGGGCGCGGCGCAGGCTTTCGCGGATCAGGGCGATGTTGTGCTGCGGGTCCTGGTTCAGGTGATCGGCGATCTGGTCGCCGATCTGGTCGCTCAGGTCGACGAAGTGGCGGTTGAAGTTCTCGCCGCTTTGCAGTTCGTAACGGCCCAGCGGCACATCCATCAGCACCTGCTCCAGGCCCACCGGATTGGCGATCGGCACCAGCACGATCTCGCGGCGCAACCGGCCCTGGGCCTCCAGTTCACCCAGGCGTTGCTTGAGGTGCCAGGCCACCAGCATGCCGGGCAGTTCGTCGGCATGCAGCGAAGCCTGGATGTAGATTTTGCCGGCGTCACGCGGGCCGAAGTGGAAGCTGTGGATCTGGCGGGCAATGCCGGGCACCGGTGCCAGAATGTCGTGAGTCGAGTGATGCATATCAGTCCTAGTGAGTCGGTCCTAGAAAAGCCAGCCAGCGACGTTCGGCGAGGCGGAACAGCCCTACCAGGGCAAAAGTCACGCACAGGTAGATCACGGCGGCAATGCCAAACGACTGGAATGTCAGAAACGTGGCCGAGTTGGCGTCGCGGGCGACCTTGAGGATGTCCGGCACGGTGGCGGTGAAGGCCACCGTGGTGGAATGCAGCATCAGGATCACCTCGTTGCTGTAGTACGGCAGCGAGCGGCGCAGCGCCGACGGCATGATGATATAAGCATAAAGTTTCCAGCCGCGCAGGCCGTAGGCCTTGGCGGCCTCGACTTCACCGTGGTTCATGCTGCGGATCGCCCCGGCGAAAATCTCCGTGGTGTAGGCGCAGGTGTTGAGGGCGAAGGCGAGGATGGTGCAATTCATCGCATCGCGAAAAAAGCTGTCGAGCATTGGCTGGGCGCGTACCGCTTCCAGGCTGTAGATCCCGGTGTAGCAGATCAGCAACTGGATATACAACGGCGTGCCGCGGAACAGGTAGGTGTAGAACTGCACCGGCCAGCGAATCCAGAAGCGCGGCGAAACCCTCGCAATCGACAGCGGGATCGAGACCACGAAACCGATGGCCAGCGACGCGGTCAGCAACCACATGGTCATGGCCAGGCCGGTGATGTGGGTGCCGTCGGTGTAGAGGAAGTCGCGCCAGTATTCCTGCAGGAGTTCGATCATCGGATGGCCTCCCGGGTGCCGACGTTATAGCGCCGTTCCAGCCAGCGCAGGCCCACGTTCGAGGCACTGGTGATCAACAGGTAGATGAAGGCCGCGACCACCAGGAAGTAGAACAGCTGGTAGCTGCTTTTGCCGGCATCCTGGGCGGCCTTGACCAGGTCGGCCAGGCCGATGATCGACACCAGGGCGGTGGCCTTGAGCATCACCATCCAGTTGTTGCCGATGCCCGGCAGGGCGAAGCGCATCATTTGCGGGAAGACCACGAAGCGAAAGCGTTGCAGGCGCTTGAGGCCGTAGGCGGTTGCTGCTTCGACCTGGCCACGGGGCACGGCGAGGATGGCGCCGCGGAAGGTTTCGGTGAAATAGGCGCCGTAGATGAAACCGAGGGTGATGACCCCGGCGGCAAACGGGTCGATTTCGATGTATTCCCATTCCATGGTATCGGTCAGGGTCGTCAGCCAGGTTTGCAGGCTGTAGAAAATCAGCAGCATCAGTACCAGGTCCGGCACCCCGCGAATCAGCGTGGTGTAGGCCTGGGCGATCAGGCGCAGCGGGCGCACCGGCGAGAGCTTGGCGCTGGCGCCGAGCAGGCCCAGGCCAACGCTGACCAGCAGCGACATGATGGATAATTTGATGGTCATCCAGGTGCCCTGCAGCAGCAAGGGGCCAAAGCCCTTCAAGCTGAATGCCGAGAGCCCCAGGAACTGCAGCAGGTCTTCGAACATGAAACGAACCTATGCCAGTAGACACGATCATGGGGGAACCGGCGTTACCGGTTCCCCCAATGGTTATTTGCCGCTGTAGAGGTTCAGGTCACCGAAGTGTTTTTTCTGGATCGTGGCGTAGGTGCCATCGTCGTGTAACGCTTTGATACCTTTATCCAGGAGCGCCTTGAGCTCAGTGTTACCTTTTTTGATACCGATGGCGGTCTTGGACGGCAGCAATTCGCTTTCGACCGGCTGGCTGACTTCGTAGTCGACGCCTTTTGGCGATTTGAGGAAGCCCAGTTCAGCCTGGAGCATGTCCTGGATCGAGGCATCCAGGCGTCCGGAGGTCAGGTCGGCGTAGACCTGGTCCTGGTTCTGGTAGGCCTGGGTCTTGACTCCGGCTTTATCCAGCACTGCCTTGGCATAGGCTTCCTGGATGGTGCCTTGCTCATAGCCGACGGTCTTGCCTTTGAGCGAGGCCGGGTCGGCAGTCAGGCCCGAGCCTTTCTTGAATACCAGGGCGGTGGGGCCGGAGAACAGTTCATTGGAGAAGTCGATGACTTTCTCGCGCGCCGGGGTAACGGTCATCGACGAGATCACGCCATCGAACTTATTGGCCTTGAGCCCCGGAATCATGCCGTCGAAGTCGCTTTCCACCCACTTGCACTTGACCTTGAGCTCAGCGCAGATGGCATTGCCCAGGTCGATATCGAAGCCCACCAGGGTACCGTCGGCGGCTTTCGATTCGAACGGTGCATAAGACGGATCGACGCCAAAGCGCAGCTCCTTGTATTCCTTGGCCAGGGTATTCCCCGCAGCCAGACACAACGCGAGTGCGGAAAGCGTCAGCCATGCTTTTTTCATTGTGTGTCCTTGGATTCGCAAAGTGTTGGGGTGGCACAAAGCCGTTACCGGTCGATGCCAGACAACACAGTGATAGCAAGTTTCACACCATATTCCAGGCCAGCGCCCACATTCTGTGGGAGCTGGCCTTGCCAGCGATGGACCGCAGCGCGGCCCTGAATAGCCTCAGTAGCGCGCATCCACCGGCTTGCCACCGTTAGGCCAATCCTTGACCTTGTCCGGGAAGTCCGGCCGTGGCTGCTGCGAGAACCAGGCTGCGACATCCACCGCTTCCTGATCACTCAAGCCACCCTGGCCCAGCGGGAACTTCTCGTGGAAGCCGATCGGCATGTTGCGTTTGACGAACGCTGCGGCGGTATAGGTGCGGGCCATACCGGCGCCGATGTTGAACGACTGATCGCCCCACAGCGGCGGGTACACCAGGCTGCCGTCTTCACGGGCCAGGCCCTCGCCATTGCTGCCATGGCACACCGCACATTGTTCGGCATACACCTGCTTGCCGTTGTCCAGGTCCGGCTTGATCGCGGTATCGATCTTGCCGACCCCGCGCCCGGCCACTTTGTCGCCCGGCTGGGTGTTCATTTTCATCCAGTCGAAATAGGCCACCATCGCCTGCATGTCCGCTGATTGCGGCGGCAGCGGCTTGCCGTTCATCGAACGACGGAAGCAGCCATTGATGCGCTCTTCAAGGGTGACTTCCTTGCCCGCCCGGGGTGCGTAGCTGGGGAAGAACGCCGAAACGCCGACAAACGGCGAGCCGTCGGCCACGGTACCGGCGTTGAGGTGGCAACTGGTGCAGTTCAGCGCGTTGCCAACGTTGTCCGGCAGCAACTCGCGGGTCTGCAAGTGCAGGCGCATGCCACGGATCACCTGGTCGGCGTTGGCTGCGGCGAGCAGGTTGGCCAGGCGCGGGGTTTCAAACGCCGTTGAGTCGGTGGTCTGCGGGTTGAGCTGGCCACGCAGGGTTTTCACCTGTTTGGCGGTGATCGGCGAGCTGTCGTTGCCCCAGCGGCTACGCACGAAACTCAGGATTTCGGCGATTTCTTCATCGGCCAGGCGGGCGAAGCCCGGCATGGTGTAGATCCGCGAATGGGTGGCGGTTTGCGCGGTCTCCCAGCCGGTGAGGGTGATGTGCAGCAAGGAGGTCGGGTTGGCCGAGGCGATGCTCGGGTTGCCGGCCAACGGCGGGAACAGGCCCGGGACCCCACGCCCGTCCGGGCGGTGGCAATCGCTGCAGAACTGGGTGTAGCCCAGGCCGCCGCGGCTGCTGAACAGGTCATCCGGGGCGACGGCTGCGGCCAGCGGAATATCCGGCATCGGCAGGTCATCCTTGCCCGGCGGCAGCGATTTCAGGTAGCTGGCGATGGCCACCAGGTCGCCGTCGCTGAAGTGCTGGGTACTGTGATGAATGACGTCGGCCATGTTGCCCGACACCGTGGCAAAGCGGTTCTGCCCGGTCTTGAGCAATTGCACGGTGTCTTGCACCGTCCACAGGTTGCGCAGGCTCAGGGCCTGCCAATGCTCCACGGTTTCACCGGCGAGGAAGTGCTTGCCGCTGCGGCCGGCGTCGCTCATGGCCTTTTCCTGGAAGGCGATGCCGCGCGGGGTATGGCAGGCACCACAATGGCCCAGGCCCTGCACCAGGTAGGCACCCCGATTGAGCACTTCGTCCTTGGCGGGATCGGGCTCGAAGGGCTCGCTGTCGACGAAGGCGAAGTTCCACAGCGACAGGCCCCAGCGCATGTTGAACGGCCAGCTCATGTCCGCTTCCTGGTTGGACTGGCTGATCGGCGTCACGCCCTGCATCAGATACCCGTACAGAGCGCGCATGTCCGCTTCGCTCATTTTCGCGTAGGACGGGTAGGGCATTGCCGGGTAGAGGTTGGTGCCGTCCGGAGTCACGCCTTCGCGCATGGCCTTGTCGAACTGCTCGAAGCTGTAGCGGCCGATGCCGGTGTCCGGGTCGGGGGTGATGTTGCTGGAGTAGATGGTACCCATCGGCGTTTTCAGTTGCAGGCCACCGGCCATTTCCGGTGCTTGCGGGGCGGTGTGGCAGGCAATGCAGTCGCCGAGCTGGGCGATGTATTTGCCTCGGGCAAGCAGTTCGCTGTCGGCCGCCGCTGCCGGGGACGGCTCGCTGGCGAGGACGGAGAACGAGAACACGGTCGTGGCCACCAGGGCCAGACGGGAGAAGGCAGATGCCATTGCATTATTCCTTTAGTCACCTGGCCTGGGGTGGTCCCCTGGGCGCAGGGCTGCAATCGTTTTTATGGTTCATCAGGCGGAGGCGGGTAACGAAACTTGCCTCAGTTTCGTTGTAAGGGATTTGCCGGCGGGGGCTGTTGATATGGATCAGCGCAGCCGGCATTGCACCGGCTGCGCATGCGGATTGCGCGGTTTTACCTGCCCGGCACCAGGGTCAGGCGCTTGTTGCCGTAGGCGCGGTCGAAGTTTTGTGGTTGCAGCGGCAGGCTCATGTAGCGGCCCTTGAACCAGGCATCCAGAGCATCGGCAAAGTGCGGGCTGGCCGGGTTGCCGGACTGGCCGCTGCTGCTTTGCAGTTGCAGCGGTTCAATCTGGCCGAAGTCCACCACCATGCGCAGTGACGGTGCCAATTGCGCGTTGAAGTCCTTGCCCCAGGCATAGGGCGCAAGGTTCAAGGTGCTGTGGTCGCCGCCCGTGGCCAGCGGGCCGCGACTGACCGCGTCACCCAGTCCATGGAAAGTCGGCGCCGGCCAGCGGTACTGGTGCAGCTTGCCCCATTGCCAGGCGCGCGGATTATTGCCCAGTTGCGCTTCGCCGGCAGTGATTGCTGCTGCCAGGCTGCGGGCGAGAATGGCCGGCTTGTCTTCTTTTTGCGCGGTTTTCTGATCGTCCCAGAACGGGCTGTCTTCGCGACCGAGCAAGTGGTCGGCCTGGGCCGAGTACGACAGCCGGGCGTTGCCGACGAAGGCCTGCCAGCTCGGGCTGGATTCAGGGCCGAGCTCGTCGAGGAAGGTCAGCTTGGCGCTTTCCTGCAGGAACAGTTGGTACAGGGCGGCATCTGCCGAAGTGGTACTCAGCCGACCATCGAAGGCCATCAAGCGGGTGTAGGCCTCGCGGGCCTTGGTCCGTTGCTCGGCAGGCAGGGCGTCGATCGCCTGTTTCAGCGGTTGGGCCATGCCGGGGGCTTGGAACATCTTTTTCAGCTTGTCGGCAAACAGCGTGGTCTGGTCGTTTTGCATCAGCATCAGGCTGCGGCTGTCGTGCTTGCCGTTGCCGGCCAGTTGCGCCAGGCGCTCGGCGCGCTCGGGGTAGTACCAGCTGTTGGACAGCTGCATACCATAGCCCTTGGGCACGCTGCGCTGGTTGGCATTGCCGATCCAGCCCTGGGGCGGGTCCTGGTCATAGGGGTGGAGCATCGGGTCGGCGTAACCGTCCCAGTCGTAGCGTCCGTCCCAGCCCGGCGACGGCAGCAGGCCCTGGCCTTCGCGGCGGTTGGGGAAGCGCCCGCTGACCTGCCAGCCGATATTGCTGGCGTCGGCAAACACGAAGTTCAGCGCCGCAGCGCCAATCTCGCGGGTGTTGTCGAAGGCGCGCTCGACATTCTGCGCCCGCGACAGGTTGAAGAAGGCGTCCAGGCTCTGGTCGCCCTTGAGCTCAGGCATGCGCAGGGCCAGGCCCAGGCTGGCATTCTGCGGTTGGCCGAGCAGGGTGCCGTGGCGGGTGTCGTACAGGGTTTCACGCAGCGGGCGCTGGCCCTTGATGAAGAAGGTCTCGTTGCGTGCCTGGGCCGGCAGCCATTTGCCGTCGGCCTGGTACATCAGGCGGCTGCCTTCCTTGCGCAGTTTTTCCAGGAACAGGTCCTGGTTGTCGGCCATCACCGCACTGGCGCTCCAGGCCAGCTTGCCGTTGTAGCCGGAGAGCACCAGCGGCAGGCCGGCAATCGACACGCCCGCGGCCTGGTACTTGGGCGAACGGATCTGCACCGGGCTCATGGCCCAGGCGCCGAGGTTGTCGCTGGCCATCAGGCTCTTGCCGCTGCGGCTGCGCTGCGGGGCAATCGCCCAGTTGCTGGAGCCGGCCGTGCCGAGCAGGTTGAGCGCGGCCAATTGTTCGCTGACCGCCGTCAGTGGCGCCAGGCCCGCCAGCTGGGTGTTCAGGTTCAGGCCTTTGAGCTTGTCGGTTTCGGCCAGGGCCAGGGGCTCGTCAGGGTAGCTTGGCAACAGCCAGGCCAGCTTGTCGGTGCCGACTTTTTGCGCCAGGCCCAGGGCGGCGAGTTCTTCCTGCAGGTTGACCGACTGGCTGAAGTTGTACAGGCAGAAGATCAGCGCCGAGTCCTCGGGCTTCCAGTATTCCGGGCGGTAGCCACTCTGCGCCAGTGGCGCCGGCAGCTTGTCGCGGTAGCGGAACATATAAGCGTTGACCCCGCGGGCATACACCTCGAAGAAACGCTTGAGGCGTGGCGAGGCATCGGCGTACAGCTGGTTGGCGCTGGCCTTGAGGTTGGCCGCGCGCATCAAGCGGTCGACTTCCAGCACATCGGCGCCGGCCATTTCCGCCAGGCGACCTTGAGCCAGCAGGCGCATGCCGACCATCTGGCCGATACGGTCACCGGCGTGGACGTAACCCAGGGCGAACAGTGCGTCGTGGAAGTTGCTCGATTCGATCAGCGGCATGCCCATGGCGTTGCGGCGTACCGAAACATTCTGCGCCAGGCCCTTGAGCGGCTGTACGCCGGTACTGGGCAGCACGCTGTCACGCTGGCCGGCCATCTGGCAGCCACCCAGGCTGAGCAGCCCGAGCAACGCAGCGGCTACGCCGAACCGGGGGGTAAAAGGGGGAAGGGCTGGCGCGGCCATGTTCAGGCTCCTGCAGGGCGTGGCGGTAAAAGGCGCTACGTTAGTGAGCGCGATCACGCCATGCAAGCGGGGCGCAGCCTTTATTTTCAGTAGCTGACGTGACGTCAAGCCTGAAAGGGTGGGGCTAGCGGTCGCGCCTGCGCAGGACACAAGCGGCGACCACTGCTATGGGGCCGCGATCAGGCCCCGTGGCACTTCTTGAACTTCTTGCTGCTGCCGCATGGGCACGGATCGTTGCGGCCGACGTCCTTCAGGGCGTTGCGCACCGGCTCCTGGTGGCCGTGGTTGCAGTGCGGGCCGTGTACATGGCCATGGTCATGGTCGTGGTGATCATGATCGTGGTTGCAGTCAGGGCCATGGACATGGGGTTGCTGGGTCATCTTAGGTTACTCCGGAATAAGATCGCCGGGAATTATCTCACCACTGCGCGACAAGTGCAGGTCGCGAGCGAAGAATAATCCGCTGCTGAGCTCACCTTCCAGGCGATAGCGCAATGGACCCTCGGCGCCCTTGAGCAGTTTTGCCAGGGGTTTGACCTGCTGCCAGAGGTTGGTGCGCACCGCAATCTTGAAGGTGCGCCGCGCGTGAGGGCCGACGCTGCGCCACAGGCTGGCTTCGCCTTCGGTCAGCGGCAGGTCGTTGATCAGCACCTTGTAGCCCAGGTAACGGATGAACAGACGGCTGTCATTGGGGTTGTCGACCTGCACATGGAGCACGAACTCCTGTTGCAGCAGGCGCATCTTCAGCGGTTCGACCTTGAGCAGATGGACCTGCGGGTCCTGATAGTCAGCGTCCAGCCAGCTGGCGCAACCCGCCAGTTGCAGTAGCAAAACGCCGATCAGCAACAGGCGGGCCATCAGGCTCAGCTACCCAGGTAACTGGAGCAGCACTTCTTGAATTTCTGCCCGCTGTTGCACGGGCAGGGATCGTTGCGCGTGGCCTTGAGGCCAACCGTGGGGTCGATGAAGTACCAGCAGCCCTGGTTCTGCACGAAAGCCGAGCGTTCGCGGTGGCAATGCTCGCCGTCGTTGTCGTGCCAGCGGGCGGTGAAGGTCACGAACGCATGTTCAGGCTTGCCACCGAACACCTCGGCGCTTTCCACCTCAAGGCCCAGCCAGGTGCTTTGCTGGCTCCAGGCCTTGATCGCCTCGCGATCGAGCCCTGCCTGCTGCACCGGCAGGGTGGTGGTCACCAGGTAGTCGACCAGCCCCAGCACGTAGGCGCTGTAGCGCGAACGCATCAGGGTCTGTGCGTCGGGGGCGGGAAGCCCTGCGTGATAATGCCCGCAACAGGTATCAAGCAGATCGCCGCTACCGCAGGGACAAACCGAGATACTCATTGCTTCACCACCAGTACTTGCCAAAATTTTCCGGGTTGGCCCAGAACTTGGCGTTGAGCCAGTCCGGGACCTGTTTGTATTCACGTAGATCATAGGTGAACAGGTTCAGAACCTGCGCATCCCGCTTGAATTTTTCGCTGGCCTGCAACGCCAGGGCAAAGAAGTCGGTCTCCTGCCAGCCGCAGGCGCTCAAGTCGGCCAGCACCGCCACGCGGCTGGTATTGAGGTTGCGGATGCCGCCGAGCAACTGCAGGCCATCGCGTTTGGGCAGGTGCTCCAGGCAATCGACCAGCAGCGCCAGGTCGAAGCGTTGCGCTGCCAGCTCCACAGGTAGCGGGCCGGGGCTGGCGACGTCGATGTGCACCTCGGGATGGGCCAGGGCGAAAGCCTCCAGGGCCGGAAATCGCTCACCTATCAATAGCAGGCGTTGCGGTACGTGGCGATCGAGCAGGGCGGCGAGGGCCTGTTGCGGAGTGCGTTGGGAAAAGCCGTCCATCATCGGGAATCCTCGGTCAGATGCGTCAAGATTAACGGTCTGGCGTCACTTGGCATAGTGCTGCGCCGTCGCATCATGGCCTATTGCTGGCGGATATCAATGAGGCGGTCTTTACTCCCAGAGCATCGGTTTTGCACCGATTCCCCCTAGGAGATGCATCAAAATGAGCATAGTACGCACAGCATTACCTCTGGTTCTGCTAACCAGCGTGTTGACTGGTTGTGCAGGTTTGCAAAAAACCGACTGGCCGAAGTGTGCTGCCGTCGGGGGCGTAGGCGGCGCAGCCTTGGGCGCCATCGAAAGTTCCAGCTGGGCAGGCTGGGGCGCGTTGCTGGGCGGTGGCCTGGCGGCGGGCTACTGCTGGGCCCATGGTGATGGCGACGAAGATGGCGATGGCGTGCCAGACAGCCGCGACAAGTGCCCGGGCACACCGCGTGGCGTGCAGGTCGATGCCAACGGCTGTCCACCAGAGCCGGTGGCCGTGGTTGAAGAAGTGGCCGTGGTCAAGGAAGAGGTCATTGTCATCCGTGATGTTCACTTCGAATTCGATTCGGCCAAGCTGACCGCGGCCGACAAGGAACGCCTCAATACCATTGCCACGCGCCTGAAAAACGAAGCGGCGAGCGCGCGCTTGAGCGTCACCGGCCATACCGACAGCAAAGGCTCCGATGCCTACAACCAGAAGCTCTCGGAACGCCGCGCCCATTCGGTCACCGAGTACCTGATCGAGAGCGGTGTGCCACGCAGCAGTTTCGTTTCGGTACAGGGCGCGGGTGAAACCCAGCCGGTGGCCGACAATGCCACTGCCGATGGCCGGGCGCAGAACCGTCGTACGGAAATTCGCATCGAGCGCTGAAGCGCCAGCGGCCTGCGGCTTGAGAAGTACCGCAGGCCGGTCTTTACTCCTGTGTGACCGGTAGAGGCCGGTGACACAGGAGCAATTCTCATGAGTGTTCTCTCCAAGGCCGCGCTGCCGGTCCTTATGGCCGCAAGCCTGCTCTCCGGTTGCGCGACCCACAGCGATGGCAGTGCCCCACTCAATCAAAGGACCTGGCCTATCTGCAGTCTGCTGGGCGGCCTGGTCGGTGGTGGCCTGGGCGCCATCGAAAGCTCCGCCTGGGCAGCCGGCGCCGGTGCCGCCGGTGCAATTGCCGGCGGCCTGATCTGTTATGCCCAGGACGGTGACAAAGATGAAGACGGCGTGTTCGACCGTCGCGACCGTTGCCCCGATACACCGGCCAACACTCCGGTCAGCCACACCGGTTGCCCGCTGCCGCAGTACCCGACCAGTCAGAAAGCGGCGGAACCTGCGGCTACTTCAGAAGTGATCACCCTCAACGATCAGGGCGCCGTGATGTTCGCCTACGACTCAGCGGAACTGACCAGCGCGGCCCATCAACAGCTGCAGGCGCTGACCGGCAAGCTCAATGGCGCCAACGTCGTCAGCGTCAAGGTCATCGGCCATACCGACAGTCAGGGTTCCGATGCCTACAACCAGGCACTCTCCGAGCGGCGTGCGAGTAGCGTTGCCGAGTATCTGATCAGTCAGGGCCTGGCGCCGTCGAAAGTCACCAGCCAGGGCCGTGGCGAAAGCCAGCCGATCGCCGACAACTCGACCGATGCCGGCCGCGCGCAGAACCGCAGGGTGGAGCTGCACCTTAATTGATCGAAGCGCTGGCACAAGGGCTGTG
Source organism: Pseudomonas wadenswilerensis (assembly GCF_024749185.1). Lineage (NCBI taxonomy): Bacteria > Pseudomonadati > Pseudomonadota > Gammaproteobacteria > Pseudomonadales > Pseudomonadaceae > Pseudomonas > Pseudomonas wadenswilerensis. The sequence continues at coordinate 4,490,202 of NZ_CP087191.1, read as the reverse complement.
TCAGCCGTTACTGTTGCAGGCGATGCCAGCGTACCTGGCATCGCCTGTGAAAAATAACAACAGGGGGCGCCTATGCAAGGCTTACTGGGGTTGGCCAAGGCCCTTACCGTGGTGTTCTGGTGGGTGGTACTGGTGAATCTGCTGATCCCGCTGGAGCACCCCTTCCACCTGCTGATCAATGCCGCCGGTGCTGCCCTGCTTGGCCTGCACCTGCTGGAAGTGTTGATGTTCAATGGTTGCTTGCGCGAGCGCAGCCACCGTTGGTTCGATCGCTTGCAGATCCTGCTGGTCGGTATTTTTCATGTTCTTTCAATTCCGGCACCCCGCAAGGAAGCTGCTCATGCGTAAATTGATCATTCTGGCCGCGTTGTTCAGCCCCCTGGCCCTGGCCGATGCCATCAGCGTGGCCGCCCATTCGGTGCTGCGCTTGCCAAACAAGTCCAGCGTCGTGCACTTGCAGCGCCTGGACGTTGCTGATTCCGCCACCCTGTTGTTGCCCGCCAGCCTGGTCGATCTCAAGGTCGATGAGTTGCACCTGGGCCAAGAGGCGCGGATTGCCATCGTGCCGGCAGAGACCACCCTGCAGATCGAAGTGAGCCGGGCCAGTTTGGGCGAGGGCAGCCAGATTGTCGCCCATGGTGCGCCGGGTACGTATGAAAAGGCGGCAAAGGCCGGACGCAACCTGGAGTTGCAGTTGCATGAGCTGCAGGCGTCGACTTTGGCAATTGATGCCCGTGGCGGAGCCGGTGCTCCGGGGTACGTCGGCCTCGATGGCGCCAACGGCAAGCCCGGTGGCTGTACCTGGGGCCAGGCCAGCCGCGGGGCTAATGGCGACAACGGTGGCAATGGCCATGATGGCGCGCCTGGTGGCCGGGTACGGCTGGCGCTACCGGCAGGTTTCCCCGCCGAGCGCATAGTGGTGCAGCTAGAGGGTGGTGCGCCAGGCGTCGCAGGGGCAGCGGGCAAGCCGGGTGCTGGTGGCGCGAGCAAGGGTTGTCTGGTTTACAGCACGGCGGGCGGTGCTGCGGGCAAGCCTGGTGCGGCGGGTCAGCCGGGCTCGGCCGGGGCGGCTGGGGAGTTGATTTTGCAGCGCCTGTAAAAAATACGCCGACCCTGTGGGAGCCGGCCTTGCCGGCGATGGGCTGCGTAGCAGCCCCCCGGCCTTCAATTCACCACAACACCCCACCCGACAGCACCACCGCAATCCCCAGCATCAGGTTGATCCCGACCATCCGCCGAATCTTCGCCATTGCCGCCGCGCCCGCAGGCCAGTCTTCGGCCTGCACCGCCTTGCGCAACTCCGGGTACAGCAACGACTGGATACGAAAGAACAGGGCGAACATCGCGATGCCGCCGCCGATCATCACCTGGACATGGCGCGGTGTCGTTTCGAAGCTGGCAAAACGCGTGTTGATCATGAGCATACCGCTGATCGCCAACAGCGCAATTGCCATCCACACCCACACGAAAAAACGCTGAAACACTTCCACCCAAAGGCGCAGGCGAGCGGGACCGTCCAGGGCTGCAACCGCCGCCGGGCGCAGGACCAGCCAGGCGAAGAACATCCCGCCTACCCACACCAGGGCGGCCAGAACATGCAGGCTATAAGACAGGGCAAAGACGGGCATCGGGATCTCCATTCGGCGCAAAGGGCAATAGCGGGGTATGATAGCGACCCAATCGAAACACTGAAAATTTATCCAGCCCTTCGGGCGCCCCGAAACCATGATCAGCAACGAACTCAAAACCACGATTCAGGGCGCCTATTCGCGTTTTCTCGAAGCCAAGAGCCTCAAGCCCCGCTATGGCCAGCGCCTGATGATTGCCGAAGTGGCCAAGGTGCTTGGCGATATCGACTGCGACGACGAAGGTCGGCGCGTCGGTGAGCCGGCCGTGGTCGCAGTCGAGGCCGGTACCGGTACCGGCAAGACGGTTGCCTACAGCCTGGCCTCGATCCCGGCGGCCAAGGCGGCCGGCAAGCGCCTGGTGATCGCCACCGCCACGGTTGCCCTGCAGGAGCAGATCGTCTTCAAGGACCTGCCCGACCTGATGCGCAACAGTGGCCTGAACTTCAGCTTCGCCCTGGCCAAGGGTCGGGGCCGCTACCTGTGCCTGTCGAAACTCGACGTGCTGTTGCAGGAAGGCCAGGCACAATCGGCTACCGCTCAGCTGTTCGAAGAAGAAGGCTTCAGGATCGAGGTCGATGAGGCCAGCCAGAAGCTGTTCACCAGCATGATCGAGAAACTTGCCGGCAACCGCTGGGATGGCGACCGGGACAGCTGGCCCCAGGCCCTGGAAGACCAGGACTGGGCGCGCCTGACCACCGACCACAGCCAGTGCACCGGGCGCCATTGTCCGAACTTCGGCCAATGCACCTTCTACAAGGCCCGTGAAGGCATGGGCAAGGTCGACGTGATCGTTACCAACCATGACATGGTCCTGGCCGACCTGGCCCTGGGTGGCGGCGCCGTGCTGCCGGACCCGCGCGACACCATTTATGTGTTCGACGAAGGCCACCACCTGCCCGACAAGGCCATCGGCCACTTCGCCCATTACACCCGGCTGCGCTCGACCGCCGACTGGCTCGAGCAGACCGCCAAGAACCTGACCAAACTACTCGCCCAGCACCCGCTGCCGGGTGACCTGGGCAAGCTGATCGAGCAGGTGCCGGAACTGGCCCGGGAGATCAAGGCCCAGCAGCAGTTCATGTTCAGCGCCTGTGAACAGGTCGCCGACTTCCGCCCAGGCGAAGACACGGAAGGCCGCGAGCGGCCCCGCCATCGCTTCGAAGGCGGCGTGGTGCCCGAGCACATGCGCGAGATGGGCATCGAGCTGAAGAAGGGCTTCTCGCGACTGAACGACTTGTTCACCCGTCTGACCGAGCTGCTCAAGGAAGGCATGGATGGCGAGGTCAACATCGGTATTGCCAGCCATCAGGCCGAAGAATGGTACCCGCTGTTCGGCAGCCTGTTGATGCGCGCCCAGGGCAACTGGGAGCTGTGGACCGCTTTCACTGCCGAAGACCCGGAAGACAGCCCGCCCATGGCCCGCTGGCTGACCCTGGCCGAAAGCGGCGCCTTGTTCGATATCGAGGTCAATGCCAGCCCGATCCTCGCCGCCGAAATGCTCCGGCGCAACCTGTGGAACGTCGCCCACGGCGCCCTGGTGACTTCGGCCACCCTGACTGCGCTGGGCAAGTTCGATCGCTTCCGCATGCGTGCCGGGCTGCCCAAAACTGCGGTCACCAGCGTCGTGCCGAGCCCGTTCCATCACGTCGATGCCGGTGTGTTGCGAGTGCCGGACCTGCGCGCAGACCCGCGTGATGCCGCCGCCCACACGGCGGCGATCATCCGCGACCTGCCGGAGCTGGTGGAAGGTTCGCGCGGTTCGCTGGTGCTGTTTTCCTCGCGCAAGCAGATGCAGGACGTGTTCGACGGCCTGGATCGCGACTGGCGCAAGCAGGTGTTCATCCAGGGCAACCTGTCCAAGCAGGAAACCCTCAACAAGCACAAGGCGCGGGTCGATGGCGGTGATTCCAGCGTGCTGTTCGGCCTGGCCAGTTTCGCCGAAGGCGTCGACCTGCCGGGTGCCTATTGCGAGCACGTGGTAATTGCCAAGATCCCATTCGCCGTACCGGATGATCCGGTCGAGGCCGCCCTGGCCGAATGGATCGAGGCCCGAGGCGGCAATCCGTTCATGGAGATTGCCGTGCCGGATGCCTCGCTGCGGCTGATCCAGGCCTGCGGGCGTCTGCTGCGCACCGAAGAGGATCGCGGCACCATCACCCTGCTTGATCGGCGCGTGGTCACCCAGCGCTACGGCAAGGCTATTCTCAATGCGTTGCCACCGTTTCGCAGAGAAATTTCCTGAAACCCGGAGCGCAATGCTCCGGGCGTTGTCTATCACTCAGTTCAAGGCCCCATGGGCCCTCAAGGAGAGCTCCAGCCCTATGATTCGCCGTACCTTGCCTGCCGTATTCGCACTGTTGTTCAGCACGCCGCTGCTGGCCGGGCAACAGACGCTGTTCAGCTTCGTTCGCCCGGCCGCCGTGGTCAATGTGGTGACCGAAGATGCCAGCCTGCCGCAGTACAACGCAGAGCAGACGGCCGAGGGCGAGGTGCTGCGCCGGGTGGTGTTCAACCCGGTGCAGCAGCCAAAACTACGCCTGAGCCCGCAAGCCGGGGCCTGGGACTGGTCCAGCGCCACGGCCCTGACCCTGCGCCTGCAAAGCGCCATGGACTGGGCGCTGACCGTCGATGTGACGGTGCAAAGCAGCGACGGCAAGACCCTCACCAGCCGCATCGACCTGCCGGCGGGCCCGGCGCAAACCGTTTACGTGCCGCTCAAGGCCAGTTCGCCGTTAAGCCAGGGCATGCGTGCCGGGCCGCCGATGCCGTGGGTGCATGAAGGCCAACGGGTGCTGCTGACCAGCAGTGCCGGCGAGGTTGATCTCAAGCAGGTGGTGTCGGTGACCTTGTCGATGAACAAACCCAACGTCGCCCAGAGCATCCTCATCGAGCGCGTCGGCACCCAGGATGACGACCAACTGCAGAAGGCCGTGTACACCGGTTTGATCGACGGCTATGGCCAGTCCACCCGCGGCCGCTGGCCGGAAAAGATTGTCAGCGACGATCAGCTCAAGGCCGCTGCCAGCCGTGAACAGCAGCAGCTCAAGGGCTGGCTGGGCGAGCGCAGCAAGCTCAAGCTGGACAAGTTCGGCGGCATCAGCGATGGCCCGGCGTTCGAGGCCAAGGGCTTCTTTCGCACTGAAAAACGCGATGGCCGCTGGTACCTGGTGACCCCGGAAGGGCACCCGTTCTATTCCCTGGGCGTCAACACCGTGGCCGCCGACGGTGGCCGCACCTATGTGGCCGGGCGCGAAACCATGTTCAGTGCGCTGCCTCAAGCCGGCGAAGCGCTGGCGCAGTTCTACGGTGAAGGCAACAACAACGACGGCAATGGCTCGGCCCGTGGCCGCAACTTCAACCAGGGGCGCTGGTTCGACTTTTATGCCGCCAATATCGAGCGCAGCCATGGCACGCCGTGCACGCCGGTCGCGGCCAGCGAAAAGGCTCCGGCGGTCGAGTGCCCGGTAGCCAGCTTCGACAAGCAACGCTGGCAGGGTCATAGCCTCGACCGCCTGCAGGCCTGGGGCTTCAATACCCTGGGCAACTGGAGCGAGCCGTCGCTGGGCCAGGCCAGCCGCATGCCCTATACCTTGCCGCTGTCGATCGTCGGCGATTACACCAGCATCAGCACCGGCATGGACTGGTGGGGCGGTATGCCCGACCCGTTCGACCCGCGCTTTGCCATGGCCACCGAGCGTGCGGTGGCGATTGCCGCCCGCGACCACCGCGACGATCCCTGGCTGATCGGTTACTTTGCCGACAACGAACTGGCCTGGGCTGCCCCCGGTGATGACCCCAAAGCGCGCTACGCCCTGGCTTACGGCACCTTGCGCCTGACCACCGACGTGCCGGCCAAGCGTGCCTTCCTCAAGCAATTGCGCGACAAGTACCGCAACCAGGCTGGCCTGTCCAAGGCCTGGGGCATCGACCTGCCAGCCTGGGAGCTGATGGAAGACCCGGGTTTCGAGCCGCCGCTGCCAAGCCCGGAACACCCGGAGATCGAAGCCGACTTCAAGTACTTCCAGAAGGTCTTCGCCGAAACCTATTTCAAGACCATTGCCGACTCACTGAAATGGCATGCGCCCAACCACCTGCTGCTGGGTGGCCGTTATGCCGTGAGTACTCCGGAAGCAGTCGCCGCCTGTGCCGAGTACTGCGACGTCATCAGCTTCAACTTCTACACGCCCAAGCCTCAGGACGGTTACGACTTCAACCAGCTCAAGGCGCTGGACAAACCGGTGCTGGTCTCCGAGTTCCAGTTCGGCTCCCGTGACCGTGGCCCGTTCTGGCCGGGGCCGATGGAAGTGGCCAAGGAAGAGGGCAGGGCGCCGGCCTATGCCAGCTTCGTCAAGGCGGCGCTGGATGAGCCGTCGATTGTCGGCGTGCACTGGTTCCAGTACCTCGATCAGCCGGCCAGCGGGCGTCTGCTCGATGGCGAGAACGGCCACTTCGGCCTGGTCGGTATTACCGATGTGCCATTCCAGGGCTTTGTCGACGGTGTGCGCAAGAGCAACCTGCAGACTCAGGAACAGTTCGGCAAAACGCTTAGTGTCACAGAAAAAGCGCCCACGGCCCCCTGACCCCAGCCGCCTGGCATGGACCGCCCGGCTTCTGTCTGTTCCCAAATCGTGCGCAGGCTGAAACAATGCACGCCATTTTGAGAAGCCGGTTTCGCGGGGAGTTGCTGGGTGCAGATTCAGGGTCATTACGAGCTAAAGTTCGAAGCGGTGCGTGAAGCCTTTGCGGCGCTGTTCGACGATCCTCAGGAGCGTGGCGCGGCATTGTGCATCCAGGTCGGCGGCGAAACCGTCATCGACCTCTGGGCCGGCAGCGCCGATAAAGACGGGGCCGAGGCCTGGCACAGCGACACCATTGCCAACCTGTTTTCCTGCACCAAGATGTTCACCGCCGTGACCGCCCTGCAACTGGTGGGCGAGGGCAAGTTGGCCCTGGATGTGCCGGTGGCGCGCTACTGGCCGGAATTCGCCCAGGCCGACAAACAGTCGGTTACCCTGCGCCAGTTGCTCAGCCATCGCGCCGGTGTCCCGGCCTTGCGCGAGATGATGCCGGCCGAAGCCCTCTACGACTGGCAAACCATGGTCCAGGCGCTGGCTGGCGAATCGCCCTGGTGGACGCCGGGTACCGCCCACGGTTACGCCGCCATCACCTTTGGCTGGCTGATCGGCGAGTTGATCCGCCGTGCCGATGGCCGTGAACCTGGCGAGTCGATCGTTGCACGCACGGCCAGGCCGCTGGGCCTGGACTTTCATATAGGCCTGGCCGAAGCAGAGTTCCACCGCGTCGCGCATATCGCCCGCGGCAAAGGCAACATGGGTGACGAGGCGGCTAAGCGCCTGCTGCAGGTGACCCTGCGCGAGCCACAGGCCTTGTCGACCCGCGCCTTCACCAACCCGCCAGGGATGCTCACCAGTGTCAATAAACCGGAGTGGCGGCGCATGCAGCAACCGGCGGCCAATGGCCACGGCAACGCCCGCAGTCTCGCCGGTTTCTATGCCGGCTTGCTCGATGGCAGCCTGCTGGAGTCGGAACTGCTGGATGAGCTGACCCGGGAACACAGCCTCGGTCAGGATCAGACCTTGCTGACCCAGACTCGTTTTGGTCTGGGCTGCATGCTCGACCAGCCAAGCGTTGCCAACGCTACCTTTGGTCTGGGCGCGCGCGCCTTCGGTCACCCGGGGGCGGGCGGCTCGGTAGGTTTTGCCGATCCGGAACATGATGTTTCCTTTGGCTTTGTTACCAATACCCTGGGCCCTTATGTGCTCATGGACCCCCGGGCGCAGAAGCTGGTACGGGTATTGGCCCGCTGCCTTTGATCGGTTAACCCCGATGCTGCCTGAACCCTTTGACTATTCTGAATTCCAAAGCCCTGCATTGCTGGGCCAAATTTCTTTCATTTTCATGGTGTATCGCTGATGTCTTCGCATAAATCCTTAGCTCTCGCCCTGTGCCTGGCCGTCACCGGCTGCGCGCAGCATCCTCAGAAGGACGGGGCCGCTGATGCCGGCTTCAACTGGTGGCCGTTTGGCTCGGACCAGGTCGTCGACAAGGAAGTTAAGGAAGTGGTAACCGAAAAAGTCGCCAAGGCCGACGCCAAGTCGGAAAGCGCCAGCCGCTGGTGGTGGCCGTTTGGCGAGGGTGACAAGGGCAAGGTCGCTGCCGTGCCGAAAATCGACCACAAAGCCACCCAGGCCTGGCTGGACAGCTATGAGCCGAAGCTGCGCGAAGCCATCAAGGACAGCAAGTTCGAAGTCGAGCGCCGTGAAGACGTGCTGGTAGTTACCGTACCGGTCGACAGCTCCTACAACCCGGATCGTCCGGCCATGCTTCTGCCGGTCACCCTCGGCCCGATCACCCGTGTGGCCAAGGCCGTCGAGACCGACAAGCAGACCGCGGTACTGGTGCTTGGCCATGCCGACACCAGTGGTGTCGCCGCAGCCAACACCAAGCTCAGCCAGGAGCGCGCCCAGTCGGTAGCCGCCATCTTCCGCCTCAGCGGCCTGGAGCGCGATCGCCTGATGCTGCGCGGCATGGGCTCGGAAATGCCGCGTGCAGCCAACGACAGCCTTGAAGGCCGTTCGCTGAACCGCCGCGTCGAACTGGTGCTGACGCCGCAAAACACCATGGTCGCCTTGCTGGCCAAATACAAGCAGCCAACCCCGAGCCCGGCCGAACTGGTTGCCGTGCAGGATGCCAAGGCTCCGGCCAAGGCCGCAGCGAAACCGGCTGCCAAGCCTGCGGCCAAGGCCCCGGCGAAAAAGGCCACTGCAGCCAAGAAGGCCGCACCGGCCAAGGCTGCTGCCAAGAAGCCTGCGGCCAAGCCCGCAGCGAAAAAGGCTGCGGCACCGGCGGCGAAAAAAGTTGCTGCCAACACCAGCCCTGCGAAGACCAACTGATCGTCAAGGAACGCAGTAATGACCCAGTCCCTGGCCGATATGCGCCGCGATTATACCCGTGACGGCCTGACTGAAGCCCAGGCCCCGGAGCAACCGTTCGGGTTGTTTCGTCAATGGTTCAATGATGCCCTGAAAACCGAGCAGCCACCGGTGGAAGCCAATGCCATGACCCTGGCCACGGTGGACGCCGACGGCCGTCCGCATTGCCGCATCGTCCTGCTCAAGGGCTTGGACGAGCAGGGCTTCACCTTCTTCACCAACTACGAAAGCGCCAAAGGCCAGCAATTGCTGGCCAACCCCTTCGCGGCCATGACCTTCTTCTGGCCGGCACTGGAACGCCAGGTACGTATCGAAGGCAAGGTGGTCAAGGTCACCTCGCAGGAATCGGACGAGTATTACCAGGTGCGCCCGCTGGGCAGCCGCCTGGGGGCCTGGGCTTCGCCACAAAGCCAGGTGATCGCCGATCGCGCGGAGCTCGAAGGGCTGGTCAAGTCCACCCAGCAGCGCTTCAGCGAAAGTCAGCCACACTGCCCGGAGCACTGGGGCGGCTATCGCCTGCTGCCCGAGCGCATCGAGTTCTGGCAGGGCCGCGCCAGCCGCCTGCACGATCGTCTCAACTACCGCTTGCAGCAGGGCAACTGGCTGCGTGAGCGCCTCGCGCCTTAATCGGCCTGGTAACCGGCGGCCTCGCGTTCCAGCCAGGCCGCCAGTTCACTGCGTTTGACCTTTTGCGCCTTGGCGCTGTCCAGACGTTGTAGCATGAAGGCCTTCTTGCCTTCGTCCTGGCCGGCCAGCGACAAGGCCAGGTCACGGTCCATCCAGCGCTTGATGCGAACGTAGATCCACCAGTGGAAGTACAGGCCTGCCACGGTGGTGATGACGACGATGAAGTAATCCATGTCTATCCTTGCGCTAGAAGTTTCTACAGGCTGCCCCGATAGCACAGGCTGTACGGAAGCTGAATGGAAGCAATTTTACCCCGCATGTGTCGTGACAGTCGTCAATGCGCGGAGTCTAATGAGCATCTGTCTTACGGAGATCATCCAATGCGTAAATCTGTTCTGCTGGTGGCAAGCTTCACCACAATGTCGCTGCTGCTTGGTGGTTGTGCCTCGAGCCTGACCGGCGATTCGTACTCCCGTGATGAAGCGCGTCGTGTGCAGACCGTGCGCATGGGCACCATCGAGTCGCTGCGTCCGGTGAAAATCGAAGGTACCAAAACCCCGATCGGCGGTGGCGCTGGTGCAATCGTCGGTGGCGTCGCCGGTAGCGCGGTGGGTGGTGGTCGCGGCAGTATCGTTGCCGCCGTGATCGGTGCCGTGGCCGGTGGCCTGGCAGGCTCCGCGGCTGAAGAAGGCCTGACCCGCACCCAGGGCGTGGAAATCACCGTGCGTGAAGACGACGGCAGCATGCGTGCCTACGTGCAGGCAGTGCAGCAGAACGAGATTTTCCGCGTAGGCGAGCGTGTGCGGATCATGACGGTCGACGGCACCAGCCGCGTCACTCACTGAGTTTTGCCCCCCCATTAAAAACCCCGACTCGGCAATGCCGGTCGGGGTTTTTTATTGCCTTGAGGCTCAGGCCGTGACGGGCTTGCGACTCGACAGCGCGGTGATGCCATAGCCAATCAGCGCGGCGAGGATGGAGCCGGTAAGAATACCCATGCGGTCCATGCCGGCGTACTCGCTGCTGCCCGGTACGAAGGCCAGGGAGCCGACGAACAGGCTCATGGTAAAGCCGATGCCACAGAGAATTGCCACCCCCAGCACCTGGCCCCAGTTGGCACCCGCGGGCAAGGCGGCCATGCCGGCCTTGATCATCACCCAGGCGAAGCCGAACACCCCGAGGGTTTTACCCAGCAGCAGGCCCACGGCGATGCCCATCGGCACGTGATGGGTGAAGCTTTCGAGGCTGACGCCGGACAGCGACACACCGGCGTTGGCAAAGGCGAACAACGGCAGGATGCCATACGCGACCCAGGGGTGCAGGGCATGCTCCAGGCTCAGCAGCGGCGAGGGCTCGGCGTTTTTCGTCCGCAGCGGGATGCACAGTGCCAGGGTGACCCCGGCCAGCGTGGCGTGCACGCCACTCTTGAGCACGCAGACCCAGAGAATCAGGCCAACCACCATGTACGGACCAAGCTTGACCACGCCCATGCGGTTCATCGCGATCAGCACCAGCAGGCAGGCTGCCGCCAGGCCAAGCGAGAGACTCGACAGCGTGCCGGAGTAGAACAGGGCAATGACGATGATCGCACCCAGGTCGTCGATGATCGCCAGGGTCATCAAAAACAGCTTGAGCGAAACCGGTACGCGTTTGCCCAGCAGGGCCAGCACGCCGAGGGCGAAGGCGATGTCGGTGGCCATGGGGATGGCCCAACCCGCAACGGCGGCCGGGTTGTCCTTGTTGAGGAACCAGTAGATCAGCGCCGGCACCACCATGCCGCCGATGGCGGCAGCACCGGGCAGGACGATTTGCGAGGGCTTGGACAAGTGCCCGTCGACCACTTCGCGCTTGACCTCAAGGCCGATCAGCAGGAAGAACAGGGCCATCAGCCCGTCGTTGATCCACAAAAGCAAGGGTTTGGCGATTTTCAGCGCGCCAATCTGGGCGACCACGGGAACATCCAGCAGGCCGTTGTACAGGTACGACAGCGGCGAGTTGTTGATGATCAGGGCCAGGGCAGCTGCAGCAATCAGTAATAGACCGCTGGCAGCTTCCAACTGAAAGAAACGTGTGAAAGTGCTACGCAGGGGCAAGGGCGCTCTCCATCCTGAAGGTTCTGATAGGGGCACACCCTACCCTGTGGTGATATTCTTTAAAACAAAAACTATATTCTTTTTTGTTATAAGCTGTAACCATCTCACGCCCTGCAGCCTAGCAGTTGTAGTCGATAATTCACCGTGGCTGTATCTGTAGGAATTATCAGAATTTTCCTAACATGTTCTGCAGAACTTCGACCTTTTTGCCCGAGAATCGACCATGAACGATCACCGCCAGTGGGCTCGTGAAGCCATCCGTATTATCGAAGCGGACTTCCAGCGTAGCGCCGACACTCACCTGATCCCGCTGCCGCTGCCAGGCTTTCCCGAGGTCGAGCTGTATTTCAAGGATGAGTCGAGCCACCCCACCGGCAGTCTCAAGCACCGGCTGGCGCGGTCGTTGTTTCTCTATGCCCTGTGTAATGGCTGGTTGCGCCCGGGCGCGCCGGTGATCGAAGCATCCAGCGGCTCGACGGCGATTTCCGAAGCCTACTTCGCGCGTTTGCTCGGTTTGCCCTTCATTGCCGTGGTACCGGCCAGCACCTCGCAGGAAAAGATTGCCCAGATTGCCTTCTATGGCGGCCAGAGCCACCTGGTGCAGGATCCGACGCAGATCTACGCCGAATCCGAGCGCCTGGCCCGGGAAAGTGGCGGGCACTTCATGGACCAGTTCACCTATGCCGAGCGCGCTACCGATTGGCGGGCGAACAACAACATCGCCGAGTCGATCTTTGCCCAGATGCGCTTCGAGCAGTTCCCGGAGCCGAGCTGGCTGATTTCCAGCCCGGGCACGGGCGGTACCACCGCTACGTTAGGCCGCTATGTGCGCTATCGCCAGCACGTCACTCGGGTGCTGTGCGCCGATGCCGAGCGCTCGGTGTTTTTCGACTGCTACAAGACGGGTGACCGTTCCCTGCGCCTGGACTGCGGTTCGCGCATTGAAGGCATCGGCCGGCCACGAGTGGAGGCTTCGTTCCTGCCGCAGGTGATCGATGCCATGGTCAAGGTGCCGGACGCCCTGTCCCTGGCGGCCATGCATTACCTGGCCCAGCGCCTGGGACGGCGTGTTGGCGGTTCCAGCGGCACCAACCTGATTGGCGCCCTGGCAGCGGCGCAGCAAATGCGCGCGGCGGGGGAGGCCGGGTCGATCGTGGCAATACTGTGTGATGGCGGCGATCGCTATGCGACCACGTACTATGACCAGGACTGGTTGAGCGGGCAGGGGTATCAGCTGGAGGGGATGATTGCGGCGGTGGCTGCTTGTGTCGAGCGCGGTGAGGCGTTGCCGGCGTCGGTATTGCGCGAGGGTGTTTGAAGGCGGGCTGCCTTGCAGCCCATCGCCGGCAACGCCGGCTCCCACAAATCAGGCCCTTGTGGGAGCCGGCGTTGCCGGCGATTACTGTGTTGCGGTATGAATCAGGCCTGCAGACCGAGCATGCTGCGCGCCACCGCTTCAGCAATGCGAATCCCGTCAACACCCGCCGACAGGATCCCGCCGGCATAACCTGCACCTTCACCCGCCGGGAACAAGCCCTTGAGGTTCAGGCTCTGCATGCTGGCATCACGGGTGATGCGCAGCGGCGATGAGGTACGGGTTTCGATCCCGGTCAATACCGCGTCAGGCAGGTTGTAGCCCTTGATCTGCCGATCGAAGGCCGGGAGGGCTTCACGAATGGCTTCGATGGCAAAGTCGGGCAGGCTCGGGGCCAGGTCGCCCAGGCTGACACCTGGCTTGTAGGACGGCTCGACACTGCCGATGGCAGTGGACGGCCGTCCGGCGACAAAGTCACCGACCAGTTGCGCCGGCGCCTGGTAGTTGCTGCCACCCAGCACGTAAGCGTGGGCTTCGAGTTTTTCCTGCAGCTCGATACCGGCCAGCGGGCCACCCGGATAATCCTGCTCAGGGGTAATGCCAACGACGATACCGGAGTTGGCATTGCGCTCGTTACGCGAGTACTGGCTCATGCCGTTGGTGACCACCCGGCCCGGCTCGCTGGTAGCGGCAACCACGGTGCCGCCCGGGCACATGCAGAAGCTGTAGACCGAACGGCCGTTCTTGGCGTGGTACACCAGCTTGTAGTCGGCCGCGCCCAGTTTCGGGTGACCGGCATACTTGCCCAGGCGCGCCTGGTCGATCAGCGATTGCGGATGTTCGATACGGAAGCCGATCGAGAACGGCTTGGCCTCCATGAACACGCCGCGGGCATGCAGCATGCGGAACGTGTCACGGGCACTGTGGCCCAGGGCCAGGACCACATGGCGCGAATGCAGCTGTTCGCCGCTTTCCAGGACCACGCCGTTGAGCTGGCCGTCGTCCATCAGCAGGTCGGTGACCTTTTGCTCGAAGCGCACTTCGCCGCCCAGCGCGTGGATTTCGTGGCGCATGTTCTCGACCATGCCGGTCAGGCGGAACGTACCGATGTGCGGCTTGCTGACGTAGAGGATCTCGTCCGGTGCACCGGCTTTGACGAACTCGTGCAGTACCTTGCGGCCGTGGTGCTGCGGGTCCTTGATCTGGCTGTAGAGCTTGCCGTCGGAGAAGGTCCCGGCACCGCCTTCGCCAAATTGCACGTTCGATTCGGGGTTGAGCACGCTTTTACGCCACAGGCCCCAGGTGTCCTTGGTGCGCTGACGAACTTCCTTGCCGCGCTCAAGGATGATCGGCTTGAAGCCCATCTGCGCCAGCAGCAGGCCGGCAAAAATCCCGCACGGGCCGAAGCCGACGACGATAGGGCGCTCCTGCAGGTCGGCGGGGGCCTGGCCAACCACTTTGTAGCTGACATCTGGAGCGACGTTGACGTTGTGATCGTCGGCGAACTTTTGCAGCAGTTCGGTTTCGTTGCTCGCTTGCAGGTCGATGGTGTAGATGAACAGCAGCTCGCTGTTCTTCTTGCGCGCATCGTAGCTGCGCTTGAACAGGGTGAAGTCCAGCAGTTGCTCGTCGCTGATGCCTAAGCGTTGCACGATGGCCTCGCGCAGGGCTTCATCAGGATGATCCAGCGGCAGCTTCAGTTCGGTGATTCGTAACATGGCAGGGTCCAGTATCCCGGCCATGAACGGCCGGCGGCTTTACACAAACCGCCAAGTATAAGCTGTTCGCCGCCTTTGCAGACAGGTTAAACGCAGGCGCCGATGATCAGTCGTTGCGCGAGCCGCCGTAGTAGGCACAACCGCGCAGGGTCTTGCCGTCCACCCGCAGCTCGGCGCTCAGGTGCTGGACGCTGCCGGTGGCGCTGTCGACGCAGCGCTGCGGGGCGACCCAGAGTTCGACTTTCTGGCCGTTGGCCTCGGTGCTCAGGCTGAAGCGTCCGTCGGGCAGTTGTTCTTCCAGGTAGGGCACGGCCAGCGAAGGCTGACCGACGCGCTCCAGGACCATGCCCTTGCCGCCGGCCTTGAGGCTCCAGTCCGGCTCATGGCCGCTGGCGCGCAGGGTCAGGCGCTTGAAGTTGGGATCGCTGCAGGCGCTGCTGGAATGCTCGACGCGGTACAGGCGCTGCACATTCAACTGGCCATCGTTGCCGCCTTTCTGGCTGGCCGACAGCGTGCCGCGCACGTCGGCGAACAGGGTGCCGGGCGTTGCCGCCAGTGCGCTGGCTTCCTGCAGCAGGCCGGTGTTGCCGCTGTCATTGACAGCAAAGCGGCGGGTTTCTTCGCAGGGCTTGAACAGCAGTTGTCCGCCCTGGGCAGTCAGTTCGCCCTGCATGCGGGTCTGGCCTGCGGTAGAGGCGGCTTGCGGCTTTTCAGCCAGCATCTGGCAGCCGGCAAACAACGGCAACAAGGCGACAAGCAACAGCGAAGGGGCGGCACGCATCAAGCAAACTCCAGCATCTCGAGCAAAAGGTGCCGCCACGTTACGCAGGCTGCTCGCCGATCACAAGGCCTTAGCCAACCTGGTAGGTCTGGCCGGTCTGCATTCCTTCAACGCTCTTGGCATAGGCCAGTGCCACGTCGGCGGCCGGCACCGGCTTGAACCCGCGGAAATACGGAGCATAGGCCGGCATGGCTTCGACCAGTACGTTGGGGCTGATGGAGTTGACCCGCAGGCCACGGGGCAATTCGATGGCTGCCGCCTTGACGAAGGCATCGAGCGCGCCATTGACCAGGCTGGCCGAGGCGCCGGAGCGGATCGGGTCGCGGTTGAGAATGCCGCTGGTAAAGGTGAATGAGCCGCCATCGTTGATGAACTCGCGGCCGATCAACAGCAGGTTGACCTGGCCCATCAGCTTGTCGCTCAGGCCCAGGGCGAAGTGCTCCGCATTCATTTCATCAAGGGGGGCAAAGGTCACGTTACCGGCGGCGCAGACCAGGGCATCGAAGCGGCCGGTCTGTTCGAACAGGCGGCGAATCGAGGCGCTGTCGCTGATGTCCACCTGATAGTCGCCGCTGCTGCGGCCGATGCGCAGCACTTCATGACGTTGTTCCAGCTCTTTGGCAACCGCCGAACCGATGGTACCGCTGGCGCCGATCAACAGGATTTTCATTGAGCCATTCCTCGTGGGTAGTGAAGACAAGGCTCAAGTCTAGGGTGGATTTTTCTGCAGATAAGCGTGCTAATAGGCAACCTTTGGTTTTCATGTGGAAACAATCCGTGAGCGACCTCGACGATCTGGCGGCCTTTGCCGCGTTGATGGATGCCGGCAGTTTCACCCTGGCCGCGCAGCAACTGGGCTGGAGCAAGGGGCAACTGTCCAAGCGCATCAGCGCCCTGGAAGCCAGCCATTCAGTGAAGTTGCTGCACCGCACCACCCGGCGCCTGAGCCTGACGGCTGCCGGCGCCATGTTGCTGCCTCAAGCGCAGGCGTTGGTGCGGCAGATGGAAGGGGCACGGCAAACCCTGGCCATGCTCAAGGACGAACTGGCGGGGCCGGTGCGTATCACCGTGCCGGTGTCGTTGGGGGAGACGTTCTTCGAGGGGTTGCTGATGGAGTTCGCCGCCACCTACCCGGACCTGCAGGTGGAGCTTGAGCTGAACAATGGTTATCGCGACCTTTTGGGCGAGGGTTTCGATCTGGCGATTCGTACCGAGGTGCAGGATGACGCGCGCCTGGTGGCTCGTCCGGTGCTGGCCATGCAGGAACTCACCTGTGCCAGCCCAGCCTATCTGCAACGTCATGGAGAGCCGCGGATACCGGCCGACTTGAGCGGCCATCGTTGCCTGCTCAATAGCCATTACAGTGGCCGTGAAGAATGGTTGTACCACCAGCAGCATGAATTGTTGCGGGTGCAGGTGGCCGGAAGCTTTGCGAGCAATCATTACAGCTTGCTGAAGAAGGCGGCACTGCTGGGTGCTGGCGTCGCTCGCTTGCCGTCGTACATGCTGCATGCAGAACTGGCTGACGGTCGCCTGCAGTGGTTGCTGCGCGACTATCAGACGCGCAGCGTACCGTTGTTTCTGGTACACCCCTATCAGGGCGGGATGCCGAAGCGGGTCCAGGTGCTGGCCGATTACCTGCTGGCCTGGTTCAGGCGTAGCAGTCAGGCGCTACGGACCCTCTAGGGTTACATCTTGTCGTCGTTCATTTCTTTTTTCATCATCTTGTCGTCCTTTTCCATCTTCTTGTCCTTGCTCATGTCCATCATCTTGTCGTCGGCCATTTTCTTGTCCATTTTCATGTCCTTGTCCATGCTCGCTTCCTTGCTCATTTTCATGTCGTCGGCAGCCTGTACCGCAGGCAGGAAGGCCAGGGCCGAGCCCAGGGAGAGGATGAGTGCGGCGGCGCTGAGGGTCTTGTTCATGATGAGGCTCCAGTAGTAAGAGGAGGTAAGAGCCAGTGGTTCTGGCTCACCTGCAGCACTAGAGTCCCTTGCCCGGGAGGCGTTACAGCGGGCAAGAAAAAAGGCCCGAAGGCCTTTTTCCTGATGTTGCATGCAACCGTGGGTATCAACCGCCCAGGTAGGCGTCACGAACCTTAGGATCGGTCAGCAGCGCTTCACCGGTACCTTCCATCACTACCCGGCCGTTTTCCAGCACATAGGCACGGTCAGCGACTTTCAGCGCCTGGTTGGCGTTCTGTTCGACCAGGAACACCGTGACGCCATCGCGGCGCAGTTGCTCGATGATGTCGAAGATCTGCTGGATGATGATCGGCGCCAGGCCCAGTGACGGCTCGTCAAGCAACAGCAGCTTGGGCTTGCTCATCAGCGCACGGCCGATGGCGAGCATCTGCTGTTCGCCGCCGGACATGGTGCCGCCGCGCTGGCTGAAGCGCTCCTTCAGGCGCGGGAACAGTTGCAGGACCTTGTCCATCTGCTCCTGGTAATCGCCCTTGTTGGTGAAGAAACCGCCCATGGCCAGGTTCTCCTCCACGGTCAGGCGGGCGAACACCCGGCGGCCTTCAGGGACCACGGCGATGCTTTTGCGCATGATGTGCGAGGACGGCTGGCCGACCAGTTCTTCACCCAGGTAGCGGATGCTGCCGCTTTGGGCCTGCGGCGAGCCGCAGAGGGTCATCAGCAGGGTCGACTTGCCGGCGCCGTTGGCGCCGATCAGGGTGACGATCTCGCCCTGGCGGATCTCGACGTTGACGCTGTGCAGTGCCTGGATCTTGCCGTAGAAGGTGGAAACGTTTTCGAACTGCAGCATTTACGCTTCCCCCAGGTAGGCTTTGATCACTTCAGGGTTGTCGCGGATCTGTTCCGGCGTACCGTCGGCCAGGGGCGTGCCCTGGTTGATCACCACGATGTGGTCGGAGATGCTCATGACCAGCTTCATGTCGTGCTCGATCAGCAGCACGGTGACGTTGTGCTCTTCGCGCAGCACGGTGATCAGGGCCTTGAGGTCTTCGGTCTCTTTCGGGTTGAGGCCGGCCGCCGGTTCGTCGAGCATGATGATCCGTGGACGGGTCATCATGCAGCGGGCGATTTCCAGGCGCCGTTGCTGGCCGTAGGCAAGCGTGCCGGCGGGGCGGTTGGCGAACTCGAGGAGGTTGACCTTCTCCAGCCAGTACCGTGCGTACTCTTTTGCTTCGAGCTCACTGCGGCGGAAGGACGGGGTCTTGAGCAGGCCGGCGAAGAAGTTGGTGTTCAGGTGCCGGTGCTGGGCGATCAGCAGGTTTTCCAGGGCGGTCATCTCTTTGAACAGACGCACGTTCTGGAAAGTCCGCACCACGCCCTTGCGGGCGATCTGATGGCCGGCCAGGCCCTGGATCGGCTGGCCGTCGAGCAGGATGCTGCCGGCGCTCGGCTTGTAGAAACCGGTCAGGCAGTTGAACACCGTGGTCTTGCCGGCGCCGTTCGGGCCGATCAACGCCACCACCTGTTTTTCCTTGACGGTCAGGGCCACGCCGTTGACCGCCAACAAGCCGCCGAAGCGCATGCTCAGGCCGCTGACTTGCAGAATTTCGCGGCTCATCGACGCAGCTCCATATGTGGACGTTGCATAGGCAGCAGGCCTTGCGGACGCCAGATCATCATCAACACCATCAGCGCACCGAACATCAACATGCGGTATTCGCTGAACTCACGCATCAGTTCCGGCAGCAGGATCATCACGATGGCCGCGAGGATCACGCCCAGTTGTGAGCCCATGCCGCCGAGCACGACGATGGCGAGGATGATGGCCGACTCGATGAAGGTGAACGACTCCGGTGTCACCAGGCCTTGGCGCGCGGCGAAGAAGCTGCCGGCGAAACCGGCAAAGCAGGCACCCAGGGTGAACGCCGAGAGTTTGATGATGGTCGGGTTCAGGCCCAGTGCGCGGCAGGCGATCTCGTCTTCACGCAGGGCTTCCCAGGCGCGACCGATCGGCATGCGCAGCAGCCGGTTGATCACGAACAGTGCCAGCAACGCCAGCAGCAGTGCCACCAGGTAGAGGAAGATCACCTTGTTGATCGAGTTGTACTGCAGGCCGAAGAACTCGTGGAAGGTCTGCATGCCCTCGGCGGCCTTGCGTTCGAAGGTCAGGCCGAAGAAGGTTGGTTTCTCGATGTTGCTGATCCCGTTTGGACCGCCGGTAAGACCGGTGAGGTTACGCAGGAACAGACGGATGATCTCACCGAAACCCAGGGTCACGATGGCCAGGTAGTCGCCGCGCAGACGCAGTACCGGGAAACCGAGCAGGAAGCCGAAGGTCGCCGCCATCAGGCCGGCGATCGGCAGGCAGATCCAGAAGCTCAGGCCGTAGTAGTGCGACAGCAGGGCATAGCTGTAGGCGCCGACGGCGTAGAAGCCGACATAACCCAGGTCGAGCAGGCCAGCCAGACCGACCACGATGTTCAGGCCCAGGCCCAGCAACACGTAGATCAAAATCAGGGTGGCGATGTCGACCGCGCCGCGCGAGCCGAAGAACGGCCAGACCAGCGCAACCATGATCAGACCGATGATGACCCAGCGTTGCGTCTTGGGCAGGGTCAGGAAGTTGCTCATGGCCGGCGAGATCAACTTGCGGCTCGAACGCCGGCTGGTTACCGCGCTCCACTGCTTGTCGAACAGCACGCGCAAGAACATCAGCACCGAACACACGGCGATGACCGTGAGGGTGAACGGCCCTTGGCTGTGGACGATCAGGTTGATGCCGTCGATGCTGAGTTTCAGGCCAAGCACCGGGAAGGCGACGGCCCAGACCAGCAAGGCGCTGAAAAACGCTTGTTTGAGATTTTTGTTCATACTTTTTCAACCTCCGGACGGCCGAGAATGCCGGTCGGACGGAACAACAGCACCAGAACCAAGAGACCGAACGCCACCACGTCCTTGTACTGGTCACCGAAGATATCGGCGCCAAAGGCTTCAGCCACCCCCAGCACCAGCCCGCCGAGCATGGCGCCCGGAATGCTGCCGATGCCGCCCAACACTGCCGCGGTAAAGGCCTTCAGGCCCACCAGGAAACCGGCGTTGGGGTTGATCACCCCGTACTGCATGCTCAGCAGCACGGCCGCCACGGCTGCCAGGGCAGCACCGATGACGAAGGTCAGGGCGATGATGTTGTTGGTGTTGATGCCCAACAGGTTGGCCATCTTGATGTCTTCGGCACAGGCCCGGCAGGCCCGGCCCAGACGCGAGCGGGAGATGAACAGGGTCAAACCGGTCATGGCCACCAGGGTGACGATGAAAACCAGGATCTGCATGTAGGAGATCAGCACTTCCTCTGCGCCGCCCGGGCCGAAGGAGATACTCCCAGGGATCAGGTTGGGGATGGACTTGTCCTTGGAGTCCTGGGATAGCAATACGGTGTTTTGCAGGAAAATCGACATGCCGATGGCAGAAATCAGCGGGATCAACCGGTTGCTGTTACGCAACGGACGGTAGGCGACCCGTTCGATACTGTAGCCATAGGCACTGGTTACGAAGATCGTGGCGACGAAGGCGACGGTCATCAATATCGGCAGTGAATCGATACCCATCATGGCCAGCCCGGCAAGGGCGATGAAAGCCACGTAGGAACCGATCATGTACACCTCGCCATGGGCGAAGTTGATCATTCCAATGATGCCGTAAACCATTGTGTAGCCAATGGCTATCAAGGCATAGGTGCTGCCAATGGTCAGGCCATTAACCAGCTGTTGGAAGAAGTGATAGATCTCAGGCATTACAGCGCTCCTAAAAACCTGATACGCATTTCACTGGTGGGGGTGCCCCCGGCCCGGTCTTGTGGTCTTGGCCACTTCGGCACAGGCAACTGCCAGCGAACCGCTGGTGACGGTTTTAAGATTTTCAGGTGAACCTGCTCCCGGATCGCGGGAATCAGGCCCATGAACCTCGTAAAACAAAGCCCACTGCTCGCACAGTGGGCTTGTAGTCATATAGTCAGACGGGATTACTGAGGAGAAACTTCGGTTTTAGGTTTGCCGAAATGCCATTCGTAGACCACGAATTTGAAGTCTTTCAGGTCGCCTTTGGCGTCGTACGACAGGTCACCGGTCGGGGTCTTGAAGGTGCCGGCGTGGATGGCTGCAGCCACCTTGTCGGTGTCTTCGGACTTGGCGGCCTTGATGCCTTCGGCGATCAGCTCGACAGCCGAGTAAGCCGGGAACACGAACGGGCCGCTTGGGTCTTTGCCGTCGGCCTTGATGGCATCGGCGATTGCCTTGTTCGCAGGGTCGGCGTCGAAGGACTTCGGCAGGGTGACCAGCAGGCCTTCGGAAGCGTTCTGGGCGATTTGCGAGATGGAATCGTTACCGACACCTTCCGGGCCCATGAACTTGGCGTTCAGGCCTTTCTCCTTGGCTTGGCGCAGGATCAGGCCCAGCTCTGGGTGGTAGCCGCCGTAGTAGACGAAGTCGACGTTGGCTTGCTTGAGCTTCTGGATGATCGAGGAGAAGTCCTTGTCGCCGGCGTTCAGGCCTTCGAAGACGGCAACCTTGGTGCCTTTGCCTTCCAGGGTCTGCTTGACGGCGCTGGCGATGCCTTCACCGTATTGCTGCTTGTCGTGCAGTACGGCAACGATTTTAGGTTTGACGTGGTCGGCAATGTAGTTGCCGGCTGCCGGGCCCTGGGCGCTGTCCAGGCCGATGGTACGGAAGATCAGCTTGTAGCCGCGGGAGGTGATTTCCGGGCTGGTGGCGGCCGGAGTGATCATGATCACGCCTTCGTCTTCGTAGATGTCGGACGCAGGCTGGGTGGAGCTGGAGCACAGGTGGCCGACCACGTACTTGACGCCGTCGTTGACCACTTTGTTGGCGACTGCCACGGCCTGTTTAGGGTCGCAGGCGTCATCGTATTCTTTGGCTTCAAGCATCTTGCCGTCGACGCCGCCCTTGGCGTTGATGTCCTTGATGGCCTGTTTTGCACCGATGAACTGCATGTCGCCGTACTGAGTGACCGGGCCGGTTTTCGGGCCGGCGATGCCGATCTTGATGGTATCGGCTGCAAACGAATGGCTGGCAACCCCGGCCAGAACCATTGCGGCAAACAGCTTGGAAATCTGCTTAGTAGCCTTACTCATAGTGCTCCACTCATTCTGTTGTAATTTTTATAGTCCTGGCGGCCAGAGCTTGAGGACCGGATCAGGTTCCATGGGAGGCCACGCCTCGTCACGGACCCGGATAACCCCCGGATTGGCCCTGGCAACTGTACCGGTACAGTGTAGAGCGCTGCTTTGTCGCTTGAAAAGCAGGCCCGCTGGGGCAAAATCAGGGGTGTCGCCTAATCGACAGAAAGTTATAGAAAAACGCCACTGGCTAGCCAGTTTTACTGGCCCATCCCGGGCATTTACCACCTTGTCGATCAATTACTTATTTTGAAACTGGGTTTTTCTGCAAAAATACCGACCTTTATCGCGGTCGAATTATTTCTGGTAGGAACCCATGACAGATCAACCAAGCACCCTCTATGCCAAATTGCTCGGCGAGACTGGAAGAATCGAGTGGAAAGCGCTGGAGCGTTTTTGGGCCAAGGGTGACCTGATTTGGGTCGACCCAACCCTGGACCTGATCGAAGTTGCACAGGCAATGGCCGAAAACCGTAGCGAAACCTTCGCTGAGTGGCGTAATGCTGGCACTGTCGGCCCGGTCACTGCAGAGCAGGCGCTAGACCTTCAGAACCGCGATCCAGAGATCTGGGCCGTGGTGGTCTCGCCGTTCATTGTGATTCAGGAAAAGACCAACGGTTGAAAGCGCGCCAAAATGGTGCGTGAAAATGCACAGCGAGGAGGTTTTGGTGCGCGGGACTGTTCAGCCGGGGTGGCTGTTGGTAACAGTTGGGTGTGCCGAGAGAGTACGGTAACAGTCTGATCGCGGGGCCAGCCCGCTCCTACAGATGTAGGAGCGGGCTGGCCCCGCGATGCTTTCAATCAGTAATCCACTTTCCCGGTGTGGCTGTTCAAAGAGATCACCCGGGTCTTGCCAATGCGGTGACGGTAAATCTCACGCAGGTATTTCACCGCTTTCTTCACGCATTCGCGTGACAGCCGGATGTCATTGATCGAGACGAACTTGCTCTTGTCGTTGATCAGCTCGCGGTATTTCTTCTCGTACATCGGTTTGATCGCGTACCAGTTGGTATCGAGGATCTTCGCCGGGTTCTCGAATTCGTTGAGCAGCTCATCGATGCGGTCTTCATCGAAGGCGTCGCTGGTGATGAAC
This sequence comes from Pseudomonas wadenswilerensis, assembly GCF_024749185.1. Classification (NCBI taxonomy): domain Bacteria; kingdom Pseudomonadati; phylum Pseudomonadota; class Gammaproteobacteria; order Pseudomonadales; family Pseudomonadaceae; genus Pseudomonas; species Pseudomonas wadenswilerensis. The sequence continues at coordinate 4,466,881 of NZ_CP087191.1, read as the reverse complement.
TCGAGGATGGCATTGTCCAGGGTATCGTCGAAGCGGTACGGGTTACGCGCAAAGCAACGCTTGATGAACGCCACGATCAAGGTCAGGAAGTCGTCCGACAGGCACGGGCTCTTGGCGATCAGGGTGGTCAGCGAGAGGTTGGCCGAGGCGCCGATGACCAGCGCGTAGCGCTTGAGCGTGGTGTTGGGGAACAGGCTGTTGAGGTGGGTCTTGAGCCGGTTCAGGTCCATGTACGACAGCTTGTAGTCCTTGGGCAGGGAGACGATCGACACCACCGACGAGCAATTCTTGAAAAAGTGCAGGTCGTGCAGCGCCGCTGCGTCATAGCCGGAGGCCTGGTATTGCTCCAGGGCGGCGCGGTAGCGGCGGGATTCGATCGGCAACAGGCTGATACCTTCGATCGCCTGGGTCACCTTGTTGAAATGCGGCAGGTCGATGGAACGGAAGAACAGGTCGTCGATGTTCAGCCGCGGCTGCTCTTTCTCGAACACTTTGAACTTGTCCGAGCTTGGCGACGGCTGTTCCGGTACCACCGATTCGGCATAGGCAATGGCCACGGGGCCGGCCAGGCTCATGAACAGGTCGTTGGCATCCAGGCGGATGGTTTCGCCGATGTCGATGCCGGCACGGCGGAAGTAGTTCTGGTCGTAGTCGGTGGTTACCGCCTGGGCGGTGAGGATGTTGAAGATCTGCTGGGAGATGTACTGGTTGGCGTGCTTCTCCATGGCATTGACGTCGATGTTCTGGATGTTGCCGTCATCGTTCTCTTCGGCGTAGCGCATGATGTCGTTGGAAATCAGCATCATCGCGTTCCACGGGCGGATGCGGCCCATGACGCTGGCTTCGCTGCTGTCTTCATTGTCGAAGTTGTAAGAGAAGTCCCATTCCTCCGACAAATACTTGCACAGCAGCCGCCCGGCGTTGATGTGCAGGGCTTCGGACATTTCGCTGCGGTGATCGGAAATGTTTGGCAGCACGCAGATGCCGCTGGTGAAGATCGGCTCGAAGACGAACGAATGACCGCTCTTGCCGTCGTTCTCGTCGGCCGGCTTGGTGTCGAAGGTCTTGTTCATGTACGAGTACTGCTGGGCCAGGCCAAATTCCGAAGCCATGCCCGAACCCGTACCGCCACCGGCGCTGAAGATGTAGAAGTACAGCCGCGACTGGTTGGCCTTGATCCCGCAGGAGTCGATCAGGTACGAGTGGATCAGCTTCCAGTCCGCGCTGGAAAAGCGGTGGGTTTCCTTGTTGAGGATGATCTTGGCCAGGTACTGGCCGAGGATCGGCGCGTTACCGGCGCCACCGGCATGGACTTCCGAGAGGTCCATGATCTTCATCTTGCTGTAGTCGCGGATAAAGCCGCTCTTCTCGCCCTTGCGCGAAAAGCGGATCCGCCCGGCGATGTCCTTGTCGAGATCACCGAGCATGACCAGTGGCTCTACCAGGAATACCGGTTTGCTGCCCTTGTTCTGCACCAGGCGCAGGTTGTTGCGAATCCAGCGTGCCGGGCTGTAGTTCGGTTCGCTGCCGGCGCGGTCTTCGTTGTTGAATTCGTTGAGGTAGAAGGTCCTGGCGTTGTATACAAGTTCTGCAACATCCAGGGCGATGTTCGAGCCACAACGGCCCAGGCCGATCAGGCACACCGAAGGAAACTGCTGGTCCAGGCGCAGTTGGGTGTCGTCTTCGACATGCACGCTGGGCGGGAACACCAGGTCGCGCAGGCCGTCGAGGTTGTCGAGGATGCGCTGGATATCGGTCTCGGTGAAGTACAGGTACTGCTGCGGGTTAAGCGCCCGCGGGCTGTAGAAACTCGAGCCGGGAGCGCTGTACGCGGGAGTGGATGAAGTCAGCTCGGAAACCGCGTTGGCAGAAGTAGTCTTGGAGGTCATTTTGCGCCATTTGCCTGGAGGTGGGTGGCTGTTCTAGTAGGTAGCATAGAGCCATCACTGGATGAGGTTCGCGACTGTATCAGTGCGCATTTGGCGTGAGCGATAGGGGTTAACCCTATGCCTATGTAGGTGTTTTCCTTGCCACGCCTGCAAACTGAATCGTCCGATCAGTCAACTTCTTTAATCTGTCTGGAGCTTTACATGAGCACTGCACGTCCTTCGTTGGGGTTTGCCGGTATCGGGCTGATGGGCTTGCCGATGTGTCGTAGGCTGTTGGCGGCGGGTTATCCGCTGACGGTGTGGAACCGCTCGCCGGACAAATGCGCCGAACTGGTCAAGGCCGGTGCCCGTCAGGTGGCGACCCCGGCCGAGCTGTGCCAGCACGCCGATGTGTTGATGCTGTGCCTGGCCGACACGGCCGTGGTGCGCGAGGTAGTGTTTGGCGAACAGGGCATCGTTACCGCGGGCAAGGCCGGTCAGTTGCTGGTGGATTTCTCCAGCCTTGAACCGACAGCCACCCGCGAGATGGCCAGCGAGTTGGCAGCGAAGACCGGCATGGGCTGGCTCGATACCCCGGTATCCGGCGGCACTCCGGGCGCCGAAGCCGGTACCTTGGCGATCATGGTCGGTGGTGCGGTGGCGGACCTTGATCGCGTACGCCCGGCGCTTTTGACCCTCGGCCAGCGCGTGACCCACATGGGACCGGTCGGGGCAGGGCAGGTGACCAAGGCCTGTAACCAGATGATCGTCGCCTGCAATGCGCTGGTAATTGCCGAAGTGGTGGCGCTGGCCGAGCAGTCGGGCGTGGACGCCAGCCTGATCGCCGAGGCGTTGGCGGGTGGTTTCGCCGATTCAAAGCCGCTGCAGATCCTTGCCCCGCAAATGGCCGAAAGCCGTTTCGAGCCGGTGAAGTGGCACGTGCGCACCTTGCTCAAGGACCTGGACACTGCGGTGAAATTTTCCCGCGAACAGGGTTCGTCGACGCCGATCAGTGGCCTGGCCGCCCAACTGATGCGCTTGCATGGTAGTCAGGGCTATCTGCAAAAAGATCCGGCGACCTTGATTGATCTGTACCGGCGTAAGGATTGAAGCTGCTCAGCGCTTGTTCATGGCGCTGGTTTAGCTCGCCAAGGATCGGCCGCAGTTCACCCAGCGGTACTGGCCGGCTGAGCAGATAACCCTGGAGGAAATCGCAGCCTTGCTGGGCGAGGAACTGGTACTGCTCGATGGTTTCGACGCCTTCGGTGATCACCTGCAGGTGCAGGGTGTGAGCCATGACGATGATTGCCTGGACGATTTCCATGTCCTGTCGGCAACGCGGTACATCCTGAATGAACGAACGATCGATCTTCAGGGTGTCCAGCGGCAGGCGCTTGAGGTAGGCCAGTGACGAGTAGCCGGTGCCGAAGTCATCGATCGACAGCGACACGCCCAGGGCACGGATGCCCTTGAGCAGGGTGATGGTGGTGTGGATGTTGCCCATCAGCGCGTTTTCAGTGACTTCCAGTTCCAGTTGGTGCGCCGGGATACCGGCCTGGCGCAGGGCATCTTCAACCTCCCGGGCCAGTTCCTCGCGGGCCAGGGTCAAGGCCGAGCAGTTGACCGTCACCTTGAGCCCGTCATAACCGTGGCGGTTAAGTTGGGCCAGGTCTTCGCAGGCATGGCGCAGTACCCAGAGGTCGAGTTCGGCGATCAGGCCATTGGCTTCGGCAATGCCGATAAAACGGTCGGGGCTGAGCAGGCCATGCTGCGGGTGCTGCCAGCGCACCAGTGCTTCGAGCTTGGCGACCTGGCCGCTATGCAAATCGAAAATCGGTTGGTAGTGGATGCGCAGGCCCCGCTCTTCCAGAAGGGCGATACGCAGCTCCTCCTCCAGTTGCAGCTCGAGGGTGGCGCGGGTTTTCAGGTTGCTGTTGAAGAAATTCAGGTTATTGCGCCCGCAGCCCTTGGATTGGTACAGGGCCAGGTCGGCGTTTTTCAGCAGCTCTTCACAGCTGCGGCCATCGTCGGGAAACACGCTGATACCGATGCTGGTGGTCATGACCATGCGCCGCCCGGCCAGGTCGATCGGCTCTTTCATCTTCTGCATGATGCGCTGGGCCAGGTGCCGGGCCTCGTCGCGGCTGTGCAGGGCGGTGAGGATGCAGAACTCGTCGCCGCCAAAACGGGCGACCACATCCTGGCTGCGGGTGGCAGTCTTGATATGCGTGGCAATCACCTTTAGCAGCTCGTCGCCAGCGTCATGGCCGAGGCTGTCGTTGATACGCTTGAAGTGGTCGATATCGAGGAACATCACTGCCAGCATGCCGTCATTGGCTGTTTGTTCGGCCAGGCGCTCGGCGAACACCTGGTTGAAGCCGCGGCGGTTGACCAGGTTGGTCAGGGCGTCGTAGTGGGCGGCCTGCTGCAGGGAGACCCGGGCCTGGTCCAGTTGGCTGAGCAACACGTTGACCCGGCGCAGGTCGTGCTCCTTGCTTTGCAGCTTCTTGTCCGAAAGCGCGGCGCTGATGCTGCTGGCGCTGATCAGCAGGGTGATAAAGGCGATGGTCAGGCTCAGTTGCAGGCTGTTGTCGCTGACCGGCAGCGCCAACGGGGTGTCTGGGGGAATCACCAGGGTCAGTGCCGCCATCCCCAGCAGGTGGGTGCCGACAATGCCAGCGGCCATCAGCAGGCTGGCGCCGTACTTCATCAGTTGATAAAGGGTGCCGCTGCCGTTGCGAAAGAAGCGGGCGAACAGCAGCGCTGCCAGGCTGGTAGCGATTGCGGCGGCGACGGAGGCGGCGAACAGGTCGGGGCGATAGAACTGCTGGGCGGTCGAGCGCATGGCAGCCATGCCGGTGTAGTGCATGGCGACGATGCCCAGGCCGAAGCAAACCGCCGCTTGCAGGTAGTGGCGTGGCCGCAGTTCCTGGCGGCCGAGGGTATTCATGGCCATCCAGCCGGCCAGCAGCATGATCAGCAGCGACACCCCGGTCAGGGCTACGTCGTAGTGAACTTCCAGCGGTGTCTGCAAGGCCAGCATGCTGATGAAGTGCATGGCCCAGATGCCGCCAGCCAGGCAGCAGGCACCGAGCAGGCGCCACTGCCGCTGGGCTGCGGGCAATTCGACGTGGCTCAGGCGTTCGGCCATATCGAGGGTGGCGAAGCTGCCAGCACAGGCAATCAGGAATGCAAGCAGCACCAGGTAGGGGTTATGCCTGCAATCAATCAGGATCTGTCCGGTTGCCGGAAGTTCGGCGAGCATTTCTAGCCCCAGCCACTCCATAGCATTCCTCGTCGTCGAGTGTGCACTCGTCCCCCAATCGCCCGCTCGGAGACCGTTCTGCAGGAGTATAGGAACTCAGCATTAGCCCATCCTGATTAATGGCACATTGACTCCTACGATTTGGTCATTGAGCCAATAGCGCCGGGTTCTAAAACTGCAAATGGTTACAATTACCCAGTATCAGTGCGGTCAATGGTGGCAGACAGATCGCAGATGGCCCTCTAGATTCAGTTCGGTGTGCTGGAAAGCCCCGAACAATAACAACGAGGGACTGATCGATGCAGAGCTCCACTCAAGCGGCGAACGCCTGGCGAATCCTGTTTCTGTTGTTTCTGGCCAACCTGTTCAACTTCTTCGACCGCACCATTCCCGCCATCATCATCGAGCCGATCCGCCTGGAATGGCACCTGAGCGACTTTCAGATCGGTTTGCTCGGCACGGCCTTCACTCTGGTTTATGCGATTGCCGGGCTGCCGTTGGGGCGCTTGGCCGACAACGGTTCACGCAGCAAATTGATGGGCTGGGGGCTGATGGCCTGGAGCGGGCTGACTGCGGTCAACGGCATGGTCGGCAGTTTCTGGAGCTTTTTGCTGGTGCGCATGGGCGTGGGCATCGGTGAAGCCAGTTATGCGCCAGCCGCCAACTCGCTGATCGGCGACCTGTTCCCCGCTGAACGGCGGGCGCGGGCCATGGGCATCTTCATGCTCGGGCTGCCGTTGGGGTTGTTGCTGGCGTTCTTCACTATTGGTGCGATGGTGCAAGCCTTTGACAGCTGGCGGGCGCCATTCTTTATCGCTGCGGTGCCGGGGCTGTTGCTGGCGGTGTTCATGTTCATGATCCGCGAGCCGGCGCGGGGGGCGGCAGAGTCGGTGGCGATTTCCCAGGCGCCGCTGGACCGGCCGTTACGCCGGGTCCTGAGCGTACCGACCTTTTGCTGGCTGGTGCTGGCCGGCCTGACCTTCAACTTTGCTACCTACGCGTGCAACTCGTTCATGGTGCCGATGCTGCAACGTTACTTCCTGCTCTCGCTACAGCAGGCGGCGGTAGCCACCGGGGTGATCGTCGGCCTGACCGGCCTGGTGGGCTTGACCCTCGGCGGCTGGATTGCCGACAAGGTGCACCAGCGCTTTGCCAACGGACGCTTGTTGTTCGGTGCCCTGAGCATGCTGATTGCGTCGCTGGCCACCGCCTGGGCATTGCACGCGGGGCGCATCGAGATTGGCGTGTTCGTGGCCGTGTTCGGTGTCGGCTGGTTGTTTGCCTACAACTTCTATACCTGCGTCTACACCGCAATTCAGGATGTGGTGCAGCCGCGGCTGCGGGCGACGGCGATGGCGCTGTTCTTTGCCGGGCTTTATCTGCTGGGCGGCGGCTTGGGGCCGGTGGTAGTGGGGGCGCTGTCGGACCATTTTGCCGTGGCGGCGATGCAGGCCGCGGGGCAGGTGCAGATGAGCGAGGCGTTCAAGGCTGAAGGCCTGCATGGGGCGATGTACCTGATACCGGTGGCGTTGTCGCTGACGCTGGTGTTCCTGTTGTTCGCCTCTCGGTGCTTTAGCCGCGATGCGCAGAGGATGAGGGAGGGGATGGTGGCTGACAGTGAGGGGGGAGCGGGCAAGTTTGCCCAGGCCTGAGGGGCCTCATCGCCAGCAAGGCTGGCTCCCACAAGGTTCAATGTTTGCCTGCAATCTGCAGGTTGATAAAGATCCTGTGGGAGCTGGCTTTGCCAGCGATGAACACGACGCGGTTTAGCCGGCGACCAACACCCGGATCGCTTCCAGGCGCAGCGCCGCTTTCTCCAGCATCGCCAGGCCTTGTTCACGCTGCTTGCGCAGGGCGTCGATTTCACTGTCGCGAACGGTCGGGTTGACCGCCTGCAGCGCAGTCAGGCGCGCCAGCTCTTCGTCGGTTTCGGCGGCCAGACGGCGCTGGGCTTCGGCGACACGCTCGGCATGGCGCGGCATGATCTTGGCTTCGCCACCGTTGATCCGCGGGGCCAGCACGTCGCGCTGGGCCTGGATGAACTTGTTGGCGCTGGCCTTGGGCACGCTTTCGAGCTGGTCGTTGAGGGTTTCGAAGGAAACTCGCGAAGCCAGGTCGTTGCCGTTGGTGTCGAGCAGGCAGCGCAAGGCGGCTGGCGGCAGGTAACGGCCCAGTTGCAGGGCGCGCGGGGCAACCACTTCGCTGACGTACAGCAGCTCCAGCAGCACGGTACCGGGCTTGAGCGCCTTGTTCTTGATCAGCGCCACCGAGGTGTTGCCCATCGAGCCGGACAGCACCAGGTCCATGCCGCCCTGGACCATCGGGTGCTCCCAGGTGATGAACTGCATGTCTTCACGCGACAGCGCCTGGTTGCGGTCGTAGGTAATGGTCACGCCTTCGTCGTCGCCCAGCGGGAAGCTGGCGTCGAGCATTTTTTCGCTCGGCTTGAGGATCAGGGCGTTTTCCGAATGGTCTTCGCTGTCGATGCCAAAAGCGTCGAACAGGGTTTCCATGTAGATCGGCAGGGCAAACTGGTCGTCCTGCTCAAGAATCGCCTCGACCAGTTCCTGGCCTTCACCGGCGCCACCGGAGTTGAGTTCCAGCAGGCGGTCGCGGCCGCTGTGCAGCTCGGCTTCCAGGCGCTCGCGCTCGGCACGGGCCTCGTCCACCAGCGCTTGCCACTCATCGTCGTCACCGCTTTCGAGCAGCGGCAGCAGGCGCGGGCCGAACTGGTGCTGCAAGGCGTTGCCGGTCGGGCAGGTGGCGAGGAAGGCGTTCAGGGCCTGGTTGTACCACTGGAACAGACGCTCTTGCGGGCTGTTCTGCAGGTGCGGCACGTGCAGTTCGATGGTGTGCTTCTGGCCGATCCGGTCCAGACGCCCGATACGCTGCTCGAGCAGGTCCGGGTGGGCGGGCAGGTCGAACAGCACCAGGTGATGGGCAAACTGGAAGTTGCGGCCTTCACTGCCGATTTCCGAGCAGATCAGCACCTGGGCGCCAAACTCTTCGTCGGCGAAGTAGGCGGCGGCGCGGTCACGCTCAAGGATGCTCATGCCTTCATGGAACACCGTGGCCGGAATGCCGGAGCGCACGCGCAGGGCGTCTTCCAGGTCCATGGCGGTTTCGGCGTGGGCGCAGATCACCAGGACCTTGACCCGCTTGAGCATCTTCAGGGTGTCGATCAGCCAGTCGACCCGTGGGTCGAAACGCCACCAGCGCTCTTCTTCGCTGCCTTCGCCCTGGGACTGGAAGGCCACTTCCGGGTACAGCTCGGCGTGCTCGCCCAGCGGCAGCTCCATGTACTGGTCGGGGTTGGGCAGCGGATAGGGGTGCAGGTTACGCTCAGGGAAGCCCAGGACGGCGGCGCGGGTGTTGCGAAACAGCACGCGGCCGGTACCGTGGCGGTCAAGCAGCTCGCGGATCAAGCGGGCGCTGGCCTGGGTGTCGCCATCGTTGACCGCGGCCAGCAAAGCTTCGCCTTCGGCACCGAGGAATCCTTCGATGGTAGCGTGGGCCTTGGGCGACAGGCGGCCTTCGTCGAGCAGTTCCTGTACCGCTTCGGCTACCGGGCGATAGTGTTCGCTCTCGGCGCGGAAGGCGGCCAGGTCGTGGAAACGGTTCGGGTCGAGCAGGCGCAGGCGGGCGAAGTGGCTGTCCTGGCCCAGTTGCTCCGGGGTGGCGGTCAGCAGCAGCACGCCGGGGATGACCTCGGCCAGTTGCTCGACCAGGGCGTATTCGGGGCTGACCTGCTCTTCATGCCAGACCAGGTGGTGCGCCTCGTCGACCACCAGCAAGTCCCAGCCGGCGGCAAACAACGCGTCCTGGGCCTTCTCGTCTTCTGTCAGCCATTCCAGGGCGACCAGCGCCAGCTGGGCATCCTCGAAGGGGTTGCCGGCGTCGCTTTCGATAAAGCGCTCGACATCGAACAGGGCGACCTCAAGGTTGAAGCGCCGGCGCATTTCCACCAGCCACTGGTGCTGCAGGTTCTCCGGGACCAGGATCAGCACGCGGCTGGCGCGGCCCGACAGCAACTGGCGATGGATGACCAGGCCTGCTTCGATGGTCTTGCCCAGGCCCACTTCGTCGGCCAGCAGTACCCGCGGAGCGATACGGTCGGCCACTTCCCGGGCGATGTGCAGCTGGTGGGCAATCGGTTGTGCGCGGGTGCCGCCCAGGCCCCAGAGCGACGACTGCAGCTGACGGCTGGTGTGCTCCAGAGTGTTGTAGCGCAGCGAGAACCACGGCAGCGGGTCGATCTGCCCGGCAAACAGGCGGTCGCTGGCCAGGCGGAACTGGATGAAGTTCGACAGCTGGGTTTCCGGCAGGGTGCGCGCCTGGTTCTGGGCGTCGAGGCCGTGATAGACCAGCAGGCCGTCGACATCCTCGACCTCGCGCACGGTCAGCTTCCACCCTTCGAAATGGGTGATCTGGTCGCCAGGCGAGAAGCGCACCCGGGTCAGGGGCGCATTGCGCAGGGAGTACTGGCGGGTGTCGCCAGTGGCCGGGTAGAGCACGGTCAACAAGCGGCCGTCCTGTGCCAGAACGGTCCCCAGACCCAGCTCGGCTTCGCTGTCGCTGATCCAGCGTTGCCCCGGTTGATACTGCTGCGCCATACTGCCTGACTCCCGCCATGAAAAGCCGACTATCTTAACGGATAGCTCTGTGCAGACCAAAGAGTCTAGCAACTTCATCGACGAAAACCGCTGTCGCCAGTGAGGGCCTGATACAGCCATGCCGATCTCCAACCCCTGGTTCATCCGAACACTGGCCGTGGCGGGACTGCTACTGCTGGGTGCCTGCGACAAGAAAAGTTTCGAAATACTTGCGCCGATTCCCACTGCGCAGCTTGAGGCCCTGGGCGTGCAATCGCCGGTGCAGAGCGTGCATTACCGCGACCACGAGGGCGAAGGCCTGCTCATGCTGAGCCGCAATGACGATCAGGTCAGCGACGAGGAAACCGATCAGGACGTCGACCGCGTGGTGCTCAGTGCAACACTCTATGAGCGCCAGGGCGATGACAGCTTCAAGGCGCGCTGGAAGATCGAGAACGAGACCACCTGTGCCGGGCTCGACCTGGATGTCGGCTTCTATACCGATGTCAGCGGCGTCAGCGACCTGAACAACAACGGCGTGGCTGAACTGACGGTGGCCAGCCACGCCTTTTGTGGTGGCGGCATCGACCCCCATGAACTGCATGTCGAGCTGCGTGAAGGCCAGGCCAGCTATGCTATCAATGGCCAGTCGCTGATCGCGATCGAGGGCGATGAGCCCTATGGCGGTGAGCGCGAAGACAGCCCGTCGCTCAAGGACGCGCCGCAAGCCCTGCGCGATCATCTGAACGAAGTGTGGAACAAGGTGCTCAAACGTCCGTGGAGCGAAGCCCAGCCCGCGCCGACGGACGAGGAAGACGATCAGTAGCCGGCAATTGTGAAGCGCCCCGCACATTTTACCGGCCCTGGCTAAAGGCCTTAGGCCATCAGCCGACACACTGGCGACAGGAGATCACCCCATGCTGCCGCCCCTCATCCCGCTCAGCGCTGCACCCGTGACACAACAACTGGACCCGGTGAAGCCGACGCCGGACATCAAGCCCGTGGTCCCGGCCCAGCCGACCTCCAGTGACAGTGCCATCGACCTCAAGCAGCGTGACCCGGAGCAGGCGGCCATTCTCTTGCGCGAAGAGCAGCGGCGTCACCAGCGTCGGCGCCAGTCGAGCCAGGACGAAGAACTGTATCAAGCGCTGCCCGGCGATGAGGTCAACGCCGACAACACCGTGCCGGTGGCGCCGTTGATGGGTGAGCAGCCGCGCCAGGGGCTGCTGGTGGACATCGAAGTCTGAGGATACAAGCGCTACTGGTCAGCGCCGGCTGCAGCCTTCATCATTGCAGCACTGCAGTCAGCTTCCCGAGCCCACCATGAGCCAAGACGACAACCTGATCGACCTCGGTGCCGAACGTGCACGCCGGGTCCACGACCTCAATGAAAAGCGCCTGAACGAAGTTCGCCAGGCGTTCGAGCAGGCCATGCCGCTGGGCAAGGCGAAGAAGAAGCCCAAGGGCAAACCCAAGAAGCGTTGAAAACTTGATGCAGGTCAAGCCTGCACCCGCCTTGCGCGCCCGGTTCCGGGCGCTATTGACCTCGGTCAATTTCCTCCCCCGCCCCATTCGTTACCTTAAGCCCATCGGACAGGTTCAGGCGAATGGAGGCCGACATGTTCTTCGATAATGTGGTTATCGCTGGAGTGATTACAGTCGGTCTGATGCTGCTGTTCTTCGTCGGATTCGGAATTTTCATCTGGAAAGACTCGAACAAGCGCAAAGAGCGCTGATCCTTTTCAGTCACGAGCACGCAAGGCATTTAGGGCGACTTCGGTCGCCCATTTTTTTGTCCGGTGAAAAAACCTTTCAGCACCTCTGGACTATTAATAGTTAGCTAGCTAATAATTAAGCCCTGAACTTCTTGCCTCATTCTGACTATCTTTACCACACCGTCGTTCAAGGTGCGTCCCGTGCCCATCACGTTGCAGGCCCTGCTGGCGCCAAACAAATCCGCTGTGCAATTTGCCCTCAAGACCCTGCTTGGCGGCGGCCTGGCCCTGTGGCTGGCGCTGCGCTGGGGCCTTGAGCAGCCGGCCTGGGCCCTGATGACGGCATTCATCGTCGCCCAGCCGCTGTCGGGCATGGTGGTGCAGAAGGGCCTGGCGCGGCTGCTCGGCACGCTGGTCGGAACCGTCATGTCGGTGCTGTTCATCGGCGCCTTCGCCCAGACCCCGTGGCTGTTTTTGCTGGCCCTGGCCCTGTGGCTGGCGCTGTGTACCGCCTGCTCGACCTTGCTGCGCAGCGCCTGGGCCTATTCGTTCGTGCTGGCCGGTTACACGGTGGCGATCATTGCCCTGCCGGCCATCAACCATCCGCTGCTAGTGTTCGACCAGGCGGTGGCGCGCTGTACCGAGATCTGCCTGGGGATTGTCTGCGCTACTGCCACCAGCGCCTTGTTCTGGCCTATGCGCGTCGAGCAACAACTGAGCGGGCAGGCGCGGCAGGCCTGGCAAAGCGGTCTACACGCCGCCAGTGCCGCCTTGAGTGGTGAAGCACAGGGACGCAAGGGCCTGCTGGAGATACTCGGGCGCATTGTCGCCGTTGATTCCCAGCGCGAGCATGCCTGGTTCGAAGGCAGCCTCGGCCGCCAGCGCGCCCGGGCGATTCGCGGGCTGAGCCAGAAGCTGCTGGTGCTGTTGCGTATTTCCCGTTCGGTGCGCCGGCAATGGCGGCAACTGGATGAGCAGCAGGCGCAGCACATGGCGCCCTGGCTCGAAGAGGTCCAGGCGCTGTTGGCCAATCCTGATCAGGCCAGCCTGTTGCTGTTGCGCCAGCGCGTTTGGGATGCTGCCCACGATGAGCGCATCAGCTCCGCCGAACACTACTGCCTGGCGCGCCTGACCCTGCTGCTGGACAACGCCATGGCCGCGACCCTGGCCCTGAGCGGGGTAGAGGAGGGCAAGCCGGCCGCCGATGTGCCCGACAGCCTGGCCGCTCACCGCGATGTGTCGCTGGCCCTGTTGTTCGGCTCGCGTAGCGCCCTGGCATTTCTGGCCATGGCCAGCTTCTGGCTGGCCACCGCCTGGCAGGCTGCCCCCGGTGGCCTGGTGTTGACCTGTGTAGTGTGCAGCCTGTTCGCCAGCCGCGAGAACGGCGCGCAGATCGGCATGAGCTTCCTGCGCGGGATTCTTCTGGCGATTCCGGTGGCGTTCGTGGTCGGGCAGATCCTGCTGCCGGAGCTCAGCAGTTTTGCCATGCTCTGCCTGGCCATGGGCGTGCCGCTGTTCTTTGGTGCCCTGGGCATGGCCAATCCGAAGATTGGCGCCACTGCGACCTCCTACTGCCTGCACTTCATCGTGCTGGTGGCGCCGCTGAATGTCATGAGTTTCGATGTCGCCACCTTCTTCAACAGCGCTCAGGCCATGCTGATGGGCGTCGGCGCCGCGGTGCTGGCATTCAAGCTGCTGGTGCTGCGCAACCCGGCCTGGCATGGCAAGCGCCTGCGCGCTGCCACCCAGAGCGACCTGGTGCGTCTGACCCGCCGTGAGTTGCGTGGCGCCGACACCTGGTTTGGCGGGCGCATGGCCGATCGGCTGCTGCAACTGGCCCGCCATTACAGTGCGTTGCCCGAGCAGGAGCGTGGGCGCTGGGATGATGGCCTGCACGGCCTGGATATCGGTGACGAACTGCTGCACCTGCGCATGTGCCTGGCGGTCGCCCAGGCGCCGGTGGCCGCGGCCGAGCGCCAGTACTTGCAACAACTTGAAGCGGTATTGGCCAGTGGCCCGGCTCCGGGTCGTGGCCAGCGCCTGGACGCTGCCAGCGAGCAGTTCATCGAGGCCCTGCAGCGAGTGCCGAGCAGTGACCCGCTGCGCCTGGCCGTTGGCGCCGTGCTGCAATTGCAGAAGAGCTGGGGCAAGTGGTGCCGTCGACAGGAGGAAATTCATGGGCTTGCGTGAGTGGGCGCTGGGCGGTGTGTTGCTCAGCCCGTTTCTGGTTTATGTGCTGCTGGCCTTGCTGCTGACCGGCGTGGTGCGCCTGTTGTTGCGCTACACGCCATTGGGGCGCTGGGTCTGGCATGAGGCGTTGTTCGACTGCGCGCTTTTCGTGTGTATTTTGACCCTGGTGACCCATGTGCTGGGGCCGTTATAAGGAGTGTGACCATGCGTGCTGCTGTACGTATCGCAGTAACCCTGTGCCTGGTGGTGGTGGCCATTTTTGCCGGATGGAAACTCTGGCAGTACTACATGCTCACGCCCTGGACCCGTGATGCGAAGATTCGCGCCGACGTGGTGATCATTGCTCCGGACGTGTCCGGCTGGGTGCGTGAGTTGAAGGTGCACGACAACCAGCAGGTCAAGGCCGGCGAGTTGCTCATGGCGATCGATCGCGACCGCTTCGAAGCGGCCCTGGACAAGGCCAATGCCGTGGCCGAAACCCGCCAGCAGCAACTGCGCCTGCGTGAACACGAAGCCTCGCGTCGTGCCGCCCTGGGGCCCCAGGCGATCAGCGCCGAGTTGCGCGAAAATGCCCAGATCAACGCCGCCGTTGCCCGTGGCGAGCTGCGCGAAGCGCTCGCCGAGGTCAAGGTCGCGGCCATCAACCTGGCGCGCAGCCAGGTCAAGGCGCCGCGCAACGGGCACATCACCAACCTGCGCCTGGCCGAAGGCAACTACGTCAATGCCGGGCAGTCAGTGATGGCCCTGGTGGATGATTCGACCTTTTACGTTCAAGCCTATTTCGAAGAGACCAAGTTGCCGCGCATCCGCGTTGGCGACCCGGTCAAGGTCTGGCTGATGAGTGCGGGTGAACCGATGCAGGGGCATGTCGAAAGCATCAGCCGCGGTATCACCGACCGCAACGCCAACCCCGACAGCCAGTTGCTCGCCGAAGTTGAACCGACTTTCAACTGGGTGCGCCTGGCCCAGCGCATTCCGGTACGGATCAAGCTCGACCAGGTGCCTGAAGGGGTCAACCTGAGCGCCGGCATGACCGCCAGCGTGCAGGTGCGCGAGGATGAAGTGCAGCGCTGAGCGCTTAAAGGAACATCCCGCCTGACACCTCCAGGCGCTGACCGGTAATCCAGCCGCCGCCATCGCCCAGCAACAGGGCAACCGCGGCGCCGATATCGTCTGGCAGGCCTACCCGACCCAGGGCGGTGTTGCCGGCGATAAAATCGTTGACCTCAGTGTTATCGCGCACAACGCCGCCGCCGAAGTCGGTCTCGATCGCCCCCGGGGCCAGGATATTGACACGAATGCCGCGGGCACCGAGCTCCTTGGCCTGATACCGGGTCAGCACTTCCATGGCGCCTTTCATTGCCGCGTAGGCGGCATAGCCGGGCAGGGCGAAGCGGGTCAGGCCGGTGGAGATGTTGACGATTCGGCCTTGGTCGGCAATCAGCGGCAGCAGGCGCTGGGTCAGGAAGAACGGGCCCTTGAGCTGGATGTTGAACAACTGTTCGAACTGCGCTTCGCTGGTTTCGCTGAACGGCGCGTTGATGCCGATACCCGCGTTGTTTACCAGAAAGTCCAGTTGCTGGCGGCCGAATACGTGCTGCAGGGTTTCGCTTAACTGCTGGGCAAAGTCCTCGAAACTGGCGCTATTGCTCACGTCCAGTTGCAGCATGGCCGCACGCACACCGCTGGCCTCGAGGGTATTGACCAGTGCCTGGGCTTCATCGGCCTTGCTGTTGTAGGTCCCGATGATATCGATGCCCTGGGCCGCGAGGTGCAGGGCGGTGTTCTTGCCCAGGCCGCGGCTGGCACCGGTGATCAAAGCGAGTTTGCGGGTCATGGTGTGGTCCTCGTGGTTGAGCCGGTGGCTGAAGTTGAGAGGAGTTTATTGGTCTGAATTCTGCTGATAAATCCAGCAAATTCGGAAATACTGCTCGAGTAATTCGAACAATAGAGCGTTCGCCCATGAACAAGCTGGAATTGCTGCGCACCTTCGTGCGGGTCAGCGAGTTGTCGAGTTTCACCCTCGCCGCAGAAAGCCTGGGGTTGCCGCGTTCGAGTGTTTCCGAACAGGTCCGGGCGCTGGAAATGCTGCTCGGTGCGCGTCTGTTCAACCGCACCACGCGGCGGGTGCAGGCCACTCAGGAAGGCCTGCAACTGTACGAGCGTAGCAAAGACCTGCTGGCGCGCATGGATGAGCTCGAAGGGCTGTTCCGCACCGATGCCGCAGCCCTGAGTGGCCGCTTGCGAATCGATCTGCCGACCTTGATGGCGCGGCGCATCATTCTGCCGAACCTGCCGCAGTTCGTGGATCGCCACCCGGGCCTGACACTGGAGATCAGTTGCACCGATCGTCAGGTCGACCTGCTGCGTGAAGGCTTTGATTGCGTGCTGCGTATCGGCGTGTTGAGTGACCTGAACCTGGTCGCCCGGCCCCTGGGTAGCCTGCGCATGGTCAACTGCGCCAGTCCCGCCTACCTGGCCCGCTTTGGTACGCCGACCAGCCTTGCGGACTTGCCCGATCATCAGTTGATTCACTATGTGAGGCAACTGGGCGCCCGCAGCCCGGGCTTCGAGTATGAACAGGACGGCGCCACGCGGTATCGGACGATGGCCGGGGTGATCACGGTCAACAGTACCGAAGCCTATGAGAGCGCTTGCCTGGCGGGGCTCGGGATTATCCAGGCGCCGGCTGCCGGGTTGCGCGAATACCTGGAGCGCGGTGAACTGGTGTCCGTGCTGGAGGCGTACAGCGCACCGCCGATGCCGGTGTCATTGCTCTACGCCGGGCAACTGCACGTGCCGCAACGTGTCAGG
Organism: Pseudomonas wadenswilerensis; assembly: GCF_024749185.1. Taxonomy (NCBI): domain Bacteria; kingdom Pseudomonadati; phylum Pseudomonadota; class Gammaproteobacteria; order Pseudomonadales; family Pseudomonadaceae; genus Pseudomonas; species Pseudomonas wadenswilerensis. Next base: position 4,450,437 of record NZ_CP087191.1, on the reverse strand, counting down.
GCCTTTATGGACTGGCTGGCGCAGTTGCTTCAGGCACAACTCGATCCAGTGGCAGGCGGAAGGTAAACAGCGTTCCGGCCTCGGCGCTCGACACCACTTCCATACACCCGCCGTGGGCCAGGGCGATCTGGTTGGCAATGTACAGGCCCAGGCCGAGGCCGGGCTGCGGTGCATCGTCACGTGGTCGCGAAAAGGGCTGGAACAATTGCGCCATGACCTGTGGCGCAATGGGCTCGCCCAGGTTGTGCACGCCGAGGACGAACACCTGCTCGCGGATATCCGCCATGACATCCACCGGGCTGTCGGCAGCGCCATGGGTCAGGGCATTGGCGATCAGGTTGGACAGCAACTGGGTAACCCGCTCGCGGTCGCAGTGCAGGCCGCTGAGGTCGCCGATGTTCAGGCGGATCAGCCGTTCGGGGTGCACCCGTTTCAGCTCAGAGGCCACGTGGCAGAGGGCTTCGGCCAGGTCCGGGCAGGGCTGGACGTTGATCATGATGCCATTGCCCAGGCGGCCGCGGGCAAAATCGAGGACATCGCGTACCAGCTGGTTGGCGCGTCGTCCGCAGGTGAGGATGTGCTGGGCGATGGCGCGGCTTTTTTCATCCTGCAGGCGCTGAGCCAGCAACTCCGCGCCTGCGGTAATGGCGAACAGTGGATTGCGCAGGTCATGGCCGAGCACGGCGATGAACTGTTCGCGCAGGTCGGCGATGGCGCGTGCTTCCTCCAGGGCCTGCTCGGTCTGCTGGGCATTCTCTTCGCTTTCGATCTGGATCGACAGCACGCGGGCGAAGGACTCCATCATTGGCTGGATGGCGCTGCCCTTGAGCTCGGCAGGCAAAGGGTCGAGGGCGCAGATAGTGCCGAAGAAACTGCCGTCGGTGCGAAACACCGGCACCGAGATATAGCTTTCGAACTTGTAGATGCGCGGTGTGTGATGGTTGCAGTACAGCTCGTCTTTGCTGGCCTTGTCGATCACGATGGTCTGGTGGCTGGCGCGATTCTCGTGGCACAGGGTGGTGATCAGGTCCAGCTCGCCGCCGACCTCCAGGCCAAAGCCCAGCGAATCGAGAACCGCGCAGGCCGTCCAGCTGCTGTCGGTGACCCGGGCGACTGCCGCAAAACGCATGCCGGTGGTCTCGCAGATAACTTGCAGGATGGCAGGTACTGCATTGATACGGCTGATCGTGGCGATATCGGAAGTGACGGGGGTGCTCATGAATCATCCACGTTCGCTGACGGCTGGGAGGCGTTGAAAAGGATAAGTCTAGCGAGCAACTGGCGCCTGGGTAAAAAAATCCTTTACCGGATGCGATGAATTTCCATTAACCTTGGCCCCGAGTTGCCCGTCAGAGCGCAACCCCTTTCGCCAGCGTGCCAATCCCCTGTTCAAGCGAGGTTTGACATGCACATCACATCCCAGGACATCTGCGCCGCTGCCGACCAGCTCAAGGGCTTTGTCGGTTTTCACCGCAAGCTTGGCAAGCACATCGTGCGATTCAGCGAAGACTCGTTCGGCATGGACGTGGCTGACGACAGCATTACCCCCAGCAGCGAATTCGTCTGGCAGGGCGCCGATGGTGAGGTCATGACCTTGAGCCGTGCCTTGATCGAGATTCTTTTGGCGCAGAATGTCGATGAGCGGCTCAATGTGACAGAGCCGCTGCGGGTGTATCTGCGCCGCAAGGACCTGCCGGAAATCGCCGCGCAGCGGCGCTTGCGGGCCTGATCGCGGGGCAAGCCCGCTCCCACTGCAGGAGCGGCTTGCCCCGCGATGCGTCTCAGTCTTGCGCCGCCCAGACCGGCGGGGTTCGCCCGCGCCAGGGCAACGCCTGTTCCAGCTGCCCGGCCAGGCTCAGCAGCAGGCGCTCACCTGCTGCACCCGCCGTGAACTGCATGCCGATCGGTATACCGCTGGCCGCATCCTGAGACAACGGCAGCGACATCGACGGCGTGCCGCTGATGTTGGCCAGGGCAGTGAAAGGAGAGTGGTTGAACACCCGGTGCATCCAGCCCAACCCATCGAGCTGCTCCTGCCCGGCGTTGTAGGCACCGACTACTGGCGGCAACTCGCTCAGGGTCGGACTCAGCAACAGATCAAAACGCTGGAAGAACCCGCCCAGTTGCCGACTGACCAGGTTGCGCTGATCCATCGCCGCCAGCAGGTCGATAGCCGACAGCGCTTTACCATAGCGATGCAGCGCCAGTGTGGCCGGTTCCAGCCAGTCACCGTTGAGCGGGCGGCAAGTCTCGGCACCTAGGGCATCAAGCCAGGCCGCTGTATTGCTGGCCCAGAAACGCGCATTCATCTCGACGAAAGCGTCCCACGACATGCCGATATCCAGGTCCACCAGTTCGCACTGGTGACCAAGATGTTCCAGGGTCTGGACCACCCCCTGCAAAGCCTCAACCATCAACGGATTGCTGCGCTGACCATTGAGCGGATGCAGTTGCACGGCAATTCTCAAGGGACCAGGCACTTGCTTCACTGCACTCAGGTAACTGCCTTTGGCCGGTGCCACCTGGAACGGATCGCCAGGTTCCGGCCCGGTCATGCAATCGAGCAGCAGGGCGCTGTCGCGTACCGAACGGCTGAGCACACCCTGCACCGCCAGGCCGTTCCAGGCTTCGTCCAGGAACGGCCCCATGGAAATCAGCCCGCGGCTGGGCTTCAAGCCAAACAAACCGCAGGCCGCAGCAGGCACCCGGATCGAACCGCCACCATCGGTGGCATGGGCAACGGGCACCATACCGCTGGCAACTGCTGCTGCCGAACCACCGCTGGAACCACCGGCGCTGCGGTTCAGGTCCCAGGGGTTGCGGGTCGGGCCGCACAGGCGCGATTCGGTGGTGGTGCTGACGGCCAGTTCCGGCGTGGTGGTGCGCCCCAGGGTGACCAGCCCGGCCCGGCGAAAACGCTGCATCAGGAACGAATCGGCCGTACTGCCGGTACCTTGTGCCAGGCGGCTGCCGAACTCGTGGGCGCGGCCCTGCATGCTGATCGCCAGGTCCTTGATCAGAAACGGCACGCCGTTCAACGGCCCTTCAGCGCGGGCGGGTAGAGGTTCGTCATGCCAGTGCTCGGCCAGCGCATTGACCTTTGGCTCGACGTCGGCGATGGCCTGCCGCGCTGCCGCCTGCACTTCGTCGGCACTGACTTGCTCTTGAGCAATCAGGTCGGCCAGGCCGATGGCGTCGAATTGCACATATTCACTCACCTTCATTGCGCACTCCCGTGACAATTGACGATAAAATACCGATGGGTATCGAGCGATACTCATGAGTATAGAGTGATACTTGTCAGTATCGTCGTCAACCGGAGTCTGCCCATGCGTTCGCAACGAATCGCCCGTCTGCCCCCTCGTGAGCGGGTCCTGGATGCCGCCCACGAGCTGTTTTTCAATGAGGGCATCAGCCGCGTCACCGTCGATGCCATTGCCGCGAAGGCTGAAACCACCAAGATGACCGTGTACCGGCATTTCGAGTCCAAGGACGTTCTGGTACTGGAATGGCTGCGCCTGTTGATGGCCGAGTACGATGAAGTCTGGGCGCGTTTGGCCGAGCAGTTCAGCGGCCAGCCAGCGCGGCAGATCCTCGGCTTTGCCGAATTCCTGGTCCAGGAGCCGGTGCTGTCTTCGCACCGTGGTTGCGCCTACACCAACACCCTGGCAGAGCTGCCGGTGTGCGACAGCCCGGCGCGCGAGCTGATCGAGGCGCACAAGCGTCGTCAGGCGGCACGCTTGGTGCACTTGTGCGAGGAGGCGGGGATGGTCGAGCCAGAGCAGGCAGCGTTCGAGCTGACGCTGCTGCTCGAGGGAGTACAAATCGTCGCGCAGAACAAGGGCTTCGACGAGGTCGGGCCGAACCTGCTCAAGCTGGTTCGGGCCCGGCTTGGTTTGCCTGCGGCCTAGGAAACACCGGCGCGGCTGTTCTTTCCTGATTGCAGTAGCGCTTCGAAGGCCAGTTTGTCGATCGGCTTGCTCAGGTAGTAGCCCTGCACCTCATGGCACTTCTCCTTGCCAAGGGCCATGAGTTGCTGCTCGGTTTCCACCCCTTCGGCGGTCACGGTCAAGCCCATGGCCTTGCCCAGGTTGATGATCGCCTGAACCACGGCACGGTCGTTGCCATCGCTGCTGAGCCCGGCGATAAAGCGCTTGTCGATCTTGATGCTGTCGAACGGGTAGGTGCGCAGGTAGCCCAGCGACGAGTAGCCGGTGCCGAAGTCGTCCATGTTCAGGCGCACGCCCAGTTCCTTGAGTGCGTTCATGGTCCCTAGCGCGCCCTCGATATCGTTGAGCATCACATTCTCGGTGATCTCCAGTTCCAGGCGCTGGGCCGGGAAGCCGGTCTCCACCAGGATCTCGTGAACATCCTTGACCACGTCACTGCGCGAGAACTGCGCGGGCGACAGGTTCACCGACACCAGCAGGTTGGCTGGCCAGTTGCGGGCAGTTTCGCAGGCTTCGCGTAGCACCCAGCGGCCCAGGGGCGCGATCAGGTCGGTCTGCTCGGCCAGGGGAATGAAGGTGTCCGGACCAAGCAGGCCCTCGACCGGATGCTGCCAACGCACCAGCGCCTCGACCGAAACGATCTCAAGGGATTCCAGGCGGTAGCGCGGCTGGTAGTGCAGAACGAACTCGTTGTTTTTCAGCGCCTTGCGCAAGTCGTTTTCCAGCTGGCGGCGGTACTGGATCTGCTCGTTCATTTCCGGCGAGAAGTAGCGCCAGGTGTTCTTGCCCTCGGCCTTGGCCTGGTACAGGGCGATATCGGCGCAGCGGATCAGTTCACCCGCATCGAAACCCTGCAGGCGCGTCTGCGCCACACCCAGGCTGGCGCCGATATGCAGGGCCTGCTCTTCGAAGTAGATCGGCTGGTGCAGGCTGTCGATCAAGCGCCCGCAAAAGCGGTCGATCTCGTTGCGGCTGTCCATGCCGTTCATTACCAGCACGAACTCGTCGCCCCCCAAGCGCGCCACCAGGTCGCCGTCGCGGGTCGATTCGCGCAAGCGTGCGGCCACTTCCAGCAGGACGGCGTCGCCAGCGGCGTGGCCGAGGGAATCGTTGATCGGCTTGAAGCTGTCCAGGTCGAGCAGCAACAGGGTCAGCGGCGTGGCTTCCTGGCCCTTGAGCAACGCGTGATCGAGGAAGCGCGAGAGCTTGTTGCGGTTGGCCAGGCCCGTCAGCGCATCGTGCATCGACAGGTGCTGTATGCGTGCGTGGGCAGCCACTTCATCGGTAATGTCGCTGGCGGTGCCGCGATAACCGGCCAGTTTGCCGTCGAACATGATCGAGCGCGCCGAAACCCGGCAAAACCGTACCTGGCCACTCTGATCGCGATAGGCGCAGCGCAGGTTGGCAACTTGCGGCGAGTCGGCGTCGGCCTGGTTATCCAGCCATTGGATCAGCGGCGTGGTCTCGCAACTGAGCAGCTGGTTGAGCGGTTGGCCCAGCCAGTCTTCGCTCTGAAAGCCGGTAACCGCGACAAAACGCTGGGACAGGTAGCTCAGGCGGTGATGACGGTCGGTTTCCCAGATCCAGTCCGACGCCGCTTCGGCCACCGCACGAAACCGTTGCTCGCTGGCCTCCAGCGCCTGATTGCTGGCCTGAAGGCTACGCAGGTTGGCGTCGATTTCTCGTGATGTGCGCAGCGCATAGCGGAAGAAGTACACCATCAGCAAACCCAGCACCAGCATGGCGCCAAGCAACGGCGGCAACACCGCCCAGAGCAACTGGTCGCCAGGGCGCGGGGTGATCCAGTCGAGCCGGTAGCCGGTATCGCCCAACAGCAGGCTGGGTTGATCACCCAGGGGGGCGTTGGCTTTCTCGATGTGCATGCCGTTGAGGCCGACGCCGGTGCCCAGGCGGGTGAGCTTTTCCGGGGTCAGCTGATCAACGAAGAGCATCACCGAGGTGGTTTGCGGATCGATGCTCAGCACTTCGTCATCCGGGCGAATGGCCGCAGCCACCAGCACCGCGGGCCAGCCATTGAACAGCACGTGCTCGGTGATCTGCTGGCGTTCGGCGGCAACATTGCGCGCCTTGGCGATGATCGGGGGCAGCGGGTTCTCTATATATGTACCGGCCGGCGCTTTGCTCAGCTGGCCCTTGAACAGCGCGTACTTGGTGATCTGGTCGTCGACAACGAACACCCCTTCGTAGCCGCTGGCGGTGTAGAGCGAATCGCCGACGTTCTTCTCTTCATAGGCCCAGTGCAGGTCGGGGCTGCCATTGAGGTGATCGTAGGCGGCGTTCCATACCGCATAGCTGGAGAGGAACTGGCGCGACGACTCCAGGCGCTGCTCCAGGGCCTTATGGGCGTAGAAGCTGCTTTTTTCCCGCTCGTTGGCATTGAGCGTGGTGGCGATATTGAACAATGCCCCCAGGGCGATCAGGCAGGCCAGGGCGAACAGCGCCGCTATCGCGGCAATGAGTTTGCGCGTCTGCAGGCTGGGGCGTTGGCTGGCTGGCGGAGCATCGGCAATCCTGTCCATACGCGGGCTGATCCTTGTTGAAGCTGCATCCCTGCGGCCAGGCCGCAAGGACGAACGTTCAGTCAGGATAGGCCAGCTTCAGCGCGGTGAGGTCCGAATGGGCGAAATTGACCTGGTTACGGCCTGCTTTCTTCGCGCAGTACAGGGCTTTGTCGGCCTCATTGAGCCAGGCTTCCGGGCCGGGCAGGGCCTCGTTGCAACTGGCCAGGCCGATACTCAGGCTGATGCGCAGCTCCGGCAATTGCGGGTTGCGATAGCTGCCGACCCGCTCGCGCAGGCGTTCCATGGCCTGGCTCGCGTGCTCCAGGCGGGTGTCCGGGAGGATCACGCAGAACTCGTCACCCCCGTAACGCCCGGCCAGGTCGTCCTCGCGCAGGGTGCGCTTGAGTTCATTGCTCAACTGGTGCAGGACGCAATCGCCGACCACATGGCCGTAAGTGTCGTTGATGGTCTTGAAGTGATCGATGTCGATGATTGCGATCACCGCCTCGCGGCGTTGCTGCTGGCAGATCTGAAACTTGAGCTGCAGCAGGTCTTTCCACGAGCCGTGATTGAGCAGGCCGGTCAGGCTGTCGGTACGGCTCAGGGCGCTGAGTCGGCGCTTGTGTTCAGACAGCTTCATCGCCAGGCGATAGCAGACCCAGCCGACGGCCATGGGGTAGAGGGTCAGCATCGGCAGGCAGGCATAGACTTGCAGGGTGCTGGCGTGCAGTTGCAGCCCAGGGCCGAACAGGGCGATCGACAGCAGCATGCCCAGGCCCTGGATCAACAGGCCCTTGAAGAACAGGCGCTGGCCACCGGCAGCGAAATTATTCATGGCCATCATCGCCAGGATGGTCACGCTGGGCAGCGGGTTGAATTGCAGAGTGGCGGTCCAGAACCCGCCCATCAGCGAGTCCAGTTGCAGGTTGCGGTACTCGGCGTGGTACGGAACGTTGGCGCGCAGGGCGATCTGATAGGCCAGGTGCGGCCAGGCTAGGCCGTTGAACAGCAGCAGGCCCCAGACCCAGGACGGCACAGGCAGGCTGGAAATCCCGGCCATTACGCTGAGCATGCCGATCCCCAGGCCGATGATACGCGGCAGGTAAATCCGCCTTACAAATGAAAGTCCCTTACCGCTTTTCTTTTCCATCATGGATGCTGGTCTGTTCCGGGGCGCCGTTTATCGCATAATTGCTGTCAATATTGTTGAACAATCGCAGGCTGTTGAAAAATGGCCTTACAAGCCATTTCACGGTTGATCCAATCACTGTGGGGTACCATGAAACTTACCTTCATCCTTGGAGTGTTTCTGCTCATGGCCCCGCTGACCTCCCAGGCCGGTGAACCGGCTCAACGCCAGGATGGGCGTTATCGCAACCAGGCGCAGTTGCCACAGGACGGGGTGATGAAAAAACTGCGCATTGGCCTTAAGTACCTGTTGCTTAAAAAACCCGCCGATACTCGGCCCAGTGTCAGTATTGCGGTGCAGCCCCTGAGTCGCCAGCAGTTGCTGGAGGCGCCGGACCACAGTGTTTGGCGGTTGGGCCACTCCACGGTACTGCTGAAACTGCGCGAGCGCTTCTTCATTACCGACCCGGTGTTCGCCGAGCGCGCCTCGCCGGTGCAATGGGCCGGCCCCCGGCGCTTTCATCAGCCGCCACTGAAACTAGACGAGTTGCCGCCGTTAACCGCCGTCATCCTTTCCCACGATCACTTCGATCATCTCGACGAGCAGGCCATACGCCAACTGGCCACCAGCACCGAGCATTTCATCGCCCCCCTGGGCGTGGGCGATATCCTGATCGCCTGGGGCGTGCCGGCGACCAAGGTCCGGCAACTGGATTGGTGGCAGGAAACCAGTGTCGAAGGCGTACGATTCATCGCGACCCCGGCTCAGCATTTTTCCGGACGTGGCCTGTTCGACAGCAACAGCACCCTGTGGGCGTCCTGGGTGATGATCGATGACCAGCTGAAGGTGTTTTTCAGTGGCGATACCGGCTATTTCGATGGCTTCAAGGCGATCGGCAAGCAGTACGGCCCCTTCGACCTGACCCTGATCGAAACCGGCGCCTACAACCTCAACTGGCCCGATGTACATATGCAGCCCGAGCAGAGTCTGCAGGCGCACCTTGACCTGCGTGGGCGCTGGCTGCTGCCGATTCATAACGGCACTTTTGACCTTTCCACCCACAGTTGGCATGAACCGTTCGACCGCATCCTGGCCCTGGCCAACGCTGCTCAGGTGCCGTTGAGTACGCCGCAGATCGGCGAGCGGGTCAGCATCGAGCAGCCGCATAGTGGGCCGGCCTGGTGGCAGTCCAAGCCACAACGGGAGCTGCGTCCGGGCGGCGAACGGGTGCTGGCGGCGCGAGAACCCTAGGGTTTCTTGCCTGCCGACTGGTCTCTTTGCCGGTCACGCCGGGGTAGGGCAGTGGGCGGCTTGCTGCTGTCGCTACGCACCTGGGCGTGGCTGATCAGGGCGAAAATGAAGCTGCCGCCAATGATGTTGCCGATCAGGGTCGGCGCGGCGAAGTCCAGCCAGAATGCCGTCCAGCTGACTTCGCCGGCCCAGACCAGATAGGACACTTCCACCGAGCCGACGACGATATGGGTGAAATCACCCAGGGCCATCAGGTAGGTGATCATCAGGATGATCCACGCCTTGGCGCTTTCCATCGACGGGATCATCCAGACCATGGTGGCGATCATCCAGCCCGAGATGATGCCCTTGGCAAACATCTGGTTCAGGTCGTTTTCCATCACCTTGCGGCCGACGTCGAGGAAGGCGACGTCGGTCTTGCTGTCGAAGATCGGCAGGTTGAGCATCACATAGGACACCAGGATGGTGCCGGCCAGATTGCCGAGCAGCACCACCGACCATAAACGTAGCAAGCGACCGAAGTTGCGCAGGCTCGGTTCGGTCATCACCGGCAGTACCGCGGTCAGGGTGTTTTCGGTAAACAGTTGCTGGCGGGCCAGGATCACGGCAAGAAATCCGGCCGAGTAACCCAGGCTGGCGATCACCTGGCTGCTGTCGTCTTCGGGCAGGCGCGAATAGAACAGCCCCATGGCCATCAGCGACAGGCCCATGCTCAGCCCGGCGGCAAGTGCCGACCAGAACAGCGCGGCGATGGTGCGCTCCAGCTCCTGGTCACCCTGGAAACGAATGATCTCGTGCAATACCGCCGCGCGGGGTGGCTGGTTATGGCTGACTTCCTGCTCTTCGTCTGCAGACAGGCCGGGGGTTTTGCCGCTTTGCGCTTCACTCATGGCGGTGGCTCATCTATGGGGTGCCTTATCTACAGATCGACGCTGCTTCGATTAGTTGCCTGCCTCCAGCAGGTTCAGTGCCAGTTGCGCGACCTGCAGGGGCGTGCGGGCGTCTTCGTGCAAGTCATCCTCGAGAAACCAGGCCGCCGACAAACCACACCAGGCGACGATCCACTGCAGCATGTGCTGACGAGGCAGGTCGGCTGTTTCGCAAACAATCTGCACGCGCCGCTGAAAACAGTGTGGGTCGGTGGCCAGAGCGTGGGTCGGATTACAGAACAGGTTGGCGTAGTCGAAGGCGCGGTCGCCGTAGAGGTGCTTGGGGTCGATGGCCAGCCAGCCTCTGTTGCCGAAGTCGAGAACGTTGCCGTGGTGGATATCTCCATGCAGCACCCTCTGTTCGCCGGGGGAGGCGAGCAACTGGCTGGCAATGTCGGCGCAACGTCGGTACAGCCCGCCATTTTCTTCGGCGGCGGGCCACAGGCCGGAAAACCAGGGTTGGAGCTCGACCAGTGGCGGCAGCGGCTGGTCCCGTGGTGCATGCAGGCGGGCAATCGCCGTGCAGAGGATACGCGTGGCCTCTTCGTCGCGACCGTGTTGAGCATAATCGGCCAGTGAGGCGGTCCCCTGAGCCCGCTCAAGCAGGACGGCGTGATCGGTGTGCTCGAGCACCGCGGCGGCGCCTTGGCCATCCCACCACTGCATCAACAAGGCACCGGACTGTTCTTCGGGTTCGTGGGCGATTTTGAGCATCGCTGCCTTGCCTTTATAAAGGACGGGCAGCAAGTGGCTGCTGTGGGTGATGATTGGCTCGCCGTCGGCGGTTAATTGCCAGTGTTGCAGGTAAGGTTCAAACATAGTGCCTCCCAGGGCAGGCCGGTACTCTCTATATAAGGTGCTCATTCTATATATGGTGCTCATTTTGCCTTTGTTCAATGTTTTTTGAATTAACCCTTGACGCCCGATTTAATCTCTCTATAATTCGCCCCACTTCCGGCGCAGTCGGAACTGAAAACTCCTTGAGTTTCAAAGAGTTAGCGGTTCCAGGGTCATCCGGAAGGGCTTCGATCGAAAGATCGACAGCGGTGAAAAAGGCAGTTGACAGCGGTTTGAAACGCTGTAGAATTCGCCTCCCGCTGACGAGAGATCGCAGCGAGTCAAGTGGTTGAAGTTGAACGAAAAACTTCAAAATAAACGCTTGACAGGCTCTGAGGAAAGCGTAGAATGCGCGCCTCGGTTGAGACGAAAAGCTCTTAACCAACCGCTCTTTAACAACTGAATCAAGCAATTCGTGTGGGTGCTTGTGAGCTCAGACTGATAGTCAAAAAGATTATCAGCATCACAAGTGGTTACACGAAAAATCGAAAGATTTGAAAGTAAGTCATTTGAGATTGCTGAGCCAAGTTTAGGGTTTTCTCAAAACCCAAGCAGTATTGAACTGAAGAGTTTGATCATGGCTCAGATTGAACGCTGGCGGCAGGCCTAACACATGCAAGTCGAGCGGATGAGAAGAGCTTGCTCTTCGATTCAGCGGCGGACGGGTGAGTAATACCTAGGAATCTGCCTGGTAGTGGGGGACAACGTTTCGAAAGGAACGCTAATACCGCATACGCCCTACGGGGGAAAGCAGGGGACCTTCGGGCCTTGCGCTATCAGATGAGCCTAGGTCGGATTAGCTAGTTGGTGAGGTAATGGCTCACCAAGGCGACGATCCGTAACTGGTCTGAGAGGATGATCAGTCACACTGGAACTGAGACACGGTCCAGACTCCTACGGGAGGCAGCAGTGGGGAATATTGGACAATGGGCGAAAGCCTGATCCAGCCATGCCGCGTGTGTGAAGAAGGTCTTCGGATTGTAAAGCACTTTAAGTTGGGAGGAAGGGTACTTACCTAATACGTGAGTATTTTGACGTTACCGACAGAATAAGCACCGGCTAACTCTGTGCCAGCAGCCGCGGTAATACAGAGGGTGCAAGCGTTAATCGGAATTACTGGGCGTAAAGCGCGCGTAGGTGGTTCGTTAAGTTGGATGTGAAATCCCCGGGCTCAACCTGGGAACTGCATCCAAAACTGGCGAGCTAGAGTAGGGCAGAGGGTGGTGGAATTTCCTGTGTAGCGGTGAAATGCGTAGATATAGGAAGGAACACCAGTGGCGAAGGCGACCACCTGGGCTCATACTGACACTGAGGTGCGAAAGCGTGGGGAGCAAACAGGATTAGATACCCTGGTAGTCCACGCCGTAAACGATGTCAACTAGCCGTTGGAATCCTTGAGATTTTAGTGGCGCAGCTAACGCATTAAGTTGACCGCCTGGGGAGTACGGCCGCAAGGTTAAAACTCAAATGAATTGACGGGGGCCCGCACAAGCGGTGGAGCATGTGGTTTAATTCGAAGCAACGCGAAGAACCTTACCAGGCCTTGACATGCAGAGAACTTTCCAGAGATGGATTGGTGCCTTCGGGAACTCTGACACAGGTGCTGCATGGCTGTCGTCAGCTCGTGTCGTGAGATGTTGGGTTAAGTCCCGTAACGAGCGCAACCCTTGTCCTTAGTTACCAGCACGTTATGGTGGGCACTCTAAGGAGACTGCCGGTGACAAACCGGAGGAAGGTGGGGATGACGTCAAGTCATCATGGCCCTTACGGCCTGGGCTACACACGTGCTACAATGGTCGGTACAGAGGGTTGCCAAGCCGCGAGGTGGAGCTAATCTCACAAAACCGATCGTAGTCCGGATCGCAGTCTGCAACTCGACTGCGTGAAGTCGGAATCGCTAGTAATCGCGAATCAGAATGTCGCGGTGAATACGTTCCCGGGCCTTGTACACACCGCCCGTCACACCATGGGAGTGGGTTGCACCAGAAGTAGCTAGTCTAACCTTCGGGAGGACGGTTACCACGGTGTGATTCATGACTGGGGTGAAGTCGTAACAAGGTAGCCGTAGGGGAACCTGCGGCTGGATCACCTCCTTAATCGACAGACATCAGCTGTCTTATGAGCTCCCACACGAATTGCTTGATTCATTGAAGAAGACGATTGGGTCTGTAGCTCAGTTGGTTAGAGCGCACCCCTGATAAGGGTGAGGTCGGCAGTTCGAATCTGCCCAGACCCACCAATTACATGTGGTGCAGCCTGTAGCAATACGGGGCCATAGCTCAGCTGGGAGAGCGCCTGCCTTGCACGCAGGAGGTCAGCGGTTCGATCCCGCTTGGCTCCACCACCTTACGTCAAAGCTTAGAAATGAATATTCGCCTCGAATATTGATTTCTGAACTTTTTCAGAATCGTTCTTTAAAAATTTGGGTATGTGATAGAAAGATAGACTGGACAGCACTTTCACTGGTGTGTGTTCAGGCTAAGGTAAAATTTGTGAGTAATTACAAGTTTTCGGCGAATGTTGTCTTCACAGTATAACCAGATTGCTTGGGGTTATATGGTCAAGTGAAGAAGCGCATACGGTGGATGCCTTGGCAGTCAGAGGCGATGAAAGACGTGGTAGCCTGCGATAAGCTTCGGGGAGTCGGCAAACAGACTTTGATCCGGAGATCTCTGAATGGGGGAACCCACTCAGCATAAGCTGAGTATCTTGTACTGAATACATAGGTGCAAGAGGCGAACCAGGGGAACTGAAACATCTAAGTACCCTGAGGAAAAGAAATCAACCGAGATTCCCTTAGTAGTGGCGAGCGAACGGGGACTAGCCCTTAAGTGGCTTTGAGATTAGCGGAACGCTCTGGAAAGTGCGGCCATAGTGGGTGATAGCCCTGTACGCGAAAATCTCTTAGTCATGAAATCGAGTAGGACGGAGCACGAGAAACTTTGTCTGAATATGGGGGGACCATCCTCCAAGGCTAAATACTACTGACTGACCGATAGTGAACCAGTACCGTGAGGGAAAGGCGAAAAGAACCCCGGAGAGGGGAGTGAAATAGATCCTGAAACCGTATGCGTACAAGCAGTGGGAGCCTACTTTGTTAGGTGACTGCGTACCTTTTGTATAATGGGTCAGCGACTTATATTCAGTGGCGAGCTTAACCGAATAGGGGAGGCGTAGCGAAAGCGAGTGTTAATAGCGCGTTTAGTCGCTGGGTATAGACCCGAAACCGGGCGATCTATCCATGGGCAGGTTGAAGGTTAGGTAACACTGACTGGAGGACCGAACCGACTACCGTTGAAAAGTTAGCGGATGACCTGTGGATCGGAGTGAAAGGCTAATCAAGCTCGGAGATAGCTGGTTCTCCTCGAAAGCTATTTAGGTAGCGCCTCATGTATCACTGTAGGGGGTAGAGCACTGTTTCGGCTAGGGGGTCATCCCGACTTACCAAACCGATGCAAACTCCGAATACCTACAAGTGCCGAGCATGGGAGACACACGGCGGGTGCTAACGTCCGTCGTGAAAAGGGAAACAACCCAGACCGTCAGCTAAGGTCCCAAAGTTATGGTTAAGTGGGAAACGATGTGGGAAGGCTTAGACAGCTAGGAGGTTGGCTTAGAAGCAGCCACCCTTTAAAGAAAGCGTAATAGCTCACTAGTCGAGTCGGCCTGCGCGGAAGATGTAACGGGGCTCAAACCATACACCGAAGCTACGGGTGTCACTTAGGTGACGCGGTAGAGGAGCGTTCTGTAAGCCTGTGAAGGTGAGTTGAGAAGCTTGCTGGAGGTATCAGAAGTGCGAATGCTGACATGAGTAACGACAATGGGAGTGAAAAACTCCCACGCCGAAAGACCAAGGTTTCCTGCGCAACGTTAATCGACGCAGGGTTAGTCGGTCCCTAAGGCGAGGCTGAAAAGCGTAGTCGATGGAAAACAGGTTAATATTCCTGTACTTCTAGTTATTGCGATGGAGGGACGGAGAAGGCTAGGCCAGCTTGGCGTTGGTTGTCCAAGTTTAAGGTGGTAGGCTGAGATCTTAGGTAAATCCGGGATCTTAAGGCCGAGAGCTGATGACGAGTTGCCTTTAGGCGACGAAGTGGTTGATGCCATGCTTCCAAGAAAAGCTTCTAAGCTTCAGATAACTAGGAACCGTACCCCAAACCGACACAGGTGGTTGGGTAGAGAATACCAAGGCGCTTGAGAGAACTCGGGTGAAGGAACTAGGCAAAATGGCACCGTAACTTCGGGAGAAGGTGCGCCGGTGAGGGTGAAGGACTTGCTCCGTAAGCCCATGCCGGTCGAAGATACCAGGCCGCTGCGACTGTTTATTAAAAACACAGCACTCTGCAAACACGAAAGTGGACGTATAGGGTGTGACGCCTGCCCGGTGCCGGAAGGTTAATTGATGGGGTTAGCTAACGCGAAGCTCTTGATCGAAGCCCCGGTAAACGGCGGCCGTAACTATAACGGTCCTAAGGTAGCGAAATTCCTTGTCGGGTAAGTTCCGACCTGCACGAATGGCGTAACGATGGCGGCGCTGTCTCCACCCGAGACTCAGTGAAATTGAAATCGCTGTGAAGATGCAGTGTATCCGCGGCTAGACGGAAAGACCCCGTGAACCTTTACTATAGCTTTGCACTGGACTTTGAATTTGCTTGTGTAGGATAGGTGGGAGGCTTTGAAGCGTGGACGCCAGTTCGCGTGGAGCCATCCTTGAAATACCACCCTGGCAACTTTGAGGTTCTAACTCAGGTCCGTTATCCGGATCGAGGACAGTGTATGGTGGGTAGTTTGACTGGGGCGGTCTCCTCCTAAAGAGTAACGGAGGAGTACGAAGGTGCGCTCAGACCGGTCGGAAATCGGTCGTAGAGTATAAAGGCAAAAGCGCGCTTGACTGCGAGACAGACACGTCGAGCAGGTACGAAAGTAGGTCTTAGTGATCCGGTGGTTCTGTATGGAAGGGCCATCGCTCAACGGATAAAAGGTACTCCGGGGATAACAGGCTGATACCGCCCAAGAGTTCATATCGACGGCGGTGTTTGGCACCTCGATGTCGGCTCATCACATCCTGGGGCTGAAGCCGGTCCCAAGGGTATGGCTGTTCGCCATTTAAAGTGGTACGCGAGCTGGGTTTAGAACGTCGTGAGACAGTTCGGTCCCTATCTGCCGTGGACGTTTGAGATTTGAGAGGGGCTGCTCCTAGTACGAGAGGACCGGAGTGGACGAACCTCTGGTGTTCCGGTTGTCACGCCAGTGGCATTGCCGGGTAGCTATGTTCGGAAGAGATAACCGCTGAAAGCATCTAAGCGGGAAACTTGCCTCAAGATGAGATCTCACTGGAGCCTTGAGCTCCCTGAAGGGCCGTCGAAGACTACGACGTTGATAGGTTGGGTGTGTAAGCGCTGTGAGGCGTTGAGCTAACCAATACTAATTGCCCGTGAGGCTTGACCATATAACACCCAAGCAATTTGCTGCTCCTAAATAAAGAGCAGGCCAAATTGCGGTAGTGAAGACTGCAAAGCCGAGAATTTGTAACTCACAAGCATCACATACCCGATTCGCTGGAGTGTCTAACAAGACCTTCTGGCAACAGAATTTCTTGACGACCATAGAGCATTGGAACCACCTGATCCCATCCCGAACTCAGCAGTGAAACGATGCATCGCCGATGGTAGTGTGGGGTTTCCCCATGTGAGAGTAGGTCATCGTCAAGATTAAATTCCGAAACCCCTATCTGCGTACGCAGGTAGGGGTTTTGTCTTTCTGGCATTTGCCACTGTGGGAGCGGCGGTGCGATGCCTCGACTTGTCCCGCGATCCCCTTCTGTCAGCCACATCGCATCGCGGGGCAAGCCCGCTCCCACAGTAGCTTCAGACCCGCCTGACTGTCTTATCTAGCCGAGTGTCCGCTTAACTGGCGTCCCTCCCATAACGATAAGAAGGCCAACGCCCATGTCTGCAAATGCCGCCCCGATCAGTCCCGCCCGCGTCGCAGTCATCCAGTTCGACCCGCAGGTGGGTCTTGAACACTGCGACAACAACCTCTGCCATGGCCTGCAGCTCGCCGAACAAGCGGTTCGTGAGGGCGCCAATCTGATAGTCCTGCCTGAACTGACCAACACCGGCTACAGCTTCAATACCCGCGCCGAAGCCTGGGCTCACGCCGAAGCTCTGGCGGACGGCCCTAGCCTGAACAACTGGGGACGGACCGACCTCTACGGCTCGATGCTCGGTTATGACCTGCACCCAGCCTTGCCGCGCTAAGGAGGGGGGATGGACAACTCAATCGAAACCTCCCGTTCCACCTTCTGGCCTTTGCTGTTGTTGTGCCTGACGGTGTCGTTGGTCACCACGGTGCTGCTTGAAGTTATCAGCGGCCGCGCCGACGCCTGGATTGGCCAGTGGCCAGACTATGCGCACATGATGGCCAATCTTGGCGAGCCCTTGGCGCGTTTGCGCTGGGTCATCGGTGATATCAGTGAAGCGGCCTTCTACAAGCATGAGTTGCCGGCACTGGGCTTGCTGGCGGGCGCGGCCCTGGCTCATTGGGCCAACCGCAACGGCAAGCGTTGGCAAGGCTTCGCCATCTGTTACGGCACGGGCTTGTGGCCGTGGCTGGTGACCAGTTCGCTGCTGGGGTTGTGGTTCAGCCATGCGCTATGGGGCTGGACCTTGAACAGTGGCATCTGGCAACCGACCTTCGTGGCTTTCGTTTCGCTGCCGGCGGCCATGGTGCTGGTGTTCGGTGCGGGCTGGAAGGTGGCTTTCAATGGCGCGCTGATGGGCGCTTTGCTGGTAACGCCAGCCAGCCTGCTATTGGTCAACTACCTGTGCTATCCCTTGAAGCTGCCAGTGGTAGTCGGCAATGTCGGCGGCATGGCGGTTGCCAGTGTCCTGGCGTTCATCTTGATCCGCCGATTTCCGCTGCTGGTGAGGTCAACCGCGTCGGGCTACACCCCACAAGCGCTCGGCCAGATCCAAACCGATTACGGCATCACCTGGACGTTGCGCCGGGTGCTGGCCGACTTCAGTGAAGCACCGTTCTTCGGCAATGAACTGGCGAGCCTCGGCTTGTTGCTGGGCGTATTGCTGGCCTACATCCTGTCACCCACTGGCCCTGCGTACGGCTCACAGCTGGTAGTGGAAATAGTGGCAGGGCAAGCACTGGCATCCTTTGTCGGCGTGTTGATCTGGCGTAGGCAATGGATGCGCCAGGGCTGGTATCCAACCTATATCCCGATCGTCTCAGTTGTCCCGGCCGCCGTGCTGACCTTCGGCGGCAACTGGCAGGTGATCGGGCTCAGTGCGGTCTTGGGAGCCCTTGTGGCTCCACCGTTGGCGGCCTCTATCAGCCAGCGCCTGCCAAGTCATATGCATGGCTTCATCGGTAATGTGCTGTCTATGGCTATTTCCACTTTGCTAGTTCTCCCCTTCATCAGCCTGGTTGCAGGAGGTGACGCATGACCCTGCCCACACTAGCCATAGGAACCCTCGGCGGTACCCTCAGCATGCTCCAGGCAGCAGCTGGCGAAGGTGTCACTCCGGGCCTGGACAGCACGCAGATGCTGGCCGACGCGCCGCAGCTTGCAAGCCTTGCGCGCATCTCGGCGAAAACCCTGCAAATGCTGCCCAGTGCATCGTTGTCGTTCATTCAACTGATCGATGTCTTGTACTGGGCCAAAGCCCAGGTGGAAGAGGGCGCACACGCTGTGGTGCTGACCCAGGGCACAGATACCCTGGAGGAAGTGGCGTACTTTCTCGAACTGCTCTGGCCCTTTGACGCGCCATTGATCCTGACCGGCGCCATGCGTGCGGCCAGCGAGCCCGGCGCCGATGGCCCGGCCAATCTGCTGGCGGCGGTGCAGGTGGCGCTGGATTCGCAGAGTCGTGGACGAGGCGTGCTGGTGGTGATCAATGATCAGATCCACGCCGCTGAACATGTGCGCAAAACCGAGAGCCTGGCTATGGCCGCATTCAGCTCACCGCACTTCGGCTGCGAAGGGTTGCTGATCGAGGGGCGCGCCTGCTATCTGAAGCCCGCCAGGCCTCGCCATCCCTTGCCCGAACCCTGGCGCCTGGATCAGCGTGTGGCGTTGCTGGAGGCTGATTTCGCCGCAGATACCCTGCTGCTCGAGCAAGTCGCCGGCCTGGGTTACGAAGGCCTGGTGATCGCCGGCTTTGGCGCCGGGCACGTGCCGGCAGCATGGGCCAAATGCGTGGGATACATCGTCACGAGAATGCCGGTCATTGTCGCCTCGCGAACCGGCTCCGGTCCTACGGCGCGCCACACCTATGGCTTCGAGGGTGGGGAAATGGACCTGCAACGCAAGGGCGCGCTGATGGCGGGGTTCTTGTGCCCGCGCAAATGCCGGGTATTACTGTGGGTGCTGATCGGCTGCGGGATGGATGATGAACTGGAGCACTGGCTGGCGGAGTATCGTCAGCCGCGGTGAAGGCAAGATCACGTGGGGCCGGGTGTCGGCCCCACGTGTCCTCGCAAGGGCGCTTAGACGAAGCGCTGAGGCACTACGCCGCGGGGCAGGCGGTTGCTGCCGGGCAGGGCGCTCAGGCGTGCACGCCAGCTGGCCTTGAAGCAGAACGTGCTGGGGCTGGGGCTGGGGCTGGGGCTGGCCTTGGCCATGCGTTGTTTACGCAGCTCTGCCAGGGACGGGGTGGATTTCTTGGCCGACGCAGGCGATTCCGTCTTGACCAGGGACCGCTGACACGACTTGCAGGAAACCTGGTCAGGGGTGGAGGTGCTGGTGAGGTTGTTACCGGCGCGACCGCAAGCGACTGCGTCGCCGCTGGTTGAGTAGTGCATTACCAAGCTGTACATCTCCAAACATATGAACAAAAGCCCCCTATTTTCGCACAGGTTGGCGGCGGATGCGGCGCCATCGTCAACGTCATGCTGGAGGCTTGAGTCAGAAGGTTGGAGAACAGCGTTGTTTACAGGGGAGAAATGGTACCGAGTGCGCCAATCGCAATGGCCAGCACCAGAAACCCTACGACGAAGAATGCAAGCTTACCCATTGAGCGCTCCAGATAGAGGTTTTGCGGTGCAGCGCCAGGCCGCACCCGCGAAATGCGCCCGGTAGAGCGGGGCGCAGGCGTATTTTCGCTCTGGCGCTGTTACCGAAACAGATGCAGATGGCGCTGCAAAATACGGATCAGATTCAACTGGAGCGCTGCAATTCAACGCCGCCAGGCACCTTCGGGCACTTCAACCTCACGCTCGGCTTGCGCCAGGGCCAGCTTCAAGCCCTCTACATCAAAGGGGATGCAGTAAGCCGGCTTGGCCCGTTCGAACCGCCAGCTTTCATCCAGGCCTCCGGCATCGACGGCGTCGTAGCCCAGATCGTCGAGCAACTTGCTCACCGCTGACTTCGCTTCATCATCATCGCCGGCAATAGGCAGGGCACGCCGATCTGCCGCACCCCTGACACGTGCGTCTTTCTCCAGGTCCTGGGCAAGGATTGCATTGAACACCTTCACCACCCGCGAACCCGGCAGGTGCTCGGCAAGCAGGCGACTGGTCGTAGTCTCGAAGCGCTCCAGCGGGGGAAACTGACCGTCGCGGTCCGGGTAGTAGTTGTTGGCGTCCATGACGATCTTGCCCTCCAGCCACTGCGCGGGCACGCTGCGGTAGTGCGCGAAGGGAATCGCCACCAGTACCAGCTCAGCAAACCGTGCCGCATCTTCTGCACTGCCCACCTCGCAGCCCAGAATGCCGCTGCGCACGCTGCTCATGGTCTGCGGCCCACGTGAGTTACTGAGCATCACCTCATGCCCGGCTGCCAGCGCCAGCTGCGCTACTGCCCGACCGATAAAACCTGCCCCGATAATGCCGATACGCATGTCCTTGCTCCGTTGCGTGATAGGAGCGTTTATGATGATTGGCAACCAGATGGAGATAAATTAGCGGTCTGGATCAAGTGTCGTTACCAGGAGTGTTGAATGATGGATCGCCTGACCAGCATGGGCGCCTTTGTGATGGCGGCCGAAGCGGGCTCCTACGCCAGTGCAGCGCTGCGTCTGGGCATGTCGCCACAGATGGTCGCCAAGCATGTAGCTGCCCTGGAGCAACGCCTGGGCGCGCGCCTGCTCAACCGCACAACCCGCCGCCAGAGCCTGACCGAGCTTGGCAGCGCCTACTACGAGCGTTGCAAACACATCCTCAGCGAGGCGCAGGCGGCCGACTCCCTGGCGCAGATCATGAACGAAACGCCCCGTGGCAAGCTGAAGGTCAGTGCGCCGGTCACCTTCGGCTCCTACAGCCTGATGCCGCTGGTGACCGACTTTCTGCGCCAGTACCCCGAGGTCGAGATCGACCTGCACCTGACCGACCGCTTCGTCGACCTGGTAGAGGAGGGCTTCGAAGTGGCATTTCGCATCGGCCCCCTGGGCACCTCCAGCCTGACCGCCAGGCCGCTTGCGCCCTACCGGCTGGTGACCTGCGCATCGCCGCGCTACCTGGCCGCCCACGGCACCCCACGAACGCCAGCCGACCTCGAACAGCACGAATGCCTGGGCTACGCCTACTGGTCGCGCCCAGCCGACCGTGAATGGCAATTCGTCCAGGGCGATACGCTGCACAAGGTGCAGGTCGCCAGCCGTTTGCAGGTCAACGAGAGCAGGGCGCTGATGTCAGCGGCGCTGGATGGCTTCGGGATTGTGCTGGGGCCGGAAGACTTTCTGCGCCCGGCGCTGCAAAGTGGCGAGCTGGTGCGGGTGCTGGCTGACTACCAGCCGCCGAGCCGGCAGATGCATTTGCTCTATACGGCAAGCCGTCAGCGCACGGCCAAGCTTCGGTGCTTTGTCGAGACTGTACTTGGGCGTTTCGCTGAGGCTTGAGCAGGACAAATAAAAAAGGCTGCCTAGCGGCAGCCTTTTCTTGTAGAACATGAACGGGGAAATCAATCCCAGCTCAACGCCCCACCGGTCTGATACTCAATCACCCGAGTCTCGAAGAAGTTCTTCTCTTTCTTCAAGTCCATGATCTCGCTCATCCATGGGAACGGGTTGGTGGTACCTGGGTACTCTTCCTTCAGGCCGATCTGCGACAGGCGACGGTTGGCGATGAACTTGAGGTAGTCCTCCATCATCGCTGCGTTCATGCCCAGCACGCCGCGAGGCATGGTGTCGCGGGCGTATTCGATTTCCAGCTGGGTGCCCTGCAGGATCATCTGCGAGGCTTCTTCCTTCATTTCGGCATCCCACAGGTGCGGGTTTTCGATCTTGATCTGGTTGATCACGTCGATACCGAAGTTCAGGTGCATGGATTCGTCACGCAGGATGTACTGGAACTGCTCGGCAACGCCGGTCATCTTGTTGCGACGACCCATGGACAGGATCTGGGTGAAGCCGCAGTAGAAGAAGATGCCTTCCAGGACGCAGTAGTAGGCGATCAGGTTGCGCAGCAGCTCTTTGTCGGTCTCGACGGTACCGGTGTTGAATTCCGGGTCGGAGATCGCGCGGGTGTAGCTCAGGCCCCAGGCGGCTTTTTTAGCGACCGACGGGATCTCGTGGTACATGTTGAAGATCTCGCCTTCATCCATGCCCAGCGATTCGATGCAGTACTGGTAGGCGTGGGTGTGGATCGCCTCTTCGAACGCCTGGCGCAGGATGTACTGGCGGCACTCGGGGTTGGTGATCAGGCGGTACACGGCCAGGGCCAGGTTGTTGGCAACCAGGGAGTCGGCGGTGGAGAAGAAGCCCAGGTTGCGCATGACGATACGACGCTCGTCGTCGGTCAGGCCTTCCGGGTTTTTCCACAGGGCGATGTCCGCGGTCATGTTGACCTCTTGCGGCATCCAGTGGTTGGCGCAACCGTCCAGGTACTTCTGCCAGGCCCAGTCGTACTTGAAAGGCACCAGCTGGTTGAGGTCGGCGCGGCAGTTGATCATGCGCTTTTCGTCAACCGCGACACGGGCAGCGGAACCTTCCAGCTCAGCCAGGCCTTCGGCGATGTCGAGTTGGTCCAGGGCAGCCTTGGCGCGTTTGACCGCTTCGGAGTCTTCGGCAGTTACGGCGCGAGCTTCCAGGGCAGCAACACCGCCGGCGTTGTCGAGCTTGTCGATGCCTGCGGCAGCAGCTTGAGTGGCGGTAGTGCCTTTGGCGGCTTCTTCGCCTTCGTCTTTATCGAATTCGTCCCAGCTCAGCATGGTGGGTCTCCTGCTTGAGGGCCATATCAGTATGGCCGGTGGATCTTGGTTGCGGTGCTTGCGGTTGGTACTGCGGTGCACGCAAAAACTTGGAATGCTTCCCGGGGCTGAGGCCCTCGGGGGAGGTCGGGGTGGCCCCGACCTTGTTGTTCGGCCTGGCGAAGAGGGCGGCAGGGCCGGCCCTATCGCTGGCAAAGCCAGCTCCCACAGGAGAGCTGGCCAGCTTTCAGGCGCTTATTGGCAGGCTTCGCAATCCGGCTCGTCGATCGCGCAAGCCTTCGGTACCGGAGCAGGGCCGGCTGGCGCTGCTTGTACCGGGGCGCTGTCGCCACCGCTGGAAACGGCGTTGAGCTTGCCGGTGTTGATGGTCGACTTCTCGGTGCTGGTCGCGGCCAGGGCACGGAGGTAGTAGGTGGTTTTCAGACCACGGTACCAGGCCATGCGGTAGGTCACGTCGAGCTTCTTGCCCGAGGCGCCGGCGATGTACAGGTTCAGCGACTGGGCCTGGTCGATCCACTTCTGACGACGGCTGGCGGCGTCGACGATCCACTTGGTTTCCACTTCGAAGGCAGTCGCGTAGAGGTCTTTGAGCTCTTGCGGGATGCGCTCGATCTGCTGCACCGAACCGTCGTAGTACTTCAGGTCGTTGATCATGACCGAGTCCCACAGGCCGCGGGCTTTCAGGTCGCGAACCAGGTACGGGTTGATCACGGTGAATTCGCCCGAGAGGTTCGATTTCACGTACAGGTTCTGGTAGGTCGGCTCGATGGACTGCGATACGCCGGTGATGTTGGCGATGGTCGCGGTCGGCGCGATGGCCATGATGTTCGAGTTACGAATACCTTTTTGTACACGGGCACGCACCGGTGCCCAGTCCAGGGTCTCGTTCAGGTCGACGTCGATGTACTTCTGGCCACGGGCTTCGATCAGGATCTGTTGCGAATCCAGCGGCAGGATGCCTTTGGACCACAGCGAGCCCTGGAAGGTCTCGTAGGCGCCACGCTCGTCGGCCAGGTCACAGGAAGCCTGGATGGCGAAGTAGCTGACCGCTTCCATCGACTTGTCGGCGAATTCGACGGCAGCGTCGGAGCCATAAGCGATGTGCTGCAGGTACAGCGCGTCCTGGAAGCCCATGATGCCCAGGCCGACCGGACGGTGCTTGAAGTTCGAGTTACGCGCTTGCGGCACCGAGTAGTAGTTGATGTCGATCACGTTGTCGAGCATGCGCACGGCGGTGTTGACGGTGCGTTGCAGCTTGGTGGTGTCCAGCTTGCCATCGACGATGTGGTTCGGCAGGTTGATCGAGCCCAGGTTGCAGACCGCGATCTCGTCCTTGTTGGTGTTCAGGGTGATCTCGGTGCACAGGTTCGAGCTGTGGACCACGCCCACGTGCTGCTGCGGCGAACGCAGGTTGCACGGATCCTTGAAGGTCAGCCATGGGTGGCCGGTCTCGAACAGCATCGAGAGCATCTTGCGCCACAGGTCTTTGGCCTGGATGGTCTTGAACACCTTGATCTTGTTGTACTCGGTCAGGGCTTCGTAGTACTCGTAGCGCTCTTCGAAGGCCTTGCCGGTCAGGTCGTGCAGGTCTGGCACTTCCGATGGCGAGAACAGGGTCCACTTGCCGTCATCGAAGACGCGCTTCATGAACAGGTCAGGGATCCAGTTGGCGGTGTTCATGTCGTGGGTACGACGACGGTCATCACCGGTGTTCTTGCGCAGCTCGATGAATTCTTCGATGTCCAGGTGCCAGGTTTCCAGGTAGGCACAGACAGCGCCCTTGCGCTTGCCACCCTGGTTAACGGCGACGGCGGTGTCGTTGACCACTTTCAGGAAAGGTACGACGCCCTGGGATTTACCGTTGGTGCCCTTGATGTAGGAGCCCAGTGCGCGCACAGGGGTCCAGTCGTTGCCCAGGCCACCGGCGAATTTCGACAGCATGGCGTTGTCGTGGATCGCGTGGTAGATGCCCGACAGGTCGTCCGGCACGGTGGTCAGGTAGCAGCTCGACAACTGTGGACGCAGGGTACCGGCGTTGAACAGGGTCGGGGTCGAAGCCATGTAGTCGAACGACGACAACAGGTTGTAGAACTCGATGGCACGGGCTTCTTTTTCTTTCTCTTCCAGCGCCAGGCCCATGGCCACGCGCATGAAGAACACCTGAGGCAGCTCGAAGCGTACGCCATCCTTGTGGATGAAGTAGCGGTCGTACAGGGTCTGCAGGCCCAGGTAGGTGAATTGCTGGTCACGCTCGTGGTTGATCGCCTTGCCCAGTTTTTCCAGGTCGAAGTCGGCCAGGGCAGGGTTCAGCAGTTCGAACTCGACACCCTTGGCGATGTAGGCAGGCAGGGCCTTGGCGTACAGGTCGGCCATCTCGTGGTGGGTGGCGCTGTCGGCAACTTCGAGGAAACCCAGGCCTTCGGCGCGCAGGGTGTCCATCAGCAGGCGGGCGGTGACGAACGAGTAGTTCGGCTCACGCTCGACCAGGGTGCGGGCGGTCATCACCAGGGCGGTGTTGACGTCGGTGATGGCCACGCCGTCGTAGAGGTTCTTCAGGGTTTCGCGCTGGATCAGCTCGCCATCGACTTCGGCCAGGCCTTCGCAGGCTTCGCTGATGATGGTGTTCAGGCGGTTCATGTCCAGCGGCGCCAGGCTGCCGTCGGCCAGGGTGATGCGGATGCTTGGGTGCGGCTGGACGCTGGCGTCTTCGGCGTGGCCACGGGTGGCACGCTCCTTGGCACGCTGGTCGCGGTAGATCACGTAGTCACGGGCGACTTTCTGCTCGCCGGCACGCATCAGGGCCAGTTCGACCTGGTCCTGGATTTCTTCGATGTGGATGGTGCCGCCCGAAGGCATGCGACGCTTGAAGGTCGCGGTGACCTGTTCGGTCAGGCGGGCAACGGTGTCGTGGATGCGCGACGAGGCGGCAGCGGTGCCGCCTTCAACTGCGAGGAACGCTTTGGTGATGGCCACGGTGATCTTGTCATCGGTGTAGGCGACGACAGTGCCGTTACGCTTGATCACGCGCAGTTGGCCCGGGGCGGTGGCAGCCAGATCCTGGTTCGAATCAGCGGCCTGCGGCGCCTTGGCCTGCGGGTTCTCGCGAGTTGTGTCGGTTTGCATGGGTGTCTCCACGTTCTCTAAGTATGTTTAGGCGCTTGGTGAGCGCCAACCGTTCCGTCCGAAAGCTCAACAACCGACCCCGAGGGCGCGCAGGAACGAGAGTTCCGGCATGCCGCACAGGTCGGGCATACTCACTTCGGGACAGTTCAGGAATTAGGGCAAATGCTTGCCGCTCCCTGGCCGAAGTCAAAGGTCTTGAATCTACGACTCAAAACTGTTGCTGTCGGGTGTGCCGTTGGCCTCACCCGTACCCGAAACAACACCCTCCAGGGGTTTGCACCGGTCGCCTCCGCAGGAGCGGTTTGGCTGCTGATCTCTTCTAAAGTTCAAGCAAAAAATCTACCCGTTGAGGGCTTGAGTTCTCTGCTTGACTTGTGCTTGGGATTTTCAGGAAACCCCAAGATGTAGTGTTTTGTTTCGCTGGGGATACAAGATAATGCGGTCTTGGGGGTAATGCAAGGTCGGGGTCTGTGGATAACTTGTGCGTATTTTGTGAGTGATTTCACTCAACCCCTTGTAGGCCGCGTCTTAGCGCGGAATGACCGGCTGTCACCGATTTTTTCGCAGGTCTTAGGGTCGCAGGCCGATTTTGCGGGCGCGAACCCTATCACAAAAAATCGGCTTGTCCGAGCGGCTTTCCCGCAGGTTTTTAACCGCTTGCAACGGCGGTTGGCAGGCGCGGGTGCCCGACGTAGTATCCGGGGCCAATGTTGCCTTTTGGTGAAGTGGGCACTCTTTATAACAACAAGCTGTTGAGGTGAGCCGTGGAGCAGAGCAGTCGGGTATTGATCGTCGAGGATGACCAGCGGCTGGCCGACCTGACCCGTGAATACCTGCAGGCCAATGGCTTTGCCGTGGAAGTGGAGGGCGATGGCGCCCGGGCGGCGGCGCGGATCATTGCCGAGCAGCCGGACCTGGTGATCCTCGACCTGATGCTGCCCGGTGAGGACGGCCTGAGCATCTGCCGCAAGGTGCGCCAACAGTACCCCGGGCCGATCCTGATGCTGACCGCGCGCAGCGACGACCTTGATCAGATCCAGGGCCTGGACCTGGGCGCCGACGACTACGTATGCAAGCCGGTGCGCCCGCGCTTGCTGCTGGCACGCATCAATGCCCTGTTGCGCCGCAGCGAGGCGCCGGCTGAGGCGCAAGCGCTGCAAGCCCTGCAGTTCGGCCCGCTGCGGGTCGACAACACCCTGCGCGAGGCCTGGCTGTACGACAGCGGTATCGAACTGACCAGCGCCGAATTCGACCTTTTATGGCTGCTGGTGAGCAACGCCGGGCGCACCTTGTCGCGCGAAGAGATCTTCACTTCCCTGCGCGGCGTCGGCTATGACGGCCAGGACCGCTCCATTGATGTGCGTATTTCGCGCATCCGTCCGAAAATAGGCGACGACCCGGAGCACCCGCGGATGATCAAGACCATCCGCAGCAAAGGTTACCTGTTCGTCCGCGAAGCGGCCGAAGCCATGGGCCAGGTGCAATGAACTCGATCTTCCTGCGCATCTATGGCGGCATGCTCGCCGCCCTGGTGCTGGTGGCGGTGCTGGGCGTGCTCAGCCTGCATCTGCTCAACGAGGTGCGCGCCGGCCAGTACCGCGAGCGCCTGGCCCACGGCACCTTTACCCTGATGGCTGACAACCTGGCGCCACTGGACGCTGTCGAGCGCAAGCGCGCCCTGCTGATCTGGGAGCGCCTGCTGGGGATTCCGCTGGAGTTGCAGGTGCTGAGCAGCACTGCCCTCGACGGCAGCCAGCGCAGCCAGTTGCAGCGCGGCCAGGTATTGGTCGAGAAGACCGGCCCGCACGCGGCCAAGGTGCTGCGTCAGGTCGGTGACCAGGATTTGCTGCTGGTTGGCGAAGTGCAGCAGATCAGCGAGCAACTGGCCCGTGCCACTATCTACCTGTTGGCCGATGAGCTGGTGCGCTACCCGGTGGCCGAGCAGCCCCAGCGCCTGGCCGCACTCAAGCAGAGCAAGGGTTTTGGCTTCGACCTGCGCCTGCAGCGGGTCAGCCAGACCAACATGGACGAAGACCAGCGCCGACGCATCGACGAAGGCGACACGGTGATGGCCCTGGGCAAGGACGGCAACTCGATCCGTGTGTTCGCCGGCCTGGTCGGTACGCCCTGGGTGCTGGAAATCGGCCCGCTGTACCAGATGAACCCCTATCCGCCGCAACTGCTGGTGCTGATTGCGGTGCTGGGCCTGTGCCTGATCGGCCTGATCGTCTACCTGCTGGTGCGCCAGCTGGAACGGCGCCTGTCCGGGCTTGAAGCCGCCGCAACGCTGATTGCCCAGGGCAGCCTGGAAACCCGCGTAGCCGCCGACGACGCCGATTCGGTCGGGCGCCTGGCCGCGGCGTTCAATGGCATGGCCGAACACCTGCAGCGCTCGCTGACCATCCAGCGCGAGCTGGTGCGGGCGGTGTCCCACGAACTGCGCACGCCGGTAGCGCGCCTGCGCTTTGGCCTGGAAATGATCGCCAGCGCCAGCAATGACCAGGCCCGGGACAAGTACCTGACCGGCATGGATGGCGATATCCAGGACCTGGACAAGCTGGTCGATGAGATGCTCACCTACGCGCGCCTGGAGCAGGGCGCGCCGGCCCTGCATTTCCAGCGGGTCGACCTGGATGCCTTGCTCGACCAGGTGATCGCTGAACTGGCGCCGCTGCGCCGCGAGGTGCGGGTGCTGCGTGGCCCGTGCCAGGGCGGTGAAAAAGGCCCGGACGGGCAGGGACCGTGGGTCGAGGCCGAGCCGCGCTACCTGCACCGGGCGTTGCAGAACCTGGTCAGCAACG
This sequence comes from Pseudomonas wadenswilerensis, assembly GCF_024749185.1. NCBI lineage: Bacteria > Pseudomonadati > Pseudomonadota > Gammaproteobacteria > Pseudomonadales > Pseudomonadaceae > Pseudomonas > Pseudomonas wadenswilerensis. The sequence continues at coordinate 4,421,735 of NZ_CP087191.1, read as the reverse complement.
CCATGCGCCACGCCGAATCGCAGGTCAGCCTCAGCTATCAGTTGGGCCTGCAGCGTTGCCGGATCGATGTCGAGGACGATGGCCCCGGCGTGCCGGAAAGCGTCTGGGAGCGCATCTTCACCCCCTTCACCCGCCTCGATGACAGCCGCACCCGCGCTTCGGGCGGGCATGGCCTGGGCTTGTCGATCGTGCGGCGGATCATCTATTGGCATGGCGGGCGAGCGTCAGTGGGGCACAGCGAGCGCCTGGGCGGCGCCTGCTTCAGCCTGAACTGGCCGCGCAATCAGGACGGCGCATGAGTTCGCCGATTGCCCTGCAGGCTTTGCTCGACCAAGCACGGTTCGACCCTCTGCTGCTGGCGCTTTATGGCCCCCAGTTGATGCCTGCGCAACGGCCGGTGCTGGTGTCGCAGTGGTCGAAGTATTACTTCGCACTGGTCTGGCGGATGTTGGGCGAGGGCGAACCCTTGTCGGCTTTCAGCGATACCGCGGTGCAGGTGGATGCGCGCGGTTTGCCGGTCACGCTGGTCGCCGAAGCAACACCGTGCCAGGACCTGTTCGCTGAGCATCTGCAACCGTTGGTTGTGCGCCTGGCCGAGCTGGGACCGGTTTCGATGGCGGTGTTGTGGGGCAATGCCGGCGATTGCCTGGATCAGGCGCTGCAAGGCAGGGGGGGCAGCTCAGGATTGCAGGTGCTGCTGCAAACGCCCGGCAGCCCCTTGTATGCCGCTGTCAGCCAGGATGCTGCGGGCCGGCGTCGGCGCCGTACCTGCTGCCTGAGTTACAAGGTCGACTGGGTCGGGCATTGCGAGCACTGCCCGCTACTGCCCTGAAGCTCAGACGCTGACCAGGCTCAACAGTTGATCATCCTGCAGGCAGAACTGCCCTTCCAGCTCGCGGCCGTGGTGCCACTGCGCCGACAGGTCGGTCAGCAGACGCAAGCGCGCATGGCCGTCGGCGGACCACTCCAGCACTTCGGCGTGCTCGAAATAGAAGCGCTGCCTGACGATCGGGTAGAGCGCCTTGAACAGGCTTTCTTTCAGCGAGAAGGTCAGGGTCACGCTCAGGCCCACCTGGCTGGGGTTCATGCGCTGCATTTCGGCTTCGGTGAGAATCTCCCGGGCCAGGCGCTCGGCGCGTTCGTCGCTGAGCAGGCTTTCCTGATCCAGGCCCAGGCCCTGGCAATCGCTGTTGCGCGCCACCACCGCGGCGGCCCAGCCTTTGCCGTGGGTGATCGAGCCACTGATACCGGCCGGCCAGATGGGGGCGCGGTCTTCGTCAGTGCCCGGGACATAGTCGCGGCCATCGAGCTGCATCAAGGCCGCGCGGGCGCACACCCGGCCAGCCAGGTACTCGGCCTGGCGCTTGGCCACCGAGCGTTGCAGGCTGGCGGTCTGTTCGATACCGGCGCGGCTGAAGTCGTCGCTGGCGAGCAGGGCCGGGTCGAACGGGCAACTGACCAGAATCGCGCCGGGGACCGGACGCGGCAGGGGCCAGTGGTGCAGGAGCGGGGCGCAGCAGGTGGGCAGTCGATTCATGGCCGCTATTGTGCCGTGGTGCGGGAGGGCTGACCAGATACCTTGCACGGGCCGTTCTTGTGGGAGCTGGCTTGCCAGCGATCGAGCGCAACGCGCTCGCGATTCAGGCAGTGCATTCTGCGTCGATTGCACCGGCCACATCGCTGGCAAGCCAGCTCCCACAGAGTGCTTCACCGTGTTCGGTTTACTTGAAGATCTTCTTGAAGAACGCCTGCAGATCCGCCCAGGAGCTTTCATCTGCGGCCTTGTTATAGCCAATATCCGGTCCGCCATGCCCGCCATGGCTCAGGCGGTCGGCATCCGGATTGGTAAAACCATGCCTGGCTCCGGGAATACTGACGAACTCATAGCTCGCCCCGGACGCGTCCATTTCTTCCTTGAATTTCTCCACCTGCTCCGGCGTCACCATGCTGTCTTTGGCGCCGTGCTCGACCAGCACCTTGGCTTTGACGCTGCCCGGCGTCGCCGGCGTGTTGGTCACCAGCGCACCATGGAAACTGGCCACACCGGCCAGCGCTTCGCCGCGGCGCGCGGCGTCGAGCACCACCTTGCCGCCGAAGCAGTAGCCGATGGCGGCGATCTGCGTGGTATCGGTCTGCGGCTGAATCTTCAGCCGCTCAACCCCGGCATCAAAGCGCTCGGCCGCCGCATCCGGGTCTTTAAGCGCGGCGGCCATGAAGGCCTGGGCATCGGCCGGGTGCTCGGTGGTCTTGCCGTCACCATACATGTCGATGGCCAGGGCGCTGTAGCCAAGCCCGGCAAGGTCGCGGGCGCGGCGCTTGGCATAGTCGTTGAGCCCCCACCATTCATGCACCACCACCACGCCCGGGCGCTTGCCCTCGGCGGCGTCGTCGTAGGCGTAGTAGCCGACCAGGCGCTTGCCGTCGGCGTCCTGGTAGGGGATCTCACGGGTTTGCACCGCCGCCTGGGCCAGGCTGGCGGCACCGATCAGGGCCAGAGCGAGCAGACAACGCATGGTCGTACTCCTTACTTGCAGTCGGTTTTGCACTCAGTGCAGCTGTTCAGCCGAGGTTCAGCCTGGGTTCAGCGGCGGTTCAGGACGGCTTGCTTACTCTAGCTTCCACACCAACACAGTGCATCACCTGGAGTACCACACGATGAAAAAGCTCAACACCCTGCTGCTCACCGTTGCTTTCCTTGGCGCCAGCGCCGCCGCCCAGGCCGCTGACACCACTTTCGCCGGCGTCACCTATGGTCAGACCAGCGACAAGATGAAAAAGTCCGGCCTGCTGACCCGCAACACTGATCACCTGAACACCGACGGCATCATCAGCAAGGACAGCACCTACGGCATCCGCGTCGGCCAGATGAACGACCAGGGCCGCTACTACCTCACCTACGACAACGTCTCCAACGACCACAGCGGCCTGAAAGTGCGCCAGGAAAACCTGCTGGGCAGCTACGACCTGTTCTACCCGCTGGGCAGCACCACCAAGCTGTTCGGTGGCGCCAGCGCCGGCCTGACCAAGATGAGCATGGAGTCCTCCGGCTACAGCCGCGACACCGACACCGGCTACGCCATCGGCCTGCAAGCCGGCGTGTTGCAGCAAGTCAGCGACAATGCCTCGGTGGAACTGGGCTACCGTTACCTGCGCAGCAACGCCAGCACCGAGCTGTCCGAACATGATGGTCCGAAAGTCGGCAGCCTGCGCCTGAACAGCAGCGCCCAGACCTACCTGTCGGCCAACTACGCGTTCTAAGTCGCCTGGCGATGTCCGAACCGGCCTGCATGCGCACGGCCGGTTCGCTGTTATTCTGCATTCGGTCTACAAAACTGACTGGCCAATGAAGGCCGGCACGGGTCTGGAGGAGCGTATGAAACTGCTGGTGGTCGAGGATGAAGCACTTTTGCGTCATCACTTGTACAGCCGCTTGACGGAAAGCGGGCATGTGGTCGAAGCGGTGGCCAATGCCGAGGAGGCCCTGTACCAGGCCGAGCAGTTCAATCATGACCTGGCGGTGATCGACCTGGGCCTGCCGGGCATGAGCGGGCTCGACCTGATCCGCCAGTTGCGGTCCCAGGGCAAGAGCTTCCCGATCCTGATCCTCACCGCCCGCGGCAACTGGCAGGACAAGGTCGAAGGCCTGGCCGCCGGCGCCGACGATTATGTGGTCAAACCCTTCCAGTTCGAAGAGCTCGAAGCCCGCCTCAACGCCTTGCTGCGCCGCTCCAGCGGCTTTACCCAGTCGACCATCGCCGCAGGCCCCCTGGTGCTCGACCTCAATCGCAAGCAGGCAACCCTCGACGAACAGCCCCTGGCGCTGACCGCCTATGAATACCGCATCCTCGAATACCTGATGCGTCATCACCAGCAGGTGGTGGCTAAGGACCGCTTGATGGAGCAGCTGTATCCGGACGATGACGAGCGCGATCCGAACGTCATCGAGGTGCTGGTCGGCCGTTTGCGGCGCAAGCTTGAGGGTAGCAACGGCTTCAAGCCGATCGATACCGTGCGTGGCCTGGGCTACCTGTTCACCGAGCGTTGCCGATGATCCGTTCGCTACGCCTGCGTCTGATGCTGGCGGCCGCGGTGCTGGCGCTACTGTTCATGCTCGGCTTGCTGCCGGCCTTGCAGAAGGCCTTCAGCCTGGCCTTGCAGGAGTCGATCGAGCAGCGCCTGGCGTCGGACGTCACCACGTTGATTTCCGCCGCGCGCATCGAGGGCGGCAACCTGCAGATGCCGGTGCTGTTGCCCGACGAGAAATTCAACCTGCCCGACAGCCGCCTGCTCGGCTACATCTACGACCGCCAGGGCAACCTGGTGTGGCGCTCTCGGGCCACGGCGGACGAGAACATCAACTACACCCCGCGTTACGACGGGCGCGGCAACGAGTTCGCGCGGATTCGTCAGGACGACGGCGAGGAGTTTTTCGTCTATGACGTCGAGGTCAAGCTGCTCGGTGGCAAGACCGCCGCCTTCAGTATCGTTGCCCTGCAGCCGGTACGTGAATACCAGCACACCCTCGACGGCCTGCGCGAAAAGCTCTACCTGGGCTTTGGCGCAGCGTTGCTGGCTTTGCTGGTGCTGCTCTGGGCCGGTCTGACCTGGGGCCTGCGTTCACTGCGGCAGATGAGCCGCGAACTCGATGATGTCGAATCAGGTGCCCGCGAAGGCCTGAGCGGCGAGCATCCGCGTGAACTGCTGCGCCTGACCGACTCGCTCAACCGCCTGCTGCGCAGCGAGCGTGAGCAGCGCCGGCGCTACCGCGATTCGCTGGGCGATCTGGCCCACAGCCTGAAAACCCCGCTGACCGTGCTCCAGGGGGTCAGCGAAAGCATGGCCCAGCGCCGCGAAGACCGTGAACAGGCGCGGGTGCTGCAAAGCCAGATCGAACGCATGAGCCAGCAGATCGACTATCAGCTGCAACGCGCCAGCCTGCGCAAGAGCGGCCTGGTGCGCCACCAGGTGCAGTTGCGGCCGTTGCTCGACAGCCTGTGCAGCACCCTGGCCAAGGTCTATCGCGACAAACACGTGCACATCAGTGTGGATGTGCCGGCGAATGCGATGGTGCCGATGGAGCAGGGCGCCTTGCTCGAACTGCTTGGCAACCTGCTGGAAAACGCCTACCGCCTGTGCCTGAACCAGGTGCGCATCAGTCTGCAGGCGGGCGAAACGCAGGTGGTGCTGTGTATCGAGGACGACGGCCCGGGTGTGCCGCCCGATCAGCGCGAGCGCATCCTGCAGCGTGGCGAGCGTCTCGACCGGCAGAACCCGGGGCAGGGCATTGGCTTGGCGGTGGTCAAGGACATCATCGAAAGCTACGACGCGACCTTGACCCTCGATGACTCGCCACTGGGCGGTGCTGCCTTTCGCATTCGCTTCGAGTTGGAAAGAAATACCTAGGCGGATTACCGCCATCATTGTCGGATTCTTTTCCGTGGCGTGCGGAAAACCGCCAACCCCATCGCGTCAACCTGCAACCTCGTTGTGCATTGCAGCCCCGTAAAACCGGGGCTTGCACCGTTAAAGCGCATTTTGGCATCGGGCTTGCTATGGACTCATCAGAGTTCTGCCAGGCAGCTCGACACAACAAATCCCTCCAGTGCAGGAGGGTTCGCGCTTTAGGTACCCCGCATCCTGGGAAGGATGGGCCGGTACCCTTGAGGAATTAGCCATGACGACGCGTCAGCCACTGTACAAATCGCTGTATATCCAGGTGTTAGTAGCGATCACCATCGGTATCCTGCTGGGCCATTACTACCCTGAAACCGGCGTGGCCCTGAAGCCGCTGGGTGACGGGTTCGTCAAACTGATCAAAATGGTCATCGCCCCGATCATCTTCTGCACCGTGGTCAGCGGCATCGCCGGCATGCAGAACATGAAATCGGTCGGCAAGACCGGTGGCTACGCGCTGCTCTACTTCGAAATCGTCTCGACCATCGCCCTGATCATCGGCCTGGTCGTGGTCAACGTGGTCAAGCCTGGCGCCGGCATGCACATCGACGTCAGCACCCTGAACGCCAGCAGTGTGGCCGCTTACGCCGCCGCCGGCGCGCAGCAGACCACCGTGGGCTTCCTGCTCAACATCATCCCCAACACCGTGGTCGGCGCCTTCGCCAACGGCGATATCCTGCAAGTGCTGATGTTCTCGGTGATCTTCGGCTTCGCCCTGCATCGCCTGGGTGCCTACGGCAAGCCGCTGCTGGACCTGATCGACCGCTTCGCCCATGTCATGTTCAACATCATCAACATGATCATGAAGCTGGCGCCAGTCGGTGCCTTCGGTGCCATGGCCTTCACCATCGGCCAGTACGGCGTCGGTTCGCTGGTGCAACTGGGCCAGCTGATGATCTGCTTCTACGTCACCTGCGTGCTGTTCATCCTGGTGGTGCTCGGCAGCATCGCCCGCGCCCACGGCTTCAGCATCCTCAAGCTGATCCGCTACATCCGTGAAGAGCTGATGATCGTTCTGGGTACTTCTTCTTCGGAGTCGGCGCTGCCACGCATGCTGACCAAGATGGAGCGTCTGGGCGCGAAGAAATCCGTGGTAGGCCTGGTGATCCCGACCGGCTACTCGTTCAACCTCGACGGTACCTCGATCTACCTGACCATGGCCGCCGTGTTCATCGCCCAGGCGACCGACACCACCATGGACATCACCCACCAGATCACCCTGCTGCTGGTATTGCTGGTGGCTTCCAAAGGTGCTGCGGGCGTTACCGGTAGTGGTTTCATCGTGCTCGCCGCGACCTTGTCGGCTGTTGGCCATCTGCCGGTTGCCGGCCTTGCGCTGATCCTCGGCATCGACCGCTTCATGTCCGAAGCCCGCGCCCTGACCAACCTGATCGGTAACGCCGTGGCCACTGTGGTCGTGGCCAAGTGGGTCAACGAGCTGGACGAAGACAAGCTGCAGGCCGAGCTGGCTTCCGGTGGTTCGCCACTGACTGACACCCGTCCGATGGATGACCTGGGCGTGGCTGAAGGTCCTGCTCGCTAACAGGCAGGCTGCGTAACGCAAAAAGCCCATCTTCGGATGGGCTTTTTTGTGTCTGCGGGGGGGCTTCGTCGCGGGGCAAGCCCGCTCCTACAGATGGGGTGGGAGCGGGCTTGCCCCGCGATGCTTTTACTCCACCCGGGTCTCGCCGCTATACACCAGGGTATTGCGGCAGCGCCGGCACAGGTACCGCCGCCCCTGGCGCACCAGGCTGTGGCGTTGGGCCGAAAACGGGAAGTCGCTGCCGGCACAGGGGCAGCGGTAGATATAGCGGGTCACCGTGCGGCGCTTGACCGCGTAGTTGTGGCAACGGTGCGGCGGCAGCTCGTACACGCCGCGCATGATCAATTGCCATTCCTCGCCATGGGGCTGGATGCGGTCGCCAAACAGCTGGTGCGCAACCAGGTGGGCGACCTCGTGGGGCACCGTCTGTTTGAGGAAGTCGTCGCTGTTCTCGCGGTACAGCTGCAGGTTGAAGCGCAGCAGGTTCTCGTGCAGGTGCGCGACGCCGGCCTTCTGTCCGCGCAGCTTGAAGCTGACTTCGGGGCGCGGGAAGGGGCGTTTGAAAAAGGTTTCGGCTTGCTGGTAACAGGTTTCGACGCGGGATTTGAGCAGTTCGGGCATATCGGGGAACACTCCTGGCCGATAATTATGCCGCAACCGCGGCGGCGCTGCCGAGCCACCTGTCAGCGCACAGCATCAGGCCGCCTTGCGGCGGCCTGAAGGTTGTTGCACCTATGTTGCCGTTGATTCTAATGGTTTGGGTTAGTTGGTGTAGACGGGCCCCACGCCCAGTCCCCAGACAATCACGGTAAAGGCCATGATGGCGACCAGCACCACCAGCCCTACCGCCAGTACCGAACTCGAGAACAGAAAGCCCTCATCGGAAGGAATGTTCATGAAAGTCGGCAGGCCGACATACAGCAGATAAACCGTGTAGCACACCGCGGCGGTGCCGACGATCATGCCCAGCCACAGGTGCGGGTACAGCGCCGCCAGGCCGCCAATGAACAGCGGCGTTGCGGTGTAGGTGGCAAAGGCAATGCAGCGCGCCAGGCTGGGGTTGGCGTCGTAGGTGCGGGCCATCCAGTGGATGAACGCGCCCATCACCGCCACGCCGCCGAGCATGGCCAGGTAGGACATGATGGTCATCCACAGTGCGCTTTCCTGGGTCAGCATAACCGGGGCGCGATCGCCAATGACCCAGCCGACCTGGGTGGTACCGATAAACGCCGAGATCGCCGGGATCGCGGCGAGGATCAGCGTGTGGGTCAGGTACATGTGGCTGATGCTTTCTTCTTCACCGCGTATTTCTTTCCATTCCTGATCGGGATGGGTAAACAGCCCAACAACGTGATGGATCATGCCGGTCACTCCTTCGTTGTTGCCATCGCCCCCCAGTGGAGCGCTTGCGGCCCCAAGTCTGGGCCAGAGGTTGGAGGTCACCTTTGTGTGGCCTTATGTCGCAGTATAGAAAGGCGTTCGCCGCACAAAGCCGGCTTTTTAGAGCAAATCGCGCTGTCAGGGGCCTGCTTAATCACAATGCAGTCTTTATCGGATTGGCCTACGCCCACCTGCGGTTTAAGGGTAAAATGTTCGGCTTTTGTCACACCTCGCGGATTCCAAGCGCTATGGGCACCCTTTCGGTCAACCAGAACAAACTGCAAAAACGCCTGCGTCGTCTCGCCGGCGAAGCCATCACCGACTTCAACATGATCGAAGACGGTGACAAGGTCATGGTCTGCCTGTCCGGCGGCAAAGACAGCTACACCATGCTCGATGTTCTGCTGCACCTGCAGAAAGTGGCGCCGATCAAGTTCGACATCGTTGCGGTGAACATGGACCAGAAGCAGCCGGGCTTCCCCGAGCACGTGCTGCCGGCCTACCTCGAGACGCTTGGCGTCGAGTACCACATCGTCGAGAAGGACACCTACTCGGTGGTCAAGGAATTGATCCCGGAAGGCAAGACCACCTGCTCGCTGTGCTCGCGCCTGCGTCGCGGTACCCTGTACACCTTCGCCGACGAGATCGGCGCGACCAAGATGGCCCTGGGGCATCACCGCGACGACATCGTCGAGACCTTCTTCCTCAACATGTTCTTCAACGGCACCCTCAAGGCCATGCCGCCCAAGCTGCGTGCCGATGACGGGCGCAACGTGGTGATCCGCCCGCTGGCCTACTGCAGCGAGAAGGACATCCAGGCCTACTCGGACATGCGCGAATTCCCGATCATCCCGTGCAACCTCTGCGGCTCGCAGGAAAACCTGCAGCGTCAGGTGGTCAAGGACATGCTGGTGGAGTGGGAGCGCAAGACCCCGGGGCGTACCGAGAATATCTTCCGTGGCCTGCAGAACGTGGTGCCGTCGCAACTGGCTGACCGCAACCTGTTCGACTTCACCAGCCTGAAGATCGACGAGACCGCCACCCCGCGCTTTGTCGACGTGCTGAACATCTGACGGCCATGCGCGATTACCACTGGCTGCATGAGTACTGCCTGAACCGCTTCGGCTCGGCCGCCGCCCTCGAAGCGCACCTGCCCCAGGCGAAAAGCCCCGAGCAGTTGCGCGCGATCGGCGCCGACCGTTACCTGTCGACCCTGGCCCTGCGGGTGTTTCGCGCCGGTTTGAAGCACAGCCTGGTGGACGCCAAATGGCCGGCCTTCGAGCAGGTGTTCTTTGGCTTCGACCCGGAAAAGGTCGTGCTGATGGGCGCCGAGCACCTGGAGCGGCTGATGCAGGACACGCGGATCATCCGCCACCTGGGCAAGCTCAAGAGCGTGCCGCGCAATGCGCAGATGATCCTCGATATCGAGAAGGAATTCGGCAGTTTCGGTGCGTTTATCGCCGACTGGCCGGTGACCGATATCGTCGGCCTGTGGAAGTACCTGGCCAAGCATGGCAACCAGTTGGGCGGGCTGTCGGCGCCGCGCTTCTTGCGCATGTGCGGCAAGGACACGTTCATCCCCACCAATGACATGGCTGCGGCGTTGATCGCCCAGGACATCATCGACAAGCCGCCGACCAGCCAGCGCGATCTGGCCCTGGTGCAGGATGCCTTCAATCAGTGGCATGCCGAGAGTGGGCGGCCGTTGTGCCAGCTGTCGGTGATGCTGGCGCATACCGTCAACCACTGAGATCGGTGGTGCCATGATCGCTGGCAAGCCAGCTCCCACAAAACCCTGTGGGAGCTGGCTTGCCAGCGATGGATTCAACTCTTAGTTCGAACCTTCCCCCGCCAGCCGCCGCTCATACTGAAAGCGCCAGCGCACATACAGCAGGGCACTGACGAACAGCGCCAGGCTGATCGCCACTTCCAGCCAGCCGAACAGTGCCCGGGCCGGGTCGAACGCGGCCAGCACGCCCTTGATGAAGTACAGGTTGACCACAAAGCAGGTCCAGGCGTGGGCGCGGGCGTTGCCCAGGAGCATGCCTGGCAACAGCAGGACCAGCGGCACCAGTTCAATCGCCAGGATCACCCCGACCCGCGCACCGTGCAGGTCGGCGAACAGCAGGTTGTTCAGGGTCAGCAAGGCGATCAGGCCGAAAAAGCTCGCCAGGCTCAGCGCCCGGGTCAGGCGCAGGCGCGGCGTCAGCCATGCGATCGGGGGCAGCACCTTGGGCTTTTTAGCCACGGCCGTTCTCCAGCAGGTTGGCGGTGGTCGCCAGGCGCTGGCCAAGGGCGCGGCACAGGGCGATTTCGTCGGCATCCAGATCGCGCTTGCCGTCGGCACCGGCATGGTGGCTGGCGCCGTAAGGGGTGCCGCCGCCGCGGGTTTCCAGCAGCGCCGACTCGCTGTAGGGCAGGCCCATGATCAGCATGCCGTGGTGCATCAGCGGCAGCAGCATCGACAGCAGGGTCGATTCCTGGCCGCCGTGCAGGCTGGCGGTGGAGGTGAACGCCGCCGCCGGCTTGCCGACCAGGCCGCCGCTCAGCCACAGGCTGCTGGTGCCGTCGATGAAGTACTTGAGCGGCGCGGCCATGTTGCCAAAGCGCGTCGGGCTGCCCAGGGCCAGGCCCGAGCAATGGCGCAGGTCGTCCAGGGTAGCGTACAGCGCGCCGGTATCGGGGATGTCCGGGGCTACCGCTTCGCACTCGGTGGAAATCGCCGGTACGGTGCGGATGCGCGCTTCCAGGCCGGCCATCTCGACGCCGCGGGCAATTTGCCGGGCCATCTCGCTGGTCGAGCCGTGACGGCTGTAGAACAGGATCAGGATGTACGGCGCGCTCACGGCAGGATCTCCAGCACCTTCTCCGGTGGCCGGCCGATCACGGCTTTATCGCCGGCAATCAGGATTGGCCGCTCGATCAGCTTGGGGTGCTGGACCATGGCTTCGATCAACTGCGCCTCGCTGAGGCTGGCGTCGGCCAGGTTGAGTGTTTTGTATTCGTCTTCACCGCTGCGCAGCAGCTGGCGTGCACTGATGTTCAGCTTGCCGAGCAGGGCCTTGAGTTCGCTGGCAGTCGGCGGGGTTTCCAGGTAGCGCACCACGGTCGGGGCCAGGCCGCGGGCTTCGAGCAGCTCGAGGGCGCCACGGGATTTGGAGCAGCGCGGATTGTGATAGAGGGTCAGGTCAGTCATGTTCGGGTCGCATCCAGCAGGGTGTGGCGGCTATTCTAACCGCAGCGACTTCGCATTTTGCTTGAATCTTCGAGAAGGATTGACCCATGACAAGGCGTTTGGCAGCAGCACTGGCCATCACCGCGAGCCTGTTGCTCGGCGGATGCGGTGCAGATTACGGTCTGGACCAACACGGCCAGGCAGTGAAAGCCGAGCAGATTGAAGGGCACTGGCTGGTGCTCAACTACTGGGCGGAATGGTGCGGCCCGTGCCGCATAGAAATTCCCGAACTCAACGCTGCTGCCAAGCAATGGCAGGGGCAGGGCGTGCAGGTGCTCGGGGTGAACTTCGACGGCCTGCAGGGAGAAGACCTGAAAAAGGCCAGCGAAGCGCTGGGCATCGGCTTCACGGTGCTGGCCAGCGACCCGGCCGAGCGTTACCAACTGCCGCGTAGTGAAGCCTTGCCGGTGACCTACATCATCGATGACAAGGGCAAGGTAAGGGAGCAGTTGATGGGCGAGCAGACGCTTGAGGGTTTGAACCAGAAGATCAAGGCGCTCAAGGGCGCTTGACAGCAGATTCAAGCTACAAGCGACAAGCTGCAAGATAGAGCAAGACCGCGCACAGTCTGCTTTTACTTGCTGCTTGAAGCTTGTGGCTTGCCGCTTAAGTCAGCCTTCCTCAGGCCAGAAACGCAGTGGCTTGCCCTCGGCCGGCCAGAAGCGCACCTGCTCGATCGGCGAGATATCCCAACGCTGCACGGTTTCCAGCGCCTGGAGGAAGCGTTTTTCCTGCTCCATCAGCGCCGGCGCGCACAGCTTGCGGGTACTGCCGACCTTGCCGAAGGTCAGCTTGTCGCCGTCCAGCTGGTAAGGCGCGAACCAGTGGTTGCAGCCGGCATTGCCATAGGCGCGGCCGTCGGTGGCCAGGGTCAGGGTCAGGTGGCTGTAGTCCATTAGCGGACGCTCGCCAATCCACTCCAGCAGGTAGCTGCGTTCCTGTTCCAGCTTCATCGGCTCGGCGGCGCAACCCAGCAGGGCCGTGCCGGTCAGGGCTGAGAGCAACAGCGTTTTCACTGGGCCGTCTCCTTGCATTTCGGGCACAGGTGTTTGTCGCCGCGGCTGATCCAGCCGAGTTCGGCGATGCGCGCAGTGGCGGCCGGTTGCTGGGCTTTTTTGCCCAGTTTGGCGTCGACCGCGAACTCGAAGTTCAGGGTTGCCTGGCAGCTGTCGCAGTTGACGTCCCAGGTATGGATCGCCAGCTCGCCGAACACCGGGCCACTGGCCACCGCGACCCATTGGCCGGTCGGGTTGATCAGGTGGCGCACGGATTCCACGGTCAGGCGCATGGACAAATCCTTGCTGCCCTTGAGGGTCACCAGCAGAACGTCGTTCTTCTGGATCGAGCCGCCGTTGCCGGTCACTTGATAGCGGCCCGGCACCAGGGCGCGGCACTCGATCAGGGTGTGTTGCGGGTTAAACAGGGTGTAGCGGAAATCGTGTTCGACCATGGGTCCTCCAAATCTGCCGCGTATCCTAGCATCAACCCTCGACCAAGTTCTGCGGATTGCCCGCCGCCCAGCGGGTTATGTTGTCCAGGGTGGTGGCGGCAATGGCAGCCAGCGCCTCGCGGGTGAGGAAGGCCTGGTGGGCGGTGACGATCACATTGGGGAAGGTCAGCAGCCGCGCCAGCACGTCGTCCTGCAATGGCAGGTCGGAGCGGTCTTCGAAGAACAGCTGGGCTTCCTCTTCATAGACATCCAGCCCCAGGTAGCCGAGCTGGCCGCTTTTCAGCGCCTCGATCAGCGCCGGGGTGTCGACCAGGGCGCCGCGGCCGGTGTTGATCAGCATGGCACCGGGTTGCAGGTCGGCAAGGCTCTGGGCGTTGATCAGGTGACGGGTGTCGTCGGTCAGCGGGCAGTGCAGGCTGATGACCTGCGCCTGGCGTAGCAGCTCCGGCAGGCTCAGATAGCGCGCGCCCAGCGCCAGCAGTTCGGGATTGGGGTAGGGGTCGTAGGCCAGCAGCTGGCAACCGAAACCGGCCATGATCCGCGCAAAGGCCGCGCCTATCTGCCCGGTGCCGACCACGCCGACGGTCTTGCCGTGCAGGTCGAAGCCGGTCAGGCCGTGCAGGGTGAAGTCGCCTTCGCGGGTGCGGTTGTAGGCCCGGTGCAGGCGCCGGTTGAGCGCCAGGATCAGCGCCACCGCATGTTCGGCCACGGCGTGGGGCGAGTAGGCGGGCACCCGCACCACGGCCAGGCCCAGGCGTTTGGCGGCGGCCAGGTCGACATGGTTGTAACCGGCCGAACGCAGGGCGATCAAGCGCGTGCCGGCCGCCGCCAGGCGTTCCAGTACGCCAGCGCCGAGGTCGTCGTTGATGAAAGCGCAGACCACTTCATGGCCGGCGGCCAGCGCTGCGGTGTCTGCGGTCAGGCGTGCGGGCTGGAAGTGCAGCTCAAGCCCCGGCACGGCTGTGGCGTTGGTGAAGCTGTCCTGGTCGTAGGCCTGGCTGCTGAAAAACAATACGCGCATGGGATCTTCCTGAAGGCTTTGCCTGAAAGTTTAACCAAGGGGCAAGGATCAAGGCTTGCCCCAGGTCAGCCAGGGTTCAGGCGCTCATCCGCGCCTGGGCCGTGAGCCGGGTGATGGCCCGGTCCAGTTCGTCGAGGGCTTGCGGCGCTTGCGGGTCATCCTGCTTGAGCAAGGTTTCACTGCGTTGGCAGGCAGCACGCAATTGTGGCACCCCGCAATAGCGCGAGGCGCCATTGAGCCGGTGCACGCGCTCGATCATGCCATTGCGGTCAGCGACCTCGCGGGCCGCACGAATCGCTTCGCGGTCGGACTCCAGCGACGCCAGCAGCATGGCCAGCATGTCGGCGGCCAGGTCCGGCTTGCCGGCTGCCAGGCGCAAGCCTTCCTCCGGGTCGAGCACCTTGAGTTCGCTGCTGTCCGGCGTGGATTCCAGCGAGCGTTCCTGGCGCGGTGCGCCCAGGGCCAGGCCGGTCCATTTGAGCACCACCTGGGCCAGTTGCCGTTCGCTGATCGGCTTGGTCAGGTAGTCATCCATGCCGCTGTGCAGCAGGGCGCGTTTTTCGTTGGCCATGGCGTGGGCGGTGAGGGCGACGATCGGCAGGGGCGCGCCGCTCTGGCTGCTTTCCCACTGGCGGATCTGTTCGGTACATTCGCGCCCGTCCATGCCGGGCATCTGCACGTCCATCAGCACCAGGTCGAAACGCTCGTCCTGCACCGCCTGAACCGCCGCATAACCGCTGTCGACCGCCAGCACTTCGGCACCGAGGTCTTCCAGCAGGGTTTGTACCAGCAGCAGGTTGGCCGGATTGTCGTCGACGCACAGCACCTTCGGCAACGGCTGGTCGGACACCGGCTTGCTCTCGCTGCCCGGACGCCGCGGCTGGACCATCTCGACCAGCGCCCGGCGCAGCTTGCGCGTGCACGCAGGCTTGGCCTGCAATTGGCCGTGGGCGTTGGGCAGGTACGGATGATAGAGCGCCTGTTCGGTGGTCGGGCACAGCACCAGAGCCTGGCAGGCCAGGTGCTCCAGTTGCTGGATGTACTGGCCGAGGCGTTCCGGCGAGACGCTGTCGAGGTTGACCCCGAGCACCGCCAGCTCGAAGGGTTGCCCGGCCAGGGTGGCGGCTTCGACCGCGTGCAGCAATTGTTCGACGGTGGCGAACAGGCTGACGCTCAGGCCGCAGTCTTCCAGTTGATGCTCCAGGGCCTGACGTGCCAGTTCGTGGCTGTCGACAATCGCAACCCGGCGGCCCACCAGCGGTTGCATGGGCAGGTCTTCGGCATCGTCGCGGGCCTTGGGCAGGCTCAGGCTGACCCAGAACTGCGAACCTTCGCCGGGGGTGCTGTCGACGCCGATCTCGCCGCCCATCTGTTCGATCAGGCGCTTGGAAATTACCAGGCCCAGACCGGTGCCGCCGGGCTGGCGCGACAACGAGTTGTCGGCCTGGCTGAAGGCCTGGAACAGCGCCCGCACATCCTGGCTGGACAGGCCGATACCGGTGTCCTGAACGCTGATGCGCAGCTGCACGCTGTCTTCACGTTCCTCTTCGAGCATGGCCCGGGCAACGATGGTGCCTTCGCGGGTGAACTTGATGGCGTTGCTGACCAGGTTGGTGAGGATCTGCTTGAGCCGCAGCGGGTCGCCGACCAGCGACAGCGGCGTATCGCGATACACCAGG
Organism: Pseudomonas wadenswilerensis; assembly: GCF_024749185.1. Taxonomy (NCBI): domain Bacteria; kingdom Pseudomonadati; phylum Pseudomonadota; class Gammaproteobacteria; order Pseudomonadales; family Pseudomonadaceae; genus Pseudomonas; species Pseudomonas wadenswilerensis. The sequence goes on along the minus strand of NZ_CP087191.1, from coordinate 4,405,973 downwards.
CTGACCAGCTCCAGCTGTTTGGCATGGGCGGCCGGGGCGAGGATGGTCAGGGTGTCCTGGATCAGGTCGCGCAGGTTGAACGGGATACTGTCGAGCACCAGCTTGCCGGCCTCGATCTTGGAGAAGTCGAGGATCTCGTTGATGATTCCCAGGAGGCTGCCGGCGGACTTTTCGATGGTGCCCAGGTAGTCGAGCTGGCGCGGGGTCAGTTCGCTTTTTTGCAGCAGATGAGTGAAGCCGAGGATGCCGTTTAGCGGCGTACGGATCTCGTGGCTCATGTTGGCGAGGAACTCGGACTTGATCCGGCTGGCCTCCAGGGCTTCCTTGCGCGCCATGTCCAGCTCGATGTTCTGGATCTCGATGGTTTCCAGGTTCTGGCGTACGTCTTCGGTGGCCTGGTCGATACTGTGCTGCAGTTCTTCATGGGCGTTGTGCAGGGTTTCGGCCATGCGGTTGATGCCCGCAGCCAGCTCGTCCAGTTCGTAACTGCCCATTTGCGGCAGGCGTTCTTCCAGGTTGCCATCTTTTAACTGGGTGACGGCGTACTTGATCTGGCCGATCGGGCCGTTGATCGTGCGGCTCATGCGCAAGGCCAGCAGGGCAGTGGCGGCCAGCCCCAGCAGGATCAGCAGCAGGCTGGTGAACAGGCTGCGATAGCCGCGCAGCAGGGTGCCGTCGTGGGACAGCTCGATTTCCACCCAGCCGAGCAGGCGGTCGGCTTCACCTGGGATCAGCTCGCCGGCCAGGTCGCGGTGGCGGCCGAACACCGGCAGCAGGTAACGGGTGGCGTCATTGCCGGTGCGTTGCAGCAACTGCGTGCCACCGCCGGTGGGCGCCTGGTTGAGCATGCTCGGGCCGGCGTGGGCCAGGGCGTTGCGGTCGGGGCCGAGGAAGGCCACGGCACGCACGTCGGACTGCTCCAGGGCTTGGGCGGCGATACGCTCCAGCTGCGCCGGGTCGTGTCGCGCCAGGGCTGGCGCCACCAGCGGGGCCAGCTGCTCGGCAATCATCTTGCCGCGTTGCAGCAGTTGGGTCTGCAGCTCGCTCTGCTGCAACCAGGTGAAGTAGCCGCCCAGTACCAGCGCCATCAGGCCGGCTGGTAACAAGGCGAGCAACAGCACGCGGCTTCTGATCCCCAATCTATTCAGCACGCCACTCTCCTGTGCCCGGTAAGCGCTGTAAGCCTCCGCCAGCTCCTGCTGACGGACCAAGTCGGAAAAGTACCGCGCCTACTCGCGTAATGCACTCATTTGTATCTGCTTTTGTCGATTGCCAACTATAACCGGGGCTTTGGTCCAGCCCTGGTTGCCTGCACGCAGTGAATAACCAATAATCGCGTGATTGAGAATTGCTAGCATCAGCCAATGACTCCTGTATCTATTAGCACCTCCAACATCCTTGCCATCGAGGACGATCCGGTCCTGGGTGCGTACCTGCGTGAGGAGCTGCAACGCGGCGGCTTCAAGGTCACCTGGTGCCAGAATGGCCGCGATGGCCTGCAGGTCGCGCAAAACAGCTGCTTTGACGTGGTGCTGATGGACATCCTGCTGCCCGGCCTCAACGGCCTGGATGTGCTGGCGCAGCTGCGCCAGAGCAGCTCGACGCCGGTGATCCTGATGTCTGCGCTGGGCGCCGAGGCCGACCGCATCACCGGCTTCCAGCGCGGTGCCGATGACTACCTGCCCAAGCCCTTCAGCATGATCGAGCTGCAGGTGCGCATCGAGGCGATCCTGCGCCGGGTGGCGCTGGAGCGGCGCCATCAACAACCCGTACAGGTACAGGCCGGGGAACTGCGCTTCGATGAAGAGGCGTGCGATGTCTGTTATGGCGAGCAGTGGGCGGGGCTGACCCTCAGCGAGTACCGCCTGCTCGACACCCTGCACCGCAGCGATGAAGAGGTGCTGAGCAAGGCCTTCCTTTACCAGCAAGTGTTGCAGCGCGGCTATGCCCGCCACGATCGCAGCCTGGACATGCATGTCAGCCAGATCCGCCGCAAGCTCAAGGCCATCGGTTACCTCGAGCGCGAGGTGCGCACGGTGTGGGGCAAGGGTTATGTGCTTAGCGGCGCCGAGGTCAACTGAAGTGCCGAACCGTCATTCATTGTTCTGGAAACTGGCCATCCTGCTGGTCGGCTTCTGCCTGTTGATGATCGGCCTGAGCTGGACCTGGGGCCGGCATATGGAAACCCAGAATGCCTTTCTGTCCGAGGTGGCCAAAACCACCCTGCAAGGCTATGCCGGCGAGGCCGAGCAGGCCTGGTCGCGAGGAGGGCAGGCAGGTATCGACGCCTGGCTGGCGGCAGTTCGCGAACAGGAGCCCGGCTGGGTCGGGGTGATAGGCCCGGACCTGCAGTCGTTGAGCAGCACGCCGCTCAACGAGGTTGAAAGCCGGCGCCTGACCTTCCTGCGCGGAATCGACTGGCCGGTGAGCCCGCGCTCGATCGGCATGCCGTGGATGCGCTTGCCTTTCCCGCAGCAGCCGCACCTGGGCACCCTGGTCATGGAGCTGCCGCAACGTCTGGCGCCGGGGCAGTACCGGGTACTGTGGCGAGTAGTGACCAACGGCATCATCCCCGGGCTGTTTACCTTGCTGCTATGTGTCGGCCTGTACCGCATGCTGATTGTGCCGTTGATCCAGTTGCGAGAGCAGGCCAATGCCTGGCGCGCCGATCAGCTCTCGGCACGGGTCGCCAGCAGCACCACCAGCCGCCAGGACGAACTGGGCGAGCTGGGCCGCGCCTTCGATGACATGGCCGAACGCCTGCAGGGCACGGTGGCCCTGCAACAGCAGCTGTTGCGCGACCTTTCCCACGAACTGCGCACGCCCTTGAGCCGCTTGCGCGTGGCTTGCGACAGCGAGGCTGATGCCGGCCAGCTGCGCGAGCGCCTGGGCCGCGAAATCGACTGCATGCAGCGCCTGGTCGAGGATGCACTGCAGCTGGCCTGGCTCGACACCGAGCGGGCGCCGATGAGCAAGGAGCCGATCCAGGTCCAGGCTCTGTGGGAGATGCTGGCTGAGGATGCCTGCTACGAAAGTGCCTGGCCCGGGGCGCAACTGCACTGTGCGCTGGACGCCTCGTGCTGGGTGCAGGGTAACCTCAACAGCCTGGCCCAGGCCCTGGAAAACATTTTGCGTAATGCCATTCGGCATTCGTCAGCCGGTGGCGTGATTCGCCTGGACGGGCGGCGTCAGGGCGATGACTGGCTGATCTGGCTGGAAGACCAGGGCGGTGGGGTAGCGGAAAGTGAGCTTGAGCGTATTTTCGCGCCCTTTACCCGGCTGGACGGTTCGCGCCCGGGCGATGGTGGCTTCGGGCTGGGCCTGAGCATTGCCCGCAATGCCATCGTCCGCCAGGGCGGGCGTCTGTGGGCGCAAAACACCGGCCAGGGCCTGCGGCTGAACATGCAACTGCCGGCGGTGTGATCCTGGGGCCGCTTCGCGGCCCATCGCCGGCAAGTCCGGCTCCCACAGGTACTAGGGGCATGCAAATCCACTGTGGGAGCTGGCTTGCCAGCGAGAGGGCCGTAAACTCTTGCTTATAGCTTGCAGCTATAACCCCAACACATTGCGTGATATGGGCAAATCCCGTTTGCCGGTATGATAGGCGCCCCCGCAGTCTGGATTGCGAATACGCCATGACCTTGCAGTACCCAACCATCGCCGATTGCGTCGGCAACACGCCTCTGGTCCGCCTGCAGCGCATTGCCGGCGAAACCAGCAATACCCTCCTGCTCAAGCTCGAAGGCAACAACCCGGCAGGCTCGGTCAAGGACCGGCCGGCGCTGTCGATGATCACCCGCGCCGAACTGCGTGGGCAGATCAAGTCGGGTGACACCCTGATCGAAGCGACCTCGGGCAACACCGGCATCGCTCTGGCCATGGCGGCGGCGATCAAGGGTTACAAGATGATCCTGATCATGCCCGACAATTCCAGTGCCGAGCGCAAGGCGGCGATGACCGCCTACGGTGCCGAACTGATCCTGGTCAGCAAGGAAGAGGGCATGGAAGGTGCCCGCGACCTGGCCGACCGCCTGCAGGCCGAAGGCCGTGGACTGGTGCTTGACCAGTTCGGCAATGTCGACAACCCTGAAGCCCACTATGTGAGCACCGGCCCGGAAATCTGGCGCCAGACCCAGGGCACCATTACCCATTTCATCAGCTCCATGGGCACGACCGGCACCATCATGGGCTGCTCGCGCTACCTCAAGGAGCAGAACCCGGCGGTGCAGATCGTCGGCCTGCAGCCGATGGAAGGCTCGGCCATCCCCGGCATCCGCCGCTGGCCGCAGGAATACCTGCCGAAGATCTACCAGTCCGAGCGCGTTGACCGCGTGGTCGACATGGCCCAGAGCGAAGCCGAAGAAACCACCCGCCGGTTAGCCCGCGAAGAGGGCATTTTCTGTGGCGTGTCCTCCGGTGGTGCAGTGGCAGCCATGCTGCGGCTGTCCCGCGAGCTGGAAAACGCCGTGATGGTGGCGATCATTTGCGACCGTGGCGACCGTTACCTGTCGACCGGCATTTTCGATTCAGTGAACTGATGTCCAAGAACAAACGTAACAGCGGCCTGCGCTTTCAGCCGGCCGGTGGCACCCGCGCGCCACAGATCCCCACCGGCAAGAAACAGCGCCTGAGCATCGAGCGCCTCGCTGGCGACGGCCGTGGCATTGCCTTTCTCGACGGTCGCACCTGGTTCGTCAGTGGCGCCCTGGCCGAGGAAGAGGTCGAAGCGCGGGTACTCAATACCCACGGCAAGGTGGTCGAGGCCCGCCTGGAGCGGGTGTTCAATGCCAGCCCGGCGCGCCGCGAGGCCCCGTGCAAGCACTTCGACCGCTGTGGCGGCTGCAACCTGCAGCACTTGCCTCATGCCGATCAACTGGCGCTCAAGCAACGCCTGCTGGCCGAACAGTTGCAGCGGGTCGCGGGCGTGCAGCCCGAGCACTGGGCTGCGCCGCTGACCGGGCCGGAGTTCGGCTACCGGCGCCGGGCACGGGTTGCGGTGCGTTGGGACAACAAGGCGAAACATCTCGACGTCGGATTTCGCGCCGAAGCCAGCCAGGACATCGTCGCCATCGACGACTGCCCGGTGCTGGTACAACCCTTGCAGTCGATCATGCGTCACCTGCCCACGCTCTTGCGCAGCTTGAGCAAACCGCAGGTGGTTGGCCACGTCGAGCTGTTCAGCGGTACCGCGCTGGCGCTGCTGTTGCGTCATACCGGGCCCTTGGGGGACGGCGACCTGGCGCGCCTGCAGGCGTTCTGCGCGCAGGCGGGTGTACAGCTGTGGTTACAAGGCGAGGGTGAACCTTCACCGGTGGATGCGGGTCAGAGCCTCGGTTTTCGTCTTGAACCCTGGAACCTTGAATTGGCGTACCGGCCCGGCGATTTCGTCCAGGTCAACGCCCAGGTCAACACCGCGATGATCGAGCAGGCCTTGGCCTGGTTGGCGCCGCAAGCCGATGAACGCGTGCTCGACCTGTTCTGCGGTCTGGGCAACTTTGCCCTGCCGCTGGCCCGGCAGGCGCGGGAAGTGGTGGCGGTGGAAGGGGTGCAGGCGATGGTCGAGCGGGCGGCAGCCAATGCTCGTAGTAACAATTTGCATAACACGCAGTTTTTTCAGGCCGATTTATCGCAGCCTTTGGCGGCGTCGGGCTGGGCCGCAGGAGGCTTTTCTGCGGTACTCTTGGACCCACCGCGTGACGGTGCATTCGAGGTTGTGCGAAAAATCGCAGACCTCGGCGCAAAACGTCTTGTTTATGTATCGTGCAACCCGGCGACCCTGGCCCGCGACACCGTCGAACTGGTCAGGCAGGGTTACCGGTTAAAAAGTGCCGGGATTCTCGACATGTTTCCTCAGACGGCGCATGTCGAAGCCATGGCGTTATTCGAAGCGGGTTAGCCAGGCTGACGCGTTCGGCGCTGCACCTTGGGTCCGGCAGGGGCAGCACCAGTGATTTCAAGCGCATCGCGAATGCGCTGTAGGGAAAGGTAAACAAAGATGGTACAGGTGAGAGTGCACCAGCCGGTCAACACCGACGGCAGTATCAATCTCGAAGCATGGCTGGATCATGTGGTGAGCGTCGACCTGGCGCTGGACCGGGAGGCCCTCAAGGCCGCTTGCGAGTTCGCCCAGGACATCGAGAAGAAGGGCAACCCGGCCAAGCATTCCTGGGCCGATGGTACGTCGAGTTTCCAGGCCGGCCTGGAAATCGCCGAAATCCTTGCCGACCTCAAGCTCGACCAGGACTCGCTGGTCGCCGCGGTCATCTACCGCGCCGTACGCGAAGGCAAGGTGACCCTGGCTGAAGTCGGCCAGCGCTTTGGCCCGGTAGTCTCCAAGCTGATCGACGGCGTGCTGCGCATGGCCGCCATCAGCGCCAGCCTCAGCCCGCGCCAGTCGCTGGTGCTGGGCTCGCAGGCGCAGGTCGAGAACCTGCGCAAGATGCTCGTGGCCATGGTTGACGACGTCCGTGTGGCGCTGATCAAGCTAGCCGAACGCACCTGCGCGATTCGCGCGGTCAAGGGCGCCGACGACGAGAAACGCAACCGCGTCGCCCGCGAAGTGTTCGATATCTATGCGCCGCTGGCCCATCGCCTGGGCATCGGTCATATCAAGTGGGAGCTGGAAGACCTGTCCTTCCGCTACCTCGAACCCGATCAGTACAAGCAGATCGCCAAGCTTCTGCACGAGCGCCGGCTGGACCGCGAGCGCTTCATCAGCGACGTGATGAACCAGCTGCAGAACGAGCTGCTGGCCACCGGGGTCAACGCCGATATCAGCGGCCGGGCCAAGCACATCTATTCGATCTGGCGCAAAATGCAGCGCAAGGGTCTGGAATTCAGCCAGATCTACGACGTGCGCGCGGTGCGCGTGCTGGTCCCGGAAATGCGCGACTGCTACACCGCGCTGGGCATCGTGCACACCCTGTGGCGGCATATCCCCAAAGAGTTCGACGACTACATCGCCAACCCCAAGGAAAACGGCTACCGCTCGTTGCACACGGCGGTGATCGGTCCGGAGGGCAAGGTCCTCGAGGTGCAGATCCGCACCCACGCCATGCACGAAGAGGCCGAGCTCGGCGTCTGCGCGCACTGGCGCTACAAGGGCACCGACGTCAAATCCAGCTCCAACCACTACGAAGAGAAAATCTCCTGGTTGCGCCAGGTGCTGGAATGGCACGAAGAGCTGGGCGATATCGGTGGCCTGGCCGAACAGCTGCGGGTCGATATCGAGCCGGACCGGGTCTATGTGTTCACCCCGGATGGTCACGCCATCGACCTGCCCAAGGGCGCCACGCCGCTGGACTTCGCCTACCGGGTGCACACCGAGATCGGCCACAACTGCCGCGGGGCGAAGATCAACGGCCGTATCGTGCCGCTCAACTACAGCCTGCAGACCGGTGAGCAGGTCGAGATCATCACCAGCAAGCACGGCAACCCCAGCCGCGACTGGCTGAACTCGAACCTGGGCTACGTCACCACCTCGCGGGCGCGGGCGAAGATCGTCCACTGGTTCAAGCTGCAGGCTCGCGACCAGAACGTCGCCGCCGGCAAGACCCTGCTCGAACGCGAACTCAACCGCCTGGGCTTGCCGCAGGTCGACTTCGAACGCCTGGCGGAAAAAGCCAACCTGCGCGCTGCCGAGGACATGTTCGCCTCGCTGGGTGCCGGTGACCTGCGCCTGGCGCACCTGGTCAACGCCGCGCAGCAACTGGTGGAGCCGGAGCGCAGCGATCATGTCGAGTTGGTACCGCGCAAGGCTACCGGCTACAAGCCGGGCAAGCGTGGCGACATTCAGATCCAGGGCGTCGGCAACCTGCTCACGCAGATGGCCGGTTGCTGCCAGCCGCTGCCGGGCGATGCGATCGTCGGTTACATCACCCAGGGCCGCGGCGTCACCATCCACCGCCAGGACTGCGCCTCGGTGCTGCAACTGGCCGGGCGCGAGCCGGAGCGGATCATCCAGGTCAGCTGGGGCCCGGTGCCGGTACAGACCTATCCGGTGGATATCATCATCCGTGCCTACGACCGTCCGGGCTTGCTGCGAGACGTCTCCCAGGTCTTGCTCAACGAGCGGATCAACGTGCTGGCGGTCAACACCCGCTCGAACAAGGAAGACAACACCGCATTGATGTCGCTGACCATCGAGATTCCTGGCCTGGATGCCCTCGGGCGCTTGCTGGGGCGGATTTCGCAACTGCCGAACATCATCGAGACGCGGCGTAACCGTACGCCTTGAGGCCCTATCGCCGGCAAGCCGGCTCCCACAGGAAACAGGTTGCTCCGATCCTGTGGGAGCTGGCTTGCCAGCGATGAGGCCAGACCTGAGAGAGCCTTTTGATGTACACCCTAGACGACCTGCTCCACCTCATGGCCCGCCTGCGCGACCCGCAGTATGGCTGCCCGTGGGACCTCAAGCAGACCTACGCGACCATCGTCCCCTACACCCTCGAAGAAGCCTACGAAGTCGCCGACGCCATCGAGCGCAGCGACTTCGAGCACTTGCAGGGCGAACTCGGTGACCTGCTGTTCCAGGTGGTTTACTACAGCCAGTTGGCGCGCGAAGAAGGCCGTTTCGAATTCGACGGCGTGGTCGACAGCATCACCCGCAAGCTGATCCGCCGTCACCCGCATGTGTTCCCCACCGGCGAGCTCTACGCCGCGCTCGACACACCCAAGCTCGACGAAACCCAGGTCAAGCAGCGCTGGGACGAGATCAAGGCCCAGGAGCGCGCCGAGAAGGGCGAGCCCGAGCAGTTGTCGTTGCTCGATGATGTGCCGGCAGCGTTGCCGGCCTTGTCGCGGGCGGCCAAACTGCAAAAGCGCGCGGCCCGGGTCGGTTTCGACTGGCCGGATGCCTTGCCGGTGCTGGACAAGGTCCGCGAAGAGCTCGATGAAGTGCTCCAGGCCATGGCCGACGATGACAGCGTGGCCCTGGCTGACGAGCTCGGTGACCTGCTGTTTGCCGCAGTGAATCTGGCCCGGCACCTGAAGGTCGACCCGGAAAACGCCCTGCGCGGGGCCAACAGAAAGTTTGAGCGACGTTTCCGTTTTATCGAACAGGCATTGCGCGACATAGGCCGTCCGATTGAAGATTGCACCCTCGAAGACATGGATGCGCTCTGGGGCGAAGCCAAACGTCAGGAAAAGAACCTGCCCAGCTGCGGCTGAGCTGTTGCATAAGTGAGTGAACGATGAGCCTTTCCCTTCGCGACCAATTGCTCAAGGCCGGTCTGGTCAACCAGAAACAGGTCAAGCAGGTCAGTAAAGAACAGAAGAAACAAAAGCGCCTGGAGCACAAAGGCCAGGTCGAGGTCGACGATACCCAGCAGCGGATGGCCAAGGAAGCCATGGCCGAGAAGGCCAAGCGCGACCAGGAGCTCAACCGCCAGCAGCAGGAGAAGGCCGAGCAGAAGGCCCGCGCCGCCCAGGTCAAGCAATTGATCGAGGTCTCGCGCCTGCCCAAGCTGACCACCGAGGACTACTACAACTTCGTCGACGACAAGAAGGTCAAGCGCCTGTCGGTCAACGCCCTGATGCGCAGCAAGCTGAGCAGTGGTTCGCTGGCCATCGTTGCCCATGGAGGCGGTTACGAGGTGATCCCCCGTGAGGCGGCGCTGAAGATCCAGGAGCGCGACCCGCAGCGTATCGTCCTGCTCAACACCCAGGTAGAAGAGCCGGATGCCGACGATCCGTACGCGGCCTACGTGATCCCTGACGATCTGATGTGGTAATGACGACAAACCCCGCTTCGGCGGGGTTTGTTTTTTCTGGAGGGGTTATTGCTGTTGCCGTCTGGTCTCGAGGTATTCCAGCTCGATGCGGTAGCTGTGGGCCTCATGTTCATTGTGGAACATGCCGACCAGCTCGCCCTGCTGATGCACATCCCAGATGCGCACGCCTGCAGCCAGGCCTTCGTGAGACATTTTGCTTTCGTCGCGCTCAGTTACTTTGACAGTCATCTGCAAACTCCACTTTCAGTTAACTGCGGCACCGTGTCGCAGGTCTCTTTTATAGAATTTGTTAGCAGGCTAAGTAAATGACTGGCGCATGAAACATCTTTCACGTAGGCGCAGGCTCTTGGGAGCTGACTGGCCAAGGGCAATAAAAAACCCCGCACCAGGCGGGGTTTCGGCTACTAGCAGCAATCAGGGCTATCAGTTGCCCTTGACCGCCTTGCCATCGACCGTGCCGTCCTGCAGCACGATCACGTACTCCTTGCCGTCGGTCTCGACCTGGCGCAGTTGCACCAGCAGGTAATCCCAGTCCTTGGCGAACCACAGCTCGGTGATGCGCTTGCTCTGGCTCGGGTCGCGCACGCGCTCGACCTTGATGGCATCGACCTGGCCAGTCTTGGTGGTGACTTTTTCGGTGCCCAGGACGCGGAAGTCGTAGGTATCGATCTCGTCGCCATCGACCACCTGGTAGCTCACGCTCTTCTTGCCCGCTGCCACGTCATGCTGCAGGGCCAGTTGATAGGTGGACTTGTCCAGCACGCCGCGGTTGAGTGGCAGGTTGATCGCGTCGCCGCGGTCAGTACCGGTGATCTTCTTGGTCGTCCAGTCGAAGTCCAGGTCAACCTTCTTGGCTTTGCCCAGGCCGCCACGTTCGAAGTGGTAGGTCTTTGGCAGCAGGGTGTCCTTGTCCAGAGTCAGGGTACTTTGCTCAATCAGGCTGGCGATCATCATCGACGCCTTGAAATTGAGGTTCCAGGTACCGTTGGCGTTCTTTTCCAGGCTGCGCTCGGCAGTGCCGCTCATGGGCAACTGCTTCCAGTCGGCGGTGTAGCTGGCCGAGAAAGGCTTCAGATCGGCTGCCTGCAACGGCAACGCGAGCACGGCGAGAGCGAAGAGCAGGGCGCGACGCATAATTTCTCCTAGGGTCGAATCAAGTGGCCGCTGGCCGCCAGAGGCTGGCCATCCAGTAGAGCACCGTGTTCGCCCAGGCGCAAACGGCCTTCGGCAAACCAGCGCACCGCCAGCGGATAGATCAGGTGTTCCTGGCTGTGAACCCGCTGTGCCAGGCGTTCTGGCGTGTCATCCAACTCTACCGGTATTACTGCCTGTACGACCAGCGGCCCGCCGTCGAGTTCCTCGGTGACGAAGTGCACGCTGCAGCCATGCTCGGCATCACCGGCTTCCAGCGCCCGTTGATGAGTGTGCAGGCCTTTGTACTTGGGCAGCAGGGAAGGGTGGATGTTCAGCAGGCGGCCCTGGTAGTGACGGACAAAACCGGCACTGAGGATGCGCATGAAACCGGCCAGCACCACCAGCTGCGGCTGGTAGCCATCGATCAGCTCGACCAGCGCCGTGTCGAACGCCTCGCGGCCGTCGAAGGCCTTGTGGTCGAGCACGGCGGTGGCGATGCCGGCGTCTTTGGCACGCTGCAGGCCATAGGCGTCGGCGCGGTTGGAGATGACCGCGCAGATCCGCACCGGGCTGTCGCCGGTGCGGGTGCTGTCGATCAACGCTTGCAGGTTGCTGCCGGTGCCGGACAACAGCACCACGACATCACAGGTCTTGCTCGGCATCAGTGTGCCTTGACGTTCTTCAGCTCGACCTGGGCAGCGCCTTCGGCGGCGACGCCGATCTGGCCGATGACCCATGGCTGCTCGCCAGCTTCACGCAGGACCTTCAGGGCGTTATCGACCTGGTCCTGGGCGACGCAGATGACCATGCCGACGCCGCAGTTGAGGACACGGTGCATTTCGTGCTCGTCGACGTTGCCTTGCTGCTGCAGCCAGTTGAACACCGCCGGGCGCTCCCAGCTGGCCACGTCAACCACGGCCTGGGCGCCTTTTGGCAGTACCCGCGGGATGTTGTCGAGCAGGCCGCCACCGGTGATGTGGGCCATGGCCTTGACCGCGCCGGTGTCCTTGATCAGCTTGAGCAGTGGCTTGACGTAGATGCGGGTCGGGGCCATCAGCAGTTCGGTCAGCGGCTTGTCGTCGAGCTGCACGGTTTCGATGTCGGCACCGGAGACTTCGATGATCTTGCGGATCAGCGAGTAGCCGTTGGAGTGTGGGCCGGACGATGGCAGGGCGATCAGCGCATCACCGGTGGCAACCTTGGAGCCGTCGATGATTTCGGCTTTTTCCACCACACCGACGCAGAAGCCGGCCAGGTCGTAGTCTTCGCCTTCGTACATGCCTGGCATTTCAGCGGTTTCACCGCCAACCAGGGAGCAGCCGGCCAGTTCGCAGCCAGCGCCGATACCGGTAACCACGGTGGCGGCAACGTCGACATTGAGTTTGCCAGTGGCGTAGTAGTCGAGGAAGAACAGCGGCTCGGCACCGCAGACCACCAGGTCGTTGACGCACATGGCGACCAGGTCCTGGCCGATGCTGTCGTGCTTGTTCAGGTTCAGTGCCAGGCGCAGCTTGGTGCCGACGCCGTCGGTGCCGGAGACCAGAACCGGCTGCTTGTAGCCGGCCGGGATCTCGCAGAGGGCGCCAAAACCGCCCAGGCCGCCCATGACTTCCGGGCGCGCCGTGCGCTTGGCAACGCCTTTGATGCGTTCGACCAATGCTTCACCGGCGTCGATGTCTACACCGGCGTCCTTGTAGCTCAGGGAGGGTTGCTTGCTCATGATCCAGGCCTTTAGGGGGGAGGGATTCAGGGGAATCGACCGTGACCTGCCAGGCAAGGCGGAGGGAATCCGGCTGCCTGACCGTCGCCGGTCTGCGAAGGCGCGCGATTTTATCAGGGTTGCCCGGTAGCGGCCATCCTCAGGCCGACGGGCAGAGCCTTTATTCTTGCGAAAAATACGCTTTAACAGTGCGCGACTGGTTGCCACGGCGCAGGCTGTATAAGGTATAGCAAAGGCGATGGGCAGAATTTACCGCCAGCGGTTGAATGTTTTACCGGGTGCTGCGGTCTGAGCTGCGTCCGTTTTTGTCGCCCTCGCTTCTTTATTACCAGGACAGGAATCCTCCATGCGTTTGCGTAACTACCTGGCCGCCGGCTGTCTGGCCCTGTTCGGCCTCTCGGCTCAGGCCGAAACCCTCTCCGGCCTGTATCAGGTCCGCGAGCCGGTCAACGGCCAGGGCGCCGAAGCCCGTACCCAGGCCACCGGAAAAGCCCTCGAGACCCTGGTGCTGCGCCTGACCGGCGATGCCAAGGCCGCGCAAAGCCCGGGCCTGGCTGCGCTGCGTAAAGACCCGCAACAGATCATCAGCCAGTTCGGTTTCGAGGCCGGTCCGCCGGAAACCGTGCTGGTCGACTTCGATCCCGGCAGCACCGAGCGCGCCTTGCGCCAGGCCGGCCTGGCCCTGTGGGGCAACAACCGGCCGTCGATCCTCGGCTGGTGGTTGAACGACAGCACCGAGGGCTCGAGCCTGGTCGGCGACGGCCAGGGCAGCGCCGAACCGCTGCGCCGTGCAGCCCAGCACCGTGGGCTGCCATTGCGGCTGCCATTGGCAGACTTGCAGGAGCAACTGGTGGCGACCGGCAAGAACCTTGAAGGCACTGACCCGGCGCCGCTGCGTGAGGCTTCCGAGCGCTATGGCGCCGATGCCTTGCTGGCGGTGCACGCCAGCGAAGCCGATGGCAAGTGGCAGGGCAAATGGCGCCTGTGGCTGGGTGACCAGCGCGAGCAGGGCACTGTCGAGGCTGCTGACCAGGCTGCCCTGGCCGATGCGGTGATGCTTGCCGTCAGCAATCGCCTGGCCCCGCGTTTCGTCGCCCGTCCAGGCGCCAGCAGCGAAATGCAGGTGCAGGTCCAGGGCATGACCCTGGAGCGTTATGCCGAACTGGGCCGGGTGCTCGAACCTTATGGTGCGCGACTCAAGGTGGTGCAGGGCGACACCCTGACCTACCAGGTCACCGGCAATAGCGATCAGCTGCGCGCGCAACTGGGCCTGGCCAAACTGCAGGAACTGCCGCCCGAAGCGCCAGCGGCACCTGCCGCCGTCGATCCGGCCAATCCCGGGGCAACCCAGGCCGCCGCCCCACAACCCTTCAACGGGCTGCGTTTTCGTTGGTAACCCCTGACCTGGCCGGAGCCGTTCATGACTGATACACGTCGCTGGGTATGGGTAGGCGGGGCGCTACTGTGCGCCGCCTTGCTTTACTGGCTGCACCCGATTCTTTCGCCTTTTCTGGTCGGCATCCTGCTGGCCTACCTGGCCGACCCGCTGGTCGACCGCCTGGAGCGCGCAGGCCTGTCGCGCACCTGGGGCGTGGTGGTGGTCTTCGCCCTGTTCACCTTGTTGCTGACCTTGTTGCTGCTGGTGCTGGTGCCGATGCTGGCCAAGCAGCTGGTGCGCCTGTACGAGCTGGCGCCGCAGATGCTCGACTGGCTGCAGCACCAGGCCCTGCCCTGGGTACAGGCGCGCCTGGGTCTGGCCGACGGTTTCTGGAAGTTCGACAAGATCAAGGCGGCCATCAGCGAGCACATGGGCCAGACCACCGACATCGTCGGGGTCATCCTGTCCCAGGCCACCGCCTCGGGCCTGGCCCTGCTCGGCTGGCTGGCCAATCTGGTGTTGATCCCGGTGGTGAGTTTCTACCTGCTGCGCGACTGGGACCTGATGATGGCCAAAATCCGCAGCCTGCTGCCGCGTCAGCGCGAGGAGCGGGTGGTGGCGCTCGCGGGGGAATGTCACGAGGTGCTCGGCGCCTTCGTCCGTGGCCAGCTGCTGGTGATGCTGGCCCTGGGCATCATCTATGCCTCGGGGCTGATGCTGGTGGGCCTGGAGCTTGGCCTATTGATCGGCCTGCTGGCGGGCCTTGCGGCGATCGTGCCGTACATGGGTTTCATTATCGGTATCGGCGCGGCGATGATTGCCGGGCTGTTCCAGTTTGGTGGCGACCCCTACCCATTGCTCGGGATTGCAGCAGTGTTCATGGTCGGTCAGGCGCTCGAAGGCATGGTGCTGACGCCGTTGCTGGTGGGCGATCGTATCGGCCTGCACCCGGTGGCGGTGATTTTCGCGATTCTCGCCGGTGGTGAAATGTTCGGCTTTACCGGCGTATTGCTGGCCTTGCCGGTGGCGGCCGTGATCATGGTGCTGCTGCGCCATGTCCACGACCTGTATAAAGAGTCGGATATTTACGGCGGTGAAATCGACCCGGATCTGTAGCTTGATAGCACCTGGCTTGCATTGGTCGTTAGACGCTAATGCAAGCCTTTGATTTTACTTGTGGTCTGCGCCGATTGTGCGACTGGCGCCACGGGTATAAACTTTGCAGACTTTTCACAAAAGGCCCCTTGCGGTTCCCCGGAACTGCCCAGCCAGCATGAAACCGATCCAGTTGCCCCTGGGTGTGCGTCTGCGTGATGACGCCACCTTCATCAACTACTATCCGGGTGCCAACGCCGCCGCTTTGGGCTACGTCGAGCGACTCTGCGAAGCCGACGCCGGCTGGACCGAAAGCCTGATCTACCTGTGGGGCAAGCAAGGCGTGGGCCGTACCCACCTGCTGCAGGCCGCCTGCCTGCGCTTTGAGCAACTGGGTGAGCCGGCGGTGTACCTGCCCCTGGCACAATTGCTCGACCGCGGCGTCGAACTGCTCGACAACCTCGAACAGTACGAACTGGTGTGCCTCGATGACCTGCATGTAATTGCCGGCAAGCCGGAGTGGGAGGAGGCCATGTTCCACCTCTTCAACCGCCTGCGCGACAGTGGCCGGCGCCTGTTGCTCGCCGCCTCCAGCTCGCCCCGGGAACTGCCGATCAAGCTCGCCGACCTCAAGTCGCGCCTGACCCTGGCGCTGATCTTCCAGATGCGTGCGCTGTCGGACGAAGACAAGCTGCGCGCCCTGCAACTGCGCGCTTCGCGCCGTGGTTTGCACCTGACCGATGAGGTCGGGCACTTCATCCTCACGCGTGGTACCCGCAGCATGAGTGCTTTGTTCGACCTGCTCGAGCGCCTCGATCAGGCCTCTTTGCAGGCTCAGCGCAAACTCACCATCCCGTTTTTGAAAGAAACTTTGGGCTGGTAAGGCAGGGGCTAGAGCCTCGGCACATAAAAGTCACATTTTTTTCGATTGAATTTGCAAATCGATGCGATAGAAGGCATAGTCTCGGCTTCTTTAAATCCCAGACACGGTCGTGCCCATGCTAAATCGCTTCGCACCCCTCGTGCCCCTCGCACTCGTGACCCTGCTTTTTGGTTGCGCGACCACCGGTCCCGTATCCCAGCAGCAGGTTCAGCAGCAACCGGTTACCGCTCAGGTTTTGACCAAGTCCTCCGTCCAGGCGACGTTCGAGGAAGAGCTGAACACCGAAGCAGAGCTGCAAGATTTCGCCAGCAGCAAGCCTTACCAACTGCCCGCCCTGGCCGACAACATTCTCGAGCGCGGCATGTCGCTGATCGGTACCCGCTACCGTTTCGGCGGTACCTCCGAGAACACCGGCTTTGATTGCAGCGGCTTCATCGGCTACCTGTTCCGCGAAGAAGCTGGCCTCAACCTGCCGCGCTCCACCCGCGAAATGATCAACGTCAAGGCCCCGCTGGTTGCCCGTAACAACCTCAAGCCAGGCGACCTGCTGTTCTTCAGCACCAATGGCCGCGGCCGCGTCAGTCACGCCGGGATCTACCTCGGTGACGACCAGTTCATCCACTCCAGCAGCCGCCGCAGCGGTGGTGTGCGCATCGACAAGCTCGGTGATCGCTACTGGAGCAAGACCTTCATCGAAGCCAAGCGTGCACTGGCCATGGCTCCGGCCGCGACCACCCTCTCGCGCAACTGATCCTTCGACAGGTTTGACCACGGCGACGTAGCTGAAAAGCTCGTCGCCGTGCGTGTTTACAGAAAGCGTCTAATCTAAATTCTCAACTCTTTTCGGCTCTTGGCCGAAGCGGCTTCAGACAGGATGTTCTGACCATGGCGATGATGGCGCGCTTCGCTGTACTTTCCCTCGCAGCACTGCTCGGTGCATGCTCAAGTCATGCCCCGGCCCCGCGTAAAGTGGTCGAGCCTGCGGTCATGGCCCCGCAAGTCTATTTCTCCCCGGTTGCCGAAGACGTGCTGTTCCGCGCCCTGGGCCTGGTTGGCACGCCGTACCGCTGGGGCGGCAACACCCCGGATTCGGGTTTCGATTGCAGCGGCCTGATTGGCTATGTCTATCGCGATGCCGCCGGTATTTCGCTGCCGCGTTCGACCCGGGAAATGATCGGCATCCGAGCGCCGAGCATCGAGCGCACCGACCTGCAGTCCGGCGACCTGGTGTTCTTTGCCACCAATGGCGGTTCGCAGGTTAGCCATGCCGGCATCTATGTCGGCGAGGGGCGCTTCGTCCATGCCCCGGCCACCGGCGGAACGGTGCGCCTGGACTACCTGTCCAACAGCTACTGGCAAAAAACCTACCTGAATGCCAAGCGCGTGCTGCAGCCAGCGCATCTGGCGCGTAACCCCTGACCTTCGCGAGGTAGATGATGACCGCGCAGACGCTCTACCTCGACGACCCCCTCTACCACTACCTGCAAAGCGTGTCGCTGCGCGAAACGCCGTTGCTTGCCCGTTTGCGTGCCGAAACCCAGGCCATGCCCGAAGCGCGCTGGCAGGTAGCACCGGAACAGGGGCAACTGCTGGCACTGCTGGTACGCCTGATCGGCGCGCAGCGGGTGATTGAAGTGGGTACCTTCACCGGCTACAGCGCCTTATGCATGGCCCAGGCCATGGAACACGGGCAGTTGCTCTGTTGTGATCTTGAAGGCAGCTACAACGCCGTGGCCTGGCGCTACTGGCAGGAGGCCGGGGTCGCCGAGCGCATTGAACTACGCCTGGCGCCCGCCCTGCAGACCCTGGCGACGCTGCCGTCAGAGCGCTACGACCTGATCTTCATCGATGCCGACAAGGCCAACTATCCACACTACCTGGAACAGGCCCTGCGCTTGCTGCGGGTTGGCGGGCTGGTGCTGTTCGACAACACCTTGTGGAGCGGGCGGGTGCTGCAGGGAGCGCCGGACAGCGAAGACACCCGGGCGATCCAGGCATTGAACCTCACACTCAAGGATGACCCGCGGGTGGACCTGTCGATGTTACCGATTGGCGATGGCTTGACCCTGTGCCGCAAGCGCTGAGAGGGCGCTGGGTAATGGTGCATGCGATCTGTGTGGGAGCAACTGTCTTGATCAGGCTGTTTGCTCTCGCCAAGGGGTATTGTCCCGCAGCATTGCATTCAGCCTGACGATCAGCACCCGCATGTAAGCTACGAGTGCCACCTTGGCGCACTTGCCACGTGCCCGAAGTGCTTCGTAGCGTGCTTTAAATTCTGTGTTGTGACGGATGATGATCCAGCTCGACATGTACAGCACTCGCCTTACATGGGCCCGACCACCCCATATCTGGCGGTGCCCTCGATGGCTACCACTATCGTTGTTGTAAGGCGCTACGCCCACCAGCGCGGCGATCTGACGGCGGTCCAACTGCCCCAGTTCAGGCAGTGAGGCGAGCAGATTTGCGGCGGTTACCCGACCGATTCCGGTCACTGCCAATAACTGACGCGCCCTAGTATCGTCCAGTTGCACCATCGCCTGATCAATTTCTTCGTCGAGGCGTTTGATCAGCACTTTCAGCTGCTCTATATGCTCATCGAAGTGGGCCATCACTGTTGCCGAGCGACATTGCTGGCGACGCCGCTTGTCGTCATCACGGCTCTGCACAAATTGGGCGCGCTGCTTCACCAACTCGCGCAGCTCTTCGCGTTCAGGGCTGACCGGTTGGCCTTGAGGGGCGCTGAGGTGTGCAGCGAAGTCCGCAAGGACTTCGGCGTCGATCTTGTCGGTTTTGGCTTTTTTACCCATGGCATCGGCGAATTTTCGGGCACGGGCTGGGTTGATGCAGATGGTTTCCAGTCCTGCTGAGGCCAGGGCGATCAACACATCTTTCTCGTAGCCGCCTGTCGCTTCGATCAGCACTCGACTGATATTGAAGTCCTTCAGACGCTCAAGCAACGCCTCGAAGCCTGCGGAGTTGTTGGCCACTTCGAAGCGGATTTTCTGAGGTTTGATGCAGATTTCCAAAGTGGCTTTGGCAGTGTCGATTCCAACAGAAGACAACATGGCTGAACCCTCTTACACTCAGTTGTGAGAGCGCTCTGGCTTGGCCCACGCTTGTGATTCGAGAGGCGCTCAATCAACTGTTCGGGCTCGGGCCAGAGTGGAGAGGTGAATGGCAGCTTTGCTCCCACACGTGCTTTAAGCACTACCGGCGTACAGCTTGCCATTCACCGCTCTCACTTCTGATTCTATTCCTACCTCAAGACACAAGCCGGCCTTGCCGGCGATGGGCCGCATAGCGGCCCCCAGGTCACTTGGCCTTGCTCACCCGCCAGATCTTGTTGCCCACATCATCCGCCACCAGCAACCCTCCGCGCCGGTCGTTGATCACCCCGACCGGGCGGCCCATGGCCTTGCCCTCGTCATTGAGGAACCCGGTCAGCAGGTCAATTGGCTTGCCTGCAGGTTTGCCTGCGGTGCTGAACGGCACAAAGATCACTTTGTAGCCGCTGTGCGGCTTGCGGTTCCATGAGCCATGCTGGCCGATGAATGCGCCTTGCTCGAAAGGCGCCGGTAGCACGCCCTGCTCGGCAAAGGTCAGGCCCAGCGACGCCGTGTGCGGCCCCACTGCATAGTCCGGCGCAATGGCGCTGGCTACCAGGTTCGGATCAGAAGGGTTGACCCGCTGATCGACGTGCTGGCCGTAGTAGCTGTAGGGCCAGCCGTAGAAGCCGCCATCCTTGACCGAGGTAATGTAGTCGGGCACCAGGTCGCTGCCGATCTCGTCGCGCTCGTTGACGGCGGTCCACAGCTGGCCGGTATGGGGTTCCCAGGCCAGGCCGTTGGGGTTGCGCAGGCCGGAGGCGAATATGCGCTGCTGGCCGCTGGCCGGGTCGATTTCCCAGATCGCCGCACGGCCTTTTTCCTGGTCCATGCCGTTCTCGCCGACATTGCTGTTGGAGCCGACAGTGACGTAGAGCTTCTTGCCGTCACGGCTGGCGATCACGTTCTTGGTCCAGTGATGGTTCAGTGTGCCGCCCGGCAAATCAGCCACCGGCGTACCCGGGCCCTTGATCGAGGTGGCGCCGGATTCGTAATGAAAGCGCAGCAGGCGATCGGTGTCGGCGACGTAGAAGTCGTTGCCAACCAGGGCCATGCCAAACGGAGAATTGAGGTTCTCGATAAAGGTCGTGCGGGTTTCCGCGACGCCGTCATGGTCGCTGTCGCGCAGCAGGCTGATGCGGTTGGCGCTGGGGACGCCGGCGCCGGCGCGGTCCATGACCTTGCCCATCACCCAGCCGCGAATGCCCTTGCCGTCATCGGGCTTGGGCGGGGCATTGGTTTCGGCCACCAGGATATCGCCATTGGGCAGGGCGTAGAGCCAGCGCGGGTGGTCCAGGCCTTCGGCAAAGGCCGCCACCTGAGTGCCGGGCGCGGCCTTGGGCGTCATACCCCGGGGCCAGCCGATGGCCGGGGCGATGTTGACGGTGGGAATCAGGGTCTTGTTGGGTTCGGGCAATTGCGGCGACGGGCCGACCCCGTCGCTGACCTCCAGGCGCGCGTTCTCGCCGCACCCGCTTAATCCCGCAGTCACTGCCAGCAGCAGTGCAATCCGGCTGATGCCCATGTCGTTTCCCTCGCGATGATGGCCGCTATTGCCAGTAGAGGCGGATCAGGCGCGGGAGGTTCCCTGGTTCAGGCCTGCTTGAGCAGCAACGCCACCCCGGGGTGGTACTGGCCGGCTTCGTTGTGCAGCTTGCGGTAGGCGTAGGGGAAGTACCAGGCAATGGCGCAGGCGTTGTGCTTTTGCAGGTCGTCGACCAGGTCCTGTAGTTCTTCGGGGCTGGCGTGCTGGCCGGCTTTCCAGGGGCTGGCGAACAGCGCGGCGACCTTGAGCTGGCTGGGCGCGGCAACCTGGCGTGCGGCATACACGGTTTCGGCCAGGGCATTGTTCAGGTCCAGCCTGGCAATTTTCGGCCAGCGCTGGCTGGCTTGCAGGTAGGCGGCTTCTTCGCGGTTGGCGATGTACAGGTCGCAGCGACCTTCACGATCACCTTCATCGCGCTGCTTCTTGCTCTGATGCTGCTGCAGGGTCACCAGCTCGGCTTGCCAGGCGGCGGCCGAAAGCAGGCCGAGGTTGGCTTGGGCACCGTGCCAGTAGGGCGCATCGCCATCACCGAGGGTCTGGTTGAAGCGGTCGATACAATCGACCCAGCGCTCCAGGGCGGGGCGCAGGAATTCCAGGCGCGCATTGTTGATGATCAGGCCTTGCATGCTGCTCTCCCTTATAGTTGTGATCGAGTACAGCCGAGGTATGGCTATTTGATATCACTGAAGTCAGTGTTGCACAAGATGTCAAAGGCGCCATTGATCCAGGCCAGTTCAGCGCCTTTCATTGACGCTCCGGGTGCAACCCTCTAACCTTCGCGACTTGTTTCAGGTGCTCTGCAGGCGATGGCCTGGCAGGGTGAAACAGGGAAGCCGGTGGGCGCGCAAGGCGCGCGAATCCGGCGCTGCCCCCGCAACGGTAGGTGAGTCAAGGCCGCGCAGGGCCACTGGGTGCTCGACCCGGGAAGGCGCGCGGTCCCGGGTGTTCATGGCCCCGCTCACAAGCCCGGAGACCGGCCTGTTACAGCCAACGGCATCACGGAGGGTGATGCGCGGTTCCTCCGGCCTGTGCCGTAGCCCTGCGCGTTTTCCGTCTGCCATATCCATTCATTTGTCACGCCGTTCCTCGCCGCGAACCCTGAGCAGCCATAGACTGCTACGCTCGTTGCGGGTCGGCCGACAGTGGTTTGCGGAGAACCTCATGACTGAATCCACCGAGCGCGACGAACGCCACCTGGCGCGCATGCAGCGCAAGAAGGCCGTTATCGACGAGCGCATCGCCAATTCGCCTAACGAATGCGGCTTGCTGCTGGTGCTCACCGGCAACGGCAAGGGCAAGAGCAGTTCGGCCTTCGGCATGCTCGCCCGGGCCATGGGCCATGGCATGCAGTGCGGCGTGGTGCAGTTCATCAAGGGCCGCAACAGCACCGGCGAAGAGCTGTTCTTCCGGCGCTTCCCGGAACAGGTGCGCTACCACGTGATGGGCGAGGGCTTCACCTGGGAAACCCAGGACCGCCAGCGCGACATCGCTGCTGCCGAAGCCGCCTGGGCAGTGTCGCGGCAGATGCTCCAGGACCCGTCGATTGCCTTCGTGGTGCTCGATGAGCTGAACATCGCCCTCAAGCACGGTTACCTCGATCTGGACCAGGTCCTCAGCGACCTGCAGGCGCGCCCGCCGATGCAGCACGTGATTGTCACCGGTCGTGCGGCCAAGGATGAAATGATCGAACTGGCCGACACCGTCACCGAAATGGGCATGATCAAGCACGCCTTCCAGGCCGGTATCCGCGCCCAGAAGGGCGTCGAGCTATGAGGGATGCGCGCCATTGCCCGGCGGTATTGATCGCCGCACCGGCCTCCGGCCAGGGCAAGACCACGGTGACCGCCGCTCTGGCGCGCCTGCATCGCAACCAGGGGCGCAAGGTTCGCGTATTCAAGTGTGGCCCGGACTTTCTCGACCCGATGATTCTCGAGCGCGCCAGCGGTGCGCCGGTGTATCAGCTCGACCTGTGGATGGTCGGCGAGCAGGAAAGCCGCCGTCTGTTATGGGAAGCGGCGGCTGAGGCCGACCTGATCCTGATCGAAGGGGTCATGGGGCTGTTCGATGGCACGCCATCGAGCGCCGACCTCGCTCGTCATTTTGGTGTGCCGGTGCTGGCGGTGATCGATGGCACGGCCATGGCCCAGACCTTCGGTGCCCTGGCCCTGGGCCTGGCGCGCTATCAGCCGGACCTGCCGTTTGCCGGGGTGCTGGCCAACCGCGTCGGTACCCTGCGCCACGCTCAATTGCTCGAAGGCAGCCTGACCGAAGGGCTGCGCTGGTACGGCGGGCTGTCGCGAGAAACCGGCATCGAACTGCCGAGCCGCCACCTGGGCCTGGTCCAGGCCAGTGAACTGAACGACCTCGAAGCACGCCTGGATGCAGCTGCAGCCGCCCTGGGCGCCAGTTGCGATGCGGCTTTGCCGCCGGCGGTGAGTTTCGCCGCGCCGACCGAGCTTGTGAGCGAGCCCTTGCTGCAAGGTGTGCGCATCGCGGTCGCCCGCGACGAAGCCTTTGCCTTCACCTATGGCGCCAACCTCGACCTGCTGCGGGCCATGGGCGCGGAGCTGGCGTTCTTCTCGCCGCTGCATGACGTGAGTTTGCCGCAGGCCGACAGCCTGTACCTGCCCGGTGGTTACCCGGAGCTGCATCACCAGGCCCTGGCGGCCAACTCGCCGATGCTCGCAGCCATTCGCGCCCATCATCACGCCGGCAAGCCGTTGCTCGCCGAATGTGGCGGCATGCTCTATCTGCTCGATGCCCTGACCGATGTCGCTGGTGAGCGCGCCGAATTGCTCGGGTTGCTGGCTGGTGAGGCGGTGATGCAGAAGCGCCTGGCCGCCCTGGCCTTGCAGGCGGTGGAATTGCCCGAAGGTACCTTGCGCGGGCACACCTACCATCACTCGCTGACCAGCACCGGGCTTGAGCCGATTGCCCGTGGCCAGAGCCCCAACGGTGGCCGTGGTGCCGAAGCGGTGTATCGCTGTGGCCGGCTGACCGCTTCCTACGTGCATTTCTACTTTGCCTCCAACCCCCAGGCGTCGGCGGCGCTGTTGTGTCCATGACCGAGCATGCCTTTACCGAAGCCGAACGCGCGGCGGTCTACCGCGCCATTGGCGAACGCCGTGACATGCGCCACTTCAGCGGCGGCGAAGTCGCCCCTGAACTGCTTGCACGCCTGCTGCAAGCCGCGCATCAGGCCCCCAGTGTTGGCCTGATGCAGCCCTGGCGCTTTATCCGCATTACCCGACGTGAACTGCGCCAGCGTATCCAGGCCCTGGTGGAGGAGGAGCGGTTGCGTACCGCCCAAGCCCTGGGCGAGCGCTCCGACGACTTCATGAAGCTCAAGGTCGAAGGCATAAATGACTGTGCCGAACTGCTGGTTGCCGCGCTGATGGATGAGCGCGAAGCGCATATCTTCGGCCGCCGAACCTTGCCGGAAATGGACTTGGCATCGCTGTCGTGTGCGATCCAGAACCTCTGGCTGGCCGCCCGCGCCGAAGGCCTGGGCATGGGCTGGGTATCGCTGTTCGAACCCCGGGCCCTGGCCGAGCTGCTGGGCATGCCGGCCGGTGCCAAGCCGCTGGCAATCCTTTGCCTGGGGCCGGTGCACGAATTTTACCCGGCGCCCATGCTGGTGCTTGAAGGTTGGACCACGGCGCGTCCGTTGCACGAAATGCTGTTTGAAAACCAGTGGGGAGAGTCTTGATGAGTGTGGCGTTGCTGACTGTGGCCGGGGTGGCGCTGGATGCGTTGCTGGGCGAGCCCAAGCGCCGGCATCCACTGGTCGCGTTCGGGCGCATGGCCGGGCGCCTGGAGCAACGCTTCAATGCCGGTGGCCGCGGTTGGCGCAGCCATGGCGTCACCGCCTGGTTCCTGGCCGTGGTGCCGCTGACCTTCCTGGCCATGCTGCTGTCCTGGTTGCCGTACATTGGCTGGCTGGTGGAAGTGCTGGCGCTGTATTGCGCCCTGGGCCTGCGCAGCCTCGGCGAGCACGTGACGCCGGTGGCCGAAGCCTTGCGCCAGGGCAACCTGGAACACGCCCGCCAGCGCGTGGGTTACCTGGTCAGCCGCGAAACCCGTGAGCTGGATGAAACCGCCGTGGCCCGCGCCGCCACCGAGTCGGTGCTGGAGAACGGCAGCGATGCGGTGTTTGCCGCGCTGTTCTGGTTCGTCGTTGGCGGTGTGCCGGGGGTGGTGCTCTATCGCCTGAGCAACACTCTGGACGCCATGTGGGGCTATCGCAATGAGCGCTTCGAACGCTTCGGCTGGGCCGCGGCGAAGATCGACGACCTGCTCAACTACATTCCGGCGCGGCTGGTGGCCCTGACCTACGCGCTGCTGGGCAAGACCCGCCTGGCCCTGAACTGCTGGCGGCGCCAGGCGCCGTTGTGGGACAGCCCCAACGCCGGCCCGGTAATGGCTGCCGGAGCGGGGGCGCTGGGTGTCGAGCTGGGCGGCCCGGCGGTGTACCACGGCGAGCTGCACGAGCGCCCGCAGCTGGGCGAAGGCCCGCAGGCCGATGCCGAGGCCATCGAGCGCGGCTGGCGCCTGGTGTGCCAGGGCGTGTGGTTGTGGTTACTGCTGTTGTGCCTGGGGGCTGAATTCTATGCTTGAGCACGGTGGTCGCCTGCAGCGCGCAGTGCAGCAATACGGTATCGCCCGCGAAGACTGGCTGGACCTGTCCAGCGGTATTGCGCCTTGGCCCTATGCAATCCCCGAGATCCCGCTGCGCGCCTGGGCACGCTTGCCCGAGACCGACGACGGCCTGGAACAGGCTGCCTGCGAGTACTACCAGGTCAACCAGTTGCTGCCCGTGGCCGGTTCCCAGGCAGCGATCCAGGCGTTGCCGCGCTTGCGCCGCCCCGGTACGGTCGGCGTACTGTCGCCATGCTACGCCGAGCACGCCGAAGGCTGGCGCCGTGCCGGGCATCGGGTGCGTGAGTTGGCTGAAGATCAGGTTGACTACTACCTCGACAGTCTCGACGTACTGGTGGTGGTCAACCCCAACAACCCCACTGGGCGGCTGATACCTGCCGAGCAACTGCTCGAATGGCATGCGCGCCTGGCCCGTCGCGGTGCTTGGCTGCTGGTCGATGAAGCCTTCATGGACAACACCCCGCAGCACAGCATCGGCGAACACGCCGAGCGCCCGGGCCTGATCGTGCTGCGCTCGTTCGGCAAGTTCTTTGGCCTGGCCGGTGTGCGCCTGGGCTTTGTCCTTGCCGAGCGGCAACTCCTGCAATTGCTCGCCGAACAGCTCGGGCCCTGGACCATCAGTGGCCCGACGCGCATCCTCGGCCAGGCGTGCCTGCTCGATAGCGCCGCGCATCAGCAGCAGATTATCCGCTGCGCCGTGGCCAGCCAGCGCCTGGCCGAGGTGCTCAGCGCTGGTGGATTCGCTGCGCACGGCAGCTGCGACCTGTTCCAGTACCTGGTCACCGAGCAGGCGCCGCAACTGCATGAATTCATGGCCCGGCGCGGCATCCTGCTGCGCCTGTTCAACCAGCCGCCCAGCCTGCGCTTCGGCCTGCCGGCCAGTGAGCAGGATTTCCAGCGCCTGGCCCGGGCCTTCACCGATTACCGCAAGGAACAGCCATGACCACCTTGATGGTGCAGGGCACCACCTCCGATGCCGGCAAAAGCACCCTGGTGACCGCGCTGTGCCGCTGGCTGCTGCGTCAGGGCGTTGCCGTGGTGCCGTTCAAGCCGCAGAACATGGCGCTCAACAGTGCAGTGACCGCCGAGGGTGGCGAGATCGGCCGAGCCCAGGCGGTTCAGGCCCAGGCAGCCGGCCTGGCGCCGCACACAGACATGAACCCGGTGCTGCTCAAGCCCAACAGCGACACCGGGGCCCAGGTAATCGTCCATGGCCGCGCGGTCACCAGCATGAATGCCGTGGCCTATCACGACTACAAGGTCATCGCCATGCAGGCTGTGCTGGCCTCGCACCAGCGCCTGAGCACAGCCTATCCGGTGGTGATGGTTGAAGGTGCCGGCTCGCCGGCCGAGATCAACCTGCGGGCCGGCGACATCGCCAACATGGGTTTTGCCGAGGCGGTGGATTGCCCGGTGATCCTGATTGCCGACATCAACCGTGGCGGGGTTTTCGCCCATCTGGTCGGCACCCTGGAATTGCTCTCGCCGAGCGAGCAGGCGCGGGTCAAAGGTTTTGTCATCAACCGTTTTCGCGGTGACATCGCCTTGCTCCAGCCCGGTCTGGATTGGCTCGAAGAACGTACCGGCAAACCGGTGCTGGGCGTGCTGCCCTATGTGATGGACCTGCACCTGGAAGCCGAGGACGGCATCGACCAGCGCCAGGGCATCAAGGCCGGGCGCCAGCTCAAGGTCATCGTGCCGGTGCTGCCGCGTATCAGCAACCACACCGATTTCGATCCGCTGCGCCTGCACCCGCAGGTCGACCTGCAGTTCATTGGCCCCGGCCAGCCGATTCCGCCGGCCGACCTGATCATCCTGCCCGGCTCCAAGAGTGTGCGCGGGGATCTGGCGCAGTTGCGCGAGCGCGGCTGGGACCAGGCGATCAGCCGTCATTTGCGTTATGGCGGCAAGGTCCTGGGTATTTGCGGCGGGCTGCAAATGCTCGGCCGGCGCGTGGAAGACCCATTGGGCCTGGAAGGGCCGGCGGGTGTCAGCGACGGCCTGGGGCTGCTGGACTTTGTCACCGTGCTGGAGGCCGAGAAACAGCTGCGCAATGTCGCCGGTACCCTGCAACTGGAACAAGCGGCCATCAACGGCTACGAGATTCATGCCGGCGTCACCCAGGGACCGGCGCTGGAGCGCCCGGCGGTGCAACTGGACGATGGTCGCGCCGATGGCGCCATTAGCGCCGACGGGCAGATCCTCGCCACCTACCTGCATGGCCTGTTCGAGGCGCCGCATTGCTGCGCCGCGCTGTTGCGCTGGGCCGGGCTGCAGGAGGCAGAGCAGATCGATTATCAGGCCCTGCGCGAACGCGACATCGAGCGCCTTGCCGATCTGGTCGAGCAGCACCTGGACACCGCGCGCCTGCGCCAACTCTGCGGACTGAACTGAAATGCTCAACCTGATTCTTGGCGGTGCCCGTTCGGGCAAGAGCCGCCTGGCCGAACAGCTGGCGGTGCAGAGCGGCCTGGCCGTTACCTACATCGCCACCAGCGAACCGCTCGACGGCGAGATGAACGCGCGGGTGCAACTGCACCGCGAGCGGCGTCCGCCGGAGTGGGCATTGATCGAAGAGCCGCTGGAACTGGCCCGGGTGCTGCGTGCCAATGCCAGTGCCGGGCGCTGCCTGCTGGTCGACTGCCTGACCCTGTGGTTGACCAACCTGCTGATGCTCGACAACCCCGAGCGCCTGGCGGCTGAACGCACTGCACTGCTCGATTGCCTGGCGCAGCTGCCGGGCGAAATCATTGTGGTCAGCAACGAAACCGGCCTGGGCGTGGTGCCCATGGGCGAGCTGACCCGCCGTTATGTCGATGAAGCCGGCTGGCTGCACCAGGCCATTGCCGAACGCTGTCAGCGCGTGGTGCTGACCGTCGCCGGCCTGCCGCTCACCCTTAAAGGACCTGCACTATGAGTCAAACCTGGTGGCTTGAAGCCTGTCGTCCTGTTGACCAGGCTGTTCGCGAACAGGCCCTGGCGCGTCAACAGCAACTGACCAAACCGGCTGGCTCGCTGGGCCGCCTGGAGCAGTTGGCGGTGCAGCTGGCCGGCTTGCAAGGCCAGCTCAAGCCCAGCGTTGAGCAGGTCTGGATCGCAATCTTTGCCGGCGATCACGGCGTGGTCGCCGAGGGTATCTCGGCCTATCCGCAAGCAGTGACCGGGCAGATGCTGCATAACTTCGTCAGCGGTGGCGCCGCCATCAGCGTGCTGGCGCGGCAGTTGAATGCACAGCTGGAAGTGGTCGACCTGGGCACCATCGACCTCGCGCTGGAGCTGCCGGGTGTACGCCATCTGCGCGTCGGCGCCGGCACGGCGAACTTCGCCCAGGTGCCGGCGATGACCCATGAACAGGGCGTGCTGGCCCTGCAGGGCGGGCGCGAGAGTGCCTTGCGCGCGGCCGCCAGCGGCGCCCAGTTGTTTATCGGCGGCGAGATGGGCATCGGCAACACCACCGCCGCCAGCGCCCTGGCCTGTGCCTTGCTCGGCTGCCCGGCTGTGGAGCTCAGCGGCCCGGGCACAGGGCTGGACGCCGCCGGTGTACGGCACAAGGCCGAGGTCATCGAGCGAGCGTTGCAGCAGCATGCAGATCTCGGCGACGACCCGCTGCAGCGCCTGTTCTGTTTTGGTGGCTTTGAGATCGCCGCACTGGTCGGTGCCTACCTGGGGTGCGCCCAGGCCGGTGTTGCCGTGCTGGTGGATGGCTTTATCTGCACGGTCGCTGCGCTGGTGGCGACGCGCATCAACCCGGGTTGCCGCGACTGGCTGCTGTTCGGCCATCGTGGCGCCGAGCCCGGGCATCGCCGGGTGCTCGCCGAGCTCGACGCCGAGCCGCTGCTGGAGCTGGGCCTGCGCCTGGGCGAGGGCAGTGGCGCGGCGCTGGCGGTGCCGGTATTGCGCCTGGCCTGCGACCTGCACGGGCAGATGGCGACCTTCGCCGAAGCGGCAGTGGCGGACCGCCCGGCATGATCATCGACCTGCTGCGCCACGGCGAAACTGAACTGGGTGGCGGCCTGCGTGGCAGCCTCGACGATGCCCTGACCGCCAAGGGCTGGGCGCAGATGCATGCGGCAGTGAGTGGCGCGGGCTTCTGGGATGTGCTGGTCAGCTCGCCCTTGCAGCGCTGCGCGCGCTTTGCCGAAGCGTTGGCGGCGCAGTTGAACCTGCCGCTGCAGCGGGTGCCGGGTCTGCAGGAGCTGCATTTTGGTGAGTGGGAAGGGCGTAGTGCCGCAGATCTGATGCTCACCCACGAAGCCGAACTTGGGCAATTCTGGGCTGATCCCTATGCGTTCACACCGCCTGCTGGCGAGCCGGTGGCGGACTTTTCCGCACGCGTGCTGCAAGCCATCAGCGCCTTGCACCAGGCGCACGCCGGTAAGCGCCTGTTGCTGGTCACTCACGGCGGTGTGATGCGCCTGTTGCTGGCCCGCGCTCGAGGCTTGCCCCGTGAGCAGTTGCTGCAGGTCGAAGTGGCCCATGGTGCCCTGTGTCGCCTTGAGCTGCTGGCGGACGGCAGCCTGCGGGAAGTGCACTGACATGCTGGCGTTCTGGATCGCCCTGCAATTTCTCAGCAGCTTGCCGGTGCGCCTGCCGGGCATGCCGGCCCCCGAACAAATGGGCCGCTCACTGCTGTATTACCCGCTGGTGGGGCTGTTGTTCGGGGTGCTGCTCTGGGGGCTGAACGCGCTGTTGGCGGGCAGCCCGGTGCTGCTGCACGCTGCCTTGCTGCTCAGTGCCTGGGTGCTGCTCAGCGGCGCCTTGCACCTGGATGGCCTGGCCGACAGCGCCGACGCCTGGCTGGGCGGTTTCGGCGACCGCGAGCGCACGTTGCTGATCATGAAGGACCCGCGCAGCGGGCCGATTGCCGTGGTCACGCTGGTGCTGGTGCTGTTGCTCAAGTTCTGTGCCTTGCTGGCGTTGCTCGACAGCGGCCAGGGCGTGCTGTTGTTGCTCGCGCCGCTGATCGGCCGCGCGGCATTGCTGGGTTTGTTCCTCAGCACGCCCTATGTGCGCAGCGGTGGGCTGGGCCAGGCCCTGGCGGACCACCTGCCTCGTGGGGCGGGCAAGCTGGTATTGCTGGTCAGTGCGCTGGCCTGTGTGCTGCTGGCGGGGCTCAAGGGCCTGTGGGTTGTGCTGGTTGCCGCAGGGGTCTTCGCCTGGCTGCGTCGCTTGATGGTTCGCCGTCTGGGTGGCACCACCGGTGATACCGCCGGGGCCATGCTTGAGCTATTGGAGCTGGCGGTATTGATCGCCCTGGTGCTGTGAGTGGCGAGTAAAAGCTTGCAGTTGGCCAGGTGCGGGTATATACACGCATTATGTTGACCAGCGAATGCATCTGCACCCACCTGCGTCGCGCCGCCCGCGGGGTGAGCCGACACTACGACGAGGCCCTCGAAGGCTTTGGGATCAATGTCGCGCAGTTTTCTTTGCTACGGCATTTGCGTCGCCTGGACCAACCGAGCATTTCCACCCTGGCCGAGGCCATGGGCCTGGACCGCAGCACCCTCGGGCGCAACCTGCGGGTGCTGGAGGCTGAGGGCCTGGTGGCTTTGGCCGAGGGGCAGGATCAGCGTAACCGGATCGTTCTGCTCACCGAGCAGGGCCAAGCCAGGCTGCAAGCGGCAGAGCCGGCCTGGGAACAGGCGCAAAGCGACTTGATCGATACCCTGGGCGAGGGCCGGCGCGATGAACTGGTACGCCTGCTGGAGCTGTTGGCCTGAGCTTTTTTAAACTATAAGCGGGTATATACCCGCATAAGCCTTGCGGCGCTTTGGAGACAACAAAAATGACATCGGTATGGCGAACCAGTGGTTGGATTCTCCTCGGCGCGGCGCTGATCCTGGCGTTGTCGCTGGGCGTGCGACATGGCTTTGGCCTGTTCCTGGCGCCGATGAGCGCCGATTTTGGCTGGGGCCGCGGTGTGTTCGCCTTCGCCATCGCCTTGCAGAACCTGATCTGGGGCCTGGCCCAGCCGTTTGCCGGTGCCCTGGCTGATCGCCTGGGGGCGGCCAAGGTGGTCATGGTCGGCGGTATTCTCTATGCCGTCGGGCTGGTGCTGATGGGTATGTCGGACTCGGCCCTGACCCTGTCGCTCAGTGCCGGCTTGTTGATCGGTATCGGCCTGTCCGGCACCTCGTTCTCGGTGATCCTGGGCGTGGTCGGCCGCGCCGTGCCGCCAGAGAAACGCAGCATGGCCATGGGCATCGCCAGCGCCGCCGGCTCCTTCGGCCAGTTCGCCATGCTGCCCGGCACCCTCGGCCTGATCGGCTCGCTGGGCTGGTCGGCGGCCTTGCTGGTACTGGGTTTGCTGGTGGCCTTTATCGTGCCGTTGGTGGGTTTGCTGCGTGATCGGCCTTTGCCCAGCACCGGCAATGAGCAGACCCTCGGCCAGGCCCTGCGCGAAGCTTGCACGCATTCCGGTTTCTGGCTGCTGGCCCTGGGCTTTTTCGTCTGTGGCTTCCAGGTGGTGTTCATCGGTGTGCACCTGCCGGCCTACCTGGTCGACCAGCACCTGCCGGCGACCATCGGTACCACGGTGCTGGCGCTGGTCGGGCTGTTCAATATCGTCGGCACCTACACCGCCGGCTGGCTTGGCGGGCGTATGTCCAAGCCGCGCCTGCTGACCGCCCTGTACCTGTTGCGTGCGGTGGTGATCGTGCTGTTCCTGTGGGCGCCGATCACCCAGTTCAGCGCCTACCTGTTCGGCATTGCCATGGGCCTGCTGTGGCTGTCGACCGTACCCTTGACCAACGGCACCGTCGCTACCCTGTTCGGTGTGCGCAACCTGTCGATGCTTGGCGGTATCGTGTTCCTTTTCCACCAGTTGGGCGCTTTCCTTGGCGGCTGGCTGGGCGGGGTGGTGTATGACCAGACCGGCAACTACGACCTGGTCTGGCAGATTTCCATCCTCCTCAGCCTGCTCGCCGCGGCACTCAACTGGCCGGTACGCGAGCGCCCGGTCGCGCGCTTGCAGGCGCAAGCGGCATGAACCCTGTCGCTATTCGCACCTTGCTCGGCCTTGGCGCACTGTTGCTACTGGGGTTGGCCTGGTGGGGCTGGCATGAGGGCGGCCTGGCATTGATGCAGTTGGGCATGGGCGTGTGCTAGGAGTACTCTGATTTCTCCAGGAACGTTCGAGGGAGAGAGAAGATGCGCACACGCTGGATGTTGGTTCCGCTGTTGACCCTGGCCGCCGCTGCCAATGCCCTGGCCGCCGATTGCCCGGCGCTGCTCGACAGCAAGCTGCCGGAACTGCGCGGCAAGGAGCAGATCGACCTCTGTGAGCGCTTTGCCGGTAAACCGCTGGTGGTAGTCAATACCGCCAGCTATTGCGGCTTTGCCCCGCAGTTCGAAGGGCTCGAGAGCGTCTATAAGGAATACCGCGAGCAGGGCCTGGAAATGCTCGGGGTGCCCTCCAACGACTTCAAGCAGGAAGACGCCGATGCCGAGAAAACCGCCAAGGTTTGCTATGCCAACTACGGCGTGACCTTCACCATGACCCAGGCCCAGCCGGTGCGCGGCAGTGATGCCACGCCACTGTTCAAGGAGCTGGCTGCGCAGAGCAGCGCGCCGAAGTGGAATTTCTACAAGTACGTGATCGACCGCCAGGGCAAGGTGGTGGCTAACTTCTCCAGCCGAACCAAGCCGGATGATCCGGCGTTCAAGGCGGCGATCGAGAAGGCCATCGCTTCCCAGCCCTGAGCGGCCTCAGTGGCTGGCGTGCACGGTCCAGGCCACCAGCTTGAGCACGATCGGGCGTACCACCAGTACGCAGGCGAAGGCCACCGGCATGGCCAGTTGGTAGGCCTTGAGCACGTTGCCCAGGTACTGCTCGTCGATGCCGGCGTTGGCGGCGGTGATCACGAAGCACATCAACAGGGCCATGATCGCCGACATGTAGAAGGCAAACACGTAGGGGGTGGCGCGAACGCCGAGTTTGCGTCGGCTGCGGGCGCTGGTCTGGGTCGTCATGCTGGCTCCATTGGTGTGGGGGAGGGCGCAGCCTAGCAAGGCCGCCTTTGGCTCGGGTAGACGCCTGCGGCTTAGGTCTTTATAAAGAAGATCTTACGAATGCCCGGAAGCCTGCCATGAACCTGCTCGGTTCGATCAAGAGTTTCATCAAGGTTGTCGAAGCCGGCAGCATTGCCGGTGGCGCCCGTAGCCTGGGTTTGAGTGCCGCCGCCGTGAGCCAGAACGTCGCCCGCCTGGAAGCTCACCTGCAGGTGCGCCTGCTCGCGCGCACCACCCGTAGCATGGTGCTGACGCCCAGTGGCAGCCTGTACTACGACAAGGTCAAGCATATCGAGCGCGACCTTGAACAAGCGCAGCAGGCGGTCACCACCCCGGATTGCGAACCCAAGGGGCGCTTGTGCATCGCTTCGTCTTCGGCGTTTGGCCGTCATGTACTGGCGCCGTTGATTCCGGCGTTCAGCGCACGATACCCGCAGCTTTCAATTGAATTGGTTACGAATGATCGGCGGGTCAATCATGCCCAGGAGGGCGTCGATGTCAGTATTCGCATCCAGCCACAACTCGAAGATGGCCTGCTGGCCCGGCACATCGCCAGGGTGCCGTTCATTTGCTGCGCCTCCCCGGGCTATCTGGCGGCGGCCGGCTGGCCACAATCGCCCGAGCAGCTCAAGGAGCATCGCTGCCTGGTGTTTCGTTACCCGGTAGACGGACGCTTTTTACGCTGGGGCTTTATCCGCGAGGGTCTGCGTTTTGATGCCGAGTTCGACAATGTGCTGATCAGCGATGACATCGATGTACTGACCCAGATGGCCGTGCAGGATGGTGGCATCGCCCGGCTGGCCGAGTTCGTCGCCCGGCCCTTGCTTGAGCGTGGCCAGCTGGTGGCGCTGTTCGAGTATTCGCAGCCCGCCATGGCCTATGCCCAGACCGAGCCGATGGACGTCTATCTGTGCGTGGCCGATCGCTTTGCCCTGACGCCCAAGGTGCGGGCGTTCATGGAGTACATCCAGCTTGAGGTCGGGCCTGCCTGGCCGGTCCATCAGGCATAAAAAACCGCCAATGAAGGCGGTTTTTTTAGTGGTGCTGCAATCAGAAGCGATAGGTTAGCGACGCGCCAATACCGTGAGCGCTGTTTTCGTACTTGGCGTTGTACGAACCCTTGGTCGGGCTGGCCAGGTTGACCTTGGTGTCTTCTTCCCACAGGTAGGAGTAAGCCAGGTCGATGGTCATGTCTTCGGTAGGGCTGTAGCCAGCGCCCAGGCTGAACACCTTGCGGTCGCCAGTCGGAATGCGTGGCGAGCGGTCGTGGTTGTTGGTCGGCGACTGGTCGACGGTGAAACCGGTGCGCAGTACCCACTCTTTGTTCAGCTTGTACGAAGCACCGATGGCATGTGCCCAGGTGTCGTGCCAGTTCTGGTCTTCGTTGATGGTGCCGAACTGACCGGCAATCGGCGCAGGCACTTCGTTGGTTACGGTGATCGCTTCCAGACGGCTCCAGCGGGTCCAGGTGCTGCCCGCGTAGAGGGTCCACTGGTCATCCAGTTCGTGGGTGACCGAGAAGTCTACCGACTCAGGGGTCTTGATCTTCAGTTCGGCGTCAAACTTGCTGCCGCTGAACGGGCCGATCAGGGCCGAGTTGATCTTGGTGTTGCCTTCGAGCTTGTAGTCGACCATCGAGTGGTAGGTCAGGCCCAGGCGGGTCTTGTCGGTGGCTTGCACCATGACGCCGATGTTGTAGCCGACCGCGGTATCGTCGCCCTTGATCTTCACTTCGCCGTCGTTGAAGCCCGGGCTGCGTGGGTTGAGGACGTTGGAGCTCAGTTCGCCCTTGATACGGTTGAAGGTCGGGCCGAAACCGATCGAGACCTTGTCGTTGAAGGCATAGCTGACAGTAGGCTGGAAGGTAATGACTTCAACGTAGCTTTTCTTGCCCCAGTAGCGGCTGGCAGCTTCGTCTTCGTATTCGGTCACCAGGCCGAAGGGTGCGTAGACACCAAAGCCGACGGTCCAGTGATCATCGATCGGCTTGACGTAGTAGCCCATGGGCACGCCAACGAACGGCACCATGTCACCATCGGTACTGCCGCCTGGGCGGCCGCCACCGGAAATGTCGGACTTGGCGATGACGGCGGCGCCGCCAACGGTGATCTGTTCGCGTTTCAGGCGCGACATGCCGGCAGGGTTGCCGAAAACGGTGCTGGCATCATCGGCAGAAGAAGAACGACCCGCGAAACCTGTGCCCATGCCGCTGACGCTTTGTTCGTTGAGGGCAAAGCCGCTGGCGAACAGTTGAGTCGAAGCGAGAGTGACGGCGAGGCTAAGAGAGGTTTTGAGCATGACTTTTTTCATTATTAGAACTCCTTGGGATCTCCGGGGCGAAAACTACCAACATTTCGCCCGCAGCGCTATAGGCTGTATCGCAGGAGATAGAGCGGTTTTGTAGGACAATCCGACCAAAATGGCGGGAATTTTCCGATTATGGAAAGCAGTGACTCTCAGCAGGCCTGAAGAGTCACAGGAGCGATGCAGGTTTGCCAGGCGCAGGTGAAATCGCGCAGCCGGCCCTGAGGTTGGAAGGTTTGTCGCCAGATGCGTGCCAGGCCCAGTAAATCGTCGGCGGCGGGCAGTTCAGGGGCCTGTTCTTCGATCAGCATCCAGGCGATGGCGGTGGCGTAGCGCAGGTTTACCGTCAGTTCCAGGTGCGGGCCGCTGAGGAAGGCGTGCTGGCTGGCCAGGCCGCGGACCAGGCTGGCAAGGTCCGGGTCGCGGGCCAGGAACTGGTCCCAGAGGCTTTGGTGGCGCAGTTCGCCGATGCGGTACAGGCCGTGCCCGCGACGGTCGTGCAGGGCCGAACCGAGTGCTGACTGGCTGGCGGCGACGCCGAGCAGCAGGGCTTCGGCGCTGGCGCAATGACGACCCAGGTAGATCAGGGTCGGACGAATGACAAACTGGCTCAACTCGCTCGCGGCGATACCCATGATGCCCTCGAACTTGAAATTGACCGGCGGACGCTGGAGCTTGGCAGCTGGTGAGTCGGTCAGGCCCGCCGGAAGCGGCCTTTGCCGCTTGAGTTGAAGTGTAGTGTCATATTCACGCTGTAAAGGCCTGTTTTTAAAACATTTGCGGCTTTTAGTTATAAATCATATGCCGTGTGGCGATTAGTGATTCGCACTTAAGGATGGCCAAATTCCTGTGGGAGCTGGCTTGCCAGCGATGGCCGCAACACGTTAGCCGGGGCTGCCCTCATCGCTGGCAAGCCAGCTCCCACAGGGGGATTCGACAGATTTACCAGGCATAAAAAAGCCCCGCCAGAGGGCGGGGCTTGAGCGTTTGCAGCGCCGTGCGGATCAGGCCACCAGGGCCTGACGGGTGCGCTCGATGACGGCCTGCAGCGGCTCGGCTTCGGAGTATTGCTCCGGGTACAGGCGCTCGCTGTGACGGGCAATGCCGTGCTCGTTGACCAGGGTGAAGCTGAAGCCGCCTTTGCGCGACGCCAGGATCAAGCAGTTCAGAGGGGCAAATGCCTGGGAAAGGGTGCGAATGGCAGCCTGAGTATGGTTGGAGTGATTCATAGTTATTAGGTGTTCCTGCAATAGACACGGATTCGATCCGTGCACATATAAAACGTTCCAGTAACGCGGGCATTTAAGCCGGTGCGAAGAACCTGACTGGAACAGGGCAGCCAGTTTTGGGCGCATTTATCATGTGGCGCTGGGGCTGACTGGTAGGTACGTCGGAGGACAGGCAACAGCCAGGGTCGGGTTCAATGCCGCTGGGTGAAGATCCTGATCAATCTGCAGGTTGGTTCGGTCAGAGTAAGAAGTGATTTACCTGGGGAACCATCGAGTGGGCCGGTCCTGGTTTCAACAGGCCTGTCCGATGTGAGGGGGCAGGGCACTGTAAGGACTGCTTTGGCCAGAATTGACTTTCAGCTTGGTACTAACGGCGGCAAGACTACAGGACTTTCCGGGTCTTGGCAAGCTTTGGGGGTTTTCGTCTGGCGAGCCGATCAGTATGTCGCGTTCCCGGCGCTCTGTGAAGTGGTATTTCACCGGCTTTGTAGCGTCGTGAGGCAGGGAACGTGCCAGTTTCGTGCAGATAAACGCCTCGCTTCAGGGCGGTTGTACACATTTGGGGCGGCCCCTGTTACAGCCCTGCAACAACGCGGCACATGGCCGCTAATGACTTGGCCGTTGCCTTAAGTCAATGAAAAAAAACACTTATTTTAGCTGGTGAAAAAATCGACAGTTTGACTGAAAGCCCCATTCCATAGGGGTTTGCGGGGTGGTTTAGGGGGTTGTCCACCGAGTTATCCACAGCTTCTGTGGATTGTCCCGAGCGCTTGCTCTAGGACGGGCGTGCCAGCTTTTTAGCCGGTGTCCGACAATCCTTCGGCAGTCTTCTGTCAGCGACAAAATGCCCGCCCTGACGTCAAGAAAAAACGCTGAAATATTTTGAAAAAAAGTGCAAAAAAGCACCGGGCCATTGTCAGAGAAATGGAGTAGAGTGGCGCGCCTCTCGAGTTGCCTTCGCTGTTTTTTATGAAGTTTCGCTCCAAAATCCCCGTTGACCCAGCTGCCCAACCGCCTCTGCCCGAGCCCAAGCGCTTCTCCTTGAAGGTTGCCTTGTGGTTGCTCGACAGTCCGCGCCTGGGTGACAACCCCAACGTCAAGCACTTTGCCGGGCGCTTGCTCAAGCAGCCGGCGCGCCAGGGCGTGGTGGTGGCCCAGAGCCGCTTGGGGCAGATGCTCTGCCGCGATTGCGGCAATGCGCGCGACCGTCGTATCGGCCATGAACTATTGCGCCAAGCGGCGCGGGCCGGTGATCGCCGGGCCCAGCTTGAATACGGCCGGCTGTGCGTCCTGGGGCAACTGAACGAACCCGCTCAGGGCCGCTTCTGGTTGGAGCAGGCGGCAGCCCAAGGCTCGCAGGAAGCCCTGCGCCTGCTCAGGCAATTGCCTGAAGCCTGAATACGGCGCACAGGCCCAAGGCTGATAAGCTGAGCCGTTGATTGTTGGCCGAGGGAGTTCGGGGTGGCTATGGCAGTGGATCTGACCAGCATTCTGCTGGGTATCGTGGTGGCGGCTGTGCCGTGTCTGACGCTGGTGCTGCAGGTGCAGCGGCGCCTGAGTACGCGCCAGGCGCAAGCGGCTTTGCTCGAAGAGCGCCTGAGCAGCGTGCAACTGGCCCAGGAAGGCCTGCTCGCCCAGCTGGATGCCAGCCGTGACGAAATCAGCGACTTGAGCCAGGCCAACGCCGCCAAGCAGGCCACTTTGGCCGCCCAGGCCCGCGAGCTTGAGCTGTTGCAGATCGACCGTGATAACGCTCGGGATGCCGCCCACGCCTGGCAGCTGGAGCGTTCGGCCCGTGAAGCCGAATTGCGCCGCCTGGACGCCCAGAGCGCAGCCCTGAGCGCCGAGCTGCGCGAACAACAGGAAAGCCATCAGCAACGCCTCGACGACCTGCAGGGCTCGCGTGACGAGCTGCGGGCGCAATTCGCCGAAATGGCCACCAAGATATTCGATGAGCGCGAGCAGCGCTTTGCCCAGACCAGCCACCAACATCTGGGGCAATTGCTCGATCCGCTCAAGGAGCGCATCCAGGCCTTCGAAAAACGTGTCGAAGACAGCTACCAGCAGGAAGCCCGCGAGCGCTTCTCGCTGGCCAAGGAGTTGGAACGCCTGCAGCAGCTCAACCTGCGCCTGAGCGATGAAGCCACCAACCTGACCCAGGCGCTCAAGGGTCAGAAGACCCAGGGCAACTGGGGCGAACTGATTCTGGAGCGGGTGCTGGAACACGCGGGGCTGGAGAAGGGCCGCGAGTACCAGACCCAGGTCAGCCTCAAGAGTGCCGATGGCGAGCGCTTCCAGCCCGACGTGCTGATCATGCTGCCGGGCGACAAGCAGGTGGTGGTCGACTCCAAGGTCAGCCTGACCGCCTATCAGCAGTACGTTGCCGCCGACGACAGCGAGATCGCCCAGGCCGCGCTCAAGCAGCACGTGCTGTCGCTGCGCAACCACGTCAAAGGCCTGTCCGGCAAGGACTACAACCGCCTCGAAGGCCTGCACAGCCTGGATTTCGTCCTGCTCTTCGTGCCCATCGAGGCGGCGTTTTC
Organism: Pseudomonas wadenswilerensis; assembly: GCF_024749185.1. Taxonomy (NCBI): domain Bacteria; kingdom Pseudomonadati; phylum Pseudomonadota; class Gammaproteobacteria; order Pseudomonadales; family Pseudomonadaceae; genus Pseudomonas; species Pseudomonas wadenswilerensis. The sequence goes on along the minus strand of NZ_CP087191.1, from coordinate 4,366,637 downwards.
GGCGGCCTTGCAGGCCGAACCGAACCTGTTCCAGGAAGCCTTCGACCGCCAGATCGTGATCGTCAGCCCAACGACCTTGCTGGCCACCTTGCGGGTCATCGACAGCTTGTGGAAGCAGGAGCGCCAGAGCCAGAACGCCCGGGAAATCGCCGAGCGCGCCGGCTGGCTGTACGACAAGTTCGTGCTGTTCATCCAGGACCTGGACGAGCTGGGCAACCGCTTGCAACAGGTCGACAAAGCCTACAGCGCGGCGCGCAACAAACTCTGCGAAGGCCGTGGCAACCTGATCAGCCGCAGCGAACAGCTCAAGCTGCTCGGCGCCCGGGCCAGCAAGAGCCTGCCTGCCGACTTGCTCGAGCGGGCCATGAGCGAAGGCGACCCGCTGGCCGCCAGTGCCCTTACTGGACCAGGCTCAGATGCCGATTGAGCAGGGCGCGCAGGGCCGCCGGCTTGACCGGCTTGGCCAGGTAGTCGAGGCCGGCGGCATGTACCTGGGCAACCATCTCGCTGCGCCCGTCGGCGCTGATTACCACGCCGGGTACCGGCTCGCCGAGGCGGGTGCGTAGCCAGGCCATCAGCTCGGTGCCGACCTCGCCATCGTCCAGGTGATAGTCGACCAGCGCCAGGTGCGGGCGCAGGCCGTTTTCCAGCAAGGCATCGCATTCTGCGCGGTTGCGCGCGGTCGACACCTGGCAGCCCCAGCGGCTGAGCAGGCTGTTCATGCCGATGAGAATGCTGTCTTCATTGTCGACACATAGCACCTGCATGCCCGCTAATGGCTGCCCGGCCTGTTCGGCGGGGCTGACCACCGGTACCGCCGGCGCCGTGGCCAGCGGCACGCTGACGCGGAACACGCTGCCCTTGCCCGGCCAGGATTTCACTTCAAGCGGATGCCCGAGCACCTTGCACAGGCCATCGGCAATCGCCAGGCCCAGGCCCAGGCCTTTTTCGGCGCGGGTCTGGTGGCTGTCCAGGCGTTTGAATTCCTCGAAAATCACCTGCAGCTTGTCATCGGCGATGCCGCTGCCACGGTCCCAGACCTCCAGCCACAAGCGGTCTTGCTGGCGGCGCACACCCAGCAGGATCGGGCTCTTGCCATAGCGGAAGGCGTTAGTGAGGAAGTTCTGCAAAATGCGCCGCAGCAGCTTCATGTCGCTCTGCACCCGCAGGCGGCTGCCGCGCAGGCGGAAATCCAGGCCTTGCTGCTGGGCCAGCACCTTGAATTCGGCGCCGAGGGTGTCGAACAGCTCGTTGAGGGCGAAAGGCTTGACGTCCGGGGTGATCTTGCCGTTTTCCAGGCGCGAAATGTCCAGCAGGTCGCTGATCAGTTCTTCGGCCGAGCGCAGCGAGCTGTCCATGTGCTGGACCAGTTGCTGGGCGTCGGCCGACAGGCCGTCACCTTGATGCGACAGCGCCGCCGAGAACAACCGCGCGGCGTTCAGCGGTTGCATCAGGTCGTGGCTGACGGCAGCAAGGAAGCGGGTCTTGGACTGGTTGGCCGCTTCGGCATGGCTCTTGGCTTCGGTCAGCGCCTGGTTCAGTTGCGAGAGTTCATGGGTACGTTCGGCGACCCGTTGCTCCAGGCTTTCGTTGGCACCCTTGAGGGCCTGTTCGGCTTCGCGGAACGGCGTAATGTCGGTAAAGCTCATGACAAAGCCGCCACCGGGCATCGGGTTGCCGATCAACTCGATTACCCGGCCATTGGGAAACAAGCGCTCGGAGGTGTGTGCACGGCCCTGGCGCATCCAGTGCAGGCGCCTTGCCACGTGCACCTGGGCCTCGCCCGGGCCGCACAGGCCGCGTTCGGCGTTGTAGCGGATGATGTCGGCAATCGGCCGGCCGACGCTGATCAGCCCGTCGGGGTAGTTGAACAGCTCCAGGTAGCGGCGGTTCCAGGCCACCAGGCGCAGCGACTGGTCGACCACGCTGATGCCCTGGCTGATGTTCTCGATCGCCCCTTGCAGCAAGGCGCGGTTGAACTGCAGTACCTCCGAGGCTTCGTCGGCGATGCGCACCACGTCTTCCAGCTGCATGTCGCGGCCTTCGATGGCGGCCTTGACCACGGCGCGAGTGGAGGAGGTACCGAGCACGCCGGCGAGCAGGCGCTCGGTGTGCTCGATCCAGTCACCGTCGGCGTTCTGGTTGGGGTTGAAGCCCTTGCCCTGGCGGTAGGCGAAACGGATGAAGCTTTGTCGTGCGCGCTCTTCGCCGACAAAACGTGCGGCCAGGTGCAGCAGGTCGTCGATCTGCACCGCCAGCAGCGAACGGCTGCTCGGCCGTGCGCTGGTCTGCTGGCCGATAAAGCGCCCGGCCTGCCAGTGCTCTGACACCCGAGTGCGGGAAAGGATCGACACCCAGGCGAACAGGGTGAAGTTGCCCGCCAGCGACAGCACCACGCCCTGGGTCAGCGGGGTGATCGGCAGGTTCAGCGGGTTGCCGTGCAGCCAGGCCAGGCCCGGGAACAGCTCCAGCGACCAGCCCAGGCTATGGGCGGCAATCGGCAACACCAGGGTGTAGAACCACAGGAACACCCCGGCGGCCAGGCCGGCGAACACACCGCGGCGGTTGGCCTGCTTCCAGTACAGGGCGCCGAGCATGGCCGGGGTCAATTGGGTCACGGCGGCAAAGGCCACCTGGCCGATGGTCGCCAGGCTCGCGGTGGAGCCAAGCAGGCGGTAACTGACATAGGCCAGCAGGAGGATGACGACAATAGTCACCCGGCGCACCGAGAGCATCCAGTGGCGGAAGGCTTCGAACGGCCGCTCGGCGTTGTTGCGCCGTAGCAGCCAGGGCAGCAGCATGTCGTTGGAGACCATGGTCGACAGCGCCACGGCCTCGACGATGACCATGCCGGTGGCCGCTGAGGCGCCGCCGATAAAGGCCAGCAGCGCCAGCGCCGGATGGGCCTCGGCCAGCGGCAGGCTGATGACGAAGGAGTCGGGCAGCACCGAGTCAGGCAGCAGCATCTGCCCGGCCAGGGCGATCGGCACCACGAACAGCGCGGCGAGGATCAGGTACATCGGGAACACCCAGCGCGCCAGGCGCAGGTCCTGGGGTTCGATGTTCTCTACCACGGTGACGTGGAACTGTCGCGGCAGGCAGATGATCGCCATCATCGCCACGCCGGTCTGCACGATCATCGACGGCCAGTTGATGGTCTCGCTCCAGAAACCTTCCAGGCGCGGTGCCAGTTGCGCCTTGCTGAACAGGTCGTCGAAGCCATCGAACAGGCCGAAGGTGACAAAGGCGCCGACGGCAAGGAATGCCAGCAGCTTGACCAGGGATTCGAAGGCAATGGCCAGGACCATGCCGCGGTGGTGTTCGGTGACGTCCAGGCTGCGGGTACCGAAGACGATCGAGAACAGCGCCAGCACCAGCGACACCACCAGCGCGGTGTCCTGCACGCGGCTGCCGGTGGCGTCGGCGCCGGCACCGATCAGCAGGTTGACGCCGAGCACGATGCCCTTGAGCTGCAGGGCGATATACGGCAGCACGCCGATCAGGCAGATCAGCGCCACCACCACCGCCAGGCTCTGCGACTTGCCATAGCGGGCGGCGATGAAGTCGGCGATCGAGGTGATGTTTTCCTGTTTGCTGATCAGCACCATCTTCTGCAGCACCCAGGGGGCGAACAGCAGCAACAGCACGGGGCCGAGATAGATCGGCAGGAACGCCCAGAGTTGTTCGGCGGCCTGGCCGACGGCACCGAAGAAGGTCCAGCTGGTGCAGTACACCGCCAGCGACAGGCTGTACACCCAGGCACGCAGGCGCGGCGGCAACGGTGTGCTGCGGCGGTCGCCGTAGAAGGCGATGGCGAACATGATGGCCATATAGGCCAGGGCGACCACGGCGATCAGCCCACTGGACAGCGACATGACAACTCCGAAGCAAAAGGGTGATTCAGCCTGACAGCGAACCTCGATCAATCAGTCTGGCACGCCGCCGAGGCTTCGTCAGCGCCGACGATGGTCGCAGTGGCAGAGCGTCGCAGGCCTTAACCGGGCAAGGCCAGGTCAAGCAGGCGGTAGAGCTGTTCCAGGGTCGGCGGGGCTTCGGCGAACAAGGTACGGTAGACAGTCGGCGCGACGATCAAATCGAGCAGGTGCTCGATGTCTGGCAAGGCCTCGCCGCGCGCCTGGGCACGATCGAGAATGACCTGCAACTGCCCGCGCAGGATGTTGGTGCAGTAACCCGGGCAGGCGCTGCTGAGCACGTCGCGCATCAGGTTGCGGCCTGGCTCGGAGGTGATTTCGTCGAGGTATTGCTCGGTCCAGGCGCGCAGGTCGGCGCGTAGCTCGCCGGTGTCCAGCGGCGCCACGTCGGGCAGCACACGCTCGACGGCGACATCGGCCAACAAGGCCGCCAGTTCGCCCCAGCGCCGGTAGATGGTCGACGGGGTGACGCCGGCGCGGGCAGCAATTTGCGGCACGGTCAGGCTCGCGCGGTCCTGCTCTTTGAGCAGCTCGCGTACCGCCGCATGTACCGATGCCTGAACACGGGCGCTGCGCCCACCCGTGCGGATACCTTCTTTAATCGCCATCGGTCGACCTTAACACAAAGGGTTTGCGTTAAGGAATGAAGGCGAGCAGACTGCGCAAAAGCTAAATAATTGCTTTAGCGGAGTGCTGACCATGTTCATGTTGTTCAAAGCCCCGGCCTCGCGGCGTTTTCGTCTGGTGTTTCTGGCCACTGCTCTGCTTGGTTTTCTCGCGGCGTCGAGCACCCCCACGCCCTTGTATCACCTGTACCAGCAAGCGTGGCAGTTCTCGGCGGTGACCCTGACGCTGATCTTCGCCGTGTATGCCGTGAGCCTGTTGGCGGCGCTGTTGACGGTCGGTTCGCTGTCGGACTACCTGGGGCGGCGGCCGTTGATCTTTACCGCGCTGGTACTGGAAAGCGTCGCCATGCTGTTGTTCCTGCAGGCCGACAGTGTCAGTGGGTTGATCGCGGCGCGGATCCTGCAAGGCTTTGCCACCGGTATGGCCACCAGTGTGCTGGGGGCCGCGTTGCTGGATATCGACCGGGAACAGGGGCCGCTGGTCAACAGCCTGACCCCCTTGCTCGGCATGGCCAGCGGTGCGCTGGGTACTGGTTTGCTGGTGGAGTTTGCCCCATGGCCGTTGCGCCTGGCGTACGGGCTGTTGCTCGGCCTGTTTGTGGCGCAGGCGTTGCTGGTGTGGCATCTGCCCGAGAGCGTCAGCCGCCAGCCCGGCGTCCTGGCATCGTTGCGCCCGGCCCTGCATGTACCGCCCCAGGCGCGAGCAGCGGTGTGGCGGATGTTGCCGGTGAACGTTGCCGGTTGGGCATTGGGCGGGTTCTTCCTGTCGCTGGCGCCGTCACTGGCGCGCGAGGCGACCGGGGCGACCTCCAACCTGGTGGGCGGCGGGCTGGTGGCGGCGTTGACGGTGACCGGCGCCGTGGCGATCTACCACCTGCGACTGCGCCCGGCCGGGCAGATCCTGCGCCTGGGCACTGGAGTGTTGCCGGCTGGGATGCTGTTGATCCTGCTGGCGTTGCATCGCGGTGAACTGGGGCTGTTTTTCATGGCCACGGTGGTCACCGGCGTCGGCTTTGGCGCGAGCTTCCTGGGCGCGCTACGCAGCATCATGCCGCTGGCCGAGGCCCACGAGCGTGCCGGGCTGATGGCGACATTCTATGTGCTGAGCTACCTGGCCTTCTGTGTGCCGGCCATGCTGGCCGGGTGGATGGTGCGCAGCTTCGGCCTGGTGCCGACCGGGGAGGTTTATGCGTTGGGGGTGATCATACTGTGTGCCGTGGCAGCGATTCTGAGCTTGCCGGTGCGGGCTTTGTCCCGCGGCTGACTGTGTTGGCCTCATCGCGGGGCAAGCCCGCTCCTACAGGATTTCATTGATCCTCTGTGGGAGCGGGCTTGCCCCGCGATGCTTTTAGTCCGAGAAAATCCGTTGCACGCCACCCCCATCAATCACCGCATCGATCAGCGCGCGGGCAGTCTCGATATGCTGGCCTGCGCCAGCGACGATTGAGCGGTCGTTGAGGGTGAGATGATCCAGCGCATCGCTCACTGTGGCTTCGGCGCAGCGCAGAAGTTGGCCTGCGTGCAGCAGGGCCTCTTCGGCAGGTATGCCTTCGCGGACGCTGAACATGCGGTTGGTGCCGAACGATGTGCTCGCGGTGGTCGTCTCGGTCAGGTCGAGACTAGGGGGATCGGGGACGATTTTCTTCATGGGTAACCTCTGTCAGTGGCGCAACCATCTTTCGCTGCTAAACGAAAGGTGGCAGCTGTACGCGGGTTAGCAGACCGGTGACAGAGAACCGGCGCACCCGAAGGTGCCCCACGTACAACCGCCATAACAGGGGTGTTCGTAGATCTCTGTCATTCTCGGACTGCTAAATCCGCTCATTGGATTTTCCAACGACGACAGCAGCCTAGGTCCATGACGGACATGGCACAACAGAGCAACGGCGCCGGAAGTATGATTCAGAACGGTCTGACAGAAAACACTTACGGCATTGCGATTTCTCGCTGCTGGTTGTGGGTTTATCGAGCTCGTTCAGGATCGCAATACCGAGCCCGCGGCTGACGGTACTGGCCTCATCGCGGGGCAAGCCCGCTCCCACGGGTTCACTGCAGAGCCAGTGGGAGCGGGCTTGCCCCGCGATGCTTTAATTCGGCGTTCGCCGAGCCCCCAGGTAATAAAACAGCGCCGCCAACAGCACCGAACCGATCAATAGGTAAAAGGTCGCCACCGGCACCAGGTGCGCCAGGGCAAAGCCGCAGATCACCGGGCCCAGCGCCGCGCCGAGGTTGGACAGGTTCTGCGCGCCGTAATACACCCCGCGCAGATGCTCCGGGGCGATGCTGTCGATGAACATGTACTCGGCAGGGATGACGATGATCTCGCCGAGGGTGAACACCAGCATCGCCAGGCACCAGACCAGCAGCGACTGGGCCAGCGAGAATCCCAGCAGGCCGACCAGGAACAGCGTCATGCCGGCGATCAGCCAGGGCATCAGCTGGCGGCTGCTGATGCGCCGGCCAATCACATACTGCAAGGCAATCACCGTCACCGCGTTGGTCGCCACCAGGTAGCTGATGTAGCGCGCCGCTTCGCTGGCGCTGCTGGTCACCACCAGGTACTGCGACAGGTAGGCGGTGAACTGGCCGAACACTACCGCACTGAGGGCACCGCCGAGGGTGAAGCAGATCAGCCGGCGGTCTTTCACCAGTTGCACGCCAACACTGAGAAACCCGGCCTGTTCGCTGCCTTCGACCCGCGCCCGCGCCGCGCGCTCGCCCCAGCGCCGGTAGCTCAGGCACATGGCCAGGCCGAGCAGCGCCGAGAGCAAAAACGGCAGGTGATCATCCAGCAGCACCAGCGCCACGCCGACGAAGGGCCCGACCGCGTAGGCGACGTTGCTCAGGGTGTACTTGATCGAGAACACTTCGCTGCGCTCCTCCAGCGGCAGCAGCGCGCAAAAGCCGGCCTTGGCGGCGATGTCCACCACCGCCAGGGCCAGGTTGATCAGCACCAGGCAGATGAAGAACAGGCTCAGCTCGCGGCTGACCACCGCGCCAATGAAGGCCAGGGTAAAGGTCAGGGTCGCGGCGATGATCACCGTGTAGCTGCGCAGGGTATCGATCAGGTAGCCGCCGTACAGGCTCAGCAAGGAGGCGACGATCAGCGCGCCGCCGATCATCAGGCCGATGCCGCTGATGTCCAGGGCGAAGTTCTGTGCAAGGTAGACCACCAGGTAGGGCAGGGTGATCGCCCGGGCCAGGGTCAGGGTGAAGGTGGTCGCCAGCAGCAGGCGAACTTGCGGTGCATAGCGTTTGATGGCGGTGAGCATTAACGACGTCCTTGTTGTTATCGGCGCTGAGCATACGCCTTGTGCAAGGCAATTTGTATATTGGTAAAACCGATAACAGATAGAGAAATTACCCGTTATATAGATATATTTTCCCAGCATAAGATGAACTCAACCTCACCGGAGGACAGGAGAATTCATCATGCCTTGCAGCCAAACCCGCACCTCGCCGTTACGCCCGCTGAGCCAGCTGGCGCATCCGCGTGAAGTGATCCGTCAGTTCACCCCCAACTGGTTCGCCGCGACCATGGGCACCGGCGTGCTCGCCCTGGCCCTGGCGCAGGTCGATGTACCCGGCCTGCACGCCTTGGCCGAATCCCTGTGGTTGCTGACCATCGGCCTGTTCGTGCTGTTTACCCTGCTGTACACCGCGCGCTGGGTGCTGTTCTTTGATGAAGCGCGGCGGATCTTCGCCCATTCCACCGTATCGATGTTCTTCGGCACCATCCCCATGGGCCTGGCGACCATCCTCAACGGTTGCCTGGTGTTCGGCATCAATCGCTGGGGCGAGGGCATCCTGCCCTGGGTCGAGGCGCTGTGGTGGTTCGACGTCGGCCTGGCACTGCTGTGCGGCGTGGCCATTCCCTACCTGATGTTCACCCGCCAGGAACACAGCATCGACCAGATGACCGCCGTGTGGCTGCTGCCGGTAGTGGCCGCGGAAGTCGCCGCTGCCAGCGGCGGCCTGCTGGCGCCGCACCTGGTGGATACGCACGCGCAATTTCAGGTGCTGATCACCAGCTATGTGCTGTGGGCGGTGTCGTTGCCGGTGGCGTTCAGCATCCTCACCATCCTCATGCTGCGCATGGCCCTGCACAAACTGCCGCAGGCCAACATGGCCGCGTCGAGCTGGCTGGCCCTGGGGCCGATCGGTACCGGCGCCCTGGGCATGTTGCTGCTGGGGGCCGATGCCCCGGCGATCTTCGCTGCAAACGGCCTTGGTAACCTGGGTGAAGTCGCCCGCGGCCTGGGCCTGATTGCCGGCATCGTGTTGTGGGGTGCGGGCCTGTGGTGGTTACTGACGGCGGTGCTGATCACCCTGCGCTACATCCGCCACGGCATGCCGTTCAACCTCGGCTGGTGGGGCTTTACCTTCCCGCTCGGTGTGTACACCCTGGCCACCCTGAAACTGGCGGCCTGGCTGGGCCTGGGCTTCTTCCATGAGCTGGGCATGCTACTGGTGGTGGCGCTGGCCGCACTCTGGCTGCTGGTCACCGCCCTGACCCTGCGCGGCGCCTGGCACGGTGAGCTGTTCGTGTCGCCATGCATTGCCGGTCTGAACAAGTAGATTGCATTTACCTGGGGGTTTGTGGCTTTGTGCGGCCTGCGCGTATCCAATAACAAAGCCCCACTCAGGTACACGGACGATGAGTCAATCTTCACAATTCAGCCTGCTTGGCAAACGGCGCTTCTTGCCGTTCTTCGTCACCCAGTCGCTGGGTGCGTTCAACGACAACCTGTTCAAGCAGTCGGTCATCCTGTTGTTTCTCTACAAGATCGCCAGCCCCCACGGCCAGGACACTGCCATCTGGGTCAACGCCTGCGCCTTGATGTTCATCCTGCCGTTCTTCCTGTTCTCGGCGCTGGCCGGGCAGTTCGGTGAGAAGTACGCCAAGGACGCTTTGATCCGCGTGATCAAGCTGGCCGAGATCGCCATCATGGCGGTCGGTGCCATTGGCATCATGACCCAGATACCCTTGCTGATGCTCCTGGCGTTGTTCGGCATGGGCACCCACTCGGCCATGTTCGGCCCGGTGAAGTACTCGATCATGCCCCAGGCCCTGCGCGAGGAAGAGCTGGTCGGCGGCAATGGCCTGGTGGAAATGGGCACCTTCCTGGCGATCCTCGCCGGCACCATTTGTGCCGGGGTACTGATGTCCAGCGCCGATTACGGCGTCTGGGCTGCGTCGGCGGTGGTGCTGGTGGCCGTGCTGGGCTACCTGGCCAGTCGCAGCATCCCGCGCGCCGCAGCTTCTACACCGGAGCTGAAAATCAACTGGGACATCGCCAGCCAGACCCTGGCCACTCTGCGCATGGGCCTCAAGCAGACGCCTGCGGTGTCGCGCTCGATCGTCGGCAACTCGTGGTTCTGGTTCATCGGCGCGGTGTACCTGACGCAAATCCCCGGTTACGCCCAGCAATGGCTGCACGGCGACGAGACCGTGGTCACCCTGATCCTTACCCTGTTCTCGGTGGGCATCGCCGTCGGTTCGCTGCTGTGCGAGCGCATGAGCGGGCACAAGGTGGAAATCGGCCTGGTGCCGTTCGGCTCCTTCGGCCTGAGCCTGTTCGGCCTGCTCTGGTGGTGGCACTCCGGCGAGATCCTGCCGGCGGCCGCGCCTTACGACTGGCTGGCGGTACTGGGCATCGGCCAGGCCTGGTGGGTGCTGGGGTCGATTCTCGGCCTGGGTGTGTTCGGCGGCTTCTATATCGTGCCGCTGTATGCACTGATCCAGTCGCGCACCCCGCAAGACCAGCGTTCGCGGGTGATTGCCGCCAACAACATCCTTAACGCACTGTTCATGGTGGTCTCGGCGATCTTCAGCGTGGTGCTGCTGAGCTTCCTTGAGCTGAGCATCCCGCAGCTGTTCCTGGTGGTGTCGCTGCTCAACATCGCGGTGAATTTCTATATCTTCCGCATCGTCCCCGAGTTCACCATGCGTTTCATGATCTGGCTGCTCAGCCATTCCATGTACCGCGTCGAGCACCGTGACCTGCAGCAGATTCCTGATCAGGGCGCAGCACTGTTGGTGTGCAACCATGTGTCGTTCGTCGATGCACTGCTGATCGGTGGCGCGGTGCGCCGGCCGATTCGTTTTGTCATGTACTACAAGATCTACCGCTTGCCGGTACTCAATTTCATCTTCCGTACCGCCGGGGCGATTCCGATTGCCGGGCGCAGCGAAGATGCCGAGACCTACGAGCGCGCGTTCAAGCAGATCGCTGCGTACCTGGCCGATGGAGAGCTGGTGTGCATCTTCCCTGAAGGCAAGCTGACCACCGACGGTGAAATCGACGAGTTCAAGGGCGGTGTGAGCCGGATCATCGAGCAGACGCCGGTGCCGGTGATCCCGTTGGCGTTGCAGGGCTTGTGGGGGAGTTTCTTCAGCCGCGACCCGGCCAAGGGGTTCTTCCGCCGCTTGTGGTCGCGGGTGACCCTGGTGGCCGGTTCTGCCGTCCCGGTAGAGGCGGCGGAACCGGCGTTGCTGCGTGAGCGGGTCAGCGAGCTGCGCGGCGACTCACGCTGAAGGGGCAGGGCTGGGTCAGCTGGCGCTGACCTTGAGCCCGACCAGGCCGCAGATGATCAGCGCCACACTGACCAGACGCACCAGGGCCATGGATTCGCCGAACAGGATGATCCCGGCGATCACCGTGCCGACTGCGCCGACTCCGGTCCAGATCGCGTAGGCGGTGCCCAGCGGCAGTTCTTTCATGGCCAGGCCCAGCAGGCCGAGGCTGATGACCATGGCGCCGACGGTGAGGACGGTGGGCAGGGGGCGGGAAAAGCCGTCGGTGTACTTCAGGCCAACGGCCCAGCCGACTTCGAACAGGCCGGCGAAAAACAGGATGATCCAGGACATGCAGAGTCTCCATCAAGTGATGGGGCCGTCCCCGGAATGGTCACGCGGTGCGTCGTGAGGCCGTCCTCACAGTGGGCGGTATGGTGCCCAAGTTGCTTTTGTACTGCAAGTTGGGCCGCTTTGCGGCCCATCGCCGGCAAGGCCGGCTCCCACAGTGTTGGCATTAACCGAGCGGCTGGGTTTTAAGCTCCACCTCAGGCTCTTGCATGCGCCGAAACCAGGTCGACAGCAACGCCCCGGAAATATTGTGCCAGACGCTGAACAGTGCGCTGGGCACCGCCGCCAATGGCGAAAAGTGTGCACTGGCCAGGGCCGCGCCCAGCCCGGAATTCTGCATGCCGACCTCCAGCGCCAGCGACTTGCGCTGTGCCAACGGCAGCTTGAACAGCTTGCCGGTGATATAGCCAAGCATGAAGCCAAAGCCGTTGTGCAGCATGACCACCACCATGATCAGTACGCCGGACTCGGCGATTTTCGCCTGGCTGGCGGCCACCACGGCGCAGACGATCATCACGATGCTGACCACCGACACCAGCGGTAGCACCTGCACCGCCAGTTGTACCCGCGCGCCCAATAGGCGTTGAGCCAGCACGCCAAGCACGATCGGCAGCATCACCAGTTGCAGGATCGACCAGAACATGTCGAGGAAAGACACCGGCAGCCAGGCCGAGGCCAGCAGCCAGATCAGCGCCGGGGTCAGCAGCGGGGCGAGCAGGGTGGTGACGGCGGCAATCGCCACGGCCAGGGCCAGGTCGCCCTTGGCCAGCCAGGCCATGACGTTGGATGAAGTGCCGCTGGGGCAGCAGCCCACCAGGATCACGCCCACGGCGATTTCCGCCGGCAGCTGGAACAACCGGCACAACAGCCAGGCCACGCCGGGCATGATCATGAAATGCGCGACCACGCCCAGGGCCACGCGCCAGGGCTGGCGGGCGACGGCGGCGAAGTCATCGAGTTTGAGGGTCAGGCCCATGCCGAACATGACCAGGCCGAGTAGCGGCACGATGGCGCTTTTAAGGCCGATGAACCACTGCGGTTGCAAGAAGGCCAGGATGGCGAACAACAGCACCCACCAGGCGAAGGTATTGCCGACGAAGCGGCTGAGGGCAGCGAGGGTACGCATGGCGCAGGTCCTTCTTATCACGACCGCTGCGCGCTCGATCGCTGGCAAAGCCAGCTCCCACAGGTTCGGCGTACACAGATCCATTGTGGGAGCCGGCCTTGCCGGCGATGAGGCCGGCAAGGTCGCTACAATACTCAGATCCCCTGCGGGATTTCTTCTCCTCCCAACGCCTCGAACAGCGCCGGCAGGAACTCGCCAAAGGTCAGCATCATCAGGGTGAAGCTGGCATCGAGCTGGCCCAGGGCCTCGTCGCCGCCGTCTTCTTCGGCCTGGTCCTGCAGCAGCTCTTCAAAGCGCAGGCGCTTGATGACCATCTTGTCGTCGAGCACGAACGACAGTTTGTCCTGCCAGGCCAGCGACAGTTGCGTGACCACCTTGCCGGTACCCAGGTGCAGCTGGATCTCGTCGCTGGTCAGGTCCTGGCGCTTGCAACGGACGATGCCGCCGTCTTCGTGGGTGTCGCGCAGCTCGCACTCATCCAGTACATAGAAGTCAGGCGCGGCCTGCTGGGTCTTGACCCAGTCGGTCATGGTCGCGCTCGGGGCGATCTTCACGGTCACCGGGCGCACCGGCAGCGAGCCGATGACTTCACGCAGGGTCGACAGCAGGTCTTCGGCACGCTTGGCGCTGGCCGAGTTGACCAGGATCAGGCCTTGCTTGGGGGCGATGGCGGCGAAGATCATCGAGCGGCGAATAAAGGCGCGCGGCAGGAAGGCCTGGATGATCTCGTCCTTGATCTGGTCGCGCTCCTTCTTATAGACCTTGCGCATCTGCTCGGCTTCGATCTCGTCGATCTTCTCTTTAACCGCATCGCGCACGACGCTGCCCGGCAGGATGCGCTCTTCTTTACGCGCGGCAATCAGCAGGAAGTCGCCGCTGACATGCACCAGCGGTGCGTCTTCACCTTTGCCGAACGGGGCGACGAAGCCGTAAGTGGTCAACTCCTGGCTGGCGCATGGGCGAGCCGGCTTGCTGGCCAGAGCGGTTTCCAGTGCCTCGGGGTCGAACGAAATGTCCTGGGTCAGGCGGTAGGTCAGCAGGTTTTTGAACCACATGGGGTGAATCTCTCCTCAACACATAAGGAGGGCATTAAACTCCGAGCGGGCACTTCAGGCCAAGCACCGCTAAGTCTTTGGAACGCCTCAAAAATTTTTTTAAAAAAGTGCTTGCCAGAGTGTTCGGTGCTCCGTAGAATGCGCGCCACACCGAGACGAAGGGTGATTAGCTCAGCTGGGAGAGCATCTGCCTTACAAGCAGAGGGTCGGCGGTTCGATCCCGTCATCACCCACCACTTCTCAGTGTATCGCGCAGCGGTAGTTCAGTCGGTTAGAATACCGGCCTGTCACGCCGGGGGTCGCGGGTTCGAGTCCCGTCCGCTGCGCCATATTTAGCTTCCAGGGCCCACTGAACACCCGGAAGCAACAAAGAAAGCGACCTTAGGGTCGCTTTTTTTGTTTCTGGAATTCGTCCAGAATCCACCAGTACGCTGGGACGCTACTGTTTTGCTCCGTGCCAGCACCACTTCTGAGCAAGAGAACGAACATGCAGGATGCAAGCACTTCCCCGGCGCCAATGCTGGGTATCGACCTGGGCACCACCAACAGCCTGGTGGCGGTCTGGCAGGATGGCCGGGCACAACTGATCCCCAACGCCCTTGGCGACGTGCTCACGCCTTCGGTGGTCAGCCTCGACGAAGACGGCAGCATTCTGGTCGGCAAGGCCGCACGCTCACGCCTGACTACCCATCCGCAACGCACCGCCGCCGCCTTCAAGCGCTTCATGGGCAGCGAAAAAAAGATCACCCTCGGTGACCAGGTATTCAGCCCCGAAGAACTGTCGGCGCTGGTGCTCGGTGCACTCAAGGCCGATGCCGAAGCGTTTCTCGGTTGCCCGATCAGCGAAGCGGTGATTTCCGTGCCGGCCTATTTCAGCGACGAGCAGCGCAAGCGCACCAGCTTTGCCGCCGAGCTTGCTGGCCTGAAAGTCCAGCGCCTGATCAACGAACCGACCGCCGCGGCCATGGCCTACGGCCTGCACGAGCAGAAATTCGAACGCACATTGATCTTCGATCTCGGTGGCGGCACCTTCGACGTGACTGTACTGGAATACGCGCTGCCGCTGATCGAGGTGCATGCCTCGACCGGCGACAACTTCCTCGGCGGCGAAGATTTTACCGGCGCCTTGCTGCAGGCCTGCCTGCAGCACTGGCAACTCAAGCCGGCGATGCTTGCGCCCCAGGCCCTGGCCAGCCTTGCCGATGCCATCGAGCAGCTCAAGTGCAAGCTGGGCGAGGGCGAGCAGCACTTGAGCTGGAACGGTGACGGCGTCAGCCGCCACTGGTCGCTCGATGAAGCCCGTGCGCAGAAGATCTGGGCGCCGTTGCTGGCGCGGATTCGTGCACCGATCGAGCAGGCCCTGCGCGATGCACGCCTGCGCGCCAGCGACCTCGACAGCCTGGTGCTGGTCGGCGGTGCCACGCGCATGCCGGTAATCCAGCAGATGGTCTCGACCCTGTTCGGCCGCCTGCCTTACCGCTACCTCGACCCGGACACCATCGTTGCCCTCGGTGCTGCCACCCAGGCGGCGTGCAAGGCGCGCGATTCGGCGATCGAAGAGCTGATCCTCACCGACGTCTGCCCCTATACACTGGGTATCGCCGCGATGGATGGCGAATACCAGACCGAGATCTTTGCGCCGATCATCGACCGCAATACCGTGATCCCTACGTCACGGATCAAGCCGTTCTACAGCACTCATATTGAACAGACAGCCATCAGCATCCGCGTCTATCAAGGCGAGCGGCCCTGGGTCGAAGACAACATCTTTGTCGATTCTTTCAAGATCCCGCTGACCCCGAACGGCAAGATCCAGCGCCTGGACGTGCGCTTCAGCTATGACATCAACGGCCTGTTGGAAGTCGATGTGACCTTGCCGCAGACTCGCGAGCAGTTCAGTCACGTGATCGATCGCAGCCCCACCGGGCTGGATGAAGACGCGCGCCAAGCCAGCCATGAACGCCTTGCCGGGCTGAAGATCCACCCGCGCGATGCCTTGCCCAACCGCACCTTGCTGGCACGCCTGGAGCGGGCCTGGGCGCAGAGCCTGGGGGCTGAACGCGATGCGATCGGCGACTGGCTCAATGAGTTCAGCGCGATCCTGGCCGGCCAGGAGTCGACCGAGATCGCCGGCGCTCGCCAGCGCCTCATCGAGGCGCTGGACGACATGCGTTACTGACCGTTGAGCCGTCGCAGGGCGGCTTGCAGGCCACCCTGCAGGTTGTCCTGCGGCTGATTGACGGGCGGCACGCCGTAGCGGTTGGGCAGCGGTTCGCCCGGCAGGAGCAGCAGCACCAGCGGCAAGAAGTGCAGGAACGGGATCAGCATCACGAAGATGATCATCATCGGGATGCCCCGGCCAATGTCGTGCAGGCGGCGCAGGGTGGCGCTGCCGAGCAGGCCGACGAACAGCAGGCCGAAGAAGATCTGCTCGACTGCACTGCTGGCCATCAGGGTCAGGATCGGCCCGAGAAGGATGCTGGCGACTACCTGCACGCCGTAACCCTTGCGGCCCAGGCGGCTATCGATTTTCCACACGTGCGAGGCCGGTACCGGTTGGCTGCCGGAATTGGCCAGCAGCAGGCGCTCGGACCACGACAACAAGGCAGTCAGGGCTGCGCGAATGCCGGCGTCCATGCCCGGGTAATCCTTGCCGCGCTGCAATTCCTTGAGCACCTTGGCCCGCGGCACCCCGGCGCTGCCGTAACGCGCCAGGTCCTTGAGGCTGTCGAGCATGCTGTAGAACAGCGTGCTGTTGATCAGCTCGTCTTCCTCCAGCACCTTGCGCGGCGGGCGCACCGGCTCGCCCTTGATCAGGCCGTTGCGAAACGGTTCGAACCAGGCATCCGGGCAGGTCAGGGTCGAGATGCGCCGCAGCAGGCTGCCATGCTGTTCGGCGTTCAGGCTCGGGTCGTGATAGAGAATGGCGCACAGCACCATCATGCCCAGTACGTCATCATCGAAGGCGTGCGGGTCGTTTTCCAGGCAGGCGTACAGTTTCAGGTTGCTGGGCAGCTTGGCGCTGTCCAGGGCTTGCTGCACCGTCGACAGGCGCTGGCCGATAAAGCCTTGCAGCGGGTCGTTGTCATCCAGCCAGCCGAGCAGGCCATCGACGTTGCCTTGCTGGCCCTGCAGGCGTAGCAGCAACTGCTGCAGGCCGGCGAACGGATGGCCGGCCGGGTATGGCAGGCTGGCCAGCAACTGCGCTGGCACCATCGCCAGCCAGCGTTGGGGCTGGTCAACCAGGGCGAGCATGAACAGGTTCTGCCGGTGCCAGGTCCACAGACCATCGTCGGCAGGTGGGCGCGGCAGTTCGATGCCGGCTTCGGCAAGGTCCGAAAGCAGCTGCACGCCGAAAGGCGTCGGCATCAGGTTGGCCGGCTTGATCAGCGCGGTCAGCTTGGGCAGGGTGGCGGCCGGGTAGCTGCGCATCCGCCGCAGCCAGTCGCGGGCTACCGACAGGCCGCTGCCTTCGCAGAGCACTTCGGGCAGTTGCGGCTGTGGCGAAGGGCTGTTGATGAAGGCGGTCAGGGCCAGGGCCAGCGGTGACTGCTCGAGCCAGCGCAACTGTTGCTCGGCCTGGTACTTGAAGCCTTCGATGATCAGTTGATCCAGCGGGTCGTCGCCCAGCGGCTCGGCCATGATCTGCCGCAGCAGGCCGCTGTCACCACGGTGCAGCGCCCAGGCGTGGCGGTACAGGCGCTGCAGCTGGCGATCCGGCTGGTCGTCGAGCAGCCAGGCCAGCAGCGGCAGTTCGTCTTTGCCGTCCAGGCGCCATTTGACGAAAATCCCGGCGATGCCTTCGTGCTCGTCACGTGCGGCTTCGAACCAGCGTGTCAGGGTTTCCGGGCGCTGCGACGGGCTGCCCCAGATCTGCGCCAGATCGTTCAAGTCTTGTGGCCATTGGTACACCGGCTCCAGGCGATCAAGGGCCTGGATCAACAGCGGCAGGCGCTGCGGTTGGTGCTGGGCGCACAGGTTGAGCAGCCAGCGTCCCGCTTCCGGGTGCTGGTGCTCGCACCACAGGCGGGTCCAGCACTGGCGGGCGAGTTCTTCCTGGCCGGTGTCGCTGGCCTGGCAGGCGAGCAGGTACAGCAGGTCGATATCGTCCGGTGCCTGGCGTTGCTGCTCGGCGATCATGGCAAAGAAGCTGGTACTGCCGATGCCGGCCTGGCACAGCTTGACCATCAGGCGCTGGATAAAGGCCGGGTCATCCGGGAACGGCAGGCAGGTGTGCAGGGTGACGAAGCTCTCGAACTCGAACAGCGGCCGGGTGTGGTAGAGGAAATCCAGGTTCCTGGCGAACCACAGGGTTTCTATTTGCGCTTCTATCGACCAGTGCTTCATCACGCCGGTGTCAAACGGGTCCGGCTCGCTGATGCGTTCAAGAAATTCATCAGCCTGGCGCGGATCTTCCAGGCGCAGTACCTCGTTTTCCCAACCCAGGTGCCTGGCCATCAGTTGCACGCAGGCGTGCGACAACGGGCCGGTCTCCATCAGCTTGTACAGCAAGTGCCAGCTGACCTGTTCCTGGTCATCCAGGGTCAGGCTGGCGAAACCATCGATGAAGGCCTGCCAGGCTGGCGGGTCGAAGCGGCGGGTCGGGTCGCCGAGCAGCTTGGAAAAGTCGCTCATGGTCTGTTCGATCAGTGCATTACGCACCAGCACCGGCTCGTCGTGCTCAGGGGCCTCATCCTGCTCGTCGCGGGCCAGGCGCAGGGCGTGCTCGTAAGCCTCGCGCAGGGCCTGGAAACCCTGCGGGTCGGTTTCCGGGTGGTGCTGCGGCAACAGCGCGCGGTAAGCGCCGCGGATGACATCGGGGTCGTTGGTCGGCTCGATGCCCAGGCGAATCCAGCAGCTCATGACCAGCCTCCTTGCAGGGTGTCGGGGCGTTCCGGCAGGTTCAGCGGCAGCTCCCAGGGGATGCTGGCGAAAAAGCCCAGGGCGTCCTGGCTCAGGTTCATCATGATGCAGCGGTTCCAGTGTTCGCTGCCCTGGCGCTCCAGGCACTGCGCCAGTTCTTCGTCGCTGGCGCTGGAGCAGTTCCACAGCGCCTTGCCAAACAGGTAGCCGGCCAGGTAGCGGTCCCAGCTGTTGTAGTAGTGCCGTGCACGCAGGGCCAGGCGGCCTTGCAGCCAGTGGCTTTCAGCGATGCTGAGGTAGCCCTTGCGCAACCCTGCCCGCAGCAGGTAACCCATGCGCCCCAGGTCCCAGGCGCGCACGCCGCCCTGGCCGCAGTCGGCCAGGGTGCGCCGGGCGAACTCGTACTGGATGCGCTTGCGCGGTGTCAGCGCTTCAAGCACCTGCGGCCATTCGCTGGGCAGGCAGCGCGCGGCTTGCCAGTAGGCGTCCTTGAGCTCCAGGGCGTGGCCGGTGTCGGCCATGCTGAGCATGTTCAGCAACTCCTGGCGATTGTTGATGCCCCACCACTTTTTAAGGTCGGTCTCGTCTTCGTCGTAGGTCTCGAAGTAGGTCGCGGCGGTGTAGCTGGCGCCGTTGAGGGCGGCCATGGGGGCGGAAAGGGCGTACAGCCAGTGCTGCTCGATTTCTTCCATGAAAAAGCTCCGGGGCCGGTAGGGGAATGTGCGGGTGCCGGCCGTAATGGCGCGGATTGTAGAGAGCCGCGCGGTGCGCGGCAAACCGGATTCGCCGACTTAGGCGCTGGCCAGCATGGCGCGCTCTTCCTCGCGCAGGGTCAGCACCTCAAAGCCCTCGGCGGTGACGGCGATGGTGTGTTCCCATTGCGCCGACAGGCTGCGGTCGCGGGTGATCACCGTCCAGCCATCCTTGAGGGTGCGCACCCCGCGCCCGCCCTGGTTGATCATCGGTTCGATGGTAAACACCATGCCTGGCTTGAGCTGCAGGCCGCTGCCCTTGTGGCCGTAGTGCAGCACCTCGGGCGCCTCGTGCATCTGCCGACCAATGCCATGGCCGCAGTACTCGCGCACCACGTTGTAGCCAGCCGCTTCGGCATGGCGCTGGATGGCGTAGCCGATATCGCCCAGGGTCGCTCCCGGGCGTACCTGGCGGATGCCCTGCCAGAGCGCGGCATAGGTGGTGTCGACCAGGTGCCAGGCGGCGGCATCGATCTGCCCCAGGCAATACATCTTCGACGAGTCGGCAATGTAGCCGCCGTGCTCAAGGGTGATGTCGACATTGACGATGGAGCCGGCCTTGAGCACCTCGTCGGCATGCGGCACGCCGTGGCACACCACATGGTCGACCGAGGTGTTCAGCGAATAGGCGAAGCCGTACTGGCCCTTGCTCGCCGGGCGCGCCTTGAGTACATCGACGATAAAGGCCTCGGCCCGGTCGTTGATCTGCAGGGTGCTGACCCCGGGGGCGATGAAGCTGTCGAGGTGGGCGAACACCTGGCTCAACAATTGCCCGGCATTGCGCATCAGGGCCAGCTGCTCGGCGTTTTTGAGGACCACTTGGCTCATGGGGGAAGGTATTTCGTCTCTCGGAATGTGCGCCAATGATAAGGCCTCGCCGGGTGGCAGTGCCATCCGATGGTGCAAGCGGGCCCATTGCGGTGCAGGCTGCCAGGCGCCGCCAAGTGCCTGAGCCCCGTAACGCAAGGCTCCGGCCATTCTGGCGCGGCCCTTGCTACAGCTTGAGTATCCGGCAATCAACGCAGATTGCCCCGTTCACGACAAAGGCGCCGTGTTGCCCCGCTTGTTCATTCAAGCCGAGGCAGCAGGGCGCCTTTTTGTTTGCGCAATCAGGAGGTAGGCCGATGAGCAGCACCAGCGTGCGCAGCGTGTGCCCGTATTGTGGCGTCGGTTGTGGCATCGTCATGAGCGTCGAAGGCGGGCGGGTGACCAAGGTCAGTGGTGACAAACTGCACCCCAGCAATTTTGGCCGCCTGTGCACCAAGGGCCTGACCGCCCATCAACCGCTGCGCGAGTCCGGGCGCATGGAGCACGCTTATTTGCGCGACCAGCGTCAGCGCGACCCGGTGCAGAGCGGCATCGATACCGCTATCGAACAGGCAGCACAGCGCCTGCAGGCGATCATTGATGAACATGGGCCCGATGCCCTGGGGTTCTATGTCTCCGGGCAGATGTCGCTGGAGGCCCAGTACCTGATCAATAAACTGGCCAAGGGTTTTGTCCGCAGCCGGCATATCGAGTCCAACTCGCGCCTGTGCATGGCCAGCGCCAGCAGCGGCTACAAGCTGTCGCTGGGCGCCGACGGGCCGCCGGGCAGCTACCAGGATTTTGACCGCGCCGAGGTGTTCCTGGTGATCGGCGCGAACATGGCCGATTGTCACCCGATCCTGTTTTTGCGCCTGCTCGACCGGCTCAAGGCCGGTGCCCGGCTGATTGTCGTCGACCCCAGGCACAGCGCCACCGCCGACAAGGCCGACCTGTTCCTGCAGATCAAGCCAGGTACCGACCTGGCGTTGCTCAATGGCCTGCTCTACCTGTTGCTGGAAAACGGTCAGTGCGACGCCGACTTCATCCAGCGCTACACCGAAGGCTGGGAGGATATGCCGGCCTTTTTACAGGACTACACACCCGAGCGGGTCGCTGCTATCACCGGGCTGCGCGAAGCCGATATCCGCCAGGCCGCCAACTGGATCGGCCAGGCCCCGGAGTGGATGAGCTGCTGGACCATGGGCCTGAACCAGAGCATCCATGGCACCTGGCAGAGCAACGCCCTGTGCAACCTGCACCTGGCCACCGGCGCCATTTGCCGGCCGGGCAGCGGACCGTTCTCGCTGACCGGCCAGCCCAATGCCATGGGCGGGCGCGAAATGGGCTACATGGGCCCGGGCCTGCCAGGGCAACGCTCGGCGCTGGTCGCGGCGGATCGCGCCTTCGTCGAGCAGTTGTGGCAGATCCCCACCGGCAGCCTGCGCAGCGAAGCCGGTGACGGCACGGTGGCGCTGTTCGAAAACCTCGCTGCCGGGCAGATCAAGGCTTGCTGGATCATCTGCAGCAACCCGGTGGCCAGCGTCGCCAACCGCCAGCAAGTGATCGAAGGTTTGCAGGCGGCGGAACTGGTGATCACCCAGGATGTCTTCCTCGACACCGAGACTAACCGCTACGCCGATATTCTCCTGCCCGCCGCGCTGTGGGCTGAGGGCGAGGGGGTGATGGTCAATTCCGAGCGCAACCTGACCCTGATGAACCAGGCCGTCGAGGCGCCGGGCGCGAGCTTGCCCGACTGGCAGATCATTGCCCGTATCGCCTGCGCCATGGGCTATGCCGAGGCGTTCAGCTACGCCAATGCTGAAGCGGTGTTCAACGAGTTGCGCCAGGCCTGGAACCCGGCCACCGGCTACGATGTGCGCGGCGTCAGCTATGCCGCTTTGCGTGAGACGCCGCAGCAATGGCCGTGTGAACCCGGGCGTGAGAACGATCGCAGCCCGCTGCGTTATCGCAACGACGGTATCAGCCAGGCCCTGTTGCGCGATGCGCAAGGCGAGGCACCTGCCATTGCCTTCCCCACCCGCACGGGCAAGGCACGCTTTTTTGCCCGGCCGTGCCTGCCCAGCGCCGAGCTGCCGGACGCTGACTTCCCGCTGGTGCTCAACACCGGCCGGGTCCAGCACCAGTGGCACACCCTGACCAAGACCGGCAAGGTGGCGGCGCTGAACAAGCTTGACCCCGGGCCGTTCGTGGAAATTCATCCGGACGATGCCGAGCGCCTGGGCATTGCTGAAAAGGATCAGGTGCAGATCCGTTCACGCCGCGGGCAGGCCGTACTGCCGGCACGGATCACCACCCGGGTATTGGCGGGCAACTGCTTTGCGCCGTTCCACTGGAACGACGTCTACGGTGAACACCTGG
Organism: Pseudomonas wadenswilerensis; assembly: GCF_024749185.1. Taxonomy (NCBI): domain Bacteria; kingdom Pseudomonadati; phylum Pseudomonadota; class Gammaproteobacteria; order Pseudomonadales; family Pseudomonadaceae; genus Pseudomonas; species Pseudomonas wadenswilerensis. The sequence continues at coordinate 4,344,229 of NZ_CP087191.1, read as the reverse complement.
CGATCAATGCGCTCACCAGCGACGCGGTCGATCCGCTGTCGCTGCAACCGGCCTTCAAGTATTGCGCGGTGGCCCTGAGCCGGGTCGCTGGCGAACGTATCGAGGCCGTCCAGATCGATCAGCAGCCCGTTTCGGTACAGGACAAGCACCTGCTGCTCTGGGCCTCGCAAACCGGCAACGGTCAGGCCCTGGCCGAGCAGTGTGCCGAGCGCCTGCGCAAGGTCGGCTTGCCGGTGCAGTTGAGCTGTATGGAAGACGTGGCCCTGGAGCGGTTGGACAGCCCGGCCAGCCTGCTGCTGATCGCCAGCACCTTTGGCGACGGTGACGCGCCGGACAGCGGCGCGGCATTCTGGCGTGGCCTGCACGGCGAGCATTCTCAACGCTGCGCCGGCTTGCCTTATGCGGTGCTGGCCCTGGGGGATTCCAGCTATGAACAGTTCTGCGGGTTTGGTCGCAAGCTCGATCAGCGCCTGGCAGAACTGGGGGCTGAGCGCTTGCTCGACAGGGTCGATTGCGAGGGCGATTTCAATGAACCGGCCGGGCAATGGCTGCAGGCGCTGCTGGGCAAACTGGGCCACGGCCAGCTGCTGCTCGAAGCGCCAGTGGCAGCGCCGGCCGCAACCGGCTTCAGCAAAACCAGGCCGCTGGCAACGACCCTGGTCGGCAATCGCCTGCTCAACGGCCCCGGCGCGCTCAAGGAAACCCGCCAACTGGTATTCGACCTGGGCGACAGCGGTTTCACTTATCAGGCCGGTGACGCCCTGGGCGTGTGGCCGCGCAACTGCCCGGCGCTGGTCGACGAACTGCTGAGCGCCACCCGCTTCGATGGCAGCCGCTGCGTCAGCCTCAAGGGCCAGGCCGACATGCCGCTGGCCGAGGCGCTGTTGCAACACCTGGAGATCGCCCGCATTACCCCGCAGCTGCTCGAGGCCTTCGCGGTTGGCAATCCACAGTTGCGCGAGTTGCTTGAACCGCACAACAAGGCTGCGCTCAAGGACTGGCTGTGGGGCAAGCAACTGATCGACCTGGTGTACGGCTGCACACCCGAGCTGAGCCTGGAGACCTGGTTGAGCCTGCTCAAACCCTTGCAGCCGCGGCTGTACTCGATCAGCTCGAGCCAGAAGTTGCACCCTGATCAGGTTCACCTGACGGTTTCCACCGTCCGTTACGGCCAGCGCAAGGGCGTGTGCTCGACCTACCTGGCCGACCGCGGTGAGCCGGGCCGCGTAGAAATCTTCAGCCAACCGACCGCGCACTTTCGCCTGCCCAGCGATAGTACGGCGCCAGTGATCATGGTCGGCCCCGGTACCGGTATCGCGCCGTTCAGGGCGTTCCTCCAGGAGCGTCAGGCTGAAGGCGCCACAGGCCGCAACTGGCTGTTGTTTGGTGAACAGCAGGCCGCCACGGATTTCTATTACCGCGACGAGCTGCTGGCCTGGCAGCGCGACGGCCACCTGACCCGCCTGGACACCGCGTTCTCCCGCGATCAGGCGCAGAAGATCTACGTGCAGCAGCGCCTGCTCGAACAGGGCGCCGAGCTTTGGCGCTGGCTGGAGGAGGGTGGGCATTTCTACATCTGTGGTGACGCCGAGCGCATGGCCAGGGATGTCGATGCGGCGCTCAAGCAGGTGGTGCATCAGTACGGCGGCATGAGTGTGGAGCGGGCCGAGGCCTATGTCAGCGAGCTGAGCCGCGCCAAACGCTACCTGCGCGACGTGTACTGAGTGCCCCATAAGGGGGAGGGCTGCACCAGCCTGGGTCGATAACGGCCGTGGTGGACAGTCCTCAAGCCCCGGTTTCAAAGGCTTTGGCAGTTGGCACGCTACCTGCTTTTGCTTAAGTACAACGTCCTCGCGGGTCAATGGCGATTCGCAACCGGGACTACATAAAACGACCAGGCAAAGGCGCCTGGAGCTTCGGCTCCAGGCGCCTTTTTTTGTTTTTCGGGGTTGGCCCCAGCAGCAAAGCCACCGTGAATGGCCTTGAGTGAGGATCGGGTATGAATGGGTTTACCAGCATCGAAGCGCGGCAACAGCTGATCATCGTCGGCAACGGCATGGTCGGTCATCACTGCGTCGAGCAACTGATCGAACGCGGTGCCCTGGGTCGCTTCGAGGTGCGGGTGTTCGGCGAAGAACGCCAGCGCGCCTACGACCGCGTGCACCTGTCGGAATACTTCAGCGGCAGCGATGCCGAGACCCTGGCGCTGGGCGAGGCGGGCTTGTACGCCGGGCACGGCATTCACCTGCACCTGGGCGAGCAGGTGCTGGAGATCGACCGGGCGCGCGGCGAAGTGGTCACCCACCTCGGGCGTTATCCTTACGATCAACTGGTCCTGGCCACTGGCTCCTATCCGTTCGTGCCGCCGATCGAAGGCTCGCACGGGGCGGCGCGCCTGGTCTATCGCACTCTCGATGATCTCGATGCCATCCGTGCCGCCGCCAACAGTGCCCGCCGGGGCGTGGTGGTCGGCGGTGGCCTGCTCGGCCTGGAGGCGGCCAATGCCTTGAAATCCCTGGGCCTGGAAGCCCACGTGGTGGAGTTCGCCCCGCGCTTGATGCCGGTGCAACTGGATGCCGAAGGCGGCGCGGCCTTGCGTGCGCAGATCGAAGCCCTGGGGGTTGGCGTGCACCTGTCGCGGGCGACCCAGGCCATCGTTGCCGGTGAAGACTATCGCTACCGGATGAACTTCGACGGCGGCGAATTTCTCGAAACCGACCTGATCGTGTTCTCCGCCGGTATCCGCCCGCAGGATGCCCTGGGCCGCAGCAGCGGTCTGGACATCGCGCCACGCGGCGGGGTGATGATCGACAGTGCTTGTCGCAGCAGCGACCCACGGATCTTCGCCATCGGCGAATGCGCCTCGTGGAACGGCAGCGTGTTCGGCCTGGTAGCGCCGGGCTACAGCATGGCCCGTAATGTCGCGGCGGCGCTGTCCGGTGAGGACGGTGGCAGCTTCACCGGTGCCGACATGTCGACCAAGCTCAAGCTGCTCGGCGTCGATGTCGGCTCCATTGGCGACGCCCATGGCGCCACCCCGGGTGCGCGCAGCTATCGCTTTATCGATGAAGCTGCCTCGGCCTACCGCCGCCTGGTGGTCGATGCCAGCGGCAAACAGGTGATCGGTGCGGTGCTGGTTGGCGACAACAGCTACTACGATACCCTGCTGCAATACGTGCAGAACGGTATTGCCCTGCCAGCCGATCCGGCCGGCCTGATCCTGCCGCAGTCGGCCGGCGCGCCGGCACTGGGCGCGGATGCCTTGCCTGCCAGCGCGACCATCTGTTCCTGCCACAACGTCAGCAAGGGCGCGATCTGCGCCGCCATCGACAGCGGTTGCGGCGAGCTTGGCCAGCTCAAGCAGCAGACCAAGGCCTGCACCGGTTGCGGCGGTTGTGCGGCATTGCTCAAGCAGGTGTTCGAGCATGAGCTGATCGCCCGCGGCGTCAGCGTCGACAAGAGCCTGTGCGAACACTTCGCCTACACCCGCCAGGAGCTGTACGCGCTGGTGCGGGTCGAGGGCATCCTCAGCTTTGACGAGATGCTCGCCAAGCATGGGCGCGGCCATGTCGGCTGCGATATCTGCAAACCCACGGTCGGCTCGATCCTCGCCTCGTGCTGGAACCAGCCGATCATGGACCCGTCGCTGGTGCCGCTGCAGGACACCAACGACACGTTCATGGCCAACATGCAGAAGAACGGCACCTACTCGGTGGTGCCGCGGATTCCCGGCGGCGAGATCACCCCCGAGAAGCTGATCGTCATCGGCGAAGTGGCGAAAAAATACGACCTCTACACCAAGATCACCGGCGGCCAGCGCATCGACCTGTTCGGCGCCCAGCTGCATGAATTGCCAGAAATCTGGGCCGAACTGATTGCCGCAGGCTTCGAGACCGGCCACGCCTACGGCAAGTCGACGCGCACGGTGAAATCCTGCGTGGGCAGCACCTGGTGCCGCTACGGCGTACAGGACAGCGTACAGATGGCCCTGACCCTGGAAGACCGCTACAAGGGCCTGCGTTCGCCGCACAAGCTCAAGTTCGCGGTGTCCGGCTGCACCCGCGAATGCGCCGAGGCACAGAGCAAGGACATCGGCGTGATCGCTACCGAGAAAGGCTGGAACCTGTACATCTGCGGCAACGGCGGCATGCGCCCGCGGCATGCCGAACTGTTCGCCACCGACCTGGACGACGCCAGCCTGATCCGCATCATCGACCGCGTGCTGATGTTCTACATCCGCACCGCCGACAAGCTGCAGCGCACCTCGGTGTGGCGCGAAAGCCTGGAGGGCGGGCTGGACTACCTCAAACAGGTGATCCTCGACGACAGCCTCGGCCTGGGTGCCGAGCTGGAAGCGCAGATGCAACAGGTGGTCGACCGCTACGAGTGCGAGTGGGCCAATGCCCTGAAGGATCCGGACAAGCTCAAGCGCTTCCGTACCTTCGTCAACGACCAGCGCCCGGACCCGGGTGTGCACTTTGTCCGCGAACGCGGCCAGCGCCGGCCCATCGGCGCTGGCGAACTTCACTTGATCCCGACCACCGAGGAGGTGCTTTGATGAGCCAGTCCAACGCTGCGATAACTGTTCAGGCGCAACACTGGCAGACGGTCTGCACCCGTGCCGACCTGGTCGCCCAGTCGGGGGTGGTGGTGTGGTTCGACGGCCGCCAGGTGGCGCTGTTCTACCTGCCAGGGCAGGCCACGCCGGTGTTTGCCGTGGACAACCACGACCCCAGGTCCGGGGCCAATGTGATCGGCCGCGGGCTGGTGGGGGAGCTCAAGGGCGAACTGGTGGTGGCGGCACCGTTGTACAAGCAGCATTTCTGCTTGCGTGACGGGCGTTGCCTGGAGGATCCGCAGCAGGCGTTGCAGGTGTGGCCGGTGCGGATCAGTGGCGAGCAGGTAGAGCTGGGGCGCTATTGATGGCCTCATCGCTGGCAAGCCAGCTCCCACAGTGTCTGGGGTATGCAGTACCTGTGGGAGCCGGTCTTGCCGGCGATCGACCGCAAAGCGGTCGCAGTCTTGCCGGAGCCCCGATAAACTCCGGGGATGAACCTCGATACCCGGATCAAATTCCGCCACCTGTTGTGCTTTCTCGAGATTGCCCGCCAGGGCAGTTTTGCCAAGGCCGCCGACGCCATGGCGATCAGTCAGCCGGCCATCTCCAAGACCCTCAAGGAACTTGAAGACCTGCTGCAGACGCGGCTGTTCGAGCGCAGCAAGCAGGGCGTCGAGCTGACCCCGGCCGGGGTGCGTTTCATGCGCTACGCCGGCCCCAGCGTGCAGGCCCTGCGCGAAGGCGTCAGCACCTTGCGCGGCGAAGAGCATGCGCCGCCCCAGGTGCGTGTCGGCGTGCTGTCGACCGTCGAAAGCCTGCTGATGCCCGAAGTACTTTGCCGCCTGCACCAGCGCCATGACGCCCTGGTGGTCAGCGTTGCCACCGGCCCCAGCGCGCACCTGCTCGGGCAATTGCATGTGGGGGAACTGGACCTGGTGATCGGACGCATGACCGACAGCCCGCAAATCCAGGGGCTGATGTTCGAGCACCTGTACAGTGAGTCGATGTCGCTGGTGGTGCGCCCCGGTCATCCCTTGCTGGGCCGCCAGCCGATCGAGCGCAGCCAGGTCGGGCGCTACCCGCTGGTGTTGCCGCTGGCCGGCACGACCATCCGCAAGCACGCCGACAGCCTGTTCGTGCAGTGCGCCATCGAGCAACCCGCGCAGCGCCTGGAAACCCTGTCGCCGGCCCTCAGCCGCCGTTATGTGCAAGGCAGCGATGCGGTCTGGGTTGCGCCTCGGGATGCGGTGCGCGTCGACCTCGGCCGCGGTGAGCTGTGCGAGCTGGACCTGGGCGTCAGCGAGCCGGGCGGCTCGGTCGGCATCTGCAGCAACGCCGCCTTGCCCCTGGCAGTGCCGGCGCAATGGCTGTGCGAGGTTTTGCGCGAGGTGGCGGCGCAGTACCGCGACGGCCACTACCCTTGAGTGCCCGCTGACAACAGCGCGTTGATTTCTTGCAGGCCGGCATCGCCGAGGCTGCCGCTGGCGGCCAGCAGCCTGAGCTGGGCCAGCACGATTGAATAACGCTGTTCGGCCAGTTGCTGCTCGGTTTGGGTCACCTGCTGTTCGGCATCCAGCACATCGGCACTGATCCGCGCACCGGCTTCGAAGGCACGGGTGGTCGAGGTCAGGTTGGTCTGGCTCGAGCGCAGCGCCTGCTGCAGCGCCGCATACTGGCTGATGCCGCTGGTCAGGGTCAGGTAGGCCTGGCGCGCCATCAGGCCAGCCTCGCGGCGGGCGTCTTCGACTTCATCCAGGGCCACACCGTGCAGGGCGCGGGCCTCGCGGCTGCGGCTGGTAGTGCCGCCACCAGCGTACAACGGCAGGCTGACCTGCACACCGACCACGGTCTGGGTGTACTTTTCTTCCGGCAGGGTGACGTCGTACAGGCTGCCGCCCACCGAGGCGAAGCGCCCGTGAGCGGCCACCAGGTCGACCGTGGGCAAATGCCCGGCCTGTTGCTTGTCGATCTCCTTTTCTGCCACCAGGCGCTTGATCTGCGCCGCCTGGACCTTGAGGTTGTGCTGTTGCGCCTGCTCGGCCCAGGTGCCGATCAACGCCGGTTGCGGCCCCTGAAAACGCACCTGCGGGTCGAGTCGGGCGAGGGACGCGGGCACGCTGCCGGTCAACTGCGCCAGGGTTTCCTGGTGCAATTGCACGGCGTTGTGCGTGGCCATCTGCCGGGCATAGGCCAGGTCGTAGCGGGCCTGGATGCGCTGCACCTCGCTTTCGGTGCCGGAGCCGGCCTGGTAGAAGCGTTCAGCCTTGCCGCGTTGCTCCTGCAGGGTGCGCACCTGCTGGCGGCTGGTGCCGAGCAGGTCTTCGGCCAGCAGCAGGTCAAAGTAGGCGTCGGCGACCCGCAGCATCAGGTCCTGGCGGGCGGCCTGCAGGTTGATTTCCCCGGCCAGCACCAGCGCCTTGCTCTGGTCATGGCCGATCACGTTCTGCCAGCGCAGCAGCGGCTGGATCAGCACCAGTGCGTAGGCATTGGAGTTGTCGCGATTGCGTGTCGCTGCACCGCTGTCGTCGCGGTCGACCCAAGCGGCGCCCCCTTCAAGTGACAGGTTGGGCAACAGCAGGGCGCGGCCTTGGGGTTCTTTTTCGTTGCTGGCACGTTGCTGTTCGATGGCCGCGGCGTATTTCATGTCATGGGCCAGGGCTTTTTGATAGAGCTGGTAGAGGTCTTCAGCCCGGGCCTGCTGGCTGCTGCCGAGCAGTGCCAGGGCCATCAGGCCTGCGTGGATTCGCGAGAGTTGTTCGAGCACGGCAAGGCTTCCTGTTCGGGTTGAGCGATTCGTTTGGGGTTGCGCATCAGCAGGACCATCGGCACACCGATCAGCATGACTGCGCCGAGCAGGCCGAAAAGCATGCTGAAGCCGAGCATCTGTGCCTGTTCACGGGTATTGACCAGGACCAGCAGGGCTTGCGCCTGAGCGGGATCGCTGGTGCCCAGCGAAAGCACGCGCGGGTCGTAGCGGGCAACATCCCAACCGCTGGCGATGATGCTCGACTCGGTGACGTGCTCGGATAATTGCCGGTAGCGCGCCCAGGAAAAGCGCGTCAGCAAAGTTGCGGCAATGGCGATGCCGACGCTGCCACCGAGTTGGCGCATGAGGTTGAGCACCCCCGAGCCGACCGAGATCAGTTGTGCAGGCAGTTGGCGCATCGCCAGGTTGGTGAGCGGAACGAAAATCATGCCCAGACCAAGCCCGCGGATGATCAGCGGCCAGTACAGGGTGTCGGGGCTGCTTTGCAGGGTGAACTGGGTGTGCAGGTACATCGCATAGCCGTAGATGAGGATGCCGATGCTGACGAACAGCCGTTCATCGATCTTGTTTTCCTGGGACAGCTTGCCGATCACCAGGGTGCTAACGGCGCTGGCCAGGGCGCCGGGAAAGATCACCATGCCGCTCTGGTAGGCGCTCTGCTCAAGCAGCGTCTGCAGCAGCAACGGCACCATGAACAGTGTGCTGTACAGGCCGAAGCCGACACAAAAGGCACAGATCGAGCCCATGAGGAACTCGCGGTTGCGAAACAGCGCCATGTTGACGATCGGCGTGGCCACGCGCTGCTCCCACCAGAAAAACGCCAGCAGGCCGAAGCTGCCCAGCAACAGGCAGGCGATAGTCAGGTCCGACTCCAGCCAGTCCCAGTGTTCGCCACGCTCAAGCATGATCTGCAGGCTGCCGACGCCCAGGGCGAGCAGGGCGAAGCCGATGTAGTCGATGCTTTGCGGGCGTTTCTCGTTGATCGAGTCATGCACGCAGAGCCACGACAGAAGGATCGCCACAGCGCCGATCGGCAGGTTGATCAGAAAGATCCAGTGCCAGGAGAATTCATCAATCAGGTAACCGCCCACCGAGGGCCCCAGGGTCGGTCCCATCATTACCCCGACCCCGTACAGGGCCAGGCCAGTGCTGACCTTTTCCTTGGGGAACACGTCGTAGATGATCGCCTGGGAGATACCCAGCAAGCCACCGCCGGCCAGGCCCTGGATAATCCGAAAGGCCACCAGTTGCCAGAGTTCGGTGGACATCGCGCAGCCCAGCGAGGCCAGTACGAACAGGATCGAGGAAACCAGGTAGTAGTTGCGCCGGCCGAACCAGGCCGACAGCCAGCCACTGGCCGGGAGGATTACCACGTTGGCGACGATGTAACTGGTCGAGACCCAGGAAATTTCATCCACCGAGGCGCCGAAGCTGCCCATCAGGCTGGGAATGGCAACGTTGACGATAGTGACGTCGAGCAGCTCCATCATCGAGATCAGGGTCACGCTGAAGGCGACCAGCCAGGGCGATTTCATAAGCGTTGCTCATCACCGGTATCGACTTCGACCAAGGCGCTCATGCCCTGGCTCATGGCGGCCTGGTAAGGCAGCGCAAGCGGCTCAAGTTCGATCCGCGCTTGCAGGCGCTGGACCACCTTGGTGAAGTTGCCGCTGGCGTTTTCCTGCGGTAGCAGCGAGAAGCGTGCCCCTGTGGCCGGCACCAGGCTCTGCACCCGGCCGCGCAATACCCTGTCGGGGAAGGCGTCGAGCGTGACGCGTGCTGGCTGGCCAACCCGGACCCGGCTGATCTGGGTCTCCTTGAAGTTGGCCACTACCCACAAATGATCGGTAGCGACCAGGCTCAGCAACTTTTGCCCGGCCACCACGAACTGCCCGGGTTCGACATGCTTGTCGGCGACGATACCGGCCAGCGGCGCGCGGTGACGGGTGTCTTGCAAGCGAATCTGCGCCAGTTCCAGGTCGGCCCGGGCGGCATCGATTCGATAGCTTTGCAACTTCAGCGCAGCCTGTTGCGCCAGACTGCCCTGCGCCGCGGCCTGGGCGTTGTTGCGCGCGCCCTGCAACTGGTGGCCGAGGGCATCGAACTGCGCCTTGGCCGCTTCCAGGTCCTGGTTGCTGAGGACGCCTTGGGCGGCCAGGCGTCGGGCGCGCTGAAAGTCGCTACGGGCCTGTTCAAGCCCGGCAGAGAGCTGGCCGATGGTTGCGGTGGCGGCCTGGCTGTTGGCCGCCGCGCTGCGCGCCTGGCTATCAAGCAATCCGGGCGTGCCTTGGCTGCCGGTGGCCGCATGCAACCTGTTCAATGCTGCCTGGGCCTTGTCTCGTTGTTGCAGGTATTCATCATCGCGCAGCTGCAGCAACAGGTCGCCGCTGGCTACCCGGCCGTTGTGTTGCACCGGCACTTGCACAACGATGCCCGAAAGTCTGGCGCGGATCGGCACGATGATGCCCTCGACCTCGGCGTTATCGGTGCTGACGTATTGCAGTTTGTACTGCCAGCGTTGCCAGCCGAGCAGCATCAGGCTGCCGATTACTGCGGTACAGACCACTAGCTTCAGGTAGGTAGGCTTGCCCATGAACTGCGCCTCTAGTCATCAAGAAGGGCAGAGCTTGGCGTGTGCAGCAGGTCAGGTATTGAACGAATCGCTCGTGCGCATCAGCACGCCAGCCGCTTGCGCCGGAGACAGGCCGAGCATGCGCCGCATCATCCGGCTCAGGTGCGCCTGGTCGGCAAAGCCGCCATCCACGGCCGCTTCGCTCAAGCTATGGCCGGCTGCCAGGGCGTGTGCGGCGCGCTCCAGCTTGCGCCAGATGATCCACTGCGACAGCGGCACGCCCATGTCGCGCGTGGCCACGTGACGCAGGCGCGGGCTGGACAGCCCGACCGCTTCGGCTGCGCGGCCGACCGCGCCGCTGCCGTCGCAGTCTTCGCGCAACAAGGACAGGGCGCTGGCCAGGCGCGGGTCGAAATCCGCTGGGCTGCCGACGATGCGGTTCAGTGCCGCTACGGTCTGTTCGGTGCTGCGCTGCTGGGCGAAGCAGTCGACGATGGCCTGGCTGGCCAGGGCGCTGCCATTGAGTGGCAACTGTGCGTTGAGTGCGCGCCCCAGGGGCGATTCCGGGTAGATGAACAGAAACGCCAGCGGCTGCGGCTGTTGCACCGAGCGGTGTTTGACGAAAGGCCCGATGATGACGCCAGCGCCTTCCAGGCTGTGCTGTTCGAAATCGACCCGCACCGGGCCGCGAATCCCGATGCAAAGCTGGATGGCCACATGGCTGTGGGCCGATGAATCCTCACTGTGTCCCACATAGCCGAACCAGTAGTCGCTGAAGGTGACCCTGCCGTCCCACATTGCTGCCGTCCTTGCCGCTGCTGCGCTGCCCAGGATGATAACCGCCCGCTGCACGGCATCGATACAAACTGCTACAAAACCTCACCGGCGGATTTGCCCAACTGCCGGGTCCCGTCAATACTGGCCACTGGCTGCAGCCGAGGATGAAGAAGGTTTAATCTGGCTGAACTTATCCGGGTTTTCTTGCTCTCATGCCGGTAGCCATTGGTCGTGGCCGCCTGATAAGCTCGCGGCTTTACTCGATTGCCCTATTGGCGCATGAACAAGGAAATAGCATGAAACAGCATCGGTTGGCGGCTGCGGTTGCCCTGGTTAGCCTGGTACTGGCGGGTTGCGATTCGCAGACCAGCGTCGAGCTGAAGACTCCGGCACAGAAAGCCTCCTACGGTATTGGCCTGAACATGGGCAAAAGCCTGGCTCAGGAAGGCATGGACGACCTTGATTCGAAAGCTGTTGCTCAAGGTATCGAAGACGCTGTCGGCAAGAAAGAACAGAAGATCAAGGACGAAGAGCTGGTTGAAGCCTTCGCAGCCTTGCAAAAGCGCGCTGAAGAGCGCCTGGTCAAGATGAGCGAAGAGTCGGCTGCGGCCGGCAAGAAGTTCCTTGAAGAAAACGGCAAGAAGACTGGCGTAGTGACTACCGCTTCGGGCCTGCAGTACGAAGTGATCAAGAAGGCTGATGGCGCCCAGCCAAAACCGACTGACGTGGTAACCGTCCACTACGAAGGCAAGCTGATCGACGGCAAGGTCTTTGACAGCTCCGTCGAGCGTGGCAGCCCGATCGACCTGCCGGTCAGCGGCGTGATCCCGGGTTGGGTCGAAGGCCTGCAACTGATGCACGTGGGCGAGAAGTACAAGCTGTATATCCCGTCGGACCTGGCTTACGGCGCCCAGAGCCCGAGCCCGATGATCCCGGCCAACTCGGTGCTGGTATTCGAACTGGAACTGCTGGGTATTAAGGACCAGGCCAAGGCTGATGAGCCTGCCGATCCTGCTGCCGAGTAAGGCCAGCTGATACCGGCAACGCCCCGTCTCGACGGGGCGTTGTCGTTTCTGGGGTTTAACGAACCCTCGGGGCCATGCAGGGTCTTAAAAGCTGCGGCTGTTGACGAATCATGGCGCAGCGGGCAAAACGTTTGCGTGATTGAAACAGGTGTGTAAAAAACGCCCGATTTAACCCGGACCCTTGCCGGGCGGGCGCCTTGAGCCTGAAACTGAGCTCTGTTCACAAGGTTATCCACAATTATTGTGGATAACCTTCCTTGGCACTGGCCCTGGAGGCCGTATGAAAGCACCGTGGAATTTCGCCCGATTTCTGCCCCTGGCCGAGCGCTTGCTCAGCCGCGGGCGCCTGCCGGCGCTGATTTTTGCCGTGGCGCGCAAAGGCCCGCGGCTGGGCAAGCTGCGCGAGGACGTGCGCCTGATGCAGGCCCTGTGCCTGGCCTGGTGGCGCGGCGAGTACCGGGCCATCAGCCCCAAGGCGCTGATCACGGTAGTGGCGGGATTGTTGTATTTTGTCAGCCCGCTGGATGCGATCCCCGACTGGTTGCTGGGCGTCGGCATGCTCGACGACATCGCCGTGCTGGCCTGGGTGATGAAAGCCGTATCCGATGAACTGGCCGCTTTCAGCGCCTGGCGCAGCCGTCAGGCACCGGAAAAACTGCGGGTGGTCGAACGCCTGCCCGACACGCCGGAAGCGCTACGTCTGGAACAGGAAAAAAGCTGATCACATCGCGACCCTGCACACCCTTGTTGGCTGGTAATATAATTGGCATAAGGATTATGCCTACCGATTACATATCGTAATCCTACAAGGGGGTTGTAATGGGTATTCAGGTCATCAGCCGAGACGGTCAACCCGAGTACGCGGTTGTTCCCTGGGAGCAGTACCAGGCACTGCTTAAAGCAGCCGGGCAAGGCGAGCCGGTTGCCGCCGAAAACACACCATCCAGCGCCACAGACAGCGCCAGCTTGCCGAGTTTCAGCGAGCTGGCGCGTTTGCGTGAGGGCAAGGGCCTGGCGCCGGAGCAGCTGGCACGCAGCGTCGGCATCAGCCCGGTGTACCTGGCGCTGATCGAAAGCGGCGAACGCCAGCCGGATGCCGCGATCCGCCGCAGCCTGGCCTGGGAACTGGGTGTGGCCGGCTGGAGCGAGCCGTCGTGAGCGTGCGGATCAGCCGCCAGCACTGGGAAGGCCTGCTCGGCGAGCTGGATGTCGCCCGCCGCCAACGTCACCTGCTGACTTACCGTGCCTTGCTCGAGCGTCTGCAATTGCCCAGCCCGGCCATGCAGACCCTGACCGCGGCGCTGGAGCACCTGGCGGCGCTTGACGCCCGCGCCGAGCAGCCGCTGCGCAGTTCGCTGGTGATCAGCCAGGGTGCCAGCCGTTTGCCGCGCACCGGTTTCTTCGAGTGCGTCGAGCGCCTGGGGCGTTTCTCCGGGCCGTCCGACGGTATGGCCGCAGCCTCCTGGCACGCCTCGGAAGTGGTGCGGGTGTTCGAGTACAGCTACCCCGAACACGAAGAAGCCTGAACGGCAGGCGCGGTATCGATCAGGTACAGGCTGTGCCCGGGCACATCCTTGGCCTGATGCTTGGCCTGTGAGGCCAGCTCGGCCAGTTGCCCGGCATCGAGCCCGGCACAGGCCTGCGGGTGCAACTGCACCACGCCGATCGACAGCGATAGCAAGGCGAATTCCTGGCGCCGGCCCTGACGGTCGGTGGCAACGAAGCACCCGGCCTGCAGGTGCTCGGCACGGTAGAAGCGCCGGCACTGTTTCTGAAAGTCCTCCAGCAACAGCTGCAAGCGCTGTTGCCAATCTTCCGAGCCCAGCACCAGCATGAAATCGTCGCCACCGATATGGCCGACGAAATCCCGGCTGGGGTCGACCCGTTCGCTCAGGCACTGGGCCAGGCACAGCAGCACTTCATCGCCGCGGGCATAGCCGTAGATATCGTTGAACGGCTTGAAACTGTCGATATCCACGTAACAGATCGCTGCCGCGCGTTGCTGTTGCAGCAGGCGGGTCAGGCACTGCTGGATCGGCACGTTGCCCGGCAGCAGGGTCAGCGGGTTGGCATAGCGGGCCTGCTGGATCTTCTGCTCGGTGATCAGCTTGAGCACGTCGATCACCCGCCCCAGGCCCAGGTAGCGGCCGTTGTGGGTGATGATGAAATCTTCTTCGATACGCTGGCGGGCGCGACTGGTGAGCAGGCGGCTGACCTGTTGCAGCGACTGGCCCAGATCCACGGCGAGAAAATCATCGCTCATCAACCGGCTGATCGGCTTGCGCGCGAACAAATCAGTGGCAAACGGCTTGAGCAGGGCCTCGGAGAGCGAGTGGCGATGCACGATGCCACATGGCTGCCCATGCGCGTCGAGCACCGCCAGGGAATTGAGATTGGCCTGGCTGCGAAACAGTTCGAGCACCTGCGGCGTGGGCGCCTCGCGGTTCACCGCGGGCTGTTCGATCAGCAGCGCGGCGAGGTTGCCGCTGTCTTCATTGAGGCTCTGCAGCACCTGCGCCGGTTGCCCGAGCATGCCCTGCACATCCCGCGCCGCCAGCTCCTGAGGGCGGCCCAGCAGGTAGCCCTGGACCAGGTCGACGCCCATCTCGGTGAGCACCTTGAGCTCTTCGGCCAGTTCGATACCTTCGGCAATCACCTGGGCTCGTGACGCTCGGGCGATCTGCAGGATCGAGCCGACGAACTCGCGCTTGACCGCATCCAGGTGGATGCCGTCGATGAAGTGACGGTCGATCTTGACGTAGTCCGGGCGCAGCTCCGACCACAGGCGCAGGCTCGAATAGCCGGCGCCGAGGTCGTCGAGGGCGATGGAAAAACCCATGTCGCGGTAGTGGTGCAGGGCGTTGAACAGCAGCTGGAAGTCGTCGGTCGGCGTCTGTTCGGTGAGCTCGATCACCACCCGGCTGGGCGGCACGCCAAGCTCGTGGAGCATCTTCAGGGTACGCCCGGACTGGTACTGCGGCTCGAGCAAGGATTCCGGCGAGACGTTGAGGAACAGCTTGCCTTCGAGGTTCTGCTGGCTGAAACGCCGGCAGGCGCTCTCGCGGCAGGCCACTTCCAGCTCGGTCAGGCGGCCGGCCTGGCGGGCCACGGCGAACAGGTTGATCGGCGAGTGCAACGGGCTGTTGGACGGGCCGCGGCTCAGTGCTTCGTAGCCGAGGATGCGCCGTTCGGACAGGCAGACAATGGGTTGGAACAGGCTGTGCAAGCCGCTTTGAGCCAGGATGGTGCTCAACGCGCTGAGCTGTTCGTTGACGGTCATGGCAGGGCTACCTTGAAAAAAAGGGACTGAGCACCCGCGGCGCTCAGTCCCTTATTTCACGACAGTCTGATGACTATTTGATGACGCAATGACGCACAGTCACATTATTTTGCCATCACCGTTTTACGGGTTGTTCCGCGCCACCTGCGAATTCAGGCCCAGGTAATCCAGCAGGATCAGCCCGGACTCCTTCAGGTAGGCGTCGTCTTCCGGCTTGGTATCGTCCGGCTCGACCGGCAGGGCGTCTTCGTCTTCCTTCTTCAGTTCCTTGAGCGGCTCTTCGCCCTTGGCCTTGCGTCGGGTGTTTTCCAGCGCCAGTTGCTTGCTTTCGATATCGGCATGCTGGGCACGGCGTTCGGCTTCGTTGAGGCTGACGGTTTTCTCGTTCATCAGCTTCTGGGTCAGGGCCAGGCGGTCGCGGATATAGACGAACTCCGGATCCTTGGCCGTACGGGTGTCGTGACGGGCCTTGAGCTGGGCCAGGAACGGCTTGAACGGGTCGACCGCAGGCTTGATCGCCGGGCGGATGGTGTCCCATGGCATGGCTTCGGGCAGGGCGCTTTCGCCGATTTCCTTGGTGTCGATGATCGACGGGTAATCGATGTCCGGCAGCACGCCCTGGTGCTGGGTGCTCTGCCCGGAAACCCGGTAGAACTTGGCCAGGGTCAGTTTCAGCTCGCCATGGTTGAGCGGCTGGATGGTCTGCACCGTGCCTTTGCCGAAGGTCTGCCCGCCAAGGATCAGCGCGCGGTGATAATCCTGCATGGCGCCAGCGAAAATTTCCGACGCCGAGGCCGACAGGCGGTTGACCACCAGCGCCAGCGGGCCTTTGTAGAAGGCGCCGCTATTCTCGTCCTCAAGCACGTCGACGCGGCCGTCGCTGTTGCGCACCAGCACCGTCGGGCCCTTGTCGATGAACAGGCTGGTCAGCTCGGTGGCTTCCTGCAGCGAGCCGCCGCCGTTGTTGCGCAGGTCGATGACCACGCCGTCGACTTTTTCCTTCTGCAGTTCGGTCAGCAGTTTCTTCACATCGCGGGTGGTGCTCTTGTACTCCGGATCGCCGGCACGGAAGGCCTTGAAGTCCAGGTAGAAGGCCGGGATCTCGATGATGCCGAGCTTGTAGTCGCGCCCGTCCTGCTTGAGCTTGAGCACCGATTTTTTCGCGGCCTGCTCTTCGAGTTTCACCGCTTCACGGGTGATTGGCACGATCTTGGTGGTCTGGTCGTTCGGCGCGTTGCTGGCCGGGATGATTTCCAGGCGCACCACCGAGCCTTTCGGCCCGCGAATCAGCTTGACCACTTCATCCAGGCGCCAGCCGATCACGTCGACCATTTCCTTGTTGCCCTGGGCCACGCCGATGATCTTGTCGGCCGGTGCCACCAGCTTGGTCTTGGCGGCAGGGCCGGCCGGTACCAGACGCACGATCTTGACCTGGTCGTTGTCGCTTTGCAGCACGGCACCGATACCTTCGAGCGACAGGCTCATGTTGATATCGAAGTTTTCCGCGTTGTCGGGCGACAGGTAGTTGGTGTGCGGGTCGTAGGACTGGGCGAAGGTGTTGATGTAGGCCTGGAAGATGTCTTCGGCGCGGGTCTGGTCCAGGCGCGTGAGCTGGTTCTTGTAGCGCTTGGTCAGCAGTTCCTGGATCGCCTTGGGCTCTTTGCCGGCGATTTTCAGGCGCAGCACTTCATCCTTGACGCGTTTGCGCCAGAGGTCGTCGAGCTCGGCCTGGTTCTTCATCCACGGAGCGTCCTTGCGGTCGATCAGCAAGGTCTCCTTGGTGGTGAAGTCGAAGTTGTCGACGCCCTTGTTCAGCTCGGCGAGGGCGAAGTCCAGACGTGATTTGACCCGGTCCAGGTAGCGCTTGTAGATGGTGAACCCGGGGTCGAGATTGCCGCTCTTGAGGAAATCGTCGAACTGGGTCTTCCATTTGTCGAACTCGGCGATGTCGCTGGCGGTGAAGTAGCTGCGCGCAGGATCGAGGAGTTTGAGGTAGCTGTCGTAGATGATTACCGAGCGCGCATCGTTGAGCGGCGGCTTGCTGTAGTGGTGGCGCTTGAGCAGCTCGACCACATTGAGGCTGGCGACCACTTCATCGCGGTCAGGCTGGAGCTTATCCCAGCTGTTGGCGGCCCATGCACTGCCCGCCAATGGCAGACTGCCCAGACCGATCAACAGGGCGAGGGTGGTGCTCGGCAGAAAATGCTTCATGCTGATTCGACGTAGGGACAATTGATCACGCATATTAGGCCGTCTTTGAATTCGCCGGTTCCATGAAAACCGGACGCATAATGCAAAAAGCCCGGGGCTACAGCACCCGGGCTCAGTCATGACTCAACTATGGAGGCACTGTGAAGGCATTGCAAGGCGTTGACGGACATGTGGAGTGGGTTGCGACGACAAGTCCAGCTTGCGATATCGGTCAAGTACGAATTCGCGTGGCCGCAGCCGGCCTCAATCGTGCCGACCTGCTCCAGCGTGCCGGGCTCTACCCGCCACCGCCGGGGGCCAGCGAGTTTCTCGGCCTGGAATGCTCAGGGATCATCAGCGAAGTGGGCGCCGGTTCCTCCTGGAAGGTCGGCGATCGGGTCTGTGCCTTGCTCGCCGGCGGCGGCATGGCCGAGGAAGTGGTGGTCGATGGCCGCCACGTGTTGCCGGTACCCGAAGGCCTCAGCCTGCAGGAAGCAGCGGCAATCCCCGAGGTGTATGCCACGGCCTGGCTCAACGTGTTCCAGCTGGCCGCGCTCAAGCCCGGTGAGAAGGTGTTGCTGCATGCCGGCGCCAGTGGCGTCGGCTCGGCGGCGATCCAGCTGTGCAAGGCCTTTGGCAGCCCGTGCTGGGTCAGCGTTGGCTCGGCCGAGCGGCTGGCTTATTGCCAAGGGCTGGGCGCCAGCGGCGGCGTGGTGCGTGGTGAAGACCTCAACGCGCTGAATGATTTCGCCCCATTCAACGTGATCCTCGACCCGGTCGGCGCCAACTATGCCGAGCTCAACCTCAAGCTGCTGGCACGGGACGGACGCTGGGTGATCATCGGCCTGATGGGCGGGCGCAAGGCCGAGCTGGACCTGGCGCAACTGCTGGGCAAGCGCGTGCAGGTAATGGGTTCGACTTTGCGTACCCGTGATGATCAGTTCAAGGCTGACCTGCTCAGCGATCTGGGCCAACAGGTGTGGCCGCTGTTCAGCGAAGGCCGGCTCAAGCCGCAACTGGCCAAGGCCTTCCCGATCAAGGATGCCGAAGCGGCGTTTGCCGAGCTGGCGAGTAATCAGGTGTCGGGCAAGCTGGTGCTGGTGATCGACGAGAGCCTGGTGTAGTCCGCCCATCGCTGGCAAGCCAGCTCCCACAGGTCAGGTATATGCAGTACCTGTGGGAGCTGGCTTGCCAGCGATGCTTTTCATTTCCAGGTATGAATCGGCCACTTGTTCTTCTCGGCATGCTCACGCAACACCGGGTCCGGATTGACCACATGCGGGAAATCCACCTTCAGCAGCAACGGCAGATCGTTGCGTGAATCCGAGTAGAAACTCGCGCCTTCAAGGTTTTCTTCTTCCTGGTCCAGCCATTCCAGCAAGCGGGTGATCTTGCCTTCGCGGTAGGTCAGCACGCCAGTGGTCTTGCCGGTATAGGCGCCGCGCTCAACCTCCAGCTCAATGCCGAGAATCTCATCGATGCCCAGGCGGTCGGCAATCGGCTTGACCAGGTGGGTACCGGAGGCCGAAATCACCAGGATCCGGTCGCCAGCCTTGCGGTGGGCGGCAATGGTTTTGGTGGCGTCACTGAAGATGATCGGCTCGATGAAATCTTCCACCCACGGTGCTACAAGATGCTCGACTTCTTCCGGGGTGCGGCCAATCAGCGGCTCCAGGCTGAAGGTCATATAGTCCTCCATGGCCAGATGGCCCTTGCCGTAGGCATCCATCAGTTCCTTGTCACGACGCAGGAACGACTCGCCATCGACCCAGCCAAGGCGGACCATCTGCTCGCTCCACAATGACGCGCAGTCACCGTGGATCAGGGTTTCGTCCAGATCGAAAATCGCTAGTGCCATATTCAGAAAAACTCCTGTGCAACCCTCAGGCGACTTCGCAGAGGGCGGTGGGATCGATCGACAAGGATACCCGCTGGCCATCCGGGTGCAGGTCGGCGGACGAGCGGTTGAGCACATCGACCAGCAATTCTACCCCGCGCGCTTCGACCCGGTAGCGGATCACGTTGCCGAGCAGGCTGTGACTGCGTACCAGCCCCTCGAGTTCGCCGTTGAGGCTCAGGACGATGGCTTCCGGGCGGATTGCCAGGCGGCTGCCAATCGGCCGCTGCAGCAGGCGGCTGGCGCTGTCGGCATCGAGCAGGTTGTAGTTGCCGATGAAGCCGGCGGCAAATACGTCCACCGGCGCGGTATAGAGGGTTTCGGCATCGCCGCTCTGAACGATGCGGCCCTGGTTCATGAGGAAGATGCGGTCAGACAGGGTCAGCGCTTCTTCCTGGTCATGGGTGACGAAGATGGTGGTCAGGCCCAGCTCGCGCTGGATGGCACGGATCTGCTCGCGCAGGTGTTTGCGAATACGCGCGTCCAGCGCCGACAGCGGCTCGTCGAGCAGCAGCAGGCGCGGGCGGGTGACCAGCGAGCGGGCCAGGGCCACGCGCTGGCACTGGCCGCCGGACAGCTGGTGCGGGTAGCGGCGGGCAAAATCCTGCAGCTCGACCAGTTGCAGCACCTCGCGTACCCGCGCCTGGCTATCGTCGCTGTTGACCTTCTGCATGCGCAGGCCAAACGCGACGTTCTGCTCGACGGTCATGTTGGGGAACAGCGCGTAGCTCTGGAACACCATGCCGATCCCGCGCTTTTGCGGGCTTAGCGGCACCAGGTCGTTGCCATCGAGCAAGATCCGCCCGCTGTCCACGGCGGTCAGCCCGGCGATGCAGCGCAACAGGGTGGATTTGCCGCAACCGGAAGGGCCGAGCAGGGTGACGAATTCGCCGCGTTCGATCTGGCAGTTGATGTCGTTGAACACCGGGCTGCCGGCATAGCTTTTTTGCAGGTTCTGTACGCTGACGAAGCTCATATCAGGACTTGTCCTTGTTCAGGCGGTTGGCTGCCCAGGTCAGCACCAGCACGAAGAGGAAATAGGAAACCACCAGGGCACTGTTGAAGTGGCCGCTGCTGTTGCGCATGTTATTGAGGTACACCTGCAGGGTCTCGTAGCGGGTGCCGACCAGCAGGTTGGCGAACACGAACTCACCGAACAGGAACGAGAACGACAGCAGCAAGGCCACCATCAGGCCCTTGCGCAGGTTCGGCAACACCACCAGGAAGGCGGCCTGGAAGGTGCTGGCACCGAGCAGCTGGGCGGCGTCCATCAGGTCGCGCAGGTTGATCGCCTGCAGGTTGTTGGTGATCGCCCGGTACATGAACGGCAGGGCCACGGTGAAGTAGCAGCCGATCAGGATCCACGGCGTGCCGACCATGGCCATCGGCCCCGAGCCGTAGAGTTGCAGCAGGCCCACCGACGACACCACCGGCGGCACCGCGAAGGGCAGCAGGATGAGGATGTTCATCAGCGCATCGAGCCGGGGGAAGTGGTAATGCACCACGAACAACAGCGGCAGGATCAGCAGCACCGACAGCAGCAGGGCGCCGACACAGACCAGCAGCGACTGGCCGAAGGCGGCGAGAAAGCGCGGGTCGCTCCACAGCGCCAGGTACCACTTGAAGGTCAGGCCGCTGGGCAACAGGCTGGCCGACCAACTGGTGGCCAGCGAGTAGAGCAGGGTGCCGGCCAGCGGCAGCAGCAGAATGATGAACAGCAGGTAGACCACCAGGCGGTGGTACAACGTGGCAGAGCCCGGTTCAGCGCGCGACATGGTAGCTCCGCTTCAACAGCCATTGATGGACGAAAGTCACCAGGGTCATCAGCCCGACCAGGATGACCGCCAGGGCGCTGGCCAGGTTCGGGTCCAGCGAGATGTCGCCGGCCACCAGCGCGGCGATGCGGATCGGCAGCACGTTGAAGTTGCCGGTGGTCAGCGCATAGACCGTGGCGTAGGCGCCCAGGGCGTTGGCCAGGAGGATCACGAAGGTGCCCAGCAGCGCCGGGGTGAGCACCGGCAGGCCGATGTGCCGCCAGTATTGCCAGGCGCCGGCGCCAAGCAGCTCGGCCGATTCGCGCCAGTCCTCGCGCAGGGCGTCGAAGGCCGGGTAGAGCAACAGCACGCCGAGGGGGATCTGGAAATAGGTGTAGAGGATGATCAGTCCGGTCTTGGAATAGAGGTTGAAGTCTTCGATGATCCCGGCCTGTTTCAGCAGCATCGTCAACGCGCCGTTGAAGCCGAGCAGGATGATGAAGGCAAAGGCCAGCGGCACCCCGGAGAAGTTGCTGGTCATGTTGGCGAAGGCGTTGACGAAATCGCGCAGGCGCGAGTCGACCCGGCGCAAGGAATAGCTGCCGAGGATGGCGATGAGGATGCCGAACAGGCTCGACCAGAAGCTGATTTCCAGGCTGTGCTGGATCGCTTGGCGATAGAACTTCGAGCTGAACACCTTGCTGAAGTTATCCAGGCCCCAGGTCGATTCCACCTGCACGCTGTGGAGCATTACCCAGGCCAGCGGGGCGATCTGGAAGATGATGAAAAACACTGCGAAAGGTACCAGGCAGAGCAGGGCCAGCCATTTGCCGCGCGTGATCGAATTCACTTGAGCAGCTCCCGGCACACCGGTTTGTCGTGGGGCACGCCGAGCAATTCGCAGAGGGTGCCGCACAGTTCGGTCTGCAGCGGTTTGGCTGCCGGGTCGAGGCTGAACGCCTCGCCAAAAACAAACAGTGGTACTTCGCGTTCTTCGGCCAACAGGCCGTTGTGCGAGCGGTCGTTGTTCATGCCGTGGTCGGCGGTGACCAGCACTTGATAGCCCTCTTCGAGCCAGGTGCGCAGGTAGTCGGCCAGAAGGATGTCGGCGCTGCGCGCGCTGTTGCGGTACTGGCTGCTGTCCAGGCCGTGACGGTGGCCGGCATCGTCGATGTTCATCGGGTGCACCAGAAGAAAGTTCGGTGCATGACGGCGGCGCAGGTATTCGGCGTCGGCGAACAGGTGCGAGTCGGGGTAGTGGTCGGCGTAGTAGAACAGCCCATGCTGGATCGGCAGCTTGGGCGCGTGGGTGTGGCGGTCGCGCAGCGGGTCGAAGGGCGAGCGGTTGTACAGCTCGCTCATCCAGTGATAGGCCGCCGCTGCCGTGCCCAGGCCGGCTTCGCGGGCGTAATGGAATACGCTGCGCTGGTTGGACAGGCGGTTGACGTTGTTGTGGACGATGCCGCTGTCGATCGGTGCGACACCGGTGAGGATGCATTCGTACAGCGGCCGCGACAACGACGGCAGCTCGCATTCGACCCGGTACAGCGCGGCGCGGTCGGCTTCGACATAAGCATGCAGATGGCCCATGGCGTGGTGCGCGACCTGATGGTTGAGGCCATCGAGCAGGACCAGGATGACGTTGTGGTTCATAGGGACTCCGCAATTGTGGCTGACCTCATCGCTGGCAAGCCAGCTCCCACAGGTACTGCATACACCGGACCTTGTGGGAGCTGGCTTGCCAGCGATCGGGGCGGCAGGGGCTGCCTGACACCCCCCAAAGGTTCACTCCATCTCGATGATCACTTGCTCCTGCCACTTCTGCGGCAGGGCCTTGGAGGTCGCTTCCCACGCCGCCGCATCCTTGATCGGCTGCACGGCGCGGTACTGCTCGTTAGGCAGCAGCTTGGCCTGAACCTCGGCCGGCAACTTCAGGTGCTCGGCACGGATCGGCCGGGCGTGACCTTCGGCCAGGTTGATCTGCCCGGCATCGCTGAAGATGTACTCGCGGGTCAGTTTGGCGGCGTTGGGGTTTTTCGCGTACTTGTTGATGATCGTGGTGTAACCGGAGATCACCGAACCGTCAGACGGGATCAGCACCTCGAAGCGTTTCGGGTCGATCTGCTGGCGGTAGCTCAGGCCGTTGAAGTCCCAGACCACACCGACTTCGATCTCGCCCTTCTCCAGGGTCTGGATGGTCGGGTTGGCCAGCGACAGGCGCTTCTGCTGGGCCAGCTTGGTGAACAGCTGCAGGCCCGGTTCGATGTTCTTCTCGTCACCTTTGTAGGCAATGGCTGCGGCCAGTACGCCGTTGGCGGCCTGGGCGGCGGTGCCGACGTCACCGATGGCGACCTTGTACTTGCCTTTTTCCAGGTCATGCCAGGTTTTCGGCATGTCTTGTTCCTTCACCAGTTGCTTGTTGATGATGAAGGCGATGGTGCCGGTATAGGCCAGGGCCCAGTGGCCATCCTGGTCCTTGGCCCAGCCCGGGATCTGATCCCAGGTGCTCGGCTTGTACGGCTGGGTCACGCCCTTGGCCACGGCGATCGGGCCGAAGGCGGCGCCGACGTCACCGATGTCGGCACTGGCGTTGTCTTTTTCGGCATCGAACTTGGCCACTTCCTGGGCCGAGCTCATGTCGGTGTCCATGTGCTTGAGGCCGTATTTTTTCGCCAGGTCTTCCCAGGTGCCTTTCCAGTTGGCCCAGGCATCGGGCATGCCCACGCTGTTGACCGCGCCTTCCTTGCGAGCGGCGTCCTCGAGGGCCTTGAGGTCGGTGTCGGCGGCCATGGCCGTGGTGCACAGAGCGATGCTCGAGCCTAACAGTGACGCCAGAAAAAACTGTTTCATCCGAAGCTCCTTGATGGGTGCCTTGCAAAACGCTAATGGTGTTGTTGGACGTTGTTGCGGTTCGGTTGGTCTAGGTCAGCAATACCTGAGCCAAGGTAGGCCTGTTGCATGACAATTTGATGTCCAGGCGTGCTGCCAGCCAGGGCTCGCGCCCCTGAAAATCAAGCGTAGACCACCCTGGCTGTCATCTGGCATTCATCTGGAGTGCCTAGGCTTGCACTATTCTCATAGCCCTGAAGGCGCCAAATGTGGGCGCTGCCGGTGCTGGACTAGTCCAGATAGGTAACCTTTGATGCAGCCACTGCCGCCACGCGCAGTAACAGCCATCTGTCATGCCCTGCAGGAGCAGATCGAGCATGGCCTCCTGTCGCCCGGCTGCAAGCTGCCGGCCGAACGCAAGCTCAGCGAGGTGTTCGACACCACGCGCATTACTCTGCGTGAGGCGCTGGTGCAACTGGAGGCGCGCGGGCTGATTTACCGCGAGGAGCGGCGCGGCTGGTTTGTCGCGCCCGCACGGCTGACCTACGATCTGAACGAGCGCAGTCACTTCCATGCCATGGTCCGTGAGCAAGGGCGCGAGGCGCGCACCGAACTATTGTCGGCGCGCCTGCAGCCGGCGGCGGCAACGGTGTGCGCGCGGCTGCAACTGGCGCCGTTGTCGAGTGTGATCCAGGTCTGCCGGCTACGCCGGATTGACGGGCGCGCGGTGCTGTATGCCGAGCACTACCTGAACCCTGAATACTTTCCGAGCATTCTCGAGCATGACCTGAGCCAGTCGCTGACCGAGCTCTATGCCCGCCATTACGCCATCGAGTATGGCCGGGTGCGTTTCGAGATCCTGCCGACCGCCTTGCCGGTGGCGGCGGCGCTGGCGCTCAAGGTGTCGGCGGGCAGCCCCGGCCTACACATCACCCGGGTCAACAGCGACCAGCACGGGCGGCTGATCGACTGTGACCTGGAGTATTGGCGCCATGATGCGATCCGCATCAAGGCCGAAGCCGGTTAGGCCTTGGTGGGCGTTTCGCTGAACGGCGTGCTGGCATCGGCGGTGATCACCTGCACGCTCAGGCGCGGGGTGGCCAGGTCCAGGCCGGCTTCATCGAGCTGACGCTTGAGCGCCAGGTTGAAGGCCCGCGACACTTCCCACTGTTTGATCGGCGCGGTCTTGAAACGCGCGCGCAGGATCGCCGAGCCCGACTCGAAGCTTTCCACGCCTTGCAGTTCAAGCGGCGACCAGATGTTGCGGCGCATCAGCGGGTCGTTGCGCATCTTCTGGCCGACATCGCGGATCAGGGTGATCGCCTGGTCGATGTTCATGCTGTGCGGGATGGCCACGCGGAAGATCGCGTAGCCGAACTCGCGCGAGTAGTTCTTGATGCTCTTGATCTCGCTGAACGGGATGGTGTGGACGATGCCGTCGATATCGCGCAGGCGCACGGTACGGATGGTCAGGCCTTCGACCGTGCCCAGGTGGCCGCCGACATCGACGTAGTCGTCGATGGCCAGGGAGTCTTCGATGATGATGAACAGCCCGGTGATCAGGTCGGCGACCAGCGATTGTGCGCCAAAACCGATGGCCAGGCCGATGACACCGGCACCGGCCAGCAGCGGGGTGACGTTCATGCCCATGTTGGCCAGGGCGACGATCACCGCAATGATGAAGATCGCCACGAACAGCACGTTGCGGATCAGCGGCATCATGGTTTGCGCGCGAGCATTGGCCAGGCCCTTGCGCGAGCGGGTCAGGGCGTGGTGCACGGCGGTGTCGGCGAGAATCCACACCAGCCAGGCGGCGATCAGGGTGCCGGCCAGGCCGAACAGGCGCACCGCCACTTCATGGCCTTCGCCTTCGGCAAATCCGATCAGCGAAAAGCCCCAGACGCGCAGGCCGAGTTCGATGAACACCAGCCAGATGGCCAGGTGCACCAGGGTGTAGGTAAAGCTCTTCAAGCGTTCCGAGTACACCGCCTGACGACGGTTGGCCCGCTGCGGCTTGAGCCCGTGGCGGCGCACCAGGCCGTTGATGACCATGCACAAAATCAGCAGCACCGTGCACATCAGTGACTGGCGCAGGGCGGTGCTGGTGTCGCCGGCGGAGATGAAGGTGGCGATCAGCGAGATCGCCACCAGCACCAGCGCCGGCAGGTACCAGAAGGTCCCGAGGATTTCGATGGTGTCGCTCAACGCCCGGCGGGTCAGGCGCCGTGACAGCGGCTGGTTGCGGATCAGGTGGGCGATGGGCCGGCGAAAGCGCAGGATGAACAACCCGGTAGACAGCCCGGCAAGGATATTGGCCAGGGTTGCCAGGGTGTGCGACAGGTGATCGCCCAGGGCGCTGGCCATGCGCGGGTCGTTCATGGCCTCGCCGAAGGCGGCGAAGCTGCCGATCAGCCACAGCGGGCGAAAGGCCTGGTGGCGGAGAATGTGCAGGGCGCGATGGCGGTGCGGGCCGTCGAGCAAAGAGAAGGCGATGACGCAGATCGCCGAGAAGCAGGTACCCACCACCAGCGCGTAGGCCAGGACCATGGCCATCGACTTGCCCAGTGACGAGGGCAGGGCGAAGCTCAGGTACACGGTGATCACCAGCGCCACCAGCCAGGGCCCGAGCTTGCGCAGGGCGAAGCGCACCAGGTCCCAGGTCCGTGGATGTTGTGGCAGTTCTTCGGTGAGGCCGAAGCGCAGGCGGACCTGGTGGCCGACCCAGTTCAGGGCGTAGGCCAGCAGACTCCACAGGGCAATGATCGCGGCAAAGCCGAAGAGGATCGGCGGCCACTCGTGCCAGGGCACCAGGCGGGCGTCGAGCTCGATCTGCGCCAGCTCCAGTTCGCGGGTCCAGCGGTTGAACGGGCTGGCCTCGCCGCTGAACTGTTTTTCCAGCTCGTTGAAGGTGCTGCCGATCAGGCCCAGCACGCCTTGTTCGGCACTGGGTTGCGCCTGCTTGGTGCTGTCGCGCAGCTTTTTCAGATCGGCCAGCAGCTTGGCCCGTTGCTGGTCGTTCTCCAGGCTCTTGATCACTTCGTCCAGTGACTGGCCCAGGGGTTCTGTGGCTTCGGGCTGGGCCTTGCTGCCGCCACCGAGCAGGCCCGGCAGGCCGGCGGCGTGCGCTGGCGCAACCAAGAACAAGGGCAGAAGCAAAAGAATAACGCGGAAAAAGACAGGCACCGGACAATCAACCTCAAAACGATCAATCGCCCGAGTGTAGTGTATTTGTCAGTTGAGTTTCTCGAGGATCTTCCAGCACATGATGCCGATCATGCCCAGGGTACCGACCCACATCATCAGTACACCGATATTGCGATCGCGCATGTTGAAGCCCACGGTCAGCAGGATCAGGCCGGCGATGACCGGAAGGAACAGAGAGGCAAAGGCTGACATGCGGCAAGGTCCTTACTTGAGAGTTATGGCTCAAGCATAGCGGGATTCGCCGGGGGGAGGGTTGATCGGGGTCAGGCTGGCGGGCCTCATCGCTGGCAAGCCAGCTCCCACAGGTTCGGCATGTGGGAGCTGGCTTGCCAGCGATGCAGGCGCCGCGCAGTTACGGCAGGTCGCGGCTGCGATAGAACGCCGTCAGCACCTTGACCAGGTGCGCCAGGTCATGGCTGCCGCACAGCTCGCGGATCGAGTGCATGGCGAAGGTCGGCAGGCCGATATCGACGGTGCGCACGCCCAGGTGGCTGGCGGTGATCGGGCCGATGGTCGAGCCGCAGCCCATGTCGCTGCGCACCACGAAGCTCTGCACCGGCACTTCCTCGGCCATGCACAGGTGGCGGAAGAAGCCGGCGGTTTCGCTGTTGGTGGCGTAGCGCTGGTTGTTGTTGACCTTGATCACCGGGCCGGCATTGAGCTTGGGGCCGTGATTGCCGTCGTGCTTGTCGGCGTAGTTGGGGTGCACGCCGTGGGCGTTGTCGGCCGAGACCAGCAGCGAGCGCTGGATCGCGCGGACAAAGTCGTCGCCGTCGGGCAGCAGGCGGCGCAGGGTCTGTTCGAGCATCGGGCCGTCGGCGCCACAGGCCGAGCAAGAGCCCACCTCTTCGTGGTCGTTGCACACCAGCACGCAGGTTTCATCGCTGTCGGCAGTGAGCAGCGCCTGCAGGCCGGCATAACAGGACAGCAGATTGTCCAGGCGGGCGCCGGCAATGAACTCGCCGTGCAGGCCGATCAGGGCGGCGCTCTGGGTATCGTAGAAACTCAGTTCGTAGTCCAGCACCACATCGGCGTTCAGGCCGTGCTCACGGGCCAGTTGGTCGGTAAGCAGGGCGCGGAAATCGACGCGCTCGTCACCGGCGACCTGGGCCAGGATCGGCGGCAGTTCGGTCTGCGGGTTGATCGCCCAGCCTTCGTTGGCGGTGCGGTTGAGGTGGATCGCCAGGTTCGGGATCACCGCGATCGGCAGCTTGAAATCGACCAGCTGGCTTTCGACTTTGCCGTCACGGCGGAAGGTTACCCGCCCGGCCAGCGACAGGTCACGGTCGAACCACGGTGCGAGCAGGGCGCCGCCGTAGACTTCCACGCCCAGTTGCCAGAAGCCCTGGCGTTGCAGCTCGGGCTGTGGCTTGACCCGCAGGCACGGGCTGTCGGTGTGGGCGCCGACCAGGCGGATACCGTCGAGCAGCGGCGAGTGACGGCCGAGCTTGAAGGCGATGATCGAGGAATCGTTGCGGGTCAGGTAGTAGCGACCGCCGGCCACGGTGGCCCAGCTGTCGCGCTCGTCCAGGCGCTGGTAACCGGCGGCATCGAGGCGCTGGGCCAGGGCGGCGGTGGCATGGAACGGCGTAGGGGAGGCCTTGAGGAAGTCGATCAGGCCTTGATTCAGTGCATCGCGCATAGGTCACTCCAGACAGCAGTGGCGCGAGTTTAGCGTACTTGGCTGGGGATTTGTGCGGACCCCATCGCCGGCAAGGTCGGCTCCCACACAGGTCCTGTGGGAGCCGGCCTTGCCGGCGATTGGAGCGCTGCGGTCGATCAGAACGGCGCCGGACACTCGAAGCGCAGCCGCTCCCCGGAAACCGGATGGGTAAAGCTCAGCATGCTCGCATGCAGGCACAGCCGCTCATGGGCCGCCAGCGCCTCGGGATAGGCATACAGGCGATCGCCCAGCAGCGGGTGACCGATCGACAGCATGTGTACACGCAACTGGTGCGAGCGCCCGGTGATCGGTGTCAGCTCAACCCGGCAATGATCGCCACAGCGCTCGACGATGCGCCAGAAGGTCAGGGCATGCTTGCCTTGCTCGTGGTCGACCACGTGCCGCGGCTTGGTCGGCGGGTCGTAGCGCAGCGGCAGGTCGATGCTGCCGCTGTCCAGCGCCGGCTGGCCCCAGCACAAGGCGGTGTAGGCCTTCTCGGTTTCGCGGTCGTGAAACTGGCGGGACAGTTCGCGGTGACTGTCGGCGTCGCGGGCCAGGAGGATGATCCCCGAGGTTTCCCAGTCCAGGCGGTGGACGATCAGGGCATCGGGGTAGCCGTTTTCCTGCAGGCGGGTGATCAGGCAATCCTTGTTGTCTTCGGCCCGGCCCGGCACGGACAGCAGCAGGGTCGGCTTGTTGACCACCAGGATGGCGTCATCTTCATGCAGGATGTGAACGTTGGACAGCGGCATTGCGTGTTCCAAAATAGTTGTGGGAGCGGGCTTGCCCCGCGATGCGATGTGACTGACAGATCGCTATCGCGGGGCAAGCCCGCTCCCACAGGGTGCCGGAAAACGCTATCAGCGATCGGGCAGGGTGATGTTGAGTTCCAGGATCGAGCAGCTGCCCTGGTTTTCCAGAGCGACCTGCACATCATCGGAGCCGATGTTGACGTACTTGCGGATCACTTCCACCAGTTCCTTCTGCAGGGCTGGCAGGTAGTCCGGAGTACTGCGCTGACCGCGCTCGTGCGCCACGATGATCTGTAGACGCTCTTTCGCGACCGAGGCGGTGCTTACTTTTTTGCTGGCACGAAAGAAGTCAAAAAGGTTCATTGGTTAGTTGCCTCCAAACAGGCGCTCGAAGAATCCCTTCTTCTTCACATCAAGGAACCGATGTTCCACGTTTTTGCCCAGCAGGCGGTCAACGGTATCGCTATAGGCCTGGCCAGCATCGCTCTGGTCGTCAAGAATCACCGGTACACCCTGGTTGGATGCCTTGAGCACCGCCTGGGATTCCGGAATAACACCCAGCAGGGCCACCGAGAGGATTTCCTTGACGTCTTCGACGCCGAGCATTTCGCCCTGGCTGACGCGCTCCGGGTGGTAGCGGGTGATCAGCAGGTGCTCCTTGATCGGGTCTTCGTTGCGTTCGGCGCGGCGCGATTTGCTCGCCAGCAGGCCCAGCATACGGTCCGAGTCACGTACCGAGGAGACTTCCGGGTTGGTCACGACGATCGCTTCGTCCGCGAAGTACATGGCCAGGTGGGCGCCTTTCTCGATACCGGCCGGCGAGTCGCAGACCACGTATTCGAAGTCCTCTTTGAGCTGCATCAGGACTTTTTCCACGCCTTCCTGGGTCAGCGCGTCCTTGTCGCGGGTCTGGCTGGCGGCCAGCACGTAGAGGTTCTCAAGGCGCTTGTCCTTGATCAGCGCTTGCTGCAGGTTGGCTTCGCCGTTGACCACGTTGACGAAGTCGTACACCACGCGGCGTTCGCAGCCCATGATCAGGTCGAGGTTACGCAGGCCGACGTCGAAGTCGACGATGACAGTCTTGTGGCCGCGCAGTGCGAGGCCGGTACCAATAGCGGCGCTGGTGGTGGTCTTACCCACACCACCCTTGCCGGATGTAACCACGAGAATCTTGGCCAAGGTGTTTCACCCCTAAAGAAAAGGACGTCGAGTCCCTAAAAATACAAAAAACGGCAACATCGAAAAAAGTTGCGCAGAAAATGGCGGCAAGTATCCGTTAAAGACGGGTGATGTTCAACACGTCACCGGACAGGCTGACCTGCACCCCGGCCCCCCACAGCGGATCGCGGCGCAAGTCCTCGGAGACCTTGTATTGCCCGGCGATCGAGACCATCTCGGCGGTCAACTGCTGGCAGAAGATCCGCGCGCGGGTGTTGCCCTTGATCCCGGCCAGTGCCCGTCCTCGCATTGCACCGTACACATGGATGTTGCCATCGGCGAGAAGTTCCGCCCCCGGGCTGACCGACGACACCACGACCAGGTCGCCGCCCTGGGCGTAGATCTGCTGGCCACCACGTACTGGCGTGGTGATGATCTTGGTCGGGCGGATGGACGGTTCCGGCGGGGGCGGCGGTGCTGGCGCAGGCTCGGGCTTCTTCACTTCCGGCTCTGGCTCCAGCGGCCGCTCACGGGCGCCGGACGGTGGCAGCACCGGCAGGTCGATGGCGATCGCTGCGGCGATGTCTTCGATACGGCTGGCGCGGATGGCCAGGGTGCGCAGGCCGTGATGGCGGCAGACGCGCATCAGCCCGGGCAGGTCGACCGCGCCTTCGCCGGCCGGGAGCTTGTCCAGGGCCAGCACCAGCGGGGTGTTACTGAAGAAATTCGGTGCCTGGGCCACCTTGGCCGCCAACTGCCGGTCGAGGCCTTCGAGGTTGTTCCGGGCAAGCTCGAGCACGGTAATGGCGAGCATGCTGCCCTTGAGCTGGAACACGGGGTCTTGGTCTGGCGTTTGGGATTGGCTCATGGTCTGCATTAGGGCGGCTTGTTACGAAAAAGTGCCCAGACTTATAACGAGAACACCGGTTGGCCGCAACCCGTGCCGAACCGTTGTAGAATGCCCGGCCCTTGTCTTTCCGGAATCTTTAATGGATCGCCCGCGTTTTCGTCGTTACTTTCTGCACCCGCGCTTCTGGCTGCTGTGGCTGGGACTGGGCCTGCTGTGGCTGATCGTGCAGCTGCCGTACCGGGCATTGCTGGTGATCGGCCGTGCCCTGGGGGCGCTGATGTACCGGGTGGCCGGCGAGCGCCGCTACATTGCGGCGCGCAACCTGGAACTGTGTTTCCCCGAACTACCGTCCGTCGAACGGCAGCGTCTGCTCAAGGAAAATTTCGCTTCCACCGGCATCGCCTTCTTCGAAATGGCCATGAGCTGGTGGTGGCCAAAGGCCCGCTTGGCGCGCCTGGCGCACATCGAAGGGCTGGAACACCTGCAGGCTGCCCAGCGTGATGGCCAGGGTGCCATTCTCATGGCCCTGCACTTCACCACCCTGGAGATCGGCGCCGCACTGCTGGGCCAGGAACATACCATCGACGGCATGTACCGCGAACACGGCAACCCGGTGTTCGATTTCATCCAGCGTCGGGGCCGCGAGCGGCACAACCTCGATTCGCTGGCGGTGGAGCGTGAGGACGTGCGCGGCATGCTCAAGCTGCTGCGCGCCGGACGCGCCATCTGGTACGCACCCGACCAGGACTACGGCGCCAAGCAGAGCCTGTTCGTGCCGCTGTTCGGTATCGAGGCGGCGACCGTTACCGCCACCACCAAGTTTGCCCGGCTGGGCAGGGCGCGGGTGATTCCCTTCACCCAGCAGCGCCTGGCCGACGGCAGCGGTTACCGGCTGGTGATTCATCCGCCGCTTGCGGACTTCCCCGGCGAGACCGAAGAGGCCGATTGCCTGCGCATCAATCAGTGGATTGAAGCTGCGCTGCGCGAGTGTCCGGAGCAGTACTTGTGGGCGCACCGGCGCTTCAAGTCGCGGCCCCCGGGGGCGCCCAAGCTCTACGAAAAACGGCGTTGAGGCTATCGCTGGCAAGCCAGCTCCCACAGGGTCGAGCCAGCCCTGAACCTGTGGGAGCCGGCCTTGCCGGCGATAGGGGCGACACAATTGGCGGGAGGAACCCATGGCAGCAAAACCGATCACCGGCTTGATCCTCTCCGGCGGTGGCGCCCGCGCTGCCTACCAGGTCGGTGTGCTGGCCGGCATCGCCGACCTGCTGCCGCCGGGCGCGGCCAATCCCTTCCCGGTGATCGTCGGCACCTCGGCGGGCGCCATCAATGCCGTGACCCTGGCCAGCGGCGCCTTGCACTTTGCCGACGCAATCCGCCGCCTGACCAGCTTCTGGCAGGGCTTTCGCAGCCATCAGGTGCTGCGCAGCGACTGGCCTGGGGTAATCCGCCAGGCCAGCCGCTTCGTCGGCCATAGCCTGCTCGGCCTCGGCGCACCGGTGCCGGTGGCGCTGCTCGACAGCTCACCCTTGCGCAAGCTGCTCAGCGAACACCTGGACATGAACGGCATCGGCCACGCCATCGAGCAACAGCACTTGCGTGCCGTGGCGGTGACGGCCTTCGGTTACGAATCTGGCCAGGCGGTGACCTTCTACCAGGGCAGAGGCGCCATCGACCCCTGGCTGCGCCACCGGCGTATCGGCCTGCCGACCCGCCTGAGCGTCGAGCACCTGCTGGCAAGTTCGGCGATCCCGTTGCTGTTCGCGCCGGTCAAGCTCGGTGAGGAGTTCTTCGGTGACGGTGCGGTGCGCCAGTCGGCGCCGATCAGCCCGGCGCTGCATCTGGGGGCCAGCCGGGTGCTGGTGGTCGGGGTCAGCGGCAACCCGCAGCGGCCCAATGAAGGCGAGATGCGTCAGCGCATCTTCAGCGGTCAGCAACCGAGCCTGGCGCAGATCGGCGGGCACATGCTCAACAGCACCTTCATTGACAGCCTGGAAGACGATATCGAACTGCTGCAGCGGCTCAATCATCTCAGCCACCTGATGCCCGAGCACCTGGAACGCCGGCGCCTGGGCCTGGCGCCGGTCGAGGTGCTGGTCGTCGCGCCCAGCCAGCCATTGGACGAGATCGCCGCCCGCCACCGGCGTGAATTGCCGGCCGCCCTGCGCCTGTTCCTGCGCGGCCCGGGAGCGACCAAAACCAGTGGCGCCGGGGTGCTCAGCTACCTGCTGTTCGAAGCCGGTTACTGCTGCGAGCTGATCGAGCTGGGGCGCCGCGACGCGCTGGCCAAGCGCCGCGAACTGTGTAGCTTTCTCGGCCTGCCGCCGCTTGCCTAGAACAGCTTACTCGGCGATCTGCAGCTTGCGTGCCTCGGTGTAGACGTAGCGCACCTTCTCGTACTCGAACGGCGAGTTCAGCTGGCCATAACGGAAGCTGGTGGTGTAGCGCTTGTCGACACCCCGCAATATCCAGACTTCCGGATGATTGCTGCTGACTTCGGCAACGTTGAGGAAGTTGATCCAGTTCTCGGCGCTGTAGTCCACCGCCAGGCCCCCGGTATCGCGCAGGTTCGACGGACCGAGGATCGGCAGCATCAGGTACGGGCCATCCGGCACGCCATAGAAACCCAGGGTCTGACCGAAGTCTTCGCTCTGGTGCGGCAGGCCCATCTTGCTCGCCGGGTCCCACAGGCCGGCAACGCCGATGGTGGTGTTGAGCAGCAGCCGCGCGGTGATTTCCATCGAGCGTTTGCCCTTGAACTGCAACAGGCTGTTGAGCAGGTTGGGCACATCGCCAACGTTGCTGAAGAAATTGCTCACGCCGGAACGCACGAAGTGCGGGGTGATGTAGCGGTAGCCGTTGACTACCGGCAGGAATACCCATTGGTCAAAGCGGTAGTTGAAGTGATAAATCCTGCGGTTCATCGACTCGAGCGGGTCATAGACGTTTAGCGCCGCCAGGGTCGAGCGTTCGAATTCGCGCTGGTCCAGGCCCGGGTTGAATTTCAGTTCCTTGAGCGGTTCGGTGAAGCCATCGGTATCGACCTTGTCGGCCTCGATGACGCTGGCGCGCGGCGCGGTTTCTTCGGCTGCCTGGGCCAGGCCGCTGGCCAGCAGCGCGCTAATAATCAGTAGGCGTTTAACCACGGAAGAACTCCAGCATGTCGTCGCTGTTGACGCGGTAATTGAGGTTGCCGCAATGGCCGCCGTGAGGGTACAGGGTCAGGCGGTCGCCAAAGGCGCTACGCAGGAAGCCCAGGTCGCCAGGGCCGAGGATGACGTCGTCGGCGTTGTGCATCACGGCGATTTTCGGGCTCTTCTGCAGGTAGTCCTTGAGCGCATAGAGGCTGACCTGATCGACCAGTTGCAGCAGGCTGCCGCCGTCAGTGCGGGCACGCCACATGGGGATCACCTGCTCCGTCAGGTAGCAGTCGAAGTCGCATTGCAGGGCACGCTTGAAGAACGGCGTGAGGCTGCTGCCTTCGGTGATCGGGTACTTGGGCGGAATGATCAGGCCACGGCGGTTGATCAGGTCGGAGGTAAAGGCGATATCGGCCGCCGAGAAGCGGAACGAGGTGCCGATGACCATCGCCATCTGTTCATTGGACAGGTGCTGGCGCGACTGCTGGAAGTCGTAGAGCAGCGCATCGTTGAGGTCGATGTAGCCTTTCTGCTGGAAGTAACGGGTCAGTTTGTTGAGTACCAGCTCATAAAAAGTCGTGCTGTTGTTGACGCCCTTGACCTCGGTCTGCACCAGCTTGTCGAGGTTGCTGATCGAGGTGTAGAGGTTGACCGGCGGGTTGAGCAGCAGCACGCGCTTGAAGTTGAAGCTGCGCCGGGTTTCGTCCAGGTGGCTTACGAAGGCTGCGTCCAGGGCGCCGAGGCTGTAACCGCTGAGGTAGTACTCGCTGACCGGCAGGCGCGGGTGCTGGGCACGCACACCCTGCATCACCCGGTAGAGGTCTTCGGCGTCTTCCTTGGTTACGCCTGGGGTGGCGTGGCGCGAGGCGGCGGTGATGAAGTCGAAGCTGGTCGGCGACGACAACTGCACTACGTGGTAGCCGGCCTTGTAGTAGAGCTTCTTCAGGTATTCGTTGATGCTGCTGGAGTAGGGCGCGCCGGTACCGGCGATCAGGAAGATCAGCGGCGCTTCGTGGTCCTGGCGGGCCAGGCGGTACTTGAGTTGTTTCACCGCCCAGAAGTTGTCCGGCAGGGTGAAGGCCCGCTCCGGACGCATGTTCAGGCTGTAGTCGGACTGGGTGATGTCGTCGTCGCTGGGCAGTTCCGGGCGTAGCTCCGGCGGCGTCGTGGCGATGGTCGCCTCGAACGGGTTGGTCAACGGATAGCCATAAGTGGCGGCGTCGATGGTTTGTGCCCAAGCGCACGCACTCGAGATAAAGCCACCCAACAGGGCAGCGAGGCGCAGAGAACGAAGCATGACGGATCCCCAAAAAAGCAGCAGCAAAGTGCGTTACGCAGGCTAGGACCATGGTGGCCCTGGCAAAGTTGCCTGGCGCTCCGGCATTTATCGTCCCAGATGTTGCCGCTGTCCCATGAGGGCTCGCAACAATTGGTTCCATTTCTCTATAGGACAAAGTAGCTGAGGCTGGCGCTTTTGCCTTGCATAGACGCCCCGGACGATTATGCTGGGCGCCGATTTCAAGTTTCTGGAGTGTCGCATGTCCCGCCGTTTACCGCTGATCGCTTTGCTGGTTTTTCTGCCCTTGTGGCTGGCGGCGAGCTATGGGCTGCGTTATGTGCTGATGGAAGATGCCCACTGGGTCGCTACCTGCGCCGACCAGGCGCAACTCTGGGGCTGCCAGGCGCGTTCGGTGATGGGCTTGATGATTCACTTCAGGGTGCTGGCGTGGTCGGCTTTGGGCCTGGCGTTGCTGGCCATGCTGGTGTCCGGACGCGCAGGCTGGCGCCTGGCGGTTGCGGCACTGGTGTGCGGCATTCCGGCGTTGGTGCTGTACACTGCGAGCATTGCCGTGTTTGCCGTGGTGCTGGCGGGGTTGCGCTTGGTGCGGCGCTCCAGCTGACATTGCGGCGCTGCCATCGCTGGCAAGCCAGCTCCCACAGGATCTGTTGTGGGAGCGGCGGTGCGACGCCTCGACTTGCCCCGCGATGGCTCACTGCTGAGCCCGAACCCTCAGGCTGCGCCACAACGCCGCCACCATCAGTACACTGACCCCGGTCCAGACCAGCGCCTGCTGGTTGCTCAGCCCCTCAAGGAATAACTGCGGGGCAATGCCGCCACCAATGATCAACGCCAGCAAGGCCGCTTCAGCCCGTCGTGCCGCTACCGGCCGCAGCAGGTACACCACCGCCGGCAACAGCAAGGCCGGGCTCGGGAAACTGCGGTACCGCGGGTCGAACACCAGCGCCAGCATGCTTACCGACGCAGCAAAACCTGCCGCCAGCAACCACCAGCCCGCACGCGCTTCAAGCCAGGCAAACGCCCGTTCGCGCCAGCCCTGGCGCTGCGCCAATGCCAGCGCGGCATGGGCCAGCACCAGCAGGTTCAGCCCCACCAGCAGGATCGCCCAGAGCCACTCTCCGGCAAAACGGCTGTTGATTCGCACCATTTCACCCCACAAGCCCAGGCTGGCTGCGCCCAGCGCTGCCAACAGCGGCAGCAGCAACGCAGCGCGGGTACCGCGCACACGCCCGGCCAGCAGCAGGGTGATGCCGAACAGCACGACACCGGCACCCAGCCATTGCGGCCAGAACGTCAGGTTGCTCACCGGCCCTTCAAGAATGCCCTTGTCCTGACGGTCGGCGTCATACAGGCCCCAGTAGCCACCCACGGCGCCTTCGCTGGCACGTTTCCACGGCTGGTCGAAGGCTTCGATCAGGTTGTACTTCCAGCCCTGTTGTTCGGCCATGGCGACGAAGCCACGGATAAACCGCGCCTCGTTGACCCGGCTGGGCAGGGCGGTCTCGCGCTGGCGGCCTTCGCTCGGCCAGCCGGTTTCGCCAATGACGATATCCTTGGGCGCGAAGCGGTTGCCGAACACCTGGCGAATCTCGCCGACGTGCACCAGGGCATCGTCGATGCTCTTCGGATCGTCTTCCCAGTAGGGCAGCAGGTGGATGGTCAAGAAGTCCACCGTCGGGGCGATCTCCGGGTGCTGCAGCCAGAATTCCCAGACATCGGCGTAGGTCACCGGCACGCTGACCTGGCTTTTCACCTGGTTGATCAGCGCCGCCAGTTGCGGGCCGGTGACTTCCTTGCGCAGCAGGGTTTCGTTGCCGACGATCACCGCCTTGACCACATCCGGGTTGGCGTTGGCCGAGGCGATCAGGGCCTTGACCTCTTTTTGCGAGTCCACCGGGTTGGCGTTGATCCAGGCGCCGAGCATCACCTTCAGGCCATGCTTGCGGGCCAGGTCCGGGATGGCCTCAAGGCCGGTCATCGAGTAGGTGCGAATGCACTCGAAACGCCGGGCCAGCAGGGCCAGGTCGGCGTCCATGCGCGCCGGGCGCAGCTGGAACGGTTGGTCGAACGGCGATTGGTCCTTGTCGAACGGGGTGTAGGAGGCGCATTGCAGCTTGTGCGAAGCGCTGGCCGCATCCGGCAGCACCACCGGCTTGCCCAGGCCGTACCACAGCCCTCCCAGGGCAAACAGGCCCAGCAGGCAGGCGAACAGGTAGGGTAGGAGCGGGAAGCGCGCAGTCGAGGGCATGGATCGGACCGTCTGGGAACAAAGCCGCCAATAGTACCCGCAAATGGCGCCGGCCAAAGCCTTGGGCTACAAACTTAGCCAGGGTGGGTGTTGCTTGATGTAACGATCTGCCTTGCTGGCGATGTGATGTCGTTTCTCGTTGCCTTGAGGTCGTTACCAGAGCAGGTCAGCGACCATGCGCGGTTGATGATGCAGCTTCCGTGACGTGACGAGGGGATGCTTGGATGAAAATGCGACGACTCCTGGGGGTGGGCACCGCCCTGGTAATGGCCATTGGCGCGGGGCACGCGCTGGCCAAGGAAGTGAGCATCGGCTATGTCGATGGCTGGTCCGACAGTGTGGCGACCACCAACGTCGCCGCCGAAGTCATCAGGCAGAAACTCGGCTATGACGTCAAACTGCAGGCCGTGGCCACCGGCATCATGTGGCAGGGGGTTGCCACCGGCAAGCTCGACGCCATGCTTTCGGCCTGGCTGCCGGTAACCCATGGCGAATACTGGACCAAGAACAAGGACAACGTGGTCGACTACGGCCCCAACTTCAAGGATGCCAAGATCGGCCTGATCGTCCCCGAGTACGTCAAGGCCAGTTCCCTGGCCGACCTCAAGACCGATGACAGCTTCAAGAAAAAAATCGTCGGCATCGACGCCGGCTCCGGCGTCATGCTCAAGACCGACCAGGCAATCAAGGACTACGACCTGGCCGGTTACAAGCTACAGGCCAGCTCCGGCGCAGCGATGACCGCAGAACTGGGCCGCGCCTATGCCAAGCAGCAATCGATCGCGGTGACCGGCTGGGTGCCGCACTGGATGTTCGCCAAGTGGAAGCTCAAGTTCCTCGAGGATCCCAAAGGCGTGTATGGCGCCGCGGAAACCGTCAACAGTATCGGTAGCAAGGACCTGGACAAGAAGGCGCCGGAAGTGGCGGCGTTCCTGAAGAAGTTCCAGTGGCAGTCCAAGGATGAAATCGGTGAGGTCATGTTGGCCATTCAAGAGGGCGCAAAACCCGAAGCCGCGGCCAAGGACTGGGTGGCCAAACACCCGGAACGCGTAGCGGAATGGACCGGCAAGTAATGGCTTAAAGCCTCTGTCTGGCACCTTCCAGGGCCGCGGCAGCGAAAACGCTGTCGCGGCCTTGTCGTTTCAGGCTGTTACCGAATCGGTAAAAGAGTTTTGCATCTAAGACTAAGGTCGTCTGGAGTGCGTTCGAAGGCAGCATAAAGTGGAGTGGGTTCTACCTAATCTGTGCTGCGAGGACAAAAACAATGAACGACAGCATTTACCTCTCGATACAAAACAGCCCGCGGTTCAAGGAGCTGGTATCAAAACGCGAACGCTTCGCCTGGATTCTCTCGGCGATCATGCTCGGTCTCTATTCCGCCTTCATCCTGTTGATTGCCTATGGCCCGCATGTATTGGGTGCCAAGCTCAGCCCTGACTCGTCGATCACCTGGGGTATTCCCCTCGGTGTTGGTCTGATCGTCTCGGCCTTCATCCTCACGGCCATCTACGTGCGTCGCGCCAACGGCGAGTTTGACGAGATGAACAAGGCGATCCTCAAGGAGGCTCAGCAATGATCCGGCGTCTACTGGCAACCCTGGCCTTCGGCGTTTTTGCACCCGCCGTCTGGGCCGCTGACGCCCTCACCGGCGCGGTGCAGAAACAACCGTTGAACGTGTCGGCGATCGTC
Source organism: Pseudomonas wadenswilerensis (assembly GCF_024749185.1). Lineage (NCBI taxonomy): Bacteria > Pseudomonadati > Pseudomonadota > Gammaproteobacteria > Pseudomonadales > Pseudomonadaceae > Pseudomonas > Pseudomonas wadenswilerensis. The sequence continues at coordinate 4,304,576 of NZ_CP087191.1, read as the reverse complement.
ATGTTCGTCGCCTTCGTCGGTGCCACCCTGTGCATCACCTATTGGGCTTCCAAACGTAACAAGTCCGCCTCCGACTACTATGCCGCCGGCGGGCGTATCACCGGTTTCCAGAACGGCCTGGCGATTGCCGGCGACTACATGTCGGCAGCCTCTTTCCTGGGTATTTCCGCCCTGGTGTTCACCTCTGGCTACGACGGCCTGATCTACTCGATCGGCTTCCTGGTCGGCTGGCCGATCATCCTCTTCCTGATCGCCGAACGCCTGCGCAACCTGGGTAAATACACGTTTGCCGATGTGGCCTCATACCGCCTCGGGCAGAAGGAAATCCGCACCCTGTCGGCCTCGGGTTCGCTGGTGGTGGTGGCCTTCTACCTGATCGCGCAGATGGTCGGTGCCGGCAAGCTGATCCAGCTGTTGTTCGGCCTCGACTACCACGTCGCGGTGATTCTGGTCGGCATCCTGATGTGCATGTACGTGCTGTTTGGCGGCATGCTCGCGACCACCTGGGTACAGATCATCAAGGCGGTGCTGCTGCTTTCCGGTGCCAGCTTCATGGCGCTGATGGTAATGAAGCACGTCAACTTCGACTTCAATGCGCTGTTCTCCGAGGCGATCAAGGTTCACCCCAAAGGTGAAGCGATCATGAGCCCGGGCGGCCTGGTCAAGGATCCGATCTCGGCGTTTTCGCTCGGCTTGGCGCTGATGTTCGGTACCGCTGGCCTGCCGCACATCCTGATGCGCTTCTTTACTGTCAGCGACGCCAAGGAAGCGCGCAAGAGCGTGCTGTACGCTACTGGCTTCATCGGCTACTTCTACATCCTGACTTTCATCATCGGCTTCGGCGCGATCCTGCTGGTCAGCACCAACCCTGAGTTCAAGGACGCCGCCGGCGCCCTGATCGGCGGCAACAACATGGCGGCGGTGCACCTGGCCGATGCCGTGGGTGGCAGCGTATTCCTCGGCTTCATCTCGGCGGTAGCCTTCGCCACCATCCTGGCAGTGGTTGCCGGCCTGACCCTGGCCGGTGCCTCGGCGGTGTCCCACGACCTGTATGCCAGCGTGATCAAGAAGGGCAAGGCCAACGAGAAGGATGAAATCCGCGTCTCGAAGATCACCACCATCGCCCTCGCGGTGCTGGCGATCGGCCTGGGCATCCTGTTCGAAAGCCAGAACATTGCCTTCATGGTCGGCCTGGCATTCTCCATCGCCGCCAGCTGTAACTTCCCGGTTCTGCTGCTGTCGATGTACTGGAAGAAACTGACCACCCGTGGCGCCATGATCGGCGGCTGGATGGGCCTGATCAGTGCCGTGGCGCTGATGATCCTCGGCCCGACCATCTGGGTGCAGATCCTCGGTCACGAGAAGGCGATCTACCCGTACGAGTACCCGGCGCTGTTCTCGATGATCATTGCCTTTGCCGGTATCTGGTTCTTCTCGATCACCGACAAGTCCAAGGCAGCCGACGATGAACGTGCGCTGTTCTTCCCGCAGTTCGTGCGCTCGCAGACTGGCCTGGGTGCCAGCGGTGCGGTGTCTCACTAAGTAAGTAAAAGGCAGCCTTTGGCTGCCTTTCCAGCTGCACGCTCCAAGCTACAAGCCGCCAGTTGAAGCCGTACGCGTACTGCTTTGACTGGCGGCTTGCTGCTTATGGCTTGCAGCTTTTCTATATTTTGCCGAGCAACAACAGGATCAACAGGATGATCAGCACGGTACCGATGATGCCGGACGGCCCATAGCCCCAACTTCTGGAGTGCGGAAAGACGGGTAAGCCACCGATCAACAGCAGAATCAGGATGATGATAAGTATGGTGCCCATGGCAGTATCCTTGTTTGACTTGAGAAGTAGGCGTTACGGTGCAATCCATCTCTTCGGTCATGTGTTTCATGCCCGCCTGTTAATTCCGACTCCTGCCAGTGGCTAAAAGTTTTATTGCATCTTTACTCGGCACTTTCACCCTTGTTTGCCCTGGCCATTCAGCATCCTGATACTGCGTGGGTCGCGGCGTCGCCTTCGCTACACTGGCCTGAACTTTCCAGAACAGTACAAGGCAGCCTGCTATGCAAAAGCGCATGATGATCACCGGTGCCGGCTCGGGGCTTGGGCGCGAAATAGCCTTGCGCTGGGCGCGCGAGGGTTGGCAATTGGCCCTGGCCGATGTCAACGAGGCCGGCCTCAAGGAAACCCTGGCGCTGGTGCGTGAGGCTGGTGCCGACGGCTTCGTGCAGCGCTGCGATGTGCGCGATTACAGCCAGCTCACCGCCCTGGCCCAGGCTTGTGAAGAAAAACTCGGCGGTATCGATGTCATCGTCAACAACGCAGGGGTGGCCTCTGGCGGCTTTTTCGCCGAGCTGTCGCTGGAAGACTGGGACTGGCAGATCGCAATCAATCTGATGGGCGTGGTCAAGGGCTGCAAGGCCTTCCTGCCGTTGCTGGAGCGCAGCAAGGGCAAGATCATCAACATCGCTTCGATGGCAGCCTTGATGCAGGGCCCGGCGATGAGCAACTACAACGTCGCCAAGGCCGGGGTGCTGGCCCTGTCGGAAAGCCTGCTGATCGAGTTGCGCCAGCAGGAAGTGGCGGTGCACGTGGTATGCCCGTCGTTCTTCCAGACCAACCTGCTCGACTCGTTCCGCGGCCCGACCCCGGCGATGAAAGCCCAGGTCGGCAAGCTGCTGGAAAGCTCGCCGATCAGCGCCGCCGATATTGCCGACTACATCCACCAGCAAGTGGCCGCCGGCGAGTTCCTGATCCTGCCCCATGAGCAGGGCCGCGAAGCCTGGAAGCTCAAGCAGCGCAACCCGCAGATGCTCTACGACGAAATGGCCAGCATGGCCGAGAAAATGCGCGCCAAGGCCCGGCCTTCCCAGGCGTGAGCGCCGGTGTCAGGTATTCTTGGCCATCCCTGAAACAGCCTTGAGTACCTGGTGTGATCAATTACCTGTGGTTTTTCCTCGCGGCGGTCTTCGAGATCGCCGGTTGCTATGCCTTCTACATGTGGCTGCGCCTGGGCAAGAGCGCGTGGTGGATTGCCCCGGCCTTGCTCAGCCTTACCCTGTTCGCCCTGATTCTCACCCGTGTCGAGGCCGCTTATGCCGGTCGCGCCTATGCCGCCTATGGCGGTATCTACATCGTCACGTCGCTGTTGTGGCTGGCGCTGGTCGAGCGTGCCCGGCCGCTGGGCAGTGACTGGATTGGCGCGCTGCTGTGTGTATTGGGCGCGAGCATCATCGTCCTGGGGCCACGCCTGCAGAGTGCTTGAAGGAGCGAAAACCAAGGAAATCTGTAGGCAAAGTCGCTTGGGAAAGTGGGATTTGTCTAATTAACCGCCGGAGCATTGAAGGCGTCCGGCACCCCGTGCAGTCTCCGGATTCCCTGATTTGTGGAGGAGCGGAGCATGTTGGTAATAGGCCGGGAAATAGGTGAAATCATCGCCATCGACGATCACATCAAGATCAAGGTGTTGTCGGTGGAAGGCAACACGGTGCGCTTCGGCATCAGCGCGCCACGGCACATCGAAGTGCACCGGGCGGAGATCTACAAACGCATCGTCGAACATCTGGCCAAGCAAGCGGGCTGAATCAGTCGAGCAGTTCCCTGGGAACGTCGTGCTTGGCCAGCAGCTGGCATTGCTGGCTGTCGAGATCGAAGAGGATGAACGCCTGTTTTTTTGCCAGCGCCTGGCGCACTCGCAGCACGCGGGTTTCCAGCGGGGTGTCGTCACCGTTGTCGGTGCCGTCGCGGGTGACGAAATCCTCGATCAGGCGGGTGAGGGTTTCGGCTTCCAGTTGGTCGTAGGGAATCAGCATGAACAGGACAGGTCTGGCGAAAAGGTACCGCCATGCTACGCGAAACCTGTCCTGGCTGTGTAGGCGCTAGTGCTTGTTGCCGACCAGGCTATCGACTGCCGGCACGCGGGTATCGCTTTCCATTTGCGTATCGTGCTCAAGCTGATGGCTGAAGCTTTCCAGCGAACTGCCGGTGGCTTGCGAGTCGCTGGCGAACACCGGCGGGCTGAGCAGGTAGGCGGTCAGCAGGCGGCTCAGCGCCGCCAGGCTGTCGATATGGGTGCGCTCGTAGCCGTGGGTGGCGTCGCAACCAAAGGCCAGCAGGGCGGTGCGGATGTCGTGGCCGGCGGTGATCGCCGAGTGCGCGTCGCTGAAGTAGTAGCGAAACAGGTCGCGTCGCGCCGGCAGCTCGTACTCGCGGGCAAGCTTGAGCAGGTGGCGGGACAGGTGGTAGTCGTAGGGGCCGGCGGAGTCCTGCATGGCCACACTGACTGCATGCTCGCTGGAATGTTGCCCGGGCGCCACCGGGGCAATGTCGATGCCGACGAATTCACTGACGTCCCAAGGCAGGGCTGCGGCGGCGCCCGAGCCGGTCTCTTCGGTGATGGTGAACAGCGGGTGGCAGTCGATCAACGGCTGCGCGCCGCTTTCAACCACGGCCTTGAGTGATGCCAGCAGCGCTGCGACACCGGCCTTGTCATCCAGGTGGCGGGCGCTGATATGGCCGCTCTCGGTAAATTCCGGCAACGGGTCGAAGGCGACGAAGTCACCGATGCCAATGCCCAGCGACTCGCAATCGGCGCGGGTGGTGCAGTAGGCATCCAGGCGCAGTTCGATGTGCTCCCAACTGACCGGCATCTGGTCGATGGCGGTGTTGAACGCATGCCCGCTGGCCATCAGCGGCAACACGCTGCCGCGCAGCACGCCAGTGTCGGTGAAGACACTGACGCGGCTGCCTTCGGCAAAGCGGCTGGACCAGCAACCCACCGCTGCCAGCGACAGCCGGCCGTTGTCCTGGATCGCCCGCACGCTGGCGCCAATGGTGTCCAGGTGCGCGGACACCGCACGGTCCGGTGAGCTCTTGCGGCCCTTGAGGGTGGCGCGGATGGTGCCGCGGCGGGTCAGCTCGAAGGGGATGCCGAGCTCTTCCAGACGTTCGGCGACGTAGCGCACGATGGTGTCGGTGAAGCCGGTGGGGCTGGGGATGGCGAGCATTTCCAGCAGGACTTTCTGCAGGTAGTTGAGGTCCGGTTCGGGGATCTGTTCTGGCATGCGAACTCCTGTGCTCATGGCGCCGGTCGGCTGTGGGGGAACAACAGGTCGACGAAGCGCTCGGCAGTTGGTTGCGGTTCATGGTTGGCCAGGCCGACCCGCTCATTGGCTTCGATGAATACGTAGTCGGGCTGGTCGGCGGCCTTGACCATCAGGTCCAGGCCCACCACCGGAATGTCCAGGGCGCGGGCGGCGCGGATGGCGGCGTCCACCAGCACTGGGTGCAGGCGTTCGCTGACGTCCTCCAGGCAGCCTCCGGTGTGCAGGTTGGCAGTGCCGCGCACCACCAGGCGCTGGCCGGCGGGCAGTACGCTGTCGTAGTCGACGCCGGCGGCGTGCAGGGTGCGCTGGGTTTCGTGGTCCAGCGGGATGCGGCTTTCGCCGCCGGTCGCCGCCTGGCGCCGACGGCTCTGGGCTTCGATCAGGGCGCCGACGGCGTGCTGGCCGTCGCCGACGATCTGCGCCGGATGGCGGATGGCGGCGGCCACCACCTCGAAACCGATGACCACGATGCGCAGGTCGAGGCCGGCGTGGAAGCTTTCCAGCAGCACGCGGCTGTCGAATTGCCGGGCGGCCTCTACCGCTTCATTGATTTCCTCCAGGGTGGTCAGATTGACTGCCACGCCGTTGCCTTGTTCGCCGTCCAGCGGCTTGACCACCACCGCGCCGTGGTCTTCGAGGAAGGCCAGGTTGTCGTCGGCATTGCCGGCCAGTTGCTGCGCGGGGACTTGCAGGCCAGCGTTGGCGAGCACCTTGTGGGTCAGGCTTTTGTCCTGGCACAGGGTCATACTGACCGCCGTGGTCAGGTCGCTCAGCGACTCCCGGCAACGTACCCGCCGACCGCCATGGATAAGGGTGAACAGGCCGCCATCGGCATCGTCGACCTGCACCTCGATACCGCGCCGGTACGCCTCTTCGACGATGATCCGCGCATAGGGGTTGAGCCCGGTTTCAGGGCTTGGGCCCAGGAACAGCGGCTGGTTGATGCCGTTCTTGCGCTTGACCGCGAAGGTCGGCAGGTTGCGAAACCCCAGCTTGGCGTACAGGCGCTTGGCCTGGCGGTTGTCGTGCAGCACCGAGAGGTCGAGGCAGGTCAGGCCGCGGCTCATGAAGTGCTCGATCAAATGCCGCACCAGCACTTCGCCGACACCGGGACGGGTGCACTGTGGGTCCACCGCCAGGCACCAGAGGCTGCAGCCATGCTCCGGATCGGCGAAGGCCTTGTAATGATTCAGGCCCATGACGCTGCCAATGATCGCGCCGCTGTCTTCGTCTTCGGCCAGCCAGTAGACCGGCCCGCCATGGTGGCGCGGGGTCAGCAGCTCGGGGTCGATCGGCAGCATGCCGCGGGCCTGGTACAGGGCGTTGATGGCCTGCCAGTCGCTGTCGCTCTGCGCCCGGCGGATACGAAAGCCGCGAAACACCCGCTGCGCCGGACGGTAGTCGCTGAACCACAGGCGCAGGGTATCGGACGGGTCGAGGAACAGTTGCTGGGGCGCCTGAGCCAGCACTTGCTGCGGCGCCGCCACGTACAAGGCGATATCGCGCTCGCCGGGGCGTTCGTCGAGCAAGGCGCTGGCCAGGCTGGCCGGGTCAGGGTAGGTGTGGCCGATCAGCAGCCGGCCCCAGCCGCAATGCAGCGAACGCGGCTGGTCGTGGGGCTGGCTGCCATCGCCGGCCAGTTGCGCCTGCAGTCGCTCATAGGACGGCACCTGGCCGCGCAGCAGGCGCTGGCCGTAAGGTGAGGCATGGGCTTTCATCGATCAGATTCCTTGTTCGCTGAGCCACAGGTTCAAGGCGGCCAGTTGCCAGAGCTTGGAGCCGCGCAGCGGCGTCAACTGACCATGGGGATCGCTGAGCAGGCGGTCGAGGGCGGCGGGGTTGAACAGGCCGCGGTCCTGGCTGGGATCGAGCAGCAGTTCACGCACCCAGTCCAGGGTTGCGCCCTGCAGGTGCTTGAGGCCCGGCACCGGGAAGTAGCCCTTTTTGCGGTCGATGACTTCGCTGGGGATGACCAGCCGCGCGGCTTCCTTGAGCACCTGCTTGCCGCCGTCGGGCAGCTTGAAGCGTGCCGGAATCCGCGCCGAGAGTTCGACCAGGCGGTAGTCGAGGAACGGCGTGCGCGCCTCCAGGCCCCAGGCCATGGTCATGTTGTCGACCCGTTTGACCGGGTCGTCGACCAGCATCACCGTGCTGTCCAGGCGCAGGGCTTTATCCACCGCATCGCTGGCCCCGGGCTGGGCGAAGTGCTGGCGGACGAAGTCGCCGGCAGCGTCGTGATCGAGCAGCCAGGACGGCTGCACGGTGGCGGCGTAGTCGTCGTAGCTGCGGTCGAAGAAGGCCTCGCGATAGGCCGCGAACGGATCGCGTGCGCCGTCGACCTGCGGGTACCAGTGATAACCGGCGAACAGCTCGTCGGCGCCCTGGCCGCTTTGCACCACTTTGCAGTGCTTGGCCACCTCCCGCGATAGCAGGTAGAAGGCAATGCAGTCGTGGCTGACCATCGGCTCGCTCATGGCGCGGAAAGCTGCCGGCAATTGCTCGATGACCTCCCGCTCGTCGATGCGCAACTGATGATGACGGGTGCCGTAATGGCGGGCGATCAGGTCGGAGTACTGGAACTCGTCGCCGCGTTCGCCGCCGGCATCCTCGAAGCCGATGGAGAAGGTCGACAGGTCGTCGACGCCGACCTCGCGCAGCAGGCCGACCAGCAGGCTCGAATCGACACCGCCGGAGAGCAGCACGCCGACATCCACGGCGGCGCGCTGACGAATCGCCACCGCCTCGCGGGTGCTGTCGAGTACACGATCGTGCCAGTCCTCCAGGCTCAGGTCCTGTTCATCGGTGCGCGGGCCGTAATGCAGTTGCCACCAGACCTGCTGCTCGCAGCGGCCCTGGGCGTCAATGCGCATCCAGCTGGCCGGTGGCAGTTTCTCGACATTGGCCAGCAGGGTGCGCGGCGCCGGCACCACGGCGTGGAAGTTCAGGTAGTGGTTGAGCGCCAGCGGGTCGAGCACCGGGTTGATGTCGCCGCCTTTGAGCAGCGCTGGCAGGCTTGAGGCAAAGCGCAGGCGTTCGCCGGTGCGCGACAGGTACAGGGGTTTGACCCCGAGGCGGTCGCGGGCGAGGAACAGTTGCTGGCTGTCGCGCTCCCAGATCGCCAGGGCAAACATGCCGTTCAGGCGCGGCAGCAGGTCGGCGCCCCAGGCGTGATAACCCTTGAGCAGCACTTCGGTATCACCGTCCGAATAGAAGGCATAACCGAGGCTTTCCAGCTCGCTGCGCAGCTCGGGGAAGTTATAGATGGCACCGTTGAAGGCCAGCGCCAGGCCCAACGGATTATCGACCATGGGCTGGGCCGAGCCGTCGGACAGATCCATGATTTTCAATCGGCGATGGCCGAGGGCAATCGGCCCCTGGCTATAAAAGCCCCAGGCGTCGGGGCCGCGAGGTGCCAGGTGATGGGTGATCCGCTCGACTGCGGCGAGGTCCGCCGGGCGTGGTGGGTGGGCAACAGGGGTGAAACGAAACTCTCCAGCTAATCCGCACATAAGTCCTTACCGGTTTTGCCGTTGGGGAAAGTGCCCGAACCGCGGGCACATGGAAACTGACCGGTGCGGATAGCGAGAGTTTTAGATCAATCGGTTATAAGCTGTAGCTGCAAGCGCCAAGCTTCAAGCTGCAAGAGGGCGCCGGGTCAATCAGCTTTTAGTGTGTGGCTTGCCGCTTGCCGCTGCTTTTTTCCCCCTGATCAACTCCCGCAACATGAAGCGATTCGGGTGGCAGGCTTCGGCCACCGCGCGGGGCACTGGCAGGGGTGCGTTGTCGGCCCAGGCGGCGATCAATTCGCCTGAAAGCGGCGCGGTGATCAGCCCGCGCGAACCATGGCCGCTGTTGATGAACAGGCCTTCGAGCCAGGGGCAGGGGGTGGCGGGAATTTGCCGGGCATCCCGGGCCAATACCGCGTAGTCCTGGTTGAACTGCGCCTGGTCAGCCAGCGGGCCGACAATCGGCAAGTAGTCTGGGCTGGTGCAGCGAAAGGCGGCGCGCCCTTGCAGGGCATGCGGGTCGAGGCTGTGGGCACCCAGGCGTTCGGCCAGGTCGCTGGAGATCTCTTCGAGCAAGCCGAGGTTGCCGACGTGCTCGCCGGTGGTGGGCGTGAGGTCGGTGTTGTGGAAGTCGAAGCTGGCGCCGAGGGTGTGTTCACCGTTGCGTGGCGGTGCTACATAGCCGTCGGCGCAGACCACTGTGGCCAGCGCCTGGCTTTGCCCAGTGACCCGCAGGCGGGTGATCTGCCCGCGAATGCGCTTGAGCGGCAGGCCGGCGCAAGGCTCGAAACGCTGGATTTCGGCGGCTGTAGCCAGTATCACCAGCGGCGCGCTGGCCAGCAGTTTGTCGCTTTCCCAGGCCTGCCACTGGCCATCGACCTTGCGCAGTTGCAGCACTTGATGATGGGGCAGCAAGGTGATGTTCGGGTGTTGCAGTTGCGCCTGGCACAGCGCCGGCGGATGCACCCAGCCGCCTTCGGGGTAGAACAGCCCGCCACTGCCCAGGGCAACCCCGGCCAGTTGTTCAGCCTGCTCACGGTTCAGGCGTTGCAGCAATTGCGGATCGAAAGCCTCGGCCAGTTGTTGCTGGCGTTGGTCTTCCTTGGCGTCGAAGGCCAGTTGCAGTACCCCGCAGCCATCCCAATCCTGCCCGCGCTGCAGGCGTTCGAGCAGTCGCCGGGTGTAGCCGAAACCGCTGAGGATCAAGCGCGACAACGCCGTGCCGTGAGCGGACAACTTGAGGTACAGCACCCCTTGCGGGTTACCCGAGGCTTCTGCTGCCGGCGTTGCATGGCGTTCCAGCACCTTCACCTGCCAACCGCGGGCAGCAAGGCTGGCGGCGCTGGCGCAACCGGCAAGGCCGGCGCCGATCACCAGCGCCTGGCGCGGCCCGGGCACTGCGGGCGGGCGGGCAAACCACGGCGCGCTGGCGGGCGGCAGCGGTTGTTCGGCCGGCCAACCGTTGAAGGTGCCGCGCAGGATCTCCCACTTCTTGCCGATGCCAGGAATGCGCTTCATGGTAAAGCCCACGGCAATCAGGCCGCGGCGTACCCAGCCGGTACTGGTGAAGGTGCCGAGGGTGGCGGTGGGCGATGACAGCCGGCCGATCTGGGCGAACAATTCCGGGGTCCACATTTCCGGATTCTTGGCCGGGGCAAAACCGTCGAGAAACCAGGCGTCGACTTCGGCATCGAGCTGCGGCAATTGCTCCAGCACATCACCGATCATCAAGGTCAGGCGCACCCGGCCCTGTTCGAACTCGAACGGCTGGAAGCCTTCGTGCACCGCCACGTATTGGGCCAGCAACTGGCTGCTGAACGGCGCCAGCGCCGGCCACAGGGCCAGGGCGCGGCTGAGGTCGGCACGGGTCAGGGGGTATTTTTCGACGCTGATGAAATGCAGCCGCGCATCGGCCGGGGCGCACTCGGCAAACAGCTGCCAGGCGCAGAAGAAATTCAAGCCGGTGCCGAAGCCGGTTTCGCCGATCACCAGGCACTGGCCCGGCCCCAGCGCGCTGAAACGCTGGCGCAGATCGTTCTGGTCGATGAACACATGACGGGTTTCCTCCAGGCTCTGCTCCTTGGAGAAATAGATGTCGTCGTATTGGCGCGAGTGCGGTCGGCCCTGGTCATCCCAGTCGATCTGGGCGTATTGGGTTACTTCGGTCATGTTCGGCTCAGCATTGGCAAGAGGGCCATTTTAGCTGATCGGCGCCAGGCTGTTTGACCTGTGGCAGGCTTTGTTTTGTGCCGACAAAGGTTTCGACAATCCGCTAGTCTTGCTTATCCAAGTAGGGAGCCTGGTATGTTCGAATCCGCTGAAATTGGTCACGCCATCGACAAAGACACCTATGAAGCCGAGGTCCCGGCGCTGCGTGAAGCGCTGCTCGAGGCCCAGTTCGAACTCAAGCAGCAGGCGCGGTTCCCGGTGATCGTGCTGATCAACGGCATCGAAGGCGCGGGCAAGGGCGAGACGGTCAAGCTGCTCAATGAATGGATGGACCCGCGCCTGATCGAGGTGCGCACTTTCGACCAGCAGACCGACGAAGAACTCGCTCGCCCCCCCGCCTGGCGTTACTGGCGGGCGCTGCCGGCCAAGGGGCGGATGGGCGTGTTTTTCGGCAACTGGTACAGCCAGATGCTTCAGGGCCGGGTGCACGGCCAGTTCAAGGATGCCGTGCTCGACCAGGCTATCCGCGGCGCCGAGCGCCTGGAGGAGATGCTCTGCGATGAAGGTGCGCTGATCTTCAAGTTCTGGTTCCACCTGTCAAAGAAGCAGATGAAAGCCCGGCTCAAGGCGCTCCAAGACGACCCGCTGCACAGCTGGCGGATCAGCCCGCTGGACTGGCAACAGTCGGAAACCTACGACCGTTTCGTGCGTTTTGGTGAGCGGGTGCTGCGGCAAACCAGCCGGGACTACGCGCCCTGGCATGTGATCGAAGGCGTCGATCCGCATTACCGCAGCCTGGCCGTGGGCAAGATTCTGCTGGAAGGGCTGCAGACCGCGCTCAAGGTCAATCATGCGCCGATTCACCAGGCCAACATCGCCCCGCTGGGCGAAAGCATCGACCAGCGCAGCTTGCTCGGCAGCCTCGACCTGAGTCTGCGTCTGGACAAGAACGACTACCAGGAACAACTGATTACCGAACAGGCACGCCTGGCCGGCTTGTTGCGTGACAAGCGCATGCGCCGGCATGCCTTGATTGCCGTGTTTGAGGGCAACGACGCGGCGGGCAAGGGCGGCGCCATTCGCCGGGTGGCGGCAGCGCTCGACCCACGCCAGTACCGCATCGTGCCGGTTGCCGCGCCCACCGACGAGGAGCGTGCGCAGCCGTACCTGTGGCGCTTCTGGCGGCATATTCCGGCGCGTGGCAAGTTCACCGTGTTCGACCGTTCCTGGTACGGCCGGGTGCTGGTCGAGCGGGTCGAAGGCTTTTGCAGCCAGGCCGACTGGATGCGCGCCTATGGCGAGATCAACGACTTTGAAGAACAGCTGAGCAACGCGGGTGTGGTGGTGGTGAAGTTCTGGTTGTCGATTGACGAGCAGACCCAGCTCGAACGCTTCCAGGAGCGCGAGCAGATCCCGTTCAAGCGCTTCAAGATCACCGAAGAAGACTGGCGCAACCGCGACAAGTGGGGGCAGTACGCGGAGGCGGTGGGCGACATGGTCGACCGGACCAGCACCGAGATCGCGCCCTGGACCCTGGTCGAAGCCAATGACAAGCGCTGGGCGCGGGTCAAGGTGTTGCGCACTATCAATGAGGCGCTGGAGGCGGCGTTCAAGAAGCACAAGAAATAGGACCTCATCGCTGGCAAGCCAGCTCCCACAGAAATGGTGCAAAGCTGGCCTTGTGGGAGCCGGCCTTGCCGGCGATGGGGCGCGTGCGGCCCCAGCAGGAACTCAGGGAATGAAGTACTGAATTCTTTTCCGCAATCGCGCCTGTCTCCCCATCAGCCCACCCCGTAGAATCCGGTTTCCCCCCACCAAAGGGCTATCGAGGCTGGTTATGCATATTTCTTCCGGACGCTGGGTCTACGGTCTGTCCTTGTCACTGTTGACCGCCGTGCTCTGGGGCATCCTGCCGATCAAGCTCAAACAGGTGCTGCAGGTGATGGACCCGATCACCGTGACCTGGTTTCGCCTGCTGGTTTCCGGTGGTCTGCTGCTGGCCTGGCTGGCGGCGAGCAAGCGCCTGCCGTCGTTCAAAACCCTCGGGCGCAAGGGCTGGGGATTGGTATTGCTGGCCACCTGCGGCCTGGTCGGCAACTACGTCCTCTACCTGGTCGGGCTCAAGCTTCTCAGCCCCGGGACTGCGCAACTGGTGGTGCAGATGGGCCCGGTGCTGTTGCTGGTGGCCAGTGTGTTCCTGTTCAAGGAACGCTTCAGCCTGGGGCAGGGCATGGGCCTGGTGATCCTGCTGATGGGCTTCGGCCTGTTCTTCAATCAGCGCCTGGATGAGTTGCTCACCTCCCTGAGCGTCTACACCACCGGCGTGCTGACCATCCTGCTGGCGACCACCATCTGGGTGTTTTATGCGCTGAGCCAGAAGCAGCTATTGACGGTGTGGAATTCGGTGCAGGTGATGATGGTGATCTACCTGTTTTGCGCGGCGTTGCTGACGCCCTGGGTGCATCCGTCCGAGGCGCTGAAACTGAGCCCGCTGCAAGGCTGGCTGCTGCTCGCCTGCTGCCTGAACACCCTGGTGGCCTATGGCGCTTTTGCCGAAGCCCTGGCGCACTGGGAAGCCTCCAAGGTCAGTGCGACCTTGGCGATCACTCCGCTGATTACCTTTGTCGCGGTGGCCCTGGCAGCCTGGTTCTGGCCTGACTACGTGCACGCCGAGCAGATCAACACCCTGGGTTATATCGGTGCGCTGGTGGTGGTGCTGGGCTCGGTACTGACCGCCCTGGGCCCGTCGATCATGGCCGGCTGGCGGGCCAGGCGCGTACGCCTGGCCCGGTGACTCAGCCTTTGCCGCCCGGTTCGAGCATTTTTTCCGGGCGCACCCACTGGTCGAACTGCTCGTTGGTCAGGTAGCCCAGGGTCAGCGCCGCCTCGCGCAGGGTGGTGCCTTCGCTGTAGGCCTTCTTGGCGATTTCGGCGGCCTTGTCGTAGCCGATGTGCGGGTTGAGTGCGGTCACCAGCATCAGCCCGCGCTCCAGGTGCGCGGCCATCTGTTCGGGGTCCGGTTCGATGCCGGCAATGCAGTGCTGCTGGAAGTTACTGCAACCGTCAGCCAGCAGTTCGATGGACTGCAGCAGGTTGTGGATGATCACCGGCTTGAACACGTTCAATTGCAAGTGCCCCTGGCTTGCGGCAAAGCCGATCGCAGTGTCGTTGCCCAGCACCTGGCAGGCCAGCATCGACAGGGCCTCGCACTGGGTCGGGTTGACCTTGCCGGGCATGATCGAGCTGCCCGGCTCGTTGGCCGGCAGGCGTACTTCGGCAATGCCGCCGCGTGGCCCGGAGCCGAGCAGGCGCAGGTCGTTGGCCAGTTTCATCAGGGCCACGGCCAGGGTTTTCAGGCCGCCGGCGAGGGTGGTCAGCGGCTCATGGCCGGCGAGGGCTGCGAACTTGTTCGGCGCGGTAATAAAAGGCAGGCCGGAAAGGGCGGCAAGCTCTGCGGCGATGGCTTCGGCAAAACCGTGCGGGGCGTTCAACCCGGTGCCCACGGCGGTGCCGCCCTGGGCCAGCTCGCACACCGCCGGCAAGGCCGAGCGAATGGCGCGCTGGGCGTAGTCGAGCTGGGCGACATAAGCCGAGAGTTCCTGGCCGAAGGTGATCGGCGTGGCATCCATCATATGGGTGCGGCCGGTTTTCACCAGGTGTTGATGGCGCACTGCCAATTCGGCCAGCCCCGAAGACAGCTCGATGATCGCCGGCAGCAGCTTGTGCTGTACCGCCTGGGCAGCCGCGATGTGCATGGCGGTGGGGAAGCAGTCGTTGGAGCTCTGCGAGCGGTTGACGTGATCGTTGGGGTGCACTGGCGCTTTGCCGCCACGGCCCTTGCCGGCCAGTTCGTTGGCCCGACCGGCGATCACTTCGTTGACGTTCATGTTGCTTTGAGTGCCACTGCCGGTCTGCCAGACGACGAGTGGAAACTGGTCGTCCAGTTGCCCGTCGAGCACTTCGTCGGCGGCCTGTTCGATCAGTCGGGCGATATCCGCCGGAAGGTCTCCGTTGCGGTTGTTGACCCGGGCTGCGGCTTTTTTGATCAGTGCCAGGGCATGCAAAACCGCCAGCGGCATGCGCTCCTTGCCGATGGTAAAGTTGATCAGCGAGCGTTGCGTCTGGGCACCCCAGTAGGCCTGGTCAGGAACTTCGACCTGCCCCAGGCTGTCAGTTTCGATACGGCTCATGCTGCGCTCACTCCCTTGTGGTCTGAATTCGCAGTTTAGGTCCTTATTTGGCGTAGCGGTTCCATCGCACGTCGCCCTACTTGAGCACTGTGCCACTGTCGGCGCAGAATGCTCTACTCTGGGGTACTACCTCCTCTGTCTATTGAAGGAATTCCGATGACCCGTCTTCGCGCCCTCTGCACTGCTGTAGCGCTGGTCTGCGCCAGCGGCCAGGTGCTTGCAGATACCGCCAGTCACAACGCCAGTGCTGAAAAATTCCTCATGATGGCGCATGCCGACAAGCTCGGTACTCCGGTCTACATGCAGGTGCAGCAGATGTTTGCCCAGCGTTTCGAACAAACCAAGGCCCCAGCCTCGAAGAAATCCGTGCTCGACAGCTACCAGGCCAAGGCCAATGCCGCCCTGGACCAGGCCATCGGCTGGAACAAGCTCAAGCCGGACATGGTCAAGCTCTACACCAGCACTTTCACCGAAAGCGAACTGAAGGACCTGGTAGCCTTCTACCAGTCGCCACTGGGCAAGAAAGTCCTGGAAAAGATGCCGCAAGTGACCCAGCAATCGGCCCAGCTGACCCAGCAGAAACTGGAAAGCGCGGTACCGGTGGTCAACAAGCTGCTGGCTGACATGACCAAGGAACTCGACCCGAACGCCGGCAAGGCCGCGCCGGCCAAGAAGTAACGAGCGGAGCCTGACATGACCATGCAGCAACAGATCGAGCAAAGCCTGCAAGCGCTGGCACCTCAGCACCTGCAGGTGCTCGACGAAAGCCACATGCACAGCCGCGGTCAGCAGACCCACTACAAGGCCGTGCTGGTGAGCGAGCAGTTCGAGGGGCTGAACAGCGTCAAGCGCCACCAGAAAGTCTACGCCACCCTTGGCGACTTGATGGGCCAGTTCCATGCCCTGGCGCTGCACACCTACACGCCGCAGGAATGGCAAAAAGTAGGGGTCGCTCCGGCGTCGCCTACCTGTGTCGGTGGCAGCAAGCACTGATTTCCTCGCCAGGTTTTTGCTAGAATAAAAAACGCGCCGCTCGTCGGCGCGTTTTTTTTGTTATCCGGTCCGCCCTTTGCGAGGGTGACCACCTGGAGATTTACTGCATGTCCCAAGCTATCGTCGTCGCGGCGTTGTACAAGTTCGTCACCCTGAAAGATTACGTCGAGCTGCGCGAACCGCTGCTCGAGGCCATGGAAAAGAATGGCGTCAAAGGCACCCTGCTGTTGGCCGAAGAAGGCATCAACGGCACCGTGTCGGCTTCCCGTGAAGGTATCGACGGCCTGCTGGCCTGGTTGCGCAGCGATGCGCGCCTGGTCGATATCGACCATAAAGAATCCTACTGCGACGAACAGCCGTTCTACCGCACCAAGGTCAAGCTCAAGAAAGAGATCGTCACCCTTGGCGTGCCGGGCGTGGACCCGAACCACAAGGTCGGCACCTACGTCGAACCCCAGGACTGGAACGCGCTGATCAGCGATCCTGAAGTGCTGCTGATCGACACCCGCAACGACTACGAAGTGGCGATCGGTACCTTCGAGGGTGCGATCGACCCGAAGACCACCACCTTCCGCGAGTTCCCCGAGTACATCAAGGCCAATTTCGACCCGGCCAAACACAAGAAAGTGGCGATGTTCTGCACCGGCGGCATCCGTTGCGAGAAAGCCTCCAGCTATATGCTCGGCGAGGGTTTTGAAGAGGTCTATCATCTTAAGGGCGGGATCCTCAAATACCTCGAAGAGGTGCCACAGGATGAAAGCCGCTGGCAGGGCGACTGCTTCGTGTTCGACAACCGGGTCACCGTGCGTCACGACCTGACCGAGGGCGATTACGACCAGTGCCATGCCTGCCGCACCCCGATCAGTGTGGAAGAACGTGCGTCCGAGCACTATTCGCCAGGCATCAGCTGTCCGCATTGCTGGGACAGCCTGAGCGAAAAGACCCGTCGCAGCGCCATTGACCGGCAGAAGCAGATCGAGCTGGCCAAGGCACGCAATCAGCCTCACCCGATCGGTCATAACTACCGCAAAGCTGCCGAGGCCTGATTGATGTCCGCACGCCTGCTCTATGTGATGGACCCGATGTGTTCCTGGTGCTGGGGCTTTGCTCCCGTCGCCGAGGCCCTGATCGCCCAGGCTCAGGCTGCGGGCGTGCCGACCCAGGTGGTGCTTGGCGGCCTGCGTTCCGGCAGCCGGGCGCTGGATGCCTCGACGCGCGGTTACATCCTCGATCATTGGCAGGCGGTGCACGACGCCACCGGGCAGGACTTTCAGTTCGAAGGTGCGCTGCCAGACGGTTTTGTCTACGACACCGAGCCTGCCTGCCGGGCCCTGGTCACCGCGCGCAGCCTTGACCCGCAGCGTGTCGGCTCTTTGCTCAAGCTGATCCAGCAAGCCTTCTACCAGCGTGGCGAAGATGTTACTCGCGCGCCGATGCTGGTGGAGCTCGCCGAGCAGGCCGGTTACGACCGCACAGCCTTTGCCGACGCCTTTACCAGCGCCGAACAACGCTCGGCCACGGCGGCAGACTTCACCTGGGTCCAGGACCTGGGCATCGCCGGTTTCCCGACCCTGCTGGCCGAGCGCAATGGCCAGCTGGCCTTGCTGACCAACGGCTACCAGACCCTCGAATCCCTCGAACCGCTGCTCGGCCGCTGGCTGAAGCAGGCCGCCTGTGCTTGACCTGCCGGGTTCACCCGACCCGGTACCAGGGCCAGGCCCTGTGCATGCTGATCGCTTGAGCTGGGCAGAAATCCGCCGCCTGGCCTTGCGTCATAAAAAAGCCCTGTGGATCGCCAATGGCGTGGCCGTGCTGGCGGCATTGTGCAGTGTGCCGATCCCCTTGCTGTTGCCGTTGCTGGTCGACGAAGTGCTACTCGGCCATGGCGATGCCGCACTGAAGTGGATGAACCAGTTCCTGCCCGGTAACTGGCAGGTTGCTGCTGGCTACATCGGCCTGATGCTGCTGTTCACCCTGACCCTGCGCTGCGCCGCCCTGGCCTTCAACGTGGTGCAGGCCAAGCTGTTCGCGGGCCTGGCCAAGGACATCGTCTACCGCTTGCGCATTCGCCTGATCGAGCGCCTCAAGCGCATCTCCCTCAGCGAGTACGAGAGCCTCGGTAGCGGTACCGTGACCACCCACCTGGTCACCGACCTGGACACCCTCGACAAGTTTGTCGGCGAAACCCTCAGCCGCTTTCTGGTGGCCATGCTGACCCTGACCGGTACCGCGGCCATCCTGATGTGGATGCACTGGAAGCTGGCGCTGCTGATTCTGCTGTTCAACCCGTTGGTGATCTTCGCCACGGTGCAATTGGGCAAGCGGGTCAAGCACCTGAAGAAGCTGGAGAACGACAGCACCTCGCGCTTCACCCAGGCGCTGACCGAAACCCTCGATGCCATCCAGGAAATCCGCGCCAGTAACCGCCAGGGCTATTTCCTCGGTCGCCTCGGCCTGCGCGCCCAGGAGGTGCGTAACTACGCCGTCGCCTCGCAATGGAAAAGCGATGCCAGCGGGCGTGCCAGTGGCTTGCTGTTCCAGTTCGGTATCGATATTTTCCGCGCGGCGGCGATGCTCACGGTGCTGTTCTCCGATTTGTCGATCGGGCAGATGCTGGCGGTGTTCAGCTACCTGTGGTTCATGATCGGCCCGGTCGAGCAACTGCTGAACCTGCAATACGCCTATTACGCCGCCGGCGGCGCCTTGAGCCGGCTCAACGAGCTGCTGGCGCGTGCCGACGAGCCGCAGTATCCCGGCGGCATCGACCCGTTCAAGGGCCGCGACACCGTCGGCATCGAAGTGCAGGGTTTGCGCTTTGCCTACAACGACGAGCCGGTGCTCGATCAGCTCAACCTGTCGATCGCCCCGGGCGAGAAGGTCGCCATCGTCGGCGCCAGCGGCGGCGGCAAGAGCACCCTGGTGCAACTGCTGCTGGGCTTGTACAGCGCCCAGGCCGGGACCATCCGCTTTGGTGGCTCGACCCTGCAGGAAATCGGCCTGGAAACCCTGCGCGAGCATGTCGCGGTCGTGCTGCAGCACCCGTCACTGTTCAACGACACGGTGCGCGCCAACCTGACCATGGGCCGCGACTGCAGCGATGATGCCTGCTGGCAGGCGCTGAACATCGCCCAGCTCGACGCCACCATCGCTGCCTTGCCGCAAGGCCTGGACAGCGTGGTTGGCCGCTCCGGGGTGCGTTTGTCCGGTGGCCAGCGCCAGCGCCTGGCGATTGCGCGGATGGTCCTGGCCGAACCCAAGGTGGTGATCCTCGACGAGGCCACCTCGGCGCTGGACGCGGCCACCGAATACAACCTGCATCAGGCCCTGACCCGCTTTCTCAGCGCCCGTACCACCCTGATCATTGCCCATCGCCTATCTGCAGTGAAGCAGGCCGACCGGGTGCTGGTGTTCGACGGCGGCCATGTCGCCGAGGACGGCGATCACCAGCAACTGATCGCCGATGGTGGCTTGTACGCCAAGCTGTACGGCCATTTGCAACAGAGTTAGGGCAAATTGGTGTGCAAGTGAGAAAAGCTCTGCAGTATTAATGGCAAATAGCCTAGGCTGTGCTTTGGTAGGTGGGATTCATCCGGCTCTGTTGCAAGGGACCTCATGAAGCGAAAACGGACTCTCGAAGCGCCAAAGTTGTTGGGCATTATCTGGCCATTTGTTGCTGTGGTGCTGTTTCAGGCCTTGCTCGGGAGCATCAGCCTGTACGCGCTGTCGGCAGTGCGTGGTTATGTGGCGGGGGAGAGCCTGTGGTCCAAGGGCCAGAAAGACGCCATCTATTACCTCAACCAGTACGCTGACAGCCGCGACGAGGTGGCCTTTCAGAAGTATCGCAAGGCGATTGCCGTGCCCCAGGGCGGGCATGACCTGCGCGTGGCCCTCGACCTGCCGACCCCGGATATCGACGCCGCACGCCGTGGCATCCTCCAGGGCGGCAACCATCCCGACGACGTTTCCAGTGTGATCTGGCTGTACCTGAACTTTCATCAGGTCAGCTATATGCAGAAGGCCATCGAGCTGTGGGCGGTCGGTGACGGATTTTTGCGCCAGCTGGATGAAGTGGCCGAGCAGATGTACAGCGGTTTTCGTGCTGGCCGTGCCGATGCCCGTAGCGTCGCGGGCTGGAAGGCGCAGATTGCTTCGATCAACGATGCCGTGACCCCGGCTGCCCGGGCGTTCAGCGATGCCCTGGGTGAAGGGTCGCGGATGTTGCTGCGGGTATTGCTGGTCACCAACCTGGCCACTGCGCTGTTCCTGATTGCCCTGGCCTGGATGCGTTCGAGCAAGCTGCTGGCTCAGCGCCAGGCCTTTGCCAATGCCCTCGAAGTGGAGAAGGAGCGGGCGCAGATCACCCTTGAGTCGATCGGCGATGGCGTCATCACCACCGATGTCGAAGGCTGCATCGCCTACATGAACCCGGCCGCCGAACAGTTGACCCACTGGCATGCGGCCCAGGCCCAGGGCTTGCCCTTGGCTGCGCTGTTCAGCCTGCTCGACGAGAATGCCGAAAAGGACAGCCTGACCCTGGTCGAGCGCGTGCTCGAAGGTGGCCTCAAGGGCGGCAGTGAACATACCAAGCTGATCCAGCGCCTGGACGGCAGCACCGTGTCGGTCACCCTGGTAGGTGCGCCGATCATGGCTGAGGGTAAGATCAGCGGCATCGTCCTGGTGCTGCACGACATGACCCAGGAGCGTCAGTACATCGCCAACCTGTCCTGGCAGGCGACCCACGACGCCCTGACCGGCCTGGCCAACCGCCGCGAATTCGAATACCGCCTGGAACTGGCGCTCAACGCCATGGCGCGCAAACCGGCGCGCCACTCCTTGATGTTCCTTGACCTGGACCAGTTCAAGCTGGTCAACGACACCTGCGGTCATGCCGCCGGCGATGAGTTGCTGCGGCATATCTGTGCTGTGCTCCAGGCCGGCCTACGCGAAGGCGACACCCTGGCGCGGCTGGGTGGTGACGAGTTCGGTATCCTTCTGGAGAACTGCCCCCAGGAGCAGGCCGAGCGCATTGCCGAGAGCCTGCGCCAGGCCGTGCAGAGCCTGCACTTCGTGTGGAAAGGGCGGCCGTTCATGACCACCGTCAGCCTGGGCCTGGTGCATATTGCCCAAGGGCCGACCACCCTCGAAGCCTCGCTGCGGGCCGCCGACATGGCTTGCTACATGGCCAAGGAGAAGGGCCGCAACCGCGTGCAGGTGTATCACGCCGATGACAGCGAGCTGTCCATGCGCTTTGGCGAGATGGCTTGGATCCAGCGCCTGCACGTGGCCCTGGAAGAAAACCGTTTCTGCCTCTATGCCCAGGAAATTGCCGCCCTTGGACCCCATGAAGGCGCCGGGCATATCGAGATCCTCCTGCGCCTGCACGACGAGGGCGGCCGCATCATCCTCCCTGACAGCTTCATTCCCGCCGCCGAGCGCTATGGCCTGATGACCGCGCTGGACCGCTGGGTGGTGCGCAGTGTGTTCAAGGTCATCCGCCAGTGCCTGGACGAACAGCGCGATGGCCCGTTGGCCATGTGCGCGATCAACCTGTCGGGCAGCAGCATCGGTGATGACAAGTTCCTCGAGTACCTGCAGCGGCTGTTCAGCGAGTTCGCCATCCCGCCGCACATGATTTGTTTCGAAATCACCGAAACCAGCGCGATTGCCAACCTCGGCAGTGCCATCCGCTTTATCAACGAGCTCAAGGGCCTAGGTTGCCGGTTCTCGCTGGATGACTTTTGCGCCGGTATGTCGTCGTTCGCTTATTTGAAGCATTTGCCTGTAGACTTTCTGAAAATCGACGGGAGTTTCGTCAAGGACATGCTCGATGACCCGATCAACCGGGCCATGGTCGAGGTGATCAATCACATCGGTCACGTGATGGGCAAACGCACCATCGCCGAGTTCGTCGAAACCCCGTTGATCGAGCAGGCCCTGCAGGAAATAGGCGTGGACTACGCCCAGGGATACCTGATCGAGCGGCCACAGGTGTTCACCTGTGACAGCTTGCAGCGCAAACGGATTGCTGCAAGGCCCCTGTTGTTCAAGGCGCCGGGGACCTTTCGCTGAGATCCACCGATAATCACAAGGAACAAGGAGCTGACAGTGATTGACGCGTTTATTCGTACTGGTCCATTGATGGACCCCAGCAGTTACCCGCTTTGGGCCCAGCAGTTGATCAAGGACTGCAGCGAGAGCAAGCGTCGGGTGGTGGAGCACGAGCTTTATCAACGCATGCGCGATGGCCGCCTCAGTGGCCGGACCATGCGCCAGTACCTGATCGGCGGTTGGCCGGTGGTCGAGCAGTTTTCCCTGTACATGGCCAAGAACCTCACCAAGACCCAGTACGCCCGCCACCCCGGCGAAGACATGGCGCGGCGCTGGCTGATGCGCAACATTCGCGTCGAACTCAACCATGCCGATTACTGGCTGTTCTGGGCCCAGGCCCATGGCGTCAGCCTCGAAGACCTGCAGGCGCAGGAAGTACCTAGCGAACTCAACGCCCTCAGCGACTGGTGCTGGCATACCTGCGCGACCGATTCGCTGGTGGTTGCCATTGCTGCCACCAACTACGCCATCGAAGGCGCAACCGGTGAGTGGTCGGCGGTGGTTTGCTCGACTGGCGTCTACGCCCAGGGCTTCCCGGAAGAAGGCCGCAAGCGCGCGATGAAGTGGCTGAAGATGCACGCCCAGTACGATGACGCACACCCTTGGGAGGCCTTGGAGATCGTCTGCACCCTGGCCGGCAATAACCCGTCGGTGGCGCTGCAAACCGAATTGCGCCGGGCCATCTGCAAGAGCTATGACTATATGTTCCTGTTCCTTGAGCGCTGCATGCAGCAAGAGCAGGAACAGCGCCAGCAGCCCGCCCGGGCCCGGGCGGAGCTGGCCGAGGGCTGAGCTTACTGGGCGTTGAACGCCTGGCCGTTGATGCCGGTGCTGTCTGGACCCATCAGGTACAGGTAGACCGGCATGATCTGCTCTGGCAGCGGATTGTTTTCCGGTGTTTCCGCAGGGTAGGCCTGGGCGCGCATGCTGGTACGGGTGGCGCCCGGGTTGACACTGTTGGCACGCACCGGCGCCACACCTTCAAGCTCGTCGGCGAGGGTCTGCATCAGGCCCTCGGTGGCGAACTTCGACACTCCATAGGCACCCCAGTAGGCCCGGCCTTTGCGCCCGACGCTGCTGGAGGTGAAGATCACCGAACCATCCGCCGACAGCTTGAGCAACGGCAGCAGGGTGCTGGTGAGCATGAACATGGCATTGACGTTGACCTGCATCACGCGCATGAAGTTGTCGCCCGAAAGCTGCTCCAGCGGCGTGCGCGGGCCAATGATCGAGGCGTTGTGCAGCAGGCCGTCGATATGGCCGAACTCGGCTTCGATCATCGCTGCCAGCTCGTCGTACTGATGTGGCAGGGCAGTCTCCAGGTTGAACGGGATGACCGCGGGTTTCGGGTGGCCGGCCGCTTCGATCTCGTCGTAGACCTGGCTCAGGTTGGCTTCGGTCTTGCCCAGCAGCAAGACGGTGGCGCCATGGGCGGCATAGCTCTTGGCCGCAGCCGCGCCGATGCCGCGACCGGCGCCGGTGACCAGGATGGTCCGGCCTTTGAGCAGGTCGGGGCGGGCAGAGTAATCGAACATGGGGTTACCTCTAGGTAGGTGATGGCTTCATCGCTGGCAAGCCAGCTCCCACAAGGTTGATGGTGGTCTGTGGGAGCCGGCCTTGCCGGCGATGCAAGGCAAAGCCTTGCCAGTACGAAGGTTTCAGCAGCCGCAAAGCGCGTTATCGAGCACCTTGCGCAGCTCCAGCGGATGATCGACCACGACATCCGCGCCCCAGTTGTTGGGGTTGTCATCTGGATGAATGTAGCCGTAGCGCACTGCCGCAGTGCGGGTGCCGGCATCGCGGCCCGACTCGATGTCGCGCAGGTCGTCGCCGACGAACAGCACGCTGGCCGGGTCCAGGTTGAGGGTCTTGCAGGCGAGGATCAGCGGCTCGGGGTCCGGCTTGCTGTTCTTCACGTGGTCCGGGCAGATCAACAGCGCCGAACGCTCGCTCAGGCCCAGCTGCTGCATGATCGGCTCGGCGAAACGCACCGGCTTGTTGGTGACCACGCCCCAGATCAGGTTGCTTTTCTCGATGTCGGCCAGCAGTTCGGCCATGCCGTCGTAAAGCTTGCTGTGCACCGCGCAACCTTGCTGGTAGCGCTCGAGGAATTCCAGGCGCAGAGCCTCGAAGCCTTCGGCTTCAGGGTCGAGGTTGAAGGTCACCGAGACCATGGCCTTGGCGCCGCCGGAGACCACGTCGCGGATTTTCTGGTCCTCGATGGCCGGTAGGCCGCGCTCGGCGAGCATGGCCTGGCAGATGGCGATGAAGTCCGGCGCCGTGTCGAGCAGGGTGCCGTCCATGTCGAAAAGTACCGCTCGCAAACGCATGCTTATTCCTCGCGCAGGGTCTGGATCATGTAGTTGACGTCAACGTCGTTGGCCAGCTTGTAGTGCTTGGTCAGCGGGTTGTAGGTCAGGCCGATGATGTCCTTGACGGTCAGGCCGGCGTCGCGGCTCCAGGCGCCAAGTTCGGACGGGCGGATGAATTTCTTGAAGTCATGGGTGCCGCGCGGCAGCAGCTTCATGATGTATTCGGCGCCAATGATGGCGAACAGATAAGCCTTGGGGTTGCGGTTGATGGTCGAGAAGAACACCTGGCCACCCGGCTTGACCATGCGGAAGCAGGCGCGGATCACCGAGGACGGGTCTGGCACATGCTCGAGCATCTCAAGGCAGGTGACCACGTCGAACTGCTCGGGCAGCTCTTCGGCCAGGGCCTCGGCGGTGATCTGCCGGTACTCGACGTTGACCCCGGATTCGAGCTGGTGCAGCTGGGCCACGGCCAGTGGCGCTTCACCCATGTCGATGCCGGTGACGGTGGCGCCACGCAGGGCCATGGCTTCACTGAGGATGCCGCCGCCGCAGCCGACATCGAGGACCTTCTTGCCGGCCAGCTTGACCCGCTCGTCGATCCAGTTGACCCGCAGCGGGTTGATGTCGTGCAGCGGCTTGAACTCGCTCTCGCGGTCCCACCAGCGGTGGGCCAGGGCTTCGAACTTGGCGATTTCGGCGTGGTCGACGTTGCTCATGGAACAGTCCTCTGAAACTTGGATAATTTGCTCTTGCCCGCCAGCACTGGCTGCCGGGCGCTTATTCGTTGTGCTCGCCGATCCGCTGGCCCCAGGCGCAGGCGGTGGCGTGCAGGGCCTGTTCGTCCAGGCGGGTCAGGCGCCGGTCGTCAAGCAGTGGCTTGCCGGCGACCCAGACGTGCTTCACGCAGTCCCGGCCGCTGGCGTAGATCAGTTGCGAAACCGGGTCATACACCGGCTGCTGGGCCAGCCCCGAAAGATCGAAGGCGACCAGGTCGGCAGCCTTGCCCAGCTCCAGCGAGCCGGTAATCGCCTCAAGGCCCAGGGCCCGGGCGCCGTTGAGGGTTGCCATGCGCAGCGCCCGATGGGCATCCAGGGCACTTGCCGAGCCGGCCACAGCCTTGGCCAGCAGGGCAGCGGTACGGGTTTCGCCGAGCAGGTCGAGGTCATTGTTGCTGGCCGCACCGTCGGTACCAACGGCAACGTTGATGCCGGCCTGCCACAAGCGCTCGACCGGGCAGAAGCCGCTGGCCAGCTTGAGGTTGGACTCCGGGCAGTGCACCACACTGGTGTTGCTTTCTACCAGCAGGGCCAGATCCTCGTCGCTGACCTGGGTCATGTGAACCGCCTGCAAGCGCGGGCCGAGCAAGCCGAGGCGGGCAAGCCGGGCCAGGGGGCGCTCGCCGCGGGTCTGCAGCGATTGCTCGACCTCGAAGGCGGTTTCATGGATGTGCATGTGGATCGGCGCGTCCAGCTCTTCGGCGATGACGCGGATCTTTTCAAGGTTGTCGTCGCTCACCGTGTACGGCGCATGCGGGCCCAGGGCCACGGTGATGCGCGGGTGGTGGCGCAGGTCGCCGAACAGCTCGATGCCCAGTTGCAGGGCTTCTTCGGTGCTGCGCGCGCCGGGGATCGGGAAATCCAGCAGGGGCACGGCGATCTGCGCACGGATGCCGCTGTGGTGCACGCGCTCGCTGGCCACCTTGGGGTAGAAATACATGTCGCTGAAGCAGGTGATGCCGCCCTTGACCTGCTCGGCGATGGCCAGGTCGGTACCATCACGGACGAAGTCTTCATCGACCCAGCGCCCTTCGGCCGGCCAGATGTGCTCTTCGAGCCAGGTCATCAGCGGCAAGTCATCGGCCAGGCCGCGGAACAGGGTCATCGCCGCATGGCCGTGGGCGTTGACCAGCCCCGGGCTGAGCAGGCAGCCCGGCAGTTCGCGGGTTTCGCCAGCGATGAACGCCTGGGCCTGGCTGCGCGGGCCGATGAACACGATCTGCCCGTCGCGGATGCCCAGGGCATGATCCTTCAAAACCACTCCGGCAGGTTCGACCGGCACCAGCCAGGTAGGCAGGAGCAGCAGGTCGAGCGGCGTAGCGGGTTTGGGCATGGCAGGTTTCCCTGGGCGACTGAAGGTGAGGGCGAAGTATACCCGAGCGTCCGCGCCTGGGGCTCGCTATAATCGTCCGCTTTTGATGTCCGAATGATGGGGTGAGGCATGCGCGATCGACTAATGGCTGCAGAGAAGGTGAAAGCCATCGATTGGCGGGATGGCACCCTTTATCTGCTCGACCAGCGCGCGCTGCCGGGCACGCAGGTCTGGCTGGCCTGCAGCGATGCCGCCGCAGTGGCCGAGGCCATTCGTTCGATGGTGGTGCGCGGTGCGCCAGCCATTGGCATCAGCGCCGCCTATGGCCTGGCCCTGGCGATTCGTCAGCGCCTGGCCGCCGGTGGTGACTGGGAGATGGCCCTGGAAGAGGATTTCGAGCTGCTGGTGCATGCCCGGCCGACCGGCGCCAACCTGTTCTGGGCCCTGAACCGCATGCGCGAGCGCTTGCTGCGGCTCAAGGAAGGTGATGACGTGCTGGCCATCATGGAGGCCGAAGCCATGGCCATCCATGAAAGCGACCGCGAAGCCAACCTGACCATGGCACAGCTGGGTGTCGACCTGATCCGCAAGCACCAGGGTAACGAGCAGGCAGTCCTTACCCACGGCAATACCGGCGCCCTGGCCACCGGCGGCTTCGGCACTGCCCTCGGGGTGGTGCGCGCCGCTTACCTGGAGGGCATGATCGAGCGCGTCTATGTCGATGAAACCCGCCCGTGGCTACAGGGTTCGCGCCTGAGTGCCTGGGAGCTGGCAGGCGAGGGCATCCCGGCAACCATTACCGCCGATTCCGCCGCCGCCCACCTGATGAAAACCAAAGGCATCACCTGGGTGATCGTCGGCGCCGACCGCATCACCGCCAATGGCGATGTGGCGAGCAAGATCGGTACCTACCAGCTGGCGGTCAATGCCATGCACCACGGCGTGCGTTTCATGGTCGTGGCGCCGAGTTCGAGCATTGACATGAACCTGGAGAGCGGCGACGACATCCTCCTCGAAGAGCGCAGCGCCAGCGAGTTGCTGGCGCTTGGCGGCGAGCCGCTGGGCGCTGCTTTCGAGGCGTTCAACCCGGTGTTCGACGTGACCCCGGCCGACCTGATCGACGTGATCGTCACCGAGAAAGGCATCGTCGAGCGCCCGGACACGGTGAAGATGGCGCAACTGATGTGTCGCAAGCGTTTGCATTGAGACTTTGCCCCCGTCTGCGGCCTGCTGTAGCGGCTAACGGGCGTTCTCGACGAGCAGTAGGGTAGTAGTGCCGCAGCCTACTCCCACCCTCTGGGCGATTGTGGTAACATCCGACGGTTTCCAAGGCTGCCCCGCGGGGCAGCCTTTACTGCGCAGATCCATGGCATAACTCGTTGATTTGTCGTAAGTCGTTGCAAGGAGTCACTTTGCAGCGGCGAGCTTCGTTCGTCCCATATGGATGTGACGAGGTTTCACCAGAAAAAGGAATCAGGCTTCTCATGGGCGAACTGGCCAAAGAAATCCTCCCGGTCAATATCGAAGACGAACTGAGACAGTCCTACCTCGACTACGCGATGAGCGTCATTGTCGGGCGTGCACTGCCCGATGCGCGTGATGGCTTGAAGCCCGTGCATCGCCGCGTTCTGTATGCGATGAGCGAACTGGGTAACGACTGGAACAAACCGTACAAGAAATCCGCCCGTGTGGTCGGTGACGTGATCGGTAAGTATCACCCGCATGGTGATACCGCCGTTTACGACACCATCGTACGCATGGCCCAGCCGTTCTCGCTGCGTTACCTGTTGGTCGACGGCCAGGGTAACTTCGGTTCGGTCGACGGCGACAACGCCGCCGCCATGCGATACACCGAAGTCCGCATGACCAAGCTGGCCCACGAACTGCTGGCCGACCTGCATAAAGAGACGGTCGACTGGGTACCCAACTACGACGGTACCGAGCAGATCCCGGCGGTCATGCCGACCAAGATCCCCAACCTGCTGGTCAACGGTTCCAGCGGTATCGCCGTGGGCATGGCGACCAACATTCCGCCACACAACCTCGGTGAAGTCATCGATGGTTGCCTGGCACTGATCGACAACGCCGACATCACCATCGATGAGCTGATGCAGTTCATCCCGGGCCCCGACTTCCCGACCGCCGCGATCATCAACGGCCGCCAGGGCATCATCGAGGCCTACCGCACCGGTCGCGGCCGCATCTACATGCGCGCCCGCTCGATGGTCGAAGACATCGACAAGGTCGGTGGCCGCCAGCAGATCGTCGTCACCGAGCTGCCGTACCAGCTGAACAAGGCGCGTCTGATCGAGAAGATCGCCGAGCTGGTCAAGGAGAAGAAACTCGAAGGCATCACCGAGCTGCGCGACGAGTCCGACAAGGACGGTATGCGCATCGTCATCGAACTGCGTCGTGGCGAAGTGCCGGAGGTGATCCTCAACAACCTCTACGCCCAGACCCAGCTGCAGAGCGTTTTCGGCATCAACGTGGTTGCGCTGATCGACGGCCGTCCGCGGGTGCTGAACCTCAAGGATCTGCTCGAAGCCTTCGTTCGTCACCGTCGTGAAGTGGTCACCCGTCGTACCGTGTTCGAACTGCGCAAGGCGCGTGAGCGCGGGCACATCCTTGAAGGCCAGGCGGTTGCCCTGTCCAACATCGACCCGGTAATTGCCCTGATCAAGGCCTCGCCGACGCCTTCCGAGGCCAAGGAAGCGCTGATCAGCACGCCGTGGGAATCCAGCGCCGTGCAGGTGATGGTCGAGCGCGCTGGCGCCGACTCCTGCCGCCCGGAAAACCTCGATCCGCAGTTCGGTCTGCGCGACGGCAAGTACTTCCTGTCGCCGGAACAGGCCCAGGCCATTCTCGACCTGCGCCTGCACCGCCTGACCGGTCTTGAGCACGAGAAGCTGCTGGCCGAGTACCAGGAGATCCTCAACCAGATCGGCGAGCTGATCCGCATCCTCAACAGCGCCGAGCGCCTGATGGAAGTGATCCGCGAAGAGCTGGAACTGATCCGTGCCGAATACGGCGACGTGCGCCGCACCGAGATCCTCGATGCACGCCTGGACCTGACCCTGGGTGACATGATTCCGGAAGAAGACCGGGTCGTGACCATCTCCCATGGCGGCTACGCCAAGACCCAGCCGCTGGCCGCCTACCAGGCCCAGCGTCGCGGTGGTAAAGGCAAGTCGGCTACCGGCGTCAAGGACGAGGACTACATCTCGCACCTGCTGGTCGCCAACAGCCACACCACCCTGCTGCTGTTCTCCAGCAAGGGCAAGGTGTACTGGCTCAAGACCTATGAAATTCCCGAGGCCTCCCGTGCCGCGCGCGGTCGACCGCTGGTCAACCTGCTGCCGCTGGACGAGGGCGAGTACATTTCGACCATGTTGCCGGTCGAGGAGTACACCGAAGGTCACTTCATCTTCATGGCGACCGCCAACGGCACCGTGAAGAAGACCCCGCTGGAATCCTTCAGCCGTCAGCGCAGCGTCGGCCTGATCGCCCTGGAGCTGGACGAAGGCGACGTGTTGATTTCCGCGGCCATCACCGATGGCGAGCGTGAGGTCATGCTGTTCTCCGACGCCGGCAAGGTCACCCGCTTCAAGGAATCCGACGTTCGCGCCATGGGCCGTACCGCCCGCGGTGTACGCGGCATGCGTCTGACCGAAGGGCAGAAGCTGATCTCCATGATCATCCCGGAAGAAGGCAGCCAGATCCTTACCGCTTCCGAGCGTGGTTACGGCAAGCGTACCGAAATCGCCGAGTTCCCCGAGTACAAACGTGGCGGTCAGGGCGTTATCGCCATGGTCAGCAACGAGCGTAACGGTCGCCTGGTGGGTGCAGTGCAGGTGCAGGATGGCGAGGAAATCATGCTGATTTCCGACCAGGGCACCCTGGTGCGTACCCGTGTCGGTGAAGTCTCCAGCCTGGGTCGTAACACCCAGGGTGTGACCCTCATCAAACTGGCCAGCGACGAGACCCTGGTGGGGCTGGAACGGGTCCAGGAGCCATCCGAAGAGGAAGGCGACGAGGACTTCGACGCCGAGGTGGATGGCGCTGAAGTGGACGCCGATGCGGCACCACAGGCCGACGCCGCTGCCGACGAAGAGGCACAGCCGGAATAAATTAGTAGCGCAACCCTGGTGGGGGAAGGCCGCGGCAGTCGAGCACAGCTCGCTGCCCGGCCGGCTCCTGCGGACATCGAGAGCAGAGCGAGAGTGGATGTGAGCAAACGAGCCTTTAACTTCTGCGCAGGCCCTGCTGCGCTCCCTGACGCTGTACTGCAGCGCGCCCAGGCTGAAATGCTGAACTGGCGTGGCAAAGGCCTGTCGGTGATGGAGATGAGTCATCGTAGCGACGACTACGTGGCGATCGCCGAGAAGGCCGAGCAGGATCTGCGCGACCTGATGTCCATTCCTTCCAATTACAAGGTGCTGTTCCTGCAGGGCGGCGCGAGCCAGCAATTCGCTGAAATCCCGCTCAACCTGCTGCCTGAAGACGGCACTGCCGACTATATCGAAACCGGTATCTGGTCGAAAAAGGCCATCGAGGAAGCCCGTCGCTACGGCAACATCAACGTTGCTGCCAGCGCCAAGGCTTACGACTACCTGGCCATCCCTGGCCAGAACGAATGGAACCTGAGCAAGAACGCCGCCTATGTGCACTACGCCTCGAACGAGACCATTGGTGGTCTGGAGTTCGACTGGGTGCCGCAGACCGGTGACGTACCGCTGGTGGTCGACATGTCGTCGGACATCCTCTCGCGACCGGTTGGCGTCTCCGACTTCGGCCTGATCTACGCGGGCGCCCAGAAGAACATCGGCCCGAGCGGACTGGTGGTGGTGATCGTCCGTGAAGACCTGCTCGGCCGTGCCCGCAGCAGCTGCCCGACCATGCTCGACTACAAGGTTGCGGCCGACAACGGCTCGATGTACAACACTCCGGCGACCTATTCCTGGTACCTGTCCGGGCTGGTCTTCGAGTGGCTGAAAGAGCAGGGCGGCGTCGAGGCCATGGAGCAGCGCAACCGGGCCAAGAAGGACCGTCTGTACGGCTTCATCGACAACAGCGATTTCTACACCAACCCGATCAGCGTCAACGCCCGTTCGTGGATGAACGTGCCGTTCCGCCTGGCTGACGAGCGCCTGGACAAGGCCTTCCTCGCTGGCGCCGATGCCCGTGGCCTGCTCAACCTCAAGGGTCACCGTTCGGTTGGCGGCATGCGCGCCTCGATCTACAACGCCCTGGGCCTGGACGCCGTCGAAGCGCTGGTTGCCTACATGGCTGAATTCGAGAAGGAGCACGGCTGATGTCGGAGCAGGAACTCAAGGCGCTGCGGGTGCGCATTGACAGCCTCGACGAGAAGATCCTCGAGCTGATCAGTGACCGCGCCCGTTGCGCGCAGGAAGTGGCGCGGGTCAAGACCGCGACCCTGGCCGAAGGCGAGACGCCGGTGTTCTACCGCCCCGAGCGGGAGGCGCAGGTGCTCAAGCGCGTCATGCAGCGCAACCAGGGGCCGCTGGGCAACGAAGAGATGGCGCGCTTGTTCCGCGAAATCATGTCGTCGTGCCTGGCCCTGGAGCAGCCGCTCAAGATCGCTTACCTCGGCCCTGAGGGTACCTTTACCCAGGCTGCGGCAATGAAGCATTTCGGCCATGCGGTGATCAGCAAGCCGATGGCGGCGATCGACGAAGTGTTCCGCGAAGTGGCGGCCGGTGCCGTCAACTTTGGCGTGGTGCCGGTGGAAAACTCCACCGAAGGTGCGGTCAACCACACCCTCGACAGCTTCCTTGAGCACGACATGGTGATCTGCGGCGAAGTCGAGCTGCGCATTCACCACCACCTGCTGGTGGGTGAGAACACCAAGACCGACAGCATCAGCCGTATCTACTCCCACGCCCAGTCGCTGGCCCAGTGCCGCAAGTGGCTGGATGCCCACTACCCGAATGTCGAGCGCGTGGCGGTGTCGAGCAACGCCGAAGCGGCCAAGCGGGTCAAGGGCGAGTGGAACTCGGCGGCCATCGCCGGCGACATGGCGGCGGGCCTGTACGGCCTGACCCGTCTGGCCGAGAAGATCGAAGACCGTCCGGACAACTCCACGCGCTTCCTGATGATCGGTAACCAGGAAGTACCGCCGACCGGCGACGACAAGACCTCGATCATTGTCTCCATGAGCAACAAGCCGGGCGCTTTGCACGAGTTGCTGGTGCCGTTCCACGAGAACGGTATCGACCTGACCCGTATCGAGACCCGTCCGTCGCGCAGCGGCAAATGGACCTACGTGTTCTTCATCGATTTCGTCGGCCACCACCGCGATCCGCTGATCAAGGCCGTGCTCGAGCAGATCAGCCAGGAAGCCGTGGCCCTGAAGGTGCTGGGTTCCTACCCGAAAGCGGTACTCTGAGGCTATGAATGGCGTGCATGCAGTTTTGAACAGGGTCCAGCTCCGTGGGTGAAGTCGTGGTAAACAAGCCTGGGCCGGTCATCGGTCGCCTGGTGGTAGTCGGGTTGGGCCTGATTGGCGGGTCCTTCGCCAAAGGCTTGCGTGAAAGCGGCCTGTGCCGCGAAGTAGTCGGTGTCGACCTTGACCCGCAGTCGCGCAAGCTGGCGGTGGAACTGGGCGTGGTCGACCGCTGCGAAGAAGATCTCGCCGTCGCCTGCGTCGGCGCCGATGTCATTCAGCTTGCCGTGCCGATCCTGGCCATGGAAAAACTCCTCACCCGCCTGGCTCGGCTCGATCTGGGGCAGGCGGTGCTGACCGACGTCGGCAGTGCCAAGGGCAATGTCGTGCGCGCAGCCCGCGAGGCCCTTGCCGGGCGTTTGCCGCGTTTCGTGCCTGGCCATCCGATTGCCGGCTCCGAGCAGAGCGGGGTGGAAGCTTCCAATGCTTCTCTGTTCCGCCGCCACAAAGTCATTCTTACGCCGCTGGCCGAAACCGATCCGGCTGCCCTGGCGCTGGTCGATCAGCTCTGGCGTGCGCTGGAGGCCGATGTCGAGCACATGCAGGTCGAGCGCCACGACGAAGTCCTGGCCGCTACCAGCCACTTGCCACACCTGCTGGCCTTCGGCCTGGTCGATTCCCTGGCCAAGCGCAATGAAAACCTCGATATCTTCCGTTACGCTGCCGGAGGTTTCCGCGATTTCACGAGAATCGCCGGAAGCGACCCGGTCATGTGGCACGACATCTTTCTCGCCAACCGCGAAGCTGTCCTGCGCACACTCGATACATTTCGCAGCGATCTCGACGCCTTGCGCGACGCGGTCGATGCAGGGGATGGGCATCAGCTGCTGGGCGTCTTCACTCGCGCCCGTGTTGCCCGCGAGCATTTCAGTAAAATCCTGGCCCGCCGGGCCTATGTGGACGCTATGAACTCCAACGACCTGATTTTCCTGGCAAATCCTGGTGGCCGCGTGTCTGGCCGTATTCGTGTACCAGGTGACAAATCGATTTCCCATCGCTCGATCATGCTCGGCTCCCTGGCCGAAGGCACCACCGAAGTGGAAGGTTTCCTCGAGGGCGAAGACGCCCTGGCGACCCTGCAGGCCTTCCGTGACATGGGTGTGGTCATCGAAGGCCCGCACCATGGCCGGGTGACCATCCACGGCGTTGGCCTTAATGGTCTGAAGCCGCCACCGGGCCCGATCTACCTGGGCAACTCCGGTACCTCGATGCGCCTGCTCTCCGGCCTGCTGGCCGCGCAGCCGTTTGACACCGTGTTGACTGGTGATGCCTCGCTGTCCAAGCGGCCGATGAATCGCGTGGCCAACCCGCTGCGGGAAATGGGCGCAGTGATCGAAACCGCCGCCGAAGGTCGTCCGCCGATGACCATCCGTGGCGGCCACACGCTCAAGGCCTTGACCTACACGTTGCCTATGGCCAGTGCCCAGGTCAAATCCTGCCTGCTGCTGGCCGGCCTGTATGCCCAGGGCAAGACCACTGTCACCGAGCCTGCGCCAACCCGTGACCACACCGAGCGCATGCTCCGCGGTTTCGGCTACAGCGTTAAAGTCGACGGTCCTACGGCTTCGCTGGTATCCGGCGGCAAGCTGACGGCAACTCATATCGAAGTGCCAGCGGACATTTCCTCGGCAGCTTTCTTCCTGGTGGCGGCGTCGATCGCCGAAGGTTCCGAGCTGCTGCTCGAGCACGTCGGCATCAACCCGACCCGCACCGGCGTCATCGACATCCTGCGCCTGATGGGCGGCGACATCACCCTGGAAAACCAGCGTGAGGTCGGCGGCGAGCCGGTGGCTGACCTGCGCGTGCGCGGGGCTAAACTCAAGGGTATCGAGATTCCCGAACATCTGGTGCCGCTGGCCATCGACGAGTTCCCGGTGCTGTTCGTCGCTGCCGCCTGTGCCGAAGGCCGTACCGTGCTGCGCGGCGCCGAAGAGCTGCGGGTCAAGGAATCCGATCGCATCCAGGTCATGGCCGACGGCCTGCTGGCCCTGGGCGTGAAGTGCGAGCCGACCCCGGACGGTATCATCATCGACGGCGGCGTGATCGGTGGCGGTGAAGTGCACGGTCATGGCGACCATCGCATTTCCATGGCTTTCAGCGTTGCCTCGTTGCGCGCTACGGCACCGATCCGTATCCATGACTGCGCCAACGTCGCGACCTCGTTCCCGAACTTCCTCGCCCTGTGCGCCGAAGTCGGTATCCGCGTGGCAGAAGAGGGCAAGTCGTGAACTCCAACGCACCGGTCATCACCATCGACGGGCCAAGCGGTTCGGGCAAGGGTACCGTTGCCGGCCTGCTGGCTCGGGAGCTTCGGTGGAAGCTGCTGGATTCGGGCGCGCTATACCGCTTGCTGGCCTTTGCCGCCAGCAACCACGGTGTCGACCTGACCAATGAAGAGCTGCTGGTCAAGATCGCTGCCCACCTGGATGTGCAGTTCATCGCCGCCGAGCCGGGCAAGCTGCAGCAGATCATTCTTGAAGGCGAGGATGTCAGCAATGTCATCCGTACCGAAACCGTGGGTGCCGGCGCCTCCATGGTCGCCTCGCTGCCGGCGGTGCGCGAAGCCCTGCTGCAACGCCAGCGGGCGTTCCAGGAAGCGCCGGGGCTGATTGCCGATGGTCGCGACATGGGCACCGTGGTGTTCCCGGACGCACCGCTCAAGGTATTTCTGACCGCCAGCGCCGAGGAACGTGCCCGTCGCCGTTACTTGCAGTTGAAGGCCAAGGGCGAAGATGTTAGTCTGTCGAGTCTGCTAGATGAGATTCGTGCGCGTGATGAGCGCGACACCCAGCGCGCAGTGGCCCCGCTCAAACCGGCGGCCGATGCGATCCAGCTGGATTCCACGGAGTTGTCCATCGAGCAGGTGTTGCAACGCATCAAGAGCGAGATCGCCCTGCGCGATATCGCCTGATGACCAGGAAGGCAGGCAGGGGCACCAGTCAACGTCCTGTCGGCTTTCCTTTATATGAACGAAACCCACATTGTCTGGAATGTGGCTGATGGGCGTATGTCCCGCCCTAATCTACAGGAATTAAAATGAGCGAAAGCTTTGCAGAACTCTTTGAAGAAAGCCTGAAAACCCTCAATCTTCAGCCGGGTGCGATCATCACCGGTATCGTTGTCGACATCGACGGCGACTGGGTTACCGTACATGCTGGCCTGAAGTCCGAGGGCGTCATCCCGCTCGAGCAGTTCTACAACGAAGCTGGCGAGCTGACCATCAAGGTCGGTGACGAAGTTCACGTTGCGCTGGACGCGGTCGAAGACGGCTTTGGCGAAACCAAACTGTCCCGTGAAAAAGCCAAGCGCGCCGAGTGCTGGATTGTTCTGGAAGCAGCTTTCGCCGCCGAAGAAGTGGTCAAGGGCGTTATCAACGGTAAGGTTAAAGGCGGCTTCACTGTCGACGTTAACGGTATCCGTGCGTTCCTGCCTGGTTCCCTGGTTGATGTCCGCCCAGTGCGCGACACCACCCACCTGGAAGGCAAAGAGCTGGAATTCAAGGTCATCAAACTGGACCAGAAGCGCAACAACGTTGTCGTTTCCCGTCGCAGCGTCCTGGAAGCCGAGAACAGCGCCGAGCGCGAAGCTCTGCTGGAATCCCTGCAGGAAGGCCAGCAAGTCAAAGGTATCGTCAAGAACCTCACCGACTACGGCGCATTCGTTGACCTGGGCGGCGTTGATGGTCTGCTGCACATCACCGACATGGCTTGGAAGCGTATCAAGCACCCATCGGAAATCGTCAACGTTGGCGACGAGATCGATGTCAAGGTTCTGAAGTACGATCGCGAGCGTAACCGTGTATCCCTGGGTCTGAAGCAACTGGGTGAAGACCCATGGGTTGCTATCAAGGCTCGTTACCCAGAAAGCACCCGCGTCATGGCGCGTGTTACCAACCTGACCGACTACGGCTGCTTCGCAGAGCTGGAAGAAGGCGTGGAAGGCCTGGTACACGTTTCCGAAATGGACTGGACCAACAAGAACATCCACCCTTCGAAAGTCGTACAAGTCGGCGACGAAGTGGAAGTCATGGTTCTGGACATCGACGAAGAGCGTCGTCGTATCTCCCTGGGCATCAAACAGTGCAAGTCCAACCCATGGGAAGACTTCTCTGGCCAGTTCAACAAGGGCGACAAGATCTCCGGCACCATCAAGTCGATCACCGATTTCGGTATCTTCATTGGTCTGGATGGCGGCATCGACGGCCTGGTTCACCTGTCGGACATCTCCTGGAACGAAGTCGGCGAAGAAGCCGTACGTCGCTTCAAGAAGGGCGACGAGCTGGACACCGTCATCCTGTCTGTTGACCCAGAGCGCGAGCGCATCTCCCTGGGTATCAAGCAGCTGGAAAGCGATCCGTTCTCCGAGTACGTTGCTGCTAACGACAAGGGTGCAATCGTTAAGGGTGTTGTAAAAGAAGTTGACGCCAAAGGCGCCATCATCACCCTGGCCGACGACATCGAAGCCACTCTGAAAGCTTCTGAAATCAGCCGTGACCGCGTTGAAGACGCGCGTAACGTCCTGAAAGAAGGCGAAGAGATCGAAGCGAAGATCATCAGCGTTGACCGCAAATCGCGCGTCATCCAGCTGTCGATCAAGTCGAAAGACGACGCTGAAGAGAAAGAAGCTATCCAGAGCCTGAAAGAAGCTCCTGCGGAAGCTGCTGACACCACCATGGCTGCGCTGCTGCGTCAGGCAATGGCCAAACAGAACTAAGTTCTGCTGGTGTTTAAAAAAGGGCGACTTCGGTCGCCCTTTTTTGTGCCTGCGATTTCTTGTTGCGGCTGGAACCCTTGTGCCAGCGCGCTTTGCCGGGGGCAGTGGTAAAGCGCCACTATACATTTGTCCTACGCCCATTTTTTGAGAATCCGATTAAGTCAAGAACCGCCCTGTTCAAATCCCTCAGGTCGTGCTAAAAACAACGAAGCAATGATCTAGCTGCTTGATAAAGAAGGGAAAAATATGACGAAGTCGGAGCTGATCGAACGTATTGTCACCCATCAAGGGCTGCTCTCATCCAAGGATGTCGAGCTGGCCATCAAGACCATGCTTGAGCAGATGTCCCAATGCCTGGCTACTGGCGACCGCATTGAAATCCGCGGCTTCGGCAGCTTCTCCCTGCATTACCGCGCCCCCCGCGTAGGCCGCAACCCGAAAACCGGTCAGTCCGTCAGCCTGGATGGCAAGTTTGTGCCACACTTCAAGCCAGGCAAGGAATTGCGGGATCGGGTGAATGAGGAAGAAGGGCTGGACGAACATTAATTCGGATAAAAGGGAGTCACCGTGCGGAACTTCAAGCAGTTGATTCTGGTCGTATTTTTTTTACTGCTTGTGGCGGCAGTATTGATATTTGTTTTGGAGAATCAGCAGCCGGCGACCTTGGCTTTTCTTGGGTTGACGTTACCTTCGATGCCTTTGTCGGTGTTTGTGCTTGTGGCCTTGGTACTTGGGTTATCGGTTGGGCCCTTGTTGGTGCTCGGCAGTCGAGTAATTAGGCGGTAGCAGGTCGGATGCTGGTGTCGAAGCCCTGGCGTTGGCTGTCAGTAATGGGGGCGCGTAGGAGAGTTCTTAACTTGATGGGAGCCGGTTCGTAGTTGCTCTGTAATCGCATAGAATGCCATCTTCAATCAAATAACAATAACGACCGCTAAACTGAAAAAGGCCGATGATTAAATGCAGAGTAGATCTGACCGAGTTGCACGAGAGGGTGATATTGACCTTTTTGATCTGGCGCATTGGCTATGGTTAAAAAAAGTGCTGATTGTTAGCATGATGTTGCTAGGGGGCGCCTGTGGTGTTGCTTATGCCATTTTGGTGACTCCCATTTACGAAGCCAAGGGCGTGGTGATTCCGCCGACCCAGAATGGTATTGCCGAACTGAACTACGGGCGTACCAGTGAATCCGGATTGGCACCGTTCAATATTTCTGCTGTTTATGATGTTTTTCTGCGCAATCTTCGCTCGGAAACGTTGCGCCGTCGCTTTTTCGAAGAGCAGTACCTCCCTTCGCTGGATGCTAAAAGCAAGCAGCGCTCGGAAGCCGACTTGTACCGTGATTTCTCGCGTACGCTGCAGATTACCCTGATTGACAAAAGTGTACCTGATCGATATTCGGTGCAGGTGCAGAGTAGTGATCCCGCATTGGCGGCCCGATGGGCATCGTTGTTTATCGAGCAAGCCGGGGCACAGGCCAAGGCTGAGCTGATCAGCAACGTCGAGCGTGAGGCGGAGGTGCTTGCGCGGAACCTCAGTCGGCAGATCAACATGTTGCGCGAAACGGGCAGGAAGGTCCGCGAAGACTTGATCATCCAGTTGAATGAGGCGCTTGCAGTTGCGCAGGCGATTGGTCTTCACAAACCGCCTCTGATCAGTGGGAACCTGTCGAGCGAAGTATCGGCTGGCATGGATGGTGAGCTGACTTATATGCGCGGCACCAACGCACTTGAGGCTGAGATTCGCAATCTTAAGGAGCGCAAATCGGATGATCCCTTCATTCACAGTTTGAGGGATCTTCAGTCAAAGTACGATTTTTACAAGTATCTGGAGGTCGATTCGGAGGCTGTATCGGTCTTTCGCTTCGACGGGCCAACCAGTCAGCCTGATATTCCTGTCAAGCCCAAGCGCGTGATGGCTGTTGCGGGTGGGGCGGCCCTGGGCTTGGTGGTGGGTGTGTTGATAGCAATGTTTGGCTATTTGCTGGGGCGCCGCTCGCGTGAGGCGACAGTCGGTACATGAAAGGGAAGCAGCCTGAATGGGTTGCCCTTGGTGAAGTGGTAATTTAGTGGCAAAATGCCTGGCGCTCGATGGCCAGGCAAGGCTGATGGTGGGGCTATTGCCCCACCGGGAACAGACTCCCCCAAGCCGATTTCTCCAGCGAGCCCGCATTTCTTATAGAAGGCAGGCTAACCTTGACCACGCTCAACCAGCTCCCCGCAGCTCATTTCAGTGAAATAGATCTCGTTGCACTCGCAAAAGATATCTGGAGGCAGAAGAACATCCTCGTTGTTTGTGGGTTCATGTTTGCTTTGGTTGCGGCTGCTTACGCGTATTTGTCTACCCCCACTTATTCGGTCAACTCTGTGCTTCGGCCCGCTGCGCTGAATGAGCTGGATGCGCTCAATCGCACGAATCTTTACAGCCTGACACCGCAAGAAGCGTTATTAGAAGTTGCAGGTGCACTGAACTCTTACGAAGTTCGTCTTGGTTTTTTTCAGAGCAATCCTGCGCTGATGACTTACTATCAAATGCCTGGCTTGACTGCCGAGCAAAGTTTTCAGCGATTTAATCGTGATGTGCTTTTGGTCTTGCCTGATCCCAAGAAGTCCGATGCATTGTCGCCAAAAATCGAGCTGCAATTGACCTACCCGCAGGGGGTCGATGGTGTTTCCATCGTCAACGGCCTGGTTGGATATGCTATTAGCCAGGAGCGGGCTGAGATTGAGGCGGATATGGAAGTTATTGTCCGCAATCGAATCAAGGAGCTAGAAGATAAACTTTCTGCGTCGCGCGCGGTATATCAAATCGACAAGAACTCCAGAATTGCCAGGCTGCTTGAGGCCGATAGCATCAAGCATGCCCAGTTGGTGGATGAGCTCAAGGCCCTTCGCGCGCAATTGAAGGCGCGCCGTGCGGACCGTATCGCGGAATTGTCCGAAGCCATTCAGATCGCAAGTTCATTGGGTATTAAGCGACCGACCACGCCTTCCGCACTGGGTGCGTCTGAGTCGGGGGCGGCAGTCAATGTCCTGCGCACCGAAGTTACCAATCAGACTACGCCCCTTTACTTTATGGGTAGTGATGCGCTGGAAGCAGAGAAAAAGGCACTCTTGCGCCGGGTGTCGGACGACTTTGCTGAGCCGCGTATTGCGCAGATAAACAAAGAATTGCAGTTGCTGCGCAGCAACCGTGAGGTCGAGGTGCTGAAAAGTCGTCGAGGCGAGGACGATTTTTTGAAGGACACCGAGGCAATGAATAGAGAGATGGTTCGCCTCAAGAGTCTGGATATCGACCTGGCCCGTTTGAAATTAGCGGTTGTTGATCGACAAGCTGTTGAGCCTGTTGCTCCGATTAAGCCCAAAAAGGGGTTGGTTGTGATTCTCGGCCTATTGCTTGGTCTGGCGGCGGGTGTACTGATAGTGTCAATTCGCCACTTGATGGCTCGGAGCCATTCATTTGTTCATTCGGGGGTGACCCGGTTGGACTCGCTCGACAAGCCCG
Organism: Pseudomonas wadenswilerensis; assembly: GCF_024749185.1. Taxonomy (NCBI): domain Bacteria; kingdom Pseudomonadati; phylum Pseudomonadota; class Gammaproteobacteria; order Pseudomonadales; family Pseudomonadaceae; genus Pseudomonas; species Pseudomonas wadenswilerensis. The sequence goes on along the minus strand of NZ_CP087191.1, from coordinate 4,263,430 downwards.
GCATTGCACCGGTTGTGCTGCCGGCCAAAGTCTAGGTATCCCCGGGAGGGAGGGCAAAGTCAGTGGCCGTCGGGAGCAAGGAGCGATATGATGCGATCCATGTATGGCGTGGGCAGCTGCGACCAGGTAATGGTGACGCGCTGACGGTCAGGGCTCTATGTTTGGCGCGGTCCTTGTCTCACCATAAATGACGTGTGGAATTTGACTCGTTTTTACGATTATTAAGTTGGAGTATTAGGGATGTCGTTGCAGAAGCAGGCCAGCATAGAGAAGTTTAAAAGCCGAAAAGCTCTGGTTGGGATCGTGGGACTTGGCTATGTCGGCTTGCCGCTGATGCTTCGCTATAATGCTATCGGTTTCAGCGTGCTGGGTATCGATATCGACGATAGTAAAGTTGCCCGCCTGAACAAAGGTGAAAGTTACATCGAGCATATTCCGGCCAGCAAAATCGCGGCTGCCCGTGAAAGTGGCTTCGAGGCAACTACGGATTTCTCACGCGCCACAGAGTGTGATGCACTGATTCTCTGTGTGCCGACCCCGCTGAACAAGTATCGCGAGCCGGACATGAGTTTCGTGATCAATACCACCGATGCGCTCAAGCCCTATATGCGAGCGGGTCAGGTCATCTCCTTGGAGAGCACCACCTACCCGGGTACCACTGAGGAAGAATTGCTGCCGCGGGTGCAGGAAGGAGGCCTGGTCGTCGGTGAGAACATTTTCCTGGTCTATTCGCCTGAGCGTGAAGATCCGGGCAACCCTAATTTCGAAACCCGGACTATTCCTAAAATCATCGGTGGCGACACTGCCGCGTGTCTGGAAGTCGGTGTTGCGCTGTACGAGCAAGCCATCGATAAAGTGGTTCCTGTCAGCTCGACCAAAGCTGCAGAGATGACCAAGCTGCTCGAGAACATCCACCGCGCCGTGAACATCGGCCTGGTCAACGAGATGAAAATCGTTGCTGACCGGATGGGGATCGATATTTTTGAAGTGGTGGATGCCGCAGCGACCAAACCCTTTGGCTTCACCGCTTACTACCCAGGGCCGGGCCTGGGTGGCCACTGTATCCCGATCGACCCGTTCTACCTGACCTGGAAAGCCCGTGAATACGGTCTGCACACGCGTTTCATCGAGCTGTCCGGTGAAGTAAACCAGGCAATGCCGGAATACGTTGTAGGCAAACTGATGGACGGTCTCAACGAGCATGGCAAAGCCTTGAAGGGCAGCAAGGTTCTGGTCCTGGGTATCGCCTACAAGAAGAACGTCGATGACATGCGTGAGTCGCCATCGGTGGAAATCATGGAGTTGCTCGAAGCCAAAGGCTGCGTCGTAGCTTACAGCGATCCCCACGTACCAGTATTCCCGACCATGCGCGAACATCACTTCGCGCTGAGCAGCGAGCCATTGACCGCTGAGAATCTTGCTGGTTTTGACGCCATTGTGCTCGCGACGGACCATGACAAGTTTGATTATGAGCTGATCAAGTCTTCCGCTAAGTTGATCGTTGACAGTCGTGGAAAGTATCGCGCAGCTGCGGCGAATATTATCAAAGCATAATTTAACTGATTTCGCCGGAAGACAGAGTGTCTTCCGGCTTCGATTATGAAAGGTCGTTAGATGAAAAAATTTGCTCTGATCGGTGCCGCAGGCTATATCGCGCCGCGGCATATGCGCGCTATCAAAGATACTGGCAACGTTCTGGTTTCTGCCTATGATATCAATGACTCTGTTGGGGTAATTGACAGCATTTCTCCTGACAGTGAGTTCTTTACCGAATTCGAGCGTTTTCAGGAACATGCTTATCGACTGAAACGGCAGTCTGCGACAGCGCTGGATTATGTAGCGGTGTGCTCGCCTAACTATCTTCATCACGCCCATATAGCAGCAGGCCTGCGCCTGGGCTGTGATGTAATTTGCGAAAAGCCGCTGGTCCCTAACCGAGAAGTGCTTGACGAACTGGCACAGATCGAGAAAGAGACCGGTAAACGTGTCTACAATATTCTTCAGCTGCGTCACCATCAGGCGATTCTCGACCTAAAGGCCAAAGTGGCCGAAGAGCAGCGGGAAGAGAAATACGAAGTCGAGCTGACCTATATCACTTCACGTGGCAAGTGGTACATGGAGAGCTGGAAGGGCGATCCGCGAAAGTCCTTCGGTGTAGCAACCAATATCGGTGTGCACTTTTACGATATGCTGCACTTTGTCTTCGGCAAGCTTCAGCGCAATGTTGTGCATTATGCCGACAACTATAAGGCTGCCGGTTTTCTGGAATACGAGAAAGCCCGTGTCCGGTGGTTCCTGTCCATCGACGCCAATGATCTTCCTGATTCAGTGAAAGGTAAGAAACCTACCTATCGCTCGATTACCGTAAACGGTAAGGAAATGGAGTTTTCGGAAGGCTTTACCGATCTGCATACTGTCAGTTACCAGGAGATTCTGGCGGGGCGTGGCTATGGTATTGAAGATGCCAGGCACTGTGTGGAAACGGTTGAGTACATTCGGTCGGCTCCTGTTGTGTCGGCTGCACCAGGAGAAGGGCATCCGGTTCTGGCTCGTTTGAGCATTTGAATTGAAAAGGCTGGGCGGCGTAAAGCGCTGCCCAGGTTGCTGATGCCTGCGCTTGAGTCACGTGTTGTGAATGTAAAATTATTAAATAAAGAAGTGGCTCACACACTGCATTCGATCAAGGGAGAGCCGTCGGCCGGGTATCGCACCGATATTCAAGGTCTTCGCGCCATCGCCGTTCTCGCGGTGATCCTCTACCACGTCAACAAAAACTGGCTGCCAGCTGGTTTTTTAGGCGTGGACGTATTTTTTGTTATTTCCGGATTCATCATTACCTCTATCGTTACAGGCGGTGGAGGCGGCTTTTCGCGGTCTTTCTATTTGGGAAGAATACGACGAATCGTACCGGCCTATCTGGTGACGTTGCTGTTCTCCTGTCTGGTGGCGTCAGTACTCCTGGTGCCGTCGGACTTTAAGTTTTTTCAGGACAGTTTCCAGTCGGCGTTGCTTTTTCATAGCAACTCCTATTTTTCTGATTTCGGTAGCTACTTTGCTCCGGCGGCCCATGAGTTGCCATTGCTGCATACCTGGTCGCTGGCCGTAGAAATGCAATTTTATTTGCTGCTGCCGCTGCTTTTGTTTGTGCTGCCCAAGCGATGGGTACCCCCGGCATTGCTCGTTGCCATTGTCGCCTGTACGGTCTACGCCCAATGGCAGCTCGGTGAGGTCGATAACCAGCGACATGTCTACTTTGCATTACTCGCCCGAGTCCCTGAGTTTCTTATCGGTGCTTGGCTCGCCGCCAGCGCCATCGGGCGCAGCTGGCGGGGCGCGAGGGCAGAGGCCGCTAGCGTGTGTGGCGTCTTGTTGTTGCTTGCATGCTTTTTTTTGATCGATGCAGCACATTTTCCCGGCCTGCTCGCAATTTTGCCCTGTCTAGCGACAGCGCTGATCATCGTCGGTAACAAGAGCCGGATCGGTAGTGGGTTGTCCAACCCGGCCTTGGTGTGGATTGGGGCGATTTCCTATTCTCTCTATCTATGGCATTGGCCGGTTCTGGCATTCATTCGGTATTGGTCTGGCCGCTATGAATTGGGCCTGGTGCCGATGCTGTTATTTGCATTGCTCACGGTGTCCCTGGCGTGTGCGTCCTACTACTGGATCGAAACGCCAATGCGCAAGCCCGGCTCCATGGGGCGTCTTGGCGGGCTGGTCGCTGTGGTCTTGTTAGTCGCCTTTGCCGTCGCGCCCACTGTGAATGAAAAGATCCAGCGGCCGCTGCCTGTGGAGTTGACCCGCTATGCGCCGGCCGAAGAGATATGCCATGGTAAGCTGGTTGGCCAATGCAGGCGAGGCGATCCGGAGCAGCCTGTGGCTGCGCTTGTGCTCGGGGACAGCCATGCGGCTCAGCTGAACTACTTTTTCGATACGGCCGGGAAGCAGCAGAAATTTGCGGTGCAGGTCATTTCTGCCAGCAATTGTGTGCCCATCCCGGGATTCGACGTCGAACGCATACCTGACTACTCCCGGGCGGATTGCCTGGCACAAAGTCAGGCGCTGGCGCCTATGCTTGCGCGGACAGATAGGGTCATCATTGCCGGCATGTGGCAATGGCAGGCTCAAAGCGATGCGTTCCTGCAAGCGCTTGCCGACTTCGTCAAGACGCTTGCCAGTCAAGGCAAGCGAGTTATCGTACTGGGTCAGGTACCTATGTTTGAAGTCAATGTGCAACGAATGCAGCGCTTTTCCGTGCTGGGCATGCACATGGCACCGGAGTTCAATGCAGCCTGGAAGGCGGGGAACAGCAAGGTCGCCGAGCGGCTGTCGGGAATTGACAATGTCTATTTCCTGGATCTTTCCCCGCTGCCATTTTTTCAGCATGCCCCCTATGAGGATGGCATGCTCATCTACCAGGACAATCATCACTTGAATGAACGGGGCGCGCGTCGATATGGCGAAGCCGCGGCACCGGTCCTGGCGAAACTACTTTTCCCGCAACACTGATCGCGGAGGAGCATCATGCTGCATACTCAACATCCAAGCGCAATCGTCGACCCAGGTGCGCAAATTGGCGAGGGGTCAAGGGTTTGGCATTTTGTTCATGTTTGTTCCGGGGCGATTATAGGAAAGGGTGTTTCCCTGGGGCAGAACGTATTCGTCGGTAATAAAGTTTCCATCGGTGACCATTGCAAAATTCAAAACAATGTCTCGGTGTATGACAACGTAACCTTGGAAGAGGGTGTGTTCTGTGGCCCGAGCATGGTGTTTACCAACGTATATAATCCGCGCTCGTTGATTGAACGTAAAAGTGAGTACCGCGATACCTTGGTGCGTCGAGGTGCCACGCTCGGCGCCAACTGTACGATCGTCTGCGGTGTGACAATCGGGGAATATGCGTTTATCGGCGCCGGCGCGGTAGTGAACAAAAATGTGCCTGCCTACGCATTGATGGTCGGTGTTCCAGCTCGTCAAATTGGCTGGATGAGTGAATATGGTGAGCAATTGGAGTTACCCCTGAGCGGGGAAGGCGAGGCGGCCTGCATTCACTCCAGCGCTCATTATGTACTGGCTGCAGGTTGTGTAACCAAGAAGGAAGTTAAATCGTGATTGAATTCATCGATCTCAGTGCTCAGCAACTTCGGATTAAGAGTAATCTGGATGCTGCGATTCAACGTGTTCTTGCGCACGGTCAATACATCCTTGGCCCTGAAGTCAGCGAACTTGAACAGCGGTTGGCGACATTTGTCGGCGCGAAATTCTGTATTACTGTTGCCAATGGTACCGATGCTTTGCAAATTGCCCAAATGGCACTAGGTATCGGTCCCGGCGATGAAGTCATTACCCCTGGTTTTACCTATATCGCGACCGCCGAGACTGTTGCGCTATTGGGGGCGAAGCCTGTCTATGTCGATGTTGATCCGCTCACCTACAATCTCGACCCGGCTTTGCTTGAAGCCGCGATAACCCCCCGAACAAAAGCAATTATCCCGGTATCGTTGTACGGGCAGTGCGCGGATTTTAATGCCATCAATGCGATTGCCGAGCGTTACGGAATACCGGTTATTGAAGATGCTGCCCAGAGTTTTGGTGCCGAGTATAACGGGCGCCGCTCGTGCAATCTGACCACCTTGGCCTGCACCAGTTTCTTTCCGAGCAAACCTCTGGGCTGTTACGGCGATGGCGGGGCAATTTTTACCAACGATGAACAGTTGGCCACGGTGTTGCGGCAAATTGCCCGTCACGGTCAGGATCGTCGTTACCACCATGTTCGTGTCGGCGTTAACAGTCGTCTTGACACAATGCAGGCGGCAATTCTGCTACCCAAGCTGGATATCTTTGAAGAAGAAATAGCGCTTCGCCAACAAGTGGCAGATAACTATATGGACTTGCTCAAGCGGGTGGGGCTGAGTGGGCTACCATTTGTCGCGGCACATAACAAGAGTGTGTTTGCTCAGTTCACGGTCTGTGTTGCAGAGCGCGAGAAGGTGCAGAAAAAGCTGAAGGAGCGCGGTGTACCAACGGCGGTGCACTACCCGATTCCTCTCAACCGTCAGCCGGCGGTAGCCGATCATCAGGTAGTGCTTCCCATCGGGGATCAACTGGCTGAAACCGTGCTGAGTCTACCAATGCACCCCTATTTGAAAGGTGCCGATCAAGCGCTGATTGTTGATGTGCTTGCGGAAGCTCAAGTGTGATCGCGAAACTCTTACCCAAGGGGGCGTTTGCCCGTAATGTCATCACATTAATGACAGGCACCACCTTGGCCCAAGCGATTCCGGTTGCAATCAGCCCCTTGTTGACCCGATTGTACAGCCCTGCGGAGTTCGGGGTTTTCGCGCTGTACATGGCAATTGTCTCGGTGTTGGCGGTGTTGGCGACCGGACGTTATGAACTGGCGATTATGGTCCCCAAGCGAGATCGCGATGCGGCTGCGATTGTTGCAGTCGCATTTCTTTGTTGTTTGTGCATCAGTGCATTGTTGTTGGTCGTAGTCAGTGTATTTAATGAGCCTATTGCCCGTCTGTTCAATATCTCTGGACATGCTCACTGGTTGTACTGGGTTCCGCTCAGCGTCATGCTAACTGCAGCATATCAAAGTCTTAACTACTGGTGTAACCGACGAGCTTACTATCGACGCATGTCCTCCACACGGGTAGTGCAAAATTCCGGGATGTCAGCGGTACACCTGACATTGGGGTATGCCGGGTTTGGCATGCTCGGGCTGATAGCCGGCGCAGTATTCGGACATGTTTCTGCTTTCTTGATGTTGCTGCAAGGGGTTTTTCGTAACGATCGCAAAGCCTTTGCCCAGTTGACGGGTCCAAGGATCAAGGCCGCGGCAAGACGCCATTCGGATTTTCCAAAATTTTTGGTACTTGCGCATAGCTTTAACATGGCATCGTTCCAGTCACCGATTTTTCTGTTAGGGACTTTCTTTGGCAGTGGTGTGGCAGGTTTTTTCATGCTGACCCAGCGTGTAATCGGTGCGCCCATGAGTATTGTCGCAGGGGCGATTGGTGACGTATTTAGGCAGCAGGCAAGTGAAGAGTACTCGCGTAACGGCGAGTGCAAGGATATCTATCGAAAAACGTTTAAGCGTTTACTGTGTATATCGGTAGTGCCGTTCTTGGTGTTTTTCCTGATTGCCCCGGATTTCTTTGGTTGGGTGTTTGGTGCGCAATGGACGGTTTCTGGGGAGTACGCCAGAATTCTTACGCCCATGTTGTTCTTTCAGTTTATTACCAGCCCGTTGAGTAGCATGTTCTTTATTGCTGGCAAGCAACGTGCCGATTTGATCTGGCAGTTCTTTCTGTTTTTTGTCGTGTGCTCTTCCCTCGCACTTGGTGGTTATAACGGTGATGTCCACTTGGCGCTGGTCCTGTTTAGTATTGGATATAGTGTCATGTATATCGTCAATGGCCTCATGACGTACCGATTCGCTCGGGGTGAGCGCATTTTATTCGGCTAAGGGATGCTAAATGTCGTTAAAGATAGTCATCATTACCCAGGGTGTTTCCCGAATAGTTCCCCCCTTGGTCGAATCTGGCCACTCGGTGGTAGGGATTCTTGAATCTGCGTCGCGTGGCGCGGCCAGAGGCCGTATTTCCGTGTTCATGCGTAACGCTCTAGGGTGGCTGGCTCAGTGGCTTTTTGCTGTTGGCTTCCTGAAAAGCTTTTGCCAACAGAAAGGTATCGCCTATCGCTTGATGTATTCGAGCCAGGATGCCGGGCTGGAGGAGTGGCTCCGTCAGTTGCAGCCGGATGTGATTGTTGTCCATAGCATGTCGCAGTTGCTGCGTCGAAACATTTACTCGATTCCGCGGCTAGGGGCGATCAATCTCCATCCTTCATATTTACCTAATTACCGTGGTCCAAACCCAGATTTTTGGCACTACTATGATGTCGATCTTCATCCTGGGGCGACTGTTCACTTTGTCGACGACGGGGAAGATACAGGGGATATTCTGCTGCAGGAGAAACTCGACGTTCCTTTGGGCATGAAGTCACCGGAGCGTTCTCAAAGAGTTGTCAGTGAGCTGGGAGTCGCTTTGCTTTTACGTGTTCTAGATCAGTTGGAGGCGGGGGCAGAGCAACGCATGGCGCAACCGGCGGACTCGCCGACTGTCCGTGCTCGTAATCTCAAGACCGAAGAACACGGGGCAATCATTGATTGGCAGACCTGGTCGATTGAAAAAATTTGGCATGTTCTTCGTGGCACCGAGCAATGGTTGAATGCCGTGCCGCCGCCTCAGGGCCTTTACCGTGGGCAGCGGTGGTCTGTTGAGGACTATCGGTTAGAGGATACAAGCCAACTTCGTGTTGGTAGAATACACCGCCAAAACGGGGAGTATCGCATTGCCTGTAAAGAAGGAACTATTAAATTGACCCAGGCGTTCAGTATCAAGCGTTTCGCCGTATTTGTCTTAGTCACTGTTTTGAGAAGGGGGTCACTGTGATTGACCGGAAACAGCGTTATCGCGCGCTATGTCGTTCGGAAGACGCATTGCCCCTTTTTAGCCAGGATTGGTGGCTGGACGCGGTAGCTGGGGAAGATTGGGATGTGGCCCTGTGCCTCAAGGACGATCAGGTCGTCGCGAGCATGCCATTCGTTGTGAAGAAACGAGCAGGTCTGAAGCTTCTGACCATGCCTGTACTCACTCAGCACCTGGGGCCCTGGTTCAAGCCAACTTCGGCCAAATACTCAAAGCGTTTGGCACATGAGAAGGATTTGCTGACGGAGTTGGTCGGGCAACTCTCTGCCTATAATTTCGATCATTTTGCTGCTGGTTGGCCAAGCAGTAAAACTAACTGGTTGCCCTTCTATTGGGCGGGTTTTGCCCAGACGACCCGTTACACCTATATTCTCGATAACTTGAATGATCACACGGCACTCTGGGATCAATTCCAGCAGAATATTCGCGGCGACGTTAGAAAGGCGGAAGGGCGTTTTTCGTTAAAAATAAGAACTGACCTGGATGTGGACGAGTTTCTCAAGCTCAACAACCTTGTCTTTCAGCGGCAGGGGATGAAGGTCCCTTACTCCCGTGATTTGGTCAAGCGCATTGACGACGCCTGCGCGGAGCGCAAGCGTCGTGCGATTCTGATCGCCGAAGACCCGGAAGGGCGCCGTCACGCCGGTGTTTATATCGTCTGGGACCAGAACAGTGCCTATTACATCATGGGGGGCGGTGATCCCGAGTTGCGCAATAGTGGTGCTACCAGCCTGTGCATGTGGGAAGCAATAAAGCTGGCCAGCACAGTAACCAAGGCGTTCGATTTCGAAGGTTCGATGCTTGAGCCTGTTGAGCGATTTTTTCGCGGTTTTGGTGCGTCGCAAGTTCCTTACTTCTCCATTACCAAGACCCCATCCAAACTGCTGAAGACTTATTTTTTTCTTCAGGATCTCCGGAGGAAAGGCTAATGAGTGCTTCCGGTTGGCCGAATCAGTCCATCTTTGACTGGTTGCATGCGCTGCTTTACGAGCGGTTCGGGCAAGCGTTCGTATTTGAACTTTCAGCGCCTTTCCTCAACGTGTCTATCGCAGGGCGGTCTGGGAGCTTGCAGTTTCCAATCGATGTTGTGACCTTCAACCGCCACGACTCAGAGCTTCCTTGCGCGCAATGGCCGGCGCGGCAGGAAGGTTGGAGCCCTGTCTATCTGGATACATTGATTGCCCCGGGGGTCGAGCATTTACCCGCGCCGTTGGTATCTGAGAAGGATGGCGGCTATCTGGTTAATTATGATTTGTTCGGTTTCATCTACTGGATGCTCGCGCGTTGTGAGGAAATTCACTCTTCAGTCGTCGATGAGCATGATCGCTTTCCAGCCTACCAATCCAATGCATTCAAACGAGGGTACCTGGATCGTCCTCTAGTTGATGAATGGTTGGCGGTTTTTGGAGAGATGGTTTGTCGACAATGGCAAGATATTTCGCTGAAACAACCGGTTTTCACTACTCTGGTTTCCCATGATGTAGATGAACCAAGCAGATATGCTTTTCGCTCTGCTCGAGGGGTGGTGCGGGCCATGGGTGGGGATTTGCTCAAGCGTCGTGACTTGCTATCAGCAATACGCGGACCGTTTATCAAGTATGCCGGCCGAAAGCGCATAAGTCGTTTGGATCCGAGCAACACCTTCGCCTGGCTGATGGATCAATCGGAGCAGCATGGCCTGGTGAGCGCTTTTTACTTCATTTGTGGCCGCACCGATGCTAGCAAAGATAGTGACTATGAGATTGAACATCCAGCCATTCGGGAGTTATTACGCTCCATTCACCAGCGTGGCCATGAAATCGGTCTGCATCCGAGTTACAACACCTACTTGTCGCCCGCCGGAGTAAAGAGAGAGGCCGACCGCCTACGCAAGGTGTGTGAGGAGGAGGGGGTTGTGCAACAGACGTGGGGTGGGCGGATGCATTTTTTGCGTTGGCGACATCCTGTCACTCTCAACGCCTGGGAAGAGGCGCTCATGAGGTACGACAGCACTTTAGGGTATGCTGAGGTTCCGGGGTTCCGGTGTGGAACCTGCCATGAGTATCCAGCGTTCGACGCGGTTGAGCAAAAGCAACTGCAGCTTCGTATCCGACCGCTGGTGGTTATGGATGTGACCTTGACGAGTGATTCTTATTTGGGTCTTGGGGTGGGAGATCAGGCGCTGGCGTTGGTTGAAGAGCTCAAGGCTGCCTGTCGAGCGGTAGGCGGTCAGTTTACGTTGCTTTGGCATAATTCAAACTTGCTAACCCGTGAAGAGCGAGCGTTCTATTCGAGTATCCTGGGTTGACTGTTTTTGAGCTTAGAAAAAATTTAAGCATTTTGGTTGGGTTCAGGGGCGGTGTCTGGATCTCCTGCAGGCGGCTAGGAGTTGCTGAGCTAATAGAATTGTCTAATAAAGGTGCGCGGGGGTGGTGTTGAGTTCTATAGAGGTGATGGAGCCGGGCAAAAAGGTATCCTGGCTTGTGTCCAAGGATCGCCTATGGTTGATTTTCTGGGTGTTGGTCTATGGGGGCGCTATTGTCTTGGGGCACGAGCGGTACCTTGCTGTGGAGCAAGCATTCTGGGGGTTCAATCAACCCGAGTATGGCGTGGGCGCACTGTTAGTAGCGTTCACTTTCCTGGCATGTACAGCCGCTTTCTTGCCGCTGCACTTTCAGAAGCCATCTTCATTATTTATCTATGCCATTTATTTTTTGTTTACGTACCCTCTTTGATTGTTGCGATGCTTAATTACAACGATTCATTAGCGCGGTATTTTTGGCTTTTTTTTAATTTTTCCCTGGGTATTGTGATTTGTTGTATTGCCGTTCGCGCCGTGGCCGTCAGTGAGCAAGGTGCCAAACGCCCATCCTCGTTGGTAATCAGCGGCTTTTTGGCGGGCGCGGCTATTTGCTTTATCACGCTGTATTCTACCTATGGTGCGATCCTTTCCTTCTCTGGCCTGGATCAGATTTATCAACAGCGAGAGGCCGGGGCGGCCACGTCGTTGTTTATCGGTTACTGTCAGGTTTACCTGGCTTATGTTTTTTCTCCCGGGTTGTTTGCTACGGGACTCATCTATAAACGGTTTTTTCTACTGTTCGTGGGTTTCTGCGGATTTGTTTTCATGTACATGATTACCGCCGAGCGTACCGTTCTGCTGCTGCCATTTGTCATCACTGTACTGGTCATGATGTTTCGTTGGCGCGGATTTGGAGCAAGAAATACTCGCGGTTTGTTCATCGCGGGGGTGTTGATGGTTGCCTTGGTGGCTTTGTTTTCTGAGTCATCGGGCTTTCTGAATCAGATAGGATTCTATTTTTTCACTCGGTTGATTGCCGGTCCCGGTTTGTTGGTAAGTCAGTACTATGATTTTTTCTCGGTTGAAGGGTATACGCAGTGGGCGCATATTTCTGTCATCGGTAGTCTTGTAGATATTCCTGCAGCCTATGCGGGTGACGACAAGTGGCCGGCAATCGGCAAAATTCTTGCCGAACGGTTGCTGGGTATTCAGAGTCAATCCAATGCCAGCTTTATTGCAACCGACGGGGTGGCTGGTTTTGGCAATGTTGGGGTCTTGATTATCTGTCTTTTATATACCTTGTGGATGTTGGTGCTCGACAGAGTATCGCGAGGTTGGGATAAGTTGTTTTTGATTGCTGTGCTTTTTCCGCTTGCATTTGTAACGACGAATGGGTCGATTTTTACCGCGTTGACTTCATTTGGCGGTGCGCTGTGGATCCTGGTGCTGTGGCTGGACAAATTCAGATTTAGATTCGTGCGAAGGTAAGAAAATGATTGGATACCTGTTTTCAAGGATTCTAAAGAAGGCGAGAGGGGCTGCGGTCATTGACTCGTCCATTCCTGCAACTTCAAAAATCGAATCTGGTTGTACTGTGATTTCGAGTGAGTTTGGTGAGCATTCGTTTTGCGGTTATGACTGCTCCTTTATCAATACCTCGGTTGGGCGATTTTGCTCAATTGCCAGTCGCGTGGTTGTCGGTGGCGCGCGCCATCCGATCGAGTTCGTTTCCACCAGTCCGGTATTTCTTGCACACAAGGAAAGTATCAAGAAAAAATTCTCTCGGCACGACTATCGCTGGGAGGCAAAAACTGCAATTGGGCATGACGTCTGGATCGGTGAGGGGGTTTTTGTCAAAGGGGGGGTGACGATTGGCATCGGTGCAGTTGTCGGAATGGGGAGTGTGGTCACAAAAAACATTCCACCCTATGCGATTTATGCTGGTAATCCAGCAAAATTGATTCGCTATCGTTTTTCTGAAGCAATCATCACCGGGCTGTTAGCGAGCAAGTGGTGGGAGTACTCTGACGAGAAGCTGGCAGCGGTCGCTACCCAATTCAATGACCCGGAAGCCTTTTTGAAAAGTCAGAACCTCTTATGAAAATCGTTCACCTCTGTTTGTCCTGCTTCTACATCGACAACTATCGCTACCAGGAAAACGAACTGGTACGTGAGCATGTCTCCGCCGGGCACGATGTACTGGTCGTGGCTTCGACTGAAACCTATATTGATAACTTATCCCTTGGTTATGTTGCTCCAAGTGAGTACATGGGCAGCGATGGTGCAAAGGTTATTCGCTTGCCGTATGCCGGTGCGTTTCCATTTTTCATCAAGAAAAAACTCCGCATGCACCCTGGTGTGGCTTCCATTCTTGAGCGCTTTTCCCCGGATGTGATTGTCTTTCATGGAATGTGCGGTTGGGAGTTGCTTACTGTCGCAACCTACAAGCGTGCCAATCCTCAAGTGCGGCTCTACGTCGATAGCCACGAAGACGCGAATAACAGTGCGACGGGTACGTTATCCAAGTTGCTCCATCGGTTCTACTACCGTCCAATTATTCGGCGCGCATTACCCTGGATTGACAAGGTGCTATGCATCTCTTTGGAAACCGTTGATTTTTGCCGTGATCAGTACGGGGTGGCTGAGAAGGACATGGAGTTCTTTCCGCTGGGAGGCTATATTGCCGACGATGCGACCTACCAAAAATACCGCTCAGAAGCCAGGGCGTCGCTGGGGCTCCAGCAGCACCACACGGTATTTCTGCAGTCCGGGAAATTTGACTCCAAGAAAAAGCTGATTGAAAGCCTGGCTGCGTTTGCGTCGACACGCGCCGAGGATTTTCGCTTTCTGATCGTCGGCCGCGTTCATGAGTCAATCGAAGAAAAAGTCACTCAGTTATCCTCTGCGGACGCCCGGGTGCAGCACTTGGGATGGAAGACTGCAGATGAGTTGTACCGTTTGCTCTGCGCTGTCGATGTCTATGTTCAGCCTGGAAGCCAGTCTGCCACTATGCAGATGAGCCTGTGTGCCCGGCGCCCGGTTGTGATCGCCGATGTTCCTAGCCACCAGCCGTTCGTGAAAGGCAACGGCTGGAAGGTAAGCACTCAAGAGCAACTGGTGGAAGCCTTCAGATCGGTCGAAAGCAATCCGGCGGCACTGGAGGAAATGTCACAGCGCTCTTTGGAAATCGCATCCGACCTTTTAGACTATCGCCGCATGGCGACGCGCCTTTTGGTTTAACCACGGAATTTACAATGGCTCACTACCAGATCTGTACCCAATGCATCATGGATACGCGTGACCCACGGATCACGTTCGATGCCAATGGGATTTGTGACTACTGCAACAACTTCAATGCAGCGATCAAGCCAAACTGGCATACAGATCACCGCGGCGAAGCCGAGCTGATGGCGTTGGCCGACAAAATCAAGGCCCATGGGCGTGGCAAGGATTTCGATTGCATCATTGGTTTGAGCGGAGGGTTGGACAGCTCCTATGCGGCTTACGTAGCCAAGGAAAAGATGGGCTTGCGCCCGCTGTTGTTCCATGTCGATGCCGGATGGAACACGGATCAGGCGGTTGGCAACATCGAAAAGCTGGTCGACGGCCTTGGGCTTGATCTCTATACCGAAGTGATCAACTGGGAAGAGATGAAGGACCTGCAAGTGGCGTTCTTGCGTTCCCAGATTGCGGATCAGGACATGCCGCAGGATGCGGCTTTTTTCTCCGGGTTGTACAAATTTGCTCGTCAGCACCGGATCAAGTATGTGCTGACTGGTGCCAACTACTCGACCGAATGCTGTCGTGAGCCCGAGGAGTGGGGCGGCTACCCAGGTATCGACAAGACACTATTCAAGGATATTCACGGTCGCTTCGGGACACGTCAGCTCAAGAGCTTCCCGCTGACCGATATTCTCATCTACAAGATTCTCTACCAGCGCATCCTGGGCATGGAAGTGGTCAAGCCGCTGAACCTGGTGCCCTATATCAAGAAGGACGCCGAGGATACCCTCGAGCAGAAGTTCGGCTGGAAGCGCTTCAAACATAAGCACCATGAGTCGCGTTTTACTCGTTTCTATGAAGACTACTGGATGCCTCGCAAATTCGGCTATGAGAAGCGTCGCGCACACTTCTCGAGCCTGATCATGACCGGCCAGATGACCCGTGACGCGGCGCTGGAACGCATTTCCACGCCCGAGCTGGACGAGCAGTTCCTCAAAGGCGAGTTCGAGTATGTCGCCAACAAACTGGACCTGACAGTCGAACAGTTGCAGGAAATTTTCGAAGGCGACAACAAGACCTACCACGATTACCGTAACAAGCGCTTCCTCATTGGCGTCGGATCGCGTGTAATGAGCGCTTTGGGCTTGGAAAGAAGGCTGTTCAGATGATCACGATCATCGATTATGGATTAGGTAACATTCAGGCGTTTGTCAATGTTTACAAGCGCTTGAACATTCCCGTGAGCGTTGCCCGGCAGGCGGATGACTTGCGGGGCGCACAGCGCCTGATCCTTCCAGGGGTCGGCGCATTCGATCATGCGATGGAGCGCCTGGACGCTTCAGGCATGCGTCCTACCCTTGAGCGTATGGTGGGTGAAGAGAAGGTGCCGGTGTTGGGGATCTGCGTGGGCATGCAGATTCTCGCGGCAGCCAGCGATGAAGGCTCGTTGCCTGGGCTGGGCTGGGTCAACGGGCGGGTCAAGGCATTTGCCAGTGCCCCCGGTCTGAAGGACCTTCCGTTGCCGCACATGGGCTGGAATGATGTGCGTCCGGCGTCGGGCTCTCCGTTGTTCAAGGGTATGGAAGACGATGCCAGGTTCTATTTCCTGCACTCTTTCTACTTTGATTGCGAAGGTGCCGAAGGGGCTGCGGCTAGCGCCTCCTATGGCCATGATTTTGTCTGTGCGGTGGCGCAAGGCAATGTTTTCGGTGTTCAGTTTCACCCCGAAAAAAGCCATCACTGGGGTTCCAACCTCCTGAAGAACTTCGCGGAAATTTGACATGCTCAGGCCCAGAATTATTCCTTGCCTACTGATTCAGGATGGCGGTCTGGTAAAGACCGTCCGCTTCAAGGACCCTAAATACGTCGGCGACCCGATCAACGCAGTCAAAATCTTCAACGAGAAGGAAGCTGACGAGTTGGTGGTGCTGGATATCGACGCTTCGGTACAAGGCGCAGAGCCCAACTACCAACGTATTGCCAACCTGGCCGCCGAATGCCGCATGCCGCTTTGCTATGGTGGCGGTGTACGCACTCCCGAGCAAGCCCGCAAGATCATCAGCCTGGGTGTGGAAAAGGTTGCGATCAGTTCGGCAGCCCTGGAAAACCCGCAGCTGATCACCCAGATCGCTGAGGAAATCGGACGCCAGAGCGTGGTCGTGGTCCTTGACCACAAGCGCAGGTTGCTGGGTAGCACCCAGGATGTATGGACTCACAACGGTACCCGCAATACCAAACGCTCGGTCCTGGAGGTCGCTGCCGAGATGGCCGAGCTCGGAGCCGGGGAGATTGTCATCAATTCGATCGACAACGACGGTCGGATGAAAGGCTACGATGTCGAGCTCGCGGTTAAACTGCGCCAGACGGTCAATATCCCCATCACTATCCTTGGCGGCGGCGGATCGCTCGAGGACATGCACAAAGTGATTGCCAAGTGTGGCGTGGTGGGCGTTTCGGCAGGTAGCTTCTTTGTGTTCAAGGGGCCTTACCGCGCCGTATTGATCAGCTACCCAAGCGCGCAGCAAAAGGACGACGTCATCTACTCAGCCTTGCAATCAAACTGACAGACGCTTGCATCGAATTCAGGACTCATTATGTTCAGTGGAAAAAAACTTCTTATTTCTGGCGGCACCGGCTCTTTTGGTAATGCGGTGCTCAAGCGTTTTCTCGATACGGATATTGCAGAAATTCGCATATTCAGCCGTGATGAGAAAAAGCAGGATGACATGCGCAAGCGCTATGCCAATAGCAAGCTGAAGTTCTATATCGGCGACGTGCGTGATTATCAAAGTGTCCTGAACGCCACCCGCGGTGTTGATTATATTTTCCATGCGGCGGCGCTCAAGCAAGTGCCATCCTGCGAATTCCATCCGATGGAAGCGGTCAAGACCAACGTCATCGGCACCGAAAACCTACTCGAGGCGGCTATCCAGAACGAAGTGCGTCGGGTGGTATGCCTGAGCACCGACAAGGCGGTCTACCCCATTAATGCCATGGGGATCTCCAAGGCCATGATGGAAAAAGTCATGGTTGCCAAGTCCCGTAACGTCGATGAGCGCAAGACCGTAATCTGCGGTACACGCTACGGTAACGTGATGGCATCGCGTGGTTCGGTGATCCCGTTGTTCATCGAACAGATTCGCCAGGGTGTTCCGCTGTCGATCACTGATCCGAACATGACCCGCTTCATGATGACGCTCGCTGACGCAGTCGACTTGGTGCTGTATGCCTTCAAGCATGGCAACAGCGGCGATCTGTTCGTGCAGAAGGCGCCGGCCGCCACGGTAGAGACGCTGGCCAAAGCCCTGACCCAGATGGTGGGCAAGCCTGAGCATCCTATTCAGGTCATCGGTACCCGTCATGGCGAGAAGCTTTACGAAGCCTTGCTCAGCCGCGAAGAGATGGCCTGTGCCGAAGACATGGGCGACTATTTCCGTGTACCGCCAGATTTGCGCGATCTGAACTACAGCAAGTTTGTCGAACAAGGCGAAGAAAAGATCTCCCACACCGAAGACTACAACTCGCACAATACTCAGCGTCTGGACGTTGCCGGCATGCAGCAACTGTTGCTGAAGCTGGAATTCATGCAGGCGATCCAGCGTGGCGAGCATGCCACGCCAGAGGAGTAGTAGATGAAGGTTCTGATTACCGGCATTAACGGTTTCATTGGCAGTAACCTGGTGGCTCACCTGCGCGAGCGCAGCGATATCGAGGTATTGGGTTTTGCCCGTGGTGATGCCCCGGCGTTGTTGCAAGCCAGAGTTGCCGAAGTTGACTGCATCTTTCATCTTGCCGGTGTAAACCGTCCCCAAGACCCTGCTGAATTTGCGACCGGCAACAGGGACCTGACTCGGCAACTGTGTGATGCAGTGGTCGCCTCCGGCCGCAAAATTCCGTTGGTCTACACCTCTTCGATACAGGCCGATCGGGACAACCCCTACGGCCAGAGCAAGTTGGCAGCAGAGCAGGCGCTGGATGAACTGGCCGGACAGCATGGCTGCCCGGTCTATGTCTTCCGTTTGCCCAACGTGTTTGGTAAATGGGCACGGCCCAACTACAACTCTGCCGTTGCCACGTTCTGCCATAACATCGCACATGATCTGCCTATCCAGATTCACGATGAGTCGGCAGCGCTCACCCTGGTGTATGTTGACGATGTCGTTCGCCACTTCCTGGCGATCATGGATGGTCAGGTATCAGCACCAGGCAAGGTCGATGTTGAGCCGGTGTATGCCACCACTGTGGGGGCTGTTGCCGAGCAGATCCGCGCATTTCGTGCCAGCCGCGCGACGTTGATCACCGAGCCGGTCGGAACCGGTCTGGTGCGGGCGCTTTACTCTACCTACCTGAGCTACCTGCCGCCGGCATCGTTCACCTACGAGGTACCCAAGTACGGCGACCCTCGCGGTGTGTTCGTGGAAATGCTGAAAACCCCGGATGCCGGGCAGTTCTCCTATTTCACCGCACACCCGGGAATTACCCGTGGTGGCCATTATCACCATTCGAAAACCGAAAAATTTCTGGTGATCAAAGGCAAGGCCAACTTCCGCTTCCGTCACATCGTGTCCGGCGAGTTCTATGAACTCGAGACCACAGGCGAGACGCCGACCATTGTCGAGACGGTGCCTGGCTGGACTCACGACATCACCAACATTGGTGATGACGAAATGATCGTGATGCTTTGGGCAAATGAAATTTTTGACCGTGAACATCCGGATACTTACGCGCTGCCGTTGTGCCCGTGAGCGAGATGATTCAGGGAGAGAACTTGATGAAAAAAATGAAAGTCGTGACCGTCGTCGGTACCCGTCCGGAAATCATTCGTCTGTCGCGCGTCATGGCTGCACTGGACGAGCATTGTGAGCATGTGCTGGTGCACACCGGCCAGAACTACGATTATGAGCTCAATGAGATCTTCTTCCAGGATCTGGGTATTCGCAAACCCGACCACTTCCTCAACGCAGCTGGTGCCTCCGGCGCGGAAACCATTGGTAATGTGATCATTGCCGTCGATCGCGTGCTGGCTGAGGTCGAGCCCGAGGCACTGCTGGTGCTGGGGGACACTAACAGCTGCATGGCCGTCATTCCGGCCAAGCGCCGCAAGATTCCGACTTTCCACATGGAAGCGGGCAATCGCTGCTTTGACATGCGTGTGCCTGAAGAGATCAACCGGCGAATTGTCGACCATACTGCCGACATCAACCTGACCTATAGCACCATCGCCCGGGATTACCTGCTTCGCGAGGGGCTTTCTCCTGACATGGTGATCAAGACCGGTAGCCCGATGTTCGAAGTGCTTTCGCACTATCGGCCGCGCATCGATGCCTCGGATGTCCTTGAGCGCCTTGGCCTGCAGGAAGGTCAGTTCTTCGTGGTGAGCGCTCACCGTGAGGAAAACATCGAAGCCGACAAAAACTTCCTCAAACTGGTTGACGTTCTCAACACGGTTGCCGAGCAGTTCGATTTGCCGGTAATCGTGTCCACCCATCCGCGCACGCAAAAGCGTGTCGATGCCCTGGGTGTCACCTTCCATGCCAACGTCCGTCTGCTCAAGCCCTTGGGCTTTACCGACTACAACAAATTGCAGTTGTCGTCCAAGGCGGCATTGTCGGACAGCGGCACGATCAACGAAGAGTCGTCGATCCTCAACTTCCCGGCGCTGAACCTGCGTGAAGCCCATGAGCGGCCGGAAGGGATGGAAGAGGCTGCAGTGATGATGACCGGCCTGGAAGTAGAGCGTGTGTTGCAAGGCTTGCGGTTGATCGAAAGCCAGGCTCGTGGCGCGGCGCGCAACTTCCGTCTGGTTGAAGACTACAGCATGCCGAATGTCTCCGAGAAGGTCGTGCGGATCATTCACAGTTACCGTGATTACGTCATGCGCACCGTCTGGAGAAGGTACTAATCGGGATGACCACTCGTGTTCTATTGTTGACTCAGTGGTTTGATCCTGAACCGACATTCAAGGGACTGGTTTTTGCTCGGGAGTTGGTCGCGCAGGGATTTGAAGTTGAAGTCGTCACCGGGTTTCCCAACTACCCCGGCGGCAAGCTTTATCCGGGATACCGGATAAAGCTCATTCAGCGTGAAGTCATTGATGGCGTCACGGTAACGCGCGTACCGCTATACCCGAGTCATGGGCAAAGTGGCATTGGTCGCGTGCTCAATTACATCAGTTTCGCTGCCAGCAGCCTGCTCTACGGGCTGTTTGGGGCAAAGAAACCCGATGTCATATACGCCTACCATCCGCCACTGACCGTTGGTATCGCCGCGGCCTTCATTCGCCTGCTGCGGCGTGTGCCGGTGGTCTATGACATTCAGGATATGTGGCCGGATACGCTCAGGGCGACGGGGATGTTCTCTAACGAGAAAGCGCTCAACGTCATCAGTCGTGTATGCGATTGGGTTTATCGGCGTGTCGATCAAATCGTCGTATTGTCACCGGGATTCAAGCGACTACTGGTAGAGCGTCAGGTGCCTGGGCCAAAGGTCGACGTCATTTACAACTGGTGTGCCGAAGACATGGTGTGCGCCACCGCAACCGAGCCACCAAGCAACTTTCCCGAGGCATCTCGTTTCAGAATCCTGTTCGCTGGCAACATGGGTAAAGCACAGGCGCTAGAAACGGTCGTATCCGCTGCTGAATTGTTGAACGAGCGAGCGCCGGACGTGATGTTTGTGCTCCTCGGGGGAGGGGTCGAGGTCGAAAATCTGAAAAAGCAGGTCGCCTCCAAAAAATTGAGCAATGTCACGTTTTTGCCTGGCGTACCCATGTCGGAAGTGGGGAACTACCTTGCCAACGCTGATGCATTGCTGGTGCACTTGAAAAAGGATCCCTTGTTTACCATCACCATTCCCTCGAAAACCCAAGCCTACATGGCAGCAGGGAAGCCGATCCTCATGGCGGTCGATGGTGATGCCGCGGATCTGGTGCGCGATGCGGATTGCGGAGTAGTCAGCGAGTCTGAGAACCCGCAATCATTGGCTGATGCCGCTATGGCTTTGTTCCAGTTATCTCTCCCGGAGAGGATTGAAATGGGCAGGAAAGGGCAGGAGTATTATCAGCAACGATTGTCTCTGCGCGTGGGGGCTGAGCGGTTCGGAGCACATTTCAGGAAATTGTCCAATTAAAGTGCACAGCCACTCAGTTGTTGCAGGGGCGTTGTAGATAGGGGCTTTTGATGTTGAAACGTACTTTTGATGTACTGGCGGCGAGCCTAGGATTGTTGCTCCTGTCACCCGTCGTTGTCGTCGTTGCGTACTTAATTCGCAGGCGGCTCGGGTCCCCGGTGTTGTTTAGGCAAGTGCGCCCGGGGCGAGATGGAAAACCGTTCGAGATGGTTAAGTTTCGTACCATGCTTGATGCCGTTGATGCTCAAGGTAATACTTTACCGGATGCACAGCGGATGACGGCCTTTGGTAGTTTTCTTCGCGCCAGTAGTCTGGACGAATTGCCAGAGCTGTGGAATGTCATCAAGGGCGACATGAGTCTTGTCGGTCCGCGGCCACTGCTGATGGAGTACATGCCGTTGTATGATGCAGAGCAACTGCGTCGACATGACGCCCGTCCTGGGGTGACTGGCTGGGCTCAGATCAACGGGCGCAATGCATTATCATGGGAAGACAAATTCAAGCTGGATGTCTGGTATGTCGACAACCAGTCTTTCTGGTTGGACATAAAAATCATCTTTCTGACTATCAAAAAAGTCCTCATCCGGGACGGTATCAGCGCTGATGGCGAAGTCACAATGTCCAGGTTCACTGGCTCCAAAAAGTGATTGAGACAGGCCCGTCAGCGCCTCCGGGAGTGACGGGCCAGCCGGTAACAGACCTCGACGAGTCGGCGCCATGGGCCTTGTAACTTTTCTCTTGTGGCAGTGAGCAGCGTTGCCACGTCGTGCGGGATATTCCTGATACCATGATGCAAGCGGCATAATTGCATGAGTTTCTTTGAGTCGCTGCTGAGATGCTTCAAGGTCATGGACGGTCTGGCTGATCATGCCGTGTGGCCAGTTGAATTGCCGATTGCTCCTTTTCAATTCTGGATAGCAGGTAACCGTTGTGTTGAATACCCCTTTTTCTCCTTGGCCTTCCTTTACTGACGCAGAGGCCGACGCCGTTCGTAATGTTGTGCTTTCCAACAGGGTCAACTACTGGACCGGCCAGGAATGCCGCGAGTTTGAGAAGTCCTTCGCCACCTGGGCGGGAACTGAGTATGCAATTGCGTTAGCCAACGGAACTGTTGCCCTGGATCTGGCGTTGCATGCATTAGGCATCGGCGCGGGCGACGAAGTCATCGTCACGCCTCGTACTTTTCTTGCATCGGTATCGAGCATAGTCAACGCCGGGGCCGTTCCAGTCTTCGCTGAAGTCGATCGAGATACCCAGAACATCACGGCACAGACTATCGAAGCGGTGCTGACTCCGCGGACTCGAGGCATCATCTGTGTTCACCTGGCCGGATGGCCGTGCGATATGGACCCGATCATGGCGTTGGCTGCCAAGCACGATCTGAAGGTTATCGAAGACTGTGCCCAGGCGCATGGGGCTCTCTACAAGGGACGTCCTGTCGGTTCGATCGGCCATGTCGGTGCTTGGTCGTTCTGTCAGGACAAGATCATGACCACGGGTGGCGAAGGCGGTATGGTCACTACCAACGATCGGCAGCTTTGGTCGACCATGTGGGCATTCAAGGATCATGGCAAGAGCTGGGAAGCTGTTTACGAGCGTGAACATGCTCCAGGCTTCCGTTGGCTGCACGAGAGTTTTGGCACCAATTGGCGGATGCTTGAGGTTCAGGGAGCGATTGGACGCATTCAGTTGGAGCGGATGCCAGCATGGCATGCTGCGCGACTGAATAATGCACAATCAATCTGGCGTTGTGCAGACGTGTTGCCGGGGCTGCGCGTACCTTCCATAAGTTCGGACATTACCCACGCTGCCTACAAATGTTACGTATTTGTTGAACCCCAGCAGCTTGCCGAAGGTTGGTCGCGCGACCGTATTATTTCTGAGGTTGTCGCACGAGGTGTGCCGTGCTTCGCCGGGTCGTGCTCTGAAGTCTATTTGGAAAAGGCCTTCGACAACACAGGCTGGCGCCCCACAACGCGCTTAGCCGTAGCGCAGGAGCTCGGTGAAACCAGTTTAATGTTTCTGGTGCATCCGACTTTGACGGAAGCGGAGATGCAGCAAACCTGCGATGTTTTGCAGGTTGTCATGGCCCTCGCAACGCAGAAGTAAGCTGTTCATTCATCATGGCGTGACCAGTGGAAGGCTATGCGAAGTAACGGAAATATTCAGGGGATTTGTGGTGGGGTTCAGTAAGGATGATTGATACGTTTCGTAATTGGCTCTTGAGCCTGCCACGCCGTCAAAAGCGGTTGATTCAGGTCACTACGGACATCCTGTTGGTCTGGGTGGCACTGTGGCTGGCATTCGTTGTACGCCTTGGCATCGACGAAATGATCAACCCCGTTATCGAGCACTTATGGCTATTTGTCACTGCGCCGATTGTCGCGATTCCCCTGTTTATTCGCTTCGGTATGTACCGTGCGGTAATGCGTTATTTTGGCAATGACGCGTTGATAGCAATTATCAAGGCGGTCAGCCTGTCTGCGTTGATTCTGGGTGTCGTTGTTTACTGGTATAGCAATCACCAGAATGTGGTGCCGCGCTCAATTATATTTAACTATTGGTGGTTGAGTCTGATCATGGTTGGCGGGTTGCGTCTGGCAATGCGTCAGTACTTTCTGGGCGACTGGTTCACTGCGGCTCAGCATGTGCCGTTCACCAGTCGGGATGATGGATTGCCAAAGGTCGCTATCTATGGTGCAGGCGCTGCAGGAAATCAGCTTGTCGCCGCATTGCGCATGGGTAAGGTCATGCGTCCGGTTGCGTTTATTGATGATGACAGCAGTATTGCTGACCGGGTTATTTCAGGTCTGCAGGTTTACAAGCCGCGCAATATTCAGCGCATGATTGATGTCACCGGCGCTCAGGAAGTGCTGTTGGCAATTCCTTCTGCTCCTCGTGGACGTCGCCGGGAAATTCTGGGGTACTTGGAAGGCTTTCCATTGCATGTCCGAAGTGTGCCCGGTTTCATGGACCTGGCCAGTGGTCGGGTTAAAGTCGATGATATTCAGGAAGTTGATATTGCTGACCTGTTGGGGCGTGACGCGGTCCCGGCGCAGGATGATCTACTTGAGCGCTGCATCGTAGGGCAGTCGGTATTGGTGACTGGTGCGGGCGGCTCGATTGGTTCGGAGTTGTGCCGTCAGATTATAGGGCTGGGGCCGAAAACACTGATTCTGTTCGAACACAGTGAATTCAACCTTTACAGTATTCTGACAGAACTCGAACAACGAGTTACCCGAGAGTCGTTGGCCGTGCGCCTGTTACCGATTCTTGGCTCAGTTCGTAATCAAACACAATTACTTGATATTATGAAGACGTGGCGGGTTGATACTGTATATCACGCCGCTGCCTACAAGCACGTGCCGATGGTTGAGCACAACATTGCCGAAGGTGTATTGAACAATGTCATTGGCACATTGAACACCGCGCAGGCGGCATTGCAGGCAGGGATTGCGAACTTTGTACTGATATCAACAGATAAAGCAGTGCGTCCAACTAATGTAATGGGAAGTACCAAGCGTCTGGCAGAAATGACCTTGCAAGCCTTGAGTAACGAAGTTGCTCCTGTGTTATTTGGCGATGTTGGGAATGTTTCCCAGGTGAACAAAACACGGTTTACGATGGTTCGATTTGGAAATGTGTTGGGCTCATCTGGGTCGGTTATTCCACTGTTCCACAAACAGATTAAGGCCGGTGGTCCGTTAACGGTTACTCACCCCAAGATTACCCGTTACTTTATGACCATTCCCGAAGCGGCGCAGCTCGTTATCCAAGCCGGCTCCATGGGGCAGGGGGGGGATGTTTTCGTACTGGACATGGGTGAGCCGGTAAAAATCGTCGAGCTGGCGGAAAAAATGATTCACCTTTCAGGATTAAGCATTCGCTCCGAACGCAACCCCCATGGTGATGTCGCCATCGAATTCACCGGCTTGCGACCCGGTGAAAAGCTGTATGAAGAGTTACTAATTGGTGACAATGTCGTTGCCACTCGCCACCCAATGATAATGAGTGCACAAGAAGACTACTTATCTTGGGATGTGTTGAAAGACAGGCTCGCTCAGTTGCTTGCTGCCGTGACTGGAGATGACTACAGTCGCGTACGCCAACTGTTAAGAGAGACGGTCAGCGGTTACACGCCGGAAGGTGAAATTGTTGACTGGATCTATCAACAGCGACGACTTGATCCTTGATGAAGTCGGGCAGTCTGAAACGGCTGCCCGCTCTTCGGAGCGCCCCTAATGATGGGGGCGTATCAGGATTTGCTCTTCGGAATAAATATCTCGGCATTTCCAGTTATGACCGCTTTGCCTCTGACCGTGCAGGTAGTGTCAAAAAATACGCGACCTTTCTCTTTGTCGACCTTTGTAACGGTTACCGCTGCAGTCACGGTATCGTCGATATACACCGGTCGCTTGAATACCAGTGTTTGCGATACATAGACACAGCCAGGGCCAGGCAGCTTTGTGCCAAACAGGGCCGAAAAAAATCCAGCCGACATCAGCCCATGGGCAATTCGCTTTCCAAATCTGGAGCGTTCCGCGTATTCGCTATCGACGTGGACCGGGTTGTGGTCGCCGCTAATGCCTGCAAATGCTTTAATGTCTGCGTCAGAGATTGTCTGGGAATAACGCACGGTCATACCGGGCTCAATTTTCTCGATCGGGATCGAACCCAGTGCCAAATCGTTCATTGTTATCCCCCCAAGCCTTTGCGTGGTAATGGTTTAGCTGGGTTGCCGACAACGATTGCACCTGCTGGAACATTCTTCGTAACAACAGCGCCCATGCCTACAATTGCTCCGGTTCCAATCGTTAATGGTTTTCCGCTGCGACCCTGTTTTATAATTGCGCCTGTGCCTATATAGACGTGATCTTCAATAACTACATTGCCATTACATTTTACAGATGGGGCAAATGTTACAAAGTCACCAATTTCACAATCGTGAGCGACGTAGGAGTAGATGTTTGCGTGGAAATATTTACCTATTTTTGCATTCGATGTGATAGTGGTGAAAGGGCACAAAATCATACCTTCAGCCAGCTGATTATTATCAAGAACTGTGCTGTTTAATGCGTAAATTGAGAAAGCTTCTGCGCCGATGGCAAGCATATCATTTGTGACTTTTTCTCTGATTTTGCTATCGCCAATGGTGACGTTAAAGAATTTTTTGTCCGCCGCTAGGTTTGCAAACTTTTCGGAGGTTAGAACATCGTAACCGTTGATGGTGGTCGGTAGTTCGCCGTCATCAACAAAGATCAAGCGAAAATCTGATTGCTCGGAAAGCATCAGCCGCTCTTTAGCGATGGGGATTACTTCTCGGCCGAATCCGCCTGCGCCGACGATTGCATATATGATCACGCCTTGCTCCTCTATGCATGTCCCTGAGAAAATTGGTTGGAATGTAGCATAATTACGCTGAGCCAGTCTTGGGGTATTTGTTAAGCGTTGCACGTGTTAGCAGCGTTTCTTGCGGCGCTGCTGAACGCTGTTTGAGCCTGTCCGGCCGCAAGATACTTGGTACGTAAGCAACTTGATTGGACTTTCAGTGTCACGTTTTAGGCATCGAGTTCTGGCGCCCGGCCCTTTGAGCGGTAGGTGTGCACTGGTAGTGTCTGCCATTGGCTAAGTAGCGCTCCGGAAGGGCGGATGCTTGATATCAGATTGATTTTGAAATGAATCAACCCTTACTACTCTTTGACTCCTCGCTAGCAGGGGCTAGGTTTCACAAGGCAGCCAAGGAAAAGCTGCCTTCGCAACCTTTCACCAAGGAGTCTTATCTCATGCGCAATACTGTCCTGTCCTATCTCTTACTGCCGCTGTTCGCCTGTGTTTCCTTTTCCTTGAGTGCCGCCCCGACGACCGATTCCCCCCCTCGACCGTCATGGTCACTACACAACCGGTCGCAAAACTGGACCTGAACCAGGTCGACGCTATCACTCTGCAATCCACTCTGACCGGCATTGGCAAAGCCAAGGCCGAAGCCATCGTCGCCTACCGCGAAGAGCACGGAGCATTCAATTCCGTGGATGAACTGCTGGAAATCAAAGGCATCGGAAAAGCATTGCTGGACCGCAATCGCGACAAGCTTGTGGTCAACTGACTTTCAGGGAAGGGGCCGGTCATTGACCGGCTTTTTTATTTGTGCATGCCTTCGGTCGGTTCCAGTTGCTTAAATATTACAATGGTAATATTTTGTTTTGGCACTGCACATCTCTCTTCTGAACACCCTAGGAGACCACCGCAATGCCAAATCTTTCGGCCACAGCTACCGCACTTATCACGGGTGCTTCTTCCGGAATCGGTGCGGTTTATGCCGAGCGTCTAGCTGCTCGAGGACACGATCTGTTACTGGTCGCCCGCAATCGTCAGCGGCTTGAAGCGCTGGCTGCCGGCCTGATGACAAAGTATGGGGTTAATGTGGAAGTGCTTTCTGCCGATCTGGGCGAGCCCGCTGACCTGGCACAAGTGGAGCAACGCTTGCGTAGCGATGAGGCTATCGGCGTGCTGGTAAACAACGCCGGAATCGCCCTGCATGGCACCCTGGCAGACACCAAGCCAGAACATATCGATGCACTGGTCGCACTCAACATCGTCGCCGTCACTCGCCTTGCATCCGCCGCCGCAATGCGATTCTCCAACACCGGGCGCGGCACAATCATCAACATCGCCTCGGTCGTGGCCTTGGCGCCAGAGATGTTCAACGCGGTCTACAGCGCGAGCAAGGCGTATGTCCTGAGCCTCAGCCAGACGCTGCATGGTGAGCTGAAAGATAAAGGGGTGCAGGTCCAGGTCGTGTTGCCCGGGGTCACCCGTACGGAAATCTTCGAGCGCTCCGGCCTTGATGTAACCCAAATCGACCCGCAGATGGTGATGGAAGTAGGGGAGATGGTTGACGCCGCGCTCAGCGGTCTGGACCAGAAGGAGCTGGTGACTATTCCTTCACTGCCGCAGGCGATGGATTGGCAGGCTTATATCAAGGCCCGGGATGCTCTGGGGCCAAATCTGTCGCGCAGTTCGGCGGCGGCGCGCTATAAGTAACGCCGTGCGTTGCCGGGCCGTGCAGAAGGCTCAGCGGTCCTGCGCATCCTTGGCATCCATCTCGGCATTGCGCTCATGCACACGTTTAAGCTGCTCCTCGGTCAGGGGCAGCTTTTTCGCGGTATCACGCAATAGCATCAGGCCACCGACGATGGAGCCGATTGCGAGCACCAGAATCAACCAGGCGTACCAGGGCATGTAGTTCTCCTTCGGGCGGGGAATGACGCCGCTCCTGTTCGTTGGAGCCAAAGCATCATTCATTGGTTCAATTATAGGGGGCGGCCCGTTTGGCGGCCATTTCGCGATCATCGGCCCCCCACGGGCCGCCGCTTCGTTTACAATGCGCGCCGTTCAAGACTTGCCAAGAGACCCGCCCATGTCCGCCTGCCAGACGCCCATCATCGTCGCCCTGGATTTCCCTACCCGTGACGCCGCCCTGAAGCTGGCCGATCAGCTCGATCCTGCACTGTGCCGGGTCAAGGTCGGCAAGGAGCTGTTCACCAGCAGCGCATCGGGCATTGTCGAAACCCTGGTCGAGAAGGGCTTCGAAGTGTTCCTCGACCTGAAATTCCACGATATCCCCAACACCACCGCCATGGCCGTCAAGGCCGCCGCGGAGATGGGCGTGTGGATGGTCAACGTGCATTGCTCCGGTGGCCTGCGCATGATGGCGGCCTGCCGTGAGGTGCTGGCCCAGCGCAGCGGCCCGCAGCCGTTGCTGATCGGCGTGACCGTGCTGACCAGCATGGAGCGTGAAGACCTGGCCGGCATCGGCCTGGATATCGAGCCGCAAGAGCAGGTGCTGCGCCTGGCGGCACTGGCCGAGAAGGCCGGCATGGACGGGCTGGTGTGCTCGGCGCTGGAAGCGCCGGCACTGAAGGCTGCGCACCCGTCGCTGCAACTGGTCACTCCTGGGATCCGCCCGGCCGGCAGCGCCCAGGACGACCAGCGTCGCATCCTGACCCCGCGCCAGGCCCTGGATGCCGGCTCCGACTACCTGGTGATCGGTCGTCCGATCAGCCAGGCTGCCGATCCCGCCCAGGCGCTGGCGGCGGTGGTCGCCGAGATCAGGGCTTAAGCACCAGCTTGCCGAAATTTTCCCCGCTGAACAGCTTCAACAGTGTCTCGGGGAAAGTTTCCAGCCCTTCGACCACGTCTTCCTTGCTCTTCACCTTGCCGGTTGCCAGCCAGCCGGCGATCTCTTGCGCCGCCTTGCCATAGTTGGCGGCATGGTCCATCACTACAAAGCCTTCCATGCGCGCACGGTTGACCAGCAGTGACAGGTAGTTGGCCGGGCCTTTGACCGCCTGCTTGTTGTTGTACTGGCTGATGGCGCCGCAAATGACTACCCGCGCCTTGAAGTTAAGGCGACTGAGCACGGCGTCGAGAATGTCGCCGCCGACGTTGTCGAAGTAGACATCGACCCCTTTCGGGCACTCGCGCTTGAGGCCTTGCAGGACATCTTCGGCCTTGTAGTCGATGACCCCGTCAAAGCCCAGGTCATCCTTGAGGTACTGGCACTTCTCGGCGCCGCCGGCGATACCCACCACGCGACAACCCTTGAGCTTGGCGATCTGCCCGGCAATGCTGCCGACGGCGCCCGCGGCACCGGAGATCACCACGGTTTCTCCTTCTTTGGGTGCACCAACCTCGAGCAGGGCGAAGTAGGCGGTCATGCCGGTCATGCCGAGGGCGGACAGGTAACGCGGCAGCGGCGCCAGTTTCGGATCGATCTTGTAGAAGCCCTGGGGCTCGCCGACGAAATAGTCCTGGATGCCCAGTGCGCCGTTGACGTGATCGCCGACGGCATAGCCCGGGTGTTTCGAGGCAACCACCTCGCCGACGCCCAGGGCGCGCATCACCTGGCCGAGGCCCACCGGCGGGATGTACGACTTGCCTTCGTTCATCCAGCCGCGCATGGCCGGGTCCAGTGACAGATAGAGGTTCTTCACCAGAATCTGACCTTCAACCGGTTCGGCCACCGGCACCTGTTCATAGCTGAAGTCGTCGCGGGTGACGGCGCCGGTCGGGCGTTTGGCGAGGAGGAAGCGGCGGTTGGTCTGGGCAGTCATGGCAAGGCTCTCGTTTGAAGGGCAATGCTTGTTGATAGACCCTGATTGGCCAGTCGGCAAGGTTTACCCGCTTGGCGAATGCACGGTAATCCACTGCGCTGATTGATCCTGGCCAACACAATCACCCACGCCGATAGTGCTTCAACCGGCGCCCTGATGATGCTGCCCAACGCCGCGGATCGCTGCCTAGACTCCTGATCACTGACCTCACTTTGTTGCAGGAGCTAGCGATGAGCATGAGTTTTTCCGGCCAGGTTGCCCTGGTCACCGGTGGTGCTGCGGGGATTGGCCGGGCGACGGCACTGGCATTTGCCGCCGAGGGTTTGAAAGTGGTGGTGGCCGACCTTGATGCCGCCGGTGGCGAAGGCACGGTCGAGCTGATCCGCAATAACGGCGGCGAGGCCTTGTTCGTCAGCTGCAACGTCACCCGCGAGGCGGATGTGCGGCAGCTGATGGGGCGCACGGTCGAGGCCTACGGGCGTCTGGATTACGCCTTCAACAACGCCGGTATCGAGATCGAGCAGGGCCGCCTGGCCGAAGGCAGCGAGGCTGAGTTCGACGCGATCATGGGCGTCAACGTCAAGGGTGTGTGGTTGTGCATGAAGTACCAGTTGCCATTGATGCTGGCCCAGGGTGGCGGCGCCATCGTCAATACGGCATCGGTGGCTGGTCTTGGGGCCGCGCCGAAGATGAGTATCTACAGCGCTTCCAAGCATGCGGTGATCGGCCTGAGCAAATCGGCGGCCATCGAGTACGCCAAGAAGAAGATCCGTGTTAACGCCGTGTGCCCGGCGGTGATCGACACCGACATGTTCCGCCGCGCCTATGAGGCTGACCCGCGCAAGGCTGAATTCGCCGCAGCCATGCACCCGGTCGGGCGTATTGGCAAGGTCGAGGAAATTGCCAGTGCCGTGCTTTACCTGTGCAGCGATGGCGCTGCGTTCACCACCGGCCAGGCCCTGGCAGTCGATGGCGGCGCCACGGCTATTTGACGGTTTCTAGCGTCGGCACGGCAAGCGCCTTGTGGCTGCGTACCAGGGCCAGGCCAACCAGCAGGCAACCGGCCAGCAGCACCAGGCCGAATAGCAGCAGGGCGGTGCCCGGGCCGAGGCGGTCGACCAACAGCCCGGTGAGGATCACCGGCAGGCTGAAGCCCATGTAGGCCAAGAGGAAGAAGCCGGCGCTGGCGCGGGTTTTTTCCTCACCGGCCAAGGTGTTCACCGCTGACAGTCCACCCAGGTAAACAAAGCCATAGCAGGCGCTGCTGGCGGCGATGGTGCCCAGCAGCACGGCAGCCAGCGCGCCGCTGTCCGCGCCCCAGGCCAGCAGCGCATAGCTGCAGGGCAATATCACCAGGCCAATGGCCGTGGCGCGCACCGGTGCCAGGCGCTTGGCCAGTGGCTGGAACAGTAATCCGCAGCTGATCACGCAAAAAGTCGAAAACCCCGACCAACTGGCCAGGCCATGCTGTTTGAGGATCGACGGCAGCAAGGCGATCACCAGGCCGACACAGGCCCAGGCCAGCAGGATCGCCAGGCCATAGGGCAGGCTGCCGGTTGGGTAGTAGGGCAGGCGCAACAGGGCGGCGGGATTGTCCAGGCGCCGGTCGGGCAGCTGCCATACCGCCAGCATCGCCAGGCAGGCCAGCGCCAAATGCAGGTAAAAACTGCCCGGTGTCAGGCTTGGACCACTGAGCAGGAACAGGCTGGTCAGCGCCGCACCCAGGCCGAAACCCAGCGAGGTGCTGGCGGTGACCCAGGTGGCGGCGTGACGGTTGTCGCCGCTGTGCATCAGTTCGCTCATGTAGGCGGTGCCGGTGGCCGACGCCAGTGCGGTGCCGATGCCGAGCAGCAGGCGCGCCAGGCCCAGGGTTTCAAGGCCAGGGGCCAACAGCATCAGCAGGGTGGCGAACATCGACAAGGCCAGGGCGACGAGGATCAGCGGGCGACGCCCGACCCGATCGGCCAGGCCGCCAAGCAACAGCAACACTGGAATCACCCCCAGTACATACCCGGAGAACGCCATTGCCGTGGCCCCGGCGCCATAACCGGAAAGCTCGGCGTAAGCGGTGTACAGCGGTGCCTGCAGGTTGACCGCAAAGGTGATCAGGCACAGGGCAAAAGCCAGTAGGGCAGGGTGGCGCTGGGTGGGCATGGTCGGCTCCTTGTCGATGGGCCGACTATCCGGTGATCAGCAGGGCCTCACAAGGCACACTGGCAAGGGTTTTGTGATTAACTGTTCGGACAAAATCTGCGAACACTTTGCCATGCACCTCAGCCTTGATCGTCACTCCGCCATCCCGCTGGCACAGCAATTGACTGGGCAACTGCAGGCCTGGATCGAAGGCCAGCGCTTGCGTCCCGGTAGCCGCTTGCCGTCGATACGTCAGTTGGCCCGGGAGCAGGGCGTCAGCCAGTCCTGCGTGATCGAAGCCTACGACCGGCTGGTGGCAGCAGGCTGGCTGGAGGCGCGCCATGGCGCCGGATTTTTTGTCGCTGAACAGCGCCTCAAGACACCTCTGGTCGATCAGCCGATCCGCGACGAAGCGTTCGACAGCCGCTGGCAGCAATTCACGGACGATCCGGGCGAGCTGCTCAAGCTGTGCTGTGGCTGGGTGCCCTCCAGCTGGCGCGCCACCGAGGCGATTGCCCAGGCAGTGCGTCAGGTCAGCCGTGGCGCGGTCGATGACCTGATCGACTATTGCCCGCCACTGGGCCTGGCCAGCCTGCGTACCCAATTGCACAAGGGCCTGGGGCAGATCGGCATCCACGCCGCGCCCGAGCAGATCCTCACCACCCAGGGCGCCAGCCACGCCCTCGACCTGCTGGTGCGCACCCTGCTCAAGCCAGGTGACAAGGTGCTGGTGGAAAGCCCGGGTTACTACAACCTGTACAGCCTGTTGCGCCTGCATCAAGTCGACATGCTCGAAGTGCCGCGTACCCCGCACGGTCCCGATCTGCAGGTGCTGGAGGACCTGCTCAAGCAGCACCGCCCGCGCTGCCTGTACATCAACAGCCTGTACCAGAACCCCACCGGCAGCAGCCTGTCGCCCAAGGTCGCCTATCGCTTGCTGGAACTGGCCCGTGAACATGACCTGCTGATCATCGAGGACGACATCTACGCGGACTTTCAGGACGGTACAGTCACGCGTCTGGCAACCCTGGATGCCGAGCAGCGGGTGATCTACCTGGCCAGTTTCTCCAAGACCCTGAGCAGTTCGCTACGGGTCGGCTACCTGGTGGCCGGGCCTGAGCTGGTCGCCCGCCTGGCAGAACTGAAAATGGTCAGCGGGCTGGGGACTTCGCGCTTTACCGAGCAGGTGGTGGCGCAGATGCTTGGCAACGGCAGCTACCGAAAAAGCACGGCACGCCTGCGCCTGCGCCTGGCCCAGCACATGGCCAAGGCCCTGGGGCAACTGGAGGCCAACGGCTGGGAAGTGTTCACCGAGCCCTATGGCGGCATGTTCGTCTGGGCCCGTTGCCCGGGGCGCAGTTTTGCCGAGCTCAACCACGAGGCGCAGGCCTGTTCGGTGCTGTTGGCGCCGGGCAGTGCCTTCGATCCCCTGGGCGCTGCCTGCGACTGGTTGCGGATCAATGTCGCCTATGCCCAGTACCAACGGGCACAGACGTTCTTCCAGCGCGCCGGGCGACCTCGGCTGTCCTGAAAACGACGCAACTGTAGCTTTTTGCCATTATTCCGACGCCGGGATCTTGTGCCACCAGCCACGCCATTGCCACTCTTCACGCTTGATGCATTTGCGGGCAGCAGGGGGAAGTGCGATGAGTTCGGCCAAGCGTGGTTTTTTCGCCAACCTGGGCATGGCCCGCAAGCTCGGGCTGGGGTTTGCCCTGGTCTTGCTGCTGACTGCCGTGGTGGCGGCAGCGGGAGTTGCCGCCCTGCATAGCGTCGGGCAACGCTTCGACGGTTTGAAGCAGATGGCGGCGCTCAATACCGCGCTGCTCGACACTCGCTTGCAGGAACAGGCATTCGCCCTGCGCTCCGATCCCAAGGCGGTAGAAGCAGTGCACCAGCGCCTCGAAGCCCTGCAAGAGCAAGCACGGGCGCTGCCGCAACTGAGCGGCGTCGAGCAGGCGCTGAACGATTACCGCCAGGCCTTCGACCAGTTCGTCGAGCTGACCCAGGCCAAGGAGCTGGCGCTGGACATGGCCAGTTGGTCAGTCTCCAGTGTTGCCAACAACCTCGATGTGCTGCAGTCGGGGCTGGCCGATGACGGCACCTATACCCTCAAGGACACCCAGGGCCAGCAGGGCGCCGAGTTCGTAGAGCAGGCCGGGCAAGTCGCTCAGGTTGCCCGCTTGATGTTGCAGGCCATGGATGAGGCGCGGGTGCGCCTGGAGCAGAACCGCAAGGGCGCCGAAGATGCGCGCCAGGGGCGCATCGAACAGACTGAACAAGCCGCTGCCCTGGTCGAGCAGTTGAAGGCTGCGGTAACCGACGCCGGCTATCAAACCGTGCTTGGCGAAGTCAGCACGCATATCGCCAGTTTCAGCGAGAAGCTTGCCGAGTACACCGATCTGCTTGGCCGTGAGCAGCAGCTCAAGCAGCAATTGCAGGCGCGGGCCGAGCAGGTCACCCGTCAGGTCGATCAAGCCTATCTCGCTGAAGACCAGGCCATGCAAGGCGAGTTGCAGCGCAACGCCGTGCTGATCCTCGCTGCCTCGCTGCTGGCATTGCTGGCGGGCGTGCTGGCGGCCTGGTTGATCACCCGCGCGGTGGTCGGGCCGTTGCGGCAGGTAATGGGCCGGGCCCAGCAGATTGCCGCCGGCGACCTGCGCGGCGAAATCAGTATCGATCGGCGTGACGAGGTCGGCCAGCTGATGCTGGCCATGCAGCAGATGGGCACAGGCTTGAGCGCGATCGTCAGTGGCCTGCAAAACGGCATCGAACAACTGGCCAGCAACGCCCAGTCGCTGTCGGCGGTCACCGAGCAGACCAATCGCGAGGTCAACAGTCAGAAGGACGAGACCGAGCAGGTGGCCACCGCCATGCAGCAGATGACCGCCACCGTGCATGATGTTGCACGCAACGCCGAAGAAGCCGCCCTGGCGGCGCAAACGGCGGATGACAAGGTCGAGAGCGGCCAGCAGGTGGTGCGCCAGAGCATGCAGCGAATCGAGCAGTTGGCCAGTTCCGCCGAGTCGGCCAGCCAGAGCATCGACAACCTCAGCAGCGAAGTGCAGAACATCGGTCAGGTGCTGGAGGTGATCAAGAGCGTCGCCGAGCAGACCAACCTGCTGGCGCTCAACGCCGCCATCGAAGCTGCACGGGCCGGCGAGCAGGGCCGGGGCTTTGCCGTGGTTGCCGACGAGGTGCGGGCACTGGCGCGGCGCACCCAGCAATCGACCGAGGAGATCGAGCGCCTGGTCAGCAGCTTGCGCAGCGGTGCCCAGGCTTCGGTAGCGCAGATCCAGGGCAGTGCCGAGCTGGTCAAGTTGGCCGTCAGCGATGCCCTGCACACTGAAAGCGCACTGGGCAGCATTGCCGCAGCGGTGTCGTTGATCCAGCAGATGAACCAGCAGATTGCTGCGGCAGCGCAGCAGCAGAGCTCGGTGGCCGAGGAAATCAACCGCAGCGTCACCCAGATCCGCAGCAGCGCCGATCAGTCGGCATTGGCCATGCAAGGCAACGCCAGCTCAAGTATCGAGCTGGCGCAGCTGGGCAACGACTTGAAGGGCATGGTCGGGCATTTTCGCCTGTAGGAGCGGCGCTGGGGTGCCCCGACTTGCCCCGCGATTTGCCTACGCCGATTTACGCCAGTTGAGGATCATCAAGGTCAGCACCCCGGCGACAATCCCCCAGAACGCCGAACCGATCGAGAACAGGGTAAAGCCAGACGCTGTGACCATGAAGGTAATCAGCGCTGCTTCCCGCTCTTTGGCTTCGTTCATCGCCACGGTCAGGCCGTTCATGATCGAGCCGAACAGCGCCAGGGCAGCGATCGACAGCACCAGCTCCTTGGGCAGGGCTGCGAACAGCGCCGCGAGGGTGGCGCCGAAAACGCCAGCGATACCGTAGAAGATCCCGCACCAGACCGCCGCGGTGTAACGCTTGTTCGGGTCTTCATGGGCGTGCGGCCCGGTGCAGATCGCCGCGCTGATGGCCGCCAGGTTGATGCCGTGGGAGCCGAACGGCGCCAGCACCAGCGAAGCCAGGCCGGTTACCGAGATCAGTGGCGAGGCGGGTACCTGGTAGCCATCCGCACGCAGTACGGCGACACCGGGCATGTTCTGCGAAGTCATGGCAACCACGAACAGCGGAATGCCGATGCTGATAGTGGCGGCCAGGGAGAAGCTTGGCGTGGTCCACACCGGGGTGGCCACTTCCAGGCTGAAACCGCTGAAATCAAGCAGGCCCATGGCGCCGGAAAGGCCGGTACCCACGACCAAAGCGGCCAGCACCGAGTACCGCGGCGACACGCGCTTGATCAGCAGGTAGCTGAAGAACATCCCCAGCACCAACGCGGTCCGATGCTGGGCGGCAATGAAGATTTCGCTGCCGATCTTGAACAGGATCCCGGCCAGCAGCGCCGAGGCCAATGATGCCGGAATGCGTTTGACCAGGCGCTCGAAACTGCCGGTCATTCCGCAGATCACCACCAGCACCGCACAGGTGATGTAAGCGCCGATGGCTTCGCCGTAGCTGACCCCGCCCAGGCTGGTGATCAGCAACGCCGCCCCGGGGGTCGACCAGGCAACGGTGATCGGCGTGCGATAGCGCAGCGACAGGCCGATGCTGCATATCGCCATACCGATCGACAGCGCCCAGATCCAGGAGGAGATTTGCGCGGTGGTCAAGCCGGCTGCCTGGCCGGCCTGAAACATCAGCACCAGCGAGCTGGTGTAGCCGGTGAGCATGGCGATGAAGCCGGCCACGACCGCGGAAGGGGATGAGTCGGCCAAAGGGCGCAATTGCGCAGACGTGGCGTCGGACATGGGGCTTTCCTTGTTCTGGGTGTAAGCAGTTTTTTCAGACTAACGCGCAGACTGTTGATCTTTGCCATACAGCAGGCATTGCAATTAGCCGTACAGTCGCCAACTATGGGCGCGGGTTCGATTCAGCATTACGAAGAGGGGGAGCGATGTACAAGGTTTACGGCGACTACCAGTCGGGCAACTGCTACAAGATCAAACTCATGCTGCACCTGCTTGACCTGCCTTACGAATGGCACTCGGTGGATATCCTCAAGGGCGAGACGGAAACCCCGGCGTTCCTGGCCATGAACCCCAACGGCAAGGTGCCGGTACTGGAGCTCGAGGATGGCACCTATCTGTGGGAATCCAATGCGATTCTCAACTTCCTCGCCGATGGCAGCGAATTCCTGCCTACCGAACCGCGCTTGCGCACCCAGGTGCTGCAATGGCAGTTCTTCGAGCAGTACAGTCATGAGCCGTACATTGCCGTAGCACGCTTCATCCAGTTCTACCTGGGGCTGCCGCAAGACCGGCTGGAGGAGTACAAGACGTTGCACAAGGGCGGCTACAAGGCCCTGCGGGTGATGGAGAAACAGCTGCAGCTAACGCCGTACCTGGTGGGCGATACCTACTCGATCGCCGATGTGGCGCTGTACGCCTACACCCATGTCGCCCATCAGGGTGGGTTCGACCTCAATGAATACCCGGGCGTTCAGGCATGGCTGGAGCGTGTGGCCAGCCATCCCCGTCACGTGACCATGCTCGGTTGAGCGATCAGGCGGCAAAACGCTTGTTGAGGTAGTCGATGATCACCTTGGATTCATACATCCAGGTGGTCTTGCCGTCTTCCTCGATGCGCAGGCATGGCACCTTGATCTTGCCACCTTCGGCGAGCAGGGTCTGGCGATCCTGTTCGTTGTTCTTGGCATCACGCAGCGCCACCGGCACGTTCAGGCGGTGCAGGGTGCGGCGGGTTTTCACGCAGAACGGGCAGGCGTGAAACTGATACAGGCTCAGGCCGCTGGCTTGCTGTTCGACCTGGGCCTGGGCGGCCGGGTCGCGCTTGAGCTTGGCTGGGCGGCTGATCCAGTCACCGAACACAATCAACTGGCCAAGGCCCACACGCAGTGCTTTGACGATCATGGCAACTCCTCAGAATAAAAAAAGCCGACCACGACAGGTCGGCTTGCAGTCTGGCCCGATTACTTGATCAGGCTGAGAAACTCGCTGCGGGTCGCGGCGTTTTCGCGGAATTCGCCGAGCATCACCGAAGTGATCATGGTCGAGTTCTGTTTTTCCACACCGCGCATCATCATGCACATGTGCTTGGCCTCGATGACCACCGCC
Source organism: Pseudomonas wadenswilerensis (assembly GCF_024749185.1). NCBI lineage: Bacteria > Pseudomonadati > Pseudomonadota > Gammaproteobacteria > Pseudomonadales > Pseudomonadaceae > Pseudomonas > Pseudomonas wadenswilerensis. The sequence goes on along the minus strand of NZ_CP087191.1, from coordinate 4,224,912 downwards.
ACGCCCAGGGCGCCGGTGACCTGCTGGATCGCTTCGGCGATCTGGCGGCTGAGGTTTTCCTGGATCTGCAGGCGACGGGCGTACATGTCGACGATCCGCGCCACCTTGGACAATCCCAGGACCTTGCCGTCAGGGATGTAGGCAACATGGGCCTTGCCGATGAACGGCAGCATGTGGTGCTCGCACAGCGAGTACAGCTCGATGTCCTTGACCAGGACCATTTCGCTGTTATCGGAGCTGAACAGGGCGCCGTTGGTCACTTCTTCCAGGGTTTGCTCATAACCGCGGCAAAGGTACTGCATGGCCTTCGCAGCCCGCTTGGGCGTGTCGAGCAGGCCCTCGCGGGAGACATCCTCGCCAAGCTGGCCAAGGATCGCGGTGTAGTTCTGTTCCAGGGACATGGATCTACCTGTGGGATTTATCGCAAACGCGAAGGGTACGGCGGCGACGGCGGCGCTGCAAGTACGGCGTTACTCGTCACGGCCTTCGAGCATGGTTCGCTTGAGCATGACATACACCGCGCCCGTACCGCCATGGCGGGCCTGGCACGAAGTAAAGCCGAGTACTTGCGGGTGCTGGCGTAGCCAGGTGTTGACGTGGCTCTTGATCATCGGCCGCTTGCCATCCAGGCGTACCGCCTTGCCGTGGGTGACGCGCACGCAGCGCACTTCGAAGCGGGTGGCCTCGGCGAGGAAGGCCCAGAGGGTTTCCCGGGCTTTTTCGACGGTCATGCCATGCAGGTCGAGGCTGCCTTCAAAGCCGATCTGGCCGAGCTTGAGCTTGCGCATCTGGCTTTCCTGGACGCCGTCACGGCTCCAGTGCAGGTCGTCTTCGGGGCCGACATCAATGACAAACTGGTCCGACAGGCCGTCGACCACGGTCTGGTCGCTGCGCACTGTCGCGGCCTGGCGCAGGCTCGCCAGCTTTTTGCGGTCGGCCTTGGGTTTGCCGACCTCGGCGCGATCATGCGTGATCGGCTTGACGCCGCGCATCTCGCTTTTGAACAGGGAAAATTCGTCGTCTTGCATGTAAGCCTCCGCCTGGGCGGCGTAGTTTACGCGACTCCCCTAAGGCGTGCAGTCAATCGTGTTTTTTCATCAGGTGCGGTGACAGGTTGAGCTCGCGGCTGCGGCGCAGACGCAAGCGGCTGCGGCGCCAGAACCAGATGCCCAGGTACAGCAGTAACAGGCCAAGGCCGAGCAAGATGCTGGCGCCAGCCGGGTTGGCATTGAGCTCGCCCAGGGCCGCGGGGCGGCCCAGCAGGCTGGCGGCGCCGGCCATGGCCAGCAGCACGCCGGCAGTTGCCAGTAACGCCGAAAACGCCGCAGCCAGGCGCATGCCCCAGTTACGGGGCGTGCGGGGGCGCAAGCGCTTGGCATCAAAACCATCGGATATTTTCATTCCGATTTCCTCTATGGATATCCGGCGTTGGACCGAAAAGCCGTGAGGTGGTTCCGCCCGGCTGCCGGGCGGTCGCTCAGATCAGGCTGGTAGTCGGCGCCACACAGGCAAAGTTGTCGGCCATGATCGCCATTTCGCTCTGCTGGATCTGCGCCGCAGGGATGACGCCATCCTTGAACGGAAGGTCGCGGGTGGCGCAGGCATCTTCGATCAGGGTGCAACGGTAGCCGTAATCCTTGGCCCGGCGCACGGTGGTGCTGACGCTGGAGTGACTCATGAAGCCGCAGACGATCAGGTCCAGGTGGCCGTATTTCTGCAGGGTCTCATGCAGGGTGGTGTTCTTGAAGGCGTTGGGCATGCGCTTTTCGATGATCACTTCGTCACCCTGTGGCTCCAGGCCCGGGATGAATTCACCGCGTGGGCCCTGCGGGTCGAACATGCCGCCGACGGTACCCAGGTGACGCACGTGGATGATCGGGCGCCCGGCCTTGCGGGCCGCCTCGAGCATTTTAGCGATGTTGGCCACGGCCGCGTCCATGCCCGAGAGCGCCAGAGGACCGCTGAGGTACTCCTTTTGCGCATCGATAATCACCAGGCTGGCGTTGTTCAGCTTGGCCGGCGGATAACCGCGACCGCTGAGGTGGAACATCGTCGTTGGAACAGACATCAAGGGCTCCTTTGGATAGGGCTTTTACCCTATTGTCCCCTGCCTGAGCACTTATGTGAATCGCTTCGCGTACAACCAGCGTCGTTAGTGGCCTGCAGCCACCTTGGCGATATCCTTACAAGGTGTTTTTGCCGATCATTTCTTTGGCCGGGCTGTTAGAATCGCAGGTCGTCTTTCAAGGAGTCTGTTGTGATCACTTCTCGCTTGCGCACCCTGCGCGATCATATCCGTTGGGCCGTCAGCCGTTTCCACGAGCATGGCCTGTTTTTCGGTCATGGCGCCGACAACGCCTGGGATGAAGCGCGGCTGCTGGTGCTGGGCTCGGTGCACCTGCCCTGGGAAGTCGCCGACGCCTACCTCGACTGCCAGCTGGAAGACGATGAGCTGGTCAACCTGCAGCGTATGCTCAAGCGCCGTATCGAAGACCGCGTGCCCACGGCTTACTTGCTGGGTGAAGCCTGGTTCTGCGGCTTGTCGTTCATTGTCGATGAGCGCGTGCTGATCCCGCGCTCGCCGATTGGCGAGCTGATCGAAAAGCGCTTCGAGCCATGGCTGGCCGGTGAGCCGGCACGCATCCTCGACCTGTGCACCGGCTCCGGTTGCATCGGTATCGTCAGTGCCGAAGTATTCCCCGAGGCTGAGGTGGTGCTCGCCGACCTGTCCTTCGAGGCGCTGGAAGTCGCCAACCAGAACATCGAACGTCACGGCCTGGAAGAACGCGTCTATACCGTGCAGGGCGATGGTTTCGCCGGTCTGCCGGGTCAGCGTTTCGACCTGATCCTGTCCAACCCGCCGTATGTCGATGCCGAAGACTTTGCCGACATGCCCGAGGAATACCACCACGAGCCGGAGCTGGGCCTGGCGTGCGGCAATGACGGCCTGGACCTGGTGCGGCGGATGCTGGCCGAAGCAGCGGATCACCTGACCGAGAAGGGCTTGTTGATTGTCGAGGTGGGCAACAGCCAGGTGCATGTCGAGGCGCTTTATCCGCAAGTGGATTTCGCCTGGCTGGAGTTCGAGCGGGGCGGGCACGGGGTGTTCATGCTCACGGCTGAGCAGTGCCGTCAGCACCAGGGGTTGTTTGCCTCGAAGGTGTAAGGCTTCAGGTTTGCAGTGAATCTATCGCTGGCAAGCCAGCTCCCACAATTGCCCTTGTGGGAGCTGGCTTGCCAGCGATGCTTTTTAGCGGTGAGTCGCAATCCAGATCAACAACCCCGCCTGAAACACCGCAAAGGCCACCAGGCAGGTGATGGTAAAACGCAGCCCACTGTCTTCACGGCGGTACTTGCTGACCCGCTCATCACGCTCGCGCAGTTGCGCCTCTTTTTCCTGCAAGCTCTGCTCGGCCTGTTGCAGCATCTGCGCGGCATCGAGAATCTCGACCCGCTGCAGCTTGTCACTGTTCCAGCCGCCCTTGAGTTCACCGACCTGCACATCGACAAAGCGCCCCTTCAGGTGCTGGGCATCGGCGTACTCGACCTCCAGGCCATGGCTGCGCAGCACATGGTCACGGCGCAGGCGGGTGTCTTCGTTGAGGGCGTCCTTGCTTGGCAGGGCAGCACCTTCGACTCGGTAATGCGGCCACTTGCGCTGCGCCCATTGCACTGCCTGGTTCAGCAGGAAGCGCCCCAGGCCACGGTTCAGCGGCTCGATCTGCAGGCCTGAATCGGGGGTGAAAGTTACGCGTTTTTCTTCATGGTCGACCCACACATCCAGGTGGTTCTGTTCCTTGCGCACCTTTTGCGCCGGCAGCTGGATAGCCATGCGCAGCAGGCTGGTCTGCTTGTTGTGGCGTTCGGCATAGCCGTACTGGACAAAGCGCAGCGGCCGCGCACCGCTGTTGCGGTCGGTCGGCAACGGCGCCAGGCGCAGCATCTGGAAATGTTCGGGGGCAACATCGGCCCAGGGCAGTGGGGCGGCCTCCGGTGCTGCCTGCTCGGCAGTCGTCTCGGCGGTGTCCTGGGGGGCGGCTTCGGTCATCACGGCAATCCTCATGTGCGCAGCGGGCTGGTCGCATTGACGATGCCAGCACCGCTATATCGGCAGGATTGTCCTGGGCTGGAGGCGTAATTTCTGCGATTTGGCCTCAGCTGGCAGGCAACCGCTGAATGAAGTCGATAACGCGCTGGCCCAGTTCGGCCGCTTGCGGCAGTTGCGGATCAAGATAGCTGTCACGTTGCTGGCTGATTTCCTCGGGGGCAATGCGCAGCATGTGGTTCATGCCCTTGATCACTGCAAGCTCGGCATCCGGCTTGGCGGCCTTGAGGATTTCGGCGTTGTCGACATTGACCTGGAAGTCATGGGTGCCCTGGATGATCAGTGCCGGTACCTTGACCTTGGCAAAGGCATCCGCCGGGTCCTGGCGGAACAGCGAAATCAGGTAGGGCTGCACGCTCGGGCGCAGTACGTCCTGCAGGGGCAGGGGCACCCGGGAGGAGGTCTTGCCGTTTTTAAGGCGATCGAGGATGTCCCCGGCACTGGCCATGTAGCGCCCGGGTACCCGCTCAAAGATCTGTGCACGCAACGCCTTGTCGATCGGCCAGCCGCTGCCGGCGATGCTGATTACGGCACTGGTGCCGCTTTGCTCGGCGGCCAGGCTGGCGATCAGCGCACCTTCGCTGTGGCCAAGCAGGATCAGGCGGCCGAAGCGCGGGTCGGCCTTGATCTTCTGGCTCCAGGCCACCGCGTCGGCGACGTAGCGCTCCACCGTCAGGTCGCGTTCATCCGGGGTGGCCGCCAGGCTCGCAGCGACGCCGCGCTTGTCGTAGCGCACGCTGGCGATATTGTTTTTCGCCAGGGTCAGGGCCAGTTGCTTGAGGTTGTCGGTGTTGCCGCCGTAAGGATTGTTGCCGTCGCGGTCGGTGGGCCCCGAGCCGGCAATGATCAGCACCACCGGTGGCGGCTGCTCGGTGCGCGGCAACAGCAGGCTGCCATGTAACACGCCGCTGCCGGTGTCGAGGCTGACCGGGCGCTGGAATACGGTGGGGGCAGCAGCCTGGACCAGGCCGCTGAACAGCAGGGCGATTACTGCAACAATACGCAACATCATCAGGCCACTATCGAGAGAGTGCGGTTTGGACCGGGCCGGGCGCAGAAGGTTCGCCGTCAGGGATGAACTGAATGGTTAGCCTGCGTATACTGGCGGCCTTGTTCAAATCTGGCTGATTCGCGGAGCGTCCTGCATGTCCGGCAATACCTACGGCAAGCTGTTCACTGTCACCACCGCTGGCGAAAGCCATGGTCCGGCGTTGGTCGCCATTGTCGATGGCTGCCCGCCGGGCCTGGAAATTTCCCTGGCCGACCTGCAGCACGACCTGGATCGGCGCAAGCCCGGCACCAGCCGCCACACCACCCAGCGCCAGGAAGCCGACGAAGTCGAAATCCTCTCGGGAGTGTTCGAAGGCCGCACCACTGGCTGCTCCATCGGCCTGCTGATTCGCAACACCGACCAGAAGTCCAAGGACTACTCGGCGATCAAGGACCTGTTCCGACCGGCCCACGCCGACTTCACCTATCACCACAAGTATGGTGAGCGTGACTACCGCGGCGGTGGCCGCAGCTCGGCGCGGGAAACCGCCATGCGCGTGGCCGCCGGCGCCATCGCCAAGAAGTACCTGGCCAGCCAGGGCATCCGCATCCGTGGCTACATGAGCCAGCTCGGCCCGATCGAAATCCCTTTCAAGACCTGGGACTCGGTGGAGCAGAACGCCTTCTTCAGCCCTGACCCGGACAAGGTCCCGGAGCTTGAGGCGTACATGGACCAGCTGCGCCGCGACCAGGATTCGGTCGGGGCGAAGATCACCGTGGTGGCCGAAGGCGTCATGCCTGGCCTGGGCGAGCCGATCTTTGATCGCCTGGATGCCGAGCTGGCCCACGCGCTGATGAGCATCAACGCGGTCAAGGGCGTGGAAATCGGTGCAGGCTTTGCCAGCGTCGCCCAGCGCGGTACCGAGCACCGTGACGAGCTGACCCCGGAAGGTTTCCTCAGCAACAACGCCGGCGGCATTCTCGGCGGTATTTCCTCCGGTCAGCCAATCGTTGCCCACCTGGCCCTCAAGCCGACCTCTAGCATCACCACCCCGGGCCGTTCCATCGACGTCGATGGCAACCCGGTTGAAGTGATCACCAAAGGCCGTCACGACCCGTGCGTGGGTATCCGTGCCACGCCAATCGCCGAAGCAATGATGGCTATCGTGCTGATGGATCACCTGCTGCGTCACCGCGGGCAGAACGCCGACGTGCGAGTGAAGACGCCGGTGCTGGGCCAGCTGTAATGCTGGCACCTGCCATTCGCGCTGCGGCTCGCTGAGCCGTGGCGCCGATTCCCTACTGGCGGCTGTCCAGTTTCTACCTCTTTTACTTCGCCTTGCTCGGCTCGACAGCGCCGTTTCTGGCGTTGTATTTCGATCACCTGGGTTTTTCCAGTGCGCGCATCGGCGAGCTGGTCGCCATTCCCATGCTGATGCGTTGCGTGGCCCCCAACCTGTGGGGCTGGCTGGGTGACCGCAGTGGCCAGCGCTTGCTGATCGTGCGCGTGGGCGCCGTGTCGACCCTGGCGACCTTTTCGTTGATCTTTTTCGGCAAAAGCTATGCCTGGCTGGCGCTGGTGATGGCCCTGCATGCGTTCTTCTGGCATGCGGTATTACCGCAGTTCGAGGTCATCACCCTGGCCCACCTGCAAGGGCAGACCGCACGCTACAGCCAGATCCGTCTGTGGGGCTCGATCGGCTTCATCCTCACCGTGGTCGGCCTTGGCCGGCTGTTCGACGGCTTGAGCCTGGATATCTACCCGGTCACGCTGGTGATCATCATGGCCGGTATCGTCCTGGCCAGCGTCTGGGTGCCCAATGCCCAGCCACCGGGGCAGAATGATCGTACCGCCAGCGGCGGTTTTCTCAAGCAACTGGCCAGCCCCGGTGTTGCCGCGTTTTACCTGTGCGTGGCATTGATGCAACTGAGCCACGGCCCGTACTACACCTTTCTGACTCTGCACCTTGAGCACCTGGGTTACAGCCGCGGCACCATCGGCATGCTCTGGGCGCTGGGGGTGGTGGCCGAGGTGCTGATGTTCCTGGCCATGAGCTGGATCCTGGCGCGGGTGTCGCTGCGCCGGGTGCTGCTCGCCAGTTTTGCCCTGGCGGCAGTGCGCTGGGCGTTGCTGGGCAACTTTGCCGAGCACCTGGGCGTGCTGTTGCTCGCCCAGGTCTTGCATGCGGCCACCTTCGGCAGCTTTCACGCTGCCGCCATCGCCTTCGTGCAACGCAGCTTCGGCGCCCGCCAGCAAGGCCAGGGGCAAGCGCTGTATGCAGCGCTCGCCGGCACCGGCGGCGCCTTGGGCGCCTTGTACTCGGGGTACAGCTGGAACCTGCTGGGGCCGGCTACCACCTTTAGTATTGCCAGCGTCGCAGCCCTGGCTGCAGCCGTTATCATTGCACTTCGAATGAAAGAGGACAGGGCATGAGCCTTGGCCGTAAACCGGTAGTAAGGAGTTGCCCCGATGAGCAGCCTTAGCGTGTATCACCAGTCCACCCCGGACATTCCCAACAAGGTACTGACTCACCTGGAGGATATCGCCGTGACCCTGGCCGAGCAGGGCGTGCGTTTCGAGCGTTGGCAGGCAGCCGCGCCCATCCAGGCGGGCGCCAGCGATCAGCAACTGATCGGCGCTTATCAGCCTGGTATCGATGCGCTGAAGGCCGAGACCGGTTACGCCAGTGTCGAGGTGACCCGCGAAGCGGACGCCAGCTTGCTCGCCGAACATACCTGTGACGAAGATCGACTGCACTTTTTCGCCGCCGGGCGCGGGCTGGTCAGCCTGCGGATCGAGGACTACATCTATGCGGTGTTGTGCGAGAAGGGCGATTTGATCGGCGTGCCGGCAGGGGTTCGGCACTGGTTCGACATGGGCGAGGAGCCGCGGTTCGTGGCGATCCGGGTGTTCAACCGGCCGGAAGGTGGGCTTGCACGGTTTACTGGCGATTCGATTGCCAAGAATTTCCCGCGGCTTGACGACTGACAAACGCCATCGCGGGGCAAGCCCGCTCCTACAGGTAGGAGCGGGCTTGCCCCGCGAAGTTACCGATAAGTCGGCAAGGCAAACCGCTGCTGGCTCTGCAACAGCGAAATCACCGGCAACTCGCTGGCCTGTTCAGCCAGGTCGCGGCGAATCGCACTGATCGCCCACGACAGCTGTTCGGCACTGTGCAGTTGTGCATAAGAAATCGAGCGCTTGGTCTGGGTACCGTCCGTTGCCCGCAGGGTCAGCAGAATTCCACCGTCGGGGCGCGCCTGGGTGGTGACGTCGTAGGCGGAGAATACCGAGGCGAATTTTTCCTGGATAAGGTCCATATCAGCTCCTGACTGTTAGTGGCAGACATGGAGTGACAGGTGCAGCGTCTGTGCCAGCTTTTGTTTTAAATAAATCGCTTATTAATCAATGGTTTATAAATTTCATTGAAGCGCTCCGCCGTGCATTCTGCATGGTCGTGCATTTTGCACAGTGCATTTTGCAGTGCTGCCTCGGCCAATAGATTTCTTCTGTCATGGCCATGACTTATCCCCAGTTGACCCCGCGCGCTCCCTGACAAAGACTTGGGCCTTTCCGATAGCCAGGAGTTTCCCCATGTCTGACCAACGTAGCCCCACGCCCATGAACGACGACGAGGCTGCGGCGTTCGCCGAAGAGGTGTTCGACCGGGCGCGCAAGGGCGACGCGGTAATGCTCGGGCGCTTGCTGGAAAACGGCCTGCCGGTGAACCTGCGCAATGGCAATGGCGACACCTTGCTGATGCTTGCCAGTTACCACGGGCATCTGGATGCCGTCGCGGTGTTGCTCGAGTACGGTGCCGATCCGCAGATTGCCAATGACAAGGGACAGCTGCCCATTGCCGGCGCCGCGTTCAAGGGCAACCTGGAGATGGTCCAGCTGCTGGTGGATAAAGGCGCCGAGGTCGATGGCACTTCCGCTGATGGGCGCACCGCGCTGATGATGGCGGCGATGTTCAACCGCACCGTGATCGTCGATTACCTGCTGGCCAAGGGCGCCAACCCACGCCATCGTGACGCCCGTGGCGCCGATGCCCTGGGCGCTGCGCAAACCATGGGGGCTCCCGAGACTACCGAGCAGTTGCTCAAGCTGCTCGGCTAACCCTCCGGGGCCTTTTACGGCTATCCTTGGCGACTTTTTTCACCGTCGCAGGGCCCCTTCATGAAATCCCAACTGGTCGAACTCATCGGCAAAATCAGCGCTGGCTGCATGCGCGAAGAAGACATTGCGCGCATCGCCGACGAAGCCGCCCAGGCCTATGCCGACCCGCAGGCGTTCCTCGCCGCCAACCCGGACATCAACTACGACGACAGCTTCCCGATCCCGCTGGGTGAATGGATTGTCGTCGGCAGCCTGCCCGATACCGTGTTGTTCCAGGCCGATACCTACCAGGACCTGTTCGCCCAGATCGTCGACTCCTTTGACAAGACCGTGCCGTTCAACCTCAAGCCCAAGCAGTTGGCCAAGGTCGAGCCGCTGACCGCACTCAACCGCATCCAGGTGCAAATGGGGGCGATGAACAAGGAAGCCGGCGGCTATGTGCTGATGAACTTCAGCCAGTTGCTCGACGATGAGCTGCAGATGGTACTGGTTGGCAACGACGACCTGCCGCGAGTGCTGGAGCTGTGCGCTGAAGTCGGCATCGCCGCAGCGCCGGCCCTGGAAGCGCTGCGGGTTGCCGTGCACGTTTAACCGAGAGCGGTATCGAGGAACATCATCACTGCAAAGCCGCCCATCAGGCCCAGGGTTGCCGAAGTCTGGTGGCCATTGCGGTGGGTTTCCGGGATCACTTCGTGGGATACCACGAAGATCATCGCCCCGGCAGCCAGGCCCATGCTCACCGGGTAGGCAATGGCAAAGCCGGTGGAAATGCCCAGGCCGATCACGGCGCCAATGGGCTCCATCAGGCCCGAACCGATCGCCACCAGCGCCGCCTTGAAGGTCGAAAGACCGGTTGCGCGCAGCGCCAGAGCCACAGCGAGGCCTTCGGGAATATCCTGGATAGCGATGGCGCTGGTCAGCGGCAGGCCGACATTGAGGTCGCCGCTGGCAAAGCTGACGCCAATGGCCATGCCCTCGGGCAGGTTGTGCAGGGTGATCGCCAGCACGAACAGCCACACCCGGTTGATCCGGTCCGCCTGCGGGCCGCACGGGCCGGTGCTTTCGTGTTCGTGCGGGGTGAAGCGGTCGAGGCCGAGCATCAGCAGCACGCCCAGGCCCATGCCGATCACCACCGTCAGTGCCGCGTAAGGGCCGTTGCCGGTGATCTCCCGGGCTGCGTCGAGGCCCGGCAGGATCAGCGAGAACGAACTGGCGGCGAGCATCATGCCTGCGGCAAACCCGAGCATCACATCCTGGGTGCGCGCGCTGATTTCACGCAGCACCACGGCCATGACCGCGCCCAGTGCGGTGGCGGCAAACCCGGCGAGGCCGCCGAGCATGGCCATGTGCAGGTTTTGCTGGTGGTCGCCATGCACGGCATTCCAGGCACTGGCGATCAGCAGACCGAGCACCACCAGCAAACTCAGGCCCAGGCCTGCGCTAAGCCACGGAGTACTTTGTGCCTGTTGCAGCCAGGCGTTCCACAGTGGGACGGGGGCGGGGCTGCTGTGGCTGTGGGCGGGTGGCATAGGGACCTCTCTGGCGCAATTCGATGAAACGAGTGTAACCAGCGCTACAGGGCCGCGGCGAACGATTCGCCTCTATGGGGCTGATAGCCAGCTATCCTGAGGGGCAGGCTCGATCAAGGGAGCAACACCATGGGTTCTACTTTCAATAGCCTGGTTGGGCTGATCATCCTCGCCCTGGACATCTGGGCGATCATCAATGTGATCAAGAGCGGTGCCAGTGGTGGCGCCAAGATTCTCTGGATCCTGCTGATTCTGCTGCTGCCGGTACTGGGCCTGATCATCTGGGCGATCGCCGGGCCGCGGGGCAATGTGCGGCTGTAGCTCTGTGGGAGCGGGCTTGCCCCGCGATAATCTTCAGATCAACCAGGTCCCCTCCAGTTCCAACAGGATTTGCTTGCGCTCGATGCCCCCGGCAAACCCGGTGAGGGTGCCATTGCTGCCAATCACTCGATGGCAGGGGATGATGATTGCAATCGGGTTGGCACCATTGGCAGTGCCCACTGCCCGCACCGATCTGGGGTTGCCAATAGCCTGGGCAAGCTCGCCGTAGCTGCAGGTGGTGCCATAGGGAATGCGCTGCAGGGCCTGCCACACCTCGCGCTGGAACGGCGTACCCTGGGGGGCCAGGCGCACTTCGAATTGTTCGCGCTGACGGGCAAAGTACTGGTCCAGCTGGCGCGCCACATCGTCCAGCTGGTTGCTGGCCGGCTGCCAGTCCTCGGCCAGTTCCCAGGGTTGAGTGGCGTCCATGTGCAGCATGCGCAGGCCCTGATCGTCACCTGCCAATAGCAGCGGGCCAAGCGGGCTTGGGAGGTAGCGATAAAACATGGCGTAATGATCTCTTTGCTGATAACCCTGATTCTATTACGAAATTTTCACAATCGATTGCCGACAATTTGCGCGCGCAATTATCCGTTCGCCGAATGGCCGTGCAACGCGCTCGCGTTTAGGGCACATTTGCCGATTCGTTTTACCGCCTTCCTCGAACCTGAACCCTAGGGATCTTCCAATTCATGGCTACCACGGACGCCTTGAGTCAACAGCGGGCTGCATCGCGCCCGTTGCAAACGACGCTGAAATCGCATCTGGCCTACACCCTGCTGTGCGGTCTGGTGATCATGCTGATGCTCAGCCTGGTTCGCCTGGCCCTGCTGGTCTACAACAACGACATGATCGGCGACACGCCGATGTCGACCGTGGCCGAGGGTTTCCTCAATGGCCTGCGCTTCGACCTGCGGGTTGTGGTGTACCTTAGCATTCCGCTGCTGCTGGCAATCCTCAGCACCCGGGCGATGGCCGCGCGCGGCTTGTTCCGGGCCTGGCTGACCATCGCCTCGAGCATCGTCATGTTCCTCGGCCTGATGGAGATGGACTTCTATCGCGAGTTCCACCAGCGCCTCAACGGCCTGGTGTTCCAGTACGTCAAGGAAGACCCGAAAACCGTCCTGAGCATGCTCTGGTACGGCTTCCCGGTGGTGCGCTACCTGCTGGCCTGGGCCTTTGGCACCTGGCTGCTGAGCCTGCTGTTCAAGGGCATCGACCGCCTGACCCGGCCTAATGACGTGTATGAAAGCCAGATGGCCAGCGCAGCGCCCTGGTATGTGCGTGGCGTGGTGTTCTTCATGATCCTGCTGGTGGCGGTCATCGCTGCCCGCGGCACCCTGCGCCAGGGCCCGCCCATGCGTTGGGGCGATGCCTTCACCACCGACTCGAACTTCGTCAACCAGCTGGGCCTGAACGGTACCCTGACCCTGATCGACGCCGCCAAGAGCCGTTTCGGCGAGGACCGCGCCAACATCTGGAAGTCGACCATCGAGCAGGGCCTGGCTACCCAGACCGTGCGCGACATGCTGCTGACTGGCAACGACAAGCTGGTCGATGCCGACAGCGCTGCGGTGCGCCGTGATTTCATCCCGCCAGCGGACAACACCCTGCCGATCAAGAACGTCGTGGTGATCCTCATGGAGAGCTTCGCCGGTCATTCGGTAGGCGCCCTGGGCAGCCCGAACAACATCACCCCGTACTTCGACAAACTGGCGAAAGAGGGCTTGCTGTTCGACCGCTTCTTCTCCAACGGCACCCACACCCACCAGGGCATGTTCGCCACCATGGCCTGCTACCCGAACCTGCCGGGCTTCGAGTACCTGATGCAGACCCCGGAAGGCGGCCACAAGCTTTCAGGCCTGCCGGCGCTGCTCAGCGCCCGTGACTACGACGACGTCTACGTCTACAACGGTGACTTTGCCTGGGACAACCAGTCCGGTTTCTTCGGCAACCAGGGCATGACCACCTTCATCGGCCGTAACGACTTCGTCGATCCGGTGTTCTCCGACCCGACCTGGGGCGTGTCCGACCAGGACATGTTCGACCGCGGTAACGAAGAGCTGGCCCGGCACGATGGCAAGAAGCCGATCTACGCGCTGCTGCAGACCCTGTCCAACCATACGCCGTATGCGCTGCCGAAGGATCTGCCGGTCGAGAAGGTCACAGGCCAGGGCCGCCTGGACGAGCACCTGACCGCCATGCGCTACTCCGACTGGGCCCTGGGCCAGTTCTTCGAGAAGGCGCGCAAGGAGCCTTACTTCAAGGAAACCCTGTTCGTCATCGTTGGCGACCATGGCTTCGGCAACCACCAGCAGGTCACCGAGCTCGACCTCGGGCGCTTCAACGTGCCGCTGCTGCTGATTGCCCCGGGCATCCAGGACAAGTTCGGTGCGGTCAACCACACCGTGGGTACCCAGATCGACATCGTGCCGACCATCATGGGCCGCCTGGGCGGCGAAACCCGTCACCAGTGCTGGGGCCGTGACCTGCTCAACCTGCCGGCCGGTGATCCGGGCTTCGGCATGATCAAACCGTCGGGCAGCGAGCAGATCGTCGGCCTGGTCAAGGGCGATCGCATCCTGATCGAGGCCAAGGACATGTCGCCACGCATGTACCGCTACGAGCTGGGCGCCAACTTCAAGGCCGAGCTGATCGAAGCCCCGGACCAGAAGGACCTGACTCACAAGCTCGAGTCGTTCATCCAGACGGCGACCAAGAGCTTGCTGGACAACACCGCGGGTGTAGTGCACGGCACCCCGGAATAACGTCGTTGCTAGCGCTGTAAACAGGACCCCGGCTTGCCGGGGTCTTGGCTTTTTGTGCCATGGATGCTCAAATTGCGCGCCTCGGGAAGCGGGGGCTGGAATGGCGCCCATCAAAAAAGGATTTTTGCGTGCGAGTGTTCGTGTTGTTTGCCTGCCTGTGCCATTCACTGTTGGCGGTGGCCGATGTTGCCTCAGCGGATTACCAGACGCCCCCCGGCTGGCGCACCGAATGCTTGGGCCGGGTGCAGTTCGATGTACCCCAGGACATTGCCTGGCACGTTTCCAGTGGTTACTGGCAATACTACAATTTCGATCTCCCCGACCCCACGATCACCCCTGGGGACAAGCAGATTGCCTACGGCGAAGGGTTGACCGGCGAGCTGCCCTTTCTGGTCGACATCGAGGTCAGCCCGTTGACCACCCGTGCACTCTACGAACAGATCCGCTATGTGCAGAGCCTCACCCGTGGCCCGGCGCAGGAGCGGGTGGTGAAGGCGCAGATGGAGGCGCTGGATGCTGCCATCTCTGCGAGCCGTGACGATGAAGCGCGCTACAGGGCCCTGAGTGATCAGTACTACGACTTGCGTGAAAAGCTCCAGCGCATAGGCTATGTGACTTCGCAGCTGGTGGTGCTTGACGACATGATCAAGCAATTTACTGCCGAGGGGCGGCCGGTGGCGAAGCTGCAGGTCGAGCGCGATGCCTTCTTCGCGGAGCAGGCACAATGGCCGACCGATGTAGAGTACGAGCATGAGCGCTTTATCGAGCTGGGTGTGCCGGACGCCTCTGCAAACTGGTATGAAGGTAATCTGACTGCCTACCTGTGGCGCGATCAACGCATCTACCGATTCAAATTCTACAGTGGCGCCAATACGGCTACAGACACCGCTGCGCTGGCCCGGCTGGAGCCCAGGGCGCGCGCTGTGCTGGCCGCGTTCCGCACCCGCAAGCAATACGAAATTCCCCAGGACAACGGCTTCTGTGTGCCCTTCGGCTTCATTGCCGACGATGGCACACCGCGCCACGCCATCACCCTGGGCCTCAACCCTGCAGACAACCCGAAACTGCTGCACCGCCTGAGCATGAGCAGTGACAGCGACAAGGCCGTCGAGATGGTGCCGATGCTGCTGGATCGACTGATTGTCAACCCGTTTCCGATGCATATCAGTGTCGATAAGTTCGGGCCCTCAAGCGTGCGGATCGGTGCCGCCAAGGGCAGGTTCGGCGGCGCACGCTTTCGCGTCTATGAGCCTGACAGTCTCAAGCCGGCGGCCACTGAAACGTTCAGGATGGTCGCTGGCGCCGTGAGCTCCGGCTACCAGCCCACCGTGGTACTGGGAGTGACCGATGAACACTCCGAGCCGCCGCTGCAGTTCGAGCCCTCCAGGGACCAATTCCTGCGCACGCTGCAAAGCATACGTGCGCTGCCGGGCGGCCATCGCTTTGAGCCGCAAGTCGACTGAACAACCACCCCGCGGCGAGGTCAACGGAAGGTAGGCCAGATTCACCCTGAACATCGGTACAGAGGAGAGTCCAATGAAAGACTGGGTCATTACTTTTGTTGATCAGAAGGGCGAGCGTACCTCGCTGCCTCTCACCGCAGAGCTTGAGCCGAGCATCGAAGAGGCTGCGCGGCTGATTCGTACCCATCTGTTTCCGGTCATGGACGAACTGGACCTCACTGATTTCGAGGGCCGCACACCCTCGCCGACGGCCAAATGGCTGAAAGAGCAGAACGGGGTAGAGATCACCGCCATCACTGAAGCCCCCTGAACCCGCTGGCTGGCACGCCGGGCAATCAGGCGCTACGCTGCAGACAAGGTCGGGCAGTTTCTTCTGATTGTCCGGGCTTGCCGATCCACGTCACGCAACAGCTCGAATTGCCCCCGCACGTCTTGTGTGGCGGGCAGGTGCGTTTTGCACTGAAAGTCTATCCATCGGTAATGAGGAGGACGATTCATGAGCAGCCAATACGAGGACATCAGCAGCACGGTCTTGCGTCGGATGAAAGAAGGGGGGTTCAACTTCGCGCAGATTCATCCCATCGAGTTTTATGCGGTATTTCCGGACGAGGCACGGGCGCGGCGAGCGGCAGGAAAGTTTCGCGGCGAATCACTCAGTGCCCAAGTGCATGAGCGCGATGATGGCGCCTGGCATCTGGAACTGAGCAAGGTGATGTTTGCAACCTATGGCGGTATCGGCGAATTCGAACAGGATTTCGAGGCGGTGATTGCCCCGCTGGGTGGAGAAATAGAAGGCTGGGGCGTCAAGCAGGAGCGTCAGCTGGCCTGATCAAACGGTCCCACAGGGCGGCTCTGGCCGTCTGCCGTGGGCCGCTCGGCGCTTCGCAATGAAGCGCTGCCGTCAAAGCAACCGGGGCGGTTGCACAGATCTGGTGCGGCCGTTCTTCGCTTAAAACGCAACTTATTGAATAACAAGGAATTATGCCGCTGGCACGGGGCTTGCGATGGCTCGGGTGCACGGGTGACAAGGAGTTCGGCATGATCCGCACCTTTTATGACGAAATGTACGCCGCTGACGGCCAGGTCCGTCCGCACTACCGGGAGTTCGCCCGCTGGCTGGCCGAAACCCCGCCGGAACTGCTGGCCCAGCGTCGACGTGAAGCCGACCTGCTGTTCCACCGCGCCGGCATTACCTTCACCCTCTATGGCGACGAGCAGGGCACCGAGCGCCTGATTCCTTTCGATACCATCCCACGCAGCATCCCGGCCAGTGAATGGCGGGTGGTGGAGCGTGGCTGCATTCAGCGGGTGAAGGCGCTGAACCTGTTTCTCGCCGACCTGTACCACGACCAGCGCATCATCCGCGCCGGGATCATCCCGGCCGAGCAGGTCCTGGCCAACGACCAGTACCAGCTGGCGATGCAGGGCCTGGACCTGCACCGCAACATCTATTCGCATATTTCCGGGGTCGACCTGGTGCGTGACAGCGATGGCAGCTATTACGTGCTCGAAGACAACCTGCGTACCCCCAGCGGCGTCAGCTACATGCTCGAAGACCGCAAGATGATGATGCGCTTGTTCCCCGAGCTGTTTGCCGCCCAGCGCATCGCCCCCATCGATCATTACCCCAACCTGTTGCTCGATACCCTCAAGAGTTCCAGCCCGCTGGATAACCCCAGCGTGGTGGTGCTGACGCCCGGGCGTTTCAACAGCGCGTTCTTCGAGCACGCCTTCCTCGCCCGCGAGATGGGCGTCGAGCTGGTCGAGGGCGCCGACCTGTTCGTGCGGGATGAGCGGGTGTTCATGCGCACCACCGATGGTCCCAAGGCGGTGGATGTGATCTACCGGCGCCTGGACGATGCCTTCCTCGACCCGCTGGCGTTCAACCCCGATTCGATGCTTGGTGTGCCCGGGCTGCTGGCGGCCTATCGCTGTGGCAACGTGGTGCTGGCCAATGCCATTGGCACTGGCGTGGCCGACGACAAGTCGATCTACCCCTATGTCACCGACATGATCCGCTTTTATCTCGACGAGGAGCCGATCCTGAAGAACGTGCCGACCTGGCAGTGCCGCAAGCCTGAAGAACTTTCCCACGTGCTGGCGCACCTGCCGGAACTGGTGGTCAAGGAAACCCAGGGTTCCGGCGGCTACGGCATGCTGGTCGGTCCGGCGGCCACCCGTGCCGAGATCGAGGCGTTTGCCGCACGGATCAAGGCCCGGCCGGCGGCCTACATCGCCCAGCCAACGCTGTCGCTGTCGACCTGCCCGACCTTTGTCGAGAACGGCATTGCCCCGCGGCATATCGACCTGCGGCCTTTCGTGCTGTCCGGGCGCGAGACCCGGGTGGTGCCTGGCGGCCTGACCCGGGTCGCCCTGCGTGAAGGTTCGCTGGTGGTCAACTCGTCCCAGGGCGGCGGTACCAAGGACACCTGGGTGGTTGAGGATTAAGTCATGTTGAGTAGAACTGCCTCCGATTTGTACTGGATGTCGCGTTACCTGGAGCGGGCGGAAAACCTCGCACGGATGCTCGATGTCAGCTATTCGCTGTCGCTGATGCCGCAGGACGGCCGCGGCGACGGCCTGGATGAAATGGCCATGCCGCTGCTGATCACCGGCACCCTCGACGATTACCTGGAGCGCCACGGCCAGTTGCATGCCGAGCGCCTGCTGCACTTCTTTGCCCTGGACCCGGAAAACCCGGCGAGCATCTACAGTTGCCTCGGCGCCGCGCGGGCCAGTGCCCATGCAGTACGTGGGCGGATTACCGCCGACATGTGGGAAAACATCAACGCCACCTGGCTCGAGATTCGCGGTATTGCCGAGCAGGGCCTGGGCCGCTATGGCATGAGCCGTTTCTGCGAGTGGATCAAGGAACGCTCGCACCTGTTCCGGGGGGCCACCTACGGCACCATCATGCGCAACGACGCCTTTCGCTTCATTCGCCTGGGCACCTTCATCGAGCGTGCCGACAACACCCTGCGCCTGCTCGATGCCCGCTACGAAATGCTCGGCGACGAGGCCGAGGCGGTCAGCGACAGTTCGGCGCGGGGTTACTACCAATGGAGCGCCTTGCTGCGTGCGCTGTCGTCGTTCGAGGCCTACACCGAGATCTACCGTGATGCACCGGCCGCCCGCCATGTTGCCGAGCTGCTGCTGTTGCGCGCCGACGTGCCGCGCTCGCTGCGTGCCTGCACCGAGGAAATCGACCTGATCCTCGCCAGCCTGCCCGGTGGCAACGGCCGCCCGGCCCAGCGCCTGGCCGCCGAGGTGGACGCACGCCTGCGCTACACCTCGATTGATGAAATCCTCGCCGAGGGCCTGCACCCCTGGTTGACCCATTACATTCCGCTGGTGCGTGAGTTGGGTAATGCCATTCACAGTGCCTACCTGGAGGCCGTATGAGACTGACCATTAGCCACGAAACCGCCTACCACTACGAAGACCAGGTTCGCGCCAGCATCCAGTACCTGCGCCTGACTCCCCACGACAGCGAGCGCCAGCAGGTGCTCAGTTGGCAGCTGGACCTGCCGCGGCCGGTGCGGGCGCAACTGGACCCGTTCGGCAACATCCTGCATGTGCTGAGCCTGGAGGAGCCGCATTCGGACCTGGTCATCGGCGCTCGCGGGCTGGTGGACATCGATGAACGCCGTGAGGCTGAACACGAACTGCAATCGCCGCTGCCGTTCCTGCGCTTCACCCGTCTGACCGAGGCCGACGAAGCGCTGCGCGCCTTCGCCAGCCAGCAATGCCGCAAGCGGCGTGACCGCTCGGCGTTGATCGAATTGATGAATGCCTTGAATCAGCGCATGGCCTACCGGCCCGGCAGTACCGCTGTAGACACCAGTGCAGCACAGGCTTTCGCCGGCGGGGCAGGGGTCTGCCAGGATCACACCCATGCCTTTCTGGCGTGCGTGCGCAGCCTGGGTGTACCGGCGCGTTACGTGTCCGGCTACCTGTTCGACAGCAACAGCCAGCAAATGGCCAGCCACGCCTGGGCCGAAGCCTGGCTGGAGGATGCCTGGTACAGCTTTGATGTCACCAACCAACTGGCCCGGCCCGAACGGCACCTGAAGCTGGCGGTGGGCCTGGACTACCTGGATGCCTGTCCGGTGCGCGGCATGCGCCGGGGCGGCGGTTTCGAGCAAATGCACGCCAAGGTGCTGGTGACCCCGACCCTCAACGCCCAGCAGCAGTGAGCCTCAGGGTTTGCGCGTGGCCATGTGGCTCAGGTACGCAAGCAGCGCGTCCAGCTCGCCGTCGCTGATGACCGCTTCGGTAAACCCGGGCATCTTCGCCTGGGGCCACTGGCGCAGGCTTTGCGGGTCACGGATATAGCGCTGGAGAAAATCGGCCTGGAAGTACTCGGTCGGGTTGTGCGGCAGGTTCAGGTCCGGTCCGAACTGGGCGTCACCGGCGCCGTTGAGGCGATGGCAGGCCAGGCAGTTCTTCTGGAACACGGCAAAGCCTTGACTGATCGGGTCATTGGCCGCCAGGCCGGGCGCCGGGCGCATGGCCGGGAAGCGCTCGGCTACTGCGGCCAGGCGGCGAATGCTGGCAACCTGGAAAGGCCACTGCTCGGGGCTGATGCGCCCGGCTTGCGGGTTACTCCAGACCAGATAGAAGGGCCCGGCGCCGGGTTTGCCCTTGGCCAGTGGTGGCCAGGGCTGTGCGGGGTCTTCAATGGCCAGCCAGGCCCGGGCGGGACCGTCCTGGAGCAAAGGCGCGGCCGGCATCTCGGCGGCGAAGCCATCCAGCGCTACCGCTTGCAGGTGATCCTCAGCCTGGACACCCTGCAGCAAGGCAGCCAGCGGCACTGCGCGGTAATGCATGGTCCTTTTGTAGGAAACATCGTTGTCGATCTGAATGTCCTGCGCCAGCGGATGTCTGAGTAACTCGGCGCTCTGCCATTGACGGCTGCCAGTGCCCAGGTCCAGGGTCAGTTGCGCCGCCTGCAGGGGCAGGCAGAGCAGGGCAAGCAGCAAGGTAAGGCAATGGCGCATGGGCAGTCTCCAACCATCAAGGTCGGCAGATTACCTGCACACAACCGGCTTGTGCCAGGCACAAACCATGGGAGGAGGGCATGTCGCTCAGCCGAACAGGCGTGAAAGGTTCGGCAGGATCAACAGCAGCGTGGTGGCGAAAAGAATGAGCCCGGCTTGACGTACTTTGTGTTGTTTGAACATGGCTGACCGCCTTTTTGTTGTTATTCCTGAGTGCCCAGAGGCTTCCTTGTCATTGATCTGGCGAACATGATTTGACGCAGCGAAGCATTAAGACGCGAACCGTTGCTAATGGGTATACAGCTAACCTTAGGGTCAACGTCACCCGTGTTTTAGAACGCTTTAATCTGTACTTATTCAGTTACAAGTTGTTTTGGCTATGAGGCCTTTGGCCATCCTGCAGCATTCCCCTTGCTAGACGCTTGCAGCACATCAGCAAGTGGATCCACAACTGATGACCGTTCGTCCGAGCATCATACTTGCCTGCGCGCCTTATTCGGGGCAGGCTTTACGGGGCAATCCCGCCTTTGTCGTTCAGGACTATTTATATGTCGCTACGCATCTGCATCCTGGAAACCGACGTCCTGCGACCGGAGCTGGTCGAGCAGTATCAGGGCTACGGACGGATGTTCGAGCAGCTGTTCAGCCGCCAGCCAATCGCCGCCGAGTTTCGCGTCTACAACGTGTTGAACGACGAGTACCCCGATGATGACCAGGTGTTCGATGCCTACCTGGTCACTGGCAGCAAGGCCGACTCGTTCGGTGATGATCCGTGGATTCAGAAGCTCAAGACGTTCCTGTTGGAGCGCTACCAGCGTGGCGACAAACTACTCGGCGTTTGTTTTGGTCATCAGTTGCTGGCGCTGCTGCTGGGCGGCAAGAGCGAGCGCGCGCATCAGGGCTGGGGGGTGGGTACCCACCGTTATGTGATGAACGCCAAGGCGCCGTGGATGAGCCCACAGGTTGAAGAACTGACCCTGCTGATCAGCCATCAGGACCAGGTCACCCGCTTGCCGGAAAACGCCACGGTGATTGCCTCCAGCGATTTCTGTCCCAACGCGGCCTATCACATCGGTGACCAGGTGCTGTGCTTCCAGGGCCACCCGGAATTCATTCACGACTATTCGCGGGCGCTGCTCGAGCTGCGCCAGCACAACCTTGGCCAGGAGGTGTACCGCAAGGGCATCGACAGCCTGGCGCACGAGCACCAGGGCAGCACGGTGGCCGAATGGATGATGCGCTTTGTGGCGCACAAACCTCAGGGCAGCTCGGCCTGAGGCCTGCCGTTACAGCCAGCCGGAGCGCTTGAAGCTGGCATACAGCGCCGTGCAGCCCACGGCGATCCCGCCCAGCACGGCAAAGTAGCCGTAATGCCAGGTCAGTTCCGGCATGTTCTGGAAGTTCATCCCGTAGATCCCCGCCACCGCCGTGGGAAATGCCAGGATCGCCGCCCAGGCGGCGAACTTGCGCTGCACGATGCTCTGGCGTGACGACTCCAGCAACATGCCGATCTCGATGGTCTGGCTGGCGATATCGCGAATCCCGGCCAGGTCTTCCATCTGTCGGGTGACGTGGATCTGCACATCGCGAAAATACGGGCGCATGTTCTTGTCGATGAAAGGGAAGGTCAGGCGCTGCAGCTCTTCGCTGACCTCGACCATCGGTGCCACGTAGCGGCGCAGGCGCAGGATGTCGCGGCGCAGGCTGTGGATGCGCTGGATGTCCTCTTCCTTGAGCGAACCGCTGAGCACGCTTTGCTCCAGCTCCTCGATCTCGCCATGAATGGCTTCGCTGACCGGTTGGTAGTTCTCGGTGACGAAGTCGAGCAGGGCGTAGAGCACGAAGTCCTCACCGTGTTCGAGCAGCAGCGGCCGCGCTTCGCAGCGCTGGCGCACCAGGGCATAGGATTTCGAGTGACCGTTACGCGCGGTGATGATGTAGCCATTGCCGGCGAAGATATGGGTTTCGATGAACTCCAGTTTGCCTTCGTGGCGCACCGGCGAGTAGGTGACGATGAACAGGGCGTCGCCAAAGGTCTCGAGCTTGGGCCGGCTGTGCTTTTCCAGCGCGTCCTCGATGGCCAGTTCATGCAGGTTGAACTGGCGCTGCAGGTTGGCCAGCTCCTGGGCGTTGGGCTCTTCCAGGCCGATCCAGACGAAATGACCGGGTTTGCTTGCCCATTGGCTGCCTTCATCGAGGCTGATATTGGTGACTTTTCTGCCGGCGCTGTACACCGCCGCCGCAACGACTCGACCCATGGTTGTCCACTTCTTCTGTTAACCGTGCCAGTAGCTTGGTCTGACCGGCACGATTCGGCAACCGTTCACGCCTGGGCCAGTTCACCTTCCATGCGATCGATGCAGTGTTGCATCTGCAGGCGGCACTGCTCGGCCAGGGCCGGCACATCCTGCTGGGTCAGGCCGCTGGTGGCGATCGGCGCCAGCGAACGGATGATCACCTTGCTGCGACGCCAGCCGTTGAGCTTCAGGCGGCTGGCATAGCGGCTGACGCACACCGGCACGATCGGCACACCCGCCTCGACGGCCATGTGGAAGGCCCCCTTCTTGAAGGTGATCAGGTGCTCGCCGGCATTGCGCGTGCCTTCGGGGAACACCCAGATCGAGGTGTCGTCTTCGCTCAGGGTGCGGGTGGTGGTCTGCATTGCCCGGCGCGCCTGGTAGGCGTTGCCGCGGTCGACCAGCACGTTGCCGCCCAGCCAGAACAACTGGCCGAACAGGGGGACCCATTTCAGGCTCTTTTTGCCGATGCACACGGTGCGCCGCGGCACCACATGACCCAGCACGAACAGGTCGTAGTTGGACTGGTGGTTGGCGATGATCACGCAGCCCGGCGGCTGATCGAACAGCGGGCCGACCTCGGCCTTGATCTCGAGGCGCATCAGCCAGGTGGCGGGCAGCCCATAAAGGCGTGCACAGATTCGGCTGTTGTCCGGGTTGAACGGTCGGCACAGGCCAACCAGCACACCGAGAACACCGGCCAGGAGAAAATGCAGCCCCAACAGGAACATGCGGATAATAAAAAGCATCGTACGACTCACACCAGGCAAACGCGGCGCAGTGTACGGGTGTGCACTTCTATCGGCAAACGCTCATTGGGGTGGGGTAGGCCTGATTACACAAATAGTTGCAATCAGGCCTTGGTAGGGGGTCAGCCCAGGTGTTCCTGGTCGCGGATGATGGCGTCGTCGAGGATGTCGAGCAGCGCTTTGCGCACTTTGAGCTTGGTGTGCTTGTGGGCGTTCATGTTGATCTTCTTCAACTGGCGGGCCGCTGTCAGCGCAGCTTCCTGCAGCTGTTCGACCGGCACTACCTTGTCGAGGAAACCGGCGTCGACGGCGCTGGCCGGGTCGAACATCTCGGCATTGATCACCGACCGGTGGAACGCCGAGCGGCGCAGGCGATCGCGGGCCAGTTCGATGCCGGCGTGGTGCATGGTCATGCCGATCTGCACTTCATTGAGGCCAATGCTGAACGGGCCTTCGACGCCGATGCGGTAGTCGGCCGAGAGCAGCAGGAATGCGCCTTTGGCCACCGCGTGGCCCGGGCAGGCAACGATGACCGGGAACGGGTGCGAGAGCATGCGTCGGGCCAGGGTGGAGCCTGCGGTGACCAGGCTGACGGCTTCTTTCGGGCCTGCGGTCATGACCTTCAGGTCGTAGCCGCCGGAGAGAATGCCCGGCTGGCCGGTGATGATTACCACCGCGCGGTCCTGCGCGGCCTGGTCGAGGGCGGCATTGAAGGCCTTGATGACGTCGGGCGAGATAGCGTTGACCTTGCCGTTGTTCAGGGTCAGGGTCGCAATGCCGTCTTCGAGGTGGTAGGTAATCAGCTCACTCATGACAGGGTTCCTTAAGGGGGAGTGGGGCAGACGTTACTCAGGCAAGTGCCCGAGGTAAAGCGCTGTGACTGACTGACCGGTCAGCTTGCAGGTCCGCTTGCTCGTCCTGACGGGAGTGCGTTAATCCGGGCTGCCAAAGCACGCCAGAGAATGGCGGCTTTGCCCTCTGTGCCGGGGTTTTTTGATTAAATGGCTTAAGCGCATGAATATTCTGAAAAAAACCTTTGCCATCAGAACCTCTTTCGACTACATTAGCGCGCCTCGACAGGCTGAACTGCTTGGCGAGAACCGGTGAAGTGTCCGAGTGGCTGAAGGAGCACGCCTGGAAAGTGTGTATACAGGAAACTGTATCAAGGGTTCGAATCCCTTCTTCACCGCCACATCTAGAAAAGCCCCCGACCTGAACAAGGCCGGGGGCTTTTTGTTTTGCCCATGAAAAAGGATGTTTCAGATGCTCAAAGAAGTATTCAGCAAGCAGCAGATTCTCGCCGCCGAGCAGTTGTTGGCCCTGATCAGCCCATCGGCCGAGATGACCCGCCAGCACATTCAGGCGCTGCGCGAAATCGAGCTGGATGAAGATGAGGTCGAAGAGTTCGAGGACGACCCGCAGCAGTTGATGTGGATCGTCAAGGATGTGGCTGACTGGGAATCGGTGTATTTCGTCGACTGGAAGGACACCGAGTCGTTTGTGCAGAGCGTGCGGCAGTTGGCCGAGGCGCGTGATGCCGAGGTTACCTTCGGTGTTGAAGATGCGGAGGATGAAGACTTCCTCGACGACACCACGGTGCCCGAGCTGATGGTCACGGCCCACGACGAACTGCACAAGCAGGGCCTGGTGCTGTGGAACTGGTCCACCGACAGTGACTGCTACAGTGGCTTCATCACCACCAGGGACGTGGCGGCGCAGCTGGTTGCGTTGGGTGAGGTGCTGGAAGTGGAAATTCGCGAGGGTAGCGAACCATTCTGACGGCGGTGCTTGGTGGGAGCTGGCTTGCCAGCGATGAGGTCAGTGCAGTCAGCACATCAGGTGCTGCCTGGACTACGACCGCTTCGCGCAGCTCCCACAGGTCCGGCGGCGTACGCAGATTCATTGTGGGAGCTGGCTTGCCAGCGATGGGGCCAGTGCAGCCAGCACATCATGCGCTGCCTGGATTACGACCGCTTCGCGCTCGATCGCTGGCAAGTCCAGCTCCCACAGACCCGCGATGAGGGCCTCAGAAACTCACAGAAGCCGAAACCCGCGCTGTCCGTGGCGCCCCCTGAAACAGATAACCATCCCCCAGATACTCGCCGGCATCGCGCCAGTAGCGCTTGTCGAAGACGTTATCCACCATCAGCCGCAGCACTGTGTCATAGCCGCCAACCTTGGTGCTGTAGCGGCTCCCCAGATCGACAACCGCATAGCTGCCGACCTCCACCGTACCGGCCTGGTTGGCGTATTTGCTGGCGCTGTAGCGGGCGCCTCCGAGCAGGGCCAGGCCCGGGATCGGCAGGCTGTAGTCGGCCTGAATGGCGGCGCGAAAATTCGGCACGTTCAGCGCCTGATGGTCTTCGTAGTCAGCCGTGCCGCTGTTCTTGACCCGTGCACGGATTGCCGCAGCGCTGGCATTGATCTGCAGGTTGGAGGTGAGCCAACCGCTGGCGCCCAGTTCCAGGCCTATGTTCTTTTGCTGGCCTTGCTGTACATAAGTGAAATTGCCTGCGCCGTCAGGTTGCGAATACTGGTAGGCCTGACGCAGCTGGAACAAGGCTGCGCTCAGGCTCAGGCGTTGCCAGTCGCGCTTGATGCCGACTTCCAGTTGGTGGGACAGGGTCGGCGCAAGAATCTCGGCAGTGTTTGTGGCGAACCACGGCGCCGTGCCACCGGATGACAGGCCCTTGCTATAGCTGGTGTACAGGGAGATATCCGGGCGCGGCTTGTAGATCAGCGCGGCATTGGGCAGCAGTTGATAGTCGCGGGAATGGCGGCCTGGGCTGCCATCTTCGGCAAAGGTCTTCTCATCCAGACGCACCAGGCGCGCGCCCAGCACGGTCTGCCATTGTTCGTTGAAGCTGATCCGGTCGCTGGCGAATATCCCGTACTGGCGGCTGTCGAGCCTGCGGGTGCTGTGGCCCGGGGTCTTCTCGGACGGCTCCAGCGCCGGCGTTTGTTGATAGATGTTGCCGCTGCCGATCCACTCGTTGAAGTAAGGGCGCTGGTCGAGCGTACGGCGCTGGGCGCTGGCGCCGATGGTCAGCTCATGCCCCATGCCCAGGGTATCGAAGCGGCCATTGAGCGCCCCCTGTGCCTCATCTGTGCGGCGGGTATCGTCAGGGCTGCGGTAGTCGTAGATGTCATAGTCGCCTGCCTCGCTGAAGTAGGCGCCTTCGCTGGAGCCCCAGGCAAACGAACTGTAGTCATCGATCACCACCTTGCTGCGCGAAGCACTGACGCTGCCCGTCCAGTTGTCGCTGAAGCGATACTCGAAGCGCCCGCCAAGGTTCAGCGAGTCGATCGTTACCGGGTTGGCCCAGTGCTGGTAGGCCAGGCGGTCATGCGGGTCGATGCCGTGGGGCAGGCTGTTGCCGCCCAGCAACTGATAGCCCGGCACCGAACGCTGTTCACGCTGCTGGTACTCGGCATCCAGTTGCAGCACCGCATCGGGGTTGATTTGCCAGTCGAAGGCCAGGGACGCGAAGTCGCGCTTGCCGTCAGCGTGATCGACGTAGGAGCGGATGTCTTCGTGGGCCAGGTTGGCGCGCAGGCCGAACTGGCGTTCGCTGCCGAACCAGCCGCCCAGGTCGGTCGCAATGTAGCGTTCACCCTGCTCGTTGCTCGACACCGTGACCGTGCGCACATCCTCCGGGCGCTTGGTCACGTAGTTGATCAGCCCGCCCGGTTCCGACACGCCGCTCTGCAAGCCCGAGAGGCCCTTGAGCAACTCGACCTGCTGCTTGTTCTCCAGTGCCACGTTCTGCTCACCGGCGATGGTCTGGCCGTTGATCTTGTAGCTGCTGGCGGCATTGAGTTCAAAGCCGCGTACATTGAAGTTCTCGTAGTAGCCGATCGGTGCGTAGCTTTCGCCCACCGAGGCATCGCTTTGCAGCACTTCGCTGAGCTTGCGCACCTGACGATCAGCCAGCAATTGCTCGCTGAACACTGCAATCGATGCCGGAGTATCCAGGAGCGGCGCTGGCTGCCAGCCGCCGACCGCGGCTTCCCGGGCCTGATAGCCCTCGCTGTAGGCCTCCGATACCTGCACCGGCGCCAGGGTGATGCTGTCCTGGGCCAGGCTGTGCGAGGCCGGCATTGCCAGGCTCAGGCCGAGCAGGTGCAGGGACAGGCGAGGGCGGGGCAAGGTCATGCAGGAGCTCCTTGAAGGCGAACGCGGACGCGCCGTTATTGATCGGCTGCTGTCCGATAGGGCTTTTTGCCCGATGGGTAGAGGGGGACTAGCCCGGGCACTGGTAACCCGCCCGGTATTGCGCCGGGCAGGCGGGGGCGCAATCTTAGCAGGGGCGACCGGCTGGCGGTGCCCCTGTTTTCAATCGGCTTCTACTGCTCTGTACGAGCGAGGGCGGCGCGGATTCACCCGTTCGCCGCCGTCTGGGCGTGTCGCCGCCAGTTGCCGTCGATTTTCGACCAGGTCTTCTTGTCGGTGATGGCCATCAGCTTGCGACCATCTTTGAACGTGGCCAGGAAGGTCACCTCTTCTTCCTTGCCACCTAGCCAGAGGCCGGCGATCAGGCCGACCGGACCCGCCACCAGGGCGCCGGCCATGCCCCAGCCAAGCGCACTGCTGAGGCTGCGACTGGATTCCTGATTGGCAACGATCAGATCGGAAATGCGGGTAAGGGCGATCTTCTCGCCGGGTGAAGGGCTGCGGGCGGTCTTGAGTGTGAGCGATCCGTTGCGGTACTCGCCTTCACCTTGCAAGAAATCGCCGGATTGAACCGTGAGTCTTGTCATAGTGGCGTCCAGGTTGAAAGGGCTATTGACCAATCCCTACTCAGCGCCAGGGTTCGGCACAAGTCAATGGCTAGGCGACGGAGGGTCACCGCCGAGTTGTCGCAAAAAAGTAAAGACGTAGATCCGCTGAAGGATAACGGCATGTCGCATTCTTATAATTAAAGTTCGGTTTCTCAACTAAAGCTGCTCGGTCGACTTTCGTCTATGGGCGCGATTTTAGTTGGGCTCGATATATCACCGTTTGCGCAAATTGTTGCGGAGGGCGCTAAATCAAGGCTTCTGAATTGTAGGACAATAAACAAGTAGTGTTATTGAAAATTGGCGTCAAAAAAAGCTGGACAGTTCAATTCCTGGTGTGTCAGTTTTTCCCCGCCTCATTCAGGCGAGTGATGGGACGATCTCGCCGCGGGAGCGTCCTGTCGGACAACAACTGCTTTTTTGTAAACAAGGAAGTGTCTGTATGTCGAAAGTCAAAGAAAGCGCTATTGTTTCAGCTGGCTCTGTATTGCAACCGCACGGTGCAAGTTCCGCTTACAGCCTGATCAATAGTTTCGGCCATCAATATGATCGCGGCGGCAGTGCGACAGTCAATGGCAAACCTTCGTTCTCGGTCGACCAGGCCGCTACCCAGTTGCTGCGCGATGGCGCCGCCTGGAAGGACCTGAACAAGGACGGCACCATCAACCTGACCTATACCTTCCTGACCAAGGCACCTGTTGGCTTCGACAGTCAGGAACTGGGCTCGTTCAGCGCCTTTTCCGGCCAGCAGAAGGCTCAGGCCAAACTGTCCATGCAGTCCTGGGCAGACGTGGCCAAGGTGACCTTCAAGGAAGGTGCGTCAGGCGGCGACGGTCACATGACCTTCGGCAACTACAGCGACGGCAGCACCGGTGGCGCGGCATTTGCCTATCTGCCGTTCGACCGCCCGGGTTCGCACAAGGGTGAATCCTGGTACCTGATCAACAACCAGTACCAGGCCAACGTCAACCCGGAGAACGGCAACTACGGCCGCCAGACCCTGACCCACGAGATCGGCCACGTGCTCGGTCTGTCCCACCCGGGCGACTACAACGCCGGGGAAGGCTACCCAACCTACGCCGATGCAACCTACGGCCAGGATACCCGTGGCTACAGCGTCATGAGCTACTGGGGCGAGAGCAACACCAGCCAGAACTTCACCAAGGGCGGCGTGCAGGTGTACTCCTCGGCGCCACTGATGGATGACATCGCGGCGATCCAGAAACTCTACGGTGCCAACTACGCGACCCGCTCCGGCGATACCGTATACGGCTTCAACTCCACCGCCGACCGCGATTTCTACTCGGCCACCTCGGCCTCGTCGAAAATCGTCTTCTCGGTGTGGGACGGTGGCGGCAACGATACCCTGGACTTCTCCGGTTTTACCCAAAACCAGAAGATCAACCTAAATGACGCGTCGTTCTCCGACGTTGGCGGCATGATTGGCAACATTTCCATTGCCAAGGGCTCGATTGTCGAGAACGCCATCGGCGGTTCGGGCAATGACCTGCTGATCGGCAACGCCGTGGCCAACGAGCTCAAGGGTGGTGCCGGCAACGACATCATCTACGGCGCCGGTGGTGGCGACAAACTCTGGGGTGGTGCCGGTTCCGACACCTTCGTCTTCGCTGCCAGCAGCGATTCGACCCCGAGCAATCCCGACCGGATCATGGATTTTGTCAGCGGTCAGGACAAGATCGATCTGTCGGCCATCTCGGCCTTTGCTGTCAACAAGCTGCCGCTGCAGTTCGTTGATGCCTTTACCGGGCATGCCGGCGAGGCGGTACTGAGCTTCGATCAGGCAAGCAACCTCGGTAGCCTGTCGATCGACTTCACCGGCAACAGCCTGTCTGATTTCCTGGTGACTACTGTAGGTCAGGCAGTCGCCACGGATATCGTGGTCTGATAGCAACCTGAAAGGGCGGCGCTCATGCGCCGCTTTTTCTGAGGCGGGCAGATGATGGCTTTCAAGCGAATGATCGCGCTCGGCGCGATTCCCCTGATGTTGATGACCGAGGTCGGTATGGCAAGCAGCCTGATACTCCCCACTCCTGCGCAACTGGCCGGTGAATGGACGCTTTACCCCGAAGCAGATCCGGCAGCGGGTTGCGAGCTGCACCTGGAAGAAACGCAAACCTTGCACGGCGATCTGGATTGCGTGGAAGGGCTGATCGGCGCGCGTCCCGGCGGCTGGCTGCCGACTCCCGATACCCTGGCCTTGATGGGCGGCAGCGGCACTGCATTGGTGCACTTCAACCGTTATAAGCCCGGTATCTTCAAATGGACTTCAGCGAGCGGAAAGACACTGTTATTGGAACGTAAGAATAAATAATAAAACCTTGTAGGCAATTGCCGATTTTTCAGGGATAGAAAGGCGGACAATGAACAGGCCGACTAATAAGGCCGGTGCGCCCTTGTGGGCAGCACTGGCAGATCACAAGTCCACGCTTCTGAGTGTGGGTTGTTTTACCGCGTTGATTAATCTCCTCATGCTGGTGCCCTCGATTTATATGCTGCAAGTGTATGATCGGGTACTTTCTTCGCAAAACGAAACAACCCTGTGGATGCTGACCTTGATGGTGGTCGGTTTCTTTGTGTTTATTGGTGCGCTGGAAGCAATCCGCAGTTTCATTGTTATCCGTGTCGGCAACCAGCTGGAACAGGGCTTCAACCTGAACGTGTACCGGGCCGCCTTCGAGCGCAACTTGCGTCAGGGCGATGGCCAGGCAGGGCAAGCACTTAACGACCTGACCCAGGTGAGGCAATTTGTCACCGGCCCGGCGTTGTTCGCCTTCTTTGACGCGCCCTGGTTTCCGATTTATCTGGCGGTGATTTTTCTGTTCAACGTCTGGCTGGGCGTCATGGCCTGTGCCGGGGCGTTGCTGTTGATTGCCCTGGCGGTGCTCAACGAACGCCTGACCCACAAGCCGCTGGTCGAAGCCAGCGGTTTCCAGCAGCAGTCCACGCACCTGGCCAGCAGCCAGTTGCACAACGCCGAGAGCATCCAGGCCATGGGCATGCTCGGTGCCTTGCGCCAGCGCTGGTTCGCCTTGCATTCGCGCTTTCTGACCTTGCAGAACCAGGCCAGCGATACGTCGGCAGTGATCACCGCGGTCAGCAAGTCGCTGCGCCTGTGCCTGCAATCGCTGGTGCTGGGGCTGGGCGCCTTGCTGGTGATCGAGGGGCAGATGACCCCGGGCATGATGATCGCCGGCTCTATCCTCATGGGGCGGGTACTTAGCCCGATCGATCAGCTGATTGCGGTGTGGAAGCAGTGGAGCGGGGCGCACATGGCCTATCAGCGTCTCGATGGTCTGTTGCGCGAGTTTCCTGAACCGCCAGCACCGATGGCCTTGCCGGCGCCAAGCGGGCGCCTGGGTTTCGAGCAGGTCAGCGCCGGGCCGCCCGGCAAGCGTGTGGCCACCTTGCAGCAGATCAGTTTCAACCTTGGCGCCGGGGAAGTGCTCGGCGTTTTGGGAACCTCCGGCTCGGGCAAGTCGACCCTGGCCAAGGTGCTGGTTGGCGTCTGGCCGACCCTGGGCGGTACCGTGCGCCTGGACGGCGCCGACCTGCACCGCTGGGATCGCGAGGCCCTGGGCCCGCATATCGGTTACCTGCCACAGAACATCGAACTGCTGCGCGGCAGCATTGCCGAGAACATTGCCCGGTTTGCCGATCTGGATGGCCACAAGGTGGTCGAGGCCGCGCGCCAGGCCGGCGTGCATGAGCTGATCCTGCGCCTGCCGCAAGGCTATGACACGCGTCTGGGCGAAGACGGCGGCGACCTGTCCGGCGGGCAGAAACAGCGCATCGCCCTGGCCCGAGCCCTCTACGGCGGGCCGAGCCTGATCGTGCTCGACGAACCCAATTCCAACCTCGACACCAGTGGCGAGGCGGCGCTGGCCACCGCCATTGCGCAGATGAAAGCCCAGGGCCGCACCGTGGTACTGGTCACCCACCGCTCGGCAGCCCTTGCCCAGGCCGACAAGCTGCTGGTGCTCAGCGAGGGCCGGATGCAGGCCTTTGGGCCGGCGCATGACGTGATGCAGGCCCTGAGCCGCGCCCAGGAACAGGCCCAACGTCAACCCGCCAATGCCGCGCTGGCAACCGGAGGTGGCGTATGAGTCAGGTAGATAAAGGCCGCGGCGCGCGTTTTTACGTGCGACTGGGCTGGCTGCTGACCCTGGTCGGCTTTGGCGGCTTCATTGCCTGGGCAACCCTGGCACCGCTCGATCAAGGCATCGCCGTGCAGGGCACGGTGGTGGTATCCGGCAAGCGCAAGGCGGTGCAGTCCCTGGCCGGTGGCGTGGTCAGCCGCATCCTGGTCAGTGAAGGCCAAATTGTTAAGCAGGGGCAGCCGCTGTTTCGCCTCGACCAGACTCAGGTCCAGGCCGATGTGCAATCGCTGCAGGCCCAGTACCGGCTGGCCTGGGCCAGCCTGGCGCGCTGGCAGAGCGAGCGCGATAACCTCGGCGAAATCGTCTTCCCGGCCGAGCTCAGCAACAATCCCGACCCGCAGTTGAGCCTGGTGTTGGAGAGCCAGCGTCAGCTATTCAGCAGCCGCCGTGATGCCCAGGCCCGCGAACAGGCGGGGCTGACCGCGAGTATCGACGGTGCAGTCGCCCAGTTGGCCGGCATGCGCCGCGCCCGTGGCGACCTGCAGGCCCAGGCCGATTCATTGCGTGAGCAACTGGAGAACCTCAAGCCGCTGGCCAGCCAGGGTTACATTCCGCGCAACCGCTTGCTGGAGTATCAGCGGCAGTTGTCCCAGGTCCAGCGTGACCTGGCGCAGAACAGCGGCGATAGCGCACGGCTTGAGCAGGGCATCGTCGAGTCGCGGCTCAACCTGCAGCAACGCCGCGAGGAATACCAGAAAGAGGTGCGCAGCCAGCTGGCCGAGGCGCAACTGAAAAGCGTGACCTTGGAGCAGCAACTGACCTCGGCTGGTTTCGACCTGCAGCACAGCGAGATTCTTGCCCCGGCCGACGGCATCGCGGTCAACCTCGGCGTGCATACCGAGGGCGCGGTGGTGCGCGCCGGTGAAACCTTGCTTGAGGTGGTCCCCCAGGGCACTGCTCTG
This sequence comes from Pseudomonas wadenswilerensis, assembly GCF_024749185.1. Taxonomy (NCBI): domain Bacteria; kingdom Pseudomonadati; phylum Pseudomonadota; class Gammaproteobacteria; order Pseudomonadales; family Pseudomonadaceae; genus Pseudomonas; species Pseudomonas wadenswilerensis. The sequence goes on along the minus strand of NZ_CP087191.1, from coordinate 4,191,711 downwards.
GAAGTCGAAGGGCGCCTGCCGGTCAACCTTGTGGATAAAGTCGCGGTGCAGCTGCCTGTGGATATCCTCTTCACCGCCTTCAACCAGAGCAGCACGCCGCGGGTAGCGGGCGAGGTGGCGCTGATTTCCGCCGACCAGCTGCTCGACGACAAGACCGGCCAGCCGTACTACGTCCTGCGCAGCACGGTCAGCGAACAGGCACTGGCGCGCCTCAACGGCTTGGTAATCAAACCGGGCATGCCCGCCGAACTGTTCGTGCGTACCGGCGAGCGCTCGATGCTCAATTACCTGTTCAAACCCCTGCTCGACCGGGCAGGCACCGCGTTGACCGAACAATAAGGAAGCCCGTGCATGAAAAGCTTGATGACCGGGCTGCTGGCGGCGTTCGCCCTGACAACAGGGGCGGGCGCGCAGGCCATGGGACCGTTTCAGGTGTATGAACAAGCGCTGCGCAAGGACCCGGTGTTCCTCGGTGCGCTCAAGGCCCGCGAAGCCGGGCAGGAAAACCGCGCCATCGGCCGCGCCGGCTTGCTGCCGAGCCTGTCGTACAACTACAACAAGGGCCGCAACGACTCCAAGGCTCGCTATCTGGGCGATTCGCGGCGCGAGGATGAAGACCGCCACTACAACAGCTACGGTTCCACCTTCATCCTCCAGCAGCCGTTGCTCGACTACGAGGCCTATGCCAGTTACCGCAAGGGGGTGGCCCAGGCGCTGTTTGCCGATGAGGAGTTTCGTGGCAAAAGCCAGGAGCTTCTGGTCCGGGTGATGACCAGTTATACCCAGGCGCTGTTCGCCGAAGACCAGATCAGCATCAGCGTGGCCAGCAAGCAGGCCTATCAACAGCAGTTCCAGCAGAACCAGCAACTGTTCCAGCAGGGTGAGGGCACCCGTACCGATATTCTCGAAGCCCAGGCCCGCTTTGAGCTGGCCGACGCCGAGGAGATCCAGGCACGCAACGATCAGGATGCGGCCCTGCGCGAGTTGGGTGCGCTGATTGGCGAGCCATCAGCGCGCATCGACGAACTGGCGCCGCTCAACGACGGTTTTGCCCTGTTGACGTTGCAACCGGCGACCTATGAGGCTTGGCATGAGCTGGCCCTGGCCAACAACCCGCAACTGGCGTCCCAGCGTCAGGCCCTGGAAGTGGCCGAGTATGAAGTGGAGCGCAACCGCGCCGGGCATCTGCCCAAGGTGACGGCCTACGCCACGTCGCGACAAATGCAGTCCGACAGTGGCAACACCTACAACCAGCGCTACGACACCAACACCATCGGCATCGAAGTCAGCCTGCCGTTGTTTGCCGGCGGCGGGGTGTCGGCGGCCACCCGTCAGGCCAGCCGCAACCTGGAGCAGGCCGAGTACGAACTGGACGGCAACACCCGGACAACCTTGATCGAGCTGCGCCGTCAGTACAACGCCTGTCAGTCCGGCGTCAGCCGCCTGCGTGCCTATCAGCGGGCGCTGACATCGGCCGAGGCGCTGGTGCAATCGACCCGCCAGAGTGTGCTCGGTGGCGAACGGGTCAACCTCGATGTGCTCAATGCCGAGCAGCAACTGGCGACCACCCGCCGCGACCTGGCCCAGGCCCGCTACGACTACCTGCTGGCCTGGATCAAACTGCATTACTACGCCGGGACCTTGCGCGAAGAGCACCTGGCCCGGGTCGATGAAGCGTTCGTGCGCCGTTAGGCGGTGCGCAGGCGCAAGACGCGCTGGCGTTCTGCCAGGCCCCAGACCAGCAGGGCCAGGGCGCCGATGCTCAGGCCGGCGATGACGATGCCGTCCCAGCCATGACGCTGGAACAGTTGCGTACCGAGCAGCGAGCCAAGGGCGCCGCCGATGAAATAGCAGGTGATATAGCCGGCATTCAGGCGGTTGCGGGCTTCCGGGCGCAGGACAATCACGGCGTTCTGGTTGCTCACGTGCACCAGTTGAACTGCCAGGTCGAGCAACAGGACGCCGATCAGCAATGCCGCCAGCGAAGACTGGGCGTAAGCCAGCGGCACCCACGACAGCAGCAGTGCCAGCAAACCGACCGTGGTACCCAGCGGGCCTTTGCCCCGATCGGCCAGGCGCCCGGCCCAGTTGGCCGCCAGGGCACCGGCGGCGCCGGCCAGGCCGAACAGGCCGATCACCGCATCGGAGTAGTGGTATGGCTCGACTGACAGCAGGAAGGCCAGCGGCGTCCAGAACAAGGCGAACAGGCTGAAGGACAACAGGCCCAGCAACGAGCGCAGGCGCAGGATCGGCTCGTCCACGAACAGGCGGAACACCGAACCGAGCAGCGCCGGATAGCTTAGCCCGGCATGCTGATGACGCTCGGGCAGGGCGCGGAACAAGGCGATCGCCGACAGCCCCATCAGTGCCGCTGCCAGCAGGTAGATGCTGCGCCAGCTGCCGAGCTCGGCCATGAACCCGGCGGCGGTGCGCGCCAGCAGGATGCCCAGCAGCAATCCGCTCATCAGGGTGCCAACCACCCGCCCGCGTTGCGACGGCTCGCTGAGGCCTGCAGCCATGGGCACCAGCACTTGGGCGACTACCGAGAACAGGCCGGTGAGGGTGGTACCGATCAGCAGCCACGCCAGGTTTGGCGAAAACGCGCTGATCAGCAGGCCCAGGGTGCTGATGGCAATCATGCTGACGATCAGTTTGCGTTGTTCGAACAGGTCGCCCAGTGGTGCCAGCAGCAACAGGCCGGCGCCATAGCTCAGTTGTGCAGCGATGACGATGGCCCCGGCGCTGGCGGTGGTCAGGCCAAAATGTTCGGCGATGCTGTGCAGCAAGGGTTGTGCGTAGTAGTTGCTGGCGACGGCAAGGCCCGTGGCGGTCGCCATCAGCAGAATCAGGCCGCGGCTCAGGGAATGGGTGGCAGAGGTCATGGACCGTCTCGATCAGTGGCAGTTGGGAAGTGACAGTATCGGAAATGCGCTAGCATGACGCCAATGCATCGTTTTCATTCTATCCATCTTGAAAATAGATCAACCCATGAACCTCAAGCAGATTGAGTATGCCCTGGCGGTGGTCGACACCGGCAGCTTCACCCGAGCCGCCGAACGCTGCCATGTGGTGCAGTCGGCCTTGAGCCATCAGATTGCCCGGCTGGAAGAGACCCTCGGCGTCAGCCTGTTCGAGCGCAGTTCGCGGCGCGTGCGCCTGACGCCGGCTGGCGAAGCTTTCGTGCAGAGCGCTTGGCCAGCGCTGGAGGCCACCCGGCGAATTGCCGAAGATGTTGCCGCGGCCTGTGGTGAAGTGCGGGGGCAATTGTCCATCGGCGAGATCACCTCGCTGACCGAGTTGGACCTGGTCGACCTGCTGGCCGATTTTCATGCTCAGCACCCGTCGGTGGATATCCGCTGGCTGATGGCCAAGAGCGAATTGCTGACCGCCGATGTGCGCGAGCGGCGGCTGGACGTAGGATTTATCGGAGTCTGGCCGGGCGAGCGGCTGGAGGGCGTCGAGTACCGCCTGCTGGCCGAAGAAGAGCTGGTGGCGGTCATGGCCGTCGAGCATCCGTTGGCGGGCGCGGCGCGCGTGTCCCTGGCCGATCTCGAAGCGCAGCCGCTGGTGGATTTCCCGGCTGGTAGCGGCGCCCGCCGGCAAACCGACGAGGCCTTTGCCGCTGCAGGGGTGCGCCATCGGGTGCAGTTTGAAGTGACCAATATTCGCCTGATGGAAAAGTTCGCCAAGCGCGGCCTGGCGGTTGGCCTGGTGCCGGCGCGGATCGCCCGCTGCTTCAACGGCGTGGTGTCGGTGGCGGTCGAGGATGCGCCGGTGCGTCACGTGTATGCGATCTGGTCGACGCACCCGACCCCGGCCGCCAAGGCCTTTGTCCAGTTGATTGAGCAGCGCCTGGCGGGCAGGGACAGTCATTGACGTGCCTCAGGCGGCAAAGCCGCCATCGATGCTCAGGCTGGCGCCGGTAATGTAGGCCGCCTCCGGGCCGGCCAGGTAGGCGACGAAGCTGGCGATTTCGTCGACGTGGCCATAACGACCCACCGCCATGAAGCCCATCAGGCTTTCGGCGAACTCGCCCTGGGCCGGGTTCATATCGGTATCCACCGGGCCAGGCTGGACGTTGTTGATGGTGATGCCCAGTGGCCCCAGGTCACGGGCCAGGCCCCGGGTCAGGCCAACCAGCGCCGACTTGCTCATGGCATAGGGGCCGCCGCCGGCGAAGGGCATGCGCTCGGCATTGGTGCTGCCGATGTTGATGATCCGCCCGCCCTGGCCCATGTGCCGCGCGGCCGCTTGCGTGGCTACGAAGACGCTGCGCACGTTCACCGCCAGGGTGCGGTCGAAGTCCTCCAGGCTGAACTCCGCAAGCGGCCCCACCGCCAGTACTCCGGCGTTGTTGACCAGGATGTCCAGGCCACCGAAGGCTTCTGCAGTGCTTTGCACCGCCTGCTGCACGGCGCTGGCATCGGCGCTGTCGGCCTTGATGGCCAGGGCCTTGCCGCCGGCGGCGATGATGCTTTGCTGCAGGGCTTCGGCCTGGGCCGTGGCGTTGGCGTAGGTGAAGGCGACACTGGCGCCTTCGGCGGCCAGGCGTTTGACGATGGCCGCGCCGATACCGCGGGAACCGCCCTGGATCAGGGCTACTTTGCCGTGGAGGCTGGATTGGGTCGACATGCTGTGCTCCCGAAAGAACAAGGCTGGATGCCTTGGATGGGCTTCAGTATCGGCCGCTGATTACCCTATCGGTAGCCAGTAATCGCTATAGTCTGTGTAAACCAGAAGTATGGAATCAACGGTATGGAATCCTTCAGCAGCATCGAGTGTTTTGTCCGCAGCGCCGAAGTCGGCAGCTTCGCCGAAGCGGCGCGGCGCCTGAGCCTGACCCCGGCGGCGGTGGGCAAGAACGTCGCGCGGCTGGAGGCGCGCCTGGGCGTGCGCTTGTTCCAGCGCAGCACCCGACGCCTGACCCTGACTGAGGCCGGGCAGCGTTTTCTTGAAGAGGTGGCGGCGAGTTTCCAGACCATCCAGTATGCCGTGGCTAACCTGGCCAGTGCCGAAGGGCAACCGGCCGGCACCCTGAAAGTGAGCATGGGCACGGTGTTCGGTCGCCTGTATGTCGTGCCGCTGTTGGCCGAGTTCTTGCGGCGCTACCCGGCGATCAGCCCCGATTGGCATTTCGATAACCGTCAGGTCGACCTGATCGGCCAGGGTTTCGATGCCGCCATTGGTGGCGGCTTCGATCTGCCCCAGGGCGTGGTGGCGCGCAAGCTGACCCCTGCGCACCGGATTCTGGTGGCGGCGCCGACGTATCTGCAGCAGCATCGGCCAATCACCCAGCCTGCCGATTTGCACGAGCTGGATGGCATTCTTATTCGTTCACCGCAGACCGGGCGCGTGCGCTCCTGGCCGCTGACCAGTCGCGAGCAAGAGCAGAGCCCGTTGGACCTGCGCTTGCGCATGACCATGAGTGATTCGGAGGCAGCCTGCGCGGCAGCGGAGCAGGGCCTGGGCGTAGCGCTGGTGAGCATGCCGTTTGCCGTGCCGTACCTGCAGGCCGGCCGGCTGTTGCGGGTGTTGCCGGACTGGTACGTGGATGACGGCAATATTTCGCTGTACTACGCCGAACACAAGTTGCTGCCGGGCAAGACGCGGGTGTTTGTCGATTTTGTCATCGAGCAGTTTGCCCGGCAGGGGTTGGCGCAGCGCTTTGATGCGTTGGGCGCTTTATGAGGGGGCTGCTGTGCAGCCCATCGCCGGCAAGGCTGGCTCCCACAGTAGACCCCACACTGGATCAGGGCACGCCGAACCTGTGGGAGCTGGCCTTGCCAGCGATGGAAGGCGCAGCCTTCCTGATCACAGAACCTTGAGGATGGAGTAGTTCTGGGGTACCCCGCCAAGCACCAGGCTCACCTCATCCTCTTCGACCTTGCCGAGCAAACACTGACCCAGTGGCGAGCGCGGGGTGATCACCGTTACCAGTTGCTCGCCCTGGCCAATTTTCAGCCCCGCGCCTTCCGGGCCGAGGAACAACTGCTGGCAACTGCCGTTCTCTGCCTCGAGGGTCACCAGGTTGCTGACCTGAATGCCGCGTTGCGGGTCATAGTCGCGCAGCAACAACTGCTGGTACGCCGCCCGCGCCTGGCGGATTTCCTCCATGCGCCGGGCTTGCCCGGTGGCCAGGTACGAAGCTTCGAGGCCCAGGGTGTCGTACTTGTTCTCGGCGATGTTCTCTTCGGCGGTGGCCGCCTCATAGGCGGTTTGCGCCGCGCGCTGGGCGACGTCCAGGTCAAAGCTCAGTGTGTCGATGATGCGTTGCAGCAGGTCGGCTTTGGTCATGGGTTCAGTTACAGAATTCGAGAACGAGGGCGCGGCTTTTTTCTGTCGGCGCGGTGCGGTTCTGTTGCAGCCAGAACTGGCACTTGGGGTTGGACAGGTTGCGCAGGCTGCCTTGCGCCTGCTCTTCGGCCTGCTGTACTTCCTGGTTACGAAGGATTTGTTTGTATTGTTCGAACATCTGGTTTTGCGGGTCTGCCGTCGCCGGGGACGCCGGAGCAATGGCTGGCGGCGCAAGCACCTGGCCGATCGGCTGCAGCGTCGCTGGCAACAGGCGCCCGGCAAGCCACAGGCTCAGGGCAATGGCCACAGCGCCAAGCCACAGGCCCAGGGCAATGCACAGGATCAGTTGCAGCGGCTTTAGAGTGATCTTCAATTCGCGAGGGCGGGGCATGATGGCCTCCTGGCCAGGACACGGGCAGCCATTGTCGCATGGTGCAACGGGTTTTTTTCGTGCCACGCTTTTGTCTGCGATGATTTACCCGGACAATCGGCGCTTTTTCCAAGGGACCAGCGATGAAAACGCACTGGGACATCTTCTGTTGTGTCGTCGATAACTACGGCGACATCGGCGTGACCTGGCGCCTGGCCCGGCAGTTGGTGGCTGAGCAGGGCCTGGCGGTGCGCCTGTGGGTAGATGACCTGAAGGCGTTCGTGCGTATCTGTCCCGAAGCCCAGGCCGACGTTGCCCAGCAATGGCAGCAGGGCGTGGATGTGCGCCAATGGCCATCTGAATGGCAGGACACGGCGGTAGCCGATGTGGTGATTGGCGCTTTCGCCTGTCAGCTGCCACCTGCCTATGTGCAGGCCATGCTCGAACAACCCCGTGCGCCATTGTGGCTGAACCTGGACTACCTCAGCGCCGAAGACTGGGTCGAAGGTTGCCATGGCTTGCCGTCGCCCCAGGCCAATGGCTTGCGCAAGGTGTTTTTCTTTCCGGGCTTTAGCGCGAAAACCGGCGGCTTGCTGCGTGAGGCAAATCTGCTGTCACAGCGCGACGCGCTCCAGCAGGACCCGGCTGCACGCAAGGCATTTCTGCAGGGCCTGGGCGTAACGCCAGAAAACAATGCCCGGCTGATTTCGCTGTTCGCCTACGAAAACCCCGGCGTGGCCAGTTGGCTGGACGTGCTGGCCGCCGACAGCCGCCCCAACCACCTGTTGGTACCCGAAGGGCGCGTGCTGGGTGACGTTCAGGCCTGGCTTGGCGAACAGGCGCTGAGCGTGGGCAATATTGCCCGGCGCGGTGCGCTGACCGTGCAGATCCTGCCCTTCGTCAGCCAGGACGATTACGACCGGCTGCTCTGGTGCTGCGATTTCAACGCGGTGCGTGGCGAAGATTCTTTCGTCCGTGCGCAGTGGGCGGCACGGCCGCTGCTCTGGCATATCTATGTGCAGGAAGAATACGCCCACTGGGAAAAACTCGAGGCGTTTCTCGACCTGTACATCCTGGAATTGTCCGCCCCGGCGGGGGCTGCGCTGGTGCAATTGTGGCGAGCCTGGAACATGGACAGCGACATGGGCCAGGCCTGGCAACAGGTACTGGCGCACTGGGACGAACTGGACCGGCATGCCCGCCGCTGGAGCGCGGTACAGGCCGCTCAGCCGGACCTTGCCGCGGCGCTGGTACAGTTTTACCGAAATTGGCTATGATATGCGGCCTCGATTTTTGTAAATCCATCCAAATTCGGATATATCGCAATGAAAACTGGTAAAGAACTGAAACCCGGTACCGTGATCCGTATCGACAACGATCCATGGCTGGTTCAGAAGGCTGAGTTCACCAAGTCGGGCCGTAACAGCGCGATCATGAAGACCAAGCTGAAGAACCTGCTGACCGGCTACAAGACTGAAACCGTCTACTCGGCCGACGACAAGCTGGACGACGTGATCCTGGATCGCAAAGAAGCGACTCTGTCGTTCATCAACGGCGACACCTACACGTTCATGGACACCACTGACTACACCATGTACGAGCTGAACGCCGAAGACATCGAGGCCGTTCTGCCGTTCATCGAAGAAGGCATGGAAGACGTCTGCGAAGCAGTGTTCTTCGAAGAGCGCCTGGTTTCGGTTGACCTGCCAACCACCATCGTGCGTCAGGTTGACTACACCGAAGGTTCCGCTCGCGGCGACACTTCGGGCAAGGTCATGAAGCCAGCCAAGCTGAAGAACGGTACCGAGCTGAGCGTTGCTGACTTCATCGAAATCGGCGACTGGATCGAAATCGATACTCGCGAAGGTGGTTCCTACAAGGGCCGTGCCAAGGTCTAAGCCTGGCGTACCTGCGAAATCGAAAAACCCGGCCTTGGCCGGGTTTTTTTATGCCTGGAACTTGTCGATCAAACCGTCACATTCAGGCGCACGTCGACGTTGCCACGGGTGGCATTGGAGTACGGGCAGACCTGGTGGGCAGCTTCGACCAGCGTTTGCGCCTCAGCCTGTTCCAGGCCGGGCAGGTTGATGTTCAGGTCGATATCCAGGCCGAAACCACCCGGAATCTGGCCGATGCCAACCTTGGCGGTGATCGAGCTGTCTGCGGGCAGGGCTTTTTTCTGCTGGCCGGCGACGAACTTCAGGGCGCCGATAAAGCAGGCCGAGTAGCCGGCGGCAAACAGCTGCTCGGGGTTGGTGCCGTCACCACCCGCGCCGCCCAGTTCCTTGGGGGTGCTCAGCTTGACTTCCAGCTTGCCGTCGCTGGAGCGCGAACCGCCGTCGCGGCCACCGGTGGATTTGGCTTCAGCAATGTACAGCGGAGTGACCTTTTGCATGTTGAGCCTCGCTTGTGAGTTGCGCCGTGGCGCTGAGTGGGTACGGAAATTAAATTAGCGCGCAATTATTTAGTGCGCAAGATAATTTTTCGGTCGACCTACGAACGGTCATTTCTCAGCATAGCGCTCAGAGGCTTTTTTGCAGGTTGGCGCGCAGCGCCAGCAAGTCGGCCTGCAGCTGTTGCAGGCGTTCGAGGTTCTCGCCGCTGGCGGCGAGGATGCAGTGCGGTACATCCTTTGCCCGGGCTTGCAGGGCGTGACCCTGCTCGGTCAACTGCACCAGTACTACCCGCTCATCTTCGCGGCTGCGGGTGCGCTTGAGCAGGCCTTCGGCTTCCAGGCGTTTGAGCAAAGGTGTAAGCGAGCCTGGATCGGTCAGCAGACGCTGGCTGATCTCTCCGACTGTCAAACCATCCTGTTCCCACAGCACCAGCATCGCCAGGTACTGTGGATAAGTCAGCCCGAGCTTGTGCAGCAGCGGCTTGTAGACCTTGGTCATCAGCAGCGAGGTCGAGTGCAGGGCAAAGCACACCTGGTTATCCAGGAGCAGTTCGTCGCAGGGAACAGGCGCTTTCGGGTCGGCGTTCATGCACATCCTTTATTTCGTTAAGTCCTTTAAATTTAGCACGCAGGTCATTAGCGCACTTACTGCCAGCGCAGCTCGCTTTGCAGCGCCAGGTCCCAGGGCGGAATCGGGCTGAAGCGGCTCTTGAGGAATTCGAGCAACAAACGGCTGCGAGAGTTCGTTTCATGTTCCAGGCGCAGGGCATAGATACCGCTGCTTTCGGCGCTGGGCAGGCCGTTGTCACAGAATAGCGGTAGTAATTCCCCACGCAGCAGGTATTCGCTGATCAGCCAGGTGGGCAGGTGAGCGATACCCAAGCCGGCGAGGGCGCCGAACAGCAGGGTTTCGGCATTGTTGGCGCTCATGCGCATGCGCGTCGGGCGGTACAGGCGCATTTGCCCGTCGACCGCGAAGCGCCAGGCGAAGGGCGGGGCCAGGCCGTCCCAGTCCAGGCCGTCATGTTCGGGCAATTCAGCCGGGCTGGCGGGAATGCCGCGCTGGGCCAGGTAGGCGGGGCTGGCGCAGGCAATACGGACCATGTAGGCCAATGGCGTGGCGACCAGGCGGGTGTCTGCCAGAGGGCCGGCGCGCAACACCAGGTCGACTTCGCCCAGGTGCGAGCCGTGCAGGTCGACAAAGCTGTCGATCAGGCGCAATTGCACGTCCAGCCCGGGATAGGCTACGAGAAAATCGGCGATGGCCGGGGCCAGGTGGCGGCGACCGAACGCGGCCGGCGCGTCGATGCGGATCAGGCCTTCCGGGGCGTTGCTCAGCGATACCGCTTCCGCGCGGGCCAGGCGCAGCTCTTCGACGATCCGTCGGGCGCGTTCGGCAAAGGCATTGCCGGCCGGAGTTGGCCGTACCGCATGGGTGCTGCGCACGAACAGGCGGCTGCCGACTGCGCTTTCCAGGGTGTCGATACGCCGCGCCACCGCCGAAGGCGTCAACGGATGACGCCGGGCGGTGGCGGAGAAGCTGCCGGTTTCCAGAACATCAAGAAACAGGCTGAGTTGTTCGGTCAGGGCATCGGGGTTCATGCTGCGAATCTGCTTTTGCGTAAATGGCACAGCCATTGTGCGTTGCTGTGCGTTTCCCCGCTAGCGCCAGCTCGGTAGCATGCAGCGATTGGCAATTCAGAGAGGCGGCAATGATTGAGTGGGCGATGTACATAGCGCTGGGCGCGGCACTGGGCACGGTGGGTGGGTTGTTCGGCATCGGTGGCGGGCTGATCGCGATTCCGGCGCTGGGGGTGCTGTTCGGTCTCGACCAGCAATTGGCCCAGGGGACGGCGCTGGTGATGGTGGTGCCCAATGTGCTGCTGGCGCTGTGGCGGTATCACCAGCGTAATCGCATCGAACTCAAGCATGCGTTGCCCCTGGCCACGACCGGCTTTGTCTTCGCCTGGCTCGGTTCGATCTGGGCCGTGGGCGTCGATGCCCAAGCCATGCGCTTTGGCTTTGTGCTGTTTCTCGGGGCGCTGGCGGCCTGGAACCTGGCGCGGATGTTCATGCGCACTGCCCAGCCCGCCAGTGAGCTGCGCCAGCCCTGGCCGTGGCTGGGCGTGCTGGGCAGCGGCGCCGGGGTGCTGGGCGGTTTGTTCGGCGTCGGTGGGGCCGTGGTGGCAACGCCGGTACTGACCAGCGTGTTCGGCACCACCCAGGTGGTTGCCCAAGGTTTGTCACTGGCCTTGGCTGCCCCCAGTACGGCCGTCACGTTGCTGACCTACGGCCTGCATCAGCATGTGCAGTGGAGCATGGGCATACCGCTGGCTGTCGGGGGCCTGCTGAGCATCAGTTGGGGCGTGAAACTGGCTCACGCCTTGCCGGAAAAAGCACTACGTTCGCTGTTCTGCGGCTTTTTGGTGCTGTGCGCGGTAATGCTGGCCTTCAAGATCTGAAGCCTTCGATGATGTAGTCGGCCAGGCAGTCGGTCATTTCCGACTGCGTTGTGCGATTGCGCAGCAGCATGATGCTGGCTGTGGGCAAAGGCGGCAGGCCTTCGGCTTCGCCAATGATTTGCAAGTCGCTGGTGATCAGGCTCTGCAACTGCGCGGTAACGGCCAGGCCGGCACTGACCACGGCCATGATCGCCGCGGTGCTGGCACTGGTGTAGGCGATCCGGTACTCCTTCTCGATGGCATCCAGGGCATTGCAGGCCCAGGTCCGGCAATAGCAATCGCAGTTGAACATCGCCAGCCGCAGAGGATTGTGCTCATGCGGGCAGAAACCCTGGGCCTGCACCCACACCGCGCGCTCGCGACGCAGCAACTGACCGATTTCGTTGCCTGGTTCACGGGTGATGATGGTCAGGTCCAGGTCCTGGCGCTGCATCAACTGCCGCGAACTTTCGCAATGGACCTCGACCTGAACCAGCGGATAGGCCTGGGCGAAGCTTGAAAGGATGCCTGGCAGAAAGCGCATGGCGTAGTCGTCCGGAGTGCCGATGCGCACCACGCCGACCATGTGCGGCATGCGCAGGGTATTGAACACCTCGCCGTGCAACTTGAGGATGCGCCGGGCATAGCCGAGCAGCACCTGGCCCTCGGCGGTCAGGCGCACCTGGCGGCCATCGCGCTCGAACAGCTGGCGCTGGATGATGTCCTCCTCCAGGCGCTTCATCTGCATGCTCACCGCCGACTGGGTACGGTTGACTACTTCGCCAGCGCGGGTGAAGCCGCCGTGTTCGGCGATGGCGACAAAGGTGCGCAGGACGTCGGAATCGATACTCTGGTACTGGGACAAGGCATCAATCTCCTAGATGTATGACATAAGAAACATTCGTTGGATTGATCTTATGCCGGGTCTGACACTGTCGTCATCCCAACAGGAGGGTAAGACGATGAAAGGTCAGAAATCGCTTGTTCTGCAGTACTCAACGTCCCGGCACAGCTGGTTCCACCAATTCACCCAAGGCTTCAGTCAGCAACTGACGCGCTGGCGGCAATTGCACCGCGAGCGCCGCGAACTGGCACGCCTGAGTGATGCGGCGCTGGATGATATCGGCCTGAGCCGGGCGGATATTCTGCGCGAGGTGGAGCGTCCATTCTGGGATGACCCGCTGAGAAAATGAGTCGCGTCATCGAAGTGCCACGACTAATGTAAGTGGGCTTGTTCACAAGGAGCCGGGCATGCCCACCACACAGTCCTTTTCCCAGGCCCAGGCGCGCCGCCTGGCGTTGTCCGCCCAAGGCTTCAACAACCGGCAGGCGAACAGGTCGATCGGTGCCGCGCAGCTGAACCGGATGATCGAACGCCTCGGTGTGGTGCAGATCGACTCGGTCAATGCCCTGGTGCGTTCACACTACCTTCCCCTGTTTTCCCGTCTCGGCAGTTATCCACAGGCGTTGCTCGATCAACTGGCCTGGGGGCGCAACCGGCAACGCAAACTTTTCGAATACTGGGGGCATGAGGCCTCGCTGCTGCCGCTGGAGCTGTATCCGCTGCTGCGTTGGCGCATGGACCGTGCGCGCCAGGGCCAGGGCATTTATCAACAGTTGGCGCGCTTCGGCCGCGAACAACAACCGACCATCGCCCGGGTGCTGGCGGCGGTGACAGAACAGGGCGCCCTGGGCGCTGGCAGCCTGTCGACCCGCCAGGAGCGCGCCGGCCCCTGGTGGGACTGGAGTGCCGAGAAACACGCGCTGGAATGGCTGTTTGCCGCCGGGCTGGTAAATGTCGCCGGCCGCCGCGGTTTCGAGCGCCTGTACGATTTGCCGCAGCGGGTGCTGCCGGCTGCACTGCTTGAGCAACCGCCCATGGATGAGGCCGCCGCTCAACGCGGGCTTTTACTGCATGCCGCAGGTGCGTTGGGAGTGGCCACCGAGAAGGACCTGCGTGACTATTTTCGCCTGGCCCCCGGCGACAGCCGTGCGCGGTTGGCCGAGTTGCTCGAGGAGGGCGCTTTGCAGGCCTGTACGGTGCAGGCCTGGCCGCAACCGGCGTACTGCCTGGCGTCGCTGCGGGTGCCGCGCACAGTGAGCAGCAGCGCGTTGCTTTCGCCCTTTGACTCATTGGTGTGGGAGCGCGAGCGCACCGAGCGTCTTTTTGATTTCCGTTACCGGCTGGAGATCTACACGCCGGCGCACAAACGCGTCTACGGCTATTACGTGCTGCCGTTCCTGCACAACGAACGCATTGCCGCCCGTGTAGACCTGCGTGCCGAGCGTGCCCATGAGCGCCTGACGGTACACGCGGTGCATGAGGAACAGCCAGGGCTGGATGAAGCGGGCATGCAGGCCCTGGCCGAGAGCCTGCAACGCATGGCCGCCTGGCTGGGCCTGGCCGAAGTGCAGTTGAATTGCCCGCGGGCCAGCGCCGCACGCTTGCGCGTGGCACTGGCCAGCAGCCGCTTTAGCGACGTACCTGCTTGAGGGTCTCGGCGATCAAGAACGCCAGTTCCAGCGATTGATCGGCGTTCATCCGTGGATCGCAATGGGTGTGGTAGCGGTCGGAGAGGGAGTCTTCGGTGATCGGTCGCGCGCCACCGATGCACTCGGTGACGTTTTGTCCGGTCATCTCGATATGGATGCCACCGGCGTGACTGCCTTCGGCCTGATGGACCTGGAAGAATTGCTTGACCTCGCTGAGAATCTGGGCGAAATCGCGAGTCTTGTAACCGCTGCTGGCCTTGATGGTGTTGCCGTGCATCGGGTCGGAACTCCACAGCACCTGGCGACCTTCGCGTTCGACGCTGCGAATCAGCGCTGGCAGATGCTCGCCGACCTTGTTCGCGCCCATGCGCACGATCAGGTTGAGGCGACCCGGGTCGTTGTCCGGGTTGAGCACATCGATCAGGCGGATGAGCTCGTCGGTATTCATGCTGGGTCCGACTTTGACCCCGATCGGGTTGTTCACCCCGCGCAGGAACTCGACATGGGCGCCGTCGAGCTGGCGGGTGCGGTCGCCGATCCAGAGCATATGCGCCGAGCAGTCGTAATAGTCGTTGGTCAGGCTGTCCCGGCGCACGAAAGCTTCTTCGTAGTTCAGCAGCAGCGCCTCATGGGCGGTGAAGAAACTGGTTTCGCGCAGTTGCGGCGAGCTGTCCAGGCCGCAGGCGCGCATGAAGGCCAGGGTTTCATCGATGCGGTCAGCCAGCTGGCTGTACTTTTCAGCCAGCGCCGAGTTGGCGATGAAGTCCAGGTTCCATTTATGCACCTGGTGCAGATCGGCAAACCCGCCCTGGGCAAAGGCGCGCAGCAGGTTAAGGCTGGCGGTGGACTGATGGTAGGCCTGCAGCAGGCGCTCCGGGTCCGGCACCCGGCTCTTCTCGTCGAAGCCGATGCCGTTGACGATATCGCCACGGTAGGCCGGCAAGGTGACCCCACCGATGGTTTCATCGCCGGCTGAGCGCGGCTTGGCGAACTGCCCGGCCATGCGACCGACCTTGACCACCGGGCAGCCGGCGGCAAAGGTCATGACGATGGCCATCTGCAGCAGTACCTTGAAGGTGTCGCGGATCTTGGCTGCCGAGAACTCGGCGAAGCTCTCGGCGCAATCGCCGCCTTGCAACAGGAACGCGCGGCCCTGGGTAACCTCGGCGAACTGACGGCGCAGTTCCCGGGCCTCGCCGGCAAATACCAGCGGCGGATAGCTGGCCAGGGTCTGCTCGACATTGAGCAGGTGGGCAGCATCAGGGTAGCTCGGTTGTTGCTGGATCGGCAGGGCGCGCCAGCTGTCAGGACTCCAGGGGTGGTTCATCACGGGCTCGATCTGGTCGGAAAAGGGCTGTCTGCCATGTTAACAGTTGCGGCGCGCCTTGTTGCACTGGCGCCATTGACGGACAATGGCGGTTTTTGCGTGGTACAGCGGCGCCTGCCGGGAGACAGCATGACAGAGGAACGGGTAGAGCGGCTGCTGGCCCAGGTGCATGACCAGTACGGCACTATCAGCGTGCTGGAAGTCGAGGACTATCGCTTCCTCGAGTTCGGCGAGGCGATCGAGCAGAGCTGCGTGTTCACCGCCGACCCGAGCTGGCTTGAGTACGACTATACCCGTGCCATGCTGATTGGTGCGCTGGCCCACCCTGAACCGGAAAGCGCGCTGTTTCTGGGTCTGGGTGCCGGCACCCTGACTCAGGCCTGCCTGAAGTTCCTGCCGCTGGAAGACGTCGAGGCCATTGAACTGCGCCCGGATGTGCCGCGCCTGGCCATCGAGTACATGGGCCTGGATGATGACCCGCGCCTGTATATCCGTATCGGTGATGCGATGGAGTTGCTGGAGACGGCCGAATGCGCCGACCTGATTTTCGTCGACCTGTATACCGACCATGGTCCGGGCGTCGCGCACCTGGCCTGGAGTTTTCTGGAAAACTGTCAGAAGCGCCTGAACCCCGGGGGCTGGCTGGTGATCAATCAATGGGCCGGTGACGACGGCAAGCCATTGGGTGCGGCGTTGCTGCGTGGCCTCTATCACCGTCATTACTGGGAGCTGCCGGTCAAGGAGGGCAACGTGATCCTCATGGTACCGGCTGACCTGGACCAGCAGCTCGATCTGCCAGGCCTGACCGCCCGGGCCGAGGCCCTGGCGCCACAACTGGGCTACTCGTTGCAACCGCTGATCGGCGCGATTCGCCCGGCGTCCTGAGGCGCGTCACTGTGTCACTGGCGGAAAATCGATTCAGCCGCCAGCCTCGTTAACTTCCCGGGCCCGCCGCAACGTGGCCTGGCGCTGGCGTGTTTCATTAAAAAAATCTCCCGTGAACGGCTAATTCAGGTATAGTACGCGCCGGTCTTTCACCGGACCTCGTTTAAGGTAGTGCAATTCCCCGAAGCCAGCTTCGGCTGCGCGTCCGCATCGCGGACTCTCCTTGACGTTCCTTTTTTTCTTCAATCGTTTTCGCAAATCCCCGCCGACAAAGCTGCCAGGGTGACCTTCGGGTCTTACAAGGCATGTGCAGCTTTGGAGCATGGGTCTTTGCGGATGCACTTAGAGGCAGACCCATGACCCAGGAAACCGGCGGCTTCGCCGCTCTCGATCTTCATCCAAGTATTGTTGCCGCCGTTGTGGCTACTGGCTACGAAGAGCCATCGGCCATTCAGCAGCAATCGATCCCGATTATTCTTGCCGGTCACGACATGATTGGTCAGGCGCAGACAGGTACCGGTAAAACCGCCGCCTTCGCTCTGCCAATCCTGCACCGCATCGACCCGAGCAAGCGCGAGCCGCAAGCCCTGATCCTGGCGCCAACCCGTGAGTTGGCGCTGCAAGTAGCCACCGCTTTTGAAACCTACGCCAAGCAGATGCCGGGCGTTACCGTGGTGGCCGTATACGGTGGTGCCCCGATGGGCCCACAACTGAAAGCAATCCGTAACGGCGCGCAAATCGTCGTTGCTACCCCTGGCCGTCTGTGCGACCACCTGCGTCGCGACGAGAAGGTCCTGGCAACCGTCAACCACCTGGTGCTCGACGAAGCCGACGAAATGCTCAAGCTGGGCTTCATGGATGACCTCGAAGTAATCTTCAAGGCCATGCCGGAAAGCCGTCAGACCGTACTGTTCTCGGCCACTCTGCCAGCCTCGATCCGTGCCATCGCCGAGCGCCACCTGCGCGAGCCGAAGCACGTCAAGATCCAGACCAAGACCCAGACCGTTACCGCGATCGAACAAGCCCACCTGATGGTCCACGCCGACCAGAAGGTTTCCGCTGTCCTGCGTCTGCTGGAAGTGGAAGAGTTCGACGCGCTGATCGCCTTCGTGCGTACCAAGCAAGCCACCCTGGACCTGGCCAGCGCCCTGGAAGCCAAAGGCTACAAAGCCGCTGCGCTGAACGGTGACATTGCCCAGAACCAGCGCGAGCGCGTCATCGACTCGCTCAAGGATGGCCGCCTGGACATCGTCGTCGCTACCGACGTCGCTGCTCGTGGCCTGGACGTACCGCGCATCACTCACGTGTTCAACGTTGACATGCCGTACGACCCTGAGTCCTACGTTCACCGTATCGGCCGTACTGGCCGTGCCGGTCGCGAAGGCCGTGCGCTGCTGCTGGTTACCCCGCGCGAGCGTCGCATGCTGCAGGTGATCGAGCGTGTTACCGGTCAGAAGGTGGCTGAAGTTCGCCTGCCTAACGCCCAGGCCGTTCTCGATGCCCGCATCAAGAAGCTGACCAACAGCCTGGCGCCGCTGGTTGCTGACGCCGAGTCGACCCACGGTGATCTGCTTGATCGCCTGACTGCCGACATCGGTTGCAGCCCACGTGCCCTGGCCGCCGCTCTGCTGCGCAAGGCTACCAACGGTCAGGCCCTGACCCTGGATGCGGTCGAGAAAGAGCAGCCGCTGGTTCCGACCTACACTCCGCGTGAGCGCACTGGCGATCGTCCAGAGCGTGGCGAGCGTGAGCGTCGAGCACCGATGCCGCTGGGTGAAGGTCGTGCCCGTTGCCGTACCGCGCTGGGTGCGCGTGACGGTATCGCCGCCAAGAACCTGCTGGGCGCCATCCTCAACGAAGGCGGCCTGGCCCGCGAAGCCATCGGCCGCATCCAGGTGCGCGACAGCTTCAGCCTGGTCGAGCTGCCGGAGGAAGGTCTGGAGCGTCTGCTGACCAAGCTCAAGGACACCCGTGTTGCCGGCAAGCAGCTGAAGCTGCGCCGCTACCGCGAAGACTGATCCGCGAGCGATAAAAAAATCCCCGACTGGTTCGGGGATTTTTTTTGCCTGTGCCGGTCTGTGGAGCTGTCCGTGGGGGTGTATCCACCCTGTGGGAGCTGGTCTTGCCAGCGATCGAGCGCGCAGCGGTCGTAATCCAGGCGCCGTCTGATGTGCTGGCGGGACTGGCCTCATCGCTGGCAAGCCAGCTCCCACAGGTCCGGCACCACTCTCAAGAGCGGCGCCAATTCTGTGGGCGGGACTTGCCAGCGCTCCTACAGGTCTTGCGCCAATCCTGTGGGAGCTGGTCTTGCCAGCGATCGAGCGCGCAGCGGTCGTAATCCAGGCGCCGTCTGATGTGCTGGCGGGGCTGGCCTCATCGCTGGCAAGCCAGCTCCCACAGGTCCGGCACCGCTCTCAAGAGCGGCGCCAATTCTGTGGGCGGGACTTGCCAGCGCTCCTACAGGTCTTGCGCCAATTCTGTGGGAGCTGGTCTTGCCAGCGTTCGAGCGCGCAGCGGTCGTAATCCAGGCGCCGTCTGATGTGCTGGCGGGGCTGGCCTCATCGCTGGCAAGCCAGCTCCCACAGGTCCGGCACCGCTCCCAAGAGCGGCGCCAATTCTGTGGGCGGGACTTGCCAGCGCTCCTACAGGTCTTGCGCCAATCCTGTGGGAGCTGGTCTTGCCAGCGATCGAGCGCGCAGCGGTCGTAATCCAGGCGCCGTCTGATGTGCTGGCGGGACTGGCCTCATCGCTGGCAAGCCAGCTCCCACAGGTCCGGCACCGCTCCCAAGAGCGGCGCCAATTCTGTGGGCGGGACTTGCCAGCGCTCCTACAGGTCTTGCGCCAATTCTGTGGGAGCTGGTCTTGCCAGTGATCGAGCGCGCAGGATCAGTCGAACCGGTAGATATCCATCCCCAGCGCCCCCAGCGTAAACCCCTGGTGGGCAATCCCGAAGCGCCCACCCGCACCCCGGGCGAAGTACAGCGGCAACAAGTGCTCATCACTTGGATGGTTGCGCACTGCAAACGGCGCTTGCTGGCGGTAGTCGTGCAGGGTAGGGGTGTCATCGGCTGCCAGCTTGTCGATCATCCAGTCACGAAATGCCAGGGCCCAGGGCTCGACGCTTTCCGGGCCGGCTTGCCAGTCCAGTTCGCGCAGGTTGTGGGTAATGCTGCCGGAGCCGATCAACAGGATGTCTTCCTCGCGCAGTTGCGCCAGGGCCTTGCCCACCCGTTCCTGCAACTGCGGACCCATCTGGCTGGGGAGTGAGACCTGTACCACGGGGATGTCGGCCGCTGGATACATCAGTGACAGCGGCACCCACACGCCATGGTCAAAAGGGCGTTTGGGGTCAAGGCGCGCGGGTAGTCCGGCATCGCACAACAGGCTCGTCAGTCGCTCGGCCAGCGCCGGTTCGCCGGGGGCGGGATACTGCACGGCATACAGGGCGGCAGGAAAACCGCCGAAGTCATGCCAGGTTTCGGGGTGGGGGTGGCCGGACACCCACAGCTCACGGCTCTCCCAGTGCGCCGAGACCACCACGATGGCCTTGGGTCGCGCCAGCTCTGCGGCCAGGCGTGCCAAGGCCGGACCGCTGGCGCCAGGCTCAAGGGCGAGCATGGGCGAGCCGTGAGAAATAAACAGGCTAGGCAGCATGGAAAGGGTTCCTGGCGGTTAAGATGAGTCCATCTTCCGGCAGATCATTGATCTGATTCCAATATAAGTTTTCGCATAAACCCATCGAATAATTCGAGGTATGCCATGCAGGCAGAGTTCTGGCACAAACGCTGGGCGGACAATCAGATCGGCTTTCATCAGGGGCGGGTCAACAGCTACCTGCAGCAGTTCTGGCCGACGCTGGGCCTGGCGCCCGGTAGCAAGGTGCTGGTGCCCTTGTGTGGCAAGAGCCTGGACCTGGCCTGGCTGGCCGGGCAAGGCCATCAGGTGCTCGGTGTCGAGCTTTCCCAGCGTGCGGTGGAGGACTTTTTCAGCGAGCAGCAGTTGCAGCCCGAGGTCGGCCAGCGGGGCGCGTTCAAGACCTATCGAAGCGGCCCTTTGGAGGTGTGGTGTGGTGACTTCTTCGCCTTGCAGGTCGAAGATATCGCCGACTGCAGTGCACTGTATGACCGGGCGGCGGTGATTGCCTTGCCGCCGGCGTCGCGCGAGCGCTATGCAGCGCTGCTGACTGGATACCTGTCGCAAGATTGCCAAGGCCTGCTGATCACCATGGATTACGACCAGGCCCTGCTGGAGGGGCCGCCCTTTGCGGTGGTCGATGCAGAGGTGCGGCAGCTGTTCGCTGGCTGGCAGCCGCAGGCGCTGGAGGCGCGGGACATTCTCGCCGAGAGTCCCAAGTTCGTTCAGGCCGGGGTGCCGCAGCTGTTCGAGCGGGTGTACCGGCTGCAGCGCTGAAATGCAAAAGGGCGACCGAAGTCGCCCTTTTTTGTAGCGGGTGTCCGATCAGCCGCGACGACGCAGGGCTTCGATACGGTCTTCCAGCGGCGGGTGGCTCATCAGCAGGCCGGCAAGGCCCTGCTTGAGGCCGCCGTTGATGCCGAAGGCGTTCAGGGTGTCGGGCATGTGCACCGGTACACCTTGCTCCGAGCGCAGGCGCTGCAGGGCGCCGATCATTGCGTTGGTGCCGGCCAGGCGGGCACCGGCTTCGTCGGCGCGGAACTCGCGTTTGCGCGAGAACCACATGACGATGATGCTGGCCAGGATGCCCAGTACCAGTTCGGCGACGATGGTCGCGATATAGTAGGCGATACCCTGGCCTTCTTCGTTCTTGAAGATCACCTTGTCGACGAAGTTGCCGATGATGCGGGCAAAGAACATCACGAAGGTGTTGACCACCCCTTGCACCAGGGCGAGGGTGACCATGTCGCCGTTGGCTACGTGGCCAATCTCGTGGGCCAGTACAGCGCGTACTTCATCGGGCGAAAAACGCTCCAGCAGCCCCTGGCTGACCGCTACCAGTGCATCGTTGCGGTTCCAGCCGGTGGCGAAGGCATTGGCCTCGTAGGCCGGGAAGATACCCACTTCCGGCATCTTGATGCCGGCTTCGCGGGACAGTTCCTCGACGGTCTGCAGCAGCCATTGTTCGTGGCGGGTGCGCGGCTGGCTGATGATTTGCGTGCCAGTGCTCATCTTCGCCATCCACTTGGAGATGAACAGCGAGATCAGCGAGCCGGCAAAGCCGAACACCGCACAGAAAATCAGCAGCTGGTCGAGTTTGAGGTCAACCCCGTTGGCCGCCATGAACCCGTTGAAGCCAAACAGGCTCAAGGTAATGCTGGCAATCAGCACAACCGCGAGGTTGGTGGCCACAAACAGTAAGATGCGCATCATGGTTGTTACGTTCTCCTGACGGATAAAAGTGTCACGTATGCGGGGTATATAAGGTGCGCGCTGCGGTGATTCAACAGGGCGACTATTTCAAACTGTGTACTTGCCTGTATTACAGACGAATTCCAGCAACCCGCACGCCAGAGCGGCGGGTGATGTCAGGGCTGAACGCTTGCTCTGTAAGGTCTGCGCCGGGAGTGGCGCAGACGATTCGATATCAAATGTAGGTTACTGCTGATATGTCTTCAGGAAGTTTCCGATACGGCCGATGGCCTGCTCCAGGTCGTCGACCCGTGGCAGGGTCACCACGCGGAAGTGGTCCGGCCATGGCCAGTTGAAGGCGGTACCCTGGACGATCAGAAGCTTTTCCGAGAGCAGCAGGTCGAGGACGAACTTCTCGTCGTTGTGGATTGGACAGACTTTCGGGTCGATGCGCGGGAACGCATACAGCGCACCCATCGGCTTGACGCAGCTGACCCCGGGAATGCTGTTGAGCAGTTCCCAGGTGCGGTTGCGCTGTTCCAGCAGGCGGCCCTGCGGCAGCACCAGGTCGTTGATGCTCTGGTAGCCGCCGAGGGCGGTCTGGATGGCGTGCTGGCTCGGTACGTTGGCGCACAGGCGCATGTTGGCCAGCATGTCGATGCCTTCGATGTAGCTCTGGGCGTGGTGCTTGGGCCCCGAGATGGCCAGCCAGCCGGAGCGGAAGCCCGCTACCCGGTAGGATTTGGACAGGCCGTTGAAGGTCAGGCAGAGCAGGTCCGGGGCCAGCGAAGCGGTGCTGATGTGCACGGCTTCGTCATAGAGGATCTTGTCGTAGATCTCGTCGGAAAACACCACCAGGTTATGTTGGCGGGCCAGCTCAAGCATGCCCAGCAGCAGCTCGCGCGAGTACACGGCACCGGTCGGGTTGTTCGGGTTGATGATCACCAGGGCCTTGGTGTTGGAGGTGATCTTGGCCTTGATGTCGTCAAGGTCCGGGAACCAGTCGGCCTGCTCATCGCACAGGTAATGCACCGGGTTACCGCCGGCCAGGCTGACTGCGGCGGTCCACAGCGGGTAGTCCGGGGCCGGGATCAGCACTTCGTCGCCGTTGTTGAGCAGCGCCTGCATCGACATCACGATCAGTTCGGAGACGCCGTTGCCCAGGTAGATGTCTTCGATGCCGACACCTTCGACCTGCTTTTGCTGGTAGTACTGCATCACCGCCTTGCGCGCGCTGAACAGGCCTTTGGAGTCGCTGTAGCCCTGGGCGGTCGGCAGGTTGCGTATCACATCCTGGAGGATCTCGTCCGGCGCCTCGAAACCAAAGGGTGCCGGGTTGCCAATGTTCAGCTTGAGGATGCGATGACCTTCCTCTTCCAGGCGTTTGGCGTGCTTGAGCACCGGGCCGCGAATGTCATAGCAGACATTGGCGAGCTTGTTCGATTTGCTGACCTGCATGATGTGATCCCGATTAGAAAAGATCGCCGCGCATTGCGCTGTGAAAACGTTTGAAATGCGTATGACGCGGGTGCCAGACTGATGTCTGATGAGGCGCAATAATATACGTGCCACCCGCTCTGTGGAAAAGCCATGGCGCGGGGTTTTTGGACAGATGAGGCCTGATGATGGAAAAACTCGAGAAAACCCTGGAAGAATGGCGCGCCATGCTCGACCCCGAGCAGTACAACGTGTGCCGGCTGAAGGGCACCGAGCGGCCGTTCAGTGGCAAATACAATGGCACCAAGACCGATGGCGTCTACCATTGTATCTGCTGCGGCGAAGCGCTGTTCGATTCGCAAGCCAAATTTGATTCCGGTTGTGGCTGGCCCAGCTTCTATGAGCCGATTGCCGACAGCGCGATGATCGAGATTCGCGACACTTCCCACGGCATGATCCGAACCGAGGTCACCTGCGCCAAATGTGATGCCCACCTGGGGCATGTGTTCCCTGACGGTCCGCCGCCGACCGGGCTGCGCTATTGCATCAACTCGGTCTGCCTGGACCTGGTTCCCCGCTGATAAAGGAGAAAGGTCATGGCCGACGCACTGCTGAAGATTCCCTGCATTACCCTTACCGGTGAGCAAAAAGCCCTGGCCGACTACCCTGCCAAGGCGCTGCTGGTGGTCAACACTGCCAGCCAGTGCGGTTTTACCCCGCAGTACAAAGGCCTTGAACAGCTCTGGCAGCGTTATCGCGAGCAGGGGCTGGTGGTGCTGGGCTTCCCCTGCAACCAGTTCGGCAAGCAGGAGCCGGGCGATGCGCACGAAATTGCGCAGTTCTGCGAGCTGAACTTCGGCGTCAGTTTCCCGTTGTTTCGCAAGATCGAGGTCAATGGCGCCGGCGCCCATCCACTGTTTGTCGAGTTGAAAAAGCGCGCCCCCGGCTTTTTCGGCTCGCAAGGGGTCAAGTGGAACTTCACCAAGTTTCTGCTCGACCCGGCCACCGGCAAAGTCACCCGCTATGCGCCGAGCACCAAGCCGGATGCCTTGACCGGCTCAATCGAAAAACTGCTCAGGTAGTCGTCAACGGCACCCAGTGATCGATCAGTGCCAGCAGCTCTTCGCGGCGAAACGGCTTGGCCAGGTAGTCGCTCATTCCCGCCGCCCGGCAGCGTTCGCGCTCTTCGGGCATGGCGTTGGCGGTCAGGGCGACGATCGGCAGGGCTGGCCAGCGTCCGCTCTGGCGGATCCGCCGGCTGGCTTCATAACCGTCCATCACTGGCATGTTGCAGTCCATCAGTACCAGGTCGAAGGGTGACTGCTCCAGCTGTTCAAGCGCGTCGGCACCATGGGCGGCGACGCTGACCTCGCAGCCGAGCTTGGCCAGCATGCCCTTGGCCACCAGTTGATTTACCGGGTTGTCCTCGACCAGCAGAATGCGCGCACGGCGCTCGCTGTACTGGGCGCCGCTGAGTGGTGACTGGTTGATACTGTCGGCCCCGTGCAACGTGCGCCGCAGGGTCTGGTACAGGGCGTTGCGCGCCAGCGGCCGTGCCTGCTGCTGTAGAGGGGCCAGGTGTGCTGCCTGTTCACCGGGCAGGAAGTTGCCATAGGCGGTAACCAGCAGAATCGGTGCGCTGATCAGTGGACGCAGGTTGAACAGGCAGTCCAGGTCATCGGTGATCAGCAGGTCTGGCGTTGCCTTCTTGAGTTGCTCGGGGCTGTCGTAACGTTGGTAGTCCAGGCCCCAGCCGGGCAGCAGCGTCTGTAGCAATTCGGCGAGGCCGCTGCTGGCATTGCTGATTGCCGCAACACTGCCGCGCAAGGCTTGCGCAGGTACCGCCGCCGTATGGCTGGGCAAGGGCAGTTCGGCGCTGAACTGGCTGCCGAAGCCGGCTTCGGAGCTGATGCTCAGGCGCCCCTGCATGGCCTCGCAGAGGTTATTGGTCAGCGCCAGGCCCAGGCCGGTACCGCCGTACTGGCGAGTGATGCCGGCACCTGCCTGGGTGAAGGGCTGGAAGATCCTTACCTGGGCTTCGCTGGGGATGCCGATGCCGGTATCGCAGACCTCCAGACGAACGCCGCCGGGGTAACTGCTCAGGCGCACATCGACACGGCCGAAGCGAGTGAATTTCAAGGCATTGGACAGCAGGTTGCTGACGAT
This sequence comes from Pseudomonas wadenswilerensis, assembly GCF_024749185.1. NCBI lineage: Bacteria > Pseudomonadati > Pseudomonadota > Gammaproteobacteria > Pseudomonadales > Pseudomonadaceae > Pseudomonas > Pseudomonas wadenswilerensis. The sequence continues at coordinate 4,166,578 of NZ_CP087191.1, read as the reverse complement.
CTGCCGCACCCGGGTCGGGTCGCCGAGCACCATCGAAGGGAACTGCGGGTCGATCAGGCAGGTCAGCTCGACGCTGGGTGCGGCGTTCTGCGACAGCAGGTTGGCGGTATCTTCGACCAGGGCGCCAAGGTCGAAGGGGATGCGTTCTAGCTCCAGCTGCCCGGCATCGAACTTGGACAGGTCGAGAACATCGTTGAGCAGTTCCACCAACACCTTGCCCGAGTCGTGGGCAATCGACAGCTGCTGGCGTTGTTCGGCATTGAGCGGGCTGTCCAGGGAAAGCGCGATCATGCCCAAGAGGCCATTGAGCGGTGTGCGGATTTCATGGCTCATGTTGGCCAGAAAGGCGGCGCGGGCCTGAGCCATGTCCAGGGCGCGGCGCCGGGCTTCTTCGAGCTCTTCATTGGACTGGCTCAGGCGGGTGTTGCTGGCCTTGAGCTCGTTGGTGCGCGCCGAGACGATGTTTTCCAGTTCGTTGAGGTAATCGGTCAGGCGGTTCTCGGCATTGCGCCGTTGCTGGATCTCGGTGGCCATGCTGACGAACTGCTGGTTGGCAACCTTGACCAGCACGCCGATCTCGTCGTGTTCGTGACCGGGCGGGAACGACAGCTTGGACTGCGCCGGATTGCGCGAGTCGCTGTTGCTCAGGGCGCTGATCACCCGCACCAGCGGCTGGGTCAGCATGATGTAGAACAGACCCAGGAGAATGCCGGTAAGGATCAGGCTGCGCATGAAACCGTTGAGCAGGGTGACCTCGGCACGCTTGAGAAAGCGGCTGCCGAAGGTGAAGGTGTCGACTTCCAGGAACAGCGTGCCGAGGTAATCATCGGGCATGTGGCTGAGAAACAGCCGGTCCTGGAATTCACGATTGTCGCCGAACAAAAAATCGCTCATCAGGCGATAACCGCTTTCCTGGCGCGGGCGCTGCACGTCGGCGAGTACTGTTTGGTTATTGTCGATCAGCCGGGCGCGGGTGATGGCCGGTGATTGCAGCAGGCCACGGGTCAGTTCCTGGGCGAGCTCGGCATCGATGTTGTAGGCGATGCGCGATGCCGGGTTATGGCTGATTTGCAGCAACGCCTGCATCTCGCGGTTGATGGAGGCGTCTTCACTGGCATAATCGATACCGATCTGGATGAGACTGAGCAATGTACCCAGGATGAAGCCGACCAGGACCGTCAGCCGGGCTTGCTTGTAGGACAGGCGATTGGTGAACTTGATATCCATGAGTCCCGAGCCAGTTTCACGTTCCGTGCGCTGCGCAAGCATAGCCGATCAGTCCCGGCTGCTGGCACGCCCTGTCACACATTCAGCTGTGCTTTTGTCCTTGCACCTGTCTAGAGGAAGTCTTGTGGACTCTCGTTTGAACGCTTTTCTGGAGCGCGCCGAAACCGTGCTCGCCCGCCTTGAACCCTTGTTGCCGGCACCGCGCCAGAGCATCGACTGGTCGCAGTGCCTGGCCGCGCGCTGGCAGCGCGATGGCCGTAGCGGTTATCTGTTGCCGCTGGAGGTCAGCCTCGACATGCGTCTGTCCGACCTGATCGGTGTCGATCAGCAGCGCGAACAACTGGGGCGCAACACCCGCCAGTTTCTCGATGGCATGCCGGCCAACCATGCGCTGCTGTGGGGCTCGCGTGGTACCGGCAAGTCGTCGCTGGTGCGGGCGTTATTGGCCGAGCATGCCAAGGCCGGCCTGCGTCTGATCGAAATCGAGCGTGATCACCTGGCCGACCTGCCGCGGGTGGTCGAGCAACTGCAGAAGCTGCCGCAACGCTTTGTGCTGTTTTGCGATGATCTCTCGTTCGAAGCCGGGGAGGGTGACTACCGGGTGCTCAAGAGCGTGCTCGACGGCTCGCTGGAGCAGGCGCCGGACAACGTGCTGCTGTACGCCACCTCGAACCGCCGGCACCTGGTGCCGGAAAAGCAGAGCGACAACGAAAACTGGAAGATGGTCGACGGCGAACTGCACCCCAACGAGGCGGTGGAGGACAAGATTGCCCTGTCTGACCGCTTCGGCCTGTGGCTGTCGTTCTACCCCTTCACCCAGGAGCATTTCCTCAACGTGGTCGAGCACTGGATCACCCAGTTGGCCGAAAGCGCGGGCCTGGCCTGGAGCCGCGATGCAGAGCTGGACATACTCGCTGTGCGCTGGGCCACCGGCCGCGGCAACCGTAACGGCCGTTGTGCCTACCAGTTTGCCCGCTATTGGGTCGGGCTGAAACTGTTGGAGCAAAAACCATGATCGATCTCAACGCTACCGGCGCCGGCCTTGAAGGTTATGGCCTGCTGGCGGCACAGCTGGAAGCCCTGCTTGCCGATGAGCGCGACTTCATTGCCAACGCCGCGCAGTTTTCGGCGTTTCTCTACAGCCAGGTCGAAGATCTGAACTGGGCCGGCTTCTACCTCAATCGTAACGAGCAGTTGGTCCTCGGGCCGTTCCAGGGGCAGGTGGCCTGCGTGCGCATCCCTTTCGGCCGTGGAGTATGCGGGGCGGCAGCGGCCAGCCGGGAAACCCAGCGGGTGGAAGATGTGCACGCGTTTCCCGGGCACATTGCCTGCGACAGTGCGTCGAACAGCGAGCTGGTGATTCCGCTGGTCAAGGACGGGCGGTTGCTTGGCGTGCTGGACCTGGACAGCCCGAAGCTTGCGCGTTTCAGTGAGGCGGATCAGGTGGGGCTGGAGCGTTTGGCGGGGATTTTTCTGCGTTTGACTGATTGCTGACGAGTGAACTTTGATCGCGGGGCAAGCCCGCTCCTACAAGTGCGAATCCTGTAGGAGCGGCGGTGCGACGCCTCGACTTGCCCCGCGAAGCTTGTCAGTCGTAAATGACCTTTTTCTTCCAGTCTTCGGTGGTGTCGGTCTTCAAGCCTTCGGTCAGGGCGTTGGTTTCGTCCTCGGCCGGTTCCAGCTGGCTCAGCACCTGGGCATTGGCCCGGGCCAGAAGCTTCTCCATGTATTCCAGCTGCTCGCGGTAAACCGCCGGGTCAGGCTGTTTGCGCAGGTACTGCACGCCACGCTCGAACGCCAGGCGCGCATGCCCCGGCTGGTTCTGTTGCAGCGCCTGCTGGCCGAGGTTGTTGAAGAACTCGATGTGCAACAACACCAGAATGTGACGGACTTCCTTGACCCAGTACTTGGCTTCGTTGGTCGGCAGGAAGCCTTCCTGGGCGGCGCGGGTGATCTGGTTGTGCATGCCCTCGAGCAGGAAGCGCACATCCTTGGCCCGGGCTTCGGTCTGGATCGGCATTGGCGGGTTGTTCACCGGCAGTGCTTCGCCTTTGGCGATCAAGCCTTCGAGTTCGGCAATCCGCGCCTTGATATCCCGGCTGTGCTTGTCCAGGGTCAGCCGACGCTGGTTGAGGTTGAGCTCCAGGCGGGTCAGCAGCAGCTTGAGCGCTGGAGTCATCAACTGGCCGGGGAAGGTTTCGGTGATTTCGCCACAACGGCGCAAGCGCTCGGCCAGCTCGATCTTCAGCCGGGCACGCTCGAGCTTGTTGTTCTCGACCACATTGTTCAGGTAGCCGATCACGATCAATAATGCGATCCCCGCTACTATAAGCAGGGTGATCAGAAGTGGTGTCACCGTTAACGCCTCATACAGGATGATTTACTGTTTGAGTGTAGTGGCTAAGCTTTTAGCCGGATAGAGCTGTTTGGCGGTTGCTCGTGGGCAATTGATGGCCTTTTGCTTGTAGATTGCCGTGGCTGCTGGGCCGCAGGCGGGTAGGGGTGTCAGAAAATAATCGTCAAGACCCCGGCGCGCAAAGTCATGGTTCAACAGCGCTAGGCGCCGCGAAGTCATTGATTTAAATAAATTTATACAGAGGGGTTGACGACTTATCAAAGCATCCCTAGAATGCGCGCCACTTGCAGCGTAAAGCACACAGCGAAACGCGGCAGGGAGTGAATGTTGTAGCGTGTCCCCTTCGTCTAGTGGCCTAGGACACCGCCCTTTCACGGCGGTAACAGGGGTTCGAGTCCCCTAGGGGACGCCAATGCGGGAATAGCTCAGTTGGTAGAGCACGACCTTGCCAAGGTCGGGGTCGCGAGTTCGAGTCTCGTTTCCCGCTCCAGTTTACAAAGGCTTTGCTTAACGGCAGGGCTTGTAAAAACCCAGCGTCAAATCGTTATGGTTTGAGTTGGTAACTGAAGCATGCATTGCATGTTTCGGGCGTCGTCCCCTTCGTCTAGTGGCCTAGGACACCGCCCTTTCACGGCGGTAACAGGGGTTCGAGTCCCCTAGGGGACGCCATTTTTTGCGGGAATAGCTCAGTTGGTAGAGCACGACCTTGCCAAGGTCGGGGTCGCGAGTTCGAGTCTCGTTTCCCGCTCCAAATATGGTGCTCCAGCGTTTGATAACGCTGTAGTGATGGAGCAAGTGCAACAGCGCTTGTTCTTGCCGGGTTTACCGGTCGCTACAAAATTTGCGGGAATAGCTCAGTTGGTAGAGCACGACCTTGCCAAGGTCGGGGTCGCGAGTTCGAGTCTCGTTTCCCGCTCCAAATAAAGAAACGCCGTTCGTTTGAACGGCGTTTTTTTTCGTCTCGATTATTTAATCGCTGGCTGTGGGCGGCAGGGCTGTTTGTCAGCCCTGCACACCTTCATCGCTTAATGCTTGCTGTCGTCGTCCGACATGCTCAGCAGCTGTTTTTCCTGGTTCCAGTCGAAGGGTTCGTCATTCTGCTCGGCTTCGAAGCGGCGCTCTTCCAGTTCCTGGTACATGTCCAGTTCGTTCTCCGGCATGAAGTGCAGGCAGTCGCCGCCAAAGAACCACAGCAGGTCGCGTGGCACCAGGTGCGCGACCTGTGGATAGCGCTGGATGACCTGGCACATCAGGTCCTGGCCAAGATAGGTGCTTTCCGGGTCGACGGGCAGTTGCAGCATCAGATCGTCGAAGCGCTCCAGAAACAGCGCGTGGCTTTCTTCCGGCACCTGCTCGGCTTCGCCCAGGGCAACCAGGATGGTGCGCAGGTGGGTGAGCAGGGCGAGATGGTATTCCAGGCGATCGGTAGCCATGCAGGCAGTCCTCTTGAGCAAAAACGGGCGCGGGAGTATACGGCTCCCGGCGCCCGATGTCCCGGCCCTTAGCGAATCTTGCCGTCAGCCGGTAGCAGTTGCTCCTTGTCGAAGGCATCGACGTCGATCACCCGCCGGCGTGCCGACTCAGCGGCATACAGGCTTTGCGCCTCGCTGGCCTGGAGTACGCCGGCATGCAGGGCCGCGTCGATTACCGACTCGCCCGGAGCAGGGACAACCTGGCCGCTCTTGAGTGCCTGATGCAATTTTTTGCGCAGTGGCTCACCTGCACTGAGTTGATCGTAAGCCTGTTGCAGGGCGGCAACCGGGTCACCGTCCGCTTGTGGCCGGTAACAACCGGCAAGCAGCTCTTCCAGGGCCGGGTCGCCCTTGGCCCGGCCGATCAGCTCGGCGATTTCGGCGTCCAGTTCATCGCCTGGCCCGGTGTGACGGCGGCCGAAGGGGAATACCACCAGGCGCAGGGCGCAGCCGAGGAAGCGGTTTGGGAAGTTGTCGAGCAGCCGGTCCAGGGCTTTTTCAGCCTGGCCGAGGCTCTCTTCCAGGGCCCAGCGCAGCAATGGTTGCAGGTGCTCGGGCGAATTCAGGTCGTGGTAACGCTTGAGCGCCGCCGAGCTCAGGTACAGGTGGCTGAGCACATCGCCCAGGCGTGCCGACAAACGCTCGCGACGCTTGAGCTCGCCACCGAGGAGCATCATGCACAGGTCGGCGAGCAGGGCGAAGGCCGCCGCCTGGCGGTTGAGCGCGCGGAAGTAGCCCTGGCTCAAGGCGTCGCCTGGGACTTTCTCGAAGTGACCCAGGCCCAGGCCGAGCACCAGGGTGCTGGCGGCGTTACCCACGGCGAAGCCGATGTGCTGCATCAGCAGGTGATCGAACTCCTTGAGCGCCTGGTCGTGGTCTTCGCGACCGGCCAGGGCCATTTCCTTGAGCACGAACGGATGGCAGCGAATCGCCCCCTGGCCGAAGATCATCAGGTTGCGCGAGAGGATGTTGGCGCCCTCGACGGTGATGAAGATCGGCGCTCCCTGCCAATTGCGCCCCAGGTAGTTGTTCGGGCCCATGATGATGCCCTTGCCGCCGTGCACATCCATGGCGTGCTGGATGCATTCGCGGCCGCGCTCGGTAAGGTGGTACTTGAGAATCGCCGAGAGTACCGAAGGCTTCTCGCCCAGGTCCACGGCCTTGGCGGTGAGCAGGCGCGCGCTATCCATCAGGAAGGCGTTGCCGCCGATCCGGGCCAGGGATTCCTGGATGCCTTCGAAGGCTGCCAGCGGCACATTGAACTGCTCGCGGATGCGGGCGTACTGGCCGGTGACCAGGCTGGTGTACTTGGCTGCGCCGGTACCCACGGCCGGCAGGGAAATCGAGCGGCCAACCGACAGGCAGTTCATCAGCATCATCCAGCCCTTGCCGAGCATGTCCTGGCCGCCGATGAGGAAGTCCAGCGGCACAAATACATCCTTGCCGCTGTTGGGACCGTTCATGAAAGCGGCCCCCAGGGGCAGGTGGCGCTTGCCGATCTCGACACCGGGGGTGTCGGTGGGAATCAGTGCCAGGCTGATGCCCAGCTCTTCCTTGTCGCCCAGCAGGTGCTCAGGGTCGTAGGCCTTGAACGCCAGGCCGAGCAGGGTGGCGACCGGGCCGAGGGTGATGTAGCGCTTTTCCCAGTTCAGGCGCAGGCCGATAACTTCCTCGCCTTGCCATTGGCCTTTGCAGATGATCCCGGTATCGGGCATGGCGCCGGCGTCGGAGCCGGCCAGCGGGCCGGTGAGGGCGAAGCAGGGGATCTCGTCGCCGCGGGCCAGGCGTGGCAGGTAATGATTGCGTTGCTCGTCGGTGCCGTAGTGCAGCAACAGTTCGGCCGGGCCCAGGGAGTTGGGCACCATCACGGTCGAGGCGAGGTCACCGCTACGGGTTGCAAGCTTCATCGCCACCTGCGAGTGGGCGTAGGCCGAGAAGCCCTTGCCGCCGTATTCCCTGGGAATGATCAGGGCGAAGAAACCGTGGCTCTTGATGTGCTCCCAGGCGTCTGGCGGCAGGTCCAGGTCCTGGCCGATCTGCCAGTCGCTGACCATCGCGCAGAGTTCTTCGGTGGGGCCATCGATGAACGCCTGTTCTTCTTCCGTGAGTTCGGCCTTGGAGTAGCCGAGCAAGGTGTTCCAGTCCGGGCGGCCGCTGAACAGCTCGCCGTCCCACCACACGGTGCCGGCGTCGATGGCTTCGCGTTCGGTCTGCGACATCGGCGGCAGGGTGCGCTGGAACCAGCCGAACAGCGGTGCGGTAAGCACTTTGCGGCGCAGGTCGGGGAGCAGCAGGGGGGCAGCCACTGCGGCCAGCAGCAGCCAGAAAATCGTCAGCAGCCAGCCTGGCGCGTGGCTGCAAATGCCCATCGCCAGCAGGTACAGGGCAACGATGCCCAGCGCCGGCAAGGCGGCGATGCGACGGTGGGCCAGGTACGCCACGCCGATCACCAGGACCACTAACCACAACAGCAACATAGGAATTCCTCCGTGAAACATTGGGGCATTTCGCCATCCATCGAAGCTTAGACCGCATCCGCTAAACGGCTTGTCTGAACAGTGACAGGACATGAACTCAGGAGTTCGCCTGGATGCCAAACGATTGCCAGCGCGACCGCCTGGAGTAGACTGGGCGACCAGCCAAATCATCAGGGAAATATCATGCTCAAGATCTGGGGCAGGAAGAATTCGTCGAATGTCAGGAAAGCACTGTGGTGCGCCGAAGAGCTGGGTCTTGAATATGAGTCGATCGATGCCGGTGGCGCCTTCGGCCTGGTGAACGAACCGCAGTACCGGGCACTGAACCCCAACGGCCTGGTGCCGATGATCGAAGACAATGGCCTGGTGCTCTGGGAGTCCAATGCCATCGTGCGTTACCTGTCGGCGCAGTATGGCAGCGCGTCTGGCTGGTATGAGGCGGATGCGCGCAAGCGCGCCGAGGCCGACAAGTGGATGGACTGGGTCACTTCTTCCCTGGCCACACCGTTCCGCCCGTTGTTCTGGGGCATCCTGCGTACGCCTGCCGAGCAGCAAGACTGGGTGGCCATCAATGCCGCGCACAAGACCTGTGCGCAGTTGCTGTCGATTGCTGACCAGGCCCTGGCGCATAAGCCGTACCTGTCCGGCAGCGTCCTGGGCATGGGCGATATCCCCCTGGGCTGCTTTGCCTACGCCTGGTTCGAGATGCCCATCGAGCGCCCCGAGATGCGCCACTTGCGTGCCTGGTACGAGCGCTTGCAGGAGCGTCCGGCCTACCAGGCGGCGGTGATGACCGCGCTGACCTGATCAAGGCGGTCAACCTGATAGTTATTATCGATATACATGACTGTACTTGTCTGGCACGGACAAGCACCATGATCATATTCACTGCGGCTGGCCTTGTCCGGCTGCGTCTAGAACCTTCCAAACTGGTACGCGACCCGCTATGAGTTCTGCTCTGTCCATAAGGCAGCTAACCAAAACCTACGGCAACGGTTTCCAGGCCCTCAAGGGTATTGACCTGGATGTCGCCGAAGGTGACTTCTTCGCCTTGCTCGGCCCCAATGGCGCCGGCAAATCCACCACCATCGGCATCCTCTCGACCCTGGTCAACAAAACCAGTGGCAGCGTGAACATCTTCGGTCACGACCTCGATCGCCAACCCGCCGCGCTCAAGCGCTGCATCGGCGTGGTGCCGCAGGAATTCAACTTCAACCAGTTCGAAAAGACCTTCGACATCGTCGTGACCCAGGCCGGTTACTACGGCATCCCGGCCAAAGTGGCCAGGGAGCGTGCCGAGCAGTACCTGACCCAGCTCGGTCTGTGGGACAAGCGCGATGTACCGTCGCGTTCGCTGTCCGGCGGCATGAAGCGCCGGTTGATGATCGCCCGCGCCCTGATCCACGAGCCGCGCCTGTTGATTCTCGACGAGCCGACCGCGGGCGTCGATATCGAGCTGCGCCGTTCGATGTGGAGCTTTCTTACCGAGCTCAACCAGAAAGGCATCACCATCATCCTCACCACCCATTACCTGGAAGAGGCTGAACAGCTGTGCCGTCACATCGGCATCATCGACCACGGCACCATCGTCGAGAACACCAGCATGCGGGCATTGCTCAGCAAGCTGCACGTCGAGACCTTCCTGCTCGACCTCAAGCAGGACCTGCCCCAGGCGCCAAGCCTGGTCGGTTATCCGTGCCGGTTGATCACCCCGCATACCCTGGAAGTGCAAGTCGACAAGGAAGTGGGCATCACTGCGCTGTTCGGCCAGCTGGCACTACAGAACATCGAGGTGCAGAGCCTGCGCAACAAGACCAATCGTCTCGAGGAGCTGTTCGTGTCCCTGGTTGAGAAAAACCTGGCAAAGGTGGCGGTATGAGTTCGGAACTGAGCGCCAACCTGGTCGCCCTCAACACTATCGTCTACCGCGAAGTGCGTCGTTTCACCCGGATCTGGCCGCAGACCCTGCTGCCCCCGGCGATCACCATGGTCCTGTACTTCGTGATCTTCGGTAACCTGATCGGCCGTCAGATCGGCGACATGGGCGGCTTTACCTACATGGAGTACATCGTCCCGGGGCTGATCATGATGTCGGTGATCACCAACTCCTACGGCAACGTGGTGTCGAGCTTTTTCGGGAGCAAGTTCCAGCGCTCGATCGAGGAGTTGATGGTGTCGCCGGTGTCGCCGCACACCATCCTCGTCGGCTACACCCTGGGCGGCGTGTTGCGCGGCCTGGCGGTGGGGGTGATCGTGACCTTGCTGTCGTTGTTCTTCACCGACCTGCAGGTGCATCACCTGGGCGTGACCATAGTCGTGGTGCTGCTGACGGCGACGATTTTCTCGCTGTTGGGCTTCATCAACGCCGTGTTCGCACGCAATTTCGATGATATCTCGATCATTCCGACCTTCGTGCTCACGCCGTTGACCTACCTGGGTGGGGTGTTCTACTCGATTACCCTGCTGCCGCCATTCTGGCAGACCGTGTCGATGGCCAACCCGGTGCTGCACATGGTCAACTCGTTCCGCTATGGCATTCTCGGCGTGTCGGATATCCGTATTGGCGTAGCCATCAGCTTCATGCTGGTCGCCACTGCGGTACTGTACGTCGGATGCGCGCGCCTACTGGTCAGCGGGCGAGGAATGCGCACCTGATTGCTTGACCTTGCGCCGGCGCCACTGCCGGCCTACCCACCAGCGCCAATAGAGCATGGTCAGGCAGTAGGCGAGGGCGCCGAGCAACACGCCACACACCACCGAGCCGAGCAAGAACGGCTGCCACAAGGTCGACAGCTGGTCGGTGATCCACTCGAAGGTCAGTTCTTCAGGCAGGGTGCGCGGCGGGATCTGCATCAGCCAGGCGCCCATCTGGTAGGTGCAGAAGAACACCGGCGGCATGGTGATCGGGTTGGTCAGCCACACCAGGCTGACCGCGATCGGCATGTTGCCGCGCACCATGATCGCCAGGCTGGCGGCCAGCAGCATCTGCATCGGAATCGGAATGAAGGCGGCGAACAGGCCGACGGCCATGGCGCGCGCAACCGAATGCCGGTTGAGGTGCCAGAGGTTGGGGTCGTGCAACAGCCGGCCGAGAAAGCGTAAGGATTTGTGTTCCCTGATGCTGGTCGGATCGGGCATGTAGCGTTTGAAGAGACGACGCGGCATGTGGGGTCTCGGCAATCTGAAGGGTGCCAGTATGCACGGATTCTAAAACTGCCTTATTCAGACTTTGTGACAATTATTTAGCGAGCTGTTGCTGTCACTGATCTAAGCCTCAGGGGGTGGTTTACTTCTGGAGCTTCACGCTTATGCGCACAGGGATGTTGGCGCTTGCACTCGGGCTGATCAGTCTCGGGTTCCTACCGGTCTTGCCGTCCGTCTGGACACTTGTCCTGCTGACATTTATCGGGCTTTCCAGTCTGCCTTCAAGGCTCTGGCCAATCGGGCTGTTTCTGTTGGGACTGAGCTGGGCCTGTGTCTCGGCGCAATTGGCGCTGGATGAGCGCCTGGCGCCGCAGCTCGATGGCCGTACCCTGTGGATAGAAGGCCGGGTCACCGGCTTGCCGGAGCAGGGGGCGCGCTCGGTGCGGTTCGAGTTGAGCGACGCCGAGTCGCGTCGCGGACAATTGCCGCCACGGCTGCAGCTCAGCTGGTTCGGTGGGCCAGCGGTCAACAGCGGTGAATATTGGCGATTGGCCGTCAGCCTCAAACGCCCCTCTGGCTTGCTCAATCCTCACGGCCCGGATCAGGAAGCCAGCCTGTTGGCGCGACGTATCGGCGCGACCGGTAGTGTCAAGGCCGGGGAACGTCTGCTGCCAGCGACGGCGGCATGGCGTGATGGCCTGCGCCAGCGCTTGCTGGCGGTCGATGCCCAGGGCCGAGAGGCGACGCTGGTGGCGTTGATTCTGGGCGATGGTGGCGGGTTGGCGCGGCAAGACTGGCAAGTGCTGCAGGCTACCGGCACGGTGCACTTGCTGGTGATATCTGGTCAGCACGTGGGCCTGCTGGCCGGGCTGGTGTACGCCTTGATTGCCGGGCTTGCGCGCCTGGGCTGGTGGCCGCAAAGGCTGCCCTGGCTGCCTTGGGCGTGCGCGCTGGCATTTGCCGCGGCGCTGGCCTACGGCTTGCTGGCCGGTTTTCAGGTGCCGGTGCAGCGGGCGTGCATGATGCTAGCCATGGTGCTGCTCTGGCGCCTGCGTTTTCGCCACCTGGGCGTTGGCTTACCGCTGTTGCTGGCGCTGAATGCGGTGCTGCTGTGGGAGCCACTGGCCAGCTTGCAGCCAGGTTTCTGGCTGTCATTCATGGCCGTGGCCATTCTGATCTTCACCTTCAGCGGCCGCCTTGGCGCCTGGAACCCCTGGCTGGCCTGGAGTCGCGCCCAGTGGTTGATCGCCATCGGCTTGTTGCCGGTGTTGCTGGCGCAAGGTTTGCCGGTGAGCCTGACGGCACCACTGATCAACCTGCTGGCAGTACCGTGGATCAGTCTTGCTGTCTTGCCCTTGGCGTTGCTCGGCACCCTGTTGCTGCCCGTGCGGTATCTGGGGGAGGGGCTGCTATGGCTGGCTGGTGGTGTGCTCGATGGCTTGTTCCGCTTGCTGGCTGAAGTCGCTTTATGGCGACCGGCATGGCTACCTCAACCGCTGCCTTTCTGGGCCTGGTTATTGGTGTGCCTGGGGGCGTTCCTGCTGCTGTTACCGCGCGGCTTGCCTATGCGGGTGCTCGGCTGGCCATTGCTACTGCTGGCAGTGTTTGCGCCGAGAGAGCGCGTGCCGGTGGGGCAGGTCGAGGTTTGGCAGCTGGATGTCGGCCAGGGGCTGGCTTTTGTTTTGCGCACCCGTCACCACGCCATGCTCTATGACGCGGGCCCCGCCATGGGCGATTTCGATCTGGGTGAGAGGGTGGTGTTGCCCAGCTTGCGCAAGCTGGGTGTGCGCAAGCTTGACCTGATGTTGCTCAGTCATGCTGACGCCGACCATGCCGGTGGTGCCCGCGCCGTGCAACGCGGCTTGCCGGTGTTGCGGGTGCTTGGCGGGGAAGCCGCGGCCTTGCCTGAGGTGCTGAAGGCGCAGCCTTGCAGCAGTGGCGAACACTGGCAGTGGGACGGGGTGGGTTTTTCCCTCTGGCAATGGCATGAGGCTGGCGACAGCAACCAGGATTCCTGTGTGCTGCTGGTCGAGGCGCAAGGCGAGAAGCTGCTGCTGACCGGCGATCTCGATGCCCGTGGCGAGCGGGCGTGGGCGCGGGACTGGCAGGCGGGCCGGATCGACTGGCTGCAATCGCCCCATCACGGCAGTCGCAGCTCATCCAGCGAGGCCTTGTTGAAGGCGACTGCGCCGCGTGGCGTGCTGATCTCCCGCGGGCGTTACAACGCCTTCGGTCACCCTCACCGGGAGGTGATGGCACGCTACCGGACGCACGGTATCCAGGCCTACGACAATGTCGAGCACGGTGCGCTGCGCCTGCAACTGGGGGTGTTCGGCGAGCCGCAGGGCCTGCGCGCACAACGGCGTTTCTGGCGCGAACCGAGATGACGACCTTCGGCAGATGAGCCCCCTGGGGTCCTATGGTAAAGTGGCGGACTTTTTTGAGGGGATGCTTACTGTGTGGGAATTGGTCAAGTCCGGTGGCTGGATGATGCTGCCGATCATTCTGAGCTCCATCGCTGCCATGGCGATCGTCGCCGAGCGTCTCTGGACCTTGCGCGCCAGCCGGGTCACGCCACCGCACCTGCTTGGCCAGGTGTGGATGTGGATCAAGGACAAACAGCTCACCAGTGACAAACTCAAGGCCCTGCGCGCCGACTCGCCGCTGGGTGAGATCCTTGCCGCGGGCCTGGCCAACTCACGCCATGGCCGCGAAATCATGAAGGAATGCATCGAAGAGGCCGCCGCCCGGGTCATCCACGAACTGGAACGCTACATCAATGCCCTGGGCACCATCGCTGCCATGGCGCCGCTGCTCGGCCTGCTCGGCACCGTGCTGGGCATGATCGATATCTTCAGTGCCTTCATGGGCACCGGCATGTCCACCAACGCCGCAGTACTGGCCGGTGGTATCTCCAAGGCGCTGATCACCACGGCAGCCGGCCTGATGGTCGGTATCCCGGCGGTGTTCTTCCACCGTTTCCTGCAACGCCGTATCGATGAGCTGGTGGTTGGCATGGAGCAGGAAGCGATCAAGCTGGTCGAAGTGGTGCAGGGCGACCGCGATGTCGACCTGGCCGAGGGCAAGGCGTGAAATTCCGGCGCAAGCCACGGGAGACCGTGGACATCAACCTGGCCTCGTTGATCGACGTGGTGTTCATCCTGCTGTTGTTCTTCGTGGTCACCACCACCTTCACCCGCGAAACCCAGCTGCGCGTCGAACTGCCGGAGTCGGTAAGCGGCGCGCCGGCACCGGATTCGGAGCTCAAGCAACTGGACATCACCATCAGCGCCGATGGCGTCTACTCGGTGAACAACCACCTGTTGCCCAAGAGCGACCTGGCGACCCTGACCGAAGCCCTGCAGCAGGAATCCGCAGGTGATACCAAACTGCCGTTGTCGATCAGCGCCGACGGCAAGACCCCGCATCAGGCGGTGGTTACTGCCATGGATGCGGCCGGCAAGCTCGGTTTCAGCCAGTTGCGCATGACCACGGTCGAGGCGGCTCAGGGGACACCCTGATGGCTTTTGCCGATCGCCTGCTCGATGCCTGGTACGCCGGGCATCCGGCCCTGGGGCTGCTGCGTCCGCTCGAAGCCCTCTATCGGCGGGTGGTGCTGGGCAAGCGCGCGCGTTTTCTCAGCGGTGAAAGCCAGAGTTACCGTGCGCCAGTGCCGGTGATCGTGGTGGGAAACATCACCGTCGGCGGTACCGGCAAAACCCCGATGATCCTCTGGTTGATCGAGCATTGCCGCCAGCAAGGCCTGCGCGTCGGCGTGGTCAGCCGTGGTTATGGCGCCAAGCCGCCGCAGCTGCCGTGGCGCGTGCGTGCCGAGCAGAGCGCGGCCGAGGCGGGCGATGAGCCTTTGCTGATCGTTCAGCGCAGCGGCGTGCCGTTGATGATCGACCCGGACCGTTCGCGTGCGGTGCAAGCCTTGCTGGCCAGCGAGCCGCTGGACCTGATCCTCTGTGATGACGGCATGCAGCACTACCGTCTGGCCCGTGATCTGGAGCTGGTGCTGATCGACGCCGCCCGCGGCCTGGGCAATCGCCGCTGCCTGCCGGCCGGCCCCTTGCGCGAGCCGGTGGAGCGCTTGCAGGACGTCGATGCGGTGCTCTACAACGGCGCCACGGCGGACCGGGCAGATGGTTTTGCCTTTGCCCTGCAGCCCACCGCGCTGGTCAATCTGCGCAGTGGCGAGCGTCACGGCCTCGACTGTTTTCCGCCCGGCCAGGCCCTGCACGCAGTGGCCGGCATTGGTAACCCGCAACGTTTCTTCAATACCCTGCAGGGGCTAAACTGGCGGCCTGTGCCACACCCTTTTGCCGATCATGCCGAGTACAGCGAGCAGGCCCTGAGCTTCACCCCTGCGCTGCCTTTGGTCATGACCGAGAAGGACGCGGTCAAATGCCGCGCCTTCGCTGCCGACGACTGGTGGTACCTTGCGGTCGATGCTGTGCCTTCGCCGGCCTTTCAGGCCTGGTTCGATGCTCAGCTTGCACGCTTGCTGCCCGGGTCGCGGCCCTCCTGATTCGTTTCTTTTTCCGGCCACTGGCCTGAGGAATTTCCATGGACACCAAATTGCTCGATATCCTTGCCTGCCCGATCTGCAAGGGCCCGCTCAAGCTCAGCGCCGACAAGACCGAGCTGATCAGCAAGGGTGCCGGTCTCGCCTACCCGATCCGCGACGGCATCCCGGTGATGCTTGAAAGCGAAGCCCGCACCCTGACCGATGACGAGCGTCTGGACAAATGAGCCTGGCCTTTACCGTTGTGATTCCGGCGCGGCTGCGCTCCACGCGCTTGCCGGGCAAGCCATTGCTGCCGATCGCCGGCAAGCCGATGATCCAGCACGTCTGGGAACAGGCGCGCAGAAGCAGCGCCAGCCGCGTGGTAATTGCCACCGATGACGCGGGCATCTTCAAGGTCTGCGAGGCCTTCGGCGCCGAAGTGCTGATGACCCGCGAAGACCATGACTCCGGTACCGACCGCCTGGCCGAAGTGGCTGCCAAGCTGGGCCTGGCTGCCGATGCCATCGTGGTCAACGTCCAGGGTGACGAGCCGCTGATTCCGCCGGTGATCATCGATCAGGTGGCGGCCAACCTGGCTGCCCATCCGGAGGCGGGTATCGCCACCCTGGCCGAACCGATCAGCGACGTCGAAGCGCTGTTCAACCCCAATGCGGTCAAGGTGGTCAGCGATTGCAACGGTCTGGCCCTGACCTTCAGCCGCGCACCGTTGCCCTGGGCGCGGGATGCCCTGGCGCAGAGCCGCGAGCAACTGCCGCAAGGTGTGCCGTACCGCCGTCATATCGGCATGTACGCCTACCGGGCCGGCTTCCTGCAGGATTTCGTCGCCTGGGGTCCGTGCTGGCTGGAGAAGACCGAATCGCTGGAACAACTGCGGGCCCTCTGGCATGGCGTGCGTATTCACGTTGCCGATGCCATCGATGCGCCGCCGGTGGGGGTCGACACCCCTGAAGACCTGGAGCGCGTACGGCGCTTGCTGGAGGCCTGATGCGGGTTTTGTTCGTGTGCCTGGGCAATATCTGCCGCTCGCCCACCGCCGAAGGCGTGCTGCGGCAACAATTGCAGGCTGAAGGTCTGGGTGAGTTGATCGAAGTGGCGTCGGCCGGTACCGGTGACTGGCATGTCGGCAAGCAGCCGGATACCCGCACCTGCCGCACTGCGCGCATGCGTGGCTATGACTTGTCGCAACAGCGTGCGCAGCAGATCAAGGCCGCGCACTTCAATGAATGCGACCTGATCCTGGCCATGGACAAGAGCAATCTTGGCCATCTGCAGGCCATGCGCCCGGCCGGGGCCAAGGCCGAGCTGGACCTGTTCCTGCGCCGCTATGAAGGCGCGCTGGACGAGGTGCCGGATCCTTACTACGGCGCCGAGCAGGATTTCGAAGAGGTCCTCGACCTGATCGAAGCCGCCTGCAGTCGTTTGGTCATCGAACTCAAGGGTCGTCTATGAGCGTGCAGTGGCAGCAACAGGTATCGCTCAAGCCGTATAACACCTTTGGCATCGATGTGAGGGCTCGGTACTTCACCGAAGCCCACAACGACGATGAGGTGCGGCAGGCGTTGGCCCAGGCGGGTGAGCAGGGTGTGCCGGTGCTGGTGGTGGGTGGCGGTAGCAACCTGCTGTTGACCGCCGATATCCAGGCGCTGGTGCTGCGCATGGCCAGCCGTGGCCTGCGCATCCTGACTGAGCGCGGCGAGCGGGTTGTGGTCGAGGCCGAAGCTGGCGAACCCTGGCATCCGTTCGTGCAGTGGAGCTTGTCCCAGGGGCTGGCCGGGCTGGAGAACCTCAGCTTGATCCCCGGCACGGTGGGCGCCGCGCCGATGCAGAACATTGGCGCCTACGGTGTCGAGATCAAGGATGTGTTCGCCGGGCTTACCGCGCTGGATCGCCAGACCGGTGAACTGCGCGACTTCAGCCTGGAAGAGTGCGCCTTTGCCTACCGTGACAGCCTGTTCAAGCGTAATCCGGGGCGCTGGGTGATCCTGCGTGTGCGCTTTGCCTTGAGTCGGGTCATGCATGCCCATCTGGATTACGGCCCGGTGCGTCAGCGCCTGAGCGAGCAGGGCGTCAGTCAGCCGACCGCGCAAAACGTCAGTGATGCGATTTGCAGCATTCGGCGGGAGAAGCTGCCCGATCCGCTTGAGCTGGGTAATGCCGGGAGTTTCTTCAAGAACCCGGTGGTGGCTGCAGTGCTGGCCGACAGGATCCGTTTGCAGTATCCGGGGCTGGTGGCTTATCCACAGGCTGATGGCCAGTTCAAGCTGGCTGCCGGTTGGTTGATCGAGCAGGCGGGCTGGAAGGGCCATCGTGAAGGCGATGCCGGGGTGCACCGCTTGCAGTCGTTGGTGCTGGTCAATTATGGCCAGGCGACCGGGGTGCAGTTGCATCATCTGGCGCAGAAAATCCAGGCCGATATCCTTGAGCGCTTCGGGGTTGAGCTGGAAATGGAGCCGAACCTGTACTGAATACGCTGTGTTGTTCTGTGGGGGCGGGCTTGCCCCGCGATTGAGATACAGGTGTTGCCTGCTGTGCTGGCTACACTGGCAATATCGCGGGGCAAGCCCGCTCCCACAGGCCATAAAAAAGCCCCGCCAGTTACCTGGCGGGGCTTTTTTCAGCCTGGATGATCAGACGAGCGGTTTATGCTCTTCTGCGGTTTCCAGTTTCTCTTCGACCACTTGTTCAGCCGGTGCAGCAGGCGCTTCTTCAGCGACTACGGCAGCGCTGGCTTCGGCGGCGACCGCTGCAGCGGCGGCTGCGGCAGCTTCGGCTTCACGCTTGCGACGGCGTACTTCACGTGGATCGTTCGGCGCGCGACCGCTGCTGGTCAGGGCGCTGGCCGGTGCTTCGACAGCAGGTGCCGGCTCTTCAACCGGTGCTGGCTCGACAACTGGCGCAGGCGCTTCGACTGCTTCGACGGCAACCACTGGCTCGGCCACAACCGGTGCCTGGACTTCAGGCTCTGGCTCGACCGCGGCAACAGGCTCGACCACTTCAGCTGGCGCAGCAACAGGGGCTTCGACTACTGGAGCGATACTGGCTTCTACTGCTGCTGGTGCTTCGACCGGGGCAGTAAAGGGTTGCTCGACAACCGGTGCGGCAGCGACTTCAGCAGCCTGAGCGGTTTCAACCACTTCGGCGACTTCAGAGGCTTCAACCACTGGCTGAGCAGCTTCGACGACGACGGTTTCGCTGGCAGCAACTTCAACAACAGCCGGCTCTTCGACTGTGGCAGTGGCGCGTTCGGCCTGCTGGTTGGCTTCGGCTTCGGCAGCGGCGCTGATGTTGCTGGTGGCAACAGCGGCAGTCACGGCCAGGCCAGCGGCCAGTTCAGCACCCAGCTCGGTGGCTTGCGGCTGCTCTTCGCTGCCTTCTTCCGAACCTTCTACCAGGTTGCCGTTGGCATCGCGTTGACG
This sequence comes from Pseudomonas wadenswilerensis, assembly GCF_024749185.1. Lineage (NCBI taxonomy): Bacteria > Pseudomonadati > Pseudomonadota > Gammaproteobacteria > Pseudomonadales > Pseudomonadaceae > Pseudomonas > Pseudomonas wadenswilerensis. Next base: position 4,147,955 of record NZ_CP087191.1, on the reverse strand, counting down.
CTCGCGACGGTTGCTGCGGCGACGCTGGCCACGGGAGCGGCGGCGAGGGCGTTCGCCTTCGGTGCCTTCCAGGTTGTCATCCTGCAGCAGCTCTTCGTTCGGCAGTTGCTCTTCAGCAGCTTCAGCAGCCTGTTCGGCTGGGCGAGGCTGACGCTCTTCACGCGGCGGACGCGGTTGGCGCTCTTCACGTGGGGCACGTTCTTCACGCGGAGCACGTTCTTCGCGCGGTGCGCGCTCTTCACGTGGTGCGCGTTCTTCACGAGGCTGACGCTCTTCGCGCGGGGCGCGTTCAGGGCGTTCTTCGCTTACGGCCGGGGTGGCTGCGTCCAGTGGCTCGCGCAGTTCGCGGACCGGACGGTCCTCGCGAGGGCGGCGCTCTTCACGTGGTGCGCGTGGTTGACGCTCTTCACGCGGTTGACGTGGTGCGCGCTCTTCACGGGCAGGTGCTTCTTCGCGGGCTTCGCGTGGCTGACGCTCTTCACGTGGGGCGCGCTCGGCACGTTCTTCACGCGGTTTGCGGTCTTCATCACGGCGGCCGTTGCGGTTGCGGCTCTGCTGGCGACCGTTGCGGCGTTCTTCGTTGCGCTGCGGGCGTTCGGTGGCAGGCTTCTCGGCAACCACAGGCGCTGCGGCGGCAGGTTCGTCCTTGCCGGCGAACAGGCTGACCAGCGACTTCACCAGACCTTTGAACAGGCTTGGCTCAGGTGTGTGCTGGACCGGAGCGGCCACTGGTGTGGCAGCTTCGGAAGGTACCGGGGCGTTGGCGCGGGCCGGAGCGGTCTTGACGGCGGCTTCCTGGCGCACCAGGGTGCGGGTGGCGGCAGTCGGCTGGACTTCTTCGGTCTCGGCGGCGGTGATTTCGTAGCTGGACTGGCCGCTAAGGGCTTCCGGGCTGTCGTCGCGCAGGCGCTGGACTTCGAAATGCGGGGTTTCCAGGTGATCGTTCGGCAGAATGACGATACGGGCCCGGGTGCGCAGCTCGATCTTGGTGATCGAATTGCGTTTTTCGTTGAGCAGGAAGGCTGCAACCGGAATCGGCACTTGGGCGCGGACTTCGGCGGTGCGGTCTTTCAGGGCTTCTTCTTCGATCAGGCGCAGGATGGCCAGCGACAGCGATTCGACGTCACGGATGATGCCGGTGCCGCTGCAGCGTGGGCAGACGATGCCGCTGCTTTCGCCAAGCGATGGGCGCAGGCGCTGACGGGACATTTCCAGCAGGCCGAAGCGCGAGATGCGGCCAACCTGTACACGGGCACGGTCGGCTTCCAGGCATTCGCGGACTTTTTCTTCCACGGCGCGCTGGTTCTTGGCCGGGGTCATGTCGATGAAGTCGATCACGATCAGGCCGCCGATGTCACGCAGACGCAGCTGGCGGGCGATTTCCTCAGCCGCTTCCAGGTTGGTCTGCAGGGCGGTTTCCTCGATGTCGCTGCCTTTGGTGGCGCGCGCCGAGTTGATGTCGATGGAGACCAGGGCTTCGGTCGGGTCGATGACGATCGAGCCGCCGGACGGCAGGTCGACGACGCGCTGGAAGGCGGTTTCGATCTGGCTTTCGATCTGGAAACGGTTGAACAGCGGCACGCTGTCTTCGTACAGCTTGATCTTGCTGGCGTACTGCGGCATCACCTGGCGGATGAAGGTCAGGGCTTCTTCCTGGGCGTCGATGCTGTCGATCAGTACTTCGCCGATATCCTGACGCAGGTAGTCACGGATGGCGCGGATGATGACGTTGCTTTCCTGGTAGATCAGGAATGGCGCGGCGCGGTCCTGGGAGGCTTCCTTGATCGCGGTCCACAGCTGCAGCAGGTAGTCGAGGTCCCACTGCATTTCTTCGCTGCTGCGGCCAAGGCCGGCAGTGCGCACGATCAGGCCCATGTCGGCAGGGGCGACCAGGCCGTTGAGGGCCTCGCGCAGTTCGTTGCGCTCTTCGCCTTCGATGCGACGGGAGATGCCACCGGCACGCGGGTTGTTCGGCATCAGTACCAGGTAACGACCGGCCAGGCTGATGAAGGTGGTCAGGGCAGCGCCCTTGTTGCCGCGCTCTTCTTTCTCGACCTGGACGATGACTTCCTGGCCTTCGCTGAGCACTTCCTTGATGTTCACCCGGCCTTCGGGCGACTTCTTGAAGTATTCGCGGGAGATTTCCTTCAGCGGCAGGAAGCCGTGACGCTCGGAGCCGAAGTCGACGAAAGCGGCTTCAAGGCTAGGTTCGATCCGGGTGATCCGGCCTTTGTAGATGTTGGCCTTCTTCTGCTCACGCGCGCCGGACTCGATGTCCAGGTCGTAGAGACGTTGGCCGTCCACCAGAGCTACACGCAACTCTTCGGGTTGAGTCGCGTTAATCAGCATTCTTTTCATGTAATACCGTCGGTTTCCGGGCTGCCGGAAACGGCGTTCGGCACACACGACTTCTCACGGTCTGTGTCAGGTGCGCAAGGGGTGGCGGGCCACCCCCGTGTCCAGCAACTTTCGAGTCCGACTGGTCACCCAGTACTGCCGAAGTCGCGACGACGCGTCCTGCTTGCTGTGGTGTCAAATGCACTCAGTCAGGAGGAGGAATCAGCCTTCGGCCGTGGACGCCCGTGGGGCATCTTGATCAAGACCGGGTCCGGTCGCCTGGCCAATAGGCCGGTGGACTGGACGCAGTGCTACACGGTCCGACGGTTGTGCATCTCCACCCTACACGTATCCCTGATAATTCGGGTGCTGCCGCGCGCTGAATCCGCAACGGGTTGCATTTTCGCCAGCTCCATACGGGAGCCCGCGCCTTTTATGTCCAAGGCTGGTATTTCCGAAGCCGTCGCCATGACTGCGTGAAATTGACGGCACTGACAGAGTGGCAGCGAAAAAAAACGTGGGGGAGGGTGAAATACCGCTCTTGTAGTTTTTTATCGGTCTTCTCTGCGCGGCGCTGGTGGCGATTCCAGGCATTTCTGTAAACTGGCGAAAGCCCCGTCGGACGGCCTCGCGTCCTCGAGAATTGCGTCGGTCAGGGCCGGCTATAAGCCGTGAGTCCGCTGGCCAGCCGCTTTTGGCGGCGTTCGCGACTATAGCAGCAATCATTAAGTGCTTCAAATCCATAAAAAATTGTTATGATTGGCAAATGACGACTAATGCCCCTCCGACCTCCGGCGTCCAGCTGATCGAGGTCGCGCCGGAACTTGCCGGCCAACGAATCGATAATTTTCTCATCACTGCGCTCAAGGGTGTTCCCAAGACCTTGATTTACCGCATTTTGCGTAAAGGCGAAGTGCGCGTGAACAAGGGCCGGATCAAGCCCGAGTACAAGTTGCAGGCCGGTGACATCGTGCGCGTGCCGCCCGTTCGTCTGCCTGAGCGCGACGAACCGGTGCCGGTGGCCCAGGGTTTGCTTCAACGTCTCGAGGCGGCGATCGTCTACGAAGACAAGGCCCTGATTGTGCTCAACAAACCCGCCGGCATTGCCGTGCATGGTGGCAGCGGCCTGAATTTTGGTGTGATCGAAGCCTTTCGTCAGATGCGTCCGGATGCCAAGGAGCTGGAGCTGGTCCATCGCCTGGACCGCGACACCTCTGGCCTGTTGATGATCGCCAAGAAGCGCAGCATGTTGCGTCACCTGCACGCCGCCCTGCGTGGTGATGGTGTCGACAAGCGCTACATGGCGCTGGTTCGCGGTCACTGGGCCACCGCCAAGAAGCAGGTCAATGCCCCGTTGCTCAAGAGCAACCTGCGCTCCGGCGAGCGCATGGTTGAGGTCAACGACGAGGGTAAAGAGGCGCTGACGATCTTCCGTGTGCTGCGCCGTTTCGGCGAGTTCGCGACGATTGTCGAGGCGCGGCCGATCACCGGGCGCACCCACCAGATTCGCGTGCATGCCCTGCATGCCGGGCATTGCATCGCCGGCGACAGCAAGTATGGCGATGAAGATTTCACCCGCGAGATCCGCGACCTGGGTGGCAAGCGCCTGTTCCTGCATGCCTACGCCCTGACCGTGCCGCTGCCTGATGGCGGCGAGCTCAAGCTCGAGGCGCCGGTGGACGATATGTGGGCCAAGACCGTGGAGCGCCTGAGTGCAGCGTGATTACGATCTGCTGATCTTTGACTGGGACGGCACCCTCGCCGATTCCATTGGCCGGATTGTCGAGGCCATGCACCTGGCCGCCGGTCGCGCGGGCTATGCGACCTGCGATGACGAGGCGGTCAAGGGTATAATTGGCCTGGCGTTGCCCGAAGCCATCAGTGTGCTGTATCCGCACCTCGATGCTGTCCAGGTGGCTGCGTTCCGCCAGCATTACGCTGACGTCTACATGGCTCTGGACGACCAGCCTTCACCACTGTTCGACGGTGTGGTCGAGTCGCTGGAGGGCTTTCGTGCCGAGGGCTATCGCCTGGCGGTGGCTACCGGCAAGGCCCGCCGCGGGCTTGATCGGGTGTTGCGCGCCAACGGTTGGGAGGGTTACTTCGACATCACCAGGGCGGCCGACGAGAGTCGCGGCAAGCCGCACCCGCAGATGCTCGAGGAGATCCTTGCTCATTGCCAGGTCGAGCCGCAGCGTGCGTTGATGGTCGGAGATTCATCATTCGACCTGTTGATGGCCAGCAATGCCGGCATGCATTCGGTCGCGGTTGGCTACGGCGCCATGTCGCTGGAGGCCTTGAGTGCCTTCGGGCCACAGGTGTGTATCGATCATTTTTCGCAGTTGCAGGCCTGGCTTCGTCGCTCGCCTGTGGCGGCACATTCCAGGGTAGGTGAGCATGGCTGACGAGTGGAAGGCGCCCAGCGCCGAAGGCAACGAAGAGCAGAAGAGCTGGAAGCTGCTGGAGAAAACCCTGCTGGCCGGTGTTCAGGAGCAGCGTCGGGCCCGGCGCTGGGGGATTTTCTTCAAGCTGCTGACCTTCGTCTATCTGTTCGGCATCCTTGCCCTGTTTACTCCATTGATGGACATGGACAAGACGGCCTCGCGCAGTGTCAGCCATACCGCGCTGGTCGAAGTGCGCGGCATGATCGCTGACCAGGAGCCAGCCAGCGCCGACAATATCGTGGGTGGTCTGCGTGAAGCGTTCAAGGACCCGAAAACCAAGGCGGTGATCCTGCGCATCAACAGCCCGGGTGGCAGTCCGGTGCAGTCGGGTTACATCTACGATGAAATTCGCCGTCTGCGCGCCGAATACCCGGCAATCAAGCTGTACGCCGTCATCAGTGACCTGGGGGCTTCCGGTGCCTATTACATTGCCAGTGCTGCTGATCAGATCTACGCCGACAAGGCCAGCCTGGTTGGATCCATCGGTGTGACTGCGGCCGGTTACGGTTTTGTCGGTACCATGGAGAAGCTGGGTGTCGAGCGCCGTACCTATACTGCGGGTGAGCACAAGGCCTTCCTCGATCCGTTTCAGCCGCAAAAGCCTGCGGAGACGGCGTTCTGGCAGGGTGTGCTGGAAACCACCCACAAGCAGTTCATTGCCAGCGTCAAGCAGGGCCGTGGCGAGCGCCTCAAGGACAAAGAGCACCCTGAACTGTTCAGTGGCCTGATCTGGTCGGGCGAGCAAGCATTGGCGCTGGGGTTGGTGGATGGCTTGGGCAGTGCTGGCTATGTGGCGCGCGAGGTGGTGGGGGAGAAGGAGTTGGTTGACTTCACTGTCGAGGAGTCGCCGTTCGACCGCTTCTCCAAGCGCCTGGGTGCCAGTGTTGCCGAGCACCTGGCCATGTGGATGGGTTTCCAGGGGCCATCGCTGCGCTGATTGTCTGGTGCATTGAAAAAGCCGACCCTTCGAGGTCGGCTTTTTATTTGTGTAGGAGCGGGCTCGCCCCGCGATATCGATATGACCGCTTGCTCCCGCAGGCGTCAGGGCAGGTTCACGCCTTCAGTCAGCAGCATATCCACCAGGCGAATCAGCGGCAGGCCGATCAGGCTGGTGGCATCCACCCCGTGGGTGCTCTGGAACAGGCTCACACCCAGGCCTTCGGCCTTGAAGCTGCCGGCACAGTCGTAGGGTTGCTCGGCGCGCAGATAGCGCTCGATGCGCGGCAGGTCCAGCTCGCGCATGTTCACCGTGAAGGGCACGCAGTCGACCTGGCAGTGGCCGGTAGCGCTGTTGAGCAGCGCCAGGCCGGTTAGAAAGGTGACGTGATTGCCGCTGGCGGCCAGCAGTTGCTCGCAGGCGCGTTCAAAGGTGTGGGGTTTGCCGAGGATCTGCTCGCCAAGCACGGCGACCTGGTCGGAGCCAATGATCAGGTGTCCGGGGTGGCTGTCGGCCAGGGCCTGGGCTTTCTCCCGGGCCAGGCGTTTGACCAGGTCAAGGGCGGGTTCTTCAATCAGGCGTTGTTCGTCGATATCCGGGGACGCCCAGCTAAATGGCAGGCGCAGGCGTTCGAGCAGTTCGCGCCGGTAAGGTGAGCTGGAAGCCAGTAATAAAGGCAGCATGATAGACTCCTGGGCAGGTGAAACGATTCTAACATGCTGAACGGGGCCGAATTTCCTTTGACAGGGGCGGGGGTCATCCCTAGAATGCTGCGCCTATGTTGAATGACCCGATTCCACCTCACGTTGACCCGCGCAAATTGGCCGATCGTGGTGTTTCCCTCGAAGGAACACTGCAACTCGCCGATTTGGAGAGACTCTGCGACCCGCTTTCCGACACTGTCGGTACGGTGCAGGCTAAATTCGATTTTGAGCGCGACGAGCAAAAGGCTGTGGTTATCCACACCGACCTGCACGTCGAGGTCAAGATGGTTTGCCAGCGTTGTCTTGAGCTGGTCACCCTGCCGATCCACAGCGAAACTACATACGCCGTGGTGAAGGAGGGTGCGAATACCCAGTCGTTGCCGAAAGGTTATGACGTGCTGGAACTGGGCGAAGATCCTTTGGATCTGCAGGCCTTGGTCGAGGAGGAGCTTCTGCTCGCCTTGCCTATCGTGCCTGCTCATCATCCGGAAGAATGCCAGCAGCCGGCGGGCGCCGATGAGCCCGAACCGAGCAAGGACGAGGTAACACGGTCCAACCCGTTCAGTGTATTGGCGCAGTTAAAGCGTGACCCAAACGTTTAGGAGTTAATCAATTATGGCTGTTCAGCAGAACAAAAAATCCCGCTCTGCCCGTGACATGCGCCGTTCGCACGACGCCCTCTCGGAAAACGCTCTGTCCGTAGAGAAAACCACTGGTGAAGTGCACCTGCGTCACCACGTATCGCCAGAAGGCGTATACCGTGGTCGTAAAGTGATCGACAAGGGCGCTGACGAGTAATCCTTGTCCGCTCAGATCATCGCGATTGACGCAATGGGCGGGGACTTCGGTCCCCGCAGCATTGTTCAGGCGAGTATTGCTTGCCTGTCGGCTACCCCCTCGCTGCACCTGACCCTCGTCGGTCAACCCTCCCTCCTTGAAGATCTTATCGCTGGCCAGTCGGCAGCGGATCGCGCGCGCCTGCAGATCGTGGCCGCCAGCGAAGTGATCGGCATGGACGAGCGGCCGTCCCAGGCGCTGCGCGGCAAGCCCGATTCGTCCATGCGCGTGGCCCTGGAACTATTGCGTGATGGCAAGGTTCACGCCTGCGTGAGTGCCGGCAACACCGGTGCGCTGATGGCGTTGTCGCGCTATGTATTGAAAACCCTGCCCGGCATCGATCGCCCGGCCATGGTTGCCGCCATTCCCACCCAAACCGGTTATTGTCAGCTGCTCGATCTGGGCGCCAATGTCGACTGCAGCGCGGAAAACCTCTACCAGTTCGCCGTGATGGGCTCGGTGGCCGCCCAGGCCCTGGGGATCTCCCGGCCGCGTGTGGCCTTGCTCAACGTCGGCACCGAAGACATCAAGGGTAATCAGCAGGTCAAGCTTGCTGCCAATCTGCTGCAGAACGCCCGCGGTCTGAACTACATCGGCTTCGTCGAAGGTGACGGACTGTACCGTGGCGAGGCGGATGTGGTGGTGTGCGACGGCTTTGTCGGCAATATCCTGCTCAAGTCCAGCGAAGGTCTGGCGACCATGATCGGCTCGCGCATCGAGGCCCTGTTCAAGGGCGGGCTTGGCGCGCGCCTGGCCGGGGCTGTGGCCATGCCGCTGCTGCGGCGGTTGCAGGCGGACCTGGCGCCGGCGCGACATAATGGCGCAAGCTTCCTCGGCCTGCAGGGCATCGTCATCAAAAGTCATGGTTCTGCCGGCGTGCAGGGCTTCCAGAGCGCCATCCAGCGGGCGCTGATCGAGATCCAGGAGAACCTGCCGCAACGCCTGCACGGTCGCCTGGAAGACCTGTTGCTTTAGGCATATGCCTCAGGAAGTGGTTAAATGTGACCGCTTGGTCCTCGTTACCATCCAACTCTTCAGTTTCTTGTGCTCAGCCTGGTGCTGGGCGCTTTATTTCCGACGACAAGATCACTAGGGGCTTGTTCAATGTCTGCATCCCTCGCATTCGTCTTTCCCGGTCAAGGTTCGCAGTCCCTCGGCATGCTCGCCGAGCTGGGCGCCCAGTATCCGCTGGTCATTGATACCTTCCGTGAGGCCTCCGAGGCTCTGGGCTATGACCTCTGGGCGCTGACCCAGAACGGTCCGGAAGAGCAACTCAACCAAACCGACAAAACCCAGCCGGCCATCCTCACCGCTTCGATCGCCTTGTGGCGCCTGTGGCTGGCCGAGGGCGGCGCGCGCCCGGCATTCGTTTCCGGTCACAGCCTGGGCGAATACAGCGCCCTGGTCGCCGCTGGCAGCCTGAGCCTGGGTGACGCTGTGAAGCTGGTCAAGCGTCGCGGCGAACTCATGCAAGAGGCCGTTCCGGCCGGGCAGGGCGCCATGGCGGCAATTCTCGGCCTGGACGACGCTGTCGTCGTGGGTATCTGCGCTGAAGCTGCCCAGGGCGAAGTGGTCAGTGCGGTCAACTTCAACTCGCCTGGCCAGGTCGTGGTCGCCGGTGCCAAGGCGGCCGTCGGGCGCGCCATGGAAGCCTGCAAGGCTGCCGGCGCCAAGCGTGCACTGCCGCTGCCGGTCAGCGTGCCGTCGCACTGTGAACTGATGCGCCCGGCTGCCGAGCGCTTTGCCGAGTCGGTCAATGCCATCGACTGGCAGGCCCCGCAGATCCCGCTGGTGCAGAACGTCAGTGCCGCCGTTGCGGCGGACCTCGACACCCTCAAGCGCGACCTGCTGGAGCAACTGTACAAGCCGGTGCGTTGGGTCGAGTGCGTGCAGACCCTGGCCGCCAATGGTGCGGTACAGCTGGTCGAGTGCGGCCCGGGCAAGGTTCTGGCCGGCCTGAACAAGCGCTGCGCCGACGGCGTCAACACCTCTAACCTCAATACCCCGGATGCTTTCGCCGCGACCCTCGCGGCGCAGGCCTGATTTAGGAGAAACTTGCATGAGCCTGCAAGGTAAAGTTGCCCTGGTTACCGGCGCCAGCCGTGGTATCGGCCAGGCTATCGCCCTGGAGCTGGGCCGTCTGGGCGCTACCGTGATCGGTACCGCCACCTCCGCTTCGGGCGCCGAGCGTATCGCCGCGACCCTCAAGGAGCACGGTGTCACCGGTACCGGCCTGGAACTGAACGTGACCAGCGACGAGTCGGTCACCGCCACCCTGGCCAAGATCCAGGAGCAGTTCGGCGCACCGACCATCCTGGTCAACAACGCTGGCATCACCCGCGACAACCTCATGCTGCGCATGAAGGACGACGAGTGGTTCGACGTCATCGACACCAACCTGAACAGCCTCTACCGTCTGTCCAAGGGCGTTCTGCGTGGCATGACCAAGGCGCGTTGGGGTCGTATCATCAGCATCGGCTCGGTGGTCGGTGCCATGGGTAACGTCGGCCAGGTCAACTATGCTGCTGCCAAGGCGGGCCTGGAAGGTTTCAGTCGCGCTCTGGCGCGTGAAGTCGGTTCGCGCGCGATTACCGTCAACTCGGTGACCCCGGGTTTCATCGACACTGACATGACTCGCGAGCTGCCTGAAGCTCAGCGTGAAGCCCTGCAGACCCAGATCCCTCTGGGGCGTCTGGGCCAGGCTCAGGAAATCGCCAATGTGGTGGCTTTCCTGGCCTCTGAAGGTGCAGGCTATGTGACCGGCGCGACCATTCCGGTCAACGGCGGCATGTACATGTAAAATCGAATGTGACGGATTGCTTCAAAAAAATGTCATACGAGCTGTCTAAAATCCGTTATAAAGCTGCAATCAGATTCTAGTTGGTTGGCGGGTGTGGTCTTGTAAGGCGTGTTGCGCTTGAAAAGCAGACGTCTTTCTATACACTTACACACCGGCCAGCTGCCTGACATATGTCCATTAGGAGTGAAAACAAGGTATGAGCACCATCGAAGAACGCGTCAAGAAAATCGTCGCCGAGCAACTGGGCGTTAAAGAAGAAGAAGTAGTGAACACTGCTTCCTTCGTCGAAGATCTGGGTGCCGATTCCCTTGACACCGTTGAGCTGGTGATGGCTCTGGAAGAGGAATTCGAGACCGAAATCCCTGACGAAGAAGCCGAGAAGATCACTACTGTTCAAGCTGCTATCGACTACGTCACCAGCCACCAGGCCTAAGACGTTGTAGTCGTCGCTTCTTGTCATGGAAAAACCGCACTGCCTTCGCCGGCGTGCGGTTTTTTCTTTACAAGAGATGTAGTCAATTGAATAAGGAGAGTGCTGTGTCGCGTAGACGCGTCGTGGTCACCGGTATGGGTATGCTGTCGCCACTGGGTACGGATGTGCCGAGCAGTTGGCAGGGCATTCTGGCTGGCCGCAGTGGCATAGGTCTGATCGAGCATACTGACCTGTCTGCCTACTCCACCCGTTTTGGCGGCTCGGTAAAGGGCTTTGAAGTCGAGCAGTACCTGTCGGTCAAGGAAGCCCGCAAGCTCGATCTGTTCATCCAGTACGGCCTGGCAGCCGGTTTTCAGGCAGTGCGTAATGCCGGCCTGGAAGTGACCGATGCCAACCGCGAGCGCATTGGCGTGGCCATGGGCTCGGGTATCGGCGGCCTGACCAACATCGAAGAAACCAGCCGGACCTTGCATGATCAGGGCCCGCGGCGCATTTCGCCATTCTTCGTACCGGGTTCGATCATCAACATGATTTCTGGTTTCCTGTCGATCCATCTGGGTGTACAGGGGCCTAACTACGCTATTTCCACCGCTTGCACCACCGGTACCCACTGTATCGGCATGGCCGCGCGCAACATTGCCTTCGGTGAAGCCGACGTGATGATCGCCGGCGGTGCGGAAATGGCTGCCTGCGGTCTGGGCATGGGCGGTTTCGGTGCGTCGCGGGCGCTGTCGACCCGCAATGACGACCCGACCCGTGCCAGCCGTCCGTGGGACAAGGGCCGTGATGGCTTCGTCCTCGCCGACGGTGCCGGTGCGCTGGTACTCGAAGAGCTCGAGCACGCCAAGGCTCGCGGCGCGACCATCTATGCCGAGCTGGTTGGTTTCGGCATGAGTGGCGATGCCTACCACATGACCTCGCCGCCAGAAGATGGCAGCGGTGCTGCGCGCTGCATGGTCAACGCCCTGCGCGATGCCGGCCTGAACGCCAGTGACGTTGATTACATCAACGCACATGGCACGTCGACGCCAGCAGGCGATCTGGCAGAGTCCTCGGCGATCAAGTCGGTGTTCGGCGACCACGCCTACAAGCTGGCCGTCAGCTCGACCAAGTCGATGACCGGTCACCTGCTGGGTGCTGCCGGTGCTGTTGAGGCAATCTTCAGCGTGCTGTCGATCAACAGTCAGGTGGCGCCGCCGACCATCAACCTGGATGAGCCGAGCGAAGGTTGCGACCTCGACTTCGTGCCACACCAGGCGCGGACCATGCCGATCGAGGTGGTGCTGTCCAACTCCTTCGGTTTTGGTGGCACCAACGGCTCGCTGGTGTTCCGCCGGTTCGCCGGCTGATGCACAGCTGGGTCGATGGCCTGCCGGCAGATGCGCTAACGCTGCAAAGCCGGGGGCTGGCCTATGGCGATGGTCTGTTCGAGACCCTCGTCGTACGTGCCGGTCGGCCATCGTTGCTCGAGTACCACCTCGAGCGCCTGGCGCTGGGTTGCCAGCGCCTGGCGATCAGCGCCGATCACGGCCTGATTCGCGACGAGCTATGCCGTTACGCCAGCTTGCTGGGTGACGGCGTACTCAAGCTTATTGTTACCCGCGGCGACAGCCAGCGCGGCTATGCGCCGGCCGCTGGCGTGGCGCCACGGCGTATTCTCCAGGGCAATCCCTTGCCCGGTTATCCCGCACAACATGCCGAGCAGGGCGTTCGCCTGTTCGATTGCCAGACGCGCCTGGCCGAGCAGCCGTTGCTGGCTGGCCTGAAACACCTCAACCGCCTCGAGCAAGTGCTGGCCCGTGCCGAATGGCAGGATGCCGGGCATGCTGAAGGTTTGATGCGCGATGTTTCCGGGCGCATCATCGAAGGGGTGTATAGCAACCTGTTCCTGGTGCGCGACGGTCAGTTGCTGACTGCCGACCTGAGCCGCTGTGGTGTGGCCGGGGTGATGCGTGCAGCCTTGCTCGATCACGCCAGGGATGCCGCGATCCCCTTGCAGATAACCGACTTGAGCCTGCAGGACCTGCAGCAGGCCGACGAAGTATTCGTCTGCAACAGCGTCTATGGCATCTGGCCGGTGCAGGCTTTTACATCGCTGAACTGGCCGCCGGGGCCGCTCACCCGTAAACTGCAGGCCATTGCCCGTACGCTACTGGATACCTGATTTGTGAGACGTAAATTCTTGGTGCTGCTGGAGATCGGGTTGATCCTGGCCGGCCTGATGGCGGGCTATTCGGCCTGGAAGGTGAAGTCGGCGCTGGAGCAGACCCTGCACGTGTCCAAGGAGCAGTTGCTCGACGTGCCCACCGGTACTACTCCCAACCGCATGTTCTACCGTATGCAGAGCGACGGTGTGCTGGAAGACGCCTTCTGGCTGCGCCTGTACTGGCGCTTCAACATGGCTGGCGTACCCTTGCATACCGGCGAATACCGCATGACTCCGGGCATGACCGTGCGCGACCTGTTCGAGGTCTGGCGCCGTGGTGATGTAGTGCAGTACACCTTGACCCTGGTCGAGGGCTGGAATTTCCGCCAGGTACGTGCGGCGCTGGCCAGGCACGAGAAGATCAAGAAAACCATCGACGGCCTCAGCGACACCGAGGTCATGGACAAGCTCGGCCATCCGGGAGTGTTCCCTGAAGGGCGCTTTTTTCCCGATACCTACCGCTTCGTGCGCGGCATGAGCGACGTCGAGTTCCTCCAGCAGGCCTACGCGCGCCTGGAAGAAGTGCTGGCCAAGGAATGGGCGGAGCGCTCCAGCGACGTGCCGTATCGCGATCCGTACCAGGCGCTGATCATGGCGTCGCTGGTCGAGAAGGAAACCGGCGTGCCTCAGGAGCGCGGGCAGATCGCCGGGGTGTTCGTGCGGCGCATGCGCATCGGCATGCTGCTGCAAACTGACCCGACGGTGATCTACGGCATGGGCGAGCGCTACAACGGCAAGATCACCCGCGCCGACCTGCGCGAACCGACTCCGTATAACACCTACACCAATGCCGGCCTGCCGCCGACGCCGATCGCCATGGTCGGTCGCGAAGCCATTCATGCCGCGCTGAACCCGACGCCGGGCAGCAGTTTGTACTTCGTCGCCCGTGGCGATGGCAGCCATGTGTTCTCCGATGATCTCGATGCGCACAATTCCGCGGTCCGCGAATATCAGATCAAGCGCCGCGCCGACTACCGTTCGAGCCCGGCACCTGTCACCGAACCTGAACCCGAGGTTGCACCGCAGACTCCGCAAACGCCGGAAGTCAGCCCTGTGCCTGCGCCTGAGCAACCGGCGCCGGCCAGCGAAGAAACCTCCCCGCAATGATCAACTGTAAGGACTGCCTGTGAGCGGCTTGTTTATCACCCTGGAAGGTCCCGAAGGCGCGGGCAAGAGCACCAATCGCGAGTACCTCGCCGAGCACCTGCGCGCCGCGGGCCTGGATGTCGTGCTGACCCGCGAGCCCGGCGGTACACCGCTGGCCGAGCGGATTCGCGAACTGCTGCTGGCGCCCAGTGACGAGAAAATGGATGCCGACACCGAGCTTCTGCTGGTGTTCGCCGCGCGTGCCCAGCACCTGGCCGAAGTGATTCGCCCGGCCCTGGCCCAGGGCGCGGTGGTCCTGTGTGACCGCTTTACCGATGCCACTTACGCCTATCAGGGCGGTGGCCGTGGCCTGTCGCTGGAGCGCATCGCCATGCTGGAGAGCTTCGTCCAGGGCGACCTGCGTCCGGACTTGACCCTGGTGTTCGACCTGCCGGTGGAAATCGGCTTGTCTCGCGCCGCCGCGCGCGGTCGCCTGGACCGTTTCGAGCAGGAAGGCCAGGCTTTCTTCGAAGCTGTGCGCCAGGCCTACCTGGCCCGGGCCAAGGCCGCGCCGCAGCAGTACCGGTTGATCGATGCCGCACTGCCGCTGGCGCAGGTCCAGCAATCGCTGGACGCCTTGCTGCCGCAAATCCTGGAGCGTTGCCGTGGCTGAGGCCTTCCCCTGGCAGCAGGCTTTGTGGCAGCAACTGGCCGGACGTACCCAGCATGCCCATGCCTACCTGCTGCATGGCCCGCAAGGCATCGGCAAGCGGGCCATGGCCGAACGCCTGATGGCGTTGCTGCTGTGCCAGCGTCCAGAAGGGTTGCAGGCTTGTGGGCAGTGCAAGTCGTGCCTGTTGCTCGCAGCAGGCAGCCACCCCGACAACTACGTGCTGGAGCCGGAAGAGGCCGACAAGCCGATCAAGGTCGACCAGGTTCGCGACCTGGTGTCCTTCGTGGTGCAGACGGCGCAGCTGGGCGGGCGCAAAGTGGTGTTGATCGAGCCGGCCGAGGCGATGAACGTCAATGCCGCCAACGCCCTGCTCAAAAGCCTTGAAGAGCCCTCGGGCAATACCGTTTTGCTCCTGGTCAGCCATCAGCCCAGCCGCTTGCTGCCGACCATCAAGAGCCGCTGCCAGCAGCAAGCCTGTCCGCTGCCGAGCCGCGAGCAAAGCCTGGCCTGGCTCGAGCAGGCCTTGCCCGACTGCGACGAGCAGGAGCGCCTGGAGTTGCTCAGCCTGGCCGCCGGCTCGCCTTTGGCGGCCGTCAGCCTGCAGGCCCAGGGTGTGCGCGAGCAGCGCGCGCTGGTGGTCGAGGGCGTGAAGAAGTTGCTCAAGCAGCAGCAATCGCCCAGCCAACTGGCCGAAGCCTGGAATGCCATTCCCTTGTTGCAACTGTTCGACTGGTTCTGCGACTGGTCCAGCCTGGTCCTGCGTTACCAGTTGACCCAGGACGAGGAGGGGTTAGGCTTGAGCGATATGCGCAAGGTGGTCCAGTACCTGGCGCAGAAGAGCAGCCAGGGCAAGGTCCTGGAGATCCAGGACTGGATTCTGGCCCAGCGCCAGAAGGTGCTGGGCAAGGCCAACCTCAATCGAGTGCTGTTGCTCGAGGCGCTGCTGGCGTCCTGGGCGATGTTGCCGGGCCAGCGTTGAGCTGCGCCGTTCCTTCATTACTTTTCAGCGTTGTCATCCGCCCATGCTTGTAGATTCCCATTGCCACCTCGACCGTCTCGACCTCACTGCCCACCAGGGCTCCCTGGATGCGGCCCTGGATGCGGCTCGCGCGCGTGGCGTCGGCCACTTTCTGTGCATCGGCGTCAGTGCCGACAATGCTCAGGCGGTCAAGGACCTGAGCGAGCGCTACAGCGATGTCGACTGTTCGGTGGGTATTCACCCGCTGGACCTCACCCCTGATGGCGCGCCGCCGCTGGACTGGCTGCTCAAAGAGCTTCAGCACCCGCACGTGGTGGCGATCGGCGAAACCGGCCTGGACTATCACTACGAGCCAGAGGCTGCCCAGGTGCAGCAGGACTCGTTCCGCCTGCACCTGGAGGCAGCCAAGGTCACTGGCAAGCCGGTGATCATCCACACCCGTGCGGCGCGCGCCGACACCCTGACCTTGCTGCGTGAAGCGGATTTGAGTCAGGCCGGTGTGCTGCATTGTTTCACTGAAGACTGGGACATGGCCAAGGCGGCGCTGGATCTGGGCTATTACATCTCGCTGTCGGGCATTGTCACCTTCCGCAACGCCGATGCGTTGCGCGATGTGGCCCGGCAGGTGCCGGCCGATCGCCTGCTGGTCGAGACCGACTCGCCATACCTGGCGCCGATTCCTTATCGCGGCAAGGCCAACCTGCCGCAATACGTACGGGAAGTGGCGGAGTTCGTCGCGATGGTGCGCGGTGAGCGCTATGAGCAGTTGGCCGAGCAGACCACTGCCAACTTCAAGCGGTTGTTTCCGTTGGCGCGGGTGGCCTGAACGGCTCCTGCAGGTGGTAAAAATCGCAGGCAAAAAAAACCCGGGTTCTGGGGGGTGAATCCGGGTTAAGACCATTAGGAGTAAAACAAAGGCGCGCGGTCCCTGAGCACCTTTATCGGCGCCACATGGGGGGATGCGCTGCGCCAACATCTGAAGTATTGGTCAGGATTGGCGCGCCGCCACCGGCCGCTGCTCGTTTTTTAAACAGATTTGGAATACGCCTGCCGCTGCTGAGCACTCATCGCTCTGCAATCTGCCGCACAATGGCCAGAGTTTCGTCGATTATCGACTTGGGTGTGTAGAAGTGCGGAGAAAATCGCACCCCGGGGCCCCGCGGAATGCATATCACCTGTTCCTGCTTGAGTCGCTGATAGATCTGCGCGTTTTCAACGCCATCCATGCTGAAGGAAACAATCCCCGAGCGGCGCGCCGGGTCCTGCGGACTGTGTACGCGTACCCCGGGGATCGCCGCCAGGCCCTCGGTGAGCCACTGCGCCCGTTCCAGCAGCGCTGTCGCCACCTGTTCCATGCCCACTTCCTCGAGCAACGACAGGCTGGCCTCCAGTGCTGCAGCGCCCAGCATGTTCGGGCTGCCGCATTCAAAGCGCCGCGCGCTATGGGCCGGTTGCCATTCACTGCGTGTGTAGTCGCCCATGTGTTCGAGCATGTGCCAGCCGTACTCGCTGAGCTTGAGCAGCGGGCGCACCTCGGCGCGGCAATAGAACACCCCCAGGCCTTCCGGGCCGAGCATCCATTTATGCCCGTCAGCCATGGCAAAGTCGCACTGGTAGGCCTGGACGTCGAAGGGCAGGGCGCCCAATTGCTGGATGGCGTCGATGCAGAACAGCACTTCCCGGTCACGGCAGCCCTGACCCAAGCGTTGCAAGTCCAGGCGCAGGCCGCTGGCGAATTGCACGGCGCTGATCGCCAGCAGGCGAACCTTGGGGCCGCAGGCGGCCAACAGATCGCCTTCCGGGTCGCTGCCCTTGAGGCTCACCTGGATGACGCTGACGCCTTTGTCGGCCAGGGCTTCCCAGACAATCCGGTTGGAGGGGAATTCTTCGTCGCTGATAACGATCTGGTCGCCGGCCTGCCAGTCGATACCGAAGGCAACGAAAGACAGCGCCTCGGAAGTGTTCTTGACCAGTGCGATGTCATCCGTCGACGGTGCATTCGTCAGGCGCATCAGGCGTTCACGTAAACGTTGCTCCATGGCCATCCAGTCCGGATAGTCCCTTGCGCCGAGCAAAACGTTCTCGCTGGCGAAGCGTGAAACCGCCTGGCTGGCGCGTTTCGGCCAGGGTGCCACGGCGGCATGGTTCAGATAGCGCAGGCCCGGCGCCTGTTCAAACTCATCAAGAAACATAGACATGGTTGGATGATCCGTGCATTTTGGCGCAAGTTAGGCATAATAACCGGCTTCGATTTTGATCCAGTCCTTCTTATGCAGAAAGAACCTCGTAAGGTCCGTGAGTTTCGTCGCCGTGAGCAAGAAATTCTCGATACCGCGCTCAAGCTGTTTCTCGAACAGGGTGAAGACAGCGTCACCGTCGAGATGATCGCTGATGCCGTCGGTATCGGCAAAGGCACGATCTACAAGCACTTCAAATCCAAGGCGGAGATCTACCTGCGCCTGATGCTCGACTACGAGCGCGATTTGAACGAACTGCTGCACTCTGCCGACGTCGACCGCGACAAGGAAGCCCTGTCGCGCGCCTACTTCGAATTCCGCATGCGTGATCCGCAGCGCTACCGCCTGTTCGACCGCCTCGAAGAGAAGGTGGTCAAGGGCAACCAGGTGCCGGAGATGGTCGAGGAGCTGCACAAGATCCGCGCCTCCAACTTCGACCGCCTGACCCTGCTGATCAAGGGCCGCATCAGCGAAGGCAAGCTCGAAGACGTGCCGCCGTACTTTCACTACTGCGCGGCCTGGGCGCTGGTGCATGGGGCCGTGGCGCTCTATCACTCGCCGTTCTGGAGCAATGTGCTGGAAGATCAGGAAGGCTTCTTCCAGTTCCTCATGGACATCGGCGTGCGCATGGGCAACAAGCGCAAGCGCGACACGGATACCGCCGGTAGCTGAGACATTCAGCCAAACCATGGCGCTACTGGGATCGGCTGCCGAGGAATATACTCAGGTATGAGGCTTGCAAAAACCTGATTTTTGAGTCAGGTTTTGCAGGCCCGATTCACCCATGCCGGAGTCACCCATGATCGTCGACCGCCAAGGCAGGCGTTTTCGCAATTTGCGTGTCAGCCTGACGGCTGCCTGCAACTACGCCTGTACCTATTGTGTGCCGGACGGCAAGCGTCTGGTGGCGGCCCAGGACGAGCTCTCGGCCGAGGCCATGGCTCGCGGCGTGGCTTACCTGGTGGAGGCCGCCGGTATCGAGCGGGTGCGTGTCACCGGCGGCGAGCCGCTGGTCAGTCCGAAGCTTGAAACTTTTCTCGGCTCAATCGCCACTCTGGGCCTGGATGAAATCAGCCTGACCACCAATGGTCAGTTGCTGGCGCGCAAGCTGCCCTTGCTGCGCGCGGCGGGTATCCGTCGCCTCAACGTTTCCCTCGACACCCTCGACCCGGACGCCTTCCGTCGTATTGCCCGTGGCGGCGACCTGGCCACTGTGCTCGACGGCATGAGCCAGGCCCGCGCTTGCGGCATGCAGATCAAGGTCAACATGGTGCCCTTGCGCGGGCAGAACTTCGATCAGGTCCTGCCGCTGCTCGAGTATTGCCTGGCCCACGGCTATGAGCTGCGCTTCATTGAGCTAATGCGCATGGGTCACCTGGCCCGCGACAGCAATGCCTTCCTGCAGCAGTTCGTCAGCCTCGAACACCTGCTGCAGATGATTGGCGAGCAATACGAGTATTTGCAGGCCAACGCACCGGTAGATGCCACCGCGTTGCGTTATCAGATCCCGGGCCAAGGCTATTTTGGCGTGATCGCCAACGAGAGCGTGCCGTTCTGCCGTACCTGTTCGCGCTTGCGCCTGTCGTCTACCGGCTGGCTGCACGGTTGTCTGTCGTCGAGCAACCGTCACTACATCGGCGACCTGCTCGATAAACCGCGTCATCAGGCCTTGCCGGCACTGCAGGGCTTGCTGGTCAAAGCCCTTGGCGACAAGCAGCCGGTGGCATTTTCCGGTGGTGCGACGGTGATGAAGATCATTGGCGGCTAAGACTGGCGCAAAAGCTGCATCTGCCAGCTGTTCGCCGGTTTTCCGTCACCGGCCACTGGAGGATAGATGCGTAGCCTGGTTTTGCTGCTGGCGCTGACGGCGCTGGGCGGCTGCATGAATGTCAGCGATATGGGCGAGGGCGCCCGTTATCACATGAGCGATGCCGGTCTGCTCGATCACAGCGACACCCGTCGTTCACTGTCGGTGCGCCTGCAGCCTGATTCATTCATTTACATTGGCCAGGGTGCCTTCGTGCCACCGGGCAAGGGCCCGTATCCACGCCCCAATGTGGTGGCCGAACAAGCCTTCAATGGCTTTATCGAGTATTTCCCCATGGTCCGCCGTGCCCCGGCACCGCTGGGGCTGGAGCAGGCATTGATCGAGGCGCGCGAAGTCGGCGCGCATTATTTGCTGTACACCCGCTTTGCCCGAACTGACGATCGCATCGGCAATGGCGATGAGTGGTACGACGAGCAGGCGGTTGATCGGCTGGGCGTCGATACAGGCGTCGTGCAGCTGATGCTGATCGAAACCAGTACCCGTTACCTGATCGACACCGCGCGCATCAAAAGCCGCGGCGGTTTGCTGACGTTCCACGACAACACGCCGGAAGATTTGCTCAGGCCGCCGCTTGAGGATTACGCTCGCAGTCTGTTGGGCATGAGTCGTTAAGGAGAGGGTGATGCAGGATTCCGGCAAGGCCAGTGATCTGCTGGCACAGATTCCCAAGGCAGAAAAGGGCCTGCCGCCCGTGCATCTGTGGAACCCGGAATTCTGCGGCGACATCGACATGCGCATTGCCCGCGACGGCACCTGGTACTACCTGGGTACGCCGATCGGGCGCAAGCCGATGGTGCGGCTGTTCTCGACCATCATCCGCCGCGACGGTGACGACTACTTCCTGGTGACGCCGGTGGAGAAGGTCGGCATCAAGGTTGATGACGCGCCCTTTGTTGCTGTCAGTCTTGAAGTGCAGGGCGAGGGTGAGCAGCAACTGCTGCGCTTTACCAGCAATGTCGACGATCAGGTCGAGGCCGGCCCCGAGCATCCGCTGCGCTTTGAAATCGATGCGCAAACCCAGGAGCCTTCGCCGTATGTGCACATGCGCAGCAACCTCGAAGCGCTGATCCATCGCAACGTCTTCTACCAGTTGGTCGAGCTGGCGGTGCCGCGGCAGATCGATGGCCAGCAATGGCTGGGCGTCTGGAGTGGCGGCAGCTTCTACCCTATCGGCCGGGCCGATTAGCCTCCGCACATTGCCTGTGGCGCAACTTTTGTGCGCTCGGAAACGAAAAAACCTCCAGTGCTCAGGGCAACTGGAGGTTTTTCAGGTGTTTGGCTCCGCGACCAGGACTCGAACCTGGGACCCAATGATTAACAGTCATTTGCTCTACCGACTGAGCTATCGCGGAATCTGTGGCGTATCTTACTGATTGCTAAGGGGAAGTCAAGCCTCCCCTATGCAATTGAGTAATTTACAGGACCTCGACGATCGCCTTGGTCACCACATGGATGTTGCTTTGGTTCAGCGAGGCGACGCAGATGCGGCCGGTATCCAGAGCATAGATACCGAACTCGTTCTTCAGGCGGGCCACCTGCTCAACGGTCAGACCGGAGTAGGAGAACATGCCGCACTGGCGACCGACGAAGCTGAAGTCCTGCTTGGCGCCGTACTCGGCCAGCAGCTCGACCATCTGCTGGCGCATGCCGTGGATGCGCTGGCGCATCTCGGCCAGCTCGTCTTCCCACATCTTGCGCAGCTCTGGGCTGTTGAGCACGGTGGCGACGATGGTCGCGCCGTGGGTCGGCGGGTTGGAGTAGTTGGTGCGGATCACGCGCTTGACTTGCGACAGCACGCGCGTGGCCTCTTCCTTGGACTCGGTGACGATCGACAGGGCGCCAACGCGCTCGCCGTACAGCGAGAAGGATTTGGAGAACGAGCTGGACACGAAGAAGTTCAGGCCCGACTCGGCGAACAGGCGTACGGCGGCGGCGTCTTCAGTGATACCGGTGCCAAAGCCCTGGTAGGCCATGTCGAGGAACGGCACGTGGCCTTTGGCCTTGACCACTTCGAGGACGTTTTTCCAGTCTTCTGGGGTCAGGTCGACACCGGTCGGGTTGTGGCAGCAGGCGTGCAGCACAATGATCGAGCCGGATGGCAGGGCGTAGAGGTCTTCGAGCATGCCGCTGCGGTTGACGTCATGGGTGGCGGCGTCGTAGTAGCGGTAGTTCTGTACCGGGAAACCAGCGGTTTCGAACAGTGCGCGGTGGTTTTCCCAGCTCGGGTCGCTGATGGCGACGACGGCGTTCGGCGACAGCTGCTTGAGGAAGTCGGCACCGATCTTCAGGGCGCCGGTACCGCCGACGGCCTGGGTGGTGATCACCCGACCGGCGCTCAGCAGCGGCGACTCGGCACCGAACAGCAGCTTCTGCACGGCCTGGTCGTAAGCGACGATACCGTCGATCGGCAGGTAACCGCGGGAAGCGTGCTGGGCAGCGCGCTGGGTTTCGGCTTCGATCACTGCGCGCAGCAGTGGGATACGCCCTTCTTCGTTGCAGTAAACACCTACACCCAGGTTGACCTTGTTGCTACGGGTATCGGCGTTGAAAGCTTCGTTGAGGCCCAGAATGGGGTCGCGTGGTGCCAGCTCGACAGCGGAAAACAGGCTCATTATTACCTTGGCTCTGAATGGAGAGTGGAAGAGGTCGCACGCTCCAGTCGCTTGCACTAGAGCGGTGCACAAACGGGGAGTCAGTATAGTGATACCGGTCGGTCACGGCGACAGTCTGTCGCAGCTTTTCCTGCTGTTTGGCCGAATATTTTTCGACCGTTAGTCGATTTGATCGGTCCATAGTCGGAAATGCCCACAACACTGAGTTGAAACTGGCGCTCCCGGCCCTAAATTCGGTATAACTACTGTCTATAAATACAGTTGCCCGCGCCAGCGATGAAACCATCGCGATCACACAGAGGTTTGTCATGTCCGAGTTCCAGCTCGTCACCCGTTTCCAGCCGGCCGGCGACCAGCCCGAGGCCATTCGCCTGATGGTCGAAGGAATCGAGGCGGGCCTTGCGCACCAGACCCTGCTCGGGGTGACCGGCTCGGGCAAGACCTTCAGCATCGCCAACGTGATCGCCCAGGTGCAGCGCCCAACGCTGGTGCTGGCGCCGAACAAGACCCTGGCGGCGCAGCTGTACGGCGAGTTCAAGTCGTTCTTCCCGAACAACTCCGTGGAATATTTCGTTTCCTATTACGACTACTACCAGCCCGAAGCCTATGTGCCGTCGTCCGATACCTTCATCGAGAAGGACGCCTCGATCAACGACCATATCGAGCAGATGCGCCTGTCGGCGACCAAGGCGCTGCTGGAGCGCCGTGACGCGATCATCGTCACCACCGTTTCCTGCATCTATGGCCTGGGCAGCCCGGAAACCTACCTGAAGATGGTCCTGCACGTGGACCGCGGCGACAAGCTCGACCAGCGCGCACTGCTGCGTCGCCTGGCCGACCTGCAGTACACCCGCAACGAGATGGACTTTGCCCGCGCCACTTTCCGCGTGCGCGGTGACGTGATCGATATCTTCCCGGCCGAATCGGACCTGGAAGCCATCCGCATCGAGCTGTTCGACGACGAGGTGGAGAACATCGCCGCCTTCGATCCGCTGACCGGCGAAGTGATCCGCAAGCTGCCGCGCTTCACCTTCTACCCCAAGAGCCACTACGTGACCCCGCGCGAGACCCTGCTCGAGGCGGTGGACGGCATCAAGGAAGAACTGGCCCAGCGCCTTGAGTACCTGCACAAGAGCAACAAGCTGGTCGAAGCCCAGCGCCTGGAGCAACGCACCCGCTTCGACCTGGAGATGATCCTCGAGCTGGGCTACTGCAACGGCATCGAAAACTACTCGCGCTACCTCTCCGGGCGCCCGGCCGGTGCGCCGCCACCGACCCTCTACGACTACCTGCCGGACGACGCCCTGCTGGTGATCGACGAATCCCACGTCAGCGTTCCGCAAGTCGGCGCCATGTACAAGGGCGACCGCTCGCGCAAGGAAACCCTGGTCGAGTACGGCTTTCGCCTGCCCTCGGCACTGGACAACCGGCCGATGCGTTTTGACGAGTGGGAAAACGTCAGCCCGCAGACCATCTTCGTCTCGGCGACCCCGGGCAACTACGAGGCTGAACACGCCGGCCGCGTGGTTGAACAGGTGGTACGCCCGACCGGCCTGGTCGACCCGCAGGTCGAGGTGCGCCCGGCCACCACCCAGGTCGATGATCTGCTGTCGGAGATTCGCAAGCGCGTGGCGGTAGAAGAGCGCGTGCTGGTCACCACCCTGACCAAACGCATGGCCGAAGACCTCACCGACTACCTGGCCGATCACGACGTGCGCGTGCGTTACCTGCACTCGGACATCGACACCGTGGAGCGGGTCGAGATCATCCGCGACCTGCGCCTGGGTACTTTCGATGTGCTGGTGGGCATCAACCTGTTGCGTGAAGGCCTGGACATGCCCGAGGTGTCGCTGGTGGCAATCCTCGATGCCGACAAGGAAGGCTTCCTGCGCTCCGAGCGCTCGCTGATCCAGACCATCGGCCGCGCGGCGCGTAACCTCAATGGCCGGGCAATTCTGTACGCCGACAACATGACGGGCTCGATGCAGCGGGCGATTGGCGAGACCGAACGGCGCCGCGACAAGCAGATAGCCTTCAACGCCGCCAACGGCATCGTGCCCAAGGGCGTGGTCAAAGACATCACCGACATCATGGAAGGCGCCAACGTGCCCGGCTCGCGCAGCAAGAAGCGCAAGGGCATGGCCAAGGCGGCAGAGGAGAGCGCCCGTTACGAAGCCGAACTGCGCTCGCCGGGCGAGATCGCCAAGCGTATCAAGCAGCTGGAAGAGAAGATGTATCAGCTGGCGCGGGACCTGGAGTTCGAGGCGGCGGCGCAGTTGCGCGACGAGATTACCGCGTTGCGCGAGCGGATGATCACCGCCTGAGGGCCTTATCGCTGGCAAGCCAGCTCCCACATGGTCCTGTGAATGACATACCTGTGGGAGCTGGCTTGCCAGCGATGGCCTGCAAAGCAGGCCCAAAACGGGTCAGTGCGCTTCCCCCGCCTTCAACCCCTGGGGCAGTTTCCGCGTCATCACCACGGCCAGCATACTGATCGCCAAGCCGATGCCGACAAAATGGAAGGCGTCGTTATAGGCCATGATCATCGCCTGCTGGTGGGTGATTTCACTCAGCTTGCCCAGCGCCGCGCCATCGCTGCCCAAACGCTCCGCCAATTGCGCCAGGCGTTCTGCCACCTGCGGATTGCTCGGCACCACTGACTCGCGCAGGTAATCGAAATACACCTTGGTCCGCGCATCCAGCAGGGTTGCCAGCAAGGCGATCCCGATGGCACCACCCAGGTTGCGCAGGATGTTGAACAGGCTGGACGCCGAGCCGGCATCCTGGGGTTGGATATACGCCGTGGCAATCAACGAGATGGTCACCATGATCATCGGCTGGCCGAGGGCGCGGATGATCTGGATATGGTTGAACTGCTCGCCGGCAAAGTCCGGGTTGAGCACCCCGGAGCTGAAGCTGGCCAGGCCGAACAGGCCGAAACCCACGGTGCAGAGAATCTTCGGCGAGATCACCTTCATCAGCTGCGGTACCAGCGGAATCAGGAACAGCTGCGGAATACCCATCCACATGATCACTTCGCCGATCTGCAGGGCGTTGTAGTTCTGGATCTGCGCCAGGTACAGCGGCAGCAGGTAGATCGAACCGTACAGACCCACGCCCATCCCCAGGCTGGCGATACTCGACAGGCCAAAGTTGCGGTTGCCGAGGATGCGCAGGTTGATCAGCGGGTTGGGCTTGGAAAACTGCAGGATGACGAAGGCGATCAGGCTAAGCAGGGCGATGCTGCCCAGGGTGACGATCAGGCTCGACTCCAGCCAGTCCTTGCGGTGGCCCTCTTCGAGGAACACCTGCAGGCAGCCAAGGCCGACGCCGAGGGTAACAATGCCGGCATAGTCGGTGCTTTTCAGCAGTTCCCAGTGTGCTTCTTTCTTCTCCAGACCGTACAGCAAGCCGCCGATCATGATCAGCCCCGGCGGGATGTTGATATAGAAGATGTACTCCCAGCCCCAGTTCTCGGTCAGCCAACCCCCCAGGGTCGGGCCGATTGATGGCGCAAATGTGGCGGTCATGGCAAACATGGCCATGCCTTTGGCGCGGTGGTGTTCCGGCAGTTTGATCAGGGTCAGGGTGAAGGCCAGGGGGATCAGCGCGCCGCCGGTAAAACCCTGCATGGCGCGGAAGATGATCATGCTCTCCAGGTTCCAGGCCATGGAACACAACAGTGATGAAGCCAGAAAACCCAATGACACCCACACCGCCAGGCGTCGCGCCGAGAGCAGCTGCACCAGCCAGGCGGTGAGCGGGATCATGATGATCTCGGCCACCAGGTAGGAGGTGGAAATCCACGAGCCTTCCTCCAGGGTCGCCGACAGGGCGCCCTGGATGTCCTTGAGCGAGGAGTTGGTGATCTGGATGTCGAGCACCGCCATGAAGGCGCCGAGCATCACGCTCATTACCGCGATCCAGTCGCGCCGGCTGGGTTCGCCGGCGGGACGGATCAACGGGTCACCGGCCATGGTCGGCGCTGTCGCGGATGTCGACAGTAGCGGTAACCGACATGCCTGGGCGAATCTTGCCGTGCAGCGGGTTGTCGCTGGCGAAGGTCAGTTTCACCGGGATGCGCTGCACCACCTTGGTGAAGTTGCCGGTGGCGTTGTCCGGTGGCAGCAGGCTGAACTGCGCGCCGGAGGCGGCGAACAGGCTGTCGACTTGCGCTTCGATCGGTGTGTCCGGGTAGCTGTCGAACAGCAGCTCGGCTTTTTGCCCGGGCTGCATGTGGCCGATCTGGGTCTCCTTGAAGTTGGCCTGAATCCAGATGTCTTGATCGGGGACGATCGACAGCAGGTAAGCACCGGCCTGCACCACCTGGCCATTGCGCGCGGCGCGCTGGCCGATGATGCCGGTGATCGGTGCGTGGATTGCGCTGCGGGTCAGGTTCAGTTCGGCCTGGGCCAGATCGGCACGGGCGTTGACGATCTGCGCATCCAGGCGCTTGATCTCGGCGGTCAGGGCGTTGACCTGCTGGCGCTGACCTTGCAGGTCGGCCTGGGCCTTGCTCACCTGGGAGCGGGCGACGTGGTTCTCGGCCGACAGGGTAGTGACCCGTTCTTCGGAGACAAACCCTGGTTTGCGCAGCGCTTCGGCGCGGTTCAGGTCCAGTTGCGCGCGGCCGAGGGTGGCCTGGTTGGCGGCGACCTGGGCTTGCCCGGCGGCAATCAGGCTGGCTTGCTGGGTGAGCCGGCTTTCGGCCTGCAGGCGTTCGGCTTCACGGGTGTCGAGGGCAGCGCGGGCGCGCTCCACGGCCAGGCGGAAATCCTCCGGCTCCAGGCGCACCAGCAGGTCGCCCTTGGCCACGTGCTGGTTGTCCTGCACCAGCACTTCATCGATGCGCGCGCTCAGCTGGCTGGAAACCCGGGTAATTTCGCCCTGTACGTAGGCATTGTCGGTGCTTTCATAGAAGCGTCCCTTGAAATACCAATGGGCGAGAAAGGCGAGGGCAATCACTACAACCAGAGTGAGAAAAATCAGCAGGCGACGCTTGAGTTGGGCAGGCATGGGGATGGTCGTTGCAAAAATGTAAGCAAATTTAACAGCGTTTGGATCCGTGCTTACAAGTGCCGATCGCGCCCATTGCTGGAGCCCGGTGCCCGCTCCCTGTTAACATCCAGCCTTTGTTTCATCTCTAGTTCGAGACTGTCCATGACCACCGTTCGCACGCGTATCGCGCCTTCGCCTACTGGCGATCCCCACGTCGGCACCGCTTACATCGCCTTGTTCAACTACTGCTTTGCCAAGCAGCACGGCGGCGAGTTCATCCTGCGTATCGAAGATACCGACCAGCTGCGCTCGACCCGCGAGTCGGAACAGCAGATCTTCGACGCCCTGCGCTGGCTCGGTATCGAGTGGAGCGAAGGTCCGGACGTCGGCGGCCCGCACGGCCCTTACCGGCAGAGCGAGCGGGGCGATATCTACAAGCAGTATGTCCAGCAGCTGGTCGACCTCGGTCACGCCTTCCCGTGCTTCTGCACCGCCGAAGAGCTGGACCAGATGCGTGCCGAACAGATGGCCCGTGGCGAAACCCCACGCTACGACGGTCGCGCCTTGCTGCTGTCGGCTGAAGAAGTACAGCGCCGCCTGGCCGCTGGCGAGCCGCACGTGATCCGCATGAAAGTGCCGAGCGAAGGCGTCTGCGTGGTCCCGGACATGCTCCGTGGCGACGTCGAGATCCCGTGGGACCGCATGGACATGCAGGTCTTGATGAAGACCGACGGCCTGCCGACCTACTTCCTGGCCAACGTCGTCGATGACCATCTGATGGGCATCACCCATGTGCTGCGCGGCGAAGAGTGGCTACCGTCGGCGCCCAAGCTGATCAAGCTGTACGAGTACTTCGGCTGGGAACAACCGACCCTGTGCTACATGCCGCTGCTGCGTAACCCGGACAAGAGCAAGCTGTCCAAGCGCAAGAACCCGACCTCGGTGACCTTCTACGAGCGCATGGGTTTCATGCCGGAAGCCATGCTCAACTACCTGGGCCGCATGGGCTGGTCGATGCCGGACGAGCGCGAGAAGTTCTCCCTGGCCGAGATGGTCGAGCACTTCGACCTGTCGCGCGTTTCCCTCGGCGGACCGATCTTCGATATCGAGAAGCTGTCGTGGCTCAACGGCCAGTGGCTGCGCGAGCTGCCGGTGGAAGAGTTCGCTGCACGCCTGCAGAATTGGGCATTCAACAGCGACTACATGATGCAGATCGCGCCGCATGTGCAGGGCAGGGTAGAGACCTTCAGCCAGGTCGTACCGTTGGGGGGCTTCTTCTTTGAGGGTGGCCTCAAGCTCGATGCCAAGCTGTTCGAAAGCAAGAAGCTTTCGGCCGACCAGGTGCGCCAGGTCATCCAGCTGATCCTGTGGAAGCTCGAAAGCCTGCGTCAGTGGGAAAAAGACCGCATCACCGGATGCATCCAGGCGGTGGTCGAAGCCCTGGAGCTGAAGTTGCGTGATGCCATGCCGCTGATGTTTGCTGCGATTACCGGCCAGGCCAGCTCGGTCTCGGTGCTCGATGCCATGGAAATCCTTGGCCCGGACCTGACCCGCTACCGCCTGCGCCAGGCCCTGGACCTGCTCGGTGGTGTGTCGAAGAAAGAAAACAAGGAGTGGGAAAAGCTCTTGGGCACCATCGCCTGATTGCTTTCCTTCCCCTGTGGGAGCCGGCCTTGCCGGCGATGGCATCAGCGCGGTGCTCGTGATTGCGCGGTGTCTGCATCGCCGGCAAGGCCGGCTCTCATGGGGTTTCACCCCAGTAAAATCGGGGTGTTTCCCGGTTCTGGGCGGTAAGTGTTTGTTATCTCGGAAATTTTTTTTGAATTTTGTTGAAAATATATTTGACAGGTTCGCCATCCGATCTTAATATGCGCCCCGTCCACAGCGATGAACGAAAACGAAACGCGAAGCACCCAGCCAAGCGGTTCAGTTCAAAGCGACATTGTGGGGCTATAGCTCAGCTGGGAGAGCGCCTGCATGGCATGCAGGAGGTCAGCGGTTCGATCCCGCTTAGCTCCACCAAATTCCGATTCGTAGTCAGCTAGACTGACTGCGAAATCAACCGGGTTCCAGCGACCGGGTTGGTAAGGTAAGAAGGTTCGTCCCCTTCGTCTAGTGGCCTAGGACACCGCCCTTTCACGGCGGTAACAGGGGTTCGAGTCCCCTAGGGGACGCCAGTTTTACACAAGCGACATCGAAAGAAGTCGCTGGGCCGCGAGGCTAGAAATCTGGGGCTATAGCTCAGCTGGGAGAGCGCCTGCATGGCATGCAGGAGGTCAGCGGTTCGATCCCGCTTAGCTCCACCAATTTTGCCAGGATTCGTGAAAACGGATCTGCACGAAGGTTACAAGTCCCCTTCGTCTAGTGGCCTAGGACACCGCCCTTTCACGGCGGTAACAGGGGTTCGAGTCCCCTAGGGGACGCCATTTTACCCACTTTGTGGGATTTCAAGGCTCATTCGATTATTGAATGAGCCTTTTGTTTTTGTCTCGAAAAAAACCTTTCCCATCCCTTCCTTGCCTGACGCGACAAGCGGCAGCATTTTCTGCTTGCCAAAAATATTATGAGAATAATATTCTAGCCATAATATTTGGAGGCAAGCATGAACGACAAAAAGGCGAAAACCCGCGAACGGATTCTTGATGCGGCCTGCAGTGCGCTGATCCAGCACGGTCCGGCCGAGCCTAGCGTCAATCAGGTGATGGGCGCGGCCGGCCTTACCGTCGGTGGCTTCTACGCCCATTTCGACAGCAAGGACGCGCTGATGCTCGAAGCGTTTCGCCAGTTGCTGGGCGAGCGTCGGGCATTGCTCGCCGAAGTCGACCCGAACATGACGGGTGAAGAGCGTCGTGCCCTGGTTGCCGCCTTCTATCTTTCCCGCAAGCACCGCGACGCCACCGAGCGCGCCTGCCCGCTGCCCACCTCGCTGGGCGAACTGGCGCGCCTGCCGGAGGCCTTCCGTGAGGTGCTGGCCGAACACATCGAACTGATGATGGCCAATCTCGCCGACAGCCCCGAAGACGCCGACAAGGTCCTGGCCGACATGGCCCTGATGATCGGTGGCCTGGCCCTGGCCCGGGCCCTGGGCACTGACGAGCTGTCTGACCGCATTCTGCGCGCCGCCAAATCGGCGGTTGTCTGAACCACGCGATATCCACCGGAGCGAAGCGATGAATACCTTGAGCTGGATTCGTAGCGTTAACGGCACCCTCGGGCATTTGGCGCCAGAGCATGTCGCGCGCAAGATGCGCCGCGCCTTCATGACCCCGCGCAACCGGCCGCCGCGGGACTGGGAACTGCCGCTGCTGGCCCGCGCCGAGCGCATCACCTTGCGTTTCGGCCTCTCGGCACTGCGCTGGGGCCAAGGCCCGACCGTACTGCTGATGCACGGTTGGGAAGGGCGCCCGACCCAGTTCGCCCACCTGATCGACAGCCTGGTCGACGCCGGTTACACCGCCGTGGCCCTGGAAGGCCCGGCCCATGGCCACTCACCGGGCAACGAAGCCAACGTGGTGCTGTTCGCCCGTGCCTTGCTGGAAGCCGCCGCCGAACTGCCGCCGCTCAAGGCCGTGGTTGGCCATTCCATGGGTGGCGCCAGCATGCTCCTGGCCTTGCAGTGGGGTCTGCGCGCCGAAGTGGCGGTGAGCATCGCCGCACCGGCGCAGTTGCTTGGCGTTATCCGCGGTTTCGCTCGCCACCTGGGCATGCCGGCGCGGGCGCGGGCGGCGTTCATCCGTCAGATTGAACGCGATGTCGGCGTGCAGATTTCCCGCCTGGATGTCAGCGGCTACCAACTGGAGCTGCCCGGCTTGATCGTGCATGCCGAGGACGACCAACTGGTCCCGGTAGACGAATCAGACGCTATCCACCGTGCCTGGTTCGACAGCCGCCTGCTGCGCCTGCCCGACGGCGGCCATCTGCGGGTGCTGGCCGACCCGCAACTGCGCGAAGGGGTGCTGGCACTGCTGCAACGCAGCAGTTCACCGGCGCGGCAATCGGCCTGAGCATCCGGTACACTCTGCCCGTTCACCACGGATCTGGAGCGGGCATGAGTTGGGACCTGGCAACACCGTTCATCATCGACCTGCGGGTCGCTGCCGACGACATCGACGGCCTCGGCCACGCCAACAACGCGGTTTACGTCACCTGGCTGGAGCGCTGCGCCTGGCGCCACTCCCAGCGCCTGGGCCTGGACCTGGCCGAGTACCGGCGCCTGGACCGGGCCATGGCCGTGGTCCGCCACGAAATTGACTACCTGGCCGCTGCCTACGAAGACGACGAGTTGCAACTGGCAACCTGGATCGTCGACTGGGACCAGCGGCTGAAAATGACCCGGCGCTTCCAGCTGGTTCGTCCCAGCGACGGCACCACCTTGCTGCGTGCGCAAACCACCTTCGTCTGCATCGAGTTATCCACAGGGCGGCCCAAGCGCATGCCGGGTGAGTTCATCGACGGCTATGGGCCGGCGCTGATGGCCGGAGCGCTGTAGGCCGCGGATTTTGCTAGACTGCCGGCCTTTTCCAGCCGAGATGCAACCCATGCAAATTGCCCTGGCCCCGATGGAGGGGCTGGTCGACGACATTCTTCGCGACGTACTGACCCAGGTGGGCGGCATCGACTGGTGTGTCACCGAGTTCATTCGGGTCTGCGACCGCTTGTTGCCGGCGGCCACCTTCGAAAAGCTCGCGCCGGAGCTGAGCCAGGGCGCCCAGACCGCTGCCGGAGTGCCGTTACGTGTGCAATTGCTGGGCTCCGACCCGGTGTGCCTGGCCGAAAACGCGGTGCTGGCCTGTGAACTGGGCGCGCCGGTGATCGACCTCAACTTCGGCTGCCCGGCCAAGACCGTGAACAAGTCGCGTGGCGGTGCGGTGCTGCTCAAAGAGCCTGAGTTGCTGCACGCCATCTTGCGAGAAGTGCGTCGCGCAGTTCCTGCGCATATCCCGGTGACGGCCAAGATGCGCCTGGGCTTCGACAGCCCCGACGGCGCCCTGGACTGCGCCCTGGCCCTGGCCGAAGGTGGCGCCGAGCAATTGGTGGTGCACGCGCGAACCAAGGTCGACGGCTACAAGCCGCCCGCCCATTGGGAGTGGGTGGCGCGGGTGCAGGACGTGGTCAAGGTGCCGGTGTATGCCAACGGCGAGGTCTGGACCCTGGAAGACTGGCGGCGTTGCCGCGAAGTCAGCGGCGTCGAAGACATCATGCTGGGGCGTGGCCTGGTTTCGCGCCCGGACCTTGCCCGGCAGATTGCCGCCGAACGCGATGGCGTCGAGTTCGTGCCCATGGACTGGCAGAGCCTGCTGCCGCTGATCCAGGACTTCTGGGGCCAGGCCCGGGCGCAGATGACCCCGCGCCAGGCGCCGGGGCGCTTGAAGCAATGGGTGGCGATGCTGACCCGCACCTACCCCGAGGCGGTGGCGCTGTTCACCGAATTGCGTCGGGAAACCGACTGCGATCGGGTCGGGCAGTTGATCGGTGTGCCAGTCAGCGAGGCGGCCTGAAAAAATTTTCGCAGGGTTGCTTGAAAAGCAGGCGAGGGTCCTTATCTAGGGAGTACGCGATGCCGAAGTCGGGTCGCGCTACTACACAACCTCGCTGATTTTCAGGAGATGCATCATGACTACTGCTTTTTCTCTGGCTCCACTGTTCCGTCATTCCGTGGGTTTCGACCGTTTCAATGACCTGTTCGAATCTGCGGCGCGTAATGAGGCGGGTAGCAGCTACCCTCCCTACAACGTTGAAAAACATGGCGATGACCACTATCGAATCGTCGTTGCTGCGGCAGGTTTCCAGGAGCAGGATCTGGACCTGCAGGTGGAAAAAGGCGTCTTGACCGTGACTGGCGGCAAGCGTGACAGCAACGCTGAAAGCGTTACCTATCTGCATCAGGGCATTGCCCAGCGGGCGTTCAAGTTGTCGTTCCGGTTGGCTGACCATATCGAGGTCAAGGCGGCTGGTCTGGCTAATGGGCTGCTCAGCATCGATCTGCTGAGGATTGTGCCGGAAGAGGCCAAGGCCAAGCGGATTCCGATCAATGGGGATGGCAAGCCTGCTCTGAATTGATTGGTTGATGTTGATGAGGGCACCTTCGGGTGCCCTTTTTTATTGTCTTTGGTTTTTGGTGATTATCCGTTGGCGAGGGTGGTGCTGAGTCAGGGACGGGGGATCAAGATCGAGAACGCAATCCTGTGGGAGCTGGCCTTGCCAGCGATCGAGTGCGCAGCGCTCGTAATCCAGGCTGTTGCGAATGGGTTGGCTGCACCGGCCTCATCGCCGGCAAGGCCGGCTCCCACAGTAGGTCGGTGTACTCTGAACCTGTGCTGGCTTGATCCGCGATGCGATTTGCCCGGCAGGACGCCATCGCGCTCCTTTGTTTGCTTCAGTAGCCCGCCGGCGCCTCAAGCAACATTGCCCGAAACTCCCCCAGCGGCAACGGCCGGCTATGCAGGTACCCCTGGTACAAATAGCACCCCAGTCGCTCAAGAAACTCCAGCTGCTCCGACAACTCCACCCCTTCGGCGATCACCGTCAGGTCCAGGCTGCGGGCCATGGCGACGATGGCGCGGACGATTTCGGCGTCGTTGGGGTCTATCGGGGCATCGCGGACGAATGATTGGTCGATCTTCAGGGCATCCACCGGCAGGCGTTTGAGGTAGGTCAGCGAGGAGTAACCGGTACCAAAATCATCCATGGCAAAGCTCACTCCATAGGCCTTGAGCTCGCGCATTTTGCTGATGGTGTCTTCCAGGTTCTGGATGACGATGCCTTCGGTGATTTCCAGCTTGAGGATCTTGTGCGGCAGGCGGAAGTCGTCGAGGCTGCGCATCACCCGTTCGACGAAGTCGTTCTGGCGGAACTGCCGTGGGCTGATGTTCACGCACAGGCTGAAGTCGTCCGGGTCGATCAGGCCGTCGCGCAGCATGCCGGCACAGGCATCGCAGGCTTCGTCGAGGATCCAGCTGCCAACTTCCAGTATCAGCCCGCTTTCTTCCAGCACCTGGATGAACTGCGCCGGCGGCTGCTGGCCCAGTTGCGGGTGGTGCCAGCGCAACAGCACTTCGGCACCGACGATGCGGTTGTCGCGGGCGTCGACCTGGGGCTGGAAGTGCAGGGCGAGTTCGCCGCGGGCCAGGGCCAGGCGCAGGTCGTTTTCCATGCGCAAACGCTCGCTGGCGGCCTTTTGCATGGTGGTGTGGAACATTTGCGTGGTGTTGCGCCCGGAATCCTTGGCCCGATACAGGGCGATATCCGCACGTTTGAGCAGGTCTGCCGGGGTCGAGCCGTGGTCGGGGATCAGCGCCACGCCGATGCTCGGCGTCACCTGCAGGCGCTGGCCGTCGAGGGACATGGGCTCGGCCAGCAGTTCGCGCAGGGTATCGGCCAGTTCGCGGACTTTCTCCGTGACTTCCTCGCGGCTGCCTTCCAGGCCGCTGAGCAGCACCACGAACTCGTCACCACCCAGGCGCGCGACGGTGTCTTCCAGGCGTACGCTGGCTTCCAGGCGCGCGGTGATGATCTTCAGCACCGTGTCCCCGACTGGATGGCCGAGGGAATCGTTGATGTGCTTGAAGTGATCGAGGTCGAGAAACAGCAGGGCGCCACGCAGGTTATGGCGCTTGAGCAGGGCGATCTGCTGACTCAGGCGGTCCATCAGCAGGGCGCGGTTGGGCAGGTTGGTCAGCGGGTCGTGGTAGGCCAGGTGGCGGATCTGCGCCTGGGCGTTCTTCAACTGGCTGACATCGCGGGCAGTGAGCAGCAGGCACTCGGTTTCATTGAGGTTGATTGGCTCGATCGACACCTCGACGGTCAGGATGTCGCCACGCTTGTTGCGCCCGAGCATTTCCCGGTGATGCACGCGGCCTTTTTCCTGGAACTCGCTGAGCAGCGCCGCGCGCTGTTTGTCGTCGGCCCAGATGCCAATGTCGTGCACGGTCTGGCCGATCACTTCGGCGGCGCTGTAGCCGGTCAGGCGGCAGAAGCCGTCGTTGACTTCCAGGTAGCGGCCGCTGTCGCGCTCGGTGATGGTGATGGCGTCAGGGCTGGAATGGAACGCCTTGGCGAACTTTTCTTCGCTGGCCTTGAGCGCCGCTTCGGCACGCTGCTGCTGGGTGATGTCGCGCAGGGTGGTGACGCTGCAGGGGTGGTCGTCGACCTTGATCAGGCGACTGGATATCACGCAGGTCAGTGGCTGGCCGTCCTTGTGGTTGACCACCACGGCGACGTTGTTCAGCGCCTGGTCGCGGATCACCCGTTCAATGCGCCGGGCGCGTTCGGCGGACTCGGCCCACAGGCCGATCTCTTCGGCGGTGTTGCCCAGCACCTGCTCGGCGCTCCAGCCAAACACCTGGGTAAAGGCCGGGTTGATCTCGATGAACTGGCCGCTGTCCTGGCGGGTCACGCAGATCGGGTCGGGGCTGGCCTGGAACAGGCTGGCGAACTTTTCTTCGGAGCTGGTCAGGCGTTGTTCGCGCTCGACCTGTTCGGTGATGTCCAGCAGGGTGCCGGCCATGCGCAGCGGGTTGCCCTGTTCGTCGCGGTACAGCCGCGCGCGGCTTTCGATGTAGCGCGAGGTACCGTCTTCGAGCTGGATGCGGTAGGTGATCTGGTAGTTGCCGGCCGGGCCTTCGCGCAGGCTGCGATAGGCCTGGCGCATAGTGCTGCGTTCCATTTCCGGCACGCCTTCGAAAAACGCCTCGAAGGATTCGTGAAAGGGTGCTGGCTCAAGGCCGTGCAACTCGGCCGCACGCGCCGAGCCGTAAAGCATGCCGCTGGGGATGTGCCAGTCCCAGGTGCCCAGTTGCGCTGAGTCCAGGGCCAGGTCCAGGCGTTCCTGGCTGTCCTTGAGCGCCTGTTCGGCGTGTTTGCGCTCGCTGGTGTCGACGAAGGTGCTGAGCAGGTAGGCGGTGCCTTCCAGTTCGATGTTCTGGGTACAGAGGATGCCGTCGTGAATTTCGCCGCTGCTGCCGCGAAACTGCACTTCGAGGGTCACCGGGCCGCTGGTGCCGCTGGTCGCCGCCAGCACCTGGTTACGTTGCTGCGGATGGACCCACAGGCCCAGCTCCAGGGTGCTCTTGTTGATGATCTGGTGGCCGGGCCAGCCAAGGATGTTCTCGAAGTGCTGGTTGACCTCATAGATCATGCCGTCGGCGCGGCGGGTCAGCAGGATGACGTTGGGGCTCAGGTGGAAGAGGGTGGCAAAGCGCTTTTCCGAGTTGATCAGCGCCGCTTCCCGTTCGCGCTGGCGGGTGATCTCGCGGATCACCCCGACCATCTGTCGCCGGCCGTTGCGGTCCTGGGTCATGCTGCCGTTGATTTCCAGCCAGTGCAGGCTGCCGTCGGGCCAGCGGATGCGATGGCGCAGGGCCTGTTCGACCGGCTCGCCGTTTATCACTGCGTGAAACGCTTGCAGGGCGCGGGGGCGGTCTTCGATGGGTACCAGTTCGAGGTAGTCCAGGTCATTGGGCAACGGCTGGTGCGGATCAAAGCCAAACAGTGCCTGGGTACCGCGCGACCAGCTGATCTGCCCGGTCTCGACATCCCAGAACCAGGCGCCCAGGCGCGCACCGTTGAGCGCCGCCAGCAGTTGCGGGGCGTTTTCCCAGGTTTGCTCCGACTCCTGGGGGTCCGCCGCATGGATTCGGGGCATGCGCGGAAAACGGTTTACTGATTTGGGCATCGATACCAGACCTTTGGCAGATAACGCGTCCTTGAGCGGGCAGGTTTGCCCGGGTGCTACCTCATTGGTTCAA
Organism: Pseudomonas wadenswilerensis; assembly: GCF_024749185.1. Lineage (NCBI taxonomy): Bacteria > Pseudomonadati > Pseudomonadota > Gammaproteobacteria > Pseudomonadales > Pseudomonadaceae > Pseudomonas > Pseudomonas wadenswilerensis. The sequence goes on along the minus strand of NZ_CP087191.1, from coordinate 4,111,098 downwards.
GGGGCTTGCATGGCTGTCGAGCAATGCCATAAAGGCCCTGGCGGCATTCGACAGCGTTCGTTCGGTGTGCAGAATGTAGCCTAGCTGGCGCGACAGCTGTATGCCCGGCAAGTCGATGGGCGCAACCTGCTCATCGAGCATAGTACGTGGCAGCACGCTCCATGCCAGGCCGATGGAGACCATCATCTTGATGGTTTCCAGATAGTTGGTGCTCATGGCGATGTTCGGCGTCAGGCCCTGGGCTTCGAACAGGCGCTGAACAATATGATGTGTGAAGGTGTTACCGCCGGGGAAAACCGCCGGATGGTGGGCGATGTCTGCCAGGCTGACCGCGCCTTTGCGTGCCAGTGGGTGTTCGGGGGCGGCGACGAAATCCAGGGGGTCGTCCCACACCGGTACGGCGCGCACCAGATGATGCGGCTCCGGAGCCAGAGTGATTACGGCGATTTCCGCTCGGCCATGGAGGATTTCTTCGTAGGCTACTTCTGAATCGAGAAACTGGATGTCCAGGGCCACGGCCGGGTACTGGCGGGTAAACGCCCTTAATAGTGGCGGCAGGCGGTGCAGGCCGATGTGATGACTGGTGGCCAGGGTCAGGCGCCCGCTGACTTCACCGGTGAGGTTGGTCAGGGCCCGGCGGGTGTCGTCCAGTACATTGAGGATCTGGTAGGCACGCGGCAGCAGGGCGCGTCCGGCCTCGGTCAGGTTGACCTCGCGGCCCAGGCGGTCGAACAGACGCACATCCAGTTGCTGCTCAAGGCCGGCGATGCGTTTGCTGATTGCAGGTTGGGTCAGGTGCAGGCGTTCGCCAGCCCCGGAAAAGCTGCCGGTCTCGGCAATTGCAATAAAGGCATTGAGATTGGCCAGATCCACTACTCGAATTCCTTTTGGTTATCCAAAGCATAAAAATTATGAATTTGAGTTATTCAATCTACCGGCATAGCATCGCCCGTACAAGCCAAGGGGTTATTGGCATAGAAAGACGCTGATGAGGAACAGTCTGATGGCCGGCAAAACGCTTTACGACAAGCTCTGGGATTCGCATTTGGTCAAGCAGCGCGACGATGGTTCGGCGCTGATCTACATCGACCGTCACATCATCCACGAAGTGACGTCGCCGCAAGCCTTCGAAGGCCTGCGCCTGGCCAATCGCAAACCCTGGCGCATCGATGCCAACATCGCCACGCCTGATCACAACGTGCCGACCACTCCGGAGCGCAAGGGCGGTATCGACGCCATTGTCGACCAGGTCTCGCGTTTGCAGGTTCAGACCCTCGATGAAAACTGCGACGAGTATGGCATCGTCGAATTCAAGATGAATGACGTGCGTCAGGGCATCGTCCACGTCATCGGCCCGGAGCAGGGTGCGACCTTGCCCGGCATGACCGTGGTCTGCGGCGACTCGCATACCTCGACCCACGGTGCCTTCGGCGCCCTGGCCCACGGTATCGGCACCTCCGAGGTAGAGCACGTGCTCGCTACCCAGTGCCTGGTGGCCAAGAAGATGAAGAACATGCTGGTGCGCGTCGAAGGCAAACTGCCGTTCGGCGTCACTGCCAAGGACATCGTCCTCGCCGTGATCGGCAAGATCGGCACCGCTGGCGGCAACGGCCATGCCATGGAATTCGCTGGCAGCGCCATTCGCGAGTTGTCGGTCGAAGGCCGCATGACCATCTGCAACATGTCCATCGAAGCCGGTGCCCGGGTTGGCCTGGTGGCCACCGATGAAAAAACCGTCGAGTACGTCAAGGGCCGCCCTTACGCGCCGAAAGGCGAGCAGTGGGCACAAGCGGTCGAAACCTGGAAAGACCTGGTGTCCGATGCCGATGCGGTGTTCGACACGGTGATCGAGCTGGACGCCGCGCAGATCAAGCCGCAGGTCAGCTGGGGCACTTCGCCGGAAATGGTCCTGGCGGTTGACCAGCGTGTCCCGGACCCGGCTGCCGAAGCCGACCTGGTCAAGCGTGGTTCCATCGAACGCGCCTTGAAGTACATGGGCTTGAGCGCCAACCAGGCGATCACCGACATCCAGCTTGACCGGGTGTTCATCGGCTCCTGCACCAACTCGCGCATCGAAGACCTGCGCGCCGCCGCCGAAATCGCCAAGGGCCGCAAGGTTGCCGCGACCATCAAACAGGCGATCGTGGTGCCGGGCTCGGGTCTGGTCAAAGCCCAGGCCGAAAAAGAAGGCCTGGACAAGATTTTCCTCGAAGCGGGCTTTGAGTGGCGTGAACCGGGTTGCTCGATGTGCCTGGCGATGAACCCCGACCGCCTGGAGAGTGGCGAGCATTGCGCCTCCACCTCCAACCGCAACTTTGAAGGGCGTCAGGGCGCCGGTGGCCGTACCCACCTGGTGAGCCCGGCCATGGCCGCCGCCGCTGCCGTTACTGGTCGTTTTGTCGATGTACGTGAGTTGATCCAAGGGAGCGCAGCATGAAAGCCTTTACCCAGCACACCGGCCTTGTCGCGCCATTGGACCGTGCCAACGTCGACACCGACCAGATCATTCCCAAGCAGTTTTTGAAGTCGATCAAGCGCACGGGCTTTGGCCCCAACCTGTTCGATGAGTGGCGCTACCTGGATGTCGGCCAGCCGTATCAGGACAACAGCAAGCGCCCGCAGAACCCGGATTTTGTCTTGAACCATGCGCGTTACCAGGGTGCCAGTGTATTGCTCGCCCGTGAGAACTTCGGTTGCGGTTCGAGCCGCGAGCATGCGCCCTGGGCCCTGGAAGAATACGGCTTTCGCAGCATCATCGCGCCGAGCTATGCCGACATCTTCTTCAACAACAGCTTCAAGAACGGCTTGTTGCCGATCATCCTCAGCGAGCAAGAGGTCGATGAGCTGTTCAAGCAGGTCGAAGCCGAGCCTGGCTACCAGTTGAACGTGGACTTGCAGGCGCAGACCGTGACCCGTCCTGACGGCAAGGTGCTGAGCTTCGAGATCGACGCGTTTCGCAAGCACTGCCTGCTCAACGGCCTGGATGACATCGGCCTGACTTTGCAGGATGGCGAGGCGATTGCCGCGTTTGAAGCCAAGCATCGGGCTAGCCAGCCTTGGTTATTTCGTGACGTCTGACTAATACGGTGAACCGGCTGACGCCATCGCCGGCAAGACCGGCTCCCACAGGTGCTCAGCCTGTGTGGGAGCTGGCTTGCCAGCGATAAGGCCCAAGGAGATGCAGATGACCAGCACCACCCATAAGGACGTCGTCCAGCGCCAGTTCGGCGAGCAGGCCAGCGCTTACCTGAGCAGCGCCGTGCATGCCCAGGGCAGTGAATTTGCCTTGTTGCAGGCAGAGCTTGCCGGGCAAGGCCGCGCACGCCTGCTGGACCTTGGCTGTGGCGCCGGCCATGTGAGTTTCCACGTTGCCCCGCTGGTGCGTGAAGTGGTGGCCTACGACCTGTCGCAGCAGATGCTCGACGTGGTCGCCGCGGCTGCCGCCGAGCGCAGGTTCGAGAACATTGTCACCGAGCGTGGCGCCGCCGAGCGGCTGCCGTTCGCCGATGCTTCGTTCGATTTCGTCTTCAGCCGCTACTCGGCGCACCACTGGAGCGACCTGGGCCTGGCGCTTCGGGAGGTGAAGCGGGTGCTCAAGCCGGGTGGTGTGGCGGCCTTCATCGACGTGATGTCGCCGGGCAGCCCGTTGCTCGACACCTACCTGCAGAGCGTCGAGGTGCTGCGCGACACCAGCCATGTGCGCGATTATTCGGCCAGCGAATGGCTGCAGCAGGTCAGCGAAGCCGGCCTCTTCACCCGCAGCCACAGCCGCCAGCGCCTGCGCCTGGAGTACAGCTCCTGGGTCGAGCGCATGCGCACCCCCGAAGTGATGCGCGGCGCCATCCGCCAATTGCAGCAGGCGATGGGCGAAGAAGTACGGCAGTATTACCAGATTGAAGCCGACGGCTCGTTCAGCACCGATGTCGTGGTGCTTTGGGCCGAACGCTAGGTTTTTTCCGGCAGGCCAACAGGGCGTGCCGCTTGAATTGAATAGAGGAAAGCATGAGCAAGCAGATTCTGATTCTTCCAGGTGATGGCATTGGTCCGGAAATCATGGCCGAGGCGGTCAAGGTTCTGGAACTGGCCAACGACAAGTTCCAGCTCGGCTTCAGCCTGGAGCACGATGTGATCGGTGGCGCCGCCATCGACAAGCACGGCGTGCCGCTGGCCGACGAGACCCTGGAACGTGCACGCAAGGCCGACGCCGTGCTGCTCGGCGCCGTTGGCGGGCCGAAATGGGACAAGATCGAGCGCGACATTCGCCCCGAGCGCGGCCTGCTGAAGATCCGTTCGCAACTGGGCCTGTTCGCCAACCTGCGCCCGGCGATCCTCTACCCGCAACTGGCCGACGCTTCGTCGCTGAAACCGGAAATCGTCGCCGGCCTGGATATCCTCATCGTTCGCGAACTGACCGGCGGCATCTACTTCGGCGCGCCACGCGGCACCCGTGAGCTGGCAGGCGGCGAACGTCAGGCCTACGACACCTTGCCATACAGCGAGAGCGAAATCCGCCGTATCGCCCGGGTCGGTTTCGACATGGCCCGCGTGCGCGGCAAGAAGCTCTGCTCGGTCGACAAGGCCAACGTCCTGGCCTCCAGCCAGCTGTGGCGCGAGATCGTCGAGGAAGTGGCCAAGGATTACCCGGACGTCGAGCTCAGCCACATGTACGTCGACAACGCCGCCATGCAACTGGTGCGTGCGCCCAAGCAGTTCGACGTGATGGTCACCGACAACATGTTCGGCGACATCCTGTCGGATGAAGCTTCCATGCTCACCGGCTCCATTGGCATGCTGCCATCAGCGTCGCTGGATGCCGACAACAAGGGCATGTACGAGCCTTGCCACGGCTCGGCACCGGACATCGCCGGCCAGGGCATTGCCAACCCGCTGGCGACCATACTTTCGGTGTCGATGATGCTGCGTTACAGCTTCAACCAGCAGGCGGCAGCCGAAGCCATTGAAAAGGCCGTCAGCCTGGTGTTGGATCAGGGGCTGCGCACCGGCGACATCTGGTCGCACGGTTGCAGCAAGGTAGGTACGCAGGAAATGGGCGACGCAGTAGTCGCAGCGCTGCGGAATCTGTAATCTCTCGGGCCCGCTGCTGTTTTTCCTTGTGAAGCAGCGGCCCACTTTTTAGCAAAGGTGTAGTTGCGATGAAACGTGTAGGTCTGATCGGTTGGCGCGGTATGGTCGGTTCCGTGCTCATGCAGCGGATGCTGGAAGAGCAGGATTTTGATCTTATCGAGCCGGTGTTCTTCACCACCTCCAACGTCGGTGGCCAGGGTCCGGCAGTGGGCAAGGATATTGCTCCGCTCAAGGACGCTTACAGCATTGAAGAGCTCAAGACCCTCGATGTGATCCTGACCTGTCAGGGCGGCGACTACACCAACGAAGTCTTCCCCAAGCTGCGCGAAGCCGGCTGGCAGGGCTACTGGATCGACGCCGCCTCCAGCCTGCGCATGCAGGATGACGCGGTCATCGTCCTCGACCCGGTCAACCGCAAGGTCATCGACCAGCAGCTCGATGCCGGTACCAAGAACTACATCGGCGGCAACTGCACCGTCAGCCTGATGCTGATGGGCCTGGGCGGCCTGTTCGAAGCCGGTCTGGTCGAGTGGATGAGCGCCATGACCTACCAGGCCGCCTCCGGCGCCGGCGCGCAGAACATGCGTGAGCTGATCCGCCAGATGGGCGCCACCCACGCCGCCGTCGCCGATGACCTGGCCAACCCGGCCAGCGCCATCCTCGACATCGACCGCAAGGTCGCCGAGGCCATGCGCAGCGAAGCCTACCCGACCGAGAACTTCGGTGTGCCGCTGGCCGGCAGCCTGATCCCGTGGATCGACAAGGAACTGCCCAACGGCCAGAGCCGTGAAGAGTGGAAGGCCCAGGCCGAGACCAACAAGATCCTCGGCCGCTTCAAGAGCCCGATCCCGGTCGACGGCATCTGCGTGCGCATCGGCGCCATGCGTTGCCACAGCCAGGCGCTGACCATCAAGCTGAACAAGGACGTGCCGATCGCCGACATCGAAGGCATGATCAGCCAGCACAACCCTTGGGTGAAACTGGTGCCGAACCAGCGTGAAATCAGCATGCAGGAGCTGAGCCCGACCAACGTCACCGGTACCCTGAACATCCCGGTCGGTCGTCTGCGCAAGCTGAACATGGGTTCCCAGTACCTGGGCGCCTTCACCGTCGGTGACCAGCTGCTGTGGGGCGCGGCCGAGCCGCTGCGGCGCATGCTGCGGATCCTGCTGGAGCGTTGATCGCTACGCAGCGTTGAACTGAAGCCCGTGCTGGAAACAGCACGGGCTTTTTTGTTGGCCCTCAAAGCATCGCTGGCAAGCCAGCTCCCACAGGGTTCGGTTTGTACAGACCCTTGTGGGAGCTGGCTTGCCAGCGATGGGCTGCATAAGCAGCGCCAGTAGCAGCAGGCACAAGACTGCAAGACGAAATCCAAGTAAAGTGCCGCTCCCGCCGTTCCAGCAGAGGATTTTCCCATGAGCCAGCCTATTGATATCGCCGTCATCGGTGCCACCGGTACTGTCGGTGAAACCCTTGTACAAATTCTGGATGAATGCGATTTCCCGGTCGGCACCCTGCACCTGCTGGCCAGCAACGAATCGGCGGGCAGCGGCGTGATGTTTCGCAGCAAGAGCCTGCGCGTGCGCGAGGTCGACAGCTTCGACTTCAGCAAGGTCAAGCTGGCTTTCTTTGCCGCCGGCCCTGCGGTGACCCGCAGCTTCGCGCCGCGGGCCCAGGCAGTCGATTGTGCGGTGATCGACCTGTCCGGCGGCCTGCCGGCCGAGCAGGCGCCAGCGGTGGTGCCGGAAGCCAACCCGGCAGTGCTCGACGGCCTCAAGGTGCCGCTGCAAGTGAGCAGCCCGAGCGCCGCGGCGATTGCCCTGGCGGTCACCCTGGCGCCGCTCAAAGGCTTGCTGGAACTTGAGCGCATCAACGTCACCGCGTGCCTGGCGGTTTCCGCCCAGGGCCGCGAGGCGGTCAACGAGCTGGCCAGGCAGACCGCCGAACTGCTCAACGCCCGCCCGCTGGAGCCGCGCTTCTTCGACCGGCAGATGGCCTTCAACCTGCTGGCTCAGGTCGGTGCCAGCGATGCCGACGGCCATGGCACCCTGGAGCGCCGCCTGGTCAGCGAGTTGCGCGAAGTGCTTGGCTTGCCTTCACTGAAGATTTCCGTGACCTGCGTTCAAGTCCCGGTGTTTTTCGGCGATAGCTACAGTGTGTCCGTGCAAAGCCGCACGCCGGTCGACCTGGCGGCGGTCAACGCTGCGCTGGAAGCCGCTGACAGCATCGAACTGGTGGAGGAGGGTGATTATCCGACACCGGTGGGTGACGCAGTGGGTCAGGACGTGGTCTATGTTGGACGGGTACGCGGTGGAATCGACGAGGCTGAGCAGCTCAACCTCTGGCTGACCACCGACAATGTGCGCAAAGGCGCGGCCCTGAATGCGGTACAGCTGGCGCAATTGTTGATAAAAGGCCTTGTGTAAAAGATACTTGCCGACAATTTGCCCCACTTGCTCTCGGTTGCCGGGGAAGGTTCATTCAAAGGAAGAGGTCATGCTTCGAATTCGCAAACTGGTCTTAGCAATAGCCGCGGCGTCGGCGCTGTCGTCCGGTATGGCGCATGCCCTCGGGTTGGGCGAGCTGACCTTGAAGTCAGCGCAGAATCAGCCCCTGGATGCCGAGATCGAACTGCTCGATGTCCGCGATCTGACGGCGGCCGAAGTGGCGCCGAGCCTGGCGCCGCCCGAAGAGTTCGCCAAGGCCGGTGTCGAGCGCCAGGCGTTTCTCAATGACCTGACCTTCACCACGGTGATCAACCCCAACGGCAAAAGCGTGTTGCGGGTGACTTCGAGCCAGCCGCTGCCGGCGCCGATGGTCAAGTTCCTGGTTCAGGTCATGTGGCCGAGCGGGCGCCTGCTGCGCGACTACAGCGTGCTGGTCGATCCGGCCAAGTTCAACACCCCGGCCGGGCAACCGGCGCCGGCGGGCGTTGCGCCTGCGGTGACGGCGGCCAACTACACCACCGTGCGTCGCGATACCCTGTGGGAAATCGCCTCGAAAGCCCGTCAGGGTGGCTCGGTGCAGCAGACCATGCTGGCCATCCAGGCGCTGAACCCGGATGCCTTCATCAACGGCAACATCAACCTGCTGAAAACCGGCCAGGTCCTGCGTCTGCCTGATCAACAGCAGATCGCCAGTATTCCCCAGGCCCAGGCCGTCACCGAGGTTGCCGAGCAGTACGCTGCCTGGCGCGAAGGCCGGCGTCTGGGCCCGCGTGCCCGCCAGCTCGACGCCACCCGACGCAGCGGCACCGAGGCGGCGCCGGCGCGCATCGCCAACCAGGACAACCTCAAGCTGGTCGCACCCGGCAGCAAGGCCGCTGCGGGCAGCAAAGGGCTCAGCGACAAGCTGGCCGTGGCCCAGGAAAGCCTGGACACCAGCCGTCGTGACAACGAAGAGCTCAAAGGCCGCATGGCCGATCTGCAGAGCCAGCTGGACAAGCTGCAGCGCCTGATCGCGCTGAAGAACGACCAGTTGGCCAAGCTTGAAGCCCAGGGCGCCACCGACGCTGTCGCCCCTGAAGCCCCCGCGGCCCAGCCACCGGCCCTCTCCGCCGAACTGCAGCCGGCCCCGGCACCGGCCGAGCCTGTGGTCATGCCAGCCCCGGCCGCGGTCGATACCGCACCGGTTGACCCGGCGCAGCCTGCGGCCGCCGAACAGGCACCGACCGACGCGAACAAGATGCTCGACGATCTGCTCGGCAACCCGTTGTTGCTGGCGCTGATCGCCGGCTCTGCGGTGTTGGTGCTGTTGCTTCTGCTGCTGTTGCTGGCACGCAAGCGCAAGGCCGCCCAGGAAGCGGAAAAACACCTGCGCATGGCCCGGGCCCTGGCCGAAGAGAGTGATCGCGCTCCGGACCTGGACCTGCCGCCAAGCAGCTTTGAAGGCCTGGACGTGGCGCCGCCGAGCGTGACCCTGGCGCCGGCGGTGGTCGCCGCGTCTGCCGCTGCCGCGACAGCTGCCGCATTGCCTGCTGAAGAACCGGCGCCGGTAACTCCGGAGCCTGCACCAAGCGAGCCGGTGCAAGGCCCGATTGCTGCGCCACTGGTCGCTCCGGCGGCTAGCCCAGCAGCACCGACCGGCGACGCCGTGCTCGACGAAGCGGAGCTGAGCATTGCCCGTGGCCGCCTCAATCACGCTGCAGAGCTGCTCGAGCCTGCGGTTGCCGCAGCGCCGGAGCGTAGCGACCTGCGTCTGAAGCTGATGGAAGTCTATGCCCGCCAGGGCGACCGTGATGCCTTTGTCGGCCACGAGCGTCAGCTGATTGCCACCGGCCAGAACCATGCCGACGTCGAAGCCCTGAAGAACCGCTTCCCGGCCATGCTGGCCGTCGCTGCGGCAGGCGTCAGTGCTGCGGCGCTGGCGGCTGAGCTGGATGCCCAGTACGTCCAGGAGCTGCTGCAGGACGAGCCGTCTGCCGAGCCAGTCGCTGAAGTCGAGCCTGTGCTCGAGGCTGAGCCGGTCGTTGAGCCTGAAGCGGTGGTAGAAGAGCCGCTGGCTGACCTTGAGGCTTTGCCTGAAGACGACCTGGACAGTGCCTTCGACCTGAGCCTGGAAGATGACCTGCAAGGCCTGGAGCTGGACGAGCCGCCACTGCTCGACGAGCCTTCGCTGGCCGTTGCAGAGCCGCAAGCCGCAGAAGCCGCGAGCGAAACCGGCACCGATCAGCCGGACTTCGATGCCCTGCTGGAAGAGCATCTGGCACAGCCTGAACAGGCCCTGGACGACCTGGCCGATTTTGACCTCGACGTTGCGGGTGACGAGCCTGTGCCACAGCCCAGCAGCGAAAGCGTCGACGTCGCCGCCGAGCTGGCTGCCTTTGACGAAGCCATGCCGGAGTTCGACCCGCTGAGCGAGCTGGACCTGCCGGAAGACTTCGACCTGTCGCTGTCGCTGGACGACTCGGAGGCCGACAAACACTTTGCCTCGGAGCTCGATGACGTCAACGCCGAGCTCGACAAGCTGTCGCAAAGCCTTGAGCAGCCGTCGATCGAGCCGCACTTCACCGAAGCGGACGCCGCTGTCAGCGACGATCTGGACGATGACTTCGATTACCTCGGCGGCGCCGACGAAGTGGCCACCAAGCTCGACCTGGCCCGGGCCTATATCGACATGGGCGACCATGACGGCGCCCGCGATATCCTCGACGAAGTGCGCAAGGACGGCAGCGATGTCCAGCGCCAGGAAGCCGACGAGTTGCTCTCGCGCCTGGTCTGAGTTCAGTTCTTGCATGGCCGACGGCAGCCCCAGTGGCTGCCGTTGTCGTTATAATTCCCGCCATCTGCTAAACCGACAGGCTGTATCCCCTTGGAAATCATTGATAACGCGGCTGCTGAAATGGCGGCCGAAGGCTTCTTTCGTATCGCCCTGGGCGTTGAATACAAAGGCTCGCGCTACCGCGGCTGGCAGCGCCAGGCCAGTGGTGTGGCGAGCGTGCAGCAAACCCTGGAGGAAGCCTTGTCGCGGGTGGCCGATTCGCCGGTCAGCCTGCACTGTGCCGGGCGCACCGATGCTGGCGTGCATGCCTGCGGCCAGGTGGTGCATTTCGACACCCAGGCGGTACGCAGCATGAAGGGCTGGACCATGGGCGCCAATATCAACCTGCCGCATGACATCAGCGTGTCCTGGGCCAAGGAAATGCCCGCGCACTTCCATGCACGCTTCAAGGCCATTGCCCGGCGTTACCGCTACGTGATCTACAACGACCAGATCCGCCCTGCGCACCTGGGCGAAGAGGTGACCTGGAACCACCGGCCGCTGGATGCCGAACGCATGGCCCTGGCTGCCGAGTACCTGGTCGGCACCCACGACTTCAGCGCCTTCCGCGCTGGTCAGTGCCAGGCCAAGTCGCCGATCAAGAACCTCCATCACCTGCGCGTCACCCGCCACGGCAAGATGATCGTCCTGGATATCCGCGCCAGCGCCTTCCTTCACCACATGGTGCGCAACATCGCCGGCGTGCTGATGACCATCGGCACCGGCGATCGTCCGATCGAGTGGGCCAAAGAAGTGCTGGAGAGTCGCGAGCGGCGCGCCGGCGGGGTTACCGCGCATCCGTACGGGCTGTACCTGGTGCAGGTCGAGTACCACGACGAGTTCGAACTGCCCGAACGTTACATTGGCCCACACTTCGTTACCGGCTACGAGACATTGACGGGCTGACGGCCCGCAAGCCATTTGCTAACATCCGGGACTTTCCGCTTTCTGCTGAGGTTCACAGGTCATGAGCGCCGTTCGCAGCAAAATCTGCGGCATTACCCGCATCGAGGATGCGCTGGCTGCAGCCGAGGCGGGCGCCGATGCCATCGGCCTGGTGTTCTATGCCAAAAGCCCGCGGGCGGTCGATGTGCGGCAGGCGCGGGCGATCATCGCCGCACTGCCGCCGTTCGTCACCACCGTAGGCCTGTTCGTCAATGCCAGCCGTTGCGAGCTGACGGAAATCCTCGAGGCGGTGCCACTGGACCTGCTGCAGTTCCATGGCGATGAAACCCCTGCCGAATGCGCAGGTCACAACCGCCCATGGATCAAGGCGTTGCGGGTGCGCCCGGGCGACGACCTGGAGGCCAGCTGCAAGCTGTACAGCGGTGCCAGCGGCATTCTTCTCGATACCTACGTGGCAGGCGTGCCAGGCGGTACCGGCGAGGCCTTCGACTGGTCGCTGGTGCCTGCGCACCTGAGCAAGCCGATCATCCTCGCCGGCGGCCTGTCGCCTGATAACGTGGCGCAAGCCATCCAGCAGGTGCGACCTTACGCGGTGGACGTCAGCGGGGGAGTGGAGCAGGCCAAGGGCATCAAGGACCCGGCGCGGATCGAGGCTTTTATCCGCGCGGTCAAGCAGGCGTGAAATCGCGGCATGCTGCGGATGTGACGGCTGGCCGCGCGCCATCGTCCATAGCTTTCGCAGCCCGGTGCTGCCGGATCGCGCCCATGGGCCGGTCGAAATTACCGGGTGACGCCACAGGCGTCGCCCTTACAGGTTGACGATGGTGCGGTATCGGGGTGGCTCGCTGCAGGCGGGTGCCGGAGCCGGACCATCATCGCGTCATACACGAATTGAGCTCAAGGGCATACGCGCGAGCTGGCAGCCATAACCTGTCGGTCGCCGTTACTGGAGAAAGAAAGCATGAGCAACTGGTTAGTAGACAAACTGATCCCTTCGATCATGCGTTCCGAGGTGAAGAAGAGTTCGGTCCCTGAAGGCCTGTGGCACAAGTGCCCGTCCTGCGAGGCCGTGCTGTATCGTCCGGAGCTGGAAAAGACCCTGGATGTCTGCCCTAAGTGCAACCATCACATGCGTATTGGCGCTCGCGCACGCATCGACATCTTCCTCGATGCCGAAGGCCGCGCCGAGCTGGGTGCCGACCTGGAGCCGGTCGACCGCCTGAAGTTCCGCGATGGCAAGAAGTACAAGGACCGCCTGACTGCCGCGCAGAAGCAGACCGGCGAGAAAGACGCGCTGATCTCCATGAGCGGTACCCTGCTGGGCATGCCGATCGTGGTCAGCGCCTTCGAATTCTCCTTCATGGGTGGTTCCATGGGCGCCATCGTTGGTGAGCGCTTCGTCCGCGCGGCCAACTATGCCCTGGAAAACCGCTGCCCGATGGTCTGCTTCTCGGCCTCCGGTGGTGCGCGCATGCAGGAAGCGCTGATCTCGCTGATGCAGATGGCCAAGACCTCCGCGGTACTGGCGCGCCTGCGCGAGGAAGGCATCCCGTTCATCTCGGTACTGACCGACCCGGTCTACGGCGGCGTTTCCGCCAGCCTGGCGATGCTCGGCGACGTGATCGTCGGTGAGCCCAAGGCGCTGATCGGCTTCGCCGGCCCGCGCGTGATCGAGCAGACCGTACGCGAGAAACTGCCAGAAGGCTTCCAGCGCAGCGAGTTCCTCCTCGAGCACGGCGCCATCGACATGATCATCCCGCGTCAGGAGCTGCGTCAGCGCCTGGGCAACTTGCTGGCACAGATGATGGGCCTGCCGACGCCGACGTTCGTCGCTCCGGTGAGCGAGCCGATCGTCGTTCCACCGGCGCCTGCCACCGTATGACCCAACGTACCCTTGGCGACTGGCTCGCCCACCTCGAGCAGTTGCATCCGACGGCCATCGACATGGGCCTGGAGCGTTCGCAACAGGTCGCTGCGCGGCTCGGGCTGGGCCAGCCGGCGCCACGGGTAATCACCGTGACCGGCACCAATGGCAAGGGTTCGACCTGTGCCTTCGTGGCCGCGTTGCTGCGCGCCCAGGGCCTCAAAGTCGGTGTCTACAGCTCGCCGCACCTGCTGCGTTACAACGAGCGGGTGCAGATCAACGGCGCTGAAGCTGGCGATGAGCAACTGTGCGAAGCCTTTGCTGCCGTCGAGGCAGCCCGCGGCGAGATTTCCCTGACCTACTTCGAAGCCGGCACCCTGGCGGCGTTCTGGCTGTTCAGGCAGGCGGCGCTGGACGCCGTAGTGCTCGAAGTCGGCCTGGGCGGGCGCCTGGATACCGTCAATATCGTCGATGCCGACCTGGCGCTGGTCACCAGCATCGGCGTCGACCATAGCGACTACCTGGGTGATACCCGCGAGTTGGTAGCTTTCGAGAAGGCCGGGATTTTCCGCGAGGGCAAGCCGGCCCTGTGCGGCGACCTCAATCCGCCACAGCCGTTGCTGGACAAGGCCCGTTCCCTGCACAGCCCGCTGTTCCTGCGCGGCCGCGACTTCGACCTGGCCAGTACCGACCGGTACTGGCAATGGCGCGGGGTCAATGCCCGCGGCGAGGTGGTCGAGTTGCAGGACTTGCCGTTGCTCGACCTGCCAATGGAAAACGCCGCGCTTGCGCTGCAGGCCTATCTGTTGCTCGACCTGCCGTGGGATGCCGGGCAAATCGCCGAGGCCCTGCGCAGCACGCGCATAGTCGGCCGCCTTGATCGTCGGGCCTTCACCTGGCAAGGCAAACCTTTGACTATCCTCATGGATGTCGGGCACAACCCGCATGCTGCCGAGTACCTGGCTCAGCGCCTGGCCGCGCGGCCGCTGCAGGGCAAGCGCCTGGCGGTGTTCGGTTTGCTCGCCGACAAGGACCTCGAGGGTGTGATCAAGCCGCTGCAGCAACAGGTTCAGGCCTGGGCCGTGGCACCGCTGGATACCGCCCGCAGCCGGCCAGTCGCCGAGCTGCAAGCGGCGCTGACGAACCTTGGCGCTGTGGTGCAGTCTTACGCCAGTGTCGCTGCTGCCCTGGAAGGGCAGTGCGCGCAGGCAACGGCAGATGACGAAATCCTGCTGTTCGGATCATTTTTCTGTGTCGGCGAAGCCTTGCAGTGGCTCGACCGGCAGGCCACGGAGGACGGGGCAAATGGCATTGCTGGATAAAGTGGTCAAGCAACGCATGGTCGGGGCGCTGGTGCTGGTGGCACTGGCGGTGATCTTCCTGCCGATGCTGTTCTCCCGCGAAGACGAAATGCGCCAGGTGCGCGTCGAAGCCCCCGAGGCACCGGCCGCGCCGACCCTGCCGCAAGTGCAGGTGGAACCTGTTCAAGTCCCGGAACCGCAGGTACTGCCTGAAGAACCGCTGATCGTCGAGCAGTCCACTGCACCGCTGCAGGCGCCGAGCACACCGATTACCCCGGCGCCAAGTGCCACGCCTGCGCCGACGCCAGCGCCGGCTGCACCGGCTGTCGCCGCAAAACCGGCCACGCCGGCGCCAGCCAAGGTGGAAGTCAAACCGGCAGCCACGGTCGCCACCGCGGCCAAGCCAGCGGCGGGCAAGATCGACGCCAACGGCCTGCCGGTCAGCTGGTCGATCCAGATGGCCAGCCTGTCCAATCGCGCCAGTGCCGACAACCTGCAGAAAACCCTGCGCAGCCAGGGCTACAACGCCTATATCCGTTCGGCTGAAGGCATGAACCGGGTGTATGTCGGGCCGTTGATCGAGCGCGCCGAGGCCGAGCGCCTGCGTGATGTGATCAACCGCCAGCAGAAGCTCAAGGGCTTTGTCGTACGCTTCCAGCCCGAGCGCAGCTGAACCCTTGCCGCCCGGCCCGCACCGGGCGGTAAATCACTGCTTACCGACAGCCCGTTGCTCTGGTAAAATGCGCCGCCTTATCCGTTTGCAGGCAACACTGTGGCATTTACCTGGGTCGACTGGGCGATTCTCGCGATCATCGCCATTTCTTCGCTGATCAGTCTCAAGCGCGGCTTTGTCAAAGAGGCCTTGTCGCTGCTTACCTGGATCATCGCCGGTGCCGTGGCCTGGATGTTCGGTGGCTCGCTGTCGCAGTACCTGGAAGCTTATATCCAGACGCCTTCGGCCCGGGTCATCGGCGGATGCGCCATTCTTTTCGTCGCCACCCTGCTGGTGGGGGCCATGATCAATTTTCTCATCGGCGAGCTGATTCGCGTCACCGGGCTGTCCGGGACCGATCGCTTCCTGGGCATGGCCTTTGGCGCCGCCCGCGGGGCCTTGCTGGTGGTAGTGGCCGTCGGGCTGTTGAGCCTGGGGCCGGTACAACAGGATCAGTGGTGGCAGGAGTCTCGCCTCCTGCCACAATTTCTATTGGTGGCTGACTGGTCGAAAAACCTCATTCTGGGGTTCACCAGTCAGTGGCTAGCCAGCGGAATCAGCGCACCGGCTGATCTCCCGTTCCAGGAACAGCTGCTTGGGCCCAAAACGCCTTGAGCGCTGTTCAGTCCAGTTTCATTAAGTAGGGGTTGCGTCGCATGTGTGGCATCGTCGGTATCGTCGGTAAGTCGAACGTCAATCAGGCGCTGTATGACGCGCTAACCGTCCTCCAGCACCGCGGCCAGGACGCTGCCGGTATTGTGACCAGCCATGATGGCCGGTTATTCCTGCGCAAGGACAACGGCCTGGTCCGTGACGTCTTCCAGCAGCGGCATATGCAGCGCCTGGTCGGTCACATGGGTATTGGCCACGTGCGCTACCCGACTGCGGGCAGCTCGACCTCGGCCGAGGCCCAGCCGTTCTACGTCAACTCGCCCTACGGCATCACCCTGGCGCACAACGGCAACCTGACCAACGTCGAACAGTTGGCCAAGGAGATCTACGAGTCCGACCTGCGCCACGTCAATACCAACTCCGACTCGGAAGTGCTGCTCAACGTCTTCGCCCATGAGCTGGCGGTGCGTGGCAAGCTGCAACCGACCGAAGAAGACGTGTTCGCCGCAGTCACCGACGTGCACAACCGTTGCGTCGGCGGTTACGCGGTGGTGGCGATGATCACCGGCTACGGCATTGTTGGTTTCCGTGACCCCAACGGCATCCGTCCGATCGTCTTCGGCCAGCGTCACACCGACGAAGGCGTCGAGTACATGATCGCCTCCGAAAGCGTTTCGCTGGACGTGCTGGGCTTCACCCTGATCCGTGACCTGGCGCCGGGCGAAGCGGTGTACATCACTGAAGAGGGCAAGCTGCACACCCGTCAGTGCGCGACCAACCCGCAGTTGTCGCCGTGCATCTTCGAGCACGTCTACCTGGCCCGTCCTGACTCGATCATCGACGGCGTCTCGGTGTACAAGGCGCGCCTGCGCATGGGCGAGAAGCTGGCCGAGAAGATCCTGCGCGAGCGTCCGGACCACGACATCGACGTGGTTATCCCGATTCCCGACACCAGCCGCACCGCGGCGCTGGAACTGGCCAACCACCTGGGCGTCAAGTTCCGCGAAGGCTTCGTCAAGAACCGCTACATCGGCCGTACCTTCATCATGCCCGGCCAGGCCGCGCGCAAGAAATCAGTACGCCAGAAGCTCAACGCCATCGAACTGGAGTTCCGCGGCAAGAACGTGATGCTGGTGGACGACTCGATCGTGCGCGGCACCACCTGCAAGCAGATCATCCAGATGGCCCGCGAAGCCGGCGCGAAAAACGTCTACTTCTGCTCCGCCGCCCCGGCGGTACGCTTCCCTAACGTCTACGGCATCGACATGCCGAGTGCCCACGAGCTGATCGCGCACAACCGCAGCACCCAGGATGTCGCCGAACTGATCGGCGCCGACTGGCTGGTCTACCAGGACCTGCCGGACCTGATCGAAGCGGTCGGCGGTGGCAAGATCAAGATCGAGCATTTCGATTGCGCGGTGTTCGACGGCAAGTACGTCACCGGCGACATCGACGAAGCCTACCTGGACAAGATCGAGCAGGCGCGCAACGACGCCTCCAAGGTCAAGAACCAGGCGGTCAGCGCGATCATCGACCTCTACAACAACTAAGTTAGGAGCAGCGGCATGACACAGGAATGGGATGCCGGGCGCCTGGACAGCGACCTCGAAGGGGTCGCTTTCGACACGCTGGCGGTACGCGCCGGCCAGCATCGCACGCCGGAAGGTGAGCACAGCGACCCGCTGTTCTTCACCTCCAGCTACGTGTTCCGCACGGCGGCCGATGCCGCCGCGCGGTTCGCCGGCGAGGTTCCAGGCAACGTCTATTCACGCTACACCAACCCGACCGTACGCGCGTTCGAAGAGCGCATCGCCGCCCTCGAAGGCGCCGAGCAGGCGGTGGCCACCTCCACCGGCATGTCGGCGATCCTCTCGACCGTCATGGCCCTGTGCAGCGCTGGTGACCATGTGCTGGTCTCGCAGAGCGTCTTCGGTTCGACCATCAGCCTGTTCGAGAAGTACTTCAAGCGCTTCGGCGTGCAGGTCGACTACGTGCCGCTGACCGATCTGGCCGCCTGGGACCAGGCGATCAAGGCCAACACCAAGCTGCTGTTCGTCGAATCGCCCTCAAACCCCTTGGCCGAGCTGGTGGATATCGCCGCCCTGGCCGAGATCGCCCATGCCAAGGGCGCGCAACTGGTGGTCGACAACTGTTTCAGCACCCCGGCCTTGCAGCAGCCGCTGAAGCTGGGCGCCGACATTGTCGTGCACTCGGCGACCAAGTTCATCGACGGCCAGGGTCGTTGCATGGGCGGCGTGGTTGCCGGGCGCAGCGAGCAGATGAAGGAAGTGGTGGGCTTTCTGCGCACCGCCGGGCCGTCGCTGAGCCCGTTCAACGCCTGGATCTTCCTCAAGGGCCTGGAGACCCTCAACCTGCGCATGCGCGCCCACTGCGCCAACGCCCAGGCCCTGGCCGAATGGCTGGAGCAGCAGGACGGCATCGACAAGGTCCATTACGCGGGCCTGCAGAGCCATCCGCAGCATGAGCTGGCCAAGCAGCAGATGAGCGGCTTCGGCGCGGTGGTGAGCTTCGAGGTCAAGGGCGGCAAAGAGGGCGCCTGGCGCTTCATCGACGCCACCCGGCTGATTTCGATCACCGCCAACCTGGGTGACAGCAAGACCACCATCACCCACCCGGGCACCACTTCCCACGGCCGTCTGTCGCCGCAGGAGCGTGAGGCTGCCGGCATTCGCGACAGCCTGATCCGGGTTGCCGTGGGCCTGGAAGACGTCGCTGACCTCAAGGCCGATCTGGCCCGCGGGCTGGCGGCGCTGTGATCGACTGGTCGGTGGGCGACAGCAGCCATAACGGCCGCGTCGCCCTGGTCACCGGGGCGGCGCGGGGCATTGGCCTGGGCATTGCCGCCTGGCTGATCAGTGAAGGCTGGCAGGTGGTGCTCACTGACCTCGACCGTGCCCGTGGCGCGAAAGTCGCCAAGGTGCTTGGCGACAACGCCTGGTTCGTCGGCATGGATGTCGCCGACGAAGCCCAGGTGATGACCGGCGTGGCCCAAGTGCTGGGCCAGTTTGGCCGGCTCGACGCCCTGGTGTGCAACGCGGCGATTGCCGACCCGCACAACACCACCCTCGAAAGCCTGAGCCTGGCGCACTGGAACCGGGTGCTGGCGGTCAACCTCGGTGGCCCGATGCTGCTGGCCAAGCACTGTGCGCCGTACCTGCGCGCCCATTGCGGGGCGATCGTCAACCTGGCGTCGACCCGCGCCGGGCAATCGGAACCCGACACCGAGGCCTATGCCGCGAGCAAGGGCGGGCTGCTGGCCCTGACCCATGCCCTGGCCATGAGCCTGGGCCCGGAGATTCGCGTCAATGCGGTAAGCCCCGGCTGGATCGATGCCCGTGATCCCGCCCAGCGCCGTGCCGAGCCCCTGACCGAAGCCGACCATGCCCAGCATCCGGCGGGCAGGGTAGGGACGGTGGAAGACGTGGCGGCGATGGTGGCCTGGTTGCTGTCGCGCAATGCCGGCTTCGTCACCGGCCAGGAATTTGTGGTCGACGGTGGCATGACCAAGAAGATGATCTATCGGTAGCGGCAAGATGTCCGCAATGTGCTTTTGATTTTGCTTTTTCTTGTGGCTTGCAGCTTGAAGCTTGAAGCTGTTTTTTTCACCTCAGTGAAAAAAACTTCAATCAGGCTATTGACTTAGGTTCGATACCTGCGTAAATTTCGCCACCTCAGCGAAGCACACGGGTGATTAGCTCAGCCGGGAGAGCATCTGCCTTACAAGCAGAGGGTCGGCGGTTCGATCCCGTCATCACCCACCACTTCCTGAGATGTTCCTGACCCGACACTTTCGCAAGAAGGTGTTACCAGAGAGGAACCGGACGCAAGTCCATATGCGCAGCGGTAGTTCAGTCGGTTAGAATACCGGCCTGTCACGCCGGGGGTCGCGGGTTCGAGTCCCGTCCGCTGCGCCACTATTCTCCAGATCGGTCAACGACCGGTTTGAGGTTCCAAGGCTGAATAGCCTTGAAGCCAGATCCCAGTTTCAAGCGGGCGTAAGCCTGTACGATACGCAGCGGTAGTTCAGTCGGTTAGAATACCGGCCTGTCACGCCGGGGGTCGCGGGTTCGAGTCCCGTCCGCTGCGCCATCTTCGCCTCGAGGCCCTTGAACTCCTCGAAGCAACAAAGAGAGCGACCTGAGGTTGCTTTTTTTGTGCCCGGGATTTGCAGCCTTTGCGCAGCCCGGGTGAGCACGACACGCAGCGGTAGTTCAGTCGGTTAGAATACCGGCCTGTCACGCCGGGGGTCGCGGGTTCGAGTCCCGTCCGCTGCGCCATATCGAAGTAACAAAGAAAGCGACCTGCGGGTCGCTTTTTTTGTGCCTGAATTTCGGCACTGTGGTGTGGCCATCGCCGGCAAGGCCGGCTCCCACAGGAGCGCGGTGTACACAAAACTTGTGGGAGCTGGCCTTGCCAGCGATGAGGCCTACTTGGTCTACATCCAGTCCTCACAACCGCTATGCTAGAGCCTCCAGTCTTCCACTGAGGTTCAGGATGAACAATCTTCAAGACTCGATCGCGGTGATCACCGGCGCCGGACGCGGCCTGGGTGCAGCCCTGGCCATCTCCCTGGCTGACGCCGGTTGCAAAGTGGTGCTCTGTGGCCGCAATGAAGCGGCCCTGGCACACGTCGCCGCCACCATCGAAACCCGCACAGGCCAACTGCCGATCACTGTCCAGGTCGACCTGGCCGACAGCGCCAGCGTAACCCGCGCGACGCAAACCATCAGCCAGCGCTTCCCCACCGTCGACCTGCTGATCAACAACGGTGCCATGTGGCTGGAACAGAACGAGCAGGGCTACTCGCCTGAGGACGTCCACGGCGTGATCAACGCCGCGGTCACCGGCACCTTCCTCTTCACCCAGGGCCTGCTGCCTTCCCTGCGCCGTTCCCAGCGCCCGGACATCGTCACCATAGGCTCGATCAGCGCCTTGCCCAATGCCGCCTTGCAGAGCGTCTCAGTGCCGTTCTACGCCGCCAAGCACGCCCAGCGAGCCTTGGCCGAGGGCTTGCGTCAACAACTGGCCGGCACGCCGATCCGTTCGCTGTGCGTGCACCCGCCCTACCTGGACGATATCTCCCCGACCGAACCTGCCTGGGAGGCGGCCGCCCAGCGCCGGAAGGGCGAGCGCGGCACCAACCGTGACGTGGTCGAGGCCGTGCTGTTTGCCGTGACCCGGCCGCGGCATGTGAGCCTGTCGTCGATCGTTATCGATAGCGATGACGGCGGTCTGTTCGGCTGATCTGGCCGTCAAACCCTGAAGCGCGCCACCAGCTGTTGCAGTTCGCTGCCCAGGCGCGCCAGCTCCACCGACGAGGCCGCGGTCTGCTGCGAAGCGGTTGACGACTGTTCAGCCACGTCACGCACGCTGAGCACGCTGCGGTTGATCGATTCGGCGACGCTGCTTTGCTGTTCGGCAGCGGTGGCGATCTGCAGGTTCATGCTCTGGATGCTGGTCACGGTCTGGGTGATGGCCTGCAGTTCGATACCGGCCTGATTGGCCAATGCTACCGTGCCGCCGACCTGCTGCTGGTTGGCGTGCATCATTTCGGCAGCCTTCTGCGCGCCCTGTTGCAAGGACACGATCAGCGTCTCGATCTGCGCTGTCGACTGCTGGGTACGCTGGGCCAGCCCGCGTACCTCGTCGGCCACCACGGCAAAACCGCGGCCGGCCTCGCCAGCGCGCGCTGCTTCAATGGCGGCGTTGAGGGCCAGCAGGTTGGTCTGCTCGGCAATGGCGTTGATCACCGTCATTACCGTGCCGATACGCTCGCTTTCTTCCGACAACTGACTGACCGCACTGGCCGAGTTGCCGATGTCATCGGCCAACTGGCCAATCTGGCTCAGGGCCTGTTGCACCACGCGATTGCCCTGTTTGGCCTGGCTGTCGGCCTGGCGCGTGGCTTCGCTGGCTTCTTCGGCATTGCGCGCGACTTCCTGCACGGTAGCGACCATCTCGCTCATCGCCGTGGCCACCTGGTCGGTCTCGACCTTCTGGCTGGTGATGCCGGCGCTGGTCTGTTCGGTGATGGTCGACAGCTCTTCGGCGGCGGTCGACAGCTGGCGGGTGACATGCCCGGCCTGGCCGAGCATTTCCCGCAGGTTGTTGCCGCTTTGCGCCAGGGCTTGCAACAACTGGCCGAACTCGTCGCGGCGGGGTTCGCTGGCGGTGTTGGTCAGGTCGCCTTCGCCAATGCGCCGGGCAATTTCCACGGCCTGGCGCAGCGGTTGGGTGACCTGACGGATGATCAGCGCGCTGATCAGCACGCCCAGCACCAGGGCGGCGAACAGCAGGCTGAGCATCAAGCTGCGGCTGTTGCTCGACTCCTCGGTGCTCTTCTGGTTTTGCAGGGTGATCAGCTGGTTGATCGCTTCAAGGCCCCGATGGACGTTTTCCAGCAGTTGGTCGTGCAGCTTGGTCTGCAGCAGGGTGCCTCCGGTGGCCGCTTTCAGTTGTTCGAACTGCTCCAGGTATTGCTTGAGGTCGTCGCCAGTGGCTGTGAGCAAGCGCTGCGAATCGGCATCGGGCAACGCGGCGAGGTTTTCCTCGACCAACTGTGTGGCCTGTTGATGGGCCTTGGTCAGCTGGCTGGCGAAGGTGGCGTCGCGCCGTTGCTCGAAGCTCAGTTGGGCGGCGCGCATTTCATTGAGGTTGTCGAGGATGTAATTGACCGACACCAGGCGGTCGGCCCGTTGGGTCAGGGTGTTCAGGCTGTTGGTGGCGGTAATGGCCAGCAGCGCCATCAACACCAGGATGGGCGCAAAACCGAGCAACAGCTTGATTTTCACGGAGAGGTTTTTCACCGAGGTAACTCCTGTCGACCTGTATGGATGGGGTGGTGGCTAGTTGCCAGCGTAGCCGTAGAATGTGCCAGGCAATAGTCGGATGGATCCGATCAACAGGTAGGGCTTGGTCGAAGTTGCTGTGGGCTTATCGACCAATGGTCAAACCCCGGCGTCAGGGGCGGTAACTGGCGCCTTGCATGAATTTTCTGCGGTGATTGGCAGGCTATGGTTTCAGCATTCCGCCGATGTGTTGCACAATAGGCACCGACCGTTTTCCTCAGGATTTGCAATGTCAAAGTCAACCGTCTGCAGTGCGCTCGGGCTGGCCCTTGTGCTGGCGGGTGTTTCCGGCTGTTCTTCGAAGAAAGCTGCCATCTACGAACACGAGAATTTCGCCGACTCGGGCACCTTCTCGCGCAGCTTTCCGGTGAGTGAAGCCGGTACCTGCGAAGCGGCGCGCCGTGCCTTGCTCAGCCAGGGCTACATCATCACCAGCAGCGACGCTGGCCAGGTCAATGGCAACAAGAGCTTCCAGCAGACCGGCGATTCTCACCTGCAGATCAGCTTCAATGTGGTCTGCGCCCCTGACAGCGGCGACGAGCAGCGCTCGACCATGTTCGCCAACGCCCTGCAGGACCGCTACGCGCTGAAAAAATCCAACACCTCGGCCAGCCTCGGCGTGGGTGTGCTGGGTTCGGTGTCGATGCCGATCGGTTCCAGCGATGATTCGATGGTCAAGGTCGCCAGCGAGACCGTGACGTCGGCCAAGTTCTACGAGCGTTACTTCGCTCTGGTCGAAAGCTTCCTGCCCAAGGAAAACAAGAAAAAAGCCGACCCCAAGCCTGCGGCCAAGCCGGCAGTGGAGCTGGGTGTGCCGGAAACTGCGCCGGTAGCGCCACCGGCCGCCCTGGCCCCCACGCCGGCCGAAGCGCCTGCGCCAGCGGCTCCGGCGTCTGCCGTGCCGGTCAGCGAACCTGCGCCGGCCCCGGCTGCCGAGGCGCCCGCCGCGCCAGTGGTGGACGACAGCAACGGCTCGAAGCCGGTACCGCCACCGGCAGAAGCTGCGCCGATCAGCGTCCAGGACAGCAGCACGCCGGCCGAGCCGACCCCGAGCATCGCCCCGGCAGCACCGGCCAGCAGCAGCGGGCAGGCGCCGCTGTAAATTCAGCAGTCCCTGCTACGTTGTTTTGATAAGCGTCATTGTCATTTTTCTTTCATCACGGCACTTTAGGCTCGTTGACGAATCAATGACATGAATGTGAAACGACGGAGCAGATGATGGACGACTATCAAGAAGAACTACTCGAATACCGCGCCATTGAGCTCGACCCGGTCGAGCCCGCCGAAGACGCTACCGAGCTGTAATCAGCCGGTACGCCGCTGGCTGCGGCGAAACTCCCCCGGAGTGATACCGTTCCAGCGCTTGAACGCGCGCTGAAAGGCCTCTGCCGAGGCAAACCCGAGCAAATAGGCGATCTCGCCAAAGGCCAGCTCCGTGTCGCGGATGTAGGTCATGGCCAGGTCGCGCCGGGTATCGTTGAGGATGGCGCGAAACTGCGTGCCTTCCTCGGCCAGCTTGCGCCGCAGGGTCCAGGTCGGCAGTTGCAGATGCCTGGCCACTTCCTCCAGATCCGGTTCCCGTCCACCGTTCAGCAACGGCCCCAGCAGGTGCGCGATGCGCTCGCCCAGGCTGCGTATCCGCGTGCGCTGTTCAAGCTCCGCCTCACACAGTTGCAGCAGGTGCTGCCAGGTGCTCGGGCAGTGCGCCGGGTTGCGCAGGGCAAGGTTGGCGCGGCTCAGGCGCAGCTGGTTGGTGGGCGCGCCGAACTGTACCGGGTTGCTGCTCAAGGCCTGGTAGTGGGCGGCGTAGGCGGGCGCCTCGAACTCGATCTCGACCCGTTCCGCCAGCAGGACCACCCCTGCCAGGCTCGACAACTGCGCCAGCCAGCCGGCCAATAGTGAATCCACTACAAAGCGGTTGTAGGCGTTGTACGGGCTGATCGAGTAGAAGCGCAGCCAGGCGCCGCCGCTGTCCTCATGAAAGCTTGAGTGCCCGCGGTAGTTGGCCGCATACAGGGGCTCGAAGCGCAGCAAGGTGCGCGCCGCTTCGCCGACTGTTGGCGCTTGCGCTGCGGTGACGCCGGCCAGGCCGGCCTGGCCGAGGCGGCTGATGTGGCCCATGTGCAGCCCGAGGGCCGGATCGCCGGTCAGCTCGATGGCGGCATGGCCCAGGTGCATATAGCGCGGGATCGACAGGCGCGCGCCCGGTTCAGCCAGGCGCACCGGGTCCAGTCCGTAGCGGGTGAGCAGGGGCCCGGGATCGATCCCGCGTTGTTGCAGGGTTTCGCTCAGCGGCTGGATAAAACCGACCGACAGATCGCCCAGGCGCACACGCGGGCTGTTCATGCCTTACAGCCAGACGTTCAACAGGCGCGCACCCGGGCTGGCAGTGCCGCCCAGGTTCACTCCGTTGAGCTGGGCAAAGCCCTGGCCATCGGCGGCCTGGTCCCAGAAGCGCCCGCGCAGGAACACGCTCATGCTGCTGACCTTGGCGGCGTTGGCGTCCAGGGTCAGGCGCTGCCAGGCGTCGCGTTCGCTCACTTGACCAGGCTTGAGCGCCAGCGACGAGGCCAGCGGCTGATGTCGGTTGCCGCGCCATGGCGCGTTCCAGCTGTTGTGGCCGCTGAGGAACACCGGGTTGGCGACGATCTGGGCGAACTGGTTGACCAGTTGCTGCTGGTTGCTCGGGTACCAGCTGTCGCTGCCGATCAACACGCCGAGACGCCCGGCCGGGGTTTGCAGTACTTGCGGCGGCTGGTCGGTGCCGCTGCTGATAAAGCGCCGCACTTCACTGTCCGGGTGCTGCTGGCGTTGTGGCTGGCCGAGTACCGAACCATCGCTGGCAAATACCAGGCTGGCGTTGTACAGGGCGCCGGAGCCGATCCGCAGGGTGCCGCGCTCGACATAGGGTTCAGGTAACACGATGGAACCCGCCACCAGGGTCACGCCGAACTCCTTGGCCAGGCCGCCGAATAGCTGCTGGTAGTCCTCGGCCATCTGCCCGGCCTTCATTCGCAGGTGGGCATCGGCGCGGCGGTCGTCACCTTCGGCGCCAAGCATGGCCAGGCCATAACGCAGCGGGTTGCTCAGCTCCAGCCACTGCAGGGCTTCGCGGCGCTCAGTGACCTGGTACAGCTCGTTTTTCTCGCCACGGGCCCACAGCCAGGTGCCGATGTGTTCCGGCAGGATGACGATGGTCTTGGCGTTGATCAGGCCCTGGGCGCGGGCATGTTCAAGGTAGGCGGCCAGCTTGCGATGCAGGCGCTGCAGGCTCTGGTAGTCACCGGGGAACAGTTGCGGCTCGACGCCCAGCAGGTTGCCGTGATCGGCCGGCACGCCTTCGCTCAGGGCCAGCTCGATGCGCAGGTCCGACAGGTAGTGCCCGGCCGGGCGCTGTTCGGTCCAGAACCCGTAGCCACTCAGGGCGGCAATGACAACCAGCGCCAGGGCGCTCAACAGAAGTTTTCGCATGAAACGCAATAGAGCCGACAAGGGATTCGGCCCCTAGGGTAGCCCTCGGGTGCAGTAGGATCAATAACTTGTCACTTTCGGTCATTGAGCCGCGCCCGCTGGCTCTTTAATGTCGGCCTCAGATAACTGACGGGCCCCGCCAGCCTTGGCGAGGCGCCCGCATTCCGTGATTACGCTTGTTGTGGAGTTCACTATGGCCGCCGCTCAATACCCGCATTTGCTCGCCCCGCTGAACCTGGGCTTTACCACCTTGCGTAACCGCACCCTGATGGGCTCGATGCACACCGGCCTTGAAGAAAAGCCCGGCGGTTTCGAGCGCATGGCGGCCTATTTTGCCGAGCGCGCCCGTGGCGGCGTCGGCCTGATGGTGACCGGCGGCATCGGCCCGAACGTGGAGGGCGGGGTGTATTCCGGCGCTGCCAAGCTGAGCACGCCGGAAGAAGCCGATAAACACCGCATCGTGACCAAAGCGGTGCATGAAGCCGGTGGCAAGATCTGCATGCAGATCCTCCACGCCGGTCGTTATGCCTACAGCCCGAAATCGGTAGCGCCGAGCGCCATCCAGGCGCCGATCAACCCGTTCAAGCCGCGCGAGCTGGATGAAGAGGGCATCGAGAAGCAGATCCAGGACTTCGTCACCTGCTCGCTGCTGGCGCAAAGCGCCGAGTACGACGGCGTCGAGATCATGGGGTCGGAAGGCTACTTCATCAACCAGTTCCTCGCCGCCCACACCAACCAGCGCACCGATCGCTGGGGTGGCAGCTACGAGAACCGCATGCGCCTGGCGGTGGAAATCGTCCGCCGTGTGCGCGAAGCGGTAGGGCCGAACTTCATCATCATCTTCCGCCTGTCGATGCTCGACCTGGTCGAGGGCGGCAGCAGCTGGGAAGAGATCGTGCAGCTGGCCAAGGCCGTGGAGCAGGCTGGTGCGACCCTTATCAACACCGGAATCGGCTGGCACGAGGCGCGGATCCCGACCATCGCCACCAAGGTGCCGCGTGCGGCGTTCAGCAAGGTCACCGCCAAGCTGCGCGGTGCAGTGCAGATCCCGCTGATCACCACCAATCGCATCAACACCCCGGAAGTCGCCGAGCAGATCCTTGCCGAGGGCGATGCCGACATGGTCTCGATGGCGCGGCCGTTCCTGGCTGACCCAGAGTTCGTCAACAAGGCCGCCGCCGGGCG
This sequence comes from Pseudomonas wadenswilerensis, assembly GCF_024749185.1. Classification (NCBI taxonomy): domain Bacteria; kingdom Pseudomonadati; phylum Pseudomonadota; class Gammaproteobacteria; order Pseudomonadales; family Pseudomonadaceae; genus Pseudomonas; species Pseudomonas wadenswilerensis. The sequence goes on along the minus strand of NZ_CP087191.1, from coordinate 4,083,834 downwards.
TAGCGACGAGATCAACACCTGTATCGGCTGCAACCAGGCCTGCCTGGATCACACCTTCGGCGGCAAGCTGACCAGTTGCCTGGTCAACCCGCGCGCCTGCCATGAAACCGAGCTCAATTACCTGCCGGTGACCCAGGTCAAGCGCATCGCCGTCGTGGGCGCCGGTCCCGCTGGCCTGGCGGCTGCCACCGTTGCGGCGGAGCGCGGCCATGAAGTGACCCTGTTCGATTCGGCCAGCGAGATCGGCGGCCAGTTCAACGTGGCCAAGCGCGTGCCGGGCAAAGAGGAGTTCTATGAAACCCTACGCTACTTCAAACGCAAGCTGCAGACCACTGGCGTCGAGCTGTGCCTGAACACCCGCGTCGATGCCGAGCAACTGGCGGCGGGCGGCTTTGACGAGATCATCCTCGCCACCGGTATCGCTCCGCGGTTGCCGGCCATCCCCGGCATCGAGCACGCCAAGGTGCTGAGCTACCTGGATGTGCTGCTGCAGCGCCAGCCGGTAGGGCAGAAGGTGGCGGTGATCGGTGCCGGCGGTATCGGCTTTGACGTCTCCGAGTACCTGGTGCACCAGGGCGTGGCCACCAGCCAGGACCGCGAGGCGTTCTGGAAGGAGTGGGGCATCGATACCCAGCTTGAAGCCCGCGGTGGTGTGGCCGGGATCAAGGCCGAACCCCATGCGCCGGCGCGTCAGGTGTTCCTCCTGCAGCGCAAAAAGACCAAGGTCGGCGACGGCCTGGGCAAGACCACCGGCTGGATTCACCGCACGGGCCTGAAGAACAAGCAGGTGCAAATGCTCAACAGCGTCGAGTACCTGAGCATCGACGACGCCGGCCTGCACATCCGCATCGCCGAGGGCGAGCCGCAGGTGCTGCCGGTGGATAACATCGTCATCTGCGCCGGCCAGGATCCACTGCGCGAACTGCAGGACGGCCTGCTCGCCGCCGGGCAGTCGGTGCACCTGATCGGTGGCGCCGATGTCGCCGCCGAGCTGGATGCCAAGCGCGCCATCAACCAGGGTTCGCGCCTGGCCGCCGAGCTCTGACTGGCGCAGCGCGGCGGGCTGCCGGGCCCGTTGCGCTGTTACACTGCGCTGCCCTGGCAGCCCTGTTGTGCCCCTCCCATGATCGGCAGATTCGACGACCTTCCTCTCGCGCCCCTGCAACCCTTGCCCCTGAGCTGGCTACGCGCCCATGGCGTGGAGCTGGCGGTGTTGCGCCTGGACCTGATCGACCCGCTGATCAGCGGCAACAAGTGGTTCAAGCTGCTCGAACACCTGCGAATCGCCCAGGCCCAGGGGGCGCCTGGGGTGATCAGCCTTGGCGGCGCCCATTCCAATCACTTGCATGCCCTGGCAGCCGCCGGCAAGCGTTTCGGCTTTGCCACCGCTGGCCTGCTGCGCGGGCACGCGCAAGACACACCGACGGTGCGCGACCTGCAGGCCTTTGGCATGCAGCTGCATTGGCTGGGGTATGGCGGCTATCGCGAGCGTCATCAGCCGGGTTTCTGGCAACCCTGGCACGCGCTTTACCCCGGTTGGCATTGTGTCGCCGAAGGCGGCGGCGGGGCCCTGGGCGCCAAGGGCTGCGCCTTGATCGTCGAGCAGGCGCACGCGCAATTGGCGGCGCTGGGCTGGGCGGATTATCACGGCTGGTGGCTGGCGGCAGGTACTGGTACCACCCTGGCCGGGTTGGTGCTGGCGGAAGCGGGCAGGCACGAGGTTCATGGCGCCTTGGCCGTGCCGCTCGACCATGGCGTGCCCGAGGCGGTGCAAACGTTGGTGGGCAAGGCCGGTTACCGCTTGCATGAGGCCTGCCGTGGCGGCTTTGCCAAGATCGATGACGAATTGTTGGCGTTCATGGCCGAGTGCGAGGCGCAGTCGGCGATGCCGCTGGAGCCGCTGTACACCGCCAAAGCCTTGCTGGCGCTGCGCCGGGAAGTCGAAGCCGGGGCCTTTGCCGCCGGCACCCGGCTGATCTTCCTGCACAGCGGCGGCCTGCAGGGCCGCCGCGGTTTTGCCTAGTTGTTGCGCGGCAGCATGCGCAACAAGGTGTTGTCGCGCTGCACGTAGTGATGGAACAGGCCGGCCACGGCATGCAGGCCGATCAGCCAGTAGCCCCAGGTGCCGATGCGCTCGTGCCAGCCCTTGATGAACTTGGCCAGGTCCGGGTCCGGGGCGACCAGCGCCGGCAGCTCGAAACCGTAGAACGGGATCGGCTTGTTGGCGGCGCTGAGCAGCAGCCAGCCGGCCAGCGGCAGGCCGATCATCAGCAGGTACAGGGCCAGGTGCATCAGGTGCGCCAGGCCTGTCTGCCAGGCCGGTGGCGCCGGAATGATCGGCGGGGTCGGGCGACCCAGGCGCAGGGCCAGGCGCAGCCAGACCAGCACGAACACGCTCAGGCCGAGCATGAAGTGCAGGTCTTTCATCAAGGCGCGTTCGGCGCTGTCCTTGGGAAACATCCCGCGCAGTTCGATAAAGGCGTAGACCGCCGCCAGCAGCACCAGCATCAGCCAGTGCAGGGCTATCGACAGGCCGCTGTAGCGGGCCTGGTTTTGGCTCAGAGTCATGGGTGTTCCTCATCATCAGGTCGAAGTCCGCGCTCTTCTGGCGCAGTCAGCTAACTGTAACCGCTTGCCAGCCGGTTACCCGGGCATTGCAGCAGAAATTCATCACGGCAACCTTGATCTGTCGCTAGAATCCGGCGCTTGTACCCACTCTAATCTGCAAGGCTTGTACTTCATGCTGATGGCATCACTGATTTTCCTGCTGACCATTACCCTGGTGATCTGGCAGCCCCGAGGCCTTGGCGTCGGCTGGAGTGCCACGGGCGGGGCGCTGCTGGCCTTGCTTTGCGGGGTGGTGCAGTGGAGCGATATCCCGGTGGTCTGGCAGATCATCTGGAACGCTACCGGTACTTTCATCGCCCTGATCATCATCAGCCTGTTGCTCGATGCCGCCGGCTTCTTCGCCTGGGCGGCGCTGCACGTGGCACGCTGGGGGCGCGGCAGTGGCCGGCGGTTGTTCTGCTACATCGTGCTGCTGGGGGCGCTGGTGTCGGCGCTGTTCGCCAATGATGGTGCGGCGCTGATCCTTACCCCGATCGTGGTGGCCATGCTCCTGGCCCTGCGCTTCAGCCCGGCGGCGACCCTGGCGTTCGTCATGGCCGCAGGCTTCATTGCCGACACGGCCAGCTTGCCGCTGGTGGTGTCGAACCTGGTCAACATCGTCTCTGCCGACTTCTTCGGCATCGGCTTCAACCGCTATGCGGCGGTGATGGTGCCGGTCAACCTGGTCGCGGTGGCGGCGACCCTGGCGGTGCTGTTGTGGTACTTCCGTCGGGACATCCCGGCTGACTATGATCCGCTGCAACTGGATGCGCCGCGCAGCGTGGTGCAGGACCCGGCGACTTTTGTCGCCGGCTGGCTGGTGTTGTTGATCCTGCTCCTGGGTTGCTTTGCCCTGGAGCCGCTGGGCATTCCCATCAGCGCGATTTCGGCGGTGTGTGCACTGGTGTTGCTGCTGGTGGCGGCACGCGGGCACAAAATCTCCACGCGCAAGGTGCTCAAGGAGGCGCCCTGGCATATCGTGGTGTTCTCCTTGGGGATGTACCTGGTGGTCTACGGCCTGCGCAATGCCGGGCTGACCGACTACCTGGCCGGCTGGCTCGACGGTTTTGCCGCGGGCGGGGTGTGGGGCGCGGCGCTGGGCACCGGGCTGCTGACTGCCGTGCTGTCGTCGATCATGAACAACCTGCCAACGGTGCTGATCGGCGCCTTGTCGATCGATGCCAGTACCGCCACGGGTGTGGTCAAGGAGGCGATGATCTACGCCAACGTGATCGGCAGCGACCTGGGGCCGAAAATCACCCCGATTGGCAGCCTCGCGACGCTTTTGTGGTTGCATGTGCTGGAGCGCAAGGGGGTGAAGATTGGCTGGGGGTATTACTTCAAGGTCGGGATTGTGCTGACGGTGCCGGTGTTGTTGCTGACCCTGGTGGCGCTGGCGCTGCGGTTGACTGTGGTTTAGGGCCGGCGATCGCCTGCGCAGCAGGCGCAAAACCTGTCACCCCGGCAGGTTCGGCCATAAGTCCGAAACCAGGAACAAGCGCTCGGCTTCCTCCCAGTCGCCACGCTCACCTTCGACCAGCCGCACCAGCAACTGCGCCGGCGCCAGCGGGTCCAGGGCCTGCAGCCAGGTCTCGAAGCGCTGCACCGACCAGCAGTCCTGCACCGGGTAACAGGCCGGCGCCAGCCAGGCATGGCGCGGCAACGGCTGCCAGCGACCGGGCGCACTCTGGGCACGGAACGCTGCCCAGTCACGCTGGTGCAACCAGCGCCCACGCAGATGCTGCGGATTCGCTCCTTGCGGCGGTTGCGCCTGCCCCGGCCAGGGATAAAGCAGGTAACCGCCCAGCCACAACTGTGCACTGAACTGCTCGATCTCCAGCGCCGCCAGCGCTTCGCGGCTTTCGTTGCGGGCCGAAATCGGCAGTTGATGCTCGGCCAGGTGCGCAAGCTTGCGGTCCAGGCGGTCGTGACAACCGGGCCCCAGCCACTGCGCCGGGTTATCGCCATTGCCGCTTTGCGGTCCCAGGTACAGCTTGATCGCCAGCTCCAGGTGGTGCACGCCGTCGCTGTCGCGCAGCAGCAGGTCCAGTTCGCCGAGGGTATGCCCGCCGTTGCGGATCGGCAGGTTGGCGGCCAGCAGAGTCACTCCGGGGGCATGCTGGAGGACGAACTGCCATAGACGTTCGTAATACAGCCCCAGGCGCCGGGTGCTGGCCTGGGCCAGCCAGTGCAGCAGGGCGTGGCTGTCGCGGTCTTGCTCGAGCAGCCACTGGCGCAGCTGTTCCGGCTCGGCCACCCAGCGGCTGGCGGCCAGCGGATGACGCTGCGGCCACGGCGTATCGCGCAGCATCGGCGGCGCAAGAATGACCCAAGCCAGGTCGCGCACCTGGGGCTGGTGCAACTGGCAGGGCAGGTCGGTCAGGCTGGGGAACGGGTTCATTCAGCGAGCATAGCCGCTCAGCCTGTGCGCTTGCTGAATTTCTCCGGGGTTTGCCGCTGCCCGGCGCTTTCGCCCATAATCGAACTCTTTGGCGAGCATCGCCTTTTTACCCGCCGCAGAGCCCTGGAGCCCCATGGAGCAATTTCGCAATATCGGTATCATCGGACGGCTGGGCAGCTCCCAGGTGCTCGATACCATTCGCCGACTGAAAAAATTCCTGCTGGAGCGGCATCTGCACGTCATCCTCGAGGACACCATCGCCGAAGTCCTGCCCGGCCATGGCCTGCAGACCTCGACCCGCAAGCTGCTGGGTGAAGTGTGCGACCTGGTGATCGTCGTCGGTGGCGACGGCAGCCTGCTCGGCGCCGCCCGCGCCCTGGCCCGGCATAATATTCCGGTGCTGGGCATCAACCGCGGCAGCCTGGGCTTTCTGACCGACATTCGCCCCGATGAGCTCGAAGTCAAAGTCGCCGAGGTGCTCGACGGCCACTACCTGGTGGAAAACCGCTTCCTGCTGCAGGCCGAAGTCCGTCGTCACGCCGAAGCCATCGGCCAGGGCGACGCCCTCAACGATGTGGTGCTGCACCCGGGCAAGTCGACGCGGATGATCGAGTTCGAGATCTACATCGATGGCCAGTTCGTCTGCAGCCAGAAAGCCGACGGCCTGATCGTCGCCACCCCGACCGGCTCGACCGCCTACGCGCTGTCGGCGGGCGGGCCGATCATGCACCCCAAGCTCGACGCCATCGTCATCGTGCCGATGTACCCGCACACCCTGTCCGGGCGGCCGATCGTGGTCGACGGCAACAGCGAGCTGAAAATCGTCGTGTCCAAGGACCTGCAGATCTACCCGCAGATTTCCTGTGACGGCCAGAACCATTTCACTTGCGCCCCCGGCGATACCATCACGGTGAACAAGAAGCCGCAGAAGCTGCGTCTGATCCACCCGCTGGATCACAATTACTATGAGGTATGCCGGACCAAGCTCGGCTGGGGCAGCCGCCTGGGTGGTGGAGGCGAGTGATGCTCGATCCCGCTCGCAGTTTCGACCTGATCGGTGACGTGCACGGCTGTGCACACACCCTCGAACGCCTGCTCGACGCCCTTGGCTACAAGCGCCAGGGCGGCGTCTGGCGTCATCCGTCGCGCCAGGCGCTGTTTCTGGGCGACATCATCGACCGTGGCCCGCGGATTCGCGAAGCGCTGCACATCGTCCATGACATGGTCGATGCTGGCCAGGCCTACTGCATCATGGGCAACCACGAGTACAACGCCCTGGGCTGGAACACCCCGGCCCTGCCCGAGAGCGGCAAGCACTACGTGCGCGAGCACACACCGCGCCACGGGCGGCTGATCTACGAGACCCTGACCCAGTTCGAACAGCATCCGGGCGACTGGCATGATTTTCTCGAGTGGTTCTACGAGCTACCGCTGTTCATCGACGCCGGGCGGTTCCGCCTGGTGCACGCCTGCTGGGACGCGCGCCTGATCGACCCGCTGCGCCAGCAATACCCGGACGGGCGCATCGACGAGCATTTCATCCAGGCCTCGGCCGTGCCGGAAAGCTTTGCCGCCACGGTCTGCAACCGCCTGTTGCGCGGTACCGACATGCGCCTGCCGGACGGCCTGACCCTGACCGGTGGCGACGGCCTGACCCGCGCGTTTTTCCGCACCAAGTTCTGGGAAGAAGACCCGCAGACCTACGGCGATATCGTCTTCCAGCCCGATGCCTTGCCCGAGCAGGTGGCCAACGCGCCGCTCAGCCACAGCCAGAAGAACGCCTTGCTGCGCTACAGCGAGGACGAACCGATGCTGTTCGTCGGCCATTACTGGCGCAGCGGCAAACCGGCGCCGATCCGCGCCAACCTGGCCTGCCTGGACTACAGTGCGGTGCTGTACGGCAAACTGGTCGCTTACCGCCTGGATGCTGAAACCCGCATCGACCCGCGCAAGTTCGTCTGGGTCGATGTCGACCGGCCGGAGGCCAGCCAATGACTGCAGTAGTGGTATTACGCATGCCGTTGAGTACCGATCTCAGCGGCTTTGTCGGCCTGTTGCGGCGCCTGCAGGTGCCGCACCGGGTCAGCGAGGAGGGCGGCGACCAGGTGTTGTGGGTGGCCGAGAACCTCGCCGAAGACGTGCGCCAGCTGTACCAGCGCTTCCCCGAGGGCAATGCCGAGTTCGAACTGCCGGCCGACACCGCCTTGGCCGCACCGGCGCGGCCGAGCATCGGCGAGCAGTTGCGCGCCAGCAAGGCAACGGCGGCGATCCTGCTGCTGTGCCTGATCGTCGCCGGCCTCACCGGCCTTGGCGACAACTTCGCCACCTTGAGCTGGCTGACCTTCCTCGATTTTCGCGTGCAGGGCGACTACCTGTACTTCACCCCGCTGGCCGCCAGCCTTGCCGATGGCCAGTGGTGGCGCCTGTTCACGCCGATGCTGGTGCATTTCGGCATCCTCCACCTGGCCATGAACGGCCTCTGGTACTGGGAACTGGGCCGGCGCATCGAGCTGCGCCAGGGCCCGTGGAACCTGCTCGGCATGACCTTGCTGTTCAGCCTGGTGTCCAACGCCGCCCAGTACCTGTTTGGCGGCCCGAGCCTGTTCGGCGGCCTGTCGGGGGTGCTCTACGGCTTGCTCGGACACATCTGGCTGTACCAGTGGCTGGCGCCCAACCCGGTGTATCGCATGCCCCGCGGCGTGCTGGTGATGATGCTGGTCTGGCTGCTGCTGTGCCTGTCCGGTTTGATCAGCCTGCTCGGCTTCGGCCAGATCGCCAACGCCGCCCATGTCGGCGGGCTGTTGGTCGGTTGCCTGAGCGGGCTCTTGGGCGGGGCGCTGGCCCGGCGTAAACTGACCGCTTGATTTTGGGAGACGTTATGTCCACTTTTGCGCAAATGATCGAAAACATCACCCCGGAAATCTACGAAAGCCTGAAACTGGCTGTGGAACTGGGTAAATGGGCAGACGGGCGCAAGCTCACCACCGAGCAGAAAGAGCTGTCGCTGCAGGCGGTGATCGCCTGGGAACTGCAGAATCTGCCCGAAGAAGAGCGTACCGGCTACATGGGCCCGCAGGAATGCAGCTCGAAGTCGGCACCGGTGCCGAACCTTCTGTTCAAGTCGGATGCGATCCATTGATCGAACTCGGCCGCGGCTCCATCAGTAAAATGTCGGCGCGTCTCGATGCGCCGGTGGTGCAGTACGCTTTTCGTCTGGGCGAGCAGGAAGTGCCGGTCAACCCCTTGATCGGCAAGACCGTGCGCCTGGAATACCTCGGTGCCATCCATTGCAGCCACTGCGGGCGCAAGACCAAGACCAGTTTCAGCCAGGGTTACTGCTACCCGTGCATGACCAAGCTTGCGCAGTGCGACGTGTGCATCATGGCCCCGGAAAAATGCCACTACGATCAGGGCACCTGCCGCGAACCCTCGTGGGGCGAGCAGTTCTGCATGACCGATCATGTGGTGTACCTGGCCAACTCCTCGGGCATCAAGGTCGGCATTACCCGCGCGACCCAGTTGCCAACGCGCTGGCTCGACCAGGGTGCCAGCCAGGCGCTGCCGATCGTGCGGGTTGCCACCCGCCAGCAATCGGGGCTGGTCGAAGACCTGTTCCGCAGTCAGGTGGCCGACCGTACCAACTGGCGCGCCTTGCTCAAGGGCGATGCCGAGGCGGTCGACCTGCTGGCCGTGCGCCAGCAACTGTTCGACAGCTGCGCCGAGGGCTTCAGTGCCTTGCAGGCGCGATTCGGCCTGCAGGCGATCCAGCCGCTGACTGACGCCGAGGTCCTGGAAATCCGCTACCCGGTCGAGGCCTACCCGAGCAAGATCGTCAGCTTCAACCTGGACAAGAATCCCGTGGCTGAAGGCACGCTGCTGGGCATCAAGGGCCAGTACCTGATCTTCGACACCGGCGTGATCAATATTCGCAAATACACGGCGTACCAGCTCGCCGTGCATCAGTAAAAAAAGGACTGCCACATGCGTACCGAACAGCCGCAAGTGATCTACCTCAAGGACTATCAGGCCCCCGAGTACCTGATTGACGAGACGCACCTGACCTTCGAACTGTTCGAGGACCACAGCCTGGTCCACGCGCAGCTGGTCATGCGCCGCAACCCGGCCCGCGGCGCCGGCCTGCCGCCGCTGGTGCTCGACGGCCAGCAGCTGGAGCTGCTCAGCGTCGCCCTGGACGACCAGGTGCTGAACGCAGTCGCCTACCAGCTCGACGACAGCCACCTGACCGTGCAGCCGACGGCGGCGACCTTCACCCTCGACACCAGCGTGAAGATCCACCCCGAGCGCAACACCGCCCTCGAAGGCCTGTACAAGTCCGGCAGCATGTTCTGCACCCAGTGCGAGGCCGAGGGTTTTCGCAAGATCACCTACTACCTCGACCGCCCGGACGTGATGAGCAAGTTCACCACCACGGTGATCGCCGAGCAGCATCGCTACCCGGTGCTGCTGTCCAACGGCAACCCGGTCGGTACGGGCCCGCAGGAAGACGGCCGGCACTGGGCGACCTGGGAAGACCCGTTCATGAAACCGGCCTACCTGTTCGCCCTGGTCGCCGGCGACCTGTGGTGCGTCGAAGACAAGTTCACCCGCCAGTCGGGCCGCGACGTGACCCTGCGCATCTATGTCGAGCCGGAAAACATCGACAAGTGCCAGCACGCCATGACCAGCCTGAAGAAGTCCATGCGCTGGGACGAAGAAGTCTATGGCCGCGAGTACGACCTGGACATCTTCATGATCGTCGCGGTCAACGACTTCAACATGGGCGCCATGGAAAACAAGGGCCTGAACATCTTCAACTCCAGCTGCGTGCTGGCCCGCGCCGAAACCGCGACCGACGCCGCCCACCAGCGGGTCGAGGCGGTGGTCGCCCACGAGTACTTCCACAACTGGTCGGGCAACCGCGTGACCTGCCGCGACTGGTTCCAGCTGTCGCTCAAGGAAGGTTTCACGGTGTTCCGTGACTCCGAGTTCAGCGCCGACATGAACTCGCGCACGGTCAAGCGCATCGAGGACGTCGCCTACCTGCGCACCCACCAGTTCGCCGAAGATGCCGGCCCCATGGCCCACGCCGTGCGCCCCGACAGCTTCATCGAGATTTCCAACTTCTACACCCTGACCGTGTACGAGAAGGGCTCGGAAGTGGTGCGCATGGTTCGCACCCTGCTTGGTGCCGAGGGTTTTCGCAAAGGCAGCGACCTGTACTTCGAGCGCCATGATGGCCAGGCCGTAACCTGCGACGACTTCATCAAGGCCATGGAAGACGCCAACGGCGTCGACCTGACCCAGTTCAAGCGCTGGTACAGCCAGGCCGGCACGCCACGCCTGGCGGTCAGCGAGGCTTACGACAGCGCTGCACAGACCTACAGCCTGACCTTCCGTCAGAGCTGCCCGGCAACCCCGGACAAGGTCGAGAAGAAGCCGTTCGTGATCCCGGTGGAACTGGGCCTGCTCGATGCCCAGGGCAATGACATCGCCCTGCGCCTGCAAGGTGAAGCGGCAGCAGACGGCACCTCGCGGGTGTTGTCGGTAACCGAAGCCGAGCAGACCTTCACCTTCGAGGGCATTGCCGCCAAGCCGCTGCCATCGCTACTGCGTGGTTTCAGCGCACCGGTCAAGCTGAGCTTCCCCTATGACCGTGACCAGCTGATGTTCCTCATGCAGCACGACAGTGATGGTTTCAACCGCTGGGAAGCGGGGCAGCAGCTGTCGGTGCAGGTCTTGCAGGAGTTGATTGCCCAGCACCAACAGGGCGCCAGGCTGGTTCTTGATCAGCGCCTGGTGACCGCGTTGGGCACGGTGCTGGCCAACGAGCAACTGGACCAGGCCATGGTCGCCGAAATGCTCTCGTTGCCAAGTGAGGCCTACCTCACCGAAATCAGCGAAGTGGCCGACGTCGATGCCATCCACGCCGCTCGCGAGTTTGCCCGCAAGCAGATCGCCGAGCAGCTGTTCGACGCCCTGAGTGCACGTTATCAGGCCAACCGCGCGGTTTCGCGTGGCACCGAGTATGTTGCCGAGGCCGAGCACTTCGCCCGCCGCAGCCTGCAGAACATCGTGCTGTCGTACCTGATGCTCAGCGCCAAGCCTGACGTGCTGGCGGCGACCCTGGAGCAGTTCGACGCCTGTGACAACATGACCGAGCGCCTTACCGCCCTGGCCGTGCTGGTCAACTCGCCGTTCGAGGCCGAACGGGCCAAGGCCCTGGAAGGCTTTGCCGAGCACTTCAAGGACAATCCGCTGGTCATGGATCAATGGTTCAGCGTGCAGGCGGCCAGCACCCTGCCGGGTGGCCTGGCACGGGTCAAGGCGCTGATGCAGCACCCGGCCTTCACCATGAAGAACCCGAACAAGGTCCGCGCCCTGATCGGTGCCTTTGCCGGGCAGAACCTGGTCAACTTCCATGCGGCCGATGGTTCGGGTTATCGCTTCCTGGCGGACCTGGTGATCGAGCTCAACGCGCTCAACCCGCAGATCGCTTCGCGCCAATTGGCGCCGCTGACCCGCTGGCGCAAATACGACAGCGCGCGTCAGGCGCTGATGAAAGGTGAGCTGGAGCGCATTCTGGCATCGGGTTCGTTGTCCAGCGATGTGTATGAAGTCGTGAGCAAAAGTCTGGCCTGATGGCCTCATCGCGGGTCAAGCCCGCTTCCACAGGGAACTGCATGTACCGACCCTGTGGGAGCTGGCTTGCCAGCGATTGCTTCCCCGCAAATCCTGCGCTTAACAAAAGATAACGTCCCGTTCGTTGTCAGTCCTTTGCAAACCCCGATAGGATGGCTCTCAGCTATTGCGGGGCTCTGGAACAAGGTTTTTGCAGTACCTGCATATAGATTGACCCAAATAACAATAAACGGGGGATAGATCTATGACTGAGCCTGTCATGGCGGGTCTCGGCGGTGCTGCGCGTAAAGCCGGCAATCGCCCTTGGGCATTGGCCGCCAGCGGCTTGCTGGTATTGGCGATCGGGCTATGGGCCAACACGGCCGAAGCCGCAGCCGCGCAAACCGATGTCTACTCCACCGAATCGTCCAAGGCGGTAAAAAGCCTGCTGCTGGACGTCACCAAGGCTGGCGCGCGCCTGGTCGCCGTCGGTGATCGTGGCCATATCCTGTTTTCCGATGACCAGGGCAAGACCTGGACCCAAGCCAAGGTGCCAACCCGGCAACTGCTTACTGCCGTCTATTTCGTCGACGACAAGCACGGCTGGGCCGTCGGCCACGATGCGCAGATCCTCGCCAGCACTGACGGTGGCGCCACCTGGAGCAAACAGTTCGAAGACCTGGCACGTGAAGCGCCGTTGCTCGATGTCTGGTTCAAGGACACTCAGCACGGCATCGCCGTGGGCGCGTACGGCGCATTGCTGGAAACCACCGACGGCGGCAAGCACTGGAACGATGTCGGCGACCGGCTGAACAACGAAGACCAGCTCCACCTCAACGGCATCGCTGCGGTCAAAGACGCTGGCCTGTTTATCGTCGGCGAGCAGGGCAGCATGTTCCGCTCCAGCGACGACGGCCAGACCTGGGAAAAGCTCGAAGGCCCCTATGAAGGCTCGCTGTTCGGCGTCACTGGCACCGCCCAGTCGCGTACCTTGCTGGCCTACGGATTGCGCGGCAACCTCTACCGCTCCACGGATTTTGGCGATAGCTGGCAACAGATCGAATTGAAAGCCGCGCGCGGCAACCTCGAATTTGGCCTGGCAAGCGCTACGCTTCTCGATGATGGCAGCCTGGTATTGGTGGGCAATGGCGGCAGCGTGCTGCGCAGCAGCGACGACGGCCAGAGCTTCAGCGTGTTCAACCGGGCCGATCGCATCGCCCTGGCCGGCGTCAGCGGGCTGAGTGAAGGGCGCCTGGTGCTGGTAGGCCAGGGTGGCGTGCACCTGGCTTCGGCCCAGGGCGCCGAAGGAGTGCAGCCATGACCCGTCAGGAGCAGTTCAACATGAATCAGCAGCAACACCATCAGGACAAGGCGACCTTGCTCGAACGCCTGATCTTCAATAACCGCCCGGTGGTGATCCTCATCTGCCTGCTGGTCAGCGTGTTCCTGTTCTGGCAGGCCACGCAGATTCGTCCGTCCACCAGCTTCGAGAAAATGATCCCGCTTGAGCATCCCTTCATCGAGAAGATGCTCGAACACCGCAATGACCTGGCCAACCTCGGCAACACCGTGCGCATCTCGGTGGAGGCCACCGACGGCGATATCTTCAGCAAGGAGTACATGGAAACCCTGCGTCAGGTGCATGACGAGGTGTTCTACATTCCCGGCGTCGACCGTTCCGGCCTGAAATCGCTGTGGAGCCCCAGCGTGCGCTGGACCGAAGTGACCGAAGAGGGCTTCGCCGGTGGCGAAGTCATCCCGCAGACCTACAACGGCTCGGCCGACAGCCTCGACCAGTTGCGCAACAACGTGCTCAAGTCCGGACAGGTCGGGCGCCTGGTGGCCAACAACTTCAAATCGAGCATCATCGACATTCCGCTGCTGGAGTCCTACCCGGACCCGCAGGACCAGGGCAGGCTGATCAAGCTCGACTACCAGCAGTTCTCCCATCAGCTCGAAGAGAAGATCCGCGACAAGTTCCAGGCCCAGAACCCCAATGTGAAGGTGCACATCGTCGGCTTCGCCAAGAAGGTCGGCGACCTGATCGACGGCCTGATGATGGTGGCGATGTTCTTCGGTATCGCCCTGGTGATCACCTGGGTGCTGCTGTACTGGTTCACCTGGTGCATCCGCAGCACCATCGCCGTGCTGATCACCACCCTGGTGGCGGTGGTCTGGCAGCTGGGGCTGATGCATGCGGTGGGCTTCGGCCTTGACCCGTACTCGATGCTGGTGCCGTTTTTGATCTTCGCCATCGGCATCTCCCACGGGGTGCAGAAGATCAACGGCATCGCCTTGCAGTCCAGTGATGCCGACAACGCCCTGACCGCTGCGCGGCGCACCTTCCGGCAATTGTTCCTGCCGGGGATGATCGCCATTCTGGCCGACGCCGTGGGCTTCATCACCCTGCTGATCATCGACATCGGGGTGATCCGCGAGCTGGCCATCGGTGCGTCGATCGGTGTGGCGGTGATCGTCTTCACCAACCTGATCCTGCTGCCGGTGGCGATCTCCTATGTCGGCATCAGCAAGAAGGCCATCGAGCGCAGCAAGAAGGATGCGACCCGCGAACATCCGTTCTGGCGCCTGCTGTCCAACTTTGCCAGCGCCAAGGTCGCGCCGGTGTCCATCGTCCTGGCCTTGCTGGCCTTCGGTGGCGGCCTCTGGTACAGCCAGAACCTGAAGATCGGCGACCTCGACCAGGGTGCGCCGGAGCTGCGTCCGGACTCGCGCTACAACCAGGACAACGCCTTCATCATCAATAACTACTCGACCAGTTCCGACGTGCTGGTGGTGATGGTCAAGACCCCGACCGAAGGCTGCTCGGTGCACTCGACCATGGCACCGGTCGACGAGCTGATGTGGAAGATGGAGAACACCCCGGGGGTGCAGTCGGCGATCTCGCTGGTGACCGTGTCCAAGCAGATGATCAAGGGCATGAACGAGGGCAACCTGAAATGGGAAAGCCTGTCGCGCAACCCGGACGTGCTCAACAGTTCGATCTCCCGTGCTGACGGCCTGTACAACGCCGACTGCTCGTTGGCGCCGGTGCTGATCTTCCTCAACGATCACAAGGCCGAGACCCTCGACCGTGCGGTCAAGGCTGTGCAGGAATTTGCCGACACCCACAACAAGGAAGGCCTGGAGTTCCTCCTGGCGGCCGGTAACGCGGGTATCGAGGCGGCCACCAACGAAGTGATCAAGTCGGCCGAGCTGACCATTCTGATCCTGGTGTACATCTGCGTGGCGGTGATGTGCATGATCACCTTCCGTTCCTTCGCTGCGACCCTGTGCATCGTCCTGCCGCTGGTGCTGACCTCGGTGCTGGGCAACGCGCTGATGGCCTACATGGGCATCGGCGTCAAGGTCGCGACCCTGCCGGTGGTGGCACTGGGCGTGGGTATCGGCGTGGACTACGGCATCTACATCTACAGCCGCCTGGAGAGCTTCCTGCGCGCCGGGTTGCCGCTGCAGGAAGCCTACTACCAGACCCTCAAGTCCACCGGCAAGGCGGTCCTGTTCACCGGCCTGTGCCTGGCCATCGGCGTGTGCACCTGGATCTTCTCGGCGATCAAGTTCCAGGCCGACATGGGCCTGATGCTGACCTTCATGCTGCTATGGAACATGTTCGGCGCGCTGTGGCTGTTGCCGGCACTGGCGCGGTTCCTGATCAAGCCGGAGAAAATGGCGGGCAAGCAGGGCGGTTCGATTTTCGCCCATTGACCGGTGCAGTAATCGGGGCTACTTCGTAGTCCATCGCCGGCAAGGCCGGCTCCCTCAGGTGCGCATTACCTGTGGGAGCCGGTCTTGCCGGCGATGCTTTTGATGATCGGGTATCATGGGGTTTTCCCGCCAGTGATCTTCCTGCAATGACAACCCTCTCCCAAGCCCTCGAATCCTGCGACATGCTCCTGATCGACGGCCTGCACGCTTTTGACTTCACCTTCGACGAAACCGGCCTGCATATCGCGCTGATGGACGGCCGCGTTCGTAAACAATGGTCGTTCACCCCGGAGCAGATCGGCGCCGCCCGCGCTGAAGGTGCCGACTGGCTGATCAACGCCGACACTGGCGAGCATCGGCTAGTCTGTATGAGTGCCTTTAGTGCCCGCGATGAGGAAGACGATGACGCGCCTGCTGAAGAACCTGCTGATCGCCAGTAGCATGAGCCTGACTCTCACTGCCCAGGCCCACGACCTGCTGGTCGGCAGCTATACCGCAGGCAGCAGCGAAGGCATCTACCGCTACCGCTTCAACAGCGACAGCGGCCAGATCGACCCTACGCCGCTGCAGATCCTCATGAGCGAAAACCCTTCCTGGCTGACTCTCTCGGTCGACAAGCGCCTGCTATTCGCGGTCAACGAGAATGGCGCCGGCAACGGCCAGGTCAGCAGTTTTGCCATTGGCAAGGACGGCAGCCTCAAGGCCCTGAACCAGGTGCCAAGCCTGGGCGATGAGCCGACCCATTCCAGCCTCAGCCATGACCAGCGCTACCTGTTCGTTGCCAATTACGGCGTATTGCCTGCCCCCGGCGGCAGCCTCAGTGTGTTGCCAGTCGACCGTAATGGCCACCTGCAGGCTTCGGTGCAACAAGACCGGCACAAGCCCAGCGGCGTCAACCCGGAGCGCCAGACCGGACCGCACGTGCACTCGGTGGTGTCATCCGACGACGGCGAATACGTGTTCGCCAGCGACCTGGGGGCCGACAAGGTATTTGTCTACCGATACGACGGCGCCAGTCCCAAGCAGCCACTGAGCGCGGTCGAGCCGGTAAGCCTGCCGCCGGGTAGCGGGCCGCGCCATTTGCTGTTTGACCGCGACGGCAAGCATGCCTACCTGACCCTGGAAATGAGCGCGCAAGTGGTGGCGTTCGACTATCAGGACGGCAAGCTGGCAGAGCTTCAGCGCCTGCCATTGACCGAGCTGACCGATGCCTCGGCCAGGGCGGCGGGGGCCTTGCACCTGTCGGCTGACGGGCGCTTTCTGTATGTCAGCAATCGCGGCACGGCCAACGAACTGCTGGTGTTTGCCGTCGATGACAAGACCGGCAAGCTGATGCAGGTGCAGCGGCGCAGTGTCGAAGGCGATCACCCACGGGAGTTCGCCCTCGACCCCACCGGCAAGTTCCTCCTGGTGGCCAACCAGAAGAGCAACGAGATCGTGGTGATCCGCCGTGATCCGCGCAGTGGCCTGCTGGGCGAAACCGTGCAGAAGCTGGCCCAGGATGCACCGTCGGACCTGAAGTTCGTCAACTGACTATCAATTGCCTTGATGTTTGCTACTGCTGCAATGAATTTCTGTGCGCCGCGCCAGCGGCGTAAGTTTGAACCACGGCCCCAGGCGGCCACTTCAAACCACAGACTTCGAGGTCAGCGCCATGAACTTCAACCTTTTCCCGGTCATCGCCGCTTCCGCCATTTCTGCTTCGGTGGTCCTGCCGGCCAACGCCCATGTCGAGCTCAGCGAGCGCAAATCGTCGACCCAGAGCTACACCCAGAAGTACCTGCAACAAAGCGCCAACTTCTATGCCGCGCTGGACCACAAGTCGCAGCACTGAGCCGGTAGATTTTTCTGGTAATAGCACATCGCCATGTGATTGAATTTGACGCTAATTTATTGACGTCAGGGGGTAACACATGAAATGGCGAATTCTGGCGGTGTTGCTGTTCCTCTATTCTTCGCCGATTCTGGCGCTGTAGCTTCTGGCCTCATCGCTGGCAAGCCAGCTCCCACCATGGCCCTGCATGCCCAGGCCCCTGTGGGAGCTGGCTTGCCAGCGATGGGTTCAACGCGCCATGATCGCCTTGAACAATGCCGACTCCAGCCAGCCCTGCAACCATGCCCGCAAGTGCGGGTAGGGCGCTTGGGCGAACCACTCAGGCTCCACCCCGGCGAACTGGCGCATCAATGGCAGCAATGCCGCGTCCGCCAGGCTTGGATGATCAGCGAACAGGTACGCCTGCTGCGCCAGTCGTTCATCCAGCTCGGCCAACCAGCTTTCGGCCTGTGCCCGGTACTCTTCACGTGAGTGCTGCGGGTAGCGTTCAGCATATTTGTACAGATTGACCTGCGCCTTGAACTCGCGATCATTGCGTTCGATCAGCGTATCGGCGGCCTGGGCCGCCTGCGGGTCGGCCGCGAGTTGCCAGTCCTGCGGATCATGCCGGGCCAGGGCCCAGCGCATGATATCCAGGCTTTCCTCCAGCACCCGCTCACCTGTACTCAACACCGGCACTGTGCCCTTGGGTGAAAGTGCCAGCAGCTCGGCCGGCTTGGCCTTGAGGCTGACTTCGCGGACCTCCACCGGGCACTGGGCATAACGCAGGGCCAGGCGCGCACGCATGGCCCAGGGGCAGCGACGGAACGAGTAGAGGATCATCCGCTGACCTCCACCGTACTCAGGCCATTGCCCTGGCGGCGAACCTGGATCTGCACCGGAATGCGCTCGTGCATCTCCTGCACGTGGGAAATCACCGCGACCTTGCGGCCCTGGGCCTGCAAGCCATCGAGGGCGTCCATGGCCAGTTGCAGCGATTCGGGGTCGAGGCTGCCGAAACCTTCGTCGATAAACAGCGATTCGATGCGCAGGGTGCTCGAAGCCATCGACGCCAGGCCCAAGGCCAGGGCCAGCGAAACCAGGAAAGTTTCACCGCCCGACAGTGAATGCACCGAGCGCAGCTCATCACCCATTTCCGTATCCAGCACCAACAGGCCGAGCAGGCTGCCACCACGCTTGAGCCGGTAGCGCCGGGCCAGCTGGCGCAACTGGGCGTTGGCGTGGTGCACCAGCAGGTCGAGGTTGTAGCCCTGGGCAATCTTGCGGAAGGTGTCGCCGGTGGCCGAGCCGATCAGGGCGTTGAGCCGTGCCCAGCGCTGCCACTCGCTGTAGGCACCGGCGATCTGATCGGCCAGGGCCTGGTGCGCCAGTTGCCGGCGCTGGTCTTCGGCCTGGGCGGCACGCAGTTCGGCGCAGCTCTGTTCGCTGGCCGCCAGTTGCAGCTGCAGGCTGGCGAAGTCCTGTTCCAACGCTTCGCTGGTGAGTTCGGCATTGCCCTGGGCCTGGTGTTGATCCAGGCGCTGCTGGCGCTCCTGCAGCAGGGTACGGGCCTGTTCGATGGCTTTTTCTGCGTCCTGCAGCCCTTGGCGCAGTTGCGCCATGGCGTTGTCGTCGAAGGCCAGTAACTGCTCCAGGCCGCTGTCGTCCAGCTCCGGATGGCCCTGGCGCCACTGTTCGATCTGGCCGCGAACCTCATGGTGTTCCTGCTCCAGCGCGCTCAGGCGTTCGCCCTTGGCCTTGAGCTCGGCAGTCAGTTCGATCAACTGCGCCTGGGTATCCTGCAACTGCTGGCCTGCCTGGGCTTCGGCCTGGCGCGCGTGCTCCACGGCCTGGTCCAGATGCTGCTGCCAGTGTTCGGCGCCGGCCTGCTCGCCGAGCAAGCTGGCGAGGCTGTCGCGGCTGAGTTGATGTTGGCGTTCCAGGTCGCTGAACTGCTGTTGCAATTCTTCCTGCTTCTGAACCCGTGCCTGCTGCTGCAGCTGGGCCTTGTCCAGCTTTTGCTGGCGCTCGCCGTGCTCCTGCTGTTCGTCCTTTTGCCGTTGCAGCAGGTCCAGGCGCAGGGCCAGTTGCTGGTCCAGGCGCATGAAGGCGGCAGCTGGCTCCTGGCGCAGGTCATCGAGAACTTCGGTTGGCAACAGGGTGGCGAAACTGGCCAGTTCCTGCTCCAGGCGTTCTTCGTCACTGGCCAGCGCCGTTTGCTGCTGGCTCAGGTGCTGGTTGGCCTGCTGGCTGGCGTCTTGGGCTGCCTGCAATTGCTGTTGCAGGCGGCTGGCGTCTTTTTGCAGGGTCAGCAGGGCGTTCTGGCGCTGTTCGTCACGACTGATGTCGTGGTTCAGGTTGCGTGCCTGCAAGTCCAGCCAGGCGCTGCGCTGGCTGGCGTCCTGGTCGGCCAGCGACGGGTACAGCGGGTGCGCTTCGAGGCTGGGCAGCAACGCGTGTTGCTGGTTGCCCAGTTGTTCCTGCTGGTGCAGGTATTCCTTGATCTGGCCGTTGACGCCACCCAGTTGAGTGCGCAGTTCATCGAGCTGTTTCTTCAGCTCGTCGACCATTTGCTGCGCGTTGGCTTCTTCGTTCTGGTCGTGGCGGCCGAGGCTTTGCAGCAGGGCTTCGGGCTGATGATAAGGGTGCTCCTGGCTACCGCACACGGGGCAGGGCTGGTCATCCTGCAGCTGCGCGCGCAGCTCTTCGACGCTCTGGCTGCGGGCCAGGCGCTGGCGTTCGAGCAACTGGCGGGTCACATTCAGCGCCTGCTCGGCGGCGGTCAGCTGGTTCTTGCCATTGAGGCCTTCGCCGATCAACTGCTCGCGCTGCTTCAGGGCCGCTTGCTGGCGTTCGCGCAAGGCTTGCAGGCGCAGTTCGAGGTCCTGCTGGTTGCCCCACAGCCGGCTCAGTTCTTCGACCTGGCGCTGTTGCTGGCGGTTTTTCTGCAGCAGCTCGCCGAGCAGGCCGATCTGTTCGGCCAGGGCTTGGGGTTCTGCCTCGGCTTCGCGGTAGAGCAGGGCCAGGGCGGCGCGCTGCTCCTCAAGCTGGGCACTGGCCTGACTGGCGCGTTGCTGCAGGCCGGGCAGCTCGGCACGGCCCTGGTTGAGGCGGTTGCCCAGCTGCATCAGTTGTTGCAGGCGGTCGCGATAGGCACTCCAGGCTTCACTCAGCCCGGCCAGCGGCGCGCTTTGTGCGAGCTGTTCGCTGATCTGCTGCAGGCGCTCTTCGTTCAGGCGTTGCTGTTCATTGAGGCTCAGCAGCTGGTGCTGGCCTTCGGCACTGGCCTGATCGGCCTGTTGCTTGAGCGTCGAGCTATGGGCCAGTTCCTGTTGCAGGCGGGCCAGGGTGTTCTGCTCGGCAAAGGCCTGGCGCACCAACGGCGCGCTTTCGGTTTGTTGTGCCAGGGCCTGGGCGAGGGCTGTGTGGGCCTTGCCCAGGTCGTCCTGCAGTTGCTGCTGGTGGCCATGCAACAGGTCATGCTGCTGGCGCTGCGCGGCTATGCTCTCGGCCAGCGGGCTGAGCTGGGCATTGAGCGCCTGCTGGCGGGCAAACTGGTGACGCTGCGGCGCCAGCTGTTCCAGCCGCGCGAGTTTCAGCCGCTCGCTGTGCAGGCTGTCGTTGTGCTGCTGGGCACTGTGCAGTTGCGCCGTGCTGGTCTGCACCTGTTCCTGCAGTTGCAACAGCTCGGTGAGCCAGCTGCGCTGCTGTTCAAGCTGGCGCAGTTGCGCCTGTTCGGCCTTGAACCGATCGAGGGCCCCGCTGTAGCGCTGGTCGAGTTCGGCGCGGGCCTCGGCGGCCATGGGCATCACGCCGCTGGCCTGGTCCTGCAGGGCCTTGTGCGCCTCTTCGGCTTCCTTGCTCTTGCTGTAGGCGCGGCGGCCCAGCTGGCTGTAGATCGCCGTGTTGGTAAGCTTTTCCAGCAGCTCGCTGCGCTCTTTGTCATCGGCCTTGAGGAAGGCGCTGAACTCGCTCTGGGCCAGCATCACCGCACGGGTGAACTGTTCGAAGTTCAGGCCCAGGCGCGACTCGATCAGTTGCTTGTATTCGGCCTTGCTCTGGTTGCTCAGCAGCTGGTCGCTGTCCAGGTCATGCAGGCTCTGACGGCTGCCTTGCAGCTTGCCGTTGGCCTTGTCGCGGGCGCGGTTGGTTTCCCAGCGGGCGCGGTAGCGCCGGCCGTCGATGCCGACGAAATCCACCTCGGCAAAGCCGCTGCCCGAACCCCGACGCAGCAAGGTGCGCGGGTCGCTGGTGAGGATGTCGCTGTCGACCTCCGGCAGCTTGGTCTCGCGGCCGATGTTGTTCAGCCGCGGCACGGCGCCGAACAGCGCCAGGCACAGGGCGTCGAGCAGGGTGCTCTTGCCGGCGCCGGTGGGCCCGGTGATGGCGAACAGGCCGGCGCTGGCCAGCGGCTCGGCGGTGAAGTCGATTTCGATCGGGCCTTCCAGGGAGGCCAGGTTCTTCAGGCGGATGGCGAGAATCTTCATGGCTGTTCTTCCTCCTGCTGGACGTCCTGCAGCAACAAGGCAAAGTCGGCCAGGGTCTGTTCATCGACAACATTGCCATAGGCCTGCTCCCAGGCGCGGCTGAACAGCTCGTGCGGGGTCAGTTGGCCCAGTTCCAGCAAGTCGGCGCTGCCGTCATCTTCGCTGCGGCCGTTGCCGGCATATTCGGCAGCGATGCGCACCAGGCGCACGGCCTTGCCGTGCAGGGCGCCTTCGAGCTGGGCGCGCAGGTCGGGCAGGGGCTCGTCCAGGCGTACGCGGATCTCCAGCCAGGGTTGGCGCTGCGGATCGTCCAGCAGGTCGACTACCGGCAGCTCGGCCAGTTGCTCAAGTACTTCGGCCAGCGGTGCCGGGCCCAGCCGTTGCAGGTGCACGGCGCGCGGCACCAGGCGCGATTCGACGCTGGCCAGGTTGGCGCCGTCGAGTTCGATTTCGAGGATCTGGTGTTGATAGCCGATTTCCGAGAACGACAGCGGGATTGGCGAACCGCTGTATCGGATGCGCTCCTCCCGGTTGACCTTCTGCGGCTTGTGCAGGTGGCCGAGGGCGACGTAGCTGATCTGCGGAGCGAACAGGCGTGCCGGCAGGGCTTCGGCGTTGCCGATGATCAGGCTGCGTTCGGAGTCTTCCGAGACCGAGCCACCGGCCATGTGCGCGTGGCTCACGGCAATCAGCGCCTGACCGGCCTTGCGCCGTTGCAGGGCGGCGGCGATGAGTTTTTCGTGGACCTGGGCGATGCCCCGCAGGTAGTCATCGCCCAGGTGTGCGCCGGTGACTTCCGCCGGGCGCAGGAACGGCAGCGCCAGGCACCAGGCGGCGACCTTGCCCTTGGCGTTGGTCAGCGGAATCAACAGGCGTTCGCTGTCCAGTTCACCTTCATCCAGCCATTGCACGCGGCCCAGGGCGTAGGTGCGCAGGCGGCGCATCAGCGGCGCCGGCAGTTCGATGCGCGAGCCGGAGTCGTGGTTGCCGGCGATCATCACGATGTTCAGCTTGGGCTGCTGTTCGTGGGCCTGGACGATGAAGTCGTAGAGCCGCTCCTGGGCTTTGACCGGCGGATTGACGGTGTCGAAGATGTCGCCGGCAATCAGCAGGGCATCGGGCTGGCGCAGCTTGAGCTGGCCGAGCAGCCAATCGAGAAAACAGGCGTGTTCGAAATCGCGTTCCTGGCCGTGCAGGGTTTGACCCAGGTGCCAGTCGGAGGTGTGAAACAGACGCATGAAGGGTTCCGCAATGTGCCGGCGTGGCGCCCGGGGTGCCACGCCTGGAGGTTATTTGGGGTACAGCGGCGGCAAGCTGCCGTTCTCGCTTTGCGCAGGCTGAACCTGCTCGGCGGCCGGGATGGTGCCAATGGCCCGCCATAATTCTTCACCTTGCCAATATTGCCCGCTTTCGCTGTACAGCGCGCCGTTGAGGCCATCGAGGGCATCGGACAACGGCACGAAACGCGCGGCCATTTCGGCCAGGGTTTCCGGTTGCTGGCGTGCCCAGGCATCCAGGGCCTGGCGCGTGGCTTGGGGGTCGTTGGCCTGGCACGCGCGCTTGAGGTCATCAAGCAAGGTGCGCGGGCTCGGCCCGGTTTGCGCCGCTCGCAGCACCGCCGGTTGCGAGCGCGCCCGCCACCACAGGGCAAAACCCAGCAGGGTGGTCAGGGCCAGTACCAGGGTACTCAGCTGCCAGGGCCAGAGCAGGTAGGTTTGCACCGTAACCGGGTCGACGCTGGCCGGCTTGTCGGCGCTCAGCGCCGGGTTGTCCTCGATCTGCAGGCTCCGGGCCGGCAGGTTGCTGCGTTCCAGGTGATCTTCGCGGGTGTTCCACCAGACCACTTCCTGGCTCGGCAGTTCCAGCCTGCCGCTGTGGGTCGGCACCAGCGCTTCGCGCTCTTCACGCACCCCGAGCAGGCCGCGGTCGTTGACCTGGTTGCGCAGTTGCGGCTGGTCCGGGTAGCGGCGCAGGCCGGTCACTTCGGTGCCGGGCAGCGGCGGCAGCTGGGCGCTGGACAAGCCCTCGGCCTGAAGGATCACGGTGCGGGTCAGCGAGTCGCCGATTTGTGTCTGCTGCTGCGCCGGGTCCGGGCTCCAGTGTTCTTCCAGGGTCAGGCTGTTGGCCGGCAGCCAGGGCGCGTTGGCCGGGTAGTCGGCCGGGATCGGGTCGACCGTCAGCACCAGCGGCGTCGAGCCGACCTGCACCTGCTTGCCGGCGCGCGGGCTGTTGGGCTCCTGCTCGGCGTCGCTCTGCGCGGCGGTGGCGCTGAAGGTCAGGGCGGGGATTTTCAGGTCGCCGCTTTGCTGGGGGTAGATCGCGTAGCGCATCTCGATCACGCCGTGGCGCACGCCGTCGATGACTTTCTCGAAGGTGCGCGATTCGCCCAGCGGCTCGACCTTGGCGTTGTCCAGCTGCAGCGGGCTGAGGCTGCTGTCGTCGTACAGTGGCACCGAGTGATAGATGCTCAGGGTCAGCACCGCCTGGGCCTGCACGTAGACCTCCGGCTGGTCGAGGCTGGCGTCGATGAACACCGGGCCATGGTTTTCGCTGCTGACCTCGTTGGCCTGGATCTGCAGGCTGATCGGCTGGCTGCGCACTTCGCCCAGCTGCAGGGCGGGAATTTCCACGCTGCCGCTCTGGCGCGGCAGCAGGGTGATGATCCAGCGGGTGTTGGCGCTGTTCTCGTCAAGGCTGTTGAGGCTGTTGACCTGGCGTGTGCCACGGACCTCGAAATTGGCCTCCAGTGGCGTCAGGTCGGGTTTGCCGAACTGAGTCACGTCCTGGGTCTCGAGGGTCAGCTCAAGGGTTTCGCCGGCATTCAGGCGTGTGCGGTCGACACTGGCGAGCAGCGCCGCAGCCTGTACCTGCAAGGCGAGAAAGAGGCTGAAGACCAGGACGCAGACGCGACTCATCGATGGGTTTCCTGATGTTGTTGCTGTTCATACCAGAATTTACGCCGCAACAGCTCGGCCGGGTTGTCCGGGATCTGTCGCAGCCATTGTTCCAGGGCCTGGCGCTGTTCGGCGTCGAGGCTGCTGTCGGCCGGGCGCTGGGGCGGCCGGGTGGTGTCATCGTCGTCAGCGCCGCTGGCCTGGTTCTGTGCCTGCTCGTTGGCGTTGTCCTCAGGTTTGCCAGCTTCATCGGCCGCGTCCGCTGGTTTTGCCGCGGCCTGGTCCTGGGCGTTCTGCGAGCTGCTGGCAGTGTCGCTGCTGCTGTCGGGATTGCTCTGCTGGTCATCTTCAGGCGGCTGTTCGGGCGCTTGTTCGCCCTGGCGTTGTTGCAGCAACTGTTCGACCAGCACCTTGTTGGCCAGCGCCGGTTGCAGTTCCGGTTGGCGCTCCAGGGCCTGCTCGTAGGCATCCAGCGCCGCTTCCAGTTCACCGCTACGGGCCAGGGCATTGCCGCGATTGTAATGGTCGGCGGCGCGGTTGCCCTGGGCGAACTGGCGGGCGGCGCCGTTGAAATCGCCGGCCTCATACAGCGCCAGGCCTTTCCACTGCGGGTCTTCGAAATGCCGCGCAGCCTCGGCCGGACGCTGCTGTTCAAGCAGGCGCTGGCCTTGCTGGTCGGGGCGCAGCCACAGGTCGTTGAACTCGAACGCGTAGCTGGGCTGCGGCACGGCCAGCAGCAACGGCAAGCAGAACAACCAGCCGCGGCGGCCGGCGCAAGCGGCCAGTAGCAACAGTGGCAGCAACAGCCAGTAGCCCTGGTCGGCCCAGCTGTCGAGCTGCACGGTCTGGCCATCGTCACGCAGGCCGTGCGGGTTGTCGAACAGGCGCAGGCCACGCAGGTCGAGGTCGTCGATGCGGGCACTGCGGTAGCGGCCACCGGTGCTGTTGATAAAGGCCTTGAGGCTGGCGCTGTCGAGCCGCGGCAGGAGGATCCCGCCCTGATCGTCCTTGAGGTACTCGCCATTGGCCTGTCTGACCGGCGCACCCTCGGCGCTACCGACGCCGAGCATCAGCAGGCTCGGGCCCTGGCGGCCGAGGGCCTGGACGATGCCCTGCCGCTCCTGGGCCTCGAGCGCGGAGCCGATCAACAGCAGCCGACCCTGGCCCAATCCGGCCTGGGCGAGCAGGGCCAGGCCCTTGCGCACGGCCAGATCGGCGCGCTGGCCGGCTTGCGGCATGATCGAGGGTTCCAGGGCTTCGAGCAGGTTGCGGCTGGTGGCCAGGTCGTCGGACAGCGGCACCAGAGTGTGGGCGCTGCCGGCATAGACGATGATTGCGGTCTGGCTGTCGCGGCGGTGCTCGAGCAGGTCGAGGATCTTGCGCCGGGCTTGCTCCAGGCGGGTTGGCGCGGCATCGTCGGCGAGCATCTGCGGGGTCAGCTCAAGCAGGATCACCAGCGGGTCGGCCGGGCGCTGGCGGGTGTCTTCCAGGCGCTGCCAGCTTGGCCCGATCAGGGCCAGTACGGTGATCAACCAGGCCAGGCCAAGGGCGATCCACGGCAGTTTGCTGTCGCGGCCGCTGCCGCCACCCAGCAGCACGGCATGAAAGGCCGGCGGCAGGATCATCTGCCAGCGCCCGGCGCGTTTCTGTCGGTGCCAGAGCTTCCAGAGCAGCCAGGCCAGCAGCGGCAGGATGATCAGCCACAGCGGGCGCAGCCATTGCGGCCACAGTTCGCTCATCGCCGCCTCCTCAGGCGCAGCCGCTGCAAGCGCTGGCGCCATTCCGGGTGCGGCTGCAAAAAGCGCGGGCGGCGCAGCAGGCGCTGTAGCAGGTTGTCAGGCCATTGCTGCTCGATCACCAGCAGCACGCTCAGCAACAGGGCCAGGGCCAGCGGCCAGCCGTACAGCGGCTGGGCGGTGCGCGCCTGGGTCGGCTGCTGGGCCACCGGCTCCAGGCGGTCGAGGGCTTCGCCGATGGCATGGAGTTCTTCGCCGTCGTGGGCGCGGAAGTAGCTGCCGCCGGTCAGCTCGGCGATTTCCTTGAGCGAGGCTTCGTCCAGGTCCAGGCTCGGGTTGATGCCCAATAGCCCGGCGGTACCGGTTTGCTCCGGATCAGCACCGATGCCGATGGTGTAGATACGCACGTTTTCCTGGGCGGCCAGACGCGCCGCAGTCAGCGGATGGATCTGCCCGCCATTGTTGGCGCCGTCGGTGACCAGCACCAGCACCCGGCTCTGCGCCGGGCGCTGGCGCAGGCGCTTGAGGCCCAGGCCGATGGCGTCGCCGATGGCGGTGTTCTTGCCGGCAATGCCGATTTGCGCTTCGTCGAGGAAGGTGCGCACGGTACGCCGGTCGAAGGTCAGTGGCGCTTGCAGGTAGGCCTGGCTGCCGAATAGGATCAGGCCGACACGGTCGCCCTGGCGCTGTTCGAGAAAGTCGCCGAGCAGGGCCTTGACCAGGGTCAGGCGGCTGACGTCGTCGCCTTGCCACTGCATGTCGGGAAAGTCCATGGAGCCGGATACATCCACCGCCACCAGCAGGTCGCGGCCACTGGCGGCCACCGGCAACGGCTCGCCCAGCCATTGCGGGCGGGCGGCGGCGAACAGCAATAACAGCCAGACCAGCACGAACGGTGCCTGTTGGCGCCAGGTCGGCAGGTTCAGGCGCGCACGGCGGCCGGCCAGGCCTTCGAGCTCATCGAGAAAGCTGACCTTGAGCACCGGCTCACCGCTGTCGGCGGCAGGCAGCAGCAGGCGCGCCAGCCAGGGCAGCGGCAACAGTACGAAGATCCACGGCCAGGCCAGTTCAAACATGTTTGCGGATCCAGGTTTCGACCGACTGGTTAAGCCCGTTGATGGCTTTGTCGTCGAGTTTGCATTCGGGCTTGTAGGCGCCTTCGACCAGCACCATCCAGCGCGTCAGGCCGGCGGCCGGGCAGCGGTTATCCAGAAACGCCAGCCATTGGCGGCCGTTGAGGGTATGGCTGTGGCTGCCCGGGTAATGGTTGCGACACAGGCGCTTGAGCAGGGCGTTGATCTGCTGCAGCCAGGCGCCGGCCGGGGCGCCGTCGTAGGGTTTGGGCAGGCGCGCGAGCTCGGCCAGGGCCTCGATGCGCACCGGGTCCAGGGGCAGTTCGGCGCGCACGATGGGCTTTTTGCCCGGGCGCCAATGGCGCAGGCGCCACAGGCCCCAGCCCAGCAACGGCAGCAGTAACAGCAGCGCCCACCAGCCCGGGGCCAGCGGCCACCAGCCGATCGGTGCCGGGGTGATCAACGGCTGCAACTGATCGAGCGGGTTCACGAGGTTTTCCCCGGACGTTGCGCGTTGAGGTACTCGCGCAGTTGCTCGATCATCTCGCTCTGGGTGCTCAGTGGCATCAGCACCACCCGCAGCTTTTGCGCCAGCAGTTCCCAGCGCTCGATACGCGCTTCGCTTTGCTGGCGGTAGCTCTTGCGCAGGGTCGGGTCGAGGGTGTCGAGTTCCAGTTGCGCACCGCGCTGGGCAAAGCGCAGCAGGCCGGCGGCGGGCAGGGCGTGGTCGAGCGGGTCGGACAGCGGCAACAGCAGCAGGTCGCAATGGCGCGAAAGCAGGCTCAGCTGTTGTTCGACCGCAGGCGTCAGCGCCCGCTCGTCGCAGATGATGATCGCCAGGCTGCCCGGGCGCAGTACTTCGCGGGCGCGGCGCAGGGCGATGCCAAGGCTGTCGGCCTGGGGTACGGCTTCGGTATGCAGCGACTGGTTGACCCGCGCCAGGCGATTGAGCAGTTGCAGCAGGCTCTGCTTGCTGCGCCGTGGCTTGATCTCGTAGTGCTCGTTGTCGCCGAACACCAGGCCGCCTATGCGGTCGTTATGGCCCAGGGCGGCCCAGCCGATCAAGGCGGCGGCCTGGGCGGCGAGCACCGACTTGAACATCAGCCCGGAGCCGAAGAACAGGCGCTGGCTCTGTTCGACGAGGATGAAGATCGGCCGTTCGCGTTCCTCATGGAACAGCTTGGTGTGCGGCTCCTGGGTGCGCGCGGTCACCCGCCAGTCGATGTTGCGCACATCGTCGCCGGCCTGGTAGACCCGCACCTGATCGAAATCGACCCCGCGCCCGCGCAGTTTCGAGTGGTGCAGTCCTACCAGAGGGCTGCGCTGGCCGGGCCGGGAGAACAGCTGCACTTCGCGCACGCGATGACGCATCTCGATCAACTCGGCGAGGCTGATGCGGATTCCGGGCGCGGCCAGCAGGCGATTGGGCATGGGTTCAGGCGACGGCGACGACGTCGAGGATGCGCTGGATCACCCGGTCCTGGTCAATCCCGGCGGCCTCGGCCTCGAAGGAAAGAATGATGCGGTGGCGCAGCACGTCGAACAGCACCGCCTGGATGTCTTCGGGGCTGACGAAGTCGCGCCCGGCCAGCCAGGCATGGGCCCGCGCGCAGCGGTCGAGGGCAATCGAGCCACGGGGGCTGGCGCCGTATGCGATCCAGTCGGCCAGCTCCAGGTCGTACTTGGCCGGGGTGCGGGTGGCCATGACCAGTTGCACCAGGTACTCCTCCACCGCATCGGCCATGTACAGGCCGAGGATTTCCTTGCGCGCGGCAAAAATCGCTTGCTGGCTGACCCGGCGCTCCGGCTTGGTCTCGCCGTTCAGGGCCTCGCCGCGGGCCTGCAGGAGGATGCGGCGCTCCACGGCGGCGTCCGGGAAGCCGATCTTGACGTGCATGAGGAAGCGATCGAGCTGGGCTTCGGGCAGTGGGTAGGTGCCTTCCTGCTCGATCGGGTTTTGCGTGGCCATTACCAGGAACAACGGCGACAGCTCGTAGGTACTGCGCCCGACGCTGACCTGGCGCTCGGCCATGGCTTCGAGCAGCGCCGACTGGACCTTGGCCGGGGCGCGGTTGATTTCATCGGCCAGCACCAGGTTGTGGAAGATCGGTCCCTGCTGGAACACGAAGCTGCCGGTTTCCGGGCGATAGATTTCGGTGCCGGTGATGTCGGCCGGGAGCAGGTCGGGGGTGAACTGGATACGATGGAACTCGGCTTCGACACCTTCGGCCAGTTCCTTGATGGCCTTGGTCTTGGCCAGGCCCGGGGCGCCTTCGACCAGCATGTGGCCGTCGGCGAGAAGCACGATGAGCAAGCGCTCGACGAGTTTTTCCTGGCCCAGGATCTGGGTTGAAAGAAAGGTGCGCAGCGCGATCAGCGCCTCACGGTGTTCCATCGTTGAAGGTTCCTGGGAAAAAGCCAGGGCGTGCGGCGTAAAAGCACCCGGGCGGGGGCTGATACTTTAATGCATCCGGAGGGCTGGCGACTAACGGCAGCAGGGAAATTTGTTCAAATCGCAAAGTCAGGGGCTGCTGCGCAGCCCATCGTCGGCAACGCCAACTCCCACAGGGATCGCGCTGACCCTGTGGGAGCTGGCGTTGCCAGCGATGCAAGGCAGAGCCTTGCCGGTCACTCAGTTCTTGAAGCTGGAATGCTTGCGCCCCTGGTCACACAGGGCAAACACCACCACCAATACCGCTGCCACCACCAGGATCAGCGCCACGCCATCAGTGGAGTGGGTCGCCGAGTTGGCCACCAGCGCCAGGCCACCCAGCGGTGCCAGGCCGCCAGCCACGGCCGTGCCGATCTCGCGCCCGGTGCCAAAGCCCGAAGAGCGGGTCTGGGTCGGGAACTGGCGGCTGAGGAACGAGCCCTGAGGGGCGAACATCATCGGTGCGAGGATGCCGGTACCGATGGCAATCGCCAGGTAGATCATCATCGGCTCGCCAGTGTTGAGCAGGGCCAGGAACGGGTAGGCGAACAGCACCGAGAACAGCCCGCCGAACATCAACACGGTCTTGCTGCTCCATTTGTCGCACAGCCAGCCGAAGAACGGCACGGCAATGATGGCCACCAGGCTGGCGATGGTCACCGACAGCGAGGTGACATGGGCTTCGACGCCCTTGTACTGGGTCAGGTAGGCCAGCGAGAAGGTCTTGAAGATGTAGCTCAGGGCGTTGTAGCCGATGGCCACGAAGAACACCACGGCCAGGCCCTTGAGGTCGTTGCGAAACAGCAGCTTGAGCGGCGATACCTGCTCCTTGGCCGGGGTTTTGTCGAGCTCTTTGAAGTCCGGGGTTTCCGGGATGCTTTTGCGCACCCAGAGGCCGACGCCGACCAGCACGATGCTGCAGATGAACGGGATGCGCCAGCCGCCGGAAAGCAGGAACTCGTTGCCGTTCATGGTCAGCAGGTAGACGGTCAGCGACGACAGCAGCAGGCCCAGGTTCAGCCCCAGCGCCGGCCAGGCGCCCTGGCTGCCGCGCTTGCCTTCGCTGGCGTGTTCATAGGAGGTCACCGCTGCGCCAGACAGCTCGGCGCCGGCGCCCAGGCCCTGGATGATGCGCACCAGCACGAGGATGATCGGCGCCCAGATGCCGATCGAGGCGTAGCTGGGGATCAGGCCGATCAGGGTGGTGCACACGCCCATCATGCAGAAGGTGATGACCAGCACCTGCTTGCGCCCGAAACGGTCGCCCAGGTAGCCGAACAACACGCCGCCGAAGGGCCGGGCGATAAAGCCAATGGCGAAGGTGGAAAACGCCAGCAGCGAGGCCACCGCCGGGTTGCTCGGGTCGAAGAAGATCTTCGAGAAGACGATTGCTGCCATGGTCGCGTACAGGTAGAAATCGTACCACTCCAGCATCGAGCCGAAGATGGTCGCGGCGGCGACCTTGCGCAGGCGTTTGCGTTTCTGTTCCGGGGTTTCGGTCGCGGCCGTGGCCGCCTCATGTACCGACATGTGAGGTTTCCTTTTTTGTCTTTGTAGTTAGGTGTGCAGCAGGATTCAGCGGGCCTTGAAAATTCTTTCGGCGATCATCTGGCCGATCGGGATGGCCGAGGTGGCCGCCGGCGACGGTGCATTGCAGACGTGCACCATGCGCGGGGTCTCGGCGAACAGGAAGTCATGCACCAGGGTGCCGTCGCGCATCACCGCCTGGGCGCGGATGCCGGCTTCATAGGGCTGCAGGTCTTCAACATTCAGCGATGGGCAGTATTTGCGGCATTGCTCCAGGTAGCCGCTTTTGAACAGCGAGTTCTTCATCTCGGCAGTGCCGGAGCCGAGGTTGTTCCAGATGGTTTTCCAGAACCCCGGGAAGCGCGCGTATTCGGCCACGTCGCGCCAGTTCACCGAGAACTTGCGGTAGTTTTCCCGGCCCAGGCCCAGTACGGCGTTGGGCCCGACGGTAACGCTGCCGTCGATCATCCGCGTCAGGTGCACGCCAAGAAACGGCAGCTCCGGGTCGGGGATCGGGTAGATCAGGTGGTTGACGATGTCGTTCTTGGTCGATGGCAGGCGGAAGTATTCGCCGCGAAAGGGGATGATCTGGTGGTCGATCTTGACCCCGGCCAGGGCTGCCAGGCGGTCCGATTGCAGGCCGGCGCAGGCCACCAGCTGGCGGGCGCTCCAGACCTTGTCGTCGCTGCTGATGGTGACCTTGTCGGCGGTCTCGACGATGGCCCGCACGGTGGTCTGCAGCTGTACTTCGCCGCCGAACCTCTGGATGACCCGGGCCATGGCTTCGCAGACCTGCTTGTAGTCGACGATACCGGTGGCATCGAGGAACAGGCCGCCGAGGCCGACGATGTTCGGCTCGCGCCGTTGCAGTTCCTTGGCATCCAGCTGTTCGACCTTCAGGCCGTTCTGCTGCGAACGCTCATAGAGGGCGTGCATGCGCTCGACTTCCAGCGGCGTGGAAGCCACCAGCAGCTTGCCGCAGACGTCGAACTTGATCTGGTGTTCGGTGCAGAACTCCTTGGTGGCCTGGGCACCGCGCTTGCACAGGTCGGCCTTGAGGCTGCCCGGGGCGTAGTAGATCCCCGCGTGGATCACGCCACTGTTATGCCCAGTCTGGTGTTTGGCCAGGCTGCTTTCTTTTTCGAGAATCAGCAAGGATGCGCCCGGTTGGCGCTCCAGCAGGGCCATGGCGGTGGCGAGGCCGACGATGCCGCCGCCGATGATGCAGTAGTCGTAGATCATGCAGGTGTCACCTTGGCGTGTTCTTATCAGAGAGTCTGCTTATCAGGTTGTCAGACTAAGTAGGTCAAACAAAAGGGCGCCATGCAGCAGCGCCCGCTTATAGGGGGGTCAGTCGATACTCGGCAGGTCCAGTTTCAGGCGTTTGGCCGAGGCCCGCAGGTGTGCTTCGGCGCAGGCTGCGGCGGCAAGCCGGTCGCCATCGGCGATGGCCTGGTACAGCGCCTGGTGCTCGCGGTGGGCATCGGCCGAACCGCCCACCGAATGCGCCGCGGAGTTTTCCCAGGCGGTGCGACGAGCGGCGGCCAGTTGTCCACGCAGAAAATCATGGAAGGCGACGAAATAATCGTTCTTGCTGGCTTCGGTGATGGCGCGGTGAAACTCGACATCGGCGGCGGCTGCCACGGCAAAGTCGCTGCGCTTGTCGAGCATCTCCTGCAGGGCCTTGCTCATGCGCGCAAGGTCGGCGGCGTCACGGCGCTGGGCGGCCACCGAGGCGGCCTGGGTCTCGATCCACAGGCGCACTTCGAACATCTGCACCAGGTCCGGGCTGCGGCCTTGCGCTGAAGGGAAGCGGAATACCGTGCCGGTCGGGGTTTGTGAAATGTACGAACCCAGGCCGCGGCGGGCGATCAGCACTCCGTCAGCCTTGAGCTGGGCCACGGCCTCGCGCACCACCGAGCGGCTGACGTTCAATTGCTCGGCCAGTTGCTGTTCGGTGGGCAGGCGCGATTCGGCTGCCAGGCGACCGGAATCGATTTCGGCGCGGATGGCACCGACAACCCGTTCAACCAGGGTGTCGGGGCGCTGAAGCTCAAGCATGAGGGGTGGCTCATTAATCAGGTTGTCAGACAATGCCTTTTGCAGCGGTTCCTTGTCAAGAAACCGCGTGGGCGATTACAGCTCGCTGACGTAGGTGCCGGTGCCCTTGAGGATGTTCTGCAGGGTTTCTTCGACTTCGGCAAGGTCGGTGCCGTCGGAAGTCAGGGTAATCTCCAGGTGATCGTCGCCTTTGAACACATCGGCATCGCCTGGCGCCACTTCGATCAGCAAACGCTTGGCGCTGAGGCTGACCTTGAGGCCGTCGAGGGTGCTTGGCTCGTCATCCAGGGTGATGTCCACCGTGTCTTCGTCCGGATAGCGCGTCATGAGGAACATCTGGCCCTTGTCGCTGTGGCAGCACAGGGTAGCCATGTTGTCTTCTTCATCATCGCAGGGGGTGGCGAAGAGCAGGGCGGTCTTGAATTGCATGAGCAGCTCGATCAATAAGTTGAAACACGATTCTGCCAGTCTTCGGCCGCTGGATAAACGTGCGGTTTCACCTCAATGACCGAATATGTCGCAGCACCGCAAGCAGGGGCGGGCGGGCACTCGTTAAGCTGCGCTGTCGATGGACACCCGTAAAGACACAGCCCGTTCGGCAGTCGTTTTTGCAGATGCCCATCCGTGGAGCGGGAAGATGTGACTTACAGGTCACCTCGAGCGCCTGTTTCTATGGTTTTACCGTCCTCCTGCTACGGGTTGGCTATCGTTGATCCGTACACGGCGGACGCGCGCGACGCTTCACTCAATAATAAAGCCCAAGCGGAGTACCACAGATGGCGTTTTTCACCGCAGCCAGCAAAGCCGACTTCCAGCATCAACTGCAAGCGGCCCTGGCGCAGCACATCAGCGAACAGGCACTGCCACAAGTGGCGCTGTTCGCCGAACAGTTCTTCGGCATCATCTCTCTGGACGAACTCACCCAGCGCCGTATGTCGGACCTGGCCGGTTGCACCCTCTCTGCCTGGCGCATCATCGAACGTTTCGATCACACCCAGCCCCAGGTTCGCGTCTACAACCCCGATTACGAGCGTCATGGCTGGCAGTCGACCCACACCGCGGTCGAAGTCCTGCACCATGACCTGCCATTTCTGGTCGACTCGGTGCGCACCGAGCTCAACCGCCGCGGCTACAGCATCCATACCCTGCAGACCACCGTACTGAGCGTGCGTCGCGGGGCGAAAGGCGAGCTGCTGGAAATCCTGCCCAAGGGCACCCAGGGCGAGGGCGTGCTGCAAGAATCGCTGATGTACCTGGAGATCGACCGCTGCGCCAACACCGCCGAGCTCAACGTGCTGACCCGTGAGCTTGAGCAGGTGCTGGCTGAAGTGCGCGTTGCCGTCGCCGACTTCGAACCGATGAAGGTCAAGCTGCGCGAGGTCGTGGCGCTGGTCGAGCAGACCGCCTACGCCCCGGCGCAAAACGAAAAAGCCGAGGTCAAGGCATTCCTCGAGTGGCTGCTGGGCAACCACTTCACCTTCCTCGGCTACGAAGAATTCGTTGTCCATGGCGACGCCCAGGGCGGCCAGTTGCAATACGACGAGCAGTCGTTCCTCGGCCTGACCCGTATGCTGCGAGCCGGTCTCACCGCCGAAGACCTGCGCATCGAAGACTACGCCGTCAATTACCTCAACGAGCCGCTGCTGCTGTCCTTCGCCAAGGCCGCGCACCCAAGCCGCGTGCACCGTCCGGCCTACCCGGACTACGTGTCGATCCGCCAGCTGGATGCCGACGGCAAGGTCATCAAGGAATGCCGCTTCATGGGCCTGTACACCTCCTCGGTGTATGGCGAGAGCGTGCGCGCGATTCCGTACATCCGTGGCAAGGTCGCCGAAGTCGAGCGCCGCTCGCACTTCGACCCCAAAGCCCACCTGGGCAAGGAACTGGCCCAGGTCCTGGAAGTGCTGCCGCGTGACGACCTGTTCCAGACGCCGGTCGACGAGCTGTTCAGCACCGTCATGTCGATCGTGCAGATCCAGGAGCGCAACAAGATTCGCGTGTTCCTGCGCAAGGACCCGTACGGCCGTTTCTGCTACTGCCTGGCCTACGTGCCGCGCGATATCTACTCCACCGAGGTACGGCAGAAGATCCAGCAGGTGCTGATGGAGCGCCTGAAGGCCAGCGACTGCGAGTTCTGGACTTTCTTCTCCGAGTCGGTGCTGGCCCGCGTGCAACTGATCCTGCGCGTCGATCCGAAAAACCGCATCGACATCGACCCGCAGCAGCTGGAAAACGAAGTGATCCAGGCCTGCCGTTCGTGGCAGGACGACTACGCCAGCCTGACCGTCGAAAGCTTCGGCGAAGCCCAGGGCACCAACGTCCTGGCCGACTTCCCGAAAGGCTTCCCGGCCGGTTACCGCGAGCGTTTCGCCGCCCATTCGGCGGTGGTCGACATGCAGCACCTGATGACCCTGTCCGAGCGCAAGCCGCTGGTGATGAGCTTCTACCAGCCGCTGACCCAGGCCGGTAAACAGCAGTTGCACTGCAAGCTGTACCACGCCGATACGCCGCTGGCGCTGTCGGACGTGCTGCCGATCCTGGAAAACCTCGGCCTGCGCGTGCTCGGCGAGTTCCCGTACCGCCTGCGCCATGCCAACGGCCGCGAGTACTGGATTCATGACTTTGCCTTCACCGCCGCCGAAGGCCTGAACCTCGACATCCAGCAGCTCAATGACACCCTGCAGGATGCCTTCGTGCACATCGTCAATGGCGATGCCGAGAACGACGCCTTCAACCGCCTGGTGCTGACCGCCGGCCTGCCGTGGCGCGACGTGGCGCTGCTGCGTGCCTACGCCCGCTACCTCAAGCAGATCCGCCTGGGCTTCGACCTCGGTTACATCGCCAGCACCCTGAACAACCACACCGACATCGCCCGCGAGCTGACCCGGTTGTTCAAAACCCGCTTCTACCTGGCGCGCAAGCTCACCAGCGACGACCTCGACGACAAGCAACAGCGTCTGGAACAGGCCATCCTGACCGCTCTGGACGACGTCCAGGTGCTCAACGAAGACCGCATCCTGCGTCGCTACCTGGACCTGATCAAGGCCACCCTGCGCACCAACTTCTACCAGACCGACGCCCTGGGCCATAACAAGTCGTACTTCAGCTTCAAGTTCAACCCCAAGCTGATCCCCGAGCTGCCCAAGCCGGTGCCGAAGTTCGAAATCTTCGTCTACTCGCCACGGGTCGAGGGCGTGCACCTGCGCTTTGGCAACGTCGCCCGCGGCGGCCTGCGCTGGTCGGACCGCGAGGAAGACTTCCGTACTGAAGTGCTGGGCCTGGTAAAAGCCCAGCAGGTGAAGAACTCGGTGATCGTGCCGGTTGGCGCCAAGGGCGGTTTCCTGCCTCGCCGCCTGCCGCTGGGTGGTAGCCGTGACGATATCCAGGCCGAAGGCATCGCCTGCTACCGGATCTTCATTTCCGGCCTGCTGGACATCACCGACAACCTCAAGGATGGCGCCCTGGTGCCGCCGGCCAACGTCGTGCGTCATGACGACGATGACCCATACCTGGTGGTGGCTGCCGACAAAGGCACCGCGACCTTCTCCGACATCGCCAACGGCATTGCCATCGACTACGGCTTCTGGCTCGGCGATGCGTTCGCTTCCGGTGGTTCGGCCGGTTACGACCACAAGAAAATGGGCATTACCGCCCGTGGCGCCTGGGTCGGCGTGCAGCGTCACTTCCGTGAGCGCGGCATCAACGTCCAGGAAGACCCGATCACCGTGGTCGGCGTCGGCGACATGGCCGGTGACGTGTTCGGCAACGGCCTGCTGATGTCCGACAAGCTGCAACTGGTGGCGGCGTTCAACCACCTGCACATCTTCATCGACCCGAACCCGGAGCCTGCCAGCAGCTTCGCCGAGCGCCAGCGCCTGTTCGATCTGCCGCGTTCGGCCTGGAGCGACTACGACACCAGCATCATGTCCGAAGGCGGCGGGATCTTCCCGCGCAGCGCGAAAAGCATTGCGATCACCCCGCAGATGAAAGAGCGCTTCGCCATCGAAGCCGACAAGCTGACCCCGACCGAGCTGCTCAACGCACTGCTCAAGGCGCCGGTCGACCTGCTGTGGAACGGCGGTATCGGCACCTACGTCAAGTCCAGTGAAGAAAGCCACGCCGACGTCGGCGACAAGGCCAACGACGCCCTGCGCGTCGACGGCAACGAGCTGCGTTGCAAGGTGGTGGGCGAGGGCGGCAACCTCGGCATGACCCAGCTGGGCCGGGTCGAGTTCGGCTTGAACGGCGGCGCCACCAACACCGACTTCATCGACAACGCCGGTGGCGTGGACTGCTCCGACCACGAGGTCAACATCAAGATCCTGCTCAACGAAGTGGTGCAGGCTGGCGACATGACCGAGAAGCAGCGCAACCAGCTGCTGGGCAGCATGACCGACGAAGTGGCCGGCCTGGTGCTGGGCAACAACTACAAGCAGACCCAGGCATTGTCCCTGGCTGCGCGTCGGGCCAAGGAACGCATCGCCGAGTACAAGCGGTTGATGGCCGACCTCGAAGGCCGTGGCAAGCTGGACCGCGCCATCGAGTTCCTGCCGACCGAAGAGCAACTGGCCGAGCGCCTGGCCGCTGGCCAGGGCCTGACCCGTGCCGAGCTGTCGGTGCTGATTTCCTACAGCAAGATCGACCTCAAGGAGCAGCTGCTCAAGTCGCTGGTGCCGGACGACGACTACCTGACCCGCGACATGGAAACCGCGTTCCCGCCGTCGCTGGTGAGCAAGTTCGCCGAGGCCATGCGTCGTCATCGCCTGAAACGCGAGATCGTCAGCACCCAGATTGCCAACGATCTGGTCAACAACATGGGCATCACCTTCGTTCAGCGCCTGAAAGAGTCCACCGGCATGAGCCCGGCGAACGTCGCCGGCGCCTACGTGATCGTGCGCGATATCTTCCACCTGCCGCACTGGTTCCGTCAGATCGAGGCGCTGGACTATCAGGTCCCGGCTGAAATCCAGCTGACCCTGATGGACGAGCTGATGCGCCTGGGCCGCCGTGCGACCCGCTGGTTCCTGCGCAGCCGTCGCAACGAGCAGGATGCTGGCCGCGACGTGGCGCACTTCGGTCCGAAGATCGCCGCGCTGGGGCTGAAGCTCGATGAACTGCTGGAAGGGCCGACCCGCGAGCGCTGGATGAGCCGTTACCAGGGCTTCGTCGAAGCTGGTGTGCCGGAGCTGCTGGCGCGCATGGTGGCCGGTACCACGCACCTGTACACCCTGTTGCCGATCATCGAAGCCTCCGACGTCACCGGCCAGGACCCGGCCGAAGTGGCCAAGGCCTTCTTCGCCGTTGGCAGCGCCCTGGACCTGACCTGGTACCTGCAGGAAATCAGCAACCTGCCGGTGGAAAACAACTGGCAGGCCCTGGCCCGCGAAGCCTTCCGCGATGACATCGACCTGCAGCAGCGGGCGATCACCATCTCGGTGCTGCAGATGGACGATGCACCGGAGGACATGGACGCCCGGGTGGCCCTGTGGCTGGATCAGCACCGGGTCATGGTCGTGCGCTGGCGCGCCATGCTCGACGAGCTGCGTGCCGCCATCGGTACCGACTACGCCATGTACGCGGTGGCCAACCGCGAGCTGGTGGACCTGGCCCTGAGTGGCCAGGCGATGGTGGTGCCGTCTTAAGCGGCTAGCTTTAAGCTACAAGCTGCAAGTGGAATGCGTTGTTTCCGCTTGCAGCTTTCAGCTTGCTACTCGTGCAAGCTAGCAACTTTCTCACCAACAGCGCCGCCTGCTTTTTCTTGTCGCTTGCAGCTTGCAGCTTGCAGCTTGAGGCGCCCAGCCTACTTGAATCGGCGCTCTACGCCTTTCTCGACCAGAATCTTCGCCGCAATCTCTTCCACGGAGAAATGCGTGGAGTTGATGTGCGCAATGTTCTCGCGGCGGAACAGGTTCTCCACTTCACGCACCTCGAACTCGCACTGGGCAAAGCTTGCGTAGCGGCTGTTGGGCTTGCGCTCGTGGCGGATGGCGGTCAGGCGGTCGGGGTCGATGGTCAGGCCGAACAGCTTGTGCTGGTGGTTTTTCAGGGCCTGGGGCAGTTGCAGGCGCTCCATGTCGTCTTCGGTCAACGGGTAGTTGGCCGCACGGATACCGAATTGCATGGCCATGTACAGGCAGGTCGGAGTCTTGCCGCAGCGCGACACGCCGACCAGGATAAGATCGGCCTTGTCGTAGTAGTGGGTGCGCGCGCCGTCGTCGTTGTCGAGGGCGAAGTTGACCGCCTCGATGCGTTCCATATAGTTGGAGTTGCCGCCGATCGAGTGGGATTTGCCCACCGAATACGAGGAATGGGCGGTCAGTTCCTGCTCCAGCGGGGCCAGGAAGGTCGAGAAGATGTCGATCATGAAACCGTTGGAGGTGGCCAGCACCTCGCGGATATCCTGGTTGACGATGGTGTCGAAGATGATCGGACGGACACCGTCCTTTTCAGCGGCGCTATTGATTTGTTGTACCATCGTCCGCGCTTTTTCTACGCTGTCGATGTACGGACGCGTGAATTTATTGAACGGAATGGTATCGAACTGCGCTAGAAGACTTTGTCCCAGCGTCTCGGCGGTAATGCCGGTGCCATCGGAGATAAAGAAAGCAGATCGTTTCATTTGCGCCTTGGGCCTTAAGCTGGTGACGAATCTTGGATATGATAGGTTCGGTTTACCGAACACTGCGTTCGGCATTCTCACTTATTTTCCAGGTCCAGGCCACAAGCGCCCGGCCAAGCCAGAGCTGGCAGGCGGGCGACCTGAGCTTTTCCAACACAGTTAGTGGAGAGATCACCTTGGTAGAGTACGTAGTTTCCCTCGATAAGCTCGGCGTCCATGATGTAGAGCATGTGGGGGGCAAGAACGCATCCCTCGGCGAGATGATCAGTAACCTCGCGGGCGCCGGTGTCTCGGTCCCCGGCGGCTTTGCCACTACGGCTCAGGCGTATCGTGACTTTCTCGAGCAGAGCGGCCTGAACACCCAGATCCACGCCGCCCTCGACGCGCTGGACGTTGACGACGTCAACGCCCTGGCCAAGACCGGTGCGCAGATCCGCCAGTGGATCATGGAAGCCGAGTTTCCCGAGCGCCTGAACGCCGAAATCCGCACCGCCTTCGCCGCAATGTCCCAGGGCAACCCGAACATGGCCGTGGCCGTGCGCTCCTCGGCCACCGCCGAAGACCTGCCGGATGCCTCGTTTGCCGGCCAGCAGGAAACCTTCCTGAACATCCGCGGCGTCGACAATGTCATCCGCGCCGCCAAGGAAGTGTTCGCCTCGCTGTTCAACGACCGCGCCATTTCCTACCGCGTGCACCAGGGCTTCGACCACAAGCTGGTGGCCCTGTCGGCCGGCGTGCAGCGCATGGTCCGCTCTGAAACCGGCACCGCCGGCGTGATGTTCACCCTCGACACCGAGTCGGGCTTCCGTGACGTGGTGTTTATCACCGGCGCCTACGGCCTGGGTGAAACCGTCGTTCAGGGTGCGGTCAACCCCGACGAATTCTACGTGCACAAAGGCACCCTGGAAGCCGGCCGCCCGGCGATCCTGCGTCGCAACCTGGGCAGCAAGGCGATCAAGATGGTCTACGGCGAAGAAGCCAAGGCCGGTCGCTCGGTCAAGACCGTCGATGTCGACAAGGCCGACCGCACCCGTTTCTGCCTGACCGACGCCGAAGTCAGCGAGCTGGCCAAGCAGGCGATGATCATCGAGAAGCACTACAAGTGCCCGATGGACATCGAATGGGCCAAGGACGGTGACGACGGCAAGCTGTACATCGTTCAGGCCCGCCCTGAAACCGTGAAGAGCCGCGCCCAGGCCAACGTCATGGAGCGTTACCTGCTCAAGGAAACCGGCACCGTGCTGGTCGAAGGCCGTGCCATTGGCCAGCGCATCGGCGCCGGCAAGGTGCGGATCATCAAGGACGTCTCGGAGATGGACAAGGTCCAGCCCGGCGACGTACTGGTTTCGGACATGACCGACCCGGACTGGGAACCGGTGATGAAGCGTGCCAGTGCCATCGTTACCAACCGTGGCGGGCGTACCTGCCACGCGGCGATCATCGCCCGTGAGCTGGGGATCCCGGCGGTGGTCGGTTGCGGCAACGCCACCCAGCTGCTCAAGGATGGCCAGGGCGTGACCGTGTCCTGCGCCGAAGGCGATACCGGCTTCATCTTCGAAGGTGAGCTGGGCTTCGACGTGCGCAAGAACTCCGTCGACGCCATGCCGGAGCTGCCGTTCAAGATCATGATGAACGTTGGCAACCCGGATCGCGCCTTTGATTTTGCCCAGCTGCCCAACGCCGGTGTCGGCCTGGCGCGCCTGGAATTCATCATCAACCGCATGATCGGCGTGCACCCCAAGGCGCTGCTCAATTACGCCGGCCTGCCTGCCGAGCTCAAAGAGAGCGTCGACAAGCGCATTGCCGGCTACAACGACCCGGTCGGCTTCTACGTCGAGAAACTGGTCGAAGGCATCAGCACCCTGGCCGCGGCGTTCTGGCCGAAAAAGGTCATCGTGCGCCTGTCGGACTTCAAGTCCAACGAGTACGCCAACCTGATCGGCGGCAAGCTCTACGAGCCGGAAGAAGAAAACCCGATGCTGGGCTTCCGCGGTGCTTCGCGCTACATCAGCGAAACCTTCCGTGACTGCTTCGAGCTCGAGTGCCGCGCCCTCAAGCGCGTGCGCAACGAGATGGGCCTGACCAACGTCGAGATCATGGTGCCGTTCGTGCGCACCCTGGGCGAAGCCAGCCAGGTCGTCGACCTGCTCGCTGAAAACGGCCTGGCCCGTGGCGACAACGGCCTGCGCGTGATCATGATGTGCGAGCTGCCGTCCAACGCCATCCTCGCCGAAGAGTTCCTCGAGTTCTTCGACGGCTTCTCCATCGGTTCCAACGACCTGACCCAGCTGACCCTGGGCCTGGACCGCGACTCGGGGATCATTGCGCACCTGTTCGACGAGCGTAACCCTGCTGTCAAGAAGCTGCTGGCCAACGCCATCCAGGCCTGCAACAAGGCGGGCAAGTACATCGGAATCTGCGGCCAGGGCCCATCCGACCACCCGGACCTGGCCAAGTGGCTGATGGAACAGGGCATCGAAAGCGTCTCGCTGAACCCGGACTCGGTACTCGAGACCTGGTTCTTCCTGGCTGAAGGCCAGGCCGCGAACTGATGCGCTGAACCGGAACCTTCACCCGGCCCTGGCGCCAGTGAAGGTTCCGACCGTATTCCAGGGCGTGTTCCAGTGATGGACCTCGCCCTTTTTTGTGCAAGAACCCTATGCAAAGCAGCAGTACCCTTTTTCCCGTGGCCTTGCTCAGTGCCGAGCGCCGTGGCGACCTGAGCGAGGACGTGTACCGGATCAAAGCCGGTAACAGCCCGGATCGCAGCGTGGAGCTGGCGCTCACCCGCCTGGGCATGGCCGATCAAACCGAGGTGCGTGGCACCCCGGTCATCCTGCTGCACGGCAGCTTTTCCAACCGGCGCTTCTGGTATTCGCCCCGGGGCATTGGCCTGGGCGCCTATCTGGCACGCGCCGGTTTCGATGTGTGGATCCCGGAGATGCGCGGCCACGGCCTGTCGCCGCGCAATCATGGCTACCGGCACAACCGCGTGGCCGACTACGCCCGTTACGACCTGCCGGTGATTGCCGCATTCGTCTGCGAGCAGGCCGGCCAGCCGGCGCACTGGGTCGGCCACTCGCTGGGCGGTACTACCCTGGCGGCAGCCCTGGGCGGCCAGTACCTGGGGGCCGAACAGGTGGCCAGCGTGGCGTTTTTCGGCACCCAGGTCAGCCGTACTTACTGGCCGCTGAAGTTGCCGCCGGTGGAGTGGGGCGGGCGCCTGCTGCTCAAGCGCTTTGCGCAAATCTCCGGTTCGCGGCTCAAGCGCGGGCCGGAAGACGAGCCGATTGGCCTGGCGCTGGAAAGCATGCGCTGGTTCGGCCTGTTTGGCCGCTTTGGCGACAAGGACCGCGACTGGTGGGCGGGCCTGGCCGAGGTCAATGTGCCGGTGCTGGCCGTGGCCGGCGCGGGTGATCATCAGGACCCGGTATGGGCCTGTCGCAAGCTGTTCGAACAACTGGGCAGCGAGCACAAGCAGTTTGTCCGCCTGGGCCGCGAGGCAGGGTTCGACAACTTCGGGCACGTCGACATGCTGGTCAGCAAGCCGGCGCAGGCACAGGTCTGGCCACTGGTTGAGCGCTGGTTGCAGAATCCGCTGGCGCCTTTGCTGCCCGAGGCGGCGCAGGCCGTTTCGCCGGCGAGCTGATGCCGCTAAGATATGACGACTGTGAAGGGTTTGGTCATTTTTTGGTTTTTTCAGTGTGCATCTGTTCGCTGAATGCGCTGCCAAGGTGACCGCACCGGCAGCGACGTGTAGCCTTGGGGCTAAAGCCGCATCGCTGGGCCTCGTTCACTGAGTGAAACTGCGACATTCATCGTCTCGATAATCGACAGGAGTTTCCCATGCATTACATCACCCCCGATCTGTGCGACGCCTACCCGGAACTGGTGCAGGTGCTGGAGCCGATGTTCAGCAACTTCGGTGGCCGCGACTCCTTCGGGGGTGAGATCGTTACCATCAAGTGCTTCGAAGACAACTCGCGGGTCAAAGAGCAAGTCGAGCTCGATGGCAAGGGCAAGGTCTTGGTGGTCGACGGCGGCGGTTCGCTGCGTCATGCCTTGCTCGGCGACATGCTGGCCGAGAAGGCGGCGAAGAATCACTGGGAAGGCCTGGTGATCTACGGTTGCGTGCGTGATGTCGATGTCCTGGCG
Organism: Pseudomonas wadenswilerensis; assembly: GCF_024749185.1. Lineage (NCBI taxonomy): Bacteria > Pseudomonadati > Pseudomonadota > Gammaproteobacteria > Pseudomonadales > Pseudomonadaceae > Pseudomonas > Pseudomonas wadenswilerensis. Next base: position 4,039,689 of record NZ_CP087191.1, on the reverse strand, counting down.
CAGACCGACGTTGGCGTGCAGGCCCTGGCCAGCCACCCGCTGAAGTCCGTCCGCCGTGGCATCGGCGAGGTCAACGTGGCGGTGACCTTTGCCGGTGTGACCTTTCGTCCAGGCGAATACATCTACGCCGACAACAACGGCGTGATCGTCTCGCCAAGCCCGTTGAAAATGCCTGAGTAAAGCTCTGAAACCGGTCGGTGGGGTAGGGATGTTCGAGGAAGAAAACGCGCAATGGGGGCTGGTGCATGCCCTGGTGCTGGATGGAAAAGGCGGTGCCCGTGCAATCGCCCGAACTGAACTGGACGCCCTTGCCCTGCAGCCCCAGGAAAGCCTGTGGCTGCACTGGGACCGCAGTCACCCGCAGACCCGCACCTGGCTGCGTCACGACAGCGGCCTGAACGAGTTCGCCTGCGACCTGCTGCTGGAGGAAAACACCCGTCCGCGCCTGCTGCCACTGCCGGAGGCGCAGATGCTGCTGTTTTTGCGCGGGGTCAACCTCAACCCCGGTGCCGAGCCTGAAGACATGGTTTCGGTGCGGATCTTCGCCGAGGCCCAGCGGGTGATCTCGCTGCGCCTGCGGCCGTTGCGCGCCAGTGATGAACTGCTGCAGCAACTGGCCGAAGGCCGCGGGCCGAAAACCGCTTCCGAGCTGCTGCTGAGCATGGCGCAACTGTTGACCGAAAAGGTCCAGGCGCTGATCAGCGACCTGTCGGAAGTGGTCGATGCCGAGGAAGAGAAGCTTGAAGCCGACAAACGCTATGCCCCGGACCAGGGCAGCCTGCAGCAGATCCGCCGACGGGCGGCCGGATTGCGGCGATTTCTCAATCCGCAGCGGGAAATCTACGCGCAACTGGCGCGCAACAAGTGGAGCTGGTTCGCCGCAGACGACGCCGACTACTGGAACGAACTCAACAACAGCCTGACCCGCTACCTGGAAGAGCTCGAGCTGACCCGCGAACGCGCCGCTCTGGTGCTCGAAAGCGAAGACCGGCGCCGCAGCGAGCGGATGAACCGGACCATGTACCGTTTCGGCATCATCACTTGCATATTCCTGCCCATGAGCTTCGTGACCGGGCTGTTGGGCATCAACGTCGGCGGCATTCCAGGCTCCGACAGCCCGTACGGCTTTCTCTTCGCCAGCCTGCTGGTGCTGACCCTGGCGTTGGGGCAATGGTGGCTGTTTCGCCGCCTGCGCTGGGTGTGAAGATGAAATTTGTGAACATGCAGTCACAAACTGCCTGGCCGGTTCATGTGACCCGTTGTGTGGCGACCTCGTCTTTGACAGATATTGCGCGAGGTGCCCATGCACGATCCGTTTGAAGAATCCCTGCGAGACCTGCTCAAGGCATCGCCGTCCGGCCAGGACCGCGACGACGATGCCTGCCTGGGCCGGGTCCTGAAAACCGCCAACCGCCAGGTTGGCGCGGGCGATCTGTTCAGCCTGCTGGGCCGCTGGAGCCAGGCGCTGATGATTGCCGTGAACAATGGCTCGGCGCATGTTGCGCCGGTGCGCCGTAACGCTACCGTTCGTAAAGCTGATAAGGCCGATTGAATATGGAACTTGATCTCTGGACCCAGAGCCTGGTCACCGCGATGACAGCGTTGTGGACCAAAGTGGCGAACTTTATCCCCAACCTGTTCGGCGCTCTGGTTGTGGTGCTGCTGGGTTTCGTCGTGGCCAAGCTGCTCGACACCCTGCTGTCGAAACTGCTGGCCAAGCTCGGCCTGGATCGCCTGATGGGCGGCACCGGCCTGACCAAGATGCTCAGCCGGGTCGGCATCCAGGTGCCGATCTCGACCCTGATCGGCAAGATCGTCTACTGGTTCGTGCTGCTGATTTTCCTTGTTTCCGCCGCTGAGTCCCTGGGGCTTGAGCGCGTCTCGGCCACACTCGACATGCTTGCCCTGTACCTGCCGAAAGTGTTCGGCGCGGCGCTGGTGCTGCTGGCGGGCGTATTGCTGGCGCAACTGGTCAACGGCCTGGTGCGCGGCGCCGCCGAAGGCATCGGCCTGGAATACGCCGCTGGCGTAGGGCGGATCGCCCAGGGCCTGGTCATTATTATCAGTATCTCGGTGGCAATCAGCCAGCTCGAGGTCAAGACCGACTTGCTCAATCACGTGATCGTCATCGGTTTGATTACCGTTGGTCTGGCCGTGGCGCTGGCCATGGGCCTGGGCAGCCGGGAAATTGCCGGGCAGATTCTCGCCGGAATTTACGTGCGTGAGCTTTATCAAGTGGGCCAACAAGTGCGGATTGGAGAGGTCGAAGGGCAGATCGAGGAGATCGGCACGGTCAAGACGACCCTGCTGACCGACGACGGCGAGCTGGTGTCGTTGTCCAACCGGATTTTGCTCGAGCAGCGAGTCAATAGCCGCTAACCGGGCAAATCCTGCTAATGTATGCCGCCGCAAAAATACCCCAGGCAGGGGTATGCGGCGACATTGACCTGACTGTCGGCCAGATCCGTTTTGAATAAAGTTCACTCGCTGCCCATGCGTTACGACCCCCGCGAGCTCACCGATGAGGAGTTGGTGGCGCGTTCGCATGAGGAGCTGTTTCATGTTACTCGCGCGTATGAGGAGCTCATGCGCCGCTACCAACGAACTCTTTTTAACGTCTGTGCGCGTTATTTAGGGAACGATCGGGACGCTGACGATGTCTGTCAGGAGGTGATGCTCAAGGTGCTCTATGGGCTGAAGAACTTCGAGGGCAAATCGAAGTTCAAGACATGGCTCTACAGCATCACCTACAACGAATGCATCACCCAGTACCGCAAGGAGCGGCGCAAACGTCGACTGATGGATGCCTTGAGTCTTGATCCACTCGAGGAGGCCTCGGAAGAGAAGGCGCCAAAACCGGAAGAGAAAGGCGGGCTGGACAAATGGCTAGTGCATGTCAATCCGATTGACCGCGAGATTCTGGTGCTTCGATTTGTCGCAGAACTGGAATTTCAGGAAATCGCCGATATCATGCATATGGGCCTGAGCGCAACGAAAATGCGGTACAAGCGTGCGCTTGACAAGCTACGTGAGAAATTTGCGGGCCTCACTGAAACTTAGTGGCGCGCAAATATCTCTAACGTACCGGCAAGTTCTGCTAGACTTGCCGTCGAGTTGTCCCCCGGATGTTGGTGGGACTGCTTAACTATCACCAGATGGGGATTTAACGGATGAAATTGAAAAACACCTTGGGCTTGGCCATTGGTTCTCTTGTAGCCGCAACTTCCTTCGGCGCTCTGGCACAAGGCCAAGGCGCAGTCGAAATTGAAGGCAACGTTACCAAGCAGTACTACGACAGCGAGCGCAATTTCAAGAACACTGGCACCAATCCTGGTGTTCGCCTCGGTTACTTCCTGACCGACGACCTGTCCCTGGACCTGGGCTACAACGAGACTCACAACGCTCGTGGCGAAGTCTTCAACAAAGACATCAAAGGTTCCAAGGCCAAGCTGGACGCTACCTACCACTTCGGTACCGTCGGCGACGCTCTGCGTCCTTACGTTTCGGCTGGTTTCGCTCACGAGAGCCTGGGCCAAGCTACCCGTAGCGGCCGTGACCACTCCACCTTCGCCAACGTTGGCGCTGGCGCCAAGTGGTACATCACCGACATGTTCTTCGCCCGTGCCGGCGTTGAAGCCATGTACAACATCGACAACGGCAACACCGAGTGGGGTCCGACCGTTGGTCTGGGTCTGAACTTCGGTGGTAGCGGTGGCAAGGTTGAAGCCGCTCCTGCTCCAGTTGCTGAAGTCTGCTCCGACAGCGACAACGATGGCGTCTGCGACAACGTCGACAAGTGCCCTGACACCCCTGCCAACGTTACCGTTGACGCTGACGGCTGCCCAGCTGTTGCTGAAGTCGTACGTGTTGAGCTGGACGTCAAGTTCGACTTCGACAAGTCGGTCGTCAAGCAAAACAGCTACGGCGACATCAAGAACCTGGCTGACTTCATGAAGCAGTACCCACAGACCACCACCACTGTTGAAGGTCACACTGACTCCGTCGGTCCTGACGCTTACAACCAGAAGCTGTCCGAGCGTCGTGCAAACGCCGTTAAACAGGTTCTGACCAACGAGTACGGTGTTGAGTCGACTCGCGTTGAGTCGGTTGGCTACGGTGAAACCCGTCCGGTTGCTGACAACGCCACCGACGCTGGTCGCGCTGTTAACCGTCGTGTAGAAGCACAAGTAGAAGCCCAAGCCAAGTAATTGGTCTAAGCCCTACTGAAAAGCCCGGCCTAGGCCGGGCTTTTCTTTGCCTGCGATTCAGGCTGTCAGTTGCATCAGCGCCGCACTGTCCGCTGCCGCCACCTCACCGATCACCAGGATCGCCGGGCTGCTCAGCTTGAAGCGGGCGGCATCCAGGCACAGCTGCGCCAGGCTGCTGCGTTGCTCGCGCTGTTGGGGGAGCGAGGCGTTCTCGATCATGGCCACCGGCGTCTGCGCCGCCAGGCCACCTGCCAGCAATCCCTGCTGCACCTCTTCCAGTTTGCTCACGCCCATGTACACCACCAGGGTGGTACCGCCCTGGGCCAGCGCCTGCCAGTTCAACGGACTGTCATCCTGGGTGTGGGCGGTGACCAGGGTCACGCCACGGCTGACGCCGCGCAAGGTCAGCGAGATGCCGCATTGGGTCGCGCCGGCCAGGCCGGCGGTAATGCCGTTGACCAGCTCGGTTTCGATGCCATGGGCCTGCAGCCAGGCTGCCTCTTCGCCGCCGCGGCCAAAGATGCACGGATCACCGCCTTTGAGGCGGGCCACGCAGCGGCCCTGGCGGGCGTAACGCAGCATCAGGCGCTGAATGAAGGCTTGCGGCGTGGAGCGGCAACCACCGCGTTTACCCACGGCAATTACTCGCGCCTGCGGGCAGTGTTCAAGGATCTGCGGGTTGACCAGGTCATCGATCAGCACGACTTCGGCTTCGGCCAGGGCGCGGACCGCCTTGAGGGTCAAAAGCTCCGGATCACCGGGGCCGGCACCAATCAGCCAGACTTTCGCATGCATAGAATTTTCCTCATCGGCAAAGGGTGCCGTCAGCCTTTTAGCAGGCTGATCAGCAGGATCAGGTTGAGTAACAAGGACAGCAGCGCCAGGCCGCGCCAGACCTTCAGCGGTTCGCGTTCAAGCAGTGGCCGCGGGCGTACACTCAATGGCTGGCGTTCGCCTTGTTCAAGCAGCAACAGCCATTGCTCGGCGGTTTCAAAGCGTTGCTGTGGATCGGCCACCAGCGCCTGGGCGAGGTTGTGTTCGAGCCATTCCGGCAGGTCTGGGCGATAACGTGCGGCGCTGCCCGCCTGGGTGAAGCGCGGGCGCTGGAAAGCCTCGATTTCGCCATAGGGGTAGTGGCCGGTGAGCAGGTAGAACAGCGTCACGCCAACGCTGTACAGGTCTTGCTGCGCGCTGGGCGGCGTGCCTTCGAAGGCTTCGGGGGCAATGAACGATGGCGTGCCTGGCAGCTCATGGGCGCGGTCTTCGGAGAGCCCCGGGCAGAAGGCCAGGCCGAAATCCAGCAGGCGCAGTTGACCGTCATCGCCCAGGTGCAGGTTCTCCGGCTTGATGTCCCGATGGAGGATATTGCGCCGGTGCAGCAGGCCCACCGCCTGCAGCAGTTGCTGGGCCAGTGACTGCCATTGGGCCAGCGGCAAAGGGCCGTTGCGGGCGAAAAGCTGCGCCAGGGTCTGGCCCGGGTATTCACGCATCAGGTAGTACAGGTGCTGACGCTGGCTGGCCGGGTGCACTTCGGGGAAATAGCGTCCGGCCACCCTGCGCATGAACCATTCTTCGAGCAGCAGGGCTTGCTGCGCACCGGGTTCGTCCTTGCGCTCGGCAGGCAGGGTTTTCAGCAGCCATGCCTGTTGCTGATGGTCCAGTACGCGGTACAGCAAGGATTGGCGGCTGTGGCCCAACTGTTGTTCGACCCGCCAGCCGTCAATCAACTGCCCGCTGCGCAGGGCGACCGGCAACGGCCACTGTTGCAGTTGCGCCAGGGAATCGCCAAGGTTGCTGGCACCCAGTTGCTCGACCCGTACCAGTAGCGCGCTGGCGTTGTCCTGGCTGCCGCTGTGGTGGGCTGAGCTCACCAGGGTCTGGGCGGCATCCTGCAGGTCGATCTGTTCACGCAGCACAGCCCTGATCTGCGCTTCGCTGAGGCTGGCCCAGACGCCATCGCTGAGCAGTACGAAGCATTCGCCGCTCTGCAGGTCGCCTTCCAGATAGTCGACCTGCAGGTGCTGGTCCAGGCCCAGGGCGCGCTTGAGCACGTGCTGCATGCCCGGTTGGTCCCAGACGTGATCTTCGCTGATGCGTTGCAGTTGCCCTGCCGCCCAGCGGTAGATCCGGCAGTCGCCGACATGCGCCAGGGTGAAGCGTCGCCCGCGCAACACCAGGGCGCTGAGGGTGGTCAGCAACGGCTGGCCGCCGCCGTTAGCGCGCAACCAGCGGTTTTGCGCCAGCAGCAGGCGGTCCAGGGCCTGGGCCACGCCCCAGGTGGGCGGCGTGGCGTAGTAGTCCAGGGCCAGCGCCTGCAGGCTCGCCCGCGCCGCCAGGCCACCGTCGGCGCACTGGCTGACACCATCGGCGAGAGCGAACAGGTAGCCTTTGCTGGCGGCCAGTTCCGGGTTGGGGGTCACTAGGCGCAGGGCGTCCTGGTTTTCCTCCCGGGGGCCGCTGGCGCTGGCCTGGGCAAAGCTCAGTTGCAGGTTCATGGGGTAATCCTCAGACCCGCGCCGCGGTCACCGCCGCCGAACCCCAGGTGGTGCGCCAGCGCTGCTTGACGCCGTGCAGACCGAACCAGGCAAGGATGCCGAGGCTGGCGAATAGCCATAGGCCCAACTGATAGTCGCCGGTGTGTTGCTTGATCGTCCCCAGGCCCGCGGCGAGCAGGAAGCCGCCGATGCCGCCGGCCATGCCGATCAGTCCGGTCATCACGCCGATTTCCTGGCGAAAGCGCTGCGGCACCAGCTGGAACACCGCGCCGTTGCCGGCACCCAGGCCGAGCATGGCGCTGACGAACAGGGCCAGGGCAGCCACCGCGCTGGGCAGGTTGAAGCCGACGGCGGCAATGCAGATGGCGGCGACGCTGTACATCGCCAGCAAGGTGCGGATACCGCCGAAGCGATCAGCCAGGGCGCCACCCAACGGGCGCATCAGGCTACCGGCGAATACGCAGGCGGCGGTGTAGTAGCCGGCGGTCACCGGGCTCAGGCCGTACTGGTCGTTGAAGTAGCCGGGCAGGGCACTGGCCAGGCCAATGAAGCCGCCGAAGGTGACGCTGTAGAAGAACATGAACCACCAGCTGTCACGGTCGCCCAGGGCCTTGAGGTAATCGGCCAGGGCTTTGGGCTTGGGCCGTTCGGGGGCATTGCGCGCCAGCAGGCTGAACAGCACCAGGGTCAGCAGCAGCGGGATCACGGCGAAGCCGAACACGTTGTTCCAGCCAAAGCCTGCGGCCAGGGCCGGAGCCAGCAGGGCGGCGAACACGGTACCGGAGTTGCCGGCGCCGGCGATGCCCATGGCCTTGCCCTGGTGCTGCGCCGGGTACCACTGCGAGGCCAGCGGCAGCGAAACGGCAAACGAGGCCCCGGCAACGCCGAGGAATACCCCGAGCAACAAGGCCTGTTCGTAGCTGTGGATACCCAGGCGCCAGGCACAGAACAGCGCGACGATGACAATCACCTGGCCGATCAGCCCGGCAGTCTTGGGTGACAGCCGGTCCACCAGCAGGCCCATGACAAAGCGCAGGATCGCCCCGGCAAGGATCGGCGTAGCCACCATCAGCCCCCGCTGCTGGGTGGTCAGTTGCAGGTCGGCGGCGATCTGCACCGCCAGCGGGCCAAGCAGGTACCAGACCATGAAGCTCAGGTCGAAATACAGAAAGGCGGCGAACAGGGTGGGGACATGCCCGGACTTCCAGAAACTCGTATTCATCGAACACCTCGTTGAACAGGGACGGAAACGAAAAAGACGTCGCCACCCGACCCGCTTGCGCGAGTGGGGGTGCGACGTCTTTGTCGTGAAGGGGGCAACCGCCGTTGGCTACCTGTCCTCTGGTGATAGCAAGAGCCGGGCCACAATCTCTCAGCCGAGCAAATCGCTCATGGCAATGATCTGCTCGGCCACCTGGATCAGCTTTTGTTGCTTGCTCATGGCCTGGCGGCGCATCAGGGTGTAGGCCTGTTCTTCGTTGCAGTCCTTCATTTTCATCAACAGGCCCTTGGCCAGTTCGATCCGCTTGCGCTCCACCAGTTGCTGGTCGCGGGCCTGCAGCTGGGCCTTGAGCGCCTGGTCGCTTTCAAAGCGGGCCATGGCCACGTCAAGGATCGGCTGCAGCCGCGTGGCCTGGATGCCTTCGACGATGTAGGCGCTGACCCCGGCCTGGATGGCCTGGCGCATCACGCCGGGGTCGTGCTCGTCAGTGAACATGACGATCGGCCGCGGCCGGTCGCGGCTGACCAGTACCACCTGCTCCATGACATCACGGCCCGGTGACTCGGTATCGATCAGCACCACGTCCGGATGCACCGTTTCGACGCGCGCCGGCAGGTCGATGGTCAGGCCCGACTCTTCGATCACCTCGAAGCCGGCCTGGACCAGGGCGGCCTTGAGGCGACCGACTTTTTTCGCGGTGTCGTCGATCAACAGGATTCGCAGCATGCTTGCGTCTCCTTCAGGGGCGGGTGAGTGCAGCAGGCATTTCGGCCAGCGCATGCAAAGAGAAACTGCGGGCATATGCGCCAGGATCGCTGCCGTCCCAGTGGCGGCCATCGATCAGTTGGCTGCTGCGCATTTGCGTATCGGCACAGGGCACGCCAATCGCTGTGGCCGCATCGCGGTACAACGCGCGTTGCTGAACCGCACGGGCGACGCCGAGGTAGTCGGGGTCGTCGCGCAGCAGGCCCCAGCGCCGGAACTGGGTCATGAACCACATGCCGTCGGACAGGTAGGGCAGGTTGGCCCGCCCGTCATCGTGCACGTGCAAGGCGTGCGGATCCTGCCATTGGTTACCCAGCCCGTCCTGATAATGGCCCAGCAGGCGTGGCTCGATGTGGGTCAACGGGGCGTCGAGATAGGCCTTGCCGCTGAGCAGTTGCGCGGTGTTGCGGCGATTCTCGCAGCTCTGTTCGATAAAGCGACTGGCGGCCAATACCGCCATGACCAAGGCCCTGGCAGTGTTCGGGTGCTGCTCGACGAAGGCCCGGGTGCAGCCCAGCACCTTTTCCGGATGGTCGGGCCAGATCGATTGGCTGGTGGCCAGGGTAAAGCCCTGCGCCTGTTCGACGGCGCCCGCCGACCAGGGTTCACCGACGCAGAAACCATCGATGCGTCCGGCCTGCAGGTGAGCCAGCATCTGCGCGGGTGGCACCACGACGCTGTGGACGTCGTGTAGTGGATGGATACCGTGGCTGGCCAGCCAGTAATACAGCCACATGGCATGAGTGCCAGTGGGAAAGGTCTGGGCAAAGGTGAGTTTTGTCCCGCTTTGGTGCACGAAGCGCCGCAGTGCTTCACCACTGGTCACGCCATGGCGCAGCAGGGCCGGCGACAGGTTGATGGCCTGACCGTTCTGGTTCAGGCCCATCAGCACGGCCATGTCGGTGGCGCCGCTGGCGTCGATGCCCAGTTGTAGGGCGTAGATCAGGCCGTACAGGCTGTGGGCGGCGTCCAGTTGGCCGTTGAGCAGTTTGTCGCGCAGGCTGGCCCAGGAGCTCTGGCGCCTGAGGTTCAGGCTCAGGCCGTAGGTTTGGGCGAAGCCCTGGGTAGCGGCGACCACCAGCGGGGCGCAATCGGTAAGCGCCATGAAGCCCAGCTCCAGTAGCGGTTTCTCCGGTGCGTCACTGCCATGGACCCAGGCCAGCGGATTGGCGCTCGGCATCTGTGAAGTTCTCCTGTGTGTTGTGCTTCTGGAGCAAGGCCTGTGCCAGGGCCCATCAGCTTTCCATCAGGATTGCCGGGCTGCGCTGGCGCACTGTGGCGAGCTTTCCACCTGTCGATGCCCAAGGAGGCCATGGTGTCTCAGCCGCTCCTGTCACTTGAACTGAACGAGTACCTGGCCGAAGGGGTCTGGCACGTAACGGTTGGCCGTCATCCGCTGCGCTGGCAGCAGGGGGTAACGCAATCGAGCGTGGCGCCAGGTTGGCAGGGGTTGCTGGCGATTACCGCTCACAGTCGGTTCAATGGCCTGCCGGCAGATCTTCGAGTCGTCCGCTGCCAGTCCCTGACCAGGCTGCAGGTGTTCATTGACCAGGGCGAGGTCGCGCAGCACCAGCCCGTGACCAGCTCCGCGGCTGCCTGCTTGCCGTTGGCATTTGATGTGATCCGGGATACCCAGCTGCTTGAGTCCTGGTACATCCAGCAAGCGCTGGCTGCGAGCCTCGGCTTCGAACGCTTTGCCACAGCCTTGCGCAACAGCGAGGAATACTGGTTGGTCCGCTATCTGCTCGAGCAAGGTACTGGCCAGGACAGCCTGCAGATGCTGGCCCGGCGTTATGGCGTGTCGGTGTCGCACTTTCGCCGCTTGTGCCATCAGGCATTGGGCGGGGCGACCAAGCCGGCTCTGCGCGGTTGGAGGGTAGCGCGGGCATTGCTGGAAAGCATCCGTGAAGGGCGCTCGTTGACTGAAGTCGCGCAGAATCAGGGGTACTGTTCGTCCTCGCACTTTTCGCGGGAGGTGCGTGAGCTGCTGGGGGTGGCGCCCAGCCAGTTGGGCGATATCATCGGGACCCTGCGTCCATGACCGGGGTGGCGCGTTTCGACAGCCGTGGGCTGATCTGGTGCTGCACCCTGCTGCTGTGCCTGTTTCACAGCGCCATGGCGCATGCGGACAGCTACCGGGCGCGGGAAGAAAGCCTGCGCAGTTTCTTCGTCGCCCTCTCTGAGCCGCTGGGCAAGCCGATCATCGTCAGCAAGGCGGCTGCCGGCAAGCGTATCTCCGGTGATTTCGCCATGACCTCGGCGCAACAGGTGTTTGATCGCGTGGTGCGGCAGATGGGCCTGATCTGGTACAGCGACGGCCAGGCGATCTACCTGTATGACAGCGCCGAACTCAAGAGCGCGGTGGTCTCGTTGCAGAACACCAGCGTTGACAGCCTGCGCGCCTTCTTGCGTCGCTCCGGCCTGCTTGATGGCCGCTACCCACTGCGTGGCGATGGCCGGCGCACGTTTTATGTCTCGGGGCCGCCGATCTATGTCGAGCTGGTCCAGCGCTCGGCGGCCATGGTTGATCAGGAGCCGTCGCAGATCCTGCTGGGGCGCCAGCAGGTCGGGGTGATTCACCTGCTTAATACCTTTGTGGGGGATCGCCGCTATGAGCTGCGCGATCAGTCTGTCAGCATCCCGGGCATTGCCAGCGTCATCGAAAACCTGCTGCGCGACGAAAAAGCCCGGGTCGATCTGCGAGGCGAGCCCGGCTCAGTCGAGCAGGCGCCGGGCATGCTGACCTCGACGCTGAACGAGCAGTTGATCGAGGACGCCTGGGAGGGCGTGCGCCTGCCCGCGGAGCAAATGGCCGCGGCGAACATTCGTGTGGTCGCCTACCCGGATACCAACAGTTTGCTGGTCAAGGGCTTGCCCGAGCAGGTGCGTTTCATCGAAAACCTGGTCGAGGCGCTGGATACGCCCAAGCGCCATGTCGAGCTGTCGCTGTGGATCATCGATCTGCAGAAAGAGGCGCTGGAGCAGCTGGGTATCGATTGGCAGGGGCAGGTCAACATCGGAACGCAGTTCTCCATCTCGCTCAACGGTGGCTCGGCCACCACCCTCGATGGTCTGTCGTTCATCGCCCGGGTTTCGGCCCTGGCCCGTGGCGACCTGGCCAATGTGGTGGCACGGCCGGTAATCCTGACCCAGGAAAACGTCCCGGCGATCTTCGATAACAACCGCACCTTCTATGCGCCGTTGGTTGGCGAGCGCAGTGTCGATCTGCAGCATGTCACCTATGGCACCCTGGTCAGCGTGCTACCACGCTTTGCCTTGGGCGATGAAATCGAGATGTCGCTGAACATCGAAGATGGTAACGAGGTGGAGTCACGCCGTACTGATACAGTATTGCCGACGGTCGGCCGCACGCGGATCAGCACCGTAGCCCGCGTACCCCAAGGCAAAAGCCTGTTGGTCGGTGGCTTCAGCCGCGATGAAAGCGCCGAGCAGGTCGGCAGGGTTCCAGTGCTCGGCGCCTTGCCCTGGATCGGCCGGTTGTTCAGCTACCGTCTGGAGCGCTCGTCCAACACCGTGCGGGTGTTTCTCATTCAGCCGCGGGAAATTGGCGAGGCCCTGGCCTTCGACCCGCAGAGCCTGAAGCAGGAGCTGTTCGAAGCCGAACAGCACGAGCGCTTGCGCAAGGCCTTCCTGCGCGCGGTGTCGCTGTGATAACCGGTTTACCCCATCTGAGCGGGCGTGCCGCGCAGGCACGGCTGAGCCGGGAGCTGGCGGCCGAGAGCCAGGCGCCGACGGCCGAAACACAGGATGACAGCCAGGATCCGCGTAATAACCTGTTGCAGCATGCAGTGCAAAGCAGTGATGACCTGGCCCAGGTCATGGCGCAGTTTCGCCGCCGCCAGTTCGAGCTCAAAAACGAGTCGGCCAGCGAGTTGTTCGAGCGCGTGCTCGAAGACGACGCCCCGCCCAAGGCGCGCCAACTCCAGGCCCTGGCGGCGGACCTGCAATTGCCTCTGAGGCTGCTGCTGCAGGAAGCGACGCGGCTGTTTGCCGATGACAGTGACCTGGCGCTGATCCTCGGTCTGTTGTTGCGCCAGTCCGACTTGCCAAATGAAACCCGCAAGCGCCTGCTGCAACTGGAGCAGGCATTGCGCGAGCGGGCCTGCCCCAAACGTCTGCAAGCGGGCATCAACACCGCGCTCAAGGCGCGGCTTTATGGGCGCCGCATGGCCGTGCGCGCCGGTGCCCTGCGAGAAAACTACCGGGACTTTCTTGAGTCCGACGGCGAGGCTGCCGATCACTATGAACAGTGGATCGGATTGTATGGGGCCGAGCACCGCCACAGCGTCCTGAGCTTTCTAGAAGAAAGCCTGCTGACTGATATCCAGGGCCAGGACCCCAGTTGCAGCCTGCACGAGTTCGGCCCGCTGCTGATTCTGCTCGGGCAGTTGAAACGGTTACGCTCGGCCGATCGCAGTTTCGTTGGCGCGTTACTCGGGCGCTTCGCGGTCAGCGAGCTGGACTGGCTGGTCCTGCTGCTCGGCGTTCTGCGCTACCCCCATGCACTGGATGAATTACTGCAGCAGGCGCTCGGCCCGTATTTGCTGCAGGTCGATGCGGTTGCCCGCGCCGGCCTCTTGCAGTGCGTGCGCCGGGCCTGCCTGACGTTGCCGGAGCAACTGTTCAGCGAAGAGCATGCCTTGCTGTATCTGGCTGAGCGTTTCGAGCACCTGGCCGACAGCAGTTTCGCTGCTGAAGTGCTGTTGCAGCGTCACCGTCACGGCCTGCCGTCGGCGTTGCGAGGGTGACCCCATGGCAGTGCTGAACCTCTGGCTGGCCAGGCTCGCCGCGCGTCCGGAACTGCTGATTCTGGCGTTGATGGTCATGATCATCGCCATGCTGATCATTCCCCTGCCGACGGTGCTGGTGGACTTTTTGATCGGCCTGAACATCGTCCTGTCCTTGTTGATTTTCATGGGCTCGTTCTATATCGAGCGCATTCTCAGTTACTCGACCTTTCCGGCCCTGTTGCTGCTGACCACTCTGTTTCGCCTGGCCCTGTCGATCAGCACCAGCCGACTGATCCTGACCCAGGCCGATGCTGGCGAGATCATCGCCTCGTTTGGCGAGTTCGTGATTGGCGAGAACCTGGTGGTGGGCTTCGTTATTTTCTCGATCGTCACCATTGTCCAGTTCATCGTGATAACCAAAGGCTCGGAGCGGGTGGCGGAAGTTGCCGCGCGCTTTTCCCTGGATGGCATGCCGGGTAAGCAGATGAGCATTGATGGCGACCTCAAGGCCGGCGCCATCGACGCCGCCCAGGCGCGGGCCAAGCGTAGCGAGCTGGAGCGTGAAAGCCAGCTGTATGGCTCGTTCGATGGTGCCATGAAGTTCATCAAGGGCGACGCCATCGCCGGCATCGTGATTATCTTCGTCAACTTCATTGGTGGCATTGCCATTGGTGTCGGGCAGTTGGGCATGGACCTGTCCACGGCGCTGTCGACCTTCACCCTGCTGACCATCGGTGATGGCCTGGTGGCGCAGATTCCCGCGTTGCTGATTGCCATCGGTGCCGGGTTCATTGTCACCCGCGTCAACGGTGACGAGCAGAACCTGGGGCGCAACATGCTCAGCCAGGTGCTCGGCAACCCCTTCGTGCTTGGCGTCAGTGCCTTGCTGGCGCTGGGCGTCGGTTTGCTGCCGGGTTTTCCGCTGGCGGTGTTCGTGTTCATTGCCATTACCCTGGTCGCTGTGCTCTGGCGCCGGCGCCGCCGGGCGCAGCAGGTTGTGACGGGAGAGGGCGCAAGCCCCCAGCCCGCTGACGACACAGGATCGGCACAGGGGTTGGTTGATATCGACAACCTGAACACCGAAACCCTGCCACTGCTGTTGCTGGTCCCGTCAACCCGGCTGGCCGAATTGCAGCAGGCACGTTTCACCGAGCGCTTGCGCAGCCAGTTCTTCATCGACTACGGCTTGCGTGTTCCGCTGCCGCACCTGCGGGCGGCGCAGACCTTGCCCGAGCACCAGGTCACTATCCTGATCAACGAAGTGCGCGCCGACCAGTTTGACCTGTTCTTCGAGTATCACCGCTTGCTCGATTTCGCTGAGCAGTTGCAGGACTCGGGGATCGAGATCAAGCGCGGGCACGACAGTAATAAAGTCGAAAGCCTGTGGGTCGCCGACAGCCAGAGCCAGGCCATCGCCGCTCTCGGTTATCCGTTGCGGGCCGCCCAGCAGGAGCTCTATCACAGTCTGGCGGTGGTGCTGGTGCGCAATATCCAGGAGTTCTTTGGCGTCCAGGAAACCAAGAACCTGCTCGATGAACTGGAAAAGCAGTACCCCGACCTGCTCAAGGAAGTCTACCGCTACGTCACCGTGCAGAAGATCAGTGAAGTGCTGCAACGGCTGGTTGCAGAGCGCATTTCGGTGCGCAACATGAAGCTGGTGATGGAAACCCTGGCGCACTGGGCCTCGCGCGAGAAGGACACCCTGGCCCTGGTCGAACATGTCCGCGGCGCGCTGGCCCGCTACATCAGCAACAAGTTCGCTCGGCAGGACACGCTCAACGTGCTGTTGCTCGGTGCCGAGTTCGAGGAGGTGGTGCGTTCGGCCGTGCGCCAGACCTCGGCAGGCAATTTCGTCAACCTTGATGCGGCCCAGGTCGAAGAGCTGCTCGATCGCGTCGGTGCGGGCCTGAGCGACCTGTACATCCCGCACAAGGACCTGGTGCTGCTGTGTTCGGTGGATGTCCGGCGCTACATCAAGAAGCTGATTGATGGCCGCTTCAGGGAGCTGGACGTGATGTCCTTCGCTGAAGTCGCCGAGAACATTTCGGTCAATGTGATCAAGACACTCTAGGAGTAGGTATGGCAACTGTTGATATCGCAAACCTGTTGCGCGGCACGCTGCGTCGTAGCGATGGTGGCGACAGCCGTATCGAGCGACTGCTCAACGAACTGCCCGACATCAGTGTCAGCGAGGTGCAAGGGGATATCTGGTTCTCGTCGGTGGCTCTGCCGCTGACCCCGACGTTGCTTGGCCGCCACGCCGAAGCCATTTTGCAGTTGATGATGCGTCCCAATGTCCATGCGCGTAACCAGCAGCTGCAGCTGTTCGGCCAGGGCGACAGCCTGGAGTTGCGCATGCTGCTGGCCGATCAGGCGTACAGCAGTATTCAGGCTTTTGCCCTGGCCCTGGAGGCGTTTTTCGATGTGCTCCTGCAGTTGCGGGCGCTCGTGCTGCGATGAGGCTGATGCAGCTGGCGCGTCACGGCGCGCACCCGCGCCGCTCGCTCGGGCCCTTGCTGGAAGTACCGTTGGCCGGAGTGGCCATCGGCGAGCTGTGCGAGGTCTACCAGCACTGGCGTGATCCCGCGCCGCGAGCCTGGGCGCAGGTGATCGGCTTCAATGCCGAAGTGGCGCTGCTGAGCCTGCTGGGCGAGGCGCAGGGGTTGTCGCGCCAGTCACTGGTAATGGCCACGGGGGCACCGATGCACCTTTACTGTGGCGATGATCTGCTCGGCGCCGTACTGGATGCCCGCGGGCAGGTGGTCGAGCGCCTGGCGCCGGCCCAGGGCCTGCCGGTTTACCACTATGCTCTGGACACCCCACCACCGCACTATAGCCAGCGCCGTCCGGTCAGCCAGCGCCTGGACACGGCGATCCGCGTGATTGACACCCTGCTGACCTGCGGCGTCGGTCAGCGGGTGGGTATTTTTGCGGCGGCCGGTACCGGCAAGACCTCTTTGCTCGACATGCTGGTGGAGCACAGCGAGGCGGACGTGTTCGTCATCGGCCTGATCGGCGAGCGTGGCCGCGAAGTCGCGGAGTTCGTCCAGCGCCTGCGCGGTTCGGCGCGCAGTAGCCGCAGCGTGGTGGTACAGGCCAGCTCCGACAGCGCCGCGGTCGATCGCTGTAACGCGGCCCTGGTGGCCACCAGTGTCGCCGAGTATTTCCGCGACCGCGGCCAGCGTGTGGTGCTGCTGATCGATTCGTTGAGCCGCTATGCCCGCGCCCGTCGCGACCTGGCCCTGGCCGCCGGTGAAGCACCGGCGCGGCGCGGTTATCCGGCCTCGGTGTTCGAAGCCTTGCCGCGCCTGCTGGAGCGCCCGGGGGTGACGGCCAGCGGCAGTATCACGGCGTTCTACACGGTGCTGCTGGAAAGCGACGACGAGCCCGATCCACTGGCCGAGGAAATCCGCTCGATCCTCGATGGGCATATCTACCTGATACCAGCTTGCTCAACAAGCTGATGGACATGGTCCTGCAGTTGTTGCAATCGCGCGCCAATGCGTCGGCCATAAAATAAAATGGGGGCAGCATGAGCATCGCAATTAACAGTACGCCGCACCATCCCCTGAGTAGCGAGCACTCGCACGCGCCTGAAACGCTTGCTTTCGAGGTGCTGCACGCTGCGCCAATGCCCGCGCCTTTGTCAAAAAACGGTGTGCCGGGACGCTTGGCGAGTGTGCAGCTATTGGAACATGCCCATCAGGCGCTGCAGCATCAATTGGCAACGGAACTGAATGCCGCCGAGGAAGTGACCCAACGCATCAGGTTGAGTTTTGTCCAGCAGGAGGTTCATGTGTTTGCCAGTACGGTGGAGTGTTGCACGGCAACGCTTGCCGAGGCTGGCCGTCTGCGAGCGGATCAGCACCTGCAGAAAATGGCCGAGGCTATCAACAAGGACCTTCCTGCGGAGCTGCAAGACACGCCGATGGCGGCAAACGAGTTCTTTGACAAGTTGATTGACCTGATTGGCATCATCAAGGATCAGTACCTGGGCGCTTACACTCATATCCTCGATGCCTATCAGATTTTTTTTGCGGCATTTACCAGCAACGTGACCAGCGAAATGTGGGATTGGGTCGCCGCCGGCAATGAGGGGAAAGATATTTACTTCAGCGGTGACCTGTTCCATGCGGCATTCAATGAATTACAGCGGGAGTTTTCATTGCCCAACAGTGCCGCCATCCTGTTCCCGGCACCGGGCAGGCCTGCGGCCAGTCAGCAAGACGCCATAAAATGGCAGCTGGCCCTGGGCCTGCCGCCCGACACCGTGCAAAGGTCACCCAGCGGCGGCTATGCCGTGGTAATGGACTTGGGGCCGCTCAGAGAGCTCAAGGAGGGAACGCCAAACAGGTTTGTGACCTGGGACCCCGCCAGGTTTCAGGTCTGGCAATCGGGCTTCAACGCACAGGAGGAGCGGATGAAAAACCAGTTGCAGTCCTTGGGGCAGAAGTATTCCAACGCTAACAGCTATCACGACAACTTCAACAGGACCCTGTCGGCACACCTGAGCCAGTTCGCCGACATGCTCAAGCACATGAGTACCTGGTGAGTTCGCCACTGGAGCAGCAGGTCATCGCCGTACTGATGACCTGCCTGGGTGTCGATGCCGGGCAGGTGACGCGCGAGGCCGACCTGGTGCATGACCTGGGCTGTGATTCGCTGAACATCGTCGAGATGGCCGAGGCACTCAATGAGTGCTTCCACCAGCGGCTGGACCCTGAGGCGGTCAGGCACTGGCGCTGTGTTGGTGACGTGATTCGAACGGTTCAGCAGGCATTGCAAGGGTGTTTAGCTGAATAGTCCTACGTCGTCCTACGGATTTGCTTTGGTGCGTCCGTACCCTTATGCCTACATTTTTGCCGGGAAGGAATTCTTATAGTCATTGGCCTGCGAGTAGCCCACGGGGTGCTTGCAGGGCATTCGAACAATAATGACAGGCCCCGCCCCGATGACCGCCTTTTACACCCCTCCCGACACTGTCACCTACGCATTCGAGGGCTGGCGCCTGTGCCCCGATGGTGTGCTGTGGCACGACGAACAGGGCCAGCACCTGCCGCCCAAGGAACGCCAGGTCCTGCGTCTGCTGCTGGCCAATGCCGGTACACTGGTATCCAAGGACAGCTTGCTGGACGCTGTCTGGCCAGGCCTGGATACCGCTGAAGAGTCGCTGACACGCTGCATCTGCGTATTGCGCAAGTTGCTCAAGGACCGTCGCCATTTCATTGTCACCGTTTACGGCCAGGGCTATCGGTTCACTTGCCCGGTGCAACACATGCCCAACGCGCTCGCCGGTTGCCCGGGGTTGCCTACCCTGGCCATCCTGCCGTTGCGCGGCGGGCAGCCACTCGAGTCGCTGGTACTCAACGAAACCATCAAGGGTGTGGTGCGCAACGCCTTGCAGCGGCGCGTCGAACTGTTGTCTCTGTCGGTGGCCAGCCTGTGTGCAACCCCCCTGGAAGCCATCGACCTGATCGAATGCTTGGCACCGGGTTACTACCTGTGTGGTTATTGCGTCGATACCGATGGTTACCACCAACTGGCGGTTGAACTGGTCAGGGGACATGATCACCGGATAGTGGATTGCCGACGGTTCGCCGGGTGCCAGCAACAGGTGCTGGGCCAGTTGCTGGCTTTTCTCGAAGCGAATTTCCCGATACTGGCAGCAGATGCCTGGCAATCATCAGATTCTCATCAGGATCGCAGGCGCCAGCTCTCTTAGGCTTTGCTCTGTTCGTGCTTGGTCACGTTTTTCTAGAGTGCTGGTATGCAAGAGACCTCGATAGATTCCTGTGTCATGCGCGTGTTCAATGGCCCTATGGCCGGTTGCGAGTTCAGCCTGGCAGCCGGCCCAGGCCCGACCCGGGTGATTGTCGGGACGGCTGACGGGCTGGCTGCCGCCACCGGGCAGGCGTTGTTCATACTGCTGGAGACGGGCGGGTGCAGTTTCGAGGTCATGCTCGGCGAGGCGAGGCAATCGGTGCGGGTAAGGCCGTTGCAACCTCCATCAGCGTCATGGCAGCTCTGGCCTTTGCAGCAACAGCAGCAGATCGGTGGATTGCAGGTTGCGTTTCGCTTGAGTTCACAAGAATGGAATGTGCAAGACGCCGCTACGGGGTCGGGCAACGGGAAAAAACGGCTTGGCTCGTTGCGCGTCACCAGCGCTGGGTTTGCGTTGTGCCTGCTAGTGGTTTCGTTGGGCGTCTGGTCGCTGCCGGACCGTACCGTTTCGGCACAGCAGCGCAGTGTCACGGCGCTGGTCAGCGCTCAGGCGCAAGTGTTGCAAGGGCGCGATCAGTTGCTCTACGTGCTGGTCGACTCGCTACGCGAAGCAGCCTGGAATCGTCAGGTCCTGATGCGTCATCAGTTGGGCGGTGTCGCGGTCATCGTGATGGCCCAGGAACAGCAACGGCTGGAGCAGCAACTGCGGGCGTTGGAACCTGGGCTGGCGATCCGGCTGCTCGACCTGAGCGAGCCGCAGCGGCCGTTGCTGGTGCTTGCCGGCACACTGCCGGAGCAACCCCTGAAGAGCCGTCTCGAGCAGCAATTGCTACGGCTTGCTCCCTACGCCGGGCACCTCGAATTTCGGCTGCAGGACGACAGCGCAAGCATCGATCAAGCGCTTGCCGGCCTGCGTCAGCTGGGTGTGCCGTTTCGGCGCAGTGACCAGTCGGGCAGTGTTGCCTTGCGCATCGAGGGCAACTTGCAGGACAGCCAGCTGGAAGCGACCCGGCGCTTCATTCGCCGATTCGAGCAGCAATGGGGCTCGGGCTTTGTGCACTTTTCCATCGTCCTTCAGGACGACCGGCTCAAGGGTCTTTCATACCAGGCGGGCGAGCAGGGGTACATCAAATCCTCGTCTACCTCCTGGCAATTTCATTCCTCCCATACAGGCAGTTGAACCATGCGCAGCATTTCAGATCCGGTCCAGTTTCATGATGATTTTCTCGGGCGTCAGGCAGATGCCTTCGAGCAGGGCGCGCAGGGGTTGAAAGAAGCCCTGGATAAAGCGCTGGAAGACTTGCAGGCCGATGCTTCCGACCCGACATTGCTGGCCGCGTATCAGGCGGCATTCTCTTCCTACACCGTATTTCGCAATGCGCAGACCAATACGGTCAAGGGCTTCAAGGACATCGACATGGCGATCATCCAGGCAGCTCGTTGATCGTCCCGGTGGTTGGTCACTCATTCAGGAGTATTTGCATCAATGGCTATCGATTCCATTGCCGGCCTTGCACCGCGCCAGATTCACGCGCTGCACCAAGGTGCTGACAGTGCTCCGGTGTCCTTGCAGGAGCGCTGCTGGCCACGTATATCCTGACTCCGTTCTATCAAAGCCACGCCCTGCAACCCGGCGAACTCGCCGAAGTGGTGGTCACCCGGCTATAATCGCCAACCCTTCGCCGCCACCCGAGTTCACGCCGCCCATGTATACCCTGGCCCGCCAGTTGCTGTTCAAGCTCTCCCCGGAGACTTCCCATGACCTGTCCCTGGACCTGATCGGCGCCGGTGGCCGCCTGGGCCTCAACGGGCTGCTGACCAAGGCGCCGGCCTCCTTGCCGGTCACTGTCATGGGCCTGAACTTCGCCAACCCGGTCGGACTGGCGGCGGGTCTGGACAAAAACGGCGCGGCCATCGACGGCTTCGCCCAGCTGGGTTTCGGTTTTGTCGAGATCGGTACCGTCACCCCGCGTCCGCAGCCAGGCAACCCCAAGCCGCGCCTGTTCCGCCTGCCGGAAGCCGAGGCGATCATCAACCGCATGGGCTTCAACAACCTGGGTGTCGACAACCTGCTCAACCGTGTGCGTGCAGCCAAATACCGCGGCATCCTCGGCATCAACATCGGCAAGAACTTCGACACCCCGGTCGAGCGCGCGGTAGACGACTACCTGATCTGCCTCGACAAGGTCTACGACCAGGCCAGCTACATCACCGTCAACGTCAGCTCGCCGAACACCCCGGGCCTGCGCAGCCTGCAGTTCGGCGACTCGCTCAAGCAACTGCTCGATGCCCTGGCCGAGCGCCGCTCGCAATTGGTGACCGAACGCGGCAAGCATGTGCCGCTGGCAATCAAGATCGCCCCGGACATGAGCGATGAAGAAACCGTGCTGGTCGCCTCAGCCCTGGTCGAATCGGGCATGGACGCGGTGATCGCCACCAACACCACCCTCGGCCGTGAAGGCGTCGAGGGCCTGCTGCATGGCGACGAGGCCGGTGGCCTGTCGGGTGCGCCGGTGCTGGAAAAGAGCACGCATATCGTCAAGGTGCTGGCCGGCGAGCTGGGCGGCAAGTTGCCGATCATTGCCGCAGGCGGGATTACCGAAGGCAAGCATGCGGCGCAGAAAATTGCCGCCGGTGCCAGCCTGGTACAGATCTACTCGGGGTTCATCTACAAGGGCCCGGCCCTGATCCGCGAGGCGGTGGACGCCATCGCTGCCATGCCGCGCTGAAACCGCAGGCATAAAAAAGGGCCCCCTCAAGGGGCCCCTGGGCCTTAGCCCGCCGCCCGGATGGGGCGCGCATGGTAATCGGATTCAGTTCCTCGTTCAGCCAACGGCGTGAAGTTCGTTGAGTCTATGGATACCCGCAGTGCCGGTCATACCGTCCCAGTTGTCGCCGCGTCCTTCGCGCCAGCCATTGATCCATGCCTGGCGTACAGACGGTAGAGTAAAAGGGCAAAGCTCGCGGGATTTGCCGGTGACCCCATATTGGTAGCCACGTGAAAATGCTCGTTCCAACGGATCACGCTTAAGTCTTCTCATAGGGTGTTGCCCTCACTTGTTGACTGTAATGTCCCGTCGACCTCTAGAAGGTCGGGCAGAATCGTTCTGCCGGTTTGCGCTCGCTGCCGGCGTCGCGAGCGGAAGTGTTGCCCCGTTGCGGTGACAACCTGAGACCAGTTCTAACCAATGCACGACACAGTGTGAATGATCGTTTTGTCATAAGGACGTAACCTTTCATAGGGTCAGAGGATAAGTAAATAAATGCGTCTGATTAGGATCTGACGCAAAGCCCGCTATGATCAGGGTTTGCTCTATAGCGAAGTCATCTGGCCATCGCTATGTGATAATTTGTAACAACGAAGGTAAAACGACGAAGGGTCATTTTCCCCGGTTTTTTGCCTGAATTTTTCATTCTGCCCGGCAATCAAAGACTTTTCAGCCCATGGCAAAAGTCAGATTGGCGGGCGGCCCGGCGCTAAAAGAGCGCCACTCGAACGCTGTGGAAAGGCGTTCGATTAAACATCGGAAGGGCGATGCGCTTGCCTTTCCACTTTATTGCTCAAGGCTCTGGATACCCCATGTCGGACCGTTTCGAACTTTACCTCACCTGTCCCAAAGGCCTTGAAGGCCTGCTTGCCGAAGAAGCCCGCGGCCTCGGCCTGGAAGAAGTGCGCGAGCACACTTCGGCGATTCGCGGCAGCGCCGACATGGAAACCGCCTACCGGCTGTGCCTGTGGTCGCGCCTGGGCAACCGCGTGCTGCTGGTGCTCAAGCGCTTCAACATGAAAAACGCCGACGATCTCTACGACGGCGTCAATGAAGTCGAGTGGCAGGATCACCTGGAAGCCAGCGGTTCGCTGGCAGTTGAGTTCAGCGGCCACGGCTCGGGTATCGACAACACCCATTTCGGCGCCTTGAAGGTCAAGGACGCGATCGTCGACAAACTGCGCACCAGCAGCGGCGAACGCCCGTCGGTGGACAAGCTCAACCCTGACCTGCGCGTGCACCTGCGCCTGGAACGCGGTGAGGCGATCCTGTCTCTGGACCTGTCCGGCCACAGCCTGCACCAGCGCGGTTACCGCCTGCAGCAAGGCGCCGCGCCACTGAAGGAAAACCTCGCGGCGGCGATATTGATCCGTGCCGGCTGGCCACGTATTGCTTCCGAAGGCGGTGCCCTGGCCGACCCGATGTGCGGTGTCGGGACCTTCCTGGTCGAAGCGGCAATGATCGCCGCCGATATCGCACCGAACCTGCGCCGCGAACGTTGGGGTTTCAGCGCCTGGCTCGGCCACGTGCCAGCACTGTGGCGCAAACTCCATGATGAAGCGCTGGCCCGCGCCGAAGCTGGCCTGGCCCGTCCACCGCTGTGGATCCGTGGTTATGAAGCCGACCCGCGCTTGATCCAGCCGGGGCGCAACAACGTTGAGCGCGCAGGCCTGAGCGACTGGGTGAAGATCTACCAGGGCGAAGTCGGCAGCTTCGAGCCGCGCCCGGACCAGAACCAGAAAGGCCTGGTGATCTGCAACCCGCCATACGGCGAGCGCCTGGGCGATGAAGCCAGCCTGTTGTACCTCTACCAGAATCTTGGCGAGCGTCTGCGCCAGGCCTGCCTGAACTGGGAAGCGGCGGTGTTCACTGGCGCGCCGGACCTGGGCAAGCGCATGGGTATCCGTAGCCACAAGCAATACGCTTTCTGGAACGGCGCCTTGCCGTGCAAGCTGCTGCTGATCAAGGTCCAGCCGGACCAGTTTGTTACCGGCGAGCGCCGTCAGCCGGAGCGCAACGGCGAAGCTGCCGAGCAGCGTTCACCCGCAGCCGTGGCCAGCGAGCCGGCTCGTTTGAGCGAAGGCGGGCAGATGTTCGCCAACCGCCTGCAAAAGAACCTCAAGCAATTGGGCAAGTGGGCCAAGCGCGACAACGTCAGCTGTTATCGCCTGTACGATGCCGACATGCCCGAGTACGCCCTGGCCATCGACCTGTATCAGGATTGGGTGCACGTGCAGGAATACGCCGCGCCACGTTCGATCGACCCGGAGAAAGCCCAGGCGCGTCTGTTCGACGCCCTGGCAGCGATTCCGCAAGCCCTGGGCATCGACCAGAGCCGGGTGGTGGTCAAGCGCCGCGAGCGCCAGACCGGTACCCGCCAGTACGAGCGCCAAAGCACCCAGGGCCAGTTCCTGGAGGTGCAGGAGGGCGGCGTCAAACTGTTGGTCAACCTCACTGATTACCTGGACACCGGCCTGTTCCTCGATCACCGTCCGATGCGCTTGCGCATTCAGCGTGAAGCGGCCGGTAAGCGCTTCCTCAACCTGTTCTGCTACACCGCCACCGCCAGTGTGCATGCGGCCAAGGGTGGCGCGCGCAGCACCACCAGCGTCGACCTGTCGAAAACCTACCTGGACTGGGCGCGGCGCAACCTGTCGCTCAACGGTTTCTCGGACAAGAACCGCCTGGAGCAGGGCGATGTCATGGCCTGGTTGCAAGCCTGTCGCGACGAGTACGAGCTGATCTTCATCGACCCGCCGACCTTCTCCAACTCCAAGCGCATGGAAGGGGTGTTCGACGTGCAGCGCGATCATGTCGAGTTGCTCGACCTGGCCGTAGCGCGTCTGGCGCCGGGCGGTGTGCTGTACTTCTCGAACAACTTCCGCAAGTTCCAGCTCGACGAAAACCTGGCTGAACGCTATGCCGTGGAAGAGATCACCGCCCAGACCCTGGACCCGGATTTTGCCCGTAACAGCAAGATTCACCGGGCATGGAAAATTCAGGCGCGCTGATCGGCTGATTGTCGCGGGCGATGATTGCTTCGTTAATGGCTAATGGCTATAACTCAATCAGAGCCTGCGATCCGCTGGACGCTGGCGTTTTGAGTGCTTTCTATGTCGATGCACGCCGCTCGTCCGAAGATGCTCGGCTTTGTCAGCGAAGAGGTTTCCGCCTGGCTGGTGGCCGGGGTGGCGTTTGTGGCCGGCAGCCTGTTGACAGCGCTGCTGGCGCTGGCGACCCATGACCTGTACCGCCAGCAGTTGCGGCAACGTTTCGAACTGCTGGCCAGTGAGCGTTACAGCCGTATCGAAGAACGCTTCGAGGATCAGGTGCAGCGTCTTGATGGCCTGCGCCGTTTTTTCGTGTTCTCCTCCAGCGTTACCCTCGCCGAGTTCAACGGCTATGCCCAGCCCTTGCTGTACCGCACCCAGGCCTATGCCTGGGCGCCGCGGGTGGCTGGCGAGACGCGTGCTGCATTCGAACAAAGTGCGGCGCAGCTCCTGGGCAAACCCTTTGCAATCTACGAACTCGATGACGCCGGCACTTTGCAGGTCGCTACGCAACGGGCGCTCTATTATCCGGTTTTCTACACCCAGGCCCTGAGCCGCCAGGCCCAGCCGTTGGGGCTGGATATGCTGTCCCAGCCGCTGCGTCAGGCTGCCCTCGATCGCGCCCGGCAACCGGGCAGCATGGCCGTCTCGGCGCCCCTTAACCTGACCAATGTCGACCCGGCCTACGCGCGCGGGGTGCTGATGGTTGCACCGGTATTTGCC
Organism: Pseudomonas wadenswilerensis; assembly: GCF_024749185.1. Taxonomy (NCBI): domain Bacteria; kingdom Pseudomonadati; phylum Pseudomonadota; class Gammaproteobacteria; order Pseudomonadales; family Pseudomonadaceae; genus Pseudomonas; species Pseudomonas wadenswilerensis. The sequence continues at coordinate 4,013,986 of NZ_CP087191.1, read as the reverse complement.
CCGGGCAACGCTGCAACGTCCCCCGACGGCTATGTATTGGCGGTGATCAGCTTGCAGCAGTTGATGGCCGAAGGTCTGCCCAGCCCGAGCCAGGACAACCTGATGGTGCGCATTCTCGACCTGTCCGGGCAAGGCCAGCATGAAGTGCTGTTCCAGTCCGGCAATGAAGGCGCCGACACTGATCTGGCCGCCAGCCACCTGTTACGCCTGGCCGATCATGACTATCAACTGGATATCCAGCCCAGCCTGGCGTTCATGGACGCCAACCGCTCCTCGGCGGTCAACGCCGTGGTGCTGCTCGGCGGCTTGCTCAGCCTGTTGCTCAGTGCCTTGCTGTTCAGCCTGTTCGGCCAGCGCCAGCGGGCTTTGACCCTGGTCGAGCAGCGTACCGCCGAGTTGCGCGTCAGCGAACAGTCCCTGCGTGATACCCACAGCCAACTGCGCAGCGTGCTGGATGCCGCCACCCAGGTGGCGATCATTGCCACCAGTCTGCGCGGGGTGATCAGTACCTTCAACGCCGGTGCCGAACGCATGCTCGGCTATCACAGTGCTGAGGTCATCGGCCAGCTGTCCCTTGAAGATCTGATATCGCCGCAGGAGCTGCAGACGCGTGCGCGGGCGTTGAGCCAGCGCTACGGCCGTGAGGTCAGTCCGGCTCAGGCGATGTTTGCCGAGACGGTCCAGGAGGGCGAGAGCGAACCGGGCGAGTGGACCCTGTTGCGCAAGGATGGCAGCCACCTGCTGGCCAATATGCTGGTCACCGCGGTGCTCGACGAGCACGGCCTGTGGGTCGGGCACCTGGCCATTTGTATCGACGTGACTGAACGCAAGCGCGTGCACGAGGCGCTGGCGGCCCGTGACCGGCTACTGGAAAAACTCAGCGCCGAGGTGCCTGGCGGCATTTATCAGTTTCGCCTCGATCCCGACGGCAGTTCCTGCTTCAGCTACGCCAGCGAGGGCTTGCGCGACATCTACGAGATAGATCCGCAGCGCCTGCGCGAGGACGCTACGGCGGTGTTCGAGCGCATTCACCCCGACGACCTGGCGCAGTTGCGTGCTTCGATCCGCTATTCCGCCGATCACCTGACGCCCTGGCGTGAAGAGTACCGAGTGCTGCTGCCGGTGGCCGGGATGCGCTGGATACGCGGTGAAGCTACACCGGAGCCGGCCGATCAGGGCGGTACCTTGTGGCATGGCTACCTGACGGATATCTCCGATCTGAAACGCGTCGAGGAGGAGCTGCGGGCACTGTCGGTGACCGACGCGCTGACCGGCATCCACAACCGTCGTTACTTTCAGGAGCGGCTCAAAGCCGAGCTCGAGCGGGCCCAGCGCGACAATCAGGACCTGGCCGTGATCATGCTGGACATCGACCACTTCAAACGGATCAACGACCTCTACGGCCATGCTGTGGGCGATCATGTGTTGCGCAGCCTGTGCCAGCGCATCAATCATCGCCTGCGCCGTACCGACGTGTTCTGCCGTCTGGGCGGCGAGGAGTTCATGGTCTTGTGCCCGGGCAGCAATGCCGGGCAGGCCTACACCCTGGCCATGGAGCTCTGGCAGGGCCTGCGCAGCGTGGCGGTGGACGGTGTCGGTGTGGTCACGGCGAGTTTCGGTGTGGCCGGCTGGCGCCCGGGGGAGGGCGCCGATGCCTTGCTGCTGCGTGCCGACTCGGGGGTTTACGCGGCCAAGCAGGCTGGCCGCGACCGGGTCGAGAGCGAACTGCCCTGAGCCAGGCTCAGGGCTGAACGGCGGCGGTGCGGTTGACCAGTTTCGGCTGGCGGTACAGGTCGAGCAGGACCTGGTCGAGCACTGCCGAGGCACCCCAGGGTTTCGGATCGTTGAGGATCGCGGCTACTGCCCAGGTATTGCCGTTGCTGTCGCGGCTGAAACCGGCGATGGCGCGGACGGTGTTCAGGGTGCCGGTCTTGATGTGCGCTTCACCGGTCATGGCAGTGCGCTTGAGGCGCTTGCGCATGGTGCCGTCCATCCCCACCAGCGGCATCGAGCTGATGAACTCGGCGGCGTACGGGCTGTTCCAGGCGGCCTGCAGCAGGGCGGCCATTTCCCGGGTGCTGACCCGTTCGGCGCGGGACAGGCCCGAGCCGTTTTCCATGATCAGGTGCGGCGCGGTAATGCCTTTTTTCGCCAGCCACTGGCGCACCACACGCTGGGCGGCGCGGGCGTCGTCGCCATCGGCATCGGTACGGAACTGCGCGCCCAGGCTCAGGAACAGCTGCTGGGCCATGGTGTTGTTACTGTATTTGTTGATGTCGCGGATGATCTCCACCAGGTCCGGGGAGAAAGCGCGGGCCAGCAGGCGGGCGTTCTTCGGGACGTTGTCGACCCGGTCGCGGCCCTGGATGCTGCCGCCCAGCTCGTTCCAGATGGCGCGCACGGCACCGGCGGCGTAGGACGGGTGATCGAGCAGCGACAAGTAGGTCTGCGAGTTGCAGCCATCGCCCAGCTGGCCGCTGACCACGACGCTGACGCCGTCGGCCTGTACCACCGGGTTGTAGCGCACGTCACCGCTGCACTGCTTGGAATTGACTGCCTTGACCTGGTTGTCGATGCGGATGTTGGCGATCGGCGGCTCGACCGACACCAGGACTTTGCCACCGTCGTTGCGGGCAACGAAGCGCAAGGCTTTGAGGTTGATCAGCAGCGAGTCGGGTTTGACCAGAAAGGGCTTGTTTTCATCACCGCCGTCGTCGTTGAACTGCGGCAATTGCGGCTGGACGAAATGGCTGCGATCGAGCACCAGGTCACCGCTGATGGTCTGCACGCCGTTGGCGCGCAGGTCGCGCATCAGCAGCCAGAGCTTTTCCATGTTCAGTTTCGGGTCGCCACCGCCCTTGAGGTACAGGTTGCCCTGCAACACGCCATTGCGCAGCGGGCCGTCGCTGTAGAACTCGGTTTTCCACTGGTGGGTTGGGCCGAGCATTTCCAGGGCGGCGTAGGTGGTGACCAGCTTCATGGTCGAGGCCGGGTTGACCGAGACATCGGCATTGAACACGGTCGGGGTACCCGGGCCGTTGAGCGGCAGCATAACCAGCGACAGGGCCGAGTCCTGCAGTTTGTTGGTTTTCAATGCCTGCTGCACTTTTGGCGAAAGCGTGGTGTTGACCGCAGCCGCGTGGCTGGAAAGCGCCAGCGGCATCAGCAGGCCGGCAAGCAGAAGAGGGCGAAGAGATCTGATCATGTGCGATAAAACCCTGCGAGCGAGGGGTGAAAAAAACGGAGCGAAAAAAGGTGAAGGCCCCGATACGGAAAAATATAGCGCGCATTATGCCCCAAGCCGAACGCCCATGGGCCTGTGAATACAGGATCACACTGCAGCTTATCGGCTTTTATTCCGGCAAGGGCCCGGCGAAACTGCTAAAGTGCCGCGCGTTAATACTCAAGAGGATTGTTTCATGGCCACTAACCGTTCCCGCCGTCTGCGCAAAAAACTCTGCGTGGATGAATTCCAGGAGCTGGGTTTTGAGCTGAACCTGGGTTTCAAGGAAGATCTGTCCGACGAAACCATTGATGCCTTCCTCGATGCTTTCCTCGAAGAAGCCATGGATGCCAATGGTCTGGACTATGTTGGCGGCGACGACTTCGGTCTGGTCTGCAAGGCCGAGCGTGGCTCGGTCACTCCAGAGCAGCGCGCAGCTGTTGAAAGCTGGCTCAAAGGCCGTAACGAGCTGACCAAGATCGAAGTCAGCCCGCTGCTGGATGCCTGGTATCCGGAAAAGCCGATCAACCCGGCTTCCTGATTCCGATGAAACGGCGGCCCCAGTGGCCGCCGTTTTCGTTTCAGCCCCGCCGCCTGTTCAGGCATTCCCGCGGGATCCAAGCGGTTGCGCTGGTTGTTCGTGTAGATACTTCTGCAACGCTTCTTCCAGGGCGCCCATGACGCTGACCACCTGGCGTTGGCGCCGCTCCAGTACAGGCGCCGCCTGGCTGGCCTGGCAATCGGCTTCCAGTTGCTCGCAGGCCTTGATCAAGCCGTTGGCCTGAATGATCCGTGCCGGGGGCCGAGGATCTTGTGCGCCTGGTTCCTCAGTTGCAGCGCGTCCTTGAGTGGATCGATAGCCTTGAGCAAGGCGCGGTCGCGTTTGAAACTGCGCAACAGCTCTTTGAGCAACTGGTGCAGATCGTGCACGCTGTCACCCACCACCGGCTCCAGAACCTGCAGGTCGAACGGCATCGGCGCGGCTGTCTGGCGGCGCGCCTGCACCTGGGGTGCTTGCGCCAGGCGCTGACCCAAGGCGCTGAGGCTGATGGGTTTGAGCAGGCAGTCATCCATACCGACCTGTTGGCAGCGCTCGCGCACTTCCGGTTGGGCGTTGGCGGTGTAGCCGAGGATGGTGCACGCTGGCCATTGATACTGACGCTCGTGGTCCCGCACCGCTTCGGCAAACTGGTAGCCATTCATCTGTGGCATGTTGCAGTCGACGATCACCACGTCGAAGTGGCCCTGATGCCAGGCGCTGAGGCCGCTGAGACCGTTTTCGGCACTGGCATGTTCCAGCCCCAGGAAGTTCAGTTGCTGGGCGATCAGCAGCAGGTTGGCCGGATGGTCATCGATGACCAGCACTCGCAACGGCGGCAGCACGGCATTGGGGAGCGGCGCCGCAGGGGCCGGCTTGGAGGTTTCGGCCAGTAGGGTCAACGGCATGCTGATGCACACGCGGGTGCCCTGGCCGAACACGCTGTGCAAGGTCAGGTTGCCACCCATTGACTGGCACAGGTCATGGCTGATGGCCAGCCCAAGGCCAGTGCCGCTACGGGCCAGATTGCTGTCCGGATTGGCCTGGGCAAAGGGCAGGAACAGGCGCTGCTGGTCATCTGCGCGAATACCGATGCCACTGTCCTGAACCGTTACCTGCAGGATGGGCTGGTCGGGCGCGGGGCCCGGTTCCAGGGTCAGGTGCACGGTGACCTGGCCCTGCTCGGTGAACTTGATCGCGTTGCTGACCAGGTTCGACAGGATCTGCTTGAAGCGCAAAGGGTCGAGCAGCACCTCACAGCGGGCCTGGGGGGCAATCTCGAGGCTCAGGCGCAAATCCTTCTGTCGGGCCACGCCATCGAACACGCGGCCGACCGATTCCACCAGTTCCGCCAGGTTGACCGGTTCAGGCGCCAGGCTCAGGTGCCCGGTCTCGATGCGCGCCATGTCGAGGATATCGCCGATCAAGGCCAGCAGTTCTCTTGCCGAGTTGTAGGCAACCTCAATGGCCGGACGATCGATATGCCCCTGGTCGCCGCGCGTGAGGGTAAGTTCGAGCATGCCGATGATGGCGTTCATCGGTGTGCGGATCTCGTGGCTGATGGTCGCCAGGAAGACACTCTTGGCGCGATTGGCGTCATCGGCCCGCTGCTTGGCCAGGCGCAGGTCCTGGATCAGTTGGCGGCGCTCGCTGATGTCGATCCAGCCGCCAATAATGCCCTGCACCTCGCCGAGTGAGTCACGGTAAGGCAGGATCCAGTGGTAGATGGTCAGTTCACGTTCCTTGAGCAGCAAAGGCCGATCAACGATCAACGGGATCCCTTCGCGCATGACCTTCTGGTAATCGGCCTGTATCTGGCTGGCATAGCAGCTGTCGCCCAGGGTGCTGTCCTGGATGCTTTTACCCAGTACATCGTGAAGCTGCGCTTCTACCGCTTCCAGATAACTGTCGTTACAACTCTGCAACAAGCCGCCGCGATCACGCACGTACATCGGATGCGGCGTACCGTTGAGCAGGGCGCGCATGAATTCGAGCTGATCGTTCAAGGCCCGTTCGGCGGCCTCGCGTTGCTTGATCTGGCGGCGCATCCAGGCATTCCAGGCCAGTGACAGCAGCAGCAACAGGCTGGTGCCCAGGACCACCTGGAGGATCAGTCGCTGGTACTTTTGCCAGTAGGCGTCTGTTTCTGTGCTGTAACCACGCCAGCGACTGTTGATGATGCCCAGCTCTTCCGGCGCGATGCTGAGCAATGCCTTGTCGAGGATCGACGCCAGTTCCTGGGCGCCCCGGGCAGTGGCCATGGCGAAGGTGGCGGGTTCGGCGCCGACCGAGGAACGGATCATCAGGTCGCGCTGGGAAGCCAGGCTGAAATTGGCGTTGATCAAGGCGGTGATGGCCGCATCGACGTGCCCGCTGGCCAGCAGCGAGGTGGAGTAGAAGGTGCTCTCCGTCTCGACCAGCTGGATGCCCGGGAAGCGCTGGCGCAAATCATCGAACAAGGGGCTGTCGCGAGTCAGGGCCAGGCGTCGGCCTGTCATCTGCTCCAGGGAATCGGGCTGGTCAGCGCCCTTGCGCGTCAACAGTACGTAGGAGTTTTCCAGATAAGGCCGACTGATCGCCAGGGTTCCGGCACGACGCGGGCTGGGTGAGATCGCCGCGATGACATCCGCCTGATCATGGTTGAGGCGGTCGATCATGTCACTGATTCCACTGGCCCGCTGCACTTCGAAACGCAGGCCGGTACGCAGGCGGATCAGTTCCAGCAGGTCGGCGGCAATGCCGCGAAAGTTGCCGGCGCTGTCGAAGAAGGTCAGTGGTGCGGCGGTTTCGTTGACCACCACCCGCACCACCGGATGGCCGCTCAGCCAGCGCTCTTCGCGTTGTGACAGCTGCAGTTTGCGGTCGGTCAGCAGTACATCGCTACCGGCGCTCCAGCGTTTGAAGAGGCTTTCCCGCGTACTGCTGGACACCGCGTCGAGGGTGGCGTTGATCAGCTCCAGGAGCATCTGGTTGCTGCGCTGCACGGCGAAGCTGAAACCGACCGGCTCATGTTTACCGAAGTTGGCCATCTTGACGTTCTGCAGGTGGCCTTGATTGATCAGGTAGTGGGTCGAGATGGTGTCGCCCAGAAAGACGTCGGCCTGATCGAACGCCACGGCGTTCAGTGCGTTCTGGTAGGAGGGGTAGGACTGGATGGTGGCGTCAGGGTAATTGGCCAGTACCTCATCCATTGGCAGGTAGTGATAGACCATGCTCAGGCGCAGGCCTGCCAGGCCGGTGTCCAGGGGGCGGATTTCGTTCTCGCGGGTCACCAGTACCGGTTGATCCACGGCATAGGGGATGGACAGGGCGATGCCGGGCGTGGCTGCCTCGTAGCCGTTGGTGCTGCCCAGCAGGTCGATCTGGCCTTGAGCCAGGGCTTTCACCGCCTCCTGGCGGGTGGCGTAGCGTTGCACCCTGATCGGCAAGCCCAGGGCCGAGCCGATCAGGCCGGCGAAGTCGGCGGTCAAGCCTTCGTAGTCGCGCCCGCTGGCGGTCATGTCGAAGGGCGGGTAATCCGGCGCCGAAGTTCCCAGCAGTAACTCGCCCTTGCCTTTGATCCACAGTCGCTGAGCCGGGGTCAGGGGCAGTTTCATGGCGATTGGCTCGGCACGGCTGAACAGGGTGAGCGGGGTGGCCGCGACGTCGTCCGCCCGTGTGGCAATGCTCAGGCAAGCCAGCACAGCACACAGCAGGAGGGTAAGGCTATGCCTGAGCATGGGCGCTCTCAAACCAGGGCATTGCGTTTCGCCATTTCAATCAGTTCAACCAGAGAACTGGCTTTGAGCTTTTGCATCAGTCGTTTCTTGTAGGTGCTGACCGTCTTGTTGCTGAGGAACATGCCCTGGGCAATTTCCTTGTTACTTCTGCCTTGGGCAAAAAGTTGCAGTACCATCAGCTCACGATCATTGACCTGTTTGAACAGATCCAGGTCCGAGGCTGAATCATCGTGTTTGCGTACCGGATTGATGGCCTGGCTGGGGAAATAGTTATAACCCGATAACACCGCTTTTATCGCACTAAGCAACTCGCTGAGGTCTTCCTGTTTGCACACATAGCCTGCTGCGCCGGAATGCATGCAACGAATGGCAAAAAGCGCTGGCGATTGTGCGGTCAGTATCAGGATTTTCAGCGGGATGCCCATGGCATGGAAACGCGAGAGCACTTCCAGGCCGTCCAGCCGCGGAATGCTGATGTCGAGGATGATCAAGTCCGGCAGGCATTCGCGGACCATCTGCATGGCGTCTACGCCGTTGTCCGATTCACCGACCACTCGATAGCCTTCATTCTCCAGAAGCATGCGCACCGCCAGGCGGATGACCGGGTGATCGTCGACGATGAAGACAGAATACATGTTGAACTTTCCATAAAAGTGCCAGAGGGATAGGGGCACCTTAGCGCAGAAAGAACAGGTCGCACATGAACTTGAGGTGAGTTAATTGATATATAGGAAAAGTCCTACTAACTTTGAAATATAGGATTACAGAGGCTTCTGCTAGATAGGGGTGTCAATGCTATAGATGGTAAGGTTATGTTGCGAAAGTTTCGGGTTGTTTATATTTGTTTCAAGTGTGTCAGTAATTTCCTGTACTGCCCGGTTGCCGGGCAGTACAGGCGGTTGATCAGCTCGGGCTCGAGCGGCCGGTCATTTCACGGGCCATTTCACTGGCATAACTGTCGGTCATCCCGGCAATGAAATCGATCATGCGCAGGAACGAGGTGTGTAGGGAGGCATCCGGGCTCGGCGCGTTCTTGCCCAACAGGTCGAGAATCCGCCGGCTCTTGAACGAGGGTGTACGCCCGCCATGTTGCTCCAGGGCGGCGCCACAGAACGAATTGAGCAGGATCTCCAGGGTCGTGTAGGCGCCGATTTCATGCAGGGTCTTGCGCTTGTCCTGGAAAATCTTCTTGCGTGCGATGTCTTTGGCCTGCAGCACACAGCGTTTGGCCGGGCCGTGCATATGCTCGACCAGGTCACCGTTGAGTGTGCCGGCCAGCAACGCGTCCTGTTGTTCGACGAAAGCGCGCGCCGCGGCATTGGTCAGGTGCTCAATGGCCTTGCCGCGCAGGATCGCCAGTTTGCGCCGGCGCGAATCGTCCGGGCCCAACTGGCGGTAGGTTTCCGGCAGGTCGTCACCCACCAGGCTCAGCAGCAGCGACTCGACCTCGGCGTAGTCGAGCAGGTCCATTTCCAGGCCGTCTTCAAGGTCGATCAGGGCGTAGCAGATGTCATCGGCCGCCTCCATCAGGTACACCAACGGGTGACGGGCCCAGCGTTGCTCTTCCAGTTGCGGCAGGCCGAGCTTGCGGGCGATCTGTTCGAGCAACGGCAGTTCGCTCTGGTAGCAGCCAAATTTGTGTTTCTTGTACCCCAGGGCGTCGGCGTGACGTGCAGTCCAGGGGTATTTGAGGTAAGTACCCAGCGTGGCGTAAGTCAGCCGCGTGCCGCCGTCGAACTGGTGGTATTCCAGTTGGGTGAGGACGCGAAAGCCCTGGGCGTTACCTTCGAAGTTGAGAAAATCGCCGCGTTCGGCGGCGCTCATCGCATCCAGCCAGCCGCGCCCGGCGGCCTGTTGGAACCAGTGGCGTATGGCATCCTCGCCGGAGTGGCCGAAGGGTGGGTTGCCGATGTCATGAGCCAGGCACGCTGACTGCACGACCATGCCCAGGTCGCTGGGTTCGCACCACTGCGGCAGGCTGGCGCGCAGGGTTTCGCCGACGCGCATGCCCAGTGAGCGGCCGACGCAGCTGACTTCCAGGGAGTGGGTCAGGCGGGTGTGGATGTGGTCGTTGCTCGACACCGGGTGCACCTGGGTCTTGCGCCCCAGGCGGCGGAAGGCGCCGGAGAAGATGATCCGGTCGTGGTCTTTGTGGAACGGGCTGCGGCCGAGTTCTTCCGGGCTGTGCAGGGGTTTGCCGAGGCGTTCGCGGGTGAGCAGGGTGTGCCAATCCAAGGCCATTTCTCCGGTGCGGGGGGCAGGGGGGTAGCTTCGTGGTTTGGGTCGGGGGGTGCAAGTGGCTTTGTGAGCTTATCCGTTTGCTGTATGGGCGTTGCGGGCCCCTTCCGCCTTTACGGCGGCTTACTTTTTTCAGTCGAAAAAAAAGTAAGCAAAAATTCTTGCCCCACCAGGGGCCCTACGCTGCGCTTCGGGTCCCCTCGTTCCGGTGTCGCTACGGGGCATTGCGAACTACGAGTTGCAAGCAACTCTACGTTTCGCAACTTCGGCTAACGCCGAAGGTGCTGCGCACTAGCCCCTTCGCAACACCTCCACTCGGCCCTTCTGGTTAACGGGGCCGGTGGATCAAGATCAAAAGCAGATCAAGAGCACAATTCGCTTCGCTCTTGCTAAGCGCGCAGATCTGTGGGAGCGGGCTTGACCCGCGATCGAGCGCGCAGCGGTCGTAGTTCAGGCGCTGCACTTAACGCTTGCTACCAGCCCCTTGCATGGCCAGCTTCAACAACGGAATCAAGCTGGTCCCCAGGCGCACCAGGCGGCTGACGCTGCCGCTGCGGGCGCCCTTGCCGGTCAGGAAACCCAGCAGCACCACGGCACCAATGCCCCACAGCGGCGCGTGCTTGATGCCCAGGCCGCCTTGCAGTGAGTCGCCCATGGAGCGCAAACGGGTGAGGGGGTTGAGCAGTTGCCCGGACTCATGGCGAATTTCCTGGCGGTGCATCTCCAGGCGCAGGCGCACCAAGGCCTTGCGCAGTTCCCGGCGATTGGTGGTTTGCGGTAGTTCAGGCAGGCTCATGGCAACAGGCGCTCCCGGTCCTTGGCAAGTTCTTCGAGGGTCGAGCTGAAGGGTGACGATTCATCGAACACCGCCGCCTTCAGACGCAGGCCGCAAAACAGCGCCGCCAGCCCGTAGAACACGCACAGGCCAATGATGCCGGCCAGGCGATAACTGTCCCAGAGCATCACCAGCACCAGGCCGGAGAGGGCGGTCAGCAACAGCAGGGCAAATACCAGGGCCAGCCCGGCGAACAGCAGCAAGCTGAGGGTCCGCGCTTTCTGCTCCTGCAGTTCGATGCCGAACAGTTCGACATGGCCATGCAGCAGGCCCAGCACCGCAGCGCCGAGACGCTTGCTGGAGGGACCGGCACCGGCGAGTGGTTCGCTTTCCATGCTCGGTCCTCAGCGGCGGGTGGCCAAGAGGCCGATCAGAAAGCCAACGCCGGCGGCAATGCCGATCGACTGCCAGGGGTTGCTTTGTACGTAGTCTTCGGTTGCGCTCAGGGCCGCCTGGCCGCGTTCGCGGACCGAATCCTGGGTCAGTTGCAGGGTTTCCCGGGCGCGCAGCAGGCTGTCATGGATCTGTTCGCGCAGGTCGTCGGCCTGATCGCCAGCCAGGGTTGCAGTGTGCTCCAGCAGCTTCTCGGTATCGCGTACCAGGGTCTGGAAGTCAGCCATCAATATGTCTTGAGCAGTCTTTGCCGATTTGCTGGCCATGGGGCTCTCCCTAACAGTGTGTGTGGCTATTTCGAGTCGTGGGCGCGGGCGAAGGTTCAAGTGCAATTTGCTGGTACAGCTTTTGCTTTGCCGTGGTGCGCCGGGGCCGGTGCCTGCGCCGATTGTGGGCGCGGGCGAATACCGGACCTGTAAACCTTAACCCAATCCACGACAAACCCAAGGAAAAACTCCCGTACTACCCGGATCGGCCAGGGAGGTGGCCGCAACGACGATCCAGACTGGTGCACGAAGGAGTGTTTTTGAGCTGTCTTGGTGCTTTTTTGCAGGCCTGCCTACTCCATGGAAAATTTGCAAAGCGCAGTGGACACCCTGGTCCACGGCTCCAACACGCTGTTCATTCTGCTCGGTGCGGTGATGGTTCTGGCCATGCACGCAGGTTTTGCCTTCCTTGAGGTGGGCACCGTGCGGCACAAGAACCAGGTCAACGCCTTGTCGAAGATTCTCAGCGATTTTGCCGTGTCGACCCTGGCCTATTTCTTTATCGGCTACTGGATTTCCTACGGTGTCAGTTTTCTGCAGCCGGCACAGGTGTTGAGCCAGGAGCATGGCTACAGCCTGGTGAAGTTCTTCTTCCTGCTGACCTTTGCCGCGGCGATCCCGGCGATCATCTCCGGCGGCATCGCCGAGCGTGCACGCTTCGCCCCGCAATTGTGCGCCACGGTGCTGATCGTCGCCTTCGTCTATCCGTTTTTCGAAGGTATCGTCTGGAATGGCAACTTTGGCATGCAGGTCTGGCTGGCGGAGCGTTTTGGCGCGGGTTTTCATGACTTTGCCGGCTCCGTCGTGGTGCATGCCATGGGGGGCTGGCTGGCGCTGGCGGCAGTATTGCTGCTGGGACCGCGCAACGGCCGTTACCGCGACGGCAAGCTGGTGGCTTTTGCGCCGTCGAACATTCCGTTCCTGGCCCTGGGGTCGTGGATTCTGATCGTCGGCTGGTTCGGCTTCAACGTCATGAGCGCGCAAACCCTGCAAGGGGTCAGTGGCCTGGTGGCAGTCAACTCCTTGATGGCCATGGTCGGCGGCACCGTGGCCGCCTTGCTGGTCGGGCGCAACGACCCGGGCTTCCTGCACAACGGCCCGCTGGCCGGGCTGGTGGCGGTGTGCGCAGGTTCTGACCTGATGCACCCGGTGGGCGCGCTGGCCACCGGGGCGATTGCCGGAGCCTTGTTTGTCTGGTGCTTTATTGCCGCGCAGAACACCTGGAAGATCGATGACGTGTTGGGCGTGTGGCCGCTGCATGGCCTGTGCGGAGTGTGGGGCGGGATTGCCTGCGGGATCTTCGGCCAGAGCGCCTTGGGCGGCCTGGGTGGGGTCAGCCTGATCAGCCAGTTGATCGGCAGCCTGGCCGGGGTGCTGGTGGCCTTGCTCGGCGGCTTTGCCGTGTATGGCAGCATCAAGCTGTTGCATGGCCTGCGCCTGAGCCAGGAGCAAGAGTACTACGGCGCCGACCTGTCGATTCACAAGATCGGCGCCACCAGCCAGGACTGACGGTTCAGCGCCCTGCGAGCAAGCGCGCCTCGCAGGCTTCCACGGCGCTCAGCGGGCCGCTGACCAGCACAGCATCGCCCGCGTGCAGACAGGTGCCGGTGTCTACATTCAGCTCCTCGCCCTGGCGATGCACGGCCTGCAGTTCAACACCCAATTGTTCCAGGCCCAGATCGCTCAGGGTTCGGCCGCAGGCATAGGCTTCGGCGCCGAGGTTGACTGCGTGCATCATCGCCTTGGGCAGGCCCTCGCTGTCGACCGGGCTGGTCTGGGCGCCATGGTAGAAGGCATGCAGCAGCCGGTAGCGGGTCTTGCGCACTTCATCTACCCGTTGCTGCACCTGATCCTGTGGCAGGCCGAGCATCACCAGGGCATGGGAGGCCAGCATCAGGCTCGACTCCAGCAGTTCCGGGACCACGGCAGTGGCGCCAGCGGCACGCAATTCGTCGCGCTGGCTGTCGTCGCGGGTGCGCACCAGGATCTGCACCTGGGCATGACGCTCGCGGGCGGCTTTCAACACGCTCAGGGCGATGTCGGTCTTGTCCACCGCAATCACCAGCAAGCGCGCGCGCTCAAGGCCGATGGCGGTGAGCAGTTCGCCGCGGCGTGAGTCGCCGTAGTGCACGCAGTTTTCTCCGGCGGCGGCTTCCTGGACCCGCACCGGGTCGTCATCCAGGGCAATGAAGGGGATGTCCTCGCGGCGCAGGAAGCGCCCGATCGACTGGCCGACGCGGCCGTAGCCGCAGATCAGCACGTGGCCGTTCATCGCGGCGCTTTGTGCTTCGATCTCTTCCAGATGAACTTCCTGGTTGGGCTTGCGGTGCAGGCGGGCGGCGATTGTCGGAGCGGCCCGCAGCAGCAGCGGGGTGACCAGCATCGAGCAGAAGGTCGCGGCCAGCAGCAGGTGACCGAGTTCCTCGGGCAGCAGGCGGGTCTGTTGCATCTGCGCCATCAGGGCGAAACAGAACTCGCCGCCCTGGGCCAGGGCCAGGCCGCTGCGCCAGGCGGTCTCGGCATCACTGCCGCGCAAGCGCACCAGTGCGGCCACCACAGAGCCTTTGATCAGCAGCAGGGCGAGGGTCAGGGCAAGGAGCTGCCAGCCATGGGTGGCGAACAGCTGCAGGTCGATGAGCATGCCGATACTGACGAAGAACAGCCCGAGCAAAATGTCCCGGAATGGGCGGATATCGGCTTCGATCTGATGGCGGTAATTGCTTTCTCCCAGCAACATGCCGGCGAGGAACGCGCCCAGGGCCGGCGACAGGCCCAGCAGGTGGGTCAACCAGGCGGTCAACAGCACGATCACCAGAGCCAGCAGGACGAACAGCTCGGCCGAATGCGAGCTGGCCACCTCATGGAACAGCCGCGGCAGCAGCCAGCGGCTGGCCAGCAGCAGGCCGAAGAAGAGGATCACGGTCTTGCCCAGGGTCAGCGGCAAAGCCCAGTACCAGGCCTGGCCGCCCTGGCCGGCAAACACCGGTACCAGGGTCAGCAGCAACACTGCCACCACGTCCTGGAACAGCAGCACGCCGATGGCATTCTGACCATGACTGCTGAAAATCTCGCCGAGGCTGGTCAGCTCCTTGCTGACGATCGCCGTCGACGACAGCGCCAGGCCCGCGCCCAGCATCAAGGCCACGTTGGGTTGCATGCCGAGCAGAACCAGCAGTCCGGCGAGGAGCAGGCTGGTGCAGATCACCTGCAGGCTGCCGAGGCCAAACACCACCTTGCGCAAGGCGAGCATTTTCGACAGGGAAAATTCCAGTCCCAGGGAAAACAGCAAAAAGACCACGCCCATCTCAGCCAGGTCCGGCAGCTCTTCACTTTCGTTGACCCAGTCCAGGGCGGTAGGGCCGACGAACAGGCCGACACACAAATAGCCAAGTACCGGCGGCAATTTCAGGCGCCGGAAGAACGCGATGACGACCAGCGATGAGGCCAGGATGATCAACAGGTTGGCAAACACAAAACACTCCCTTGCGAAAACAGCGAAAAAACCATTAAGTCTGAACGACTTACGCCATTTGGCCGTTGATGTGCATCAGCACTTCAATGTCATTGGCCGGTTTCAGGGGCGGCGCTCGACTGGCCCCGATTGCAGACCTAGAATAATGATCCGTTCCTACAGTTGCTGGTACCCATAAATGCCACCTGAATGCCAATTGTTCGGCACCCTGGGCTGTCACCTGTGCGAAGTGGCCGAGGCGCTGCTGATGCCGTTTGTCGAGCATGGCCTGTTGGTCGAACTGGTCGATATCGCCGAGCACGAGGGGATGATCGACACCTATGGCCTGCTCATTCCGGTGTTGCGCCGTTGCGACACCGGGGCCGAGCTGCGCTGGCCCTTCGATGCCGAGCAGGTCGTGACCTTCCTGGGGTGATGGTTCGGTCTTGGCGGGTATCTTTCCCGTCGTGCGCAATGCTGAGCTGATGTGGACAATCCTTGGCTTCTCTTACCTCGCCAAGGAGCGGCACCATGTACCTGACCGAACACTTCACCCTCGAGGAAATGACCCTCTCGGAGACCGCAGCACGCCAGGACATCGATAACCAGCCCGACAGCCGCGCCCTGGACAACCTGCGCCGCCTCTGCGCGACGCTCGAACAGGTCCGCGAGCTGGTGGGCGCGCCGGTGCTGGTCAGCAGCGGCTTTCGCTCGGTCGAACTCAACGCGGTGATTGGCGGGTCCGCCGCCAGTGCGCATACCGAAGGGCTGGCAGCTGACTTCAATGTGCCCGGGCTGACGCCAGCAGCGCTGGCGCGACGGGTGGCCGACAGCAACCTGCAGTTCGACCAGTTGATTCTCGAGTACGACCAATGGGTGCACCTGAGCCTTGCTGCGGGCCGGCCGCGCCGTCAATTGCTCACGGTGCGCAAAGGGTCCGGCTATCTCCCAGGTCTGGTCTGACAGATGCAGTCTGATTGACGCAGACGACATCTCTGAATATGCTGTATATAAATACAGTACAGGGATGGCGCTTGCGTCGAGGGTCCGGATCAATGGTCAATGTCGAACAACTGAAATACTCCGTCAATCGCATGGCTGTCGAGGTCGTGAGTGAAGCGGTGCTCGAGTTGCGCCTTGACGGCCTGGTGCTGGAAGGCAAGACGCCGTTCAATAAAGTGCACTTCAACACCTGTTTCGCCGAGATCGAAGCCCTGTTCCAGCGCGCCGGCTACCACCGGCCACTGGATGTGGTCGGATACCAGGGGTTGTTGTACGCCCTCTACGACCCCAGCCGCTGGGAGGCGGTCGAGGTGCTGCGCTGGCTCAAGGAGTTCACCGAGGCTGCGGCTGCCGAAGCTGGCTGAGCGAGCGAGCATGGGGGATAATGGCCGGTCCATCTGTCCAGAGTGTTCCCATGGCCACGCCTCCCTTCGATCCGGCTCAGCATCAAGCCAGCACCGTGTGCCTGCCGCCTGGCAACTGGGCGACGGTACTCGATTGCTTGAGCGAGCACTTCAAGGCCATTGGCCGCGAGCAGTGGCTTGATCGCATCGCCCGCGGCCGGGTGCTGGATGCTCAGGGCGCGCCGATCAGCGCCACGCTTGTCTACCGTCCGGGCCTGCGCATCCATTATTTTCGCGAAGTGCCGAACGAGAAGCCGATTCCGGTCGAAGAGGCCATCCTGCACATCGATGAGCACCTGGTGGTGGCGGACAAGCCGCATTTCCTGCCGGTCACCCCGACCGGCGAGTACGTCGAACAGACCTTGCTGCGCCGGCTGATCCGCCGCCTCGACAATCCCAATCTGGTGCCCTTGCACCGCATTGACCGGCACACTGCCGGGCTGGTGCTGTTCTCGGCCAACCCCCAGAGTCGTTCGGCCTATCAGTCGCTATTCCCCAACCGGCAGATCGACAAGCGCTACCAGGCCATTGCACGCGCCTTGCCCGAGCGTGAGTTTCCGCTGGTGCACAAGAGCCGCCTGGTCAACGGCGAGCCATTTTTTCGCATGCAGGAAGTCGAAGGGGTAAGCAACAGCGAAACCCTGGCCCAGGTGCTGGAGAAGAACGGCGAGCTGTGGCGCTACGGCCTCTCGCCGGTCACTGGCAAAACCCACCAGCTGCGGGTGCACATGACCGCCCTGGGCGCGAGTATCTGCAATGATCCGTTCTATCCGGACATCGCCCAGGAGCAGGATGACTACAACAAACCGTTGAAGCTGTTGGCGCAGAGCCTGCGTTTCAACGACCCATTGAGCGGTGAAGAACGTTACTTCGAAAGCCGGCTGACGCTCGACTGGTAGGGCGGGGAGCCGCGCACCGCCAGTGGCGATGCGCGGTGAGGCTTAGCGGTTGAAGCGCTCCACCAGCGAGTACTGGGTGGTAGCGGTGCGGGTCAGCTCTTCGCTGAGCAGCGCCGAATGCTGGGCCTGTTCCGAGGTCTGGTCGGCCAGCTGGGCGATGGTGCTGATGTTGCGGCTGATTTCGTCGGCAACCGCAGTCTGCTCCTCGGTGGCAGCGGCAATTTGCGTGGCCATGTCGGTGATATTGGCCACAGCTTCGCTGATACCTACCAGGGCCTGGTCGGCTTCCATCACCCGCGCAACGCCTTCTTCGGCCTGGCGGTGACCGGTTTCCATGGTCTGCACGGCGCTGTTGGCGGTCTGTTGCAGCTTGGCGATCAGGCCGTGGATCTGCCCGGTGGACTCGGCAGTGCGTTGCGCCAGCTGGCGCACCTCGTCGGCCACCACGGCAAAGCCGCGGCCCATCTCGCCGGCTCGGGCCGCTTCGATGGCGGCGTTCAAGGCCAGCAGGTTGGTCTGGTCGGCAATGCCCTTGATCACATCGACCACGCCACCGATCTCGTCGCTGTCGCGGGCCAGCTGGGTCACGGTCAGGCCGGTCTCGCCGACGGCAGCCGACAGGCGCTGGATGGCCTCGCGGGTTTCTCCGGCGATGTCGCGGCCGCGTCCGGTCAGGCGATTGGCTTCCTGGGTGGCGTCGGCAGTGCGCTGCACGTGGTTGGCCACTTCCTGGGTGGTGGCGGCCATCTGGTTGACGGCGGCGGCGACCTGCTCGGTCTCCACCCGCTGGCGCTCCAGGCCCGAGGAGCTGTTGTGGGCCAGGGTGTCGGACTGGCGTGCCTGTTCGTTGAGGTGCTCGGCGGTGTCCTGCAGGCGGGTCAGGCAGGTCTTCATCCGCGCGTCCTGGCTGAGCATGGCCATTTCCAGGCGCGCCTGCACGCCGCGGCTGTCGGTATACATCTGCGCGATCAGCGGGTCGGAAGTGGTCTGTTCGGCCAGGCGCAGCAGGCGCTTGAGGCCGCGTTGCTGCCAGCTCAGGCCCAGCAGGCCGAGCGGTACCGAGAGGCCGGCGGCCAGGGCGAAGCCCCAGGAATGCCCCAGCCAGTTGCCGATCAAAAAGCCGATCTGGCTGACCAGAATGAACGGCAGCCAGTCCTGCACTACCGGCAGCCACTTGTCGCGGTGCGGAATCGCCGGTTTGCCCTGGTTGATACGCTGGTACAAGGCCTCGGCGCGACGCACTTGCTCGGCGCTCGGCTTGACTCGCACCGATTCGAAGCCCACGACCTGGTTCTTTTCGAACACCGGCGTGACATAGGCGTTGACCCAGTAATGATCACCCGACTTGCAGCGGTTCTTGACGATGCCCATCCACGGCAGGCCTTGCTTGAGCGTGGTCCACATGTGCGCGAACACGGCCGGCGGCACATCCGGGTGACGCACCAGGTTGTGCGGCGCGCGCATCAGCTCCTCGCGGGAGAAGCCGCTGATCTCGACGAAGGCGTCGTTGCAGTAGGTGATCACGCCCTTGGCATCAGTGGTCGAAATCAACCGTTGCTGAGCTGGGAAAGTCCGTTCGCGTTGGGTAATCGGCTGGTTGTTACGCATTAGCTGTTCAATCCGCAAGGCTTTCGAAAGGTATCGGCACGCCGGGGGTTTTGTTGAATGAATATTTGCAGGGCTTGATTTCGATCAAGGAGTCTTGATCTGACCTGCGCTAAGTCATTCGTGCAAAGTTCAACAAATTAGCTGCATTCTTTCATGTTTTTGACACAAAAGTCAGCTAATGACCGCATGTTCACAGCGGTGCCAGCATCGGGTAACTGAAGCCGGCAAAGTGCGCCAGGTTCAGGCCGAAATGGCACAGTAGCGCAGCGAAAAGGCCGCCATATCGGTAAGCCAGGCCATAGCCGACACCGGCAAGGCCGGCCAGCAGCACCCATTGCCAGCCGCCACCCAGGTGGGCCAGGCCGAACAGCGTCGCGGCCAGCAGCAGGGCCAGGTTCTGGTTTTTCAGCAAGCGTTGCAGGCCGCCCTGGATGTAACCGCGAAACAGCAGTTCTTCGGTCAGGCACACCAGCAACAGGTTGTTCAGGGCCCAGATCCAGCCCTGCTCTGGCCACTTCGGCGCCCAGGCAACCATTCCCAGCAGCCAGGCGCCGCCCAGGCACACCAGGATAACCAACGGCAACGTCAGGGCGAGGCTGGCGAATGGGCGCTTGTTCTTCAGCGCCAGTACCCAAGGACAGGCCAACAGCAGCCAGAAGCCGATCAGCGGCTTGTCGAGGTTCAGGTACATGGAGAAGGGTAGGGCGTCGCTGCTAAAGCGCACCTTGTCGATGACCTTGGCGCCGCTGAAGCCCGGCAGCATATGCAGGGCCAGGGCGATGGCCAGCAGCACGAACAGGGCATGGCCGACCAGCTTTTGCCACAGGCTGGCACGGCGTACCAGCAAGCCGGCGCAAAGCAGGGCAATCAGGGTGGGCAGGGCCAGCAGGCCGAGGTTGCCTTTGAACAGGGCGAAGATGTAACCGAGGCCGAGCAGCGCCAGGCCGATCCATTGCGGGGCAAGCATGAGAAATCCTTTGAAAAGCACAACGTGAACCCTTCGACTGCGCTGCCGCGGTCGGAGACACGCCTTTCGGCCATCCTTTGGCCATTACTGCTTATCCTACGTTGTCTGCTGCATAAGGCAAAGGCCCGGTCACCAGGGACCGGGCCATCACTTCAGGCTGCGATCAATTGCCGCAGCACATAGTGGAGGATACCCCCCGCCTTGAAGTACTCCACTTCATTGAGCGTGTCGATCCGGCACAGAACCTCGATCTGTTCCTGGCGACCATCCTCGCGGGTGATTTTCAGGTTCAGGGTCATGTGCGGCTGCACCTGGGCATGGCTCAGGCCGAGGATATCGATACGCTCGCGGCCGTCCAGGGCCAGGCTCTTGCGGTTCTGCCCGGGCTTGAACTGCAGCGGCAGCACGCCCATGCCAACCAGGTTGGAGCGGTGGATACGTTCGAAGCTCTCGGCCAGTACCGCCTTGACCCCCAGCAGGTTGGTGCCCTTGGCGGCCCAGTCGCGGCTGGAACCGGTGCCGTACTCCTGGCCGGCAATCACCACCAGTGGCGTGCCGTCGGCCTGGTAGCGCATGGCCGCGTCGTAGATCGCCAGCTTCTCGCCCGTGGGCACATACAGGGTGTTCCCGCCTTCTTCACCGCCGAGCATTTCGTTGCGGATGCGGATATTGGCGAAGGTGCCGCGCATCATTACTTCATGGTTGCCGCGGCGTGAGCCATAGGAGTTGAAGTCGCGGGGTTCCACGCCTTTTTCACGCAGGTAACGTCCGGCCGGGCTGTCGGCCTTAATGTTGCCGGCCGGGGAGATGTGGTCGGTGGTCACCGAGTCGCCCAGCAGCGCCAGCACCCGGGCGCCGTGGACATCCTCGATCACCGGCAGCGGTCCGGTAATGTCGTCGAAAAATGGCGGATGCTGGATGTAGGTGGAATCGTCCTGCCATACATAAGTGGCCGCCTGCGGTACCTCGATGGCTTGCCACTGGGCGTCGCCGGCGAACACCTCGGCATACTCCTTGTGGAACATCGCGGTATCGACGCTGGCCACGGCGTCGGCGATTTCCCGCTGGCTGGGCCAGATGTCGCGCAGGTACACCGGCTGGCCATCTTTGCCGATACCCAGCGGTTCGCGGCTGATATCGATGCGCACGCTGCCGGCCAGGGCATAGGCGACCACCAGCGGCGGTGAGGCCAGCCAGTTGGTTTTCACCAGCGGGTGCACGCGGCCCTCGAAGTTGCGGTTGCCCGACAGTACCGAGGCGACGGTGAGGTCGGCGCTGGTGATGGCTTTTTCGATGGCTTCGTCCAGCGGGCCGGAGTTGCCGATACAAGTGGTGCAGCCGTAGCCGACCAGGTCGAAGCCCAGGGCATCCAGATACTGGGTCAGGCCGGCAGCCTTGTAGTAGTCGGTCACCACCTTGGAGCCGGGGGCCAGGGAGCTCTTGACCCAGGGTTTGCGCTGCAGGCCTTTTTCCACCGCTTTTTTTGCCACCAGCCCGGCAGCCATCATCACGCTGGGGTTGGAGGTATTGGTGCAGGAGGTGATGGCGGCGATCACGACAGCGCCGTTTCTGAGCAGGTGTTGCTGGCCCTGATATTCGTAGCTGACTTCGCCGGCCTGGTCGGCATTGCCCACTGCCACGCCGCCACCGCCTTCGCTTTCCAGGCGGCCTTCTTCCTTGCTCGACGGCTTGAGTTGCAGGCCGATGAAGTCATCGAAGGCCTGGCTGACATTAGACAGGGCTACCCGGTCTTGCGGGCGCTTTGGTCCGGCGAGGCTCGCTTCGACTTCGTTCATGTCCAGCGCCAGGGTGTCGGTAAACACCGGCTCCTGGCCGGGCAGGCGCCACAGGCCCTGGGCCTTGCAGTAGGCCTCGACCAGTTTAACTGTCGCTTCCGGGCGGCCGGACAGGCGCAGGTAATCGAGGGTAATCTGGTCGACCGGGAAGAAGCCGCAGGTGGCGCCGTATTCCGGTGCCATGTTGGCGATGGTGGCGCGGTCCGCCAGTGGCAGGTCGGCCAGACCGTCGCCGTAGAATTCGACGAATTTGCCGACCACGCCTTTTTTGCGCAGCATCTGCGTCACGGTCAGCACCAGGTCGGTGGCGGTGATGCCTTCACGCAGCTTGCCGGTCAGCTTGAAGCCGATCACTTCAGGGATCAGCATCGACACCGGTTGGCCGAGCATGGCCGCCTCGGCCTCGATGCCGCCCACGCCCCAGCCCAGCACGCCCAGGCCGTTGATCATGGTGGTGTGCGAGTCGGTGCCGACCAGGGTGTCGGGGAAGGCGTAGGTGCGCCCGTCTTCTTCACGGGTCCAGACGGTGCGGCCCAGGTACTCAAGGTTGACCTGGTGGCAGATGCCAGTGCCCGGCGGCACCACGCTGAAGTTGTCGAAGGCGTTCTGGCCCCAGCGCAGGAAGGCATAGCGTTCGCCGTTGCGCTGCATTTCGATGTCGACGTTCTGGGCAAAGGCCTGTTGGCTGGCGTAGCGGTCGACCATCACCGAGTGGTCGATGACCAGGTCAACCGGCGATAACGGGTTGATCCGCTGCGGGTCGCCGCCGGCCTTGGCCATGGCCGCGCGCATGGCGGCCAGGTCGACGACGGCCGGAACGCCGGTGAAGTCCTGCATCAGTACCCGTGCCGGGCGGTACTGGATCTCGCGGTCGGAACGCCGCTCTTTGAGCCAGTTGGCCAGCGCCGAGAGGTCGCCGCTGGTGACGGTCTTGCCATCTTCCCAGCGCAGCAGGTTTTCCAGCAGCACTTTCAGCGACATCGGCAGGCGCTGCAGGTCGCCGAGGCTGAGGGCGGCGTCGGGCAGGCTGTAATAGTGGTAGAGACGATCATCGACCGTCAGGGTCTTGAGGGTTTTCAGGCTATCGAGCGAGGGCATTACCAACTCCTTCTGCGCCGGTGAACGGCAATCTTCCCTGCTGTCGCCGGTTCACCGCCTCTGTGACAGTCCGCACGGCACGGACCTGGCTGAACGGTCAGGTTAGCCCTGTTTGGCGGACCTGACCATGTACTGGACCGGCGGGACGTGTCGCAGGTTCCGAACTTCCTTTATCATTCGCCGATTTACCGGCGCTGCGTATTGCGCCCGGTCAGGGTTGGCGTGATTGGGCGCCAGCCGTCCTGGAGTGAAGATGAATACCCTGTTTATGCATTGCCGGCCCGGTTTCGAAAGTGAAGTCTGTGCCGAAATCGCCGAGCACGCCGCACGCCTGAACGTCGCCGGCTACGCCAAGGCCAAGCCGCAGAGCGCCTGCGCCGAATTCATTTGCAACGACGCCGAAGGCGCCGAGCAACTGATGCGCGAGCTGCGTTTTGCCCAGCTGATTTTCCCCCGGCAATGGGCCCGCGGTACTTTCATCGAACTGCCGGAAACCGACCGCATCAGTGTCCTGCTCGAGGCCCTGGCCGATTATCCGCAGTGCGGCAGCCTGTGGCTGGAGGTGATGGACACCAACGACGGCAAGGAGCTTTCGACCTTCTGCCGCAAGTTCGAAGTGCCGCTGCGTAAAGCCTTGAGCAAGGCCGGGCGACTGGTCGAGGATGCGCACAAACCACGTTTGCTGCTGACTTTCGTCAGCGGCCGACGGGTGTTTGTCGGCCTGGCGGCGGCGGACAACTCGGCGATGTGGCCGATGGGCATCCCGCGCCTGAAGTTCCCCCGCGAGGCACCGAGCCGTTCGACCCTGAAGCTGGAAGAGGCCTGGCACCATTTCATCCCCCGTGACCAGTGGGATGCGCGGCTGTCCGATGACATGACCGGGGTTGACCTCGGCGCGGCGCCAGGTGGCTGGACCTATCAACTGGTCAAGCGCGGCATGCTGGTAACGGCCATCGACAACGGGCCGATGGCTGAAAGCCTGATGGACACCGGCCTGGTCCAGCACCTGATGGCCGACGGGTTTACCTACAAGCCCAAGCAGATCGTGGACTGGATGGTTTGCGACATCGTCGAGAAGCCGGCACGCAGTGCCGCCTTGCTGGAAACCTGGTTGGGCGAGGGCCTGTGCCGGGAGGCGGTGGTCAACCTCAAGCTGCCGATGAAGCAGCGTTACGCTGAAGTGCGGCGCTTGCTCGAACGCATCGAGGAAGGCTTCAAGGCGCGCAAGGTCAAGGTGTCGATTGGCTGCAAGCAGCTGTATCACGACCGCGAAGAGGTGACCTGCCACCTGCGTCGCCTGGATCTGAAACCGCGCTGAGGCCATCGCTGGCAAAGCCAGCTCCCACAGGGGCAAGGGTGGCTGCAAAACCTGTGGGAGCAACTGTCTTGATCAGGCTGTTTGCACTCGCCAAGGGGTATTGTCCCGCAGCATTGCATTCAGCCTGACGATCAGCACCCGCATGCAAGCTACGAGTGCCACCTTGGCGCACTTGCCACGTGCCCGAAGTGCTTCGTAGCGTGCTTTAAATTCTGTGTTGTGACGGATGATGATCCAGCTCGACATGTACAGCACTCGCCTTA
Source organism: Pseudomonas wadenswilerensis (assembly GCF_024749185.1). Lineage (NCBI taxonomy): Bacteria > Pseudomonadati > Pseudomonadota > Gammaproteobacteria > Pseudomonadales > Pseudomonadaceae > Pseudomonas > Pseudomonas wadenswilerensis. The sequence goes on along the minus strand of NZ_CP087191.1, from coordinate 3,989,968 downwards.
CATGGGCCCGACCACCCCATATCTGGCGGTGCCCTCGATGGCTACCACTATCGTTGTTGTAAGGCGCTACGCCCACCAGCGCGGCGATCTGACGGCGGTCCAACTGCCCCAGTTCAGGCAGTGAGGCGAGCAGATTTGCGGCGGTTACCCGACCGATTCCGCTCACCGCCAACAACTGACTCGCCCTGGTATCGTCCAGTTGCACCATCGCCTGGTCAATTTCTTCGTCGAGGCGTTTGATCAGCACTTTCAGGTGTTCTATGTGCTCATCAAAGTGGGCCATCGCCATTGCCGAGCGGCATTGCAGGCGACGCCGTTTGTAGTCATCACGGCTCTGCACAAATTGGGCGCGCTGCTTCACCAACTCGCGCAGCTCTTCGCGTTCCGGGCTGATCGGTTGGCTTTGAGGAACGCTGAGGTGTGCAGCGAAGTCCGCAAGGACTTCGGCGTCGATCTTGTCGGTTTTGGCTTTTTTACCCATGGCATCGGCGAATTTCCGGGCACGGGCTGGGTTGATGCAGATGGTTTCCAGTCCTGCTGAGGCCAGGGCGATCAACACATCTTTCTCGTAGCCGCCTGTCGCTTCGATCAGCACTCGACTGATCTTGAAGTCCTTCAGACGCTCAAGCAACGCCTCGAAGCCTGCGGAGTTGTTGGCCACTTCGAAGCGGATTTTCTGAGGTTTGATGCAGATTTCCAAAGTGGCTTTGGCAGTGTCGATTCCAACAGAAGACAACATGGCTGAACCCTCTTACACTCAGTTGTGAGAGCGCTCTGGCTTGGCCCACGCTTGTGATTCGAGAGGCGCTCAATCAACTGTTCGGGCTCGGGCCAGAGTGGAGAGGTGAATGGCAGCTTTGCTCCCACACGTGCTTTAAGCACTACCGGCGTACAGCTTGCCATTCACCGCTCTCACTTCTGATTCTATTCCTACCTCAAGACACAAGCCGGCGTTGCCGGCGATCAGGCCAGCGAAGATGACCCTGCCGCGTGCATGAGCGACAATAGCTGATTGTTTCCGGAGTTCTACATGACTGACCTCACCCCCGACGCCACCCTCGACGCCACCGGCCTGAACTGCCCGGAGCCGGTGATGATGCTGCACCAGCACATTCGCGACCTGGCCCCCGGCGGCTTGCTCAAGGTGATCGCCACCGATCCCTCGACCCGTCGCGATATCCCCAAGTTCTGCGTGTTCCTCGACCACCAGCTGGTCCAGCAGCAGGAAGAGGCGGGCACTTACCTGTACTGGATCCGCAAGAAGTTCGACTAGCGCTTTTCGGCCCGGCGAATGTGTTTGGCGCTGCTACGCGCCAGGCGGATCGCCAGCATCAGCGCCGCGCAGGTCAGGCCGGCAATCAGGCCTTCCCACAAGCCGTTAGGGCCGCTGGCCGGGCCGAGCAGGTCGGTCAGGCCCAATACATAACCCACCGGCAAGCCAATGCCCCAGTAGGCGAACAGGGTCAGGATCATGGTCACCCGGGTGTCCTGGTAGCCGCGCAGGGCACCGGCGGCGATCACCTGGATGGCATCGGAGAACTGATACAGCGCGGCATACACGATCAGCATCGCGGCAATCTGGATCACTGCCGTATCCGGGGTGTAGATCGAGGCAATCGGCTCGCGCATCAGCAGGATCAAGCTGGCCGAGAAGCAGGCAAACACCAGCGCCGCGCCCAGGCCAACGAGGGCGGCGAAGCGCGCCTGGCGGGGCAGCCCGGCGCCCACGGCCTGGCCAACCCGCACGGTCACCGCCATCCCCAGCGAATACGGAATCATGAACAGCAGCGAGCTGATGTTCAGGGCAATCTGGTGCCCGGCAACCACGGTAGGGCCGAGGCTGCCGATCAGCAGGGCTATCACCGCGAAGATGCTCGACTCGGCGAACACCGCGATGCCGATCGGCAGGCCGACCCCGACCAGGCGCTTGATCACCGGCCATTGCGGCTTGTCGACACGCACCAGCACCCGGCTCATGGCATAGGCCGGGGCCCAGCGGGTCCAGGCGGCCATGCTCAGGGCCATGAACCACATGACGATGCCGCTGGCCCAGCCGCAACCGACGCCGCCCAGGGCCGGCAGGCCGAAGTGGCCGTAAATCAGCACATAGTTCAGCGGAATGTTCAGCAGCAGGCCGGACAGGCCGATGACCATGCTTGGCCGAGTGCGCCCCAGGGCATCGCTGTAGCAGCGCAACACGTAATAAAGGGCGACGCCCGGGAAGCCGAAGGCAATGCCCTGCAAATAGCCCATGCTCGGCGCCACCAGCTGCGGGTCGACTTTCATCACCTGCAGGATCGGCTCGGCGCTGAGCAGCAGGCCGCTGGCGATCAGGCCGACGCTCAAGGCCAGCCACAGGGCCTGGCGCACCAGCGGGCCGATCTCGGCGTGCTGGCCGGCGCCATAGCGCTGGGCGACCTTGGGCGTGGTTGCCAGCAGGGTGCCGGTCATCAGCAGGTACACCGGGATCCAGATCGAGTTGCCCAGGGCCACTGCTGCCAGGTCACGCGCGCTGACCCGGCCGGCCATTACCGCATCGACAAAGCCCATGGCGGTAGTCGCGAGCTGGGCGATGATGATCGGCGTCGCCAGCATCAGCAGGTCGCGCAGCTCGGTGCGGATCCGCGCCGGGCGCGACAGGGAGGGGGTTTGGGTATCGGCGGTCATCGGTGTCACAAGGCAGGTGTCCACATAAAAGATGGGCAAAGCCGGCTAGTCTACGCCTTGACGCAGTAGTCAGGAACCTCGCCTGCCTGTGGATCAGCCCACCCGTATCGGCCTACACTGCGCACCCCGATAGGAGAGCGCCATGCTGATTGTTGCTGACGAGAATATCCCGCTGCTCGATGCCTTCTTTGCCGGCTTCGGCGAGATCCGCCGCTACCCCGGGCGTGCGATCGATGCCGCCTGCGTCAAGGATGCCGACGTGCTGCTGGTGCGTTCGGTAACCAAGGTCGACCGCGCTCTGCTCGACGGCAGCCAGGTGAAGTTTGTCGGCACCTGCACCATCGGCACCGATCACCTGGCCCTGGATTATTTCGCCGAGGCGGGTATTCACTGGTCCAGCGCGCCAGGCTGCAATGCCCGCGGCGTGGTGGATTATGTGCTGGGCAGCCTGCTGACCCTGGCCGAGCTCGACGGCGCCAGCTTGCCTGCACGCACCTATGGGGTGGTGGGCGCCGGTGAGGTGGGAGGGCGCCTGGTCGAGGTGCTGCGTGGTCTGGGCTGGCAGGTGCTGGTCTGTGATCCGCCGCGTCAGGCGCGCGAAGGCGGCGATTATGTGAGCCTGGAGCAGATCCTTGAGCAGTGCGATGTGATCAGCCTGCACACCCCGCTGACCCGCAGCGGCGAGCTGCCGACCTGGCACCTGCTTGGCCAGGATCAACTGGCCCGCCTGCGCCCCGGTGCCTGGTTGATCAATGCCAGCCGTGGCCCGGTGGTCGACAACCAGGCCCTGCGCCAGCTACTGCGCGAGCGCGATGATATCCAGGCGGTGCTTGATGTCTGGGAAGGTGAGCCCCAGGTCGACCTGGCCCTGGCCGACCTCTGCGTGATCGCCACCCCACATATTGCCGGCTACAGCCTGGACGGCAAGCAGCGCGGTACGGCGCAGATCTACCAGGCCTTCTGTGCCTGGCGTGGCGAGCCTGAGCAGGTACGCCTGGCCGATCTGTTGCCTCAGCCGTGGCTGGCCGAAATCACCCTGCAGGCCGAGACCGATCCGGCCTGGGCCCTGGCCACCCTGTGCCGCGCGGTGTATGACCCGCGCCGTGACGATGCCGATTTTCGCCGTAGCTTGAGCCGCGACCCGGCGCTGCAGAAAGCCGCCTTCGACAGCCTGCGCAAACACTATCCGCCGCGCCGCGAGATCGAAGGACTGGCCGTTCGCTTGCACGGTGAAACAGCGCAGCTGGTGCAGATGGTTCGGGCCCTGGGCGGCGTGCTGGTCTGAATCGCGGGCAATAAAAACCCGGCGCGTGCGCCGGGTTGAAGAATTCGGGTGGGTCAGTCTTTCTTGGCGAGTTCTACCCGGCTTTTTTCCAGCTCCTCGCAGGCATGCTGGATCATCTCTTCGGTGATGGTAATTTCGTTACCATCCTTGTCGATGATCGTGCCGCCTACCGATGCCTGCGGGTTAGGCACGGGTTTTTCCTGGGTATTGCCTTGTTGCAAGCTCATTTCCTGTCTCCTCATCAGGTTGCAAGCTCAGACTAGAATCGCCTCGTGACCGGCCTGTGACAGCTCCTTCGGTTATCACTGTGCGACGCGTCCAGTCCACCAGAAAGCCGAGTAAACCTCCAGTGGTACTTTAGACCGAAACGGTCTAGTCAGCTGTGCCCTGGATCTTATATGCCCAGGTTCTGGTTCCGACGCCTGCCATTACCGGGAGTTCCTTGGCGCTGGACGAGCGGTCCGGTGTAGGCTGCTGCAAACAGCGGACAAACGGCGTACCCCCATGCTCAACCGGTTTTCTCCCCGCCAGCGCCAGGCCATGCGCCTGAGTTGGTATTTCATCCGCCCTTACCGCAAGCAAGCGCTGCTGGCCTTGCTGGCCCTGGTGGTCACTGCGGCGATCACCTTGTCCATGGGCCAGGGCATCCGCCTTCTGGTCGACCAGGGTTTCATGACCCAGTCGCCGCACCTGCTCAATCAATCCATCGGCCTGTTCCTGCTGTTGGTACTGGCCCTGGCGATCGGCACTTTCAGCCGCTTCTACCTGGTGTCATGGATTGGCGAGCGCTGTGTGGCCGACATCCGTCAGCAGGTGTTCGATCACCTGATCTACCTGCACCCGGGCTTTTTCGAGAGTAACCGCAGTTCGGAGATCCAGTCGCGGCTGACCGCCGATACCACCTTGCTGCAATCGGTGATCGGCTCGTCGCTGTCGCTATTCCTGCGCAATGCCTTGATGGTGCTGGGCGGGATCGTCCTGCTGTTTGTCACCAACCCCAAGCTCACCAGTATCGTGGTGCTGGCCTTGCCGCTGGTGCTGGCGCCGATCCTGATTTTCGGCCGACGCGTGCGCAGCTTGTCGCGGCAAAGCCAGGACCGGGTCGCCGACGTCGGCAGCTACGTGGCCGAAACCCTGGGCCAGATCAAGACCGTGCAGGCCTACAACCACCAGGCCAGTGACCAGCAGCGATTCGGTACAACCGTCGAGGCGGCCTTTGCTGTGGCGCGCAAGCGCATCCTCCAGCGCGCCTGGCTGATCACCCTGGTGATCGTGCTGGTGCTTGGCGCTGTCGGGGTGATGCTCTGGGTCGGTGGCATGGATGTGATAGCCGGGCGTATTTCCGGCGGTGAGCTGGCGGCCTTCGTGTTCTACAGCCTGATCGTCGGCGGTGCTTTCGGCACCCTCAGCGAAGTGATCGGTGAGTTGCAGCGGGCGGCCGGTGCGGCCGAGCGGATTGCCGAACTGCTGGCGGCGCGCAGCGAGATTGTTGCGCCCGTGCACGATCTGCAGCGTACAGCGCCGCGGGTCAGTGGTCGGGTCGAGTTGCAGGACGTGCGTTTCGCCTATCCGTCACGGCCAACGCCGCCCGCCATCGATGGCCTGAGCCTGACGGTCGAACCAGGCGAAACCCTGGCTCTGGTCGGGCCGTCGGGGGCGGGCAAGTCGACGCTGTTTGATCTGTTGCTGCGTTTTTATGACCCGCAGCAAGGGCGCATCCTGCTCGACGGCCAGGACCTCAGCCATCTCGACCCCCAGGACCTGCGCCGCCACTTTGCCCTGGTAGCGCAGAACCCGGCGCTGTTCTTCGGCACGGTGGAAGACAACATCCGCTACGGACGCGCCGATGCCACGGTCGAGCAAGTCGAGGCCGCCGCGCGCAGTGCCCATGCCCATGAGTTCATCCTGCAACTGCCCAATGGTTACCAGACCCACCTTGGCGATGCCGGCCTGGGCCTGTCGGGTGGTCAGCGCCAGCGCCTGGCGATCGCCCGGGCCTTGCTGGTGGATGCGCCGATCCTGTTGCTCGACGAAGCCACCAGCGCCCTCGACGCCCAGAGCGAGCACCTTATCCAGCAGGCGCTGCCGACCTTGATGAGCGGGCGTACCACCCTGGTGATTGCCCATCGCCTGGCTACCGTGCAGCACGCTGATCGCATTGCGGTGATCGACCAAGGCCGTTTGGTGGCCATCGGCACGCATCGCCAATTGATTGCCGAGAGCCCGATGTACGCACGGCTGGCGGCATTGCAGTTCAACACCGTGACGGATTTGTGACAGCTTCCTGAGGGTTGTCACATTTCTGTAGCAATCCCTTGAGACTATTTGTTCCAGCTGTTGCGTAATGCTCGAACCTGGCTGCTATCGATCGATGGCAGCTTTTTTTTGGCCTGCCGTCTATGGCCAGTGAACGAGGACAGGGACGTCTTTGCCTGGTCGACGCCGATGGCGTCGCTCCCTTATTCCTTGTTCCGGGGCTCTTCCGATGTTGCGTAAATCCCTCAGAGTGCAAATTCTCGCCCTGCTCGGCGGTAGCCTGTTGGCGATCCTGCTGATTGCCCTGGTGTGCTTTCAGTTGTTGTCGTCCAGCGTGCGTGGCTATGGCCAGTTGATCGACGGGCCGTTGCAGGCGTCGCAGTTGATCGATGAGGCCAACCTGCAGTTCAAGGTCCAGGTCCAGGAGTGGAAGAACGTGCTGCTGCGCGGCAAGCAGCCCGCCGAGCTGGACAAGTACTGGCAGCAGTTCCTGGCCCGCGAACAGCAGGTGCAAGGCATCCTTGACCAGTTGATCGCACACAGCGAGCAGCCGCTCAAGGCCCGCGCCGAGCAGCTCAAGGGCAGCCATCGGCAGTTGGGTGAGGCGTATGCACGCGGTCGCCAGGCGTTTCTGGCGGCGGGCGGCGATCCGGTAGCTGGCGATCAGGCAGTAAAGGGCGTCGACCGTGCGGCCAGTGAGCAGATGAGCGAACTGGTCATGCAACTGCGCAGTGATGCCCAGGCGCGCGCCCAGGCCATCAGCCAGTCGGCTGGGCGCACGGTCTGGCTGGGGCTGCTGGTGATGTTCGGCTCGGCCGTGCTGGTCGGGCTGTTCAGCCTGTGGCTGGTCAACCGCAGCCTGATCGAGCCGATCCGTGGCTTGATCGACTACGTGGCCCAGTTGAGCCAGGGGCGCTTCGCGGCACGGGTCGCCAGCGACCGCCAGGATGAGCTGGGGCGGCTGGCGGTGGCGGCCAACACCCTGCGTGACTTTCTTGCCGACACTTTCAGCCGCCTGCAGCGCAACGCCGGGGAGCTGGAGAGCGCCAGTGGCGACCTGCGCGGCATTGCCGGCAACATGGCTCGCGGCACCGACGACCAGTTCCAGCGTACCGACCAGGTCGCGACGGCGATGCACGAGATGTCCGCCACCGCCCAGGAAGTCGCCCGCCATGCCGCCGCCGCCGCGCGCGCCGCTGATGAAGCCGACCACAGCGCCCAGGCCGGTGAGCAGGTGATGCAGGCGACTATCGATACCATTGCCGGGGTCAACCAGGAAATCGCCAGTACCGCGGCGGTGATTCGCCACCTGGAAGCCGACAGTGGCCGCATTGGCAAGGTGTTGGAAGTGATTCGCGGCATTGCCGAACAGACCAACCTGCTGGCCCTCAATGCCGCCATCGAGGCGGCGCGGGCCGGGGAGGCCGGGCGCGGCTTTGCCGTGGTCGCCGATGAAGTGCGCGGCCTGGCCCAGCGCACCGCAGCCTCCATTGCCGAAATCAACCAGATCATCAGCGCCGTGCAGTCCGGCGCCGTGGAAGCGGTCAAGGCCATCGAAAGTGGTCAGCAGCGCAGCGAAGAGGGTGCCGAGCAGGTGCAGCAGGCCGGGCAGATGCTGCAGCGCATCACTGTGGCGGTGGAAGCCATCCGCGACATGAACCGGCAGATCGCCACGGCGGCGGAAGAGCAGACCAGCGTTGCCGAGGACATATCCCGCAACCTGGTGGAGATCACCCGCATTGCCACCACCAACCAGCAGGCAGTGCAGCAGACCGAGCAGGCCGGGCAGCACTTGCACGGGTTGTCCGGACAGCTCGGTGAAGTGACCGCGCGCCTGAGTGCCTGAGCAAAAAAGGGGGAAATCCGCCACATCCAGCGTCCTGAGGCTGGCAATGTGGCGGATTGTCGCCAGCTAAACCGTTAAAGTTGGGGTGCGACGACTCGTCCTAGCTATTAGTCGTTGGTCTTGTAAAAGTTGGCCCGCTTCCTGCTTTAAGGCGACCCACCCTGACACCGGCGTCAATGCCCCGTGTCTGGCGTGACGACCGTTCCCGATCCATCGAACAACCCCAGCCGCCATCCACTGCGCGTGTGTTCAGGCCGATTGCCTGAGCACCAGCTACGCTAAGCCTTGGACTGCGCGAGCAACAACAAGAATCCGGGCGTGCACTACGGGACCTGCGGTCATTGCCAATTACTTCACTTCAATTGGATTGAACTATGAAAAAAATCCTGCTGACGCTCCTGTGCCTGAGTGTCATCGGTTGCTCCAAGCCCAGTGAGCCCGAGAAAACCGTAGACGTGCTGCTGATCGGCGGCGGCATCATGAGTGCAAGCCTGGGTACCTACCTCAATGAGCTGGAACCCGGTTGGTCGATCGATATCTACGAGCGCCTGGACAAGGTCGCCGAAGAAAGCTCCAACGCCTGGAACAACGCCGGTACCGGTCACTCTGCCTTCTGCGAGCTGAACTACACCAGCGAAGGTGCCGACGGCAAGATCGACATCAGCAAGGCCGTTGGTGTCAACGAGCAGTTCGAGATCTCCAAGCAGTTCTGGGCCTATCAGGTCGAGCAGAACGTGCTGAGCAACCCGAAGTCGTTCATCAACAACGTGCCGCACATGAGCTTTGTCTGGGGCGACAAGAACGTCGAGTTCCTCAAGAAGCGTCATGAAGCCCTGCAGCACAGCTCGCTGTTCCGTGGCATGGAGTACTCCGAAGACCACGAGCAGATCAAGAAGTGGGTACCGATCGTGATGGAAGGCCGCGCTGCCGACCAGAAGATCGCCGCTACCCGCATGCCGATCGGCACCGACGTCAACTTCGGCGAGATCACCCGCCAGCTGATCGCCTCGCTGACCAAGCATGACAACGTCAAGCTGCACGTCCAGCACGAAGTGCGCGACATCGTCCGCAATGCCGACAACACCTGGACCGTGGTCGTCGCTGACCTGGCCAACAAGGGTGTCGAGAGCAGCATCAAGGCCAAGTTCGTCTTCATCGGCGCCGGTGGTGGCGCCCTGAAGCTGCTGCAGAAATCGGGCATCCCTGAAGCTGACGGCTACGCCGGCTTCCCGGTCGGTGGCCAGTTCCTGATGACCGACAACCAGGACATCGTTGCCCGCCACAAGGCCAAGCTGTACGGCAAGGCTTCGGTCGGTGCGCCGCCGATGTCGGTTCCGCACCTGGACACCCGCGTGATCGACGGCAAGGAAGTGCTGCTGTTCGGCCCGTTCGCCACCTTCTCGACCAAGTTCCTGAAGAACGGCTCGCTGCTGGACATGTTCGCTGCGCTGACCACCCACAACATCATGCCGATGACCCACGCCGGTATCGACAACATCGACCTGAGCACCTACCTGATGGGTCAGTTGATGCTGAGCTTCGATGACCGCATGGCGGCCCTGCGCGAATACTTCCCGAATGCCAAGAACGAAGACTGGAAACTGCTGCAGGCCGGTCAACGCGTCCAGGTGATCAAGAAGGACCCTGAGCACGGCGGCATCCTGCAGTTCGGTACCGAAGTCGTTGCTGCCCAGGACGGCACCATCGCCGCACTGCTGGGCGCCTCGCCAGGTGCTTCGACCGCTGCGCCGATCATGCTGACCGTGCTGGAAAAGACCTTCAAGGATCGCATCAAGACCCCTGAATGGCAGGCCAAGCTGAAGGAAATCGTTCCGACCTATGGCCAGAAGCTCAACAACAACCTTGAGCTGACCAACAAGACCCGCGAGTGGAGCAGCTCGCGTCTGAACCTGCTGTACGTTCCGGTACTGCCGGAAGAAACCGCTGCGGTACAGGCTGAGCCTGCGCTGTAAGCTTTCGCTTTGCTGGAAACAAACAAGCCCCTGTTCAGGGGCTTGTTTGTTTCTGGCCCGCCAAAAGAATCGCCGGCAAGGCCGGCTCCCACGGTGGATTTGGCTTGCACCTGTGGGAGCCGGCCTTGCCGGCGATTGGGGGCTGCTCGGTTGTGGATCAGTGCCGCTTCTTGCGATGACTGTCCGCCAGGTTATTACCCAGCGCACCACCGGCCGCGCCGCCCAGGCCGGCACCAATCGCCGACCCGGTGCTGCCACCCAGCTTGCCACCCACCAGCGAACCACCGGCCGAACCCAGGCCACCACCAATGGCCGCCTTGGTCTTGTTGCCTTTCTTCGCGCCCATGGCGCTGCCCGCTGCACCGCCGACGCCGGCGCCAATGGCCGCACCGGTGCTGCCGCCAAGCTTCTGCCCGACCACGTTACCCAGTACACCACCCAGGCCACCGCCTACAGCGGTCTGGCCATCACCGGCCATGGCGCCTTGTGCGCACAGCAGGCCCAGGGTCAGGGCGGCAAGAGTCTTACGCATGTGAATCAACCTCGATATTCGAAAGGCGCGCATTCTGCTGGTAGCGCCGCCGCCGCGCAATGCTGGCCACTGCAGCTCGTCTGCCGGGCACGAAAAAGCCCGCACGTGGGCGGGCTTTTCGCTGAGTAAACTGGTCGGAGAGACAGGATTCGAACCTGCGGCCTTCTCGTCCCGAACGAGACGCGCTACCTGGCTGCGCTACACTCCGATGGAGAAAATATTACTCAAAACTCTCTCCTCGACAAGCCCCCGACAGCGGCTTGTCGATCAGGTCACAGGTCCTTGACGGTGCGGACCTGATCCTTGTTGATGCGGGTGCGCTTGCCGTCCAGCTGTTCGAATTCGTAGAAGCCCGAGTCTTCATCGTATTGCGGAGTATCGACCGCCTGGATCTCGCGGCCGTCGTTCAGGGTGATGACGGTCGGCGAAGCGCAACCAGCCAGCGTGCCAAGACCCAGGGCGAGCAGGAAAGCGGGAAGAGTCCGTTGAATCATTGTGTTTCTCCAGTAAAGGATGGTGCGTAATGTTTCTTGAGACGCGTGGCGCCTGCGCAAGTTCCGTGCAGATTGCAGCATAGCGGCAATCCAGCATTATTGACCGGCAACAATGCCTGGGCCGGTGGCGGGCGCGGGCGGGCAGGGCTGTGATATAACACCGCTCATTCGTTTCTATCAATGGATTCTAGGTCCCATGAAAGCCAAGGCTGATGTACCTTTCGTGCCGCTGAACATTGCCGTATTGACCGTCAGCGATACCCGCACCCTGGAAACCGACACCTCCGGCCAGGTGTTCGTCGACCGCTTGACCGAGGCCGGCCACGCCCTGGCGGCGCGGGTGCTGCTCAAGGACGATCTGTACAAGATCCGCGCCCAGGTCGCTACCTGGATCGCCGATGAGCAAGTGCAGGTGGTGCTGATCACCGGCGGTACCGGCTTCACCGGGCGTGACAGCACACCCGAGGCAGTGGCCTGCCTGCTGGACAAGCAGGTCGATGGTTTCGGTGAGCTGTTCCGGCACATTTCCCTGGCCGATATCGGTACCTCCACCGTGCAATCCCGGGCCCTGGCGGGCTTGGCCAATGGCACCCTGGTGTGCTGCCTGCCGGGCTCGACCAATGCGGTGCGCACCGGTTGGGACGGCATCCTCGCCGAGCAGCTGGATGCCCGTCATCGCCCGTGCAACTTCGTCACCCATCTCAAGCAGGCCGCGCCCTGCGAAAGCCGTGGTTGAGGCGGACATGCACACACCCTTGATGCCTGTCGAAGAAGCCCTGAGCAAATTGCTGGCGCTGGCCGAAGCCGCGCCGATCAAAGACACCGAGCAAGTCGCCCTGGCCGCCGCTGAAGGCCGCGTGCTGGCCCATGAGCTGGTGTCGAGCCTTGACCTGCCGCCTTGGCCCAACAGTGCCATGGACGGCTACGCCCTGCACCTGGCTGACTGGACCGGCGAGCCGCTGCCGGTCAGTCAGCGGGTATTTGCCGGGCATTCGCCCGAGCCGTTGCTGCCGGGCACCTGTGCGCGGATCTTTACCGGGGCGCCGCTGCCGGTGGGAGCCGATTGTGTAGAAATGCAGGAAAACGCCGAAGTGCTGGACGATCAGCGTGTGCGCTTCACCGAGCCCCTGCGCATCGGCCAGAACATTCGCCCGCAAGGGCAGGAGACCCGGGTTGGCGAGGCGGTATTGGCCGCCGGCACGCGCCTCGGGCCGATCGAGCTGGGCCTGGCAGCTTCTCTGGGTTGCGCCGAACTGACCGTGGTGCGGCGCGTGAAGGTGGCGGTGCTGTCCACCGGTGACGAGCTTGTCGAACCCGGCTTGCCCCTCGGTCCCGGGCAGATCTACAACAGCAACCGCTGCCTGCTCGGCAGCTGGCTGCAACGTTTGGGTTGCGAAGTGATCGATGCCGGCATTCTGGCCGACGATCTGGAGAAAACCCGCGACTGCCTGGCCGGGTTGCAGGAAGTCGATCTGATTCTTTCCACTGGCGGCGTTTCGGTGGGCGAGGCGGACTACCTGGGCATCGCCCTGCGTGAAGAGGGCGAGCTGTCGCTGTGGAAGCTGGCGATCAAGCCCGGCAAGCCACTGACCTTCGGTCACTACAAGGGGGTGCCGGTCATCGGCTTGCCCGGCAACCCGGCCTCGACCCTGGTGACCTTCGGCCTGCTGACCCGGCCTTACCTGCTGCGCCGCCAGGGCGTTGCCGAGGTCACGCCGCTGCAGTTCCCGGTGCCGGCCGGTTTCGATTGGCCCAAGGCTGGCAGTCGTCGCGAGTACCTGCGCGGCCGGCTGGAGCAGGGCAGTGCGCTGATCTACAAGAACCAGAGCTCGGGAGTGCTGCGCAGTGCCGCCTGGGCCGAGGGTCTGGTCGAGGTGCGTGAAGGCCACACCCCGGGCAAAGGCGATATCGTCCAGTTCATTCCCTTGAGCGAACTACTTGGCTGAGCGGCTGAGCAAGGTGCCGCCCACCAGGGCGGCGCCACTCGGCGCACGCAAGCTGGGGCGCGCATGCACGCTTTCCAGCTGGGCAGCGGCGACGCTCCAGTCGTGCCGGCTGCAGACAAACTCCCGCGCCGCTTGCGACATCTGACGCAGGCGCCACGGCTGGTTCAACAGCTGGGTAATCATCAGGGCCAGCTGGTCGCCATCGTCGCTGGCCAGGTAGTGCTCGCCCTGGGTCACCTGCAGGCCTGATACGCCTTTGGCCGTGGTCACCACCGGCAGCCCGGCGGCCATGGCTTCCAGCACCTTGATCTTCGAGCCGCCGCCGTAACGCAGCGGGGCGAAGAAGATCGCCGAGTGACGCTGAATTTCGCGCAGGTCAGGCAGATACCCTACCCATTCGATCCGCGGATCGCTCCAGCGCAGCTTCCAGCTAGGTGGCAGGGCGTGGCCCACCACCGCCAGGCGCACCGCTGGATTGCTCAGCCAGACTTGCGGAAGAATGTCTTCCAGCGCCCATTCGATGGCCTCAAGGTTGGCGCCATACTCGAAGTTACCGACAAACAGCAGGCGCTGGCTGTGCAGCGAGGGCTGGATGTCCTGGTAATGCGCGCAGTCAACGCCGTTGATCACCACCGAAACAGGTGAGCCAGTCACCTGGCCGATATGCTCGGCGTCAGTGGGGCTGACCGCCACTACTTCGTGGGCCTGGCCGAGTACGCGGTTCTCCCAGCGCCGGTAGCGCCAGCGATCGAAGGCATTGAATGGCCGCAGCCACAACGGCAAACGGTCGTGACAGGCGGCGCCGTTGACGGATTCGATGTTGTGTTCACTGAGCACGAACGGCAGCCCGCGCGCCTGCAGGGCTTTTTCGAAGGGTTGGAAGCTGTAGCTGTGTTCGATCTGGATGACGTCCCATGGCTCTTCCAGCAATTGCTCGAAGCAGTGGCGCAAGTGCGGCGCCAGGCCGTTGATGCTGGCGCGCATCGGGTAGCTGGCGTAGATCGCCGCCAGCAGGTTCAGCGGGCTGTGCAAGGGGCGCCGGGGAAGCACGATCAGGCGTTCGAGCAAGGGCTCCAACGCCTGTCGCGCGGCCTCGCTGGGGGGGATTTTCGATTGCACCAGCAAGGTGATGCGATGACCGCGCTGCGCCAGGTTGCGCAGCAGGTGATATTGTCGGGTTTTACCGCCGCTGGTGGTCGGCCAGGGCAGGTAGGGTAGTGTCCAGAGTACGCGCATGACCCCTTTTCCTCTGTGAGCAAGCGGGTAACGGCATGCAAATAAAAATGGACGCGTCGTGGCAGTCAGCTTGCGGCTGGCTCCGGGGCGCGTCCATAGATATCAGTAAAGCGCACGATGTCGTCCTCGCCCAGGTATTCGCCACTTTGTACTTCAATCATGACCAGATCGATCACCCCCGGGTTGGTCAGGCGGTGCACCCGACCGGGTTTGATGAAGGTCGATTCGTTGGTATCGAGCAGAAATTCCTCTTCACCATTGGTCACGCAGGCCATGCCGCTGACCACGATCCAGTGCTCGCTGCGGTGGTGATGCATCTGCAGTGACAGCGAGGCGTCGGGGCGGACCATGATCCGCTTGATCTTGAACCGCGGGCCTTCCTCGAGCACCGTGTAGGTGCCCCAGGGGCGGTTGACGGTGCGGTGCAGGCGAAAAGCATCGTGACCCTGGCGCTTGAGCTGCTGGGCGATCACCTTGACCTCCTGGCTACGCGCAGCGTCGGCGATCAGCAGGGCGTCGGGGGTGTCGATGATGATCAGGTTGTCCAGGCCCACCGCGCCGACCAGGCGCCGCGGCGAGTCGATGTAGCAATTGCGCACATCGTGCAGCACGGTTTCACCGGTGCAGCGGTTGCCCTGAGGGTCGCCGGCCTTGAGCTCGCGCACTGCTTCCCAGCTACCGATATCGCTCCAGCCCAGCTGGCTGGGCAATACCGCGACCTGTTGCGAGATCTCCATCACCGCGTAGTCGATGGAAATGTCCGGTACCTGGGCAAAGCTGTCCGGGTCCAGTTCCACCTGGCACTCGCGCGCGCCTTCCTTGTAGGGGCTAAGCGCCAGGCAGTGATTGACCGCTGCCAGCAGTTGCGGGGTGTGCTGCTCCAGTTCATGGAGGATGGCATCGACGCGCATGCAGAACATGCCGGCATTCCACAGGTGCTGACCACCGTCGAGGTACTGCTGTGCGGTTTCGGCGTCGGGCTTTTCGACAAAGCGCGCCGCCTTGAAGCCATTGGCGTCCAGGGCCTGGCCTTTTTCGATGTAACCAAAACCGGTTTCGGCGCGGGTTGGTACCAGGCCGAAGGTGGTCAGCCAGCCGTGGGCAGCCAGCGCCCGGGCCTGGCTGACCGCCTGGTCGAAAGCGCTGAGGTCGGTTATCAGGTGGTCGGCCGGCAGCACCAGCAGCTGTGCGTCTTCGCCGTACAGCCGGGCGCAGTGCAGGGCGGCAGCGGCGATGGCCGCAGCGGTGTTGCGGCCAACGGGTTCGAGGATGTAGTCCAGGGCCAGGTTGGCTTTGTTCAGTTGGCGGAACTCGTCCTGGGTGCGGAAGAACACTTCACGATTGGTCACGGTCAGGACTCGTTCGACATCGGCCAGCCGGCTGGCGCGGGCGAAGGTCTTCTGCAGCAGGCTCTGGCCATCGGGCAGGCGCATGAACGGCTTGGGCATGGTCTCCCGGGAGACCGGCCACAGGCGGGTGCCGGCGCCGCCAGCGATGATGCAAGGGATCAGAACACTCATCTCACAGCCTCGAGTCAAAAGTAAACAGAGCAACCTGGCAGGCTTTTGCGCAATGAGTCAATAAACTGACTTTTACCACTGGCGTCGTCCATGAAGGCCAAATATTTGTCGAATGATGCCCCTCGGCGGCCAAGCTTTCAATGATATTTGTATGAATGGTGTGCGAAAGATCGCTGAATCGTTAAGTGCAATGCAGTAAAGGCAAGCCAGAAAGGGTCGAGATATTCGACGCTCAATTCATCGGGGAACGCACAAATGGCGCAGCAAAAGGCATTGATGATTCTGCATGGCAAACAAGCCATGAATGAAGCGGTTCGGGCTGCGGTGACTACCCTGCGTGAGCGTGGCTGGCAACTGGACGTGCGCCTGACCTGGGAAGCTGGTGATGCCCAGCGCCTGGTCAAGGAGGCACTGGCAGCCGGCTACCCGTACCTGGTGGCCGGAGGCGGTGATGGCACGCTGCGCGACGTCGCCGAGGCCATGGCGGGTGCCGATTGCGCTGCCAGCCTGGTGTTGTTGCCGCTGGGCACGGCCAACGACTTTGCCAGGGCAGCCGGGGTGCCGCTGGAGCCGGGGCAGGCCCTGGTCCTGCTTGAAGTGCCGGCGCAGGCCATCGATCTGGGCGAGGTCGGTGGGCAGGTGTTTCTGAACATGGCTACCGGTGGTTTCGGCAGCCAGGTGACCGCCAATACCTCCGAAGACCTGAAAAAGATTCTGGGCGCCGCGGCGTACCTGTTCACCGGGCTGTCGCGCTTCAGCGAGCTGCGTGCCGCTTCGGTCGAGTTGCATGGTCCGGATTTTCAATGGCAGGGCGAGTTGCTGGCCCTGGGCATCGGCAATGGCCGTCAGGCCGGTGGCGGACATGTGTTGTGCCCCGATGCGCAGGTCGATGACGGCATGCTCGATGTCAGCATCCTGCCGGCGCCCCAGGAAGTGGTCGGCACCCTGCGTGGCTTGCTCAGCGATGGCCTGGGCCTGGACAGCATGTTCGTCCGCGCGCGTCTGCCGTGGGTCGAGATCAAAAGCTCGCAAGGCCTGGACATCAACCTCGATGGCGAACCGTTGCAGGGCGACAGCCTGCGCTTTCAGGCGCTGCCGGCGGCCCTGCGGGTGCACTTGCCGCCAGGGTCGCCGCTACTCAGTCGTCGAGGCTGATGATCTGCTCGCGCACGGCAAACAGCACCAGGCCAGCGACATCGTAGATCTGCAGGCGTTTCATGATCTGCGATCGGTGGGTTTCCACAGTCTTGATGCTCAGGCCCAGGCCCTGGGCGATTTCCCGCGTCGATTTGCCGCGCACGATCAGGCGCAGGATCTCCAGTTGGCGGGCGGTGAGGTTGTGATTCTCGACCGCTTCCGGCTTGCTCGACTGGGCGCGCAGCAGCGCCTGGTTGATCACCGTGTGGGCAATCGCCGGGCTCAGGTAGCGCTCGTTGCCGCGCAGCGCCGCCAGTGCCTGCTCAAGCTCGGTGGCGGTAGTGTCCTTGAGCAGGTAGCCATGGGCGCCGCTTTCCAGTGCCTGCATGATCAGCTCCGGGTCGGTGTGCATCGAGAGGATCAGCACCTTGCAGCGACAGCCGAGGGCGCGTAACCGGCTCAGGGCGTCCAGGCCGCTGGTGGAGCGCATGGAAATATCCAGCAGGACGATATCCGGGTCCAGTTGCATGACCAGTTCAGGCACCTGGCTGCCGTCGTTGGCTTCGCCGATCACGGCATAGCCAGGTATATCGGACACCAGCGCACGAACACCTGCGCGGATCAGTGAGTGGTCATCCACCAACAGCAATGTACAGGTCATGGGGCGTTATTTGTCTTGGCGCGTTCGAGGGTGCGGGGAGGCCAGGGAATCAGGGCGTCGATCTGGGTACCCAGGCCGGGCTGGCTGTTGACCGACAGTGTGCCATTGAGCAGGCCGACGCGCTCGAGCATTCCGGCCATGCCGCGCTGGCCTTCGTCGGCGGGACTGCTGGCGGGCGAGAAGCCCAGGCCGTCATCGCTGATCGACAGGGCCAGGCCTTCGGACTGGCGCTGGATGCGCACCACCAGGTTGTTGGCCTTGGCATGGCGCAGTATGTTGGTCACCGCCTCCTGGGTGATTCGAAAGGCGGCAATCGCCATGTCTTCGGGGATGCCGCCCAGGCGCTGGCGGCACTCCAGGCTCCAGTGCACGTTGGTGTTTTCAAGGGTGCGCAACAAATGTGCGCGCAGGCTGGCTTCCAGGCCCAGGCTGGACAGTTGCCTTGGGTTGAGGATGGCCGAGACATCGCGAACATTGGCCAGGGTGTCGTCCAGGGTGCTGCGCAAGGTGCTGCAGTGCTCCTGCAACTCGGCTGGGGCACGGCGTTGCAGCCAGTCGGCCTGGAGCTTGGCGGCGGTCAGCATCTGGCCGATATCGTCGTGCAGCTCGCGGCTAAGGCGCTGGCGCTCGCTTTCCTGCACCTTGAGCAGCCGATCGGCGAGTTCCGCCGGGCGCAGGGCAATCGAGCGGGCCCACTGGCGCAGTTGCCAGGCAATGCTCAGCAGGGCAATCAGCTGCAGGGCCAGGGCGGCGGCCGGCAGCGGTTGCTCAAGCAGGTACAGGGCCAGGTTGACTGCAACCGAAGCCAGGCACAGCAGTGCGGTCGCCCAACGCAGCAGAGAGGCTCCGGGGCGCCAGCGCTTGAGTGTCTTGAGGCTTGAGAACATAGGAAATGAAGCCACTGAAATATCGCTGTTGAAAGCCTTGCAAAGGTCGAACTAGAGGCTTTTGTCGAATTGCCTTCAATAACGTTTAAATGTCGGCGCTGGGGTTGCGGCGATGAAAGTCTGCGCGCGGTGTCTTGGGGTTGCCGGGAGGTGTGCATGACTTCATCAGCGCGCATGGTATCACTTCAAATACAATTGGTCGCGAACTCTGATAACTGACTGAATAGCCAGATTTTACGGGCTGGTACGGCGGTTCCGATTGTCTGCAAATCTAGCACTTTGCCATCAGTTTGCGAAAATACAATCTTGTCCGATATCAATTAAGCGCAATGTTTTCTTTGGGCTAACTAGAAGCACCGGAAAATACACTAAGTTGGCCGTTAGTGTGCCGCGTCGGGGGGCGGATAATCTTCGCCAGGGCATTGTTGTTATGTCCCTTAGTTACCCTTGGCTGGCGAGGAAAGTGCACTGGATTGCGCGGTGAGTGGCGCAGTCAATGAGGGGGCAGGGTGTTCGCAGGGATACCGGGTTTCGATGCAGGAGGCGCAGGCCAGAGCGGTTGCTGGGCTCAGGGCGGTGGCCAGGGTGTCGAGCAGCTGTACCTGTTCCTCGGTGTCCAGGCTCAGGCGGCCGGTGTGCGGATCGATCAGCTCCAGTTGCCAGGCCAGCAGGGTCAGGCAGCTTTCCAGGGCCTGCAGGGCTTCGCCTTGCAGTGCTGGATGCACCTGTGCCGGCTCCAGCAGGGTTTGCAACTGCAGGCTGTAGGCGGCGACCTCGACCAGGCCAAGGGTGTGTGCCCGCGTCACCAGGGTACCCAAGGTGTCGTTCAGGCAGTGGCAGGCATCCGGATCGTTGTCGATCAGTTGCAGGTGCAGCAGGCATTCCTCTGCCTTGGTCAGCAGCACCTGTGCGTCGACCAGGAAATCCTGCAGGGCGCTGTTGTGCGGTGCGTCGTTAGCCATCATTTGGCTCCAGCGCGAAGGGCTGGAGCAGGGGCTGGCCACCATGAGGCGATAGCTGACAAAAGCCTGACTCCGTTCATGCAATGAGAATGGCGTCACATTAATGGCTTATGGATATTGCGAACATCAGGTCTCACCCGATTGTCACTAGGGGATTCCCTGATGGGGTGTCTTCGATACGACCCTTTGCGGGCGTTTGCGACAGCGGAGAGGTGAGTGCAGTAAAGCATGATGGTAAAATGACATCAATGGGCTGCAGAGCATTTTCTACAAGGGGTCAAGCTCTGCGGCAAGCGGCCGATACAGGGCCATTGGATTCATTTTTGACACACCTGGGGGCTCTTCGATGGCTGGCATTCTCGACACGGTAGACCAAAGAACGCAGCTGGTGGGCGAGAACCGCCTGGAAATCCTGATGTTCCGCCTGGCTGGCCGGCAATTGTTCGCGATCAACGTGTTCAAGGTCCAGGAAGTGCTGCAGATGCCCAAGCTGACCCTGATGCCGCAGCGTCATGCGTATGTCTGCGGCGTGGTCAACCTGCGCGGGCAGACCCTGCCGGTAATCGACCTGTCCCAGGCCATCGGCATGCGCCCGCTGGAGCCGGGCCCGGGCAGCACCATCATCGTTACCGAATACAACCGTTCGGTGCAGGCCTTCCTGGTGGGCGGCGTCGACCGCATCGTCAACATGAACTGGGAAGCCATCATGCCGCCACCGACCAGTGCCGGTCGCCAGCATTACCTGACGGCGATCAGCAAGGTCGACGAGCAACTGGTGGAAATCATCGACGTCGAGAAGGTGCTGGCGGAAATCGTCCCCTACAGCGCCAAGGTGTCGCGCGACAAGCTCGAAGACCCGGTGCTGGCACGTGCCCGAGGTCGCGAAGTGCTGTTGGTGGACGACTCCACCGTGGCCCTGGCGCAGTTGCGTGACACATTGTCGCAACTGGGGGTGAAGATGCACGTGGCCAGCGATGGCCTCAAGGCGTTGCGCATGCTCAAGGGCTGGGCCGACGCCGGCGAGGATGTCTGCGAGAAGCTGCTGATGGTCTTCACCGACGCCGAAATGCCGGAAATGGACGGCTACCGACTGACCACCGAGATCCGCAATGACCCGCGTCTGCGTGCGCTCTACGTGGTGCTGCACACCTCGCTGTCCGGCAGCTTCAACGAGTCGATGGTGAAGAAGGTTGGCTGCGACAACTTCCTCTCCAAGTTCCAGCCCGACAAGCTGGTCGATGTCGTGCGCCAACGGCTGATGCTGGATGAAGCCACGGCCTGAGTCGGTATAAGCTAGGGTTTTAACCGACACAAGGCAGGTCATGATGCGCCTGAGTGCGTTGTACCGATACCCGCTCAAATCAGCGCGCGGTGAGGCGCTGCAGACTTCCTCGCTGGACCTTCTGGGGTTGAGCGGGGACCGCCGCTGGCTGCTGGTGGAGCGTGACAATGGGCGCTTCCTGACCCAGCGCATGTACCCGCAGATGAGCCAGTTGGCGGCCTTGCACAACACCGATGGCAGCCTCACCCTGGCGGCGCCGGGTTACCCCGCATTGCACGTCGCCGTGCCGGAGCCGGATAACGACCTGCGCGGCATCAACATCTGGCGCGACAGCTTTCGCGTCCCGGATGCCGGGGACGCCGCTGCCCAGTGGCTCAGCGATTTCATCGGCAAGGACGTGCGCCTGGTGCATGTGCCCGAGCAACGCGCGCGCTATTTGCCCAGCGGTTATGGTTTGAACAGCGACCGCGTGGCGTTCGCCGATGGTTTCCCGTTGTTGCTGATCGGCCAGGCGTCGCTGGATGACCTGGTCGACAAGGTCGGGCGGCCGCTGGAGATGCTGCGCTTTCGCCCCAACCTGGTGGTGGAGGGCAGCGCGGCGTTCGCCGAGGATGGCTGGAAGCGCATCCGCATCGGCGCGGTCGAGTTCCGTGTGCTCAAGCCGTGCGAGCGCTGCATCATGACCACCATCGACCCGCAGACCGGCGAACGCAGCCCGGACCGTGAACCGCTGGCGACCTTGCGCACCTACCGGCAGAAGGAAGGGGATGTGCTGTTTGGCCAGAACCTGGTGGCGGATGGGGCAGGGGTGGTTGAGGTGGGGATGGCGGTGACGGTGCTGGAGTAGTTCGGCTGTGGACTTCTATCGCGGGGCAAGCCCGCTCCCACAGGAGTTGCACCATCCCTGAGGGCACTGCCAATCCTGTGGGAGCCGGACTTGCCGGCGATCGAGCGCGAAGCGGTCGTCATTCGGACAACGCCGAATAGGCTGGCTGGACTGACCTCATTGCTGGCAACGCCAGCTCCCACAGGTGCATGCAAATCTATTGTGGGAGCCGGCCTTGCCGGCGATGGGCTGGACGATCACTGATCGTCAAAATACCGCTCATGCCAGTCCACCAACGGCTGCGGCGAATTGAGCTTCTGCCCGTAGATCACCGAGTACGACAGTACGTTCTGCACATACTGGCGCGTCTCGTCGAACGGGATCGACTCGACCCAGACATCGAAACTCAGGTGATCGGCACCGCGCAACCACTGGCGCACCCGGCCGGGGCCGGCGTTGTAGGCGGCGGAGGCGAGCACGCGGTTGCCGTTGAACTGGCTGTGCACCTGACTCAGGTAGGCGGCGCCCAGCTGGATGTTCTTGTCCGGGTTGAACACCTGGGCAGGCGTGGCCAGCGGGATGCTGAACTTGCGTGCGGTCTCCTTGGCCGTGGCCGGCATCAGTTGCATCAGGCCGCTGGCACCGACACTTGAGCGCGCATCTTCCATGAATGCGCTTTCCTGGCGGGTAATGGCAAACACCCAGCTCGAATGCAGGCCGCGTACTTTGGCTTCACGCACCAGGGTGTCGCGGTGGGCCATCGGGAAGCGGATGTCCAGGTCGTCCCAGTACTTGGCCTGGCTGATGGTCCGAATGGCCGGGAAATACCAACGCATGTCGTAGGCCAGCTTGGCCTGGGCGACCATCTCGTCACGGTTGAAATGACGGCTGACGTGGTACCACTCGCGACGCCCGTCGACGATCTGGCCGCGGGCGTGGAATTCCAGCGCGCGCTTGATCCCCGGGGTGTTGCGCACTTTGTTGACGAGCTGCTGGCTCAGCACCAGCGGCTTGTTGTTCAGCTGGTAAGGGGTTTGCGAGCGGTCGGCGGCGAGGAAGCCGTAGAAGTCGCGCTCGCGAGCCACGGTTTTGTACAGTAGCGGGATTTGCGGGTTCTTCGGCTGCGCAAGCTCCAGGCTGCGCGCCTGCCAGTAGCGCCAGCGGTTGCTGGTAGCGAGGTCTTGCGGCAGGCGCTTGGTCAGCTCATAGGCATCTTCCCAGCGGCCCAGGCGCAGCAGCAGGCGCAGGCGCCATTCGGTGACGGTGTTGTCACGCAGCTCCGGGTCGTAGCGGGTCATCAGGTCCAGCGCCCGCGGGTCGTAGCGACGCGCCAGGGTCAGGCCGATTTCGCGGGCGATGGCGACTTTCTCGTCGCGGGAGAAATGCATGCGGTTGGCGTAATCGTCAAGCAGGCTCATGGCCCGCTCCGGGTCCTGGCGGGCCAGGCGGCGCAGGCCGAGGCTGACCACGTCGGACATCGCCTCGTTGACCGGGGTGAAGCGTCCGGGCTGGTTGAGCAGTTCGGGCTTCTGCGCCACGTCGATCAGCAGGCGGCCCTGGGGTGCCAGGGTGTTGAGGCTTTTGACCAGGGTGTTGGCCAGCGCATAGTTGCGGGTTTGCGCAGCCAGCTTGGCGCGCTCCCAGCGTTTTTGCTCGGTCAGCTGGCCTTCGCCAGCCCAGCGATCGAACAGCGCATCGCAGGCTGCCGGTTGCGACTTGCCGACCAGCCAGAGTTTTTCTGCGCTGGCATAGCCTTCGGCGCGCTGGCCATGGCTGAGCTGGTACTGACCATTAAGGCAGTCCAGTTCGGTGAAGTTCAGTTTTGGATCGTAGTACTTGGTGAAGGGCGCCCAGTCACCGCGCTCGGCCAGCCAGCGCAACCAGCGCAGCTTCATCCAGTTGGCCTGGGGCAGGTCGCCGTGGGCGGCGAGGAACTTCTCGATTTCGTCGTTACTGGCGGTTTTCAGCCGGGCGGTCAGTTCGTCGTAGGCCAGGTAGGGCGTTAACGGATAGTCGCGCAGGGCATCGGCATAACGCAGGTACGGACCCTTGTCGCCTTTGGCCAGGGCACGTTTGGCTTCATCGTAATATTGACGTTGCTGGGTGATGTCGGTGGCCTGGGCTACACCCACCGCCGAGGCAGTGAGAAGCAGGCTGGATACTAGGCGGAACAGGCGGCTGCGCATGAGACTTCCGGGCAGTTTGACCATGAAAAGTGACGGCGAAGCCAGCACTGTTGGAGTTGCATTGCCTTAGCTTAGCCGGTTGCAACAGGCGGATGAAAGCATTGTGCTTGTATCTGGTTGTAAAGAAGCGGCCTGTCGTCGGAAGGTGCCGTAGGGCGCGCTGCTTAATGTGAAGCCGGCTCAAGTCGGGTAGAATGCGCGCCCGGTTTTTGGAGAAGATCATGACCCTGCTCAAATTAAGCGATGTGTCCCTTGCGTTCGGCGCCACGCCGTTGTTGGACAAGGTGTCCTGGCAGATCGCCCGTGGTGAGCGGGTGTGCATCATCGGCCGCAACGGCACTGGCAAGTCGAGCATGCTGCGCCTGGTCAAGGGCGATCAGAAGCCTGATGAAGGCGACGTCTGGCGTGCCCCGGGCCTGAAGATTGGCGAGCTGCCGCAAGAATTGCCGGTGGCCGACGGCCGTACCGTGTTCGACGTGGTGGCCGAAGGCCTCGACGGCGTCGGCGCCTTGCTGGCCGAATACCACCACCTGAGCCAGAACATCCATACCGATGCCGACCTGGAAAAGCTCATGCACGTCCAGCACGACCTCGAGTCGCGCGATGGCTGGCGCCTGCAGCAACTGGTCGACAGCACCCTGAGCCGCTTGCAGTTGCCGGCCGACAAGACCCTGGCCGAGCTCTCCGGTGGCTGGCGCCGCCGCGTGCTGCTGGCCCAGGCGCTGGTGTCCGAGCCCGACCTGCTGCTGCTCGATGAACCGACCAACCACCTGGACATCGGCGCCATTGCCTGGCTTGAAGATGCCCTCAGCGGGTTTGGCGGCGCCGTGCTGTTCATCACCCACGACCGTTCCTTCCTGCAGAACCTGGCCACACGCATCCTCGAACTGGACCGCGGCGGCCTGATCGACTGGAACGGCGACTACGCCAGCTTCCTGGTGCACAAGGAAGCAGCGCTGGCGGCCGAAGAAACCGCCAACGCCCTGTTCGACAAGAAGCTGGCCCAGGAAGAAGTGTGGATCCGCCAGGGCATCAAGGCCCGGCGTACCCGTAACGAAGGCCGCGTGCGTGCCCTCAAGGCCCTGCGCGTCGAGCGCAGCGAACGCCGCGAGCGCCAGGGCAAGGCCAACATCATGCTCGATGTCGCGGAGAAATCCGGCAAGCAGGTGATGGTCCTGGAAAACGTCAGCTTCAATCATCCGGGCGGCCCGCAGCTGGTCAAGGACTTCTCCATGGTCCTGCAGCGCGAAGACCGCATCGGCCTGCTCGGCGCCAACGGTACCGGCAAGACCACTTTGCTCAAGCTGATGCTCGGTGATCTTGAGCCCACCAGCGGCAAGGTCGAGTCCGGCACGCGCCTGGAAGTGGCCTATTTCGACCAGCTGCGCCATCAGCTGGACCTGGAAAAAACCGTGATCGACAACTTGGCCGAAGGTCGCGACTTCATCGACATCGATGGCCAGAGCCGTCACGTGCTGAGCTACCTGGGTGACTTCCTGTTCAGCCCGCAGCGCGCCCGGACCCCGGTCAAGGCCCTGTCCGGTGGCGAGCGTGCGCGCCTGTTGCTGGCCAAGCTGTTCAGCAAGCCGGCCAACCTGCTGGTGCTCGACGAACCGACCAACGACCTCGACGTCGAGACCCTCGAGCTGCTCGAAGAAGTGCTGTCGGCGTTCAAGGGTACCGTGCTGATGGTCAGCCACGACCGGGCCTTCCTCGACAACGTGGTGACCAGCACCCTGGTGTTCGAAGGCGAGGGCAAGGTGCGCGAGTACGTCGGTGGTTACCAGGACTGGATCCGCCAGGGCGGTTCGCCGAAGTTGCTCGGTGTAACCGAGAGCAAGTCGGGCAAGTCCGAGCTCAACACCGCTGTGGTCGAGGCCGTGGCGCCTGCGCCGGTAGCGGCAGCAGCGGCTGAAGCAC
Source organism: Pseudomonas wadenswilerensis (assembly GCF_024749185.1). Lineage (NCBI taxonomy): Bacteria > Pseudomonadati > Pseudomonadota > Gammaproteobacteria > Pseudomonadales > Pseudomonadaceae > Pseudomonas > Pseudomonas wadenswilerensis. Next base: position 3,964,352 of record NZ_CP087191.1, on the reverse strand, counting down.
CGAAGAAAAAACTCAGCTACAAGCTGCAGCGCGAACTGGAAACCTTGCCGGGCCAGATCGACGCACTGGAGCAGAAGATGGCGGCGGTGCAGGAAGAGATTTCTGCCCCGGCCTTCTATCAGCGCCCGATCGAGCAAACCAGTGCCGTCCTGGCAAGCCTGGAGAAAATGCAGGCTGAACTGGATGTGCTGGTCGAGCGCTGGGCTGAGCTCGACAGCTGAAGGGCTGGGCCCGGCGCATGAATCTGCGCCGGGCCCGCCAGGGTTTTACTCGGCTTTTTTCTGCAGGCGTACCGCGAGCACATCGCAGGGTGCGCCATGCAGCACGTCGTTGGCGGTAGAGCCCAGCAACAGGGCCAGGCCGTGGCGGCCATGGCTGCCGACCACGATCAGGTCGCACTTCTGGTCCTTGGCCAACTGGTGGATTTCCTGGCGCGGCTGGCCGTAGGTCAGGTGCGAATCGCCGCGGTTGATTTCCGGGTACTTGTTGAACAGGCGTTCCATGCGCTCCTTGGCCTGGTCGAACTGTTGCTGTTGCAGCTGGGACAGGTCCATCGGCACGTCGCCGCCAAAGGCCATGGCCATGGGCTCGACAATGTGTACCAGGGATACCTTGGTACCGGCAGGCGTGGCCAGTTCACGGGCGCGCTTGATGACCGGGTCGCATTCTTCGGTCAGGTCGACGGCAACCAGTATGTGTTCGTAGGGCATGAGAAGCTCTCCTGACAGTCGCGATAGTTAAAGTATGGTCGGTTTCAGGCTGATCGCTTCGAACCCCGGCTAACCAGCTCATTTGCAAAGCTTTATGGGAACAACAGATATGACGGTCTGGGTAGTGGTGTCAATCCTTGCGCTGATTCTCAGCCCCCTGGCCTGGCTGCGTCCTTCGCGCAAGCAGAGCGGCCAGATGGCCCTGCGCATGGAAGCCCGGCGCATGGGCCTGGCCATGCAGCTGGCGCCCCAGGAGTGGCCGCACTGGCTGCCCAAGGAGCCGCCAAGCCCCTGTGCACAGTACCTGCGGCCGCGGCGCCAGGGCCGTAGCGACAGCTGGTGCTACTGGCAGACCACCCCCGGTGTGTGGCTCAATCAGTGGCGCGAGCCCTGCACCGATGCGGTGCATGCCGAGCAGTTGGCGCGCTTGCCGGAGAGCGTCTACAAGGTCGAGGCGGGCCCGCAGATGGTTGCCCTGTACTGGGGTGAGCGGGGCGAAGCGGCTGTATTGCAGGATATTGCCGCGGTGCTCAAGGCCCTGGCCTGATCGCTATCAATAAAAAGCCCGATTCGCAGATCGGGCGGACAGGCCAGGCAGGCCGGCGTAATACTTCATCCCTCCCAGTGTAGCCATCGCGCAGCTATCTGCTGCAAATCTCCTCGCCGATTTCGCGTTGAACGAAGATCGACGCGTGTAAGCCATTGACCACTATCGCGTCACTGAATGGCGCGCCATCACCTGCGCGGCGGTTTGCCACCCTGTCAGCAAAAAATGACCGGAAAGTCGCGTTTTCACGCAGCTTTTGGGTATTTGACAACGGCGATCTTTTCGTTGAATGTGTGCATACCCAAATCAAACGGGCGTATGAATTGAGCGTTTGTATTGTCAGACGGCTCTTACAGAATCCCGACTATCGCGCTGGCGGGTGTGCCTGGAGCAAGGGTTCGGCAGCAACGGCCAAAGGCCGGCCGGCTCTTGCATCAGCGATCGGCGTGTACAGTTCAGCTTCCATATCGTGGAGATCAGTTGATGATTTACGAAGGTAAAGCCATCACGGTTAAGGCTCTTGAAAGCGGCATCGTCGAACTGAAGTTCGACCTCAAGGGTGAGTCCGTCAACAAGTTCAACCGTCTTACCCTGAACGAATTGCGTCAGGCTGTAGACACCATCAAAGCCGACGCATCGATCAAGGGCGTGATTGTCAGCAGTGGCAAGGACGTGTTCATCGTCGGCGCGGACATCACCGAGTTTGTCGATAACTTCAAGCTGCCCGAGGCCGAACTGGTCGCCGGCAACCTGGAAGCCAACCGGATTTTCAGCGATTTCGAAGACCTGGCCGTGCCGACCGTTGCCGCGATCAATGGCATCGCCCTGGGTGGCGGTCTGGAAATGTGCCTGGCTGCGGACTACCGCGTCATGGCCAGCAGCGCCAAGATCGGCCTGCCGGAAGTCAAACTGGGCATCTACCCGGGCTTTGGCGGTACCGTGCGCCTGCCGCGCATCATCGGTGCCGACAACGCTATCGAGTGGATTGCCGCCGGCAAGGAAAACCGTGCTGAAGACGCGCTGAAAGTCGGCGCCGTCGATGCCGTGGTTGTTCCTGAGCTGCTGCAGGCTGCGGCCCTGGACCTGATCAAGCGCGCCATCAGCGGCGAGCTCGACCACAAGGCCAAGCGCCAGCCAAAACTGGAAAAGATCAAGCTCAACGCCATCGAGCAGATGATGTCGTTCGAAACCGCCAAGGGTTTCGTCGCCGGTCAGGCTGGCCCGAACTACCCGGCGCCGGTCGAAGCGATCAAGAGCATCCAGAAGGCCGCCAACTTCGGTCGTGACAAGGCCCTGGAAGTCGAAGCCGCCGGCTTCGCCAAACTGGCCAAGACCTCGGTTGCCGAGAGCCTGATCGGCCTGTTCCTCAACGACCAGGAGCTCAAGCGCAAGGCCAAGGCCCACGACGAAATCGCTCACGACGTGAAGCAGGCCGCCGTGCTCGGCGCCGGCATCATGGGGGGTGGTATTGCCTACCAGTCGGCGGTCAAGGGCACCCCGATCCTGATGAAGGACATCAACGAAGCCGCCATCCAGCTGGGCCTGAACGAGGCTTCCAAGCTGCTCGGCAAGCGCGTTGAGAAGGGCCGCCTGACCCCGGCGAAAATGGCCGAAGCGCTGAATGCGATTCGCCCGACCCTGTCCTACGGCGACTTCGGCAATGTCGACATCGTTGTCGAAGCCGTGGTCGAGAACCCGAAGGTCAAGCAGGCGGTGCTGGCTGAAGTGGAAGGCCAGGTGAAGGAAGGCGCGATCCTGGCTTCCAACACCTCGACCATCTCCATCAACCTGCTGGCCAAGGCGCTCAAGCGTCCGGAAAACTTCGTCGGCATGCACTTCTTCAACCCGGTGCACATGATGCCGCTGGTCGAAGTCATCCGTGGCGAGAAGTCCAGCGAAGTGGCCGTCGCCACCACCGTGGCCTACGCCAAGAAGATGGGCAAGAACCCGATCGTGGTCAACGACTGCCCGGGCTTCCTGGTAAACCGTGTACTGTTCCCGTACTTCGGCGGTTTCGCCAAGCTGGTCAGCGCCGGTGTCGACTTCGTGCGCATCGACAAGATCATGGAAAAATTCGGCTGGCCGATGGGCCCGGCCTACCTGATGGATGTGGTCGGCATCGACACCGGCCACCACGGCCGTGACGTCATGGCCGAAGGCTTCCCGGACCGCATGAAGGATGACCGTCGCTCGGCCATCGACGTGCTCTACGAAGCCAAGCGCCTGGGCCAGAAGAACGGCAAGGGCTTCTATGCCTACGAGACCGACAAGCGCGGCAAGCCGAAGAAAGTCGCTGACGCGGCAGTCCTCGAAGTGCTCAAGCCGATCGTCTACGAGCAGCGTGAAGTCAGCGACGAAGACATCATCAACTGGATGATGATCCCGCTGTGCCTGGAAACCGTTCGTTGCCTGGAAGACGGCATCGTCGACACCGCCGCCGAAGCCGACATGGGCCTGGTCTACGGTATCGGTTTCCCTCCCTTCCGTGGCGGCGCGCTGCGTTACATCGACTCGATCGGTGTAGCCGAATTCGTTGCCCTGGCCGACAAATACGCCGATCTGGGTCCGCTGTATCACCCCACCGCGAAGCTGCGTGAAATGGCCAAAAATGGCCAGAGCTTCTTCGGTTAAGCGCCCAACGATATAGAGCGAGAGTGAATATATGAGCCTGAATCCAAGAGACGTGGTGATTGTCGACTTCGGTCGCACCCCGATGGGCCGCTCCAAGGGTGGCATGCATCGCAATACCCGCGCCGAAGACATGTCCGCGCACCTGATCAGCAAGGTGCTGGAACGCAACACCAAGGTCGACCCGAACGAAGTCGAGGACGTCATCTGGGGCTGCGTCAACCAGACCCTGGAGCAGGGCTGGAACATCGCCCGCATGGCATCCCTGATGACCCAGATCCCGCACACCGCCGCCGGCCAGACCGTCAGCCGTCTGTGCGGCTCGTCGATGAGCGCGCTGCACACCGCCGCGCAGGCGATCATGACCGGCAACGGTGATGTCTTCGTCGTTGGCGGTGTCGAGCACATGGGCCACGTCAGCATGATGCACGGTGTCGATCCGAACCCGCACATGTCGCTGTACGCCGCCAAGGCCTCGGGCATGATGGGCCTGACTGCCGAAATGCTCGGCAAGATGCACGGCATCAGCCGTGAGCAGCAGGACCTGTTCGGCGTGCGTTCGCACCGGCTCGCCCACAAGGCGACGGTCGAAGGCAAGTTCAAGGATGAAATCATCCCGATGCAGGGCTACGACGAGAACGGTTTCCTCAAGGTCTTCGACTACGACGAAACCATTCGCCCGGACACCACCCTGGAAAGCCTGGCTGCCCTCAAGCCTGCTTTCAACCCCAAAGGTGGTACCGTGACTGCCGGTACTTCGTCGCAGATCACCGACGGTGCCTCGTGCATGATCGTCATGTCGGCCCAGCGTGCCCAGGACCTCGGTATCCAGCCTCTGGCGGTGATCCGTTCCATGGCCGTGGCCGGTGTCGACCCGGCAATCATGGGCTACGGTCCGGTGCCGGCGACCCAGAAAGCGCTCAAGCGTGCGGGCCTGTCTATCGCCGATATCGACTTCTTCGAGCTCAACGAAGCCTTCGCCGCACAGGCCCTGCCAGTGCTGAAGGATCTGAAAGTGCTCGACAAGATGGATGAGAAGGTTAACCTGCACGGCGGCGCCATCGCCCTGGGCCATCCTTTCGGTTGCTCCGGTGCGCGGATTTCCGGCACTCTGCTCAACGTCATGAAGCAGAATGGCGGGACCTTCGGCGTTTCGACCATGTGCGTCGGCCTGGGCCAAGGCATCACCACCGTCTTCGAACGCGTTTAACCGTTCGCTGGATGGAAACCGGGGCCTGGTGCCCCGGTTTTTGTTTTTGCAGGAATTTTTTTTCAAGAGGGTGAGCAACATGCAGATACAACCAGGCGTATACCGGCATTACAAGGGGCCTGAGTATCGTGTGTTCGGCGCCGCGCGCCATTCCGAAACCGAGGAATGGGTGGTGTTCTACCAGGCCTTGTACGGTGAATTCGGCCTTTGGGTGCGACCGCTTTCGATGTTTCTCGAGTCGGTCGAGGTTGACGGCGAGCAAGTGCCGCGCTTTGCTTTGGTCAAGGCTGAAACCGGGCTGATTTCCGGGTCCGAAGCCAAGGGTGGCTAAAGCCCCGCGCTTGACCTCACTCTGTTGCCACTATATATAGCGGTGCCGCGTCAGGTACCTGCCGTGTTTTTATTTTCAGTATTCAGGAATTTTCCGATCCATGGGCAAATCGCTGGTCATTGTGGAATCCCCGGCTAAGGCCAAGACCATCAACAAGTACCTGGGCAGCCAGTACGTGGTGAAGTCGAGTATCGGCCATATCCGAGACCTGCCCACCAGCGGTTCGGCCAGCGCCAGCAAGGAGCCTGCCGCCAAGCGCGGCAAGGCCGCCGCGGGCGAGGCGCCGGCCCTGTCGCCGAAAGAGAAGGCGCGCAAGCAGCTGGTCGCGCGCATGGGTGTCGACCCTGACCACGGCTGGAAAGCCAAGTACGAGATTCTCCCGGGCAAGGAGAAGGTCATCGACGAGCTGCGTCGCCTGGCCAAGGATGCCGACACCATCTATCTCGCAACCGACTTGGATCGCGAGGGGGAAGCCATTGCCTGGCACCTGCGCGAAGCCATCGGTGGTGACGACAGCCGCTACAAGCGCGTGGTGTTCAACGAAATCACCAAGAAAGCTATCCAGGAAGCGTTCTCGCAGCCTGGCGAGCTGGATATCGACCGGGTCAACGCCCAGCAGGCACGACGCTTCCTCGATCGCGTGGTGGGCTACATGGTCTCGCCACTGCTGTGGGCCAAGATCGCCCGTGGCCTGTCCGCCGGCCGCGTGCAGTCGGTAGCGGTGAAGCTGGTGGTCGAGCGTGAGCGCGAGATCCGTGCCTTCATCCCCGAGGAATACTGGGAAGTGCACGCCGACCTGGGCACTGCCAAGGACGCCAAGGTGCGTTTCGAGGTGGCCCGCGAGAACGGCGAAGCCTTCAAGCCGCTGAATGAAGCCCAGGCCATGGCAGCGCTGGCGCAGCTCAAGTCGTCCAGCTACACCGTGGCCAAGCGTGAAGACCGCCCGACCAGCAGCAAGCCGTCGGCGCCGTTCATCACCTCGACCCTGCAGCAGGCCGCGAGCAACCGCCTGGGCTTCGGCGTAAAGAAAACCATGATGATGGCCCAGCGTCTGTACGAAGCCGGCTACATCACCTACATGCGTACCGACTCGACCAACCTCTCGGTCGATGCGGTAGAAATGGCCCGCAGCTACATCGAAACCGAGTTCGGCAAGAAGTACCTGCCCGAAGCGCCGATCGTCTACGGCAGCAAAGAGGGTGCCCAGGAAGCACACGAAGCGATTCGTCCATCCGACGTCAACACCCATCCGACCAAGCTCAGCGGCATGGAGCGCGATGCCGAGCGTCTGTACGAGCTGATCTGGCGTCAATTCCTGGCCTGCCAGATGCCACCGGCGCAGTACCTGTCGACCACCGTCAGCGTCACCGCAGGCAACTTCGAGCTGCGTGCCAAGGGCCGTATCCTCAAGTTCGACGGTTACACCCGCGTGCTGCCGCAACAGAGCAAGCCGGGCGATGACGATGTGCTGCCGGAAATGAACCAGGGCGAAGTGCTCAAGCTGATCCAGATCGACCCAAGCCAGCATTTCACCAAGCCACCAGCGCGTTACTCCGAAGCCAGCCTGGTCAAGGAGATGGAAAAACGCGGTATCGGTCGTCCTTCGACTTATGCTGCGATCATCTCGACCATTCAGGATCGCGGTTATGTGACCCTGCACAACCGCCGCTTCTACTCCGAGAAGATGGGCGACATCGTCACCGAGCGCCTGTCCGAGAGCTTCTCCAACCTGATGGACTACGGCTTCACTGCCGGCATGGAAGAGAACCTCGATGACGTGGCCCAGGGCGAACGCGACTGGAAAAACGTGCTGGACGAGTTCTATGGCGACTTCAGCAACAAGCTGAAGCTGGCCGAAGACGGCGAGAAGGGCATGCGTGCCAACCAGCCGACCCTGACCAACATTGCCTGCAAGGAATGTGGCCGGCCGATGATGATCCGCACCGCCTCCACCGGCGTGTTCCTTGGCTGTTCGGGCTACAGCCTGCCGCCCAAAGAGCGCTGCAAGGCCACCGTCAACCTGGTCCCGGGCGATGAAATCGCGGCCGACGACGAGGGTGAATCGGAATCGCGGGTGCTGCTCAACAAGCACCGTTGCCCGATCTGCTCGACAGCCATGGATGCTTACCTGCTCGACGAGAAGCGCAAGCTGCACATCTGCGGTAACAACCCGGACTGCACCGGCTATGAAATCGAAGAGGGCAACTACCGCATCAAGGGCTATGAAGGGCCGAGCCTGGAATGCGACAAGTGCGGTAGCGAGATGCAGCTCAAGACCGGCCGTTTCGGCAAGTTCTTCGGTTGCACCAACGCCGAGTGCAAGAACACCCGCAAGCTGCTCAAGAGCGGCGAGGCGGCGCCGCCGAAGATGGATGCGGTGAAGATGCCGGAGCTCAAGTGCGAGAAAGTCAACGACACCTACGTGTTGCGTGACGGCGCTTCGGGGTTGTTCCTGGCTGCCAGTCAGTTCCCGAAAAACCGCGAGACCCGCGCACCGCTGGTGATCGAGATCATCCCGCACAAGGACGAGATCGATCCGAAGTACCACTTCCTCTGCGAAGCGCCGAAGAAAGACCCGGACGGTCGCCCGGCGGTGATCCGCTACAGCCGCAAGACCAAGGAGCAGTACGTGCAGACCGAGGTTGATGGCAAGCCGACTGGCTGGCGTGCGTTCTACGACGGCAATGCCTGGAAGGTCGAAGACAAGCGCTGATCGAGCTTGGGGCCGCTGTTCGCGGCCCATCGCCGGCAAGGCCGGCTCCCACAGGGAGTGCAATCGCCGCCGACTCTGTGGGAGCCGGCCTTGCCGGCGATCGACCGCAAAGCGGTCGCCACCTAGACTTGCAGTAGGGCGGGGCAATCCGTGACACTCACAGACCGCCTTGCAGCCTTTCGGAGGGCACCCAGATGGCCCAGGAACTCTACACCCGCACCAACCAGAAGATTTTCTTCGCAGGCCTGGCCCTCGAAGCCCTTGGCAAGGCGCAGGAGAGCCGGGCCATGAATGCCCAGGCGCTGATCCAGGCCGAGCGTGAATCGGCGCTGTTCCACCTCTACGGCGCGCTGTTGGGCTTATGTCACGAGATTGCCGGGTTTTACCGCTTACCCCAGGCGGGCGCTCCCCGTGCCGAGCTGCTGCTCACCCGCGAAGTCCTTGAAGCCATCGCCATCCCGGAAATGGCCGAACTGGTGGAACTGGCCGAACAACGCGAAACCTGGCTGGCGCAACTGCTCAGCGCTTATGCCGATTTGTTCCGACCGCCGGTCGCGAAAAAAGCGCCAAAAACCGACGTTACCCAGCCGCTGATCCAGGCGGTGAGCCTCGATGAACCCGAGGCGCCAGCGCTGTCGCGTGAAGAGCTGGAAAGCTGGCGGCAGAATCTCAAGGGCCTCACGGTTCGTTTTCGTGAAGGCTTGAGTGAGTGCTGATTGGGGCGGTGGCTGGTACAATGCCGGCCTTTCGTGGAGAACAGCCCTTTATGCCAACGTCCTTTCTAGAAATTGTCGAGTTGCCTGATGGCCGGATCGAGCTGCGCCGCGCCGAGGACGAGGGTTCGTTGGTAACCCTGGATTTCTCCGAGGACGCCAAAGCCTTTTTGCAAGGTCAGCACGTGGAAGTGGCCAAGGCCATGCTCAGTGTTGGCGTGCAGATGGCTGGCAAGCTGGTAGAAGGCGAGATCGATCGCGATGAAGGGCCGCGAGTCCTGCACTGATCGCCTGTGCGGCTTCCTCGTCCTGAGGAAGCCTGGCGAAATCAACTGTTGAAACAGACCTGAGTATCAGCCGAGGCGGATGTTCAGGCTTTGTGCGTCTCCGGCGCGAGCTGCATTGCTCAGTTGCTGGCGGGCGCTGCTGCTGACGGTGTTGAGCCAGCTGACCACGGTGTGGCTACGGCCCAGGCGCAGGGCGTCGCAGGCCAGTTGCAGTGCGCTCTGGTTGCCGCGTGGTTGCAGCAGCAGGATGCGCTCACGGTTCAGGCCGGCCTCGCGCAGCCAGGCCTGGGTCAGGCTGGCGGGTGGGGCGATCAGGGTTAGCCAGCGGGCGTCATGTTCTTCGCTCAACTCGCTCAGTTCACGCAGCATCGGGGCCAGCAGGCTCTGGCAGCTACCCAGTGCGCCACGCAAAGACAGCTCGCTGAAAACCTGGGCCGCGCCGGGGTGGGGCGCAGGCTTGGCGTTTTTCAGTCCGGGCAGCACCGGCTGGGCCAGGAATGCTTCGAACAGTGGCAATTGTGCTTGCAGCGGTACGTTCTGTGACGCAGGGGGAAACTGCATGATGCCTCCTTTACCGGCGTATGACGCCGACACTCAAGCCCTCGATCACCAGCTCCTGGTCTTTCAGGTTGACTTCGATGGGGGCGAATTCGGGGTTCTCGGCAATCAGCCAGACCTTGCTGCCTTCGCGCTTGAAGCGCTTGACCGTGACTTCATCGCCAATGCGGGCAACGACGATCTGGCCGTTACGGGCTTCGCGGCAGGTGTGTACGGCCAGCAGGTCGCCGTCGACGATGCCGACGTCCTTCATGCTCATGCCGTGAACGCGCAGCAGGTAGTCGGCGCGGGGGTTGAAGAACGCCGGGTTGATGTTGCAGGATTCTTCGATGTGTTGCTGGGCGAGGATCGGCGCACCGGCTGCCACCCGGCCGATGATCGGCAGGCCGCTGTCGTCGGGCTTGGCTTCGAAGCCGGGGATGCGAATGCCCCGTGACGCCCCCGGGGTCATTTCGATCGCACCCTTGCGGGCCAGGGCCTTGAGGTGTTCCTCGGCGGCGTTGGGCGACTTGAAGCCCAGTTCCTGGGCGATTTCCGCGCGGGTCGGCGGGAAGCCGTTGTCTTCCAGGCAGCGTTTGATAAAAGCCAGAATCTCAGCTTGGCGTGGCGTCAGTTTTAGCATGTCGATCGCTCTGTCTTTTTATACAGTGACTGGGATTATATACAGTGGGTGGCAAGCTGCAAGCGCCAAGCTTCAAGAAACGGCGCATGGGCGCTCCTGCAGCTTGCAGCTTGTGGCTTGCAGCTATGGTTTAATACGTGACCGCATGGCCGCAAAACGGCTGCACGGACTTGACAAAACACCGCTTTGAAACGTATGTTTCAAACAAGTGTTTGTCAGGCGGAGTAGTCATGGCCCAGTCGGAAACCGTAGAACGCATTCTCGATGCTGCCGAGCAGCTGTTCGCGGAAAAAGGTTTTGCCGAAACCTCATTACGGCTGATCACCAGCAAGGCCGGCGTCAACCTGGCTGCGGTGAACTACCACTTCGGTTCGAAGAAGGCCCTTATTCAGGCGGTCTTCTCGCGCTTCCTCGGGCCTTTCTGCGCGAGCCTTGAGCGCGAGCTGGAGCGCCGCCAGGCGCGCCCCGAACAAAAGCCCACCCTTGAAGAGCTGCTGGAGATGCTGGTTGAGCAGGCGCTGGTGGTGCAGCCACGCAGCGGCAATGACCTGTCGATCTTCATGCGCCTGCTGGGCCTGGCCTTCAGCCAGAGCCAGGGCCACCTGCGGCGTTACCTTGAAGACATGTACGGCAAGGTGTTCCGCCGCTACATGCTGCTGGTCAACGAAGCCGCACCGCGTATTCCGCCGATCGAGTTGTTCTGGCGCGTGCATTTCATGCTCGGCGCCGCGGCGTTCAGCATGTCCGGGATCAAGGCGTTGCGCGCCATTGCCGAAACCGATTTCGGCATCAATACCTCGATCGAACAGGTCATGCGCCTGATGGTGCCGTTCCTGGCCGCCGGCATGCGCGCCGACAGTGGCGTCACCGACGAGGCCATGGCTGCCGCACAACTGCGCCCACGCAGCAAGTCCGGCAGCACCCCGGTCGCCGCCAAGGCCTGACGTCACGGCTGGGCGCGGCGAGCCGCATCGGCTAAGCTAGCGCCCCATGGCCAGTCTCGATTTCCTGCACATTTCCCTCGCTGATCAATGCCTTTATGGGTTCGCCCAGGGGCAGTTGCGCCTGCGTCTTGAGGTGTCCACCGCGCGCAACGGTGCCGGTGAGCTCAAGGGTTCGGGCTGCACGCCGCGTGGGCGCCATCAGGTGCGCGCCAAGATCGGTGCCGGCCTGGCGCAAGGCGCGGTGTTGCGAGGTCGACGCTGGACCGGCGAAACCTGGTCGCCTGAACTGCACGAACAATTTCCCGGTCGCGACTGGATCCTCACGCGCATACTCTGGCTCAGCGGTTGTGAGCCGGGCATCAATCGCCTGGGGCCGGTCGACACCTTTCGTCGTTACATCTACCTGCATGGCACTCCCGATAGTGAACCTATGGGCGTGCCGTTGTCCCATGGCTGCGTGCGCTTGCGCAACGCCGACCTGCTGAGCCTGTTCGACCAGGTGCCGGTGCATTGCCCGGTGCAGATCGACGAAGCCGCATGCCCCCAATGGGCTCACATCAGCGTCAACTGAAGGATCAATTATGAGTGCCAGCCTGCAAGGCTCCCTGATGGTCGACATCGCCGGTACCTGGCTGACCGCCGAGGACCGCCAGCTTTTGCGCCAGCCCGAAGTGGCCGGCCTGATTATCTTCGCCCGTAACATCGAATGCCCGCGCCAGGTGCGCGAGCTGTGCGCTTCGATCCGCGCCATTCGCCCGGAGCTGATCCTGGCGGTGGACCAGGAGGGTGGTCGGGTCCAGCGCCTGCGCCAGGGTTTTGTACGCCTGCCGGCGATGCGTGCGATTGCCGATAACGACAATGCTGAATACCTGGCCGAGCAATGCGGTTGGCTGATGGCCACCGAAGTGCTGGCGGTGGGCCTGGACCTGAGCTTCGCTCCGGTGCTGGACCTCGATCACCAGCGCAGCGCCGTGGTCGGCAGCCGCGCCTTCGAAGGTGATCCGCAGCGCGCCACGCTACTGGCCGGTGCCTTTATCCGCGGTATGAACGCCGCGGGCATGGCCGCCTGTGGCAAGCATTTCCCCGGCCATGGCTGGGCCGAGGCCGATTCCCATGTGGCGATTCCCACCGATGAGCGCAGCCTGGAGCAGATCCGCGCGGCCGATCTGGTGCCGTTCACTCGTTTGAGTGGGCAGCTGGCGGCGGTGATGCCGGCCCATGTGATCTATCCACAGGTCGACAACCAGCCGGCCGGTTTCTCCCGGCGCTGGCTGCAGGACATCCTGCGCGGCGAGTTGGGTTTCAATGGGGTGATCTTCAGTGACGACCTGTCCATGGCCGGTGCCCATGTGGTCGGTGACGCGGCCAGTCGAATCGAGGCGGCGCTGAGCGCCGGCTGTGACATGGGCCTGGTGTGCAATGACCGGGCAGCAGCCGAGCTTGCGCTGACAGCGGCCCAGCGCCTGAAGGTCAAACCTTCGCCACGTATCGCGCAGATGCGCGGGCAGGGCTTTGCCCGTACCGACTATCGTCAACAGCCGCGCTGGCTGGAGGCGCTTGGGGCGCTCAAGGAAGCTCAACTGGTAGATTGATTGCAGGGCTGCGTTGCAGCCCATCGCTGGCAAGCCAGCTCCCACAGGGTCCGTGTGGGAGCTGGCTTGCCAGCGATGGATTCACCGCGCACTAGCGCCGTGCCGCTTCCCCGGCAACGGCGCCAACAGCGCATCGATATCTTCCGCCGCCAAACGCCAGTCCCCCGCCTGCCGTCCATCCAGCACACCCGCCGCCAGCGCCGATTTCTCCTGCTGCAACTGCTGGATCTTCTCTTCCACCGTGCCCCGGGTAATCAGCTTGTAGACGAACACCGGCTTCTCCTGGCCAATGCGATAAGCGCGGTCGGTGGCCTGGTTTTCCGCTGCCGGGTTCCACCACGGGTCGTAGTGGATCACGGTGTCAGCCGCGGTCAGGTTCAAGCCAACGCCGCCGGCCTTGAGGCTGATCAGAAAGATCTGCAGCTGGCCGCTTTGGAAGTCCTGCACCGGCGCCCGGCGATCGCGGGTTTCGCCGGTCAGCAGGGCGTAGGCGATACCGCGTTGCTGCAGCTCTGCCTCGATCAATCGCAGCATGCTGGTGAACTGCGAAAACAGCAGCACCCGCCGGCCTTCGGCGAGAAGCTCTTCGAGCATCTCCATCAGGCTCGCAAGCTTGCCTGAATGAGCGCCCCGAGCGGTCGAGGCCTCGCTGTTGATCAGGCGCAGGTCGCAGCACACCTGGCGCAGCTTGAGCAGCGCTTCGAGGATGATGATCTGGCTGCGCGCCACGCCCTTGCGGGTGATTTCCGCACGGACTTTCTGGTCCATGGCCAGGCGCATGGTTTCGTACACGTCGCGCTGCGCATCGCTGAGCTCGACCCAGTGGATCATCTCGGTCTTGGCCGGCAGTTCGGTGGCCACCTGTTCCTTGGTGCGGCGCAACAGGAAGGGTTTGATCCGGGCGTTGAGGTGCTGCAGGCGTTCGCCATTGCCCTGGCGCTCGATCGGCACCCGGTAGTCGCGGTTGAAGGCTTTGGCATCACCCAGCCAGCCAGGCAGCAGGAAGTGAAACAGCGACCACAGCTCGCCCAGGTGGTTTTCCAGCGGCGTGCCGCTCAGGCACAGGCGCTGGCGGGCTTCGAGCTGACGCGCCGCCTGGGCCGCCTTGCTGCCCGGGCTCTTGATGTACTGCGCCTCGTCGAGGATCAGCACATGCAGGATCAGGCCCTTGAAGTGCGCCAGGTCCTTGGGCAGCAGGGCATAGGTGGTCAGCAGCAGGTCGTAGTCCTGCAGGTTGTCGAAATGCTTGCGCCGGCCGATGCCCTGCAGGGCCAGAACCCGCAAGCCGGGGGCGAAGCGTTCGGCTTCGTCCTGCCAGTTGGGGATCAGGCTGGTGGGCATCACCACCATGGCCGGACGGGTCAGGCGCCCGGCGTTCTTTTCGCTGAGCAGGTGGGCGAGGGTCTGCAGGGTTTTGCCCAGGCCCATGTCGTCAGCGAGGATGCCACCGACCTCCAGCTCGCGCAGGGCCTGCATCCAGCTCAGGCCTTCGATCTGATAGGGGCGCAGGGTAGCATTCAGGCCATCCGGGGTTTGCGCCGGCTGCAGGCGGATGTCGCGCAGGCGCTCGCCCAGGCCGCGTACCCGCTCGCCGCCTTGCCAGCTCAGTGGCAGGTCTTCCAGGGCGTTGAGGCGGGTGGCGTCGAGGGTGGGCAGGCGCACGCTGGTTTCACCGGGCTCACGCAGGTAGAAGTCGCCGAGGGTTGCCAGTACCGGCTTGAGGCGGCCGTAGGGCAGGGCCACTTGCAGGCTGCGCCGTGCTTCGCCCGCAGGGGCGGGAATCTGCACCAGCAACTGTTCATCATCGCGGCGCTTGTGCAATTGCGCCGGGTTGAGCAGTTCCGGATGGCTGCGCAGTACGTTGAGCAGGATCGGCAGCAGGCTCAGGCGCTGGCCATTGACCTCGATGCCCAGTTCCAGGTCGAACCAGTCGCGGCCGCTGGCCTCGTCGATCTGCGCGTACCAGTCGTCAACCTCGGCGAGATTGAAGGCGAAGTCGTCGGTGTACTCGATCTCCCAGCCTTGCTCGCGCAGGGCAGGCAGGTCGTTGAGCATGAAGCGCAGCCAGGCCGCTTCGGAAGCCAGTTCCAGCAGGTCGCCGGCGCTCTCCGGCAAGGCCTTGCTTTGCCGGGTGGCGACCTTGAAACCCAGGCGCTGAAGGGTCTGGCGGATCTGGCTTTCGATCTCGGTGTGGCGCTGTATGCGTTGGCTGGTGGTGCCATCCAGGCGGGTGACTTCCTTGCCTTGCCTGCCGCTGGCGCGAATGCCGTCATAGTTGAACGACAGCGCCGCCCGGTGCTGGTGCTGGCGCTGCATCCTGCCGGTTTGCGGCACGTAGGCGCTGAATTCGTGGCTGCCCAGAATCAGGTGGGGCGTGGGGGCAATACCGTCGATGATCTTCTCGCTCAATGTTCTGGGGGTGGGGATCTGCCGATTGAGGGTGTGGATCCGGTGGCTGAATTTTACCACCTGGCTTTGCGGAACCACCGGCGCCGAAGCGAGGTACGAAGCAATGACTTGATCATAGCTGTGGCGCAGGCGGCCAATCCTTTCCTCGGCCGGATCAAAGTAGTACTGCCATCCTTGCGGCGGTTGCAGGTGTACGGGGTAATCGAGGCTTTGCCCTCTGGCATCAGGTCCAGCTCGTACACCAGCATGCGCCCGACGTGGCTGACGGCTTGGCCAGTCTGTCGAGCCAGTTTTCCAGGGGCGGGCATCCGGCTACTGCTCCATCATCTCCGGCGCAGGCGTCGGCGCGCTCACTGGCCGGTTGGCTGTGACCTTGAGCAGCAGGGCCAGGTGGCCGCCGTCGAGAAAGGTCAGCTCGCCATTTTTGATGTTGCTGTTGCTCTGCTTGAGCGGCTCGCTCTGGATCACGCTGCCATTGCCGTCGAACTGGTTGACCCAGAAGTTGGCATCCGCTGCGATGAAACGCTCTTCCTTGAGGGTCAGGTTGCCGGCGATGGGGAACTGGCCGAAGTGTTCTTCGCCATCGCTGATCGCCACCGTGCCGGCGTCCTGTTTCCAGGCCTTGTGCAGCAGCACGGTGTACTGTGGGTCGGCCGCAAGCTTGGCCGCCTCGTCATTCAGTACCGGTTGGCGCAGGTCAGCCTCGGCGACGACCTGGGCGCCGTTGCGCCAGTCTTCCGGGGCCGACTTGCTGGTGATTGCCGGCACGGCGTTCTGCCGCACCAGGATCATTTCGACCTGAAAAGTGCCATCGGCAAATGCCGCCGGGGCAATCAGCGCCAGCAGCAGGGTCAGGCTACGCATTGCACGCATGGATCTTCCTTCACGCAGATTGTGGGGTCAGGCGCTCGAACAGCGCCTCAAGGTTGTTGAAGCGTTCTTCCGGGCGCTCCATCGGCACCAGGAACTTGAACTGGGTGGCGCCTTCGAACTTGTAGCGTTTGGGCTGGCCCTGGATCAGCTTGATCAGTACCAGCGGATCGACCGGGGTCTCGGCCTCGAATTCGATCTTGCCGCCATTGGGCCCGGCGTCGACCTTCTTGATGCCGAGTTTCTCTGCCTGCAGCTTGAGCAGGGTCAGGCGCACCAGGTTCTTGGTCGGCTCCGGCAGCAGGCCGAAGCGGTCGATCATCTCTACCTGCAGGTCCTTGAGGCCGTCTTCGTCCACCGCCGAAGCGATGCGCTTGTAGAGGATCAGCCGCGCATGCACATCCGGCAGGTAGTCCTCGGGAATCAGCGCCGGCAAACGCAGGTTGATTTCCGGGCCGCCGCCCAGCGGCTGGTCGAGGTTCGGCTGGGTGCCTTTGCGAATGGCCTTGACCGCGCGCTCGAGCATTTCCATGTACAGGGTAAAACCGACCGCCTGGATCTGCCCGCTCTGGCCTTCGCCGAGCAGCTCGCCGGCGCCGCGGATTTCCAGGTCGTTGGTGGCCAGGACGAAGCCAGCCCCCAGGTCCTGGGTGTTGGCGATGGCTTCCAGGCGCTTCTCGGCGTCCGGGGTGATCTGCTGGCGCGGCGGGGTGAGCAGGTAGGCATAGGCCTGGTGATGGCTGCGCCCGACCCGGCCGCGCAGCTGGTGCAGCTGGGCCAGGCCGAACTTGTCGGCACGCTCGATGATGATGGTGTTGGCGCTTGGCACGTCGATGCCGGTCTCGATGATGGTCGAGGCGATCAGCACGTTGAAGCGCTTGTGGTAGAAGTCGCTCATCACCTGTTCGAGTTCGCGTTCGCGCATCTGCCCGTGGCCGATGCCGATGCGGGCTTCCGGTACCAGCTCGGCAAGGTCGGCGGCGCATTTTTCGATGCTCTTCACATCGTTGTGCAGGTAATACACCTGGCCGCCGCGCAGCAGCTCACGCAGCAGTGCTTCCTTGACCGTGCTCTTGTTCTGCTCCATGACGAAGGTGCGCACCGACAGCCGGCGCGCCGGCGGCGTGGCGATGATCGACAGGTCGCGCATGCCGGCCACGGCCATGTTCAGGGTGCGCGGGATCGGCGTGGCGGTCAGGGTAAGGATGTCCACCTCGCTGCGCAGGGCCTTGAGCTGCTCTTTCTGGCGCACGCCGAAACGGTGTTCTTCGTCGATGATCACCAGGCCCAGGTCCTTGACCTTGACGTCGTCCTGCAACAGCTTGTGGGTACCGATGACGATGTCGATCTTGCCTTCGGCCAGGTCCGCCACCGCAGCGGCGACTTCCTTGGGCGACTTGAAGCGGCTCATCACCTCGACCGTTACCGGCCAGTCGGCAAAGCGGTCGCGGAAGCTGTTGTAGTGCTGTTGGGCGAGCAGGGTGGTGGGGACCAGGATCGCTACCTGGCGGCCGCCGTGTACGGCGATGAACGCGGCGCGCATGGCCACTTCGGTCTTGCCGAAGCCGACGTCGCCGCACACCAGGCGGTCCATCGGCTTGGCCGCGAGCATGTCCTCGCGCACCGCTTCGATGGCGCTCTGCTGGTCCGGGGTTTCCTCGAAGGGGAAACCGGCGCTGAAGGTGGCGTAATCCACCGACGGGTCGGCGAAGGCATAACCTTTGCGCGCGGCGCGGCGGGCATAGATGTCGAGCAGTTCGGCGGCCACGTCACGCACCTGTTCGGCGGCCTTGCGCTTGGCTTTCTGCCAGGTTTCGGAGCCGAGCCGGTGCAGCGGCGCCAGGGCGTCGTCGCTACCGGTGTAGCGGGCGATCAGGTGCAGGTTGGCCACCGGCACGTAGAGCTTGGCGCCCTCGGCGTATTCGAGGGTGAGGAACTCGGCGGCCTGGTTGTCGATCTCCAGGGTGGCCAGGCCCAGGTAGCGGCCGACACCGTGGTCGATATGCACCACCGGCGCGCCTTCGCGCAGCTCGGTGAGGTTCTTGATCACCGCGTCGTTGTTGGCGTCGCTGCGCTTGTCGCGGCGCCGGCGCTGCATCACCCGCTGACCGAACAGCGGGCTCTCGGCGACCAGGGCAATGGCCGGCTCATCCAGCAGCAGGCCTTCGTCCAGCGGCGCGATGGTGATTGCCAGGCGCTCCTTGCCGGCAACGAAGGCGCTCCAGCTGTCGACGGTTTGCGGGCGCAGCTTCAGGCGCTCAAGCAGCTCCAGCAGCACTTCGCGACGGCCCGCCGACTCGGCGGTGAACAGCACGCGGCCGGGGAATTGCTCAAGAAAGCCCGACAGCGCCGCCAATGGCTGGTTGGCCTTGGCTTCGATGGCAAGGTTGGGCAGGACCTGGGCGGCAAAGCGCTCGCGGCCGACGCCGCTGTCGACGTCATCCTGGCTGACCACCACCCGTGGCCAGCTTTTCAGCCGGGCGAAGCAGTCTTCCACCGGCAGGAACAGCTCGGCCGGCGGCAGCAATGGCCGTGCCGGGTCGATGCGGCGCTCCTCGTAACGGTTGCGCACATCGCTCCAGAAGTGCTCGGCAGCCTGCTCGACGCCCGGCAGGGAGAACACCTGGGTGTCCTGGGGCAGGTAGTCGAACAGGGTCGAGGTGTCTTCGAAGAACAGCGGCAGGTAGTACTCGATACCGGCCGGAGTGATGCCGCTGGACAGGTCCTGGAAGATCGGGCAGCGGCGAAAATCGACATCGAAACGCTCGCGAAAGCGCGCCTTGAAGCGCGTCACTGCATCTTTTTGCAGCGGGAACTCGCGGGCTGGCAACAGCCGCACCGAGTCGACCTTGTCGATCGAGCGCTGGGTTTCCGGGTCGAAGGTACGCAGGGTCTCGATCTCGTCATCGAACAGATCGATGCGGTACGGCAGCTTGCTGCCCATCGGGAACAGGTCGATCAAGGCGCCGCGCACGGCGAATTCGCCATGCTCGTACACCGTGTCGACACAGCGGTAGCCGCTGGCTTCAAGGCGCGTGCGCATCTGCTCGACATCAAGCTTCTGGCCGATGTCCAGGACCAGGCTGCTGCCGAGCAAGAAGCGCGTCGGCGCCAGGCGGTGCAGGGCCGTGGTGATCGGTACCACGAGAATGCCGTGATCGAGCTCCGGCAGCCGGTACAGGCTGGAAATCCGCTGGGAAATGATGTCCTGGTGCGGCGAGAACAGGTCGTAGGGCAGGGTTTCCCAATCGGGGAACGGCAGCACCGGCAGCTCGGGCGCAAAGAAACGCAGCTCCTGCTCGAGGCGGTCAGCGCTCTGGCTGTCGGCGGTCAGCAGCAGGGTGAAGCGTTTGGCGGCACTGGCCGCTTCGGCAATGGCCAGGCTCAGGGCGGCGCCCGGCAGGTTGCCCCAGGTTTGTTTGCCGGCAGTGGCCGGCAGGTGCGGTAGACGCAGAACAGGCACGGGAGGTCGAGCTCCAAGCGTTGCGACAAAGACGCCAATTGTAGCGGGCACAGGCCCGCGCTGTCAGGTTTGTGCAGGCTAAAAGCATGTAGTGAATTGCCGGCGACAGGCGCTCATTGCCCGATGGGCTGCGGGGCGTCATAATGTAGCCCCTTTTTTCTGTCCCTACATGTGGAAGGTTCCCGTGACTCAGAAGCCCGACCAGTGTCTTGGTGAGTGGATTGATCGTGAAGCGCTTGCAGAAGCGATGATCCCGCTTATCGGTCAGCTCTACCGCAATAACAATGTGGTGAGCTCGATCTATGGCCGTAGCCTGATCAACCGCTCGGTGATCTCGATCCTCAAAGCACACCGCTTTGCCCGTCATCGCCAGACCGACGAAACCGAACTGTCTGTACACGAGACATTCCCGCTGCTCAAAGCCATGAGCGAGCTGAAACTGGGCGCCGCTTCGGTCGACCTGGGCAAGCTGGCCAACAAATTCAAGCAAGAAGGCAACGGCCGTAGCGCCGAGCAGTTCGTGCGTGAAGAAATGGCTGACGTGGTTGGCCAGCAAAACGTTTCGGCGCGCAAAGGCACTGACGTCGTGCTGTACGGCTTCGGTCGTATCGGCCGTCTGCTGGCGCGTATCCTGATCGAGAAAACCGGTGGTGGCGACGGCCTGCGTCTGCGCGCCATCGTCGTGCGCAAAGGCGCCGAGAACGATCTGGTCAAGCGTGCCAGCCTGCTGCGTCGTGACTCGGTGCACGGCCCGTTCGATGGCACTATCACCATCGACGAAGCCAACAACACCATCACCGCCAACGGCAACCTGATCCAGGTTATCTACGCCAAGAACCCGAGCGAAGTCGACTACACCCAGTACGGCATCGAGAATGCCCTGATCGTCGACAACACCGGTGTATGGCGTGACGCCGACGGCCTGGGCCAGCACCTGGCCTGCCCGGGCGCTGCTCGCGTGATCCTCACCGCACCTGGCAAGGGCGCGCTGAAGAACATCGTGCACGGCATCAACCATGGCGAGATCAGCGCCGATGACAAGATCATCTCCGCGGCTTCCTGCACCACCAACGCCATCGTTCCTGTGCTGAAGGCGGTCAACGACAAGTTCGGTATCATCAACGGTCACGTTGAAACCGTTCACTCGTTCACCAACGACCAGAACCTGATCGACAACTTCCACAAGGGCAGCCGTCGTGGCCGTGCCGCGCCGCTGAACATGGTAATCACCGAGACCGGTGCCGCCACTGCAGCCGCCAAGGCACTGCCAGTGCTCAAGGGCAAGCTGACCGGCAATGCGATCCGCGTACCTACGCCGAACGTGTCGATGGCCATCCTGAACCTGAACCTGGAAAAAGCCACCAACCGCGAAGAGATCAACGAGTACCTGCGCCAGATGGCCATGCACTCGGACCTGCACAAGCAGATCGACTACGTGAGCTCCCAGGAAGTGGTCTCCACCGACTTCGTCGGCTCGCGCCACGCCGGTGTGGTCGATGCCGAAGCCACCATCTGCAACGATAACCGTGTTGTCCTGTACGTCTGGTACGACAACGAATTCGGTTACAGCTGCCAGGTAGTGCGCGTGATGGAAGACATGGCTGGCGTCAATCCGCCTGCTTTCCCACGCTAAGCTTGGCTTGGTCGTGAAAGACGGGAACCTCAGGGTTCCCGTTTTTTTTGCCTGAATTTCTCCAGGAGGTTGGATGCGCAAGGCAGTGTTGACAGGCGTGTTGCTGAGCCTGGCCGGATGCGGGCAAGGCGACAGTCTCGAGCGCATCAGTGGCCCGACCATGGGCAGCAGCTATACCGTGCAGTATGTGCGTACACCCCGGGGCCCGGCGCCGGAGCAGGTCAGGCGCGAGGTGGAGCGGATTCTCGAGGGCATCGATAAGCGCTTTTCCACCTACCGCAGTGATTCGTTGACCGAAGCCTTTAACAGACTGCCAGCGAACAGTTGCCAGCCAATGCCGGCTGATGTGCTTGAGCTGGTGCGGGTTGGCGAGCAACTGGCGCGGCAGAGTGACGGCGCGTTTGACCTGACCGTGGAACCGTTGCTCGACCTGTGGGGCTTCGGCCCGCAGTCGCGCAGTGAAAAAGTACCGGATGCCCAGGCCCTGGCAGCCACTCGCCAGCGGGTCGGGCATGGGCATTTGCGCATAGTTGGCGAGCAGTTGTGCAAGGATGCGCCGGTGGAAGTGGACTTCAACAGCATCGCTGCCGGGCATGCGGTGGACTTGCTGGTGGAGCGGCTAAAAGCCCTGGGTGTCGCGGATTTGCTGGTCGAAGCCACAGGCGAGCTCAAGGCCATCGGGCGCAAACCGGACGGCAGTCACTGGAACGTGGCCCTGGAATTGCCCCGCGATGATCGTCAGATTGCCCAGCAAGTGCTGGCGGTGGACGGTTTTGGTGTGTCTACCTCCGGTGACTATCGCAATTATTTCGAGGAGAATGGCCAGCGCTATTCGCACACCTTCGATGCGCGTCTGGGTAAACCGGTGAAACACGACCTGGCGGCGGTGACGGTGTTTGACCGATCGACGCTGATGGCCGATGGGTATTCGACCTTGTTGTTTATCCTCGGGCCTGAGCGGGGCTGGGAATTTGCCCTCCAGCACGAGATTGCTGCAGTGTTCGTGACCCGGGTTGCCGATGGTTTCGTCTCCCGCAGTACGCCGGCGTTTGCCCAGGTGAACAAGCAGTAACCAGTTTTTGTGGGAGCTGGCCTTGCCAGCGATGCAGGCGACGCGCAATCGCTGACACTGCGCTGATGCCATCGCCGGCAAGGCCGGCTCCCACAGGGTTTGTGTAAATGACATGTAGTGCAGAGAAAAATAGCCTACGACGCGACCAAGGGTTAATGTGCGCGGCGTTCAAGCTTGATTAGACTGCACCCGAATTTTTTCATGGCGCCGCTGGCGACATGAGGTAGCCCCGCCCGCCGATGTGGCGCGCGGGCCTGTTCTGAAGGAGTACGCATGGCTGTCTACAACTACGACGTAGTGGTGCTGGGTTCCGGCCCCGCAGGAGAAGGGGCGGCAATGAATGCTGCCAAAGCAGGACGCAAGGTGGCGATGGTCGATAGCCGTCGCCAGGTCGGCGGCAACTGCACCCACCTGGGCACCATCCCGTCCAAGGCCCTGCGTCACTCGGTGCGCCAGATCATGCAGTTCAACACCAACCCGATGTTCCGGGCCATTGGTGAGCCGCGCTGGTTCTCGTTCCCTGACGTTCTGAAAAGCGCCGAGAAGGTGATCTCCAAGCAGGTCGCCTCGCGCACCGGCTACTACGCGCGCAACCGCGTCGACGTGTTCTTCGGCACCGGCAGCTTCGCCGACGAGCAGACCATCGAAGTGGTCTGCGCCAACGGCGTGGTCGAGAAGCTGGTGGCCAAGCACATCATCATCGCCACCGGTTCGCGTCCGTATCGCCCGGCCGATATCGATTTCCACCACCCGCGAATCTACGATAGCGACACCATCCTCAGCCTCGGCCACACCCCGCGCAAACTGATCGTCTACGGCGCTGGCGTGATTGGCTGTGAATACGCCTCGATCTTCAGTGGTCTGGGTGTGCTGGTAGAGCTGGTGGACAACCGCGGGCAGTTGCTGAGCTTCCTCGACTCGGAAATCTCCCAGGCGTTGAGCTACCACTTCAGCAACAACAACATCACCGTGCGCCACAACGAAGAGTACGAGCGTGTCGAAGGCCTGGACAACGGTGTGATCCTGCACCTCAAGTCCGGCAAGAAGATCAAGGCCGACGCCTTGCTCTGGTGCAACGGCCGTACGGGCAACACCGACAAGCTGGGCCTGGAAAACATCGGCATCAAGGTCAACAGCCGTGGCCAGATCGAAGTCGACGAGAACTACCGCACCCATGTGCCGAACATCTACGGTGCCGGTGACGTGATCGGCTGGCCGAGCCTGGCCAGCGCCGCCCACGACCAGGGCCGCTCGGCCGCTGGCAGCATCGTCGACAACGGCAGCTGGCGCTTCGTCAACGATGTGCCGACCGGTATCTACACCATTCCGGAGATCAGCTCGATCGGCAAGAACGAGCAGGAACTGACCCAGGCCAAGGTGCCGTATGAAGTGGGCAAGGCCTTCTTCAAGGGCATGGCCCGGGCGCAGATCGCCGGTGAGCCACAAGGCATGCTGAAGATCCTGTTCCACCGCGAAACCCTGGAAATCCTCGGCGTGCACTGCTTCGGTTACCAGGCGTCGGAGATCGTCCACATCGGCCAGGCGATCATGGATCAGCCGGGTGAGCACAACACTCTGAAGTACTTCGTCAACACCACCTTCAACTATCCGACCATGGCCGAAGCCTATCGGGTAGCGGCTTACGACGGCCTCAACCGGCTTTTTTGAGCGGCTCCGGCCGGTGGCCTGAGCCGGCCGGGGAGACCGATTTCAGCGATTCTCGAGGGTGGCGCTGGCCAAACCGGGAAAGTCTGTAATCAGGCTGTCTACGCCGAAGTCGGCGAGCCTGCGCATCAGCGCCGGCTCGTTGACTGTCCACACCGACACGTGCAACCCCTGGCGCTGGGCCTTGATCAGGCGCTCGGGGGTGCACAGTGTCCAGTTCAACGCCAGCAAGTTGCAGTCATAGTTCTGGGCGACCTTCAGCGGGTCGAGCCAGGCGTATTCGGCGACCAGCCCCCTGGAAATATCCGGTGTCAGCTCAAGCGCTGCGCCCAGCACTTCCCGTGAGCTCGAGGTGATGGTGATCTTGTCGAGCAGGCCGAACTGCTGGGCCATTTCGCGGATTGCCAGCACGGTGGTGGCGGCGCGGGTGCGCGAGGCACTCTTGACTTCCAGCTGCCAGTGCTCGAAATCGCACTTCTCGAACAGTTCCTCAAGGCGCGGGACAGGGCAGGGCGAGACCCAGCCCGGGCCGCCCTTGCGCGCGTCATAGGTGGCAAGGTCTGCCGCGCTGTGTTCGACGACCTTGCCGCGCCGGCCGGTGGTGCGCTTGAGGCTGGGGTCGTGGATCACCATCAACTGGTTGTCGGCTGACAGGTGCAGGTCGAGCTCGCAGCGACGCACGCCGTGCCCAAGGCACTGCTGGAAGCTGGCGAGGGTGTTTTCGGGGGCTTCGCCCTTGGCGCCGCGGTGGCCGTAAATCGTGGTCACGTTTGTTCCTTCAACAAATAAGTGAAACTCAGGAGGCGCTTGGCTCGTTCTGCTCCAGGGCCTGGCGTCGTTGTTGCGCTTGGCGTTGCAGGATGTAGCGGGCCAGCAGCTGGCGCTGGGCATCGGTGGTGTCGACGAATTCGGTGCCGATCTCGTAGAGGCCATCGGCGTTGCGATCGCAATGGGTAACCTTGGCGCGCAGCAACAGGCCCAGGGCCTGGGGCATCAGCACCATCTTCACCGCGATACGTGCGCCGGCAGCCACCGGCTCGGCCTGGCTGAACTCGATGCCGCCCTCGGACAGCACCACCGTCTGTGGCGCGCTCAGTTGCCCGAGCAAGGTCTGCGCGACCACCGCGCTAAGCAGGTCGATGCGCTTGTTCTGAGCCTTGAGAAAGGCGGCCAGGGTGCGGTCCTTGTCACTGAGCTGGCGCAGCAGGTGCTGGGATTCGAACTCGCTCAGGTGCAGTTCGCTGAGCAGGTTGAACAGCGGCGAAGTATCTTGCAACAAGTCCGCGCCAGGCGCTTCGGTGGCGCTCAACGGGCTAATTTCCAGTGCGATCTGATCCTCGATACGGTAGTATTCGCGGCGATCTTCTTCATCTAATGTCGACATGGCGAACCCATGGTAGCGGCGGTGGTCTGAGTGTAAAGCTGCTATTCAAGCCCCGCCACAAGGACGTTCCTCTTTCATCCGAACAAGCCCCGACATGTTCAGACCTCTCTTCGTATTCATCGGCACGCGTTATACCCGTGCCAAGCGTCGCAACCACTTCGTCTCGTTCATTTCCCTGACCTCGATGATCGGCCTCGCCCTGGGCGTTGTCGTGATGATCGTGGTGTTGTCGGTCATGAATGGCTTCGATCACGAGATGCGCACCCGGGTGTTGGGCATGGTGCCCCACGCCACACTGGAAACCGGCCAGCCGATCAACGACTGGCCCGCCCTTGCCAGTCAAGTAAAGCAGAACCCGCAGGTTCTGGCGGTGGCGCCCTTCACCCAGATGCAGGGCCTGCTGACCCATGACGGCAAGGTGCAGAAGGTGCTGCTCAATGGCATCGACCCGGCCCAGGAACGCAAGGTCTCGATCATCGACGACTTTATCCGCGAGGGTAAGCTCGATGACCTGGCTCCCGGCGAGTTCGGCATCATGATCGGCGACAAGGCGGCGACCAAACTGGGCGTTGGCATCGGCGACAAGCTGACCTTCGTCGCCCCGGAGGTCACCGTGACCCCGGCCGGCATGTTCCCGCGCATGAAGCGTTTCACCGTGGTCGGCATCTTCCATGTCGGCGCCGGCGAAATCGACGGCTACCTGGGCCTGACCAACCTGTCGGACCTGTCCCGCCTGCACCGCTGGAAGTCCGACCAGGTCCAGGGCCTGCGCCTGAAGTTCGACGACCTGTTCCAGGCCCCGCGAGTTGCCTGGGACATCGCGCAGAAACTCGGCGAGCAGGAGTTCTACGCCCGCGACTGGACCCGCAGCCACGGCAACCTGTACCAGGCGATCCGCATGGAAAAAGCCATGATCGGCCTGCTGTTGCTGCTGATAGTCGCGGTGGCGGCGTTCAACATCATTTCCACCCTGGTGATGGTGGTCAACGACAAGAAGGGCGATATCGCCATCTTGCGCACCCTGGGTTCGACGCCTGGGCAGATCATGGCCATCTTCATGGTCCAGGGCACGGTGATCGGCGTGGTCGGCACCCTGATCGGCGCGTTGGTGGGCATTTTTGCCGCGCTCAATGTCAGCGCCGCGATTGCCGGCATCGAGACCCTGATCGGGCACAAGTTCCTCAATGCCGACGTCTACTTCATCGACTACCTGCCTTCGCAGATCATGGCCGAGGACGTGTGGATGGTCTGCGGTGCGGCATTGGTCCTGAGTTTCCTCGCCACCCTGTATCCGGCCTGGCGTGCGGCACGCACCCAGCCTGCGGAGGCGCTACGTTATGAGTGAGTTGGGCATGAGTGATAAAGCAGTGCTGAGTTGCCGCAACCTGGGCAAGTCCTACGAGGAAGGCCCGGAGAAGGTCCAGGTGTTGTCCGGTTTGCAGCTGGAGCTGCACCCGGGCGAGCGGGTGGCGATCGTCGGTAGTTCGGGTTCGGGCAAGAGTACCTTGCTCAACCTGCTCGGTGGCCTCGACACGCCTTCCGAAGGCAGCGTCTGGCTGGCCGGCGAAGAACTCTCGGCGCTGGGCGAACGCGCCCGTGGCCTGCTGCGCAACCGCGCCCTGGGCTTCGTCTACCAGTTCCACCACCTGCTGCCGGAGTTCACCGCGCTGGAGAACGTGTGCATGCCGCTGCTGATCGGCCGCACCGCCATCCCTGAAGCTCGCGAGCGCGCCGAAGCGTTGCTCAAGCGCGTCGGCCTGGGCCATCGCCTGAGCCACAAGCCGGCCGAGTTGTCCGGTGGTGAGCGCCAGCGCGTGGCCATCGCCCGGGCGCTGGTCAACCGTCCGGGGCTGGTAATGCTTGACGAGCCGACCGGCAACCTCGATCACCACACCGCCCAGGGCATCCAGGACCTCATGCAGGAGCTGAGCAGCGCTTCGCAGACGGCCTTCCTGGTGGTGACCCACGATCTCAACCTGGCGCGGCAGATGGACCGTGTGCTGCGTCTGGAAGACGGGCACCTGGTCCCGATCTGACGGCCCGCGCAATGTGCCCGCCGGGTTAGGCGGGCACCTGGTTTCTTTTCTTTACCCGGGTGCTTCGTTCATGTTCAGACCCTTGTCTATTTTCATCGGCGCGCGCTACACCCGCGCCAAGCGCCGCAACCATTTCATTTCGTTCATCTCCATGACCTCGATGATCGGCCTGTCCCTGGGCGTGTTGGCGATGATCGTGGTGCTGTCGGTGATGAACGGCTTTCAGCGCGAAATGAGTTCGCGCATCCTCGGCATGGTGCCGCACGCCAGCGTGCTCGGTGCCCAGCCGCTGGACGACTGGCGGCCAGTGGCGGCCGAAGCCTTGAAGAACCCTGAAGTGATCGCCGCCGCGCCACTGACCGAGATGGAAGGCATGCTTTCCTACAAAGGCTCGATGCAGCCGATCCAGGTCAGCGGCATCGACCCGGCCGAGGAGGGCAAGGTCTCGATCGTCGCCCAGCATATCGTTCAGGGCCGCCTCGAAGACCTCAAGCCGGGCGAGTTCGGCGTGGTCATCGGCGAAATCACCGCGCGGCGTTTTCGCCTCAACGTCGGCGACAAGCTGACCCTGATCGTGCCGGAAGTCAGCAGCGCGCCAGGTGGCATCACCCCGCGCATGCAGCGCCTGAACGTGGTCGGAGTATTCAAGGTGGGCGCCGAGCTGGATGGCTCGCTGGGCCTGATGCACATGGCTGACGCCGCGCAGATGCAGCGCTGGGCGCCGAACCAGGTGCAGGGCGTGCGCCTGAAGGTCAAGGACCTGTATGCGGCGCCGCAGGTGTCCAAGGCGATTACCGCGAGCCTCGGCGAGCAGTACCGCGCCGATGACTGGACCCACACCCAGGGCAGCCTGTTCAGCGCGATGAAGATGGAAAAGACCATGATCGGCCTGTTGCTGCTGCTGATCATCGCCGTGGCGGCGTTCAACATCATTGCCACGCTGATCATGGTGGTCAACGACAAAGGTGCCGACATCGCCATCCTGCGCACCATCGGCGCCACGCCGGCGCAGATCATGGGCACCTTCATGGTGCAGGGCAGCCTGATCGGTATCGTCGGTACCTTGATTGGCGGCGTGCTCGGGGTGGTCGCGGCGCTGAACGTCAGCCAGATCGTCGGCTGGCTGGAGCGGGTCAGCGGCCAGCATATCTTCACCTCGGACGTGTACTTCATCAGCACCTTGCCGTCGGAGCTGCAGTGGGGCGACGTGGCGCTGATCTGCAGTGCCGGCTTGATCATGAGCTTCCTGGCGACGCTGTACCCGGCGTGGCGGGCATCGCAGGTGGAACCGGCGTACGCCTTGCGTTACGAGTGATGGCCGTTACGGCCGCGCTGCGGCCGATCGCCGGCAAGGCCAGCTCCCACAAGAGCCATTGTGGGAGCCGGCCTTGCCGGCGATAAGGGTTACACCGTCGGCAAGTCGATCACGAACCGCGTCCAGCCCCCAGCCGACTCCCCACGAATACTCCCCCCGTGCGCCTGCACGATCGAGCGGGTAATCGCCAGTCCCAATCCCGCATGTTCACTGCTGCCTTCGCGCCGCGCCGGATCCGCCCGGTAGAAGCGGTCAAACAACTTCGGCAGCAGCGCCGGGTCAATCGGCTCGCCACGGTTGGCCACCTGCAGCCGCACCAGGCCTTCCCGTTGTTCAATCGTCACGCGAATCTCGCCACCGGCCGGGGTGAAGCGCAAGGCATTGTCCAGCAGGTTGGACAGGGCCCGGCGCAGCATATGCCGATCGCCTGCCAAGGGTGCTTGCCCCTCACGGCTCAACTTCACTTCGGCATCTTCGGCCAAGGGGGCGTAGTACTCGAGCAAGGCATCGGCCTCGTCCTCAAGCGCCAGCTGTTGGCGGCTGGGCATCAACAAACCGTGGTCGGCCTTGGCCAGGTAAAGCATGTCGTTGACCAGTTGCGCCATCCATTGCAGTTCTTCGAGGTTGCTGTGCAGCGCCTCGCGGTATTCATCCAGGCTGCGCGGCCGGGTCAGGGTCACCTGGGTGTGGGTCAGCAGGTTGGACAGTGGCGTGCGCAGCTCATGGGCAATGTCGGCGGAGAACGCCGAGAGGCGCTGAAAGGCATCGTCCAGGCGTTCGAGCATGGCATTGACGGTCTGCGCCAGCTCCGCCAGCTCTACTGGCATCTGCCCCTCCGGCAGGCGCGTGGTCAGCGAACGCGCCGAAACCCCGGAGGCCACTTCACCCATCTGGCGCAATGGCCGTAGCCCGCTGCGCGCTGCCCAGGCACCGAGCAGTGCGGTGGCCAGGGCCGAGAGGCCGACGGTGAGCCAGATCAACTGCTGCATGCGCTGGAGAAAATGCTGGTGGTGGGTGATGTCGAGAAACAGCGTCAGCTGTGCGTCGCCGTCGTTGAGGTTGACGCACAGGCTGCGGTAGTCGACGCCACTGGCGTGCAAGGTGCTGAGCCCGACCACCTGCGGCGAGTCGGGCAGGCCGGCCTGGCTGTCGAACCAGATGCGCCCGTCACGGCCACCAATGCGCACGGCAAGGTCGGCCTGGTGGCTGAGTTCGGTCTGCAGAGCGGGCAGGCGCGGGGCGAGGCTGGCTGGGCTATCTACGCCTTCGAGCATCTGGCGCAACAGCGACAGGCGGCTGTTGAGCAATTGCTGGTCGAGTTCGATGAAGTGAGTGGCGCTGGCGCGGCTGAAGAGGATGCCGGCGGTCAGCGACACCACTGCAGTGCAGGCGGCAAACAGCAACGCCAGGCGGCTCCCGAGGGACAAGCGACGCATCAGGCGCCGCGCTCTTCAAGCACATAACCCATGCCGCGCACGGTATGGATCAGCTTGTTGTCATGGGCGTCGTCGATCTTCAGGCGCAGGCGGCGGATCGCCACTTCGATGACGTTGGTGTCGCTGTCAAAGTTCATGTCCCACACTTGCGAGGCGATCAGCGACTTGGGCAGCACCTCGCCCTGGCGGCGCAACAGCAGTTCGAGCAGGGCGAACTCCTTGGCGGTCAGGTCGATGCGCTGGCCTGCGCGTTCGACCCGGCGGCGGATCAGGTCCAGGCGCAGGTCGGCCAGGCCCAGGGTGGTTTCCTGTGCCGGGCTGCTGCCACGGCGCAGCAGGCTGCGCACCCGCGCCAGCAGCTCGGAAAAGGCGAAAGGCTTGACCAGGTAATCGTCGGCGCCCAGTTCCAGGCCGTGCACGCGGTCTTCCACGGCGTCGCGGGCAGTGAGGAACAGCACCGGGATTTCCAGGCCGGCGGCGCGCACGGCCTGGAGGATCTGCCAGCCATCGCGGCCGGGCAGCATGACATCGAGGATCAGTAAATCGTAGTCGCCGGTCAGGGCCAGGTGCTGGCCGGTATTGCCGTCGCTGGCAAGCTCGGTGGCGAAGCCCGCTTCACTGAGGCCCTGGCACAGGTACTGGCCGGTCTTGGTCTGGTCTTCGACGATCAACAGTTTCATCGGCTGGCTCTTTAGCGTGAATTGCCGGAGGGTTATACCGCGCCGGGTGTGCCGGGTGGCCAAGCTGACAAAGTTGTAATCTTTTTGTCAGGTGACTGCCAGCGGCGGTTTTCTACAGTGAAGGCTGAATCGTCGCAACCCTGGAGTGGGCTTGAAATGAAACACCTTTTTATTGTTGGCGCTCTGGCGCTGTTCAGCCTTCCGGTCCTGGCATCACCCGCGCATTCCTACGCCTTCGGGCAGCCTGCGCCAGCGAGCAAGGCGACTCGCACCGTCGAGGTGGTGATGGGCGACATGTACTACGCGCCGCGCAGCCTTGAGGTCAAGGCCGGGGAGACCGTGCGTTTCGTGCTGGTCAACAAGGGGGCGGTCGTCCATGAATTCAGCCTGGGCGATGCTGTAATGCATGCCAGGCACCAGAAAGAAATGCTCGCCATGCAAGGCCAGATGGACCATTCCGCCATGGGGCACGGCGGTATGGACCATGGCGCAAGCATGCAGCATGACGATCCGAACACGGTGATGGTCGAGCCCGGCAAAAGCGCTGAGCTGACCTGGACCTTCAGCCAGTCGACGCCGATCGAGTTCGCCTGCAACGTGCCCGGCCACTACCAGGCGGGCATGGTCGGCAAGCTGACCATCGGCCAATAACAGCCGATTGCCCAATGCATGGCCTAAAACCGATAAACTAGGCGCATTTGCTCCTACAGGTTTTAGCCATGCATCCTGCCGCCGAACATTCTCCGCTGGGTAAATCCAGCGAATACGTCGCTACTTACACACCCTCGCTGCTGTTCCCGATCCCGCGGGCGGCAAAATGGGCCGAGCTGGGCGTCAGCGCCGAGACCCTGCCATGGCTGGGTGTCGACTTCTGGAACTGCTTCGAGCTGTCCTGGCTGCTGCCGTCGGGCAAGCCGGTGGTGGCCATTGGCGAGTTCGCCATCCCGGCCGATTCGCCGAACATCATCGAGTCGAAGTCCTTCAAGCTGTACCTCAATTCGCTGAACCAGACCGTGTTCGAGTCGCCAGCGGCGTTGCAGGCGTGCCTGGTCAAGGACCTGTCCGCTGCTGCCGGCAAGCCGGTGGGCGTGCAGATCCGCAGCCTGGCCGAGGTCGAAGGGCAGGGCGTGGTCGGCTTGCCAGGTGTGTGCATCGATGAGCTGGATGTCAGCATCAGCAATTACGAGCAGCCACAACCGGAGCTGCTGCGTTGCGACAGCAGCAACATTGTGGAAGAAACCCTGCACAGCCATTTGCTCAAGTCCAACTGCCCGGTCACTGGCCAGCCGGACTGGGGCAGTGTCACTGTGCATTACCGCGGCGCGGCGCTGGATCATGCCAGCCTGCTGACCTACCTGATCAGCTTCCGTCAGCATGCCGACTTCCATGAGCAGTGCGTCGAGCGTATCTACCTCGACCTCAAGCGCCTGCTCAACCCCGAGCACCTGACGGTCTATGCCCGTTACGTGCGCCGCGGCGGGCTGGACATCAACCCGTACCGCAGCACCGGGCAGGTGACCCTGGCGAACCTGCGACTGGTTCGCCAGTAACGAAAAAGCCCCGTTCGATGACGGGGCTTTTTTATTCAGGTGGGCTTAGATGCCCATGCTTTGCAGACTCTGAACGATATTGCGCAAGGTGGCAGTCAGGCCCGGGTGCTCGACTTCAAAGCGCTCCACTGCGAGGTTGACGCCATCGACCAGGTTGTTGTCCGGGGTCGCGGCCTCAAGTTTCATCTCGGCCTCGATCTTTTGCATCAGTTCTTGCAGATGATCACGCTCTTCCAGCGAGAGCGGTGGATTTTGCTCCAGTTGCTCGCGCAGGGCGTCAAGTTGCTCTTGCAGTTCGCGGGCAGGCATGGGTGTTCTCCCTCTATGAATAGGCACAGTCATGGACCCCGGCAGTGGGTGAAAGGTCCATGCCCTGTCTACTAGAGTAATCCACCGGCCAGCGCTTTGCATGACCCTGATCAATGGCGCTGTTTCAGGGTTTTTCGCCTTTGCGCCGGCGCTGGCCGATATCCGCCAGGCAATCGGCCAGGGCTTCAAGGTGGTCGACCACTGAATGCACGCCCAGGGCAAACAACTGCAAGGTGGCCTGGCCGCGCTGGCGTTCCTGCTCCTTGGGGCTCAGGGCCTGCCACTGGCTGCTGGGCCCGCAGGACGCCAGGCCGATGGTCCACAATCCGGCATTGAGGCCTGATTGCAACAGGCGCGGTTCGTCACTGACCAGCACGCAACCGTCGAGTTTGCTCGCCTTCAGCTGCATGAGCGCCCGCCAGCAGGCATCTGGAGCAGGCCAGGGTGTTTGGCAATCGGGGTAGCCACTGAGCCAGGCGGGCAAGGGGCTTGCCAGATGGTTGCCATCCGCTGCCGGCAGCTCATCGAGCCAGGCGCAAGGAACCTTTTGCTGGTACAGCCAGTCAAGGGTGGGTAGCGCGCCGGGAGTCGGGCAGGGGGTTCGAGCATCAGGACCCGGATTCACTTCGACAAGGCAGCCGCGCAAGCCGAACAGCAGGGCAGTGATGGCGGGGGAGTCTGACATGGCAACGTCCCTGAAATAACTTGCAGGCTACGCTGGGGTTGTGACCTTTTGGTGACGCTGCCGATACACAGTTGTTCACATTTTTGCGACGCTGTTTATGCCAAGCTGTTTAACGGCAGCGGAGGCTTTATACTGGCTTCATTTTTCGGCGTAGGACGCGCAGCGTCTGCCCCAGTTCGAGGAGTAACTCTATGCTTAGGATCGGCCTGATCGATCGGATGACCCGGGCCTGTGTCTGTGCCGGCCTGCTTTTGGCGCCTGTAGTCGCGGCCCAGGCGGCGACTGAGGAAGATCCATGGGAAAGCATCAACCGGCCGATCTTCCGCTTCAACGACACGGTCGACACCTATGCCCTCAAGCCGCTGGCGCAGGGTTACCAGGCGGTCACCCCGCAGTTCCTCGAAGACGGCATCCACAACATGTTCCGTAACCTGGGCGATGTCACCAACCTGGCCAACAACGTGCTGCAGCTCAAGCCGCACGCGGCTGGCGTCGACACTGCGCGGCTGATCGTCAACACCACCTTCGGCATCGGCGGCTTCTTCGATGTCGGCACCAAGATGGGCCTGCAGCGCAACGACGAAGACTTCGGCCAGACCCTCGGCTACTGGGGCGTGGGCAGTGGTCCGTACGTGATGCTGCCGTTGCTCGGCCCGAGCACCGTGCGTGATGCCATCGCCAAGTACCCGGACACCTACACCGAACCCTACCGCTACATCGACCACGTACCGACCCGCAACACCGCCGCCGCCGTCGATGTGGTCGACACCCGCGCGAGCCTGCTGTCGGCAGAAAAGCTGATCAATGGCGACAAATACATCTTCATTCGCAACGCTTATCTGCAGAATCGCGAATTCAAGGTCAAGGATGGCGAAGTCGTCGACGACTTCTGATCCGGGCGGGCAAGCAAAAGGCGACCTTCAGGTCGCCTTTTTTGTGTCTGCATTTATTTCATGCTGAGGATGCGCAAGCCGAGCTTCTGTCCGCCGTCTGCCTGGTCGGCGATCCACACCACTTCGGTGCTTGCTTCCAGGCCTTTCAGCGCCGTGTGCTCGGAATCGATACGCACCTCGAGGTTATCGCCGACCTTGAACTGGCGCGGCGACTGGACCTGCATGCCGCTGCTGGAGAGGTCCAGGCAGACCGCAGTGATGACTTGGCCTGCGTGGATCAGGCTGACATCTGCATCCACCCGCATGCGAATGAAATCGCGCTTCTCGCTGTAGTCCATGTGCACTGAACTCATGTCTGCATCCTTTCATTGCGTTGCGGTTGGAGAGGTTTTTATAACTCCCGGTGCTTTCGGCTGTAAAGAGCATCGGCGACCATCGGTGTACCCTTGAAACGCCCGGCGGATGGGAGTACCGTCTGCGCCTTACAAGGCACCTCTGCTATTTGCCGGACAGGTTTTCATGTCCTACAACTCATAGAAGAGTAGCTCGAAGTGAATCCAGTACGTGGGCCGATGCTCACCTACGCCCAACTTATTCCTGGCGCCGTTTGCCCACATGCAGAAAACCAGTGCAACGCTGCTGATAATCGATGACGACGACGTCGTACGTGCGAGTCTTGCCGCCTACCTGGAAGACAGCGGTTTCAGCGTCCTGCAGGCAGCCAATGGCCAGCAGGGCCTCCAGGTCTTCGAACAGGAACACCCTGATCTTGTGATCTGCGATCTGCGCATGCCGCAAATGGGCGGCCTGGAGCTGATTCGCCAGGTGACCGAGCGCGCGCCGGAATTACCGGTAATCGTGGTTTCGGGTGCCGGGGTGATGAACGACGCCGTCGAAGCCCTGCGCCTGGGTGCGGCCGACTACCTGATCAAGCCGCTGGAAGACCTCGCGGTACTCGAGCATTCGGTTCGCCGGGCCTTGGACCGCGCGCGACTGGTGCTGGAAAACCAGCGCTACCGGGAAAAGCTCGAAACCGCCAACCGCGAGCTCGAGGCCAGCCTGCACCTGCTGCAGGAGGACCAGACTGCCGGGCGTCAGGTGCAGATGAACATGCTGCCGGAAAGCCCCTGGGTGGCCGACGACCTGTCGTTCGAGCACCAGATCATTCCGTCGTTGTACCTGTCGGGCGACTTTGCCGACTATTTCCGCGTCGATGAAAGGCGAATCGCCTTTTATCTGGCAGACGTTTCCGGGCATGGCGCTTCTTCGGCCTTCGTCACCGTGCTGCTGAAGTTCATGACCACGCGCCTGCTGTTTGAATTCAAGCGCGGCGGCAAGTTGCGCGATTTCAAGCCTTCCGAAGTACTCGGGCACATCAACCGCGGCTTGATCAACTGCAAGCTGGGCAAGCATGTGACCATGGTCGGCGGTGTTATCGATGAAGATACGGGTATCATGACCTACAGCATCGGCGGTCACCTGCCGTTGCCAGTGCTTTATACCCCGGGCCAGAGCCGTTATCTGGAGGGCCGTGGGTTGCCGGTCGGGTTGTTCGAGGAGGCTGTCTACCAGGACCATATCCTGGAGTTGCCGCCGCAGTTCAGCCTGACCCTGCTATCTGATGGCATTCTGGACCTTTTGCCGGGTGAAACACTCAAAGATAAAGAGGCGGCCCTGCCTGAAATCATCAAGGCCGCAGGCGGTAGTCTGGATGGGCTGCGCCAACGATTCGGATTAGCTACGCTTGGGGAGATGCCGGATGATATCGCCCTATTGGTGTTGAGCAGGAACCTTCAATGAGTACGGGTAGAATCCAGTTCGCCGAGCAGAATGGCACCTTCGTGCTGAAGTTTGTCGGTGAAGTGCGCCTGACCTTGTGTTCGGCGCTGGATGCGACGATTGAAAAGATCTTCACGGCGCTGAATTTCTCGGCGATCGTCATCGATCTGACAGAAACCAACAGCATCGACAGCACCACCCTGGGCTTGCTGGCCAAGCTCTCGATCCTGTCGCGGCAAAAGGTCGGGCTGTTGCCAACGGTGGTCACCACCCACGCCGACATCACCCGCTTGCTGCAGTCGATGGGCTTCGACCAGGTGTTCAACATCGTTGACCGGCCAATCCCGTGCCCGGAGTGCCTGACCGACCTGCCGTCCCAGGACCAGAACGAAGACGTGGTGCGTTCCAAGGTACTGGAAGCGCACAAGATCCTCATGGGTCTGAACGACTCCAACCGCGAAGCCTTCCACGACCTGGTCAACGCCCTCGAGCGCACCTGATCACCGACCAGGGCGCCGTTCTGGTGCCGGTCAAACCTCTTTGCAGTCAGCTTGCCGTGGTGGAAATTCCGTTGCCTCGCTGCCATCGGCGTTGAGCTGGAAAATCCGCGCCGGTTGCCCCTGTTCATTGAAAAACACCTGGCCCAGGCCCGCGCTGTTCCACAGCCGCTCGCCGGCCTTGCTGTGGGCGGGTGTACGCGGGATCACTTGCATCTGCCGGCGCTTGGTAAACCAGTTGAGCGGTGAGCGGGGCGAGTACAGCCAGCGGTTGAGGCGGTCGAAGGTGTCCAGCAGGCGCTTGGGGAACTGGTTCTTGATGCCGCTGCTGGTGATCTGCCACAGGTGCGGGGCGCGTTGGCGGTGGCGAATCAGCACCTCATAGACGAACGAGTAGTGCACGTCACCGGAGAGAATCACGTAGTGCCCCGGTGTGCGCGAGTGGCGGAAGATATTCAGAATCACCTGCGCCGCACCGCGATGGGCCATCCAGTTCTCGGCATCCACCAATAGCGGATAGCCCAGCCAGCTGAACACCCGTTGCACGCTCTCGATCAGCTTGACGCCGAAGATCGGTGCCGGCGAGACGATGATCGCCGAAGGATGGTCGAGCAGCGCCTGTTGCAGCTCGCTGAGGGCTTCCCAGTCGAGCAGGCCTGAGGGTTTGTTGAAGTT
The DNA here is from genome assembly GCF_024749185.1 of Pseudomonas wadenswilerensis. Taxonomy (NCBI): domain Bacteria; kingdom Pseudomonadati; phylum Pseudomonadota; class Gammaproteobacteria; order Pseudomonadales; family Pseudomonadaceae; genus Pseudomonas; species Pseudomonas wadenswilerensis. The sequence continues at coordinate 3,927,146 of NZ_CP087191.1, read as the reverse complement.
GCTTTCACTGCGCCAGCGCCGGGTGCGTGTATCGAGCACCAGCAGCGCCGGGCTGCTGGGCAGGACGAACTGCCAGCCCTGAAAGCGCAGCACCTCGTTGATCAGCGCATCCTGCAGCGGCGTGTCGAGGTAGTCGTCGGCGTCGGCACTGTGGCTGAAGGCCTGGCAGTGCTCCAGCAGCCTGGTAAAGGCATCCGGGTTGTTGCCCCAGCCCTGGCACAGCAGGTAGCCGAGCAGGGCGTTGCCGATGATGCGCTTGGAGAAAGGGTGGCCGTAGGCGGTTTCTTCCCATTGCGCCGACAGGTTCCAGTCATCGGTGATGTCGTGGTCGTCGAAGATCATCAGGCTCGGCAAGTGTGCCAACACCCGGGCAACCCCGCCAAGGCCGCTGGTAAAGCCGTTGATCAGCTGTTGTTCCTGGCGATAGCGCGCCTGGCGCTCGGTGCTGAGGCCGGGCGGCATCTGCGGCTCGATCAGGCCCCAGGGCACCGGTGACCAGACCAGCAGGTACATGGCCATGACTTCGGCGAAGGTCACCAGGTGGTTGTCGGCGTTGCTGCTGGTGAAGATCGGCTTGCGCGTGCCGCCGAAAAATCGCTCGCGCAGGGTTTCGTTGCTCTCCAGTGCGGGCAACAGGTCGGCGCGGTGGTAATAGCTGGCCGGATGCTGGTAAAGCGCAGCGCTGTTGTCCACCACCGCCCCTTGCAGGTGCTCGCCAAACAGCCCCAGGCGCTCGATCAGCGCATGAATGGCCCGCAGCATGGGGCCGGCGACATCGTCGGCATACACCTGGTCGCCGCTCATCATCAGCAGGGCAGGGCGCTGCAATGGCGCGGGGTTTTCCAGCAACAGGCGGTCGGCGCACAGCAGGCCGTCTGCTGCCGGGTGATGGGGTTTACGGCATGAGCCGTGGAGCAATTGCTCCAGCTGCGAACGCAACACGAAGTTCGGCCGTTGCGCACCCGGATATAGCAGGTGCGGGGCGTACCGGGCGATGCCTTGGGTGTTGAGGATCAGGTCGTAGTCGATCTGCTCATCGCGCGGCAGCGGGCTGTCGAGGGTGATGTCGAGCAGATGGACAAAGGCGTGCCGGCCGATCGGCATAACCGTGCAGTTGATATCGGCAGTAATGCCTGCGCAGCTCAGTTGCAGCTCGGCTTGCAGCGGCTCGGAGGCTACCAGCCAGAACACGATTCGCGTGGGTTCGAGGCGGCGCAGCAACGGGCCGGCCAGTACCAAGGGCAAAGAAGATGCATCGGTTATCGACAACGGAGAAGGCACCACAAGATTGGGAGGTCAGGTTGATCTGGGGCTGCTGTGCAGCCCATCGCTGGCAAGCCAGCTCCCACAGGTACTGCATTCATCGGACCTTGTGGGAGCTGGCTTGCCAGCGATTGCAGGCGACGCGAACTGATTGATGCTCCGCGCAATCTACCTCACTGGCAAACCCAGATTTGTATCAGGCCTTTGCCGCCAACAACGCCTCAAGCTTCTCCTGATCCCGGGCAAACTGGCGAATCCCCTCGGCCAGCTTCTCGGTGGCCATGGCATCTTCGTTCGACGCCCAGCGGAACTGGCTTTCGCTAAGCACCTGGCGCGCCTCGCCGTTTTTGCCTGGCTTCAAGATGCGCGGCAACTCGCCCTGATCATCGCTCAACTGCTGCAGCAACTCGGGGCTGATGGTCAGCCGGTCACAGCCGGCCAGTTGTTCGATCTGGCCGATATTGCGGAAGCTCGCGCCCATGACCACGGTCTTGTAGTCATTGGTCTTGTAGTAGTCGTAAATGCGCGTTACCGACTGCACGCCCGGGTCTTCGGCGCCGACGTAGTCCTTGCCGGTGGACTTCTTGTACCAGTCGTAGATGCGCCCCACGAACGGCGAAATCAAAAACACCCCGGCGTCGGCGCAGGCCTGGGCCTGGGCGAAGGAGAACAGCAGGGTCAGGTTGGTCTGGATGCCTTCTTTTTCCAGCACCTCGGCGGCGCGGATGCCTTCCCAGGTCGAGGCCAGCTTGATCAGCACCCGGTCACGGCCGATACCGGCCTGGTCGTACAGCGCGATCAACTGCCGGGCCTTGGCCAGCAGCGCCGGTTGGTCGAAGGACAGGCGGGCGTCGACCTCGGTGGAGATACGCCCCGGAATCACCTTGAGAATGCCGGCGCCAACGGCTACGGCAAAGGCGTCACAGGCAACGCCGACATCGCCCTTGCTGTGCTCGACCGATTGCTTGAGCAGCTCGGCATAACCGGGCATGGCCGCAGCCTTGAGCAGCAGGGAAGGGTTGGTGGTGGCATCGACCGGTTTCAGGCGGCTGATGGCGTCGATATCACCGGTGTCGGCAACCACAGTGGTGAACTGCTTGAGTTGTTCCAGCTTGGAAGTCATGGGCGTGCTCTGTCCTGTGCAATGGATCGACATTACCCGAGCGCTGCCAGCCGCTCAAGGGCTGGCTGGCAGGCGGGGCGAAGGGGATAAGCCTTCGAGTGCCGAACGGGCCACAGGTTCCAGAACTAACGCCCCTGCAGCAGCTCGCCGGCCTGGTCGAGCAGGGCCAGCGGGTCCTTGCTCTTGTGGATATCCACCGACAGCAACTGGCGGAACTTGCGCGCCCCCGGGAAGCCCTGGCCAAGGCCGAGAATATGGCGGGTGATGTGGTGCATGGCGCCGCCGGATGCCAGGTGCGCGGCAATGTAAGGACGCAATTTGGCCAGCGCCTCACTGCGGCTGATCACCGGCGCCGTGCTGCCGAACAACTGCTGATCGACCTCGGCCAGCAAGTACGGGTTGTGATAAGCCTCGCGGCCGAGCATCACCCCGTCGAAAATCTTCAAGTGCTCCTGGCATTCGGCCAGGGTCTTGATACCGCCGTTGAGCACCAGTTCCAGGTCCGGAAAATCCGCCTTCAACTGCGCGGCGACGTCATAACGCAGCGGTGGAATCTCGCGGTTCTCCTTCGGCGACAGGCCCTCGAGAATCGCGATCCGCGCATGCACGGTAAAACTGCGGCAACCGGCGTCGCGCACCTGGCCGACGAAATCGCACAGCTCGGCGTAGCTGTCGCGGCCATTGATACCGATGCGGTGCTTGACCGTTACCGGGATCTGCACCGCATCCTGCATCGCCTTCACGCAATCGCCGACCAGCGCCGGATGGCCCATCAGGCAGGCGCCGATCATATTGTTCTGCACCCGATCGCTTGGGCAGCCGACATTGAGGTTGACCTCGTCATAGCCTGCGGCCTCGGCCAGCTTGGCGCACGCGGCCAGGTCAGCCGGCACGCTGCCGCCCAACTGCAAAGCCAACGGATGCTCGGCCTCGTCATGGCGCAGGAACCGCTCGGCATCGCCGTGCAGCAAGGCACCGGTGGTGACCATTTCGGTGTAGAGCAGGGCGTTGCTGGAGAGCAGGCGCAGGAAGAACCGGCAATGGCGGTCGGTCCAATCCATCATAGGTGCAACGCTGAAGCGGCGGGACGGCTCAGGGCGCGGGTTTGCTGGGGTTGAGGCGGATTCTAGGGGCATGTTCTACGACGCGTTTGCAGCGATTCAGGGGTGTTTTGCTCTGCGCGGTTTGTTACAGCTTGCCGGCGAGAAGCAAAAACAGGGGTGCATTAGTCTACCAAGAGTGCCGAGCGTTCGCTCGTAAGCAGGCTGCGACGAGAGGCAGAACTTCTTCGCCGGTAGCGCTGCACTGTTTTTCTGCCCCGCAGCCCGCGCCAGATTTTCGAATGGCGGCAGATGAACGGGCTTCACCAACAGCGAGCCGATAGCTTTTCGTACAGCCCCTAAACAGGACTCATGTAACCCGACAATACGCCGATACCGTGCAGCGCAAGGTCCATAAAAGGCAGGAGCCTGAACATTGTTCGAACACATCTGGCGCAGCATCCATTCCCCGGGCTACTTCCCCAGCGTACTGGAATGGATGATCGATATTCTCCTCAATCCGTTCATGGTGGTTATGTGTCTGATGGCCGGGGCGCTGGCCGGTAAAGGATGGCGAGCCATCCCCTACGGTAGCCTCACGTGTTATGTGGTATTCCTGAGCCGCTCGCCATTCTATCGGTGGGAAAGCATTTTCCCCGTAGCCGGGCTGCCCGCGCTATTGATTGATGGCGCACTATTGGCCCTGCTCGGCTTCTATTTGAAAGGCGTACTCAGAACCCGCTCAGCAGTAAGACCCGAAGGTCATTGGTTGCGCTGGCTATATCAAAGCCTGAAGGTTGTCATGCTGACAATCGTGGTGATGTTCTGGGTACTCGTTGTGCTGTTCATAGTGATCTTCACCGTCTCGGTCGCTACTCAACCGTCACTGGCGCACTGACCCAACGCCTGCTTGCAGTTTTCGTACAGAACCCAGGACCGTTTCAGGCCGTTGCAGCCGGCAAGCTCATGTGCAGCAACGGGAACGGTCGGCCTTCGCCATCCAGAGGGGAGCGGCCGGTTTGAACAAAACCGTAATGCAGATAAAACCCCACCGCCTGGGGATTTTGCTCGTTTACGTCAACGCTCATCGTATCGCGTGAACCGCGGGCGTAATCCAGTAGCGCTCGGCCAATGCCTTGCCCACGCAGGTCTGGATCAATGAAGAGCATTTCTACGTGCGTTTGATTGAGCCCAACAAAACCCAGTGGGCAGTCTTCAGTATCTACTGCAACCCATAACTCAACAGCGGGTAGGTAGACGTCGCGCAGTTGCGGGAGCAACGCGTCTATGTCGGACGCTTGCAGGAAGTGGTGAGTAGCGCGCACGGAGCGCAGCCAAATGTCGAGCAGTAGCGGGTAGTCGGCAGTATTAGCCTGACGAATGATCATAAAATCATCCTTGTACACTTGATATCGGAGATGGAGGCACGCCAGTGGCTAGCGACCGTATAAGTGTCGGCATCTGTATGACCGCTTCGCGAGTTAACGCCTGGGCAGTGCACGGCAGAGGTAGCCGAAAAGGAGGGGCGAAAAAATTACTGAGTCTCTTTCGATGTGTCAAGAAAACTGGACGCTTGGGAGGCGTCAAGGAGCAAGGTTGGGACATCAGTGCTCAGGATGCGATAGCATTGAGCCATTAACGAAGATTTTGCTCACCTGCAAGGGAATGTCTGATGTCGAAACAAATGGGTTCTCTCGGATTGGCGTTGGCCATGACCCTCGGAGCCAGCTCGTCGGCAATGGCCGAAGAAAAGCTGTTCAAGGATTTTGCCTTTGACTCGCCACGGTCAGCCTATACCGAAGCCAAGGGCTATTACGACTGCTCGGAAGATCTTCTCGCTCCCGCCATGTGCAAGGATGATGTGGACTTTATCGGCCACAAATTTACCCTGGCCCTGGTGTTTGCAGGCGGCAAACTGAACACGGTTTCGCTGATCAGTGACTTTGATCAGGAGATCTACACCAACGCCATGACAGCACTGAACAAGACGTTCATGTTGAGTTCGATGTCGGACGCCAACACGCAATTGGACTTGATCGAGCTGGCGAGCAGTGCGCGCAATCGCGACGACTACTTGACCCGGTACACCCGCTATGAAGAAGTGGGCGTTGCGGCGGGGGATTTCACCTATACCTTCCTTGAAGGGGCCGATACCTCGAAGAAATACACCAGTGTCCCAACCTTGCTAAATGGCTCTGCAGATAACATCCGCTGCGCCGAGCTGATGCTGACCGGTGAGGGGGCTGACTCGGCGCTGTACATCCGCTTCTCCTTCCCCAACCTGGAGATGGAAAAAGCCGAAGCGGCGGCGCAGAAGCCGGTCGAATCCTTCTGACCGTCAACGCCAGACCAAACCCCGCCCCAAGCGGGGTTTTTCATGCCTGGCGGAAAGTAGAAGTATTAAGTTCTGCAGATATTCCAAGTTGTTATAGTTGAGTTCATTATTTTTATTTCTACTTTCAGTGCCCTGCTTATACGCTGGTTGGAATAACAAAGCCGTCGCTGCCTTGCTGATGTCTGAAAGTATGTTATGCTCGGAAAATAACTCCCGCCGCACACTTTCTCCTTACCTATTTTTCTCACCTAAATTGATGATCTACATCAGTTTTTCGCTCGCCTGCGCCCTCTATATTGAATTTAAAGGAATGAATAACTCTCCCCGCCACGCTGCGAAGTTTTGGTGTGAAAGTTTATAAAACAATAAGGAATCGCCCGTTAGGTTGAGTGCTGTTACGCAGTGCACTCGATCATCATCCGGTGTTACCCATGAAGTCGACCGTTGTCTCTGTTGCCCGCAAACTCAAACTCTATCAATTGGTGGTCTTCGACCAGGTGCTGCGCAGCGGCTCGCTGGTGGGCGCGGCCCAGGCGTTGAACCTGACCCAGCCGGCGGTGACCAAGATCATTCACGAAATGGAAGCCTTCCTCGGCGCCGCCTTGCTGGTGCGCGGCAACCGCGGGGTGCGCGCCACCGAGTTGGGCGGGGTGGTGGTGCGCCGGGCCCATGCCATGCTCACCGAACTGCGCAGCCTCACCGATGAGGTCAACGCCTACCACAGCGGCACCACCGGCCAGGTGATGGTCGGTTCGCTGACCTCGTCATCGGCCTTGCTGTTGCCGCATACCCTGCGCTTGCTCAAGGAGAGTGCGCCGGGGGTGCTGGTGACGGTGCGGGTCGGGCACATGGACCAGCTGTTCTCAAGCCTGCTGGCCGGTGAGCTGGATATTGTCGTCGGGCGCATCCCGGACGATTGGCGCTGGCATGAGTACGAGCCGCGGCTGAAGGTCGATGTGCTGTGCGAGGAAGGGTTGTGCATCGTAGCCGGCGCCGAACACCCGCTGCACGCCAGCGGTCGACCGGTGAGCCTGGCCGAGCTGCATCCGTTCCCGTGGATTCTGCCGCCGCGCAGCGGCCTGCTGCGGCGCACCGTCGACCGTCTGTTCGAGGAGCTGGACCTGGGTCCACCGGCCAATGTCATCGAATCGATTGCGGCCCTGACCAACTACGAACTGATGCAGGACCAACAGACCGTCGGCTTCTTCCCCCTGCAAACCACCCAGCAGTTGGCTCATGGCGGCAAGCTCAAGGCGTTCGACCTCGGCAAGCCATTGAGCTTCGGCCGTATCGGTTGCTTCTACTCGGCCAATCGCAACCTCGACCCGGCCAGCCGGCTGTTCCGCGAATGCCTGACCCTGGCCAATCGGCCCAATGCGCAAAATTAACCCGCTATTCCATATCGCTATAGCTGAAGCCGCTCTATTCATGAGGTATGGCTAATGGCCACACCTACAATGCGGGTACCGATTGATCCCGCAATAACGGATACCCAGCGCATGAGAAGCAATCTGCCGGTCACCCAGCAGGAAGTCATCTTCCAGAACGAACAGCGGCTGATTTCTGCCACCGACCTGCACGGCAACCTGACCTACTGCAATGATGAGCTGGTGGCCATCAGTGGCTTCAGCCGTGACGAACTGCTGGGCAGCCCGCACAATATCGTCCGTCACCCGGACATGCCGGAGGCGGTGTTTGCCCACATGTGGTCGTACCTCAAGGACGGCAAGAGCTGGATGGGCATCGTCAAGAACCGTTGCCGCAATGGCGATCACTATTGGGTCAGCGCCTATGTCACGCCGATCCTCGAAGGGGCCGTGGTGGTGGGCTACGAGTCGGTGCGGGTCAAGCCGCAGCGTGCCGATATCGAGCGCGCCGCCGCGCTCTATGAGCGTATGCGTACGGGCAAAAAAAACTGGAACCTGAAAGGCCTGGCACAGGTGTTGAAGGAACAGGCACTGGCGCCCGTGGCGCTGGGTGTGCCGGGCCTTGCCGCGGTGATCTACCTGGACACCTGGGCTGCCCTTGGTGTGCTGGCCTGTGGCTTTGTCGGCATGCAGGTGGCCGCCCACTGGAATCTGCAGCACAAGTTCGCCCTGGCCAGGCGCGCCACCGGCGACAGTTTCGACAGCGAGCTGATTGCCCGCACCTACACCGACGAGCAGGGCGCTGTAGCGCAGTTGATGATGGCGCTGATCAGCGAACAGGCCAAGGTGCGCACGGCCTTGAGCCGCTCAGGCGACTATGCGCAGAAGACTGAAAGCATGGCCGGCGAAAGCGGCAAGCTGGCCCAGGCCTCCGAGTCGTCGCTGCAACGCCAGCGCGATGAAACCGACATGGCAGCCACTGCCATGACCCAGATGGCCGCATCGATCTCCGAGGTGTCGACCCACATCCACGACACTGCCCGCGAAGCCGACGACGTCAACCAGCTGACTCGCGTAGGCTCTGAAGAGGCTGGCAAGACCCGTCTGGTAATCGAGAAACTGCAGGACACGGTGAACCAGATCAGCCAGTCGGTGGAGAACTTCGCCGACGAAACCCAGTCGATCCAGATCGCCTCGAACATGATTCGCCAGATCGCCGACCAGACCAACCTGCTGGCCCTCAACGCCGCCATCGAAGCGGCGCGGGCCGGCGAGCAGGGCCGTGGGTTTGCCGTGGTCGCCGATGAGGTACGGGCGCTGGCGTTCAAGACCCAGGAGTCGACCGAAACCATCCAGACCATCATCCAGTCGCTGCACAGCGCTGCCAACCAGGCGGTGGATATCGCCCGCCAGGGCAGTGACGAGGCCCATGCCGGTGTCGATCAGGTGATCGCCACCCAGAACGCTCTGGAAGGCATCGGCGTGGCGGTCGAGCATATCCACCAGATGACCGAGCAGATGGCCGCCGCCTCCGAGCAGCAGGCCCATGTCGCCGAAGACATCAGCCGGCAGATCACCACCATCGCCCAGGTCTCGGAGCAGAACGTCGATATCGCCGCCAGCTCCGCGACCATCGGCCGTGAGCTTGAGCACACGGCGCATGAGATGTATGCGCTGGTGGACCGGTTCAACCGCTAGGCCGCGATCATGACCCGAGAAGATTTCGACAAGCTCGCGGCCAACGCCGAGCGCGAGCTGACCAGCATTCCCTATGCGATTTTCGAAGCCGCCGCCGACGCTATTGTCATCACTGATGAGTGGGGGCGGGTGCAGGCAATCAACGCGGCCGCGCAGAAATTGTTCGGCTACAGTTTTGCCGAACTTGCCGGCGCGAATATTGCCCGGCTGATGCCCAGGGCCTACGCCGAGCGTCATGATCAGTGCCTGGCGTCCTACCGCGCCGGCGCCGGGCGCAAGCTCAATGGCCTGGTGCGCGAGCTGCTCGGCAAGCGCAAGGACGGTTCGTTGTTTGACCTGCACGTCAGTGTCGGCGAGCTGTTGCTAGGCGGCCGGCAGTTGCTGATCGGGGTCTGCTATGACATCAGTGAGCAGTTGCAGATGCATCGGCGCATCAACCACCTGGCCAGCCACGACACCCTGACCCATTGCATGAACCGCAGCGCCCTGCATGAGCGCCTGCAACAGGAGATCGCCCTGGCGGTAGCCCATGTGCAGCAACTGGTGCTGGTGTTCATCGACCTCGATGGATTGAAGAACATCAACGACAACCATGGCCATTACGTCGGTGACCGTGTGCTGGTCGGCGTCGCCGAGCGCTTTCGCCAGTGCCTGGCCGGCATGGGCCTGCTGGCCAGGGTCGGCGGTGACGAGTTTGTCGTGGTCGTGCGCCAGCCATTTGCCGAGCAGGGCGGCATGAGCCTGGCCACGCGCCTGTTCGACTGCCTGCAGGCACCGCTGCGGATCGACGGCATGGCCCTGACCGTGCGCGCGAGCCTCGGGGTCAGCACCTGCGCCAATTGCCCCGAGGGCGTAATGCCGGCGCCCGATCAACTGATCATCGATGCCGACTTTGCCATGTATCAGGCGAAGAAGGCCGGCGGTAGTCGCATCGCCTGTTTCAACCCGGCCATGCGCATCACCCAGCACCGCGAACAGCAGCGTCTGGAGCGCTTGCGCCAGGCTATCGAAACTCAGCAGCTGGAGCTGCATTACCAGCCGCAGTTCGGGCTGGCCGACCCGCAACGGATCACCGGGCTTGAGGCCTTGCTGCGCTGGAACGACGGGGCCAATGGCCCGGTGTCGCCCGAGGTGTTCATCCCCCTGGCCGAGCAGAACGGCCTGATGTCAGCGCTCAACGCCTGGGTGGTTACACGGGCATGTGCGGACAACCGTGCGCTGATCGAGGCCGGCCTGCTGGACGTACCGGTGGCGGTGAACATGAGTGGCTATTCGTTCATGCAGTGCGATTTTGTCGCCAAGCTTACGGCCATCCTCGAGCGCAGCGGCCTGCCGGCCAACCGCCTGGAAATCGAGGTGACCGAAACGGCCGCGCTCAAGGATATCGAGCAGGCCCGGCAGAACGTTTTGCTGTTGCAAGGTATGGGCGTGCGGGTGTCGATCGATGATTTCGGTACTGGCTATTCATCGCCCAGTACCTTGCGCGCCTTGCCGTTCGAGAAGCTCAAGATCGACCGGGTGTTCATCAGCGAGGTCCAGGGCAACCCGATTGACCAGGCCATCGTCAAAGGCTACCTGATGCTGGCCGAGAGCTTGAGGATCCAGGTGGTGGCCGAGGGCGTGGAGACCCGCGAGCAGCTGGATTACCTCAAGGCACAGGGGTGCAGTTTCGGTCAGGGTTTCTGGTTCTGCCGACCGTTGCCGATGGACAGGTTGCTGCAGTTTGTCATGGGGCGTGAGCGGGCCGGGTGTCGGCTGGTCAGATAGCTGTGGCAAGGCTTGTCTTGACTCGATCATCCCCTGCACAACGGCAATGAACTCACCTGGAAAAGGACTTCCCGACACCTTCCTGCAGGCCGCCGTTCAGATCGAACGCTGGCCAACCCGCTGTGACAACGCCTCTGCCGATTCCTTGCGCTCGGAGTAGCGGTCCACCAGGTAATCGCTACGCCCGCGCAGCAGCAGGGTGAACTTGACCAGCTCTTCCATCACGTCGACCACGCGGTCGTAGTAGGCCGAAGGTTTCATCCGGTCGTTACCGTCAAACTCCAGCCAGGCCTTGGGTACCGAGGACTGGTTGGGGATGGTGAACATGCGCATCCAGCGCCCCAGTACACGCAGCTGATTGACCACGTTGAACGACTGCGAGCCGCCACACACCTGCATCACCGCCAGGGTCTTGCCCTGGGTCGGGCGCACTGCACCCATGGCCAATGGCACCCAGTCGATCTGCGCCTTGAACACCGCCGACATGGCGCCGTGACGCTCCGGCGAGCACCACACCTGGCCTTCGGACCATTGCATGAGTTCGCGCAGTTCGACGACCTTGGGATGGTTGTCGGGCGCGTCGTCAGGCAGGGGCAGGCCGCTGGGGTTGAAGATCCGCGTTTCGGCGCCGAAGTGTTCGAGCAGGCGTGCGGCTTCCTCGGTCAGCAGGCGGCTGAACGAGCGTTCGCGGGTTGAGCCATAGAGCAGCAGGATGCGTGGTTTGTGTCCGTCATGTGCGGCGTTGGCCGGGATCAGGTCGAGATCGAGATTGGGTAGGTGGTCGCTCATTGGGGCTCCGTTTACAAAGTGCCGATGCGGTCGATTTCAGCCTGGAGCTGGTCGCGGCTCAGGCGCTCGAAGGGCAGGGAGAGGAAGGTTTTGCAGCGCAGCTCTATGTGCGCCAGGGAGGCGTCGAAGGCGGCATCGAGCTGGGCTTCGCTGCCATGGACTTCGGAAGGGTCTGCCAGGCCCCAGTGGGTTTTCAGTGCCGGGCCGAAGTACAGCGGACAGGCTTCGCCAGCGGCGTTGTCGCAAACGGTGATGACAATGTCCGGCGGGTTGTTGGCGAAGGCGTCGTTGCCTTTGCTGGTCAGGCCGCGGATGTCGATACCCGCGCGTTGCAGGGTCGACAGGCTGCGAGGATGCACCTGGCCCTTGGGAAAACTACCGGCGCTGACCGCTTCGAAACCGGCCGGAGCCAGGTGATTGAACAGCGCCTCGGACAGGATGCTGCGACAGCTATTGGCAGTGCACATGAACAGGACTCGCATGGGACAACTCCTTAGCAGCAGCTTGCACGGGCAGGGCGATCACCCATGCCGTCGAGACGGGTGCTGTCGGCGTCGAGCCACTGGCCATTGGTCTCAAGGGTCAGTTGCAGCACTTCCCTCACCCAGGTCGGCAGTTGCGGGTTGAGCCGGTAATACACCCACTGGCCCTGACGGCGGTCGAGCAACAGGCCGCAGGTGCGCAGTTGGGCCAAATGCCGGGAGATTTTCGGCTGGCTGTCGTCGAGCGCGCACATCAGCTCGCACACGCACAGCTCGCCTTCGCGAACGATCAGCAGCGTGGCGCGGGCGCGGGTTTCATCGGCCAGGCATTTGAACAGGGCGGCAGGGGTAAGCATCGAATCGACCCGAGGGTAATATGTGGAAAATCGAATATACGGATATCCGCATATATATGGCAAGCCCGATGTGCTAACCGGCCAGCAGCTCCCCGATCAGGATGCCCAGCGGTAGAATGCGCCGCTCACCTGAAACGGAATTCATCATGACCGCACCGCTGCATGCCGCCTTTCTCTCCCTGCTGGCCTTGCCTGGCGCTACCCAGGCCGCGCCCGCAGAACCGGTACCGCTGTACCAGCCCCTCAAGGACTGGGTGGTGGGCTGTGACAACACCCGCGAGTGCACGGCGCTGGCGGCCGATACCAGGGCCGACATGCCGCTTGGAGTCCAGGTGGTGCGAGGGGCTGGCAGCGATGGCCAACTGCAGGTGACGATTTACAGCAGGAGCTCGCTGGAGGGGCCGTTACAGCTCGATGGCAAGCCGCTGGCGCTACCGTTGAACGAGGCACAGGCCAACGGCGTGGTTTACTGGCACGCCAGTGGCGAGCAGGCCATGACCCTGCTCAAGGCCTTGCGCAATGGTTCGCAGCTGACCTCGCAGAGCAATGATGGCCAGCTCGGCAGTTCTCTCAACGGTCTGAGTGCTTCGTTGTTGCTGATCGATTCGGTGCAGGGGCGGGTGGGGCATCGCAGTGCCTTCGTCCGCCCAGGTGTGGCGTCGGACAGCGCCGTGCCGCCGGCGCCGGCGCTGCCGAAGCTGGCGCCATTTGTACGCCCCGAACCGATGGGCGAAGCAGAGGCCAGGCGTATTACCGAGGTGGTCATGGCGGCCACCGCAGGCGACTGGCGCGATCCTGACGCGGACTGGACACCGGACAGCGCCCAGGCTTATGCCTTGAGCCGGGATACTGCGCTGGTCAGCTTTCGTTTCGGCTGCGGCGCCTACAACTGCGAATATGTGCTGTACACCACTTCGCGGGCTCACCCCGAGCAGGCGAAGGCGTTGCAGTTCGAGAATATTGCCGGGCAGGAGCAGTGGGGCGATTTCGGTGGTTCGGTGGGTTATGACCCGGACACCGGCGTGCTCAGCAGTTTCATCCTGGCCCGAGGCATAGGCGATTGTGGTGTCGACCAGAGCTGGCGTTTCGATGGTGAGCGCATGCAACTGCGCTCGCTGGCGCGGATGGGCAGTTGCAGCGCCAGCTGGCCGGACAAGTGGCCGGTGCTGTGGCGCACGCAGGATTGAACCTTGGGGCTACGGCGTAGCCCATCGCCGGCAAGGCCGGCTCCCACAGGGGGTGATGTCGCCTGCTACCCCTGTGGGCGCTGGCCTTGCCAGCGATTAAGTGCGTAGCACTCGTAGATCAAGCGACACACTCAGAACGCCAGCTTGTAGCCGATCATCAGCAGCATGCCCGCCAGGCAAGGGCGCAGGATGCTGTCGGAAATCCGTCCGGTCAGGTGGCTGCCCATGTAGATGCCCGGCAGCGAGCCCAGCAGCAGGTAGCCGAGCAGCGACCAGTCCATGTTGCCCATGCTCGCATGGCCCAGGCCTGCGACCAGGGTCAGTGGCACGGCGTGGGCGATTTCGGTGCCGACCAGGCGGCGGGTAACCAGGTAGGGGTAGAGCAGGAACAGCGCCACGGTCCCCAGGGCGCCAGCGCCGATGGAGGTCAGCGAGACCATGACGCCGAGCACCACACCGGTGGCTACGGTCAGCAGGTTGAGGCTGGTGCCGCTCAGGTGATAGCGGTCGCCGGCATGTTTGCTGGCGAATGCCTGGAGTTTGCTTTTGAACAGGATGGCCAGGGCAGTGAGGACCAGAACGACGGCCAGGCCTTGCTTGATGATGGCGTTGGCGGCCTGGGTGTCGGCGTCCAGGCTGGCGAGGAACCACAGGGTCAGGGCTGCGGCCGGGACGCTGCCGAGGGTCAGCCAGCCGGTGATTTTCCAGTCGATATTCTTGTTCTTGCCGTGGACCCAGACGCCGCTGGCTTTGGTGATGGCGGCGTAGAGCAGGTCGGTGCCTACGGCGGTGGCGGGGTTGATGCCGAACCACAGCAGGATCGGGGTCATCAGGGAGCCGCCGCCGACGCCGGTCATGCCGACGATGAATCCTACTACCAGGCCTGCAAGGGTAAAACCGAAAGAACCTACATCCATAAGTAACCTAAACGCCCAACGTGCCCGTGATCGGATGGCAGCCAGCATAAAGGTTTTTTTATAGCTAAATAGACTAGTTCGTTATTAGGTTATAACTGTGTGAGGTGTCGGGAGGGAGAAGACTATCCGTTTGCCAGGGGACAGCTCCAGCAAAAATGCTTGCCCCACCAGGGCGCTACGCTGCTCTTGTGGGAGCGGGCTTGACCCGCGATGCGATATCACAGGCAGCGCATCACCGATCCGTCATCACCACCATCACATGCGCATCCCCGCCATCTTCCGTCTCCGACAGATAAATATGCCCGACATTGCTGTTGAAGTACGCCGTCTCCTGCGGGCCAATGCTCACGGCTTCACCCGTCTCGAACACAATGCGCACGCGCCCGCTGAGCACCAGGGCAAATTCCTGCCCCGGGTGGCGGATGAATTCATCGAACTGTTGCCGCTCGCGGGCGATGATCCGCGCATACATTGGCGTCATCAGCCGCTCGGGAAATTCCCCGGCGATCGGGTGGTAGTCGTAGGTCCCAGTGCTGTAGCCGGGCGCTGTGGGCAGGGAGTTGACCACCACCGTGGTCGGCACCGGCATATCGCTCACGCCTGAAGCGCGAAACAGCTGGGCAATATCAACCTTCAGCGCCCGCGCCGCCGCCGCCAGTTTCTCGTAGCTCACCGAGACCTGGGCCAGTTCCATTTTCGACAGGGTCGACACCGGTACCCCGGACAGCGCTGACAGTTGCTTGAGCGTCAGTTGCTGGGCCTTGCGTACGCTACGCAGGCGCGCTCCGACTTCGGCGCGGTCAATCAGTGGCAGCGCACCAGGGCGGTCGTCGGCAGGGGAGCGGTCGGCACTCATCAAGCATCTCGGTCAGACAAAACGGACCCGCATCTTACCGTGGCGGCTTGCATAATCCGAAATTCTCATATATTAGAATTCTCACAAATGATAATTTCACTGCGCAGGCGATTGCACGGCTATGACAGAGACCTTCGATATCGTGATCATCGGCGCCGGTATTGCCGGCGCTTCATTGGGCTATCGCCTGGCTGACGGACAACGGGTGCTGATGCTCGAGCGCGAAGCCCAGGCCGGTTACCACTCCACAGGGCGCTCGGCCGCGATGTTCATGGAGGCTTACGGCACACCGCAGATCCAGGCGCTGACTCGCGCCAGCCGGGCCTTCTATGAGTCGCCGCCGCCAGGCTTCTGCGAGCATGCGCTGCTGGAGCCGCGGGGCTGTCTGTATGTGGCGACGCTGGAGCAACAGGCGCTGCTCGACAGCACCTATGCCCAAAGCCTGGCCAACGGCACCGAGGTCACCTTGCTCGACCGCGATGGGGCGCTGGCGCTGGTGCCGAGCCTGCGTGCCGAGGTATTGGCCGGAGCAGTGCTGGAGCCCGGTGCCATGGACCTGGATGTGCATGCGCTGCACCAGGGCTTTCTGCGCGGTTACCGCCAGGCCGGCGGCCAGTTGCGGTGCAACGCCGAGGTGGTGGAGGGCCGCTATCACGAGGGCCACTGGCACCTGAGCCTGGCCGACGGCAGCGGCATTCAGGCCCGCCAGGTGGTCAATGCCGCGGGCGCCTGGGCCGATCGCATCGCTGCGGTCTGTGGTATCCAGCCCATCGGCCTGCAGCCGTGCCGACGCTCGGCGTTTACCTTCGAAGGCCCGCAGGACCAGGCCTTCAGCCGATGGCCAGCGGTGATCGGCGTCGATGAAAGCTTTTATTTCAAACCCGATGCCGGGCAGTTGCTCGGCTCGCCGGCCAACGCCGACCCGGTCGAGCCCCAGGACGTGATGCCCGAAGAGCTCGACGTGGCCATCGGCATCTACAACATCGAAGCCATCACCACCCTGGCGATTCGCCGGCCCAGCCATACCTGGGCCGGGCTGCGTTCGTTCGTTGCCGATGGCGACCTGGTGATCGGCCGCGACCCGCAGAATCCGGCGTTTTTCTGGCTGGCGGCGCAAGGCGGTTACGGTATCCAGTCCGCCGCTGGCGCTTCGCAACTGGCGTGCGCGCTGCTGCTTGAGCAGCCGCTTGCAGCAACCTTGAGCGCCGAAGGGGTCGAGCCGCAACGCTTGTCCCCGGCGCGCTTTCGTTAACCCCCGAAGGAGATTTCCCATGAGCTCAACTATCCAGCGTATCCCCAGCCACCTGCCGTATCCGTTTTCCAAGGCGGTGAAGGTCGGCGGCTTTCTGTTCCTTTCCGGGCAGATCCCCATGCGCGCCGACGGCGAAGTGGTGCGTGGCGACATTCAGGTTCAGACCCGGGCCGCTCTGGAACGCATCGGCGAAACCCTGGCCGAATGCGGCGTCGGTTTCGATCAGGTGATCAAGGCCACTGTGTGGCTGTCCGACATGGCCCATTTCGCTGGTTTCAACGAGGTGTACAAAAGCTTCTTCGCCAACGGCTACCCGGTGCGCTCCACCGTCAGTGCCGGCCTGGCCCTGGGCGTGGATGTCGAGATCGAGGTACAGGCCTGGATCGGCAACGACTGAGTCAGCAAGGCAACACTGGGTAAAAACAACAACAAGGCCCGGGCAGGGCCATCGATACCAGAGGGTTGGAAATGAAAGAGCAGCTGAAAATTGCAGGCGCCTTTATCGGCGTGATCGTTGGCGCGGGTTTCGCCTCGGGGCGGGAGCTGTTGCTGTTCTTTGTCGACTTCGGCCTCTGGGGCCTGCTCGGGGCGCTGGTCAGCGCAGCGTTGTTCACTTTCCTCGGCATGGCCCTGGCCGGGCTGGGCAATCGCTTGCAGGCGGCCTCGCACAAGGATGTGGTGTATGCCATCTGCGGGCGCCACTTGGGCTTGTTAGTCGACCTGTTGATCACCTTCTTCATGTTCGCGGTCACCGTAGTGATGCTTGCTGGCGGTGGGGCCTTGCTGGAACAGCAGTTCGCCATTCCGGCGCTGGCCGGTAGCATGCTGGTCACCGTGCTGGTGGTGGCGGTGGTGTGCCTGGATGTGCAAAAGGTGATCCTGCTGATCGGTGCGGTGACGCCGTTTCTGATCCTCATCGCCACGGCCATTGCCTTGTACGCGGTGTTCACCCGCGAGCTGAGCTTTGCCGCCCTGGACCAGGTGGCCAGCCAGCAGGAGGCGGGTACCAGCCACTGGTTGCTCGGTGCGTTCCTGTACGTGTCGTACAACATCGTCGCCGGTGCGCCGATCCTGGCGATTCTCGGCGGCTCGGCACACCTGGAGAAGACCGCGATCTGGGGCGGGATTCTTGGCGGTGCGGCCTTGGGCGGGCTGATGTTGGTGATGAGCGCAGGGCTGCTGTCACGCCTGGATACCGTCGCCGATCTGCCGATGCCGATGCTGTCGATTGCCAGCGAAATTTCCCCGGCACTGGGCGTGATCATGTGCGTGATCATCTTCGGCATGATCGTCAACACCGCAGTGGGCACGTTGTATTCGTTCCTGGCGCGGCTGTTGCCGGCGGGCACCCGCAGTTTTCGTCTGGGCTCGGTGGCGGCGGGAGTGGCGGCGTTTGTCTGCAGCCTGATCGGCTTTATCAGCCTGGTCGGCCAGGTCTATCCGTTCTTCGGTTACCTGGGCTTCGTGCTGATGCTGGCGGTATTGATCGGCTGGTTGCGCCTGGGGCGGGCCAAGCGGGTGCTGGCGGTGTAGCGGGGAGGGGTAAAGCAAAGGGGCCGCAAATGGCCCCTTTGTTGTTTACGCGTGTCAGATCTTGAAGCTGTCGACCAGTTGCTTCAGGCGCCCGGCCTGCTGGGCCAGGGCATCGCAATGACGCAGGGTGTCATTGAGGTTGGCCACGCCTTGCTGGTTCAGCACGTTGATCTGGGTGATGTCCAGGTTCAGGCTTTCGACCACGGCGGTCTGCTCTTCGGTCGCGGCAGCCACCGACTGGTTCATGCCGTCGATCTCGCCGATGCGCTGGGTCACGCTGCTCAGGCGCTCGCCGGCCTGGTTGGCGACCAGCACGCTTTCTTCGCTGGAGACCTGGCTGGCGTTCATGTTGTGCACCGCCTCGCGGGAACCGACCTGCAGGGTGGTGATCATCTTGTGGATTTCTTCGGCCGACTCCTGGGTGCGGTGGGCCAGGTTGCGGACCTCGTCGGCAACCACGGCGAAACCACGCCCGGCTTCACCGGCACGGGCCGCTTCGATGGCAGCGTTGAGCGCCAGCAGGTTGGTCTGCTGGGAGATGCCCTTGATCACGTCGAGGATCTGGCCGATGTCATCGGTGCTGGCGTTGAGGGTTTCGATCTGCTCGCAGGATTCGCTGATCTTCTGCGACAGCGAAGTCATTGCCGAGATGGTTTCCTGCACCACCTGACGACCGTCGTTGGCCTGCTCGCTGGCGCCGCTGGCGTGTTGCGAGGCGTCGGCGGCGTTGCGGGCGATTTCTTGGGTGGCGGCGCCCAGCTCGTTGATCGCTGCGGCCACGCTGTTGGTGCGCATGCTTTGTTCTTCGGACCCTGTGATCGAGGCGTTGGAGGCGCTCATCACACGCTCGGACAGGTCGTGAACCTGGCGAGTGGCCGAGGACACTTCGGCAATCGAGGCATGAATCCGCTCGACGAACTGGTTGAAGGCACCGGCCAATTCACCGAACTCGTCCTTGTTCTCGACGACCAGGCGGCGGGTCAGGTCGCCTTCGCCCTGGGCGATGTCCTGCATGGCACGGCCCATGGTGGTCAGCGGACGCATCAGCACTGGAATCAGCAGGCTCAGCAGGCCGGCGATGGCAGCCACGGCGATCAACATGGCGATGATGGCCGAGGTGCGGAACTGGCTCAGACCTGCGTAGGCCTTGTCACGGTCGATCGACAGGCCGATGTACCAGTCAGCCGTCGGCAGACCGCTGACCGGGGCGAAGGAAATGATCCGGTCCTGTTTGTTCAGGGTCACCTCGTGGGTGCCCGGGGCGATATGCAGGTTGCTGCCCGGGTAGATGTCCTTGAGGTTCTTCATCACCTGGTCTTTGTCCGGGCTGACGATCACCTGGCCGTTACGGTCGACCAGGAAGGCGTGGCCGATACCGCCGAAGTCCACGGCATTGATGATGTCGACCAGGGTTGCCAGGCTCAGGTCGCCGCCGACCACGCCGAGCAGCTCGCCGTTGGCCTTGCTCTTCACCGGCATGCCAATGGTGACCACCAGGCCGCCGACCGCGGCCATGTATGGCGGGGTCAGCATCGTCTGGTTGGCGGTCACGGCAGCGGTGTACCACGGACGCTGGCGCGGGTCGTAGCCGTCGGGCATCTTCGCGTCCGGACGCTGGGTGAACACGCCGTTGGACTGGCCGACATAGGTGAACTGGAAGTTGCTGGTGTACGAAGGCTGGTCGACCAGCCCCGGGAGGTCGGCGTTGGCGCCCTGGTGGGCGACGTCCTGGGCGAGGTTTTCCAGGACCAGGATGCGTCCGCTCATCCAGTTCTGCACACTGCTGGCGGCCAGCGCGCCGGCCTGCTTGACCGACGAGTCGATGTTCTGTCGGATGGTGCTGCGTTGCAGATAATCGTTGTAAAGCGTGAACAGTGCAAATGCCAGAACCACGACGCCGCAGGCGCACAGCAGGATCTTGTGGCGAAATTTCAGGTTCATGTTCCGAGACCTTGTGCCAGTAAAGAGGAGTGCCGAGCGGCGCTTTTGGCGTGTGCTCGTACCTATCCAGACGGGTATCGGCCGCGAAACTGAAAAATTGATAGGAAGTTTTGCCGCAGGGGCTGACAGGATTTTCCTACGGCCTGCTCTGGCGTGCGTGTTGCAGCCCGGTGCGTTACTGCACGCCCAGTAAACGCACCAGTTCCTGGGCGGCTTTTTGCAGCGGCTGGTGCTGGCGCCAGAACGCATGCACCGGCAGTTGCAGCTCGTTGCGGGTGTTGCTGAAATCCAGGCGCACCAAGCGTCCCGCGCCCAATAAAGGCGCCACGCGCGACAGCGGGAAGTCGCCCCAGCCAAGGCCGGCTTCGACCATCTCGATGGCCATGGCCAGGCTGTCGGTGCGCCAGTGCGCCTTGCCGATCAGGGCGCGGGTGTCGCTCAGCGGCAGGTCGCGGCTGGCTACCAGGATCTGCCTTACGTTGGCCAGGTCTTCAAGGTAGACGATTTGCCGTGGGCGTTGCTGCAGGGCCGGGTGCTGTGGGCCGATGCAGGCCACCAGCGATTCCATGCCGATGTTCTGAAAGCGCTGCCGGGCGTCCACCGCCAGCCCGGCAAAGGCCAGGCACAGGCTGACGCGGCCGTCGTGCAGCAGTTGCAGGGCATCTTCCTGCGGGGTCGTCAGCACCTCGACATCCAACAGGGGATGACGCTCGCTGATGGTTCTGATCGCTGCCAGCAGGCGCGTGTGGTCGATGTCTGGCACCACGCTGATGCTCAGGGTGCTTTCCAGCCCCTGGGACAACTCCAGTGCATGCACCTGCAACTGCCCGAGCTGATTGGCGATCATCCGTGCGTGGGGTTCCAGGGCCTGGGCCATGGCGGTGGGGCGGGTTTCCCGGTGGGTGCGTTCGAACAGGGTGAAGCCCAGCTCCGCTTCGAGGTTGCCGATCGCCATGCTCACTGCCGAAGGCACTCGGCCCAAAGCCCGGGCGGCGGCGGAAAACGAGCCGCGGTCGAGCACGGCGAGAAATAGTTCAATGTTGTCGCTGGAAAAGTTCATGGCAATCTCCTGTCAGTCAATCTGATAGCTGCTGACTTTGGCTGTCAAGAAGATTGACGCATGCTTGCCCGCCTCAGCTGCCCTGAAGGGCGGCGTTTTTACGGCAAAACCGAGGTTAGCAACGTGCAAGGTGTCAAACGCAAACTGGTCTATGTGACCGCCTATGAACTGATCGGCCTGTGCATGTCGACCCTGGGCCTGGCCTACCTGGCCGACAGCGCGCCGAGCAATACCGGGCCGCTGGCGGTAATGATCACTACCATCGCCATGGCCTGGAACTTCATCTACAACACGCTGTTCGAGTACTGGGAAAGCCGTCAGGCCAAGCGCGGTCGAAGTGTTGCCCGGCGGCTGGCGCATGCGATCGGCTTTCAGCTGACCCTGGTGGTGTACTTGATTCCGCTGATTGCCTGGTGGCTGGACATGAGCCTGCTTGAGGCCTTTGTCGTCGACCTGGCCTTTATCATTCTCATCCCGTGCTACACCTTCATCTACAACTGGCTGTTCGACCGGATCTTCGGCTTGCCGACCTCGGCCCAGGCCCAGCCGGACAATCGCGTCACCGCGTAAACCGCGCCTTTATTGGGCGGGCAGGGTGATCACCTGGGCGGCGGGCTGTGGCTCGCGCTCGGGGCCTTCGGCGGCCAGCAGGCTGTCTTCTATCTCCCCCGACAGGTAGTAGACCCCGGCCATGGCGCCGGTCTTGCGGTTCTCCATCAGTTCGCGCCATTCCTCGTTCAGTGCCACGTTGAGGATCACTCGCAGCTGCTCGATCATCGCCGGTTGTTCACGGTTGTGGGTCATGACGCCGATACCGGTTGCCGCCAGGGAAATCACCGTGCCCGCCGCGCGACCGACGGCCGCCGCCACTGCGCTGGCAATGCCCCGTGGCGCCAGGGTGGCGCCGAGCTTTTCACTGGCTTGCCGGGCGACCGATGACAAGCCGATGTCCGAGCGCTGGGTGCCGGCGCGCACGGCACTGTGCATGCGTTTGATCAGCGCCGCATAAGCGGGTTGCTGCTCCAGCGGTTTGCTGTACAGCAGTTGATGAAGCGAAGCGTTGTTATTGGCCGGTGGCCCGAGGCCGATGGCCTGGATCCGCGTCAGGTGCAGGTTGAACTGCTCGGGTGGCGCGCGGTAGCGCTGGGCAATCTGCTGCAACTGCTGGCCAAGCAGCTGGATATACAGCTCCATGGCCCGGTCGCGAATGGCTTCGGGGTCGATTTCCTTGGCCACCGGGTCCAGCACCCGCTCGTGGTACTGCTGCTGCAGGTACAGGGCCAGGCGTTTTTCCGGCGGGTCCTTGCCGTCGCCGCTGTTCATCTTGTACCAGGCCACTTTCATGGTCAGCCATTGCTGGGTCCAATAACCGGTGAACCAGGGGATGAAGTCGCTTTCGGTGTACTGCTGCACACGCTCCTTCCACACCCGCATGGAGCGCCGGGCATAGTCGTTGACCGAACTGGTGGTGGCCAGCGACGCGTCGATGATGTCCCGGTCGATCTGTTGCCAGGTCGCGGCGCTGACCGGGATGGGCGGCAGTTCCGGGGCCTTTTGCCGTGAGCCGCAGCCGCCCAGCGCCAGTAAAAAGGCGAGCAACAGGGCGATGAGCGGGGAACGCGGCATCAACTCGCAGCCCCCTTGTGGTTTGGGAAAGGTCGAACGCGGTGGTTACTTGAGTATAGGTGCCGTCACTCGGGCTGCTGTTCGGCCTCGGCCTGATCCAGCGCCTCGACGATCTCTGCCCAGATTTCCCGGCAGAAAAACCACACCCAGGTGGCGTTCAGCACGCGGTCAATATGGCGCCGCCACCAGCTGTCGCGGCGGGCTTGCAGGGATTGCTCGATCTCCTCGTGCAGCCAGGTTTCGTCGAAGCCGGTCCAGATCGGCGGCACTGGCGTCATGATGTTGCTGTAGCAGGCGGGGGCGACTTCGCTGTAGAAGATTTCTTTCAGCAGCTCGCGGTCAAAGCCAACGAGGTGGCGGGCGATCCAGAGGTATTCGATGTGGGTGTCGACGAACGCATCGGACATCGCCACTTGCACCTGGCGGCGCTGCTGCGGCGTCATTTGAGGCGCAGGTGCAGCAGCGGGTAGGGGTTGCCCTGGCCATCGCGGGCCGAGCGGCCTACTTGTTCGAAGCCTTGCTTGAGATAAAAGCCGACGGCCTGGGGATTTTGCTCGTTGACGTCGACTTCGCGCACGGCCAGTTCGCTGATTACTTGCCTGAGCAAGGCCTTGCCGACGCCCTGGCCGCGCGTTTGCGGATCGACGAAAAGCATTTCCAGCTTGCCTTTGCTGACCCCGGCAAAGCCGCGGATCTGGCCCTGGTTGTCGTGCCAGGCACGCAGCTCGACAGCGGGCAGGTAGTCGTTGAGGATCAGCGGGCGCAGCTGGTCGACGTAGCCTTCGGGCAGAAAGTCATGGGTGGCGCGTACCGAGGCTTCCCAGACGGCAGTCAGGGTCGGGTACTGGTCGGGGTCTACCGGGGTGATCCTTTCGTTCATCAGCATGCTCATCTATGTGTAGGAGCGGGCTTGACCCGCGATAACGTCCTGTCTGCCACATCGTATCGCGGGGCAAGGCCCGCTCCTACACCAGACCGCTGTTCCCGGTGAAAATCCTCAATCATCCAGGTCGAGCTTGGCCTCGATATGGTCCAGATGCTCATGCATCAACGCCAACGCGGCCTCGCCATTGCCGTCCTCCAGCGCATCGATAATCGCCGCGTGTTCCTGCCAGGCACAATGGCTGCACGGCCGTGCTTCGTACTGGGCAATGATCAGCGAGGTTTGCGGTACCAGGCCGTTGAGAAAACGCGCCAACGGCACGTTGTCGGCCATTTCCGCAAGTTTCAGGTGAAACTCGCCACCCAGGCGAATCGCCGTGCAGCGCTGACCTTGCTCATGGTGCTGACGCTCGCGGGCCACCAGCTCGCGCAGTTGGCGGATCTTCGCCGGTCGTGAACGTTTGGCCGCCAGGCTGATCAGGGTGGTTTCGGCCAGGCGCCGGGCGCTGAGGATCTGCCGCGCATGCTGTGGGTCGGGTGCGGCCAGGCGCGCGGTGTGGCTTGGGCGCTGGACGATCACCTGTTGATCCGACAGGCGCCCGAGCACCCGGCGGATCACCGTGCGGCTGACCCCGAAGGCATCGCCAAGCGCTTGTTCGGTCAAGGCGCTGCCAGGGGCCAGGCGCTGTTCGAGGATGGCATCGAACAGGCGCGGGTAGATCTGCTCGGCCGACAATCGGCGCTCACCCTGGGCGAGCAGCGAGGGCAGGGCGGTGTCATGGGCGTGGGCGCTGGCGTTCATGGTCGCACTCCTGGGGTCAGTTGCCCGGATGATCGTCCGGGATGTTCAGTTCGATACCCATGCGCCGGCCTTCCTGTAGGATATGGTGGCGCATCTGCGCGCTGGCCTGGGCGCTGTTCTTGTTGCGGATGGCGCGCACCACCGCTTCGTTTTCCTCAAGTCTTGCCGCCAGATGCTCGGGCGAATTGCGCAGCACTGCGGCGCTTTGCTTGAGGGCATTGCTGGTCTGTTGCACCACACTCTGGAAGATCGGGTTGGCGGTCAGGGTGAACAGCTCTTCGTGGAAGGCGATGTAGGCGTTGACCCCGGCTTCGCTGTCTTCGGCCTCAAGCGCTTCGCGCATGTCCATAAGGGTCAGGCGCAACTGGCCGATTTCCTTGCTGCTGATCGACTGTGCCACCAGGCCGACGATGAAGGGTTCGAGGGTGTAGCGCAGTTGCAGCACGTCTTCCAGGCTGGCCTCGGCGACACCGCTCTGGGGCATGGCGGTTTCTGCCGCATCGGCGTCCAGCACCAGCACGCCCTTGCCTGGCATCGAACGCACCAGGCCGAGGGTTTCCAATACGGTCACCGCTTCACGCAGGCTCGGTCGGCTGATGCCCAGTTGTTCGGCCAGTTCACGCTGGCCCGGAAGCATGTCACCGGAACGCCACTGGCCGCGGGCCAGGGCCTGGCGGAGTTTTTCCACCACTGAGTTCACTACTGTCGATGAAGTAATCATTGTTCACTCCATGAGAACACTTGCATGGTTTGCTCCTGTGGCCGGCAGTGGGGCTGCCGGCCCTATTGCTCAGAACTCTTGTTGATGGGCATTCGGGGTCTTGCGCTGGGCAAAGCCGAAGCCCTGTTTACCCGACAGCACATTGTTGGCCCGCTCCATGTCGATATCGCCTTCCCAGCGGCCGATGGCGACGGTGGCCACGCAGTTGCCGATCAGGTTGGTCAGCGCCCGGCCGATGCCCATGAACCAGTCCACCGCCAGCACCAGCACCAGGCCGACCACCGGGATCGCCGGGATGGCAGTCAGGGTCGCGGCCAGGATTACCAGGGCGGAGCCGGGGATGCCGTGGGCGCCCTTGGAGGTGATCAGCGACACCAGCAGAATGGTCAGCAGGTCGGTCATGGCCAGCGGTGTGCCGGTGGCGTTGGCGATGAACACGATCGCCAGGGTCAGGTAGATCGAGAAACCGTCGAGGTTGAACGAGTAACCGGTAGGAATCACCAGGCCTACCGTCGAGCTGCCGATGCCCAGGTGCTCGAGCTTGCGCATGATCTGCGGCAGCACGGCGTCGGAAGAAGCGGTGCCGAGGACGATGGTCAGCTCTTCGCGCAGGTACTTGATGAACGGCAGGATCTTCAGCCCCGACAGGCGCATCACGGTGCCCAGGATCAGCAGCACGAAGCCGGTGCAGGTCAGGTAGAACAAGGCGACCAGGCCGCCCAGGTGCTGCAGCGATTCCAGGCCATATTTGCTGGTGGTGAAGGCAATGGCGCCGAATACGCCGATGGGTGCCAGGCGCACGATCATGCCCATGATGCGAAAGATGATATGGCTCAGTTCGTTGATCAGCCGCGAGATGCCCGAGGCCGCTTCACCCACCAGGTTCAGGGCGCTGCCGAACAGTACCGAAAACAGCAAGACCTGGAGGATGTTGTTGTCGGCAAAGGCACCGACCACCGAGGTCGGAATCAGGTCCATGAGGAACGCGGCAGTGCCGTGGATGTGCTGGCCGCGTTCGGCCAGGTTGCTGGCTTCGCTGCTGGCCAGTTGGTCCAGGTGAATGTTGGCGCCGCTGCCGATGCCGGAGGTAAAGGCGAATACCAGGCCGATCACCAGGGCGATGGTGGTCAGGATTTCGAAGTAGATCACCGATTTCAGGCCGATGCGCCCGACCTTTTTCAGGTCGCCGGCACCGGAGATGCCGCTGACCACCACGCAGAACACGATCAGCCCGATCAACATCTTGATCAGCTTGATGAAGCCGTCACCGAGGGGTTTGAGTTGCAGGGAAACTTCAGGAAAGCTCAGGCCGCAGGCTATGCCTAGCACAAGGCCCAACACCACTTGGAGGAAGATCGAACGCGAGCACCATTTGAGCATGGGAGGGATCTCTGGTCGGTGTCCCTGCTTCGATGCCACGAGGGGCGAAAGAGCGGAGGACTTAATTATTGTGGTCTTACCGGTATGTCCAGTGCGGGGTCAGTGTAGGCGCGAATTTTTCAGCTTTGCAAGGGGTTTTCGGTCGAAAGGGCAAGAATTGGCTTTACCGGTCTGACCAGTTGAGGTGCAATGCGCGGGCAGAAAAAAGCGGCAGGTTCAGCCTGCCGCTTTTTCCGTGTTGCCGGGACTAAGGCTTGGACAAGGCCAGGTCTACCGCCGCAATCAGCTTGCCCAGGTCCTGGCGTGGGGCCTTGTGAATGACACCAAAGAGGTAGGCACGTTGCTCGTCTTCGTCGTCCTGCTCGGCGAAGAAGGCTTTGAGTTTGATGCCCAGTACCTCGGCAAAGGTCAGCAGGGCTTCCACGCTGGGAGTGTAGGTGCCGGTTTCGAAGCGACTGATGGTCTTGGGGTCAAAACCGGTTTTCTCGCCAAGTTCAGCCTGAGTGAGCCCGGCTACCTTGCGGTAGCGTCTGATGGCCGAACCCAAACTTGAAATTGTCATCGCTTAATTCCCATTTAGAATCAAGAACTTAACGATATCTATCCGCAAGAGACAACGCCACAATTCATCACCTTTGTTTGCATAATGTGATGTAATTCGTAGAATTGATCGTTTGGACAGGTCAAAAGCCATCGAGTTTCAACCGGGGTGAGCCAGCTGAGACTCTTCAGCAAAGCACCCCTGCAGAAGGCTGATCTCGGTGTCGGACGAATGGTTTGTGCGCTGCACAGGACAACCTGGCAGACCACTGCAAATGGAGTTTTATCGTGCGTCTCAACATGCCGGTCACCTCGGTCGAACAGACTTTCGGCGAGGATCAGCGGCTTATTTCCGCCACCGACATCGCCAGCAACATCACCTACTGCAATGCCGAATTCGCCGCTATGAGCGGATTCAGCCAGGCCGAGTTGATCGGTAGCCCGCACAACCTGGTCCGCCACCCGGACATGCCGCCGGCGGTGTTTGCCCTGATGTGGCAGTACCTCAAGGCCGGCCAGAGCTGGATGGGGATCGTCAAGAACCGCTGCAAGAACGGCAACTTCTACTGGGTCAGCGCTTATGTCACGCCAATACTCGAAGACGGCCGCCTGGTCGGCTACGAGTCGGTGCGGGTCAAGCCGAGCCGCGAGCAGGTGCGCCGCGCCGAAGTACTCTATGCGCGGTTGCGTGAAGGCAAGCCGGCGGTCTCGGCCGGGCGCCGTCTGGCCCAGTTGAGCCAGGTGATGAGCCTGCCCCTGGCTGCCGGCGCGCTGGCAGTGGCGGCCAACCAGGCGCTGCCGGGCTGGCCGGGCCAGGGCATCACCCTTGGCCTGTTCGCGATGATCGGCCTTTGGGCCCATAACCGGTTGGGCCGCCAACTCGGGCAGATCGTGGCGTGCTCGAACAACACCTTTGCCGATCAGATCAGCGCCCTGACCTACAGCGATCAACTGGGCCCGGCGGCGCAGTTGCAGATGATCCTGATCAGCGAGGAAGCGCGGCTCAAAACCGCGCTCACCCGCCTGAGCGACCTGGCCACGCAGATGGCCGAAGCCGCCAGCGATTCCAGTCGCCTGTCCAGCAGCACCGAAACCGCGTTGCTTGAACAGCGCGCCGAAACCGACATGACCGCCACCGCCATGACGCAAATGGCCGCGTCCATCGGCGAGGTGGCCGAGCATGTGCAGCAGACCGCAGTCCAGGCACAGACCGCCAACCAACTGGCCGAGCAGGGCAGCCAGGTCGCCGGCACCAGCCGCGAGGCCATCCAGTTACTGGCCAATACTGTCAGCCAGATCAACCAGGCGGTCACCCACCTGGCCGGGCAGACCCAGGACATCATGCTCGCCGCTGAAGTGATCCGCGCGATTGCCGAACAGACCAACCTGCTGGCACTTAACGCCGCCATTGAAGCGGCCCGCGCCGGCGAGCAGGGTCGTGGCTTTGCCGTGGTCGCCGATGAGGTTCGCGCCCTGGCGGCCAAGACCCGGCATTCGACCGTGCAGATCCAGGGTATCATCGAGAACCTGCGCAGCGGCGCCGACGAAGCGGTGAGCATCGCCAGCCTCGGCATCCACGAGGCCGAGCAGGGCGTGGCCCAGGTGCTGGAGGCGCAGCGCGCCTTGCAGGGCATTCGTGCCGCCGTCGAGCGCATCAGCGACATGAGCCAGCAGATGGCTGCCGCCTCGCAAGAACAATCCTCGGTGGCCGAAGAAGTCTCCGAGCAGATCAACAACGTTGCCAGCACGGTGCAGGCCACCGCGCGCAACGCCAATGCCGCGGCCAGCCGCGGCACCGAGCTGGAAAGCATTTCTTCGGGCCTGCGGGCCCTGGTCGAGCGTTTCAATCGCTAACCACCAGGGTGCAGAGGAATTCATGGACGATAACTACCGCGCGGCTGTCGATGCCGCCGCGATCTTTTCCGAAACCGACCTCAGTGGCCGGATCACGTACGTCAACGAGCAGTTCTGCAGCATCTCCGGCTACAGCCGCGAGGAACTGCTGGGGGCCAATCACCGGATCCTCAACTCCGGCCTGCACGGCCCGGAATTCTTCATCGGCATGTGGCGCGCGCTGGTCGCCGGGCGGGTGTGGAAGGGCGAGATCTGCAACCGGGCCAAGGACGGTTCGTTGTACTGGGTCGACAGCACCATGGTGCCGTTGATTGATCCGGCCACTGGCAAGGTGCGCAAGTTCGTCTCGATCCGCTTCGACGTCACCGAGAAACGCCAGCTGCTGCACACCCTGCAATGGCGGGTGGGCCACGATGTGCTCACCGGTCTGCCCAATCGTGCCTATCTGTCCGACCTGCTCAACCAGGCCCTGGAGTTCTCGCGCAACGAGGACATTCCGCTGGCCGTGTGCATGCTCGATCTGGATGGCTTCAAGGCGGTCAACGACGGTTACGGTCATGCCAGCGGCGATCTGCTGCTGGTCGAAGTGGCCACGCGCCTCAAGGGCATCCTGCGCGGTGGTGATGCCGTGGCGCGGTTGTCGGGCGACGAGTTCGTGCTGATTTTGCGCCATGTGCAGAACCCGGCGCATTTGCAGGCGGCGCTCGACCGGGTGCTGACCGCGATAGCCGCGCCTTACCAGATCCGCGACCAGGAGATTCGCGTCAGCGCCAGTATCGGCGTGACCCTGTTCCCCCAGGACAACGAAGACACCGACACCCTGGTGCGCCACGCCGACCAGGCGCTGTACGTGGCCAAGCAGAGCGGGCGCAATCGCTTCCACCTGTTCGACGTGTCGCTGGACCAGGAGGTCAAGGCTACCCACCAGACCGTGGCGCGCCTGCGCCAGGCCCTGCACAAGGGCGAGCTGTGCCTGCACTACCAACCCAAGGTCAACATGCACAGCGGCGCGGTCATCGGCTTCGAAGCGTTGCTGCGCTGGCAGCATCCAAGCAAGGGGTTGGTCATGCCCGGCGATTTTCTGCCGCAGGTCGAGCAGACCGACCTGATCGTCGAGATCGGCGAATGGGTCATCGATCAGGCCATGAGCCAGATGCAGCGTTGGCAGGCGCTGGGTCACCAGTGGCCGGTCAGCGTCAATATCGCCGCCCGCCATGTGCAGCGTGATGACTTTGTCGAACGCCTGAAGTTGTTGCTGGGCCGTCATCCGGATGTAGCCCCGGCCATGCTCGACCTGGAAATCGTCGAGTCGGTCGCCATTGAAAACATCCAGCGCGTCAGCCAGTGCCTGGAGGCCTGCCAGCGCCTGGGCGTGCAGTTCTCCCTGGATGATTTCGGCACCGGCTATTCGTCGCTCAGCTACCTCAAGCGCCTGCCGACGCGGACCATCAAGATCGACAAATCCTTCGTCCGCGACATCCTCCACGACCAGGACGACCTGGCCCTGACCCGCGCCGTGATCGGCCTGGCCCGGGCCTTTGGCCGCCAGGTGATCGCCGAGGGCCTGGAGACGGTCGAGCATGGACAATTGCTCATGGGCCTGGGTTGCGACGTCGCCCAGGGCTACTGCATCGCCCGGCCGATGCCGGCTGAGCAGGTGATCGACTGGGTTGCCGATTACCAGCAACCCCTGCAGTGGCAAATCCAGTAGGGGCGGGCCTGGAATCCTCTCCTACCAGCGCTGGTCCTCTGTGGGAGCTGGCTTGCCAGCGATCGAGCGCGCAGCGGTCGCACGCCAGGCGACGCCGGGCTCACTAGTACCTCCCCAACTGTACCAAGCCGGCGCCGATCATCAGCCAGATGCCGCCTACAAGCGTCAACCAGCAAGACACCTTCATTCGGCGCTGCAGGTAGGTAGGAAGCTCGTGAATTTCTTCCACTTCAAGGACCCTCCTGCCAATGCCGGTGCTCGGCCAAGCTAGCGCGCCACTGATAGATGCAACCACCAGGGTGCGTGACATAACGCCCCTGCGTCCCCATAGCTGAATTTGTTGCTCCAGCCCGCGATTGTTCTGCAGCGCTGTACACATAACCTCGAAATGTCGTGAGCAGGCGATATGCACGTCGATGGCAACGCCGGATAACGCGATAACGAAAGGCGCCAGGCCGAATCCGATCTGGGCGTTCAGGGGCCAGGTATTGATATCTATCATCGCTGTGCCTCATAGATGCATTCAGGCAAAGAGGCCCGGAACCTAGCACCGACAATCTCGACCTGGCGCACCGCTGGGCGGAATCGGAAACATCCCACAAATATCTATGCGCTGCCCCTGTGGGAGCGGGCCTTGCCCCGCGATCGAGCGCGCAGCGGTCGCAATCCAGGCGACGCTGGGTTGCGTTATTTACGCATTCTTTATGCCCGGCCCAGGCTCTCGATCTCGCCCCTTTACAGCCCCTCTACCGACAATGACCGTCAGCGGCACGTGCCGTAAGGACGGAGAGTTTTCATGAGCATTCTGGACGGGGTGTCACTGCTGTTGGCAGTGGCCTTGATGATCTACCTGCTGGTCGCGCTGCTGCGCGCCGATCGGGGTTAGGAGCGACCATGCACAGTTACGATTACGCGTTGCTGCTGGCGTTCTTTGCGCTGGTACTGCTCCCGGCACCCTTGCTCGGGCGTTTCTTTTTCAAGGTAATGGAGGGCCAGCGCACCTGGCTGTCGCCGCTGCTCGGGCCGGTCGAGCGTGGCTGCTACCGGCTGGCCGGGGTCGACGCCAGCAAGGAACAGAGCTGGCAGCAGTACACCCTGGCCTTGCTGGCCTTCAACCTCGCCGGTTTCGTGCTGGTGTTCGCCGTGCTGCTGTTGCAGGGCTACCTGCCGCTCAACCCGCAGCAGCTGGCGGGGCAGGAGTGGTCGCTGGCGTTCAACACCGCGGTGAGCTTTGTCACCAACACCAACTGGCAGTCCTATAGCGGCGAAGCCTCGGTCAGCTACCTGAGCCAGATGCTCGGCCTGACCGTGCAGAACTTCGTCAGCGCCGCCACCGGCCTCGCCGTACTGGTTGCCTTGTGCCGCGGCATCGCCCGCCGTTCGGCCAGGACCCTGGGAAATTTCTGGGTCGACATGACCCGTGCCACCCTCTACGGCCTGCTACCGCTGTGCCTGCTGCTGGCCTTGTTGCTGGTATGGCAGGGTGTACCGCAAACCTTCGCCGATTACGTGCATGCCCTGACCCTGCAAGGCGCCGACCAGACCATCCCGCTCGGCCCGGCCGCCAGCCAGATCGCGATCAAGCAATTGGGCACCAACGGCGGTGGCTTTTTCGGTGTCAACTCGGCGCACCCGTTCGAGAACCCGACGGCCTGGAGCAACCTGTTCGAGGTGGCCTCGATCATCCTCATTCCGGTGTCCCTGGTGTTTACCTTCGGCCATTACGTCAAGGACATGCGCCAGAGCCGGGCAATCATCGCCGGCATGCTCGCGCTGTTCTTGATCGGCGGCGGCACCGCGCTGTGGAGCGAGCACCAGGCCAACCCGACGCTGAACAGCCCGCTGGTTGAGCAGACCGCGCCGCTGGAAGGCAAGGAAAGCCGCTTTGGCACCACCGCCAGCGTGCTCTGGACGGTGACCACCACCGCCGCCTCCAACGGCTCGGTGAACAACATGCACGACAGCCTCAACCCGCTCAGCGGTATGGTCGCGCTGGTCAACATGATGGTTGGCGAGGTGATTTTCGGCGGCGTCGGTGCCGGGCTCTACGGCATGCTGCTGAACGTGCTGATCGCGGTGTTCCTCGCCGGTCTGATGATCGGCCGCACCCCGGAATACCTGGGCAAGAAACTGCAGGCGCGGGAAGTGCAGTTGCTGGTGGCCACCTTGCTGGTGATGCCGGTCGGCGTGCTGGTGCTCGGCGCCCTGGCGGCCAGCCTGCCAGGCCCGGCAGCAGCGATCAGCAACCCCGGTGCCCATGGCTTCAGCCAGCTGCTGTACGCCTACACCTCGGCCAGCGCCAACAACGGTTCGGCCTTCGCCGGCCTCGGTGCCAACACCACCTTCCACAACGTGATGATCGGCCTGGGCATGCTGATCGGCCGCTTCGGCTACATCCTGCCGGTGCTGGCCCTGGCCGGTAGCCTGGCGCTGAAAAAATCCGCACCGGTGGGGCAGAACAGCTTCCCGACCCACGGCCCGCTGTTCGTCACCTTGCTGGTGGTGACCATCCTGCTGGTCGGTGGCCTGACCTTCCTGCCGGCCCTGGCCCTGGGGCCGGTGACCGAATACCTGAGCCTGGGCTTGTGAGGAACAACTGATGAACATGCCGATTCCTGAAGTAAAGGCGCAGGCCCCCGAGGCTGCGCGCACCACCTTTGCTGCCCTGTGGCGCCCGGCGCTGGTGCAGGCCTTCGTCAAGCTCGACCCGCGTCAGCTCAAGCGCTCGCCGGTGATGCTGGTGGTGGAACTGACCGCGATTTTCACCACCTTGCTGTGTTTGCTGCCCGATAGCCGCGTGCCGACCGGCGTAGCGGTGCAGATCGCCCTGTGGCTGTGGTTCACCGTTCTGTTTGCCAACTTCGCCGAAGCCCTCGCCGAGGGCCGTGGCAAGGCCCGCGCCGACAGCCTCAAGGCCGGCAGCCAGGGCCTCAGTGCCCGTCGCCGTACGGCCTCGGGCAGCTTCGAGATTGTCCCGGCCACCAGCCTGCGCAAGGGCGATGTGGTCAAGGTCTCGGCCGGGGAGATGATCCCTGGCGACGGCGAGGTGCTCGAAGGCATCGCCGCGGTCAACGAGGCGGCGATTACCGGTGAATCCGCGCCGGTGATCCGCGAGTCCGGCGGTGATCGTTCGGCGGTCACCGGCAACACCCGGCTGGTGTCCGACTGGCTGCTGATCAGCATCACCAGCAACCCCGGCGAGTCGACCCTGGACCGCATGATCGCCCTGGTCGAAGGCGCCAAACGGCAGAAAACGCCCAACGAGATCGCCCTGGACATCCTGCTGATCGGCCTGACCCTGATCTTCCTGGTGGTCGTGGTGACCCTGCAGCCGTTCGCCCATTTTGCCGGTGGCAGCATCCCGCTGGTGTTCCTCGTGGCGCTGCTGGTCACGCTGATTCCGACCACCATCGGCGGCCTCCTGTCGGCCATCGGTATTGCCGGCATGGACCGCCTGGTACGCCTTAACGTGATTGCCCGTTCCGGCCGTGCGGTAGAAGCCGCAGGCGATGTGCATGTGCTGATGCTCGACAAGACCGGCACCATCACCTTCGGCAACCGCCGCTGCAGCGCCCTGCATGCGGCACCGGGCGTCACTGCGCGGGAGCTGGGCGAGGGCGCCTTGCTGGCGTCGCTGGCCGACGATACCGCCGAAGGCAAGTCGATCGTTGAATACCTGCGCCAGTTGCATGACTTCAACGAACCGGCGGCCGACCAGTTCACACCGGTAGCCTTCAGCGCCGAAACCCGGCTGTCCGGCATCGACTATCAGCAGCGTCGCTACCGCAAGGGCGCGGTGGATTCGGTGCTGGCTTTCGTCGCCATGCAGCGCCTGGAAATGCCAGTGCCGCTGGCCCGGGAAGTGGACAAGATCGCCCAGAGCGGCGGCACGCCGCTGCTGGTGTGTGTCGACAAGCGCCTGCTGGGGGTTATCCACCTCAAGGACGTGGTCAAGCCGGGCATCCGCGAGCGCTTTGCCGAGCTGCGCAAGCTGGGCATCCGCACGGTGATGGTCACCGGTGACAACCCACTGACTGCCGCCGCCATTGCCGCTGAAGCCGGGGTCGACGACGTGCTCGCCGAAGCCACCCCGGAGAAGAAGCTGGCGCGCATTCGCCAGGAGCAGAATGACGGCCGGTTGGTAGCCATGTGCGGCGATGGTGCCAACGACGCCCCGGCGCTGGCCCAGGCCGATGTCGGCATGGCCATGAACGACGGTACCCAGGCAGCCCGCGAGGCGGCCAACATGGTCGACCTGGACAGCGACCCGACCAAGCTGCTGGATGTGGTCCAGGTCGGCAAGGAGCTGCTGGTAACCCGTGGCGCGCTGACCACCTTCTCGATTGCCAACGACGTGGCCAAGTATTTCGCCATCCTCCCGGCGCTGTTCGCGGCGATCTACCCGCAACTGGGCGTGCTCAACCTGATGCACCTGAGCAGCCCGCAAAGCGCGATCCTTTCGGCGATCGTCTTCAACGCCCTGATCATCGTCGTGCTGATCCCGCTGGCCCTGCGCGGAGTACGGGTGCAGGCCGCCAGCGCCGCCCACCTGCTGCGCCGCAACCTGCTGATTTACGGCCTGGGCGGGCTGATCGTGCCGTTCGCCGGGATCAAGCTGATCGACCTGTTGCTCACCGCCCTGAAGCTGGTCTGAACCAAGGAGATGACCATGACTACCCATATTCGTCCGGCCCTGAGCCTGATCCTGTTGATGACCCTGATCACCGGCGCGGTGTACCCGCTGGTGGTTACCGGCATCGCCCAAGTGGCCTTCCCCGAGCAGGCCAATGGCAGCCTGCTGCGCGACGACCAGGGCCAGGTGCGTGGCTCGCAGTTGATCGCGCAACGCTTCGAGGGCGAGGGCTGGTTTCAGTCGCGGCCTTCGGCGGGCGACTACGCCACGGTATCGAGCAGCGCCAGCAACCTGGCGCCGAGCAACCCGGCGCTGGCCGAGCGGGTCACCAACAGCGCTGCGCAGTTGTACATCGAAGCACAAGGGCCGGTGCCGCTGGCCTTGCTGACCACCTCCGGCAGCGGCCTTGACCCGCACCTGTCGCCAGCCGCGGTGGCCTACCAGCTGCCGCGGGTGGCAGCGGCGCGCCAGGTTGCGCCCGAGGCCTTGCAAGTACTGGTCGAGCAGTCCACCCTGCACCCCTTGATCGGCCCGCCGGTGGTCAATGTATTGGCCCTGAACAGCGCCCTTGAGCGGCTGTCGCCGGCGTCGAAATAAGGACAGGCAGTGAGCATGAGCAATTCCGAACGCGCTGATGCGTTGTTGGCCGGGCTGCCGCGCGAAGGGCGCGGCCGGCTCAAGGTATTTCTGGGCGCGGCACCTGGGGTGGGCAAGACCTACGCCATGCTCCAGGCCGCCCATGCCCAGCTGCGCCAGGGGGTGACGCTGCTGGCGGCGGTGGTCGAGACGCACGGGCGCAGCGAAACCGAAGCGCTGCTCGGCGGTTTGCCCCAGCAGCCCCTGCTGCGCAGCGACTATCGCGGCATGCTGCTGGAAGAAATGGACCTTGACGGCCTGCTCAAGGCCCGCCCGCAATTGGTGCTGGTCGACGAGCTGGCCCACAGCAACGCCCCAGGCAGTCGTCATGCCAAGCGCTGGCAGGACGTCCAGGAACTGCTCGCCGCTGGCATCGACGTCTACACCACGGTCAACGTCCAGCACCTGGAAAGCCTCAACGACCAGGTGCGTGGCATCACCGGCGTGCAGGTACGCGAAACCCTGCCGGACTGGGTGCTGCAGGAAGCCTTCGAACTGGTGCTGATCGACCTGCCACCGCGCGAGCTGCTCGAACGCCTGCGCGAAGGCAAGGTGTACGTGCCGGAGCAGGCCCGGGCGGCGATCGATGCGTTTTTCTCCCAAACCAACCTTACTGCCTTGCGCGAGCTGGCCATGCAGACGGCCGCGGCCCAGGTCGATGCCGACCTGGCCCACGGCTACCGCCAGCTCGGCCAGGACGCTCCGGCCTTGCGCGGGCGTTTGCTGGTCGGCGTCGATGGCGATGCCCAGGCCGAACGCCTGGTACGCCACGCCAGCCGGGTGGCGCAGCGGCGGCATCTGCCCTGGACCCTGGTGCACGTGGACAACGGCCGGCTGCGCGACGAAACCGCGCGCCAGCGCTTGCAGGCGGCCCAGCAACTGGCTGAGCGCCTGGGCGGCGAAGTGGTGCTGCTGCGTGCTGGCGAGGTGGCCAAAACCCTGATCCAGCATGCCCTGGAACGGCGCGCCAGCCTGGTGTTGGTCGGCCAGTCGCGCGATCGCCTGCGCCGGCGCCTGTTCGGCGCCGGGGTGGCGACGCGCTTGCTGCGTGACGCCCATGGCCTGGAAATCAACGTGCTCGACCGCGACACCCAGCCCGAGCCGCCGAGCGCGGCGGTGAAAAAGGTCTGGGTGTGGCGCCATTACCTGTTGGCCCTGGCCGCCACGATGCTGGCGTCCGGCCTGGCCTGGGCGGTGGCCAGCGTGCTGGCTTTGCCGAACATCTCCCTGGTGTTTCTCGCCGCCGTGCTGCTGGTGGCGGTGCGCAGCAGCCTGGGCCCGGCACTGGCCTGTGCGGTGATGTCGTTCCTGGCCTACGATTTTTTGTTCATCCCGCCGACTTTCTCGTTCAGCATCCAGCGTGAAGAGGACGTACTGACTTCGCTGTTCTTCCTGTTGATGGCAGCGCTCACCGGTAACCTTGCTGCGCGCCAGCGTCGGCAGTTGCAGGCCCTGCGCGAAACCCAGGAGCAGACCAGCCAGTTGCTCGAACTGTCGCGCAAGCTCACCGCTGCCACCGACCGCCAGGCGGTGTTCACCGCCGCCGGCCAGCATCTGGATGGCTGGCAGGACCTGCAGGTGTGCCTGCTTGAGCGCGACGCCGAGGGCCGTCTGCAGGTGGCCAGTGGCGGCAACCTGCAGTTGAGCGACAACGAACGCGCCGCTGCCGACTGGGCCTGGCAGCATGACCAGGCGGCTGGCCTGGGCAGCGATACCTTGCCCAATGGCCGTTGGTGGTGGTGGCCGCTGTCGGTAGATGACGCGCGCCTGGCGCTGCTCGGTGTGCGCCCGCGCAAGGACGAGCAACTGACCGCCCAGCATTGCCGCCTGCTCAAGGCCCTGAGCCAGCCGCTGGCCCAGGCCCTGGCCCGGGCGCGGTTGGCCGAGCAGCTCGAATCGGCACGCCTGCATGGCGAAACCGAACAGTTGCGCAGCGCCTTGCTGGCCTCGGTGTCCCACGACCTGCGCACGCCACTGACCGCCATGCGCGGCAGCATCGACAGCCTGCTGGCCCTCGGTGAGGCGATCCCCAAGGCTGACCGTCAGGAGCTGCTCGAAGGCACCCGCAATGAAGCCGAGCGTCTGGACCGCTACATCCAGAACCTGCTCGACATGACCCGCCTGGGCCATGGCGGGCTGAAACTGGCGCGCGACTGGGTGGCGCCCACCGATATCGTCGGCAGCGCCCTGAACCGCCTGCGGGTGGTGCTGGCGCCGTTGCAACTGCGCACCGAGGTGCCGGCCGACTTGCCGCTGTTGTTCGTTCACGCCGCGTTGATCGAGCAGGCGCTGATCAATGTGCTGGAGAACGCTGCACGTTTTTCTCCGGCCGCTGGGCGGCTGGAGCTTCAGGTCAGCACTGAGGGCGAGTTGTTGTGTTTTGCCGTCAGCGATGAAGGGCCGGGCATTCCCGAGGCCGACCGCGAGCGCATTTTCGACATGTTCTACACCGCTGCGCGCGGTGACCGGGGCGGGCAGGGCACGGGGCTGGGCCTGGCGATCTGCCAGGGCATGATCGGCGCCCACGGCGGGCACATCCGGGTGGCCGACGGTATCGATGGCAAGGGCACCTGCATCACTTTATGCTTGCCGCTGCCGACCCAACCCGAGCCTGAAAGCGAAGCCCCATGAGCCAGAGCGCGACCCTGCTGGTCATCGATGACGAACCGCAAATCCGCAAGTTCCTGCGTATCAGCCTGAGCTCTCAGGGCTACAAGGTGGTGGAAGCTGGCACCGGCGCCGAGGGCCTGACCCAGGCGGCGTTGGCGCGCCCCGACCTGGTGGTGCTCGACCTCGGCCTGCCGGACATGGACGGCCAGCAGGTGCTGCGTGAGCTGCGTGAGTGGAGCGCGGTGCCGGTGCTGGTGCTGTCGGTGCGGGCCAGTGAAGTCCAGAAGGTCGAGGCGCTGGACAACGGTGCCAACGACTATGTGACCAAGCCCTTCGGCATTCAGGAATTCCTTGCCCGGGTGCGTGCCTTGCTGCGCCAGGCGCCGCAGGCTTCCACCACCGCCTCGGCCTTGAGCTTCGGGCCCTTGACCGTCGACCTGGCGTTTCGCCGGGTGACCCTGGACGGCATCGAGGTGGCGCTGACCCGCAAGGAGTATGCCTTGCTGGCGCAACTGGCCAGCCATCCGGGGCGGGTGATCACCCAGCAGCAATTGCTCAAGGATATCTGGGGGCCGACCCATGTCGATGACAGTCATTACCTGCGCATCGTCGTCGCCCATGTGCGGCAGAAGCTCGGCGATGACCCGACGGCGCCGCGGTTTATCGTTACCGAACCCGGGGTCGGCTATCGGTTGATCGGGCCGGAACAGGGCTGAGGGCTGGAGTTGAATTTTGCTGGCCTCATCGCTGGCAAGCCAGCTCCCACGAGGTCCGGTGTGCACTTTACCTGTGGGAGCTGGCTTGCCAGCGATGAGGCCAGAGCCGTCAACGCCGCTCCGCCTCATAGTTGTCCAGGGTATCCCGGGCAATCTCCCGCCCCAGGGCAATCAGCTCCGGCGCTTTGTAGAACTCGAAGAACCGGCATACCCGCTTGGGCACGTTGATCAGTACATCTGGCGGGTACCCGGCAATCTTGTACTGCGCCAGTGATGTCTGCATCACCTCGAAGCTCTGGTTGATCAAGTCCAGCAGCGACGCCGGCCCGACGTTGTCGATGATAAACGAGCCAGTGGCCGATTTTGGCGCGCCTTCAATCTCCGGGGCTGCCGCCGGTTGCTGGGCTTCGGGATCGGCGGCATCGCTGAGCCAGGGGTTGGGAATCTGCGCTGCCTCGGGTTGCAGCTCCTGCTCGATGCGCATCAGTTGCTCGGCCGGTTTGCGCCGGAACGGCAAATGCGAGCCCAGGGAGTTGATCAGGTTGTCAAAGCGCAGCTTGAACGCCGCCGGGCGTTCGATCACCGGCAGTTGATACTGCTTCTGGTTGGTCGAGTTGAGGTTCACGGCAATGATCAGGTCGCAGTGGCTGGACACCACCGGGATGATCGGCAAGGGGTTGAGGATGCCGCCATCGACCAGCATGCGGTTGCCTTGCACCACCGGGGTGAACAGGCTCGGTATCGCTGCCGAGGCGCGCATGGCCTGGTGCAGGCAGCCCTCCTGGAACCAGATTTCCTGTTGGTTGGTGAGGTCGGTGGCCACCGCCGTGTAGGGGATGTGCAGGTCTTCGATATTGACCTCGCCGACAATCTTGCGGATCTGCCCGAAGACCTTCTCGCCCCGAATCGCCCCGAGGCGAAAGCTCACATCGACCAGGCGCAGCACGTCCAGGTAGTCCAGACTCTCGATCCAGTTGCGGTACTCATCGAGCTTGCCGGCGGCATAGATGCCACCAATCACCGCGCCCATGGAGCAGCCGGCAATACAGGCGATGTCGTAGCCTCTGCGCTCGATTTCTTCGATCACACCAATGTGTGCGTAGCCCCGGGCCCCGCCTGAACCCAGAACCAGTGCGACGCGTTTTTTCATGATGCTTCCCCGGTGTTCTGCTTCCATGGTCTAACAATGCGCCCAATTGTGTCTGTGCTTCAATCGTCGCTGGCGCTGCGCTACGCTGAACAGGGCACTTTTCTCGCTGTTTACCGTCGAAGTCGCCACCCTGAACTTTTTTTTTGAGGTATTGCCGATGAAAGCCTGGATTTGCCTGCCCCTGATTGCCCTGGTCCTGACCGGTTGCGCTGGCAAGACAGCCTACCGCGACAGCTGCGCCAATCAGCTGGACTCGGCCTGGAAAGAGCTCGACCTGGCCAAGGCCGAAGGTTTCGCCGGTACCGTCAGTTACTCCAAGGCGCTGTCGCTGTTGACCGGGGCCAAGACCCAGCAGCAGTTCGAAGCGTTCGAGGGCTGCAGCAAGAAGGCCGAGAAGGCCCGTTTCTACATTCGTGAATCCCGCGCCGGGCGCTGATACAGGAGTAGACCATGTCGTCGGCCATGCTCGACCACGTCATTGCCCAGGTACTGAGCCTGCAGGTGCGCCTGCTGGCCTGCCAGGCGCGCCTGGCCGCCGATACCGACGGCGAGGCGCTGCACGACCTGCGCATCGGCGTGCGGCGCTTGCGCAGCCTGCTGCG
The DNA here is from genome assembly GCF_024749185.1 of Pseudomonas wadenswilerensis. Classification (NCBI taxonomy): domain Bacteria; kingdom Pseudomonadati; phylum Pseudomonadota; class Gammaproteobacteria; order Pseudomonadales; family Pseudomonadaceae; genus Pseudomonas; species Pseudomonas wadenswilerensis. The sequence goes on along the minus strand of NZ_CP087191.1, from coordinate 3,886,317 downwards.
GCCGCTGCGTGAATTGCCCGGAGTCGAGCAGCTGGAAGCGGCTGCCCAGGCGCTGGGTAGCCTGACCACGCCAATGCGCGACCGTGAGGTACTGGCCGCGCAGTTGCTCGAGCGCCGCCAGACGGTCGCGGCGCATACGCGCCTGGCCCATCGCGCGCAGACCTTCGCCAGCGTCGCCGCCAGTGCCGAACTGGCGCGCCTGCTGGCAATCGTCGACGCCTTCCCGGTGTTTCTGCGCGCGGCGCAGCGCCAGGGCTTGATCCGCCGGCTGCAACAGCGCATCGACAAACGCCTGGAAAAGCAGTGGAAGCAGCTACGCCAGGCCCTCGACGATCCTGCCCACGACCGTCATCGCCTGCGCCTGCTGATCAAGCGGGTGCGCTACGCGGCTGAAGCCTACCCGCAACTGCAGCACTCCAACCCACGCCTGCAAAAGGCCCTCAGGCGTGCCCAGGGCGATCTGGGCAGCTGGCACGACCTGCTGCAGTGGCTGCTGCAAGCCGAGCAGCAAAGCGACCTGGCCCCGTGTGTCAGCCATTGGCAAATGCAACTGACCAAGGCCGAACAATGCGCCGATGCCACCCTCGATCGCCTGCAGGAGCAGCTTGCGCAGCGATAGCCCGCTGAAATGGCCGAAATGCGTGCTGTAGACCACTTGCTGGCTGGTTAAGATCAGTTTCTTTTCAAATCGCTGAGGTCGGCATGAACTTCTCACAATTGCTCACGGCGGTCCGCCAGCATCCCCAGGCCGTGACCATTGATTCAAGCTGGGCCCAGGGTCGCGCCTGTTTTGGCGGGCTGATGGCTGCCTTGCTGTATGAGGCCATGCTGGCCAAGACCTCGCCGGGGCGTCCGGTGCGCTCCCTGGCCATCACCTTTGTCGGCCCGGCCGAACCTGAGGTGCCGATCAGTTTCGAAGTGGAACTGCTGCGCGAGGGCAAGGCCGTCAGCTCGCTGCTCGGGCGCGCCCTGCAGAACGGCCAGGTGGTTACCCTGATGCAGGGCAGCTTTGGCAGCGGCCGCGATTCGATGATCGATGTGCCGGCCTTGCCGGCGGTAGAGATGAAGCCGCTTGAGCAATCGAGCACAGAGCTTCCGTACATCAAGGGGGTGACCCCGGAGTTCATGCGCCATGTGTCCCTGCGCTGGGCCATCGGCGGCATTCCGTTCAGCAATAACAAGTCCCGGGACATGGGCGGCTGGGTACGTTTTCGCGACAGCGAACGTGAAGAGCCGGTCAGTGAAGCGCACTTGCTGGCGCTGGTTGACGCCTGGCCCCCGACCTTGCTTTCGCACCTGAACAAACCGGCGTCCGGCAGCACCTTGACCTGGACCATCGAATTCATCCAGCCGGTGCCGAGCCTGACCACCCTGGACTGGTGCCGCTACCACGTCGAAACCGAACATGCCCGAGATGGTTACGGGCATGCGGCGGCCGCGCTGTGGAGCGACAAGGGCGAGTTGCTGGCGCTCAGCCGCCAGACCGTGACCGTGTTCGGCTGAGACGGCTCAATGGCGGTGCCGGTCGCGCCAGGCGCGCCACCAGGCACCGCTGAGTACAAAGCGCGGGAACGTGACGAACTGCTCGACCAGCAGGCGGCCAATGGCATCCTTGCGGTTGGCGAACGGCTCGGGTTGTTCGGCTTCCAGGCGGTGACCCTGGCGTTGCAGGCCGAGCCCGGCGATCAGGGCGATGATGCCAACGGCCAGTTGCCCCAGGTCCAGCGAGAACAACCCCGAAAGCACCAGCAATACGCCGAGGATGAACAACGGCACGGCAATCAGGTGCAGCACCAGGTTGGTCGGGTTGCGGTGGTTGTGGTGGTAGCCACGCCATTGCCAGGCGGGCAGGTTGGGCAGGCGTTTGCTCATGGAAATTTTCCTCAGGGGCTTGCCTGAAGAATAGTGCGGCCCCGGTGAAGGGGCCAATCGATGGCGGCTATGACGCCTATAGCTTGAGCTGGCCGATGGCCTTGTTCAGTTCGCCGGCCAGGGTCGCCAGTTCGCTGCTGGTGGTGGCCGAGTCGACGGTTTGCTGCACGGTCTCTTCGGTTACGTCGCGGATACTTACCACTGCCCGGTTCATTTCTTCGGCCACCTGGCTCTGTTGCTCGGCGGCCACGGCAATCTGCGTGTTGCTTTCACGCATCTGCGCCACCGCGCTGGTGATTTCTGCCAGCGCGGCACCGGCTTCCTGGGCCTGCTGTACGCAGTCGTCAGCCTTGAACGAGCTTTCCTGCATGAAATCCACGGCGTCGCGGGTACCGGCCTGCAGCGCCGAGACCATGGTGGTGATTTCGTCGGTGGAAGCCTGCACCCGTTTGGCCAGGTTGCGTACTTCGTCGGCGACCACCGCAAAACCACGGCCCAGATCGCCGGCGCGGGCGGCCTCGATGGCGGCGTTGAGGGCCAGCAGGTTGGTCTGCTCGGCAATGCTGTGAATCACCCCGACCACGCCGTTGATCTTCTGGCTGTCGTCGGCCAGCTGGCGGATCATTTCGGCGGTCTGTTGTACGCCGCTGGACAGCCCGGCGATCGAGGTCTGTACCCGGCTGACCACTTCCTGGCCGCTGCCAGCCAGGGTGTCGGCGCTCTGCGACAGGTCGCGGGTGGCGCCGGCGTGCTGGGCGATGTGATAGACCGTGGCGGTCATTTCGTTGATGGCGGTGGCGGCCTGATCGGTTTCGCTCTGTTGGCCAAGCATGCCGTGACGCACGTCGTTCATGCTCGCGGCCAGGCGCGCGGCGCCGGAATCCAGTTGTGCGGCGGTGCGCGCGACGGTGTTGACCACCCGGTGGTAGGTGGTTTGCATGGCGTTGAAGGCACTGGCCATCTGTCCGACTTCATCACCACAGGCCAGGGGTACGCGGGCCGACAGGTCGCCGGTTTTTTCCACGTGCAGCATTACGTCCTTGAGGGTGTTGAGCTGGCTGAGCAGAAAGCGGATGAGCAGTTGCGAGGCGCAAAGCATCGCCAGCATCAGGATCAGCACGCACACGGCGTAGTTGGTGAAGCGGTCGGTGAACACCTGGACCAGGCTGGGGGAGGGGGCGAGCACGGCGATCTGCTGGTTATCACGGCTGATGACCTGGGCACCGGTCAGCGGATCGCGGCCCAGCAACGGCAAGCCTTCGAGCTCGACCCAGCCCTGGGCCGTGGCCAGCGTATCGAGGCTTTGTCCTTCGAATTGCGGCGCCTGGCCGGGGCTGTAAGTCAGCCACAGCGCATTGTTCGGCAGGGCTTGCCCGGCGGGCCAGGCCGCCAGCAACTGCGCCTCGGCCTGGGCTTTGCTTTGTGCACTCTGGGCCCGGGCCTGTTGCTCCAGATGCACGGCATACAGCACCAGGAACAGCGTGGTGACGAAGGCGACCGCGTTCACGGCCCAGAACTTGTACTTCAGGGAGATATTGCTAAGCCAGGCACCCATGGTAGGTCTTCTCTGATTGAGCGGAAACATTGTTGGCAAGGTGCCATCATTGTGCCGACTCGATCATCAAGACGTTTTGATATGCGTCAAATAATCGCGGGCAGGTTAAAGAAGGCGCGGGCGCTGGCGGTGCTGTGGGCAGCCAGTTGCTCAGGGCTTTCGCCGCGGTGCAGGGCTACTTCGCGCAGCACTTCAGTGAGAAAGGCCGGTTCGTTGCGCCCGCTTTTCGGCTTGGGCCGCAGGCTGCGCGGCAGCAGGTACGGCGCGTCGCTTTCGAGCATCAGGCGGCCCTGGGGGATGCTGCTGACCAGCGGGTGCAGGTGGGTGCCGCGTCGTTCGTCGCAGATCCAGCCAGTGATGCCGATGTGCAGGTCCAGGTCGAGGTAGCCGAACAGCGCCGCGCGCTCGCCGGTAAAGCAGTGCACTACCGCTGCTGGCAGGCGATCGCGAAACTCCTTGAGGATCGCCAGCAGGCGTTCGCTGGCGTCACGCTCGTGCAGGAACACCGGCATCTGCAGCTCCACGGCCAGGGCCAGCTGTTCTTCCAGCGCCTTTTCCTGCTGCGGGCGCGGCGAGAAATCACGGTTGAAGTCCAGCCCGCATTCACCCACGGCCTGCACCCGCGGCTGCCCAAGCAGCGCGCGCAACTGGCGGCTGCTGTCGGCGCTCCAGCTGCTGGCGTCATGGGGATGAACACCGGCGGTGCTGAACAGGCGCTGGGCGCTTTCATCGAGCTGCTGGCACAGCTCAAGGGCCTGTTCGCTACCCTCGAGGCTGGTGCCGGTGACCATCATCTGTACCACCCCGGCAGCCACGGCGCGTTCGAGAATCGCCTGATGTTTGTCGGCAAAACTTGGGTTGGTCAGATTGACGCCGATGTCGATGAGTTGCATGGTGCTACCTCAGGCCGGGGGCCGGCCAGCATAACAAAGCTCGGCGAAAATCGATAAAGCCAAGAACTTCAACGAGTTGTCGTGGTCTGTTGCGGTCAATTGTCATGGAACGACTGCAGACTATGGCGCCAACCCCACACGCGCGGACCTTGCAACGGATGACCCGAGCGCTGTTTTTGTTGATCGTGCTGAGCCTCTCGCTGCTGCCTGCAGGGCCGGCCAGTGCGCGTCTGGCCGGGCCGCAACAGGCGGTGCCCAAGACCCAGGCGCGCGACCTGGCGCAGATCCGCAGCAGCCGGGTATTGAAGGTGCTGGTCAATCAGAGCCGCAACAGCTCCGGTGAAGTCAAGGGCGAGCCGGTGGGCGTCGAGTACCATCGTCTGCGAGCCTTCGAGCATTACCTCAACGCCCGCGCCCGCGATGGCGAGGAAATCCGCCTGAAGATCATCCCCCGCGCCAAGGAACAACTGCTGGCCGCATTGCAGCGCGGCGAAGCCGACCTGGTGGCACCGGGCGAACTGGTCGACCCCACCTCTACCCGTGGCCTCAGCGCCAGCGATCCGGTGGTCGACAAGGTGCCCCTGGTGCTGGTCGGGCGCAAGGGCGAGCGCAGTTTCCAGCGCGTCGAGCAGCTGTCCGGGCGCACCCTGGCGCTGACCAGCTCAAGTGCCGCCGGCGATACCTTGCATGAGATCAACCAGAAGCTGGCCCTGCGTAAGCTGGCGCCGATCAAGGTCGAGTGGGTCGACCCGACGCTGGCGGTCGAAGATGTGCTGGAGATGGTCCAGGCCGGGATTTTTCACCTGACCGTGGTCGAGCAGCCGATTGCCGAACGCTGGGCCAAGGTCATGCCCAAGCTGCGGGTCGAGCGCAAGCTGCATGTGGCCAGCCCCGAGGCCATGCGCTGGTACGTGCGCCGTGACGCGGTAATGCTGCACTCCAGCGTCGACCGCTTTCTTCAGGGCTACAAGGCGCCGGCCAATCAGGATGCAGCGTTTGAGCGGATCTACCGGCGTCTGTACCGGGTCCACAATCCCCTGGCACGCACTGATCGCAAGCGCCTGGAGGCCTTGCGGCCGGTGCTGCAGCGCCATGCCCGCGAACAGAAGATCGACTGGTTGAACCTGGCTGCGGTGGCCTTCAAGGAGTCCTCCCTTGACCCGACTGCCCGCGGGGCAGGGGGCGCCCACGGGCTGATGCAGATCACCCCCAGCGCCGCCCAGCGGGTGGGGGTCAGCAATATTGCCAATGTCGATGGCAATGTTCAGGCCAGCGCCCGCTACATGGCGCTGATCCGGCGCAAGTTCTTTTCCAGCAACCAGCTTAACGAGCGTGAACGCATGGCGTTCACCCTGGCGGCCTATAACCTGGGCCCGGAGCGGGTTCAGGCGATGCGTGCCGAAGCGCGGCGGCGTGGGCTCAATGGCAACCAGTGGTTCTTCCAGACCGAGCGCATCGCCATGGAACAGGTGGGCATGGGGCCGGTGAGCTATGTGAACAGCGTCAACAAGTACTTCCTGGCCTTTGACCGTGAGCGCGCATCCCTGGAGCCGAAAGGGGGTAAAGGTGTGGGGCAAAAATAATCGAATAATTCGATTTTAATATCGCAAATATTGCGATTTTACTATTGGTTGATTCGATTAATATGGCGCCCAACACCACACATCACACCCCTTAAGGAACACTCATGAACAACAACATCCTCAACGCCGTAGTTGCCAGCCGTGCCAGCTGGGGCCTGAGCATCATCCGTATTCTGGTCGGTATCATCTTCATGGCCCATGGCGCGCAGAAGCTCTTCGGCCTGTTTGGCGGCGGCGGCCTGGCGGGGACTGCGCAGTTCATGGAAAGCCTTGGCCTGGCGCCTGGCCTGCTGATGGCGCTGCTGTCCGGCGGTGCCGAGTTCTTCGGCGGCCTGGCCCTGGTGATCGGCTTGCTGGTACGGCCAGCGGCGCTGGCGCTGACCGTGACGTTGATCGTGGCGATCTTCTCGGTGCATATCGGCAATGGGCTGTTCATGGCCAACAACGGCTATGAGTTTGCCCTGGCGTTGATGGCGGGGACGCTGGCGGTGCTGGTCGAGGGGGCAGGGCGGGGGTCTTTGGACCGGTTGATTGCTCGCTAAGGTTGGGTCGATCCGGGTGAGGCAGCGCTGCTGCCTCACCTTTGCGCCTTTACGGCGCCTTACTTTGTTCAGTCGAAACAATAGTAAGCCAAAATTCCCGCCCACCAGGGGCCCTACGCTTCGCTCTTGCTTGCCTGACTCTGTGGGAGCGGCGGTGCGACGACTCGACCTGACCCGCGATGCGATGTGGCAGGCGGGACGCTATCGCGGGGTAAGCCCGCTCCTACAGTCACATGTTGACATCCCACCCGCAGCTTCTCTAGGATGCTGACTTGCGCCGATTTAAACAGCTACTTGCGGGGCGCAGGGTTTCCTCTTCGGGGGTTTCACCAAATACCGCTAAAACGCTGGTTCGGTGACGCCTCCCACCGCAGCCCAGCGGGTTTTGCGAGGCGGAGATCTACTCCATGAGTTGTCCACGTTCCAGTGTTTGCCTGACCCCCTTGCCTGCCAGCCAGGCTACGCGCACGCCGCGTATTCTCTTGGGCGGCAGCCATCAGCCAACACTTCTGCGCTACCTCGATGGCTGGCCACGCCGTAAAGGCCGTGCCACTGCCTTCCTGATCCAGTTTGCCGACACCTGCGCCTCGCTTGGCCAGTTCGCCAACGACCGTTTCGATCTGGCGGTGATTCAGTCGCCCAGCGCCGAAGATGCCGCCGAAGTTCTCGGTCACCTGACCCGTGTCGCTCGACAGGGCCTGATCACCCGGGCTTGAGTGACAGCCCGGGTTAGCCGCTCAATGTGCCTTGGCTTTCCTGATCCGTAGCACAATCACCAGCATGATCAATACCACCACCGGCGCCATACCCAGCAGCGCCTCGCGTGCGCTGATCTGCGCGCCCAGGGTGTGCAGGCCGGCATAGAACAGTTTGAACAGGCTCAGCAGGTAGTAGCTGATCGCGATGATCGACAGGCCTTCCACTGCCCGCTGGATCTTGATCTGGGTGTCGGCGCGGGCGTTGAGGCTGCGCAGGATCTCGGCGTTCTGTTCTTCCATCTCGACCTGCACCCGCGCCTGCAGCAGGTCGCCAAGGTTGGCCACGCTCTCGGCCAGGTGCTCAAGGCGTTGTTCGGTGACCGCGCAATAACGCACGGTGGGCTTGAAACGCCGCTCGATGAACACTCCCAGGCGCTGGCAATCACCGACATGGCTCTCCCGCAGCTCGCCCAGGCGCTCGAACACCAGTTGCGCGTAGGCCTGGGTGGCGCTGAAGCGATGGCGGTGCTTGACCGTGCTGCCGACCACCTGGCGCGACAGCTGAGCGATGTCGGCGAGCAATGCCTTGGCATTGCCGCCGTCACTGCTGACGTTACGCTCCGACAGGCTGACCAGCTTGCGGTCATAGGCGTCCAGTTGCGGGCTCAGGGCCTTGGCGGCGGTCAGCGACAATGACGCCATCATCCGGTAGGTCTCGATCTCCAGCAGGCGGCGGATCATTCGTCCCTGGCGGTAGGCATTGAGCCGGCGGTTGATGAACAGGAAGCGGTTGGTGCCATCTGCGGTCAGGCGAAAATCGCTCCACACCACGGCATCGCCGCCGCCTACGCAGGAGCCGCAGGGGTCTTTGAAGCCATAACGGCTCAGGTCCAGGTCATGTTCGTCGCGCACCAGCACCTGCACCGCGTTGATCATCTGCTCGCGGTAGGGCTCGACGCCTGCGGCGAGGGCCGGGGGCAGGGTGGTCCAGTTCAGCTCGCCGCTGGCGGCGGGCACCACCAGCGTCAGGGTGAAGAACTCGGAATGGCGCTCCCATTTGAACGGATGACCGTCCAGCCGGGTGATGCCCTGTGCGGCATCGGGCTCGAAGGCGTCCGGGCAGCAACGCTGCAACAGGGCATTGCAGTCGGCATCGGTGCCGAGAAACGCCAGATGGAAGACATGCGCCGGTTCGTCGAAGTACAGCGACGGACGGGCGTGCAGCTCGTTGTGCAAGGCGGTGCGTTGGGCGTGCATGCGGGTCAGACCGTATTGTTGTGGTTGTCTGCGGTTTCACTCTTGGGACTGGAGCTGACAGGCACAAGTCACGTGCAGTTGCGCCGCGCCTCGACAGGGTTGATGATCAGGCCCTGCAAGCCACTCAGTCAGCCTGGAAGCGAGAATTTTTGTTGAGTACGCAAATCATCACGAAGGAAGGTCACGAAGCGCTCAAGCAGGAGCTGGACCATCTGTGGCGGGTAAAGCGTCCCGATATCACCCAGAAAGTCACCTGGGCAGCGTCCCTGGGCGATCGCAGCGAGAACGCCGATTACCAGTACAACAAGAAGCTTCTGCGTGAGATTGACCGCCGCGTGCGCTACCTGCGCAAGCGCCTGGAAGACATGCGTGTGGTGGAGTACTCGCCGGAGCAGGAGGGCCGGGTGTTTTTCGGCGCCTGGGTCGAGATCGAGAACGAGGAGGGCGAGACCAAGCGCTTTCGCATCGTCGGCTACGACGAGATCTACGGGCGCATGGACTACATCTCGATCGACTCACCCATGGCCCGCGCGTTGCTGAAAAAAGAGGTCGGCGATGAAGTCATCGTCCAGACCCCTTCCGGCGAGATGTGCTGGTGGGTCAACGCCATCGACTACGTCAAACCCTGATCAGCCCTCGCGCAGTACTGCCAACGGGCTGGCATTGAGCGCCCGGCGCGTGCCGTAGACCCCGGCACCGCCGACCAGCAGGGCGCCGATGACCGGCAGCAGCAGTAGCCACGGGTGCGGGCTCCAGTGCAGGTCGAAGGCATAACGGTACAGCACCAGGGTGATCAGCTCGCAACCGATCGCTGCCAGCAGGCCGCTGGCCGCCCCCAGCAGGCCGAACTCGATACGCCGTGCCTTGACCAGCAACCCGCGCCCGGCGCCCAGGGCGCGGAGCAGGGCGCCTTGGCGAATGCGTTCGTCGAGGGTCGCCTGCAAGCCGGCGAACAGCACCGCCAGGCCTGCCGCCAGCACGAACAACAGCACGTACTCCACCGCCAGGGTGACCTGGGCGAGGATGCTGCGCAGCTGCGCCAGCAACGCGTCGACCTGGAGGATGGTCACCGCCGGGAACGCCCGCGACAGCGCGACCACCTGCTGGTCATGCCCGGGTGCCAGATAGAAGCTGGTCAGGTAGGTGGTCGGCAGGTCCTGCAGGGTTTCAGGCTGGAAGATCATGTAGAAGTTGGGCTGGAAGCTGTCCCAGTTGACCGTGCGCAGGCTGGTGACTTGCACCTGGCGTTGCAGGCCACCAATGGTGAAGGTCAACTGGTCGCCGAGTTTGAGCTTGAGGCTCAGGGCCAGCTCGGCTTCCACTGAAACACCGGGCAAGGCATCGGCTGCAGGTTTGACCTGCCACCACTGGCCTTCGCTCAGGGTGTTGCCCTGCGGCAGGTCGGCGGCCCAGGTCAGGCTCAGGTCGCGCTGCACGGCGCGGTCGCCGGTGGATTCCTTGCTGACAATCTGTTGCACCGGCTCGCCGTTGATGGCGGTCAGGCGCCCGGGGATTACCGGGTACAGCGGTGCGGCCTCGGCGGAGAACTCGGTCAGGCGTTGGGCGAAGTTGTTCTTGTCGTCGGGCAGGATGTTCAGGGCGAAGTAGTTGGGCGCGTCCTTGGGCAACTGGTTCTGCCAGGTGTCGAGCAGCTCGGCACGCAGCAGGGCGATCAGGGCCATGGCCAGCAGGATCAGGCCGAAGGCCAGGGACTGCCCGGCAGCCGCCAGTGGGTGGCGCAGCAATTGGCCAAGGCCCAGGCGCCAAGCCAGCGGGCTGTCGGCAAGCAAGCGCCGCAGGCTGCGCAGGCCGAGCAACAGTAGCCCGCCCAGCAGCAAGGCGGCGACCAGGCCGCCGCCGAGCAGGGCGAAGGTCAGCAGCAGGTCGAGGCTCAGGCGCCACATGATCAGGCCCAGGGCGAACAGCGCAGCGCCGTACACCAGCCAGCTGCTGGCCGGTACTGGTAGCAGGTCGCGACGCAGCACCCGCAGGGGTGGCACCCGGCCAAGGGCGGCCAGCGGCGGCAGGGCGAACCCGGCCAGGGCCACCAGGCCGGTGGCGATACCGGCCAGGGCCGGACCGACACCGCCAGGAGGAATCTGCGCCGGCATCAGACCTTGCAGCAATTCGAACAAGCCCAGTTGGGCCAGCCAGCCAAGCGCTGCGCCGCACACGGCGGCGATGCTGCCGAGAATCGCCAGTTGCAGGCAGAACAGGCTCAATGCCTGGCGGCGCGACAAGCCCAGGCAGCGCAGCAGGGCGCTGGCATCGAAACGCCGGGTAGCGAAGCGGCTGGCCGACAGCGCCACGGCAACACCTGCGAGCAGCACCGCCACCAGGCTGGCCATGTTCAGGTAACGCTCGGCCTTGCCCAGGGCGCCGCCGATCTGCTGGTTGCCATCCCGTGAATCCTGCAGGCGCTGGTTGGCGGCGAGGTTGTTGCTGAGCGCATCGCGGTAGCTGGCCAGGGCGTCGGGCTCGCCACGCCAGAGTTCGCGGTAGCTGACCCGGCTGCCCGGTTGCACTACCCCGGTGGCCTCAAGGTCGGCGAGGTTGATCAGTACTCGCGGGGTCAGGCTATAGAAGTTGCCGGCACGGTCGGGTTCGTAGGTCAGCACCCGGCTCATGCGCAGGGTTTTCATGCCTACATCGATGCTGTCGCCTATTTTCAGGTCCAGCGCTGCCAGCAGCCGCGGTTCGACCCAGGCCTCGCCCGGCGCCGGGCCGCCGCCAGCGGTTTCGACGCCATAGGGTTCGGCGGCGCTGCGCAGCTCGCCGCGCAGCGGATAGGCATCGTTGGCCGCCTTGATGCTCGACAGCTGAATGCCGTTGTCGGTGGCGATCACGCTGGAAAACTCGACCACCCGGGCGTGTTGCAAGCCCAGCGCGGTGCCGCGGTTGACCTGCCCGGGCTCTGCGGGCGAGCTGCCCTGCAGCACCAGGTCGGCGCCGAGGAACTCGGTCGCCCGCAACAGCATGGCGCCGTTGAGGCGGGCGCCGAAATAGCCGATGGCGGTACTGGCCGCCACCGCTACCAGCAGGGCGAAGAACAGCACGCGCAACTCGCCGGCGCGGGCGTCGCGAAGCAACTGGCGCAGGGCCAGGGGGAACAACGGCAAGCGCTTCATCAAGGCTCCAGCGGCGCGACCAGGTGGCCGGCGTCCAGGCGGATCAGGCGACGGCAGCGCTGGGCCAGGCGTTCGTCATGGGTGACCAGTACCAGGGTGGTGCCGCGTTCCTTGTTCAGGTCGAACAGCAGGTCGCTGATGCGCTCGCCGGTATGGCTGTCGAGGTTGCCGGTGGGCTCGTCGGCAAACAGCACCGCAGGCTCGGCGGCAAAGGCGCGGGCGATCGCCACCCGTTGTTGCTCGCCACCGGACAGCTGGCGTGGCGAGTGGCTCAGGCGCTGGCCCAGGCCGACCCGCTCAAGCAGGCTGCGGGCGTGCTCGCGGGCATCGCGGCGACCGTCCAGCTCCAGTGGCAGCATGACGTTTTCCAGCGCGTTGAGGCTGTCGAGCAACTGGAACGACTGGAACACGAAGCCGACATGCTCGGCCCGCACCCGCGCGCGCTGGTCTTCATCCAGCGGGCCGAGGTCGTGGCCGGCCAGGGTCACGGAGCCGGCGCTGGGCAGGTCGAGCCCGGCCAGCAGGCCGAGCAGGGTCGATTTGCCCGAGCCCGAGGCGCCGACGATCGCCAGGCTGTCGCCCTGTTTCAATTCCAGCGAGAGTTCGTGCAGGATGGTCAGGTCGCCTTCCGCGCTGGGGACCACTTTGCTAAGGTTGCGCGCACTGAGAATGCTGGGGCCCATGGAGAATCCGATGCGAGTGTGGTTATTGAGTGCTGGCCTGGCCTTGATGTGCATGGCCCAGGGCGCAGCAGCGGGGACCGTGCTGATTGTCGGCGATAGTATCAGTGCCGCTTTCGGCCTGGATACCCGCGAGGGTTGGGTTGCCTTGCTGGAAAAACGCCTGAAGAACGAGGGTTTCGACGCCAAGGTGGTCAATGCCTCGATCAGCGGCGACACCAGTGCCGGAGGCCAGGCGCGGCTGCCGGCGCTGCTTGCAGAGCTCAAGCCTGAGCTGGTGGTGCTTGAATTGGGCGGCAACGATGGCCTGCGCGGGCATCTGCCAACGCAATTGCAACAAAATCTTGCCTCGATGATCGACAAGTCGCGAGCTGCCGGCGCCAAGGTGCTGTTGCTGGGCATGCGCCTGCCGCCCAACTACGGCAAGCGTTACAACGAGGCCTTCGCCAAGGTGTATGAAAACCTGGCGACGGAAAAACAGGTGCCGCTGGTGCCGTTCTTTCTCGAAGGGGTGGGCGGTGTGCCCGAGCTGATGCAGGCCGATGGCATTCATCCGGGGCAGGGCGCCCAGGCCAGGTTGCTGGAAAATGCCTGGCCGCAACTAAAACCGCTGCTTTGACGCTTTTATAGTGACCGGCTTTCGGCTAATGTTGCGCCCCCGATTTGGAGCCCCCGATGCCGCGTCCCGCCTGGTCCCTGTATGCCTATCAATTGATCGAGCCTGACGAACAGCTTGACCTGTTCGCCTGCCAGGAGATCCGCGTCCACCTGGTAGCCCGCCAGCTCGAGCTCGGTGGCTCGGCCGACCGTACCCTGTGCGGCACCCTGTTGCCGGCGCAACCGCGCTGGTCGCAGGCCGAGCGCAGCATTTACCGTGACCGCCGCCTGTGTTCGCTGTGCCGGGCGATTCTCGAGGCCCAGCGCCGTGGCACACGGCCGGTATGGCCCGAGCTGTAACCTGCCGATATAACCTTTCATCCCCTGTACGGCCAACTGCGCCCGGGACATCTCCCGATTACGCGGGTGCCGGTGTACAATCGATTGCTTGACTCAATTGAATTAGCGAAGGATTTCCCGGATGTTGCCGCGCTTTCCCGCCGTCACCCGTTGCCTGTCCCTGGCCGCCCTGTTGGCGGCAGGTCCCGCCGCTGCGCTGGAGTTCCCCCTGCCGCCTCCCGGTGAAGACGTCATCGGCCAGGTCCAGGTGATCAAGGCCAAGTACGAAGACACCTTTGCCGACATCGGCACCGCCAACGACCTGGGCTACCTGGAAATGATCGCCGCCAACCCCGGCGTCGACCCGTGGCTGCCGGGCGCCGGCACCGAAATCATCCTGCCGACCCGCTTTATCCTGCCGCCGGGGCCGCGCGAAGGCATCGTCATCAACCTGGCCGAGTACCGCATGTACTACTACCCGAAAGGGCAGAACGTGGTGCACACCTACCCGCTGGGTATCGGTCGTGAAGGCTGGGGCTCGCCGATCGCCAATACCAAGGTTACCGCCAAGACCCCGAACCCCACCTGGACGCCACCGGCCTCGATCCGCAAGGAACACGCCGAAGACGGCGATATCCTCCCGACCGTGGTACCGGCTGGCCCGGACAACCCGCTGGGGCCGTTCAAGTTCACCCTTGGCGTGCCGGGTTACCTGATCCACGGTTCGAACAAGAAGTTCGGCATCGGCATGCGCACCAGCCACGGCTGCTTCCGCATGTTCAACAACAACGTGCTGGAGCTGGCCAAGATGGCCCCGGTCGGCGTGCCGGTACGCATCATCAACGAGCCGTACAAGTTCGGCCTCAGTGCCGGCAAGGTCTACCTCGAGGCGCACACGCCGCTTGACGACAAGGGCGACCCGTCGGTGGTCGACAAGCACACCGCGGTCATCAACGCGCTGCTCAAGCGTGAAGACCTGGCCAACAACCTGCGCATGAACTGGGACATGGTCCGTGACGTGGTCGCCGCCGAAGACGGCATGCCGGTGGAGATCGCCGTGCCCAATGGCGCTGGCGGCCCGGCACCGATGGTTTCCAGCGTGCCTTACGACATGCAGTAAGCCATTCCTGCTATACCCGAGGCCTGCCATCGTGCAGGCCTCGTCGTTTCTGGCGTTGCACTTTGCTGGCGGCAATAAAAAAGCCGACCCACAAGTGGGTCGGCTTCCAATAACAATCCCGAAGGACTATTACTTGCGGCTGGCTTTGTCCAGCATACGCAGAGCGCGCTCGTTAGCTTCGTCAGCGGTCTGTTGTGCTTTTTGAGCAGCAGCCAGAGCGTCGTCAGCTTTGCGATAGGCTTCATCGGCACGAGCTTGTGCACGAGCAGCTGCGTCTTCGGTAGCGGTCAGACGAGCTTCGGTTTCTTTGGATACGCTGCTGCAACCGGTTGCCAGAACTGCGGCCAGAGCCAGAGCAGAAAATTTCAGAACGTTGTTCATCGTGTTCCCCTTCAAGGACTTTCTATTAAATAGCCATCTCTCAAGAAAGAGAAACTGGCCGGCGTACATAGTACCCATTACTTGTAGTAAGTAAACTGACAGAGCGCAAGAACTGCAAAAAAATGCGCCTGTCCCGGGTCCGCCACAGCCTTATGTAGAAAAACTGTGAAGGCGCCGCATGCGCGGGTGCTAACAAGTGTAGCAAGTGTGTATTTTGTTGAACTAAAAGTGACTTAAAGTGTCATCCTTCGTCATAGCACTACAACATCCGGCAACTGTTCAGGCCGATGCTCGTCGCCCTGTCCGCGTGCCCCAAGTGGATGAAATTTGCGACCAGCCACCTTGAGCATCTGGGCATGGGGCGCCTACTATTTGTACGTGCTCACTTGCCAGAGAACAGCCATGCTCTTCTCGCTGTCCAAAGGGGCACGGGGTGGCGTAGAGGTTCCTTCGCCGGACAAACATCGGTAAGGTAGGGGTCATAGCACAAGACCCGCGAGGAGTAGTGATGAGCGAGGCGTTGTCCATCCACCATGACCAGGCTGGTCATCAGTTCGAGACCAATGTGGACGGTCATCGTGCTTACCTGACCTACATGGACCTGGGTAAGCAGACCCTGGATATCTACCGCACGTTCGTACCGAACGCATTGCGTGGCCGGGGTATCGCTGCGGCACTCACCAAACAGGCGCTCAAGTACGCCGAAGACATGGGCTATACCGTGATCCCGTCGTGCTCCTACGTCGAACGTTACATGGAACGTCAGCAAAAGCACGCCACCAACAAGGCCTGAGGATCGCGAAGGGCAGCCATTAGTGCTGCTCTTCAACGCACCAACAAAAACGCCGGGCAATTGCCCGGCGTTGTTGTATCTGCCTGTCAGTCGCGCTGGCGTTTGGGCAACACGTCCTTGAGCTTGGCGTGCATGCTGCGCAGGGTCTTCTCGGTGGACTCCCAGTCGATGCAGGCGTCGGTGATGGACACACCGTACTGCAGGTCGTTGAGGTCTTTCGGGATCGCCTGGCAGCCCCAATTCAGGTGGCTTTCGACCATCAGGCCGATGATCGACTGGTTGCCTTCGAGGATCTGGTTGGCGACGTTCTCCATCACCAGCGGCTGCAGGGCCGGGTCTTTGTTGGAGTTGGCGTGGCTGCAGTCGACCATGATGTTCGGCTTGATCCTGGCCTTGGCCAGGGCCTGTTCGCACAGGGCGACGCTGACCGAGTCATAGTTGGGCTTGCCGTTGCCGCCGCGCAGCACCACGTGGCCGTAGGCGTTGCCCTTGGTGGTGACGATGGACACGCCGCCTTCCTGGTTGATGCCGAGGAAACGGTGCGGGCTGGAAACCGACTGCAGGGCGTTGATGGCAACGGTCAGGCCGCCGTCGGTGCCATTCTTGAAGCCGACCGCCGAGGACAGGCCCGAGGCCATTTCGCGGTGGGTCTGGGATTCGGTGGTACGGGCGCCGATGGCCGACCAGCTGATCAGGTCCTGCAGGTACTGCGGAGAGATCGGGTCGAGTGCTTCGGTGGCGGTAGGCAGGCCCATTTCCGCCAGGTCCAGCAGCAGCTGGCGACCGATGTGCAGGCCGTCCTGGATCTTGAACGAGTCGTCCAGGTACGGGTCGTTGATAAGGCCTTTCCAGCCGACCGTGGTCCGCGGCTTTTCGAAATACACGCGCATGACCAGGTACAGGGTGTCGGACACCTCTGCCGCCAGCACCTTGAGGCGCTCGGCGTACTCGTGGGCAGCCTTGATGTCGTGGATCGAGCAGGGGCCGATCACCACGAACAGGCGGTGGTCCTTGCCGTCGAGGATATTGCGCACCACTTCGCGACCGGCAGTCACGGTCTGCAGGGCGGTAGCGCTGAGGGGGATTTCCTTCTTGAGCTGATCGGGGGTGATCAAGGTCTCGTTGGAGGCAACGTTTAGGTCATCGATCGGTAAATCAGCCATCGTGTTACTCGTCAGGTCACGGGTGCCGGCCGCCAGCGATCCCCGTGCGGCGGAGCAGCGAAAATTGTACGCAGCGGGGAGCCGAACCTTAGCGCGTTACACTGTGGCTCGACAATGGGCACGGGCCGCTTTCCTGCAAGGAAAGGCCCATAGGCACGGGGTTTTTACCCAGGAACGAGGATTTCCCGGGTATGACTTGCCTCAAGGCTGGCATCGGAGAACTCGCCGGCGTGCAGGCTGACCCACTGCTGGGCGAGGGCTTCGACGTCCGCATCGGGGCTTTCGGCCTGGCAGAAGTGCTGGATCTGACACACCTGTTCGCCCATGCGTGCGCCAAACAGCGCTTGCTCGTCGATGAAGGCAATGCCCACCCGATAGCCGTCCTGTTGCTTCTGGCACCAGGCCACATAACCGGGATAGCGTGCCTCGGCGCCGAGGGAGGGGATGAGCATTTCCACCGCCATGCCCCGTCGGTAGGCCCGTGGGTGGTTGCAGGCGATTCCGCCCAGGCTGATAGTGTGCAGCCGTTGGCGGAACAGTTTGGGCGACTGACGCAGGGTCAGCTCCACCGGAACATCGTCCGGGTGCAGCAGGAAGCCACGCATGCTCGACTCCGTGTCGATTTTTTGACCTTGTTCGCCTGAGTATAGTTAAGGATCGTAAAGCGGTTGATTTACGTGTAAAAAAATTGAACAAAAAATGAACGGTTGAGGAGAGCAGGATGAACACGAGCAGCCCGCGTATCGGCGTGATCGGAACCGGCGCCATTGGTGGCTTCTATGGCCTGATGCTGGCGCGTGCCGGGTTCGAGGTGCATTTCCTCTTGCGCAGTGAATTCGACGCCGTTCAGCTCAACGGATTGCGGGTCGACAGCGCCGTGCATGGCACCGTGCAGATGCAGGTCCGGGCCTATGCCGATGCCACCGACATGCCGCCCTGCGACTGGCTGTTGGTCGGCGCCAAGACCACCAGCAACGCCGAGCTTGCACCCTTGATCGCCAAGGTAGCGGCGCCTGATGCCAAGGTGCTGCTGCTGCAGAACGGCCTGGGCGTCGAGGACCAACTGCGGCCGCTGTTACCCGCCAATCTGCACCTGCTCGGCGGCTTGTGCTTTATCTGCGTCAACCGCGAAGCGCCGGGGGTGATCCGCCATCAGTCGCTGGGGGCGGTGAACCTGGGGTATCACAGTGGTCCGGCGGCGGATGAAGACAGCCGTCAGCAAATTGTCGAGGCCGGGGCTGCGTTGTTCCATGCCGCTGGCATCGACTCCCAGGCCATGACCAACCTGGCCCAGGCGCGTTGGCAAAAGCTGGTGTGGAATGTGCCCTACAATGGTTTGTCAGTGCTGCTCAAGGCCAGCACCACACCGCTGATGACCGATGCCGACAGCCGCGCCTTGATCCAGGCGCTGATGGCCGAGGTGGTGCAGGGCGCGCGCGCCTGCGGTTACGCGTTGCCGCCAGGCTATGCCGAACACCTGTTTGCGGTGACCGAGAAGATGCCCGACTACTGGCCGAGCATGTACCACGATTTTATCCAGCAGCGGCCATTGGAGCTGGCGGCGATTTATGCCGAGCCGTTGGCCCAGGCCAGGGCGGCGGGCTGTGAATTGCCGAAGATGCAGGCGCTGTATCAGGCTTTGGCCTTTATTGATCGGCAAACAGCATCGCGGGGCAAGCCCGCTCCCACAATGTAGGAGCGGGCTTGCCCCGCGATAAGGCCCCAAGGGGAACAGTACATGAGCAAGAATCTAGGCGACAAACTGGTCGTCGCCATCTCCTCCCGAGCGCTGTTCGACCTCAGCGAGAGTCACCGCCTGTACCTGGCCGAGGGCGTTGAAGCCTATCGCCAGTACCAGATCGAACACGAAGACGAAGTGCTCGAACCCGGTGACGCCTTCCCCCTGGTGCAAAAGCTCCTGGGCCTGAACGCCAGTCTTGGCCAGCCCCGGGTCGAGGTGGTGCTGGTGTCGCGCAACAGCGCCGACACCGGTCTGCGGGTATTCAACTCGATCGAGCATCATGGCCTGGGTATCTACCGCGCTGCCTTCGTTGGCGGCCGTAGTCCTTATCCTTATCTGGCGGCGTTTGGCTGTCACCTGTTCCTGTCCACCGATGCCGATGATGTGCGCAGTGCCCTGGAGGCCGGTTTTGCCGCTGCCACCATTCTCTCCGGTGGTGCCCGGCGCGCTGCCAGTGACGAACTGCGCATCGCTTTCGACGGTGACGCGGTGCTGTTTTCCGATGAGTCCGAACGGGTCTACCAGCTTGGCGGTCTCGAAGCCTTCCAGGCCAGCGAGCGCCAGTCAGCCCGCGAGCCGTTGCGCGGCGGGCCGTTCAAACCATTTTTGGCGGCACTGAACCTGTTGCAGAAGGAGTTCCCCGAAGGCGCCTGTCCGATCCGCACGGCACTGGTAACAGCCCGCTCGGCACCGGCCCACGAGCGAGTGATCCGTACCTTGCGCGAGTGGGATATCCGCCTGGACGAGTCGCTGTTCCTCGGCGGTCTGGACAAATCGGCGTTCCTCGAAGCCTTCGCCGCCGATGTGTTTTTCGACGACCAGGCCGGCCACTGCGAACGGGCCCGCAGCGTCGTCGCCACTGGCCATGTGCCCCATGGCATCAGCAACGAACCGACCCTGGGCTAACGGGTAAACCTCGGCGCCGGACGGCCCTGCGACGGTTCTTGGCGCTGCTAAGCTGAAGCTTGCTCTGCCGTCATGGCAGTCGAGGAGGTCGAATGATCCATTCCATGCTGTATGCCACTGACCTCGGTGTGTACGCGCCTTTTGTCATGCAACACGCGCTGGCACTGGCGCGGACCTTCAACGCAGAGCTCTACGTCATCCATGCGGTCGAGCCCATGGGCCAGTTCGCCGAATCGCTGCTGCAGAGCTATCTGGACGAACAGACCCTCGATGAACTGCACAGCGAAGGCGTCACCACGGTGATGGCCAACATCGAACAAAGGGTTCTGGAAAACTTTCGTGACGAATTGGGCGAGGAGGCTGACCTGGCCCTGATCAAGGCCGTACGCGTGCGTCAGGGCGATCCGGCGCAGGTGATTCTCGAGCAGGCCCAGCGCCTGAGTGTCGACCTGCTGATCTTCGGCAGCCATAGCCAGGGCGCTGGCGTCGATATCCCGATCGGACGCACCGCGGTGCGCTTGCTGCAACTGTCGCCGGTGCCGGTGTATATGGTGCCGCTCGCGCAACACTTGGGGCGTAGGAAGTCTTAACTGCGTGGGGTAGGTGGGTTCCTGGAAGACTGCTAAAATAGTTCTAGATTTATTCTTCAAACCACTAATATAGTTATAAATCGTCGCTGCTGCCGGTGACGCCCAGCTGATTTGAGGGATACCTATGAAGCTTCAACAATTGCGCTACATCTGGGAAGTGGCGCACCACGACCTCAACGTCTCCGCGACAGCGCAGAGCCTGTATACGTCCCAGCCGGGCATCAGTAAGCAGATCCGCCTGCTCGAAGACGAGCTGGGCGTCGAAGTGTTCGCCCGCAGCGGCAAGCACCTGACCCGCGTGACTCCGGCCGGTGAGCGCATCATCACCACCGCCGGTGAGATCCTGCGCAAGGTCGAAAGCATCAAGCAGATCGCCCAGGAATTCTCCAACGAGAAAAAGGGCACCCTGTCGATCGCCACGACCCATACCCAGGCGCGTTATGCCCTGCCGCCGGTGATCAGCAGCTTCATCAAGCAGTACCCGGAAGTGGCCCTGCACATGCATCAGGGTTCGCCCATGCAGATTGCCGAGATGGCCGCTGACGGCACCGTCGATTTCGCCATCGCCACCGAAGCCCTGGAGCTGTTCGGCGACCTGGTGATGATGCCGTGCTACCGCTGGAACCGCTGCGTGGTGGTGCCGCAAGGCCACCCGCTGACCAAGCTGCCGAAGCTCACCCTTGAAGCCCTGGCCGAATACCCGATCGTCACCTACGTGTTCGGTTTCACCGGCCGTTCCAAGCTCGACGAAGCCTTCAGTCACCGCGGCCTGACCCCGAAAGTGGTATTCACCGCCGCCGACGCCGACGTGATCAAGACTTACGTGCGCCTGGGCCTGGGTGTCGGCATCGTCGCCAAGATGGCCGTCGACACCAAGCTCGACAATGACCTGGTAGTGCTCGATGCCAGCGAACTGTTCGAGTCCAGCGTGACCAAGATCGGTTTCCGCCGTGGCACTTTCCTGCGCGGCTTCATGTGCGACTTCATCGAGAAGTTCGCCCCGCACCTGACCCGTGAAGTGATGGCCAAGGCTATCGCATGTCACAACAAGCAAGAGCTTGAAGAGCTGTTCGACGGTGTCGAGTTGCCGGTGCACTGATCTGCGCGTGGTTGTCCGATGTTCAGAAAACGCCCCTTTTGGGGCGTTTTTTTGTGCGATTGAACCCTGTTTTTCTTTGGGAAATTTCCCAATCTTGCTGGGAGTGGTCCGACTTTTTGCGTCGGACATCTGCCGAATAATCCTCCTCGTCAACCGCCCTGCGCGGTGCGGCACAAGCCGGCGGACACACTCGCCGTCGGCACGTCGTCTGTGACGTTTTCACAGGTCTATTCGAGGAGAATTATTCATGAAGCGCACTTTTCTGGCCCTACCTCTCGCCCTGCTGGCCGTTGGTAATGTATTCGCCGCCGACCCGCTGGAGAAACAAGTTACCGTAACGGCCACCATCCCGACCGAGAACTTCTATGTCGAGCCGGTGGGCGGCAACTGGATGAACGAACCGCAAAACATGGCCTGGAATGCCCTGCGCGAATCGCTTGAGCCGATCCGCAAGCAGCTGCAGGTCAAGAGCACCACCGGGGCGATTTCTGCGCGCCTGCTCAGCCCGGCGGTGATTAACAGCGGCGCCAACAGCATCGGCCTGGACGTTGCGGTCAACGGCACCGGTTTGACCACCACTTCGGTTCCGGTGGTGCCGGCAGCCGCGGCAGCGGCAGGCACCCTGGTCGCCTTTGACGTAGCCGCCCAGTCGGCCGGCCCGAGTGGCTACGTGCCGGGCAACTACCAGGGCATCGTCAACATGTTGTTCGAGACCGTCTCGCCGTAAGTCGCCAGCCAAGCGCTGTTCCATCCCCTTCTATTCACCCCGCTGCTCATTCGTTCGAACGAGTGCGGGGTGAGTATTGCCTGTGAAAAAATGGACATGGCTAATTACTTGTCTCTCGCTGCATCCATTCGACTGGCCCTGGGGTGCCTTGTGCTCTCAGGTACAGCCTGTGCCTGGGCCGAAGCCCGAGGGCAGGCCGGGCCCTTGGGGGTGCTGAGCCAGGCGCAAGGCTTGCCGCAGGAATTTGGCGAGCACTTTTTCGATGTGCCCCTGGCCGTTCGCGTCGACCTCGATGGGCGCTACCTGGGCGATGCCCTGGTGGTGCTGTCGCGCGATGAACAGGTGCAACTGCTCGACTTCACCGACACCTTCGAGAGCCACGCCTCCGACACCGAGCGTTCGCGCTGGCGCGAACAGCTCCAGGAGCCAAGGGCGCTGGGCAACTGCCTGTCCAGTTGCCCGCGAGGGCTGGTGGCGTTGCACTACAGCCTGGTGAATTCGCAGCTGTCGATTCTTACCACGGCGGCGGAACGCAGCGATCAGCCGGCGCTTTATCATCAGTTGCCCGAACGTGGCAGCCACGGCTTGCTGCTGCGCAACCAGTTGAACCTGGTCGGTGGCGACCTGGAAACCACCGGTCGTTATGCTGTGCAAGGGCAGGGCAGTTTCGGCAACTGGACCACCGTGGGCGAGGCGCGGTTCGACCGCAACAGCGATTACGTCGAGCAAACCCGGCACCGCGTGGACCAGCTCTATGCCGAGCGTTTGCACGACAAGCACTTCTTTCGCCTGGGTTACTTCACCCCGGGCGCCCAGGGCCTGACCCGCCAGCCGCGCTTGCTCGGCAACCTGCCCGACACCACCCGTGGCCTGATGCTCGGCAGCAGCGACAGCCTGGCGGTCAACAACGGCCAGGCCAGCGCCACTCCGGTCTATGTCACGCCGAACCGCGCCGGGATCGTCGAAATCTACCGTGATGGTGTGCTGATCAACAGCCAGGCGGTGCAGGCCGGCTTGCAGGCGCTGGATACCCGGGTGCTGCCCGGGGGGATCTATGAGGTGGAGATCCGCCTGATTGAAGACAACCAGGAAACCTCACGCAGCGAAGCCTTCATCTACAAGCCCTCCAACTGGAGCAACGCCGAGTCGCCGTGGCGCTACAACGTTTACATGGGGCAGCAAAGCAGCCTGTGGAGCAATTGGGACAAGGACTATGACAACAGCCTGACGGCCGGCGTCTTCACTAACTACCTGTTGCATCCGCGGGCGGTGCTCGGGCTCTCTGCCCAGCGAATCGACGAGCTTCTGCAGTATGGCGGTTCGCTGGACTGGGATGTGCTCGATCCGCTCAAGCTCTATGGCAGTGTTTTTCACACCGAAGACCACGGCAACGGCTATGACCTGCAAGGCATCTACAACTACGCCTCGGGTTCGCTGGTGTTCAGCCAGAGCCGTTCCTGGCTGGACAGCCGCCGCTTCGAGGAGGAACAGCCCGTCTCCTACCGTGACTACAGCGTTCGCGAAGTCCGCCAGAGTGCGCTGTCGCTCAACCACCGGGTCGATCGGCAAAGTACCGCGACCTTGCGGGTGTCGCACAGCAGCGGCACAGGGGCCGATGGCATGGGCTTCGATGTCGGCTGGGGCTACTTCGGCAAGTTGCTGAACTCCGACACCAACTGGCGCCTGTCGCTGTTCGATCGCCCGGGCACCAGCAGCTCCGGCGACGCGCGCAACCGTGGCGTCACCTTGAGCATGAGCATGAGCCTTGGCGGGCCGGGACGAAGGATTTCGGCAACCCTGGGCAGTCGCACGTCCCGCGACGGTGCGCGCGACCAGAACGCCTCGCTGACCTATCAGCAGGACGTTGACTACGGCGCCCTGCAGAGCCTGGCCGGCACGGTTGCGCTGGACCGCTACGGTACCGGGTTTGGCGGCAGCGCCTTGTTCGAGAGCCCGCTGCTGCATGGCGATGCCTATGCCCAGCGCTCCTCCTACAACGGCGAGCTGACCGCGGGTTTGAACCTCGACAGTGTGCTGGCGGTCGGCGCCGGCAAAGTGGCGATGTCCGGGCAGTACCTGCCCCACGAGGCAGGCCTGATCGTCGATGTCGATTCGGACCTGCAAGGTGTGCGCATGCGTGCCGATGACCACCACGGCCACAGCGCCGTGCTGCGCCCGGGGCGCAACGTCATTCCGGTCAGCGCCTACAAGGCCGGCCAGGTGCACTTCGACTTCGACGGTAACGACGCCCATACGGCGGTCATCCAGCCTTCGACGGTCGAGTATCACCTCAACCGTGGCGGGGTCGACTATCACCGCATCCGCGTGATGCAGACCCTCACCGTGATCGGTCGCCTGGTCGACGCCAAGGGGCAGCCGCTCAGGGGCGCGCTGGTAATCAATCACGCCAGCCGCAGTGTCAGCGAAGCGGATGGCTTTTTCGCCATCGAGATGAGCGAGTCGACACCGACCCTGGAAATTCGCCGGGGCGCCGATGCCTTGTGCCTGGTCAGTTTCGATCAGGGCAAGTACACCCGGGAGAACGACGTTCTGCTGGTCGGTGACCTGACCTGCGCCGGGGCCAATGTGGCCCAGGCCGAGCTGAAACAAACAAAGGAGGATGCTTGATGCGATGGCTGGAAAAACCTCGGTGCGCAGCCTTTGCCGCACTTCTCGCGACGCTGGCAGCGTTGTGCCTGGGGCCGCTCGCAGGCGTTGCCCAGGCCAGCGTGGTGGACATTACTGGCGAGTACGCGCCAGGCTATAGCGGCAGGCCGCCCAGTGGTTTCGTCAACACCACGCCGCGGGCGGAATTCTGCTCGGGGTTTGTGCCTTGCGCCGGCAGCGAGTATCGATACACGGTCAGTTTGCCGCTGAGATTCTCTACGGCGTTCATCCACCGTGCACTGCAAGCTCGTGACAAGTACTACTTCCGGCTGCCAGCTACCAGAACCCTGAATCTGGTCAATGAGCAAGGAGAGTCTTTTTCTGTCCGGTTCAGGCCTACGCATTTCGGTTTGAGGATTCAGCCGGGCCTCATGGTCCTGGTCGGGCCAAGTCAGGGTGTTTGCGTACCTGCGGCGTTTACTGAACATCAAGCCGTTACCCAGTACCTGGGCCGGGTCGATATGCTGGTGCCCGGCGGTTGCTACATGGACGCACGAAGCGGCAGTGCCGGGTCTGTTGTGAACGTCGACAGCACCGTCACGGGCCTGGGCTTTGAGCTGGTGTTGCCGTCGCCTCTTTCGTTGAAAAGTGGCATCTACCGGGCTCAGTTGCAGTTGAGCGTCGGGGGTAGCGGGGCGGACTTCGACCTGGGCAACCGAGTCACCAGCGTCAGCACCGACCTGCTAACGCTGAATTTCGAGTTCAC
Source organism: Pseudomonas wadenswilerensis (assembly GCF_024749185.1). NCBI lineage: Bacteria > Pseudomonadati > Pseudomonadota > Gammaproteobacteria > Pseudomonadales > Pseudomonadaceae > Pseudomonas > Pseudomonas wadenswilerensis. Next base: position 3,861,280 of record NZ_CP087191.1, on the reverse strand, counting down.
TGTCAAACACCCCTTGAAGGTCGAGTTTCCGGCCGGTTCCGAGCGGGCGGTGCTTGAACCACCAGGCGGCTGGATGGGCTGGATCAATCGCGGCGCGCCGCCCCAGCGCCTGTACCGGATCCTGCCGTTCCGGATCTGGACCACCGGTGCAATCAGCGTGCATACCCGCTGCGAATACGACCTGGGTGGGCGTTGTGGCATTCGCGGTCGTGGCGGCCATCAGGTTCCGCTGAAGGTTGCCCTGACGCTGCCGGCAAGCATGAGGCACCTCGGTGCGCCGGTGGACAACCTGGTGTTGCCGGTTGGCGCTCCGTCCTCGCTGACCATCGAAACCGTCGAGGCCACGCTCGACCGCCAGGCGCGCCTGCTATTCGAAGTGTCACAGGCCGACACCGCCTCGATGCTCTTGTACCCGGGTGAAACCTATCAGGGCGACGTGACGCTGGTGCTGGATGCTGCGCTGTAGACGACCGCTAACCGTCGGCAATGGAAATTTCTCTGTTAGATCAGGACGTTTCCTACGGGCCCTGCCGGTTGCTCGGTCTCGTCTAGTGCAAGAGAATGATATTAATTAGCCAGTTATGCTGGGAGCTAAATAGATGAAAGGAACGCTGGCAGTACCGCTGCTGTTGATGTCGATGGTCACCACCGCGCTTGCCGGTCCCGAGCTCAATATCGGTACGTTCTACGACTATCTGGACGGCGGCAAGAGCACGCTGCTCAAACGCGTGCGCAATGGCGGCGACACCACTGCGTTCGTCAAGGTCAGCGTCGTCGAGATGGTCTACGACAACCAGGGTCAGGCGCGCGAGGTCGAGATGGATGGCCGCGAGGCGTTGCAGCGTGGCCTGGTGGTCAGTCCCGCGCGGCTGATCATCCCCGCCAATGGCATGCAGGCGGTGCGCTTGCTCTATCGCGGGGAGCGTGACCATGAGCGCTACTTCAGGTTGCGTTTCATCCCGGTGCTGCCGGAGGTCAACGACGGCTTCGCGATTACCGAGGACGAGGCCGAGCGTTATGAGGACGCGCTGAAGGTCGGCGTCAACATTCTTGCCGGTTACGGCTCGATACTCTTTATACGGCCACAGGCAAGTCGCTACCAGACTGCCATTGAGCATGAGGCAGGGCGCTTCTTGGTCCCCAACAGGGGCAACACCACGATTGTCCTTGATCATTTCAATGACTGCGCTGCGGGCAACAAGGACTGTGCCCCGGCGACCAAGCACCATGTGTTACCGGGCAATACCCGCGCATTCGAGAAAAAGGCCGGACGCCACTACCGCTTCGAGCTGGTCGAGGGCGAGCAGAGCCGCGAAATTGCCTTCAAGGGGTGAATCGGACCCAGTCACCATCGTGGTATGAGGGAAAGCATGAGTAGTGTCCTGATCGTGGATGATCACCCGTTTATTCGCTCCAGCGTCAACCTGCTGCTGATCAGCGAACGCTTCAAGGTGGTCGGCCAGACCGATAACGGCATTGATGCCGTACGCCTGGCGCGTGAGCTGACCCCTGACCTGATGATCCTGGATATCAGCATCCCGGGGCTCGACGGCCTGGAGGTCATTGCCCGGGTCAAGGCGATGAAGCTGGCGCTGAAAGTTCTGATCTTGACCTCACAACAGGCCGATTATTTTTCCCTGCGCTGCATGAAGGCGGGCGCGGTCGGCTATGTGTCGAAAACCGATGACCTGTGCGAACTGAGCAAGGCCGTGCATGCGGTCATGTCTGGCTACACCTACTTCCCTGAAGTTGCCCTCAGCTCTGTGAGAAGAGTCGATGTCCGGGCCTCGGAGGCCGAGTGCATCGCCAGCCTGACCAATCGTGAACTGCTGGTGCTGCAACAGCTGGCCCGCGGCTTGAGCAACAAGGCCATCGGCGATGCGATGCTGTTGAGCAACAAGACCATCAGTACCTATAAAACCCGTCTGATCGAAAAGTTGAGGGTCAAGTCGTTGGTGGACCTGGCGGATGTCGCCAAGCGCAACCTGCTCGTTTAGGTTGCCGAATTTTGTGCATGCTCGCTTGCTGCAAGCGCTGGTGTTGCTGGCACTGCTGTGCCTGGCCGGGGTGGCAGGCGCCCAGGAAGTACCGCAGAGCATATGGCCGGATGCAATCCGCGGCTTGCACGCCTTAGAGGCTCACGCACACGCGGCGGTGGTGCAAAACCCCACGCTGGCGAGAGTCGACAGCTTTTGGCACGAGAACGGGCGCTTGATCGCCCAGGCCTGTGCGGTGGTCGGCAGCTTGCTGGCATTGGCGCTGATCTGGATTCACTACCTGCGCCAGTCGATCCGCAAGTGTGAACGGGCCGAACGGGCGCTGACCGCGATGTACGCCGAACTGCAAGCGGCCAAGGAACAGGCAGAGGCGGCCAATCAGGCCAAGACGACGTTTCTGGCGACCATGAGCCACGAGATCCGCACGCCGATGAATGCCCTGCTGGGCATGCTGGAGCTCGCCCAGGAAAAGGCCGATCAGGGCGTGCTCGATCGGCTGGCCATCGAGGTGGCCTCAAGCTCGGCGCGCGGTCTGCTTGAGTTGTTGGGCGATGTGCTGGATGTCACCCGCATCGAGTCCGGCCATCTGCTGCTCGAGCCGCGCCGCACCCCACTGCGTCAGCAGGTCGAAGGGGTGGTGCGCATGTTTGAACAGCAGGCCTTGAGCAAGGGCCTGCGCCTACATCTGGAGGTTGTCGGTGCGCTGGAAAGCGATGTGTTGCTCGACGCCCTGCGTTTCAAGCAGATTCTGTCCAACCTGATCAGCAATGCCATCAAGTTCACCCGTGAAGGCTCAGTGCGGGTTCGCCTGGAAACTCAACGGCAGCGCCACCGGGTCGCGGTCACCCTGGTGGTGGAAGATACCGGCGTCGGCATTCCCATGGCCGACCTGGCACGCCTGGGCACACCCTATTGCCAGGCCAGCAACAACCGGCAGGCGGGGCGCAATGGTGCGGGGCTGGGGCTGAGCATCTGCCGGATGCTGTGCGAGCTGATGGGCGGGCGCATGCAGCTGGACAGCAGTATCGGTGTTGGTACGCGCGTCGAGCTGCAGTTGAGCCTGACCTGCCTGCCACCTTCGGCTTCCAGCGACGTGCCAGGTGGGCGCCGGGAAAACGCTGGCGGGGTGAAGCCGCTCAAGGTGCTGGTGGTGGATGACTATCCGGCCAACCGCATTCTGCTCATGCATCAGCTGGGCTATCTGGGCCATCGTGTGCGGGTTTGCGAGCACGGCGGCGAGGGGTTGCGTTGCTGGCTGCGAGAGTCGTTCGATGTGGTCCTCGCCGACTGCAACATGCCGATCTTCGATGGCTATCGGCTGGCCAGGGCGATCCGCGAGCATGAACGACGGACAGGCAGGCGGGCCTGCCAGGTGCTGGCGGTGACCGCCAACGCGCAGGCGTCGGAGCGCGCCCGTTGCCTGGCGGCGGGGATGAATGCCTGCCTGTTCAAGCCCTTGAGCATCGATGACCTGGCGCAGGCGTTGGGGGGTGTGGCGGGCCGCACCGTGGTGCCGGTGGCGGCTGAGGCATTACCGGTGCTGCCAGGCATGGATATTTCCAGCCTGCTGGTGCTGGCCGCAGGTGATCAGGGCAAGGTGCAGGCCCTGCTCGGCGATCTGGTCAGCAGCAATCGCCAGGATCTGCGGCAGTTGGACCGGCTGCATGACGGCAAGGACCTGGTGGCGCTGGCCGACCTTGTGCACCGTCTCAAGGGCGGCGCCCGGATGATCCGGGCGCATGAGGTGCTGGCAATCTGTGTCCAGCTGGAACAGGCCTGCACCTCGCGGGCTCCAGCCCACCGTATCAGTCAGCTGGTGCAGATGTTGCGACAGGCGATTGTCGATCTCGAGCAGCACCTGGAACGCTATTGTCAGGGCGAGGCGGTCAGCCCTTGGTGATCAGGTTGCCGGCGTGCAGCCCGCACTCCTTCTGGGTTGACTCTTCCCACCACCAGCGGCCTTCGCGCTCGTGCTGGTTCGGCAGCACCGGGCGCGTGCAGGGTTCGCAGCCGATGCTGATGAAGCCGCGCTCGTGCAGGCTGTTGTACGGCAGCTCGAGCATGCGGATGTAGCCCCAGACTTCTTCGCTGCTCATCTGCGCCAGCGGGTTGAACTTGTACAGGGTGTGCTCGGGGGTGGAGAACGCGCTGTCGATTTCCAGCGCGGCGACCTGGCTGCGGGTGCCCGGGCTCTGGTCACGGCGCTGGCCGGTGGCCCAGGCGCTGACGGTGCTCAGCTTACGCCGCAGTGGTTCGATCTTGCGGATGCCGCAGCACTCGCCATGGCCGTCCTTGTAGAAGCTGAACAGGCCTTTCTCTTTGACCAAGGGCTCGAGCTTGCTGTGGTCGGGGGAGAGGATTTCGATCGGCAGCTTGTACTGTTCGCGCACCTGGTCAATGAAGCGGTAGGTTTCCGGGTGCAGGCGGCCGGTGTCGAGGCTGAAGACCTTGACGTTCTTGTTGAGCTTCCAGGCCATGTCCACCAGCACCACGTCCTCGGCACCGCTGAAGGAAATCCACAGGTCATCGCCGAAGTGCTCGAAGGCCAGCTTGAGGATGTCTTGTGGCGACTTGTTGGCGTAGGTCGCGGCCAGGGCGGCGACGTCGAAGGGTTGGCTCATCAGGCGGCTTCCGGTCATTGAATGGCGCTTGGCGCTCGTAATACCTGCGATCTTAACAAAAATTGCCGGTGTCGACGCCGCGCATGTAGAGTGCGGCTTCCCATTTTTGGCGTTGTTCGAGGAGTGTGCTGTGGAAATTGCCTGTCTCGACCTGGAAGGTGTGCTGGTCCCGGAAATCTGGATCGCCTTCGCGGAAAAAACCGGAATCGAATCGCTGCGGGCCACCACCCGCGACATTCCCGATTACGACGTGCTGATGAAGCAACGCCTGCGCATTCTCGATGAGCATGGCCTGAAGCTTTCCGATATCCAGGCGGTGATCGCCACGCTCAAGCCGCTGGACGGCGCCATCGAGTTCGTCGACTGGCTGCGTGAGCGCTTCCAGGTGGTGATCCTTTCCGACACCTTCTACGAATTCTCCCAGCCGCTGATGCGCCAGCTGGGCTTCCCGACGCTGCTTTGCCATCGCTTGATCACAGACGAAACCGATCGGGTTACCGGTTACCAGTTGCGCCAGAAAGATCCCAAGCGCCAGTCGGTGCTGGCCTTCAAGAGCCTGTATTACCGGGTAATTGCCGCGGGGGATTCGTACAATGACACCACCATGCTCGGCGAGGCGGATGCAGGGATTCTGTTCCATGCGCCGGAGAACGTGATCCGCGAGTTTCCGCAGTTCCCGGCGGTGCATGATTTCGAGGCGCTGAAGAAAGAGTTCATCAAGGCTTCGAACCGGTCGTTGAGCCTGTAGGGGCCTCATCGCTGGCAAGCCAGCTCCCACAGGTTCACCACCCAACCTGTGGGAGCTGGCTTGCCAGCGATGCTTTTAGAGACTTTGCAAGGTCTCGAGCAACACCTTGACCTTGGTGATCGACTCTTCGTACTCCGCCTGCCAGTCCGAATCCGCCACCACTGCGCCACCCCCCCAGCAGCACACCTGACCGTCCTTGACCAGCAGGCTGCGGATGGCAATCGAGCTGTCCATCTCACCACGCACGTCCACATACAGCAGGGATCCGCAGTACAGCGCCCGGCGGCTGGGCTCCAGCTCGTCGATGATCTGCATGGCGCGGATTTTCGGGGCACCGGTGATCGAGCCACCGGGGAAGCTGTCGGCGATCAGGTCCAGGGCATCCTTGCCGGCGGCCAGGCGCCCGGTGACGCTGCTGACCAGGTGATGCACGTTGGGGTAGCTTTCCAGGCTGAACAGTTCCGGCACCTTCACCGAGCCGATCTCGCAGGTGCGCCCCAGGTCGTTGCGCAACAGGTCGACGATCATCAGGTTCTCTGCACGATCCTTGCGACTGCCCAGCAGTTCGGCGGCGTTGCGCGCATCTTCAGCGGCATCGCTGCTGCGTGGGCGGGTACCCTTGATCGGCCGGGTTTCTACCTGGCCATTGCTGACCTGGATGAAACGCTCCGGCGAGAAGCTCAGCAGCGCGCTGCCATCGGCCAGTAGCTGGAAACCCGAATAGGGTGTCGGGCACGCCTGGCGCAGGGCCTGGTAGGCGTGCCAGGGGTCGCCTTGGCACGGCGCGCGAAAGCGTTGGGTGAGGTTGATCTGGTAGCAGTCGCCAGCATGGATGTACTGCTGCACGCGGTCGAAGGCCTGGCGGTAGGTTTGCGCGCTGATATCGCCGCGCATCGGTGCTTGCAGCGAGAAACCGGTGGCGTCGGCGGGGGCGGGAGCCTCGAACAGTTCGATCAGGCGCTGGCGCTCGGCCTCGGCCAGGCTTGGGTGAAACAGCAGCTGGCTGCGCTTGAGCTGGTGGTCGCTGATCAGCGCCCAGGCATACAGGCCAAGACTGGCATCGGCCAGGCCCAGGTCGTCGACGGCAATGCTGGGCAAATGCTCCAGGCGCCGGCCGAAGTCGTAGCTCAAGTAGCCGATCAGGCCACCGGCAAACGGTAGTTCGATGCCATCGGGTACATCCGCCCGGCCCAGTTGCGCCAGGCTTTCACGCAGGCGCTGCAGGTAGGCGCTGCCGCTTTCATCCACAGTGGGCGCCAGGGTCTGCAGTGGCCAGGCACTGAGCAGGTCAAAGCGGCCACGCTCGGCGGTCGGCCGGGCGCTGTCGAGCAGCACGGCGCCGGGAGCCTTGCGGACGCGCGCGAAGTAGGCCGCAGGGTTGGCCTGGTAGGGCAGGGGATGGAGCGTACAGGTCGGCATGCAAGTAACAGCTATGAATGCGGGGGAGGCGATTGTAGTCCTCTGTAGGAAATGCTCCTAGCGCTGACTACGACATTGAGTCTCCAGCCCGCGCCAGCCGGGCAGGCTGACGCAGGCGGAGTGTTGAGTCAGCTCGGCACGTGGCCGAACAGCTCCTGGGCGAAGCGCACGCGCTCTTCGACGCTTTCCTGACGGCCGTCTTTGGCCAGCTGCTCCAGGTGCGCCTCGACTGCGTGGGTACGCAGGGTCAGGCCGCAGTCGTTGGCGATCTGGATGTTCAGGCCGGGGCGGGCGTTGAGCTCGAGGATCAATGGGCCCTTGTCCTGGTCCAGGACCATGTCGACGCCGATGTAGCCCAGGCCGCACAGCTCGTAGCAGCCGGCGGCAAGCTTCATGAAGCCGTCCCAGTTCGGCAGTTGCACGCCGTCCACCGCGTTGGTGGTGTCCGGATGCTTGCTGATGATGTTGTTCAGCCAGGTGCCGCGCAGGGTCACGCCGGTAGCCAGGTCCACGCCGACGCCAATGGCGCCCTGGTGCAGGTTGGCCTTGCCGCCGGACTGGCGGGTCGGCAAACGCAGCATGGCCATCACCGGGTAGCCCATCAGCACGATGATGCGGATGTCCGGCACGCCTTCGTAGCTGATGCTCTTGAAGATCTGGTCCGGGGTGACCCGGTACTCGATCAGAGCGCGGTCGCGGTGACCGCCCAGGGAGTAGAGGCCGGTGAGAATGCTGGAGATCTGGTGCTCGATTTCCTCGTGGCTGATGATCTTGCCCGAGACCGTGCGATAACGGTCTTCGAAGCGATCGGCAACCACCAGGATGCCGTCACCGCCGGCACCCTGGGCAGGCTTGACGACAAAGTCGCTGCGCCCGCCGATGATTTCCCCGAGCTTGTCGATCTCTTTCTCGGTGGAGATGATCCCGTACATTTCCGGCACATGGATGCCGGCCTGGATCGCACGCTCCTTGGTGATGATCTTGTCGTCGACGATCGGGTACAAGTGGCGCTTGTTGTACTTGAGGACGTAGTCCGCATTGCGCCGGTTGATACCCATGATGCCCCGGGCCTCCAGGGCTTTCCAGGTTTTCCAGAGACCGAACATCAGGCGTCAGCCTTCACGAAAGCCTTGAAACGCACCAGCTCCGTCAGGCGGTAGCCGCGGTAGCGACCCATCGCCAGCATGAAGCCGACCAGTACCAGCAGCACCGCCGGGAAGGTGAAGACGAAGTACACCAGCTCCGGCACGCTCATCAGCAGGTGCGCCAGGGAGGCGGCGAACAGGGTGCCGATCGCCACTTTCATGGCATGGCCGCCACCGCGCTCTTCCCAGGTGATCGACAGTCGCTCGATGGTCATGGTCAGGATCACCATCGGGAACAGCGCCACCGACAGGCCGCGTTCCAGGCCCAGCTTGTGGCTGAACAGGCTGATCGCGGCGATCAGCACCACGACGAAGGTCAGCACCACCGACAGGCGCGGCAGCATCTGCAATTTAAGGTGTTCGAGGTAGGAGCGTAGCGACAGCCCGAGCGCGGTAATCACCGTGAACAGGATGATGCCGAAGCCCAGCTGGGTTTCGCGGAAGGCCAGGGCGATCAGCACCGGGGTGAAGGTACCCAGGGTCTGGATGCCGATCAGGTTGCGCAGCACCAGGATCACCAGTACGCCGATCGGGATCATCACCATGATCATGAAGGTCTGCTGGGTCTGCAGCGGCAGGCCGTACAGCGAGTATTCGAGGAAGTCGGCGTCGGTGTTCTCGTCGGTCAGCTTGGCCAGGCGAATGGCGTTCATTTCGCTGTTGTTGAGGCTGAAGCTGACGTTGGCTTTCTTGCCGCCATCGACGGTGATCAGGTTGTCATCGCCGGTCCACCACAGCAGGCGGTCGGCAGGCAGGCCTTGCTCGCCGGTGTCCGGGTTGAAATACAGCCAGTCGGTGCCGTTGAAACTGCGCAGCCACAGTTCCGGGGTTTGCGGCTGGTCGGCGACCAGGCGGATGGTGTGGACCTTCTCGACCGGTACGTGGGCGATGGACAGCAGCAGGTCGATGACCTTGGCCTTGTTCAGCGACGAGGTGTCGCCGGCCAGCAGCAGCTTGACGTTGTCGTCGTTGAGGTTGTTGACCCGCTTGATGGTTTCGCCGACGAAGGTTTCGACGTCGGCCGAATGCTGGCGAATAGGCGCCATCAGGGCTTCGGCGGCGATCTTCTCGGGGCCTTCGACGGCCAGGCTGTCACGGAAGGTCGGGCCCTTGATCTTGGCCTTTTCGGTGCTGTAGCGCTTGGTCAGCACCAGGCGGTAGTAGAGGGTCTGGTTGCCGTTGGCGCGGCGTGCCGACCAGGTCACCTTGCGGTTGCCGTCGACGCGGTTGACGCTGACGCCATAGTTATTGGAGATGAAGCTCTCGTTGAGGCTCACGTAGTCGCGGCTCAGCGGTGGTACGAACATCTGGACCTTGACCGGGTCCTTGGGGCTGGCGACGAACTCGACCTTGGCGTCGATGTTCCACAGGTCATCGGTTTCATCCTCGGTCACCGGAATGCCGAGAAAGAAGATCTGATAGGCCGTGACCAGGATGCCCAGTAGCACCAGGACGGTAATCAGGACTTTCAGATGGAGGGTAAGAGAGCGCATCAGGATTACTCTGCGGTGTGAGCGTCAGTGGCGCAGGCGGGTTTGCCGGCAGCGTATTTAAGGCTTGGATCGACCAGCGCGTCGAAGTGCTTGAGGGCCTCGGAGCCGATCAGCAGCGGATACTGGAACGCGCTGCGGTCGGTCAGGTTCACTTCGATGCTGCGCAGGGCCGTACCCATGCAGATGTTCATGGCAATCACCGGACGGGCGGTATAGGCCTTGCCTTCGTCCGGGTCGTAATCACCGGCGCGTCGCTTGATCTTGCTGACGCGGGCCAGTGGTCGTTCTATCGGATGCGAGTGGGCAGCGTCAATTGCCAGGTAGAAGCGCACCCAGGACTCACCGTTGCGCTTGAAGCGCTTGATGTCGCGGGCACTGAGCGAGGCGGTCTTGGCCCCGGTGTCGAGTTTGGCCGCCACTTCCAGGTCGATATCGGCCAGGCGGGCGTATTCATTAAGGCCGTACACGGTCTTTTCCGCGGCCTGGCCCAGGGCCGGCAACAGACAGAGGCTGAACAACAGTGGGAGGGGCGTAAGTCTCATAAATCCTGGCGCGGTGCTGTGCGATGTTCGGGTCAAGGCCACTGGCAGTACTGCGCAAGCATCCTCGTTTACCTGGCACCTGCATGAACAGATGACAGACACACTATTCGTGCCCCGTCGGGAGGCGCGGCATTCTATCACGCTGGTGTGCTGGCGCCAGCGGCTGCACTCAGACAACAGCGGGGACCTTGAAGTTCGTTCTTAGACGATTGTCGACAATGTTGATTTTGTCTTTGACTATTCATGCTGGTTTGGCTAGTTTTGCCCTCATTGATTTATGAGGTGTCGACAATATGCTGGACACAGCCCAAGCCCCCGGCACAGTGGCAGACGACAGCGAAACCCTCTCGGAAAACGTCTTCCGGCGTATCCAGGCGGCTATCGTCAAAGGCGAGATCGCCCCCGGCAGCAAGATCTCCGAGCCTGAGCTGGCGCGCACCTACGGCATTAGCCGCGGGCCGCTGCGCGAGGCGATCCACCGCCTGGAAGGCCAGCGCCTGCTGGTGCGCGTGCCCCATGTCGGGGCACGGGTGGTGTCGCTCAGCCATGCCGAGCTGATCGAGCTGTACGAGATTCGCGAGTCCCTCGAAGGCATGGCCTGCCGCCTGGCCGCCGAGCGTATGAGCGTAGCCGAGATCGACGAGCTGCGCCGGGTGCTCGACACCCACGAGCGCGACGCCACCTTCCAGGCCGGCCTTGGCTATTACCAGCAGGAAGGCGATTTCGACTTCCATTACCGGATCATCCAGGGCAGCGGCAACCGCACCCTGGTGCAGATGCTCTGCGGCGAGCTGTATCAGCTGGTGCGCATGTATCGCATCCAGTTCTCCGCCACGCCCAACCGGCCACGCCAGGCGTTCGCCGAACACCACCGGATTCTCGATGCCATCGCCGACCGTGACGGTGAACTGGCCGAGCTCTTGATGCGCCGTCACATCGGCGCCTCCAAACGCAACATCGAGCGTCACTATCTGGACGCTACCAGCCCACGAGGTGAGTCATGAGTCAGAAAAGCAGTCCCGGCCAGCGCTTTCGCGATGCAGTTGCCGCCGAACACCCGTTGCAGGTGGTCGGTGCGATCAACGCCAACCACGCGCTGCTGGCCCAGCGTGCCGGTTTCAAGGCCATCTACCTGTCCGGTGGCGGCGTGGCCGCAGGCTCGCTGGGCCTGCCTGACCTGGGCATCAGCGGCCTGGACGACGTGCTGACCGACGTACGGCGCATCACCGATGTCTGCGACCTGCCGCTGCTGGTGGACGTCGATACCGGTTTTGGCTCCTCGGCGTTCAACGTTGCGCGTACCGTCAAGTCGATGATCAAGTTCGGCGCCGCCGCCATTCATATCGAAGACCAGGTCGGTGCCAAGCGCTGCGGCCACCGCCCGAACAAGGAAATCGTCTCCCAGCAGGAGATGGTCGACCGCATCAAGGCCGCCGTCGACGCCCGTACCGACGACAGCTTCGTGATCATGGCGCGTACCGACGCGCTGGCCGTCGAAGGCCTGGAAGCGGCCCTGGACCGTGCCGCCGCCTGCATCGAGGCCGGTGCCGACATGGTCTTCCCGGAAGCCATCACCGAGCTTTCGATGTACAAGACCTTCGCCGACCGGGTCAAAGCCCCGATCCTGGCCAACATCACCGAATTCGGCGCCACGCCGCTGTACACCACCGAAGAACTGGCTTCGGTCGATGTCTCGCTGGTGCTCTACCCGCTGTCGGCCTTCCGCGCCATGAACAAGGCTGCCGAAAACGTCTACACCGCGCTGCGTCGCGACGGCACGCAGAAAAACGTCATCGACACCATGCAGACTCGCATGGAGCTGTACGACGCCATCAACTACCACGTGTTCGAGCAGAAGCTCGACGCACTGTTCGCCCAGAAAAAGGGCTGAATGCCCGAGCCTGTAGGAGCGGGCTTGCCCCGCGATTAGCCAAGATTCCATAACAATTTCAAAAGTGGAGAAAGACATGGCCGAAGCAAAAGTACTCAGCGGTGCCGGCCTGCGTGGTCAAGTGGCCGGGCAAACCGCACTGTCGACCGTAGGGCTGGCCGGTGCCGGCCTGACCTATCGCGGTTATGACGTGCGCGACCTGGCCGAGCACGCGCTGTTTGAAGAAGTCGCCTACCTGCTGCTGTACGGCGAGCTGCCGAGCAAGGCGCAGTTGGCCGAGTACCAGCACAAGCTCAAGGCCCTGCGTGACCTGCCGCAAGCCCTGAAAGAAGTGCTCGAACGCATTCCGGCGAATGCTCACCCGATGGACGTCATGCGCACCGGTTGCTCGGTGCTCGGCACCCTGGAGCCGGAGCTGACCTTCGACCTGCAGCACGACAAGACCGACCGCCTGCTGGCGCTGTTCCCGGCGGTAATGTGCTACTGGTACCGCTTCACCCACGATGGCGTGCGCATCGACTGCACCAGCGATGAAGACACCATTGGCGGCCACTTCCTGCACCTGCTGCACGGCAAGAAGCCGAGCGAGCTGCACGTCAAGGTGATGAACGTCTCGCTGATCCTCTACGCCGAGCACGAGTTCAACGCCTCGACCTTCACCGCGCGGGTCTGTGCCTCGACCCTGTCCGATCTGTATTCCTGCGTCACCGCGGCCATCGGCTCGCTGCGCGGCCCGTTGCATGGCGGCGCCAACGAAGCGGCGATGGAGCTGATCGAGCGCTTCCAGAGCCCGCAGGAAGCGGTCACCGAGCTGCTGCAGATGCTGGCGCGCAAGGACAAGATCATGGGCTTCGGCCATGCGATCTACAAAGAGTCCGACCCGCGTAACGAAGTGATCAAGGCCTGGTCGAAGAAGCTGGCCGATGAGGTGGGCGACACTGTGCTGTACCCGGTGTCCGAAGCCATCGACAAGACCATGTGGGAGCAGAAGAAGCTGTTCCCCAACGCCGACTTCTACCATGCCTCGGCGTACCACTTCATGGGCATCCCGACCAAGCTGTTCACCCCGATCTTCGTCTGCTCGCGCCTGACCGGCTGGGCGGCGCATGTATTCGAGCAGCGTGCCAACAACCGCATCATCCGCCCGAGCGCCGAGTACACCGGCGTCGAACAGCGCAAGTTCGTGCCAATCGAACAACGCTGAGACTGGCTCACTGGGCCAGCACTGGAGCTTGTGCTGTTGTGGGAGCCGGCCTTGCCGGCGATGGAATCGACGCGGTGTCAGGTGCATCGCGCTGGCTGCATCGCTGGCAAAGCCAGCTCCCACAGGGTTCCGGGCTGGCCGCTGTGCCACCGACCTTACCGTGATTGAGTCCCTGTGCCATGAATAGTGAATTTCGCAAGAACCTGCCGGGCACTGGCCTGGATTATTTCGACGCCCGCGCGGCGGTCGATGCGATCAAGCCCGGCGCCTATGACCGTCTTCCTTATACCTCCCGCGTACTGGCGGAAAACCTGGTGCGCCGCTGCGATCCGGCCAGCCTCAATGCCTCGCTGGGCCAGCTGATCGAGCGCAAGCGCGACCTCGACTTCCCCTGGTTCCCGGCCCGCGTGGTGTGCCACGACATCCTTGGCCAGACCGCGCTGGTCGACCTCGCCGGCCTGCGCGACGCCATCGCCGAAGGTGGCGGTGACCCGGCCCAGGTCAACCCGGTGGTGCCGGTGCAGCTGATCGTCGACCACTCCCTGGCGGTGGAATGCGGTGGTTTCGACCCGCAGGCGTTCGAGAAGAACCGCGCCATCGAAGACCGCCGCAACGAAGACCGTTTCCACTTCATCAACTGGACCAAGAAGGCGTTCAAGAACGTCGACGTGATCCAGCCAGGCAACGGCATCATGCACCAGATCAACCTGGAGAAGATGTCGCCGGTGATCCATGCCGAGCGCGGTGTGGCCTACCCGGACACCTGTGTCGGCACCGACAGCCACACCCCGCACGTCGATGCCCTGGGCGTGATCGCCATCGGCGTCGGCGGCCTTGAAGCCGAGAACGTCATGCTCGGCCGCGCCTCGTGGATGCGCCTGCCGGAGATCGTCGGCGTCGAGCTCTCGGGCAAGCCGCAGCCGGGCATCACCGCCACTGACGTGGTGCTGGCCCTGACCGAATTCCTGCGCAAGGAAAAGGTGGTTGGCGCCTACCTGGAATTCTACGGCGAAGGTGCTCGCGCCCTGACCCTGGGCGACCGCGCGACCATCTCCAACATGGCCCCGGAATACGGCGCCACCGCGGCGATGTTCTCCATCGACCAGCAGACCATCGACTACCTCAAGCTCACCGGCCGTGAAGACGAGCAGGTCAAGCTGGTGGAAACCTACGCCAAGGTCGCCGGCCTGTGGTCCGACAGCCTGGCCAACGCCGAGTACGAGCGGGTGCTGCGCTTCGACCTGTCCAGCGTGGTGCGCAACATGGCCGGGCCATCCAACCCCCACGCCCGGGTCGCCACCAGCGACCTGTCGAGCAAAGGCATTGCCGGCCAGTGGGACGAAGTGCCGGGGCAAATGCCCGATGGCGCGGTGATCATCGCTGCGATCACCAGCTGCACCAACACCAGCAACCCGCGCAACGTGATTGCCGCCGGTTTGCTCGCACGCAACGCCAACAAGCTTGGCCTGGTGCGCAAGCCGTGGGTGAAATCGTCGCTGGCACCGGGCTCGAAAACCGTGGCCCTGTACCTGAAAGAGGCGGGCCTGGATGACGAGCTGGAGCAGCTCGGTTTCGGCATCGTCGCCTTTGCCTGCACCACCTGCAACGGTATGTCCGGTGCGCTTGATCCGGTCATCCAGCAAGAGATCATCGATCGCGACCTGTACGCCACCGCCGTGCTCTCGGGCAACCGCAACTTCGACGGTCGTATCCACCCGTACGCCAAGCAGGCGTTCCTGGCATCGCCGCCGCTGGTGGTGGCCTATGCGATTGCCGGCACCATCCGCTTCGACATCGAGAAGGACGTGCTGGGCGTGGTCGATGGCAAGGAAATCCGCCTGAAAGACATCTGGCCAAGCGACGAAGAGATCGACGCGGTGGTCAAGGCGGCGGTCAAGCCCGAGCAGTTCCGCCAGGTGTACATCCCGATGTTCGCCGTGCAGGAAGACACCGGGCCCAAGGTCACCCCGCTGTACGACTGGCGCCCGATGAGCACCTACATCCGCCGCCCGCCGTACTGGGAAGGCGCCCTGGCCGGCGAGCGCACGCTCAAGGGCATGCGCCCGCTGGCGGTGCTGCCGGACAACATCACCACCGACCACCTGTCGCCGTCCAACGCCATCATGCTCGACAGCGCGGCCGGTGAGTACCTGGCGAAAATGGGCCTGCCGGAGGAGGACTTCAACTCCTACGCGACCCACCGTGGCGACCACCTGACCGCGCAACGCGCAACCTTCGCCAACCCCAAACTGTTCAACGAAATGGTCCAGGAAGGCGGCAAGGTCAAGCAGGGTTCGCTGGCGCGCATCGAGCCGGAAGGCAAGGTCACCCGTATGTGGGAAGCGATCGAAACCTACATGCAGCGCAAGCAGCCGCTGATCATCGTTGCCGGTGCCGACTACGGCCAGGGCTCGTCCCGTGACTGGGCGGCCAAGGGCGTGCGCCTGGCCGGTGTCGAGGCCATCGTCGCCGAAGGCTTCGAGCGAATCCACCGCACCAACCTGGTGGGCATGGGCGTGTTGCCGCTGGAGTTCAAGCCGGGCGTCAACCGCAAGACCCTGGGCATCGACGGCACCGAAACCTTCGACGTGCTCGGCCAGCGCACCCCGCGGGCGACCCTGACCCTGGTTGTCACCCGGGCCAACGGCGAACGTGTCGAAGTGCCGGTGACCTGCCGCCTGGATACCGCCGAAGAAGTGTCGATCTACGAAGCCGGCGGGGTGCTGCAGCGCTTTGCCCAGGACTTCCTCGAATCGGCGGTAGCGGTTTGATGGGTTGAGGTACAGGCAACTTGCCCTCTGTGGGAGCTGGCTTGCCAGCGATGCCGGCACCGCGCAGTGCATAGACCGCGTCGATGCCATCGCCGGCAAGCCGGCTCCCACAGGGAAGGTGAATAGCCTGAAGATTGCTGAACGACAACAGGACAAGACCCCCATGGCTCACGTACCCCAGATCAAAATCCCCGCCACCTACATCCGTGGCGGCACCAGCAAGGGCGTTTTCTTCCGCCTCGACGACCTGCCGGAAAGCGCGCAGATCCCGGGCCCGGCCCGCGACGCGCTGCTGCTGCGGGTGATCGGCAGCCCCGACCCCTATGGCAAGCAGATCGACGGCATGGGCGGCGCGACGTCCAGTACCAGCAAAACCGTGATCCTTTCGCGCAGCATCAAGCCCGAGCACGATGTCGACTACCTGTTCGGCCAGGTCTCGATCGACACCGCGTTCGTCGACTGGAGCGGCAACTGCGGCAACCTCTCGGCAGCCGTCGGCTCGTTCGCCATCAGCGCCGGCCTGGTCGACAGCAGCCGCATCCCGCACAACGGCATGGCCGTGGTGCGCATCTGGCAGGCCAATATCGGCAAGACCATCATTGCCCATGTGCCGATCACCAATGGCGAAGTCCAGGAAACCGGCGACTTCGAACTGGACGGCGTAACCTTTCCGGCCGCCGAGGTGCAGCTCGAGTTCATGGACCCGGCCGCCGATGAAGACGGCGAGGGCGGCTCGATGTTCCCCACCGGCAACCTGGTCGACGACCTGGTGGTACCCGGTGTCGGCACGCTGAAGGCCACGCTGATCAATGCCGGCATTCCGACCATCTTCATCCAGGCCGAAGCCATCGGTTACACCGGCACCGAGCTGCAGGACGCGATCAACAGCGACCCGCAAGCCCTGGCCCGTTTCGAGACCATCCGTGCCTATGGCGCGGTGCGCATGGGCCTGATCGAGCATGTCGACGAAGCCGCCAAGCGCCAGCACACACCGAAAGTCGCCTTTGTCGCGCCACCGGCGGCCTATCAGTCATCCAGCGGTAAAGCCGTGGCCGCCAGCGACGTTGATCTATTGGTAAGGGCGCTGTCCATGGGCAAGTTGCACCACGCCATGATGGGCACTGCCGCCGTGGCCATCGGTACTGCCGCGGCAGTGCCTGGCACCCTGGTCAACCTCGCCGCCGGTGGTGGCGAGCGCACGGCCGTACGTTTCGGTCACCCCTCGGGCACCCTGCGCGTTGGCGCCGAAGCCCGGCAGGTGAACGGTGAGTGGACTGTCACCAAAGCAATCATGAGCCGTAGCGCTCGCGTACTGATGGAGGGCTGGGTACGGGTACCCGGTGATGCCTTCTAACCAGTAGCGGCGCTTGGCTCCCTGTTACCTACGTCAACAGAGAGATGTGAAATGAGTGCCAACGTTGATCTGAACAACCGCCCCGATTATGACCGGGTGCTGCAGGACATCGCTGATTACGTCCTGGGCTTCAAGGCCGAATCGCCGGAGGCGCTGGACACGGCGCGCAACTGCCTGATGGATACCCTGGGCTGCGGCCTGCTGGCGTTGCGCTTCCCCGAATGCACCAAGCACCTGGGGCCGCTGGTGGAGGGGACCGTGGTGCCGTTCGGCGCGCGGGTGCCGGGTACCAGCTACCGCCTGGACCCGGTCAAGGCCGCTTGGGACATCGGTTGTATCGTCCGTTGGCTCGACTACAACGACACCTGGCTGGCCGCCGAGTGGGGGCATCCCTCGGACAACCTCGGCGGCATCCTGGCCGTGGCCGATCACCTCTCGCAAAAACGTGTGGCCAATGGCGAAGCGCCCTTGAGCATGCGCGTGGTGCTTGAGGCGATGATCATGGCCCACGAGATCCAGGGTGTGATTGCCCTGGAAAACTCCTTCAACCGCGTCGGGCTGGACCATGTGCTGCTGGTCAAGGTCGCCTCGACGGCCGTGTGCGCCAAGCTCATGGGCGCCAATCGCGAACAGCTGCTGGCGGCACTTTCCCATGCCTTCGTCGACGGCCAGGCGCTGCGTACTTATCGCCATGCGCCGAATGCCGGCTCGCGCAAGTCCTGGGCGGCGGGCGATGCTTCCAGCCGTGGCGTGCGCCTGGCCGATATCGCCCTGCGTGGCGAGATGGGTATTCCCGGGGTGCTGAGCGCGCCGCAGTGGGGCTTTTATGATGTGCTGTTCAGTCACACCAACAAGGACCTGGCGCTCAAGCCTGAAGACAAGCGCGCCTTCAGCCTGACGCAGAAATACGCCAGCTACGTGATGGAAAACATGCTGTTCAAGATCAGCTTCCCTGCCGAATTCCATGCCCAGACCGCCTGTGAGGCGGCGGTGATTCTGCACCCGCAGGTGCGCAACCGCCTGCATGAAATCGAGCGTATTGTCATTACCACCCATGAATCGGCGATCCGCATCATCTCCAAGGTCGGCACCCTGGCCAATGCCGCCGACCGCGATCACTGCCTCCAGTACATGACCGCCGTGCCGCTGATTTTCGGCAACCTGGTGGCCGAACAATACGAAGATGATTTCCATGCCGCGCACCCGATCATCGACCGCCTGCGCGAGAAGATGGATATCGTCGAAGAGCCGCGTTATACCCGTGAATACCTGGAGGCCGACAAGCGTTCGATCGCCAATGCCGTGCAGGTGTTTTTCAATGACGGTTCGAGCACCGAGCAGGTGGTGGTGGAGTACCCGATTGGCCATCGTCGCCGTCGGGCCGAGGGGATCCCATTGCTGGAAGAGAAGTTCAAGGCCAACCTGGCGACGCGTTTTACCGGGCAGCGCAGCGCCGAGATCTTTGCCTTGTGCAAAGACCAGGCGGCGCTTGAGGCGGCGGCGGTGCAGCGGTTTGTGGATTTGTTCGTGATCTGAAGGGCCTCATCGCCGGCAACGCCGGCTTGTGTCTTGAGGTAGGAATAGAATCAGAAGTGAGAGCGGTGAATGGCAAGCTGTACGCCGGTAGTGCTTAAAGCACGTGTGGGAGCAAAGCTGCCATTCACCTCTCCACTCTGGCCCGAGCCCGAACAGTTGATTGAGCGCCTCTCGAATCACAAGCGTGGGCCAAGCCAGAGCGCTCTCACAACTGAGTGTAAGAGGGTTCAGCCATGTTGTCTTCTGTTGGAATCGACACTGCCAAAGCCACTTTGGAAATCTGCATCAAACCTCAGAAAATCCGCTTCGAAGTGGCCAACAACTCCGCAGGCTTCGAGGCGTTGCTTGAGCGTCTGAAGGACTTCAAGATCAGTCGAGTGCTGATCGAAGCGACAGGCGGCTACGAGAAAGATGTGTTGATCGCCCTGGCCTCAGCAGGACTGGAAACCATCTGCATCAACCCAGCCCGTGCCCGGAAATTCGCCGATGCCATGGGTAAAAAAGCCAAAACCGACAAGATCGACGCCGAAGTCCTTGCGGACTTCGCTGCACACCTCAGCGTTCCTCAAAGCCAACCGATCAGCCCGGAACGCGAAGAGCTGCGCGAGTTGGTGAAGCAGCGCGCCCAATTTGTGCAGAGCCGTGATGACTACAAACGGCGTCGCCTGCAATGCCGCTCGGCAATGGCGATGGCCCACTTTGATGAGCACATAGAACACCTGAAAGTGCTGATCAAACGCCTCGACGAAGAAATTGACCAGGCGATGGTGCAACTGGACGATACCAGGGCGAGTCAGTTGTTGGCGGTGAGCGGAATCGGTCGGGTAACCGCCGCAAATCTGCTCGCCTCACTGCCTGAACTGGGGCAGTTGGACCGCCGTCAGATCGCCGCGCTGGTGGGCGTAGCGCCTTACAACAACGATAGTGGTAGCCATCGAGGGCACCGCCAGATATGGGGTGGTCGGGCCCATGTAAGGCGAGTGCTGTACATGTCGAGCTGGATCATCATCCGTCACAACACAGAATTTAAAGCACGCTACGAAGCACTTCGGGCACGTGGCAAGTGCGCCAAGGTGGCACTCGTAGCTTGCATGCGGGTGCTGATCGTCAGGCTGAATGCAATGCTGCGGGACAATACCCCTTGGCGAGTGCAAACAGCCTGATCAAGACAGTTGCTCCCACAGTGGTCCTGTGTAGACATTCCCTGTGGGAGCTGGCCTTGCCAGCGATGGCCTGCAAAGCAGGCCCAATAAAAAGCCCCGCCAATTGGCGGGGCTTTTTTTCACGCTAAGTCAGCTTACGCTTGAACAACCGGGATCTTGGCGTTCGCAGCCGCTTCACGGAACTCGGCGATCTGGTCGAAGCTCAGGTAGCGGTAAACGTCGGCAGCCATGCTGTCGATGTTCTTCGCGTACTCCATATACTCTTCGACGGTTGGCAGCTTGCCCAGGATCGAGGCAACAGCGGCCAGCTCGGCAGACGCCAGGTAGACGTTGGCACCATCACCCAGACGGTTCGGGAAGTTACGGGTCGAAGTCGACACAACGGTCGAGTTCGCTGCAACACGTGCCTGGTTACCCATGCACAGCGAGCAGCCCGGCATTTCCATGCGCGCGCCAGCCTTGCCGTAGATGCCGTAGTAGCCTTCTTCGGTCAGCTGGTGAGCGTCCATCTTGGTTGGCGGCGACAGCCACAGACGGGTCGGGATCGAGCCTTTGACCTTGTCCAGCAGCTTGCCGGCAGCGCGGAAGTGACCAATGTTGGTCATGCACGAACCGATGAACACTTCGTCGATCTTCTCGCCCTGTACGGAGGAGAGCAGACGGGCGTCGTCCGGGTCGTTCGGGGCGCAGAGCACAGGCTCTTTGACGTCGGCCAGGTCGATCTCGATGATCTCGGCGTATTCGGCGTCCTTGTCGGCAGCCAGCAGCTGCGGGTTGGCCAGCCAGGCTTCCATCGCTTGGGCGCGACGTTCCATGGTGCGGGCATCGCCGTAGCCTTCGCTGATCATCCAGCGCAGCAGGGTGATGTTCGACTTCAGGTACTCGGCAACGGCTTTTTCTGGCAGCTTGATGGTGCAACCGGCAGCCGAACGTTCAGCCGAGGCGTCAGACAGTTCGAACGCTTGCTCGACGGTCAGCTCGTCCAGGCCTTCGATTTCCAGGATGCGGCCGGAGAAGGCGTTGATCTTGCCTTTCTTCTCGACGGTCAGCAGGCCTTTCTGGATGCCGTAGTAAGGGATGGCGTGGACCAGGTCACGCAGGGTGATGCCCGGTTGCAGTTTGCCCTTGAAGCGCACCAGTACCGACTCCGGCATGTCCAGCGGCATGACGCCGGTGGCAGCGGCGAAGGCGACCAGGCCGGAACCGGCCGGGAACGAGATGCCGATCGGGAAGCGGGTGTGCGAGTCACCACCGGTACCGACGGTGTCCGGCAGCAGCATGCGGTTCAGCCAGCTGTGGATGATGCCGTCGCCTGGACGCAGGGACACGCCGCCACGGGTGCGGATGAAATCCGGCAGGGTGTGGTGGGTGGTGACGTCGATCGGCTTCGGATAGGCCGCGGTGTGGCAGAACGACTGCATGACCAGGTCGGCGGAGAAGCCCAGGCACGCCAGGTCTTTCAGCTCGTCGCGGGTCATCGGGCCAGTGGTGTCCTGGGAGCCGACGGTGGTCATCTTCGGTTCGCAGTAGGTGCCTGGACGCACGCCTTTGCCTTCCGGCAGGCCGCAGGCTTTACCGACCATCTTCTGTGCCAGGGTGTAGCCCTTGCCGGTGTCGACAGGTGCTTCAGGCAGCTTGAACAGGTCGGTTGGGCCCAGGCCCAGCTCGGCACGGGCTTTCTCGGTCAGGCCACGGCCGACGATCAGCGGGATACGGCCGCCAGCGCGGACTTCGTCGAGCAGCACCGGGGTCTTCAGTTCGAAGGTGGTGATGACGTCTTCGGTGCCGTGCTTGCAGACTTTGCCGGCGTGCGGGTAGACGTCGATGACGTCGCCCATGTTCAGGTTCGACACGTCGAACTCGATCGGCAGGGCGCCGGCGTCTTCCATGGTGTTGTAGAAGATCGGGGCGATTTTCGAGCCGAAGCAGAAGCCGCCAGCACGCTTGTTCGGTACGTACGGGATGTCGTCGCCGAAGAACCACAGTACCGAGTTGGTCGCGGACTTACGCGAAGAACCGGTACCGACCACGTCGCCGACGTAGGCAACCGGGAAGCCCTTGGCTTTGACTTCTTCGATCTGCTTGAGCGGGCCGATGGCGCCTTGTTGCTCAGGCACGATGCCGTCACGGGCCATTTTCAGCATGGCCAGGGCGTGCAGCGGGATGTCTGGGCGCGACCAGGCGTCCGGGGCAGGGGACAGGTCGTCGGTGTTGGTTTCGCCAGGGACCTTGAACACGGTCAGGCTGTACTTGTCAGCGATGGCTGGCTTGCTGGTGAACCACTCACCGGCGGCCCAGGAATCCAGCACGGCCTTGGCGTGGGCATTGCCCGCCTTGGCTTTTTCGGCGACGTCGTGGAACGCATCGAACATCAGCAGGGTGTGCTTGAGCTGTTCGGCGGCGACAGGGGCCAGTTCGGCGTTGTCCAGCAGCTCGACCATGGTGGCGATGTTGTAGCCGCCCTGCATGGTGCCCAGCAGCTCAACGGCGCGCTTCTTGTCGATCAGCGGGGAGTTGGCTTCGCCTTTGGCGACGGCGGAAAGGAAGCCGGCCTTGACGTAGGCGGCTTCGTCCACTCCTGGTGGAACGCGGTTGGTGATCAGGTCGACGAGGACTGCTTCTTCGCCAGCAGGGGGATTCTTCAGCAGCTCGACCAGGCCTGCGGTTTGTTCGGCGTTAAGCGGCTGGGGCACGATACCCTGGGCGGCACGCTCTTCGATGTGTTTGCGGTAGGCTTCAAGCACAGTTATTACCCTCATCAGTGGTCCCAAATGGGTGTCCGGGACGCTCATCCAGAAATTCCGGCACCCGTGCGCAATACGGCTTCTTGGGCCGCGTAGCCAGGGTTGCAGGAAATCCTTACAGAAGCTGCTTTCAAAGTTTTACGCCTGTAGAACGGAGGCTGATGAGGGCTGGCGCGGGACATGCGCTTGACGAATATCCCGGGCCAACGCCGTTCTACCGGATGAACTGTGCTCGTGACGCTTTGAAAACAGCTTCTAACGGACATTGCTGCCTTAAAAAGGCCGGATGATTCTACGGTAAAAAGTCGATAAAGGTAAGGCGCGCTGGATGACTTTAGCGGGTGACCCTCGTTAGACAAAGGGCTAACATGGCAGCCTGTTCCACCGCCAAACTGTCGATTTTTTCATGTCCAATCAGTCAATTAAAACGCCTTGTGTCGGCCTCTGCTCCACGGTTTACGGGGACTTGGTGTGCCGTGGCTGCAAGCGTTTTCACCATGAAGTGATCAACTGGAACGGCTACAACGAAGACGAAAAGCGTGCGGTGTGGCTGCGCCTGGAGCAATTGCTGGTGCAGGTCATGGTGGCCAAACTTGAAGTCTTTGATGCCACGCGCCTGCGCGAGCAACTGGAGCTGCGCAAGATCCGCTTCGTGCCGCACCAGTCCGAATATTGCTGGGCGTATCAACTGATTGCCCGCGGGGCGCGGGTGATCCGTGAGCTGGAGGCTTACGGCATGGTGTTGTTGCCGGAGTTTCGTGACTGGGAACTGCCCGAGTTGCGCGATGCCATTGATCGGGAATTCTTCTTGCTGTCCGAGGCCCATTACCAGCGCTATATCGCGCCGGGGTTTCTCAAGGATGCCTTGGGCTAAAAGCCGGGGCTGCTTTGCAGCCCATCGCTGGCAAGCCAGCTCCCACAAGATCAGTGCATGCAATCCCTGTGGGAGCTGGCTTGCCAGCGATGAGGCCCTCAGCTTTGTGCCAGTTCCGTCAGGTGCACCTTAACTTCCTCGGTCTTGAGCACCAGCACATCGCACTCCAGCGCATCCAGCACCACCTCGGCGGTGTTGCCGATCAGCGCGCCGGAAATCCCGGTACGGGCCACGGTACCGATCACCGTCACCACCGCGTCGTACTTGCTCGCCGTATAGGGGATCAGCACATCCGCCGGGCCTTCGGCGACATGCAGGTGCTCATCGCTGATGTCGAACTCGGCCTGGAACGCCGCGCATTCCTCGCGGTACTTGCGTTCGATGGTGTCCTTGAGCTGGTACACCGGGTCTGCCGCTGACAGCATCGGCGACGGATGGGCGCTGATCACATGCAGCTCGCCCTTGGCCAGGCTGGTAATCGCGTAGCCATGGTCGATGATGCTGGTGTGCAGCAGGCGATGGGCCTCGTCGTGGTTGCCGACATCCACCGCGGCGAGGATCACTCCGCCAGTCCACGGCCGCTCGGTCTTGACCATCAGCACCGCGCACGGGCACTGGCGCAGCAGCTTCCAGTCGCTGGGGGTGAGCAGGGCGCGCTTGAGCGGGTTGTCCGGGCGATGTTCCTTGATCACCAGCTCGCAGCCTTCGGCCTGCTGCACGTCGATGATCGACTCGTGCAGGGAGTCGTGCCAGGCCTGCTCATGGGTCACGTTATCGTAGCCGTCATCATGCAGCTGGCTGGCCAGCAGGCTGAGCAGCGCGCTGTGGTCCTGTCTCTTGTCGCACATCAGCAGGTGCAGGCGCGCGCCGGTGACCCCGGCGATCAGTTTGGCCCGGGTCAGCGCCCGGCTGTGCGCGTGTTCGGGATCAAGTACCACCAGGATGCTGCGTACTTCTAGCATGAGCGTGAACTCCCTTCATAAATGGCGGCCAATGCCTGACTATAGTCGGCGCCAACTGCAATGGGCGTTGATATGTATCAAGCATAGTTCACTGGTGATCGGCGCTGCTGCCGGTATAATCGCCGGTCTTGCCGTTTGCCCTGCCTGTTTGTGAGCCTATGTCCCTTATTCCCGAAATCGAAGCCTTCCTTGGTTGCCGTACCCCTGACGCCTGGGTCCAGGCGGCGCTTGCCGACCAGGAGACCCTGCTGATCGATCACAAGAACTGCGAGTTCAAGGCCGCCAGCACCGCGCTGAGCTTGATGGCCAAGTACAACACGCACCTGGACCTGATCAACATGATGTCGCGCCTGGCCCGTGAAGAGCTGGTGCACCACGAGCAGGTGCTGCGCCTGATGAAACGGCGCAAGATTGCCCTGCGTCCGTTGTCGGCCGGGCGCTATGCCTCGGGCCTGCGCCGGGTGGTGCGGACCCATGAGCCGGTGAAACTGGTGGACACCCTGGTCGTCGGTGCCTTTATTGAAGCGCGCAGTTGCGAGCGCTTTGCCGCACTGGTGCCGCACCTGGACGAAGAGCTGGGCAAGTTCTATCACGGCCTGCTCAACAGCGAGGCGCGGCATTACCAGGGTTACCTGAAGCTCGCCCATCAGTACGGTGATGCGGCGGATATCGAACGGGTGGTGGAGAAGGTCAGGGCGGTCGAGGCCGAACTGATCAGCAGCCCGGATGAAGAGTTTCGCTTTCACAGTGGCGTGCCTGCCTGACTGACCTGCTTTGAATGGGGGCTGCCTTGCAGCCCATCGCTGGCAACGCCAGCTCCCACAATAGTGCTGCGTGCACTGAACCACTGTGGGAGCAGGCGTTGCCGGCGATGGGCTGCGACGCAGCCCCTTTTGTCGTGAAAATAATAAGCAAGCTAATTAATGCCTTGACGTTAGCTGCCTAAGCAGTAACATTGTGTAACTTACTGCCTAAGCAGGTATCTCCGTCCATGCAGCATTACACCCCGGAAAACTTCCAGAACTGCACCCTCGGCATGCTTCTGGGCCGCGCCGCGCTGGTCAAAGACCGCATCATCGACAGCCACATGCAGCCCTACGGCGTTACCGCTGCGCAGTTCAAGGTGCTGATCATCGTCGCCCAGTACGGCGTCGACACCCCGGCCGAGCTGTGTCGCTACCTGTCGGTAGACAGCGGTTCGATGACGCGCATGCTCGACCGTCTCGAACAGAAAGACCTGATCATCCGCCGCCGTTGCCCTGACGACCGTCGGCAAATTCGTCTGGAACTGAGCGAAGACGGCCAGAAGCTCGCCGACCAGTTGCCGCAGATCGGCGCAGCAGCGATGAACGAGCTGGTGGGCGTGCTCGAGCCGAGCGAGCTGGCTACCCTCGAAGCCATCCTGACCAAGGTGCTGCTGGCTTCCGGCGACACCCTGACGGCCATGCGTGTAGGTGCCAAATGAGCGCCAGACCCTTGCGTGCCGGCCTGAGCCTGCTGGTGCTGGCCCTGACCCTGGCCGGTTGCGCCAGCTACCGTGGCCTGCACACCGAAGCCAGCAGCATTAACGCTGCAGGGTTGAACGCCGCGCAGACCCTGAACGGCGTCAAACTGTCGCCCGCCGCCTGGCCGAAAAGCGACTGGTGGACCCAGTTGGGCGATCCACAGCTCGACGGCCTGATCCGTGAAGCCCTGCAGGACAGCCCTGATATGCAGATCGCCAGCGCCCGTGCCCACCAGGCCAACGCTGCGGCCTATGCCGCCGATGCTGCACGCACGCCGACCCTGGATGCCGAGGCCAGCGTCAGCCGTTCGCGCCTGGCTCGCGACCAGGACCCGAGCGGGCAGGGCGGCAGCTACTCGACCCTGCGCAGCCTCGGTGTCGACTTCAATTACACCTTCGACCTCTGGGGTGGCCAGCGTGATGCCTGGGAAGCTGCCCTGGGCGAAGCCCGCGCCGCCGAGATCGACCGCCAGGCCGCGAGCCTGACCCTCGCTGCCGATGTCGCCCGCGCCTACAGCCAGCTGGGCCAGGCCTATATCGTCCATGACCTGACCCAGGACGACCTCAAGCGCACCCGGCAGATGCTCGAACTGGGCCAGCGCCGCCTGGCCTCGGGCATCGACAGTACCTACCAGTACCAGCAGACCGAAAGCCTGGCGGCCAGCTCCGAAGAGCAGGCGATCAACGCCGGGAAACAACTGCGCAGCGCCCAGATCGCCCTGGCGGTACTGCTTGGCAAAGGCCCGGATCGCGGTGGCCAGATCAGCCGCCCGGCCGTGCTCAAGCCTGGCGCCGTGGCCTTGCCTTCAGCCTTGCCGGCCGAGCTGCTCGGGCGTCGCCCGGACCTGGTGGCCGCACGCTGGCGGGTCGAGGCGGCAAGCAAGGAGATCGACGCCAGCAAGACCCGCTTCTACCCCAACCTCAACCTCAGTGCCGCCGCTGGCACTCAGGCGCTGTTGGGCGATGCGATCTTCGGTGCGCCGAGCCGCTTCTTCAATATTGCCCCGGCGGTGTCGCTGCCGATCTTCGATGGAGGCCGCCTGCGCGCCGACCTCGATGCCCGCGACGCCGACTACGACCTGGCCGTGGCCCAGTACAACAAACGCCTGGTCAGTGCCCTCGGCGAGGTCAGCGACAGCATTGACCAGTTGCATGCCCTGGGCCGGCAGATCGTCGCCAAGCAGCACGCCACCGACATCGCCCAGCAGTCCTACGACACGGTGATGCAGCGCTACGGCTCCGGCATCGGCAACTACCTCGATGTACTCAGCGTCGAGCAGCAGCTGCTCCAGGCCCAGCGCCAACTGGCCGAGCTCAATGCCGAACAGATCGACATGTCGATCCAGCTGATGCAAGCCCTGGGTGGTGGTTTCCAGGGCGACACCCAGGCAGCCGCGCTGCCTTCGACTTCACGTATTCACTAAGCCAAGGAATTAGCAATGGCCACTACTTCTTCTGCGGATGACACCACGCAGGACCTCGACAACCAGCGCAAGCGCAAGACCTGGCTGCTGGCCCTTGCGCTGCTGATCGTCGTCGCTGGCGGCGCGGTCTGGGCCTGGCACGAGCTCTACGGGCGCTGGAGCGAAGAGACCGACGATGCCTATGTAAACGGCAACGTGGTGGAAATCACTCCGCTGGTTACCGGCACCGTAGTCAGCATCGGCGCTGACGATGGCGACCTGGTCCACGAAGGCCAGGTGCTGCTCGAATTCGACCCCAGCGATGCCGAGGTCGGCCTGCAGGCCGCCGAAGCCAAGTTGGCCCGCGCCGTACGCCAGGTGCGCGGCTTGTACAGCAATGTCGACGGCATGAAAGCCCAGGTGGCGGCGCGTCAGGCCGAGCTGAGCAAGGCCCAGGAAAACTTCAATCGACGCAAGACCCTCGCCGCCGGCGGGGCCATCTCCCAGGAGGAGCTGTCCCACGCCCGTGACGACCTGTCATCGGCGCAGAGTGCGCTGAGCAATGCCAGGCAGCAACTCAACACCACTACCGCGCTGGTCGATGACACCGTGGTGTCGTCGCACCCCGAGGTGATGGCCGCTGCCGCTGAACTGCGCCAGGCCTATCTGAACAACGCCCGCACCACCCTGGTGGCGCCGGTCACGGGCTACGTGGCCAAGCGCACCGTGCAACTGGGCCAGCGCCTGCAGCCGGGCACCGCGACCATGGCGGTGATCCCCCTGGACCAGCTGTGGATCGACGCCAACTTCAAGGAAACCCAGCTGCGCAACATGCGCATTGGCCAGCCTGTGGATATTGTTGCCGACCTGTACGGCAGCGACGTCAAGTACAGCGGCACCATCGACAGCCTCGGCGCCGGTACCGGCAGCGCCTTCGCCCTGCTGCCGGCGCAGAACGCCACCGGCAACTGGATCAAGATCGTCCAGCGGGTGCCGGTGCGCATCCATATCAATGCCGAACAACTGGCCAAGCACCCGCTGCGCATCGGCCTGTCGACCCAGGTCGAAGTCGACCTGCACGACCAGAGCGGCCCGGTCCTGGCCCAGCAGCCGCCGCAGAAGGCTTCGTTCGCCACCCAGGTGTACGACCGTCAGCTGGTCGAGGCCGATACCCTGATCAGCAAGCTGATCCATGACAACAGTGCAGGCTCTAGCAAGACGGCGCAGCGATGAGCGGCAATCAGGCTTCCTTTACACCGCCGAGCCTGTTGCTGACCACCATCGGCCTGTCGCTGGCGACCTTTATGCAGGTGCTCGACACCACCATCGCCAACGTGGCGTTGCCGACCATTTCCGGCAACCTCGGCGTGAGTTCGGAGCAGGGCACC
This sequence comes from Pseudomonas wadenswilerensis, assembly GCF_024749185.1. Lineage (NCBI taxonomy): Bacteria > Pseudomonadati > Pseudomonadota > Gammaproteobacteria > Pseudomonadales > Pseudomonadaceae > Pseudomonas > Pseudomonas wadenswilerensis. Next base: position 3,832,521 of record NZ_CP087191.1, on the reverse strand, counting down.
TGGGTCATCACCTCGTTTGCGGTGAGCAATGCCATTGCCTTGCCGCTGACCGGCTGGCTGAGCCGGCGCTTCGGTGAGGTCAAGCTGTTCATCTGGGCCACGCTGCTGTTCGTGCTGGCCTCGTTCCTGTGCGGCATCGCCCAGTCGATGCCTGAGCTGGTCGGCTTTCGCGTGCTCCAGGGGATTGTTGCCGGGCCTCTTTATCCGATGACCCAGACCCTGCTGATCGCGGTCTATCCGCCGGCGAAACGTGGCATGGCACTCGCGCTATTGGCGATGGTCACGGTGGTGGCGCCGATTGCCGGGCCGATTCTCGGTGGCTGGATCACCGACAGCTACAGCTGGCCGTGGATTTTCTTCATCAACGTGCCGATCGGCCTGTTCGCGGCTGTCGTGGTGCGCCAGCAGATGCGCAGCCGCCCGGTCAGCACCAGCCGTCAGCCGATGGACTATATCGGCCTGTTGAGCCTGATCATCGGCGTCGGGGCCTTGCAGATCGTGCTGGACAAGGGCAATGACCTGGACTGGTTCGAGTCGAATTTCATCGTCATCGGCAGCCTGATCTCGGTGGTGTTCCTGGCGGTGTTCATCATCTGGGAACTGACCGACAAGCACCCGGTGGTCAACCTGCGCCTGTTCGTGCACCGCAACTTTCGCATCGGCACCATCGTGCTGGTCGGCGGTTATGCCGGGTTCTTCGGCATCAACCTGATCCTGCCGCAGTGGCTGCAGACGCAGATGGGCTACACCGCCACCTGGGCGGGCCTGGCGGTGGCGCCGATCGGCCTGTTGCCGGTGCTGATGTCGCCGTTTGTCGGCAAGTACGCGCACAAGTTCGACCTGCGCTTGCTGGCGGGGCTGGCATTCCTGGCGATTGGCACCAGTTGCTTCATGCGCGCCGGCTTTACCAACGAAGTCGACTTTCAGCACATCGCCCTGGTGCAGTTGTTCATGGGTATCGGCGTGGCGCTGTTCTTCATGCCGACCCTGAGCATCCTGCTTTCCGACCTGCCGCCGCAGCAGATTGCCGATGGCTCGGGGCTGGCGACTTTCCTGCGGACCCTGGGCGGCAGTTTTGCCGCGTCGCTGACTACCTGGATCTGGATTCGCCGGGCGGACCAGCATCATGCCTACCTCAGCGAGAACATCAGCACCTTTGATCCGGCCACCCGTGAGGCGCTGAACCAGCTGGGCGGGGCGAACGGGCAGTCGTATGCGCAGCTGGAGCGAATGCTCAGCAGTCAGGCGTACATGATGTCGACGGTGGATTACTTCACCCTGATGGGCTGGATTTTCGCTGGCCTGGTTCTGCTGGTATGGCTGGCCAAGCCGCCGTTCGCGGCCAAGGCCGGGCCGGCGTCGGCGGGGCATTGAAGTAAAAGCATCGCCGGCAAGGCCGGCTCCCACAGGAACTGTATGCACAGGCCCCTTGTGGGAGCTGGCCTTGCCAGCGATAAGGCCCGCAGGGCCTTCAATCAGGGAAAAGCAAAAGGCTGCAACTGAAACCCTTGCTCATCCACCTGCAACGCCCAGCCTTGCCGGTCCCAATCTCCCAGCACGATACGCCGCGCCGGTTGATCGCCGACCACCAGCTTGTGAATCGCCGGGCGATGGGTATGGCCATGCACCAGGGTGCGCACGCCGAACTGCTGCATGATCCGCGGCACTTCCTCCGCGGTCACATCGACAATGTCGTTGGCCTTCATCCGCGTCTGCGCTCGGCTTTCGCTGCGCAGCTTGCGCGCAAGCTTCTGGCGGGTGCTCAGCGGCAGGTGCCGGAGAATCCACAGGCTCAGCGGATTGCGCAGGTAACGGCGCATTTTCATGTAGGCCAGGTCGCGGGTGCACAGGCTGTCGCCGTGCATCAGCAACACCGGCTCACCGCCCATCTCGACCACGCTGGGGTCAGCCAGCAGGGTGCAGCCCGCGGCCTTGCAAAAGGCCTGGCCAAGCAGGAAGTCGCGGTTACCGTGCATCAGGAAGACCTGCGTGCCGCTGTCGCTCAAGGCGCGCAGGGCTTGGCAAATCGAAGTCTGGAAGGGCGTCATGGCGTCGTCGCCGATCCACGCCTCGAAGAAATCACCGAGGATGTACAGCGCCTCGGCGTGCCGCGCACGACCGTCGAGCAGATCAACAAACGCCCGGGTAATGTCCGGGCGTTCTTCTTGCAGGTGCAGATCAGAGATCAGCAGTATCACTCAATGATCTCGGCTTTCTCGATGATCACGTCGTCCTTCGGCACGTCCTGGTGACCGGACTTGGAACCGGTGGCAACGGCTTTGATCTTGTCGACAACGTCGGTGCCTTCGGTAACTTTACCGAACACTGCATAGCCCCAACCCTGCACGTTCTTGCCGCTGTGGTTGAGGAAGCTGTTGTCGGCGACGTTGATGAAGAACTGTGCCGAAGCCGAATGCGGCTCCATGGTGCGGGCCATGGCAATGGTGTACTTGTCGTTGCTCAGACCGTTGTCGGCTTCGTTCTGGATGCTTGGACGCTTGTCTTTCTTCTCTTTCATGCCTGGCTCGAAACCGCCGCCCTGGATCATGAAGTTACCAATGACGCGGTGGAATACAGTGTTGCTGTAGTGGCCAGCGTTAACGTATTCGATGAAGTTGGCCACGGTGATCGGGGCTTTCTCGGCGTTCAGTTCGATGACGATGTCGCCGTGATTGGTAGTCAATTTGACTTGGGTCATGCTCAAATTCTCGCTATTCAAGGCATTGGAAAATAGTTCGCGCAGTATCGCGATACACACCTGACGCACAGTCTACAGCCCGCGATACGTGGTTCGCGGCAGTTTTTTTGCATTCGCCGGCGAATATCGCGCCAGTTTGTCGGCGCGATGCTGTCGGCAGCTCGACCGCTTCGGCTATGATAAGCGCTTTGATTCAGTCGGCCTACCCAGGCCGTGCACCCCGTATTCAAGGATCCTATGAGCAAGCCCACTGCCGACACCGCTCCCAACGCCGCTGCCAAAGGCGCTCCCGCCATCCCTGCGAACTTCCTGCGTCCGATCGTGCAGGCAGACCTGGACTCGGGCAAGCACAGCAGCATCGTCACCCGTTTCCCGCCAGAGCCCAACGGTTACCTGCACATCGGCCATGCCAAGTCGATCTGCGTGAACTTCGGCCTGGCCCAGGAATTCGGCGGGGCCTGTCACCTGCGTTTCGATGACACCAACCCGGCCAAAGAGGACCAGGAGTACATCGACGCGATCCAGAGCGACATCAAGTGGCTGGGCTTCGAGTGGACCGGCCCGGTGCGCTACGCTTCGCAATACTTCGACCAGCTGCACGACTGGGCGGTCGAGCTGATCAAGGCCGGCAAGGCCTATGTTTGCGACCTGACCCCGGAACAGGCCAAGGAATACCGTGGCAACCTGACCACGCCTGGCAAGAACAGCCCGTTCCGCGAGCGTTCGGTTGACGAGAACCTCGACCTGTTCGCGCGCATGAAAGCCGGCGAGTTCAAGGACGGCGAGCGCGTGCTGCGGGCCAAGATCGACATGGCCTCGCCGAACATGAACCTGCGCGACCCGATCCTCTACCGCATCCGTCATGCCCACCATCACCAGACCGGTGACGCGTGGTGCATCTATCCGAACTACGACTTCACCCACGGTCAGTCGGACGCCATCGAAGGCATCACCCACTCGATCTGCACCCTCGAATTCGAAGGCCATCGCCCGCTGTACGAATGGTTCCTCGACAACCTGCCGGTGCCGGCCAAGCCGCGCCAGTACGAGTTCAGCCGCCTGAACCTGAACTACACCATCACCAGCAAGCGCAAGCTCAAGCAACTGGTCGACGAGCAGCACGTCAACGGCTGGGACGACCCGCGCATGTCGACCCTGTCGGGCTTCCGCCGCCGTGGTTACACCCCGGCGTCGATCCGCAACTTCTGCGAAATGGTCGGCACCAACCGCTCCGACGGCGTGGTCGACATGTCGATGCTCGAATTCAGCATCCGTGACGACCTCGACCGCACTGCGCCACGCGCCATGTGCGTGCTGCGCCCGCTGAAAGTGGTCATTACCAACTACCCTGAAGGCCAGGTCGAGAACCTCGAACTGCCGCGCCACCCGAAAGAAGACATGGGCGTGCGCGCGCTGCCATTCGCCCGCGAGATCTACATCGACCGCGACGACTTCATGGAAGAGCCGCCAAAGGGCTACAAGCGCCTGGAGCCGGCCGGTGAAGTGCGCCTGCGCGGCAGCTACGTGATCCGCGCCGACGAGGCGATCAAGGACGCCGACGGCAACATCGTCGAGCTGCGCTGCTCGTACGACCCGGACACCCTGGGCAAGAACCCCGAGGGCCGCAAGGTCAAGGGCGTGATCCACTGGGTGCCGGCCGACGCCAGCGTCGAATGCGAAGTGCGTCTGTACGACCGCCTGTTCCGCTCGGCCAACCCCGAGAAGACCGAAGATGGCGGCAACTTCCTTGACAACATCAATCCTGATTCGCTGCAGGTGCTGACCGGTTGTCGTGCGGAACCTTCCCTGGGCCAGGCCCAGCCAGAAGACCGCTTCCAGTTCGAGCGCGAAGGCTACTTCAGCGCCGACCTGAAAGACTCCCAGCCGGGTCGCCCGGTGTTCAACCGCACCGTGACCCTGCGCGATTCGTGGGGCAGCTAAGGAACTCTTGTGCTTACCATCTACAACACGCTCAGCAAGACCAAGGAAGTCTTCAAACCGCTTGAAGGCAACAAGGTACGGATGTACGTCTGCGGCATGACCGTCTACGACTTCTGCCACCTGGGCCACGGGCGCAGCATGGTCGCCTTCGACCTGGTGACCCGCTGGCTGCGTTACAGCGGCTACGACCTGACCTACGTGCGCAACATCACCGACATCGATGACAAGATCATCAACCGGGCCAACGAGAACGGCGAATCCTTCGACGCCCTGACCGCCCGCATGATCGACGCGATGCACGAAGACGAGCGCCGCCTGAACATCCTGCCGCCGGACCAGGAGCCGCGTGCCACCGACCATATCGCCGGCATGCACGCGATGATCCAGACCCTGATCGACAAAGGGTATGCCTACGCGCCGGGCAACGGCGACGTGTACTACCGGGTCGGCAAGTTCGTCGGCTACGGCAAGCTGTCGCGCAAGAAGATCGAAGACCTGCGCATCGGTGCCCGCATCGAGGTCGACGAAGCCAAGCAGGACCCGCTCGACTTCGTCCTCTGGAAGGGCGTCAAGCCGGGCGAGCCGAGCTGGGAGTCGCCCTGGGGTCCGGGCCGTCCGGGCTGGCACATCGAGTGCTCGGTGATGTCCACCTGCTGCCTGGGCGAGAGCTTCGACATCCACGGCGGTGGCAACGACCTGGAGTTCCCGCACCACGAGAACGAAATCGCCCAGAGCGAGGCCGCGACCGGCAAGCAGTACGCCAACTCGTGGATGCACTGCGGCATGATTCGCATCAATGGCGAGAAGATGTCCAAGTCCTTGAACAACTTCTTCACCATTCGCGACGTGCTCGACAAGTATCACCCGGAGGTGGTGCGCTACCTGCTGGTGTCGAGCCACTACCGCAGCTCGATCAACTACTCCGAAGACAGCCTGCGTGAGTCCAAGGGTGCCTTGGAGCGTTTCTACCACGCCCTGCGCGGCCTGCCGCGAGTGGCGGCCAAGGGTGGCGAAGAGTACGTCGAGCGCTTCACGGCGGCGATGAACGACGATTTCGGCACCCCCGAAGCCTGCGCCGTGCTGTTCGACCTGGTGCGCGAGATCAACCGCCTGCGCGAGAGCGATCCACAGGCCGCTGCTGGCCTGGCTGGCCGTCTGCGTGAGCTGGGTGATCTGCTGGGTGTACTGCAACTGGAAGCTGATGACTTCCTGCGTGCCGGTGCCGAAGGCAAGGTCGATGCTGCCGAGGTTGAAGCCCTGATCCAGGCGCGCCTGCAAGCGCGTGCCGACAAGAACTGGGCCGAGTCCGACCGCATCCGCGACCAGCTGACCGCCATGGGCGTGGTGCTGGAAGACGGCAAGGGCGGCACGACCTGGCGCTTGGCTGACTAAGCAATCGCGGGGCAAGCCCGCTCCCACAGAAGACTGCAATCCTCTGTGGGAGCGGGCTTGCCCCGCGATGAGCCCCTAACTCACGACACCCGTCCTGCAGTGCAACACCAGTTTCGCCCCACCCAGCTCACTCCCTCCCACCTCCAGCTCAAAGCCATGCAGGTCGACGATCGCCGCAACGATCGACAACCCCAGCCCGAACCCCGGGTGGCGCTGGCCTTCCTCGCTGCGATAAAAGCGCTTCAACACCGCCCCACGCTCGTTCTCGGGAATCCCCGGGCCGCTGTCGTGCACCTCGATATGCACACCCTTGGCATCGCTCAGCGCCCGCATCAGCACCTGGCCCTGCTCTGGCGTGAACTTGATGGCATTGCCCACCAGGTTGGCCAGTGCCTCGAACAGCAGCTCGCGGTCGCCATGCAGCGCCGGTAGCTGTTCGGGCATCTCCAGGGTCAGGTCGATCTCGCCGTCTTCGGCCAGGGGCAGGTAGAAGTCATGCAGTTCCTGCAGCAGCCCGTGGGGGTCAAGCTCGACGAAGCCTGCACGGCGCTGGCGGTCTTCCAGTTCACTGATGCGCAGCAAGCCGCGAAAACGCGCCATCAAGGTGTCGGTTTCGCCAATCGCCTGCTCCAGCGCTTCGGCCTGCGGCGAGTCATCGCCGGCCTGCTGGCGAATGCGGTAGAGCTGGGCGCGCAGGCGGGTCAGCGGGGTACGCAGGTCGTGGGCGATGTTGTCGCACACGCCTTTGACTTCATGCATCAGGCGCTCGATGCGATCGAGCATGGCGTTGACGATGGCCGCCAGCATGTCCAGTTCGTCGCGCCGCGCCGACAGCGGCAGGCGCCGGGTCAGGTCGCCGGCAACGATCTGCTCGGCGCTGGCCTGGATCGCGCGGATACGCTTGAGCGGCCTGCGGCGCAGCAGGTACCAGCCGGCGATGCCGGGGATGATGGTCAGCGACAGGCCCCAGAGCAGCGCGTGGAGGATGATCCGGGTGACCACGAACAGCGAGCCGTTGTCGCGCACCAGCAGCAGCCAGCGGCCATCGCGGACCTTGATCGCCACCGCATCGCAGCTGTCGCGGGGCAGGTGCGGGTCGTCGGCGTCCAGGCAACGGCTCAGTTCATGAATCTTGCCATCCAGGCCCAGCTCGGGCGGCACCTGGCGGATCTGCCCGCCGAGCGGATTGAACTGCCCGTCGAACAGGCCATAGGCATCGAAACTGCGCTCCTCAAAGGCCTGGCTGGCAATCAATGCATCATCGAGCTGCTTGCCGCTCATGTGCGCGAACAGGTGCTGGCGCTGCAGCAAGGAATGGCGGGTGAGCTTGTTCAGGTAGCCCGAGACCTCGAAGTACAGCACCCCCATGAGGATGCTGCTCCAGGCCACGAACAGGAAGCTGTACAGCGCCAGCAGGCGGCTGGTGGACGAGCTCCAGCCCTTAGACGGGTTCGGCAATGGCATAGCCCGAGCCCCGCACGGTGCGAATCAGCGGAGTCTGGCCAGCGGCGTCGATCTTCTTGCGCAAGCGTCCGATGTGCACGTCGATCAGGTTGGTGCCCGGGTCGAAGTGATAGCCCCAGACCTCCTCGAAAATCATCATCCGGGTAATCACCTGACCGGCATGACGCATGAGGAATTCCAGCAGCTTGTACTCGGTGGGCAGCAGGTTGAGGGTCTGCTCGCCGCGCTTGGCCTCGTGGCTGATCAGGTCCAGTTCAAGGTCGGCGACTTGCAGGCGGGTCTGTGCCAGGGGCACGCTGTTACGCCGCAGCAGCACCTCGACGCGGGCGGCCATTTCATCGGAGGCGAACGGTTTGGTCAGGTAGTCATCACCGCCGGCGCGCAGGCCGCGGACCCGTTCGTCGACATCCGACAGGGCGCTGATCATCAGGATTGGCGTGGCGATCTTCAGGGTGCGCAGGGTCGTGACGATGGTCAGGCCGTCGACCTCCGGGAGCATCCGGTCCAGGGTGATCAGGTCGTAGCCGCCGGCAATGGCCTTGGCCAGGCCTTCACGGCCGTTGTCGGCCCATTCCACTTCCAGGCCATGGCTGGAAAGTTCGGCGACGATTTCCTGGGCGGTGACAGCGTCGTCTTCGATAGTCAGTACGCGGGGCATGCTTTTACCTGGGCGGCGGGTAGAGACTTGATTGTGCCAAAGAATAGGCGGTGCCCGGGTTAAAGAAAAATTCATCTAGGAGAGGGACCACAATGGGCCGGCCTGCACCGACCCCTGTGGGAGCCGGCGTTGCCGGCGATGGGCCGCAACGCGGCCCCTGTTGCAGGTCAGGCGACTTTCACAACCCAGCCCGCCGGGCCTTCGATGTCGCCGCTCTGGATGCCGGTCAGCTCGTTGTAGAGCTTCTGGGTGACCGGGCCGACTTCGCTTTCGCTGTAGAACACGTGCAGCTTGTCGCCGTACTGGATGCCGCCGATCGGGGTGATCACCGCGGCGGTACCGCAGGCGCCAGCCTCGACGAAGCGGTCCAGGTTGTTGATCAGCACGTCGCCTTCGATGACCTTCAGGCCCAGGCGCGATTGCGCCAGTTCCATCAGCGACAGGCGGGTGATGCCCGGCAGCACGGAAGCGGACTTCGGCGTGATGAACTCGTTGTTGGCGGTGATACCAAAGAAGTTGGCCGAGCCGACTTCCTCGATCTTGGTGTGGGTCAGCGGGTCAAGGTAGATGCAGTCGGCAAAGCCGGCTTGCTTGGCCTTGTAGCCCGGTTGCAGGCTGGCCGCGTAGTTGCCGCCCACCTTGGCAGCGCCGGTGCCTTGTGGCGCGGCGCGGTCGTAGTCGGAGATCAGGAACTTGTGCGGGGTCATGCCGCCCTTGAAGTACGAGCCGACCGGGATGGCGAAGATCGAGAAGATGAACTCCGGCGCGGTCCGCACGCCAATGTTGTCACCCACGCCGATGACGAACGGTCGCAGGTACAGCGCACCCTTGCCGTACGGCGGAATGAAACGCTCGTTGGCCTTGACCACCTGCTTGCAGGCGTCGATGAACTGTTCGGTCGGCACCTGCGGCATCAGCAGGCGGTCGCAGCTGCGCTGCATGCGCAGGGCGTTCTGGTCCGGGCGGAACAGGTTGATCGAGCCGTCCTTGCAGCGGTAGGCTTTCATCCCCTCGAAGCATTGCTGGCCATAATGCAGCGCGGTCGAGCCTTCGCTGATGTGCAGCTGGTTGTCTTCGGTCAGGGTGCCCTTGTCCCACTCGCCGTTACGGAAATAGGACAGGTAGCGCTTGTCGGTCTTGATGTAGTCGAAGCCCAGCTTGTCCCAGTTAATGCTTTCGTTACTCATGGCACCCTCGATTCGGTTGCAGATGCCTGCTCTGGCAGGCGGTTCTTATTGCGCACTTGGCCACGATAATACATCCCGTGCAGATCGGGAACGCCCAGTCATAGATTGGACCTTGGTCGCAGGGAAAATCTTTGCCGCTGCCTGGCGCGACAGGCATTGACCGTTCCACAGTCCGGGCGCATTATCGAAGCATGAAGCTTTGCCTGCTGACCTCGTCGCGTACCACTACCACCGCTATACGCGGGGCGGGTACGGCTGCTTAACCTTAGGCAGCAGGTAAACCAAGGCCCCGCCAGCAATGGACGGGGCCTTGTCTTTTCTCCGTCCGGGCTGGCCAATCACGGAGAGATGAAGATGCACGCAAAACGCGCACTGCTGGTCCTGGATATGCAGGTGGGTTTGTTCCATGGCCCCGAACAGCCCTGGCAGGGTGAGCAGGTGTTGAACAGGGTCAACACCCTGATCGCTGCCGCCCACGCCGCCCACGCCCCCGTTTTTGCGGTTCGCCACACCGGCCCCGAGGGGTCGCCAATTGCCGCAGGCAGCCCCGCGTGGCAACTGTTGCCCGCGCTGGCGGTCGATCCTGCACGCGACATCGTGTTCGACAAGGCCCGCCCCAGCGCCTTCTTTGCCACGTCGCTGGCGGACCAGTTACGAGAGGCCGCCATTGATGAGCTGGTCATCGTCGGCCTCAAGACCCAGTACTGCGTCGACACCAACTGCCGGGTTGCCCGTGAACTGGGCTTCAACGTGGTACTGGTCAGCGATGCCCACACCTGCATGGACACGCCCGGCTTGCCGGCCGAGGCGATCATCGCCCACCACAACCTGACCCTGGGCGGCGCCTTTACCAGCCTGCAATCAACGGCGGATGTGCAGTTCTGAGCCTTCGCCCAACTGCAGGTAGCCGTCCAGCGCCAGTTGCTGCATGAACACCCGGTCATGGGACGCCACCAGCAAGGTCCCGCGATACTGGCGCAGCATGGCTTCCAGGGCGGCGAGGGAGGGCAGGTCGAGGTGGTTGCTCGGCTCGTCGAGCAATAACAACTGGACCGGGGTGTCGCGGTACAGCACCCCGGCCAGTGTTGCCTTGAGCCGTTCGCCGCCGCTGAGCACGCCGCTGGGCAAGGTGACGCGCTCAGCGCCCAGGCCCAGTTGCGCCAGGCGGGTGCGCAGGAGGCTCTCATCCGGATTGCCGGTGGCGCTGCGCAGGTAATCGAGCACCGATTGTTCGGCGGGCAGCAGGCTGCAGTGCTGGTCGAGCAAGGCGGCTTCCCCGCGTACCTCACACTGGCCTGCGGCTGGTGCCAATTGACTCGCCAGCACCTTGAGCAAGGTTGATTTGCCGCTGCCATTGGCACCGCTCAGGCCCACGCGTTCACCGCTGTACAGGCGGGCATTGAGCGGGCCTTGGCGGGCGAAGGGCAACTGCAGGTCCGTGAGCACCACCACCTGGCTGCCAATCGGCTGCTGTGGCGCGGGCGCATGGATCACGATCGGGCTGCAAGTTTCAACCTGCTGTGCAGCGTCGCGCACCTGTGCGTTCAGGGCCTGGCGCGCCACCTGATGGTCACGTTGCTGCTTGCCGGCGGTGCTCTCGCTGCGCTCCTGCTTGCGGTCGAGGAGGATCTTCGCCTGATTGGCCGAGCGCGCCGCCTTGCTGGCCCGCGACTGCTGGCGCTCCAGGCGCTCGCGCTGTTGTTGCAGTTCGCGGGCCTGGCGTTGGCGTTCGAGCTTGAGGCGTTCGAGCGTGCGTTCGGCCTGCCCGGTCTGCTCGACTTTACGCTCGGCATAGAAGCTGTAATTGCCGCCGTAGCTGCTCAGGCCCAGGGGCGAGAGTTCGACGATGCGCTCCATGCGTTCAAGCAGTGCGCGGTCATGGCTGATCACCAGCAGGCCCTTGTTCCAGCCCTCGAGCAGGGTCATCAGTGTCTCGCGGCTGGCGGCGTCCAGATGGTTGCTGGGTTCGTCGAGGATCAGGTAATCGGCATCACCGATAAAGGCCCCGAGCAGCGCCACGCGCATGGCCTGGCCGCCGCTCAGAACAGCTGCGCGGTGCTCCCAGCTCAGTTGCGCCAGACCATGCTGATCAAGCTGCGCCTGCAGGCGTTCGCGGACGTCCCAGCGCTCGCCGACGGTATCGAAGTCGGCGGCTTGGCTGCTGCCGGCCTCGATGCGCAGCAGGGCATCGACCACCTCGCGCACCTGGGCCAGATCTGCCACCGTGGTATTGGCAGCGGTGGGATGCTGACCCACATAGTGCACCCGGCCGCCGCGCAGGCAGCGTCCTTCGCTGGGCTGCAACCGCCCGGCCAATATCTGCGCCAGCAGCGACTTGCCCACGCCATTGCGCCCGACCAGGCCGGTGCGGCGCTGGTCGAACGTCTCGACAAGATCGGAAAACAACAACCTGCCATCCGGCAAGGCCAGGGTGACGCTGTCCAGCGTCAGGATCGACGTATTCGTCATGGAATGCTCCATAAAATGCCCGCGACGTCCCCCGGGAAAGGGGCTGAAGACTGGCCGTCGCAAAGACGGCGGCATTAATGGCGCATTGGACGAATACCTCGGGGAGATGGGTGAAGGGGACAGCTTAGGGCGCAGAGCGCTGCAGGTAAAGAACCATTCAGTCCAGGTGGTCAAACCTGCGGCGCCTGAAGAATAAACTGGAGCCGGAACTCAAGATGAGCAATGACACTAGCCAGATGTCCAGCCCGTACCAGTACTTGTCAGGAAAGGCGAAGAGACCATAAGTACCGGCCCCCCAAAGCGAAATCCCCAGCCACTTTCTGACCGGGTAGGGTTTCAGGCAGTGGTCTACCACTGACATCAGGATCATTACGTAGCACAGTTGTGTAATTGCAGACATGGCGTATGCCCTGCTCAGGCCCAGAGGTCGGGATTGAATCGGTGACGTCTGAAGAACAGCTCCAGCCCGCCGACAACGGCAAAGAGTGAAACGAGGTGCAAGTCAAAGCCAAGCCAATGGCTTTCGGTCAACGTTAATCTGCCCAGCAAGCCGCCACCCAGGAACGTCAGGCCGAGCCATTTTCGCGGCCTGTACGGCTTGATCAGACGATCTATCAGGATGAAAAACGCCAGGACGAGGAAGAGTTGATTGGACTCTGACATGGTCTTTTCAGCCTTGACTCTCGTAGATGGAGAAGATGGCAAAGGCCCCAACTAGAAAATATTCACTCATTCGTCAGGTTGAAACTTGCGGCGTCCGATGATCAGCGTCGTGCCTGCGCAGAATACGAGCAAAGGCACTAGGAACAGATCCCTAGCCTCCCAATAGGTGCCACCTGGTTTAAACAGTAAAGTGATGCCGGCAGCGCATAGGGAAAGTCCTAGCCATTTACGAATTAAATAGGGTTTCAGGCAGTGATCCAGAAATGCGATCAGGATCAACGCGTAACATAGTTGCGTAACTTCAGACATGATGTGTGCTCTGCTCAGGCATCCTCTTCGTGGCGGTTGCGCCTGAAGAACAACTCAAGGCCTCCGACAATTGAAAAAAGCGAAACCAGATACAGGTCAAAACCGCCCCAGTAACTTTTTTCGCTCAGCGTGACTCTACCCAGCAGACCTCCCAGCAAGAACGTTAAACTTAGCCATTTTCGTAGTTTGGAGGGTTTGAGCAGGCGCTCAATCAGTGCGAAGAAGACGAAGGCGATAAAAAATTGACCGAATTCCGACATGTGTTTTCAGCCTTGATTCTTGATGATCGTCGAAACGCTTGACTGCTGAGTGCCGGTGCCGCCACTGACAGATGCCTGGATACTGATGATTACGTCACCAGCGTGGTGAGTCGGGAGTCTGCGCTTAGCCAAGTAAGCGGTTATTGCAGTAACGGCTGTTCCGACGATCGCCTTTGTAAGCAGGCCGACAGGCCCCCCTGCAGTGCTGCCGACAGTACCGGAAGTATATGTTCTCTGGTCGTTCAACTTATCGGCTTGACGCCGATTAAGCGGCTGGGAAATAGCGACTTTCATCTCACAGACACGCTTGCCGGCCTGCATTCTGTCGTAGAGCGCCACCAGCATTGTATTGACTTGGTAGTGCGCTCCCTTCGCCTCGCTGATATACAACTCGCGCAGCCGTGCGCGATCATCCGGCATGACCACGAGTTGCGAAACGTGGAAAACGATGCCGAAGTTTCCGGCGTACTCATAGGTTTTTTCGATCTGCACAACAACCTTCCCTGTGTAATGCAGACGCGCCACGCGCACCTCATCGACATGCAGGGAAAGATGCCCAAATCAACTTCGGGCGTATGTCGTACTACTCCGACATGAAGGTAGGACCGATCCCAAATTAGCGATCAGCCCTTACAAAGCCTCAGCCAACCTGCTCAAACCGACGGCGCTTGAGGAACAGTCCGACCCCCAGGGCAACGGCGAAGATCGACAGCAACCCCAGGTCCGCCCCCAGCAGGCGGGTCTGGCTCGCCGCTACGCAGCCGACCGCACCCACCGCCACCAGCGCGACCCCCAGCCACTTGCGCAGCGGGTAGGGCTTGAGAAAGCGATCGAGCAAAAAGAACAGCACCAGGGCCAAAACCAGCTGGGTAATCTCGGACATGTGCGGCTCCACTCAGGTCTTGATGATCAGGGTCGAGATAGTGCTCTGCGGGCCGATGCCGCCGTTGACCCGCGCTTCAATGCTGACCAGCACGTCGCCGGCATGGTAGGTGGGCAGGATTTCGTTGGCGTACATGCGCACACCGGCGCCTACAGGCACACCGACATAAGGGGAGGCGACGGAACTGGTGGCGCCGGCGAAGGCCGAGGCGGCGAGGTTGGCGATCTTGGTGCGCTGGGCGTTAAGCACGTCGCCCTGCTGGCGGGTCAGCGGCTTGGAGATGCCGATCATCATGGTGCACGGCAGGTTCTTGGCCAGCATCTTGTCGTAGACCTCGACAACCTTGCTGTTAACCTCGTAGTGGGCGCTTTTCGCTTCGCCAAAATGCAGCTCGCGCAGGCGCCCGCGTTCGCTGTCGGTGAGGGTGATCTGCGAGACGTTGAAGACGATCCCGTGTTGGCCCATGTATTGGAAAGTCCCTTCGAACTTCATTGCACGCATCCTTTCGAGGCAAAGGCGGCGATTTTGTACAAGGTTCGCCGCGTGTGCAAATCATTCCGTCGGCAGTTGTGATCAACTCGTGGCTTCGAAAGCCGGGTGATAGCTGACCTGGGCCTGTGGCCACCGGCTGGTGTAGCTCCGGGCCTGGAAATACTCGGGCGGTACACCGGGCAATACCAGCTCCGGGCGCACAACAAAGCCGAAGCGCCCGTAGTAGCCAGGATCGCCCAGTACCACGCAGCCGGCAGCGCCCAACGCTTGCAGGGCCTGCAGCGCCGCGTGCATCAACTGGCTGCCGATGCCCTGGCCGTGGCGCTCGGGCGCCACCGAGATCGGGCCCAGGCCATACCAGCCGGTAGAACCGTCGGACAGGCTCACCGGCGACAAGGCCACATGGCCGATGATGTGCCCGGCCTCTTCGGCCACCAGCGACACCGACAACTGCCCGGCGCGGCGCAGGGCGTTGACGATGAAATGCTCTGTGTGGCTCGAGTGTGGCGCGTGCGCAAAGGCGGCAGCGGTCAGTAGTTCGATGGCCGGGCAGTCGGCCAGGGTTTCGGGGCGCAGGATCATGGCGTTCTCGGGGTTTGAACCAGTATTGGCGACAAGGCGGCGGGTGTCTTCGTCAATCAGCGCGCGCAGGTTCTGGAAGAGTGGGCTGGCGTTGGTGTATTTGCGACCGTAACCCAGATTGAAGGCGTAGTCGAAGTCGCTCGGGTTATCGCCCTGGGTGTGTTGCAGCAGGGTCTCCAGCTTGTCGAGGGCCTTGACTGCAAGGGCTTCCTCGCTGCTGGCATGCTCGTACTCTTCCCATAAGGCGAGGATTTCGGCTTGTATTGGAGCATCCAGTGAACGGGTCAGCTCCAGCAGGTCGGCGCGCTCCTGTTCGCTCTTATCCGGGTGGTCAGCCTGGCTGACCGCGGGGATGTCGCCGTGCAGGGCTTCGCCCAGGTCGTGAATGACGCAGAGCTTGAGCACCTTGAGCATATCCAGCGCGGGCAACTGGTCGGCGAAGACGATGGCCATCAGGCACAGGCGCCAGCTGTGTTCGGCGGTGCTTTCCGGGCGGCCACTGGAGGTATGGGCGCTGCGCAATACATCCTTGAGTTTCTCGGCCTCGCGCAGGAATGCCAGGCGGCCCGTGAGGGTGGTGCTACTCATGGGGTTGTCGATCCAGGTGGTGGGCATGGGGCAAAGCCTAGGAGGGCGAGGGCCAAACGTCCATGGATAAAGAATCCGTGGGGTATCAGAGGGTTTCCACCAGCCGCGCGGCGCTGCCGTCGGAGAGGGTGATGCGGGTCCAGCGGCACAGGCTCTGGGTGATGGGGACGAGCGCCGAGTCATTGCAGCCGCTGGCGAATTCCAGCGCTGGCGGGGCGAGTACCTCGCGCCAGCCGAGACTGTCGAGGGCCGCCTCCTTGCTGATGATTTCTGCGCTGCAATAGCGCCACAGCGAACGACCGAGCAGCTCGCTCAACGGGATGCTGAACTGCGCGGCGCGGGCCGGGGAGCAGGCCAGCAAGCGGTGGCTGAGGTCGCAGACCAGGTGCACGGGGCGTGGGCTGTCGTTGACCAGGCGGGCCAGGGCCTGTTCGGCAGGGGCGTCAAGGCGCGCGGCGAGCCGGGATTCGATCAGCGCGCGTTCGTTGGGCTCGATGGCCTGGCTGCCATTTTCCCAGCGCGAGACAGTCGATTGCGCCACGCCGAACAGCTGTGCGGCATGCGCTTGCTTGATGCGGTGCAGCAGGCGCCAGCGACGCAGGGCGACGCCGAGCTGAGCGGGTTGTAGCGGGGTATCGTGCATGGGCGAAGTTTGCCAGCCAAAGCGTGGGGGCTGCAAATCGGGGGGACAGCCTGCTTGACTGAGTCGCCTGGTTTGCGACCGCTTCGCGGTCGATCGCTGGCAAGCCAGCTCCCACAGGCAATGGTGCATGCCGACCCAATGTGGGAGCCGGCTTGCCGGCGATGGGCCGCGTCAGCGGCCCCAGGGTTCACTTCACCGTCTGCAGGCGCAGATCATTGTAGTAGAAGGTATTCTTGTCGATGCTGGCGCTGAAGAAGTAGCCGTAGTCTTCCAGGTAGAACAGGTGGTTGACGCGTTTATCCTCGTCACCCTGCACGCTGCAGTCCAGCGCCTTGGCGCTGCCGCTCAAGCTGGCGTTGAGGGTGCTGGCCGGCAGTTGCTGTTGCACCGTGCACTCGGTGATCTTCAGGTCCTTGCCGTACTGGCCGATCACGTTGTTGTTGGTCGCACCTTGCTGTGAATAGCTGAGCTTGCTGCCCACCGCCATGGTCTTCCAGTCTCCCTTGAAGCTCAGACTGGTCAGCGCGCTGCTTTCGCTCATGCCGGTGAAGTCGGTCTTGCTCACCAGCGGGATCAATCCGCGCCAGGTGATCTTTTGCGCCTCATAGCCCTTGCCGCGCAGGATCACCATCAGTTGCTGGCTATTGGCATCAACCGACAGGAACTGCTCCTCGCGCATGGGCGAGGTCTTGCCTTTTATGGTCGAGGTGCCGACGGCATCCAGGTACGTGAGCGGTTGCGCCGGCTTGGGCAGTTGCAGGCGCTCGAGGGCGACCATCACCGACGGGCTGACCGGCGGCAACACAGCCGTGACGATCGGTGCCTTGAAGCGCGGGCTGAATGGCGCCAGTTGCGCGACTTTATCCGGCGTGGCGCAGGCCAGGGCGAACAGCGCCTGGTAGTCGGCGTTGCTGTCGGCCACAGGCTCGGGCTTGGGCAGTGACGGGACCATGCCGTCGGTGACCCGGTTGTTGGCATCGACATCGTAGCCGGCCAGCAGGGTGTAGGTACCGGCGCTGCAGTTGAAGCGATGATGCTCACGCTTTTGCGCGTAGGGCGCGTTGTATGGCAGGTCGAGGAGGATGCTCGGCTGGTCGAAGGCGGCCCACAGGCTGACGTCGTTGCCCATCTTGTTGATGCTGTTGCGGTCGACCAGCACCCATGGCTCGCCATCTTCACCTTTAAGCTTGCGCCAGTCGGGCTTTGCTTGAGTCTTGCAGGCCCCGGCGAAGCTCGGGTTGTTCAGCAGGATGGCATGGAAGCGATCAGGCATCGGCTGCGGCGGGGCGTAGCCGCTGGGGTTCTTGAAGTAGGCGCGCTGGTCGGCGTCCAGGTACATGATCGCCACGTTCGGCTCAACGCAGGAGGCTTCGAGCTGGAAGCTGCGATCAGTCAAGCCGTTGTTGGCCGGTACGTTAACCTGGAAACTCAGCACATCGCCTTCACGAAACAGGCTGTAGGTCGACAGCGGCTGGGCGAGCATGGTGCCGATGTACTGGTCGAGGCTTTCCTTGGAGGGCGTCGCGCAGCCGGCGAGGGCGGCGGCGGACAGGGCGGTGAGGATCAGGCGTTGCACAACAGTCTCCGGTGAGTCCATTCAGGATGGCAGCATTGTAGCGAATCGTGCCGCCGGTGCCTTGGGCAATTCGCGTTTGTGCCGGGTCTTGTCGTAGGCATTGATGATGGCTGCGACCGCGTCATCGACGTTTTCACCCTGCAGGAAGGCATCGATCTGCCCGTAGCTGACACCATGTACCTGCTCGTCGGCCAGGCCCGGGCGCAGTTCTTCAAGGTCGGCGGTAGGCACCTTGTGCACCAGGTGTTCCGGCGCACCCAGCGCGGCGGCGATAGCCCGCACCTGGCCCTTGCACAGCCCGCTCAGGGGGGCCAGGTCGCAGGCGCCGTCGCCGAATTTGGTGAAGAAGCCCATCACCGCTTCGGCGGCATGGTCGGTGCCGATCACCAGGCCATTGCGGGCGTTGGCCAGGGTGTACTGGGCCAGCATGCGCAGGCGCGCCTTGACGTTGCCGAGGACGAAATCCCGTTGCCCGTCAGCGAGCTCGGCCAGTTGCGGCAGTTGCCCGGCAAGGCCGTTGACGCCGTCTGCAATGTTCACCGTGATGCACTCATCGGCGCCGACGAAGGCCAGTGCGGCCTGGGCATCGGGCTCGTCATGCTGGGTGTTGTGCGGCAGGCGCATGGCGATGAAGCGGTAGTCGCTGTCGGCCTGTTCGCTGCGCAATTGCTCGACCGCCAGCTGCGCCAGGCGCCCGGCGGTTGACGAGTCGACGCCGCCGCTGATGCCCAGCACCAACACCTTCAAGCGCGCATCGAGCAGGGTCTGCTTGATGAAATCGATGCGCTGGCGGATCTCGTTCTGTACTGCCGCGTTATCTGCGAAGGGCGCCACCACGCCCAGGGCCTTGGCAATCTCGATCTGGCGACTGTTCATGTGCTTCTCCTTTACTGGCCTTCAACCTTGAACACGTGCTTGAGGTAGCTGACGAAGTTCTCGTCACGGCATTGGGTCTTGCCTGGGCTGTCGGAGATCTTCGCCACCGGAGCGCCGTTGCAGGCGGTCATCTTGATCACGATGTTCATCGGCTCAACGCCGGGAATGTCGCAGGTCAGGTTGGTGCCGATGCCGAAGCTGACGTTGATTCGTGGGCTGAGCTCGCGGTACAGGTGCAGGGTCTTGGCGAAGTTCAGGCCATCGGAGAACACCAGGGTCTTGCTCTTCGGGTCGATGCCGAGTTTCTCGTAGTGGGCGATGGCCTTGTTGGCCCAGAGCAGCGGGTCCCCGGAGTCGTGGCGCAGGCCGTCGAACAGCTTGGCGAAGTACAGGTCGCAGTCCTTGAGAAAGGCGTCCATGCCGATGCAGTCGGTCAGGGCGATGCCGAGTAGCCCGCGGTATTCCTTGACCCAGCATTCCAGCGCGGCAACCTGGCTGTCGATCAGCCGCGGGCCCAGTTGCTGGTGGGCCATGAACCACTCGTGGGCCATGGTGCCGATCGGCTTGATGTCCAGTTCGCGCGCCAGGTGCACGTTGCTGGTGCCGACAAAACGCCCCGGGAAGTCCTGCTTGAGGGTGTGCACCACGTGCTCCTGGACCCGGTAGGAGAAGCGCCGACGGGTACCGAAATCAGCCAGTTGCAGGCCGGCCAGTTCCGCAGGCGACGCTTCGGCCTTGAGCCAGTCGAGTTTTTCGTACAGGCGCTCACCCACTTGCTCCATCACCACTTCACGGTAGCGGTAGCGGTTACGCACTTCGGAGACGATCGCCAGCAGCGGGATCTCGTAGAGGATCACGTGCAGCCAGGGCCCGCGCAGGCGGATCGCCAGTTGCCCGGCATCATCGACGCCAACGTGCACGTAGCGCAGGTTGAAGCGGAACAGGCTGAGGAAGCGGATGAAGTCCGGCTTGATGAAAGGGATGCGCCCCAGGTAAGCCAGCTGGTCCTGAGTGATCGAGACCTCGGCCAGCTGCTCGATCTGGTAGCGGATCTCGGCCAGGTACGGGGTCAGGTCTTCGCTGTTGCGGCAGCGGAATTCCCATTCCACCTCGGCGTTGGGGTAGTTGTGCAGCACCGCCTGCATCATGGTGATCTTGTAGAAGTCGGTGTCCAGCAGGTTCTGGATGATGCTTGGGCCGAAGACGCTCTCGCTCATGTTCATGCTCCCTTGAATGCGTTCAGTTGCTGGTCGAGGCTGGCGAGGTCGGCGCAGGCGATGATGCCCTGGCCGGTCATCTCGGCCATGGCCGCTGCGGCGCCCTGGGCGGAAATCGCCCGGCATGCCGGTTGGTAGAGAAACACCTGCAAGCCTGCGGCCTGCAGTTGCAGGGCGGTGTTCTTGACGCAGAAATCCAGGGCCAGGCCGCCGACAATCACGGCTTTGACCTCTTGCACCTTGAGGTACTCGATAACCCCGGTGGAGCGGCGGCTGGCCAGGTCGTGGTAGCAGGCGCCGTAGGGATGCAGGTCGGGTTCGATGCCTTTCCACACGAAGAAGTCGTAGTCGATCGGCGCAGGCAGGCCGGCCAGCAGCTCGAAGCCCGGCGTGCCCGGCACGCAGTGGCTGACCCAGGTCAGGTCGGCGTTGGCCATGTCCAGTGGCTGCAGCATCTCGGCGTGACTACCCACCACCCAGGCGGCTTTCGGCGTGTGGGCATCCTTGCTGCCGATGCGCAGGCTGGCGCGCTTGGCCATGGCGTTGAGTGCCGGGGCGATCTCGGCGCCGCCGGGGACTGGCAACTCGGAGGGGGCGTTGTCGGTGAAGCCGTTTTGGGCGTCGACATCGAAGCTGGCGATTTTCATGGGGTGGCTCCTGCACTGGGTGTGGACACATAATTCACTAGGTGTAATATGTATGTCAACCGCTTTTTCTTTTTCAGAAGCAACCACGGTGGATATAGTATGCATAGTGAAATATATGAGTCGGGCCCGGTGCGGTTTCGTCTGGCCGTGTACGGTGGTGCTTTCGACCCACCGCACCCCGGCCACCTGAGCGTGATCACCCGGGCGCTGGAGTGGGCCGATCAGGTGCTCGTGGTGCCCAGTTACCGGCATGCCCATGGCAAGCGCATGGTCGACTTCGACCTGCGTTGTCGTTGGTTGCAGCGGCTGATCGAGCGGCTCGGGAGCGAGCGGGTCAGTTGCTCGGCCGTGGAGCGTGAGCTGGGCGGCGAGGGCGGGGCGGTGTACAGCTATGACCTGCTGTGCGCGTTGAGCGAGCGCAGCGGTATTGCCCGCGCTGATATCGCCCTGGTCATCGGCGAGGATAACCAGGCCAATGTTGCTGGCTTCTATCGAGGCCGGGAACTGCTGGCAGACTTCGGCCTGCTGGTGGCCGAGGAGCAACTGGGCGTGCACAGCTCGGCGATTCGCGCCGGCCTGCGCAATGGCCAGGCGCTGCCGGCAGCCTGGTGCCTGCCCGACATCGTTGCAGAGTTTGAGGTGTATAGGAGTCCACAGTGAGTGCTGCAGAAGTACTGGCCAGCGTCGACATCGTCGCGTTGCGCCTGAACCCCGAGAGCAAGCAGCTGGAAGTGCTGCTGTACCGGCGCGATCGCGCGCCCCACGAAGGTGAGTGGGCGCTGCCGGGGGTGATCGTCAACGGCCGCACCCCGGACAATACCCTGGCGGCCGCGGCTGACCGGGCGATGAGCGAAAAGGCCCGGATCCTGCCGCGTCACCTGGAACAGGTGGGCACCGAGGGCAACGCCTTTCGCGACCCGCGTGGCTGGTCGATGAGTACCTACTACCTGGCCTTGCTCGGCCCGGAGGTCGAGGCCGGCACTGAGCAGCTGTGCTTTGTCGACGTCGCCAGCGTCATCGGGCGCAAGCGGGTGCTGCCGTTCGACCATAACCTGCTGGTGCAGCTGGCGTGCGAGCGCCTGGCGTCCAAGGCGGTGTATACCAACCTGCCGCTGTACCTGGCGCCCGAGCGCTTCACCGTGCTCGATGCACTCAACGCCGTGCAGGCCTGCCTCGGTCACCCGGTCAACAACACCTCCCTGCGCAAGCGCCTGGAGCGCATGAAGGACGAGGGCTGGATTCGCGACACCGGCGAAAAGAACTTCCCGAAAATGGGCCGGCCCCAGCAACTGTTCGAACACACGCCGAAAGCCGAGACGCCCTTCGTGTTTGACCGTAGTCTGTTGCCCGAGCGCTCGGGCACCTGAGCAAAACATAAAAAGGACTGCACATGCCGAACCTGGAATGGCTTGAACACCACATGCAGCACTGCGACACCTTCGCCGAGCGGCTGTATCGGCAGTTCAGCTATGAGTACGCCGATATTTCGCTGGAAGCATGGCGGCGAGAGTTCGCCGAGGGCCAGCGCAACGGTGACTGGCAATGCCTGGTTGCGCTCGATCAAGGACGCTTGCTCGGTGGCGCTGCGCTGGCCCGCGATGACCTGCCCGGGCGCCCGGAGCTAGGGCCCTGGCTTGCTTGTGTGCTGGTCGAGCCGCAGGCACGCGGGCAGGGCCTGGCGGAAAAACTGATTGAAGGGATTTGTCAGCGAGCCCGGGAGCGCGGCGTGGCCACCTTGTACCTGCACACCCATGACCAGAGCGCGTACTACGCCAAACGCGGCTGGAGCGTGCGCGAGCGGTTCGAGGCCTGGGGCAAGGAGCAGTGGTTGATGTCGCGGGAGCTACTCGGCCAGTAGGCCCTCGGGGTTGCCTTGCAACCCATCGCTGGCAAGGCCAGCTCCCACAGGTTTGCCGCTGTTCTCAGGAATGGTGCAGGGCCTGTGGGAGCTGGCTTGCCAGCGATGAGGCCTTCAAGTCAGCAGGTAGCGGCCCTGAGAGTCTTTGAGCGGTTGCGCAACCTTCAGCACCTGCTCGACCGCCCTCAGCTCCCGACCTTCCAGCTTGCGCCGGCCAAACGAATAGAAAGCCCCGCCCGGGTCGACATGCGCCGAGAACAGCCCGACAACCTCATCGCCTGTCACCTCGAGTATCAGCTCCATATGCGCTTCGAACGGCGTGCAGGCACTCAGGTAGGTCAGCCCCTCGACCACCGCGCAGGCACTCCAGCAGGCTTCCTCCAGGGCAAAGATCTGCGCCTCCTCGCCACCGACTTGCTGCAGTGCCCAGGCGCCCTGATCGTGGGGCAGGGACCTGAGCATTGGCAGTAGCCGCTCGCTGCCAAGGATGTCGAGTTCATAGGTGTCGCCCATGCAACTGAGCACGAGCGCCTTCAGCAGGTAGCTCAGGGCAATTTCCGAAGGCTGTTCGCTCCAGCCATTGACGGCGGACAGCGGCGGGCACCATAGCAGTTGCACGGTCTCGCCAGCCTGCACATTGTCGTGCCTATCGAACTGTGCCCAGGTCTTGTCGCCGGCTTTCGGCACAATGGCCTGCAGGTCGAGGGTCGGCGCGCTGTAGTCAATGCCGGGCACGTTGCGCCAGCTTGAGGGCCAGCAGGTTTTCAGCGGAGTAGGCATTGAGGGGGTTACCAAGGCTAGCGAATTGCTTGCGTTGTCAGGTTTTTACTAGGGTTCTCTATTTGGAGGGTTGAGGTAATGATGAGATCACTCGCGTTTAGCTCGATCTTTAACTCGCTCAAGACTGTATTGATTATTGCGTTGTCGTCGCCGCTTAAATTGGCTTGGGGTTTGCCTGAGATTATGCGCATGGTGTTAAGCATGCAGCTGCCTGTATGCAAGTAACGCTTGTAGATTTTGATAACTTCGTCGAATGTTTCGTGTGTTGCTTGGGTGTTTTTTATTTGACTTCTATAGCCATTAATTGCTTCTACCTGGACGCTGAGTGACTTGATTGCAAAGCGCTGGCTTTTGTTGAAACGCCTAAAAGATGTCTCGGTTGCGGGCTTCAGGAACTGACAGATTGTATCTCTAGGGACATAGTAGAATGGCTGGCCGATTTCGGGCTCTCCGTTTTTTAGTTTTTTTAGTGATATCAGCGCGGCGGCCATTTTCTTTAATTTTGCTTCAAGCTCGATTAGCTCATCGTCGAGCTCTAAGCTGAGGTTGTTAAAGATGGCCTTGGCCTTTGCCTTCTCTTTTCTGTTTTCTATTAGCGGTGTTGCCCATATACCTAATGCAAAGGTTGCAAGTGGGGCTATGTATTTAAAGTGTTCAAGCATTGTTGGGGCTCCGAAAAGTTTTATGATTTTCTGGGAGGTTAAGTTTTGGATATTAAGGCTGCGGTGATCGCGGCGCTAGCGCTGATGGCTGCGACTAGCATAGGAATAAAAATCTTCCAGCGTTCGGCATGCTTTCTTTCTCGATCATGGAGCTCGATTGCTACTTCTATTAATTTGTTAACTACAGAGGTGTCCAGCGGAGGTCTTACTTTTTTTCCGTTTTCTGTCGTGTGGGGGAGAACGTAGCGTGAAACTAGAGATACTCTATCAATAGCCCCCTGTTCTTCGCGAACACGGAAGAGTTCTGGGTGGTTTTTAGCAAGGTTGATCCACGAGTTTTCTGACTCCGGTTTTTCTTTTAATTCATCTTTCAAACCCGCTTCGCTACGACTAGTATTACGGTCGTAAGCCAAAACCTGTATCAGGGCTAGTACCTCACCTAAGCGTCCATTTTTTACATAGGAGGATTTTTTCTCAGGCATCGTTTTCTCTTTTTTAGTGTGCGGACTAATCGCTCTGGCAGGCGGTGAGTGGAGTGTTAGCGAAGTTTTCTTGTTAGGGTCAATTTTGCCCAAATACCGCCTTCTGCCAATGCTCCTCGCTAACAATCGCGATCCCGCCCCCAGCCTCTCTTATCTCCACAGCCTTCTTGATCTTCGTACCATAACTACTGTGCAGCCATTGCTCGTTCCCGACACTCCCCACCACCAGGAAGTGCACCTTTTTGCTCACCGAGCCGCCAATCAAGCCTCCGCGATCTAGCACGAGGGCCTCACACTCCTTACGTGGCCCATAGGCCATGGCGCCAGTAAAAAGGTACACCCTGTCTGGCCAGTCGAGGGCAGGTGCTGGATCATTAAGGGGGAGTGTGGTGGGCGCAGTAAAAGGGCGAGGACTATTACTGGGGGCGCCGGTAAATTGCTGGAGTATCTCCAACAATTCCGCCGACTCGTCGGCATCCAGAATTCCATCGCTGAGCATATTGGCCAGGCGTCGGTAGAGCAGGTTGATCACTGGATCATCCAGGTGTGCCAGATGATGCTCGATCCAGTTTTTTAGAAACTCAGCCTCTCGCTGGTTGATGGTGTTATCTGCAGTGAGCCCTGCGGCAATGCCGAGTAAGGCGTCCGCCGAGCGTCGGTCGATACGGGCCTGGTGGTAGAAACGACTGTTTTCGAATTCCTGATGCAAGTCGACCATGATGCAAGCTTCCTTACTCTTCGTTATCAACCTGTGAGTTGTAGTATTTGCTTTGCTCGGGTGTGAAAGTCACGACCATCCCTGTACGGCTGCAACTAATCGTCAGTTCCGCTGTGGTATCGATTTGCAGGTCGTCACCGCGTAAACCTTGCCAGTGAGCCAGATACTTGAGCGAGCCGAACTTCTCGAGTTTCTTCAAGGTGCGTTCGACACCACCTTTCCAGCCCAGCACGGGGAGCTCACCGGCGATGCAGCGCTGGGCAATGTCGGGATGTTTGAGGGCTCGTTCACGACCAGCCTCCCAGCAGCGGATCAGACCTTGGTCAGGGCCCTGCCAGGTATCGGACCAGCCGAGGGTGGGGCGTAGAGCTGCGTGGATGGGTCGATGGACAATCGTGTTCATTCAGCCTCCCTGGCTGGTGATAGTCGTATTGAGTTACGCAGTCCTGCTGATTGGATGCTACTAAGTGGCCAGTATTGATGTCCAGCCCAGAGAGTCGGGGCTTGATAGTTCATCGTTGGGTAGGTCTCTGGAGGTTGGACGCAGGATTTGTGGGAGCTGGCCTTGCCAGCGATGGGCCGCACCTGCGGCCCCAAAACCAGGCGCTTGCGTCCCCCTGGATTGTTACCTGGCTGCCTTGCGCTCCAAGGCTTGTGTCTCGATCCCATCAAGCAACGCATCCACCAGCCCCTTGGCCATCTCGACCGAGTGCAGTGTTGCCCAAATCATTCCGCGGGCGTCGGCATCAACCTTGTCGCATGCCTGCATGCCAGTGTCATGGGCGCAACGCAAATACATCGACGCATGCACCAACGCGTCATGCGCCTCGATACCGGCGCGTACAGAAAACAACGGGGGATGACCTGCAGCACAAGCCCCGAAAGGCGCGTCGGCAGTGTGAGGAAGGGCGCCGGCTGGCGGTGGATCAGGAACGATCTTGATCATGCTGCATCTCCTATATCAGCCAGGAAACTGCCAGCATCCGCTTGCACACGAATGGGTGGCAGCTGTGCGCAGGTGTGCAAGACCGAGGATATAGGACCCGGCAGACCCGAAGGCCTCCCACGCACAGCCACCATAAAACTATTCCTCGGACGCAAAGACGCGCCGGGAAGGTCTCAAGGTACTGATTGCTCCACATCGTTCGGGCTTGCACACCCGGTCGCTGAATTGGCAGCGACTGAAGGAGGGTAACGGGGTTGGGGTGGGTATTCAAGCGTGGTGTCGACCAGGGTTGATGCATTGTCTGTGGGAGCGGGCTTGACCCGCGATGTCGCCGTACAGCCAACACATCAGGTATTGCCTGAATTACGACCGCTACGCGCTCGATCGCTGGCAAGTCCAGCTCCCACAGGATTTGCGCTGCTCTCTAGATCAAGCACCCTGACGGCGCATGGTCAGAATTGCCGCACCAAAGAAGATAAACGTCGAGCCCACCACCCGGCTCACCCAGCGCGAGAACGCCGGCCGGGTCAGCACGCCTTTGGCCCGCGAGGCGAGGGCGGCGTACAGGCTCAGGGAGGTCAGCGACAAGCCCATGAAAATCGCGGTGAGGATCAGGAACTGCGGCAACAGCGCAGCGCTCTGGTCGATGAATTGCGGGAACAGGGCGGTAAAGAACATCGTTGCCTTGGGGTTGGTGGCGGCGGTGAGGAAGGCCGATTTGTACAGCTTCCAGCGTGAGGGCTTGACCGGTGCCTGGCCCGCTGCAACATCGCTTGCCAGCATCGGGCTCTTTTTCATCAACTGTTTGGCACCGAGGTAGAACAGGTAGCCGGCACCGAGGATCTTCACCGCGTTGAACAACCACTCGGAGCTGGCGAGCAGCGCGCCGAGGCCGAGCATGGCCGCCGCTGACAGGCAGAACAGCCCGCTGGCGTTGCCCAGCGAGGACCACACCGCATAACGCGGCCCGTAGGCCAGGCTGTTGTTGATCGCCATCAAAGTAGCGGGGCCGGGGCTGGCGATGGCAATCGCGGCAACCAGGGTGAAGGCGAGAAGTGCGTGAAGATCCATTTTCAGGCTCTGGAGGGTTGGACAGGCGGTAAATGTAACAGGATCAGCCACCGCGCTGCTCGGCAAACCACTGCATCACCACCGCGCACGCCGGATGCCCGGCTCCTGCGGCCTGCAGGCACAACGAATACACCCCGCCGGTCTTCAGTGGCTGCCCGAACGGCACGATCAGCACGCCGCGATCAATCGATTCGGCGGCCAGGGTCAGGTCGGTCATCGCCACCCCCAAGCCTCGCGCCGCCGCATCCAGCGCCAATTCGTCGAGGTTGAACGGTATGTGCCGGTAATCCGCCAGCGCTTTGCCGCCCCGCGCCGCCAGCCACTGGCTCCAGGTCTGCTGGTCGGTGGAGCCATGCAGCAGTGCAAAGCGCACCAGGTCTGCCTCTGAATCCAGCCCGAGGCCGGGCGTGCACACCGGCACCAGGGTTTCCTCGAACAGTGTCGAGCAGGCCGAATCACTGGAAGGCTCGGGCAGGTAAAGGATGTACGCATCACTGTCCGTGGCCGGTTCCACAATCTCGGTGGCCACCGTCTCGATCGACAACGAGATGTCCGGGTGCAAGCGGTAGAACTCGCTAAGCCTGGGCAGCAACCAGCGCACCGCCAGCGACACGTGCATGCGGATGCGGAACGGGCGCTGTTGCGGCGACAGGCGTTCTTCGAGGGTTTTCAGTTGCTCGAGAATACTCCGTGCGCTGGCCAGCACCTGTTCGCCCTCGGCAGTGAGCTGCAAGCTGCGGCTGCTGCGCACGAACATGGCTACGCCAAAATGACTCTCCAACAGCTGGATCTTGCGGCTTACCGCGCTCTGGGTCAGGCACAGCTTATGCGCGGCCTGGGTGAAGCTGCCGGTATCGGCGACTTCGACCAGCGCCTGCAGGGCTTGCAGCGAAGGCAGGTGGCGAACTTTATCCATGCGTTTTTCGAATGCCCCGATGAATTTATAACGTTGGTTGTATCAGCAAAGACCTTTTAGATTCTGGCCATGGCAACCGCCACCAGCATAAAACGTCCATGCGCTGTGTGCATACAGGTCGAGAGGTGATGCATGAAAAACCAATGTGGCTGGATTGCCCTGGCGGGCAGTTCAGCGGTACGCGCTCGCCTGAGCGGCGCGCAAAAAGCCGACTGGCTGGTGATCGGCGCGGGCATCACCGGGCTCAGTGCCGCCCATACCCTGGCTGAAATGCACCCGCAGGCGCGGGTTGTCGTGGTTGATCGCCAGCACGCCGCGCAAGGCGCGTCGGCACGCAACTCCGGTTTTGTCGTCGCTCATGAACACCCGGCCGACAACGAATTGCTTGGCCATGGGGGCTTTGCCGACTACGAAACCGATACCGCGATCGGCCAGGTCGCCAGCAACGAAGTGCGCCAGCGCATCGTGCGCCACGACATCGACTGCGAGTTTCGCGACGACGGCTACTTTTTCGCGGTTAACGACCCGGACAAGCTCACCCATGTCGAAGCCAAGCTGGCGACCCTGCGTGCCGTCGGCGCCGAGGCGCAGTTCCTGCAAGGTGAGGCGCTCAAGCACAAGCTCGGCAGCAGCCATTACCAGGCAGCGATCTGGTGCGGCAACGGCAACGCCTTGCTGCAACCGGCCAAGTACGTGAAGGGCTTGCTCGATGCACTGCCAGCCAGTGTCACACTGTATGAAAACACCGATATCAACAGCCTTGAGCGCCTCGATCAGGGCCGTGTGCGCGCCAACAGTGCCGATGGCAGCATCGAGGCTAAACAGGTACTGGTGTGCCTGAACGCCTTTGTTCCACGGGCCGGCATCGACACCAGTGGCACCTTCGCGATGGAATTGAGCGCCAGCCTCACCCGACCGATGACCGACGCCGAGTTCAGCGCCATCGGCAACGTCGAGCCGTGGGGCGTGCTCTCGACCCGGCCACTGGGCGCCACAGTACGGCTGACCCCGGACCGCCGGGTGATGATCCGCAACACCGCCGAATACCGCGCGCGGGACCTTGGCCCGAGTGAACTGCAGCAACGTCAGCAGCATCATCTGCGGGGCTTGCAGCGACGCTTTCCGTGGTTCAGCGCACAAGACATCCAGTTCACCTGGACCGGCCACCTCAGCGCCTCGCGCTCCGGCCAGCCGTACTTCGCCAAGGTCGAAGAAGGCGTGTTTGCCGTGGCCGGCTGCAATGGCTCCGGGGTTGCCCGCGGCACCTTGTGGGGGCGTTTGCTGGCAGAGCTTGCCAGCGGGGCGAGCTCGCCGCTGCTGACCTCGGTCATGGCCCGGGCGCAACCCGGCTGGTTGCCCCCCAAGCCGCTGCTCGATATCGGTGCCATGCTGCGGATGCGTGTGGAAGCGCTGCGAGCCAGGACTGAAATCTAGAACACCGTCTATCCCAACAAGAACAAAGCTCCTTTGAAAGGTGAATGATCATGCAATTCAAAACGCTGCCCCTGGTTGCCTTGCTCGCGACTTTTTCCGCCGCTTCATACGCTGTCGAAGCAGTGAACATCTCCAACTGGAACGGCTACATCGCCGACGACACCTTGCCCAGCTTCACCAAGGCCACCGGCATCAAGGCGACCTACGACATTCACGACAGCAACGAAGTGCTCGAATCCAAGCTGATGACCGGCAACACCGGCTATGACGTGGTTAGCCCCTCCAACCACTTCATGTCACGGCTGATCAAGGCCGGGGCGATCCAGCCCCTGGACAGGAGCCAGTTGCCCAACTGGAAGAACCTCGACCCGCTGTTGATGAAAAAGCTCGAGGTCAACGACCCCGGCAACCAGTACGGTTTTCCGTACATGTGGGGCACCGCCGGCATCGGCTACAACGTCGAGAAGATCAAGGCAATTTTCGGCAGCACCGACGTCACCCGTTCGTGGAACCTGTTCTTCGACGAAGAGAACATCAAGAAGCTCAGCCAGTGCGGCGTGGCGATCATCGACAACCCGACGCAGATCCTGCCGATCACCCTCAACTACCTGGGCCTGCCGCACCACAGTCATACGCCTGCGGACTACAAGCAGGCCGAGCAGGCACTGCTGAAGATCCGTCCTTATGTGCAGTACTTCCATGCCTCCAAGTACATCAGCGACCTGGCCAACGGTAACGTTTGCGCGGTGATCGGTTTCAACGGCGACGTGGTCCAGGCTGCGGCCAGCGCCAGGGAGGCCAACAACGGCATCGATATCGCCTACTCGATCCCGGAGGAGGGCTCGACCCTGTGGATGGACATGCTGGTCATTCCCAAAAACGCGCCCCACGAGAAGAACGCCTACGCCTACCTCAACTACCTGCTCAGCCCTGAAGTGATCGCCAACATCAGCAACAGCATCCACTACGCTAACCCCAACAGCGCTGCGGATCAGTTCCTCACGCCTGCGGTGAAGCAGGATGCGGCGATTTATCCGCCGAAGGACGTGCTGGAAAAACTCTTCACCGTCGAAGACCTGCCACCGGCCATCGCCCGCCTGAGCACGCGGCTGTGGACCAAGCTCAAGTCCAACACCTGAGTGCCGGTGCTGCGAGGGGCGGGTGTCGTCCCTCGACCCGCGCTGTCTTGAGTACCCTGCGCCGACCAATGGTGTTTTTATGTCACCCAGGTCGTTTGACAGGGTATTCGCCGTAGCTATGATCCAGAAAAAGCCCATGAGCAGGGAGCACAGGGCATGAGCACGGTTTCAGTAGTGCCGATAATCGATATATCGGAAAGCATGAGCCAATACGGTCACGTCGAGCAGGCGCTGATCGATACCCAGGCGTTCCTGCGTTTGCTCAAGGCGGGTGACAAGCTGGCCGTGGTGGCCTGTGATCACAAGGCGCGCACGGTGTTCACCGGCAACGGCGGCCTGGCCACGGTCGACCCGCTGCTCAATATCACCGCCAGTGCCGCCACCGCGGTGGCCGGGTTGGCTTTTGACGGCCTGTCCAGCGCCATCGGCCTGGGTTTGCAGCACAGCCGCAGTTTTCTCGATTCGTCCAGGTTGTCGCGTGCCTGCGTGCTCTTGAGCGACGGCCAGCACAATGACGGGCCGTCACCGCTGGAGGTGCTGCCGATCTATCCGGTGATGGCCTGCGCCCTGGGCCCCCAGGCCGATCAGCACCTGCTCCAGCAGATTGCCCAGCGCACCGGCGGGCGCTACTTCTATGCGCCCCGCGCGGTGGACCTGATGAAGGTCTACAACCAGATCCGCGCAACCAGCGCCAATGCAGCGCTATTGACCAACCAGCTCAACGACATCGCCCAGCATGGCTACCAGTTGATTCCGCTGGTCATCGGCCAGCGTCCGGGTGCGGCGCAGTTGTCGCTGGTGTGGTCGAGTCGCGAGGTGAGCTATACCAGTGGCAGCCCGCGGGGCAATCAGCTGTCGGTGACTCTGGTCGACCCCAGTGGCGTCACCAGCCCGCTGGCGCCGAGTATCATCGGCGCCGGTTTTGTCATCTTCAATCTTCCCCACCCGGAACCGGGGCAGTGGTACCTGCAGGTCGAGTTCGCCGGCAGCGGGCAATCGATCAGTTGCACGGCCGGGGCGTTGCAGCACTCGGTGACGGCACGCAGCGGGCCTGCCAACATTCGCCTGGGCGTCGAAATGGCCGCGCGCCACGCGGTTGGCCAGCCGCTGGCACTCACGGCGCACCTGCAGGCCGGTGGCGAGGTGATCAGCAATGTCCGCGCCCATGCCATCGTGCAGGGGCCGACCCTCAGCCTGGCTGACGCCCTGGTCAAGTACCACGATCAACTCCGCACGGTGCAGGCGCTGCCGTTCGACCGTGCCACCGGCATTGCCGAGCCCCTGGCCAGGCTCGCCGCGTTGCGCCATACGCTATTGCCGGAGCTGGACATCCTCGCCCACCAGCAGCGCGTGGTGCACCTGGGGGCCGCTGCCGGTCAGCTCGGTACCTGGCTCGACACCCCGGTGCCGGGTTCATACAGCGTGCAGGTGGTGGTCAGCGGCGACAGCCAGGCCTCGGGTCCGTTTCAGCGTTGTGAGCTGGCCAGTGTGCTGGTCACTGCGGATTAATTTGTCGCGCCTGTCGTTCGTTCTCTAGAAAGCCACCGTACGCCACCGGCGTGACGGGCCCAATCAATCCAGGAGACAGGCAATGACATCCGTATTCGATCGCGAAGACATCGTGTTCCAGGTAGTGGTCAACCACGAAGAGCAGTATTCCATCTGGCCCGACTACAAGGCGATCCCGGCGGGCTGGCGCACGGTTGGCAAAAGCGGCCTGAAGAAGGAGTGCCTGGCGTATATCGACGAAGTCTGGACCGACATGCGCCCCTTGAGCCTGCGCCAGAAGATGGCCGAAACCGCTGCGACGCAGTAAGGGGCGCGCGTGTCTGCATTGACCCTGCTGTGTCTGCCGTACTCCGGTGCCAGTGCCATGGTCTACAGCCGCTGGCGGCGCAAGCTGCCGGCCTGGTTGAGCGTGCGCCCGGTGGAGCTGCCCGGGCGCGGTGCGCGCCTGGGCGAGCCATTATTGACTGACATGCAGGTGCTGGCCCGCCAGTTGGCCAGCGAGCAGCGTCTGGCAGCCAGTCAGCCCTATGCCTTGCTCGGCCACAGCCTGGGGGCCTTGCTTGCCTTCGAGCTGGCCCACGAGCTGCAGGCGCTGGGCTGCCCGCCGCCGGTGGCGCTGTTTGCCTGCGGCACGGCCGCGCCAACCCGGCGTGAAGACTATGACGGCGGAAACTGGCGTGAGCCCAAGAGCGATGAGGTGCTGATCGACGAGCTGCGCAAGCTGCAGGGTACGCCGGAAGAGGTGCTGGCCAACCAGGAGCTGATGAGCCTGACCCTGCCGGTGCTGCGCGCCGATTTTCTGCTGTGCGGGCGTTATGTCTATCGTCAGCGTCCGCCCCTGCATTGCCCCTTGCATGTATTGGGCGGGGAAGACGACAAAGCCAGCGAGGCGCAATTGCTGGCCTGGCGTCAGGAGAGTGTCGGCGACTTCTCGCTGGAGGTATTCCCAGGGGGACACTTCTTCATCCATGAGCATGAAGAGCGCGTCCTCGGCGTGCTCAGCGCGGCCCTGGAGCCCCATCGCCTGTCGGCTTGAACATTGACGCAGCGACGGTGAATGGGCGAGCCTTGAGGTTTACCCGGAACACAGGTGCACGCGATGTTGATCAAGCCGAACCAGGCCAGCTTGCTGGTCATCGATGTTCAGGAAAAACTCATTGGCGCGGTGAGCGACCCGGCCGGCACCCTGGCGCGCACCCGTTGGTTGTTGGCAGCGACCGCCACCCTGGGGCTGCCGACGGTGTTTTCCGAGCAGTATCCCAAGGGCCTGGGGCCGACCGTGGCCGAGCTCAAGGAGGCTTCGCCAGGTGCCCAGGTGGTGGAGAAGCTGCACTTCTCCTGCGTCGCTGCCGAATGCCTGCCCGCATCGCTGCTGGCTCGCGAGCAGGTGGTTGTGTGCGGCATGGAAACCCACATCTGCGTGCTGCAAACCGTGCTCGGCCTGCTGGCACTGGGCAAGCAGGTATTCGTGGTCGAGGATGCCTGCGATTGTCGCGGGGCCCACAATCGCGACGCCGCCATTGCCCGCATGCGCGCGGCCGGGGCGCAGATCGTCACCCGCGAGATGGTGGTGTTCGAACTGATGGGCAGCTCGGCCCATGAGCAGTTCCGTCATATCAGCAAGACCTACATGGTGGGCGAGCAGCCGTAAGCGTCGAACTGAGACGCTGGCCAGTGGTGTTGCGCGCGGCGCTGCATTAAAGTGCGCGGCACTTGATTGCTTACAGGATGTTCAGATGAAATCGCGTGCACTGCTGACTATCGGCTCGACCCTGGCCCTGGCTTGCCTGCCGATGATCGCCCAGGCCAACGCCACTGTTGCCCAGGTCTTCAATGGTGAAATGCTCGGCACCAACCTCAAGTATTTCGAATCGGTCGCAGGCGTCGCCCGCACCAGCTTCGGCGACAAGCACACCTACAAGGTGCAGGGCTGCGAAATCACTGCCGACGCAACCGGTGGCAGCATCAACGACCTGCGCCTGGAGCTGTCGCCGACCTGCAAGGCCGACCTCGGCTCGTTCATCGGCACCTTCGCCCCGCCCGCCAACCAGCCGCTGACCTTTGCCGCCCTGCATGAGTCCACCGGTGGCCCGCTGGAGTTCTATGCCGACTGTCTGACGATGTGTGGCAACGCCTTCGATCCATCGGTGTATGCGCTGTGGGAAGGGCCCCGTGCGGTCGGCTTCACCCAGGTCCTGGTGGAAGCCATACTCATCGATGATGAGGCCATTGCTGCCTCGCAAAAATGGGCGGACGAAATGAAGAAGCGCAAGGGCGATGACTTTGTCATCGACAACAAATACAACTGCGAACGCAGCTTCGACCCGGTCGCCCTGCAGAGCTTCAAGCCGGTGGCCATCACCGCAGTGACCCTTGGTACGCAACTGACCAAACCAGGCTGCTGATTGCAGTCGTGGCCGCCCGCCGCTACTGTGCAGCTATTGCCAGACGCGGCGGGAGAGCCCATGCAATTACCCGGTTGGCTGGTTGTTATCAGCGTGGCGTTGGCCGTTCAGGGCTGCGTCACCCAGCGTGAAGCGCCTGAGCAGGCCCCGGCCAAGGTGCGTGCCCAGATCGTGCGCCTGCTGCCGGCCACCGCCAAGGACCGCGAAGGCTGGGCGCGGGATATCCAGAGCGCCTTTGCCGCGCAGAAGATCACCGCCAGCAAGAGCAACCTGTGCGCAGTGCTGGCGGTCACCGAACAGGAGTCGACCTTCCAGGCCGACCCGAAAGTACCGGGTCTGGGCCGCATCGCCCGGCAAGAGATCGACCGCCGCGCCGCCAGCCTGCATATCCCCAACCTGCTGATCGACGCCACCCTGCAAACCCGCTCGCCGACCGGCAAGACCTATGGCCAGCGGCTGGATGCGGTGCGCAGCGAAAAAGAGCTCAGCGACCTGTTCGATGAATTGATCGGTGCCTTGCCCATGGGCAAGACCCTGCTCGGCGGCTTGAACCCGGTGCGCACCGGCGGGCCGATGCAGGTCAGCATCGACTTTGCCGAACAGCATGCCCAGGACTATCCCTATCCCTATGGCGGCACCATCCGCCAGGAAGTCTTCAGTCGGCGCGGCGGCATGTACTTCGGCATCGCCCACCTGCTCGGTTACCCCACCCACTATGATCGCCAGCTCTATCGCTTTGGTGACTTCAATGCCGGTTGGTACGCCAGCCGCAACGCGGCATTCCAGAGTGCCTTGAGCCGGGCCACGGGCGTGGCGCTGGCGCTGGACGGCGACCTGATCGCGCCGGGGGCGATCATGCCCGGTACCACCGAGCAGGCGGCAAGGCGCCTGGGGCTGAAGCTGGATTTGCGCAATGTCAGCATCCGCAACCAGCTGGAGAAGGGCGACAGCCTGGAGTTTGAAGACACCCGCTTGTACAAGGGCGTTTATGCCCTGGCCGATGGCGCGGCGGGCAAGGCCGTGGCACGGGCGCAGCTGCCGGGGATCGAGCTGAAAAGCCCGAAGATCACCCGCAAACTGACCACGGCCTGGTTTGCCAAACGGGTGGATGAGCGCTATCAGCGCTGTATGAAGCGATGAGTCGGTGGTGAAGCTATCGCTGGCAAGCCAGCTCCCACAATACCTGTGGGAGTTGGCTTTGCCGACGATGGGCTGTAAAGCAGCCCCAAAATAGCCAAGGTCAGCTGCTACCCGCCACCAACGCCCCCACCACCTGCTCGACACTGGCCTTCAACCCCGCCAGCGAATCCTGGGCATCGGTCTCCACCACCAGCAGCTTGGCTCCGGACGCTGCTATCACCTCGGCCACTGCCTTGCTTGGCTGCTTGTGATGCAGCACCAGCGCCACCTCCTGGCCCTTGAGCTCATCGCCCAGGCGCTTGAGCGCCGCCGCATCCCACTGGTCATCGGCCACTTGCGGGTGATCGATCAGGTCCAGGTTCAAACCGCTGACCAGGTAGTCCAGGCGATCCGACAGGTTGACCACACTGAGGTTGTCCGCTTCGGCCAGGCGCGCTTCGCTGCCGGCACTGAGCTCCAGCAGCTGGCGCTTGAGGGCGGCCAGGTTGCTCTGGATCTTCGGTTGGTCCGCCGGGCTCAAGCGCCCCAGGTCGTTGGCCAGCACATCGGCCATGCGCCCAAGGTTGCTCGGGTTGAGCCAGGGGTAGCCGGCAAAGGCGTTGTTGCCCTGCACGGCGATGCCCGGCAGGGCACCATCGACCGGGCGCGCGGCGTCGATCTCGACGATGCGGATATTGCTGCGCCGGGCCACCGGGTACAGCGGGTCGTCGCTCCAGATCGAGCGCAGGCCGATCACCGCGTCGGCGCCGCCAGCGGCTTTTTGCAGGCTGGCACCACCGCGGCCACTGAAGTACGACGGCTGGCGCGAGGCCGGAATGTTCGCCGGCGCCGCACGCTGCACTTTTACCGAAGTACCGTCGAGCAGGGCGCTGGCCAGGGTGTTGGTCACCGGCAGCGAAGCCAGTACGGTGACCCCGGCCGCTTGTTGCCTGGCCGCCGCGGGGGCGCTCTGGGCCAGGCTCAGGGTCGGCAGGCCGGCGAGCGCCAGGGCCAGGCACAGGTGCTGGAGTTTGAAGGTCATGCCGGGTTTCCTTGCAGGCGTGGAACAAGGCCGCGGGCGAGGGCGGCGAGGGCGAAGCAGCAGCCGGCGACGAGGATGATCGCCGCACCCGAAGGCACCGGCAGGTCGAAGACGATCGGCAGCAGGATGCCCACCAGGGTGCTCAGGGTGGCAATCAGCACCGAGGCCCAGAAAAAACCCTTGAGCGACTGGCTGATCAAGCGCGCCGCCGCTGCCGGAATCACCAGCAGGGCGCCGACCAGGATCGCGCCGATGACTTTCACCGCGGCCACGGTGACCAGGGTCACCAGCACCACGAACAGGTAGTCCAGGCGCTTCACCGCGACGCCGCGCACCGCTGCCAGCTGCGGGTTGAAGCTGGCCAGCATGATGCGGTTGTACAGTGGCAGGGCCAGGGCCAGCACCAGGCTGCCGACGATGCCGAGCACCAGCAGGTCCTGGCCGCTGACGGTCAGCACCGAGCCGAACAGCACGTTCTCGAGGATGTGCACGTTGATCTTGCCGGCCAGCATCAGCAGCAGGCTGGCGCCCAGGGCCAGGGACACCGAGAGGAACACGCCGATCAACGTGTCGGGCGACAGGCCGGTGCGGTTGCGCAGAAAGTTCAGCAGGATGCCGAACAGCAGGCAGTAGCCGAACAGGCTGCCGTAGGGGCCGGTGTAGGGTTCGCCGAGCAAAATGCCGATGGCTACACCGGTCAGCGCCGCATGGCCGACGGCTTCGGAGAAGAAGGCAAAGCGCTTGACCACCACCAGGGTACCGAGGCCGCCGAGCACCGGGCCGATCATCAGGCCGGCAAGCAGGGCATTGACCACAAAACCATAGGCCAGGGCTTCGGGCAGGTAGCCGGCGGTAGCCCAACCCTGGATCAGCAGGCGAAATTCTTCGTAGTTCATCAGGCGATGCTCTCGCTGCGCGGGTGGATGGAGAACAGGCTGAGCAGGCGGTCCGGGGTCAGCGCCTGTTTCGGTGGCGCATCGAACAGCACCCGGCGGCTGAGGCCGGTGACGCGGTCGGCCAGGCGTGCCACGGCTTCCAGGTCATGCTCGATCCACAGCACCGTGGTCCCGGCGGCGCGCCACTCGTGCAGCAGGCGTTCGAACACCTGGATACCAGCCTCGTCCAGCGCCGACATCGGCTCATCGAGCACCAGCAGTTGCGGCGCCGGGATCAGCCCCTGGGCCAGCAGTACGCGCTGGCGCTCGCCACCGGAGAGGGCGCCCATGCGCCGCTTGCGCTTGTCGAGCATGCCGACCCGCTGCAGCGCGGCATCGATGGCGGGCGCCACCTTGCGTGACAAGCCGAGAAAAGCCGGGCGACGCTGGCACATGGCGGCCATGAAATCATCCACGGTCATCGGCAGGCCACGGTCGAATTCCAGTGCCTGGGGCACGTAGCCGATGATCTGCTCTTCACCCGGCCAGGTCAGGGTCAACTGGCCGTGGTGCGGCATCTGTCCGAGCAGGGTCTTGATCAGCGAGCTCTTGCCGCCGCCATTGGGCCCGACCAGCGCATGCACGCTGCCGGCGGCGACGTTGAAGCTGACCTTGTCGAGGATTCGCGTGCGGCCCAGGGTCAGGTCGACCTCGGCAAAGGCGATGTCCGGCCCGCAGGCGCGGTTGAGCAGCGGTTGCGCCACGGTCATGCCTGGGACTCCTTGATCGCCCGCACCACGGTGTCGAGGTTGCGCTTCATCTCGACTTCGTACTTCTCCTTGCTGTAATCACCGTAGGAGATGTGCGTCAGCGGGTAGATCTTCACCCCCGATTCACGCTGGATGGTTTCGACGTAGGCCGAGGGGAAGTCCATCTCCGAGAAGATCACTTTCACGTCCAGGGCCTTGAGTTGGTCGATGGTCTTTTTCAGCTGGCTGGGGCTTGGTTCGATGCCGTGGGCCGGTTCTACCACGGCGGTGACTTCCAGGCCGAACTCGCGCACCAGGTAGTCGTAGGCGGCGTGGATGGTTGCCACGCGAAACTCCGCGCCCGGCGCTTCGGTGACCTGGGCCAGGGCCTCGGCGCGCAGCTTGCGCAGGCGCTTGGCGTAGGCGCGGGCGTTCTGGCTGTAGTACTTGGCGTTGTCCGGGTCGAGCTTGCCCAGCTCGCGGGCGATGTTGTTGACCTGGGCGATGCTGGCGCTGATCGACAGGAAAGTGTGCGGGTTGACCACCTTGCCGGCACCGCGTGCAGCCACGCCGGTAGCGGCCAGCAGCGGTACGTTGCTGTTCGATTCGATGGTGGCGATGGTGGGCTTTTCGCTGGCGGCGATCATGCGGTCGGCAAAATCGTCATGGCCAACACCGTTGAGCACGATCACATCCAGGGTGCCGATGCGCTTGATGTCCTCGGCCCGTGGCTCGTAGGCGTGGGGGTTGAAGCCGGCCGGAATCAGCGGCACCACCTCGGCCTTGTCACCGACGATATTGCTCACGTAGCTGTAGTACGGATGCAGGGTGATGCCGATGCGCAGCGGCTTGCCGTTATCGGCAAGGGCCAGGGCGGGCAGGGCGCAGGCCAGGAACACACTTAGAAGACGACGGGCGAGGGTGGCGCGAAACATGGGGCGTCCTTGTGTCAGTGACTATGCTGGCGGGTGACGCCGGCGTCGTAGTGGGCGGCGATCTGTTGCCAGCCGGCGGCGATCAGGGCGGCCTGGCTGAAGTCGGCTGGCACGGCGGCGGCGGGGCTGCGCTGCAGCCAGACATCGGCGGCGCCGTCCTGGGCTTCAGGCACCAGCAGGAGGAAACTGCCGGCCACCGCGCTGGCCTGGCTCAGGCCCAGATAGGCACGCTCCTGCAGCAGTTGCCACTGGTGCTGGCCGCGGCTGGCGCTACTGGCGTCGAGCACAAATGGAGGGAAACCTTCTTCGGCGAGGACTTCGACAGCCAGCAGTTGCGGCTCCTCTTCGCGGCGTGCCTGGATCTCGTCGAAGGCCACCCGCAGGTCGGCGTACACCCCTTGCTCGGCCGCATTGAGGTCGCGGCGGGCATCCAGTTGGTGGGCCTCGATGCTCACCTCGTCATGCCGTTCGCCGCGCAGGGCAACGATGCCGGCGGCCACCGCGAGGATCAGCAGGCTGACCAGCAGCACGTACAAGGTTTCATGCCCGGCGCCGGCCGGGCGCACCACCTGGACGCGGCTCATTGCTCGATATCTGCGTAGTCGATTTCCACCACATGGCCGGGGCCGGCGTCGAACAGCACGTAGAACTCGCCGTCCGGGCGCTTGAAAGTCAGCTTGGAGTTTTCACCGAGCTTGCCCGGCACGAGGATCTCTTCGTTGTAGCCGATCACATCGAGGGTTACACCGGGCGCGCCGCTACCGTCGGAAAAGCCGCCGGTGCATTCGATCTGCTCACCATCGATCGGCTTGCATTCGCACATCGGGTTGTGGGCCAGGGCCGGGCCGGCAGCGCCGAGCAGCAGTAACGGCAGGAGCAGCTTGCGGGACTTCATCATTTGCCTCCTTGTTTGTTCAGCCAGGCAACGGTGGCCGGCGAAGCCTTGCTCAGCGGCACGGCGGCCTGGTGCATGCTGCCGTCCCAGCCTTCGAGGGTGATCCAGATGTCGGCGTCCGCGCGGGTCTTGAGCGGGATTGGCAGGCCGGTGCTCATGCGGTACGGGGTGCCGAAGAAGATTGTCCCGGCGGCACGCAGGCTGCGCGGCTTGCCGATGCGCAGGTAAGCCGCCTTGACCTCGGGGATACAGGCCTGGCACAGGGCCAGATTGAAGGCCTTGAAGTAACCGGCAGGGCCATCGGCGCGCGGAGCTTCATCGCGCAACTCGGCCAGCTGCACGCTCCAGGGGCCGACTTTGATCTCGCCCAGCTCACGCTCGCCCAGGCCGCTGTCACCGCGAAACAACGCCGCGTCGGCAAAGTACTTGGGCATGAAGCCGAGCGGAATCAGCAACAACAGGATGTTCAGGTGAAAGCGCCATTTGTGCCAGAAACGGCTCAACGGGCTTTGCGGCGCAACTGCTGCCTTGCTCATAGGCTGGCCTCCGTGGCGGTATCGGTAGCGGTGGCGATTTGCTTGCGAGGCCTCTGCTCGCGTTTGAGGGCGGCGGCGGTGGCCTGGGCAGTACGCTTGGTCCAGATCAGCAGGCCGCTCAAGACCATCATCGACAGCACCAGGCCGAAGAAAGCCCAGATCAGCTTGATCGCCAGGCCGCCGAAGTCGCCGGTGTGCAGCGGGCGCATGGATTCGGTGACGAACTCCAGGGTCGAGCGGTCGTCGATCAGGAACTGCGACTCGATCTTGCTGTTGTACGGGTTGACGTTGACGGTCTGGAACATCAACGGGTACCAGCCGCGTCCGCCCAGGTAGACGTGGGCATAGGCATTGCCGGGCAGGGAGACGAAGCTCACGTCCAGGCCAGGGATCTGCTCCTTGGCGATGCGCGTGGCGTCATCCAGGCTGATGCGCGGGGCCGGTGCACCCGATTCGGTGCGTGGCACGTCTTCACGGGCAATCACCGGCACCACCGGTTCCGTGGAGAGGGTGATGTGGTTGTCACCCAGGATCGCCTGGATCAGGAACCAGGTGCCGGTGATGGAAATCACCGCAATGAACCAGATCGACCAGATGCCGCTCAGGCGGTGGAAGTCGCCCCAGAAGATCCGCGCGCCATGGTTGAAGCGCAAGGTCGGCTTAAAGAAACCTTTCCAGAACCGTTTATAGACCACCAGCCCGGTGACCAGCGAGGCCAGCATCGGCAGGCCGAGCAGCGACACCAGGTACCAGCCCCAGCTGTAGCCATTGGTGAACGGCACCAGCCACCAGCCGTGCAGGGCACGGGTGAAGGCCTCGAAGCTGAACGACGGGCTCTTGCCCTGGATCGCCCCGGTGTAGGGGTTGACGTACAGGGTCGGCGCGCTGCCGTCGGGGAATACCACGGAGGCGGTGAGGGCGAAGTGCGAGCCATCCGGCTGGCTGATGAAGTTCACGGCCATGTCCGGCTCGGCCTTGTGCAGGGCATCGAGCACCTGCTGGAAGCTCAGCCGCTCGGCGTCGCCATCAGGCTTGCTGGCGCGCACATCGGGGTTGGCCAGCCAGACGATTTCCTGGCTGACCACCGCCAGGGTGCCGGTGACGCAGACGATCAGGACGAAAAACCAGATCGGCAGGGCGAGCCAGCTATGGACCAGGAACCACAGCCTGGATTTGGACTTTTTCGCTTTCTGGGACATTGCAGGTGTCTTTTCAGAGAAATTGAGGTCGAGCCGATGCTCAGCCTTGGGACTGCAATAGATAAGACGAACGAGAATCGTAAAACCCGCAGGGTTAGTTGAAAGCAAATGTTTCAGCCGACCGGTGGCGCCCCGCTACAACGGTTAATTTTCCCCGTTGGCCATCCGTTTCCCATGGATACCGAGCTGCCCGGCTCGCTGCCCCACTGGATGGATGAACGCCGATGAATGCACAAGACTCCCGTAAACTTGCCAGCCGATTCCTAGAATTGCCGCCGGAAAAGCGCCGGATCTTTCTGCAAGCACTGGCCCGTGAAGGGGTCGATTTCGCGCTCTTTCCCATTCCCGCCCAGGTTCAGGCAGCCGAGCGCGGTCTGCCGTCCTATGCGCAGCAGCGCATGTGGTTTCTCTGGCAACTGGAGCCGCAAGGCGCCGCCTACAACCTGCCGGGGGCGGTCAGCTTGCAGGGCCGCCTGGATGAACAGGCCCTGCGAAAAGCGTTCATCAGCCTCAGTGAGCGGCACGAGACCCTGCGTACCGCATTCGCCCGGCAGGACGACGGGAGCCTGCTGCAAGTGCCGGCGCCGCAAGCGCTGCAGATAGAATGCATCGACCTCAGTGCACTGCGCCCGGCGCAGCAGGACGCCGTCGTCCGTGAACATGCGCAACAACAGGCGCTGCGGCCTTTTGATCTTGAGCAGGGCCCCTTGTGGCGGGTGGCCGTGCTGCAGCTTGACCCCGAGCGTCACGTACTGCTGTTGACCTTGCACCATATTGTCTCCGACGGCTGGTCGATGAACGTGCTGATCGATGAGTTCGTTCGCTGTTACGACGCCCATGAGTGCGGCCAGGCTCCCGAGCTTCCAGCGCTGCCGATCCAGTACAGCGACTACGCGCTGTGGCAGCGTTGCTGGTTGCAAGCCGGAGAGCAGGAGCGCCAACTGCAGTACTGGCAATCGGTGCTGGGCGACGAGCATCCGGTGCTGGAGCTGCCCTGTGATTTCCCCCGGCCGGCGTTGCCGAGCCACCGTGGCAAGCGCTACACCTTCACGGTCGATACGGCGCTGGCCGAGCAACTGCGGGGTTTGGCCCAGGCCCATCAATCGACCTTGTTCATGGTCCTGTTGGCCGGATTCCAATGCCTGTTGCATCGCTACAGCGGGCAGACCGACCTGCGCGTCGGCGTGCCGATTGCCAACCGCAATCGCAATGAGGTCGAGGGCCTGATCGGCTTTTTCGTCAACACCCAGGTATTGCGTTGCCAGGTCGACAGCCAGACGTGCGTGAGCGAACTGCTGGCCAGGGTGCGCGAGGCCGCGCTAGGGGCGCAGGCACATCAGGAGCTGCCGTTCGAGCGCCTGGTGGAAGCGCTCAAGCTGGAGCGCAGCCTGAGCCATAACCCGCTGTTTCAGGTGATGTACAACCACCAGCCAGTGGTCACCGACATTACCTCGGTGAAGACTGCTTCGGGCCTGAGCCTGGGCTTGATCGAACAGCAGGGGCGCACCACTCAGTTCGACCTGAGCCTGGACACCTGGGAAAAGGCCGGGCAGTTGCAGGCGGCACTGACCTTTGCCGAAGACCTGTTCACGCTGGAAACGATCCAGCGCATGGCCGGGCACTGGTTGAACCTGCTGCGTGCAATGGTCGCCTCGCCCCAGCAAAGCATCGGCCAACTGAGCCTGCTCGACCCTGCTGAATTCCAGCGCATGGTTCATGACTGGAACCCGGTCGGCCCAGGCTACCGTCAGGACCTGTGTGTGCACCAGCTGATCGCTGAGCAGGCCGCCGCACAGCCCGATGCGCTGGCGTTGCTGCACGGTCACGAGGGTTACAGCTACCTTGAGCTCGAGCGTTGGTCCAACCGCCTGGCCCATCGCCTGATCGCCGCCGGGGTTGGCCCGGAGGTGCGAGTGGGCATCGCCTTGCCGCGCAGCCCACACCTGCTGGTGGCGTTGCTGGCAGTGTTCAAGGCCGGCGGTGCCTATGTGCCGCTGGATCCGGATTACCCGCCCGAGCGGGTGGCGTACATGCTTGAGGACAGCGGTGCGCGGGTGCTGCTCAGTGATGCCGGGGTGGTCGAGCAACTGGCCTTGCAAACCCGTGCACAGGTAATGCTGGTCGAACCTCAAGAGTCGGCGCTGAGCAGCTGGCCACCTACTGCCCCCGGCCTGCGCGGCAGCGCCAGCAACCTCGCCTATGTCATTTATACCTCCGGCTCCACCGGGCGTCCGAAGGGGGTTGCGATTACTCATCGCAATGTCCTGGCCTTGGTGCATTGGTCGCAGCAGGCCTATCGCCCAGAAGACATTCAGGGGGTGCTGGCGTCCACGTCGATCTGTTTCGACTTGTCAGTCTGGGAATTGTTCGTGACCCTGGCCGGTGGTGGCTTCATCGTGCTGGCGCGCAATGCCCTGGCGTTGCCCGAACTCCCTGGGCGTGATCAGGTGCGCCTGATCAACACCGTGCCGTCGGCGATTGCCGCATTGCAGCGCAGCGGACAGATCCCGCCGGGCGTGCGGATTATCAACCTGGCAGGCGAGCCGCTGAAACAGAGCCTGGTCGACAGCCTCTATCAACTCCCAGGCCTGGAGCATGTCTACGACTTGTACGGGCCGTCCGAAGACACCACCTATTCGACCTGGACCCGTCGCCAGGCCGGTGGGCGGGCCAGTATCGGGCGCCCGTTGCCACAT
Source organism: Pseudomonas wadenswilerensis (assembly GCF_024749185.1). Lineage (NCBI taxonomy): Bacteria > Pseudomonadati > Pseudomonadota > Gammaproteobacteria > Pseudomonadales > Pseudomonadaceae > Pseudomonas > Pseudomonas wadenswilerensis. The sequence continues at coordinate 3,788,010 of NZ_CP087191.1, read as the reverse complement.
ACCGCCAGTTATCTGCTCGATGCCGAGTTGCAACCGGTAGCCCAGGGGCGGGCTGCCGAGCTGTACCTGGCGGGGGCCGGCATCACGCGCGGCTATCTGGGCCGGCCGGGGCTGACCGCCGAGAAGTTCCTGCCCAATCCGTTTGCCGGCGAAGGTCAACGCCTGTACCGCACCGGCGACCTGGTGCGGTACCGCGACGGCGGCGAAATCCAGTATGTCGGGCGTATCGATCACCAGGTCAAGGTCCGCGGTTTTCGGATCGAGCTGGGCGAGATCGAAACCCGCCTGCTGGGCACCCGGTTGCTACGGGAAGTGGCGGTGCTGGTGCAGGAAGGACCGGCCGGCCAGCAGTTGGTCGCCTACGGGGTGCCCGTCGACTCGACGATCGTTGATGCCCAGGCTGCCCGGCAGATCGCCCTGCGCGAACAGCTCAAGGCCGCACTGGCCGAGCACCTGCCGGACTACATGGTGCCTGCGGCGCTGATATTCCTGGCGCAGCTACCGCTGACGCCCAACGGCAAGCTCGATCGCAAGGCGCTGCCGGCGGCCGATACGCTCCTGGCGGCGCGCGAGCACGTGGACGCCGCCGATGAACACGAACAGGCGCTGGTGGCGATCTGGCAGGACCTGCTGGGGCTTGAGCAGGTCAGTGTGCTGGACAACTTCTTCGAGCTGGGCGGCGACTCCATCGTCTCCATGCAGGTCGTCAGCCGCGCTCGCCAGGTAGGTCTGGTCCTCAGTCCCAAGGACATTTTCCAGTTCCAGACGGTGCGCAGCCTGGCCCAGGTGGCCGGTCGCGGCCAGGCGGTGGTGGCGCGGGCGGCGGCCAGTGGCGATGTCGTCCTGACGCCGATCCAGCGCTGGTTCTTCGACCAGGCGATCGAGCAGCGCCAGCACTGGAACCAGTCGTTGCTCCTGACCCCGCGTGAGCCGGTGGATGCGCAGCACCTGCAACTGGCGCTGGACCACCTGCTGGGCCATCACGACAGCTTGCGCTTGCGTTTTACCCCGCAGGCCGCTGGCTGGCAGCAACAGTACGCGGCGCAGCCGGGCGCAGTGCTCTGGGTACGCCAGGCCAGTGACGCGCAGCAGGCGCTGGCATGCTGCGAACAAGCGCAGCGCAGCCTGAATCTGCAGCACGGCCCATTGCTGCGGGTGTTGCTGCTGGACCTGGCTGACGGGACCCAGCAACTGCTGCTGGTGCTTCATCACCTGGTGGTCGACGGGGTGTCGTGGCGGATTCTGCTGGAAGACTTGCAAGCGCTGTACCGCCAGGTCCAGCAGGGGCAAGTGCCCACCCTGGCACCTCGCACCAGCGCCTACCAGGACTGGGCGTTGCAGCTTGAGCAGGAAGCGCAGCGGCGCGGCGACGAGGTGGATTACTGGGAATCGCAACTGCAGGCCAGCAGCGTTGCCGAGTTGCCTGCCGCCGACCCTGGGGCCAGCCTGGAAAACCGCCATGAACTGAAGATCGAGTGCCGCTTCGATGCCGACACCACCCGGCAGTTGCTGCAAGTGGCGCCAGCGGCCTACCGCACCCAGGTCAATGACTTGTTGCTGACGGCTCTGGCGCGGGTGCTGAGCCGCTGGACAAAGGCTCCGGGGGTGTTGATCGAGCTTGAGGGGCATGGCCGCGAGGACGTGTTCGATGACCTCGACCTGTCGCGCAGCATCGGCTGGTTTACCAGCCTGTATCCGCTGCTACTGGTGCCGGCAACCGAGATCGGCGAGGCCATCAAGGGCGTCAAGGAGCAATTGCGCGGCGTCCCCGGCAAGGGCATCGGTCATGGCTTGCTGCGCTACCTGGGGGCGCCGCAGCTGGCTGCGCGCCTGGCTGTGCTGCCAAAGCCAAGGGTGACCTTCAACTACCTGGGCCAGTTCGATCGCCAGTTCGACGAGCAGGCGCTGTTCGTCCCGGCTAGCGCTAGCGGCGGCCGGGCCCAGGACCCGCAGGCGCCGTTGGCCAACTGGTTGACCGTGGAGGGGCAGGTGTACGGCGGCGAGCTGGCCTTGCGCTGGGGTTTCAGCCAGCAGATGTTCGCCCCCGACAGCATCCAGGCGCTGGTCGACGCCTTCAGCGACGAGCTGCGCGAACTGATTGCCCATTGCTGCCAGCAGGCGCCGGGCCAGGCCACTGCCTCGGACTTTGCCCTGGCACGCCTGGATCAAGGCGCCCTTGACCGTCTGCCGGTGTGCAGTCGCGAACTGCAAGACATCTACCCGTTGTCACCGATGCAGCAGGGCATGCTGTTCCACAGCCTGTACGAGCAAGGTGGCAGCGATTACATCAACCAGATGCGCGTCGATGTTGATGGCCTTGACCCACAGCGCTTGCACGCTGCCTGGCAAGGTGCGGTGCAGGCCCACGATATTCTGCGCAGCGGGTTCGTCTGGGAAGGTGAGCTGGAGCGCCCGCTGCAGATGGTCTACAAGCAGGTCGAGCTGCCGTGGCAGGTACTGGACTGGCGTGATCGCGACGACCTTGAACAGGCCCTTGGGCAACTGGCCGAGCAGCAACGCCTGGATGGCTTCGCGCTCAGCCGGGCGCCCTTGCTGCGCCTGACCCTGGTACGCACCGCAGCAGCGCGCTACCACCTGATCCAGACCAGCCATCACCTGTTGCTCGATGGCTGGAGCAACGCTCGCCTGCTCGGCGAAGTCCTCCAGCGCTACAGCGGCCAGGCGGTGCCGGTGGTAGCGGGTCGGTACCGGGACTACATCGAGTGGCTGCAGCATCAGGATGCGCAGGCCAGTGAAGCGTTCTGGCGTACGCAATTGGTCAACCTGGCCCTGCCCACACGCCTGGCCAATGCCCTGCGGGCTCCCGCGGCCGTCGCCGAGCGTTGTGCCCATGGCGATCATTATCAGCACTTGGGCAGCGAGATCACCGAGCGCCTGAGCGGTTTTGCCCGCCAGCAGAAAGTCACCCTCAATACGCTGGTGCAGGCGGCCTGGTTGCTGCTGTTGCAACGCTACACCGGGCAGGACACGGTGGCCTTCGGGGCTACCGTGGCTGGGCGGCCGATGCAGATTCGCGGCATCGAGCAACAGATTGGCCTGTTCATCAACACCCTGCCGGTGATTGCCCGGCCGCAGTCCGGGCACACCCTCAGTTGCTGGTTGCAGGAGGTACAGCAGACCAACCTGGCCCTGCGCGAGCACGAGCACACGCCGTTGTTCGATATCCAGCGCTGGTCGGGGCAGGGCAGCGATGCGCTGTTCGATACCTTGCTGGTGTTCGAGAACTACCCGCTGGACGCTGCCCTGGCCGAAGGGCAAGGGCTGGGTGTGCAGTTCGGTGCCGTCAGTAACCTTGAACGCACCAACTATCCCTTGACCATCGCCGTGACCCTGGGCCAGACCCTGGACCTGCACTACAGCTATCAGCAGGCGGCGTTTGCTGCCCCGGCCATTGACGGGCTGGCGGCCCAGTTGCACGGCCTGCTCGAACAGTTCATTGAGGGTGGTGACCGGGTGCTGGCTGATTTCGACCTGGTGACGGCCGCCGAGCGTCAGGCGCTGCTGGCCTGGCCGCAAGCCCGGGTTGTTGCCGAGCCGCCGCTCGGGCTGGCGCAGATGATTGCGGCCCAGGCCCACTCCCGGCCGCAGGCTGTGGCGCTGGTGGTCGGGGAACGGCAATTGAGCTACCAGGCGCTCAACGCCCGGGCCAACCGCCTGGCCCGGCGGCTGATCAGCGACGGCGTTGGCCCGGATGTGCTGGTGGGGATCTGCATGCACCGCAGCGAGGCGCTGATCGTCGGCTTGCTGGCGATTCTCAAGGCCGGTGGCGCCTATGTGCCGCTGGACCCTGAGTACCCTGCCGAGCGCCTGGCCTACATGATCGCCGATAGCGGTGTCAGGCTGATCCTGGCCGAGGCGCAGTGTGCCGGGCTGGTCGGCACCGACAACGTCCGGGTGCTGGACTACGCCAGCCTGGAGCTGGCCGCTGATGACAGCAACCCGTTGGTCGAACTGTCGGCGCACAACCTGGCGTGCCTGATCTACACCTCCGGCTCGACCGGTCAGCCCAAGGGCGTGGCCCTGGAGCAGGGGGCCTTGCTCACCCATATTCGCACCATGCAGGACTGCTACCGGGTTTCGCCGGATGACCGGTTCCTGCATTTCGCTTCGCTGAATTTCGACTGGGGCACCGAGCAGTGGCTGTTGCCGCTGGTCAGTGGTGCCCGCTGTATCTTGCGCGGCGAGGGGCTCTGGAGCGCCGAAGAGGCGCTGCAGGTGATCGAGACCGAGCAGGCCAGCATCGTCTATTTCCCGACCCAGTATGCCTGCCAGCTGGCTGCCTGGGCCGCAACCTCTGAGCGTCGGGTGAAAGTGCGCTCGTTCAACGTTGCCGGCGAGGCGTTCCCGAAAGAGGGCTTCGAGCAGATTCAGGCGGTGTTGCAACCCCAGTACATCGTCAACGGCTACGGCCCGACCGAAACTGTGATCACGCCGTTTCTGTGGGAAGCCGACACGCACACCGGCATCGATTCGGTTTACGCACCGATCGGTCGCCCGGTTGCCCAGCGCAGTGCCTACGTGCTGGCCGAGGATCTGAGCCTGCAGCCGCGCGCGGCGGTGGGTGAGTTGTATATCGGCGGCACCTGCCTGGCCCGCGGTTATCACGGTCGGCCGGCGTTGACCGCCGAGCGTTTCGTACCTGACCCCTTTGCCGCCTCGCCCGGGGCCCGCCTGTATCGCAGCGGCGATCTGGTGCGCTACCTGGACGACGGTGCGCTGGAGTACATCGGGCGGATCGATCATCAAGTGAAGATTCGCGGCTTTCGCGTCGAGATCGGCGAGATCGAGGCGCGGCTGCTGGAACAGGCGCAAGTCGCCCAGGCGGTGGTGCTGGCCGTGCCGGCCGCGAGCGGGCAGCAACTGGTGGCCTACGTGGTGCCGGAGCAGCCACTGGCCGCTGAAGACGTCGCCACACGCATGGCCTTGCGCGACCATTTGCGTCAGGCGCTGAGCCAGGGGTTGCCCGATTACATGCTGCCGGCGCACTGGCAGATTCTCGAGCGACTGCCGCTGACGCCCAACGGCAAGGTGGATCGCAAGGCCTTGCCGGCGCCGGATGCCAGTTTGCTGCAGCACCATCATGTGCCGCCGGTCACGGCCCTGGAGCGCCAGCTGGCGCAGTACTGGACTGACGTGCTGGAGGTTGCCCGGGTCGGCTTGCGCGACAACTTCTTCGACCTCGGCGGCCATTCGTTGCTGGCCACCCAGGTCATCAGCCGGGTGCGTCATGCCCTGGGGCTGGATGTTCCGTTGCGGCTACTGTTCGAAGCTGCCGACCTGGGCGCTTTTGCCCAGGCCCTGCAAAGCCTCGACCAGCAGCCAGTGGGCGTTGCCCCGCCGTTGCAGCGAGCGCCACAGCAGCCGCTTCAGCCGTTGTCCTATGCCCAGCAGCGGCTCTGGTTCCTTTGGCAGCTGGCGCCGGAAAGCTCGATGTACAACATTCCTCGCGCCCTCAGGCTCGACGGCGTGCTCGATGTCGGCGCTATCGAACAGGCGTTCCAGGGGCTGATTCAACGCCATGCGGTGCTGCGCACCACTTACCTGCAGGAAGGCGGGGACAGCTGGCAGTTGCAACACGCGAGCATGCCGCTGGCGCTGCAGCGGATCGACCTGCGCGAGCTGTGCGCCGAGCAACGCCAGGCCAGGCTGGAGCAGGTGCTGGAGCGCGAAGCCAACGCGCCGTTCGACCTGGTCAAAGGGCCATTGCTGCGGGTAGCGCTGGTGCAGGTGGCGTCCGAGCAGCATTACCTGCTGGTGACTTTGCACCATATCGTCGCCGACCACTGGTCCTTCGCCATCCTGCTGCGTGAGTTTGTCACCCTCTATGACGCCTTCGCGCAACACCAGGCCGCGCCGCTGCCGGCGGTTGAACTGGGCTACGTGGATTTTGCCGTCTGGCAGCGTCAGTGGCTGGCTGCTGGCGAAATGCAGCGACAGCTCGCCTACTGGCGCAGCACCCTCGGTGACCAGCATGCGCTGACCCGCTTGCCGGGCTCGCAGCTGCCCTTGGCAATCACCGGCGAGGGCGGCTGCCAGGTTCACGGGTTCGCTTTCAGCGCATCCATGAGCGAAGCCTTGCGCGCCCATGCCAAGGACCGGGGGTTGACCCTGTACATGCTCCTGCTGTCGGGCTTTGCCCTGGCCGTGGCCCAGCGCAGCGACAGCCAGCGCGTGCGCCTGGGTACCGATATCGCCAACCGCAACCATGCCGGCATTGAAGAAATGGTCGGCTTCTTCGTTAACCAACTGGTACTGCAACTAGAGGTGAACGAACAAGCCACGGTCGAGCAATGGCTGAGCCGTTGCCGGACCACGGTGATCGAGGCTTCGGACCATCAGGACCTGCCATTCGATCGTCTGGTCGAGGCCTTGCGCTTACCGCGCCAGGCGGGGCGCTCGCCGCTGTTTGCAATCAAGTTCATCTACCAGGAGGGCAGTGCGGCCATGCCGCACCCTCAAGGGCTGCGAGTAGAGAGTTGCGAGGCGGGGCAGGCGGCGACGGAGCTGGACCTGATCGCCGAGTTCGTCAACGACGCCAGCGCCATTCGGGTCGCGTTCAAGTGCGATGGCAGCCTGTATACGGCCACCGACATGGACGATCTGTTCGCTCAGTTGCAAGGGATTTTCCAGCAGTTGCTGAGTGCGCCACAGGCCACCCTGGCAGCGGTGCTGGCCGAGGCCGCAAACATTCGTGCGGCAGCCGAGCAGGCACGCGTCGCTGCGCGCCAGGCGCAACTGCAGGCGCACCACCCGATTCGGCGTCGGGCCAGCCGCCTGCAAGTGCAATAGACATAGTCACGCCGGTGGGCCCAGGGGCTTGCCGGCCTTACCGAACGGGGAGAGGGAAATGTCCAAGTGCGAGCCGCAAGCCATACCGGTGCTGGCCAAGGGGCGGCGAAAGAGTCTGAACATGGACCAGGACAGCCTGGTGAGTTTCTCGCCGTTGTTCGAAGGCAGCAGCATTCCGCTGCTGTGCACCCCGCGGGTGGCCGGGGTGAACCTGGCCGAGTGGGCCGGTCAGAACCGTGAACTGATCGAACGCAAGCTCGACCAGCACGCGACCATCCTGTTTCGGGGGTTTGCGGTAGAGGATATCGGCGAATTCAACCAGTGCGTCGATGCGATCTCCGGCGGCGCGCTGGAGTACCTGTTCCGTGCCTCGCCGCGGACCCAGATCAGCCGCAAGCACAATGTCTACAGCTCGACCGACTACCCCTCGGCGGAGAAGATCTTCCCGCACAACGAGCACTCCTACTCGCCGGTATTCCCGTTGCACCTGTACTTCTACTGCGACCTGCCATCGGCCAGCGGTGGCGAGACGCCGTTTGGCGATACCCGGCTGATTCTGCCGCGTATCGACCCACAGGTGCGCGAGGCCTTCCAGCGCCAAGGCGTGCTCTACGTGCGCAACTATGGCGACGGCATGGGCCTGCCCTGGCAGACGGTGTTCCAGACCGAGGATCGCGCCGAGGTCGAAGCCTACTGCGCGAAGATCGGCATCACCCCCGAATGGAAGCCCGGTAATCGCCTGCGCACCCGGCAAAAAGGCCCGGCGATGGTGCGCCACCCGCGTACCGGCGAAACGGTGTGGTTCAACCACGCGACCTTCTTCAACGCCCTGACCTTACCCGAGAGCATTCGCGACAGCCTGCGTGCCGAGTTCGCCGACGACGACCTGCCGCAAAACACCTTCTTTGGTGACGGCAGCCCGATTCCCGAGGACTACGTGCGCCATCTTCAGCAGCTCTACCGCGAGGTCATGGTCGAGTTCCCCTGGCAGAAGGGCGACGTGGTGATCCTCGACAACATTTTCACTATTCATGCGCGCAACGGTTATGCCGGTCCGCGAAAAATACTCACGGCAATGGCCATCCCGCTCAAAAGCAGCGAAGTGGCGATCGGCTAAGGAAGACCCCATGACAGACGCGAACCCAGCAGAGATTTTCCAGACTTCGGCGCAGCAGGCGCTGATTCTCCAGGCCCTGAGCGAACAACCGCGCATTGCCCGGCTGTGGCTGAATTTTGCCGAGCCGGTCGAGCCAGGGCGGCTCGAGGCGGTGTTGAGTGAACTGGGCCGGCGCCACGAGATTCTGCGCACCCGTTACACCCAGGTCGCGGGGCTCAAGCTGCCGGTGCAGGAAATCGCCGAGCAGGTTCGCGTGAGCATTGCCCTTGTGCACACCGAAGCCCAGGCGCGGGCGCAGTTGAATGCGTTGCTTGAGCAAGCGCCTCTGGTGGCCTGCGTGGCCGGCGCGCAGGTGCTGGTCGGCGTGGCCCTGGCCAGCGCCGACGAGCAAGCGCTCGGGCAACTGGCAGAAGAGATCCTGGCGTTGTACCGGGGTGACACCCTGGCGCCCTTCGAGGCCTTGCAGTATGCCGACTACGCCGCCTGGCAGGCCGATCTTGATGAAGAGGCGTTCGCTCGCCAGGGCAAAGCCTACTGGCGTGGCCTGGCAGCAGCACAGGCCCCTGGGCGGCGCTTGCCCTTCGAAGCGATCGAACAGGGCGCAGGGGAGCGCAACCAGTGTCAACGCTTGAGCCCTGGCCTGAACTCGGCATTGGCCGTAATGCAGGCCGAGGCCGGGCTTGCACCGCCAGAGGCGCTGCTGTTTCTCTGGGGCAGTTTCCTCAGCGTGCTGACCCGGCAACAGCCGCTGCTGGTAGCGCTGGAGGTCGACGGACGCAATGACCAGCTGCAGCACACGCTTGGCCATTTTGCCCGACGCCTGCCGCAGGCATTCAACCTGCAGCCTGGCCTGGCGTTGCGCGAGCAGTTGGCAGCGTTCGCCGTGCAACTGGCCGAGGGCCGGTCCTGGCTCGATTGCCTGAATGAACCGGACATGAGCGCTGCCGGGGCGCTGCCAGTGTTTGCCTGCGCCTACACCCAGGCGCCAGCGGCTGAACAGTGGCGGGTCGAACTGGATGACTATCGCAACGACAAGCTTTTCCTGAGTGCGCGGGCGCAAGCGGATGGCGTCTGCCTGCAACTGTCTGCGCCTGGGCAAGGGTTCGCACCTGCTCAATTGCAGGCCTGGCTGGCGCAATTTGACACCTTTGCGCTCAACGCGGCGGCTGATCTTGGCTGTGCGCCTGAGCAGCTGAACACTGTCGATGCCGAGCAGGCCGCAGCCTTGCTGGCGCGTTTTGACCGCAGCCTGGCGCTGCCGGCTGCCGCCGATGATGCCTTGCATGGTCTGTTCGAGCAGATGGCGGCCTTGCATCCGCAACGCATCGCCTTGCAGATTGGCGATCAGCGCCTGAGCTATGCCGAACTGGACCGCCGGGCGGATGAACTGGCGCGCGCCCTGCAGGCATGCGGTGTGGGTGGCGACAGCGTGGTGGCGGTGTATGGTTCGCGCTCGGTGGAAATCGTCGTGGCCTTGCTGGGTATTCTCAAGGCGGGTGGCGCCTACCTGCCGCTGGATCCTGGCTATCCGGCCGAGCGCCTGTCGTTCATGCTGCATGATGCCCGGGCACAGTGCCTGATCAGCCTGCAGCCGCTGGCCGACGACATCGAGGTGGCGCCCGGGGTCCAGCGCTTGCAGCTGGATGCCTTGCCGCCCAGCGACCTGCTGCCTTTGCGCAAGCGCCATTCTGCGGCGAGCCTGGCTTACGTCATCTACACCTCCGGCTCAACCGGCAAGCCCAAGGGCGTGATGATCAGCCACGCCAATGCCTGTGCCTCGACCCGCGCCCGCGGCCTGTTCTATCGCCAGCCGCTGTTGCGCTTCCTGATGCTTTCGTCGTTTTCCTTCGACAGTTCGGTTGCCGGGATTTTCTGGAGCCTGGCCCAGGGCGGCACCCTGTGCCTGCCTGGCGAAGAGGAACACAAGGATCCGCAACGCCTTGCCGCACTGATCGAGCGCGAGCAGATTTCCCACTTCCTCGCGCTGCCCTCGTTCTATGCGCAGATCCTCGAACACCTGGAACAGCCGGCGCTGAGTTGTGTGATCGTCGCTGGCGAGGCGTGTCCGCCGGAGCTCGCCGTGCGTCACCGCCAGCGCCTGGCGCAAACTCTGCTGGTCAATGAATACGGGCCGTCGGAAAGTGCCGTGTGGTGCTCGGCCCATGCCCTGGAACAGGATCCGCAAGGCGAGCGGGTGCCCATCGGCGCACCGATCGCTGGCGCCCGCCTGCTGGCCCTGGATGAGGCTGGCGAAATGGCCGGCTTCGGTTGTGAAGGTGAGTTGTACGTCGGTGGCCCGGGGCTTGCGCGGGGTTACCTGCAGCGTCCGGGGCTGACCGCCAGCCGCTTTGTTCCCGATCCCTTTGCCAAGGAGCCCGGGCAGCGCCTGTACCGTACCGGGGATCGGGTCAGCGCCGGGGTCGATGGTTGCATTGACTACCTTGGGCGCCTGGATTTCCAGCTGAAGATTCGCGGTTTTCGTATCGAACTGGGCGAGATTGAATCGCGCCTGGCGCAGTTGCCGGGTGTCCGCGAAGCGGCGGTGGTCGTGCGCGAAAGCGCTGCCGGGGCGCAATTGGCGGCCTATGTGCTGCACACAGACGGGCAGACCCCAGCGAGTACCGAACAATCCTTGCTCGATGCCTTGCGCGAACAACTGCCCGAGTACATGGTGCCGGCCTTCGTGCGCGTGCTCGAGCGTTTCCCGCTGACCCCCAATGGCAAGCTCGACCGCAATGCCCTGGCGGCGCTGCAGCCGCAGAGCCACGAGTTCGTGGCGCCGCGTAATGAGCTGGAAGCAACCCTGGCAGCAATCTGGCAGGAGGCGCTGCACCTGGAGCAGGTGGGTATCCATGACAACTTCTTTGCCCTGGGCGGCCATTCGCTGCTGGCGACGCGTATCCGCTCCGAAGTCCAGGCGCGCCTGAACCTTAACCTGCCGCTGCGGGTGTTCTTCGAGGGTGAGACCGTCGCCTTGCTGGCGGAGCAAGTGGCGCAGTATCGCGATTCCGGCCTGAGTGAAAGCAAGGTCGCTGCCCTCGAAGCCCTGTTCGACGCGGCGGAGCAGGTATGAGCCAGCTGAACGAACGCATGCTCACCCTGGCCAAGCGCTTTGCCGCGCTGGGGCCGTTGGAGCAGAAAGCACTGCAGGCGCGAATGATCGAGCAGGGGTTGTCGCTGGAGATGCTGCCGATCCCGCCGCGCCAGCAGGCCGACGAACTCATCCAGGCCTCCTATGCCCAGCAACGGCTGTGGTTTCTCTGGCAACTTGATGCGCAATCGAGTGCCTACAATCAACCGGCCGTGTTGCGCCTGCAAGGCGCACTGGACTGCGCGGCGCTGGGCGCTAGCCTGCAGGCGCTGATCAACCGCCATGAAGCCTTGCGCACCAACTTCGAACTGATCGACGACAGGGTCGTGCAGCGCTGTCACGCTGACCGCTCGTTGAGCTTGCAGGTGCTGGATCGCAGCGGCCTGGATGAGTCGGCTCTGCAGACCGAACTGGCCGCCTTGATTGCGCAGCCCTTTGACCTGGCAACCGATCTGTTGCTGCGTGCCACGCTGATTCGTCTGGGGCATGACGAGCATGTGCTGGTGTTCTGTACGCACCATATCGTTACCGATGCCTGGTCGATGCCGATTCTGGTCGATGAAGTAAGCGGTCACTATGCGCGTATCAGTCAGGGCCAGGCGGGCGCGCAACCCGCGGCCTTGAGCGTGCACTATGCCGACTATGCCAAGTGGCAGCGTCTGTGGTTGCAGGCCGGGGAAGCCGATCGGCAACTGGCCTACTGGCAGGCACGGCTGGGCAGCGAACCGGTGTCGTTGGCGTTGCCGTTGGATCGCCCGCGGCCGATGCTGCGCGAGCAGCGCGGTGCCCGCCACACGCTGGCGCTGGAGCCGGGCCTGGGGCAGGACTTGCGGCGCTTCGCCAGTGGCCAGGGGGCGACCCTGTTCATGGTGCTGCTGACCGGCATCCAGGCCTTGTTGCATCGCTACAGCGCCGCAGGCACGGTGCGGGTCGGCACCCCGGTGGCAAACCGCGGCCGTGCCGAGGTCCAGCACCTGATCGGTTTCTTCGTCAACACCCAGGTGTTGCAGGCCGAGATTGAACCGTGGATGAGCTTCGAGCAACTGCTTGCCCAGGTCCGGGAACGGGTGCAGGAGGCCCAGGCCAATCAGGACCTGCCGTTCGAGCAACTGGTCGATGCCCTGCAGCCTGATCGCAGCCTTAACCAGACGCCGCTGTTTCAGGTGTTGTTCAATCACCAGGCCAGTGCTGCGCCAGCAACCGAGCGGAACCTGCCGGGCTTGCGCCTGCAGGCACTGGACAGCGGCAGCGAATCGGCCCGTTTCGACCTGACCTTCAACACCCATGAGCTGGGTAGCCAGCTGCAGGCATCGCTGGTCTACGCCGAGGATGTGTTCGACGCCGCAACCATCGAACAGATGGCCGGGCACTGGCTTAACCTGTTGCGTGCAGCGCTGGCCGAACCGCAGCGGCCATTGGGTGAACTGGCACTGCTCACGCCGCAGCAACAGCAGGCGCTATTGGCCAGTGCGGCGCCAGCCCAAGCGCTGACGCTGCAGGGCAGTGTGCACGGGCAGATCGAGCAACAGGCCAGGTTGCATCCCGAGCGCCTGGCGCTGGTGGAGGGCGAACGACAACTGAGCTACGCCGCGCTCAACACCCGCGCCAACCAGCTGGCGCACCGCATGATTGCCCTGGGAGTCGGTGCGCAGGACAAGGTCGCGATACTTGCCGAGCGCTCGCTGGAATCGCTGGTCGCGCTGCTGGCAACGCTCAAGAGTGGGGCGGCCTATGTGCCGCTCGATCCCCAGCTGGCACCACGGCGCCTGCAGCAGATGGTCGAGGCCAGTCGCTGTAGCCTGGTGCTCGGGCGCGCCGGCGCGCTGCAAGCGCTGGCGCCGTGCGCGCAACTGGCGACCCTGGCCCTTGATGATGCGCAGGCCTATGCCCCGGCGCAGCACGACCCGCAATGCCGGAGCGAGCTTGAGGCACTGGCCTATGTGATTCACACCTCCGGTTCCACTGGCCAGCCCAAAGGGGTGATGGTCAGTCATGGGGCGCTGCTGCATTACCTGCAGGGCCTGGAAGCGCGCCTGCCGCTGGCTGACGTGCAGCGGCTGGCCCTGGTCTCGACCCTGGCAGCCGACCTCGGCCATACCGTGGTGTTCGGGGCCTTGTGCCAGGGGCGGACCCTGCACCTGATCGACAGTGACCTGGCACTCGATGGCCACGGCTTTGGCCAGTACCTGCAGCAGCAGCGCATCGATGCCCTGAAAGTGGTGCCTTCGCATTTTGCCGCGCTGCTGGGCCAGGACAACCAGGCGGTCATTCCCCAGCGTTGCCTGATCCTCGGCGGCGAGTCGCCGACACCCGGGTTGCTCGAGCGTATCAAGCGCCTGGCACCGGATTGCCGGGTGTTCAACCACTATGGCCCGACCGAATGTACCGTCGGTGCGCTGGCCGGTGAGCTTGAGGGTGACACGGCCATCCACCTTGGCCGTGCGCTGCAAAACCGTCAGGCGCTGGTGCTCGATGCCGGGTTGCAATTGATGGCCAGCACTTGCCCGGGCGAGCTGTACCTGGGCGGCGCGGGTATTGCCCGCGGTTATCATGAACAGCCCGGGCTGACTGCCGAGCGTTTCGTGCCGGACCCATTCGCCGCCCAGCCCGGTGCCAGGATGTACCGCAGCGGTGATCTGGTGCGTCGTGGCGGCGATGGCCAGCTGGTGTTTATCGGTCGGGCTGACCAGCAGTTGAAGATTCGAGGCTACCGGATCGAAACCGGCGAGATCGAGGCGTGCCTACGGCGTCATCCGGCGCTGGCCGAGGCCCTGGTGATGGCCTGGCAGGAAGGCGAGCAACAGCACTTGCTGGCTTATCTGGTGCCCGTCGACCCCGCTGCAGCGCCTGCCGAGTTGAGTGCACAAGTGGCTGATGCACTGCGCGAACGCCTGCCGGCCTATATGCTGCCCAGCCGCTGGGTGGTCCTCGAACGCTTGCCGCTGACCGCCAACGGCAAGCTTGATCGCAAGGCTTTGCCCGCGCCTGTCACACCTGTGTCGGTGGCCTCCAGCCAGGGCGTCGGGACGGCCCTGGAACTGCGTTTGGCGAGTGTGTGGCAAGAGGTGTTGCGCCGCCCGCAGGTGGGGCTGGACGATAACTTCTTCGAGCTGGGTGGCGACTCCATCGTTTCCATTCAACTGGTCAGCCGTGCCCGTAGCGCCGGTATCCATTTCAGCGCCCGGGATATCTTCCAGCACCAGACCGTGCGCAGCCTGGCCGCCCAGGCGACCCAGGGCGCTGCCCGGCAGGTGGTCGAGCGCGGGGCCGAGCAAGGCGTATGTCAGCTGTTGCCGATCCAGCAGGGCTTTTTCGCCACCGACATTCCCCAGCGCCAGCACTGGAATCAGTCGATTCTGCTGCGCCCGCAGGTGGCGCTGCAGGGGCCGGTGCTGGAGCAAGCCTTGCAGGCCCTGCTGGATCAGCATGATGCCCTGCGTGCCCGCTTCGAGCCTGGCGCCGCTGGCTGGCACTGCCACCTGCAGGCGCCGGCGCCGGTGGCCGAACTACTGTGGCAGCGGCATCAGGTGAGCGCCGCCGACCTCGATAGCCTGGTCAACCAGGCGCAGCGCAGCCTGCGCCTGGACGGCGGCAGCTTGCTGCGCGCCTTGCTGGTGAACCTTGAAGACGGCAGCCAGCGTCTGCTGCTGGCGGCCCATCATCTGGTGGTCGACGGCGTGTCCTGGCGAATCCTGCTGGAAGATTTGCAAAGTGCCTACGGCCAATGCCTGGCCGGGCAGCCGCTGCAATTGCCGCCGCGCACCAGTTCGCTGCGCGAGTGGGCGCAGCGCCTGGCGCAATGGGCGCATGCGCCTGCCCAGCAGGCGCGCCTGGATTACTGGCAGGCGCAGTTGGCAGATGTTCCCGCTTCGCTGCCAGGCATGCGTTTCGCACAGGCGGCCAGCAGCGCCAGCAAACAGGTGTGCGTCACCCGCCTGGACGCTGAAACCACTAGCCGGTTGTTGCAGCAGGCCAATGGCGCCTACCGCACGCAGATCAATGACCTGCTGCTGACGGCCCTGAGCCGGGTGCTGTGCCGCTGGACCGGCCAGGCGGCGATCAACGTCCAGCTTGAAGGCCATGGCCGTGAGGAGCTGTTCGACGATGTTGACCTTTCGCGCACGGTGGGCTGGTTCACCAGCCTGTTTCCGCTGCGCCTGGCCCCTGCGTCGACGCTGGCCGACTCGATCAAGCAGATCAAGGAGCAACTGCGCGCAGTGCCACAGCGTGGTATCGGCTTCGGGGCGCTCAAATACCTCGGCCCGCAAGCTGCCCGTGAGCGCTTGCAGGGGTTGCCGACGCCGCGTATCACCTTCAACTACCTGGGCCAGGTCGACGGGGCCTTCAATGCCCAGGCGCTGTTGCTGCCCGCCACCGAGTCCAAGGGTGACGAACGCAGCCCGGAGGCGCCGCTGGGCAACTGGCTGACGGTCAGCGGCCAGGTCTACCAGGGACGCTTGAGCCTGGACTGGACCTTTAGCGACGCGATGTTCGAGCCGGCGCAGATCCAGCGCCTGGCCGATGACTATGGCGCCGAGTTGAATGCCCTGGTCGGCCATTGCCTGGCGCCCGGGCAGGGTGGCCTGACGCCCTCGGATGCGCCGCTGGCCGGGCTTGACCAGGCCGCGCTGGACGCCTTGCCGGTGGCCAGCCATCTGCTGGCGGACCTCTACCCGCTGTCGCCGATGCAACAGGGCATGCTGTTCCACTCGCTCTACCAGACCGAGACCGGGGCTTACATTAACCAGCTCGACTGTACCGTGCGCGGCCTGGACCCCGAGCGCCTGCATCACGCCTGGCAAGCCACGGTCGATGCGCACGATATCCTGCGCACCGGGTTCATCTGGCAGGGTGAGCAGGCGCAGCCGCTGCAAGCGGTCTATCGGCACGCCGAGCTGGAATTCCAGCTGCTGGACTGGCGCAGCCGCCCTGACTTGCAGGCCGCCTTGCAGGAACTGGCAGCAAGCGAGCGGGCCCGCGCTTTTGAGCTGGCCCAGGCACCGCTGATGCGCGTGGCACTGGTGCGATGCGCGCAATCGTCCTACCAGTTGATCTACACCCACCACCACATCCTCATGGACGGCTGGAGCAGCTCGCGCCTGATGGGGGAGGTGATGCAGCGCTATCAGGGCCAGGACCCGGGGCGCCCGGCGCGCTCGATTCGCGAGTACATCGGCTGGCTGCAGGAGCAGGATCCGGCAGCCGCGCAGGCGTTCTGGGAGACGCAGCTGGCTGGCCTGCAAGCGCCCACGCGGTTGCTCGATGCGATTGTCAGCAAGCCCGAGCAAGCCTCGGGCATCGGTCACTTCGACAGCTGCCTGAGCGCCGACGACAGCGAGCGGTTGAAGGGCTTTGCCCGTAGCCAGAGACTGACGTTGAATACCCTCGTGCAGGCTGCCTGGGCCTTGTTGCTGCAACGCTACACAGGGCAGGACAGCGTGTGCTTTGGTGCCACGGTATCGGGGCGTCCGGCGCAATTGCCCGGTATCGAGCAACAGGTGGGGCTGTTCATCAACACCTTGCCGGTGATCGTCAGCCCGGACCCGCAACAACCCGTAGGTGCGTGGCTGCAACAGTTGCAAGCGCTCAACCTGGCCTTGCGCGAATATGAGCACACACCGCTGTACGAAATTCAGCGCTGGGCCGGGCGCGGTGGCGAGGCCTTGTTCGACCATATTCTGGTGTTCGAGAACTTCCCGATCGCCGAGGCCTTGCAGCAGGCGGGTGACCAGGCCCTGCAATTTGACGGGGTGCAACAACACGAGCGTACCAACTACCCGTTGACCCTGGCTGCAGGGCTGGGCGACACCTTGCAGTTCCAGTTCAGCTACGACCGTGCCGCGCTTTCTGCGTCCGCCGTAGCGGGCCTGGCCGGTCATTTGCACATCCTGCTCATGGGGCTTGCCCAGGATCCCGGCCAAGCCCTTGGACGGTTGTCGCTGCTGGACGCCGAGCATCTGCAGCAGCGCCTGCTCGAGGACGGCGCCCTTGGCCCGCTGGTACACGAGGCTTTCGCCGCCAATGCCGCGCGCACTCCCGAGGCCATTGCGCTGATTTGTGAAGGCCAGCACTTGCGCTATGGCGAGCTCAATGCCCGGGCCAACCAGCTCGCCCACCGATTGCGCGGCGAAGGCGCCGGGCCGGAAACCCTGGTGGGGATCGCCATCGAGCGTTGCAGCGACCTGGTGGTTGCGGTGCTGGCGGTGCTCAAGTCCGGGGCGGCCTATGTGCCGCTGGACCCCGAGTACCCGGTGGAGCGCCTGAGTGCCATGGTCGCCGACAGCGGCGCCCGCTTGCTGCTGACCCGCAATGCCTTGCTG
Organism: Pseudomonas wadenswilerensis; assembly: GCF_024749185.1. Classification (NCBI taxonomy): domain Bacteria; kingdom Pseudomonadati; phylum Pseudomonadota; class Gammaproteobacteria; order Pseudomonadales; family Pseudomonadaceae; genus Pseudomonas; species Pseudomonas wadenswilerensis. Next base: position 3,770,672 of record NZ_CP087191.1, on the reverse strand, counting down.
CAACGCCTGCCGGCGCTGGCCGGTTTGCAGGTGTTGAGTCTGGATGACGATCTGCAAGGCTTTGCCAGCGATGATCCGCAGACACCGCTGTTGGCCGATAACCTGGCCTACGTGATCTTCACTTCCGGTTCGACCGGCAGGCCCAAGGGTGTGGCGGTAAGTCATGCGGCGCTGGCCCGCCACACGCAAGCGGCAATCGAGATGTTGCAGCTCAGTGCCCGGGACCGGGTGCTGCAGTTCGCCACGTTCAACTTCGACCCGTTCGTTGAGCAGCTGTTTGCCAGCCTTACGGTCGGCGCGACGGTGATCATGCGCGGCGACCAGCTGTGGAGCAGTGAGCGCTGGCTGCAGGAGGTCCGTAGCCAGGGGATTACCGTGGCCAACCTGAGCACCGCCTATTGGGCGACCATTGCCCGTGATCTGGCCCACGGCGGGCCGCAGGACATGGCCGCGCTGCGCCTGATGATCTGCGGTGGCGAGGCCATGTCGGCCGCCGCCGTGGCCGATTGGCGCCAGGCCCTCGCCACGCCGGTAAAACTGCTCAATGCCTATGGCCCCACCGAGGCGACGGTGACCGCCAGCGCGCATGACTGCAGTGTCTACCTCGACCCGCAGCAGACGGTACCGAGTGTACTGCCTATCGGCCGGCCCCTGGCCGGGCGCAGGCTGTACCTGCTCGACAGCCAGGGACAACCGGCGGCGGCCGCAGTCGCCGCCGAGCTGAGTATCGGCGGCGAGTTGCTTGCCCGTGGGTACTACGGGCGCCCGGGCTTGACGGCCGAGCGCTTCATCCCCGATCCCTTTGCCGGGCCGGGGGCGCGCCAGTACCGCACCGGTGACCTGGTCTGGGCAGGCGCGGACCAGGTGCTGGGTTACCTTGGCCGGCTCGACCAACAGGTCAAGGTGCGGGGTTATCGGATCGAGCCCGGTGAAATCGAAGCCCGCCTGCTTGAGCACCCGCAGGTAGGCGAGGCGCTGGTGCAGGTGCATCAGGGGGCAACCGGCGCGCAACTGGTGGCCTACCTTGTGCCAGCTGGCGGGCAAGCCCGGCTTGCGCTCGATGCCTGCAAGGCCTGGGTCGCCGCAGCGCTGCCTGCCTATATGGTGCCGGCTCACTGGGTCATGCTCGAGCGCCTGCCGCTCAGCCCCAACGGCAAGCTTGACCGGCAGTCGCTGCCGCTGCCGGACCTGAACCAGGCCGTTGCGGCCTACCAGGCACCTCGCGATGAGTTCGAGCAACAGGTGGCGCTGATCTGGCAACAGGTTCTGCACGTCGAACAGGTCGGGCTGGCGGACAACTTCTTCGAGTTGGGTGGGCATTCGTTGCTGGCGACCCAGGTCATTGTTCGTCTGCGCGGGCAGATGGGGCTGGAGGTGCCCCTGGAAAATCTGTTCCTGGCCAGCGACCTGGCAGCGTTCTGCAACCAGGCGCGCGGGCTGCGAAACGAGGCAAAACCCCTTGAAGACGAATTGGCTAAATCTTTGGAGGCTCTCAAACGTTTATCAAGCGCAGAGCTTGAAAAGCTGATTTCCTAAAGGAGTTTTTGACGTGCAAGAATTGATCGGTGCGGTTGGGGCATTGTCGGCAAAAGAGCGCAAGGCCCTGGCCATCATGCTCAAAGAGAAAGGTATCAATCTCTTTGCTGTTGCACCGATCTTCAAGCGGGAGGCTGGCGCACCGTTGTTGCTGTCCTACGCCCAGCAGCGCCAGTGGTTTCTCTGGCAACTGGAGCCGCAGAGCGCGGCGTACAACATCCCGGCTGCCTTGCGCTTGCGCGGGGCCCTGGACCTGCCTGCCTTGCAGGCCGCTTTCGAGGTGCTGATCGCCCGTCATGCAGCCTTGCGCACCGGCTTCGTCCAGCAAGGCGAGCAGACCCTGCAGGTGATTCGTCAGTCAGGTGATTTCAAGCTGGCGATCCAGTCTCTCGGCGAAGGCGTGGCGACCGAGACTGCCATCGAGGCCTTCCTTGCGGCGCAGTTGGGCGAGCCCTTTGATCTGGAACTGCAACCACTGCTGCGCGCGGCGGTATTGCAGGTGGCAGAAGATGAGCATGTGCTGGCGCTGGCCTTGCATCACATCATTGCCGATGGCTGGTCGATGCAGGTGCTGGTCCGCGAACTGATGCAGGTGTATGCCGGGCAGGTTCGTGGGGTGCCGGTGCAGCTGGCCGAGTTGCCTGTCGACTACGCTGACTATGCCCTGTGGCAACGTGAATGGATGGACGCCGGGGAGCGTGAGCGGCAACTCGGCTACTGGGTCGGCGAACTCGGGCGTGAGCCGCTGGTGCTCGAACTGCCCACCGATCATCCGCGGCCGCTGCGCCAGAGTTTTCGCGGTGCGCGCCTGGAGATCGATATCGATCCGGCGCTGGCGGCAGGGCTCAAGCGGCTGGCGCAACAGCACAATGTCACCGTGTTCATGTTGTTGCTGGCATCGTTCCAGACCCTGTTGCACCGCTACAGCGGCCAGCAGGCTGTGCGTGTCGGCGTGCCGGTGGCCAACCGTACCCGGGTCGAGACCGAAGGCCTGATCGGCTTTTTCGCCAACACCCAGGTACTGGCTGCGCAGTTCGACCCATTGCTGTCTTTTGCCTCCCTGCTGCAGCAGGTCAAACAGCGGGTGCTGGGTGCACAGTCGCACCAGGATCTGCCGTTCGAGCAACTGGTCGAAGCCCTGGCGCCGGAGCGCTCACTCAGTCACAACCCGTTGTTCCAGGCCATGTTCAACCACCAGGGCAGTGCGCTTCAACGCCCTGCGCCAGGCAACGACGGGCTGGGTTTGCAGGTGCAGCCCCTGGCGCGGGAGGCCAGCACGGCCCAGGTCGACCTGACGTTGGCCACCGAAGAGCACGCCCAGGGCCTGACGGCGGCACTGACCTATGCGACCGATCTGTTCAGTGCCGCCAGCGCAGAAAAAATGGCCGGCCACTGGCGCAATCTGTTGCGCGCCATCGTTGCCAACCCACAACAGGTGGTTGGTGAACTGGGCATGCTCGATGCAAACGAGCGCCAGCGCATCACCGGTGACTGGAATGCGACCGGCGTCGACTATCCGCAAGAGGTGTGCATCCATCGCCTGATCGAGGCCCAGGTGCGGCGTACACCGCAGGCGCCGGCGCTGCAGTTTGCCGGCCAGGCGCTCAGTTATGCGCAGCTCAATGCCCGGGCCAACCAGCTGGCGCGGCGGCTGGTCAGTGCCGGTGTCGGTCCCGATCAACTGGTCGGGATCGCCCTCGAACGCAGCGTGGAGATGGTGGTTGCCTTGCTCGCGGTGCTCAAGGCCGGCGGCGCTTATGTACCGCTGGATCCTGAGTATCCCCGCGAACGCCTGGCGTACATGATCGAAGACAGCGCCGTCAGCCTGGTGCTGACCAGTGCTGCCTTGATGCCGGGGTTGCCATTGCCTGCGGCTGTGCATGCCCTGACGGTCGATGAGCTGGACCTGGCAGGCGAGGCGCAGGGTGATCTGGACATCGTCAACGATGGCGAGCACCTGGCGTACATGATCTACACCTCGGGTTCTACCGGCCGGCCGAAAGGGGCTGCCAACCGCCATCGGGCCTTGAGCAACCGCCTGTACTGGATGCAGCAGGCGTACAGCCTCGATGCCGGTGACACCGTCCTGCAAAAGACCCCGTTCAGTTTCGATGTATCGGTGTGGGAGTTTTTCTGGCCGCTGATGAGCGGCGCGCGCCTGGTCGTGGCCCAGCCGGGGGATCACCGTGATCCGTCCCGCCTGGCCCGGCTGATTCGCGAGTCCCGGGTCACCACCGTGCATTTCGTTCCGTCGATGCTGCAGGCGTTCATGCTCGATAGCGAGGCCGCCACCTGCACCAGCCTGCAACGGATCATCTGCAGTGGTGAAGCGCTGCCGCTGGAGGTCCAGCAGCAGGTGCTGACCCAGCTGGCCCAGGCGAAACTGTACAACCTCTACGGGCCGACCGAGGCGGCAATCGACGTCACCCACTGGACCTGCCAGGCCCAGGAGCACCACAGCGTGCCGATCGGCCAGCCGATTGCCAACCTCAGTACTTTTATCCTCGACGCCGGGTTCAACCCGGTGCCGGCGGGGGTGATCGGTGAGCTGTACCTGGGTGGCGAAGGCCTGGCTCGCGGCTATCACCGCCGCCCGGGGTTGACGGCCGAGCGCTTCATCGCCAACCCGTTCGCCAGTGGGCAACGGCTGTATCGCACCGGCGACCTGGCGCGTCAGCGCGAGGATGGGGTGATCGAATATGCCGGGCGCATAGATCATCAGGTGAAGATTCGTGGCCTGCGCATCGAACTTGGCGAAATCGAGGCGCGCTTGCAGGAGCAAGCCGCTGTCAGCGAGTGCGTGGTCATTGCCGGGCAGGGCGCGACGGGGGTGCAGTTGCTGGCCTATGTGGTGGCCAGCGATGGCGCTGTGGCCATGGCCGACCAGGCCAGCCAGCAAGCCCTGGCCGATCAGCTCAAGGCTGAGCTGGGCCGGGGCCTGCCAGACTACATGGTGCCGACGCAGATGATCTTTTTGCCGGCCATGCCGCTGTCGCCCAACGGCAAGCTTGACCGCAAGGCCTTGCCTGCACCTGATCTGAATAGCGTACAGGCAGTGTACCGGGCGCCGGTCAGCGCCCAGGAACAGGCCGTGGCCGAAATCTGGCAGCAATTGCTCAAGTGCGAGCAGGTTGGCCTGGACGACGACTTCTTTGCCCTGGGTGGCCACTCCTTGCTGGCTACCCAGCTGGTCTCACGGGTGCGTCAGGCACTGGCGGTGGAGGTGGCGCTGCGCACGGTGTTCGAGCACAGCCGTTTGCAGGCCTTCGTTGCCGCGCTGTGCCAGGCGCCGAGCAGCAATCAGCTGCCGATGCAGGCCGTCGATCGCAGGGCGGGCGTGCCGTTGTCCTATGCCCAGGAGCGTCAGTGGTTTCTCTGGCAGCTCGATCCGCACAGTACCGCGTATGTGATTCCCATGGTCCTGCAGCTCGATGGCGAGCTCGATGGCGAGGCGCTTGAGCAAGCGTTCGTGACCTTGCTCGAACGGCATGAAAGCCTGCGTACCGGATTTGCCGAGCGCGATGGCCAGTGCGTGCAGCTGATCCGTGACCAGGTGGATTTCCAGGTGCGGCGCCATACCCTGGCGCAAGACGGCGATGCAACAGCGCTCAGCGACAGTTTCGTACGCCAGGCGGTGTGCAAGCCCTTTGACCTGCAGCACGACCTGCTGCTGCGCGCCGACCTGCTTGGTGTCGGCCCACAGCGCCATGTGCTGGTGGTGACTCAGCACCATATCGTGTCGGATGGCTGGTCGATGCAGGTGATGATCGACGAGTTGCTGCAGTGCTACGCCGCGCTGTGCAAGGGCCAGGTGCCGCAGTTGCCGCCTCTGCCAATCCAGTACGCCGACTACGCCGCCTGGCAGCGCCAGTGGATGGAGGCGGGTGAGCGTGAGCGGCAACTCGACTACTGGCAAGAGCAGCTCGGGCGTCAGAGTGTGGTCCTGGAGCTGCCCGCCGATCATGTCCGGCCGGTGCAGCAAAGCTTGCGCGGTGCGCGACTGGAGTTGCCGATCAGTAGTCAGTTGCATCGAGCGTTGCGCCAGTTGGCCGAGCAGCAGGGGGTGACCCTGTTCATGCTGCTGCTTGCCGCCTACCAGACACTGTTGTTCCGTTACAGCGGGCAGTCGCGCATTCGCGTCGGGGTGCCGATCGCCAACCGTAACCGCCTGGAAACCGAGCGCCTGATCGGCTTTTTCGTCAACACCCAGGTGTTGCAAGCCGACCTTGATGGCCAGCAAGGCTTCGACGCATTGCTCAAGCAAGTGCGTCAGGTCACCTTGCAAGCCCAGGAACATCAGGACTTGCCGTTCGAACAACTGGTCGATGCCCTGCAGCCGGAGCGCAGCCTCAGCTATAGCCCGTTGTTCCAGGTGATGTATAACCACCAGGCCGAGCAGGCTGCAGGTGCGCAGCGTGGCGGTGGCCCGCTCGACCTGCAGATCACCAGCCTCGGTTGGTCGGGCGAGAATGCCCAGTTCGACCTGACCCTGAGCACGCACGAGAGTGCCGATAGCCTGGCGGCTTCGTTCACCTATGCCACCGACCTGTTCGAAGCCGGTACTGTCCAGCGTATGGCAGACCATTGGCTGCGCCTGCTGCAGGCCATTGTCCAGGCACCGGGACAGGCCCTGGGTGAGCTGCCATTGCTCGCCGTTCACGAGCGTGACCAGCTGTTTGCCCTGAACCCGGCGCGTGAACCCTTCGATGCCGATAGCTGCATCGACCAGCTGATCGCCCAGCGTGCCCAGGCTGCACCGCAAGCCCTGGCGCTGATCGACGGCGAACAGTCCTATTCCCACGCCTGGCTGCAAAGCCGCGCCAACCGTCTGGCCCACCGCCTGATCGAACTGGGCGTCGGCCCCGAGGTGCGGGTCGGTGTGGCCATGGCGCGCAGCGCCGAGCTGGTGGTGGCCCTGCTGGCGGTGCTCAAGGCCGGCGGCACCTATGTGCCGCTGGACCCGGACTACCCGCGCGAGCGGCTCAGCTACATGCTCGAAGACAGCCAGGCGCAAGTGCTGCTGACCCAGGCCGGGGTGCTCGAGGCCTGGCCGGACGACATCGTCACCGTGCTGGTCGAAGACGACGCCCGCTACCCCGACACCCCGCCGGCACCCCGTGCCACGGCGCAGAACCTCGCCTATGTGATCTACACCTCCGGTTCCACCGGCCAGCCCAAGGGCGTGGCCATCGCCCACCGCAACGTCGCGGCCCTGGCGCACTGGTCGCAGCAGGTGTACCGCAGCGAAGACATCCAGGGCGTGCTGGCCTCGACCTCGGTGTGCTTCGACCTGTCGGTCTGGGAGATCTTCGTCACCCTGGCCAATGGCGGTTTCCTGGTCATGGCCCGCAACGCCCTGGAACTGCCACAGTTGCCAGCCCGCGAGCAGGTGCGCCTGATCAACACCGTGCCGTCGGCGATTGCCGCCTTGCAGCGTGCCGGCGAAATCCCGGCGAGCGTTAAAATCATCAACCTGGCCGGCGAGCCGCTCAAGCAGGCGCTGGTCGAGGCACTGTACGCCGAGACCGCGGTGGAGCAGGTCTACGACCTGTACGGGCCGTCGGAAGACACCACCTATTCGACCTTCAGCCGCCGCCAGGCCGGTGGCCAGGCCAACATCGGCCGGCCATTGTTCAACACCGCCAGCTACCTGCTCGATGCCCAGCTGCAAGCGGTGCCGCAGGGCGTGGCCGCTGAGCTGTACCTGGCCGGCGACGGCCTGACCCGCGGCTACCTGCTGCGTCCGGGGCTGACCGCCGAGAAGTTCGTGCCCAACCCGTACGGGCCGCCGGGCGAGCGCATGTACCGCACCGGCGACCTGACCCGCTACCGCGCCGACGGCGTGCTGGAGTACATCGGCCGCATCGACCACCAGGTCAAGGTTCGCGGTTTTCGTATCGAGCTGGGCGAGATCGAGGCGCGCCTGCTCCAGCAACCGGCGGTGCGCGAAGCGGTGGTGCTGGCGGTCGACGGCGCCAGCGGCCAGCAACTGGTGGGCTACGTGGTGGCCAGCCAGGCGCTCGATGCCGAGCAGCTCAAGGCCGGCCTGCGCCAGCACCTGCCGGACTACATGGTGCCGGTGCACCTGCTGCAGCTTGAACAACTGCCACTGACGCCCAACGGCAAGCTCGACCGCAAGGCCTTGCCGATGCCGGACCTGAGCCAGCTGCAAGCCGCCTACGTGGCTCCGCACAGCGACCTGGAGCAGCGCATCGCCGCCATCTGGCAGGACGTGCTCAAGCTGGAACGGGTCGGCCTGAGCGACAACTTCTTCGAACTGGGCGGCGACTCGATCATCTCGATCCAGGTGGTCAGCCGGGCGCGTCAGGCGGGCATTCATTTCACTCCCAAGGCACTGTTCCAGCACCAGACCGTACAGGGCCTGGCGACGGTGGCGAGCCTCGGGGCCAGCGGCCTTGCGGTCGACCAGAACCGGGTCGAAGGGGCGAGCACGCTGCTGCCGATCCACCGGGTGTTCTTCGACGAAGTGCAGGTCGAGCGCCATCACTGGAACCAGTCGGTGCTGCTCAAACCGCACCAGTTGCTGGACGGCGCGGTGCTGGAGCAAGCCTTGCAGGCGCTGCTGGAACAGCACGATGCGCTGCGCTTGGGCTTTGTCGACAACCACGGCGAGTGGCAGGCGACCTACCATGGCCTGCCGAACCACAGCGTGCTGTGGCAGCGCGAGGTCGCCGATGCCGAGGCGCTGGAACAACTCGGCCAGCAGGCCCAGCGCAGCCTTGACCTGAACCACGGCCCGCTGCTGCGTGCGGTGCTGGCGACCCTGGGCAATGGCGAGCAACGCCTGCTGCTGGTGATCCATCACCTGGCGGTGGACGGCGTGTCGTGGCGGATCATTTTCGAAGACCTGCAGCAGGCTTACGAGCAACTGCGCGAGGGCCAGGTGGTGCAATTGCCGGCCCGCACCCACAGCGTGCGTGACTGGGCCCATCGCCTGCAGGCCTATGCCCTGAGCACTGAAGTCCAGGCCCAGCGCAGCTACTGGCAGGCGCAACTGGCCGGGGTGCAGACGGCACTGCCGGGCGCCCGCGCGGACGCCAGCCTGGCCAACCAGCATGGCCGCTCGGTGCACAGCCGCTTGTCGCCGGAGCTGACCCGGCGCCTGTTGCAGGAAGCGCCGGCGGCCTACCGCACCCAGGTCAACGACCTGTTGCTCAGCGCCCTGGCGCGGGTGATCGGGCGCTGGAGCGGGCAGGCCGATACCCTGATCCAGCTCGAAGGCCATGGCCGTGAAGAGCTGTTCGACGACCTCGACCTGACCCGCACCGTCGGCTGGTTCACCAGCTTGTTCCCGCTGCGCATCAGCGCCACCAACGCGCTGGGCAGCAGCATCCAGCAGGTCAAGGAACAGCTGCGTGCGATCCCGGACAAGGGCCTGGGCTGGGGCGCCTTGCGCTACCTCGGCGACAGCGCCAGCCGCGAGAGCCTGGCGGCGCTGCCGGTGCCACGGATCACCTTCAACTACCTGGGCCAGTTCGACGCCAGCTTCGATGCCGAAGAGGGGGCGCTGTTCGTGCCGGCGGCCGAAGCGGTGGGCCCGGACCAGAGCCCGCAAGCCAACCTGGGCAACTGGCTGAGCCTGAACGGCCGGGTGTATGCCGGTGAGTTCAGCCTGGGCTGGCGCTTCAGCCGGGAGATGTTCGACGAAGCCACGGTGCAGCGCCTGGCCGACGACTATGTCGCCGAGCTGCAGGCACTGATCGAGCACTGCTGTGAGCTGAAGGTACGCTCGGCGACGCCGTCGGACTTCCCCCTGGCCGGGCTCAGCCAGGCCCAGCTCGAGCAACTGCCGGTGGCCCTGGAGCAGGTCGAGGACATCTACCCACTGTCGCCGATGCAGCAGGGCATGCTCTTTCATACCTTGTATGAACAGCGCGGTGACTACATCAACCAGATGCGTCTGGACGTGGAAGGGCTGGATGTCGAGCGCTTCCGTAGCGCCTGGCAGGCAAGCGTCGATGCCCATGACATTCTGCGCAGCGGCTTTGTCTGGCAAGGTGAGCTGGAGCGCCCGCTCCAGGTGATTCGCAAGTCCTTGCCCCTGGCCTTCGAGGTGCAGGACTGGCAGGCGCGCGCGGATGTGCCAGAGGCCCTCGACGCGCTGGCCAACGCCGAGCGCCAACGTGGTTTTGATCTGGCCGAGCCGCCGCTGCTGCGGCTGTTGCTGGTACAGCTGAGTGCGCAGCACTACCACCTGATCTATACCAGCCACCACATCCTGATGGATGGCTGGAGCAACTCACGGCTGATGGGGGAAGTGCTGCAGCGCTATCGCCAGCAGCCGGTGAGTCGCCCGGCCGGTCGTTACCGCGATTACATCGGCTGGTTGCAGGCACAGGACGCAGCGCTCAGCGAGCAATTCTGGACCGCCCAGGTGCGTGAACTGCAGGTGCCGACCCGCCTGGCCCAGGCCTTGCCACACCAGGCTGACGGTGCCACAGGCCAGGCCGAGCACTTCGCCGAACTGGCGCCGCAAGCGACTCGCCGTCTGAGTGATTTCGCCCGTCAGCAGAAGGTCACCATGAACACCCTGGTGCAGGCCGCCTGGGCCTTGCTGCTGGCACGCTACAGCGGCCAGCAGACGGTCGCCTTCGGTGCCACGGTGTCTGGCCGACCGGCTGAGCTCAAAGGGGTGGAGCAGCAGTTGGGCCTGTTCATCAACACCTTGCCGGTGGTGACCCACCTGGATGCCGGGCAGCCGCTGGCGCAGTGGCTGCAACAGTTGCAGCAACAGAACCTTGCGCTGCGTGAACACGAACACACCGCCTTGTTTGACGTGCAGCGCTGGGCCGGTCTGGGCGAGGGCCTGTTCGACACTCTCCTGGTGTTCGAGAACTTCCCGATTTCCGAAGCCTTGCAACAAGGTGCACCAGAGGGCCTGCGCTTCAGTGAGGTGCGCAACCAGGAACAGACCAGTTTCCCGCTGACCCTGGCGGTGGTTCATGCCCAGAGCCTGGTACTGCACCTGAGCTATGACACGGCGCTGTTCAGCGCGGCCCAGGTACAACGCTTTGGCGTGCAGGTGCTGCAGTTGCTGGAGCGAATGATTACCCAGACCGGGCAGCCGTTGGGTGAGTTGCAGATACTGGGCGATGACGAGCAGCAGTTGCAGTTGCATGGCTGGAATCCGCCGGCCGCAGCTTTTGCCAGTGACCGTTGCATCGACCAACTGATCGCGCAACGTGCCCAGGCTGCACCGCAAGCCCTGGCGCTGATCGACGGCGAACAGTCCTATTCCCACGCCTGGCTGCAAAGCCGCGCCAACCGCCTGGCCCACCGCCTGATCGAACTGGGCGTCGGCCCCGAGGTGCGGGTCGGTGTGGCCATGGCGCGCAGCGCCGAGCTGGTGGTGGCCCTGCTGGCGGTGCTCAAGGCCGGCGGCACCTATGTGCCGCTGGACCCGGACTACCCGCGCGAGCGGCTCAGCTACATGCTCGAAGACAGCCAGGCGCAAGTGCTGCTGACCCAGGCCGGGGTGCTCGAGGCCTGGCCGGACGACATCGTCACCGTGCTGGTCGAAGACGACGCCCGCTACCCCGACACCCCGCCGACACCCCGTGCCACGGCGCAGAACCTCGCCTATGTGATCTACACCTCCGGTTCCACCGGCCAGCCCAAGGGCGTGGCCATCGCCCACCGCAACGTCGCGGCCCTGGCGCACTGGTCGCAGCAGGTGTACCGCAGCGAAGACATCCAGGGCGTGCTGGCCTCGACCTCGGTGTGCTTCGACCTGTCGGTCTGGGAGATCTTCGTCACCCTGGCCAATGGCGGTTTCCTGGTCATGGCCCGCAACGCCCTGGAACTGCCGCAGTTGCCGGCCCGTGAGCAGGTACGCCTGATCAACACCGTGCCGTCGGCGATTGCCGCCTTGCAGCGTGCCGGCGACATCCCGGCGAGCGTTAAAATCATCAACCTGGCCGGCGAGCCGCTCAAGCAGGCGCTGGTCGAGGCGCTGTACGCCGAGACCGCGGTGGAGCAGGTCTACGACCTGTACGGGCCGTCGGAAGACACCACCTATTCGACCTTCAGCCGCCGCCAGGCCGGTGGCCAGGCCAACATCGGCCGGCCATTGTTCAACACCGCCAGCTACCTGCTCGATGCCCAGCTGCAAGCGGTACCGCAAGGCGTGGCCGCCGAGCTGTACCTGGCCGGCGACGGCCTGACCCGCGGCTACCTGCTGCGCCCGGGGCTGACCGCCGAGAAGTTCGTGCCCAACCCGTACGGGCCGCCGGGCGAGCGCATGTACCGCAGCGGCGACTTGACCCGCTACCGCGCCGACGGCGTGCTGGAGTACATCGGCCGTATCGACCACCAGGTCAAGGTTCGCGGTTTCCGTATCGAGCTGGGCGAGATCGAGGCGCGCCTGCTCCAGCAACCGGCGGTGCGCGAAGCGGTGGTGCTGGCGGTCGACGGCGCCAGCGGCCAGCAACTGGTGGGCTACGTGGTGGCCAGCCAGGGGCTCGATGCCGAGCAGCTCAAGGCCGGCCTGCGCCAGCACCTGCCGGACTACATGGTGCCGGTGCACCTGCTGCAGCTTGAACAACTGCCACTGACGCCCAACGGCAAGCTCGACCGCAAGGCCTTGCCGATGCCGGACCTGAGCCAGCTGCAAGCCGCCTACGTGGCTCCGCACAGCGACCTGGAGCAGCGCATCGCCGCCATCTGGCAGGACGTGCTCAAGCTGGAACGGGTCGGCCTGAGCGACAACTTCTTCGAACTGGGCGGCGACTCGATCATCTCGATCCAGGTGGTCAGCCGGGCGCGTCAGGCGGGCATTCATTTCACTCCCAAGGCACTGTTCCAGCACCAGACCGTACAGGGCCTGGCGACGGTGGCGAGCCTCGGGACCAGCGGCCTTGCGGTCGACCAGAACCGGGTCGAAGGGGCGAGCACGCTGCTGCCGATCCACCGGGTGTTCTTCGACGAAGTGCAGGTCGAGCGCCATCACTGGAACCAGTCGGTGCTGCTCAAACCGCACCAGCTGATCGACGGCGCGGTGCTGGAGCAGGCCTTGCAGGCGCTGCTGGAACAGCACGATGCGCTGCGCCTGGGCTTTGTCGAAAACCACGGCGAGTGGCAGGCGACCTACCATGGCCTGCCGAACCACCGCGTGCTGTGGCAGCGCGAGGTCGCCGATGCCGAGGCGCTGGAACAACTCGGCCAGCAGGCCCAGCGCAGCCTTGACCTGAACCACGGCCCGCTGCTGCGTGCGGTGCTGGCGACCCTGGGCAATGGCGAGCAACGCCTGCTGCTGGTGATCCATCACCTGGCAGTGGACGGCGTGTCGTGGCGGATCATTTTCGAAGACCTGCAGCAGGCCTACGAGCAACTGCGCGAGGGCCAGGCGGTGCAACTGCCGGCCCGCACCCACAGCGTGCGTGACTGGGCCCAGCGCCTGCAGGCCTATGCCCTGAGCACTGAAGTCCAGGCCCAGCGCAGCTACTGGCAGGGGCAACTGGCCGGGGTGCAGACGGTGCTGCCGGGCGCACGCCCGGACGCCAGCCTGGCCAACCGGCATGCTCGCTCGGTGCACAGCCGCTTGTCGCCGGAGCTGACCCGGCGCCTGTTGCAGGAAGCGCCGGCGGCTTACCGCACCCAGGTCAACGACCTGTTGCTCAGCGCCCTGGCGCGGGTGATCGGGCGCTGGAGCGGCCAGGCCGATACCCTGATCCAGCTCGAAGGCCATGGCCGTGAAGAGCTGTTCGACGACCTCGACCTGACCCGCACCGTGGGCTGGTTCACCAGCTTGTTCCCGCTGCGCATCAGCGCCACCGACGCCCTGGGCAGCAGCATCCAGCAGGTCAAGGAACAGCTGCGTGCGATCCCGGACAAGGGCCTGGGCTGGGGCGCCTTGCGCTACCTCGGTGACAGCGCCAGCCGCGAGAGCCTGGCGGCGCTGCCGGTGCCACGGATCACCTTCAACTACCTGGGCCAGTTCGACGCCAGCTTCGATGCCGAAGAGGGGGCGCTGTTCGTACCGGCGGCCGAAGCGGTGGGGCCGGACCAAAGCCCGCAGGCCAACCTGGGCAATTGGCTGAGCCTGAACGGCCGGGTGTATGCCGGTGAGTTCAGCCTGGGCTGGCGCTTCAGCCGGGAGATGTTCGACGAAGCCACGGTGCAGCGCCTGGCCGACGATTATGTCGCCGAACTGCAGGCACTGATCGAGCACTGCTGTGAACTGAAGGTACGCTCGGCGACGCCGTCGGACTTCCCCCTGGCCGGGCTCAGCCAGGCCCAGCTTGAGCAACTGCCGGTGGCCCTGGAGCAGGTCGAGGACATCTACCCGCTGTCGCCGATGCAGCAGGGCATGCTGTTCCATACCCAGGAAGGCAATGGCGCCGACCTGTATATCAACCAGATCAGTGTCCAGGTCGAAGGCCTCGACAGCGCTCGCTTCGAAGCGGCCTGGAACCAGGTGATCGAACGGCACGAGATCCTGCGCACTGGCTTCTGCAATAGCGCAACCCTTGAGCAGCCCTTGCAGTTGGTCTACAAGCAGGCGCGTATGCCGATCAACTGCCTGGACTGGCGTGACCGCGAGGTGACCCAGGAGCAACTGCAGGCCCTGGCGGCCGCCGAATGCGCCAGAGGCTTCGACCTGCCGAGCGCGCCGTTGACCCGCCTGGCCCTGGTACAGACCGGCGCCGACCAGCACCAGTTGATCTGGACCAGCCACCACATCCTGATGGACGGCTGGAGCAATTCGCGCTTGCTCGGTGAAGTGCTCCAGGCCTATGCCGGGCAGGCACTGCCAATGCGCCAAGGGCGCTACCGCGACTATATCGACTGGCTGCAGCGCCAGTCAGCGGTCAGCCGCCAGGCGTTCTGGCAGGAGCGCCTGCGCGAACTTGAAGGGCCAACCCTGCTGGCCAGCAGTATCGGCCCGCAACCGGCGCCCGGCTTGCAGGGCCATGATGCGTTGTACCTGAAATGGGACGAAGCGCAGACCCAGGTATTCAAGGCCGCTGCACAGCGCCTGCGCGTCACCCCCAACACCCTGGTACAGGCCGCCTGGCTGTTGCTGCTGCAGCGTTACAGCGGCCAGCAGACGGTCAGTTTCGGTGCGGTGGTCGCCGGTCGACCGGCCTCCCTGGCCGGGGCCAACGAAATGCTCGGCTTGTTCATCAACACCTTGCCGATCATCCAGACCGTGCAACCTGAGGTCAGTGTCCACCAGTGGCTGACGCAGCTGCAGGCCTACAACCTGGAAGCCCGTGACCATGAACAGACGGCGCTGGCCGATATCCAGCGCTGGGCCGGGCAGGGGGGGCAGGCCCTGTTCGATAGCATCATCGTGTTTGAAAACTACCCGGTGGACGAGCGCTTGCAACAAGGCAGCGAGACCGGCTTGCGCTTTGGCAAGACCAGTGGCCGCGATGTCACCAACTACGCCATGGACCTGGCCGTCAGCCTCAATGCCACGCTGTCGATCGAGTTCCTCTACCTGCGCGAGCGTTTTACGCCGCAAGCCTGCGCACAACTCATGCAAGGCTTCGAGAACCTGCTGCGGGCCTTGCTCGACCAGCCGCACGCGACAGTCGGCAGTCTTGGCCTGCTTGACGATGCCGGGCTGCATGCCCTGCAACAGCGCAATGCCCTGCCGCAGGCAGGCCAGGCCCAGGCCCTGAGCGAGGCGATTGCCACCCAGGCCCGGCTGCGTCCGGATGCCGTGGCGGTGGTCTGCGCCGATCAGCAACTGACCTATGTCGAGCTGGAACAACGTGCCTCGCTGCTGGCCCAGCACCTGATGGCCCAGGGGGTGGGGCCGGAAGTCTTTGTCGGCGTGGCGCTGGAGCGTTCGGTCGAGGTGATCGTGGCATTCTATGCCGTGATGAAGGCCGGCGGCGCCTATGTGCCGCTGGACATCGACTACCCGCGCGAACGCTTCGACTGGATCATCGAGGACTCGGCCATGGCCGTGCTCATCACCCAGCGCAGCGTCCGTGAGCGGCTGGGGGACGCCCGGGTGCCGGTGCTGCTGGAACTGGACCAACTGACCTTGCAGCCCGATGCGCCGCAACGGCCATGGCCACGCGCCGAGGCCGACAACCTGGCGTACCTGATCTATACCTCCGGCTCTACCGGCAAGCCCAAGGGCGTTGCCGTGGCCCGCGGCCCGATTGCCATGCATTGCCGGGCCATTGCCGAGCGTTACGCCATGAACACGCAAACACGCGAGCTGTTGTTCATGTCGTTCGCCTTTGACGGTGCCCAGGAGCGCTGGCTGTCGACCCTGCTGTGCGGCGGGTGCCTGATCGTGCGCGACAATCAGCTGTGGACAGCCGAACAAACCTTCAATGTCCTGCACGAGCAGGCGATCACTATCGCCTGTTTCCCGCCGGCTTACCTGCAGCAACTTGCCGAGTATGCCGAAGGCCGCGTGCCGCCGGCGGTGCAGGTCTACTGCTTTGGGGGGGATGCGGTGGCCGAGGCCAATTTCGAGCGGGTCAAACGCACGCTCAAACCGCGCTACCTGACCAACGGCTACGGCCCGACCGAGACCGTGGTCACGCCACTGCTGTGGAAAGTCGACGCCAACGCCCAGTGCAACGCCGCCTACGCGCCGATCGGCACACGGGTCGGCGAGCGCACCCTGTATGTGCTCGACAGCCAGCTCAACCCGCTGCCAATGGGCGCCGCCGGTGAGCTGTACATCGGTGGCCAAGGGCTTGCCCGTGGCTACCATGCACGCCCGGGGCTGAGTGCCGAGCGCTTCGTCGCCGACCCGTTCAGCAGCGAGGGTGGTCGCCTCTACCGTACCGGCGACCTGGTGCGCCAACGCGAGGACGGCGTGTTCGATTACCTCGGGCGTCTTGACCATCAAGTGAAGATCCGCGGCTTTCGCATCGAGCTGGGTGAAATCGAGGCGCGTCTGCGTGAGCAGGAGAGTGTCCGCGATGCGGTCGTGGTCGCGCGCCGCAATGCCCATGGCAACCAGTTGATCGCCTATGTGGTGGCCAACAGCGTGGCCGGGCTAGAGAAGCGCTTGCGCGGTGCGCTGCAGCAGGTGCTGCCGGACTATATGGTGCCAAGCCGGATCCTGGTGCTCGATGCCTTGCCGCTGAGCCCCAATGGCAAGGTCGAGCGCAAGGCGCTGCCGGACCCGGAGGCCATCGAACGCAAATACGTGGCGCCGCGCAACGAGCTGGAACAGGCGCTGGTGCAGATCTGGCAGGAAGTCCTGGAGGTCGAACAGCTCGGTATCACCGACAACTTCTTCGAGCTCGGTGGTGATTCGCTGCGTATTCTCAAGGTCTTGAGCAAGGTCCGTAGTCGTCCCGCGCTGGGTTTCGAGCTCAAGCTGCGGGACATGATGAACAGCCCGAGCATTGCTCAGCTCAGCGGCTATGAACCGGTGCAGGAGCAAGGGCTCGACCCGTTGCTGTTGCTCAATGCTCGCTGCCCGCAGGTGCCGCCGTTGTTCTGCCTGCATGCCGGTTTCGGCACTGTGTTCGACTACGAGCCGCTGGCCCGTCAGCTGGATGGGCAGTGCAGTGTCTATGGTCTGCAATGCCGAATGTTGCTGGACCGGGACTGGCAGGACGAATCGCTGCCGGCCATGGCCATCGATTACGCCCAGTACATTCGCCAGAAACAGCCGCAAGGCCCTTACCGCTTGCTGGGTTGGTCGTTGGGTGGCGCCCTGGCGTTGCTGGTGGCCGATGAACTGGTACGCCAGGGCCAGCAGGTAGCGTTCGTTACCCTGGTCGACAGCTTCATCCCATCGGCGCAACCGGTCGCGCCCACCAGCGATTACACCGGCGAGCTGCAGGCCTTCCTGGCCGTGGCCTTGCAGCGCGAGGTGCACAGCCTGCCCGCGCTGACCTGCCAGGCCCCGTTGCAGTACCCGGCGTTGCTGGAGCTGGTCGGCAGCTTGCAGCAAGGCGCTGAACCTGGAATGGGCTTTGATGCACAGGACCTGGCCCATGGCTTCATGGTCGCCATGCGCTTGAAGGCCTTGAGCGAGCAACTGCAGACGCTGCCTGAGGTGAGCGCCCCGGTCCATTGCTGGTGGGCGGGCGAGCCGCAGGGCACCGATGTCGAGCGCTTCGAGCAGGGCCTGACGAACCGGCAAGAGCGGCAAGTGCTGGCTACCCGTCACGATGAGATTCCACGTCATCCGGCCTTGTTGCAGTCTCTGCGCGATCAATTGTGCAGCCTGGAAGCAATCGACGGCTGAGTCTTCCCGGGCCCTGCTTGCAGGGCCCGTTTTTCACTTTATTGAAGGATACGATGATGCATGTGCATCCTGACCTGGCGGCGTTTCTCGAACTGGCCGAGCTGGGCCGGCTGACCGGGAGCAACCGGCCTCTGCATGAATTGCCGGTGACCCAGGCCCGCGAAGTGTTCGAACAGGCTTCGGCGGTGCTCGACCCGACGCCGCCGGCGCTACTGACTGTCAGCGAACTGACCCTGCCGGCGCGGGATGGGGTGTTGTTGCCGGCGCGCCTGTACCGCCGGCCGGGCAGCGACAGCAAGCCGTTACCGGTGCTGTTTTACCTGCATGGCGGTGGTTACGTGGTCGGCAGCCTCGACTCCCATGATTCGGTGTGCCGGCGTCTGGCGGCCAGCGGCCGCTTCGCGGTGTTTGCGCCATCCTATCGGCGCGCGCCGGAACATGGATTTCCGGTACCGCTCAACGATACGCTCGACGCGGCCAACTGGCTGGCGACGCAAGCCGCTGCGCTGCAACTGGACAGCCAGCAGGTGATCTTCATCGGCGACAGCGTTGGTGCCTCGCTGGCCAGCGTGCTGAGCCTGACCGCCGTGCACCACCGCGATCAATTGAACCTTGCACCGCGGGCGCAGATGCTCCTGTACCCGGTGACCGACCTGTCCCGTGAGCGTGACTCGCACCGCACCTACGCTGAAGGCTACTTGCTGGAAACCGCCACCTTGCGCTGGTTCTATCGCCAGTACCTGGGGGCGCATGGCTCGGCGACGGACTGGCGGGTTTCACCGCTGCTGCACCCGGACCCGCGCGGCTTGCCGCCTACCTACCTGGCGGTGGCGGGTTTCGACCCGTTGCACGATGAAGGTCTGGCCTATGCCCAGGCTCTGGAGCAGGCCGGGGTTGCGCTGACCCTGCGCCGGGTCGAGGACATGACCCATGACTACCTGCGCATGTCAGGGATGGTGGCGGATGTCGAGGCTATTTACGCCGAGCTTGAGAACTGGGCGCTGAACCAGTTGGGCTGAAGGTGCGGGCAAAAAAAGGTTGTTCATGGAATCCTGGGTTGGGGGGGCGCGAGTTTATCCATTCGATGTGGCGCCGCTGCTGGCCCCTTCCGCCTTTACGGCGGCCTACTTTTCTCTTGGGAAAAGGTAGGCAAAACCGCTTGCTCCTGCATACGGCCCTACGCTGCGCTTCGGGTCCCCTCGCTACGGCACCTTCCGGGGCATCGCGGCCTACGACTTGCTACGCCAAGTCTACGTCTCGCGTCTTCGGCTGACGCCGAAGGTGCTGCGCACCGCCCCTACAGGCACCTCCGCTCGGCCTCCTGAAGTCGCTTTTGGCGGCGCCTGGAATTACGCGCATGAAGATCAAGATCAAGATCAACATCAAGATGAAGCAGTCGGTCCTCGCTTCAGCGTCAGCTTGGCGCCGCCATAATCTGCTTTCGCAGATACGTCAGTGCAGGCGCCGCCCGTAACTTCGCGACTTCAGGAGGCTGAGCGTAGGTGTCTGGAGGGGGCTGGTGCGCAGCACCCTTCGGCCCAGGCCGAAGTCGCGAGACGTAGACTTGGCGTAACAAGTCGTAGGCCGCGATGCCCCTGGAAGGCACCGTAGCGAAGGAGCCCGGAGCGCAGCGTAGGGCCGTATGCTGGAGCGAGCGGTTTTGGTTCCTTTTGCCAAGACAAAAGGGACCCGCCGTAAGGGCGGAAGGGGCCGGTAGCGGCGCCACATCGAATGGATAAGCCCACAGCCGTAGCCTCAACAACCCAACCCAACCCAACCCAACCCAACCCAACCCAAGGATCATAGCCCCCGGCAACCCGTGAAGAACCCAAAAAAAAGCCCCCTGTACAGGGGGCTTTTGTCTGTCAGGACTTCACCACTTGTAGCTGACTTCGGCGACGACCGAACGGCCTTCACCCATGTTGCACGCCAGCGAGAAGAAGCACGAGGCGACATAGTACTTGTCGGTCAGGTTGTTGACGTTGACGCTGGCCTGGGCCCCGCGCAGGCTCGGGTCGAGCTTGCCCAGGTCGTAACGCACGGCGGCGTCATACAAGGTGTAGGAGGGCACCTTGAAGGTGTTCATGGCATCGCCGTAGGTGGAACCGGTGTACCGGGCGCCGACACCGATGCTCAGGCCTTGCAGCGGATCGAAGGGGAAGCTGTAGTCGGCCCAGACCGAGGCCAGCTTGGCCGGTACCTTGAACGGCTGCTTGCCTTCGTTGCCGCTGTTGCTCTTGGTCACTTCCACGTCGCTGTAGGAGAACGAGCCGGTGAGCTTGAGGTCCTCGGCGACGGTGGTGATGGCTTCGAACTCGACACCTTTGGAACGCACTTCGCCAGTCTGGATACTGTAGCCGATGAATTCGGCGTCCGGCGTCAGGGCATTCTGTTTGGTCAGGTCGTACACCGACAAGGTCAGTTGCGTCTCGGTGCCCGGTGGCTGGTAACGAATGCCCGCTTCGTACTGCTTGCCGGTTTCCGGTTCGAAAGTCTTGCTGCCGCGTTGCGGCGCTCCGGTACCGGCGATCGGGTTGAACGATTCGGAATAGCTCACATAGGGGGCGAAACCGTTGTCGAACAGGTACACCAGGCCGGCGCGGCCGGTGAAGGCATCCCAGTCCTGGTCAGCAGTTTCGACGTCGGTGAAGCGGTCTTCGGTGCGGTTGCGTGCGTAGTCCTGGCGACCGCCGAGGGTCAGCACCCAGCGATCCCATTTCATCTGGTCCTGGAAGTAGTAACCGACCTGGGTATTGCGCTGCACGGTATTGACCCAGGCGGTGTAGACCGAGGTGTCGACCGGGGCACCGTAGCTGGGATCGAACACGTTGATCGGCGTGGCGCGTCCCCAGCGTTCGTTACGGATCGACTTGCTCCAGCTGTAGTCCACGCCCATCAGGGTGGTGTGCGCGATCGGGCCGGTGTCGAAGCGTGCCTGCAGCTGGTTGTCGACCGTGAACAGATCGCCATAGGCATGGCGGATCTGGTAGTCGCGGTTTACCGAAGCGTTGGGTACGCCGTCGGGGCCGGTGACCAGCCCGCTGACCCGGGCCAGGTAGTTTTCCTGGTTGTCGAAGGTACTCCAGCGCAGGTTCTGGCGGACCGTCCAGGTGTCGTTGAACTCGTGGCTGAACTCGTAGCCCAGCGAGGTGCTTTCGACTTCTTCGGTGTCAAAGCCGGGTTCACCGATGAAGCGATCCAT
Source organism: Pseudomonas wadenswilerensis (assembly GCF_024749185.1). Classification (NCBI taxonomy): domain Bacteria; kingdom Pseudomonadati; phylum Pseudomonadota; class Gammaproteobacteria; order Pseudomonadales; family Pseudomonadaceae; genus Pseudomonas; species Pseudomonas wadenswilerensis. The sequence continues at coordinate 3,749,733 of NZ_CP087191.1, read as the reverse complement.
GGGCACCTTGCCGTACGGGCTGCTGCCGTTGACGGCGGCCCAGGGAATGGTGGTCGGGGCCAGGGCCTTGTTCTTCTGGTAGGCCGTGAGCACGGTCAGGCTGGTCTGCTCGTTCGGCCGCCAGGTCAGGCTCGGCGCCACGTAGGCACGGTCGTCGTCGGTATGGTCGTAGACGCCATCGGCTTCGCGGCCAAGGCCGACCAGGCGATACGACAGGGTCTTGTCTTCGTTGAGCGGGCCGCTGATGTCAAAGTTGGCCTGGCGACGATGACCGCTACCGCCGGAAATGGCGACTTCGCCACGCTCATAGTCGGTCGGGCGCTTGGAGATCGAGTTGACCATGCCGCCGGGCTCGTTCTGCCCGAAGAGGATCGAGGTCGGGCCCTTGAGTACCTCGACCCGCTCCATGCCGTAGGGCTCTTCGCCGATCATGCCGAAGAAACCCAGGGGGCGCAGGCGCAAGCCATCGCGGTAGGTGAACGAGATGGCATAGCCGCGCAGGAAAATGTTGTCGGCTGCGTTGCTCGCACCACCGGAGTCGGCACGCACGCCGGAGGTGTAGCTCAGGGCCTGGGACAGGCGCTGGGCACCGAGGTCGTCCATGCGCTCGCGGGTAATGACCGAGATGGCCTGCGGGTTTTCCAGGATCGGCGTATCGGTCTTGGTGCCGGTCAGGGTGCGGCGGGCGATATAGCCGGGAGTTTCACCGTAGGGTGAGTCGGAGACCAGGGTCGAGGAGATGACACTGGCATCCAGGTTCAGCGCGCCATCGTCGGTCTTGGCCAGCAGGGTCAGGGTGTTGCCATCGAGGGAGTAGCGCAGCGACGTGCCGTTGAACAGTTGCTGGACTGCCTGGGCCACGCTCAAGCGCCCCTGTACCCCCTGGGTACGCAGGCCCTGGACCGAATCAGGGCTGTAGAGCACCTGCAGGTTGGTCTGTTCGGCCAGTTGGTTGAGCGCCGCCGTCATCGACTGGGCAGCAATGTTGAAATCGTATTGCTGGGTCTGCGCCTGAGCTTGTACCGGTGCAGCGACGGTCATCCCCAGGACCACTGCGGCAACCGGCGCCTTGAGGTAATGCCTCAGCAGCAAGGCGTGGGTGAGGGGTGTAAGTGAATGGCGAACCTGCACGAATGAATGCTCCCAAGGTGGCAAGTGGTAATAATTTTTATTAACTTTCAATGAAACGCACGAGCGGGGCAAAACCGTACAAATATTTTTCCGGGAGTTTGCCCCGCTCCGGTCAGACGGGCTCGAGCGCCGTGCTGACGTGGCCGCGTTCCATGCGCACCAGTTGGTCGGCAACGCCGAAATAGCGATCGTCGTGGGAGATGACGATGATGGTTTTACCCAGACGCTTGAGGTCGGGCAGCAGCTCGGTATAGAAGATGCGGCGGAAGGTCGGGTCTTGGTCGGCGGCCCATTCGTCGAACACCAGGACGGGCCGCCCCTCCAGCCAGGCATTGAGCAGGGCCAGGCGCTTGCGTTGTCCGGTGGACAGGTCGGTGGTGCTGAAGGCGCCATTGTGGATACTGACCTTGTGGGCAATTTCAAGCCGCTGAAGGTACTTGTCGGCATCCTTGGGGACGCTCTGCGTGCCCTCGACCAGCTCGTCGAACAGGTAGTAGTCGGCGAAGATGGTCGTGAACAACTGGCGGTAGTCATCCCGGGTTGCTGCCACCACGGCCTCGCCGTTGACCGCGATATGCCCTTGTTGCGGTTCGTACAAGCCCAGCAGCAGCTTGATCAGGGTTGTCTTGCCGCAGCCGTTTTCGCCGACGATGAACACGATCTCCCCGGGTGCCAACTGCAGGTTTACCGGGCCGACACTGAACGGTTCGACGCCAGGGCTGGCGGGGTAGGTGTAACGCACATCGACCAGTTCCAGGCTGTGCAACGTCGTTGCGGCAGGTGCTGCAGCATCGAGCAGCAGGTGCGGCTCGGGCGACGAGAACTGCTCGGACAGCTCGGCGATGCGCCTGAAGGCAATCTGTGCGCGGCTGACAATCGGCAGGGTGGTGATCAAGTGTTCCAGCGGGCCTTTCATGTACAGCAATACCAGCACGAAACCGCTCATCACCGTCTTGTCGTTGCTCGGCCAGAGGGATTGCAGCGTCAGCGCCAGGCCGATCACGACAAAGAACAGCATCGAGCCAAGGCTCTTGGCGATGACAAAGGTGTTGATCGAACGCACCTGGGTATTGCAGATGCTGTCAGCGGTGCGACGAATGCCATCGATCAGCATGCGTTGGCGCCGGGGGCGGTGCATGCGCAGTTCCTTGGCGCCCTCGGCAACCGCATGATAATGCTTCTGCAACTGGTCCTCGGCTTCGCGCGCCGCCACGAAGCCACGGATGCCGCGCGCCCGGGCCACGTACTGGATGGCCGTGCCCAGGCCGATGGCAACCAGGATCAGCAGGAACATCGGCAGCGACAGCCAGGCCAGATAGCCCAGGCAACCCAGGGTTACCGTCAGGGAAATGGCCAGCGGGGCAAAGGCATAGGCAAAATCGCTGACGGTGTCGACGTCATGAGTCAGCACCGGGATCAGGCGGTGGCTGCGGTAGCGCTCAATTTGCTCGATGGGCGCCGACAAGACCTTCTCACCGAGGTTCTTGCGCAGCGCGGCAATGACATGCTGACCGACATAGTTGGTGCCGATGTCCGAACAGATACTACTCAGCAACGCCACCACGCAGAGTCCGCAAAAAGCCAGCACCACGCCCTGGCTGAGGCCGTTCTCGGCGTGCAGGCCATTGTTGATGGTCGCCAGCAGGGCCGTGACCGACAGGCCGCCGAGCATTCCCAGCAAGGTGGCAAGGCCAACGGTCGGCCAGAATGGCTTGAGCAGGGCAAAGAGTTGGCGGATCGCGCCGGGTGGGTGATTGCTCATGACGCGGTTCCTGTTTCAGGCGCGGGAGAGGGCGACGATGTCGGCCTGCAGGGGGACGGGCTGCGCTTTGTGCGCCAGGCTGTGATACAGCGACTGGCCGATTTCCGCTGCACGGGCAGGCAGCACCGAAAGCAAGGTATCGCTCAAGCCATGGGACGCTTCGCAGAAACCCTGCAGGTAGACCGCCGCCTGCAGGTCGGGGCTGGCCAGGGCGCGATAGTCGCGATCGACGCTGAAGTCCTCCAGGTAACCTTGCAGTGGCGCCAGCAGTTCGCGATGAGAGCGGCGCTCGTAGCCGGTCGCCAGGATCACTGCGTCATAGCGGTGGGTCTGTTGCTGGTGGGTGGCCAGGTCCTGCAGGGTCAGCTCGATGCCCTCGGCGGTGGCGGTGGCGCATTCAACCTGGCGTCGGCACAGCACGGCATGGCGGAACTGGTGCGCGACTTTCTGCCGGTAGAGGATGCCGTAGATGCGCTCGAGCAGATCGACATCGACCACCGAATAGTTGGTGTTGTGATACTCGTCGATGAGCTTCTTGCGCTCGGGATGGCTCTGGTTGAACACCAGGTCGGTGTACATCGGCGCGAAGATCTCGTTGACGAACGGACTGTCGTCGGCCGGCTTGAGGGCCGAGGCACGCACGATCATATCGACCTTGACCGACGGGTAGCTGTCATTGAGGTCGATGAAGGCTTCGGCGGCGCTTTGTCCCGAACCGATGATGGCGATGCGCATCGGCTTGCCCTGGGCGCAGGGCAGTGCCTCAAGGCTGCTCAGGTAGCGCGAATGGTGAAACACCCGCGGGTCATCCTTGAACGCGGTGAAGGTTGCCGGCACCTTCGGCGTACCGCCGGTGCCGACCACCACGGCGTGCGCCAGGCGGCTGTGTTCGTGGCCGTGGGCATCGCGGGAAATCACGTTCAGGTGTTGCACCTTGCCGGCCTCCAGCACCGGTTCGATCCGCGCCACTTCCTCGCCGTACTGCGCCTGGTTGGCAAAGTGCTCGGCGGCCCAGCGCAAGTAGTCGTTGTACTCCAGGCGGCAAGGATAGAAGGTGCCCAGGTTGATGAAATCGACCAGGCGCTGCTTCTGGTGCAGGTAATTGACGAAGCTGTAGGGGCTGGTGGGGTTGCGCAGCGACACCAGGTCCTTGAGGAAAGAGATCTGCAGTTCGCTCTGGGTCGCCAGGGTATTGCCGTGCCAGCGGTAATCGACCTGTTTGTCGATGAACAGCGCATCGAGGGCGTAGCCATTGGTCTCGGCGAGCTCTTCCAGGGCAATGGCCAGGGCCAGGTTGGAAGGGCCGAAGCCCACGCCGATGAGGTCGTGGACCTTCTTGGAGGTAAGGGTCTGGCTCATGCTGTGATTCCTTGAAGTGTCGAGGCGGGCGCATCGAGGAGGCGGCCCCAGGGCCTGCGGGAGTACATCGATAGGACGAGCAGGGCGGGGCACAATTTAGCCAGCGCGGCGGCTTAGAGTTCGCGTACCAGGCGTACCCCGATCCAGTCGCCACGGTTGTCCGGGACACTGGCGTTACGGTTCCCCGAGCGCGAGAAAATCGGCGCCTCACCCCAGTCGTTGCCGCGGATCACCACCACCTTGCACTCGGCTTGTTGCCAGGCGCTGCCGTCATTCGGGGCGCCTTCGTAGCTGTCGTGATAACAGTCGGCGACCCACTCGTAGACGTTGCCGTGCATGTCATACACACCCAACGCATTGGCCGGGTAACTGCCCACTGGCGAGCTGAAACTGAAGCCATCCTTGGGCCCGTACACGTTGGCGTTACGGCTGATCTGGTAGTCGCCATCCGGGTCCAGCTCGAACGGGAACGGCCCGCTGCTGCCGGCGCGGGCGGCGTACTCGCGCTCGGCTTCGCTGATCATCCGGTAGTGCTTGCCGGTCTTTTTCGTCAGCCAGTCGGCATAGGCCTGGACGTCGTGGTAGCTCATGCACACCGCCGGTTGCCGCGGGCCTTGTTGGTAGCGCGGCTTGCTGGCCTTGCACTCGCGACCCGGACGGCTGTCGCCGTCGGCGATCTTGACGCCGGACTCGCGCAGGTAGGCGTCCCATTCACCGGCCGTGACCTGGTAGCGGCTGATGGCGAACGGCTTGGCGAAGGTCACGCGGTGTTGCGGGCCTTCATCGGCCTGGCGGCCGGGTTCGTTTTCCGGGGTGCCCATGGTGAAGCTGCCGGCCGGCAGTACGAGCATTTCCGGGCAGCTACTTTTGCAGTCGCGAAACACCTTGCCGGGCTGCGGCGCCTCGGCGGCGTGTGCGGTAGCGATGCTGGCCACCAGGGCGAGCAGGGACAACGGGAAGCGCAGGGATGAGGACATGGGAGAGCCTTTTCAGAGTTTTTTAACCAGCAGGGCCATGGCCCGATCGATTTCCTGCTCGTTGTTGAGCAGGCCCGGCGCCATGCGCAGCACCGGGCCGACATCGCGGTGCACGGCATCGACGACAACGCGTTGTTCGTTGAGGTAGGCGGCGATGGCGTCCGGGTCGCGATCCTTGATGCGCAGAAAGGTGAAACCGGCAGAAAATTCGCGGCTCTGCGGCGTCACCAGTTCGATGGCGCTGTGCTCCTTGAGCTGCGCCTTGAGGTAGTCGTTGAGTTGATGGATGCGTTGCTCGACATCGGCCTTGCCCAGTTGCAGGTGCAACTCGAAGGCCTTGCCCAGCGCCCAGCGGTGTTCGAAGGCGTGGTAGCCGCCGGGGGTCATGATGGTGGCGAAGTCTTCGTCTTCGGAGAAGGTCGCGAAGGTTGGCACCAGGTGCTGCATTTTCTCTGAGGCGGCGCAGATGATCCCGGTGCCGCGCGGGCCGAACATCCACTTGTGGGTGCCGGCGATAAAGTAGTCGCAGTTGAAGTCGGCGAAGTTCTGGTTCTCTACGCCGAAGCCGTGCACACCGTCGATCACATACAGAATGCGCTCGTTTTCATCACGATCACGGTTGTGCTGGCGGACCAGCTTGCCGATCTCGCCGACCGGCAGCTTGACCCCGCTGCCAGAGTGCACCCAGGTCATGCCGAGCACCCGGGTGTTGGGCTTGATGGCCTGGTCGAGCGTGCTCAGCAACTGGTCGGTGGACAGCTCCCGCGGCTGGTTGAACAGGCGCAGCTTGCGCACCTGGGTGCCCTGGCGCTGCTGGCGAAAGCCGAGGATCCTGTTGGTCGAGTAGTGCTCGTGCTCGGTGGTCAGGATCTCCTGGTCGGCGCGCACCTTCAGGCCGCCGTAGATCATCCCCAGGCCTTCGGTGGTGCTGCCGGTCAGGGCGATCTGCCGGGGTTTGACCTGCAGGTAACGCGCAGCCCAGTCGCGCACTTCGCCTTCGCGCTTCCACTCGCTTTGCGTCTCCCAGTCGACCCAGCTGGCGGGGTGGCGGTCGATTTGCGCGCGGTAGTAGTCGATGGCGTCCTGCACCGGCTTGGGGTGGGCGGTAACCAGGAAGTTGGCAAAGTGGGCATAGCTCGGGTCCAGCGGAAACAGCTGGCGCAGTTGCTGCCATTTGTCCTTGCCGCTCAGCGGCGGTGCGCCCGCAGCCAGGGCACCGGGCAGCAGCGAGCCGGCGAGTGGCAGGCTGGCGGCGAGTACCCCGGCCTGCTTGAGAAAGGTACGGCGGTCAGTCATGTCAGGCGCTTTCCGGCTCAAGGGGTGGCAGTGGTGGCAACGGGCTGGGCGCTTTTTTGCACCTGTTCCCACACGCGCAGGAAGTTGCCGGCCCAGAGCTTGCCGATATCGGCCTCGGAGTACCCGCGGGTCAGCAGTTCGGCGGTGACGTTGCGGATCTCGCTGACATCCTTGAAGCCATCCAGGCCGCCGCCGTCGTTGAAGTCGGAGCTGATGCCGACGTGGTCGATGCCGACCTTTTTCACCGTGTAGTCGATGGCGTCGACGAAGTCCTTGAGCGTGGCTTTGGGCTCTTGCTCGAGGATGCCGTAGAGGCTGCTGGCATACTCACCGAAGCGCGCCTCCGGCCAGATGGCAATTACCGCGTCGCCGGGCATCAGGGCGTTGGCCAGGCCCTGCAGCGGTTGCAGGTCGAAGCGCACGCGCAGGGCTTCGAGCTTGTCCAGGGTCGGCTTGGTCAGGGGCTTGAGGTACTGGCCGAAACCGACCACCTGGATCACCCCGCCGCTGTCCTTGATCAGCTGCATCTCTTTGTCGCTGAGGTTGCGCGGAATATCCACCAGGGCGCGCGGCGCCGAGTGCGAGGCGACGATCGGTGCATGGCTCAGGCGCGCGACGTCTTCCAGGGCCAGGGTCGACATCTGTGACACATCGATGATCACCCCCAGCTCGTTGAGGCGTTTGACCGCCTGCTCGCCCAATGGCGACAGGCCGCCGAGGGCGTCGGCGGTGTCATTGAAGAACGGCAGCGGGCGCGACGAGTCGGCCCAGTCGTTGTTGCCGGTGTAGCTGAAGCCGAACATGCGCATGCCGCGCTGGGCCCACAGGTCCAGCTGCGACAGGTCGTGGCCCAGCGGATAGGCATTGAGCATGCTGATGAACACGGCGAACTTGCCTTCGCCGTTCAGGCGGCGGAAATCATCCGGGGTGTAAGCGATGCCGACCTGGTTGGGGAAGTCGCGGACCATGTTGCTGATGATCTTGTAGCGCACTTCCTGCTGGTGCCGGGCTTCGTCGACAAAACCCGGGGTAGGGCGGTGCGGGGCATTCGGGCCGTTCCACAGTTCCGGCCAGCCGAAGATGGTCAGGGCCGCGCCGGACAAGCGTCCTTGCCCGGCCTTGACCAGGTCGAACTGGCCGTGCCCGTTCTTGTCGATTTCATTGCCGGCGCTGCCCAGGTTCAGCGGCACAGTGACATGGCTGTCGAATGACAGCATGTGTTCATGCAGGGCATTGGCTTGCTCGACGATCTGGCGCGGGTAGCCGTGCTGCGGCTTGAAGTACAGGTAGCCGGCGGTTGCAGCGGCCACTGCCAGGGCCAGGGGCAGGCCGATGTAGAGGACTTTGCGGAAACGGGATTTGGTCATTGCCATCTCGACACTGGGCTGATCGGAACGGTTTGCCCGGTGCACTGGCGTGCCGGGGGCAAAGCTCGGGTATCAGGAGGGACGAATGGCGGCAGGGCAAATTTATCCAGAGGCCCGCCTGGCTCAAGTTTCAGCCTGCGCGGCCGATAGCCGGGTTAACCCCAATACCATCAGGACGATAGAAACATGGCAGGTTTTAGCGCCGTATCAATCAACGGGACCCCACTGAACAGCGGCATCAACACCGGCATCACCGTCACCGGCCAGGAAAGGCAGGCCGGGATGGAAGCGGCGGGCGTGGTTAGCGTCGACCTGTCCAAGGTGCGTGATAGCGGCAAGGCCGAAGAGGCCAAGGAAAAGGAAGACGCCGGTGCCGGCGAAGAACCGGCACACATCAAGCAATTGCGCGAGATGATCAAGAAAATGCAAAAACAATTGGCCGAGCAGCAGAAACGCTTGCAGGAGGCCATGGCCAGCGACATGGAGCCGGTCCTCAAGGCTACGGCTGTCGCTGCCGCGCAATCGGCAGTGGGCGCGACCACGGCGTCGATCGCAAACGCCACGGCGGCGCTGCTCAAGGCGCTGACCGAAGCCGGTGGCAGCAGCTCGGGCTCGCTGGTCAGTACCAACGCCTGACGTTTGAAACAGGGCCTGTGCATGCACAGGCCCTGTCGTTTTCAGTCAGCCATCTGGCGGTTCTGCGTGCGCTCGGACTTGTAGCGCATGGCCACCGCCGGCGCCGGCTTGGTACTGCCGGTCTCCAGCCACTGGCGCATGCGGCTGGCATCGGCAAAGTGGGTGTACTTGCCGAAGGCATCGAGGATCACCATGGCCACCGGGCGGTTGTCCATCTTGGTCAACAGCACCAGGCAGTGGCCGGCATCGTTGGTGAAGCCGGTCTTGGTCAGCTTGATATCCCAGTTGCTCTTGTTGACCAGGTGGTCGGTGTTGCGAAAGCCCAGGGTGTAGTTGGGTTTTTTGAACGCCACGGTCTGCTCGCGGGTGGTGCTCAAACTGCTCAGCAGCGGGTAGTTGCGCGCCGCCATCAGCAGCTTGCTGAGGTCGCGGGCGGTGGAGACGTTGCTGGTCGACAGGCCAGTGGGCTCCACATAGCGGGTGTGGCTCATGCCCAGGGCCCTGGCCTTGGCGTTCATCGCCTTGATGAATGCGTGGTAACCGCCCGGGTAGTTGTGCGCCAGGGTCGAGGCGGCGCGGTTTTCCGACGACATCAGGGTGATCAGCAGCATGTCCTTGCGGTTGAGCTGGCTGCCCAGCTTGACCCGCGAATACACCCCTTTCATTTCCTTGTTCTGGGCGATGGTGACCGTGAGCATCTCGTCCATGTTCTGCTTGGCGTCGAGCACCACCATACCGGTCATCAGCTTGGTCACCGAAGCGATCGGCACCACCCGGTCGGGATTGTTGGCGTAGAGCACCTTGTTGGTTTGCAGATCGATCAGCAGGGCGCTGCCGGAGGCCAGGTGCAATTTCGCTGGATCGCGTTGTTGCTGGGCCGGGGGTTGAGCAGCAGCGGTCGACGTGAGGGTCGCAGTACCTGTGAGCAACAGGAGCAGGCTAAGAATCGAAAGGGAAGTTTTCACGTTGAGGCTCACTAAAAGTTGTTATGTCGTTGGCTGTGCAAGGGTTTTCCCCCAAAAAACCGCTGCATTCTGGAGTATGGCCCAGATCCTGTCGATTGCCCTGTATCCGTTGGGCGGATCATGAAAAAGATTTAATCCCTTACCCATTTTGTACCCACCAGTTGAGTATTCCAGCTTCCCGATTTTCACTATCATCAATCAACTTGCGACACAGGGAAGATCAAATGTTCAAACGTTCTGCTGCATTAGTGCTCGTGGCAATGGCGCTTTCTGCGTGCCAGCCGAAATGGAAGGAGATGACAGAAGAGGAGGTCAAGCAGCAGCGCGAGTTTGCCGAAGCGTTATGGGCCAAGGACAGGGCCAAAAACCCCAGCTATGAAGAGTGGCTCAGTGGGCAGATCAGCTCCAGCCGCTCGGCAGAACAGAACGTGGTGCAATTGATGTCCAGGTCGCTTGAAAGGTGTCTGGACAGATACGTCGAAACCTCTCCGGTCGGCTGCAGCAAGCGCTCGGTGCCCATCGTCGACAACTACTACTTTGACCATTACTACACTTCTAGCAAGAAACCACCGGCAGGGTACCTGACGGTCAGCCATGCTTACCTCAAGTGGTCCTCGGCGATGGAAGCGATCGCGCTTGAGGCATCCTGGCATGTCATTTCGGAACGCGCCCTGCAAGCGCGCGAGGCCATTTCGCGGGCATCGTTCCCAGGGCTTTGAAGGTTTGCTCCGGAGTCGTTGCTCAGTGCTGTTCAGGTTTCGATGATGTCGAGGATGGCTGGCACTGATGCGTATTTGTTACTGTCGTGACCTTCTTTGGTCAACCGGACGACCTCCTCATGACAGTCAGCATCGAGTTCACTCAAAGCCCCACCGAGCAGCACCGCGAAGCCATCCTCCAACCGTTGCGGGCCTATAACATCAGCCAGGCCGGTGAGCCTCGTTTGCAAACCATCGCCTGGTTGCTGCGCGACCCTCAGGGTGGCGAAGTCATTGGCGGGTTGTACGGCAAGATTTCTGCCGGGTGGATGTTCATCGAGCTGCTCAGCGTGCCCGAATCCTTGCGCGGCCAGGGTGTAGGACGCCAGTTGATGATTCAGGCCGAGGCGCAGGCACGAAGCGCGGGCTGTACCGGTATCTGGCTGGATACCTTCAGCTTCCAGGCACCGGCGTTTTACCGCAAGCTCGGTTTTACCGTCTTCGGTGAGCTCGCCGACTATCCGTCGGGGCATACCCGCTACTTCATGCGAAAGCTGCTCTGAACAAGGCTGGCAACAATCATTCGCGCCCCAGGATCCGGTCCATCACCCAGTCGGTTTTCAGCGCTTGCGCGGCGACCGCCGGGTGCCTGGCCTCACCGCGAATATGCGCATTCATGCCCAGTACGTGATGCCACTGGATGTGCTCGGGGTTGGCGATCTGCAGGCTGAGCTGTTGGTCGGCGTCCAGGCGTACCGGGTATTCGTCGAATACCGAGAAGCCGATCCGGCCTTTGCTGCCGATGATATCCACGCGGTCTTCGCGTCGGTCGGCAACGAAGTTCCAGCAGCCCATGCCCAACGCGCCACTGGCGAAACGCCAGCTGGCAGCCACGGCATCTTCGGCGGCATACAGGCCGGCCTGGCGGGCGGTGTAGCCGGTAACCTCGACAATATCGCCGAGCAGGTACTGGAACAGGTCCAGGCCATGGCTGGCAAGGTCGGCAAAGTAACCGCCACCGGCGATTTGCGGATCGGTGCGCCAGTTGGGGCTGGCGCTACGGTCGCCATCGGTAGGGGGTTTGGTCAGGGTCCAGCTCAGGTGCCGGACCTCGCCAATCCGGCCGTCCTGCAGCCATTGGCGAACTTGCTGGAAGCGCGGCAATGAACGTCGGTAATAGGACACGAACAGATGCCGCCCGGCGTCGACAAAGGCCTGTTGCATCTGCTGGCTGCTGTCGGCATTGAGCGACATCGGTTTTTCCACGCAGCAGTGCTTGCCGGCCGCTGCGACCTGCAGACTGTAGGCAAAATGGCTGTCGGGTGGGGTGGCGATGTACACCGCATCGATCTGCGGGTCGGCGATCAGCTGCGCCGCATCGCTGTAAACCTTGGCGATGCCATGGCGCGTGGCATAGTCCTGGGCGGCGGCGGGGCGCCGGCCCATCACTGCCACCAGCGCCGAACCCGGCGCCTTGTAGAACGCCGGGCCACTCTTGCGCTCGGCAACGCTGCCGCAGCCGATCATTCCCCAGTTGATTACCTTCATGACAACTTCCCGATAGCATGCTTGGTCATTCAAAACCGGGACGATGATAGCAATCCCCGCCAAACGGATCGACCGCCCATAAAAAGCCCCGCCAAAGGGCGGGGCAAGGGGCTGTGCGGAGCAACGCACGATAAAACGGTGGCTAGCCTCAGGCTTGCAGGCCGGGGCCTTCGAGCCGGTCGGCGAGGGCCTGGGCGGCGGGCAGCGAGGTCAATGGCCCGGAGATCGCTTCGCCATTGCGCACCAGGTACCAGCAGGCCAGCAGGCCCAGCTCCCTGAGCGAAGTGGGGACGGCGCTGCCGATGACGGACATGATGTTGATAGGGGCCATTGTGGGTTCCTCCTGCGAATCATGGGCCTACCTTAACGGCCAGTGCCTGGCGGTTGAAATCAACCTGAGTGATAGTGAACATCATCGCCATGCTTGGCGTTTGGGCATAATGCCGATTCGCTTGAGGGGGAGAATCAAATGGCAACTGTTCCAGGCAAAGACACCGTGCTGTGCATCTCGCTGGCCGGGCGTCCGGGCACCTTTGGCGTGCGCTTTCATAACCATCTGTATCAGCAGCTGGGGCTGGATTACTACTACAAGGCCATGACCACCCAGGACCTGCCGGCGGCGGTCGCGGGTATTCGCGCGCTGGGTATTCGCGGTTGCGGCGTGTCGATGCCGTACAAGGAAGCCTGCATGGCCCTGGTCGATGAAATCGACCCGTCGGCGGCGGCCATCGAGTCGATCAACACCATCGTCAACACCGACGGTCATCTCAAGGCCTACAACACCGATTACCTGGCTGTACGTCAGCTGCTGGCGCAGCACCGGATCGATCCATCCACGGCCTTCGCCCTGCGCGGCAGTGGCGGTATGGCCAAGGCGGTGGCCAGTGCCTTGCGTGATGCCGGTTTCACCCAGGGCATTATCGTCGCCCGCAATGAACAGGCAGGCCGCCAGTTGGCCGATAGCTGCGGGTATCGCTGGCAGGCGCAGCTGGGCGACCTGTGCCCGCCGATGCTGGTGAATGTCACGCCGATTGGCATGGCCGGTGGGGTCGAGGCAGAACAGTTGGCGTTCGCGCCCGAGGCGATTGCGGCGGCCCAGCAGGTGTTCGATGTGGTGGCGATGCCGGCGCAGACACCGTTGATCGTCGAGGCCCAGCGCTTGGGCAAGCCGGTGATTACCGGGCTTGAGGTGATTGCCTTGCAGGCGCTGGAGCAGTTTGTGCTGTACACCGGGGTGCGGCCGACGGCGGAGCAGGTGGCGCGGGCGGTGGCGTTTGCCCGCGGGTAGTGCGTAGGCCCCATCGCCGGCAAGGCCGGCTCCCACAGTGGATCCGTGTACACCAAACCCTGTGGGAGCTGGTTTGCCACAATGGATCTGTTGGCACCAAACCCTGTGGGAGCTGGCTTTGCCAGCGATGGGCTGCAAAGCAGCCCCGGGTTTACTCGAACTGCGCCAAGCGCTCTTCCAGCGCCGCGATCCGTGCTTCCAGCGCTTCAATCCGCTCTACCGACACTGCGCCGCCGGCCGAGCGCTCCGGCCCTTGCTGACGCGCCGCCAGAATCGCCTCGATCTCGGCCGGATCCCCCAGTGCATGGGTATAGCGATCCTCTCGCTGCCCGGCCTGACGCGGCAGGTGCAGGGCAAAGCCGCGGGCGATCAGGCGCTCGAGCTGGTGCACGACCTGCTCGGCATCTTCGAACTCATGCATGCGGCTGCTGCGGGTCAGCAGCTCGTTAACGGTCTGCGGCCCGCGCAGGAACATCAGCCCGAGCAGGATCACCTGCGCCGGTACCAGCTCCAGGGCCTTGTCCACGCGCTGCTCCCAGCGGTCGGCGCGGCTGCCCATCTGCAGGCGGGTCAGGCCCTGGCCTTCCAGCGCGCGCAGGGCTTGACCGACCTGGCCCTGGCTAAGGTTCATCACCGGCTCACGGCTGGTCTTCTGGTTGCAGGCCAGCACCAGGGCGTTGAGGGTCAGGGGGTAGGTTTCCGGGCTGGTGGCCTGTTTTTCGATCAGCGAACCGAGCACGCGAATCTCGGTGCTGGTGAAGCGGGCGTCGGAAGGGGTTTCGTGTTCGGCGGACATGGCCCTGTCTCTATGCGAAGAAAGGCCTCTAGCCTAGGTGCGCAACAGGGTAAAACACAAGCAGCCGGTGCAGGACGCACCGGCTGCCGGTCAGGCTCAGGCGGCCTGGCGTTCCTCGGCCAGGCAGGCCGCGGCGGTAAACAGGACGTCGGTGGAGGAGTTCAGCGCGGTTTCCGCCGAGTCCTGCAGCACACCAATAATGAAGCCAACGGCCACCACCTGCATGGCGATCTCGCTGGGGATGCCGAACAGGCTGCAGGCCAGCGGGATCAGCAGCAGCGAACCACCGGCTACGCCCGAGGCGCCGCAGGCACACACGGCGGCGACGACGCTGAGCAGGATCGCGGTAGGGATGTCGACGGCAATGCCCAGGGTATGTACGGCGGCCAGGGTCAGCACGGTGATGGTGATGGCTGCGCCGGCCATGTTGATCGTCGCGCCCAGCGGGATCGACACCGAGTAGGTGTCTTCATGCAGGCCGAGTTTTTCGCTCAGGGCCATGTTCACCGGGATGTTGGCCGCCGAGCTGCGGGTGAAGAAGGCGGTGATGCCGCTTTCACGCAGGCACAGCAGTACCAGCGGGAAGGGGTTGCGGCGAATCTTCCAGAAGACGATGATCGGGTTGACCACCAGCGCCACGAACAGCATGCAACCGATCAGCACGGCCAGCAGGTGCAGGTAGCCGAGCAGGGCGTCCAGCCCGGACTGCGCCAGGGTCGAGGCGACCAGGCCGAAAATCCCCAGCGGCGCGAAACGAATCACCACGCGCACGATCAGCGTCACCCCGTTGGACAGGTCGGCAACCACCGTCCGCGTGGTTTCCCCAGCATGACGAATCGCCACGCCGAGGCCGATGGCCCAGGCCAGCACGCCGATGAAGTTGGCGTTCATCAGCGCGCTCACCGGGTTGTCGACCACGCTCAGCAGCAAACTCTGCAGCACTTCAGTGATACCGCCGGGTGCGCTCAGGGCAACGTCCGAGGTGCTCAGCGCCAGGTTCGAAGGGAAGGCCATGCTGGCGATCACCGCGACCACAGCGGCAGCGAAGGTGCCGAACAGGTACAGCACCAGGATCGGGCGGATATGGGTTTCCGTGCCGTGACGGTGGTTGGCGATGGAAGCCATGACCAGGATGAACACCAGGATCGGCGCCACCGCCTTCAGTGCGGAAACGAACACCTTGCCGACAAAGCCGAGGCTGGCGGCGGTGTCGGGGGCGAACACCGCCATGGCGATACCGGCGACGAGGCCGATCATGATCTGGACCACCAGGCTGGTGCGGTTCAACAGGTTTAGAACAGGGGTCATGTCAGGTGTTTCTCTGTCTTGTTCAGGGGCGGCGGGCGAACCACGGCGCTGGAGCATGGGGCACCTGGCGGGGCAGGGCCGAGAAAAAGGGCGCGACTTTAGCACAGCAGGGCACATTTAGTGATTGCGCTGTGTCAGACGGTAGGGCGGGCGTGTAGTATGCGCGCCCTTTGCAAACGGCCCTGGCCGTTTTTTGTTTAGCTGCGGAGTGTAGATGTTACTGCCTATTTTGTTGCTGGCTGCGGCCGGCTTCACTGTACTGACCACCGAGTTCGTCATCGTCGGCCTGCTGCCGGGCATTGCCCGCGACCTTGAGGTCAGCGTGTCCCAGGCGGGCCTGTTGGTGACCCTGTTCGCCTTCACCGTGGCTTGCTTCGGCCCATTTCTCACCGCCTGGGCGGCGCGCTTCGAGCGCAAGCGCCTGTTCGTCGGCATTTTGCTGGTGTTCGCCGCGTCCAACGCCCTGGCGGCCATGGCCGACAACCTCTATGTGATGGGCGTGGCGCGCTTGATCCCGGCCTTGGGTTTGCCGGTGTTCTGGGCCCTGGCCAGTGAAACAGCAGTCGACATCGTCGGCCCGGCCTATGCCGGCCGGGCCATTTCCAAGATCAGCTTCGGCGTAGTGTGCGCCACGGTGTTCGGCATTCCGGTCGGTACCCTGATCGGCGACGCCCTGGGTTGGCGCGCGGCCTTTGCGGTGCTGGCGCTGCTGGCTCTGGCCAAGGCCTTGCTGCTGTACGTCTACCTGCCGCGCACGCCCCGGCATAACCAGGCCACCTCGCTGCTTGGCCAGTTCGGCATCCTGCGCAGCCGCCTGTTGCAAGGCCATGTGCTGCTCTCGGTGCTGGTGTTCAGCGGCATGTTCACCGCCTACACCTACCTGGCCGACATGCTCGAGCGCCTGGCCGGCTTTGACGGCGCGCTGGTCGGCTGGTGCCTGATGGGCTTTGGTGCGGTCGGCCTGATCGGCAACAGCCTGGGGGGTCGCGCGGTCGATCGGCATCCGTTGAAAGCCTCGGCTGCCTTCTGTGCCCTGATGATGGTCGGCATGATCGCCGTGGTGCCAGCGATCCATACGGTGTACGGCTTGGGCCTGGCCCTGGCGATCTGGGGCATGACCCAGGCGGCGCTGTTTCTGGTCAGCCATGTGCGGCTGATCAAGGCCGCGCCCCAGGCACCGGCCTTTGCCGCTTCGCTGAACATCGCCGGGGCCAACCTGGGCATTGGCCTGGGCGCGGTGATTGGCGGGCGGGTGATCGATACCCTGGGCCTGGCCAACCTCGGTTACGCCGCCGCTATCCTCATCGGCCTGTCGGTGCTGCTGGCGCTGGGGCTGATGAGCCCGCGCCTGCAACCGGCTACCAGTTGAACAACTGGCGTCGGGCGCCTTCGGTGATGGCGACAATGCCCGGGTGCTTGACCTTGCGCTCCACCGAGATGGCGTAGAACGACTCGTTGACCGCGTCGGTCTGGCCGATCAGCTCGACGCCATACTGCTTGCACACCTCGTCGGCAATCACGCTGGGGGCAATGAAGATACCGCTGCCGGATTGGCCGAAGGCCTGCATCAAGGCGCTGTCGTCGAACTCGCCAACGATCCGTGGTTGCAGTTGCTGCTCGGCAAACCAACGCAGCAGGCGGCTGCGCACTACGGTTTCCTGGCCGGGGATCAGCAGCGGCGCGTGTTGCAGGCAGGCCGGGAAGTTGCGCCCGTACTGCTCGGCCAACACGGGCGTTGCAAAAAAGCTGATGCCGCATTCACCGAGCTTCTGGCTGTAGCCCTTGATGTCCAGGTGACTGGGCATGGGGCTGTCGGAAATCACCAGGTCCAGGCGCTGGATCGCCAGGTCCGCCAGCAGCCGTTCGAGTTTGTCTTCGCGGCAGCTCAGGCGCAGGGCGTCTTCCATGTGCATGGTCGGTGCCAGCAGGCGATAGACGATGGATTTGGGCACCACATCCGCCACCCCGACCCGAAACAGGATCTGCTGCTCATCAGGCCGGGCCCGCAGCATGGCTTCGAGCTCGCCGCCAATCTGGAACATCTGTTCGGCGTAGGTCAGGGTTTGCCGGCCGCTCTCGGTCAGCTCCAGCTGCCTCCCGACCCGGCGGAACAACTCGATGCCATAGGTTTGTTCGAGTAGGGTGATCTGCCCGCTGATGGTCTGCGGGGTCAGGTTCAACTGCTCGCAGGCCCGCACGATGCTGCCGGTCTTGGCCACCACCCAGAAGTAATGCAGTTGCCGGTAATTGAGCATGCTGATTCCCGATTCGTAAAAACCGAAGTATAACCGCTGAAAATACGAATTTTCCTGATGTATTCAGCTCTTTAGAATCCCTTGCCATCACGGTGCCCCTGAATGAGCACCGATTTAATTGCACGGAGATCCACAGATGCTTCACTTCAAATCCATCGGTACACCCCTGGTGTTGCTGCTGGCCCTGCTGGCCATGAGCGGTTGCGAGCAGGCGGAAAAGTCCGCCCAGCAGATGCTCAACCAGGCGGCGGAGTCGGCCAAGGAAGCCATCGATAAAACCAACGAAGCCGCCCAGCAGGCCCTGAGCGAAGCCACCGGCTCCGAAGGCAGCGACAAGGCTGGTAAACCCGAGCGCGACGACAGCGCCCAGGACATCTGACCCACCCCTTACCCCGATGCAGGATTTGATTCATGGAATACTTGTTGGAACTCGCTGCAAGCCCGACCGCCTGGGTCGCCCTGGCCACCCTGGTGGCCATGGAGATCGTCCTCGGTATCGACAACCTGATCTTCATCTCGATCCTGACCAACAAGTTGCCTGAAGAATTTCGCTCCAAGGCGCGGCGCATTGGTATCAGCATGGCGCTGGTGATGCGCCTGGGCCTGCTCAGCACCGTGGCCTGGATCGTCCAGCTCACCGAGCCGGTTGTCGATGTGTTTGGTCATACCTTCTCCTGGAAGGACATGATCCTCATCGCCGGTGGCCTGTTCCTGCTGTGGAAAGCGACCAAGGAAATCCACGAGAGCGTCGACCCGCGCGCCCAGGCTGAAGCCAAGGCGTCGTCGACCATCACCCTGGGCTTTGCTGCGGCGATCGGGCAGATCCTGGTGCTGGACATCGTCTTCTCGATCGACAGCATCATCACCGCCGTGGGCATGACCGAGCACCTGCCGATCATGATCATCGCCGTGATCAGTGCCGTGATCGTGATGCTGGTGGCGGCCGACCCGCTGGCCCGGTTCATCAACGATAACCCGACCGTGGTGATGCTGGCCCTGGGCTTCCTGATCATGATCGGCATGACCCTGATCGCCGAAGGTTTCGGTGCTCATGTACCCAAGGGTTATGTGTATGCGGCGATGGCCTTCTCGACGGCGATCGAGGTGCTCAACATCATGTCGCGCCGGGCGCGCTTGAAGCGCGAGGCTACTGAAGCTTAATAATTGCTGAAGTAGAAACTGTGGGAGCCGGCCTTGCCGGCGATGGGATCAGCGCGGTGCTTGTTACTGCGCGGTGTCCGCATCGCTGGCAAGCCGGCTCCCACAGTGCTTTATGCCAGCTATGAATCTAATGCGCCCCGGCATGCCGGCGACTACGCCGCGCCGGTACCGCGTCCTTGCCTTCGGGCTGAATACGATGATGCGGATGATGACGCCGGGCGATGCGCAACACCCCCCAGAGCATGGCGGCGGCGACGCTCAACCAGGCGCCGACCAGCATCAAAATTGCCATTGTCAGGCTCATGTGTGCCTCCTTAGGTCCGCGGCAAGGCAACAAGGCTCGCCAACGCGGACACGTCTTCAGTCTAGCCCGTTGCATGTTGCAGGCTATTGACCGATGGTCTAGAGGCTTGGGCCGCTTTGTTCTAAGCCTGCGGCGGGCTATACCCGAGGCGCGCGCCAGCCTATGATCAGCGCTCAGGGCCGGGCAGTGGCTGCCGGCCGTCATCGAGCGAGTGTTCATGCCTCCACTGACTTCCCTAATCGGCTTCACCCCACGCCGCCTGCTGGCGGCCTGCGCGGTAGGCCTGGCCCTGGCCGGTTGCGCCAGCCAGCCGCCATCCCAGCTTAAAAACCTGCCGCAACGGGTCGAGATCGGCTCGGTACCGTTCTACCGTGGCGAAGCCAACCAGAGCGCATCGATGGCCCTGGCGGCATTGCTGTCGCAACAGGGTGTACGCATCACCCCAGGATTGCTCGACGAGTCGTTGGGCCTGCCGGAGAACATCGACAAGCTTGAAGGCTCGATCCAGCGGGTTGGCCGCGAATACGGCATGGTGGTCTATCCGCTCGATCCGCGTCTGGAGGCCTTGCTGGCGCAAGTCGCGGCGGGTAATCCGGTATTGCTGCGCTTTCAGGAAGGTTCGGCGTTCTGGAGCGAGCCGCGCTATGCCTTGCTGGTCGGCTACGACCGCTACAAGCAGCGGGTATTGTTGCGGGCGGGGATGAACCGGCGCCTGCTGATGGAGTTCGATGACTTCGAATCAGCCTGGCAGAAGCAGGGGAGCTGGGCGGTGTTGGTCCAGCAGCCGGGCCAGTTGCCGGCCCAGGTCGACCGTCAGCGCTGGCTGAAAGCGGCCAATGACCTGGCCCAGGCGGGCCAGGAACAAGCGGCCCGGCAGGCCGTCAGCGCCCTGGGGCAGTGACGGCGCAGGCCGGGCAGGGCGATTAGAAGCCCAGACGATCGCGCAGGCTGTAGTACCAGGCGCCCAGGGCGCTGAACGGTACGCGCAGCAGTTGGCCACCTGGGAACGGGTAGTGCGGCAGCTCGGCGAAGGCATCGAAACGTTCGGCCTGGCCACGCAGGGCCTCGGCCAGCACCTTGCCCGCCAGGTGGGTGTAGGTAACGCCGTGGCCACTGCAGCCCTGGGAGTAATAGATGTTGTCGCCCAGGCGACCCACTTGCGGCAGGCGCGACAGGGTCAGCAGGAAGTTGCCGGTCCAGGCGTAGTCGATCTTCACGTCCTTGAGCTGCGGGAAGGCCTTGAGCATTTTCGGGCGGATGATCGCTTCGATGTTGGCCGGGTCACGGGCGCCGTACACCACGCCACCGCCGAAGATCAGGCGCTTGTCGCCGGTCAGGCGGTAGTAGTCGAGCAGGTAGTTGCAGTCTTCGACGCAGTAGTCTTGCGGCAGCAGGCTGCGCGCCAGGTCTTCGCTCAGTGGCTCGGTGGTGATCACCTGGGTGCCGCAGGGCATCGACTTGGCCGCCAGCTCCGGCACCAGGCCGCCGAGGTAGGCGTTACCGGCAACGATGATGAACTTGGCGCGCACTTTACCTTGTGGGGTGTGCACTACCGGGTTGGCGCCGCGCTCGATGCGGATGGCCGGCGATTGCTCGTAGATCTTGCCGCCCAGCGACTCGACCGCGGCGGCTTCGCCCAGGGCCAGGTTCAGCGGGTGGATGTGGCCGCCGCTCATGTCGAGCATGCCGCCGATATATTGGTCGCAGTCGACCACTTCACGGATGCGCTTCTGGTCCATCAGCTCCAGCTGGGTGTGGCCGAAGCGTTCCCACAGGCGCTTTTGCGATTCCAGGTGGCCCATCTGCTTGGGTGTCAGGGCGGCGAATACGCCACCGTCCTTGAGGTCGCACTGGATGTTGTATTTGGCCACGCGCTCACGGATGATGCGCCCGCCCTCGAAGGCCATGTGGCCCAGCAGTTGCGCCTGCTTGGGGCCGACGGTGCGTTCGATGACGTCGATGTCGCGGCTATAGCTGTTGACGATCTGCCCGCCGTTACGGCCAGAGGCGCCGAAGCCGACCTTGGCGGCTTCCAGCACGGTGACCTTGAAGCCGCTTTCAAGCAGGAACAGGGCGCTGGACAAGCCGGTGTAGCCGGCGCCGATCACGCAGACATCGGTCTGTACCTCTTCCTGCAGCGCCGGGCGCGGCGGAACCGGATTGGCCGATGCGGCGTAGTAGGACTGAGGGTAGGGGGTATTGGCCATGCTGCGAAACCTCTGTTTTATATTTTTTACGACTGTACCGATGCTATCAATAATAATAAACACCCGCTAGTCGTGTGTTGAAAATCCTTTACCCCGGGTTTTCGCAAATACTTTTGTTATTCAGTGGCTTAGCGTTAAAAAAAGAGTTGACACTGTTCGGCGATTGCGTAGAATGCGCCCCACAGCAGGCACATAGCTCAGTTGGTTAGAGCACCACCTTGACATGGTGGGGGTCGTTGGTTCGAGTCCAATTGTGCCTACCAAATCAAATCCGCCCCTGCTGGCGGTACTGAAAAAGGCGATCCGAAAGGGTCGCCTTTTTTGTTTGCGCGGTATTTTTGCTGGTAAAGCAAAGCTGCTGATTTTTTTATGAAATTTCGCTTTACGAAGGTTAAAGACCTGCGTATTATGCGCCCCACAGCAGGCACATAGCTCAGTTGGTTAGAGCACCACCTTGACATGGTGGGGGTCGTTGGTTCGAATCCAATTGTGCCTACCAAACAAATCCACACTGCTGTGTGGTAACAGAAAGGGCGATCCGCAAGGGTCGCCCTTTTTGCATTTCAGTCCCAAGGCTGGCCAATGCCCCTGTGGGAGCTGGCTTGCCAGCGATCGAGCGCGAAGCGGTCGCAATTCAGGCGGCAACCGCGCGGGCCTCATCGCTGGCAAGCCAGCTCCCACAGTGATCGCGATAAGCCGTCGATAGTAACCATTGCCCTGCCTGCAGATGCTAAAATCCGCCGCTTGCATTCAGGAGATAGACGCGTGCGCAAAGTGGCGGTGGTAATGGCGGTGCTGGCTCTGGCCGGTTGCGAGAACGAAGTCGAAGGCGTGCACAAGCAGGTGGCCGAACACCTGCAGAACCCCAAGACAGCCAAGTTCGCCAACGTGCGATTCGACCAGCAAGGCATTATCTGCGGCCAGGTGCGTGGCAAGGATGACGCTGGCGTCTTCGTGCCGTATCGCAGCTACGTGGCGATCAAGCAGGCCGGCGGCGACTATCAGCTCATTATTGCCGACCAGGGCAGCAACCTGGCCATTCGCGAAAAATGCGGCGGCGCCGACCTGCAGCGCGCCGCCGACGCCGCCGCTGACCAGCCAGCGCCGCAGGGCTGGGATGTCGAGATCGTCCAGGGGGCGAACATGGGCGCCTTGAGCGACATGACCGCCCGCCTGATCGAAAAGCAGATCCCGTCCTCGGTGGTCTACCGCAACGGCAAGCCGGTGGTGCTGCTCGGCCCTTATCCCGACAAGGTTCAAGCGCAAGCGCAGCAAGCCGACGTCATGGCCCGCCTGGGCACCGACTCGATCGTCATCCAGCACGACGCCCCGCGCTAGCCAGCGACTTCCCGGTCCTCGTACACTCACGGCTCTACGCAAGGAGAGCCGTCATGAGTGATTCATCCGCCGCCATTACCCTGCAGCGTTGTACCGAACAGCATGTCGAGGGCCTGACCGCGCTGTACAACGACCCGCGGGTGGCGCGCCAGGTGCTGCAGATGCCTTACCAGTCACCGGAGATATGGCGCAAGCGACTGAGCCTGGACAACGAGCGGATGCTGTTTCTGGTGGCGCTGCACCAGGGCGAAGTCATCGGCAGTTGCTCGCTGGAGCAATACGCGCGAATCCGCCGTGCCCACTGTGGCGGTATCGGCATGGGCGTGGCGCCAGCCTGGCAAGGCAAAGGTGTCGGCAGTCGCCTGCTGGAGGCGGTACTGGAGGTGGCCGACAACTGGATGGGCCTGCAGCGCGTCGAGCTGACCGTGTACACCGACAATCATCCGGCGCTGGCCTTGTACAAACGCTTCGGCTTTACGGTTGAAGGTCAATTGATTGACTATGCTATGCGTGACGGTGAGTTGATCGATGTCTACAGCATGGCGCGTCTGCGACGACAGCCAGGCTGAGCAGGAGGGCCATATGTCTACGCTGGAGCGGGCCATTGCGGTTGCGGCGAGGGCACATGAAGGACAGCACGACAAAGGTGGGGCAGCCTATATCCTCCACCCGTTGCGGGTGATGCTGAGGGTGACGACGCCCGAGCAGCGCATTGTCGCGGTGCTCCACGACGTGCTCGAGGATTCACCGATGACACTCTCCGACCTTGCTCGCGAAGGCTTCGCCCTGAAGATCCTTGCGGCGGTGCAGGCGCTGAGCCGGCGAGATGACGAAAGCTACGAAGCCTTCGTTGTGCGGGTTGGCGATGACCCGCTGGCGCGGGTGGTCAAGCTGGCTGACCTTGCCGACAACAGCGACCTGTCGCGCATCAGTATCCCCAGCCCTGAAGACATTGCCCGCCTGGCCCGTTACCAGCAGGCCAGCGCCTACCTGCAGGCGCTGGCCTGAGCCTCAACCGCAGGCGCTGAGGTTCACGGGTCCGACGAACTCATTGCCATGGCCCATCACGCAGGCCACTCGCTGGTTGCGCTGGCGCTCCCAGGGCTGCGGCGGGTAGGTCTTGTTCCAGGCTTCGTACAGCTGGCGGTCCTGCTTGGACAGCTTGAGGCTGTACTGCTTGCTCATATAGAAGTAGGTGCGCGCGATCATCCCGCGAATCGACGGCCGCGGCATGACCTTCTTGGCCTTGAAGTCCACCTGGGTCAGGCACGAGCCGTATTGCCCGCGCTGCTCGGGCAGCCAGCCGAAACTGAAGTTGCTGCGATCGCCATTGACCTCGCCAATGCTCGGCACCAGGTTGTGCAGGTCGGCCTCGGCGCGCTGGTAGACCTTGTCATTGCGCGAGCAGTTCTTGCGCCCGCCGCTTTGCCAGCATTGACGCTGATGGCCGATATGCCAGGCCGGGACGATATGCTCCCACTCGATGCGCGAGGCGCGGTTGGCATTCTTGCGCGGCACATAACCGCAGGCATTCAAATCGACCTTGTTGCCGTTGTACTTGCAGCCGCAGTAGAACTCGGTGGACTGCGGCGCGTACAGGCGCCAGGCGACCTTCTTGGCTTCGTTGAAGGTGCGCGGTGCATCGGCGTGGGCGGTGGTGACACTGAACAACAGACAAGCTACTGCAAAAAACGGAAATCTCATGCGCTTTCAATCTTCCTTCGGCACAACCCAGAAAATCTGCACGCCACCGTCATCGCGGTAGGCGAGGGTGACGTTGTCGTTCTCGGCGATTTCGTCGAGCAGGGTGGCCCAGTCTTCAGGCGATTCGTGCTCCAGGCAGAAGATCAGCGCGGCCCGGGCTTTTTGCGCGGTGGGGGAATTGATGATTTTCTGGATGCGGGTGCCCAGTTGCTCGTAACTGCTGGCAGGGGCGGAAGTGGTGGCCACGAAGCGTTCCTTTTTTAGCTGTATGCGCATACAGTATTTTACTGTAAGCAATTTCGCAACAGCTCGTCGGTGAAAGAGCGCATGTGACCGCAAACCGCGCGGTTTGCTGCGGTCTGTTTAAAGTATTTTTTGCGAGGGTAGGGGAAGCAGGCTTGCCCGTCCTACAGGGCGGGCAAGCACTTGGGGGTTACTCGATCAGTATTCCCAGAAGATCCGCTGCAGCTCTTTGCTGTCCTGGGTCTTGGTCATGGCGACCATGGCCAGGATGCGGGCTTTTTGCGGGTTCAGGTCATGGGCGACGACGAAGTCGTTCTTGTCGTCAGGCTGCTCGGCGTTACGCAGCACGAAGCCGCCGGCATTGACGTGGGACGAACGAATGATCTGCACGCCTTGCTTGCGCAGTTCCTGCAGGGCAGGCACTACACGCGAGGAAACCGAGCCATTGCCGGTGCCGGCGTGGATGATCGCCTTGGCGCCATTTTGCGCCAGTGCCTTGTAGGCGGTGTCGGTGACGTTGCCGTAACCATAGGCGATATCAACGGCAGGCAGGTTGCTGATCTTCTTGATGTCGAATTCCGAGTCGACGGTGTGACGCTTGGCCGGCAGGCGGAACCAGTAGGACTTGCCTTCCACGACCATGCCCAGCGGGCCCCATGGGCTCTTGAAGGCTTCGGTCTTGATGTTCACGGTCTTGCTGACGTCGCGACCCGACAGGATCTCGTCGTTCATGGTGACCAGCACGCCCTTGCCGCGCGAATCCTTGTTGCTGGCAACGGCCACGGCGTTGTACAGGTTGAGCATGCCGTCAGCCGACATCGCGGTGCCCGGGCGCATGGAGCCGACCACGACGATTGGCTTGTCGGTTTTTTCGACCAGGTTGAGGAAGTAGGCGGTCTCTTCCAGGGTGTCGGTGCCGTGGGTGATGACGATGCCGTCGACGTCCTTGCTGTCGGCGAGTTCGGCGACGCGCTTGCCCAGTTGCAGCAGGTTTTCGTTGCTGATGCTTTCGGAGGCGATCTGCAGGACTTGCTCGCCGCGCACATTGGCCAGGGTGGCCAGTTCCGGGACGCCGGCGATCAGCTTGTCGACACCGACTTTGGCAGCCTGGTAGGTCGCGCTGTTGGCGGTGCTGGCGCCAGCGCCGGCGATGGTGCCACCGGTGGCGAGGATCACCACGTTGGCCAGTTTCTGTTGGTTCTCGACTTCCTTGGCGTTGACGCCTGCGGGCAGTAACAGCAGCAGGGCCAAAGCGCCCGGAACGAAGGAATTAAGCGCAGCTTTCATCGTTGATCTCTCTTCTGTCTGGAGTTCGCTGTGTAACGCGCTTACAGGAGCAGATTCCGTACCAGAACAGCCGTTCGTCGGTTTTCATCTTCAATCTATTGATTTTCATGGGCTTTGCGGGCTTTGCGAAACACCGGCAAAGCATTTTTCTATTCGGAATTCCGAATATTGTGTACAAGAGGTGTTCGGTTTTCCGGTTATTTTTAGGATAATTCCTACGCGCACTTTCCAAATTTTCCAAATGGTCTCCGGCGGTGGATTTGACAAAATTTGGTTACATTCCCATAGTGGCTTAACGCAAACGTTTGCGACCCGATAAAAATCATAAGATCCGGAGTAAACCCATGAAGCTGCCCTTTGCTGGACGCCTGCTGGCGGTCGCCGTACTTTCCTCGCTGTCCCTCGCTACCCCTTTTTCCCAAGCCCTGGCCGATGAAGCCAAGCCCAAAGTCGCGCTGGTGATGAAGTCGCTCGCCAACGAATTCTTCCGGACCATGGAAGATGGCGCCAAGGCCTATCAGAAAGATCACGCCAATGACTTCGACCTGGTGTCCAACGGCATCAAGGACGAGACCGATGCCGGCAACCAGATCCGCATCGTCGAGCAGATGATCGTCTCCGGGGTCAATGCCCTGGTCATCGCCCCGGCCGACTCCAAGGCCCTGGTGCCCGTGGTGAAAAAGGCCATGGACGCGGGTATCACCGTGATCAATATCGACAACCGCCTCGACCCCGAGGTGCTCAAGAGCAAGAACCTCAGCGTGCCGTTCGTGGGCCCCGACAACCGCAAGGGCGCACGCCTGGTAGGTGAGTACCTGGCCACGCAGAAGCTCAAGGCCGGTGACCAGGTCGCCATCATTGAAGGCGTCTCGACCACCACCAACGCCCAGCAGCGCACCGCAGGCTTCAAGGATGCGATGGAAGCGGCGCAGATCAAGGTCGTCTCGGTGCAGTCGGGCGACTGGGAAATTGCCAAGGGCAACGCCGTGGCGGCCTCCCTGCTCAACGCCAACCCTGACCTCAAGGCGCTGCTGGTCGGCAACGACAGCATGGCCCTGGGCGCTGTTTCGGCGGTGCGTGCCGCAGGCAAGGCCGGGCAGGTGCAAGTGGTTGGCTACGACAACATCAATGCGATCAAACCGATGCTCAAGGACGGCCGCGTGCTCGCCACCGCCGACCAGTACGCCGCCAAGCAGGCGGTGTTCGGCATCGAGGCGGCGCTGAAGATGCTCAAGGGCGAGAAAACCGATGTCGACGCCGACAACGTCATCCAGACGCCGGTCGAGCTGGTCACCCAATAAGTAGTCGCACTATGGGCGCCCGTCGTGCGGCGGGCGCCAGGAGAACAGGCAATGTCAGCGACTGCGGATGTCGTACTTTCAGTCAGCGCGATCGGCAAGACCTACGCCCAGCCGGTACTCGGCGATATCGACCTGAGCCTGCGCCGGGGTGAAGTGCTGGCCCTGACCGGCGAAAACGGGGCGGGCAAGAGCACCCTGTCGAAGATCATCGGCGGCCTCGAAGTGCCCACCACCGGGCACATGCTCTATCAAGGCCAGCCTTACCAGCCGGGCAGCCGCGCCGCCGCCGAGCGGCTGGGCGTGCGCATGGTCATGCAGGAGCTCAACCTGCTGCCGACCCTGACCGTGGCCGAGAACCTGTTTCTCGACAATTTGCCCGGGCGCGCCGGCTGGATCAATCGCAAGCGCCTGCGCCAACTGGCGGTGGCGGCCATGGCCCAGGTCGGCCTGGACGCCATCGACCCGGATACCCCGGTCGGCGAGCTGGGCATCGGTCATCAGCAGATGGTCGAGATCGCCCGCAACCTGATCGGCGATTGTCATGTACTGATTTTTGATGAGCCCACGGCGATGCTCACCGCCCGCGAGGTGGAGCTGCTGTTCACCCAGATCGAGCGCCTGCAGCAGCGCGGTGTGGCCATCGTCTACATCTCCCATCGCCTCGAAGAGCTCAAGCGCATCGCCCAGCGCATTGCCGTGCTGCGTGATGGCAAGCTGGTGTGTGTCGAGCCGATGCAGCGTTACAACAGCGAGCAACTGGTCAACCTGATGGTCGGCCGCGAACTCGGCGAGCATATCGACCTGGGCGTGCGCAACATCGGCGCGCCGATCCTCAAGGTCAACGGCCTGAGCCGCAGCGATAAGGTCAAGGATGTCTCGTTCGAGGTGCGCAGCGGCGAGATTTTCGGTATCTCCGGCCTGATCGGCGCCGGGCGCACCGAGTTGCTGCGGCTGATCTACGGTGCCGACAGCGCCGACAGTGGCAGCCTCGAGCTGGGCAAGCCCTTGCGCCCGGTGCGGGTCGATTCGCCCGTGGCCGCGGTGCGCCAGGGCATTGCCCTGATCACCGAAGACCGCAAGGGCGAAGGCCTGCTGCTGAGCCAGTCGATCAGCGCCAATATCGCCCTGGGCAACCTGCCGGCGATTTCCCGCGTTGGGGTGGTCAACAGTGGCGCCGAGCGCGAACTGGCCGAACGCCAGATCGCCGCCATGCGTATCCGCAGCTCCAGCCCCGAGCAGGTGGTCGGCGAGCTGTCGGGCGGCAACCAGCAAAAGGTGGTGATCGGCCGCTGGCTGGAGCGCGATTGTGCGGTGCTGCTGTTCGATGAACCGACCCGCGGCATCGACGTGGGCGCCAAGTTCGATATCTATGGCCTATTGGCCGAACTGGCGCGCCAGGGCAAGGCGCTGGTGGTGGTGTCCAGCGACCTGCGCGAGCTGATGCTGATTTGCGACCGCATCGGCGTGCTCAGCGCCGGGCGCCTGATCGACACCTTCGAGCGCGACAGCTGGACCCAGGACCAACTACTGGCCGCAGCCTTTGCCGGCTATCAGAAACGTGATGCGTTGCTGCATGAAGCGGCACCCAGGACAACCCCATGAAAACCACGCAACTGGACACCGCCGCCCCCAGCGCCAAGCGCAGCGGCACCTACTTCGGCCTCGGTACCTACCTGGGCCTGGCCGGCGCCTTGCTGGCGATGATCGTGCTGTTCTCGTTGTTGAGCAGCCACTTTCTGTCGTACGCCACCTTCAGCACCCTGGCCAACCAGATCCCCGACCTGATGGTGCTGGCGGTGGGCATGACCTTCGTGCTGATTATCGGCGGCATCGACCTGTCGGTGGGCTCGGTGCTGGCCCTGGCCGGTTCCGCGGTCAGCGTGGCGATGCTCGGCTGGGGCTGGAGCGTGATGCCGGCGGCCTTGCTCGGCATGGGCGTGGCGGCGCTGGCCGGCAGCATCACCGGCTCGATCACCGTGGCCTGGCGCATCCCGTCGTTCATCGTTTCCCTCGGCGTGCTGGAAATGGCCCGGGGCATGGCCTATCAGTTGACCGATTCGCGCACCGCCTACATCGGCGACGCCTTTGCCTGGCTGTCCAACCCGCTGGCCTTCGGTATCTCGCCGTCGTTCCTGATCGCCTTGCTGGTGATCATCCTCGCCCAACTGGTCCTCACCCGCACGGTGTTTGGCCGCTACCTGATCGGCATTGGCACCAACGAAGAGGCGGTGCGCCTGGCCGGTATCGACCCGCGCCCGTACAAGATCCTGGTGTTCTCGCTGATGGGCCTGCTCGCAGGTCTTGCCGCGCTGTTCCAGATTTCCCGCCTGGAAGCCGCTGACCCCAATGCCGGCTCCGGCCTCGAACTGCAGGTGATCGCCGCCGTGGTGATCGGCGGCACCAGCCTGATGGGCGGGCGCGGCTCGGTGATCAGTACCTTCTTCGGCGTGCTGATCATTTCGGTGCTGGCCGCAGGCCTGGCGCAGATTGGCGCCTCGGAGCCGACCAAACGCATCATCACCGGGGCGGTGATCGTCATCGCCGTGGTCCTCGACACTTACCGCAGCCGGCGCGCGCGCAGGCGGAACTGAAACAATGGCAACCATCAAAGATGTTGCGGCACTGGCGGGGATTTCCTACACCACCGTGTCCCATGTACTGAACAAGACCCGCCCGGTCAGCGAACCGGTGCGCCTTAAAGTCGAAGCGGCGATCGCCGAGCTCGACTACGTGCCCAGCGCCGTAGCGCGTTCGCTCAAGGCCCGCAGCACCGCAACCATCGGCCTGTTGGTGCCCAACAGCGTCAACCCGTACTTCGCCGAGCTGGCTCGCGGTATCGAGGACGGCTGCGAACGCAACGGTTACTGCGTGATCCTCTGCAACTCCGATGACAACCCGCAGAAGCAGCGCAGTTACCTGCGCGTCTTGCTGGAAAAACGCATCGACGGCCTGATCGTCGCTTCGGTCGGTGAAGACAGCGACCTGCTCGACAGCCTGGCCAGCGTGCGCACGCCGATGGTCATCGTCGACCGCGCGCTGGAAGGCGTGGCTGCCGACCTGGTGCGAATCGACCACGAGCAGGGTGCATACCTGGCGACCCGGCACCTGCTGGAACTGGGCCATCGCGACATCGCCTGCATTGGCGGCCCGGCCAGCACCAGCGTCGCCCAGTTGCGCCTGGCCGGTTTCCATCGGGCGCTCGCCGAAGCCGGCGTTACCCCGCGCCAGGACTGGCTGCTGAGCAGCGAATTCACCAGTATCGGTGGCTATACCGCGGCGGCGGCGCTGCTTGAAGGCGAGCGGCCGACGGCGATCTTTGCCGGCAACGACATGATCGGTATCGGCGTATTGCGTGCCGCCGCCGAGCGCAATATCTGCGTGCCCAGCGAGCTGTCGGTGATCGGCTTCGACGACATCCAGATCAGCCAGTACGTGTTCCCGGCGTTGACCACCGTCGGCCAGTCGATCCGCGAACTGGGCGAGAGCGCCGCCGAACTGCTGCTGCGGCGCATCGCCGAACCCCTGCGCGGTGCCCCGGAGCAGCGCATCGTCGCGCCGAGCATCGTCCTGCGCGAATCCACGGCGCCGCGCCCCGACCTTTTCAATGATTACCGCTGAGAACGAGCCCGCACATGCAAGCCAATGTAGTAGTGGTAGGTAGCCTGAACATGGACCTGGTGGCGCGCGCCCAGCGCCTGCCGCGCGGTGGCGAAACCCTGGTGGGTGAAACCTTCGTCACGGTGCCGGGTGGCAAGGGCGCCAACCAGGCGGTGGCGGCGGCGCGCCTGGGGGCGCAGGTGGCGATGGTTGGCTGCGTCGGTGACGATGCCTATGGCCAGCAACTGCGCCAGGCCCTGGCCGATGAACAGATCGACTGCCAGGCGGTGAGCATTGCCACCGGGGTGTCCAGCGGTGTGGCGCTGATTGTGGTCGATGCTGCCAGCCAGAACGCCATCGTCATCATTGCCGGTGGCAATGGCCAGTTGCTGCCCGAGTCGGTGCAGCGCTTCGATGCCTTGCTGCAGAAAGCTGACGTGATCATCTGTCAGCTGGAGGTGCCCATGGCGACCGTTGCCTACACCCTTGAGCGGGGCAGGGCGCTGGGCAAGACGGTGATTCTCAATCCGGCGCCGGCCAGCGGCCCGCTGCCGGCAGAATGGTTTGCCAATATCGACTACCTGATCCCCAACGAAAGCGAAGCCGAAGCCCTCAGCGGGCTGCCGGTCAACGACCTGGAAAGCGCCAAGGCGGCCGCCAGCCGGTTGCTGGCCATGGGCGTTGGCAAGGTGATTGTCACCCTGGGGGCTCAGGGGGCGTTGTTTGCCGATGCTCAGGCATTCAGGCATTTCCCGGCGCCGGTGGTGAAGCCGGTGGATACCACGGCGGCGGGCGACACCTTTGTCGGCGGTTTCGCCGCGGCCCTGGCGCGCGGCGAAGAGGAGGGCGCGGCCATCGCCTTCGGCCAGCGGGCAGCGGCCCTGTCGGTCACTCGTGCGGGTGCACAGCCGTCGATTCCGCACCTCGCCGAGCTGCAGCCATGAAGAAGACGCCGTTGCTCAATATCGCCCTGTCGCGCCTGATCGCCTCCCTTGGCCATGGCGACATCCTGCTGATCGGCGATGCCGGTTTGCCGGTGCCGCCGGGTGTGGAGCTGATCGACCTGGCGCTGACGCCGGGCATTCCGGATTTCGCCACTACTCTGCGCATAGTGCTGAGTGAAATGCAGGTCGAAAGCCACGTGCTGGCGGACGAAATCCTCCAGCATCAGCCGCCTGGTCTGACAGCGGTCGAGCAGTTGACTGCCCAGGGCGAGCTGGGCGTCCGACGCCTGCTCAGCCATGACGAGTTCAAGCACTTGAGCCGCAGTGCCCGCGCCATCGTGCGGACCGGTGAATGTCAGCCCTACAGCAATATCGCGTTGGTTGCCGGGGTGACCTTCTAGCGTTTTTCCATCTGATCATAAGGACGTGTCTCATGTTGAACTGTGCCAAACGTTTGCTCCAAGGAGTACTGCTGATGTCCATGCTGTCGGCTGGCGCCCAGGCTGCGCCCATTGACCTGATTATCGATACCGACCCCGGCGCCGATGACGTAGTGGCGCTGTTCCTGGCCATGGCTTCGCCTGATGAGCTGAAGATCCGTGCCATCACCACCGTGGCCGGCAACGTGCGCCTGGAAAAGACCTCGCGCAATGCCCGCCTGGCCCGGGAGTGGGCGGGGCGCGAAGAGATTCCGGTATACGCCGGTGCGCCCAGGCCGTTGCTGCGCACGCCGATCTACGCCGCCGACATCCATGGCGAAGAAGGTTTACCCGGTGTGGCAGTCAGCGAGCCGCAGAAGGGGCTGGCCAACGGCAATGCGGTGCGCTACCTGATCGACACCTTGAGCAGTGCCAAGCCGCACAGCATCACCGTGGCCATGCTCGGCCCGCAGACCAACCTGGCGTTAGCGCTGATCGAGGCGCCGGAGATCGTCAACGGCATCAAGGAAGTGATCGTCATGGGCGGCGCCCACTTCAATGGCGGCAATATCACGCCGGTGGCCGAGTTCAACCTGTTCGCCGATCCCCACGCTGCCGAAGTGGTGCTCAAAAGCGGGGTCAAGCTGACTTACCTGCCGCTGGATGTCACCCACAAGGTGCTGACCAGCGAGGCGCGGCTGAAACAGATTGCTGACCTGAACAATGCGGCGAGCAAGCGCGTGGTGGATATTCTCAACGCCTACGTCAAGGCGGACATGAAGCACTACGGCATCCCCGGCGGCCCGGTGCATGACACCACGGTGATTGCCTACCTGCTCAAGCCTGAGCTGTTCACCGGCCGGCAGGTATTCATGCAGGTCGACAGCCGCGATGGGCCGACCTTTGGCCAGACCATCACCGACTGGTATGGCACCCTGAAGGAGCCGGGCAATGTCACCTGGATTACAGAGGGTGATGCCCAGGGCTTTTTTGATCTGTTGAGTGCTCGTCTGGCGCGTCTGCCATGACCGGCGGCTGGGTGTAACGTTCAAAGACCTGGTCGACGTAGCTGCGCGCGTCGTCCGGGCCCAGGTCTTTGACCAGCAAGTCCAGGGCGATCAGCAGCAATTCTTCGGCGCTGGCCGGGCTGTAGGCGCTCTGACCCTCAGGCCATTTGACCTTGATGTCGGCATCGATGGTGTGGCTTGTCATGAAGATTCTCGAATGAAAACTGCGCACGCTGTCGGTTCAAATGCCGGGCCCTGGCGTTTGAAGGGGAGGCTGGCCTGCACTCCGCCGATGCTTGCAGTAAATCATGCGGGCCGCTTGCCGCGCACTGCGACTTAGGCATAAGCACAGGGGCGTGGCAAACTAACGGTGTTTTAGCTTGCCGGGACAGCGCAGTGCAGATCGATTTGACCAACCCCCAAGACTTCACCCTCGATAACGTGCGGGCCCTGCTGGTGGCCGGAAATGGCGCGGTACACAACCAGCTGCGGGTCAATCGCGACGGCATCGCCTGGTTGTCCCAGGTCACCGGTGGCCGAGACCTGGACGGCCTGTCCTTTCGTCTGGAAACCTGGGCCGCGGGCTCAGGTTGCGTCGGCCCGCAGATGGCCGCCGACGAGCGCTGGATACAACAGGTGTACAACGCCCTGAAGAATAACTGGCCCAATCCGGCCAACGATTACATCGACCTGTATTGAGCGTGTGCAAAATCCGGTCACGATTGCTCTTGGTCTTGAGCGCTCTGGCTCGGGCACAATGGTCCGGTTTTGCAACGAAAAACCAGGAGTGCTGTCATATGGGCAGCATTCAAGTATTTAAGGAGGATTCATGTTCCGCACGCGTGCATCATTGGCAAGCCTGTTGGCTGTCGCTGTATTGGCAGGTTGCAGCAGCACTGGTGGCTCATCGTCGAAGGCCCCGGAAGACGTTGCCGCCAATACCGATGGCCGTTGCCAGGCCAGCGGCGCCGAGTTCGCCATCGGCAAGCCGGCCACCCCCGAGTTGCTCGAGCAGGCGCGCAAAGCCAGTGGCTCGCAACTGGCCCGTGTGCTCAAGCCTCACGACGTCATGACCCTGGAATACCGCTCCGAGCGCCTGAACCTCAACGCCGACGAAAAAGGCGTGATCACCCGCGTGAACTGCGGCTAAGCCCGGGGCCTCATCGCTGGCAAGCCAGCTCCCACAAGCCCCTGTGGGAGCTGGCTTGCCAGCGATGGGCTGCAAAGCAGCCCCAAAATACAGGCACAAAAAAACCCGCCACAAGGACGGGTTTTTTTATTCGGTCAGATCTTACTCTGGACGAACTTGTGCAGCCTGCATGCCCTTCTGGCCTTTTTCGGCAACGAAGGAGACAGTCTGGCCTTCCTTCAGGCTTTTGAAACCGTCGGTTTCGATAGCCTTGAAGTGAACGAACAGGTCGTCGCCGCCACCTTGTGGAGTGATGAAGCCGAAGCCTTTTTCATCGTTGAACCATTTTACGGTGCCGGTTTGGCGATTAGACATGGGTGTATCTCCAGGAAACATGATTTTCAGTAGTGCGGTGTTGCCGAGGCCAACAGGGTGCACGCCGACCATCATAGTCTAATTATGGGCTTGTAGCCCCTTTTACCTTCGCAGATTGCTGATCTGGAGCAAATTAGCGATGGATAACTGGCCAAAAGGCCTATGTTTTCGGGGCGCAAGCCTCTTGCACCACCTTATGAGCTTTCTGCATCAGCTTGGCATCGACGCCATCTTTGCTGTCCAGATCCTCGATTTCGGCTTGGGTGAAGTTCTTTCCGATGGCCTGAGCACCACATTTGCAATGCTGGTCCGCCTTTTTGGCGTCGACGCCTTGCTGGGTCGCCACCTGCACGCATTGCGTCATATAGGCAGCTTTCCTCTCGGCAGACCATTCGGCATGGGCGCTGAAAGGCAGCAGCAGGGCTCCGGCAGCCGCCAGGGCCAGAAGAGACTGAAGTCGCATAACCAAACACTCCTTGGGGTCGAGTCTCACAAGAGTAGGACGCTTCACAAACTCTGAGCGGAAAAAATCCGCGCAAGTTCACCGCCAAGGCTCAATTTCCGAATATTTCTGCCCAGCCGGTCAATCTGCCCGCAATCGCCCGAAAGCTTTGTGCTAGCATGCGTGGCTTAAGCTCGCCGCCGGCTTTTTCTTGCAGCTTGCGGCTTGCAGCTCCCAACTGTTTTTTTACTATTCCAGTCACTCTGGTTCGTTCCCTGACAGGCCTTCGGGCTTCTGCCACTGTGAGGCAGGCTTTGCTTGTGCAAAGGCAGGGGCGGATCGCGTACTGGCTCATCCCAACCCACGTGACCTTTGGTAGGGGTCACCACTAGGAGAGGAGGCGCCATGCCCATTATTACTCTTCCCGATGGCAGTCAACGTTCATTCGACAAGGCAGTTTCCGTTGCCGAAGTCGCCGCATCCATTGGTGCGGGCCTCGCCAAAGCCACCGTCGCCGGCAAGGTCGACGGCAAGCTGGTCGACGCCTGCGACCTGATCGAGAACGATGCCAGCCTGCAAATCATCACGCCCAAGGACGAAGAGGGGCTGGAGATCATCCGTCACTCGTGCGCCCACCTGGTCGGCCACGCGGTCAAGCAGCTGTACCCGACTGCGCGCATGGTCATCGGTCCGGTCATCGACGAAGGCTTCTATTACGACATCGCCTACGAGCGTCCTTTCACGCCCGAAGACATGGCGGCGATCGAACAGCGCATGCAGCAGCTGATCGAAACCGAGTACGACGTCATCAAAAAGGTCACTCCGCGCGCCGAAGTGATCGAAGTGTTCAAGGCCCGCGGCGAAGACTACAAGCTGCGCCTGGTCGAGGACATGCCGGATGAACAGGCCATGGGCCTGTACTACCACGAAGAATACGTCGACATGTGCCGCGGCCCGCACGTGCCGAACACCCGTTTCCTGAAATCCTTCAAGCTGACCAAGCTGTCCGGCGCCTACTGGCGCGGCGACGCTAAAAACGAGCAGCTGCAGCGCGTCTACGGCACCGCCTGGGCCGACAAGAAGCAGCTGGCTGCTTATATTCAGCGCATCGAAGAAGCCGAAAAACGCGACCACCGTAAAATCGGCAAGCGCCTGGGTCTGTTCCACCTCCAGGAAGAAGCGCCGGGCATGGTGTTCTGGCACCCGAACGGCTGGACCCTGTACCAGGTTCTGGAACAGTACATGCGCAAGGTTCAGCGCGAGAACGGCTACCTGGAGATCAAGACTCCGCAGGTTGTTGACCGTTCGCTGTGGGAAAAGTCTGGCCACTGGGCCAACTACGCCGACAACATGTTCACCACCCAGTCGGAAAACCGCGACTACGCCATCAAGCCGATGAACTGCCCGTGCCACGTGCAGGTGTTCAACCAGGGCCTGAAGAGCTACCGCGAGCTGCCGCTGCGTCTGGCCGAGTTCGGTGCCTGCCACCGTAACGAGCCGTCGGGTGCACTGCACGGCATCATGCGTGTACGTGGCTTCACCCAGGACGACGCGCACATCTTCTGCACCGAAGAGCAGATGCAGTCCGAGTCCGCCGCCTTCATCAAGCTGACCATGGATGTCTACGCCGACTTCGGCTTCAAAGACATCGAAATGAAGCTCTCGACCCGCCCTGAAAAGCGCGTCGGTTCCGATGAGCTGTGGGATCGCGCCGAAGCTGCACTGGCCGCCGCCCTCGACAGCGCCGGCCTGCCGTACGACCTGCAGCCGGGCGAAGGTGCCTTCTACGGGCCGAAGATCGAGTTCTCGCTGAAAGATTGCCTGGGCCGCGTCTGGCAGTGTGGTACCCTGCAGCTCGATTTCAACCTGCCGATCCGTCTGGGCGCCGAATTCGTTTCCGAAGACAACGGCCGCAAGCATCCCGTGATGCTGCACCGTGCAATCCTCGGTTCGTTCGAGCGTTTCGTCGGAATTCTCATCGAGCACTACGAAGGTGCATTCCCGGCCTGGCTCGCGCCAACCCAGGCGGTGATCATGAATATCACCGACAAGCAGGCCGAATTCGCCCAGAATGTTGAAAAAACTCTCAACGAAAGCGGGTTCCGTGCCAAGTCCGACTTGAGAAATGAGAAAATCGGCTTTAAAATCCGCGAGCATACTTTGCTCAAGGTCCCTTACCTTTTGGTTATAGGGGATCGCGAAGTCGAAACGCAAACCGTCGCTGTGCGTACTCGTGAAGGCGCTGACCTGGGCTCGATGCCCGTCGCTCAATTCGCTGAATTCCTCGCTCAAGCGGTTTCCCGGCGTGGTCGCCAAGAATCGGAGTAATTACTATTAAGCGTGAAATGAGAAACGATAAACGAGCTGCACCGAAGGCCCCGATCAACGAGAATATCTCGGCACGCGAGGTTCGGTTAATTGGCGCTGACGGCGAGCAGATTGGCATCGTCTCGATTGATGAAGCGCTTCGTATCGCTGAAGAAGCGAAGCTGGACCTGGTAGAGATCTCTGCCGACGCAGTACCGCCTGTCTGTAAGGTCATGGACTACGGCAAGCACCTCTTCGAAAAGAAGAAGCAAGCCAACGAGGCCAAGAAGAATCAGAAGCAGGTCCAGATTAAAGAAATCAAGTTTCGTCCAGGGACGGAGGAGGGGGATTACCAGGTAAAACTACGCAACCTGGTACGTTTCCTGAGTGATGGGGACAGGGCCAAGATTTCCTTGAGATTTCGCGGTCGTGAGATGGCCCACCAGGAGCTGGGTATGGAACTGCTGAAGCGGGTTGAAGGTGACCTCGTGGAATACGGTTCTGTCGAACAGCATCCTAAGATGGAAGGACGCCAGCTGATCATGGTCATCGCACCCAAGAAAAAGAAATAACCACCAGGGCACGGCAGGCCTTGCGGTTATGTTTATCAACTGAATGCGGAGTATCCGAACATGCCAAAAATGAAAACCAAAAGCGGTGCAGCCAAGCGTTTCTTGAAAACGGCTAACGGCATCAAGCACAAACACGCTTTCAAGAGCCACATCCTGACCAAAATGTCGACCAAGCGTAAGCGTCAACTTCGTGGTAGCAGCTTGCTGAACCCGTCGGACGTGGCAAAAGTCGAGCGCATGCTGCGCCTTCGTTAATTTTTGGTTCTAGATAGAGGAAGTTACTCATGGCTCGTGTAAAGCGTGGCGTCATCGCTCGTAAGCGTCACAAGAAAATTCTGAAACTGGCTAAAGGCTACTACGGCGCTCGCTCGCGCGTATTCCGTGTTGCCAAGCAAGCGGTCATCAAGGCAGGCCAATACGCCTACCGCGACCGTCGTCAGAAAAAACGTCAGTTCCGCGCTCTGTGGATCGCTCGTATCAACGCTGGTGCGCGTATCAACGGTCTGTCCTACAGCCGCCTGATCGCTGGCCTGAAAAAAGCGTCGATCGAAATCGACCGCAAGGTTCTGGCCGATCTGGCAGTGAACGAAAAAGCGGCGTTTGCTGCGATTGTCGAGAAAGCTAAAGCCTCGCTGGCTTAAGTACCCCCGACAATCACCTGGCGTCATTTCCGGCGCCTGGTGTTAAACGTCTTAATAGGGGAAGAGCCTGCGCTCTTCCCCTATTTCGTATCTGGAGTCTGTACATGGAAAACCTGGACGCGCTGGTCTCCCAAGCCCTGGAGGCCGTGGAACGCGCTGAAGACATCAATGCCCTGGAACAGATCCGGGTGCAATTCCTTGGCAAGAAAGGCGAACTGACCCAGGTGATGAAGACCCTGGGCAACCTGCCTGCCGAAGAGCGGCCAAAAGTTGGCGCGCTGATCAACGACGCCAAGGAACGCGTCACCGAGGTGCTCAACGCGCGCAAGGCGGCGTTTGAAGAAGCCGAGCTCAGCGCCCGTCTGGCTGCCGAGTGCATTGATGTGACCCTGCCGGGCCGTGGCCAGACCTCCGGTGGTCTGCATCCGATCACCCGTACCCTGGAACGCATCGAGCAGTTCTTCACCCACATCGGCTACGGCATCGCCGAAGGCCCTGAGGTCGAAGACGACTACCACAACTTCGAAGCGCTCAACATTCCCGGCCACCACCCGGCCCGGGCAATGCACGACACCTTCTATTTCAATGCCAACATGCTGCTGCGTACCCACACCT
This sequence comes from Pseudomonas wadenswilerensis, assembly GCF_024749185.1. Lineage (NCBI taxonomy): Bacteria > Pseudomonadati > Pseudomonadota > Gammaproteobacteria > Pseudomonadales > Pseudomonadaceae > Pseudomonas > Pseudomonas wadenswilerensis. Next base: position 3,710,754 of record NZ_CP087191.1, on the reverse strand, counting down.
CGCCGGTGCAGGTGCGGACCATGGAGTCCACCCAGCCGCCCATCCGCATTGTCTGCCCGGGCCGCGTTTACCGCTGCGACTCGGACCTGACCCACTCGCCGATGTTCCACCAGGTCGAAGGCCTGTTGATCGATCGCGACATCAATTTCGCCGACCTCAAAGGCACCATCGAAGAATTCCTGCGGGTGTTCTTCGAAAAAGAGCTGGCGGTACGTTTCCGTCCGTCGTTCTTCCCCTTCACCGAGCCTTCGGCTGAAGTCGACATCCAGTGCGTCATCTGCAGCGGCAAAGGCTGCCGCGTGTGCAAGCAGACCGGCTGGCTGGAAGTCATGGGCTGCGGCATGGTTCACCCGAACGTGCTGCGCATGTCGGGCATCGACCCCGAAGAATTCCAGGGCTTTGCCTTCGGCATGGGCGCCGAGCGCCTGGCCATGCTGCGTTACGGCGTCAACGATTTGCGCCTGTTCTTCGACAACGACTTGCGGTTCCTTGCGCAATTTCGCTAGGTCGCGCACCCGTAACGAATCTTTCAGGAGAGCAGGATGAAATTCAGTGAAAAGTGGCTGCGCGGTTGGGTCAACCCGCAGGTATCCCGTGACGATCTGGTCGCCCGTCTGTCGATGGCCGGCCTTGAGGTCGACAGCGTCACCCCGGCCGCCGGCCAGTTCAGCGGCATCATCGTCGGTGAGGTGCTGAGCACCGAACAGCACCCCGATGCCGACAAGCTGCGCGTGTGCCAGGTCAGCAACGGCAGCGAGACCTTCCAGGTAGTGTGCGGCGCGCCTAACGTGCGCCCTGGCCTGAAGATCCCGTTCGCCATGATCGGCGCCGAACTGCCGGGCGACTTCAAGATCAAGAAAGCCAAGCTGCGTGGCGTTGAATCCAACGGCATGCTCTGCTCGGCAGCCGAGCTGCAGATCAGCGAAGAAAACGACGGCCTGCTCGAGCTGGCTGCCGACGCCCCGGTTGGCGAAGACATTCGCGTGTACCTGGACCTGGACGACGCCAGCATCGAGATCGGCCTGACCCCGAACCGTGGCGACTGCCTGTCTGTGGCGGGCCTGGCCCGTGACGTCGGTGCCTTGTACGACGTAGCGGTTACCCGTCCGCAAGTGCCGGCCGTTGCTGCCGCCCACGACGAAGTGCGTCCGGTTGAAGTGCTGGCGCCCGCTGCCTGCCCGCGCTACCTGGGCCGCGTTATCCGTAACGTCGACTTGACCAAGCCGACCCCGCTGTGGATGGTCGAGCGCCTGCGTCGCTCCGACGTGCGCAGCATCGACGCTGCCGTCGACATCACCAACTACGTGATGCTCGAGCTGGGCCAGCCGATGCACGCCTTCGATCTCGCCGAGATCAACGGCGGCATCCGCGTGCGCATGGCAGAAGAGGGCGAGAAGCTGGTACTGCTCGACGGTCAGGAAGTTACCCTGCGCCCCGACACCCTGGTGATCGCCGACCACAGCCGCGCCCTGGCCATTGCCGGCGTGATGGGTGGCGAGCACAGTGGCGTTGCCGCTGGCACCCGCGACATCTTCCTCGAGAGCGCCTTCTTCGAGCCGATTTCCGTCGCTGGCAAGGCCCGCTCCTACGGCCTGCACACCGATGCCTCGCACCGCTACGAGCGTGGCGTCGACTCGCAGCTGGCTCGCGAAGCCATCGAGCGCGCCACCGGCCTGCTGCTGGAGATCGTTGGCGGCGAAGCCGGTCCTGTGATCGACGTCACCAGCGAAGCGCACCTGCCGAAGGTTGCACCGGTCACCCTGCGCGCCGAGCGCCTGACCCAGATGCTGGGCATGGAAATGGCCAGTGCCGACGTCGAGCAGCTGCTCAACGGCCTGGGCCTGAAAACCACCGCCGGGGAAGGGCAGTGGCAGGTCGAAGTACCTAGCCATCGCTTCGACATCAGCCTGGAAGTCGACCTGATCGAAGAACTGGCGCGCCTGTACGGCTACAACCGCCTGCCGGTACGTTACCCGCAAGCGCGCCTGGCCCCGCAGGCCAAGGCTGAAGCCCGTGGCGAACTGCCAGCCCTGCGCCGCCTGCTGGTGGCCCGTGGTTACCAGGAAGCCATCACCTACAGCTTCATCGACCCGAAACTGTTCGAACTGTTCAGCCCGGGCGTCGAGCCGCTGCTGCTGGCCAACCCGATCTCCAGTGACATGGCGGCCATGCGTGCCTCCCTGTGGCCGGGCCTGGTCAAGTCGCTGCAGCACAACCTCAACCGCCAGCAAGACCGCGTGCGCATGTTCGAAAGCGGCCTGCGCTTCGTCGGCCAGCTGGGCGACCTCAAGCAGCAGCCGATGCTCGCCGGTGTCGTCTGCGGCAGCCGCCTGCCGGAAGGTTGGGCAAACGGTCGCGACAGCATCGATTTCTTCGACGTCAAGGCTGATGTTGAAGCGCTGCTGGGCTTCTCCGGCTCGCTGGCCGAGTTCAGCTTCGTGCCAGGCAAACACCCGGCGCTGCACCCGGGCCAAACCGCACGCATCGAGCGTGACGGTCGCGAAGTCGGCTACCTGGGTGCCATCCACCCAGAGCTGGCCAAGACCTTGGGCCTGGATCGTCCGGTGTACGTCTTCGAGCTGGTCCTGGGCGAAGTGGCCGACGGCCGCCTGCCGAAGTTCAGCGAACTGTCGAAGTTCCCGGAAGTGCGTCGTGACCTGGCCTTGGTGGCAGGACGTGATGTTGCTTCGAGCTCGGTGCTTGAAGTAATTCGTGACAATGCAGGCGAATGGCTCACAGACCTCAGGCTGTTTGATGTTTATCAGGGTAAAGGCATTGATCCTGATAGAAAAAGCCTGGCCGTCGGCTTGACCTGGCAGCATCCATCGCGCACTCTTAATGATGAAGAGGTGAATACTGCAACCCAGAACATCCTCACCTCGCTCGAACAAAGGTTGAACACCACGTTAAGGAAATAGCGTATGGGTGCTCTGACGAAAGCTGAGATGGCCGAACGGCTGTACGAGGAGCTGGGCCTGAACAAGCGCGAGGCCAAGGAATTGGTCGAGCTGTTCTTTGAGGAAATCAGGCACGCTCTAGAAGACAACGAGCAGGTCAAATTGTCCGGATTCGGCAATTTCGACCTGCGTGACAAACGCCAGCGGCCGGGCCGCAACCCCAAGACCGGGGAAGAGATCCCGATCACGGCGCGTCGAGTCGTCACCTTTCGTCCAGGGCAGAAGTTGAAAGCCCGAGTTGAGGCCTATGCTGGAACCAAGTCATAACGACGAGCTTCCGCCGATTCCAGGCAAACGCTACTTCACCATTGGTGAAGTGAGTGAGCTTTGCGCGGTAAAACCGCACGTGCTCCGCTACTGGGAGCAGGAATTCCCGCAACTCAACCCGGTAAAGCGCCGCGGTAACCGGCGGTACTATCAGCGCCAGGACGTGCTGATGATCCGCCAGATCCGCGCGCTGCTGTACGACCAAGGCTTCACCATCGGCGGGGCGCGCCTGCGCCTCTCTGGCGATGAAGCCAAGGACGACACCACCCAGTACAAACAACTGATCCGGCAGATGATTGTCGAGTTGGAAGACGTGTTGGTGGTGCTGAAGAAGTAACCCTTATCGGGCCCGGAATTTTGGAAAAAATGCTTCCATAATTCAAAAGGTTAGGGTACATTCTTCAACGTTCTCAGCAACTAGGGGAACATGCTTCAAGCCCAGTCGGGGCGTAGCGCAGCCCGGTAGCGCACTTGCATGGGGTGCAAGGGGTCGAGTGTTCGAATCACTCCGTCCCGACCATTATTTACTGAGTAAAATCAGGCAGTTAAGCCGGTTATCTGAACCGGCTTTTTTGTGCCCGCGCAAAACATGCGCAAAACTCGCGCAAAACTACCCGGCGAAATCGCCGATATCCAGGTCAGCTTCGACCTCGGACCACACCACATCTTCGTGCCCTTTCTGGTAGTTCCTGGTCATGCCTTCGGTAGCATGCCCGGCGATCTTCTGCCCGTCTTTGCCTGCTCGTTTGTACAGGTGAAGGGATAGGGCGCGCACTTCATGAAACCCCGGCATCTCTTCCTCTTTGAGGTCGTTGTAGCAGCCGGCGGCATCCCTCGCATCCTTGAAGGCCCGGGTGAGAAACCTCTCGTCCACCTTCGTCCAGTGATCTTTTCCTTCGCGTTTCTTCTTTCTTTCCGGCCGGCGGTGCACCAGATACGGCGACAGGATGTCGTCCCGGCACCTGGTTAGCACTTCGCCCAGTTGTTGCAGTTGAAATCGGTATAGCCAGTTTGCTAGGAACGTTGTTCATCGGCTCATTGTTGAAAAAAGGGTCTGCATCGCACGCTGGTTTACTCTTCCGATACTGGTGGCGGTCATTGCCCTTGCGTTGATCCCTGCTGGGAACTGGGTCTTTGCGGTGGCGGTGTTGTTGGGCCTGTGGGGCTGATGGCAACGGCAGCGCCCGTTAGCTGGTGGCGCTGGATTGCACAAGCAATGCCCGATCATGCCGAGACAGGTGGTGGGCTGATGGTTACAGTGGTGCAGTTTGCCCTTGCAACGGGCTCAACCCTGGGTGGCTTGCTGTTCGATAACAGCGGCTACCAGAGCACCTTTTCTGCAAGTGCTGTCATTCTGTTGTTCGGTTCGCCCCTTACCGTTCTGGCCATGCGAGCGCAGTCGAGTCATCCAGGTTGAGGTCGTCAGATGGAGAAGCCCAGCCAACGTTTCTGCGTTTCGGGTATCCGTTTATGCCTGCTGTTAATGCTCAGTGGAGGCCCAATTGCTCAGGCTATGTCGGAATCAACTCTGACGGAGGATCGCATGTGGTTGACCATTGGCGAACAGCGCCTCGCAATCACGCTGGATGATAGTGAGACCTCATGGGCACTCGCACAGCAACTACCCTTTACCCTGGAAATGACCAATCTCAATGCCAGCGTGAAACATGCGGGTTTGTCGCAGCGGCTGCCGGCCCGTCTAGTAAGGCCCGGTACAATTCGAATGGCGACCTGATGCTGTACGGTACGGATACGCTGATGATTTTCTACCGGACGTTCGAGTCGACCTACTCTTACACCCGGATTGGTCGTGTCGATAGCCCAAACGAGTTAGCCGAAGCTCTAGGCCGGGGCGATGTGACTATTCGCTTCTCTGTAAGCTCGGAGGAGCGCTAAGCCAGCCCAGTGACATTCGCTTGGCCAAAAGGTGGCAGTGTAAGGTCAGCTTTGGTCGCTGACATGACAAACGAACAGAGAAAAGCGCAATGGGATGCCGTTGGCATAGCAGGAGGTGGCATCTTCAAAGGCCAATGGAGCACTTAAGCGAATATAAATGGCTGTTAGGGCCTAACGATCATGCAGCTGGAACATCGCTCCACTCTCTTCTTCAATGATGTTAGAATGCCTTCTATTCGGGAAAGCCGGTTCAAGAATGGCTGGAGCTTTCTAAGGCAGGGCATCTATCATTGCTCTGCAAAGAATTATGCAAGGGATTTGATATGTTGTCCTCTATAGATGAACAAATAATAAGTCAAATCACTTCGTTGGGTGAGCTTGATAAAGAGTATTGGTCATTTTCTCGCAGGTCAAAAAGAACACATTGTCATGGGTTTATAAAATATCCTGCGATGATGGTTCCTGAGATGCAGGGGGAATTAATTGATATTTTCTTAAAACATAAGCCTTCCATTAAGTCGGTGTTCGACCCGTTTGTGGGGTCTGGAACAACTATGGGTGAGGCAATAGTTAGAGGTCTTGATTTTCAGGGGATAGATATCAATCCTCTAGCTATTCTAGCTTGTGAAACAAAGTCGGATGTTTTTTATATTTCTTCTCTTGAGGAGAAAATTTCTGAACTGAATGCTCGCTTGGGAAATGATAAGCGAGACACTGTTGATGTTGTATTCCCAAAGATAAATAAATGGTTTATTCCAAGAGTTCAGCTTGAATTAAGTAAAATCAGGCGAGCGATAATGGTTGAACCAAGCAAATGGGCGAGAAGATTTTTTTGGGTTGCACTTAGCGATACCGTAAGAGGTGCTTGCAACTCTAGAACGTCAACTTATAAGCTTCATATAAAGCCCCTGGATGAGCTGGAAAAGTTGGGTTGCTGCTTTGAATTGTTTAAAAATAAAATTAAAGCAAACTTCGAGTTAAAGAAGCAGCAGATGAGTTTGCTTGACTCAAAAGGGCTGTTGTTAAGGTCGGCCTTGTCAAGTGATATTGATCTATCTATATCGAATATACAAAGCCCCCCCAAAAAAAGCGAATCTTGTCGGCATGATATGCTGATAACTTCGCCGCCATATGGCGATAATCCTACTACGGTTCCCTATGGGCAATTCTCATACCTCCCCCTTATGTGGATTGATACAGCAGATTTGCGTAACAAAGTTCCAGCTAAATTGCTTGAAAATGCATCCGCAATTGATCGGGCAAGTTTAGGGGGTGGGCTTAAAGGTGCTATTAAAAGTGTTGAGCAGCTTAGAGGGATGTCTCAAAGCTTTTCAAGTAGCATAGACTCACTGTTGAAATTTGATAATAACGCCCCGAAACGTCTTTCTTCTTTCATAAACGATTTGAATGATTCTTTGGATGGTATGCTCTACAGGATTAAGTCAGACGGCTATCTTGTCTGGACGTTGGGGAATAGGCATATGTCAGGTCAGAAAATCCCGTTGAACGAAATACTTCGGGAGTTGTTAGAAGCGCGCGGATGTCAGTTCGTAGTTGAGATAGACCGAGCTATACCTCATAAAAGAATGGCAAGTAGGAATAGTAGCTCTCAAACTATGAATGAAGAACAAGTGCTAATAATGAGAAAGCGGTAGTCTGGGCAGATTTAGGTCTCTGATTTTTGATAAGCATTGCTTTTCAGGTGGAAAGGAATTTCATATGTTAGAAGCTTCTTTGAGGTTTGATGGAAGGATAATTGAGGAGTTGTCTCAAAAGATACCGTCTTCATTGTTTGCGTTAAATGAGTTGATTAAGAATGCATATGATGCCTTTTCGCCAGATGTGACTATTAAAGTTGACTCATCATGTGGTACGGTGACTGTTGCTGATAACGGTAACGGCATGGGTGATAGCGAAATACAGGGACTTTTCCATGTTTCTAAAAGTTCCAAAAAATACGGGCATGCTATTGAGCAGGGTGATCTAGTTAGAATAACTCAGGGTTCCAAGGGGCTAGGTTTTCTTGCTGCCTTTAAATTTGGTGATGAAGTTACATGGGTTACGCGTAGAAATGGAGTGCAAAGCACTTTTTCTCTAAAGAAATCCGATTTGGTTGCTAGAGAAGATCTTGCAGGAACTAAAATTCCTATAATAACTGAGCCCCATGAAGGTAAGGGGACTACAATAATTATTAGTTCAAGTGACAAAGATGTTGCGGAGTTGCTGGATGATCTTAATGATGAGAAAGTCTTGGAGAAGCTCGCTGCAGCAATTGTGGATGAGGCATTTGACATAAAGATTGAAATTGAGAACCAATTGAATGGGTTCTCAACTAAAAAGCTGAAAGACTTTAAGCAGGAAAGTGAAAGTGATCAGCTCTTTTATGTTTCTTTCCAGTCTGAAGATAATAGTATTGATTTTTATCACGGTGGGGAACTCTTGAGGTCTATTCCAGGCCTGCCTGAGCATGCGCGGCGAACAGACTACGAAATAAATCTGGAACTCATAGTTTTTCACTTTGGTAGGGGCAGGAACTCAAAGTCGATTTCTGCTTTGAATAAAAGGGTACATGACGACGCCCTTTATCCTTTGGTCTATTTTAATCGTAATCTTTTTAATAATACTGTTCTTTTTGATCCGGAACTCCTAAGAAAAACCAGCTCGGGTAGCTCGTTACCTCAGATGATTGGTCGTGTTAGCTTAAGAAGTCAAAGTGACGAGATTGAGTTTAATTCGGATAGAACAAATTTTGTTGAAAGCACACTGACAAAGAGTCTCGGCAAAAATCTCAGAATTCTTAATGAGATAATCCAAACTCAAGGTTCGGAGTTAAAGAGGGAGCTGCAGAAAAAGACTCTCAAGAAAGTAGTACCGACGAGTAAGGCAGCTCCGACTTCAACTGCAGGCAAACATAAAAAGAAAGCAGCATCAATCTTGATTGACAGGAAAATACCTGTAGAGTTTCATACTCCGTCAGATCAAGTTGAATTGGCACAATATGTTTTTCAGGTCAGGAATAGTCTTGGTGAAGACTCGGATAAAAATGAAGTCCAGATTACTATTGATGGCGAAGCGTCAGCTGATAGGATACTGCAATCTATCGAGGAACCGGGTGAGAAATTAATTGGCTTTCGATATCATGACCAATATACCGGATTGGTTTCTAGTGAAATTGTATTAAAGTTCATCAAAAAAATATCTAATGTGACTGGAAGCCCCCAAGGTACATCGCTTTTTAAGATTGAGTCGGAGTCGGGCTATAATATCACGCAGGGCATCATTTCTAATCTTATATATGCGATTGATAAGGCTTATCAGTCAAAGGATAAGGAGCACTATCTTCCTCTCATTGCTAGCTCTATTAGGTGCATATTTGATGTTTCTGTCAGAAAGGTATTAAGGGTTAGAAAGCATTGGTTTGACAAGATAAATACGGCTGGTCTGAGCTTGGAGTTGAAAAAGGAGTTGAAAGGTGAGCTGTTGTTTGATGTTGTGCATGTGCTTCTTCTGTTGAAGAAAAACCAGAAGCTAATGACTGTGGTTTCTGAGGTTTCTGGTATTACTTTTAGTACATTGAGTAATCTTCTGGATTTGGCCGCCTTCGCAAGTGCAGTTAAGCTCTCGAATGTGGGGGCGCATTCGTCATCTAGTTATTTGTCGAAGCCAAAAATAGAAGAGTGCGCTGATAAGTGTGGTTTGTTTGCCGTCATATGTGATGTTTTGATCAATATAGATGGCAGTAAGGCAAGTGCTCTGAATGTTCTAAAGTTAGATGGGAATGATTTTGAGGCGAGTTTAGGTAGGTGAAATGGGGGCGCGGTAGGCTGAGACTAGGACGTGCAGTCTATACAGTCTGAAAATAGCCGCACGGAGAAGTTTTGAGCTATGCAGGGCATTTCGCATTACTATGTTTAGTATAGATCCAACTCGACATTTTCGACCAGTTGGAGGAGCAGCCGAGTATTGGGGCGAAGCCCCATACTCGACGGCCATCGCTATAGGCGTGACTTGGTCGTCTGGCTTTGACATTTCAAGGTAATTGCCAGGCTACTGCATAAGATCCGGTTCAATCCCCACCCTGGTCGCCCAAGAGGGACTATCCACCCAAACCTGTCGGTCGACATCAATGCAGATAGTGCCTGGTTCTGCGCACGGTTAGAGACGCAGCCATACCACCACATAAAAAGCCCTGCGACCTCTGCAATTCTCATTTTCGGCGGGTAGGTAATATTGCTAAACATGCCAGTCTGATTATGGCAGTGGTGGGTCACCACAGGCGCTCAGTTTGCAGCAACTGACCGAGTTCGAATATGGGCCTGACGACATATTAGCCAAGGTCTATCACGGTCGCTTTCGCTTCAAAAAACGCTACTTCAGGGCCGCGAAAGGCTTGGGCGGGCAACACATTGCGATACGTCCGAGCCCCGATGGCGAGGACCTATTTGAAATCTATTTCTGCAATCAGCACCTGCGGACTATCGACGTGAACAAGCCTGACTACGGTCCATAATGTGTCAACCATGTCCCCGCACATGTGTCCACCATGTGTCCGGTCTCTACACTAGCTGAAAGAGAACCACCGGATCGTGACACGCTTCGACAAGCTCGCGAAAAACTATGCCGCCATGGTTTCACTGGCTTGCTCCATGCGGTGTTTGCGACATCTATTTTCGTAAAGAGCCTAAGAAACCAGCGCACATGCTTGACCTGCCAGGTCCAAGGATTGTCATGTTGCCAGCGTCGTTGGATAGTTGCTCGCATAATTCGTGCTTGCCGGAGGTGTCTTTGCTGCGTGGATATGTAGGTCAGAAAGTCTATGGGCGGAGTTTACTCGATCTGGAAAACGCCCCCCTACGCAAAACTAAATCGCTTGCGGTGCTTCTCAAGGTAGCGGCGATTGCCCTCACTCAAGGTGGGAATCGATGTGTACTGGTCCAGCCCTAGAATTTTGTGTTCCTCCGCTGCCAACTCGTCGCTGATCAGCAGTCGCCCATCCTCACCAAAAGAAATCAATCCACAGTCGAAGAGTCGATCAATGTGGGTGGCCAGCAGCAATCCGTTGTCTGTATCCAGTCGGGCTTTGTTGTCGGCTAAGGCCCAAGCTTGAATGTGCGAGGCGACTAGGAGGTTGGGATTTTTTAGCCCGGTCAACGCACACTTTTTCCCCCAGCGTTTGAGCAGCCCTGTTCGAAACGCGCCCTGGCCAACTCGAGCCTTTACGAGCGCTTCTCGAGTCGTAACGGAAGGGCTTTTTCCTGGCGATCCGGCATCTACGAGCTGGTCTTCGTAGTCAGCAACAACCTCGGCTTGTTCCAACAAATACAGCGCAGCATCGGCAGGCAACTGCGCCATGTAGATCTGATTCACACTGCCTTTGTTGTTGAACAACGATGGCTCTGTGCGGGCATCGAATTGCGCCTGGTAGGTGGGTGCAATGTCGTCGCTGCGCAAGAGGTGCTTGAGGTCGGTGAGGCTGATATCGACTCGATACCCTTGATTGCTCCACTCGTTGAACGAGCGAGTTGGAGGGCGTTCGGCTTGGTAGGCATCGCCTTCGGCTTTAGCAATCGCGCGTAGGTAGTTGTCGTGGTAACAGAAGATCAAGTCTCCGGCTTTAACCTTACCGACGTTGTCCCAGTGGCGACGGGTTTGTACCTTGCCGGCTTGTGTACGCGAACTCAGCGGGGCCCAGAGAAAATTGCCGGACCTGGCTTCCTTGTGAGTCGTACCTAGGTTCACCCAGAAAAATTGCATCTCGCGTCCTTACAGGTCTGGCATATCGCCAGCAACCATACCGCGAGATCCTACGAAAATGAAGGATTGGTCCTACTTGCTGTTACCAAATTGAGCGCAGGAAGGAGGTCCTCTGGCCAAGTCTTGACCTTGTCCACCATGTCTGCATCAGGCACGGAAATCGTTGGGGATCTTCGTGCCTGATGGAGCACTTAGCTAAAGGCGCAGTTACAGGTGGAAATCGCCCGCAGCCTCCGGCTGGTACAGCACTTTCCTGATCCCGATCCGGCGGGTGCGGTCAGAAACTCGCCAGTCGATGGCGTCCCCCTCCTGATAGCCCAGGATGGCGGCACCGATGTCGGAGCACACGGAGTACTTTCCGGCGCTGCTGTCCGCGTCCTCAGGGTAGACCAGGGCCACTTCGATCTCTTCGTCGTCCAGCTGCAACAAGGCCCTGGAGTTCATCGTGACGACATTGCGCGCCACCTGCTGTGGCTTGACGACAATGGCTCGCTCAAGCTCATGTTCGAGTTCAACAACGGCCGGGCCTTGCTCGAGCGCGATCAGGCTCTCGAGCCTGGCCTTGTCGATTTCGGTGATGTAGATCTCAGTGGAGTCGGCAACGGCACCTTCGCGCAAGAACTGCAGATAGCGCGCCGCCGTCATGGAAAATGACTTTAATGTCGGCGTTTCGCTTTCAAGCAGAAAACCGCTGCGCACAAAGGCTTTCAGCGAGCGGGAGTTGTCGGGGTGGATCTTGGCGATGAGCTTCTCGGCGCGCATGTCGAGAAAGGCCAGTTTCATGCCTTCACGGATCGTGCGGGCGCCAAGGTTTCGGCCCCATTTGTCGCTGTCTCCGATGACCAGGACGATCTCGCAATTCGGGCCGGTCTTGATGAGACGGACAAAGCCCACCGGGGCATCATGCCGGTCGTAGGCCATGAAGAATCGGCCGCCCCGGTTGAATAGATGGGTCAGGATCGGCAATTGAGTTCGATCGATAACTTGCTCGATGGAGCGGGAGACATGACGCGAATCGCTCAAGTAGCAGGTAACGCGCTCATCTTCCAACCAATCCATGAGCGTCAGTGCGTGTGCCCGAGTAATTTCCGGGCACAGCGAAATGAAAGGCTTGTTCATCTTCACCACAGTTATTTGGAAAGAATGAAAGCCCTTCATGGCTATGGCCATGACGGTTCTTTCGGCAACCGGCCATTTTATGGCAAAACGCTAGTGAATGGCGAACAGCCTGCGCACTCTGGCAGGCTTTTGCCGTTCTTTTCGATGACCTTGCTGATGAACATCCGCCCCATCAAATTCTTCAGAATTTCCTGATTCCATGTAGTCCATTTCCCAATCATACTCCCACCGCTTTTAAGCCATTGCAGTGGTTCCTTCAGCGCTCTAGTCTCCGCCAGTCGTTGCTAATTCAACGACCGGTTTTGACAGACCGATTTCGCAAGTACCGCTTCGGCACGCTTTATGGCGGCTGTACGTGGGGCACATTCGTGTGCGCCGGGTTCCCTTGCTCTCGGTCTGTCAACCCGCGTACAGCTGCCACCTTTCTGTTTGACAGCGGATGTGTGGTGGCTCCACTAGCAAGGAGATTCACCATGTTAAAAATCGACCCCGACCCACCCCTCAACCCCAACCAATCCCTCGAAGACCTCCTGGTCCAAACCTCCGAATACCTGGTCCGCGCCCTGACCATCGCCCAACAAACCGTTCTACTCCACCCCAAAGCTCCTGGGCAGGTCCTCACCTTGGCGACCATGCATGAAATCGAGCACGCCCGTGTTCTGGTCGAAGTGGCTTTGAGCAAGGTTCAGTCACGCCACTGAGTTGCCAATGAGCAGACGCCACGTTGCTGACGAAACCGCTCAGCAACGCGGGCTAGCGATTTCAGCAGGAGGACCTATCAATGGATGAGGATTTGAATGCAGCCAGCACCTTTGAGACAGCCGGCATCGCCGCCTTCGGTGAAGGTGAGAGTGGGCATTCCACACAAAGGCTGTTCCGTGTCGAGCCTGGCCACAGTGCGGCATTCGCGTTGGAGCAGTCGGCGGTGCTGATGGGCTGCGTGCATCGGCTGACCTTGCAAGCCGGGATCGAGCATGACGCGGCGTTGGTCTGGGCGTCGCATTACCTCAGCGGCATGGCCAAGGCGTTGGTGGAGGATGTGGCGCACGGAATGGGCGCTGAGCAGTAGTCAGTGGCTCAACGCTGAAGCGCTCCAGCGTGGCACTCCACCACGCTGGCCCCCGCACTCATCAAACAGTCGTATTGCCCGCTGGGCTCAGCACCACCTGCTGCTGCGTCGGCAACAGCTGCATCACCTCGCAGAACAACGAGCGGCCTTGCCAGTCGTTGCGATCACCAATCACATATAGGCGCCGCTTGGCGCGGGTAGCGGCGACATTCAACAGGTTCGGCTCGGACACGGCCCAGTCGCGGGCGCCAGGGCTTTCGGTGTTGCCGCCCAGCACCAGGATGATCACCGCGGCTTCCTTGCCTTGCATGGTGTGGATGGTGCCGAAGACGATTTTGCGTGGCAAAAAGCTGCTCAGCCGTTGGCGCACATCCTGGAAGGGGGTGATCACGGCGATGCTGTCTTCAGGTACACCATCGGCCTTGAGGCTGGCCAACAGCTGTTTGAGGGCGATGCCTTCGTTGCGTACCCAGTTGCCGGAGGAGGGGCCGCTGGCCTGAATCCAGCCGGTCAACAGGCTGGCGCGGGTCTCTTTTTCTGCCGAGGGGGCGAGGGTGCCGTAGACCATGGCGTTGTCGTAGGCGATGCGGTTGGCCAGGGTGAACATCGGCCGGTCACAGCGACGATGCACCACCAGCGGCAAACCCACCCAGCACTTCTGGCCACGCGGGCCGGCCATTTTGCCCCAGTGGGTGGCTTGGTCTGCCAAGGTTTGTGCGGACTGGCGGTTGGGCAGCCAATGGGCATCGACCTGGTAGCGACAGCGCATGTGTTCCAGCACCGCGTCGGAGACGGTGACAATCGGTTTGAGCTGCAGCGGATCGCCCACCAGCACGGCCCGGCGTGCGCGCCACAAGGCGCCGACGGCGGCTTGCGGAGTGGCCTGGCCGGCTTCGTCGACCAGCAACCAGCCGATCTCGCCGCAACCGAGGCTGCCGAACGAGCGGGCAAAGGATGCGAAGGTGCTGCTGAGCACCGGGACGGCCATGAACAACGAAGCCCAGGCTGAACGCACGAGCTCGCGCGACACGCCCTGGTAGCGCCCGCCGGTGAGTACGCTGGTGATGAAGTACAGGTTGGCGGTCAGGCGTTTGGCTTCGATCTGGAAGAAGGTGCGGTGCAGGCTCAGGGCTTCGATGAAGACCTTGGCGCGGGCTTGGCGCCAGTTTTCAAGGACCCAGGGCTCAAGCAGCTCGATGGCGTCACCGCGGCCGATCTCGCCGGTGTCCAGCCAGGCCAACAGGTGCGCGGCCTGGCCTTCCTCGGCGAGGCGTCGGGCGTTGTCAATCTGCAAGGTGGCGTGCTGGTAGAGGGCAGCAAGCGCTTGCTCGTCGCTTGCCAGTTGCTTGTTCACTTCCATCACCTGTGCAACCAGGCGCTGCACCTGACGCTGGGCAGTGTCAAACGCGTCCTTGGCCAGGGCATGGCTGGCGTCGAGCAAGCGCTGCTGTGCCGACCAGGCGCGGTGGGACGCCCAGCAACTGCACAGGTTGGCCCAGAAGCCGGGCTTGGTTTTCAGGTGGGCTTGCAGGGCCTGGAGCTGGGTTTCGAGTGTGCTCCGTGCAGGCGTCAGGGTCTTGGTTTCCTGGGCACTTTGTTCGCTTTCCAGGCCTTGGCGTTTGGCCAAGTGGTCCAGACGTTGCTGTTCCTTCTCGGCGATTCGGGTTTTGGCGCTGATCACTGCCTTGATCAGGTCGATGATCGCGCAGGCGCGGGCTCGCAGCGCTTGCTCGTTGCGCTTGGCTTCGTTGTACTGCTGCACGGCGGCCTGCCAGGTGCTTGGGCGTTCCTCGGGCGATACTGCGGCGCTCATCAACCAGCCAAGGAAGCCCTTTGGCACTTGCGCCGGCTCTGCAGCATCGGCCACAGGCGCTTCGTTGGCCTGTTCGTGCTCAGTGTTGTCAAGGTCTTCGTCCTGGGCCAGGGCATCGAGCTCCTCAAGGTCAACCTGGGCTGCGGCGTCTGTCATGGGCTTTGTCGGTTTGGCTGGCTGCTCACCATAAAAGAAGCGTTTGACGAACTGGGTGCGTTTGGCTTTGCTGCCCAGCGCGGCAGAAATCATGCCCCATGCCGGCTTGCCACTGGTGAGCTCACCGAGGTGACTGAAGTACTCCGCTTCGGGCAGCCACGAGGGGTCGATCTTGTCGCGTTGCGGCAGCTCCAAGGTGACATTCTCGACTGCACCGTTGTTGGAGGAGGCCACCACCATTTCGAAGCCGAACAACTCAGGCACCAGCCGGTAGGCTGCACGCTCGCGGCCACTGTCATTGGCCGTTTCGCGACCGTCCTTGACGAAGGCATCAGAGGCCCGGTTGAACGACGCCAGTACATCGGCGCGCTGAGTCACCACGGCGGCAATCAGGTCGCGCAGCAGGGTAGTTTTGCCGGTGCCAGGCGGGCCATTGACGCCCAGTACACCGGAGGCGTCAGACAGTGTCTGCAAGATGCTGTTGACCGCCACCTGTTGCGAGTGCACCAGACCCAGGTGCCGTTCCGCGGGCCAGCAGCCGGGGGCGTAGCGGGAAGGGGACAGGCGATCAATCAGCGCCAGGGAGGCTTGTGGAGTATCCAGGTGCAGGCGGTTACCGGCGTCATGTTGCTGAAGGTAGTACGCCAACGGTTGGCTGATCGTGCCCCGGGCTACTGCCTCGGCCACATCGGCCAGGTCGCCCAGCAGGAAACTGTTGAGCGGATCGTCCTCCTGCTCGGGTTTCTTCGGGTCGATGGGGGCCGAGCGAAACCGGTGGCGTCGTTGGTTCAGGTCGCCGAAAAAGCCATCGAGGCCGAGACTCTGGCGTATATAGTCAGTCATCCGCTCAAGGCTGTCGGCCGTTACCACGCCACCCAACAGCATATTGGCCTGTTCACGGGCGCGGTCCTGAGCGTCGTCGAAACCACGGGTCCAGTCTTCACCGGCGATGGCGCACCCCACGAACCAGGCCTCGCTGGAGAGCACCAGGCTGTCGGCAATCATTACCCCGTCGGCACTGAACTTCAGCGCAAACAGAGCCGATTCGCGGCGCTGCGGCTCCTTGTAACCCTGGTCGGCACCGTAGAGCGCTTCCAATTGCTTGGCGACATCGAGGTTGTCGTACAGGTGAGCATAGAGGGTGTGGCTCCAGACGCGTTTTTTCGGCAGCGTCTGCGTGCTCAATACACTGGCCGGCATCCAGGGCAGTACCCGGGCCGTGGCGGGGATGTCGTGGTAATAAGGCTGATAGTCGTCGTCGCGCTTTTTCAGCTTCGGGACCGATTGCGGTTGCAGCAGTTCAACCGCATGCCAGTACCGCACAATGCTTTGCTGGTTCATCAACGTCCTTGAGAGCAATAGCTGCTCGATTGTCCTGGCTGCCAATAGCATGGGCAGCGGGGTCACCGGCCATGTGGGGCCGGTCACCGTTGCATATCGTGAGGTCAGTCCTGCGCTTGGTCTTCAAGCAGGCGCAGCAACAGCGGCGCGATATCCAGGGTGCCTTTATCGTTAGCTTCCAGCAACTCCAGGTTCAGCAGCCAGTGCTTTTTCCCACGGCTCACTAGCTGAATCACCCCGAGGTCCTCAAGGATGGCAGCCAGGCGGCTCGACTCCGGCACCCGCTGTTGCCGGTTGATTGCATGGTAGTAAGCGGTACCGATGCCTTCTTCGCTGGTGCCGGCCGGCACACCGTCGGCACTGTTGGCCAGGGGAAATTTCCCGCGCCCGAACTGCCGCCACAGGTAGTTGAGGGTATCGTTGACCACCTGCAGCGAGTAGCGGGTGATGCTCTTGCCGTGGGTCTCGAAGCCCTGACCGGTCACGCGGTAGTGAAAAGGCTTGCGATGGCTGGGCGTCCAGCATTCGACCCATCCAGCTGTTGGCGCGGGCATCGCGTTTTGGTTGGCATCTGTTTCCATAACAGTCGCAGCGCCGCCGCCCAGGTCATAGCCAATCATGAACAATGCCGCTTCCAAACGCCGCAACGGGCTGCTACCCGAATCGTCGTGCTTGTTGAAGCCGCTGTCCTTTGCATTGGCGTGGGCGAGTACGGCGGCCAGTATCTGGCTGGCCTGAATGTTCCACTGCGCATGCACCGTACCGGGCTGCAGCGATGGGAACCGCAAGTTGCCTTGGGACGGATCGCGCTGTTTGGATATGCCCTTGGTCGGCCTGGCCGCAGCCCAGGGGAAGGCCAGCTCAGGCGGCACCTGGGTAAGTTTGGGGGTCGCCTGCTGGCAGAACTTCACCACTGCCCAACCCAGCGCGGCTGCAACGCGGCTGTCGTAGATCACCAGTTGCTTGCAGATCAGCGAGTAGACCTTGGTCATGCCGGCATTGAAGCGCAGCTCGGGGTCAACCAGTACCGAGTGGTTCAATTCACCGCTGTCGATCGCGTCGCGGGTGCTGATCAGTAGGTTGGCCAGGCCGTCGCAGTTGTTGGTCAGCCAGCTGACGTTACCGTTCTGTACGCCACCCCAGATCATCACATCGATGGCTGCGCGGCTGGCGGCCTGGTCTTCGGGCGCGGGCGCGAGGGCGCGTTGCAGTTGCTGCTGGAGCGCCGCCAGCGCGCGGGTGTTGCTGGTGATGTTGCTGCCCTTGTCGACGTCCAGATGCTCTATTGCCGGGTGCGGCCAGTGGTACTTTTCATACGCATTGAACAGGCTGCTGCAGTGCCAGGGCTTGCCACTCATGCGGTTCTGGTACCGATGGGCGAAGGTGGCGTTGTCCAGGTTGGCGCTCATCCATGCAATGAAGGCATCGAGCAGGGGCTGGGCCATGGCGGTTTCCTTGTAGGGCGGCTTGGGCGTGCTGGGGGCGGGATTTTGGGCTAATCGTTCAGTAGTGGCAATGTAGTATTATCGGCAGAGGTTCGAACAAGGATGCCGACGATTGAAGTTCACTAGCAATATCGTGCCGCTGATAAAAGAACAGCTGCAAAACCACAAGGTTGATCTGAAGATTTTCTCGCCGTACCTGACCGGTTCGGCAGCGCTGGAGATTGCCCTGCTGGGTAAAAGCGCCAAGGTTTATACGTTGGTCAATGTGCAGGTGCTTGCCTCTGGCGCCTCCAGTTACAGTGCCATCAAAGCCCTCCTGAAGAAAAAGATCCCGGTTTACTACCTGCCCAATCTTCACGCGAAGATGGTCGTTGCCAAGGACCGTTTTGTGACCTTGGGCAGCCAGAATTTTACCGAGCGGGGTGCGGGTGCGAATTTTGAAACCAACGTTCGCGTTCGCGGGGTCAGCAAGGGCGTTGAGGCGCTGGTGGCGAAGATGGAGCGTAAGGCCACCTTGTTGACACCGGGCTTTCTGGAGTCGGTTAACAATGCTGCGAAGGCGCTGGCTGGCAAATATGATGCGTTGCGCAAGCAGGCCGAAGAACTGGATCGCGACTTGATTGCTGCCGAGAAATCGCGCGCAAGTGCGCAACGCGGCGAGCGGGCAATCGATGCCGAGGTTCGCTCGGAGTTGGCCAAGCGGCTGCAGTCCAATCCCAGAAAGTGCACCATCGTTTCTCGCTACGATGAAAAAAACGCCAAGCTTCAACATTCGTTGAAAGGCGAAGAGCTGTTGAGCTGGTCCATCGGCAAGGCCCCCCACGAGCTCAAGCCTCAGCACCGCTATTTGTGCATATCCGGTGCCGGGAAGCTCGGCTGGGTCAGGGTGAACAGAACGGTGTACTCGTTCATTGAAAATCAGATCGATATGGAACGAGGTGAAATCAGAGGCCAGGTGCACTGGGAGGTTGGCGTTGATGCAACCGAGCAGGCGTGCAAGGCGAGGAGGGGCGGGTACAACTTGCGTGTGGCGGTTGCTGACCACCAGGGTAAGGAGCTGTGCCATGTGTTCATGCGCTACAACACCGAAGACCTTGATATCGATCCTGCCGTCTTGCTCAGGAGCACAGACACGCCCAAAGCGCCGATTGCCGAGCGACGCAAGGCAGCCGAATGGATCAACGCCAATACCGAGAGCTTCAAGGAAGATATCAAGCGGATTATCACTACACCGTTCAAGTTCCAGGAAAAACTGACCGGTGATCGAGCGGACAAGTTCTTCGGCGGTGATGGAACTTCGCACCTGCTCTGCCTGGTCGAACTGAGCTCAAACGTAGCGTTGCGGGTGATTGACCCGGTGGAAACAACGGCTGGGTAATACGTCTACAAGAGCCTCAATGGTTTCTTCCTACAAGGCATTGTTTTTATTCTTGTTTTGAATGTGTAGGACGACATACCCGGCAAAAATACGCTTCTGAAACGTTGATTTTTAGCTGCTAAAACTAGGCCGCTCAAGCGCCTGCAACCTTCGGGTTTGCGGGCGCTTTCACGTTTCAGGAGACCCCCATGAACGACTCAAGGATGAGCGGGCTTGGCGCGAGCCCGTCGCAGTACTTTGCGCGCCAGCGGATTGAAAGCCTGGTCAATGTGCCGAGGTTGTTCGTAGCGATTGACGCCGACCCCGGGATTGTCGGGGCAGGGGTGGTGTACATCGATGCGGACTACAACGTGGTGACGTTGCGGGAGTTTCGGCCGATTTGTAGTGTGTTGACTAAGCGGGTGGTGTTGCGGGAGGTAAAAAGGTATTTGGCTCCTGCACAGTATCTGGAGCAGCTCAGCAGCGATCCACGAGAGCCTAGAGTTTTCGAGAGGCTATTGGGTACTGCTGCAACCTGCGTGAGTACATACATCAGTTGGCGGGTGCTATACAGCGGTTCCATTGCAGTGGCTTTCGGAGGGCCAGTTGGTATGGCTATCGGGGCTGTGAGCATAACTGCCCTTTGGGCTGGTGCCGGATTATGTTTTGTTGCGGGTGGCAGAACCGCTATTGAGGTTGTTAATCCGGAATGGAATGATTTCTTGGATGATCTGGTTGCCATGCGTGTTGTTGAGTCGCTGCTTGAAACCGTTTCGTTAATGGGCGCAGCTACCGCCTCGATGAACATCGTTAAGTTTTTGCAGATTCGTAAGGCGGCTACAGGGAGAGGTTGGTTTGACTTATTCAGGGGGTTGAGTCGCCAACAACGCAAGAGACTGACTGCAGAATTACTCTCGATAAAACATCCCTCTTTGACAGCGAAGCAAATTAAGCTGCAGCAGCGATTGGGCACGCTCCCCAAACAATTTACTCCCGCGGAAATCAAACATTCAACAATCACGTTGATTAAGGACGCGTTAGGAGTGGTACTGGGAGTTGGCAGCAGTTCTTCCGTCCAGACAATTGCATTCGGTCTTTATGAGGAAGTAGAGGAATGAACCTCGTCCCTGCAGTCGTTGAACGGATGAAACGATATTTTCCCCGTTTCGTCACCGGGTTTTTTCTTATAGGTTTTTCCATGACATTTGCGGTGGTGCACGTCATTGGCGTTTATGTGTATGACATCGAACGGTTATTTCTTGTATTACTGGCGGCTACATTCGTGTTGTGCGTGGGCCATTACATGTTGCTACGCGGCTTTACCAGCACGGTCTGGATCAGCGTCACATTTGTTGTGATTAGCCTGCTGGCAACGCTCTCGACATACGGACCCTCCACCCACCGGATGTTTTTCGCAGTGTCGTTGGCCACCTCCTTGTCTGCCCTGCTCACGATCAACAGCCGCCGCTACCGGATGATGTGCAAACGTCTGGTGGTGATACGTAAGCAGCGTAAAAAGTGGAGAGTCCGCTGAGATGAGCATTCTTCCGCGGTTTTCACAGCGCTACTTCCCCGTGTACGCCGCAGCATTGATGCTGAGCTGTTTTTCCTTCTCACTGGCGATAGCACTCGCGAGCCTGCTTCATTTCAAGACCCATCCCGACCTACCCGAGTACATCATTTCTTCAATCGTGGTCTGCTCTTTGCTGCTGAGCGTGGGCAACATGCTTCAGCTTCGAGGGCGGCGCTCCGGCATGTGGCTTGTCGTCATGGTGCTTGGCGCGTGCATGCTGCTAACCCTTTCCACATATGGCCCCCGCACGCCCATGCCACTTTTTACATTGGCGCTGTTAGCACCCTTGCTGGCTCTGCTTTTGTTCAACAGCGAACGACACCGCGAGATGCGGCGGCGGTTGATGAGGTTGCGGGAGAGGGAGAACCGATGAAAGGACGGGGCCACTTAGCAAGTACGGCAAGGAGAGCGAGCCAGTGCTAGATCTAACGCAATTGCCGGCTTTTATACGTCGCTACTACCTCACGCTGTGGACCGGATTTTTCCTCGCAGTTATATCCCTCACCTGCGCATCCATTCGCGCTGGAGAGACTATCTTCGCAGGCAACCCCGCCGAGCCCGGATACATCGTCGCTTTTATCATGCTGGGCTCATTCACCCTCGGCATCGGCCAGTTCGTCGTAATCCGTGGCTATTCGGCCGGGAACCGTGCAGTGGTTGGGCTGTTGCTCATTTGCCTTATTGCCGGCGTGCTGACCTATCCCTTTTCTCACGATGCACTCCTGGCAGTGGTTTCAGTTATCGCCCCCTTGTTGTCGTTGCTGGCGTATAACAGCCGCCGTTATCGGGAGATGAGCAAAGCCCTGTCGGATATCCGGCGCAATCGCTTCAAGCCTGTGTCTGGCAAACGATAAAATCGAACCCCACCAACAAAGGTTCACGGATGAATCACCAAGAACAAATCAACGCCTGTCTATGCCGCAATTTCCCGCTCCTGACCTTGAGCTGGTTGCTGGCAGTTGCTTCCCTCATGAGCCTTATGCTCGTGATTGATGGGAAACACTCACCGAGTTCCATGAGTTCATCCGACATCCTGCGCAGCGTGAAAAACGGCGTGGTTATCCCGACCATGCTGCACCTCTTGCTGGTGTGGGGGAGCACCCGGTTGATCTGGTGGCTGGCGGCACTGCTGGTGTGTTGCTTGCTGGTCACTTTGGGGTTGTATACCCAGCGTCCACCTGGGCTGATTTATTACCTGGCGCTTTTCTGTCCCCTGGCTGGCCTGCTGGTGCTCAACAGCCAGGGTTATCGACGGATATATGCAAGGCTCGTCGAGATCAGCAAGGCGCCCCGCGCCAAGCGCTTGCCGGGTGAACCTGTGGACGTGCTGCGGTATCCGGGGATGGCGGCGTTTTCAAGGCGTTACATGGGCCGCTTCTGCGCTGCTTTTTTCTTGACCATGGCCTCCATTGCGCTGGCAACTGTGCAGGTGGAGTACGCCTATTTTGCCCAGCATCTCGAGAACATGGGGGATGTGGTGATTGTGATTTTGGTCGGGGCGGCTGTGTGTGGCGTAGGCGCCGGTCTGATCGCCAACGGTTTTGCCTGGGGAGTGTGGTGTCTCGTCGCGGTTGCGGTGACGAGTCTGCTCATGGCCATCGCAAGTGTTGCAGCCGGAATCCATCCGTTGTTTACAGCTTCGTCAATTGCGCTGCCGTTGGTGGCGCTGGTTTTGCTGAACAGTCATCACCATCGGCAGTTTTGTAAGCGCTTTGCGGTGGTTCGTCGGTTGCGATTGCGTAAGGCTGGCAGGTGATCAGGGCGGTGTGCGATTTGTGGCCTAGCGCATCTGGAACAGTTCCTGATGGAAGTCTTTCGGCTTCAGCCCATGGGCCACCAGGTCTTCGCGCAGGGCCTGGCCAAAGTCCGCAGGCCCGCAGTACCAGAAACTCGCCTGCTGCCAGTCGGCAACTTCCTGGCGCAGGCGTTCGCCACTGAGCCGGCTATCCTGGCCCGACACCAACACATGCAAACGCACGCCCGCAGCCGTTGCGTCGGCGCGCAGGTTGTCGATGGCGTCGGCTGCATACACGCCGCACGGATGGAACAGGTCGATACTGTGTTGCCGGTCCGGCTCCAGCGCCAGTTGCTTCAGCCGGGCGATGAAGGGCGTAATGCCAATGCCGGCACCGATCCAGACCTGCCGCGGCTTTTGGTCTTCGAAGGTGAAGCAGCCGTACGGGCCTTCCACCGTCACCCGGTCGCCTTCTTTCAGGCGCGTTGGCAGCCGGCGGGTGTGATCGCCCAGGCCTTTGGTGATAAAGCGCAGTTGCGCCGCTTGCGGGTCCCAGGCCGAGGCGATGGTGTAAGGGTGCGGCCCTTCCGACTCGGATGAGGTCACAAAAGCGAACTGGCCGGCCTGGTGCCCGGGCCAGCCCGCTTGCAGGGCGATATGGGTTTCCAGCAGGTTCGCCTCTGGGTAGTGGACAAGGGTCTGGATGTGGCCCTGGACCTTGCGCTGCTTGCCGATGCGCTTGAACAACGCCTGCAATGCCGCCAGCGTGCCGCCGATCAGCAGCAGGGCGGTGACGATGCCGATAGGTTGCAGCCAGTAGTCGAACTTGAGCAGCACCACGGTGTGGAACACCAGCACCAGATAGAGTGCCGCCAGCACAGTGTGGGTCTTGGCAAACCAGTGGTACGGGAAGCGCTTGATCAGGGCCAGGATGATCAACACGCCGATGGCGTAGAACGCCCATTCCCCCAGGGTTTCGGCCAGGCCGCGCTGGCTGCGCAGCACCTGCTCGATCGCGCCCAGTTCCGGCGCCGCACCGCCGCCCTTGGCCGGCTTGACCAGCCAGCCCCAGCCGACCGCCCACTTGGTGCCCTTGGCCCAGACCCAGTGCACGCTGGCGAACAGCAGGGCGCTGATGCCGAGCCACTTGTGCAGCCGGTACATCTTGTCGAGCCCGCCCAGCAGCGGCTCCGGGCGGCGCGGGCGCACGGCCAGCATCATCGCCACGCTCATGGCGGCGATGGCGATGACGCCGGTGTATTGCACCAGTACCGAACGTAGCGAGAAATAAGTCAGTGGGGTGGGCACAAAGGTATCTGCCAGTGCCCATAGCAGGGTTAACCCGATGAACAACGTCCACAACACTATCTTGATGCGCTTCAACTCTACTCTCCACCGTAAAGGGTGGAGACATTGTCGACATTAAGTGGGCAATTGCGGACATCTCTTAACTGGTTAACTAGTTAAATATTGATATGGATCAATCGCTTAGCGAATAAAGTTGAATATTTCGCTGGACTTTGCTGTGAACGTTACTCATTACGCCTTTAGGGATACGCCGATCAAGTCAGCACAGGCCATCTGACCTGTGCTGCATGACCCCGACACCGCCAAAAAGCGATCATTGGCAAGGTTCGACCCATTTCCGAGAGAACGTCATTTCAACGACTGCACGCCCATATATACCGCCAAGGAGATGAACGTCACGCCGACCACCACGTTAAACGTATAACTGTAACGTACCAATATGTCCTTCAGGTACTTCATGAAATACGCATAAACGAGATGAACCAGCAAGGTGATCAGCAACAGTAGCGCCAACAGCAACAGCATTTGCGAGAGCGCACTTTTTGTCGGATCGATGAACACCGGGAAGAACGACGTGAAGAACAACAGCGTTTTCGGGCTGGCAAAGGTTACAACCGCTCCGTGCCTGAAATTTCGCCAGTTACCACTGTCGTCATGCTGGGCAATGATTTCAACACCCTGCCGGGCATAGCGGATGGAGGAAGCGCCCAGATAAGCAATGTACAAGGCCCCCACCAGTTGCAGGGTAACGAACAACAGCGGAGACGAAATCAACACAGCGGCAACACCGGAAAGCGCCAGTCCCGCCATGGCCAGCATGCCAACCTGAATACCGAGGATGACCGGAAGGGTTCTACGCCACCCGAGGAAGGCGCTGTAGGTAATCACGCTGATTGTCCCAGGGCCTGGGGTGGCTGCCGCCACTGCACAGGTCAGGAAGTAGGTCAGAAGTGTTGACGCAAGCATCATTCGTAACCTGGCAGCGCAGAGCTGGTCATCATCGTCATCGGCCAATCCAGGCTCAAGCCGTCATCGGTATCCCGCACGCCAAGATAGTGCTTGGCCGCAGCGACCGAGTCAGCCTCGGAGAAGGAAGCTTTATTGGCCAACAGCAGCCCCAGAAAACGCCCCAGGTGCTGTTCGTTTTCAAAGCTCCACTTCAAGTCGATGTCATGAAACTCGGGTTCACGCCAGCCGGTATTTGCACACAGGCTGGTCGCGAAGTCTTTGCTCAGGTAAGAGACTTCATGGCCCGTCACGCAAGACCTCGCGACGAACCCATCTCTTCCGCGCCCTGCGCCAGAATGATCATGTTGGCCGATTGTTGTTCCAGCACAGATTGAAGTTGCTCAATGGAGGGGTCTGTTACATACAACAGCCCTTGCTCGCCAATCCCACGCGAGATGGGGAAGCTAAAGAATCCAGAGCCTGCTCCCACCTCCAGAATATTGTCACCAGGTTCCGGATCGAGATACGCATA
Organism: Pseudomonas wadenswilerensis; assembly: GCF_024749185.1. NCBI lineage: Bacteria > Pseudomonadati > Pseudomonadota > Gammaproteobacteria > Pseudomonadales > Pseudomonadaceae > Pseudomonas > Pseudomonas wadenswilerensis. Next base: position 3,685,484 of record NZ_CP087191.1, on the reverse strand, counting down.
CATGGCATCCAGATCCTCATCCCACACACGCCCTATCGACCCAACGGCCGCTCTATAATTATCGGAGCGTGACTTTGCAAACTCGTACCTTGCACCATCTGACTCAATGTACATAAGTGTTCCTTCACTTGTATTGAGCAACATCGGGGATATATCGCCGGCTTACCCTGGTAAATGCCTCCATTTCTAGCGCTTGACAGAAACACGCGCTAGGCCATTAGGGGGCGCTAGAGAAAACGGAAATAAACGTCCTGAATTCATAGAATAAGTGCAACGCAGCGTTTTGCAAGGTCATTTCCGCGATCCTGAATCGGCAGGAAGCGCTGTACGAACTCACCTTGATGCACCAGTTTGTCCAACTGACGCTCAGCGCCCGAAAGCGAGTTGGCCTGAATCAGCAAACCGCTCACTGCCGTTTGCTGAGCAACTGCTTCGGCGTTTCCTTAGCGGATCGCCACCGGGTTGATATTCACCTGGGTCGAGCCTTTGTACAGGGGCTGGCCCAGCACAAACAGAAACTCCCAGGCCTTGTCGCGCACCAGCGCGCGGGTGTCGATCAGTTCGAGGTTGTAGATGCCGCGTTTGGCCAGCATGAACTGGTTGACCGGGAACTCTTCGCCCGACGGGTTCGGGTACACCTCCGAAGCCCAGGTATCACCGCCAAAGGCGACGATGCCCTGGTCGGCCAGCCACTGCGCGGCGGGCATGTCGATGCCGGGTTCGGTGGCGAGGAACTGCTGGTGGTCCTTGCCGATCAGCTCCAGCCAGCCGGTGTTGAACAGCACCACATCGCCCTTGCGCAGGGTGATGTTCTGTTGCTTCAGCACCGCTTTGACGTCTTCCACGGTGAATACCGTGCCGCCCGGGACGATGGCTTTGCCGTAGCGGGCGGTCATGTCCAGCACCACGCCGCGGGTGACCATGGGTGGGACTTTTTCGATGCCAAGCTTAGTGACGCCTTCGACGGTGACGAAGTCGGCGGACTTGTGGCCGTTGTAGTAGACGTTGTCGATACCGATATGGCCGATGCCGTTGAGCTGGGTGCCGACACCGGTCCAGCCGTTGACCAGTTCGTCGTTGAAGGTGAATTTGTTTTTGCCCAGGGTCTGCCCGGCTTGTTCACCCGGCTGGACGTTGTAGAGGTGGAAGCTACGGTGGCGGAAGGCCGGGAGGTCTTTGCTGACCGGTACGCCGAGGGCGTAAGTCTTGCCGGTGGTGACCAGGCCGATGGCGTTTTTGACCACTTCAGGGGTGAGCAGGTTGGCGGCGCCGATTTCGTCGTTGGCGCCGTAGGCGGAAGGGTACCAGTCGGCGGCCAGGGTGGTTTGGCTGGTGATGGCCAGGGCGGTGGCGAGGAGCAGGGGCTTGAGAGGCTTCATGAGTCGGTCCTGTGCAATTGAGGGGGCCGATTCTGTGCAAGGTGGGGCCGGGGAAACAGCCGGGTTGGGGACAATCAGTTTTGCGCTGGGGGCACGGATGGGTGAGTTTTGCTGTGCTATGGCAAGGCTGATAGCATTAGGCCATATTCTAGGGAGGGAATGCTGTGGCGCGTTGTTTTTCCGGGCGGGTAGGGTTGGCCCTGGTACTGGTGTTGGCGGCGTCCACGGCGTTGGCGGCCAACAAGCCTTGCTCCGGGCGCAAGGGTGGGATTGCCGGGTGTGATGGCGATCTGTTTTTGTGTAATGACGGGTCGATCAGTGCGTCGAAACGTAGTTGCACGGCGTACATGGGCGGCAGTGCTGCACGGCCTGCGCTGCAGCCATTTCGCGGGGCGAGTGAGGGTTGTGGTTGTGGGACCGGGAACTTCTGCACTGGGCCGCGGGGTGGGGTGTATTGCCTGACGCCCAGTGGCAAGAAGAGTTATCGGCGGCGGTGAGAGGGTGCATTGGCTGCAGGCCTCATCGCTGGCAAGCCAGCTCCCACAGTGGATTTGTGCATGCCGGCGACCTGTGGGAGCTGGACTTGCCAGCGATCGAGCGCGCAGCGGTCGCAATCCTAGCCTCATCGCGGGTCAAGTCGAGTCGTCGCACCGCCGCTCCCACAGGAGAGCGCTACACCCGGAACATCTGCATCAACCCCTGTTGATGATTGGCCAGCCGGTTCAGCGCCTGGCTGATCTGCGCCGACTCCTCCGCTTGCCCCGACAGCGACTCGGTCACATCCCGAATCCCCGCTACGTTGCGGTTCACTTCTTCCGCCACGGCGCTTTGCTCCTCGGCCGCCGAGGCGATCTGCAGGTTCATGTCGGTGATCACCGTCACCGCTTCGCCAATACGCTGCAAGGCCGGTAGCGCCTGTTCGGCCTGGGCCACGCTGTCCTGGGCCTGGCGGTGGCTGCTGTGCATGGCCTCGACCACTTCGCGGGTGCCTTGTTGCAGGCCTTCGATCACCACGCGGATTTCGTCCACCGAGTCCTGGGTGCGTTTGGCCAGGTTGCGCACTTCATCGGCCACCACGGCAAAGCCGCGCCCGGCTTCACCGGCACGCGCTGCTTCAATGGCGGCGTTGAGGGCCAGCAGGTTGGTCTGCTCGGCGATGGCGCGGATCACTTCCAGCACCGAGCCGATCTGCTCGCTGCGGCTGGCCAGGTGCTGGACTTCTTCCATGCCGGCGGTCATTTCATTGGCCAGGCGTTCGATGGCCTGGGTGGTGTTGCGGATCATGCTCAAGCCTTCGCGGCTGGCCAGGTCCGCGCCACGCGCCGCTTCCGCCGCTTGTGCGGCGTTACGGGCGACGTCCTGGGCGGTGGCGCTCATTTCCTGGGAGGCGGTGGCCACCTGGTCGACTTCGCGGTATTGCTGCTGCATGCCGGCGCTGGTCTGGCTGGCAATCGCCGCCGATTGGTCGGCGGTGCTGCGCGCGTCGTGCACCGAGGCTTTGACGTCGGCAATCACCGGTTGCAGCTTGTCGAGGAAGCGGTTGAACCAGTTGGTCAGCTCGCCGAGTTCGTCCTTGTTGGCGTAGTCCAGGCGCCGGGTCAGGTCGCCTTCGCCGCTGGCGATGTCCTTGAGCATCGCCGCCACACCCAAGATCGGTCGAGTGACGCCACGGGCGGTCAGCCAGATCACCACCAGGCCCAGCACCGCGGCAGCCAGGGCCATCAGCAGGCTGCTGAGGTTGGCGCTGCTGTTGTGCGCGTCCAGGCGCGCGTTGAGTTCAATGGCCGGAGCCTGCAGCACTTGTTCCGGCACTTCCAGCAACACGCTCCACGGCTGCGCGCCGGGCACCGGGGCGAACGACTGGCTGACCTGCAGCAAGCCGTTATCGCTGAACTCCGCTGCTTTGCCGGCACGCATCTGCGCGGCCAGGGCGCTGGCGTGCTGGCCGAACACCTGCTCGAATTTCTTGCTCAGTTGCGCGGCATCGCGGCTATGCCCGGCCAGCAAGCCGGCGGGGCTGACGATGCTGACCTGGCCGTTACCGTCGAACAGCTCCTTGCGCCCGTCCAGGCTCAGTTGCTGCAGGTTGTCGAGGCTGATGTCCAGGCCCATCACGCCGACGATCTTGCCGTCCTGTTTGAGCGGGAAGGCGACGCTGGTCATCAGCGGCGTGCGGTCGCCGACGCTGTCGAAGTACGGATCGACTACGCAGGCCTCGCCAGTTTCCAGCGGGCAGGTGAGCCAGCGGTTGTAGGCTGAGCCGTTGGCCGACAGGCTGGTGTCGGCGAGCATCGATTCGGGCATGGCTTCGGATTCCAGCTCGCCGGGCTTGGGCTGCGACCAGTACAGCGAGAAACGCCCGCTTTCGTTGCTGCCTACGGCGGCCTGGTCGACGAAGGCGGCGTCCTTGCTGTCCAGGGCGTTGGGCAGGAACACCAGGTACAGGCCGAGCAGGTCGGGGTTTTTGCCCAGGGCTTTGCGCGCCTGTTCGGTCAGGTCCTGGCGCAGGTTGTCGTTGCCTTGGGCCTTCAAGAACATCACCAACTGCGCGACGCCATCGCCATACAAATACGCGTCACGAAAGTAGCGCTGGATGTTCGCCGCCTGCAGCTGGGCCGAGGTGTGCAGGCGCAGCCGTGCGTTGTGGTCGAGCATCTGCGTGTTCGCGGTGTTGACCAGGGCGGCGCTGCGGCTCGACTGCATCAGCGTGGCCGCCATCAGCACCACCACGATGGCCAGCAGGCACAGGCCGGCGAGCAAGGTGATCTTCCATTGAATGAGCAGGCGGCGCAGCAGCATGGGGATGTCCTTGTTTTGTTTGTGAAAATAAGAAGAGTGACAGAGGCGTGTCAATTAAATTTTCACGAAGTGTTTCAGGCTTATGTCGAGCTTTTACGGGGTTTCTGATCTGGGTGGCTCTAGTTTGCCGGTTTCAGCGAAATTAGCCTGTTTATAAAAACAGACGGCCTTAAGGCAATTTTTGTAGATCGCCGATTTATATCGACAATATCCGCTGCACCTATTGCCGCCGCCCATGCTTGACCAGCAACTTCTCCAGCTTCTCCCACAACGCAGGCTCGGTGCTGAACGCCACGTTGAAACGCATCCACCCGGTCGCCTGTGAATCGACCATGAACAACTGCCCGGGGCCGAGCATGATGCCCTGCGCCAGGGCGTCATCCACCAGCGCCGCGCTGTCGGCGATGGCCGGGTGGCGGGTCCACAGGTACATGCCTTCGTCGCCTTCGATAAAGCGCTCGAAACCCAGCCGCGTGAGCTGTTCGCTGACCTGCTGCTGAGCCTCGGCCAGGCGCTGGCGCAGGCGTTTGAGGTGCTTGCGCCAGCGGCCGTCGGTGATGGCGGCGTACACCACCCGTTCCATCACCTGCGAGGTGGTCAGGCCCGAGCGCATTTTCAGTTGCAGCAGTTGCTGCATCAGTTCGGGATTGGCCAGCATGAAGCCGACCCGCACGTTCGGCGAGATGCTTTTCGAGTAGCTGCCGACGTACACCACCTGCTGCAAATGATCGAGGCTGGTCAGGCACGGCAGCGGTTCGCTGATCATGTCGGCGTAGAGGTTGTTCTCCACCAGGCGAAAGCCGTGGCGCGCGGCTAGCTGCAGCAGGCGGTGCAATTGCGCCAGCGGCGTGCGCGAGGCGGTCGGGCTGTGCAGGTGCGGCTGGGTGAAGAACACCGTCGGACGATGGTGTTCAAGCAGCCGCTCCAGGTGATCGAGGTCGTAGCCGTTTGGCGTGCGCGGTACGCCGAGCAAGGTCGCGCCCTGAAAGCGCAGGATGCTCATCAGGTTGGGGTAGCCGGGGTCGTCCACCAGCACCACGTCACCGGGGCGCACCAGGGTACGCACTGCCAGATCCAGGGCCTGGCTGGCGCCGTGGGTGAGCATCAGCTGGTTGGGGTTGGCGACGATGCGCAGGTCCTGTTGCAGGTTCTGCGCGGTGAGGGTGCGCAGCTCCAGCAGGCCCATGGGGTCGCCGTAGCCGCTCAGTTCCAGCACGCTGCTGGCGACCTGGCGCATGCCCCGGCGCAGGCCGTCTTCGAACATCCAGTCGTTGGGCAGCCAGCCGCAGCCGGGCTTGAACTCGAGCTGGCGGCTTTCGAAGATCTGCTGCAGGTACCACTCGGAGTTGAATTCCGGCTTGCCTGGCGCAGGTTCGCTGGCCTGGCTTTCGATCAGCTCGACCGCCGAGCGGTTGACGAAGAACCCCGCATTGCCGCGGCTGACCAGCAACCCCTGGGCGACCAGGCGGTCGTAGGCCTCGACCACGGTGAAGGTGCTGACCGAATAGGTGGCGGCGAAGGCGCGGATCGAGGGGACCTTGGCACCGGGTTTGAGGGTCTGGTTCTCGATCAACTCACGCAGCCCGTTGATGATCTGGTTGACCAGCGGGGGCGATGCGTCGGGTCGTAATTCAAGCATGGGGAAGCTGTGCCTTCAGGTGTGCGTAACGCCGGGCGCCTGCAGGAAATCGCGGTGTACTGCATCGGCGGCCTGTACAGTGCAGTGGATTTTTCATCGCGCTGTGCATGGCTCTATTTGTCGGACATTTTTACATTAGGGGTCTGTTATCGCTAGCTAAAGCACGTTGAAGCAGTATGAATAATCACAATGACACTGATGCTTTTACCCTTGGGCGCCGCCCAACCGCTCCTTGCGCACAGATGGCACTGACCCGCCATCGCGCCATTGCACCGTTCAATCCGACCAGAGGCACTCCGCTGGCCCCGTGAGCAGCGTCGCCGACCCATGACCTGGGCCGGGCGATTTCGGCTGCCCGCACGTTTACCGATTCGAATGGGTGAGACCGCTGTAGCAGGCGGTCTCTCGAGTTTCCTTGCATAAAAAGAACACGAGGTAGCTACTGATGGACGCAACATCCACATCCACTTCCACAGCGAAGGTGGAGCACGAGAGCAAGCTCAGCGCTTCGCTCAAGTCTCGTCACCTGACCATGATGTCGATCGCCGGGGTTATCGGCGGCGCATTGTTCGTCGGCTCCGGCAGTGTGATTCACAGCGCCGGCCCCGCGGCCATTCTGGCCTACCTGGCCGGCGGCATCCTGGTGGTGCTGATCATGCGCATGCTCGGTGAAATGGCGACCTCGTCGCCCGACACCGGCTCGTTCTCCACCTATGCCGAGCGCGCCATTGGCCGCTGGGCGGGTTTCACCATCGGCTGGTTGTACTGGTGGTTCTGGGTCATCCTGATGGCCTGGGAAGCCTATGTCGCCGGCAAGATCCTGCACGGCTGGTTCCCCTCGATCAGCGTCAACGTCTTCGTCCTGGCCACCACCCTGGTGCTGATCAGCGTCAACTTCTTCAACGTCAAGCACTACGGCGAGTTCGAGTTCTGGTTCGCCTTGATAAAAGTGGTGGCGATCATCTGTTTCCTTGTGGTCTGCGGGTTGGCGGTGGTCAACCTGTGGCCCACCGGTGAAGTCCACGGCTTGAGCAACCTCACGGCGCAAGGCTTCATGCCCAACGGCATGGAGGCGGTGGTGGTGGCCATGCTCGGGGTGATGTTCGCCTTCCTCGGTGCGGAAATCGTCACCATCGCTGCCGCCGAGTCGAAGAACCCCTCGGAGCAGATCGTCAAGGCGACCAACTCGGTGGTCTGGCGGGTGTGCCTGTTCTATGTCGGTTCGATCTTCCTGATCGTCGCCCTGGTGCCGTGGAACGACCCGCTGATGGGCACCTCGGGCTATGGCTCGTACCGTCGGACCCTGGAACTGCTGGGCATTCCCGGTGCCGAGTTGGTGATGAACTTTGTGGTCTTGACCTCGGTGAGCAGCTGCCTGATCTCGGCGCACTACACCGCCTCGCGCATGCTGTTCTCGCTGTCGACCCGTGGTGATGCGCCGTCGTTCTTCAAGATCACCCGTGCCGGTACCGGCGTGCCGGTGTTCTCGATCATCGGCTCGTGCTCGGTGGCGGTGTTCGTGGCCCTGATCAACTTCAGCGAAACCCTGCGCCCGAAAGACGTGCTCGATGTGCTGATGAACACCACCGGCATGATCGCCTTGCTGGTGTACCTGGTGATTGCTTTCTCGCAACTGAAGATGCGCCGCAAGCTGGAAGCCGAAGGCAAGCCGATCCGCCTGAAAATGTGGCTGTTCCCGTGGCTGACCTACCTGGTGATCGTGTTCATCATCGGCTGCCTGGTGACCATGGCGTTTGTGCCGGACTACCAGGTGCTGGTGTTCTCCACCGGTGCGGCGGCGATTGTCGTGGCCTTGATGGGCGCGGTGTTGCACGTGCGGGCGGCGAAAAAAGCGTTGTCCTGAAGCGCCCGATCGCGGGGCAAGCCCGCTCCCACAGGATTTGTGTTGTACACATGACCTGTGGGAGCTGGCTTGCCAGCGATGAGGCCCTCAAACCACCCGCAAAATCTCCCCCACCAGCCAGCCCAGCGCCCGGTCCTGACCGCGCTGGGCCAGGTGCACCAGCTCAAGCTCAAACGCCTCCAACGCAAACGGCAAGTCATGCAGCTGCAACGGCAGCAGCGTGGCGAAGTGGCGTGCCAGTTGCGTCGGCAGCACCACGCACAAATCCGACGTCGCCACCAGGTGCGCCGCCTGCAGGTAGTTGGGCGTGGTGTAGACGATCTGCCGCACCAACCCTTGCTCCCCGAGCCATTGATCGACCATGCCGCGCGTCTGCCCGCCATGCACCCAGAGGTGACGCAGGCGCAAAAACGTGTCGAGGTCCAGTGCGCCGCTCACCAGCGGATGCTCCTTGCGCAGGGCAATCTGCAGGGTCTCGCTGCGCCAGTGATGACGGGCAAAACGCGCCGGAATCTCATCGAAGCGCCCCAGCACCAGGTCCAGCTGGCCCCGGTCCAGGGCATCCACCGGCAGGCTCGGCGCCAGCGGGGCGATGTCCAGGCGCAGGTTCGGCGCACGGTCCTGCAGGCGGCGCAGCAGGCCTGGCATGCACAACTGCTCGACGAAGTCGGTCATGGCGATGCGAAAGGTCTGCCGGCTCAGGCGCGGGTCGAAGCTTTCGCCGACGTTGAGGGTCTGCTCGATCTGTTGCAGCGCCGAGCGGATCGGCCCTTCCAGGGCCAGGGCCTTGGGCGTCGGTTGCATGCGCCGGCCGATGCGCACCAGCAGCGGGTCGTCGAGCAATTCGCGCAGGCGCGCCAGGGCGTTGCTCACCGTCGGTTGGCTGAGGGCCAGGCGCTCGGCGGCGCGTGAGACGTTCTGCTCGCGCAGCAGCACGTCGAGGATGCGCAGCAGGTTGAGGTCGAAGGTGTTTATATTCATTTCGCAAATATCACGCATATGAAAATGAAATTTCTCAAATAGTAGGCAGCTGCTTACGGTGTCGGCAATCCTTCTTTTCGACTTAGGGGTGCCGGTGTGAGCAATGCATTCGATGGGCAACAGGCTGCGGTGGTAGGGGCGGGAACCATGGGCCGGGGGATTGTCATCAGCCTGGCCAGTGCCGGCATCCCGGTGCTGTGGCTCGATGCCAGCCCGCAGATGGTCACCGCAGGCCTGAAGATGGCCGCCGACACCTGGGCCCACCAGGTGGTCAAGGGCCGCATCAGTGAGGAACAGGCCGAGCGAAACCTCGCGCGCATTCAGGCGGTGGACGACTACACGGCGCTGGCCGATGTCGACCTGGTGATCGAGGCGGTGTACGAAAACCTCGAGCTCAAGCAGGAAATCTTCCGCACCCTGGACCGCACTCTCAAGCCTGGTGCGATCCTCGCCAGCAACACCTCGGCGCTGGATATCGATGCGATTGCCGCTGTCACCCAGCGTCCGCAGCAGGTACTGGGCCTGCATTTCTTCAGCCCGGCACACATCATGAAGCTGCTGGAGATCGTCCGCGGCCAGCAGACCTCGGCCACCGTGCTCGACCAGGCCAAAGCCCTGGGCCAGCGCCTGGGCAAAATCGCCGTGGTGGCCGGCAACTGCCGCGGCTTTATCGGCAACCGCATGCTCAAAACCTACGCCGACGAGGCGCGCAAGATGCTCCTTGAAGGTGCGCTGCCACAGCAGGTCGACGGCGCCTTGCAGGCGTTCGGTTTTGCCATGGGCCCGTTTCGCATGTACGACGTGGTTGGCGTCGATCTGGAGTGGCGCGCCCGGAAACTGGCCGGGCAGGGCATGGACAGCCCGCTGGTGCAGGTCGACAACGCCCTGTGCGACCTCGGCCGCTTCGGCCAGAAGGCCGGCCTTGGTTATTACCAGTATGCCGAGGGCAGCCGCGAAGCCGAGCATGATCCTGAGGTCGATGCCCTGATCGAGCGAATCGCTACCGGCCTGGGCTATCGCCGCCGGCTGATCAGCGACCCGGAAATCGTCGAGCGCAGCCTGCTGGCGCTGGTCAACGAAGGGGCGAAGATCCTTGAGGAGAATATCGCCGCCAACAGCCACGACATCGACCTGGTCTACCTCAACGGTTACGGCTTCCCGGCCGCGGTCGGCGGACCGCTGCACTGGGCCGATGGCCAGGGCCTGGCCTCGATCCAGGAGCGTCTGCAACGTTTGCAACGCATGCTCGGCGAACATTGGCGGCCAGCCGCGCTGATTGCCCGGCTGGTGGCCGCTGGCAAAGGCTTTGCCGCTGTGCAGGAGGGTCGGGTATGAGTTACCAGGCACCGCTGCGCGATATGCGTTTCGTGCTGCACGAGCTGTTCGATGCCAGTGGCCATTGCCAGCAACTGGGCAATGGCCTGGACCGCGAAACCATCGATGGCGTGCTCGAAGAAGCCGCACGCTTTGCCGCCGAAGTGGTGGCGCCGCTCAATCGCAACAGCGACGAGCAGGGCTGCCGTTTGCAGGACGGCCAGGTGACTACCCCGGATGGCTTTCGTCAGGCCTACAAGCTGTACGTCGAGCAGGGTTGGGCGAGCATGACCGGGCCGCTGGAATTCGGCGGCCAGGGTTTCCCGCAGATGGTCTCGGCCAGTTTTCACGAGATGCTGATGGCTGCGTCGCTGTCGTTCCGAGTCTATTCCGGGCTCACCGAAGGCACGGTGCTGGCGCTGGAGCGCCACGGCAGCGCCGAGCTCAAGCAGCGCTACCTGGCGCAACTGGTCAGCGGCGAATGGACCGGCACCATGTGCCTCACCGAACCCCAGGCCGGCACCGACCTGGCCTTGCTGCGTACCCGTGCCTTGCCCCAGGCCGACGGCAGCTACCAGCTCAGCGGCAGCAAGATTTTCATCAGCGGCGGCGAGCAGGACCTGAGCGCCAACATTATCCACCTGGTGCTGGCGCGCTTGCCCGAGGCACCGCCCGGGGTCAAAGGCATCAGCCTGTTCCTGGTGCCCAAGGTGCTGGTGAATGCCGACGGCACCCTCGGCGAGTGCAATGCCTTGAGCTGCGGTGCGCTGGAACACAAGATGGGCATCAAGGGCGCGTCCACCTGTGTGATGAATTTCGACGGCGCCACCGGCTGGCTGGTGGGGGAGGCCAACCAGGGCCTGGCCTGCATGTTCACCATGATGAACGACGCGCGCTTTCAGGTCGGCCTGCAGGGCCTGGGCATCGCCGAAGCGGCGTTCCAGGGCGGCCTGGCCTATGCCCGTGAGCGCCTGCAGTCGCGGGCCATCAGCGGCCCGGTGGCGCCGAACAAAGCCGCCGACCCGATCATCGTCCACCCCGATGTGCGGCGCATGCTGCTGACCCAGAAAACCCTGAGCGAAGGCTGCCGCATGCTCGCCGCCTACACCGCCCGCCAGCTCGACCTTGAACACGGCTGCAGCAATGCCAGGCGGCGCGCGGCCTTGTTGATCCCGATCGTCAAAGCCTTCTTCACCGACTGCGGCCAGGAAGTCGCCAGCCTCGGCGTACAGCTGTACGGCGGCCATGGCTTTATCCGCGAGTGGGGCATGGAGCAACTGATGCGCGACAGCCGCATCACCCAGCTGTACGAGGGCACCAATGGCATCCAGGCCCTGGACCTGATTCGCCGCAAGCTGCTCGGCGATGGCGGCAGTGAGCTCAATGCGCTGATCGATGAGCTGGCAACGCAGGTGGCCCAGGCTACCCATCAGCCGCCGATGGCCGAGCGGGTAGGGCAGTGCCTGGAGGAGTGGCGGGCGCTGGGCGAGTCGGTGCTGCAAGCCTGCCGCCAGGACCCCGAAGAGATCGGCGCGGTGTCGGTGGATTTTCTCGCCTACTCGGCCTATGTGTTGTTGGCGGCGCTGTGGTTGCAGGCGGCGGAGCGTGCCAGTTCCGCCCTCGCGGCCGGCAGCAGTGAAGCGCCGTTCTACCAGGCCAAGCTGCATTCTGCGGACTTTTACCTTCGCAGGATTTTGCCGCGTGCAGGCGCTCATCGCCAGGCGTTGCTGGCCGGCGCCGGCTGCCTGATGAGTTTGCCAGAGGCCGATTTCGCCTTCTGATTTCACCTTGCGGACATCACAACAACAACGAGGGACGCCGCATGCAGTCATTCAGTTTTGCTACCACCGCGCAGATCCTCTGCGAAGCCGGCGCCGCCTTGCGCCTGGCCAGCCTGTGCCGCGAACGCGGGGCGCGGGCGGTGTTGATCGTCACCGATCCGGGTATCGCCCGCCTGGGTTTGCTCGAGCCATTGCTGCCGGGTTTCGCGGCGCAGGGCCTGACTGTGGCGGTGTTCGACCAGGTGCTGGCCGACCCGCCGCAAGCCTGTGTGCTGGAGGTGGTGCTACAAGCGCGGGCGATGCAGGCCGACCTGATCGTCGGCTTTGGCGGCGGCAGTTCCATGGACGTGGCCAAGCTGGTGGCGCTGCTGGCGCACCCGCAGTGCTCGCAATTGCTCGGCGACATCTACGGCGTCGACCAGGCCCGTGGCCGGCGCCTGCCGTTGATCCAGGTGCCGACCACGGCGGGCACCGGCTCGGAAGTGACGCCGATCGCTATCGTCACCACCGGCGAGCACAGCAAGATGGGCGTGGTCTCGACCCTGTTGCTGCCGGACCTGGCGCTGCTCGATGCCGACCTGACCCTCGGCCTGCCGCCGGCGGTCACCGCCGCCACCGGCATTGACGCCATGGTCCACGCCATCGAGGCCTATACCAGCAAGCTCAAGCGTAATCCGCTGTCCAACCTGCTGGCCCGCGAGGCGTTGCAATTGCTGGCCGGCAATCTTGACGAGGCGGTGCACAACGGCCGCAACCGCGAGGCACGCCAGGCCATGCTGCTCGGCGCTTGCCTGGCCGGCCAGGCCTTTGCCAACGCACCGGTGGCGGCGGTGCATGCGCTGGCCTATCCGCTGGGCGGGCATTTCCAGATCCCCCACGGGCTGTCCAATGCCCTGGTGCTGCCCCATGTGCTGCGCTTCAACGCCGAAGCGGCGGCGCCCTTGTATGCCGAGCTGGCGCCGCTGTTGCTGGGTGCGCGCTTGCAGGCAGGTGACGTAAACAGCCTCACTGCCCAGTTGATCAACGAGCTGGCTGAACTGAACCCGCGCTGCGGCCTGCCGACGCGTTTGCGCGATGCTGGCGTGCCTGAGAGCAGCCTCGAACATCTGGCCCGCGACGCCATGCAACAGCAGCGCTTGCTGGTCAACAACCCGCGTGAGGTCAGCGAGGCCGATGCCCTGGCGATCTACCGGGAGGCGTTCTGATGGAGCACCCCGGGCGCGAGCACTTTCGCCACTTCCAGCCGATCACCACGCGCTGGCACGACAACGACCTCTATGGCCACGTCAACAACGTCGTCTACTACAGCTTCTTCGACAGCGCGGTGAACAGCTACCTCATCGAGCAGGGCGGGCTGGATATCCACCAGGGTGAAGTGATCGCCTTCGTGGTCAATTCCAGCTGCGACTACTTTGCCTCGATTGCCTTTCCGGAGTGCATCGAGGTGGGCCTGGCGGTGAGCAAGCTGGGCAACAGCTCGGCGCACTACACCCTGGGCATCTTCAAGGCCGGGCAGGCGCAGGCCTGCGCGGCGGGGCGCTTTGTCCACGTGTTCGTCGAGCGCGCCAGCAACCGCCCGGTCGCTATCCCTGAACCCCTGCGGGCGGCATTGAGCCGTTTGCGCTGTGACTGACTGGAGTGCTTTGCCATGCAAGATGCCGTAATTGTCTCCACCGCCCGCACGCCGATCGCCAAGGCCTTTCGCGGCGCCTTCAACGACTTCAAGTCGCCGTCGATGAGTGCCGTGGCCATTCGCGCGGCAGTCGAACGGGCCGGTATCGAACACGGCGAGATCGACGACCTGGTGATGGGCACCGCCATGCAGAGCGGCACTGCCTCGACCAACCTGGCGCGCCTTTCAGCCCTGGCGGCCGGCTTGCCGCTATCGGTCAGTGGCCAGACTATCGACCGCCAGTGCGCCTCGGGGCTGATGGCGATATCGATTGCCGCCAAGCAGATCATGGTCGACGGCATGCAGGTGGCGATTGGCGCCGGCCAGGAGCAGATCAGCCTGGTGCAGACCGCCCATATGCAGGCGGCAGCGGTGGAGCAGGATGCCAGCGTAGTGCGCATGGCCGAGCATGCCTACATGCCGATGCTGCTCACTGCCGAGATCGTCGCCAAGCGCTACGGTATCAGCCGCGAAGCCCAGGACGCCTACAGCCTGCAGTCCCAGCAGCGCACGGCGGCGGCCCAGGGCGCGGGGCTGTTTGCCGGTGAGATCGTGCCGGTCAGTGTGCGCAAGAAAGTGGTCGACAAGCTCAGCGGGGCGGTCACCTACCAGGACGTGCACCTGAGCCAGGATGAAGGCAACCGCCCGCACACCACCCTGGCCGACCTGCAAGGCCTGGCGCCCGTGCGCGAAGGCGGCTGCATCACCGCCGGCAATGCCAGCCAGTTGTCCGATGGTGCCAGTGCCAGCGTGCTGATGAGCGGGGCGCTGGCGGCGCGTGCCGGGGTCAGGCCGCTGGGCTTGTATCGCGGCATCGCCGTGGCCGGCCTGGCGCCGGAAGAGATGGGCATCGGCCCGGTGCTGGCGATCCCCAGGTTGCTGCGTCAGCACGGCCTGCGCGTCGATGATATCGGCCTGTGGGAAATCAACGAGGCTTTCGCCTGCCAGGTACTGTACTGCGCGCAGACCCTGGGCATCGATCCTGCGCGGCTCAACGTCAATGGCGGTGCCATCGCCATCGGTCATCCCTATGGCATGAGCGGCGCGCGCATGGTCGGCCATGCCTTGCTTGAAGGTCAGCGCCGTGGCGTCAAGTACGTGGTGGTGAGCATGTGCGTGGGCGGCGGCATGGGCGCCGCCGGTTTGTTCGAGGTGCTCTGAGCCGTCAGCGCCCGCGGTAGGCCCCGGGCGCGCAGGCAAACCAGCGCAGGCAGGCGCGGTGAAAACTCTGCACGTCGCTGTAGCCGAGTTGATCGGCAATCTGTACCAGCTCCAGTTCGCTGACCTGCAGCAGGTCTTCCGCGCGGTAGCGGCGGTACTCATCCAGCAGCTCGGAATAACTCCAGCCCAGTGCCTTCAGGCGCCGGGCCGCGGTGCGTTCGAGCAGGTGCTGGCGGCTGCAGAAGGCCGGCCAGCGGTTGCTGTCGGCAAGGTTCACGGCCAGGTGATCGCTGGCCAGCTCCAGCAGCGTTGGCTGGCTGTTGCGTTGGGTCTGTTGCAGCAGTTCCACCAGCATCAGTTCCAGTGCCTGATTGCCGGGGGTCAGCGCTTGCTCGAACAGCTTTGGGTCAAGGCGGATGCCATGTTCAACGTGACCCCAGCTCACCGGCGCGCGCCAGGCGTGGGGGTGCACGCTGATGTCGGCCGGCGCCGGGTGGGCCAGTTCAATGGCCAGGATCGGGTCATGCTCCAGACCGCTGGCCAGCAGCTTGCGGCGCAGCAGGCTGCAGAGGCTGGTGAGCATGTAGTCGGTGATGGGTGCAGTGGCCTTGAGGCTGCCGCAATCCTCCAGGCACAGGCTGACCTGGCCATCACTGCGCTCGATGCGGGCGCGAAAATGACCGTTGAAAAACGGGAAGTATTCGACGAAGTAGGCGCAGGCGCTGTCCAGCGAGGCGGCGGCATCGAACAGGTAAGTCAGGCCATTGGTCGCGGTGGAGACGAACCGCCTGCCGGCAGTCAGGCCGACAAACGGGTCGCTGCTCTCGCTCAGGGCCAGGGTCCAGAAGCGCCGCGACAGCACCAGCGGCACACGCAGGAACGGTGTACGCATCTCGAACAGGCTGCGGCGGAACACGGCCTCGATCAGTTCCAGGGATACCCCGCGGCCCTGCAGCTCTTCGATGGCCGGCAGCAGGGTCGGGGCGTAGAACGCGTTGGGCGGCACGAGGGTCATGACGGGTTCACCTGCAGCTGTTGATCCACCTTGAAAATGGCTTCGATCATTGCCTGCGCTGCCGGTGTCAGGCTGTCGCCGGCGCGGCTGACAATGCCGTACTGCAACTGTAGATCAGGGTCGTCGGCATCCAGGTCGGCAAAGCTCAACAAGCGGATTTCACCGGCATCGACCCGCTCGTGCAGGGCTTCGGCGGTGGCCAGGCCGATGGCGTCCGAGCGCATCACCACCCGACGTATGGCATCGAACTGCGCGCACTCGACGCTGGTGACAAAGTCCTGGGTGCCCTGGGCGCGGGCGAGGATCTTGCGGATCATCGGCGGGATCCGCGTGCCGGCAATCGGGTAATCGAGCAGGGCGCTGAGCTGCAGCGGGCCACGCCCTGCCAGCGGGTGCCCGGCGCGGCAGAAGAAGCGCCCGCGCCGGGGCCGCAGGGCCTGCACCTGATAGCGCGGGTCGTCCTTGAAGTAGCGCGAGTCGGCGACCAGAAACTCGATCTGCTGCTCCTTGAGCCAACTGCCCAGTTGCTCCCAGTCACCCTGATGAAAACGTGCGCGCACCAGCGGGTGGTCGTGGATGAACTGCGCCAGCGCCTCGGGCACCAGCAACTGGGCCGGGTAGGGGCCGCTGCCGAAACTCAGCTCGCCGCCTTCCAGGCCGTTGTACTGCAGCAGCTCGTTGTGCAGGCTCTGGCTGCTGGCCAGCAGGCGCCGGGCGTGCTGCAGCACCAGTTGGCCCTGGCCGGTGAGGCGGAATTCGCGGCTGCCGCGCTCGACCAGGGCACAATCCAGATCGCGTTCCAGGGTCTGGATGCTGCGGCTGAACGCGGGCTGGCTGAGGTTGACGGCATCGGCGGCGCGCACGAAGCCACGGTAATCGGCCAGGGCCACGAAGTGGCGAAGTTGTCGAAGGTCCATCATGCGCCCCTTGCATGCAGCAGATACTTTTTATGCATTTGATCGATAGTGTAGCGGCTGGCATAACTCATGGCCTGATCATTTTGCGTGACGTGCCATGCTTGCTTCGCCTTTTGTTTGCGCCGCCTTGACCCGCACCCTGGTCGCTCACGCCCAGGGCTGCGGCCTGCCTGTGGATGTGCTGTTGCAGCGTGCCGGGCTCACGCCCGCGCAGTTGCACGGGCACGGCCAGATCCCGGCCATGCAGGTCGAGCAGTTGCTGCTCGAATGTGAGCTCGCCGGTGCCGGGCGCGAGTTCGGCTGTGAGCTGGTGCCGGGCATGGCCACCCATTCGCTGCAGGGGCTGAACATACTGCTCGATTCGGCCGCCAGCGTGCGCGACAGCCTTGCCTGCTTTATCCGCTACCTGCCGCTGGTGACCAACTGTGTGCTGGTCAGCCTGGAAGGTGCACAGCTGCACATGCGTCGCTATCAGCATCAACCGCATTACTACATGCTCGATGCTGCGGTGCTGAGCCTGGTGCGCAACATCGCCAGGCGTGCCGGGCGCACGCCGGCCCAGATGTTCACCCAGGTCAGCGTGTTGCCGCAGCAGGCGGCCGGGCGCTGGTTGCAGGCCTGGGGGGTGGCGGTGGTCAGCGCTCAATGGCCGAGCCTGCAACTGGCGCCAGGCGCCCTCGAGCTGGACCTGCCCGGTGCCAATGCCTTCCTCCATCAGAGCATGCTGCGCCAGTGGCAAGGCGCAGGCATGAGCGAGGCGCGCGAAGACAGCCTGCAACTGGCGCGGCACTGGCTGGCCGCCGGTGACCAGCCCATCGAGCGGATTGCCGAGCGCCTCGGTTACCGTCAGCCGAGCAACTTCATCCGCGCCTTTCGCAAGCAGTTTGGCGTCACCCCCAAGCAGTTTCGCCTGAGCGCATTGCAGCCGGCCTAGGGGGACTTTTCATAGCGCGCGGATGATCGTTTTTTGTCGTGCGCCGCTTGCGCCTGGCGGCGGGCGCTTGGGCATCTTGATCGAGCTTAATCCTCATGGAGCTCGATAATGACAACAACAAGCTCAACGCCGTCTCCCTGGCTACTGGCGGCGCTGGCCTCCTTCGCCGTGCCTGCCCAGGCCAGCAGTTTTGATCTCAATGAAGACTGGAGCTTCACCACCCGCAGCACCCTGAGCCTGGGCAGCAGCTGGTCGACCCAAAGCCCCGACAAACACCTGATGACCCGCGCCAATGCCCTGCAGGCCCAAGGCGTGCATGCCGATGGCAGCGGGGTCAGCGCCGACGACAACCGGCTTAACTTCAAGAAAGGCGACCCGATCTCGCAGACCGTCAAGGGCCTGAGCGATTTCAGTCTCGACGGCCAGGGGCAGGGCGCCTTTGTGCGCTTGAAATACTGGTACGACCATGCCTATGAAACCCGCGACGGCCGCTTCAAGGATTTCGACGACAGTGGCTGGGATGACCTGGCCAAATTCCAGGGCCTGGAAGTGCTCGACGCCTACCTGTGGAAGGACGTCGAGCTGGCCGGCCATCCGCTCAGCTTCAAGCTCGGCAAGCAGGTGCTGTCGTGGGGTGAGGCGCTGCTGATCCAGAACGGCATCAACGTCATCAACCCGCTGGACATCACCGCCTTCAACCGCCCCGGGGTCGAGATCAAGGAAGGCCAGCTGCCGGTGGAGATGCTTTCGTTCAGCTTCGGTGTGTCCGACACCCTCAACTTCGAAGGCTTCTACCAGTACAACTGGCGCGCCAGCGTGCTGGACGGTTGCGGCACCTTCTTTGCCACAAGCGATGTGATTCAGCCAGGCTGCGGGCCGTTGTACCTGGGCCAGGTGCTCACCGACCCGCAGATGCAGGCCAACGGCTTGTATGCCAGTTCACGGGGCAACGAGTCGCCGTCCGACAACGGCCAGTTCGGTTTCGCCCTGCGCCAGCTGTTGCCGGCGCTCAACGACGCCGAGGCGGCGTTGTACTTCATCAACTACCACTCGCGCCTGCCGTACCTGACCCTCGATGCGCGCAACACCGCGCTGCCGGGGAATTTCCCCGGGGGCGGACAGGGGCCTTCGTATGCTGCGGCCTTCCCCGAGAACATCCGCCTGTACGGGCTGAGCATCAACGGTGTCGAGCCCAGCAGCGGGGTGTCGCTGGCGGCCGAGCTCAGCTATCGGCCCAACATGCCGCTGAGTTTCAACGCCCCGGATGTCACCACGGCGGTGGTCTCCGGTGCTGCCGGCAACGCGTGGGTAGCACTGCCCGAGGGCTTCAACAATCGCGCAGGTGATCGCTTCGATGGCTGGGAGCGAAAAGGCGTGTGGCAAGTGACCACCTCGGCAACCCAGGCCATCGACAACGTGCTGGGTGCCACCCGCCTGAGCCTGTTCGGTGAAGTCGGCGTGGTGCACATCGACGGCCTCGGTGATGAGCGCCTGGGCCGTAATGCCGCCTTTGGCCGCAGCGCGCCGCGCAATGGCAGCGCGTGCAACACCGTTGCCTCCGGAGTGACCAACCGCTACTGCACCGACAAGGGCTTTGCCACCGATTGGTCCTGGGGTTATCGCCTGCGCGCCAGCCTTGAATACAGCGATGTGCTGCCGGGGGTCAACCTGATCCCGGCGGTCAACTGGCGGCATGACGTCGAGGGCTATTCCTACGACCCGCTCGGGCCATTCCAGGAAGGCCAGCAGGCCCTGGGGCTGAGTCTTACCGCCAACTACCTCAACGACTACAGCGTAGAACTGGCCTACAACAGCTTCTTCGGTTCCAACGACTACAGCACCCTCGATGACCGCGATTTTGCCTCGGTCAGCTTCAAGGTCGATTTCTAAGGAGAACAATAAAAATGCGTATTCATCCCCTGTTGTTAGCCCTGACCTGCGTCAGCGCCCTGGCCCAGGCCAAGAGCAACGACCTTGGCCTCATGGACAAGACGCTCACGCCGATGGGCTCGGAGCGCGCCGGCAATGCCGACGGCAGCATCCCGGCCTGGACCGGCGGCCTCGACAAAGCGGCCGGCAGCCTGGATGGCAACGGCGGCTACAGTGACCCGTTCGCCAGTGAAAAGCCGCTGTTCACCATTACCGCGCAGAACCTCGGGCAGTACCAGGCGGCGCTGAGCCCCGGCCAGCTGGCGATGTTCAAGCGCTACCCGGACAGCTACCAGATGCCGGTGTACCCCAGCCACCGCAGCGCCCGTTTGCCGGCGCCGATCCTCGCCGATAGCCGCACCAACGCCGGCAAGACCACCCTGGCCGACGGCGGCAACGGCTTGCATGATTACGCCCGTGGGATTCCGTTCCCGCTGCCGACCGAAGGCATGGAAGTGATGTGGAACCACATGACCCGTTGGCGTGGCGGCAGCTACGAGCGCTTCAGCAGTATTGCCCTGGTACGTGAGAACGGTGCGGTCAGCTATATCCGCGCGCAGTCGCTGGTGAGTTTCGCCGAAGCGGTGACGGGGCTTGAGCCCAATGCCAACGTGCTGTTCATGTTCAAGAGCCGGGTGCTGGAGCCGGCGCGCCTGGCGGGCGAGACCGTGCTGGTGCATGAGCCGGTTGACCAGGTGGTCGAGCCGCGTGCCGCCTGGCAGTACCTGCCGGCGCAACGCCGGGTGCGTCGCGCGCCGATGCTGGCGTATGACAACAGTGCGCGCTACAGCAACGGCCTGATCACGGCCGACAACATCGATGGTTTCAATGGTGCGCCGGACCGTTTTGACTGGAAGCTGATCGGCAAGCAGGAGCTGTACATTCCCTACAACAGTTATTGCCTGGGCAGTCGTTCATTGAAACTCGATGAACTGGTCAAGCCCAACCACATCAACCCGGCGTATACCCGTTATGAGAAGCATCGGGTGTGGGTGGTTGAAGCCACGCTCAAACCGGGGGCGCGGCATATCTACAGCAAGCGCCGGTTTTATGTGGACGAAGACAGCTGGCAGATCGCCCAGGTGGACCAGTACGACAGCCGTGGCGAGTTGTGGCGCAGTTCCGAACTGCATGCGATCCAGCACTATGATCATGACTTTACCTACAACGTGCTGGAAACCTCGTACGACCTGATTTCGGGGCGGTACTACGCGGGTGGCTTGAGCAACGAAGAGAAGGCGCCGATGCGGGTGGGGTTTACCGCCAAGACCGATGACTACACGCCTTCGGAATTGCGTCGCTGGGCCAAGTGAAGCACGAGCCCTTCGGGCTCGATCGCCGGCAAGGCCGGCTCCCACAGGTCCGGCGTACACAGATCCACTGTGGGAGCTGGCTTGCCAGCGATGAGGCCAGTCCAGCCAGCACATCAGTGTTGCCTGGGTTACGACCCCTGCGGGCTCGATCGCCGGCAAGGCCGGCGTACACAGATCCACTGTGGGAGCTGGCTTGCCAGCGATGAGGCCAGTCCAGTCAGCACATCAGGTGCTGGCAGGATTGCGACCGCTGCGCGCTTGATCGCCGGCAAGTCCGGCTCCCACAGGTCCGGCGTACACAGATCCACTGTGGGAGCTGGCTTGCCAGCGATGAGGCCAGTCCAGCCAGCACATCAGGTGCTGGCAGGATTGCGACCCCTGCGGGCTCGATCGCCGGCAAGGCCGGCTTGTGTCTTGAGGTAGGAATAGAATCAGAAGTGAGAGCGGTGAATGGCAAGCTGTACGCCAGTAGTGCTTAAAGCACGTGTGGGAGCAAAGCTGCCATTCACCTCTCCACTCTGGCCCGAGCCCGAACAGTTGATTGAGCGCCTCTCGAATCACAAGCGTGGGCCAAGCCAGAGCGCTCTCACAACTGAGTGTAAGAGGGTTCAGCCATGTTGTCTTCTGTTGGAATCGACACTGCCAAAGCCACTTTGGAAATCTGCATCAAACCTCAGAAAATCCGCTTCGAAGTGGCCAACAACTCCGCAGGCTTCGAGGCGTTGCTTGAGCGTCTGAAGGACTTCAATATCAGTCGAGTGCTGATCGAAGCGACAGGCGGCTACGAGAAAGATGTGTTGATCGCCCTGGCCTCAGCAGGACTGGAAACCATCTGCATCAACCCAGCCCGTGCCCGAAAATTCGCCGATGCCATGGGTAAAAAAGCCAAAACCGACAAGATCGACGCCGAAGTCCTTGCGGACTTCGCTGCACACCTCAGCGCCCCTCAAGGCCAACCGGTCAGCCCTGAACGCGAAGAGCTGCGAGAGCTGGTGAAGCAGCGCGCCCAATTTGTGCAGAGCCGTGATGACGACAAGCGGCGTCGCCAGCAATGTCGCTCGGCGACAGTGATGGCCCACTTCGATGAGCATATAGAGCAGCTGAAAGTGCTGATCAAACGCCTCGACGAAGAAATTGATCAGGCGATGGTGCAACTGGACGATACCAGGGCGCGTCAGTTATTGGCAGTGACCGGAATCGGTCGAGTAACCGCCGCAAATCTGCTCGCCTCACTGCCTGAACTGGGGCAGTTGGACCGCCGTCAGATCGCCGCTCTGGTGGGCGTAGCGCCTTACAACAACGATAGTGGTAGCCATCGAGGGCACCGCCAGATATGGGGTGGTCGGGCCCATGTAAGGCGAGTGCTGTACATGTCGAGCTGGATCATCATCCGTCACAACACAGAATTTAAAGCACGCTACGAAGCACTTCGGGCACGTGGCAAGTGCGCCAAGGTGGCACTCGTAGCTTGCATGCGGGTGCTGATCGTCAGGCTGAATGCAATGCTGCGGGACAATACCCCTTGGCGAGAGCAAACAGCCTGATCAAGACAGTTGCTCCCACAGGTCCGGTGTACACCGATCCATTGTAGGAGCGGGCTTGACCCGCGATGAGGCCCTCAAGGCGTGACGATATTGAACTGCGGGCTGAAGCTGTCGAGGGTGCCCAGCAACTCGGCGATTTTCTTGCCGTTGCCTTCGACCTTGATCAAGCCCTTCTGCATCGCCGTCGGGAAGTCCAGCTGCTTGAGGCTGATCTGCTCAAGCGTCGCCTTGTTCATGCTCAAGCTCGCATCAGCCTTGGGGTTCAAACCCGCACGATGGGTCAGCACGCCGTTACGCAAGGTCAGGTTGAAGGCCTGATCCGGCTCGGTGAAGCTCCAGTTCAGGTTCAGGTCATGGCCCACCGCCTTGTCGACATCGACCCGCACCGCCATGTAGTCGAAGAACATGTCCGCAGTCAGCGCCCGCACCATGTCCACCGACACCGAACTGCCCGCCTGGCTCGGCACACCATTGCGCAACTCCATGGCACCGGTCAGGTACATGTTGCGCCAGGTGGCGTTCTCGCTCTGGTAACCCAGCTGTTCCATCGCCTCAGCCTGCACGCTACGTGCCCGGGCATTGTCCGGCTGGGCAAACAGCAGCTGGTTGCCCAGTTGCACCGCCCAGCGATACTCACCCTTGTCCATTGCCGCACGCACCTTGGCCAGCACCGCCTCGCCACCGCCCATGGCCTCGACATAGTGCTGGGCGCTCTCGACCGGCGGCAACGGGTTGAGGTTGGCCGGGTTGCCGTCGTAAAAGCCCATGTAGCGCTGGTACACCGCCCGCGCGTTGTGGCTCAGCGAGCCGTAGTAGCCACGGGTGTACCACTTCTTCGCCAGCTCCCCGGGTAGGGTCTGCATGTTCTGCGCGATCTCCATCGGCGTCAGGCCCTGGTTGAGCAGGTGCAGGGTGCGGTCGTTGAGGAAGGCATACATGTCGCGCTGGTCGGCGATCAGCGTGCGCACCTGTTCAGCGCCCCAGGTCGGCCAGTTGTGCTGGCCGAAGAGCACTTCGGTCTTGTCGCCGTAACGCGTCAGGCTGGCGTCCAGGTACTGTGACCAGGCCTTGGCATCGCGCACCTGGGCGCCGCGCGGGGTGAGGATATTGTGCATGGTCTGCGAGGCGTTTTCGGCAATGCCCAGGGCCTTGAACTGCGGCAGGTACAGGTTCATTTCCGCCGGTGCTTCGGTGCCAGGGGTCAATTGGAATTCAAGCTCGATGCCCGCCACGGTGCGGGTCTCGTACGGCTTGCTGATCAGGTCGCTGGGCTCGATCAGGGTGATGCTGCCGCCGGTGGCCAACGCCTTGCCGATCCCGGTGTCGACCTGGCCCTGGGCGCCGCGCGGCAGGTACAGACCGAACTGGTACTGGGCGCGACGGCTCATGGCGTTGCCGGCGTAGACGTTCTCGCTCATCACGTGTTCCATGAAGCCGCTGGGGGCGAACACCTTGACCTTGCCGGCCTTGACGTCGGCCTCGTCGATCACCCCGCGCACGCCGCCAAAATGATCGGTATGGCTGTGGCTGTAGATCACCGCCACCACCGGTTTGCGCGGGCGGTTCTGGTAGTACAGCTGCAGCGCGGCGCGGGCGGTTTCGGCGGTGGTCAGCGGGTCGATGATGATCAGCCCGTCGTCGCCTTCGATGAGGGTCATGTTGGCCAGGTCCAGGCCACGCACCTGGTACAGCCGCGGCGCTACTTCGAACAAGCCAGCGTGGGCGTTGAGCTGGGCCAGGCGCCAGAGGCTGGGGTTGACGCTGTCGGGGCGGTCTTGCGCGGCGAGGAATTTATAGCCCTCAAGGTTCCACACCGGTTTGCCGGCGGCATCGCTGACCTGGCCGTCGAACGGCGCGATCAGGCCGCGGGTGACTGCTTCGTAATCGGCGCGGTCGCTGAAGGGCAGTTGCGTCAGCACGGCGGCATTGCTGCTGCGGGTCTGTTCGCTGGCACCAACCGGTGCCTGGGCGGCATGCAGGGTCTGGCTCAGGCAGGCGGCAGCAATCAGGCTGGCCAGGCGCGTACGCGGGTGCAGGGGTAGGCAGGGCATGGCAACTCCATTTTTTGTCGTTATGGCACACGGCTTCGAGGCTAAGGCTCGGCCCTGGCCCGGCAACAAGCCGTGGACGACAAAATCCATGCAGGCCCTGCTCAGGGCGCTGCGCCGCCCTGGCGTTCAGCCACTGCACGCAAGGTGCGCAAGGAGATGACAGGTGCATCGAGGACGAACTGGTTGGCCAGCCACGAGGGGATGTCCCCGGCCGGGTCGGCCTGTAGTTCGTAGGTCACTTCGGTGAGCTGTTCGCCCTTGGGCACGAAGGTCCACAGGCCCTTGAGCTGGCGCACGCGGATCTGCCCCGGTACATGCTTGACCATGCCGGGCACGGCCTTGAGACGACGCACCAGGCTGCCGTCGTCGCGGCGCTCGCTCTGCACCTGGATCACCATGTCCCGGGTGCTGGCCGGCCAGGGCAGGGCAGTGGTCAGGTAGACCCAGGTGCTGTCGCCATCGACCTTGAGCAGGCGCATGTCGGCGCAGCCGTACAGCCATTTGCAGGCGACCCGCAGGTTCTCCTGCAGGTCGCTGAGGGTGGGCACGCTGGCCTTGATCAGCGCGACGCCGCGAAACTGCTGGTACCGGGAGCCCGGCACGTCGCTGAGGTAGACCTGAATGCCGTCGTCGTCCTGCACCAGATGCCAGGGTTCGGCCGCGCTGGCGCAGGTGCTGACGGCCAGCAACGCACAGAGAGCAAAGCGAAGGCTCATGAACGGTTCCATTACCGGGCAAATGTTCAGAGCATAGTGCCTGGCGTCAGATCTGGCTGGACATGGGCTGCACTCAGGGCAGGACCGACACCGGGTAGACCGCGTCAGCCACGTTCAGCGGCTTGGGGATCAGGCCCAGGCCCTGGAAGGTGTCGGCGAGCTTCTGCTGTTCGGCGGTGATCTTCGCGTCGATGGCCACGGCGTTGTAGTTGCGGCGCTCGCTGGCTACCTGCAACACGTCGGCGCCGATACCCAGTTGCGGCGCCAGCAGGGCGGCGACTTCGTCGGGCTGCTGGTTGGCCCAGCTGCTGACCTTGGCCAATTCGCTGAAGAAGGTTTTCAACAGCGCGCGGTTGTCGTCGGCAAAGGCCGCCGACGACAGGTAGAAGGTGCGGTTATTGGACATCCCGCTGCCGTCGCGCAGGTTCTTCAGGCCCGGCTGTTTTTCCGCGGCGGCGAGGAAGGGGTCCCAGAGGGTAACGGCCTGGACGCTACCCGACTGCAGTGCGGCCACGGCGTCGGCGGCATTGTTGACGTAGGCCGGGGTGATGTCCTTGTAGCTCAGGCCGGCGTCCTGCAGGGCCACGGCCAGCAGGTACTGGGCGTTCCAGCCGCGTCCGGTGGCCACGCGCTGGCCCTTGAGGGCGGCGACGTTGGCGATGTGGTCCTGCTCGCGCACCACCAGGCCGATGCCTTTGGGGTAGGGCTGCTCGGCAGCCAGGTACACCACCGGCTTGCCGGCGGCCTGGGCAAACACCGACGGCGCATCGGCGGCATGACCAAGGTCGATGGCGCCGGTGCTCAAGGCTTCGAGCAGTTGTGGGCCGGCGGCGAATTCGTACCAGCTGACGTTCACCCCTTGCGGTGCCAGGGCTTTTTCCAGGGCGCCGCTGCCTTTGAGGATGTTGATGCTGTTGAACTTCTGGTAGCCGATGCGCAGGGTTTTGCTCGGTTCGGCATGGGCCAGCGGGCCGGGCAGCAGCAGCGCGGCGAAGGCGGCAAACAGGCCGCCGGTGAGCAGGCGACGCAGGGGGGAATGGGGCGTGTGCGACATGGGCGGACTCCTGGGATTCAAGGGCAAGGCATGCCCGAAAATATAAGGAGCCCGGCCAGGCCCTTCAATTTTTTTATTCCAAATAGTTAGATTGTTTAGTTATTTTTATATCCTTTTATTCCTGTAGGAGCGGGCTTGCCCCGCGATTGCGATATGACTGACAGACCGCTATCGCGGGGCAAGCCCGCTCCTACAGGGTTAAAACTGCCATTGCACGCCCAGCGAGTAGCCGGCCTGATTGCCCTCGCTGTGGGCAAAGCGGCTGTTGACTTCGGCAAACACCCCCAGTTGCTCGGTGAACATCAACTGCGCACCCAACTGCGCGCGGCCAAAGTCCTTGTCGACACTGCCCATGTCCGCCACCCGCACGCGGCCGTCGGCATTGCTGGTCAGGTCGATCTCATCCAGGCGGCCATCGGCCAGTTCGCGGACCCAGCGCACGCTGGCGTAGGGCTGCAGGGCCATGTTCGCGCCCAGGCCGACGCTGCCATGCAGGCGCCAGCCGAGGCTGGCTTCGAGGGCGTCGTAGTTCTGCTTCTCGTAGCCCAGGGCGGTGCGCAGGCTTTCGTCTTCGTGGAAGTCGTCGATGCGGTAGTGCATGTAGTCCAGGCCCGCGACCGGGCCGGTCTTCAAGGCGCCGAAGCTGAAGTCGTAACCGCCGTCCACCCGCGCGCCCCAGAACCACGCCGAGGTGTCGCCGCTCAGGCGCTGGTCGAGCAGCACCGGGCCGTTGCTGGCCTGGATGTACACCGAACGCTTGCTATCAAAGCGGGTATGCCCGGCACTCAGCTCGCCGGCCAGCCATTGCGGGCCGCCATCGTTGAGCAGGGCGAACAGCCCGGCCTGCCAGGCGTCGCCTTCGATGCGCCCGCCATGGTCGAGGGAATCGCGGCTGCGCTGGAAGCTCAGGCTGGCGCCGACGGTGAGGGCTTCGTTGAGGCGGTAGTCCCCGACACCATAGACCCCCACGCGTTTCGACTCCGGATTGCCCGGCGCATCGAAGCCGCTGTCAGGCGAAACCTCGCCTTCCACACCCACCTCACCGTCAAAACTGCCGACCGCCCGTGAGGCGTCCAGCAGGCTCAGCCATCGGCGGTCATGCAGGCGGGTCAGGGCCTGGTGCTGACGTTGCAGCTGGTCTTCCATCTGCCGGGCCATGGCCCCGCCGGAAGCAGTGGCGGCGAGCAGGTCGGCGTTGGTCAGCTCCAGCACCAGGCGGGTCAGCAGCCGCGAGAAGTCGCTCAAGCGCTGGTCGATGCGCTGCTGGCCGAAGGCGTTGGTCAGCACCTGTTGGTTGTCTTCGGCCGGGTCGTGCCAGGTCGAGCCGCCGGGGATCGCTGGGTTGTCGGTCTGCTCGTAGCCGTCCAGCTCGCCCAGCTCCCAGTTGGTCGCTTCGATGAACAGCACCGGCACGTTGAGGTCCTTGAAACTTTCACCGTCGCTGCAGCAGCCGGTGCCGGCCGGGTACGCGGGGTTGAGGCCAGGGTTGGTGAACAGCGGGATGTTCATCTCCTGGGCGATGCGCAACAGCTGGTCGCGGTAGGCACCCAGGGCCGGGTTGGCAACGCTGTTGCTGGCGGCGTGGGCGTACATCTTGTCGCCGGTGATCAGGCTGTCGAGGTTGATCATGCCCAGCAGGTTGGCGCGCTGGCTGTCGCTCAACGAGGCGACGTAGGCACGCGAACCGCGCAGGCCTTCTTCCTCGGCACCAAAACCGACCACTTCCAGGCCGTTCTCCAGGGCCACGCCGCCGAGGTTGCGGGCGATCTCGGTGAGTACCGCAGCGCCCGAGGCATTGTCGTCCAGGCCTTGCAGGGTGGGGCGGCCGAAGTAGGTGTCGTAGTGGGCGCCGAGCACCACGTAGGTGCTGTTCTGGCCCGGGGCTGAAGCGATGACGTTCTGCGAGCTGCGGTTGCCGGCCCAGGTGAAGTCCTGGCGACGGGTCTGGTAGCCGTAGCCCAGTTGCGCTTGCATCAGGGCGGTAGCACCTTCGAAACTGGCGGTACCCCGGTAACGCCCGGGGTAGTCGTTGATCAGACGGTCCAGGGTCTGACCGGCATACTCGCCATATTCGTAGGCGCTGGCGCCGGATGACAACATTGCACAACCCAGGCTTACAGCGACTGCTAACGGTTTGAACACGGCACTTTTCCTTATGTGTCGTTACGAAAGGCGCATCATAGGATGCGCCGCGTCGCAGCAAGCAGGATGTGTACCGTTTTGTGACTGATGTAGGAAATTAACGGCATGAAGGTTCAGATCAAACCTGCACTTGAGCGTGAAAAACAACACTTTGAGGCGATGCTTCCGGAGTATTTGCGCGAACTCGGTGTCGACGGGGACTACCCTTATTTACCGCTCTACTGGCAGGAGCCAGGGCGATTTGCCTACCTGCTGCTGGTTGAGGACGAAATAGCAGGGTTTGCCCTGGTTCGCCAGCAGCCAGAGCGCGCGGTGTACGAACTGGCCGAGTTCTATGTCGTCAGTGCCTATCGCCTGGCAGGGGTCGGCCATGCTGCGGCGCAGGGGCTGTTCGATTTGCACCGTGGCCCGTGGGAGCTATCGGTACTGGCGGACAACCTCGCCGGCCTGCGCTTCTGGCCAAGGGTCTTGCCGGCGGGGGCACATGCGCAAACCATTGAGACGCCCGAAGGGGTGCAATACACCCAGTTCGAGTTTGTCAGTGTTTAGCCGGCCAACTGGGCCAGCAGTGCGGCGATCGCCACCTTGGCCACCTGCGCATCCTGCTCGGACTTGACCCCGGAGACGCCGACCGCGCCGATCACCTGGCCATCGACCAGCAGCGGTACGCCGCCTTCCAGGGTGGCGTTGAGCACAGGCACCGAGAGAAAGGCCGTGCGCCCGCCGTTGACGATGTCTTCATAGACCTTGCTTTCCTTGCGCCCGAGGGCTGCGGTGCGGGCCTTTTCCTGGGCGATGTAGGCGCTGATCGGCGGGCAGCCGTCCAGGCGTTCCAGGGCCAGCGGGTGGCCGCCGTCATCGACCACGGCGATGCTCACCGCCCACTGGTTGGCCTGGGCTTCGGCGCGGGCGGCGGCAAGCAGTTGCGCGACTTCCTGTTGGGTCAGTACGGCTTTGCTGAGCATGGGGAGGGCTCCACGAATGATGGGCGGGACGGGATGCATCACTATTACCGTAGACGTTGCCGGATGTTTCTTGTCACTGCCTGCGACAACAGGCCGCACCCCGTAAATACTGGGATACAGACGTACGGGTCGCTGCGCGCTGGAACCTGCGTCCACCGCCATGACAAAATGCGAAGGTTTCTCGACATGCCCTCTATCCAGGGGCTGGCACCTTCCCAAAAGGATGGTTACATGACTGATTTACTGACCCGGCGCCAGGTTGTTGCCGGGATCAGCCTGCTGGGCCTCGGCGCCCTTGCAGGTTGCGACCCCCGTTCCGGAGGCGCGCTGGACTTCAAGTACGGCAAGGACATGAGCAACAAGATCCTCGGCCGTTCGTTCAAGCTCAAGGATACCCAAGGCAACGTCCGAACCCTGTCGAGTTTCTGGGGTTCGATGCCGATGGTGTTCTTCGGTTTCACCCAGTGCCCGGCGGTGTGCCCGACCACCCTGGCGCGCGCGGCGCAGATCAAGAAGCTGATGGGCCGCGACGCCGGCTTCTTGCAGGTGGTGTTCATCAGCCTCGACCCCGAGCGCGATACCCCCGAGGTGCTCGACGCCTACGTCAAGGCGTTCGACCCGTCGTTCGTGGCGTTGTCCGGCACCCTTGAAGAAACCGCGGCGGCAGCCCGGGAGTTCGGGGTGTTCTACGAGAAGGTGCCAGCCGGCGATACCTATACCATCTCGCACACCTCGACCAGCTACGTCTTCGATTCCCGCGGCCAGCTGCGCCTGGGCCTGTCCCATTCGCTCAATGCAAAAGAGTGCGCAGAAGACCTGCTCACTGTCATGGAGGTGTGTTAATGCTTCGCAACCCTGTCAAACGTACCCTGGCCGCGCTGGCCCTGATCGGCCTGGCCTTGCCGGCCATGGCTGAAACCACCGTCAGCGACGCCTGGGCGCGGGCCACCGTGCCACACCAGAAGTCCAGCGGTGCCTTCATGATCCTCACTGCCAGCACTGACAGCAAGCTGCTCAGCGTAGCCTCGCCGGTGGCCAGGACCGTGCAGGTGCACCAGATGACCATGGAAAATGACGTGATGAAAATGGGCGAGGTCGACAGTGTGCCGCTGCCGGCAGGCAAGGCAGTGAGCCTCGACCCTAACGGTTATCACGTGATGCTCATGGACCTGAACCAGCAGCTCAAGGAAGGCGAGCAGGTGCCGCTGACCCTGGTGGTCGAGGATGCCAAGGGCGTCAAGCAGAGCATTGAAGTGAAGGCGCCGGTGCGGGCGCTGAATGCTGAAGCCATGTCGGGCCACCAGCACATGCATTGATCGCCGCCACGCGCTCGACAACAAGCCAGGCTGCAGTCAAGAACCGCAGCCTGGCTTTTTTGTGCGTGACGTCAAAATATTTAAATCGTAATAGTATTTAATTCGCAATTACAAATCGTTACCATTTGCGCCCCTTTACAATCTTTACAAAAAAAGGAACGCATGGTGGCTCTTTCGCGCATTCACCCGGCTTCTCTCTCCGTGCTCGGTGTCCTGGTCGTTCCAGCGCTGCACGCTGAAACCCTGGCTATTCCGGCAACCTCGGTCAACAGCAACTATGAAGAACAAAGCTACAAGGCCAGTGAAAGCCGCAGTGCGCTGAAAATCGACGCGCCACTGCGCGATATTCCGCAAACCGTCAACGTCGTGCCGCAAAGCGTGATCAAGGATCAGGGCGCGCAATCGATGGAGGATGTGCTGAAGAACGTGCCGGGTATCGGCCTGTCCAACGGTGACGGCCAGCGCGACCAGGTGACGATTCGCGGTTTCAGTGCCATTGGCGACATGTATGTCGATGGCATGCGCGACGACGCCCTGTATTACCGCGATCTGTCCAATGTCGAGCGGGTCGAGGTGGTCAAGGGCCCGGCGGCCGTGCTCTATGGCCGTGGCTCCTCCGGCGGCCTGATCAACAGCGTGAGCAAGAAGCCCACCTTCAACCCGGTGCAGGAAGTGGGGGTCAGCTTCGACAGCGAGGGCAAGCGCCGTACCCAGTTCGACACCGGCTGGGCCGACCAGCAGCAGGGTGACAAGGCGTTTCGCCTGACCGGCGCCCTGGAAGACAGCGACACCTTCCGCGACGATGGCTACATCGACCGCAAGGCCCTGGCACCCTCGGCCTACTTCAAGCTGTCCGATGACTTGGAGCTGAACCTGGGCGCCACCTACCTGTACGACAAGCGCCTGATCGACTTCGGCATCCCGGCCCTGGGCAAGCGCCCGGTCGATGTCGATCGCGACAAGCGCTTCGGCGCCGCCGACCCGGATGACGATTACGCCCGCAGCGAGGTGTTTTCCTTCAGCGCCGGCGTCGACTACCGGATCAATGACAGCTTCACCCTGAGCAACACCAGCCGCTACTACCACTACGACCTGGACCGCAACAACACCTTGGCTGATTCCAGCCCGACCCGCTTCGTCACCGCTGCCAATGGTGAACTGCTGGTCAAGCTCAATCGCGGCAACGTGCAACGCACCGAAGACGGCTGGTTCAACCAGACCGAGCTCAAGCAGCAGGCCGTGCTGGCCGGCATGAACCACAACCTGTTGTACGGCGTGGAGCTCGGCCGTCAGGTCAAGGACCAGAGTGTGTTCAGCCAGAACAACGTGGCCCAGGTGCCGGTGTTCCGCGACGGCCTGGTCGATGTGCCGTTCCAGGCCAACCGCCAGACCGCCAAGGGCACCACCACCCAGGACACCGCAGGTTTCTACGTACAGGACCTGATTGAGCTGGCGCCGCAGTGGAAGGCCCTGCTCGGGGTGCGTTACGACGTGTTTGACCAGGAGTACGCCGACGACCTGACCCGCACCGACCTGTCGCGTACCGACACCACCTGGAGCCCGCGCATCGGCCTGGTCTACCAGCCGGACGCGATCCAGTCCTATTACGTGTCGGTCAGCCGCTCCTACCAACCTTCGTCGGAAGTGTTCGCCCTCAGTGCCGGCAACCAGGGCCTGGAACCGGAAGAGACCACCAACTACGAAATCGGCGCCAAGTGGGACTTGCTCGACAGCCGCCTGGCACTGACTGCGGCCTTGTTCCGCCTGGAACGCACCAACATGAAAACCACCGACCCGGCCAACCCGGCGCAGCTGGTGCTGGCGGGTGAGCAACGTACCGACGGTTTCGAAGCGACGCTGAGCGGGCAACTGACGGACAAGTGGCAGGTCTACGGCGGCTTTGCCTTCCTCGATGCCGAAATCACCAAGTCCACCAGCCGCACCAACGGCGTGGCCAACGAAGGCCAGACCCCGACCCTGACCCCGCGCACCAGCGCCAACCTGTGGCTGGTGCGCTCGTTGACCGAACACTGGCGTGTGGGCATGGGCGCCAACTATGTGGACGAGCGCTATACCGCGCTGGATAACGTCGTGGTGATGCCGTCCTACACCACCGTGGACGCTGCACTGCTGTACAACCAGCCGAAGTGGGACATGGCCCTGCGCCTGCGTAACGTCTTTGACCGCGACTACTACGCCTCGGCCCACGGCTCGGTGGACCTGATCACCCCCGGGGCGCCCCGGACCCTCGAGCTGAGCACCAACTACCGCTTCTGACGCCAGTGCCGGGGCAATGCAGCAGCGGCTGCGTTGCCCCGTTTCAACGCTGGCGCCGCCGGCCGGTGAGCATCGACAGCGGCAGGTTCTCCTTCAGCCGCCAGCTCTCGAACAGCGCCGCCGCAATGTGCAGGCACACCAGCGCCAGCAGGGCGTCGGCCATCAACTCATGGATATCGCGCAGGCCGTCTTCACCCCAGAAGTAATAGATCTCTTCCATCATGAAACCGCTGACGCCAAGGCCGGCCATCAGCAGCAACATCAGTACCATCACCAGTGCGCCCAACGGCGAATGCCCGAGGCGGTGGCAGTTTTCGCCGCGGTACAACGCCTGCAGGTGCCACTGCAGTCGCGTTGGCGTCGGCCAGAAGTCCGCCCAGCGCGCCGCCGGGGTGCCGACAAAGCCCCATACGCTACGTAGCAGCACGATCGCCAGGCCGTAATAGCCCAGCCAGCGGTGCCAGCCGTCGCCTTCTTCGGTGAGAAAATAACCGCCGACAAACACCACCACCAGCGACCAGTGGCACAGGCGCACCACCGGGTCCCAGAGGCGCAGGCTATCGCCGCTCACTTCAGTCGATCTCTTCCTTCACCTTTTTACCGGTGACCGGATCGAAGTAGATCTCGACTTTTTTACCGTCCTTGTTCTTGCCGTAGATCTCGTAGCAGTTGCCATCGGTGACCTTGAACTTCTTGATCTCGTAGCCCTGTTTTTTCAGTTCTTCCTGGAAGTTGTTCTGGTCTTGCCATTGCACCTTGTCGGCGGTGCTGCATTCGGTCTTGGCCAGAACGGCCGGGCTTACGACGAGCAATGAGACCAGTAGAAGCTGACGCATGACGAGTCCTCGGGTTGTCGAACAGGGGTTGCCCGATTGAGCTTATGCCAGGGTTGGCGACTTCGCTAGCGCCTCGTCCAGCAGCTCGATCCAGTGGCGCACCGGCGTGCGTCCGGCGCCGTCGAGGTGGGTCTGGCAGCCGATGTTGGCAGTGACGATCAGGTCCGGCTGGCCGCTTTCCAGGGCATCGAGCCTGTTGTCGCGCAACTGCCTGGCCAACGTCGGCTGGGTCAGCGAATAGGTGCCGGCCGAGCCGCAGCACAGGTGGCCGTCGGGCACGTTGCTGAGGTTGAATCCCAGGCGCTTGAGCAGGGCTTCGACGCTGCCGCCAAGCTTCTGCGCATGCTGCAAGGTGCACGGGCAATGCACCGCCAGCAGCTGGCCGCTGTGGCAGGCCAGTGGTTCCAGGGGCTCGACGCTGATGACCTCGACCAGGTCCCTGGCCAGTTCGCTGACCCGCCGGGCTTTGGCGGCGTACTGCGCATCGCCCTGCAGCAGCTTGGCGTACTCCTTGACGAAGGCGCCACAACCGCTGGCCGTCTGCACGATGGCTTCGGCACCGGCCTCGATGGCCGGCCACCAGGCGTCGATGTTGCGCCGGGCGCGCTCAAGGCCGCTGGCTTGTGCATCCAGGTGATAGTCGACAGCACCGCAGCAGCCGGCCTGGGGCGCCGCGGTGACGCTGATGCCCAGGCGATCGAGCACCCGCGCCGTGGCGGCGTTGGTGTTGGGTGACAGGGTCGGTTGCACGCAGCCTTCGAGCAGCAGTACGCGCCGGGCATGGCGGGGCTGTGGACGGGGTTGCGCGCGGGGCACCGAGCGCGGCAGCTTGGCCTTGAGCGGTGCCGGCAGCAGGCTGTCGACGCTGCGTCCCAGCTGCACCAGGCGCTTGAAGGCCGCCGGGTGGCTGGCCAGGTTGCGCAGCCCACGGCGCAAGGCCCGTTGCAGGGGCGGGCGAGGCACGGCCTGATCGACCACGGCGCGGCCGATATCCAGCAGGTTGTGGTAATCGACGCCGGACGGGCAGGTGGTTTCGCAGTTGCGGCACGACAGGCAACGGTCCAGGTGCAGTTGGGTCTTGGCACTGGCGGGGTGGCCTTCGAGCACCTGCTTGATCAGGTAGATGCGTCCGCGCGGGCCGTCCAGCTCGTCGCCGAGCAGTTGGTAGGTCGGGCAGGTGGCATTGCAGAAGCCGCAGTGCACGCAGGTGCGCAGGATGCTTTCGGCTTCTTCGGCGCGGGCCAGGCGTTTGGCGGCATCGCTCAAGGTGGTTTGCATGGCTCAGATCTCCGCGTACATCCGCCCGGGGTTGAAGATCCCTTGTGGGTCGAGGCGCTGCTTGAGTTGCTGGTGATAGCGCAGCAAGGCTGCGGGCAGCGGCTGGAACGGGCTGTCGCTGGCGCTGTAGCAAGTGGCATGGCCGCCCAGGCGGCTGACAGCGGCGCGAATGGTCTCGGCCCGGGCCTCGGATTTGAGCCAGCGCTGGGCACCGGCCCAGTCCAGCAGTTGCGCGCCAGGCAGCGCCAGCGCCGGGCTGTTGTTGGGTAGCGACAAACGCCACAGCGGGCGCGGGTCGGCGAAAAAAGCCAGGCGACGGTTGTTCAGGTTTTGCCACCAGCTGGCCTCGAAACGCTCGCCACCGAGCCGGTCGCGGGCGGCCTTGACCGAGCCTTCGCCGCCCTCGAGGCGCAGGCGCAACACCGTGCCGTCATGGCAGGCGGCGCTGATCGGGATCGGTTGCTGGCCCCATTGCGCCAGCTTGAGCAGGGCCTGTTGCGGGTCGATGTGCAGGGCGATGTGCGCTTCGCTGCGCGGCTTGGGCAGCACCTTCAGCGACACTTCGCTGATCAGCCCCAGGCAGCCGAAACTGCCGGCCATCAAGCGCGACAGGTCGTAACCGGCGACGTTCTTCATCACCTCGCCGCCAAAGCGCAGGTGCAGGCCCAGGCCGCTGATCACCCGGGTACCCAGCACATAGTCGCGCACCGAGCCTGCCCAGGGCCGGCGTGGCCCGGACAGGCCGGCAGCAACCATGCCGCCGAGGGTGGCGCCGTCGTCGCTGTGTGGCGGCTCGCAGGGCAGCATCTGCCCGGCGGCCTCAAGCGCAGCCGACAGCTCGTGCAGGGGCGTACCGGCACGGGCGGTAATCACCAGCTCGGTCGGGTCGTAGTTGACGATGCCGCGGTGTTCACGGGTATCGAGCGCAACGCCGGCGACCTGCCGGCCGAGAAAGGCCTTGCTGGCGCCGCCGCGAATCTGCAACGGCGTGCCTTCGGCGCGGGCCTGGTTGACCTGCTCCAGCAGCGCCTGGCTGGCATCATTGTTGTGCGCAAGCATCAGAAGCGCTCCAGGTCGGGGAAGGGCAGTTGCCCGGCGTGCACATGCATGGCGCCAAACTCGGCGCAGCGCTGCAGGGTGGGGATGTTCTTGCCGGGGTTGAGCAGGCCATGGGGGTCGAAGGCTGCCTTGACCGCGTGGAACAGGGTCAGCTCGTCGCTGCTGAACTGCGCGCACATCTGGTTGATCTTCTCGCGGCCCACGCCATGTTCGCCGGTGATGCTGCCGCCGACGCTCACGCACAGTTCGAGGATTTCGCCGCCAAAGGCTTCGGCCCGCGCCAGCTCGCCCGGCTGGTTGGCGTCGAAGAGGATCAGCGGGTGCATGTTGCCGTCGCCGGCATGAAAAACGTTGGCCACCCGCAGCGCGTACTTGTGCGACAGCGCAGCGATGCGCTGCAGCACATGGGGCAGCTCGCGGCGCGGGATGGTGCCGTCCATGCAGTAGTAATCGGCAGAAATCCGCCCGACCGCCGGGAAGGCGTTCTTGCGCCCGGCCCAGAACTTCACCCGCTCCACTTCATCCCGGGCCTGGCGCACTTCGCTGGCGCCGGCCTGCTCGAGCAGGGCGCGAACCCGGTCGCAGTCGTCGTGCACATCGGCTTCGACGCCGTCCAGTTCGCACAGCAGGATCGCCTCGGCCTCCACCGGGTAGCCAGCATGAATGAAGTCTTCGGCGGCGCGGATGGCCAGGTTGTCCATCATCTCCAGGCCACCGGGAATGATCCCGGCCGCGATGATATCGCCGACCGCTCGGCCGGCCTTAGCCACCGAGTCGAAGGCCGCCAGCAGCACCTTGGCCACCTGCGGCTTGGGCAGCAGCTTGACCGTCACTTCGGTGATGATCCCGAGCATGCCTTCGGAGCCGGTGAACAGCGCCAGCAGGTCGAAGCCCGGGGCATCGAGGCTGTCGGCGCCGAGGGTCAGGCATTCGCCTTCGACGGTGAGGATCTCGACCTTGAGCAGGTTGTGCACGGTCAGGCCGTACTTCAGGCAGTGCACGCCGCCGGCATTCTCGGCAACGTTGCCACCGATCGAACAGGCAATCTGCGACGACGGATCGGGCGCGTAGTACAGGTCAAAGGGCGCGGCGGCCTGGGAAATCGCCAGGTTGCGCACCCCAGGCTGCACCCGTGCCGTGCGGGCGACCGGGTCGATGGCGAGGATCTTGTTGAAGCGCGCCATCACCAGCAGCACGCCTTTCTCCAGCGGCAAGGCGCCGCCCGACAGGCCGGTGCCGGCACCGCGCGCGACCACCGGCACCTTGCGGGCAAAACACAGCTTGAGGATGCCCTGGACCTGTTCGAGGGTATGCGGCAGTACCACCAGCATCGGCGTGGTGCGGTAGGCCGAAAGGCCATCGCATTCGTAGGGCTTGAGGTCTTCCTCGGCGTGGAGGACATCGAGATCCGGCAGTTGTAGCTGCAAGGCCTGCAGCAGCGCCTGCTTGTCGACTGCGGGCAGGGCACCATCGACGTTTTCGTCGTAAAGGATATTCATTGACGGCCAGTCACCGGAAGGTGCCAGAAGCTGCGGAAAATCGAAGGCGAAGAACGGCGCCTGGTACCGGCGACCCAGGGTCTTGAAGGATCAACCTGAAGTGCGCCTACCACCCGCCGCCAGCCTCTGTGGGCTAGCGGAACCGGGGCAGTGGGCGTTCAACGCTCAGCGAGGTGAGGGTTTTTCTGACCAGCTGATCGTCGGCTTCGACGGCCTTGAGGGTGTCGCGGATCTTGCCGGCCACCGGCACATCGCCCTGGCGGTCGATCCAGTCGGCAATCTCCTTGCACGCCGAAGCGAGCCGGGCCTGGCGCTGGTTGATCAGGTTAAGGGCTGTGGTGATCTCTTTATCGGACATGAGGGAATCCTCCATCTGCGCGAATAAAGTGTAGCAGCGCAGAAAAATCCTGCGCCGGGGCCTCAGCCGGCCAGGCGCTCGCGCACGCGCATCAACGCATAGCCGAGCAGGTTCAGGCCTTGCCACTGGCGTGGGTCAGCCGCTTGCGGCGCCTTGGCGTCCAGGCCGATGCCCCAGATGCGGTCCACCGGGCTGGCCTCGACCAGCACCTGGCCAGCGGTGGACAGCAAAAACGTGCGCAGCCCCGGGTTCTGTTCGAACTTGAGCAGGTTGGCCTGTTCGACGATGGCCGAGCGCTCGGCCACCCAGGCGGCGTCATCGTACCCGGCGACTTCGCGGCCGAGCTTCTTGGCGTCAGCGGGCGTGCGCGCGGCGAGGATTTTCTCCAGGGTGACCTGGTCGTCGAACAGCCGCGCCTTGCCGGCCATCATGTAGTGCTCGGCGCTGGGGTAGTGGATGCCCTGCTGCTTGAACCCGGCCTCGAACCACTGGCTAAAGCAGCTTTTGTCCGGCTTGCCCTCGACCTTTTGCCGGTGGCCCCAGAAGTACAGGTAGGAGGGCTCCAGGCCCTGGTCGAGGGCAGCGATCAGGCTGTCATTGTCGAGGATATTGGCCAAAGCGGGGGAGGGGGCAGACATAGCGGGGAATCTTCCATGAACGAATCGGGTCATGGTACTCCACGCCTGCGCGGTTGTGACAGCATCGGTGCTGACGTACTATCCTTGCCAGCAAGCGATACCCCGCATACTTATAACTCATTCCTCAGCGCACACGCTTCACTCAGGCCCGACCGGCGTGAGTGTCTGGCGCTGGGCGCGTTTTCGTTCCCGGCAACCGCAAACGACTCGGAGCAAGGCTTTACTCATGAATACATCCGTGGATGCGCGAACCGGCAGTTGGCTGAGTGTCATCGCCCTGGCCTTGGCGGCCTTCATTTTCAACACCACCGAATTCGTCCCGGTGGCGCTGCTCAGCGACATCGGCCGCAGTTTCGACATGTCGACCGCCCAGGTTGGCCTGATGCTGACCATCTACGCCTGGGTGGTGGCCCTGGCCTCGTTGCCGATGATGCTGCTGACGCGCAACATCGAGCGGCGCAAGTTGCTGATCATCGTCTTTGCCCTGTTCATCCTCAGCCATTTGCTCTCGGGGGTGGCGCAGAGCTTCGGCATGCTGCTGCTCAGCCGTATCGGCATTGCCCTGGCCCATGCGGTGTTCTGGGCCATTACCGCCTCGCTGGCGGTGCGCGTGGCGCCGCCGGGGCAACAGGCCAAGGCTTTGGGCCTGCTGGCTACCGGCACCACCCTGGCGATGGTCATGGGCATTCCGCTGGGGCGGGTGGTCGGCGAGGCCCTGGGCTGGCGTACCACTTTCCTGGCGATTGCCGGGGTGGCCCTGGCGACCTTGCTGTGCCTGGTCAAATCCCTGCCGCTGCTGCCGAGCCAGAACTCCGGCTCGCTGCGCAGCGTGCCGGTGCTGTTCAAGCGCCCGGCGCTGGTGACCGTGTATGTGCTGGTGGCGCTGGTGATTGCCGCGCAGTTCACCGCCTACAGCTACATCGAGCCGTTTGCCCTGAATGTGGCGCAGATCGGCGGTGAGCTGACCACCGTGCTGCTGTTGCTGTTCGGCGGTGCCGGGGTGTTTGGGTCGGTGCTGTTCAGCCGCTACAGCGAGCGCTTCCCGCAGGGCTTTCTGCTCGGTGCGATCGCCATGCTGGCGACTTGTCTGCTGCTGTTGCTGCCGTTGTCTGGCGACTTCAGCCTGCTGGGCACCTTGAGCGTGTTCTGGGGTGTTGCGATCATGTGCTTCAGCCTGGCGCTGCAGTCCAGGGTGCTGATCCTCGCCTCGGATGCCACTGACGTGGCCATGGCCATGTTCTCCGGCATCTACAACATCGGCATTGGCGCCGGGGCGTTGATCGGCAGCCTGGTCAGCGTGCACATGGGCCTGGGTAATATCGGTTTTGTCGGCGGATCGCTGGCCCTGGCGGGGTTGCTGTTGTGCGGGGTGACTACCTACCGGTTTGCCCGGGCCGAGGTGGCGTGACGAGGGGGGCTGCTTTGCAGCCCATCGCCGGCAAGCCAGCTCCCACACGGACTGCGCAAAGCCTGTGGGAGCGGGCTTGCCCCGCGATCAATCGCGAATCTTCATCAGCCCGTCGCACTTCAGGCAACGTACCTTCTTCAACCCGCGCACTTCGCTAAAGCCGACCCGGCGTGACAGCGCAGTCCCCGGCTCGTCCTTGTACAGGTGCAGCATCGCCGCGTTGCACAGCGGGCAGCGCACCAGCATCGCCAGCGGAAAACTCAGAAAGCACAGGCCGAAAATCACCAGCATGTAGGTCGCGGCAACGCTTTTGGGCATCCAGTCGAACACCGTCAGCAACATGAGCGGCGCGCCGATATAAATGCTGAAGTCATTGATATAGATGTTCAGAAACGCCACGCGGAAGTATTCGAGTTGTGGCATTTCAGTTCATCGCATCATGGGGTAGCAGGGCGGTGTCGACCACCATGTCCACCGGCAGGGTGGCAATGGCAAACACCGGGCAGACGATGGTCACCCAGCAGAACATCGTTGAGTAACCGTCGTAGCCACTGGCGCCGATCATGGTCAGCAACTGGACATTGGCCTGGGTGCCTTTGTAGTAGTCGGCGCCGCTGCTGTAGCTGTTGGAGCCGCGCGCGACAAAGGTGCCGCAACTGGCCAGGAACAAGGTCGAGGCCAGGAGCAAAGAGGTGAGGGTTCTGATGATGCCATTCCTTAGCAGATAGAGACGCGAGACCAGCGCGCATTCTCGCACAACAACGCTAGTATCCGCGCAACCCGCGTGCACTGAAGTAATCTTCCAGCACCTCCGGCCCGGCATCGACCTGGGCCAGCGCCACATAGCTGTCCGGCCGCAACAGGTACACGCCATCTTGCTGCAACCCGGCCGCTTCATGCGCCTCATGCCATTCGAACACTTCCAGCGGCATGCCGCGCTCGGCACACCAGGCCACCAGGCTGCCGCTGGCAGCGCCATAGACCTGTACCTGCCAGCACAGACGCGCCAGCCCGGCAAAGTTGTCGTGCTTGCCATCGCTGACCCAGGGCAGGCGCTCGCCGCCATGCACCTGGCCGGCGCTGCCGACACTCAAGGGCATGTCGCGGTAGTTCAGGGTGATTTGCGAGACAGTGCGGAACAGGAACTCCCGTGCTGACTTGAGCGCCGCCACCCGTGGCAGCAGCATCGGCGCCAGACGGGTGCGCAGCAGGGCGGCCAGGCGGCCGTCGGCAGTGATGAAGTTGAACACCTGGTCGGTGGTCGAGACCAACCGCTGGGCGAAGGCGCTGCGCTCGATTTCATAGGTGTCGAGCAGGGTGTCAGTGGCTTGGCCTTGCAACACGGCAGCCAGTTTCCAGGCCAGGTTGATGGCATCGCCAATGCCGGTGTTCATGCCCTGGCCACCGGCCGGGCTGTGCACATGGGCGGCATCACCCAGCAGGAAGGCACGTTCGCGGCCAAATTGCTCGGCCACCCGGTGGTGCACCCGGTAAGTGGAGAACCAGTTGACCTGCTTTATCTCGACCTTCAGGTGCTCCATGGCCCGCTGGCTGACATCTTCGAAGCGCAGGTTCTGCGGGTGCTCGGCGCGTTCGTCGCGCACCGTGCCGATCAATCGTGCGCGGCCACTGCCGGCCAGCGGGAACACGGCGAGAAAGTCTGCTTCGTCCAGGTCCACATGCAGCTCGCCATTAAACGCAGGACCTGCGCCGTCGACATCGGCAACATAGAACACCTGCTCATAGGTGCCGCCGGGAAAGCCGATGCCCAGGACCTTGCGCACCGTCGAACGGGCGCCGTCGCAACCGGCCAGGTAGTCCGCTTCACAGACCTCTTCCAGGCCATCGGCCAGCCGTAGCCGGGCGGTGACACCGCCGCTGTCCTGGCTGAAACCGAGCAGTTCGGTGTGCCGTTCGACGTCCACGCCGAAGTGTTGCAGACGCTCGATCAACAGCTGTTCATGTTGATCCTGGGGGTAGATGTGCAGGAACGGGTAGGGGGTAAAGCCGGCGCCAATGGCACTGAACGGCAACCGCGCGGCGGTTTTGCCCTTGACCCAAAGGTTGGCCGCCGGCACCTGGTGACCCTGCCCGATAATAGCCTCGGTCAAGTCCAGCTGGCGGTACAGCTCCAGGGTCCGTGCCTGTATCGCCAGCGCCCGGGAGGTGGTGCCGGGGGCGGCGGTCTTGTCGATGATCCGCACCTTGATGCCAAGCTTGCTCAGCCATAGCGCCAGCACCAGCCCGGTGGGGCCGGCGCCGATAATCAGGACGTCACAGCGGTTCATCGCAGGCGCTCCTCGGTACGTGTTGCAGGCTCTGAGTTGAAGTGTAAGACCCCTGTGTGGTTTTGCTCGCCGGTCGTCGGCGCCTGATTACTCGGCCTTGCCGCGCACGATGCGCCCGACCTTGATTTCGTCGGCGTAGGCCTTGAGCTTGTCCGAGTCTTTGTACAGGCGGTTCATCAGGTGCAGCACGGCAACCACATCGACGCCGTCGATGCGCTCGGCCAGTTTGCTGATTTCACCGGCGGTGCGTTCCAGGTTGCTGGCGACGGTTTTAAGGTCGCGCTTGAGTTCGGCGGAAGATTTCTTGATGCCCATTGGGAGTCTCTTGGTGGGGTGGTGCTTGTGAGCGGGCTGCGGTGCAGCCCATCGCCGGCAAGGCCGGCTCCCACAATGCCAAGGTGCACACTGCACCTGTGGGAGCCGGCCTTGCCGGCGATTGCTGTATCAGCCAGGAAACAGAAACGGGCTGACACCACTGCGCCCATACCCTTCGCGCTCCACTTCGGCGTCCAGCGCCAGGGAGGCCAGGTCATCGGCCAGTACTTCCTGGTCGCGGTCCTTTTCCGGGTACAGCACTTTCAGGTAGCTGTGACAGTCGTTGCAGCTCTCGGCCTTGATCGCGGCATCCTGACGCTCCAGGGACCAGTAGTCCAGGGCGCCGGTGGCTTCGCAGTTGCTGCATTTTACCCGAACCATGTGCCAGCGGCTTTCGCACAGGCTGCAATGCAGGTAACGCAGCCCGGCCTGGGCGCCAGTCATGATCACGCTGGCCACCGGCGCGCTGGCGCATACCGGGCAATGCTGGCGCTGCTCGCCCAGGGCGGCCTTGGCCGAGGCCGGCAGGGCATTGGCCAGCTGGGTGAAGTACAGCGACAGCGCGGCCCAGAGGAACAGCGCCTGGCCGCTGTCGACCTGGTCGTAGTCACCGGCGAGCAAGGCGCTGGCAAGGTCTTCCAGTTGCGCCGCCGAGTAGCCGCGCAAGGTCTCCAGGGTACTGCGAACCGTCGGATTGGCGTCGCGGTAGAGTGTATCGATCAAAGCGCCGAGCAACTGCTGCCAGTAAGCGTCGCGTGGGTACTCTGTGCTCGCCAGCGGCGCCCGGCCAGCGGCCAGGCGCGCCGCCAGTCCGGACGCCAGCGCCTCAGGCAGCGGCATCGTTTCAAGCAGGTGTTGCTGAGCTTCGGCGATGCCGGCACAAAAGCCCAGGTAATCGCCCATGGCATGTTCGTCGGCCAGTTGCCGCAGGCGCGCCGCGCGTTTGCGGTAACGTTCCTTGAGCGACGGCAGCAGCACTGCGACGATCTCGTTGACGCCACCGCTGGGCGTCTGCACCGGGGTCATCTGGATGCTGTTCATTTATCGCTCCCGGCCTTGCCCTGCTTGTTGTTCAGCTGACGGTACCAGCGGTCGTGGTGGGTCTTGGCCCAGCTGCGGCTGACGTAGCCGGTGACCATGCCGCGGATCGAGCCCTTGACCCAGAACGCCAGGTACGCGTGGCCGATGATCAGCAGAATCAGGCTGATGCCGGCGAGTGCATGCACCAGCAGGCCGATGCGGATGGTCGGGATGCTGAACAGCGGGGCGAAGTACGGCCGCCAGATCACCACGCCACTGAGCAGCAGCAGGCTGATCAGGCCCATGATTCCCCAGAACAGGATCTTCTGCCCGGCGTTGTACTTGCCGATGTTCAGCGCCGGTTCATGCTTGCCGGCGAGCACC
This sequence comes from Pseudomonas wadenswilerensis, assembly GCF_024749185.1. Lineage (NCBI taxonomy): Bacteria > Pseudomonadati > Pseudomonadota > Gammaproteobacteria > Pseudomonadales > Pseudomonadaceae > Pseudomonas > Pseudomonas wadenswilerensis. The sequence continues at coordinate 3,641,638 of NZ_CP087191.1, read as the reverse complement.
TGCTTGACGTTCTTGAACCACTGCAGGTCTTCGCGTTCCGGCAGGTTGTAGCGCACGAAGCGCACGAACAGGAACATCAGCAGCAGGAACACCACCACGCCGAAGAACGGGTGGAGGATGCGCGCCAGCTGCGGGGTGCCGAATACCGCGTTGAGGCCGTTGAGCGACGGGAAAAACCACGACAGCCCCGACAGCGCCACGGCGAAGAAGCAGATCACCATGAACCAGTGGCTGGCGCGCTCGATGAAGCGCGTGCGCAGGATCAGTTTGTCCTTGTTCATGCGTGGGTATCCTCTTCGATCTTCTGGTCCTGTTCGTCGACTTCGTTGGGGCCGACGCCGATGTAGTGGAACAGGGTGCCGGCCAGGGTGGCGAAGAACGCCGCCGCAGCCACCGGTTTCATCCAGCCTTTCCAGCCCTGGATGGCGTTGCTGATGCGCGGGTCGGTGGGCAGCTTGTGGTACAGCTGCGGCTTGTCGGCATGCTGCAGCACGTAGACCACGTGGGTGCCGCCGACGCCCTGCGGGTCATAGATGCCGGCGCCGGCAAAGCCGCGACCCTGCAGCTCGGTGACCCGCTCGCTGGCCTGGTGCAGCATGTCCTGTTTGCTGCCGAAGTTGATCGCTCCGGTCGGGCAAGTCTTGACGCAGGCCGGCTCCTGGCCGACCGACACGCGATCGACGCACAGCGTGCACTTGTAGGCCTTGTTGTCTTTCTGGCTGATGCGCGGCACATCAAACGGGCAGCCGGCGATACAGTAGCCGCAGCCGATGCAGTGCTCGGACTGAAAATCGACGATGCCGTTGGCGTACTGGATGATCGCCCCCGGCTGCGGGCAGGCTTTCAGGCAGCCGGGGTCGGCGCAGTGCATGCAGCCGTCCTTGCGGATCAGCCATTCGAGCTTGCCGCTTTCGTCTTCGACTTCATCGAAGCGCATCAGCGTCCAGGTTTCGGCCGACAGGTCGGCCGGGTTGTCGTACACGCCAACGTTGTGGCCGACCTCATCGCGCAGGTCGTTCCATTCGTTGCATGCCACCTGGCAGGCCTTGCAGCCGATGCAGATGCTCACGTCGATCAGCTTGGCCACTTCGGCCTGGTGATCGCGGGTGTGCGGCGCCGGGGTCAGCACGTTGGTGGCTGAGCGGCGGACGATGTCTTGGGATTGCATGGACATGGTTTTCGCCCTCAGACCTTTTCAATGTTCACGAGAAACGCCTTGTACTCCGGCGTATGGGTGTTCGACTCGCCAATGCCCGGGGTCAGGGTGTTGGCCAGGAAGCCCTTGCGCGTGCTGCCCTCGTAACCCCAGTGGCAGGGAATGCCGATGGTGTCGACATCCTGGCCGTCGACCGCCAGGCGGCGGATGCGCTTGGTCACCACCGCCTTGGCCTTGATGTAGCCACGCTTGGTGCTGACCTTGACCAGGTCGCCCTGAACGATGCCCTTGTCGGCAGCCAGCTTCTCGCCGATCTCGATGAACTGCTCGGGCTGGACGATGGCGTTCAGCCGCGCGTGCTTGGTCCAGTGACGGAACAACTCGGTAATCGAGTAAGTGGTCGCCACGTAGGGGAACTCTTCGCGCTTGCCCATGCGTTGGCGGTCGCTTTCATACAGCCGCGCGGTCGGGCTGTAGGTCACGTTCGGGTGCAGCGGGTTGCTCGCCAGCGGGCTTTCGGTGGGTTCGTAGTGCTCGGGGAACGGCCCGTCGTTCATGGCGCCGGCCGAGAACAGCCGGCCCAGGCCTTCAGGCAGCATGATGAACGGGTTGACCTTGCCACCGGGGGCGGCGGTGACGGCGAAGTCCGGCACGTCGACGCCGCTCCAGCGCACGCCGTCCCAGCCGATCAGCTTGCGTTTCGGGTCCCACGGCTTGCCCTGCGGGTCGGCCGAGGCGCGGTTGTAAAGGATGCGCCGGTTCTGCGGCCAGGCCCAGGCCCAGCCCGGGGTGCAACCCAGGCCGCTGTCGGCGTTGTCGCGACGGGCCATCTGGTTGCCTTGTTCGGTCCAGGAGCCGGCGAAGATCCAGTTGAAGCACTGGGTCGTGCCGTCGTCGCGCAGCTGCGAGAAGTCATTGAGCAACTGGCCCTTGCGCAGGATCAGGTTGCCTTGCTCGTCGTGCAGATCGGCGAGGGCGCGGCCGTTGGACTCCTTGGCCACTTCTTCCGGCTTGGGGTCCAGCGGGTCGGCGTAGTCCCAGGCCATGTTGAGGATCGGTGCCGGGTTGGCGCCGCCTTCCTTTTCGTACAGCTCGCGGATCTTCAGGAACAGGTGGCCGAGGATCTTGCCGTCATGCCAGGCTTCACCCGGTGGCGCCGCGCCCGCCCAGTGCCATTGCAGCCAGCGCCCGGAGTTGACGATCGAGCCGTCTTCTTCGGCAAAGCACGAGGAGGGCAGGCGGAACACTTCGGTCTGGATCGACGCGGTATCGACGTCATGCTGTTCGCCGTGGTTCTGCCAGAAGCTCGAGGTCTCGGTGGCCAGCGGGTCGATGATCACCAGGAACTTGAGCTTGGCCAGCGCCGCCTGGGCCTTGTTCTTGTCGGGGAACGCCGCCACCGGGTTGAAGCCCTGGGCGATGTAGCCGTTGACCTTGCCCTCGTACATGCGGTTGCTGTAATTGAGCACGTCGTAGCTGTCGTCCCACTTGGGCAACCAGTCGAAGCCCCAGTCGTTGTCCTTGGTGGCCTTGTCGCCCCAGAGGCTTTTCATCAGGCTGATGAAGAATTTCGGCGTGTGCTTGTAGTAGTTGACCTGGTCCTCCAGCAGCGCCGTCGGCGTCGTCTGCTTGAGGTAGGTGGCCAGCGTGGTCTGCTCGTCGGACGGCAGGTTCATGTAGCCGGGCAGGCGCAGCGACAACAGGCCCAGGTCGGTGTAGCCCTGGATGTTGGAGTGGCCGCGCAGGGCGTTGACCCCGCCACCGGCCATGCCGATGTTGCCCAAAAGCAGCTGGATCATGCCCGAGCCACGGATCATCTGCGCGCCGTTGGTGTGGTGGGTCCAGCCCAGGGCGTAGAGGAAGGTCGCGGTCTTGTCCGGGGCGCTGGTTTCGCCAAGGATCGCGCAGATCTGCAGGAAGTCGTCCTTGGGCGTGCCGCAGACGTTAGTCACCATGTCCGGGGTGTAGCGGCTGACGTGGGCCTTGAGCAGGTTCCACACGCAGCGCGGGTGCTGCAGGGTCAGGTCGCGCTTGGCGTAGCCCTTGCTGTCGAGCTCGTAGGTCCAGGAGCTGCGGTCGTAGTTGCGCTTCTTGGCGTCATAGCCACTGAACAGACCGTCGTCGAAGTGGTAGTCCTCGCGCACGATGAGGCTGGCGTTGGTGTAGTGGCGTACGTATTCGTGCTGGATCTTGTCGTGGCTGATCAGGTAGTTGACCACGCCCATCAGGAAGGTCACGTCGGAGCCGGCGCGGATCGGCGAGTAGATGTCGGCCACCGCGGCGCTGCGGTTGAAGCGCGGGTCGACGACGATGACCTTGGCGCCGTTGCGGATTTTCGCCTCGATCACCCATTTGAAGCCCACCGGGTGCGCCTCGGCCGGGTTGCCGCCCATGATCAGCACGACGTTGGCGTTCTTGATATCGACCCAGTTGTTGGTCATCGCACCACGGCCGAAGGTCGGCGCCAGCGCGGCAACGGTCGGTGCGTGGCAGACCCGGGCCTGGCTGTCGGTGCCGAGAATGCCCAGGGCGCGGGTAAAGCGCTGGTCCAGTGAGCCGGTTTCGCTGCTGGCCGCCGACGAGCAGAGCATGCCGGTACTGAGCCAGCGGTTGACCGTGGTGCCCTTGGCGTTCTTCTCGATGAAGTTGGCGTCGCGGTCGTCCTTCATCAGCCGGGCGATGCGCTCGATGGCGTGGTCCCAGCTGATGCGCTGCCATTTGTCCGAGCCCGGCGCGCGGTACTCGGGGTAGAGCAGGCGCTGTTCACTGTGCACGTAGTCGACCAGGCCGGCGCCTTTGGGGCACAGCGAGCCGCGGCTGACCGGGTGATCGGGGTCGCCTTCGATATGGAAGATCCGCGCCTTGGCGTTCTTGGCGCCGTCGCCGAGGCTGTACATGAGAATCCCGCAACCGACCGAGCAATAGGTGCAGTTGTTGCGGGTTTCCTTGGCGCGCAGCAGCTTGTACTGGCGCGACTGGGTCGCCTGGGCCACGCCCGGGGCAAAGCCCAGGCTCGCGCAGGTGGCGGTGGCGACGCCGGCGGTACACAGCTTGAAGAACTGTCGTCTGCCAAGTCCCATGGGTATCTCCTCATTCTTATCGGCTGCACAAAGCTGCGGGCATAGGCATGCCCGGCAACAAGGCGTCGCAAGCGCAGTTGGCTGGGGTAAAAGCACGGTGTGTCGCAGGTCCCTGTCTGCTGCAGGGTTTTGAGCGGACGTATGCGCGCTAGTGTATTCCCGTACGGAATGTGGGACTAATCGACCTTGTTGATAGGTCTATCGACGGGATCTATCAAGGGCCCGGCCATGATCAACTGTTCGCCAGGCAACAGCAGTTGGACAGATACTCGAAATTCGAACAATTGTTTAAACCGTCGTAACCGCTCAAACACAGGTAATACAAGGGTTTTGCCGGTTGGCACGGTCGCTGCAACAGCTCCCTTCGAGATTGACTATACCAATAGAAACTCGCCTATTTTTTAATCAGGTGGGGAGCAAGACCTTGAATTTCGTGCCTCGGGCAACATCCGTAATATTGAATTCTTCGACCAAAGTAGTAGGCAAGGACTGGAAGCTTGCCAGCGTTGGCGCCGCCCTGTTGAGCCTGGCGCCGCTGGCCCAGGCCGAGGACGCCACACAGACTGAAAAACGTCTGGAGACGGTCACCGTCCAGGCGGCCAAAGCCACCCCGGTGCAAGCGGCGCAGGCGCAACTGGACGAGATCCCCGGCGGTACCGGGCTGGTCCAGCAGGCCGAGGTGGAGAAGGGCCGGTCGGCCACCCTGGAAGACACCCTGGCCTATCAACCGGGGGTGTATGCCCAGGCCGCCGGCGGTAACGATGCAATCAAGATTTCCATCCGTGGCTCGGGCGCCAACACCTCGCCGGGCTATTTTCGCGAAGGCACCAAGTTTCTGTTCGACGGCCTGGCCCTGACCGGCGCCGGCGGCACGCCTTATGAGCTGCTCGACACCCAGGGCCTGAGCTACACCGAAGTGCTGCGCGGCGCCAACGCCTTCGAGTACGGCGCCTTGTCCCTGGGCGGGGCGATCAACTTCGTCACCAACTCCGGGCTGACCGCACCGGGCAACCGCATCAAGGTCGAGGGCGGCAGCTTCGGCTGGCAGAAGCAGACCCTCAGCACCGGTGGCGTGGCCGGCAATGCCGACTACTTCATCAGCGTCGACAACTCCAAGCGCGACGGTTACCAGGACTTCACCTTCACCAAGGCCAAGGGCGTGGTCACCAACTTCGGCTATCGCTTCAACCCGAAACTGGAAACCCGCCTGTACATCCGCTACCGCGAGGAATACCACGAAAACTCCGGGGCGCTGACCCTGGCACAATTGAAGAAGAACTCCTCGCAAACCAACCCCAGCACCCGCGCCACCCGTGGCGACTCGACCAAGGAAGGCTCGACCTGGGTCGGCAGCAAGACCACCTACACCTTCGACGACGACTCGACCCTGGTGGCCGGGCTGGTCTATCACAACTACCCGCAGATCCTCAGCAAGAAGAGCACGGTCAACCCCAACTACTGGGACTGGCGCGACATCAACTACTCGCTCAAGTACACCCGCAGCGACCAGCTGTTCGGCCTGCCGAGCACCACCAGCGTCGGCTGGAGCAGCACCCAGCACATCCGCTCCGGGGTGCGCACCTACAGCGGTGACAAGGACCTGGGCAGGTTGCAGAAGCAGGTCGAGTACGACGGCTCGTTCGACCATGTGTTCTCGCTGGGCAACGACCTCGGCCTGACCGACAACCTGTACCTGTCCACGGGCCTGTCGGCCATCGAGGTCAAGCGCAACGTCGATGTCAATTTCAGCGACCGGCCCAACACCAGCGGCATCCCCAGCCACTACCGCTACCAGGAATGGAAACTGGCGCCACGGGTCGGCCTGCGCTACTACCTGACCCCGGACGTGCAGGTATTCGGCAACGTCAGCCGCTCGATCGACCCGCCCAGCTCCTGGTCCAGTTCCGGCTCGGGGGTGACCACCAACTTCGCCAAGACCCTGGTGCCACAAAGCGCCAACACCGTCGAACTGGGGATTCGCGGGCGCTCGGAGATCTTCGACGGCAGCCTGACCCTGTACAAATCCTGGATCAAGGACGAGCTGCTCAACGTCGAAATTCTCCCGGCCACCAACACTTCGGCCGCCGTGGTCTCGACCGCCAACGCCAGCCCGACCATCCACCAGGGCATCGAGGCGGGCCTGACCACCAAGCTCTGGCAGCGCGATAACGGCGATGTGCTGAGCTGGCGCCAGGCCTACACCCTCAACGACTTCCACTACCGCAACGACCCGCTGTTCGCCAAGAACGAGCTGCCGGGCCTGCCCAAGCACATCTACCAGGGCGAGCTGTTCTACCAGTACGCCAACGGCTTCTACGCCGGGGTCAACGTGCGCTCGGCGTCGAGCACGGCGGTGGACTACGCCAACAGCTTCTACGCCCCGTCCTACACCCTGTGGGGTGCACGCCTGGGGTACGACGCGCCGAACAAGACCTGGCAGGTGTACCTGGACCTGAAAAACCTCACCGACAAGGACTACGTCACCGCCCTGGTGCCCAGTTACGACGCCAAGGGCCAGGACACCGCATCGCTGTACCCGGGTGACGGCTTCGGCGCCTACACCGGGATTGCCTACAACTTCTGAGCCAGGGGCGGGTGCCGTTCGCGCGGCACCTGCAGGAGAACCGCATGAGAGTAATCGCAAGGCTGGGCGCGCCTGCCGTGCTTGGCGCGCTGCTGGCCCTGGGCGCCTGCAAGCCGGTGGAGCAGTCGCCGGGGCAGGGCAGCAGCGGCATCGACGGCACGCTGCACAACGGCACCCTGAGCTATGCCGCGCAAGACTATTACGAGGCCGCCCCAGGCAAGCCCGGTGGCACCCTGCGGGTGTCGACGGCATCCGACACCACGACGCTGGACGTGCATTCGATTTCCCACGGCAATGTGCAGTGGCTGGGGCGCATTCTGTTCGACTGCCTGCTGTACCAGGACGAGCAGGGCAATATCTCGCCGTGGCTGGCCAAGTCCTGGGAGATCTCCGACGACGGCAAGACCTACACCTTTCATCTGCGCGATGACGTGACCTTCAGCGATGGCGAGATATTCAACGCCCGCGCCCTGCAGGTCAACCTCGAACACATGCGCGACCCGGCAACCAAGTCGCCGCTGGCCGCCGCTTATATCGCCCCCTACGTGGATGGGCGCATCGTCGATGAGTACACCTTCGAAGCGCACCTGCGCGAAGCCTATTCGCCGTTCCTCGATGTGCTGGCGCAATCCTGGCTGAGCATGATCTCGCCCCGGCAGATCCTCGAAGCACCGAAGACCATCGCCGAACACCCGATCGGCTCCGGGCCCTTCGTGCTGGAAAGCTACACCCGCGACCAGGGCGCCAACTTCGTCAAGCGCAAAGGCTACAACTGGGCGCCTGCGGTGACCCGGCACCAGGGCGAGGCCTACCTCGACCGCCTTGAGCTGAGCATCGTTCCCGAACCGATGATCCGCTTCAGTACTCTGGAAGCCGGCCAGTCGGATTTCACCGTCGACGCACCGACCCAGAACGCCCGGGCCATTCGCGACAACCCGGACTTGCAGATGCGCAGCCGCATCCGCAAGGCCAACCCGTTTCGCAGCCTGACCTTCAACGTCGAGCGCTTTCCCTTCGACGATGTGCAGGTGCGCCGCGCCGTGGCCAAGGCCATCGACCGTGACGGCCTGGCCTGGATCACCGGCTTTGGCGAGTACCTGGCCAAGGGTGATTTTCTCGCCGCCAACACCCGCTACTACGACCCGGCGTTCAAGGACGTGCTGGCCTATGACGTGGCCGAGGCCAACCGCATTCTCGACCAGGCCGGCTGGAGCGAGCGCGACGCCCAGGGGTATCGGGTGAAGAACGGCCAGCGTCTGGCCGCGCACTTGCTGACCTACGAAACCGCGGCCTACCCAAGCAGTATCGCCGTGGCCATCCAGGCCGACCTGAAGAAGATCGGCCTGCAGATCGACATCGACCTGCTACCCCTGGCCCAGGTCACCCAGCGCCGTTACGCCAGTGACTTCCAGGTGATCGGTGGCGGCTACTGGCACACCAACACCCCCGACGGCCTGTACATCCTCTACCACAGCCAGGCGATCAGCACCGCCAAGCTGATCGGCCAGAATGCCGGGCGCTTTCGCGATGCCGAACTCGACCGGGTGCTCAGCGCCGCCCGCCAGACCACCGACCCGCTTGAGCTGAGCGGCCTCTACCGGATCGCCCAGGAGCGCCTGGCGCAAACCATCCCGGCGGTGCCGGTGTTCGAAAGCCATGTGCTGCTGGCCTACCGCAAGCAGGTCAAGGGGCTGATTTTCGACACCTCGCACAACACCCCGTTGTTCACCAGCGTCTGGCTCGACCCGGAGGGCAAATGACTAGCTTGCAACGATTGGCCTGGCGTCTGCTGGCCGGCATCGGCGTGCTCTGGGGCGCGGCGACCCTGACCTTCCTGGCCATCAACCTCAGTGCCGGCGACCCGGCCCTGGCGATTCTTGGCGGCCCCGATGCCATGCCCAGCGCCGAGCTGATCGCCCAGGTGCGCGTCGAATACGGCCTCGACCAGCCGCTGTGGGTGCAATACGGCCAGTACCTGGCGCGCCTGGCCCAGGGGGATCTGGGCGAGTCCTACCGCCTGCGCATCCCGGTGCTGCAGGTGATCGGCAGCCAGTTGGGCGCCACGGTGCAGTTGTCGCTGGCCGCCGCCGCGCTGTCGATCATCCTCGCGGTGACCTGCGCAGTGCTGACGGCCAACCGTCCGCGCTGGGTGCGCTCGCTGGTGTCCGGCAGCGAGCTGGTGCTGTCGTCGGCGCCGTCGTTCGTGATCGGCATTGTGCTGTTGCTGCTGTTCTCGTTCGGCTGGCACCTGCTGCCGCCGTCCGGTTCCAACAGCTGGCAAGCATTGATTTTGCCGAGCCTGGCCCTGGCCTTGCCGATTGCCGCAGTGCTGACCCAGGTGCTGCGCCAGGAGCTGGAAGACATCCTCGAACAGCCTTTTATCGCCATGGCCCGCGCCCGCGGCATGTCCGAGACCGGCGTGCGCCTCAAGCACGCCTTGCGCCATGCCCTGGTGCCGCTGGTGACGCTGTCCGGCTTCGTCTTCGCCAGCCTGCTGGGCGGCGCGGTGATCATCGAAATGCTGTTCGCTCGCCAGGGCATCGGCCGGTTGATGCTCGACGCCGCCGTGACCAAGGACATGCCGTTGCTGCTGGGTATCACCCTGCTGGCGGCGGCGATTTACGTGGTCGTCAACTTTCTCGTCGACCTGATCAACCACTGGGTCGACCCACGCAGCAAAAGCGTATGAACCCGATTTTCAAGGACCAGCCATGAGTGCCCATGATCTGCCAACACCCCTGGCCGCGAACGACGCAGGCCAGGACTATGCCCAACTGCAGGTGCGTTTTGCCCCCTGTTTGCCCGCATTGCCGAAGGCGCGGTTGACCGCGAACAGCAACGCGAGCTGGCCCATGAGCCGGTGAGCTGGCTGCGCGACGCGGGCTTCGGCGCCTTGCGCGTGCCCCAGGCATTGAACGGCGCGCAGGTCAGCTTGCCGGTGCTGTTTCGCCTGCTGATCGATCTGGCCGCAGCCGACTCCAACCTGCCGCAGATCTTTCGCGCGCACTTCGGCTTTGTCGAAGGCCGGCTGTCCAGCGGCGATGCCGCTTCCCAGCGTTACTGGCTGGCCAAGGTAGCGGCGGGGCAGTTGTGGGGCGCGGCCATGGCCGAACGCACCGACACCACCGGCAACTCGGTGCGGCTCACTGCCGCCGACCCGCAGGCACCAGAGGCCGGCTGGTTGCTGCAGGGCGAGAAGTACTACTGCACCGGCGCCATTTACGCCGACTGGGTGGCGGCGGTGGCCATGCTCGACGAGGACTATGTCAGCGTGGTGGTGTCCACCACGGCTCCCGGCGTCAGCCTGGAAGACGACTGGGACGGTTTCGGCCAGCGCCTGAGCGGCAGCGGCACCACCCGTTTCGCCGATGTGGCGGTGCCGCCGGAGCAGGTGCTGCGTCGCTTCAAGCCTGGTGAGCTGCGCGCCGAATCCTACCTGTCGGCGTTCTACCAGTTGTTCCACCTGGCGACCCTGGCCGGGATTGCCCGCGCCGTGCAGCGCGATGCCGTCGCCTTCGTCCAGGGCCGCACCCGCGCCTTTGGCGTGCCCGGCCAGTCCAGCCCCCAGGACGACCCGCTGGTGCAGCGGGTGATCGGCCGCCTGTCGAGCCTGGCCTATGCCGCCCAGGCCCTGGTGCTGGATGTCGCCCAGGTGCTGCAAACCGTGCATGAAGCCGAGCTCGACGGCACGGTCGGCGAAGCGCACTACGTCGAGGCCGATATCCGCACCTACCAGGCCCAGCAGGTGGTGCTGGAGCAGGCGCTAGAAGCCACCACCTTGCTGTTTGAAGTCGGCGGCGCCTCGGCCACCAGCCAGGCCCGGCGCCTCGACCGGCACTGGCGCAACGCCCGCACCCTGGCATCGCACAACCCGGCGATCTACCGCGAACGGGCCCTGGGTAATTACTACCTGAATGGCGTCAGCCCCGGCGCCGCCTGGCGCCAGTTGCACGCCCAGGACAACGCCGCCCGCGACGAAGCCAGCGCGGTCTGATCCCCACATAAGGAGTTGCCATGAGTCAGCCCGCCAAACACATGAGCATCGGCATGAACATCCTCGGCTTCGGCGCCCACGCCGGCGCCTGGCGCCAGGCCGAGGTGCCGGCCAATGCCTACCTGGACCCCGAGTACTACAGCAACATCGCGCGCATCGCCGAACGCGGCAAGCTCGATGCGATCTTCCTCGCCGACGGCCCGGCGCTGTTCGGCGATATTGGCCAGCACCCGGCCGGGCGCCTGGAGCCGACCGTGCTGCTCACCGCCGTGGCCCTGGCCACCCGTCATATCGGCGTGATCGCCACCGCGTCGAGCAGCTACAACGACCCCTATAACCTGGCCCGGCGCTTCAGTTCGCTGGACCATATCAGCCGCGGCCGTGCGGCCTGGAACGTGGTCACCAATGCCGGTGATGCCGCGGCGCAGAATTTCGGCCTGGCCGGGGTGCCGCGGCATGTCGACCGTTATGCCCGCGCCGATGAGTTCATCGACGTCACCCTTAAATTGTGGGACAGCTGGGAAGATGACGCGGTGATCGGCGATGCCCGCCGTGGGCGCTTTGCCGACCCGGCCAAGGTCCACGCCATCGACTTTGTCGGCGAGCATTTCTCGGTCAAGGGCCCGCTGAACCTGCCGCGCTCGCCCCAGGGCCGGCCAGTGCTGGTCCAGGCCGGTTCCTCCGAAGGCGGCAAAGCCCTCGGCTCGCGCTATGCCGATGCGATCTTCACCACCCAGACCACCCTGGTCGACGGTCAGGCCTTCTACCAGGAAATGAAGCAGCGCGCCCGCCAGTGGGGGCGCAACCCCGAGCACCTGAAAATCATGCCGGGGCTGTCGACGGTGATCGGCAGCAGCGAGGCCGAGGCCCAGGCGCGCTTCGACGAGCTCAACGCCTGGTACGGCGAAGCAGGGCTGATCCATCAGGTGGCGGCGCGGGTGGGGCTGGCGGTCAGCGAGCTGGAGCTGGACGCGCCGTTGCCCTGGGAGCGGATCGGCCCGGTGGCGGAATTCGAGCGCGGCTCCCACGGTTTTCTCGAAGCCCAACTGAACCTGGCGCGGCGCGAGAACCTGACCATTCGTGAGCTGTCGCGGCGCATCCTGGTCGGCCACCGGCTGATCGTCGGCACCCCGGAACAGGTCGCCGACACCCTCGAGCACTGGTTCCGCGCCGGTGCCGCCGACGGCTTCAACATCATGCCGGACATGTTCCCCTCCGGCGTCGAGGTGTTTGTCGACGCAGTGGTGCCGCTGCTGCAAAAACGCGGCGTGTTCCGCCACGAGTACCAGGGCAGCACTTTGCGCGACCACCTCGGCCTGCCGTACCCGGCCAGCCAGTACCAGCGCGCCGCCGAGGCGGTTTGAGCCTTTTCACTTTCGCGACGGAGCGAGCATGATCAAACGTACTTTGGGCCACAGCGACATCCAGGTCAGCGTGCTGGGGCTGGGCAGCATGACCTGGGGCCACCAGAACAGCGAAGCCGATGCCCACCGCCAGCTCGACGCGGCGCTGGCTGCCGGCATCAACCTGATCGACAGCGCCGAGATGTACCCGACGCCCACCCATGCTGAAACCTGGGGCAGCACCGAACGCTTTATCGGCAGCTGGCTGGCGCAAAGCGGGCGGCGCGCCGAGGTGGTGCTGGCCAGCAAGATCATCGGCCCGGCACGCCAGCCGGGGGCAGGGGCGCATATTCGTGAGGGCCGCACCCGCCATGACCGGGCCAACATCGTGGCAGCCCTGGATGGCAGCCTCAAGCGTCTGCAGACCGATTACCTGGACCTCTACCAATTGCATTGGCCGGACCGCACCACCAACATTTTCGGCCAGCGTGAATACCCCTATGGCGAAGATGACCGCGAGGCGGTGAGCATCGCCGAAACCTTGCAGGTGCTGGCCGAACAGGTGGCGGCGGGCAAGATCCGCCATATCGGCGTGTCCAACGAAACCCCTTGGGGCGTGGCAGAGTTCTTGCGCCAGGCCCGCGAGCAGAACCTGCCGCGCATCGTCAGCATCCAGAACCCCTACAGCCTGCTCAACCGCCTGTATGAGGGCGGCCTGTCGGAGTTCAGCCAGCGCGACAACATCGGCTTGCTGGCCTATTCGCCGCTGGCCTTCGGCGCGCTGACCGGCAAGTACCTCAATGGCGCCTTGCCGCAGGGCTCGCGCCTGTCGTCGGTGTACCGCACCTTCAACCGCTACGACAGCCCCGGCGCCCATCAGGCGATTGCCGCCTATGTGGCGCTGGCCCAGGAGCTGGCGATAACCCCGGCGCAACTGGCCCTGGCCTATGTGATCAGCAAGCCGTTTGTCAGCAGTGCGCTGACCGGGCAGACCAGCCTTGCGCAACTGGCCGACAACCTCGGCGCGCTGCAGGTGAAGCTCGACAGCGAAGCCCTGGCGCGCATCGAGCAGATCCACCGGCAGATCCCGAACCCTGCTCCCTAACGTTCAGTTCATGGAGGTGCCCGATGGCGCCGATCAATTCAACGGCGGCGGTGCTGCCCGTCAACGGCCTGATCCAGGCCCAGGCGCGCTTTGCCAGCCGTCGGCAACTGGCCTTGCGCCCGGGGCTGCTGCTGGCTGCGCTGTTCGTCGCGCTGCTGGTACTGGCGGCGCTGCAGCCGGGCTGGCTGGTGTCCGCCGACCCGCTCGACGCCAGCGCCCGCCAGGCCTTCCAGGCGCCCAGCAGCCTGCACTGGCTGGGCACTGACGAGAACGGCCGCGACATCCTCGCGCGGCTGGTATACGCCGTGCGCCCGTCGCTGGTGCTGGGCCTGAGTGCCACGGCGCTGGGGCTGTTGCTCGGCACCGTGCTGGGGCTGCTGGCCGGCCTTGGCCCACGGCTGGTCGACGGCGCGGTGATGCGCCTGGTCGATGTGCTGCTGGCCTTTCCCGACCTGCTGCTGGCGCTGGTGATCATCACCTTTTTCGGCCAGGGCGCGCTCAACACCATCATCGCCGTGGGCATCGCCAGCGTGCCGCGCTATGCGCGCCTGGTGCGCGCGCAAACCCTGGTGGTGCGCAATGCCGGCTATGTCGAGGCGGCCACCACCCTCGGCCTGCCACGGCGCCAGGTGATCTGGCGGCATGTGCTGCCCAATGCGATCAAACCGATTTTGATTCTCGCCACCATCGGCATCGGCAGCACCATCGTCGCCGGCGCCGCCCTGAGCTTTCTCGGCTTTGGCGCGCCGCCGCCGGAGCCGGAGTGGGGCGGCATGCTCGCCATCGGCCGCAACTACCTGGCCAACGCCTGGTGGCTGGTGGCCTGGCCGGCCTTGGCCATCACCCTCACCGTGGTTTCGATCACTGCCATTGGCCGCGAACTGCTGCGCCGCAACGAAGGTAAACGCCTATGACCGCTGTTATCCAACACCCTGCGCCGCTGATCGAAGTCAGCGACTTGCAGGTGCGTTTCGGCCAGGGCGCGCCGGTACTCAAGGGCATCAGTTTCACCGTGCAGCAAGGTGAATGCCTGGCGCTGGTGGGTGAGTCGGGCTCGGGCAAGAGCGTCACCTCGCGCACCCTGGCCGGGCTTACCGGTGCCCATGCGCAGGTGCAGGCCAGCCGCCTGGCCTTCGCCGGGCAGGACCTGCGCCAGTTCGACGAGCGCGCCTGGCGCCGGGTGCGCGGCGCGCAGATTGGTTTCGTCATGCAGGACGCGCTGGGCTCGCTCGACCCCCTGCGCCCGGTGGGCAAGGAGATTGCCGAACCGCTGCAACTGCACAGCGACCTGAGTCGCGCACAACGCCAGGCGCGAGTGCTGGAGCTGCTGCGCGCGGTCGGCGTGCCGGAACCTGAGCTGCGCGCCCGCCAGTACCCCTGGCAGCTCTCCGGCGGTTTGCGCCAGCGCGCGCTGATCGCCTCGGCCATCGCCTGCAACCCGCGCCTGTTGATTGCCGACGAGCCGACCACGGCGCTGGATGCCACGGTGCAGGCCCAGGTATTGAGCCTGCTCGAATCCCTGCGCGGCGACAGCACGGCGATGCTGATCGTCAGCCATGACCTGGCGGTGGTTTCGCGCCTGGCCAACCGGGTGGCGGTGATGCACAACGGCGTGATCGTCGAGCAGGGCAGTGTCGAGGCGGTGCTGCAAGACCCGCAGCACCCCTACACCCAGTACCTGCTCAAGGCCGGCGCCGCCGTGCATTTTCGCCGGCCCCAGGCACCAAAGCTGGCCGCCGTGGCGCCGCCCGTGGTGGAAACCAGCGCGCCGCTGCTGCAGGTGCAGCAACTGAGCAAGGCCTTCAAGGGCCCGGACGGCAACTTGCGCACCGTGGTCGACAAGGTCTCGCTGCAACTGCACAAGGGCCGCACCTTGGGCATCGTCGGCGAGTCGGGCTCGGGCAAGACCACCCTTACCAGGATGATCCTCGGCCTGGAAACCCCCGACAGCGGTGAGATCCAGATCAAGGGCCGGCCCTGGTTGCAACTCGATGACCAGGAGAAACGCCAGTTGCGCCGCAGTATCCAGGTGGTGTTCCAGGACCCGCTGAGTTCCTTCGACCCGCGCTACACCGTGCAGCGGGTGTTGTTCGAGGCGCTGCAAGTGGCCGGGCACCTGCGCGGGCAGTGGCGCCCGCAGGCCGTCGAACTGCTGAAGCTGGTGCGCCTCGACGAAAGCCTGCTGGAACGGCGCCCGCTCGAGCTGTCTGGCGGCCAGCGGCAGCGCATCGCCATCGCCCGTGCCCTGGCCGCGCAGCCGCAGATCCTGGTGTGCGACGAGCCGGTGTCGGCGCTGGATGTGTCGGTGCAGGCGCAGATCCTCGAGCTGCTCGACGACCTCAAGCAGCGCCTGGGCCTGGCCTGCCTGTTCATCTCCCACGACCTCGGGGTGATCAACCATGTCAGCGACCAGGTGCTGGTGATGAAAGACGGCGTGGCGGTGGAAAGCGGCGCCGTGCGCGATGTCTTCGACCGCCCGCAACACCCCTATACCCGTGCCTTGCTCGATGCCATTCCGCACCTGGAAAGCGGCCGCAAGGTCAGTTTCGAATTTCTCCGCCTGGCGATCTGATCGCCTGATCCGCACAAGGAAAGTCCATGCCTGGTTTATCTGCAGTCCCCCAGTTTGATCGCCGCAACCTCGACGACCTCAAGGGCAATACCGAGAACCTCCTGCCGCTGATTGCCGCTGGTGCCGCGCAACGTGAGCGCGAGCGCCAGCTGCCCTATGAAGCGGTGCGCCAGATTGCCCGGGCCGGGCTCTACACCTGCCGCATTCCCGAGGCCTATGGCGGCCCGGGTGGTAGTGTCAGCGATGTGATCGGCCTGCTGCTGCGCATCGCCTCGGTGGACTCCAACGTCGCCCAGGCGTTGCGTCCGGGCTTTGGCTTCATCGAGGGGCTGTTGTCTTCAACCGCTGACGGCGCCGAGGCCGAGCGCCAGCGCTGGTTCGCCCGCTACCTGCAAGGCGCGGTGCTGGGTAATGCCGGTTGGGAAGTGGGCGGCGCCAATGGCGCGATCAGTGCGCGCATCGTGCGTGACGGCGAGCATTACCGCGCCAGCGGCAGCAAGTACTACAGCACCGGTTCGCTGTACGCCGACTGGGTCAGCGCCGTGGCCCTGGACGAAAACGATCAGCCGGTGTCGTTCGTGCTGCCGCGCGAGCGCCAGGGCCTGGAGCTGCTCGACGATTTCGACGCCATGGGCCAGCGCCTGACCGCCAGCGGCACCACGCGCCTGAACGATGTGCTGGTGTACGCCGACGAGATCCGCACGCGCACCGTGGAGGAGGGCAAGCGCACCATCGTCACGCCGTTCCTGCAGCTGTTTCTGGCCACGGTGCAGGCCGGCATCGCCCGTAACGCCCTGGACGATGCCACCCGGTTTGCCCGCGAGCACGCACGGCCGATCAAGCACAGCAGCGCCACGCGTTCGGTGGATGACCCCTACGTGCAGCTCAGCGTCGGTGAAATCGCCGCCCGCGCCTTTACCGCCGAGGCCGTGGTATTGCGCGCCGCCGCGTCCATCGACCGTGCCTGGGCCGCGGGCCTCGACCCGCAGCAGGTCGACCAGGCCGCCATCGACGTCGCCCAGGCGCAGTACATCGCCGCCGAATCGGCGCTCAAGGCCGCCGAACTGCTGTTCGACGTAGGCGGCGCCTCGACCACCGGCCGAAGCCACAACCTCGACCGTCACTGGCGCAACGCGCGCACGGTCGCCAACCACAACCCACGGCACTGGAAAGCCGCGGCGGTGGGCGCCTGGCAGCTGACCGGCACGCCACCACCGACCTCGGGGTTGTTCTGACTTGGGCAGCGTGCAGGCGCCATTGCTGAGCCACAGCACCCGGCACTCACGGCGGGTACCGATGATCATCGGCTGTGCGCTGCTGATGGAGCTGATCGATTCCACCGTGGTCATGACCGCCTTGCCGCAGATGGCCAGCGAGTTCGGCGCCCCGAGCGTGCGCATGAACCTGGTGGTGTCGCTGTACATGCTTGCGGCGGCACTGGCGGTGCCGGTCAGTGGCTGGGCGGCGGACCGCTATGGGCCACGGCGGCTGTTCGTCCTGGCCATCGTCCTGTTTACCCTGTCGTCACTGGCCTGCGCCCTGGCGGGCTCGTTGCTGCAGCTGTGCCTGGCGCGCCTGTGCCAGGGCGCAGCGGGGGCGATGATGGTGCCGGTGGGGTTGATGATCCTGCTGCGCTGGTCGCCGCGTGAGCACCTGCTGCGCAACATGTCCTACCTGACCATTCCGCCGCTGGTGGGGCCAATGCTCGGCCCACCCCTGGGTGGTTTGCTGGTGACCCTGCTGTCATGGCAATGGATCTTCCTGGTCAACTTGCCCATCGGCCTGCTTGGGGTTTACCTGGTGCTGCGCTATATCCCCGATTATCCCGGCGACAGTCAGCAACGCCTGGATGTGCGAGGCTTGCTGCTGGCCAGTGTGGCCTTGGCGTCACTGGTGTTCGGTTTTGAAGCCCTGGGCCACGGCTTGCTGGCGCGGCGTTGGGTGGTGCTGTTGCTGCTGCTCGGGGGGCTGGCAGCGCTGCTGTATGTGCGTCATGCCCGGCGCTGCGTTCAGCCGCTGCTGGACTTTGCACCCTTGCGCGTGCGCAGTTTTGCCCTGAGCTTCTGGGGCGGCAACCTGTTCCGCCTGGGGACGGCGGCGCAGCCGTTCTTGATGGTCTTGCTGTTTCAGCTGTGCTTTGGCCTGAGCCCCTTGCAGGCCGGCTTGCTGACCTTTACCGGTGGCGTTGGCGCCTTTGTGGTCAAGCTGCTGGCGGTGCGCATCGTGCGCCGCTTCGGCTTTCGCCGCACCTTGACTTTCAATGCGTTGTTGACCGGCTTGAGCCTGGGCGCCTGCGCCAGTTTCAACCTCGACACGCCGTACTGGCTGGTGGTGTTGATCCTGTTCGCCAGCGGCCTGATCCGCTCCTTGCAGTTCAGTGCCATGGGCGGCTTGACCTATGCCGATGTGCCGGCCGAGTTGCACAGCCGGGCCAGCAGCCTGTCGGCGGCGACGGTGCAGTTGACCATGAGCTTGTCGGTAGGGATGGCGGCTTCGCTGCTGAGTCTGTTGATGAGCGTGAAGGGCGCGCAGCAGGTGGGGGTGGCGGACATTGCCCTGGTGATTGGCGTGAGTGCGCTGGCATGCATGGCCTCGGCGCTGGTGTTCCGCACGCTGGCGCCGGATGCGGGAAGTGAGATCTACCGCTGATCTTGTCGCCCGGATTGCGATCGCGGGGCAAGCCCGCTCCCACAGGTCTTGCACCAATCCTGTGGGAGCGGGCTTGCCCCGCGATAGGGCCGGTACAGCCTAGAGAAACCAGCGATACTCCCGCGCACTCACCTCATGCATGAACGCCAGGTGGTCCTGCCGCTTGTTCTCGCAATAGACCATGACGAACTCACTGCCCAGCCGCTCATTGACCACCGGGTGATGACGCATGGCCGCCACCGCCGCGAGCATGTCCTTGGGAAAATCGATGCCGCTGCTGCGGTCGTCGTTGAGCGGTGCAATCGGCTCCTGGCCGGCCTCCAGGCCATGCTCCATGCCACTGAGAATCGCCGCCAGCACCAGGTATGGGTTGGCATCGGCGCCGGCCAGGCGGTGTTCGATGCGCAGGTTGCGCGGGTCCGATTCGGGGATGCGGATGCACGCGTCGCGGTCTTCAAAGCCCCAGCTGGCGCGGCTCGCCGCGTTGACCATGGCACCATAGCGACGCATGGCATTGTGGTTGGCAGCGAAGATCGGCATGCACTGCGGCAGCAGTTCCAGGCAACCGGCCACGGCATGGCGCAGCGGGCGCTGGGCATCGGCGGCCAGCAGGTTGTTGCCTTGCTGGTCGTAGAGGCTGACATGCACGTGCATGCCGCTGCCCGGCGCGTCCAGGTAGGGTTTGCTCATGAAACTGGCGCGCATGCCGTGCTTGAGCGCCACGCCACGCGTGCTGCGGCAGAACAGTGCGGCCCAGTCGGCGGCGCGCAGGCCGTCGTCGCAGTGGCCGAAGTTGATCTCGAACTGCCCGGGGCCCAGTTCTGCGGTGATCACGTTGGCGTCCACGCCTTGCTCGTTGGCGGCTTCGACCATCTCTCGCAGCACGTCGGAGTAACGCGACAGGCGTTCGATGTGCATGTTCGGCTGGTCGTCCGGATCACCGCTGAACGGGTCGCGGGGGAACTGCGGCAGGCCGTCTTTCAGCGTGCGGTCGAACAGGTAGAACTCCAGCTCGAAGGCCACCACCGGGCGAATGCCGCGACGCTCCAGGCGCTGCAGCACCCGGGCCAGCACTTCGCGGGGCTCGAACTCGATCGGTGCGGCGGTGCCGTCGGAGCTGATCAGCATTTGCCCCAGCGGCTGGTTCTCCCAGCGCACCGGCTTGAGGGTGCCGGGAATCAGCCGCCGTGGCGCATCGGGGTCACCGTCGTTGAAGCAGTAGTCGCCAATCGGGTGCAGGCCGCCCTGGACACCCAGCAAAACGCAGTTCTGCGGCAGTTTCAGGGCGCTGCCGGCAGCGACTTTTTCGAGCATGTCGATCGGGTAGCGCTTGCCATAAAAATGCCCGGGGATGTCCAGGCTGATCAGGTCGACATAACGCACCTGAGGATGCTCGGCGCGAAATGCGCGTACTTCACTAAGCAGATCAGGGCAGTCTTTTATTGTTGTCATCACGTGCGATCCTGCGCTTGGTTTCAACGGAATACCCAGAGCACCCGGGTAGTGTGTTCGGTCAGGTTGGCGTAGCGGAACTGGCTGTGCGGTGGCAGCTGGAAGCTGTCGTTGGCCTGCAGGGTGACCGGCATCTCAGCGTCATCGAGCCAGATGCTCAATTCGCCTTCGAGCACAAAACCACCTTGCTCGGAGCTGTCGTCCAGGTGCCCGTCACCGCTGCTGGCGCCCGGCGCCAGGTGGCTTTCGAGCATCGAAAAGCCACCGTTGAGCTTGGGCGAGACCAGCACGTCGGTAATCCCGGCGGCGTAGTACAGGGTGCGCCGCTCACCGGGGCGGGTGACCCAGTCCACTTCGCGCGGCTTGCTCAGGTTGTAGAAGTAGGTGGTGGGCACGCACAGGGTTTCGCTGATGGCGGTAAGGTCGGCCACGGTCGGGCGCGACAGGCCACGCTCGACCTGGGACAGGAAACCCACCGAGCGGTCGATGCGGTCGGCCAGCTCGCCGAGGGTCAGGTTGCGATGCTTGCGCAGGTCGCGGATGAGGATCGCCAGGCTTTCGATTTCTTCCTGCATGTCCATGGGTGGGCCCTCTCAAATAGTGTCGCGCAGGCGGTACCAGGCCTTGGCTGCCGCTTCCAGCGGGGCAGCGAGCAGGTCGCCGCCAGGGAAGCGGCCGTTGTCGATGGCCTGGTACAGGTCCAGCAAATGGTTGTCGCCCAGAATGGCGTCGCTGACCGCCCGGGCGCCGGCCAGGGTTGGCAGTACGCCATGGCCGGAGAAGCCCTGCAGCCAGTAGCGCTGGCCCTGGCGGCCGATGTCCGGGGTGCGGCGCAGGCTGCAGTCGATATGGCCGCCCCAGGCATAGTCGATCTGCACGCCTTGCAACTGCGGGAAGGCTCGTTCCAAGACCGGGCGGGTGGCAGCGGCAACGTCCTTGGGGATACCGCCCAGGTAGGTGCAACCGCCGCCGAACAGCAGGCGCTGGTCCGGGGTCAGGCGGAAGTAGTCGGGGACGAACTGGTTGTCGATCACGCAACTGTTCTGTGGCAGCAGCGAACGGGCCAGGGCCGGGTCCAGGGGCGCGGTGGCCACCTGATAGGAACCCACCGGCAGCAGGCGTTGTGACAGCGGGCGGTCGAGCTGGTCGATGTAGGCGTTGCAGGCCAGCACCAGCACATCACTGCGGATCTCGCCCTGGTCGGTACGGGCGACAAAGCCTGCCGGGGTATCGCGGTAGCTGAGCACCCGGCTCTGTTCGAAGATCCGCCCGCCGGCCGCTTCGATGGCGCTGGCCAGGCCCTGGGCCAGCTTCAGCGGGTTGAGGTGGGCACCTTCGGCGTCATACAGCGCAGCCTGGTAGCGCGGGCTGCCGATCCACTCGGGCAACTCGTCGCGCTCGATTACCCGTAGCGGGTCATAGCCCCATTTCATTTCGGCCTCGTGCCGGGCCGCATGGAGCATGGCCACGCGCCGGGGCAGGACTGCGGCCCATAAGCTGCCGCGCCGGTAGTCGACCTCAAAGCCGTGGCGTTCGGGCAGCTCGCGCATCTCACTGGCGGCCCAGCGCATGCTGTCCCACAGGCGCCGTGCGCGTTCCTGACCAAGGGATTTCTCCAGTGGCGCCATGTCGCACGACCAGCCCAGCAACGCCTGACCGCCGTTACGCCCGGACGCCGCCCAGGCCACCCGGCTGGCTTCCACCAAAATCACCCGCTTGCCGGCCAGAGCCAGGCGCAGGGCGGTGTGCAGGCCGCTGAAACCGGCGCCGATGATCAGCACCTCGGTATCCAGGCGTTCCTGCAGGGTAGGGCGCAGAGGGATAGGGGCGGGGTAGGTCTGGGCGTAATAGCTGGCGACATGCTGGGCGGATTGCTTGAACACGACGGACCTCATGAATTTTTATTGGTATTTTTTCATGAAAAACTACCAGATAAATTTCACAGGGCCAAGCGAAGCCCGGATGCAATCAGCCCGGCGGCTCTAGACCGCAGGTTTGTGGTGGTGCCGGGTGCTTTCGATCTCGTCGGCCAGGCGCGGGCTGTAGCTGCGCGTGGGGATGCCGGTGAGGCGCTCGAACATCAGCGCGAACTTCATGTCCAGCGCGCGCTTGCCGGTCATGTAGGCGTTGAGGGTGGTCACACTGACCCCGAGCTCCACGGCCATGCGCCGCTGGGAGACCCGGTCGGCCTGGCGTTGCCCGGCCTTGAGTGCGGCAAATGCCTTGCGCAGGGCCAGCAGCTCTTCTTCTTCCCACACCCACAGATTACCGCTCATGATTCGATCTCAGTCACACGGATTCGGTCGAGCAATCCGTTGCTGGAATCGCTACATCCTACTGCTGTTGTCTAGTGTTCATTAACCGACCAGAGCGGTCGGTTGTTTTGCCATCATACTCTTCGCGCGTTCCAAACTAGTAGCACGCGGCCATGAATGTGCAGTTTTTCCAGCGCCGCACCCTCGATCAGCACCGGCGGGTACAGCGGGTTGTCGGAAATCATCCGCAAGGTGCCATCGATCAGGCGCTGCAGGCGTTTGACGAACAGGTCGCCGTCGAGGCTGAAGACGTAGATGGCATCGCTGCGCACCTCGTTGATGCCGCGGTCGACCAGCAACGCGTCGCCGTCGTTGAACGTGCCGGCCATGCTGTCGCCATCGCCGCTGATGATCGCCAGGTTGTGCGCGCCGGAAAAGCTGATGCCCTGGCCGCGCAGCCAGTCCAGGTGCACGGTCAGCTCACGGATCACCTCGACATGGGCTGGCGGCGTGTTGCCGTTGCCCATGGAGCCGCGGATGTCGAAGTGGGCGATGCTGACGAACTCGCTGCTCAGCGCCGTGCCGCTGCTGGCAGGTACGCCAGCTTCGCCTTGCAGCACATCCATCCAGCCCGCGGGCAAGTGCTCGGCCTGCTCGATGCGCCGGGCGACTTCATCACCGAGGTTTTTTTCCGTGCGGGTCGAGAGAATCTGGCTCAGGTGCGCCGGGCTCATGCCCCAGCGCTCGGCACAACTGGCCTTGCGCTGGGTACCGATCAACTGCAGCAGATTGCTCTTGCGAATTGCGTAGATGTCCATGGGGTGCAGAATGCCACTATTTAGCTCGATGCTAAAGAGCCCGGCACAACTTTACCCGCGTGTTTGTTGTGCCTGTACCGCGCTGACCGGTGCGCTCATCAGGCGCTGACGCAGCAGGTCATAGCCCCAGTTGTAGGCCATGGTGTAGGGCAGCATGAAGGCGAAGAAGCCGATCTCCAGCAGGAACGCCTGCACCAGCGACACATCGAGCATCAGCGCGGCAATCGGCACGCCGATCAGCACGAAACCGGTTTCAAAGCCGCCGGCGTGCAGGGCGCGGACCTTGACCGTACGCGCTACCCGGCTGACGGGCCAGAGGCGGTCGAATGCCGCGTTGTAGAGCATGTTCCAGATCATCGCCACGGTCGACAGCATCACCGCCAGCGCGCCCATTTCCAGCATCGAGCGGTCGAGCAGCCAGGCGCCGATCGGCGCGCAGATCAGCACGGCGATGACTTCAAAGCCGACGGCGTGGACGATGCGTTCAGCGAAGGATTTTTGGGTGGCTTGCAGTTTCATGACTTCACCTGAAGGTGTGTTTCGGTGAGGTCATTTTCATCGCTTTTTTGCTTATGTGGAAAATAGGTTCCATCGAAAAAAGCGATGGTGTGGTGTTGCCAGGTTAGTCCCTTTGCTCGTCTTCAAGCTGACTGCGCAGCTGGTGCAGCACCTGGTAGGTCGTCTGGATGTCTTCGACCTTCAAACCCTGCGAAAGCTCGTTGATCCAAGGCGCTTGCAGCTTCATTGCAAGATTGAATGCTTGTTTTCCAGCGTCGGTAAGCACAACCAGCTGCGCCCTGCGATGGTGAGGGTTCGGCTGAAATTCCAGCATTCCATCCTTGACGAGATCGTTGACGATCCGCTGAACGTTCTGGCGGTTCGCGCCCATGTCGCGGGCAATCCATGAGACAGGCTGCGCTCGATCGGCATTGACGATCGTTCCAAGCAGCTGCCAACGGGCGCTCGTGAGACCTGTCTCGGCAACGAGGCGATCGCCTGCGGTGAGCATTCGCGCACTTGCTCGAAAGAGCTCAAGGACCAGATCGGTCATGGCGCGTCCAGCGGGGGTGTGGTTTGGCTTGTTCATGGCGCGAACTTTTCCACATTGACATGATGATGTCAATTTTGTAGGGTTGGATGCGTGGTGCCAGGTTGTCACCATGTTTACAAGTCTGGAAGTCTCCATGCTTTCTATTCACCCACTTGATCCAGTCGCACCCATCCGCAGGCAGCAGCTCCAGTGCAGCGAATCTCCGGCGGTACTGGTCAACCCGTGCCCAATTAACTGACGGTATTCGATACATGCTCAAACGACTCCACCTGACAGCCAGCATGCTGGCACTGCTGTGCATCGCTACTTTCTTTCTATCGACCCTTCTTGTCGAAATCCTGGGAACCCAGCGTTCGATAGCTCAGCTCAAGCACTTGATCGTGAGCCCCGGACTTTGGCTGCTGGTGCCGGTGATGGCACTGGCCGGGGCAAGCGGAATGCTGCTGAGTCGGGCTCGACCAGGGCGCCTGGTGAGCGCGAAGAAGAAACGCATGCCATTCATCTCCGCCAATGGCCTGTTGGTGCTTGTGCCCTGCGCAATTGCACTCAACTTATGGGCGTCGGCAGGAAGCTTCGACACGCGTTTCTACGTCGTACAGGTCATCGAGCTCGTCGCCGGGGCAACCAACCTTGCATTGATGGGGCTGAACGTGCGCGATGGCTTGCGCCTAAGCGGCCGCTTGCCGCGGGCTATGCCTCACGGCCAGTAAGCTCGGAGCTCCCACCTTTGGCGTCGTGGGGCATCATGCCGAGTTGGGAGAGCGCCGTAGACTGGATTACTCTGCGCGGTCAGTTTCCAGGTTTACAAGGACGTCCATGATTCCTGTCGATCCGCTGGCCATGGCGGTCGGCTACATGATCTTGATTTTCTCCGAGGTTTTCCTCTGGCTGCTGATTGCCTGCCTGGTGGCTTTCCTTATCATGGGGATGCGCGTGCGTCGTCTAGAACTGTGGCAAAGCCATGGCAACGCGACGGTCGAGACCGTGTCCACCCACGACCTTGAAGGCTGGAAATGTGAGGCAGGCAAGGTCGAGTTCAACTTTCCGTTCGGTGCCCATTTCAAGTTTTCCGAGTGGAGCCTGAAAGAATGCATGCTGGCGCCAGGCACCCGCTTGGGCGGCATCGTCTGGCCGGGGCCGGGGCCGGTGACGGTGTTTTCCACCGAGAGAGGATGGGAGGCGAGGTCCGAAGATACACCGGTCCACCTGCTGGGGATGGAACTGCGCTGGCTGCGCATGCGCGTGACCGGGCCTGACGGTGATGTGCTGATGTGGGATGGCTACTTGAACCGTGCCGTCGACTTCGGCTCTGTTCACTATCCACAAGGCACTCAGGTGCGCAGTGATCAAGGTAATTTGCGCTTCAGCCTGCCAGCGGACATGGAGGCCCTGGATCGGCGCACGGGCAAGGCTCATGTTCCGCTGCCAACATCGACCTGAACTGAGCAATGAGCTCCGAAGACAGCCCGGCACCTTCGAACACGGCGCAGGTGAAGCTAACGGGTGCAGGGCCTGGAGCAGTGATGATGCGGTCGGCAATCACCGCGACTGGACTGCTTCGATAAAGCGCGCGCCCGTCATAACCCGGGGCATTCTGTTGCAAGAAGTCAGCGCTGTTCGAGGTATGAGGAGCCGTGTCGAGAAGCCCGGCCCTCGCAAGTGCCAGCGTTCCGCCGCAGATGCCGGCAATTGTCGCTCCACTTGAGCGGCTGGCATGAAGAAAGTCTCGAATATCTGGTGCTTCTGCACGTTCCCAGGCCATTCCTCCAATGACCACAACAACGTCCGGTTTCCAGTCCAGGCATTGTTGCAAACTGCTATCGACCGTTACAGCCAACCCGCCCTGCGAGTGGAACTGCCCTGGAGTAGGAGCGAAAAACCTGACGTCGATCCCGTAAAACGGGGACGCAGTTCCAGCAATGAATGCATATTCCCAGTCTGCAAAACCTGGTGTCAGTATCAAACCCACGCGTGCCATCAGCCAGAATCCTCCATGAATGTTGCTAGCGTACGGTTACAACAAGCAGACATCAAGACGGATTCGGGT
The DNA here is from genome assembly GCF_024749185.1 of Pseudomonas wadenswilerensis. NCBI lineage: Bacteria > Pseudomonadati > Pseudomonadota > Gammaproteobacteria > Pseudomonadales > Pseudomonadaceae > Pseudomonas > Pseudomonas wadenswilerensis. The sequence goes on along the minus strand of NZ_CP087191.1, from coordinate 3,615,532 downwards.
TGATTGCGGTGGGTCGTGAGCGGCCGCATTCGACCGATTCTGTTGAAAAAGTCCGAGTGGATTGACTCAACCTACACTGAGTTTGAAAAGTGTCCGATTTACGCGTTGCAAGCCCTTCTGGCAGGGCAAGCGTATTGCAGTGAATCGCTCCAGCCCTACCACTTATGCCTGAGTCGTTAATCATGGATGAAGTCACTACCATGCCCTCGGATGATGTACCTGCTATTCAACATATAGTGCAGCGCAAGCTCGGACGCTGTCTGTTGCGCTTGCAACAATACGAACGGCAGCTGAAAGCCATTGTCGCGCATGTCGAGCTGAGCGGTGCCGCGGATCGGCTGTCTATCATCCGTGAGCAAAAGATCGCATATGCCCAAAATAAGACGATGGGTACGTTGATGGGGATATTGACCGAAAGCTTTTTGACCCCGCCGCTCCCAAATGAAGAAGAGTCACAGATACAAGCCAATGTCGGTGACCAGATCGGGCTCAGGTATGGATGCCGGTTGGAAATGACAGCCGAGCACTATGAGGCAATGAAGGCCGATCTCAAGGAGCTGGTTGACCTGCGCAATAAACTGGTTCACCACTTCATTGAGCGTTTCGATCTCTGGTCTGAATCAGGTTGCCAGGCGGCGGATGGTTTTCTGGAGGAAAGCTACGAAACCATCAATCGGCATTGTCTGAATCTGCAATGTTGGGTCAAAACCCTGTTTGAGGCACGAGCTAAAATAGCGTCGTTTATACAGAGCCAATCATTGGAAGATGTGTTCGACGGTATCCGGGTGGATGGCTCAGTCGATTGGCCTGGCAGTGGGATATGCCGCTGTTTACGTGAAGCCGAAACCAAGCTTGCCGAAGGTGGCTGGACTCGACTGGAAGCAGCCATCCGCTGGATTGGCGGTACCTATCCAGAGCAGATGCCCAAGCGCTACGGTTGCAGTAGCTGGAGGCATGCCCTGCACGAGTCACGGCAGTTCGAAATACGAAAATCCCAAGCTGATAATAAACCTACTGCCGTCTGGTATCGCAGCAAGATAAGTTGAATGGTCTAGTGTGTAGCATCGACCGGTTGAATCCACAACCCAAAGCCGACGGTCGCTCAAGGCCGGAATTGGCCGATTGCTGCTCTCCGAGAAGGGCAGCTTTGGTTGGATACGATCATTGCGGCGCGGCCTTGTGTGAGGCGTGGGTAGGGATTTGAACTCCTTCAGCTTCTCGCACTGACCGGCCGAAGCCGGAAACGTGGGTATTCGATCATTGTATTGGGCTTGTCACGCACTGATCGAGATTTTCACGGGTCGACCACCGGTCAATCTTCGCGCTTCCCGAAGTCCAGAGACGTAAGCTCCATCAACATAGCCAAAGCGCTCCGTAGAGGTTGCTTCACCAGCAAAAAGTAAACGTCCTTCAGGTTGGCTGAGGTTGTGTATTTCCTGCAGGGAAATCGAGGGAGGGAGGTGTGTGTAAGCACCACGACTAAAAGGATCAGTCACCCAGTTAGTTCGATGCCATTCCACTGGTACTGTGGGGACACCGCCACACGCACTTGAAAGCGCCGACATCGCCATATCGAATGCGACATCATCATCCAGCTTAGCAAGCGCCAATGCTTGTGGACCAGATACGTGCGCAGCTAACGTGGGGCGACCGGAACTGGCAGACACATCGAGCCAATACGGAAAAACGGGATGGCCCTTGATCAATATCCCGCTAACGTCATTGTCCACAGTTCGCCAGAAAGCATTTTCAAACTGAAAGATTAGCTTTTCGAACGCACCAAAGCCTAGTCGCTCAATGGCAAAACGCTTCTGCGTTGATAGTGCTGGGGAAAACGTTATTGAGCCCGCCTTCAAAACCCCCAGCGGAACGCTGAGAAGAACGTGGGAGCCGTGTTCGATATGACCATTGGTACAGCGTACCGTAATTTCCGTCGGTGTTTGCACAATCTCGCTGACCACTGAATTACAGTGAATTTGGCCGCCTTTTGCCAATAGATTGAGCATCGCGCTATAGCCGTCAATGATACAGTCGTCTCCCCCCTGATAACCTGCATCGCCCGTATAGTTGATCACGGAAATATCACTTGCAGAGCATGCCAGATCAGCCTCAAAGCCCGTAGTTAGAACGAAATTAACCCATTCGCGTAGGTCTTTGTCGGGGATCTCCTGCAGTCTCGAATCAATCAGTTCAGCAATGGTTTGCGACGGTGCGTATAGAGATGCAGACTCTATCAGTTCTTCCTCAATGACATCTACTAGCGCCATTATCCGGTCGCGCTCAAACTTATCAAGCGCTCTGTCCATATGGCTAACTAGTTTTAGGTTAGAAAAAACCCCACTCAGTGGGAAAGCTTGGCGTGCTAGAGAAAGAAAGTCTGCCAGCTCGGATAAAGGATTGCCGATCGGCGCATGAATCCACCCACCACCGGCTTCTGCATGTGCACCCGCTAAAGACACAGTTTGAGTGCGCCCACCAATATTTGCCTGGCCCTCCAGGACAACTACTTCGATTCCATATGTTCTGAGGGCATTGGCTGCTGCAATACCCGAATACCCAGCTCCAATTACGATGACGCGCTTGACAGGATCTGAGACGGGCGTCACAAAAGGCTGTCCAGCTGGCTCAAATGAACCTTTGAGCAATTTATGAGGTGGCAGCATGGGTGCATCCTTTTGGTAAGGAGATTAGCGATAAGAAAGTATAAATTTTGCTGGTATTCTTGTAAATAATACAGCAACAAAGTACAACAAACGATAACAAATGTTTACAATGTTCTGCGTGTTCCAGATGTCTAGATTTTTGCAAAAATTAATCACGTGCACACAACATGATCAGCTTTGGCGTATTAGCTCCTGCCGGAGCTCCGGAGATGGCAGGCGAAGATTCTGGGGTTCTAAAAAGAGGAGGGTGGTACGATTTTAAGCTTGTCTCAATCACAGAGGGTGGTTGATGATTTTGCGCAAGAGCCGAATGCCCCAGCCTACCCTTTAAAGTTACAATGAATTTGCATGCTCTCTGTTTGGTTGTGGTGAATCGCGAAGCCGCACTGCTCTAGTGCTTCTTCGGTTTTCTAATAATGCTGAGGTGTTCCGCCGCTCTTATGTGTTGAAGGGGCAGCGATGTAAATACCCCTGGCGGTAAAAAACGCAGCGGTTGTCCAATCGAAATAGTTGAAATATCAACATGAGAACCATCCACGTCATGCCCGTTGGAGCCAAATATATTGTTCACTTCGCCTTTTCCGGCTGGGGTAGCATGGGCAAAATAACTTGATGCCCATCGTGGCGTCCAGTTGCCTGGCCGTTGGCTTCAATCACCGAAGTGGCTGCGCGTGCGAACACCGCTGTCTGTGGAGATAGGCAAGTGGTCTGGCTTATTTTCAAAAACTGGATGGGCAACCCAGACCATTGGCGCGATATAAATCAATCACCAAGTGAGCTGATACCACTTGGGGCGGCGCCGTACCGTGCGCTTTCGACAGGTTCACGTTGCCGTTTCTACAGTCATTAAGGATTGATCATGACAGCACTACAACAGGTTTTATCGGTTCGCCCAGTAGCGCAGAAGGACTTCGCCAAGTGGTGCGAGTTCTGGGCCAAGTACCAAGAGTTCTACAAGGTCGATGTGGGCATGCAGACCACCCAGTTAACCTGGGCCCGCTTCTTCGACAGCAGCGAGCCTGTGCACTGTGCGGTCGCCTCGATTGGGGAGCAGATCTACGGTTTCGTCCACTTCGTCTTTCACCGCTCCACCTGGGGCCGCAATGACTTCTGCTACCTGGAGGACTTGTACGTTTGCCCAAGCGTACGCGGCCAGATGATCGGCAAACAACTGATCGAATACGTGCAAGGGCAAGCCCGCGAGAAAAACTGCGACCGGCTTTACTGGCACACCCAGGAGACTAACCACACCGCGCAAAGGCTATATAACTGGATAGCCGAAAAGCCTGGTGTTATCGAGTACAGAATGCCGTTGGATGCCGTCCACGCTCACACTTGATCCATAACCTCGGTCACCCCCCGATCCTCACCCAGAAAACCGCCACTCTGGTGGTGCCACAGCTGCGCATAGATGCCGTTTTTGGCGAGCAGTTCTGCGTGGGTACCTTGTTCGATGATGCGGCCGTCATCCATGACAATAAGCCGGTCCATTGCCGCAATCGTCGACAGCCGATGGGCGATGGCAATCACGGTTTTGCCCTCCATCATCTCATCGAGGCTTTCCTGAATGGCCACTTCGACTTCGGAGTCCAGCGCGCTGGTAGCCTCGTCAAGGAGCAGGATCGGGGCGTTCTTGAGCATCACGCGGGCAATCGCGACGCGCTGGCGCTGGCCGCCGGAAAGCTTGATGCCACGCTCGCCCACCAGGGTGTCGTAGCCGCTATGGCCTTGCCGGTCGCTCAGTTGGCTGATGAACTCATCGGCCTGGGCACTGGCCGCGGCACTGCGGACCTGGGCGTCGCTCGCATCGGGTCGGCCGTAGGCGATGTTGTCGCGAATGGAGCGGTGCAGCAGTGAAGTATCCTGGGTGACCATGCCGATGGCGCTGCGCAGGCTGTCTTGCGTCACCTGTGCAATGTCTTGCCCGTCAATGCGAATCTGCCCGCTGTCGACATCATAAAAGCGCAGCAGCAAGTTGATGAGCGTGGATTTGCCCGCGCCGGAGCGGCCTACCAGGCCGATTTTTTCACCCGGGCGAATATTCAGGCTCAGGCCATCGAGCACCTGGCGTTCGCCATTGTAGTTGAAGCTCACATTGTCGAAGGTGACCGCGCCGCCGGAGGTCACCAGCACACCGGCATCCGGCGCATCCTTCACCTTGGGGCCGCGGGTGAGGGTGGCCATGCCATCCTGCACGGTGCCGATGCTCTCGAACAGCGAAGTCATTTGCCACATGATCCAGTGCGACATGCCATTGATACGCAACGCCATGGCGGTGATGGCCGCCACGGCACCGGCGCCGACCTCACCCTGGTGCCACAGCCACAGGGCATAACCGCCAGCTGCCATGATCAACGCCACCACCAGGGCCTGGTTGACGATCTCGAACTGGCTGACCAGGCGCATCTGGCGAAAGCCGGTTTGCTTGAAGTCCTCCATCGCTGCACGGGCGAAGTGCGCTTCACGATTGGAGTGGGAGAACAGCTTCACCGTGGTGATGTTGGTGTAGGCGTCCGAGATACGCCCGGTCATCATCGACCGCGCATTGGCCTGTTCCTGGCCGACTTTGCCCAGGCGGGGCACGAAGTACAGCATGGCCAGGCCGAACAACACGACCCAGGCAACGAAAGGCAGCATCAGTTTCAGCGCGAAACCGCCCGCCAGGGTGATAATCGCAATGAAATACACGCCTATCCCGGGGAGGATCTCGATCAGGGTGAACAGCAGATCGCGCACGGCCAGCGCCGTCTGCATGACCTTGGTGGTGACCCGGCCGGAAAACTCATCGGAAAAGAACGAAAGGCTTTGCCGTAGCATCAAGCGGTGGAAGTCCCAGCGCAGTCGCAACGGCAGGTTTATCGCCAATATCTGGTGCTGCACCATGGTCCGCAATGCCACCAGCCCGACGCTGGCCAGCATGACGATGCCCATGCCCCACAACACGCGGCTTTCCTGCGCCGCCGCATCACCACCTGCCTGCCAGGTCGAGAGCAGATCCACGACCTGACCGAGGAAAGCAAACAGCCAGGCTTCGTAGATCGACACGCCAGCACTCAACAGTGCAAACGCAAGAATATAGCCGCGCGCGCCCCGTGTGCAGGCCCACAGGAAGCGAGCCAGGCCCTCGGGCGGTGGGGGTACCTCGTCAGGAGGAAAGGGGTCGAGCCTTCGTTCAAACGCACGAAGCATGGTGGTCTCCACAACGATCAAATTCTGGAGATTCTGCCACCGAACGGTGGCTTTGAGGGATTTGCCATGGGGCGTTTTCTGCCTGGCGGACTTTCAAGCAACGCGCTGGCTCGCTAAATCTACCGGCTGGCTGCGCACGGTTGCGGGTCGAGCAATCCGGGCCTATGGTCCATGCGAGGCTTTACCTGCGCAGCGAGGTGACCCCATGCCGAACGACTCCCGCCCGGCCGTGCTCGAACTGATCGGCAATACGCCGCTGGTGCGTGTCAGCCGCTTCGATACCGGCCCGTGCACACTGTTCCTCAAGCTCGAATCGCAAAACCCCGGCGGTTCGATCAAGGATCGCATCGGCCTGGCGATGATCGACGCCGCCGAGCGCGATGGTCGCCTGCGCCCCGGCGGCACCATCGTCGAAGCCACCGCCGGCAACACCGGCCTGGGCCTGGCCCTGGTCGGCCGCGCCAAGGGTTACCGGGTGGTGCTGGTGGTGCCCGACAAGATGTCCACCGAGAAGGTCCTGCACCTCAAGGCCATGGGCGCCGAAGTGCACATCACCCGCTCTGACGTTGGCAAGGGCCATCCCGACTACTACCAGGATGTTGCCGCGCGGCTGGCGCAGGAGATTCCCGACGCCTTCTTCGCCGATCAGTTCAACAACCCGGCCAACCCGTTGGCCCACGAATGCAGCACCGCGCCGGAGATCTGGGCGCAGACCCAGCATGATGTCGATGCCATCGTCGTCGGCGTCGGCTCGGCCGGCACGCTGACCGGGCTGACCCGCTTCTTTCGCCGCCTGCAGCCCAACTTGGTGATGGTGCTGGCCGACCCGGTTGGCTCGGTGGTCGCCGAATACAGCCGTAGCGGCACCCTCGGCACGCCCGGCTCCTGGGCGGTGGAGGGCATCGGCGAAGACTTCATTCCGTCGATTGCCGACCTTTCCAGTGTGCGCCAGGCCTACTCCATCAGCGACGAAGAGAGCTTCGATCATGCCCGTCAACTGCTGCGCGCCGAGGGCATTCTCGGCGGCTCTTCGACCGGCACATTACTGGCGGCGGCGCTGCGCTACTGCCGCGAACAAACCGAGCCGAAGCGGGTGGTCAGCTTTGTCTGCGACACCGGCACCCGCTACCTGTCGAAGGTCTACAACGACCAGTGGATGACCGACCAGGGCCTGCTGGCGCGCAAGCGCTATGGCGACTTGCGCGACCTGATTGCGCGGCGCTTCGAGGACGGCCGGGTGATCAGCGTCGGCCCCGACGATACGCTGCTTACCGCCTTTCAGCGCATGCGCCTGGCCGATGTATCGCAACTGCCGGTGCTGGTCAATGGCCAGGATCTGGTCGGGGTGATCGATGAGTCCGACATTCTGCTCGGCGTGCACCACGACGCTTCGCACTTTCACATGACCGTGGCCAGCGCGATGACCGACAAGCTCAAGCTGGAAACCCTGGCCCCCGGCGCCAGCCTGGCTGAACTGCAGGCCGAGCTCGACCGTGGGCTGGTGGCGATTATTGAAGACGCTGCGGGGTTTCACGGCGTGATTACCCGCGTCGATTTGCTCAATCACTTACGCAGGTCCCTACCATGAGTCAGCACGATGAAAGCGGCGCGCCACGCGCCTTCGCCACCCGGGTGATCCATGCCGGACAGGCGCCGGACCCATCCACCGGGGCACTGATGCCGCCGATCTACGCCAACTCCACCTATTTGCAGCAGAGCCCCGGGGTGCACAAGGGCCTCGACTACGGCCGCTCGCACAACCCCACGCGCTGGGCCCTGGAGCGCTGCGTGGCGGACCTTGAGGGCGGCACCCAGGCCTTCGCCTTCGCCTCCGGGCTGGCGGCGATCGCCAACGTGCTCGAGCTGCTCGACGCCGGCGCGCACATCGTCTCGGGCAATGACCTGTATGGCGGCACCTTCCGCCTGTTCGAACGGGTGCGCCGGCGCAGCGCCGGGCATCGCTTCAGCTTCGTCGACCTGGCTGACCTGGCGGCATTTGAAGCGGCGCTGCAGGCAGACACGCGGATGGTCTGGGTCGAGACCCCGAGCAACCCCTTGCTGCGCCTGACCGACCTCGCCGCGGTCGCGCGCATCTGTCGCGAGCGCGGCATCCTCTGCGTGGCCGACAACACCTTTGCCAGCCCGTGGGTCCAGCGCCCGCTGGAGCTGGGCTTCGATATCGTCCTGCACTCGACCACCAAATACCTCAACGGCCACTCCGACGTGATCGGCGGCATCGCCGTGGTCGGGCAGAACCCGGAACTGGCCGAGCGCCTGGGCTTTTTGCAGAATTCGGTGGGCGCTATCGCCGGGCCGTTCGACGCGTTCCTCACCCTGCGCGGGGTGAAGACCCTGGCCCTGCGCATGGAGCGTCACTGCAGCAATGCCCTGGAGCTGGCGCAATGGCTTGAGCGTCAGCCGCAGGTGGCGCGGGTCTACTATCCGGGCCTGGCCTCGCACCCGCAGCACGAACTGGCGCGGCGGCAGATGCGCGGCTTCGGCGGGATGATTTCCCTTGACCTGAACAGCGACCTGGCTGGCGCCAAACGCTTCCTCGAAGCGGTGCAGATCTTCGCCCTGGCCGAGAGCCTGGGCGGGGTCGAAAGCCTGATCGAACACCCGGCGATCATGACCCACGCCAGCATCCCGGCAGAGAACCGCGCGCAACTGGGCATCGGTGATGCGTTGGTGCGTTTGTCGGTGGGTGTCGAGGATGTCGAGGACCTGCGGGGTGATCTGGCTCAGGCGTTGGCGCGGATTTGAGCGGTGGGGGATAGCTGCTAAGCGGCCTTCAGACGGTGGGAGCGGGCTTGTCCCGCGATAGGGTCATGTCAGCATGACAGACAATTTTCAGAGTCAGAATCGCGGGGCAAGCCCGCTCCCACCTGGACGCCGTACACCGGCAGCTCTGGGTCGGTAACTGCCGTTCGACAGAAGTCGCAATCAGTCCCGAGCAATCTTGTCATTTGCCAACGCTTAGGGCAGGGTCGATACCACTGACATCTCTGCCAAAGGAGTGACCGCATGTCAAAGCTATATCCCAGTATTGATCCTGAGGGGCTGGTCGAGTACTCGGTGGTCTACACCGACCGCTCGCTCAACCACATGTCGCAGCAATTTCAAGGCGTGATGAAGAACATTTCCAGCACCCTGAAACAGGTCTACAACGCCCAGGCTGTTGCGGTAGTGCCGGGCAGCGGCACATTCGGCATGGAAGCGGTAGCGCGACAGTTTGCCACCGACCAGCAATGCCTGGTGATACGCAACGGCTGGTTCAGTTATCGCTGGAGCCAGATCCTTGAGATGGGCAACATCCCGGCGGCCACCACGGTGCTGAAAGCCCGACCGGTCGACACGGGCCGCCAGGCTGCCTACGCACCACCCCCTCTGGACGAAGTGCTGGCAGCCATTCAGGCTTCGAGGCCGCAGATTGTCTTCGCCCCCCACGTTGAAACCTCATCAGGGATTATCCTGCCCGACGACTACCTGCGGGCCGTCGGCGACGCCGTACATGCGGTGGGTGGCCTGTTCGTGCTGGACTGCATCGCCTCAGGCACGATTTGGGTTGATATGCACAAGTGCGCAGTCGATCTGCTGATCAGCGCGCCGCAGAAAGGCTGGAGCGCCTCCCCTTGCTGCGCCCTGGTGATGTTCAGTGCCTTGGCCCTCGAGCGCATCGAGCAGACGCATAGCAGCAGCTTTGCCTGCGACCTGAAAAAGTGGCTTCAGATCATGCAGGCCTACGAACAGGGCGGGCATGCCTACCATGCGACCATGCCCAGCGATTCCCTCGCGCGCTTTAACGACGTGATGAAAGAGATGCAAGCCTACGGTTTCAACAAGGTCCGCGGCGAACAACAGGCGCTGGGCGATCGGGTGCGCGCAATGTTGACCGGCAAAGGCATCAAAAGCGTGGCCGCAGCCGGCTTTCAGGCCCCTGGCGTAGTGGTGAGCTACACCGATGATGCCGACATCAAGAGCGGCAAGAAATTTGCCGACCACGGCCTGCAGATCGCCGCCGGAGTGCCGTTGCAATGCGACGAGCCGGCCGACTTCCAGACCTTCCGCATCGGTCTGTTCGGCCTCGAAAAGCTGCACAATATCGAGCGCACGGTCAGCACCCTCGAGCAGGCACTGGACGAAGTGATGGTGGACTAAGCCCTCATCTTGCCTGCAGCACCTACCGGGCTTGTGAAATCCAGGAAGGTATCCTGTTCTGGGCACTGCCGGCCCTTGGCGCTGTATGACCGGGGTCGACCTATAGCTGCCCTTCACGGAGGGCAGCTGGCGGGTTATAGCGGCGGCTGACAATGACCGCTACCGGCCACAAGCGGACATTAGGTCATTCATCCTGGACTTCGCGTTTTCAACAGGCCATGGGATTCGAATATTCTGGTGTAGATTTCCCTGACTACGGTTTGCTTTCTCATGTTGTATGCCTGGAATGTATCGGCCCCATCCTTCGCTTGAATCTTGGCTTCAGCGTATAGCGTCCGGTCTTGCGGATGCGTGCGGAGCCAATCGCGGAAAAGCACGTGGCGAACATATTCGATGGCCAGCGTTTTCCCCGCCAGCGCGGTGGCGATGTCTGCCCTCAATGCCTGAAACAGCTCCGCCCAGGTGGGGTCGTAGGCTTGCACTTCAATAGGATCGCTTTTCGGCTGGCCCATAACCCATGGGTTTTCGTCCGGATCGCCTGCTTCGAACGTTGTGATCTGATTGGCGTCCCGCCAATACCGGTTCATTTTTTCAATCTTCACAGACGCCCCCCGTAAAGTTGCCTAATGCAATGCTGCGCACAGGGACCGATGGCGTTGCCTTGGGCTCAACCGTGCACCAAGAAGGCCCCTGGCGGAACCCGATATCGCAGCTTCTTGCATTTGCCGGGTGCGGGCTGGTGCCCTGGCGGGCGATCCGGAAACCAGATTCGGCATTTACCCGGAGGCGGTAAATGGCCGCGGGGAACTTCAACCTCATCGTACCCAGACTCTGGCTCGACGGAAGCCGTTTGCAGTTTCCCTTTGGGCCGAGGCCTGTCAACCGTCGGTAAATCCGATACCCGGTCTGCCTTTGCACGAGCGATGTTGCCGGCGTCGTGCCCTTGAGTCTCCACTTCCTGCCTCTTCTGTACTGCGGCCAGGTCCGCTTTGGCGTTGGGTAGGGTGCCCGAAGACCGGGCCTGCTGCGCCGCCTGGATCAATTGGAAGTTGCGGTTGCGTAACTCGACGTTGCGACCAACTCGCATGTTCGAGCGCGCCGCCAAGGTTTCAGCCTGCTGGTACTGCCCTTGCTGAAGACGCAACACACCGAGGTAATGCAGCGTCGCCGGATTGTTCGGCTGGATTTGCAGGGCTCGCTCCAGCGTGGCTGCGGCTTGGTCCGGCTGGCCGTTCTCATACTGCCGCGAGGCGGTTTCGATCAGGGCGGTTGATGCGCTGTTACTTTGCGCTGCCGCACTTCGCTCAGCAGCAACCGAACAAAGCGACGCGACGGCGCTGAACACCAGGATGAGACCCGGCAGAAAACTCTTGGTTGGCATCAGGGGGGCGGACTCGACTGATCTCGGACGGCACTGCCGTAAAACAGACCACAGCGCTGCTCGGTACTTCCGATGCAGGGCCCCAATTGACCTGGCCAGTACCTTGAAGTTCCCGCGGCAGCGGCCAGCGGGTGGGTAGCAATGCCGAGGGGCATCGCTCATTCACCACCACTGGGGCGAAGTTGTTCATTGTGGATTAGCAGTGGGGCGAGGACACTCGTTCAGCGTCCTCGCCACTAAGGCACCCTACAGCGACACCAGCACATCACACTGCGATTCGTTGAGCACATGCTTGGTGACGCTGCCGATCAACAGCTCTTCCAGCGCGCTGTCCCCCTGCTTGCCGATCACGATCAGATCGCAGTCCAGCTCCTGCTCCTTCTCGACGATCCGCCAGGCGGGGTCGCCGTGTACCACGACTTGCCGCGCATCGCTCACCCCGGCGGCTTCGCTCAGGGCCGCGAGCTGTTGCACGGCATCTTTGCGGATGACATTGCGGTAGTGAGTGAGGGTGTCCTGGTCGATGTGAGCGAAGCGCATGCTGCTTTCGAAGGGCGCTTCGTACACATGCAGCAAGATGATCTCGGCCTGCGGGGCAACCGCTTTTACCAGCTCGATGGCGCGCAGCGATGAAGGCGAGAAATCCACCGGAACCAGCACGGTACGGTAGGTGTCGCGAGGTGCCTGCTTGACCACCAGCATCGGGCAGAGCATGCGGTTGAGCATTCGTTGTACGGTCGAGCCCAGCAGCAGACGGCGCGCCACACTCTGGCCCTTCGCCCCACACACCAGCAGGTTGCTGCGTTTGTCCTGTACCACACGGGTGATTTCGCTGACCACCGAGCCGGGCGCGACCTGTACGCCAGGGGCGATGTCATAGCGCTGGAACAGCATGGCTGCCAGTGCGTGCACTTTCTCTCCGGCGGTCTCCAGCACGCGATTCAACAAGTCTTCATCAGGCACCAGCACCTGCTTCAAGCGCTCGTAGGGCGCTGGATTGGCAACGTAGAGCAGGTCCAGCGCTGCCTGTTGCGCCTTGCTCAAGAGTGCAGCGCGCTCTGCCGCGTTGCGGGCAGAAGTGGACAGGTCGGTGGCTACCAGTACGTGGTTCAACGGGCTCATGTGGGGCTCCTTATGCAATGCTGTGCACAGGGATCGATGGCGTTGGCCGGTTTCGATCCATTCCTTGCTTGCCGCCATCGTCTCGCGAACCAGGCCTGGCGGCTTGATTTGGGTCAAAGGAGTGGGGGAGGCGAGGCAGGTGCCTGAAGAGCCCCCTATGTTGATCTCAAGTACCGATAAAGCGTCTGCCGACTGATATCAAAATCACGCGCCAATTTAGATTTACTTTCTCCAGCGCGGGCGCGGTCAATTAAACTTACAACCTGATTGTCAGACAGTTTTTTCTTGCGACCTTTGTATAACCCACGGATCTTTGCGGCAGCAATGCCTGTTGCCTGTTTTTCCCTCGCTGCAGCGCGCTCGAACTCTGCCAGCGCCTCCATTACTGCAATGATGGGCTCCACAACTTCAAGACAGTCATGGCGGAAAATCAGGTCTTCGTTCAAGAACTCCAGGGTTACCTGCTTTTCAATCAGCCGGCGAATGAGGGTACACAGCTGCTCGGTACTGGAGCTGAGCGATGCCATGCTGTCCATTACCACAGTATCCCCGCACTGTATGTAGCGAATTAGCTTTTCAAGGCCTGCGCGATTCGCGGCATCGTCTGCAGTTTCATCGAAAAACACGGCGTCAAATACATCATGGCGGGTTGATTTCTCTACGCTGTCCTCGGGTTCTTGTAGAGAGAGCCGGAAATATTTGATGCGATGCAATCTCATGGTGCCTCCTTGGCAATACTTGTACACCGTCGTTCCAGACTTGTACAAACTGTAACTAAATCAATAAATTCTTACACATGCCTGTAACACTGAGTCCACCCAAAATACACAGTTGCAAAGAATTTGGCTTGTCTTATCATTTTGAAGCTTGGAATGAGTCTAACAAATTTTTCGGCAAGCAGTCGATTTCGTGTTTATTGAATAACGCGCATGCATTCATGCAGTGAATTTGAATGCCTGCTGTTTGATAGCTCAAGCAATTGATTTAACCCGCTTGATGAGGCTGGTAATTATCCGGCGCACGCAGAGGATGCAGTGATGAAGGTCATGGAAAAAACCATCGAAACGGATCACCCGAATACCGATCAGGAAAAGATTGCTACTGTCACCCGGAGCATTACCGAGCACGGAAACTACCTACGCAAGCGCTATCCGATCTTGCAGCATCAGAATGCGCTGGGTGCGAGTGTCATGGTGTTTTCCCTGGCAGGGATGGTCGTCACCGGAGGGCTCTACCTAACGGGCTATATCCCCGCATGGATGTGCATTTTGATCAATGCGCTGCTGACATCGTTCATTCATGAAATCGAACATGACTTGATTCATCGCCTTTATTTCAGAAAACAGCCGCTGGCCCATAATGCCATGATGTTTTTTTGCTGGCTGGCTCGGCCGGGAATGCCCAGCCCCTGGCTAAGGCGCAATCTGCATTTTCATCACCATAAGGAGTCCGGAACTGATACGGATGTCGAGGCATGGATCACGACCAGTGGCAACCCCTGGGGAATACTGCGGTTGTTGAAACTGATGGATGGGTTTGTATTTGGTTTTCTAAACGCGGTTTTTGCGCCGGGATGGCGGCAAAAGGTAAGATTGTTAGGCAAGATCATTCGGCTCAATACACCGTTCGGGCTTTTGTATTGGGGGTGCTGGTATGTGTTCCTCGGCTACCATCTGTATGTGGGCTTTGGGTCAATCATCGGGGCGGAGGTCCACAGTAGTGCTGCGACATTGGCGTTAATGGATGTCGTCAATAGCGCAGTGGTTATACTTGTCGCTCCAAACATGATACGGCAGTTCTGCCTGTTTTTTATAAGTTCCAATATGCACTATTACGGCGATGTTGCCCCGCGTAATGCGTTGCAGCAAACCCAGGTAATGAACGCTTGGTGGTTGTGGCCGTTTCAGCTGTTTTGTTTCAACTTCGGTAGCACTCACAGTATTCACCACTTCGTTGTGAGAGACCCGTTCTATCTTCGTCAGATGACCGCACCTTATGCGCATAAGGTCATGGCGGAGGCCGGTGTCAGGTTCAATGACTTCGGTACCTATAAACGAGCGAACCGTTTTTCCATGGGGCACTCTCAAACTCGCTCGCGGGGGTGAATTCCCCGATAACCATGATCTGTTGATAGGTGGAGCCCGGTCTGCCAGGCGGCGGGATCTTTCTTGTCGCCTGGCAGACTTGCTAACGGTCAAGTTAGGCAAGTAGCAAGGGCTGCACTGCAAATACGAGGAGTCTTAGGTATGAAAGCGCAAGGGATGTGTGCGAAGCCGTTCGAAGCGGTCAAGCAGGCCTTCGAGGACATGTTTGACGATCCGCAGGAGCGTGGCGCCGGGCTCTGCGTGCAGGTAGGCGGAGAGATGGTTGTCGACCTGTGGGCCGGTATGGCGGATCAAGAGGGCACCAGGCCTTGGACGCGGGATACGCTGGCCAACACTTTTTGCGTTGTAAAACCCTATGTCGCGGTGGCCGTTCTGATGTTGGTCGAGGAGGGCAAGCTGGAGCTGGACGCGCCGGTGGCCCGTTACTGGCCTGAGTTCGCCCAGAACGGCAAAGCCAAGGTCACCTTGCGTCAGGTGATGAACCACACCGCGGGCCTGCCGGCGCTGCGAGCACCCGACCATAACGCCATGATGTATGACTGGGAGCATATGCTGCGGGTACTGGAAGCCGAGCCGCTCTGGTGGGAGCCGGGAACAGACCTGGGGTACGGCACCACTACCTTTGGCTGGATTCTCGGTGAGTTGATTCGTCGGGTGGATGGACGAGACCCCTGTGCCTTTATCCACGAAAAGATTCTGGACCCCCATGACCTCGACGTTCACCTCGGTGTGGACGAAAAACACTTTCATCGTATCGCGCGTTTCGACAGTGCCACCGGGCGAGTCGGTGATCCTTACTCGCAAGCGCTGCGCACAGTGCTAAAAAGCGAGCCAGCGCATATCGCGACATTCGCCTTCACCAACCCCGGAATGGTGCCCAGACGAACCAGCGACCCTCGCTGGTGGGCCTATCGGCAACCGGCTGTGTGTGGACATGGCACGGCTCACGGCCTGGCCGGTTTCTATAGTGCATTGCTGGCGGGAAACTTTATCGGTCGCGAACTGCTCAGTGAGTTCACTCGAGAGCACAGTCATGGCATGGACCGGGTATGGATGCGGCCAATGCGTTATGGATTAGGCTGCATGCTGGAACAGCAAGTCGACCCGACGGCTTCCCACGCAATGGGCCCAGACACCTTTGGGCATATCGGCCTTGGCGGTCCGATAAGTTTCGCCGATCCGGAAAGGCACGTGAGCTTTGGTTTTGTCACCACGACCTCGGGCAGCCATACGATGATTGACCCCCGTCCTGGCCTGCTGTCATCGCTTGTCTATGCGGCGCTTTGAGCGAGTAATCCTTCATGCAGGGTGGGTGCATGAGCGGGCCGCATCGGCGGCCCAGGACAATCGCAGGCGATCACTCACCGGCGCGGACGAAGGCGCCCCGCGCACAATTTGCAGCAATGGTGGGAGAGTAACGTGGTGGGTGGGTAGAGCAAGGGATATGGACTTGGAGGGTTACGATGGAGTTGGCCATCAACTTGAAGCGGGGGTGTATCAAGCTTCCGTGGGGGCTGGCTTGTCCTGTGATTGCAATCGATCTTGTGCCGGTGCGTTGTGGGGCAAATCGTCGGCGTTGAGGAGGTGAGTACCAGGAGCTGATCTTGGGCGAAAGCGGATGCATTCGGATGGCTGCTTTCGACCCAAAGCTGCCGGTGTATGGCGTCCAGGTGGGAGCGGGCTTGCCCCGCGATTCTGACTCTGAAAATTGACTGTCATGCTGCCATGAGCCTATCGCGAGACAAGCCCGCTCCCACCGTCTGAAGGCCGCTTCTGGCCGATTGCAGCCTATTGAGACAGGCTAAACCCAATTTTATGGTTTGCGGACGATCACGCCACTACGAAGCAGACATACCAAGCCTGCGACAGCGAGAGTGTCGCGAGATCAAGCGCAAGGGCCCGCTATTTGATCTGCACGATGACCGGACCTTCCGTTACGATCGGCGGTTCCGCGTGAATATTTAGCGCATTTTTCTGAATCCAGTCACGTGCGACTTTCAAGCTCGCATCGCTGCCGACTTTGTCCGTGCAGACAGTCACCGACGTACCGCCATCACCCGTATTCAGAAGCGTGTAGCTGACCAGCCCTGGCACTGTCCGCAGGGTAGCTTCGACGTCGGCTTTGCGCTCTTCCAAAAGCTCGAAAAGCTGCTTCGCTCCAGCACCTAGGTAGGTTCTGATAACCGCATACATGTTCGTCTCCTTTGGGGCGCCGCCTCGATGCTAATCTCCAGGTCCACTGATGGCCGCTTTCAGCCAAGTTTCAATTCGCCCCGGTTTATTAAGCTTAGCCACACGCCAACGACAAACGAAACGCAACGACCACCGGCTGCTTCTGGCCGGTTGCTGCCGGTGTATGGCGTCCAGGTGGGAGCGGGCTTGCCCCGCGATTCTGACTCTGAAAATTGTCTGTCATGCTGCCATGACCCTATCGCGGGACAAGCCCGCTCCCACCGTCTGAAGGCCGCTTCTGGACGGTTGCTGTCCCTCACGGTAGCTATCGGCCATTCGGAGAGGGCACTGAATCAATAGAGTGGGGGGCGAGGCGGGTACCGAGGCTTACGGCACTGGATGAGCGGGCCGCATCGGCGGCCCAGGACAACCGCTGGCGATCACTCCACCGCCGATTGCCCTGCTTGCAGCGAGCGCCGCAACAACGCTGCGGTTACCGAGCGCGCTTCAACCTCATCCAGCAACGCCTCGACCAGGGCGAGGCTCATCTCCAGCGATTGCTCGGTGGCCCAGAGCAATCCGCGCACCTCGGCATCGACCAATTCACACGCGTGGGCGTTAGTCTGGTAGGCGCTTTTGAGCAGGATGGAGGTGTGGATCAGGGCGTCTTCGGACGAGACACCGGCGCGGACGGCGAACAGCGGATCGTGGCTGCCGTTGCAGGAGCCGAAGGTGGTGCTGGTTTGGGTGGTGAGAGGTGGATCGGGAACGGGTTTGGTCATGGTGGTGCTCCTTCGTAGAAAGGATCCGCCACCGACTGCCGCCAAGCAGGGAAGGGTGACGGACTACGCAAGGTTGGCGGACCGGTACGAAGGAACCCGGCACTTCCGAAGAAGTCCATGCGCAGCCCGCCATAAAGCATCATCGCGGGCACAAAAAAAGCGCCTGCGAGGGTGATTGTGGGGCGCTTTGCGCCTTCGTTTCGGACCGCCAAGCCCGAGTCGCTGAATTTGCAGCGACTGGGGGAGGGTAACGGGGTTGGGGTGGGGATACAAGGGGGATTCTGAATGGGGGGCATTTGACCCAATACAATTCCTGCAGTTCGCCGCCGGCAGCTGTGGGGCGTTAGCGACTAGTCGTAACCGGCTGCTTTCGGCCAAATGCGGACATCCGTGAACGGAGCGAAACCAAGCAGCAGGCGGGATAGACTGAGGCAGAGGTCCAATTCAGCAAAACCCGCCCCGCCCCAAAGCACTAGGGATGCTCCTGCTTATGAAGCCTTGTTTGATGGGTGCTGCTAAAAATCCCTTTGCCGGGAATTTTCGGTAAGAGGTTTAGCGTTCCGTCGCCCATATAGTCATACAACTTTTTTAGGAGCAAAAAGTCGGCTCTTTTTGTAAAGTTGTTCAAGCTCTCTAATGGTATAAAACCGTAAAGCGCTGCTTCGATATTGTTTTTAGCGCCTCTGGCTGTGATGCCGATTACTTCCATTGAGTCGTTAAACATAGGACCTCCACTGTTTCCCTCCATTAGCGTGAAATCTACCAGCCAAAGGTCTAGGTCAACCTGTCGACGCCGTTGGGTAGTATTACCTTTCGCGATGTAGTGTGCTGTACCGTCTCGATGTTTAGGAAAGCCGATAGACAGAACCGGATCGGTGGGGCGAATAATAGTCTTGTCGCATTTTTGCAGGGCAGGTATGTTTTTAAAATCCTCATTGGGATGAAAAATAGCCAAGTCTGCTTTCTTGTCCGAAAGGATAAGCTCTGCGGAATATTCTTTCGGGTCACCGGCACGGTGGAATGAAATGGAGTGGCGGGCGATGGTTTTGGATATCCCGGTCACAACGTGTTCGTTGGTCACTATGCCGACCCCCTCCAGAAGGAAGGCTGTTCCTTGGCTTTCGTCAATGATATTGTTTACGACAAAAATTGAGTTTCCTAAAATTTCTTCTGGTGATTTTTTGAACTCAGTATTTTCCTTACCTATTGCTACTGTAAACTCGTACGCCAATCGACGATATATCTTGTCACCTCGTCCCCGAACCATCTGGATGTAGTTCAGTCGTCCTTTGACCACCTTGATATAAAAATCGCCAACATTGTCCTTTGTCCGCATAATTTGTCGAGGCTGCAGTGACTTATTCTCGCCATTGAGGATCTCCAGATATCTGGCTTCTGCCAGCTCAGGCCCGTAGCGCTTGAGGGCGTTGATCATTGAGCTCGTTAAACGGATGAACTCTCTCGTGACGTTCGGAATATCGTTAACGACAAGCCCGGTTACCATTTGTCGCTGCGTGCGGTGCTGAAGACGCGTTTTTTCAGGATTTATGATGAATCCATTGGATTTGATGATTTCTTCCAGCTCGCGCCCAGGTATTGCTCTGCCGTCCTCGGAAATCTCGACAATATCCTTAGGCAGATGTTTTGCGGTGCTGGTAAACGAAAATGTGATGTCGTCAGCATACCTGGTGAAGTGACATTTGCCTGACTTTGCTAACGCCTGCAGTTGTGAGTCAAGCTTGCGGCATATCATGTTAGATATCAGCGGTGACGTAGGGGCGCCCTGAGCTAATTTCCCATCGCTGCAACAGATTTGTGCCATGACCGTCGCAACATTATGGGGTGCATTAAATGGATGAGCCATGAATAGGTTTCTGACTCGTCCGAAGTGAATGCTTTCAAAAAAATCTTTCAGATCAATATTGAATACATATCTCTTTCTGGCGTGGATCTGAGCATTTGTCTTAACGTTCCTGCCCTTGACGAAGCCATGACTGGAAGATTTTGGAGAATAAAATTTTTCCAGATGAGGCAATAGTGCATGCTGAATTGTTTTCATCACCCGTTTTGGGGCTTTGATGGTGCGATGGGTTTTGTTTTTCTTTAAAATAGAAAAGCTTACGTAATGGCTGCCTTTCTTTTTGTAAAGAAAGCTCAGTAGTTTGTTTTGATCAACCTTAAGTAACTGGCAAAATCCATCAAGGCTACTAAAGCCGGGGCCAAACAAATTCTTGAAAATTTCGTCGATATCCATTCGTAGTACCGGGTCTCGGGGCTATTTTCTCTTCTACCAGCGCCATCGATAACGTCAACGTATAGCGCGAACAGGCAAAGCTACCCTTGCAGTGGCCACCGCATATAGTCAGTGGAAAGTTAAATCGTGCCCCGAGCCCGATGGTAAATTGATATCACGGCACGCATTGCTGGTCAACGTGTACTGGGAGAATCATCAGGCCGGTGTCAGACAATCATGCTCAAAAGCGACATTTTTTGGCCGATTGTTGCCTTTCGCCGCCGGCAGAAATGGGTCGATAGCAGCCGTTCGCGAGTGACCGCTATCGACCCAAAGTGGACAGTCGCGACTGGTGGCTCTTAGCTGCGAGCTGCCGTCCTTGCGTTCACGCTCATGACCCCGATGCTGAGCTGGTTGGTCACCGTACGGACTAAAGGCGAACCTCTCTGCCTGACTTGTGATGCACCGTCGCAGGTTAGTTGAAGGGCCAGATAGGACTATCCCACTGCCTGCTTCTGCGAGCCTGCTACGGCAAAATGACCGAAGGGCTAAGCCTTAGGATGCCAAGACAGGCCTCGGGACAGTCCGCCACGTGCTTGGCCAGTCAGTGGGATGCATGCAGCCCCAATAGCGCGCCCTAACTGAAAAAGGCAGAAGCAAGGTAATCAAAAGTCTAGTCTATCGACCATCGCGGATTGTCGGTAGGAAGGTAGATACACCGATCCATAGAACTCAAAATGCTCAATGCCGAACGGAAGTAACTCATTTACAAAATGGTCTTTGATCCCCTTCATGTTCTCAATCCAATCCTCGACCTCTTGGTCCGTGTAGAGACTTTCCACATCGACAGTCCTAGCCTTCAAAACGGCCTCCCTCAAAGCCCAAAGCCTCTCTATAGGGTCAGGATGCGTTCTAGAGGGGTTAAATGGCGGGTTGATATAATTTGATATTGCATAAAATATATCAATGTACAGAAAGAATAGCACCGCACCATTCAGTACGTCAGCACACTCTTCATCATCATAATCCGCATGCAGAATTGATCCTGCATCGGCTTCAAATTCCTGATGATGTCTTGGTGTAAAATATTTTTCTGCACGACCAAGGCCATCACTAATCATCAGCAACTCGGAATGTGAGATAAGGTTTGCGTCCTTACCAAAGTGACCAAGTAATGCGTGCGCATACTCATGGCCGATAACAAAATCTAGCTGGTCGCTCACAATCTTGGTGCAGTACTGCTTTACGCTATCAGGCAGATCCCCCCTGGGGTCGAGGTCAAAATCTTGGGTTTCGGTGAGCAGCATTGTTCGACAAGCGATAAATAGGCACGCGCTTGTATCCTCGGGAGCCAGGTCTTCCATCACACCCTTGAAATAAGCATTCATGTAAAACAGAAAATGCTTTAGCGCCTCAGAAACAACAACGATCTTGCCATGCTCGTTGCTAATGCATACACCATGAGGCTCTCTGGACAAAGCGTACCCAGCCGCTATGTCTTGACAGATCTCCGCCATATCATCAGGTAGTCTGCTGATATAATGATCAAAGTCGTATGATTCGTAATATGAAGAGAGCGACCAATTTTGAATATTTTCCTCTCTCCGGCGCAAAAATACTCTGGTGAGCCTGGGGCAACTAGCGACGCTTCTGGCTCGCAAGGCCAGAAGATAATCCTCAGCGTTCGCGACGCGTTCAATTCTCTGTATCTCTTCACGCGTACAAATAGGATAGTAAAATAAACTACTTCTCTTTAACCCCTTAATTTCTGATACTGGAAAGACGACTGTTGTGTGCAGAATAAAATCTTCCCCAATATAAAGCTGCTTTGCTAGTCGTTCTCGCTCATCATGATTCTGAAGGCGGGCTTCATAGCCGTCTTTTATTGAGGAATATTTTTCCGAATCGTTATCTTTGTATATTACTTCGAAGTGAATAAAATCTACGCTCTGATCGATCCCAAACACGTCTTTTATGACGGCATCGATTTCATTTCCGAATTTCAATTTGTAAGCGCTCCTCTGCTTGCTTGGCGTATATTTCCTTGCCTTAGACTCGCTGATCAAAATCGGGCTGCCGCCCTATAAGATGCCAGAATACGTGCTGATAAAGTTGGGTGCCATATAAAAGTACTATGGCATTACCACCAATGCCTATACCAAGGCCCTCTCCGAGCAGTTCCTTTTTTAGCTGGATGAGGTCGTTGAAGCCCTCGTACTCGCGGCGGCCAGAACACTGCCTGTTTCGAGGGTTTCAGTGGCTGCTGCCAAGCACCTAGGCTATTCTTTGGGATAGATTAGGAAGCTTGGACGAGAAGGAAATTGATTACAATATCCGAGATATCGGCCTCTGAGGATTTGCTGAACACCTGTCTACGTGAGCGTTATGATCAGGGAAGCAACCCTAGGACCCAGACCTTTGTGGTTCTCCGAGACTGTGTGGAGATAGGATTGCTCATCTATGAAAATTGGGGACCGCCAGAGGGCTTCATTTACGAGATTTTCGTGCTTAGAGAAGACAGGAGAGATGGGGTCGGAGCTTGGGTGCTTGGGGAGGCTGAGCGTCTTGCAATTGACCTTGGCTGCACAAGCATCAAACTGGCGGCTAAGTCCTTGGATCGAGACCAGTATACCGACGAAACCCTGATTAGATGGTATGAGCGAAAAGGGTATGTTCGGTGCGATCCGGGAGGTTCAAATTTACGGAAAAGACTTTGTACCCTTTTTGATGGTGCTGCTGAAGGCTAGGCAATTCTCAGCAGATGTAAGATTAAGCTGGCTGAAGCCGCTTCGCGGAAGGTCACCAGTGGCGCGCCGCCATCACGTGAATGGCCTCCTCGGAAGAGTTCCAGCGGAGGCGGCCGTCTAGAGACGGCCTTGGGGCCTGAAACTGGCAGATACACCTGAATGCGAACGATCCTGCCTCAGGCATTTCTTGCAGCCCGCCGCGTTCCAAGGGGCGTTGGTTCTATGCGTCGCTTTGCTGCTGAAATACTCCCGCACCCAAGACTTCTTCGCATCCACTTCGCTATGCTACACCGACTGACTTGCCCGCTGGATTCTGGTTTTTTTTAGGAGTGGTAGTTGAAATATTTCTATCTTTTTTGCCATGTGGCACTACCGGTAATTGTGCCTATAATTATATTCCTGCTGATGCAGCAAGGTTCTATACCCAAACGATTGAATAATCTGTTTTCTCTGGATTCCCGAGAAAGCCTTATTAAACAGCGATTATTTTGGCTATGCCTAATCGTCCCTGCCACATTGTTTTTCTCGTTTGGGGTTGTCACTTGGAGTGGATATAAAATTGACTTGACGCAAAGTGGCATCTCAACCTTTTGGAATATTAGCACTTTCCCGCTAGCACTACTTTCCGCTGCAATTCCGCTGGGCGTCGTTGTGGCGAGCTTCCATTCAACACAGCAAACAGCGGAGCAAATACGAGAAGCACACGTAAAAAATAAATTAGACACCTACTACCTCCATCGAACAGAATTCTTTAAACATTTTGAACGGCATGGGGAAGTTAATTACCTCGGCGTACTAAGTGGCGAATTCATGCCGCACCCATTGCTTTATAATAATTGCTCCCCCGGAGACCCCCGCGATGGGATTCCAAAGCGAAACGAAAAATATTTCACCGAAATTGATTCAAGCTTCCAATCTGCGGCAACATTTCTTAATGCGTTATTTCTCGATGAATATTCAGAGAAGGTATTCAATATCTATCTATGTAACGCCTGCGTCGCGGTACATAATATTTCGAGACTACTAGGTTTGCCCGAGATTTATCGCGACATGGCAGGTAAAAGCTTGCTTGTGCAACCTCCTTACAAATCCGGTCAAGAGGTTACTCAGTATTTGACTGTAGGCACCACGGCGGCTGAGATAGTGGCGGCGTTCAGATACGCTAGAGACTTTTATGTGAATCTCGGCGCTTTTTATGGCCATGAGATTCCGGAACTAGCACCACACCTGAGCTATCTGGGGAGCGGAGGGAAAGTTTTTACTCTCCCGGGATGGTCAAATGTAGCAAAGTTTAAAGATGACTTATTATCCAACTACGTTGAGTTGCACGGATTCAAGGTCACGAAGCCTTCAGAAATCATACCAGCGGAGCAGGGCTTGAATTCAAGGTAGTTATGCACAACGCTTATTGACCGAACTAGGATTTGAAACGGCGTTCACTTCTGTGGGCGTCGAAGGCGGAGAGATCTGAAATTTAGCAGGTCATAGGTTATGAGGTGGCGCATTTCGATACTAAAAAGTTCAGAAGTTCCGATGCTACATCCGTAACTTCAAACCCCGAACGTGCAATTCAGTGCATCATTCAATCCGCTCCTTTAATTTTCCTTCAATGAATCCTGTACGCACTCGTCAACATCGTCTATATTTAACAATCACTACGCAGTCTCCGGAATATTCTGCCCGTAGAACTCCATTAATGCGTATTTAGTATTATTCATATTCGGCATACGAGCCCCTTACCTGATCCTAGCCAAGCGACAAAATAGCCACCACAAAATAGTATATGGCTAAATGTTATAACTTCATGACGAAACTACCTTCGTCCAAGTATAATTCAAGTTAGCCATACAACCCCTGCTCCCACTTAGTGGATTTCTACCCTCAACAAGGATGTCATTGTGAAAACCAAAGAGTCCAACAGCCTGCCATTCATCGAGCGCCCCGACCTATCCCCTTTTTTAATCCATCTTACTAAAAATACTAAAGCTGACGATGGATGTTCTGCTTTCGACAATTTGGTACGCATATTAAAGACCGGGAAAATATGGGGCAGCACCAAAGAAAAGGGGTTTATTAAGGGGCCCAACAAGGCAGCATGCTTCATGGATGTACCATTTTCAGCATTAAAATACATACTAAATTCAAGCAATACGAAGTCTGATAGTCCGCGCTATGAGCCCTACGGCATCATAGTATCCAAGACATTTGCACATAGAAACGGGTGCAGACCCGTCATGTACCTTTCAAATGAAGAGCTTCGTAAAATCAACATTCCCAATGAAGAGCTCTGGAGAGTTGTGCGTCTAGAAGGTGTTGATGGGGAAGGGATAAATTGGGTACATGAAAGGGAGTGGAGAAGAAAAGGACATTTCTCCTTACCAACGGACCCCCACACAGTATTAGTAAAAAATATCAACAATGCGAAAAAGTTGCGAAAGTTACTTCGCGGCGAACGTGAAGAGTTTAAGTCGCTCCCTTCATCAATCATGCCACTCACGATACTGTGCCAAGGTTTACCATACAAGGAGGAATAGTTGTTTCCTAAAGCGCAAGCAGAACCATCGAAGCGAGTATCTCAATTGCAACCCTGCGACACTAAGATTAAGAGTCATTGATCCATGAAAGAGCTAGTCAAGGCGATACACATAATAAACCTTATCAAAGCGAAAAACAAAATAGATGCAGTCGATGTACCAGAGCACTTCAAAAATGACGAGGATTTTTCGAAATTCCTGTTCAGAGGGGAGCTAGTACAAAATGGAGGCGCGGTAGTGAGTGCTCACCTCAAAGCTATCAAAACACAGCTGGGCAAGGTATTAAACCCTACCTACGAGAACTTTAAAGAAGAAGCAGTTCATTTAGAATTCTGTAAAGGTATCACCACATTTGACCAAATCACTAAATCCATAAATCTAAACGGCGGCACTCAAGGCGACAACTACATCGCAAGCCAAAACTTATACTTGTCGGCGATTTCGTCATTCCGGAAATTTATACCAAGCTTATATCAAGGTGATCTAGAGCTGTCTATTGCCCCTT
This sequence comes from Pseudomonas wadenswilerensis, assembly GCF_024749185.1. Classification (NCBI taxonomy): domain Bacteria; kingdom Pseudomonadati; phylum Pseudomonadota; class Gammaproteobacteria; order Pseudomonadales; family Pseudomonadaceae; genus Pseudomonas; species Pseudomonas wadenswilerensis. Next base: position 3,589,941 of record NZ_CP087191.1, on the reverse strand, counting down.
TAAAGCTAAGACTCGCCATTGAGATCTACTTTAAAAATATGATTGGATTTATAGATGCAAAAACAGAATGCCTGGCAGGGGATAGGAAGGGAGAGATCAAACCATATCCACTATCGATAGCTGAGCTTTTGAACTTTTTTTCTAATCATAAATACAAAAAATACGCCAAAATACCAATGAGCATCAGCATTATTAAGGACATAAATTATTGGTCAAATAATTTAGTCCATACAGGCATCATAAGCTTTCCGTGGCAAACCATGACTGCATTCGACCTATTGAAGCCTCTTTTTTATACAGCGAGAGAAAATGGCGATAGACACCTTGAAGGCTTTAATTACCTAGATCGCAGCTTTAAGCAGAAGGACCTGATACGCGACCTGAATGCCTTCCTATCCCGCGGTACTAATAAAGTTGAAGTTCGTTGTCTTAAGAGGACCACACACCCACTAGAGGGCGCGTATTATTATCCAGATCCTAATGCTAACACCTAACCGGCTCCCTCCTGCGCCCGCAGCAATCCGACCTAGCTTGCTGTGGTAGCGGGGCAGCCTAGGACTTCTTAACCGTAATCGTCTTAGCTGGGGATCGTACCAATCCACCATCAATTTCTCGAAAATGAGCGCCCCCATATCCACCTAAGTAATCGGCATTCGAGATACACGAATTTACTCCGGTTAGAAGATCCGGACGATAGAAAAGATCGTATTCTATCGCACTAGGTACCCACCCGCTTCCATCGCCATCGCCATCGCAGCGTGGGCATAGCTACTCCAGTGCCGCCCTCTTCTCAAGCACAAGTACGGGCCTTAGCGGTTCAGGCAGAACCCGCAGTTTTGGCCTAACAATTTTCATGACTGGCGGGTGTTTTGAAGCGTTCGGATCAAGCTTTGGCTTAGGCCGGTGACCACAGCCTGATTATGGCCGAAGCGGCCTGGAGTGAGCGTCCGGTATTGGCCGATAGCTGCCGTTTGCGATAGCCAAATATTGGCCAACTGAGAAGCCGCGCAACCCGTTAGCCCACCACTCAGTTTGAGGGACAAGCATTACGCTGACATTCATCCGCGCCTTACCTCCATTGCCATCGTTTTTCTCCTTGCACTAAAATAAAACCCCATCGAAAAAACCGATACCCCCTCATGCGCTACTCCCCAGAAGCCCTCCAAGCCTTCGTAGAAGCCGCCGCCCTAGGCTCCTTCTCCGCCGCCGCTCGCAAGCTACGCAAAAGCCAATCCACCATCAGCGCCGCGATCGCCAACCTCGAAGCCGACCTGAGCGTAACCCTGTTCGACCGCCAAGCCCGTCAACCCATTCTCACCGAAGCCGGCCGCAAGGTGCTCGGCCATGTACAGGAGATCCTCGCCGCCAGCGAACGCCTGGACCAGTTGAGCATCCGCCTGGCGGACAAGGTCGAGCCGCGGCTGACGATCGTGTTTTCCGACATGCACCAGCTCAACCCGGACAACCGGGTGATGCAGCTCTTCGAGCAGCGCTACCAGGACATCGAGCTGGAATGCATGATCGCCGAGGCCGGCGATGTGCTGAACCTGCTGCAGAGCGGCCGCGCACACTTGGGCATGCTCGCCGCGCAACCCGGTTACCCGCCGGATGTGGCCGCTACGCGGCTGGCGGCGCAGGCGCAGATGGGGATTTTTGTGGCGAGCAGTCACCCGCTGGCGCAGCTTGCGCAGCCGACTCAGGCGCATCTGGTCGGGCATCGGCAGTTGTACTTGAATACCTACACCGACAGTGTGAACAAACCCCAGGGGCGGGTGTGGTCGGCGCCGGATTATCTGATGCTGCTGGAGATGACCGAGGAGGGCTTTGGCTGGGCCGAGTTGCCCCACGGTCTGGTCAGGCAGTACGGCCATGGCCAGCTCACTGAGCTGAAACTGCGCGGCTGGCCACGGCCAATCGCGGTGGATGTGGCGTGGTCGAAGCTGACCCCGCCAGGGCCGGCGGGGTTGTGGTTGCTCGATCGGTTGCTGGAAAGCAGCTAGGCGCGGGCGCCGGCCCGTTCCAACAGCACCTGCATTTCCTTGTAACCCCGCTGCCGCGCATGCTGCAGCGGCGTCACGCCTTCACCATCGGCCAGGTTCACATCCGCCCCGGCCTTGATCAGCTCGCGCACGATCTCGACATGCCGCTGGCCGCCGTCGCCGAGGATGATCGCCTCAAGCAGGGCGGTCCAGTGCAGTTTGTTGACGTGATCAACCGCCACACCTGCGGCGATCAGCAGGCGCACGGTGTCGACGTGGCCGCGTTCGGCTGCCGGTATCAGCGCGGTGCCGCCGTAGCGGTTGGTGCTGGTGAGGTCTGCGCCGTGGGCCAGGGTCAGTTTTAGTATGTCGTTGTGGCCACGGGCGCCGGCGTACAGGTAGGGGCTGTCTTCGATGGAGTCCTTGGCGTTGACGTCGGCGCCGGCGTCGATCAGTACCTTGGCGGCTTCGACCTGGTTGTTGTGGGTGGCCAGCAACAGTGGGGTCCGACCCATTTTGTCGCGGGCTTCACGGTTCGCGCCCTGGTCGAGCAGGCTGCGCACCTGTGCGGCCTGGCCTTGTTCGGCTGCGCTGCGCAGTTGGCTTTCGAGGGTGCCGCCGTCGGCACTGGCGGTCAGCGATGTGAGCATGGCAAATACCACGGCAAGGTGAGTGGACAGGCGTTCGAGGAGCATGGCAGTACCTCCTGGTGGGCGATTGCTCGCTGGTTCGGGCCATGTTAAAAGTCGGGCTCCTTATTTAGAAGTTAAATAAAAGCATGTCTGTCAGTGAAAAATCGAATAGGCCGCTGTTCGACCTCGACCTGTTGCGGGCGGTGGTGATGGTCAGCGACTGCGGCAGCTTTACCACGGCGGCGGCGCGCCTGCACTCGACCCAGTCGACGGTCAGCCAGAAGGTCCGGCGGCTGGAGGAGATGGTCGGGCACAAGCTGCTCGAACGTGGCAACCGCGACGTGCTGCCCACTGACGCCGGGCAGACGCTGCTCGGCTACGCCCGGCAGATGCTGGCCTACAACGATGAAATGCTCGAGGCGATGTCGGGCGCGACGGTGGCGGTGACCGTGCGCCTGGGCGTGCCGGAAGACTTTGCCGCCGGGCGCACCACCCATCTGCTCTCGACCTTCAATCGCAAGCACCCGCAGGTCAAACTGGAGGTCACCAGTGGCCTGTGCCGCGACCTCAGCGCCAGTTACGACAACGGCGAGCTCGACCTGATCCTGCTGAAGCAGCGACGCAACAGCCGTGAGGCGGTGGCCTGCTGGCCGGAGAAGCTGCAATGGATCGACAGCGCGAAAAACCCCGCCTTCGACCAGGACCCGGTGCCGCTGGTGACCTTCCCGCCACGCGGCCTGTACCGCGACGACATGATCGGCGCCATCGAGCGCATGGGCCGCCGCTGGCGCATCAGTTTCACCAGCTCCAGCCTCAGCGGCCTGCAGGCGGCGGTGGCCAACGGCATGGGCATCAGCCTGCTGCCGCTGCGCGCGGTCACCGCCGAGCATTTGCAGCTGACCTCGGCCCACGGCCTGCCGTCGATCGATGCCATGGAGGTGGCGATCATTCATCGGCCGACCGCCGACGCCATGGTCAAGGAACTGGCCGCGGAGCTGGCGCGCACCCTGGCGAGCGAGTAAGGCCTGCATCGATCTGCGCCATGCTCAGGTGCGCGGTCTCGCGCAGCAGGTAAGAACACAACGCCAGCAGGGCCAGTGCGGCGGCGCCGTAGATCGCCACGCCGAGCGGGTTGTGGTCGGTGGCGATAAGGATCGCCGTGGCCACGCTGGAGGCCGTGCCACCGCCCAGTGCCGCGCCAATCTGGTAGCTGGCGGAGATCCCCGAGTAGCGCATCTCCCGTGGAAACTGCTCGCCGAGAAACGCCGGGATCGGCCCCTGGGTCGCGCCCATCAAGGCGCCGACGGCGGCATAGGCCAGCAGTGAAGTCAGCAGGTCGTGGCGGTTCACCAGCGGGAAGAAGGCGAACAGCCCCAAGGCCATGATCAGCGCGCCGAAGATCATCACGCTGCGCCGGCCATAGCGGTCGGAGAGCAAGCCGAACAGCGGCGCTGATATGACGATGGCAATCGACAGGGTCAGGTCGAACATCAGCGCATCGGTGCTGCCATAACCCACCTGGGTCGCATAGGCGAGAAAGAACGTGCTGCCGATATAGGCAATGGTGCAGTAGCCAAAGGCGATGCCGGTGCACAGCAGCAGCTCGCGCGGGCGCTGGCGCAGGGCTTCGGCCAGCGGCATCGGCCGCGGTTTTTTCGCCTGTGGCGGCTCGACCGCGACAATGCGCAGGCGCGCATACAGGCCGACGAACACCAGCGCGCCGCCGAGCCAGAAGGGGATGCGCCAGGCAAAGTCGGCGAGGTTGTCGCTCAGGGCGCTGACGATGGCAAACACCGCCGCACCAAGAATCCCGCCAACGCCGATGCCCATGCTGGTAAAGCTGCCCCACAGCCCGCGCCTTCCGGGTGGCGCTGCTTCGATGCCGAACAGCGCCGCGCCGCCCCATTCACCGCCAGCGGCAAAGCCCTGCACCAGGCGCAGCAGTACCAGCAGCAACGGCGCGTACACGCCGAGGGTGGCGTGGCCCGGCAGGCAGCCGATCAGCAGGGTGCTCAGGCCCATCAGCAGCAAGGTGGTGACCAGCACTTTCTGGCGCCCGACCTTGTCACCGAAATGGCCGAAGACAATGCCGCCGATGGGCCGGGCGAAGAAGCCCGAACCGAAGGCGGCGAAGGCCACCAGGGTGGCGGTCAGGCGGTCCATGTCCGGGAAGAACACCTGCGGGAACACCAGCGCTGCGGCGGTGCCGTAGATGACGAAATCATAGAACTCCAGGGCGGTGCCCAGCCCGGATACGCAGAAGGTCTTGGCGGCCGACCTTGGCAGCGCGCCGTTTGCAGTTTCCCCGATCATTGTTGTTGTTCTCGTGCAGTGGCTGGCGCACGCGTGCACACAAGGGCGGCGCCAGCGGGGGTGGATGGAAGGACTAGAAGCGTTCGAAGCCCTGGCTCGCCAGCACGCTCGGGTTGCCGGCGGTGTATTCGAGCTGGCAGTTTTGCGTGTCGATGGCGATGCTCAGCAGGGTTTCCCAGCGTTGGGTGTCGGGCTGGCTCAGGTCGGGGTGGAAGCAGATCGGCGCCTGGCCGCCCGCGCCGCCGCACATTGCCTGAGCCCGAACGCGCAGGTCGGCGCTGTTCATCGCGCCAACCACCTCGTCCAGGTGCTGCAGGCGGCCTTCGGTATCGGCGCGGTCGGCGCTGCGTTCACCCAGGGCCAGCTGCGGGTCGAGGAAGTGGTTGGTGTGCAGCAGCCAGCCATCTTCGCGAGGCAGTACCAGGCCGGTGTGGGCCGGGCTCATCTCGATGCTCACCGCCCGTGGGCTGCTGTCCTCGCGGGAGAACACCGTCAGCACGGTCGAGGCGCTGACCGGCGCCGAGCGCGCCAGCTCGATGGCTTCCTGCACGCTGCTGGCGTCTTCCAGCACCCGGCGGGCGATGGCATGCACCGGTACGCCGCCGCTGTCGTTGTCGCTGTGGTGATGGAGGATGTTGAAGTGCAGGCCGACGCCGGCGCTGTTGACGCCGATCTTGCCGAGCATGCCGAACTCGCTGAACTGCTTGACGGTCATGTCGTGCTCGGTGGTCAGTTGCAGCAGCAGGCCGTGGGGCGCCAGGCTGTCGTGCCAGTCCCAGGTTTGCAGGCTGCGCGGCAGTTGCGCGCCGGCCGGGGCGAACACCGTGGTCGAGCATTCACCGTGGGTGGCGGGCATGGCCGCGAGAATCTCGGTGCGCGCGTTCAGGCTTGCCAGTTGCCACAGCGGCAGGCCGGTGCCCTGGGCGATGCCGATGACTTCGGCGGCCAGCGCCGGGCTCCAGCTTTCCAGGGCCGCCAGGCTGCGCTCGCCAATGGCCTGGACCTGCGCACTGTCGATGCCGACCCGGGGGAAGAAGCCCAGGTACAGCGCGGTGGTGTGGCGGATCTGCTCGGCAAAGCGCTCACCGATTTCGCGCCCGCGGGCCAGCGGCTGGCGTTGTTCAGTGACGTGGGTGTGGATTTTCACAACAGCGACTCCAGAGGGGGAAGGCTTCAGCGCGCGGCGGCGCGCTGGTAAACGGATTTGCCGGCGAACCAGGTCTGCAGCACCTGGGTGTCGCGCAGGTGCTCGGTATCGGCATGGAAGATGTCGCGGTCGACCAGCACCAGGTCGGCCTGCTTGCCCGGTTCCAGCGAGCCGATCTGCTGCTCCAGGCGCAGGGCGCGGGCGGCGTTGACGGTGTAGGCGCGCAGCATGCTGTCGAGGTCGATGGCCTCTTCGGCGTTGAGCACGCCTTTCGGGCCCTTGCGGCTGACTGCTTGGTAAATGGCCTGCCACGGGTCGGGGGTGGTGATCGGCCAGTCGCTGGCACCGGCGATGGTCGCGTCGTTTTTCAGCAGCGAGCGCGCCGGGTATTGGTAGTGGTAGGCCATGGCGCTGACGTAGGGCTGGAGCAGGTCGGTGGCCAGCTCATCGGCGCTGGCCCAGTACAGCTGCATCGAGGCGATCACATCCAGGGGTTTGAAGCGGGCGAACTCTTTCGGGTTGACCATTTGCAGGTGGGTGATCGAGTGCGGCACGCCGCTCTGGCGATGCTGGCGCGCCTGCTCGACGGCGTTGAGCGATTCACGCACGGCACGATCGCCAATGGCATGCACGTGCACCAGCCAGCCACGGGCATCGGCGGCGTCGACCAGTTCGCCGAAATGCGCCGGGTCGATCAGCAAATCGCCGGTCTTTTTCGAGTTCTTGTAGGGTTCGAGCAGAGCGGCAGTCTGCGCCGGAAACTCGGCCACGCCGTCGGCGAATACCTTGATCCCGGGAATGCTCAGGTTGGGCACGCCCTGGAACTGCGCGCGCACCTTGGCCAGCTCATCGAGGTCGGCGGGTTTGGCTTTCGAGTCGGCCACCAGCAGGGCGGCGACGTGCTGGTTGAGCTCGCCGTTGTCGGCCAGTTGCTTGTAGATCGGCAGCACGCCGAGCGAGGTATTGGTCAGGGTCACGCCCGGCGCATCGTTGGCGGTCGGGTCCATCCAGGCGGTAATGCCCAGGCTGTGGTAGTAGGCGATGGCTTCGCGGCCGGCGTCCAGCAGTTGCTCGGTGGGCGCCGGCGGTAGGTGGTCGATCACCTGGTACAGCACGCCTTCGGTGAGAAAGCCTGCGTCTTTGCCGCCGGTGGCGATCCCGGCGCGGGCGAGCATGGCGTCGTTGGCCCAGCCGGTGTGGTAGTCCCAGCCGATCAGCAGGATTGGTTGCCGGGCCCATTCACCCTGGTTGAAGCGCTGTTGGAACTGCTCGAGCTGGCCCCAGTAAGCCGAAGGCAGGCCGCCGAGGGTGAGGATGTCGCCACGTCGCGCAGTGCCGTCGCTGGCGGCGCTGCGCAGGCGCTGCTCAAGCTGGTCGAAGCTCAGTAGCTGGCCGTCGAGGTTGGCCTGGCGGCGCTGAAGGCCACCGCGCAGGGCATGGGCGTGGGAGTCGATAAAGCCGGGCAGCAGCACCTGCTGCTGCAGGTCGATCAGCTGGGTGCTGGCCTGTTTCAGGCGCAGCACCTGGGCGTCGGAGCCGACGGCGAGGATCTTGCCGTTCTCGATGGCCACGGCCTGTTGCAGCGGCTGGCCGGCAACGGCGGTGTAGACCTTGCCGCCATGCAGGATCAGTTCCGGGGCGGCGATAGTTTCTGCTGAGGAAATAACCAGGGCGCTGCAGAGCAGGGTGGGGAGCAACCGTTTCATGGGCCTGCCTTAAATTATTATTGGCGTTGCGCTAGATTATCCAGGCCCTGGCGGATTGATCATGCTCGGTTCTTACATAACTTTTGTGCCTGTCGGGAATAAATGAATGGATAAAATGACCGCGCTGACCATGTTCGTCGCGGCGGCGGACCACGGCAGTTTCAGCCGCGCCGCCGAGCACCTGGGCAAAACCCCGTCGGCCATCACCAAGGCCATTGCCCAGCTGGAAAGCGAGCTGGGTACCCTATTGTTCGAGCGTACTACTCGACGCATGGCCCTGACCGAAGCCGGGCAGATCTACCTGGAGGGCGCGCGTCAGGCGCTGATGCAGTTGCAGCTGGCCGGCGAAGAGGTCGACCAGTTGCAGCACGCACTGCGCGGCAGCCTGCGCATCACCGCACCGCCTGCCTTCGGCCCGGCGTTCCTCAGCCAGGTGTGCTCACGCTTCATGGCCGAGTACCCGCAGGTGCGCCTGGAGGTGGACCTCAACGACAACAACGATGACCTGGTGGACGGCGGCTATGACCTGGCCCTGCGCGACGGCCCCACCGACCTGCCGGAGCTGATCGCCCAGCCGCTGCTGGAAAACCGCGTGATGCTCTGCGCCAGCCCCGCGTACCTGGCGCGCAAGGGCATGGACGTGACCCTGGACAACTACGCCCAGCATGACTGGCTGATCCTCCGTCACCCGCAGCTCAGCCGCAGCTTCTGGTGGGTGGAGAGCGAAGGGCAGAGCATTCGCCTGCGCCAGCCGGTGCCGCGCCTGGCCAGCGACAACTACGACCTGCTGCTGACCTGCCTGCTCGAAGGCCAGGGCGTGCAATTCGTGCCGCATTGGAGCGCTGCGCCGTACCTTGAGCGCGGCGAACTGGTGGAGTTGATGGCCGGGCTGTGGCGAGCCCAGAGTGCGTTCGGGCCCTGGGTGCATGTGCTGTACCTGCCGCACCGGCGCAATACCCGCAAGGTGCGGGTATTTATCGACGCGCTTAAAGCGTATCTGCAGGATGCCCGCTTGGCAGCCATCTAGAGGGCTGGTACAGGTGCACGCGATTACGGCCCTGGTGCTTGGCGGCATACAGGGCGTTGTCGGCCTTGGACAGCAAGCGCGAAAGGTCGTGTTCGCCAGGGCCGCTGGCGCCGACGATGCCGATACTGACGCTGAGGAATCCCGGTTCCAGCATCGGTAGCGCGTAGAAGCTTTCACAGATGCGTTGCGCTACCTGCTGCGCCGTCTGCGCGTCGGTGTTGGCCAGCAGGCAGGCGAACTCTTCACCGCCGATACGGGCGAAGACATCCTCCTGACGCACGCTGTTGCGGGTGACCTGGGCGAAGGCGATCAGCGCCTGGTCGCCGGTCTGGTGGCCGTGGGTATCGTTGAGGCGCTTGAAGTGATCGAGGTCGCACAGCAGCAAAGCCACCGGCTCGCCACGGCGGGCGCAGTCGGCCAACAGCTTTTCGCCACGGGACATGAAGGCGCGGCGGTTGCCGACGCCGGTCAACGGGTCGGCATAGGCGGCGGCCTTGAATTTCAGCTCGGTGCGCTCGCGGACCATGGCCAGGGTCACGTAGGCGATGCCGATGGCGTAGAGCATCGACTCAAAGAGCATGAACGAGAAGAAACCGGTGCCGCGGCCGTTGCTGGTGATCGCCTGGTCCAGCGACACGCCGTGGTCGGCAACGGTACGCACGCAGTAGAAACCGGTGTGCACCAGCATCAGCAGCAGCGCTGGCAGGTAGGAGACTTCAAGCTGCTGGCGGCTGCGCCACAGTTCAAAGATCGACAGGCCGCCATACGTCGCCGCCAGCATCGAATACACCGTCACCCGCAGGCCCAGGTCGTCGTAGAAACCCGGCATCAGCCCCCACAGCGACCAGAACAGTGCGCCGGCCAGGATCCCCGGCAGGTGCGGCGGGCGGCCGGTAAACACACGCATGGCGGTCCAGTTCAGCGCCGCGCCGAGCAGCAGGACAATGTTGCCCAGCACCAGGGCGATAAAGTCGGGGGTCAGGCCGCGCAGGCTGATCAGGGTCACGCCGCAGGCGGCGAGCAGGAGCATGCTGCCCAGGTAGCCGAGGGTCCGCTCGCGTACGCCGCGGCTCCAGGCATGCAGGGTCAGCAGGCCCATCAGGGCAAAGATGAAAATGGCCACCAGCAACAGGGTCGGGATGCTCAGCAGCAAGGGTATCGCTCTCCGCTCATGGCCGGGTGGCCAACCGGCCAGCGCCGGTTTTCAGCGGCATGCTAGCCGAGCAGGTGCCACTTTGCCAGCCGCTCGCTGCCTTCAGGACAGGCTTCGGTTATGCTGCTGGCCGATCCTCAATCGGCGGACCACCCATGCCCAGACTGCCTTCGCTGACCGCCTTGCGCACCTTCGAGTGCGCCGCCCGCCACGGTCATTTTGGCCGCGCCGCCGCCGAACTGTGCGTCACCGACAGTGCCGTCAGCCATCAGATTCGCCAGCTCGAAGAGCAACTGGGCGTTGCGCTGTTCGTCCGCGAAGGCCGCCAGGTGCGCCTGACCAGCGAGGCGGGGCGCCTGCTCCAGCATTTGCAGCAGGCCTTCGAGCTGATCGGCAAGGCCTGCGACGAGCTGCGCGACCCGGCCTCCCAGGCGGTGCTGCGCCTGGCCGTGACCGCCGAGCTTGCGCAAAAGTGGCTGGTGGCGCGCCTGGCCGATTTCAGCAGCCGCTACCCGCATATCACCCTGCACCTGCACGAGCAGCCGATCGATGCCGGGGCGCCGGCCGCCGATATCGACCTGGCGATCACCTACGGCACCAGTTCGGTGGATGCCAGCACCCACTTCGTCCGGCCCTTGCCGCTGTTGCAGTTCTTTCCGGTGTGCAGCCCCGGGCTGTTCAACCTCGGCGGCCTCAAGCGCCCGCGCGACCTGGTGCGCCACTGCCTGCTGCACGACGACCAGGACGGCAAGACCTGGACCGCCTGGCTCGCCACCCACGCCGAGGATGCCCAGCCCGGGCGCCAGCTGTACTTCCCTCATGCAGCTTTGGCCCTTGAGGCGGCGGCCTTGGGGCAGGGCGTGGCCATGGGCGACAACCTGACCTGCCAGGCCGACCTGGTCAGTGGCCGCCTGGTGCGGCCGTTCAACGCCAGCGTCACCGCGCTGGGGCAATACGCGCTGGTGTGCGAACGCCTGCGCCTGGAGCGCGGCGCGGTGGCCGATTTCATAGAATGGTTCACCACTCAGATCGCCGAACCGTGAATTGAATTCATCAATCGCTTAGATTTCATCGTTGGAAGCCTTGGCCCGGGCGGCGTAGCGTGCAGCTATCCCCACCCACCGCAGAGGTTGCTCATGGCGCGTTCACTTACCACCACTCCCAAGGCCGATGGTTTCCGCCTGCCCGGCGAATTCGAGCACAAGGCCGGTTGCTGGCTGGGCTGGCCGGAGCGCCCGGACGTCTGGCGCAACGGCGCAAAGCCTGCGCAGAAAGTCTGGGTCGAGATCGTCAGCGCCATCGCCTCCAGCGAGCCGGTCACCGTCTGCGCCTCCGCCGCCCAGTACGCCAACGCCCGGCGCCTGCTGCCGCCGCAGGTACGGGTGGTGGAAATGACCTGCAACGACACCTGGTTCCGCGACAGCGGCGCGGTGTTCGTGGTCAACGATGCCCGTGGCGAAGTGCGCGGCGTCGACTTCGAGTTCAACGCCTACGGCGGGCTGGATGGCGGTCTGTACTACCCCTGGGACAAGGACGACCAGATCGCCCAGAAGATCCTCGAAATCGAGAACCTCGACCGCTACCGTGCGCCGCTGATTGCCGAACTCGGCGGAATCCAGAGCGACGGCCAGGGCAGCCTGCTGACCACCGAACAGTGCCTGCTCAACCGCAACCGCAACGCCCACCTGGGCAAGGCTGAAGTGACCCGCCGCCTGGAGGATTACCTCGGCGCCGAGCAGGTGATCTGGCTGCCGCGCGGCTGCAAGTTCGACGAAACCGACGGCCACGTCGACGACCTGGCCTGCTTCGTACGGCCCGGCGAAGTGGTGCTGCAATGGACCGACAACCGTGACGACCCGCAGTGGGAAATCTACCAGGAGGCCTACGACATCCTGCGCAGCACCCGCGACAGCCGCGGCCGCGAGCTCAAGGTGCACAAGCTGCCGCAGCCGGATGTACTGGAATGGACCGCCGAAGAAGCCGCCGGCCTCGACCAGGTCGACGGCACCCACCTGCGCCAGGCCGGGACCAGGATCTGCGCGTCGTACATCAACTACTACGCCGGCAACTCGGCGATCGTCGTGCCGCTGTTTGGCGACCGTAACGACCAGGTGGCCCAGGCGACCCTGGCCGAGCTGTTCCCTGGCCATCGCATCATCGGCATCGACAACTCGCGGGAGATTCTGCTCGGCGGTGGCAACGTTGCCTGCATCACCATGCCGCAATACGCCGGAGCAAAAATCTCATGAGCCTGCGCGCCTGTGGCCTGGCCGTAGCGCTGGCGTGCGGTATGACGCAGGCGCTGGCTGCCAGCAATGAGCAGCCGACGGTCAACCTGTACATCTGGGGCGAGTACCTGGCCCCGGATACCCTGAGCAACTTCGAAAAAAGCACCGGTATCCGCGTGGTGGCCGACCACTTCGACTCGCTGGAAACCGTGGAAACCAAACTGCTGACCGGGCGCAGCGGCTACGACCTGGTGCTGACCGCCGGCCAGCACCTGTCGCGGGCGATCAGCAGCGGCGCCCTGCAGCCGCTGGACAAAGCCCGCCTGCCGCACCTGGCCGGCATCGGCGAGGAGTTCCGCCAGCACATGGCGGTGTACGACCCGGGCAATCGCTATGCCGGCACCTATGCGTGGGGCACCACCGGCTTCGGTTACCAGCAGCAGGCTTTGGCGGCGCGCCTGCCCGAGGCGCCGACCGACAGCTGGGCGATGCTGTTTGATCCGCAGGTGGTGTCGAAGTTTGCCAGCTGCGGAGTGAGCCTGCTCAACGACCCCAACGAGGTGTTCGCCGCCGCCATGCGCTACCTGGGCCTGGACATCAACCAGCAGCGCGTCGAGGACCTGCGCCAGGCCGAGGCCCTGTTGCAGAAGGTGCGGCCGTACATCCGCTACTTCGACAACGACCGCAACATCAACGACCTGGCCAATGGAGAGACCTGCCTGGCGATGTCGTGGAACGGCAACGTCGCCATCGCCCAAAACCAGGCGCGCCAGGCCAACAAGGCCATCGACCTGACCTTCAGCATCCCCCGCGAGGGCACGCTGATCTGGCTCGATGCCCTGGTGATCCCCAAGGACGCGCCGCACCCGGAAGCTGCCCTGGCCTTGATGGACTACCTGATGCGCCCGGAGGTGATCGCGCCGATCACCGACAATATCCAGTACGCCAATGCCATCACTGCGGCCAATGCCCTGGTCGATCCGGCGATACGCAACGCTCCCGGCACCTATCCGCCCGCCGAGGTGCGGGCGCGCCTGTACAGCAAGAACGACAACAGCAAAGCCTTCAACCGCGAGCTGACCCGCGCCTTCAGCCGGCTCAAATCGGGGACCTGAAGCACGCCAAGATGCGCGGGTGCGCCACATTGTTGCGCCCGCGCGTCGCGGCGATTGTGGCACTTGCCGGCGTGCGGTATGAGTAGCCCACTCCCGCCGCCCAAGAGCGGGAGATCACAAGGAACGCCCCGAATGCCTCAGCTCAAGAACGCGATCTCCCTGGCCTTGCTGTTGCTGGCCACGCCCCTGGTCCATGCACAGACCGCCAACCCCGAAGCCGCCGTACGCTCCAACCTGCTGGTCGATGCGGTGGCCTGGCGCCAGACCGCGGCGGAATTCCGCGCGCTGTACTACCAGGGTTTCAACGTCGCCAAGGCGCGTCTGGACCAGGCCCTGGCCAACCAGAAGCCGGGCGACAAGAAGCCTGCGATCATCAGCGATATCGACGACACCATCCTCAGCAGCAACACCTACTGGGGCTTTCTGATCGGCCAGGACAAGGAGTTTTTCGATGATGCGGTGTGGGACCGCTGGGTCGCCGCCAATGGCCCGACCCTGACCCCGGGGGCGCTGGAGTTTCTTGACTACGCCAAGTCCCGTGGCGTGGAGATCTTCTACGTCTCGAGCCGCGACCAGGGCGACAAGACTTACGAGTACGCGCTCAACAACCTGCGCGCGCTCAAGGTGCCGTACGCCGACGAAGCCCACGTGACCATCCTGCGCGAAAGCTCGAACAAGGAGCCGGCCCAGCACAAGATCGCCGAGCAGTACAACGTGCTGCTGATGCTCGGTGACAACCTCAACGATTTCGAGCGCAGCTTCTATGTCGACAACGTCGACCAGCGTGCCCAGCTGGTAGACGCCAGCCGCAGCAAGTTCGGTGGCCAGTACATCATCTTCCCCAACCCCACCGACGGCCATTGGCTCAAGGCCATTTTTGGCGAGTCGGAGCCCGCCGATACTCCGGCCAACCGGGCGAAATTCCGCGAGGCAGCAGAGCAGGGCGCCTGGAAACCGGCCAGCTGATTCACCGACGCCATAAACAAAAAGTCCCGCAGGCCGTGTGGCCTGCGGGATTTTTCATGCAACCGTGAAACTTAGCGCTGTGGGTTGAGCACCAGGTTCATGTGACGGTTTACATCTTTGTACAGCAGGTAGCGGAACGGGCCCGGGCCGCCGGAGTAGCAAGCTTGCGGGCAGAAGGCGCGCAGCCACATGAAGTCGCCGGCTTCCACCTCGACCCAGTCCTGGTTCAGGCGATAAACGGCTTTACCTTCGAGCACGTACAGGCCGTGTTCCATGACGTGGGTTTCAGCGAACGGAATCACGCCGCCCGGCTGGAAGGTGACGATGTTGACGTGCATGTCGTGACGCATGTCGGCCATGTCGACGAAGCGGGTGGTGACCCAGGCGCCATCGGTGCCCGGCATCGGGATCGGCGCGATGTCTTTTTCGTTGGTGACGAACGCTTCCGGCAGGGCCAGGCCTTCAACCACCTGGTAGTGCTTGCGGATCCAGTGGAAGGTGACGTTCTTGGCGCTGTTGTTGCGCAGGCTCCACTCGGCGGCCGGTGGAATGAAGGCGTAGCCGCCTTCTTTCAGGGTGTATGGCTTGCCCTGCAGGGTGATGTCGATTTCGCCTTCGACCACGAACAGTACCGCTTCGGCGTTCTTGTCCAGTTCAGGACGCTCGCTGCCGCCTTCCGGCGCCACTTCGACGATGTACTGCGAGAAGGTCTCGGAGAAACCGGTCAGCGGGCGGGCGATGACCCACATGCGCATCTTGTCCCAGAACGGCAGGTGACTGGTGACGATGTCACGCATCACGCCTTTGGGGATGACCGCGTAGGCTTCGGTGAACATGGCACGGTCGGTCAGCAGTTCGGTCTGCGCCGGATGGCCGCCGTGGGGAGCGTAGTAATTGGACTTCGACATGGAACACCTTCTGTCGTTGTTGTTCTGGGGTTTTGTGTTGCATCGCCCGGGTGTTGCCCTGGGCGATTGTCTTTCTCTGCGGCGCAAGCCGGCAGAAATGTGTTGGGTCAGCCGCTGCGCACCTCGAAGTGCAGCGCCGGCGCGGGTGCAATCAGCTGGCCGCGGCGTACCAGGCGCCGCTCGGCCGGCGCGGCAGCGACTGCGGCGGCACCGTTGTCGGCCTTGAGCACGATAAAGGTCGCCTCGTTGCCGACCTTCAGACCGTAGTCGCTTTTGCCCAGCACTGCTGCGCCGGCCGTGGTGGCCATGGTCAGTGCCACATTCAATTCTTCATCACTGTAGAAGCCCGAGCGGTAGCCGATCAGCATGGCGCGCTGGAGCATGTCGGCGTTGCCGTAGGGCCACCAGGCATCGCGGATATTGTCGTTGCCGGCGAACACGTTCACCCCGGCGGCGCGCAGGCGCAAAATCGGCGGGAAGCCATGGTCGCCCGGGGCGTTGGTCATGATTGCCACCCCGGCGTCGGCGAGGGTGGTGGCGGTGTGCGCCACTACCTCGTCGTCGACCTGGCCCAGGGCATAGGCATGGCTGACTGCGACCCGGCCATTGAGACCGGCGGCGCGGGTGCGGGCGGCGATCCGTTGCAGCTGTTCGATGCCTTGCAGGCCGGGCTCGTGCAGGTGGATGTCGATCTTCACAGCATGGCGCTCGGCAATGCCGAAGACCACATCGAGCTGACCGTCGGCGTCGCCGTCGAGGGTGGTGGGGTCGATACCGCCAATCACGTCGGCGCCTTCACGGATCGCCGCATCGAGCACATCGGCGGTGCCTGGGCAGGACATCACACCAGCTTGCGGGAACGCCACCAGTTCGATATCGACGATGCCGCGCCATTTCTCCCGCGCCTCCAGTACCGCTTGCAGGTTGCGCAGGCCGGTGGTGGCGTCGACGTCGACATGGCTGCGCATGGCCACGGTGCCGAACGACACCGCCTGGCGGATCAGTGCCTCGGCACGCTCGAGCATCGGCGGGGCAGCGGCCAGTTCACGCTTTTCGATGGCCAGGCGTTCACGCAGGCTGCTGACCGCTTGATGCGGGTGCCAGCGGTCGCCGACAAAGCTCTTGTCCAGATGGATGTGACCGTCAACCAAACCGGGCAGCACCAGGTGGCCTGCCAGGTCGATGACCTCGGCGCCTGCGCTGGCCGGACGTTCGCGGCCCAGGCTGACAATGCGCCCGTCGGCAACCGCGAGGTTGAGCGGGCTGCCATCGGCAGCAACAGCGTTGACGAATACACGATCGATCATTTCACAGCCCTTTGCCTACTACTGATTCACACCCTATAGAAAGACCGTACCTATCCACAAATTAAATATTGGAATCGGTTGCAGTGGATTTCTGAATGCGAACCCTGGCCTGGCGCTGATTCAGCCCAGCAGGTGCTTGAGCGGGTGATAGTCGGCCTTGAGCGTTTGCGTGGCCTTGAGAATCGCCTCTTCGATGCCGCGCAGGTGAGTGCACACCAGCTCGATGGCCGCGGCCTGGTCACCGGCTTCGATGAAGCCCAGCAGGCGCAGGTGCTCGTTGCCGCGGCAGGCCTCATGGCGCTCGTCATCCAGGGTCGAGGCGTACAGCGAGCCACGTTCGATCAGCTTGCGGAACCAGTCGAGCAGCACCGGGTTGTCGAGCACTTCGGCCAGGCGCAGGTGGAACTCGCCGAGCAGGTTGACGTAGCGCCCATGGTCGCCAGCGTCGGCGGCGGCTTCTTCTTCGGCAACGTGCTGGTGCAGCGGTGCGAGGATGTCGGGGTCGGCGCGTCGGCACAGCTCGGTGACGATGCCGATTTCGATCAGCCGACGGGTTTCGAACACCGAGCGGATGTCATCGTCGCTGGGCAGTGATACCCAGGCGCCTTTGTTCAGTTCGGTGGACACCAGGCCGTCGGCTTCCAGTTGCTTGAGCGCTGCGCGCACCGAGGTGCGGCTGACCTTGAACAGCTCGGCCAACGACGACTCGCCCAGCTTCATGCCGGGGCGCAGGGTGCGTTTTCTGATGGCCTCGTGAACCCCTTGGTAGACGCGCTCTACCGTCGATGCGGGGTGTTTTTCCGTCATTACCAGCTCCGATATGCCTTGACCTTATAAGCATGCCGTAAATGTGGGCTGCTGTGCACCACTGTGTGGCAGATGAACCTGTGGGAGCTGCTTGCACCCAATCCTGTGGGAGCCGGCCTTGCCGGCGATTGGTCCAGGCAAAACCTGATGTGCTGAATGTACTGGCTTCATCGCGGGTCAAGCCCGCTCCTACAGTGTTTAGTGGGTACATATATTGCTGGTTGTGTGTACTTGAGTAGCGTTCAAGTGGATACATGTTGCTCGTCTCGTTACCTGATTTCTCAATTTTCTCCCCCTGGCGTTTGACCAGTTGGTCAGCTTAATCAGCCTTTCAGCAACCCCGCAAAAAAAATTACCGGATAAAAATCAAATGGATAAATGCCTGCAACGCGGCCGGCAGGTTGGCCGCTACCTGCCATCTGGCACACATATTGTTCGTCGAAAATCGTTAGACAAAAATTGTATGCAATATTTGTATGCATCGGCGCAGGGCAGCGCCAACACTGCGGTCCCACTCTTCAAATCCAACAATAATTCGCTGCAGCACCTGCATTCAGGCGCTGCAGAAGGAGCCCGGGGAACATGCAATTGGATACTTCCAACCCGCTGCAAACCTCCTACCTGCCACCGCAGGCCGCGCCGGTCGAGCAGGGGGCCCTGAGCCCCCGGCTGCACAACGCCGACCTTGCGCCGACCAAGGCTGAAGGCCGGCGCTGGGGCGGTTACAGCATTTTTGCCTTGTGGACCAACGATGTGCACAACATCGCCAACTATTCCTTCGCCATGGGCCTGTTCGCCCTCGGCCTGTCCGGCTGGCAGATGCTCGCGGCACTGAGCATCGGTGCCGTGCTGGTGTACTTCTTCATGAACCTCTCGGGTTACATGGGGCAGAAAACCGGAGTGCCGTTCCCGGTGATCAGCCGCATGAGTTTCGGCATCTACGGTGCGCAGTTGCCGGCGATCATCCGCGCGGTGATCGCCATCGCCTGGTTCGGCATCCAGACCTACCTGGCCTCGGTGGTGTTGCGGGTGCTGCTGGTGGCGGTGTCGCCCGACCTGGCACGCTTCGACCATGACGCGATCCTCGGCCTGTCCAGCCTCGGCTGGGCGAGTTTTATCGCCATCTGGCTGGTGCAGTTGGTGATCCTGACCTTCGGCATGGAGATGGTGCGCAAGTACGAATCTTTCGCCGGGCCGGTGATTCTTTCCACCGTGCTGATCCTGGCGGTGTGGATGTACCTGCGGGTCGATGGGAACCTGGCCTGGTCGGTCGGCGAGCCGCTGACCGGGTGGGCGATGTGGACCCAGGTGTTTGCCGGTGGCGCGCTGTGGCTGGCGATCTACGGCACGCTGATCCTCAACTTCTGCGACTTCGCCCGTTCGGCGCCGTGCCGCAAGACCATCCGCATCGGTAACTTCTGGGGCCTGCCGGTGAATATCCTGGTGTTTGCGGTGATCAGCTTCGTGCTGGCCGGGGCGCAGTTCAGCATCGATGGCCGGGTGATCGACAGCCCGACCCAGATCGTTGCCGCGATCCCCGACAAGACCTTCCTGGTGCTCGGTTGCCTGGCCTTTCTGATCGTCACCGTGGCGGTGAACATCATGGCCAATTTCGTTGCGCCTGCGTTCGTGTTGTCGAGCCTGGCGCCGAGCCGCCTGAACTTTCGCCGCGCAGGATTGATCAGCGCCACCCTGGCGGTGCTGATCCTGCCCTGGAACCTCTACAACAGCCCGCTGGTGATCGTTTACTTCCTCTCCGGCCTGGGCGCGCTGCTGGGGCCGCTGTACGGGATCATCATGGTCGACTACTGGTTGATCCGCAAAGCCCAGGTGCATGTGCCCGACCTCTACAGCGAAGCGGCCAGCGGCACCTACCACTACACCCGCGGGGTCAACTACAAGGCGGTGGCCGCCCTGGTGCCCTCGGCCATTGCCGCCGTGGTGCTGTCGCTGGTGCCGGCCTTCAGCGCCCTGACGCCGTTCTCCTGGTTCTTCGGCGCCGCCATTGCCGGCGGCGTGTACTACCTGATCTCCGATCGCAACAAACACTACGTGGACTGTTCCGGCGAGCACTTTGCCGTCGACAGCGCCCAGCACTGAGTTCTGCACAAGGAATACCGCAATGAGAATTTTGGTCGTAAACGTCAACACCACGGTGTCGATCACCGACGCCATCGCCCGCCAGGCGCGCAGCGTGGCTTCGCCAGGCACCGAGATCGTCGGCCTGACCCCGCGCTTTGGCGCAGAATCGGTGGAGGGTAATTTCGAGAGTTACCTGGCGGCAGTGGCGGTGATGGAGCGGGTGCTCAGTTATGACCAGCCGTTCGATGCGGTGATCCAGGCCGGGTACGGCGAGCACGGGCGCGAAGGCCTGCAGGAGTTGCTCAATGTGCCGGTGGTGGACATCACCGAGGCGGCGGCCAGCCTCGCCATGTTGCTGGGCCATCGCTATTCGGTGGTCACCACCCTGGATCGCACCGTGCCGCTGATCGAAGACCGCCTGAAGCTGGCCGGGCTGGACAGCCGTTGCGCTTCGGTGCGTGCCAGTGGCCTGGCGGTGCTGGAGCTGGAAGAAGACCCGGAGCGGGCCATCGAGTCAGTGGTGCGTGAAGCCGAGGAGGCCGTGCAGTTCGACAAGGCCGAGGTCATTTGCCTGGGCTGTGGCGGCATGGTCGGGCTGGAGGAACGGATCCAGGCGCGCACCGGGGTGCCGGTGGTGGACGGGGTGACGGCGGCGGTGGCGTTGGCGGAGTCGTTGGTGCGCTTGAAGTTGAGTACGTCGAAGGTGCGCACTTATGCGCCGCCGCGGCAGAAGCAGATTCTGGGGTGGCCTCGGGCGTTGTTGGGGTGAATTGACTTTGCCGTCCGCGGCGGCCTCATCGCCGGCAAGGCCGGCTCCCACAGAGG
The DNA here is from genome assembly GCF_024749185.1 of Pseudomonas wadenswilerensis. Taxonomy (NCBI): domain Bacteria; kingdom Pseudomonadati; phylum Pseudomonadota; class Gammaproteobacteria; order Pseudomonadales; family Pseudomonadaceae; genus Pseudomonas; species Pseudomonas wadenswilerensis. The sequence continues at coordinate 3,569,746 of NZ_CP087191.1, read as the reverse complement.
CTGGCGTCATGGGGACTCTGTGGGAGCTGGCCTTGCCAGCGATCGACCACGCAGCGGTCGGCTTTTTCATTCAGCGGTGTTTGTGCTTACGCTTGTGCTTGTGTTTATGCCCACCGGAATCGTGACGGTTATCGTCGGCGATGTTGTTGCCCAGGGCACCACCGGCCGCGCCACCCAGGCCGGCGCCGATGGTCGAGCCGGTACGACCGCCCAACTGGTTACCGATCACCGAGCCACCCGCCGAACCCAGGCCGCCGCCAATTGCGGCCTCGGTACGGTTGCCCTTGCGCGCACCGACGGCGCTGCCAGCTGCGCCGCCAACACCAGCGCCAATGGCTGCACCGGTGCTGCCGCCGATCTGCTGACCGACCACGTTACCCAACGCCCCGCCGAGGCCACCGCCAATGGCGGCAGTACCATCCCCGGCAGCCATGGCGCCCTGGGAGAGCAGGATACCCAGCGTCAATGCAGGTAATGAGATACGCATGTTGTTAGCCTCAAGAAATACGGGGGTTAGGGGAGCAGCAGGGTAAATCAATCGTCATCATCATCGTCGTCACGGTCGCGACGGCGGTCATGGTCGTAGTTGCGGTAGCGGTCGTCATCGCGGTAGCGCTTGTACTTGCGATGGTCGTGATCGTCGCGGTCATCCCAGTCGCGGGAGTAACGATGGTCACGGTCGCCACGGCGGTAATCGTCGCGGTCGTAATCGTGGTAGTAGCAGCCAGAGGCGGCCAGTACGCTGGCGATCACGGCGATTTGCGTCAGCTGTTTCAGCACTGAGGGTCCTTGATCCGCAGAGCGGTAGGGAAGGTATTAGCTCAGACTGTGTTTCCGGGATTTTGTTTCCGGATGGGCGTTGTAATTTGCGGCAACAAAAAAGGCCCACCGGAGTGGGCCAAACGTTCTGAAGGGAGGACGCTCAGGATAAAACCTGGCCGGTTAAGCCGTCGTTAAGGGCGGGCAGGGTCTATAATTTTTTCGATTTACCCGTCTTGCCAACCACATCCCGCCCCGGGTCGGTGCCGCCATGCCTGCAGAGAATGAGCCGCTCCCTGCGTCGCAGATCCTCTTCGACGATGCTGATTGCGGTTTATTGCTGACCGCCGAAAACGGTCAGATCGAGCGGGTCAACCTGACCTTCTGCCGCTGGATCGGCTATCACCGCGACGAACTGCTGGGCCGCCCCATTCAAAGCCTGATGAGCCTGGATGCGCGCACCTTTCACCAGGCCTACTGGCTGCCGTTGCTGCAAATCCAGGGCTCGGTGGTCGATGTCAAATTCGACCTGATGCACCATGATGGCTACACCTTGCCGATGATGCTCAGCGCCATCAGTTGCGAGCACGACAGTGGCGTCTTTCACGAACTGGCGCTGTTCAGGGCCGAAGGCCGCCCGCGCTACGAGCGGGCGCTGCTCAACGCGCGCATGCTTGCCGAACAGCACCTGGCCAAACACCTGAAAACCCGGCGTGCCCTGGACATCGCCCAGGGCAAGTTGCGCGTCATTCATGCCGCGACCGAGAACCGCGCGTTGTTTGCCGAGCAAATGGTCGGCATCGTCAGCCACGACCTGCGCAACCCCCTGGCGGCGATCAAGATGGCGGCAGACCTGCTCGGGCGTGGCCTGCTGGATGCCAAGCAGACCCAGGTGCTGGGCCATATCACCCATTCGGCGGACCGGGCGCAACGGTTGGTGGCTGATTTGCTCGATTTCACCCTGGTGCAGGTCGGGCGCGGTATCGCCGTGAGCGTGCAGCCCGTGCGCCTGCACGCGCTGATCGGCCAGTGCCTGGAAGAACTACGCCTGGTGTTTCCCGGCCATCGGCTGATTCATCAGGCGCTGGGTGACGGCGAGTTCATCGCCGACAGTGATCGGCTCTACCAGTTGGTCGGCAACCTGGTGGCCAACGCCATGGCCTACGGCGCGCCGGGCAGCGAGGTCAGTGTCAGTTCGAGCTTCGAGGACGACCGGGTGTTGCTGTCGGTGCACAACCACGGCACGCCGATTCCGCCGGAGCTGCTGGATAACCTGTTCGAGCCGATGATCCGCGGCAGCCATGACAATGCCGAGCTGCGCAGCGTCGGATTGGGGTTGTTCATCGTGCGCGAGATCGTCCGTGCCCATGGTGGCGAGGTGGTGGTCAGTTCATCCGCGCAGGCGGGCACCACCTTTACCGTGACGTTTCCGCGAAGTTGACAGGCGCCCGCATCTGGGCCAAGTTGGCCGCCTTCAAGCCTGACCTCGGTCGGGCTTTTGTTTTTTCGGGCAGGGATGTCGATCGTGAAGTTTCTCAAGAAAGCCGTGTGGTTTGTCCTGTGCATCACCTCTGGCATTGTCATGGGCACCGGGCTGTTCCAGTTCGTCGGGCCTGGCGGCAACACCGACCTGGGCGCGATGCTGGTGATGATCGCGTTTTTCATGGGCTATTTTCTGCGCCCGCAACGAGCGGCGCGGGTGGTGCGCTGAAGCATGGACTGGAAAACCCTGGAAAACAGCCTGGTCGACTCGGCACGGGCCACCCTTGAGGCGCTGCTCGACGACGGTGTCGGGCCGCTGTATGGCGCGGCCTTTCATGCCAGCTACCGTGAAGAGGAACGGGTCATCGACCTGCCGTCGTTTGCGGCCAACAGCCTGGCGGCGCTGGATGAGGATCATCCCCGGCGCAAGCAGGAAGGCTTCTGGGGCGTGCAGTGGAACCCGGTGGACTGGCGTTGGGACTGGTTGCTGGACGATTACGCCAACGCTGCCCTCAGTGCCCTGGAGGCGCCGCTGCAAGCTTATGCCAATCGTGCCGGGCCGGATGCCTGGGCGGCGACCGAGCAGCGCTTTCTGAGGACGGTGGCGCGCGCCGCCAAGGCCCTGAACCGCATTTACGCTAAAGATCCACGGGTGGCCAAGGACTTCATTGTGTTTTTCCATGATGAATACGGCGGGCCGGAGCTGGCGGCCAGAAGCCTGTCGCCACGTCAGTTCCTGCACCATTTCCCCGAGCAGGATGCCACCGAGCAGGAGCGCCGGCGCGTTGCCGCGCTGGCAGACGACCAGCAGGTGAACTACTACCTGAGCTGCCTCTCGCGTCCTCAGCCTATTGACGGCGAGGAGGCCAGCCGCTGGCTGATTGCCCGTGGCGCCAGTGCAACGGCTGCGTTGGTGCACCTGCTGCAGAAGGGCCCGGAGCGCTGGCGGGCGGCGATGATCCTGGGCCTTGCCGGGGTGGCCGAGGCGGCGGCAATCGAAGCGTTGCGTCTGCAAGTGGTCAACGGCACAGAGCCGAGCACGCGCAGGTGGAGTGCCAACGCGTTGGGTTATCTGGGCGATTTTGACTGGTTGCTGGCGCAGGCGGCAGATACCCAGCTGGCGGGCTTTTCGGTGGTTGGCTGCTGCGCCAGTCTCAGGGCGTTTCGCGATCAGGGTGCGCAGCCAGGGGTACTGGATTACCGTCCGCTTGAAACCCTGTTGCAGCGTTATCCGCAGTGCGCAGCGGACGCCGAGGAGACGATCAAACCGGGCTCCAGTTTTTGCACCCTCAGCAACGGCGACATCGAGGAAGCAGTGCGCGGCCTGGCGTCTGAGCATGTCGCCATTCGCCGCCATGCCGCCTGCGTGCTCGACAACCGTCGGCTGGGCAAGCGCAAACTGGCCCCGGCCCTGGCCGCGCTACGCGAATGCCTCAATGATGCTGACCCGAAGGTGGCCTACCTGGCTGGCTTGACCCTGGAGTCGCTGCAACGCTGAGGCGAGCAACCGGCCTTTGTCTTGGCAGCCACTGGTCCAGCGGACACAGCTCCACTGTGGGAGCTGGCTTGACCCGCGATGAGGCCAGTGCAGCCGGCACATAAGGTGGTGTCTGGTTTACGACCGCTTCGCGCTCGATCGCTGGCAAGTCCAGCTCCCACAGGTTCGGTGCATGCAGATCTATTGTGGGAGCTGGCTTTGCCAGCGATGAGGCCAGTGCAGCCGGCACATAAGGTGGTGTCTGGTTTACGACCGCTTCGCGCTCGATCGCTGGCAAGTCCAGCTCCCACAGGTTCGGTGCATGCAGATCTATTGTGGGAGCTGGCTTTGCCAGCGATGAGGCCAGTGCAGGCGGCACATAAGGTGGTGTCTGGTTTACGACCGCCTCGCGCTCGATCGCTGGCAAGTCCAGCTCCCACAGGTTCGGTGCATGCAGATCTATTGTGGGAGCTGGCTTTGCCAGCGATGAGGCCAGTGCAGCTGGCACATAAGGTGGTGTCTGGTTTACGACCGCTTCGCGCTCGATCGCTGGCAAGTCCAGCTTGTGTCTTGAGGTAGGAATAGAATCAGAAGTGAGAGCGGTGAATGGCAAGCTGTACGCCAGTAGTGCTTAAAGCACGTGTGGGAGCAAAGCTGCCATTCACCTCTCCACTCTGGCCCGAGCCCGAACAGTTGATTGAGCGCCTCTCGAATCACAAGCGTGGGCCAAGCCAGAGCGCTCTCACAACTGAGTGTAAGAGGGTTCAGCCATGTTGTCTTCTGTTGGAATCGACACTGCCAAAGCCACTTTGGAAATCTGCATCAAACCTCAGAAAATCCGCTTCGAAGTGGCCAACAACTCCGCAGGCTTCGAGGCGTTGCTTGAGCGTCTGAAGGACTTCAATATCAGTCGAGTGCTGATCGAAGCGACAGGCGGCTACGAGAAAGATGTGTTGATCGCCCTGGCCTCAGCAGGACTGGAAACCATCTGCATCAACCCAGCCCGTGCCCGAAAATTCGCCGATGCCATGGGTAAAAAAGCCAAAACCGACAAGATCGACGCCGAAGTCCTTGCGGACTTCGCTGCACACCTCAGCGCCCCTCAAGGCCAACCGGTCAGCCCTGAACGCGAAGAGCTGCGAGAGCTGGTGAAGCAGCGCGCCCAATTTGTGCAGAGCCGTGATGACGACAAGCGGCGTCGCCAGCAATGTCGCTCGGCGACAGTGATGGCCCACTTCGATGAGCATATAGAGCAGCTGAAAGTGCTGATCAAACGCCTCGACGAAGAAATTGATCAGGCGATGGTGCAACTGGACGATACCAGGGCGCGTCAGTTATTGGCAGTGACCGGAATCGGTCGAGTAACCGCCGCAAATCTGCTCGCCTCACTGCCTGAACTGGGGCAGTTGGACCGCCGTCAGATCGCCGCTCTGGTGGGCGTAGCGCCTTACAACAACGATAGTGGTAGCCATCGAGGGCACCGCCAGATATGGGGTGGTCGGGCCCATGTAAGGCGAGTGCTGTACATGTCGAGCTGGATCATCATCCGTCACAACACAGAATTTAAAGCACGCTACGAAGCACTTCGGGCACGTGGCAAGTGCGCCAAGGTGGCACTCGTAGCTTGCATGCGGGTGCTGATCGTCAGGCTGAATGCAATGCTGCGGGACAATACCCCTTGGCGAGAGCAAACAGCCTGATCAAGACAGTTGCTCCCACAGGTTCGGTGCATGCAGATCTATTGTGGGAGCTGGCTTTGCCAGCGATGAGGCCAGTGCAGCCGGCACATAAGGTGGTGTCTGGGTTGCGACCGCTTCGCGCTCGATCGCTGGCAAGTCCAGCTCCCACAGGTTCGGTGCATGCAGATCTATTGTGGGAGCTGGCTTTGCCAGCGATGAGGCCGATACAGCCAGCACATCAGGTGGCGTCTGGATTACGATCCCTGGCAAGGCCAGCTCCCACAAGTCCGGCGTACACAGATCACTGTGGGAGCTGGCTTGCCAGCGATGAGGCCCGCCCAGTCGACTCATCAGCTGGCGCCTGCTCGCCTGGCGCCGCAAACACCCAACCATACAAAGGACAGCAACCAGACGTAATACCCATAGGTGTATCCGGTAACGGTGAACTGACCGTCCTCGTCATACAAACTCACCAATTGCCACTGCACCGACAACCCGGCCAGCAAGGCCAGCAGGGCATAGATCAGCCTGCGTCTGGCGCTGCGGGTCCGGTACGCCGCCAGGAACAATGGGTTCGCCAGCCAGGCGAAGTAGCCGAACAGCATGACCGGCAAGCCCAGGATGGAGGCCAGCAAACCGGAGTTGGTGGTTTGGCTGTATACCTCGTGCAGCCAGTTGTGCTCCTCGCTGTGCACTGCGGGTAGCACCAGGCTGAGCAGGTAGAGGGCCAGCCCCAGGTCTCGTGGCTCAAGCCGTCGCGGGCGCCATTTGATCACCGTGGCAACTCGATACGCGCCACCAGGCCGCCGCCCTGGCGGTTGCTCAGCAGCAGCTCACCCCCCTGTTCGCGAACCGCCGAGCGCGCCGACGACAGCCCCAGGCCAACACCACCGGTATCGCGGTTGCGCGAGGACTCCAGGCGAAAGAACGGCATGAACACCTGGTCCAGCGACGCTTCGGGAATTCCCGGGCCGCGGTCACTGATTTCGATAACGATGTTGTGGGCGCTGCTGCTCAACTGTACCTCAGGCTCGCGTGCATACTTCAGGGCATTCTCCAGCAGGTTGGTCACGGCGCGTTTCAATCCCAGGGGCCGACCGTTGAAGACCAGGTTGGCCGGTCCTTCGAAGGCTACATTGATCTGCTGATCGCGATAGTCGTCGACCAGGGTTTGCAGCAGTTCGGCAAGGTCGAACGGGGTGGTTTCCTCCAGCCGGGTTTCGTCACGGAAGAAGCCCAGTGCGGCGGTGATCATGCTCTGCATTTCATCGACGTCACGGAACAGCTTGCGTTGTTGCTCCGGGTCGTCGATGAACTCGCCGCGCAGGCGCATGCGCGTCAAGGGGGCGCGCAAATCGTGGGAAATGGCCGCGAGCATCTGCGTGCGCTCGGCCACAAAATGCTGGATCTGCGCCTGCATGGTGTTGAAGGCAGTGATCGCCTGGCGCCATTCATGCGGGCCTTCAAGGCCAATGGGCGGCGCACGAAAATCACTGCCAAAGCGCCGCGCCGCACGAGCGAAGCGCTGCAGCGGGCCAGCCAGCTGACGGGTGCCGACCCAGGCCACCAGCAGCGCGGCAACCAGCGCCAGCACGCCGATGATGGTAAAGCGCATGGCCGAACTCAGGCCCCAGCTGCGGTACGGCGGGGTGAAAGCCAGCCAACTGCCGTCGTTGATCTGCATGACCAGTTTGTAATGGGCATCGGGGCTGTCCGCCGGCCAGTCGCTGGGCTGGAAGCCCTCCAGCTGTCGCGGGCTGTCGGCCAGCAGGCGCTGCAGCGGCGGGGCTTCCTCCAGGGTAATCCGTGCCCCTGGCCCGGGCAGTTGCAGGTCGGCGCGCTGGCGGCTCCACTGCACCTCCAGCAACGGGTTGCTGGCTGCCCGTGCCAGCGTCGGGCGCAGCTCGGGCGGCGCGGCTTCGAGGGTACGGGTGGTCACGGCGATCTGTTCGAGCAGGCCGGTCTGGGTCAACGGCGGGCGCGCCCAGACCCCGGCCATCTGCACGAACAGCACATTGAGCGCCACCGAGGTCAGCATCGCCGCGATGATGGTCAGGGCAATGCGCCGGCTGATGCTGTCGCGGCGCAGGTCGAGGCGGATCACGAGCGGCTGACCTTGGCGCTGAACAGGTAACCGCCATTGCGCACCGTGCGGATCAGCTCCGGGCGCTTGCTGTCGGGCTCGATCTTGCGCCGCAGGCGGCTGACCTGCACGTCGATGCTGCGGTCGAAGGCTTCGTGGCCCTGGCCGCGGGCCAGGTCGATCAGCTGCTCGCGGGTGAGGATGCGCTGCGGGTGTTCGAGGAACACCAGCAGCAGGTCGAACTCGCCGGCCGACAGCGGCACCATGACCCCTTCGGGGGTGCGCAGCTCGCGCCGGGTGACGTCCAGTTGCCAGTGGTCGAAGTGAATCAGCGGGCGGGTTTCTTCCTGGCTCGGCCGCAGCTGCTCACCGGCCCGGCGCTGTACCGCACGCAGGCGGGCGAGCAGTTCGCGGGCATCGAAGGGCTTGCCCAGGTAGTCGTCGGCGCCCAGCTCCAGGCCGACGATGCGGTCGCTGAGCTCGTCCATGGCGGTGAGCATGATGATCGGGATACCGGTGTTGGCCCGCAGCTTCTGGCACAGGCTCAGCCCGCCTTCGCCGGGCAGCATCAGGTCGAGGATGATGATGTCCGGGCGCTGCTGTTCGATGGCCGTCCACATGGCCTCGCCGTTGCCGGCCAGGTCGACTTCATAGCCGTGGCGGACAAAGAACTTCTTCAGCAGGGCACAAATTTCCATGTCGTCATCGACGATCAGCAGTCTGCTCACGTTGTGGTCCACGGGCCGTGAAAAGTGCGTATCTAAAACCATTCTGCGCTGCTGGTCATTTATTTCAATCTCGCAACATTCCTGCAGCGCCGACACAAAGCGGACATCAGCCAGCAAAAGCCCTGGGGCACGCTGTGGCCAGTTCACTCAAGGGAGTTTTCCAGATGCCGGCCACACACCCGACCAACGGCTTCGACAGCAGCCAGTCGCTGACCCTCGACCTGCGTACCCAGGAGCTGTGGCGCAATGCGCTGCTCAGCTACCAGGACTCGCGCCTGGGTTTGTCCAGCGACGGCAGGCACATGGTCCTCAGCCACTATTTCGAGCGTTACAGCCCCACCAGCAACCAGTGGATGGAGTACAGCTACAAGATTCCCCTGGGTGAACTGGTGCACTGGATCATGAGCCAGGGCGAGCTGCACGTGGACCGTTCCACCAGCACGCCAAGCCCGGCCAACGACGGCTTTGGAGGCTGAGCATGCGCAAGCAATTGATCGTACCGCTTTTGAGTGCCTCGCTGCTGCTGGCCGGTTGCAGCCAGAACAAGGTCAACCCCAAGGAGTACTCGGGCTTTCTGCGCAATTATGACCAGTTGAGCGAACACAAGACCGCCTCCGGCGACACCGTGCTGCGCTGGGTCAGCCCCAAGCTGCGCATGGAACGCTACAGCCAGGTGTACATCGCCCCCAGCCAGTTCTACCCGATGCCCAAGGCCAGCACGCGAATCCCCGAGACCACCCTCAAAGCGGTGACCACCTATTACGATACGGCCCTCAAGCGTGAACTGGGCAAGGTCCTCAACCTGGTCGAGCAGCCCGGCCCGCACACCTTGATCGTGCGCCCGGCGATCACCTCGGTGGGCGCCCATACCCAGGCGCTGCACTTCTATGAATACCTGCCGGTGACCTTGGTGGCCGCCGGGGTCAGCAGTGCCGTCGGTATCCGCGACCTCGACAGCGTGATCGCCACCGAGGCGGCGTTCCTCGATGGCGGCAGCCGCGCGGTGGTCGCCGAGGTGGTGCGCAAGGGTACCGGCCTGCCGCTGGAGAACGACAATCAGGTGATGAGCGCCGACAACCTCAAGGTGGTGCTCGATGCCTGGGCGCGGGACTGGCGCGTGGCCGCCGAGACGCTCCAGGAGCAAAAACGCAGCGCCGTCACAGGGCAAAAAACCACGGCACCATGACCACGCTGACCACCATTACCAGCAGGGTGAACGGCACCCCGACCTTGACGAAATCGCCGAAGCGATACTGGCCGGGGCCGAGTACCAGGGTGTTGACCGGCGACGACACCGGGGTCATGAACGCCGCCGAAGCCGCCAGGGCGACGATCATCGCAAAGGGGTAGGGCGAGGCACCCAGTTGCTCGGCGGTGGTCACTGCCACCGGCGCCATCAGCACCGCGGTGGCGGTGTTGGAGATGAACAGGCCGATGATTGCGGTGATGGCGAACAGGCTGGCGAGAATCACATAGGGCCCGGCACTGCCAAGCATCTGCACCAGGCCGTGCACGGCCAGGGCGATGCCGCCGGTTTTCTGCAGGGCCAGGGCGAAGGGCAGCATGCCGACAATCAGCACCAGGCTTTGCCAGTGGATGGCCCGGTAGGCGCTGTTCATGTCGATGCAGCGCCCGGCGCCCATCAGCAGGCAGCCGATCAGCGCGGCAATCACGTTGGGTACCACGCCGCTGACCATCAAGCCGACCATCACCGCCAGGCTGATCAGCGCGTAGGGCGCGCGATTGCCCGCTGGGGCGACATTGTCGATTTCTGCCGGCAGGCTCAATACCAGGAAGTCCCGTGGCTGGGTCTGCAACTGGCGAATGGCTTTCCAGGTGCCGATCACCAGCAAGGTGTCGCCGAGCTTGAGTTTTTCTTCCACCAATTGCTCTTCGATGGCGTTCTGGTCGCGGCGCAGGCCGACCACGTTGAGGCCCCAGCGGCTGCGGAAGGTCAGCTCCAGCAGGGTCTTGCCGATCAGCTGCGAGCCAGGCGGCACCGCCACTTCGGCCATGCCCACTTCCTGTGACTGGTCGATGAAGTAGGCGGCCTTGAAGTGCAATGGCTCCAGCTGCATGTTCTGGCACAGGCTGCGCAGGTCGTCCTTGGGCGCGAACAGGTCAAGCAGCAGCACATCGCCTTCGTGCACCGTCGTGCTCGAATCGGGGCTGAGTACGCGGGTGGTGAACTTGTGCTGGCGCTCGATGCCGACCACGCTGGCGCCGTGTTCGGTGCGCAGTTTCAGCTCGCTGAGGCTATGGCCGATCAACGGCGAGCCCGGGCGCACGCGCAGGCGCCGTTCGCGGCCGGCGAGCTTGTAGTCGATGATCAGGTCGAGCAGGGTACGCCGGGTTTGCGCGCTGCCGTCCTTGCGCACCTCGCCGCCGAGCCAGTGGCGGGTCAGCAGCATGTAGCCAACGCCAAGCAACAGCACCACCAGGCCGAACGGGGTAAAGCTGAAGAAGCTGAAACCGCTTTCGCCATGACGCACCAGCTCGCTGTGCACCACCACGTTGGGCGGTGTTGCCACCAGGCTGAGCATGCCGCTGATCAGCCCGGCGAAGGCCAGCGGCATCATCAGGCGGCTGGGCGAGACCTTCATCCGTGCGGCAATGCTCAGCACCACCGGAATGAAGATCGCCACCACCCCGGTGGAACTCATCACCGAACCCAGCCCGGCCACGCAGACCATCAGCAACACGATCAGCCGCGCTTCACTGTTGCCGGCGCGGTCGGCCATCCACTCGCCAATCCGGTAGGCGATGCCGGTGCGCACCAGGCCTTCGCCGATCACGAACAGGGCGGCGATCAGCACCACGTTGGGGTCGCTGAAACCGGCCAGGGCTTCCTGCACACTGATGATGCCCAGCAGCGGCAGGGCGACGATCACCAGCAGGGCGACCACGTCCATGCGTGGCCGGTTGGCGATGAACAGGGCCACGGCGGTGAACAGCAGGCCGAGTACCCAGAGCAGTTCGTGATTCATGCAGTCATCCTGATCGGTGAAGGCTGCAAGTCTGGCAGAAATTCGTCGCGCGTTTGTTGATGTGCTGCAGCGGGTGCGGCATCAGTGCTGATCGGTGGTAGAGTTGCCGCCGTTTTTGATCAATCAAGGAAGAATGTTTTGGACCCGAACACCAGCAACTGGAAGGGCACCGCCCTGGCCTTCGGTTTGATCGGCTGCATCACGCTGATCGGCTACATCATCGACTACACCTCGAAGATCAATGTCTTTCTGATCTGGGATTTCAAGGCCTACTCCTACATCGCCATTTGCTTCAGCCTGGTGGCCCTGGCGTTGCTGGGCACGTTCCTGCTCAATCACCACAACATCGACACCAATGTATTCGGCGGCCTGCTGGTGTTGGTGATAGCGGGTATCTCGCAGATGATCTTCGGCGTCGAGCCCTCGGTGATCCTGTGCCTGGCCGGGCTGTACCTGGCCGGCGCGATCGGCCTGGCCATCGGCTTTGGCAACAAGCGCGCGATGGACGCTGCAGAGGCCGACGAGGAGCTGTAGCTCAGGCCTCGTTCAATTGCTGGCGCAGCACCTTGAGGTCGCGGCTGTCGATCACATAGGTGCGCGCCAGCCAGTCGCCGGGCCGCTGGCAATGGCGCGACTCGGCGCACAGCCAGATGACGATCAGGCCAAAGGCGGCCTCGAACGGCCGGGAGATGCCGCGCACCAGCGCCTGCAGCAGGCTCGGCGGCTGGCCGGCGCGGTTGATCACGGAGAGCCGGAACACCACCTTGCCCGGTGTTTGCCCGCGCATCAGGTACTCGAACAGCGGGAAGTACAGCAACTGCATCAGCAGCATGCCGTCTTCGCCGCGGCCATAGCCCACCACGGCCAGCGCGAACCAGGCGCCGAGGGCGAGCAGGGTATCGAGCAGCCAGGCGCCGATGCGGCGGATGATCAGGGTGGTACGGGAGACGTGCATGGTGGTTGCGCTGATCCTTGCGAGGTGGGGCGATGGTCGCATTCTTGCCGCTGTAAAGCACGGCCTGGATTGGTAAGGCCAGCTCCCACGGGATCTATGTATGCCAACCCATTGTGGGAGCCGGCGTTGCCGGCGATGGGCTGCAGAGCAGCCCCTGATACGCTCACACTTCTTGCGCCAACGGATTAATACTTATAGCCAAGGAGTATTTGCTTATTGTCGCCAGTGCTTGAACCATGGGCATTGGCTCCACAGCAAGGATGCGACTCAATGGCCAGGCATATTGTCATTGTGGGCGGCGGCGTCGGCGGTACGATGCTGGCCAATCAACTGGTGAGCAAACTCTACCCGGAAGTGCTCCGCGAGCAGGTGCGCATTACCCTGCTGTCCAATTCCCCCGATCACTACTACAAACCCGCGTTCATGTACGTGGCCTTCAATCAGTTCTTCCAGGAAGAGCTGAAGCGCCCGCAGCGGTCATTGCTGCGCCCGGAAATCGACTTCCAGGTGCAGGAAGTCACCCGCTTCGACTTTACCGGACAGGCCCTGCACACCCGCTCGGGCCGGTGCTACGGCTATGACTTCCTGGTAATCGCCACCGGCTGCGTGCCTGCCCCCGAGCGCATCGAGGGCCTGCAACAGGCGGGCGATCACTTCTACCAGTACGAAGCGGCGCGGCAACTGGCACGGCGCCTGGCGAGCATCGACAAGGGGCGGATCTTCATCACCGTGTCCTTTCCGCAAACCCCCAACGTGCCGCACCAGTGCGGCATCGCCCCGGTGGAAACCACCCTGATGCTCGATGACTACCTGCGCCAGCGCGGGGTGCGCGACAAGGTCGAGATCATCTACACCTACCCGACCACCGCTCAGCTGTTGCGCAACTGCTTGTTCCTGCAGCGGCCCACCGGCGAGATCCTGCCGAGCATCTTCGAGCAAAAGAACATCCGCTTTCAGCGCGGCTTCACCCTGAGCAAGGTCGACCCCGAGCAACGCATCGCCTACTCCGAAGAAGGCGACGCGCAGCCGTTCGACATTCTCATGGCCACACCGCCGATCCGTGCGGTGGACGCCGTGCTGCAAAGCGGGGCCTCCCGCGCGCCGAACAACGAAGGCTGGCTGCCGACCAACCACGAAACCCTGCAGGTTTACGGCCTGGAAGGCGTCTACGTGATCGGCGACACCGTCGACCTGCCGATCAGCAAGGCCGGCGGTGCCTGCCACAACCAGGCACCGGTGATCGCCAACAATATCGCCGGCGAAATCCGCCTGGGCAGCACCTGCGCGGTGTACGACGGCAAGGTCCAGGCTGCGGCGCAGATGGGCCTGGGGGCGGGCATGCCGCTGTGCTACGACTACCGTCACGACGTCTTGCCGACGCCGCCGACCAAGCTGGGCAGCCTGCTGCGCAATGGTTTCAACCGCGGCCTGTATTGGGCCGTGGCCCGTGGAATGCTTTGACCCGACGACGGGAGGAGCCGATTGTCATGGATGCCACCGATTTACCCGCGGTTTTGAACGCCAACCCGGGGCTGGACGCCCTGTTGCGCAAACTGCAACCGCTGCTCGACAGCGGCCGGATGGACAACGTGGTCGATCTGCTGTCGCTGAGCGCCGACCTCGTTGATCTGCTCGATGCGGCCATGGTCGAGAAACTCTCGGGGCTGTTCGAGGAGGCCACGGCCCTGAGCTGGAACCTGGGCAATGCCATGCGCATGGCCTCGGCGCAAACCCGCAATGAACCCACTCCCAGCCTGTATGGCCTGCTGTTGCTGCTACGAGACCCGCAAACCCGTCGAGGGCTTGCCCTGGTACTCAGAATATTGAATGTCATTGGACGACAGGATTGATCGCACGGAGCTAGAGGACCACCGTCATGCTCGAACAGCGTAAACGCTCCACCGCACCCGGCGCCAATAGCGCCTGGGACCCGAAAAGCTACCTGCAATTTGCCCGCTTGCGCGAGCGCCCGGTGCTGGAACTGCTCGACCGCCTGCACCTCGATTCGCCCCAGTGCATCTACGACCTGGGCTGCGGTACCGGCATCGCGACGCGTCTGCTGGCCGAGCGCTGGCCACGGGCCGAGCTGTTCGGCGTCGACAGTTCGGTAGAGATGCTCCAGGAGGCGTTGGCCCTGCCGATCAGCGTCAACTGGCTGCATGTCGATGTCAGCCAGTGGCAGGCGCAAAAACCGGCCAACCTGCTGTTCGCCGCCGCAGTGCTGCACTTTATCGAGGACCACCAAAGCCTGTTGCCGCGCCTGCTCGGGCAGTTGCAGGAGGGCGGCTGCCTGGCCGTGCACATGCCCAACTGGCGCGATGCGCCCTGGTATCAGCTGATGCTCCGGGCCCTCGGCGAGCCCGGGCCCAGCGGCCGGCCATTGGCAACCCTGGAATTGCGCAAGTTCATGGCCTCGCGCAATGTGCTGTCGCTGGACGGTTACTACCGCCTGCTGGCGCCGCTGACCCGTGAGCTGGATATCTGGGAAACCGAGCACCTGCAGGTGGTCGAGGGCAACTCGCCGATCTTCGACTGGGTCAAGGTCTCGGCCCTGCGCCCGGTGCTCATTGCCCTGGACGATGCCGAGCGTGAAGCCTTTCTCGGCAAGTACCTGAAGCTGCTGCACGCGCACTACCCGCAGGAGGACGACGGGCGCACGCTGTTTCCGTTCAAGCGTACCTTCATCATTGCCACGCGGTGAATGCGTGCCGATTCAGCGACGGGCAATGTCGTAGGGCAGCAGCACGACATCCTGGGTCAGGTCCACCGGCAGTGAAACGATGAAGTCTGCCTCCGGGTTGTCTCTTTGATGCCCAGGCAATGCTACAGTCACGTCTTTTTTCTGACGAGGAAGAGTCATGCGGGTAGTAATGGCGATGGTCGCTGCAGCGTTGTTGGCCGGGTGTGCGTCTTCGGCCATGGAGGCGGCGCGCAGCCAGGCGCCGACCAAGGCGTTTACTTCGAGCAAGTCGGCGGATGTGGTTGCCCAGTGCATCCAGTTCGGCTGGCAGGATGAAGCAGTGTTCGGCGTCGATGCCAGCGGCTACCTTGAGCCTGCCAAACAAGGCGGCTTCACCGTCTATACCCGCGAGGCGGAGTCCTTTGCCGACATCAAGTCCCAGGGCGCCAGCACCGCAGTGAGCTACTACGCGAAGCACAACGACAACGTCGCCCTGCGGCGCATGGCGGCCCTGGCCACCTGCCTGTAAATTTGCCTAGCGCGGCATGTACCTGAGTTGCCAGCGCCGCGGGATCTTCAGCGAGATCAAGCCCAGCGCCGCCGCCAATAGGGCGCTGAACAGCAGCGCGGCGAGGTCGAAGGCCTGCTCCAGCAACACCCCGAGCACGGCGCCGACGAACATCCCGGTCCAGGGGATCAGCTGCACCCGCCAGCCTTGCCGGCGCTCGCCCAGCAGCGCCCGGCCGAGGCCGCGGCCAAAACGCGAAAGCGCGCCGGTGACATAGGTCAGGCCAATCGGCAGGCCGTTCACTTCCTCGACCACGGCGTTGATCATGCCCATGGCGGTGACTGCCGACACCAGTGCCGGCAACTGCAGCGCAGTGGGCAGCAACGCCGCCAGGGCCAGCAGCGCGGCGATGATCAGCAGCAACGGGCACGGGCGGCGGCCGCTCAGGCGCGCGATCACCACGCCCAGGGCATTGCCCACGACAAAGGCCAGCAGTACTGCAGCAATGCGCAGGATCGGCCCCGGTTCGCCTTCGCCCAGCGATACCGCCAGGCGCGTGGTATTGCCGCTCATGAACGAAACGAAGTCGCCGGTGGCCATGAAGCCGATGGCATCGGTCATGCCGGCCAGCACCGACAGCGCGGCGACAAAGTACAGGCCGACCTTGCCACGCAGGCGGGCGACCCTGGCAGAGGTGGAAGTGGAACCTGGCAGCATCCTTGGCGCTCCCGATACGCGATGAGTGGGCTTAGCTTTTTTCCGTCAGCCGTGCTTCGAGCCCGGCGATATGCGCCTCCAGGCGCTCGTGCTCGCAACGTTCGGCGCTGATGTCTTCGAACACGCTGATCAGGTGCTCCGGCGCACCGTCCTGGCGGCGTTGCAGCGAGGTGCGGGCACGGACCCAGAGGTACTCGCCGTTCTTGTGGCGCACGCGTTTTTCCACCTCGTAGCGCTCGCTCTGGCCCTCGAGCATGCCCTGCAGCAGTTGCAGGTTGGCGGCGAGGTCATCGGGGTGGGTGATCTGCTGGAAGGTCATGCCGTAGAGTTCTTCGGCGCGGTAGCCGAGCAGTTCGCAGAGGCTGTTGTTGACCCGCTGCCAGGTGCCGTCCGGGTCGATGTAGGCGAGGGCGCCCCAGGCCAGTTCGAAGATCGCCCGGAAGCGCTCCTCACTGTTGCGCAGTTCCTCTTCGGCGACCTTGCGTTCGGTGTTGTCCATGCTGATGCCGACCATCTTCACCGAACGGCCGGCACTGTCGCGCACCACCGTGGCGCGGGAAGAAATCCAGCGCACTTCGCCGTCGGGGCGCGTGATACGAAAATCGCATTCGCAGCCACTGCCATCGGCCACTGCCTGGGCGTACATGGCCTGCATGTGCTCGATGTCTTCAGGCGGCAGGTGGGCCCAGAAGTCTTCGTTGCGGTTGACCGGCCAGCCGTAGACCTGCTCGACGTTGGGCGAGTAGGTGACTTCGTCGCTGATCAGGTTCCACTCCCAGGTGACGATGCGCGCGCCTTCCTGGGCCAGCTTCATGCGGGTTTCGCTTTCCATGATCTCGGCGGTGTAGCGCCGGCGCAGGTCGGTCATCGGCAGCTCGACCACCTGTGGCTGCTGGATGTTCTGCAGGGCTTCTTCGCCGTAGCGCAGCCAGATCCAGTTGACCTTGAGAAAGTCGGCCAGCTTGCGCAGGTTGTCGTAATCGATTTCGCCGCCGCGGGTCCATTTGTGCACCGCGGTGCGCGAGATACCCAGGGCCGTGCCGACGGCTTGCAAGGTCAGCTTGTGATGCTCGAGCAGTTCCTTGAGGCGGAAGGCGAAACTGTTTTCCATCATCGGCAGGGTGTCCTGATCGGGGGCCAAGAGCCTGCCAGTATACCTGTGGGGCAGCTTCAAGCTTCAAGCTTCGAGCTGCAAGAGGAGCCTGAGCGTACCTGTCTTGCAGCTTGAGGCTTGAAACTTGGAGCTTGATGCCTACAAATCCAGCACCAACCGCGCCGAGCGGGCCCGCGATACGCAGAGCATCATGCTTTGCTGCGCGGCCTTTTCGTCATCACTCAGGTACTGGTCGAAGTGCTCGGCTTCACCTTCAAGGATCGCCGTTTCGCAGGTGCCGCAAACGCCTTCACGGCACAGGCATTCGACCTTGGCCGCCTTGGACTTCTCGATGGCCTGGAGGATGGTCATGCCTTCCTCGACCTGCAGTTCGGTACCGGAACGGGCCAGTACCACGGTGAAGGCGGCGCCGGTGACCGGTGTTGCAGCGAACTGTTCCCAGTGCACGCGCTGCTCGGCGATGCCTGCCTTGGCGGCAGTGGCGATCACTGCATCGATCAGCGGCTTGGGCCCGCATACATACAGGTGAGCATCCTCGGCCAGGCCGGCGCACAGCGCGGTGAGGTCGAGTTTGCGCTCGAGGCTGTCGATGTAGAAGCGGGTGTTGCCAGCATGCGGGCCGCTTTCCAGCTGCTGCTGGAACGCACCGTGCTCCGGGGCGCGGAAGGCGTAATGCAGTTCGTAATCGCTGGCGCCGCCCTCAAGCTCGTGCAACTGGGCCAGGAACGGGGTGATGCCGATGCCGCCGGCAATCAGCACATGACGCCCGGCACTGGGGTCCAGGGCGAACAGGTTGTTCGGCGAGGAAAGGGTCAGGCGGCTGCCGACTTGCACCTGCTGGTGCATGAACGCCGAACCGCCCTTGGACTGCTCTTCAAGGCGCACGCCAATCTGGTAGCTGCGGGTGTCGCGCGGGTCGCTCATCAGCGAGTAGGCATTGCTGAACTGGCTGCCATCGGCGCCTTGCATCTGTACGATGACATGGCTGCCGCCGGTGAAGGCGGGCATCGGCGCGCCGTCTTCGCGGGCCAGGGTGAAGCGCTTGATCAGCGGCGTTGCCTGTTCGACTTCAGTTACCAGCACGCTGAACATTTCATACTTGTTGGCCATGTTTCACCTCGACTGCAACAGCACGCGGCAGGCCCTGCCGCGTGGCGGAACCTGTGCTCAGACCGCCAGGCACAGGTATTTGATTTCCAGATAATCCTCGATGCCGTACTTGGAGCCTTCACGGCCCAGGCCCGATTGCTTGATGCCACCGAATGGCGCGACCTCGTTGGAGATCAGCCCGGTGTTGACCCCGACCATGCCGTATTCCAGCTGCTCGGCGACCTTGAATACCCGGGCGATATCGCGGCTGTAGAAGTAGGCGGCCAGGCCGTATTGAGTGGCGTTGGCCAGGGCAATGACCTCGTCGTCGCTGCTGAAGCGCACCAGCGCCGCTACCGGGCCGAAGATCTCTTCTTCGAGCAGCTCCATGCCCGGGCCAATGCCGGCCAGCACGGTCGGCTCGAAGAAGTTGCCGCCCAGGGCATGGGCCTGGCCGCCGAGCACCAGCTCGGCGCCTTTGCCGAGGGCGTCGTCGATCAGGCTGCGCACCTTGGCCACCGCCTTGTCGCTGATCAACGGGCCGATCTGGCTGGTGGCGGCGCTGCCATGGCCAACCTCCAGGGCACGCACGCGCTCGACGAAGCGCTGGGCAAATTGCTCATACACGCTGTCGTGCACGTAGAAGCGGTTGACGCACACGCAGGTCTGCCCGGCGTTGCGGTACTTGGCGACGATGGCGCCTTCGACCGCAGCGTCGATATCGGCGTCGGCGAAGACAATGAACGGCGCGTTGCCACCCAGCTCCAGGCTGACCTTCTTGATGGTTTCGGCGCACTGGCCCATCAGCAGGCGGCCGATCGGCGTCGAGCCGGTGAAGCTCAGCTTGCGCACCGAAGGGTGGCCAGTGAACTGCGCGCCAATCGCCGGTGCATCGCCGGTGACCACGCTGAACACACCGGCAGGCACGCCGGCGCGTTCGGCGAGCGCGGCCAGGGCCAGGGCGCAGAACGGGGTTTCATTGGCCGGCTTGACCACCATGGTGCAGCCTGCGGCCAGGGCCGGGGCGACCTTGCGGGTGATCATCGCCGCCGGGAAGTTCCACGGCGTGATGGCGGTGCATACGCCGATGCCTTGCTTGATCACCAGCAGGCGTTTGTCGTTGGACGGGCTGGGGATCACGTCGCCGTAGACGCGTTTGCCTTCTTCGGCAAACCATTCGACGAAGGAGGCGGCGTAGCGGATTTCGCCCAGGGCTTCGTGCAGCGGCTTGCCCTGTTCGAAGGTCATCAGCCGGGCCAGGTCCTGCTCGTGTTCCAGCAGCAGTTCGAACCAGCGGCGCAGCACCTGCGCACGCTCCTTGGCGGTACGCCCGCGCCAGTCGGCCAGGGCCGCTTCGGCGGCTTCGATGGCGCGCACGGCTTCGGCACCGGCCATCAGCGGCACGTTGCCGAGCAGCTCGCCGTTGGCCGGGTCGGTCACGTTGAGGCTGCGCCCGTCATCGGCGTCGCACCAGCGCCCGGCAATGTAGGCCTGCTGGCGGAACAGCTTGTTGTCATTGAGTTTCACGCAAGGCACTCCGAAGCGCGCCGCAGGCGGTGAAGCCTGCGGCGAGCGGTATCAGTCGTTGAGGTGGGCGACGGCGATCAGGTTGTGGAAGTGAGCAATGCCGTGCTCGCTCATGCCGCTGCGCTCGCGGTCGGCCATGATCCGGCCCTGGCCACGGTAGCCGCGGGACTTGAGGCCCTTCTGCACGCTTTCGACCAGGCGCAGGTCTTCCGGACGGAACACTTCGCGGTACCAGTCGATCAGCTTCTGCTGCTCTTCGCTGATGTCCTTGTTGAGGAAGTAGATGTCGTAGTGCTGCAGGGTGGTTTCGGCATCGACCGGGAACTCGTAGATCACGGTCATGAAGTTGGCGCCTGGCGGCACGTTGAACATGGTGCACGGCCAGGCCCAGAAACCGGCGAAGGACGGATCCTTGACGCTTTCGTCGAACTTGAACGACTGCTCCGAAGGTTTCGCCAGGCCGTACTGCAGGGTCCAGTTGCCGTGCATGCTGTGGCTGTACTGGCCGACGTCGACCGAGTCGGCGAAGCCGGGGTGGGCCGGGGCGCAGTGGTAGCACTCGAGGTAGTTGTCGACGATCGACTTCCAGTTGGCCGGGGTGTCACTGACAAAGCGCGCGGCCAGGTGCAGGTCGTCGATCACCGCGCAGGCTGCACGCATGCGCGCTTGCAGGCCGGGCAGCTGGTCTTCGACGGAGCCGGCCTCCATGTCCATGTTGATGAAGATGAAGCCTGCGTATTCTTCGACACGCAGCTGCACCAGGGTCGAGTTTTCTTTGTCGAAGTTGACCACGTTGTCGCAGTTGCGCGCGTGGGCCAGGTCGCCGTCGAGCTTGAAGGTCCAGGCGTGGTACGGGCAGGTGATGACGTTCTTGGCCTTGCCGCTGCCGCTGAGCAACTGGTGGCCACGGTGCGGGCAGACGTTGTAGAAGGCGCGCAGGACGCTGTCGCGGCCGCGCACGACGATGATGCTTTCGCCGATCACTTCACGGGTGATGTAGGCGTTGTTCTCGGCCACTTCGCTGCGGTGGCCGACGCAGATCCAGCTGCGGGCGAAGATGTTTTCTTTCTCGTGCTCGAACACTGCGGCCTGGGTATAGAAGCTGGCGGGAATGGTGAACGCCTCTTCGGCGTTGGCGCAGAAATCGGCGGGCAGGCGTTTGAAGTCATTCATGGTTGGGGTCTCACAAGCACGGTTTTTAGTTGTTGGTTAACGCGTATCTATCAGTTAACAAGCCAGGCAAAAAAATTTACTGCTGTTGTAGGAGCGGGCTTGCCCCGCGATCTGGCCCGTACAAGGCTCAGATCGCTATCGCGGGAAAGCCCGCTCCCACGGGTGTGTGATCAGTGCACGGCAGCGGCGCTGCGCGGCGCTTGTTGCGCAGGCTCTTCACCGGCCATGCGCGCCGCTTCTTCCTCGATGCGGTAGGCCGGCACCTGGCCGTAGTCTTCGATCATCCATTTGAAGAAGCCGTAGATCTTCACCAGCAGGATCACCATGAACGGAATGGCGGTGAGCACCACGGCGGTTTTCATGGTCGACAGCGAAGCCTTGGCGAACAGCATGGCCAGCGGTACCAGGGTCAGCACCACGCACCAGAACAGGCGGTGGGTCGGCGTCGGGTCGTCGCCTTCACGCAGGTTGCGGGTGCTGGTGGCGGCCACGGCATAAGCGGCAGCGTCCATGTGCGAAGCGCAGAAGATCGCCATGATGAACAGGTACACGCCGAGGAACACCTGGCCCCACGGCAAGGCCAGCAGCAGGTGGGTCACCGCCGATTCGCCGCCTTGTTCACTGAGCATCTTCGGCACGTCCACGGCGCCGGTGATGAACTGGTGCATGCTGTAGCTTTCCAGGGCGCCGAAGAAGAACCAGCAACCGAAGCTGCCACCGAGCAGCAGGGCCATGACCACTTCCTTGATCTGCCGGCCACGCGACACGCGGGTCACGAACATGGCCACGCCTGGCGCGTAGGACACCCACCAGAGCCAGTAGAACACTGTCCAGTTGCGGGTGAAGGCACCGTCGCCCGCCGGGTCGGTGAACAGACTCATGTGCACGTAGTTCTGGATCATCAGGCCAATCGAGTTGGCGGTGTTGTTGATGGTGAACTGGGTCGGGCCGACCAGCAGCACCACCAGGGCAAACACCAGGGCGCCGATGCAGACTATCTTGCTCAGGCGCTGCAGGCCGCCATCGATACCGATGTAGGAGCTGAGCGAGAACATCACCGCCACCGCACCGATCACCAGCAGTTGCACGGTGAAGGTGTCCGGGGTGCCGGCCAGGTCATGCAGGCCGCGGGTCAGGGTCGAGGCGGTGAGCGCCAGCGACACGGTCAGCGCGCCCATCATGGTCAGCAGGAAGATCAAGTCGACGCTGCGCCCGACCGGGCCGGTGGCCTTGAAGCCGGTCACCGCTTCGACGATCGAGGCCAGGTTCAGGCCGCTCTTCTTGCGCACGTGGAAGTGATAGGCCATGGCCAGCGAGGCCAGGGCATAGATCGACCAGGCACTGACGCCCCAGTGGAAGAACGAGTAGCTGATGCTGTACTCGAGTGCCTTGGGGGTGGCGGCGGCGATGTTCAGGCCCGGGGTCTGGTAGTAGTAGGCCCATTCCATCACGCCCCAGTACAGGGTCGAAGAGCCCATGCCGGCGCAGATGAACATGAACACCCAGGTGGCGGTGGCGTACTCGGGTTTGCCACTGCCCAGGCGGATGTTGCCGTACTTGCTGAAGGCCAGGTACAGCACCGCCAGCGAGCTGCCGAACACCAGCACCTGAACACTGGTGCCGAAGGTCCGGGTCGACAGTTCGAACAACTGGTTGGCCGCGCTTTCGGCTTCGCCCGGGAAGGCTGCAAGGCCGATGACGGTGAGCAGCACGGCAATCAAACTCACGGTAATCAGGAACACATCAATCTTTTTATTTTTGTGCGACATCATCGTCTCCTGGACGTTGGCGTTCTTAGCTATACCCGGCAGGCACTCCGGGGTGTTGCGGCAGCACTCCCTGCTTCGTTGTTAACTTAAAGTTAACGTGAATCTTTTGGTTAACAGATTCTGCAGATAATCCGCTTCACCCGCAAGAGCCAAGGGGCCGTTTTGTCAGACAATTCTGACAATCGGCCCCTGGTCATCAACCTTCGATCAGCGCGCTGATAGCTTCACCGACTTGCTGGGTCGACTTTTGCCCGCCCATGTCGCGGGTGGTATCGCCGGCGGCGATGACCTGCTCGATGGCTTTGAGAATGTCGTCGTGGGCGGCGCGGTAGCGCGGGTCGGCGCCGTCGTTGCCAAGGAACTCGAGCATCAGCGCGCCCGACCAGATCATCGCGATCGGGTTGGCGATGTTCTTGCCGAAGATGTCCGGGGCCGAACCGTGCACGGGTTCGAACAGCGACGGGAATTTGCGCTCGGGGTTGAGGTTGGCCGATGGCGCGATGCCGATGGTGCCGGCGCAGGCCGGGCCGAGGTCGGAGAGGATGTCGCCGAACAGGTTCGAGGCCACCACCACGTCGAAGCGATCCGGCTGCAGCACGAAGCGGGCGCAGAGGATATCAATGTGCTGCTTGTCCCAGCTGATTTCCGGATAATTGGCAGCCATGGCCGCGGTGCGCTCGTCCCAGTAGGGCATGCTCACGGCCATGCCGTTGGACTTGGTCGCCGAGGTCACGTGCTTGCGCTCGCGGGTTTGCGCCACCTCGAAGGCGTACTTGAGGATGCGGTCGACACCCCGGCGGGTGAACACCGACTCCTGCAGCACGAACTCGTTGTCGGTGCCTTCGAACATGCGCCCGCCCAGGGACGAATATTCGCCTTCGGTGTTCTCGCGGATTACCACAAAGTCGATGTCGCCAGGCTCACGGCCGGCCAGCGGGCAGGGTACGCCGGGGAACAGGCGCACCGGGCGGATGTTCACGTACTGGTCGAAGTCGCGGCGAAACTTCAGCAGCGAGCCCCACAGCGAAATGTGGTCCGGGACCTTGTCTGGCCAGCCCACGGCGCCGAAGTACAGGGCGTCGAAATCCTTGAGCTGCTCGAACCAGTCGTCCGGCATCATTTTTCCGTGGGCCAGGTAGTAGTCGCAGCTGGCCCATTCGAAGAATTCGAAGCTGATGTCCAGGCCATGCTTGCGCGCGGCGGCCTCGACCACGCGGATGCCTTCGGGGAGTACTTCGTTGCCGATGCCGTCACCGGGAATTGCGGCGATTCTGAAAGTCTTGCTCATGAGGGGCGCACTCGTTGTCTAGGGAACAGGTGCGGCTCATGCTATAAGGGCAGGATTCAGAGATAATCTCGTGATTCATGGATTCTTAGTGCACGCATCGTGAATAATCTTCCCAGCCTCGACGACCTCAATATCTTCCTCCAGGTGGCCAAGCGCGCCAGCTTCGCGGCGGTGGCCGAAGAGCTCGGCATGTCGGCCGCGTTCATCAGCAAACGCATCCGCGTGCTTGAGCAAACCCTTGAAGTGCGCCTGCTGCACCGCACCACCCGGCGGGTGACGGTGAGCGAGGAGGGCGAGCGGGTGTACCAGTGGGCGCAGCAGATTTTCGATGCGGTGCAGCGCATGGGCGACGACATCAGCGCCCAGCACCGCGAACCGGTGGGCCAGCTGCGGATTGCCAGCAGCCTTGGCCTGGGCCGGCGATTTGTGGCCCCGGCGTTGTCGGAACTGGCCGAGCGCTACCCGCGCCTGGATGTGCGCCTGGACGTGCATGACCGCCTGGTGGACCTGATTGAAGAGGGCGTCGACCTGGATATTCGCGTCGGTAACGCCATCGCTCCCAACCTGATTGCCAAGCCGCTGGCCAGGAACCGCCGGGTGCTGTGCGCTTCCCCGGCCTACCTGGCCCGGCGCGGCACGCCCAAGGTGCTGGCCGAGCTTGCCAGCCATGATTGCCTGGTGATCAAGGAGCGTGACCACCCGTTTGGCGTCTGGCAGCTGGAAGGGCCGGGGGGCGAGGAGAGCGTGCGGGTGACCGGCAGCCTGTCGAGCAACCATGGTGAAGTGGCGCACCAGTGGTGCCTGGATGGGCGAGGAATTTTGCTGCGCTCGTGGTGGGATGTGCACGACAGCCTGGCCGATGGGCGCCTGGTGCAGGTGCTGGCGGAGTATCACCAGCCGGCGGACATCTGGGCGGTGTATACCTCGCCGCTGGCCAGTTCGGCCAAGGTGCGGGTGGCGGTGGAGTTTTTTCGCCAGTATTTTGCCGAGCGCTATAGCTTGCCTGAGCTAGGTTGACAGGGCCGGTGTACACAGGCCCATTGTGGGAGCAACTGTCTTGATCAGGCTGTTTGCACTCGCCAAGGGGTATTGTCCCGCAGCATTGCATTCAGCCTGACGATCAGCACCCGCATGCAAGCTACGAGTGCCACCTTGGCGCACTTGCCACGTGCCCGAAGTGCTTCGTAGCGTGCTTTAAATTCTGTGTTGTGACGGATGATGATCCAGCTCGACATGTACAGCACTCGCCTTACATGGGCCCGACCACCCCATATCTGGCGGTGCCCTCGATGGCTACCACTATCGTTGTTGTAAGGCGCTACGCCCACCAGCGCGGCGATCTGACGGCGGTCCAACTGCCCCAGTTCAGGCAGTGAGGCGAGCAGATTTGCGGCGGTTACCCGACCGATTCCGCTCACCGCCAACAACTGACTCGCCCTGGTATCGTCCAGTTGCACCATCGCCTGGTCAATTTCTTCGTCGAGGCGTTTGATCAGCACTTTCAGGTGTTCTATGTGCTCATCAAAGTGGGCCATCGCCATTGCCGAGCGGCATTGCAGGCGACGCCGTTTGTAGTCATCACGGCTCTGCACAAATTGGGCGCGCTGCTTCACCAACTCGCGCAGCTCTTCGCGTTCCGGGCTGATCGGTTGGCTTTGAGGAACGCTGAGGTGTGCAGCGAAGTCCGCAAGGACTTCGGCGTCGATCTTGTCGGTTTTGGCTTTTTTACCCATGGCATCGGCGAATTTCCGGGCACGGGCTGGGTTGATGCAGATGGTTTCCAGTCCTGCTGAGGCCAGGGCGATCAACACATCTTTCTCGTAGCCGCCTGTCGCTTCGATCAGCACTCGACTGATCTTGAAGTCCTTCAGACGCTCAAGCAACGCCTCGAAGCCTGCGGAGTTGTTGGCCACTTCGAAGCGGATTTTCTGAGGTTTGATGCAGATTTCCAAAGTGGCTTTGGCAGTGTCGATTCCAACAGAAGACAACATGGCTGAACCCTCTTACACTCAGTTGTGAGAGCGCTCTGGCTTGGCCCACGCTTGTGATTCGAGAGGCGCTCAATCAACTGTTCGGGCTCGGGCCAGAGTGGAGAGGTGAATGGCAGCTTTGCTCCCACACGTGCTTTAAGCACTACCGGCGTACAGCTTGCCATTCACCGCTCTCACTTCTGATTCTATTCCTACCTCAAGACACAAGCCGGCGTTGCCGGCGATGGGCTGCAACGCAGCCCCGGTTCACCTCAGAACGTGTAATCCACCGTCGCAAAATACGACCGCGGCTCACCCATCAGCCACTGCTCGCCACTGTGCGCAGTGGCCGCATAACGGCGGTCGAGCAGGTTGTTCAGCTGCAGGCCCAGACGCACATCCGGCAGCACCTGCCAGCCCAGGTTGGCATCGACCACGGTAAAGCCCGGCACGCTCTGGGAGTTGGCGGTGTTGGCATAGCGCTCATCGACATAACGCAGGCCCATGCCGGCGTCTACGTTGTGGCTGAAGCCTTTGCTGACCCACAGGTTGGCGGTCCGCCGCGGTACGTTGCTTGGGCGATTGCCAGCACGGGAAACGGTTTGCCCACCCACCGTCTGGTCGAAATCGTCGTACTTGGCGCGCACCACCGAGGCGTTGGCCGAGACATGCCACTGGTTGGCCAGGGCCAGCTCCAGGGTCGCTTCCAGGCCATCGGAGGTCTGCTGCCCGGCCTGTTCCTTCTGGTGGGTGTCGGGGTTGTCGACCAACAGCTTCTTCTTGACGATGTGATAGGCCGCCAGGGTCCACTCGCCACGGCCATCCCAGAACAGCTGCTTGAGGCCGAACTCGGTCTGCTTGGCTTCGGTCAGGTCGAACTTCTGTTGGCTCGGGCTCAAGGTCACCAGGTCGCTGACGCCATCTTCACTGGTGGAGTACTGGCCGTACAGACTCAGCTCGTCGTTGACTGCGAACACCAGCCCGGCGCGCCAGTTGCCGCCGTTGAGGCTGCGGTCAGTGCGGGTGTCGTTGACCAGGTTGTTGCGGTCGATGTGGTTCTGGTCGCGACGAATGCCGGTGACCAGCGACCAGCGCTCCGACAGCTGGGTGCGGTTCTCGGCGAACAGGGCGAAGGTGCGGGTGGTGCTGTCGGTTTGCGGGCGGGTCGGGCTGGCGCTGTGGAAGTAGCCCGGCGCCGGCTGCCACGGGTCGATGAAATCGCCGCCAATGTCGTTGTACGGCGAGTTGCTGTCGATGCCGAAACGGATGCGGTTGTACTCGGCGCCGACCACGGTTTTGCTGGCCAGGCCAAACAGCGAATGGTCGAAGGTGAAGCTCTGGCGGTCGCCGACCTGTTCCTGGTCGTGCCTGATCTCCAGGTAGCTGCCGCGCTCAAGCTGGCCGACGCCGCTGTTCCAGGTGTAGTCCTCGGCGTTGCGCCAGTGCCGGCGGCTCTTGAGGTAGTACAGCTGGTTGCTGGCGCTGATCGAATCGCTGATGGCCCAGTCGGTGTTAAAGCGGGTCCACTCGTCGTGGTAGTGCTGGGCCGAATCCTTGAGGTTGTAGTTTTTCTTGCGCAGGCTGTCGCGATAATGGCCGTCGATCAGCGGCGTGCCGAAGTAGTTCATCGGGTCGGCATCGCCGCGCTCGTGGGCGAGGGTGAAGCTCAGGTCGTCGCTGGCATCGAAGCGCAGGGCGGCGCTCATGGCCAGGTTCTTCGAGTCGCCGCGGTCGACCCAACCGTTGCTTTCCTGGCGGTTGAGGGTCACCCGGTAGCTCAGCCGCTCGCTCAGCGAACCACCGCTGTCCAGGCCCAGTTGCTGGCGGTCGTAGGAACCATAGCCCAGGCGCAGGTGGTTACGGATCTCGCCGGTAAAAGGTTTTTTCGGAATCACGTTGATCACCGCACCCGTGGCGCCTTCGCCGTACAGCACCGAGGCCGGGCCACGGATCACGTCGATGCGCTCGACCATCCACGGGTCGACCGGGAAGCTCTGGGTACCGGCGCCGGTGTACATGCGCGAGCCGTCGAACAGGGTCATCACCGAGCCGTGGCCGCTGAAGCCGCGGGCCGACAGCGCCGTATTGCCGTTGCCCGGGGTGGCGACCGAGGTGATGCCCGGCGAGCGGGTCACGGCGTCCTGCACGGTGAGGTTGTTGCGCCCGTCGATGACCTCGCTGGCGAGGCTGCTGGTGCTGGCCGGGGTGTCCATGGCACTGAGGTCCAGGCGCGAGCCGGTCGGCAGCGGGGTGGCCAGGCTGATGGTTTGGTTGTCGCTGCTGCTGGTGATGGCCGTCGAGGGCAGGGCCAGGGCAGAGGGGTTGGTGTCTTCGGCGAAAGCCGGCACGGAGAATGCCAGGCAGGGGGCCAGGGCATTGGCCGCCAGGGTATGAAGCTTGGAATTTCGGGACATGTCGTTCCACAGTCAACAGGAAGAATGAATCCCGGAGGGAACAACGCATGGAGGCATGGCGCACGCGCAGGCGGACGCCAACCGGCCTGCGCCCGCCCACCGCGGGGTTGCCAAACAGAAGCTTCAGGCCGGTCTCCGGGCTTGCGAGGGTCATGAAGGCCTTCACCTTCCCATGCCGAGGCACAGTGGTGTTTCGAAGGCTTCGCTCGCTTACCGTTGCGGGGGCAGCGCCGGACTGGTCATTTGCATGACGCACCGGCTTCCCGTTTCACCCTGCGCACGGCGGCGCAGGACACCTGAAACTGGCGCGCATCTGAACACCGAAAACCTTTGCAGTCAACGGCTTGCGTATCTGAGCAGATCAGTTTTTGGGTGGCGCTTCTAGGTCAACAGCATCGCCGGCAAGCCGGCTCCCACAGGGTTCGGTGTGCACCGTAGCTGTGGGAGCTGGCTTGCCAGCGATGAGTCCAGCTCAGACAGCGACGTCTCAACGCCCGCGCTTGCGCGACACCACCGCCTCGATATTCTTGCGCCCGATCAGCATTGGCTGCTTCGGCTCTTCCAGCCACTTGTACATCACCAGGCTGTCCACCAGCCCCAGGTGCGCATGCCGGTAGGCATTGGGCAAACGCCCGACGATGGCAAAGCCAAGCTTCTGCCACAAGGCCACCGCGACCTCGTTGCTCGACACCACCGAGTTGAACTGCATGGCCAGAAAACCCAGCTCCCGGGCCAGCTGCTGCGAGTGCTCGCACATCAACCTGGCGACACCGCGCCCACGGGCGGCGTCGCAGACCATGTAGCCGCAATTGCTGACATGGTTGCCGGGGCCGGCGGCATTGGCCTTGAGGAAGTAGGAGCCGAGCAGCACGCCATCCTCTTCGGCCACCAGGGTTCGCAGCGGCGCTTCCAGCCACAGCTGGCGAGCTTGCTCCTGGCTCATGGCCGGGTCGAAGGCATAGGTTTCGCGGGCGCTGACAATGCCCTGGAAGGTCGGCCAGAAAAGCTCGAAGTCGGCGGCGGTCATGGGGCGGATGTGGATCATGGTGGTTCCTGAAAACGGTTCGCCCGCTAGCTTATGCGAAAACGCCAGGAAGTGGGTGAGGCGCGGCGCGACCGCGCGCTCACGTGAGGGAGAGGTTACAGCCCAGCCTTGCCCACGGCATCCAGTGCCCGCGCCGAATACACCAGCGCCGCCCCGGCGTTCATGGCCACGGCCACGCCCAGGGCTTCGGCGATTTCTTCGCGGGTCGCGCCTTGCTTGACCGCCTGGGCCGAGTGCACGGCGATGCAGCCGTCACAGCGGGTGCTGACTGCCACGGCCAGGGAAATCAGCTCACGGGTCTTGGCGTCCAGGTGGTTGGTCCTGGCTCCGGCGCCACTGGCGGTCATGTAACCGTTAACCGTGTCGGGAGAGAGTTGCTTGAGATCGCCGATGCCGCCCATCAACTGATTACGGTAGGCATCCCAGTCCATCATGCTCATTGTCTTCACCTTGGTGTGGTTGGCAACTAGAACAGTGACGTTAGTTTTTTTTGCGGCAGGGCGCCGTTGCTCGATGGTCGGGGAAAGGCAAGACTTTGGGAGGGAGAGGGTCTCATCGCTGGCAAGCCAGCTCCCACAGAGAAAGCATGCACTGAACCTGTGGGAGCTGGCTTGCCAGCGATAGCGGTCTGAGTCAGATATAGATGAACACCAGCACCAGCGCCGCCACCACCGCCCATTTCTCCAGGTAGTAACGGGTGCGGTTGCGCTTCTTCAGCGCCTTGCCGCGCTCGCGGATCTTGTAGATGCGGGTGAACAGGCGGTTGATGCCGCCGGTCTTGTCACCGGCATCGTTGGGCGCGGCGGCCGCGGCCATCACGCTGCGGCTGAACCAGCGGTTGAACGCCGTGGCCCAGCGGTACTTGAGCGGACGCTCGACGTCGCAGAACAGAATGATGCGGTTGTGCTCGGTCTGGTTCGAGGCGTAGTGGATGTAGGTTTCATCGAACACCACCGCCTCGCCGTCGCGCCAGGCGTAGTTCTCGCCGTCGACGCAGATGTAGCAACCGTCATCGTTTGGCGTGTCCAGGCCCAGGTGGTAGCGGTACGAGCCTGCGTAAGGGTCGCGGTGGCGCACCAGCTTGGAGCCCGGCGGCAGGGTGGCGAACATCGCCGCCTTGACCGAGCCGATGCCCTGCAGCAGCTCGGTGGTGCGTGGGCACAGCTTCATTGCCGAAGGGTGGCTCTCGCCGTACCACTTCAGGTAGAAGCGCTTCCAGCCGCTCTTGAAGAACGAGTTGAAGCCGACGTCGTCGTAGTTCTGCGAGCTCTTGATCTCGCCGACGTGCAGCAGTTGCTGGGCCTCGGCGCGGATTTCCTGCCAGTTGTCCTGCAACGGCTTGAGCTCGGGGAAGGACTCGACTGGCAGGTACGGCTTGGCCGGCAGCTTGGAGAACAGGTACAGGAACACGTTGACCGGGGCCAGGAAGCTCGAGTGATCACCCAGCTGACGGGTGACCTTGTGCCGTACCCGGCCGCGGAAATGGACGTAGGCAATCGAGAAAACAAACAGTAGAACTAAGAAAATTTTCATGGGCGAATACTTGTCGATGTGGCGATGCGCCATGGCATAAGCCCGCCAGCATAAACAATCATGTCCACGGTTTGAACTAAATGTTACCGGTTATGTGCCCGACCATAGTGCTAGGCGCAACCGTTTGCCTTAACGATTCAGCCTGCGCGGTTGTCCCTCAGCAAACGTCGAGCGCTGCCCCGGCCCTGTTCAGGTAGGGCGTCAGGTCACCCGCCGCCTGTGCCTGGAGCAAGCCGATGATCACCTCTATGCCGGCCTGTTCGAGCAACGCGATACCCGCCCCGGCATTGCGCGGGTCGGGGTCGAGCATGGCAACGAACACGCGCTTGATGCCGCGCTTGATCAAGGCTGTGGCACAGGACGGCGTGCGGCCATGGAAGGAGCAGGGCTCGAGGGTCACGTAGGCCGTCACCCCGTCGGCATCGCCGTCGAACTGCGCCATGGCCATGGCTTCAGCGTGGTGTTGCCCTGGTGCTTGGGTAAAGCCGCGGGCAATGATCCGGCCGTCGCGCACCAGCACGCAGCCCACCGGGGGATTGGGCAGGCAGGTGGGCAAGGCGCGGCGGCCTTCGCTCAGGGCCTGGTGCATGAACAGCTTATCGCTGGGTGAAAAACAATCCATTGTCGTTCAGCTCCTGGGGTAGTGATGGCGCGAGTGCGCGTACACAGCGTAATCCAGCTTGCGCGCTTTTGCCGCCTCACTTGCGGGTGATTTTGCCGCCAGGGACATGCAGGTACGACATCACGCTTTCGGTCAGCTCGGTGGCCAGCTTCACCGCTTCCTTGTTGCGCGCCATGACCCCGGCCACCAGGCCTTCGATCAGCGCCAGCACGGCAATGCTGGAACTGGTCAGCACCGGGTGATCGGCAGCGGCGAACAGCACGTGACGGGCAATCGGCGTCAGCGGCGAGGCTGGCGAATCGGTAATGGCCAGCACCGTGGCGCCACGCTCATGGGCAAAGCGCGAGAGTTGCAGGGTGTCCTGGGAGTAGCGCGGCAGCGAAATAGCCAGCAGCACGTCCTGGTCAGTGATCGCTGCCAGGCGGTAGGCGGCGTTTTCGTTGCCGCCTTCCATGCTGATGGCGCAGGCATCGGCGCAGAACGGCACCAGGGTCGAGGCCGCCAGGCCCGCGAGGTAGACGCTGTTGCCAAAGCCCAGCACGTACACCTTGCGCGCCTGGGTCAGGCTGGCGATGAAGGCCTCGAAGGTCTCCGCCTGGTTGATGTCGCGGGTGGTCGCCAGGTTGCTGCTGGCGCTATGGATCTGCTCGTGCAGGCCGAACTCGCCCCCGGGGCGCTGGGCCAGTTCATTACGCAGCTTGTCCACGGGCGAGACCATCTGTTGCAGGGTGCTCACCAGCTCGGCCTTCATGCCGCTGTAGCCGCCCAGGTCCAGGGCCTTGGCCAGGCGGTTGACCGCGGCGGGCGAGGTGGCGGTGGCCTGGGCCATCTCTTCGATGGTCAGGGTCGCCGCCTTGAGCGGGTGACGCAGGATGTAATCGGCCACCTTGCGCAACGAGGGTTGCAGTTCGGCGAGGCTTTCCGACAGCTTGCGCATGACCGGCGAGGCGTAGACGGTGGTGTTCTTCGAAGTGCTCGACATCCGGCGCAAGGCTCCCTGAAAGATGGGTCGCAGTGTATCCCAAGCCACTCCCCGGCGTGCAGCCGGGGCGTGGCCTGGAGGCTTACTTGAGGCTGCCGGCAAGAAACTGGCGCAGACGTTCGGACTGCGGCCTGGCCAGCACTTCACGGGGGTGGCCGCGTTCTTCGGCAATGCCCTGGTGCAGGAACAGCAACTGGTTGGACACCTCGCGGGCAAAACCCATTTCATGGGTGACCACCACCATGGTCCGGCCTTCGCTGGCCAGGTCCTGCATGACCCTGAGCACTTCGCCGACCAGTTCCGGGTCAAGCGCCGAAGTCGGTTCGTCGAACAGCATCACTTCCGGCTCCATGGCCAGGGCGCGGGCGATCGCCACGCGTTGCTGTTCGCCGCCGGACATGTGCGCAGGGTAGGCATTGCGGCGATGGCTGACGCCGACCTTGTGCAGGTAGTGTTCGGCCTTCTCGCGGGCTTCCTTGCGGTTGATGCCCAGCACTTGCACCGGCGCTTCCATGACGTTGTCCAGGGCGCTCATGTGCGACCACAGGTTGAAGTGCTGAAAGACCATGCTCAGGCGTGCGCGCAGGCGTTGCAGCTGACGCGGGTCGGCGGCCCTGAGCCCGCCGCGGGAGCAGTTGCGCAGCTTGAGCTGCTCGCCGTTGACCAGGATCTCGCCGGCGTTGGGTTGCTCGAGCAGGTTGATGCAGCGCAGGAAGGTGCTCTTGCCCGAGCCGCTGGAGCCGATGATGCTGATCACGTCACCGGCGCTGGCCTGCAGCGAGACACCCTTGAGCACCTGATGGTTGCCGTAGCTTTTATGCAGGTCGTTGATTTGCAGTTTGTTCATCAGTAGGTACTCGGTGGGTCAGTCGGTGAGCAGGCGGCCCTGGCGAATCGGTGTGGTGCCGGCGACCTTGGCCAGCCACAGACCGGGCTGGGCAAAGCGCAGGCGTTCGCGGGCATAGAGGACGCCGTCGGTGCTGGCGCGGACCACGCTGTGGCGATCGGTCAGCGGGTCGATCACTTCGAACAGCGGGTCGCCGACCGTGACCCGCGCCCCCAAAGGTTGCAGATAGCTGACCACGCCGGGATGTTCGGCATAGGCATACTGGGCGCCGGCAAAGGGTGTGGCGGCGCAGCACTGGCTGGGCGCCGCGGGCCAGTCGCCGTTGATCAGGCCCTGGTCGGCGAGGTAGCCGAGAATCTGTTCGGCGCTGGCCTGGCATGCTTCGCGCCCGGTGTCGGCCATGCCGCGCAGTTCGACGGTGGTGGCCACGCAGGCCAGGGGAATCTCGGCCTCCGGGAAGTACTCGCGCAAGCGCAACCAGGGCACCGCACAGGCTTCATCGAATGCGTCGCCGCCGGCGTCTTCGGCCAGCAGCACCGCTTCGGCACCCAGGCGTGCTGCCAGCGAGCGCAGGGTTGGCCAGTTCTGCGGCAGGGCGTAGAGCAGCATCACCGATTCGAAATCGCAGTGCAGGTCGAGCACCAGGTCGGCATCGCAGGCGCTTTGCAGCAACAGGCGGCGCAGGCCGTCGAGCTCGCTGCGCGCTGCGGGCAGCTCGGCAAGGGTCGCGGCCATGGCCTGGCGAATCGTTGCCACGTTGGCTTCGCCATCGCTGCCCAGTTGGCCCTCCAGGCGCGCTACCAGCGCTTCGGTCAAGGGTGGGAAATCGCGGTTGAAGTTCTTGCCGCTGTTGAACTCGAATCGGCCCTGGTGCGTGGCCTGGAACATCTGGCCGATGCCGATCGGGTTGGCCAGTGGCACCAGCTCGATCACACCGCTGAGCCGGCCCTGGGCCTCGAGTTCGGCCAGGCGCCGCTTGAGCTCGACCGCCACCCGCATGCCGGGCAGTTCATCAGCGTGCAGCGAAGCCTGGATATAGGCCTTGCGTGCGCCGCTGCCGAAGCGAAACAGGCGCAGGGTGCGCTGGGTGCCGCAGGCACTCCAGGGCAGAACATGGTCAATTTGCTGCATGAAAGCTCCTTAGTGCTTGCGCGGGGCGAGGTAGACCAGCCAGCGGCGCTCGGCCAGCTTGAACAGGCGCACCAGCATGAAGGTCAGGACCAGGTAGATCAGCCCGGCGGTAATGAAGGCCTCGAAGGGCAGGTAGTAACGGGCATTGAAGGTTTTTGCCGCGCCGGTGATATCCACCAGGGTGACGATCGAGGCCAGGCTGGTGGTCTGCAGCATCATCAGCACTTCATTGCTGTATTGCGGCAGGGCCCGGCGCAGGGCCGAGGGCAGCAGGATGCGCCGGTACATCGTCAGGCGCGACATGCCCATGGCCCGGGCCGCCTCGACCTCGCCACGGGCCGTGGACCGCAGGCTGCCGGCCAGCAACTCGGCGCTGTAGGCGCTGGTGTTGATGGCAAAGGCCAGGCAGGTACAGAAGGTCGCGCTGGACAGGTACGGCCACAGCACACTGTTGCGCACCGCCTCGAACTGGGCCAGGCCGTAGTAGATCAGAAACAGCTGCACCAGCATCGGCGTGCCGCGGATCACATAGGTGTAGAGCCAGGCCGGGTAACGCAGCAGGCAGTTGCGCGAGACCCGCATCAGGGCCAGCGGAATTGCCAGCGCCAGGCCACAGGCCAGGGAGATCATCAGCACCTTCAAGGTCAGCAGAATGCCGTTGAGGTACAGCGGCAGGTTTTGCCAGATCAGGTGATAGTCGAGCATCAGGCAACTCCCCTCAGAGTTCGGCGGCTTTGCAGCCGACCGAGTAGCGTTTCTCGACGCCGCGCAACAGCAGCAGCGACAGGCTGGTCAGCAGCAGGTACAGGCCGGCCACGGCCAGGTAGAAGGTGAACGGCTGGTGGGTGGCATCGGCCGCGTTCTTGGCCTTGAACATCATGTCCTGCAAGCCGATCACCGAAATCAGCGCGGTGGACTTGGTCAGCACCAGCCAGTTGTTGGTAAAGCCCGGCAGCGCCAGGCGCACCATCTGCGGCACGCTGATCCGCCAGAACACCTGCAGGGGGCTCATGCCATAGGCCGCGCCGGCTTCGGCCTGGCCCTTGGGAATGGCCAGGAAGGCACCGCGGAAAGTCTCCGAGAGGTAGGCGCCGAAGATGAAGCCCATGGTGCAGACCCCGGCAATGAACGGGTTGATGTCGATGTACTGCTCGTAACCCAGGGCCAGTGCCAGGCGGTTGACCAGGTCCTGGCCGCCATAAAACACCAGCAGGATCAGCACCAGGTCGGGGATGCCGCGCACCACCGTGGTGTACAACTCGCCCAGGCCTGCCAGCCATTTGACTGGCGACAAGCGACAGGCCGCGCCGATCAGGCCGAGGCTGATGGCCATGGCCATGGCCAGCAAAGCCAGGTTGATGGTCAGCCAGGCGCCATCGAGAATGCTCGATCCGTAGCCATGAAGCATGATGAAAGTCCTCGCCAGCCGGGG
Source organism: Pseudomonas wadenswilerensis (assembly GCF_024749185.1). NCBI lineage: Bacteria > Pseudomonadati > Pseudomonadota > Gammaproteobacteria > Pseudomonadales > Pseudomonadaceae > Pseudomonas > Pseudomonas wadenswilerensis. Next base: position 3,533,755 of record NZ_CP087191.1, on the reverse strand, counting down.
TTAGTGGCCGTAGATATCGAACGGGAAGTACTTGCTTTGCACCTGCTGGTAGGTGCCGTTGGCGCGGATTGCCGCGATGGCGGCGTTGAGCCTGGCCAGGTTGGCGCTGTCGCCCTTGCGCACGGCAATTCCGGCACCACGGCCGAAGTATTGCGGGTCGCTGATATCCGGGCCGACCAGGGCAAAGCCTTGCCCGGCGGGGGTCTTGATGAAGCTTTCTTCGGTGTTGACGATGTCGGCGAGGGTTGCGTCCAGGCGCCCGGCGGTAAGGTCGAGAAAGGCTTCGTTCTGCGAGGCGTAGCGCACCACTTCGACCCCGGCGCTTTCCAGCTGCTCGGTGGCGAAGCGGTCATAGGTCGAGGCGCGCTGCACGCCGACCCGCTTGCCCTTGAGGTCGGTGGCCGGGTCGCTGATCTGGTTGCCGGCCTTCATCGCGAACTTGCCGGGCGTGTGGTAGTACTTGTCGGTGAAGTCGACCGATTTCAGTCTGTCTTCGGTGATCGACATCGACGACAGCACAGCGTCGATCTTGCGGACCTTCAACGACGGAATCATGCCGTCGAACTCCTGGATCACCCACTGGCACTTGACCTGTATCTGTGCGCACAGGGCGTTGCCGATGTCGTAGTCAAACCCTGTCAGTTCGCCTTGCGGCGTACGGTAGGAGAAAGGCGGGTAGGCAGCTTCGATGCCGATGCGCAGGCTGCCTTGGTCGGCCTGGGTCATTGCGCTGCAGGCACAGAGGGCCAGTGCGCCGAGAAGTCCGGTCTTGTTCATATTCTTGACTCCGGTGGGTGGGGTGCGCATAGAAATGACATGATTTATTTCAGAAATCAATTTCATGAAAATATAAATATCAATCGGCCGACTGACGGCACCTCCGTCCAGGCGGTAGACTCAAGCACTCGACCCCAGGAGTGCATGGCATGGACCCAGGCATTGGCGAAACCGGTGAACCCTTCAAGCGCCTGTTCTTTGCCCTCGACTGCGTGGCAGAGCAACGCCGGGCCATTGCCCGGTGGCGCAGTGAGCTGGATATGGAAACGGGGCGGCCAGTGCCCTCGGCGAATTTTCACCTGACCCTGATGTTCATCGGTGCGGCGGGCACTGCGCAGTTACCTGCGATCCTCGCCGCCGCTGCGGGCGTGAAGGTGCCGGGTGAGGCGCTGACGCTGGTGCTCGACCGGCTGGAGGTGTGGCGCTCGGCCAAGGCGTTGGTGTTGGTGCCCAGCCAGATGCCGGCGGCCTTGCGCCAGTTGGCCTATGCCCTGCAGCAGGCCATGCTGCCGTTGGGCTTTGCCCAGGACCCACGGGACTACCGCCCGCACCTGACATTGGCCCGTGACTACCGTGGCAGTGAGCCGGAGGCGCTGGTGCCGGCGGAATTTGTGCTGCGTGCGCGGCACTTCACCTTGTTCGAGTCGCGCAAGGGCCAGTACTGGCCGTTGGCGCAGTGGCCGTTATAGTCTACGACGCGCTTCGCGCCCGCTCCCACAGGATCGGCGCGTTACCTGTGGGAGCTGGCTTGCCAGCGATGAAGCCAGTACAGCCAACACATCAGGTAGTGTCTGGATTACGACCGCTTCGCGCCCGATCGCGGGCAAGACCCGCTCCCACAGGATCGGTGCGATACCTGTGGGAGCTGGCTTGCCAGCGATGAGGCCGGTACAGCCAACACATCAGGTAGTGTCTGGATTACAACCGCTTCGCAAGACCCGCTCCCACAGGATCGGCGCGTTACCTGTGGGAGCTGGCTTGCCAGCGATGAGGCCGGTACAGCCAGCACATCAGGTAGTGTCTGGATTACAACCGCTTCGCAAGACCCGCTCCCACAGGATCGGCGCGTTACCTGTGGGAGCTGGCTTGCCAGCGATGAGGCCGGTACAGCCAACACATCAGGTAGTGTCTGGATTACGACCGCTTCGCGCCCGATCGCGGGAAAGACCCGCTCCCACAAACCCGGCGTACACAGACCCACTGTGGGAGCCGGCGTTGCCGGCGATTGGCTGGCAACCTAGAACTGCGGCGTGTACTTCACGGTAAAGGTGAAGTTGCGCGGGTCACCAAAGTTGTTGTTGCCGTTGAGCTGGTTGTAGGCCGCAATGTAGTAGTGCTTGTCGAACAGGTTGTTGGCATTCAGCGCCAGGCCCACTTCCGGGCTCAGCTGGTACGCCAGGCGCGCGTTCCACACCGCGTAGCCGGGCACGTCGTAGGTGTGCTCGTAGCCCAGGGTATGCGACTGCGCGGTGAAGCCCAGGCCGGCGCTGACCTTGCTCCAGTCACCCGGCAGTTGGTAGTTACCCCACATGCGCAGCATGTGCTTGGGCGTCCAGGTGCTGAACACCTTGCCCTTGTCGTCCGGGTCGTCGAGGTAGGTGGTGGTGTTGTAGGTGTAGCCGGCAAACAGCTGCAGGCCGCTAAGCACTTCGCCGCTGACTTCAGCCTCGATGCCCTGGCTGCGCACCTTGCCGGCGGCGGTGGAGCAGTACCAGTCATCGCAGGCAAAGCCCGAGGCCTTGTCGATGATCGCGCGGTTTTCCTGGTCGTAGCGGAACACCGCCAGGGAGGTATTGACGCGGCCATCGAGCAATTCGCCCTTGATGCCCATTTCGTAGTTGCTGCCAATGATCGGCTTGAGCGCCGCGCCGCCGACGCTGCGTTCGGTCTGCGGCACGAAGACGTCGGCGTAGCTTGCATACAGCGACCATTCGCGGCTCAGGTCGTAGACCATACCGAGGTACGGGGTAACTTCACCGCTTTCGGTCATGGTGCTGGTCGGGCTGACCGAAGGGGCGCGGGTGACACCGGCATGCATGGTCGTGTCATAGCTGTAGTCGAACCAGCTGACCCGCGAACCCAGCACCAGGGTCAACGGCTCGGCCAGCTTGACCCGCCAGGCGCCATACAGGCCTTTCTGGCGCACGTCATAGGCACTGCTGAAACCACGGCCGTTGGGCTTGTCGAGCAAGCTGTCGTAGCTGATATCCGGGCGGTGATGGTCGATATCGAAGATGTTGTCAGTGCTGTCGTTGAACGTGCGCGCGAACAGATCATCGGTGGTCAGCTTCGAGTAGTTGCCGCCCAGGGTGATTTCCTGCTCGAGGTTGAAGGCGTTGAATTTGCCCACCAGGTTCATGTCGACACCCACCTTGGTGGAGTCGAAATCGGTCACCCAGTCGGCATAGCTGACACCGCTGCCATCGAAGTTGATGGCATCGTCAACGGTCTGTACGCGCTGGTGGGTCGACTCGTTGGTTTCACTCATGCGAATCGCACCAACGTGGAATTTCCAGTCGTCGTTGAAGCGGTGCTCAAGGTCGGCGTACAGGGTGGTGACGTCGATTTCCGAATGGTTCCAGCGCGAGCCGGTAAAGGTCGAACGCGGCACATCCAGGCCGCTGCCGTCGGCATAGCGCGGCAACCCGCGCAGCATTGGCCGCGACTCGGCGTTGGACTGGCTGACCGCGAAGCCCAGGGTGGTGGCCTCGTTCAGGTCGAAGTCCAGCGCGCCGTACAGCGAATGGGTCTTGCTCCATTCGTAGTCGACGAACGAATCGCTCTGGTCCTCGTCGGCGACGAAGCGCCCGCGCACGGTGCCGGCATCGTTCAACGGGCCGCCGGCGTCCAGTTGCAGGCCGTAGTGGTCCCAGCTGCCGGCCTTGCCGGTGACGGTCACGGTCGGCGTAGCCTGGCCGCGCTTGCGTACCAGGTTAACGGCGCCGCCCGGGCTGCCGGTGCCTTGCAACAGGCCGGAAGCGCCGCGCAGCACTTCCATGCGGTCGAAGAAGATCAGGTCCTGGGTCGCCCAGTTGCCCAGCGAATAGGTGTTACGCGGGATCGCCACGCCGTCGTACTGCCAGTCGTCGATCTGAAAGCCGCGCGAATAAATGATCAGGCCCGGGCCCACGCCCTGCAGGCCGACCAGGCCAGTGGTCTGGTTGACCGCGTCCTTGAGGTCGACGATGTTCTGGTCGTCCATCTGCTGGCGGGTCATCACCGTGACCGACTGGGGAATTTCCCTGAGGGTATGGCTGCCCTTGCCAATGGTGATCGCCCGCGCCGCATAGGAGCCGGTGCCCTCGGTGGTGGCCGCATTGAGATCGCCGCCGATGCCGCTGATGCTGGTGGCGCCCAGCTCCAGGGCGTTGCCGGCGTCGATGCTCGGCAGCACGCTGAAGTTGCCCTGTTCGGTGACCAGCAACTGCAGGCCGCTGCCGGCCAGGGCCTTCTGCATGGCCAGCATCGCGCTCATCCTGCCGATGATCGCCGGCGCCTGCTTGCCCTGTACCAGCGCTGGGTCCAGCGAAACGATGCGGCCGCTCTGGCTGGCGATGGCATTGAGGGTGCTGGCCAGGGAGGCGGCGGGCAGGTTGAAGCTCAGGGCCTGTTCCTGGGCCTGGACGGTGCTGGCCAGCGTGGCCAGGGCCACGGCGACAGGAAGGGCGTGAGACCAAGGGTTGAGCACGGAATTCTCCTGATTATGTTGGCGTGTCAGGAGATAGGTGCGATGAGAAATGAAAACCGGACACAAATACGAGTGATTTGCATAAATTATTTTTGCAGCGGGGTTTTCGCCCGAATCAGCGTCAGCCACGGGCTGTACTGATCGACCTTGACCGGCAGGGTTTCGGCCAGTGCGGCGAAGGCCCGCTGCGGTTCGTCCAGCGGGAAGACCCCCTGCACCCGCAGCCCGCGCACCTCGGGTTCGACCCGGACAAACCCACGGTAGTAAGGGCGCAGCGCCTCGACCACTGACTCGAGGGAATCATCCAGCACATTCAGGCGTCCGCTGAGCCAGTCGGCGCGCTGACGCTCGTCATTGCCCAGGGCTTCGATGCGTTCGCCGTGCAGCAGCGCGGCCTGGCCTTCCGGTACATCCAGTTCGCTGCCGTTGAACAGCCGCGCGCGTACCGAATGCTCAAGCACCACCAGGCGCGTGGCCTCGGCCTCCTGGCTGACCAGAAAGCGCGTGCCCAGGGCGCGCATTTCACCCTGGGCGCTACGCACCCGCAACGGCCGCTGCGGGTCGGCGGCGACCTGGATGATCAGCTCGCCCTGGCGCAGGATCAGCAACCGCTGATGGCCATCGAACTGCAAGTCGACGGCGCTGCCGGCGTTCAGGCTCAGGCGGCTGCCATCGGCCAGGGTGAAGTCGCGACGCTCGCCCTTGGCCGTGCGCAAATCGGCCAGCAGTGCTTCACCCACCTCACTGCGCGCGCCCAGCCACAGGCCACCGCCGAGCACGCCGATGCCGACGAAGGCGCGCAGCAGTTCGCGCCGCGAGCCGTTGGGCTGCAGCAACAGTTGGCGAACCTCACCGGTGTGCCCCGGGGCGCGGCGCTCGAAATTGCGCACGGTCTGGCAGGCGCCGCCCAGGCGTTCCTGCAAGCGTGCCCAGGCCTGGGCGTGGGCCGGGTCGCTGCCCAGCCACTGGCTGAAGTCGCTGTGCAGCTGGGCGTCGGTGTTGCCCGAACTCAAGCGCACCATCCAGTCGATGGCGGCTTCTGCGCTGGGGTCGAGACGGCGCTGGCTCATGGCGCCAGCTCACTGAGGTAGCACTGGCTCAGGGCCTGCTTCATGTAGCGGCTGACAGTGCGCTCGGAGAGGTCGAGCTTGCGCGCGATATCGACATAACTCATGCCGTCGAGCTGGCTGTAGAGGAAGGTGGCCTTGACGATCATCGGCAGGCCGTCGAGCACCTGGTCGATGCTCACCAGTGCTTCGATCAGCAGCAGTTGCTCTTCCGGGGAGGGCGCCAGCGGCTCAGGCAGGGCCGCCAAACGTTCCAGGTAAGCCTGCTCCAGCTGGCGACGGCGATGGCGATCGAAGATCAACCGGCGGGCGATGGTCGACAGATAGGCGCGCGGCTGCTGGATGCTCGCCGGATCGACCTGGGCGGCGAGCATCTGGCAGAAGGTCTCGGCGGCGGTGTCTTCGGCGTCGGCGCGGTTGCGCAGGCGCTTGTGGATGTGCTGCAGGAGCCAACGGTGGTGGTCGCTGAAAAAGAAGCCCAGCTTGCGGGTGGAGGAGGTTGGCACCGGTTGGCGTTCCCGAAGGTGTTAGTGTGAATCGTTCTCAATCTTACCTGTGCGGCGAGGCAAGGTGCAATCACCGCCGCCAACCGTGCTTTACAATTTTCCTACAGACTGCCCTTGGGCGCAGTAATAGGGTGGCGGCCAGACGAATCGAGGGAAAAGAGAATGGACCTGTCGCTCGCGGGCCAGCGGTTCACCCTGCTGGAGAACTTCAAGGACGATACACGGCTGCGCGCCAGCTTCAACGCCTTGACCCACCAGACGTTCGAATTCGATTTCGAACAGTGGTACCAGGACGGCTATTGGGGCGAAGGCTACCAGCCCTGTGCGTTGGCCCATGACGGGCGCATCGTCGCCAACCTTTCGGTCAACCTCATGCACTTCGAGGTGCTCGGCGAGCCTAAGCGCTGCATCCAGCTAGGCACGGTCATGGTCGCGCCGGAGTATCGTGGCAAAGGCCTGAGCCGCGTGCTGCTGGAGCGGGTGCTGGACAGATGGCAGGGCCAGTGCGAGCTGATCTACCTGTTTGCCAACGATACAGTGCTGGATTACTACCCCAGGTTCGGTTTTCGCCGGGTGCTCGAACATCAGTACAGCGCGGCGTTAAGCCCATCAGCGCAGCCTTGCAGCTTCTACAGGGTCGACATGAGCGACGTGCTCGAGCGCCTGCGCTTCATCAGCGCGGTCGCCAGCGCGGTACCCGCTGCACGGTTGGCGATGCGCAGTAATCCTGATCAGACGATGTTCTATTGCACGTCGTTTTTCAAAGACTGCGTTCACTACTCGGCAGCGCTGCAGGCCTATGTGGTGATGGAAATCGTCGACGGCGTGATGACGCTCTATGAGGTGTTCGCCAGGCAAGCGCTCGACCTGCAGGCACTGATTGCAGAACTGAGGACACCCCAGACCACCCGGGTGGTACTGGGGTTTACGCCGCTGGATGTCAGCGGCTTCGAGGCGCAGCCGCTTGAGTCGGATGACAGCCTGTTCGTGCTCGGCCAGGCCGGTCAGTTCATCGAGCATGCCAGGCTGATGTTTCCGTTGCTGTCACACGCCTGAGTCGCTCAGGCCACCACCGGAATCAGCGGATCGGCAGCGGCGAGGGCAATCGCACGATCGGCCACGGGCGGGTAGATCCACACCGAGTTGATCTGCTGCTTGAGGGTCTTGGCTTCGTCCTTGATCAGCTTGACCTCACGCTGCCAGCCCTCGGTGTACACCGCGCCCCAGGCCCCCAGGTCCAGGCAGGTGACGTACTTGGGCTGGCGGTACGGCAGCGGTTCGACACCCAGCAGGTCGGCGGCGACGTTGTTGCCCGAATGCCGGCCCAGGGCGATGGCGTGCTGGCAGGTCATCAAGGCGTGGTTTCCGAGGTCGTCGGTGGCGGCGTAGGCCACGTCACCGGTGGCGAATACATGCTCCTGACCAATGACCTTGAGGTTGCCGTCGACATGCAGGCGGCCATGGCCATCGCGTTGCCCCGGCACTTGTTCGGTGAGCGCGCTGGCGCGGACGCCGACGGTCCAGACCACGGTGCTGGCCTCGATGCGCTGGCCGTCGGCGAGGGTCACGCCGTCGGCATCCACGGCGGCCACCGAGGCATTGAGCCGCCACTCGACCCCCAGTGCCGCGCTGGCTTCGACGATCGCCGGGCTGATGCCTTCGCCCAGGGCCGCGCCGATCTTGTTGCCGCGATCGACAATGATCACCTTCACCTCAGCGTCCTGGCCCAGCACTGCGCGCAGGCGGGCGGGCATTTCGCTCGCGGTCTCGATGCCGGTGAAGCCGCCGCCGGCCACCACCACGGTGTTGCGCGCCGTTGATCCAGGCCGTTGCGCCAGGGCCTTGATGTGCTGCTCCAGGCGGCTGGCCGATTCGATCTGGTCGACGTCGAAGGCGTGCTCATCAAGCCCGGCCAGGTTTGGCCGGACCACGCCACTGCCGCTGGCCATGACCAGGCGATCGTAGCCAAGTACCTGCTGCAGGCCCTGGCCGTCGCGGTAGCCGACACGCTTGCCGGCCACGTCGATCTCGTCCACCGCGCCCTGGATGAAGTTCACGCCCACGGCGGTAAACAGTTCAGCCAACGGCGCTTTCATCTGCTGCACATCGGTTTCGTAGAAGCGCGGACGGATGCGCAGTTCGGCCTGGGGGGCGAGCACGCTGACGCTGACGTCGTTGCGCCCGTGCTGGTCCAGCAGGCGAGTGGCGCTGAGGGCGCTCCACATACCGCCGAAGCCGGCGCCGATGATCAGGATGTGCTGTTTCATGTTCTGCTCCGAGAAAGAAGGGCTGTTGTTTGCCGGTCGCAGGTACGTCGTGACCCGGAGCGGATAACTACGACTCTATTGGTCGTAGTTATCAAGTGCAAGTTTTTTTTCAAACCGGTTTGTGCCTGCCCCGGTTTGCTGGTGGTCGTAGTGAACTGGTAGTATTGGCGACAAATCCAGTCGGAGATTGACATGTCCCTGTATAGCGCCGGCGTCGAGTACGGCTTGCACTGCCTGCTGTTTCTGGTCGACGACCTGGGCGAAAGCCGCGAAGCCAGCGTGCGCGACCTGGCCGAGCTGCAGGGTGTGCCCCATGAATACCTGGCCAAGGTCTTTACCAAACTGGCCAAGGCCAGACTGGTGGTTGCCACCGAAGGTGTGCGTGGCGGCTTCAAGCTGGCCAGGCCTGCGGACGAAATCACCGTGCTGGATATCGTCACGGCCATCGACGGGCACAAGGCGATCTTCGATTGCCGCGATGTGCGCGACCGCTGCACGCTGTTCGACGGTGCGCCGCCGGCCTGGGCCATTGACGGCACCTGTGCCATTCACGCGGTGATGCTGACCGCGCAAAAGCGCATGGAAGAAGCCCTGGCCCAGCAGACCATCCTCGATCTGTCGCGGCGCTTGGGGCGCAAGGCGCCAGCGGAGTTTTCCACCCAGGTGGTCAGGTGGATCAACGACCGCCGCGACAGCAAGTAAGGCGCGGTTTCAGGCGGGCTCGGCGACTTCGGCGAACAGCGTGCGGCCGTGCTCGAACATGCTTTCAAGGTGGGCGCTGGGGTCGGCGCTTTCCGAGTCCAGCAGCAAGGTCGAGCTCAGTACCCGGGCGCCGCAGTAATCGAAGATGCCGTGGTCGATCTGGGTTTTCATCGCCCGCTCATAGCCATGTTTGCTGAAGGTCGCGGCATCGGCGCCACCGACACCGATCAGGTGTACGTTCAAGCGGCCAAGCATTTTTACCATCGGCGCCTGCGTGCTGAAGTCGAACGCCCAGCCATTGCTGAACACCCGGTCAATCCAGCCTTTGAGCAGCGCCGGCATTGACCACCAATACACCGGAAAGACCAGCACCAGAGCGTCGCTGCGGTCGATGCGTGCCTGCTCGGCAAGCACATCATCGGCAGGCGCTGCGGTGCGATGATGAACAGCGTGGTCGGCCGGGCCGAACAGCGGGTTGAAGGCTTCGGCGAACAGGTCGGCGACCTCGGCGCTATGGCCGTTGTGCACCAGGCCTTCGGCGAGCTTGGCGGCCAGGCTGTGGGTCAGCGAGCGTGGATCATGATGAGCGACAACCACAAGTGCGTGCATGGCAAGGACTCCTGCGAATTGCGGGGAAGGGGCGTAAGTTGTATGCTGGGCATAAGTTACTTTTGGTAAGTTACTTTTGGTAGGTAAGCATGTCAAGCGATCCGCAACCGCGTCGTCGTCTGTCGCGTCAAGACCGTCAGCAACAACTCCTGGACGTGGCCTGGCACCTGATCCGTGAAGAGGGCACCGAAGCCCTGACCCTGGGGCGCCTGGCTGAGTTGGCCGGGGTTACCAAACCGGTGGTGTATGACCATTTTGGTACCCGTTCGGGGTTGCTGGCGGCGCTGTATCAGTCCTTTGATGTGCGCCAGACAGCAGTGATGGATGCCGCCCTGGCCGCCTGTGAGCCGACGCTTGAAAGTACCGCTGCGGTGATTGCCAGCTCCTACGTCGACTGCGTCTTGACCCAGGGCCGGGAGATTCCCGGGGTGATCGCCGCGCTGGCCAGCTCGCCGGAGCTTGAGCAGCTCAAGCGCGAGTACGAGGCGGTGTTCATGGGCAAATGCCGGGCGCTGCTGGAGCCGTTCAGTGGCCGTGGCGAGATTGGCGTCGCGGGATTGCGGGCGATGATCGGCGCGGCCGAGGCGTTGTCTCATTCTGCGGCGAACGGTGAGATTACGGCGGAGCAGGCGCAGCAGGAGTTGTTCGAGACCATCAAGGCGATGGTGGTGCGCAGTTAAAATACATCGCGGGGCAAGCCCGCTCCCACAGGCTGCTCACCCCCCTGTAGGAGCGGGCTTGACCCGCGATAGGGCCTTATTAAGCGGACGAGAAATATGGACATTCAAGAAATCAAGCAACGCCTGGCCAAACCCGCCACGCGCTTTTTCGCCGGTGGCTTTCGCCCCACTAACAGCGATGAAGAAAGCTGGCTCGGCCGGGTGTTCCTCTACCGCCCCGACGAAGGCGTACCGACCAACGCTGCCGGCGAACAACTGTTGCCGGTGGCCCAGTTCCACCTGCCCAGCCTGCCGTTCAGCAGCCCGGCGCTCAAGGACATCCGCGTCCTCACCCTGTTCGTCGGCTACCCGTTTCCGGATGAGTTCGAGGCCATGGGCGACAACTGGCTGATCCGTGAATACCGCGCCGACGATGAGCTGGTACGCAAGGACCTGCCGGTCGCCAACTCTTTCCTCAAAGCCTTTCCCTTGCGCGCTGAAGAACTCGCCGAAGACTATCCACTGTGGGATGGCGGCGGTGTGCCGGATGAGCTGGTCACGGAAATCGTCAAGCTCGAACGGGCAGGGGACATCGAGTGTTACTACGAGGTCATCACCCACGCCTACGAGCACAAGATCGGCGGCTATCCGTCGTTCTGCCAGTCGGGCGTATACCCGGGCGACGGCTTCGAGTTCGTCTTCCAGGTTTCATCCGATGCCAAGATCAACCTCAACGTGGTCGACAGCGGCAGCCTGATGTTCTTCAAGCACCGCGACACCGGCGAGTGGACGATCTACTACGACTTCTATTGAGCTAGTGCGACGCACCGTTACGCGGCTTGTAGAACAGAAACTCGGAGGTCTGCGCAGTCCTGGCAAAGGTCTTCGACCAGTCCGGGCGCACGCGCCGGTCGTGGAAGTACAGGGCGCCACCGGTACGGTCAGGCAACTGCTTGTTCAGCGCCTTGCGGGCGATCTCCTTGGCCAGGGTGTAGCGCACTTCTTCCTGGACATCGTCCGAGCGGCCATCGCACCACCAGGAGAACTGGCAGGCGCCTTTCTCCGAGCCTTGCTTGACCACGCCGCAGACCGAATCGGGAAAGCCCTCGTGGCCGACCCGGTTCATCACCACGTTGGCCACCGCCTCCATGTCCGCTGATTTACCGCCCTTCGATTCCCAGTAGATACTGCGCGCCAGGCAGGTGATGGCATCGTCCAGCGCGGCTGCGCCGGCCGGGTCGACGGCCTGGACTTCGGTCTTGGTGATGGCTTGGGACTTTGGTGCGGGCGGGGCATCGGGGCTGCTCGCGGCTTTTTGCTCCAGCACCTGGGCCTTTTCTTCGGCCACCTGGGCCTTGGAGTCAGCCGCCACTGCCACGGCGCCGGAGAGCGCCAGTACCAGGCACGTTGCAATCGTTAGCAGGCGCATGCTCGAACCTTTGGGTGGCGTAGAAGTACAACTTCCCGTTACAGGGTCGACCGCGCCGGGCGCAAAACATTCCCGCTGTCAGACCACGGGCAACTTCGTGCATCATCTACGCAGTCCGATCAAGGGAGATTTCCATGCGCGTCACGTCATCTGTTGCACCTCTGGCCTTGTTGGCGTTGGGCCTGGCGTCTACCGTGACGGCCCAGGCCAGCGACGAGTCGCAGCTGGTCGAGTCGATCAACGCCTACCGCAGCCAGGCCCAGCGCTGTGCCGGCCAGGTTTCGATGGAGCTGCCGCCGCTGGCCAGCGATCCGCGCCTGGTGTTGCCGGCCAACAGCATGGGCGATCTGCGCGAGGCCCTGGCGCAAAAGAGCTACCCGATGGTCAACGTCCAGGCCATCAGCCTGTCCGGGCCGCGGGATGTGCAGTCGGCCATGAAGGCGGTGCAGGAGAGTTTCTGTCAGGTGGTGCTCAACCCGCAGTTCGTCGATGTCGGGGTCAGCCGCGAGGGCCGCGACTGGCGCATCGTCCTGGCGCGGCCGTTGCTGGCAGGGCGCCTGGGCGACTGGCAGGCCGAAGGGCAGAAGGTCCTGGAGATGATCAACGCGGCGCGCAGCCAGACGCGCCAATGCGGTGGCCAGGCATTCAACGCCACCACGCCGCTGGCCTGGAACGCCACCCTGGCCGGCGCCGCCGAGAGCCACACGCGGGCCATGGCCAACAACAACTTCTTTGACCACAAAGACCGCGACGGCCGTACCCCGGGGGATCGCGCCGAGCTCTCCGGGTATGCCGGCCAGCAGGTCGGCGAGAACATCGCTGCCGGGCAGGACACCCCGCGCAAGGTGGTCGATGGCTGGCTGGCCAGCGCCGGTCACTGCGCCAACCTGATGAACCCGCAGTTCAGCGAGCTGGGCGCGGCCTACGCGGTCGATCCCAAGAGTGACGCCGGGATCTACTGGACAGCGATGTTCGGCGCGCCCTGATGGGCCTTAGTGCTCAAGCCCGGCACGCTTGAGCAGTTGCTTGCAGCGCTCGGACAGGTGCACCACGCGCAGGTGCTTGCCGTTGTTGCTGTAGCGCTCGCGCAGGGTCTTGAGCGCGGCAATCGCCGAGTAGTCGACGAAGTTCAGGTGACGACAGTCGAGGGTCACCCGGGCCGGGTCATTGGCCGGGTCGAACTGGTTGAGGAACGGCGTGGTCGAGGCGAAGAACAGCGTGCCATGGACCTTGTACAACCGGCTGCCGTCGCTTTCGTCATGGCTGTCGGCATACAGCTCGCGGGCCTGTTGCCAGGCGAAGTTGAGCGCGGCGATGACGATGCCGCACAGCACCGCAGTCGCAAGATCGGTGAACACCGTCACCAGGGTCACGGCGATGATCGCCAGCACATCGTTGACCGGCACCTTGTGCAGCACCCGCAACGACGCCCACGAGAAGGTCTGCTGGGCAACCACGAACATCACCCCGACCAGCGCCGCCAATGGAATACGCTCGATCAGCGGCGAGAGGAACAGCACGAACATCAGGATCATCACCCCGGCGACCACCCCGGACAGCCGCCCGCGGCCGCCGGAACTGAGGTTGATCGCGGTCTGGCCGATCATCGCGCAACCGCCCATGCCGCCGAACAGCCCGGAGGTCATGTTGGCCACGCCCAGGGCCACGCACTCGCGGTTGGGGTGGCCGCGGGTTTCGGTGATCTCGTCGGTGAGGTTGAGGGTCAGCAGGGTTTCCAGCAGACCGACCAGGGCCATGAGCAGCGCGTAGGGGGCGATGACCTGCAGGGTTTCGAGGTTCCACGGTACTTGCGGCCAGCTCAAGGCCGGCAGGCCCCCGGCGATGTGCGCGAGGTCTCCCAGGGTGCGGGCCGGCAGGTCGAGCAGGTAGACCCCGACGCCTACGCCAAGGATCGCGACCAATGCCGGTGGCACGCTGCGGGTCAGGCGTGGCAGCAAGTAGACGATGGCCATGGTCAGCGCCACCAGCCCCAGCATCAGGTACAGCGGCGAGCCGCTGACCCAGGCGCCATCGGCCTTGAAGTGCTCAAGCTGGGCCAGGGCAATGATGATCGCCAGGCCGTTGACGAAGCCGAGCATCACCGAATACGGCACCATGCGCACCAGCTTGCCCAGGCGCAGCAGGCCGAAAGCGATCATGATCAGCCCGCCGAGCAGTACCGTGGCCAGCAGGTACTGCACGCCGTGGGTCACCACCAGGGCGACGATGACCACGGCCATGGAGCCGGCCGCGCCGGAAATCATCCCCGGGCGGCCACCGAGCAGGGCGGTCAGGGTGCAGATGATGAAGGCGCCATACAGGCCCATCAGCGGGTTGAGGTGCGCCACCAGGGCGAAGGCGATGCACTCGGGCACCAGGGCGAAGGCTGTGGTGAGTCCTGCCAGGACATCGGCGCGTAGCGGGGTTGTTCTCATGACCTACCTGAAAAACGGCCCGGCAGCGGGGTGCTGCCGGGAAAAAAGCGTAGGATGCTACGTAATTTCCCGATCGCAAGCCAGCGCCCTGGCCAGGAATCCCGCCGTGCGGCTGTCGGCACAGGCCGCGACCTGCGCAGGTGGCCCGCTGACCACCACCTTGCCGCCTGCGCTGCCGGCCCCGGGGCCGATATCGATGACCCAGTCGCTCTGGGCCACCACGCGCATGTCGTGCTCGACCACAATCACCGTATGCCCGGCCTCGACCAGGCGCTGCAACTGCACCAGCAAACGGTCGATGTCCTGCGGGTGCAGGCCGGTGGTGGGTTCGTCCAGCACGTACAGGGTGGCGCCACGGGCCAGGCGCTGCAGCTCGGTGGCCAGTTTGATGCGCTGGGCTTCACCGCCCGACAGCTCGGTGGCCGGCTGGCCCAGGCGCAGATAACCCAGGCCGATCTCCTGCAGTACCCGCAAGGCGCGGCTGATGGCGGGCTGTTCGGCGAAACGCTGGCTGGCCTGGTCGACGGTCAGTTGCAGCACCTGGGCGATGTTCAGGTCTTGCCAGGTGATGGCCAACGTCTCGGGGTTGTAGCGATCGCCATGGCAGGTCGGGCAGGGCGCATAGACGCTGGGCATGAACAGCAGTTCGACGCTGACAAAGCCTTCGCCTTCGCAGGTTTCGCAGCGGCCCTTGGCGACGTTGAACGAGAACTGCCCGGCATCGAAGCCTTGCGCCTGCGCCGCGGATGTTGCCGCGAACAGCTTGCGCACGTGGTCGAACAGGCCGGTGTAGGTCGCCAGGTTCGAGCGCGGGGTACGGCCGATGGGCTTCTGGTCCACCGGCACCAGGCGGCGGATATGCTCAAGCCCGGCGCTGATCCAGCCGTCGCTGGTTTGATTCGGTTCATCTTCCAGGCTCTGCTCTGGTGGCTCTTCCTGGCTGCGGGCCTGGCCCAGGTGCTCGCCGAGCAGGTCGAGCAGCGCCTGGCTGACCAGGCTCGATTTGCCCGAGCCGGAAATCCCCGTGACCGCACTGAAGCAGCCCAGCGGGAAGGCCACCTCGAGCTGGTCAAGGTTGTTGCGGCTGATGCCTTCCAGCTGCAGCCATGCTTGAGCCTGGCGCGGTTGGCGAGGCGCAGGCAGGTTGTCGTTGAACAGGTAATGGCGGGTGCGCGAGGCATCGATCTTCGCCAGGCCGGCCGGCGGGCCGCTGTACAGCACCTGGCCGCCGTGTTCACCGGCATCCGGGCCGACGTCCACCAGCCAGTCGGCGTGGCGCATGGTGTCCAGGTCGTGCTCGACCACGTACACCGAGTTGCCCGCCTGCTTGAGCCGCTGCAAGGCCTCGAACAGCGCCTCGCTGTCGGCTGGATGCAGCCCGGCCGAAGGCTCATCGAGCACGTAGATCACCCCGAACAGCTGCGAGTTGAGCTGGGTCGCCAGGCGCAGGCGTTGCAGTTCGCCCGAGGACAGCGTCGGCGTGCTGCGTTCCAGGTCCAGGTAACCGAGGCCCAGGTCGATCAGGGTGGTGATGCGCTCCAGCAGCTCCTCGGCGATGCGTTGCGCGGCCAGGCGTTTTTCCACCGACAGGTTGGGCGTGTGGCGCACGTCCGCGCCGCCTGCGTGGGGGTTGTCGCCCCGAGCCGCGCGTTGCTGGCGCGCCTGGCGGGTTTGCGCATGGCTGAGCACCGCGCCGGCTTCGTCAGGCTGGCTCAGGTAGTCGGCGGTGGCCACGGTCTTGAGCAGCTCGGCCAGGGCCAGCAGCGGCAGGCGCGACAGCTCGGCGATGTCCTTGCCGGCAAAGGTCACTGTCAGTGCCTCGGCTTTCAGGCGCTTGCCGGCGCAGGCCGGGCAGGGGCTGGCGCGCATGAAGGCCGAGACGCGTTTGCGCATCAGCGCGCTTTGCGAATGGGTGAAGGTGTGCAGCACGTAGCGTCGGGCGCCGCTGAAGGTGCCCTGGTAACTGGGTTCGAGCTTGCGCTTGAGCGCCTGGCGGGTCTGCGCAGGCGTCATTCCCGCGTACACCGGCACGGTCGGGGTTTCTTCAGTGAACAGAATCCAGTCGCGCTGTTCCTGGGGCAGCTCGCGCCAGGGGATGTCGACGTCATAGCCCAGGGTCACGAGGATGTCGCGCAGGTTCTGCCCCTGCCAGGCCATGGGCCAGGAGGCCACCGCCCGTTCGCGGATGGTCAGCGACGGGTCGGGCACCATCGACGCCTCGCTGACATCGAACACCCGGCCCAGGCCATGACACTGCGGGCAGGCGCCTTGCGGGGTATTGGCCGAAAAATCTTCGGCGAACAGCATCGGCTGCTCGGCCGGGTAACTGCCGGCACGCGAATAGAGCATGCGGATCAGGCTCGACAGGGTGGTGACACTGCCGACCGATGAGCGCGCGCTGGGCGTGCCGCGTTGTTGCTGCAGGGCCACTGCTGGCGGCAGGCCCTCGATCGAATCCACCGCTGGCACCCCGACCTGGTCGATCAAGCGCCGGGCATAGGGCGCCACCGATTCAAAATAGCGGCGCTGGGCTTCGGCATACAAGGTGGAGAATGCCAACGACGATTTGCCCGAGCCGGACACCCCGGTGAACACCACCAGCGCATCGCGGGGAATGTCGACGTCGACACTCTTCAGGTTGTGTTCACGGGCGCCGCGCACCCGGACACAACCGCTGGCGTTGGCGGGACCTACTGGTTTTGCGCACATGGCGATATTCTTCCCTGCTGACCGATCCGCATAAGAGGCAGACCGCTGAGCATGGCGCCAGTGCCGTCGATTTTCAAATGGAGGTGAAACCCAGTGAAGTTCATGGTGATCGAAGCGCATCGAAGTGAATACCCTGCGCCCATTACCTTTGCCAAAGGCGCGCCACTGAACATCGGCGAGCGCTATGACGGTGAGGAGGGTTGGGATAACTGGTACTTGTGCAGCACACCCGGGCAACAGGATGGCTGGGTGCCGGGGCAGGTGATCGAGCGGCTTGGCGATGATCAGGGTATCGCCCTGGAAGACTACTGCGCCCGGGAGCTGGATGTGGAGGTGGGCGATTGCCTGGTGGGTGGCCGGCAGTTGAACGGCTGGGTGTGGTGTCGCAAGGGGAGTGCGTCGGGGTGGGTGCCGTTGCGAGTGTTACGGGACAAATGAGGGGCCGCTTCGCGCCCCATCGCTGGCAAGGCCGGCTCCCACAATAGTCTTGCGTACACCAGACCTGTGGGAGCTGGCCTTGCCAGCGATGGGCTGCGCAGCAGCCCCGATACTCAGCCCATGGCCGCCAGCATCAGCTCCAGGTTCTGCACCGCTGCCCCCGACGCACCTTTGCCGAGGTTGTCGAACACCGCCGTCAGCAATACCTGGCCGTGCTGCTCATGGGCAAACACGGCCAGGCGCAGGTCGTTGCTGTCGTTGACCGCTTGCGGGTCCAGTTGCACCGCTGATGCACCCAGTTGCAGCGGCGCCACCTGGACATAGCGCGCGCCGTTGTAATGTTCAGCCAGGCACGCCTGCAAACGCGCGGCAGTGACGCCCGCCGGCAGCAGCCGGGTCTGCAGGGCGATGGTCAGCACGATGCCCTGACGGTAGCTGCCATAGCTGGGCACGAACACCGGCCGTTGCGACAAACCGGCATGCTGCTGAATCTCCGGCACATGCTTGTGGTCCAGGTGCAAGCCATACACCAGCACGCCCTGGGCCGCCTGCGCGTCGGGCCCTTCATGGCGCTCGACCGCGGCACGGCCACCACCGGAATAACCCGACACCGCGTTCACTGTCAGCGGATAGTCCGCCGGCAGCAGGCCTTTGGCAATCAACGGCCGCAGCAAGGCGATGGCGCCCGTCGGGTAGCAGCCAGGGTTGCTGACCCGCTTGGCCCGGGCGATGCGCTCGGCCTGTTGTTCGTCCAGTTCCGGCAAGCCATACACCCAACCTGGTGTCGTGCGGTGCGCAGAACTGGCGTCGATCACCCGCACGTCCGGGTTGACGATGGCCGCCACTGCGTCACGCGCGGCATCGTCCGGCAGGCACAGGATCGCCACGTCGGCGCTGTTGATGGCCTCGGCGCGCAGTTGCAGGTTCTTGCGCTCGGCCGCTGGCAGGGTCAGCAGGCGCAGGTCGTTGCGGCCGTTCAGGCGGGCGTGGATCTGCAGGCCGGTGGTGCCTTGATCGCCGTCGATAAAAACCAGGGGCTGGTGCATGGGTGCTCTCGTGCAAAGGCTACAAATGAGCGGCCATCTTCACCTGTGGCTGGACGAAAGAAAATTTGAATATCATGATGCTCACCTTCATCTTTTCTGAACGACAAGCCCATGCGCGAGATCAGCCTCGACCGGCTACGTACCCTGGTAGTGATCGCCGACCTCGGCTCCTTTGCCCAGGCGGCGCGGGCGCTGAACCTGGCGCCGCCCACGGTTAGCCTGCACATTGCAGACCTTGAAGCGCGCATTGGCGCACCGTTGCTGTCGCGCAAACGCGGGCAGGTCCGCCCCACGGCCATCGGTGAAACCCTGCTCGAACGCGCCCGGCGTCTGCTGACCGATGTCGAACAGGCGCTGGATGATGTCCAGCGTCAGGTCCAGGGCCTGGCCGGGCGAGTACGGCTGGGCGCTTCGACCGGCGCCATTGCCCACTTGCTGCCGCAGGCACTGGACATCCTCGGCGTGCAGCATCCGGGCATCGATGTGCAGGTGCAGGTACTGACTTCAAGCGAATCCCTGGCGCGCCTGCAGGATGGCAGCCTCGACATTGGCCTGGTGGCGCTGCCGCAAGCGGCGATCAAGGGCCTGGAGATCCGTCCGTGGCGGCGCGACCCGATCATGGCTTTCATTCCGTCGAGCTGGTCGCCACCGGCGCGCATCAGCCCGGGCTGGCTGGCCAGCCGCGCGCTGATCCTCAACGACAACAGCACCCAGCTGTCACGGGTCACCAGCGACTGGTTTGCCAGCGCCGGCCTGCAGCCGCCGGCGCGCATCCAGCTCAATTACAACGATGCGGTGAAAAGCCTGGTAGCCGCGGGCTATGGCGCCACCTTGCTGCCCCATGAATCGGCAGCGCCGGAGCATGATCCGCGTATCTGCATGCGCCCGTTGCGCCCAGGCTTGTGGCGGCACCTGGGCATCGCCTGCCGCCAGGGCGAGGTGGAGCAGGGGGCCCGCTTCGTGCTGCAGGTGCTGATGAGCCAGGTAGCGAAAAGCTAGACCAGCCGCGGCCCGCTGCCGCCGTCCAGCCACGGCCCTTCACCCAGGCGTTCGAGGGCCAGGGTGCGCGCTTTGCGGCTGAGCTGGTCGAGGTGGCGGTCGCGCTGTTTCTCGGCATCGACCATCGCCCGCTTGCCGTGTTGCTTGAGCAGGTAGCTGTGGATCTGCTGCACTTCCAGGGTGCGGTAGATCGGCGCCACGTCCAGTACCGCCGCCATGCCGGTGCTGGGCTGGGCGCGGGTGTTGAGCAACACCTGCGGGCCGCGTGCGCCGGTCACCTGGAAGCCCAGGGACTCGAAGACCGGCACTTTGCTTGCCACGCAGCCGAGCTCGGCATGGGGGTAGCGTGCGGTCATCTGCGCCAGCATGGCGCGGGCGATACCCTGGCGACGGTGGCTGGCCTGGACGGCGAGGTAGGCCACGGAACACGCCTCGGGATCATCCTTGAGCGGCAAGTACAGCAAGAAACCCACCACCTGCTCGGGATCGTCGAGGTCCATGGCCACGATCAGTTCGACCGGAATGCCGCGCGAACCGTTCATGGCCTCCAGGTACAGGTGCACTTCGAAGCCGATGCCGTACTGGTACAGGCTGTACAGCGGGTTGCTCGGCGGCAGGGCGACGCTGCTGATGTCGGTCAGGTAGTCGACCACCATCTGCAGGATCTGGCTTTTGATCGGCTCCGCTGGCGGGGCGACGAAGTGGTGGAGGGCGGGCATCGGTAGGGGTGACTCCAGGGAAAAACGGCAATGGCGCGATTCTACCGCGCGGGCCTGCCATCCGTCCCTTCAACGCGCGGTTGATCTGAACTTCATCTTCAGCGCAGCGCTCCCTTGCTTAGAGGGCACTTTTCGCCCGACTGCCGAAGGCTGCCGCCATGACCGTGATGACCGCCGCACCCGCGCTCGACCCGTTGGCCTTGAACCCCCGTGCCGGCCATGAGGCACGCTACCATGCCTTGCTGCGGGGCGACCTGAGCGGCAGCGCCACCTGGCTGGCCGAGCAGCTGCAGCAGGCCGAAGCGTTGCCTGATGAACTGCCGAACAACCCTGCCGAGCTCGGGCAATGGACCGCCGACCGCGCGGCGGCCGTGGCCGGGCACTACGCCGGGTACCTGGCCGAACGCAAGGCGGGCGGTGCCCGGCGTTATTTCAGCAACCGCGCCCATGCCCTGTATTTTCTCCAGCATGTCGCTCCGACCAAGGCGGTGGATGGCGCCTGGCTGTTCGGCATGCTCAGGCACTGGGCCGACCCGCGCTACCACGGCCTGATCCGCATCTACCTGGAAGAACTCGGCGATGGCGACCCGGCCTGCAACCATGTGCTGATCTACCGGCGCCTGCTCAGCGAGCTGGGCTGCCACGAGGTGTTGCCGCTGGCTGACGACCGTTACCGGCAGGGCGCACTGCAACTGGCGCTGGGCTTCAACACCGAGGCTTTCTTGCCCGAGGTGATCGGCTATAACCTGGGCTATGAACAGCTGCCCCTGCATTTGCTGATAAGCGCTTATGAGCTGGACGAACTGGGTATCGATCCGCAGTACTTTCGCCTGCACGTGACCATCGACAACGCCAGCAGCGGCCATGCCTGCAAGGCGGTGCAGGCGCTGGCGCAGCTGTGGCCGGAGCAGGGGGGCAGCGAGTTCTATCGGCGGGTTGCCCGGGGTTATCGGCTCAACGAGCTGGGCCCTTGTTCTCCCACGATCATTGCCGGCTTTGACCTGGAAACCGAGCTGCTGGCGGCCTTCGAGCGCAAGCGCAGTTTTGGCCAGCACATGCACTCCGATTACTGTCGCATCGAAGGGCGCACGGTCAACCAGTGGCTGGCCGAGCCTGGCAGCATTCCAGGCTTTCTCGCCGCCTTGCAGGACAAGGGCTGGATCAAACGCGGCGAGGACCCGGCGCACAGCCGCTTCTGGCAACTGATCGAAGGCCCGGCAGCGGCGATGTTCGGCGTCTTCAGCCCCTATGAAAAGCAGCTGCTGCATGACTGGATCGCTGTCAGCTGGCAGCCGCGCCGGCCGCGCCATGGGCCGGTTAAAGCTGAAGTGCCCATGCACGATGATGCCGTGCTGAATGCGCTTGAGCGCGAGCTCCACGACCTGCCCCCTGAAGCGCGGATCGCCTACCTGATCAGTGAAATGGCCGGCGCCCGCCACGCTTTGCCCCAGGGCCTGGCGGCGACCCGCAAATACGCACAGATGACCGGGCTTGAATCTTGAGGGAGGGTGACCATGCAATTGACCGAGGCTCAACGCCAGGCCGACCAGGCCTTGCTGCAACTGGGGCGGCGGCTGTTGGCCGATGGCTATCGCTTTACCAGCGTCACGCCGTTGACCCAGTTGCGCAATAACCAGCGTGAAGGCGCGCAACAGGCCGGCACTCTGCGCGATATCTTCGGCTGGAACCGGCCCTTTTCCTCCTCGTTGCTGTCGCCGGACGAGGTGGCGCAGATGCAACTGGCGCAGATCATCGACGAACAGGGAGAGCTGCTGCGCAGCCGGGTGCGTTGGTCGAGCCTGCATGATCTGTTGTTCGTTCATTCCGCCTTTCCCACCGACAGCAGCGACGCGGTGTTCTTCGGCCCGGACAGCTACCGCTTCGCCCAGTTGATCGAAGCGCACTTGCAGCAAAGTTTCGCCTGCATCAATCACGCCGTGGATATCGGCTGTGGCGCCGGGGTCGGCGCGGTGCTGATCGCCCGTGCCCGCCGGCATGCGCAGGTCAGCGCCGTGGATATCAACCCGCAGGCCCTGCGCCTGACCGCCATCAACGTGGCCCTGGCGGAGCTGGCCAACGTTTCGGTCGAGCACAGTGATGTCCTTCAGGGCATCACCGGTACGTTCGACCTGATTGTCGCCAACCCACCCTACATGCTCGACGCCAGCGAGCGTGCCTACCGTCATGGTGGCGGTGCCCTGGGGGCCGGGCTGTCGTTGCGGATAGTCGAAGAAGCGCTGCCACGCCTGGCGCCGGGCGGCACCTTGCTGCTGTACACCGGGGTGGCCATGCTCGAAGGGCGCGACCCGTTCCTGGCAGCCTTGCAAGCGCCGCTGGCGTCACCCGACTGGGCCTGGCATTACCACGAACTGGACCCGGATGTGTTCGGCGAGCAACTGCTCGAACCCGGTTACCAGCAGGTCGAACGCATTGCCGCGGTGGCCTTGAGCGTCACCCGTCGATGAACAGCCCCTGCGGCTTTGGCATCGAGGAAGAATACCTGCTGGTCGATCTGGCCAGCGGGCGCATGCTCGCCGCGCCCTCGGCGGCGCAGATCGACCTGTGCCGCCAGGTGCTCGGCGCGCACTTTGCCCAGGAGATGTTCAAGGGCCAGATCGAGGTGGCGTCGCCAGTGTTCTGCAGCCTGGCCCAGGCCCGGGAATTTCTGGCCGGATGTCGAACGCAACTGGTGCAGGTACTGGCCGAGGAAGGCATCGGCCTGCTGACCGCCGGCAGTCACCCGATGGGCGGCTGGCGCAACCAGCAGCCTGCCGACGATGAGCACTTTCGCCAGCTGTTCGCTGACTACCAGCAGGTGGCCCGGCGCAGCCTGTTGTGTGGCCTGCATGTGCACGTTGGCGTGCCGCCCGGGCACGACCGCATTCAACTGATCAACCAGTTGCTGCCCTGGTTGCCGTTGCTGTTGCTGCTCAGTAGCTCCTCGCCGTTCTGGGAAGGCCAGGCCACGGGCTACATGAGCTATCGCCAGGTGGCGTGCGGGGAATGGCCGCACATGGGCCTGCCGGAGCGCTTGAGTGACTGGCAGGCTTACGAGCGTTACCTGGCCCTGCTGCGGCGCACCGACTCGTTGCGCGAGGGGTTTGACTGCTGGTGGGCGATCCGGCCGTCGCGGCGTTTCCCCACCGTGGAGCTGCGAGTCGCCGATGCCTGCCCGAACCTTGAAGAGGCATTGTGCATTGCCGGCATGTTCCGCTGCATGGTCGAACATTATCTGGCGCAACCACGCGCTGCCGTGCACCTGAGCCGCGAGGCGCACTGGATTGCCCAGGAGAACTACTGGCGGGCCATGCGCCATGGCCGGCATGGCCGGTTCATCTGCCTGGAGGACGAAGGGCAGGGCAGCGCCGGGCAATGGCTGGCCCGGGCGCGGGCGGTGTTTGCTGACGCTGCGCAGGGTTTTGACGGTGATCGCAGTTTTGCCCGGGCTGCGGTGATTATCGCTCAGGGGAGCAGTGCGGACCGGCAGTTGGCGATGGCGCAGCAGGGGATGTTGGCAGTGGTGCGGGAGTTGCTGCAAGAGGTCAGATCGTGTTGACGCTATCGCGGGGCAAGCCCGCTCCCACAGGGGATTACTGTGGGAGCGGGCTTGCCCCGCGACAGATGCCTACTCTGTTTTCTCTCGCTTGCGCAGTGTCGTCACTGTTTCGCCACCCACCCCCCAGTTGTCGGTGTTCACTTCCTCGATCACCACAAAGGTCGACGCCGGCGGTTTGTTCAGCACCCGCTCGAGCATCGCGGTGGTCTGTTCGATCAACTGCTGTTTCTGCTCGCGGGTGACGCCTTCATCGGTCACGCGAATATGGACATACGGCATGTTCATTTCCTCGCTGTAATTACCAGGTACCCGTCGCCGAACCACCGTCCACGGCAATCACCGTGCCGGTGACAAAAGTCGAGTCCGTCAGGTATAGCACCGCGTCGACCACATCCTCGGGCGAACCGATCTGCCCGGTCGGCGCCAGCGCTTTGAGGGCCTCGCGGGCCTGCGAGTCGTCGCCATGCAATGGGGTATCGATGATCCCCGGGGCCACGGCATTGACCTGCACCTGCGACGGTGCCAGCTCCAGGGCCAGGGCACGCACCGCCTGGTTGATGCCGCCCTTGATCAGCACCGGCAGCAGCGCCGGCACCTTGATGTTCGGCTGCAGGGCGATCGACGCGGTGATGTTGACGATATGCCCGGCGCCATTCTTGGCCATGTGCCGTGCTGCGGCCTGGGCCGGGTAGAAGAAGCCCTTGAGGTTGGTGTCGACGATGGCTTCGACCTCGGCCTCGGTGTAGTCGGTCACCGGCTTGGCAATGAAGATCCCGGCGTTGTTGACCAGGATATCGACCTTGCCAAACGCCTCGATGGCCTGGTCGAACAGTTTTCGCGCCGTTTGCGGCTGGGCGATATCGCCTTCGACCAGCAGCAGATTGGCCGGGTTGCCGAGTTTGGCGGCGGCCTCCTGCAGGCGGGCGAGGGTGCGGGCGTTGCCGACGACATTGTCGCCGCGCTCAAGGTAAGCCTTGGCGATGGCGAAACCCAGGCCGCTCGAGGCGCCGGTTACGATGACAGTCTTGGCGGTGTGCATGGTCAGTCTCCAGTGGGCCAGGCGGGTCGCCGGGCAAGTGAGGCAGACTTTAATTTGCAATCAGGTCTTGAAAAATGTCGTGTATGGAATTTGAATTGATACTTCATGTAATCAATTGAGCCGCCATGACCCGCCACTTCGATGACCTTCAACTGGGCAGTATCGAGCTGTTCTGCCTGGCCGCCGAAACCAGCAGCTTCACCGGTGCGGCGACCCTGGCCGGGGTGACGCCGGCAGCGGTCAGCCGTTCGGTGGCGCGCCTGGAAGAACGCCTGGGTGTGCGCCTGTTCGTGCGCACCACCCGGCAGATGCGCCTGACCGAAGGCGGGCGCAGTTACTACGCACAATGCCGCCAGGCCCTGAGCCAACTGGTGGAGGCCGAACGTGCGCTCAGCGGTGGCCAGGCTGTGCCGTCCGGGCTGCTACGCATCAGCGTGCCGACACCCTATGCCCACTTTCGCTTGCTGCCCAGGCTGGCCGGGTTCCGCCAGTTGTATCCGCAGGTGCAGATCGACATTCACGCCAGCAACCGCAACATCGACTTTGCCGATGAAGGCTACGACCTGGCCATCCGCGGCCGCGAGCCGGCCGACTCCAGCCTGATCGCCCGGCGCCTGGAAGACGCCGAGCTGGTGATCGTGGCGACGCCGGAGTATCTGCGTGTAGCGGGCACACCGCAGACGCCGCAAGACCTGGCCGCTCACGAGTGCATCCAGTTCGAACTGCCCAGCAGCGGGCGCAAGGTGCCCTGGTCGTTTCTGGTCGGGGGCAAGCGCGAGGAACTGGAGGTGTCCGGTGGCATCACCTGCCTGGAAGATTTTCTGGCCACCGTCACCCTGGTCAAAAGCGGCGCGGGGTTGATGCAGGCGTATCGCTTTACTGTGCAGCAGGAGCTTGACAGCGGCCAGCTGCTGGAAGTGCTGACGCCCTATGGCGGCACTTCACGGCCGTTCATCCTGCTCTACCCTCATGCCCGCCATGTGCCACTACGGGTTCGGGCCTTCATTGATTTTCTGACCCAGGGTGCGGGTGCCTGAAGCGCTAGCCTTTGGCTTTTTTCAGGCTTTTCATCCGTTGGGTGGCGCGTTGCACGGCGGCCATTTTTTCCGGGCGTTTCATGCGCTTCCATTTGCGGATGTCGTCCTTGCTGCGGCCGCAGCTCAGGCACAGGTCGCCGCTTAGTTGGCACACGGCGATGCAGGGGTTCTCGATGTCCTTGGCCATGTGTCAGCCTCGTTTTTCGACGTCGAACTGCACGTGGGGGGCAAGCGGGCGCAATTCGACGTCGGCATCCTGCAACGCTAAAGCAGTCAGCTCGATCATCCGCTCACCTTGCCCGCTGGCCAGGGCGTGGTCTTTGGCGGCCCGGCTTTCGAATACCCAGATCACCTGCAAACTGGAAGGGAAGCGGGTGTAGTCGACCAGGTGAGTGAGCCAGGCAAAACCGACGATTTCGGCCTTGGCGGTCTCGCAGGCATCGGTCAGGGTAGCGACCAGACGGCGGTCAAGCTGCGCCTGTTCGCGTTTGCTCATTGGCATGGGATGAGGAGCCTCGTGGAAGGGCGGGCAGATCATACGCTATTTGCCCACGCCTACTATGCTTGTGGGCCATCGAATGGCTGATGAAGCATCCGGCAACCACCGGCAAGGTTGGCATCACCGGCTTTTGCTATGGTGATGGCCTGATCGCGGGTCCAGCGCCAACCCTGTGGGAGCGGGCTTGCCCGCGATCGAGCGCAAAGCGCTCGTAATTCAGGCAACACCTGGTGTGCTGGCTGTACCGGCCTCATCGCTGGCAAGCCAGCTCCCACAGGGTCGGTGTGTACAGTTCCATTGTGGGAGCGGGCTTGCCCGCGATCGAGCGCGAAGCGCTCGTAATTCAGGCAACACCTGGTGTGCTGGCTGTACCGGCCTCATCGCTGGCAAGCCAGATCCCACAGGGTCGGTGCGTACAGTTCCATTGTGGGAGCGGGCTTGCCCGCGATCGAGCGCGAAGCGCTCGTAATTCAGGCAACACCTGGTGTGCTGGCTGTACCGGCCTCATCGCTGGCAAGCCAGATCCCACAGGGTCGGTGCGTACAGTTCCATTGTGGGAGCGGGCTTGCCCGCGATCGAGCGCGAAGCGCTCGTAATTCAGGCAACACCTGGTGTGCTGGCTGTACCGGCCTCATCGCTGGCAAGCCAGCTCCCACAGGGTCGGTGTGTACAGTTCCATTGTGGGAGCGGGCTTGCCCCGCGATCGAGCGCGAAGCGCTCGCAGTTCAGGCGTTACTGAACGTTGTTCAGCTTGACCACATCACCCGACACCCGGGTGGTGTAACCGGTCAGTACCCAGGCCCAGAACCAGTTTTCCTGGACCTGGGTGTTGATCATCGCGTCGCCGCCCTTGGCCTTGATCGCGGCATTTTGTGCACGGACAAAGCGGCTGTTCTGACGCACCGGGATCATGCCCAGTACCAACAGGCCGGTGGCGCTCGCTTCGCTGTGGCCGATCACCGTGTACTGGTCGGCGTTGTAGTGCTGGGTTTTCATCGGGGTGCCGGTGCAACCTGCCAGGGCCAGGACGAACAGGCCGGAGGCGACAACTTTGCTCAGGTTTTTCACTGCATAACTCCATGACAATTGGCCCGGGATCCATCTCTCGAGCGGCGCGTACTGTACCGGATCAGCCAGCATGACGCTCGTCTGCTGGCGCGCGGGCTACAGCTGCGCGGCGTAAAATAATGGGTTGCGACACGCCCCGGGAGAAGCAGCCATGAAAATCGTCGTGATCGGTGGTACCGGCCTGATCGGCACCCAGCTGTGCAACAACCTGCGCGCCAACGGCCACAAGGTGCTCGCCGCCTCGCCCAAGACCGGCGTCGATACCCTCACCGGCGAAGGCCTGGAGCAGGCGTTGCAGGGCACCGATGTGGTGGTGGATGTCGCCAACTCACCGTCTTTCGAAGACGCCGCGGTGCTGGCGTTTTTCCAGACTTCAGGGCGCAACCTGCTGGCCGCTGAACAGAAGGCCGGGGTTCGTCACCATATCGCCCTGTCGGTGGTCGGCACCGAGCGCATGCAGGACAGCGGATACTTCCGCGCCAAGCTGGCCCAGGAGCAACTGATCAGGGCCTCGGGCATGCCCTATACCATCCTGCGCGCCACGCAGTTCTTCGAGTTCATGGGCGCCATTGCCTATTCCGGCGCCGACGGCAACCGCGTGCGCCTCACCGCCGCCGCCCTGCAGCCGGTGGCCTCATCCGACGTGGCCCTGACATTGGCCAACCTCGCCGAGCAAGCGCCGGCCAACCGTACCCTCGAAGTCGCCGGCCCCGATCGACTGCCGCTTGCCGATTTCGTGCGCAGCTACCTGCAACACAATCAAGATGCTCGGGAAGTGATTGCCGACCCTGCAGCCACCTATTTCGGCGCGCCGATCGACGACCGTTCACTGACCCCGGATGCCGATGCCATCGTCGGCTCGCTGCACTTTCAGACCTGGCTGAAAACCACCGCCGTGCAACGCTGACCCCGTGCACAGGGACGTGACATGCGCCCCGCGAAACCCAGGAGCGCATCGCCGGAGTTTTTACCCGCGCCACACCGGCCACAGGTCGCGGTCCAGCGCCCAGTGACCTTGCCCGGCCAGCACGCGCACACCACCGACCCAGCGCTCGGGGGCCTGTTGGTCAAGCCAGTTGGCCTGGCCCGCCAGCACCCGCTCGCCCAAAGGGGTGAGGCTCAAAGGTCGACGCGGCCATTCCAGCTCGGCCTGCGCTTCGATGAGCAGCGGCGTGGGCGAATCGATCAGCGGCCGCAGCAGGGCATGGAACATCATGTCACCCAGATAGGGCAGCGGCTCGCGCTTGCCCATCAGTTCGGCAAATACCCGGCCGAACGGCACCTGGCCGAACTCGCTGATGATCTGCAGCGCCAGGCGTTCGCTGAGCGACAGGCCATCCTCCACGCCCGGCAGTTCCTGCAACTGGCGCAACAGCGCAGCGGCGAGCAAGGGCAGGGCCAGGTCCTGGCGATGGGCCAACTGCGCCCAGGCGTGTGGCGACGGTGCGCTATAAGCAGCCCAGGCCTCGCGCGCCAGTTGCAGCATTGGCACATCCACTGCCCGGCGCTGCGGCCACAACCAGGCCAGCACATCGGGGGCCAATTGGCCGATGCCGATAAAGCGCTCGACCCCGGGCATGCGGTCGATCTCGATCAGTTCCAGGCGCTGCGGCGGGTTGTGCAAGCCGGCCAGCACGCGGATCAGGAACAGTTGGTCATAGGCATCCGCCTCGCACCAGAGCACCGCGCCGGGGCAGCCGTCGAGCCGGGCCAGGTCGGCGTATTCGTCCTCCATCTTGCGCTGCACCTCAGGGTGCTCCAGGCCATAGGCCTGGCTGATGTAGTCGCAGCGCAGGGCGCGGTAAGGCGCTGCCGGCACATCACGCACCGGGCCCATGACCAGGGGGTCGCTGAGCATGTGAAAGGCGCCGGTGAACCCGGCCAGGCGCAAGCCGTGGCTGATGTCGTTGCCGCAGCGCCAATGCTGGGTAGCGGCTTCGTCATCGGCGATGAATTGCGGGTGGCGGGCGGCAAAGTCGATGGCGTCGATATGCGCCTTGAGCTTGGGCCAGCTGGCAAAGCCCAGGTCGCGGGCGATCAGCCACTGGGCATCGGCCAGGCGTGGTGAGGCAGGGCTGAGTTGTGCCAGCTGTGCGGGCGCGGCACCCGAGCGCAGGCGCTGGAGCAGCTCCTTGGCGCGCTTGCGTTGTTGTTCGAGGTTGATGCGCCCGTCATGGGACGGCGACGACAGTCGAGCGGACATACGAACTCCTTGTGCGAGCCTTGTCCGCTGTCAGGCCGGGAGTCGTAGACAAGAATGTGGGGTGTACAGCCTGGGCGCAGCCCTTTCCGCGGACGGGTGGCGTGGATGACGCCGGCTGCGACTATAGGCCCGGCGCCCGGCAAAATACAATCGTCAGCTCCAGGCTGACGGCCAGCGCTCCTGCAGCAGATCGCTGAACACCTTCAGGCGCGGCGAATGCTGGCGTGACGGTGGATACACCAACGCCAGTTCACGACAGCGGCCGGCGAATGGCTCCAGCACCGGTATCAGGCGCCCGTCGGCCAGGGCCTGGCGGGCGACGAAATCCATCACCTGGACAATGCCGAAACCCTGCAACGCCGCATCGATCAGCGGGTCGCCGACATCGAACAGCATTTGCCCGCTGACCTGCAGATCGACCAGCCGACCGTGCTGCACGAACTGCCAGTCAACCCGGCGCCCGAGGTAGGGGTTATGCACCACCAGGCAGTTGTGCCGGGCCAGGTCTTCGAGGGTTTGCGGCACACCATGGCGGGCAAGGTAGGCGGGGGCGGCGACGGTCACCCAGTGCATCGGTGCCAGGGGCCGGGCCACCAGGCGCACATCGCTCAACGGGCCGATGCGCACGGCGGCGTCGAAGCCTTCTTCGGTCAGATCAACCAGGCGGTCGGTCATGGTCGCGTCCACCACCAGCTCGGGATGGCGCTGGGTCAGCTCACCCAGCAGCGGCAGGATGACGATGCGGCCAAAGGCCGACGGCAGGCTCAGGCGCAGGGTGCCGCTGGGCTCGCAGCGGCGGTCAAGCAGCAGTTGCTCGACCTCCTCGAACCCGGCCAGCAACGGTGCGCAACGCTCGCGCAACAGCAGGCCGTCGGCGGTCAGGCTGACGCTGCGGGTGTTGCGGTGCAGCAGCTTGACCCCCAGTTGTTCTTCCAGGCGGCGAATTGCCCGCGACAGCCCGGACTGGGTCAAGCCGGTGCTGGCGGCCGCGGCGGTGAAGCTGCGCTGCTCGGCGACCTTGAGCAGCAGGGCAACGGTGTTCAGGTCCATGATTAAAGTCATTACTGAAAGAACTGGCAGCGTATTTATCATGCCTGGCGCATGAATGACACTGGCGCCTTCTTGCCAAGGATGCCCCGCATGTCGATTCCAATCCCGCGCCACCCCGCATTGATGCTGCTGTTGCTGGCCTGCGCCCAGCTGATCATTGCCCTGGACTACACCATCGTCTTCGTCGCCTTGCCGACCATTGGCGAACACCTGGCCATCGGCCCGCGCCAGCTGCAGTGGATCATCAGCGCTTTCGGCGTGGCCTTTGGCGGTTGCCTGCTGCTCGGCGGCCGTGCAGCAGACCTGCTGGGCCGGCGGCGTCTGTATCGGCTCGGCCAGGCCTTGTTCGCCATCGCCTCGCTGGCCGGCGGCCTCACCGACCAGGCTGAAGTGCTGGTTCTGGCGCGGGCGCTGCAAGGGCTGGCGGGCGCCTTGCTGTTCCCCGCCACCCTGGCGCTGATCAACAGCCAGTACGCCGAAGGGGCGCCGCGTACCCGCGCCCTGGCCATCTGGAGCGCCGCCTCGGCAGCAGGCCTGGCCCTCGGTGCCTTGCTCGGCGGGGTCCTCACCCAGTGGTTGGGCTGGCAGGCGGTGTTCCTGGTCAACGTACCGCTGGCGGGGGCCTGTGCCTGGGCCGCCGGGTACTGGATTCCAGCCGATCCAGCACCGGCGCAAGGCCGCTCGTTCGACCTGGCCGGCGCCCTCACCATCACCCTGGGTGGCAGCCTGCTGGTGCTGGCGCTGATCGAAGGGCCGAGCTGGGGCTGGCAACGGCCACTGTTCTGGACGGTGCTGGCGGCTGCACTCATCTGCCTGGCGGTGTTCGTGGTGATCGAAACCCGCAGCCGCGATCCCTTGATGCCGCTGCGCCTGTTGCGCACCCCGGGCTTGCGCGCGGCCATGGGTTTGACCGCAGTGTTCATGGCCAGCTTCAGTGTGCAGTACTACTTCCTGGCCCTGTACTTCCAGCAGATCTACGGCTACAGCGTGCTTGCCAGTGGCCTGGCGTTTTTGCCGGCGACGCTGGTGTGCACCCTGGGCATCGGCATAGCCGAACGGGCGCTGGCCCGCCTGGGTTTGCGCAGCACCTTGATCATCGGCTTGCTGGCCGGTGGCGTGGGTATTCTCTGGCTTGGCTGGATGTTGCCCAGCGATGGCGCTTTCGTTCGCCTGTTGACGCCGATTGCCTTGCTCAGCATCGGCCAGGGCATGACCTGGACCGCCATGTGGGTGTGCGCCGGGCAGGGCGTTGCAGCAGGCGAACAAGGCGTGGCTTCGGGCATGGCCTCCACCGTCCAGCAGATCGGTGGGGCATTGGGCCTGGCGCTGCTGGTGGGGCTGGCCAACCAGGGCCTCGATGGCTTGAGCGGGGCCGCCTGGCAGCAAGGGTATGCGCTGGGCCTGCAGCGGGCAGTACTGGTCAGCGGCGGGATCGCCCTGTTCGGCGTGCTGATTGCCCTGGCGCTGCCCGGCAAGCTGCGAGGCACCTCGGTAGTGGCTGAAACTACCGCTGGTTCGCCTCCCTGAACACACGGCACACTGGCGCTCCGACACTGCCTCACGGAACGAGCCGATGACCTTGCACATTCGCCCCGCCAGCCTGCAAGGCAATGTGGTGCGCAGCGTGTTTGTGGTGCCAGGGTTGCAGGGCACCGGCGTTGGCCGTGCGCTGATGCAGGCGATTGAAGATCTGGCCCGGCAAACGGGGCAGGCGCTGTTGCGAGTGCCGTCATCGATTACCGCAGAGGCGTTCTATGCCCGGTTGGGCTATGCCAAGGTCCGCGAGGTGATGGAGGGGGAGGAGCGGGTCATTGTCATGGAGCGCGTTTTCTAGGCTGCTGAATGTATGGCGCAATAGCGGTATTCGCAGCCGTTTGCACCCCTGGTGCTGCACGGGGGTACCTGGCATTTCTGTCAGGTGACGCTGCTCTTCTCGATCGATAGCATCAACAGTGCCGAGGTGTTTGGTTGCAGGCAGTCAGCAAAGGTTTCAGGCACCGGGCAACAACCACCCTGTAAATCGAATTTGTGCAGGAGCACAAGCTGATGAATACATCCAGAAAAGCAGTGTTGGTCTGCGCGTTGATCTTGATGACGTCGCCGCTGGCAGGCTGGGCCGATACCAAAGAGTACAGTTGTGAATACAGCAAGATGGAAGACAACCAGAGAAGGGATTTTGGATACGACTCTTATCAAGCATCCAGTGTCGAGGATGCCGAGAAGCAATCGCGGGCGGATCCATCCAATAAGTCAAAACAATCTGAAGACATCGAGCTTGAATGCAGGGTGAACGAAGAGGAGTAGCTGCGTTACCGCGTGCAGTGCCTGCAGAGGTCTTTGACGAGGCCGCTGTGGGTTCAGCACTTCTGGCCCGTCAGTTTTGCCACAGCCCGATCGCCAGGGACATGAGCGTAAAAGCGCGAAGGGCAGTGCGCTCAACGACGCGCAGCGGCAATCTGCCTGAGGTTTGCACAGATGCATTTGTGGGAGCTGGCTTGCCAGCGATGAGGCCAGTGCAGTCTGCACATGAAGTGTTGTCTGGATTACGACCGCTGCGCGCTCGATCGCGGGCAAGACCCGCTCCCACAGGATTGGCGCAGTACCTGTAGGAGCGGGCTTGCCCCGCGATGAGGCCATCCCAGACGGCATAGCACTTGACAGCCCACCCCCATCTCGTTTCCAATCCGCACCCTCAGATCCACCCCTCATTATTTAGGTGAAGCCAGTGCCCCACGCCAACCAACACGCCTGATGCCGACGACGGACGTTTAAGCCTGTTGGTGCCTGCCTGCGCACGCACTTTCACCTGCCCGCTGTCGTCGGTTTTCCCCCTTTTGGAGAAGACCCATGACACTCGATATCCGCGAGCTCGCGCAGCTCGACCTGTACAAGTACCCGCGCACCCCGCACCTGCAAAGTTCTCGCCTGCAAGCCGGCGATAGCGACCATGATCAGTTGCCCTACAGCCGTCTGAACGGTCAGTACCTGGTGGTCGAGGAAAAGCTCGACGGCGCCAATGCCGCGATCAGTTTTTCCGCCGCCGGCGAGCTGCTGTTGCAGTCGCGTGGCCATTACCTGGCCGGTGGCAGCCGCGAGCGTCAGTTCAGCCAGTTCAAGCAATGGGCGGCCTGTCACGAAGACTGGCTGCTCGAGCACCTGGAAGACCGCTACGTGCTGTTTGGCGAGGTGATGAGCAAGCGCCACAGCGTGTTCTACGACCAGTTGCCGCACCTGTTCTTCGAGTTCGATATCTGGGACCGCGCGGAGCAGGTGTTCCTCTCTACGGCGCGGCGCCAGCAGTTGCTCGCGGGTGGTCCGGTGCTGTCGGTGCCGGTGCTGTTCGAAGGCATCGCACCGCCACGGCTGAAGGACCTGCTGGCCCTGGTCGGCCATTCGCAGGCCAAGTCCCGGCGCTGGAAAGACGCCTTCGCCGAAGTCATCGCCCGTCAGCAACTGGACTTTGCCAAGGCCTGGAACCAGGGCGACCGCTCCGACCTGATGGAGGGCCTGTACCTGAAAATCGAAACCGCCGAGCACACCACCGGGCGGATCAAATGGGTGCGCCACGACTTCGTCCAGGCCATCCTCGAAGCTGATGAACACCACCTGCGCCAGCCGTACATCCCCAACCTGCTGGCCGCCGGTGTCGACCTGTATGCGCCCGAGCCCCAGGTCACCTGGGCCAGCCTGCAGGCCGCCGAACAAGGAGTTGAATGATATGGACATGAACACATTGCAAGGGCTGATGCCCAGCCCCGGCCGCGCGGTCGACTACCCGGCGCTGCTGGAGGCGATTCCGTCGCTGCGCGCCTTGGCGGCAACCCCCCAGGACCCGGTCTTCCACCAGGAAGGCGACGTCTGGACCCACACCATGATGGTGGTCGATGCCTTGCTCGCCGACCCGGTATACCAACGCGCCAACCCCGAGCAGCAGTTCGTGCTGTTCTACGCCGCAGTCCTGCACGACATCGCCAAGCCGTCGTGCACGGTGATCGATGAAATCACCGGCAAGATCGGCCAGCCCGGGCACTCACGCCGGGGAGCGGTGGATGCGCGAATCCTGCTGTGGCAGGCCGGTGTGCCGTTTGAGCTGCGCGAAACCATCTGCCGGATCATCAACGTGCACCAGTTGCCGTTCTTTGCCCTGGCCGGGGACAAGAGCGGGCGTTCGGCCGAGCAGATTCTCCATCGCCTGTCGTGGGAGGTGCCGGTGTGGATGCTCTGCGCAGTGGCCAGCGCCGACATGCAGGGCCGCGGCTTTGCCGGCAAGCAAGGGGTACTCGACGACATCGAAGTGTTCCGCCTGCTGGCCGAGGACGAGGGCTGCCTGGATCAACCCAAGGCCTTTGCCGACGACTACACCCGGCGCAGTTACTTTCGCGGGGCCTCGGTGCTGCCGCAGTACAGCCTGTACCGCGAAGTGCGGGGCTCGCAGGTGATCGTGCTGGCGGGGCTGCCGGCCAGCGGCAAGGACACCTGGGTCAACGAGCATGCGCCCAAGCTTGCCGTGGTGTCGTTCGACGATGCCCGCCAGGAGCTGGGCCTGAGCCACGGTGACAAGGGGCCGGTGGCGCAGTACGCGATCGACAAGGCCAAGGCCTTGCTGCGCCGCCGCGAACCTTTCGTGTGGAACAGCACGCACCTGTCGCAGCAGATGCGCAAGAAGACCCTCGACCTGCTCTACAGCTATGACGCCGACGTGCAGCTGGTGTACCTGGAACAAAGCGAGCGCGAGCTGATGCGCCGCAATGCCCGCCGGGACACCACGCTGCGCAACAAGGACATCGAACGCATGTATTTTCGCTGGGAAGTGCCGACGCCGGTGGAGGCGGATCGGGTCGAGTATCAGGTGTGAGGCAGCGGGCATCACTGCCCGCTGACGGTTCGGACTCAGGTGTTGTCCTTGATGGTCTTGCTGCTGCCGTTGCTCTTCACCGAAGCGATGCCCGCGTCGCGCGACTGCGTCGATGCGTACATCTGGCTAGTGCCGATGACCTGGTGATTGGCGGCCTTGAGGTTGAAGTGGAACTTGCCATTGCTGGCCTCTTTTTTCTCGTAGCGCTCGTCCACGCCACTGTTGGCCTGGACCGAGGCGATGCCGCTTTCGGCTGAGCCTTTGGCCTTGTACAACTCGCTGGTAAGAATGATTTCGCCATTACCCGCCTTGAGGACAAAGCGGTACTGACCGTCACTGCTGGTGTTCAACTCGAACCAACCTGCCATGGGAACTCCTTATTTCGCAGATAAGCCTGGGTAGGCTGCGGGCGTACTTGTCCGCAGTGACGACTCAGTATGGTGGGCTTTGTGCGCTTGTCCAACGGCGCTAAGATCAACGCCGCGCTGCCGCCGCTGTTGCAGGCCTTCAAGGCATACCGGTAACCCGCTTCAGGTACTGGACTCTGGCTTGCGTCTGCTTCAGCAGGCAATGGGTATGGATTGTAGCGAAGCCACTGCCGCCAACGGACTCGTACGTCTCTAACTCACAACTGGCATCACGAAAGGCAATCCAGGCGCGCTGGGCTTTTTTCAGCGCCAGGTCCTGGGTGGGTTGTCCGGGCGCCGAACCCTCCGCCTTGAAGCGTGCGACCAAGGCCTGATAGAGCTCATTCAATTGCCGATCGGATTTTTTCAACGACTGCTGCATGCATTCAAGCATCTGCGTTTCGGTGTTGGCGCCAGGGCACAGGTTGCTTGCCTGAACCGTGCTAGTCAGCGCCATGAATGCGCCGATGCAGGGGTAGATCAAACGATACATGGGGCGTCCTTGCTTTGATGTTTTACGGGTCACTGGTGTTGCGGCCATGAATCGCCAATCACCAGCCAGCAGGCCTTGGACTGCACATGCACATGTTTTTGTCGGGTGGGTTCGAAAGGTGTGTCCAGGGTGCCCAGCGCAACACTGATCCAGTCTGGATAATCGCCACTGGCATTGGCCCAGAACAAACTCGTCCCGCAGGCTGAACAAAAGCTGCGGCTGACGGTTGGCGATGACTTGAACACCCGCAATAGACGTTGCGGATCGCTGCAGCTCAAGGCCGAAGCAGGCACACTGCCATAGGTGGCAAAGGCTGCGCCATGGGCCTTGCGGCACTGGCTGCAATGGCAATGGGTGACGGCCTTGATCTGGGTGTCGATATGATAGCTGACGGCGCCGCACAGGCAGCTGCCGTGATAATCAATGGTCGTCAGCGCAGATTTGTCGTTGTTCATCCTTGGATCCCGGTAGAATCTCGCCCGCGATCATAAACCAAGGACAGGAACACCACGATGCGTGAGCGAAAATCAGCCCGGCTTTTGGTCATCAGCCCCTCCCGAAGCGTATTGCTGTTTCGCTTCGTCCATCGCAACGGCGCGCTGGCCGGCGACGATTACTGGGCAACACCGGGGGGCGGCGTGGAGGAGGGGGAAACCTTCGAGCAAGCCGCGATTCGTGAGCTACGCGAAGAAACCGGCATCCAGGTCGACGCCGTGGGCGCACCCTTGAACGAGCGCCGCTTCGCCATGCAGTTGCCCAGCGGCGAGTGGGTCACGTCGGTCGAGCAGTACTACCTGATCCAGGCGCAGGACCAGCAACTGTGCCGCCAGGGATGGACGCCTTCGGAGGTCGAGGTAATGGCCGATCATCGCTGGTGGTCGGCCGAGGAACTGCGGCAAACCACCGACACGGTGTGGCCGGAGCGGTTGATTGAAACCCTCGAATCAGCCGGCGTGTTCAGCGCCGCGCCAGCGCATGGCTGACGCATTGCTCGTAGTAGGTCTGCTTGATGGCCGCAGGCTTGAGGCGTGACTGGCTGTTGTAGGTCTGTTCGGTGATGCCCATGGCGGTCATGCGCATCCACGGCTTGCTGAATTTACGCACTTGCAGGCGTTTGCGCGCGGCGTACAGGGTCACCCCGGAGAGCTTCGACTGCTGGGCGCCGGCGGCAATGTCCGAACCCCAACTGCACATGTAGCGGTCATTGTTGCCCAGGGCCTTGGCCTGGGCGCCGAGCGGGAGTGCGACAAGAAAAAACGCTGCCAGGGTCAATCCATAAGCCCGCATAGCACCTACCTAACTCGCTGAAAAGAAAGCGAGTTTGCCTACGAAGCGGGTAGCAGGGGGCCAGCAATTTGCCTTATTTGCGCCTGAATTTCACAGCAGTTGTGTTTGTGATTTGCGGCCCAGCAACAGGCCTTCTGCGGCAACGGCGAAGGTGTTTCCCTGCAGCCAGAAGGCGTCGTGCACCTGGCTCATGAGGTAGCAGGCGCCCCGGCTGTCGACAAACAGCGCGCCATGGCCGTGGTGCACATCGCCGATGCACACCAGGGTGGTATTCAGTTTGTGTTGCATCGCCACGATGACTTTTTCGTCGTGCAGGCCGGGCTTGGGCCTGAACTCGATGTCGCCGGCGGCGCATTCTTCACCGGCGCCGCAGTGGCCGACGCACAGGCCATTGAACGCCCTGAGCAAGTCGTTGGCGGGGTGGCCTTTGGGCCCGATGTCCGCCTCTGGGGCAGTCACTTGGGCAGGCCAGCCGGCGGCAATGAACAGCGGGCGGATGGTTTCAGGTAGGTCTATGGGCATGTCTGCTCTCTGGTCGAATCCGTGCGAAGGGCTACATTAACACGGCAGTCGTCATTGATCCT
Source organism: Pseudomonas wadenswilerensis (assembly GCF_024749185.1). NCBI lineage: Bacteria > Pseudomonadati > Pseudomonadota > Gammaproteobacteria > Pseudomonadales > Pseudomonadaceae > Pseudomonas > Pseudomonas wadenswilerensis. The sequence continues at coordinate 3,495,627 of NZ_CP087191.1, read as the reverse complement.
TGAGGAGGGCGAGCCATGAGCAATGAGACTTTACCCGCTGCAGCCCACATCGCTGGCAAGCCAGCTCCCACAGGGTCGATGTACACAGGTTCATTGTGGGAGCTGGCTTGCCAGCGATCCAGCGCGCAGCGCTGGCAACATCAGGCTTGACCTCTACTTAGGTCGAGGTTTGATACTCGCCGCTCCCACCATTCGGAGCAGCACCATGACCGCAGCTTTCCACCTGTCCAACCCCGAAGGCCTCTACGACCCCAGTGCCAATGCCTACTCCCATGTCGCCGAGGTCGCCGCCAATGCCCGGCTGCTGTACATCGCCGGGCAGGGCGGGGAAGACCTCGAGGGCCGGCTGTCGAGCGATTTTGCCGAACAGGCGCGCCAGGCCCTGGCCAACCTGCAGATCGCCCTGGCGTCAAAAGGCGCAACCCTGGCCGATGTGTTCAAGCTGACCCTGCTGATCGTCGATCACGACGAAAGCAAGTTGCGCCTGTGGGGCGCCGAAGCCCAGCGCGCCTGGGGCGCCAACATGACCCCGACCTGCACGCTGATCCCGGTGCCGCGCCTGGCCCTGGATGGCATGCAGATCGAAATCGACGCGGTCGCCGCGCTGCCGGCCAGGTAACGCGTTTTAGCGATGGCATTGGCCCCGGCTTTTGTAAACAATAGCGCCCGCAAAACGCGCTGTTCGTTCACTTATCGAGATACCAATGCCGTCGATTTTTCCGCTGTATGAGGTCCTGTCATGAGTGACCTCACTGTCGAGCTCTTGCAAACCGGCCCCGAGCAGGCCGAGCTGATTCGCAACCTCTACCAGTTCTACGCCTACGAGTCTTCGGACTGGGAACAGGAAGACGTCGAGGTCGACGGCCGTTTCTACGTGCACGACGAGCACCTGCAACGCTACTGGCAAGAGCCGCAATGGAGCGCCAACCTGATCCTGGTCGACGGCTACATCGCCGGCTTTTTGCTGATCGAACGCAGCGAGCTGCCCGGGCTCGATGCCCTGGAGCTGGCCGACCTGTTCATCCTCAAGCGCTACCGGCGCAAGGGTATCGGCAGCGCCCTGGCCAGCCAGGTGCTGGCGAGCGGGCAGAACCAGTGGCTGGTGCGCTATTACGACCAGGACGAAACCGCTCACGCCTTCTGGCGCACGGTGCTCGACAACCTGCCGCGCCCGGTGCGTTCGATCGAACTGGACGACGAGCCGGAGTTGGTTAGCTTCCTGGTGACGCGGGCGTTGCACTGAGCTGGCACGAACGTTTCATGGCGAGATCAGACACAGCGAACGGCGCGCTCAGGCAAATCCGCCGTCAAGCAGCACAGGTAAGGTGACGCCAGCAGTCAATGCCATGCGTTCCGATCACAAGAGAATAAATATAATGATCAGCCTGGGCTCCAAGGATTCGAGCGGTCAGTTGGCGCAGGGTTTCAAGCCACGCCATGTCACCATGCTTTCCATCGCCGGCATCATTGGCGCCGGCCTGTTCGTCGGCTCCGGGCATGCAATTGCCGCCGCCGGACCCGCGGCAATCCTGGCCTATGTGCTGTCGGGCCTGCTGGTGATCCTGGTGATGCGCATGCTCGGCGAGATGGCCGTGGCCAACCCCGACACCGGTTCGTTTTCGACCTACGCCGACCAGGCCATCGGGCCCTGGGCCGGTTTTACCATCGGCTGGATGTACTGGTGGTTCTGGGTGCTGGTGATCCCCATCGAAGCCCTGGCCGCCGGGCATGTGCTGAACACCTGGATGCCCATGGTCGATGCCTGGCTGTTTGCCCTGTTGTCGATCATCGCCCTGGCTGCGACCAACCTGTTCAGCGTGTCCAAGTACGGTGAGTTCGAGTTCTGGTTCGCCATGTTCAAGGTCGTGGCAATCATCGCCTTCATCTCCCTTGGCGCTGCGGTGCTGATGGGCTGGGTGCCGGAACGCGAGGTCAGCGGCCTGGGCCATTTGCTCGAAACCCATGGTGGCTTTGCGCCCAACGGCGTGTCGGCGGTGGTCGGTGCCTTCATTACCGTGATGTTCAGCTTTATCGGCACCGAGGCGGTGACCATTGCCGCCGCCGAATCCCAGAGCCCGGCGAAGAACATCGCCAGGGCCACCCGCTCGGTAATCTGGCGCATCGGCGTGTTCTACCTGCTGTCGATTGCCGTGATCATTTCCATCGTGCCCTGGAACGACCCGCAGCTGGCCTCGGTGGGCTCTTACCAGCGGGCCCTGGAACTGATGAACATTCCCCACGCCAAGCTGATGATGGATGTGGTGGTGCTGGTAGCGGTGGCCAGCTGCATGAACTCCTCGATCTACATTGCCTCGCGCATGCTGTTTTCCCTCGGCAAGCGCGGTGAGGCGCCCCGGCAGGTCAAGCTGACCTCGGCGGTCGGCGTGCCGCGCGCCGCAGTCATCGCCAGCACCGTGCTGGGCGCGGTGATCACCGTGGTCAGCTACTTTGCCCCGGCCGGCCTGTTCCAGTTCCTGCTCGCCAGCTCCGGTGCCATTGCCTTGCTGGTGTACCTGGTGATTGCCGTGTCGCAGTTGCGCATGCGCCGGATGCTGCTCAAGCAGAAGGTCGAGCTGACCTTTCGCATGTGGCTGTTCCCCTGGCTGACCTACCTGGTCATCGCCTTCATCAGCGCCGCCCTTGGGGTCATGCTGGTGACCCCGGAGCACCGCGCCGAGGTCACCACCACCATCGGCCTGGCGCTGGTGATTTCCTTCATTGGCATCATCACCACCCGCCAGCATGGCCAGCCGGCCAAGGTGCCGTCGGTGGGCTGATGCGTTTATCGCGGCGCACGGCGAGGCGACGCACCGCCGCTCCCACGGCTGCGCGGCGGGATATCCAGGGTTGCCAGTGGATTGGTAAGCCGCTGTGGTGTTTCGCCGGTCAACTGGCACAGCAGCCCGATCAGCGCATCGCCATCCACCGTTCCCCGGTCTCGCAGCAGTTCGGCGACCGTGCGCAACGCAGGCCAGTAGTGGCGCACCAGGTTGTGGCAGCGCATCAGTGCAATCGACTCGGCATCAAGCACTTGGCGCGGAGGGAGCAGGGCGATCAGCTCGCAGGCCCGGCGCCGGTCACCGGCACCGCTGGTGGTGAGAAAGCGATTATCCGGACCGTGCCGGTAAACCGCTTCGGCCACGGGGCCGGCGAAGCAGTTGAGCAGATCGCGTTCGATCAGCTCGATCATCGACGGCAGGTACTCGGCGATGCCCGGCGGCTCGAAGGCGGGCAGAGGCACCAGGTAGTCCGCTTCGACCAGGCCCTTGACCGGCTGCAGGTTGCCGCGCAAATCGACCATCGGCCCGATCAGCGCTTCGGCCCGGGTGCGCACCGTCACCCGCCTGATCGCCAGGCCGTTCCACCAGAAGGCCAGGGCATGGCCGGCTTCGTGGAAGGCGGTGCGACGCGGACGGCTGTGCATGATCTGAACCTCAGGGGGAGGCGGCTACACCTACGATCTGCTCCATCCCTGGGGTTGGTATAAGAGATTATGGCTATCAGCGGGTAATACTGCGTCTATTTGCTGACTACCGGGGCCGGGACTAGCCTTTATGATGCGCTGGCATGTGCCGGCCGGACCTGATGTGGAGATAACTAAAACGCTGGACTCAAAGGTAGCTCACCCATGTCTACTGAATCGAAATGCCCGTTCAGTCATGCCGCTGGCGGTGGTACGACGAACCGCGACTGGTGGCCGAACCAACTGAACCTGAAGATCCTGCACCAGCACTCGCCGCAGTCCGATCCCCAAGGCGATGGCTTCAACTATGCCGAAGCATTCAAAAGCCTGAACTTTCAAGCCCTCAAGCAAGACCTGCAAGCGCTGATGACCGATTCCCAGGACTGGTGGCCGGCGGATTTCGGCCATTACGGGCCGCTGTTCATCCGCATGGCCTGGCACAGCGCCGGCACTTACCGCACCGGTGATGGGCGGGGTGGCGCAGGTTCCGGTCAACAACGTTTCGCCCCGCTCAACAGCTGGCCCGACAACGTCAGCCTGGACAAGGCCCGGCGGCTGCTGTGGCCAATCAAGCAGAAGTATGGCCGGAGCATTTCCTGGGCCGACCTGATCGTGCTCACCGGCAACGTGGCGCTGGAATCCATGGGCTTCAAGACCTTCGGCTTTTCCGGCGGTCGCCCGGATGTCTGGGAGCCGGATGAAGACGTGTACTGGGGCTCGGAAAACAAGTGGCTGGGTGGCGATACCCGTTACGGCAAGGGCCCTCAGCCGATGCAGGAGCCTGGCGAAGGCACCCTGGTGGCCGAGCCCGAGCAGCATGGCAACGAAGAAAGCCGCACCGACCAGGGGCGCAACCTGGAAACCCCGCTGGCCGCAGTGCAAATGGGCCTGATCTACGTGAACCCGGAAGGCCCGGAAGGCAACCCCGACCCGGTCGCCGCCGCCAAGGACATCCGCGAAACTTTCGCGCGCATGGCCATGAACGATGAAGAAACCGTGGCGCTGATCGCTGGCGGCCATGCCTTCGGCAAAACCCATGGCGCCGGCCCCGCCGACAACGTTGGCCCCGAGCCTGAAGCCGCCGGCCTGGAGGAGCAGGGCCTGGGCTGGCGCAACAGCTTCGGTAGCGGCAAGGGCGCCGACACCATCACCAGCGGCCTGGAAGTGACCTGGACCACCACGCCGACCCGCTGGAGCAACAATTACCTCGAAAACCTCTTCGGCTTCGAATGGGAACTGACCAAGAGCCCGGCCGGGGCCAATCAGTGGACGCCGAAAAACGGCGCCGGCGCCGGGATCATTCCCGATGCCCACGACCCGGCCAAACGCCGCAACCCGACCATGCTCACCACTGACCTGTCGCTGCGCTTCGACCCGATCTACGAGAAGATCTCCCGGCGCTTCCTGGAAAACCCCGAGCAATTGAGCGACGCCTTCGCCCGTGCCTGGTTCAAGCTGATCCACCGCGACATGGGGCCGCTGTCGCGCTACCTGGGCCCGGAAATGCCCAGCGAAGAACTGCTCTGGCAAGACCCGATCCCGGAGGTCAATCACCCCCTGGTCGACGACAGCGACGTTACCGCACTGAAGGCCAAGCTACTGGCCTCGGGGCTGTCGGTGGCCGATCTGGTGTCTACCGCCTGGGCGGCGGCGTCGACCTTCCGCGGCTCCGACAAGCGCGGTGGCGCCAACGGTGGGCGCCTGCGCCTGGCGCCGCAGAAGTTCTGGCAAGCCAACCAGCCCGAGCAACTGGCCAAGGTGCTGAGCACCCTGGAAGGCATCCAGAACGACTTCAACGGTGCCCAGGGCGGTGGCAAGAAAATCTCCCTGGCCGACCTGATCGTGCTGGCGGGCAGTGCGGCGGTTGAACAGGCCGCGAAAAACGCCGGGGTCAACATTGCCGTGCCGTTTACCCCTGGGCGAATGGATGCCTCCCAGGAGCAGACCGACGTCGAGTCGTTCGGCTTCCTGGAGCCGGTTGCCGATGGTTTCCGTAACTACCTGAAGAACAGCTATCGGGTACCAGCCGAGGCCCTGTTGATCGACAAGGCGCAACTGCTGACCCTGAGCGCCCCGGAAATGACCGTGCTGGTGGGCGGCCTGCGGGTGCTGGGGGCCAATGGCGGGCAGAGCAAGCACGGCGTCTTCACCCAACAGCCGGGCACGCTGAGCAACGACTTCTTCGTCAACTTGCTGGACATGGGCGTGGAGTGGAAACCGGTATCGGCGGCCAACGAGGCGTTCGAAGGGCGTGACCGCAAGACCGGTGCGGTGAAGTGGACCGGCACCCGGGTTGACCTGGTGTTTGGCTCCAACTCGCAGCTGCGGGCGCTGTCGGAGTTCTATGCCAGCGCCGACGCCAAGGAGCAGTTCGTCACGGATTTCGTTGCTGCGTGGACGAAAGTGATGAACCTGGATCGGTTTGACCTCAAGTGAGTTGAGGCGGGGAGGGGCACCGCTCCCACAGGTATAGCGCCGAACCTGTGGGAGCTGGCCTTGCCAGCGATCGAGCGCGCAGCGGTCGTAATCCAGACACCACCTGATGTGCTGGCTGTACCGGCCTCATCGCTGGCAAGCCAGCTTGTGTCTTGAGGTAGGAATAGAATCAGAAGTGAGAGCGGTGAATGGCAAGCTGTACGCCAGTAGTGCTTAAAGCACGTGTGGGAGCAAAGCTGCCATTCACCTCTCCACTCTGGCCCGAGCCCGAACAGTTGATTGAGCGCCTCTCGAATCACAAGCGTGGGCCAAGCCAGAGCGCTCTCACAACTGAGTGTAAGAGGGTTCAGCCATGTTGTCTTCTGTTGGAATCGACACTGCCAAAGCCACTTTGGAAATCTGCATCAAACCTCAGAAAATCCGCTTCGAAGTGGCCAACAACTCCGCAGGCTTCGAGGCGTTGCTTGAGCGTCTGAAGGACTTCAATATCAGTCGAGTGCTGATCGAAGCGACAGGCGGCTACGAGAAAGATGTGTTGATCGCCCTGGCCTCAGCAGGACTGGAAACCATCTGCATCAACCCAGCCCGTGCCCGAAAATTCGCCGATGCCATGGGTAAAAAAGCCAAAACCGACAAGATCGACGCCGAAGTCCTTGCGGACTTCGCTGCACACCTCAGCGCCCCTCAAGGCCAACCGGTCAGCCCTGAACGCGAAGAGCTGCGAGAGCTGGTGAAGCAGCGCGCCCAATTTGTGCAGAGCCGTGATGACGACAAGCGGCGTCGCCAGCAATGTCGCTCGGCAACAGTGATGGCCCACTTCGATGAGCATATAGAGCAGCTGAAAGTGCTGATCAAACGCCTCGACGAAGAAATTGATCAGGCGATGGTGCAACTGGACGATACCAGGGCGCGTCAGTTATTGGCAGTGACCGGAATCGGTCGAGTAACCGCCGCAAATCTGCTCGCCTCACTGCCTGAACTGGGGCAGTTGGACCGCCGTCAGATCGCCGCTCTGGTGGGCGTAGCGCCTTACAACAACGATAGTGGTAGCCATCGAGGGCACCGCCAGATATGGGGTGGTCGGGCCCATGTAAGGCGAGTGCTGTACATGTCGAGCTGGATCATCATCCGTCACAACACAGAATTTAAAGCACGCTACGAAGCACTTCGGGCACGTGGCAAGTGCGCCAAGGTGGCACTCGTAGCTTGCATGCGGGTGCTGATCGTCAGGCTGAATGCAATGCTGCGGGACAATACCCCTTGGCGAGAGCAAACAGCCTGATCAAGACAGTTGCTCCCACAATGGATTTGTGTACGCCGAACCTGTGGGAGCTGGCCTTGCCAGCGATCGAGCGCGCAGCGGTCGCAATCCAGGCGACACCTGAAGTGCTGGCTGTACCGGCCTCATCGCTGGCAAGCCAGCTCCCACAATGGATTTGTGTACGCCGAACCTGTGGGAGCTGGCCTTGCCAGCGATCGAGCGCGCAGCGGTCGCAATCCAGGCGACACCTGAAGTGCTGGCTGTACTGGCCTCATCGCTGGCAAGCTGAACTGGCCTAATGATTTTGGACACCTTCGTCGGGCGCTATTATGGCGCCCAATTGGAGGCAAAATCAGTGCGAAAATCTTACTCGAACGAATTCAAAATCAAAGCTGCCGAGATGGTGCTGGACGATGGTGAGTCAGTCCCTGATGTCTGCGAGAGCCTTGGTCTAGGGCGGACCGCGCTTCGTCGCTGGGTCGAGCAACTGCGCCAGGAACGAGAAGGTCAAACACCGGTCGGCGCGAAGGCCATTACTCCAGAGCAGCAGCGAATCCAGGAGCTGGAAGCGCTAGTCCGGCAAAAGGACCGGGATATCGAAATCCTAAAAAAGGCCAGTGCTCTCCTGCTTCGGGACTCCAAGGATCGTTCTCGCTGATCAACGAACTGAGTGAGCAATTTGGTGTTTTCGACTGCTGTCGCGTCCTTGGAGTTCGGCGCAGCAGTTTCTACGCATGGCGAAAACGCCAGGGACGAAAGGATCCGGTCAGAGAGGATCTGCGTTCAACGATGGTCAGCCTTTTCAAGGCCTCTCGTAGCTCTGCTGGGTCGCGAACGCTGGTTCGGGAATTGCGTCGTGCTGGCCATAAAGCCGGGCGATACAAGGTACGTATGCTGATGAAGGAAGCCGGTCTGCAATGCAAGCAACGCAGGCCGCATCGTTACCGATCATCGGGCACAGAAGCATTGATCGCGAGTAACCAGCTCAAGCGAAACTTCAACGTCTCGACGGTCAACCAGGTGTGGTGCGGCGATGTCACCTACATCCAGGTAGGCAAGCGTTGGCTGTACTTGGCGGCTGTGATCGACTTGTATGCTCGCCGAGTGGTGGGCTGGGCTTTCTCAATGATCGCCGATGCCCGGCTTGCCTGCGAGGCGCTACGAATGGCGGCCGAATCTAGAGGTAGACCGGCTGGAGTGATGTTCCACTCGGATCAGGGTTGTCAGTACACCAGCCATAAATTCAGGGCTGCTCTTGAGGAGTACGGTCTGGAACAGAGCATGAGTCACCGAGGCCAGTGCTGGGATAACGCCGTCATGGAGCGCTTCTTCGGTGCATTGAAGTCTGAGTGGATACCAGCAGAGGGTTACGAAACCGAAGCGCAAGCACAGTTAGACATCCAGGCTTATCTGATGCGTTACAACCTTAAGCGTCTCCACAGCTACAACGGCTATGAAACCCCGGTAGCCATGGAGAAAAAGCTCAAGGTTGCGGTATGAACCTAAACCGGTGTCCAAAATCTGTTGACCAGTTCAAGCCAGCTCCCACAGTGGATTTGTGTACGCCGAACCTGTGGGAGCTGGCCTTGCCAGCGATCGAGCGCGCAGCGGTCGTAATCCAGGCGACACCTGATGTGCTGGCTGTACCGGCCTCATCGCTGGCAAGCCAGCTCCCACAATGGATTTGTGTACGCCGAACCTGTGGGAGCTGGCCTTGCCAGCGATCGAGCGCGCAGCGGTCGTAATCCAGACACCACCTGATGTGCTGGCTGTACCGGCCTCATCGCTGGCAAGGCCAGCTCCCACAGCGGTCGCAATCCAGGCGACACAGGCACAAGCGTTCTAGCGCTGCGCCAGCCAGTAGTCATGCAACGCCCGCGCCGCCGGGGCAATCGCCACTACCCGCTGACGGTGCAAGGTCACGTCCAGATCCGCCGGCAGCTCGAATTCATCCTGCTCGGCCCACCCGGTAATCACCTGCAACGCCTGCGCCTGTGGCGCCGGTAGCGCAGGCCAGTTGGCGATGGCCATGCCGCGCAGGTAACCAAAGCACCATTCCTCCGCCAGCGGCAGTGGCTGGCCCAGGTGTTCAGTCTGCTCCAGACGAGGCGCAAACGCCTGTGGCGCCTCAACCAGCTGGGTCGCCAGGCTGTTCAAATGACGGGCACACAGCTCGACAAAGCGCTGGCACTCCTGCGCGCTTTGCCATTCCGGGTTCTGGCCACCCCAGATGGCCGGGAACCACTCGCTGATGTCCACCTGCACCGGGCTCGAAACCAGCGCGGTGAAATAACCGTCGAGCTCCGAGGCGTTGAGCACCGAATGGTCATCGCCGTACCTCTGCAAGGTGGCTTCGAGGAACTCGAAGTCGGCGGCGGCAAGTGGCAGGTCGTGCATGGGAATCTCCTTGGCAGGTCAGGCGCGCAGGCAAAAGGCGGGGAGGATGGCGCTTTGTGCCACTTTTATCCAGCCCCAGCTCATCGCTGGCCTCGCCCAGGGCCGCTCGCATCAGTTGGCTGCCCACCGCCAGGACCAGGCGGTGGCCGACGGTTTTAGCCTGGGCATCGTACGGTCTGCAGGTCCAACTGCCACGCCGCCGTCCACAACGCCGTTTATTCACCCATGGGCGTCAGCTGGCTCAACTGCTCGGCGCTGGGAAAACCGAGGGTGCGAAAGCGTGGTGGATAGAGCTCGCCGTCTTTAGTCAGCAGCTCGCCCAGCAGCGACTCGACCTCATGCCAGGCAACCACCCGGGTGTGTGCCGAACCGTCCGCCTGAGGCTGGACCAGGATCACCCGGTCGGTTTTCGGCAACGAGGTGAACACGCCCTCGGTCCAGGCCGCTATCGAAAAGCTGCCGCCGGGGTGGTCGGCATCGCTGTAGAGCCTGTGGGTGGCGACGAAGATGTCCTCCGGATGGGCTTCGTGGATCTTGTCGAGAAACTCTTTCTGCGAGCTATAGATGCCGTGGCGCAACAGGCGCTGCAAGTCGCCGAGGCGCGCTTGCAGGTGCGCATCCTGCACCTGGAACGGGACGATCCGGCGGTCGTGATAGGTGTAGATCTGGCTGGACTGCGCACGGCCGTTCTCCAGAGCGTGGAAGCTCAGCTCGACCATCTGGCGCAAGCCTTCGTCATCTTTGTCACCAGTGACCATCAACACATCACGACTGGGCATCATGAACACCGGCTGGCCCAAAACCGGCGCGCGCTGCAGCACGTCGGGCAGCAGCACCCGGCTGGTGTCGTAGCCGTCCTTCCAGGCGCCCTGGTACAAACCGGGCAGGATCGGTTCGAAGGCATCGGGGCTGGCGTCGCGCAGGTTGTCGAGAGCGATTGCCAATGCTTGCTCAAGGGTAATGCCCCAATCCTTTGGCGGGCCCATGGTCTGGGTCGAGGTGGTGTCGGGGTGATCGACTGCCAGCAAGGTCGCGCAATCCTCCGAGAGCGGTTGCCAGGCCAGCGGGCAGGGCGAGTCCCAGCCTTCGCTGCGCACATGGTGCAGGCGGATCTCTTCGAGCATGGCCAGGTTGCGGATCACCGGCCGCAGCAGCGGGCGAACCTGCTCCAGGGTCTGTGCTGCACTGGTGTTGCGGGTGTCGATCAGGGCGCGCAGGTAACTGTTGAGCACGTCGGCTTTGCGCGATTTGTCGGCGTTCAGGTAGTCGCGGTAGGCGTTGTGCAGGTTGAAGTAGCCGCTGTCGCCGTAGTGCAGGCGAAATTCATCTGCCAGGTACTCGAGAGGCTCGCCATAACCACCTGTGCGAGCGGCCTTGATGAAGGTCCGGGCAAACTCATCCTCGGTAGGTGTGCGCTTGAAGAGCCTGTCGAAAAGTGCCCTGAACATGTGCGAAATCCTCCGTGAGCGTGAACTGTGCATGATGCTTGTTGCGTCGGGAGGGGTAAAGCTGAACATGCCGAACTCTGGTGGCTTAAACCTTACGCCATTGCAGGGTTGAATACTGGCGCAAGCAAAATGCACTTACTGGCATTTAGTTATTACTTGTGGCACGCTTGTGTTCGGTGATTACGGTCGTGCTGTTGCATTGGAATACTCCGCGTTTGAACAATGGCTCCAGATTTGCCCGTGGGTCGTGATTTGATTGTTGTTGGATGTTGGAGTCTGTGTGCGTTTAATTCCCAAGCGTTTTTTGATTCTGGCTTTTCTCGGGACGGCCATCCTTACGTTTGTCCTGACTCGCGGTTGTGCCCAAGGTTGGTGGTTGCCGTGTTTTTCAAGTTATCTGTGTGGCGCGAATCAGTTTTTTATCGAAGAGGCTTTGAATACGAAAGTTGCCGCCACAATACTTATTGTCTGCATGTTGCCAGGGTTGGGCATTACTGCGTTGCTGTATGGCATTAACAAGCGGGACCCGAAACATTTTGCGCAGTGTCGAGCTGTATTGCGGGCTAATAAGGACTTTTCATTCGGCATGCTCTTTCCGCTGAGCAAAGCAAAAGTGTTGGGTAAGGCCACCTATGCGTTGCTTTCTCTCTTCTGGCTCTTTGAGTGGTTGTCGGCCAAGGCCGGGACGGCCGTGACAGGTGTTGTACTTGGCGTCGCATTGGACTTGCATTTCTTTGGAAGCAAGGACTACGCCTTGGTGCTCGGATGTTTTGGTATTGCTTATGTGGTCGCTCTTCTGCCTCAGTATGTCTATTGGCGTGCTACTCGTTGAACCGTACTGTCTTCTGACGCGAAGTCACCCCGCTAGATCGCGCTTGGGCTGATTGTGCAGCCTCGCACTTGGCTCAATGCACCGCTGCCCACTGGGCCCCCGTTCCTCTGTGGGCATTTTTGGTGCTAAATAGGCCGCTCAGGTAATTCGTCCAGACCCTGCCGCGTCATGCCGTGCAATGAGAACAACTATGACAACCCATCTTGAAATTCGTGAAGTCCCTGTGCTCCAGACCCCTTGTGATGGAAGCCTTCATCCAGTCACCCATCAACAGTCGGCGGTAGCAGCATGATCGAAGTCACAGAGGTTTCCATTGCCCAGCTGCGCGCTGCGCTCGAGTCCGGCCAGACCACCGCGGTTGAACTGGTCCAGGCCTATCTGGCGCGCATCGACGCCTACGACGGCCCGAATACCGCCACCAAGCTCAACGCCGTGGTGGTGCGCAACCTCGAAGCCCTGAAAGAAGCACAAGCTAGCGACGAACGCCGCGCCAAGGGCCAGACCCTCGGCCCGCTCGACGGCATTCCTTACACCGCCAAGGACAGCTACCTGGTCAAGGGCCTGACTGCCGCCTCCGGCAGCCCGGCCTTCGCTGACCTTGTGGCCTACCGCGACGCCTTCACCGTTGAACGCCTGCGCGCTGCCGGCGCCATCTGCCTGGGCAAGACCAATATGCCGCCGATGGCCAACGGCGGCATGCAGCGCGGTGTCTATGGCCGCGCCGAAAGCCCGTACAACGCCGATTACCTGACCGCACCGTTCGCCTCCGGCTCGTCCAACGGTGCCGGTACCGCCACCGCCGCCAGCTTCGCGGCCTTCGGCCTGGCGGAAGAAACCTGGTCGAGTGGTCGTGGCCCGGCGTCGAACAACGGCCTGTGCGCCTACACGCCGTCGCGCGGGGTCATCTCGGTGCGCGGCAACTGGCCGCTGACGCCGACCATGGACGTGGTGGTGCCCTTTGCGCGGACCATGGCCGATCTGCTGGAAGTGCTCGACATCGTCGTCGCCGAAGACCCGGACAAACGCGGCGACCTGTGGCGCCTGCAGCCCTGGGTGCCAATCCCCAGCGTCGACTCGGTGCGCCCGGCGTCCTATCACGAGCTGGCGGCCGATGCCGAAGCGCTCAAGGGCAAGCGTTTCGGCGTGCCGCGCATGTACATCAACGCCGACCCTGAAGCCGGCACCAGCGAAGCCCCCGGCATCGGTGGCCCGACCGGGCAGCGGATCAACACCCGAGCGTCGGTGATCGCCCTGTGGGAGCAGGCGCGCAAGGCGCTGGAAGCGGCCGGCGCCGAAGTGATCGAAGTCGACTTCCCGCTGGTGTCCAACTGCGAGGGCGACCGCCCGGGCGCGCCGACCGTGTTCAACCGCGGCCTGGTGTCCAAGGAATTCCTCCACCATGAACTATGGGACCTGACCGCCTGGGCCTTCGATGATTTCCTCCAGGCCAACGGCGACCCCAAACTCAACCGCCTGGTCGACGTCGACGGGCCGAAGATTTTCCCGCATGATCCGGGCACGCTGCCCAACCGCGAAGGCGACCTGGCCGCTGGTATGGACGAGTACGTGCGCATGGCCGAGCGCGGCATCACCCCGTGGGACCAGATCAGCACCGTGCCGGATGGCCTGCGCGGCCTGGAACAGACCCGCCGCGTTGACCTTGAAGACTGGATGGATGCGCTCAAGCTCGACGTGGTGATCTTCCCGACCGTCGCCGACGTTGGCCCGGCCAACGCCGATGTCGACCCGGCGTCCGCCGACATTGCCTGGAGCAACGGCGTGTGGGTGGCCAACGGCAACCTGGCGATCCGTCACCTGGGCGTGCCGACGGTGACCGTGCCGATGGGCGTGATGGCCGATATCGGCATGCCGGTGGGCTTGACCTTTGCCGGTCGCGCCTACGACGATTCGTCGTTGCTGCGCCTGGCGGCTGCATTCGAGTCGACCGGGTCCAAGCGCCTGGTGCCACCGCGTACGCCAGCGCTGGCCAGCGGCAAGTAACAAAAAGGGGCGGGCGACCGCCCTTTTTATTTCCCCAGACACGAGATACCCATGGCTAACCAAGACATCAGCTTCATCCCCGACCCGGACGCCGACTCGATCTCCTCCGACGTTGCCGGTTTCGGTGGCATCCTGGTCTCGACCCAGATCCCCACCCGTGCCGACGGCAGCCTGGAACTGGGTGACATCACTGCCCAGAGCGAGTGCACCCTGCAGGCGCTGAAAGTCGCCCTGGAGCGCGCCGGCAGCTCCATGGACCGGGTATTGCACCTGACCATCTACCTCACCGACATGGCCGAGCGGGCTGCTTTCAACGAGGTGTACCAGCGCTTCTTCGCCAAGCCCTGGCCGGTACGCGCCGCGGTTGGCGTGGCTTCGCTGGCGGTGGAAGGCATGCGTGTGGAAGTGACGGCGATGGCGGCCAAGGCCTGAGTTGTTGCGGTGGCTGGGCTGGCCTCATCGCGGGTCAAGCCCGCTCCTACAGGTCTTGCGCCCGCCGAACCTGTGGGAGCTGGCTTGCCAGCGATTGGCCTACACAGGCCACCGGGCAGGCTACGGGTGCCGATCGGGCGTTTCGCCGCTACAATGCGCGCCTCGACCGTGACAGCCTGACTAAAAAAACATGTCCCTGCCCAAGCATCACCTGGAATTGCTCAGCCCCGCCCGCGATGTCGCCATCGCCCGCGAGGCCATCCTGCATGGCGCCGACGCCGTGTACCTCGGCGGCCCGAGCTTTGGCGCCCGCCATAACGCCTGCAACGAAGTCAGCGATATCGCCCAACTGGTGGAATTCGCCCGTCGCTACCACGCCCGGGTGTTCACCACCATCAACACCATCCTCCACGACAACGAGCTGGAGCCGGCGCGCAAGCTGATCCACGAACTGTACGATGCCGGCGTCGACGCGCTGATCGTCCAGGACCTGGGGGTGATGGAACTGGACATCCCGCCGATCGAGCTGCACGCCAGCACCCAGACCGACATCCGTACCCTGGCCCGGGCCAAGTTCCTCGACCAGGCCGGCTTTTCCCAGCTGGTGCTGGCCCGTGAGCTGAACCTGCAGGAAATCCGTGCCATCGCCGACGAAACCGAAGCGGCGATCGAGTTCTTCATCCACGGCGCGCTGTGCGTGGCCTTCTCCGGCCAGTGCAACATCTCCCACGCCCAGACCGGCCGCAGCGCCAACCGTGGCGACTGCTCCCAGGCCTGCCGTCTGCCGTACACCCTCAAGGACGAAAAGGGCGGGGTGATCGCCTACGAAAAGCACCTGCTGTCGATGAAGGACAACAACCAGAGCGCCAACATTCGCGCCCTGGTCGAAGCCGGCGTGCGCTCGTTCAAGATCGAAGGGCGCTACAAGGACATGGGCTATGTGAAGAACATCACCGCCTACTACCGCCAGCGCCTGGACGCCGTGCTCGAAGACCGCCCGGACCTGGCCCGCGCCTCCAGCGGGCGCACCGCGCACTTCTTCCTGCCCGACCCGGACAAGACCTTCCACCGCGGCAGCACCGACTACTTTGTCAGCGAGCGCAAGATCGACATCGGCGCCTTCGACTCGCCGACCTTCACCGGCCTGCCGGTGGGCGTGGTCGAGAAAGTCGGCAAGCGCGACCTGCAGGTGGTCACCCATGAGCCGCTGTCCAACGGCGACGGCCTCAATGTGCTGGTCAAGCGCGAAGTGGTGGGGTTCCGTGCCAACATCGCCGAGGCCAAAGGCGAGTTCGATGAAGACGGCGAGAAGCGCTACCGCTACCGTGTCGAACCCAACGAGATGCCCAAGGGCATGCACCAGCTGCGGCCCAACCATCCGCTGAGCCGCAACCTCGACCACAACTGGCAGCAGGCCCTGCAGAAGACTTCGGCCGAGCGCCGTATCGGCCTGGCTTGGGTCGCCAAGCTGGACGAACAGCGTCTGGCCCTGACCGCCACCAGCGAGGAGGGCATCAGTGCCAGCGTCGCCCTGGACGGCCCGTTCGGCCTGGCCAACAAGCCGGAGCAGGCGCTGGAGCAACTGCGCGACCTGCTCGGCCAGCTGGGGACCACCGAGTATCACGCCACCGCCGTTCAGCTCGATGCACCGCAGGCGTACTTCATCCCCAATTCGCAGCTCAAGGCGCTGCGCCGCGAGGTCATCGAAGCACTGACTGCAGCGCGTATCCAGGCCCACCCGCGTGGCGGCCGCAAGGCCGAGACCAACCCGCCGCCGGTGTACCCGGAGTCGCACCTGTCGTTCCTGGCCAACGTCTACAACCAGAAGGCCCGCGACTTCTATCACCGTCACGGGGTCAAGCTGATCGACGCCGCCTACGAGGCCCACGAAGAGGCGGGCGAAGTGCCGGTGATGATCACCAAGCACTGCCTGCGTTTCTCCTTCAACCTGTGCCCCAAGCAGGCCAAGGGCGTCACCGGCGTGCGCACCAAGGTGGCGCCGATGCAGCTGATTCACGGCGATGAAGTGCTGACCCTGAAGTTCGACTGCAAGCCGTGCGAGATGCACGTGATCGGCAAGATGAAAGGCCACATTCTTGGCCTGCCGCAACCGGGCAGCGTGCAGCAGGTGGTCGGGCATATCAGCCCTGAAGACCTGCTCAAGACCATCCCCCGCGCACCGCACTGAGTGAGGCATCGCGGGGCCTGTGGGAGCGGGCTTGCCCCGCGATCGTCCTAAGGTGCTGGCTGCACTGGCAACGCCGCATGCGCCTTTAGCTCTTCCTCGATGAAGGCCGCGATCATCGCCCGATAAACCCGCTCGACCACGTCACCGGGCGCGCCAGATTCCGTGGCCAGGGCGCGCACTTTGGTGATCACCTGTTCGACCCGCGCCGGGGCGCGGACGTCGTCGCGGGTTTTCTTGAACGCCGCCGCCTGGTTGACCAGGTTGCCGCGCCGGGCGAGCAGGGCGACCAGTTCGCGGTCGATGCGATCAATGTGCTCGCGAACTTCTTCAATCGATGTGCAGCGTACGTCCATGTGAACCCCTTCCCGTTGACAGCGTGGCAGTGGCCGGCTGATTTCCAGTAGTATGCCTGAACGGACTCTGGCCCCTGAAGTGTGGGGCCGACAGCCAGGAAGGTATCGTGACTCTACAACTGCAAATCCAGCACATTTTCAGCGGCCTGGCCTTCGCCAGGCCGCTTTTCTATACCTACCCGCAAGGCCTGCGCTTCGAGCTGGCCGAAGGCGGTAGCGACATCGAACGGTTTCTGCTGGCGGTCAGCAAGGCAACCACGGTGTGCCGCGACCTGTTTGCCGGTGAGCAATCGATGGTGGTGTGCCTGCGCGTGCACTCCAACGGTAACGGTTTTGCCCACCGCGATGTGTTGCGCGACCTGCGTGCCGCCGGTATTCGCATCCCCGCCCAGCGCTCGCTGTGGAGCCAGCGGCTGGACCCGGACGACTGGTTCGAAGAGCATCAGCCCGAGTACTGGCTGCACCTCGCCTTCGAGGCGCCACTGTCGCTGCTGCAACCGGTGCTCTGGTGCGCATTGGCCGATAATCCGGGGACCATTCGCCCGAGCCCTTGCTGCGGTGTCTACCTGTTCAACCTCAACCAGCGGCTGATGGCCTTGCCCTATGACGATCGGGGCATGGATGTGGTGGGCCCCAACCACGACGTGCTCTCGCTGTTGTACCGCCAGCACCAGCCGTGGCTGCTGGACTACGACCGCGAGCGCATGGACGCGACTTTCGCCACCGTCCTGCATTGACTCACTGCAGCGACTCGATTTTCCAGCGCCAGGTGCCCAGCGGGTTGTCTTCTCGGGTACGGACGAACACGCCATAGTCGCTCAGGTAGCTGTAGCCTTCGACCCAACGGTTGCCGCGTGGGCTCTGCCAGGTGCAGGTCAACGGCTTGGCGCTGCCCTGCAGGGCCGGGTGCAAGGTGCTGGCCGGTCGCGCCTTGCCGACCTGGCAGTGGGTGGTGCGGGTAATGCTCGCGGTTTGCCCGGCATAGCTGATGGTGTAGCTCAGTTGCGCATGGGCGGGCAGGGTTTGCCAGGCGCCGGTGAATGACAGCGCGGTCAAGCTGTCGCTGGCGTCCTGTTCCTGCCCGGTCATGATGTCGATACCGCGTGCGGCCAGATCGAACAGGCCGCGAAAGCTCAGTTGCAGCTGTTGCGCTATCGTCGGGTCCACGGCCTGTAGCAACAACTGGCCGGAGCGGCTGTCTTTGCTGAGGAACACCTGGCGCGGCCTGTCGACGGTAGCGTTCCCGTCGGTCAGCTTCGCCTCGTAGCGATAGTCCAGCCTGTGCAGGGTCAGGCGTGGCGCCGGCAGCTCCAGGGCGGCGATGGCCGCAAGCACTTCAGGCCTGGCCCTGGGCGGCAGGAACGGCGGCGGCAACGGCGTACGGGCTTTGAGCGGCGCAAGCTTGGCAAGCTCGGCCGGCGGTTGGCAGGCGGCGTTGAACAACTGCTGATAGTACAGCGGGGCCTGCCGGTAGAACGCGCTGAAGGGCTGCGACTTGAGCCGGGTGCTGTCTACGCGGTTGTCGTTGTCGAGGAAGAACTGGCTTTGCCGGCTGATGAGCTGGCGCTCGCAATAAAACGCCAGGTGCTCGCGGCTGTGCAGGGCCATCACCGCGTGGCCGTATTGCATCGGATAGCGGTGGCGCTGGATGCCGGTCCAGGCGTAGGTAATGCCGCCCTCATGCTGCAGGCTGTTTAGGTCGATCAGCAGCCAGTCCTGATCCGCGTCCAGGTTCAGGGCTCGCCAGTCGGGGGCCTGACGCTGGTGCATGGGCAGGTGGCCGTCGCCTGTCGGCTCGGTCTCGCCACCTGCTGGGATGAGACTGCAAGCGGCCAGGGTGAACACACCGAGGCCCGCAGCAAGCGGCTTGAGGACGAAGCGGGCGAAGGCATCCATGCGCATGAGCTCTAGGGTCAAAGCGCGGAGTGTACCGAATGCCTGCGCCAAGCTGTATGCCTGGCGCTATCCCTCGGTACGCCAGATCTGTGGCCAATGGGCGGTATCGACACTGTCGCACCAGCTCATCCGGCTGAATGCCTTGAGCTGCATCACCGCGCCGTCATAGCGCCAGGTTGCATTGGCGCCGCAGTAGCGCCCTCCCGGCTGCAACTGGGTCAGCTCGCCGCGGGCCGGGTCGAACTTGAAAAAGCCATACATCTCGCCGCCCAGTACATCATGTTTGGGGACCGAGATGTGCAGCGCGGTGGGTTGATAGGGCGCTGTTCGCAAGGCGCGGTAGTAGCTGTACATGCAGCCCTGGGTCCCACAGCCGTAACGCAGGCCTACCAGCACATGGGTCGCGTCCAGCGGCGAGACCTCGGCTTCGGCTTGCCAGTTGTCATGCTCGGGTTCGCTCCACTCAAGCCGGGTGATGGCAATGACTGCGTCAGCGATGGCTTGTTGCTCGGCGTCGCTCAAGCCTGGCGCCGGGGTGAAGGGGGCAAGCATGGGCGTCGGCGGTGCTGGCGGCAGTTGACTGTCTGGCCGCGTGCCGGGGTTTACAAAGGCGCTGGGGTGACCGATACGTCCTTGCAGCGAATCGATAAACAGCAAGGATGCACTCAGGCCCTGCAGCGATACCGGGTGCTGGCCGTTGGTAGTGTCCAAGGTCAGGGTCTGGCCGTTGCGCAGTTGGCGCAACAACCGTACCGCGACGTCGCCTTTTGCGTGATAGCGCATTTGCCCTTGGGAGCCTGGGCGAAATCCCGTTGGCGCCGGGCCGCCGTCGACCAGCAGCCTGGCGCCCAGGTCGACACTGGCGTCGGTGAACAGGGTCAAGGCGGTGGCACCTTCGGCCCCGGCTTCGCGCACAAGCTCAAGGCCCACGCCCTGATCGACACTACGTGAAACGGCGGTACAGCGCAGGGTGTTGTCGCAGCCCACGACCCATTCCTTGAACTGCTTGAGCACCGGCTCCGGTTCGGGCGCGGCCAGGGTCAGGGCGGGCAGGAGCATCAAGGGCAGCCAGTTCCATCTTGCGTCAACCATTGGGTTTCAATCCTGCGGGGTAAGCGAACGTGCGTTTTGGCCGCGCATCATCGCAGAAGCCTGGCCAACTTCAAGCCGTTGCCGATGAGAACTCCGAGGCTGGCGTGCTATCCAACGGGTATGACACGGGAGGTAACTGCAATGAACAGCCATGACCGCGACAAGCCCGCCAACGAGACGGACAAGCCTGCTGAAGACAACGACCCTGCCAACCGGCCGATCACCCCGACCACCCATCGTACCCAGGCAGACGCCGCCGAAGAGCTCAGCCGCAAGATCGCCGAGATTGAACGCAAGGTGGCTGATGGCAATTAACTATCATCCTTGTATATAGAACGAAGGGCCGCAATGGCCCTTCGCTTACTTCAAACTCATATAATCGCTGAGTTTATTTGCACATGGTGTAACTGCCCTGATGGGCGCCGCCTTTGTACAAGTCAAAGCGGTAACCGGCGCCAGCGCCGAAGTTGTAGGAACCACCGGTCAGTGTCCAGGAGCCTGCGCTGACGGAAAATCCGCCGCTTACCTGGTCTACTTCCTGATCGTCCAGCACCCGCAGGGCGGCTGGCGTGGCGGTGGTCATGTCGATGTTTTGGGCATGGGTCATGAGATAGTTACCTCGTTGATACAGTGGGTTCGTCCTAGGTTGATCCCCCCCAGGAGAGGGCCTGGGCGCAACGTATTACTCATTTTAAAAATGAGAGACCGATCACAGTTTTAATTGCAGTTGTTCGCTGTTTCGATCCCCGGACAAGTTAGTGATGCCCCGGATCAAAGTGCAATAGTACAAGTGTGCTAGTGCCTGCGGATTAATCCGCCGTTATGCTGCTACGGACTCAGCTGAATGGTCTGTTCAGTGTTATTAACGTTATCCGCCGGGTCATGGATTGGCATGTTATTCAGGAGCGAAGCCGTGCATGCACGGCGTGACAAGGAGTTGGGCAGTGTGCTGCTGGTGGCGCCCGTGCCCCTGCGCTGGGCGGCACTTGCTGCGCTGCTGTTCAGCGTGTTGTTGATTGTGTTTCTGGCCTGCGCCACCTATACCCGCCGCGCCACCGTGACCGGCGTGCTGGTGCCCCAGGGTGGCCTGATCAAGGTATTTGCGCCACAGCCGGGAGTTGTCCAAGACCTTGCCGCAGCCGAGGGGCAGACCGTTGCCGCGGGCGCTACGCTGATGGCGCTGGGCAGTGACCTGTACGCCGAGGCCGGTGGTGCGCACGTCGCCATCAGCCGCTTGATCAAGCGCCGTAACGACAGCCTGACAGACGAAATCGCTACCACCCGCGCGCTGCACCTGCAGGAGCTGGAGGGCAAGCGCCGACGCCTGGCGGTGCTGGAAAGCGAGCAGCAGAAAATCGTCACGCAAATGGACATCAGCCGCCAGCGCCTGGGGCTAGCCCAGGGTATTGCCGCGCGCTATGCCGACCTGCAACGTCAGGACTATGTGTCCCGCGACCAGTTGCAGGAAAAGCAGGATGCCGTGCTGGAAGTGCGCCTGCGTAGCGAGGAACTGAGCCGTTCGTTGTTGTCGTTGCGTAACGATATCGCGACCTTGCGCGCCGAACTTGCCGAGTTGCCGTTCAACCAGGGCAAGCAACTGGCCGAGCTTGAGCGGCGCTTGTCGGAGAGCCAGGGCAGCCTGCTGGAAAGCGAAGTCAAACGCCAGGTGGTGATTACCGCGCCGGCCAGTGGTGAGGTGACGGCCGTTGGCGTGGTCAATGGCACCCGCGCCGACAGCAACCGGCCGTTGCTGAGCATCGTGCCCACGGATGCCCAGCTGTATGCCGAACTCTATGTGCCCAGCCGTGCGGCGGGCTTCGTACGTGCCGGCGATGCGGTGCTGCTGCGCTATCAGGCCTATCCCTACCAGCACTTCGGCCTGGCCCGCGGCACGGTAGCGTCGGTGTCACGCAGCGCGCTGCCGGCCGATGAAATCATGAGCGTGGGCGGCGTCTCCGAGCAGCAGCGCGAGCTGGGCCCGATGTACCGGGTCAGGGTCACCCTCGAACAACAAAGCATGCTCGGGCGCGGGCTGAACGAGCGCTTGCGTTCGGGCATGCAACTGGACGCAGACATCCTGCAGGAAAACATGCCCCTCTACGAGTGGCTGCTTGAACCCCTGCGCGGCATAGGGAAACGCCTTTGAACATTCGCCAACCGCTGGCTTTCGGCATCGGCCGCAAGCTGCCCATGGTGCTCCAGGCCGAAGCCGCCGAGTGCGGCCAGGCCTGTCTGGCGATGATCGCCGGCTTCCACGGCCAGCGCCACGACCTGTTCTCGCTGCGCCAGAAACTGTCGCCGTCGATGAAGGGCGCAACCCTCAAGCAGTTGATGGCCATGGCCAGCCAGTTGGGCCTGGCCAGCCGGCCGTTGCGTCTGGAGTTGCAAGCGCTGGGGCAATTGCGCTTGCCCTGTGTGCTGCACTGGAACTTCAACCACTTCGTGGTGCTCAAGGAGGTCGGCCCGCGCGGGGTGACCCTGCACGATCCGGGGCGCGGCGTTTGCCAACTGTCGTTCGATGAAGTCTCGGCAGCCTTCACCGGCGTGGCCCTGGAGTTGTGGCCACAGAGCGATTTCCAGCCGGGGCCGGCCAACCCGCCGCTGCGGTTGCGTCAGTTGCTGGGCCGGGTGCAAGGCTTTGGCGGGGTACTGAGCCATGTGCTGTTGCTGGCGGCGGCGCTGGAGCTGTGCATGGTGCTCAGCCCGTTTTTTTTGCAAACGGTGATCGACAAGGTGCTGGTCAGCGCCGACCTGGACCTGCTGGCGGTGCTGGCGATCGGCTTCGGCCTGTTGCTGGTAATGCAGCAAACCCTGGCGCTGGGCCGTTCCTGGGCATTGATGTACCTGGGCACCATGCTCAGCGCGCAATGGCAGATCAACGTCTTCAGCCACCTGGTGCGCTTACCCGTGGCCTTCTTCGAGCGCCGCCACCTGGGCGATATCGTCTCGCGCTTTGGCTCGTTGAAATCGATCCAGCACACCCTGACCACCTCGTTTGTCGAAGCCCTGCTCGACGGCCTGATGACCCTGGTGACCCTCGGCCTGATGTTCGCCTACAGCCCGCCGTTGGCACTGATCGCGCTGCTGGCCATGGTTGTCTATGCGCTGGCCCGCTGGGCCTGGTTCGGCCCGTTGCGCCGCGCCAGCGAAGAGCAACTGGTGCATGCCGCCCGGCAGCAGAGCTACTTTCTGGAAAGCATGCGCGGGGTGCGCACCATCAAGTTGTTCGGCCATCAGGAGCAACGCGCCAGCGCCTGGGGCAGCCTGTTGGTCGAGGAAATCAACGCCGGTTTGCGCCCGCAAAAGCTGGAGCTGGCCTACCGTGCCTTCAATGGCCTGCTGTTCGGCCTGGTGACCGTGCTGGTGATCTGGCTCGGCGCCAGGCTGGTGCTCGATGGCCAGTTCAGCGCCGGCATGCTGATTGCCTTCAACGCCTACAAGGAGCAGTTCAACAGCCGTGTGGCCGGGCTGATCGACAAGCTGGTGGATGTGCTGATGCTGCGCCTGCATGGCGAGCGCCTGGCCGATATCCTCCTGCAGGTGCCCGAGCCCAGGCAGTCCCCGTCCGTTGACGACAATGACGCCGTCGACAGCGTGCCGAGCCTGGAAGTGCGCCAGCTCAAGTTCCGTTATTCCGAGCACGAGCCCTATGTGCTCGATGACGTGTCGGTGCGTATCGAAGCCGGGGACTCGCTGGCGATTGTCGGCCCTTCGGGTGGCGGCAAGACCACCTTGCTCAACGTCATGCTCGGCATTCTGGCCCCCAGCAGCGGCAGCGTGCTGCTCGACGGTGTTGCCATCGATAGCCATAACCTGGAGCGGCTGCGACGGGTCAGCGCCACGGTGCTGCAGGATGATGTGCTGTTTGCCGGCTCGATTGCCGACAACATCAGTTTTTTCAGCGCCGAGGCCAACCCGCGCTGGGTCGAGCAGTGCGCGCGCATGGCGGCGGTGCATGACGACATCGCGCAGATGCCCATGGCCTACAACACCCTGGTGGGCGACATGGGCACGGTGCTGTCGGGTGGGCAGAAGCAACGCATCCTGCTGGCCCGGGCGCTGTACCGGCGGCCCAGGCTGCTGTTTCTCGACGAGGCCACCAGCCACCTCGACATCGCCAGGGAGGCGGCGGTCAACCATGCCCTGCAAGCGCTGAACATCACCCGCATCATTGTCGCCCATCGCCCCGATACCATTCGCTCGGCACGCCGGGTGCTGGCGCTGGACAACGGCCGAGTGGTCTATGACGGGCCGCTGATCGAGGCGGATGAGCAGGCGCCAGCCGAGCCAGGTGAAGTTGCCCGTGGTGCGGCGTCTTCGTCATGAACCACCACCTGCTGAGGTTGTGTCTGGCTGCCTTGCTGGCAGTCTGGAGGGTCGCGCCGGGCATGGCCGCCGAACCCCTCGATGCCTGCCCGGGCAGGTTAAGCCCGGCAGAGCCGCTGGCGTTGTCCAGTGCCGTGGCCATCGCCCTGTGCGCCGATCCTGAAGTGCGTGAAGCCTGGCTGTCGCAACTGAGCAGCCAGGCCAGCCTCGATGCCGAGTACTCGGCCTACTGGCCGACCGTGCAAGCCCAGGCCAGCAGCGGACGAGCAAGCCGCAAGACGCGCTTTGACAACTTTCCCGAAGCCGACTCGACCTTGAACACCCGCACCAACAGCTATGGCCTGAATCTGAGCTGGGTGCTGTATGACTTTGGCCTGCGGGCGGCGAAAGTCGAGGGCGCCCGCCAGTTGTTGAACGCTGCCAGCAGCAGTCGCGTGGAGAAAATCCAGGCCACGGTGCTCGACACCAGCAAAGCCTTCTACCAGGTCCAGGCCAACGCCGCGTTGCTCGAAGCCAAGCGCAGCGCCGAATCCCTGGCGGCCAACAGCCTCAAGGCGGCAACAGCCAAGTACCAGGCCGGGGCCGGCGAGCAGACCGACCGTCTGCAGGCCCAGGCCACTCACGACCAGGCGCAACTCGAACGGGTGCTGGCCGAGGGTGAATACGCGGCGGCCCAGGGTGCCCTGGCCAGTGCCCTCGGGCTGTCACCCTCGGCACCGCTGACGCTCAGCGCCATGAACGAGCCGGCGGGGCAGGAGGGCGAGTTCATGGCCAGTGTCGATGCCCTGATGGCGCAGGCCAAGGCCCAGCATCCGGCCATCGAAAAGGCCCGCGCGGATTGGTTCGCCACGCGCGCCAAGGCGGATGAAGCGCGTGCCGAAGGGCGCCCGAAGGTGTCGCTGTTCAGCAGCTACCAGCAGGAGGACACGCCGATCGACCAGGTGTCGACGCGTCAGCAGATCGAGACCTGGAGCGTGGGTGTACAGATCACCGTGCCGATCTTCGACGGCTTCCTCAGCCGTCGTCGTGCCCGCGCCGCCGACTACGAAGCCGGCGCCCGCGAGCAGGCGCTGGAGCAGACCGAACGCAGCGTCGCTCTCAACGTCTGGAAAAGCCGCCAGGCCCTGGATGCGCGCACCCGCGCCCTGGCGCTCAGCCGCAGCTTCGTCGCCAGTGCCGGACAATCCCATCAGGTCGCGTTGGGGCGCTACAAGGCCGGGGTGGGCAGCATTATCGAACTGCTCAGGGCGCAGAATGAACTGGCCATCGCCGAGCAGCGGCGAGTGGAGTCGCTGGTCAACTGGTACACCGCCAGGTTGCAACTGGCGGCGGACCTGGGGCAGTTGAATGGCGCGTTGTGAACCCCGCGCTAGCAGTAACGCCCTTGGGCCGCATCCAGCGCATTGAGCAGGTGCTCTTCGGCGATTGAGTATTGCTCCAGATCCTCTGCAGGCAGCGCCTCCGGCGCCTGGCCCTCGTCGCTTTCAACCAGCAGCAGGGGCAGTTGCTGTTGCCGGAAGAAGGCGAGGATGTCGCGAATGTCCTGATCGCGCTGGACATGATCATTGCCATAGAGTTCGGCGCTGAAGAAACAGCCCTGGGCGCCGCTGGCCAGCAGTTGGCGTGCGCCGCTGATCGACATCTTCAAGCGTTGATGCAGAAATTTGGCGATTTCCAGGTCACTGCTGGGTGAGGCGCAGGCAATGCTGATTCTGGTCATGCTGTATAAATCCTCACGTATGTCCGCTGTCTTCCTGACTAGAATCAACCTGCCATTCACCAACCGTGGAGAACCAGGATGAGCCATAAAACGACCCTCTGCCTCTGGTACGACGGCACCGCACTGGAGGCTGCGACCTTTTACGCGCAAACCTTCCCCGACAGCAAGGTCGGTGCGGTGCACCGGGCGCCGGGCGACTTCCCCTCAGGCAAGGAGGGGGATGTGCTGACCGTGGAGTTTACCGTGTTGGGCATCCCCTGCGTGGGGCTCAACGGTGGCCCGATGTTCCAGCATAACGAGGCGTTCTCGTTCCAGGTCGCGACCGAAGACCAGGCGGAAACCGATCGCTTGTGGAATGCCATTGTCGGCAATGGCGGCCAGGAAAGCGCCTGCGGCTGGTGCAAGGACAAGTGGGGGCTGTCGTGGCAGATCTCGCCACGGGTGCTGGTCGAGGCGGTGACCAGCCCAGACCGCGCCGCGGCCAAGCGCGCCTTCGAGGCGATGATGGGAATGCGCAAGATTGATATTGCGGTGATTGAGGCGGCAGTCAGGGGTTGAACTGTGGGAGCTGGCTTGCCAGCGATCGAGCGCGCAGCGGTCGTAGCCCGGTCAGCACTTGATGTATTGACTGGACTGGCCTCATCGCTGGCAAGCCAGCTCCCACAGGGATCCTGTTGCAGCTAACCGCTGTGCCCTCAAAAACCCAGGGTCGCTGACACCAGGTAGGTCCGCGGCGTCGACAGGGTCAGCCCCGCCTCACTGTCATCCGAGGCACCCGCCGAAGCCCAGTAGCGGTCGTCCAGCACGTTCTCGACACTGGCGCGCAGGGTGATGTCCTTGTCATCGACCTTGAAGGCATAGCGCGCACCGAGGTCGTAGCGCTCCCAGCCGTCGATCTGCTTGCTGTTGGCCTGGTCCAGGTATTGTGAGCTGGAATGCAGGCCACGAGCCGTCAGGGTCAGGCCGGCGAGGGCAGGCACGTCATACTCGGCGCCCAGGCTGACGTTGTACTCCGGTGTTGCCGGGGCGCGGTTGCCGTCGAAGCTGCCGCCGACGGTGTCGGTCAGTTCGCTGTCGATGTACATCACCCCACCCAGCAAGCGAAAGCCCCTGAGCGGCTCGCCAAACACGTTGAGCTCGACGCCCTTGTTCTCGCGCTTGCCGTTGGGCCCGAACACCCGGGTAGTGGCGTTGGTCTCGTAGGCCGGCTGCTTGATGCGAAAGGCGCTGGCGGTCAGGGCGAAGCTGCCCAGGTCATACTTGGCGCCGACTTCCACCTGGCGGCTGATGAACGGCGCAAAGATCTGGTCTTCGTTGATCGAAGTCGACGGGGCGATCTTGCCCTGGCTCAGGCCTTCCATGTAGTTGGCATACAGCGAGAGCTGGTCGGTGAGTTTGAACAGGATGCCGCCCGAGGGCGAGAGCTTCTCCTCATCATAGGCAGTGTCGCCCTTGATGCCGTCGCTCCAGTCATCGACCTGGACCCGCTGCCAGCGCGCGCCCAGGGTCAGCAACAGGCGCTGGTCGAAAAAGCCCAGGGTGTCGGACAACGCCACGCCGCTGAAGCGGTTCTCGGTATAGACCTTGGGGTCCGAGCGCAGCAGGGTGCCGGGGGTGGGGGTAGGGCGCGGGTTGTAGAGGTTGCTCGGGCCGGCCGCATAACGCCCACCGCCGTTCTCGAAGTCCATGTAGAAATAGTTGGCCGCCAGGTTGACCTCGTGGCTCACCGGGCCGGTTTCGAACCAGTTGCGCAGGCCGGCGGTGGCGGTGCGCACGTTTTCGTCGCGGGTGAAGTCGCGCGGCTGGACGCTGAAGTCGCCGGCATCGTTGGAGACCGGCACGTTATGGCGGAGGAAGTCGTGGTTGCTCTTGCGCGCGCCGACCGCGCCGTAGGCCATCAGCGAGTCGTTGATGTCGTATTCGGCGTTCACTGTGCCGAAGGTATCGTTGGTGCGCGCCTTGCTCCAGGCCTGGGCGTAGTTGCGCCGCACCTCCTCGGCATCCGGCACCTTGGCATTGGCGCCAACGATCACCCGCTCCTGGGGCGCATCGGTGTTGCGCTCGGTATGGCCGATATCGGTGGACAGGCGCAGCCGCTCGCCACGAAAGTCCAGGCCGAGCACGGCCATCTCGCGGTCGACGCTCTGCTGGTCCCACTCGGTGTCGCCAGCTTGCTTGACGCCATTGAAGCGCAGGCCGAACTTGCCGTCCTCACCAAAGCGCCGGCCGATGTCCACGGCGCCGCCGAGCTGGCTGTCTGAGGCGTAGCTGCCGGTGAGCTCGGTGATCGGTTTGTCGCTGGCGCGCTTGGGCACCACGTTGATGCCGCCGCCGACGCTGCCCCGCGGCGAGATGCCGTTGATCAGTTGGCTGGGGCCTTTGATGATGTCGACGCGGTCGGCCATTTCCATGTCGATGGAATAGGTCGGCAGGATGCCATACAGGCCGTTGTAGGCCACATCGCTGTTGAACAGGCTGAAGCCGCGAATGGTGAATTGCTCGAAGCGCCCACCGGCGGGGTTGGTGGCGCGCACCGACGGGTCGCTGGCGATCAGGTCGCCGAGGGTCCGCGCCTGCTGGCCCTTGATCGCCTCGCTGGTATAGGTGGTCATGCTGAAGGGCGTTTCCATGAAGTCCCGCGAGCCCAGCAAGCCTTGCGAACCACGGCGGGCGACCTGGCCACCGGCATAGCGCTGGCCATCGTCGTCAGCACCGTTATGGGCCCCGAGGATGCTGGTCGGGGCGATTTCCACGGCGTCGCCACTTTGCGGGGCAGGCACCAAGGTGTAGGCGCCCGCAGCCACCGGTTGCAGTTGCAGGCCAGAGCCCTGCAGCAGCCGGGCAAAACCTTCATCCACACTGAAACTGCCATTCAGACCGGCACTGCGCCGGCCATTGACCAGGCCCGGGTCCACCGACAGGCTGACCCCGGCCTGGGCGGCGAAACGGGTCAGCGCCGCGCCCAGTTCGCCAGCCGGTACCTGGTAGCTGCGGGTGGCGCTGTCGGCCAGCGCCGCTAGCGGGGCCAACGACGCCAGGCCGAGCATCAGGCACAGGGTAGGGGACGAAAACGAAGACGCCAGGCGCGTTCGGTGGCGTGTCAGTGCGGGCATTGTTGCGCTCTCTTTTAGGTTCACATGCCCTTGATGACAAGCGAGCGAACAAAAGGGGACAGAGGTTTGCGCAAATAATGCCACGCATGACGAGGGCGGGTCTGCTCGCGGTTCAGGCCGGGACGTACGGGGCGTAGTCCAGGTAACCCTTGGCGCCGCCACCGTAGTAGGTGTCGCGATCCGGCGCGGTCAACGGCCAGCCGTTTTTCAGACGGGCAACCAGGTCGGGGTTGGCGATGAACGGCTGGCCAAAGCCCGCCAGGTCGATCAAGCCTGCGTCCACCAGGTCCTGGGCACGCTCCAGGGTCATGTCCCCGGCCAGGATCAGCGCGGTCTGGCCCAGTTGCGCCTTGCACTGCGCCAGCAGCTCACGCAGTGCCTGCTCCTGGGCCACCGCGCCTTCGCTGGCGAGGAAGAAGTGGGTCTGGTCCATCACATGCACATAGGCGATGCCGCGTTGACCCATGCCGGCGCAGAGGGCCGAGTAGGTCTCGTCGATTTGCGCGTAGATCGGCATGTCGAACAGCTGGCCGTACGGCGAGATGCGGATGCCGACCTTGTCGGCGCCGATGCGCCTGACGACGGCATCGACCACTTCAAAAACGAAGCGCAGGCGGTTTTCCAGGGTGTCTGCGGCGTAACGGTCGTTGCGGTCGTTGACCAGCGGGTTGAGGAACTGCTCGATCAAGTAACCGTTGGCGCCGTGGATTTCCACGCCGTCGAAGCCTGCGGCAATGGCGTTGGCGGCGGCCTGGGCGAAGTCTTCGACTACCCGGCCGACCTCTTCAGTGTTCAGCGGGCGCGGTGTCGAAGTCGAGACAAAGCCGGGCTCGCCGCTGTCGGTGTAGCCGAAGGCAATCGCGCCCTGGGCGACCTTGCTGGTGGCGCTGACCGGGGCCTGGCCATCGCGCTGGATCGAGGTGTGCGACACCCGGCCGACATGCCACAGCTGGGCAAAGATCTTACCGCCGACGCTGTGCACCGAGTCGGTCACCAGCTTCCAGCCCTGGACTTGCTGCTCGGTGAAAATGCCCGGGTTGAACAGGTAACCCTGGCCTTCGCGGGAAATTGGCGTGCCTTCGGAGACGATCAAACCGGCGGTGCCGCGTTGGGTGTAATGCAGGGCGATCTGTTCGGTGGCAATGTCTTCGGGGGCGCGTGAGCGAGTCATCGGCGCCATGACGAAACGGTTGCTCAGTTGCAGCGAGCCGAGGTCATAAGGGGCAAACAGGTCATTCATGAGTGGGGCCTCTCGGTGGGATGGCGCCATCCTAGGATCTTGCGAAAACAGCCACAATCAAGGCAAATTGCAAAACACTATTGCTGCTACAGCAATTTATGCCCCTATACTGGGCGGATTTCCCGTCGCAGGAGCCGCCCATGCACCTCAAAGCCCACCGCTTTTTCGCCATGGTGGCGGTAACCGGCAGCTTCTCCGCCACCGCCCGGCACTTTCAGGTGCCGGCCTCATCGGTGTCACGCTTCATCGCCGCGCTTGAGCGCGAGGTCGGGCAGCAGTTGCTGTACCGCAACACCCGCGCGGTCAAGTTGACTGACGCCGGCGAGCGCTATTACCTGCAGATTCGCGAAGTGCTGGAGCTGCTGGATGCCGCCGACGAATCGATCAGCGGCAAGACCGGCGACATTCGCGGCCTGGTGCGGATCAACGCGCCGGTGGCCTTCGCCCATTTGCACATCGTCCGGCTGCTCAATGGCTTGCATGAGCAGTACCCGGAGCTGACCGTTGAACTGACGGCCACCGATGCCTATATCGACCCGGTGCAGGAGGGCGCCGACATCACCTTCCGCGTCGGCCACCTGGAGGATTCGGGGCTGATCGGGCGGCAGATCTGCACCCAGCGGTATGTGCTGTGCGCAAGTCCCGATTACCTGCACAGATATGGCCAGCCGACGTCCGCGCAGGACCTGCGCCAGCACTGCTGCCTGGTCTACAAAGGCACCGGCGGGGCGCAGCGCTGGCACTTGCGCCGCCCGGGCAGCGATACCGTTGAAGTGGTCGACGTGCACGGGCCGCTGCGCAGCAACAATGCCCAGGTGCTGGTCGAGGCGGCCCTGGCCGGGCGGGGTATCGTGTTCTTTCCGTCCTGGCTGTTCAGCAAGCACAGCTTTACCAGCAAGGCCCTGGTGCAACTGTTGCCCGACTGGGAAGGCGCCGTGGAGGCGACGCCGAGCCAGATCCACCTGCTGTCACCGGAAAACCGCCTGCGCTCGCAGAAGGTGCGGCGGGTGTGGGACTACTTTCTCGACGCCATCGGCACGCCGCCGTACTGGGATGACCTGGGCGCTTGAGTCAACCCTTGGCGCGCCAGGTCACCGGCCAATAGTCCTCGTTGATGCTGTCGCAGCGCCACATGGTCCGGCGGTCCTTGAGCTGCATGGCCGTACCGTCGTATTGCCAGATCGAGCTATCGCCGCAGTCCTTGCCCATCTCGCGGAAAATCTTCAACTGGCCGCTGACCGGGTTGAAGCTGATCTGCCCGTACAGTTCAGGGGCAACATCAGCCTCGGGGGCCGCTTTGAGCTCAAGCGGCGTCGCCTGGTAAGGCGCCGTGCGCGAGACGCGGTAGAGGCTGTGGTTGCAGCCGTCCTCGGCGCAGCCGTAACGCAGGCGCACCAGGGCGTGGGTCGGGTCCAGAGAGTAAACCTCGGCCTGGGCCTGCCAGTTTTGATGAGGCGCGGCGCTCAACTCGTCTTTGCTCAGGGCAATCATGTAGTCGCCGATGGCCTGTTGCTCGGCCTCGCTCAAGGCCGGCGCCAGGGTGAAGCGTGGCAGCTTGGGAATGGCCGGGGCCGGCGGCACCCGGCTGTCCGCCTGGTAGCCGGGGCGCACGAAGGCACTGGGGTGGCCGATGCGGCCTTGCACCGAATCCATCAGCAACAAGGCGGCACTCAAGCCCTGCAGCGATACCCGGCGTTCGCCAAAGTTGCTGTTGGAACTCAGGGTGTCGCTGTTGCGCAGCTCGCGCAGCTTCTCAACGGCGGCGTCGTTTTCCAGGTAATAGTACTCACGGCCCTTCGAGCCGTATTTCCAGGGTTCGGTGGGGCGGCCATCGAGGTGAAATTCGTAACGCAGGGCGAAGTCGTCGTAGCTGATCGCGCTGAGCCGGGTGCTGCCCTTGGCACCGGCTTCGCGAACGATGTACAGGCCCATCCCCGGATTGTCGGTGCTGCCCGATACGGCGGTGCAGCGGCGGGTGTTGTCGCAGGCCACGCGCCAGTCCTGGAACACCCGGGTCAGTGGCACCGGTTCCGGTGTTGCGGCCTGGGTCAGGGCGGGTAACAGGGTAAGGGCCAGCCAGGTCCATCTTGCTGAAAACATCGTGGGTTGATCCTGCGGTGTCGATGAAGGGCGGCATGATCGCACCTTGGTGGTAGTCTGGCAGCTGTTTAGGGGCAATCAGCGCAGGAAGCCTTGTGATCTCCATCCGTCCCGTTTTACCCCATGAATGGCCAACCTACCGCGACCTGCGCCTGCAGGCATTGCAGGACTCGCCGGATGCGTTTGGCAGCACCTTCGCAGCAGAGTCGCAACGAACCGATGAAAACTGGGCGGCGCGGATTGCGGCGGCCCATGCCAGCGGCAAAGACCGGGCGTTTTTCGCGGTTAATGGCGACGTGGTATGCGGGCTGGTCTGGTGCAAATTGTCCGCCGCCGAGCCGGGTGTGGCTGACATCTATCAGATGTGGGTCGACCCGGCTGCGCGCGGCCTGGGCGCTGGCGGTGCCTTGCTCAAGGCGGCATTGGACTGGGCTACCAGCGTTGCGGTGCGCCGGGTTGGCCTGGGCGTGACCCTCGCCGATAGCCCGGCGATGCGCTTGTACCAGGCCCATGGCTTCCAGCCGGTCGGCGCGCCGGAGCCACTGCGCGAGGGTTCCAGCCTGATGTCGCAGGGGATGCAGCGACAGCTGAGCGCTTAATCCTCGAAGCGCCCTGAAGGGTCGCGATCCCGTTCATAGTGCTTGCTGAGCGGGAAGGGCGGCAGCCAGGACTCGCGGCGGATGGTCCAGCTTTCGTAGGTGGGCGTGAGCAGGTCCGGGGCATCCAGCGAGCCGAGGTTCACTTCGACTTCATCGCCTGAGCGGGCGAACACCGACGAGCCGCAACGGGGGCAAAAATAGCGCCCGGCGTAGTCACGGGTTTCGCCTTCGATGCTGAGCGCATCCTCGGGGAAGATCGCCGAAGCATGAAACAGCGCGCCGTGGTGTTTGCGGCAGTCCAGGCAGTGACAAAGGCCGACCCGATAGGGACGTCCCGAGGCTGCAAATCGCACGTTGCCGCACAGGCAACCGCCGGTGAAGTGGTCCATGGTGCGTCTCCTGTTGTGTGTTCGTGGCATGGTGTGGGAGAAACTGCCCTTGGTGGGCGCGGGCCTTACCAGCGATGAGGCCGGTACGGCCAGCACATCAGCTGCTGGCCGAACTACGACCGCTACGCGCTCGATCGCCGGCAAGTCCGGCTCCCACAGGGTTGGGTGCATGCAGGGCCAGAGTGGGAGCGGGCTTGCCCCGCGATGCGATGTGGCTGACACAATGCTGTTGCGGGGCAAGCCCGCTCCTGCAAAGTCAGTAGCCGGTCATCTCCAGGTAGCCCTTGCCGCTCACACTTCCATTAAAGCGCACCGGCCCCTCCCAGTACGGAAAGCGCGTAGACATCCATGCGTTCGGCTCCAGTGCATCGACCTGCACATCCACGTCATGCGCCGGCACCTGCACGCGCCAGCGGGTAGGCACCTCGCGGCCGTTTTCCTGCTTGCTCCAGGCCAGCTCCTGCAGCTGGATCTGCTCACCCTGCAGTGCCTGGGCGCTACCCTCGGCACTGATCCAGGTACCTGCGCGGTAAGGTGTGCCTTGGGTCTCGCGCACGCGAAACAGCATCAGTTTGGCGCCGCTGTCCAGGTGCAGGGAAAACCAGTCCCAACCCGACTGCCCGGCCGCCAGGGGCTGGCTGCTCCACTCGCGGTCGAGCCAGGCGTTGCCGGTGACCGTCAGGCGTTGGCCGTCGCGTTCCACCTCGCCGCTGACCTGGTAGAACGGCTGGCTGTAATAGTACGACGCCTGGCCCTTGCCGGATTTTTCGCTGTAGCCCCGGGCGCCATGCAGCACCAGCGGGCCGGGGCTGACCAGGTTCAGGCGGTAGGCAAAGCCCTTGCCGCTTGCGGTCATCTGCAAGTGGCTGATGTCGTCACTGCCTTGCAGTGACCAATCGTTGATCCAGGCCCGGAATGGCTGGGCTTCGACCCCCGCCTGGCCTATACCGCCCCGAGCCAGGCTTTCGCTGACCTGATGGCCGCCGGGGCCGGTCAGTGCCGCATGGCCCATCCACAGGTTCGGGCTGTCCCAGTCGCTAGTTTCCGGGCCCGCTCGCAGGGCCGAGCGGAACAGCGTCCACTGCGCGCCCCAGTCACGCCCCTGGCGATCCCTGAGGTTGGCGGTGACGTACCACCACTCGATGCGAAAGCCATTGTGGGCAGCGTGGTCGAGGGGGAACACCAGCGGATGATTGCGCGTCACCTGCTTGAAGGCCGCAGCGTCCTGACCCAACCCGGCAAAACTTTTGGGCACTGGCGCAGGCGGGTCACATCCGCCCAGCAGCAACAGGCCGATCAACACGCAGACGTTAAATTTCATCGGCAAATTGCCTCAACAGCTCGCTGGGCTGGCGTCGCGCCAGTTGCCACAGCGGCCAGGCGCTGGCCAGCAGGCTGGTCAACAGGCCGAGCACCGCCAGCTGCAGCAGTTGCGCGGCAAATACATGCAGCGGCAGGCGCCAGCCGAAGGCCTGGACATTCACCACCGCCACCAGGCACCAGGCCAGCAACAGCCCCAGGGGGATTGCCAACAGCACGGTCAGGCTGCTCAGCATCAGGGTCTGTCCCAGCGACAACCACACCAGTTGCGTTCGCCGCACGCCCAACGCCCAGAGCGGTGCCAACTGGCCCAGGCGGCTCTGGCTCAAGGTCAGCAGGCTGATGAACAAGGCGATGCCCGCCACCCCCAGGGTCAGGCTGTTGAGCGCCGTGGTGGCGGCGAAGGTGCGGCTGAAGATCTCGCTGGACCAGCGCTTCAAGGTGGCTTGCTCGACCACGCGGCTGTCGTCCAGGGCGAAGCGTTGTTGCAAGTCGGCCTTCAGCGCCGCAACGCGATCGGGCGCAAGGTTCAGGCTGATATTGCTCAGCTTCGCCTGCGCCAGGTGCCCGCGCAGCCAGTCGGCATTGACCAGCAGGTGGCCCTTGGGGTTGCCATAGTCGGCATAGAGGCCTACGACGGTCATGGCTTGATTGGCTAACTGCAGCTTGTCGCCCAGGTGCAAGTTCAGGCGCCGGGCCAGTTGCTCACTGAGCATAACTGCCCGCCCGCTGGCCAGTTGCGCCCAGGCCTGCGGGCTTTGTTCCAGCAATGGCCAGCGCGCGGGGTAGGCGGGGTGATCGATGATGCCCTGGACCTGCACCGGCCACTGTTGCAAGCGTATTTCTGCACGCCAGCTGGGCAACAGTGTAGTGACGGCCGGTTGCCGGGCGAGCCAGTCGCTGATTTGCAGGGCTTGTGTCGTGTCCTGCGGGGTGAGGTAAAGATCGGCTGAAAGGCGCTGGTCGAGCCAACCGCTGAAGGTCTTGCGAAAGCCCTCGGTCATGCTGCCCACGCCGACGCTGGCGGCCAAGGCCAACAACAGCGCCATCAGCGCCAGGCTCAGCGCGGGGAGCTGCTGGCGGCTGTCGGCGATAAACCATTCCTTCAGCGGGCCGTGGCACACGCGTGCCAGCCAGGCCAGTGTGCCGTCGAGCAGGGCGGGCAGCAGCAACGCTGCCGCCAACAACAGCGCCGCAAGCAGGATCAAGGCGCTGGTCAGGCTGTTGCCCCATTGCCAGCAACCCAGCGCAACCACCAGCAAAAATGCCGCTACCAGTGCCTGACGGTGCAACCAGGGCCCTTGAGCCAGGCGCCAGGCCTGCGGCTGGGCCAGGGCCAGCAGCGGCAAACGGGCGGCGCGCAGCACGCTGCTGGCGCCGGCCAGCAAGGCGCCAAGCACGCTCACCACGATCCCTGCCAGCCACCACCAGGCCGGCAGGCTCAGTTGCCCGGCAACCTGCGCGCCGTACAGGCCACGCAAGCTGGCGGCGACATCGGGCAGCAACAAGGCGGCGAGCCCATACCCGCTGGCGACCCCGGCCAGGCCGCCGAGTACGGCGAAAACGCCTAGCTCCAGCGCCAGGCCGAGCAACAGGGTTTTCAGGCTGATGCCGCAGGCGCGCAGGTTGCGAATCAGGCCACGGCGCTGTTCGAGGGCCAGGCCGATGGCGGCGTGGGCAATGAATAGCCCGACGACGAAGGCCAGCAGGCCGAGGGCGGTGAGGTTGAGGTGAAAGCTGTCGGTCAGGCGCTGCAGGTCGCCGTCGTCGCTGGGCGCTTGCAGGGTCAGGCGCTCGGCGATCTCTGCCGGCAAGGGCCTGGCCTCATCGCTCGACAGTAATCGCGACAGTTGCCCCGAAGCGTGCAGCAACGCTTGTGCATGGCCGATATCCACGACAATCACGCCCGGTGCCAACTGTGGCTGCACAACCAACGGCGGCAATCTCTGGCCGTCACTGCTGGTCGCTTGCCCGGCAGCATCCACAGCCAGTTGCCGCAGGGTATCGGGGCCAATCCAGGCTTGCCCGGGCGTGCCAATGAATGCCTGCAAGTCGAACCCTTGCAACGGGGTGCCGGCGACGGTCATTGCCGGTGGCAGGCTCAGCGGCTCGATACCGATCAAGCGTACCGTCAGCGGCTGCTCCCCGGCGAAGCGCAAGCGGCCTTCCAGCACCGGCGATACCTGCCAACCGAGCTTGCGCAGTTGCAGATACAGCGATTGCTCGAAGCGTTCACCGCTGCGGGCCACCAGCTGCGCTTGCGCGGGGCCGGTCAACACCGCGCTGGCGCGGGCGTAGTCGGCCCGGGCCTGACTGTTGAGCGCCTGTACCCCGGTCCATAGCGCGGTGGCCAGCCACAAGCCGGTAAAGATACTGAAAAACTGCAAGCGATGGCGCCGCCAGTGGCTGAGCAGCGCCTGCAAGGCAATCAGCAGCGGGCTCATCAGCGCGCCTCGACCTGCACACGCCCGGCGCGCAGGACGCAGCGCTGCTCAAGACGCGCAGCCAGGCGCGGGCTGTGGGTCACCATCAGCAGGCTGCTGCCGGCCTCGCCGACCAGCTGCAGCATCAGCGCCAGCACTTCATCGCTGGTGGCCTCGTCGAGGCTGCCGGTGGGTTCGTCGGCCAGCACCAGCGCCGGGCGGGCGGCCAGCGCCCGGCCAATGGCGACCCGCTGCTGCTGGCCGCCGGACAACTGCTCCGGGTAACGCGGCAACAGGCTGGCGAGGCCCAGGCGGGTTGTCAGGTAATCCAGCCACTGGCGGTCAAGCCGCGCCGCTAGCCTGGCCTGAAAGGCAAGATTGGCCGCCACGTCGAGGCTGCTGATCAGGTTGTACTGCTGGAACACCAGGCCCATGCCGTGCCGGCGCCAGCGTGACAAGGCTGACTCCGAATGACCGTCGAGGGCCTGGCCATCGATCAGGATGCGCCCGCGGTCGGCGCGATCGAGGCCGGCGACCAGGTGCAGCAGGGTGCTTTTGCCGCTGCCGGACTCGCCCATCAACGCCAGGCTGCCGCCCTGGGCCAACTGCAAGTCGACGCCCTGCAAAACCGCTAGCGGGCCTTGGGCGGTGCTGAAGGACTTGTACAGTTGTTCGATGACCAGCATTGGCTGGGGGTTCCTTGCGAAGGCCCATCTGGTGCGGGGCTGCGGTTGTTGCGCAGATCCGCCACCCACAGTTTAGCTTTCGCCGCCGATCCGGGGCGGCCAAGGATCGACAGTAAGAGTGCGGCACATCGGTCATGACGCCCAGCGTTGTGCCGACCGGTTGATTGACCTCTTCTAGCGATGGCTTGTCGCCTCCCGGTCAATGCGCGAAAAGCGCTTTCAGCAAGCATTGACCGGGGGGCGCGGCAGCCAACCTTCAGCCCTTTTTAGCGGCTGCCAGAAAGTGCGCAACCAGCGCATTGGCATGGCCATGGCCCATGCCATGTTCGGCCTTGAGCCAGGCCACCATCTCCATATGCTTCCTGGCGCTGACTGAGCCGAGCAGCGTCAGCCAGTGGCTTATGGGTTGCCCGTACTTCTTCTCGATCGAAGGGAAGTACGAGGCGGGTCCTTTTACTTTTTGCTCCTCACTCATGATCCAGGCTCCTTTCAAGCGAATTGACTGGCAGTGTCGCCTCAGCCACCAACAACAATGACTGCGGCACGGCGCTTTGCGGATGTTGCGGCTCTTGCAAACCGACCCATTTGAAACCCGCCATGTCCAGCGCATTGAACCAGCTGGACAGGGTGCGCAGGTACCAGGGCATGGGTTGCCACTGGCCCTGGAAACCGGCGAAGTCCTCCTTGCGCCAGCCATCCTGGTAGACCTCTGCGGCTGCCGTCCACGGGTGCAGGGTCTGGATCACCAGGGCACCGCCAGGGGCGAGCAGGGCGTTCATGGCGGCGAGCAGGGGGATGATGTCCTGGTGCAGCAGGGCGAAATTGGCGCAGATCACATGGTAGTTGCTGCCGATATCCACCTTTGCGTCTGCCAATGCCTGGTAGCTGGCCAGATGCACCGATGAATTGCCTGCCGCTCGTGCGGCCTCGACCAGCGTCGGGTCGCCATCCACCCCCACGGCCTCGATGCCCCGTTCGGCCAGCGCCCGCAACAGCCAACCTTCGCCGCAGCCCAGGTCGAGCACGCGCTCGGGCTGGCGGCAGAGCACGGCCAGCAGAATTGCCTGGTCGGTGACCTTGAGGCGGCTTTCGATGGCGCCGCTACGGACGGCCTCTATCCAGGCGCGGGCATTGTGTTGCCAGCTCTGCAGAAGTTCGGCATCGGGGGTGGCCATGGCGCTGTCCGGGGTGGAGTTGCCCACAAGGATAGGACAACTATGGAGGACCTTCGACGAACATTTGCGTCAGTAAGCGCAGCAGGCTTGCCCCGTGATCAAGGCAACGCCGGTTGACACACCAGCGGCACGCGCTCGTAGTTCAGTGCCGGGTTGCGCTCGGGGAGCGCGTAGGACGTCGTGCATTGCTGGTCATTCCATTTGATCAGGAGCGTGGCCGAATCCTTTTCGACCAGGGCCAGGGCGTTGCCGCCAGGGTCAGAGATTGCCAGCTGTTTGCCAGCTTGGTCTTCAACCGAGGCGCCGAACGGGATGCGCTGGTGCTGAGCATCGAACAGCTCGAATTGCACCCGTCTGCCGCTCTTGCTGGCGTAGCGGGCCAGCACCACGGCACCGCGCCTTGGCACCACTTGCCGGGTGGCGTTGTCCATCTCGATGTCGGCGCCCAGGTCGCGGGTATCCAGGCTGATCCAGTTGACCCGATAGGGTTGCGCGTTCGGCACCACGGCAAAGCCGTTGGCGCCGGTTTGCGCGCCGCTGTAACTGCCGATCTTGACCCCTGCAACACCGGGAACTTCAGCCAGGGCGAAGGTTTCACCCACCGTCTGGCCAAGGTTGATGCCGCCGGCATGGGCGACGACGGAACCGGCCAGGTTGAGGTTTTGCGAGTTGTAGCCACGTCCCTGGCTGTAGCCGACACCGATATCGGCAACGCTGGTGCGGGTGGTGATGTTGGCTGAAGCCGAGCTGCCGCCAGTGCTGCTGTTGCCGCCTTGCAGCGAGTAGTAAGTGTCGCTGTCTTGCGACAGGTAGCCGTTGATGCCAACTTGCGTGCTGTCGCTGTTCTTCTGGGTGCTGGCCGAGACGAAGGCGCGCGGCGCCCGGGGCTTGGAGCCCAGCGGGAAGGACACGGACAGGTTGACCAGGGTGTCATTGTTCGAGGGGCCGTAATCACCGACATCTTTGCTGTAGGTGGCGCCAAGGTTGTAGCTCAGCTCACCCCAATAGTTGCTGTAACCGGCGGACAGGCTCTGGGAACCGCCCCGGCCCCAATAGCGCTGATCGCTGGCATTGAGGTAGACGCTGCCATATTGCTGGTTGCGGCCGAGGCTCTGGTTGATGGTGAGGTCGGTACGGGTTTTCGAGTTGCCGGTACGCTTGGGGCTATCGGTATCGAGCTCTTCGACATGGTTGGTCAGGGTCCGGTAGCCCTCGGTCGAGTAACGGTAGGCGGCCAGGGTGAAGCTGGTGTCGGTACCGGTGAAGGTTTTCGCGTACAGCGCCCGCAGGCTATTGCCCCGGACCGACTGGCCCGGGGTACGGCTGGAGGAGTGGGTCAGGTCGACCGAGACCGCGCCAATGGCAGTGTTGCGCCCGGCACCGAGTGCCAGCGCCTGGAAGTTGTCGCTGGCCTGGACGCCGACGATGCCACTCAGGTTGCTGCTGATGCCATAGGCCAGGGTACTGCTGACAAATTTCGGCGACGCCAGGCCCTCGCTGTTGCTGTTGTACTTGCCCGCCGAGACGCTGTACTTCAGCTGGCCTTCACGAACCATGATCGGCAAGCTGGAGAACGCCTGCACGCTAACCCGACGACTGCCATCGGCCTCGATGATGGTCACTTGCAGGTCACCGTTCGAGCCGCTGGGATAGATATCACTGATTTCAAACGGGCCCGGCGGTACGTTGGCGGTGTAGAGGATGTAGTTGTTCTGGCGGATCTCGACCGTGGCGCTGGTTTGCGCCACGCCGCGGATGATCGGCGCGTAGCCGCGCTCGCTGTCGGCGCGCATGCCTTCGTCCGAGGCCAGTTTCAGGCCGCGATAGCGCACGCTGTCGAACAGGTCGGCGTCGGAGAAGATATCGCCGGCACTGAATTGCCCCTTCAACGCGGTCACATCATGCTGAACGTAGCTGCGGTTGCTCTTGAACTTGTTGGGCTGATCGGTACTGCTGCTGAAGTTCGACTCATTACGCAGTCGCCAGGCGCCCAGGTTGATACCGTTGCGCAGGCCCAGATTGTTGGACAGCGTGGTGGCGGTGTCCGTACTGTTGCGGTTGCTGCTCAACTGGTAATTGATGAACGCCGCCGATACGCCGTCATCCCACAGCGCCGGGTCGACATACCCGCGCATGCCGCGTTGCATGGCGACTTGCGGCACGCTCACCATCAAGCGCAGCCGGCTGACGTCATAGCGCTGGGTGGCTTTGTCGATCAGCGCGGACAGGTCGTAGCAGGCCTCTGGCTCAGCCGGGGTGAGCTTGTTCGTGGCTTCCAGCTTTTTCATGTCGATGCCCAGTTGCCGGAGCAGGTCCAGGGTCAGGCAGGCCTCGACTTTGCCGGTGCTGGGTGTGCGCCGGAATTCAATATCACGACGGCCTACCAGTACTTCGTTGCTGTAAAGGTCGACCCGGTAGTTACCCGGTAGCACGCTGTTGGCCGAGAGTAGCAATTGCAGGTCCACCGACGACTGGGCGCCCTGGAGGAACGAGGTGTTGAACTGTTCCTGCTCAATATCGCTGGCTGCGGGGGTGGCTGCGCCCGCTGTCGTGGGCAGGCATGAGACGATGGCGATGAGCAGGGGGCAAAGGGTCGACGGGTGTAATAGGGTGGGGGGCGTTGCCGGTCGCTTTGGCTGGTTTACGCCATGATCGTGTTTGCTGCCAGTGAGTAAAGACATGCAAATAACCTATATCACCCCCGATACGAGTAACGGTGCGGAGCGAAGTAAAGTGCGGTGGAAGTACGATGAATAGTCAAACCGGTGGCTCAAGGTGACGCTTTCGTCAGGCTGGCCTTTGTTGCCGTGGCATTGACAAGTTGCGTGGTGTAATGCTCTTGGGCGCCATAATCGTTAATACTGGTGAATGACAAGTTTGCCGTGCCGGCTGCGTTGAGTTGCTTTACCGCTAACTCTTTGTGTTCACCCGGGGCGATCATCATGGAATCAACGACGATTTCCGTTGATTGGCCGGATTGCAGTTTTATATCCCCCATGGACACGTGGTAGAGGCCGGGGTTATCAATCCCCAGGACGGTTTTCCCTGCGCGCTCGCGCAATTGCCATTGCAGTTCTGTGGGGGCCAGATAGGCGTTGGCGGTCAGGCCTGATGGGCGAAAGAACACTTTGATGCGCTGGCGAACCGCGAGCTGCAAGGTGTTTTCGGTTTTTGCCGCCTGGGGGATTTCCTGGACGTTGAGCCAGACCACAGACTCTTTATCCGACGGCATGCCGGTGCCTTCATAGATCACCCGCAACAACTGCTGCTCGTTGCCGGTGACCCGCGCCAGGGGCGGCGTAACCGCGAACGGCACTGGCGTCGAGTCAGGGCCATCGCTGTCGACCCAAGACTGGATCAGCACGTCATCACCGGTGTTGCGCACGGTAATGCCGGCCTCTTTGTGCTTGCCATCAAAGACCAGGCGAGTGCCGCTCAAAGAGATGCCGGCCGAGGCCTGGGCAACCGCGAGCATGCCGAGGATGCCCAGGCAGAAGGAAAGGGGTTGACGAACCAACATGATAATTACCGCGTCATTGCCAAGAAAAAAGCGGGGCGAGTTGCCCCGCTCCGGGTCAGAGCCTGCTCTGGAGTTATTCGTATTGCAGAACGAATGGCAGGGTGGCGTCACCGCGACCGGCAACGACAGTGTCCAGGGCCCCGGTGGTGACGTAGGCAGCGGAGAATTTCAGGGTGGTGTTGCCATCCTGCAGGGTGTTCTCGACGCGGGCGGTGGCGTCGGAAGTCAGGTCGATCAGCGCGCCATTGGCGTCGAGCAGGGCAATACCGACGTTTTTCGCCGCGCCCAGACCATCAATCAGTCTCAGTACTTTGGTGCCTTCGACCAGGCCAGAACCGTCGGCTTTTTTCGGTTGGAAGATCATCGACACTTTGGTGCCCTTGTTGCAGTTGATCTTCATGTCGAAGTTTTCCGCGCTCAGCTTGCCGCTGCCAATCGGCGCGGCGGCGGTGCCCATGTCTTTGATCGACACTTCACCCATGGGCACGGAAATAGTCTTGTTCATGTCCGAGCTTTCAACGGAGCAGGCGTCGTTGTTGATTTTTCCAGTGAAGTTGATGGTGCCGGAACCGGCTTTGGTCGGCACGGGGTCGGCGGCGAGCGCGTGACCAGTGGCGGCGAGGATCGAGAGGGTCATAAAGGCCAGGGTGAACTTCTTCATTCTGATTTCCATAGGTGTTTTAAGTGCTGCATGAAAGTGCAGTTACACAATACGGAGGCCAATCGGAAGAAAGAATCAGACGATCCTTATAAGCACTAACGGCGGGTTTCGGCAGGCTCGATAACGCCGGTTAATTGAACAGTTTGCGCTCCAGGCAGTACGCCAATAAGTCCTGGTCACTGGCAACTTCCAGTTTGCGCATGGCCGCGATCTTCTGCGCACTGATCGTCTTGGCGCTTCTATTCTGGCTGCGGGCAATTTCATTGACACTCAGCCCGGCGACAAACAGGCGCAATATTTCATGCTCCTTGGGCGACAGCCGGGCAAAGCGTTCGTCCAGGGCGGTGCTGGACTCCACCACCGACGTGGGGGCGGCCCCGGCGCTGTGAAACGGCTTGCCGCTGGCGACGGCCTTGAGCGCGATTTCAATTTCGTTGTGCAACTGGCTCTTCTGGATAACCCCGAGTACACCCAGCTCATGGAGCCGGGTCAGGATCAACGGGTTGGAGATCATGGTCAGCACCAGGACCTGCACGTTCGGGAAGTGTCGCTGCAAATACCCCACGAGCTTCAGGCCATCGCCGTAGGGGGAGTCGGCGGGCATGTTGAAGTCGGTGATCACCAGGTCGACCGGCTGCTGTTCCAGCAGCTTGATCAGGCCGACGGAGCTGACGGCTTCGCCGACCACGCTGAAATGCACATCGCGCTCTACCAGTTCGCGTACGCCGAGCAACACGATAGGGTGATCGTCAGCGATGACAACGTTTAGTTTTTTCATGACCGGTCGTCCGTAAGGTTTGCTGAAAAAGTGGGGGGTAGTCATTCGACGGCGAGCAGCACAGCGCCCAGCGCTTCAAGGACGTCAAGCACCTCCTGCGCCAGGGCCGGGGTGATGGTCAGCCCGGTCAGCCGGCACTCGAGCTCGGCGCAGGTCTGCGCCAGGGCAAGGGCCTGCACCACGGCCAATGACCCGGCGATGCTGTGAAGTTTCTGTGCCACGCCGTCGGCATCGCCACGCTCAAGCGCGGTGCGGGTGTCCTGCATGTCCTGTTGCAGGGTACTGACAAACAGCGCCCGCATCTTCGCTGACAACTGCAGCGGTGTTGCAGGCGCTTGCGGGAGCGGGGGGAGGGTGGCGCCGATGGCATGCGCCGACTGGTTCGCTCTGCAGTGCTTGAGCAATTGCGTGCGCAAGGTCTGCAGGTTCAGCGGCTTGACCAGCCAGGCATTCATGCCCACGGCCGCGCAGCGTTCACCTTCCTCGCGCAGGGCATTGGCAGTGACGCCGATAATGGGCACCTGAGTATCCCGTTGGCGCAAGGCCGAGGCCAGTTCGTAGCCATTGGTGATTGGCATGTTGACGTCGGTCAGGACCAGGTCGAACCGCCCGGGCAGCCATTGGGCCAGCGCCTGTTCACCATTGTCGGCAACCGTTACGGTACAACCCAGCGCTTCCAGTTGTTCCTTGATGATCGCCTGGTTGATCGGATTGTCTTCAGCCACCAGTACCCG
This sequence comes from Pseudomonas wadenswilerensis, assembly GCF_024749185.1. Classification (NCBI taxonomy): domain Bacteria; kingdom Pseudomonadati; phylum Pseudomonadota; class Gammaproteobacteria; order Pseudomonadales; family Pseudomonadaceae; genus Pseudomonas; species Pseudomonas wadenswilerensis. Next base: position 3,451,044 of record NZ_CP087191.1, on the reverse strand, counting down.
CAGGTTCAGGGCCAGGGCCTGGTGCGGCACCGGTGCCTGGTGTTGGGGGTTGCCCCCTTGCTGCGCCAGGTAGACCGCCCAGGCGATAGCGCGCACATCGTGGGCATCGACTTCCCAGCCTTGGGCCGAATGCTGCGGCGGGTTACGGGCGCCTGCGGCGGCGATAATCCGCGCTCCGGGCCAGGGCGTTTCGTTGCCCAGCGGCAACATATCCACCAACAGTGTCGAGGCCGCTGCCGGTTTCATCTCGGCACCTGCGGGCCAGGCTTGTGCGCCCAGGCGATTGAGCCAGGTGCACAGGTGCTGCGCCAGCTCCTGGGTCGGAGCACGCACGCAAACCGGCGCAGCGCCCGGCTCGAACGCCGGGCAATCGGCCAGCTCGCCCGGTCGGCACTCAAGTGCCAGTTGCAGGGAAAAACTGCTGCCCAGGCCAGGTTCGCTGACGACCTTGAGCTGGCCGGCCATCAATTCACACAGCCACCAGCAAATTGCCAGGCCCAACCCTGCACCGGCTTCACTGGAGGCGTCGCGCACCTGGTAGAACGGATCGAACAACTGCGCCTGCTGGGCCTGGGAAATACCGATGCCCGAGTCGCTGACCTGCCACTGCAGGCTGGCTTCCTCGCCACTGCGTTGCAGTACCCGCAGGCGCAGTACCACCCGGCCGTGATCGGTGAACTTGATCGCGTTGCTCAAGAGGTTATTGAGGATTTGCCGGATGCGCAGCGGATCGCCGCGCACCCGGTCAGGGAGTGTGGCGTCAATGCAGGCATAGAGCTGCAACCCCTTGGCCTGGGCGGAGGCGCTGTAGGTGCGCACGGTGTCTTCGGTCAGTTCCAGGGGGCAGAAGTCCTGGGCTTCCAGGGTCATTTGCCCGGACTCGATCTTCGACACGTCCAGTACATCGCTGATCAACTGGAACAAGGTTGCCGAGGAACGCTGGATGGTGTCCAGGTACTGCTGCTGACGCGGCTCAAGCGCCGTCAGCCCCAGCAATTCGAGGGTGCCCAGCACGCCGTACAGCGGCGTGCGGATCTCGTGGCTCATGGTCGCCAGGAACCGGGTCTTGGCTTCGTTGGCCGAGTCGGCGGCTTTGCGTGCCTGTTCCAGCGCCACGGCGTCCTCGACCCGGCGGGTGACATCATGGATGGCGCACAGCCAGACATCCTGGCCGTGATAGCGGGTGGAAATGAAATCGACGTGCAGGTGACGGCCGTCGACCTCAAGGTCGGTCTGCCCGGAGCGGGTAAGGTCGTGCTGGCGGTTGAGGGCGTTGATCAGCTTGGCACTGTCCTGCCATTGCTGGGCGCGCGGGTTCTCCATCAACACCTGATGATCGCTGCGGCGGACCACGCACAGCCCGGTCGGCGCGGTGTCGATGACAGTGCGGCTGAACGCCTCGCTTTCGGCGATGCTCTCATGGGCCTGGTGGGCCGGCAGCACCACCCGGCGTTTGTACCAGCGGTTGAAGGCCCAGCCGCCGCCCAGCGCCGCCAGCAGCGCCAGCAACAAGCCAAGCAACGGCCAGCGGGCGTAATTGAGGAAACTCTTGATACTGATGACGTAGATCCCCGTCCAGGGTCGCCCCTGGGTGCTGGATACCTTGAACACCAGCCCGTCACTGTTGAAGTTCAGCCCTTCATGCAGGTGCAGTTCAGGCTTCACCGCACCGATCAGCGCTTCGCCGGAGGGGGCGATCAGGGTGAAATGGTCGTAGATCGTCCACTGCATGATCCGCTCGACGTCGTTGACCTGGGACAGGTTCAGCAGAGACGCGACCACCACCCAGGGGCTGGCACCCTGGATGTTCAGATGGGTCGAGGACAGGTCGATATTGACGTAGCCGAGCACGGACGGGATGGCAACGTTATCGGATGCTTCGTTGTACTGCACCCAGTGAACCTGGTTGTCCAGCGGCTTGGGATTGTTGTCGTGCAGCCGCTGCAGCACCTGCTTCATCACTGCGACGAACTCGCCACCCTGTATCTGACCTGCGTCGCGCAAGCGTCCGGCGGCGGGCACGGCAATGTCGAAGTTGTCCGGAACGTTGAACAGAAACACCTGTGGTGACTGAAAGTGCGAGGCAGACCAGAAGGCGCTGTAGTAATCGGCCAGGTGCGCCCCGAGGGTAAAGACTTTCGCCTGTTGGCTCGGTGCAACACTGTCCGGGTTGATCTTCACGCTGAACGGCAACGAGAACGAAAACTGTTGCCCCTGATAGATGTCAGGGCCTTCATCGGGCAGTGCCTTTTGTAGCGATATGGGGGAGACCAGTGAGTCCAGCAGCTCACCTTTGGCACTCTGCGCAGACACCGTGTCGAGAAAGGCTTCCTGCTCGCGCAGGTTCTCCAGCACCCGGGCAAAGTGGAACCGCACCGTGTCGTGCTGTTCTTCGAGCGTGCGCTGCACCCCCCAATAGCTGACGCCGATCAACAGCAGTACGGTGGTGCACAGCACGGTCAGGCCTCTGTTCAGGCGCAGCGAGCTGTTGGCCAGCTTCTCGAAGAAAGCGTTGGGATGATTCATCGCGGGGCCACCCGGTAGGTGAGCGCAAAGCGGTTGTGCACGGAGACCTCGAAGCAAGAGACGTTCAAACGCACATGCCTGCGGGTCAATACGCGCTTGCCGGACCGTCATGGGTCAACAACTGCTGGAACTGACTCGAAGACACGGCTTGGGAAATCAGGAAACCCTGGACCTGAGTGCAGTCGATTTTACGCAACAGAGCAAGTTCCTGCGCGGTTTCTACACCTTCGGCCACGACGGTCAGACCCAATTGCCGGCCCAGCGCGACAATGCTGGTCAACGCCTGGGCCAGCTCTTCGTTCTCGTTGCAGCCCTGGACCAGCGCCCGATCGATCTTCAGCTCGGTAAAGGGCGTCGACACCAGGTTCATGTAGGAGCTGTAGCCCTTGCCGAAATCATCTTGCGACAGGCCGAACCCCATGATCCGCAGCCGGCAGGCGCCGGCGTAGAAATTGCTGATGTCCTGCGGTACCGAGCACTCCATCAGCTCGAAGCAGATTTTCCCCGGTACCCCTTGCTGATCGTGAACAAACGCCAGAATGCGATCGGCCAGGTCATGGCTGTTGAGCAGGTGGGTGGGCAGGTTGATGGACACCGGAATGTCATAGCCCTGCTCACGCCACTGCGCCTGGGCTTTGATCGCCTGGCCCAGCACGTGCCACAACAGGGGTTCTTCCAGGCCGTAAAGCTTGAGCGCGGTGAGGAACATGCCCGGCAACAGCACCCCGTACTCGGGGTGCATCCAGCGCACCAGTGCCTCGGCGGCGACGATGCGACCATTGGCCAGGGCCTTCTTGGGTTGAAACCAGGCCTGCAGCTGACCGTTGTCGAGGGCATCGAGGATCGCCTGGCGCTCGAAGCCCGGAGTGGGCTCGGGCTGCGCGGCATTGCGCAAGCCCATGAGTTGATCGGTCAGGCTGCGCAGGGCGGCGGCCTTGACCGGTTTCGAGATCAGGCCGATGACCTTCACTCCCAGGTTGCGCGCCACCAGGCTGGCCGCCATCAGCATACGCCGCGAGGTTGCACTCATGATTGCCAGGGCTGGCCTGCAGCGCAGGGCTGCCAGGCCCTGGATGAACTGCACGCCATCCATGCCGGGCATCAGCAAGTCAGTGAGGACCAGGTCGAACTGACGCCGTTTCAAGCGAGCGAGCGCTTCGGCGCCATCGCATGCCACCTCCAGATGGAAATCACCCAGTTCGCTGAACAGGTGTTGCAGGTACAGGTGCTGGAAGGGGTGGTCTTCGACAATCAAAATGCTACAGGGCTTCATGGGGAGTTCTTTCATAAGGCGCCAGGTAATTGAACAGGGCTCTGAGCGTGAAAGGCTTGACCAGGCAGTGATTCATACCCGCCGCCAGGCACAAGGCCGCTTCACCGCGCAGGGCGTTGGCGGTGGCACCGATGATGGGCGCCGTGCAGCCCAGGCGACGCAGCTCCCGAGCCAGCTCGTAACCATTGAGCCCAGGCATGTTGACGTCGCTGAGGACCGCGTCGAATTTTCCGTTGTCCCAGAGCGACAAGGCCTCGTTGCCATTGGCGGCCAGCTCCACGGTGCAGCCGAGCTCTTCCAGTTGATCGCGCAGGATCAGTTGATTGATCACGTTGTCTTCGGCGACCAGGATGTGCAGGTTCAGCTGCTTGAGGTCGTACGGATCGAACGCCTCCCGGGGGCTTGCCACCCACAGCCCTTGGGCCAGGCTGACGGCCTGGTGAATGGCCGGCAAGTCGTTGAGGTTGACCTTCCAGGCGCCGGACATGATCTGCGGTTCGTTGCTGCCATCGCCGCAGGCCAGCACCAGCGGGCCGAGCCAATGGGGCTCCAGGCGCTGCTCGAAAGCGCTGGCGTGCAGTTCGATCAGGACACTTTGCGTGGCAAGGTCGGCGCTGGGCGGGCGACCGATTTGCGGACGGGCGCCCCAGCGACGCAACCAGCCACTGACGACCTCGGCCAGTTCGCGGATCGGTGAAACCACATGGACGATCTCCGGCAGCAGGCTGGACATGGTGCTTGGCAGGGTATTGCCCGAGGGTTGCTCCAGTGGCAGGGTCAGGGAAAAACTGCTGCCCAGCCCCAGCTCGCTGACCATGCGGATACTGCCGTTCATCAAATGGGTCAGGCGCTGGCAGATGGGCAGGCCAAGCCCCGTACCCGCCACCACATTGGTGTTGCCATCGATCTGGTAGAACGGATCGAAAATCAACGCCTGATCGTCCTGGCTGATCCCTTTGCCGGTGTCCGAGACTTGCCATTGCAAGGTAGCGCGCTCGCCTTCGCGGCACAGCAGCCTGACCCGCAGGACCACCCGTCCAGCGTCGGTGAACTTCACGGCGTTGTTCAGCAGGTTGTTGAGGATCTGGCGGATTCTCGTGGCATCGCCGATAACCCGCTCCGGCAACTGCGGGTCCAGGCAGGCATACAGCTGCAAGCCTTTGCTGCGGGCGGCGGCGGCATAGCTCTGGATGACTTCCTGTACCAGCCCCAGCGGGCAGAACTCGCTCGACTCCAGCACCAACTGGCCCGCTTCGATTTTCGACACGTCCAGCACATCGCAGATCAACTGCAACAAGGTTGCCGAGGAGCCTTCGATCGCCCGCAGATAGTCGCGCTGCTGGACGTCCAGTGGCGTACGCGCGAGCAGTTCCAGGGTGCCCAGCACACCGTACAGCGGGGTGCGGATTTCGTGGCTCATGGTTGCCAGGAACAACGTCTTGGCTTCGTTGGCGGCATCGGCCAGTTGCCGCGCCTGTTGCAGCGCCTCTTCGATCTGGGTGCGGGCGCTGATGTCGCTGAAGGCGCACAACAGCACGTCCTCGCCCTTGTAGCGGGTGGGCGAGCTGCTCAAGTACAGGTGGCGGCCATCGGCGGTTTCAAAATAGTCGGTGAAGGTCGCCGACGTGCCAGCAAAGGCCTGGCAAATCCAGCCGGGGCACAACTGCTCGCGCTCACCGCCCTGGCCCAGCCACTGTTGGGACAGGGTGTTTTCCAGCACCACCTGGCCATCGGCGCGGCGCAGTACGCACAGCGCCACAGGGGCGGTCTGGATCACGTCGCGGCTGAACAGCTCGCTTTCGACCACGGCCTGGATCCGGTGGATGGTCGGGGTGATGAAACGATGCTCCAGGCGCCGGATCAGCAGCCACACCAGGCTGATACTCAGCAGGCAGAACAGCAGGGCGCCCAACAGTTGCGATACCAGCGCGGCGAGCAGCGCCTGCAGGCTGATGGAATACACCAGTTGCCAGTCGGATGACTTGAGTTGTTTGCGAATCACCAGGTGATCGGGCAGCCAGCGTTCGCCAACCAGCCCGAAGAAGTTCTCGCGCTGCAGTTGCAACAGGTTCTGGCTCAAGTGTGCGCTGTGGCTATTGGTAAACAACAGCATGCCCTGGGCGTTGAACATCATGAACTCGCCGGCGCTCTGGTCGTTCAAGGCGCTGGAGACTTTACGGCCATCCATTTCCAGGCCCAGCCAGCCGGAGTCCACGTCACGTTCGTCCAGGCGGATGAAAATGTACAGCTGTGCATGCTTGGCCGATTGATGAGTCAGCCAAAGCTCTTCATGGGGTGAGTTGTTTTCGCGCTTCAAGGTTTCCAGGCTTTTGAGCATCGCCTGAGGAAAGGTTCTCGGCATCGGCGTCGCGGTGTACAGGCGTTTTACCTGTGCGTCGGTGCCGCTGCTGACGTAAATCAGATTGACCTGCTTGGCTTTCAAGTTGTCGCGCATGCGCTGGGTCAGCCCGATGCGCCACTGCTTGCCGGGCGTGGTGCCCAGCAGCAGGTGGATTTCTTCATCGGACATCGGTGGCACGCTTCGGGATTTACGCGTGGCCGACAGGCTGAGGCTCTCGAGCAGGGCCTGGCGGGTGGTGAAAAACGTATGGGCCTCGGCGATCGCGCTGCTCATGTAGCCACGACGCTGCGACACTTCATTGGTGAAGGTGAACAACAAAAAGTTGTACACCCCGCCCAGAATGCCGATCAGCAACACCACAGCGAAAATGCGCAACAAGCGTCGCGCCGCATGGGGGGTGGAAAGGATCGGGTTGATCTGATGCAGGTACGTCTTCAATCTCATGCCGGCACTTTAGGCACGCGGGGGTGCCGGCGATATAAGACGATCCTTAATTGACTACAGGTAGCTCATGATGAAGGTCACGGCAGTGTTGGCGCTGCCTGCTTCAAGGTGATCTTCGGCCAGGCGGTAGTAGGCGGCGGCCAAGGGGATTTTGAAGTCGGTACCCAAGGGGTCGAAGCCATTGAACGGATACGAGGTGTCCAGGGCAATGGGTTGTCCTGAATCGTTCATCAACTGCAAGCCGATGCCCTTGGCCGTGGATTCGCCATTCAGTGCCACGACACCGTTTTTTGCATCGATGACCCGAGTGGTGGCCTTGAGTTGGTACGTCACTTTCTTGATGCCGCGCTGGCACTGGTTCAGGGCAATGTTGAACTTGATCACCCGCGGGGTATCGCCACTTTTTTCGAATTCCTGCAGGCGGTAGTCGTCACCCATCGATACCGGCACCGAGGGTGTTTGGCAGGAGGCGGTATTCAGGTGAATGGGCTTGAGCAGGTTGAACTTGATGAACACCAGGTCAGTAACTTGCAGGTTGCCCAGAAAACCGGCGGGAATTTCGTTGGTCGCTGACAAATCGCCGGATTTGAACACTTCGAGCGTGTAGTTACCGCCGTTGGTTGTATAGGTCCCTGCGCCCACGTTAAACGGCGGTGGCATGTAGGAGATGTTCGGGTTGGGGGTGCCCACGCGAAATGAAAGCCCGCTCTTGCCCAGGGGGTAAGTACTGTCTACCGGTATACCCAGGGCAGGGTTCATGGCGAATCCGTATCGTGTTGCTGCCGCACACGTGAAGACATGCTCTGCTGAGTTAAGGCTTTGCTGATAAACGATAGTGCCGATGGGGGCGTCCTGGGGGATCGTCAAGCTGTCAGCGGTCAAACCGGCGCCGAAGTTCACCGTGGTCTCTTTGTTGTGCTTGTCACTAAAGGTAAAGGTGCAATTGGCAGCCATTGCATCGGGGCCAACTGCCCATGCGACTACACAAGCGATGCCCAATAAAATGCGCTGCCAGGTTGAAAAAATCATGGTGATGACGGTACACGGTGATGAAGATGCGATGCATCTCTAGTGTCCATGCCCAGACGCGAACATCAGGCGATTCTTAGAGTGCATCGCCGCTGTTGGCGCAACTAGGCAAACGACCCCGTACATAACGCGCCACCAGCACACCGCTGGGCAAGGGTGAAATCGACAGCGCGCTGATCATCTGTGTACTATCGCGCCCAGGCCAATGCTGCCTGCCGCTCGCGCCCACAAGGGCATGGTGAAAGCATGTAAAGAAGCACCCGAACCCTGTCGCTTTTCTTGCAGTCGAGGTTTGGCAACGCGAGCACCACACGGCCTCGGCTTCAGGAGGAACGATGATTTCAAACGAGCAAGCCAAACAGATGGCCAAGCGCCTGCGCGTGTCGCTGCAAGCGCATAGCCCAGCGCTTTCACACGCTGCTGCGCTGGAACTGGTGGCGCAGCAACTGGGCTACAAGGACTGGAACACCGCCGCCGCGCTGTTGCCCCCAGACACCCCGCCAGCGGCGATCCGCTTCGACAAGCCCATCCCCATCCTGCGCAGTTTCGATGAAGCCAAGGCCCGCGAGTTCTACCTGGGTTTTCTCGGTTTCAGCGTCGAGTTCGAGCACCGCTTCGAGGCCGATTTGCCGCTGTACCTGGGCATCAACCGCGATGGCCTGCAGTTGCACCTGTCCGAGCATCACGGCGATGCCAGCCCGGGGGCGACGATCTTCGTGCCCATGCACAATATCGAGCAACTGCGCGACGAACTGCAGGCCAAGCGCTACGGCTATGGCCGGCCGGACATCGTCGAGCAGGGCTGGGGCAAGGTGCTGGAGGTCTATGATCCGTTTGGCAACCGGATTCGCTTCTGCCAGAGCTGATGGACCCTGATAGAGCTGTGCTGGCCTCATCGCGGGTCAAGCCCGCTCCTACAGGAGCGAGCTTGACCCGCGATTGAGCGCGAAGTGGCTCAACGCACGCGCTGGGCAATCCACTGCCGGTACTGGCGGGCGCGCAGCGCATTGCCCAGTTGCTGGCCGATCAGCGCCCACAGCGGCGATACCTGCGGGCGGGGCGCCTTGCCCTGGCTGAGCTTGCGCAGCTGGAACTTGACCAGGGCCATGTTGGCCAGCGATGCCAGCGGCTTGTTCTTCCAGGTGATCGGCGCCAGCGCCGGCGCCGTGCCCTTGCCTTGCTGCCAGGCGCGGGGCAGGTTGGGGTCGATGGCCAGCGCCGTGCCGATGCCGACCATGGCCACGCCACTGTCGACCACCTGCTGGGCCACCGGCAGGCGACGGATGCCGCCAGTGACCATCAGCGGCATGCTCGCCACCTTCTGTACGTCGCGGGCGAACTCCAGGAAGTAGGCTTCCCGGGCCAGGGTGCGTCCGTCGCGAGCCTCGCCCTGCATGGCCGGGGCTTCGTAACTGCCACCGGACAATTCCACCAGGTCGACGCCCCGGCCGTTGAGCAGTTGCACCACCTGGCGGGCATCGTCGGCACTGAAGCCGCCGCGTTGAAAGTCGGCGGAGTTGAGCTTGACCGCCACGGCAAACTGCGGCGCCACCACGGCGCGCACCGCCTTGACGATCTCCAGCAGCAGCCGTGCACGGTTTTCCAGCGAGCCGCCCCAGGCGTCGTTGCGCTTGTTGCTCAGCGGCGAGAGGAACTGGCTCAGCAGGTAACCATGCGCGGCATGAATCTCAACCCCGGTGAAGCCGGCCTGTTCGGCCAGTTGCGCGGTACGGGCAAAGCGCTGGATGACCTCGACGATCACCGCTTCGGTCATCGCCTGGGGCGTGTTGAAGTGTTTGGACAGTTTGCCCATTTCCAGCGCCACCGCCGAAGGTGCCCAGGTCGGTTGACCGAGGTTGGCCGGCATCTGCCGCCCGGGGTGGTTGATCTGCAGCCAGAACTGCGCCCCATGGCTACGGCCGACGCTGGCCCAGCGCTTGAACTTGGCCAGTTGCCGGTCATCTTCGAGCACCACACCGCCCGGGCCGGTCATGGCGCGGCTGTCGACCATCACATTGCCGCTGATCAGCAGGCCCGCGCCACCGTCGGCCCAGGCCTGGTACAAACGCAGCAACTCTGCGGACGGCGCCTGGTCGGCGTCGGCCATGTTCTCTTCCATCGCGGCCTTGGCCAGGCGGTTGGGGATCTCGCTTGCGTTGGGCAATGTCAGCTTGTCGAACACGTTCATGGGGAGTGCCTCGTTTGATCGTGTTCAAACCATAACCTTAAAGTTAACTTTAATGTCAACAGGCTTTTTCAGGGGGTGAAGCAGGGTGCCAGGGCAGGGCCCTGGCACCGCAGTATCAGCTGCGTATGAAGGCCAGCAGGTCGGCGTTGATGATATCGGCATGGGTGGTGGGCATGCCGTGGGGGTAGCCCTTGTAGGTTTTCAGGGTGCTGTTGCTGAGCAGCCTGGCCGACAGCAGGCCTGAATTTTCATAGGGCACGATCTGGTCATCGTCGCCGTGCATCACCAGCACTGGCAGGGTGAGGCGCTTCAAGTCCTCGGTAAAGTCGGTCTGCGAGAAGGCGACGATGCCGTCGTAGTGGGCCTTGGCGCTGCCCATCATGCCCTGGCGCCACCAGTTGAGGATCACCCCTTGCGAAGGTGTCGCCCCGGGGCGGTTGTAGCCGTAAAACGGCCCGGCGGGAATGTCGTGGTAGAACTGCGCGCGGTTGGCCGCCAGTTGCGCCTGCAGGTCGTCGAACACCGACTTGGGCAGGCCGCCGGGGTTGCTGGCGGTCTGCACCATCAACGGTGGCACCGCCGCCAGGATCGCCGCCTTGCTGGCGCGGTCCTGGCCGTGGCGGGCCAGGTAATGCACCACCTCGCCGCCGCCGGTGGAATGTCCGACATGCACTGCGCCGCGTACCCCCAGGTGATCGACCACCGCCGCCACGTCATCGGCGTAATGGTCCATGTCGTGGCCATCCCAGACCTGGCTGGAGCGCCCGTGGCCGCGGCGGTCATGGGCGATAACCCGATAACCCTGGGCCAGGAAGAACAGCATCTGCGCATCCCAGTCGTCACCGCTGAGCGGCCAACCGTGGTGGAAGAAAATCACCTGGGCATCGCGCGGGCCCCAGTCTTTATAGAAGATTTCAACGCCGTCTTTGGTTGTGACGAATGCCATGTTCGTTGCTCCTCTGTGATGTGTTTGCTGCGTCCTAGGGTTAAAGTAAGGTTTAAGGTCACTGCCCTGTTGAAGGCGAGCTATGAGAATAGGAGAACTGGCGAAACGCAGCGGCCTGAGTGCCTCGCGAATTCGCTTTTACGAGACCAGCGGCCTGATCAGATCGGTGGCGCGCAAGGCCAACGGCTATCGCGACTACGCCCCGCAAGCGCTGTGGACCCTGCAGATCATCACCAGCGCCCAGGGCGCAGGGTTTAGCCTTGAGGAGATTCGTCAGCTGCTGCCGGCCAATGCCGACGGCTGGCAGCATGACGCGCTGCTGGCCGGGCTCAAGCGCAAGGTCGCCGAGATCGAAGTACTGCAAGCGCAACTGGCGCAGAACCGCGAGCAGTTGCTGGTGGCCATCGACAGTATCGAAAACCGCCCCGAGGACCGCGACTGCACCGACAATGCCAGGATGCTGATGGAACGGCTGCTGGAACAGGGGCGAGCGGGGCAGGAGTGAATGCTTTGGGGATCAGCGCTGACGCTGCAGCCCCTCTGCGCCAACCGCGCCAGCCGGCAACCCTTCGACAAATGCCGCAATCTGGCGGCTGCCGCGCACATGCACCACCGGTACCTGCGGGCCGATGGCCTCGCGCACCGCCTCGATCCCCGGGCGATAACCGCGATTGAAGGTCCAGACAAACTTCAAGAAAGTCAGAAACGCCCGGTCGAGCTTTTCGCTGCAGCCGTCCGCCAGGTCAGGCCGAGGGCGATTCAACACACTGCGCTTGATCACCCGCATCAAGCAGGTCAGGCGCGGCGTATCCAGCCAGACCACCAGGTCAGCCCGGGGCAGGCGCAGGTCAAACGTGCGTCGCGCATAGTTGCCTTCACACACCCAGGTGTCCTGCGACACCGCCTCGCGCACCCGCGAGCGGAACTGCTCGGCATCGGGTTCGACCCAGCCGGGTTCCCAGAACAGCCTGTCCAGGTGCACCACTGGCAAGCCCAGTTGTTTGCCGAGGGCGCGGGCGAGGGTGGACTTTCCGCTGCCAGCGTTGCCCAGAATGACGATCCGTTGCATGAGGGACTACCTTGTCGGGAAAAAAAGCCGGCGATTGTGCCGGTTTTGCCGGGGAAATTAAACAAGGACTGGCGGCACGCCATCGCCGCTGTGGTGGTGTGATGCCGTTGCGCTAACGATGAAAGTCCCATGCACGTCGGCGCGAATATGGGCTTTAATGTCCGTGCAACGCACCTGTGCTCAACATTGGATTTCGACCGCATGCGAGATGGGCCCAACAGCCCGCTTCAGAATGCTATGCGCTTGTCCGATCAAGGAAGATAACAACATTGAAAACAGCTTTCGGCGCCCTGTTTCTGATCTGCCTGACTGCCAGCGCATTCGCTGACGATAACCCGGTTGGCTTCCAGTCCTCCACGCTGCTGGACACGCATGATAATCGCACGCTGGAGATGGTCGTCTGGTACCCCAGTGCAACCACCGCCACCACGCAATTGATCGCCGATAATGCAGTGTTTGTCGGTGCCTCTGCCGTTCGTAACACGCCACCGGCTGCTGGCGAACACCCATTGGTAGTGCTCTCCCACGGTTTCGGGGGCAACTGGGGCAACCAGACCTGGCTTGCCAGTGCGCTGGCCCACAAGGGTTACATCGTCGCCGCGGTCAACCACCCCGGCACCACTAGCCGTGACCGTAGCCCTCAAGCAGCGGCGCAGTTATGGCAACGGCCCGTGGATCTGAGCCGAGCCATTGAAGCGGTCACGACTCAACCTGAAAAATTTGGCCAGGTCGCGGAGCGCCGAATTGCGGTAGTGGGCCATTCACTGGGTGGCTGGACCGCCATGGAGATCGTCGGGGCCCGTTTCGACCCAGACCGATTTGCCCGTGACTGCAAAGCCCACCCGCAGTTGGTCAGTTGCACCGTTTATCAACAGATGAACGCCGAAAGCACTTCAGCATTGAAGGCCGGGTTGGCCGGTGATTTGCGCGATAAACGCGTCACCGCGGTGGTTACACTGGACCTGGGCCTTTCACGCGGGCTGACCGATGAAAGCCTTGCGGCGCTGCCGGTACCAGCGCTAGTGATCGCTGCCGGCGTACCGTCGCAAGAGCTCCCCGCTCAGTTGGAGTCCGCCAACTTGGCCAAACGCCTGCCCCAAGCGTCAAGCCGTTACGTCGAAATCAGCGACGCAAGCCACTTCAGCTTCATGTCGGTGTGCAAACCTGGTGCGGTGGCAGTGCTCGAAGAAGCAGTACCAGGCGATGGCATCATCTGCCGAGATGGCGACAACGGCCGCCCACGTGGGTTGATCCAGCAGCAGATTACCTCGCTGATCACTGAGTTTCTGACGCAGTCATCTGGCAACAGCGAGGACATGTTGTAAACCATCAGTATTAGGGGGGGCGGTGCTTGTCTACAAAGACTGCACTGCAGGCTGGGAACCTGGCGAATAGCCTTGATTGTTGACGGGTAACCACTAGCCTTTACACATCTTCGCGTCACCCCCTCAAGGCAGGAGAGCACCCATGAGCAAGCCAGGCAATACCGTGATGCTGCGCTTTGATCCGGCATTTGCGTCATTGCGTGACGGCCTTTCGGTTGCCTTGCAGATCGGCGACACGCTGTGGCTGGCCAACGACGAAACCACCAGCCTGGAACGCCTGACCATCCAGTCCGCAGCACCCGGCGAGGCTGTGATGTGCGATGAGCACCACGCCTTCCCGCTCATGGAATACCTGAGCCTGCCCATACCCGATCCAGACGCCGAGATCGACATCGAGGGCCTGGCCTATGCCCCTGACGGGGGGTATCTCTGGGTCGTCGGCTCCCATAGCCTCAAGCGCAAGAAGGCGGATGCCGACAAATCCGCGCAGAAGAACATCAAGCGCCTGTCGACCGTAGAGGCTGACGGCAATCGCTTTCTGCTGGCGCGTCTCCCTGTGGTGCAGCAGAACGACCGCTATGAGCTCGCCGAAAAGGTGGATGGCGATGGACGTACGGCGGCGCAGTTGCATGGCAACGCGCTCGGCAACGACCTGACCGCGGAAATCGCCAAGGACGATCAGCTGCGCGACTTTCTGCGCATCCCGGGCAAAGACAACGGTTTCGACATTGAAGGCTTGGCCGTCATCGGCTCGCGCCTGCTGTTGGGGCTTCGGGGGCCAGTGCTGCGCGGCTGGACCGTGCTGCTGGAGATCGAACCCGAAGCCGACGGCGACTCCACCGACACCCTGGTGCTGAAGAAGATCGGCCCGGGTGGGCGTCGCTACCGCAAACACTTTTTTTCGCTCAATGGCCTGGGGGTGCGAGACCTGTGTACCCGCGGCGATGACCTGCTGATTCTGGCGGGGCCGACCATGGACCTGGACGGCCCGGTCACGGTGTTCCGTTGGCGCGGCGGCTTCGCAGCCGATGAAGAGCAGGTGGTGTTCGCCGATCAATTGGAGACGGTGCTGGAGGTGCCGTTCGGCAAAGGCGACGACCATGCAGAGGGCATGTGTTTGTTCAAATCGGCTGAGGAGAGCAGGGAGCTTTTGCTGATCGTCTACGACGCTGCCGCGCAGCGTCGTAAACACGGTGACCGGAGTGTCGAAGGGGACCTGTTTACCCTCGATTAACGGCGGCGCACTCGCCAGGCAAGGTCGGAGCGCCGCACACTATCGTGCTAGCGCTATTCGTCCACGCTGACACCCGATCCGCCTAATTCGCTAGGGACATCCTTCAGCTTGGGCAACCCGTCTTTGATGCGCAGGTGGGTCTCCTGATAGTGGACGTGAACGCCTGGCGAATACGCGAAATCCGGGATGACGGCGGCATACACGTCGATGAGCCCCATCCCCGGGTGTTCGGTGAAAATATGCCCGCCGCAATGCTTGCACCATTTGCGAAAACTCTGCGGTGTCTTGTTGTAAGTGCCAATGTTCTCAGCCCCCCGCGTTACTTGCACTGCCTCGGGTTTCCACAGCGTGAAGGCATTGACCGGCGCGGCTGACCAATGTCGACACGACTCGCAATGGCAATAGCCCATTGCGGCTGGCTCACCGCTGACGGTGAACTCGACTGCGCCGCAAAAACAACTGCCCTTGTAAGACTTTTGAATGCTCATGGAATGACTCCTTGATCAGTTGCTACACACATCGCTGAAGTGGGAATGGATCGCCTGAGGGTCGGTTAGCTTCATCCGTCGGTGAAGCGCACCGCTGTCGCCGGCGTGCGTCGCACCTGCAACTGGAAAATGTCAGGGCGCGCATAGTGCCCGGTGACGTCAAGCGCCCGCCGCGCCGGCGCCACGAGTGACACGTCAATGTCTGCATACAGAATGCCTGCCTCTCGGTGTAATGGACCGGCTGTGATCCGGCCTTGCGGGTTGACCACCACCGAGTCGCCGTCGTTGATCCACTCTTGCGGATCGGGAAACAGTTGCGTGCGCGCCGGAAAGTCATCGGGAATGTCGCTGCCGCGCAACGCGGTGCCACTGCCGAGCACCCAGCATCGACCTTCGAGTGCAATGTGACGCATCGTGCTGATCCAGCCCTCGCCGGTGTCGTACGTGGGGGCGACGTAGATTTCCACTCCTTGGGCATACAAAGAATAGCGCGCCAAGGGCATGTAGTTTTCCCAGCAGATGAGCGCACCAATGCGCCCGACGGGTGTATCGACCGTACGCAACCCTGACGCATCACCGAAACCATGGACCATGCGCTCGGGGTTCGTTGGCATCAGCTTGCGATGCCGGTTGAGCACTTCGCCGTTCGTACCGATAACGACTACGCTGTTGTAGAGCGTGCCGCCGCCATTACGCCGGTCGCATTCATTGATACCGCATACGATTGTCACGGCGTGAGCGCTGGCGGCCTCGCACAATTCGTTCAGGTCGCCGTTGGCGATATCAACGGCGTTGGCCAGCAGACGCGTGTGCAACTGGCCGATTGCAGCCCCGTCTTTTCCCGCCGCCAGCCGCCAGATCCACGACGGGTAACCTGGAATGTACGATTCGGGCAAAACGATCAGCGAGGCGCCCGCCGCCGCGGCCTCAGCGACCGATTGCACGGCCCGGGCGATGGTCGCGCTGCGATCGAGCAGCACGGGCGGACGCTGAATGATGGCTATCTTGGTCATGGCGTTCTCCTGAGGCGGTGGCTTTCACAGGTTTCAGCGTGCACGCGTCGAAGGCACGAGGCTAGTTCAGAATCTGAAGCGTTGTAGTTGCGGAGTACAGGCGATGGATGAAAGCTACGGTCAGTTCTGCACGGTCGCGCGCGGTGCCGAAGCACTGTGCGAGCGCTGGACGCCTTTGGTCGTGCGCGAGCTGCTATGCGGCAGCAAGCGCTTCAATGAACTGCACCGCGGCGTACCACGGATGTCCACCAGCTTGCTGGCACAGCGGCTGCGCCACTTGGAAGCTATCGGTGTCGTACATCGCACGGCCGCAGGCAAAGTCTGGGAGTACAGCCTGACCGAGGCAGGCGAGGAATTGCGCCCCATCATAATGGCGCTAGGCCATTGGGGTGCGCGCTGGATAGGGAGTCGCCTTCGCGATAACGAACTCGACGCGGGCCTGCTCATGTGGGACGTGCGCCGGTTTGCGCGCATCGAGCTGTTCCCGTCCCGGTCGGTGGTCATCCACTTCAGGTTCCGAGACGCGCGCTCCGGCGAGCAAGCGTGGTGGCTGGTGGTCGAACAGGGTGTGGCAGATCTGTGCCGCGACGACCCGGGACGCGAACTCACGCTCGTCGTGGACTCAAGCGTGCGCGCGTTGACCGAAGTATGGACAGGCGACCGCACACCCAGGGAGGTGCTTCAGTCGCGGGAGTTGCGTGTAGACGGCGCTGAGCAGGATGCGGAAAACTTGTGGCGCTGGCTTGGCACGAGTGCGTTCGCCGGTACCCGGAGCGCTGCAATCCAGCCTGTGCAATAGCCATCGAGAAAGGTAAGCGTTCGACCGTCCGCTTCTGGCCGTTAGCAGCCTGTCACGACTGCTCGCCAACACCCCTTGGCTGCCCATCACCCACAGCAGTTTCTGCAAATCGCTGCCCTGGTATGCAGAACACCCGCTAGCGGCTTCCCGATCATGCACTTTGCATGATGGGAATGCTCTGCAATCGCTGCAACATATTGAATTCACAGGCATTACCAATTGAGCAGGCTTGGCACAGGGCATGCACCCGTTCTACTGAACATTCGATGTTCCTCACGGGAGCTCAAAAACAATGATTACAACATCAGAAACCCACTCGACCACCATCGCCGAAGTGGAAAACCGCTCCGGCGTGTCATGGCCGGCAATTTTTGCAGGCGCGGCAGGTGCGGCGGCGTTGTCGCTGATACTGGTACTGCTCGGTTTTGGGCTGGGCTTTTCGGCCGTTTCTCCGTGGCCTGGCGACGGAATGAGCGCCAAGAGCCTGGGAATATCCACGATTGTCTGGCTGGCGCTGACCCAGATTATCGCTTCCGGCCTGGGGGGGTACCTGGCGGGTCGCCTGCGGGTCAAGTGGGCGAGCGTGCAGGGTGATGAGGTTTACTTTCGCGATACGGCCCATGGCTTTCTGGCATGGGCCGTTGCCACGCTGGTAACGGCAACGCTGGTGGTCGGTTCGGTCAGCAGTATCGTGGGCGGTGGGGTGCAGGCAGGTGCTCAAGTTGCAGCGGGCGCCGCAGGCGGCATCACGTCAGCAGCGTCGGCTGCCGCTAGCACCACGGACAGCGACCCCTATGGCTACTTTGTCGACAGCCTTTTT
The DNA here is from genome assembly GCF_024749185.1 of Pseudomonas wadenswilerensis. Classification (NCBI taxonomy): domain Bacteria; kingdom Pseudomonadati; phylum Pseudomonadota; class Gammaproteobacteria; order Pseudomonadales; family Pseudomonadaceae; genus Pseudomonas; species Pseudomonas wadenswilerensis. Next base: position 3,433,528 of record NZ_CP087191.1, on the reverse strand, counting down.
CGTGGCGATAGCACTGTAGCGGTCAATGAGGATGCAACCCAGGGGGTGGTAACCCGGATCATGACTCGCTCGTTGCGCAGCGGCGGGCAGCTTAAGGCCGAAGACCGACTGTACCTGGCGCAACTGGTCAGCCAGCGCACCAACCTGACCCCGGCCCAAGCCGAGCAGCGGGTCGACGAGGTGTTCGCCCAGGCGCGTCAGGCAATAGACGACGCCAAAAGGGTTGCCCGTGAAGCGGCCGATGCCGCCAGCAAGGTGGCTGCGGTGTCGGCATTGTGGATGTTCATCGCTTTGTTGTGCGGGGCATTTTTCGCCAGTCTCGCCGCAACCTATGGTGGCCGCCGTCGCGATGCGGTGATGCCGGTCGATGACTATATCAACGCCCGAGTCCGTTGAACCGAGGAGAACTATCATGCGTTCGCTACTGTTGTTCATGTTGGGTGTGCCTATTCCCGTGATCATCCTGATCGCACTGTTTATGCATTGATTGCCAGGCGATGTCGGCGGCCTTGCCGCCGACACCTATACTCCCGCGCCATCCCTCAAAAAAACTGCAGCCACCCCTCACTTTTTTGAATTACCACCCGCCAGCCCAACCCCGGCAAAATCCCCGCCCACGCAACACCCAAAAAATTCCATCTCCACGGACGGAGCCCATTGGTATTGCCCCTCGCAATACTCAGCCCAGCCATTTTGGCCGGGCTTTTTTTACTGCCCAGGTGCCCGATTTACCCATGTCTACCCGCGGTCTGAACAACTGGTTCAGCCGGCTGCTGCCGGCCTCTCTGAACATCCCCCCGAAAGAATGGCTACGTGCAGGTGTCGGTGCGTTGCTCGGTCTGTTTCTCGCAGGTTCTGCCTGCAGCCTGGCCTTTGGCCCGACAGTGGCACTGCACCTGCTCGGGCCGCTGGCGGCGTCGGCAGTGCTGCTGTTTGCCGTGCACTCCGGGGCGCTGGCGCAGCCCTGGCCCTTTGTTGGCAGCTATGCCAGCGCGACAGCGGTGGGGCTGGTGCTGCATCACTGCTTTGGTTCGGCCTTGTGGGTCGCGGCGCTGGCCCTGGGCGTGGCGATCCTGGTGATGTGCCTGCTGCGCTGCCTGCACCCGCCGGGTGGCGGCGTGGCGGTGAGTGTGGTGTTGGCGGACTCATCGCTGGCGGCGCTGGGTGACCAGGTGTTCGAGCCGATCATGCTCAATGCCCTGGTACTGGTAGCGGTTGCGGTGATCTACAACCGCCTGACCGGGGTGCGCTACCCGAAAACCGCCGCGCCGCGCAAAGACCTGCACCACACCGCCGATGTGTTGCCGGGTGAGCGGGTCGGGGTCAGTGGCGAGGACCTCGACCAGGCGCTGGAAGAGCTCGGCGAGTTTGTCGACGTCACCCGCGATGAGCTCGAACGCATCATCATGGCCACCGAGCAACACGCGCTCAAGCGCAGCCTGGGCGGCATTACCGCCGCTTCGGTGATGTCGCGGGACGTGCAGCTGGCGACGCCGCAGACCACCTTGCAGCAGGCCTGGCAGCTGTTGTCGAGCCACCATTTGCACACCTTGCCGGTGCTGGATGACGCGCGGCGGCTGGTGGGGATTGTCAGCCTGACGGACCTGGTCGGCCCGGCCATGACTTTGGGGCGTTTCAGCTGGCGCGGGTTGTTCGGGCGCCGGCCCAAGGTGCTGCTGGAGCAGATCATGAGCCGGCCGGTGATCACCGTGCGCAGTGACGAGCCGGCGGTGGCGCTGATTCCGTTGCTCAGCGAGCAGGGCCTGCATTGTTTGCCGGTGATGGACGGCGAGGCGCTGGTGGGGGTTATTACCCAGACTGATTTGATTGCCGGGCTCAAGCGACAGTTGTTGAGTGAGGTGGCGCGCTCAGATCACCGGATCCCAGCGCTGTGACCAGTCACTCTCACCGGCCACCACTTCGCGCAGCACCCTGAACGCCTGCTGCAATGCCTCGCTGTCGCGCTCGCGGGCATACACCAGGTAGGTGGGGTAGGTGAACTCCGGTGCTTGCGGCACGCGTTCGAATACGCCGCTGTCCAGGTATGCCTGCACTACGCGGGTCCGAAAGTAGCCGCTGCCGCCGTGTTCGAGGATGTACTGCAGCGCCAGCGGTCCGAGGTTGAAGCTCAGTGCCGGGCGCGCGCATTCGGGCAGGGCGGCGTCGTGGCGGCGGCGGAAGGCCTGGCCCCAGTCGATGTACACGTAGGGCTCGGGTTTGTCCTTGCGGCGGATCCGGATGAGCTTTTCTTCCATCAACTGCTCCACCTGCAGGCCCGGGCCGTAGGTGGGCTGGTAGACCAGCACGGCATCGAGCACGCCCATTTCCACTTTGTGCAGCAAGGATTCGCCGTCGCTGACTTCGCTGCGAATGGCGTGGCCGGGCATTTCCCGGTGCAGGGCGCTGACCCAGCCAAGCACCATGGGGTTGCCGAGGCTGACTTCGCCGCCGATGTGCAGCACCTGGTGGCAGCCTTCGGGCAAGGGCAGGTCGCGGCGCGCGGCTTCCCAGGTTTGCACCAGCTGGTTGGCGTAAACCACGAAGGCCTCGCCGTCGGCGGTGAGGCTGGCGCCGCTGCGGCTGCGGATGAACAGCTGGCAGGCGAGTTGCTGTTCGAGCTTTTGTACCCGGGCGGTGATGGCCGTCTGGGTCACGTGCAGGCGCTCGGCGGCGGACACCAGGCTGCCGGTGCGAACGATTTCAAGGAAGGTGCGGGCCAGCTCGATATCCATGGGGGCAGCCTGGTTCTGGGGTGGCTTATTCTAGTGGTATTGCACCGGTTTGGGGCGAGACAAGTACTAGGCACTAGATCGCGGGACAAGCCCGCTCCTGCCTCCAGGAATGGCCACGCGGTGGGTGGACTTGACCTCGCGCAGGGCCAGGCTCGACTGGATCGAGGCAATGCCCAGTTGTCGGCGCAGCACCTGCTCGATGAAGTCGCTGTAGGCGTCCAGGTCGGTGGCCAGTACTTGCAGCAGGTAGTCGGCATCGCCGGTGATCTTGTGGCAGGCGATCACCTCCGGCAGTTGCAGTACCACCGCTTCGAAATCATCCGGCGCCTGGTCGCTGTGGGTGGCGAAACGGACCTGGACGAAGGCCATGATTTCCAGGCCCAGCAAACGCCGGTCGAGGTTGGCCTGGTAGTCCTTGATCACGCCTTCTTCTTCCAGACGCCTGCGCCTGCGCCAGCAGGGGGTGAGGCTCAATGACAAGCGCTCGCTGAGTTCGGCGTTGGACATGCTCGCGTCCGCCTGGAGCAAGGCGAGGATGGCGCGGTCGGTGTCGTCTAGGGTGACGCTTCTGGATGATTTTTTCGCCATGGTTGCCTCAAGGGGATAATTCGCCTCAAAACGCTAACACGACGAGAAGATAAAGCAAAAAAAGATCAGTGCCGTCGGAATAGGCTATTTGCACACCCACTGATCAAGGCACCTGCGCCATGCTGACCATCTTCAGCCCCGACCACCGCCTGCACCACGGCACCGAACTCAAGGACGGGGTGCTCAAACCTTCGTTCGAACAACCCAGCCGCGCCGATACCGTGTGCGAACGGGTCAGGCTCACTGGCCTGGGCGATGTCGTCTCGCCGCGCGCGTTCGACCGCGCCTGTTACGTCGCAGCGCATAGCGAGCGTTATGTCGCCTTTCTCGAAAATGCCTGGAGCGAATGGACCGCCATCGGTCGCAGCCACGACGCCTTGCCGCTGGTGTGGCCGGTGCGTGATCTGGCCAACGACCGGGTACCGGCGTTCATCGACGGCAAGCTGGGTTTTTTCGCCATGGATGCCGGCGCACCGATTACCGCCACTACCTGGCAGGCGGTGAAAACCAGCGCCGACCTGGCCCTGACCGGCCTGGCCCTGATCAACGAAGGCCAGCACAGCGCCTTTGCCCTGTGCCGGCCACCGGGGCACCACGCCGCACGGGAATACATGGGCGGCTACTGCTATCTGAACAACGCCGCCATCGCCGCCCAGCATAGCCTGACCCTCGGCGCCAAACGGGTGGCGGTGCTGGATGTGGACTTTCACCACGGCAACGGCACGCAGAACATTTTCTATGCACGCAGCGATGTGCTGTTCGCCTCGATCCATGGCGATCCGGCGGTGTCGTACCCGTATTTTTCCGGCGCGACCAGTGAACGAGGTAGCGGCGCAGGCGAAGGCTTCAACCTCAACTATCCGTTGGCCAAAGGCACCCGCTGGTCCGCCTATCAGCAGGCGCTGGAAGATGCCTGCCAGCGCCTGCGCGCCTATGCCCCCGAGCTGCTGGTGATTTCCCTCGGCGTCGACACCTTCAAGGACGACCCCATCAGCCATTTTTTGCTGGAAAGCGAGGACTACTTCGCCATGGGTGCAGCCATCGCCAAAGTCGGGGTGCCGACGCTGTTCGTGATGGAGGGCGGTTACATGGTTGATGAAATCGGCATCAATGCGGTGAACGTGCTGCAGGGCTTCGAAGGCGCTTGCGCCTGAACAACAAAAAAAGATTGCTTCCTTACTGCCTCGACTCGACAACAAAAACCAAGAGATTGAGCTATGAAACCAGTGACCCACGGCCCCCGGCACAGGGGGCTGCAGCGCACCCTGAGCAACCGCCACATTCAGTTGATTTCCCTCGGTGGCGCCATCGGCACCGGGCTGTTCATGGGCTCGGGCAAGGTCATCGCCTTGTCCGGCACCTCGATTCTGCTGATTTACATGATCATCGGATTCTTTCTGTATTTCGTCATGCGGGCGATGGGCGAGTTGCTGCTGTCGGACCTGAAGTTCAAGTCGTTCGCCGATTTTGCCGGCGCTTACATCGGCCCGCGGGCGGCGTTCTTTCTCGGCTGGTCGTACTGGCTGAGCTGGTGCGTGGCGGTGGTGGGCGATGCGGTGGTGGTCGGCGGTTTCTTCCAGCACTGGTACCCGGACCTGCCGGCCTGGATACCGGCAGTCGGCATGATGCTGACCTTGTTCGCCCTCAACGTACTGACAGTGAAGCTGTTCGGCGAGGTGGAATTCTGGTTCGCGATCATCAAGATCATCGCCGTGCTGACGCTGATTGGCGTGAGTGTGGTGCTGGTGGCGACCTCGTTTGTTTCGCCCACCGGGGTGACGGCGTCGCTGGGGCATCTGTTCCAGGCCGAGGCAGCGTTCCCGCATGGCATCAGCGGCTTTTTCGCGGGTTTCCAGATCGCGATTTTCTCCTTTGCCGGTACCGAGCTGATCGGTACCACGGCAGCAGAAACCAGGTCGCCGGAGCAGGTACTGCCCAAGGCGATCAATGCCATCCCGATCCGTATCATCCTGTTTTATGTGGTGTCGCTGGCGTGCATTATTGCGGTGACGTCATATGCCCATGTGTCGCCGAACAAGAGCCCGTTTGTGGAGCTGTTTCTGGTTGCGGGGTTTCCCGCGGCGGCAGGGATCGTCAACTTCGTGGTGCTGACCTCGGCGGCCTCGTCGGCCAACAGCGGGGTGTTCTCCACCAGCCGGATGTTGTTCGGCCTGGCCGGTCAGGGCAATGCGCCGGGGGTGTTCAAGCGTCTTTCCGGTAATAGCGTGCCGCTGGCGAGCCTGGGCTTTTCGACGCTGTTGATGTTGTTCGGGGTGATGCTGCTGTTCATCTTCCCGGAGGTGATGACGGTGTTCACTATCGTCTCGACCATCTCGGCGATCCTGGTGATTTTTACCTGGTCGACGATTCTGGTCGCCTACCTGTGCTATCGCCGCGCACGGCCGGATCTGCATGCGCGCTCGATCTACAAGATGCCCGGCGGGGTGGTGATGGCCTGGGTGGCGTTGGGGTTCCTGCTGTTTGTGCTGTCGTTGCTGGCACTGAAGCCGGACACCCGCTTGGCGTTGTGTGTGATGCCGTTGTGGTTTGTCGGGTTGGCGCTGGCGTACTGGCGGGTGCAGGGCAGGGGTGTGGTGGTTCGTGCGTAATCGCGGGGCAAGCCCGCTCCCACACGACCTGTGGGAGCGGGCTTGCCCCGCGATGCTGTCAGTCAGTAACGAATCATCACCGACTTGAGCTCGGTATAGTCCTCGATAAACGCGCCACCAAACTCCCGTCCAATCCCCGACGCCTTCACTCCGCCAAACGGCACCGCCGGGTCCAGCAGGGTATGCATGTTCACCCACACCGTGCCGGCCTGCACCTGCGGTACCAGGCGCAAGGCCTTGCTCAGGTCGTTGGTCCACAGGCTGGCGCTCAGGCCATAGGGGCTGTCGTTCATCAGCGCGATCAGTTGCTCTTCATCGTCGTAGGGCAGGAAAGTCGCCACCGGGCCGAAGGTCTCTTCATTGAGCAGGCTGTCGTTCACTGAATTGGCCAGGATCACCGTCGGCTCCACGTAGCACCCCGGGCCTTCGAGCAAGCGGCCGCCATGAATGATCTGGCTGTTCTCGCTGCGTGCCTTGGCAAACAACGCGCGGAGTCTGGCCTGGTGCTGCTTGTTGCTCACCGGGCCGAATTCGCTGGTTTCATCCAGCGGCGAGCCGATCTTCAACTTTGCCAGGCGCTCGCTCAAGGCCCCGGTCACCGCCTCGATCTGCGAGCGATGCACATAGAAGCGCTCGGCTGCCGCGCAGATCTGTCCGGAATGCAAAAAGCCCGCTTCGATGATGCCGTCTACTGCTTTGCTCAAGGCTACATCGCGCAGGAACCCGGCCGCATTCTTGCCGCCCAGTTCCAGGGTGGTGCGGGTCAGGTTGGCGGCCATGGCGCTCTGGCCGACGGCAAGGCCGGTGGGCACGGAGCCTGTGAACGAGACCTTGTCGGTGCCCGGGTGTTCGATCAGCGCCTTGCCGGCCATGCCGCCACCGGTCACCACATTCAACGCCCCTGCGGGCAGGCCGGCGTCAATGGCCAGTTCGGCAATGCGCAGAATGGTCAGCGGGGTGAATTCGCTGGGCTTGATGATGATGCTGCAACCGGTGACCAGTGCCGAGCCGAGCTTCCACAGGGCGATCATGGTCGAGAAGTTCCAGGGCACGATGCCGACTACCACGCCGACCGGCTCGCGCAGGGTGAAGGCGGTGTAGCGCTCGCCGCTGAACGAGGGCAGCGACGGGGTGAGGGTCTGGCCGCTGAGCTTGGTCGCCCAGCCGGCGTAGTAACGCAGGAAGTGCGCGGCCTGATCGACCTCGAAATTGCGCGAGATATTGATCAGCTTGCCCGACTGGCAAGTCTCCAGCTGCGCCAGCTCTTCCCGGTGTTGTTCGATGAGATCGGCGAGTTTCAGCAGCACGCTGGCACGCACGGCAGGGGCGGCCTGTGACCACTGGGCAAAGCCGCGACGGGAAGACGCGACGGCATCGTCGACAGTGTGCACGCAGGCTTCGGCCACACGGCTGATGACCTGGTCGCTGGCCGGGTCGATCACCTCAAGGTAGTGGGGATTGTCTGCAGGCTGCTGGCGACCGTCGATAAAGCTGCTGTGCTCACGTTGAAGAAACCCGCGCACCTGGGGCAAAAGGCTGATGTTGCTCATGGGACGAACCTCAAGGAAAAGCAAAGCCTCGACCCTAGCGCAGCCTACCCGCGCCGGCTTGACTGAGTCTGCCGCCGGCCATGCACCGGCCTGCCAGGTGCTTTGTAATCTGCAGGTTTTGCCCGTAGGCTGCGGCATCCGCCTGTGCAGGAGCGCCCCTTGAACCCGATTTTCGCTTCCCTGAGCATCGCCCACCTGCGTGCGCTGCAAAGCATGCTGCAACTGAAAAACCTCAGCCATGCCGCCGAGCGCCTGGGCAGCAGCCAGTCGGTGCTCAGCCGTCAGCTGGCACATATGCGCGAGGCGTTCGACGACCCGCTGCTGGTGCGTCAGGGCCGCGGCTATGTGTTGAGCGAACGCGGCGAAAGCCTGCTCGTGCCGCTGGGCCAGGTGCTGGCCGAGCTTGAGGCCTTGCGCCAACCGCAGGCCTTCGACCCCCAACGCTGCGAGCGGCGCTTTTGCCTGGCGGCCTCGGACTACATCGCCGAGCACATGCTGCCATTGTTGGTCAGCACCCTGGAGCGCGAAGCGCCGGGGGTGTCTATCGAGTACCGCACCTGGCAGCCGGGGCAGTATGAACTGCTCGCCAGTGGCGAAGTCGACCTGGCCACTACGCTGTTCGACGACGCCCCGGCCAACCTCCACGGGCGTATGCTCGGTGAAGACCGCGCCGTGTGCCTGATGCACCGCGAGCACCCATTGGCGAGCAAAACCGAACTGACCCAGGACGATTACCGGGCCTGGAACCATGTGCGCATTTCCGGCGGTGGCGACAAGGACAGCTTTATCGACCGCCACCTGCGCGAGCAGGGCCTGAGCCGGCGCATCAGTCTGCAGGTGCCGTTCTACTCGGCGGCGGTGCAGGTGGTCGGCAGCAGCCAGGCGCTGGTCACCGTGCCCGAGCACATCGCCCGCCAGCTCAGCCGCTTGCACCCGTTGACCTGGCGGCCGCTGGCTTTTGTCGAGCACACCCAGCGCTACTGGGTGGTCTGGCATCAACGCCTGCACGCCTCGGCCGAGCACCGCTGGTTGCGCAACCTGGTGTTCGAGCAGTGGCAGCGGTCACAGTTCGGCGTGCACGGCGGCCATGCGCATTCGCCATAGCAGCTATGCGCCGGGCGGCGTTTTTTGTCGGTTGGCCAGGGCCTAGACTCAGGCCCACTTACCGACAACAACAGGAGCCGCTGCATGAGCCCGGAAGAATTTCGCAAACATGGCCACCAACTGATCGACCTGATCGCCGACTACCGCCAGGGTGTCGGCGAATTGCCGGTCATGGCCCAGGTTGAGCCCGGTTACCTCAAGGCGGCATTGCCAACCTCGGCGCCGGCTCAGGGTGAGCCGTTCGAGCAGATCCTCAAGGACGTCGACCAACTGGTCATGCCCGGCCTGTCCCACTGGCAGCATCCGGATTTTTTCGGTTACTTCCCCTCCAACGGCACCTTGTCGTCGGTGCTCGGCGATTTCCTCAGCACCGGCCTTGGCGTACTCGGCCTGTCGTGGCAATCCAGCCCGGCGTTGAGCGAACTGGAAGAAACCACCGTCGACTGGCTGCGGCAGATGGTCGGCCTGTCGGATCAGTGGAGCGGGGTGATCCAGGACACCGCCTCCACCAGTACCCTGGTGGCGCTGATCAGCGCCCGCGAGCGCAGTAGCGATTACGCCCTGGCCAAGGGCGGCCTGCAAGGGCAGGGCAAGCCGTTGATGATCTACACCAGCGCCCAGGCCCACAGCTCGGTGGACAAGGCCGCGCTGCTGGCAGGCTTTGGCAAGGACAACATCCGCTATATCGAAACCGATGAACACTTCGCCATGCGCCCGCAGGCACTGGCCGCGGCCATCGAAGAGGACCTGGCCAACGGCCTGCAGCCCTGCGCGGTGGTGGCAACCACCGGTACCACGACGACCACCGCCCTCGATCCACTGCAGCCAATCGGTGAGATCGCGCGTCAGTTTGGCCTGTGGCTGCACGTCGATTCGGCCATGGCCGGCTCCGCGATGATCCTTCCGGAATGCCGCTGGATGTGGGATGGCATCGAACAGGCCGATTCCATCGTGGTCAACGCGCACAAGTGGCTGGGCGTGGCCTTTGATTGCTCGCTGTATTTCGTCCGTGATCCGCAGCACCTGATCCGGGTCATGAGCACCAACCCCAGCTACTTGCAGTCGGCGGTCGACAGCAAGGTCAAGAACCTGCGCGACTGGGGCATTCCGTTGGGGCGGCGCTTCCGTGCCTTGAAACTGTGGTTCATGCTGCGCAGCGAAGGCATCGAGAATCTGCAGCAGCGCTTGCGCCGCGACCTGGACAATGCCCAATGGCTGGCCGAGCAGGTGCGTAATGCCCAGGGCTGGGAATTGCTGGCGCCGGTGCAGTTGCAGACCCTGTGCATTCGCCATCGGGGTGATGGCCTGGAAGGTGAGGCGCTGGATGCGCATACCCGCCGTTGGGCTGATCGGCTCAATGCGTCAGGGGTGGCCTATGTCACCCCGGCGACCTTGAATGGCCGCTGGATGGTACGGGTGTCGGTGGGGGCGTTGCCGACCGAGCGTGAGCATGTGGCTGAGCTTTGGCGGAATTTGCAGCAGGTGGTTCAAGGGTAACCTTCAGGGCCCAATCGCTGGCAAGCCAGCTCCCACAGGGGCCGGTGCATGCTGACCCTGTGGGAGTTGGCTTGCCAGCGATGAGGCCCTTGAACCCACAAAAAACGCTATGAAAAGTACAATCTTGCCTGTGGAAGTTGCATTTTCCCCCTGAGCCAAGCCTCCCATACTGGCCCCTGCATCCGCTGCCACCTGCCACTTCGCAGGCCTCGGCGGACATCCAATAATAAGCAGGGCCCCTCATGAAAAAGCCAAATCCGCTGCTCGAAGACCTCCGTTCGATTCTGCCCACCATCGCCACCAATGCCGCCCGTGCCGAGCAAGACCGCAAGGTTCCGGCCGAAAACATTGCCCTGCTCAAAAGCATCGGCCTGCACCGCGCCTTCCTGCCTAAACCCTATGGCGGCCTGGAAATTTCCCTGCCGCAATTTGCCGACTGCATCGCCTTGCTCGCCGGCGCGTGCGCCAGTACCGCCTGGGCCATGAGCCTGCTGTGTACCCACAGCCATCAGCTGGCGATGTTCCCGGCCAAGCTCCAGGACGAAATCTGGGGCGACAACCCCGACGCCACCGCCAGCAGCAGTATCGCCCCGTTCGGCAAGGTCGAGGAGGTCGAGGGCGGTGTGCTGTTCAGCGGCGAGATGGGCTGGAGCAGCGGCAGCGACCATGCCGAATGGGCCATTGTCGGCTGCCGTCGGGTCAACGCCGAAGGCAGCCAGGATTACTGCTTCGCCGTGCTGCCGCGCAGCGATTACGAGATTCGTGACGACTGGTTCGCCGCCGGCATGAAAGGCAGCGGCACCAAGACCCTGGTGATCGACAAGGTGTTCGTCCCCGAGCACCGCATCCAGAAAGCCAAGGACATGATGGAAGGCAAGTCGGCAGGCTTTGGCCTGTACCCGGACAGCAAGGTGTTCTACTCGCCGTACCGGCCGTATTTCGCCAGTGGCTTTTCGACCGTCAGCCTCGGCATTGCCGAGCGCATGCTTGAAGCCTTCCGCGAAAAGACCAAGAACCGTGTGCGCGCCTACACCGGGGTCAATGTCGGTGCCGCCACCCCCGCACTGATGCGCCTGGCCGAATCCACCCACCAGGTTGCCGCCGCCCGCGCATTTCTGGAAAAAACCTGGCAGGAACACGCCGAGCACAGCGAGCGTCACCAATATCCGACGCGCGAGACCCTGGCGTTCTGGCGCACCAACCAGGGCTATGCGGTGAAGATGTGCATCCAGGCGGTCGACCGGTTGTTCGAAGCCGCTGGCGGCACCGCCTGGTTCGACAGCAACGAGATGCAGCGGCTGTGGCGCGATGCACACATGACCGGCGCCCATGCCTACACCGACTACGACGTTTGCGCACAGATCCTCGGCCGCGAACTGATGGGCCTGGAGCCCGATCCGAGCATGGTCTGAAGTACACCGCCAATAACAACAATGACGGCTGCCGCTCTAGGCAGCCGGGGAGTCTTGCATGTCTACTGCAACCGCAACGGCCTTCGACAGCCGCGCCTTTCGCCGCGCCCTGGGCAATTTCGCCACTGGCGTTACCGTGGTCACCGCCGCCGACCCGCAGGGCAATCTGGTCGGGGTCACTGCCAACAGCTTCAACTCGGTGTCCCTCGACCCGCCGCTGATTCTCTGGAGCCTCGATAAGCGCTCCAGCAGCCTGGCGGTGTTCGAGGCGGCCAGCCATTTTGCGGTGAACGTTCTCGCCGCCGACCAGATCGATCTGTCCAATAACTTCGCCAAGCCCAAGGACGATCGCTTTGCCGGCATCCGCTATCAGGCCGGCGAGGGCGGGGCGCCGATTCTGGCGGATTGCTCGGCGTGCTTCCAGTGTGAAACCCACCAGATCCTCGATGGCGGCGATCACTGGATCATGCTCGGCAAGGTGCTGGCCTTCGATGATTGCGGCCGTTCACCGTTGCTCTATCACCAGGGTGCCTATTCCATGGTGCTGCCGCACACCCGCATGACCTGCCGTGAAGAAGGCCAGCCGCCGAGCAGCCATTTCCAGGGGCGCCTGAGCCACAACCTCTACTACCTGATGACCCAGGCCCTGCGCGCCTACCAGGCCAGTTACCAGCCGCGGCAGCTGTCCAGTGGCCTGCGCACCAGCGAGGCGCGGATGCTCATGGTGCTGGAGAACGACGCCGGGCTGAACCTGGCCGAGCTGCAGCGCGAAGTGGCCATGCCGGCGCGGGAAATCGACGAGGCGGTGGCCAACCTCAAGCGCAAGGGCCTGGTGTGCGACAGCGAAGCGGCCGGGCATGTGCGCCTGACCATCGCCGGCATCGACCAGACCGAGGGCCTGTGGAGTATCGCCCGCGAGCAGCAGGACAAGGTGTTCGGGACGTTCAGCGAGGAGCAGATTGCGACCTTCAAGACCGTGCTGCAGGCGGTGATTCGCAGCTGTTGAAGTTTGATCGCGGGGCAAGCCCGCTCCTGCAGGAGCGCTTGCGTCGCGATGCTTTTATATTTCTCCTTAAATTGTTATGTTATTACATATATTTTAAGGAGCCCCCATGAACTACCCCGTAGGAAGGTTATCCCTGGGTCTGTCCGCCTCGCTGCTCGCCCTGCCAGCCGTTGCCGCCGACGCCGTAGTACTCGATGCCCTCAACGTCAACGAGCGCCATTACGAAGAAACTGCGACCGGGCCGGTGCAGGGCTATCGCGCAAGCCGCTCGAGCACCGCGACCAAAACGGACACTGACATCCGCGACACCCCGCAAAGCATTGCCGTGGTGCCCAGCCAAGTGCTCGAGGATCTGAACAGCACGCGCATCGACCGCGCCCTGGACTTTGCCGGCGGTGTCAGCCGGCAGAACAACTTTGGTGGCCTGACCTTCCTCAACTACAGCGTGCGCGGCTTTACCACCGGCGAGTTGTACAAGAACGGCTTTGCCGTCAATCGCGGTAGCTACAGCGCCCCGGATACCTCCAACATCGAACGCATCGAAGTGCTCAAGGGCCCGGCGGCCAGTTTGTATGGGCGCGGCGATCCGGGTGGGCTGGTGAACATCGTCACCAAGCGCCCGCAAGCCGAAGCCTTTACCCAGTTCAAGGCCAGCGCCGGCAGTTGGGACCGCTACCGCAGCAGCCTGGACGTGAATACGCCGCTGAGCGAAGACGGCCGGGTGCTGTCGCGGGTGAACATGGCGGTGGAGGATAACGGCAGCTTCCGCGATTACGTCGGCAGTGAGCGGCGCATCGTCAGCCCGTCGCTGAGCTGGCAGTTGAGCCCCGAGACCCTGCTGTCGATCGACACCGAGTTCTCGCGCACCGAGTCGGTGTTCGACCGTGGTATCCCGGCGGTCAACAATGAGCTGGGCTCTGTCAGCCGTTCGACCTTTCTGGGCGAGCCCAACGACGGGCGCATTCGCAACGACAACCAGACCCTCGACCTGACCCTGGAACACCACCTCAACGACAGCTGGAAGCTGCGCCTGGCCAATCACTACACCCAGGGCCGGCTCAAGGGCAACAGCTCGGAACCATCGCGGGTGGTCGGTACCACCATCAGCCGGTTCTACCGGGAGCGCGATTTCGAGTGGAACGACAACATTACCCAGGCTGAACTGCATGGCCAGTTCCAGTTTGCCGGCTGGGAGCACCAGAGCCTGATCGGCCTGGAATACGAGAACTACCGCAACAGCCAGAAGTACCCGCAAAGCGCCACCTCGCTCGGCTATGGCCTGGACATCTACAACCCGGCGTACGGTCAGGCAAAACCGCCGCTGATCAACCCCAATGACTTCTTCGAGCGCACTGAAAGCTATGCCCTCAACCTGCAGGACCAGATCGCCTTTACCGACCGTTTGCGCGGCCTGGTGGGCGTGCGCCTGGAGCACATCGAGCAGACCGCGCAAAACCGCACTACACAACTGAGCAACAGCCAGGAAAAAGACGTTGCCACGCCGCGTGTCGGCCTGCTGTACCAACTGACGCCAGAAGTTGGCGTGTTCGCCAATGCCTCGACCTCGTTCAAGCCCAACAGCATCGGTACCCGGGGCCAGATCTACAAACCGGAAAAAGGCCTGGGTTATGAAACCGGGCTCAAGCTGGATCTGTTCGACAGCCGCCTGGGGGCGACCATCGCGCTGTTCCAGATCGACAAGGAAAACGTCATCACCACCGATGCCTTCGGTGACAGCATCGCCGCCGGCAAGGCGCGCAGCCAGGGTGTCGACCTGCAGTTCAGCGGCCAACTCAGCGACGCCGTGCGCGTGATCGGCGCCTATGCCTATATCGATGCCGAAGTGACCAAGGGCGATGCCGCCTTGCCCAAAGGCAGCGACCTGCTGGGCATCCCGCAGCACAGCGGCAGCCTGATGGCGGTGTATGAGTTCCAGAGCGGTCCATTGCTCGGCTCGGATTTCGGCGCGGCGGCCAACTACGTGGGCGAGCGTTCAGGCCAGGCCGGCAGTAGCTTCCGTCTGCCAAGCTACAGCACTGTCGACCTGCTGGCCCACTACAAGGTCAGTGAGCAGGCAACCATCGGCCTGAACCTGAATAACCTGTTCGACCGCAAGTACTACGAACGCGGCTACAACGCGGCGTGGAACCTGCCGGGTGAGCCGCGCAACGTCATGGTCAGCCTGAGCCTGGCGCTGTAAGCCGACGGTGCTTTATTGCACGCACCACCAGCGCGGCAGCTGGTCGTTGAACGAGTGAGTTATCGGTGCCAGGGCCTGGTGCTGGTTGCTGTCGAAGCTGCCCAGCAGCAGGGCCACCGTTGGCTGATCATCGATGGCGCCCAGCGAACTGCCGCAGCTGGGGCAGAAGGCCCGGCTGGAATAGTCCGAGGAGCGAAAAGTTGCCGGCGCTGCGCCGGGGCCGGTCCAGCGTATTTGCTCGCGGGCAAACTCAACCCAGGTGGCCGTCAGCGCGCCCGTATGGCGCTGGCACCACTTGCACGAGCAGCAATGGGGGTTTAGTGCCGGGCCCGTGGCTTCAAAGCGGATCGCCCCGCACAGGCAGCCACCGCTGTAGGTTGCAACGTCCATTGTCTCGTCTCCGGGCTAGTTGCCTACGGGGGTGCACAGCTCCACCAGGGTGCCATCGGGGCAGCGCACATACGACAGTGTTTGCCCCCATGGCTTGGCTTCAGGTGTTTTCAGCTCGACGGCGCCCGCCGCCACGGCGCGGGCATGGGCGGCTGCGACGTCGTCGGTGACCAGGGCGATTTCCATGCCCAGTGGTTTTGGCGATTCGCTGGCCGCCAGCACGCCGCCCGGAAAGTGGCTGTTACCCAGTGCCAGGGCGGCGAAAGCGAGGGTGGTGGCGCCGGTGTCCAGCTCGCCATAGTCGCCCGACTCGTGCAGAAACCGCCGGCTCAGGCCGAAGGCCTGTTCGAAGAACGTCAGCGAGGCAGCGACATCCGGGACGTAGACGATGGTGTATCCGAGTTTCATCAATGCTTCCTTGATTGAAGAGGGCGTGGGCGGTTTATACCGTACTTGCCGGATGCTTGGGTACATCGCTATGGTTGCGTCTGCAATGGAGAGCCATGATGACTGATCCGATTGAACTCAATCGCCGCAACTGGGATGAGCGTGCGCCACTGCACGCCGCATCCACCGACTATGAAGTGGAAAAATTCGTCGCAGACCCCGCACACCTTTCCGAAGTGGTGCGTTTCGACCTGCCGCGCCTGGGTGATATCCAGGGCCTGCGCGCTGTGCACCTGCAGTGTCATATCGGTACCGACACCTTGTCGCTATCGCGCCTGGGCGCCGAAGTCAGCGGGCTGGATTTCTCTTCGCAGTCTCTGGCCCAGGCGCGGGCTTTGGCTGAACGCTGTGGGGCAAGGATTGATTACGTCGAGGCGGATGTGTATGCCGCTGACCGGGTGCTGGCACCCAATTCTTTCGACCTGGTATACACCGGTATCGGCGCGCTGATCTGGCTGCCGAGCATCGAGCGCTGGGCGCGTACCGTGGCGGCCTTGCTCAAGCCGGGTGGACGGCTGTTCCTGCGCGAAGGTCATCCGATGCTACTGGCGGTGAACGAGGACTATCAGGACAAACTGGTCATCGAGTACCCGTACTTCGAGCGCGAGGCGCCAACGGTGTGGGACAGCGGCGAGACTTATGTCGAGACCGACAGATTGCTGGAACAGACTGTCACCCATGAGTGGAACCATGGCCTGGGCGAGATCATCAGCGCCTTGCTCAAGCATGGGCTGCAGATCACCGCGTTGGTGGAGCATGACAGCATTCCCTGGGAGGCGTTGCCGGGACAGATGAGTACAGACGCAGCAGGTGAGTGGTCGCTGGACAAGGATCGCTGGCGCTTGCCGTTGAGTTATACCCTGCAGGCGGTCAAGCAGGGCTAACGGCTGTGGACCTTGAGGGCCTCATCGCCGGCAAGACCGGCTCCCTCAATGGCTTGGTAGACGCCGATCTTGTGGGAGCTGGCCTTGCCAGCGATGAGGCCGGCAGCCTCATTGCGCTGCCGTCTTCGGCTTACGGGTTCGTTTACCCGCCGCAGTACCGCTCTTGCGCTTTTTCTTCCACGGCGTACCACTACGCCCCGCCGGAGTCGCCGGGCCGCTGATGGTCAGGCGCAGGCCGGCACAACGCTCGACCTGCTTGCTCATCCACGCCGACTGCTTGGCGACAAACTCTTCCAGGCTCATCTCGCCGCTTTGCACCATGTCCAGCGCCTGCTCCCAGATCGCCGTGGTGCCCGGGTCGGCAATCGCCCTTGGCACGGCATCGATCAGGCTGAAGGCCGCCGGGGTGGCACTCAGGGCCTTGCCGTGCTTGACCAGGTAACCGCGATCGAGCAGGCCCTGGATGATCCCCGCACGAGTAGCCTCAGTACCAATACCGGTGGTGTCCTTGAGCTTTTGCTTGAGGCGCGGGTCGTCCACCAGCTTGGCGACGTTCTTCATCGCCTTGATCAGGTCGCCTTCGGTGAATGGCTTGGGCGGCTGGGTCCAGAGGTCCTTGAGGTTGACCCCGGCCACCGTGCAATCCTGGCCTTCGTGCAGCAGCGGCAGCACCTGGGCTACCGGCGCTTCACGGCCTTTGGCCGGGGTCAGGGCTTCAGGCAGGGCGCGGCGCCAGCCCGGTTCGACAATTTGCTTGCCCACTGCACGCAAGGCAAAACCTGCGCAATCGAACTCGGCCTGGGTGCGGTCATATTCGTGGTTGGGCAGGAACTGCGCCAGGTAGCGGGCGCGGATCAGGGTATAGACCGCCTTGTGCTTGGCCGGCAAGCGCGACGGGTCGCTGGCGGCGGCCGTGGGGATAATGCCATGGTGGGCGCTGACCTTGGCGTCGTTCCAGGCCCTTGAACGGCGCTGGGCCTGCAGGTGCGGCTGCAAGGGCGCAAGGCTGGTATCCGCGCGCTGCAAGGCGGCGAGAATGGCCGGGGCCTCGCTGTGCTGGCTCAACGGCAGGTAGCCGCAGTCGCTGCGCGGGTAGGTGATCAGCTTGTGGGTTTCGTACAGGGCCTGGGCGATGTCCAGGGTCTCCTGGGCGCCGAGGCCGAACTTCTTCGAGCACAGCTCCTGCAGGGTGCCGAGGTCGAAGGGCAGCGGCGCTGCTTCGCGAACCCGTTCGGTGGCCACTTTCATCGCCCGGGCACTGCTGGCGGCACCGATGGCTGCGGCGGCCTGCTGGGCCAGGGCCTGGTTCAGGCAGCGACCCTGATCGTCGCAGGCATCCTCGGGTGCCCGCCACTGTGCAGTGAACTGTTCGCCAGCGCTTTGCAACTGCACGTCGATGGCCCAGTAAGCCACCGGCACGAAATCGGCGATGCTGCGGTCGCGGTCAACCACCAGGCGCAACGTCGGTGTTTGCACCCGGCCCACCGGCAGTACGCCCTGGTAGCCGGACTGGCGGCCGAGCAGGGTGAACAGACGGCTCATGTTCATACCGATCAGCCAGTCGGCCCGCGAGCGACCCAGGGCCGAATGGTAAAGGCTGAAAGTTTCGGTACCGGGCTTGAGCGCTGCCAGCGCCTTGCGGATGGAGGCGTCGTCCAGCGCCGACAGCCACAACCGGCTGATCGGCCCGCGATAGCGGCAATGCTCGACCAACTCGCGGGCGATCATCTCGCCTTCACGGTCGGCGTCGGTGGCGATCACCAGCTCGCGGGCTTCACCGAGCAGGCGTTTGACTGCCTTGAACTGGCTGGCGGTCTTGGGTTTGACCAGCATCTTCCACTTCTCGGGAATGATCGGCAGGTCGGCCAGCACCCAGCGCTTGTACCGAGCGTCGTAGCTGTCGGGTGGGGCGGTCTCGAGCAAATGGCCGATGCACCAGGTAACGGTAACGTCGGTGCCGACCCAGCAGCCGTCGCCGCGGCGGTTGGCACCGAGGACTTTGGCGATGTCTTTGGCCTGGGAGGGCTTTTCGCAGAGAAACAGGCGCATGCCGTTCGATCTATGGCTGGAAAAGGCCATAGGATGCGCAGGATTGACAGGCATGGCAAGTTTTATCTGTATGGATATACAGCTCGATGTTGCCGTCGATGACAACGAAAACTCCTCGCATTTGGCCAGCTTGCCCTCGACGTTACCATGGACGGGCAATTTACCGTTGTGGCAGCGTTTGACCTTGCCCACGGGTGTGTCAACGGACGCTGTCGCCAGGGTTTTCTGCCACCTGCACAAGGATGTATGCCATGCCTGTTTTCGATTATCGCAACCTCGACAGCACCGCTTCCAAAGCCCTGTACAGCGACGCCATGGCGCTGAGCCTGTATGCCTACCACGGCATCGACAACGGCTTCGCCGTTGGCTACCAGCAGTACGGTTTCGGCCTCGGCTTGCCCGCCACCTTGATCAAGGCGTTGATTGGCGGCACCGACAGCCAGGGCGCGATCCCCGGTCTCCCCTGGAACCCCGACTCCGAAGCCCAGGCCCTGGCCGCAGTCAAGGCCGCAGGCTGGACGCCGATCAGCGCCCAGCAACTGGGCTATCAGGGCAGCACGGATTTTCGTGGCACCATCCATGGCGAAACCGCCGGCTACACCAGTGCCCAGGTCGAGATCCTCGGCAAGTATGACGCTGCTGGCCAGTTGAGCGGCCTGGGCATCGCCTTTCGCGGCACCAGCGGGCCGCGGGAAAACCTGATTGGCGACACCATCAGCGACGCCATCAACGACCTTATGGCCGCCATTGGCCCGGCTGACTATGCCAAGAACTACGCCGCCAATGCCTTCGGCAGGCTGTTCGAGGATGTCGCCAGATTCGCCAAGGCCAACGGCCTGAGCGGCACCGACATCACCGTCAGCGGCCACAGCCTTGGTGGCCTCGGCGTCAACAGCCTGGCCGAGCTCAGCAACGAAAAGTGGGGCGGTTTTTATAAAGATGCCCGTTATGTTGCTTTTGCTTCACCTACCCAGGCCAGCGACAGCAGCAAGGTGCTGAACATCGGCTACGAGAACGACCCGGTGTTCCGCGCCCTCAACGGCTCGAAAGCCGACTGGGCAACCTTCGGCGTACATGATGCCGCCAAGCCCTCGAGCACCGACAACATCGTCAACTTCAACGACCACTACGCCTCGGATGCCTGGAACCTGCTGCCGTACTCGATTGCCAACATCGTCACCTGGCTGTCGCATTTGCCCACCGCTTACGGCGATGGCCTGGGCCGGGTGCTGAACTCGACATTCTATGAATGGACGGCGAAGGACTCGACCATCATCGTCAGCAACCTGTCCGACGTCACCCGTGGCTCGACCTGGGTCGAGGATCTGAACCGCAACGCCGAAACCCACAAGGGCAGCACCTTTATCATCGGTTCCGAAGCCGGCGACCTGATTCAAGGCGGGCGTGGCAACGACTACCTCGAAGGGCGCGGCGGCAATGACACCTTCCGTGACGAAGGCGGCTACAACCTGATCGACGGCGGCGCCGGCCACGACACCTTGAAACTCGGGCAGGCGCTGGGCAACGTCGACATCGCCCGCGATGGCAATGGCACGCTGTACCTGCGCGACGCAGCGGGCGGCATCAGCCTGGTCAACCAGGTCGAGACCCTGGTCAGCAAGGAGTCCAGCCTGGTGTTCTTCAGCAAGGAAGTCAGCCACCAGATCGACCCGGCGGGGCTGCTGAGCAGCGGCAAGCTGCATGCCTACGCCACCAGCCAGAGCGGCACGGCGGGCAATGACGGCCTGACCGCGAGCGCCCAGGGCGACTGGCTGTTTGGCCTCGATGGCAATGACCACCTGCAGGGTGGCCGTGGCAACGATGTGTTCGTCGGCGGCGCCGGTAATGATGTACTGGTGTCAGGCGGCGGCCGGGACACCTTCCTGTTCAGCGGCCATTTTGGCCAGGATCAGGTTCAGGGCTTTGGCGCTGATGACCGTCTGGTGTTCATGGGGGTTGATGGCGGCACCGCGCAAGCAGATTTTCGTCAGCACCTGAACCAGGTGGGCAACGATACCGTGCTGCGCTTTGGTACTGACAGCGTGACCCTGGTGGGGGTATCGGCAGACAGCCTTGGCGCGGCGCAGGTCGTCATCGCCTGAGTGAACCGGTGCTGGCCGGCAAGCCCTGAGCGGTCTTGCGGGCCAGCACCGAGTAGGTGTGCCAGTGTTTGCTGCGGCCCAGCAGGGTCTTGCCGGGTTGGTTGTATTCATAAAGATCGAGCAGCTCGAAGCCGTCGAACAATTGTTCGGTCTGTGCACGGTCATGCACGCTCAAGTCGCGACGCTCCAGCTGTACCCAGGAGTCCATCGGCCCCATGAAGTGTCCGCAAAATATCCCGCCTGTGCGTAACGCCTGAACGATCCGCCGCCAGGCTTCATCGAAGTGTTGCGCTTGGCAAAAAAACAGACTGGAGCTGGCGGTGATCAACGCCGCCTGCGGGTAGTCGAAGGTTTCGAAACTGCTGCAGGCAGTGAACAGTTGCGGCTGGTTGCCCAAGGCGCGGGTATGTTCCAGGGCCTCGGGATTATTGTCATAGGCATGCACGACAAAACCGCGTTGCAGCAAAAAACGCGTGTTTCGGCCCGCGCCGCAGCCGACATCCACGGCAATGTTGCCTGCATTTGCGGCGACCAGGTCAACCGCCTGACGCAGGTGCGGGTACACCGCAGCCTCGCGTGAAGCTGCGTAGTAGTCTGACTGCTTCACCCGCGGCTGGCCTCCAGTGCCTGGCTCAGGTCGGCAATGATGTCATCGCTGTGCTCGATGCCGATCGACAGGCGCACCATGTCCCGTGGTACACCGGCCCGTTCAAGCTCTTCGTCGTTGAGCTGGCGGTGAGTGGTGGAAGCGGGGTGGCAGGCCAGTGATTTGGCATCGCCGATATTGACCAGACGCACCACCAGCTGTAGCGCATCGATGAAACGCGCGCCAGCTTGCTGGCCGCCCTTGATCCCGAACGACAGGATCGAGGCCGGTTTGCCTTCGGTGTAGCGTCGGGCCAGTTCGTGTTCGGGATGATCGGGCAGGCCTGCGTACTTCACCCAGGCGACCTGCTCATGGTCTTGCAGGTAGCGGGCGACCTTCAGCGCATTCTCGGTGTGACGCTCCATGCGCAGGGCCAGCGTCTCCAGGCCTTGCAGAATAAGGAAGGCGTTGAATGGCGATAGCGCAGCCCCTGTATTGCGTAGCGGCACCACCCGGCAGCGGCCGATAAAGGCGGCAGGGCCAAAGGCTTCGGTGTAGGTCACGCCGTGGTAGGACGGGTCCGGGGTGTTGAGCAGGGCGAAGCGCTCTTTGTTTTCGGCCCAGGGGAACTTGCCCGAGTCAATGACGATGCCGCCGATGCTGGTGCCGTGGCCGCCGATGTACTTGGTCAGCGAGTGCACGACGATATCGGCGCCGTGTTCGAACGGGCGGCAGAGGATCGGCGTGGCGACGGTGTTGTCGACGATCAGCGGCACGCCATGGCGGTGCGCGGCATCGGCAAGGGCCTGCAGGTCGACGATATTGCCGGCCGGGTTGCCGATCGACTCGCAGAACACTGCCTTGGTGCGGCTGTCGATCAGCGCTTCGAGGGCGGCGATGTCGTCATGGGCGGCGAAGCGGGTCTGGATGCCGAAGCGCGGCAAGGTATGGGCCAGCAGGTTGTAGGTACCGCCGTAGAGCTTGGCCACCGAGACGATATTGTCGCCGGCTTCGGCCACGGTCTGGATCGCGTAGGTGATCGCCGCCATGCCCGAGGCCACGGCCAAGGCACCGACACCGCCTTCGAGCGCCGCCATGCGCTGCTCGAGCACGTCGTTGGTAGGGTTCATGATCCGGCTATAGATGTTGCCGGCGACTTTCAGGTCGAACAGATCGGCGCCGTGCTGGGTGTCGTCGAAAGCAAACGAGGTGGTCTGGTAGATCGGTACCGCGACGGCCTTGGTGGTCGGGTCGGGGCTGAAGCCCGCGTGGATGGCCAGGGTTTCCAGCTTCATGCAATCTTCCTTGAAAGTCGGGGGAGGGGCTAGAGCATGGAGCGGGTAGGGAGTGACGGTCAAGGCCCGTGGAACGGGCTCAGTGTCCCAGTACAAATTCGCCCACGGCTTCGGCCAAACCTTCCGACAATGGCAAACGCGGATCGCTGTAAGCCATGAGATTGGCCAGCCGGTCACCCTCGGGCACATCCTTGAATACATGGTTGGCGCGCTCCAGCAAGACCAGCCGCGCCTTCGGCTGGCCCTGCTGCAAGGCCTTGGCATCGGCCGCCGTGATCTGCAAATCCTGACCTGCCTGGATGATCAGCACGGGCTGCTTCAGGGGCGCGATCAGTTGCGCCGGGTCGTGGGCCATTTCACTGCGGATCAGGCCTTGCACCTCCTGGCGCAGCAGCGGTTTGAGCTCATCGGGGATCTGTGAGTTCGACACCGTCTCGCCCGCCTCGAGGCGGCGGATGAGGGCTATTCCAGGCTCGACCAGTGGCGCGTTTTCAGGGTGGGCCTGGAGTTGCTCGACCAGGATCGTCGCGATTGGCCGCCCGGCACTGGCCGCCAGCACCAGGCCGCTGACATCGGGGTTGTCCCGGGCTGCGAGCATGGCAATCAGGCCGCCCTGGCTATGCCCCAGCAGCCACACCGGCGCCTGCGGCTGACGCTCGCGCAAGGCTGCGACCCAGGCGCGGACATCGCTGGCATAGTCGTCGATGGTCACCTGATCGGCATCGGCAACCGCTCCGGCACTGTCACGCACGCCACGCTTGTCGATGCGCAGGCTGCTGATGCCTTGGGCAGCGAGGCTTTCGGCCAGTAATTTATAGGTGAAAGGGCGCAAACCTGCGCCCTTGTGGTTGCCATTACGGTCGGTGGCACCGGAACCCGGGATGATGACCACCACCGGCGCGGTACTCTGGGCCTTGAGCCAGGTTGCGCTCAGTGGGCCTTGAGGGCCAGGGATCTGCAGGGTCGCTTCCTCACCGGCCATGGCTACGCAGCACGGCAGGGCGACGATCAGGGCCAGGGCTTTGATCCATTGCATGGCGAGCAAGACTCCTGTCAGTGCGGATAATCATTCCATTATCGATAGGTGCTGCGCGTGGGGTTGTGAGGTTTTGTAAAACATAGACCTCAGCCTGCCTTACGCAAGGTCAGGTTGATCCGCCGGCCGTTTAGCAGCGGATGACTGCCCGGTTTGAGTGGCAGTACCCCATGAAAGCGCAGACGGTCTTCACCACCCCAAACCATCACATCGCCATGACGCAGGCCGATGCGCCGTGTCGATTCGCTGCGGGTATGCCCGCCGAACTGGAACACCGCTGGCAAGCCCAGCGACACAGAGACGATCGGCTGGCTGTAATCGCGCTCATCACGGTCCTGATGCAGGCTCAGGCGATTGCCGGGTTTATAGCAGTTGATCAGGCAAGCGTCCGGCCGGAAATCGGCAAAGCCTGCGGCCGAAGCGGCGAGGGCCGCCAGTTCGATGAATGCAGGTGGCAGCGCGGGCCAGGGCTGCTGACTGAGCGGATCGACCGGGCTGTACCGATAGCCGCGACGGTCACTGATCCACCCCAGCGCCCCACAGTTGGTCAAACCCACGGCCATGTTCAGGCCGCCGGGGGTGAGCATATGCCGGAACGGCGCGTGGGCGATGATCTGGCGCAGCTCAGGCAGCAGCACGTCTACCCAGGCCAGGGCAAAACCGGGCAGCACCACCGCCTGTTTACCGATCCATTGTGGTTCGGCGGGGCTGGCGGGGTTGAACAGATCCAGTTCGGTTTGCATCATGATCGGCAATTCAGGCAGCGGGCAGGGTGTAGAGCCTGTATAGTAACGCGCTTTGGCAATGGGGGCTGTCACCCTGTTTGTTGCGGCCAAAGCCCGCACTTCGGGGCCCGTAGCGTCTCTCGAATAAAAAAATAAAACTTTTTGAATTCAAGGGGTTGCCAGAGCTGGGGAATGAGTACATAATTGCGTCCATCGAAAACGAGGCACGAAAAAAGCCTAGCGTTTTCAAGGAGATAGCGGTTTTAGCGAGTTGTTTCCTTAAAGAGTTGTATATGTTTGAGACCGCAGTATCAGGGTCTCGGGCATTTGAGGCCGAGTAGCAAAGTGGTTATGCTCCGGATTGCAAATCCGTCTACGCCGGTTCGATTCCGACCTCGGCCTCCATTATTGAAAGCCCCGCAGATTAACGTCTGCGGGGTTTTTCTTTGTGGGTCGGAAAAGTCGAGAGTTCCGAAACTTAAGGCATGGAGTTCCGAAACTTCAGCCTTTCGAGGGCTTGGCGATGGCCCCGACGCGACGGTAAACGCGCTCGGTGATTCCCTCTTTCGAGTGGCCGAGCAGCACGCTCGCATCGCTCAGATCGTTGATCTCCGATGCCGCTTTCGGTCGGATGTCCCTGAACTGGAACTGGGCTATTCGATTGGCAAGGTCAGGCTTCTTCTCCAGCTCTGCTTTCACCCTCGCGGCCTCGCGTGCGTCCGCCCACCGGTTGCGCAACATTGGCCAGCTCATCCGCTTGCCGTGCTCGTTCACGATGAAGAACGGGGACAAGTGCTCGCTGGTTCGCCGCATGATGCGCTCTAGCAGCAGCCCCAGGCTGTTCTTCAAATCATCCGCTTCCAGGACGATCCTCAATCGCTTGCCGGTCTTGCCTTGGCTGACCAGCAGGTAGATTCCTTCCATGTCGTCCTTCCGCATGGACAGCACGTCTGACGGCCGCTGGCCGGTCAGGTACGCCAGATCCATCGCATCCTTCAGCTCGTCAGGAGTAGGTGGTCTGCTGCCTTCTCGAAGTCCTCCTCGCGGTAGTTGCCCTCGGCGAGACCGCCACGGCACACGCGCCACACGCTGCGCTTGGGCTGGGCCTCGGCCGCCTTGATCTTCTCGGCCATCTTGTCGCGGGCGTAGCGCATCTGGTCCAGGGTCAATGTCTCAACCCACTGGTCCGTGCTGACTCGCATGGTGTGGCCCTGGTGACAGGTTATTTCAGGCATGACTCATCCTCGCCCGCCTATCGGCAGGCTTGAGTTGTTGTGGGGTGGAGGGCCTCGACGGTGCCGAATGTGAGCTTTAATTAAGCTCACACTTGGAGGAGCACAAGATGGGTGACTGGTCTGATTATTTTGAAGACTTTCCTGAAGAAAACCCTGCAAACGAAGTACGACAGCCAGGGCCTCTTGAGCGTGTTAAGTCTAAGCACATAGACACTGTCCGAAAAAACAGTTTGAAAGAGTGTAAGGAGGTTCAGAAGCTGCTGGACGAAGTCTTTGCTCGCAAAAAGGATGGCTCTTGATCCGGCTTGGTATCGACCTCATCACCTCCAGGCAGTCGCCATGGTGAAGGCTGACCTCAGTCATGGCCTCGGTCCCTTCCAGATCAACCAGACCATGTAGAGCGGGGCGGCGATGGGTAGGAGGATCATGGCTCGATCCTCTTGAACTCGACGACCCAGACCCAGGGGTTGGCATCCCAGTCGCCGCCGGTAGAGTTCCACAGCTCGGCGAAGGCATCGAAAGCCGTGGTCACCGGGATGAATTCGTACATCGATCGGGCCAGGCCTTCTTTGCAGATCTGGCCGATGGTGATGTGCTGCAGCTGTTCTACGCGCACATCGGTGATTTCCAGCAGGATGCGGCTGGCCCAGCGCGGCATGTGAATGCTCGGACGCCAAGCGCCCTCGTACTGCAGGCTTTTGGTCTCCGGCTTCCAGTCGGCCTGATCAGGAATCTGCCACAGGCCATAATCCCCGACGCTGCAGCTTGCCCTGTAGATTCGTGCAGCCTGGCGCTCGTCGCCTTTCTGCACCTGGTCATTCCAGTCAATACAGACGCCATCCTCGTTGCCGAGCAGTGCGAAGGTCTCGCGCGCCCACAGACGATCACCGGGTAGGCCAAAAGGGCAAAGTTCGGCGTAATAGCTGGCGCTGTTCGGGTGGACCTGGCCATCGGCCGGCAGCTCGTGGCATTCGCCCAGCTGGACGCCGTAGCCGATTTCCTTGAGTGACTGGGCATTGAGGGCGCGCCGGGTAACTGTCTTCCGACCATCCAGCACGGCGCGGACCATCGGCCCGTTGAACAAGATCGGGCATTCCTTTGCTTCAGGCATGACTTCGTCCTTGCCGCTATGGCGGCTGACTTTAAAGGGGGGGGGTTAAGTATCGGCGCGCGAGTAATGCGCGCTGCGATTTGCTGTGTTTATATACAGCCTTATTGCTTGCAAGAGGTTCCCACCAATGCTCCACCACCTTTCAATTGGCGTGAAAGATCTAGACAAATCCGGGCGGTTTTACGATGCAGCATTGGAGGCGCTTGGGTTTCGTAGGGTCTTCGAGGATGAGACTGCTATTGGGTATGGCGTAGAGGACGGGAAAGATAAGTTTTGCTTAAAGCTTCGCCCGGATGCGGTAGCTCCAGGTCCTGGTTTCCATTTGGCGTTCTCTGCTCAATCAAGAGGTGCCGTCGGCTCGTTCCATCTAAGGGCTCTAATCGCTGGAGGTACTGATAACGGAGCCCCGGGTTTGCGCTCAGATTATGGCGCCCATTATTACGCAGCGTTCTTGATCGATCCCGACGGCTATCGAGTTGAGGCTGTAATTAATCGAGCCTCTACCGAAGCGTAGTGGAGCCTGGTGTTACGCCCCCATCCCAATCTTGGCGCCTGCTGCTTTAGCGGCTGACTTTGAAGGGAGAGGGGTTAAAATGGGGTGGAGTACAAATGTACTCCTTGGTCAGGATGGCTTCACCAGCTCGAACTGCTCAGCTATTTCGTCGCAGCAGCAATCCAGCACGTTGGTTTCGCCAACCGTCTCGCACCGGCATAGCTCGCCAACCAGCTTTTCAAACAGCACGTCATCCATTCGATCAGCCACCTCCTCACGTGTCACGGTGAGGAGGTGGCGCTCTTGGGTGTCAGGGTGCAAAAACTCGAAGGTCAGCGTTTCAGCAGCCCGCTGCCCATCCCCAAACGCCTTGGCACCCTGGTCGGCCATGTCACCAGCGCTGAAACCGTCGGAGGTTGGTGGGTGGCGGTAGAGCTTGTCACCGCACCGGAGCGGGCTTCCGTCTTTCCCGTAGATGAAGTCGATGAACAGGCCGTCGTCACTCTCGTCGACTATGGCCACCGGCTCGCCCTGGTGCTGGGCGGCTGGCTGGGCGAGAAGGGTGCGAAGCTTGCCACCGGCAATCATTGCAGCCTCAATGTCATAGCCGTCCGCTGCTCCCACGGCAAGCGCCAACCACTCACGCGGCACGCTGACCATCTGTTCGGTGTTGCTGGATCGGTTTTCTGTGGGCATGGGGATTCCTCGTGGGCAGCTATAATTCACGATTCATGGGGAGGTAATGGCTATGGCTACTTACTTGGTGACTGCTGCTAGATATAACGAAGACATACAGCTGGTAGCGCTTCAGGGGCAGGAAACGCACGGCTCGCCGGCTGCCTTGCCTGAAATATCCAGCAAGGTTCGTGATTTCTCTATTTCGGAAGTGCTGGAGTTGATAGAGGGTGGAGATAGCTTCCACCTGTTTTTTCGCTCGGAAGGAGCCCCTGCGGGCTCAATAGTTCCTGATGGCAAAGGATCCTTGGCCGAGGATCAGTGCATACCGGGTAGGCGGATTTCTGACCTTCCTCGATTTTGAAGGCGCGCGTGTCGGCGTTAATCATGCGGACTTCAGCAGCGCTTCAATCACCCGCTGTCCCGCCAGTGGAGGTACCGCGTTGCCCGCCATGTGCATGGTCAGCCTGTGATTGTCCGGGCGCAGGGTGCCAGCGGGGAAAGACTGCGCGGCCAGGGCCTCGTTGGCACTGAGCATACGCATGCGCTCGCCATCGACCAGGGCCCAGCGGTCAAGGGTGGTTATGGTGCCGATCGGCCGGTTGATGTCACGCCCGGTGGTGCCGGAGCCTTTGCCGTAGTAGGGCATGATGAACCGCTCACCGAAGCGTTCGCGGCCGTTGCGTACGCGATTCAGCGTAGCCTGGGCGCGTCCCGGTTTTTCAATGGGTGACCAGCGCCCGGCGTCGAAGTCGAGGAAACTGCTCGCCGGCACATGTCGTTCCTGCGGCAATTGCAGCATCAGCGGCGCCTTGCTGCGCGTCAGCACCATGAACAGACGTACCCGGTGCTGCGGCACGCCGAGGTCGGCACAGTTCGGTGAACTCTGGTACGTTCTCGATCACTGCGGCCGGCGGCCGGTGCACCTCCAGCGCCGACGCCGGGGCCCAGGCCGTCGAGCGTGAAGCATCGTGCTCAGGGTTGCCCGACTTCTTGCCCCGGGCCTTGGCGTGACCCTGGCAGCAGGGCGAGGCGAGCAGGATGTCATGAGCGGGCGCCTGCTCCCACCGCGCCTGGTGCAAGTCTTGGCAGACGTGCTGCGTGTCTGGGTGGTTGGCGCTGTGCCATTTCACGGCCTCAGGCCAGTGGTTTGCCGCCCATAGAACCTGGACGCCTGCGGTGCGCGCGCCGGTGCTCCATCCGCCGAAGCCGGCGAATAGGTCGATTGCTTTTGTCATGGGTGAATCCTTTACTTAGGCGACTTTCGCAATGTCGGGGGTGAAGTCAGTCCACCCGACCTTCGGCATCTTGGTTTTCTGGTTGATCACGGGCTCGCCCTTGGCGTCGGTGATCACCGCCTTGGCCCTGATACGCAGGTCTCGGCACTTGCCGGTCTTCCTCGCAAGCTCCATGAACTGCTGGGCGTACTGCGGTGCGTCGAACATCTGGCTTAACTGCTTCACCTTTTCGCCGGCGATGATCTTGGCCGCCTGTTGCTCAACGGCCAGATTCCACTCAGGCAGGGATAGCTCCAGGGGGGCGGCCAGCTTTACCGCTCGGCCTGGTCTTCCTGGCCTCGGCCAGCGCTACGTCGGCGGTCATGCCGAAGACTGCGAATGTGCTCATGGTGGTCTCCGGGCAGCCACCAGCCTCGCCGGGGTGGCGTGATTCGTTGAAGTGGGGTATTCACTCAGAAGCCGGCGGTGCATTAAGCGCACCTGTTCTAAATGAGCTGAATCCAGATTCTTAAGTGAGGGTGGCATGGCAGGGAAACAAAAGCAGGGCGCCTGCATTTTCTGCGGAGGAAGTAGGCTTTCCAAGCAACATGTCGTTCCGGATTGGCTAACACCATTTATGAATGGCGGGCCAGTTGAGCAGGCTAGAACACACTTGCAAGGTGTCTAGAGAATCCGGGGCGATTCAGAACAACCAAGAGAATCAGTCTTCAGAGCTGATCAGTCTCACTGATCTTGTTTTGTCCCAGGCCTTTTCTCGTGCTCTTGCGGATGCCATCTTGTCTCTTTAATAGCGATGCAGCCATGTGCCATCATGGTCAATCATCGAACGATATCGTGCCAGCCTTCGTCGGCCTTGTCGTGGCATGGATATTGAGCAAAGGAAAGCCCAACACATGATTGAAAACGATACCTTCAGTCGGGTCGGTACCAACCACCAGATTTCGGCCAACATCTACAACCTCATACTCGGTGCCGTGCTGCTGTGGGGTTTTGCGGTGAACTGGTATCTGGTCACCACGGTTCCGGCCGAGGTCATTCTGGCCATTCCCCCGATACTGTTCTACGTTGGCTACTTCGTCCTGGCGATGTCCGGCGTCGCTATCATCTTCCGCTCGCAGGAGCCGATGTACAGCTTCCTCGGCTACAACCTGATCGTGGTGCCGATCGGCCTGCTGCTTGTAGTGGTACTGCCCAGGTACTCGCATGAGCACATCGTTCAGGCTGTGCAGACCACCATCCTGCTCACTGCGGGGATGATGATACTGGGGACCGTGTTCCCGGCATTCTTCAAACGGATCGAGTCGTCACTGTTCATCGCCCTGGTGGTGTCGATCGTCGTCGAGCTGGGCCAGGCATTGTTGTTCGGCACTCATCTGGCGGTCATGGACTACATCGTCGCCGCGGTCTTCTGCGGCTACATCGGCGTGGACTGGGGACGCGCCAACCAGATCGAGCGCACCGTTGACAACGCGATCGACAGTGCCGCTGCGCTGTACCTGGACATCATCAACCTGTTCCTACGCATCCTGCGGATCATGTCCAAGAAGTAACGAACGCCAAGCATTAGGCTGACGGAAATCTTCGCCGCCCCAGCCCAGGGTAGTGGCTGTGGGGTGCCAGCCTCTGCCGGCGCCGGCGGCGTGGTTCATGGAGCCCCGCGAGGCGAACTTGACCCAGAGGCTGCTCGACGAATTGTCGCTGTCACCGGGGAAGGGACGAAGGGCTGATTGCCTTGCGGGCGTGCCAAGCCTATGTGCGAGAAATAACAAAATAGGGATAGATCCCGGCTTTAAGTCGCGCTCTTCCTTATCGTCGTCGTACAACTTGAGATGCCGTTTCCATCGCGTCAATGAGTTGCGCCATCGTACGACTACCATCCTCCTCATGCCGCATTCGAGCGATTCTCATTAAATCCCTAGCTTCCGTATATGCTTTTCGCCTTGATGCTGGCGATAGAAAAGTTAACACTGCCGCTACTATTCCAGACAGCATCGCTAGAGTGCTGGCTGTGGGTGTGCCGAGCTTTGTAGTGCTGGCTGCAAGGAAAGCTAGTACCCCTGCTGATACCCCGAGCGCGTAATGAGTAATCGACCAGACCAGTTCTTTTCGTTTAAAAAATTTCTGCTGCTTGATGTATTTTTCAGGTATTTCACGACCCATGACAGACTCCTTGTAGTCATGCCGCTCACAGGCTGTGAGCTAAAATACCCCAAGCTTAGTAAAGAAATTCGATTATGGTTGGATGCCGGATTTCAAGGTGCAGCGAAACTGTATGACACCCGATCTGCATGCGAGTGGAAGGTAGGGCAATGAAGAAGACTCTGGCTGGAGTTATCGAGGCCGGCGAGGCGCTGATTCAGCAGGCCATCGATGCGCAGCGGCGCTACCAAGCAGCCCAGGACGCCGGCCAGCCAGCAAAGGAAGTTGAACGCTTGCGGCAGGAGGCTGAGTCGCTGTACCAGGCTGTTACTGAGTACTAGCTGCGGTCGCTTGGTGGGCCTGCACGCTTGCTGCATTGAACACGACTCAACGGTAGGCTCTGTAACAATATTTCATGCAGCATCCTCCGGTTAGCTGTAAACCGGTCTGCGTATAATCTTGTATCCACCGTTACGGGCATATGTCCTTGCAGATTCCTTTCGAATTACCCAGCGCCATTGCCCAATTTATTGGCGGTAATCAACTTGTAGCCGACGAGGTGGGCGAGTCTCCCGCCAGCGTTTACGGCTTCACCCGAGGCAATGAACGTTTTTTCCTTAAAATCTGCCCAGCGATCTATACGCCCACGACCTACAGCGTCTTGCGTGAAGCTCGTGTGCTGCAATGGCTAGATGGCCGGCTGAACGTTCCCGAGGTTGCAGTCGTTTCCGAAAGCGATGCCGGGGAGTTCATGATCACGCGTTGTGTGCCTGGAGAACCGATACAAGCACGCTGCGATGATCAGGACGCAATGTTGGCGCTGTTGCGCGAAGCACTGCGGCAACTGCAGGCTGTGCCGATCACAAATTGCCCTTTTGACTCAAGTGCTTCGGTGCGCCTGAATGAACTGGGATATCTCATCTCCCGCGAGTTGTGTGCTGATGATGTCGACCTGGAGCAATGGCCGAATCTTGGCACACCCAGGAAATTGCTGGCCCACCTGCACGCCACGCGACCGGTCGAGGAGAGTGTGTTCAGTCATGGCGACCTATGTGACACCAATGTTTTCGTTGACGCCCATGACCAGTTACATTTTATCGATCTGGGGCGTGGCGGTATCGCGGATCGCTGGCTGGACATTGCGTTTGCTCATCGAAACTTGCGCGAAGATGTTTCGGACAATGCAGCAAACAACCTTCTTCGTGGGCTTGGCGAGCCTGACCAGTCTGCGAAGCGTGTATTTTTCGAGCAGTTGGATGAGCTATTCTAGGTTTTGAACGAAAACCCTTGAAGCGCCAATTAGGTTAGTTGCTTGCGTAACAGCGGCAACGCTGCCCGAGTGGCGACAGTTAACAGCGTGGGCAGCATCTCTAGAGAAAACCAGCCGATAGCTGAATGTTTCTCGGGCTCGACCAAATACGGATCGCCATCAAACCGCGAAACTTTATAAACGGGCGCTACCCAGTGAGTTTTTTTCTCTGAGTCAATTTGGTTGACTACGCAAAGGAGAGTCATATCGCGAAGCTGGATACCCAACTCCTCATCGATCTCTCTCACGACAGCGTGTTCAACCTCCTCGAGAAAATCTACTTTCCCCCCGGGTAAGCCCCAGCAACCTGCTTCCGGCTCCTTCAGGCGCTGGATTAATAGAATGCGGCCATCGCGGACTATCGCAGCGCCGCAGCCTAGTCGAGGCAGTTCAAACATCATATATCCTCCCTATTTAATCCGTTTTTCATTCGCGGGGTATCTGAGCACGGCGTTTAGCAGCGTGTCTACATCTCACTCAACTGTTGACCCAATGGTTGGCTGCCTGCCTGAGCCATGCTAGGTGACTTGGCTGAGCGCTTACCCAGTGCGAAGCTGCCCTCTTCAATGATCACGGTTCGGTCTATCAATGCTGTTTGGATGTGCAGTAATCGAGGCAAGGTAATTCTGACCAGCTAAGGGTGACGGGTTACAGGGGAAGAGGGGATTGTGTTCGGTCGGCAGGACGCCGGAGGAGGGGAAAAAATCAGTTCCAAAACTGAACGTGGGCACCCTTGTAGAATGCGGCTTTCACGGGCGTTGAAAACTGAAAGTTTTGGAACTAAAAATCCGTCTACGCCGGTTCGATTCCGACCTCGGCCTCCATTATTGAAAGCCCCGCAGATTAACGTCTGCGGGGTTTTTCTTTGTGGGTCGGAAAAGCCGATCATTTCCGCATAATCAGGCGCCGTTTCCGCATCAGCGTATTACTTGGTCGGGCTGACCACCTCGCCAACGCGACGTCCTCGATCTTTGAGGCCGCCTTCGGCCTGATAACGCGAGACTGGAACTGCCGTACTTTGACAGCCAGGTCCGCATTGCCGTCGGCAGTTAGCTTCCGCGCCACCTTGTCCCGCGCCTCGCTAAACCGAGACGTCCGCCGACTGCCGATGCCAGCGCAGGTACCGGCAGCAATATTGATTGGCGATGCCAATGGGCCTGGCTTGATGAGTTACGAAGGCGATTGACTGGGCCTTGGGAAAGATTTTTTTAACAATACTTAGCAATGTTCATAAAGTTATCAAGTGGTCGCTCTTGCTAAGGTGCGCTCCCATTCGCCGTACTTCGAGCTCTTCATGAAAACCACCCCCCTGCTTCGTCTGCTCTGCCTGGTCGGTTGCCTGGTAGGCGCCCATGCGCAGGCCACCAGCTTCGTGATGACCACGGACCTCAGCGTAAGCCTGAGTATGAGTGCCAGCAAAGGTACCAGCAGTTCGTTCAAGGACGACAAAATCGTTCTGGCCGCCAAGGAGGACGCCGCCGCCTTCGTCGCCAGCGATGGAGACATTCGAGGCGTTCGCCTTGAAGCAGCATTTGTCAGGATTCGCGAGGTGCTTGATGTCTCCCGCATATCGGACCAGCAACTTGCGTGCACCATCTTAACGCTCTGACCTGATCTGGCCGGGGGTGATTGTTGTTCGTGGTTGAAGGGTGCCAAATAGCAATTTTCGAGCACCTTACTAACACCGCTCTACATCCAGGGACGATGACGCCAATTAACGATCTAACCAAGCTCAGGGGCATCGACGTCCAGCAGTGTAACTGACGCAATTTGGAAAAATGTATGCAGCCCAGCATTGACTTACTCAACCCTGAACTTATAAATATTCGGCGTTTGTTTGCGACCCCTTTGGCCAGTATTCACTACCCTGACGCAGAAAGTCTCAATGTCGAGCTGAAAAACCTAATCAGCCGCCGTATGGCGGAAAATCGAAACGGTGTTAAGCATAGCAATGAAGGCGGTTGGCAGTCGGCAAGCGACTTCACTGAATGGGGTGGGGAAGCCTGTGATGCGTTAGTGCGATTTGCTAGAGCGTTTGCCGTTCAATTGACAGCGGTCCATAGTGAGAAGTTCGGATTTATTGAACCCCGCTTCGAATGGACGATTAATGCATGGGTGAATGTTACTGAGGCTGGCGACAGTAATGCTCTTCATGGGCATCCTGGTGCATTTTGGTCAGGCGTTTACTGGGTCGACAACGGCGGCCGAGAGGAAGATCCGGCTGTTGGCGGTGATATAGAGTTTATGGACCCGCGCGGCATGATCGCCTCGACATACAATCCGGCACTACGGATGAGAGTTGAAGACTGTCTTACTGCAGGGTTTAGTAGTGCGTGTGTTGCAGAAAGTGGAAAATTCATTATGTTTCCATCGTGGCTTATGCATTCTGTACAACGCTTTGAAGGCACCAGGCCACGCATATCCATAGCCTTTAATTTTGGACTTTAAAGACTTTCTGGTCAATTGAGCAACGGTGAATGACATAGCGATCCAGAAATAGCTGCGTTGGGTTGAAGCGGCCATCGATGCGCAGCGCCGATACCACGCTGCCCAGGATTCAGGTCAGTCTGCCCAGGAAGTCGAGCGCCTGCGCCTAAGCGTTGCAGCCTAATCAATCAAAGTATCAATAAAGCCACCAAGTGTGGAAGTTTCAATCATGATGTTTATAAAAACATCGTCTTCCAGGCGAATGACCCACATCAGTCTGACGTTATAAGGCTGATGGTACAGCAAGGAATTCGCCATCGGTCGCATTGGATATAGAGCAATGCATCTCATCGGCTGCCGGGGGAGCAAAGTGGTTGGTAAACAGCTGCGTATCTGAAGCAAGTTCATAGCGCGCTGCGTACCTGGCTGTATGGCATTACGCCAGCCGTCAATTGGCTAAATCTTGATTTGCGTCATTATTGAGCCTTTGTTAAGGCACATAATTGAGTGTTTAGTGGGTGGTTTACTTGGCCAGAATGGCAGGTTGAAAATTTTGTTAGCGGCCTTGATTTACTGTTTTTTTGTGCTAGAAATAGAGGCGGCCAGTGGTTGCTTACAGGGATGAGTAAGCCTCTACTCATGCGCAGCCATTGCAATGGATGAATACTTCAAACAAGGACGTTATATGAAGATAGTTGGGCTGTCTGGGTCGCTTCCGTCACGCGTCGTCACCAATCAGGACGTTATCAACCTGGTCGAGGAGCACTCAAGAAATACGTTTCAGGATGACTTGCCAAAAACATTGAAGACCATCGGCAAGCTGCTTGAGAAAAGTGGCAGCGAAACACGGCATTGGCTGGCGGCCAACGAGAAGCCGATGGAGCTGATGGAAGCAGCATTCAATTCGGCGCTCGCGCAAGCTGATATCAACAAGGCAGACCTGGATTTATTGATTTATCCGAACGTAACGCGAGGGTTCATCGAGCCTGCCAACAGTACCTTCATTGCCAAGGCGCTGGGCCTGAACTGCAGAAATTTTGATGTTGTCGACGCCT
This sequence comes from Pseudomonas wadenswilerensis, assembly GCF_024749185.1. Classification (NCBI taxonomy): domain Bacteria; kingdom Pseudomonadati; phylum Pseudomonadota; class Gammaproteobacteria; order Pseudomonadales; family Pseudomonadaceae; genus Pseudomonas; species Pseudomonas wadenswilerensis. The sequence goes on along the minus strand of NZ_CP087191.1, from coordinate 3,397,634 downwards.
GCAACGGTTGGGTGACGGCCATGGATGTGATCAATAGCAAAATGGAAGCGGGGGAGATCCGCTACGCAGCCATCGTTAACATGGAATTTGGCATGTCGGATGGCGGGCCGGTCATGCCAAAGAACTTTTCTTTGCAGTCACCGGCAGAACTGGCTTACAAGTTCCCCAGTTTTACCATCGGTGAAGCGGCCACCGTCACCATCCTCAGTAATGAAGCCCCGGGGAATTTTAAATTTTCGTACATCAACAGGCCTGACCTGAGCGACTTGTCGACTATTTCCCTGCCGGACTGGAAGCTGTTTTGCAATGAGGAGGATATTGCGCGTATCGCACCAACCGGTGGGCAGTATCTGTTCAACTCCTACGCAGCAGCCTTGCATGAAGATGGTCGAAATGAAGCGATAAAAGTGTTCAATCTGCAAAACGTCTCGGCTGCGGATGTCCATAAAGTATTCATTCATACCGGCTCGCCAAAAATGTGGGAGCACATTGGCCAGTTGATTGGTATTGATAGCAAGCTGCATCACGTTGGACATAAAACAGGTAATATTATTACTGCGTCGATCCCCTTTGGTATTTTTGATGCGGTTAGCCGAGGGGAGGCCGAGAAAGGGCAGTTCTGCATGGGCTGGGCAGGAAGTGGCGGAATGGTGTTTTCTGCGCTGTCATTTACCTTGTAGGGTGCTATTGCAAAGGGCATTGCGGGGGCGATTTTCTAGCTGAAAGTCGTCGTTCCGAAATCCGCTGTTGAGCTTCCTCAGCAAGCACCTATCAACTTGCCGCATCCGTGCGGCAAGTTGAGCATCCAGGCGAAACCCGTCTACGCCGGTTCGATTGCGTACCGCTTGGGCAAGCTGATTACGTACAACACTTGTTCGCCAACCTGCGGCAGTAACCGCCGCTACTCGAAACGTGCCTTTTGAATATCTCCGTGCTCGTTCTGCAGGTAGATGGAGTAGGGCAACACTACGGTATCTGCTACGCCAGACAGGGCCAGGTCGAAAAGTATCAACGGCGCGGCAGGGTACCCATCAAAGCCGACAGAACGGCGGGGCGCTGCGTCCAGTGTGCAGTAATTCAATGCCGCACCGCTGTAGATTCGTGGAATTGAATCGCAATTGGAGTGCCAACGGGCAAGCTTGTTGCTGGAGATCATGTCATCCCTGAAGACCGTGTTGATCGTCCCGCAACCGGTTAACGAGATCGAGATCAGTAGAGTGCTGAAGAATTTCATGTGGCGCGTCCGTGCTGAAGTTGGCGGTGATTATTACCGAAATTCAAAATGCCAGGGGTCATGCACGCCCATTTCACCGTTCACATTCCGCATTATTCCCTGTAGGTGATGCCCCCGTGGCGTCGTCCCGCTTCCCCGCGTGCCGAGGTTTTTCCTGGTGGCGCCCGGTCCAGCGGCCGGCGGCGTTGGTGTTGTGGTCGATTCGACGGGCGAAACTGAAGAGATTCAACACGCCTTACGGGCGACGAAATATTGTTTAAATTGGTATATGGAACCTGTATTTTGACGGTGCGTCCCACTTCATTTTAAGTCAGGCGTGTCCGCAAAACTTTGCCCGGTAGGCATCTGCCGGAGCGCTGGCGATCTGCTCGGTCAATACAGACAAGGAGGTTTGTAATGCTTGCGAAGTTGCTGGTAACGATCGGCATCGTCTTTTACGCCGTTGTGGTTCCTCTTCTTGAGGTCAACCAGACTCACGTTTTCAACCCGGCGTGGGAGCCTCACGCGCGGCTACATGAAACCTGGCAACTGTTTACCAACACCGCAATTGGCGTTTATAGCGTCTGGCTGGTGTGGATCAAAGACCATCTCAAACTTGCGAGCCTGCTCACCCTGTTCGTCACCGGTGGCTTCTTGATCGCGTACTGGTTGCGCGATGGTTACGGTGGATCGATGGTGCTCAGCGACGGTTCAGAGAAGATGATCCTGGGGATCAATCTCGGCCTGTTTGCCTACACGCTGGCCATTGTGCTGGCGGTGCTGGCCGTTGTCCTCGAACAACGCAGGGGCGCGCGGGGCTAGTGGCTGTTTGTCGTTGTGCTGGTAACGAAGGGTTGCAGGGCTTTCAACGACAAACGGTATTACGAAGCATTCTCAAAACTATCGTTCTCCTGTAATCTCGCCGCCGCTCAGGTGGCGACCCGGTCGCGCACCTGTTTTCAGTGCACGTGGGGGCGGGAATGGAGACGAAGAAAGGGATGGCGGCGATTCTGGAGTGGAGGGCCCGCTTCCTGGATGAAGGTACTTTGCAGGAGGCTGATTACGACCAGGCTCTGGTGGCAGCGCAGCAGCTCGAGCAGTCCGGTCTGGTCAGCCCGGGGGAGTGGGTGGCTATGGTCCGTCAAGCGAATGCGGCGTTGCTGGGCCAGCGGTAGAATCAGGTTTGGTTCACATCCAGGCAGGAGGCCGAATGAGCGCAACACAAGAGCTGACCCTTGTCCGTCAGGCCACGCCCGACGACCTGAGCGCAATGCTCGCATTCGATACCTACGCCAGTACTAACCCTGGGCGTGGGCATTTTCTTGAAGAGTCCGTCGGCAAGCACCAGTGCCTGGTTGCGCTTTGTTCAGGGGCTGTGATCGGCTATGTGGTGCTGACCTACCATTTTTTTGATTACGGTTTCGTTGCCCTGGTGGTGGTTGCCCCTGCTCATCGGCGCCAGGGTGTAGCTTTTCAGCTTCTTGCCGCAGCCGAAGCGGCGTGCAAGACAGCAAAGCTGTTCATCTCGACCAACCAGTCCAACCTGCCGTCGCGCAGGCTCATTCTGAAAGCCGGTTTTGTGCCCAGTGGCGTCATCGAAAACCTCGATGAGCAGGACCCGGAGCTGGTCTACTTCAAACGCATTCGCGGTTGACCTGCGGCCAGGGAACTTGAGTTTGTCTATTCGGTCTGAGCTGACTTTCAAGGCTCTCTTTTTATGGACAACAGTGCAGCACGAAGTGTGCTCGACGCGCTCCCCACCCTCATTCTCGGGCTCGCCCTGGCGCTGGTCGGCTGGCTGGTGTTCAGCGTGGTGATCGTCGAACTCACAGACGCCATTACCGATGATTCCAGTGCCTACACCAGCGATGTGCAGGAGTGCTCGTCAGAGCCCGTCCAGATCTTGTTCGGCCAGGAGGTGGGCAAGGAAGTACTGCTGATTGCCAAGATGTTATCGGGTGTCAGTTCGGTGCGTGTGTTGTCGGCGCCCGGTCGCGACCTGAGTTACGTACCCGATCGGCTGAATCTTGAGGTGAATGGACAGCGCCGGATTTTTGCAGCCTTCTGCGGTTAGCGCGAGCCGATGCAGGGCTTAGGTGACTCACCGGTTATAGCAGCGTCTATGTATCGACAGCTCAATAGCGATAAGGACATTGCGTGGTACGTAAACTCATCTTGATGGTCGCCCTTTCACAACTGAACGGCTGCGCCTGGCTGGCCGCCGTCGGCAATCGCGACCGTTCATACGATTGCTATGGCGGGCTGGAAACCGAGTACCAGCTCGCGCAATTCATCGGGCCATTCGTGCTTGTCGACCTGCCTTTCACGCTTGTGGCGGATACCGCTTCCCTGCCTTTTTGCTGGCTCTGAAAGGTAACATTTCCCCTCCCAGTCAAGTGAAGGCCTCAGGCTCATGGCGCTGTGGGGCTTTTTTGCATGCTTGCCTAGGTGAGCACGTCCCGGTGGTCTATGTTAAACGCCAGGCGCTGTTGGACAGTCTGGAGGTGGTTTATCACAGTGGTGGGAGTTTTATGGAACAGGGACCTGTATGCACCCATCCGATGACCTGAACGGGGACGAAGCCGCAGAATCGTTCTCGCCACGCGAAGGGCGTTCGGCGCCACTGTTCCGCCTGATCCTGAGTTTCATGCTGGTGGTCGTGCTGCTGTTCGTCGGCATTGAAGGCTGGCGGATCTGGCGCGACTACCGGCACGCCTTTGCCAGCGCCCATGACTCGGTGACCAACCTTGCCAGCGCCACCGCCCAGCATGCCGAAGATGCTATCCGCCAGGTCGATGTGGTGACCGCGATGCTTGGCGAGCGGCTTGAAGGTGACGGCTTTGCGCGGATGAATATTCCGCGGCTGCACAGGCTGCTCAAGCAGCAGGCGGCGTTGATGCCACAGTTGCACGGGTTGTTTGTGTATGGCTCGGACGGTCACTGGATCGTCACCGACAAGAGCGAAACGCCGACCAATGCCAATAACGCCGACCGCGATTATTTCGAGTATCACCGCACCCATGTGGACCGTGGCGTATACATCGGCGCCGTGGTGAAAAGCCGCTCTACCGGCGAGTTGATCATTCCCGTTTCCAGGCGCCTCGATAACCCCGACGGGTCTTTTTTCGGGGTGCTGCTGGGCACCGTCAAGGTCGATTATTTCGTCGAGTTCTACGGTGCGTTCAAGATCGATGACCGTGGCGCGCTGGTGCTGGCCAAACGGGACGGCACCATCCTGCTCCGCCGGCCTTTTGTCGAGCGGGTGATTGGCGGCAGCCTGGCCGGCAGCGAGATCTTCCAGGAGTACCTGCCGCACTCATCCGAGGGCGTGGTCGAAACCACCGCAGTGGTCGACGGTACCCAGCGGTTGTACGCCTACAAGGCCCTGGACGCCTATCCATTGGTGGTCGAAGCCGGGCTCTCCCGGGCCTCGATCATTGGCCCCTGGCGTGATGATCTGATCAAGACCGCCATGGTCTTGCTGTTGTTGCTGGTGGGCTTGAGCGGTTTCGGCGCCCTGGTGCTCAGGCAACTGCGCGAGCGAATCGTGATGGAGACCGCGCTGCGGCGTGCACACCAGACGGTCCGTGACCTGGCGTTGAGCGACAGCCTGACGGGCCTGGGTAACCGCCGGCGGCTGGACACTGCCCTGGCTGAGGAAATTCGTCGGGCCAGGCGTCAGGGGTATCCGTTGGCGCTGGTGATGATGGATCTGGACTACTTCAAGCGGTACAACGACAACTATGGACATCCCGCCGGGGATGACTGCCTGCGCGCCGTGGGCACTGCCATTCAGGGCAGCCTCAAGCGTCCCGGCGACCTGGCCGTGCGCTACGGTGGCGAAGAGTTCACCCTGCTGCTGCCCAACACCGATGCGGCGGGGGCCAGCAGGATTGTCGAGGACATTCTCGAGGCGATCCGCCAGTTGCACATCGAGCATGTGAAAAGCCCCTCGGGCAGGGTGACCGCCAGTGCCGGCATTGCCCTCGGCTACCCGGGCAAGGAGGCGGTTGGCGCAGACATGCTGATGGGCGCGGCCGACTCGGCGCTGTACCTGGCCAAGGACAAGGGCCGCAACGGTTGGTGCCTGGTTGACGGCCTGGGCGAAGGGCGGGCGAGCTCCAAGCTCTAGCCATTCGTCGCTCGAACGGCACGCTGCCCACAGCGTACCGCTCGAATGAATACGGCCCAGACCTCCTGTGCCTTGCAACCGAGGTGCTTATGCCTAATGTCTCGATGCAAATACCCCCACGGCCCGAATCTGAGCCTGACGAAGAATACGATCCCTTGACCCGGCCTCAGGTTATTCCGCAGGAGCGCCCAGGCGATTGGCAAGAGGGCGACAATGAGGAACAGTATCCCGACGACAAGGATATGCCGTTGCCCAACGACTAGGCAGTCGGCTGCCTGGAGCGCGTTGATGGGGCCGTGCGTGATAAAACGCCAACGCATGGGTAAGATGCCCGCCTCGTAAATGCAAAGGACTGATCATGGACGACCCTTCTCTGGCGCAACGCTTGTTTGCATTGGCCGCGATCATTGTCGCGGCAATAGGTGGCGGCATTTTCGTGTTTTTTCTGTTAGCCCCTGGAGGTCCTTTTCCCAGCCTTGGACGCGCGCTGGCAATATTTACCCTGGGTGTAACCAATGGTTTGTGCCTGCCGCTGGTCGGCACTTATTGGGTGCTCGCCGGGAAGCCGGCAGGTGCCGGTACGCTATTGATTTTGCAGGCGATAGGGCTGATCGCCTTTATTGGATGGTATCTTTCGCTGATGTGAAGTTGTGCCTGCCTGCTTTATAGCGACTGGCTCTATTGCACACTGTCCAACACCTAATTGAGTTCTTCTGTTTCATACTTTTTTTATATATCTTTCGTGTGCTGCCGACTCACAAGGAAAATAATAATGAGGTACAGAGGCGCACACTATTGGGCTTGGGCAGACTGCCAACTGCACAGCCAGGAGCATGAAGAATCGCTGGAGTCGGGAATCACACTTGATGTCAAGGCGCGGCTGTCGCGCAGCGGTTGCACTCAGTTGTTTCTCGGGGTTTACACCAGTGCCGGTCTACCCATCGTGGAGGAGTATCACGACCATCTCGATGAAGTCACCCTGACCCGGGCGATTATCTGGGGCGTAAAACGTTGTCGCGCAATTGCCGCCGACGTCATCGAACTCAATGAGCTACCTGCCATCAGCCACTACCCCGGGATGCGGGCGATCAATTCGGCGCCCTGATTACGCACATTGCCGATCGCAGCGCTGACCGGGTACCACTCGAACTGCGCTGCCGGCTCACCCAGATTCAAGGCCATCTGCTCGGCGTGTTCGCCAGCGGTGGCCGGGTCCAGCCATTGCCGGGCAAAAGCCGGCGCCAGCACGATTGGACGGCGGTCATGCACGTCGAGCAGACCGCCTTCACTGTCAGCCGTGAGGATGACGAACCCCGCATGCTCGCCGCTGCACTGGCCGATCGCGGCGCACAGGGCAGGGCGGCCATCGCCGCGGCGGATCAGGTAGGGTTGCTTTTTCGGGCCGCCTTCATCGACCCATTCGAACCAGTTGTCGATCGGCACGATGGCCCGGTGTGGCCAGATGGCAAGGAAGAAGGCGCCATGGGCGACCTTTTCCACCCGCGCGTTGATGGGGGCGGCGCGGTCCCTGGCCCAGTGCGGGCGCCAGCCCCAGGGCAGCAGGTCGGCGTGGAGGATGTCAGCCTCGATATGCAGCAGCGCCACGCGGGTGGTCGGCGCCACGTTGTAGTGGCCAAGGGGCTGATCACCGACGCTGTTGACCAGGGCGCCGGGCATGCTCAGGGCCTCGACGAAATCGTGGATGCCATGGTATTGGGATAACCTGCCGCACATGCTGCGAAGCTCCGCGAGGTGCCTACCGGTGGAGGATAGACGCTATCGGGGGGCGAGCCCGCTCCTGCGACGGTCAGCTCAGCACCCAGACCAAGAGCGATACCACCAGAGCCAACAATGTGCCCAGCCAGGCGCAGGCTTCGAACTTCGAACGTTGCACGCTGGCGCGAACTTCGCGCAGGTATTGCGCCTTGGTCGGCGCCCGCTCGCGATAGCGCAGGTGCTCGGCCAGGTCATGCAAGCGGGCCTCGATGATCGAGCCGACCACGAAGAATGTCGCGCCATAGCTGGCGATGAAAATCAGCAGGTACTTCATTGTCGCTCCTTGGCTTGCCCGTCCCTGGTGCCATTACCCTGTCACGGAACCTTGTGCCTGCACAACGTCTAAGCTGATGTGGGATGTCCCATTCTTGAGCACATCATCATGTTCAGATCGCGCTTGCTGGTTGTCGTCGCCACCTCGTTGAGCCTGGCACTCGGTTCACTTGGCGCTGTTGCCGATCCGGGCAATGGCAAAGGTAATCCGGGGCATGGCCAGGGCAAGCAGGGTGGTCAGGGTGCCAGCCAGAAAGGTGGCAAGAGCGCTGACCAATGGAGTCATGGCCCGGCCATCGATCGCAGCCGTGTCATCAATGTGCTGCTGGGCTATCCCGATTACTGGAGTCGTGGCGCCGACCTGCCCCCGGGTGTACGCAAGAACCTGGCGCGCGGCAAACCCCTGCCACCCGGCATCGCGAAAAAGCTCGATGACCGCCTGATCGGCAGGCTGCCGCACTACGATGGCTACGAATGGCGCCAGGCCGGGACCGACCTGATTCTGGTAGCGATCGCCACCGGCATCATCTACGAAGTGCTGACTCACGTGCTCGATTGAAACCGTAGTTGACGGCGGGGCAGAGTGCGCTTATACAGGCGCCCCCCACACCGGCAAGGCAGGCCCTGCAATGAACGACGACGATCTGGACATTCACGAACCTGAGCATGATCACCTGCTCGACCATGACTTCGCCGAGGATGATTACGAAGCGCAGGAAGAGGTCAACCCGTTGTTCGATCCGCAGGATGACGACGAGCCGAATGCCAGCGATTGTGCAGGTGATGACGATGCATTCTGGGATGAAGGCGTAGACACCCTCGACGACCTCTAGGCGCCAGCAGCGGCGCTGGCGCCTGGAGGCGGTTGCGGGTTAACGCCCATCCACCGAGAAGCGCCCGGCACCGGTAACCGACAGCAGCAGCAGGCCGCCGACGATGCTCATGTTCTTGAAGAACTGCACGGTGTTGGCCGCCTTGGCCGGGTCGACCATATTCCAGAATGGGTGGCCGATAACGGCGGTACCGATCACGAACAGGGCAAACAGGAAGGCCAGCGGGCGAGTGTAGAAGCCGAGGATGAGAATGATGGCGACAAAAAACTCCATCACCACCGCCACCGCAGCTGCGACTGTTGGCACCGGAGCTCCCAGGGATGCCAGATAGTCAACCGTGCCGTCGAAGCCGGTGAGCTTGCTCCAGCCAGACATCACGAACAGGATCATCAGCAGTATCCGCGCCAGCAGGATGATGACGTCGCGCTGGTTGTCGAACAGGGTATAGCGCATGGCGGCCTTCCTTTGTTGTTGGGCAATTTTACCTTAGCAGTTGCCGAAAGGATTTGCGGCCAGCCCAGCATAAAAAGGGCATAAGGGTTGTTTGGGCGAACGCCAGACAGCAAAAAGGCGCCGCTAAGGCGCCTTCTCAGAAGATGGTGCGAGTGGCGGGACTCGAACCCGCAAGGCTCACGCCGGCAGATTTTAAGTCTGCTGTGTATACCAATTCCACCACACTCGCACTGGGTTGAGGAAAATGCATTTGCTCCCTCAATCAAGCGAGCTTTATAACCCATCGTTATATTCGAGTCAACCGCGTGCAGGGCTCTGGACGGCGCCTCCGTGCCGAAATCGGCAATGGCCGTCATTCAGTATGTCGCAGTCGCCGCCAGCGCCACGCAGTGTTCGTGATCAGTAGCTGATCGTATCGGCGACGCCGCGCAAGTCATCCACCGACGATTGCAGGCCCGCGATTCTACCCAGCACTGCGGCGGCGTCAGCCTGGTGTACCGAGTGCTGCAGGTACAGCACGTGCCCGCGCAGGTCGAGCGACACCCGCTCAAGGTCGGCGGCGGTGTGCTGCAGGTCATCATGGATAGCTTTCATTCGTAGGTCTGCGGCCACGCGTCGTTCCCTCGAGGTAGGTGGCAGGTCTGAAGTGCCGGGCGACTATAGAGCAATTGATTCCTTGCTGTCATTGGGCCACTGTTGCTTTCACCACGCCGTCGACTGGCAGTGCCTGAAGAATCCGACTAAGTTTTAGACCAGCGCAGGGAATCGCTTGCAGCGTATGCTGTCATATCCAGACAAGCCATCTACGGCTTCGTGGGGCAGCCATGGTCTCATCCGACTCCGAACTTCATGTGATGCATGCCAGTCGCTTCGAGCAACTGGTACAAACGGTGGTTGATTACGCTATCTACATGCTCGACCTCGAAGGTCACGTGGTGTCCTGGAATGCCGGCGCACAGCGCATCAAGGGCTATCGTGCCGATGAAGTGATCGGCAAGCATTTCTCGATGTTCTTCACCCCTCAGGATTGTGCCGACGGCAAGCCGGACTGGCTGCTTGAGCGTGCCTTGAGTACTGGCGGTGCCCAGGATGAAGGCTGGCGCATGCGCAAGGACGGCACGCTGTTCTGGGCACTGGTGGCGCTGGACGTGATCAGGGCACCCGATGGCGAAGTCGTGGGGTTGGCGAAGATAACCCGCGACATTACCGACCGCCGCGAGGCCGCACTGCAACTCGATGAAATGCGCGCCCAGCTGTTCCAGTCGCAAAAGCTTGAAGCCCTCGGGCAATTGACCGGGGGCATGGCGCATGACTTCAACAACCTGCTGACCATCATCATCGGCTCGGCTCGCCTGGCCCTTAACAGCCGAGACCCGCAACGTACCCAGCGCCTGCTCGAACACATCCTCGATGCGGGCGAGCGCGGTAGCCAGATGACCCAGCAACTGCTCAGTTTCGCCCGGCACAAGGCCTTGAAGTTCGGTCGCGTCAAAGTGCCGGAACTGATCGAGTCGACGCGCGTGCTGCTCGGCCAGACCCTGCCCGCGTCGGTGGAACTGCAGGTGCTGCTGGCCGACAACCTGTGGGATGTCGAAGTCGATGCCGGGCAGTTGCAGATGGTATTGCTCAACCTGATCTTCAATGCCCGCGACGCCATCGATGGCGAGGGGCTGATCAGCATGCAGGCGCAAAACTGCACGCTTACAGGCCGCCCCGAGGGCCTGGTGGGGCGCTTTGTCTGCATCAGCATCAGCGACACCGGCCGCGGCATCGACAGCAAGGTGCTGCCGCGCATCTTCGAGCCTTTTTTCACTACCAAGAGCTTTGGCAAGGGCACCGGGCTGGGCCTGAGCCAGGTCTATGGTTTTGCCAAGCAGAGCAATGGCGCGGTCAGCGTCAGCAGCGAGCCGGGCAAGGGTACCTGCATGAGTGTCTACCTGCCGGTGTACACAGCCTCCATTGACCCCGTCCCTGAACACGGAGGTGCATAGCATCGTGGAACCACTCAAACGCCTCGCCACTGGTATCCCCGGGCTCGACGAACTGCTCAAGGGCGGGCTGGTGGTCGGTGCTTCCTATATCGTTCAAGGGCGGCCCGGTTCAGGCAAGACCATCCTGGCCAATCAGTTGGCGTTCAACCATGTGGCGCATGGCGGACGGGTGCTGGTGGCGACGCTGTTGAGCGAGTCCCACGAGCGTCTGTTCCAGTACCTGTCGACCTTGAGCTTTTTCGATCCGGCGAAAATCGGCGCGCAACTGCAGTTCGTCAGTGCTTTCGACACCATGGAGCAGGAGGGGCTGGACGAAGTGGTGAAACTGCTGCGCGGGGAAATCAGCCGCCATCAGGCCAGCCTGCTGATCGTAGATGGCCTGCTCAATGCCCGCTCGCGGGCGGAAACCCCGCTGGACACCAAGAAATTCATCGCCGAGCTGCATGGCCATGCGGCGTTTGCCGGTTGCACCGTGCTGTTTCTGACCAGCTCGCGGCTGGACGATGGCAGCCCGGAACACACCATGGTCGATGGTGTCATCGAACTGGGTGACGAGCTGTTCGGCAGCCGCTCGGTGCGCCGCATCCAGTTGCGCAAGACCCGCGGCAGCGGCGCCCTGTCGGGTATCCACGAGTGTGAAATCACCGAGGACGGCATCCAGGTGTACCCGCGCCTGGAGTCGCTGTACAGCCACCCGACCGGGCCTGGCACGGGCGAGCTGACCCGCGTCCCCAGCGGCGTGCCGGTGTTTGACAGCATGCTCGGAGGCGGGTTGCCCGCTGCCTCGGTGACCCTGGCAATGGGCCCGTCGGGCATCGGTAAAACCTCCCTGGGCGTGAGCTTTCTGGGCGCGGCGACAGTCGCAGAACCCGGTCTGCATTTCGGCTTTTATGAAACGCCGCATCGCCTGCGCCTGAAGGCCGGCGCCCTGGGCTACGACTTTGCCGCCATGGAGCGCGCCGGGGCCTTGCGTATTGCCTGGCAACCGACCACCGAAGGCGTGCTTGATGATGTCGGCATGCGCTTGCTGCGCTTGGTCGAGCAGCACAACATCAAGCGTGTGCTGATCGACAGCCTCGGTGCTTTCACCCGCCTGGCAAGCAATCCGATGCGGCTGAACGAATTCTTTCGCGCCCTGACCGGCGAGCTGCGCGCCCGTGACGTCAGTGTCCTGGCCACCTGGGAAATGCGCGATATCTTCGGTTCGGAAATCAACGCACCGGCGCCCGACCTCTCGAGCATCGTCGACAACCTGCTGTTGATGCGCTTTGTCGAGATGGAGTCCGAGCTCAAGCGATTGCTGTCGATCCTCAAGGTGCGCGACAGCTATTACGATCCGGCGCTGCTGGAACTGATCATCAGCGACCACGGTATCGATCTGCAAAAGGCCTTTTCCCAGGCCACGGGGGTGATGTCCGGGACGCCCTCGCAGGTGCCTGGATCATGAGAATGGGGCCGGCAACACCATGAGTACCATTCTGGTCGTCGACGACGAGTACCTGATCGCCAATATCCTGGGCTGGGCCCTGGAGGACGAAGGTTTCGACGTGGAACTGGCCGGTAATGGGCAAAAGGCCCTGGACTTGCTGAAAGGCAAACGAGTGGAGTTGGTGATCACCGATTACATGATGCCGGTGATGGATGGCGAGGCACTGGCCGTCAGTATTCGTGCAGAGCCGCTGCTACAGGCCTTGCCGATCATATTGATGAGCGGGGCACAGGCTCACAAGGGGCGGGATAATCCCAGGCTGTTCGCTGCCGTGTTCGACAAACCCTTCGACATCGATCAACTGATTGCCAAAGTGAAGGAACTGGTTGGCGCGCCTGAGGCGCCTTGAGACCTGCGACTGCAACCTGGAGGGTTGTCAGGGTCAGGATCAAGCGCATCCGTGCGGCTTGAGTGAGCTGGGGGCTACTTAGTGCTCGTCGCCTCCTTTTTCCGGTGCCGGGCTACCGGCCTGAATGCGTTTGAAAATCTCCTCGCGGTGCACCTGTACATCTTTCGGTGCATCGATGCCGATCCTCACTTGCATCCCTTTGACGCCCAGAATGGTGACTTTGATGTCATCGTTGATGACGATGCTTTCGCCAACCTTGCGGGTGAGTATCAGCATGTATTTCTCCTTGGTAACGTAAGTTGCCTTGCAGGCGTAGCCCGCAGAAGCCGGGATCACACAGGGGGTGCATCCCTCTTTCCCTTCATTAAAGACGCTTTCGGCGGATATTAATTCCCCCGAACACAGATTCTGTAGTGAGTCTTTAGTCGCAGGTGCCGATTGGCTGGATGAGCGCTCCCGAACAGCGAGTACTGCTCATACCCGCAAGCATAGGGGGGTTGAAGGAATATGGGAAATTTCTCTGCATGATAGTGAAGGTGGGTTTCGCTGAATGGCTTTTCAAGGGGCAGGGAGGTTTTGCAGAAACAACGCCAGGGCCACTTCCTCGGCCTCCAGCCCCTTGCGGGTGCGTGGCCGTGGTAGCTTGGCCAGCCCGCCCAGGGTGAAATGCTCCAGCAGCGCCGGATGGATATAGCAGCGCCGGCATACTGCCGGGGTATTGCCCAGGCGGCTGGCGACCTGTTTGACGGTCTCGACGATCTGCCGCTTGGCTTCCTGCTCCGGCTGCCACTCAAGCTGGCGCAACAGGCTCAGGGCCAGGGCGCTGCCGGCCCAGGTGCGGTAGTCCTTGGCGGTGAAATCGCTGCCGGTCAGTTCCTGCAGGTAGGCGTTGACGTCGGCCGAGCCGACGCTGTGGCGCTGGCCCTGTTCATCCTGGTACTGGAACAGGTCCTGGCCGGGCAGGTCCATGCAGCGTTTGACCAGGTTGGCCAGACGCCGGTTCTTCAGGGTCACCCGATGTTCGATGCCGCTCTTGCCGCGAAACTGAAAGCGGATGGCGCTGCCGTTGACCTTGACGTGACGGTTGCGCAAGGTGGTCAGACCGAAGGACTTGTTGTCGCGGGCATACTGGCGATTGCCGATGCGGATCAAGGTGCTGTCGAGCAGGCTGACCACCAGGGCCATGACCTTTTGTCGATCAAGCCCCGGCCGCGCCAGATGACTGTCCAGTTGCCGGCGCACCTTGGGCAAGAGGCTGGCGAAGGCCAGCATGCGTGAGTACTTGTGGCTGTCGCGATAGCTGCGCCAGTCGGCATGGTAGCGGTACTGCTTGCGTCCGCGGGCATCACGGCCGGTAGCCTGCAGGTGGCCTCGCGGGTCGGCACAGATCCATACATCGGTGTAGGCCGGCGGGATCACCAGGGCCCTGATCCGCTCGAGGGTGGCCGGGTCGGTGACCCGGTCGCCTTGTGCATCGAGGTAGACGAACCTGCCGCGCAGCGTCTTGCGGCGCAGGCCGGGCTGGGTGTCATCGACATACTGCAAGGCGGCGGGCAGGGCGGTGTCGGGCATGGCGCGGGTCCAGTGACGGGGCTTGTACTATGGACCGCAACGTCAACCCAACAGTGCCACCGACTTGATCTGTGCCCATAGCGACTGCCCGGCATGCAACTTGAGCTGGTCGGCGGAATAGCGGGTGATGCGCGCCAGCAAGGTGGTGCCGGCCGCGTCCAGGCTGACCAGCACATGGGCGCTGTTGTCGGCCGGGCGGTGGCCGCTGACCGTCACCGGCAGGCGATTGAGGATGCTCGATTGCTGATCGGCGCCCAGGCTCAGGCTGACGTCACGCGCCTGGACCTTCAGGCGCAACGGCATGCCGACGGCCAGCGGTTCGTGGGCAACGCGCACCTGCAAGTCGCTGTGCGGCAGTTGCAGGCTGAGCAACTGGTAGTCGCTGTTGTAGGCGCTGACCTGGCCTTCGATGATCACCCCGGCATCATCGCCCTGGGCCAGGGGCAGATCGAGGCGGGCGAGGGTGGCGGCGATCGGGCCGCTGGCCTGGACCTTGCCCTGTTCCAGTAGCACCAGGTGATCGGCCAGGCGCGCGACTTCGTCCTGGGCATGGCTGACGTAGATCAGCGGAATCTCCAGTTCGCTGTGCAGGCGCTCAAGGTACGGCAGGATCTCGCGCTTGCGCGGGCCATCGAGGGCCGCCAGCGGCTCGTCCATCAACAACAGTTGCGGGCTGCTCAGCAGCGCCCGGGCAATGCCCACGCGCTGGGCTTCGCCGCCGGAAAGCGTCGCAGGCTTGCGCTCCAGCAGGTGCTCGATGCCGAGCAGTTCGCAGGCCTGCTCAAGGCTGACCTTGCGCAGCTGGGCGGGGATGCGTTTGTAGCCGAAGGTCAGGTTGGCGAGCACCGACAGGTGCGCAAACAAGCTGGCCTCCTGGAAGACATAGCCGATCGGGCGTTGATGCGGGGCGACGAAATGTTCGCGGCGCGAGTCCTGCCAGATTTCGCCGTTGACCTCGATGTAAGCCTCGGTCGCGCGCTCAAGCCCGGCCAGGCAGCGCAGGCACGTGGTCTTGCCCGAGCCGGAATGGCCGAACAGGGCGCTGATGCCGCGCCCGGGCAGTTGCAGGTCGACATCCAGGCTGAAGTCGTCGCGCGCCAGTTTCAAGCGGGCGTGAATCATCGCTGCCATGCTCAGCTCCAGGCCGATTTGCCGCGGCGGCTGGAATACAGCGCCAGCAGCACGAGGAAAGAGAACACCAGCATGGCCCCGGCCAGCCAGTGGGCCTGCAGGTACTCCATGGCCTCGACATGGTCGAAGATCTGCACCGACACCACCCGGGTCTTGTCGGGAATATTGCCGCCGATCATCAGCACCACGCCGAACTCGCCGACGGTGTGGGCAAAGCCGAGGATGCTGGCGGTGATGAAGCCAGGGCGCGCCAAGGGCAACACCACATGAACGAAACAGTCCCAGGGGCTGGCGCGCAAGGTCGCAGCCACCTCCAGCGGCCGTTCACCAATGGCGCTGAAGGCGTTCTGCAAGGGTTGCACGACGAAGGGCATCGAATAAACCACCGAACCGATCACCAGGCCGCTGAAGCTGAACACCACGGTGCCCAGCCCCAGCGCTTCGGTGGTCTGGCCGATCCAGCCGTTGGGCCCCAGGGCCAGCAACAGGTAGAAGCCGATCACCGTCGGTGGCAGCACCAAGGGCAGGGCCACCACCGCGCCCACCGGCCCGCGCAGCCACGAGCGTGTGCGCGCCAGCCACCAGGCGATGGGAGTACCGATGAGCAACAGGATCAGCGTGGTCAGGCTGGCCAGTTTGAAGGTCAGCCAGATGGCGCCGAGGTCGCTGGCATCCAGTGGCATCAGATTTCGTAACCGTAGGACTTGATCACGGCAGCGGCTTTCGGGCCTTTGAGGTATTCAACCAGGGCTTTGGCTGCGGTGCTGTCCTTGCCTTTGTTGAGGATCACCGCGTCCTGCTTGATTGGCTCATGCAGGTTGGACGGCACGATCCAGGCCGAACCGCTGCTGACCTTGCCGTCCTTGTAGATCTGCGACAGGGCGACAAAGCCCAGTTCGGCATTGCCGGTGGAGACGAACTGGAAGGCCTGGGTGATGTTCTGGCCTTCGACGATCTTGGCCTTGGTGGCCTCGGTCAGTTGCAGTTTGTCCAGCACCTGAGTCGCCGCCAGGCCATAAGGTGCGGCTTTCGGGTTGGCAATCGACAGGTGCTTGAACTGGTTTTTCTTCAGCACATCGCCCTTGCCATCGACATAGTCATCCTTGGCCGACCACAGCGCCAGGGTGCCGATGGCGTAGGTGAAGCGCGAGCCCTTGACCGTGTCGCCTTCTTTTTCGAGTTTTTCCGGCGTGCTGTCATCGGCGGCGAGGAACACCTCGAACGGCGCGCCGTTCTTGATCTGCGCATAGAACTGGCCGGTAGCGCCATAGGCGGCAACCAGCGTGTGGCCGGTGTCTTTCTCGAAGTCCTTGGCAATCGCCTGGATCGGTGCGGTGAAGTTGGCGGCAACAGCCACCTGTACCTCATCGGCCCAGGCGCTGTTCAAGGTCATGAAGGTGGCCAGGGCGGCCAGGGCAAAACGCGGTGCGCACTTACTCATGAAAAACAGCTCCACAGGCTGAGGGGTATTCGTTATATAGGTGAATATATAGCGAATGCCCGGCCAACGGGAAGTACTGCTTCAGCGTTTGAGCTGGGCGAGGGCGTTTTCAGCCAGTGTGCGCGTCAGTTCACCGGCCGGCAGGGCCTGGCCCAGGCGTAGCGCCTGGCCCGACCAGAGGTTGCTGAAATCGCTGTTGCCTTTCGGCTCGCTGATCGCCCGCAGCGGCATCAGCGCACCACCAGCCAGGGGGAAGCGGGGCGCAAGGTCACTCATGGGCCCCAGTTCGCGCATGATTCGCGTGCGGATACCGCGTGCCGGGCGCCCGGTAAACAGGTTGGTGACTGCCGTGTCGCTTTCCTTGGCGCTGTGCAGGGCCTGGCGATGGGCCGCCGAGACCTTGGCTTCCGGGCAGAACAGGTAGGCGGTGCCCAGTTGCACCGCCGAAGCGCCCAGGGCCAGGGCGGCAACGATGCCGCGATGGTCGCCAATGCCGCCGGCGGCAATCACCGGCACGTTCACCGCATCGACAATCTGCGGCACCAGCGCCAGCGTACCGACCTGGGTATTGAGGTCGCTGCTGAGGAACATCCCGCGATGGCCGCCGGCTTCATAGCCCATGGCAATGATTGCGTCGCAGCCGTGATCTTCCAGCCACAGGGCTTCATCCACCGTAGTGGCGCTGGACAGCACCTTGGCGCCAGTGGCCTTGACCCGCTTGAGCAGGCTGGCTTCGGGCAGGCCAAAGTGGAAGCTGACCACCGCCGGCTTGAATTGCTCGAGCAACTGGCAGGTGGCGTCGTCGAAGGGCGCACGATTGGAGACCGGCGTCGGTGCCTCGAAATCGGCACCCAGCTCTTCATAGTACGGTTTGAGCGCCAGCTTCCAGGCTGCGTCGCGGGCCGGGTCTGGCTCGGGCGGCTGATGGCAGAAGAAGTTGACGTTGAGCGGGCCGTTGCTTGCCTCGCGAAAGGCTTGAAGCTCGGCGCGGATCTGTTCCAGGCTCAGGGTGGCACAAGGCAGTGAACCCAGGCCGCCAGCGTTGCTCACGGCAATGGCCATGGCCGAACCGGTGGAGCCGGCCATGGGCGCCTGAAGGATCGGCAGTTCGATGCCGAACAGATCGAGGAGGCGGGTGTCCGGCCATTGGCTCATGCCTGGGGTTCCTTGTGCTGAGGTGGTTTTACAGCGCTTTGCTCACCTTGATATCAGTGATCTTCTTGGCGTCTTCGCCGTGGAGCTGTTGCAGCGCTGCCTGCACTTGCTCGGGAGCATCGCTGGTCAACTGGGCGAAGTCGAAACGTTGCTCGCCATCGATCTTGTACTTGATCACGAACTTGGTGGTCTGGCTCATGGGCTTATCTCAGTTTCGACGACGAACGACGGATGATCTTCACCGTGTGGGTGAAGGTTGGCTTGGTGACTGCCGATAATGCACGCGGGCCCACGGTGTCGATAGTGATGTTCCAGAAGCCGGTGCTGGGCACGGTGATCTTGGCCGGGAAGTCGACGAAGGCGCCGCCATGATAGGTGTGGCGGCCGCCGTTCTTGAAGCTGCGGAAGTTGGCGTCGTTCATCAGGCGGATATTGCAGCGCTGGGAGCAATGGATGACCACGATGTCATCTTCGTTGAGGTGCTCGCGCTGGTGTACGAATTTCATGTTGCACTCCGCATTGGATCTGTCAGCAAATCAAAACGATACCATGATGTCGGTTACACTGTCGGCCTTCGTGCCAGGCCCAGGATAAAACTGCCAATCAAGGGAGCGAAATGGTCTGCGCGTGGTCATATCTTTTTTCCGTGGTGGAGGTGTGCTTGATGAAGTGGGTCGTAGCAGCGTTGGCAGTAACGCTGGGTGGCTGTGTAAGTGTGTCGGAGCTGGAGCGCAGCCCGGAAACCCTCAATGTGATTTCTGGCAAGAAACCCCAGGAATATGCCGACTGCGTGCAGCAGCAGTTGAGTGAGTCGCGTGGGCAGCTGGCCGTGGAGGAACGCCACGACGGTTTGCGCCTGGTCGTGCCGCAAAAGGTGGGTGCCGGCCCGGCCGCGCTGGTGGATATCGACAAGCGTGGCAGCGGCAGCAGCATCAAGCTGTATGAGCGGTTGAATAATTTCCCGCTGCGCCTGGGTGATGTGAAGACCGCGGCGACGCGCTGCATCTCCGGGTAATTTCGTCAGCAACTAACCGATTCAGCTGGCATCTCGCCATCTTTCTGCGTTGTAGCTCACGGCGTATAGGCCTACTATCCATAGGCTTATATCTATTAAGCCTAAGCTTATAACAAGAAAATGGAGTCCGTGATGATCCCACTGGATCGAATCCTGATCAGCAGCCTGCTGCTGTTTTCACTGCCTGCCGTCCACGCCGCCGACGGCCAGAAAGTATTTACCCAGGGTGGCCAGAACCCTGCCGCCATGGCCTGCCTGGGTTGCCATGGCCCGGATGCCAAGGGCATCGCCGCAGCCGGCTTTCCGCGCTTGGCCGGCCTGCCGGCAGCCTACCTGAGCAAGCAGTTGCAGGACTTTCAGTCCGGCAGCCGCAAGCATCCGATCATGGAGCCGCTGGCCAAGGCCTTGAGTGCTGAAGAAATCCAGGCGGTCACCGCCACCCTGGCCGCCATGCCCAGTGAACCGGCCAGCGCCAGCCATCGCCAGCAAATGGCCGCAGATCCGGTACAGAAGCTGGCGTTGTATGGCGACTGGAACCGCAAAATCCCCGGTTGCGTGCAGTGCCACGGCCCTGGTGGTGCAGGTGTCGGCGAACATTTCCCGCCATTGGCGCATCAACCTGCCAGCTATCTGGTTGCCCAGCTCAACGCCTGGCGCGACGGCAGCCGCAGCAACGACCCCAACCAGCTGATGGTCGGTGTGGCCAAGGCCATGACCGATGACGAGATTAAGGCCGTGGCCAATTACTTCGCCAACCCTGTCAGCCCGGAGGTCAAGCCATGAAGCCGATGATCCTCGCCGCCCTGGCCCTGAGCCTGGGCAACGTCCATGCTGCACCCATTGCCATGGAAGACCAGTCGCAGCTCAAGTCCGCGCCTGCTGCCGCGCCAGGCTTCACCCCGCCAGCGGAAAGCGAACTGCCCGACAATGCCTACGGCAAGATGGTCCGCGATGGCCATGCCTTGTTCGTCGACACGCGCAGGTTGATGCCCGAATACGTCGGTAACGGCCTTAACTGCAGCAACTGTCACCTCGACCAGGGTCGCCTGGGCAACTCGGCGCCGCTGTGGGGCGCGTATCCCATGTATCCGGCCTATCGCAAGAAAAACGACAAGGTCAACACCTTCGCCGAGCGTATCCAGGGCTGCTTTCAGTTCAGTATGAACGGCAAGCCACCGGCGGCTGACAGCCCGCAGATGACTGCCTTGTCGGTATATGCCTACTGGCTGGCAAGCAAGGCGCCGATTGGTGTCGAGAGCGCTGGCCGCGGCTACCCGGACGTACCGCAATCGGCCGAAGGCTATGACTTCAAACGGGGTGAGCAGGTGTACCAGGCCCAGTGCTCCATTTGCCACGGCGCCAATGGCGAAGGGCAGAAAGTGGCCAAGGACTACGTGATGCCGCCGTTGTGGGGCAAGGACTCCTACAACTGGGGCGCCGGCATGCACCGGATCAATACGGCCGCATCTTTCATCAAGCACAATATGCCCCTGGGCAAGCCCGGCAGCCTGAGCGACCAGCAGGCCTGGGACGTGGCCGCTTACATCAACCGCCACGAGCGGCCGCAGGATCCGCGTCTGGTAGACGGCTCGATCGAGAAAACCCGGCTGAAGTTCCACGCCAATGATGGCGTCAACCTCTATGGCCAGAAGGTAGACGGGGTACTGGTCGGGCAGGGCCTGTAAGGACCTCGATGCCCCCGGATTTACGTGCCGGTGGTCAGCCACCGGCGCAATATTTATGATCCGGGGGAACTATCCACCCCAGGATTTCTCTATGATGGCATTGGCCGCCCGGTGGTGGGGCATTGTAAGGTGACCGCCGCCTGATTAGACTGCGCCGAATTTCGTACGCAAAGCCCTTGTTAAGGACGTATATGATCAAGAAATGCTTGTTCCCGGCAGCCGGTTACGGCACTCGCTTCCTGCCTGCTACCAAAGCCATGCCCAAGGAAATGCTGCCGGTGGTGAACAAGCCACTGATCCAGTACGGCGTTGAAGAAGCGCTGGAAGCTGGATTGAACGAGATTTCCATCGTCACCGGTCGCGGCAAGCGCGCCCTGGAAGACCACTTCGACATCAGCTACGAGCTGGAAAACCAGATCAAGGGCACCGACAAGGAAAAATACCTGGTCGGCATCCGTCGTCTGCTCGACGAGTGCTCGTTCTCCTACACCCGTCAGACCGAAATGAAAGGCCTGGGCCACGCGATCCTTACCGGTCGCCCGCTGATCGGCGACGAGCCGTTCGCCGTGGTGCTGGCGGACGACCTGTGCGTCCACCTCGAAGGTGACGGCGTGCTCAAGCAGATGGTCAAGCTGTACAAACAGTACCGCTGCACCATTGTTGCCATCATGGAAGTCGACCCGCAGGAAACCAGCAAATACGGTGTGATCGCCGGTGACCTGATCGGCGACGACCTGTACCGTGTACGCAACATGGTCGAGAAGCCAAAGCCTGAAGATGCCCCGTCGAACCTGGCGATCATCGGCCGCTACATCATGACTCCGGACATTTTCAAACTGATCGAAGAAACCGAGCCGGGCAAGGGCGGTGAAATCCAGATCACCGACGCCCTGATGAAACAGGCCCAGGATGGCTGTGTCATTGCCTACAAGTTCAAAGGCAAGCGTTTCGACTGCGGTGGCGCCGAAGGTTACATCGAAGCGACCAACTTCTGCTTCGAGAACTTCTACAAGACCGGCAAAGCGTACTGAGCCTGGTAGCTAGCGGTTTGATAAAGCCACCTTCGGGTGGCTTTTTCTTGTAGCTTGTAGCTTGAGACTTGCAGCTTGAGAGCATCGAGATGACCTACGATTTTGATCTGTTCGTGATTGGTGCCGGGTCTGGCGGTGTGCGCGCTGCGCGCTTTGCCGCAGGCTTCGGTGCAAAAGTGGCGGTTGCCGAAAGCCGCTACCTGGGCGGTACCTGTGTCAACGTTGGCTGCGTGCCGAAAAAACTGCTGGTCTACGGCGCGCACTTTGCCGACGACTTCGAGCAGGCCGCAGGCTTTGGCTGGTCGCTGGAAGATGCCCAGTTCGACTGGGGCCAGCTGATCGCCAACAAGAACCGCGAGATCGAGCGGCTCAACGGTATCTACCGCAACCTGCTGGTCAACAGCGGTGTGACCCTGCTTGAAGGCCACGCCAAACTGACGGGGGCCCATGAGGTAGAAGTCGATGGCCAGCGCTACAGCGCCGAGCACATCCTCATTGCCACTGGCGGCTGGCCGCAGATCCCGGACATTCCGGGCAAGGAGCTGGCGATCAGCTCCAACGAGGCGTTCTACCTCAAGGATCTGCCCAAGCGCGTGCTGGTGGTCGGCGGCGGTTATATCGCCGTGGAGTTTGCCGGGATCTTCCAGGGCCTGGGCGCCAAGACCTCGCTGCTGTACCGCGGCGACCTGTTCCTGCGCGGCTTCGACGGCGGGGTGCGCGATCACCTCAAGGAGGAGCTGGAAAAACGCGGCATGGACCTGCAGTTCAACAGCGACATCCAGCGCATCGAGCGCCAGGATGACGGCAGCCTCAAGGCCACGCTCAAGGACGGTCG
This sequence comes from Pseudomonas wadenswilerensis, assembly GCF_024749185.1. Taxonomy (NCBI): domain Bacteria; kingdom Pseudomonadati; phylum Pseudomonadota; class Gammaproteobacteria; order Pseudomonadales; family Pseudomonadaceae; genus Pseudomonas; species Pseudomonas wadenswilerensis. The sequence goes on along the minus strand of NZ_CP087191.1, from coordinate 3,375,260 downwards.
CGAGCTGGTTGCCGATTGCGTGTTCTACGCCACCGGCCGGCGGCCGATGCTCGACAACCTGGGCCTGGAAAACACCGGCGTCGAGCTCGACCCTCGTGGATTTATCCGTGTCGATGACCTGTACCAGACCACCGCGCCGTCGATCCTGGCCATTGGCGATGTGATCGGCCGCGTGCAGCTGACCCCGGTGGCCCTGGCCGAAGGGATGGCAGTGGCCCGGCGCCTGTTCAAGCCTGAGCAGTACCGCCCGGTGGATTACCTGAACATCCCCACGGCGGTGTTCAGCCAGCCACCGATCGGCACCGTTGGCCTGACCGAAGAGCAGGCGCTGGAGCAGGGGCACAAGGTGCAGATCTTCGAAAGCCGCTTCCGGCCGATGAAGCTGACCCTCACCGATGTACAGGAAAAGACCCTGATGAAGCTGGTGGTCGATGCCGACACCGACCGCGTGCTGGGTTGCCATATGGTCGGTCCGGACGCCGGCGAGATCATCCAGGGCCTGGGCATCGCCCTCAAGGCCGGGGCGACCAAGCAGCAGTTCGACGAGACCATTGGCGTGCATCCTACGGCGGCGGAAGAGTTCGTCACCCTGCGTACGCCTTCGCGTTAAGCGGCGTAAGTTATCGCCGGCAAGGCCGGCTCCCACAGGTACAGGTACAACTGGCTTTGTGGGAGCTGGCTTGCCAGCGATAGGCTGCACAGCAGCCTCAGTATCATTCCCTTCTATTAATATCCCCGCCTTATAGCCAAAACCAATCAACAACATGAGCTTTGCCAATGAGCATTAATCCAATGCATTGGCTACGATTCTCCCATCAGTTTTTTCAACCCCCTGAAGGAGCGTCACTCATGCCTATCATCAACAGCCAGGTCAAACCGTTCAAAGCTACCGCTTACCACCAGGGCAAGTTCGTCGAAGTCTCGGATGCCGATCTGAAAGGCAAATGGTCCGTGGTGTTCTTCTACCCGGCCGACTTCACCTTCGTCTGCCCGACCGAGCTGGGCGACCTGGCCGACAACTACGCGCAGTTCAAAGACCTGGGCGTGGAAATCTACGGCGTGTCCACCGACACCCACTTCACCCACAAAGCCTGGCACGACACTTCGGACACCATCGGCAAGATCCAGTACCCGCTGATCGGTGACCCGACCCACGTCATCTCGCGCAACTTCGACGTGCTGATCGAAGAAGCCGGTATCGCTGACCGTGGCACCTTCGTGATCAACCCTGAAGGCCAGATCAAGATCGTCGAACTCAACGACGGTGGTGTAGGCCGTGACGCCAGCGAGCTGCTGCGCAAGGTCAAGGCCGCCCAGTACGTTGCCGCCCACCCAGGCGAAGTCTGCCCGGCCAAGTGGAAAGAAGGCGAAGCGACCCTGGCGCCATCGCTGGACCTGGTCGGCAAGATCTAAGACCGTGAGCCAGCCGAGGGCGGTGGTCTACCGCACCTGACGTTGTCACCGCCCCGCAAAACGCCCGGGCGCTTTCGCCCGGGCGTTGTTATTTCTACCGTTTGAAAAAGGAATCGCCCGTATGTTGGACGCCACGCTTAAAACTCAGTTGAAAGCCTACCTGGAGCGGGTCACTCAGCCGATCGAGATCGTTGCTTCCCTCGATGACGGCGCGAAGTCCCGCGAATTGCGCGACCTGCTGGTGGAAATCGCCGGCCTGTCGAGCCTGATTACCCTGCGTGAAGATGGCCGCGACGCCCGTCGTCCGTCGTTCTCGCTCAATCGCCCCGGAGCTGACGTTAGCCTGCGCTTTGCCGGCATCCCCATGGGCCACGAGTTCACCTCGCTGGTGCTCGCCCTGCTGCAGGTCGGCGGTCATCCGTCCAAAGCCAGCGCAGAGGTGATCGAGCAGATCAGCGCGCTCAAGGGTGAGTTCAACTTTGAAACCTACTTCTCGCTGTCGTGCCAGAACTGCCCGGACGTGGTCCAGGCGCTGAACCTGATGGCGGTGCTCAACCCCAATATTCGCCACGTCGCCATCGACGGTGCGCTGTTCCAGGCCGAAGTCGAGAGCCGCAAGGTCATGGCCGTGCCCAGCGTCTACCTCAACGGCGAAGTGTTCGGTCAGGGCCGCATGGGCCTGGAAGAAATCCTCGCCAAGCTCGATACCAGCGCCGGTGAGCGTCAGGCCGAGAAGATCAACGCCAAGGACGCCTTTGACGTTCTCGTGGTCGGTGGTGGCCCGGCGGGCGCCGCAGCGGCGATCTATGCCGCCCGTAAAGGCATCCGCACCGGTGTTGCCGCCGAGCGTTTCGGCGGTCAGGTGCTCGACACCATGGCGATCGAGAACTTCATCTCGGTGCAGGAAACCGAAGGGCCGAAGCTGGCCATGGCCCTTGAGGAGCACGTCAAGCAGTACGACGTCGACATCATGAACCTGCAGCGCGGTGAAGCCTTGATTCCAGCCACTGACGGCGGCCTGCACGAAGTGCGCCTGGCCAGCGGTGCCTCGCTCAAGGCCAAGACCGTGATCCTCGCCACCGGTGCGCGCTGGCGCGAAATGAACGTGCCGGGCGAGCAGCAATACCGTAGCCGCGGCGTTGCCTACTGCCCGCACTGCGATGGCCCGCTGTTCAAGGGCAAGCGCGTGGCGGTGATCGGTGGCGGTAACTCGGGTGTGGAAGCGGCCATTGACCTGGCCGGTATCGTCGCCCAGGTGACCCTGATCGAGTTCGACAGCCAGTTGCGTGCCGACGCGGTGCTGCAGCGCAAGCTTCACAGCCTGCCGAACGTCAAGGTGATCACCAGTGCGCTGACCACCGAAGTGCTCGGTGACGGCGAGAAGGTCAACGGCCTGCGCTACAAGGACCGCAACAGTGATGAGCTGCATGACCTCGCGCTGGAAGGGATCTTCGTGCAGATCGGCCTGCTGCCCAATACCGACTGGCTCAAAGGCACGGTCGAACTGACCCCGCGCGGCGAGATCATCGTCGATGCCCGCGGCCAGACCAACTTGCCGGGTGTGTTCGCTGCCGGTGACGTGACCACCGTGCCGTACAAGCAGATCGTGATTGCGCTGGGCGAGGGCGCCAAGGCTTCGTTGGCGGCGTTTGATCACTTGATCCGCAGCTCGGCGCCAGCCTGACCGATTGTGGGGCCGCTTTGCGGCCCATCGCTGGCAAGGCCAGCTTGTGTCTTGAGGTAGGAATAGAATCAGAAGTGAGAGCGGTGAATGGCAAGCTGTACGCCAGTAGTGCTTAAAGCACGTGTGGGAGCAAAGCTGCCATTCACCTCTCCACTCTGGCCCGAGCCCGAACAGTTGATTGAGCGCCTCTCGAATCACAAGCGTGGGCCAAGCCAGAGCGCTCTCACAACTGAGTGTAAGAGGGTTCAGCCATGTTGTCTTCTGTTGGAATCGACACTGCCAAAGCCACTTTGGAAATCTGCATCAAACCTCAGAAAATCCGCTTCGAAGTGGCCAACAACTCCGCAGGCTTCGAGGCGTTGCTTGAGCGTCTGAAGGACTTCAATATCAGTCGAGTGCTGATCGAAGCGACAGGCGGCTACGAGAAAGATGTGTTGATCGCCCTGGCCTCAGCAGGACTGGAAACCATCTGCATCAACCCAGCCCGTGCCCGAAAATTCGCCGATGCCATGGGTAAAAAAGCCAAAACCGACAAGATCGACGCCGAAGTCCTTGCGGACTTCGCTGCACACCTCAGCGCCCCTCAAGGCCAACCGGTCAGCCCTGAACGCGAAGAGCTGCGAGAGCTGGTGAAGCAGCGCGCCCAATTTGTGCAGAGCCGTGATGACGACAAGCGGCGTCGCCAGCAATGTCGCTCGGCAACAGTGATGGCCCACTTCGATGAGCATATAGAGCAGCTGAAAGTGCTGATCAAACGCCTCGACGAAGAAATTGATCAGGCGATGGTGCAACTGGACGATACCAGGGCGCGTCAGTTATTGGCAGTGACCGGAATCGGTCGAGTAACCGCCGCAAATCTGCTCGCCTCACTGCCTGAACTGGGGCAGTTGGACCGCCGTCAGATCGCCGCTCTGGTGGGCGTAGCGCCTTACAACAACGATAGTGGTAGCCATCGAGGGCACCGCCAGATATGGGGTGGTCGGGCCCATGTAAGGCGAGTGCTGTACATGTCGAGCTGGATCATCATCCGTCACAACACAGAATTTAAAGCACGCTACGAAGCACTTCGGGCACGTGGCAAGTGCGCCAAGGTGGCACTCGTAGCTTGCATGCGGGTGCTGATCGTCAGGCTGAATGCAATGCTGCGGGACAATACCCCTTGGCGAGAGCAAACAGCCTGATCAAGACAGTTGCTCCCACATGTCATGCGTGCACACATCCACTGTGGGAGCCGGCCTTGCCGGCGATGGCTTCAATGCGCCCCAGCGGCCTTGTTCAGGTCACTTTCCGCCCACTGGGTATACACGCAAGCATCCGCCACCGCCCAGCGTACCTTCACCGTATCGCCCGGCTGCATCGGCATCCCCGCCGCTGACAGCGCCTTGACCGTCATCGCCGTACCGCCCGCGGTCACCACGCTGCAGGTCTGGCTCTCGCCCAGGAACAACACTTCCCCGACCCTGGCCGTCACCTCGTTCCAGCCCGCTGGCAATGCCTCGCGCGCCGCTTGCTCGACACTCAGGGCCAGGGCTTTTTCCGGGCGGACCATCAGCAGCACTTCCTGGCCCTCAGCCAGCCCCGGGGTAAGGCGCATCGCCACCGGCTGCCCCTCGAAACTCGCCGCGCCATTGCCATGGGCCTTGACCCGCAAGAAGTTGGAGTTGCCCAGAAACGAGGCGACAAAGGCATTCGGCGGGTTCTGGTAGAGGTCGTAGCCGGTGCCCAGGCCGACGATCTTGCCGTGGCTGAAAATGGCGATGCGCTGGGACAGGCGCATGGCTTCTTCCTGATCGTGGGTGACGTAGACGATGGTGATGCCCAGGCGCCGGTGCAACTGGCGCAGTTCATCCTGCAGGTCTTCGCGCAGCTTCTTGTCCAGCGCCCCCAGCGGTTCGTCCATCAGCAGGATGCGTGGCTCATAGACCAGCGCCCGGGCGATCGCCACCCGCTGTTGCTGGCCGCCGGACAGTTGCGCCGGGCGACGGTGGGCAAAGCTGTCCAGTTGCACCAGCTTGAGCATCGCATCGACCTGCTTGTCGCGTTCGGCGGCGCTGCGTTTGCGGATGGCCAGGGGGAAGGCGATGTTGTCGCGCACCGACAGGTGCGGGAACAGCGAGTAACGCTGGAACACCATGCCGATGTCGCGCTTGTGCGGCGGCACGTTGACCAGCGACGCGCCATTGACCAGGATCTCGCCGCTGCTCGGCGTTTCGAAGCCGGCGAGCATCGACAGGGTGGTGCTCTTGCCCGAGCCGCTGGAGCCGAGGAAGGTGAGGAATTCACCGTCCTGGATGTCCAGGCTGATGTCGTCCACGGCGGCAAAGTCGCCGTAGTGCTTGTTCAGGTTGCGCAGGCTGACCAGGGTCCTGGCCTGTTGGCTGTCGTTGAGGACTGCACTCATCTTGTTATTCTCCAGGCGCTCAGGCGCTGACCGGGTTACGCCGGCGCAGAGCGGCGGCAATCATCATCACCAGCACCGACAGGCCGATCAGCAGCGTCGAAGCGACGGCGATCACCGGGGTCAGGTCCTGGCGCAGGGTGGTCCACATTTTTACCGGCAGGGTCTGCAGGTTGGGGCTGGCCATCATCACGCTGAGCACCACCTCGTCCCACGACACCAGGAAGGCGAACAGCGCGCCGGCGATCATCCCCGGGCGAATCGCCGGGAAGGTCACCTTGACGATCGCCTGCAGGCGCGAGGCGCCGCAGATCACCGCGGCGTCTTCGATCGACTGGTCGAACAGCTTCAGCGAGTTGATGATCGAGATGATGGTAAAGGGCAGGGCGACGATCACGTGGCTGACCACGAAGGAAAACAGCGTGCCGGTGTAGCCGAGCTTGAGGAACAGGGCATACACCGCCACGGCGATGATCACCAGCGGCACGATCATCGGCAGGGTGAACAGGCCGTAGAGCATCTCCCGGCCAGGGAAACGCCCGCGCACCAGGGCGAAGGCGGTGGGCAGGCCGAGGGCCACGGCAAACACCGTGGTCAGCAGCGCGACCTTGAGGCTGGCCAGGGCCGCTTCCATCCACTCGGCGTTGGAGAAGAACTGCTCGTACCACTTGAGCGTCCAGCCCGGTGGCGGGAACACCAGCCATTGCGACGAGCCGAACGACAGCAGGACGATGAACACGATCGGCAGCAGCAAAAACAGCGCGATCACCCCGGTGGTGGTGTACAGGCCGAAGCGCAGGCGCCGGCTCATGGCATTGGGCGTCAGGAGCATCTTGGCTTACCTCGCGTTACTGTTGCCGACCGGGGATTCCGGTTGCAGCTTCAGGTAGAAGTAGAACAGCACCAGGGTGATGGCGATCAGCAACGCGGCGGCGGCACTGGCCAGGCCCCAGTTGAGGAACGACTGCACCTGCTGGACGATGAACTCGGGCAGCATCATGTTCTGCGCGCCACCGAGCAGCGCCGGGGTCACGTAGTAACCCAGGGACATGACGAACACCATCAAGGCCCCGGAGAACAACCCGGAACGGCACAGCGGCAGGAACACCTTGAAGAAGTTGTTCCAGGGGCTGGCGCCGCAGATGGAGCCGGCCTGCAGCACCATCGGGTCGATGGCCTGCATGGTCGCCTGCAGCGGCAGGACGATGAACGGGATCATGATGTAGCTCATGCCGATCACCACGCCGGTGAGGTTGTGCACCATTTCCAGCGGCGCATCGACGATGCCGAGGGCCATCAGCGCTTTGTTGATCACCCCCGAGGCCTGCAGCAGCACCAGCCAGGAGTAGGTACGGGCGAGCAGGCTGGTCCACATCGACAGCAGCACGATGTTCAGCAGCCAGCGGCCCCAGCCGCGTGGCACCAGGGTGATCGCCCAGGCCAGGGGAAAGCCCAGCAGCACGCTGATCAGGGTGACCAGGCCGGCCACCGAGAAGGTGTTGAACAGTACCCGGGCGTAGGCCGAGTTGGCGAACAGTTGCTCGTAGTTGCCCAGGCCCGGGACGGGCTCGAGCACGCCGCGCAGCAGCAGGCCGATCAGCGGCGCGAAAAAGAACAGGCCGAGGAACAACAGGGCCGGCAGCAGGTTGCGGCTGCCGCGCCAGCGTTCACGCAGGGGTGGCGTGTGCTTCATCGCTGCTCCCTTGGCGCCGGCCGCAGCGCCGGACGGGGTTTGCAGGGCATTGATGGCGACTTTCATTTGACCAGCCACTCATTCCAGCGGGTGGCGATGGCCGGGCCGTTCTTGGCCCAGTAGGCGAAATCGAGGGTCACCTGATCCTGAGCGTAGGCGGTCGGCAGGTTGGGCGCGAGCTCGGGCTTGAGCAGGCTGATGCTGTCGAGGTTGACCGGGGCATAGGCGGTGAGGTTGGCAAAGTCGGCCTGGCCCTGAGCGCCGCTGGCATTGGCCAGGAACTTCATTGCCGCGTCCTTGTTTTTTGCGCCCTTGGGGATGACCAGGAAGTCGGCCATGACCAGGTTCTGCTTCCAGCTCACGCCGACTGGCGCGCCATCCTGTTGCAGGGCGTAGACCCGGCCGTTCCAGAACTGGCCCAGGCTCGCCTCACCGGAGGCCAGCAACTGCTGCGACTGGGCGCCGCCGCCCCACCAGACGATGTCTTTCTTGATGGTGTCGAGCTTTTTGAAGGCGCGGTCCAGGTCCAGCGGGTAGAGCTTGTCGGCAGTGACGCCGTCGGCCAGCAGGGCCAGTTCGAGCACGCCGGGGCTCGGCCACTTGTACAGGGCGCGTTTGCCGGGGTAGGTCTTGGTGTCGAACAGTGCGGTCCAATCTTGTGGCTTGTTGGCGCCGAGCTTGCCTTCGTTGTAGCCGAGGACGAAGGAGAAGAAGAACGATCCTACACCGTGATCGGAGACGAAACGCGGGTCGAGGCGATCACGCTTGATGGTGGTGAAGTCCAGCGGTTCGAGCAGACCTTCACTTGCGGCACGCAGGGCGAAATCCGCTTCGACATCGACCACATCCCACTGCACGTTGCCGCTTTCGACCATGGCCTTGAGCTTGCCATAGTCGGTGGGGCCGTCCTGGACCACGCGGATCTTGCTGCTGGCACTGAAGGGCTCGGCCCACGCCTGCTTCTGCGCATCCTGGGTGGTACCGCCCCAGCTGACGAAGTTCAGGCTATCGGCGGCCAGGGCGGCCTGGCAGGTCAATGTCAGCAGGCTGGCAGCCAGCACTGCGCTTGCGCGTTTGGAGAACAGCATAGGTACGCCCTCGTTTCTTGTGTTTTGAGCGGGCTTTGTGTTGCCCGCCTTGTAGTGGGGAGCATCAATTGTTTTTCGGTCTACGGGATATCATATTATGGTATTCCAAACTTTTGACAAGAGGCTGCAGGCTACCGGCTATCACCCGGGTCACTTGTACGGGTAGGGAGGCCCGGGCCAGAGCGCTCGGAACTCACCGTCTATAGTGAAGTAATGTGTTTCAGCGAGAGCCATTGCCATGGAATTGATCAGTCGCGAACCCTGGTGGCGCAATCCGCCCAAGCCCGGTCAGCATGAACAGGACCTGGAATGGGGCTATCTGGAGATCTACAAGGATGGCCGCGCCGTGTTCGTGGCGCAGCGTCCGAGCGACAAGGAGCTGGCCGAGCGCAAGAGTTGCCGCAATTTCCCCGAGGCTGAGGACTAGCCCGGGGAACCACACTGTGGGAGCGGGCTTGCCCCGCGGTAGGCCCTACAAGGCAGCGCCGAACGGGATGCTCTGCACCACTTCCAGGTTATAGCCGGTAAGTCCTGCATACTTCAGCGGTGGGCCCAGGTGACGCAGTTGGCCCACGCCCAGGTCCTGGAGAATCTGCGCACCGGTACCCACCTCCGAATAGGTGCGCGATTGCCCGCGCTGGTAGGGGCGCGGTGGCTGGGTCAGGTGAGGGACACGTTCAAGCAGGGCTTGCGAGGACTCATGGTTGGCGAGGATCACCACCACCCCGCAGCCCTCGTCAGCCACCTTCTGCAGCGCCGCCCACAGGGTCCAGTTGGCGGGGCCGGTGTACTCGGCACCGACCAGGTCGCGCAGCGGGTCGATCACATGCACCCGCACCAGCGTTGGTTGTTCGCGGCGGATATCGCCCATGACCATGGCCATGTGCACACCGCCTTCGACGCAATCCTCATAGGTCACCAGACGAAAGACACCGTGCACGGTAGGCAGCTCGCGCTCACCGATGCGTTTGACCGTCTGCTCGGTACTCAGGCGGTAGTGAATCAGGTCGGCGATGGTGCCGATCTTGATCCCGTGGCGGGCGGCGAACACTTCCAGGTCCGGGCGCCGGGCCATGGTGCCGTCGTCATTGAGCACTTCGACGATGACCGAGGCGGGGCTGAAGCCGGCCAGGCGTGCCAGGTCGCAACCGGCTTCTGTGTGCCCGGCGCGAGTCAGCACGCCGCCTTCGCGGGCGCGCAGGGGGAAGATATGCCCGGGTTGCACCAGGTCTTCGGCGCGGGCACCGGGCGCTACGGCAGCCGCGACCGTGCAGGCGCGGTCGGCGGCGGAAATGCCGGTGGTCACCCCGCGCGCCGCCTCGATCGACACGGTAAAGGCGGTGCTGAAGGCGCTGCCATTGGCCGGCACCATCTGCTCAAGGCCCAGGCGCTGGCAGTGCTCCTCGGTCAGGGTCAGGCAGATCAGCCCCCGTGCTTCACGGGCCATGAAGCTGATGGCCTGGGCGTCGCAGCGTTCGGCGGCGATCAGCAGGTCGCCTTCGTTTTCGCGGTCTTCGTCGTCCACCAGCAGGACCATCTTGCCCTGGCGGTAGTCCTCGAGAATGTCTTCGATGCTGTTGAAGGGCATTGCGGCGTGCTCGCTGTCTGGGTTAGATTTTATGGTATACCATAATACAAATTAACCTGAGGCGGGAGCGTGCAATGAAGGCTTACTGGATTGCTCATGTCGATGTCAGCGACCCCGAGCAGTATCAGCAGTACACCCAGCGGGCACCGGCAGCCTTTGCCGCGTTTGGCGGCAAGCTGCTGGCCCGGGGTGGGCGCAGCGAGGCCGTGGAGGGCAGGGTGACGCCGCAGCGCAGTGTGGTGATCGAATTCGAATCCTATGAGCGGGCGCTGGCGTGTTACCGGTCGGATGAGTATCAACAGGCGTGCGCGTTCAGGCAGGGAGTGGCGAGGGCCGAGGTGATTATTGTCGAGGGGGTGTGAAAATCACTCATCGCGGGGCAAGCCCGCTCCAACCATGGGAGCGGACTTGCCCTGCGATGGGTTACTGGCTCAAGAACGCCAGGACGGCCCCGGACGCGGTTCGCCGCTTTGCTGCTGGTAAGCACTGAGCAACGGCGTGCTCAGCTCGATCATGGCTTGCTCGACCAAGGTGGCCAGTACCTCGTAGGCTCGGGTGTATTGGACTGAGTTCAGCCGTAGACCGACGGGAAGTGCCTCCGCTACTGGCACGCCGCGTACTTGGGCCAGCACCCGGCTCAGTTGCAGGTGCTCGAACTCGGGCAGTTCGCCAGGCAGTTCTGCTTCGCTGGCCAGGCTATCCAGGTAACCCCCCACCTGCGCGCGCCAGGTGTCGATCAACGACATCTGGCGCGCGTGGGCGAATCGCAGGTAGCGTTGCCAGAACGCCTGCCTGACCAGATAGAGCTCAAGCAGGTTCTGCTGCTCGGCGATCACGCTGCGGGCCGCCTGCTCAAGCATGTTCGGGGTTACCCAGCGGGTGTAGACACTGTAGGCCTGCTCGGTGGGCGGGTGCCTCAGGCCCAGGCGCTCGGCCAGGTGCCGGCGAAAGTACAGCTCAACCTCCACTGGGTCGCTGACATCAAAGCCCTGGCGACGCCAGGCGCCAGTACTTTCGGCCACATACTCCTGCAGCCGTGCCGAACGCCATTGGCTGATGGCAAAGCCGAGCATCTCATGGGGTGTGCTGTCTTCCGGGATGCCGGACATGATCCGTGCGGCTTCGGCCAGGTTCTGCATTTGCGAGAACATCAGTGCATCCCGGTCGACGCAGGTGATTTCGTCGACCACTTCAAACAGCGCGCGGCGTACCTCGTCGCTGAATGCCGCGCGAAGCACGGCCTGGATGTCAGCCAGCCGCGTGCGATTGCGCCCGTGCATGCGCCACAGAACCGCGAAAAAATTCGCCGCCGCCGGGTCGGCGCGCAGGGTGTCTGCTTGCTGGCGGTCCTGCGGTGAAAGGCCGACGAGCAGCTGTGCAGCGAGGGCCGCGGGGGGCAGGGGGCCGCCACTCCCGGAGCCACTGCTCTCTGAACCGGCACTCGAGGCGCTGGAGTGATCCGCCAGCAAAAAATCCCCGCCGGCGGCCTCCAGTTCACTGCGAAAACGCACGCGATCCTCCTCGGGGATCGACTCTTCACGGATCTGCAGGGCGGCATTGCTCCCGGCACCCAGTGGCACGCTGTAGAAGAACAACCCGCGCAGATCCACTTCGGCCAGATGCCCAAGCCGCTCCAGGCCGACAGGCCAATGGGTAAGGCCGGTGTTGCGCAGGTTGAGATCCTCCAGGTCGCTCATCTGGCTGAAGTCAGGTGCGGCAACCAGTGTATTGCCAGACAGATCAAGCATGCGCAAGCGGGTCATCCGGGCCAGTGCCGCTACTTCGCTTGCCCCCAGGTGCAAGTGGCTTTCGCCCAGTCTGAGGGCAACAAGGCTGGGCGCACGGCTCAGCACCTCGAAGACCCCGTCGGCGAATGAGGTGTCGGTGCGCTCTATCGTCAGGGTACTCAAGACCGGGCTTGTGCTGACAGCGGCCATGTCCTGCGCAGTCCAGTGGAAGCCATTGACGTTCATGTCATTGAGGTAAAGATTCTGCAGATGGCGCGCCCGGCTCAGCATGTGCAAGGTCCCGGGCAGCACTTGCGTGCGTGACAGATCCAGGTGCGTCAGGTGCGCCAGGTCGCCAAGGGATTGCGGCAGGTTGGCAAGCGTGGGGCTATTGAGGTCGATATGGCGCAGGTTGGGCAGGCGTTGCAGGAAGCCATCGCCGACTGTGGTGATGGGCACCTCGCTGATGGTCAGCGCTTCGACAGCCGGCAATGGCACTGGAACAGGTGGCAACTCGTCCAGATTCGCGTCAGTCAGATCGAGTTGGACCATGCGCAGGTTGAGTTGCGATTCCCAGGCAAACCTCACCCGGTCTGCCGCATTGGCACGGGCAGCCCGGGTCCGAATGTCCGCTCCGCCTGCGACCCAGGCCTGCAAGCTGCGCAGGGCGTGATGTTCGCGTTCCAGTTGCTGGACCCGCTCCAGAACCGGTTCATCACGCCTGAGCAGTTCCCGAATGAAGTCTTCGGCGAAGGGGGCGCTCAGCACGAACATGCCTTGGCCGCTGTGCAGCGCGCGCAGACGCACGGCGACAGATTCACGTTCGAACAGGCCGGGGCCGCCGCCTTGCGGGTCGCTGCGCTGGGCTGGATCCAGGGCTACGGGAGTGAGCCAGGGGCGATGCACCGGCATTCCCAACAGCAGTCGCGCGCGCACCGGGCGGGCCATGGCCAGCTCGCCAAGCTGCTGGTACAGCCGTTCAGGCTCGTTCAGGCCAAAGCCCAGGCCCTGGCTGAGTGATTCACCCAGGGCGTACAGCACGCTGCGGTAAAAGCCCAGCGCGGTGGAGTCCTGACTATGCAGGACCTGATGCGCACTGCTGGCGAACCAGCCTTCTTCCTCGTCCCGGTACACACTGGTGGAATCTACGTGTACCGGCCCGACCGAAGCCTGGACGGGCCCCAGGTACCTTTCGCGCAGGACTAGGCCGGTGCCCGGTGGCCAGCCCTGCAGATATTCGAGCAAGCCCACAGCCAGCCGATAGGTGTCCCAGTTGGCGGTCGATGGGTTGATGAAGCCCTCCAGTGCCCGGGTCATGCGCAGGTCTTCCTGCAACGGGTCGAAGTCTTCGCTCAGGCTGCGCAGCAGACCCTGGCCGGGGGCGCGCAACGCATTGCGCACTTCTGCCCTGACGCGGTCGAGGGCAAAGCGGGTCAGGGTCAGAGGGATGTCCGGGTAGTGGCGTTGCAGTTCCACCACGGCGATGTCGACGTTGACCTGCGCCAGTTCGTAGCGGTGGTTGAAAATGGCCGCGTTCAGGCGGCTGACCCACTCCTGGTAGACGTCCTCGGGTGGCCTGTTGCAGGCCTGATCGGCCGAGCAGGTACCCGTCGGCGGGGCATCTCCCGGGCTGCGCCGCGGGCGGCTGTACGTCGGGCCGCGGTCCAGGCGAATGTCCACTAATTGCCGGAAGCTGTACAGCACGGGCACTTCATCGCCGTCGGGCAGGGGTTTGCCTTCTTTGATCAGTTGCAGGGTTTCGGTCACCGAGGCGTGGATGCGCGCGCGCAGCAGGGTTTCGCGCAACATTGCCGGCGGCGCTTCGTCGAGGCTGTAGACCCGGCGCAGTTGGGCGTTGCTGACGCCACTGATGCAGGCGAAATCCAGCAGTTGATCATCGCTGAAGCCCTGCACCATCGGCCCCAGGCGCCGCAGCAGCGCCAGCCTGCTCCAATGCTGCGGCTGCTCCAGGCTATGGTGCCAGGCACCGTGCTGGTTGTGCTCGAGGATCGGCGCGTAGCGGTTTTCTTCGGTCCGGCTGGTGATACGCCATTTTTTCAGTGCGTTGTGCCACTCGACCAGGTAGAAGCGCCCGTTGATGCAGATCGCAGTGTCGCCGTTGATCTGGTAGAGGCCTTGCTCATCAGGCTCGCCGGCCTCGACATCGCCGCGCAGACGGTAGCGGCTCAGGTCCACAGGCCAGCGCTCGAGGCTGCCGTCGGGCAAGCGCACCCAGCGCAGGGGGGCGATGCTGTCGGAGGGGCTGCGTCCTTCCGCTTCTTCGCCTGCGCTGACGCCGACTCCCGCACCCAACATCAGGTGGCTCTGAATCAGCGTGGAAAAATTGCGCATCTCGCCGCTGCTACCCAGGCCATCCGGCAAGGTGGCCCGCACCAGGGTCCAGGCATCGTCGGTGATACGTTCGACCATCTTGTCGAACGCCCAGCCGCGCAACCCGGATGCCACTGCTGCGGTGGCCAGCGCCGGGCCGGTGGCGGCATCGCTGGTGGCGTGCAAGCCGGCCCAGAAGGCCGAATGATGACGCACGGGGATGAAACGTTCGAAGAATGCCTGGTACTCGGCGTTCTCCAGTTCCCGCTGCAGGCTGGCAAGGAAGTGCCGGCGGTTGGGGTATTCCTTCAGCGGGTGTTGCGGGTGGCCCGGCACGAAGGCAACGCAGTGGCTATCGTCGCTGCTGTCGTGGCAGATCAACAGGATCTGCGGCACGGCGATGCTACCCAGCACATTCAGGTGCAGCAGCGGATGACGAGTGCTCAAGAGCGCCTGGGAGGGTGTTTCCCCTTGCTTGTCTTGCGCCAGATTGGCCAGGACCTGGTTGAGGCAACTCGAACCGCTCGCCTGTACATGGCCCTGGATCTGCGCAATCAGCGCTTCTTCACGCAGGCTCGCCTCGAAGGCATCCATTTTGGCCTCGCGCAGCGATGCCAGGCGAAAATACGGCTTCAGGTAATCGGTATAAGTCACAAGGTCGGCGTTGCTGTGCCTGGCCAGGTCGGCGGGGGTGATGTCCTTGCTGTCCTTGATGCCGAAGTCATCGAATTGCCTGGCGTAGTCGTACACGGTGGAAAGCCTGGCAAAGTGTTCCATGGCCGCCTTGCGGGCCTGGCGACCGTGCTGCTGCAGTTTGGCGAGCAAACGCTTCTGGGGCGGGGTTGCCGCCAGCAACCATTGTGGTTGCTCGGCGGTTTCAAGCGGGGAGAGCAGGGTGCGAAAATGGCGCACGGTACTTTCAGAGGAGGAAGTTTGGGAGGAGGACATGATCACAAGCATCTCGTGGTGAGTGAGGTGGCATGGAATCATCGAGACAGGGGCGGCCTGCGGTAGTTAATTGTCGGGTGAGGCCATCGCGGGGCAAGTCGAGTCGTCGCACCGCCGCGCCCACTGTGCCGAGTTCGTCATCACACGGGGCTAAAGCGATCAAGTCGGCGCAGCTGGGCTTAGGGCAGGCTGGACAGTCAGCCCAAGGAGATGACCATGATCCGACTGACCCTGTCCGAAGCCCATTCGCTTGCCTGTTCGATCCTCTTGCACAACGGCTTTTGTGCCGACCACGCCAAGGCGGTGAGCGACACCATCGTCGCCGGCGAACGCGATGGCTGCGCATCCCATGGCCTGTACCGGGTACTGGGGTGCGTCAGCTCGCTCAAGGCCGGCAAGGTGGTTGCCGATGCCCGCCCCGAGGTCGTTGACCAGGCGCCTTCTATCGTGCGCGTGGACGCCGGCGGCGGGTTCTCCCAGCTGGCGTTCCAGGCCGGCTTGCCGTTGTTGCAAGCCAAGACCCACAGCAATGGCATCGCGGCCCTGGCGATCAACCGCTGTGTGCACTTTTCCGCATTATGGGTCGAGATCGAGCAACTGGCCGAGGCCGGCCTGGTGGCCCTGGCGTTCACCCCCAGCCATGCCTGGGTCGCGCCGGCCGGCGGGCATCGGCCGGTGTTCGGCACCAACCCCATCGCCTTCGGCTGGCCGCGGGCGGGCCAGCATCCTTATGTCTTCGACTTCGCCACCAGTGCCATCGCCCGGGGTGACATCGAACTGCATCGGCGTGCGGGCAAGGCCATTCCCGAAGGCTGGGGCGTCGACGAGCACGGCCAGCCCAGCACCGACCCCAACGTCGTGCTGGATCGGGGTGCGATGCTGACCTTCGGCGGGCACAAGGGCTCGGCGCTGGCGGCAATGGTCGAGCTGATCGCCGGTCCCTTGATCGGCGACTTGACCAGTGCCGAATCCCTGGCCCATGCCGACGGCAGCAAAGCCTCGCCGTACCACGGCGAATTGCTGATCGCCCTGGACCCGCGCAGGTTTCTGGGCGATGCCGCCGATCAGCACCTGGCCCGCGCCGAAGCGGTATTCGAGAGCATCGAAGGGCAGGGCGCGCGGCTGCCGTCTGCGCGCCGTTATGCAGCACGCGCGCGCAGCCTGGTGGAGGGCGTGGAGATCCCGCAGGCCCTGTACCACGATCTCAGGGCGCTGCTGGCCTGAGCCCCTGTTCGGGTCGCCGCCGCTCCTACAAAGCGGCGCGACTGCTCTGGCCATCGACCAGGCGAGCGATGCCCAGCGGGTTGGCATTCTGCAGGGCCGGCGGCAGCAGCGCATCCGGGCAGTTCTGGTAACACACCGGGCGCAGGAAACGTTCGATGGCCAGGCTGCCGACCGAGGTGCCGCGGGCATCCGAGGTGGCCGGGTACGGCCCGCCATGCACCATCGCATCACAGACTTCGACGCCGGTCGGGTAGCCGTTGAACAGCACGCGACCGACTTTTTGCTCCAGCAGCGGCACCAGCCCGGCGTGGGCGTGCAGGTCCGCAGCTTCGGCGATCAGGGTGGCGGTGAGCTGACCGTGCAGGCCGTGCAAGGCCTGCTGCAATTGCTCGTTGTCGGCCACCTCGACCAAAATGGTGGCCGGCCCGAAAACCTCTTCCTGCAACAGCGCATCGCCCTCAATCAGCAGGCGCGCATCCGCCTTGAACAGCTGCGGCTGCGCCTGGTTGCCCTGTTGCGGGTGCCCCGCCAGGTGGCGGATACCCGGATGTGCGAGCAGCGCCTCGACGCCCTTGCGGTAACTGACCAGGGTGCCGGCATTGAGCATGGTTTGTGCCGGTTGCTCGGCCAGTTGCGCGGTCAGTTGTTCGGTAAATGCACTGAACGCCTGCGAGCGCAGGCCGATGACCAGCCCCGGATTGGTACAGAACTGCCCGCAGCCGAGCACCACCGAGGCGGCCAGCTCGCGGGCGATCTGCGCGCTACGTTGGGCCAGTGCCTGGGGCAGTACCAGCACCGGGTTGATGCTGCTCATTTCGGCGAATACCGGGATCGGTTGCGCCCGCGCGGCCGCCATGTCGCATAGCGCACGGCCGCCCTTGAGCGAGCCGGTAAAGCCCACGGCCTGGATGGCCGGATGCTTGACCAGCGCTTCGCCGACGCCGGCGCCGTAGATCATGTTGAACACGCCCTTGGGCATATCGGTGAGATCGGCTGTGCGGATGATCGCGTCGGCGACCCGCTCGGCGGTGGCCATGTGGCCGCTATGGGCCTTGAACACCACCGGGCAACCGGCGGCCAGCGCGGCGGCGGTGTCGCCGCCAGCGGTGGAAAAGGCCAGCGGAAAGTTGCTGGCGCCGAACACGGCGACCGGGCCGACGCCCAGGCGATATTGGCGCAGGTCGGCGCGTGGCAGCGGTTGGCGATCCGGCTGCGCGCGGTCGATCCGCGCAGCGAGAAAATCGCCCCGGCGCAGCACCTGGGCGAACAGGCGCATCTGCCCGCAAGTGCGCCCGCGCTCGCCGCGGATCCGGGCAGCGGGCAGCGCCGTTTCGCGGCTCACCAGCTCAATGAAATCATCCCCCAGGGCCTCCAGTTGCGCGGCGATGGCCTCAAGAAACTGCGCTCGCCGCTCTGGCGACAGGCTGCGCAGCACCGGGTAAGCGTGGGCAGCCGCGTTGGCGGCGGCATTCACTTCGTCGGCTGTGGCCTGGTGGAATTGATAGGGCAAGGCCTCGCCGCTGACCGCGTCGTGGCTCTGCAGGGTGAGGGTGCCAGCGGCGCTGCGCGCGCCGCCGATGTAGTTGTGGCCGATGATATCCGGCATGGAACACTCCTGAAAAAATGGGGGGGTCAGGCCAGCGAACGGCCTTGGCGAACAGGCGCGGCTTGCCCGGCAGCGATGCGCGCGGCGGCCTCGGCGTCTACCTGGTGCAGCGACTTGCCGCGGGTCTCGCGGGTCAGGCCGACGGCGACGATCGAGATCAGCGCGGCGCCGACCAGGTACCAGGCGATCGGCGTCGAGCTGTGGAACTCATTGAGCAGGCTGATGGCGATCAGCGGCGCCAGGGAACCGGCGAAAATCGGTGCCACCTGGTAGCACAGCGACAGCGCGGTGTAGCGCACATGGGTGGGGAACAGCTCGGCCATCAGCGCGGAGTAGGGCGCATAGGTCATCGACTCGATGGCCAGGCCCAGGGTGATCGCGGCCATGATCAGCCAGTTGTTGCCGGTGTCCATCAGCGGGAAACCGACGAAGCCCCAGAACGCCGTGAGCACCGCGCCGGTCAGGTACACCGGCTTGCGCCCGACCAGGTCGGACAGGTAACCCATCAGCGGGATCATGAAGAAGTGCAGCAGGTGCGCGCCGAACATCAGCAGGAGGATCTGCGAGGTGTCCTTGTGCACCACCAGCTTGAGGTAGGTGATGGAGAAGGTCACCACGGTGTAATAGAGAATGTTCTCGGCAAAGCGCGCACCGATCCCCACCAGTACCGCGCGCCAGTGATGGCGCAACACTTCGACCACGCCCAGTTGCTGCTCGGCTTTCTGTGCCTGGCGGGCCTGGGCCTCTTTGAAAATCGGCGCGTCGTCGACACTGGTGCGGATCCAGTAGCCGATCAGCACCACCACCGCCGAGAACCAGAAGGCGACACGCCAGCCCCAGGCCAGGAACTGCTCTTCCGACAGGTTGCTCGACAACAGCAGCAAGGCGACGGTTGCCACCAGGTTGCCGGCCGGCACTCCGGCCTGCGGCCAGCTGGCCCAGAAGCCGCGGCGGTTGTCCGGGCAGTGCTCGGACACCAGCAGGATGGCGCCACCCCATTCGCCGCCGAAGGCGAAACCCTGGATCAGCCGCAGCAGCACCAGCAACACCGGCGCGGCATACCCGATGCTGTCGAAGCCCGGCAGGCAGCCCATGAGGAAGGTGGTGATGCCGACCACCACCAGGCTCAGTTGCAGCAGGCGCTTGCGGCCGAACTTGTCACCGTAGTGACCAAACACCAGGCCGCCCAGCGGGCGGGCGAGAAAGCCCACGGCATAGAGGGCGAAGGCGGCGATGATGCCGTCGACGGGGCTGTCGGTCTGGCGGAAGAACAGCTGGCCGAAGACCAGGGCCGAGGCGGTGCCGTAGAGGAAGAATTCATACCATTCGGCGACGGTGCCGGCCATGGCCGCGGCCACGACACGTTTCAATCCCGAAGGGCTGGTTGCGCTGGAAGGGTGACTGGACATGCTGACGTTTCCTGTATGGGCGCAAAACAGGCAGGCCGGTCTCCAGGACGGAGCCGGCCCGGCAATCACTCAGAGGCCGACGTCCGGCAGCTGCGGACGGTTGGCCAGGGCCTTGGCCATGATCTGCTCGACGTAGACGCGATCCGCTTCCGGCAAGGCCAGGCGTGGCGGACGGGTCAGCGCGCTGCCGCGACCGGCGATGGCTTCGCACAACTTGATGCACTGCACCAGGTCGGCGCGGGCGTCCAGGTGCAGGATCGGCATCAGCCATTCGTAGATCGGCATGGCCTCGGCGAAGCGCCCGGCCTTGGCCAGGCGGAAGATCGTCTCGCCCTCTTTGGGGAACACGTTGGACATGCCCGAGACCCAGCCCTGGGCGCCGACGGCGATGCTTTCCAGGACCACGTCGTCCAGGCCCGCGAACAGCACGAAGCGATCGCCCACTTCATTGCGCACGTCGATGAAGCGGCGGGTGTCGCCGGAGGAGTCCTTGAAGCACACCACGTTGTCGCAGTCGGCCAGGGAAATCAGGATGTCCGGGGTGACGTCGTTTTTGTAGATCGGCGGGTTGTTGTAGACCATCAGCGGCACGTCGGTGTGCTTGGCCACGTAACGGTAGTGCTCGGCGGTCTCGAACGGCTTGGAGCCATAGACCAGCGCCGGCATCAGCATCACCCCGTCGACGCCAACCTGGCGCACCGCGTTGGCCACCTTGGCGGCCTGCACGCTGGTGAACTCGGCCACGCCGCAGATCACCGGAACCCGGCCGCGGGAGGCATCGACGGCGACCTCGGTGACGGCGATTTTCTCTTCGGCGCTCAGCGAGGTGTTCTCACCCACCGAACCGCAGACCACCAGGCCCGAGACGCCGTCGCGGATCACGTTGGAAATCACCTCGTGGGTCTTTTCCAGGTTGATCGAGAAATCGTCGTTGAATTGAGTGGTGACCGCAGGGAAGACGCCGCTCCAGTTTACGTACTTGCTCATGGTGTTCTCCGGTTGTTTATTGTATTTCGTATACGATATTTCAAGTGGTTAATATGGACCAGCGTTTTTTCACGGCTGTGGCTGATCGGTTTTCAAGGGTGTTTCGAAATCAACGGGTTAGGCTTCAAGCGCCGGGCCAGGTGTCCGACAACCGGTAGCCTTGCGGCCAGGGATCGCTTGGATCGAGCAGCAGTTGATGGGTGCCGGTGATCCAGGCACGGCCGGAAATGCACGGGTAGATGGCCGGGCGCCCGGCGATCTCGGTCAGTGATTCGATGCGGCAGTCGAACTGCGAGCCGATGATCGAGCGGCCGATGAAACGCTCGCCGACCTTCATCAGGCCTTTGGCCTGCAGCACCGCCATGCGCGCCGAGCAACCGGTGCCGCAGGGCGAGCGGTCGATCTTGCCGGGGCGGATGACCACGGCGTTGGCGCCACTGGCGACGCCGTCCTGGTACTCGACGGGCGCGGCGATCTGGCAGAAGGAAATGTGCGCCCAGTCCGGGTTCAGCGGGTGGCTGAAACCCAGTTGTTCGTTGGCGGCGCGGGTGATCTTGA
The DNA here is from genome assembly GCF_024749185.1 of Pseudomonas wadenswilerensis. Lineage (NCBI taxonomy): Bacteria > Pseudomonadati > Pseudomonadota > Gammaproteobacteria > Pseudomonadales > Pseudomonadaceae > Pseudomonas > Pseudomonas wadenswilerensis. The sequence continues at coordinate 3,354,606 of NZ_CP087191.1, read as the reverse complement.
GGCCGATCTCGACGATGTCCTTGGCTTCGTCGGGGCGTATTGCAAAGCCCAGTTGTCGGGCATCGGCAATGACGAAGCTGTCGCCGCCATAGGCGGTGTCGACCTGCAGCGAACCGTGGCCTTCGACCTCGATCCAGGCATCGAGGCGGTCGGCGAAGGAGGGCACGTTCTTCACTTCCACCCGCTCTACCTTGCCGTCGCGGCATTGGGCGACGGCCTCGATCAGGCCGCCGGGGGCCTCGAGCACCAGGCGCGTTTCGGGCTCGGTCATTGGCAGGATGCCGCTGTCGAGCAGCACGGTGGATACGCACAGCGAGTTGGAGCCGGACATCGGCGGGGTGTCGGCCGGCTCCATGATGATCCAGGCCATTTGCGCGCGCGGGTCCTTGGGCGGGACCAGCAGGTTGACGTGGCGGAACACGCCGCCGCGCGGCTCGTTGAGGACGAAGTTGCGCAGGGTCTGGTCTGCGGCGACCCAGCGCGATTGCTCCCAGACGGTGGCGCCGGGGGGCGGGGCGACGCCGCCGACAATGACGTCACCGACTTCGCCTTCGGCGTGGCAATTGACGATGTGGATGATTTTCGATGAGCGCATTCACAGGACTCCTTGTGTTGTTAGGGCAGGCCTCATCGCTGGCAAGCCAGCTCCTACAGAGATCCCTGTAGGAGCGGGCTTGCCCCGCGATGCTTCTATTTCACCGACTTCAAGAACGCCGCCGTCTCCGGCTGCAACGGGTTGCCGATCACCTGGTCCGGCGAGCCGATTTCGTGCACCAGGCCGTTGCGAAAGAACGCCACCCGGTCCGACACATCCCGGGCAAAACGTATCTCGTGGGTCACCAGGACCATGGTCATGCCGTCCTCGGCCAGCATGCGCATGGTGTCGAGCACCTCGCCCACCAGCTGCGGGTCGAGCGCCGAGGTGGCCTCGTCGAACAGCATGTAGTCCGGCGACATCGCCAGCGCCCGGGCAATCGCCATGCGCTGTTGCTGGCCGCCGGACAGTTTGCCGGGGAAGGTCTTGAGCTTGTCGCCCAGGCCCACGTGGGTCAGTTGCTTGACGGCCAGCGCCTCGGCATCCTGTTTGTTCTTGCCGAGCACCTTGCGCGGCGCGAGCATGACGTTTTCCAGCACCGTCAGGTGCGGGAAGGCGTTCCACTGCTGGAACACGATGCCGATCTTCTGGCGCAGGCGGTTGAGGTCCGTGGCCCGGTGGTGGACCTCGACGCCGTCGACGCGGATGTTGCCTTTCTGGATCGGCTCCAGGCCGTTGATGCACATCAGCAAGGTCGACTTGCCCGAGCCCGAGCCGCCGATGATCGACACCACCTCGCCCTTGTCCACGGTCAGGCTCACGCCCTTGACCACTTCGAGGTCGCCGAAGGATTTGTGTACGTTCTCGATCTCAATCATTTTCCTGCCACCTTCTTTCCAGACGGGCGCCCAGGCGGGCAACCACCAGGCTCATGACGTAGTAGATGAGGCCCGCGATGCACAGCACCAGCAGGGGTTCCTGAATCCGCGTAACGATGGTCTGCGAGGCGCGCAGCAGTTCGACGATGCCGATCCACATCACCAGCGCCGTGTCTTTCATCACCCCCAGGACCAGGTTCAGCCAGCCGGGAAACGCCACCCGGGTGGCCATCGGCAGGACGATCCAGCGCAGGTCCTGCAGGTAACTCATGCCCAGCGAACGGCTGGCCCGGCGCACGCTCAGCGACACCGCCAGGACGCCACCGCGGACGATCTCGGTGAAGTACGCGGCGGTGTAGACGCCGAGCACGATGCAGCCGACGCTGAAGGCGCTGATGTCGAGGCCGACGATGCTCTTGAACGAGTTGAACAGTACGAACTGGATCAGCAGCGGCACGCTGCGAAACACATCCAGCACCCACGCCAGCGGCAGGCTGAGCCTTGGCCACAGGGCCCGGGCCAGGCCGAACAGCAGCCCGGCGAAGGTACCCAGCAGGATCGCCCAGAAGGTCAGTTGCAAGGTGATGCGCGCCCCGTCGAGCAGGAACACGAAGTCGTTCCAGGTAAAACCGGTGGAAAACATGCCGAGCTCCTCAGTAACGGAACAGCCGCCAGGCCATCAGCCGGGCCAGCGCGACGATCGCCTTGGCAATCACGTAGTACAGCGCCGCCGCCAGGGCGAAGTATTCGAAGGTGCGGAAGGTCTTGACGTTGTAGTCCTGGGTCACGCCGGTCAGGTCGTTGTTCAGGCCGACGATCACCCCCAGCGACGTCATCAACACCGCCCAGACCATCTGGTTGGTCAAGGGGTAGAACACCACCCGCAGCAGTTGCGGGATGACGATCATCCGGTAGGTCTGGAAGGCGCTCATGCCCAGCGAGCGCGCCGCGCGCATTTGCGTGGTCGGTACGGCCTTGAGGCCGCCGCGAAAGTTCTCCGCCAGGTACCCCGCGTTGTTGAAGGTGATCCCTGCCAGCAGGGCGATCCAGGAACTGACATGCAGGCCCAGGGAGCCCAGGCCGAAGTACAGGATGTAGATCTGGAACAGCGACGGCGTGTTGCGCGCGATCGACACCCAGCCATTGGCAAAGCCGCGCAGCAGCGGCTGCTTGCCTTCGCGCATCACGGTCAGGGCCAGGGCGATCAGCACCCCGAAGATCATCGACAGCGCGGCGGTCTCGAAGGTCACCCAGGCGCCGGCCAGCATGTCTGGCAGGGCGCGCAGTGCCGAGCGCCACTGGAAGGTGTAGTCAAACATGTGCGGGGCCCTCCTTGCAGGCAGCCGGTTGCAGCCAGGCCGGCAAGCGGCCGCTGGCCTGGCCGCTGCAGGCCGACTCGACGCATTCGGCGAGGCTGGCGAAATGCACCGGGCGACCGGCCAGGCCCGGCCCGTAGTGGGCGTACTTGCCAGAGTTGGTCATCAGCGTGCGCGCCGCTGGCGGGATCACCGGCTCACCGAGCATGCACCAGCAGGTGTCGGTGACCAGGGTCACGCCGAAGCGTTCGAGCCCGGCGATCAGCCCGGCGGCGCGGGCCTGTTCGAGCACCGCGCGGCCGCAGGTAATGGCCACGACCACCTCCGGGTGTTTGTGCCGGCCCTGGCACAGGTGCGCGAGCGCCGTGAATTCGCTCAAGGAAAAATGCGGGTTGCCCAGGGAAACCACATCCACCTGCGGCTCACGGGCGCTGTTGAGCGCGCGCCAGCTGTGCAGCAGGCCCTTCAGTTCAATACGCTCGGTGGCCAGGCTGGCGCCAGGCTCGAGTACCTGCGCCGGGTCCAGCGCTTCGGGGGTGACCCCGGCGATATGAAACAGCGGTGCGGCCGAGGTGGTGGCAAAGGCGGCGCCAAAGGCCTTGAGGTCATCCAGGCTCGGCTGCGCCTGTTCCAGCCCGTACACCAGGGGAATGCGCGAGCCGGCCAGGGCGCCGATGTGATAGCCGAGCAGGGGGTAGAAGCTGTCGTCCAGCGCCGCCAGCGCCGGCACCTGAACAATCAGCTGGGCCTTGCGCTGGCTGTCCAGATGGCAGCCGATGCGCGGCGCGCGGCCGGTCAGGGCGATGCAGATATCGAGGTAGTCGGGGTACTTGAGGGTGCGCGCACCCAGCACGCTGTTGGCGTAGACCACGGCGTTGGATTCGGCCCAGACGATCTGTTCGCCCTGGCTCGGCGCGTTGTCCAGCAGGTAGGGCGCGCAGGTGAAGCTCATCTGCGCACCCATGGCCATGTAGGCATCGCCCAGGGCGCTGGCCGGCTCGCCCAGCGCCGGGTCGATACCCAGCTCGCGCCAGCGGCGCTGGTCGACCGAGATGGCGTTGAGCGTGGTCGGCACCCGCACCTTCGCGCCCCAGCGCAGCAGTTGCTCGGCAAAGCCGAGGCTGGCGGGGCCGGTGTAGATGCAGCCGTCGATGTGTGCCCGGGTGACGTCCAGCAACTGCTCGGCGCCTTGCAGTTCGGCCATGCGCAGGACGATCTGCATCGCCATCTGCGCCGCCTTGCCGTGGCTGCCGTCGAGCAGCGCCTGGTCCTGTGGCTCCAGGCTCAGGCGGGTGCTGAAAGGCTGGTCGCCCTGGGCCGGTGACGGGGCCTGCCAGTGATCGCCTGGCGCCTGGGCATACAGGCTCAGGCGCTCGCCTTCGACCCGCGCCCAGCCGGCACCGCGCAAGCCGGCGAAGGCCTCCTTGCCGATGCACAGCACCGGCAGGGAGCGCTGGAACAGCGTCTGCGCGACCAGCACGCCGAGGGTCAGGATCTCGTCGGCTTCGGCCAGCACCAGTGCCGCCGGTGCGTGGCCGTTGCTGATCAGTTCCATCATCACGCTGCTGCCGGTGCACGAGCCGCGCCCGCTGGGAATCGCCAGCACGCGCCCGGCGATGCGCTGGCCGCTCAGTGGATGATGACGGTCGATGACTTCGCCACTTGAGGCGTCGACCCCGCCCCAGAAGCTCAGCCCGGTATCGGCGAACAGCAAGGGGCCCTGGGCCGCGCCCGCGGCCAGGCTGCGCCCGGTCAGGGGGATGGGGGTGCTGGTCATGCTGCCCACCTCAGTAGTAGACCTGTGGCACGGTCAGGTCGGTCGGGGCGATTTCAGTGCCTACCCACTTGGTGAACAGCTCCTTGTAGCGCCCGGTACGCACCTGCTGGTTGACGAACAGGTCCAGGTAGCGCAGCAGGCCGTACTCGTTGCGCTTGGCGCCCAGCGACACGTAATCGATCACGTAGGGCGCGTTACCGGCGACCTTGAGGTTCTTGTACTTGCCGGACTTGAGGGTGGCCGCGGCGACGGTGTTGGTGACCACGGTGGCGTCGATGTGCCCCTGGGCGACGGCCAGCAGGGTGTCGTTCTGCGACTGGTAGGCGCGGAAGGTGCCGCTGCCCCAGCTCTTCACATCTTTTTCCAGGGCAATGGCTTCGTAGGTGCCGCTGGTGTTGCCCAGCGCTTTGCCCTTGAGGTCATCGAAGCTGTTGATGCCGGTGTTGTCGCGGGTCAGCACCACCATCTGGAACGCGAAGTAGGGCACGGTCAGGCCGACGGTCTTGGCCCGCTCCAGGGTGTCGGAGGTGGACGCCACGATCACGTCGGCGCGGCCGGAGACCAGCGCCGGGATGCGGTCGGGGAAGGGCGTTTCGACCACTTCGGGCTCGACTCCCAGCACCTTCGCCAGGTCGCTGCAGTAGTCGACGTCGAACCCGGCGGGTTTGTTGGCTTCATCGCGAAAGCCCATCGGTGGGAAGTCCAGGGTCACGGCGCAGCGCAGCTTGCCGGAGCCGATGATGTCGTCGAGTTTGTCGGCCTGGGCATTGGCAATGCAGGCGGTACTGAGAACAGCGCTGAGGGCTACGGCAAATGTGCGGTTTTTCATAGGTGCCTCGTGGTCGGAGAAGTGCTGTTAGATATCGTATTGGAGATTTCGTATACGATATTTTTTAGTGCAATGGCCGTGCCTGTTTTGTTCTTGCTGTAGGAATAATCCCTCGACCCATGGGCTAGGGCGTCTGAAGCAAAGGAGGGCTGTTGTAGGCGGTTTCACCGCTGCAAGATGGGCACCGCGCAGGTGTTACATATCGGAGCACTGCCTGCGCGCAGCGCCCGATAAAGGAACACTCAGCGCTGGCTGTCGCGGTACTGGCTGGGTGAAAGCCCGGTGAGGGCGCGAAACTGGCGGCTGAAGGCACTGTGGTCGGTGTAACCGCAGCGCAGGGCGATGTCGGTGATGGGCAGGTCGAGGTCTTGCAGCAGGCGCGAGGCTTCTTCCAGCCGTGCCTTGTGGATCATCTGCCGCGGCGTGAGCTGGAAGATGCGTTTGCAGTGGCGCTCCAGTTGCGCCACCGACAGCCCGGCGATCGCGGTCAGTTCGGCGAGGCTGATCGGGCGGGTGAAGTGGGCGCGGATATGCGCGTCGACGGCGGCAAGCTTGTGGAACGCCGGGTGGTTCGACTGGGGCAATTGCAGGTCGCGGGAAATACCGGCGAGCCCGACAATGTTGCCCTCGGCATCCTTGAGCGCCCGTTTGTGGGTCAGGCACCAGATGGGCTGGTTGCCGAAGTAAAGGTGCAGTTCGAGCTGGTCGGTCAGTTCCCGGCCACTGCTGAGCACGCGGCGATCCTGCTCGGTGTAGAGCGGGCCGAAGCGAGCGGGGAATACGTGCTCGGCGGTGAGCCCGAGCAACTCTTCGCGGTGCTTGCGCCCGCAGCGCCGGGCCAGGGTCTGGTTGACGAAGGCGTAGCGCGCCTCGCGGTCCTTGATGAAGAACACCACATCGTTGAGCGTGTCGAGCAGCGGCGCGATGGGCTGCAGGCTGCTGAGCAGGGTCGGCAGGTCGCAGGGCGCGAAGTGGTTGAGCGTGGCGTGCATGGCGCTGACGTTCCGGGGGCGACCGTCGGGATCATAGAGCGCCCCCGGCGTTTATCTCAAGCGTCGCCGGTTTCGTCCAGGCTCAGCAGGGTGTCGATGCGCGCCGGGCTGAACGGCGGGCGTGGCGCCGAAGGTTGCCAGCCGAACAGGTGCGCGGTGGCCGCGCCGCACACCCGGCCCTGGCAGGCGCCCATGCCGCACCGGCTGGCAAGCTTGGCCTGGCGCCAGTCGCTATGGCCGACGAGGGCGGCATAGGGCACGTCTTCGCAGCGGCACACCAGGGTGTCGGCAGTGGCCAGCGATTTGAGCGCAGGGTCCAGGGCGAAGGCGTTGTTCAGCGCGTTGGCAAAACCGTGCCAGCGCGCGCGGCGGCGCCACAGCCGCTGCGCCGCCTGACGATTGCCGGTGGCGGCACAACCGGCAATCGCGCCTTCAACCAGAGCGCGCTCGCTGCCGCCGAAACCGGTGCATTCGCCTGCCGCGTAGACACCGGGCTGCGAGGTTGCCTGCCAGGCGTCCACGGCAATCGCCTGCTGCTCCACGGTGCAGCCCAATGCCTGGGCGAGCTGGATGTTGGGGATCAGGCCGAAGCCGCAGGCCAGTCGGTCGCACGCCATTTCCACCACCTTGCCATTGTACTTCAGGCGCACGCCTTCGAGCCGGTCGGTGCCCAGTGCGGCCAGTACATGGCTGGCGGTGCGGTACTGGCGGTCGAACAGGCTGAGCGATTGCAGCAGCTTGTGCGGCCAGCGCGGCAGTTGCGCGGCGAAGCCGGCGACGGCAGCGCGCGAGGCCTGTTCGGCGATGCGCAGCACCCGGGCGCCGTTAGCCTTGGCGGTGGCGGCGCTGGCCAGCAGCAAGGGGCCGCTGCCGGCGATGACGATACGCTGGTTGTGCACCGGCATCCCGCCCTTGATCAGCGCCTGCAAGCCACCGGCACCGGTCACGCCAGGGAGCGTCCAGCCGGGGAAGGGCAGTAGCAGCTCGCGGGCGCCGGTGCAGAGGATCAACCGGTCGTAGCGGATCTGCCAGCCGCGCTCGGCGTCTTCCACCAGCAGGGTGTCCGGGCCGGGTTGGGCGATCACCCGTGTGCCGCTGTAGTACTGCACATTGGCACAGGCGAGTACCTGTTCGCGCAGTTGTCGGGCCTGGGCAGGCAGCTTGGCCTGCGGCCCGTCGCGCCAGATCTGCCCGCCCGGCAGCGGGTTGTCGTCGAGCAGCACGATGCGCGCGGCCCGCGGCGCGGCGGCCAGTGCCGCGGCCAGCCCGGCGGGGCCGGCGCCAATGATCAGCAGGTTGGTGTATTCGTTCATGCGCGGGTCTCCACCTGCATGCCGTCGCGGCACAGGGTCTGGCAGGCCAGGCGCTGGCGGCCGTCGATGCGCACCCGGCATTCCTGGCAAATGCCCATGCCGCACAGCGGTGCGCGGCGCTGGCCGCTGACCGAGATGCGCGAGCAGCCATCGCCGCCCAGGGCCAGGGCGGCGGCAACGCTGGTGCCGTCGGCCACGTGCAGCGGGCGGCCATCGAGGGTCAGGTCAGGCATGGGCGAGTGCTCCCAGGAAACGATCTGGCAGGTAGGGGCTGGCCGCCAGCGGCGGCGTTTCGGCGAACAGTTGCGCGCTCAGCAGGTCGGCGGTCGCCGGGGCGGTGGTGACCCCCAGCCCTTCATGGCCGACCGCCAGCCACAGGCCGTCCTGGTGCGGATGGCGGCCCACCAGCGGCAGGCCGTCGGGGCTGGCGGCGCGAAAGCCGGTCCAGGCGCGGATGCCGTTCAAGTGTGCCAGGCCTGGCATGTACTCAGTCGCGCGCTTGAGCATACGCGCGAGCATCCAGCCTTCCACGGCCGGGTCGGTGGTGCCGAACTGGCGCGAAGCGCCGATGAACAGCTGGCCGGTCGGGCGCGGCTGGATATTGCACGCGGTGGACGGGCCGCTGGCAGTGTGGGCGCTGGTCACGTAACCCAGCTCCACCAGGGTGTGGGTGACAGTGCCGGGGTAGCGGTCGGTGATCAGCAGGTGGCCTTTTTTCGGTTCGATCGGCAGCTCCGGACATAGGTCAACGGCCTGGATGCCGTTGGCCAGCACCACGGCCTCGGCGCTCAGCCACTGGCCGTTATCCAGGCGCACGCGCTTGCCTTGTAGCGCAGTGACCCGCGCCCGGCGCTGTTCGATACGTGGCGATTGCAGCATCCAGCGAGCGGTGGCCGGTGCGTAGAGGATGCCGTCGCCGTTGATCAGCAGCCCCCCTTCGAGCCCCTCGCGCAACGCTGGTTCGCGCTGGCGCAGGGCGTGCCCGGCGACCAGCTCGCAGGTCACCCCCTGTGCTTGCAGGACGTTGAACTTGTGCTCGGCCACGGCCATCTCTTCGGCGTTGGCCGCCAGCCACAGGGTGCCGTTGCTGCGGTAGGCGCAGTCCGCGGGTAGCTGCGGGGCCAGTTCGCGCCAGCGTTGCAGCGAATATTGGCTCAGCGCCAGCTCCGCAGGGTTGTCGTCGAGCACCAGCAGGTGGCCCATGCCGGCTGCCGTGGCGCCATGCAGCCCGGCGTCCAGCACCAGCACGCGCAAGCCACGGGCGGCCAGCGACTGCGCGCAGGCCGCGCCGATGATCCCGGCGCCGATCACGATCACATCGGCCACGGCAGCGCCGCTCACGGGCGAATGCCCCAGGCGAACGGGTCGTCTTCCTTGAGGATGAGCGTGGCTTCGGCGCTGATGTGCGCGCGGCCGCGAATGGTCGGGATGATGCGCTCGCCGTCGACCTCGAACGAGCCCTCGAAGGTGCTGCCGATCACGCTGGCCTGGTGCCAGCTCTGTCCTGGTTGCAGCTTGCCGTCGGCGGCCAGGCAGGCGAGCTTGGCGCTGGTGCCGGTGCCGCAGGGCGAGCGGTCGTAGGCCTTGCCGGGGCAGAGCACGAAGTTGCGGCTGTCGGCGTCGGGGTCGTCGGCGAACAGTTCGATATGGTCGATCAGGCCACCGTCCTCGCCGCGGATGCCCTGATGCTCCAGCGCCTGTTGCACGGCGTAGGTGTAGGCCGTCAGTGCTTCGATGTTGTCGCCGGCGACCTTCTGGCCGTGGTCGGCGATCAGGAAGAACCAGTTGCCGCCCCAGGCCACATCGCCAACCACCCGGCCGAGGCCCGGCACCTCCAGCAACAGGTCCTTGCGGTAACGGTAGGCCGGCACGTTGCGCACGCTGACCGAGTGGTCTTTGTGCAGCGTCGCCTGAACGGTGCCGACCGGGGTTTCGATGCGGTGCACGCCTGGCTCGATCCGGCCAAGGTGCGCCAGCGACACCACCAGGCCGATGGTGCCGTGACCGCACATGCCCAGGTAACCGCTGTTGTTGAAGAAGATCACCCCGGCGCAGGCGCTCGGGTCCACCGGTTCGCACAGCAGCGCGCCGACCAGCACATCGCTGCCGCGTGGCTCCAGCATGCAGGCAGTGCGCCATTGATCGTGTTCCTGGGCAAGGCGCTGGCGGCGCTGGGCCATGCTGGCGTTGCCAAGGTCGGGGAATCCGTCGGTGACCAGGCGGGTCGGTTCGCCGCCGGTATGGGAGTCGATCACGGTAATGCGTTTCATCGAAGGCCGCGTCCGTTCAGGGAAGTGAACGACAGAGTGGCCTGTCCCCCAGTGCGCAGGCTTGATGCCTTTACGCCACGCCCATGACGAAATCGGCACAGTGGTTGTGCCCTGGCAACTATGGGCCGGCATGCGCAACCTCTGTGGGAGCCGGCGTTGCCGGCGAAGAGGCCGGTAGATCAAACACATTTAGTGTTGTCTGGATTACGACCGCTTCGCGCTCGATCGCTGGCAAGGCCAGCTCCCACAGGTTGGTGCATGCAGATCCACTGTGGGAGCCGGCGTTGCCGGCGATGAGGCCGGTAAATTCAGTACGGCAGGCGGGCTGGCAAGGCCAGCTCTCACAGGTCCAGTCCATTAGATTCCCATTATTTGCTCGGCGGCAGGTGCTCGAACAGGGTCTTGCAGACACCGGCGATATGTTCGTCGAGCAGCCTGACCGCGAGTTCGACATCCTTGGCCCGGCAGGCGTCGAGGATGTCGCGGTGTTCGTGGTCGGCGCGTTCCTTGCCTGCCGACAGGCTCATCTGCATGCGCAGGTAGCGCTCCAGCTTGTCGTTCACCGAGCGGATCATGTTGACCAGGAACGGCCGCTGCGCAGGCTCGTACAGGCAGGCGTGCAGCTCCCAGTTGAGCTCGGCCCAACGGCCGACGTCGTTCTCGCCGACGAACTCCTGGCAGATGCCTTCGGCGCGGGCGAAGGTCGCTTCGGTCATGTTCGGGATGGCCAGGCGCAGGGCCTTGTCTTCGAGCAGCATGCGCACTTCGAACATCTGCGCCAATTCCGATTCGGACATGCGCGTGACCATCGCCCCGCGATTGCGCTGGAACATCACCAGGCCTTCGGCCTCCAGGCGCTTGAGCGCTTCGCGCACCGGGATCTTGCTGACGTTGAACTGACGGGCGATGTCGTCCTGGCGGATCGGTTCGTCTTCGGCGAAGTGCCCGGCAATGATGGCATCGCGCAGGTGACGGGTGATGATTTCCGAGGTCGAAGGCGTATTGCCCAGGTCCGGGGCGTTGAGGCGGGGTACGGTCACGGTGGCGTCGTCCGAAGTTATTTCTGGATATGGTATACGAAACTATCCAGGTACGGCGCCAGACATGCCCGACGGACAGCGCAGGGGTAAGGCTAACGGATGAAATGCACCTTGCCGGTGTCGTCATTGCCCATGTAGATCCCGTACACCCCGGCCTGGCGCTCTTCGATGTAGCGCTCGAGAATCTGCCGGATCGCCGGGTAGTAGATCTCGTCCCAGGGGATGTCTTCGGGGGCGAAGAAGCGGTAGTCGAGGGTCTCCGGCCCGTACTGGCCGGTGATCTCCAGGGCGATGGCGCGAAAGATGATGTACACCTCGCTGATGGTCGGCACGCTGAAGATCGAGTAGGGCGAGATGATCTCGCCGCGCACGCCGCTTTCTTCCCAGGCCTCGCGCAGCGCCGCCTGTTCGGTGGTCTCGCCGCTTTCCATGAAGCCTGCCGGCAGGGTCCAGGTGCCCGGCCGCGGCGGGATCGCCCGCTGGCACAGCAGGTACTTGCCGTCCTGCTCGATGATGCAACCGGCGATGATCTTCGGGTTCACATAGTGGATGTAGCCACAGGCGCTGCACAGCAAGCGCTCGTGGGTATCGCCGCTGGGCCGTCCCTGGTGCAGCTCGGCAGTGCAATGCGGGCAGTAACGCGGGACGGCGGCGGGCATGGTCAGCGGCCTATGCGGGGTTCTTTGAGGGCAATCGGCGCGGCGATGTCGCGCACCTTGCTGTTGTCGTTCTGTTTCAGGCGCAGGTAGTCCAGCGCCACCTTGGCGGCGGCGCGCACGTGATCGACCGAGGCCTGGTGGGCGGCCAGCGGGTCGCCGCTCTTGATTGCCTCGACGATCTTTTCCATTTCCTGGTTGCTGGCGCCGCGGCGGTTTTCCTGGGACACCGAAGTCGCCCGCAGGTAGCTGATGCGCGCCTGCAACTGACGCAACTGGGTGGCGGCGACGTGGTTGCCCGAGCCTTCGAGCAGCACGTCGTAGAAGCCCTGCACCGAGTCGATCACCTGTTGCAGTTCGCCTTCTTCCAGGGATTTGCGGTTCACTTCCAGGGCTTTTTCCAGGGCGCGGATGTCCTTGGCCTTGGCGTTCAGGGTGAACAGCTGAACGATCAGGCCTTCGAGCACGCAGCGCAGCTCATAGATGTCGCGGGCGTCTTCGAGGGTGATGATGGCTACCCGTGGGCCCTTGGCGTCGGCGAACTCCACCAGGCCTTCGGATTCGAGGTGGCGCAGGGCTTCACGCACCGAGGTGCGGCTGACGCCGAGGCGGTCGCAGAGGTCGCGCTCGACCAGGCGGTCGCCCGGCAGCAACTGGAAGCTCATGATCGCCCCGCGCAGTTTGTCGAGGACGATTTCACGCAGGGTGACGGGGTTGCGGTTGACCTTGAAGCTGTCGTCGAGGGGCTGGCGTTTCATCATCGGTGCTCTGCAGAGGGCTGTTGCGGTTGCACAGCCCGTCGTTATCGGGTGGGCTCCGAGTCGGCCTCGGCGAAGGCTTCGCGGGCCAGCCGGAAACTGTCCACGGCTGCGGGCACACCGCAATAGATACCGACTTGAAGCAGGATTTCGCGTATTTGCTCACGACTCAGACCGTTACGCAAGGCGCCACGTATATGCAGCTTGAGTTCGTGAGGGCGGTTGAGCGCGGAAATCATTGCCAGGTTGATCATGCTGCGCTCCTTGAGCGACAGGCCGTCGCGGCCCCAGACATGCCCCCAGCAGTACTCGGTGACCAGCTCCTGCAAGGGCCGGTTGAAGTCATCGGCGTTCTCGATCGACTTGTTGACGTAGTCCTGGCCCAGCACCTGGGTGCGGATCTGCAGGCCTTTTTCGTACTTCTCGTTGTTCATCGCTGCGCTCCCAATCAATCAGGCCAGCGGCGGCAGGGCGCCGAGCTTGCCTTTGTGGTAGATCATCGGTGTTGCCGGTTGCTCGGGCAGGATCAGGTGCTTGACCGCGCCGACGATGATGGCGTGGTCGCCGCCGTCGTACTCGCGCCACAGTTCGCACTCGATGATCGCCGTGGCGTTGCCTAGCAGCGGGTTGCCCAGCTCGCTCAGGTGCCAGTCGATGCCCTTGGCCTTGTCTTTACCCTTGCCGGCGAAGGCGTAGGCTTCGGCGGTTTGCCCGGCGGCCAGCAGGTGAATGGCGAACTGCTTGCTGTCGCGCAGGATCGGGTAGGTGTCGGAGGCGTAGTTGGGGCAGAACAGCACCAGCGCCGGGTCGATCGACAGTGCACTGAAGGCACTGGCGGTGATGCCGACGATGCCACCGTCGGCGTCCAGGGTGGTGACCACCGTGACGCCGGACGGAAAGGAGCCCATCACGTCTTTGTAAATGCCGGGTTCGATCATGGACTGGCGCTCCTAACGCATGACAAAGGGGTCGGGCATGGGCGCGGTGGAGAGGTTGATCCACACCGTTTTCAGCTCGGTATACGCCAGCACCGAATCGATGCCGCTTTCACGGCCGTAGCCGCTGTTCTTGAAACCGCCGATCGGTGCCATGGCCGACACCGCACGGTAGGTGTTGATCCAGATGATCCCCGAACGCACGTCCCGGGCCAGGCGATGGGCCCGCCCCAGGTCGCGGGTCCAGATGCCGGCGGCAAGGCCGAACTGCGAATCGTTGGCCATGGCCAGGGCCTCGGCCTCGGTCTTGAAGCGGATCACCGCCGCCACCGGGCCAAAGACTTCTTCCTGCATGATCTTCAGTGAGTGGCTGTCGCATTCGAACAGGGTCGGCTGGTAGTACCAGCCAGCGCCTTCGACCTCGGCGCGCTGGCCGCCCAGGCGCAGTTTGGCGCCCTCGGCCTTGGCCGCCGCTACCAGGCCTTCGACCACGGCCAGTTGCTGGGCGGTGGCCATCGGGCCCATTTCGCTGCTTTCATCCTGCGGGTTGCCGATCTTGATGCGCTTGGCGCGTTCGATCAGGCGCTCGACGAACTCATCGAAGATCTCGTCCTGCACCAGCAAGCGCGAGCCGGCTACACAGCTCTGCCCGGAGGCGGCGTAGATGCCGGCCACCGCGCCATTGATGGCGCTGTCCAGGTCGGCGTCGGCGAAGATGATGTTCGGCGACTTGCCGCCCAGCTCCAGCGACAGCCTGGCGAAGTTCTCGGCGCTGCTGCGCACCACATGGCGGGCGGTGGCGGCGCCGCCGGTGAAGGCGATCTTGCGCACCAGCGGGTGGCGGGTCAGGGCGGCGCCGGTGCTCGGGCCGTAGCCGGTGACGACGTTGACCACCCCCGGCGGGAAGCCGGCCTCAAGGGCCAGGCGCGCCAGTTCGAGGATGGTCGCCGAGGCATGCTCGGACGGCTTGATGACGATGGTGTTGCCGGCTGCCAGGGCCGGTGCCAGTTTGATCGCGGTCAGGTACAGCGGGCTGTTCCAGGGAATGATCGCCGCCACCACGCCGATCGGCTCGTGCACCGTGTAGGCAAACAGGTCGGGCTTGTCCAGCGGCAGGGTGCCGCCTTCAAGCTTGTCGGCCAGGCCCGCGGTGTAGTGGAAAAACTCCGGCAGGTAGCCGACCTGGCCGCGGGTCTCACGGATCAGTTTGCCGTTGTCGCGGCTTTCCAGCTGGGCCAGGCGCTCTTTGTTGTCGCTGATCAGGTCGCCGAGGCGGCGCAGCAGCTTGCCCCGGGCGGTGGCGGTGATGCCACGCCAGGCGGGGCTTTCGAAGGCTTTTTGCGCGGCCTGTACCGCCAGTTCGACATCGGCTTCAGCGGCATCGGGCAGTTGCGCCCAGGCTTGCGCGGTGGACGGGTCGAGGCTGTCGAAGGTCTTGCCGCTGACGGCATCGCGCCACTGGCCGTCGATGCACATCTGGAAGGGTACAAGTGTCATGCAACGATCCCCTTGGCTGAATCGGAGAGGGTTCGGGCGTGCCCGAGAAAGTCCAGGAGCATCTGGTTGACCAGGCGCGGCGACTCTACCGGCATCATATGCCGTTGCTCGGCCAGCACCACGCTCTGGGCCCCGGGAATGCGCTGGGCCAGTTGCACGGTCATGTCCGGGGTCGAGCCCAGGTCCCATTCGCCGGTGGCGATCAGGGTCGGCACCTGGATGCTCGCCAGGTCATCGACGCGGTACATGTCCTGGGTGGCGAACAGTTCGTAGGTGGTCAGGTAACCCTGCGGATCGTTGCTGGCCAGGATCTGGCGAATAGCGGCGATCTGCGCCGGGTTGGCCGCCTGGTATTCGCGGCTGAACCAGCGTGCCAGGGCTGCTTCGGCATTGGCGTCGGGGCCGTGTTCGGCCGCCTGGGCAGTGCGTGCGATCACCCCGGCGCGCTGTTCGGCGCTGCGGTTGAACACGCTGTTGAGCACCACCAGCGCGGCCAGGCGCTGCGGGTAGTGCAGGGCGAAGGCGCGGGCCACCAGGCCGCCCATGGAGAAGCCGATGATGGTTGCCTGAGGCACTTGCAGGTGCTCGAGCAGCTCGGCCAGTTGCGCGGCATAGCCGGGCAGGCCGGTGCCGGATGCCGGACGCGGGCTCTGGCCGTGGCCGAGCATGTCGTAGGCAATGACCCGGTAATCGCTGGCCAGGCCAACGATCTGCCCGCCCCACATTTCTTTGTTCAGGCCCACGCCGTGTATCAGGACCACGGGTTGGCCTTGGCCGGTCGCCAGGTAACTGGTGCCGGCCGGGGTGCGTTCAGCAGCAGGCTGAATCATCGGTCGCTCCTAGGGCGTAATTATTGTTATTGCGCTTTTTCAGCGGCCAGCTCTTCCAGGTCGATGTAGCGGTTGCCGATGCGCGGGTGCAGGCGGCCGCCGTCGGCGCAACCGAGCACCACGACGATCTCGTCGGCACGCGGGGCGTCTTCGATCTGCATTTCCAGAGTGATGTAGTGCGAGCGCAGGCCTTCGTCGTCCTTGTGCATCATCGGGATCTGGATCGAGGTGCCAGGGCCGCCGCGCTTGTTGGTGAAGCTCAGGTAGCTCTTGGCCTGGACCGCTTCGCGGTAATGGTTGCCAAAGCGCAGGGTGTGGATCACTGCCGAGGCGTGTTCGATCTCGCCATCGGCGCCGACCACGGCGGCCTTGCCGTAGGCCTCGATCTTGTCGGCACCACCGATGGCCGCGCACAGGCGCTCGACCATCTGCGCACCGAGGTCCGAGCAGTTGGCGCGAATCTCTGGCTTCAAGTCTTCGACAAAACCGCGACCCAGCCACGGGTTCTTGATCACCACAGCCAGGCCGACCATGGTCACCGGCTTGTCGGTGGCCTTGCCGCCTTCAATCAGGGTTTGTTCGGTGTAGGTGACGATCTTGCGGATTTCGAAACTCATGGGCAGCTCCCGTGCAGGGTGGGTTGGTCTTGTTGTCTGATGGTATACCATAATATTTGACGCGCAAGGGCTTGCTGCAAATTTCTCTGCCTGGGGGACGGGTGGGAGGTAGAAAAGCATCGCGGGGCAAGTCGAGTCGACTTGACCCGCGATCAGCGCTTACTTGCGCGCTTCGAGGATCAAATTGAACGGCGTCTCGGTCGCCCGGCGAAAGCGCTTGAACCCGGCTTCCTCGAACACCGCTCGCAGCCTGCCTTCACCCGCCTGTGCACCCAGCCCCAGGCCAACTTCCTGAGACAGCGAGTTCGGCGTACAGATAAAGGTCGAGGCGGCATAGAACAGCCGCCCGACCGGCGTGCTGTTTTCATCCAGGGTGTCGTTGGCATACGGCTCGACCAAAAGCACCGTGCCGTCGGCTTTCAGCGACTCATAGGCATGCCGGGCGGCGCCGACCGGGTCGCCCATGTCGTGCAGGCAGTCGAAGTAGCAGATCAGATCGTAGTCGTTGCCGGGGAAGTTCTTGGCGCTGGCCTGGACAAACTCCGTGCGTTCGGTCACGCCCCCTTCGGCAGCACGTTCGCTGGCGATGCTGATCGATGGGCCATGGTAGTCAAAGCCGCTGAAGCGCGAGGCCGGGAAGGCCTGGGCCATGATCACCGTCGAGGCGCCATGGCCGCAGCCGACATCGGCGACCTTGGCCCCGGCCTGCAGTTTGTCGATCACGCCGGTCAGGCTCGGCAGCCACTCGGCCACCAGATGGGCGCGGTAACCAGGGCGGAAGAAGCGCTCGGTGCCGCTGAACATGCACGGGTGATGATCGCCCCAGGCCAGGGCACCATCGCCGCGCATGGCGGCAACCAGTTTGTCTTTGTCGTGAAACAGCGCGGCAATCACCGAGGCACCGCCAGCGACATACACCGGTGAGTCTTCGATGGCCAGGGCCATGGCCTGTTCTTCCGGCAGGCGAAAGCGCCCATCGCTGTGCTCCATGTAGCCGGAAGCGGCCTGGGCGCTCAGCCATTCGCGCAGCAGGCGGGGATTGCAGCCGGTCTTGTCGGCCAGTTGTTCGGGTGTGATGAATTGGCTGTCGGCCATGGCCCGGTACAAACCGAGCTCATCGCCGAGGATCAGGTTGGCAAGCATGGCCGCGGCACCCATGTCGGTGACCAGCTTGCCCATGAAGTCATTGAGTCTGGCTTCGTCCATTGCGTGTTCTCCTGCAAGAAGTCCAACGTCAACGGGGTTGCCAGCGGGGCCGGCAACCTCGGGCCAATGTGTTGCGGGGGCAACTCTTAAGTCTAGTTCGCTTCGAAGAACGCCAGCACTTGTGCGCTGAACGCTTCGTCCGCTTCTTCCATGACGAAGTGCCCGCAGTCGGCGATGACGCTGCCGCGCAGGTTGTCGGCATGGGCTTGCAAGGTCTGCAACGGCACCTCGCCGGTAGCATGCTCGGCGCCGATGGCCAGCACTGGCATGTTCAGGCGTTTGCCGGCGCGCTGGCGGTTCTGGGCGATGGTCTGGCTGATCGAGCGGTAGTAGGCCAGCCCGCCACTCAAGCCGCCGGGCTTGCTGTAGGCCTTGATGTAGGTATCGACGGCAACGCGGTCGACATGGTGCGCCCAGCGCTCGAACATGAAGGTCAGGTAGCGGTCCTCACGGCCACTGATCAAGGCTTCGGGCAAGTCCTGCAACTGGTTGAACAAGAAGTGCCAGATGAAAATGTTCTGCTCGGCGCTGACAAAGATCGGCGGCGCCTCGGCCAGGCCCGGAATCACCGCCTCGCTGAGCACCAGTTGGCTGACCGCGTCGGGGTAATCGCTGGCCAGCGCATAACCGACCCACATGCCCACGTCGTGGCCCGCCAGCCGGTAGCGTTGGTGGCCCAGTTGGCCCATGGCCCGGTGCAGCAGCGCGGCGATGTTGCCGGTGTCATGGCCTTCGGCGGCCGGGTCGGAGAGGCCGGTGCCCGGCAGATCGACGGCAATGGCCTGGTAACCCTGGCGGGCCAGGGCTTTCATCACATGCCGCCAGGTGTACCAGGTCTGCGGCCAGCCCGGGATCAGCAGCACCGGCTGGCCACTGCCCAGTTGTACGCAGTGCAGGCGGCGGCCAGGCTCGAGGATCAGGTAGTGATGTTCGAAGTCGGTTTCGGGGGTTGCTGACATGTGTTGCACTCCATGTGAAAAGGGCATTCAAACCAGGCCCAGCAGGGTCTGGATCTGTTGCGGGTCGACCGGCGCGCCGGCAAAGTCGTCGAAGGTGCGAGTGGTGACCTGGATGATGTGCTCACGGATGAACGCTGCGCCTTCGCGGGCGCCGTCTTCCTGATCCTTGAGGCAGCACTCCCATTCCAGGGTGGCCCAGCCGGGGAAGTCGTATTGCGCCAGCTTGGAAAAGATCGCCTTGAAATCGACCTGGCCGTCGCCCAGGGAACGGAAGCGTCCGGCCCGCTCGGTCCAGTCGCAGTAACCGCCGTAGGTGCCCTGGCGGCCAGTTGGGTTGAACTCGGCATCCTTGACGTGAAACATGCGGATGCGCGCGTGGTAAATGTCCAGGTAGTCCAGGTAGTTCAGTTGCTGCAGGACGAAATGGCTGGGGTCGAACAGCAGGTTGCAGCGCGGGTGCTGATCCACCAGGTCGAGGAAGCGTTCAAAGCTGCTGCCGTCGTGCAGGTCTTCACTGGGGTGGATCTCGTAGCAGAGGTTGATGCCATGGTCTTCGCAGGCATCGAGGACCGGCCGCCAGCGCCGCGCCAGCTCTTCGAAGGCCGCCTCGATCAGGCCGGCCGGGCGCTGCGGGAAGGGGAACAGGTAAGGCCAGGCCAGCGAGCCGGAGAACGTGCCCATGTCGGTCAGGCCCAGGCGTTGCGAGGCCTTGATTGCCAGGTGCAATTGTTCCAGCGCCCAGGCCGTGCGCGCCTGGGGTTTGCCGTGCAGGGCCGGCGGGGCGAAGTTGTCGCACAGGGCGTCGTACGCCGGGTGTACCGCGACCAGCTGGCCGAGCAGATGGGTGCTCAGCTCGCTGACCTGCAGGCCGTGCTCGGCGAGCATGCCACGCAGCTCATCGCAGTAGCCCTGGCTTTCGGCAGCCAGTTCCAGGTCAATCAGGCGCCGGTCCCAGGCCGGCACCTGCAAGGCCTTGAAACCATGGCCGGCCGCCCAGCGGGCGATCTCGGGGAGGCTGTTGAAAGGGGCTTGCTCAGCGCTGAACTGGGCCAGGTGCAGGCTGGGTCCTTTGAGGGTACGCATGGTGACTTCCTATTGTTTGTCGATCGACAAACAATAGGTCGGCAACAGGCTTGCGTCAACTGTTTTGCAGGGTAGAATCCGCCACACCTGATTTGATGGACACACAACCCATGGCCGGACGTCCCCGGGAATTCGATCGCGACCAGGCCTTGCACAAGGCCCTGGCGACCTTCTGGCAATACGGTTACGAAGGCACTTCGATGGCCCTGCTGGTCAGTGCCCTGGGCATTGCCTCGGCGCGCATCTACGCCGCCTTTGGCAGCAAGGAGCAGCTGTTTCGCGAAGTGGTGGCGCTGTACCTGGCCGAGCAGGGCGGCTTTGCCGAGCGGGTCATCCACCGCGACCTGGCAGTGGGCCAGGCCGTGGAGCAAATCCTCCTTGAGGCCATCGCCACCTACACCGCGGCGGACGGCCCGCGCGGTTGCCTGGCGGTGTCATCGACCGCCAGCGGCGGGCCGGATATCAGCGGCGTGCTCGACTGGATGAGCGAGCTGCGCCGCCAGCGCACCCAGTCGATCATCGACTTGCTGCAGCAGGCCCATGGCCGTGGCGAGCTCAAGGCCGATGCCGATCCGCAGGCACTGGGCGACCTGTTCGCCACCTTGCTGCACGGCATTGCCATCCAGGCCCGCGACGGCATTGCCACGGCGCGCCTGCAGGCGATGATCAAACCGGCACTAAGCGCACTGCGCGCGGCCCAGGCCTGATTCAGCGCGCCTGGCCGGAGGCCCGCTCACGCAGGGCCTTGCTGACCTTTGCCTGGATTTCGTAGGCCGGCGTTTCGACCGCGTCGAAGTCGCGCGAGTAGCGCCGGGCGAACTCCGCCACTCCCCATTGCTGGTACTGCTGCACATGGTGCAGTTCGTGGGCCCAGAGCGCGACGTTGTCCTGGGCGTCGGCTTCGTTGCGAAAGACGATGATGTCGATCAGGGTCACGGCGTTGACGTCGGGGTTCTGCAGCAGGGCATTGGCGCTGTCCAGGGCCTGTTGATCGCCGACCTTGTAGCGCGCCGCGTCGAGCACCTGGAAGTCATAGAACGGTTCGAGCTGGGCGCGGATGTGCAGGGGGATCGGCAGCACCGTGCCGGCCGCCGCAGTATCGCGCGCCTGCTGCAAGGCCAGGGCCAGGGAACTGCTGGCCATGCGCCCGAGGTCGTCGAGCACGGTGCCGGCCTGGCCCGGGTCGATGGGCGAGCAGATGCAACTGCCCAGGCAGATTTCGTACTGGCCGGCCGGGCAGGCGGCGAGGGCGGTGAGTGGGGCAGTCAGGGCAAAGCTCAGCAATAGCGACTCAAGAGGCTTCATGCAAAGCCCCGGCAATAAAGTCGCGGGAGGCCTTGAGCACCTGTTCCTGAATCGGCTCGCTGGCGAGCATGCGCGCAATCACCAGTGCGCCCACGCACTGGCTGATCAGCGCCCAGGCCAGGCCAGGGTCTTCGAGGGTTTGCGCCCAGGCTTGCTGCAGGCTGCACAGCCAGTGTTCGGCTTCTGCACGCACCGGTTGCTCGGCACGGGCGATTTCCGCGCCCAGGGTTGGTATCGCGCAACCGCCTTCGACATTGTGCAGATGAGCCATGCTCAGGTATTGATCCAGGCAGCGCTCCAGCCGCGCACGGTTCATCGGCTGCTGGGCGATGGGGCTCTGGGACAGCTCGCGGCGTACCACTTCGCTGAACAGGTCGTCCTTGGACGGGAAGTGGTTGTAGAAAGCGCCACCGGTCAGGCCGATGGCCTTCATCAGCCCGGCCACACCCGTGGCAGCGAAGCCGCCGCGCTTGGCCAGGGCGCCGCTGCTCTCCAGCAACTTTTGCCGGGTTTGTTCCTTGTGCTGGGTGGAATAGCGCACGCCGGCAATCTCCGCAGGGCTGGCTTGACGAAGCCTGAATCATAGCATAGCGTTCGTTTACTAAATGATCGTTTACCAATGGAGGCGACAGATGACCCAAGGCAAGAAGGTGGTACTGGTGGTAGGGGCCGGCGATGCAACCGGCGGCGCGATTGCCAAGCGTTTTGCCCGCGAAGGTTATGTCGCCTGTGTGACCCGGCGCAGTGCCGACAAGCTGCAGCCGCTGGTGGGCGAGATCCGCGCCGCCGGCGGCGAGGCTCATGGTTTTGCCTCGGATGCGCGCAAGGAAGAGGAGGTGGCCGCGCTGGTTGAGGAGATCGAAAGCACCCTCGGCCCGATCGAAGCCTTTGTCTTCAACATCGGCGCCAATGTGCCCTGCAGCATTCTCGACGAGACCGCGCGCAAGTACTTCAAAATCTGGGAAATGGCATGTTTCGCCGGCTTCTTGACCGCTCAGGCCGTCGCGCGGCGCATGGTCACCCGTGAGCGCGGGACTATCCTGTTTACCGGTGCCACCGCTGGCTTGCGCGGCGCTGCCGGGTTTGCCGCCTTCGCCGGCGCCAAGCATGGCATTCGCGCCCTGGCCCAGAGCATGGCCCGCGAGCTTGGGCCGCGCAATATTCATGTCGCCCATGTGGTGGTGGACGGAGCCATCGATACCGCGTTCATCCGCGACAGCTTCCCCGAGCGCTATGCACTCAAGGACCAGGACGGCATTCTCGACCCGCAGCATATCGCCGACAGCTACTGGTTCCTGCACAGCCAGCCCCGCGATGCCTGGACCTTCGAACTCGACCTGCGGCCGTGGATGGAACGCTGGTAAGCCCTCTCACAACAACCCGTATAACAACAAGAAAGGAACTGCTGCACATGAGCAAGATTGTCGAATTCTTCTTTGATCTGGGCAGCCCGGCCAGCTACCTGGCCTGGACCCAACTGCCAAGCCTCTGCGCCCGGCACGATGCGCAACTGGTGTACCGGCCGATGTTGTTGGGCGGGGTGTTTCAGGCCACCGGCAA
The DNA here is from genome assembly GCF_024749185.1 of Pseudomonas wadenswilerensis. NCBI lineage: Bacteria > Pseudomonadati > Pseudomonadota > Gammaproteobacteria > Pseudomonadales > Pseudomonadaceae > Pseudomonas > Pseudomonas wadenswilerensis. The sequence continues at coordinate 3,332,250 of NZ_CP087191.1, read as the reverse complement.
TGCCTCGCCGGTGATGGTGCCGGCCAAGGCCCGGCATGTGTTCGTCGACTTTCAGCGCTACGCCAAGCGCTATGGCGTGACCCTGGCGTTGCCACCGGGTTTTCCGATCAATACCCTGGGCCTGATGCGCGGCACCGTTGCCGTGCAGCGCTATCAACCGCAGCGTTTCGAGGCTTACCTGAGTGCGATGTTCCAGGCCCTGTGGGTGCAGCAGCGTAATCTTGGCGACCTGCAGGTATTGGCGGGTGTGCTGCAAGCGGCCGGTTTCGACCCCGAGCAGTACCAGGCCTGGACGGCCGAGCCCGAGGTCAAGACCGCGCTCAAGGATGCGACTGAAGAAGCGGTGCGCCGAGGCGTGTTCGGTGCCCCCACGTGTTTTGTCGGCGAGCAGATGTTCTTCGGCCAGGATCGCCTGGAGTTTGTAGTGGAAGCGTTGGGCTGAGCAGGACAGTCAAGTGTAGCGGCATTATTTTCACTAACTGTATGGTCGAGGCGGGTCGGGACTCCGATAGTGTCAGTGCAGCCCAATAAAAAAACCGGATGCCTGCCATGCTCAGCTCACTGGACCTGATCACTGCCTTCGTACTGTTCGCCTTCGTTTCCTCGATCACCCCGGGGCCCAACAACACCATGTTGCTGGCCTCCGGAGTGAACTTCGGCGTGCGCCGTTCGATTCCCCATGCACTGGGCATCAGCGTGGGCTTCATGGTCATGGTCCTGGCGGTGGGTTTCGGCCTGGGCGAAGTGTTCAAGGCCTACCCGCCGATCTACACCGTGCTGCGCTATGTCGGCGCCGCCTACCTGCTGTACCTGGCGTGGAAGATTGCCACATCCGGGCCGCTGTCGGTCAGCGACTCGGCCAGCCGCAAGCCCCTGGGCTTCTGGGGCGCGGCAGCATTCCAGTGGGTCAACCCGAAAGCCTGGGTCATGGCCGTGGGCGCAATTACCACCTACACCCCGGCCCAGGGCTACGTCACCAACGTCATCGTCATCGCCACCGTGTTCGCCCTGGTCAACCTGCCCAGCGTGTGCGTCTGGGTGATGTTTGGCAGCGCCTTGCGCACGGTGCTGCAGAACCCGCGCTGGCTGATGCTGTTCAATTTGCTGATGGCGGCGCTGCTGGTGATATCCCTGTACCCCTTGCTGTTTGTAGAATCGAGTTTTTCCTGACGTGAGTACGCTGGCACATGCAGTTGATTCCCTGGTCCCATGACACAAGTGCTGGCTTCACCCTGCGCGGCTGGCGCTCCCCGGCCAGTGGCAAACCGTTGCTGCATTTTCTGCACGGCAACGGCTTTTGCTGCCTGGCCTACCAGCCGTTGCTGGCGCGCCTGGCCGAACAGTTCGACCTATGGCTGTGCGATGTCCAGGGCCATGGCGACAGTGACCATGGCGGCCCGTTCGCCGGCTGGAATCGCACTGCGCAGCTGGCCATCGAGGCCTTCGAGGCGGGCCGTGGCGAGTACGGCGAGGTGCCGCGTTTTGCCGTCGGCCACAGTTTTGGCGGGGTGCTCACCGGCTTGATGCTGGCGCAGCAGCCACAGCTGTTCCAGCGCGCGGTGCTGCTCGACCCGGTGCTGTTTACCCGGGCGATGATGGGCATCATGGGGGCCGCCGCGCTGGTCGGCCTGCACCGTCGTCATGCCCTGGCACGCAAGGCCGCCACCCGTCGCAGCCATTGGCCTGATCGCGGCACGGCACGGGCGTCGCTGGAGGGGCGGGGGATCTTCAAGGGCTGGAGCGAATCGGCGTTGCAGTCCTATATCGAACACGCCATCGGCGATTGCGGTGAAGGCGTGGTGCTCAAGTGCCGGCCCAGCCGTGAAGTGGAAATCTTCAGCTCCTTCCCCCGGCGCATGTGGGCTTCGTTGACCCAGGTGGCCACTCCGAGCCTGGTGCTCTATGGCGAATCCACCTATCCCTTCGTGCCGCAATCGGTACAACGCTGGGCCCAGGTCAATCGCCAGGTGACCGCGACCCAGGTGCCGGGCGGGCACTGCTTCATGCAGGAAGATCCGGCGGCGTGCAGTGAGCGGGTCGAGGCCTTCCTGCTGGGTTGATCTGGCTGTTGTCCATTTTGCGACGATAGCTGGCCTTATCGCGAGCGAACGACAGCGCGCCTTTGCCTAAGCTGCTCCTCCAATGACAACAACAGGAGAAGCAGCATGGGACAGGCGCGTTGGCCGTTGCTGTGCGTGGGAGCCGTGCTGAGCGGTGCGTGTAGTCATTTCGACGAGGGCCGGGCGCTGACCGCGGCGCAGCGGCCTGCAGTCGAGCTGAGCCGCACCGCGGGTACGCGTGCGGATGCGTTACCGCAGGATTGGTGGTCGCTGTACCAGGACCCGCAGCTGGATCGCCTGGTAAACGCAGCCCTTGCGCATAACCGCGAGCTGGCCGCTGCCCAGGCGAATGTGCAGGTGTTGCTTGGCGGCCTGCGTGGTGCCGCCGCCGGGCGCTGGCCAACCACACGGCTGGGTTATGGCTACCGCTACGGCCGTGATGGGGATGACCAGACCCTGGCAGACGCCACCGCCAGCCATGCGGACAGCCAGTTCAAGCATGAAGCGCAATGGGGCCTGGATTACGAGCTTGATCTGTGGGGCCGGGTTGCCGCTGGCATCGTTGCGGCCCGCGCCGATGCTGAAGCGGCGCAGGCCGCCCGTGACCTGTTGCGGGTCAGCGTCGCGGCGCAAACCACGCGTGCATATTTGCGGGTGTGTGCCCTGGGCGCTCGCCGCGAGGTGCAGCAGCAGTCAGTGGCGTTGTTGCAAAGCAGCCTGGACCTGACGCGCCGGCAACAAGCCGCCGGGGTCCTCACCGAGCTGGATGTCAGCCGCCAGCAAAGCCTGCTGGAGCAGACCCGCGCGTTGTTGCCCCGGTTGCAGGGCCAGCGTCAGGCAGCCTTGTTCGAACTGGCGGTACTCAGCGGCCAGCCGCCGCAGCATCTGGATGAGCAGGCCAGCCATTGCCAGCGCCTGCCCAGCATTGCCCGGCCATTGCCAGTGGGCGACGCCTGGAGCCTGCTGCAACGCCGCCCGGATATCCGCCAGGCCGAACGCCAATTGTTCGCCGCTCGGGCACGGATCGACACCGCCAAAGCCGAACTGTATCCGCAGGTGCACTTTGGCGCGGCACTGGAATCGTCAGCGGCATCCTTCGGTGCGATGGGTGACAGCAAGGCGCTGACCTTTGCCATCGGCCCCTTGATCAGTTGGCGCTTTCCCAACCGCGAGCAGGCCCATGCCCGGGTCGAGCAAGCGCAAGCGAGCAGCGAGGGTGCCCTGGCGCGTTTCGACAGCGTGGTGCTGGAAGCCTTGCGCGACACCGAGCAGGCCTTGGCGCTGTATGCCGGAGAACGCCAGCAGCGCGCGGCATTGGCCCGCGCCACGGCCCAGAGCCAGCGCGCCTATGAACTGGCCCGGCTGAGCCTGGACGCCGGCGCCGTGGATGGCCTGGAGCTGCTCGACAGTCAACGCACCCTGGTCCGCCAGCAGGCCGAACTGGCCGAAGCCGACTTGCGCCTGCTGGAGCGCCAGGTCGCGCTGTTCCGTGCCCTCGGTGGCGGCTGGCAGCGTGTCCACACCCCTCGATCCCTTGCCTTGCACACCGGAGCCCGCCCATGAACCAGGCCGTTAGCCCTGATCCGCAGATTGTCAGCGTGAAACTGACCCGCCGCCGGCAAGCCATCCATGTGCTCGGCGCTGCCGGGTTGTTGGCCGTGCTGGCCTATGGCGGTTACTGGTGGAGCAGCGCGCGCTTCTTTGAACAGACCGACGACGCCTATGTGCGTGCCGACTGGGCACCGGTCAGCGCGCGGGTGGCAGGCTATGTCACCGAGGTGCGCGTGGCCGACAACGCCAGGGTCAAGGCCGGCGACGTGCTGGTGCGCCTGGACGATCGCGACTACCGGCAGCGCTTGCGCCAGGCCCGCGCGCAACAGGCCGTCAGCGCAGCGGCAGTGCAGGCACAACAGGCGCACCTGGTTACCTTTGGCGCGCAACTTGATGAGCAGCGCCAGGCCATCGCCCGTGCCCAGGCCGAACGCGCTGCCAGTGAAGGCGAGGCCCGGCGTGCGCAACTCGACTGGCAGCGCTACCGGCAACTGGCCGGGCAACAAGCCGCCAGCGCCCAACGCCTGGAAAGCGCCACCGCCAGCCGGGTCAAAGCCCAGGCGCTGTTACGCGGGGCCGCTGCCGAGCTTGAGCGCCAGCAGGCGCGGCAACAGGTGCTGAGCAGCCAGCGGCAACAGGCTCAGGCCGACCTGGCTTCGCGCCAGGCTGCGCTGGAGCAGGCCGAAGCGGAGTTGGGTCTGGCCGAGAATGCCCTGGCCGACACCGAGATTCGCGCGCCTTTCGATGGCGTGGTCGGCCAGCGCAAGGTTCGCCAGCAGCAGTACGTCACCCCCGGTTTGCCGTTGCTGGCGGTGGTGCCGGTGGCTCAGGCCTATGTGGTCGCCAACTACAAGGAAACCCAGCTTGAGCACTTGCGCCCCGGCCAGCGGGTCACCCTGGAAGTCGACACGTTTGGCCGTCACTGGCAGGGGACCGTCGACAGCGTGTCGCCCGGCTCCGGCGCGGTGTTCGCGCTGCTGCCGCCCGACAACGCCACTGGCAACTTCACCAGGATCGTCCAGCGCTTCCCGGTACGCATCCAGCTCGATGCGCCGCCCGCCGGTGAAGCGCAACTGCTGCCCGGCATGTCGGTGATCGCCACGGTCGATACCCGCGAGGCTCGCCATGGCAGTTGAAGACAAGGTCTCGTTACGCGCCTGGGTGGCGGTAATCGGCGGCTTGTTCGGCTGCTTCATGGCCGGGATGAACGTGCACGTCACCAGCGCCGCCTTGCCGGAGATCGAAGGTGCGCTGGGTGCCAGTTTCGAGGAAGGTTCGTGGATCTCAACGGCCTATCTGGTCGCCGAAATTACCATGATCCCGCTCACCGCCTGGCTGGTGCAGGTGTTCTCCCTGCGCCGGGTAATGCTGGTGGGCTCGGTGGTGTTTCTGCTCAGTTCGGTCAGTTGCGCCCTGGCGCCAAGCCTGCAGGCGATGATCGCCATCCGGGTCATCCAGGGCGCCTCGGGGGCGGTGCTGATTCCGCTGTCGATGCAACTGATCATCACCGAACTGCCGGCCAGCAAGATCCCCCTGGGCATGGCCTTGTTCAGCCTGTCCAACAGCGTTGCCCAGGCGGCCGGGCCGTCGATTGGCGGTTGGCTCACCGACGCTTATTCATGGCGCTGGATTTTCCTGTTGCAGTTGCTCCCGGGGGTGGCGCTGATTGCGGCGGTGGCCTGGTCGATCGGCGCCCAGGCCGGGGACCGGCGCAAGCTGCGCCAGGCCGACTGGCTGGGCATCGCCGCCATGGCCCTGGGCTTGGGGGCGTTGCAGATCGTGCTGGAAGAGGGCGGGCGCAAGGACTGGTTCGATTCTTCGTTCATCATCGCCTTCAGCCTGGTTGCCGGTTTTGCCCTGGCGCTGTTCATCCAGCGGCAGTTATGGGGGGATCGCCCGTTCATCAACCTGCGTCTGCTGGCCAGCTACAACTTTGGCGTCGCCAGCCTGGCCATGGCAGTGTTCGGCGCGGCAACGTTCGGCCTGGTATTTTTGGTGCCCAACTACTTGTCGCTGGTGCAGGGTTACAACGCCCGCGAGATCGGCATCAGCCTGATCGCCTACGGCATGGTCCAGCTGCTGTTGGCGCCGTTGCTGCCGCGGTTGATGCGCTGGCTCAACGCTAAACTGCTGGTCGCCAGTGGCTTCGCGATCATGGCCCTGGGCTGCTGGCTGGGGGCGCACCTGTCGGACGATGCCGCCGCCAACGTGATCATCCCCTCTACCGTGGTGCGCGGTATCGGCCAGCCGCTGATCATGGTGGCGCTCTCGGTGCTGGCGGTCAAAGGCCTGGACAAGGCCCAGGCGGGCTCGGCCTCGGCGCTGATCTCGATGCTGCGTAACCTCGGTGGCGCGGTGGGCACGGCGTTGCTTACGCAACTGGTGTCCCAGCGTGAGCGTTTTCATTCCGAGCGTATCGGCGAGGGCTTGACGATGTTCGATGGCGCCTTGCAGCAGCGCCTGCCGGACGGGCTGGTCGATGTGCAGTCGCCGGCGGTGATGCAGACGCTGAGCCTGATCGACCACAGTGTGCGCCAGCAGGCCTACCTGATGGCCTACTCGGATGCCTTCTACCTGGCCTGCCTGGCCCTGGCCGTCTGCGCCCTGGCTGCATTGCTGCTGCGCCAGAAGGACGGTTGATCAGTCCGGCTGTGCCGTGCCATAGGCCTGGGCCTTGCCGAAATAGGCCGAGGGCGAAACCCCCAGGGTGCGGCGGAACATGGCGCTGAAGGCGCTGGGGCTGTCGTAGCCCAGGTCCAGCGCCACATCAAGAATCGGATGCCCGGCGGCCAGGGAGTCGAGGCTGGCCAGCAGGCGCATGCGCCGCAGCCACTGGATGAAGCTCAAGCCGGTCTCGCGCTGAAAGGCGCGGGTCAGGGTGCGGGCGCTGCTGCCGATCAGGCGGGCGGCGCGGGCAAGGTTCCAGTCTTCACCGGGCGCATTGCGCAGGGCCTGGCACAGCTCGGCCAACTGCGGGTCGCGGGGGGTGGGCACATGCAGGGCCATGATCGGCAGCACGCGGATCTCATCGAGGATCAGCTGCATCACCCGCTCATCGCGACCGCCGGGCGGGTAGTCGGCGGGAATGTCCATGGCACTGATGATCAGTTGGCGCAGCAGCGGCGAGATGTCGATCACCTGGCAGTCCTGTGGCAGGTCGGTGCGGGCTTTCTGGTCGATGAACAGGGTGCGCATGCGTACTGCTCCGGCCATCTTCAGGTCGTGTTCGACTGCGCTCGGCACCCACACCCCACGCCCTGGCGGCACCACCCAGCTGCCCTGCAGCGAATTGACCGTGATCACCCCGCTCAGGGCATGGATCAACTGCGCGCGGTTGTGGCAGTGCGCGGCAATGCGTTCGCCGTGGCGGTAGTTTTCGGCCAGGGTGAGGATGGGCTTTTCCTGGCGGGCGGCAGGCGACATGAGCAAGGGCCGTGTTGAGCGGGAAGCGCGATGGTAGCAAAAAGGGCGTTGACTGCGACCGCTGCGCGCTCGATCGCCGGCACGCCAGCCCCCCACAGTCAGGCGATATCACTGGCCTCGAACTCCGCCGCGAGAAAATCCAGCAAGCTGCGCACCGACGGCAGCAACCCGCGCCGCGAGGCGAATACCGCGTGCACCACGCCGCACTCCGGTGCCCAGTTCGGCGTGGCTTGCACCAGCCGCCCGGCTTCGAGTTCTTCGCGTATGACCACCAGCGGCAAATGCACCACCCCCACGCCAGCCACCGCCGCCTGGCGCAAGACGATCAGGTCATCGGTCACCAGCCGCGGGTTGTGCCGCAGGCTGGCACGGGCGCCGTCGGGGCCGAGCAGGTGCCAGTGGTAATCGCGCTGCGGGTAACCCCAGTGCAGGCTGGGCAGGGCGCTCAGGTCAGCCGGCACCGGGCGCTGTGGCAGGCGCTCGAGCAAGGAGGGCGCGGCCACCAGGTATTGGGTGCTACGCGCCAGCACCTTCATCACCAGGTCGCTGCTTTCCAGTGGCGGCACGCGTACGCGCAGGGCGATGTCGATACCTTCCTGGATCAGGTCGACCTGGCGGTTGGTACTTTCGATATGCAGCTGCACCAGCGGGCACTGGACCATGAAGCGGGTGAGCATGGCCCCGACCCAGAAATCCAGCAGGGCAGTGGGGCAGCTCAAGCGCACGATGCCTTGCGGCTCGGCGCGGTTGCGCTCGATCAACTCGGCGGCGCCTTCGGCTTCCACCAGCATGGCCACGCAATGGCGGTAGTAGGCCTGGCCGATTTCGGTCACCGAGAAGTGCCGGGTCGAGCGCTGGATCAGGCGCACGCCCAGGCGTTCTTCCAGCCCGGCGATGCGCCGGCTGAGCTTGGATTTGGGCATGTCCAGGGCGCGACCGGCCGGGGCGAAGCCGCCGTGATCGACCACCTGGGCAAAGTAGTAAAGGTCGTTGAGGTCTTCCATCAGTGTTCTCCATATGGAACGCTGAAGGCAGTTTAACTGATCTACCGCCGATGTCGTTGCGCTCGTATGGTTATAGCCATGCACGAGAGGAGGCATCTGATGAAAAAGATCCAAGGCGTCTACAGCAGCCCGCACCCACATTGGGTGGGTGATGGCTTCCCGGTCCGTAGCCTGTTCACCTACGACAACCTGGCCCAGCACATCAGCCCGTTCCTGCTGCTGGACTATGCCGGCCCCCACGACTTCACCCCGACCACGGCGCGTCGCGGGGTCGGCCAGCACCCCCATCGCGGTTTCGAAACCGTGACCATCGTCTACCAGGGCGAACTGGAGCACCGCGACTCCACCGGCGCCGGCGGCCTGATCGGCCCGGGCGATGTGCAGTGGATGACCGCCGCCGGCGGGATTCTCCATGAGGAGTTCCACTCGCCAGCCTTCGCCGCCCAAGGCGGCACCCTGGAGATGGTCCAGTTGTGGGTCAACCTGCCGGCCAAGGACAAATCGGCGCCCGCCGGCTACCAGACCTTGCTCGGCACCGACATCCCGGTGGTGCCGCTGGGCAACGGTGCCGGCAGCCTGCGGGTGATTGCCGGTGCGTTCCGCGGCCACCAGGGCCCGGCCCAGACCTTCTCGCCCATGGATGTCTGGGACCTGCAGCTCAAGGCCGGCGCGCCCGTGCGCCTGCCCAGTGCCGCCGGGCGCAGTACCGCGCTGGTGGTGTTGCGCGGTCAGTTGCTGGTCAACGGCGAGCGTCAGGTCGGTGCCGCGCAACTGGTGCTGTTCGACCGCGCCGGTGACGAGCTGCTGCTCGAAGCGCAAAGCGATGTGTCGGTGCTGCTGCTCAGCGGCGAGCCGCTGGATGAGCCAATTGTCGGTTACGGCCCGTTCGTGATGAACAGTGATGCCGAAATCGCCGAAGCCTTCGACGATTTCCGCGCCGGGCGCTTCGGCCAGATGAGCGGGCAGGCCGGTCCGCGACACCACAACTAGTCTCATTAACCCGAAGGTCGGCCGCAGGGCCGGCCTTCGACCCGGGCTGCGCGCAAAACGCCCAGCCTGATCCCGAAGGAGAACGTGCCATGAGTACTTTTGCCAACGTTGCCAACTTCAACGGCCAGGTGCCGCGCATCGACCCCGATGACGCCGCGATGCTGTTGATCGACCATCAGAGCGGCCTGTTCCAGACGGTCAAGGACATGCCCATGACCGAGCTGCGGGCCAACGCCATTACCCTGGCAAAGATCGCATCGCTCGCCAAGATCCCGGTCATCACCACCGCTTCCGTGCCGCAAGGTCCCAACGGCCCGCTGATCCCGGAAATCCATGAAGCCGCCCCCCACGCCCGGTACGTGGCACGCAAAGGTGAAATCAACGCCTGGGACAATCCCGAGTTCGTTGCCGCGGTAGAGCAGACCGGACGCAAGACGTTGATCATCGCCGGCACCATCACCAGTGTGTGCATGGCCTTCCCGAGCATCAGCGCGGTCAATGCGGGCTATAAGGTATTTGCGGTGATCGATGCCAGCGGCACCTATTCGAAGATGGCTCAGGAAATCACCCTGGCGCGCATCATGCAGGCCGGCGTGGTGCCGATGGACACCGCCGCGGTGTGCTCGGAAGTCCAGCGTACCTGGAACCGTGAAGACGCCCAGCAATGGGCCGAAGCCTACAGCGCTGTGTTCCCGCATTACCAGTTGCTGATCGAAAGCTATCTCAAGGCGCAACAGGTCGCACGCGACAACGAACTGCTCGATTCCCAACGCTGATCCCTCATGTCCGGTGCCCGGCACCGGCGTCTCAATGCAAGGAGTAAGACCATGACCAAGCCCTACGTCCGCCTGGACAAGAACAACGCCGCCGTCCTGCTGGTCGACCACCAGACCGGCCTGCTGTCGCTGGTTCGAGACATCGACCCGGACCGGTTCAAGAACAACGTGCTGGCCGTTGGCGACCTGGCCAAGTACTTCAAGCTGCCGACCATCCTCACCACCAGCTTCGAAACCGGCCCCAACGGCCCGCTGGTGCCCGAGCTCAAGGCGCAGTTCCCCGAAGCGCCGTACATCGCTCGTCCGGGGCAGATCAACGCCTGGGACAACGAAGACTTCGTCAAGGCGGTCAAGGCCACCGGCAAGAAGCAACTGATCATCGCCGGTGTGGTAACTGAAGTATGCGTGGCGTTCCCGGCGCTGTCGGCCCTGGAAGAAGGCTTTGACGTGTTCGTGGTCACCGATGCCTCCGGCACCTTCAACGAGTTGACCCGCGACTCGGCCTGGAATCGCATGTCGCAAGCCGGCGCCCAACTGATGACCTGGTTCGGCCTGGCCTGTGAGCTGCACCGCGACTGGCGCAACGACATCGAAGGCCTGGGTACCTTGTTCTCCAACCACATCCCCGACTACCGCAACCTGATGACCAGCTACAACACCCTCACCAACGGCAAGTAACGCCGTTAACCGATCGGCGGCCGGGCGCTAGCGTAGCCCGGCCGTCGTCGTCTCGACATCGCCCTGAAGGGCAGACCTTTGCGGCGCCGAAATTCAGCGAAACCGCTGGTGTGGTGACGTTTGCGCAGGTGATGATCAGCGCATGAAACCTGCTCCCACCTTCGCTGGCCATCGTCGCACCGTGCGGCCCGGCAGCGTCATCAGCTTCTGGCTGCCCTATCAGCCACCGTTGCACTGGCCATCGCTGCTGGGGTTTCTTGCCGCGCGGGCGATCACAGGGGTCGAGACGGTGGCGGCGGGGGTGTATACGCGCAGTTTTGATCTCGCCCAGGGCCAGGGCATCGTCCAGGTGTCTCAGGCGCGTGGGTCCCGGCTGAAGGTCACCGTGGTCGGTGCTTCTGCGCGAGCACTGCCGGGTTTGCTGGCCAGGGTCCGACGGGTGTTTGATCTGGATGCCGAACTGCACAAGATCCAGGCACAGCTCAGTCGAGACCCGTTGATGGCGCAACTGATCAACCTGCGTCCGGGGCTGCGTGTGCCGCGGGGCTGGGACGCGTTCGAGCAGGCCATGCGCACCGTGCTGGGCCAGCAGATCAGTGTGGCCGGGGCTATCACCCTGGCCGGGCGCCTGGTGGCGGGTTACGGCCAGCGACTCCCCGCGCATGTCCAGCAGTGGCCCGGCTTGACCCATGTGTTCCCCAGGGCCGAGGCCATTGTAGACGTCGACCTCAGTGGCCTGGGCATGCCGCGCTCGCGGGCCTTGACCTTGTCGACCCTGGCCCGGGCATTGCTGGAGGACCCGCAGCTGTTACGCCCTGAGCGCAATCTGGAGGCCTGGGTCCAGCGGCTGTGCCGCTTGCGCGGCATCGGCCCGTGGAGCGCCCACTATCTGGCCCTGCGCCAGATGGGCGCGGCCGACGCCTTGCCGCTGGGGGATGTGGCCCTGATCAAGGCCTTGCGCCTGCTTGAAGGCGCCGACGCACAACTGGCCCAGCGTGCTCAGGCCTGGAGCCCGTGGCGCGCCTATGCCGCCCAGCACCTGTGGGCGTCATTGAGCTGACTTAGCTGGACTGGCGCCACTTCACATCGGTAATGCCGTAGCGCTCGGCCAGGGGCTTGCTGACTTTCCTGACCTTCTCGCGGCCGTAGCGGCCTATTCGACCGAGCCCGGCGTCGCAGCTTGCCCAGTGCCAGGCTTCGGCGTTGTCCATCGTCTCGGCGCGGATGATGAAAGACTTGTGATCGCCGTGCAGCTGATAGTCGATGACGAATAGTTTTGCGTTGTTCATGGGGCTGGCAGGATCCTTACAGAGCAGTGACCAAGAAAATCCCTTCAATGCCTCTAGTGAGTGCTGGGCGATGGAAAAAATTCCATCGGATTTCCCTGGTCAATGGGCGCCGCTGACGGTCAGGTGCCGGGCGTCCTTTTCAAACACCACCTGCTCCAGGCGATGGGCAATGCCGTAGGGCAGCGAGTCGTAGGCGGGGATGACCTTTTCTTCGGTCGACAGGCAATGAAAGATGTCCAGCTTGCGCTCGGCCTGGGCGGTCTCCAGTTCGAATATACGCACGTAGCGCTCCAGGTCGTTGTTCAGGCTCGACAGGTATTCACGCAGGCGCGAATGGTCCACCGCGCTCTGGCTGAAGTGCCAGGTCATGGGATGGATGAGAAAGCGAGAATGGGGAGCGGCGACACGCTCGGCGGCGGCCAGGTACATGATGATGCCCATGGACTCGATGTTGCCGGCATTGACTGCGCAAAGCGGCACCGGCAAGGACTTGAGAAAGCTGTACAGCGAGAATCCGAAGTTGGTGCTGCCGCCAGTGGTCGAGAGAAACAGCAGCAACGAGGTAGCGCCGTCATCGACGGCCTGCAGGCACCGGTCGCGAAAGCGCTCGGTGGTGTCCTGGTCGATCTGGCAATGAAAGTGGATCACCTGTTGGCTCATTGCAGTGCCTCAGGACCGACGCACGTGCAGTGCGCCGGTCTTTCGTCCGTTAGCTACGGCCGCCACCACTTGGTTTGCGGGCCTGGTCTTTGTCCATGTCAGGCTTGCGGGTCTGGCCACCTGCGGTACCGCCGGAGGCCTGGCCACCTTTTTTCCCGGCATCAGACGCTTTTTGCTTGTCGTTAGCGAAATTCCCGGGATTCGAAGTGCCTTTGTTAGCCATGATTCTCTTCCTCTTGTGAATATTCGCAAGGCGTTTGCCTTACACAGGTTGGGAGGCGGCCGCCGTGGGCAAAGTTTTAAATATTTCAGCGATGCGAGACGAACGGTAAAGGCATGCCGTTCATCTGCCACAGGCCCGAATACCTGGAACTTGGCCAAGGGCAGACGGCTCTTCCGAGAGATCATTGCTGCACTGCATGGGGGCAACGGCGCGGCATCGGCAAATTCAATTGGCATCGAGGACTGGCTGGGTACTAACTCAATAGTCGGGCCCTCCGATACGAGGATCGCAGCATGTCACTGATTGGAGTTTCCACCCTTGAGTTGTGCCATCTGATCGAACAGGCGTTCCTGCCTGATCGCTGTGTCGTATCCTGCGCCGATGGCGAGCACCTGACCATTCAATTGGGGCAGGGCGATAGCCTGGGCGATTGCCTGACTGTCACAGGTATCCATGTGCACAGCCTGACCACCTGCCACGAGCTTGCCACCCTGGTTGCCCAGGTGCGCGAAGAACAGCGCCTGGGGCGTAGCCAGATTCCGTTCAAACCCCAGGCGATGGCCTGAACCACGCAGTCTGCCACCGGTTAGCCAAGGCTGGCCGGGCGCAGGTATTCAGGGCTGAGCACGTTGAACCAGAACAGAATCATCGACACCAGGATGGTCACCAGCACCAGCAGCCCGACCGCCCACACACTGGTCGAATACAACAGGCCGTCTTCCTTGCGCAGGCGCAGGAAGGTTGGCAGGCCGACGTAGAGCAGGAAGGTCGCATAGGCCGAAGCCGCGCCCAGCACGATCAGCGCCAGCCAGCGTCCGGGATAGAGCCCGGCGATACCGGCAACGAAATACGGCGTGGCGGTATAGGCGGCAAAGCCGATGCACTGGTTCAGGCTTGGCCGCGCATCGAAGGTGCGCGACATCCAGCGAATGAACCCGCCCATGATCATCACCCCGACCACGCTGCAGGCGTACAGCAACACGCCGAGCTCGGCGGCGCTGGCCACGCTCAGGCGTACCCGCTCGGTACCGGCCAGGCTCCAGCCCACGCTGGTGGTACCGATGAACAGGCACAAGGCAGGAATCAGCGCCATCAGCAGCAGGTGCGGCAGGTAGTGACGCGGGTGCAGTTCTTCTTCCTGGCGGATTTCCATCCAGGCGTCATCGGGGTGGGTGAACAGTTGAACCAGATGGGTACTCATGGTGACCTCCGGGTAAGCAGGGCAGGAAACACCTCTCCCTGTTCTATGGAGGCCTGGGCGGCGTTGGGGTTTCATTTTTTTTGAACCACTCACCGCAGCGTCCGGTCACTGACAAGTGACGACCACCATCCGTCCGGCAAACCGTGCAACGGCAGTGGCTGTGGCTGCGCGGCCAAGCCGCAGGGCTGACGACCACGCTGGGCCCATCGCTGGCAAGGCCAGCTCCCACAATCGGTTTGTGTAAGCCGGACCTGTGGGGGCTGGCTTGCCAGCGAAGCGGTTACTGCAGTTCCAGCTGCAGCTGCAAGCCGCCGTCATCACAGCGCCGGTGATACTGGACGATCCCGCGATAGGTACGGCCTTCCCAGACAAACGCCACGCTGTGCGAGCGCTCGAGCTTGGCGGGCACGGGCGCCCGCACCTGCATGCGCAAACCCGGCAGGCCGTTGATGTTCAGCGGCGCCAGTTGCACCTCGCATTCGGCGCTGTGGGCCACGGGGCCGAACAGCGTGTCCTGGACAAAATCGATCTGCAGGCAGGTCGGGCAGGCCGGGCTGACCTTTCTCATACCAGAGGCCTCCTTCAGTTCGGGCGGTGCGCGTTCTGCTCGTCAGGGTCCGAGGTGGACCGGCTCTCTTCATCGAACAGGCGCACCGCCTGTTCATGGGCGTCATCCGGGACGCTGAAATCGTGCTGTTTGGCAAGATCGAGCAGGTGCTGATTGGCTTTAGTGTGATCCTTGATCATCTGCGGGGCAAACGCCTTTACTTCAGCCGATTCGGTTTTTTCCAAAGGCAGCTGGCGGGTCTGGATCTTGTGGCCCTGGTGCGGGCTGCGGCAAACCTTCACGGCCCGGCGCAGTCAGACTGACAAAGGGCCTTTCAATTGCCTGTGGGAGAACGTCATGGCCAGAGCCATCTGGAAAGGTGCAATCAGCTTCGGCCTGGTGCACATCCCGGTGTCGTTGAGTACCGCGATCAGCAGCGACCGGGTCGACTTCGACTGGCTCGACGAGCGTAGCATGGAGCCGGTGGGCTACAAGCGGGTGAACAAGGTCACTGGCAAGGAGATCGCCCGTGAGCATATCGTCAAGGGCGTGCAGTACCGGAAGGGCCAGTACGTGGTGATCAGCGAAGAGGAGATCCGCAAGGCCCGGCCGGAGGCGACCCAGACCATCGATATCTTTTCTTTCGTCGACAGCGGCGAAGTCCCCCTGCAGCAGTTTGCTACCCCGTACTACCTGAGCCCCGACCGTCGCGGCGGCAAGGTGTACGCGTTGCTGCGCGAAACCCTCGAGAGCACCGGTAAGGTCGCCCTGGCCAAGGTGGTGCTGCACACCCAGCAGCACCTCGCGCTGCTGCGCCCGCTGGAGGATGCCATGGTGATGATCATCCTGCGCTGGCCTGAGGAAGTGCGTGGTCTGGACAGCCTGGAACTGGATGCCAGCGTGCGCGACGCGAGTATCGACAAGCGCGAGCTGCAGATGGCCAAGCGCTTGGTCGAGGACATGAGCGGGCACTGGACGCCGGAGGATTACCGCAATGACTTCAAGGACACCATCATGAGCCTGGTCGAAGAAAAAGCCAGCCAGGGCAAGATCGCCACGGTCGAGCCGCTGGAAGGCGAAGGCGAACAGAAAAGCGCCGACATCATCGACCTCACCGAACTGCTCAAACGCAGCCTGGGTGGGCGCAAGCCGGCGGCGAAGAAAGCGGCGCCAGCGGCGAAAAAGCCCGCGGGCACCAGCAAGCCGCGCAAAAAGGCCTGATCAGCCGGATGCCTGCGTTTCGTGCAGATGGCGCCAGCGCAAGGCGCCATTGGCGCGTTCAAACACCACGGTCGAACGGCGTACTGAGCGGTTGCCTGCGGCATCGGCCTGCCACTCGCGATAACCGACCACCGCCAGGCTCGGGCCTTCGGCGATCAGGTGCAGTTCATCGATGCTTATTTCCAGACCTGCACGCTTGCCGTGGGCTTGCTGAAACAGCGCGCGCAGGCCTTGGTAATCGAGCACCTGGCCGGGCAGGGTGATCATCGAATACAGCGGGCTGAAACGCGCCATCAGCACATCGAGCCGATCGGCCGGGGCAGTGCCGGACAACCATTGCTGGATGGCGACGTGGGCGTCGAGGACTTCCTTGAAGGCGGGGTTGCGTTGGCTCATGGGCAGGTCTCAGTGAGTGCGGGTGATAAGCCCCAGGGCGCGAGTCCCGGGCAGTTTGAAAACCATTGGCAGCGGTAGCAGGGTTAGCAGCGCGGCCAGGATGAACGTGTGCGCAAACGCTTGCGGCGCCGGCAGCAGCTGATTGAGCACAGCGCCGAGCACGGCCACACCGAGACAGAAACTCAGTTGCCGGTTGAGGTTCCACAGGGCGCTGGCCTGGCCCATTTGCTCCGGCGCTATGGCCAGGAATGCCAGGCTTTGCGCACTGCTGCTGCACAGGCTGCTGCCCAGGCCAAGCAGGGCGAAGATCAGCGCCAGCCAGGCGTGATGCGCGGCTACCCAGGGCAAGGCCAGCCACAGGAGTGCGGCGCACTGGATCAGTATGCCGGCGCTCAGCAGCCACTTGGGCCCGGTCAGGTTGAAACGCCAGCGCACAAAAGCAATGGCGCCCAGGGCGCCCAGCGACCAGGGCAACATCAGCGCTCCGGTGGCCGTGGCGCTAAGCCCAAGGCGTTGTTGCAGGTACAGGGCTGCGACCAGGTTGGCGCCGATGAACACGCCCGGCACGCACAGGTAGACCAGCATCGCCGTACGCAGCAGCGGCTGGCCGAGCAGGTGCAGGTCAAGGATTGGCTGAGGGGCCGGTAACGGCTGGTTTGCAGGCAGCCAGGCCAGCACCAGTACGCCAGCCATTAACGTCAGCGGCAGCATGGCAAAGAAGATCCACCGCCACGAGCCCTGATCGACCACCACGCCACCCAGTGCCGGCGACAACGCCGGTACCAGCAGGGCTACCATCATTACCAGCGAGGTCAGGTGGTGGCGTTGCTCAGGCGCATACAAGCGATAAGCCATGGCCTGGCCTACCGGAATCAACAAGCCACCACCGAGCCCTTGCAACAACCGCCAGCCAAGCAGGCTGTCGATGGTGCCGGCGCTGCCGGCGAGTGCCGAGCCCAGGCCGAACAGCGCCAGCGACAGCAGCAGTGTCTGGCGTTCGCCCAGCCGCGCGGCCATCCAGGTGCCCAGCGGTATCACCAGGGTCAGGCCGAGCATGTACAGGTTGCTGGTCCAGCTCAGTTGCGCCACCGAGGCGTGCAGTTCCTGGCCCAGCGCCGGGTAGGCGGCGTTGAGGGCGAACATGTTGAGCAGGTCGAGGGTGAAACCCAGCAAATAGATCAGGGTGACTTTCGAGCGATAGGGCATGAGCAGTTCGACGGGCCGGAGAAAGGCGCAGTCTAGAGGCTTGCAGGTGCTTGAATAAGACGCAAAAAACCGGCAGATTGGTCAAATTATTTTGACAATGGCGAAGGCATTGCATGGTCAGTCTCGACCGATTCGAACTGTTCTGCGCGGTGGTCCAGGCCGGCTCCTTCACCGGCGCCGCCGAGCGCCTGCAGCAAACCCGCGCCGCCGTCAGCTTCAGCATCAAGCAGCTGGAAGCTGAACTGGGCGTGACCTTGCTGACCCGCACCACCCGCCGAATTGCCCTCACTGATGCCGGCGAGCGCTTTTACCAGCGCTGCCTGCAGGTGGTCGAAGATGCGCGCGTCGCCATCGACGAGGCGCGCGCCGAGCATGCTGGCTTGCAGGGCAGCCTGCGCATTACCTCCACCGTCGAGTACGGGCTGAAAGTCCTCGCCCCGGCGTTGCAGGCGTTCTGCCGGTTGCACCCTGACCTGAGCGTGCGCCTGGAAACCCACACCTCCCAGGTCGACCTGGTGCGCGAGCGTTTCGATGTCGCCATCCGCCTGGGCCAGGCCCAGGATTCCAGCTACCGTGGCGTGTGCCTGGCCACTTACGACGTGCGCCTGGTGCTGGCGCCCAGCCTGCTGGCCGCCCATGGCCCGCAGATCATCGACTCACCTTCGCACCTGGCCGCCGTGGCGCAGCTGGTGCACAGCCGCTTCGAGCAGAACAGTCGCTGGGAACTGCAGGGGGACGCTGGTCGCAGTGCGGTGTTTGAGACGCACGGCACGCCCTTGCTGGTGACCGACAACGCGTCAATCCTGCGTGCTTTCGCCGTGCAGGGTGCGGGTGTCGCCTTGCTGCCGGAATGGCTGGTGGCCGATGACCTGGCGAGTGGACAGTTGCTCGATGCGTTGCCCGCTTACCGCTTCGCCCGACAAAGTGTCTACGCGTTGTATCCGGCAAGCCGCCATGTACCGCGCAAGGTCCGTGCCTGGATCGATTTCATCAAGGCTTACCTCGCCGAAACGGGCGCGGGGGCCTGAGGCGAACCTGCTGCCAGCAGCAGGTAGTCGTCAGCCTTGAAGCGATGGGCGATTGCCCAATACTGAGTACTGAAACCAGGCCAGAGCGTGGTGACCTTGCCGCTGGCCTTGTCCTGGTACCAGCTCTTGCAGCCGGTCACCCAGACCGATTTTTCCAGGCGCCGCTGCAGATTCTGGTTGTAGCGCGCCTGGACCTCACGCTTGACCTCTACTACCTGGGCATCGGCTTGCCGGGCAGCTTTCAGCGCACCGACGATGTGTGCCACGTTTGCCTCGATCATGAACACCATCGAGTTATGCCCCAATCCGGTGTTCGGCCCGGTGATCAGGAACAGGTTGGGAAAGCCGTTGACGCTGGCGCCGACATAGGCTTCGGCACCCTGGGCCCAGACCTCGTTCAGTTCACGTCCCAGGCGCCCGCGAATACGCAGCTTGCCGAGCGCTTCGGTGGCCTGGAAGCCGGTACCGAAGATGATCGCGTCGACCTCGTGCAAGCGGCCATCGCAGGTCAAGACGCCGGTGGGGGTGATGCGTTCGATGGCATCGCTCACCAGCGAGGTATTGGCCCGTTGCAGGGCGGGGTACCAGTCATCAGAGATCAGGATGCGCTTGCAACCCATCACATAGTCGGGCGTGAGGCGGGCCCGCAGCTGGGGATCGGCGACTTGCCGGTGCAGGTGTTGAAGCGCGATTTTCTCACCCAGGGCCATGTACTTGGGGTCGACCACCGTGCCAAGGGCCTGCACTTCGTTCAGCCAGTGAATGCCCCAGCGCTTGAGCCGCATCACCCCCGGCAGGTAGCGGTAAAGCGCTTTTTGCAAGGCGCTGAACGGGCGGTCCTGGCGCGGTACGATCCACGCCGGGGTGCGTTGGAACACACTGAGCCGCTCGACGCGCGGCGCAATCTGCGGCACGAACTGGATGGCGCTGGCTCCGCTGCCGATCACCGCCACGCGCTTGCCTTGCAGGGCATAGTCGTGGTCCCAGCGCGCCGAGTGGAAGGTGCGTCCCGCAAAGGTGTCCAGCCCCGCCAGGCGGGGTACCACAGGCTCGCTCAAACCGCCGGTACCCAGGATCAGGAAGCGGCAGCGTAGTGGCCCACCGTCGGTTCCTACCTGCCAGGTCAGGCGGCCCGCATCAAAGCTTGCGCCGCTGACGAGGGTGTTGAAACGCATGTGTTCGAGCAACCCGTGCCGTTCGGCAGTGGCATGCAGATAACCGAGGATTTCGGCCTGGCCCGGATAGGTGCGTGACCAGTTCGGGTTGAGCATGAACGAGAAGGAATACAGGTGCGAAGGGATGTCGCAGGCTGCGCCGGGGTAGTGATTGTCACGCCAGGTGCCGCCCACCGTGGCGCCGCGCTCCAGAAGCAATACGGAGTGGAAACCGGCCTCGCGAAGCTTGATCGCCATGCACTGCCCGGAGAAGCCGCTGCCGACGATGATCACGTCGGCGTCCAGTTCCGTCGAAAGCTTGGCTCTTGGTTGATTGATCACAGCGTTCTCCGTTATCGAGCATCTTATTGTTTGATCATCATTGTTATGATGTGCGACGAGTCGAACCTGCCAACAGCGAGATCAATGCCCATGGCGATATCCCGAGAAGCCCCGGCCCGCACCCGACGCAAGGCGGGCGCTGCGGTTTCCAACAATGAACGCAAGCGCCAGGAGGTGCTGGAGGCCACGTGGCGAGCGATTCTTCGTGTGGGGGTCGAGAACGTCACGATCCGCGAGATAGCAGGTGAACTGCAGGCCACCACCGGGGCGGTCGTGCACTACTTCAGGACAAAGGACGAAGTGCTGCTGTATGCGCTGGACCACCTCATTACCGGCATGGTCGAGGAGGTGACCGAGTGCCTTGAAGGTGTCGAGGGTATCGCTCGCCTGGAGTGCATCCTGCACGCTTCGTTGCCGCTCGATGAGGCCGGTGAAACTGCCTGGCGTATCTGGTTGGCGTTCCTGCGTACGTGCGTGGGCAATGAAAAACTGGGTGCCGAACACCAACGGCGGTATGCCTTCATGCGCAGTGCGCTGGTCGACGAACTGACCCGCCTGCAGGCGCAAAAGGCGATCCGGGCCGGCCTCGACCTGAAGCTCGAAGCCGATGCCATGGTTGCCCTGGCCGATGGCCTGGGCGTTGGGCGAGTCATCGATCCCGAGCGTTTTGACCCTGAGCAGCAGCGCATGCTGGTCAAGCGCCACATCGCGGCGTTTCTCACCCCACAGGCCTGAGGCGTACGCTTCAGTGGTGCGCATCGCAAGCCTCCCTGGCAGGCCGCATCAGCACCCGCACGTCGCGCCAACGGCCCCACACGTAAAAGCGCCCGATGTCGGTGTCCAGGCGGTCTATCGCAAAGCCCATCAGTTGCGCATTCAGCGCCAATGATCCCTTGATGCGCCGCTCCAGGCGTTCGGGCCTGGCGCTGAAGAGCCGGCGATGAAACACCAGCAGTTCGCCATTCAACGTCTGTACCAGCAGGCGATGGCCACGGCCGGCCAGCGTCAAGGCGAGCTGGATGGCCGTGTCGAGCAGAAACCACAGCAGCAGCGGCGAGATGATTTCAAACAGGGTGCGCTCGATGCCGTAGCGGCCACGCGCCTCGAAAAGCTCGTAGATGATGAGTTCGTTGATGACCTGTGAAGTCATGAAGCTGACGAACAGTAGCCAGCCGGGGTGGATCTGGCGAAAGGCCCAGACATAGGCGTGCACCGGCTGTCCCAGCAGTTGTTCAAGCTCCGTCAGCATGGCTTGGCGTTCGCGGGTCAACACCAGCCCCGGCGGCACGCCTTTCACAGTACAACCTCACGCAGCGTGATCACCGGTTGCTGGGTATCCTCGGCCTTGATGAAGGGCTGCAGCAAGGTGAAAAACTGGTCGGCATCGATGCCTGCCTCGGGGGCGAATGCACCTTTGCGGCTGATTTTGCCCTGCACCAGCATGAGCAGGGCCACTGCCGTCGGAATGCAGGTGTTGGGCCCCATGCCGCCGGGGATTTCGCCATTGATCCAGGCGCTGCACACATGTCGCCGGCCCTGGCTCAGGCCTTCGGCGATAGCGGACATTTCCGCTGGAATGTAGCGCCGGCCAAACAGACTTTCTTTTGCCGAACCCACTAGCAGGGACAGGGACTCACCCAGGCTCAGGCCCGAAAGGTCGTTGTTCAGCGCGACTTTGCGCAATTCGGACGCCGCTTGGCTGACACTGTGGCCGCGCTGGTCGACGCGGGCCTGGATCAACTTCAGCAGGCTGATCAGGCTGTTGGAAAACACCATCGCGTTGGCGCATTCGCGGATCGAGGCGAAAGTCGTCGGCAAGGTCACAGGTTCCGGATGCCCCACCGTATGGGCGCGCACCGCACCGATGCCGGGCACCAGCAGGTCTATTTCGGTCAATGGCAGGCCGCTGGCGATGCGACCACCGCGAAACACCGGGATGTTGCCGGTCAGTTGTTCGACCCAGTGATCGAGTGCCGCGCCCATGTCGGTATCGTGACTGGCTGCTTCCTTGGCACGCGAGGCGCTGCCCCAGGTGGTGACCACGCGGTGCGGGGCACCGACCTGGCGGATGGCTTTGCTGGCCAGCAGGTTGGCCACGCCTGGGCTGGCGCCCATGCCGACGATGGCGGTGATGTTCGCGGCTTGTGCACGCGCATCGAGGTCGAGCATTGCCAGGGTGGGTTCGGGGTCATCACAGATATCGATGTAGTGACAGCCCGCGTCGATGGCGCATTGCAGCACCGTCGTACCAAACAGGTAGTAAGGCCCGATGGTCGAGACCACCACATCGTAGTTGCGCAAGACCCGGGTGAGGGCCTCGGGATTGCGCGCATCGACCTGCAACGCATCAATGTTCGATCGGCCCAGGCTGGCCACGTAGCGTAGCGCCTCCTCGGCGTTGCGGTCGGCTACCGTCAGCCAGGAAAAGGCCTGGAGCTGGATCGCCGTCTCGACAAAGTGCCGGCCCATATGGCCACAGCCGCCTAATGCAATCACCTTCATGGTCGTGTTCCTGTCAGTTGGTTTTGTTGTAGGTCAGGGGCTTGGCGCACTGCCGCGACTGCAGAGGGGGCAGCTGTGCGCGAACGGCTTGGCGAAAATGCTTGAGCAGGCGCTCAGCCAGTGTCGGCAGGAGTGCCGCTGGAAGGTCGTGACCCATTCCGGCGATGCTTTCGAACACCGCACCGGGGATGTGCTCGGCGGTGCTGCGTCCGGCCTCGAAAGGTATGAGCGGGTCTTCCAGGCCATGCAGCACCAGGGTGGGGGTGTCGATCTGCGACAGCAACGGCACGCGCGACCCCGAGGCCAGGATCGCGGCGAACTGTCGTTCGATGCCTCCGGCCGCAGGTGCGTTGCGCCTGAGATCGTCTTCAAGCCGCGCTCGCAATTGTTCGCGTGGTGTCGGGTAGCCTGGGCTGGCGATCAGCTCCCAAAGCTGCAGGTTATGGTCGATCTCGCGCTGCAAGGAGGTTTGGCGCACCGGGTTGAGCAACAGCTTGCGCACGTCGGCACGGGCGTTGGGCAGGCGTCGATCACCGGAGCTGGACATGATCGAGGTCAGTGAACGCACCGCATAGGGAAAACGCGCGGCGACGATCTGGGCAATCATGCCGCCCATCGATGCGCCGACCAGGTGCACCGGGCCCAGCTTGAGACTGTCGATCAAGCCCAGCGTGTCATGGGCCATGTCATCCAGCGAGTAGGGCGCGCGGCTGCGGCGGCCAACCTGTGCGTTCAGGTAGTGCCAGGCCAGGTGCGGTGTACCGCACATGCGGCTGGACTTGCCGATGTCGCGGTTGTCGAAACGGATCACCCGAAAGCCCGCTTTGACAAGGCTGTGTACCAGCGCGTCGGGCCATGCGGTCAGCTGCTGGGCAAGGCCATGGACCAACAGCACCGGTGGCGCATGTTCGGGCCCGAGGGTCTCGTAGGCGAGGGTGATGCGGCCGATGCGGGCAAATCTCGGGTGAGGGGTCAATGGCGTTCTCCGCTGTGGATGGACAACACGGCTCAACGAAAAAGATCATAACGGTTATTATGTTTTGCGCAAGCAGCAGGCCAAACATCTCAAGCCGGCCGGCAAGGGCCATGGTCAAACGGCAAGGCTGGCAGCGGCCCTGTCGGCCTGGGTACGGGGCAGGTAATCAGCCGCCGAGCTGCCACAAGGCGTGGCAGGCCGGCGGTTCATGGCTGAGCAACAGATTCAGGGCGCCTGCTTAACGCGCGCTGGCCCACTTTTCCACGGCCAGTACATCGGCGATTTTCTCGCTGTAGGTTGCGGCATCGAGGTCTTCTGCGTTGCACAGGACTGCGACGGTGATATGGGCGTCGGGGAAATCCAGGAACTGAGTCGAGTAACCGGCCCAGCCGCCTGAGTGTTCGAGCAGCCGCGTCCCTTTGTACAGTTTGGGCGACAAGCCCATCGCATAATCCTCATGATCGATGGCGACCCGTGGGCCGGCTCTGGACATGACGGCCAACAGGTTGGGGCCACCGACAGTACCGTTTTGCAGATTGGCGCCCCATTTCATCAAGTCACCGACGGTGGAGTGCACTTGTCCGTCGCCGGTCACCTCCCACGGGCTTTCATACAATCGAGCGCCCCCCAGAACGAGCGCTTGTAGCCGCGGGCGACCTCGAAGGTCAAAGGGTAGGTGTCGACGATCTGGGTGTGGTTCATCTCCAGCGGCTTGAAGATGGCCTGTTCGGAGAACTGGCGAATGCTTTTTCCGCTGACCCTCTCGACCACCAGCGACAACATGAAGTAGCCGGTATTGCTGTACGAAAACCGGGTGCCGGGAGCGAATAACGGTTGTTTCTCCGCTGCCAGCAATTGCAACGCCGTGGCCTGGCTCAGTGGCTTGGTATCAGGTATGCCTTGCGCCTCGGCCGCGTCCTCGTAGCTTGGCAGGCCACCGGTGTGATGGAGTAAATGGCGCAGGGTCACCGGATCGGCGTAGCTGCCCAGTTCAGGAACGTACTGGCGAACAGAGTCATCCAGCGACAGTTTTTTCTCAGTGGCCAAGAGGTGAATGGCAAACGCGGTGAATTGCTTGGACACGGACGCGAGGTTGAATACCGAATCTGCAGTCAGCGGCTTTTTCTTCTCGATGTCAGCAAACCCTGTCGCGCCTTGTATGACAAAGGCATTCTCTTTCTCGGCACTGAACACACAACCTGGGCCAGCTTTTCTGGAGAGCTCCTTGAAAATTCGGCCCATGTCGTTTTTGACTTGCGCAGGTGTGGTCTGAACCACCTGGCTAAAATGTTCGGCTGCCGGCGTACTCAGAAACAGCCAACTGACATCCATGGTGTTCTCCCTTACGATTTTTTACAGGTGCAACGATCAGAATTGCAGGTTGTTGGTTAACAACCTGAGAAACTTCAACCTGCTGCCTGTCGTGTCGGTTCAATGCTGCGCAACCGTCGGACAGGCGTCAGGCAAGCGAAAAAATCATAATGGTTATGATGGTTTTTAACCTGAGGGATTTTGTGAAGAAGTGCACCGCGCGGTTATGGCTTCTACGCTGTGCTGTTCACGACGCCTGGGTCGGATCACCCAGTTGCTCGAAATAGCTCGCCGATACGCTCATGTGAATACCAGCTCGAAAGGTTGCTGCAGCCGTGCCAGCGCCTCGCGGTCAAGTACCGGCGGTGTCTGCTCGTCGGCCTGCAGCTGGCTGGTATGGGCAGCGATGGCCTGCTGCTTGAGGGCCAGCACCGCGCGGTCGAGAAACAGCTTGTGGGCGCGCTGCCAGGGCAGCCGCGGATCGCTCGGACGGGCCCAGTGCCAGGCCCAGACCGGCACCTCGATCAAGCGCGCGCCGACGGTTTCACAGGCCCGGGCACAGGCGCGGCCCACAGCCTCATGATCGCAATGGCCGTCCAGGCGCCAGGTGGTCAGTACCTGATCGCTGGCGCTTAACAGCTGCACCAGGCGTTCAGCCAGCCAGCGTTCATGGTTGGCCACGGCGCTATCAGCCAGGCCCAGGCGCAGCCAGTTCAAGCGGGTCAGATCCAGGCCCAGGCGACGCAGGGCGTCGGCACTTTCCCGCGGGCGTTGCTGGCGCAAGCGTTCACTGGTCCAGTGGCGCGAATCAGGGTGGCTGGCTTCGCCATCGCTGACCGAGATCAGCAGCAGATCCTGCTCGCGGCCACGCATGCCGGCCAGCACGCCGCCGCAGCCGAGCACCTCGTCATCCGGGTGTGGGGCGACCACCACCAGGCGGCGGCCAACCGGTACCAGTTGAGCATGGGTGATGGCCGGCACCGCCTGCAGCGTCGCCGAGGATTGCCAGTGCACCAGCGGCGTACCGGGTGCGCGCATCGGATTTTGCGATTGCTGCAGGGTCATAGCTGCCAGCCTCCGTCGGGTGCTGCACTCAATTGCCGGCCCAGGTGAGCATCGTTCATGAAGTAGACTCCCGGGGCGAAGGGGGGGTGCCGTTGGTGTTCTTTTTCAGGCCGCGCAGGTTCATCGCGCACAGGCATACCTGCAGCACGATCAGCGCCCAGGCCTGGGCGTGCCAGCCCCAGACTGCCCACAGCAGGTTGCTGGCGATGAAGCAGACAAAGCCGATCCGCCGCCGCCGCGGTTGACGCGAGCCGATCCACCAGGCGGCCAGGATCGTTGCGAACATGGCCGGCCATTGCAGCAGGTCGATCCAGTCCAGGTCGTCCATTATTCAAGCCCCAGGCGGCGGCGCAGGTCCTTGCTGATCGACTGGCGTACCTGACCGTAGTCGGCCCAGGGGTCATCGCCCTCGGCCAGGCGTTCGCCGAGGTTGAGCAGGTGCCATTGGTTGGCGCCCTTGAGCGCGGTCAGCTCTTCCCGGCGAATCGGCACCGACACCGCCAGGCCTTCGCGGGCGCGGATTGAATAGGCGCAGACCGTGGTCGCGCCTTTGCCGTTGCGCAGGTAATCGATGAAGATTCGTCCGACCCGGTTCTTCGGCCCGGACACCGCCGACAGGCGCTCGGGGAATAGCCCGGCCAGGTGCTGGACCATGGCCTGGCTGAAGCCCTTGACCTCGTCCCAGCCGGCACGGCGGGTCAGCGGCACGACAATGTGCATGCCCTTGCCGCCGCTGGTCTTGAGGAAGGACTGCAGCCCCAGTTCGTCGAGCAGCGCCAGGGTCAGTTGGGTGGCTTCGAGCATGGCCTTCCACGGCAATGCCGGGTCCGGGTCGAGGTCGAGGATCAGCCGGTCGGGCTTGTCGAAGTCCTTGGCGGTGGCGTTCCAGGTGTGCAGTTCGAGGGTGTTCATCTGCACCGCGCCCAGCAGGGTTTCAGCCTGGTCGATGATCATCAGTGCCTGGCCGGCTTCGGCCTTGTCGTGGCTTTCAAGGCCGGGGATGTTCAGTTGCGCGGCGTTCTTCTGGAAGAACAGCTCGCCGGCCAGGCCATCGGGTGCCCGTACCAGGGCCACGGGGCGGCGCTTGAGATGGGGCAGGATCCACTCGGCGACCTGGGCGTAGTACTCGGCCACCTGGCGCTTGGTAATGCCGGTGCTGGCATCGATGACGCGTTCAGGGTGGGTCAGGTGCAGGTTGGAGGGGGGGCTTGCCGGGGTTTTCACGGGCTGCTCCAGGCCGATGGCCTTGGCCGGTTTGTCGTCGCGCAGGCCATGGAACACCGAATGGCGCACCACGCCGTCGCGGGTCATCTGCGCATAGGCGACCTCGGCCAGCAGCGTTGGCTTGAGCCAGTGCACACCTTTGGCCTCGGCGCCGGTTGGCGGCCTGCGGAACTGCGGCTTGGCGACTTCAAGCGGCGCCAGGCGCTGGTGAATCTGCGCCAGGGTCGCGCTGTTGAAACCGGTGCCGACCTTGCCGGCATAGCGCAGCTCGCCACGCTCATCGTGCAGGGCCAGCAGCAGTGCGCCGAAGGCCTCGCGCGAACCCTTGGGGTCGGTAAAGCCGACGATCACGAACTCCTGGCGCTGCTTGCACTTGAGCTTGATCCAGTCGCTGCTGCGCCGGTTCAGGTAACTGCTGCCCAGGCGCTTGCCGATCAGGCCCTCCAACGCCATCTTGCAGGCGCTGTCGAGCAGCGACTCGACGGTCTGGTCAAAGTCGGCAGAAAAGCGCAGGCGTTTTTCATCGGCTTTCTCCAGCACCTTCGCCAGCGCCGCGCGGCGCTGCTCCAGCGGGCACTGGCGCAGGTCCATGCCGTTGAGGTACGGCAGGTCGAACAGGTAGTAGAGGATCTGCTCGTCGCGGGCCTGGTCGAAGGCATTTTGCAGGGCCTGGAAATCCGCCACGCCATGTTCGTTGGCCACCACCATCTCGCCATCGAGCCAGGCCGATTGCACGCCGAGCTTGGCCAGGGCCTTGGCCTGTTTGGGCAGCTTGGCGGTCCAGTCATGGCCGTTGCGGGTGAACAGGCGCACCGCGTCGCCGTCGATGCGGGCGAGGATGCGGTAACCGTCGAATTTCACTTCGTAGCGCCAGTCGCCCTCGGGCGGAGTTTCCACCAGGGTCGCCAGCTCCGGCTTGAGCGAATCGGGCAGGGCGGCTTTCCTGGCGCCGCTGAGTTCGGTTTTGCTCGCGGGCCTGGTCTTGCTTGTGGCTTTGCTCGTCGCGGCCTTGGGTTTGCGCGCGATCAGCGTACGTTCGCTGAGCACGCTGTCCGGTTCGGCCTCGAGGATGTCGTAGTCCGCCTGCGGGCGCGCCTGGGCATCGTCGGACTTGATCAGCAGCCACTGCTCCTGCTTGCCGGCCAGGTGGGTGCGAAACAGGTTCCAGATCCCCGAGAGTTTCTCGCCCTGCAGGCGAAAGCGCAGCTTGCCCTTGGCATAGGCCGTGTGCGGATCTTCTTCGGGGATCCACACACCACGGTCCCAGACAATCACGTCACCGGCGCCATAATGGCCTTCGGGGATTTGCCCTTCGAAGTTGGCGTAGTCCAGCGGGTGGTCTTCGACGTGCACGGCCAGGCGCCGGACCTTTGGGTCCAGCGACGGGCCCTTGGGGATGGCCCAGCTTTTCAGGGTACCGTCCAGCTCCAGGCGAAAGTCGTAGTGCAGGTGGCTGGCGTCGTGTTTCTGGATGCAGTATTGCAGGGCGTGGGCGGTTTTTTTGCCTCGGACAGGGTTACCAGCCGGCTCCGGTGTGGCGTCGAAATTGCGCTTGCGCGCGTACTCCTGCAACGGCTTGGCCATGGCGGTGTCCTGCGGCTTTTGGACGGGTCCTAAGCATTGGGATTGGGCGGCAGGGCTGGGAGTTCAATCGGCTTTTGTTCGAGGTGGGGCTGCTGCGCACCCCATCGCCGGCAAGGCCGGTTCCCACAGGATTCGAGTGCGCCGCTATCCTGTGGGAGCCGGCTTGCCGGCGATCGACCGCGAAGCGGTCGCCGTATCAGCCCTGTTTCTTGATAATCGCCTCACTGATGCTCGCCGGCGCTTCGGCGTACTTGGTGAACTCCATGGTGTAGCTGGCGCGGCCCTGGGTCATGGAGCGCATCTGGGTGGAGTAACCGAACATCTCGCCCAATGGCACCTCGGCGCGTACCACTTTGCCCGCCGGGGTCTCGCCGCCTTCCTGGATCATCCCGCGCCGGCGACTCAGGTCACCCATGATGTCGCCCTGGTACTCCTCGGGAGTCACCACTTCGACTTTCATCACCGGCTCCAGCAGCACCGCGCCGCCTTTTTGCGCCAGTTGCTTGGTGGCCATTGACGCCGCGACCTTGAAGGCCATTTCGTTGGAGTCGACGTCGTGGTACGAGCCATCGAACACCGTGGCCTTGAGGCCAATCAGCGGATAGCCGGCCAGCACGCCGTTCTGCATCTGCTCTTCGATACCTTTCTGGATCGCCGGGATGTACTCGCGCGGCACTACGCCGCCGACCACTTCGTTGACGAATTCCAGGCCCTCTTTGCCTTCCTCGCCCGGGGCGAAGCGGATCCAGCAGTGGCCGTACTGGCCGCGCCCGCCAGACTGGCGAACGAACTTGCCTTCGATCTCGCAGGTGTTGCGGATCTTCTCGCGGTAGGCCACCTGGGGCTTGCCGATATTGGCCTCGACGCCGAACTCGCGGCGCATGCGGTCGACGATGATGTCCAGGTGCAATTCGCCCATGCCGGAGATGATGGTCTGCGCGGTCTCTTCATCGGTGCGCACCCGGAACGACGGGTCTTCCTGGGCCAGCTTGCTCAGGGCGATGCCCATTTTCTCCTGGTCGGCCTTGGTCTTCGGCTCGACCGCCACCGAGATCACCGGGTCCGGGAAGTCCATGCGTTCGAGGATGATCGGCTGGTTGATGTCGCACAGGGTGTCGCCGGTAGTGACGTCCTTCATGCCGATCAGCGCGGCGATGTCGCCGGCGCATACGTCCTTGATCTCGGCGCGCTGGTTGGCGTGCATCTGCACCATGCGGCCGATGCGTTCCTTCTTGCCCTTGACCGAGTTGAGCACGGCGTTGCCGGAGCTGAGCACGCCGGAGTAGACCCGGGCGAAGGTCAGGGTACCGACGAAGGGGTCGGTGGCGATCTTGAACGCCAGCGCCGAGAACGGTTCGTTGTCGTCAGCGTGGCGCTCCAGGTGCTTGTCTTCGTGGTCCGGGTCGGTGCCGTTGATCGCCGGGATTTCCGACGGCGCCGGCAGGTAGTCGATGACCGCGTCGAGCATCAGCGGCACGCCCTTGTTCTTGAATGACGAGCCGCAGATCGCCGGCACGATCTGGTTGGCCAGGGTACGTTGGCGCAGGCCGGCCTTGATCTGTTCGTTGCTCAGCTCCTGGCCGTTGAGGTACAGCTCCATGAACTCGTCATTGGCCTCGGCAGCAGCTTCGATCATGTGCGCGCGCCACTCGTTGGCAAGCTCGAGCATGTCGGCCGGAATCTCTTCTTCGCGGTAGCTGGTGCCCTGGTCGTCTTCGTTCCAGTAGATGGCCTTCATCTTCACCAGGTCGATCTGCCCGGCGAAGTGTTCCTCGGCGCCGATCGACAGCTGGATCGGCACCGGGTGGTGACCCAGGCGCTGGTCGATCTGCTTGACCACGCGCAGAAAATCCGCGCCCTGGCGGTCCATCTTGTTGACGTAGGCCAGGCGCGGCACATGGTACTTGTTGGCCTGGCGCCAGACCGTCTCCGATTGCGGCTCGACGCCGTCGGCGCCGCTGAACACCACCACCGCGCCGTCGAGCACGCGCAGCGAGCGCTCCACCTCGATGGTGAAGTCGACGTGGCCGGGGGTGTCGATGATATTGAAGCGGTACTTGTCGGCGAACTGTTTGCTTGAGCCCTGCCAGAACGCCGTGGTCGCCGCCGAGGTGATGGTGATGCCGCGCTCCTGCTCCTGGGCCATCCAGTCCATGGTCGCGGCGCCGTCGTGCACCTCGCCCATCTTGTGGTTGACCCCGGTGTAAAACAGGATGCGTTCGGTGGTCGTGGTCTTGCCGGCGTCAACATGGGCGACGATGCCGATGTTGCGGTACAGCTCGATGGGGGTGGTGCGCGCCATGAGGGGTCACCTGTGTGTGATGCGGATGAAGAGGGTACTCCCAAGGTAGCAGAAGTGCGCCGGCTTGCACGGCGCGGCATGGCTGAACAGGCTTCATCCATGGCCTGAGTAACCATCGGTTGTAAAGCCAGTGGTGCTGACGCTTAATCGTTCTATTCGATGCCTGCTGGAGTACGACAATGCCGCTGGAAAAATCCGTGAACGCCTGGTGCCAGAGCCATCCGCTTATCGCTGAACTGGTGGCGTTGCGCCCGACCAGCTGGTTCAACCCGGCCCTGGCGCCGAGCGCCGAAGCCCTGGGTGATGTGGCGCTGAGCGCTGAAGATATTCACGAGGCCAGCGCCAGGCTCGAACGCTTTGCCCCGTTCATCGCCTCGGCCTTCCCCGAGACCGCAGCCGTTGCCGGCATCATCGAATCGCCGTTGTTGCCGCTGCATGCCCTGCAGGCGGTGCTCTGTGCCGAACAGCAACTGCCGCCAACCGGCGCCCTGTGGCTCAAGGCCGACAACCTGCTGCCGATTTCCGGCTCGATCAAGGCCCGCGGCGGCATCTATGAAGTGCTCAAGCACGCCGAAGACCTGGCCCTGGCCGGTGGCCTGCTGCAGCCGGGCGACAGCTACGCCAAGCTCGACAGCGATCAGGCCCGGGCCTTTTTTAGCCGGTACAGTGTGGCGGTCGGCTCCACCGGCAACCTGGGCCTGTCGATCGGCATCATCAGTGCGCGCCTGGGCTTCAAGGCCACGGTGCACATGTCCGCCGATGCCCGCCAGTGGAAGAAGGATCGCCTGCGCGCCTGCGGTGTCGAGGTGCGTGAGTACAGCGCCGACTACAGCGTGGCGGTGGAGCAGGGGCGCCAGGAGGCCGAGGCCGACCCGCACTGCCATTTTGTCGATGATGAAAACTCGCTGAACCTGTTCCTCGGTTACGCCGTGGCGGCCGAGCGCCTGCAGCGCCAGCTGGCAGCGCAGGGCATACAGGTCGACGCCGAGCATCCGCTGTTCGTCTACCTGCCCTGTGGCGTCGGCGGTGGCCCTGGCGGCGTGGCCTTCGGTCTCAAGCATATCTTCGGCGATGCGGTGCATTGCCTGTTCGCCGAGCCGACCCATTCACCGTGCATGTTCCTTGGCGTGTACACCGGCTTGCACGACGGTGTGTCGGTGTATGACTTCGGCATCGACAACCAGACTGCCGCCGACGGCCTGGCGGTGGGGCGGCCCTCGGGCTTTGTCGGGCGCTCGCTGCAGCGCCTGATCGACGGCTACTACACCGTCAGCGATGCCACCCTGTACCGCCAGCTCGCACAAATGCAGGCGTGTGAAGGCATCGAGCTGGAACCGTCGGCACTGGCCGGGCTGGCGGGCATGTTCAGCGTGTTGCAAGAGCAGCAAGGCTACCGTCAGCGTCTGGGTCTGAGCGATGAGCGCATGGCCCGCGCCACCCACCTGGTCTGGGGCACCGGCGGCAGCATGGTGCCGCGCGACGAGATGGACCGCTACCTGGCCAAGGGCCGCGCCGTGCTGGCCGGCAATTGAGCATGCTCAACCTGCCCGATCGCCTCGGCATCCGCTTGAGCGGCGCCCAGTTCGCCAATCTGCACACCTTCCTCGCGGTCGCCCGGCACCTGAGCTTCAGCCTGGCGGCGCAGGAGCTGTGCCTGACCGCCAGCGCCGTCAGCCATCGTATCGCCCGCCTGGAGCAGGCCCTGGCGCTACGCCTGTTCGAACGCCTGACCCGGCGCATCCGCCTGACCGTCGAAGGCGAGCGGCTCTATCAGGTGCTGCAAGGCTTCGAAGCGCAACTGCAGGAAGCCCTGCAGCCTTCGACGCAGGAAGTCAGCGGATCCCTGAGCCTCTATGTGCGGCCTTCGGTGGCCCAGCACTGGCTGGTGCCGCGCCTGGCGGATTTTCAGCAGCGCTATCCGCAGGTCAGCCTGGACATACGCACCGGCAACGACCCGGTGGATTTTCGCACCCGTCCGGTGGACCTGGCCTTGCTGTATGGCGACGGCGAGTTTCCGGGGCTGGTCAGCCAATTGTTGATGGACGAGCGGGTCGCCCCGGTGTGCAGCCCGAAGTACGCCGAACGCCACGGCCTGATCGGCCACCCCGAGCGTCTGGCCCAGTGCACCTTGCTGCACGATGCCCTGGCCTGGGAACACGCTGCCTTTGACGCCGAGTGGCAACGCTGGGCCCGCGAGCAGGGCGTGCAGCAGCACCTGCCCGCCAGCCACCTGACCTTCGACCGCTCCGACCTGTGCAGCGCCGCCGCCAGCCACCATGCCGGTGTGGCCATGGGGCGCCAGCGCCTGGTGCAGCCGTTGCTTGATCAGGGCGCGCTGATCCTGCCCCTGGTCGGCTTCAGCCAGACGCCGGGGCAGGGCTATTACCTGGTGCATCCGCCGCACGATCCTTTGCCGCTGCGCTTGCGGGTGATGATTGAGTGGTTGCAGGGGTGTGTGCTCAGCTGACCTCGGCCGTCGTGCACAGGCGTGCCAATGGCGTGAGCTCGCGGGCAAAATGTTCGATCGCCAGCACATAGCCGTGGCTGCCGAAGCCGGCCAGCACTGCCTTGGCCACCAGCGACACATAGGAGTGGTGGCGGAAGGCTTCACGGCGGTGGACGTTGGAGATGTGCACCTCGATCACCGGCACCTCGGCGGCAATCAAGGCGTCATGAATCGCCACCGAAGTATGGGTCCAGGCCCCGGGGTTGATGACAATCCCGGCGATCCGGCCCCGGGCCTGGTGAATCCAGTCGATCAGTTGGCCTTCGTGGTTGGTCTGCTGGAATTCCAGCTTCAGTTCCAGCCGGCTGGCCGCCCGCTGGCAGAGGCTTTCGACGTCGGCCAGGGTCTCGCGGCCGTAGACCTCCGGTTGGCGCAGACCGAGCATGTTCAGGTTGGGGCCATTGAGCACGAGCAGGGTTTTCATGGTGCAGGTTTCCAGTCAGGGTGTTGGCGCACAGGGCGTCGTAGGCGGGTAAAAAGGGCTCAGAGGCTGGCGGTGTGGACGATCTGGCCGCTGCGCGCGGCGCTGCTGATGGCTTCGACGATCTGCAAATTGCGCAGACCGTCACGCACGGTTACCAGCGGTTGTTGCTCGCCGCGAATTACCTGGCAGAAGTGCGCCAGCTGGCGGGCCAGCGGGTCGGCGTTTTGCCGCGGCGCCACGGCAGTGCTGAAGGGCTTCCACCACGAGCGCTCGGCCCGCTGCTCGTAGAACTTCAGGCGCATGGTCGGGATTGACAGCGTGCCCCGGGTGCCGCTGATCACGTAGCAGTCTTCGTCGGCGTAGCTGGGGTAATCGGGGTTCTCCCGTGCGGTCTGTTCCCAGCTGCGGGCGCAGGCGGCGGTGTCGGACAGCATGAAAGTGCCCAGGGCGCCGCTGGCAAAGCGCAGGCTGATGGCGACGCTGTCCTCGACGGCAAAGCCGCGGGTGGTGCTGGAAGCCTGGGCCTGCACGGCGACGATCTCGCCGCACAGCGAACGCAGGTTGCCGATTTCGTGGATCATGTTGATCAACACTGGCCCGCCACCGATCTGGCGGCGCCAGGGCGCAGCGTCGAAATAGTCGTCGGGTTTGTAGAACAGCGCGCTGCCCATGACCGCCACCAGCTTGCCGAGCAGGCCCTCGGCGATCACTTCGCGGGCCTTGGCGAGGATCGCACTGTGTGCGCGATGATGGCCGACCAGCAGCCGCGCCCCGGTTTGCTCGGCGATGGCCAGCAGGCGCTTGCCTTCCTCCAGGGTGTGGGCCACGGGTTTTTCGATCAGCGCGGCGACACCGTGTTCAACGCAGGCCAAGGCGCCTTCGACATGCAGGTGATTGGGCGTGGCCAGGATCACGCCGTCCGGGCGTTGCTCGGCGAACAACTGCTCAAGGCAAGGGTAGAGGGCAACGCCGTGGGCGGCAGCCAATTCGGCGGCGGCCGGGGCCGGGTCGACCAGGGCGGCCAGATCGCACTCGGCGCTGGCCTGGATCAGTTCGATATGCCGGCGGCCGATCAGGCCGGCACCGGCGACGGCAATACGGATCTTGTGCATGGCGCTCTCATTATTGTTATGCGGACCGCGACAGCGGTTTTGTGAGAGGCTAATAAAAAAATCCCAGGAGATAATCGGGCCAGATGAAGATTCAGAATGCGCTACTAGCGAATAATGAACCGCTGTTGCGCGACCTGCAGTTGTTCTGCGAAGTGGCGCGGCGCTCCAGCTTCATCGCCGCGGCTACCGAGATCGGCCTGTCGCCGGCCCACGTCAGCAAGCGCATCGCCACCCTCGAGACGTTGCTCGGGGTCAAGCTGTTCAACCGCACCACGCGGCGGGTGAACATCACCAGCGATGGCGAGGCGGCGTTCATCTGGGCGCAGAAGATTCTCGAGAACGTCGAGTCGATGCTCGAGTCGCTGTCCGGAGCGCACAGCGAGCCGCGCGGCACCTTGCGCATCAGCACCAGCCTGCGCCTGGGCCGCGAGCACATCGCGCCGATCCTGTCGCTGCTGCGCAAGCGTTATCCGACCCTGGATATCTGGCTGGAGCTGCTCGACCGGCGGGTTGACCTGATTGGCGAAAATTTCGATATCGACATTCGCGTCGGTGAGGTGCAGGAAAAACACCTGATCGCCCATCGCATTGCCGAGAACAAGCGGGTGCTGGCGGCATCGCCGGAGTACCTGGCCCGGCGCGGCCCGGTGCGGGTACCGGCGGAACTGGCCCAGCATGATTGCTTGCTGTTTCGCAGCCGCGACGATCGTTTCGGCGTGTGGCGGCTGGTTGGCCCGGGCGGGCCGGAAACGGTCAAGGTTACCGGGCCCATGGCCGCCAACCACAGCGATATCGTGCGCCAGTGGGCCATGGACGGGCACGGCATCATCATGGCCTCGTATTGGGACGTGGCGGGCAGCTTGCAGGAGGGCTCATTGCTGAGGGTGCTGCCGGCGTATCACCAGCCTGCGGATGTCTGGGCGGTGACGGCGGCGCGTTCGAGCAGTTCGGCGAAGGTGCGCAGTTGCGTGGCGTTCTTGCGTGAGCAACTGGCTGAGGGGCCGTTTGCGTTGGCGGTGGGCGGGTGAGGGCGCATTTGGCAGGACAGGCCTAATCGCTGGCAAGCCAGCTCCCACAGGTGCCACAGAACTGTGGGAGCCGGACTTGCCGGCGATGGGCTGCGAAGAGCAGCCCCGGGTACTCAATCGCCGGCCTGCACCTGCAGCATCCATTGCCCGTCAACCTCACGCACCAGGCCGCTGGCCAGGAACAACGGCAGCAAGCGCTTGTGCAGCTGCGGTTCGACGAAGCCTTTCACTGCCGTCAGGTCCAGCGCACCCAGCGCCGGCAGGTCGGCCTTGGTGTACGAGAGCCAGGCTTTCTTCAACGCATTGAGCACATCGCTGCCCGCCGTGTTGGCAAAGCGGCGGTTGAGGGTCTGGCCGTCGAGGACGAAGGTATGCTGGTACTCGTAGCCCGTTTCGTCACCGCCGCTGGTGCGGCAGCGGATGCAGGTGCACGGACCATCACCGAAGGCTTTGCCCAGGTAGTTGTTGAAATCCACCACGGGCTTGAGCCCCAGGCGCTTGTCGACCTCGAACATGTCCGAGGTCAGGTTCTGTTCAGCACTCAATGTCATTCCTCTGACAGGTTTTTACCGGGGGGCACAATACCAGCCGGGGCGGGCCGAGGGTACCTTCGTGCGTCGCCTCGTCGAAGGGCGCGGGCTTTTTCCGTGCTGCTCCATTACCCTATGCGCCCGTGAGCGTCAGCAGACGCCGATAGAATTGTCGTTGGAGTTCGACCATGTACAACTACACAGCCACCGTGACCGTCAGCGACGACCTGCATGCAGACGTTGAAGCCGTGGAAAACGTTGCGATTCGGGTGGGTCTTGAAGCCGTTACCGAGTCGCTGAAGAAGGTCCACTTTGTCGGTGCCCTGGCCGCTCCGGACAAGGCGACGCACATCTGCGTGACCCTCGACAACGGCCTGAGCTACTACGGCCCGATCGTTAACGGCCATGCCGAGCTGGAAGGCGGCTGGATCGCCTTTGAATGCGACATGCTTACTCCGCAAGAACTGGGCCTGTAATCCGTTGGGCTACAGCACAGCAGCCCAGAACAACCCGGCCAGGTACAAGGCCACGCCGAACACCCCATGAGCCAGCAGGCTGCGGCCCCGCGCCGCATTTGGCTTGGGGGTTTTCGAGGCGAAGAAGCCCGCGCCCATGCCGGGCTGCATGATCAGGTAGGGCGCCGCTACGGTCGCCAGGCCAAGCACGAACGCCGGCACAAAGCGTGGCTGCTGCGCCCACTCCAGCCCACAGAGGGCGAGCAGCAACGCGGCGAAAATCACCCCGATGGTGTAATGCGCACTCCAGCCAATCAGCCGTTCATTGGCCAGTGCCGGCGCCTTGGCGATGCTCTGATGGGTGAACTGCCCCTGTGGCATATGGCCGATCCAGCGTCCGACCAAACCCCAATTCGGCCCAGCCATGCCCAGCACGCGCTGCTGGAACAGCGACCAGAGGTCGGCCAGGGCGGTGGCCGTCAGGCCAATCAGTACCGCTAGGGTTAATCCTTCAAGCATGGCGTGCTCCAGTCGTCATCATTCAATAGATTGATTGAATGATTGGCCAATGCTACCTTCCTGTCAATGACCGATATGAAAACCCAGCAGCACCAGCACATCGCCGAACTGGCGCGGACCCTTGGCCACGCCCATCGCCTCAATCTGCTCGAACAGATCGCCGCCGGCGAGCTTGCCGTCGAGCAACTGGCCCAGCAGTGCGAGCTGTCGGTGGCCAATGCTTCCCAGCATCTGCAGCACTTGCGTCGCGCCGGCTTCGTGCAGACCCGCCGCGATGGCAAGCGCGTGTTCTACCGGCTCAGTCCCGGGCCGATCCCGCAAGTACTGGCGGCGCTCGGCCAGTTGGCGGCGTTCAACCGCGCGGCGATCCGTGAGCTGATGAGCGATAGCGTGAGCGCGCCCGAGCACCTGGAGGGGATCAGCAGGGAAGAGTTGCTGGAGCGTTTGCAGGATCACAGCGTGACCCTGCTCGATGTGCGCCCGGCCGAGGAGTTTGCCCAGGGGCATTTGCCGGGGGCGATCAACATTCCCTTCACTGAACTGCAACAGCGCCTGGGCGAGTTGCCGGCCAGCCACGAAGTGGTCGCGTATTGCCGCGGGCCCTGGTGCGTGTTTTCCCGTGATGCGGTGACGGCCCTGAAAGCCGGGGGCTTCAGGGCGCGGCACTATCTTCAGGGTGTCGAACAGTGGCCGGGGCTACTGCAGGACTAGCCTAGCTCGGCGAGGCAGCGTTCGAGGATGTCCAGGCCCTCTTCGAACACTGCAGGCTCGATGGTCAGTGGCGCCAACAAACGGATGATGTGCCGGGCCCTGCCGCTGGGCATCAGCAGCAGGCCGGCGCTCCTGGCCGCTGCCAACAGTTGCGTCAGCTGCTCGGTGGCCGGTGTGCCGTCGGCCTTGAGCAGTTCGATGCCGCGCATGGCCCCGGTGCCGGTCAGGCGGCCCAGGTAAGGCGAGAGCTTGCTGGCCTGCCAGCGCTCGAAGCGGCTGACCAGTGCGGCTTCCTGGCGTTCGCCCCAGGTCGAAAGGTTGGCGTCGCTCATTTCATCCAGGGTCGCCAGGGCTGCCGCACACGCCATCGGGTTGCCGGAGTAGGTGCCGCCAAGGCCGCCTTTGGGCAGGTTGTCGACCAGCGCCTTGCGGCCGACCACTGCGCCCAGCGGCATGCCGCCGGCGATGCTCTTGGCCAGCAACAGCAGGTCCGGCTCGATGCCCAGGCGCGGGAAGGCGAAGCGCTGGCCGGTGCGGCCAAACCCCGACTGGATCTCATCGACGATGATCAGGATGCCGTGCTGGTCACAGAAGCTGCGTAAGGCTTTGGCGAAGTCTGGTTCCATTGCCAGGAAGCCGGCTTCACCCTGCACCGGTTCGAAGATGAATGCAGCCACATCGTTGACGTCGATCTCGACGCTGAACAACCGCGCCAAGGCCTGAAGCGCCTGCTCGCTGCTGACGCCGGTGTCCCGGCTGGGGTAGGGCAGGTGATACACCGGCCCCGGCAACACGCCGACCCGCTGCTTGTAGGGCGCAACCTTGCCGTTAAGGTTGAGGGTCGCCAGGGTGCGGCCATGGAAGCCGCCGTCGAAGGCGATGATCGCGGTCTTGCCGGTGGCACCGCGGGCGATCTTCAGGGCGTTTTCTGCCGCTTCCGCACCGCTGTTGGTGAGCATGCCGCTGAGCGGGTAGGACACCGGTACGAACTGCGCCAGGCGGTTCATCAATTCGAGGTAGGGTTCATGCCCGGCGGCGTTGAAAGCGTAGTGAGTCAGACGCGTGGCCTGCTGCTGGATGGCGGCGACAATCCGCGGGTGACAATGGCCCAGGTTCAACACGCCAATGCCGCCAACGAAATCAATATAACGTTTGCCGTCGGTGTCCCAGACTTCCGCGTTTTTACCGTGGGACAGTGTAATAGGGTGAACTACGGAAATAGACTGGCTGATAGTTTCGTGACTCATTTACCCGTGCCCTCGCTGCAGTTTCTTATTATCTAAGCGAGGCACGGTAATTGAGTGCAAACGAAATAAAGGATTGCAATCATTCCTTCAATTCGGGAACTTGCCCGGCCACGCGTACACGTGCGGCAATCCACTCGACAAAGGCACGTACCTTGGGCACCTCGGCAGCATGCTCGGCATGGGCGATGAAGTGCGAGCCTTCACTGGTTTTGGGGTGGTTCCAGGGGATCACCAGTTTGCCCTCGGCCAGCTCTTCGGCCACCAGGTAGCGCGGGATCAGGGCGATGCCGCAGCCGGCCTGGGCGGCGCGGATGCACATGTAGAAGGTGTCGAAGCGCGGGCCGTGGTAGCTGTTCTGCGTGTGCAGGCCCTGGCCGAGGAACCACTCGTGCCAGGCCTCGGGCCGCGAGGTGCACTGCAGCAGGCGGTGTTCGGTGAGCGATTCGGCGCTGTCGAAACGCTGTCGGGCCAGCAGCTCCGGCGCGCACACCGGCACCACCTGCTCCTTGAACAGCTCGATGCAGGTTGCCCCGGGCCAGGTGCCCTGGCCGAAAAAGAAGGCGATGTCGGCCTTGGCCTGGACCAGGTCGAAGGGCTCCAGTTCGTTACGAATGTCCAGGTGGATTCGCGGATGGCGCTCGCCGAAACCCTTGAGGTTGGGCACCAGCCAGCGCTCGCCGAAGGTCGGCTGGGTGGCAATGCGCAGCACCTCGGTTTCGCCGCCGTAGCTGAGGATGTAGCGGCTGGACATGTCCAGTTGCACCAGGATCTTGTTCACCTCGGCCAGGTACAGGGCGCCGGCCGGGGTCAGGTGCAGGCGCCGGCGGATACGCTGGAACAGCGGGTGCGAGAGCATCTCTTCAAGCTGCGCGACCTGCTTGCTCACCGCGCTCTGGGTCAGGTGCAGCTCTTGCGCGGCGCGGGTAAAGCTCAGGTGCCGGGCGGCGGCTTCGAAGCACTGCAGGGCGGTGGTGGAGGGCATCAGGCGTTTGGACATGGGCGGGATCAACCGGGCGAAAAAGAGATAAGGTCATTCCGTTACGGAATCATGTGCTTCTAAAAGGTCGTTTGTGAGCAGCGGCCCTATAGATTAATACTGACCTGCATCAATGATTTCAACCCGTATCCGCTGTAGGAGAATAATAAGATGGTTGCTGAACTACTTACCCGTTTGGGCGTGCCCGAAAGTTTATATAACGGCGGCACTCATGCTGTTTTTACGCCCATCGACGGCAGCCAGATCGCAGCGCTTACCCTGGAGAGCAAAGAGGCGGTCACCCGCCGAATCGACGCCGCCCATGCGGCCTTTTTGCACTGGCGCGATGTGCCGGCGCCGCGCCGTGGCGAACTGGTGCGCCTGTTTGGCGAAGTACTGCGCAAGCACAAGGCCGAACTCGGTGAGCTGGTGTCGATCGAAGCCGGCAAGATCACCCAGGAAGGCCTGGGCGAAGTGCAGGAAATGATCGATATCTGCGACTTCGCCGTCGGTCTGTCGCGTCAGCTGTACGGCCTGACCATCGCCTCCGAGCGCCCGGGCCACCACATGCGTGAAACCTGGCATCCGCTGGGAGTGGTCGGGGTGATCAGCGCCTTCAACTTCCCGGTCGCGGTCTGGGCCTGGAACACCACCCTGGCACTGGTGTGCGGCAACGCCGTGGTGTGGAAGCCGTCGGAGAAAACCCCGCTGACCGCGCTGGCCTGCCAGGCGCTGTTCGAAAAAGCCCTGAAAGCCTTTGGCGAAGCGCCAGAAGGCCTGAGCCAGCTGATCATCGGTGATCGCGATGCCGGCGAAGCCCTGGTCGACGACCCGCGCGTGCCGCTGGTCAGCGCCACCGGCAGCACCCGCATGGGCCGTGAAGTCGGCCCGCGTGTGGCCGCGCGTTTCGGTCGCAGCATCCTCGAGCTGGGTGGCAACAACGCGATGATCCTCGCGCCCAGCGCCGACCTGGACCTGGCCGTGCGCGGCATCTTGTTCAGCGCCGTTGGCACTGCGGGCCAGCGTTGCACCACCCTGCGCCGGCTGATCGTTCATCGTTCGATCAAGGACGAAGTGGTGGCCCGGGTCAAAGCCGCGTACGCCAAGGTGCGTATCGGTGACCCGCGCAAGGACAACCTGGTCGGTCCGCTGATCGACAAGCAGTCCTACAGTGCGATGCAGAACGCCCTGACCCAGGCCCGCGATGAGGGCGGGCAGGTGTTTGGCGGTGAGCGGCAGCTTGAGGACCGGTACCCGAATGCCTACTACGTGGCGCCGGCGATAGCCGAGATGCCCGCGCAGAGCGCCGTGGTTCGTCATGAAACCTTCGCCCCGATCCTCTACGTGCTGGCCTACGACGAATTCGACGAAGCCCTGCGCCTGAACAACGAAGTGCCGCAAGGCTTGTCGTCGTGCATCTTCACCACCGACCTGCGTGAAGCCGAGCGCTTCCAGAGTGCGGCAGGCAGTGACTGCGGGATTGCCAACGTCAACATCGGCACCAGCGGTGCGGAGATTGGCGGGGCGTTTGGCGGTGAGAAGGAAACCGGCGGTGGCCGTGAGTCAGGCTCGGATTCGTGGAAGGCCTACATGCGTCGGCAGACCAATACCGTGAACTATTCCCGTGAGCTGCCGTTGGCGCAGGGGATTGTGTTCGACTGATTACCGAGTCGGCCCCATCGCTGGCAAGCCAGCTCCCACAAGGACTCTGTGGGAGCTGGCTTGCCAGCGATGGCCGCGCCACCGATCCCGCCAGTGGAACAATAAAAACCGCTTTCACCCTACCAGTTGAGGGTTACCCATGGCATCGCTACAACAAAAGAAACAGCGTTCGCTGCAACACGGTCTGACCTCGCGCCAGGTGTCGATGATCTCCATTGCCGGGATCATCGGTGCCGGGTTGTTCATTGGCTCGTCCACCGCCATCGCCACGGCCGGGCCGGCCATTCTGATCTCTTACACCATGACCGGCCTGCTGGTGCTGCTGGTCATGCGCATGCTCGGGGAAATGGCCATCGCCAATCCCAACAGCGGCTCGTTCTCCACCTACGCCAGCCAGGCCATCGGGCCCTGGGCCGGGTTTACCATTGGCTGGTTGTACTGGTGGTTCTGGGTGCTGATCATTCCGGTCGAGGCGATCGCCGGCGCCGATATGCTGCATGCGTACTTTCCCGGTGTGCCGTCGTGGCTGTTCGCCTTCCTGATCATGATCGTGCTGTCGGGCACCAACCTGATCAGCGTGAAGAACTTCGGTGAATTCGAATACTGGTTCGCCCTGATCAAGGTCATTGCCATTCTCGCCTTCATCGGCGTCTGCACCCTGGCGGTGTTCGGCTTCTGGCCACTGGCCGAAGTCTCGGGCGTGCAGCAACTGTGGGCGACCGGGGGCTTCATGCCCAATGGCTTTGGCGCGGTGCTCGGTGGTGTGCTGGTGACCATCTTCTCGTTCTTCGGCGCCGAGATCGTCACCATCGCTGCCGACGAAACCTCCAACCCCAAGGACAAGATCCGCAAGGC
Organism: Pseudomonas wadenswilerensis; assembly: GCF_024749185.1. Taxonomy (NCBI): domain Bacteria; kingdom Pseudomonadati; phylum Pseudomonadota; class Gammaproteobacteria; order Pseudomonadales; family Pseudomonadaceae; genus Pseudomonas; species Pseudomonas wadenswilerensis. The sequence continues at coordinate 3,289,512 of NZ_CP087191.1, read as the reverse complement.
CACCAACCTGGTGGTGTACCGCATCGCGATCTTCTACATCGTCTCGATCTTCTTCATCGTTTCGCTGGTGGCCTGGAACGACCCGGGCCTCAAGGCGGTGGGTTCGTTCCAGCGCGTGTTGGAAGTGCTCAATGTGCCGGGCGCCAAACTGATGGTCGACCTGGTGGTGCTGGTGGCGGTGACCAGCTGCATGAACTCGGGCCTCTACACCGCCTCGCGCATGCTCTACTCGCTGGGCTCGCGCGGCGAAGCGCTGAAGATCACCAAGCGCATCTCCGGCAATGGCGTGCCGACCGTGGCAGTGATCCTTTCGACCTTCGCCGGGTTCGCCGGTTGCCTGGTCAACTACGTGTTCCCCGGCAAGGTCTTCGGCTTCCTGCTGTCGACCACCGGCGCCATCGCCTTGCTGGTGTACCTGGTGATCGCTGTGTCGCAGCTGCGCATGCGCGCCATTACTGATCGCCAGGGCACCGAGCTTGCGTTCAAGATGTGGCTGTTCCCGTGGCTGACCTGGCTGGTGATCGGCCTGATCACGCTGGTGCTCGGCTACATGCTGATCAGCCCGGCCTACCGCTATGAAACCCTGATGACCGCCGGTGTGACCCTGGCCATCCTGCTGATCTCGCTGACCCGGCGCAAAACGCCGGCCAACGAGCCGGTCGGCAGCCCGGCGGTATCGGGCAAAGGCCTCTAGCGCTGCGGCTGGCAAGGCAAAAGCCCATGACCGGTTCATGGGCTTTTTCGTTGTGCGGCGTTACTATCGGGGTCGCTTTCCCACCAATAACAGACAATCAGGAAGCCTATGAGTACCCAAGCCTTATCCCTGCAGGAACTGGCCGCCCCCGAAGGCGTCTGCTACGGCTGCGGCTGTTCCCACCCCAGCGGCCTGCACCTGAAGAGTCACTGGGACGCCGACGGTATCCACCTGCTGTGCCGCCATTCGCCGGACAGCACCTTCCTTGGTTGGCCGGGGCTGGTGTATGGCGGCTTGCTCGCCATGCTGGTCGACTGCCATTCCAACTGGACCGCCATGGCCTACCACTACCGTGCCGAAGGCCGGGAGCCCGGCAGCCTGCCGCGCATCGACTGCGTCACCGGCCAGCTCAACCTGACTTACCTCAAGCCCACGCCCATGGGCGTCGAACTGCTGCTCAAGGCCCGGGTCGAAGGCGAAGTCGGGCGCAAGACCCGGGTGATCTGCGAAGTCTGGGCCGACGACGTGCTGACCGTCACCGCTGACTCGGTGTTCGTCCGCGTCGATACTGAAAAACTCAAGCACAAGGCCCACGGCACCGCTTAAAACGGCACGGCAATGGTCAACTGGCTGTAGACGTTGGTGCCGTTGCCGCCCACCTGGTTGCCACCGTTATCGCTGCTCTTGCGCGGCTGGTACAGGCCCAGCAGCGGGCTGATGATCAGGTGCTCGCTTACCGCCCATTCGGCGTACAGGTCCAGCTCGCGACCATCGAGGTTGAGGCTGTCGCGCTCGTGCAGGGTCTTGTAGTTGAACAGCAGCACGCCGAGGGTCAGCGCCTCGACCGGGGTAGCCTTGAGGCCGACAAAGTGCACATCGTTGTTGCTGTTGAACGGGCCTGAATAGTTGCCTGTGACCTCGCCCTGGAACCAGGTGCCGTAGCCGCGGTTCATGCCGTTGAACATCGCGTCCCAACCTTCGGAATAACGGCTGTAGCGGTAGGTCAGGTCCGGGCGCCAGGGCAGTTCGGCGAAGGTGTAGCCGGCTTCGGCATACCAGGCTTTCTCCGGCCCTGCGTCCTTGTTTTGCCAGGCGTACTCGAAGGCAAAATGCGCGTTCTCGACCCCGGCGTCACCGGCGCCGCGCAGGCTGTAGATGTCCATGCCTTCGCGCTGTTTCTGCAATTCGCTGGCGTAACGATCATCGACATTCAAGCCGCGGATGTAGGTCAGCTCCAGGGTGCCGGGGGCGGCGCTGTAGGCCAGGGTGCTGGCAGCCAGTTCGCTGTTGGCCTGGGCGCGGTTGTCCGACTTCATCCACAGCAGGCTGCCGTGCAGGCCATCCTTGCCACCCAGGCGCAGCACTGCGGTCTTGTCGAAGGCGTGGCGGGCGGCCAGGTAATAGGCGCCGCCGCGATTGAGCTCGCCATCGGCCGGGCCCTTGCCGAAGTTCAGGCCGTCGTCGTTGATGATGAAACCATCGCCGAGGGTGATGACCTGGCGGCCGAACGACAGGTCCAGACCATCGTCACCCAGGGCCGGGATCAGCTTGCCCGAGCGCCAGCCGGCGAAGGCTTCGTCGAACTTGGTGGTGCGTTCGCTGCCATCGCTGATGCCGGCGGCATCGCCGTCGCCCCAGGTGGCCGAGCTGACCAGGTTGGCGGTGCCGTAGACCGTGCCCAGCTCGCCCAGGAGTTGGTCGGCGCTGAGGCCATATTTGATGAAGCCCTCGCGCCAGGTCGAGCCGCCGCCGGTGCCGTCGTAGTTCTTGCGGCTGTTGAACAGGCCATACACGGCGAGGAAGTTGGCATTCAGGTGAGTATCGTCATCGGCATACAGCTCAAGGGCCTGAACCGGGGGCAGGACAAGCAGCAGGCACAGGCCGGTTGCCTTGAGCGAAGGGAGGAGGCGGGTGGTCATGGCACGGGTTCCTAAACGGCGGCGTTGGTGGCCGTCATTTAGGGTGGGAAGGCCCTGGCAGGTCTTTGCTTTGCCTGCCAGGGCGGTTGATCCTGCTCGCCAGCAGGGTTAGCGCAGGGTGCCGGCCATCTGCCCGAACACATCGAGCACGGCGCTGGCCAGGTCCTTGCTGCGCAGGCCGTTCCAGCCGGTCTCGGCATTGGGTGCGTCGTCGTGGTCCTTGAACGGCATTTCCAGGGTCAGCGACAGGCAGTCATGGGCCTGGCCGACGCTGTTGCAGGCCAGGGTCATGTTGGCCTGGCCAGGAGCGGAAAGCGGATAGCCATGCACCTGCTGAAAGTCCACGGTGCGCTTGCACAGGCTGTCGCGGAAGGTGGCTTCCAGTGCGGCGATACGCGCGTTGTAGCCGGGGTTGCCTTCGCAGCCAGCGGTGAACACGTGGGGGATTTCTTCGTCGCCATGCACGTCGAGGAACAGGTCGACGCCATGCAGCTTCATTTGCTGCTGGGCGAAGAACACTTCCGGGCTTTTGTCGATGCTTGCATCCTGCCAGGCGCGGTTCAGGTCCTGGCCCTTGGCATTGGTGCGCAGGTGGCCATGGATGGCGCCGTCGGGGTTCATGTTGGCAATCAGGTACAGGTCGGCTTCCTGGAGCAATGCCTGGATGGTCGGGTCATTGTGTTGCAGGCGGTCGATCACCCCTTCCATGAACCATTCGGCCATGTGCTCGCCCGGGTGCTGCTGGGCGATGATCCACAGTTTGCGCTTGCCCGGCGCACCGCTGCCGGCACGCAGCAACTGGATGTCGCGGCCTTCGACACTGCGGCCGGTGGCCAGCAGTTCGACACCTGGGAGGGTGCTGGCACGCTCGATCAACTGGTTGTGGCGCGCGCGCGGGTAGGGCTCGAAGTAGGCGAACCAGGCCTGGGGCTGCTCGGCCTTGAGGCTGAAGTTCAGGGCCTTGCCATCGAAAGTAGTGGGCACCCGGAACCACTGTTGCTGGTCGTAGGAGGCCACGGCCTGGTAACCGCTCCAGGCCTCGTGGTAGGACGAGGCGCCGGCGTTTTCCAGGCTGAACCCATGGGTCTGGCCCGGGGTCAGCCCCGCAGCCTTGAAGTGGAACCACTGGAAGTGGTCGCTGCTGGTGTCGGGGCGGATATCCAGGCGCACCCGCTTGGGGTCACTGGCATCCTTGACGAGGATGTTGCCGGAATCGAAATCGCAGTCGATGTGCAGGGGGGACAGCGTCACGGTCATCACCAGGCTCCATGTAGAGTTGTTGTGGCAACTACTCTACACGCCTGGCTCAGGACCAGAAACCGATCGCTGCCAAGGCGGCCAGGCCCAGGCCGATGGCCACCGAGCAACCACCCAGCGACAAGGCTGCCCGTGGTTGCCGGTACCAGCCGTCCTCGCCCAGCTGGCGGGCCGGGGCCAGCAAGGTGCGCCAGCGCAGCTCGGTGGCATGGAAGGCTTCGCGGTGCTCGGGGGCGCTATCGAGCCAGCGGCGAAAATCGATGCGTTCACTGGCGGTCACCTGCGGGCTTTGCAGGCGCACGTACCATTGGCCGGCGATGCTCGCCAGGGCGTCGCGTTCTTCGCGGGCAATCTGCAGCGCCTGGTTCATGTGGCGCTCAACGGTGATCGCGGGCAGGTCGAGGCGCTCGGCGATGCTGGCGAACGACAGTTGGTCGAGGCGGCTGAGCAGGAATACCTGTTGAACGCGACGCGGCAGTTTTTTCAGACGCTGCAGCAAGGCATCGTCGGCAAGCTCGTGGGAAAGGGGAGTGTGTTCAAGGGGCAGCAACAGACGGGTCATGTACAAGCTCCTTGCTGGTCAGTGGAGTGGGGGCGTCTTCCGTGACGCTGCACCAGCTTATTCGTAACGAGATTGATTCTCAAGTGCTAATTCTGCAAAGCGCTGTTACAACCATTCACTGCGCGACATACATTTGCTATCATCGCGGCCATTCGAGCAACACCCATCTTCATTAGCCTGAAGACCAAAAAAAAGACCCGGCAAAAAGCCGGGTCAAAAACCGTGATTAGCCTGATGAGGAGATAATCTGAGAGTCCGACCTAAGGGCTTTCAGGTTATCCAACCAGTCTCGCGACCAGTTGTGAGCAATAATAATCGTTATCATTTGCAAGTCAAATGAATTTTCTGTCATTCCGTAAAAATCTTTTACCGAATGCGCTCCCTCCTGACCGGCGGACACCAACACCCGCTTTTGGTCGACTCTCCACGTAACTTGCAGAAATATGCTCAGGCCTGGTCCTGATTGGCCGCTGTGCGCTCGAGCATGGCCCTGGCCATGTTGATCATGTGCATCGACGCCAGCGCCAGGTCGCGCGGCACCCCTTGCAGGCCGTCAGCTGATTCGCAGGCGGTGGCGGCGGCGCAGCGCAACAGGTTGGTGGCATGGGCGGTCGCCTGGGCATCGCTGAGGCCTTGACGGGCGACCAGCAGCGGTTCGTCGGGGCCAAACGTCACCGGTGCCGGGTTGAGGTAGTAGTCCAGCGCACGCCGGGCGGCATCACTGTTACTTAATGCTTCGGAATCAAGGCTGAGGTCCGTTTCAGGAAATGTCGGTTTCATTCGGCTGCCTGCTATCTGGGTAAGCAATGAAAGGTGCCGACAGATATTAATACGCTCTGTAGTTATGACTATTGTTTAAATACTACAATATGTGTATTGAGCGCCAGGAGGCAGTCCGTATCGTGCCAGCGATGGATAAATGGACTGACCTGGTCAAAGCCAGGATGCGTGAGCTGAAGGTCACGCAGGAAAATCTCGCCGAACGCATTGGGGTCACCCAGGGCGCCGTGGGCCACTGGCTGCGCGAGGAGCGCGAGCCGAAACTCAGGGTGCTCAACCAGATTCTGGTGGAAGTGGGCCTGCCGCCGCTGCAAATGGTCTTCCCTCACCAGGTGGCGGAAAACAACGGTTCCTACGCAGTCGCGGGCAACCCGACTACTGTTACTGGCGCCGATGGCCTACAGCACGAACTGTATTTTCGCTATCCGATTCTGGCTTGGGGCAATCTCGACGAGGTCGAGGTGGCCGAAGACCGTGCGCTGCAGTCAACTGACTATAAAGCACAGGGGAGGGCGTTCTGGCTCAAGGTCGAAGGCGATGCGATGACGGCGCCGCTGGGCTTGAGCGTGCCGGAAGGTATGTTGATCCTGGTCGATACCGGGCTTGAGGCCGAAACCGGCAAGCTGGTGATCGCGCGTTCGCCCGACAGCACGGCGACGAGTTTTCGCCAGTTGAGCGAGGAGGGTGGCCAGCGCTATTTGCGCCCGCTCAACCCGACCTATCCCAAGGCCTTGTGCACCGAGCAGTGTGAGTTGCTGGGGGTGGTGGTGCAGGCATTGGTGAAATTCTGAAATTGCGCGTTGCCCGCATCGCCGGCAACGCCGGCTCCCACAATGGGCCTGCATCTACCCTTACTGTGGGAGCCGGCCTTGCCGGCGATGGGCTGCGCTAGCAGCCCCTTGGACTCAAGCCTCTTCCAGCTCCACCAGCACAGCTCCTTCACTGACCATCTCGCCTTCCTGGCAGAACAGTGCCTTGACCGTCCCGGCATGGGGCGCGCGGATGCTGTGTTCCATCTTCATGGCCTCCAGCACCACCAGTTGCGTACCGGCTTCGACTGCCTGGCCAACCTCCACCAGCACCCGCACGATGCTGCCGTTCATGGGCGCGCCCAGGCCGCCCTGATGGCTGTGGCTGGCGTCGGCTTCGGCAATCGGGTCATAGCGGTTGACGCTGTGCAGCTCACCATCCCATTGCAGGTACAGGGTCTCGCCACGGCGGATCGCCAGGTGCCGACGGCGCAAGCCGTCCTGGTCGATCAGCAGTTGCTCGCCGTCAAGCTTCAGGTTCGAGGCCGCCGCCTGGTTCAGGTTGATGGCCTGGGCTTCACCGTTGCAGGTCAGGTGCAGGCTGATCTGCAACGGAACGCCGGCACGAAAGCCGCTGTTGGCTGCCCACGGCGAATAACGATCATCTGTCCGCGGTTGCAACGGCTGGCTTTGGATGAAAGCTTCGGCCGCTGCCTGCCAGAACGCCGCTGGCAAGGCTTGTGGCGCAGGCAGTAGCTGCTCCTGGTAGCGCGGGATGAACCCGGTATCCAGCTCGGCCTCGGCAAATGCCGGGTGGGCAAGGATGCGCCGCAGGAAGGCGATGTTGCTCTTCAGCCCGCCAATGGCGAACTCATCGAGCATCGCCAGCAAGCGCAAGCGGGCCTGCTCGCGGGTTTCGCCCCAGGCGATCAGTTTGCCGAGCATCGGGTCGTAGAACGGCGAGACGTCGTCGCCTTCGCTGACGCCGCTGTCGACCCGCCGTCCTTCGCCCGGTGCCGACTCGCGGTACAGCGCCAGGTGACCGGTGGCCGGCAGAAAATCATTGGCCGGGTCTTCGGCATACAAGCGCACTTCGATGGCGTGGCCATTGAGCGGCACCTGGTTCTGGGTGATCGGCAGCGGCTCGCCACAGGCGACACGGATCTGCCAGGCCACCAGGTCGAGGCCGGTGATCGCCTCGGTAACCGGGTGTTCGACCTGCAGGCGCGTGTTCATCTCCATGAAGAAGAATTCGCCACGGGCATCGAGCAGGAACTCCACGGTGCCGGCGCCGACATAGCCGATCGCCTGGGCCGCCTTGACCGCCGCTTCGCCCATGGCCTGGCGCTGGGCGCTGCTCAGGCCCGGGGCAGGGGCTTCTTCGACAACCTTCTGGTGCCGACGCTGGATCGAGCAGTCGCGCTCGTTGAGGTACAGGCAGTTGCCGTGCTGGTCGGCGAATACCTGGATCTCCACGTGGCGGGGCTTGAGCACGTATTTTTCCACCAGCATGCGCGCATCGCCGAACGACGACTGCGCTTCACGCTGGGCCGAGGCCAGGGCTTCGCCGAGCTGGCTTTCGTGTTCGACCACCTTCATGCCCTTGCCACCGCCCCCGGCAGTGGCCTTGAGCAGCACCGGGTAGCCGATCTTCTCGGCGGCGGCGCGGAAGGTTTCCAGGTCCTGGGCTTCGCCGTGATACCCCGGCACCAGCGGCACGCCGGCCTGCTCCATCAGGGCCTTGGCTGCCGACTTGCTGCCCATGGCATCGATGGCGCTGGCCGGTGGGCCGAGGAAGATCAGCCCGGCCTGTTCGATGGCGCGGGCGAAGCCGGCGTTCTCGGACAAAAAGCCGTAACCGGGGTGGATCGCCTGGGCACCGCTGGCTTTTGCCGCGGCCAGCAGCTTGTCGATGTCCAGGTAGCTTTCAGCCGCCTTGGCACCGCCGAGGTCGATGCGGATATCAGCCTCGCGGCTGTGCCGCGCTTCACGGTCGATGGCGCTGTGCACGGCGACAGTGGTCAGGCCCAGGGCCTTGGCGGTGCGCATCACCCGGCAGGCGATCTCGCCGCGGTTGGCAACCAGCAGGGTGGTCAACGGGGTGCGGCTCATGGGCGCGGCTCCTTGTTCGACGGTTCGCTCTGCCAGGCCGGGCTGCGTTTTTCCAGGAAAGCGCGCAAGCCTTCCTGGCCTTCGGGGCTGACGCGGATGCGGGCGATGGCGTTCTCGCAGTAGCGGCGGATGGCCGGGGTCAGTTCGCCGTGGCCGACTTCACGCAACAGCTCCTTGCTGGCACGCATGGCCTGCGGGCTGTTGAGCAGCAGGTTGTCGATCCATATGCCGACCTGCTGTTCCAGTTCCGCGGCCGGGTAGGCTTCGGCCAGCAGGCCCAGCTCACGGGCGCGGTCGCCACTGAAGCGTTCGGCGGTCAGCGCGTAGCGGCGCGCGGCGCGCTCGCCCATGGCCTGGACCACGAACGGGCTGATCACTGCCGGCGCCAGGCCGATGCGCACCTCGGACAGGCACAGCTGCGCGTCACTGGCGCCAATGGCCATGTCACAGCAACTGATCAAGCCCAGGGCGCCGCCAAAGGCTGCGCCTTGCACCACGGCCAACGTCGGCACCTTGAGCCGGGCCAGGTTGTACATCAGCTCGGCCAGCTCGCGGGCGTCATCAAGATTGGTGTTGTAGTCCAGCGCTGCCGACTGCTGCATCCAGGCCAGATCGGCGCCGGCGCTGAAGTGCCGGCCACGGCCACGCAGCAATACGAAACGCAGGCTGCTGTCGGCGCCGATGTGGTCGATGGCGATGATCAGCTCGCGGATCATCTGCGCGTTGAAAGCGTTGTTCTTGTCTTCCCGGCTCAGCCACAGGGTGGCGAAACCACGGGGGTCCTTGATCAGTTCAAGGGTACTGAAGTCGCTCATGGTCACATCCGGAAAATGCCGAAACGGCTCTGTTCGATCGGTGCGTTGAGGGCAGCAGACAACGCCAGGCCAAGGATCTCGCGGGTTTGCGCCGGGTCGATGACGCCGTCGTCCCACAGCCGCGCGCTGGAGTAGTAGGGGTGGCCCTGGTGTTCGTACTGGTCGAGGATCGGCTGCTTGAGGCGCGCTTCGTCTTCGGCGCTGAAGGCCTGGCCACTGCGCTCGCTCTGCTCGCGCTTGACCTGGGCCAGCACGCCGGCCGCCTGTTCGGCGCCCATCACGCCGATTCGCGCGTTCGGCCACATCCACAGGAAGCGCGGGTCGTAGGCGCGGCCGCACATGCCGTAGTTACCGGCGCCGAAACTGCCACCGATGATCACCGTGAACTTCGGCACCTGGGCGCAGGCCACGGCGGTAACCAGCTTGGCGCCGTGCTTGGCGATGCCGCCGGCTTCGTACTTCTGGCCGACCATGAAACCGGTGATGTTCTGCAGGAACAACAGCGGGATGCCACGCTGGCAGGCCAGTTCGATGAAGTGCGCGCCTTTTTGCGCCGCTTCCGCGAAGAGGATGCCGTTGTTGGCCAGGATCGCCACGGGGTATCCGTGCAGGTGGGCAAAGCCGCACACCAGGGTGGTACCAAACAGCGCCTTGAATTCATCGAACACCGAGCCGTCGACCAGCCGCGCGATCACCTCGCGCACATCGAAGGGCTGCTTGGCGTCGGCCGGGACCACGCCGTACAGCTCTTCGCTGCTGTACAGCGGCGCCACCGGGGCGCGTTGCTGCAGCTCGCCGAGCTTGTGCCAGTTGAGGTTGGCCACGCAGCGCCGGGCGATGGCCAGGGCGTGCTCGTCGTTGTCGGCATAGTGGTCGGCCACGCCGCTGGTCTTGCAGTGCACGTCGGCGCCACCGAGGTCTTCGGCGCTGACCACTTCACCCGTAGCGGCCTTGACCAGCGGGGGGCCGGCGAGAAAGATCGTCGCCTGCTGGCGGACCATGATCGCTTCGTCGGCCATCGCCGGCACATAGGCGCCACCGGCGGTGCACGAGCCCATGACCACGGCGATCTGCGGAATGCCGAGCGCGCTCATGTTGGCCTGGTTGAAGAAGATCCGCCCGAAGTGCTCGCGGTCGGGGAACACTTCATCCTGGCGCGGCAGGTTGGCGCCGCCGGAGTCCACCAGGTACAGGCACGGCAGGCGGTTCTGCAGGGCGATGGCCTGGGCGCGCAGGTGTTTTTTCACCGTCAGCGGGTAGTAGGAGCCGCCTTTGACCGTAGCGTCGTTGGCGACGATCATGCATTCGACGCCTTCGACCCGGCCGATGCCGGCGATCACGCCAGCGGCCGGGACGTCTTCACCGTACACCTCATGGGCGGCCAGCTGGCCGATTTCGAGGAACGGCGAGCCGGCGTCGAGCAGGCGGTCGATCCGATCGCGCGGCAGCAGTTTGCCCCGCGAGGTGTGCCGCTCCTGGGCCTTGGGCCCGCCGCCCTGGTGAACCTGGGCGATCAGGCTGCGCAAGGCGTTGACCTGTTCAAGCATGGCCGCGCTGTTGGTGGCGAATTCCGCCGAGCGCGGGTTGATGTGGGTGTGCAAGGTAGCCATGGCGCGATTCCTTGTGCTCAGCGGGTTTCGTTGAACAGTTCGCGGCCGATCAGCATCCGGCGGATCTCACTGGTGCCGGCGCCGATCTCGTAGAGCTTGGCATCGCGCAGCAGGCGGCCGGCCGGGAATTCATTGATGTAGCCGTTGCCCCCCAGGATCTGGATTGCCTCAAGGGCCATCTGGGTGGCGCGCTCGGCGGTATAGAGGATGACCCCGGCGGCGTCCTTGCGCGTGGTTTCGGCGCGATCGCAGGCCTGGGCCACGGCGTACAGGTAGGCGCGGCCGGCGTTGAGCTGGGTGTACATGTCGGCGATCTTGCCCTGGATCAGCTGGAACTCGCCGATGCTCTGGCCGAACTGCTTGCGGTCGTGGATGTAGGGCACCACCAGGTCCATGCAGGCCTGCATGATCCCGGTCGGGCCGCCGGAGAGCACCACGCGCTCGTAGTCCAGGCCACTCATCAGCACTTTGACGCCGCCGTTGAGCACGCCGAGGATGTTCTCCTTGGGCACTTCGACGTTGTCGAAGAACAGCTCGCAGGTGTTGGAGCCGCGCATGCCGAGCTTGTCGAACTTGTTGCTGCGGCTGAAGCCCTTCCAGTCGCGCTCGACGATAAAGGCGGTGATGCCGTGGGCGCCTTTCTCAAGGTCGGTCTTGGCGTAGATCACATAGGTGTTGGCGTCGGGGCCGTTGGTGATCCAGGTCTTGCTGCCGTTGAGGACGAAATGGTCGCCGCGCTGTTCGGCGCGCAGTTTCATCGATACCACGTCGGAGCCGGCGTTGGGTTCGCTCATGGCCAGGGCGCCGATGTGCTCGCCGCTGATCAGCTTGGGCAGGTACTTGGCTTTCTGCTCGGCGTTGCCGTTGCGGTTGATCTGGTTGACGCAGAGGTTGGAGTGGGCGCCGTAGGAGAGGGCGACCGAGGCCGAGCCGCGGCTGATTTCTTCCATGGCCACCACGTGGGCCAGGTAACCGAGACCGGCGCCGCCGTATTCTTCCGGGACGGTGATGCCGAGCAGGCCCATGTCGCCGAACTTGCGCCACATGTCGGCGGGGAACAGGTTGTCCTGGTCGATCTGCGCGGCGCGCGGCGCCAGTTCAGCGGCGACGAAGGACTGGACCTGGTCGCGAAGCATGTCGATGGTTTCGCCCAGGGCGAAGTTCAGGGTCGGATAACGCATGCTGGCACCTTCTATTTGTTCTTGGATCAGGGTGTGGTGTCTGCCCTCATCGCTGGCAAGCCAGCTCCCACAAGTAGCGAGTGCACCGAACACTGTGGGAGCTGGCTTGCCAGCGATGGGGCTTATAACCTTTACGTTAACGTAAACCTGCCGCCGGATGCTGTCAATCTCGCCATGACCTTTACGTTAACGTAAATATGGGCCAGAGTAAGATCCGCTTGAATCAGCTCCCAGAACAACCACAAAAAGGGACCGCCATGAATCAACCGAGCTATACCCAGGGCCGCCAGGACAAGCCGTTGCTGGCCATGACCATCGGCCAGGCGTTCGACCAGACCGTGTCACGCTTTGCCGAGCGCGAGGCACTGGTGGTACGTCATCAACAGCAGCGCTACACCTGGCAGGCGCTGGCCGCCAGCGTCGACCTGCATGCCCGGGCGCTGATGGCGCTGGGGTTGAAAACCGGCGATCGCTTGGGCATCTGGGCGCCGAACTGCGCACAGTGGTGCATCAGCCAGTTCGCCAGCGCCAAGATCGGCGTGATCCTGGTCAACATCAACCCGGCCTACCGCACCAGCGAGCTTGAATACGTGCTCAAGCAGTCGGGTTGCCAATGGCTGATCAGCGCCGGCGCCTTCAAGACCTCCGATTACCACGCCATGCTCGGTGAACTGCTGCCGGACCTGGCCCAGCAAGCACCCGGTCAACTGCGCAGCGAGCGCCTGCCGGAGCTGCGCGGGCTGATCAGCCTCGACCCGCAGCCGCCAGCCGGCTTTCTGCCCTGGGAGCGCCTGGGCTGGCTGGCCAGCGAAACCGCTCCCGCTGATTTCCAGGCCCGCCAGCAAAGCCTGCAGTTCGACCAGCCGGTGAACATCCAGTACACCTCCGGCACCACCGGCTTCCCCAAGGGTGCCACGCTCAGCCACTACAATATCCTCAACAACGGCTACATGGTCGGCGAGAGCCTGGGCCTGAGCGAGCACGACCGCATGGTGATCCCGGTGCCGCTGTACCACTGCTTCGGCATGGTAATGGGCAACCTCGGTTGCATCACCCATGGCAGCACCATGATCTACCCCAACGATGCCTTCGACCCGCTTTTGACCTTGAGCTGCGTCGCCGAGGAGAAGGCCACGGCGCTGTATGGCGTCCCGACCATGTTCATCGCCATGCTCGACCATCCGCAACGGCCTGGCATGGACCTGTCGACCCTGCGCACCGGGATCATGGCCGGCGCCACCTGCCCGATCGAGGTGATGCGCCGGGTGATCGGCGAGATGCACATGAGCGAGGTGCAAATCGCCTACGGCATGACCGAAACCAGCCCGGTGTCGATGCAGACCGGCCCGGATGACGACCTGGAACTGCGTGTGACCACGGTCGGGCGCACCCAGCCGCAGCTGGAAAGCAAGATCATCGACGAACAGGGCTGCATCGTGCCGCGCGGGCAGATCGGCGAGCTGTGCACTCGCGGTTACAGCGTGATGCTTGGCTACTGGGGCAACCCGGCGGCGACCAGCGAAGCCATCGACCCGGCGGGCTGGATGCGCACCGGCGACCTGGCGACCATGAACGAGGCGGGCTATGTCTGCATCGCCGGGCGCAACAAGGACATGATCATCCGGGGTGGCGAGAATATCTATCCGCGGGAGTTGGAGGAGTTCTTCTTTACCCACCCGGCGGTGGCGGACGTGCAGGTGATCGGTATTCCCGATGAGCGTTACGGCGAAGAGATCGTCGCCTGGATCAAGTTCCACCCCGGCCACAGCGCCAGCGAGATCGAGCTGCAACAGTGGTGCAAGAGCCGCATTGCCCACTTCAAGACCCCGCGTTACTTCCGCTTTGTCGAAGAGTTTCCGATGACGGTAACTGGCAAGGTGCAGAAGTTCAGGATGCGCGAGATCAGCATTGAAGAGCTGATCAAGCGCTGAGTCCGCGGCGCTGCTATCGCTGGCAAGCCAGCTCCCACAGGTGCAGCAGAGCCCTTGAGTGCTCTGAGAACCTTGTGGGAGCTGGCTTGCCAGCGATTGGATACTACTCTTTCAGCGGTGTTGGCCGTGTCGGCTCGGGGTTTCGACCCTGGCCTTGGCCAATCGCTCATTTTTTTTGAACCCCGGGCCGCGCCCCCGCTCTGAACCTTTAGTGCCACTTCATAACGGAGCAACGTTCGATGACCCGCGATGAGCCCTTCGAAACCGACCGCATGACCCCGGCAAACGACCACCCGGACCAGGCCCTGAGCCTGTCCCAGGCCTTGCTCGAACCGCGGATCGTGATCGAGAACACCTTGCCGGTGCTCGATGGCGGGCTGTTTGCGGTCAAGGCGGTGGTGGGCGAGCCGGTGCAGGTCAGCAGCAAGGTCTATGCCGATGGCCATGACGCCCTGGTGGTGATGCTCAACTGGCGCCAGGCCCACAGCCGGCGCTGGCATTGCCTGCCGATGCAGTTTGCCGGCAACGACCTGTGGCAGGCCGAATTCACCGTCAGCGAGCAGGGTCGCCACCTGTTCAGCATCGAGGCCTGGATCGACCCGTTCGCCACCTATTGCCATGACCTGGAGAAGAAGTTCAACGCCGGCGTCGCGGTGCCCTTGGAGCTGCAGGAGGGGCAACTGCTGATCGAAAACAATATCGGCCGCAGCAACGGGCCGTTGCGCGACCAGTTGCAGGCCTTGCACCGGCACCTGCCGGGCCTGTCCGCCGACGAGCAGGTGGCCTTGCTGCTGCATCCGGACACTGCGCTGCTGATGGCCGAAGCCGAGCACCGCACCTACCTCAGCCGCAGCCCCGAATACCCGCTGGATGTCGAGCGTATCCAGGCGCAGTTTGCCAGCTGGTACGAGCTGTTTCCCCGTTCGGTCACCGACGACCCTGAGCGCCACGGCACCTTCAATGACGTGCACGAACGCCTGCCGATGATCCGTGACATGGGCTTTGACGTTTTGTACTTCCCGCCCATCCACCCCATCGGCGTGCGCCACCGCAAGGGCCGCAACAATGCCTTGCAGGCCGAGCCGGATGACCCCGGCAGCCCCTATGCCATCGGCGGTGCCGAAGGCGGGCACGAGGCGATTCATCCGCAACTGGGCAGCCGCGAGGATTTTCGCCGGCTGGTGGCTGCCGCTGCCGAGCATGGCCTGGAAATCGCCCTGGATTTTGCCATTCAGTGTTCCCAGGACCACCCCTGGCTCAAGGAGCACCCGGGCTGGTTTTCCTGGCGCCCGGACGGCAGCATTCGCTATGCCGAGAATCCGCCGAAAAAATACCAGGACATCGTCAATGTCGACTTCTACGCCGCCGATGCGGTACCGGCGTTGTGGCTGGCCCTGCGCGACGTGGTGGTGGGTTGGGTCAAGGAGGGGGTCAAGAGTTTTCGGGTCGATAACCCGCACACCAAACCCTTGCCGTTCTGGCACTGGCTGATCGCCAATGTCCGCAGCCAGTACCCGGAGGTGATCTTCCTCGCCGAAGCCTTCACCAAGCCTGCGATGATGGCGCGCCTGGGCAAGGTCGGTTATTCCCAGAGCTACAGCTACTTCACCTGGCGCAACACCAAGGCCGAGCTGCAAAGCTACTTCGAAGAGCTCAACCAGCCACCCTGGCGCTACTGCTACCGGCCGAACTTCTTCGTCAATACACCGGACATCAACCCGTACTTTCTGCATGAGTCCGGGCGCGCCGGGTTTCTCATCCGCGCCGCCCTGGCGACCATGGGCTCGGGCCTGTGGGGCATGTACTCGGGCTTCGAGCTGTGCGAGGCGACGCCGGTGCCGGGCAAGGAGGAATACCTCGATTCCGAGAAGTACGAGATCCGCCCGCGGGACTTTACCCAGCCCGGCAACATCATTGCCGAAATCGCCCAGCTCAATCGTATCCGTCGGCAGAACCCTGCGTTGCAAACCCACCTGGGCGTGGCTTTTTATCACGCCTGGAACGACAACATCCTGTACTTCGGCAAACGCACCGCCGAGCGCGACAACTTCATCCTCGTCGCCGTCAGCCTCGATCCGCACAACGCCCAGGAGGCGCATTTCGAACTGCCGCTGTGGGAGCTGGGGCTGGACGACACTGCCGACACCCTCGGCGAAGACCTGATGAGCGGCCATCGCTGGACCTGGCACGGCAAGACCCAATGGATGCGCATCGAGCCCTGGCACCTGCCGTTTGCTATCTGGCGTATCGAAAAAGCCCTCTAGAAAGGAGTCGAGCATGGCCAAGCGCGCCCGCCCAGCCGCCTTTATCGATGATCCACTGTGGTACAAAGACGCGATCATCTACCAGGTACACGTCAAGTCCTTCTTCGATTCCAACAACGACGGCATCGGTGACTTTCCCGGCCTGATCGCCAAGCTCGACTACATCGCCGAGCTTGGGGTCAACACCCTGTGGCTGCTGCCGTTCTACCCTTCGCCTCGCCGCGACGATGGCTACGACATCGCCGAGTACAAGGCGGTGCACCCCGACTACGGCACCCTGGCCGACGTCAAACGCTTCATTGCCGAGGCGCACAAACGCGGCCTGCGAGTAATCACCGAGCTGGTCATCAACCACACCTCCGACCAGCACCCGTGGTTCCAGAAGGCCCGGCGCGCCAAGCCGGGGAGCAAGGCCCGGGACTTTTATGTGTGGTCCGACAGCGACCAGAAGTACGACGGTACGCGGATCATCTTCCTCGACACCGAGAAATCCAACTGGACCTGGGACCCGGTGGCCGGCCAGTACTTCTGGCACCGTTTCTACTCGCACCAGCCGGACCTCAACTTCGACAACCCGCAAGTGCTCAAGGCGGTGCTCGGGGTCATGCGCTACTGGCTCGACCTGGGCGTCGACGGCCTGCGCCTGGACGCCATCCCGTACCTGATCGAGCGTGACGGCACCAACAACGAGAACCTGCCCGAAACCCATCAGGTGCTGAAGAAGATCCGCGCCGAAATCGACGCCAACTACCCCGACCGCATGCTCCTGGCCGAGGCCAACCAGTGGCCGGAAGACACCCAGCTGTATTTTGGCGAAGGGCAGGGCGACGAATGCCACATGGCCTTTCACTTCCCGCTGATGCCGCGCATGTACATGGCCGTGGCCCAGGAAGACCGCTTCCCGATCACCGACATCCTGCGCCAGACCCCGGAGATTCCGGCCAACTGCCAGTGGGCGATCTTCTTGCGCAACCATGATGAGCTGACCCTGGAAATGGTCACTGATCGCGAGCGCGATTACCTGTGGAACTACTACGCCGAGGACCGCCGCGCGCGGATCAACCTCGGCATTCGCCGGCGTCTGGCGCCGTTGCTGCAACGGGACCGGCGGCGGGTCGAGCTGCTGTGCAGCCTGCTGCTGTCGATGCCCGGCACGCCGACCTTGTATTACGGCGACGAGATCGGCATGGGCGACAACATCTACCTGGGCGACCGCGATGGCGTACGCACGCCAATGCAGTGGTCGATCGACCGCAACGGTGGTTTCTCCCGTGCCGACCCTGCGCGCCTGGTGCTGCCGCCGATCATGGACCCGCTGTACGGCTTCCAGGCGGTCAACGTCGAAGCTCAGGCCCATGACCCGCACTCGCTGCTGAACTGGAACCGGCGCCTGCTGGCGGTCCGAAAGCAGCAGAAGGCCTTTGGCCGCGGCACCCTGAAGATGCTCACGCCGAGCAACCGGCGGATCCTCGCCTATGTCCGTGAGTACACCGGCCCTGATGGCAAGAGCGAGATCATCCTCTGCGTCGCCAACGTATCGCGCGCTGCGCAGGCGGCGGAGCTTGAGCTGCAGCAGTACGCCGACAAGGTGCCGGTGGAAATGCTCGGTGGCAGTGCCTTCCCGCCAATCGGCCAGTTGCCGTTCCTGCTGACCCTGCCGCCCTATGGTTTTTACTGGTTCCTGCTGGCCGACAAGGACCAGATGCCCAGTTGGCATGTGGAACCGGCCCAGAGCCTGCCGGAGTTCACCACCCTGGTGCTGAAAAAACGCATGGAAGAGCTGCTGGAAGCGCCGTCACGGGTCACCTTGCAAGACGGCATCCTGCCCCAGTACCTGCCCAAGCGCCGCTGGTTCGCCGGCAAGGAAACCCGCATCGAACAGGTGCAGATCATCTATGGCGTGCGCTTTGGCGCCGCGACCAGCCCGGTGCTGCTCAGCGAGATCGAAGTGCAGGGCGGTGGCCAGAGCAGCCGCTATCAATTGCCATTCGGCTTGATCGCCGAAGAGCACATCAACAGCCCGGCGCCGCAGCAACTGGCCCTGGCCCGGGTCCGTCGCGGTCGTCAGGTGGGCTTGATCACCGATGGCTTCGTCCTGGAGAGCTTCGTGCGCGCCGTGCTCAGCGGCTGCCGGGACGGCTTGCGTCTGCCCTGCAGCGAGGGTGAGCTGCGTTTTGAGGCCACCGGGCAGCTGGCGGCGCTGAACCTGGGGGACGACGCGGTAGTCCGCTACCTGAGCGCCGAGCAGTCCAACAGTTCGGTGGTGGTCGGCGCCAGCCTGGTGCTCAAGCTGATCCGCCGGGTCAACCCCGGGGTGCACCCGGAACTGGAAATGAGCGCCTACCTGACCACCGCCGGTTTTGCCAATATCTCGCCGCTGCTGGGCTGGGTCAGCCGCGTGGACGCCCAGGCCCAGCCGCATCTGCTGATGATCGCGCAGGGCTACCTGAGCAACCAGGGCGACGCCTGGGACTGGACTCAGAACAACCTGGAACGGGCCATTCGCGACGAGATGGAGCCTTCGAGCAAAGACCAGGATGTGCACACCGATGCCCTGCAGGATCTGGCCGACTTCGCCGCCTTGCTCGGCCAGCGCCTGGGCGAGATGCACCTGCTGCTGGCCGCGCCCAGCGCCGACCCTGCGTTCCAGTCGCGGGCCAGCACCCGCCGCGACAGCCAGGCCTGGAACAAACAGGTCGGTGCCCAGCTGACCCGCGCCCTGGACCTGCTGCTGGAACACCGTGCCAGCCTCGACAGCGACAGCCAGGCCCTGATCGACGATCTGCAACAGCAGCGCAAGAGCTTGCTCAAGCACATTGCCGAACTCAGCAAGCAAGCGGTGGGTGGGCTGTTGATGCGCGTGCATGGTGACCTGCACCTGGGCCAGGTGCTGGTGGTTCAGGGCGATGCCTACCTGATCGATTTCGAGGGTGAACCGGCGCGGCCACTCGATGAGCGCCGGGCCAAGCACAGCCCGTACAAGGACGTCAGCGGCGTGCTGCGTTCCTTCGACTATGCTGCAGCGATGGTGCTGCGCAGTGCTTCCGCTGTCGACCTTTCCGAGGCTGCCCGCCAGGCACGTCAACGCGTCGCCCGGCGTTACCTGCACCAGGCCCGGCATGCTTTTGTCGAGGCTTATGGTCTGGCCAGTGCGGCCATGCCCCATGCCTGGGAGCATGGCGACGGCGAGCAGGCGGCGCTGGCGTTGTTCAGTCTCGAGAAGGCCGCCTACGAAATCCTCTACGAAGCCGAGAACCGTCCGAATTGGCTGGCCGTGCCTTTGCAGGGCCTGCATGGTCTGATCAGTACCTGGGGAGAGCAGTAAATGATTCAACGCAAGCGCGAGGAAGGAGGACTGGGGCAGCGCGATATCGATGCCCTGGTAAGAGCCGAACACACCGACCCGTTCGCGGTGCTCGGCCCGCACCCGGATGGTGCTGGTGGCCAGTTTGTCCGCGCCTATCTGCCCAATGCCCTGAACGTGCGGGTGTTGGCTCGCGACGGCAGTCGCGTATTGGCAGAGCTGGAGCAGGGCCCGGTACCGGGGTTGTTCATCACTCATCTGCGGGAGCCGCAGCCGTACCTGTTGCAGATCAACTGGGCGGGCGGTGAGCAGATCACTGAAGATCCGTACAGCTTCGGGCCACTGCTCGGCGACATGGACCTGTACTTGTTCGCCGAGGGCAATCATCGAGACCTGTCCGGTGCCATGGGGGCGCAACCGGTGACGGTCGAAGGTGTCGACGGCGTGCGCTTTTCGGTGTGGGCGCCGAATGCGCGGCGGGTCTCGGTGGTGGGCGATTTCAACAACTGGGACGGGCGCCGTCATCCCCTGCGCCTGCGCCATCCGTCCGGGGTCTGGGAGCTGTTCGTGCCGCGCCTGCAGGCTGGCGAAGCCTACAAATACGAAGTGCTCGGGCGCGAAGGCATCCTGCCGCTCAAGGCCGACCCGCTGGCCCGTGCCACCGAGTTGCCGCCGAGCACCGCCTCGAGGGTCGCCGGCCCCCTGGCCCATGACTGGCAGGATCAGGCTTGGATGCAGCAGCGCGGGGAACGCCAGGTCACCAGCGCGCCGCTGTCTATCTACGAACTGCACGCCGGCTCCTGGCAGTGCGAGTTGGACGACAACGGTGAAGTGGCACGCTTCTACAACTGGCGCGAACTGGCCGAGCGCCTGGTGCCGTATATCCAGCAACTGGGCTTCACCCATATCGAGCTGATGCCGATCATGGAGCATCCCTTTGGCGGCTCCTGGGGTTACCAGCCATTGTCGATGTTCGCGCCGACCGCGCGCTACGGCAGCGCCGAAGACTTTGCCGCGTTCATCGATGCCTGCCATCAGGCGAGCATCGGGGTGATTCTCGACTGGGTGCCGGCGCATTTTCCGACCGACACCCACGGCCTGGCGCGCTTCGACGGCACCGCCTTGTACGAGTACGACAACCCGCTGGAGGGTTTCCACCAGGACTGGGACACGCTGATCTACAACCTTGGCCGCACCGAAGTGCACGGTTTCATGCTGGCCTCGGCGCTGCACTGGCTCAAGCATTTCCATATCGACGGCCTGCGTGTCGATGCCGTGGCGTCGATGCTCTACCGCGACTATTCACGCAAGGCCGGGGAGTGGGTGCCCAACCGCCACGGCGGCCGCGAGAATCTGGAAGCCATCGACTTCTTGCGTCACCTTAACGACGTGGTGGCGCTGGAAGCCCCCGGTGCCCTGGTGATCGCCGAAGAGTCCACGGCCTGGCCGGGCGTCAGCCAGCCGACCCAGCAGGGCGGCCTGGGCTTTGCCTACAAGTGGAACATGGGCTGGATGCACGACACCCTGCACTACATCCAGAACGACCCGATCCACCGCACCTATCACCACAACGAGATGAGCTTCGGCCTGATCTATGCCTATTCCGAGCATTTCATCCTGCCGATTTCCCATGACGAGGTGGTGCACGGCAAGCACTCTCTGATCGACAAGATGCCTGGCGATCGCTGGCAGAAGTTCGCCAACCTGCGCGCCTACCTGACCTTCATGTGGACCCATCCGGGCAAGAAGCTGCTGTTCATGGGCTGCGAGTTCGGCCAGTGGCGCGAGTGGAACCATGACAGCGAACTGGACTGGTACCTGCTCAAGTACCCCGAGCACCTGGGCGTGCAGCGCCTGGTCAGCGACCTCAACCGTTTGTACCGCGACGAGCGGGCCCTGCACGAGCAGGACTGCCTGCCGCAAGGCTTTCAGTGGCTGATCGGCGATGATGCGCACAACAGTGTCTATGCCTGGCTGCGCTGGAGCGCTGGCGGCGAGCCGTTGCTGGTGGTGGCCAACTTCACCCCGGTGCCGCGCGAGGGTTATCGCATCGGTGTGCCGTTTGGCGAGCGCTGGGTCGAGGTGTTCAACAGCGATGCCGAGGGTTATGCCGGGTCCAATTACGGCAACCTCGGTGAAGTGGCCAGCCAGGCGTTGTCCAGCCATGGCCAGCCGTTGTCGCTGGGGTTGAACCTGCCGCCGCTGGGGGTGTTGATTTTGCGCCCGCAATGACGGCTTGAGCGTTCTGTACAAGCCCGGGGCAGGGTATCGGTGTCTACTGCGCTTCCGGTTTTTCATGGAAGCGCAGCCATGCCCTTGGTCTCTAACCCACCACTCAACCGTCAGTACACACCGACCGAGTACCTTGTCAGCGAACAACGGCAGGCGGCGGTTGCGAATCTGCCCGGTACGAACCTGCAACGTGTTGCCCAGGCCCTGCGCACGGCCGCGGTTGAAGAAAACATTGCCATGACCCTGCTACCGGGGCTACTGGTGGCCAGTGGTGTGCTCGAATGCAACACCCTGGTGCTCGAGGGTGTGGATGGCCAGGTGCTGTACGGGGTCGACATTACCGATCCGGCTTGCCTGCTGGAGCCTGGACAACTGGACGCTGTGCAGTTGGAGCAGGCTGCCAGGATCAGGCTGGAGCCTACGCGTATCGGTGCAGTAAGCCGCGGTGAATACCGTTCACTCGACCTTGAGGGCGATGCTTTCTTCAAGGTGGTGGTAGCCATGGTCAACGACTGTGATCCGCAGTTGATCACTGATCAGCAAGTAGCAGAGCTGCGCAATGAATTGGCCGAGCGGGTACTGATGGCGGATCCGCTGATGGCACGGATCTGGGCGCAGGCGCACCCCGCGGTTGAGGAGGTGAACCCGCAAGGCGCGCCGCTCAACCCGGCAAGCCTGGTGATGCGCGCTAGCGTCCTGGCTGCAATCCCCGCCAGCTTCGGGGTGTTCGGTGCCTTTGGCTTGCCGGTGGTGCTTGGTGCCTGGTATCTGGGGTTGCCGATGGCGGCAGCGGTGCAGTTGGGTAACCAGTCACAGCGGGACACCCGCGAGGCGCTGGTGTTGACGCTCGCCAGGAAACTGCCCGGGCTCGACGATGCTCAGTTGCACATCCTGCTGCAGGCACTTGACGGGAAGCTGGCCGATCTGGATCTTGAAGTCGTTGTCGACAACCTCAGAAGCCAGTTCGCACAGCGCGCCCCGAACATGACGGGCAATGAGCTGCTGGAGCGCATCAATCCCTGGGACTGGTTGCGCGATACCCGCGAAAAGGAACAGTCCAGACCCGACCTGAGCCTGAAGCCGACGCTCTTGGGGGCAGGGCTTGAGTTACTGGTGGGCTGGGGTGCGCCAGGCTTTATACCGGGTGAAAAATACTATGCCGGCAAGCCCCCTTTGAATTTGAAGCAGCTTACCCAGGTTGTTCGCGAGCAGGATGGCAGCGAGCGTGTCGTCACCCAAGCAAAGGATTCGGCAGTCGCGTATTCCTCAGCAGGATCATTCGTCGCAGCAGAGGAATATACTCAACCGGCGGTCCAACTGCCCTGGCGTTCGGAGCCTTGGCAGGTGCCGCTGGTTGAGGCACAAGGCAAAAGGCGACAAGCACGCGAAGCCCCCACCTCGACGTCTCAGGCCCAATTGCTAGCGGATATCCAGCGCTTGCAAAAGCACAATCAGCAATTGGAGCGTCAGGCCACGCGGCTACGCAAGCGCGCCGCAGCAGCGCCCGCCTATGCCAAGCAAGCGGTTCCTGACCTGTTGGGGCTGGTCACGGTAAAAGCCGTGCTATCGCTTAAGGCAGAAAAGTTGCAGCGCGAGGCGCTCAAGGCTGCGTTCACCATCAGCGAGCGCTACCGACAACTGCAGGGCTTGAAGCAGCCGCAGCCGAAAGACACTGGCACTGTGGCGGCTCCCGC
Source organism: Pseudomonas wadenswilerensis (assembly GCF_024749185.1). Taxonomy (NCBI): domain Bacteria; kingdom Pseudomonadati; phylum Pseudomonadota; class Gammaproteobacteria; order Pseudomonadales; family Pseudomonadaceae; genus Pseudomonas; species Pseudomonas wadenswilerensis. The sequence continues at coordinate 3,266,408 of NZ_CP087191.1, read as the reverse complement.
GCTGGACACTTCCCAAACCACGGGGCTGGTCCTCGGCCAGGCGCAGCATATCGACGAGACCATCATCCGCTGTTTGCAGCAGGATGCGCAGGCAGCAGGTATGGATCCGCGGTCCATCAACCTGGCGCTGCTGAACCAGACGCTGTCCTTTCAGCCGAAAACGCCGGTGACTTTCCTGGGCAGCGCCAGTCATTCACGCAAGGAAGTGTTCAGCGTCCGTCAGGTAGCCTTGGGTGAGCATCAACGCAACCTCGTAAACTACGTCGATCAATTGCCGTCAGCCTCACCTGGGCTACCCGCGCCGCTGCTGCCACTGGTCCTCGATGCTCAACTGCGTACTCGCGTGCAGGCCGCGGTGATGGAGGACTTTATCCAGTTGGCGAGTGATGACGCGTTCAAGCAGCAATACCAGAGCTTTGCCCATCACCGTTTCAATGGCGTAATGACACGACTGCTGGCCAGCACCAATGGCCCCTTGCGCCATGTTCTTGATCGTTGGGTGTCGGGTGATCTGGTTGCCGAGGTGGTAAAGGTCACGGACAAGGTTGTACCCAATCTACTGGCGGTGAGAGACCACGCTGGCGGCTTTCTGGTTTCACTGACCACTGGCAGTGTATATCCGTGGGTGGCCGACGATACCTCGGTTGCCCTGGAGCGGTTCATCCGCTCGCATCTGTCGGATTTTGACAACGGCGTGATCGAGCGCACCGCCATTATCGCCAAGCGCTCGCTCAGGCTGACCGATGTGACTTTTTATCAATCGCAGTTGACCTTTGGCGGTGGTGAGGTCATGCCACAGTTGCTTGCGGCTGATCTGGAGATGATCAAAAGCAACCTCAATAGCGCGGTCTTCACTGCCCAGGAAGAGAATCAGCAACGCTGGACGCAGGCTGCAGAACGCCTGATGCAGTTCGGCACGACCTTGGTCTCGATGGTGGTAATGGTGCCATTCGAAGGCTTGGCGATGCCGATGGCACTTGCCTCGATGGACGTGGCACTGGCGGCGGGCACTCTGTACTTCGATGAGCGGATGCTGGACGTTGCTGATCGGGGCGATGTCTACCGCCAGGCCCAGGCGGATATTGCCCTGGGCAAGCTGACGTTGGTTTTCGTCGGCGCTGGCGATCTGGCGGTCCTGGCCAGGCCTGTGGCTCGCGCGGTGTCGGCAGCGGCGCACTTGGCCGCCGACGTGCGCAACCTGGTCGCGCTGATTCGTTCATCTTCGCTAACCGAAGGCTACAGCAAGTCGCTGGACCTGTTGATCAGCCTGTCGCCCCGCCAGCGTGCGCTGATGCTGGCGCAACTGAATTTGGTGCCGGCTGCCATCAGTGACGCTGCCGGCCCGCTGGAAGGCGTTCTGCATCTGCAGCAACGCGCCGGGGTGATTGATGCGCAGACGCTGCAACGGCTGGTGAGCCTGCCCGGGGCCGATACTGTCGAGGGGTTTCTGGGGGGGAGCGGTCAACAGCTTTATTGCCTGGATGACATCAAGCGCTTGCCAGCCGGTTACCGCGTAGTGGTATTGGCAAAGGACAGCAACAAGGTGCTGCAGGCGGGTTTGAGCCTGGGCGAGGGTAAGGTCATCAGCCTCGATAACAGTGCGCTCACCTTGGGTGAATCGGTCAAAGGCTGGCATGAGCTGAACCTGGCGGATGCTCGGTTGCTGAGGTTCGAGCGACAGGCGGGCAAGCTGGCGGACGGCCGCGACGTACGGATTGTTGTCGAGCACGCTGCGCCCGAATTCAGGGCCGAGGAACTGCGCAGTGCACAAGCAGCCAGAATCAGTGAGTCGCAAACATTGCTTGAGCAGGGCTTCCTCGCCGATTTGCGCAAGTATCCGAAAGTCTCGCGCTTGCTCGCCACCGGCAAGCAACGCCCTGGCCCGCTTTTGCGAACAGTCAGAGCCTACATGGCAAAGCACGGCTTCTTCGATATCAAGGTCAGGGTGGTGCACAGCTGGGACAAGGTCAACAAGGCCAGTAGCAGCCATTTCCTGTTGGTAGGTCGTCACCCGGAGCACGGTCACATGGCTTTCGACCTGATGGCTGCCCGGCGCACCCGCCTGGACCTGGAGCCGATGGTTGTCCCCGAGCCGGTCTGGGCGGCCCGCTTTCAACAGGCTGGCGGCAACCGGCTGATGAAATACCAGGATTTCGTCGATCTACCCAGTGCCAGGACGTCGGCGCGGTTGGCACGCAGCACGGCAGCCACTGCGTATCAGGAACGGTCCGTCTTGTTGATGGCTCCGGATTTCTACAAAGTCGAGTCGGGGCGTGAATGGGTACGAACAGAAGAGCTGCTCGGGGGAGGGAATTTTGCCCGTCACGAGCTCATGCCGGCAAAGCAGGTGGAGCAACGTTACGCCAAGCTGTGCAAGGACTGGCAAAACCTCAGCAACAAGAAGACGGAGTTTCAACAGGGACTGCGGGATTACGGAATGCTTACCGTCCCCGGTGTGGATCTGCGCGCCCGGCGTGATCTGGTGCATTTGAAACGGCTGTTCATACGTCCCGATTCGAACCTCACACCTCATCAACTTGGCGCACTGGCAGGCAGGATCAATCGCTTGGAGCTTGAGCAGCACTGGCAGCAAGCCTTCGCCCGTGCCGGAGCTCATGGCAGAAAGCTGCGTCTGCATGGGGCGAGGAGTTACCGGCCGGCGCCGCAAATCCTGGTGACCCGCCCGGACAACGGCCGCTGTCTGCCATTGGCACGCACCATGGCTGTAGCACTGGAAGGGGGCAGCGAACACGCGCTGATGGACAGGATGTATCTGGTGGCGGCGGATGCCCAGAGCAGCGAAGCGGTTCTGTTCAGCAAAGCGCTTGGGGTGCTGCACGGTAGCGGTGGGTCTGCAGTGAGGACCCTGCCAGGCAACCTTGAGCTGGAGGCAGTCATCAAACGCCTGGCGGATGAGCGACACAACGCCTATCTGCAGATCAATACCCCCAACCATTCCATGCTGATGGCCGTGCGTCAGGAACAAGGGCGCTCGGTATTCCACTTCTATGACCCCAACATCGGCCTGATCTCGGCCGATTCCTTGTCGGGTTACAGCTCGGTACTTAAGCACTACTTTTCCCAAAGACCCATGCTCAGTGCTTATGGGCTTGCTGTGCCTGAGTCGCTGCCACACTTTCGCGTCGAGGTCATAGACCCGGCGGCCATGCAGGCGGTGCCGCTGAATCAGGGCCTGACGGTCAAGGACCTGGGTGCGGCACCGGCGCTGTACAGTCGCACGCGCTGGTAATAGCGCGCCTTTACCAGCGCACCCTGATCCCCAGGTTGCCGATCAAGCCATTCAAGTCATTGTCGTCCACATCGCTGCTGTAATCGGCACTGACAAACAGCGCGACCTTCGGCGTTACCCGCGCCACCAGGCCCAACCCCAACTCGACGGTGGCGGAGTTGCGTCCGCTACTGATCTTGTCGACCTGGCCCAGGCTCACGGTTTCAGCGTTGGTGAAGTCATACCAGACGTTGGTACGTACGAACGGCTCGATCGGCATGCCGTGCACGTTGTAGCGTGCCGACAACCTGGCACCGACCCGCCCGGTCCAGTTCGGTTGCTGGTCGAACGCTTCCTGGGTGTCAGTCTGGCTCTGGCTGCCCGGAAAGTACTGCTGGTTGATCAACTGCGCTTGCGGCTCCAGGGTCCAGTTGCTACCCAGGCTGATGGGGTAGCCGCCTTCGATCGACAGCGTCAGGGCATGGCCGTTGCCGTCCAGGCGCTGGCCGGTTTCGCTGCGGCCATTGATATCGAAGCGTGTACCCATGGCCACTGCATCCAGGTGCCAGCCCTGGTCGTGGGTCATGCTCCAGTACACACCCAGGCTTTCACCGTCGAGGTTGACGACGGTCTTCTGGTCACCGACCTGGGGTCTGCGCAGGCCGTCAAAACCGCTTTGCAGGGTGCTGTGGCCGACGAAGAAACCGGCACGGTGAGTATTGCCGCCGGCTGTTTCACGAATGAACAGGTCCGGGCTGATCTGCAGGCTCTGGTTCGGGGTATCGAGTTGATCGATTTCCGGGCCCGGGGTACGCACCGGCGTCGGGAAAAACTGCGCCCACTGGCTGGCGATGCTGTCGGTGGCGGCCGGGGCGTTGCGCTCGGCCAGGCGCTCGGAAAAGGCGCCAAGGGCACCGAGGCCCAAGCCGCTGGCGCTGACCGGGGTCAGCGAGAGTACAGGCTGGGCTTGCACAAGATTAATCAACGGGTCGTTATCCTCCAGGCCCAATGCATGGGTTTCCAACGGGGTTGCCAAGAGCAGCGACGTGGAAACCGCATAGAAAACATACTCAAAGCCCGTAGGATTTGGAGTTTTTTTCATGGCGGATCTCCTCTGTGTTTAACAGCCAAGGTCTGGCCTGATGTCACGGCTGTAAGGCATAACCAGAGGGCGACCCAAACCAGCAAACCGCTCCCTGTCACGCGCTGAAAAGCGCGAGCTAGAGGTTCGGAATGGAGTCTGCAGTTGCTGCATTACTTCTAGCTAAGGAGAGGACGGGGCGTGCGTCAAGAAAGCGTGAAACAACCGTTATCAAGCTATTGGAAGCGCCAATAGGCTGAAATCAAACAAAAATATATATCTGATAGCCGCAACCGCTCTTTCCAGGGTCGCGGCTATGCCGAATCATTGCTAAAGCTGCACTTCCACCGCCAATGGCAGATGATCGGAGAGGTGACTCCAGGGCTTGTTGCCGAGGATTTGCGGGGCATGGCTGTTGGCATTGCGCAGGTAAATGCGGTCCAGACGCAGCAGTGGCAGGCGGGCAGGGTAGGTTCGTGCGAGCAGGCCGTGATGGCGCTCGAAGGCTTCGTGCAGGTCGCGGTGCAGGTTCAGGGTGCGATTGCCGCGCAGTTTCCAGTCGTTGAAGTCACCCGCGATGATCACCGGGGCGTCGGCCGGCAGCGAGTCCAGCAGCCGCCGCAGCAGTTGCAGCTGTTTTTGCCGATGACTTTCGAGCAACGACAGGTGCACGCAAATGGCGTGCACCTCGCTCTGCCCGGGCACGTCCAGCACGCAGTGCAGCAGCCCGCGGCGCTCGGGGCCGGTAATCGAGACATCAAGGTTGCGGTGTTCGATGATCGGGTACTTGGACAACAGCGCATTGCCGTGATGGCCGTCCGGGTACACGGCATTACGCCCGTAGGCGAAATCGCTCCACATGCTATCGGCCAGGAATTCGTACTGCGAGGTCTGCGGCCAGCCGGCGTAGCGCGCGGCATGGCGGTCGTGGGAACCGAGCACTTCCTGGAGGAAGACGATGTCGGCGCGGGTACTGCGCACCGCTTCACGCAGTTCGGGGAGGATGAAGCGGCGGTTGAAGGCGGTAAAGCCCTTGTGGGTATTGACGGTCAGTACCCGCAGGCGCTTGATCGCAGCAGCCTGGCGGGCAGTGGCGGTGTTGCTGGTGTCCGATTCGACGCTCACGGTTACTCCTAGTCGACAAATCTATAGCATCGGACTTGCCGGGGAACCTCCAGTTCCCCGGCATTCAGGCATCGTCGTCGCGGTACAGCTCGAGCAACAGCAGCGAGCGCCCGCTGACCTGAAACTCGCTGCCAAAGTCATGATGCTCGCCTTTGCGCAATTGTGGTCGGTCGGTGTCGATCAGGCAGTTCCAGTATTCGCCCTCCGGCACCTCGGGCAGGGTGAAGGCGACCGCTTCGTGATGAGCGTTGACGATCAGCAGCAAGGTGGCATCGGCGCCGGGGCGCAGAATACCGCTGACCTGGGCACGGCCATCCATCAGCATGCCCAGGCAGCGCCCGTGGGCGTCTTGCCATTGCTCGACGCTCATCTCGCTGGCGTCCGGCGCCAGCCAGGTGACGTCCTTGACCCCGATCGCCTCATTGTAGTCACCGACCAGAAAACGCGAGCGGCGCAGCACCGGATAGGCCAGGCGCAGCTTGGTCAGGCGCTTGACGAACTTGAGCAGCGCCGCGCCATCGTCATCCAGTTCCCAGTTGACCCAGCCGATTTCGCTGTCCTGGCAGTAGGCATTGTTGTTGCCGTGCTGGGTACGGCTGAACTCGTCGCCAGCGACGATCATCGGCGTACCCTGGGCCAGCAGCAGGGTGGCGAAGAAGTTGCGCATCTGGCGCAGGCGCAGGGCCTTGATCCCGGGGTCGTCGGTGGGGCCTTCGACGCCATGGTTCCAGGACAGGTTGTTGTTGCTGCCATCCTGGTTGTCTTCGTCGTTGTCCAGGTTGTGCTTGTCGTTGTACGACACCAGGTCACGCAGGGTGAACCCGTCGTGGGCGGTGATGAAGTTGACCGAAGCATAGGGCCTGCGCCCGCGGCGGTTGAACAGCTCGCCGGAGGCGGTCATGCGCGCGGAGAAGTCGGCCAGTTGCCCTTCGTCGCCTTTCCAGAAGGCCCGCACGGTATCGCGAAAGCGGTCATTCCATTCCGCCCAGCCGGGGGCGAAGTTGCCCACCTGATAACCTCCCGGGCCGCAGTCCCAGGGTTCGGCGATCAGTTTGACCTGGCTGAGCAACGGGTCCTGACGACAGGCGACGAGGAAGCTGTGACGTTCGTCAAAGCCCTCGTGATAACGCCCGAGAATGGTCGCCAGGTCGAAGCGGAAACCGTCCACGTGCATCTCGCCGGCCCAGTAACGCAGCGAGTCGGTAACCAGTTGCAGCACGCAGGGGTGGCTGAGGTCGAGGGTGTTACCGGTGCCGGAATCGTTGATGTAAAAGCGTTTGTCGTCGGGCATCAGGCGGTAATAGGACGAGTTGTCGATGCCGCGCATGGACAGGGTCGGTCCTAGCTCGTTGCCCTCGGCAGTGTGGTTGTAGACCACGTCGAGAATCACCTCGAGGCCGGCGTCATGCAGGTGCGCGACCATCTCCTTGAACTCGGCGATCTTGCCATTGGCCAGGTAGCGCGGGTGTGGGGCAAAAAACGCAATGCTGTTATAGCCCCAGTAATTGTTCAGGCCTTTTTGCAGCAGGTGCTGGTCGTTGACGAAGGCATGAATCGGCAGCAGCTCGATCGACGATACCCCGAGCTGCTTGATATGGCCGAGCAACTCGTCGCACATCAGCCCGGCAAAGGTACCGCGGTTGGCCTCCGGCACCGCCGGGTGGCGCATGCTGATGCCGCGCACATGGGCTTCGTAGAGGATGGTGCGCTCCCAGGGGATGCCCACGCGCTGGTCGCGGCCCCAGGTGTAGGCCGGATCGATGACCTTGCACTTGGGTACGAACGGCGCGCTGTCGCGCTCATCGAAGCTGAGGTCGCCATCGGGGTGGCCGATGGTGTAGCCGAACAGTGCTTCGGACCATTTCAGGCTACCGACCAGTTGCTTGGCGTAGGGGTCGATCAGCAGCTTGTTGGGATTGAAGCGGTGGCCGTTTTCCGGGGCGTACGGGCCGTGTACCCGGTAGCCGTAGATTTGCCCGGGGTGGGCGTCGGGCAGGTAGCCGTGGAAGATCTCATCGGTGTATTCCGGCAGCTCGATACGTTCGAGCTCGACCTCGCCGCTGGCATCGAACAGGCACAGCTCGACCTTGGTGGCGTTGGCCGAGAACAGCGCGAAGTTGACCCCCAGCCCATCCCAGGTAGCCCCCAGGGGGAAGGGCAGGCCTTCGCGGATGCGCGAGGGTTCGAGGTGAACTTCGGCGGTAGGCTTGGCTTTGCGGATGGTCATTTGTGCTCCTTGATGAGGCTGGGACTGCTCTGCAGCCCATCGCCGGCAAGCCGGCTCCCACAGGATTCGGTGCAAGCAGCCCCTGTGGGAGCTGGCTTGCCAGCGATGCTTTCAACGGCTTAAGCCACCGGTGGCTTCTTGGCTGCCCTGGGCTTTTTCGGCGCCGCCGCCGCGCTGGCCGGTTTGGCCTTGCTGGTGCTGGCCGCCGGCGCCTTGGCTGGCTTGCGTGGCGTCACCTTGGGTGCCAGCGCTTCGGCTTCGGCGAGCTTGCGCGCCATCGCCCAGTGCCGCTCTTCCTGGCCTTCGGGCTTACCTTCCGACTCCCAGATCTGATAGGCGAATTCACGGATACGTTTTTCTTCGACACTCATCTCTACGCTCCTGAGGACTTAAGTATGTTCAACGAACAGATTGACCGGAAACTCCTTGAGTGCAGTGCTCAGCCACAGCTCCTTTGAGGCTGTGACTGCGCCCGTGGCAAAAAGTCCCGAGCAAGTGGCAGGCGACAAGGCAAACGGCAGGATCAGCCGGGTATCGTCCCAGTTCTGTGCCGGGATCAGGGGGATCGGGGACTGTGCAAGCAAGCCCCAGGCCAGGCGCGGCACGACGACAATGGCGCGCTCGCCAGCCGTCACGCGGGCAAACGCCAGGACCCGGTCGGCGTGTCTGCCGCGCACTTCGAGCGGCAGGTACTGACCGCGCAGGAACAGCTGCGGGTATTGTTGACGCCACTCCAGCACCTGGTTGATCAGCGCCTGTTTGATCCGGCCGCTGCGCCAGTCCTGCAGCCGCTGCGCCGTTGTGGTGCCGTCCACCAGCGCCTGACGGCGGCTGGCAAAATCCACCGGGCGGCGGTTGTCGGGGTCGACCAGGCTGAAATCCCAGAATTCGTTGCCCTGGTACAGGTCGGGCACGCCTGGCGCGGTCATGCGCAGCAGGCACTGCGCCAGGCTGTTGAGGGCGCCCGGGCAAGCGATCGCCTGCGCCGCCTCGGCCAGTGAGTGCCGCAACTGCTGGCTGGCGCGCTCCAGCAACAGGGTGTCGATGAAGTCCAGGCAAGCCCGCTCATAGGCCTCGTTGGGTGCGCTCCAGCTGCTGCGCAACTTGGCCTCGCGCAGGGCCTTGCGCTGCCACTGGCACAAGCGTTGGGCATAGGCTTCGAGCGCCGTCGGATCGTTCTCGTCCAGGTCCAGCGGCCAACTCCCGAGCAGGGTCTGGTACAGCAGCAGTTCATCAGCGGCGCCCGGTGCCTCGCCGTCGGCCAGCGTGCTGCGCAAGGGACTGGCAAGTTCACGCCAGTGTTCGACCCGGCTGGCAAACCAGCTGCTGCGTTCGCTGAGCACCGCCAGGCGCGCACGGGTGTCTTCACCGCGTTTGTGGTCATGGGTGGCGGTGGCCAGCAGGTTGTCCGGGAACTGCTCCAGGCGCACAAGACAATGCTGATGGAAGTCTTCGATCGGCGCACTGAAACGCTCGGCATCAAAGCCGACATCGTTACGCGACAGCAGCAGCGCCGAGCGGTAGAAGGCGGTGTCTTCCACGGCCTTGGCGGCCGTGGGTGAAGTCAGCTGCTGAAAGCGTACGCAGGCATGGCGCAGGTGCTTGCGCGGGCGTCCTGGCGGCAAGCGGCACCAGGGTTCACCACCGAGCCAACGTTGCAGGTAATCGAGCACCGGCCAGTCGGCCTCGCTCAGGCACTGGCGGGCACCGCGCATGGCCTGCTGGAAGAACGCTTCGTCTTCTGCGGGACGGCCGCAAGCATTGATGTAGGTGCGGTACACCGGATAGTGCTCGATCAGTGCCTGCAGGGCACGGCGAATGGCGCCGAAGGTCAGGTCGCGGCTCATCAGGTCGTCACGGGCAACCTGCAACAATGCCTGGGACACCGATTCGAAATCGCCGGCCAGGCTGGCGCTGAGGATCTGCTGGCGAGCCAGGCGCACTTCCTCGGTAAACTCCGGGCGGTCGCTCACCGCGCTCCACAGCGCTGCCAGTTCGCCTTCGCCGTCCGGGTCGTGCTGCAACAGCGAGACCTGGTTCATGAATTCGTAGCCGGTGGTGCCGTCGACTTGCCAGTCGCGGTGCAACTGCTCGTCGGCACCGAGGATCTTCTCGACAAAAATCGGAAAGTGCTCCAGCGCCGCCTCAAGCGGGCGCTGGGCCAGCAGCCCGTCCACCCGGCGGCGCAGCTTGCGGCAGTAGCCACGGGGGTCGGCCAGACCGTCAATGTGGTCAACCCGCAGGCCGTCGACCAGGCCGCGGCCGATCAGCTCGAACACCTTGCTGTGGGTGGCCTCGAACACCGCCGCACGCTCCACCCGCAGGCCGCCCAGCTCATTGACGTCGAAGAAGCGTCGCCAGTTGATATCGTCGCCGGCGGTGCGCCAGCTGGCCAGGCGATAGGGCTGGCGTTCGAGCAGGGCGTGCAGGCGCTTGAAGCCTTCAGGCGTACGACTGTCGAACGCAGTGAACACATCGTCCAGAGGCTGCTGCCGGGCCACTGCTGCCAGCTCAGCCAGCAGTGGCCTGGCCCGCAGCGGCGCATCGGCACCGCTGCGCAAACCACTCAAGCGTGTACCCAGCTCCTGCAGGGCGGCGCCGCCGTTGGTGAGAATCACCCCATAATCTGCGGGGCAGATCGGAAAACGGTGTTCGTGGTGCTGGATATGAAACTGGCCCGTAGCGGCATCGAACCGCAGGGGGATTTCTCCGGCCTGTAGCACCGCACCGTAGTCACTGGCCAAAAACGGCAGCAACAGCTGGCCTTCGAGCAACGGGTCCGGCGAGTGCCACTGGATGTCGAAGAATTCGGCATAACGGCTGCGCCGGCCCCAGGCCAGCAGGTCCTGCCACCAGGGATTGTCGCTGCCGACAGCCATATGGTTGGAGACCATGTCGAGGATCAGCCCCATGCCATGCAGGCGTAGCGCTGCCACCAGCCGCTCCAGCGCCGCTTCGCCGCCCAGCTCCGGGCTGACCTGGCCGGGGTCGACCACATCGTAGCCATGACGCGAGCCGGGGCGGGCGCGCAGCAGCGGCGAGGCGTACAGGTGGCTGATACCTAAGCGGGCGAAGTAGGGCACCAGAGGCACGGCATCGTCGAGGCTGAAGTCGGCATGAAACTGCAGGCGCAGGGTCGCCGTCAGGGCTTTCATCGGTCACGCTCCCAGGCTTGTTCGCGGGCTTGCGCCAGCAGCTCCAGGCGCCGCGCCGCGTCCTCGTCGTCGAGCAGGCCGGTAGCGGTCAGGGCAAAACGCCGGCGCCAGTTCGGGTGGCTGTCGGTGGTGCCCGGCAGGTTGGGTTGCTCGTCGATGCCCAGCAGGTCTTCCAGCGGCACCAGCACCAGCGGCGCGCGGGTATGGCCGAGGTAGCGGATGCTGGCATCGATCAGGGCGTCGCTGTCTTGCAGGGGCTGGCCGTAGTTCTGCTCAAGGATCCGCCGCAGGCCCTGGCGTTCGTGTTGGCGCGTTTCGCGCCAGTGGCGTTCGGTGATGCCGTCGATCAGGGTCAGGCGCTGGTTCCAGTCGATATCGCGCGCCTGCAGCCAGCCGGCCAACGGCGGCAAGTCATGGGTGCTGGTGGTGGCCAGGGCACTGTCGGGCCAGTCGAGGATGGGTTTGAAATGGCCGGGCGGGTCCTGTTCGAACAACAGTACGCGCATACCAAGGATCGCCCGTGCGGCGAGCTTTTCGCGCAGGCCGTCGGGCACGGTGCCCAGGTCTTCGCCGAGGACGATGGCCTGGTGGCGCACCGACTCAAGGCTCAGCAGGCGCAGCAGATCATCGAGCGGGTAATGCAAATAGGCGCCTTCGGCCGGGGTGGCGCCTTGGGGAATCAGCCACAGGCGTTGCAGGCCCATCACGTGGTCGATGCGCAAGCCGCCAGCATGGGCGAAGTTGGCCCGCAGCATTTCGATAAAGGCGCGGTAGCCGTTGCGCCGCAGACCTTCGGGCGAGAACGCGCAGATGCCCCAGTTCTGCCCGGCGCGATTGAGGATGTCGGGCGGGGCACCGACGTTGAGGCCGGCCAGCAGCTCGTCCTGGCGGCTCCAGGCCTGGCTGCCGGCGCCGTCGGCCCCCACCGCCAGATCGGCGATCAGGCCGATGCTCATGCCATTGCTGCGTGCCGCATCCTGGGCGCGCTGCAGGCTGCGTTCGATCAACCATTGGCAAAAGGCGTGAAACTCCACCTCTTCGCTGTGCTGGCGGGCGAACGCACTCACCTCCGGGCTGTGCGGGTCGTGCCAGGCGGCGGGCCAGTCGCGCCAGTCCTGGCCGATATCGCGCTTGAGCGCGTGTTCCAGCAGCACCTCGAAACGGCAATGACGTTCAAGGGCGGGACCTGCGTGCTGGCGATAGCTGTCGAAATCGGCGAACAACGGGTGCTCGGCGGCGATAAAGTCGCGATACAGCGCCCGCAGCAGGCGCTGGCGGAACGACGCTGCCTGGGGCCAGTCGATCAGCGGCAGCTGTTCAAGCTGCTCCAGTGGGCCATGCAACTGACAGGCTTCAATGGCCATGCGCACGGCGCGATCACCGAGCAGCGCCGCGGGGCTGGCATAGAGGCTGTTGAGAAACAGCCGGCTGGACGGCGAGTAAGGGCTGTAGCGCTGGGTGTCGCTGGCGAACATGGCGTGCAGGGGGCTGATCGCCAGGGCATCGGCACCGCGCTCGGCGGCGCTGCGTACCAGCGCTTCGAGGGCCAGGCAGTCACCATAGCCACCGTCGTCGGGGCGACGCAGGCTGTACAGCTGGGCACTCAGGCCCCAGCAGCGCGGCGTCGGTGTGTCGAGGGCATCGGCAATGCTGTAGCAGCGTGCCGGTGCTACGGCCAGGGTAAAGTGCTGCCGGTCGATTTGCACCTGGTGATAGCCGATGGGCAACCCGGCGGGAAGCCTGGCCTGAGCGTCCAATTGCAGCAACTGTTCGCTGCCATCCTCAAGCTGCACCCGGCAATCCATCGCGGCAGGGAAATAGCCGGACAGCTCAAGTGCCAGGTCCTGGTCGACCGTCAACAGCGGCGGCAGGTGGCGGGCATCGTGGGCGCTGAGCAGGGCCTGGATGCTGACTTCGATCGCTTCAGCGCTGCCTGCCGGGTGGCCAAGCCCTGCCAGAACCCGTTGCAGCGCCGGGTCGTTGACTCGCTGGGCACGGCCATTGGCGTCGATCCAGTCCACTGCCAGGCCTGCCAGTTCGGCCAGTTGCTGCAAGCGTGGGTCAGTCATGGGCAGGCTCCGCTGGGGTGGTCGGCGTCAGGCTGACCAGGGTGGTGTAAGGCGGTAGTTGTGTAGTGCCGACACTGGCCTGGCTGCAGGTGAACAGCCGCGAAGGGCCATCGGGAAGATCGGCAAGTTGCGCAGTCGGGCCCAGGTTCAGGTCGATACGCAGCTCGCCACCCTGCTGTAATTGCCAGCGCACACTCAGGGCCTGTGGCCCCAGTACATGTGCGCCGAGGGCATGGATACCCGGCAGGTGCGGGACGATGTGCCGGGCGCGCAGAGCCAGCAGCTGCCGGTAGAACTGTAGCCAGGGTCGCTGGCGCGATTCAGGCGGGCGTGGCCGTGAGGCGTTAAAGGTATTGATGGCGTTGGGGTCGGGAATGCGTGCCCGGGTGGCTGCGTCCTGGAAGGCGGCAAAGCCGGCAAATTCGGCCCGTCGCCCTTCGCGCACGGCGTCGGCAAGTTCGTCGTGATGGTCGGTGAAAAATACGAAAGGTTGCTCGCAGCCCCATTCATCGCCCATGAACAACAGCGGGATCATCGGCGACATCAACAACAGGGTGGTGGCTGCCCGCAAGGCCTGTGGCGGACACAGCTGGTTCAGGCGCTCACCGAACGCGCGGTTGCCGATCTGGTCGTGGTTCTGCAGGAACAGCACGAAGGCTGTGGGCGGCAAGTGCCCGCTGGGCTCGCCGCGGGGACGGCCGTTGCGGTCGGGTTGGCCCTGGAAGACAAAGCCCTGGCTCAGGCAGCGCGCCAGCTTCTCGATGGTCGACTCGCTGTAGTCGGCGTAATACGCCTCCTGTTCGCCGGTGAGCAGCACGTGCAGGGCGTTGTGACCGTCGTCGTTCCACTGCGCATCGAAGCCCTGTTCAAGCAGGTGCGCCTGGTTGTGTTCGTTCTCAAGGTTCAGCCATACCTGACGCCCCGGGGTGATCTGGCTGCGCACCCGGCGCGCCAGTTCGGCGAGAAAGTCCGGATCGTCGATGGCATGCACGGCGTCCAGGCGCAAGCCATCGACGCGGTAGTCCTGCAGCCACATCAGGGCGTTCTCGATAAAGAAATCGCGCACCTGGCGGCGGCGAAAATCGATCGCCGCGCCCCAGGGGGTCTGGCGATCCTCACGGAAAAACCCGCTGGCGTAGCGGCCGAGGTAATTGCCATCCGGGCCGAAGTGGTTGTAGACCACATCCAGCACGATCATCAGGCCATGCCCGTGCGCCTGGTCAATCAGTTGGCGCAGCTGGTCCGGGGTGCCATAGCTGTGCTGCGGGGCGAATGGCAGCACGCCGTCATAGCCCCAGTTGCGATTCCCGGGGAGCTGCCCGATCGGCATCAGTTCGATCGCGGTAATACCCAGCTCGGCCAGGGCCGGCAAGCGCTCGATGACCCCGGTATAGCCGCCGCACAGGCCGACGTGCAGCTCATAGATGACCGCTTCGTGCCAGGGGCGGCCGTGCCAGTTCGGATGTTGCCAGCGGTAGGCCGCCTGGTCCACCAGCTCGCTGGGGCCGTGCACGCCTTCGGGCTGGTAGCGCGATGCCGGGTCGGCGACCGTCTGCTCAGCGTCAATCCGGTAGCGGTACCGGCTACCGGCCTTGCAGGCGAGGCGGCCGACGAACCAGCCGTCGGCCTGTGCCTGCAAAGGTTCACGCGGGCCCGCTTCGAACTCGACTTCAACCCGTTGCGCGTCCGGTGCCCAGAGGGCAAACCGGGCGCTGCTACTGTCCAGCATCGCGGCCCCGTGGGTCGCTTGTTCCTGTGACCTCAAGGGCATACCTGCCACCTCGCGTCAGCGTGGGGTTACACGGGCGTTTTCAACCAATTCCTCGTAGAGACGGGCATAAGGCTCGACGGCCTGGCACCAGTTGAAGGGTTGGGTCATGGCCAGGCAACGCATGGCGTTGAGCAGGTTCTGCTTGCCGTACACGTAAAACGCCCGGCTCAGGGCTTCGCGGTAGCTGTCGACAGTGGACTCATCGAACAGAAAACCGGTGACGCCGTTCTCGATGGTGTCGGCCAGGCCCCCGGTGTTGCGTGCCACCGGCAGCGAACCGAAGCGCTGGGCATACATCTGGCTCAGGCCGCAGGGTTCGTAGCGAGATGGCATCAAGAGGAAATCGCTGCCGGCGAACATGCGCCGGGCATCGGTTTCGTTGAAGCCGATGCGCACGCCGATCTGCCCGGGATAGCGCAGGGCGAGTTCGCTCATGGCTTGCTCTTCTTCTGGCTCGCCGCGGCCGATGATCGCGATCTGGCCGCCTTGGCGAACAATGTAGTCGGCCACCCCCAGCGTCAGGTCCAGGCCTTTCTGGTACACCAGGCGCGAGACCACGGCGAACAGCGGCCCGGTCGAGGGCTGCAGCTCGAACAGCGCGCGGACCTGCCGGGCGTTGACGGCTTTGCCCTCCCAGTCGTTGAGGCTGAAGGGGTGGGCCAGGTGCGGGTCGCTGGCCGAGTCCCAGCTTTCGTCGATGCCGTTGGGAATGCCGCTGAGCAGGCCTTGCTGAGCCTTGCTGGCTAGAAAGCCATCCAGCCCGCAGCCGAACGACGGCGTGGTGATCTCTCGGGCGTAGGTGGCGCTGACCGTGGTGATGTGGCTGGAATAGGCAAGGCCGGCCTTGAGGAACGACAGCTTGCCGTAGAATTCCATGCCTTCCTGCTGCAGGGCATGGTTGGGAATCGCCAGCTCCGGGCAGCAGGCGCGGCTGACCACGCCCTGGTAGGCCAAGTTGTGAATGGTGAACAGGGTCGGGGTCTGCAGGCCGCGCCAGTGCATGTAGGCCGGGGCCAGGCCGGCGGGCCAGTCGTGGGCGTGGACCAGGTCGGGCTTCCAGTGGACCATGCCTTCACCGGCAGCGATTTCCGCGGCGGCCAGGCCCAGGCGGGCGAAGCGGATATGGTTGTCGGGCCAGTCGCGGCCGTTGTTGGCACCGTAGGGGGTGCCTTCACGCTGGTACAACTCGGGACAGATCAGCACGTAGATCACCAGGCCGTCGGCCAGGTCCATGCGGCCGATCTTGCATGGCGGCAGCGCTGCGTGGCCGCCCAGTTCGCCGACCAGGTGGATCGGGTTGTCGCTCTCCAGCACTTGCGGGTAACCGGGGATCAGCACCCGCACATCGTGCAAGTGGCGCATGGCTCGCGGCAATGCCGCCGAGACATCGCCCAGGCCGCCGGTCTTGACCAGGTCGGCGATTTCCGAGGTAACGAACAACACTTTGCGCTTCTTCGATGAACGTCTGGGGTCAGCACCCAGTGCCTTGGCTGTCGGCGTGAAATCCGCTCCAAGCGACTCACGCGTATCCGGGGTGAAATGCTCTACATGAGGTTCGACAGCGGCACTGATCATACTTCTCTCCGTCCCTATGTTGTGCGGGCGTGGGCGCCCGTTGTTGTTTCTCTGCTGATACTTCTCTCTATAAGTGGTCTTGCCTTGCATTCCATGCCCCGAAGCCAAGCGCACAAGCGCTACGCAAGCCGGCGTCCTGCCGACGGCGTGGTGACGATATGGGATGGGTGGGCCGCGTCCGTTGAAGCGGAATCGATGGCCTACTTAGTTCCTGACCTACCGCGATTCCAGAAGTTTCGACTAATTTCAGTCGAGTTTTCCGGGCGATGTCTGGCCGAATACCGAGTGTAGGAGAGATATCGTGAAATATGTGACCCGCTGGTCACTTTTGCTGGCGGGAAAACCTGCAGCATTTGTACCGCAGGTCATGGCGCAAATTCAGCCGCGCGGCAACAGCGAGGAATGGTGGCTGCTGATCAGCCACTGCTGGCCATTCCAACGATAGAGGCGGCGCCGTCAGGCGCGAGCGGGCACCTGGCCGTCCTGCGCTTGCTGCAGCAGCAGGTTGAGCCGGGCGACTTGTTGTTGCAACTGGTCGCGTTCTTCTTTGAGGCGACGCAACTCGTCGCGGTGAACCGTCACGTAGAGGGTCTGGGCAGGCATTTTCGGCAGAAGGGTTCCCATTGCACACCTCGCATAGGGTGGGTCGTTTTTCTAACAGCGTAGCTGCTTGATCGGCGGCGATTCTGAATTCTTTTGTCGGTCATGGGAACTTTTTTGTTTCTGGGTGTCTTGCCGTTCGTCGCTGAACCAAGTGGGCGATGGCTGGACTAACCTTGAAGGCCTGAACCGGCATTTTTCATTCCAGGGGAGCATCGCACATGCAATTGGGAATCGTGGGGCTGGGCCGCATGGGCGGCAATATTGCACGGCGCTTGATGCGTGGCGGGCACCGGATGGTGGTGCATGACCGTGATCGCCAGGCGGTGGAAACCCTGGTCAAGGAAGGTGCCAATGGCGCCCACGACCTTGGCGCACTGGTGGGCAAGCTGGAGAAACCACGCGCGGTGTGGGTGATGTTGCCGGCCGGTGAGCCGACCGAGCAGACCATTGCGCAACTGGCCGACCTGCTGGATGCCGACGATGTGATCATCGATGGCGGCAACACCTTCTACAGGGACGATATGCGCCGTGCCGCCGAGCTGGGCACGCGCAACCTGCACTATATCGACGTCGGCACCTCGGGCGGTGTCTGGGGCCTGGAACGGGGCTACTGCATGATGATCGGCGGCGAAAAGGCCGTGGTCGATCGTCTCGATCCGCTGTTCGCAACCCTCGCCCCCGGGGTCGGTGAGATTCCTCGCACCCGGGGCCGCCAGGGCCCGGCCGAGCGTGCCGAGCAAGGCTATATCCATGCCGGTCCTGCAGGTGCCGGACACTACGTGAAGATGATCCACAACGGCATCGAGTACGGCCTGATGCAGGCCTATGCCGAAGGTTTCGACCTGCTCAAGAGCAAGGGCAGCGATGCCTTGCCGGCCGAGCAGCGCTTTGACCTGAACCTGGCCGAAATCGCTGAAGTCTGGCGCCGTGGCAGCGTGGTCACCTCCTGGCTGCTCGACCTCACCGCCGATGCCCTGGTGGCCGATCCGCAACTGGGTGGCTACAGTGGCTCTGTGGCCGACAGCGGCGAAGGGCGCTGGACCATCGATGCGGCGGTGGAGCAGGCGGTGCCGGTGCCGGTGTTGTCCAGCGCCCTGTTCGCCCGCTTTCGTTCGCGCCAGCAGCAGGGCACCTATGCCGACCGCATGCTGTCGGCCATGCGCTTCGGCTTTGGTGGTCATGTCGAGAAGAACGCCGAATGAGCAAAACACAAATCGAAGCGGCCCCGCCTTGCAACCTGTTCCTGTTTGGCGCCAACGGCGACCTGGTCAAACGCCTGTTGATGCCGGCGCTGTACAACCTGAGCCGCGACGGCTTGCTCGACAAGGGCCTGCGGATCATCGGCGTCGACCATAACGCCGCCACCGACCGTGAATTCGCCGCGCGCCTGGAAGCCTTCATGTGCGAGCGCGACAAGGCCAGTGAAGGCGCCAGCAAGTGCCTGGATGACAAGCTCTGGGCGCGCCTGGCCAAGCGCATCGGCTACCTGACCGGCGACTTTCTCGACGAAGCCACCTACCAGGCCATCGCCGAACGCATCCGCAGCAACCCCAGTGCCAACGCGGTGTTCTACCTGGCCACCTCGCCGCGCTTTTTCAGCGAAGTGGTGCAGCGCCTGGGCGCCGCCGGCCTGCTCGACGAAACCGATGGCTTTCGCCGGGTGGTGGTGGAAAAACCCTTCGGCTCGGACCTGGCCAGTGCCGAAGCGCTCAACGCCTGCCTGCTCAAGGTCATGAGCGAAAAGCAGATCTATCGCATCGACCACTATCTGGGCAAAGAGACGGTGCAGAACATCCTCGTCAGCCGCTTTTCCAACGGCCTGTTCGAAGCGTTCTGGAACAACCACTACATCGATCATGTGCAGATTACCGCTGCCGAAACCGTCGGCGTCGAAAGCCGCGGCGCCTTCTACGACAATACCGGCGCATTACGGGACATGGTGCCCAACCACTTGTTCCAGTTACTGGCCATGGTCGCCATGGAGCCGCCGGCAGCCTTTGGCGCCGATGCGGTCCGAAGCGAGAAAGCCAAGGTCATCGGCGCGATCCGGCCCTGGTCGAAAAACATGGCCCTGAAGCACTCGGTGCGCGGCCAGTACACGGCGGGCAAGCAGGGGCGCAAGAACGTGCCCGGTTACCGCGAAGAGCCGCGGGTCGAGCCCGACAGCAACACCGAAACCTTCGTCGCGCTCAAGGTGATGATCGACAATTGGCGCTGGGTCGGCGTGCCGTTCTACCTGCGCACCGGCAAGCGCATGAGCGTGCGCGATACCGAGATTGCCATCTGCTTCAAGCCAGCGCCCTATGCCCAGTTTCGTGACACCGAGGTCGAGCGGCTCAAGCCCAACTACCTGAAGATCCAGATCCAGCCCAACGAAGGCATGTGGTTCGACCTGCAGGCCAAGCGCCCGGGCCCGGCCCTGGCCATGGAGAACGTCGAGCTGGGTTTTGCCTACAAGGACTTTTTCAAGATGCAGCCGTCCACGGGCTACGAGACGCTGATCTACGATTGCCTGACCGGCGACCAGACGTTGTTCCAGCGCGCCGACAACATCGAGAACGGCTGGCGCGCAGTGCAACCGTTTCTCGATGCCTGGAAGGAGGGCGGCGAGGTGCAGCCCTATGCCGCCGGCGAAAATGGCCCGACGGCGGCGGATGAGTTGCTGGCCCGGGACCGGAGGGTCTGGCACCGCATCGGGTGAAACCCATCGCGGGACAAGCCCGCTCCTACAACCAGTAAGTCACCGCCCACCACCCCAGCCCACCCATGACCACGGTGTAGGGCAGCGCCATCCACACCATCCGCCCATACGACAGGCGAATCAGCGGGGCGATCGCCGAAGTCAGCAGGAACAGGAACGCCGCCTGGCCATTGGGCGTGGCCACGCTTGGCAGGTTGGTGCCGGTATTGATCGCCACCGCCAGGGTCTCGAAGTGCTCGCGACTCATGCCACCGTTGACAAACGCCTGCTTGACCTCGGTGATATAGATGGTGGCAACGAACACGTTGTCGCTGATCGCCGACAACAGGCCGTTGGCGATAAACAGCATGCCCGGCTGCTGATCCGCCGGCAGCGCCAGCACCCACTGGATCAGCGGGGTAAACAGCTGCTGCTGGTGAATCACCGCCACCACGGCAAAGAACACCACCAGCAGCGAAGTAAACGGCATGGCGTCCTGGAACGCGCGGCCCAGGCGGTGTTCGTCGGTGATGCCGGTAAAGGCGGTGATCAACACGATCACCAGCAGGCCGATCAGGCCGACTTCGGCCACATGCAGGCCCAGGCCGATGATCAGGATCAGCGCCGCCAGGCCTTGCACCACTAAGGCGGCACGTTGATGAGTCGTGCGCTGGGCGTCGTCTTCGGCGGCATAGGCGGCCAGCACTTGGCGCACGTTGTCCGGCAGCAGGGTGCCATAGCCGAACCAGCGCAGTTTCTCCAGCAGTACGCAGGTCACCAGGCCGGCGGCCAGCACCGGCAGCGACACCGGCGCAACCTTGAGGAAGAACTCGGCGAAGTGCCAGCCCATCTCGTGGCCGATCAGCAGGTTCTGCGGTTCACCCACCAGGGTGCACACACCGCCCAGGGCCGTACCGACGGCGCCATGCATCAGCAGGCTGCGCAAAAAGGCGCGGAACTGCTGCAGGTCGTCACGGTGCAGGTGAGCGATCTGCTGGTCGCTGTCCAGGTCCGAGTCTTCCCGCGGGTTGCCGCCGGAAGCGACCCGGTGATACACCGAGTAGAAGCCCACCGCCGCGCTGATGATCACCGCCGTGACCGTCAGGGCATCGAGAAACGCCGAGAGAAACGCCGAGAGAAAGCAGAAGAGCAAGGCCAGCAGGGTCTTGGACTTTACCCCGAGCAGGATGCGCGAAAACACGAACAGCAGCAGGTCTTTCATGAAGTAGATGCCGGCGACCATGAACATCAGCAGCAGGATCACCGGAAAGTTGTGCTGCAGCTCTTCATACAGCGCTTGCGGCGTGGTCATGCCCAGCAGCAGGGCTTCGACCATCAGCAGGCCGCCGGGCATCAGCGGGTAGCACTTGAGCGCCATGCCGAGGGTAAAGATGAACTCGATCACCAGCACCCAGCCGGCCACCACCGGGCCAAGGGTGAACAGCAGCAGGGGATTGAGCAGCAGGAACAGGCACAAGGTGGCCTTGTACCAGCGCGGCGACTGCCCGAGAAAATTGTGGGCCAGGGCGCCGGCCAGGGAGCGGGACATGAAAATGTATCCTTATGATTCAACAGCTGGGCAAAGTGCCGCATGTGCGAAAGGAGATCAAGGTAAAAGTCCCGGTTTTGGCACAAGCGCGGCCTTGGCGCCGACGGCCACCTTGTTATAGTCCTGCGATCAACCTCGCCGCCATCAAGGAAAGCACCGTGACTGACTACCAAGCGTTCAAGGTCGAACTGATTCACCACATCGCCCACGTGCAGATCAACCGCCCGGAAAAGTACAACGCCATGAACGCGGCGTTCTGGAGCGAAATCGTCGAGATCTTCCGCTGGATCGATGAAACCGACGAAGTGCGCGCGGTGGTGATCAGCGGCGCGGGCAAGCATTTCTCCGCGGGTATCGACCTGATGCTGCTGGCCTCGGTGGCCAACGAGCTGGGCAAGGACGTCGGCCGCAACGCACGCCTGCTGCGCCGGACCATCCTGCGCATGCAAGCGTCGTTCAATGCCGTGGACAACTGCCGCAAGCCGGTGCTGGCGGCGATTCAGGGCTATTGCATCGGCGGCGCCATCGACCTGGTCTCGGCCTGTGACATGCGCTACTGCAGCAGTGACGCGCAGTTCTCGATCAAGGAGGTCGACATGGGCATGGCCGCCGACGTCGGCACCCTGCAGCGCCTGCCACGGATCATCGGCGACGGCATCATGCGCGAGCTGGCCTACACCGGGCGCAATGTCGCGGCTGACGAAGCCCTGCGCATCGGCCTGGTCAACCGGGTGTTCGACACGAATGAGGCGCTGCTTGACGGAGTCTTTGCCATTGCCGCTGAAATTGCGGGAAAATCGCCGCTTGCCGTGGCCGGCACCAAGCACATGATCAGCTACATGCGCGATCACCGCATCGACGATGGCCTGGAGTACATCGCCACCTGGAACGCCGCCATGCTGCAGTCCACCGATCTGCGGGTGGCGGTTGCCGCCCACATGAGCAAACAGAAACCCGAGTTCGCCGACTGACGCCCGGCGGCGAACCCCCGCAAGGAACCGCACGATGTCAGCGCGCTGGATCACCGCAGTACTGGATACGAACATCAGCGGCGGCTGGGCAGTAGCCCGCAGCAGCGAAGGGTTCCTGGTCGATGACAATGGTGCGCTGTTCCCGCGCGACTGGCTCAGGCGTCAGGAACTGGACGTACTGTGCGAGCACGGCATTGGCCATTTCGATGGCCAGCCGGTGTTCCTTCTCGAGCTGCGCAGCCCGCAGGCGGTAGCGGGCTGCAGCTGGCGCGGCTTGCGTCAGTTCATGCTCGAAGGCGACTTCGATACCTACAAGATCCTTGGCTACGCCGCGCAGATCGGCACCTGGGCCCGCGAGCACCGCTTCTGCGGCAGCTGCGGCCAGCCCATGGCGCAGATCCACTGGGAGCGGGCCATGTACT
The DNA here is from genome assembly GCF_024749185.1 of Pseudomonas wadenswilerensis. NCBI lineage: Bacteria > Pseudomonadati > Pseudomonadota > Gammaproteobacteria > Pseudomonadales > Pseudomonadaceae > Pseudomonas > Pseudomonas wadenswilerensis. The sequence goes on along the minus strand of NZ_CP087191.1, from coordinate 3,243,951 downwards.
GCGCGCCGTGCGAGCTGCGCAGCTACCCACGCATCTCGCCGAGCATGATCGTGCTGGTCACCCGTGGCGATGAAATCCTCCTGGCCCGTTCTCCACGCTTTGTCACCGGCGTGTACAGCACCTTGGCCGGCTTTGCCGAGCCGGGTGAGTCGGCTGAGGATTGCCTGGTGCGCGAGGTGCGCGAAGAGGTGGCGATCGAGGTGCAGAACATCCAGTATGTCGGTAGCCAGTGCTGGCCGTTCCCGCATTCGATGATGCTCGGCTTTCATGCCGAGTACGCCGGCGGCGAGATCATCATGCAAGCGGACGAGATCGAGGACGCCCAGTGGTTCCGGGTCGACGCGCTGCCGCCGTTGCCGGCGGGGCGCTCGATTGCCCGTTACCTGATCGACTTGTACGTGGCGCGGCGCTTGGGGTTGCAGGAGCCGGTGCTGCTCAGCTGACACAAGCTGACAGGGAAAGTATTCCCTCTAGGTGCCTGGACCCTATCAGAAGAAACTGCCCGACTTTACTAACCAGCCGGGAAAGATCGTCGTGGAGTTGAATCCAGCAGCCAGCAGCTACAGTCATTCTGTTGACCTTCAGGCAGAGTCGCCGGGCGCTTATGAACTACGCGAGCAGCTGGAGCAGGCTTGCGTGGCGTTGGGCGAGGGCCGGGGTTCACGTCCCGAGGCCTATCAAAATCTATTGGCGTTTCTGGCGGCAAGTATCAGCGAAACGCAAATGTCGTCAGAACAGCAGGCGCTGGCTGAGCAGATACTGTATCAGGCAGGGCTCTCTGGCACTGACGCCAACCCCTTCGAACTGCTACCCCGACTTCTGCCCCGTAACGTGTCGGCACCTGCGCAGGAGGGGGCGCCTGAACATCAGCTTGGGGTGGCGGTATTTGAGGACAGCGATCTGGGGGCGTGCGTGTATTTCGATCGTACCGGCGGCGCGGACGCGTTCTCGGGTGCAGATGCCCTGTTGGAGAGCTTCCCCTGGGAGCTTGAAGTCCGCCCATCGCCACCGGGTAATCCATTCAGCGCACTGCTTGATATCCCGGTCCAGCGCCTGGAGCGGCGCAATGCGGTAATTATTGAAAGTGGCCGCCTTCTGCTGGGCCCTGATGAGGGGTGGGGAGCGATTGAGCGAAAAGGCCAGGACAACATGCTTGCTGAGCTGACGCAGCTTGCACAGGCTTTCAGAATGGACGAGCGACAACTCAAGGCCGCTGTGCCGGAGTTTCTGCTTGATGCACAAAGCGAGTGGCAAGGGTTCTTCAGAGAGGAGCATCCCACGCGTTTTCGCGAGCATGACGCAGTCTTCAACGAACGCTTTGAAGACCTTGAAGCAGCCCAGCCCCATCTGGAGGACGGGCTGTACCGTTTTTATATCGAGCAGTTGAGCTGTGACAAGGCCAAAGACGAGATCGACGTGTTCAAACAGTTGGTGATCGATCATTTCGCCGGTGTCGAAATTACCCGCCTTTGATCCAGCGCCTGCCTATTGCATTCAATGGGCGGGCGCAGGGCTTACACCTGCCCGAACCAATGCTGCCACGCTAGACGCACGGTCAATGCCAGCACCACGGTGATGAACACCGGGCGGATGAACTTGCTGCCGCCGCTGATGGCGGTGCGCGCGCCGAAAAATGCGCCGACCATCAGCGCCGAGCCCATCGACAGACCGACCAGCCAGTCGACCTGGCCGGAGAAGATGAACACCGACAGGGCTGCAGCGTTGCTGACGAAGTTCATGCTGCGCGCCACGCCGCTGGCCTTGACCAGGTCGATGGGGTAGAGCAGCAGCGTGCTGACGGTCCAGAATGCCCCGGTGCCGGGGCCGGCCACGCCGTCATAGAAGCCCAGGGTGAAGCCCTGGGGGATCTGCCACTTCTTTTTCACCGGTGCGTCGGCGTCCAGCGGCGCCTTGGGCGTGCCGCCGAACAGCAGGTACACGCCGCAGAGGAAGACGATCACCGGCAGCATCTTGTTCAGCCATTCGGCTGGCAGGTAGTGGGCCACCACCGCGCCAATCAAGGCGCCGATAAACGTGCCGACCAGGGCGTGGCGCCATTGCGCCGGATGGAACAGCTTGCGCCGGTAATAGGTGAAGCCGGCGGTGGCCGAGCCGAAGGTCGAGCTGAGCTTGTTGGTGCCCAGCACCAGGTGCGGTGGCATGCCGGCGGTGAGCAGGGCGGGGGTGGTGAGCAGGCCGCCGCCTCCGGCAATGGCATCGATGAAGCCGGCAACGAAAGCGACGGCGGCAAGAATCGCGAGGGTGGTGAGGTCTACGCTGAGTTCGAAAGGCATGGTCTGGGCTTAATCGACTGGGCGCAGAAGGGCTGCGCCGAAGGGTCGATATGGTAATGGAGATCGAGGCCGTCTGTCAGGCGCCTCATCGATCCTGAAGGCAGCCGCGAACGTGTGGGAGCGGGACTTGCCCGCGATCGAGCGCGAAGCGGTCGTAGGCTGCAATGGCCTCATCGCTGGCAAGCCAGCTCCCACACGGTACTCAGGACAAAAACCCACCATCGACATTCAACGCCACACCGGTGGTATAGCTCGACGCATCACTGGCCAGGTACAGCACCGCGCCGGCCATCTCCTTCGGATCGGCCACGCGCTTGAGCGGGATCTGCTGCAGGGCGGTGTTGAGGATCGCATCGTTCTTGACCAGCGCCGAGGCGAACTTGGTGTCGGTCAGGCCCGGCAGCAGGGCGTTGCAGCGGATACCGAACGGCGCGCATTCCTTGGCGAAGACCTTGGTCATGTTGATCACCGCCGCCTTGGTCACCGAGTAGATACCCTGGAAGATCCCCGGCGACACGCCGTTGATCGAGGCGACGTTGATGATGCTGCCGCCACCGTTGTCGCGCATCAGCTTGCCGGCTTCCACCGACATGAAGAAATAACCGCGGATGTTGACGTCGACGGTCTTCTGGAAGGCGCCAAGATCAGTGTCCAGCACATTGCAGAACTGCGGGTTGGTGGCAGCGTTGTTGACCAGGATGTCCAGGCGCCCGAACTGCTCGCGAATGCCGGCGAAGACTTGGCCGATCTGCTCCATCTCACCGATATGGCAGGCAACCGCAGTGGCCTTGCCACCGGCGGCGATGATTGCATCGGCAACCTGCTGGCAGCCCTCTAGCTTGCGGCTGGAGACGATCACGTGGGCGCCTTGCTGGGCCAGCAGGTGGGCGATGGCTTCGCCGATGCCGCGACTGGCGCCGGAAACGAAGGCGACTTTGCCGTCGAGGTCGAACAGGTGAGTCTTGGACATGGTCTTTTCCTTGTTGTAGTCGTCAGAGTGGGGACTTGGCGATGACCTGCAGGCTCATGTGCTCCAGCAGCTTGTTCATGTGAATGAACTGGGCGAAGCGCTTGTCCTGGGTCTGGCCGTGGAAGAACCGGTAGTAGATCTGCTGGACAATGCCGGCCAGGCGGAACAGGCCGTAGGTGTAATAGAAGTCATAGTTGTCGATTTTGATGCCGGCGCGTTCAGCGTAGTAGTCGACGAACTGCTGGCGGGTCAGCATGCCCGGGGCATTGCTCGGTTGGCGGCGCATCAGTTGCACCGGCGCCGGGTCGTCGGCTTGAATCCAGTAGGCCAGGGTGTTGCCCAGGTCCATCAGCGGGTCGCCGAGGGTGGTCATTTCCCAGTCGAGCACACCGATGATGCGCATGGGGTTGTCGGCATCGAGGATGACGTTGTCGAAGCGATAGTCGTTGTGCACGATCGCAGGCTTGGGGTGATCGGCGGGCATCTTCTCGCGCAGCCAGGCGATGACCTTTTCCCATCGTGGCGCATCCGCGGTCAGGGCTTTTTCGTAGCGGCTGGCCCAGCCTTCGATCTGGCGTTGCACATAGCCTTCGGGTTTACCCAGGTCACCCAGGCCGCAAGCGTTGTAGTCCACCTGGTGGAGTTCGACCATGCGCTCGATGAAGCTCTTGCACAGCGCCTCGGTACGCTGCGCATCCAGGCCCAGCTCCGGTGGCAGGTCCGAGCGCAGGATGATGCCCTTGACCCGGTCCATGACGTAGAACTCACCGCCGATCAGCGCCTCGTCGGTGCAGTGCACGTAAGCCTTGGGGCAGTAGGGGAAACCGCTGTTGAGCTGGTTGAGGATGCGAAACTCGCGGCCCATGTCATGGGCGGATTTGGCCTTGTGGCCAAAGGGTGGCCGACGCAGTACGAACTCGCGCCCGGGGTACTGCACCAGATAGGTCAGGTTCGAGGCGCCGCCAGGGAACTGGCTGATGCTCGGTGAGCCGCTCAGGCCCGGGATGTGCGCCTTCAGATAAGGGTCGATCACCGCAGCGTCGAGTTCTTCGCCGGGGCGGACCTGGGTGGACTGGTCGGTGAGCGTCATTCGTTTCCCTTATGATCGGTGGGGCGGATCATTGGCAATTTAATAGGTTGCCCATCCCCTAACAAGCGTTGCCCAGCTGTTATAGACCGCTGTGTTGCGCTGCGATCACTGTGCCTGATGTGCCTGCGCCGCCATGACCGGCAAGGCTACATATATCTAACGCACCGAAGCGGGCGGGTTGAATTCAACTGGCCTATCCCAAACCGCTGGAGTGACGTACACCATGACATCCTCTCACCCTAACGTCGCCTTTCTACAGGCGCGCGTCCCCTCCTGGATCGCGCGGCTCAAACGCTCGGAGCTGGCGGCCATGCTGCCCGACAGTGCAACCTCCAGCCAGCCGCAATGGTTGCGCAGCGCCTCCCGGCCAATGCGCAACGCCTTGCATGCCAGCCAGGCCCGCAGCCATGCTTCGCGCCACGAAGCTGCCCGGGCCTTCGCCGACCTGCAAAGCGCCTATGAATTTTGCGAACCTGTACTTGAAAACTGGCTCCAGACCCGCTTCAACGTGACTGTTGATATCCTCGAGGCCCGTTTTGTGAGGCGCACCGCCGGCTTTCGAATTTCCAGCGTTTCGCTGTTCGAGGCAGCGTTGAAGAACTTCAGCCGCGATGAACTGATCGCGCTGGCAAGCGACAAGACCAGCGTGCTGACCGCAACCGACAGTGAAGCTCCCTATCCTGACCTGCTCTCGATCTCTGCGGCTGATTTCGCTGAGGGTTGTCGCGAGCTGGACTTGGGCAAACGCTATCAGGAACACCTGGAAAACGTGTTGCTCATGGGCGGCGACAAGGATGTTCTGCGCAGCAAGAAAAAGACCGCTATGCGCGACCTGATGGAGGTGCAAGCCAACATTGCCCGTATCAGGGACGATCTCGACGAACAGGGGTATGCAACGGTGCGGGCGTTGCTGAGACAGTCCGCTGACGCACCGGCCGATGCGCCCCTGAAAGTTGCCTTGGCCCAGGGCAATGTTTTCGACGCCAGCCTGTGTACCCGTCTGGCGCTGTTCGGTGTGGCGTTGACGCAGATCGTGATCATAGCGCCTGCCACAGTCGACTCGACTGAGATTGTCCCCTGCATTGTCTACATCCCGGGCGATCCGCTGCATCCGTTCAAGCAGTATGCATCGCTCGAGGCCTTCAAGACTGACCTGATCAGTCGACTGGCGGATCGGGGGTTTCGGCGGTTTCTCGCCAGCTTTGCCACAATCAAGGAACGGCCAGGTTTTCTTGACCTGCTGGTGGACCCGCAAAGTCTGCGCCGTGCCCAGCATTGGCAGCAGGTTGACGTACGCCGCGAGCTGTTCGATGTGCTCTATAACGAAAGCGTTCAGTACATCAAGGATCAGTCTCGTGCGCTGGTGGTGAGCAGTCAGGACTGTGATGAGATGCTTCGTGGTGATCTGGACGCAGGCTACAACACCACTTTGGCGGTTCTGGGGGGCGCGACGCTGTTCATGCCCGTGATGGGGGTAGCCTTCACTGTCGTTCTGGCGGCAAAACTGCTGGCGAGATTCTTCCATGGCGCCGATCACTGGAATGTAAGGGTGCAGGAGACCGGGCAAGCTTTCTTGCGCGCGATCTTGCTCAACGCCGCGATTGCCGATGGCGAAGAAGAGGATGAGCTGACGGTGCCTTCAGCCATGGCCCGCCTGGTTGTGGTACGCCTGGACGATGGCCGTGAACAGCTATGGCATCCCGACCTGTTGCCTTATGCGCAGGACGTGCGCTGGAAGAACCAGTTGGCGCCGAACCGTCAGAACGGAATCTATGATGCCGACGGTAAACAGTGGGTACGGATCGACAACGATATCTACCAGGTCGAGAAAGACACCGAACTGGATAAATGGCGAATCCTGTCGCCCAGGGACCCGTCGTTGTTCCGCCCGGTGCTGGAACATAATGGTCAGGGCGCCTGGCACCATGTGATGGAGCAACCGCAACGCTGGAGCAAAGCGACCTTGCTGCGCCGCCTGGGAACTGTCGTTGAGCGGTTCGCAGCAGCAGAACTGCAACTGCTTGGCGACATCAGCGGCGTGACGATCGATGAACTGCGTCAGGTTTTCCGAGACGACCTGCCACTACCTATCGTGCTGCACGAAACGCTGTTGCGCCTTGCCGCGGATCGTCAGGTGCTGGGTTTGATCAGCCGGGCTCGCCGGGGAAGCCTGCTGGCTGAGGACTACTCGCCCGTCGTGCAAATTCTGGTGAAGCTGCCGAACTGGCCACCTGGTAAAACCATAGAGCTCTATGACAGCGTCGAGTATTGGGGGGCGCCGTTGCAAGTGCACGGTGATGGCCAAGAAGGGGTAGAGCCCTTGAAGGTGTCTCGCGCTGATCTGCAGCATAATCGCCTGATCGACCGGGTAGTCGAGGTGCTGGCGGATGCGCCACGGCGTCGACGTGACCTGAGCGACGACGAGGAAGAACCGCAGGAGGGTAACGCATCCCGGTGGGCTTCAGTGTGCGCCGACCTGGCGAACGGCCTGGAGCGCGTGCGTCGAGCCCTTTTCGAACAGTTCTACCACCATTCTGCGCCCTCCTTGCTGGATGTACCGGTGGATGACGAGCAGGTACTGATGACCTTGCAGCGACTGTTCCCCGGCTTGACCCGGTCGGTAGCGGCGCAGGTGCTACGTACGGTGGATGTACGCGAGCGAGCACTTTGGCAAGCCAGACAAGAGCCATCCATGGAATTGACCGAGCGTGTGGTGGAAGTCTCGCGCCGTGTTCGGCTGAGTCAGGCTTTCACCGACTTCGAGCTTGGCTATCTGCACAACGAAGACACCCAGCGACTGGCATTGAACCTCCTGGAGCATCTACCCGGCTGGCCTGGGCAATTGCGCCTGGAGTTACGTGAGTCCACCCGCACTGGCCGCCTGGTAGCGAGCGTGGGCGAGGTAAGCGCTACCAACAGCCGTGTGCTGGTGCGCACCGAACAGAACTGGCACCTGTATGACGCCGGCGGCCTGGGCCTTGGTACCACCAGCAGCGCACGCTATGGGTTTTTTGCCGGCCTGTTCGCCGCCTTGCCGGCACTCACGAGAAACGCCTTGCCGACCTCCATGGCCAGTGCCGAAGCGTTGCGCCGCAGGCTGCGTGACCTGGCGACCGAGCAGCCGGAGCGCGCGCGCAGGCTGCTGGGGATCGCGGCACCGCCGCGCTGGCTTGAAGCCAGTCTGCCGGCTGTGGCGGGGCGCCGGGCCTACCCGGGCCATAGCGTGGTCAACAGGTTGTTCGGCTCGCGCACACTGCAACAGCGCCTGGAGGCCATGTTCGTCGACGACACGCCCGAGCAGATCGCCGTGCGGCTTGAACGCCTGGCCGGCAGTCAGGAGCAGAGTGAACAAGCCGTGGCAGCGCTTGAGCGAGCATCGATTGCATTCAGCGTTTCACTGGACAACTGGGTAGAGGGCCGTGCATTCGATATCGTGCTGCACGGGCATGACCAGCATTACTGGGTGAGGAGTCAGCAACGCCAGCAAATTGCCCAACTGCTTAGCGCTGCGTGGCGCTTGCGCGCGGTCGACAACCGGGTGATCAGGCTGCCATCGGGCGGCATCCAGTTGCGTCTGAGCGGGCTGGCGCTCGACAGCCTGCCAGTATTGAACGGCGAGCTGGCGGGGGTGGAGATTCTGGTGCTCAGCGCCCTGGACATCACCAGCATTCCCGATGGATTTCTGCGGGCGTTTCCCAATCTGCGCGACCTGCAGATCGAAGGTATTGCGCTGCAATCCTTGCCCACCGACATCGGTCAGTTGCCGGCGCTGGAGTATCTGCTCCTTACCTGTCCGGGTATGAGCCCCGAAGCCTTGGCGCCATTGCGTCACTCAACCAGTCTTACAGCGTTGTACATCGAGTTTGCCACACCTGCCCCGACGCTCTGGACCACGGAGCATCTTGCGGCACTGGCTGCCATCGATACCCTCAGGGAGTTGTCCATTTTTGCCAGTCAGGCCCGGTTCGAAGCTGGGGCATTGGCGTCGTTGGCGCAGTTGCACCGACTAATGCTGATCAACAACCAGATCACCCTCGACGCCGACACCGTGGGCCAGTGGCAGGGTTTGACCCGCCTGCAGCACCTTGACCTCTCCGGCAACCCTCTGGGGAGGGCGCCTCAGCTGGGCAGCCTGACGGGGCTGCAGCGACTGCGCCTGGACCAGACCGGGATCACCGAGTGGCCGCAGGGCCTGGAAACCTTGCCCTCGTTGACCCTGGTATCGCTGCTGGGTAACCGTTTCACACAAGTCCCGGCGGGGGCTGGGCGGGTGCCGGGATTGAGGCTGACGCTGCCGTACCTGCCGCAGGCTGAACGCGCCAGGGTGGAGGGGGAAATGATCGCAGCGGGCAACCCCCATCGTGCGATGGAGTGGGCGCAGCACGAACCGGTCATGAACCTGGTCGAAGGTGGTAATGCTTTGCAAAGAGTCAATTGGCAGATCATGCGCGAGAATCAGGGCGTTGGCATGCGTCTGCTCTTCGATGTCCTTGAACGCATGAGTCGTACCGAGTCCGCCTGGCTCAACCGCGATGCATTCTTGCAAACAGTGCATTCTCTGTTTGACCAGATGTATGAGCGGCAGGTGCTGCGCGAAGCGATTGGTAGAGCCGTGGTGCTCTACACCAACGAGGCGCGTGATGACTTCTACATCCTTGACCAGGTGCTGGAGTACGCGCAGGCGCAACGAGCCATCCAGCAGAGGGGGGACGCACGCAGCGTATTGATCACTCAAGGGCGTTTGCGCGGCCGCTCGCGCGCCTTGTTTCGTTACGTCGAGGCGCATTTTCATGAGTGGCGCCAGCCTGGGCGGGCAATCGAACAGTACGAGGTGTTCGAGGACTTTCACTTCAGGTTGGCCCAGCGCTTGCCGATGACCCTGCCATTGCTGGGGCGGGCGATTCGCACCCCCCACGACTGGATCACAGAGACCCACTTGCAAGCGGCGCTGGATGCGGTGTCGAGCAGCGAAGCCCGTGAACTGGGCAATTGGCTTCGCACTGAAGGCTACTGGGCCGGCTACCTGCGAGCGGTGTTTGCAGAGCGTTATGGGTTGCTCAATGAGCGCGCACGAATGGCCAGGGATTACCTCAATGCGCTGGCTGAAGGGCGCGAGCAACCAGAGGCGCCGGACGATGAAGTGAGAGATCTGCTGGCGATGGCCATGCAAGTGCAGCCGGCATCGGTTGCGACGGTGGCTCATGATCCTGAGCGTATGACGCAATGGCGTGACAGGTTGGAGACCCTTGTCGGTCAGCAGCGTGCAGCGCTGTCTGTGACATTGACCGAGGAAGTCATCACACCGGTGGCGCCGGCCTGACACTGCGATGTACGGCAAAAAAAAAACCGAAGCCCAGGCTTCGGTTTTTTATCGCTGCAAGCCGATCAGGTCGGGAACAGCTCGCTCAGTTTCATCGACAGCATCATGTCGCCTTCAACGCGCAGCTTGCCGCCCATGAAAGCCTGCATGCCGTCAGTCTCGCCGCTGACGATACCCTTGAGGGTTTCGCTGTCCAGCACCAGGGTGCAGTTGGCGTCGGCGTTTTCGCCTTCCTGGATTTCGCAGGTGCCATCCTTGACGATGAGGGCGTAGTGCTTGTCTTCGTCAGTGATGTTGAAACCGAAAACCAGGTCCAGGCCGGCGGCAGCGGCTGGGTTGAATTTGGCTTTCATCGCTTCGACGGCTTTTGCTACATCGCTCATGGTGTGTTCCTTATTAAGTGATTTGCGTGACGGTTGAGGTCACAACGAGCCGGGGTTCATCGGTAGGTGATGAGCTCCGGCGCCTTCAACAGCTGCACATGGGCCTGGCTGTTGAAGGAAGCCAGGGCCACCTCGCGGCCACGAAACTTCAATTGGCTGAGCGAGGTGTTGATGATCTGCCAGTTCAGCTCGAAAGCCTGGCCGGCAGTGATACGGGTCACCAGGTGGAGCAGGGCGGCGATGGTGCCGCCCGAAGTAAAGATCGCAATGTTGTCGCCGTTGCCGGCCTGTTGCAGCACCCGCTGCAGGCCGCCGTCGACACGCTGGACAAACCCCTGCCAGCTCTCGGCGCCTTCGCAGGCATGTTCGCCAGCGTGCCAGCGCTGCACCAGCAGGGCGAACAGGCGCTGGAACTCGCTGCGGTTCTGCGTGCCGTTGCGCAACACGTGCAAGGCCTCAGGCTCGTCCGGCAACAGGCCGGGCAGCAGGCCGCGGATTACACCATCGGCATCGAATTCGTTGAAGGCGTTGTCGGTTTCCAGCGCCGGTACCGCAGCACCGGCTGCCTGCAGGCGTGCCAGGGCCAGGCGCGCGGTATCCTGCTGGCGGCGCAGGTCGCCGGCCAGGCAGCGGTCCAGGCGCAGGCCCAGTTGCGCCAGATGCTCGCCGAGGGCTTCGCTCTGGCGCATGCCCACGGGCGAGAGGACGTCATAGTCGTCTGCACCAAATGAAGCCTGGCCATGTCGAATCAGGTAGATACTGCCCACGTCGTCCGCCTGCGCTAAGGATGAGCCGAGGTTAGGTTGCCACCGTCGGGCTGTCAACGAAAAAACATACAAGCGTTTGAAAAGAGCGTTTGAACTGCATTGCCGAACATTTCCTACGCTGGCAGGGGCAGGGCGGCCTCGGTATGCTTGAATATCGGTTCGCGCCGTACGGGCGCAGGCATGTTAAGGAGTTACTGTGGAGTTTCTTGCAGAGTACGCAAGCTTTCTCGCCAAGACCGCGACCCTGGTGATCGCGTTTCTGATTGTCCTCTCGGCGATTGCCGGTTTGCGCGGCAAGGGCCGGCGCAAGGGCGGCGGGCAGTTGCAGGTCAACAAGCTCAACGAGTTCTACAAGGACTTGCGCGAGCGCCTGGAAAGCAGCCTGCTGGACAAGGCCCAGCTCAAGGCCTTGCGCAAGCAGCAGGCCAAGGCCGAAAAACAGCAGAAGAAAAAGCCCGAAGAAAAAAGCCGGGTGTTCGTCCTCGACTTTGACGGCGACATCAAGGCCTCGGCCACCGAGAGCCTGCGCCATGAAATCAGCGCCGTGCTGAGCCTGGCCACGGCCCAGGACGAGGTGGTGCTGCGCCTGGAAAGCGGCGGCGGCATGGTTCACAGCTATGGCCTGGCCGCTTCGCAACTGGCGCGAATTCGCCAGGCCGGCGTGCCATTGACGGTGTGCATCGACAAGGTCGCTGCCAGTGGTGGTTACATGATGGCCTGCATCGGCGACAAGATCGTCAGCGCGCCGTTTGCCATCCTCGGTTCGATCGGCGTGGTGGCGCAGTTGCCCAACGTCAACCGCCTGCTGAAAAAGCACGATGTCGACTTCGAGGTGTTCACCGCCGGTGAATACAAACGCACCGTGACCGTGTTTGGCGAGAACACCGAGAAGGGCCGGGAAAAGTTCCAGGAAGACCTGGATATCACCCACCAGCTGTTCAAGGATTTTGTTTCGCGCTATCGCCCGCAGTTGCACATTGATGATGTGGCTACCGGTGAAGTCTGGCTCGGCGTTGCGGCGCTGAACAAGCAACTGGTCGACCAGTTGATGACCAGCGATGAGTACCTGAGTCAGCGAGCCCGCGAAGCCAACCTCTACCACCTGCACTTTGCCGAACGCAAAAGCCTGCAGGAGCGCGTCGGCCTGGCGGCCAGTGGTTCGCTCGAGCATCTGGCGGTCAAGCTCTGGAGCCGTCTCAGTGGGCGTCTTTGGTAACCGGCAACCCCCGCGGCGCGCAATGCGCAAGCATTAATTAGCACCCAGGTGGTGCTACCGGCAGGTCTCCTAGGCGTTCAAGCCAACAGGAGACCTGCCATGACCACCCCCCCTCCAGTATCCGTTCCCGGCCTGCATGGCCCCTTCATCTTGCAACGCCTGCCCGCCTGGATCAGGCACGCCAGGCCCGAAAACTTCGACCAGATGGGCGCCCACCTGCTGCCGGAACAGCATGGTCGCGACCAGGGCGACTGGTTTGCGAGCGCCAGCGAAGTTGAAAAAAAACTGTTGGCCGATTACCAGGTGCGCAGCCGCCGTTCCGGGCAGCGCCTGGCCCGTGAGCTGAAGGACTTCAAGGGCATCGGCGCGTTTTGCGAACCCTTGCTCAAGGCCCGCCTCAAGGCTGACCTCGGTGTCGAGCCTGATATCGACAACGATGAGTTCGTGCGTATCGAGCGCGAATCGGTGTTGCTGGGGTCAATGCTCAAGACCGTCCCGCGCCGCCAGCGCCTGATGCAGGCCGCGTTGCAGAACTTTGCCGCCGACAGCGAGTTTGAAGACGGTACCGCGCTGGCCCCCAAGGATGCGTTCTTCCTTGAGCTGGTGCCGGGTAGCGAGCAGGGCTACCCGCGTTTTCGCTATCGCTACTCGCAAAAGCTCGATATCGAACCCCAGGCGTTTGCCCGCTTGTGCCATGACCTGGATCTGGGTGGGCAGTACCAGCGCCACCTGGGCGAGGTGTTCGAGCATCCGCGCAGCAGCACCAGGCGCCGTACCCTGGCCATCGAACTGTACAAGGACCTGCTGCGGGTCCGTCTGCAGGTCGCTTTTCTCAAACAGCAGATCAGCGAGCAGGCCCGCGCGGTGCTGCTGGAGCTGGTCCAGGGCGGGCGGGCACCACGCTGGGGTGGCAAGCCGGTGCGCTGCAGCCAGCTGAGCATGTTTGGCGTGCCGTTGTCCGAGGTGCTGGTGATCGGTCCCGAGCGTGACGACAATGGCGTCGAGCCGGTGCTCCTCTACCTGCCGGGGGCGCCTGACGCGCCGCTCAAGGAGTACCCGTCGGTGCGCGCGGCCAGGGATGACCTCAAGGTCAGATTACGCCAACCCGCCTACCAGGCACTGCTGCGCAGCTATGTGCCGCACTCGTCGCAAGAACATGTGTTGTCGCGGCTGCAGGATACCCTGTATCACCTGGTCAATGATGGCGATGGCCTGTACTGGCGGCGGCCGAACCCGGGCGCCAACCTGCATGTGCGCGAGACGTTCATCGACCAGGAGCTGTTTGGCTATTTGCAGGATCGCCATGTGCAGAAGATCAAGGATGACGCCCGTGCCCTGGCGGTGCCGAGTGCTGACGTCGACGACCAGGCCTGGCGCGCCCGTCTCGCTTACTGGGAGTCGATCGGTTTCAACCTGCTCAATGCCGCCGCGTTCTTTGTCCCGTCGCTCGGTGCCGTGATGGCTGCAGTGGCTGCGGCGCAACTGATCGGCGAGGTGGTCGAAGGGGCCCATGCCTGGGAGGCTGGCGATCTGGACGAAGCCTGGGCGCACCTCAAGTCGGTCGGCCTCAACATCGCCGTCGTCGCCGGGCTGGGCGTCGCCGGCAGGGCGCTCGAGCCGGTCGCGGCGAGCGAGACGATCAATGGCCTGGTCAAGGTCAGGCTGCCAGACGGTCAGCAGCGATTGTGGCAGCCTGCGCTGGACGACTACGCCCGTGAAGTTAATCTGCAAGGGATCGAACCTGATGCCAATGGCCATTACCTGGCAGATGGCAAGCGCTACATCCGCCTGGGCAGCGACACCTTCGAGGTTGCCCAGGCAGGCGACGGCCAGTGGCAGGTCTTGCACCCATCTGACCCAACGGCCTACCGCCCCTTGCTCGATCACAATAGCGACGGTGCCTGGCTGGCCCATGGCGAGCAGCCATTGGCCTGGAGCCGTCTGCAGCTGCTGCGCCGTTCAGGACACGCAACCGAGGGGCTGACTGACACTGAGTTGCTGCTGGCGGGCGAAATCAGTGGTATCGATGACAATACCTTGCGTGCGGTCCATGCTGGCCAGCGGGCGCTGCCGCCGCTGCTGGCCGATACCCTGCAGCGTTTGCGCCTGGACCGTCAGCTCGATACCTGGATCGGCAAGCTGCGCAGCGGCTCGCCAGGAGGTATTGGCCGCGGATTCAGTGCGGTACTGGCGACAGAGCTGCCAGGCTGGCTGAACCTGCCGATCGAAGTATTTCGAGGCGCCGGGTTATCGGGCGACTCAGCGATCTACGGCCTCGATCGGTGGCCCGATACCGAGACGTTCAAGGTGTTGATGAGTGAGCTGCACGACAACCGCTTGCCGGAAGTGATCCTGCAGCGTCTGGATGAACCGGCGATCAAGCGCCTGGTGGGTGTCCATGTGCCGCGAAGCGAACGACTGCAGGTGCTGCGCGACGCCTTGGCGACCCGTGCTGAACAACGGCGCGAGGCCATTTTCGACAGTATCTATGCCACCCCAGGCGAGCAGGCCAGCGCTGAAGTGCGCCTGCTGCAGCGAAGCTTCCCTGCGCTGGCGCTGCAAGCCGCCGAAGAGCTGGTTGGCCATGCGACCCCGGCTGAGCTGGAGCAAATGCGCCAAGTGCTTGCCCGGGTTCCCCTGCGCCTGGCGGAGGAAGCCCGGCTGTACCAGCGCCAGGTTCGCCTGAACCGCGCCATGGAAGGGATGTTCGAGCCCAGGCTGGCGAGCCTGGACAGTGACCGGCTGATGGTCGGCCTGCTGGAGCACTTGCCCGGCTGGAGTGGCCAGGTGCGCCTGCAGGTGCATGAAGGTTCGGCTGATGGCCAGTTGCTTATGGCCGCCGGAGAGCCTGACGCAACACTGAAGACCTTGCTGCGCAAAGACGGCCGTTACAGTGCCTATGATGCCGAAGGTAACGAGTTGACGGTCAACGACGATATGGCCGGCGCACTGCTCAAGGCCCTGCCTGACAGTGAGCGCCAGGCACTGGGGCTGCAGCTTTACCAACCCATGCGCCTGCGTACGCAATTGATGGCACTGGCGAGCGGTGACCGGCTTCGGGCCGCGAAATTAATCGGCCAGCAACCTGTGCGCCCCTGGCTGCGTACGCCCATGCGCCTGGCCGATGGCCGTATCGGCTATCCGCTCAGCGGTCGCGGTGCTGCCGACCGCCATTTCGACAGTGGCTTGCTCAATCAGCTGCGCAGCCTCTACCCGATCCTGGAGCCGGAACAGGCTGAACGCTTCCTTGAAGAGCTGGGGCTGACCGATGCCGAAAGGCTCGCAGCACTGGAGCGTCGTCGCAGTGAATACAGGCAGTTGACCGATACCTTGAACCAGTGGGTCGAGCGTGGGCAATACACGGATGCGGGCAACGATCGCATCGAAGTTGTCGATGAACGGGTGTTGCGTCAGGTTGCCGAGAAAATCAGGAAAGCCTGGCGCCGGGAAACCGCCAGCGTGCGTGCCGGCGACGGGCGTTTCATCGGTTACCGCCTGGATCTGAGCAACCTGCGCCTCGGCGCGCTGCCGACGTTGACGGCAGACTTCAGTCATGTGGCTGACGTGCGCCTTTCAGGCATGAACCTGCAATCGGTACCGTCGGGTTTTTTGCAGGTGTTCACCAGGCTGCGCTGGCTCAACCTCAGCAATAATCGCCTGACCATGCTTGCTGATGCGCTGGCTGAGTTGCAGGGTTTGACCAAGTTGGAGCTGCAACGCAACCGTCTGGTGATGAACGAGGCGATGAGCGCGGTACTTTCGCGATTGCCGGGGTTGAAGCTGCTGTACTTGAACGACAACCCGCTTGGTCAGCCACCCGCTGTTGCGACGATGCCGGAGCTGATCAACCTGTCCTTGAAAAACACCGCTATCAGTACTTGGCCAGTCGGCGTGTTCGAGCTTGAAAATCTGGCGGTACTGGACCTGCGCGACAACCGTATCATCCACATCCCCGACACCGTTTTCGAGCCGGCCGGCCAGGCGCAGCGAGTCGAGCGGATCAATGGCATCACCAGTCTGCATGGCAACCCGCTGGATGCAGGCAGCCTCGAACGCCTGGAGGCCTATCGTCAGCGCACGGGCGTGACCCTGGGGGTGCTGCCGACGGTGCGCGGTGCGCATCTGCAGGCGCCTGCATCAACGGCGCAAGCCTCGGCGCGCTGGCTGGTGGGGGCGGACGCGAGCCGAGCGGCGCAGATCCGCGGCTACTGGCAGGCGTTGTCGGAAGACCCGGCCAGTGGCGAGTTCTTCCGCTTGCTCAATGATCTGGGTGAGAGTACCGATTTCACTCAGGCTTACCGGGCGTTGTGTGAGCGGGTCTGGCGGATGCTCAAGGCCGCCAGCGACAGTACCCGTCTGCGTGAAGAGCTGTTCGAGTTCGTGGCGCATCCGAATACCTGTTCAGACGGCGTCATCCTGGTGTTCAGCCAGTTGGAGGTACTGGTGCTGGTGCAAGAGGCCTACGAGGCAGGCACTGCGGTGGGCACGGAATATGCGCTGATCGACCTGGCGCGTGGCCTGGGTCGCCTGGACAGTGTCGAGCGCATTGCCTTGCGCGACATCGCCGCGCGCCGTGCAGCCAGAATTCGCGTGGACGAGGTGGAAGTACGCCTGTTCTATCGAATAAAGCTGGCGCAGCGTCTGGGGCTTCCGGGGCAACCGCAAACCATGCGGTTCGCGAACATGGCCAATGTCACTGCGGCGCAACTGGACAGCGCCGCAGCCGAAGTGCTGGCAGCGGAGACCCCCGAGGCCATGAAAAGCGCGATTGCCAGTCGGGACTTCTGGATAACCTTTCTCAAATCGCGCTACGGTGAGCGTTTCGACGAGGTCAACAAGCCTTTCTTTGCCCGGCTCGAAGCGCTGGAGGCAGACAAGGGTTCAATGCGCGATCAGGTTTATCGCACGCGAGTGGAAACCATCCAGCAACGTCGCGGCGCCGATGAGCAGCGTTTGATCGAGACCTTGACCACGCAGATCTGGAACAGCATCCCCGATCAGGTCACCCGTCTGTAAATAGCCGGCTGCCGTGCCTGGCAATTGAAGTTGATCGCGGGGTAAACCCGCTCCCACCAGATGACATCGGTAGGAGCGGGCTTGCCCCGCGATGCATTCAGCGACGACGGAACAGCGGTTGCGGTTCGTCAGTGGCGGCCTGGTAGGTCACCGAAAAGTCTTGCAGGCTTTGCAGCGCTTCGACCGGGTCCTTGTCGGCACGCAGGGCGAAGGCATCGAAGCCGCAACGCTTCATGTAGAACAGCTGGTCACGCAGCACGTCGCCAATGGCGCGCAGTTCGCCGGTGAACTTGTAGCGGTCGCGCAGCAGGCGCGCATTGGAGTAGTTGCGCCCGTCGGTGAAGGCCGGGAAGTTCAGGGCAATGACCTGGAACTGGTTGGCGACTTCGCCGATCTCTTCCGCTTCTTCATCGGCGTCCAGCCATACGCCCAGGCCGCCGTCGCGGGCCATGAGCATATGGCCGTGTTCACGCCACAGCTGCAGCGGAACAATGTAGTCGTCGCAGTTGGTCACTTCGTCGATGCTGAAGTCCTTGGGCAGCAGGTGCCAGGTTTCATCGACAATCTCGTTGTTCTTAATGATTCGCTGCATAGACGCGTTCCTTGAATGGGTCGATGCCAATACGTTGGTAGGTGTCGATGAAGCGCTCGTCTTCGGTACGTCTTTCAACGTAGACGTCGATCAGCTTCTCGATCACATCCGGCATGTCGTCCTGGGCAAAGGAAGGGCCGAGGATCTTGCCCAGGCTGGCGTCGCGGCTGGCGCTGCCACCCAGGGAGACCTGGTAGAACTCTTCGCCTTTCTTGTCCACCCCGAGGATGCCGATATGGCCGACGTGGTGGTGACCACAGGCGTTCATGCAACCGGAGATGTTCAGGTCCAGCTCTCCGATGTCGAACAGGTAATCGAGGTCGTCGAAACGGCGCTGGATGGATTCGGCGATCGGGATCGACTTGGCGTTGGCCAGGGAGCAGAAGTCACCGCCCGGGCAGCAGATGATGTCGGTCAGCAGGCCGATGTTCGGCGTGGCCAGGCCATTTTCGCGCAGCTCCAGCCACAGGGCGTGCAACTGGCTCTGCTCGACGTCGGCGAGGATGATGTTCTGCTCGTGGGAGGTGCGCAGCTGGCCGAAGCTGTAGCGCTCGGCGAGGTCGGCGACGGCATCCAGTTGCTTGTCGGTCAGGTCGCCTGGCGCCACGCCGGTGGGCTTGAGCGACAGGGTCACGGCCACGTAGCCGGGCTTCTTGTGCGCCAGCACGTTGCGCGTGCGCCAGCGGGCAAAGCCCGGGTGCTGTTGTTCGAGTTCGCTGAAGTCGAGGTTGTCCAGCGCCTTGTAGTCCGGGTCGACGAAGTGCTTGGCCACGCGGTGCACTTCGGCTTCGGTCAGGGTGCTGCTGCCGCCGCGCAGGTGGACCATCTCGGCCTCGACCTTCTCGGCAAACACTTCAGGGGTGAGCGCCTTGACCAGGATCTTGATCCGCGCCTTGTACTTGTTGTCGCGACGGCCGTAGCGGTTGTACACCCGCAGGATCGCGTCAAGGTAGCTGAGCAGGTCCTGCCAGGGCAGGAACTCGTTGATGAAGGCGCCGACCACCGGGGTACGGCCCAGGCCGCCACCGACCAGTACGCGGAAACCCAGTTCGCCGGCTGCGTTGTACACCGGCTCCAGGCCGATATCGTGCACTTCGATGGCCGCGCGGTCGCTGCTCGAGCCATTGATGGCGATCTTGAACTTGCGCGGCAGGTAGGCGAATTCCGGGTGGAAGGTGGTCCACTGGCGGACAATCTCGCACCACGGGCGCGGGTCGATCACTTCATCGGCAGCGACACCGGCGAACTGGTCGGTGGTGACGTTGCGCAGGCAGTTGCCGCTGGTCTGGATCGCGTGCATCTGCACGGTGGCCAGCTCTGCCAGAATTTCCGGGATGTCTTCCAGGGCTGGCCAGTTGTATTGCACGTTCTGCCGGGTGCTGATGTGGGCGTAGCCCTTGTCGTAGTCGCGCGCGATCTTCGCCAGCATCCGTGTCTGGCGCGACGTCAGCTGGCCATACGGCACGGCGACCCGCAACATCGGGGCAAAACGTTGGACATAGAGGCCATTTTGCAGGCGCAGGGGGCGGAACTCTTCTTCGCTCAGTTCACCGGCCAGGTAGCGGCGGGTCTGATCACGGAACTGCTTGACGCGGTCCTCGATGATCCGCTGATCGTACTCGTCGTATACGTACATAGGGGTCCTGTTCTCAAGCTGCTTGCAGCTAATCGCGCGCACGGCCGCGCACTCCGATGCGGAGCCGAAGAAAGATAGCAGTTTGCGTTTATGCGCAAAAGTGAAGTTTTTGCATATGAAAAGAACCATTTGGACTAAGTGAGACTGAATGGCGTTTAGCCAATGTGCCACTACGGCCGGTTATAATGAGTGGTTTGAATAGCGGGAGCGTCAACGCATGCTCAAGGCCTTGTGCCAAAGCCTTTGCCTGAGCCTGCCACTGGTGGCTGGCGCGCAGGCGGCTTCAGTGGTGTTTCTCAATCCGGGCTATTCCAACGAGACCTTCTGGGTCAGTTATTCGCGTTTCATGCAGGCCGCCGCCGACGACCTGGGCATGCAGTTGAGTATCAGGTACAGCGAGCGCCGGCCGGAGCTGGCACTGACCCAGGCCGTTGAAGTGCTCGAAGGCCAGCAGCGCCCGGACTACCTGGTGCTGGTCAACGAACAGTACATCGCTCCGGAGATTATCCGCCTGTCCCGCGGCAGCGGGGTCAAGCTGTTTCTGGTCAACAACGGCCTGACGCCGAACCAGGCCGAGCTGATCGACAACAACCCGGACAAGTACCCGCCGTTGCTCGGGACCCTGGTGGGCAATGACGAGCAGGCCGGCTACCAGATGCTCAAGATGCTGATAGCCTTGCGTGCCCAGCCTGGCCTGACCCGGCCGCTGGAATTACTGGCGTTTTCCGGGCTCAAGAACACCCCGGCTTCGCAGCTGCGCGAGCAAGGCATGCGCCGCGCCCTGGCCGAGCACCCTGAAGTGCGCCTGCGCCAGGTGGTGTATGGCGGCTGGGGCAGGCAGCGCGCGTACGAGCAGGCAACGCAACTGTTGCAGCGTTACCCGAAGATCGAGCTGGTGTGGTCGGCCAACGACGAGATGGCCTTGGGTGCCATGCAGGCGTTTGAAGAAGTAGGGCGCGTGCCGGGCAAGGACGTGCTGTTCAGCGCCGTCAACAGTTCGCAGGCGGCCTTGCAGGCGCGCATTGACGGGCGCCTGAGCGTGCTGATGGGCGGGCACTTCTCGCTGGGCGGCTGGGCTATGGTGTTACTGCACGATGATGCGCTGAAACTGCCAAGCGAGCTCGATGGCCGTCGCGAATTTCAGGTACCGGTCCTGCAGTTGATCGACCCGCTGCGGGCGCGGCGCTGGTTGAACCTGCAGGAGCAGGCCGACTACGGCCTGGATTTCAACCGCTACAGCGCCCAGGGGCATCCGGCCGATTACCGTTATCCGTTTCTCAAGGCCCCCGTCGATTATTGAAAAGCCCCTGCTTGAGCAATGGGCATTGCTGGACTTAACTGCAACGGGTGACATGCATTCCCATAACCACTACAAGAGGCGATGCAATGGGAAACTCGACCAAAGCGGGTAAGAATGACAGCAGTGTCGATGCCTGGGCGATACTCTGTCTGATCATCCTGGTTGTGGTGACCGCGGTGTATTGGGTCAGCCACCAGTGACATCACGCGATGGGTAACAGTAAACCGCCCGCAGAATGGACATCTGCGGGCGGACTGCTGTTCAGCGGGCGGTAAGGTGCATGGCCAATTGCACCAGCCCGATCAGTACCAGAATGAAGAGCAAGGTGAACACGGTGCCCAGCGCAATGAAATGGCTGGCCTTGCCGTGGTTGAAGTCGCGGGCGCGGTTCTTGCCGCTCTGCACCCCGAAGGCTGCTGCCAGGATGCTTTGCAGCATCTGCCAGAAAGTCGGGGGTTTGCCTTGGGCGGGTTCGTCCATGAGGGGCTCCTTGTAGAAGGCATCTCCCTCAGTGTAGACGGAAGCTGCAAGCTATGAGCCTCAAGCTACAAGAGGCTGATGCGCTCGCTTGCAGCTTGTAGCTTGCAGCTTGCAGCTTCAGATGTCATAGCCGAGGTTAGGCGCCAACCAGCGTTCACTCACGCTCAGGTCCTGCCCCTTGCGCGTCGTGTAGCTCTGCACCTGGTCCTTGTCGACCTTGCCCACGGCAAAGTACTGCGCCTGCGGGTGGGCGAAGTACCAGCCGCTGACCGCCGCCGCCGGGAACATGGCGAAGTGCTCGGTGAGGAACACGCCGCTCGGCCCGGTTTCGCCGATGGCGGTGCCGTCGAGCAGGCGGAACAGGGTTTCCTTCTCGGTATGGTCCGGGCAGGCCGGGTAGCCCGGGGCAGGGCGGATACCCGAGTACTGTTCCTTGATCAGCGCTTCGTTGTTCAGGTGCTCGTCCTTGGCGTAACCCCAATAGGTTTTACGCACCTGTTCGTGCAGCCACTCGGCGCAGGCCTCGGCCAGGCGGTCGGCGAGGGCCTTGACCATGATCGAGTTGTAGTCGTCGCCCTTGTCCTGGTAAGCCTTGGCCACTTCCTCGGCGCCGATGCCGGCGGTGGTGATGAAGCCACCGACGTAGTCGGTGATACCGGTTTCCTTTGGCGCGACGAAGTCGGCCAGGGAGAAGTTCGGCTTGTTGTCCGGCTTGATGGTCTGCTGGCGCAGGTGGTGCAGTTGCGCCAGCGGCTGGCCGTCGGCGCCATAGACTTCGATGTCGTCATGGTTGACCTGGTTGGCCGGCCAGAAGCCGAACACCGCGCGGGCGCTGATCAGCTTCTCGTCGATCAGCTTGGCGAGCATGTCCTGGGCATCCTTGAACAGCGCAGTGGCCGCTTCACCGACCACTTCGTCGGTGAGGATGCGCGGGTACTTGCCGGCCAGGTCCCAGGAGATGAAGAACGGCGTCCAGTCGATGTATTCGGCCAGCACCTTGAGGTCGATGTCCTCCAGCACTTTCACCCCGGTGAAGCTCGGTACCACCGGCTGATAAGCGGCCCAGTCGTATTGTGGCTTGGCGGCAATCGACTGTTCGTAGCTCAGGCGCTCGGTGCGGGCGCTGCGGTTGGCGGTGCGCTCGCGGACTTCAACGTAGTCCTGGCGGGTCTTTTCGACGAAGCCCGGCTTGAGCTCCTTGGACAGCAACTGGGTGGCGACCCCCACGGCACGCGAGGCGTCGGTGACGTAGATTACCGCGTCGTTGCTGTACTTGGGCTCGATCTTCACCGCCGTGTGCGCCTTGGAGGTGGTGGCGCCGCCGATCATCAGCGGCAGGTGGAAGTCCTGGCGCTGCATCTCGCGGGCAACATGGACCATCTCGTCCAGCGACGGGGTGATCAGCCCGGACAGGCCGATGATGTCGCACTTCTGCTCGCGGGCGGTCTGCAGGATCTTCTCGGCCGGCACCATGACGCCGAGGTCGACGATGTCATAACCGTTGCAACCCAGCACCACGCCGACGATGTTCTTGCCGATGTCGTGCACGTCACCCTTGACCGTGGCCATGAGGATCTTGCCCTTGGCTTGGGGCTTGTCGCCTTTTTCCAGTTCGATGAACGGGATCAGGTGGGCCACCGCCTGCTTCATTACCCGCGCCGATTTGACCACCTGGGGCAGGAACATCTTGCCGGCGCCGAACAGGTCGCCGACCACGTTCATGCCGCTCATCAGCGGGCCTTCAATCACCTCGATGGGGCGCGCGCACTGCTGGCGGCATTCTTCGGTGTCTTCGACGATGAAGGCGGTGATGCCCTTGACCAGCGCGTGTTCTAGGCGCTTGCCAACCGGCAGCGAGCGCCATTCCTCGTTCTCGACTTCCTTGACCGCGCCGCCGCCCTTGTAGTCGTCGGCGATAGCGAGCAGGGCGTCGGTGCCATGCGGGGTGCGGTTGAGCACCACGTCCTCGACCTTCTCGCGCAAGGCTGGCGGGATCTCGTCGTAGATCTCCAGCTGCCCGGCGTTGACGATACCCATGGTCAGGCCATTCTGGATCGCGTGGTAGAGGAACACCGAGTGGATCGCCTCGCGCACCGGGTTGTTGCCACGGAACGAGAACGACACGTTGGATACCCCGCCCGAGGTCAGGGCGTAGGGCAGATGGTCGCGGATGTAGGCGCAGGCTTCGATGAAGTCGACGGCGTAGTTGTTGTGCTCTTCGATGCCGGTGGCGACGGCGAAGATGTTCGGGTCGAAGATGATGTCTTCCGGCGGGAAGCCCACTTCATTGACCAGGATGTCGTAGCTGCGCTGGCAGATCTCGCGCTTGCGCGCGGCGGTGTCGGCCTGGCCGACCTCGTCGAAGGCCATCACCACCACGGCGGCGCCGTAGCGCTTGCACAGCTTGGCGTGATGCTTGAAGGCCTCGACGCCTTCCTTCATCGAGATCGAGTTGACGATGCCCTTGCCCTGGATGCACTTGAGACCGGCTTCGATCACGTCCCATTTGGAGGAGTCGATCATGATCGGTACGCGGGAGATGTCCGGCTCACCGGCGATCAGGTTGAGGAACTTGACCATGGCCGCCTGGGAATCGAGCATCCCTTCGTCCATGTTGATGTCGATCACCTGGGCGCCGGCCTCGACCTGCTGCAGGGCGACTTCCAGGGCTTCGGTGTAGTTCTCTTCGCGGATCAGCCGGGCGAACTTGGCGGAACCGGTGATGTTGGTGCGCTCACCGACGTTGACGAACAACGAGTTGCGGTCAATGGTGAACGGCTCCAGACCCGACAGCCGGCACGCCTTGGGAATGTCCGGAATGGCCCGTGGCGGGTACTTGCTGACCGCCTCGGCAATCGCCTGGATATGCCCCGGCGTGGTGCCGCAGCAGCCGCCGATGATGTTCAAGAAGCCGCTGGCGGCGAATTCCTCGACCACCTCGGCCATCTCGGCCGGGGTTTCGTCGTACTCACCGAAGGCGTTGGGCAGGCCGGCGTTGGGGTGCGCCGAAACATGGGTGCCGGCCTTGGTCGACAGCTCTTCGAGGTACGGCCGCAGGTCCTTGGCGCCGAGGGCGCAGTTCAGGCCCACCGAGATCGGGTTGGCATGGCGCACCGAGTTCCAGAAAGCTTCGGTGGTCTGCCCGGACAGGGTACGGCCGGAGGCGTCGGTGATGGTCCCGGAAATCATGATCGGCAATTCGACGCCGTCTTCTTCGAACACCTGCTGCACGGCGAAGATCGCCGCCTTGGCATTGAGGGTGTCGAAGATGGTCTCGATCAGGATCAGGTCGGCGCCGCCCTCGATCAGGCCACGGGTCGCCTCGATGTAGTTTTCTACCAACAGATCGAAGGTGACGTTGCGGTAGCCCGGGTCGTTGACGTCGGGGGAGATCGAGCAGGTGCGGCTGGTCGGGCCGAGCACGCCGGCGACGAAGCGCGGTTTGTCCGGGGTTTCGAGGGTCTTGGCGTCGGCCACCTGGCGGGCGATGCGCGCGCCTTGCACGTTGAGCTCGTAGACCAGCGCTTCCATGCCGTAGTCGGCCTGGGAAATCTGCGTGGCGTTGAAGGTGTTGGTTTCGAGAATGTCGGCGCCGGCGTCCAGGTAGGCCTTCTCGATGGCGGCGATGACGTCGGGGCGCGACAGCAGCAACAGGTCGTTGTTGCCTTTGACATCGCTTGGCCAATCGGCGAAGCGCGTGCCACGATAGTCGTGTTCCTCGAGGCGGTAGCTTTGGATCATAGTACCCATGCCGCCATCGAGAATCAGGATGCGCTCTTTGAGTGCTTGCTGAAGTGCTTGGTAACGAGCGCTGCGGTCAGACATAGGACTACCTGGTCGGGCAAATACAAAAGTTGCGGAATAATAACAAAGCTGCGCGGTTTTTAGACGTGTTGAAGATTTACATGAATTTCATTCATGTTGGCACGCCGCCAGCACCGGTAGAATCGTGAAGCTATCAATACCCAGGACATTCGGCACATGGTGCATCGCTTACTTGCCGGCGCTTTCGCTCTGTTCATCAGCGGCGTGGCGTTGGGGCAAGCCCCTCAATCAAGCTCGGCTATTTCGTATACCCGGGACATCCAACCGATCTTCACCGAGAAATGCGTGGCCTGCCACGCCTGCAACGACGCGGCCTGCCAGCTGAACCTGGGCAGTGCCGAGGGTGCCTCGCGGGGCGCTTCGAAAGTGCCGGTGTACCAGGGCGACCGCAGCACGGCGGTGGCGCCGACGCGGCTGTTCTACGACGCCAACAGCATGCAAGCCTGGCAGCGCAAGGGCTTTTACTCGGTACTCGACAACCAGGGCAGCCAGGCTGCGCTGATGGCGCGGATGCTCGAGCTGGGGCACAAGACCCCGCTGACGCCCAACGCCAAGCTGCCCGAAGAGATCGTCCTGGGCCTGAACCGCAACAACATGTGCCCGCTGCCCGGCGAGTTCGACGCCTATGCCGGCGCGCACCCGAAAGAGGGCATGCCGCTGGCGGTCACCGGCCTCACCGATGCCCAGTACCAGACCCTGCAACGCTGGCTGGCGGCCGGTGCGCCGGTGGAGCACAACCCGATTCAGCCGAGCGCCAACGAGGCCGCGCAGATCGCCGACTGGGAAGCGCTGCTCAACCGCCCGGGTTCGACCGAAGCGCTGGTCGGCCGCTGGCTGTACGAGCACCTGTTCCTCGCCCACATTCATTTTGTCGGCGGCGAGCAGGGGCACTTCTTCCAGTGGGTGCGTTCGCGCACGCCAAGCGGCCAGCCGATCGACCTGATTGCCACGCGCCGGCCCAACGACCCGCCGGGCACCGACTTCTATTACCGGCTGATGCCGGTGCAGGGCGTGATCGTGCATAAAACCCACATCACCTACCCGATGGGCCCGCACAAGCTCAAGCGCGTCAAGCAGCTGTTCTACAGCGGCGACTGGCACGCCAATGCGCTGCCCGGCTACGGCCCGCGCCACCGTGCCAACCCGTTCGAGACCTTCGAAGCGATTCCGGCGGTGGCTCGTTACCAGTTCATGCTCGATAACGCCGAGTACTTCGTACGCACCTTCATCCGTGGCCCGGTGTGCCGTGGCCAGATCGCCACCGACGTGATCCGCGACAACTTCTGGACGCTGTTCCAGGAGCCGGCCCACGACCGCTACCTGACCGATGCCGAGTATCGCGGCCAGGCCACACCGCTGCTGGCCATGCCCGGGCAGATCGACGACGTCGGCAGCATCCTGACCCTCTGGCATGCCTACCGCGACAAGCGCAACGAGTACGAAAAGCTGCGCCGCGATGCCTATGCCGAAGCCCCGCCGCCGAGCTGGTCGACCCTGTGGGCCGGCAATGACAACGCGCTGCTGACCATCTTCCGCCACTTCGACAGCGCCTCGGTGAGCAAGGGCCTGATCGGTGACGTGCCGAAGACCATCTGGCTGTTCGACTACCCGCTGTTCGAGCGCACCTATTACCAGCTGGCGGTCAACTTCGACGTCTATGGCAACGTCTCGCACCAGGCGCAGACGCGGCTGTACTTCGACCTGATCCGCAATGGCGCCGAGGTCAACTTCCTGCGCCTGATGCCGGCCGATGCCCGTGGCGCGATCCTCGGCGACTGGTACCAGAACAGCGGCAAGGTGAAGATGTGGATGGACTATGAGGACATCGACACCGACACCCCGAGCGCGCTGAAGCTGGACAAACGCGACCCCAAGCGTGACTTCGGCCTCAAGCTGATCCAGCGCACCGGCAGCCTCAATGCCGCGCCCGACCCGATCAACCGTTGCCAGGGCGCCTACTGCTCGCGCCCGCAGATGAGCGAAACGTTCCGCGATGTCGAACAGGCCCTGAGCCGCCTGGTATCACGCCCGGCGGCCGGCCTTAAGGTGATCAACCAGTTGCCGGAAGCGACCATGCTGCGCATCGAAGGGCCGGGTGGCCAGCGTCAGGTCTACAGCCTGCTGCGCAACCGCGCCCACAGCAACGTCGCCTTCATGCTCGGCGAGGCCTACCGTTACCAGCCGGGCCTGGACACCCTGACCCTGGTGCCGGGCGTGCTCAGCAGCTACCCGAACTTCATCTTCAACGTCCCGGCCAGTGATGTGCCGGAGTTCGTCGAGGACCTGGAAGCCGCCCGCGACGACACCGCCAGGTTCGAGCGCATCGTCATGCGCTGGGGCGTGCGCCGCAGCCATCCGCAGTTCTGGCAGTACTTCCATGACCTCAATAGCTACATCAAGGAGACCGATGCGGTGGAGTCGGGCGTGCTCGACATGAACCGCTACGAGAACCTGTGAAGATGACCGCCGGGAAGGTCGCCTGACCTTTCCCGGCAACTTGTGGTCCGAGCACTCATGCGGCCCCGGTTCCGGCCGGGGCTTGAGTGGGACTTGAGACGTAGGTAACCGGATGCTGTATTCGCTTCAGGCTTTAAGGGCGCTTGCCGCCTGGGTGGTGGTCTGCCATCACTTCATGCAGATTTTTTTCGACTTCCATGCCAGCGGCCCGATTGGCCAGTTTCTGACTGACCGCGGTGCAGTGGGCGTGGATGTGTTCTTCGTGATCAGTGGCTTGGTGATTTACCTGTCGACCCGCGACAAGGCCATGCCGGCCCGGCGCTTTCTGCTCAACCGGGCGCTGCGCATCGCTCCGGCCTACTGGTTCTATACCGCGCTGATGGCCCTGCTGCTGGTTTCTGCCAGCCAGTGGATGCCGCA
Source organism: Pseudomonas wadenswilerensis (assembly GCF_024749185.1). Classification (NCBI taxonomy): domain Bacteria; kingdom Pseudomonadati; phylum Pseudomonadota; class Gammaproteobacteria; order Pseudomonadales; family Pseudomonadaceae; genus Pseudomonas; species Pseudomonas wadenswilerensis. The sequence continues at coordinate 3,216,185 of NZ_CP087191.1, read as the reverse complement.
CCAGGCCATCGAGCTTGAGCATTTTGTCTTGTCGCTGCTGTTCATTCCGGCGGAGAACCCGGGTGGTTATGGCCAATACCCGACCTTGAATGTCGGCTGGACGTTGAACTACGAGATGTTCTTCTACCTGCTGTTCTCCCTGGTGTTCGTGGTGCGCCAGCAACACCGCCTGCTTTTGCTGGCGGCGGCCTTGCTGCTGGTCAGCGAGGTGCTGACCCGGGCCGGGCTGCTCAACCACTTCTATCGCAACAACATCGTCTACGAGTTTCTGCTTGGCATCGGCATCGGTGTGCTCTATTGCCGGGGCTGGATTACCCAGGGCCTGTGGCTGCCGCTGGCGATCCTGGTGGCGGCGGGGCTGGCGATCTATCACCTGGATGCCTCGATGCGCCTGCTGCACTGGGGCCTGCCCAGTGCGCTGATCGTGTTCGCCTGCATTGCCCTGGAGCCGTACTTCAAGGGCAACCGCTTGCTCAAGGCGCTGGGTGATTGCTCGTATTCGGTGTACCTGATCCACGTGCTGGTGCTGTATGCCGGCTGGTTTGCCAGCGAGCGCCTGAACCTCAGCCCGTATGCGGTATTCGCCCTGTGCGTACCGTTGATCGCCGGGCTGTCGTGGGCCAGTTATCTGCTGCTGGAACAGCGTTTGTACCGGCGCATGAGCGACTGGTTCGAGGCGCGGCGCAGCACGCCGGTGGCGGTAACCCTTTCCTGACAGAATTACTAGGACTTTGTTCGGCGGCCAGGTTGGCGTAAACTGCCGACAAGTCTGTGAGGAACTTCCATGAGCGCCATAACTATTACCGACGCCGCGCATGATTACCTGGCCGATCTGCTGGAAAAGCAGAACACCCCGGGTATTGGCATTCGCATTTTCATTACCCAACCGGGCACCACCTACGCTGAGACTTGCATTGCCTACTGCAAGCCGGGCGAAGAGAAGCCGGAAGACGAAGCGGTCGGTCTCAAGACCTTCACCGCTTACCTCGACGCGGTCAGCGTGCCGTTTCTCGAGGACGCCGTGGTTGACTACGCCACCGACCGCATGGGCGGCCAGCTGACCATCAAGGCGCCGAACGCCAAGGTGCCGATGGTCAACGAAGACAGCCCGATCAACGAGCGTATCAACTACTACCTGCAAACCGAGATCAACCCGGGGCTGGCCAGCCACGGCGGCCAGGTCAGCCTGATCGAAGTGGTCGAGGACGGCATCGCCGTGCTGCAGTTCGGTGGCGGCTGCCAGGGTTGCGGCCAGGCCGACGTGACCTTGAAGGAAGGCATCGAGCGGACCTTGCTCGAGCGTATTCCGCAGCTCAAGGGTGTGCGTGATGTGACTGACCACAGTCAGAAAGAGAACGCCTACTACTAGCTCCATAGGCCCCATCGCTGGCAAGCCAGCTCCCACAAGGTTCGGTGCATGCTGTACCTGTGGGAGCTGGCTTGCCAGCGATGGCGGTCTTCAAGCCTCAAAAGTCATAACTGACACTCGCATAGTAAAACGCCCCCTGCGCCCCCTCCGGCGACGTAATCGAATACTTCGGCACCCCGTACAACTGCGGCCCTTCAAGCTTGTCCGGATGGCTGTCGAACAGGTTGATCGCGCCCACCGACAGTTTCAGCCCCTGATCGAAGCTATAGCTCAGGTCCAGGTCGGTGATCCACTGCGGGCTGAAGGTCTGGTCCAGGTTCGGGTTGCTGCTGTTCAGGCTCTGCCACTCGCCATAACGGCGCTGGGTCAGGGTCACGCCCCAGTTCTCATACAGCCAGTTGGCGCTCAAGGTCAGCTTGTCTTCCGGTGTGCCGTGTTCGATCAGGCCCTGGGTGGCGCGGCCGACGATTTGCTCGCCGCTGATACCGCCGACATCGCGCAGCTCGGTGATCCGTGTGCGGGTCTTGGCAAAGCCCGCGTTGAGGTTGAGCCGGCCGAACCGCTGCAGGTCCCATTGGTATTGCCCGGCCAGCTCGACGCCATCGGTGCGGGTGTCGGCGATGTTGGTGTAGAACGCCGCACTCTGGATGTTGGCGTAGGGCGTGCCGGCAAAGATCGGCCCGACCACGTTGCTCGGCAACTGGTCGGAGAGGGTGATGCGGTTGTCGATGTCGATGCGGTAGGCATCCAGGGTCACCGAAGCGTTGTTCAGCGGGCGCCAGACCAGGCCCAGGGACAGGTTGGTGGACTCCTCGGGCTTCAACGTGCGGCCACCGAGCAAAGCCGCCTCCGGGCTGTCGGCGCGCAGGGTGCGCTGCTGCACTTCGACCCAGTTGCCACTGCCTGAAGGCTGTTCGACCACCTGCACGCTGAACGACGACAGGCCGCTCTGCACCAGCGATGGCGCGCGGTAACCGGAACTGATGCTGCCGCGTGCGGCGATTTGCGGGGTGAAGTCGTAGCGCAGCGACAGCTTACCGTTGGTGGTGTCGCCAAAGTCCGAATAATGCTCGGAACGCACCGCAACCCCGGCCTGGAACTTGTCGGTGATCTGCCCTTCGACATCGACATAGGCACCGAACACCTTGCGCTCAAGCGACGCGGCATCGACCTGGGTGATGCCTGAGTAGTAACCGGGAATGCGCCGGCCACTCAGTGGATCGAGGGTATTGAACAGCGGTCCGTTCTGCCAGCCAGCCGCTTCGCCGGCACTCAGGCTGTAGTGCTCCTTGCGCCAGGCCAGGCCCGCCGACAGGGTCAGCGGCTTGGCCAGCAGGTCGGTGGGGAAGTCGCGCACCCAGTCCAGGGTCAGGTTGGTCTGTTCGTTCTCGCGCTCGCCGGTGTAGATCTTCTGCGGGCTGGCGTTGCCCCAGCTGGGGTTGATGGCATTGCGGTCGGTGGACTTCAGCGTGTCGTTGCCGTAGTTGGCCGCCAGGTCGAACTTGCCCAGTTGCTCGTCTTCGTAACGCACGCCACCGGTCACGGCATAGTCTTCAAGGTTGTAGCGGGTGATCGGCAAACGACCGTCCGGGTAGCGCTGCAGGGCCACGCTGCCGTAGTTGTTGCGCAGGGTTGTCGGCGGGTCGAAGAAGCCTTCGGCGTCGGTGTTCTTGTGCGCGTAGGTGGCAAAGCCGTAGGCGGTCAGGCCATCGCCGATGCCGATCTCGCTGTTGGCCACCAGGTTGTACTGGTCGGAGACATTGCCCGAACCCCAGTTCCAGGTGCGGTAGCGGTTGTTCTGTTCGCGCTCGCTGTTGATGCTGGTGGAGCCTGGGTAAAAGATCCGGTTGTCCGGGCGGGTGTCGCTGGCCGGGTCCTGGCTGCCGGCATCGAAACTCAGGTTGAGAAAACCATCGTTGGGCAGGGCCAGGCCCTTCCAGCCGCTGAGCTTGCGCTGCAGGCCGTCGCCCTTGGCGTAGCCGCCAAAGCGATAGCCGATGTTGCCGCCGGCGTCGTTCTCCTTGAGCACGATATTGATCACCCCGGCGATGGCATCCGAGCCGTACTGGGCGGCAGCACCGTCACGCAGGATCTCCACCCGCGAGATGGCGCTCAGCGGGATCAGGCTCAAATCCACCGCCGCCGCACCGCGGCCGTTGGCCAGGCCCTGGCGGGTGACGTTGGCACTGCTGTGCCGGCGCTTGCCGTTGACCAGCACCAGCACCTGGTCGGAAGCCAGGCCGCGCAATGAAGCGCCCTGGGCGATGGAGCCGGCAAAGGCCCCTTGTGGCGACTGCGGGAAGCTGAACGACGGCGACAGCGCGGTGAGCGCACCGGACAAATCCTGGGCGCCGGTTTCCTGCAACTGCTCGGCACTGAGCACGTCCACCGGGGCGGCGCTCTCCAGGGCGGTGACATCGCTGCGACGGGTGCCGACCACCACCACGGTGTCGAGCTTGCTGTCGCTGGCGCCCGGCGCCTGGGCGTAAACGTCGGGCGCGCCGAAGCCGCCGATGACCAGCGCGATGGCGCTGGCCTTGGAGGTAGGTCGGAACATGGCAACGGACTCCTGTAAGGCGAAAGAGGTGCAGCGATCAGAACCGGCTGGTGACACTCAGGCCCACGGTGCGCGGGTCGCCATAGGTGATTACGTACTGGCCGGCGGTGCCGTTGGGGCGGCCGTGGACCTGGTAGCGGCGGTCGGTGAGGTTGTTGACGAAGCCGGTGACGCTGAGTTTTTCATCCGGGCTGAACCAGGTCAGGCGGGTGTTGGCCAGGGTGTAGTGCGGCTGGTTGAGGGGCTGGTCGGCGCTGCTCTGGCGATCGGCGAGAAAGTACTCGCGGTCACGGAAGCTGACATCGGCACCGGCCACCAGCTTGCCGCCGACTTCCAGCGGGATGGTGTAGTCGCCCCCCAGCGACACCACGTAGCGTGGTGAACGGACGAAGCTGTTGCCGCTGTAGTCGGCGGTTACCGCGCCGGTGGTGGGGTTGGTGTTCTTGAAGTCGGTGTATTCGGTGTCGAGGAACGACAGCGCCGCACGCAGGTGCAGGGCGTCGGTTGGTTGGCCCTCGATTTCGAGCTCGGCGCCCTTGACCTTGCCCTTGGCACCGTTGGTCAGCGCCGTGGTGAGGATGCCGTTGTTGACCGTCAGCAGGTTGACCTGGATGTCCTGGTAGTCGTAGTAGAACAGGTTGGCATTGACCGTCAGGCGATGGTCGAGCCATTCGGATTTAAGCCCCAGCTCGTAGGCGTCCAGCTCTTCCGGATCGACCGTGGTCAACTGCGCGAGGCTGGTCGACAGCCCGGTGTTGAACCCACCGGAACGAAAGCCATGGGCGTAGCGGAAGAACACCCGCAGGTTGTCGTTGATACGGTACTCGGGGGTCAGGTCGTAGGTCCAGGCATCCCAGCGCTTGGCTTCTTCCTGGGAGCCGTTGCTGCCATTGGCGGTCAGCGGGATCAGCGGGCCGTTGGCGGTGGCGCGGGTCAGTTGCACCAGGTCCAGGTCGATGTCCTTTTTCTCGGTGGTCCAGCGCAGGCCGCCGGTCACCGTCAGGTTGTCGGTGACGTCGTAAGCCAGGTTGCCGAACAGCGCGTAGCTGTCGGTTTTGTGGGTGTAGCTCAGGTCGCGAAAGTCCACCACGCCGCCAGTCTGGTTGGAACCAGTGCCATTCGGAGTCGGCCCCGGGGTGACGGTGCGCAGGGCGCTGCTGTCGAGGGTTTCGTGGAAGTAGTGGGCGCCGAGCATCCAGCGCAGGGTTTCCTGCTGCGGCGAGGCCAGGCGAAATTCCTGGGAATACTGGTCGTAGCGGTTGTCGCTGTCGGCGGCGCCGTTGACTTCATAGGGGGTGTAGTCGGCGTCGCTGAGCTGCTGGTTGCGGATGTAGTCGTAGGCGCTGATCGAGGTCAGCGTGTAGTCGCCGATGTCCCAGTTCAGGGTCAGCGAGGTGCCGTTGTGGTCGAGCTTGGCATCTTCATCGACGTTCAGCTCGATGCGCCGGCCTTCCGGGCGCTGGTAACCGACGTTGTAGTAACGGCCCAGGGGCAGCGAGCCGCTGCTGCCATCACCCTTGAACTGGCGGCCGTGGATCTTCCACAGCGCTTCGAGGTCCGGGTTGAGTTTGGCCAGGAACTGCACGCGTACGGCTTTCTTGTTGACGTCGCCGTAGGTCTGGTCGTTGGTCAGGTTATGGGTGAAGCCATCGCGCTCTTCTGAGTACAGCGACACCCGCGCCGCCAGGCGTTCATCGACCAGGGCGCCGCCGATGGCGCCACTGAGGATGCGCTCGTTCTTGCTGCCAAAACCGATTGTGCCGAAGCCGTCGGTCTCGAAGCCCGGCTTCTTGGAGATGATGTTCACCGCACCGGCGGTGGTGTTCTTGCCGTACAGGGTGCCTTGCGGGCCGCGCAGGATCTCGATGCGCTCCAGGTCGAACAGCGGGCCGCCGCCGGCCACCGGTGCATTGAGGTAGACGTCGTCGGCGTAGATGCCCACCGGGTAGACGGTGGCGGCGCCGGTGTCACCGGTGCCCAGGCCGCGAATGTACCAGCGCGGGCGGCCGTCGCCGTCGGGGTTCTTCGCCGACGCGTTGGGGATGAAGGTGGTGATGTCGCCCATGGCGCGCACGCCGTCGGCAGTGATGCTAGTGCCTTGCACGGCAGTGACCGCAACAGGTACTTCCTGCAGGGTTTCTTCGCGGTGCTGGGCGGTGACCGTGACGGTCTTCAGGGCCGGTGTGCTGCTGGTGCCGTCCTCGGCCCTGAGCAGTTCCGACTGGCTGGCCAGGAGGATGCTCAGGCCGATGCCTTTGGCGATTGGGTTAAGTGTGTGCATGCTGCTGGTCTCCCCGGATGTGCAGTTGAAGGGATAGAGCAGGGTTTGTGCCATGTTTGTAAGGCACTGTATTTAAAGGGTTTTATCGGTTTTTTGGTGAGTGATTGCTAGCTATCCAGCAGGGCGCTGTGGAATGCCTGTTGCTCCAGCAGCAATCGCCAACCCTGTGGAAGCTGGCTTGCCAGCGATGAGTCCGGTACAGCCAGTACATCAGGTGTCGGCCTAATTACGACCGCTTCGCGCTCGATCGCCGGCAAGTCCGGCTCCCACAGAAGTGGGTGATTGCAGGACCTCTGTGTGTGCTGGCTTTGCCAGCGATGAGTCCGGTCCAGCCAGTACATCAGGTGTCGGCCTAATTACGACCGCTTCGCGCTCGATCGCCGGCAAGTCCGCCTCCCACAGAAGTGTGGTGATTGCAGGACCTCTGTGGGAGCTGGCTTGCCAGCGATGGGCTGCAAAGCAGCCCTAAAAAGCCTCAGGTCGCGACCCGCGAAGTGGAGCCGATCACCGCCTCCAGCACCCTGAAATCAATCCACTCACGCACATCGAAACGTCGCGGAATAAAGTCCCAGCGATGCAGGAAGTCAGTGAAGTCCTGCAACGCCTCGATCGAGCGCCCATCGAGCGTGGTGCGCAAGCGCCGATGGGCATCCTCGCCATAGGCCGCCGCCACCCAGTACTCGCTGGTATTCAACTCACGGGCCAGGTAGCGCCGGGTTTCATCGGCATTGGCCCAGGCCCACTGCTCGGTACGCAGCAACACATCAACGATGCGCTTGCAGGCACCGAAGTGCTGCTCCAGCAGGTTGATATCCACGGTCAGGGTGCGCGGCGTGCCGTTGTTCGAGCGAATCAGCGGGTCAGGGTGGGAACCGGTGTCGATCACCACCCGCAAGCCGAACTCGTGGGCCAGTTGCAGGGCGGCGGCGCCTTTCAAAAAGATCGCGTCGATATCGCCGCGCAGCAGGCCGATCAGCTCGTTGTTACGGCGGCTGACCCGGTTGACGCCGAGGGTCACCGCGGCGCCATGCACATGGGTGACCTGCTCATCACTGTGGGTGCCGCCATAGGGGTAGTCGACCAGCTCGACATCGGCGACGTTCAGGCCTTCGAGCTTCAGCGCGTTCTCCAGCCCGCGCAGGGCCTGGGCGCGGGTGAAGTCGATCTGCACGTTGGCCCATTTCGGCAGGCCGAAGCGGCGGTTCTTCAGGTCGCGCACAGTGCGCACGCCACTGTCTTCTGTGGTCAGGATCAACTGCACCTCATCGGCCCAGCTCAGGCCCAGCACGCGGGTCTGCACGCCGCTGGCGTAGGCCCAGATCGCCGGAATGTTGCCGCCGTGGCGCACCGAGTTGCGCAGGTGATGGTCGTAATGGGCTTCGCGCACTTCGCGTTCGCTGGATTCGCGCAGCGACTGGATCGAGGTGCCCAGGGGCTGGAAGGCTTCGGCCAGGCGCCCGCTTTGCACGGCGATGCCAAGGCCGGTAGGCACCGGGCTGTGGGTGTACCAGAGGGTGTCGAGGGGTGTGCTCATCGTCGGTTCTAGTCCTTGTCTGGTGGCCGGTTAGCCGGCCAGTGCGGTATGCAGCCCGTCCATGGGGCGGCGGTCGATCCATTGGCGTACATCGAACGCCGTGCGGATAAAGCGCCAGCGCTGCAGGAAGGCAACGAAGTCCTGCAGGGCGGCGATGGCTTGTTCGTCGAGGGCGGTGTGCAGGCGCTTGTGGGCGTCTTCACCGTAGGCGCGGCTGACCCAGTACTCGCTGCTGTTGGTTTCCAGGGCCAGGTAGCGGCGGGTCTGTTCGGGGTGCTGGTGGGCCCAGGCTTCGGCGCGCAGCACGCTGTCGAGCACCTGGGTGGCGACCGGCAGGTGCTGGTCGAGCAGTTCCTGATCGACGCTGAGGGTGCGCGGCGTACCGTTGTTGCTGCGGATCAGCGGGTCGGGGTGGGCGCCAACATCCAGCAGCGTGCGCAGGCCGAAATCATGGGCCTGCTGTACGGCGCTGGCGCCTTTGAGGAAGATCGCGTCGACTTCGCCGCGCAGCAGGCCGATCAGCTCCAGGTTGCGCGCCTCTTCACTGCTGGCCACTGTGCTGCCGGCGACGTTGCGCACCGGGCTGTCGCTGAAGCCGCTGTCGTAGCGGTAGTTGACCAGTTGCAGGTCGCCGACCTGCAAACCATCGAGTTTCAGCGCGTTCTCCAGCCCGCGCAGGGCCTGGGCGCGGGTGAAGTCGATCTGCGCGCGGGCGCGGTCGGGCAAGCCGAAACGCTTGCCGGCCAGTTGCTTGATGCTGTGAATGCCGCTGTCGGCACGGGTCAGGATCAACTGCGCCTCATCGGCCCAGGACAGCCCGATCAGGCGCGTGGCGCGGCCCTGGGCGCGGGCCCAGATCGCCGGAATGCTGCCGCCATGGCGCACCGAATGGCGCAGGCTGTGATCGAAGTGCGACTCGCGCACCGCAGCATCGTCGGCTTCGCGGATCGATTGCACCTGGGTGCCGAGGGTGCGCAGGCTGTCCTGCAGCCAGCCTTGCTGCACGGCGATGCCCAGGCCCGTGGGCACCGGGCAGCGGGTGTACCAGAGGGTATCGAGGGGTGTGTTCATGAAAGGCTCCGGTCAGGCGCTGGCGGTCAGGGGCAGGCTGGCGACCGGCGCCTGACGCACCAGCGGCAGCACCTCCTGGCCGATGCGCAGGGCCTCTTCCAGGTGCGGGTTGCCGGCCAGGATGAAGGTCGAGAAGCCGGCGTCGCGGTATTCGGCCAGGCGTTCGGCGATGTTCTCGTGGCTGCCCACCAGGCCCACGGTCGGCCCCGGCTTGGCCTTGGCAAATCCGGCCCAGAGGTTGGGACCGATGATCAGGTCGTCGAAGCGCTGGATGTTCTGGTGATAGGCCGTTTGCCGTGCGCCGCCGACCGAGTCGCTGGTGCTGGTGAAGGCCTTGGAGAGGGTGCTGGGCTTGCCGTCGAGTTTGTCGAACTGGCGGCGCAGGTCGCGCCAGGCGGCGTCTTCGGTTTCACGGGCGAACAGGTCGACACGCAGGCCGAAACGCACCGTGCGACCTTGCTTGTCGGCCAGTTCGCGCACCCGTTCGATATGCGGTTTGAGCTGCTCAACAGGCTCTGCCCAGTTCAGGTAGACATCGGCGTGACGGGCGGCCACGTCCAGCGCCGGGTCGGAGAAACCGGAGAAGTACACGCCGGGTTTGCGTTCGTTGCCCAGGTGCGGCGGCAGGGCGCCGTTCTCCAGGCGGTAGATGTTGCCGTTGTAGGAGAAGCGTTCGTTGTTCCACAGCCCTTGGATGATGTCGAGGAACTCGCCAGTGCGCTGGTAGCGCTGGTCGTGGTCGAGAAAGTCGCCCTGGGCACGCTGGCTGGCCGGGTTGCCGCCGGTGATGATGTTCCAGTCCAGGCGCCCGTGGCTCAGGTGCTGGAGGATCGCTGCCTGCTGGGCGGCGTAGGCGGGCAGGGTCCAGGTGGCCTGGAAGGCGATCAGAAAGCGCAGCCGGCGGGTTTCCCGGGCCAGGGCCGCGGCGGCGATCCACGGCTCGGGGCCGGTGGGCAACAGCGCGCCTTCGAAGCCTGCAAGTTCCGCGGCCTTGGCCACCTGGGCGATGTAGTCGATGTAGGTGAAACCGTCGGCGCTGCCGTCCTGCAGCAGGCCGGGGGCGATATGCCCGGGCGTGCGGCTGAAGCTGCCGCGGTTGTGATTGTCGGTGCTCAGTTGCGGGCCGTCGGTGCCCAGGGGCAGACGCCAGAAGAATTCGGTGCTCATGGCTGTTCCTCGGTGAATGTAAGGACAGAGGTGCAACGCCCATGCCACGCCGCGCGGGCCCGGAATCACCGGGGGTTGAGGGCAGGGGTGTTGCCAGGGCAGCAATCGGTCAGCAGTGGCTGCGGCGGTTGCAGCACAACAGCATCGCTGGCAAGCCAGCTCCCACAGGTTTGGTGTACACAGATCCACTGTGGGAGCCGGTCTTGCCGGCGATGGAAGGCAAAGCCTTCCTGCTTGTCAGCAAGCTTCCCCCTGTAACTCGGCACTGTGCTGATAGCGCCGGTACAGCGCTGCATATTCGCCACCCTTTTCCAGCAACTGCTGATGCGGCCCTTGTTCCACCAGCTTGCCCTCGCGAATCAGCACGATCCGCTCGGCATCGCGGATGGTCGCCAGGCGGTGGGCGATGATGATCGCCGTGCGCCCCTCGCACAGCCGTCGCAGCGCTCGCTGGATGCGCCGCTCGGTGTGCACATCGACCGCCGAGGTGGCCTCGTCGAGCACCAGCACCGCCGGGTCGGCCAGGTAGGCGCGCACCAGGCACACCAGCTGGCGCTGGCCCTGGCTCAGGTGGCTGCCCAGCGGCCCGACCTGGGTGTCGTAGCGATGCGGCAGGCGCTCCAGCACCTCGTCGGCACCGAGCTCGCGCACCGCAGCAATCAGGGTTTGATCATCAGCAGCAGGTGCGGCCAGGCGCAGGTTGTCGAGAATGCTGCCGTTGAACAACACGTTGTCCTGCAGTACCACGCCTACATGCCGGCGCAGTTGCTGCTGGCTGAGCTGGCGGATATCGACGCCATCCAGGGTCACGCGGCCCTGGTCGACTTCGTAGAAGCGCGTGAGCAATTGCACCAGGGTACTTTTGCCATGCCCGGACGGGCCGACAATGGCCAGCACTTCACCGGCATCGATGTGCAGGTCGAGGCCGTCGATCACCGGGCGGGTGGGTTGTGGCAGATAGGCAAAACGCACCTGCTGGAAATGCACCTCGCCACGGGCCCGGGGCAAGTCAACCGGCTCAAGCGGGTCGAGGATCTGCGGCGCCGTGTCGAGCAACAGGAAGATCCGCTGGGCCGAGGCGGAACCGGTGGCATAGCGTTCGAACAGGTCGGTCAGCTCTTGCAAGGGGCCCAGGAACAGCATCACGTAGAACAGGCTCTCGCCCACCTGGCCGACTGTGACGGTGTCCGCGGCCAGGCTGTAGCCGCCGACCAGCACCAGCACCGCCATGCCGGCCGCGGTAAGCAGGGCGGTAAAGGGTGCGAACCAGCCCGAGCGCAAACTGCCGACGATCAGCGCGTTGTTGAAGGCGTGCAGCAACTGCTGGTAGCGCGCCAGGTTCGGCGCTTGCTGGCCGGTCTGCTGCAACAGGCGCACGCCGCTGACGCTCTCGACCAGGTGCGCGGTAAAGCGGCTGCGTTGTTCGGCGACCTTCGCCCAGTTGCGCTGGGCGATGCGTTTGAAGGCCCAGGTCGCCGCCAGCAGCAAGGGCACGCTACCGATCAGGCTGAAGAAGAACAGCGGTTCGATCAGCCACAGCATCACGGCCGCCAGGCTACAGCGCAGCAGGGCGCCGAGCAGCTCGGGCGGGCCCTGGATGAGTAGCGGCTCCAGGGCATCGACGTCGCGGTCGGCGCGGGAAATGATGCGCCCGGCGCGGGTGCGATCGAAGTAGCCGACGCTCAAGGCCTGGACATGGGCAAACACCCGCACCCGCAACTGGTTGAGCACGCCGATGGCGGCGCTGCCGGCAATGTACTGCGACACCCCGGCGAGCAAAAAGCGCCCCAGCCAACTGGCCGCCAGACCCAACCCCAACCACAGCACCAGCGGCTGGTCGAGCAGCCAGCGGTTGCCGTCGTGGATCAGGCCGCGGTCGAGCAGTTCACGGACGAACCAGGGGCGCAGGAACACGGTGAACACCAGCACCAGCTCCAGGACAATCACCCAGGCGATCTGCTTGCGCACCGGCCGCAGCAACGGCAGCAGGCGCTGGAACATGCTGCGGTCGAGGGCTTTTTTGGCCAGCAGTTCTTCGATTTCGATATCGCTCAGGGCGTTGCCCGGCAGTGGCTTAGCCATGGTCGATCCCCAGCAGGTCACGGTAGGTCGGATTGCGTTGCAACAGTTGCGCATGGGTACCGCTGTCGGCGATGGCGCCGTTGTCGAGCAGCAGCACGCGGTCGGCGCGTTGCACGGTGGAAACCTTGCTGGCGATCAACAGCAGGGTGGTGGCCTGTGGTTGCCGGCGCAGGTTGTCCAGCACCCGGCCTTCGCTGTGCGCGTCGAGGGCGCTGGTGGCGTCGTCCAGGCAGAGGATGGCGGGCGCTGCGAGCAATGCCCGGGCCAGGCACAAGCGCTGGCGCTGGCCGCCGGAGAGGGTCACGCCGCGATCGCCGAGCGGGCTGTCGAGGCCATCGGGCAGGCGTTCGAGGATATCCTCGGCGGCGGCTTGGTGCAGGGCCTGGAGCAGTTGCTCATCGCTGGCGCCGGGTGCGCTCAGGCGCAGGTTGGCGGCCAGGCTGTCGGCGAACAGGAAGCTCTCCTGGGGCAGTACGTGCACGCGCCGGCGCAGGTCGCTCAGGTCCAGTTCGCGAATGTCCTGCCAGCCTGACTGCGGATTGCCCAGCAGTACACGCCCCCCGGCAACGTCGCTCAGGCGCGGCAGCAGGCTTGCCAGCAGGCTCTTGCCGGTGCCGGTGGCGCCGACCAGGGCGACGGTTTCACCCGGCGCCAGCTGGAAAGAGCAGTGGCGCAGGATCGCCTGGCCACCGCCGGGGGCGGCAACGCTGACGTTTTCCAGCTTCAGCCCCAACGGTCCTTCGGGGAGGCGCTGACGCCCCCCGACAATCAGCGCCGGTGCATCCAGCAACTGCCAGATACGCCCGGCCGAGGCGCGGGCGTCGGCGAAGGTCTGCATCACCCGGCCTACGCCTTCGATGCGAAACACCAGGGTGGTGGCGATCAGCAGCGAGGTCACCAGTTCGCCAATGCCGATCCGGCCTTCTGCGACCAATCGTGCACCGATCACGAGTATCCACACATGCCCCAGCGCCACCACCGCCTGCGGCAGCGGAATCCGCGAGCTGGCATAGGCCAGGGCCTGGCGCGCCAGGGCGCTGAACTGCACAACCTGGCGCTCGAAGCCGTCGATGCGCTGGGCCTGCAGGCCGAACGACTTGATCACCCGCACCGCGCCAATGCCTTCGGCCAGGTCCTGGTTGACCCGGTCGTAGGCGGCGCCGACCGCGCGGTCGAGGTTGACCAGGCGCTCGGTCTGCAACACGAAAATCCACACCCCGACCACCGTCAGCAGCAGCGGCCCGAGTGCCAGCAACGGGTCGTACCAGGCCAGCAGGCCGACGGTGGCCAGTATCACCAGCGGCGTTTCGACCAGTTGCCGCCAGAAGCTCACCAGCGCATCGCGAACCTTGTCGGCATCGCGGGTGGTGCGGGTGACCATCTCGCCCATGCCGTGTTGCCAGTGATAACCCAGGTGCAGGCGCAGCACTTGTTCGAGCAGGCGCTCGCGCAGGCGCGTCAGCAACGCCTGGCCAAGGATCAGCGAGCCGATGGCGGCGGCGTACTGCAACAGCGCCCGGCCCAGGGCCACGCCGAGGATAAGCCAGAACCAGCCCCAGGCGCGCTGGCCGTCGAGGCTGCCATCGGCCAGGCGCTGCACCGCCGTGCCGGCGCTGACGTCGTTGAGGGCGTGGCCGATCAGCCATTGCTGCCAGACCAGCCCGAGGTTGATGGAAACGAACAGCCCGGCGACCAGGGCGAAACGCCAGGGCATTTCGCGGTAGATCGCCAGGCTGCGCAGCAGCGGGTGTCGAGGGCTCATGAAGGACTCGCGGCAGAAGGAAAGTGTGTGCTCAGCGGCTGGCGCCGGCCTTTTGCTTGGCATTGAGGATGGCGGTGTATTCGCCCGGGTCGATGCCGTTGAGGTAGTAGTTGCCGACGTGGTGCAGGCGCCAGCGGATCGGGTCGTGGGTGGTGTGCACCCGGGCGTTGCGCCAGAAGCGGTCGAGGTTCCACTTGCTCAAGGAGGAGCTGGCACCGAGCAGCGAGAAGATGTCACTGGAGATCTTCAGCGAAGCGCCATCGGAATGGGCACGGGCGGTGGCCACCGAAAGGATCAGCTCATCTTGCAGGGCCTTGTTGTCCGGGTCCTGCTCATGGGCGTCGAAGGTCCGCGCGGCGTCGCGCAGCAACGATTCGGCGGCGCGCAGGGCCACCGCGTACTCGCCGATCTGGCGGATGATATGCGGCTCGTCACTGGCCCGTTCCACCTCGCTCTCGACCCACGGCCGGGCGTGCTGGTTGAGGTAGTCGATGCCGGCCTGCAGGGCACCGGCGGCGATGCCGGTGTCGATGGCGGCGTGGAGGATCTGCGGGAAGGTCAGGCCGGTGCGCTTCATCGGGCCCTGGCGGCGCAGCACGTAGCGCTCGTCCAGTTCGATGTTGTCGAAGATCACTGTGCCGCTGACCGAATTGTTCTGGCCGAAGGCGTCCCAGTCGTCGACCAGGGTCAGGCCGGGCGTGTCGCGCTGTAGCAGCACGCCGGCGCCGCCGTCATCGCTGGCGGCGGTCAGCGAGATCCACTCGGCGAGATAAGAGCCAGTGGAGTAGAACTTGCTGCCGTTGAGGATCAGCTTGCCGTCGGCGCGGCGCTCGACCCGGGTCTTGAGGGCGAACTTGTTCTTGCCACCGACCTCGGCCAGGGCATTGCCCAGGCGTTTGCCGGCCAGCACGTCGCTGACGACGCGATCGCGCACTTCGTCCGGATAGCCGCTGAGCACGCCGCGCAGCATGACGTTGTGAATCTGCAGCAACTGGCCGACGCCGCCGTCGGCGCGGGAGACGATGCGCACGGTTTCAACGATCGTCGCCACCGACGCGCCAAGGCCACCCAGCGCCGCGGGCACGCCGATGGCGGTGATGCCGCTGTCGGACAGCAACTGCGCCTGGCGCCGGGGCAGTTCGCGGTTGAGCAACGGGTCGGCGGCGAGGGCGGCGATTTCCTCGGCAATCTCATGGGCCGCGGCGATGGCCTGGGCGGGGCTGTGCAGGCGACGGGGCAGGGTACTCACGATAGGGCTTCCTTGAATGAACGGGTACCCAGGGCCTTGAGCAGGTTCTGTGCCAGTGGCCGCAAAGCCCCGTGCAGCAAGGCTTACGCCGAATTTGCCGAAGGCGGGTGTTGCTGGGGCAGCAATCGGCTGCCGATTGTTGCTCTGGCAGCAGCAGGGCTGCGCCAGCACTGCTGGCAGATCAGCAGTCAACCTTCAAGCAAAGGCGCAAAGCCCAATGAATTCAGGGCTTTGCCGAGTTGGCACGGGCGCTGCAATACCTCAGGCAAAGGCCAGCCGGCCGATTCGATCCGCTTGATGGAGCATGCCCATGACAATCGCCGCCACCTTGCCGCTGCCCACCGCAACGGCGCTGGAGCAACTCTGGTTCACCCGCTGCCCGGTGCCGACCGCTTCCGGTATCGCCTACACCCTGGGCTGGCTCACGGCAGAGTTCGCCGCCGACGGCCTGCCGGTGGAAACCCTGCAGGAAGCCCGGCAGCTGGGCCATCACCACTACGATCACCAACTGCCCGGGCTGTTTCGCGAGGGCGGTAATGTCCCGGCCCTGGCGGCGCGCGCTGCTGGCGCCCCGAGCCGGTTGATCGGCCTGACCTGGATCGAGGAATGGCAGACCATCCTGGTTCGCCCCGACTCAGGGATTCGCAGCGCCACCGACCTTAAAGGCAAGCGTCTGGCCCTGCCGGCCTGGGGCGCCAACCGCCCCGGCAGCATCGCCCGGGCCATGAGCCTGCACGGCTACAAAGGCGCCCTGAGCCTGGCCGGGCTGAGCTTCGATGATGTCCAGCTGGTGGAAGTGGCGCTGCAATCCCAGGACGATGCGCCGACCCCGCAGCAGGGGTTGCAGCGTCTGTGGTCGGGCCTGGATTACCTGGTGCGCGGCGAGGTCGATGCGGTCTACGTCAAGGGCGCTGCCGCCGCCGATGCGGCCCGGCGCCTGGGCCTGGTGGTGGGGATCGACCTGGACCAGATCGCAGACCCGCGCTTGCGCATCAACAACGGCACGCCACGGCCGATCACCGTGCACCAGAGCATGCTCGACGATCACTTCGACCTGGTGGTGCGCTTTCTCGCCCAGACCCTGCGCGCCGCCGACTGGGCCCGCGACAACCGCGACGGCCTGCTGCGCATCCTTCAGGACGAAACCCGCGCCGGCGCCCAGGGCGTCGATCAAGCCTACCGCGGCGACTTCCATACCACCCTGGCCCCGGACCTCTCGAGCGAGCGCCTGGCGTTTCTCGATATCCAGAAAACCTTCCTCAACCTGCACGGCTTTCTCGAAGCCGATTTTGCCCTGGCCGACTGGGTCGACCCGCGCCCACTGCAAGCCGCCCAGCAACTGCTGGCCGAACGCCGCGCCCGCGCTTAAAGGAGCAATGCCATGACCGTACTGACTACCGAGCACCTGATCGATGCCGCGCTGAACACCTTCATCGAGCAGGTGATCAACGAGGCCGACCAGGCCTTCACCGTGTTCCGTGAAACCAACACCATCACCGCCAACGGCACCGTCGGCTTTATCGAACGGGTACCGGGCCGCGAGTTGCTGGTATCGGTCAACTACCCGGGGCCGTGGGAGTACCGCAAGCCGCTGCAGGCCACGGTCAGCGACCTGGCCGGCAACCTGGTGCATGGCCAGGGCAAGGGTGGCCTGGGCCGTTACGCCAAGCTGTTTCGCGAACAACCGCAGATCACCACGGTGTCGCATGTGCACTCGCCGTACCTCGGTGCCTGGGCCCAGACCCAGCGTACCTTGCCGTTCAACTACGTGCCGGTGCAGCGCTTCCAGCTGGCCCGCGAGCTGCCGACCTACATCGACCGGCGCCAGGACGAGGTGGATTTCATCCTCGAACGCCTGGCCGAGAACCCGTTCACCCCGGCCATCCTCGAAGCCAACGGTGGCGCCACGGTCTGGGGCCAGCAGGGCCTGCGCGCGACCGCCGAGTTCATCGTGCTGCTGGAGGAGGGGGCGCAACTGCAACTGCTGGCCGAAGCCATCGGCGGCTCGCGGCCCTTCGGCCCGGGCGTGCTCACCCAGCAATGGCGGATGAGCAAGCTGATCGACAAGGCCAACGAGCTGGGCCTGATTCCCGCCACCGACCGCATTCGCGCCTGAGGAAAGACCATGGCTGTCAAAATTCTCTGGTACCTCACCAGCCCCGATGGTCCCTATCCGTGGGAGCCGCAAGGACGCTGGAAAACCGATTTCGCCCACCTCAAGCAACTGGCGGTGGCCAGCGACCGCCTGGGCTATTACGGCTCGCTGCTGGGCTCGAGCCCCAACGAGAGCCTGGCGGTGGCCGCCGCGCTGATCGACGCCACCGAGCGCCTGCGCTTTCTGGTGGCCCAGCATCCGGGCGAGTTATCGCCGGCGGTACTGGCCAAGTGGGCGCTGACTTTTGATGAGTTCTCCAACGGCCGCCTGTTGTTCAACGTGGTCAACGGCAGCGACGCCGGCCTGGCCACCCTGGGCGTGCATTACCCGCACGATGAGCGCTACCAGTTCAGCCTGGAGTACTGGCGCGCCTTCCAGAGTATTTATGCCGGTGAAACCGCAGGCTTTGACGGCCAGTACGTCAAGCTGGCGCCACGTCCGGCTGCGGCGGCACGTCACCCGCTGGGCGGCTGGCATCCGCCACAACGCGCCTCCGTGCCGCTGTGGGGGGCGGGCACTTCCGGCCCGGGCGTGGCCCATTCGGTGCAGTTGCTGGATGTCTACCTGAGCTTCGCCGACACCCCGCCAAGGCTGGGCGAGAAGTTCCGCCGGGTAGCGGCAGAGGCCGCGAAGATCGGCCGCGAACTGAGCTTCGGC
Organism: Pseudomonas wadenswilerensis; assembly: GCF_024749185.1. Lineage (NCBI taxonomy): Bacteria > Pseudomonadati > Pseudomonadota > Gammaproteobacteria > Pseudomonadales > Pseudomonadaceae > Pseudomonas > Pseudomonas wadenswilerensis. The sequence continues at coordinate 3,198,301 of NZ_CP087191.1, read as the reverse complement.
ACGCGCCTGCAGATCATCGTCCGCGAAACCGCAGAAGAGGCCTGGGCCCACGCTGAAAAGCTGCTGCAACAGACCTCGCTGGCAACCGCCCGCGCCGCCATTGAACGCCAACTGCCTGCGGGCCAGACCCTGGAGACCTTCAGCAGCGACAATCCGCAAATCCAGCGCAATGTGCAGAGCATCCGCGACGGCCGCCTGCCCACGGCCCGCGAGCTTGAGATCTACCCCAACGTCTGGACCGGCCCGAGCCTGTTCGGCTTCAACATCCTCGGTCCTGCGGCCGGCACCTACCTGGTCGGCAGCGCCGAGCAGGTGGCCGCACGGATTCGCGAGTACGAAGCCCAGGGCACCTCGGCGTTCATCCTCTCGGGTTTCCCGCTGATCGATGAAGCCCACCGGGTCGCCGACCTGCTGTTCCCCTTGCTCGACCTGGACCACGGTTTCGACATTCCGCGCCTGAGTGCGCGCACGGTTGCCGAACCGGCTTAAGGAGTTGCCCATGCCAAACGAATTTTCCCGCCGGGTGTTCCTCGGCAACAGCCTGGCCGTCGGTGGCGGCCTGTTGCTCGGCTCCAGCCTGCTCACAGGTTGCGGCGGTGCTGAACCGGCCGCAGGCGCAGCCATCGCCCGGCCGACCCAGCCGGTGCGTGGCGGGCGCCTGCGCGTCGGCATCATCGACGGCGACCAGGCCGGCAACCTCGATGCGCACAAGCCGTCTGGCGGCGGGATCATTCGCGGCTGGGCGCTGTACAGCAAGTTCTGGGAGTGGAACGACGACGTCAGCACGCGCCTGGGCCTGGCCGAATTCGCCGAGCCCAACGCCGATGCCAGCGCCTGGACCATCCGCATCAAGCCGGGCCTGGAGTTCCACCACGGCAAGAGCATCACCGCCGATGACATGCTGTTCTCGATCCTGCGCCTGACCGACCCAAAACTGGCCTCGCCGTTTGCCGGGCTGGTCGGCGCCATCGACCGCCAGGCCTTGCGCAAGCTCGACGAGCGCACCATCGAGATCCGCTTCAAGCAGGGCCGCAGCTTCTTCCCGCTGGATGAAACCCTGATCGCCTTCGGCGGCATCGTGCCGACCGATTACGACCCGGTGAGCAACCCGGTGGGGGCGGGGCCGTACCGGCTGAAAAGCTTCGTGCCGGGCCAGCGCGCGCTGTTCACCCGGTTCGAGAACTATTTCAAACCCAACCAACCGTATGCCGACGAGCTGGAGATCATCGAATTCAAGGACCAGGTGTCGCGGGTTGCGGCGTTGCGCGCCGGGCAGATCGACGTTGCCAGCGGCGTGCAGGCCGAGCACAGCGCCTTGATCAAGGCCGACCCGCGGCTGCAACTGGTGGTGTCGCCGAGCACTTCGTTCAGCGGCTTCAACCTCAACACCGCCAAGGCGCCGTTCCAGGACGAACGGGTACGCCAGGCCTTCCGCCTGCTGGCCGATCGTCAGGAGCTGATCGGCCGTGGCCTCAATGGCTTCGGGCGCATCGCCAACGACCTGTACTCGCCGCAGGACCCGACCTACAACCACGCCATTGCCCAGCGCGGCTATGACCTCGACCAGGCCCGCTCGCTGCTGCGCCAGGCCGGCGCCAGCGACCTGCGGGTCGAGCTGACCACCACCGCCAACGAAGTCAACGCCGCCCTGGTGTTCGCCCAGCAGGCGAAGAAGGCCGGGGTCGAGGTCAAGGTCACCCCGGTGGACAGCTCGGTGTTCAACGGCCCGCAGAAAGAGCAGTGGCTGATGTCGCCAGGCTCCACGCCGGCCCGTGGCTTCCTGGCCACCGGCCTGCACAACGACGCGCCGCTGGCGATCTACAACCGCAGCAATTTTCGCGACGAGCGTTTCTCTGAGCTGTTCACCCAGGCCCTCGGCCAGCCTGACCTTGAGCGACGCAAGCAACTGGTGCACGAGGCCCAGACCATCCAGCACCAGCGCGGCGGCTTGCTGATCTGGGGCTTTACCGACGTGCTCGATGCCGCCTCCAGCAAGGTCGGCGGCTTGCACGGCGAACAGACCACTTTCGCCTCCTGGCGCTTTGACAGCCTGTGGTTGAACCATGCCTGAACCTTGCGCACGCACTTCCCGACTCCCTGCCTGGTTGCCGTGGTTCATCGGCCGCCTGGGCTACGGCCTGCTCACCGCCTGGGTCATCAGCCTGGTGGTGTTCATCGCCACCCAGGCGCTGCCCTCGGACCCGGCGCGGGTCATCCTCGGCCCCGAGGCACCGCTGGAAAGCGTGCTGACCCTGCGCGAGCAACTGGGCCTGAACCGGCCGATCCTGGTGCAGTACTTCAGCTGGCTCGGCCAGGTGCTGCGCGGCGACCTGGGGGTTTCCCTGGACTCCAACCAGCCGGTGGCGGCGATCATCTTCAGCCGCTTCGGCAATACCCTGGCGCTGCTGGCCGGGGTGCTGGTGCTGGTGGTGCCGCTGGCCTTGAGCATCGGCGTCAGCCTGGCCCTGCGCCGCGACAGCCGCCTGGACCGCTTTGGCCTGTCGGCGCTGATTTTCCTCAAGGCCACGCCGGGCTTTCTGCTCGCCATCGGCCTGGTGCTGCTGTTCTCCATGCCCCAGGTCAACCTGCTGCCGGCGGTGTCGATCCTCGATCCGGACAAAGCCCTGTGGCAGCAGCTTGAATACCTGTTGCTGCCGATCTTCGCCCTGAGCCTGTCGTCGCTGCCGTACCTGGCGCGCATGGTCCGCGCCTCGATGATCGAAGCGCTGGACTCGGACTACGTCAGCGCGGCGCGCCTGCGCGGCATCGCCGAATGGCGCATCGTCTGGCGCCACACCTTGCCCAATGCCCTGGTGCCAGCGATCCAGGGCGTGGCCCTGACCCTGCGCACGCTGATCGGCGGCGCCTTGCTGGCCGAGGTGATCTTCAGCTACCCGGGCATCGGCACCCAGCTCAACAGCGCGATCCAGATGCGCGACCTGCCGCTGGTGCAGGGCGTGGTGCTGGTCATCACCCTGGGGGTGGTGCTGATCAACCTGGTGGCTGACCTGCTCACCGTCTTGCTCACCCCGAAACTGCGCACCGCCCGCCGCGCCACGCTGATCCAGCGCAACCGCCGCGGCATCCAGAGCTGGTGGCGGCGCCCGGCGGCCAAAGCCCCTTGAGAGGAGTAGTCCATGTTCAATGCACGCTGGTGGCGTGAGCCACAGATTCGCCGCGGCGGCCTGGTGACCCTGGCCATCGTCCTCCTGGCCCTGGTCGGTCCCTGGCTGGCGCCCCATGCCCCCACCGACATGGTGGGCGGGGTGTATGGCGCCCCCGCCGGCGACGCACCGCTGGGCCATGATTTTCTCGGCCATGACGTGCTGTCGCGGTTGCTCAATGGCGGGCTGTCGATCTTGTGGATGTCGCTGGCGGCGGCCGCCATCGCGCTGATTGCCGGTACCGTGCTGGGGCTGCTGGCCGGTTTGTCGCGCCAGCGCCTGGATCAGGCGATCACTTGGCTGGCGGATGTCTGGCTGGCGTTTCCCGACCTGATCCTGGTGCTGTTGATTGTCTCGATGCTGGGCCGGGCGCCGTGGCTGATCGTGCTCACCGTGGCCATCGCCTTCACCCCCGGGGTGATCCGCCTGGCCCGTGGCAGCGCGGTGGCGGTGGCCAGCCAGGAGTTCGTCGAGGCAGCGCAGATGATGGGTTTCTCGCGCACGCGCATCCTCTTGCGCGAGATACTGCCCAACGTGTTGACGCCGTTGCTGGTGCACTTTGGCAACATGCTCACCTGGGGCATCGGCATGCTCTCGGGGCTGAGCTACCTGGGTTACGGCGTGGCGCCACCGGCCGCCGACTGGGGCCTGATGATCAATGAAAACCAGGCTGGCCTGCTGGTCCAGCCCTGGGCGGTGTTGGCCCCGGCGCTGCTGATCGGGGTGTTCGCCTACGGCACCAATATCTTCGCCGAAGGCATTGCCCGGCACAGCGCGGGAGAACGTCGATGAACTCATATGCCCCACTGGCCCCATCGCTGGCAAGCCAGCTCCCACAGGATCCTTGGCCTGCTGCCGAACCTGTGGGAGCCGGTCTTGCCAGCGAGAGGCCGGCCCTGCAAGTGCAAAACCTGCGGGTTGAACTCAACACTGGCGCCGACATCATCGACCACATCAACTTCACCCTGGCCCCCGGCGAAATCCTCGGCCTGGTCGGTGAGTCCGGCTCGGGCAAGACCACCCTGGCCACCGCCTTGCTGGCCCATGCCCGGCGCGGTGCGCGCATCGCCGCAGGCCGCATCCAGGTCGCCGACGCCAGCCTGCTCGAGCTGCGCGGCGAGGCCTTGCGCCAAGCCCGTGGCGGGCTGATCGGCTATGTCGCCCAGGACCCGGCGCAAGCCCTGAACCCGGCCCTGCGCATCGGGCCTTTATTACTGGAAACCCTGCACGCCCATGAACCGCAGTTGCAAAAAAATGCGCAGCAACAGCGCCTGCAACAGACCCTGATCGACGTCGGCCTGCCCGGCGACGCGGAATTCCTGCGGCGCTTCCCCCATCAACTGTCCGGCGGCCAGCAGCAGCGGGTGATGCTCGCCCTGGCGTTCGTCCTGCGCCCGCGGCTGATTGTCCTCGACGAACCGACCACGGCACTGGACGTCAGCACCCAGGCGCACATCCTGCAAACCCTGCGCCGGCTGTGCAAGGAGCAGGGCGTGGCGGCGGTGTATGTGTCCCACGACCTGGCGGTAATCAAGGACCTGGTCGACCGGGTGATGGTCATGTACGCCGGGCGCATCGTTGAAGTCGCCAGTCGCCAACGGCTGTTCGCCCGTCCCAGCCATCCCTACACCTTGGGCTTGCTGGCGGCGATCCCGGATGTTGCCCGCCAGCACCCGCTGCAGGCGATTCCCGGCCATGCCCCGGCGCCGGGCCAGCGCCCCAACGGCTGTGCTTTCGCGCCACGCTGCCCGCGGCGTACGGCGGCCTGCGAGCAGGCTGAGCCGGGCCTGCAAACACTTGAGCCCCATCAGCAAGTGGCTTGCCTGCATCCACAGCTTGAGGCGCCGGCGCCCACAGCGGCGCTGCAGGTACGGGCGACGCGGGTGGATCAGGCGCCATTAATGGCGATCAGCAACCTGAACCTGACCTACGACCGCCAGGTGCTGTTTGACCTGGCCCTCGAAGTACAGGCCGGGGAATGCCTGGCAGTGGTCGGCGAGTCTGGCTCGGGCAAGACCAGCCTGGCCCGCACCCTGGCAGGCCTGGGCGACAATGCCAGCGGTGAGCTGAGCTTCGAGGGCCAGCCGCTGAGCCTGCTGGCCCGGCAACGTCCCGGCACAACCCGTCATCGCATCCAGTACATCTTCCAGAACCCGTACCGGGCCTTGAACCCCCGGCAGACTGTGGCCCAGTGCCTACAGGCACCGCTGGAGCACTTCTTCAAGCTCAAGGGCCAGGCGTGCCGGGCGCGTATCGAGGCGGCGCTGCAGCGGGTGGCCTTGCCGGTTTCGGTGGCCGCCAAGTATCCCCATCACCTCTCCGGCGGCGAGCGCCAGCGGGTGGCGATTGCCCGCGCGCTGGTGTGCGAACCGAGCGTGCTGATCTGCGATGAAGTGACTTCGGCACTGGACGTTTCAGTCCAGGCGGCGATCCTGGCCCTGCTCAAGCAATTGCAAGGTGAGGGCATGACCCTGGTGTTCGTCACCCACGACCTGGGTGTGGTGCGGGCGATTGCCGATCGGCTGGTGGTGATCAAGCAAGGACGGATTGTCGAGCAGGGCCCTGTGGATGAGGTGCTGGACCGGCCCGTCGACGGCTACACCCAGAGCCTGCTCGCCCATACGCCGAGATTGGCAGCAGCGCTTTAGCGGCTGCGCCAGGGCGCGCCGTTGGCAAAACGCGCCTCGATCCACTGCTTGAAGGCGAGGGTCGCGGCACTGTTGTAGCGGGCGCCCGGGCGCACCAGGTAAATGCCGGCGTCGGCATCCAGTTGCCAGTCGGGCAGCACCGGCAGCAGGCGGCCGCTGTCCAGGTCGTGCTGCATCAGCCAGTCACCGCCGGCGAGGATGCCGACCCCGGCGCGGGCGGCGGCCAGTAGCGCTTCGTTGTCGTTGCTGACCAGCGAGCCGCGCACCTTCACCGTCTGCTGCTGGCCCTGGCTGGCCAGGCGCCATTCCGGGTACGAGCGCAGCCCGGTAAACCCCAGGCAGTTATGGTTGGCAAGGTCGGCCGGTGTCTGCGGCTGGCCGTGCTGTTGCAGGTAGGCCGGCGCCGCGCAGAGGATGCGCCGATGCTCACAGAGCTTGCGCGCCACCAGGCGGCTGTCGGCCAGTTCGCCAATGCGGATCGCGGCATCGAAGCCTTCGGCGACGATATCGACAAAGCGTTCGGCGTATTCGGTCTCCAGCTGTACCTGGGGAAACGCCAGGGCAAACTCGGCGAGCAGCGGGCTCAGCCACAGGCGGCCCATGGACGAGGGCAGGGCGATGCGCAGCCGCCCGCGAATCTGCGTAGCGCCTTGGGCTGCTTCGCGTTCGGCCTCGCTGATCAGGCTCGCGGCCTGGCGCAGGCGCTCTACCAGCCGCGCGCCTTCATCGGTGAAACGCAACTGGCGGGTGGTTCGCTCGACCAGGCGAATACCCAGGCGCTGCTCCAGTGCGCCAAGGCGCTTGGACAGCACCGAGGGATGGCGCTGCAGCAGGCGCCCGGCAGCGGCAAAGGAGCCTTGCTCGAACAACGCCAGGAGGGTGGCAAGCTCATCGGCCTGGCGACTGTCGAACGGGTCCATGGGGGTTACCTCGGTAGGTCAGGGCGTCAGGATGACCGCGCCCTGTGAGCGTCCTTGTTGCATGTCGTCATGGGCCATGGCGGCGTCGGCCAGTGCATAGCGCTTCCAGATCTGCGGCCGAATGATACCTGTCGCCACCGCCGCCAGCACCTCCCCGGCACGTTGCTGGTACTCGCCGGCAGTTGCCGTGTGCGCGGCCAGCGACGGGCGGGTGATGAACAACGAACCCTTGGCGTTGAGGGTACTGAGCTCGATGGCCGGCGGCGCGCCCGAGGCCATGCCGCAAGACACCAGCAGGCCGCGCGGCCGCAAGCTGTCCAGCGAAGCCTCGAAGGACACCCGGCCGATCGGGTCGTAGACCACATCGAGTTTTTGCCCGTGGGTCACGTCCAGCACCTGCGCGGCGAGGGTGGCGGCGTCGAACACCAGCACTTCATCGCAGCCGGAGGCGCGGGCGCGGGCGACACTTTGCGGCTTCGATACCACGCCGATGACAAACGCGCCCAGATGTTTGGCCCAGGGCACCAGCAGCTGACCCAGCGCGCCTGCCGCGCCGTAGATCATCAGCCGCGTGCCGGGCCCGACCGGGTAGGTGCTGTGAAGCAGGTAGTGGGCGGTGATGCCCTTGAACAGCAGGGCGGCCGCTTCGTCCAGGCCGAGATTGTCCGGGAGTTTGACCAGGCGCTCGGCGGGGTACAGCCGGGCGCTGGCGTAGGCGCCGAGCGGGCCGGTGGCATAGCCGACGCGGTCGCCGACATTGATCCCGGTGATCTGTGCGCCGATTGCGGCCACGGTTCCGGCACCTTCCAGGCCAAGGCCCGAAGGCAGGGCGATAGGCACATCGCCCTTGCGCTGGCTGACGTCCAGCGGGTTGACGCCGATGGCCGCCTGTTCGAGCCAGACCTCGCCGGGGCCGGGTGCTTGCGCGCTGGTCTGTTCGAGGTGCAGGACGGCGGGGGCACCGGTTTGCTGAAGGCGGATTTGCATGACCATGATCGGGTTCCTGGAGCACAGTGTGAGTGTGGTCGAGGGTATTGATCCGGTCATGGCGCAGCAATCGGGTTGGTTGCAGATCATTGCTGCACCTGATGCATGGGTTGTGACCCTATCGCGGGGCAAGTCGAAGCCCTGCGATGCTCAACCCAGCACCTCGACAATCCGCCGGGCAATGTGCGCCGCATGGGTCTCCAGGGCAAAGTGGCCGGTATCCAGCAGCTCCACCACGGCGTTGGGGTTGTCACGCTTGTAGGCCTCAGCCCCTGGTGGAATGAAGAACGGGTCATGCTTGCCCCAGATGATCAGCGACGGCACCTGATACTCGCGGAAAAACGCCTGGAACTGCGGGTAGCGCCCAAGGTTGTTGGCGTAGTCGAGGAACAGGTCGAGCTGGATCTCCTTGTTGCCCGGGCGCTCCAGCAACAGTGCATCGAGGGTGTAGGACTCCGGGGCGACCAGGGTCGGATCGGCCACGCCATGCAGGTACTGCCAGCGAGTGCCTTCCAGATGCAGAACCGCATCGCCAACGGTCTTGCGGTTGGCTGCCGACGGGTCAGCCCAGTACTGGCGAATCGGCGCCCAGGCATCGCCCAGTCCTTCGAGATAGGCGTTGCCATTTTGCGACACGAACCCCGTGACCCGCTGCGGGTGCGCCACGGCCAGGCGCAGGCCGGTGGGGGCGCCGTAGTCGAACACATACATTGCATAGCGCTTGAGGTTCAGCGCATCGACAAAGGCGCCCAGGGTCTGCGCCAGGGCATCGAAGCTGTAACGGTACTCGCGTTCGGCCGGTACTTCAGTGAAGCCGAAACCCGGCAGGTCCGGGGCGATCAGGTGAAAGTGCGCGGCCAGCAGCGGGATCAGGTCGCGAAACTGATGGGATGAACTGGGGAAGCCATGCAGCAGGAGCAACACCGGGGCACCGGGCTCGCCGGCTTCACGGTAGAACACGCGAACGCCGTCGGCGTCGACGAACTGGTAGCGCACGGTTGGGGCAGGAGTGCTCATCGGACTGGTCCTCTGTAACCGGGTAAATTGATTTATTAGGTTACTGCGCAAACAAATCTTGCATGGAGTTTGTAACCTGTCAAATACAATTTAAGAGGTTACCATAGTGCGGTGATGATCGGCCGTGTAACTTGAAACGCTGAAAATAAGGGTTACCATGGAGCAACGCCCGCTGCCGAGAACGGCCATGACCGACGCCATCACCGAACCCTATGTCCTTGCCGACCACCCGGTGCTGGACATGCTCAACACCGTCGCCATCGTCGACGGCCAGCGCACCGATTTCTGGCACAGCGATGCCGACGTACTGGCCTGGCTGCAACGTATGGGCGTGCTAGAGGGACCCGCGCCACGCCTGGCCAAGGGCGCGTTGCTGGAGGCGGCAGTGACCTTGCGCGAGTCGTTGCGCGCGCTGGTCGAGCAACGCAAGGCGGGCGGGCGCGGCGATCCGGCTACCCTGAACCGCTTCCTGGCCCAGGGCGCCAGCCATGCGCAACTGGTGTGGGACAAGGACGACCAGCCGAAGCTGAGGCGAGTGGCCGAGCAGCGTTCGGCCGAGCAACTGTTGGCGCCCCTGGCCGAGCAAGCAGCCGAGCTGCTGGCGGGCGGCGACTTCAGCCTGGTCAGAACCTGCGAACACCCGGACTGCATCCTCTGGTTCTACGACCGCACCAAATCCCACCGCCGGCGCTGGTGCAGCATGGCGGTGTGCGGCAACCGGCATAAGGTCGCCGAACACCGTAAGCGCCTGCGCCAGGAGTAGCCGCCCGTAGGCAGGGTTTGATGCCCAGGTTTAAACACGCGGCAACCGGGCAGCGCTAAACCGGTGCATGCCCGCTGTTTAAACAAACCCCTCCAGCGCGCCATCTTGGCCCGCTATGTGCTTTGCCTCACCCATCGATTACTGATCGATTGGTCAAACCTGCACGTCGCCGCATTCGCTTGAGCGCGCAGGTTGTTTCTTGCAAATGCGTCTGCACCCGGAGAGGTGCAGCGTTTACTGGAACCTGAGGCATGTCGCTCCCCGAAACCCCCGACCTGGTCACCGCTGACGCCGGCTGGCGCGCCGAGCTGAGGCTGCGTTTCGTCCGGGGCGAGAGCAAGACCTGTATTGGTGCGCGGCGGCATTTCGGTCCTCTTTTGGTGCAGCGACCGTTCTATCCCGAGGGTGCGCCGTGCCACGTCTATGTACTGCACCCGCCTGGGGGTGTGGTCGGTGGCGACAAACTGCTGCTCGATGTGCACCTGGAGCCAAGTAGCCATGCGCTGCTGACCATGCCCGGGGCGACCAAGTTCTACCGCAGTGGCGGCCCGACCTCGGTCCTCCAGCAGCATTTTTACCTGGGCGAAGCCAGCATTCTCGAATGGCTGCCCCAGGGCAGCATCTGCTTTGCCGGCGCCAGAGTGCGCCTGGAAAACCGTTTTACCCTCGCGCCCGGCGCCCGCCTGCTGGCCTGGGAGACCCTGTGCCTGGGCCGCCCGGTGATGGGTGAGACTTTCAGTCACGGCGCGCTCGACAGCCGCCTGCAGATAGAAGTGCCCGATGACCCGGGCCTGCACGAGCGCCTGCGCATCGAAGGCGGGCACCTGGAAAAACTCGCCGGCTTCCCCCTGCAAGCGACCTTTTGCGCCTATCCGGCCAGTACCGAACTGCTTGAGCAGAGCCGCGCACTGATTGAAGACCTTGGCGCCCCCGCCGGCGCGACCCTGCTCGGCCAACTGCTGGTGGTGCGCCTGCTCGACCACGACAACCAACGCCTGCAATCCACCTTGCAGCGGCTCTGGTATGCCTTGCGACCCGCCGTGGTCGGCCTGGCGCCATGCCCGCCGCGTATCTGGGCCACTTGAGAGAGCACCATGGAGCTGACCCCGCGAGAGAAAGACAAACTGCTGCTGTTCACCGCCGCGCTGCTGGCCGAGCGGCGCCTGGCCCGTGGCCTGAAGCTCAACTACCCGGAGGCGGTGGCATTGATCAGCGCCACGGTGATGGAAGGCGCCCGCGATGGGCGCACGGTGGCCGAGCTGATGAACCTGGGCCGCGAGGTGCTGCGTCGCGACCAGGTGATGGCAGGGGTCAGCGAAATGATCCCCGATGTGCAGGTGGAAGCGACCTTTCCCGACGGCACCAAGCTGGTCACCGTCCATGACCCGATCGTCTAGGAGCACAGGATGATTCCCGGAGAAATACAGGTTGCCGACGGCGACATCGAACTCAATGCCGGCCTGGCGCTGATCAGCGTCACCGTTGCCAACCACGGCGACCGACCGGTGCAGGTCGGCTCGCACTATCACTTTTTTGAGGTGAACAACGCCCTGGTGTTCGAGCGCGAGCCCACCCGCGGCTTTCGCCTGGACATCGCCGCCGGTACCGCCGTGCGTTTCGAGCCGGGTCAGGCGCGCACCGTCAACCTGGTGCCGTATCGCGGCAAGCGCGAGGTCTACGGCTTTCAGGGCAAGGTCATGGGCAAGCTGGAGGCGCAGGCATGAGCCGGATTTCCCGCAGGGCCTATGCCGACATGTTCGGCCCCACGGTCGGCGACCGCGTGCGCCTGGCCGACACCGAGCTGTGGGTCGAGGTCGAGAAGGACTTCACGATCTATGGCGAGGAGGTCAAGTTCGGCGGCGGCAAGGTCATCCGCGACGGCATGGGCCAGGGCCAGATGCTCGCCAGCGAGGCGCTGGACCTGGTGTTGACCAACGCGCTGATCATCGACCACTGGGGCATCGTCAAGGCTGATATCGGCATCAAGAACGGGCGCATCGTCGGCGTCGGCAAGGCCGGCAACCCCGATGTGCAACCGGGAGTGACCCTGCCGGTGGGGCCGGGCACCGAGGTGATCGCCGCCGAAGGCAAGATCGTCACCGCTGGCGGCATCGATTCGCACATTCACTTCATCTGCCCGCAGCAAGTTGAAGAGGCGCTGACCTCGGGCATTACCACCTTCATCGGCGGCGGCACCGGGCCGGCCACGGGCACCAATGCCACCACCTGCACCTCCGGGCCCTGGTACCTGGCGCGCATGCTCCAGGCCGCCGACCAGTTGCCGATCAATATCGGCTTGCTGGGCAAGGGCAATGCCTCGCGGCCCGAAGCCCTGCGCGAGCAGATCGAAGCCGGGGCCGTGGGCCTGAAGCTGCACGAAGACTGGGGGTCGACCCCGGCGGCCATCGACTGCTGCCTGAGCGTGGCTGAAGAACATGACGTGCAGGTGGCGATCCACACCGACACCCTCAACGAGTCCGGCTGCATCGAGGACACCCTGGCGGCCATCGGCGATCGCACCATCCATACTTTCCACACCGAAGGCGCGGGCGGTGGCCATGCGCCGGACATCATCCGCGCCGCGGCCTTTGCCAACGTGCTGCCGTCCTCGACCAACCCGACCTTGCCCTACACCCAGAACACTGTCGATGAGCACCTGGACATGCTCATGGTCTGCCACCACCTGGACCCGAGCATTGCCGAGGACGTGGCCTTCGCCGAGTCGCGCATCCGCCGCGAGACGATTGCCGCCGAAGACATCCTCCACGACCTGGGCGCGTTCTCCATGACCTCGTCCGACTCCCAGGCCATGGGCCGGGTCGGCGAAGTGGTGCTGCGCACCTGGCAGGTGGCCCACCAGATGAAACTGCGCCGTGGGCCCCTGGCACCGGATAGCGCACGCAGCGACAACTTCCGGGTCAAGCGCTACATCGCCAAGTACACCATCAACCCGGCGCTGACCCATGGCATCGCCCACGAAGTGGGTTCGGTGGAGGCTGGCAAGCTGGCCGACCTGGTGCTCTGGGCCCCGGCGTTCTTCGGGGTCAAGCCTGCGCTGGTGATCAAGGGCGGGATGATCGCCATGGCGCCCATGGGCGATATCAACGGTTCGATCCCGACCCCGCAACCGGTGCATTACCGGCCGATGTTCGGCGCCCTCGGTGCCGCGCGCCATGCCACGCGCATGACGTTTCTGTCCAAGGCGGCGATCGACCGTGGCGTGCACCGGCAACTGGGGCTGCACAGCCTGATCGGCGAGGCCCGGGGCTGCCGCACGGTGCGCAAGGGCGACATGGTCCATAACGGCCTGTTGCCGATGATCGAGGTCGACTCGCAAACCTACGAGGTGCGCGCCGACGGTGAACTGCTGGTGTGCGAACCCGCCACGGTGCTGCCGATGGCCCAGCGTTATTTTCTGTTTTAAGGAGCGAGCATGATCCTGTTGACCCGTCGCCTGAGCGACGCCGCCACGGTAAGCGGCACCGTCACCCTCACTGTCGACACGCGCATCAAGAGCCGTGTGCGCGTCACCCTCGACGATGGCCGCGAGGCCGGCTTGATGCTTGAGCGCGGTCAGTTGCTGCGCGGTGGCGAACTGCTCGGCGAGGCGCAGGGCGGCGAGGTGATCCGCGTGCTGGCGGCGGCCGAGCAGGTGTCCAGCGTGCGCTGCGCCGATCCGCTGTTGCTGACCCGCGCCGCCTATCACCTGGGCAACCGCCATGTACCGCTGCAGATCGAGGCCGGGCTGGTGCGTTATCAGCACGACCATGTGCTGGACGAGATGGTCCGTGGCCTGGGCCTGCAGGTGACGGTCGAGCAGGCGCCGTTCGAGCCTGAAGCCGGTGCCTACCAGAGTGCACCGCACAGCCACGCCCACAGTGACCACCTGTTCGTTCGCGTCGCTCACCACTGATTACTGATAAGGAGATTGCCCCATGAAAAAACTCGTCCCCCTCGTACTGCTGCTGGTGGCCGTACCGGCTTTCGCCCACCCTGGCCATGACGCCAACCCGCTGCAGGACGGTTTGCTGCACCCGCTGACCGGCCTTGATCACCTGTTGATGCTGCTCGGTACCGGCGTGCTCGCGGCCCTGACCGGGCGCACCCTGGCACTGCCGTTGCTGACCTTGGGCGCGATGTTCGGCGGGGCGCTGATGGGCCACCTGTTCGGTGATGTGATCGGCATGGAAGCAATGATCATCGGTTCACTGTTGGTGGCCGCCGCCGCGCTGCTGTTGCCCAGCCGTCAGGTATTGCTGGCCCTGGCCATGCCGCTGTTTGCCCTGTTCCATGGCTGGGCCCATGGCGTTGAAGCCAGCCCGGGTGCGTTCTGGGTGTTCAGCGCAGGTTTCGTCACTGTCAGTGGCTTGTTGCTGCTGGTCGGCTTTGGCGCCGGTTGCCTGCTGCGCCGGCACCAGGGCCTGCAGAAAGCCTTCGCTGGCGGGCTGCTGGCCGGTGCCGCGTTCGTGCTGGCTGGCTGATGGGCAACGACCTCAAGCTGCTGCGCCTGCTGCAACTGGCCAGCCCGAGTCTGCCGGTGGGTGGTTTTACCTATTCGCAAGGCCTGGAGTGGGCGGTGGAGGCCGGCTGGGTGCAGGGCGCCGAAGGCTTTCGCGCCTGGCAACGCCAGCAGGTCGAGGACACCCTGTGCCACCTCGACTGGCCGCTGCTGGCGCGGCTGTATCAAGCTTGCCTCGATGATGATGCCGAGGCGTTCGCGCGCTGGAGCCGCTTTTTGCTGGCCAACCGCGAAACCGCTGAACTGCGCCTGGAAGAGCGCCAGCGTGGCATGGCCCTGACCCGCCTGCTCGATGGCTGGCAACTGGGCCAGGCGCCCGAATGGCGTGCGTCGCTGGAGCTCAGCCAGCTTGGCGGCATGGCCTGGCTGGCGGTGCACTGGCGGCTCCCGTTGCCTGATCTGGCCCTCGCTCACGGCTATGCCTGGCTCGAAGGTGCAGTGATGGCCGGGGTCAAGCTGGTGCCGTTCGGCCAGCAAGCGGCGCAAACCCTGTTGCGTGATCTGAGCGAAGCCTTGCCCGATGCCCTGGCAACCGCCCTGGCCCTCGGCGATGACCAGCTCGGCGGCGGCCTGCCGTTGCTGGCCATCGCCTCGGCGCGGCACGAAACCCAATACACCCGATTGTTCCGATCCTGAGGAAAGCCCCATGCAAAGCTATCAGCAACCCCTGCGCGTCGGTGTCGGCGGCCCGGTCGGCTCCGGCAAGACCGCGCTGCTCGAAGCGCTGTGCAAGGCCATGCGCGACCATTATGAAATCGCCGTGGTGACCAACGACATCTATACCAAGGAAGACCAGCGCATCCTCACCGAGGCCGGCGCCCTGGAGCCGGAACGTATCGTCGGGGTGGAAACCGGCGGTTGCCCGCATACGGCGATCCGCGAAGACGCCTCGATGAACCTGGCGGCGGTGGAAGCGCTGGCGCGCAAGTTCGGCAACCTCGAAGTGATCTTCGTCGAGAGCGGCGGCGACAACCTCAGCGCCACCTTCAGCCCGGAACTGGCGGACCTGACCGTGTATGTGATCGACGTCGCCGAGGGCGAGAAGATCCCGCGCAAGGGCGGGCCGGGCATCACCAAGTCGGATTTCCTGGTGATCAACAAGATCGACCTGGCGCCTTACGTCGGTGCTTCGCTGGAGGTGATGGAAAAAGACACCCAGCGCATGCGCCCGGAACGGCCGTGGACGTTCACCAACCTCAAGACCGGGCAGGGCTTGCAGCGGGTGATCGATTTCATCGTCGAGCGGGGGATGTTGAAAGTGCCGGTGTAGCCAAAAGCATCGCGGGGCCGCGCAATCCTGTGGGAACGGGCTTGCCCCGCGATCAATCTATCTACGCCCCAGAAACGGCAACAACATCCCGACCTTGCGCTGATACTGCCGATACTGCTCGCCAAACAACTGCACCAGGTCCTTCTCCTCCAGCAGCGTGCCAATCAGGATGTACAAGGTACCCACCCCGGCAAACAGCAAGTGGCCAACCGTCATGTGCGGTGTCGCCCAGAAGGTCATGACAAATCCCAGGTACAGCGGATGACGCACCAGCTTGTACAGCCAGGGCGTCTTGAAGGTGCGGGATTCACCCCGGTGCGGGCGAAAAACGTCCAGCGCCTGCTTGAGGCCGAACAGTTCGAAGTGGCTGAGCAGGAAGGTGGCCAGCAGGGCGATGATCCAGCCGAGCCAGTAAAGGCCGTTGATCAGCCCGCGCGCCGCAGGTGTCTCGATATCCCAAAGGGTCAGCGGGATCGGTTGCCAGAGCAGGAACATCAGGCTCAGCGCCAGGCTGCTGAACAGCACATAGGTGGCCCTTTCGATGGGGGCCGCTACCCACTGCAACCAGAATGATTTGAAGCTTTTGCGCGCCATGCCACTGTGTTGCAGAGCGAACAGGCTGATCAGCGCTACGTCGATCAAAGCCGCGAAATACCAGGCAGTCGCCGGTCCCGAGTCGATGTCCTTGGGCACCTGCGGCGGCCCGATGAAGCCCACGAAATACACCAGCACCAGCATCGAGTAGACATAGCAGAACAGGCTGTAGAGCAATCCGAGGCATTTATGCAGCAGCGGTTTCTCGTCCATGAGGCATTCCTTTCAATAAGCACCTGGGCGTCCTGCGCAGGTGGGTTGCAAGGGCTGAACCTTTAACCATAGACCAGAAAACCGGCGGCTTGCCGAGTAGGGCAATCAGCCGCAGCTCAACATTGCGCTGCCGGCCTGATAAAGTCGCCCCCCTGATGACTCGACCCATTGCAGGAGGCAGCTTTGAACACGTGCAGTCAGTGCGGCAAGGACCATGCGGATGACCTGGGGGAACTGGCGTTTCGCCGCCCCGATGCGCTATTCGAACTTTCCCCCGAAGAACGCGAGCACAGCGTCAAGCAAAGCAACGACTGGTGCGTGATCGCTGGCGAGCGGTTTTTCCTGCGGGCATTACTGCCACTGAGCGTGGTGGAGCTTAACGACAGCTACTGCATCGGCATCTGGGTCGAACTGCAGCCGAGCGCCTTTGAGCGCGTCTGCGAGCTGTGGCGCGATGAACGCCAGGCGGCCGAGCCGCCCTTTACCGTACGCCTGGCCAACAGTATCCCGACCCTGCCACAGACCCTGGGGCTCGAAGGCCTGCTGCAATTGAGCGGCCCGACCTCGCGCCCCAGTGTGACGCTGAGCACCAGCAGCCACCCGTTGGCCATGGAGCAGGCCAAGGGCATTTCCCTGCACCGCGCTCATGAGTACAGCGTGGTGTTCGCCTGAAGGGCTCAGGCCTTTAGCGTGGCCATGTCAATCACGAAGCGGTACTTCACATCGCCGGCAATCATGCGGCTGAAAGCCTCGTTGATGTTGCCGATATCAAGCATCTCGATATCGCAGCTGATGCCGTGTTCGGCGCAGAACTCCAGTACTTCCTGGGTTTCAGCGATGCCGCCGATCAACGAACCGGCCAGTACCCGGCGCTTCATTACCAGGTTGGCCGCATGCAGCGCCGGGTCGACCGGTTCGATCAGACCGACGAGGATGTGCACGCCGTCGAACGTGAGGGTTTCCAGGTAGGGGTTGAGATCGTGCTGGACCGGGATGGTGTCGAGGAGAAAATCAAAGCAGCCGGCGGCGGCCTGCATCTGCGCTGCGTCAGTGGACACGATCACATGGTCGGCACCCTGGCGCCGCGCTTCTTCGGCCTTGCCCGGTGAACGGGTGAAGAGGGTGACTTCGGCGCCCATGGCTTTGGCGAACTTGATGCCCATATGGCCCAGGCCGCCCATGCCGAGGATGCCGACGCGGTCGCCGGCCTTGACCCCGTAATGCTTGAGCGGCGAGTAGGTGGTGATGCCGGCGCAGAGGATCGGCGCGGCGCTGGGCAGGTCCAGGCCTTGCGGAATGCGCACGACGAAGTGCTCACTGACCACGATGCTGCTGGAGTAACCGCCCATGGTGTTGCTGCCGTCGACCCGGTCGGGGGTGGCGTAGGTCATGGTCGGGCCTTCCAGGCAGTATTGCTCAAGGTCCGCCTGGCATGCTTCACAGTGACGGCAGGAGTCGACCATGCAGCCGACGCCGACCAGGTCACCGACCTGATAGCGGCTGACGTTGGCGCCGACGGCGGTGACCTTGCCGACGATTTCGTGGCCGGGCATCAGCGGGTAGACGGCGATGCCCCATTCGTTGCGGGCCTGGTGAATGTCGGAGTGGCACACGCCACAGTAGAGAATCTCGATCGCCACATCGTCGGCACGCGGGCTGCGGCGCTGGAAGGTCATGGGCGCCAGGAGCGCGGTGGCAGACTGGGCGGCGTAACCGATGGCTGTGTACATAGGGCCTCAAAAACGGTGATCAGTGAAGGCTGCGCATTCTGCGCATCAAGCGCCGCGCCGCCCATCGTCATTCCTCCGCCTGTCATGCCTAAAACTCCGTAGTTGGTCGCCGGGCCCTGGCGCCTGGCTGCGAAGCTGCGATGATGTCAGTGTCCAATCCTCCGTGCGGTTCTCCATGCAGCTCACTCGCCACTCCGATGCCAACGCCACCCTGTGCTCCCTGATCCGCTCCCTGGCGCTGCGCCCGGGCTTCGTCGACACGCGCCTGGCGCAGGTGCAGGTGCTGTCGGCCAGTCACTACGTGGCCAGCAGCCCGCAGATCTACGAGCCGAGCCTGATGATCCTCGCCCAGGGCAGCAAACTGGCGCGCCTCGGGCCGCGTACCCTGGAATACGGCGCCGGGCATTACCTGGTGCAGGCGCTGTCGGTGCCGTTCATGTGCGAGACCTTCGCCACCCCGCAAGAGCCGTTGCTGGGGGTGTCGGTGGCCATTGACCGAATCGTCCTGGGTGAGCTGGTGCAGAGCATGGGTCTGGCGCCGGACCGGGCGATCAAGGCGCAGACCCCGGAGTCGATGACTTCGGCGGCGCTGGATGAGGCCATGCGTGACAGTGTCGAGCGTTTGCTGCGCTGCCTGCACGACCCGCTGGACTGCCAGGTGATGGGCCAGGCGCGGGTGAGGGAAGTGCTGTATGTGGCCTTGCGCGGGCCGCAATCCGGGGTGTTGCGGGCGCTGGTGGAGCAGCAGGGCCACTTTGCCCGCATCGCGGCGGCGCTCAGCTACTTGCGCGAGCACTATGCCGAGCCGCTGAGCGTCGAAGCCCTGGCGGCGTGTGCAAACATGAGTGCCTCGACCTTTCACGAGCATTTCAAGCGCAGCACCTTGCTGTCGCCGATGCAGTACCTCAAGCGCCTGCGCTTGCTCAAGGCCCAGCAGATGCTGATTGGTGAAGGCCTGGGCGTGGCCCAGGCGGCGCACCGGGTGGGCTACCAGAGCACGTCGCAGTTCAGCCGTGAGTACAAACGCCATTTCGAGCGCAGCCCGGGGGAAGAACAGCTGTATCGGTAGCGCTACACCTGTAGGAGCGGGACTTGCCCGCGATCGAGCGCGAAGCGGTCGCAATCCAGGCGGCAGATGATGTGCTGGTTGCACGGGCCTCATCGCGGGGCAAGCCCGCTCCTACCCATCAGTCATAATGCACGGCGAGCCACACCGTGGCCTGGGTGCTGTCGGTCCACTCCACCCGATGCCGGCAGTGCGCCGGAATCTCGACAAAATCCCCCGGCCGCAGCACTCGCTCGGCAGGCTCATGCTCCAGCCGCAACCCGGCAGACCCCGCCAGCAACACCACCCATTCCCCCTGCGCCTGGTTGTACCAGAACCCCGGCGGGCTGGCCTGGCCATGGGAGACGATACGCTCGATGCGCAGCCCCGGCCGGGCCAGCAGGGCTTCGAAGTGCTCTTGCGCGCCGGGAGTGGGGAGGGGGCTGAACAGGTTGTCGAGCATGGCGGCCTGGCTCTCGTCTGGTTGCAGATTGTGGTTTAAGGTGGGCACCTGCTTCTCATGACAGGGATCGATCATGAAACACCCGCTTTTGCAGCCCCTCGTTGTCGCGATGTTGCTGGGCACTGCGCTGCCAGCCCTGGCGGCCTTGCCCAGCGCACCGTCCTACATCGACGATAGCCTGTATTCGCCGGCTGCCAAGCAGCGCATCCTGCCGCCGATGTTCGCCCAGACCCTGGCCAGCACCCGCTACCTTGCCAAGCCGGACAACCCGCTGATCACCCAGGCCGAAGCCAGCGAATTCCGCCAGACCAGCAACTACGATGAAACCCGCGCCTACATGACCCGCCTGGCCGCCGCCTCCGGTGGCAGCATCGTGCTCAACGACCTGCCGGAGAAAAGCGCCGAAGGCCACCCGATGTTGATGGCCATTGCCTCCCTTGAGGTCGACAAATCACCCGCCGGGTTGAATGAGTCCGGCAAGCCGACGATCTTCGTCGAAGCCGAAATTCACCCGGGCGAGGCCAATGGCAAGGACGCGATGTTCATGCTCCTGCGTGACATGACCACCGGTGACAAGCCGCTGGCCGCCTTGCTGGAGAAGGTCAACATCCTGTTCATTCCCACCGTCAACGTCGACGGCGACCTGCGCCGCAGCGCCTACGGGCGGATCAACCAGAATGGCCCGGACGAAACCGGCTGGCGGGTCAATGGCCTGAACTACAACCTCAACCGTGACTTCACCAAGCTCGACAGCGCCGAGATCCGTAACGTCGCCTGGGTGTTCAACACCTACCAGCTGAGTTTTTTTGCCGACACCCATTCCACCGACGGCGCCATGTACCCCTACGACAGTTCCTATTGCCACAACGGCAACGGCTGGTCGCCAGCCAGCAGCGCCTGGATGGACAACGTCATGCGTGCGCCGGTGTACCAGGCGCTGGAGGCCGACGGCCATGTGGTGCATGAGTGCATCAGCCTCAACAGCAACCAGGACCCGGGCCAGGGTTACTACCCGTACCGCACCGACTATGCGCGCTTTTCCAACCAGTACGGCGACATTCGCAACGTACCGTCGATCCTGATCGAGCAACACGCCTTGCACCCTTACCAGACCCAGGTGCTGGGTAACTACGTGATGCTCAAGAGCATGTTCCAGGTGATCGGCGATCAGGCAGTGTCGCTCAACGAAGCCATCCGCCAGGACCGCGAGCGCCTGGAGGCCCAGGAGCAGGTGACCCTGACCTGGAAACCGGGCAAGGCCCAGACCACGGCGTTCACCGTCGGTGACTACCGCTATGAGCAGTCGCCGATCACCGGCGCCAGGACTATCGTCTGGAGCAACACACCGAAAAAACTCAACGTGCCGGTCACCGGCAACACCGAGCCCGACCTGGTGGTCAAACGGCCCCGGCAGTACGTGGTGCCGGGGCAGTGGCGCGAGGTGATTGCCCGGCTCAAGGCCCATGGCATTCACATGACTACCCTCGACAAACCGACGCCGATTGCGGTGACGCTGTATCGCATGGATGAGGTGAAAGTGGCAGGTGGCTTCGAGCCCGATCGCACGCAAAGCAACCAGATCCCGGGTTACGAAGGGCGTTTGCTGGTCAGCGGCGTGGCCAAACCGCTGGAGCGCTTGCAGACCTTCCCGGCGGGTTCGGTGGTGATCGATACCGACCAGCCGTTGGGCGTGCTGGCGGTCAACCTGCTGTACCCCGAAAGCCCGGACTCGTTCTGGGCCTGGGGCTTTTTCAACGCGACCCTGGTGGCGGCTGAAGAGCCCGAGGAATACGTGATGGAGCCAATGGCGCGCAAGATGCTCGCCGAGAGTCCGGACTTGAAGGCCGAGTTCGACAAGAAACTCAAGAGCGACAAGGCCTTCGCCGCCAGCCCCAGCGCCCGCCTGCACTGGTTCTACCAGCGCACGCCGTTCTATGACGTCAATGCGTTCGTCTATCCGGTGGGCGCGGTGTACTGATTCCGGTATCAATCGGTCTGAAATCGGTATTGGTGTTCAGCAAAACCTGTGGTCTATAAAGGCTCTGGTCTTCCGGCCAGAGCCTTCACTGCATGAACATCCGTCGCCGTTCACTGTTCGCCGCGAGCATGGCCCACGCCGTGCACGATGGCCTCACCGACGTCATCTACGTATTGCTGCCGCTGTGGCAGGCGCAGTTTGCCCTGAGCTTCGTCCAGGTCGGCCTGCTGCGTGGCGCCTATGCCGGGATGATGGCTGGCCTGCAGCTGCTGGCCAGCCGCGCAGCGAAACGCTGGGGCCGGGAGCGGCTGTTAGTGGGCGGCACCGCCCTGGCCGGGCTGGCTTACCTGGTTGCCGGGCAGGCCGGTGGCCTGGGCATGCTGCTGTTCGCGTTGTTGCTGGGCGGCCTTGGCGCCAGTACCCAACACCCCCTGGCGTCCTCGTTGGTCACCGACACCCATGAGACCGGGGGCGGGGTCAAGGAGGCGCTGGCGCATTACAATTTTGCCGGTGATATCGGCAAGATGCTGGTGCCCGCCGGGGTCGGCTTGCTGTTGCTGGTGACCAGCTGGCAGACCAGTGTGACCGTGCTGGGCCTGCTAGGCCTGGCTGTCGCTGCCGTGCTCTGGTGGCTGGTTGCACCGCAGACCTCGTTGGCGTCGAGCCCGCGCAAACCCGTCATTGCCAGTGGCAACGAGTCCAGCAATGGCCTGGCCGCATTGCTGCTGACCGGCACCCTCGATAGCGCAGTGCGCATGGGTTTTCTGACCTTTCTGCCGTTCCTGCTGCAAGGCAAGGGCGCAGGCTCTGCGGGTATCGGCCTGGCGTTGATGCTGCTGTTCGTCGGCGGCGCTTTCGGCAAGCTGCTGTGCGGCTACCTGGGCGCGCGCATCGGCATGATGAAAACCGTGTGGTGCACCGAGTCGCTGACCGCGCTGCTGATCGTGTTGATGCTGTTTTTGCCGCTGACGGCGATGCTGGCGCTGTTGCCGCTGCTGGGCCTGGTGCTCAATGGCACTTCGTCAGTGCTGTACGGGGTGGTGCCGGAACTGACGGGGGCGGGCAAGCGCGATCAGGCCTTTGCCTTGTTCTACACCGGCACCATCGGCGGTGGCGCGCTGGCACCGGTGGTGTTTGGGCGGGTAGGCGATGGGGCCGGCATCACGGCGGCAGTGATGACGCTCGCGGCAATCCTGCTGCTGACCCTGCCGCTGTCCTGGTGGGTAGAGCGGCAACTGCAATCGGGTTTGCCGACGACCGTTTAGCCACAGCGGCGCAGGCTGGACGCTATCCCACCCCCTGTGGCACTGTCGGCGCCACAGATCGGCAGCAAGCGGGGTTGGCCAATGCTCAGCAGTACCCAGTTCAAGGCATTCAATCGTTGTGTCCTGCAACTGGCCAGCCTTGCCCGCGAGCGCGGCGGTTCGCATTTCATCGCCGAGGGCCTGCAGGCGTTTCGCTCGCTCGTGCCGTTCGCCTCGGCCTGGTGGGGCGAGATGTCCGGCGCTGTCGCCAGTGCGCCGCCGCAAAGCTGGATGCACGGGCGCATCGACCTGCCGCCGGCCTTTGCCCGCGAATGGAGCGAGGTCGCCGGCATCGACTGCTTCGCCCACACCACCCTGGAGCGGCCGGGGCAGGTCGTGCGCGACAGCGAGTTCACCGACCCCAACGAAGCGGTCAATGTGTTCGCCCGCCGTTACGACCTCTACCACCTGATGTGCATCACCTTCGAGTTGCCACAGAGCGGTCTGAATTTCTACGTCTGCCTGTACCGAGGCCAGCACGACGCTGCTTTCAGCGACAGCGAGGATGAACTGTTCGCCGCCTTCTGCGAGCAACTGCTGCAACTGTGGCGCTTTCAGGTGCAGGACATGATCCGTCTCGATACCGGCAACGCCGCTGCCGATTTTGGCATTGCCCGTCTGGATGGCAGCCTGCTGTATGTGGGCGCGCGCGTGTGCGCGGCGATCGAGCAAGCGCTGCCGGGCTGGAGCGGCTCGCTGCTGCCGCCGCAGGTGAGCGCGCAACTTGCCAGGGCGCCCTGCGTGATGCGCCTGGGCCGCAGCAGCCTGACCCTCAGTGGCAACGGCGAGCATGTAATCCTGTCGCTGGAGGCGCCACCCCCAGGGGTGCTGTTGGCCCCCCGCGAGCGCACCGCAGCCATGCTGTTCGCTGCCGGTCACTCCTACAAGGAAATCGCCCGGATCCTGTCCTTGAGCCCGGCAACCGTGCGCACCTACCTGCGCAATTGCTACGTGCAACTGGGGGTCAAGAGCAAGGTGGAACTGGGCGCGGCCTTGCGTGCGGCGCTGCCGGTGGCGGAAAAAACTGCCTGACCCTCCTCATTTGCAGAGGTCCCTTGCCTTGCTGCGCTCTATAGGGTGTGACCAGCCCCGATAACAACAAGAGAGCGCTGCAATGCAACGATTGATTCCCACGCTGTTGGCCACTGCGCTGGCCTGTTCTGCGCTGCCGGCATTGGCCGCTGCGGACCTGGTGCTGTTCAACGGCAAGGTGTTCACCGCCGAACCCGGCCAGGGCCTGATGCAAGCGGTCGCGGTCAAGGATGGCAAGGTCCTGCAAGTGGGCAGCGACGCACAGATCCAGGCCCTGGCCGATGCCCACACGCAACGTATCGACCTGGCGGGCAAGGTGCTGATGCCCGGCATGATTGACAGCCACAGCCACCCGGTGGTGGCGGCCTTCGACAGCCTCGGGGCCAACCTGCAGGATGAGGTCAAGCCGCTGCCCGAGCTTGAGCAGTGGATCCTCGCCGAGGTCGGGCAAGGCCGTGGCAAGGCGGGTGAGGTGATCAGTATCGCCGGGGTGAGTTCGGCCTACTGGGACAACAGCCGCGAGCTTGGCCAGCTGTTCAACCAGGGCCGCTGGGCCCGCCAGCCGCTGGTGCTCAGTGGCATCGACGGCCACACCGGCTGGGCCAACCAGGCCATGCTCAAGCGTTTGCAGATCGATGCTGCGCTGGTCAAGGGCCTCTCCGAACAGGACCGCAGCTATGTCGGGCATGACGTCGACTTCACCCCCAACGGCTACTTTGCCGAAGCGCGCTGGGACCAGGTACGCAGCCAGATTCCTGCGGCCAGCCAGGAAGTGATGCTCAAGGCCGCGCGCGAGGCGGTCAGGGTCAACAACCAGTACGGCGTCACCGCCTGGATGGATGCCGCGGCCAATGCCGGCAGCGGTGACTCGCTGTTCGACTTCAAGGCCACCGCGCAGACGGTTGGCGTGCTGCCGTTGTACCGGGCGTTGGCCGAACGGGGCGAGCTCAATGCCCATGTCGCGGCGCTGATGATCACCAACCCCAAGAGCCGGCCGGCGGACCTTGAGGTGCTGGCCAAGGTCGTGAAGCAGTTCGAAGGCGTGCCCAACCTGAGCTTTCCGGGCATCAAGGTGTTCGTCGATGGCGTGCTGGAATACCCCGGGCAGACGGCGGCGGTGATCACCCCGTACAGCAACAGCCACAAGAATGGCCAACTGCTGATCGAGCCGCAGCACTTCGGCGAGTTGGTGGCGGCGGCCGAGCAGCGTGACTGGATCGTGCACATGCATGCGGTCGGCGACCGGGCGGTGCGCGAGTCGCTCAATGGCGTCGCCTATGCGCGCACGCTGCAGGGCACGCCGCTCGCCCACAGCATCAGCCACCTGCAATTGGTCGACCCCAAGGACTTTGCGCGCTTCAAGCAACTGGGGGTAATCGCCTCCATGCAACTGCTGTGGGCAACCGGCGAGAACTACACGGTCGAGCTGGTCAAACCTTACGTCAGCGCCCAGGCCTACGCCTACCAATACCCGGCGCACTCGCTGCAACAGGCCGGTGCAGTGATCGCCGGCGCCAGCGACTGGCCGGTGTCCAGCCCCAACCCGTGGAACGCCATTGCCCAGGCCATGACCCGCAAGGGCCCGCTGGGTGTGCTCAACGCCGGGGAAAGCGTCGATCGCCAGGTCATGTTCCAGGCCTACACCCTCAATGCCGCCAAAGCCCTGCGCCTGGAGCGGCAGATCGGCTCGCTGGCGCCCGGCAAGCAGGCCGACCTGATCGTGCTCGATCGCGATGTGTTCAAGGTCAGTGCCGAGGACCTGTTCGAGACCCGGGTGCTCAACACCTACTTCGCCGGCAAGCAGGTCTACGCCAGCGAGTCCTGAAACCGCTGTTACCCGCACACTCATAACAACAAGGGTCTGGTATGAACACACGCTTGCTCATTGCTTTCGCCTGCCTGGCGCCGCTGACGGCCCAGGCACTGCCACTCAACGATGACTTCAGCCTCGACATGAGCCTTGCCGCCACCAGCGACTACCGCTCCCGTGGCATCTCGCAAAGCCTCGGCGACCCGGCGCTGCAGGCCGGTGCCACGCTGATGCACAGCAGTGGCCTGTACGTCGGCGCCTGGGCCTCGACGGTGGATTACGGCTTCGACTACAAGACCCGCCAGGAAATCGAGTACTACGCCGGCTGGTACTGGCAGGCTACCGAGGCCATCAGCCTGGACCTTGGTTATCTCAAGTACAGCTACCCCAAGGAAGGCCAGTTCAACATGAGCGAGGTTTACGCCATTGTTGACCTCTATGGGCTCAAGCTTGGCGCCTACTATTCCAATGATGCGCCAAATGCCTTTGGCAAGGACCAGGACACGTTGTACAGCTATGTTGCCTACAGTTTCGCCTTGCCGGCCGAGGTTGGCCTGGAGTTGCGGGCAGGGCGCAACGATGTCAAGGACCCGGCGTTCTGGTCGGCCAGTGGTGATGAGCGCAATACGTACTATGAGTGGGAGGCCAGGCTGAGTCGCGAGTTCGTCGGCGTGACCTGGGGCTTGAGCTATATCGATACCGACCTGTCCAAAAGCGAATGCAGCAGTTGGTATGGCTATGACGACCTGTGCTCGGCGACCGTGGTGGTGAGTGCCAGCAAGGCGTTCTAAGCCAGCATCAATCCAATCCTGTAGGTAGCGCCAAACCTGTGGGAGCGGGCTTGCCCCGCGATCGAGCGCGCAGCGCTCGTAATTTGCTGGCTGCACAAAGCCCATCGCTGGCAAGATGGGCGCAGTCCGGTAAAACGAGCGTCGTATGCCCCACGCCAACGATCACACGCCATGGCAGATATTCCTGATCTTCCTGCGCCTGGGCCTGACCTCCTTCGGCGGCCCCATCGCCCATCTTGGCTACTTTCGCGACGAGTTCGTCAGCCGCCGTCGCTGGCTGAGCGAGCGCAGTTATGCCGATCTTGTGACGCTTTGCCAGTTTCTGCCGGGGCCGGCCAGCAGCCAGGTCGGCATCGCCCTGGGGCTGTCGCGCGCAGGTTATGCCGGAGCGCTGGCTGCGTGGGCCGGGTTTACGCTGCCCTCGGCACTGGCGCTGATCCTGCTTGCCCTGGGGCTGGCCGGTTACGCTGAAGCGGTACCCGCCGGCATCCTCCATGGTTTGAAAGTGGTGGCTGTGGCGATCGTCGCCCAGGCGGTCTGGGGCATGGCACGCAACCTGTGCCCGGATGTGCCACGGATCTCCCTGATGGCAATTGCCACCTGCCTGGTGCTGCTGGTGCCTGCGGCCTGGGCCCAGGTAGCGATAATTGCCGCCGCTGGCGTCGCCGGCCTGTTGCTGTTCAAGCCGGGCAACAGCGTCGAACACGATCCCTTGCCGATCGCCATCGGCCACCGCGCGGGCAGCCTCTGGCTGCTGCTGTTTTTTGCCCTGTTGCTAGGTTTGCCACTGTTGGCCGAACTCTGGGCCAGCCCGACCCTGAACATGATCGATGCCTTCTACCGCACCGGCTCCCTGGTGTTCGGTGGCGGTCACGTGATGCTGCCGTTGCTGCAGGCCGAGGTGGTGCCCACTGGCTGGGTCAGCAACGAGACGTTTCTGGCGGGGTACGGCGCCACCCAGGCAGTCCCCGGCCCGCTGTTCACCTTTGCCGCCTTTCTCGGTGCCTCGATGCACGGGCCGCAGTCCGGCTGGCCGGGGGCCGTCCTGTGCCTGCTGGCAATCTTCCTGCCGTCGTTTTTGCTGGTGCTCGGTGCGCTGCCGTTCTGGGAGCGCTTGCGCACCAACCAGCGCATGCAGGCGGCGATGCTCGGCATCAATGCGGCGGTGGTGGGGCTGTTGCTGGCGGCGCTTTATCAGCCGGTGTGGACCAGCGCCATCCTCCAGCCCCTGGACTTTGGCCTGGCGCTGCTGGCACTGGTGGCGCTGCTGTTCTGGAAACTGCCGCCCTGGCTGGTGGTGATTGCTTGTGGCCTGGGCGGCCAGTTGTTGAGCCTGCTCAGATGAAGATCGTACCGCGCATGAACAGCGCAGCCTGACCGCTGATGATCACCCGGCCGTTGTCCTGCACTTCACAGTGCAACTGGCCCTTGCGCGCACCGCCTTGCTCGGCTGTCAGGCTGCGCTTGCCCAGGCGCTCGGCCCAGTAGGGCGCGAGCGAAGTGTGGGCGGAACCGGTGACCGGGTCTTCGTTGACGCCTACCCGCGGGCCGAACCAGCGCGAGACGAAGTCGAAGTGCGTGCCGGCGGCAGTGACCGCAATGCCGCGCACGTCAAACGCGGCCAGCGCTGCAAAGTCGGGTTCAAGACCGGCAATCAGCGCTTGATCCTCGACCACCACCAGGTAGTCATCGGTGCGGTACAGCGCCTCGATCCGCTCCAGGCCCAGGGCCTGCAACAAGCCATCGGGCACTGCCACGGCTTGTGGCTGCTTGGCCGGGAAGTCCATGGCCAGGCGAGCACCGTCACGGCGAACCCGCAATTCGCCGCTACGGGTGGCAAAGCGCAGGGTGTCGCACTGTTCACCCAGTTGCTCGAACAATACCCAGGCGGTCGCCAGGGTGGCGTGGCCGCACAGGTCGACCTCTACCGTCGGGGTAAACCAGCGCAGCTCGAACAGCTCGCCGTTGCCTACTACATAGGCGGTTTCCGACAGGTTGTTCTCGGCAGCAATCTGCTGCAGCGTGGCATCCGGCAGCCAGGCTTCCAATGGGCACACCGCGGCCGGATTGCCGCCAAACGCCGTGGCCGAGAAAGCGTCTACCTGGAACATTTCAAGTTGCATGCTGATCATTCCTGTCCGTTATCTGCTGCCCGGATCTGCTCCAGGTAGTTGTAGATGGTGTAGCGGGTTACGCCGAGTGTGGCGGCGGCCTTTTCGATGCCGCCCTTGACGATGAACAGGCCGCGCTCCTGCATTTGCCGCACGGCCTCGATTTTTTGCGCTTTCTTCATGCCGAGCACGCCACCGGGGCAGGCGTCCTGGATGATCTCGGCCATCAGCTGCGTCATGTCTCTGGATTCATCCGGTGCTGGCGCAGGTGCGCTCGCCAGCCCCAGTAGCCCACCGAGCACTTGATGCGCGGCAGCGATTGCGCTGAGGTCAGTGTTGATGCACAGGCTGGCAAACGGCTGCCCGCTGCTGTCGCGATACACCACGGTAGCGCTGCGCAAGGGACGGCCGTCGGGGGCGAGGGTGGCGTAGTTCTCGATCACGACGGGATCGCTACTTGAGCGATCGTCCATAGCCCGGCGCACGGCGGCGAAACCCAGGTCATGGCGTGGCCCGCCCAATACCGAACCACCGACCTGGCGCCCGGTGACATGGCCGTTGGCGATGGCGAGGATGGAGCGCTGCGGCTTGAGCAGGTCATGCAGGACAATTTCGGTGTGGGAGCCGAGTGCATGGCTGAGCATTTTCAGCGTGCTGTGCAGTACGCCAAGAATCAGCCGTCGTTCGCTGCTCAATGCGCTGGAAACCTTCATCAGGACCTTCGAGAGAGTTGAATAATGGCGATCAAGCTATCAACAGATAGTTGAAATATCAACTTACTGTAGAATATTTAACCTGCATTTCCATCCGGTAGGGCCCTGGCGGATTGCGTCCGCCCGGCTCAGGCACTTAAGATATAACCATTCTCATTTAATGCCTGCGCCAATGAACGTGCCTCCTCCTGCTGACAGTCTCGACACCTTGTACAAGGGCTATCACGGCTGGTTGCTGGGGTGGCTGCGGCGACGCCTGGACTGTCCGCACAATGCCGCCGACCTGGCGCAGGACACCTTCGTGCGCCTGCTCAGTGCGGGTGCCTACGTGGCGCCGCGCGAGCCACGGGCGTTTCTGGCCACGGTGGCGCGACGGCTGCTGGTCGACCGCAGCCGTCGGCAAAAGCTCGAACAAGCTTACCGTGAAGAACTTGCCCGGTACGTCGAGCACCTCGACCAGGCCCCATCCCCCGAACAACTGCTGGCGGCGGTAAATGCCCTTGAACACATTGCCCGTGCCCTGGAACAGATGAGCTCTCGCGTACGTCAGGTGTTCATCCTGCGTCACCTGGAAGGCCTGAGCCATGCGCAAATCGCCGAGCGCTTTCAGGTCTCGAGCAAAACCGTGCAGAACGATCTGGTCCAGGCTCTGTTGCAGTGTCACGCCGCCAGCGAGTCGGCACGATGAGCCCGTCACCCAGCGCCGCGGTATTGCGCGAGGCTGCCGAATGGTTGGTGCGCCTGGACGATGAGCCGAGCGCTGCCGACCAGCAGGCGTTCGGCGCCTGGTTGGCTGAATCCGACGAACACCTGGACGCCGTGCAACGCTTGCAAGGTAGCCTCGCGTCGCTGCGCCAGCTGCCTCGTGCCCCGGCCCGCGCTGCCTTGCAGCGGGTGACGGCAGCAAGCCCCGGCAAGCACGCACTCAAGGCGCTGGCCGTCGGCCTGGCACTGTTGTTGCCGGCCACGGCGTTGCTCCAGCATTATCCGCCAGCCTACCTGATGGCCGATCTGCGCACGGGCACTGGCCAGTGGCGCAGCGAGCAATTGCCGGACGGCAGCCGCATCAGCCTGGATGGCCGTTCGGCGGTCGACCTGCAGTTCGATGCACAGACCCGCACCTTGCGCCTGGTCAGTGGCGAGATCCTCGTGGAAGTGGCCAAGGACGCCACTCGGCCATTCAAGGTGGTCACCGAGCACGGCAGTATTCGCGCGCTGGGCACGCGCTTCGTAGTGGAGCGCCTGGGCGATAGCACGCGCCTGGTGATGATCGAGTCGAGCACCGAAGTGCGCAGCGGCGCCAGCACCCAGACGGTGAGTGCCGGGCAGCAGGTGCAGTTCAGTGCCGCGGGCATGCAGGCGCTGCAGGCAGTGGATGCCTCGGGCCTGGAGCAGGCATGGGCCAGGCAGCAGATGCTGGTGCGCGAACAACCCTTGAGCGAGGTGCTGGAGCGCCTGGCCCGCAATCATCAGGGCTACCTGCTGTTCGACGCCAAGGCCCTGGCGCACCTGAACGTCACTGCGGTGCTGCCTGCCGACGACAGTGAGCGGGCCTTGCGCCTGCTGGCGCGCAGTTTCCCGATCCGGGTGGAGCACTACACGCCTTGGCTGACCCGTGTCAGACTCGAATAAAAATTATTATCAAGCGCTTCCAGTTCTTGTTACCCGAGCGTCCTTGTATTAGCCCAATACATCGGAGAGTCGGGAACATGTTTTCACCCAAGCCATTCAAGCCCTGCCGTGCGTTGACCCTGGCGGTCCATTTCGCCCTTGGCGCCGTGCCTCTGCTGGCAGCCCAGCCGCTACAGGCCCAGCAGCAGATAAAACGCTACGACATTCCTGGCGGCCCTTTGGGTGACGTGCTGAGCCGCTTTGCCCGCGAGAGCGGCCTGGCCATCTCGTTCAATGCCGGGCAAGTGGCAGGCCTTGCCAGTGCCGGTCTGCAGGGCAGTTACGCGGTGCAGGAAGGGTTCGCCCAGGTCCTGCGGGGCCATGCATTGCAGGCACAGGCGAGCAGCGATGGCTATGTGCTGGTCGAGGTGCCCGCCGCCAATGGGGCATTGGAACTGGGCGCCACCAGTATCAATGGACAGATGCTGGGAAGCATCACCGAAGACAGTGGTTCCTACACCACCGGGCCGATGCAGACGGCGACCAAACTGCCGCTGACTATCCGCGAGACGCCGCAGTCAGTGACGGTGATCACCCGTCAGCGCATGGACGACCAGAACCTGCGCAGCCTTGAAGATGTGCTCAAGAGCACCCCGGGCATGTCCATGACCAAGGATGGCCCGCAGCGCCCGACGTTCTACGCGCGTGGCTTTACCGTGGAAAACCTGATGAACGACGGGCTGTCCAACGACCTGTCGCATTACCTGTCGCGGGACATGAACTCGGCGCCGGACATGGCCATCTACGACCACGTCGAAGTGGTGCGCGGCGCCACCGGGTTGATGCAGGGGGCGGGTACGCCGTCGGCGGCCATCAACATGGTGCGCAAGCGCCCGACCGCGGACCCGCGCGTGAGCATCACCGCCAGCGCCGGTAGCTGGGACAACTACCGCAGCGAAGTGGATGCTTCCGGGCCACTCAACGACAACGCCACCTTGCGCGGGCGGGTGGTCACGG
The DNA here is from genome assembly GCF_024749185.1 of Pseudomonas wadenswilerensis. Lineage (NCBI taxonomy): Bacteria > Pseudomonadati > Pseudomonadota > Gammaproteobacteria > Pseudomonadales > Pseudomonadaceae > Pseudomonas > Pseudomonas wadenswilerensis. The sequence goes on along the minus strand of NZ_CP087191.1, from coordinate 3,166,601 downwards.
CGTACCAGACGCGCAACAGCTTTCAGGATGTCACCGACAGCGAGCGTTCGGTGTTCTACGCCATTGGCGAAGCCGACCTCAGCGACAACAGCACCCTGACCCTCGGCGTCTCCAACCAGCGTGTCAACAACACCGCGACCTGGGGCGGCTTGCCAACGGCCATCGATGGCAGCGACCTGCATTTGTCGCGCAAGACCTACCTGGGCAATGACTGGGAGTACTGGGACCAGGACAACACCACGGTGTTCAGCCGCCTGGATTACCGCTTCGACAACGACTGGAAACTGCTGTTGGCCGCCAGCCGCACCTGGTCGGACCTGAAGATGCTGGGCACCATGACCGAACGCATGGGCGACGGGGGCGAGGTGTTCGGTCAGTACCTGGGCCAGTACCACTATGACGATGAGCAGAGCAGTTACGACGCCTACGCATCGGGGCCTTTCCAGTTGCTCGGGCGGACCCATGAACTGGTGGTCGGGGCCAGCCGGCGTGAGCTGACCTTCGAAGGCAAGGGCAACTACAGCGACGACGCAATCGGTATGGATATCTACAACTGGGACCCGGGCTCGCTGCCCAAGCGCGAGCTGGACCTGAGCTACTGGCATCAGGACCGCGAGACCTCGCAGACCGGCGCCTACCTGACCACCCGCTTCAACCTGGCCGATGACCTGAAGCTGATCCTCGGCGGGCGCCTGGACTGGTACGACAACGACACCAGCACCCGCAACGGCAGCCGCGCGCCAACCGGCAGCGACTACTCGGTGACGCGCCATGTCACGCGTTACGCCGGCATCATCTATGACCTGGATGTGCACCATTCGCTATACGCCAGCTACACCGACATCTTCAAGCCGCAGTCGGAACTGGACGCGGCGGGCGCCGCGATCGAGCCGATGGAGGGCAAGAACTATGAGCTCGGGATCAAGGGCGAGTACTTCGACGGCAGCTTGAATGCCAGTGCCGCAGTGTTTCGCATCGACCAGCAAAACCGCGCCAAGACGCTTGAGCTCGATGAGTGCTCGGCGCTGGTGCCCAGTTGCGCGGAGGCTGCCGGCAAATTGCGCAGCGAAGGGATCGAACTTGAGCTCAACGGCACCGTTCTGCCGGGCTGGGAGTTGGGCGCGGGCTATACCTTTGCCCAGGTCAAATACGTCAAGGACAGCAACCCGGCCAACGAGGGACGCCTGTTCGATACTGACATTCCCCGGCATGTGTTCAAGGCCTTCACCACCTATCAACTGCCGGGTGAACTGCAACGCTGGAAGGTCGGTGGCGGCCTGTACCGGCAGAACCAGATCTACAACAAGGGCAACAATTTCTATGCCACCGAGAGCCGTTACCGTATCGAGCAGGAGGCCTATACCCTGGTCGATCTGATGCTCAACTACCAGGCTTCCGAGCACCTCGATGTGCGCTTGAACCTCAACAACGTGTTCGACAAGAAGTACTACCAGAGCATTGCCGGCAATACCGGCTACGGCGGCAACCTGTACGGCGATCCGCGCAACTTCATGCTGACCACGCGCTGGAGCTTCTAAGGCCAGGGCTGGTGCCAAGATGAGGCCGGTGCAGCCAGCACATCAGCTTCGGTGCATGCCGCGCTCAAGTTTCGCCATCTTGCGCCGAAGCACTCTGGCCCTCCGCTCAAAAATAAGGACATCCCGTGTTGAGAAAGCTGCTCCAGGCCACCGCTATCATCGCCACCCTGTCGATGACTGGCTGCGTGTCCTACAACGTCACCGGCCCATTGGGCGCCCCGCAACATCCTGCCGCCAGCACCAGCCCGCGCACGGCGCAAGTGGCCGATGTGGCGGTCACCGCACCGGGTATCGACGAGGCCACGCGCAAGGCCATCAGCCGCTCGCTGACCGCGCAGCTCGACCAGTACGTCGAGGCCGGCAAGTATTTCAAGCAGGTCAGTGAATACCCGACCCGCCTGGATGAGCAGGACGTGATGCTCAAGTTCAACATGACCTCGCTCAAGGGCCATCGCGGGCCACATCCAGGCTACGTGCCGGGGGCCTTGCTGACCCTGACCGTGTGGATCTGGGTCAACGGCCCGATCTATGTCGACAGCTTCGACGTCGCCGGTGACCTGGTGATCGAGGATCGCAACGGCAAGACCCTGGCCAGCTCCCGCCAGGCGCTCAAGCTCGAGCGCAATGTCGGCCTCTACCGCCGCGAATACTGGGCCCCGACCCTGGGTGCGCCGCAACTCAACGAAGTGGTTGCCAAGCTGCTTGACGACGCCACGCTGAAACTGGCCAAACAGTAATTTCCAGGAAGATTCCCATGCTGCGTATCATCAAGGCCAACCTGCTGCTCGGCGCTGTGCTGCTGACTGGCTGCGTCTCTTACTCGCAACACGAATTGGCGCCGGTCCAGAGCTGGCCGCCACAGGCACAAGCGCAGGCGGTTAAGCCGACCGCCTACGTACGTACCACCGCCCAGTACCAGGTCAATCGCGGCCAGCCCAATGCCACCGCCGGCGGGCCGGCCGAAGCCTGGGAGAAAGCGCTGGTCGAGACCTACAATCAGTCCGGGCGCTTCGCCCGGGTGAGCACCGAGAAAGTCGCGGCGGATATCTACGCCGAATCGACCCTGACCAACCATGAGCAGTACAGCGTGGCGTCGGCGATCATTACCGGGGCGACCTTCTTCATCATCCCGTCGACAGCGCGCAACACCTTTACCCTCGACACGGTGTTCAAGGACAAGGACGGCAAGGAGCTGGGGCGCATCAGCAAAAGCGAGTCGGTACGCACCTGGATGCACCTGGTGCTGATCGTCGGGATTCCGTTCCAGCAGGACACCCGCGAACTGGTCCGCCAGTTGACCCAAAGCACGCTGGACGAGGCGGTCAAGCGCCAGTTGTTGTAAGGCCTCATTGCTGCAAGCCAGCTCCTACAGGCCCTGCACCAACCCTGTGGGAGCCGGCCTTGCCGGCGATGGGCTACGCAGTAGCCCCGCGCAACAAGCGCTCGACCTGCGCCAGCTCCCAGGTGCTGAGCAAACTCACCGGATCGGTGCCCCATTGCCAACGGTCCAGCGTGCCCTCACGGCCGTCACTGCTGCAGCACTTGAGGCAATGGTGCAGGTGGGTACCGTCGAAATCCAGGCTCAGGCGCCAACCGTCGATGTCGACTTCAGTGCCGACACGCCGCAACGGACGAACGCCCAGGGCGGCATCACGCAGTTGCTGGCAAACCTCACGGGCGCTCAGGGCTGGCATCGGTTCCCCCTCTCAAGGTGCATGGCATAGGCAAAATGGGGTTCGAGCATAAAGCCTGCCGGCGCCAGTGTCAGCCAGTGCGCCAGGGCTTGATCTGCCGCGGCCAAGTGCGTAGCGTCCGCGCCTTGGCCTTTTGAGTAACCGCTATGACCCTGATGGAACGACTCTTCACCTGCGCGTTTGGATTGAGCGCAATGGCCCCGGCCCTGGCTGCCGACAACCTGGCCATTCAACACTGGACCCAGCCCAGCGGCGCGCGGGTCTACCTGTTGCCTCAAAGCCAGGCCAGCGACCTGCAGATCCAGGTTGACTTCGATGCCGGCAGCCGCCGCGACCCACTGGACCAACCGGGCCTGGCGGTGCTTGGCGCAGCGCTTGCGGTGGAAGGTATCCATGCCCAGGGCGATGCCCCGGAGCTGAACGGCAACGCGCTGCGAATGGCCTGGATGCGCCTGGACAGTGAACTGAATACCCAGGTCGATGCCGACCGCTTCAGCTACATCCTGAAGATCACCGACACCAGTGCCCAGCGCCAGGCCGAGGCCACGGCGTTGCTCGGTCGGCAGATTGCCGAACCGGCCTTTGCCGGCAGCATCTGGTTCCGGGCCAAGCCGTATTACATTCGCCAGGTCAACGGCGAAACCACCCGGCGTTTTGCCGGGGTAGGGCAGCGCTTTGCCCAGGCGGTGTATGGCGACCATCCCTATGGCCGCGAACTGACCCGCCCGGGGCTGCAGCGCAACAAGCAGATCGACCTGGACGAGTACGCGCTACCGTTCGGCTATGCCCTGACCCCGGCCATGGTCGAGCGCACCCGCATGGAAGATTTGCGCACGCATTACCGTGCAATGATGCTGCCATGCCGGGCCACGGTCAGCCTGGTCGGCAATCTTGACCGGGCTCAGGCCGATGCCGTGGCCAATGCAGTGCTTGGGCGCTTGCCGAACGGTGATTGCACCGCGTTGCCAGCGCTGCCCAAAGTGCAGGCGTTGAGCCAGGCCAGCCGCGAGCAACTGGAACCGCAGCAGGGTACGATCTGGATACAGATCGGCCAGCCGGCAGTGCCACGCAGCGACCCGGACTTTTTCCCGTTGCTGCTGGGCAGCGACATTCTCGGTGGCGAGCACTGGCCGACGCGGCTCAATCGGGCCGTGGGCGCTGAGCTTGGCGGCGATGTCAGCTGGGAATCGGCCAGCTACTTCGCCATGGGCCAACAGGCCGGGGCCTTCGTGATCTCGCTGGAAGTCCCTGCCGGGCATCAGGAGCAGGCACAGAAGGCGGCCCATCAGGCGTTGACGCGCTTTGTCAGCGAGGGCCCGAGCGCCGAGGAACTGGCTGAGGCCAAGGCGCGGCTACTCGAGCTTTTTGCCGGCACCAGCCGCCACCGCCTGCTTGAGCATGTTGCGCAGATCGCCTTGAACGGCTTGCCGGACGATACCCTGGTGACCTGGCGCCAACAGCTTGAGGCGGTGACGCCTGCGCAAGTCAAGGCGGCGTTTAAACGCGTCGTTCAGCCACAGAAGCTGGCGACCGTGGTGGCGGGGCAAGATCTGTAGGAGCGGCGGTGCGGCGATCCGACTTGCCCCGCGAAAAGGGGATTGTGAAATTTCCCACGCATCATGATAATGAGAGTAATTACCATTAATGTGTGATCACCCTCGTGCCGAGCTCTGTCGACTCCAAGGCTATCGTCGCCCACCTCTATAGCGACCATCATCGCTGGTTGCGCGCCTGGCTGTACCGCCGGCTGAACTGCCCGCACGATGCAGCGGACCTGGCCCAGGACACCTTTGTCCGGGCCATGACCAGCAGCGCCTTGCCCGCCCTTGAAGAACCCCGCGCCTTTCTCGCCACCGTCGCCCGCCGCCTGCTGAGCAACTTGTTTCGGCGTCGTGCGCTGGAGCAGGCCTACCTCGACGAGCTGGCGTGCCTGCCCGAACACTGCATGCCCTCGGCCGAAGACGTGGTGCTGGTGCGTGAAGCGCTGGCCGAAATCGACCGCGTGCTCGATGGCCTGCCGGTGCGGGTGCGTCACGCCTTTATCCTGCATCGCCTCGAAGGCATGAGCCAGCCGAGCATTGCCGAGCATCTGGGGGTGTCGCTGGCCACGGTCGAGCGCGACCTGCGCCGGGCCTTCGTGCATTGCCTGAGCGCGAGGCCGGAATGAGCAACACACAACTGGACCGCGCCACCCACGAAGCAGTGGACTGGCTGCTCAAGCTGGAGAATGTTGCTGCCGGCAGCCCGTTGCTGGTGGCGTTCAACAGCTGGCTCGAACAGTCTCCTGGCCATCAGGCCGCTTGGCAGCGGGTCAATGCCTTGCTCGGCGACCCCCTGGCCGATCTGCAGCAAGCCGAACAGCGCAACCCCGGCCAGCTGGCCATGGCCAGCCGCAGTTTGCGTGCCTTGCCTTCGCCGTCGCGGCGCAAGGCACTGGGCGGCGGTCTGGCAATGTTGTTGCTGGGGCTGGGCGCCGGGGCAATTGGTAATCGGGTGGCGCCGCTGGGCGATTTGCTTGCCGACCTGCGCACCGGCACCGGTGAACGGCGTACCTTCACCCTGGCCGATGGTTCGCGCCTGTGCCTGAACGCGCGCAGCGCGGTGGATGTGCGTTTCAGCGCCGGGCAGCGGCTGGTGCTGCTGCGCGACGGTGAGCTGCAAGCCGATGTGGCCGCAGAGCCGGGCCGGCCCTTTATCGTCGCTACCCGCGAAGGCCAGGTGCAAGCCCTGGGCACGCGCTTTAGCGTGCGCCTGGAAGAGCGCCAGAGCCTGGTTTCGGTGCAACAGCACAGCGTCATGCTCAGCAGCGGCAGCGCGCCAGCCCAGCGTGTGGAAGAGGGCCAGGCCTTCCGCTTTGATGGCCACGGCAGCCAGCCTGTGGCGGCCTCACTGCGCACCCGGGCGAGCTGGGCCGATGGCCGCATCGATGTCCGCGACGAGCCTCTGGGCGAGCTGATCGAGGCCTTGCGCCCGTACCGCGCCGGGCTGTTGCGCATCAGCCCGCAGGCCGCGCAGGTACGCGTCTATGGCAGCTTCCCGCTGGATGACAGCGAGCGCACCTTGCGCTCCCTGGCCGAGACCCTGCCGATCCGGGTCGACAGCTTTGGCGGCTGGCTGACCCGTATCGATGTGATCTGAATAAAAATAATTACGATTTCGCTGAGGGGATTCGGTCACTGGCGTGTCCTCGTTATGGACAACAACCTCGAACGAGCCAACACCTCCATGCCCGACTCCATGATCCGCCCCAGCCTGCTGGCCCTTGCCATCGCCCTGGGCAGCAGTGCGCCGCTGTACGCGCAGGCGCAAACCGACAGCAGCGTCAGCGCCAGCCAGCGTTTTGATATCCCGGCCGGGGACCTGGGCGAAGCCTTGAGCCACATTGCCCGCCAGTCCGGCCGGGTGCTGTCGGTCAAGCCGGCACTGTTGCAGGGCAAGCGCTCGGCAGCGGTCAGCGGTCAGTTCACTCCCGAGCAAGCGGCGACCCAGGCCCTCAATGGCAGCGGTCTCAACCTCAACATCACCGCCGGCGGCACCTGGAACCTGGTGCCGGCCGAGCAGAGCGGGGCGCTGGAACTGGGCCTGACCCAGATCGTTTCCAACGCCGGCGAAGAGGCCTGGGGGCCGGTCCAGGGCTATGTGGCCAAGCGCACCGGCACTGCGACCAAGACCGACACCTCAGTGCTGGAAGTGCCGCAGACCATCAACGTCATCACCCAGGATGAAATCAAGGCGCTTGGCTCGCAGACGGTCACCCAGGCCCTGCGCTACACCCCGGGTATCACCGGTGGTGGTTTCTCCGACCGGGTCGGGATCTTCGACGAGCCGACCTCCCGCGGCTTCAGCCCGACGCCGCTGTACCTGGACGGCCTGCACCTGCCTTATGGCGGCGGCAGTACTGGCGGTGCGCTGCAGATCGATCCGTACGCGCTGGAACGTATCGAGGTGATGAAGGGCCCGGCCTCGGTGCTCTATGGCCAGAACCAGCCAGGTGGCCTGATCAACATGGTCTCCAAGCGCCCGACCGCGACGCCGCTGCATGAAGTCAAACTCGGTGGCGGCAGCCAGGACCGGCGTTACGGCGCGTTCGATTTTGCCGGCCCGGTGGATGACCAGGGCGAGTACCAGTACCGCGTGACCGGCATGGGCCTGGACAAGAACGGCGAGGCCGACTACGTCGAACAGCAGCGCTACATGATCGCCCCGAGCCTGACCTGGAACCCCAACGAGCAGACGCGCCTGACCGTTTACGGCCACTACCAGCGCGACAACGGCGTGCCGGAAGCCCAGGGCCTGCCGGCGGTGGGCACGGTGTTTGCCAGCCCCAATGGGCGGATCAAGCGCAGCCGATTCATCGGCGAGCCGGGGGTCAACTCCTACGATCGCGAGCAGTACACCTTTGGCTATGAAGTCAGTCATGAGCTGGACGACGTCTGGACCCTCAAGCAGAACACCCGCTACGCCTACGTCGATGACAAATACCGGGCGCCGCTGCACGGCTACGCCTTCGTGCCCAACCCGGTCACCGGGGCCGACGACCAGAGCGCGATGACCCGCTACGGGGTCGACTGGGCCCAGCGCAACAAGGTGTTTGGCATCGATAACATGGCCCAGGCCAAGTTCAACACTTTCGACGTCGCCCACACCCTGTTGATCGGCGTTGATTACTACCACTCCAACTCCAAATTCCTCGGCCTGTACGACCGCAATCCGCCGGTCATCGACCTGTACAACCCGGTGTACGGCAAGCCAATGAACTTCGGCCAGCCGTTCAAATGGGACCGCACCATCAATCAGACCGGCCTGTACGTGCAGGATCAGCTCAAGTGGGACAACTGGTTCCTGACCCTCGGTGGCCGCTACGACTGGGCCGAGGCCGATAACAAGGAGCCGATCGCTGGCACCCATACCACCGTCAAGGACGAGAAGTTCACCGGCCGCGCGGGGCTTGGCTATGCCTTCGACAATGGCGTGACGCCTTATGTCAGCTACTCCGAGTCGTTCCTGCCGCTGAGCGGCGCCGACTACGCGGGCAAGGCGTTCGAGCCGTCCACCGGCAAGCAGGTCGAGGCGGGTATCAAGTACCAACCGCCTGGCCAGGACAGCTTCATTCAGTTGTCGGTGTACGAGATCAACCAGCAGAACATCCTCACCGCCGACGTCGGCAACCCCGGCTTCAACAGCCAGGTCGGCGAACTGCGCTCGCGCGGCGTCGAGCTTGAAGGCAAGGCCAACCTCACCGATAACCTGGGCCTGATCGCTTCGGTATCGCGCAACGACGTGGTTTACACCAAGGACAACGATGGCCGTGAAGGTCGTCATCCGTCGGGCACCCCGCCGATGACCGCATCGCTGTGGCTGGACTATCACTTCACCGGTGATACCCCGATTGCCGGCCTGGGCATGGGGTTGGGTGCACGTTATGTGCGCGGCAGTGACGGCACCGATTTTGCCGATGGCCACTTCAGCATCCCGTCCTACACCGTGTACGACGGCATGGTCTCCTACGACTTGCAGCAGTCGCCATTGCGCCTGAAAGGGGTGAAGTTGCAGGTCAACCTGCAGAACCTGGAAGACAAGGTGTATGTCAGCCGTTGCACCAGTGACGTGGATTGCTACTACGGCGAAGGGCGGACCATTACCACTGACCTGACCTATAACTGGTAAGACCGACTTGCCCGGCGATGGGCTGCAAAGCAATCCCTGCTAGCGACAAGCCAGCAACCACTGACGAAACCCGGCCACCTGCGGCCGTTCCAGTGCCGTCGCCGGGTACACCAGGTAATACGCCAGCTCACTGGCGATGCCCTGTGCAAAGGGCGTCACCAGCATGCCTTCATCCAGCTCCCGCTGGACAAAGCCGCGGCGCACCAGCGCCACGCCCAGCCCCGCCTTGGCCGCTTCAATCGCGCCGTTGCTGTCTACGAACAAGGTACCGCCACTGGCCTCCACCTGTGGCGCCCCGGCTGCATCCAGCCACATCCGCCAGTCGTGGCGGTGCTCATCGTGCAGCAGGTGCACGCTGGCAAGGTCGCCGGGTTGGTGCAGGGCGTGGATGTTGCGCAAGTGCGGGCTGCACACCGGCACCAGATCGTCATCCAGCAAGCGTTCGGCGACCAGCCCGTCATAGCGGCCATAGCCATGACGCACCGCCAGGTCGATGCCGTCGCGGGCGAAATCCACCAGGCGCTTGCAGGCGCTGATGCGTACATCGACACCGCTCTGCTGCGCCTCGCAACCGCCTAGCCGTGGCAGCAGCCACTGTACGGCAAACCCGGGTGTGCAACTGAGCGTCAGTACCTGTTGTCTGGCGCGAGCAGTGAGGGCACTGGTGGCCTCACGAATCATGCGAAAGGCGCTGCGCAGGGTCGCGAAGTAGTCCTCGCCCTCCGGGGTGAGGCTGAGGCTGCGCGGGCGGCGGACGAACAACTGCACGCCCAGGGCCGCTTCCAGTTCCTTGATCTGCAGGCTGACCGCACCGGGGGTGACGCACAACTCGCGGGCGGCAAGGCTGATACTGACATGCCGGGCGGCGGCTTCGAAGGCGCGCAAGGCGCTGAGTGAGGGGAGGGTCATGATGCTTTAGTTCACCTCAATCATCTGGCGAAAAATGCTCGTTTGTCGTGGTGCTGGTGCCCATGAATACTGGCATTGAAGGGCTCCAGAGGCTGCCAACTGACCTTAGCAGAGCTCAATCTCGATCGCCCGTTTGAGGAGTTAGCCACGATGAACAAAGTCATGAGCCTGAGGGAGTGGGGCCTGTTGATTGCCCTGTCGCTACTGTGGGGTGGTTCGTTCTTCTTCAATGGTATTGCCGTGAAGGAACTGCCGCCTTTCACCCTGGTGATGCTGCGCGTGGGGCTGGCGGCGCTGGTACTGCTTGCGCTGGTACGGCTGCTGGGGCTGTACATGCCGCGAGAGTGGCGGATCTGGCGGGCGTTTTTGGCCATGGGGCTGCTCAACAACCTGCTGCCATTCTGCCTGATCGTCTGGGGCCAGGCCCGCATCGGCAGCGGCCTGGCCTCGATCCTCAATGCCACCACGCCGCTGTTTGCGGTGATCGTTGCGCACCTGCTGACCGAGGACGAAAACATCAGCGTCAACAAGCTGGCCGGTGTTGCGCTGGGCTTTGTCGGAGTGGCGATCATGATTGGCTCGGCGGCTTGGTCCGGCCTGGACGGCAACCTGTGGGCACAACTGGCAGTGTTGGCGGCGGCCTTGTCATACGCCGTGGCCGGGGTTTACGGGCGGCGCTTCAAGGTCATGGGGGTGGCGCCGCTGATCACTGCCGCCGGACAGATCAGTGCGTCGGCCGTCTTGTTGGTGCCGCTGGCGTTGCTGATCGACCTACCCTGGAAGCTGGCCGCGCCAAGCCTGACAACCTGGGCGGCGGTGGCCGGTTTGGTGTTGCTTTCCACCGCGCTGGCCTATGTGGTGTTCTTTCGTATCCTGGCCACGGCCGGGGCGACCAACCTGATGCTGGTGACCTTCCTGATTCCGCTCAGTGCCATCGTGCTCGGCGTGCTGGTGCTGGGGGAGCGTCTGGAGACCAGGCACTTTATCGGTATGGGGCTGATTGCCCTGGGGTTGGCGGCGATCGACGGGCGCTTGCTGAAGTGGCGGCGGGTGGCGGCGGAGGATCCGGACCGTTTTATCGGCCGGGATATTTAGGTCGCAGTCAGCTTGCCGCGCTGCTGTGTCAGGCATCGCGCAACAGGTCATGGGCATCGAGCAGCCGGTAGGCAATCTCCGGTTGCTTCTCCAGCGCCCGCCGGATCGCCGCCGGAATATTCTGCCGGGTCTTGCGACACAAGCCCGGCAGGTCCTCGATTTGAATATTGATGCCACGCATGGTCCGCACTTCATTGAAGCTCGGGGTGATCTGCACGCGAATGCCCAACTGCTCATACAAGCGTCGTTGCATGTGCTCCAGGTCCGCCAGGCTCTGCAGGTTTTCCAGGCGTTCGAGCAGGCGCTTTTCTTCCTGGCGGGTCAGCAGCAGGATGCGCGGGTCCTGCAGCGTCTCGCGGCCGCAATCGCAGGCGTCGGGCGGGCAGGGGGTGCGGGTGGGCAGGGTGGCGTTCATGCCTTGCAGCATAGCGAATCCGTTGCTCTCTGCCATGGGCTCGATGATGCGCTTTGTCGGTAGCGTATTTATCCGATACGCTCGCTGCGTTGAGGCCGCCGGACGTGTTTGAGCTGGCCAAATCCGTAGAGGAATGAATCGCCCATGCTGGGACTGCAACTACAACTGCAAAGCGTATTGACCGGCCGTGCCGTGCCCTTCACCCGCCCGGGTTCAGCCAGCGCCATCGCCAAGACCCCGCGCGACGGCGAGGTGGCCGTGACCGTGTTGGGCCTGGCCGGCGACGAGCAGGGCGACCTGCGGGTGCATGGCGGGATCGAAAAGGCCATCCACCACTATCCGCGTGAGCACTATGCCGTCTGGGCTGCGGAGTTGGGCGAGCATCCGCTGCTGCAAGCACCGGGTGCTTTCGGCGAAAACCTCAGCACTTTTGGCTGGACCGAACAGACCGTCTGCCTGGGCGACCGTTTTCGCGCTGGCAGCGCCCTGCTGGAAATCTCCCAGGGGCGCATGCCGTGCTGGAAGCTCAATGACCGCTTTGGCGTGAACGACATGTCGCTGCGGGTGCAGCAAAGCGGCCGCACCGGCTGGTACTACCGGGTGTTGGAGGAGGGCGTGCTGGCCGCCGGTATGAGCATCGCGCTGATCGAGCGGCCGCATCCGCAGTGGTCGGTGGCACGCTTGTCGTCAGTGCTCTTCGACAAGCAGGTCGACCTTGAGGTCATTCGCCAGTGCCTGGAACTGCCGTTGGCTGCCTCCTGGCGCCGGACGCTTTCGCGGCGTCTGGAAAAGGCCGAAGTCGAGGACTGGGCACCGCGGCTGCAAGGGCCGGGCGTCGAAGTATCTTGAAATAAGCTCCTGTATCAAATTGCCAGCATCCTTGGAATCTTTTCCGCGGCGGCGGTCTTTAGAGTGTGCCGCCAGTCGGCACCTCTCGATTCCACAGGATCTGGAATACCCCATGAAGAAAGTCATGCAATCGTTGCTGGGCGCAGTCGTGCTCGGCCTGGGCACTGCTGTGTTTGCGGCAGGTGGTTATGTTGGCGCTGGCGTGAGCCTTGGCAGTGGCTACGAGCCGGATGGGCGCGGCGGCTTCAAGGGCACCGGCAGCAATGCCGGTGGCGATTACGAGATGCAGGCGGACGGCTCGCTCAAGGGCATCGGGCGCAACTGGGGCAGCGGTTACGAGCCTGACGGCAGGGGTGGCCTGAGCGGTACCGGGAGTAATCGCGGCAGCGGCTTCAGGGACGACGGCCAAGGCGGCTACGAAGGTACCGGCAGTAACTATGGCGAACACTACAAGCCAGATGACAGCACGCGCTATTCCGGCAGCCGCGAAGCATTCGGCGGTGGCTGGCAGGCCGACGGCAGGGGCGGTTACGAGGGCACCGGGTTGTATACCGAACGCGGTTACAAGCCGGATGGCAACGGCGGCTATGAAGGCACCGGCAGGAACAAAGGACGGGGCCTGGAGCCGGATGGCCGGGGTGGCTACATCGGTACCGGTGCCAATGAAGGCAGCGGCTGGCGCTCGGATGGCAAGGGCGGGTTCAAGGGGACTGGTGAGGCGAAGGGGGAGCGCTGGGGCTTGGGGAGTTAAGTCTGGGTTTATCACGGGTCAAGCCCGCTCCTACAGTGTAGGAGCGGGCTTGCCCCGCGATTGCAATCAGGCAGCCGTACCCAGCTTCTTCACCGCCTGACCCTTGGCAGCCTGCTTGCGGCAGGCTTCACCAAAGGCCTGGAACATCTTCACCGAGTCCGGGTTTTTCGCCGCTTGCCATTCCGGGTGCCATTGCACCGCGAAGAGGAAAGGCGACAGGCTCGGGGCATGGATGGCTTCGACCAGGCCGTCTTCGGCGCGGGCCAGGGGTTCGATGCCTTCGCCGAGGTTTTTCAGGCCCTGGCCGTGCAGCGAGTTGACGCGGATTTCATCGCTCTGCAGCAGCTTTTGCAGCCAGCTGCCTTGCTCCAGTTTGACGCTGTGAACAGCGCTGTACTGCACGTCGACCGGATCGTCCGGGTTTTCCCGGTGGTCGTTGAAGCCTGGCTCGGCGTAGACCTTCTGGTAGATGTCACCACCCAGGGCCACGTTGATTTCCTGCATGCCACGGCAGATGCCGAAGATCGGCAGGCCACGGGCGATGGCCAGTTGCACCAGCGGCAGGTCGAACAGGTCGCGGTCACGGTCCTGGGCCTTGCCTGGGGTTTCATTCTCCTGGCCATAAAGGGCCGGGTCGATGTTGCTGCCGGCGCCGGTCAGGTAAACACCGTCAGCCATGTCCAGGTAGGCTTCGAGGTCGTCTGTACCGCAGCAGGTCGGCACCAGCACAGGTACGCAACCGGCGTGTTCAACCAGCGGTACGATGTATTTGTGGGTCATTACCTGATAGTCGTGGCCTTTGCGCTCCTGGGAGCCCATGGTCATCAGCACGACGGGTTTGCGAGAGGTTTGATTCTTATTGCCAATGTTGCTGTTGGGCATATGTCACCTTGGGACAGGCGCAGCCTGTCATTATTGTGCAGGCGCGCCGCTGAAACCTTTGCGCTGCCTGAGGTTTCGAGCACTGCCGGTACGCCAAGCAAGGGGCTGTATCCGGTCGAAACCTGTCATATAGCTTGCCAGAGCCGTTTAATATGTCAAACGACTTCAGATTGCACGGGCGAAGCTTGAGATTGCCTGAATGCAATTATTGGCTGCAGGCCCCGGTAACCGGTGTGGCGCCTGCTACGGCCAGTTAATTATATTTAACAAGCGTCCGGTGTATGGCCGAAGCAGCGCCCGTGCAGCTTTGCTGCATCGCGCAGTTTCTCTTAAGCTGGCTGTCACCGATGACTACCAGCCTGAACCATGCCCACTCCAAGACCGTCCCTGACCCTGACCCTGTTGCAAGCCCGCGAAGCCGCCATGGCCTTCTTCCGCCCCTCGCTCAATGCCCATGGCCTGACCGAACAACAATGGCGGGTAATCCGCATCCTGCGCCAGCAAGGCGAACTGGAAAGCCATCAACTGGCCGAGCAGGCCTGCATCCTCAAGCCGAGCATGACCGGCGTGCTGGCGCGTCTGGAACGCGATGGCCTGGTGCGGCGCAAGAAGTCGACCCAGGACCAGCGCCGGGTGTTCGTAGGCCTGACCGAACAGGGCCAGCAATGCTTCGTCGACATGAGCGAAGACATGGAGCACAACTACCAGCGCATCCTCGAACAGTTCGGCGAAGACAAACTGCAAGCACTGCTGGGGCTGCTCAATAGCCTGAAGAACATCAAGCCCTGAGCGCCGTTTTGGCGCGCTGGCCGCTTGCTACCTATACTGTGCCCATCCGCAACAGCGTGCCGTCGTTGACCGGAGCCAGGCGCCTCTGTTCCCGTGGTCGTGACTTTCTGTAGTAGCCGGACGCGAGTCGTCAATTCATAACGCTACAAAGGGGTTGGATCATGGATATTGTCAGTCTGATCATTCAGATTGTTGCCGGTGTGGTGGGCGGCAACGCAGCCGGTATGAGCAAGCAGAGCATGGGCCCGTTACTCAACTCGATTTTCGGTGGGGTTGGCGGGGTGATCGTCGGGCAGATACTCGCGGCCTTGACCGGTGAACCCGGCGCTGCAGTGGCGGCGGGCGGTTCACTCGATCTGCCGGCGCTGATCAGCAGTATCGTCAGCGGCGGTGTCGGCGGCGCGGTGCTGACCTTCATTGCCGGTTTTATAAAGTCGAAAATGCATACCCAGTAAGCGGTGACGGGGCTGCCCCTGCTTGCAGGGGCACGCCTTGGCTCAGAAGTATTTGAGCCAGCCGATATCCCGGCGCCGGGCCTTGAGCCTGGCGAACCAGCAAACCGACGGATAGAGCGCAATGCTCAAGACAATTGCCGTCAGCCATATCGCCCAGACCCCGTCGAAACCAAAGTAACTGTCCTGGTTCAGGCCAAAGCAGGCGACGGCGATCAGGTACAGCAACTTCAGTACGTACAGGTGCAGCAGGTAGAAGAACATCGGTGCTGCGCCGAACACGCTCAGCACCTGTATCGCGCGGTTGCTTTGCAGGTGCTCGAACCTGCGCAGCAGCAACACGCCGACGCCCAGGGTCAGGGCCAGGAACAGTAGCGACGGCGGGTATTTGGTGATGTTGAAGACGCTCATCAGGGTGCGCAGCGTGGTTTCACCGACCTGCCACTGCGCTTCGCCGTAACCGTTTAGCAGGCGCAGCAGCACAAAGCCGACGAGGGCGCCCAGGCCGGTGACTAGCAATTTGCGCTGACGTGCCAGCGCGTCCGCACCCCTGGCAAACCAGGGGCCCATGGCATAGCCCAAGGCAATTACGCCGATCCACGGCAGCAGTGGGTACGAGGTGCGCAGGCGCAAGCTGTCCGACACTTCGATCCAGCCGCGGTCATGCAAGATCGCCCAAGGGATGTGCATCGCCGAACCTGCAGCGAAGTGCAGCGGATCGAGCAGGTTGTGCCCGGCGACGATCAGCGCGCCGAGCACCAGCACCAGCGATCGCGGCAGCCACACCAGGCCGGCCAGGGCGATCATGCTCAGGCCGATGGCCCAGATCACCTGCAGGTAGATCACCTTGGGTGGCAGCTCCAGGGTCCAGGCCAGGCTGACCAGGGTAAATTCCAGTAGCACCAGCACCAGTCCGCGCTTGAACAGGAAGGCCGAGAGCGTGGCCTTGCCCTGGTGCTTTTCACCATACAGATAAGCCGACAGGCCGGTGAGCAGGACGAACACCGGGGCGCACAGGTGGGCGAGGGTGCGGCTGAGGAACAGCCAGGGGTCGGTGTTGGCGACGTCCATCGGGTCGCTGACCTGACGGTGCAGGAAGAAGGTTTCGCGCACGTGGTCGAGCAGCATGAAGACAATGACCAGGCCGCGCAGGGCGTCGATGCAGAGCAGGCGTTGGTTGGCGGGTGGGGCGGTTGGCATGGGTGAGGTCGCTGGCGTGGAATTGCTAAGTTATGCGTTATAACATAACTAATATGCCAGGCAATGAACAAGGGCTGCTGCGCAGCCCATCGCCGGCAAGGCCGCCTCCCACAGGATTGGCGCTGGCCTTGAGAGCTGCGCAGAACTTGTGGGAGCTGGCTTTGCCGGCGATGCAAGGCGAAGCCTTGCCCAAAGGCCTCAGTGCAGTATCTGCGCCAGAAACCCTTTGGCCCGCGCACTCTGCGGGTTGTTGAAGAACGCCTCGGGGCTGGCGTCTTCAATGATCTGCCCACCATCGAGAAACAGCACCCGTTCCGCCACCTGGCGGGCAAAGCCCATTTCATGGGTGACGCAGAGCATGGTCATGCCGGTATCGGCCAGTTTCACCAGCACATCCAGCACTTCGGCGACCATCTCCGGGTCCAGCGCCGAGGTCGGCTCGTCGAACAGCATGATCTTCGGTTTCATGCACAGCGCCCGGGCTATCGCCACCCGTTGCTGCTGGCCGCCGGACAGCTGGCTGGGGTATTTGCCGGCCTGGCTTTCGATCCCCACCTTGTTCAGGTAGAAACGCGCTCGATCTTCGGCTTCCTTGCGCGACAGGCCGCGTACGCTCATGGGGGCCAGGGTGCAGTTGTCGAGCACGCTCATGTGCGGGAACAGGTTGAAGTGCTGGAACACCATGCCGATTTCGCTGCGCATGTCGGCAGCCTGGCGAGTGGTCAGGGCAAGGTCGGTGTCGTTGACACGGATGTTGCCCTGTTCGGCAATTTCCAGGCGGTTGATGCAGCGGATCAGTGTCGATTTACCCGACCCGGAAGGCCCGCACAGGACGATGCGTTCGCCTTCACGCACGTTGAGGTTGATGTCGCGCAGCACATGGAAGGCGCCGTAGTGCTTGTTCAGGCCCTCAATGGTCACCACGATCTTGCGTGGATCAACCTGAGGGGCAGGGGAAGGGCTAGCAAGGCTCAGTGAAGCGGTCATGTTGTTATTCTCCCGCGATCAGTTGAAGCGGTCCGCGCGGTACGGCGCAGGATCGGTGAATGGGGTTTCGCCGGTCATCATTTCTGCCAGCAGGCGGCCGGTCACCGGGCCCAGGGTCAGGCCGTGGTGGGCATGGCCGAAGTTGAACCACAGGCCTTTGTGGCGAGCGGCCGGGCCGATCACCGGGCGCATGTCCGGCAGGCACGGGCGGCGGCCCAGCCAGGGCTCGGCATCGACCCGCTCACCCAGCGGGAAGACCTTGCGCGCCAAGGCTTCGCAGCGCTGCAGCTGGATCTGGTTGGCAGCATCGGTGCTGGCGGCGAACTCGATGCCGGTGGTCAGGCGGATGCCCATGGCCATCGGCGCGAGCACGTAACCGCCCTGGGCATCGCAGATCGAATGCTTGAGTTCGGCGCCGTCACGCGCCCGGTAGTGCATGTGATAACCGCGCTTGATCTCCAGCGGAATGCGATAACCCAGCGGCTTGAACAGCTCGGCCGACTGTGGCCCGAGGGCGACCACCACCTCGGGTGCGGTGATTGGCCCCTGGCGGCTGTCGACCTGCCACTCGCTGCCGATCTGGCGCAGGGTGCGGGCGTCGCCGTGGATGAACTGGCCGCCACGCTGGACGAACAGCGCCGCATAGCCGCGAGTCAGGCCGCCGGGGTTGCTGACGGTCTTGGGGTCGAGCCAGTGAATGCCGCCGACCACGTTGTCGCTGAGGTCCACTTCGCGCGCGTGCAGTTGCTGGCGATCGAGGATTTCGTACTTCAAGCCATAGGCTTGCAGCGCATGGGCGTCGGCCACGGCTTTTTGGTAGGCGTCCTCATTGCGGTACACCTCGATCCAGCCGTTGGCCTTGACCAGTTCGCCGAGGCCCGCCGCGTCGATCAGCGCGTCGTGTTCTTCGACGCAACGCTGCACCAGTGGCAGCATGGCCTGCGTGGCCACGGCCAGGCCCGCTGGCGAGGAGTTTTTCCAGTACTTGAACAGCCACGGGCCGATCTTCGGCAAGTGGGTGAAACTGTAGCGCACGTCGGGCTGGCGGTTCAGGCCATAGCGCAGCAGGCTCGACAGATCATGGGGGAAGGCATAGGGGATGACGCTGGAGCGCTCGATCAGCCCGGCGTTGCCGTGGCTGGTGCCGCTGCCGGGCTCTTCGCGGTCGATGAGGATCACCTTGCGCCCGCGTGCCTGCAGATGAAGGGCCGTGGAGACACCGACGATGCCGGCGCCCAGAACAATGGTTTGGCAATGCATTGGAACGTTCCTCACAAGCAGGCGGTCAGCGCAGGTGGCGGCCCAGGCGGGCTTCTATGTGTTTGAGGCTGCGGCGCACGATCTCGACGATCAGCAGGTAGAGCACGGCGGCCCACAGGTAGATCTGGAAGTCGAAACTGCGCGAGAACGCCAGCTTGGTCACCCCCATCAGGTCGTAGATGGTCACCAGCGAGGCGATGGCGCTGGCCTTGATCATCAGGATCAGTTCGTTGCCCAGCGGGCCGATGGCGACGATCAGTGATTGCGGCAGGATCACCTTGAAGAACGTGGTCGAGCGCTTCAGGCTGAGGGCCTTGGCTGCCTCGTACTGACCGGGAGCGACCGCCATCAGGCTGCCGCGGAAGATCTCGGCCTGGTAAGCGGCGGTGTTGAGGGTGAAGGCCAGCACCGTGCAGTACCAGGCATCCCGGAAGAACCACCACAGACCGACGTCCTGCCAGAAGCCCTTGAGCGAGCCCAGGCCGTAGTACAGCAAGAACAGCTGGGCGAGCAGCGGCGAGCCGCGGAAGAAGTAGATGTAACCTGCGCTCAGGCGTTGCAGCACCAGGTTGTTCGACAGCCTGGCCAGGGCCAGCAGCATGCCAAGCAGGGCGCCGAGGGTGAAGGACAGTGCCACCAGCTTGCCGGTCACCAGCAGGCCGTCGAGAAAGCGCGGGCCGTAGCGTTCCAGCAGGTCGGGGTCGAGCACCAGGGCCAGCAGTTGATCGAAGCTCATGTACGTGCCCCCCGCAGATGACGGCTGAAGTACTGCTCGATGAAATTGAACACCCGGCCCGACAACGCCGAGAACAGCAGATAACCCAGGCAGGCAACGCCGTAGAAGAACATCGGCTCCTTGGTCACGCTGACCGCAAGGTTGGTCTGGCGCATCAGGTCGACCAGGGAGATGGTCGACACCAGCGAAGTGTCCTTGAGCAGCGACAGCCAGTTGTTCGACAGGCCCGGCAGGGCGATGCGCACCAGCTGTGGAAAGACCACCTTGCGAAAGGTAGTGGCCTTGCTCAGGCCCAGCGCCGCCGAGGCTTCGTACTGGCCTTTGGCGACAGTCTTGAACGCCGCCAGCCAGATCTCGCTGGAGAACGCGGCAAACACCAGGCTGAAGGCGATCATCGCCGCCAGGAAGGTGTTGATCAGCACTTCACCTTCGTAGCCCATGGCGGCAAGAATTTTCTGCGCGGCAATCTGGCAGCCGTAATAGATGATCAGCAGGGTCAGAAGCTCCGGCAGGCCACGAAACACGGTGGAGAACACCGTGGCGGCAGCACGCGGGAAGCGCTTGGAGGAACGGGCGGCGAGCGCGACGCCCAGGCCCAGCGGCAAGCCGATGGGCAGGCAGGCCAGGGCCAGGGAAATGGTCACCAGGGCGCCGGCCAGCAGAGCCTGGCCCCAGCCGCCGCTGGCGAAGGAAAGCAGTGACAGTTGTTCGAGCATGCTCAAACCCTCTCGCAAGACAGACACACAGCCCCGTGGGAGCCGGCCTTGCCGGCGATGGCATCGACACGCAGTCAGTCAGTGCGCGGCGTCTGCATCGCTGGCAAGGCCAGCGCCCACAGGTCCCTCACAGGACGTGAGATTTACTGGTAGATATCGAAGTCGAAGTAACGACTGGCGATCTTCTGGTAGGTGCCGTTGGCGACGATTGCGTCCAGGGCCTTGTTCAGGCGTTCGCGCAGGGCTTCATCTTCCTTGCGCACGGCAATCGAGGCGTCGGCCTTGGTGCCGTTGACGTCGCCAAGGATCTTGCAGCAGTCCTTGCCGGCCTTGCCCAGCCATTCGGTCAGCGGGAACTTGTCGGCAATCACCCCGTCCAGGCGCCCGGCGGCGAGGTCGGCGTTGGCTTCATCGAGGGTCGGGTAGAGTTTGACGTCGGCGCCGGCCTTGCCGTAGACGTCCTCGGCATAGATGGCCTGGGTCGAGGAGGACTGCGCGCCGACCGTGTAGCCTTTGAAGTCAGTCTGCGCGTCGGTGATTTCGCTGTCCTTGGCCACGGCCACCGACAACGGGGTCTTGTAGTAGTGGTTGGTGAAGGCGATCTTCTTGCGCCGTTCTTCGGTATTGATCATCGACGCCACCACGGCGTCGTATTTCTTCGCCATCAAGGCCGGGATGATGCCTTCCCAGTCCTGGGCCACCAGGGTGCATTCGACCTTCATCTGCTCGCACAGGGCGTGGGTGATGTCGACGTCGAAGCCGTGCAGTTTGTTGTCTGAATCGACGTAGTTGAACGGAGGGTAAGCGCCTTCGGTGGCGATCTTCAGGGTTTCGGCCTGGGCCATGGTCGAGCCGGCGAGCAGCAGGGCGCAAGCCCCTGCGAAGCGGATAACGGGTTTCATGACACACCTCGATCTGTTGTTGTTTGCACTCTTGCTATTGTTTGCTCGTTGACGTGTAGCCAACGAATTCGTTGTGTAGAGCTGCAGTTGCTTCCAAGCGTTTTTCAACATCCGGTCCTAGCTTCTTGCAGACCTCGTTGACCATCAGGTGTACCCACGACAGCATCGTCGCGGTGGACTCCCAGAACAGATTGAATTCGGTGGGGATGCGAAACACCTCACTGGCGTTGGCATCGGCCCAGTCACAAAAAGTGTCGGTAACCAGGGTTACCGGAATGCCTGCCGCATGCGCCTTGCGACACAGGGTCAGGGCATGGCGGGAATAGCGGCGCGCCTCGAACACCACCAGGGCGCAATCGGCCGGAGCGCTGAGCAGTACCTCGCCAAAATGCCCGGCACTGCCATCGACCACCTGCACGCCATCGCGCAGGTATTGCAGCAGGTGGGCCATGCACTGGGCGATGCCGCGCTCGGTCTGAAAGCCGGCGACGAATACCTTGCGTCGCTGCGCCAGGCGCTGGCTGACGGTGTCCCACGCCGCGGTGCGGCTGTATTCGTAAACCCGCACCAGCGCGCCAACTTCCTGTTCAAGGCTGCGCGCAAGGCCGGCGGCGTCCTTGCCGTGCTGCTGGCGAAATTCTTGCAGACGATCACCGACCAGCCACGGGCCTTCACCCAGATCGTCCTTGAGGTCATGTTTGAGGGCCTTGAGGTGCTCGTAACCCAACGAGCGGCAGAAGCGCCCGACACTCGACTCGCTGACGCCGATTTTTGCCGCAAGGCTTGCGGAGGTTTCGAAGGGCAGGTCGGTGAGGTTGGCGAGCATGTGGCTGGCGATCTTGCGCCCGGACGCTGCTGCGTTGTGCAGGCTGTGTTCCAGGCGCTGTTTGATCGGTTGGCTCACAGGGCGATTCTCGAAGGCGGCGGCAGGTGAATCAGAAAATGAATGTTTTCTGTCATCAAGTCAATATTTGACAGTTTGCTGTCACTGGAGGAAAGTCTGGCCATTGCCCATCGCTGTCGCCCACTCCAAATCCAATAAGGGAGCTTCAGATGTCCGCACGTCCCGACACTGCTGTCGCGCAGATTGCTTTTGCCGACCTGCAGGCCTTGTTGCAGCGCATTTTCGTCCGTCATGGTTGCAGCGAAGCGGTGGCCCGGGTCCTGGCCTTCAACTGCGCCAGCGCCCAGCGCGATGGCGCGCACAGCCACGGTGTGTTCCGTATTCCCGGTTATGTCTCGACCCTGGCCAGCCATTGGGTCAATGGCCAGGCCGTACCCGAAGTCGAAGATGTTGCCAGCGGTTATGTGCGCGTCGACGCCAAGGGCGGTTTTGCCCAGCCGGCCCTGGCGGCAGCCCGAACGCTGCTGGTAGAGAAGGCTCGCAGTGCCGGGATTGCCGTGCTGGCGATCCACAACTCCCACCATTTCGCCGCCTTGTGGCCGGACGTCGAGCCCTTTGCCGATGAAGGCCTGGTGGCCCTGAGCGTGGTCAACAGCATGACTTGCGTGGTGCCCCATGGTGCCCAGCAACCGTTGTTCGGCACCAACCCGATCGCCTTTGCCGCGCCGTGCGCCGGCAGCGACCCGATCGTCTTCGACATGGCCACCAGCGCCATGGCTCACGGCGATGTGCAGATCGCCGCGCGCAAGGGTGAACTGCTGCCTGAAGGCATGGGCGTCGACAACAAAGGCGAGCCGACCCGCGACCCGCAGGCGATTCTCGACGGCGGTGCGCTGCTGCCGTTTGGCGGGCACAAGGGCTCGGCGCTGTCGATGATGGTCGAACTGCTGGCGGCGGCGCTGACCGGCGGCAATTTCTCGTTCGAGTTCGACTGGTCGCAGCACCCGGGGGCGAAGACGCCCTGGACCGGGCAACTGATCATCGTCATCGACCCGGCCAGGTCGGTGGGCAACCGCTTTGCCGAACGCAGCCGTGACCTGGTGCGGCAGATGCAGGCGGTGGGCTTGCAGCGCCTGCCGGGCGAGCGCCGTTTCCGTGAGCGTGAGCAGTCGGCGAAGATCGGCGTGAGTTTGACAGTGGCGGAGCTTGAGCAGTTGCAGGGCTTGGCCCAATAGCGAACTTGAGCACGCTATCGCTGGCACGCCAGCTCCCACAGGGTTTTTGCTGATCATTGTGGGAGCTGGCTTGCCAGCGATTACTGTGCACACATGCACTGATCAGTTGCACCAAGGGTAATGTTCCTCAGCCCCCAGTACAGGTATCCTCGACACAGCTTTTAGTCCGAACTGTCCTGACCCAAGGAGCTGTGCGCTGTGTTCAAACATGTCGATGCCTATGCCGGCGATCCGATTCTCTCCCTGATGGAGACCTTCAAGGCCGATCCCCGCGCCGCCAAGGTCAACCTGAGTATCGGCCTGTATTACGATGCCGCAGGCGTGGTGCCACAGTTGGCCGCGGTGCGCGAAGCCGAGCAGCGCTTTGCCGCCCAGCCTCACGAAGCCTCGATGTACCTGCCGATGGAAGGCCTGAGCAGCTACCGCCAGGCGATCCAGGCGTTGTTGTTCGGTGCTGGCCATCCAGCCGTTGAAAGCGGCCGCGTCGCCACCGTGCAGACGGTCGGCGGTTCCGGCGCGCTGAAAGTCGGTGCCGACTTCCTCAAGCGCTACTTCCCCGAGTCGCAGGTGTGGGTCAGTGATCCGACCTGGGACAACCACCGGGCGATCTTCGAAGGCGCAGGTTTCAAGGTCAACAGCTACCCGTACTTCGACCCGGCCAGCCGCGGCGTCAACTTCGACGGCATGCTCGGCACCCTCAAGGGCTTGCCGGCCAACAGCGTCGTCCTGTTGCACCCGTGCTGCCACAACCCCACCGGGGTCGACCTGAGCCAGGCGCAATGGCAGCAAGTGATTGAAGTGGTCAAGGCGCGCAAGCTGATCCCGTTCCTCGACATCGCCTACCAGGGCTTTGGCGAAGGCCTGGCTGAAGACGCCTATGCCATTCGCGAAGTGGCCCGCGCCGGCGTGCCGTGTCTGGTGAGCAACTCGTTCTCGAAGATCTTCTCGCTGTATGGCGAGCGGGTCGGCGGCCTGTCGGTGGTCTGTGATGACGCCGACACCGCGCAAAGCGTGCTCGGCCAGCTCAAGGCCACCGTGCGCCGCAACTACTCCAGCCCGCCAAGCTTCGGTGCCCAGTTGGTGGCCGCGGTGCTCGGTGATGCTGAGCTCAACGCCCAGTGGGAAGCGGAAGTGGAGAAGATGCGCCTGCGTATCCTCGACATGCGCCAGGCTCTGGTCGATACCCTGGCCGAGCTGCTGCCGGGGCAGGACTTCCAGTTCTTCCTGCGCCAGCGCGGCATGTTCAGCTACACCGGCTTCAGCGTCGAGCAGGTGCGGCGCCTGCGTGACGAGTTCGGGGTGTACCTGATCGACAGCGGCCGGGTGTGCATGGCCGGCTTGCGTCCGGACAACCTGCAGCAAGTGGCCAAGGCGTTCGCTGCGGTCCAGTAAGTCACTTCAATCGCGGGGCAAGCCCGCTCCCACCGCTACTCACCTGATTTCAAGGATGGGGTGGTTCCGGTGGGAGCGGGCTTGCACCGCGATGCTTTCAGCCCAAGGTGCAACCACTCCTCGGCCAGGGCTTTGCAAGTGCAACCAAACGGCGCACAATCGCGCCCCTCTTTGTATGGCTAAGAGGGGTGAGGCGTCTGTTTCGCCACTCTCAGCCCTGTTGCAGTCTTGCGAGTGGAGTTGCACCCGGATGAATGAGCAGGCCCCAAGCGTTGAACAACGCTTCGAATCGACCCCCGCCGCCCTCGGCAGCTGGGCCCGTCAGGACACTACCTGGATGCTGGGCCTGTTTGGCACGGCGATTGGCGCCGGGACCCTGTTCCTGCCGATCAACGCCGGCCTCGGCGGCTTCTGGCCGCTGCTGATCCTGGCGCTGCTGGCGTTCCCGATGACCTTCTACGCGCACCGCGGCCTGACTCGCTTCGTGCTCTCCGGGCGCGACGGCACCGACATCACCGACGTGGTCGAGGAGCATTTCGGCCTCAGCGCCGGTGCCCTGATCACCCTGCTGTATTTCCTTGCCATCTTCCCGATCCTGCTGATCTATAGCGTGGCCCTGACCAACACCGTCGGCAGCTTCATGGAGCACCAGCTGCACATCGAGCCGCCACCGCGCGCGGTATTGTCCTTTGTGCTGATCCTCGGCCTGCTGGCCATCGTGCGCTGTGGCGAACAGGCCACGGTCAAGGTCATGAGCTGGCTGGTCTATCCGTTCATCGTCGCCCTGGCGTTCCTGGCGGTGTTCCTGATTCCGCACTGGAACGGCGGCATCCTTAGCACTGCTACCGAACTGCCATCGGGCTCGGCGTTCCTGCACACCCTGTGGCTGGCGATCCCGGTGATGGTCTTCTCGTTCAACCATTCGCCGATCATCTCGGCCTTTGCCGTTGATCAGAAGCGCCGTTATGGCGTGCACGCCGACGAACGCAGCGGGCAGATCCTGTGCCGTGCCCACCTGCTGATGGTGGCCATGGTGATGTTCTTCGTGTTCAGTTGCGTATTGACCCTGACCCCGGCGCAACTGGCCGAGGCCAAGGCGCAGAACCTGTCGATCCTGTCGTACCTGGCCAACCACTTCAGTAACCCGACCATCGCCTTCGCCGCGCCGCTGATTGCCTTCATCGCCATCGCCAAGTCGTTCCTGGGCCACTACATTGGCGCCAGCGAAGGCCTCAAGGGCCTGGTCGTCAAGACCGGCAAGCGCCCTGGCGCCAAGGCCCTGGATCGCATGACCGCGGCCTTCATGCTGGTCATCTGCTGGATCGTCGCCACCCTCAACCCGAGCATTCTCGGCATGATCGAAAGCTTCGGCGGCCCGGTCATTGCCGCGATCCTGTTCCTGATGCCGATGTACGCCATCCGCAAGGTGCCGGCCATGAGCAAGTACCGCGGGCAGATGTCCAACGTCTTCGTCGTCGCCGTGGGCCTGGTGGCCATTTCGGCGCTGGTTTACTCGCTGCTGAGTTAAACCGCTGGGTTCGGGAGCCGGCAATCGGCTCCCGAACAACTAAAGATTGTCCACAAAAGTTGTCTGGCAATTCAACAATTTAACACTGGCCCATAGGTAGACGGGCACTTTCATGGTTAACTCTGGTCCTTTACTCACCCCCGCATAAGGACTTCGTTCATGGCTCAAGTGACTCTCAAAGGCAACCCGGTTCAGGTCAAAGGCGAACTGCCGAAAGTAGGCGCCCAGGCACCTGCGTTTTCCCTGGTTGGTGCTGGCCTGGCCGACGTGACCCTGGCCTCCCTGGCCGGCAAGCGCAAAGTGCTGAACATCTTCCCAAGCGTCGATACCCCGACCTGCGCGACTTCCGTGCGCACCTTCAACAAGAAGGCTGGTGAACTGAACAACACCGTCGTGCTGTGCATCTCCGCTGACCTGCCATTCGCTCAAGCGCGCTTCTGCGGTGCTGAAGGCCTGGAGAACGTACAGAACCTGTCGCTGCTGCGCGGCCGTGAGTTCTTCGGCAACTACGGCGTTGAAATCGCCGACGGCCCGCTGGCCGGCCTGACTGCCCGTGCCGTGGTGGTGCTGGATGAGAACGACAAGGTGCTGCACAGCGAGCTGGTTGGCGAAATCGCCGAAGAACCAAACTATGAGGCTGCTTTGGCAGTCCTGAAGTAATAGCGACCCCGCCGGGGCTGCTGCGCAGCCCATCGCTGGCAAGGCCAGCTCCCACAATGCACCTGCGTACGCTGTTCCTGTGGGAGCCGGCCTTGCCGGCGATGAAGGCGACGCGATTATTGTTAATAATTGCTAAGAGTTGTTGCGGCCTGGCCCTCGTCCAGGCCGTTTTTATTTATAGTTCATTACTTTAGCAACGTAAGCTCAAGGTAAAGTGCCGGTAAAGGCGCTTTGCTTATCCGTCTTCAGTGCTTATCGTTCAGCCTCCTCAAAAGAATTCTTTCCCGCACAATGGTCGATCACCCGATGCTTTCTCGTTCCCGTTCCCCTCGTCGCTGGCTTGTCGGCCTGCTGATCCTGTTGCTGGTCGCCGGCCTGTGCTGGTGGCTGTGGCCGTCGCCGGCCGCGCAAAAGGCCGGCGCTGCGCCAGGCGGCAAGGGCGGGCGGCCGGGCTTTGGCGCGTTCGGTGGGCCGGTGCCGGTACGGGTTGAATCGGCGACGGTGGGTGATTTCCCGGTGTACCTCAAGGCCCTGGGTACGGTGACCGCGACCAACACGGTGAACGTGCGCAGCCGGGTGGGCGGCGAGCTGGTCAAGGTCAATTTCCAGGAAGGGCAGAAGGTCAAGGCCGGTGACCTGCTGGCCGAGATCGACCCGCGCACTTACCAGATCGCCCTGCAACAGGCCGAAGGCACGCTGGCGCAGAACCAGGCGCAGTTGAAAAACGCCCAGATCGACCTGCAGCGTTATAAAGGCCTGTACGCCGAAGACAGCATCGCCAAGCAGACGCTGGACACCCAGGAAGCACTGGTCGGCCAGTACCAGGGCACGATCAAGACCAACCAGGCGGCGGTGGGTGACGCCAAGCTCAACCTCGACTTCACCCGTATCCGCGCGCCGATCAACGGCCGCCTGGGCTTACGCCAGCTTGACGTCGGCAACCTGGTGGCGGCCAACGACACCACCGCCTTGGTGGTCATCACCCAGACCCAGCCGATCACCGTGGCCTTCACCTTGCCTGAAACGGAGCTGAACACGGTGCTGGCGCGTTATCGCAGCGGCGCTCAGCTGCCCGTTGAAGCCTGGGACCGTGGCGATATCAAGCAACAGGCAGTCGGCGTGCTGCGCAGCCTCGACAACCAGATCGACACCACCACCGGCACCCTGAAGTTCAAGGCCTTCTTCGAGAACCAGGACGAAGCGCTGTTCCCCAACCAGTTCGTCAACGTGCGGCTGCTGGCCGATACCCTGAAGGGCGTGGTGCTGGCACCGTCAGCGGCGATCCAGTTTGGCACCGACGGCTCGTTCGTCTATGTCATGGAAGGCGACAACAAGGTGCGTATCCGCAAACTTACCCTCGGCGCCAGCGATGGCGACCACACCGTGGTCAACGAGGGCCTGGCCCAGGGCGAGCGGGTAGTGCTCGAAGGCACCGACCGCCTGCGTGATGGCAGTGACGTCGAGGTGGTCAACGACAGCGCCGAAGTACCGGTCACTCCCGGCCAGCACCTGCAGGGCCAGGATAAAAAAGACGCCTCCGTCGCTCCCGCTGAACAGGGCAAGGCCGGCGCATGAACCTCTCGCGGCTGTTCATCCTGCGCCCGGTGGCGACCACCCTGAGCATGCTGGCCATCGTTCTGGCCGGCCTGATCGCCTACAAGATGCTGCCGGTGGCGGCACTGCCCCAGGTCGATTACCCGACCATCCGGGTCATGACCCTGTACCCCGGCGCCAGCCCACAGGTGATGACCAGCGCGGTCACCGCGCCGCTTGAACGCCAGTTCGGGCAGATGCCCGGGCTGACCCAGATGGCCTCGACCAGCTCCGGTGGCGCCTCGGTGCTGACCCTGCGCTTCAGCCTGGACATGAACATGGACGTTGCCGAGCAACAGGTGCAGGCGGCGATCAACGCTGCCAGCAACCTGCTGCCCAGCGACCTGCCGGCACCGCCGGTGTACAACAAGGTCAACCCGGCAGACACACCGGTGCTGACCCTGGCGATTTCGTCGAAAACCATGCCGTTGCCCAAGCTCAACGACCTGGTCGACACCCGGGTGGCACAGAAGATCGCCCAGATTGGCGGCGTCGGCATGGTCAGCATCGCCGGCGGCCAGCGCCAGGCGGTGCGGATCAAGGTCAACCCCGACGCCCTGGCTTCGGCCGGGCTGAACCTGGCTGACGTGCGCACCCTGATCGGCGCTTCCAACGTCAACCAGCCCAAAGGCAACTTCGATGGCCCGACCCGGGTATCGATGCTCGACGCCAACGACCAGCTGCGTTCGCCCGAGGAATACGCCAACCTGATCCTCGCCTACAACAACGGCGCGCCGCTGCGCCTGAAAGACGTCGCCGAGATCGTCGACGGCGCCGAGAACGAGCGCCTGGCGGCCTGGGCCAACCAGAACCAGGCAGTGCTGCTGAACATCCAGCGCCAACCCGGGGCCAATGTCATCGAGGTGGTCGACCGGATCAAGGCCATGCTGCCGTCGATCACCGACAACCTGCCGGCGGGCCTCGACGTCAGCGTGCTTACCGACCGCACCCAGACCATCCGCGCCTCGGTCAAGGACGTGCGCCACGAGCTGTTGATCGCCATTGTCCTGGTGGTCATGGTCACTTTCGTGTTCCTGCGCCGCTTCAGTGCCACCCTCATTCCCTCGGTGGCCGTGCCGCTGTCGCTGATCGGCACCTTTGCGGTCATGCACCTGGCCGGCTTTTCGATCAACAACCTGACCCTGATGGCCCTGACCATTGCCACCGGCTTTGTGGTCGACGATGCCATCGTCATGCTGGAGAACATCTCGCGGCATATCGAAGAGGGCGAAACGCCGATGCAAGCCGCGCTCAAGGGCGCCCGGCAAATCGGTTTCACCCTGATTTCGCTCACCTTCTCATTGATCGCGGTACTGATCCCGCTGCTGTTCATGGCCGACGTGGTCGGCCGGCTGTTCCGCGAGTTCGCCATTACCCTGGCGGTGGCGATCCTGATTTCCCTGGTGGTGTCGCTGACCCTGACGCCGATGATGTGCGCGCGCTTGCTCAAGCGCGAGCCCAAGGAAGAAGAACAAGGGCGCTTCTACCGGGCCAGCGGTGCCTGGATCGACTGGATGATCGACTACTACGGCCGCGGCCTGCAGTGGGTGCTCAGGCACCAGCCGCTGACCCTGCTGGTGGCCGTGGCGACCCTGGGGCTGACCGTGCTGCTGTACCTGGTGGTGCCCAAGGGCTTTTTCCCGGTGCAGGACACCGGGGTGATCCAGGGTATTTCCGAGGCACCGCAGTCGGTGTCGTTCACCGCCATGAGCCAGCGCCAGCAGGAGCTCAGCGCAGTGATCCTCAAGGACCCGGCGGTGCAGAGCCTGTCGTCCTATATCGGCGTCGATGGTGACAACGCCACCCTCAACAGCGGCCGCCTGCTGATCAACCTCAAGCCCCATGGCGAGCGTGACCTCACTGCTACCCAGGTAATTGCCCGCTTGCAGGGGGAGGTCGACAAGTTGGTCGGCATCCGCCTGTTCATGCAGCCGGTGCAGGACTTGAGCATCGAAGACCGGGTCAGCCGCACCCAGTACCAGTTCAGTTTGTCATCGCCCGATGCCGAGCTGCTGGCGCAGTGGAGCGGCAAGCTGGTCGATGCCCTGCAGCAGCGCCCGGAGCTGACGGATGTCGCCAGCGACCTGCAGGACAAGGGCCTGCAGGTGTTCCTGGTGATCGACCGCGACGCTGCCAGCCGCCTGGGCATCAACGTCGCCGACATCACCAACGCCCTGTACGACGCCTTCGGTCAGCGGCAGATCTCGACCATTTACACCCAGGCCAGCCAGTACCGCGTGGTGCTGCAGGCCGAGGCCGCGTCCAGCATCGGCCCGCAGGTGCTGGAGCAGATTCACGTCAAGGCCAGCGACGGCGGCCAGGTGCGGCTGTCGAGCCTGGCGCGCATCGAGCAGCGCCAGGCGCAACTGGCGATTGCCCATATCGGCCAGTTCCCGGCGGTGATGATGTCGTTCAACCTGGGCGATGGCGTGGCCCTGGGTGAGGCGGTCAAGGTCATCGAGCAGGTGCAGCAGGACATCGGCATGCCGGTGGGCGTGCAAACCCGCTTCCAGGGCGCGGCGGAAGCCTTCCAGGCCTCGCTGTCGAGCACCTTGCTGCTGATCCTGGCGGCGGTGGTGACCATGTACATCGTGCTCGGTGTGCTGTACGAGAGCTACATCCACCCGGTGACCATCCTTTCGACCTTGCCGTCGGCGGCGGTGGGCGCCTTGCTGGCGTTGATCCTCTCGGGCAACGACCTGGGCATGATCGCCATCATCGGCATCATTTTGCTCATTGGTATCGTCAAGAAGAACGCGATCATGATGATCGACTTCGCCCTGGAGGCCGAGCGCAACCAGGGCATGGCGCCCGAGGCGGCGATCTACCAGGCGGCGCTGCTGCGCTTCCGGCCGATCCTGATGACCACCCTGGCGGCGCTGTTCGGCGCCATCCCGCTGATGCTCGCCACCGGTTCCGGCGCCGAGCTGCGCCAGCCGCTGGGCCTGGTGATGGTCGGTGGGCTGCTGGTCAGCCAGGTGCTGACGCTGTTCACCACGCCGGTCATCTACTTGTACTTTGATCGGTTGTCGAGGCGCCTTCGCTCCCGTGGCTTGACCGGAGACTTGGTATGATCGGCTCCAGTTGCAAGCCGCAAGCTGCAAGCTGCAAGCGGTCCGGTGTTCGATCTGTGCATCGAAGGTCACCTCAAGTTGCTTGCAGCTTGCAGCTTGCAGCTTGCAACTGGAGCCACCCATGAACCTCTCAGCTCCGTTCATCGCCCGCCCAGTGGCGACGATGCTGCTGAGCCTGGCAATCATGCTGCTGGGTGGCGTCAGCTTCGGCCTGTTGCCGGTGGCGCCGCTGCCGCAGATCGAGTTCCCGGTGATCGTGGTCCAGGCCAGCCTGCCGGGCGCCAGCCCCGAGGTCATGGCCTCGACCGTGGCCACGCCGCTGGAGCGCTCCATGGGCGCGATCTCCGGGGTCAACACCCTGACCAGCAGTTCCAGCCAGGGCTCGACCCGGGTAATCCTCGGCTTCGACCAGGGCCGTGACATCGACGCGGCGGCGCGCGAGGTGCAGGCCGCCATCAACGCCTCGCGCAACCTGTTGCCCAGCGGCATGCGCAGCATGCCCACCTACAAGAAATACAATCCGTCCCAGGCGCCGATCATGGTCCTGGCACTGACCTCCAGCGTGCTGCAGAAGGGCCAGTTGTACGACCTGGCCTCGACCATCCTGTCCCAGAGCCTGTCCCAGGTGCCGGGGGTAGGCGAGGTGCAGATCGGCGGCAGTTCGCTGCCGGCGGTGCGCGTCGAACTCGAGCCGCAGTTGCTCAACCAGTATGGCGTGGCCCTCGATGACGTGCGCCAGACCATCGCCAATGCCAACCAGCGCCGGCCCAAGGGCTTTATCGAAGATGGCCAGCGCAACTGGCAGGTGCAGGCCAACGACCAACTGGAGAAAGCCAAGGACTACGAGCCCCTGGTGATTCGCTACCAGGACGGCGCGGTGCTGCGCCTGAGCCACGTGGCCAAGCTCAGCGACGCGGTGGAGAACCGCTACAACAGCGGGTTCTTCAACGATCAGGACGCGGTGCTGCTGGTGATCAATCGCCAGACCGGCGCCAACATCATCGAGACCGTAAGCAAGATCAAGGAGCAGCTGCCGGCCCTGGAGTCGCTGATGCCCGCCAGCGTCAAGCTGGACGTGGCCATGGACCGCTCGCCGGTGATCAAGGCGACCCTCAAGGAAGCCGAGCACACCCTGATCATCGCCGTGGTGCTGGTGGTCCTGGTGGTGTTCCTGTTCCTTGGCAACCTGCGCGCATCGTTGATCCCGACCCTGGCGGTGCCGGTGTCGCTGGTCGGCACGTTTGCGGCCATGTACCTGTGCGGCTTCTCGCTGAACAACCTGTCGCTGATGGCCCTGATTCTCGCCACCGGCCTGGTGGTCGACGACGCCATCGTGGTGCTGGAGAACATTTCCCGGCATATCGACGAGGGCGTGCCGCCGATGCGCGCCGCGTACCTGGGCTCCAAGGAAGTCGGCTTCACCTTGCTGTCGATGAACCTGTCGCTGGTGGTGGTGTTCGTCTCGATCCTGTTCATGGGCGGTATCGTCGGTTCGCTGTTTCGCGAGTTCTCCATCACCCTGGCGGTGGCGATCCTGGTGTCGCTGCTGGTCTCCCTGACCCTCACGCCGATGCTCTGCGCACGCTGGCTCAAAGCCCAGCCAGAGGGCGAGCAGACTCGCCTGCAACGCTGGAGCGCGCAGCTCAACCAGCGCATGATGGCCGGTTACGGGCGCAGCCTGGACTGGGTGATGCGCCACCGGCGCCTGACCCTGCTGAGCCTGCTGGTGACCATCGCGGTCAACATTGCCTTGTACGTGGTGGTGCCCAAGACCTTCCTGCCGCAGCAGGACACCGGCCAGCTGATGGGCTTTGTCCGCGGCGACGACGGCCTGTCGTTCCAGGTGATGCAGCCGAAGATGGAAATCTACCGCCGCGCCTTGCTGGCCGACCCGGCGGTGGAAAGCGTCGCCGGCTTCATCGGCGGCAACAGCGGCACCAACAACGCCATGGTGATCGTGCGCCTCAAGCCGCTCAGCGAGCGCAAGGTGTCGGCGCAGAAGATCATCGAGCGCCTGCGCAAAGAGATGCCCAAGGTGCCCGGCGGGCGGCTGTTCCTGATGGCCGACCAGGACCTGCAGTTCGGTGGCGGCCGCGACCAGAGCAGCTCGCAGTTCCTCTATACCCTGCAAAGCAGCGAACTGTCGGCCCTGCGCGAGTGGTACCCGAAGGTGGTCGCCGCGTTCAAGGCGCTGCCGGAGCTGACTGCCATCGACGCCCGCGAGGGGGGTGGCACCCAGCAGATAACCCTGGTGGTCGACCGCGAGCAGGCCAAGCGCCTGGGCATCGACATGAGCATGGTCACCTCGGTGCTCAACAACGCCTATAGCCAGCGGCAGATTTCGACCATCTACGACAGCCTCAACCAGTATCAGGTGGTGATGGAGATCAACCCCAGGTACGCCCAGGACCCGCGTACCCTGGAGCAGGTCCAGGTGATTACTGCCGATGGCGCAAGGGTGCCGCTGGCCACCTTCGCCCATTACGAGAACAGCCTGGCCGACGACCGCGTCAGCCACGAGGACCAGTTCGCCTCCGAGAGCATCAACTTCGACATCGCCGAAGGCTACAGCCAGGACCAGGCCCTGGCTGCGGTGGAGCGGGCGGTGGCCAAGGTCGGCCTGCCCGAGGACGTGATCGCCAAGCTCGGCGGTACCGGCGATGCCTTCGCCGAAAGCCAGAAGGGCCAGCCGTTCATGATCCTCGGCGCCTTGCTGGCGGTGTACCTGGTGCTGGGCATCCTCTACGAAAGCTACATTCACCCGCTGACGATCCTCTCGACGCTGCCATCGGCCGGGGTAGGGGCCTTGCTGACCCTTTACGTGGTCGGCAGCGAGTTCAGCCTGATCTCCCTGCTCGGCTTGTTCCTGCTGATCGGCGTGGTGAAGAAGAACGCGATCATGATGATCGACCTGGCCCTGCAACTGGAGCGTCACGAGCACCTGAGCCCGGAGGAGTCGATCCGCCGTGCCTGCCTGCTGCGCCTGCGGCCGATCCTGATGACTACCCTGGCGGCCATCCTCGGCGCCTTGCCGCTGCTGCTCAGCCACGCTGAAGGCGCCGAGATGCGCCAGCCACTGGGCCTGACCATCATCGGCGGGCTGGTCTTCAGCCAGATCCTCACGCTTTACACCACCCCGGTGGTCTACCTCTATCTGGACCGCCTGCGCCATCGCTTCAACCGCTGGCGCGGCGTGCGTACCGACGCTGCTTTGGAAACCCCGCTATGACCCGACGTCCGCTTTTTTCCGACCGTTCGCTGCAGCCGCTGCTGGCTGCCCGCGGCTCGCGCCTGCTGGCCTCGGCCCTGTGCCTGGCGATGCTCAGCGCTTGTACCCTGAGCCCGGATTACCACCGGCCCGAGACCCCGGCGCCGGTGGCGTTCAAGCACGCCGAAGGCTGGACCCAGGCCAACCCTTCGGACGCCATTGCCCGCGGCGCCTGGTGGGAGCTGTACGGCGACGCCCAGCTCAATGGCCTGGTCGAGCAGCTCAATGCCAGCAACCAGACCGTCGCCCAGTACGAAGCCCAGTACCGCCAGGCCCAGGCCCTGGTGCGCAGCGCCCGTGGCGCACTGTTCCCAAGCCTCGACCTGTCGGCCGGCAAGACCCGTTCCAGCCAGGGCACCGGCAGCTCAAGCTCGAGCCTGAGCAACAACAGCAGCGGCATCCGCAACACCTATAGCACCCAGCTGGGGGTGAGCTGGGAGGCCGACCTGTGGGGCAAGCTGCGTGACGGCCTGGCCGCCAACCAGGCCAGCGCCGAGGCCAGCCTTGCCGACATGGCGGCGATCCGCCTGAGCCTGCAGTCGGAGCTGGTGCAGAACTACCTGCAGCTGCGGGTGCTCGACGAGCAGAAGCGCCTGCTCGAGGCCACCGTCGAGGCCTATGAGCGTTCGCTGAAAATGACCGAGAACCAGTACCGTGCCGGCGTCTCGGGCAAGGACGCGGTAGCCCAGGCGCAAACCCAGCTGAAAAGCACCCAGGCCGACCTGATCGACCTGGTGTGGCAGCGCGCGCAACTGGAAAACGCTATCGCCGTGCTGCTGGGCAAGGTCCCGGCCGAGTTCGCCCTGGCCGACAGCAAGGACATCCCGGCACTGCCGCAGGTACCGCTGGCCTTGCCCTCGCAACTGCTGGAACGCCGCCCCGACATCGCCAAGGCCGAGCGCAACGTGATGTCGGCCAACGCCAGCATCGGCGTGGGCCGCGCCGCCTACTTCCCGGACCTGACCCTGAGCATGAGCGGTGGCTACAGCAGTAGCAGCTTCAGCGACTGGATCAGCCTGCCGAATCGCTTCTGGTCGGTCGGCCCGCAGTTGGCCATGACCCTGTTCGACGCCGGCCAGCGCGCCGCCGAAGTGGACCGCAGCGAAGCGGTCTACGACCAGACCGTGGCCCAGTACCGCCAGACCGTGCTCGACGGCTTCAAGGAAGTGGAAAACTACCTGGTGCAGCTCAAGGTCTACGAAGACGAAGCCCGGGTGCGCAGCGAAGCCCTGGACTCGGCCCGCGAATCCCTGCGCCTGACCAACAACCAGTACAAGGCCGGGCTGATCGCCTACCTGGACGTGGTCAACGTGCAGACCACCGCCCTGAGCAACGAGCGCAGCGTGCTCAACCTGCTGCAGGGGCGGCTGGTGGCCAGCGTGCAGTTAATTGCGGCGCTGGGTGGTGGCTGGGACTCGCAGGCGGCGTTTGTTGAGCGGGAAGATGAAGATAAATCCTTATAAAACAAGTGAATAGATAAATTTGTTAAAGTCATATGTTCGGTATGGCGGCTTTCGATGCAGATTGCATTGAATTCTGCCATATGGCTTTAATTTTTGATCTTAACTTACTGTTTTATATGATAAATATATTCTAGAAATTATCTGAAGAGGCGATGATTCGTTATTGCCATCTTCCACCGAAACTCCGTGCGTTTCGCCAAAGGTTGAGTACAATCATCGGCTTTTATCCGGGCCTTGCCAGTGCCCGGTCTACGGGTTGTGGAAGGCCTCATGCTGATCGGTAGTTACTCTTCTTCGCTGGTATTGATTTCGCTGTGTGTGGCCATCCTTGCTTCGTATACCGCCCTTGACCTGACCGGCCGGATCACCACCGCCAAGGGCCGTGCGGTGTACCTGTGGATCGCTGGCGGGGCGCTGGCCATGGGCACCGGGATCTGGTCGATGC
Organism: Pseudomonas wadenswilerensis; assembly: GCF_024749185.1. NCBI lineage: Bacteria > Pseudomonadati > Pseudomonadota > Gammaproteobacteria > Pseudomonadales > Pseudomonadaceae > Pseudomonas > Pseudomonas wadenswilerensis. The sequence continues at coordinate 3,130,257 of NZ_CP087191.1, read as the reverse complement.
ACTTTATCGGCATGCTCGCCCTGAGCCTGCCGATCGAGCTGGGCTATGACATTACCCTGACCTTGCTGTCGCTGCTGATCGCCGGGCTGTCGTCGGGCTTTGCCCTGTGGCTGGTCAGCCAGCCGACCTTGCCCTGGTTGCAGCTGGGTTTTGGCGCACTGATCATGGGCACCGGTATCAGCAGCATGCATTACACCGGCATGGCCGCGCTGCGCATGGCGCCGGGCATCGACTACGACCCCACGTTGTTCAGCGCCTCGTTGCTGATCGCCGTCGGCGCTTCGGCGGCGGCCTTGTGGATCGCCTTCCGCCTGCGCCAGCAGACCCTCTACGTGCGGCAGATCCGTGGCGGCGCGGCGATCGTCATGGGCGTGGCAATCGTCGGCATGCATTACACCGGCATGGCCGCGGCGAACTTCCCTGAAGGCAGTTACTGCGGCGCCCTGGGTAATGGCCTGAGCGGCAACGGCCTGGATTACCTGGTGCTGATTACCACCCTGGCGGTGCTGGCCGCGGCCTTGCTGACCTCGGTGCTGGATGCTCGCCTGGAAGCCCGGACCGCCGAACTTGCCCGTTCGCTGACCCTGGCCAATCAGGAACTCACCCAACTGGCCCTGCACGACACGCTCACCGGCCTGCCCAACCGCACGCTGCTGGCCGACCGAATCGACCAGGCGATCAGCAAGGTGGCCGAGCAGGGTGGCTGTTTCGCCCTGATGTTCATCGACCTGGATGGCTTCAAGCCGGTCAACGATGCCTTCGGCCACCATATGGGCGACCAGTTGCTCAAGGAAGTCGCCCTGCGCCTGCGCGGACATCTGCATAGCCAGGACACCCTGGCGCGGATCGGCGGCGATGAGTTCGTGCTGCTGGTGGACCTGCAGGAAGCCGATGACGCCGTGGGCGTGGCGGCCAAGCAGGTCAACCTGATCTCGCGCAGCTTTCGCGTTGCCGAGCAGAACCTGCAGATCTCGGCGAGCATCGGTATCGTCCTGTACCCGGGTAATGGCATCGACCAGCACGAGCTGCTGCGCAACGCCGATGCCGCCATGTACCACGCCAAGAGCGCCGGCAAGAACGGCTACAGCTTCTTCGACGTGTCAATGAACAGCAACGCGCGCCTGCAGTTGCAACTGCTGCAGGATTTGCGCGTGGCCCTGGAGCAGGGCCAGTTCCGCCTGTATTACCAGCCCAAGTTCGATGCCCACAACTGCCAGCCGATCGGTGCCGAAGCGCTGCTGCGCTGGGAACACCCGCAGCACGGCCTGCTGCTGCCGGACCGCTTTATCGTCCAGGCGGAGAAAACCGGGTTGATCATCCCCATTGGCGAGTGGGTACTGGACGAGGCCTGTCGGCAGATGCGCATCTGGATCGACCAGGGCCACAGCGACTGGCGCATCGCCGTGAACCTCTCGGCCATCCAGTTCTGCCACAGCGGGCTGGTCGAGAGCGTGGCCAAGGTCCTGGAGCGCCATCAGTTGCCGGCCAACAGCCTGACCCTGGAGATCACCGAAACCACCGCCATGCGCGATGCCGACGCCAGCATGCAAGTGTTGCAACAGCTTGCAGACATGGGGGTGGACCTGTCCATCGACGACTTCGGCACCGGCTATTCGAGCCTGATGTACCTCAAGCGTCTGCCGGCCAACGAGCTGAAGATCGACCGTGGCTTTGTTCGCGACCTGGAGCAGGACAGCGACGATGCCGCCATCGTCTCGGCGATTGTCGCGCTAGGGCAGGCATTGGGGTTGCGGATTGTTGCCGAAGGCGTAGAGACCGATCGCCAGCAGAGCTTCCTGACCCGGCTGGGTTGTGATTCCTTGCAAGGGTACCTGCTCGGCCAGCCACAGCCGGCCGAGCGCTTCATTGCCGATATCGAGCGAGGGCGCGAGCCCCTGGCCGCCAGCTGATCAGCCGACGGCGCGCAGGTTGCAGGAGGGTTCGAAGGCGTCGAGTTCCGCCTCCACCGCTTCGATGATGCGTTCGACGTCAGCCGCCTGCATCAGCGTGGCACAGGGAATGCCGGCAATCGCCAGCAGGGTTTCGCCGGTGGCCCGGTCGAACAGGCGCGCAACCATGCTTCGCGGAGCGTCCATGCTGGCCTCGAAGCCCAGCGGATGAAAATGCCAGCGCATCATCTGGCAGGCGTTGGGGAACGTCAGCTTGTTCATGCCGGCCTCCTTGTACGGTGAACCTCACGCAAGAGTGGGCGGGCCGAGGTGACCCGGACAGAAACCTAAACATAGCATCACCGGCATCAGTGTCCGCCGCCGATCATGACGGTTTTTCGTTTGTTTGACCCAGGTCACGCGCGGTGCAGGGCAGGGCGAACACATTTGTTTGCCAGGCAAACGTTTGCACGGAATATTTCCCCGCGTCGGGCAATACCGTTCTGCTATTTTTACCGGCAGTCGGCTGGGATGCTTGCCAGGGAGTTTCAGACCAATGGCGCGTCCAGGTTCAGTCAAGGAGACCGTCCATGCGTTATTCCGCGCTCACCCAACGTATCGCCGGTGACGGTGCTGCAGCCTGGAACATTCACTACCGCGCCGTCGAACTGCAAGGCCAGGGCCGGGATATCATCCTGCTATCGATCGGTGACCCGGATTTCGATACGCCACAACCCATCGTCGACGCCGCCATCGACAGCCTGCGTGCCGGCCATACCCATTATTCCGACGTGCGCGGCAGCGAGGCTTTGCGCAGCGCCATCGCCGCTCACCACACCCGCCGCAGTGGGCAGCCGGTCGACCCGCTGGAAGTCGTGGTGCTGGCCGGTGCGCAATGCGCGCTGTATGGCGTGGCCCAGTGCCTGTTCGACCCGGGTGACGAAGTCATCGTCGCCGAGCCGATGTACGTCACCTATGAGGCCGTGTTCGGCGCCTGCGCCGCGAGGGTGGTACCGGTGCCGGTGCACCCGGAGCAGGGCTTTCGGGTCGACCCCGACGATGTCGCCCGGCTGATCACCGCACGCACGCGCGCCTTGCTGCTCAACAGTCCGCACAACCCCTCCGGCGCGAGCCTGCCCAAGGCTACCTGGCAGCGCCTGGCGCAGTTGTGCATCGACCACGACCTGTGGCTGATCTCCGATGAGGTGTACAGCGAGCTGCTGTTTGAGGGCGAGCATTTCAGCCCGGCGAGCCTGCCGGGCATGGCCGCACGCAGCGCGACCATCAACAGCCTGTCCAAGTCCCACGCGATGTCCGGTTGGCGGGTAGGCTGGGTGATTGGTCCGCAGGTATTGGCCGAGCACCTGGGCAACCTGGCCCTGTGCATGCTCTATGGCTTGCCGGACTTTATCCAGAACGCCGCCCAGGTGGCGTTGGAGCAGGATCTGCCCGAGGTGCGGCAGATGCGCGAAACCTACCGCGAGCGGCGCGACCGGGTTTGCGCCAGCCTCGAAGGCTGCCCGGGTATCCGCGTGCACAAGCCCGATGGCGGCATGTTCGTGATGATTGATATCCGCGAGACCGGAATCGGCGCCCAGGCCTTTGCCGAGCGCCTGCTGGAGGAACATGGGGTGTCGGTGCTGGCCGGTGATGCTTTCGGCCCCAGCGCCGCTGGGCACCTGCGCTTTGGCCTGGTACTTGATAGCGAACGCCTGGAGCAGGCCTGCCAGCGCATTGCCCGCTGCGCCGTACAAGTCCTTGAAGGCTTGCCGTCAGTTCAGCAAACCGGCCGCGATGTTGATGGTAAAGCCCAGAATCGCGGTATTGAACACGAAGCCTACCAGGGAGTGGGCCAGGACGATGCGGCGCATCTGCCGATCGGCAACCCCCACGTCCGAAGTCTGCACCGCGACGTTGAGGGTGAACGAGAAATAATGAAAGTCCCAGTAATCGGGGTTCAGCTCGCCGTCGGCAAAGCGCAGTAAAGGCTCCTTGCTGCCGGCGGTGTAGAACAGCCTGGCGTAGTGCAGGCTGAAGATCATGCCGATCATCAGCCAGGAGCCCGCGACGGTGAAGCCGGTGTAGGCGTAGTGCAGCAGTTGCGGGCCACCGGCCAGCCCTCGGCTGGCGGCCAGTTGCAGGGTCACTGCGGCGAGGCTGGCGATCGCCGCGATGCTGACGGTGAACAGCACCAGGCCGGCGTTTTCATCCTCGATGCAGGCGACTTCGCGAACCTTCTCGGGGCTGGCGCGCAAGGTCAGCCACAGCACCAGCAGCAGGTACAGCCAGACGCCGATGTTCCAGCCGGTAAGAATATGCTGGACCAGGTTGTCGGCGGGAATCAGCCAGCCCCCCAGGCAACCGGCGACGGCAGAAAAGCTCAGGCGCGGGTGGGTGCGGGTCAGTCGATGGAAAGCCATGGTGCCTCAGGTCGGGGGGGTACCTGGGCAACTGTAGCCCATTGCTGCGGCCACCGGACACGGAAATGCTTGCTGGCAGGCGTGGCCTTGGGCATCCTTGCGCGCCTTGTATGCTCATGGATGACGCCGCCTTTGTTTGCCCCTTCTTTTCGCCTGGCCGCTTGTGCCCTGGGCGCTGCACTGTCGCTCGGCGGTTGCAGCCACGGTATCGAATCGATGCCGCTGGAGTTCAGCTCCTTCACCTATCACGACGGCTCCTATTACCTGCGCTTTCGCAGCGACGAAGAGATTGTCAGCCTGTTCAAACGGCACACCGGCGATGGCCAGATCGGTGAGTGGCTCAAGTGCGCCCTGGGTGACGACCAGGACTTCACTGTCGGTCATGCAATGATCTACAACCTGGGTGGCGGGGTGGACTTCGAGGGCATTTCTGAAATTCGGGGCTACAACTATGTGGTCTGGGCACGTTTCAACAAGACCACCCCGGACCGTTCTACCGAGACGGCGCTGCTCAAGCCGGCAATCCATCGCCTGCTGGAGGGCAAGACCAGCATCCCCTGCAAGCTGAGCATTACCGCCTTTGCCTACAACGCCTACTACTCGAAAACCATGCAACTGCCGGTCGCCCAGGTGCTCAGCGAAGTGGCCAAGCACCGCGACCGGCTGCCGGAGTGGGTGCCCGACCCGATAGTGGTCGGTCGTGCGCCCCTGGTGCCGCTGATCGACCCGTTGCCGCTCTACAGTGACCGGATGCAGATCATCGACACCGACACCGGCAAGCCGCGCGGCTATGTGCCCTACGTGGTCAAACGCAGTGACGGCTACCTGGAGCATGGCGAGAGCGATTTCGACGGCCTGACCCATGAAGTGCTGTCGCTGACCCGGGAGACGGTAAAGCTGTACGTGGAAGATCCGGTGCCATGAAATTGCCCTCAATCGATTCCGGGGGCATCGATGAGGTACTATCGGGATTCTTGCCGTGGCTAAAAAGACTTGCCAATCAATGACCTGATTGTGATGCAGGTCAGTTGCCGCGGCGTTGTGACGAGTCAGACTGGCCCGTTGCAGGCCCCTGACCTCTGTTGCGCTCTACAGGATTCCCGGTTTGTCCGATTCACTGCAAAACCCCTTGCTGCAATACCTCGCGCGCCTGGCGCCCTCCAGCCAGCTGACCATGAAGTACATCCTCCAGGATGCCGCCGACCGCCTGGGTTTCGAGGATTGCGATATTGCCGAGGTGCCCTGGCACCAGCTTGAACCCGGGCATGTCACCGCGTTGGTGGCGGCCTTGCGCGCCGACGGCTATGCGCCGAACACCTCGTCGCTGTACGTCAACGCGGTGCGTGGGGTAATGAACGAGGCGTGGCGCCTGAGCCTGATCAGCCAGGAGCAGTTGCTCAAGATTCGCACGGTCAAGCCGACCCAGGGCACGCGCCTGCCGGCCGGGCGCAACCTCAAGCGCAGCCTGATCCGCGAACTGATGGATGCCTGCGCCGCCGACCCGCGGCCCCAGGGCCTGCGTGATGCGGCGGTAATCGCCTTGCTGTACGGCACCGGCATGCGCAAGTCGGAGTCGGTCAACCTGACGTTAAGCCAGGTGGATTTCGACGAACGTAGCCTGCAGGTGCTGGGCAAAGGCAACAAGCAACTGATCAAGTACGCACCGCCCTGGGCCTTCGAGAAGCTCAATGCCTGGCTGGCGTTTCGCCGCGAGCAGTTGCCTGAAGGGCAGGCTGACGATGAGTTCCTGTTCAACCGCATCCGCCGCGGCAGCCACATCACCCGCGAGCGCATCACCAAGCACGCGATCTACTACATTGCCCGTCAGCGCGGCACCCAGGTCGGCGTGAAGATCATGCCCCATGATTTTCGCCGCTCGTTCATCACCCGGGTGATCGAGGAACATGACCTGTCGATCGCGCAAAAGCTTGCCCATCACACCAACATCCAGACCACCGCCAACTACGACATGCGCGATGACAACGAGCGGCGGCGGGCGGTGGATCGCTACGATTACTGACCTGTGGGCCCTGCAGCCTACGCCCCCTGTGGGAGCTGGCTTGCCAGCGATTAGGCCGGTACAGTCAGTGCACCATGTACTGACTGGAATGCGAGCGCTTTGCACTCGATCGCTGGCAAGCCAGCTCCCACAGGAGCCGGTGCAGTATTACGGCCTCGCGGCCTCCAGCCCCATCTGCCAGAAGTCCGCTTCCAGCCGCGAGGCCTGGGCGAAGACCTTGACCAGTTCCTCGAAACGCCGTTCGGTCATGGTCCGTGAAGCCAGGTCATCCAGGTGCGCGCGGGCAGCGGTGGCCACGCCCTGGTAACCGGCGCCGGCGTATTCGCCAATCCACTCGCGATAAGGATGATCGCCCAGCGCCTCAACGCCATTGGGGGTCAGGTTGCGGCCGATCTCGGCGTAACCGATCACGCACGGCGCCAGGGCCACGTGCAGGTCGAGCAGGTCACCGGCGGCGCCGCAGTCCAGCACGAAACGGGTGTAGGCCACGGTGGCCTGGTGCTCTGGCGTCGCCGCGAGGTCTTCGGGCGACAGGCCCCAGCGTTGGCACAGGCGCACGTGCAGCTCGGTTTCGTCGAGGATCGCCGCAAGCCCGGCCTGGGCGGCGCGAATATCGGCGAGGGTGCGGCTCTTGTAGGCGGCCAGGGCCCAGGAGCGGGCGAACTGGATCAGGAACAGGTAGTCCTGCACCAGGTACTTGCGAAACGCCGCTTGCGCCAGGTTGCCGGCGCCCATCTGGCGAACGAAATCGTGCTCTACATAGCTGTGCCAATCGGCGCTGGCGGCCTGTTTCAGGCGCTCGAAGATATCCATGGCTTACCCCTCGATGTCGTAGGCTGCGTCGAAAAACGCCTGCTCCAGCGCCACAGTGCGCAGGAAGAAGTCGCTGCTGATTTGCGGGTGATCGGGCCCGACCCGGTCCAGCTCGGCACGCAGGAAGGCGACGAAGTCCTGGAAGGCCGGGTTGTCGTGCAGGGTGATCCACTCGGCATGCTCGAAGCGCGGCGGCAGCTGCTGGTTGGCCCGCAGGGCCCAGTCCAGGTACAGGCCTTCGGCAACGTTGAGCACCGCCAGGGCGGCGGCGTAGGAGCGGGTGGCCGCGGCTTCGCGCATGATCGCCTTGAAGCCGGCAGTCGGTACTGAATCCGGCGCTTCGAGGCGCCGGGCCTCGCTGACGCCAAGGGCTTCGAAGGCCCGCAGGAAGTAGGTGTTCTCTTCACCGGCAATCACCCCGGTAAAGCGCCCCAGGCGAATGCGCGCCTCGAAGGTATCCGCCGTGGCGATGGCTGCACCGAGCAGGGTCAGGAAGGCATCGATGAAACGGTGGTCCTGGATCAGGTAGTTGACCAGTACCGGGTCGGCCAAACGGCCCTCGAGCAGTTCGTTGACGAAGCGGTGCTCGATGCACTGGGTCCAGCTTGGCTCGCTTTGCTGGCGAAGGCTGTCGGTGAAGCGCGCGCTCATGCTGCTGTCCTTTTTAGAGTGACGACAGCGGAGCCGGCAATATCAGGCATGGTCGGCCCCGCAGTGAGGCCGGCAAAAAGGCAGGTGCACAATACCCATCCCTTCGCCGGCATGATCCGGATCAGGTTCGAAGGGTCACCGCGCTGCAAGTGCCAGCGGTTTCTCAGCCCGTTGCCGGGCTCCCCTTGGTGGCCGAATCTATACAGCAAGGGCCGATGATTGTCACGTCGCGTGCTAGTGGATGCTCGAGGCCAGTTCGAAGATCGGCATGTACATGAGGATCACGATCAGGCCGATCAGCAGGCCGATGAAGGTCATCAGCAGCGGCTCGAACAGGCGCACGAACCACTCGATCCAGCGGCTGATTTCCGCGTCGTAGAAGTCGGCACTGCGCTCCATCATCTGCCCGAGGTTGCCGGACTGCTCGCCAGCGCGCAGCAGGCGCAATGACACGGGCGTCACCAGTTGCCCGGCTTCCAGCGCCGCCGACAGCGACAGGCCCTCAGTGACCCGTTCACAGGCCTGCTCCAGGCGCTGCGCGCCGGCTGCACCGAGCAGGCCGCGAGCCATGGCCATGGCGGTGAGGATCGGGATGCCGCCTTGCAGGAGGATCCCCAGCGAGCGGTAGAAACGCGCCAGTTCGTACATCACCAGGCGCTTGTGCAGGGCCGGCAGGCGCTCCAGCTGGCGGTTCAGCCAGCGGCGTACCCGTGGCTCGCGGCGCATGACAAACAGCAGCACCATCAGCAGCACGAAACCGCTGCCCATGGCCATCTGATGGGCGTGCAGGAACATCCCGGCCTGCATCAGCCAGCGCGACATCCACGGCAGTTCGGTGCCCAGGCCTTCGAACACCAGGCTGAAGCGCGGTACCACATACCCCAGCAGAAACAGCACCACGCCACCACCGACCAGCAACAGCAGCAGCGGGTAGATCGAGGCGCTGATGATCTTCTGGCGCACTTCGTCCATGCGCTGGCGGTAGGCGACATAGCGGCCGAGGGCATCGCCCAGGGCGCCGGTCTTCTCGCTCGACTGCACCAGGGCCACGTACAGCGGCGGGAACACGCTGGGCAACTGCGCCAGGGCCTGGGACAACGACTTGCCTTCGTACAGCAGGCGCACCAGCTCACCGAGGGTCTTGCGCGCCTGGGGCGCGGTCTCTTTCTCGGCCAGGCTCTCGAGGGCGTCAATCAGCGGCAGGCCGGCGTTGATCAGGGTGGTCAGCTCCTGGCTGAACAGCACCAGGTCGAACACCTCGCCACGCCGCCAGCGCAAGCCGGCCAGGCGCTGGCAACTGCGCACGCTGACCACCCGCAAGCCCTGTTGCTCGACCTGCTCGCGGGCGAGGCCTGCGTCCTGGGCGTCGACCTGCAGCAAGACCACGCCGGCCTTGCCCAGTGCCTTGAGTTCGTAGCGCATGTGCAGCCCCTCCCGACTATTGCCAACTGGTGATCTCGGCGTTCTCGCCATCGCCGCCGGGTTGGCCGTCCTTGCCCATCGACAGCAGGTCGTACTCGCCGTTTTCACCTGGCTGGCGGTAGATGTAGTTACGCCCCCAGGGGTCTTGCGGGACCTTTTTCTGCAAGTACGGGCCTGACCAGCGCACCTCATCGCTGGGGGGGACCACCAGCGCCTGCAAGCCTTGTTCGGAGTTGGGGTAGTGCCCCACCTCCAGCCGGTACAGGTCCAGGGCCTTGCCCAGGCCTTCGATCTGGGCCCGGGCCACCTTGGCCTCCGAGCGCCCCAGCTGACTGAAGTACTTGGGTGCGACGATGCCGGCCAGCAGCCCCAGCACCACCAGGACCACCAACAGTTCAAGCAGGGTGAAGCCACGTTGCGCGCGATGGTTGTTGTTCATTGCCAGGCCCTCCGTAGGTGCGCTGCAAGGGCTTATGCAAATGCCGTGCGCGTCTGCGCCGGGCCTTTGCCGCACGGCCCTGGCAAGGCGGCACAGTGCTTGCGTCAGGAGGGTGAAGCCCTGGCAATCGGGGCATATGCCCCACTTTCTGGGGGACGCAACGGGGAGGGTGGCACGATGCGCTGGCTCACTGCGGGAATCCTGGCCTGGTTGGCCACAAGCAATCCGGCTCAGGCCGATGTGTACATCTCGGTCAAGGCCGATGGCAGCTATGTGTTGAGCAACGTCCACCGGCCGGGCCGAACGTACCAGCGGGTGGTCAGCGAGACAGCGCCGAGCCTGGCCGGCAATGGTCGGCAATTGATCACCGGCATGCCATACGCCGAAGTCGTGGCGGCCGCCGCTAGAACCCATGACCTGCCAGCCGCGTTGCTGCATGCAGTGATCCAGGCCGAATCGCGCTACGACCCCAATGCCCGCTCCACCAGTGGCGCGGCGGGGCTGATGCAGTTGATGCCGGACACCGCCAAGGAGATGGGGGTGAAGAATGTCCTCGACCCGGCCGCGAACGTGCAGGGTGGGGCGCGCTACCTCAAACGCATGCTCACCCTGTTCGACAATGACATCACCCTGGCAGTGGCCGCCTATAACGCCGGGCCCGACGCGGTGCTGCGCCGCGGCCGGGTGGTACCGCCGTTCGCCGAAACCCAGCGCTATGTGCCCAAGGTGTTGCGCCAGTACCGGCGGCTGCAGGGCCTGGCGGTGGATGCGCCTTTGTGAACGGCAAGGCTACGCCGGCTCCCACAGTAGTCCTGTCCCGTGGGAGCCGGCGTTGCCGGCGATCGAGCGCGCAGCGGTCGCAACCCAGAGGCAACCCCCGATTAGTGGGGAATACCGGGGAATCACCCCCAATCAGGATTCACTCATCTTTGTAAGTAACTGAAAAACAACAATAAAAAATATGGCATGGGCCTTGCTCCAGCCCCTCCAGAGTTCCCTTGCACCACAGAGGCACGCCATGATGACTCCAATCAAAGGCTCAGTCCTGACTTCACTGCTGATCGCCGCCGCCAGCTTGGGCTGGCAGCCGCTCAGCGAAGCCGCCGTGCGCTGCGAGCGCAACCTGGTGGCCAATGTGGTGGCGATCGATCAGCCACTGATGTTCAACCGCCTGGGTGCGCAGAATGCCAACGGCATGATGTTCGCCCTGCGCCGCGATGTGGTCGACGAGCACCAGGTGTCGCTGGCCAGTGGCGGAGCGGCAGTGCCGGGTAAAGTCAGCCTGCGCCCGGACAAGCGCCCGCGGCCGATCGTGCTGCGGGTGGCGGCGGGCGACTGCCTGACCATCAACCTGCAGAACCTGCTGGCCTACCAGGCCAACCCGAACAAGCACGGTATCGACCACGAAGAAGAGAACGAGGTCGAAGGCGAGGAAAACGAAGCTGAAGAGAACGAAGCCGCCGCAGGCAACGAGCCAGGCGGCGAGCATTTTGTCGCCGACGAACAGGTTACCGACCGCCATGTCGGCTTTCAGGTCAACGGCATGCAGGCGGTCAACAGCATCGCCGACATCGCCGCCAACACCGGGCGCAATGGCAACTTCCTGATCGCCCCCGGCGCCAGCCGCTCCTACACCTTGTATGCCGAACGCGAAGGCGCGTTTGCCGCCACCAGCCAGGGCGCGACCTTCGGCGGTGAAGGCGCTGCCGGCAACGTCGCCAACGGCCTGTTCGGCCAGGTCGTGGTGCTGCCCAAAGGTGGGCGCACCTTCCGTAATACCCTCACCGAAGAAGAAATGCGCCTGAGCAGCAGCGGCCGCACCCCCACTGGCCAGCCGATCGTCGACTACCAGGCGCGCTACCCGCAGCAGGAACCCTGGATCAGCGAGGGCAAGGCCGGCGCGCCGATCATTGCCATGACCGACGGCAACGAGATCATCTCCAGTGAGTCCGACGCCATCGTCATGGGGCCCAACGCCGATGGCAGCTTCCCGGCCTCGACCTACCCGCTGGAAAGCCTCGGCAAACGTAACCCGGCCATCCCCAACCGCCTGGAGCCGTTTCGCGATTTCGCTGCGCAGTTCACCGATGAAGCCGCCTCGACCCAGGCCTTTCCCGCTTACTGGGCCGACCCGGTGATGGGGCATGTTCTGGAGCCGACCCGCGATTCGTTCATGATCAACTACGGCTCCGGCGGCATGGGCGCCGAGGTGGTGGCCAACCGTCTGGGCGTGGGCCCGATGCATGACTGCCTGTCCTGCGCCTACGAAGAGTTCTTCCTGAGTTCGCACACCGTCGGCGACGTGGCGATGCTGGTGGACGTACCGGCCAACGTCGGCCTTGAGAACATTCGCCCGGGCCAGACCCCGAGCGCCGAGCAGGTCGGGGTCAAGGCCACCATGGCCCTTTACCCGGCGGAACCGGCCAACGTCAACCACAGCTACATCGGCGACATGGTCAAGTTCCGCAACACCCATAACGGCCACGAGCAGCATATCTTCCACCTGCACGGTCACCAGTGGCTGTTCAACCCCAATGACGACAACTCCGACTATGTCGATGCCCAGGGCATCGGCCCGGGTGTCGGCTACACCTACGAAATCGCCAACGGCGGCTCGGGCAACCGCAACCGCGTGGCCGGCGACGCTATCTACCATTGCCACTTCTACCCGCACTTTGCCCAGGGCATGTGGAGCATGTGGCGGGTCCACGATGTGTTCGAGGAAGGCACCCGCCTGGAAGTGTCGGGCCAGAGCGAGAGCGGTTTTCACAGCGTGCCGTTCGCCTTGCGCAGCGGCAAGCCTGCCGCGGGCGCCCGGGCCTTGCCGGACGGTGAGATCATCGCCGGTACACCCATCCCGGCCATCGTACCGTTGCCAGGCAAGGCCATGGCGCCGATGCCGGGCAAGGTCGCGGTGATTCCGAAGCTGGCGCAAACCTTGGTCGCGGAAAACGATGACGACGAGCAAGAGGAGGGCGATGACGACTCCGGCCATCACGACACCGCGCCACGCGCTGTCGGTTCCCTGGCCCTGGTCGATCGCAGCGAAGCCAACCGCAACGCCGACGGCAGCCTGAAGAACCCGGGCTTCCCGTTCTGGATCGGCGGCATGGAAAATACCGTCGGCCAACGCCCGCCAACTCCACCGCTGGACATGCTCGATCCGGCCAAGGCGCAACAGCTGAAGAACTCCGGCAACGCCCTGTGGGCCAACCTCGACCCGGCCCAGGTCGGTGGCTGGGACGGCGGCTTGCCACGGCATGCCCTGGATGGACTGTCTGCCGGTGGCGAAGCCGTGGTCACGACCACCGCACTGGACTTCACCAAGGCGATCACCAAGGCCAAGGCGGTGTTCCTGCCCGAGGAGGGCACCGACGTCGAACAGGCGGCGATGAGCTTCCATTCCAAGCTGGAACACCCAAGCTATGCCGTGCTGCCGGGCAAGCAGACCGTGGCGCGTAACTTTCGCACCAACGGCGCGGCGCCCACCGCCGGTGCGCCGTACTACGAGCCGTGCATGGACGACCGCGCCAAGCGTCTGACCCAGTTCTCCGGGGCCGGTGAGTTCAACAGCGGCGAGCGCCTGGACGGCATGAGCTTTACCGGCAGCTCGACCTTTACCGCCGACCGCCCGCGCATCTACAAGGGCGCCAACATCCAGTTCGACGCGGTGTACAACAAGGTCGGCTACCACTTCCCGCAAGCGCGGATCATCAGCCTCTGGGAAGACGCCTGGCCGGTGATCAACAAGCAGCGCCCACCTGAGCCGCTGGTGATGCGCATGAACACCTTCGACTGCGTGATGTACCAGCACACCAACCTGATCCCCTCGTACTACGAGATGGACGACTACCAGGTGCGCACGCCGACCGACGTCATCGGCCAGCATATCCACCTGCCGAAATGGGACCTGACCGCCGCCGACGGCTCGGCCAACGGCTGGAACTACGAAGACGGCATTCTTTCCCCCGGCACCGTGGTCGAGCGCATTCATGCGATTCGCGAGTTCAATCAATGCCGCGCCGGTGACCCCCGCGAAGGCACGGCCGAGTGCCCGGTGGCCAAGGCTCACCCGTTCTTCGGCCGCTACGGGCGCGCCGACTGGCTGGGCGCACGTACCGCCATGCAGCGCTGGTTCGTCGACCCGGTGGTCAACGTGCATAACGTCGACCGTGGCCTGGGCACCATCTTCACCCACGACCACCTCGGCCCATCGACCCACCAGCAACTGGGCCTGTACGCCACCGTACTGGCGGAACCGGCCGGTTCCACCTGGTACCACGCCGAAACCGGCGAGCTGCTGTACAACAGCGCCCTGCGCGAAGACGGCGGGCCGACGTCCTGGCAGGCGGTGGTGAAAACCGGCGACCTCGACGGTGACGGACGCAACGACAGCTACCGCGAGTTCTTCCTTGAGTACAGCGACTTCCAGCACGCCTATGAAGCCGGGGTGTATGTCGGTGCAGGCCCGGATGGCATCCCCAATGCCCAGGCGTACCCGGCCAGCGCCGACAGCTTCCGCTATGCGATCAACCCGCCGGTACGGCAGAAGGCCTCGAACCTGCTGGAGTCGGTGGTCGAATCGCGCGGCGGCCTGAACCCGGGCTGCCCGAGCCGGCCGTGCCCGCAGGCTATCTCGGTGGACGATCCAGGCATGTTCGTCGTCAACTACCGCAACGAACCGCTGGCCCTGCGCGTCTACGACCCCAACAAGGTGGCCCCGGACGGCAAGCGCGGCATGCAGGCCGATGGCCTGGCCGGTGACCTGGCCTACGCCATGCAAAGTCGCACCGACCGCGCCATCCCGGCGATGAACCTGTCGCCGGCGGCGATTACCTCGGCGGTCGGCCCGACCGGTGGCACCACGCGGTTCCCGCCGCACATCAATACCGCCGGGGCAGAGCCGGGCGACCCGTTCACGCCGATGCTGCGCACTTACTCCGGTGACAACGTGCGCCTGCGCATGCATGCCGGTGGCCATGAAGAGGAGCACAACGTGACCCTGCACGGCGTCAAGTGGCTGCAGAACGGCTCGGGCTTCGGCAACAGCTCGAACTCCGGCTGGAAAGCCTCGCAGATGGTGGGCATTTCCGAACAGCTGGGCTTCATGGCGCCGGTGTCGATGATCTCCAGCGCGTCTGCGCCCAACGGCGATTACCTGTACTCGCTCGATGCCGCCCACGAAGGCTACTGGAACGGTATCTGGGGGGTAATGCGCAACTACACCAGCAGCCGCAACGACCTGTTTGCCTTGCCCAACAACCCGCTGCCGATGGCGGCGCGCAACACCGTGGCGTTTGACGGGATCTGCCCGCGCTTTACCGCCAACAGCAACGGCATCGGCACCCGGCCGACGGTGCAGCGCAGCTATGAAATCGTCGCCGCCCTGGCCAACGACATCCTCGGCAACGCGTTGGGTGTGAGCATCAACGACCCGGCCGGTGTCGGCCAGCATGTCGGCGGCCCGCTCAAGGCCAACGGCGGTACCCTGGTGTACAACAGCCGGCGTACCAGCATCCCGCAGGTGACGGTGACCGACCCGGAAGATGGCGAGACCTTCACCATCGGCGGCCATAGCGGGCCACTGCATGACCCGACCGCGATCCTCTATGTGCGCAAGGCCGACCTCGACCCCGGCACCGGCAAACTCAAGCCCGGTGTGCCGGTGGAACCGCTGGTGCTGCGCGCCGCTGCCGGCGAGTGCCTGAAGGTCACCCTGGAGAACCGCCTGCCGCTGGTCATGCCGGACCTGGCCAGCACCGCCGTGATGCAGAACGTGGTCAAGCGCGACCGCAATGGCAGTGAAGGCTCCACCGCCTTCAACAACAACCTGATGCGCCCCTCCAGCCATGTCGGCCTGCATACCCAATTGCTGGCCTACGACATCACCAAGTCGGACGGCGCCAACGTCGGCCAGAACCCGGTACAGACCGTGCCGCCCCGCGCAGGCAACAGCGGCGCGTACCCGAACAAGGTCTACCAGTACTACGCCGGGCATCTGGAGCGCGAAGGCAAGCCGGTGCTGCAGATGGGCCGCGCGGTGGACAACATCAACACCACCGCCATCGAGTTCGGCGGCTTGAACATCACCCCGGCCGATGTCATCAAGCAGGGGCAGAAGGGCCTGATCGGCGCCATGAGCATCCTGCCGCTCAACGCCACCTGGAGCGAAGACACGGCAAGCCGGGCCTCGGCCACGGTGCAGGTACCGGGGCAAACCGCCTACCGCGACTTCGCCACGCTGTGGCAGCGCTCGCTGAACATGCGCTGGGCCGATGGCCGGCCGGTGGAAGGCATTGCCACTGAAGGCAACGGCGTGCCGGGTGATCCGAAGGACAACTCGAACATGGCCATCAACTACAAGACCGAGCCGTTGTGGTTCCGCTTCGGCCTGGCCCCGGATGCGCCGTTCGGCCATGCCGATGGCAATGGCTGGGCCGACGTGCCCAACGCCCACATGGCCTACAGCAATGCCCTGGTCGGCGGCGACCCACAAACCCCGGTGCTCTGGGCCAAACCTGGCCAGCCGTTGCGCAACCATGTGCTGATGCCCACCGGCGGCAGCCGCGGCATCACCTACCAGCTCGACGGGCACCTGTGGCCGCTGCATGCCTACCAGCCGGAGAAGGCCGACCCGGGCGGCTACCCGATGTACCTGCCGGGTATCGGTTCGGTGCGCTTTGGCTACAACCCGCAGGCCATGTACATCGGCGCCCAGGAGAGCGTGCTGCCGGCCGCGCACTTCAGCTTCATGCTGCCCAGCGCCGGCGGCAGCAACGCGGTGCCGGGCGACTACCTGTTCCGCGACTACGCCGCCTACGGCAACGTGTCCGGCTTGTGGGGGATCCTGCGGGTGACCAACGAAACACCACCGGCCACGCCGCCAGCACAGTGAGTGAGGGGAAGGGTCATGACCAAGAAGAATCGACCGCTGTACCTGGGCCTGCTGGCGGGCCTGACCCTGATGGGCCTGGGGGTGAGTTACGAAAGCCTGTGGTGCGACCCGCGCAGCGAGCTGGCCGAGAGTGACCCGCAGGGCTTGCATAGCCTCAGCCGCGACGGTGTCACCGTCGAGTTCGAGGCGCGGCCGTTGGGCTCGGGCGGGACGCTGACCGAAGGCAGCTTCGCCAATGTGCGCTTCACCATCACCGAGCAGAACAGCGGTCAGCCATTGTCGGGGCTTTCCCCCGGCGCCTGGTTGGACCCGGCGCTGACCGGGGATGCCGCCAAGGACCGCAGCAACAGCTGCAAGGCACGGGTGGCGCTGTTCCTCAAAAGCAGCATCGGCGCGCGGCCGTTGCTGGACCTCAACAGCTACTTCCTGCTGGTGCTGAACAAGGATGCCAGCCTCACCGTGATCGACCCGTCGGTGTCGGTGGGCGGCGTCACCAGCACCCTGGCGCGCATCGAGCTGCCAGGCACGCCGATGGACTGGGTGGCGAGCAAGGATGACAAGCAGGTCTACGTGTCTATCCCCGAGCGCGGTGAAGTGGCGCTGATCGACACCGAGACCTTCCAGCGCGTCGCCAACCTGCCGGCCGGCAAGCAACCGCTGCGCCTGGCCATGCAGCCCGACCAGCGCCTGCTGTGGGTCGGCAACAACGCCAGCGATCCTGAGAACAGCGGGGTGACGGTCATCGATGTGCCCAGCCGCACGACCTTGAAGTTTTTCGCCACGGGCGCCGGCCACCATGAAATCGCCTTCAGCGCCGACTCGCGCTACGCCTTTGTCAGCAACCGCGACAGCGCCACCCTGAGCGTGATCGACGCCAGCGAGATGCGCCTGGTGAAAACCCTCAAGGTGGGCTCGCACCCCTTGTCGGTGGCTTATTCGCCGCTGTCCCAGGCGGTGTATGTGGCCGATGGGCGTGACGGCAGCATCAGCGTCATCGATGCCCGCAGCCACACCCAGCGTCACCTGATCGCAGGCCAGCAGGGCCTGGGGCCGATGCGCTTCAGCAATGACGGGCGCTTCGGCATCGTCCTCAACACCCTGGAAAGCCAGGCCATGGTCATCGACGCCAGTACCGACCGGTTGATCCACAGCCTGCCGGTGGCCGCCGAACCCTACCAGCTGACTTTCACCCAGGCCTACGCCTACATCCGTGGCCTGGCGTCGCCCAAGGTCAGCATGATCAACCTCGGCAGCCTGGGCGAAGGCCGCCAGCCGATTGTCCAGGGCTTTGAAGCCGGGCCTGCGGCGCCACGCCAGGCCGGTGACCTGCCGCTGGCCCAGGGCCTGACCGTGGCCCGTGACGAGAACTCGGTGTTCGTGGTCAACCCGGTGGACAACACCACCTACTTCTACGCCGAAGGCATGAACGCGCCGATGTCCGGCTACGCCAACCGTGGCCACAGCGCCCGCGCCGCGCTGGTCATCGACCGCAGCCTGCGCGAGGTGGCGCCGGGGGTGTACAGCTCGACGGTCAAGCTGCCGGCCGCCGGTACCTTCGATGTCGCCTTCCTGCTCAACCAGCCACAGATCATCCACTGCTTCAGCACTGAAGTGGCGGCCTCCAGCAGCGCACCGCACCGGCAGACGCCGCAGGTGGAATTCCTCATCGGCGCCTCGGTGGTGGACCAGGGCCGGCCCGTTGTCGCGCGCTTTCGCATCAGCGAGGGCAACGGCACGCCGCGTACCGGAATCAAGGACCTGAGCCTGCGCTACTTCCTCGCACCCACCTCGCGGGCCCGCACCAGCGTGGTCAGGGAAGTGGGCGAGGGCATCTACGAGGCGCCCCTGGAGCAACTGGAAGCGGGCGCCTGGTACCTGCATGTGCAGGCGCCCTCGCTGGGCAAGCGCTTTGCCGAGAACAACTACACCAGCTTGCGGGTACTGCCCGCTGGCGCACAGCAAGCATCCGACGCCGGACCAAGGAGTGTGCAATGAAACTGCTCGATCGCTGCAGACTGTTCAGCCTCTGCCTGCTCGCCGCCAGCTGCGGCCTCGCCCAGGCCCATAACGGTGTCGACCACAGTGCCCACGGGGCGCCCGCCGCCCATCAGGAAAAGACCTCGGTGCGCTTTGCCGATGTCTCGCTGCTTGATCAGAACGGCATGCCGGTGCGCCTGGAACAGGACCTGGTAGCCGATCACCTGGTGGTCATGGGCTTTATCTACACCAGCTGCACCACGGTGTGCCCGGTGGTCTCGTCGATCATGGCCAAGGTGCAGAAGCAGCTGGGTGGCCGGGTCGGCACCGAGGTGCAACTGGTGTCGATCAGCGTTGACCCGCAGCGCGATGATCCCAAACGCTTGCTCGGCTACGCACAGACCTTCCAGAACGGGCCGGGCTGGAGCTGGCTGACCGGCACCCCGTATGCGATCAACGAAACCCTCAAGGGCCTGGGCAGCTTCAGTGCCGACCTGGGCCAGCACCCGCCGTTGATCCTCGTCGGCGATGGCCACAGCGGCCACTGGACCCGTTTCTACGGCTTCACCGACCCGCAACTGCTGATCAGCGAGATCGACCGCCTCAGCGCTCGCCGGGTGCATGCCAAGCACACCGCCATTGCCCAGGAGGTGCAACCATGAGCGCCGCCAGCCGTGGCATGCGCAGCACCGACTGGTTGGCCCTGGCGCTGTGCCTGTGGATCCTCAGCTCCGTGGCCCTGGCCCATGAAGGCCACGCTTCGCCGACCCCGAGCGCCACCCCGGTAACCACCGAGGGCGGTACCCGCGACGCCCGCAGCTACTTCACCGACACCGTGCTGCAGGACCAGAACGGCCGCAGCCTGCGCTTCTACGAAGATGTCCTGAAAGACCGGGTGGTGCTGCTCAATGTGATCTTCACCCACTGCAACGATGCCTGCCCGCTGATCACCCGCAAGTTGCGTGAAGTGCGCGAAGCCCTGGGCGAGGAGGCGGCCAGCAAGGTCACGTTCATTTCGTTGAGCAGCGACCCGCAGAACGACACCCCGGCGGTGCTCAAGGCCTTCGCCGAAAAACAGGGAGTAGATGGCCCCAACTGGCTGTTCCTCACCGGCGACAAAGCGCAGATGGATCGGGTGCTGGCACGCCTGGGCCACCTGATTCCCAGCCCCGAGCAGCACTCGACCCAGTTGATTGCCGGCGACGTGGCCAACAAGCGCTGGAGCAAGATCCGCCCTGACGCGCCGGCGCCAGCCATCGCCCAGCGCCTGCAGTTGCTGTCGCAACCTTTGGCGGGGCGCTGAGTCATGTCCGCGCGCCTGCGCATCGGCCTGCTGTTGAGCGTGCTGCTGGTCAGCCCGCTGGCCAGCGCCCTCGCTCTCAACCCGCAGGAGCAGGCCGGCAAGCGCCTGTACCGCGAAGGCCTGTCGAGCAGCGATGCCCAGGTCTCGGCACGGGTCGGCGCCGCCGACATGCGGGTGCCGGCCAGTGTCGTGCCCTGTGCCAGTTGTCACGGCAACGATGGCCTCGGCCGGGCCGAGGGCGGGGTACGCCCGCCGTCGCTGAACTGGCAGCGCCTGGCCGGCGGGCAGGGCGCGCGGCAGGCCAACGGGCGCAGCTATCCGGCCTATTCCCAGGCCAGCCTTGCCCGGGCCATCCAGGAGGGCCGCGACCCTGCCGGTAACCGCCTCGACCCGGCGATGCCGCGCTTCGTCCTGAGCATGGCCGACCAGCGCAACCTCAGCGCCTACCTCAAGCGCCTGGCCGATGACCGCGACCCGGGGCTTGAGGAGCAGACCCTGCGCCTGGGCACCTTGCTGCCGACCCGCGGCGCCCTGGCGGAGCCGGCGCGGGTGGTGGCGGCGGTATTGAATGACCGCATCGCCCAGATCAACCGCCAGGGCGGTATTCATGGTCGCGCCTTGCAGTTGATCAACCTCGATCCCGGCCCCGATCAGGCCAGTGCCGAGCAGGCGCTGGGGCAACTGATCGGGCAGGAGCGGGTGTTTGCTTTGATCGCGCCCATGGCGCCGGGGCTGGAGGCCACGCTGGTCTCCCGCCTGGAACAGGCGCGCCTGCCCTTGATCGGCGCAGCGCCGCAGTTGGCCAGCAGCCGCCAGGTGTTCGACCCGTTGCCCGGTTTGCGCGAACAACTGCTGAGCCTGGCCGACTACGCCCAGGGCAGCCTGTCGTTGCAGGGGGCCGAGGTCAACATCGTATATGCCGACGCAAGTTTTGCCGCCCTGGCGGCCAACCTGCGTCAGGCATTGCTTGAGCGTGGCTGGCGCAACGTCAGCGCCGAGCCATTCGAGCAGCAGGCACCGGCGGCGCAGGCGCTGTTTTACCTGGGCAAGGCTTCGGGCTTCAGCCGGTTGACCGAAGCCCTGCAACAGGCGGGGCGCACGCCTTACCTGTTCGCGTCTTCAAACCAGGTCGCCAGTGAGCTGCTGCTGGTGCCGCCAGCCTGGTCGCGGCGCGTGTTTCTCGCCTATCCGTTTATTCCCGGCGACTGGACAGCGCAAGGCCGCGCGGCGCTCACCGCCATGCGCCAGCGCCAGGGCCTGGATGGCCGCCAGGGCTTGTTGCAGGTCAGCACCTGGTGCGCCATGCAACTGCTGGAAGAAGCGCTCAAGCGCGCCGGGCGCGATGCCAGCCGCGAGAAACTCACCCTGGCTTTGGAAGGCCTGCACGACGTGCAGACCGGCCTGACCCCGGCCCTGGGCTTTGGCCCGGGCCGGCGCCAGGGCCTTAACGGGGCCCATGTGGTAACGGTTGAAATGCCCGGCCCGGTGTTCTACCCGGTCGCCGCCTACCAGAGTGTGCTTGAGACGAGGTCGCCATGAACCGCCTGATGCCGTTGCTGCTGTGCCTGTTGGCCCTTTCGCTGCACGCCGCAGACGCTCCGCCCGCGGCGCGGGTCAACGGCGTGGAAATCAGCCAGTTGCGCCTGGAGCGCTATTTTGCCGAATACCTGCAGGACCAGGGCAGGGCGCTGACCAGCATCCGCAACCCCAGCGTGTACAAACGCCTGCGCGAACAGGCGCTGAACGACCTGATCGACCGCGAGCTGCTGTGGCAGGAAGCCCAGCGCCAGGGCGTGACGGTCAGCAATGACGAAGTCCAGGCGCGTATCGGCCACCTGCGCCAGGCCTTCGGCTCAAATGAAGTGTTCGAACGGCGCCTGGCCGAAGCCGGCTTCGATGTACAGAGCTTTGCCGCCTATACCCGTCAGGAGCTGGCGGCGCAGCAGGTGTTCTTTGCCGCCAGCCGCGTGCCAGAGCCCAGCCAGGCTCAGGTCCTGGCCTTCTATGCGGCCAATGGCAAAACCTTTGCCGGCGCGCAGAACCAAAGCCAGCAAGGCCCTGTCCAACGCGAGCAGGGACTTGCACTGGCTAAAACCCTTCTTATCGATCAGCTGCAGGCGCAGGCGCGTCAGGCGTTGTTGCAACGCCTGCGCGACAGCGGCCAACTGCAGCGTATCGACTGAGCGCCAGGCCGCCCCCCCAATGTTGGGGCAGGCCAAGGGGCAAAACGCCATCTACCCCCCGGGATTGGGGAAGGGGCTAGCGCCCGTTTGCGTCTATGCTTACAGAATCAACGACATAGCACAGCGATTTGCGCGGTATCACGCCTGGCACGAAGCATGCGTAAGCCTCTACAAGGCCGCACTTCTGCCGGGTCGGGAAACCGGGCCAGCAATGCTTCAGGGAGTGGACCTTGGTGAACACAGTATTGGTAGTCGATGACGAACAGACCCTTGCCGGCAATATCCAGGCGTACCTGGAAGCCCAAGGCCTGAACGTCCATGTTGCCCACGACGGAGCAAGTGCCATCGGCCTGGCCGAGCGCACCACCCCTGACGTGATCGTGCTGGATTATCGCTTGCCCGATATGGAGGGTTTTCAGGTTCTGGACGCTGTGCGCAAACGCAGGGACTGTCATTTCGTGCTGATCACCGCCCACCCGACCGCCGAGGTCCGTGAGCGGGCCGGCCAACTGGGTGTCAGTCATATCCTGTTCAAGCCGTTTCCCCTGGCGGAACTGGCCCGCGCAGTCCTCGACCTGATGGGCATCAAGCGAGAAAACCGACGCGTAGCCGACACGGACACAGGGTTCGTCGAACGACGCCAAAGCAGGAGTGAGAGTTTCCCCCTGCAGCTGTTCGACGGTAGCTGGGTCCTGGCCGATCGCCGACGTAATGGCGCGCGGCCGCCGGGGCCCGACGACGACCAGCTGCTCACCGGGGAATGACGCGCGAGCAGGGCTGAACCAGGCTCTCCGCGCCCCGCGTTGGAGAGCAAGCCATGGAACCGTTGTCGCTCGTTCCTTCCGTTGTTGCCAGCACCCCGGCGCCCCTTGGCCGCGCGTTGCTGGCCCAGGCCAGGGCCAGTGCCGAACTCAGCGGCGAGCGCCTGCTCGATACCCTGCAAGCACTCAGCGGTCTTGAACCTGCCGATTTCGTCCAGTGCCTGGGCGCCACCCTGCATTACCCGGTGCTCGATGGCCCGTCGCTGTTTGCCGCCATGCCCTTGTTCGAACGGGTCAGCCTGGCGCAGTGCCTGAAACGCGAATTCATCCTCCTGCAACATGCCGGCTTGACCCTCGGAGTGTTCGCCGACCCCTTCGACAACGCCCGCCTGGCCTGGATCGACGAGTGCCTGCAAGGTGCGCCGCTGTACCTGGTGCAAGCCGCCGAACTCAAGGGCTTTCTCGCCCGCCACGAAGAAAGCTTTCACGCCGTCGATTCACTGGACACCGAAAACGAAACGGTCAACGAGCTCGACAGCCTGCAGAGCCTGTCGTTGGCCAGCATCAGCGAAGACCAGAGCCGGGTGGTCAAGCTGGTCAACTCGACCCTGTACGATGCCCTGAAGATGCACGCCAGTGACATCCACCTGGGCGTGACCGGCAGCGGCCTGGTGATCAAGTACCGCATCGATGGCGTGCTCAACAGCATCAGCAAGGTCAGCGGCAGTGAGTTCGCCGACCAGGTGATCTCGCGGATCAAGGTCATGGCCGAGCTGGACATCGGCGAAAAACGCGTGCCCCAGGACGGCCGCTTCAAGATCGGCATCAGCGCCCGGCAGATCGACTTCCGGGTCTCGATCATGCCGAGCATCTTCGGTGAAGACGCGGTGCTGCGGGTGCTCGACAAACAGGACCTGGCCGACCGCGTCAGCGGCGTGCAACTGCAGGCCCTGGGCTTTGAAGAGCAGACCCTACGCAGCCTGCGCCGCCTGGCCAGCGAACCCTACGGCATGATCCTGGTCACCGGCCCCACCGGCAGCGGCAAGACCACCACCCTCTACGCCATGATCAGCGAGATCAACCATGGCGTGGACAAGATCATCACCATCGAAGACCCGGTCGAATACCAGTTGCCGGGGGTGCTGCAGATCCCGGTCAACGAGAAGAAGGGCCTGACCTTCGCCCGCGGGCTGCGCTCGATCCTGCGTCACGACCCGGACAAGATCATGGTCGGTGAGATCCGCGACCCGGACACCGCGCAGATCGCCGTGCAGTCGGCGCTCACCGGGCACCTGGTGTTCACCACCATTCATGCCAACAACGTCTTCGATGTGATCGGCCGCTTCAGCCAGATGCAGGTCGACCCCTACAGCTTCGTCTCGGCGCTCAACGCGGTGCTGGCCCAGCGCCTGATTCGCCTGGTCTGCCCGCACTGCGCCGCCCCTCAGCAACCCACGGATGACGAACTCGGCGCCTCGGGCCTGGAGCCCGGCCAGGTCGGCCATTACCGCTTCGTTCACGGCAGCGGCTGCGGCCAGTGCCGGGGCAGCGGTTACCGCGGGCGCACGGCGATTGCCGAGCTGCTGCACCTGGACGACGACCTGCGCCAGATGATCGTCGAGCGCAAGCCCCTGGCCCAGATCAAGACCCTGGCCTGTCAACGCGGCCTGCGCCTGCTGCGCAGCTCGGCGCTGGAACTGGTGCGTGATGGCCGGACCACCCTGGAGGAGATCAATCGTGTCACTTTTATCGCCTGATCGCTTTATCGCCGTGCTCGGCGCCCAGGGTGTGGGTTTGGGCCAACGCCAGGGCACCCGGCAACAGTGGCTCGGCAGCCTGGACTTTAGCGCCGAACGCAGCCAGGTCTGGGCGGTTGCCCTGGAGTCGCTGCAGCACCTGCTGGCTGAACAACCGTGCAAAGGCGCACAGTTGCAAGTGTTGCTCTCGGCCCAGTACAGCCGCTTCTGCCTGGTGCCCTGGAGCGCCGCCATCAGCCGTCCGGACGAACTGCAGCAGTACGCCCGCGCCTGTTTCGAGGCGCATTACGGGCAGAGCCTGGAAGGCTGGCGCATCGTCGTCTCGCCCGAAGCCGCCGGTTGCCCGCGCATCGCCAGCGCTACGCCGCAAGGCTTGCTCGATCAGCTCGATGCCCTGTGCCGCAGCCTGGGGCTGCGCCTGCGCTCGGCAAGGCCTTACCTGATGGCGGCCTATAACCACTTTGCCGAGCAACTGGGGCAGGGCGACTTTCTCTTCGTCCTGGCCGAGCCGCAACGCAGTGTCTGCCTGCTGGCACAGAACGGCGCCTGGCAACAGGTCAGCGCCCAGGGCTGTGCTGACAGCGACCAGGCCCTGCACGCCTTGATTGCCCGCCAGGCCGAGCTGCACCAGGGCCACGGGCAGTTGCCGGTGTACCTGCATGCGCCCGGTCGCCTGGAACAACCGCCAGCGCTGCAGGGTGTGCAGCTGTGCGAGCTGGCGCCCACCCCGTTAGCGGTACGCGACGTGCTGTGCAGCATGTCCCGGGCGGTGGCCTGAGATGCGCCGCCTGATGCTGGATTTGCAGCCCGCCCGCACCGGCCTGCACGCCTGGGTGCTGTTGGCTTGTGGGCTGAGCCTGCTGCTCGGCGCCGTGCTACTGCAGCACGGCCTCGATCAACAACAGGCCGACCTTGAGCAGCACCTCGAACAGCTCGACCGCCAACTGGGTAAACGTCCGCAGGCCGGACAACCGCTCAATGCCGCGCAAAGCCGCGAGCAGGCCGAGAAACTGGCGCAGATGCGTAGCGTCTCGCAGCAACTGCAACGGCCTTGGGAGCGGCTGTTCGGCATGCTTGAAGGGCTGCCGCAAGACGACATCGCCTTGCTCACCCTGACCCCCGACGCGCGCAAGGGCCAGCTGCGCATCAGCGCCGAGGCCCGCGACCTGGAAGCCATGCTGGCCTTCCACAAGCGCCTGGAAGCCAGTGCCGAGCTGCGCGATGTGTCGCTGCTCAACCACGAAATCATCGCCAAGCAGGCCGAGCATCCGGTGCAGTTCAACCTGTCGGCCACCTGGGAGAACGGCAATGCGCATCCCTAGCCTGATCCTGCATGAACGCGCCCGCCAGCTCGGTGTAGTCGGCCTGGCCGGTGCCGGGCTGCTGGCCCTGGCGCTGCTGTACGGCGTCACCGTGCTGCTGGCGCAATGGCAACAGCTGCAACAGCTGGAGCAACAACGCGATCAGGCCCTGGCGCAGGTCGCGCAGTTCAAGCAGGGCACGCGAAAGCTGCCGCAGGTGCCACAGCACGAGCTGGAAGATTTCCACAAGCAGCTGCCGGCCCAGCCCCAGGCCACCGTGGCCATCGACCGCATCTACGCCCTGGCCAAGGCCGAGCAGATCACCCTGGCCCGCGGCGAGTACGCCCTGGGTGTCGACCCCAAGACCCAGCTGGCGCGTTACCAGATCCTCCTGCCGGTGCGCGGCAGCTACCCGCAGATCCGCCGCTACGTGCATGCCATGCTCGGCCAGCTGCCGGCGCTGGTGCTGGAAGACATCGACCTGCAACGCAAGAAGATCGGCGACCGCGAATTGACCGGGCGCCTGCGTATGACCCTTTACCTGTCGAGGTCATGATGAACACTCAACGCAGCCTGGCCTGGCTGGTTTTTCTCGGCACCGCCGCGGTGCTGGCCTGGGGGCCAGGGTACTTCTTCGAAGAGGCGGCTGAAGACGGCGAGGCAGGTGTTGTCGTTACCAGCAAGGCCGTAGCAACCGAGACAGCGCTGGCGCAGAAAGACGCCAAACCCGCAGCCCTCAAGCCTCGCGACCTGTTCCCGAGCAAAAGCTGGAAGCTGGCGGTGCAGATGACCACGGTCACCGAGCAACCCGTCGCCATGGCCCCGGTGGCCTTGGCGCCTGCCGTGCCAGCCCTGCCATTCCAGTTCGTTGGCCGCCTGGATGATCGCGACGATCAGCAGGTGTTCCTGCAAAGCGGCGAAAAACTCTACGTCGTGCGTCGCGGCGACGTGATCGATGACACCTACCGGATCGAGCAGATCTCCGCCACGGAGCTGAGCCTGGTCTACCTGCCGTTGCACCTGTCCCAGACTTTGTCTGTAGGGAGCGCACCATGAATTTGCCAAGGCTCAGCCACAAAGCGCCGTACCTGATGCTTGCCCTGTGTGTCGCCCTGGCCGGTTGCGGCACCGCCGGTGTGCGCAAGGACGCCCAGGCCCTGATCGGTGAAGGGCAATATGAGGCCGGGATCGCTCAGCTCGAAGAAGCGCTCAAGCAACACCCGCGCGACACCGAGCTGAACATCGCCCTGATCCAGGGCCGGCGCCAGGCAATCGAAGCGCTGCTGACCCAGGCCGACAGCGACCGCAGCCGCCATGATTTCGGCGGTGCGCGCAGCGGCTACGGCCGGGTGCTGACGCTGGAGCCGAACAACCGCCGGGCCCTGGATGCGGTACGCCAGATCGAACAGATGCGCAACCTTGGCGAGCGCATCGCCCTGGGCCAGGCGGCGCTGCGTGGCGGCGACCTGTTCGGCGCCGAGCGGCACATGCGCGAAGTGCTGCTGCTCGACCCGCAGAACGAAGGCGGCCTGGCCCTGCGCAAGGACATCGAGCTGGTGCAAAGCCGCACCGCCCAGCCCAACCCGCAACTGCGCAGCAAGCTCGAACGGCCGGTGACCCTGGAATTTCGCGACGCCAACCTGAAGACCATCTTCGAGGTGCTGTCGCAGGTGGCGGGGCTGAACTTCATCTTCGACAAGGACCTGCGCCCGGACATGAAGGCAACCATCTTCGTCCGTGACGTGCGTATCGAAGACGCCGTGGCCCTGCTGCTGGAGCAGAACCAGTTGCACCAGAAGGTGGTGAACGACAACACCCTGCTGATCTACCCGGACTCGCCACAGAAGACCAAGGATTACCAGGAACTGGTGATGCGTACCTTCTACCTGACCAGCATCGATTCCAACACTGCACTGAACCTGGTCAAGACCATGCTCAAGACCCGCGACGTATTCGTCGACGAGCGTCTCAATACCCTGACCATGCGCGACACCCCCGATGCCGTGCGCATGGCCGAGAAACTGTTGCAGTCCCAGGATCAGTCCAACCCGGAAGTGGTGCTGGAAGTGCAGGTGATGGAAGTGGCCCGCTCGCGGATCCTCGAGCTCGGCCTGCAATGGCCCAACACCTTCGGCTTGCTCAACGCCGACGGCAACCCGGTGGGCATTCTCGACCAACTGCGCGGCATCAACTCCTCGCGCATCAGCATCGCGCCGGCACCGCAAGCCAAGATCAACGCCCAGGACAACGACATCAACACCCTGGCAAGCCCGGTGATCCGCGTCAGCAACCGCGAGCAGGCGCGCATCCACATCGGCCAGCGGGTACCGATCATCAGTGCCACCTCGGTGCCCTCGACCCAGGGCCCGGTGATCACCGAAAGCGTCACCTACCTGGATGTCGGCCTCAAGCTCGAAGTGACCCCGGTGGTGCACCTGAACAACGAAGTGGCGATCAAGGTGGCCCTGGAAGTCAGCAACGCCAAGCCGCTGGAGCCGACCCGCCAGGGCACCATCCCGGTCCAGGTCGACACCCGCAACGCCCAGACCAGCCTGCGCCTGCACGACGGCGAAACCCAGGTACTGGCGGGCCTGGTGCGTAACGACCAGGGCGCCAGCGGCAACAAGATCCCCGGCCTTGGCGACATTCCCGGCCTGGGCCGGCTGTTCGGCAGCAACCGCAGCGACAACAGCCAGTCGGAGCTGGTGCTGTCGATCACCCCGCGAATCATCCGCAACCTGCCGTACCAGAGCCCGTCGGACATGGAATTTGCCACCGGTACCGAAACCAGCATGCAGATCCGCAACCTCAACCGCAGCGTCGAGGTGGAGGACGAACAGACGCTGGTGGCGGTACCTGGCGCGGTGAGGCCCTGAATCATGAAACGGCCGATGGCAGGTTTCAGCCTGATCGAAGTGATGCTGACCCTGGCGCTGCTCGGGTTGCTGGCCTCGATTGCCGCGCCGCTGACCGAGACTCTGGTGCGGCGCAACAAGGAGCAGGCGCTGCGCACTGCGCTGTACCAGCTGCGCGATGCCATCGATGCCTACAAGCGTGCCTTCGACGCCGGCTACATCGAGAAATCCCTCGATGCCAGCGGCTATCCGCCGAACCTGCAGGTACTGGTCGATGGCGTGCGCGATGTGCGTAGCGCCAAAGGTGCGAAGTTCTACTTCCTGCGCCGGATTCCCCAGGACCCGCTGGTAGCAGCGCGCAAGGACGATGAGCAGGGCGGCTGGGGGCTACGCGCCTACGACAGCTCGGCGCAGAACCCGCGCGACGGCCAGGATGTTTTCGACGTGTATTCCAGGGCCCGTGGCAAGGGCCTCAACGGCATCGCCTACGGGCAGTGGTGAGCATGATGAAACGCAGCCAGGGCTTTACCTTGATCGAGTTGCTGGTGGTGATGGCGATCATCGCCACCCTGATGACCATCGCCATGCCGCGCTACTTCAACAGCCTCGAAACCTCGCGCGAGACCACCCTGCGCCAGAGCCTGGCGGTGATGCGCGAGGCGCTGGACCACTACTACGGCGACTCCGGCCGCTACCCCGAGTCGCTTGAACAGTTGGTGGAGCAACGCTACCTGCGCAGCGCACCGCTGGACCCGATCACCGAACGCCGCGACCTCTGGCAGGTGGTGGCGCCGCCCGAAGGCGTTGCCGGTTCCGTCGCCGACATCAAGAGCGGTTCAACCGGGAGGGCCCGTGATGGCAGCCTTTATGCCGAGTGGTAATGCCGGGCAGGCAGGCTTCACCTACCTGGGCGTGCTGCTGCTGATCGCCGTCACCGGCATGGCCCTGGCGGCCACCGGCACGCTGTGGTCGACCGTCGCCCAGCGCGAGCGCGAACGCGAGCTGCTATGGGTCGGCGGCCAGTATGCCCAGGCCCTGCGCAGCTACTTTCGCAGTTCCCCGGGCCTGGCCCAGTACCCGCAGAGCCTTGAGGAACTGCTGGAAGATGCCCGCTATCCCGAGCCCAAGCGGCACTTGCGCAGGCTGTACCTGGACCCGATCACCGTCAGCGACGACTGGGGCCTGCTGCGTTCGATCGACGGGCGCATCACCGGCGTCTACAGCCGCTCACAGGCCATGCCGCTCAAGCAAACCGGCTTTGCCGCCCAGTGGTCGGAGTTCGAGGGCCTGGAGCACTACAGCGACTGGCAGTTCGTTGCCGAGAAGGCCTTTGCCGAGACCGCCGCCGGCGCACGCAAGGGCCTGGCCCAGGGAGCCGGGCAATGAACCGCCGCCTGAGTGCCTTGGCCCTGGCCCTGGTGCTGCTGGCCGGCAGCGCCAGGGGCGGCGCCGAGGACGAGATGATGGGCTTTATCGTCGACAACACCATTTCGCACATCGGCCACGACTTCTATTACAGCTTCGCCGAGCGGCTGCGTGCCACCAGCCGCCTGGATTTCAACCTGGTGGTACGCGAACGGCCCGATCCGCGCTGGGGCAGCCTGGTGACGGTCGAGTACGAGCAACGGGTGGTGTACCGGCGTTTTCTGCCACCCAACACAACTGAGCTCAAGGACGCCGCCTATGAGGCTGCGGACCTGGTCAAGGCGCAGATTATCCAGCGCAAGCTGCAGATGCTGCTGCAGGACACCACTGATCTGGAGAGGGATGAGTTATGAACAACAACAAAACCTGCAGCCTGGCCTCCCTGGTATTGCTGGCGGCCCTCGCCAGCCAGGCCAGTGCCACCGAACTGGTCTACACCCCGGTCAACCCGGCGTTTGGCGGCAACCCGCTGAACGGCACCTGGCTGCTCAACAACGCCCAGGCGCAGAACGATCATGAAGACCCGGCCATCAAGGACCGCGCCTCGGCGTTCGCCAGCACCTCGGCGCTGGAGCGCTTCACCAGCCAGCTGGAGTCGCGCCTGCTGTCGCAGCTGCTGACCAACATCAACAACGGCAACACCGGCAGCCTGCAGACCGACGCCTTCATCATCAACGTCATCGACGACTCCGGGGCCCTGAGCATTCAGGTGACCGATCGGGTGACCGGTGAGATTTCGGAAATTCAGGTCAACGGCCTGAACCCTTGAAGGGCACAGGACAACGGGGAGAAACAGCCATGAAACGATTTCTGAGCACACTGCTGATCCTGGCCGCCTTGCAAGGCTGCAGCCTGCGCGAACCGATGCCGGCCGAACAGGACAGCGAAAGCCCGACCCTGACGCCGCGGGCCTCGACCTACTACGACCTGCTCAACATGCCGCGGCCCAAGGGCCGGCTGATGGCAGTGGTGTATGGCTTTCGCGACCAGACCGGGCAATACAAGCCGACCCCGGCCAGTTCGTTTTCCACCAGCGTCACCCAGGGGGCGGCGAGCATGCTGATGGATGCCCTGCAGGCCAGCGGCTGGTTCGTGGTGCTCGAACGCGAAGGGCTGCAGAACCTGCTGACCGAACGCAAGATCATTCGCGCCTCGCAGAAAAAGCCCGATACGCCGGTGAATATCCTGGGTGAACTGCCGCCCCTGCAGGCAGCCAACCTGATGCTCGAAGGCGGTATCATCGCCTACGACACCAACGTGCGCAGCGGCGGTGAGGGCGCGCGTTACCTGGGCATCGACCTGTCGCGTGAGTACCGGGTCGACCAGGTCTCGGTCAACCTGCGGGCGGTGGATGTGCGCAGCGGCCAGGTGCTGGCCAACGTCATGACCAGCAAGACCATCTACTCGGTCGGGCGCAGCGCCGGGGTGTTCAAGTTCATCGAGTTCAAGAAGCTGCTGGAAGCCGAGGTCGGCTACACCACCAACGAGCCCGCGCAGCTCTGCGTGCTGTCGGCGATCGAGGCGGCGGTCGGGCACTTGCTGGCCCAGGGCATTGAACGGCGCTTGTGGCAGGTGGCCGGGGATGGTGCGGGGGACAAGGCGGTGCTGGATAAATACCTGAGCCAGTACCAGAGCCCATGAAACCCATCGCTGGCAAGCCAGCTCCCACAGGTTCGGCGGCGTACACAGATCAATTGTGGGAGCCGGCCTTGCCGGCGATGCAAGGCAAAGCCTTGCCAGTCAGGTTTACCTCAATGGCTCGGGCAGCCCTGTTCCTTGACGAAACCCATCGCTGGCAAGCTGAACTGGTCAACAGATTTTGGACACCGGTTTAGGTTCATGCCGCAACCTTGAGCTTTTTCTCCATGGCTACCGGGGTTTCATAGCCGTTGTAGCTGTGGAGACGCTTAAGGTTGTAACGCATCAGATAAGCCTGGATGTCTAACTGTGCTTGCGCTTCGGTTTCGTAACCCTCTGCTGGCATCCACTCAGACTTCAATGCACCGAAGAAGCGCTCCATGACGGCGTTATCCCAGCACTGGCCTCGGTGACTCATGCTCTGTTCCAGACCGTACTCCTCAAGAGCAGCCCTGAATTTATGGCTGGTGTACTGACAACCCTGATCCGAGTGGAACATCACTCCAGCCGGTCTACCTCTAGATTCGGCCGCCATTCGTAGCGCCTCGCAGGCAAGCCGGGCATCGGCGATCATTGAGAAAGCCCAGCCCACCACTCGGCGAGCATACAAGTCGATCACAGCCGCCAAGTACAGCCAACGCTTGCCTACCTGGATGTAGGTGACATCGCCGCACCACACCTGGTTGACCGTCGAGACGTTGAAGTTTCGCTTGAGCTGGTTACTCGCGATCAATGCTTCTGTGCCCGATGATCGGTAACGATGCGGCCTGCGTTGCTTGCATTGCAGACCGGCTTCCTTCATCAGCATACGTACCTTGTATCGCCCGGCTTTATGGCCAGCACGACGCAATTCCCGAACCAGCGTTCGCGACCCAGCAGAGCTACGAGAGGCCTTGAAAAGGCTGACCATCGTTGAACGCAGATCCTCTCTGACCGGATCCTTTCGTCCTTGGCGTTTTCGCCATGCGTAGAAACTGCTGCGCCGAACTCCAAGGACGCGACAGCAGTCGAAAACACCAAATTGCTCACTCAGTTCGTTGATCAGCGAGAACGATCCTTGGAGTCCCGAAGCAGGAGAGCACTGGCCTTTTTTAGGATTTCGATATCCCGGTCCTTTTGCCGGACTAGCGCTTCCAGCTCCTGGATTCGCTGCTGCTCTGGAGTGATGGCCTTGGCGCCGACTGGTGTTTGACCTTCTCGTTCCTGGCGCAGTTGCTCGACCCAGCGACGAAGCGCGGTCCGCCCTAGGCCAAGGCTCTCGCAGACATCAGGGACTGACTCACCATCGTCCAGCACCATCTCGGCAGCTTTGATTTTGAATTCGTTCGAGTAAGATTTTCGCACTGATTTTGCCTCCAATTGGGCGCCATAATAGCGCCCGACGAAGGTGTCCAAAATCATTAGGCCAGTTCAAGCCAGCTCCCACAGGTTCGGCGGCGTACACAGATCAATTGTGGGAGCCGGCCTTGCCGGCGATGCAAGGCAAAGCCTTGCCAGTCAGGTTTACCTCAATGGGTGGGGCAGCCCTGTTCCTTGACGAAACCCATCGCTGGCAAGCCAGCTCCCACAGGTTTGGCGGCGTACACAGATCAATTGTGGGAGCCGGCCTTGCCGGCGATGCAAGGCAAAGCCTTGCCAGTCAGGTTTACCTCAATGGGTGGGGCAGCCCTGTTCCTTGACGAAACCCATCGCTGGCAAGCCAGCTCCCACAGGTTCGGCAGCGTACACAGATCAATTGTGGGAGCCGGCCTTGCCGGCGATGCAAGGCAAAGCCTTGCCAGTCAGGTTTGCCTCAATGGCTCGGGCAGCCCTGTTCCTTGACGAAACCCATCGCTGGCAAGCCAGCTCCCACAGGTTCGGCGGCGTACACAGATCAATTGTGGGAGCCGGCCTTGCCGGCGATGCAAGGCAAAGCGTTGCCAGTCGGGTTTACCTCAATGGCTCGGGCAGCCCTGTTCCTTGACGAAACCCATCGCTGGCAAGCCAGCTCCCACAGGTTCGGCAGCGTACACAGATCAATCGTGGGAGCCGGCCTTGCCGGCGATGCAAGGCAAAGCCTTGCCAGTCAGGTTTACCTCAATGGCTCGGGCAGCCCTGTTCCTTGACGATCCGCTGGGTCGACGCCGGGTTGTTGACCAGCTTGGCCACCGAGCGCGCCGGGCGCTTGACCAGCTCACCGCCGCAATTGGGACACTGGCCCTTGAGCTGACGCTCATTGCAGTCGCGGCAAAAGGTACATTCAAACGAGCAGATCAACGCGT
Organism: Pseudomonas wadenswilerensis; assembly: GCF_024749185.1. Classification (NCBI taxonomy): domain Bacteria; kingdom Pseudomonadati; phylum Pseudomonadota; class Gammaproteobacteria; order Pseudomonadales; family Pseudomonadaceae; genus Pseudomonas; species Pseudomonas wadenswilerensis. The sequence goes on along the minus strand of NZ_CP087191.1, from coordinate 3,096,247 downwards.
CCGGGCTCTCGCCGGGTAGATCAGTGCCACAGCATTCACAGTTCGGGCGCAGTTCGAGCATGGTCAGGTCCTCGCAGGCGGATCGGAATCGTCAGTGTATACGCTCAGGGCCGGTACAGGTGGGCATGCCCGGCGCGGTACAGCGCCGACTCCGAGAAGGTGTCGTTACCCAGCACCCGGCCCACCAGAATCAGCGCGGTACGGCGAAAATCCTTGGCCGCGGCCAGCTCGACAATCGTCTCCAGGGTCCCCAGCACCCAGTCCTGATCCGGCCAGGTCGCCCGGTGCACCACGGCAATCGGGCAGTCAGCGCCATAGTGCGGGCGCAGTTCTTCGACGATTTTTGCCAGGTGCTTGACCCCCAGGTGCACGGCCAGGGTGGTCTGGTGGCGGGCAAGATCGGTCAGTTGTTCTCCAGCGGGCATCGGTGATTTGTCGGCGTAGCGAGTGAGGATCACGCTCTGGGCGATGTCCGGCAAGGTCAGCTCGCAGCCGAGCAGGGCGGCGCTGGCTGCAACGGCGGTGACGCCGGGGACGATCTCGTAGGGAATGCCCAGCTCGCGCAGGTAGCGGATCTGCTCGCCGATGGCGCCATACAGGCTGGGGTCGCCGCTGTGCACCCGGGCCACATCATGGCCCTGATCATGGGCGCGCTTGATCGCCTCGATGATCTGCGCCAGGTGCAGTTCGGCGCTGTTGATCAGGGTCTCGGCGCGGTGACCTTCCAGCACTGCGGCCGGGACCAGGGAGCCGGCGTAGATGATCACCGGGCAGCGCTGGATCAGGCGCTGGCCCTTGACGGTGATCAGCTCCGGATCGCCGGGGCCGGCGCCGATGAAATAGACGGTCATGGGGAGTCCTTGCGGGGAAAGTGCAGATTATCAGCGAAAACCGCTGGTGCAGGCCAATGCCAGGCTGGCGTCGGCCTGCAGGGTGCGGGGTACCAGTAGGCGGGCCGGGCCGCCAAGTTGCTCGGCCAGGGCCAGGGCGGCGCTCTCGGCCACGCCATAACAGCCACTGTGCCGGTAAGCCACCGCAGAACGATGGCTCAGGCGTTGTTCGAAAACAGCCAGTTGCGCCGCACTGAAGAACAGCAGCGGCACGCCCAGGCACCGGGCCAGTTCATGCAGGCCGGGTTCGTCGTGCTTGAGGTCGATGCTGGCTAGGCCCATGACCGCGCCGGGCGGCAGGTCATGGGCGAGCAGGGTACGCGTGAGCAGGTCGCTCAGGGCGTCGGCCGGGCAGCCGCGACGGCAACCCAGGCCGAGGTACAGCTGCATCCGTTCAGGCCTGGCTCGAACGGCGATACAGCCAGGCACTGATCAGGCCCAGGGCCAGCCAGAACGCGGCGTTGGTCAGCAGCGAAGCGACCTTGAACTCGGCTTCCAGGGCTTCTGGGGCGAGCATCTGGTGGACTTCAGGCTGCGGCGCGCCAATCACGTGAGGCACCACCAGCAACACTGCACCGACTATCTTCAGCAGCCAGTTGTGGGCGAATGCGATCAAGGCCAGACCGACGGCGGTGGCGGCAGCCGTGCCGACCCACCAGGCTTGGCGCTGGGCCAGGTCGGCGGCAGCAGTACCCGGCAGCTCCGGGGGCAGGCCCAGGGTCGGCGCCAGGCAGAACACGGCAAAGCCGCCCAGGCCCCAGAGCGCGCCGCTGATCACGGTCTTCGGTGCGCGCAGGGTGTAGAGCGCGGCGAGGATCAGGGCGAAACCGACCGCCACCACCAGGTTGCCGCCGGTGGTCGACAGCACCCGCTGCCAGCCGTCTTCCGGCGACCAGGCTTCGCTGTCGTGATGATGCTCGGCGGTACCGGCCGCATGTTCATGGGGCGCCTCGACCGCAGGCGCGGCGCTTTCATAGGTTTCCGCCTGGAGAATCAGCGGCGCGACCCAGAAGCTTTGCAGCAGGGTCAGCAGCAGGGCGGCCAGCAGGCCGGTAAAGCCTGCAGTACTGGCGATACGCTTGATCATCGGGGCAGCACTCAGTGGCAAGGGAAGGCGGCGCTGTGGCGGGTATCGTGGGCGGCGTTATGCACCGCTTCGATGTGCGAGAAACCGGCGAAGTAGACCAGGCACAGGCCCAGCAGCGAGGCGCCGACAGCAACCAGCAGGCGCTGGCTGAGGCTTGAAGGGGTAACGGCTTCATTACTGGCGGTACTGGTACGCATGGCGCTTTCCTCTTGGTGTTGTCGGCAACAGGCAAGCGCAGCCAACCCCTGCGCGAGGATCGCCCAGGGGGTGTAACAGCGCCCGCCCACCGCGGGTTTGTTCGGTCAAGCGTCGGGCCGGTCTCCGGGCTGGTGAGGGTTGGCAGCTGGCCACACCACAGGCGTCACCTTCCCATGCCAGGCAGCGGGCACAGTGGTTCTGACGCTTTTCTCACTTACCGTTGCGGGGGCAGCACCGGACTTGTCGTACACCAAATAAAGAAGTGTATGACGCACCGGTTTCCCAGTTTCACCCTCAAGGGGCACCCAAACGAATGGCGTTAGCAAATCACGGGCGCGGGCAGGCGTCAATCGTGACAGCAGTTGACCGCTCACCGGGCACTGCGTAGCCTAGCCGCTTCGAGGTTCTTCGGCGCTGGCCGAAGCTAAGACGGGAACGCGGTTGAAGCCGCGGCTGCCCCCGCAACTGTAAGCATTGAAGCGTTCGACACAGCCACTGCACCGCGTGCGGGAAGGCGTCGTTCGACTGGCCCTGGCGCCGGTGCAATGCAAGCCAGGAGACCTGCCTCGGACAGTTTCCGACATTCAACCGGGCGGGGTGATCCGGTGGCGAACAGGCCAGGTGCGTGACACCTTTGGCGCTCGTCCCGCATGCCCGCCATCCTGCCAAGGGCATCGACATGAAAACACTGGCCAAACTCCCCGTCACCATCGTTACCGGCTTCCTCGGCTCGGGCAAGACCACGTTGCTGCGGCATATGCTCGACAACGCCCAGGGGCGGCGCATCGCGGTGATCGTCAACGAGTTTGGCGAGCTGGGCATCGACGGCGAAATCCTCAAGCAGTGCAGCATCGGTTGCAGCGAAGAAGAGGCCAACGGCCGCGTCTATGAGCTGGCCAACGGCTGCCTGTGCTGCACCGTGCAGGAAGAGTTCTTCCCGGTGATGCGCGAATTGGTGGCCCGTCGCGGCGACCTCGACCATATCCTCATCGAAACCAGCGGCCTGGCCCTGCCCAAGCCCCTGGTGCAAGCCTTCCAGTGGCCAGAGATTCGTAACGCCTGCACGGTCGATGCGGTGATCACCGTGGTCGACAGCCCGGCCGTCGCCGCCGGCACCTTTGCCGCCTACCCGGACCAGGTCGATGCCCAACGCAAGCTCGACCCCAACCTGGACCACGAATCGCCGCTGCACGAGCTGTTCGCCGACCAGTTGGCCAGCGCCGACCTGGTGGTCCTGAACAAGGCCGACCTGATCGCTGCCGACGACCTGGCCAAGGTGCGCGCCGAAGTCGTAGAAGAGCTGCCACCGGCGGTGAAGGTGATCGAAGCCAGCAGCGGCCGTCTGCCGCTGGACGTGCTGCTGGGCCTGGGCGCCGAATCCGAGGCGCATATCGATGGCCGCCGCACCCACCACGATTCGCACCACGACGGTGACGATCACGACGACCATGATCACGACGCCTTCGACTCGATCTCCATCGAGCTGCCGCAAGCCGACGAAAGCCTGTTGCTCGATGCCCTGACCCAGTTGGTCGTGCAGCACGGCATCCTGCGGGTCAAGGGCTTTGCCGCTATCCCGGGCAAGCCGATGCGCCTGCTGATCCAGGGCGTGGGCACCCGTTTCGACAAGCACTTCGACCGCGCCTGGCGCAGCGAAGAGCCGCGCACCACGCGCCTGGTGCTGATTGGCCAGGAACTGGATGCGGCACAACTGGAAGCGAGCCTGCGCGCCGCCCTGGGCGCTTGACCGATGCACCTGCTGCGGACCCAGCCCGGTGGTTTTGTACCGGACGACAGCATTGCCGACCTCGGCCAGACCCCGGCCGAGCTGGTAATCCTCTGCAGCGGTGACTCGCACCTGGCGCTGCTGGCCGAAACCGCCCAGCAGTTGCCCGAGGATTTCCCCAGCCTGCGTCTGGCCAACCCGATGCAGGTACAGAATCACGCCTCGGTCGACCTGTATGTCGACCAGGTGCTGCGCCATGCCAAGGTCATCCTGGTGTCGCTGCACGGTGGCGTCGGCTACTGGCGCTATGGTGTGGAACAGCTGCTGGAGCTGGCCGCCCGTGGTGTACAACTGATCCTGGTGCCGGGCGACGACCGTCCGGACCCGGAGCTGACCAGCCTCAGCACGGTGCCGGCCGAGCAGGCCGAACGGCTCTGGCACTTTCTGCGCCAGGGCGGCAAGGCCAATGCCCTGAACCTGTTCAACTGCCTCGCCAGCCAGTACTTGAATTGCGCCTACTCCTGGAGCGAGCCGCAACAACTGCCGCGCACTGCGGTGTATCACCCGCGCAAGGCGGCTGCGGCGCTGGAGGACTGGTTCGGCGAGTGGCAGGTCGAGCAGCCGGTGGTGCCGATCCTGTTCTATCGCTCGCACCTGCAGGCGGCCAACACCGCCTTCATCGATACATTCTGCGAGCGTTTGCAGCTGGCCGGGCTCAACCCCTTGCCGATTGCCGTGGCCAGCCTCAAGGAGGCCGGTTGCCTGCAGCAGGTCGAGGACTGGCTGGACCAGGTCGACGCTGCACTGATCATCAACACCACAGGCTTTGCCCAGTCGAGCCCCGAGCAGCCGCACCTGCGGCCGTTTCGCCGCGATGTCCCGGTGTTGCAGGCGATCTGCGCCCAGGACAACGAGCCGGCCTGGCAGGCCAGCGAGCAGGGCCTGGGTGCCCGCGACCTGGCCATGCACATCGCCTTGCCGGAGCTGGACGGGCGCATCATCACCCGGCCGATCAGCTTCAAGGACCTGGCCTGGCGCAGCGAGCGCAGCCAGTCCGACGTGGTCTGCTACCGTGCCCAGCCCGAGCGCATGGACTTTGTCGCCGAGCTGGCGCGGCGCTGGTGTGACCTGGCGCAGCTACCCAACGCACAGAAGCGTGTGGCGCTGATCCTCGCCAACTACCCGACCCGCGATGGCCGCATCGGCAATGGCGTGGGGCTCGACACCCCGGCCGCGGCGCTGAATATCCTGCGCGCCTTGCAGGCGCAGGGCTATCCCCTGGCCCCCTTGCCCGCCAGTGGTACGGCGCTGATCCAGGCCTTGCTCGGTGGCGTCAGCAATGACCTGGACAGCCTCGACCTGCGCCCGTGCATGCAGAGCATGGCCCTGGAGGATTACCTGGCGGCGTTTGCCGCCTTGCCCGAGGCCAACCAGATAGCCGTGCGCGAACGCTGGGGCGAGCCGAGCCAGGACCCGATGTTCCGCAGCGGGCGGATGATGATCGCCGGCCTGCGCTACGGCCTGACCTTCGTCGGCATCCAGCCGGCCCGTGGTTACCAGCTGGACCAGAGCGCGGTCTACCATGACCCCGACCTGGTGCCGCCGCACGCTTACCTGGCGTTCTACTTCTGGCTGCGTCACGGCTTTGCCGCCGATGCGCTGATCCATGTCGGCAAGCACGGCAACCTGGAATGGCTGCCGGGCAAGGGCGTCGGCTTGTCCGACAGCTGCTGGCCGGACGCCTTGCTCGGCCCGCTGCCGAACATCTACCCGTTTATCGTCAACGACCCGGGTGAGGGCGCCCAGGCCAAGCGGCGCACCCAGGCGGTGATCATCGACCACCTGATGCCGCCGCTGACCCGCGCCGAAACCTATGGGCCCTTGCGTCACCTGGAACTGCTGGCCGACGAGTACTACGAGGCGCAGTTGCTCGACCCGCGCCGGGCCCGCGAGCTGCAGCGCGACATCCTGGCGCTGGTGCGCGACAACCATATCGACCGCGAGCTGCAGATCGAAGGTGCGCTGGACGATGCCGCGGTGTGGCTGCCGCGCCTGGACACCTACCTGTGCGACCTCAAGGAGTCGCAGATCCGCGATGGCCTGCATGTGTTCGGCGAGTCGCCTGCCGGGCGTTTGCGCACCGATACCTTGCTGGCCCTGTTGCGGGTGGAGCGCGGTGATGGGCGCGGGGCCAACGGCAGTTTGTTGCGGGCCCTGGCCAGGGCGCTGAACCTGGGCTTCGATCCGCTCGATTGCGACCTTGGCCAACCCTGGCAGGGCCCGAGGCCTTCACTGCTGGCTACATTGGACGAGGCATGGCGCACGGCGGGCGATACCCGCGAGCGCCTGGAGCTGTATGCCAGCCAGTTGATCGAGCAGATGCTCGACGGCACCGTGCAGCTTGTCGGCGGCCCGGAATGGGCGCAAGTGCAGGCCATTCTCGAGGCGCTGGAGCAGCAGGTCGCACCGCGACTGGACGGCTGCGGCCCGGCAGAAATGCACGGCCTGCTCGCTGCCCTCGACGGCCGTTTCGTGCCCGCTGGCCCGAGTGGCGCGCCAAGCCGCGGGCGCCTGGACGTGCTGCCGACCGGGCGCAACTTCTATACTGTCGATGTGCGCAACCTGCCGACCACCACCGCCTGGCGCATCGGCTTTGCCTCGGCCAACCTGATCCTCGAGCGTCATCTGCAGGATCATGGCGATCACCTGCGCCAACTGGGCCTGTCGGTGTGGGGTACGGCGACCATGCGCACCGGTGGTGACGATATCGCCCAGGCCATGGCCTTGCTCGGTGTGCGACCGGTGTGGGCCAGCGGCAGCCAGCGGGTCGACGATTTCGAGATCCTGCCCTTGAGCCTGCTCGACCGGCCGCGGGTGGACGTCACCTTGCGCGTCTCGGGTTTTTTCCGCGATGCCTTCGGCAACCTGATCAAACTGTTCGACGCTGCTGTGCAAGCGGTGGCGGCACTGGATGAACCGGATGACCTCAACCCCCTGGCGGCCAAGGTCCGTAGCGAACGTACTGAATTGCTGGCCCAGGGTGTGGATGCCGAACAGGCGGGCCGTCAGGCCGGCTGGCGGGTGTTCGGGGCCAAGCCGGGCGCCTATGGCGCTGGCGTGCAGAATGCCATCGACGGGCGCCTGTGGAATGACCGCCAGGACCTGGCCGAGGTTTACCTGAACCACGGTGGCTATGCCTACGGCGCTGCCGATGACGGCACGCCGGCGCGCGCCCACTTTGCCCGGCGCCTGAGCCAGGTGCAGGCGGTGGTGCAGAACCAGGACAACCACGAGCACGATCTGCTCGATTCCAACGACTACTACCAGTTCCAGGGCGGCATGCTCGCCGCCGTGGAAAGCCTGGGCGGCAGCAGCGTCGCCAGCTACCACGGCGATCATAGCCAGCCGGATCGGCCGCGCATCCGCACGCTGAAAGAAGAGCTGAACCGGGTGATCCGTGCCCGGGCGCTGAACCCCAAGTGGATCGACGGGGTCAAGCGCCACGGCTATAAAGGTGCCTTCGAACTGGCTGCCACCGTCGACAATCTGTTCGCGTTCGATGCCACCACGCAGTTGATCGACGACCACCATTACCAGTCGCTGGCCGACGCCTATGTGCTCGATGGCCCGACCCGCGACTTTATCCGCCAGCACAACCCCGAGGCGCTGCGCGACATCACCGAGCGCCTGCTCGAAGCCCAGCAACGCGGGCTCTGGCAGGAGCCCGGCGAGTACCGCGAAGCCCTGGAAGAACAGCTGCTGGACGGCGAAGAAGAGAATTGAAATGAGTGAACCTGCACACTTCCCCCTGGCTGCCGTGGTCGGCGCCGATGAGCTGAAACTGGCGCTGTGCCTGACCGCCATCGACCCGAAGATCGGCGGCGTGCTGATCGAAGGCCCGCGCGGCATGGCCAAGAGCACCCTGGCCCGGGGCCTGGCGGATTTGCTCGGAGCGGGGCCGTTCGTGACCTTGCCGCTGGGTGCCAGCGAAGAGCGCCTGGTCGGCACCCTCGACCTGGATGCGGCGTTGGGCCAGGGCAAGGCGCAGTTTTCCCCCGGGGTGCTGGCCAAGGCCGACGGCGGCGTGCTGTATGTCGATGAAGTCAATCTTCTGGCGGATCATCTGGTCGACCTGTTGCTGGACGTCGCCGCCAGTGGCACCAACCGGGTCGAGCGCGACGGCATTTCCCACCGCCACAGTGCCCGTTTCGTGCTGATTGGCACCATGAACCCGGAAGAGGGCGAGTTGCGCCCGCAATTGCTCGACCGCTTCGGCCTCAATGTGCTGCTCGAGGGCCAGCCGTTGCCCGAAGCCCGTGGCCAGATCATTCGCAGGCGCCTGGATTTCGACAGTGATCCCGAGGCGTTCTGTGCCCAGTGGGCACCCGCTCAGGCGGCCCTGCGCGAGCGTTGCCATGGCGCCCGTGAACGCCTGCAACAGATTGCCCTGGACGACCTGGCCCTGGCGCAGATTACCGAGCGCTGCTTTGCCGCTGGCGTCGATGGCCTGCGTGCCGACCTGGTCTGGCTGCGTGCGGCCCGGGCCCACGCGGCCTGGCGCGGAGCGCTGGCGATCGAAGCTGAGGATATCGATGCCGTGGCCGAATTCGCCTTGCGCCATCGCCGCCGTGAAGCCCCGGCGCCACAATCGCAAGCGCCAGACAACGGTGGGGCGATGCCGCCATCGGCCGGCCAGCAAGGCCAGGGTCAATGGGGCGAACTGCCGCCACAAGCCACCCCGAGCGGCGCCCGGCGCGAGGTACCGAGCTGGGCAAAAAAGCCCTGAGCATCCGCCGGCACACCAGCGCGGATGCCAGACCCCGACCCGGTGCACTGACTGCGGGCCCGCGTGGGCGTGGCAAGCAGGCGGCATCCGGCGCGGTGGCCTGGCCGGCGACCTTGCTCAAGGGCCGCCCGCGCACGCGCAACGACCTGTGCTGGCAGCAGCGCACGGCCAGCGCCCAAGAGCTGTGGCTGGTGATTGTCGATGCTTCGGCGTCAACCCGCCGTCACCAGGCCCTGAGCCGGGCCAAGGGCATGCTGGCGGGGTTTTTCGATCAGGCCTACCGCAACCGCGCGCGACTGACCCTGCTCACCGCCAGCGGCAATGCGCCGCGCTGGCAACGTCACGGGCTAAAAGCCTCGGCGAGCTTGCAGCCGTGGCTGGAGGCGTTGGGGGCGGGGGGCGGTACGCCATTGCTGGCGGCACTGGAGCAGGCACGGAGTTGGCTGCAGGAGCGTCAACGACGCTATCCGGCAGAACTGCAGCGATGCCTGATCGTGACCGATGGCCGGCTCAAGGCTTGGCAGGCGCTACAGCCGCTGCCTTGCCAATCGCTGTTGGTGGATATCGAAAGTTCGCCGGTCAAGCTGGGAAGGGCACAGTTACTTGCGCAACAACTGCATGCCGATTACCAGCACCTGGAGACACTGGCGGTACTCGGCGGATAACCTGGTATCAATAAAAACAACTGCGGCCAAGTGTCGCAGTTTGTCCAGCGAGTTATAGCAAAGTTGCCAAAGGCGTGCGCGAATACAGCGCCTTTGGCAATTAACCGCTATTACTTGGGCATCGACCAAGGCTGCAGGGTATAACCTTTCTCGCTCAACTCGGCACGAACTTCTTCAATCAAATGAGCCAGTTGCGCAGGGTCGGAGTAGGTGCTGCAAGGGACTTGCTTGCTGCCAATGCGGGTGCTGGTCCGGTCGATGACCGCCAGGCTCAACTCGCCGGTACCGTTGGGTACATCCCAGGCAACACACTGGAAAGGTTCAAAGGCGTGGTCGGCAATCAGCAGGGCATCGTTGACACGCAGCGGGGCGTTCATGGGTTCGGTCTCTCTGTGGGCCCAAACATGGAATAAACCCGCGCGCCTGTTTGCGCAGCGGTGAGTTACTTGTACTGATGCACCCGACCGGGGGGTAAGTCACACTTCTTTGGAAAATATTTTAATACCGTTTATCGGTTCATACCGGGGTACCTGGCATTTTTGTCAGTAGCGGCCAGGTTGGGAGGGGAGTTGAATAAGCTCCCGGCCGCAGGGCACTAATGATGACAGGGGGAGGCATGAGCCAAGGAACATCAGCGAGGCAGGGCTTGCAGTCTCCGGTTGTACTCGAGGCCGTGGGAAACAACCTCGTCGATACACTTGAGCGTGCGACAGTGCAAATTCCTGCGTACTCGCAAATGGCCGCCCAGCAGCTGGTGCGAATGATCTGGGATGGCCGGCGGGCGAACAACCAGCACTATTTTCATAGCGAGGACCGTGTCATTGAAGCCGATGAGGTGGGAGGGGCCATCGATTTCATCGTGCTGGCGGAACATATCGCTCCGCTCAACAACGGTACAGTGTCGGTGCACTATCGAGTGTTCGATTATGACAGCGGCTGGCACGAGTCTGAATACCTTGACCTGGAGGTGGGTAGCCTTGAACTGGTACTTCCCCCTCCGTTGGTGGACGAATCCGAGAACGGCAGGCTGGATCCTGTCGGCCTGACGGCCGCCACCGTGCGGGTTGGAATCTACGATGGCATGTTATCTGGGCAGACGGTGTACCTGGAGTGTGTGAGAACAGGTGTCGGCGGAAGCCATTCCCAGCATATCCAGGTTACCGACATACAAGATCTGACCTTTGCCGTACCTGTCGACTTCATCACCCCGGCCGTTAGCCACAACATTATTTTCCGTTACTGGGTGGTTGAAGCGGGTGTACGAGCCAGGCACTCGTGGTTTCTGTTGCTGCAGATCAGGCTAAAGACCCTGGAGCTACAGTTACCCTCGGTTGTCCAGGCCTGTGGTGGCCAACTTGATCCGCTGCTGGCGTTGTCTGGCGTCAGGATCAAGATTCGCTATGCGCATATGACCACGCAGGAAAGAATCACCTTGCACTGGACAGGCACGGCTTTGGGGTCGACCACGCTGGGGCCGCTTACGGGCGATCCTGCCGGTGAGCTTGAGTTCACCGTTCCCCCTGACGTTGTAGGCGCAAACATTGGCCCTAGCCAGCGCGAAGTGGCGGTCCGCTATGGCGTGACTCGCCTGGGGGCTGAAGCGCAGGAGTCACCGCTACTGAGACTCGGTATACAGCCCCTGGCAGGCTTGCCACTACCCGAGGTCGCGGGTGCAGTCGGGTCGACTCTGGACCTTGATCGTTTTGTCGGCGACTCGGCTGTCTCGTTAATACTTTGGCGTTTCGCCCGGGCGGGTCAAAGGGTCTGGCTACGCTGTCATGGTACGAAGCTCAATGGTGAGCCCGATATCATCGAGTTGATCAGCGCAGGCGAGCTCAATGAAGGTGAAGCTGCGAGTGGCCTCAGCAGGGTACTTGCCCGCAATCGTTTGTTGCTGCTACGGGACAACTGCGAGTTTCGGGTGGAGTTCAAAGTCAGCTTCGACCAGACACCGCAGGAAAGTAACGCGGTAACCTTCCCCTTGCTTCGCCTGACCCTGCGCACTGGGCTTAGGTGTACGGTCCCAGAATGAGATGGTGCGGATTAATTGTGAAACGGTCCGGTTCTTGAGTCCAGGCCTCACAGATCACCTTATGCGCTTGACTGCATAATCCCCCACGGTGGCCGCAGTGATACCGCCCCGGTATCCAGCTCGTTGCGGCGCCGCTTTTGACCCGAAATCCGCGACCAATGCGCCCTCTCAACAGACAGACGGTAGTGGGATATTGACGCATCGTTGCTACTGTTAAAACGGGCCTGCCAACACCCTGTTTCTACTTAAAATTCCAACTATTGGCGCCAAGGAAAAGGTCATGCTAGAGCCTGCATCCAACCGCCGCCTGCTGATCGTCGATCCGTGCGATGACTGTCATCGCCTGTTGCCAGGCTTGCGCAGTGTGGGCTGGGATGTGCATAGCTGTACCTTGTCTTCGGCCCTTGAGCATCCCTGCGACGTAGGCCTGTTGCGCTTGCAGGCTTCGCACCTGCAGCCCCCGGATGCGGTCAAGGACCTGATCAGCCGCAGCAACACCGAATGGATCGCGGTCTTGAGCGCCGAAGAGCTGCGAGCGCAGAATGTCGGCGATTTTGTCTGTGAATGGTTTTTTGACTTTCATACCTTGCCGTTCGATGTCTCGCGGGTGCAGGTCACCCTCGGCCGCGCCTTTGGCATGGCGCGCCTGCGAGGCAAGGGCAATGTGCATGTCGACGAGACCGAGCATGAGCTGTTGGGCGATAGCCGTCCGATCCGCGAACTGCGCAAGCTGCTGAGCAAGCTGGCGCCTACCGAGTCGCCGGTGCTGATTCGTGGCGAAAGCGGCACGGGCAAGGAGCTGGTCGCGCGGACCTTGCACCGCCAGTCCCAGCGCCGCGACAAACCCTTCGTGCCGATCAACTGTGGTGCCATCCCCGAACACCTGATCCAGTCCGAGCTGTTCGGCCATGAGAAAGGCGCCTTTACCGGCGCCCATCAACGCAAGATCGGCCGTATCGAAGTGGCCAACGGCGGCACCTTGTTTCTCGACGAAATCGGCGACCTGCCGCTGGAGCTGCAAGCCAACCTGCTGCGGTTTTTGCAGGAAAAGCACATCGAGCGGGTCGGCGGCAGCCAACCGATTGCCGTGGATGTGCGGGTATTGGCGGCAACCCACGTGGACCTGGAAAAAGCCATTGATAGCGGCCGCTTTCGCGAAGACCTGTACTATCGCCTCAATGTGCTGCAGGTCGTGACCGCGCCGCTGCGCGACCGGCATGGCGACCTGTCGATGCTGGCCAGCCATTTTTCGCACTTCTACAGCCTGGAAACCGGCCGCCGGCCACGTTCGTTCAGCGAGGAAGCCCTGGCGGCCATGGGCAAGCATGACTGGCCGGGCAATGTGCGCGAACTGGCCAACCGGGTGAGGCGGGGCCTGGTTCTGGCCGAAGGCCGGCAGATCGAGGCGCAGGACCTGGGGTTGCACAGCCAGCAGAATTTCGAAGCGAGCATGGGCACCCTGGAAGACTACAAACATCGGGCCGAGCGCCAGGCCTTGTGCGATGTGCTCAACCGGCACAGCGATAACCTGAGCATTGCCGCCAAGGTACTCGGGGTTTCCCGGCCGACCTTCTACCGGCTGCTGCACAAGCACCAGATCCGCTAAGCCTGGTAGATACCACAAGCCCGCCGAAGCGGGCTTTTTGCTTAGAAGTAGTAAGGGAATTTCAGGCTGAAGGAGAAGTCCGGCGAGTCGTCGGTCAGGCCAATGGAGAGGTTGGGGACGATGGTCAGGTTATCGGTGGCCGCCAGGGTCATGCCGATGTTGAAGTTTGCCGAGTTGTAGTCGCTGCTGGGAACCGACTGCCAGTCGCCGCCATCAGGCTTGATCTTGCTTTTGCTGGCAAATTGGTCGGAGAACGAAAACGACATACTCATCTTCTCGTTCAAGGCAAAGGCAATACCGGCGCCGATCTGCCATGAGTCGCCGAGTTTCACGTCACCCGGGACCTTGGTGTTGATGGTAGGGCTGATGTCGCTGAAGGAGTCCTGCATGTTGTAGGTATAGGACAGGCTGCCGAACAGCACGGCAGGGTCGAAGGTCTTGACCAGCGAGATACCCGGGGTGATGGCCCAGACCCCGTTGCCGGTAGGGAGGCTTTCAGGTACCGACAGGTTGTCGTTGGTGGGATCGTTGACCAGTTTGATGCCATAGGGCTCCTCACCGGTGGGGGCCTTGATCCGCAAGGTGGCGACTGCGTCGGGCCAGTTTTCCGATTCGTCCAGGAACTTGTAGGCTATGCCGACGTTGACATCGCCGATTGTGGGATCGCGTCTGACGGTTGCGTCGGATGACACCGGCCCGGCGCCACCCGCGCCGCCAGAGGAATACGTGGATTGGCGGTAGACCACCGGGACGTTGATGTCGAACTGCCAACGTTGATCCAGGTTGTAGCGGGCGGTCAGGTCCAGGGTCCAGTTATCCGCCTTGATGCGGTCGAGGTTGATGTTACCGAGGAAAATAGAGTCCAGGGCCAGGAACCCGTTGAGCACCAGCGCCCGGGTATCGTAATGGGTGTAGGTCAGGCCGGTTTCGACGCTGAACTTGCCGCCACCGAAGAATCCGCTGGCCTCGTCATACAGGTTGGAAACGCTTTGCGCGGGCTCCGAATCTTCCTTGAGTGACTGGCCGTATGAGCTGCCTGTGGTGCCCGGCGCGCCTGCGGCCACTGTCTGACCACCCTTGACCGTCTCAGCCGGGGATTTGGTCAGGCGTTTGGGAGCAGGTGTCGCAGGTGTTTCTTCGACTTGGCGAACGCGTTGTTCGAGGACCATCAGTGCTTGCTGCTGTACTTCGTAACGCTGTTTCAACTCCATGAGTTCTTGTTTTAATGCTTCTACCTGAGGGTCGGCGGCTGCGTAAAGCATTGTGGCCGGAGTCAGGCTACTCAAACAGACGATAGCTCTGAACGTTAACGATCGATGCATGGGTTGGCCGTCCCTTCTGACTACATTTGATGAGACTGAGCGTAGATCAGAATCCGAGAGTGCGAAGACCTTTGAGCTGATCCAGGTTGCCGTTGACCGACCCTGCGGTCGGTGCGTTGTCACGCAGCACGACATTGAGGGACGTGAGGTTGCTGACCCGGTTGCCACCGCCGAGCAAGGTGGTGTTCTGCATCAGCCCACCCTGGGCCAGGCGTTGCGCGGTGCTGCCCTGGTTGTTGTTGGCGACGATATTCATTTGCACGCCGGTACCGCTCGAGGAAACGCTCAGCGAGCCCGCGCCGTTGGCGCCGACCAGGGTCGAGCCAGCGGCCAGTACCTGGCCCTGCTGCTGCGTTGCTGGCGCCTGGTTAGCCTTGGTGACGTTGATATCAACGTTGTTGTAGGCCGTGTTGTTGTCTCCGGCAGCCCGCACGACCTGCGTGACGCCCTCGGTACTGTTGAGGCCGCTGCCGCCCGTGATGGTACCGGTACCGCTGCTTTGCGAGTGTGCCGAGGCATGACCTTTTTCGTCGATCATCGACACATAGAACTGCGGTTTGATCGTCGATTGTTGAATTTGCATCGACGACGTGGCGCCGATCACTTCACCGTTGGCATTTTGCCAGGTGCTGGTCATGACAATGCCGAAACTGATGATTCGCCCCGGCATGACATAGCGGCCTCGCAGGTTCGCCAGTTCCTGATCCTTCAGTTCAATCGGCTTGAGCGTCTGTGCCTGGGTCGGCAGGCTGGCGGCCAGGCAAACGGCCGCTAGCCAGATTGGGGTCTTCATTGGATGCTCCCGGAGCCTCGTGCTCCCTTGTCATTAGAAGAAGTCGCTTTGGATGAATCCGAAATCCATCAGCTCGGCGTCTTGCACCGGGGTGAAGTTGTTGATGCGGTTCTTGGCGGTCAGCGGCAGAGGCGGGTCGAGCAGGGCATTGGTCTTGTCGTAACCCTGGCCGATGACGGCGAAGATGATGCCGTTCCAGCCTTTGACAAAGTCGTCGACCTTGAAGCGCTTATGGCCAAGTACCGGGTCACCGATGTATACCCAGCCGTTGGCGACTTTTTGCATGACCACAAAATGCTTGTAGCCACGGATGTCCATCAGTACCACCACCGGAATGCGGATGGTGTGCAAGGTCTCGACGGCCACCCGGTAACCACGGGCACGCATGCCCAGGCTTTCCACGTAACGCTTCATGTCGAGCATGGAGAAGCCCTGGGTACGGACCAGGTCCTGATCGGCATGGGCCAGCATGCCTTCGATGATCTGTTGTTCATCCACGTCCAGCCAATAGGCCTGGCGCAATATGGTCGCCAGGGCCGCGGCGCCGCAACTGAAGTCGGTTTTCTGTTGCACCAGGTCGGCGAATTTGCGCTCGCGTATGCTCTGGATGGGCTTGAATATCACCGCACCACCCGGCAATACGGAAAGTGGCATTTGTGCAGCTTCACTCAGACTGGCCAGGCAAAGCAGAAACGCCAAAGCGATAATGCGCATGTTCGATGCCCCCCTGCTGGTAGTGAAAAAAGGCCCCCCGAAGGGGGCCTCCAGGCCACGGCAATTACATCGAGGTGTTGGAGATGGCCAGCGAGTTGCTTTGTTGGTTGCCCACACCGGCAGCTACGTTGACGCCCAGGTTGCCACTGCCACCATTAACCGAACCGTTCAGGGTTGCAGTGTTGGTCACAGGGTTTGCCCAGCCAATTGGAGTCAGCACTTGGAAGGAAACACTGTTGCTCAGCTCAAACGAGTCGGCTTCGCTGTAGCTTTTCGAGATGGAGCTCGAAGACTCAGAAGCTTTTTCGTAGGCTTTCTCGAACGAGGAGGACGACGATTTATCGTACGAAGATTCACGCGACTTATCGTAAGAAGAGTCACGGGACTTATCGTAAGAAGAATCACGGGATCTATCGTAGGAAGAATCACGCGATTTGTCGTACGCATAGTCACGCGATTTATCCCACGACGAGTCGCGCGATCTGTCGAACGAAGAGTCGAACGAAGTTTCGCGCGATGCATCGATCGATGCATTAAGCGTTACATCAAGCGATGCACTGGCTTCTTCGCTGCGGGTGCGTTCGCGACGGCCATCATCCGTGGTGACGGACCTGGCAGCCTCGGCGGCGGCGTTCAGCGCGACGTCCAGCGAAGCACTGCTGGTTGCGCTGGTATCGCGGCTGTTGGAACCACTGGCATTCGAGCTGTGGGAACCGCTGGCACTCGAGCTGCCCGAACCGCTGGCACTCGAGCTGTTGGAGCCGCTGGCACTCGAGCTGTTGGAACCGCTGGCAGTCATGCTGTTGGAACCGCTGGCACTCCAGCTCTTCGAACCGCTGGCCTCAGAGCTGCGCGAACCGCTGGCACTGGAGCTCGACGAAGCGCTCTTATCAACACTGGCGTCGAAGGTGCCTTCGCGAGAAGACGAACCGCTGATGGTTTTGGTAAAGGTCAGCGTATCCAGACGGGTTTCCCGATCGGCGTAGTTGTTGACAGTCAGGCCAGGGCCGTTTTGATTGGCAGAGGCGGTGGCCCTTGCGTTACCGAGTGGCGCATTGGTATTGGCAATGGCCATGGTGTTTTTCTGTTGGTTAAGGTCGCCACCAGCAATGTTGATACCGACGTTGCCGTTGGCACCACTGGCAGATCCGCTCATGACCGCAGAGTTTTGCGTCGACCAGTTGTTGACCTTGTTGTTGTTGCTGTATTGCGTGACGCGGGCGGTAGCTTCGGCAGTGCCGAACACGAAGGTGTTGTCGACGCTCGATTCGGACTGAGCGTTGGCGATGGCCGCGGCGTTGTCTTGTTGGTTGCCGTTACCGGCCGCCACGTTGACACCGACGTTGCCGCTCGAGCCTTCGGCGGAATCGGTCATCTCGGCTGAGTTCTCGGTCCCTTCGTTGTGGATCCGGTTGCCGGTGCTGCGCTGACTGTCATAGGCATTGGCAGTCGCATAGACAGGGATCTTGGTTGGAGGAGGGGTGTGGTGGCCGTTGTTATGATGACCATTATTATGGTGATCATTGCCACGCCGATCGTTCTGCCCAGCTTGTACAGCAACAGCCATGACCGCAGCAATTGCGAAAACCAGAGGCTTTAATGCCATCGAGGGTTTCATGGTGATTCTCCGTACTTTATTTTAGGTTAAGTGTTGTTCCTACCTGTTTGGGTCAGTCCGCGACCCGTATGCTCAGGGTGTTGGCCGTTCGATTTCCCACCCCGGCACTCTGATTCAACTGAATCACCCCACGGCTACCGGTGAAAGCCTGGTCACTTGTAGTGACCTGGCGATAGCCGGGTGCAGAGTCGGTTGGATCGGAGTTGTTGAGCAGCGCCACGTTCTGTTGCAGGAGGACGCTGTCGTCGATACTTTGCGGCTGAGCACCGATGCTGATGCGCAGTGCGTTGGCTTGCTGGTTACTGGCGCCCGCGCTCTGGTTGACTCCCAGCGCACCGTTGCCGTGACTGAAGGCGTCGCCCTGGATGCCGGACCGGGCATCCATCGCCGGGTCGACATGGGTGCGCAAGCGTTGACGAATCTGTGTGGTTGCGCTGGCGCCATGGCCAACCGCGATGGCCCGGGCGTTAGCCTGCTGCTGTTGATCGCCGGCAGCCTGGTTGACCGTGAGGTTGCCCTGGTATTGCTTGCCGGAACTGTCGATGTTGGCGTTATTGATTACTGGGGGTTGGGCGAAGGCCGGTGCACTGCAAAACGTGGCCAGAATCAGCAGCGTGTGCCTCATCTCACTGGCCTCCGGTCAAGATCTGCAGGGGGGCAAGGCCTTTCTGGATGTTGGAGTTGACCATGTTGGAAATGCCATTGCCGGAGCCCCCGGAACGTCCGCCAGCCAGGTTGGGCAGTTGGGTCTGATTACCGAAGTTGCCGCCCAGGTTGTTGGTCTGTTGCGTGATCAGGGGGGTAATGCCTGCACCGCTGCTGATGCTGGCAAAGTCACCATCGCTCAGCTCGTTGGTTTGTTTGATGACATGTGCGGACGGGTTGGTATTGACGGTGACCGGGTAGGGGTCGGGAACCAGGGGGGGACGCATTGCGTTGCGCGGTTGCACATCGCGGGTGATGACGATGATCCCGTTTTCGGCCTGAACCGGCAGGCTGACGCTCGGTGTCAGTACCCATCCGAGCAACAGGAGGCGATACATGCCTTTACCAATATTTCCCACGATGGCAATTCCTTCTTCGGTGCGCAGGCCTGTTCAGCGTTGCGAGGAAGAGAGCAGAAGGTGTGCCGGTTTTTATTTGTCATGGAAAAACAACGGTTTGAGTTTATTCACCGCAATTGTGAAAAATTCGTGTAACGCCGTTGAGACAAAGGCATCGTACAAACCTGGATCCAGTGGGCGCCCGCGCTCATCAAGGGGCCCGGAGGTCGGCTGTTTCAGGTGTTTAACACTTTTGCGTACACGCGCCGGGCCCGCTTTAGATCGCGGGTTTGCGCCGTGAGCAGTGTTTCAGGAATGGACATCTGGCCGCATTGGGCGGCCATTTATACCTTGAGCAAGCGCGTTACCGCTGCAAAGGCTGCGCACCTGCGCTGCTCCCAGTCGCCTTGTACTACCTGACAAGGCTGCCGGTGCCGTACCAGCCAGTCACCGGTGGCCTGGAAAAACGCCTGGCGCTCAGACAACTGCGGCTGGCAGCGTTGCCCATCGTCGTGCCAGGCGATGGACTCGGGGCTGAGCAGCAGGTGCAGGTCATAATGGCGTGCCAACAATGCTTGTTCCAGCCACGCCGGGCAATCGTCAAACAGCGTACGGCTCCAGAGCATGTTGCTTAGCAGGTGCGTGTCGAGAATCAGCAGTTGCGGTTGCCGGGCGCGGGCCGCGTCTTCCCAGGCCAGTTGTCCGCGGGCAATGGTCGGAATGTCGGCATAGCAGGTATCGCGTGCCTGTTCGTCAATGAAGTGACGTACGAACTCGCCCACCAGCTCGCCACCGAAGTGCGCCTGGATTTCGTTGCCGAGCCAGCTTTTGCCGCTGGATTCAGGGCCTGTGAGTACCAGTACCTTCATGTGTACGCCAGCGCCGGATCGCGCCGCCAATCGCGCCAGCCCTGCACCGCGATCAGGGTGAACAGCGCATACAGCGCGGCAGTCAGGTACATGGCCTTGGACAGGAACAGGCCAACGAAAATCACATCCAGCACGATCCACAGCGGCCAGCACTGCAGACGTTTTTGCGCCATCCACAGCTGCGCGACCAGGCTGAAGCCGGTCAGGGCGGCGTCCAGCCAAGGGTGGGCGGCGTCGGTCCAGGTGGCCATGGCCGCACCCAGGCCCAGACTGCCGAGCAAGCCTATGCCCAGGCCAAAGGCAACCGCCTGCGGCGTCAGCAGGCTGACCTCGCGCGCCTCGCGCACGCTGTCCGGACGCGTCCATTGCCACCAGCCATAGAGCTGCAGCACGGCATACACCAGTTGCAGGAGCATGTCCGAATACAGCTTCACGTCATAGAAGACCCAGGTGTAGAGCAGCACCATCACCAGGCCGATCGGCCAGCACCAGGGGTTCTGCTTGGCAGTCAGCCAGACGGCGATGACGCCGAGCACGGCGGCGAACAGTTCGAGGCCGGACATCGGCGTTCCTTGGTAGTTTGCACAAGGGTGCGATTGTACCTGTTGGCGCCACTTCTGGCATACGCGCGGGACGCCCAGGCATGAGGTTCGGACTGCCACCTAGCATTTTTGTCAGTTGTTGGCCTCGATAACGAGGTATTGAATAAGGGTCGACTCTCACCCAGTCGGCCCTTTTTCATGGCGGTAAGCACGCAGGGCCGAAACGCTGTTTCCCCTGCTACCGAGGCTGTCTGCCATGAATGACATGCAAACCGATACCATCGAATCCACTACCACCAGCGAGCTGCCTGCGCTGTCGCTGTTCGCCTCGGTGACGCCGGTCAGCGGCTATGACGCGGGCGTCAACCTGCATACCCTGAGCACTGACGACAAAGGTGTGCTGGCGACCGTGCCGGCGTTCGCCGACGTGCGTGCCGGCGACGAGCTGCGGGTGTACATGGACGCGGACAGCACCCCGGTTGTTGCGCCGCTGGTGCTCGAGGGTTTCGATCTCGGCGGGCCCCTGCACCTGCACCTGCCCACCGAGCGGTTTACCCCGGGCGCGCATGCGCTGCGCTACCGCTTCAGCCGCAACACTATCGAGTATGGCAATTCCCGCGACCTCTCAGTGCTGGTCAAGCTGGACCGCCCGGGCGGTTCCGAGCCCGGGCACCAAGGCCTGGTGGCGGCGGATGTCGCAGTCAATCCGGTGACCGCTGAACACCTGGAGAACGGCGTCCAGGTGCAGGTCTATTTCTACGAGCACCGCGCCGTTGGCGATGTGATCCGCCTGAGCTGGGGCGGCGTGATGTTGAGCTATACCCTGGTCGAGGCCGATCTCAATCAGCCGGTGGTGTTCACGGTGCCCGGCAGCGTCATTCGCCAGGCCGGTGACAGCCCCAACCTGGTGGTGACCTGGGAAGTGCACGATATTGTCCACAACACCAGCCAGAGCTGGGCGCCCCATGTGTCGGTGGTGGTCGATACCGGCCAGGCGCAATTGCCGGCTGTTTCGGTACCGGGGCTCGATAACGAGGGCTATATCAACCTCGAGGTGCTGGGTAGCGATGACCTGCTGATACATGTGCTGGCCAGCGCACCGGCGTTCGCCATCGGCGACACGGTCAGGTTGCGCTTTACCGGCTACATCGATTCGGGCCAGCCGACCCAAATCGACCTGGACCAGACCCTCCGCGGGACGTTGCCGCAAACCCTGACCTTCAGCATTGCCAATGACAAAGCCTGGGCCCTGGCCAGCGGCCTGGCGGTCGTGGGCTACACGCTGGTGAAGGCTGGCGGCGAGCAGCACTCGCAGCGCCTGAGCATCGGTTTCAAAGGGCAGCCCAAAGCGTTGAGCGTGCCGAGGGTGGCGCAGGCTGTGGCGGGCGAACTGGCTTACGATATCGCCCGGGCTGCCGTGATGATCCCCAAGTACCAGGGGCGCACGGCGGGCCACCAGATTACCCAGGTGTGGCAGGGCACCCAACTTGGCGGCAGACCAACCCTGCATGAAGTCCGGCGTGTGGTGACCGCCTCGGAGGGGGCAGGGGACCGCGAGCTGGCGATCAATGTCGGCACGGAACACATCCGCCTGCTGGAGTCGGGCTCGGTCAAGGTCTACTACCAGGTGCGCATGCTCAGCACGCGCAGCGTCGGCTTTCGGCAATCGGAACCGCTGGAGCTGCGCATCAGCGCCGCCGGATTGTTGCCGGCGCCGGAGGTGGACGAGCCGGTCAATGAACTGGACCCGCATTTCTACCCGCTTGGGGTCCAGGTGACGGTCAACTACCCGGGCAAGCACGTGGGCGACAAGGTCACGTTCACCTGGCGAGGCGCCGGAGCGGAGAGCAGCTACAGCGAAACCAAGACAGTCGACAGCAGCGGCGCGCTGCCAACGTTTCGCGTACCCCAGGCCATCGCCAACGCCGGCCTGGGTAGCACGGTATTGATGCGCTACGAGGTCGAGCCGGCGCTGGGCGGGCGGCGATTGCCGTCCCAGGAGCGGGCGCTGGCGTTGCGCTCCGTCGCCCCAGTGCCGCAACTGCCGCAGCTGACGGGCGCGCAGAACGGCAGCTACGACCCGATGCTCGGGCTGCATGGCGCCCAGGTGCTGATCAGCTACCCGGGCATGCGCGACAGTGATCGGATTGTCTTGTTCTGGAAAGGCGCTGCGGGCGCTGGCACCCCGGTGCTGCCTGAGCGTGCGGGCAGTGACACCGGCAGCATCACCATCAGCGTGCCGGCGGCGGCGGTGGCGGCGAACTTCAACGGTTCGGTGCAGTTGTATTATGAGGTGCTGCGCAATGAACTGGCGGCGCTCGAATCGCCCAGGCAAACCGTGCAAATTGGCGCGCCGAGCGCCGATGATTTGCCGCGCCCGAGGATCGATGAGGCTAACGGCAGCGAACTGGACCTGGACTTGTTCGAGGGCGATGCCAACATCAGTGTCAGCGCCTGGCCGTTCATTGCCGTGGGCCAGCGGCTGTGGCTGGAGGTGCGCAGCGCCAATGCCACGCTGCCGCTGTTGGTGGACAGCCCGGTAGAGCAGGTGGCGGGGCTGACCGTGGCGCTACCGCGCGAGTTTCTCGACGAGCTCGACGATGGCAGCGCGTTGTCGCTGCACCTGAGGGTCAACTTCGGTGGCGCTGCGACGCTGGATTTCCCGGTCAGGACCTACACCGTGCGCCAGGGGCAACTGCACATCGGTGTCTCCGATTCGGGCCTGGCCCGTTCCGCCTTGCCCGAGGACTGGACGCTGCCGACCCAGACCTGTGCGGTGACCCTGGTCGGGCGGCCGGGCGCGCAAGGCAGCCTCAGCGTCAATGGCTCGGCGCAATTCGACAACGACAGCCAGCAGTTGGACTTCACCCTGGATGCCAAGGGTGAGTTCATTGCCTGGCTGGGCGACCCCTACGCCGAGACGGTGCTGGTCAGCGCGGCGATCGGCACGGGCCAGGCCCAGCATGTGCCGGTGCGCTTTACCGATGTCTTCCCGTTCGATCAACAGCAGGAAGATCAACGCGTGCGCGCCCGCGCGGCCAGCGGTGCGCTGGCCAACGGCCGTGCCGCCAACCGCGTGTGTTTTGATGCTGGCGGCTTCACCGATGTCACTTACGTGCAGGTTGAACTGAGCGGCAGTGCACGGATTGTCGGCCACCCTGGCCAGGTGGTCAGCCTGCCGTTGATGGTACTGAGCGGTGATTGCCAGTTCGACGTGGTCGACAGCGTCGCCGAAGAAGTGACGGTGACCTTTCTGTTGCCCCAGGGCGGCAGCTGGACCCGCTTCAGCAAGACCCTGTACTTCTCCAGCCTGGCTTCACGCTATGCGGCCCGGGGTGTGGCGGCCGACGGCATTCCCTGGTTCATGCGCGTCAACCAGATCAGCAGCGTCGAAACCAGCCATGTGCGCATCCCGCACATGCGCGAGTTCAGCGATCATCCCGCAGGCCTTGATGGCGGCATTGGCGTGGGGGCCATGGAAGCCGACAGCAAGGGGTTGCTGGTGCTGGTCGAGCCTTACCTGCAAATGGCCGCCGGCGACAAGATTCACGTGCACTTCGGCGACGAAGAGGTGCCTGCCACGCCATTGCCGATCGTGGTATTGCCCGAGGAAGTGAACAACCTGGTCACCCTGTTCGTGCGGGCTGACCGCATTCCCAAAGGCGTCAGCGAGGTATGGTTCACGGTCGAGCCGCTCAGCGGCAACAAACGGGCGTCGGCGCGCTTGCGGGTCAAGGTCAAGGTCACCTTGCCCGGCGGGCCCAATCCGATCCCAGGCAGCCCTCATCATATCGGCTTGATGTCACCGGACGTGCCCTTCGGCCTGATCGACTGGGAGATGGCCCAGGACGGCGTGACGGTGTACGTCAACCGCTGGCGCGTCATGGAAGTGGGCGACACCCTCAATTTGAGCTGGGGCGGCGCCAAGGTCACTCACGTCGTCCAGGAAGGCGAGGTGGGCAAGACCATACCGGTGTTCGTCGACTTTGCCACCATCGAGGCGGGCGGCGATGATGAGCGCCTGCTGGTCCTGTACTGGCTGGAAGACGAGGTGGGCAACGAGTCCGATGGCGCCTCGTTGCCCAGCTATGCCTTTGTCGAAGTCAGCCTGCTGTTGTTGCCACGGCCAGGGGTGGCCGGGATTGACGAGGAAGGTTTCCTCGACCTGGGGTCTCTGCAGGGCGCCGATGTCGAGATCTCGGTGATTGCCGATCGGCCGGATTTTCGCGTTGGCGATCAGGTGGTATTCACCTTCCGCGGTTACACCGAAGACGTGGTGGAAATCCCGTCGCATGTCTCCCCCGCGTACCCGGTGGGCATCATTCCACCCCCGCGGACCATTACCCACAAGGTACCCAACAGCATCGCCGAGTCAATCGCCGGTGGCCTGGCCTATGTCTCCTACAAGGTGACCCGCGACGGGCAGCAGATACCGTCCAGAACCACTGCCGTCGGCGTGCGGGGTAAGGCGGCCGAGTTGCTGCCGCCGGATGTGGATAGTCGCGAGGAAGACTTTCTGCCCGACACATTGCCGCAAGCCGTGGTGCGGATTCCGCCGTGGGTGGGCATGTTTGCCGGCCAACAGGTCCGCCTGGTCTGGCAAGGCAAACGGGAGAACGGCCACGCCTACGCCTTTATGCGAGACTGGTACCTGACCGGGTCCCAAGTGGACAACCCGGTCGTGCTTATCGTACCGGCCGAGCATATTGCCGCGCTGTCGGGCGGTAACCTGGAACTGTTCTACCGGGTGTACTTCGGCAGCAGCGAGCCGCGGGAGTCGCAGGTGTTGCCATTGTGGGTCGGTGAGCCGGCCCCCGAGCTGGTCCGCCCGACCGTGCCGGAGGCCGAGAACGATACCCTCGACCCGATCGGTATCGTGGTGGCTACCGTTGAGGCTCCCCTGTACGAAGGCATGGCCCCTGGGCAGACAGTGTGGATGGAGTGGCTGAGCCCGGTCGCGGGGGCGGACATCATCGACTTCTTCCCAGTGCAAGTTGCCGATGATGTGACGTTTCCCGTTTATGAGGAGGATATCGTGCCCAGCCTCGGGCATGAGGTACGCATCCGCTACTATGTTAGCGAACCGGCGGAACGCCGACGCTATTCGGACTTCCTGCACCTGGGCATCGGGCCGGTACTGAGCAACCCGCCACGGCCGCGGATCGAGGAGGCCAATGGCGATACACTCAATTTGCTGAGTTTTCCCGGCAATGCGCGGGCAACCGTGGCAAAGTGGAACGGAATCAATGAGCGCCAGCGCTACTGGTTCCGTTGCCGTGGCACCGATACACAAGGTAATCCCAAGACTATCGTTCTAGCCGACGGGCAACCGGTCTCGCCTGGTGAAGTCAACTTGGGCGTAAGCGCTACGCTGACCAGGGCAGATTTGCAGGCATTCGCCCATCAGAGCCGGATAACCCTGGAGATGGCGGTGGCATTGCGCCTGGATGCCGAAGAGTCGCAGGCAATTAGGTTCCCGGTGCGCGAGTACCAGATCCTGCAGGTGCAGATCAGCCTGACCGATCCGCGGATTGTCGAGGCACGCGGCAATGTGCTGGAACTGGCAGCCTTTTCCGGCAACGCCACTCTGCGGATTGACAGGTGGCAGGGCATTGCCCGGGATCAACGGGTATGGGTCGATCTGCGGGGCACGCTCAAAAACGGTGGGAACTGGACGCTGCCGCTGCTGGTGGCGCATCCTGTGTCTGCGGATGAAGTGAGCGCGGGCATCACGCGTTCGATCATGCGCTCGGCCCTTGAAGGCCTGGCTGACCGTTCGCGCCTGAGTATTCATTTAAGGGTGGAGGACATCGTTGCGCCGGTGATTGCTTATGAGATGCGGGTGCTCAGTACGGCGGCGCTGGCGGTCTCTAACGGAGGCTATACCCGTAATATGGTGGCCTTTCTTTATGAAAAGGGACCCGAATCAAATGGTGTAACTGTCTTGGGAACACCGGGACAGCGAGTGACACTGCGGGTCAATCCTCCAGCGAGTTTTGTTGGCGGCGCAATCCAGAAAGATGTGACACTGGACGCGTATGGTGAATGGCATGAAAAGGTTGGTATTTACGGTGCTACCAGCACGACATTTACCGCCGTGCCCCATGGGGGCGTTGCGGTCACCGCGCAGTTGAACTTCCGAGATAGAATGCCCCTAGACATAAGTAACTCCCATTTCCAAGCCATGGGGGGCTCGGCTAGTGGGGCAAGAGCCGATGGACGAAGCTCGAATCGGGTCTTTTTTTCTAAATTGGCCTACCCTAATGCGCCAGCCACCCAAAGACCTTTTATCACAGTCACACTCTCGGGGGGAGCCAGGATTATTGGGCATCCCGGATCCACTGTGGTAATGCCGCTGTATCGAACGGGGGCGGCGGCCGGCACTTGGTACGGCCTATGTTGCGAATTTGACGTTACCCATACCCGAGCTGAAGAGGTTGTCCTCACCTTTGGAGTATTCGACGGTATATGGGGGACGTTTAGTAAAACTATGAGGTTTACTTGATTTAAACCAGCGCGTGCTGGTGAAGGCCGCCCATTGAGGCGGCCTTTTTTTGCCTGTGGCGAGTTGTTCGAAGTTGTAACAAGTATAGGGTGAGCAACACGTGAAGATTACTGTTAATCATTTATAAACAAAGTGTTATAGGCGATTTTTAGGTCTTTACATTGAGATTGGTCACACTCAAACAGGTCGAGACGCTGTACAACAAGACCGTGTCCAGCTGCGACGAAGATCCGGCATCGGACTGTTCGGGACTGTTGGTCAGGGGTGCCCACCGTGCCGACCCTGCCAAAGGGCAACAATGGGATGTATGGAACCCCAGCCCCAAGGCCAAAGAGCTGGGCACCTTTGCCGCTTCGTGGATGCGTGCAGACGGTATCAGCTATGAGGATCCCGGCATGAGCACGCAGAACGGCTACCTCATTACGCCGATTGATCTGGTGCGCAAACCCGAGACGCCGGTCCATATCTACTGCGCCTTTCCCAACGACGCCTGGACTGACTTTCGTGATGATCGCGGCTGTGGCAACAACAATAATACCGGCCAGGCCGAGGCCGTATGCCAGGCGATGAAGCCGCCGATCGACAGTGCCAATGCCTGGATCGCGCACTTCACCAGGTTCAACAACGACAAGAAGCAGGATCAGTTGCAGTGCGGCTTCAACATGCGCAACCCGATGAGCAGCTAGGAGCGGGTGGACGCGTTTAAAAACTTCATGGGCGCCCGGCAGGTCATCAATACCCGCGAGTTCCAGACCCAGACGGAGTTTCGCCTGGGCAACCCGAAAGAAGATGAACTGCCGATACTGGCCTTTTTCTACAGTGTGTCCCGTCCTAAATAAGGTTTACACCTGTTCAGGACTAGACAATTGGCAAAAGTCTTACATGATTTGCGTTAAACCCGGAACTGTCGCAGCAGTTGTTCAAGCTGCGTGCTCAGCCGCGCAAGTGCTTTGCCCGAGTCGCTGGAGTGCTGCGCCGCCAGGGCGGTTTGCTGGGACAGGTCTGCCGTTTCGGTCACGTTGCGGTTGATCTCCTCGACCACATGGGACTGCTGCAAGGTGGCACTGGCAATCGAGGCGTTAAGCGCCGTCAGGTTGTGCAGCGCCTGGCTGATGGCATCCAGGCTCACCCCGGCTTCGCTGGCCTGCTCGACGGTCTGGCGCGAGGCCTCGCTGCTGGCGTCGATGGCTTTCACCGCCGCTTCGGATTGCCCTTGCAAATGCTCGATCATGCTCTGGATTTCTGCGGTGGACTGCTGGGTGCGCTGGGCCAGCAAGCGCACCTCGTCGGCCACCACGGCAAAGCCGCGACCCTGTTCGCCAGCACGGGCCGCTTCGATGGCGGCGTTGAGGGCCAGCAGGTTGGTCTGCTCGGCAATCGAGCGAATCACCTCAAGCACGCTGCCGATGCGTGTGCTCTGGCCGGCCAGGGCACGAATGACCTGCACGGCTTCATCGATGGTCGCCGACAGCTGATCGATACGTTGCAGGCTGCCATGGATACTGTGCTGCCCTTGTTCGGCGCGCAGTTGGGCATCGTGCATCTCGCTGGAGGCTTGTTCGGCGTTCTTGGCCACATCCTGCACCGCGTAGGTGACTTCGTTGATTGCCGTGGCCACCTGTTCCATCTGCTGCGACTGCTGCTCGCTGCGTTGCTGGGCCTGGCCGGCGTTGTTGCCAACGTCCGTGGCCGACTGCCCCAAAGCATGCACTGCGCCCTGCAACTGGCTGACCACGCCCTGCAACTTGCCGGTAAAGCTGTTGAAGTGGGTACCCAGCTGGGTCACTTCATCGCTGCCGTGGGTATCCAGGCGCCGGGTCAGGTCGCTCTCGCCACTGGCGATGGTGGCCATGGCATCGACCGCCTCCTGCAGCGGCCGGGCAATGCTGCGGGCGATCAGCACCACCAGCAGAGTCATCACCAGGGCGATGCCCAGGCCGAGAATCGAGGCGTCGCGCAACTGGCGGATGAACTCGGCCTGCATGTCGTCGATGTAGACGCCCGAGCCGATCACCCAGCCCCACGGCTTGAACAGTTGAACGTAGGAGGTTTTTTTCACCGGCTCGCTGGCACCGGGCTTGGGCCAGCGGTAGTCGATGCTGCCGGCGCCCTTGGCCTTGGCCAGGGCGGCCATCTCGTTGAACAGGGCAAAGCCGTCCGGGTCGCGAATCGCCGACAGGTCCTGGCCGTCGAGCTTGGGGTTGGTCGGGTGCATGATCATCTTCGGCCCAAGGTCATTGATCCAGAAGTAGTCATTCTGGTCATAACGCAGGCCGCGCACCGCGCTCAAGGCTTGTTGCTGGGCGGCATCGCGGCTGAGGGTACCGGCCGCTTCCAGGCCCTGGTAATACGCCAGGACCCCGGCGGCGGTCTCGACCACGTGGCGGGTCTTTTCGGCCTTGGCCTGGTACAGGTCACCGTGGATCTGGCGCAGCATCAGCAGCCCCAGGGTTACCAGCATCACCACTGCCACCACCAGGATCAGCCACAAGCGCCGGCTGATCGACATACTGCGAAGAGTTTTCATGGAATGCTTACCCCGAATTCTTTTTATTGTTGCCTACATCCAAGCATGCTTTGCCCCCCGAACCTACTCGACCAAGGGCTAAGTGCTTGATTCGTTGAGGTCTGTTGCGTCGTCCCAGCAGCGTTTATCCGAGAGGTCTGATAGGATTTCGGCCTCGACGGGGTAAACCTGAAGGCCGCGTGAACTTTTCTGCTGGCTTTGCGACCAACTGTCGCTGTAAAACGGCCAGGCGCTGAACAGCCATTGGCAACTAAAAGACTATAAAGGGGCATGCCGCAGGCATTGCCTCACGGGGGAAGCATGGATCTTTGGACCGGCCTGCAGGCTGTCATTCTAGGTATTGTCGAAGGCTTGACGGAGTTCTTGCCGATTTCCAGTACCGGCCACCAGATCGTCGTGGCCGACCTGATCAACTTCGGTGGTGAGCGGGCCATGGCCTTCAACATCATCATCCAGCTGGGCGCGATCCTGGCGGTGGTCTGGGAGTTTCGCCGCAAGATCTTCGACGTGGTGGTGGGGCTGCCACGTCAGCGTGAAGCACAGCGCTTTACCGTCAACCTGTTGATCGCCTTCATGCCGGCGGTGGTCCTGGGGGTGTTGTTCGCCGACCTGATCCACGAGTACCTGTTCAACCCCATCACCGTGGCCGCAGCCCTGGTGGTCGGTGGCGTGATCATGCTCTGGGCCGAGCGCCGCGAGCATGTGATCCGCGTTGACCAGGTCGACGACATGCGCTGGAGCGATGCCCTGAAGATTGGTTGCGCCCAGTGCCTGGCGATGATCCCGGGTACCTCGCGCTCCGGCTCGACCATCATTGGTGGCTTGCTGTTCGGCCTGTCGCGCAAGGCGGCCACCGAGTTCTCGTTCTTCCTGGCCATGCCGACCATGGTCGGTGCCGCCGTGTACTCGGGCTACAAATACCGCGAGCTGTTCCAGCCCGACGACTTCCCGGTATTTGCCATCGGCTTCGTGGTGTCGTTCATTTTCGCCATGATCGCGGTACGCGGCCTGCTCAAGTTCATCGCCAACCACAGCTACGCGGCTTTCGCCTGGTACCGCATCGGGTTCGGCCTGATCATTCTCGGCACCTGGCTGTTCGGTTGGGTCGACTGGACCACGGCGCACGGTTGAGATGAGCCGTAGCCAGAGCCAACAGCGCCGCGCAGCCTCTGCCAGCGGCGCCATGCAAAACCCGCGCAGCAAGCTGCTGGTTTTTGTCGCCCTGTGCCTGCTGCCCGTGGGCGGGGCCCTGCAGATGCTGCTGAGCGGGCAGTCCTGGGTGCCGGCGCTGGCCTATCCGCTGGCCAGCCTGGTGAGCTTTGTACTGTATTGGCGCGACAAGCAGCAGGCCCGCAACCAGGCCTGGCGCACGCCGGAGAAGGTTTTGCACGCCAGTGAGCTGTGTGGCGGCTGGCCGGGCGCCTTGCTCGCCCAGCAACGGTTCCGGCACAAGACCCGCAAGCTGTCGTTCCAGCTGAGCTTTTGGGCCATTGTCGCCGTGCATCAGCTGTTCTGGGTCGACCACCTGCTGCTCGACGGCCGTTGGTTGGGTGTGGCGTTGGCGCCAGTACTCAGATAAGCAAACCCGGTTGCAGGCGCTTGGGCAGGCGCCTGACCACCAGTTGGTGGGAGCGTTGCAGCAGCTCGCTCAGTTCAGCGCGGCCCATGGGGTAGGGCGGCGCCATGCTGATCCAGTGCGCTCGCGCCAGATAAGGCGCCGGGCGCACGCCGGGGCGGTCGGCGTAACCCAGAAACAGATCGCTATCGACCTTGAACGACAACCCGGCGCCGGCCAGGTCAAGCACGGCGAACATCTTGTTGCCGGCCACCGAGAACACGCGCACGCCGCCCCACTTGTAGTCTTCCCGCGCACCCGGCAGGCTCAGGCACAAGGCCGCGACCTGGTCTTCGGTGATTTTCCCTTCAGACATAACGTTCCCCGCATTGGGCGAATTCCGCCACCAGATGATCGATCC
Source organism: Pseudomonas wadenswilerensis (assembly GCF_024749185.1). Lineage (NCBI taxonomy): Bacteria > Pseudomonadati > Pseudomonadota > Gammaproteobacteria > Pseudomonadales > Pseudomonadaceae > Pseudomonas > Pseudomonas wadenswilerensis. The sequence continues at coordinate 3,065,348 of NZ_CP087191.1, read as the reverse complement.
ACACCCGCACCGCCGGCAGCAGCCCGCGCCGATGTGGGTAGACTGCCTGCAGATACCCGCCGGGCAGCGACCAGTCTGGCAGCAGCCGCACCAGCTCGCCACGGTCGAGTTCTTCTTCGCAGTGCATGATCGGCAGGGCGGTAAAGCCCAGCCCGGCAATGGCGGCGGCCTTGCGCACGACAAAGTCGTCGATCGCCAGCCGTGCCTCCATGGCCAGCTCATGCTTGTGACCCTTGGCGTCGAGCAGGCGCAGATGCACCAGGCGGTCGGCGTCCACCGCGCCAAGTACCGGCAGGCTGGCCAGGTCTTGCGGGTGATTGAGCACCTGCGCGGCGGCGAATTGCGGTGCGGCCACCAGGAGCATCTGCGCCTGACGCAGGCGGCGGGTGACCAGGGCCGGGTCTTCATCACCCAGGTCGCGCACGCGCAGGGCTACGTCGACGCCCTCGGTGATCAGGTCGACGCGGCGGTTGAGCAGGATCATGTCCAGTTGCACCTGCGGGTATTGCTGCAGGAAGCGGCTGATCACATCGGGCAAGAATTCATGGGCCAGGCCCACCGGGCACGACACCCGCAAGCGCCCGCGTGGTTCGCTGGTCATGCTGGCCACCGCTTCGTCGGCCATCTCTGCCTCCAGCAGCATGGCCTGGCAGTGGCGCAGGTAGCGTTCGCCCACGGCCGTCAGCTTCAGCTGGCGCGTGGTGCGTTGCAGCAGACGCGTACCCAGGCGTTCTTCGAGCTCGGCGATACGCCGGGACAGGCGTGATTTGGGAATACCGAGCAGACGGCCGGCGGCAGCAAAACCGCCGGCTTCGACCACGCGGGCAAAGTAGAAAAGATCGTTGAGGTCTTGCATGGGATATCACCATTGTCCTGCCAGTAGGACAAACTAACGCATTTTTGCTGACTTATCAGCTATTCGCCACTCAAGTAGGATTCTTCCCATCGTGATCGCCCACTCGCGGTCTTCATTCAGGAGAGTCCCATGAAACTGTTGCATATCGATTCGAGCATTCTGGGCGACAATTCCGCCTCCCGTCAGCTGAGCCGCAGCGTGGTTGAAGCCTGGAAAGCCGCCGACCCGTCGCTGCAGGTGACCTACCGTGACCTGGCCGGCGACGCCATCAGCCACTTCTCGGCCGCGACCCTGGTGGCTGCCGGTACCCCGGAAGAACTGCGCGATGCCGCGCAACAGCACGAGGCCAAACTCAGCGCCGAGACCCTGCAGGAATTCCTCGACGCCGATGCCGTGGTGCTGGCTGCGCCGATGTACAACTTCACCGTGCCGACCCAGCTCAAGGCCTGGATCGACCGTGTCGCCGTGGCAGGCAAGACCTTCCGCTACACCGAAGCCGGCCCTGAAGGCCTGTGCGGCAACAAGAAAGTGATCCTGGTATCGACCGCCGGCGGCCTGCATGCCGGCCAGCCTACCGCGGTCGGGCATGAAGAGTTCCTCAAGGTGTTCCTCGGCTTCATCGGCATTACCGACCTGGAAATCGTCCGCGCCCATGGCCTGGCCTATGGCGATGAGCACCGGGTCAAGGCCCTGAACGCTGCCCAGTTGCAGATCAGCAACGACCTGTTCGCCGCTGCCTGATTGCACTAGCGCCACCCAAACCGACTGCAGGCATGGCCTGCAGTCGGTTTTTTCATGGAGTCTTCATCTGCGCCGATCCGGCCCGTTCTATGCTGCGCACTGTCAGCATTGATCGACAGCGTTGGGTAAGGTGCAAAACGATGCGGCGTCTTGGCGCGTTATTCCTGCTTGTGCTGCTGGGCGGCCCACTGACGGTGCACGCCGAGCCGGCTGCGCACTGGAGTGTCGGCGTGCACCGGTTGAGCTTTGCCGACCCGCTGGATGCGCAACCGGTGCAGGCACTGGCGTTCTATCCGTCCAGCGGCCCCGAACGCAGCAGCCGTATCGACGGCTATCGGATCCAGGCCTGGGAAGGCGCACCGATGGTCATGGGCCGCTATCCGCTGTTGATGCTTTCCCACGGCAACACCGGTACGCCCCTGGCCTTGCATGACCTGGCGACCGCCCTGGCACGTCGCGGCTTCATCGTCGTCGCCGTGACCCATCCGGGCGACAATGCCCGCGACCATAGCCGCCTGGGGACCCTGAGCAACCTCTACGGACGTCCCTTGCAGATCAGCGCGGCGATCACTGCCAGCCTGAGCGATGCCTTTCTGGCGCCTTACATCAATGGCCCGCAGGTGGGTGTGATCGGCTACTCGGCCGGTGGCGAGACCGCCTTGATCCTGTCCGGCGCGCAACCGGACCTGGAACGTCTGCAACGTTACTGTCGGGAGCGCCCGCTGGACGCCGATGCCTGCAAGACCCAGGGGATTCTGATCGCCGATCGTGCCGACCTGCGGGCTGCGCCTGATCCGCGGGTCAAGGCGCTGCTGCTGATGGCGCCCCTGAGCCTGATGTTCGGCCGTCATGCCCTGGCCGAGGTCAAGGTGCCGGCGTTGATCTACAGCGGCGACCAGGACCAGTTGCTGGCCATCGACAAGAACGCCCAGGCCCTGGCGCGCAAACTGCCGGTCACACCCAACTACAAGCTGCTGGCCGGCGCCGGGCATTTTGTCTTCATGGCGCCGTGCGACGACGAACAGCGGCAGAAGATGGCCGCCTTGTGCAATGACCCGGACGGCGTCGACCGGGAGGATATTCACCTGTCGTTGCAGGCGGAGGCCGCACGGTTTTTCAACCACACCCTGGGTGACCGCCACCGGGGCGGGCTGCCTATGGCCGATCAGTGAGCGTTGGCGCGACGCGACAGCAGCACGGTCAAGCCGACCCCTAGCAGGGACAGCAAGGCTGCCACGCAGAAGATCCAGGCATAGCCCAGGTACAGGGCCACCGCGCCCATTACCGGCCCGGCAATCGCCAGGGCCAGGTCGAAGAACACCGCGTAGGCGCCCAGGCCCGCGCCGCGGCTGGAGCTGGGTACCTGTTTGATCGCCTCCACACCCAGCGCCGGATACACCAGCGACAGGCCAAAGCCCGCAAGCCCGGCGCCAATCAGCGCCAGCGCCGGGCTTGGCGCCAGCCACAGCAAGGCCAGGCCGAGGGCTTCGGTGGCCATGCAGGCCACTGCCACCTGATAGCCGCCGAAGCGGTTGACCGCGTTGACGAACAGCAGTCGCGAAAGAATGAAGCACACGCCGAAGCCCTGCTCAAGATAGAACAGGGTGACAAAGGTGGTCAGGGTGCCGTAGCCGATCGATGCCAGGGTCAGGCTGACGCCGCACGGCGCCACTCGGCCGAATGCGGCCCAGAACGGCAGGCGTTCGCCGCGCACCACCGGCGTCGACGGCTTGTTGCGGATTACCAGCAACGCCAACAGTGCCAGGCCACTCAAGGCCAGGCCCAGGGTGGCGAAATTGACCTGGTCGACCAGCATCACCCCCAGCGGCGCGCCGATGGCGATGGCGCCGTACGAGGCAATCCCGTTCCAGGAAATCACCCGCGCAGTCTGCTCGGCGCCTACCGCACCGATGCCCCAGCTCAAGGTGCCTACACCAATCAGCCCTTGGGCAACCCCCAGCAGCACGCGCCCGCCCAGAAGTGCCAGCAGGCTCAGCAGCGGCACAGTTACAGTCAGCGCCGAAGCAAAGGTCAGCACACCACTGGCGGCGATCCCGATCAGCCCGTAGATGATTGCCCGTTTGCTGCCCAGGCTGTCCGCCGCCCGCCCGGCAAAGGGCCGGCTGAGCAGGGTGGCCAGGTACTGCAGGCCGATGGTGATACCGGCGATGACCGCACTGAAACCCAATTGATCATGCACATAGCTGGGCAGTACCGCGATCGGCAGGCCGATGCAGAGGAAGGCGATGAAGGTGTAGAAGACAATCGAGAGGATTTGCCGGGTGATCGACCTGGTGTCGACGGGAGCGGGTTGTTGCGCGGACATGAGCTCGTTCGCTGGCGGGCGGTGGGAGAGGGCCCATGATCGCTGGGTGCGAAGAGAAAAGGAAGCAGGCTAACGGATTTTCCAGCATCGCGGGGCAAGCCCGCTCCTACAGGATTGTAGGAGCGGGCTTGCCCCGCGATCAGGTCTGGATCAGATCACCACACCCTGGCTACGCAGGTAGTCATCGTAGGTACCGCTGAAGTCCACCACACCGCTCGGGCTCAGCTCGATGATGCGGGTGGCCAGCGACGACACGAACTCACGGTCGTGGCTGACGAAGACCAGCGTACCCGGGTAGTTTTCCAGCGCCAGGTTGAGCGCCTCGATCGATTCCATGTCCAGGTGGTTGGTCGGTTCGTCCATCACCAGTACGTTGGGCTTTTGCAGGATCAGCTTGCCGAACAGCATGCGGCCTTGCTCACCACCGGAGATCACCTTCACCGACTTGAGGATCTCGTCGTTGGAGAACAGCATGCGCCCCAATGTGCCACGGATCACTTGCTCGCCCTGGGTCCACTGGCCCATCCAGTCGAACAGGCTGAGGTCTTCTTCGAAGTCGTGGGCGTGGTCCTGGGCGTAGTAGCCCAGTTCGGCGCTTTCGGTCCATTTCACCGCACCGGCATCCGGGGCCAGTTCACCGACCAGGGTGCGCAGCAGGGTGGTCTTGCCGATACCGTTGGGGCCGATGATCGCCACGCGCTCGCCGGCTTCAACGGTGAAGCTGAAGTTCTCGAACAGGGTCTTGCCGTCGAAGCCCTTGGACATCTTCTCGATGGTCACGGCCTGGCGGTGCAGTTTTTTGGTCTGCTCGAAGCGGATGAACGGGCTGACCCGGCTCGATGGCTTGACCTCGGCCAGCTGGATCTTGTCGATCTGCTTGGCCCGCGAAGTGGCCTGCTTGGCTTTCGAGGCGTTGGCCGAGAAGCGGCTGACGAAGGTCTGCAGCTCGGCGATCTGGGCTTTCTTCTTGGCGTTGTCCGACAGCAGCTGCTCGCGCGACTGGGTCGCGGCGGTCATGTACTCGTCGTAGTTGCCCGGGAACAGGCGCAGCTCACCGTAGTCCAGGTCGGCCATGTGGGTGCAGACGCTGTTGAGGAAGTGCCGGTCGTGGGAAATGATGATCATGGTGCTGTTACGCGCCGTGAGAATGTTTTCCAGCCAGCGGATGGTGTTGATGTCCAGGTGGTTGGTTGGTTCGTCGAGCAGCAGCACTTCCGGGTTCGAGAACAGCGCCTGGGCCAGCAGTACACGCAGCTTCCAGCCTGGCGCGACTTCGGTCATCGGGCCGAAATGCTGTTCCAGCGGGATACCCAGGCCCAGCAGCAGCTCACCGGCGCGGGATTCGGCGGTGTAGCCGTCCATCTCGGCGAACTCGGTTTCCAGCTCGGCAACGGCCATGCCGTCTTCTTCGGTCATTTCCGGCAGCGAGTAGATGCGATCGCGCTCGGCCTTGACCTTCCACAGCTCCTCGTGGCCCATGATCACGGTGTCGATCACGGTGAATTCTTCGTAGGCGAACTGATCCTGGCGCAATTTGCCCAGGCGTACGTTCGGCTCGAGCATGACCTGGCCGGCGGACGGTTCCAGGTCGTTGCCGAGGATTTTCATGAAGGTCGACTTGCCGCAGCCGTTGGCGCCGATCAGGCCGTAGCGGTTGCCGTTGTTGAACTTGACCGAGACGTTCTCGAACAAGGGCTTGGCGCCGAACTGCATGGTGATGTTAGCGGTGGAGATCAAAGGGCTTACCTATCAATAACTTATGTGACGCTTTCACAGCCTGAGACCAATTTGAGACCAATCTGGAGTTTTTCAAGCTCCTGCCAATCCGAGGTCGAGTTGATCCAACGTGCATAAGTCGATAAGAGCATCTGCACGCTATGCCCGAGCTGTTGGGCGATAAATGCGGGGTTGAGGCCAGACATTAAGCATATTGTCGCATAGGTGTGACGGCAGTTGTATGGCCGCCGGTAGCCGATCCCCAATTCCTTGAGGATTGGCCGACATTGGTGATGCAGATCGGACGTTTGCTGCACAAATTCTGCGTTTTTCGACGGTGGGAAAATGTACGGCGTCTCAGTCACCTTTCCTTTGCCCAGCTTGCGCCGCTCCGCTTACAGCCTGGCGAACTCCAGCGCGTGCAGCGCACGCTCATTCAGCAGCACGAAACGATCCTTTCCTGTCTTGGTGCGTTCCACCACCTTTCCTAATGCAACGGTGCGCTTCACATGCGCCGTTCGCTTCTCAAGATCCACCGCGTCCCAACGAAGGGCCAACGCTTCGGATAACCTCATTCCAGTGAAAAAGACGAACTCGTAGAACGCGGCATAGATCGAGCTGTGCCAGTGCTTTCCCGCGTACATCCTCGCGACGATGCGGTTTGCCTCGTCCAGGGTGAAAGGCTCGATCTCTTTTCTGCTTCGCTTGGGCAGCTGTACCGACTCTGCAGGGTTGCGCAGTATCAGTCCGTCACCCACGGCGGCTTTGAGGATGGTCGACAGCTTCACCAGTGCGTTGCGCTTGACCGAAGGTGAGGTCCATTTCGTTGTGCTGACGATTTGGCGAATCCGCGTCGTTGACAGCAGGTCGATCCGGACCAGCGCAAGGTGCGGCATCCAGTAAAGGTTGAGCGCGCTCTTGTAGCCATTGCGCGTGCCGTCGACGATCTCGCGACTATCCAGCCACAGCTGAGCGTACTCACCGAATACCGGCACCCCACCGACGACGGTGGCGGAGTTTGGGAACAACTCCGCGTATTTGTCCTGGTCCAGTAACCCGTACTTGATGAGGCTTGTTACCTGATCGCGAAGCTGGAATGCAGCCTTGAGGCCTTTCGGTGTCGAGGGGTAGGGAAGGGTTTCGGTGCGTCGAGTACCTTCCCACATGAATCGGAGGCGGAGCGATCCGTGGTTGATGTCGATCCCTGGGGGTAAATCCATTGGCTTTCGAGCCATTCGTCGTACCTCTTCTTGCTATAAATGATGCGGCCGTGGTGCTTCATCCAGACGCCTTCGGGCAGTACGCCGCGCAGGCGTCGGCCTTCAAGTGCTCGTTTGGTGCAGCCGAGTAGTTCAGCCATGCGTTGTTCGGTGACCTTGTCGACGTCACCACTGGTTTCGGTTTCCATGGGATAGGCTCCACGCCGCGCATGGCGGCAGAGGTGGATGGATAGTTAAATTTGGGAAGGGTAAGCTGCGGCTTTTCGCCATCAGGGAAAGACGTCTGAATGTCTAAGTCGATGAAATGGGCCGGCATTGTGTTCTTAGTTGCGGTGCTTGCTGGCTGCGGTAGCCAAAGGCTGGCGTACACGCCGTCTGGATCGCACATCGCGGACAGAGCCCATGCCGTGGAGGTGATTGAGCAAGCCTTCTTCGAGGACTACAGCAAGAAGTCCCGCCCGCAATCGGTCTTGGTCACAGACAAAGTGATAATTCTTTCGGACGGCGTCATTTCTCAGGGCAGTAGCGTCGGTTCTGCAGTTCCAATTGGTACTGGCGCACTCGCAGTGGGAAACAGCACGGTTGTTACACGGGAAGCCAGTCGCCGCATTTACCTCAACTCGATAGGCGAAGTAACGCTTTACCAGAAGCGTGGTCGAAGTAACCGGTTCGTGGTGATAGTTCGCGCCATTGATGGCAGCCCCCTTGCCTCCATCAGAACGTTCAGCCTTGACCGAGCCAAGCAGTTCTCCGACGCCATCACATTCGTCAAGGTCCCCTCCAAATGAGCCGCGCCACGTAGACCGGGGCGACGATGGGTAGGGGTCATGGCAGAAGCTCCTTCGGTACCTCGAAGAAACCCAGTCGGCCCTTCACGGGTATGAAGCCCCAAGGGCGCGGGTCACGGAGGACGAACCCCTTTTCACCTGTGTACCACGGTGATTCGCTGGCATCGACGCTATCGACCAGTTCAACCGTACCGACAATGCCGCCTCGCTCCAGCTCTTCGAAAGGTGGGATGGATATTCGGCGCTCAGCAGCGTACCAGGCCACCCAGGCGTAATCGGTACGCTTCATACCCTGTGAAGCATGCACGCAGAATCGTCCCCGGAATTTCGTGTGCCAGCTGCGGTTCTCAATGTCCTTGCCACCGTGGATGATGAGCCATGCCCAGGGTTGGCGAATTGAAAGTGCCTTCATAGCGAATACCTGTCTTCCTTCCATGGCGCTGACGCCTTTGTGGAAGTCCTGATGTTTTCTTTTTCGTACGGGGATAGCTGGCGCCGTTCACCGTCCTGCAGTTGGCTGTCGGGATACAGCTGATTCCAACGCCGTTCAGGATATAGCAGGTGACGCCGCGATGGCTGTCGTGCTGCACGTCGATGACGTTCTCGGTTGCGCTGGCGCCGGTGGCCAGCAGCAGGAGGCAGAGGGCGAGGCGGGTCATGGCTGTACCTCGCCGCTGTAGCGCTCGTAGTCGTCGCCATACTCGTAGCAGTAGGTTGCCGGCCAGCAGCCGCGAGTGCCTTCAGGAACCAGGTTATACATACGGTCGTAGGTACCGTGCCCAGGGGTGGTCTTAACCCAAGCGTGGACAGGGCCTCCCAGCGCCCAGCCCGGGTACCGCTTGATTGCGGCAGCCATGAACTGTTCAAGGTCGTGATGCCCTTTGCTCATGACGATGTAGGTGTCTTCGCCAACGCTCTGCACGTCGAGCGGATGCTGTTTGTTCGTCATGGCATCACCACCCGGCGACCCCACCAGCACGCCGGGCCATCGTCGGTGTCGTGGATAGCCAGGCAGAACCAGCCGTCGCCGTCGGGCTTGCCTGGTTCCCAAAAGCCACAATGGGGTTCGCCAGCCTCGAAGTAGCGATCTGCGATCTCATCCGGCGCGTCGGTCTCTAGGCTGACCTTTGCAACCTGCAGGCCCTGTTGCGCGATCCAGGCCTTGCACTTCTCGCCGTCGCCCTCGTTGAAGTCGGGCAGATCGGGATGTTCAAACATTCCGTATTCGTCGCGCACGACAGGCGCCGGCTGGATCAGCTTGATTTCTTCAGGCATGACGATTCCTCGGCCGCCATATCGCGGCAGTGTATATATTGTTCAATCGGACAGCATTCCGTGATAGCCTTCTGCCATTTTTTTAAGGGGGTGGCATGAACTTGGTTCAGGGATTGTTAGTAATAGTGGTCTTGCTATCTGGGCTCTCGATGTATTTTTGGTTGAAATTGAAGGGCGCTGAAAGTAAGGAGGAAGTCCAACCGTTAGACACAGGCTTTATAGCATGGGTTGCGCTGGTGTTTGTCTTTATGATTGTCAGCCTATATGTTTATTTTGGTGATAATGAGCCAAGAATTCCGCAAGATGTAGGTCAGATAGGTGATTTTATAGGTGGCTTGACAAATCCGGTGTTGAGTTTTTTAGCTTTGTTGGTGTTGTTGCGGACAACCAGAATCCAGACAATGGAGGCACGTAAAACTACCCAGTTTATGCGTGCTCAACAAAATATCATGGAGGTTGAAAAATTCGAGAATACTTTCTTTCAACTTATCGCCCAATTAGAGTCTCATTGTGAAAAGCATTTCAGGGTGATGATTGATGGTACGTCCTATGGGGAAGAAGTTTCGGAGAGTCTGTGGGAGACATATGAAGAGTTTGGAAAGCTTCCAGCAGATGAGCAGCTTGATAAAGCGTTGGAGCACATGGCAAGTCTTACGGGAGGCGCTGAGTGTGTAATTTTGGCGCAGCGGGCTATGAGGGTAGTCAAATTTATTAATAATTCGAAGCTGCCTAAGGGTACTCGTCAGAGCTATGCATCAATACTGCGCGATACTATTTATCCTACTGAGTGCGTTATTGTGGTGGGTATTATGTATAAATACGAGGCTGCTCGCAAAATGCTGAAGGAGTGGAGAATCGTAGATTTGGGCGAAAGCTATTTCCCCTGCCCCGAAATCGAGAGATATTTTTACCCTGAGCGGACATTTTCGCCTGGTGTTGAGTGACTGTCTGTTGTAATTAGCTATTGAATTGAAAAATTATGAATTTTGTGGATCTTATTCATAGAGCGCGTAGGCAGAAAAGCATTGGTCCCGGGCTTCAGTTCTCGCCACGAGATTGACCAAGTCGAACCGGTGGATTCCCTGTACGGTGAGCCCCCAGTCAACCATGCGATTGATTCAGTGGGTTTCGGCACTGATCTACTCAATAGAACTAACTGTCGGATCAGTCACCCTGACGAGGAAGGATGCGGCGCTTTTCTTGCTGGCGATGTTGTGTTCGGCCATCGTGTTGTCCTTTCGTGCAGGCGCCACCCTCGCCGGGGTGGCGTGATTCGTTGAAGTGGGGAGGCGCTGGCTGGCAGCGCGGGAGGGTCAGGCGGCGCGGACTTTAAAGGTAAGCATCGCTGTGGCGTCTTCGAAGCACTCGTCCAACTCTTGGTAGGCTCGATACTTGGCCTGGCTGCGAGTGGCCGCCCAGACGCGCCGCACGTAATGACGCGCATCGCCGAGCATGTACTTCACGTCATCCCAGTCGTACATGCCGTTGGTGAGTACTTCCCACTGCTTGAGCGGCAGCGTCTCGGCCATTTCGCCGTACTGCATCTCCCAGGTCGGGTGGTAGTTGCGGATGCGCTTCTTCGGGTCGCTGTCGAGGATGACGCCGATGTAATGGCCGCGGTCGGCGATGATCACGCCGGGCTCGCCGTTGGCGATTACGCGGCGCCCGATCTCGGCCGGCACATTGTAGCGGCGGCGAACGTAGTCGCAGTTGTAGCAGTTCATGGCATTCTCCATGCATGCACCGACCTCCGTGACCGAATGCGGCAACGAATCAGTAAGGGAGTCTGGCAGCTTTTCCATGCTGATCTATAGTCGAAGTGGCATAACAATAGCTTTACGCCACTATGACAGCAGGAGCATAAAAATGAAACAGGGATTATCGGGTTTTGCATTAATCTTTATTTTAGTTGTAATGTCCGGGTGTTCTTACATCTTGCCGAGGCAGGTTGCCGTGCTTGGGCAGGATTCAAAAACTGATAGGTGCAATCCTGGGTATAGCGTCTACTATTATAGAGATGCTGATGTTGGTGTTTGTCTCCCGGAAATTATGGCGGTCTATACGCATTGTGTTACTGAATTGACTGTTGCGAACTCATCTTTCAAATTTGACGAGTCGGGAACGTTAAAGTCGGCTGAGGTTCTTGATAAGGTTAAGGGGCTTGATCTAACCGCCCAGCAAAAAAGAGACTTAGACAAAGTTTTTGCAGACAGTGGCAGCATCGGGGTAGCAAGAGGAAAAGCCATCGATCAATGCTATATCCTAACGGCGGATGTTTACGGTAACGGAACAACCAAGGTTAAAGAGATAGATGGAAGTATAATTCGTGATGCTACAGTACCTCTTAAGTCTACGATAAAGCTGCCGCCTCTCAGAGAATAGGAACTTGAAAGTTGTTTGACGCGAGCACTGTTAAGTAGCTTTGCGCTTGAGCTGGTCAACCAGCTGTGTCGGAAGGTTCCTGATGGTTAAGCTGGCGCTAGCCTGGTTGAACTCGACGCTCTTGCCGAGCAGATGAGCGTCGAAGCTGATCGAAATGCCTTCAGCACGGCCGGTGTAGCGACGGAACTGGTTGATGGTGCGCTTGTCCGGAACGAAGTTCTCGGTCAGGCCGTAGTTGCCGGCCTTGATGAAGTCGGCGAAGGTCTTTGGGGCATCCTCGTTCAGCAGCGCCGACAGTTCGTCCAGCCTGATAGGCTCGCCGACCTTGTCCTGCGCTTGGGCGTAGTTCGCGAGGTTGTGGGTCTTCTCGCTGGCGGCATCGTCGGCCAGGTCCTCGGCTTTTACGAAGTCGCTTAACGCTTTGAGCAGGGTGCGAGTCTCGCCCGGTGAGTCGACGCCCTCGGTCACGCCAATGAAGTCGCGGAAATACCCGACAGCGCGCCGTCCGCCCTTGGGCCTGATGAACGAGATGTACTGGCGGGACGCTGGATTGGCGCGCCATTCGCTCAGGTTGATCCGGCTAGCGAAGGCGAGTGTGCCGGTGTCCAGGTTGCGCGAGACCGCCACGCTCAGGTCCTGCGCCACGGCCCTGGCTCACCCTGGTGCTGTGCGACTAAGGCATCAAGCAGGCTCTGCCAGAACTCAGCATGAGGGGACCGGCACAGATGGGCTTGGTACTGAAGCAGCTTCAGCAGACGCTCAACTTCATCGCACGGCACGCTGACCATCTGTTCGGTGTTGCTGGATCGGTTTTCTGTGGGCATGGAGATACCTCGCTGAGAAGCGACTAAAATTGAGATTTTTTGGCACAAACAACGGGTGAAGCATGGAATGCTTAATCTGCGGTGAGAAGGCGAGGGCACTGTCTACAGCTGCTGTATTTGTCGAAGTTGATTGCCCCGTGTGTGGTTACTACGGAGTTCCGAGGTTCTTAGTCCAACAGATCCTGAGAGGAGAGTGGCGGCTCGATAAGGACAGAACGAGGACCTACCTGGCGATGCGAGCGGTGAATAAGCAACTGCCTTGGATAACGAAGATTGATATCAATATTCATCTTCTACGTCAGGTGACTGTCCCTGGTCGATAAGCAGCAGGTGATTCGATGAAGCAGCTACTGTTGGGCGCTTTGCTGGTTTCCGTCGCCGGCATTGCCAATGCGGACATCCCACTGGTGAATGCAACTTGCCCAGGAAACATTGAGGTGCATGCCGATGAAGGCGGCCCGATCTACATCAATGGCAAAGAGGCGAAGCTGAAGAAATTCAACGACAACTATTTCGAGGCCAAAGGCAGCGGGGTAACTATCTCGCTCACCATCAAGCCCGATGGCTCGCCCGATGTGTCGTACACCGGCAAGGGTGGTGCGAATGGAGTGTGCGAGCTGACAGATCAGGACTGATATACCAGTGTGCTGGCGGGTAGCAGACGAGGGGCAGGCAAGCCGTGCTTTGAAGTAACACATCGCCTTGCTTGTCCTGCAACTCTTGGTAGGCCAGGTACTTCGCCTGCGAGCGCGTCGCGCCCCATACCTGTTGCACCCAGTGGTGGTCGTCGCCAACCCAGTGTTCGACGTTGAACCAGTCGCACCAGGGCGGGATGACTTTCCATTCCTTCAGCGGTAGCTTCTCGGCCATTTCGCCGTATGAGCACTCCAGGCTCGCCGTTGGCAATTGCGCGGCGCTCGATCTCGGCCGGCACATTGTAGTGGCGGCGAACGTAGTCGCAGTTGTAGCAGCTCGTGGCTTTCTCCATGCATGCGCCGTCCTCCGTGGCCGGATGCGGCATGGTGGCAATGTGGTTTGGGATGGGGTATTACGGGGGATCGGCATGGGGCCGGGTCAAGGAGCGAGAATGGCCTACAAGACTCGTGTCAAATTCATCGTTAAGGAAAGCGGAAATGGTATTCCCTCCCAGAGCGGGGAGGCGCTTGATGAAATCCCAACGTTTCCGAAAGCGCCGCTGACTTTTGAGCGTCGCCCAGGTACAAGCATTGAAAAGGCGAAGGAGATAGCTTCGTCTCTGAATGAAAATCTGGCCGGATATCAGCCTGACCCATTCTAGGGCCTGCTTAGTCCCTGGTCGAACCTTCAAGCGCAGGTCTTCTTCCTGCAGCTTCGCGGACTTCTCGCACCTGCGCCGGTCGCGCTCGGCCTGGTCCATCGCCATGTGACGCCTCCTTTAATCCGCTTGGCGGCAAGTGAACATGCAGTTGCCGACGGCGCTGCTGGGTGATCTTCTGGATGCGTCTCATGGGTGGCACACCTCGATTGGCTTCTTGTTTGTAGAGCCAGGGGGCATGACCACTAGTAGACGCTTGTTTGCGCAATACACGCCCCAGGCTGACCAGTGGACGTGGCCATGGCCGCCGCGTACTTCACGGCGGGGCGATTGTGGCGATCATGGCTACGCCCCAGCCACTCGCGCTCCGACACCCACAGGCCGCCCTGACACTGCCCTCCAGTTCATGGCCACGGATGGTTGCCTTGGTCTGGAATGGAGTCTCGCCGCTGCCATGGATAGGGGGACGCAAGTGGTTCGGCTGTCCGTCGCTCATCGCAAGACAGGTACTTTTTGAATTTTTCAGGCTTGTCCTAAAGATTCCGGGCAAAGCCTCGGTTAATTTTTACTCGTTCGCCCGGCACATTGGCTCTATACCAACGCTTGGATTAAAGGCCCTGCGCGTCAAGCGATCAGCCCCAATCAATGCGTAACGTTTTAGGAGAAGTTCGCTATGGACAAGGCTTTTAATCGCTCCTCATTTGTATCTGGTCTTCTGCTTTTGCTGGCCGGGACAGGGATGGCCATAAACTTTTTTCTGAGGTCGAAGAGAATTGATATTCCCGTGATTTCTCTTCTGGTTATTGGTGTCGCCATGACCTATTCAGGGTGGAAGAGAAGTCGCAGAGAATAGTCAACCCACGCCGTGCATGGCGGCAGATAACTTCATAGGGTGAACTGAGCGACCACTTCATCCGATGACATGACATCGGCATACTCATCACCCAATATAGCCAAGGTCAATTCATGGACAGTTATGGCGTCCCATGACTTTCCATGCGCCCCAATGACGGGCACAGCTGTCGTGGCGTCTGAGGGAAGGATGATGCTGTATCCGAGTGCTTTTCCCGCACGGACTGTGGCATCCATGCTGTTGTGAATGACAACACCCGTCAGCACCAATCGCGTAACCTGCATCCGTTTAAGAATGGCGTCTAGTTCGGTGCCAATGAAAGCGCAGTTTTCCTGTTTGGTGATGATGGTTTCTCCCTTTATAGGGGCGACGTCCTTCTTAATGCCATTCCATGGGCCATGGACGTAATAGCTGGATGTAGGAGTCTGCTCATCGTGCTTCACGTGAAGAACCGGCCAACCGATCAATCGCCAGTGATTGAGAAGGCGTAGGATGACCAGCAAATAGTCAGGATTATTTTTGCCATCCCAGTTCGGCCGATCAATGGCATCTTGGACGTCAAGGATAACAAGTGGGATAGGGCCAGATTGATCTTTCATGCCATTTCATCTCCTTTGAGTAGTGCACCAGCCCAGTGTGCTGAAACGAGGTTTTGGGGCATGTTCGCGATGATGATGTTGCCGAATATCGCTTTTGGAGTGCTTTGGGGTGTCCGGTGTCGCGCAACCGACTGAGATCTCCCGTCAGTTCTTCCTTGCCCGTGCTGTCGAGCGTTCAAGGCAGGGCACTTAGCCCATCATCCTGGCAAAGAAAAGCCCGCAGAGGAAGGCGGGCCAAAGGTGTCACGAGGAGTGGCAAGACTATGCACCCTGGCTTGTGAAAGGATTGTGAATGCCACTGCAACAGAGAGCCCGCCGAAACGGGCTGAAGCCGATCGCAAGCAAGGAAAAAGGAGGGGTGATACTGATGCCGCGCTGTTGTAGACTCGCGCAGCTTGGCCCCTGAACCTGCCATGGAGATCCCGATGTTCACGATGAACGCCCTGGTGCCCGAACTGATCGTAAGCGACCTGCAGCGCAGTCTGCAGTTCTACTGCAGCACCGCGGGTTTCACCCTGGAATACCAGCGCCCTGAAGACAAATTCGCCTTCCTGTCGTTTGGCCAAAGTCAGCTGATGCTGGAGCAGGATTGGCACAGCGACTCGCCCTGGCGCGTGGAACCGCTGGAACAACCGTTCGGACGAGGCCTCAATCTGCAGATACTGTGCGATAACGCCCAGGACCTGGCAGATGCCTTCGAAACAGCGGGGTACCCCTTGCGCCGGGCGGTCGAGGCGCATTGGTACCGCAGTAACGACCGCCTGAACGGTCAGCGCAACTTCCTCATCCAGGACCCGGATGGCTACCTGTTACGTTTCAGCGAGAACCTGGGAATGCGAAACTGCCAGTAAGGGCACTTGCAGATGAACCAACCGATCAATGCCTGTGCTGTACCTGCCAACTCGCAGATCCACCCGCAACTGCCCGGCGCCGACTTCGTTGACGCCCACCGAGCCGCAGTCGGCAATATCGAACGCTCGGCGCTGGGGCATTTTCTGACGTTGATGAGCAGCATGCCGCGCTGGATCGACAACCTTATGGTGCTGCGCAATCGCCTGGTTCGACTGTGCGGCCTGAAAGACCTGGGGCGTTTGTCGAGAGTCGACCTTCAGCGCGACGAGGCGTCTTACCAGGTCAATGAGCGCGTCGGGATTTTCACCCTGATCAGCAATAGCCCGGATGAAGTGCTGCTGGTCGACCGCGACAAGCACCTGGACGTCTACATCTCGTTGCTGCGGCTACCCTTGAACGCCGACAACCGCCGCGAGATCGTGGTGTCCACCGTGGTGCACACCCACAATCGTCTCGGCCGGTTGTACATGCTGCCGGTCGCGCCGTTTCACCGATTTATCGCGCCCATCGCCCTCAAGCGCTTGATCCGCGCCAGGTAAAGGCTTGCCTCAGACGAAGCCTTGGCCGGCGAACCCGCGTGGCAAACGCTGCCGGCCGGGCAGGGCGCTCAGGCGCTCGACCCAGGCGCTGCGCCAGTCAGTGCCGGTGTGTTGAGTTCTGGCCTTGCGTGCGCTGCGCCGTGCGGCATTGCGCTGGTCCTTGCGGGCAGTCTTGAACGCCTCGGTGTTGCGACAGCTGCGGCATTTGACCCGATTGAGTTCGGTGGTCGTGACCAGGTTCTTGCCGTGGTGACCGCAAGCAAGGTGGCCGGCGGTCTTGTAGTGGGTGACCATTGGTATCCTCCTCGGCACTGTTGCTTGACAACAGGCTCTTAGGATTGGACCGCTTGGGCACGGGCAGGTTCGGCGCTACTCTCTGGTGACCAACAGCGTCATCCATAGTCAGCGCGGCGAAGGCAAGGGCGAGGAGGCTCAGGGTGTGGCTATCCCGGGGGCGGGTGGTTTTGTGCATAAGCATCCGTGCTTGCAGTCATCATCGGACGGCCGGAAATTGGCGAGCATGACAGCTGTGCCTGAGGCTGTTGCAGCCTGTACATTCTGTGTTGCCTGAACTACGACCGCTGCGCGGTCGATCGCGGGCAAGTCCCGCTTCCACAGGTTTGGCATACACAGACCCACTGGAGTTGGCTAAAAGCCCGAGGTCTGTTGCTGCACGCTGAACTGCTTGCGAAACCACTCCTGGAGCATGGCCTTCTCGGCATACAGGCGGTCGGTGTCGGCGCGCCGGCCCGGGCGCTGCAGGTAGAACTTGTCGCTCAGGTGCGCGTCGGCCTGGCTGAGCACCTGGCCGGGTTGCGACAGGGTGTAGTGCAGGTCGATACTGGGCCAGGTGACGTCGCGCTGGATCCGTACCGAGTAGGCATTGCTGCGCCAAGGCTCGTAGTGCCCGGCCAGGTCGATGTCGCGGATGTCGATGCGCAGGGTCTGGCCCGCGGGCAGGTAGCGTTGGCCCAGTTTGACCAGGTAGGCGCTCAGCTCCTTCATGACGTAAGCATCGGCGCCGCGTTGGTAGCCGTTGCTGTCCAGGCTGGCGTCGCGAAAGTGTTCGGGTTTGTCGAAGGTGACTTCAACGTTGGGCGTGGCCGCGGTTTGCGCCAGGCTGTTGAAGGCCACCAGGCTCAATGTGGCCAAGGTCAGGGCAGGGCGCATGATTCACCTCCAGGTGCAGCCTTGCGCAGTTCGCTGCACAGGCTTCATTGTACGCCTGTGGCGATTGAAAGCAGAGGAGTGGGTAGTGCGCAGGATCGAGCGATTCACCGCCAATCGGCGCGGCAGGGACATCGCCGTGGGTGACATCCACGGGTATTTCTCGCGCCTGCAGGAACGGCTGACGGCGATCGGTTTCGATCCGGCGGTGGACCGCCTGTTCAGCGTTGGCGACCTGGTCGACCGCGGGCCAGAGTGCCCGCAGGCGCTGCAGTGGCTGGCGCAACCCTGGTTCCACGCCGTGCAAGGCAATCACGAGGCGCTGGCGATCACCCACGTTGATGGCGGCCTGCTTGATTACAGCCAGTACCGCGCAGCGGGCGGCGGCTGGTTCCTGGCCCTGAGCGAGGCTGAACAGGTGCGCTTTGCCGAACGCTTTCGGCGCATGCCACTGGCAATCGAGGTCGAAACCGCAGGGGGGCTGATCGGCCTGCTGCATGCCGATAGCCCTTACCGCCGTTGGGCCGACTTGCGTGAGCAACTGGCGAGCACCCCGCCGAGCGAGGTCCAGGAGGTCTGCCAATGGTCGCGTAAGCGCCTGTATGTCGGCGATGTCACGCCCATCGACGGGCTGCGCGCATTGATTGTCGGCCATACCCCCCAGCGGCAAGTAAAGGTGCTGGGCAATATATGGCATATCGATACCGGTGGCTGGGCCAGCGGCCAGTTCAGCCTGCTGGACCTGGCCAGCCTGACCGCGCTCAGCGCCAGCCCAGGTGAATGATCACTGCCAGTGCCAATAAGATCAGCACGGCGCCGGACACCCGCTCAAGCCACGGCAGTGCCCGGGAAAAGCGCCGGCGTACTCGCAGGTTGCCGATGGCTGCGGCGACCAGAACATCCCACAGCAGCACGGCGCTGAACATCCACAGGCCGTAGACCAGCTTCCAGCCCAGGCTGGTGTGGCTGCCACTGACCATGCTTGCCAGGCTGACATAGAACAGGGCGTTTTTCGGGTTGAGAATGCCGGACACAAAGCCCATCAGCAAACCCTGAATCCAGGGGCTCGCCAGCCCGTCATTCGCTGCGGTTACCTGAATCAGCGAAGTACTTCCGGCATGGCGAATGAACAACACGCCGATGTACAGCAGGTAGGCGCAACCGGCCAGTTGGATGGCGACGAACAGCGCACTGTCCGGGCGCAGCGCCGAGACTCCGCTGAAAGCGGCAAGAATGAACACGCCGTTGGCCAGGGCGATACCCAGGCAGGCGCCGGTCGCCTTTAGCCAGCCGGCGCTCATCGAGGTGCGCGCAACCAGGAAAAAATCAGGTCCGGGGGACAGCAGGGCAAGAAAATGCGCTGCCGCCACGATCAGAAACTGCTCCATGAATGACGGACTTCTTCAGCGAGAGGGGGGCTGATTGTCGGTGCCGTGCAAGGGGCCTGTATTGAACGAAATTGCGTGTTCAGCCGCGGTACAGCCCAGGTGTTACGCCGGTGTGGGCCTTGAACACGCGCTGGAAGTGGCTCTGGTCGGCAAAGCCCAGGCGATAGGCGATGTCAGCCATGTCCTGGCCCTTGCGCAACCACTGGCGCGCGCGGTTGATGCGCAGGTTCAATTGCCAGGCATGGGGGGTAAGGCCGGTCGCGGCACGGAACGCCCGGATCAGTTGGTATCGGCCCATGCCGACGCTGTCCGCCAGTTCGCCCAGCGACACGCTGCGGGCGTCTTCCTGGGCAAGCCGTTGGAGCAACGCTTCAAGGTTGTGCTCAAGGCGTTGCGGTGGCGGCGACAAGGTCTGGGTTGGCGGGCTGTAGTGATCGCCAATGAACGCGAACAAAGCGGCTTCTTTCTCATGGGCACTGGCCGCAGAGAACAACAGATCGTTGAGCCGGGTAAAACGGGCGTAGGTCGACCGGTTGCACGTGACGTGCGCCGGCGTTCCCTCTACCTGCGCCGCCAGTGCCGACTCCAGGCGCAAGGTCTGCAGCCAGGCGGCGTCCAGATGGATCATCTGGTAACTCCAGCTCAGCCCGGGTTCGGGGTTGCAGGCATGCACGCAGTGCGCCGGAACGAACACCAGCGTGCCAGGGTGAAGGCGTGTTTGCGCTTTGTTCGCGCCGCTAAACACACTGCTGCCCTGATCGACCGCGCCAATGGAGAACGTTGGATGGCTGTGCGCCTTGTAGCAGGCACGGCTGTCGCAGGCGCGGCGGCTTTCGATATAGGGCAAGGCCGGGTCGCGCCAGAACGCTGTACGGGCGGCGTCAGTTGGCTGGGGCATGTGCAGGAGCCGATGAAAACGTGGCCAGAAGTCTATCACTGCATGGCCCGCCAGGGGCTGCACAGTTTTGCCGTCCAGCTGTACCTTGACGCGGGTACAGCGGCGAGCGGAACCTTGTGTTCTTTGCCACCGGAGCGCCCCCATGGACCTGACCACCCTGGCCCTGTTCATCCCGGCCTGCTTTGCCCTGAACATGGCCCCCGGGCCGAACAACCTGTTGTCGCTGAACAATGCCAGCCGGTATGGCCTGCGAACGGCCTGTGTGGCGGGGATTGGCCGGTTGTTCGCCTTTGCCGGGATGATCGTGCTGGCGGCCATGGGCCTGGCGGTGGTGCTGCATACCAGCGAGTACCTGTTCCTGGCCATCAAGGTGCTGGGCGCTGCGTACCTGTTCTACATCGCCTGGCAGTTATGGCGGGCACCTGTGGGCGAGGCGGCGCTGGTCAGCGAACGCCGCCGCGGTACGCTGCGCCTGGCGCGCCAGGAGTTCTGGGTGGCGGCCGGCAACCCCAAGGCGATTCTGATCTTCACTGCCTTTTTGCCGCAGTTCATCAGCGTCGGCAGCCCGCTGCCGGTGGCCGAACAGTTCACCTGGCTGGGCGGTATGTTCCTGCTGCTGGAGTGGCTGGCCATCGCCATCTACGCCTGGCTGGGCGCCTACCTGCAGCGCTGGTTCAACCAGCCCGGGCCGCGGCGGCTGTTCAATCGGGTCAGTGCCACGCTGCTCAGCTGCGCCGGGATTGGCTTGCTGGCAGCGCGGCGGGCTTAGAAACTGAAGCGCACACCGGCGTTAGCGCCAGTGCCTTCCAGTTGCGAGCTATCGAGGTTGCGACGATGGTTGAGGCTGAACTGAACCGCGAAATTACTGGTCAGTTGGGCGACGAGACCAGCTTCGATTTCCAGTGAAGTGCCTTTGAAATCGGTCTCGATCTTGTCGCTATCATCAAAGGTCACAGTGTCCTGGCCACCGTCAACGTGCCAGATGTTGGCTTGCAGGAAAGGACGCCAGTCTGCGGTTTGCGCCTTGAAGTCACCCTCCAGGCGCAGCCCGAGGCGACCGGTCAGCTCGGTATCACTGTCAAAGTCAACCTTGGATACCTGATCACGTTGGCCTTTGAGTGACACTTTCTGGGCAATCAACTGTGCCTGGGGCTCCAGTGTCCAGGCCGTCGACAGCAGGAAGGGGTAGCCGAATTCGAGCGAGCCGGTCCAGGCATCGCCGTCCAGGTCGAGCTTATCGCCTCGATCGGTGCGGGCGCGGCCATCAAGGTCGGTGTATTGCACCACTGCATCAACATACCACTGCAGGGGAGCGATCAGGGTCCAGTAGGCACCGACACTGTCGCCGTCCAGCTTCAGGTCGCCAACCGAGCGGTCCTGGATGCCCTGGGCATAGCCCTTGACGTCGCCGTCCAGGCGGCTGTGGCTGACGTAAAAGCCGATATGCTGGCGGTAGCCGCTTTCGCTGACCTGCGCGTAGAGGTCCTGCCCGACCTTGAAGCCGTAGAGATTGCCATCCAGGCTCGGGCTTACCGTGCCGGACCAGCGCTGGTGAAAGTTATAGCCATATGCCTGGCCCCAACTGGCTGAGAAAGCACCTTGCTCCCGGAGCGACGTCTGGTCGCCGTGGCGCTGGTGGAAGGTGCCCAGGTTGAATCGCGATACCAGCGCGGCGGCCCGCGGCGCGACAGCATATACCGGTACTGCCGGGCGGTAGATCACCAGGCTCTGGCCAGCCGGAGGAATGGACAGGACGGGTTGATTGGGTGCGGGAGCCAATACCGGCGGGGTAACTGCCGGTGGCACTACCGGTGGCGGCTGGTCGACCGGAGGAGGTTGATCCACCGGCGGCGGCGCGGGCGGGGCGGTGATACTCGAGACCAGAAACCAGCTCTGCTCACTACCGGCAGTGGAGCCGCCCTTGACCAGGCGATAATCGAAGGCACCAGCTGACAGTACCTGGGTCTGAACAAATGCTCCATTGGTACTGGTAGCGCCATTGGCGGCGATCACCACGGGAATACCGTTGACGTTAGTGGCGGCCCCGGTACCTCCAAAGTTATTGATCAGCAGATTGGTCGAGCCGGAAATCAGCCCACCGTTTACCACCAGGTGATCGGAAGGCGCGTCATCGCCGGCCAGCACCGTGTTGAGTGCAAGCGTGCCGCCGTTGCCGGTGTAGTTGCCGTTGATAGTCAGGCTGCCTTGGGCATTGCCGCCACTGCTGAGGTCGATCAGCCCGGCGTTGGTCACGGTGACAGGCTGTCCGGCGGTGAACGGGCTGATAACACCCGTTTGCGATACCAGGCTGCTGCTGGCATCGATGTTCACCACGCCGCTAGCACTGGCGGCGTCGCCAAGAGTCAGGGAGTCATTGAGGGTGAAGGCACTGCCGTTGTTGAGGTTGAACGTTTCCCAGTTGGTATAGAGGGCGCCACCGGCAGGCTTGCTGTTGTCGAAGGTCAGGGTGTCCTGGCCGGCGCCACCGTTGACCGTGATGTTCAGGACGCTGGCATCCAGGCCGCTCAACGTGGCCTGGTCATTGTCACCGCCCATGTCCACCGTGCCGTGAATCACCCCGCCGCCTTGCCAGGTAAGCACGTCGTTGCCGACACTGGCGAGCAGGTTGCCCAGCAGCTCGCCGCCGGTGATGGTGAACGTGTCGGTGCCGCCACTGGTGCTGATGTTGCCGCCGATGGTGCCGCCGCTGAGGATAATGGTGTCGTTGCCAAAGCCGGTGACCAGATTACCGTCGATGGTGCCGCCGGACATGTCGAAGGTGTTGTCGTCCAGCTTCATGTTGACGCGGCCAATACGTCCGCCCGTGAAGATTGCAAAGTCACCGTCTTCGAAGAAATTGATGATCCATCCCTGAGACATGAAAAAGGTATCAAGACCGTCGCCTTGAGCCAGCGACTGGATAGTCCCGCCGGTCATGCGAAAGTCATCGATTCCCGATGTCTGGACCTGGGCGCCTAGAGTCTGGCCTTGGCCGACAACAAGGTTTTGTGCCAAGGCAGTCAAAGGCAGGGCGCTAAGTACCACGATAAGCGAGGCTCGCATCAGGCAGGCTCCATTTCCATACAGGGCGCTGACCACTGCAGATCCAGCTTCCCTGTGAGCGCTGGACGGGGTCTGCGTTGATGTATAGAGCAAACAGAAATATCGACAACTGGCAAAAATGCTAGGTGGCGAATGGCCGCTACTGCCCCGCAGCCGGCAAAAGCCTCAGGTGCTTATAGTGAAAGGGTCTGATTCGATTGGGAAATATGACCTAGTCTTGCAGCTGGACCGGGCAACACGGAACCGCTGTCCGCCACCTGCCAAGGAGACGTACCGATGCTCTCGACCCTGGAGTTGCGCAACATCATAGAAAGCAGTTTTTTACCCACCCGCTGCCAGTGCACCCTGGCCGCCGACCGTTCACTGACCGTGCGGGTGTTCGACCGCAGCTGCGAGCGGGTCGACCTGTTGGTCACCGGCATCAGTGCCGAGCAACTGACCAGCAGCCGGGCGATTTCCAACCTGATCGTCGGCCTGCGCAATGACCTTGAAGATCAGCGTAATCAACGCTCGCAGCGGCGCCGCGACAGCCTTTAATCGCGGTAGAACACCTGCACCAGGTGATAGCCGAACTTGCTCTTGATCGGGCCGTGCACGGTACGCAGCGGTTTCTTGAAAATGACCTGGTCGATGGCGCCGACCATCTGCCCCGGCCGCACTTCGCCCAGGTCGCCGCCGCGCTTGCCTGACGGGCACGTGGAGTACTTCTTGGCCAGCACATCGAATGCCTCGCCCTTGGCGATGCGTTGCTTGAGCTGTTCGGCCTCTTCAGCGGTCTTGACCAGAATATGCCGGGCCTGTGCTTTCATCTCAACCTACCTTCGCAAAGGGTAAAAACCGCGCATTATGCCTGATCGCGCAATTCTTCGCGGTCACGAAATTGCCCCAGGGCCTCGGGGTTGGCCAGGGCATCGGTGTTCTTCACCGGCTCGCCGTGCACCACGTTGCGTATCGCCAGTTCAACGATCTTGCCGCTGATAGTACGGGGGATGTCCGTCACGGCCGCGATCACTGCCGGCACATGGCGCGGCGTGGTGTTGCTGCGAATCACCTGACGGATGCGTGCCTGCAAGGCGTCATCCAGTTGCAGGCCGTCGCGCAGGCGCACGAACAGTACCACGCGCACATCGTTATGCCAGCGCTGGCCGATGGCGACGCTTTCGACCACCTCATGGATCTTCTCGACCTGGCGGTAGATTTCCGCCGTGCCGATGCGCACGCCGCCTGGATTCAACACCGCGTCCGAGCGGCCATGGATCAACATGCCGCCATCGGCCAGCTCCTCGGCATAATCGCCCTGGGCCCAGACCCCGGGGAACTGGCTGAAGTAAGCGGCATGGAAGCGTTCGCCTTGCGGGTCATTCCAGAAACCCAGGGGGATGGCCGGGAAGTGCCGGGTGCAGACCAGTTCGCCTTTTTCACCAATCAGCGCATGACCCGCGTCATCCCAGACCTCAACCGCCATGCCCAGGCTCTTGCACTGGATCTGGCCGCGGCGCACCGGCAACAGCGGGTTGCCGATAACGAAGCAAGAGACAATATCGGTACCGCCCGACATCGACGCCAGGCACAGGTCGCGCTTGAATTCGCGGTAGACGTAGTCGTAGCTTTCCGGCGACAACGGCGAGCCGGTCGACAGCAGCAACTTCAGCGAGTCCAGGCGATGACTCAGGCGTGGCTGCAGGCCGGCTTGTTCCAGGGCCGCCAGGTACTTGGCGCTGGTGCCGAATGCGCTGATGCGCTCGCTGTCGATCAGGTCGAGCAGGCGTTCGGGGCCCGGATGAAAAGGCGAGCCGTCGTACAGCACCAGGGTTGCCCCCACGGCCAGGCCGCTGACCAGCCAGTTCCACATCATCCAGCCGCAGGTGGTGTAGTAGAACAGCACGTCATCATTGCCCAGGTCGTTGTGCAGGCCGTGCTCCTTGAGGTGCTGCAGCAACACGCCGCCGGCGCTGTGGACAATGCACTTGGGCACGCCGGTGGTGCCGCTGGAATAGAGGATGTACAGCGGGTGATTGAACGGTAGCGGGGTGAACTGGGGTTCGCCGCCGGATTGGTAGAAGTCGTCCCAGAGGCTGACCCGGGCCTGACTGTTGAATTCATCGGTGCGGGTGTGCGCGCGGGTGTAGGGCACCACCAGCAGGTGTTGCAGGGTCGGCAGTTGTGCCAGTACCTGGTTGATCTTGTCGACTTGATCGATCTGTTTGCCGGCGTATTGGTAACCGGCGCAGATCATCAGCAGCTTTGGCTCGATCTGGCCGAAGCGGTCGATGATGCCGTGGGTGCCGAACTCGGGCGACGAGCACGACCAGATCGCCCCAAGGCTGGTGCAGGCCAGCATTGCCACCAGGGTTTGCCAGGTGTTCGGCATGCAGGCGGCAACCCGGTCGCCAACGCCGATGCCTGCAGCCTTGAAACTGCGTTGCAGGCCGGCCACCTGTGCGGCCAGCTCGGCATGGCTGATGACCCGTTGCTCACCGTCTTCACGCACGACGATCAATGCCGGATGAGTATCGCGACGGCGCAGCAGGTGTTCGGCAAAGTTCAGAGTGGCGCCGGGGAACCAGCGCGCATCGGGCATCTGCGGGCCTTCGTCGAGCACCTGGGTGGCCGGCTGCTGCCAGCGCACCTGGAAGTAGTCGGCAAGGGTTTGCCAGAACGCGGGACGCTGTTCGATGCTCCAGCGGTGCAGGTCGGCGTAGTTGCTGAGCGCAAGGCCAAACTGCTGATTGACCTGCCGGCGAAAGGCATCCATCCGACTGGCCTGAATACGCGCCTTGCTCGGGCGCCAGAGCACTTCGTTCATGGGCGTTCCTTTTTGCGGTTGGCCAGGGCTGCTCGCACCCCATCGCCGGCAACGCCGGCTCCCACAAGATCTGGGTTCACTCGATTCCTGTGGGAGCTGGCATTGCCAGCGATCAGCAGTGCTTTATTCCACTGTAGCTTTTTTCACTTTGTTCGAGGCCGACCAGACGCGGTAACGTACTTCAACGCCTTCCGGCACGTACACCACCACCGGTAACTTGCTGTTGTAACGCAGCATAAAACCTTCGCCGACCACCGGCACGAATGCCTGTTTTTTCTTGCCGTCCGGGCAGGCCATCAAGGTCGATGCCGGGCCCATGACTTTTTCCAGACGGTAGTAGTTGTAACCCCAACCTTGCAGGGTCTGCTCTTCGAGGTTGCCGCCCAGGTGCTGGCGGTTGCAGTCGACTTCCAGTTGCTTGCCAGCCAGCACTTCGAGTTTGTAGGCCGACTCGTCAGCCTGCTTTGGCAGGTGGATCACCTGGCGGGTAAAGCCTTTTTCGGCCTCGGGGTAGGGCGCCACGTCCTTGAGGCTGGCGGCCTGTACCGAAGTACCGACTGCCAGGGTCAGGGTGAACAACGCGGTGAGGGAGAGTGGGCGCATAAGGCCTCCTTGCAGGTCAAAAAACACGATGCCGCAGCCAGGTTGCCAGGCTGCCCGTCACTGGGCCAGCCAGCCGCCATCGATGTTCCAGGCAGCGCCACGAACCTGACTGCCAGCCTCGCTACAGAGGAACAATACCAGCTCACCCAGGTGTTCGGGAGTGACGAAGGCCAAAGACGGCTGCTTCTCGGCCAGCAGATCGTGCTGGGCCTGCTGCGGATCGACACCGTTGGCGGCACGGTCATCGATCTGTTTCTGCACCAGCGGCGTCAGCACCCAACCCGGGCAAATCGCGTTGCAGGTAATGTTGCTGGTGGCGGTTTCCAGCCCGACCACCTTGGTCAGGCCCACCACCCCGTGCTTGGCCGCCACATACGCAGCCTTGCCGGTGGAGCCGACCTGGCCATGCACCGACGCGATGTTGACGATCCGCCCCCAGTTGCGCGCGCGCATGCCCGGCAGCACCAGGCGGGTACCATGGAACACGGCCGACAGGTTGACGGCGATGATCGAATCCCAGCGCTCCACCGGGAAGTCTTCGACCGCCGCCACATGCTGGATGCCGGCATTGTTGACGAGAATGTCGACGCCGCCGAACTCGCGCATCGCGTAGGTGAACAGGTCCTGGATTTGCGCCACGTCGCTGAGGTCTGCCGGGTGATGGCCGACCCGGGTACCGTGGCGGGCGACTTCGGCAATCGCCGCGCTGGCATCGCCAAAGCCATTGAGGATCAGGTTGGCGCCGGCCTTGGCCAATACCTGGGCGATGCCCAGGCCGATGCCGCTGGTAGAGCCGGTGACGACTGCTGTCTTGCCGATGAGACTCATAGGGTGCTCCTTAAACGATACCGGTGGCATAGAACGTAGCAATCACCACGAACACCGCCAGGGTCTTGATCAGGGTAATGCCGAAAATATCCTTGTAGGCCTCGCGGTGGGTCAGGCCGGTGACCGCCAGCAGGGTGATCACCGCGCCGTTGTGCGGCAGGGTGTCCATGCCGCCGCTGGCCATGGCTGCGACCCGGTGCAGCACTTCAAGGGGAATGTTGGCGGCGTTGGCGGCGGCAATAAAACTGTCGGACATCGCCGCCAGGGCGATGCTCATGCCGCCGGAAGCGGAGCCGGTGATACCGGCCAGCAAGGTCACGGTAATCGCTTCGTTGACCAGCGGGTTAGGGATGGCCCGCAGTGCATCGGCCAGCACCAGAAACCCCGGCAGCGAGGCGATCACCGCGCCAAAGCCATATTCGGAGGCCGTGTTCATCGCTGCCAGCAAGGCGCCGCTCACCGCGCTTTTGCTGCCCTCGGCCAGGCGGTTCTTGATCGCGCCGAAGCCTGCCACCAGCACCAGCAGGATGCCCAGCAGCAACGCCGCTTCCACCGCCCAGATCGCCGTGAGCTTGGCGATATCGGTCTGCACCGGCGTGCTCATGCCCGGCAGGCTGAGGCTATGGGTCTTGCCGTACCAGGCCGGAATCCAGTGGGTGAACAGCAGGTTCATCACCCCCACCAGCAGCAGCGGCGACAACGCCAGCAGCGGGTTGGGCAGGGTGAGGTCGGCGGCGGTTTCCGGCTCGTTGCGCAGCTCGCTGCCATAGCCTTCACCGGCGCGCTGGGCCTTGTTGCGCTGGCGCTGCAGGTAGAGCATGCCGGTGCAGAACACGAACAGGGTGCCGATCAGGCCCAGCCAGGGCGCGGCCCAGGCGGTGGTGTTGAAGAAGGTGCTGGGGATGATGTTCTGGATCTGCGGGGTGCCGGGCAGCGCATCCATGGTGAAGGAAAACGCCCCCAGGGCGATGGTGGCCGGGATCAGGCGCTTGGGGATATTGCTCTGGCGGAACATCTCGGCGGCAAACGGGTACACCGCAAACACCACCACGAACAGCGACACACCGCCGTAGGTGAGCAGGGCGCAGACCAGCACGATCACCAGCATCGCCTGACGGGTGCCGAGCAGGCGGATGGCGGCGGCGACGATCGAACGCGAGAAGCCCGACAGCTCGATCAGCTTGCCGAACACGGCGCCGAGCAGGAACACCGGAAAGTACAGTTTGATGAAACCGACCATCTTTTCCATGAACACCCCGGTAAAGGCCGGGGCGACTGCGGAAGGGTCAGTCAACAGCACCGCGCCAAGGGCGGCAATGGGGGCGAAGAGGATAACGCTATAACCACGGTAGGCAGCCAGCATCAGCAGCGCCAGGGCTGCCAGGGCTGCCAGGGCTGCCAGGGCTGCCAGGGCGATGATCACACTCATCGAGTGTCTCCTTGGGTGCATCTTGTTTTTGTTGGTTAGGAGGAGATAGCGGGAATCGTGCCATGTTTATAAGCTATTGAATTTAAAGGTAAAAAGTGAATTCTTTAATGAATTTAATTGAATTTGTCTCTATGTTGAGACAAGCCCTGTGGGAGCCGGCCTTGCCGGCGATGGGCTGCAAAGCAGCCCCAAGCCTGGCAAGGCCGGCTCCCATAGGGATAGGCATAAGTCTCTAATAAGAGACTTGATTCCAGTTATTGGGACTTGATTCCCAGCGCCACCAGTTTCTTGTACAGCGTCGACCGCCCCAACCCCAGCTGCCGCGCCGCTTCCGGTACATTCCCGGCACAGCGCGCCAGGGTGTTTTCGAGTAACTGCCGCTCAAACTCGGCACAGGCCTGTTTATAGTTCACTTGCGGCGCCTGGACCTGCAGCGGCGCCAGGTTGCCCAGCGCCGCCTGCACATCCCGCACCCCCAAACGCAATTGATCCGTCAGCAAGGTCGTTCGTTCCAGCACATTGCGCAGCTCACGGATATTGCCCGGCCAGGCATGCCGGGCCAGCAGCGCCTGGGCTTCATCTTCCAGCTCGTGCTGGCTGCCCAGCTCTTCAAGAATGGCTTCGCTCAGTGCCGGCAAATCGTCCAGCCGCTCACGCAACGGCGGCACCTGGATCGGCAGCACATTGAGCCGGTAGTACAGGTCGGCACGGAACTCGCCACGGGCCATGGCCGCCTGCAGGTCGGTGGAGGTCGCGGCGATGATCCGCACATCGCTCTGGATCATCTGGTTGGAACCCACCGGCTCGTATTCCTTTTCCTGCAGCACCCGCAGCAACTTGCTTTGCAGGGGCAAGGGCATGTCGCCGATCTCATCGAGGAACAAGGTACCGCCCTCGGCAATCTGCAATTTGCCCGGGCGGCCCTTGCGCTCGGCACCGGTAAAGGCACCCGGGGCGGTACCGAAGAACTCGGCTTCGAGCAGGGTTTCGGGAATCGCCGCACTGTTGATGCTGACAAACGCCTTGTGCGCCCGCGGCGAGGCAGCATGGATGGCGTGGGCCAGCAGCTCCTTGCCGGTGCCGGTCTCGCCCAGCAGCAACACCGGGGAATCACTGCTGGCGCCACGCCGGGCGCGGCGCTTGACCTCAAGGCTGGCGGCGCTGGTGCCGATGAACTGGGCGAAGCTGTATTTGGCCTGGCGGGCGCGCAGCAACGAGCGGGTCGAGGCCAGTTCCTGCTGCATGCTGGCGTAGCGCTTTAGCAGCGGCGAGAGGCTGCGCAGCTCGTCGAACAGGGCAAAACCGATGGCGCCGATCAGCTTGCCGGCAGCGTCGTGCACCGGCAGGCGCATCACCACCAGCGGCTCCTTGGGGGTGTCGAGCATGTCCAACAGGATCGGTCGGCCGTTGTTCACCACGTCGCGCATCAGGCTGCCGGGGATGACACTTTCGCACGGTTGGCCGATGGCGCTGCTGGCGTCTTCAAGGCCAAAGCGCCGGGCATAGCGCTCGTTCATCCAGACGATGCGCGCATCACGGTCGACGATGATCGTGCCTTCGCTGGACTGCTCGATGATCTCGAACAGCGAACGAATCGCCAGCAGGCGCACCTGCTGATAGTCCTTGAGGCTGTCACTGTCCTGCATGGGCCGCTCCGCCGGGGTAAAGGCTGCGATTATGCCCGTGGATCGAAGGCTTCGCGCAAGGCATCGCCTATGAACACCAACAGCGACAATATCAATGCCAGGGCAAAGAACGCGGTAAAGCCCAGCCACGGAGCCTGCAAATGCTGCTTGCCCTGGGTCACCAGCTCACCCAGCGACGCGCTGCCGGCCGGCATGCCGAAGCCGAGAAAATCCAGGGCGGTGAGGGTGGTGATCGCGCCGGTAAGGATGAACGGCAGGTAGGTCAGGGTGGCGTTCATGGCGTTGGGCAGGATGTGCCGCAGGATCACCCAACGGTCCGGCAGGCCCAGGGCGCGGGCGGCCAGCACGTATTCGAGGTTGCGTCCACGGAGGAACTCGGCGCGCACCACATCCACCAGCGCCAGCCAGGAAAACAGCGCCATGATCCCCAGCAGCCACCAGAAATTCGGCTCGACAAAGCCGCTGAGGATGATCAGCAGATACAACACCGGCAGGCCCGACCAGACTTCCAGCAGACGCTGCCCGATCAGATCGACCCAACCGCCGTGGTAGCCCTGCAAGGCGCCGGCGGCGATGCCGATCAGCGTGCTGATCGCCGTCAGCGCCAGGGCAAACAGTATCGATACCCGGGTGCCATACAGTACCCGCGCCAGCACATCCCGGGCCTGGTCGTCGGTGCCCAGCCAGTTGACCGCAGACGGCGGGCTGGGTGCGGGTACCAACAAATCGTAATTCGGCGTATCGGCGCTGAAGGGCACCGGTGCAAACAGCATCCAGCCGCCCTGACCCTCGATTAGCTGGCGTACGTACTGGCTGCGATAGTCCGGCTGAAACGGTAGCTGGCCGCCGAATTGCTGTTCGCTGTAGCGCTTGAATGCAGGGAGATACAGCTGGCCCTGATAGCCCAGCAGCAACGGCTTGTCGTTGGCCACCAGTTCCGCGCCCAGGCTCACCAGCAGCAACAAGGCAAACAGCCACAGCGAAACCCAGCCCCGGCGATTGCGCCGAAAGCGCTGCAGGCGCCTGCGCGAAACCGGCGACAGGCTGAACATCAGTGCGCCCTCGTGGCAAAGTCGATGCGCGGGTCGACCAGGGTGTAGCACAGGTCACCGATCAGCCTCACCAGCAGGCCGAACAGGGTGAAGATGAACAGCGAGCCGAACACCACCGGATAATCCCGCGACACTGCCGCCTCGTAGCTCATGCGCCCCAGGCCGTCGAGGGAGAAAATCACCTCGATCAGCAGGGAGCCGGCGAAGAACACGCTGATCAGCGCCTGGGGAATGCCGGCCACCACCAGCAGGATGGCATTGCGAAACACATGCCCATACAGCACCCGCTGCTCGCTCAGCCCCTTGGCCCGGGCGGTGATCACGTACTGGCGGGTGATCTCGTTGAGAAAGGCGTTTTTGGTCAGCAGGGTCAGCGTGGCAAAACCGCCGATCACCAGCGCACCCACCGGCAGCACCAGGTGCCAGAAGTAGTCGGCGATCTTGCCCAGCAGGCTGAGCTGGCCGAAGTCTTCCGAAACCAGCCCGCGCACCGGAAACCAGTTCAACGAGGTACCGCCGGCAAACAACACGATCAGCAGCAGGGCGAACAGGAACGAAGGCAGGGCATAGCCAATGACGATCAGGCTGCTGCTCCAGGCATCGAACGCCGTGCCGTGGCGCACCGCCTTGCGGATCCCCAAAGGAATCGACACCAGGTAGGTGATCAACGTGGCCCAGAAGCCGAGCGACAGGGTCACCGGCATCTTCTCCAGGATCAGGTCGGTAACCTTGGCGCCACGAAAGAAGCTGGAACCGAAGTCCAGCCGGGCATATTGGCTGAGCATCAGCCACAGGCGTTCGGGCGCGGACTTGTCGAAGCCGTACTGGCGCTTGATGTCTTCCAGCAACTTGGGGTCCAGGCCGCGGCTGGCGCGCGAGCTGGCGTGCAGGGTTTCGGCGCTGGCCCCGGGCGCACCGCCGCCAATGCCCTGCAGGCGCGCAACCGCCTGCTCGACCGGGCCGCCCGGCGCGGCCTGGACGATGACGAAATTGACCAACAGGATGATCAACAAGGTCGGGATGATCAGCAGCAGACGGCGCAGGATGTAGCCGATCATGGCGGGCTCCCCAGGCGCTCGGCCATCTGCGCGTTGGTCAGCGGCGTCGGGCTGACTTCCCACCAGCTGTCCAGGCCTTCGTCGTAGCTCGGCTGCACCTTGGGCAGGCCGAAGCGGTTCCACCAGACGGTGGATGAGCCAGGCGGGTAATAGTTGGGGATCCAGTAGTAGTTCCAGCTCAGCACCCGGTCCAGGGCATGGGCATGGTGGAGCATGTCGGCCTTGCTCGCCGCCTTGACCAGGCCGTCGAGCAGGCGGTCCACCGCCGGGTCCTGCAGCACCATGTAGTTGTTCGAGCCGGGGTCGTTGGCTGCCGCCGAGCCAAAATAGTTGTACAGCTCAAGCCCCGGCGACGGCGACACCGGGTAGCCGGTGACGATCAGGTCATAGTCGCGGGCCATCAGCCGGTTGACGTACTGCGAGGCGTCGATGCGGCGGATCTCCAGGGTGATGCCGATCTGCGCCAGGTTGCGCTTCCACGGCAACAGCAGGCGTTCGAAACCGGCCTGGCCATTGAGGAAGGTGAAGGTCAGCGGTTCCCCCTGGGCGTTGACCAGCTGATCGCCCCGGGGTTTCCAGCCAGCCGCCTCGAGCAGTGCCAGCGCTTGCAGTTGCTTGTCGCGAATCAGCCCCGAACCGTCGGTGCGCGGCGCTTCGAACACCTGGTTGAAGACCTCGTCGGGCACCTGGCCGCGCAACGGTTCGAGCAACTTGAGCTCCTGCACATCGGGCACGCTGCGCGCAGCCAGGTCACTGTTGGCGAAAAAGCTCTGCTGGCGAATGTACAGGTTGCGCATCATCTGCCGGTTGCTCCACTCGAAGTCCCACAGCAGCGCCAGCGCCTGGCGTACCCGGCGGTCCTTGAACACCGGGCGCTGCAGGTTGAAGACAAAACCCTGGGCGGTCTGCGGCGCATCCTTGGCCAGGTGCGCGCGTTGCAGGCGGCCATCGTCCAGGGCCGGGCTGGCATAGCCGAGGGTATAGGCGGTGGCGGAGAACTCGCGGTTGTAGTCGAAGCCGCCGCCGCGCAGCACCTGGCGCGCCACCTCGGTGTCGCCGAAGTATTCGATGCGCAATTGGTCGAAGTTGTAGCGGCCACGGTTGACCGGCAGGTCGCGGCCCCACCAGCTTTTGTCGCGCTCGAAAGTGATGCTGCGGCCGTTGTCGACCCGGCCGACCTTGTACGGGCCGCTGCCCAGCGGTGCTTCGAAGCCTGCGCCATTGGCAAAGTCGCGGTCCTTCCACCAGTGCTCGGGCAGTACCGGCAAGGTCGCCAGGTCCAGGGGCAGCGTGCGGTTCTGGTTGCTTTTGAAGTGGAAGATGATCTGCCGCGGGTTCTCTACCGTGACCTCATCAACATCGGCGAATTGAGTGCGGTACCTGAGATTGCCCGCACGCATGAACAGCTCGAAGGTGTAGCGCACATCCTCGGCGCGGATCGGCTGGCCATCGGCAAAGCGTGCTCGAGGGTCAAGATAGAAGCGCAGCCAGTGCCCGTCGGGATCGCGTTCAAGCTTTTGCGCCACCAGCCCATACACCGTGTAGGGCTCGTCCTGCGAGCGCACGGCCAGCGGCGAGTACAGCCAGCCATCGACCTCGGCAACGCCGATGCCCTTGTCGATATAGGGAATGAGGTGGTCGAACTGGCCGATCTCGATGGCCGAGCGGCGCAACGTTCCGCCTTTCGACGCGTTGGGATTGGCGTAAGTGAAGTGCTGGAAGCCGGCCGGGTAACGCGGCGCTTCACCGTAGACGGTCAGGGCGTGAACGGGTGCTGACGTGGCGGCGCATGACCAGGCAAGTGCCAGGCCGAAGACGAACAACAGGAAGGGGAAGGGAGCAATTCGCAAGCGCCTGACCACCTGAACCACGACTGTGGCTGAAGCTTAGCAGGTCACTCGGGTGAACAAACCGGCCCTGAGGGCCGGCTTGTCAGCCAGCGATCAATCCTGACGGCTGGTCACTTCCAGCAGGTGATAACCGAACTGGGTTTTCACCGGGCCTTGCACGGTGTTGACCGGTGCGCTGAACACCACGGTATCGAACTCTTTGACCATCTGGCCCGGGCCGAACGAGCCCAGGTCGCCGCCCTGGCGGCTCGATGGGCAGGTGGAGTTGGCCTTGGCGATTTCGGCGAAATCGGCGCCAGCTTCGATCTGGGCTTTCAGTTCGTTGCACTTGTCTTCAGTGGCAACCAGGATGTGACGGGCAGTGGCTTTGGCCATGGGAGTGGCTCCTTGGGGTAAAACCCCAAGCCTAACGCAAATGAGGGTTGGCTGATAGTAATCGCGGGGCAAGTGGGAGGGGCGGTGCGGCGACCCGACTTGCCCCCGCGATAAGGCTCACAACCGCTCAGCCGCCTCACGCAGCAAACGTTCGGTCGAATCCCAGCCCAGGCAACCATCGGTAATCGACACACCGTATTTCAGCGGCTGCGCGCCCAGCGCCTGGCAGCCGTCGAACAGGTGGCTCTCAAGCATCATGCCGACCAGCGAGGTGTCGCCCTGCAGGCGCTGCTCGAGCACGTCGTTGAACACCGCCGGTTGGCGCAACGGGTCCTTGCCGCTGTTGGCGTGGCTGCAATCGACCATGATGCGCGCCGCGACCCCGGCCTTGGCCAGGCCCTGGCGAGCCAGGGCGATACTTTGCGGGTCGTAGTTCGGCCCCTTGTTGCCGCCGCGCAGCACCAGGTGGGTGTCGGCGTTGCCCAGGGTTTCGACAATCGCCGGGTAGCCTTGCACGTCCATGCCGAAATGCCGATGACTGTGGGCGGCGCTGCGGATCGCGTCGCAGGCGATGCCAACGCCGCCGTCGGTGCCGTTCTTGAAACCGACCGGCAGGCCCAGGCCGCTGACCATCTCGCGGTGAATCTGCGATTCGGTGGTGCGCGCACCAATCGCCGCCCAGCTCAGCAGGTCATCGAAGTAGCCGGCCGCCATCGGCTGCAGCAGCTCGGTGGCTACCGGCAGGCCGTATTCGAGCATGGCCAGCATCAGCCCGCGGGACAGCGCGATGCCGCCGTGCATGTCGTCGCTGCCATCCAGGTGCGGATCGTAGGCCAGGCCTTTCCAGCCGACGGTGGTGCGCGGTTTTTCCACGTAGGCGCGCATCACCAGGAGCATCTTGTCACTGACCTCAGCGGCCAGGCGCGCCAGACGCTGGGCGTACTCGCGGGCCGAGCGGGGGTCGTGCAGCGAGCAAGGGCCGACGATCAGCAGCAGGCGCTTATCTTTGTCGTCGAGAATGGCGCGTACGGCCTGGCGATGGGCTTCGACCTGGGCGGCGAGGGCGGGGGACAGCGGCATTTGCTGCTTGAGCAGCAACGGGCTCGGCAGACGTTGGCTGACAGCGCTGTTGGCAGCGCAAGGTTCGGACAGTGGCAGAGCGAGGGTGGACGATTGCATGTTCTGGATTCCTGGGCGGCTGGCGGGGTCTGGCCCGCGCTGTCGGCCCTATCGAGGTGTTCGACAGTTGGCCGGATTGACGTCATGTGTGTGCGTGCCACCAACAAGTGACCGATCGGAGGCGGCAGGCTGGCCCGAACGGGATTGGCTAAATCGCCAGAAGCTGAAGCGTTGGTAACGGTGGTAGGTGGCGTAGTTCATGTTCTGTTCCTCAATGTAATTCGGTAATTGCCGGGGCCTTGAAACGCAAAACCCCCGGTCGGGGGGCCGACCGGGGGTTGAGTATTCTCGTGTTCGGCGGCCCCTTGAAAGTGGGCGCCGGTGTGGGTATCAGCGGCGCCTGTGGCTAAACCAATACCCAAAATAAAACGCTGCCGGGGAGGCGGTCGCGCACTCGACAGCCGCCACAGGGCGCGACAGGCGACCGGTGCTGCATGCGTGAGTGAGGGGTGTGTGCGACATGTGACTCTCCAGTTGATGTTCCCGAGCTTACTTCAGGCGTTACCGTGGTTTCAATGGCTAATTTGCATGAATGCGATATGCCAGGGCTATCGCCGCAGGTAGGCGGTGAAGTCGATGTCGCCGGCACTGAGGATCGCCTGCACGCGGTTGTGCACATTGAGCTTGCGCAGAATCGCCGACACGTGAGCCTTGACCGTGGTTTCGGCGATGTCGAGGTTGTAGGCGATCTGCTTGTTCGATTCACCCTTGGTCATGCGTTCGAGCACCAGCAATTGCTTGCGGGTCAGGGCTTGCAGCAGTTCCGGGGCAAAGCCCTGGTGTTCGCCATGGCTGCGCCGGCTGCTACTTTTCTGGGTGCGGATGATGTCCGGTGGCAGGTAGACGTTGCCGTTGAGGATCTGCTCGATGGCCTCGGTCATCTGCGAGCGCGGCGAGGACTTGGTGATAAAGCCGACGGCGCCGTAAGTGATGGCCTGCAGTACCACCTGCTTGTCCTGTTCGGCCGAAACGATCACCACCGGGATGGTCGGCGCCTCGTTGCGCAGGTTGATCAGCCCGCCCAGGCCGTGCATGCCGGGCATGTTCAGGTCGAGCAGGATCAGGTCGAGGTCATCGTGATCGCCGGTGATCGCCAGGGCGCTGTCGAGGTCGGCGGTTTCCATCACCTCGCTGCCGGGAAAGCCGTCGCTGATGACATTGTGGATGGCCTCGCGAAACAACGGGTGGTCGTCGGCGATCAGGATCTTGTACATGGCTTTGCACCTTATTGTTGTGGTTGTGCTGCACCCCTGTATTACAGGCCAGGTGCAACGCTTTGGGAATGCGACCATCGACAAGCAAAACAGTACCAAAGTAGTAGTCGGGCGCCCAGATGGGCGATCTAGCATGGGGAAAACCCGCAGGAGCACGTTGAGATGGCCATTTTACTGGTCGATGATCACCCCATGCTGCGTCTGGGCCTGGCCGCTGCGCTGCAACAGGGCCTGGAGGGCATGGCGATCATTGAGGCGGCCAGCGGCGAAGAGGCCCTGCACAAGGTCGGCGAGCAGTTGCCGGGGCTGGTGATCATGGACTTCGACCTGCCCGGGATCAGCGGCCTGGAAACCACCCGGCGCCTGCGCCAGCGCCTGCCGCAACTGCGTGTGCTGTTTTTCAGCGAGCACACTGACCTGGGCCTGGTGCGCCAGGCCATGGAGGCGGGCGCCTGTGGCTTTCTGTCCAAGGCCGCGGGGCCTGCGGTGTTGCTGGAAGCCGTGCGCCGGGTGCTGTCCGGGCATGCCTACATCGAACAGGCATTGGCCACCGACCTGGCCTGCCAAGGGCGTCATACCCGTGTGCAAGGCCTGACCCCGCGCGAAACCGAAATCTTCCTGATGCTGGCCAAGGGTACGCCGACCCGGCTGATCGCCGAGCAGTTGTGCATCAGCGCCAAGACTGTGTCCAACTGCCTGACCCTGCTCAAGAGCAAACTGCAGGTCGCCTCCCAGGCCGAGATGGTGCACCTGGCGATCGAGGCGGGCCTGTTGCGCATTGCCGCTTAATCCCAGGTTTTCGGGCAACCCTGGCAGCCTTCCATGTTGCTGTCCTGAAAGTTGGCGTAGTGCTGACGGCTGCCGCGCAGGTCGGCCTGTTCCAGGTTGCTTTCGCCGAACTTGGCTTCCTGCAGGTTGGCGTCGGCAAGGTTGGCGCCCTTGAGGTCGGCCTTGCTCAACCAGGTCATTTCCAGGTCGGCGGCCTGCAATTTGCTGTTGTGCAGTTTGGCCCCGGAGAGGCGGGCGAACTCCAGGTAGGCGGCGCTCAAGTCGGCGTTCTCGAAGTTGGCGCCCTGGGCGAACATGCCCCAGGCTTGTACGGCAACCAGCTTGGCGTCACGCAGGTCGGCCAGGCGCAGGTTGCTTTGCTGCAGGCTGGCACGGGTGAGGTTGGCGCCTTGCAGCTGGGCCTTTTCCAGGTTGGCCAGGTCCAGGCGCGCATGACGCAAATTCGCCCCGCGCAAGTCGGCACCGGCCAGGTTCATCTTGCGCAGGTCCTGGTTGCTCAGGTCGGCGTTGCGCAGGTTGGCGTTGGGGCACTGACTCTCTTGGGCGATGGTGCAGCCGTTGATGGTCAATGAGGCGTCGTCATCGGCGAGGGCGGGGGTGCAGGCCAGGGTGAGCAGTAGCGGGAGGTATTTCATGGGGATCTCCTGGGGCTGGGCGATAGCAATCGCTGGCAAGCCAGCTCCCACAGGGTTTGGTATGCACCGATCCACTGTGGGAGCCGGCCTTGCCGGCGAGAGGGCGTCAAATCAGCGCTGGGCTGTCTTGGTGTCCCAGGCCGGGATCTTGAACACCCAGAACGAGCCACCCTGAGCCACCGGCTTGGTCAGCTCGGCCATGTCGCCACCCCACAGCGGTACCGCGCCGCCATAGCCGACCGTCACGCCGATGTACTGCTCACCGTCCTGTTCCCAGGTGATCGGCGGCGAGACGATGCCGCTGCCGGTCTGGAATTTCCACAGCTCTTCGCCCGTCTTGGCGTTGAAGGCCTTGAAGTAGCCGTCACCGGTGCCGGTGAACACCAGGTTGCCCTTGGTCGCCAGCACCCCGGCCCACAGCGGCAGGCGCTCCTTGTGCTCCCAGATCATCTTGCCGGTGGTCGGGTCCATGGCCCGCAGCGAGCCGACGTGATCCTCGTACATGCGCTTGATGCGAAAACCCATGCCCAGGTAGGCCGAACCTTTCTTGTAGTTGACCTCTTCGGTCCAGTATTCCTCTTTCCACTGGTTCGACGGCACGTAGAACAGGCCGGTGTCCTGGCTGTAGGCCATGGGGTTCCAGTTCTTGCCACCGAGGAACGGCGGCGACACTTCCACTGGCTTGCCCTTGGTCTGCCCTGGCTCGGGCTTGGCCGGGCGCTGGCCGGGGTTTTCTACCGGGCGGCCGGTCTTGAGGTCGATATGGCTGGCCCAGGTGATGTTGTCGGCGAACGGGAAGGCGTTCTTCAGCTTGCCGTCGGTGCGGTCGACGACGTAGAAGAAGCCGTTGCGGTCGGCATGGGCGGTGGCCTTGTACTGCTTGCCGTCCTTGTCCTTGTAGTCGAACAGCACCAACTCGTTGTTGCCGGAGAAGTCCCAGGCGTCATTGGGGGTGTGCTGGTAGAACCACTTGACCTCGCCGGTGCTCGGGTCGACACCGACCTGGCCGGAGGTGTAAAGGCTGTCGTAGTCGTGCGGGTTGCCGTCTTTGGACGTGCGCGCCCAGGTGTTCCAGGGGCCGGGGTTGCCGGCGCCGACGATGATGGTGTTGGTCTCGGCATCGAAACTTGCGCTTTGCCACGGGGCACCGCCGCCATGGCTCCAGGCCTCGACCTTGCCGGTCTCGGTGGTCGGGTCGTTGGGCCAGGATGGCGCCTTGACGTCGCCGGTGGGGGTACTGTCCTTGCCGTTCAGGCGGCCCATATGGCCTTCGACGAAGGGCCGCATCCATACCTCGTCACCGGTCTCCGGGTCGCGGGCATACAGCTGGCCGACCACGCCGAACTCATCGCCGGAGCTGCCGTGAATCAGCAGCACCTTGCCACTCTTCTGGTCCTTGATCAGGGTCGGGGCGCCGGTCATGGTGTAGCCGGCGCTGTGGTCGCCGAACTTCTTCTTCCACACCACCTTGCCGGTGTCCTTGTTCAGGGCAATGACCTGGGCATCGAGGGTGCCGAAGTAGATCTTGTCGCCATAGATGGCGGCGCCGCGGTTGACCACGTCGCAGCACGGGCGAATGTTGTCCGGCAGGCGATGGTTGTAGGTCCACAGGCGCTTGCCGGTCTTGGCGTCGAGGGCAAATACCCGCGAGTAGGAGCCGGTGACGTAGATCACCCCGTCATTGACGATGGCCTGGGACTCCTGGCCGCGCTGCTTCTCATCACCAAAGGAGTACGACCAGGCCGGGGTCAGCTTGAACACGTTCTGGTCGTTGACCTGGGCCAGCGGGCTCCAGCGCTGGGCATTGGTGCCCATGCCGTACTGCAGCACGTTGCCGGTGCTCTTGTGGTCGTCGGCGATGTCTTCCCAGCTCACCGGTTTTGCCAGGGCATGCGGGGCCAGGGCCAGGCTGCCGAGCAGGAGGACGGTGTGCACGGCGGCAGACAGCGGAGAAAGGGCGGCGGGTAACGATCTTATTGTCATGGTTGGAGTTCCCAATGAAGGTTTTGGCCTGCATAGCCTGGAACGCCAAGGGTGGGATCGATACGGAAAATCTCCCGGCTTTCACGGGAGAATTTCCCAAGCCGGACATGATTTGGCACTGCCCCACAAGCGCTACTACCAAGGGAGGAGGCTGCGACCACCAAAGCAGCATGGGGCCCTTGCCAGGGCCTTCCTAAGATGCCGGCACAACCTTTCAGCCGAGAGGTTCTTGCGTGCAAACAGCAGTCGAGGGCAGAACAATGAAAACAGCAAAACACGCCTGGTTGAGCCTGATCGTCGGTGTCGGCCTGATGAGCAGCGCCGGGGCTTTCGCCCATGGCAACGTCACGCCGACCGCGGTCAACACCGGCAACCTGGAAAAGCTCGGTGATCAGTGGCGCGCAGAAAACCCTTACCGCAACAGCAAGGACCACGACGAGGCGGTGTCGATCGGCGCTTCGGCCTACAACCAGAACTGCGCCGCCTGCCACGGCCTGGAGGCCAAGTCCGGTGGCATCGCGCCGGACCTGCGCCTGCTCGATGAAGGCGCCGCCGGTGATGAGTGGTTCGTTGAGCGGGTGCGCAATGGCGCGGTACGCGATGGCCGGGTGTACATGCCGAAGATGGCCGACTACCTCAGCCAGGAGGCGTTATGGGCAGTGCGCAGCTACCTCGACAGCGTGCACGTCGAGGAGTGACTGTAGGAGCGGGCTTGTCCCGCGATGCGATATCACGGTTGAATCGCTATCGCGGGGCAAGCCCGCTCCTACAGTAGGCCGTGTTTACAAAGTGTAGTGCTTCAACTCCCGGGCAATCAGCATGCGCTGGATCTCGCTGGAGCCTTCGTAGATCTGGGTAATGCGCGCATCCCGGTAGTAGCGCTCGACCGGGTAGTCCTCCAGATACCCATAACCGCCATGCACCTGAATCGCCTTGGAGCACACCCGTTCGGCCATTTCCGAGGCGAACAGCTTGGCCTGTGAGGCTTCACTCAGGCATGGCTTGCCGGCGCTGCGCAGGCGCGCGGCGTGGAGGATCAACAGCCGCGCGGCGTTGATCTGCACCTGCATGTCGGCCAGCAGGTTGGCGATGCTCTGGTGCTCGTTGATCGGCTTGCCGAACTGGATGCGGTCACGCGAATACACCAGCGCCGCCTCGAACGCCGCGCGGGCAATGCCCAGGGCCTGGGCGGCGATGCCGATACGCCCGCCTTCGAGGTTGGACAGGGCAATGGCCAGGCCCTTGCCGCGTTCGCCGAGCATGTTGGCGGCGGGGATGCGGCAATTGTTCAGGGTCACCGCGCAGGTGTCGGAGGCGCGGATGCCCATCTTGTGTTCGCTGCGATCGACCACGAAGCCTTCGTTATCGGTGGGCACCAGAAAGGCCGAGATGCCTTTTTTGCCCAGCTCCGGGTCGGTGACGGCGAAGACGATGGCCAGCCCGGCACGCCGGGCATTGCTGACGAACTGCTTGGCGCCGTTGATCACCCAGTGCTCGCCCTGCAGCTCGGCGCGGGTGCGCAGGTTGTGGGCTTCGGAGCCGGCCTGCGGCTCGGTCAGGCAGAAGCAGCCAATCACTTGCCCGCTGGCCAGGCGTTCGAGCCAGGTCTGTTGCTGCTCGGCGTTGCCATAGGCGAGCAGGGGGCCGCAGCCCACCGAATTGTGGATGCTCATCAGCGCGCCGGTGGCGCCATCGCCGGCGGCGATCTCCTCGACCGCCAGGGCATAGGCGACATAGTCGGTGTAGCTGCCGCCCCATTGCTCGGGCACGACCATGCCGAGCAGGCCCAGCTCGCCCATCTTCTGCACCACGCCGTCATCGATCCAGCCGGCCTTTTCCCAGGCCTGGGCATGGGGGGCGATTTCGCCGCGGGCGAAATCCCGGGCCATGTCGCGGATCATGATCTGTTCTTCAGTCAGTTCCAGGTCTTGCATCTGCGTACTCCAGGCCTCAGAGGCCTTCGAAGAATTGATCCACGCGCTGGCGGCTGAGGCCGGCGAGGGTGGCGGGGTTCCAGCGTGGCTGCTTGTCCTTGTCGATGATCAGCGCACGCACGCCTTCGATCAGGTCGCCATGCTCGAACCACTGGCGGTCCAGATGCAGCTCCATGGCAAAGCAGTCTTCCAGGCTCAGGTGGCGGCCACGGCGGAGCATCTCCAGGGTCACGGCCACAGCCAGCGGCGAGCGGCTGTCCAGCAGGTCGGCGGTTTTCACCGCCCAGTCGTGGCTGTCGGCCACGGTGACTGCCCGCAACTGCTCCACGATACTGCCAACATCGGGCAGGGCGAAGAAGTGATCGATGGCCGGACGCAGCTTGGCCAGCGGCGCGTCTTCGAGCACCTGGGTGCCGAGTTTGGCCAGCGCCCCTTGCAGGTCCTTGAGCGGGTGTTCACCAAAGCTCAGGGTGTTCAGGCGTTCATCGAGGCTGGCGAGCTTGCTGCTGTCCAGGTACCAGTCGGCCAGGCCGCAGTACAGCGCATCGGCCGCCTGCACCTGCACGCCGCTGACCCCCAGGTAGGTGCCCAGCTCGCCGGGAATGCGCGAGAGAAAATAGCTGCCGCCCACATCAGGGAAGTAGCCGATGGCGGTTTCCGGCATGGCCAGGCGGC
Source organism: Pseudomonas wadenswilerensis (assembly GCF_024749185.1). Taxonomy (NCBI): domain Bacteria; kingdom Pseudomonadati; phylum Pseudomonadota; class Gammaproteobacteria; order Pseudomonadales; family Pseudomonadaceae; genus Pseudomonas; species Pseudomonas wadenswilerensis. The sequence continues at coordinate 3,022,511 of NZ_CP087191.1, read as the reverse complement.
TGCGCTCGGTGACCACCCGCAGGTCGGCGCCCTGGGCCAGGCCCATGCCGCCGCCGAGGGTGAAGCCGTCCATCAGGGCGAGGATCGGCTTGGGGTAATGGTGGATGCACAGGTCGAGGGCGTATTCCTCGACGAAGAAATCCCGGTGCAGGCTGTCGCCGGCCTTGTAGCTGTCGTACAGCGAACGGATGTCGCCACCGGCGCAGAAGCCTTTCGGGCCTTCGCCACGCAGCACCACGGCGTGCACCTGGGTATCGGCGGCCCAGGCGTCCAGTTGGCGCTGCAGGCTGCGGACCATGTCCAGGGTCAGGGCGTTGAGGCCGGCGGGGCGGTTGAGGGTCAAGTGACCGATATGATTGCGAACCTCGGCCAGTACATGGGCTTCGGTTGGCGCTTGAGCGTGCGCGGTCATCGCTGTCTCCCTGCTTTGTTATTGATTTTCCACGTGTTTTAACACGGTCTGGATAGGCGCTAGAGGATCGAAGGATCGTATCAGTGCAAATTTGCCCAATACAATCCGTAAATCTGCAGGCTGAATCTGCATTTTTGCATGGGTAGGCGCGCCTAACGCACCGGGTCTTGCCACTTTAGCCTTGTGCCACCGGCGAACAAGGTATTAGTTCCGCCTGCGGGGAGCCAGGCCCGCGGCGCCAAAGCAGCACTCTGTACGTTCCAAGGCAGCGTATGGCTGCCTGGCGCGCATTTCGATAATCCCCTCCGACATTCGTCCCCCCGTTTGCGGAGAGCGCCATGCACAACAATAAAAACGCCAATCGCCGTTTCCTGCCTTTGCTGACCAGCCTCGTGGCCCTGGGCCTGAGCCCCTTGGCCGATGCCGAAATCATGCTCTACGACAAGGAGCAGACGACCTTTTCCACCGACGGCTACATCAACGCCTTCTACGTCAACAGCGACGTCGATCGGGCAGGGGAGCAGTACGATCGTCGCCAGTCGCGGGTGAAGATGGGCTTTCTGCCCAACTACCTGGGCTTCAACATGACCCGCCAGGTGGATGACCTCAAGCTCGGTGGCCGCGCCTCGTTCTGGGTGACCATCAACGACAGCGAAACCAACGGCACCGACACCGCCATCGACGTGCGGCAGTTCTACGGCACCGTCGCCAACCCGGAGTGGGGCGAGGTGCTGATCGGCAAAGACTTCGGCCTGTTCGCCCGCTCCAACATCCTCCTCGACGAGCTGCTGGCAGGCTATGGCCAGGTCAGTGACACCCTGGGCCTGGTGGATGGCGGCGGCGTGTCGTTCGGCAATATCGGCAGTGGCTACCCGTACCCGTTCCCGACCTCGCAGATCACCTACCGCACACCGCTAATGGAAGGCCTGCGCATCGCCGTGGGGATCATGGACCCGGTCGACACCAACGACGACAGCGCGGTGGGCAAGGCCTATCAGGAAAACCCGCGCACCGAGAGCGAGATCACCTACCAGTTCGACCTGGGCGGGGCGCAGGTCTACAGCTGGCTCAACGGCACCTACCAGACTTCGGACAATACCGACAGCAGTGTCGACTCGGTCACCTCCAAAGGTCTCGGCTATGGCGTGCAGGCAAAGATGGGCGGGTTCTCGCTGACCGGTTCGGGTTTTACCGCCAAGGGCATCAACCCGTTCTTCACCAACAATGCCGGCGAGGCGACCTTGCGCGAAGTGGACAGCAAGGGTTACCTGCTGCAGGGCTCGTACAAGGTCGGCAAGAACCGCCTGGCGCTGTCGTATGGCAAGACCAAGGATGACGGCAATGGCGCGGTGAACACCGGCGCCGACTACGAAACCCGTGGTATTGCGTTGTTTCATGACATCAACGACAACCTCAAGCTGGTGGCCGAGTACAACCAGTTCGAGATCGACGGGCATGAGGGCGATGCGCAGAATGAAGACACCGATACCTTTGCCGTGGGGGCAGTGCTGACCTGGTAAACACCAGACCTGAGCGCACAGCCAATCCTGTGGGAGCCGGACTTGCCGGCGATCGAGCGCGCAGCGGTCGTAATCCAGGCGCCGCATGATGTGCTGGCTGTACTGGCCTCATCGCTGGCAAGCCAGCTCCCACAGGTCTTGCACTGCCCCTGGGACCACAGCCAATCCTGTGGGAGCCGGACTTGCCGGCGATCGAGCGCGCAGCGGTCGTAATCCAGGCGACGCATGATGGGTTGGCTGTACTGGCCCCATCGCTGGCAAGCCAGCTCCCACAGGTCTTGCACTGCCCCTGGGACCACAGCCAATCCTGTGGGAGCCGGACTTGCCGGCGATCGAGCGCGCAGCGGTCGTAATCCAGGCGACGCATGATGTGTTGGCTGTACTGGCCTCATCGCTGGCAAGCCAGCTCCCACAGGTTTTGCACTGCCCCTGGGAGCACAGCCAATCCTGTGGGAGCCGGACTTGCCGGCGATCGAGCGCGCAGCGGTCGTAATCCAGGCGACGCATGATGGGTTGGCTGTACTGGCCTCATCGCTGGCAAGCCAGCTCCCACAGGTCTTGCACTGCCCCTGGGAGCACAGCCAATCCTGTGGGAGCCGGACTTGCCGGCGATCGAGCGCGCAGCGGTCGCAATCCAGGCGCCGCATGATGTGTTGGTTGTACTGGCCCCATCGCTGGCAAGCCAGCTCCCACAGGTCTTGCACCGCCCCTGGGAGCACTGCCAATCCTGTGGGAGCCGGACTTGCCGGCGATCGAGCGCGCAGCGGTCGTAATCCAGGCGCCGCATGATGTGCTGGCTGTACTGGCCTCATCGCTGGCAAGCCAGCTCCCACAGGTCTTGCACTGCCCCTGGGACCACAGCCAATCCTGTGGGAGCCGGACTTGCCGGCGATCGAGCGCGCAGCGGTCGTAATCCAGGCGACGCGTTATGTGCATGGCAAGCCAGCTCCCACAGGTTCCGTTCTACAACCAATGCCACCCACACCCAGTACCCAAGTAGCATTCGGCCCGCTCCCGAGCCTCCATAAACTGCCTGCATCCATCAATGCCCACCCAGGAGGCAGCCATGCAGCAGTTTCAAGCCGAGGGGGTGATCAGTGCCGTGTCGCGGGCCAGCGCCGCCGAGCTCGCCGCCCAGGAGCTGGCCAGCCAGCTGCTGCACCCGCACCTGGGCTTTGTGCTGTTCTTCTGCTCCGCCGAGTACGACCTGCCAGCCCTGGCCCAGGCCCTGCAACAGAGCTTCGGGGGCATCCGCCTGGCCGGTTGCACCAGTGCCGGTGAACTGACCCCCGACGGCTATGGCCGGGGCTGCATTACCGCCCTGGGTTTCGATCACCGGCAGTTTTCCATCGCCGCCGAACTGATCGACGCCATGCCGCAGTTCAGCCTAATCCAGGCCCAAGCCACGGTCGAGCGGCTGGTGGGCGAGTGCCGCAGCAACACCCTGGCGCCGATCAAGGGCCACAGCTTTGCCCTGACCCTGCTCGATGGCCTGTCGAGTCGCGAAGAAACCGTGCTGGCAGCGCTCAGCGCGGCGCTGGGCGACATCCCGCATTTTGGCGGCTCGGCGGGTGATGACAACTACCTCAACCACACCCACGTTTACTTCGACGGCGCCTTCCGCACGGGCGCCGCCGTGGTGCTGCTGGTCAATACCTGGCTGGAGTTCGAGGTGTTCACCACCCATCACATCGAGCCGCGCAGCGAAAAACTGGTGGTCACCCGCGCCGACCGCAACCTGCGCCGGGTCTACGAACTCAATGCCGAGCCGGCGGCGCTGGAATACGCACAACTGATCAATGTGCCGGTCAGCCAGATCAACCACCGCACCTTTGCCGCCCACCCGCTGGCGGTGCGCATCAACGAACGTTATTACGTGCGCGCCATCCAGCAGGTGCACGAGGACCTGAGCCTGAGTTTTTACTGCGCAGTAGAGAATGGCATCGTCCTTACCGCCATGCGCCCAGGGCCCTTGCTGCCCAATCTGGAAAACCTGTTCGAAGGGCTGCAACAGCGCCTTGGCCCCTTGCTGCTGACCATCGGTTGCGACTGTTTCCTGCGCCGCCTGGAACTGGAGGGCAGCGACAGCCTGGCCGAGGTCGGCAGCTTCCTGCGCCAACAGCGGGTGCTGGGTTTCAACTCCTACGGAGAACAGTTCAATGGCATGCACATCAACCAGACCTTCACCGGCGTTGCCATCGGACGGCCCCGTGGCCAGCTTGAACAGTGACCAGCGGCTGGCCGAGCTGCAAAGGGCCAACCACAAGCTGCTACGGATCAACGCCGCACTGATCGAACGCCTGGAGTCCGGCGCGGCGCGGCCGGACGACTCCTATGCGGCGTTCCAGCACTCGGTGGTGCTGGCCGAGCAGGTGCGTGAGCGTACCGATGCGCTGAACCAGACCCTGGTCGAGCTCAAGGCCAGCAACCACCTGCTCAGCGATGCCCGCTTGCGTGCGGAAACCGCTCACCAGCACCTGGTCGATGCCATCGAGAGTATCTCCGACGCGTTCGTACTGTTCGATCCGGACTTGCGCATCGTGCTGTTCAACAGCCGCTTCAAAGCGTTCTGGGCCAACAGTCGCATCCGCATCATCAGCGGCATGCGCCTGGCCGAGGTCAAGCGCCTGATGCACAGCAGCGGCCTGTTCCGCGAAGAGCAGCGCGGTGCCAGCGACGAGCACCTGCTGTATCGCCTGCAAGGTGGACGCTGGCTGCAGGTCAGCGAACGGCCGACCCAGGACGGCGGGCGGGTGATGCTGTTCACCGATATCACCGAGGTCAAGCACAGCGAAACCCGCCGCCGCGAGCAGGCGGTGGCGCAGAAGTCCTACTTGCTGCAACGGGCGGTCGACAACCTGTCCCAAGGCGTGGCCATGGTCAATGCCGATGGCGTGCTGGAGTTGTGGAACCGGCGCTTTCTCGAACTCAGCGGCCTGGCGCCGATCGCCGCGCACCGCAGTTTTACCGAGGTGATCGCCGACAGCGAACTGGCGCTGCTGACCCCGGCCAGCCGCGACGGCAACGGCCGCTGCGTGCATGAGCTGGAACAACGTCTGTTCGATGGCCGCATGTTGGAGATTCGCACCCACCCGCTGCCTACCGGCGGCTTCGTCAATACCTTCACCGACATCACCGAACGCTACCAGCACGCCGAGGCCCTGAGCGAAAGCGAACGCTGGATCCGACTGATCACCGACCATGTACCGGCACTGATCGCCTACCTCAATGCCGAACTGGTCTACGAGTTCACCAACAAAGTCTACGAGCAGTGGTACTGCTGGCCGCCGGGGGTGATGCTCGGGCAAAAACTGCGCGAGGTGCACAGCCCCGAGCACTACCAGCGCCTGGAGGGCTACATCGAGCGGGCGCTGGCCGGCGAGAGCGTGACCTTCGAGTGCGCCGAAACTCACGTCAACGGCCAGCAGCGCTACATGCTGCGCTCCTACGTGCCCAACCGCCTGGCCAGTGGCGAGGTGGTGGGGATCTTCGTGCTGATCCGCGACATCACCGAACGCCGGCGCACTGCGGAGGCTCTGCACCAGGCCTACCAGAACCTCGAAGTGCGGGTGCGCGAACGCACCGCCGAACTGAGCCAGGCCAAGCAGGAGGCCGAGCAGGCCAACCTGTCGAAGACCAAGTTCCTCGCTGCCGTCAGCCATGACCTGTTGCAACCCTTGAATGCGGCGCGGCTGTTCACCAGTGCCTTGCTCGAACAGAGCAGCGCCAACCCGGCGCTGGTGCGCAACGTCAGCAACTCGCTGGATGACGTCGAGAACCTGCTCGGCACCCTGGTGGACATCTCCAAGCTCGATGCCGGGGTGATCAAGGCAGACCTGGCCAGCTTCGCCGTCAGCGACCTGCTCGACAATCTTGCCGCCGAATATGCCCATGCCGCCGCCAGTGAGGGCTTGCGGATGGCGTACGTGCCGTGCGGCCTGAGCGTGCACAGCGATATCCAGCTGTTGGCGCGGATCCTGCGCAACCTGCTCAGCAATGCCATACGCTACACCCCTGGTGGCCGCGTGTTGCTCGGCTGCCGGCGACGTGGCAAGGCACTGTGGATCGAAGTCTGGGACACCGGCATCGGCATCGCCGAAGACCGCCGCGAGGAAGTCTTCCAGGAGTTCAAGCGCGGTGACGTCCAGCGTCCGGATCAGGATCGCGGCCTGGGGCTCGGGCTGGCCATCGTCGACAAGATCGCCGGGATCCTCGGCCATCGCCTGCAGTTGCGTTCAGTGCCCGGCAAGGGCTCGATGTTTGCCATTGAAGTGCCGCGCAGCCGGCAAGCGCCGAAGCGGGTGGCGGAGCCTGACCTGAGCGAGCCGCTGCGCGAACGCCTGGAAGGCGCACGTATCTGGGTGCTGGATAACGATGCGGCGATCTGCACAGGTATGCGTACGCTGCTTGAGCAGTGGGGCTGCGAAGTGGTGACGGCCCTGAGCGAGCAGGACCTGGCGCGACAGGTGGCAACCGACAGCGCCGAGGCCGACCTGCTGATTGCCGATTATCATCTGGACAACGGCCGCAATGGCGTCGACGCAGTGGCGGCGATCAACGCCCAACGGCGTACACCGCTAGCGGCGCTGATGATCACCGCCAACTATAGCAACGAGCTCAAGCAGCAGGTGCGCGAACTGGGCCACACCCTGATGCACAAGCCGGTGCGGCCGATGAGGCTCAAGGCCGCGATCAGCCACCTGCTGGGGACCGAACTCAGCGTGGCAAGCGCCCGCTGACGAAGTGCGCGCTGTCGTTGTAGCCGTGAGTCGAGGCGTGGCCGGGGGTGACCAGCGAATCGATGAAGGCTTCGTCTTCAGCGCTGATTTTCACCTCAAGGGCGCCGCTGTAGGTGTCCCACTGGGCCTCGGTGCGCGGGCCGACAATCGCCGAGCTGATCAGCGTGTTATTGAGTACCCAGGCAATCGCGAACTCGACCATGCCAACGCCCTTGGCCTGGGTATAGGCGTGGATCTTCTGGGCGATTTCCAGGGATTCAGGGCGCCATTCGGTTTCCAGGATGCGCTTGTCCTGGCGCCCGGCGCGGCTGTTGGCGTCGGGGCTGGCATTGGGCGCGTACTTGCCGCTGAGCACGCCCCGGGCCAGTGGGCTGAACGGCACGATACCCAGGCCGTGGTAGGCGGCGGCAGTGAACTGCTCGGGTTCAGCCTGGCGGTTGACGATGTTGTACAGCGGCTGGCTGACCACCGGCTTGGCCACGCCCAGGCGCTCGGCCAGGTTGCAGATCTCGGCGATGCGCCAGCCACGGAAGTTGGACACCCCCCAGTGGCGGATCTTGCCCTGGCGCAGCAGGTCGCCAATGGCGCTGACGGTGACCTCAAGCGGGGTGTTGTGGTCTTCGCGGTGCAGGTAGTAGATGTCCAGGTAGTCGCTACCCAGGCGGGTCAGGCTGGCTTCGATGGCGTTGAAAATATGCTTGCGGCTCAGGCCGCTGCGGTTGGGCAGGCCCTCGGCAGGGCCGAAACCGACCTTGGAGGCGAGGATCCAGTCCTGGCGGTTGCGGGCGATGGCCTCGCCGACGATTTCTTCGCTGCGCCCGGCGTTGTACACGTCGGCAGTGTCGATGAAATTGATGCCCTGATCCCAGGCCTTGTCGATGATGCGCAGCGAGTCTTCGGTGCTGGTCTGCTCGCCGAACATCATGCTGCCCAGGGTCAGTGCAGACACCTGCAGGCCGCTTTGGCCCAGAGGACGGTAGATCATGATCGAAAGTCCCTTCGCGGTTGGAATTCGATCTGTTTTACACAGTTCCACCTCCGATTTAAAGCATCGCGGGGCAAGCCCGCTCCCACCTATTGCAGGAGCGGGCTTGCCCCGCGATGGGGGTGCCTCAGTTCACCGGTTCAGCCACCGCCCCGGCAGCCCGCACTCGCGAAACCCGCAACGCCACCAGGCTGCCAAACACAATCAAGCCCGCCAGCGAATACAACGCCGCATCGGTCGAGCCGGTCTGGTCCTTGATGAACCCGACCAGGTACGGGCTGAGAAAGCCCGCCATCTGCCCGACCGAGTTGATGATCGCCAGGCCCGCGACTGCGGTGCCGGCGCTCAGCAGCGCGGTGGGCATGGGCCAGAACATCGGCAGGCCGGTGAGGGCGCCCATGGTGGCGATGCTCAGGCCGATGATAGCGATCACCGGGCTGTGGGCGAAGTTGACCGCAATCAGCAGGCCCAGGGCACCCATCAGCATCGGTACCACCAAATGCCAGCGGCGCTCGTTGCGCAGGTCCGCCGAGCGCCCGACCAGCAGCATGAACACCCCGGCCAGCAGGTAGGGGATCGCGCTCAGCCAGCCGATCAGCAGGGCATCGTTGAAGCCCAGGTTCTTGATGATCGACGGCAGCCAGAAGTTGATCGCGTAAACCCCGCTCTGGATACAGAAGTAGACGAAACCGAAGGTCCAGATCAGCGGGTTGGCGAACACCGACAGTACGCTGTCGCTGGTGGTCGGCGGTTTGCTGGCGGCATCGGCCTTGAGGTCGGCCTCGATCATCTGCCGTTCAGCAGGGCTCAGCCACTTGGCTTTGGCGTAGCCGTCACTGAGCAGGAAAATTGCCAGAAAGCCGAGCAGTACGGTGGGCAGGCCCTGGATCAGGAACATCCACTGCCAGCCGGCCAGGCCATGCTGGCCGGCGGCGAAGTGATTGAGAATCCAGCCCGAGAACGGCCCGCCGAGCAAGCCGGACACCGGGATCGCCGACATGAACAGGGCCATGATCCGCCCGCGCCGGGTCGCCGGGAACCAGCGCGAAAGGTACAGCACGATGCCGGGGAAGAAGCCCGCTTCGGCGGCGCCGGTGAACAGGCGCAGCACGTAGAACTCCATGGGCGTGGTGACGAACAGCAGGCAGGTCGACAGCGTGCCCCAGGCGATCATCATCAGCGCGATCCAGCGCCGCGGGCCGAAGCGGTTGAGCGCCAGGTTGCTGGGCAGCCCGCAGAGCACATAGCCGATGAAGAAAATCCCGGCACCCAGGCCGTAGATGGTTTCGCTGAACTTGAGCGCATCGAGCATCTGCAACTTGGCGAAGCCGACGTTGACCCGGTCCAGGTAGTTGAACAGGTAGCAGATGAAGATGAATGGAATCAGCCGCAGGGTAATGCGCCGATACAGCGCATTGCGGGTGGCGTCTTGGCCTTGGTCAGGGGCAGGGCTGTATGACATGATTCTCTCTCTGTTGTTATGTTTATCGCCGCAGCCTGCATCGAGGCGGCTGCTGCTGCGAGTCTCGGTGAGCGGGCCGTGGCTGTCTTTGTGCTTTTGCACAGCATTTTGCCTGGCCTGCTGTGCCCCGGACCAATCATTGCGACAACAAGGATCCTCCCATGTTCGAACTGGACCATGACCTGGCACAAGACATCGTCGAGCGGGCGATGGCGATTTTGCCGTGCAACGTCAACGTCATGGACAGCCAGGGCCTGATCCTCGGCAGTGGCGAGCCGGAGCGCATCAACACCCGCCACGAAGGCGCGCAACTGGTATTGGCCAATGGTCGTATCGTCGAACTGGATGTGGAAGCAGCCAAGTGCCTCAAGGGCGTGCAGCCCGGGGTCAACCTGCCGCTGCTGCTCGACGGTCGGCTGATCGGTGTGCTCGGCCTGACCGGCGATCCCCAGCAGTTGCGCACCTATGGCGAGCTGGTGCGCATGACCGCCGAAATGCTCCTGGCCCAGCGTCACCTGCAGGTCGAGCAGCAATGGCGGCGCCAGCGCTGCGATGACTTGCTGGCGTTGCTGCTGGGTGGCTCCGGCGATTCACCGCGCCTGGTCGACGAGGCCCGGCAACTGGGGCTCAAGCCACAGCTGCCGCGCATTCCCTGCCTGTTCGAACTGGATGCCGGGCCCGCAGCCGAAGCGCTGGCCAGCTGGTTGATGAGTCGTTATCCGGACAGCTGGTGCGTCAGCCCGGCGCGGCAATCACTGCTCTGGTGCCGGCCCGCCACGGTGGTGCTCGATGAATCGAAGTTGCTGGATCGGCTGCAGCGTCACGGCTGGCAGGTCCAGCGCCTGGCCGCAGGGTCGGCGGCGCAAGGCCTGGAGCAGCTGCGCCGCGGTTATCGCCGGGTTCGCGACCTTCTGGCTTATGGGCGTGAAGTGCTGCCAGCCGAGCGCCTGCTGACCCTGAGCCGCTATCGGCTACCGGCCTTGCTGTGGCGCCACCGCAACGATGACGCCCTGGATGAGCTGCTCGAGCCGCTGCAGCGGATTCGCGCCAAGGACAACAGCGGCCAGTTACTGGCAACCCTGCGTGCCTGGTGCGCCCATGATGGCCAGAGCCAGGCCTGCGCCGATGCCCTGGGCATTCATCGCAACAGCCTGCGCTACCGCCTGGAGCGCATCGCCGAACTGAGCGAAGTCGACCCGCTGCGGCTGGAGGGGATGCTCAGCCTGTACCTGGGGTTGCAATTGCTGCCGGCCGGTAGCTGACTCGACTTTGGCCAAGTGCCAAACAAAGGCCGCCGGTTTTTGTGCATTCGACTGACGAACAATCAAGGCCCAACTGTCAGCATGCAGGCATCTGGATCAGGAGAATCCCCATGAAAATCGTCATCGCCCCCGACTCGTTCAAGGACAGCCTCAGCGCCGAAGGCGTCGCCGACGCCATTGCTGCAGGTTTTGCCCAGGTGTTGCCGCAGGCGCAACTGGTCAAGTGCCCGATGGCCGACGGTGGCGAGGGCACCATGGAGGCCATCGTTGCCGCCTGTGCTGGCGAGCTGCGCAGCCAGCGCGTGCGCGGGCCACTGGGGGAGGCGGTCGAGGCCGGTTGGGGGTGGCTGGGCGACAGTCACACGGCGATTATCGAAATGGCCACTGCCAGTGGCCTGCAGTTGCTCACGCTGGGCCAGCGCGATGCCTGCCGCAGCAGCACCTACGGGACCGGGCAACTGATCAGCGCGGCGCTGGACGCCGGCGCCCGGCGGATCATTCTGGCCATTGGCGGCAGTGCGACCAATGATGCGGGCAGCGGTATGCTGCGTGCGCTTGGCCTGCAGTTGTTTGATGCTGAGAATCAGCCGCTGGCTGAAGGCGGGCTGGCGTTGTCCCGGCTAGCCCGCATCGATGCCAGCGCGCTGGACTCGCGCCTGGCAGAGGTGCAGCTGGAAGTCGCCGCCGATGTCGACAACCCCCTGTGTGGCAGCAATGGGGCCTCGGCCATCTTCGGTCCGCAAAAAGGCGCCAGCCCCGAGCAGGTACAAGCCCTCGACCAGGCCCTGGGTCACTTTGCCGATCACTGCGCGCAACTGTTGGGCACTGATGTGCGTGATTTTCCCGGATGTGGCGCGGCGGGCGGTATGGGGTTCGCCGCCAAAGCCTTCCTGCAGGCCGCCTTCCGTCCCGGGATTGAGGTCGTGGCCGAACTGGCCGGTCTCGAGGCGGCGGTGCAGGGCGCTGACCTGGTGATTACCGGCGAAGGCCGCTTCGATGCCCAGACCCTGCGCGGCAAGACGCCGTTCGGCGTGGCCCGGGTAGCGCGGCGTCACGCCGTACCCGTGGTAGTGATTGCCGGCACCCTGGGCGAGGGCTATGAGCAGCTGTATGCCCATGGCATCGACGCCGCGTTTGCCTTGACCAGCGGCCCGATGAGCCTGGAATCGGCCTGTGCCAACGCACCAGCCTTGCTCCAGGCGCGTGCTCGCGACATTGCCCGCCTGTGGAATTGCGCCCGCCAGACCTGTGGGAGCGGGCTTGCCCCGCGATGAGGCCAGCACCTTCACTATTTGTGTCAAGCCTGATCCGTCAGTAGCCCAGCGCTGCTGCCACCTTCGAGCAGCGCCAGTTCGCCAAACGACACCGACGCATCGATATAGCGCAGTGCCGACTTGGCATCCTTCCAGCCGACATAACTCATCAGGGCCTTGAGCTCCCAGCCATTGCTGGTCGCCCAGGTAGCAAAACCGCGGCGCAGTGAGTGACCGGTATATAAAGCCGCCGGTACACCCGCGCGCTCAAGGATGCGCCGCAACAGGCCGATCAGGCTGTTGCTGTTGAGCGCCTGTTCGCTCAGGTTGCCCCAGCGGTCGAGCTTGCGAAACACCGGCCCATGGGCAATGCCCGCCACCTCTAGCCATTGCAGGTAAGCCTGTACCGGGCACAGCACCTTCAGCGCCGGCGCCCGGTGACGCACGCCCAGCGCCTGGCGGTCGCCCTTGCTGCGGGGCAGGTAGATCGTCATGCCGACGCCTGCCTGCGCCTGGATATGCTCGACCTGCAGACGCGCCAGCTCATCGCCGCGGAACCCACGCCAGAAACCGATCAACAGCAAGGCCTTGTCACGACTGGCGCGCAGCAGCGCAGGCAGGTCGTGCCGGGCGCGGGCCTGGACAGCGTCATGCTCAATTGCCGCAACGGCTGTTTGCAGATGCTGTATCAGCAGCGGCGCTGCCTGCTTCGGTTCGCCAGGGTGGAGCGTGCGGATGCCCTTCAGCAGTTGGCGCACCATCGGCGCCTTGGTCGGGTCGGGAAAGCCCTGGCTGACATGCCATTGCCCGAGCGCTGCCAGGCGCTGCTTGAGGGTGCTGATCGAGTGGGTCTGGGCGTGGTCGGCGAGGTAGCGGGCGATGCTGTCTGCTGTCGCCGGCAAAAAGCCTCCCCAGCTCACTTCGAAGTGCTCAACGGCGGCCTGATAACTGCGCCGGGTGTTCTCCCGGGTGGCGGCCTGCAGATAGCGTTCGATGGGGTTCATGGCGGTGCTCCTGGCCAAACGTACCGACCTCGGCACTTCAGGCCGACATTTTAACCCTTAACATGCGATAAGCCGTGATTATTTCATCTTAGCAGCAGGTTCATCGATCACAGAATCAATGAATGAGATAGTATGTAAATACATGGTACGTAACACAGTATGAAATAGTAGGAGCTCACATGGCCCGTGGCGGTATCAATAAAGCATTAGTGCACAAGGCGCGGCAGGCGCTGCTGGCCCGTGGCGAGCATCCAAGTATCGATGCGGTACGTATCGAACTGGGCAATACCGGCTCGAAAACCACCATTCACCGCTATCTGAAAGAACTGGAAAGCCTGCAGCCAGCCGCGCCTACCACCGCGCCAAACCTCAGCGAGGCTCTGGCGACGCTGGTCGAGCAACTGGCTGAGCAGCTGCAGCAGGAGGGCGAGGCGCGCATCGAGCAAGCCCGTAGCGCCTTCGAACACGAGCGCCAGACGCTGCTGGCCCAGGTACAGATCAGCCAGCAGGCATTGGCGGCGCTGCAACAGCAGCATGAGATCCAGGCCGCGGCACTGGCCAGCGAATCAGAAGCTTTGGCCACTACTCGCAGCACCCTGCAAAGCGAGCAGACACGTAACGCCACGCTCAACCAGGCCGTGGGCGAGCTGAACCTGCGCCTGGCGGACAAGGACGAGCAGATCCGCTCGCTGGAAGACAAGCATCAGCATGCCCGTGACGCCCTGGAGCATTACCGCAACGCCAGTCGCGAACAGCGCGATCAGGATCAGCGTCGCCATGAGGCGCAGGTGCAGCTGCTGCAAGTGGAAGTGCGCCAGTTGCAGCAGACCCTGATCGTCAAACAGGACGAGCTGACCCGGCTCAACCGCGACAACGAAGGCTTGCTGGTACAGATCCGCGCGCTCAAGGATGCCCAGCGCGGCTTCAAGACCCAGGGCGAACGTCAGCAGGCGCAAATCCACGGATTGGAGGTGAAGCTTGCGCAGCTCAGCGGATCACGTGACGAACTGGAGAAACAGAACAAGGACCTGGCCTTGAGCCTGGCCGAGCGAGTCTCGGAACTGCGCCGCCAGTTGCAGCTGATCGGCAAGCAGGAAGCGCAGCTGCGCCAGTTAGAGAAAAAAATTGAGCAACATCGGGACGCTGGATGAGTTTCACCCGCCAGGCAGGTGCGCGGTGGGGACTTTTCCTCATTCTCAGCGATTGGAACCTGAGATTAGCTTGATGGGGCGCGCTTTGCGCTTAGATCAAACTGAAGAACAGAGGAAATTGCCAATGCCGACGTATGATTACCAACCCGAGCGCTCATTTGTTGCCTATGTCCGTTCCACTACAGAGGGGCACGCGGGCACATTGGACACTTGGGAATATCAGGAGGATTACCGCAATGTAAATCCCGAAAAGCGCCTCAAGCAAAGTGACGGTTGGCTGACCTTCAATCTGCCACGGGACGCTGCGGCCCCCATGGGCTTTCTCTTTGCGTGCTTTTTTAACCCTGAAGAACAAAAACTTCTCTACCAGATCTGCGTTGACAATCCTGCAAGCGCCTTCCACGGCTGGTCAGTAGATATCAGCACCAATGACTATCTGGGGCTTTACCGCACGCCATTAGCCTATGGCAAAGGGCAATTCTGGAGCTTGCTCAGCAATGGCAAAGAGGTCGAGGCTCAACGCGGAGCACTATCGCCCGTCAGCCTTGTGCCGGAAGGAAAAAAAGCCATTAGGGTAGACAAACAACAAAAAGGCCCTGCGGTTCACAACACGCATAATCTTTATGCCAGCGTTGGCCGAGGGCAAACAGTCGACTTGGTGCTGGATATCATCGCTGTCAATGTTCCCGATATCCCGATGCCACGCTAGTCTGGCTCGGTATTAGCGAAGGGCAAGCGACATGGCGCAGCGCGCACTCGAATGCTGAGCGACTTCCACTTCCAGTAGCTGCGCAAGCGCGCCGTCCAGGTCGCCATCAGCGAGGCGCGTAAAGCCTAAGCGTGCATAAAAGGGGGCGTTCCAAGGGACGTCGGTAAAGGTCGTGAGCGTCAGTGCAACAAAGCCTTGAGTGCCGGCCCAGTCGCCCACGGCAGCGATCAGTCGCCGACCGTAGCCCAACCCTTGATAAGCCTGAGCCACTGACAATTCAACGATGTGCAGGTTGTGCCCCATGGCTTTCGTACAAATGAATCCTTGGGGCTCATCCTGTTGATCGACCACCACCCACTCCTGGTTTGAGGTGATGAATGGCATGTGCTCGGCGCTACTGAGCAGCGGTCCTTCGGCAATCCATTCCAGTCCTGGATGACAGGCAAAGGCCTGCGCTGCCGAACGTTCGACTGCGGGTAGTAAAGGTGCGTCTTCAGCGCGGGAAAGGCGGATGTTCAGGGACATGACGGCAACTGTGCAGGGTAAAGCTGCAGTGTCGTCAATCGTCGGCCGGTCCGCAACCGCGCTCGATCGCTGGCAAGCCAGCTCCCACAGGAGTTGTGGTGTGCAACATCTCTGTGGGAGCTGGCTTGCCAGCGATGGGCTGCAAAGCCGCCCCAGTTTTTTACTCTCTAACAACCATAAAAATCATAATTTCGCGTTTTCCCGCGCGCTCCCAGAATGCGACCTACACCCTCCCACGGCCACCCGCGTGGGACAACTCAGTAGGGCGCAGACATGACAACCAATAAAACCAAAATCGATACGCTTGTAGTTGGCGCCGGGCAAGCCGGTGTGGCCATGAGTGAACACCTGAGCCGCCTGGGCGTGCCGCACCTGGTGCTGGAGCGCAAGCGCATTGCCGAAGCCTGGCGCACCGGCCGCTGGGATTCGCTGGTGGCCAACGGCCCGGCCTGGCACGACCGCTTCCCGGGCCTGGAATTCGAGGGCCTGGACCCGGACGCCTTCGCTGGCAAGGACCAGGTCGCCGACTACTTCGAAGCCTACGCCCGTAAGTTCAATGCGCCGATCCGCACCGGCGTCGATGTCACCCAGGTGGTGCGCAACAGCGATCGCCCGGGTTTCACTGTGCAAACCAGCGACGGGGTGATCGAAGCGCAGCAGGTGGTGGTCGCCACCGGCCCGTTCCAGCGCCCGGTGATCCCGCCGATTGCCGTGCAAGCGTCGAGCGTGCAACAGATGCACTCGGCCGCTTACCGCAACCCGCAGCAGCTGCCTGAAGGCGCGGTGCTGGTGGTGGGTGCCGGTTCCTCGGGCGTGCAGATCGCCGATGAACTGCAGCGCGCCGGCAAGCAGGTATACCTCTCGGTCGGTGCCCACGACCGGCCGCCACGGGCTTATCGCAACCGTGATTTCTGCTGGTGGCTGGGCGTGCTCGGCGAGTGGGATGCCGAGACCATGCAGCCGGGCAAGGAGCATGTGACCATCGCCGTCAGCGGCGCCCGTGGCGGCCACACCGTCGATTTTCGCAAGCTGGCCCAGCAGGGCATGACCCTGGTCGGCCTGACCAAGGGCTTCGACAACGGGGTGGTCAGCTTCGAGGCCAACCTGGCCGAGAACATCGCCCGCGGTGACGAAAACTACCTGGCGTTGCTCGATGCGGCCGACGCTTACATCGCCCGCAATGGCCTGAACCTGCCGGAAGAACCGCAGGCACGGGAGATTCTTCCCGACCCGCAGTGCCTGACCCAGCCGCTGCTGGAACTCGACCTGGCCAAGGCCGGCGTCAGCACCATCATCTGGGCCACCGGCTATTCGGTGGACTACAGCTGGCTGCAGGTCGACGCCTTCAAGGACAACGGCAAACCCAAGCACCAGCGCGGCGTGTCCAGCGAGCCAGGGGTCTATTTCGTCGGCCTGCCTTGGCTGTCGCGACGCGGCTCGGCCTTTATCTGGGGGGTGTGGCACGACGCCAAGCACATCGCCGACCACATCGTAAAACAGCGCACCTACCTCAATTATCGCGACGCTTCGCAGCGCCAAGCCGAGCACCAAGCGTCCAGCCAACCTGTCAGCCTCATGGGAGCCCGTTGATGCCTACTCATACCCGTATTCGCATGTTCAACACTAAAGACACCTACCCCAACCAGACCCTGGACAACGACCTGTGCCAGGCCGTGCGTGCCGGCAACACCGTGTATGTACGGGGTCAGGTGGGCACCGATTTCAACGGCCAACTGGTCGGCCTCGGCGACCCACGGGCCCAGGCCGAGCAGGCCATGCGCAATGTCAAGCAACTGCTGGAGGAAGCTGGCAGCGACCTCAGTCATATCGTCAAGACCACCACCTACCTGATCGACCCGCGCTACCGCGAGCCGGTGTACCAGGAGGTCGGCAAATGGCTCAAGGGCGTGTTCCCGATCTCTACGGGATTGGTGGTCAGCGCTCTCGGCCAGCCGCAGTGGTTGATGGAAATCGACGTGATTGCGGTCATCCCCGAATAAGGAGCGTGCCATGACCTTCTCCATCGTTGGGCGCTGCGCCGAAACCGGCCAGCTGGGCATTGCCATCAGCTCATCCAGCATCGCCGTCGGCGCCCGCTGCCCGTGGCTGCGCACCGGCGTGGGTGCGGTGTCGAGTCAGAACATCACCTTGCCGGCCCTCGGCCCGCAAATACTCGACGGCCTCGACGAAGGCCTGGCGCCACACCAGGCCCTGGACCGCGCTTTGACGCGCAACGGCTACAGCCAGTACCGCCAGGTGGCGGTGGTCGATGCCCAGGGCCGCACGGCGCTGTTCAGCGGCAACCATGCGCTGGGCATCAATAACGCCGTGGCCGGTGAGCAATGCGTGGCCGCGGGCAACCTGCTGGCCAACAGCGCGGTGATCGAGCGCATGGTCGAGGCCTTCGAAAACAGCGAGGGCTGCCTGGCCGCCCGCTTGCTGAGCGCGCTGCAGGCCGGCCAGGACGCCGGCGGCGAAGCCGGGGCGGTGCATTCGGCGGCGCTGTCGGTGGTCGGCGAGCTGATCTGGCCGATCGTTGACCTGCGCGTGGACTGGGCCGAGGAAAACCCCATTGGCGAGCTGAACAAACTCTGGGCCGCTTATCAGCCGCAGTTGCAGGACTACCTGACCCGCGCCCTCAACCCGACCCTGGCGCCGAGCTACGGAGTGCCGGGCGATGAGTGAGCTGCGCAGCCGTGCATTGCTGGCCAGGCTGATTGGCTTTGCCACGGTCAGCCGCGATTCGAACCTGGCCCTGATCGAGTTCGTCCGCGACTACCTGCACGGCCTGGGCGTGAGCTGCGAGCTGATCTACAACACGGAGCGGACCAAGGCCAACCTGCTGGCCAGCATTGGCCCGGCAGTGGTGGGCGGTGTGGTGTTGTCGGGGCATACCGACGTGGTGCCGGTCGACGGTCAGCCGTGGACGCTCGAGCCGTTCAGCCTCACCGAGCACGACGGCAAGCTGTACGGCCGTGGCGCCGCCGACATGAAAGGCTACCTGGCCTCGGTGCTGGCGGCAGTGCCGGTGTTTCTCGCCAGCCCCCTGCGCCGGCCGGTGCACCTGGCGTTCTCCTATGACGAGGAGGTCGGTTGCCTGGGCGTGCGCAGCCTGCTGGACGTGCTGCCCCAGCGCATCCCGCAACCGGCGCTGTGCCTGATCGGCGAACCCACCGAGCTCAAACCGGTGCTCGGCCACAAGGGCAAGCTGGCCATGCGTTGCCATGTGCACGGTGCGCCGTGCCATTCGGCCTATGCGCCTTATGGCGTCAACGCCATCGAGCAGGCGGCGCGGCTGATCGGGCGCCTGGGCGAGATCGGCCAGCGCCTGGCGGCGCCGGAGCATCACGATGCGCGCTTTGATCCGGCGTTCTCGACCGTGCAGGTCGGGGTGATCCACGGCGGCACGGCGCTGAACATTGTCCCGGCCGATTGCCGCTTCGACTTTGAAGTGCGTGCCTTGCCGGCCTTCGCGCCGCAGGCGGTGGTGGACGAGCTGCAAGCCTACGCAGAGCAAACGCTGCTGCCGGCCATGCAAGCGGTCAAGGCCGACACGGCGATTCGCTTCGAAGCGATTTCGGCCTATCCGGGCCTGGCCACCGCGCCTGAAAGCGCGGCGGCGCGACTGGTGGCGCAGCTGTGCGGCAGCGACGCCTTCAGCACCGTGGCCTTTGGTACCGAAGGCGGCTTGTTCGACCAGGCCGGGATTCCGGCCGTGGTGTGCGGGCCGGGCAGCATGGACCAGGGCCACAAGCCGGATGAATTTGTCAGCGTCGAGCAGATGGCGGCCTGTGACCGCTTGATGGACCGCCTGGCCGAATACCTCTCCAACAACGGATAACAACAAGGAGTCTGCGGTGAAGCATTTCAACGAGTGGACAACCCTGGCGCAACAGCAGCGCCTGATCGACAGCGCGTTTATCGAAGGCGAGGCCTGTCAGGCCGCAAGCGGGGCGCGATTCGATGTCATCAACCCGGCCACCGGCAAGCTGCTGGCCCAGGTCGCCGCCTGCGGCCAGATCGAGGTCGACCAGGCCGTGCACAGTGCTCGCCAGGCGTTCGAGCAAGGCTCCTGGGCGAAGCGGGCACCGGCCGAGCGCAAGGCCGTGCTGCTGCGCCTGGCGCAACTGATGCTGGAGCACCGCGACGAGCTGGCCTTGCTCGACTCGCTGAGCATGGGCAAGCCGGTGATGGATGCCTGGAACATCGACGTGCCGGGCGCCGCCCATGTGTTTGCCTGGTACGGCGAAAGCCTCGACAAGCTCTACGACCAGGTGGCGCCGACCGCCAGCAATGCCCTGGCGACCATCACCCGGGTGCCGCTGGGGGTGATCGGTGCGGTGGTGCCGTGGAATTTCCCGCTGGACATGGCCGCCTGGAAGCTCGCCCCGGCATTGGCTGCGGGCAATAGCGTGGTGCTCAAGCCCGCCGAGCAATCGCCGTTCTCGGCGCTGCGCCTGGCCGAGCTGGCGATTGAAGCGGGCATTCCCAAGGGCGTGCTCAACGTCGTGCCGGGCCTGGGTGAAGAGGCCGGTCGCGCCCTGGGCCTGCACATGGACGTCGATGCCCTGGTGTTTACCGGCTCCACCGAGGTTGGCAAGTACTTCATGCAGTACGCCGCGCAGTCGAACCTCAAGCAGGTGTGGCTGGAATGCGGCGGCAAGAGCCCGAACCTGGTGTTCGCCGATTGCCAGGACCTGGACCTGGCGGCCGAGAAAGCCGCGTTCGGCATCTTCTTCAACCAGGGCGAAGTCTGCTCGGCCAACTCGCGCCTGCTGGTGCAGCGCTCGATTGCCGATGAGTTCATTCAGCGCCTGATCGACAAGGCGCGCCAGTGGCTACCGGGCAATCCGCTGAACCCGGCGAGCCGGGCCGGGGCCATTGTCGACTCTCGCCAGGCGCAGCGGATCATGCACTACATCGCGCAGGCCCAGGCCGAGGGCGCCCAATTGGTCTGTGGCGGACGGCAACTGAGCTTCGACGGCTCGAGCAACTTCATCGAGCCGACGATTTTTACTGGTGTCACAGCCGACATGACCCTGGCCCGCGAAGAGGTATTCGGCCCGGTGCTGGCGGTCAGCGTGTTCGATGACGAAGACCAGGCGGTGGCCATGGCCAATGACCATATCTATGGCTTGGCGGCTTCGCTGTGGAGCGACGACCTCAACCGCGCCCACCGCGTCGCCCGGCGGCTGAATGCTGGCACGGTGTCGGTGAATACCGTCGATGCCCTGGATGTGACCGTGCCCTTTGGCGGCGGCAAGCAGTCGGGCTTTGGGCGGGATCTGTCGCTGCATTCGTTCGACAAGTACACGCAGTTGAAGACGACCTGGATTCAGTTGCGTGGCTGAGGGCCTGTGGGAGCGGGCTTGACCCGCGATGAGGCCAGCACAGGCAACAACTCTGTTCTTCCAATAACAACAACTCGGAGCAACCGATGAACAGCAATGCAAGCGTGCAAACCGGCGCCCTGGCGCCGCCTGCAAGTCGCAAGAAACTCGGCCTCACTGCGCTGTTGGCGGTGGCCATCGGCCTGGTGGTGTCCCAGGGCGTGATGGTGCTGATGCTGCAGGGCGTCGGCATCGCCGGCCTGGGCTTTATCGTGCCCCTGGGCCTGGCCTACCTGCTGGCCCTGAGTTACGCCTGTTCGTTCTCGGAACTGGCGCTGATGATCCCCCGCGCCGGCAGCCTGAGCACCTACACCGAAGTTGCCATCGGCCAGTTCCCGGCGATCCTCGCGACCTTTTCCGGCTACATCGTGGTGGCGATGTTCGCGCTGTCGGCCGAACTGTTGCTGATGGAGTTCATCATCGACAAGGTCTACCCGCACTCGATGCCGCCGTTGACCGTGGCCTTGGCGGTACTGGCGCTGTTCACGGTGCTCAACCTGTTCAACATCGACATCTTCGCCCGCCTGCAAACGGTGCTGGCGGTGGTGATGACCGTGGTGTTGCTGGTGATGGGCCTGAGCGCGATGAACAGCGATATTGTCGCGCCCAACCCGGCCCTGTTCGACAGTGCCCACTGGAACCCGTTGGGCCTGGGGGTGATTGCCCTGACGGCGATGGCGGTGTGGGGTTTTGTCGGCGCCGAGTTCGTCTGCCCGCTGGTAGAAGAAACCCGCCGTCCGGAGCGCAACATCCCGGGCTCGATGATGCTCGGCCTGACCATCATCTTCGTGATCATCAGCCTGTACGGGCTGGGCGCCTTGCTCACCGTGCCGCAGGCGGAACTGGCCAGTAACGGCCTGCCACATTACCTGTTCGCCACCACCGTTTTCGGTGAGGCCGGCAAGGTGTTCCTGGTCACCGCCGCGATTACCGCCACCTGCAGCACCCTCAACAGCTCGCTGGCCGCCATCCCGCGCATGCTCTTCGGCATGGCGCGCAACGGCCAGGCCTTCGGCATCTTCAAGCGTCAGGGCAAGCGCACCGGCGCGCCGTGGGTGGCGGTGCTGTTCATCGCTGCGGTCACCGGCCTGCCGTTGCTGCTGATGCACGACCATGCCGATGCGATCAACCAGCTGCTGCTGTCCGCCGCCCTGGCCTGGTTGCTGGCGTACATCATCACCCATGTCAACGTCATTGCCCTGCGCCGGCGTTACCCGCAGGTGGCGCGGCCGTTCCGTACGCCGTTCTACCCGTTGCCGCAGCTGTTCGGCATCGCCGGCATGCTGTTTGCGATCTGGAACGTCTCGCCCAGCCCGGACATGACCTTTTCGATTTTTGCCTACGCCGGCCTGGTGCTGCTGATCGTCTCGATCATCGCCGTGCTGTGGATCAAGGGCGTGATGGGCAAGCCGCTGTTCAAGCCCGAGCCGCTGGAAAGCGTGCTGGGCACTCAAAACGATAAAAACCCGCAAGGAGACTCGCAATGACCGCTCAAGTGAAACCTGTCCGTAGCACCGGCGATTACCAGGCAGCGGATGCCGCGCACCACATTCATGCCTTCCTCGACCAGAAAGCGCTGAACGCCGAAGGCCCGCGGGTGATCGTCCGTGGCGAAGGCCTGGCCTTGTGGGACAACGACGGCAAGCGCTACCTGGACGGCATGTCGGGGCTGTGGTGCACCAACCTCGGCTATGGCCGCAAGGACCTGGCCGCGGCTGCCAGCCAGCAGCTTGAGCAGCTGCCGTACTACAACATGTTCTTCCACACCACCCACCCGGCGGTGGTCGAGCTGTCCGAGCTGCTGTTCAGCCTGTTGCCCGCGCACTACAGCCACGCGATCTACACCAACTCCGGCTCCGAAGCCAACGAGGTGCTGATCCGTACCGTGCGCCGCTACTGGCAGATCCTCGGCAAGCCGCAGAAGAAGATCATGATCGGCCGCTGGAACGGCTACCACGGCTCGACCCTGGGCGCCACGGCGCTGGGCGGGATGAAATTCATGCACGACATGGGCGGGGTGATCCCCGATGTCGCGCACATCGACGAGCCGTACTGGTTCGCCCACGAAGGCGACCTGACCCCGGCCGAGTTTGGCCTGCGCGCGGCGCGCCAGCTGGAAGAAAAGATCCTCGAACTTGGCGCCGAGAACGTTGCTGCTTTCGTTGCCGAACCATTCCAGGGCGCTGGCGGCATGATCTTCCCGCCAGAAAGCTACTGGCCGGAAATCCAGCGTATCTGCCGCCAGTACGACGTGCTGCTGTGCGCTGATGAAGTGATCGGAGGCTTTGGCCGTACCGGCGAGTGGTTCGCCCACCAGCACTTCGGTTTCGAGCCCGACACCCTGTCGATCGCCAAGGGCCTGACCAGCGGCTACATCCCCATGGGCGGCCTGATCCTGTCCAAACGCATGGCGCAAGTGCTGGTGGAGCAGGGCGGGGTGTTCGCCCACGGCCTGACCTATTCCGGCCACCCGGTGGCGGCGGCGGTGGCGATTGCCAACCTCAAGGCCTTGCGCGACGAAGGCATCGTCAGCCGGGTCAAGCACGAGACCGGCCCGTACCTGCAGCGCTGCCTGCGCGAAGTGTTCGGCAACCATCCGTTGATTGGCGAGGTGCAGGGCACCGGCCTGGTTGCCGCCTTGCAGTTCGCCGAAGACAAGGCCAGCCGCAAGCGTTTTGCCAACGAGAACGACATGGCCTGGCGTTGCCGCACCCTCGGCTTTGAAGAAGGCCTGATCATCCGCTCGACCCTGGGCCGAATGATCATGGCCCCGGCCCTGGTGGCCAGCCACGCCGACATCGATGAACTGGTCGACAAGACCCGTACCGCCGTAGACCGTACCGCCCGCGAATTCGGTCGCCTGTAAGCCCAAAAGCGGCCGGCGCGCGCGGGCGTGCCGGCCTATTAGAGGAACCGCTTCATGTCCAGATCCTTGCGTTGCTGTGTTCCCTTTGCCCTGGTTTTGCTGTGCAGCGCGGTGTCGGCTGCGCCGCAGAACCTCACTGTCATCTCCTTTGGCGGTGCCACCAAGCAGGCCCAGGACAAGGCCTACTTCCAACCTTTCAACGCCAGCGGCGCAGGACGCGTGGTTGCCGGCGAGTACAACGGTGAACTGTCGAAAATCAAGGCCATGGTCGATGTCGGCCATACCAGTTGGGACGTGGTCGAAGTCGAAAGCCCGGAGCTGCTGCGCGGCTGTGACGAGGGTCTGTTCGAGCGCCTCGATCCGGCGCGCTTCGGCGACCCGGCGCAGTTCGTCCCGGGCACCCTCAGCGAGTGCGGGGTGGCCACCTACGTGTGGTCGATGGTCATGGCGTATGACAACGGCAAGCTGGCCAGGGCGCCGAGTTCCTGGGCGGACTTCTGGAACGTCGCCGACTTCCCCGGCAAGCGCGGCTTGCGCAAGGGCGCCAAGTACACCCTGGAAATCGCCTTGCTCGCCGACGGCGTCAAACCCGAGCAGTTGTATGAAGTGCTGGGCACCGCCGAGGGCGTCAGCCGCGCCTTTGCCAAGCTGGACCAGATCAAGGGCAATATCCAGTGGTGGGAGGCCGGCGCACAACCGGCGCAGTGGCTGATCGCCGGAGACGTGGTCATGAGCGCGGCCTACAACGGCCGGATTGCCTCGGCGCAGAAGGAGGGCATGAAGCTCAGTATCGTCTGGCCGCAGAGCCTGTACGATCCGGAATACTGGGCGGTGGTCAAGGGCACGCCGAACAAGGCCCTGGCCGAGGACTTCATCGCCTTTGCCAGCCAGCCACAGACCCAGAAGGTGTTCTCCGAGCAGATCCCCTACGGGCCGGTACACCGCGAGGCATTGAAGCTGCTACCGGCGACTGTCCAGCAGCAGTTGCCGACCGCCGAAGCCAACCTGGCCGGGGCGCGGGCGGTGGATGCCGGGTTCTGGGTGGACCATGGCGAGGAGCTGGAGCAGCGCTTTAACGCCTGGGCTGCGCGCTGAGGCTGATTGGCAAGGCTTTGCCTTGCATCGCCGGCAAAGCCAGCTCCCACAGGTCAGGTGTACACCGATCCCTTGTGGGAGCGGGCTTGCCCCGCGATGCTGTTGAACCCTAAGCCAGCCAGGCGGCAAACTGCTCCTTGCAGTAATCGACAAACAGCTGCGCAGGCTTGGTCAGCTGCGCACGCTTGAGCCAGCCGGCCACCAGTGCCGATCCGGTGACATCCTCGGCAATCTCCACACAGACCACTTCCTGGCCGTCATAGGTGCTGTGGCCATGGGGCTTGGTCACCAGCAGGGCAAAGCCAAAGCCCTGACCCACCATGCCGCGCACCATCTCGATCGATGGCGAGCTGAAGACGATGTTCGGGCTCAGTTGCAGCTCTTCGAAAATACTCACGAAATACGTCCGGCTCGGCTGCACATCCAGCAGGATCATCGGCTCCAGGGCCAGGTCACGGATCGACACCTGGGCCTGTCCGGCAAAGCGATGGCCGGCCGGCACCAGCGCATAGGGGCGCTGCGGTGCGGTCAGGGCTTCGGTCTCGATGGTGCTGTCGAGGTCGTGTTCGTAGAAGATCGCCAGGTCAAAACGCCCACCCGTAAGGCCTTGCACCAGTTCCTGCTGCTCGCCGTCCTGCAGGCGGATCTCCACGCCCGGGAAGCGCTCGCGAAAGCCGGCGATCAGGCGCGGCAGGTAGAGCGGGGCGACGGTTTCGAAGCAGCCGATGTCGATCTGGCCGCAGACCACGTCGTTGTCGGCCAGGGCGTTCTGCTCGAACTCGCGGGCCATGCGCAGCAGCTCCTGGGCCTTGCGGTAAAAACGCGCGCCACCGGGTGTCAGCGACACGCCCTGGGCGTGATGGCGGATGAACAGCTGTACGCCGAAGCTGTCTTCCAGGCCTTTGATCGCCGTGGAAATCGACGGCTGGGCAATGTACAGCTTGCGCGATGCCTCGGCGACGCTGCCGCATTCTACGGTGGTGACGAAATACTTCAGTTGTC
The DNA here is from genome assembly GCF_024749185.1 of Pseudomonas wadenswilerensis. Classification (NCBI taxonomy): domain Bacteria; kingdom Pseudomonadati; phylum Pseudomonadota; class Gammaproteobacteria; order Pseudomonadales; family Pseudomonadaceae; genus Pseudomonas; species Pseudomonas wadenswilerensis. The sequence continues at coordinate 2,997,136 of NZ_CP087191.1, read as the reverse complement.
GCAAGGTATAGGACGCCACAGTGCACCTCTGGCTGATTATTTTGCTACACGATACCCCTTGAGCGGCTGGGTGCTGCAGCGGATTTTGCTGGCCATTGAGCATATTTTCGCGGGTGTACCGTTGATCGCCTGGAAGGCACTGCGGGCCAGTGCCAAACCTCGAAACTGTACGGCGCGCATTTGCTTGCGCCGCTTTTGCGAGGTAGTTGTCATGAGTCAGCCACGTCCCGAAGATGATCCGCTCTGGAAAGATCCGCTTAACAACCCGCAACGTGAACATGATCCGGTCACCGACCCGAATGTTCCCGGCGAGCCGCAGCGGCGCGACCAGCCCCAGGACATCGAGCGCCTGCCCGATGCTCCGGACCAGGATGGCCGCTTGCCCGAGCCGGATCAGCCCACGCCGCTGTCGGACGAACGCCGTTAGTCCGCCGTCAGCTCCTGCACTTGCCAGCGCACCGAGCTGACACCTTTCTCCAGGCTCACCCGGCTGACCAGGCGTTCCAGCTGGGTGGGTGCATCGGGGCTGCCCATCAGCTCGGCGCGCACTTCCAGCTTGGCCGGGTTGGCCAGGTCTTCGCTGTGCAACGACTGCAGGCGCAGGCCGTCGTTGCCGAAGCTGTGCAGCATCAGGCTGCGCACCTGGATCTCGTCCTCGGCACGGCAGGTAATACGCACTTCGAAACGTTGCTCGGCCTCGTTGGCCGGCAGCACGTCCTGATGATTCAGGCGCTGGGCGATGTCGCGCAGCAGGATGTTGGCGCACAGCACCACGCAGCTGCCCAGCGCCGCCTCCAGCAGCAGCCCCAGGCTGCACAGCACGCCGATGGCGGCGGTGCACCAGAGGGTGGCGGCGGTGTTCAGGCCGCGCACGTTGAGGCCGTCGCGCATGATCACGCCGCCACCGAGAAAGCCGATGCCCGAGACCACATAGGCAGCGACGCGCGAGGCGTCGGTCGCGGCCATGCCCGGCACCGCCTGGGTCATCAGCACGAACAGGCAGGCGCCGGTGCTGACCAGGGCGTTGGTGCGCAGGCCGGTCAGGCGCTGGCGCAGTTGACGTTCGGCGCCGATCAGCGCCCCGAGTACCAGCGCGACGGTGACGCGCAGCAGAAATACTTTCCAATCCATAGCAAACCTCGAATCCACGGCAATACGCCGCTTTGGCACCGAACCCCGGGGGTGATGCACGTGAAAAAAGAGAATGCGCAGGGCCACGAACCTTCATCACCATTGAAGGTGCAAGGTGTGCGGGAGGGAGAATGAGGATTTGTCATCCGCAAGGGATGCGAATCGCCACTAACCGCCGTGTTCGGCGTGCCAGTGGCAGAAGGAACCTGCTGAACTAGCGCGCCGTGTGGACCTGTCGCAATCGACTAGAGCTACTGTCCAATGCAGGACTCCTGTGTAGGCATGCAAAAATGCGGGCGAGAAACTAACTCTCGGGCAGCGCAGGGTCAAGGTTAAAAGCATGACAATTTTTGCATCCGCAGCGGATCGTTCCAGATATGCAACGCTGAGGGTCATCTCGTTGTCTTTCCCTGATGGGCTTCAATAGCTACTGTTTCCCTCAAAGGACTTTCGAGAGACCTGTGTGCAACCTTTGATCAATTACTGGCGACTGGTGCTGCACCCAGGCGCAGACACCTTGCGCTTCGCCCTGCGGACCATCGTCGCCTGCCTGTTGACCCTGTACCTGGCGTTCATCTTTGACCTGGACCAACCCAAGTGGTCGATCATGGCGGTGTTCATCGTCAGTCAGCCCCTGGGCGGCATGACCTTGCAGCGCAGCTTCGCCCAGGTGGTCGGCACTACCCTGGGGGCGGCGGTGGCGGTGCTGATCATGGCGTTGTTCCCGCAGGCGCCGTTGCCGTTCATCATTACCCTGGCGCTGTGGCTGGCCCTGTGTACCGCCGGCGGCACCTTGCTGCGCTACACCAGTTCGCATGCCTTCGTGCTCAGCGGTTTTACCGCCGTAGTGGTCGCGATGCTGGCGATCCCGGAACAGGACAACACCCTGATGCTGGCGATTACCCGGGTCACTGAAACCCTGCTGGCAGTGGCCTGCGTATGTGCGGTCAGCCTGCTCAGTGCGCGGCCGCAGGCGGTGGCCAGCGGGTACTTTGCCAAGGTCGACAACCTGATCAAGCTCATGGCCAGCCATGCCGCGGCGGCGATTCGCGGCGAAGAGAGCGCTGCCGAGTTCAGCCAGCGGCAGATGCAGATCCTCGGCGAGATCAGCGCCCTGGAAGGCTTGCGTCGGCACCTGTACTTCGACGCGCCGCATTTGCGCGGGGCCAATGGCCTGGTGCAACTGCTGGGCAACCAGCTGGTGCTGCTCAGCTCGCGGCTGACGGTGCTGCGTAACCAGAAGCTGATGATCGCCGAGCGCTGGCAAGGTGATTACCCGCAGTTCATCCGCCGCCTGCTGGCCGATGAGCTGGCCTTCCTTGACCTGCTGGCGCAACAGGGCCGGGCCTTGCCAGCGGAGGCCCGCGAGCACTTCAGCGCCTTGCAGCGGCGCTTCGACCAGGCCGCGCTGCAAGCCGAGCAACTGCAAAGCGACCTGCCAACCCCGCTGCGCTCGCTGGCCTGGGCCTTGCGCTGGGAGCAGGCGCGCCTGCTTGAACAGCTGGGCGAAATGCTCGAGCTCAGCGATGCCATCCAGGAAGGCCGGCCCGGAGACTGCCTGTACCGCCAAGGGCGCACCAATCCCTTGCACCTGGACTGGCGTCTGGCGGCAATGAACGCCAGCCGCGCCTTTATCGCCCTGGTCGCTGCCGGGCTGATCTGGATAGAGACCGCCTGGGACGGTGCCCGCGCCGGAATGATCCTGGTGGGGATTCTGTGCTCGCTGATGGCGACCTTTCCGCGCCCGCTGATGGCCGCGCAGAACTATGCCCGCGGCCTGGGGTTGGCATTGGTGGTGTCGGCGCTGTACCAGTTCTGGCTGATCCCCCAGGTAGTCGACTTCGAAATGCTCGCACTGCTGTTGTTGCCTTTGCTGTATGTGGTGGCGGTGGGGTTGTCGGGGCCGATGACCGCAGGGATCGGCATGGGCCTGGGGCTGTCGAGCTTTTTGCTGTTCGGCCCGCAGAACATCGGCGCCTGGCAAAACACCGCCATCCAGTGGTTCGAGTTCGCTGGCGCGTATGTCTGTGGCGCGGCGCTGTCGCTGATGGTGTATGCCTGGATTTTCCCGTTTAACCCACAATTACGCATCGAGCGCCTGTTTCGCGAAACCCGTGAACAGGTGTATGCCTTGCTCAAGGGCCCGGCGTCGGATGAACGCCAGTTCGCCTTTGAAAGCCGCATGGTCGACCGCCTGACCCTGATTATCGGCCTGCTGCCGGCGACCCGCGACGAACGCTCGCGGGCACTGTTCGAGGTCAACCTGGGTTGCATGGCCCTGGGCGTTGCCATGCGCCAGTTGCAGGAGCAGGGCAGGGCCAACCCGTTGCTGCCAGAGGCATTGCGCGTGCAGCTTGAGCAGGTGCTGCGCAATGCCGGCCGATACATCGCCGGGCGCACCTCGGTGGTGCTGCCGAGCTTGCTGCAGACCCTGCAGGCGCTGGGTGAAAGCCTCGACAACCTGCACGGAGAACAGCTGCAGGCGCCTGCCGAGCAGCTACGCTCGCTGTTCCGTATCCGTGTCGCCTTGCTGGTGATTGCCGGCTTCTTGCGCCACTACAGCCCCTATCTTGAACCTGCTGCAGAAGGAGCCCCGGCCCTTGCCCATTGATTTCGAGATTGGCGGCGTCTACCTGCCGCCTATTGCCCAGGCCTTGTTGCTGGCGGTGCCGCTGTTGATTGCCGTGCTTTGGCTGCTGCAAAAGCTGGGGGTCATACAGCGGGTCTGGCATCCGGCCCTGTTTGAAGGCGCGCTGTACGCCTGCCTGTGCGCGTTGATCATCCTGTACATGGGGAGCTGAACCTTGAACGAACGTGTAGCCCAGGTCTCGACCCTGGTTGTGGTGGTGCTGGCGCTGGTGCTCGGCTGGTTTGCCTGGGAGCATTACACCCGTGCGCCGTGGACCCGCGATGCGCGGGTGCGCGCCGATGTAGTGACGCTGTCGGCAGATGTCGCCGGGCGCATCGTCAGCCTCAAGGTGGCGGACAACCAGCACGTGGACAAGGGCGAGCTGCTGCTGGAGATCGACCCCGAACGTTACGCCCTGGCGGTCGAGCATGCGCGCCGCGCCATCGAGGTGGCGCGGGCCAGCGAAGGCCTGGCCCAGGCTGCGATCATCTCCAGCCAGGCCCTGCTCAAGCAGCGCCAGAGCGAAGAGCAACGGCGGCGTACCTTGAAGCAGGGCTTTGCCATCTCCGGTGAAGAATGGGAGAAATCCAGCACCGACGTTGCCGTGGCCCAGGCCGAATTGATGCGCGGCCAGGCCAACCTGAGCCTGGCAACGGCAAACGTGCAACTGGCCAGCGCCGCCTTGACCCAGGCCGAGCTGGACCTGCAACGCACGCGGATCTACGCGCCGGTCAGCGGATATGTGACCAATCTGCTGACCCGTCAGGGGGATTACGCCACTGCCGGCGGGCCGCTGCTGGCGCTGGTCGATAGCGGCTCGTTCCATATCAGCGGTTATTTCGAGGAAACCAAGCTGCCGCGCATTCACCCCGGCGGCAAGGTGGATATCGCCCTGATGAGCGGCGAACGCTTCCAGGGCACGGTGCAGAGCATCGCCTATGCCATTACCGACCGCGAAAACGCCCCCGGCAACCGCCTGCTGGCCAATATCAACCCCAGTTACACCTGGGTAAAACTGGCCCAGCGCATCCCGGTGCGCATCGAGATCGACCCGGACTATGCCGGCAAGGCCAACCTGCGTGCCGGTACCACGGCCACGGTGACGGTGCGCGAATAGGGGCGAGGTGGTAGGCTTTGTGGCGTTTCTGCCCAGCCACGCGAACCTCGACGCATGATCCTCAACCTCGCTGTATTTCTCTGCACCCTGACGGCCATGGAGGGCATCGGCTACCTGGCGCATCGTTACATCATGCACGGCTGGGGCTGGTTCCTGCATCGCTCGCACCATGAGCCGCACCTGGGGGCGCTGGAAACCAACGATGTCTACCTGCTGGCCTTGGCCCTGATCGCCTTGGCCCTGGTGGCGCTGGGCCGGGCCGGGCATGCGCCGTTGCAGTGGGTGGGGGCGGGAGTGGCGGCGTTCGGGGTGATCTACGTGATCGTCCATGACGGCATCGTCCACCGGCACTGGCCGTTCCGGCCACGGCCGCGCAACCGCTACCTCAAGCGTCTGTACCGCGCGCATATGCTCCACCATGCGTTGAAGGGGCGGGACAACAACGTGTCGTTCGGCTTTCTCTACGCGCCGCCGCTGCGCAGGTTGAAGCAGCAGCTGCGGGCGCGGCAGCGCGGCTGAGATTTTCGCCGGCAAGGCCGGCTCCCACAGGGGATCTGTGCACGCCGGACCTGCCAGCGATCGAGCGCAATTTCATACAAGATTCCCACAGCCCAGTAGCAGTAGGCTGGCCAGGTTCCCTTCTCAAGGCCACCTGCCATGTCCGTATCCCCTCATCAGCGCCTCGAACAACTGGGCATCACCCTCACGCCGCCCAGCCCACCGGCCGCCGCCTATCTGCCCTGGGTGCAGAGCGGCAATCTGTTGTTCATCTCCGGCCATATCGCCAAGCACAACGGTGCCCCCTGGGTCGGCCAGCTCGGCCGCGAACTGGACACCGCCACCGGGCACATGGCCGCGCGCAGGGTCGGCCTCGACTTGCTCGGCACCTTGCTTGCGGCCACGGGTGACTTGAACCGCATCGCCAAAGTGGTCAAGCTGCTGTGCCTGGTCAACAGCAGCAGTGAGTACACCGAACAGCACCTGGTCGCCAACGGCTGCTCGGAACTGTTCGAAGAAGTCTTCGGCGAGCGTGGCAAGCATGCCCGTAGCGCTTTCGGTGCCAGCCAGATCCCGCTGGGCGCCTGTGTCGAAATAGAACTGATCGTTGAATTGACCAGTGGAGAAACCTTATGAGCCTGCACATCGAAACCCCGCTGGTGGCGTCACGCCCGTTGAGCCTGGCCAGTGGCCTGGACATCTGGCTCAAACTCGACGCGCTGCAGCCGTCCGGTTCGTTCAAGCTGCGCGGCATCGGGGCCGCCTGTGAAGCCTATGCCAGGCAGGGCAAGCGCCGTTTCGTCTCCTCGTCTGGCGGTAATGCCGGGATTGCCGTGGCCGTTGCCGGGCGCATTCTGGGCCTGCCGGTAACCGTGGTGGTGCCAGAGACCACCACCGAGCGGGCCAAGCAGCTGATCCGTCAGGAACAGGCCGAGGTAATCGTGCATGGCAAGGCCTGGCACGAGGCCAACGCCCTGGCGCTGTCGCTGATGGGCGAGGACGACGCCTATATCCATCCCTTCGATGACCCGCTGCTGTGGCAGGGCCACGCGACCATGATCGATGAAGTCGCCGCCACGGGTTTCAAGCCTGATGCGGTGGTGGTCGCGGTCGGTGGCGGTGGTTTGTTGTCCGGGGTTTGCGAAGGCTTGGCGCGCAATGGCTGGGGCCAGGTGCCGGTATTCGCCGTCGAGACCGCCGGCGCCGCGTCGCTGGCAGCTTCCATGGCGAAAAAGCAGTTGGTGGCGCTGGACGGCGTCAACACCGTGGCTACTTCGCTGGCGGCCAAACAGGTGTGCCAGCGGGCCTTCGAGTGGAGTCAGCAGCGGCCGGTGTACAGCCATGTGGTCAGTGATCAGGCGGCGCTGGATGCCTGCGAGCAGTTCCTGCTGGACCAGCGCATCCTGGTTGAGCCCGCCTGTGGTGCGGCTTTGGCCCTGGCTTACGCACCGACGGCCGAACTCAAGCGCCACCAGAAAGTGCTGGTGATCGTATGTGGTGGCGTGACCGCAACCCTCGACCAGATCCGCCAATGGCGGGCGGCCTGCTAGTTGGATAGCGTCGTCCATCAGGCCCCCGGGCATCCAGGCGTGCGCCTGATCGATGCCCGCTACCAGCAATTTGCCTTTCCCCGGCATTTTCACCTGGAGTACCACATCGGCCTGATCGTCACCGGCCAGCAGCGCTACGCCGCCGGTGGCACGCGCCAGCTGGCCGGGGCCGGGGACATCCTGCTGATGGCCCCGGAGCATGTGCACGACGGTGCCAGTGCCGATGACCAGGGCTACGGCATCCGCATCCTGACCCTCGACCCGGCCTGGCTGGCCGAGGTGAGTCGCGATCTGAGCGACGGCCGACAAGGTTTGCCCAACCTCAATGCCCTGCAGCTGCGCCATCCGCAGTTGCAGCAGTTGCTCGATGGCCTGCACCGGCAACGCGACCCGCTGGCGTTCCAGAGCCAATTGTGGGAAACCCTGGCGCTGTTGCTCGGGCTGGGCTCGACCCTCAAGGTCAGCGAACACGGGCAGGGCTTCGATCCGCTGCTTTGGCGGCAACTGCGCGAATGGCTGGAGTCGCGCCTGGACCTGCCGCCAAGCCTGGAAGAGATGGCCGCTTTCGCCGACCTCAGCCCCTGGCAGTTGCTGCGCCGCTTTCGCAACCATTGCGGCCTGCCACCGCAGCAATGGCTGACCCAACTGCGCCTGGAACGGGCCTTGCCCAGGGTGCTGGCCGGCCAGCCGTTAAGTGCCATCGCCCTGGACCTGGGCTTCTACGATCAGGCCCATTTCAGCCGCTTGTTCCGCCGAACCTATGGCGCGCCACCCCGCGGCCTGGCGCAGGGCAAAGGCGTCGGCAGGCTGGCGCGCGCTGAAGGGTAGGCGTCGCGGTCAATCGCGAGTCAAGTCGGGGCGCTACTGCGCCGCTCCTGCCGTCAGGGGCTCATGCCCGCGGCTCACCCACCAACCAAACCCCGCCGCGGTAAAGAACATGATCAGGCTGTAAATCGCCGCCGGTATCGCCATGGTCGAGTTGTTCAGCAGGGTAGGGCTCAGCGCCAGGGCAATCGCCAAGGTGCCGTTGTGAATGCCGATCTCCATGCCGATGGCAATCGCCTGACGTTTGGGGATTTTCAGCAGGCGTGGCAGCCAGTAGCCGATGCTCAGGCTCAACAGGTTGAACAACAGCGCGGCGCCGCCTACCACCGGGGCATAGTCGACGACGGTCTGCCAGTCCTTGACCATCGCCAGGACAATCGTAAATACCAGAAACAGCGCGGCAATGATTTTCATCGGCCGCTCCATGCGCGTTGCAAATCCCGGCGCCAGATAGCGAATCAGCATCCCCAGGGCCACCGGCACCAGGACGATGGCAAACACCTGCAGCACCTTGGCGAACTGCAACGGGATGGCCTGGTCGGCGGCCATGAAGTACGCCAGCGACAGGTTGACCAGCAGCGGCATGGTCAGGATCGCGATCAGCGAGTTGACCGCCGTCAGGGTCACGTTCAAGGCCACATCGCCATGGGCCAGGTGGCTGAACAGGTTGGCGGTGGTGCCACCCGGCGAGGCCGCCAGCAGCATCAGCCCGACCGCCAGCGCAGGCGCCAGGCCAAAGCCATTGGCAATCAGGAAGCAGATAAACGGCAGCAGCAGGATCTGGCAGGCCAGGCCAATCAACACGGGCCTGGGGAACTTCACCACCCGGGCAAAATCGGCCAGGGTCAGGGTCAGCCCCAGACCGAGCATGATGAAGCCCAGGGCAATGGGCAGGAAGGCACTGAGCAAGGGTGATGCAGTCATGGCGCAGACTCTTAAAAGGGGCGATGTAGGCCAGTGTAGGAAAGGATTTCAATATCCATTACTTATCTTGCGGTTTATGCCCAGCAGACAGTAGCATCGCCGCTTTTACCCCAGGACCCGATTCCCGATGCAGTTTCAGCCAGGCATTCTCGCCGCCCCCGTTCCCGCCCAGGCCCGCCACCTGTTTTTCACCTTGCACTCGCCAGCTGCGCTGCCGGGCGTGCTCGATGCGCTGCTGCAACAGGTCGATGGCAGCCGTGTGGTGGCCGGTTTCGGTGCGCCGCTGGTGCAGGCCCTGGGCCGCAGCATCGACGGCCTGCGCGAGTTCCCACGCCTGACTGCGGCGGTCGACAACCCCTGCACCCAGCACGATCTGTGGCTGTGGCTGCGCGGTGAAGACCGCGGCGACCTCTGGCTGCTCAGTCAGGACCTGGAGCAACTGCTGGCACCGGCCTTCACCCTGGCCGAGGCCACCGATGCCTTCCGCCACAAGACCGGCCATGACCTGACCGGCTACGAAGATGGCACCGAGAACCCGGTGGAAGACGCCGCCATCGAAGCGGCGATCCTCTCCAGCGATGTGCCGGGCCTGAACGGCTCAAGCTTCGCCGCCTTCCAGCTGTGGCGCCACGACCTGAATTGTTTCAAAGCTTTGCCGCAGGCCGAACAGGACGACATCATCGGCCGGCGCAAGGCCGACAACGAAGAACTCGACGACGCGCCGGAATCGGCCCACGTCAAGCGCACCGCCCAGGAAAGCTTCGCGCCTGAGGCCTTTATCGTCCGTCGCTCGATGCCCTGGGCAGACGAGCGCGGCGCCGGCCTGGCCTTCCTCGCTTTCGGTCATTCCTTCGACGCCTTCGAAGTACAGCTGCGGCGCATGAGCGGCCTGGAAGACGGCGTGGTCGACGCCCTGTACCGCTTCAGCCGGCCGCTCACCGGCGGCTACTACTGGTGCCCGCCACTGGGCGCCCACGGGCTTGACCTGAGCGCCGTGCTCACGGGTTGAACAGCCCCTCCTTAAGGATGAAAGCATGACAACGACTGTCGCTTGCGCTCAAACCGTTGCCATTGCCCGGGACATTACCGGCAATGTGCAGCGTCATCTGCAGATGATGCAGTTGGCCGCTGAACAGGGCGTGCAGTTTCTGCTGTTCCCGGAACTGTCGCTGACCGGCTATGAACTCGACGCCGCGCCCGACCTGGCCCTGAGCTCGGACGATCCGCGCCTGGACCCGTTGCGCGAACTTGCCCGTAAACAGGCGATGTACAGCGTGGTCGGTGCACCGGTGCGCGTGCCCGGCAGTGGTCAGGTGTTGCTGGCGGCACTGATCTTTCGCCCCGACGGCAGTGTTGGCTTGTACAGCAAGCAGTATCTGCACCCCGGTGAAGACCTGGTGTTCACCCCGGGCAGCGGTGGCGATCTGCTGCCGCTCGGGGGCCAGCGGCTGGCGTTGGCCATCTGCGCCGATGCCATGCAACCCAGCCACCCGGCCCATGCCGCCAGGCTCGGTGCAGATGTCTATGCAGCGGGGATGCTGATTTCCCACAGGGGCATCGTTGCCGAGAGCCAGCAGATGGCCGGTTATGCCGTCGAACATCAGATGATGGTGATGCTGGCCAACCATGGCGGTGAAACCGGTGGCTGGCAGGCGGCGGGGCAGAGTGCGATCTGGGGCAGGGAGGGTGCGTTGATCGGCAAGGCGCAGGGGGCTGGGGAGTGTCTGGTGATTGCTCGGCAGGACGATGGCGGCGCGTGGGCCGGGACGGTGATCGGGCTGTAGATCGATCGCGGGGCAAGCCCGCTCCCACAGTAGATAGGTGTACGTCAGACCTGTGGGGGCCAGTCCAGCCAGCCGACAAATGTAAAAAAATTTTACGGACTTTTTACGAAGACGCGTTACGCAGAAAGGGATACTGCTCGTGCATTTCTTCGAGACGTCCTACCGTGAGCCAAGCCGCAACTTCCGCAAGCGCCCATCCCCCCGTAAAAACCTCGTCACTGAGCCTGTTGATCGCCGCTGCCGGCGTGGTCTATGGCGATATCGGTACCAGCCCGTTGTACACCCTCAAGGAGGTCTTCGCCGGCCATTACGGCGTACAGGCCAACCATGACGGCGTGCTCGGCATTCTGTCGCTGGTGTTCTGGTCGCTGATCTGGGTTGTCACCATCAAGTACGTGCTGTTTGTGCTGCGCGCCGACAACCAGGGCGAAGGCGGCATCATGGCCCTGACGGCCCTGGCCCGGCGTGCGGCGGCGCCGTATCCACGCTTGAGCCGGGTGCTGGTGCTGCTCGGGCTGTTCGGTGCTGCGCTGTTCTATGGCGACAGCATGATCACCCCGGCGATTTCGGTGCTGTCGGCGGTAGAGGGGCTGCAACTGGCCTTTGACGGCATCGACCACTGGGTCGTGCCCCTGGCGGTGGTGGTGCTGGTGGCGCTGTTTCTGATCCAGAAGCATGGCACCGCACGCATCGGTATCATTTTCGGCCCTGTCATGGTGCTGTGGTTCAGCGTGCTCGGTGCGCTGGGTATCTATGGCATCGTCCAGCGTCCGGAAGTGCTGCTGGCGATGAACCCGGCCTGGGCGGTGAACTTCTTTATCGTGCACCCGGGCATCGGCGTGGCGATTCTCGGTGCAGTGGTGCTGGCCCTGACGGGCGCCGAGGCGCTGTATGCCGACATGGGCCATTTTGGCCGCAAGCCCATCGCCCGCGCCTGGATCCTGCTGGTGCTACCGGGCCTGGTGCTCAACTATTTCGGCCAGGGTGCGCTGATCCTCGGCAACCCCGAGGCGGTGCGCAACCCGTTCTACCTGCTGGCCCCGGACTGGGCGCTGCTGCCGATGATCGCCCTGGCCACCCTGGCGACCATCATTGCTTCCCAGGCAGTGATCTCCGGTGCGTTCTCGCTCACCCGCCAGGCCATTCAACTGGGTTATGTGCCGCGCATGTTCATCCAGCACACCTCCAGCCAGGAGCAGGGGCAGATCTACATCGGTACGGTGAACTGGGCGCTTATGGTCGGTGTGGTGCTGCTGGTGATCGGCTTCGAGTCGTCCGGCGCACTGGCGGCGGCCTATGGTGTGGCGGTGACCGGCACCATGCTGATTACCACCTTGCTGTCCTCGGCGGTGGTCTTGTTGCTGTGGAAGGCGCCGCGCTGGCTGGCGGTGCCGTTGTTGCTGGGCTTTTTGCTGGTCGACAGCCTGTACTTTGCCGCCAACGCGCCGAAAATCTTCCAGGGTGGTGCCTTCCCGGTGATCGCCGGCATTGTCTTGTTCATCCTCATGACCACCTGGAAACGCGGGCGCAAGATCATCGTCGAGCGCCTCGACGAGTCGGCCTTGCCGCTGCCGCTGTTCATCAGCAGCCTGGCCACACAGCCGCCGCACCGGGTGCAGGGCACTGCGGTGTTCCTTACCGCCCGTGCCGACGCCGTGCCCCATGCGCTGTTGCATAACCTTCTGCACAACCAGGTGTTGCACGAGCGGGTGGTGCTGCTCACCGTGGTGTCCCAGGATCGCCCACGGGTGCCAGTGGCCCAGCGTTTTGAAGTACAGGCATTTGGTGAGGGCTTCTACCGGGTCAACCTCAACTTCGGCTTTATCGAAGAACCCGACGTACCGGCGGCGCTGCAGCTGTGCCACCTCAAGGACCTGGATTTCAGCCCGATGGCCACCACCTACTTCCTTAGCCGCGAGACGGTGATCCCGACCAAGCGCATCGGTATGGCGCGCTGGCGCGAGGCGCTGTTCGCGTTCCTGCTCAAGAACGCCAACAGCAACCTCAAGTACTTCAACCTGCCGCTGAACCGGGTGATCGAGCTGGGCACCCAGGTCGAGATGTAACCCGGGCCCTAGGCGGTGGCCGCTGCCGTCAGCGGCGCCGCCTTGCGCACCAGGCGCTGCAGGCGGCTGGCGATGGCAAAGCCGATCAGCGCCAGCAGCATCATGGCGATGAACACGTAGTTGTAGCCTTGCTGGCCGGGGAAGTGGTCAAGGATTGCGCCGTAGCCGACGTAGGCGAACATCCCCGGTGCATAGCCGATCAGGCAGCCGATGCCAAACGCAGAACCGGTGATGTGGGGGGCAATCCCGACTTCGCCCATCGGCGCCCAGAACACCCCGCGCATGGAAAACACGATGAAGGCGAACGACAGCGTCGCGGCCATGCCGGCATAGATGAAGCCCGGGCTCTTGGGCACCAGAAGAATGATCGCCATCATCGGCAGCAACGCCAGAAACGCCCACTTCAGGTAGCGGCTGGGGCTCTTGAAGTGTTTGTCGGCGATGAAACCGCCCGCCGGCCCGCCGAGAATTTTCAGCATGTACTGGTTGATGATGCCGTAGGCGCCGACCAGGGCCACCGGCAGGCCGTAGACTTCCTTCAGGTAGGGGATGAAGTAGGTCAAACCGCAGTAGACGATATAGACCATGAACACGTTGAAGCTGACCAGCCAGATCGCCGGCACCTTGATTGCCTCCATAAGGTTGGCCAGCGGGTTCTTGGCGCTGGTCTGGGCCTGCGCCGGATTGCCTTTGAGCAAGAACCAGGTCAGCACCCCGGCGGCGATGTCGATCAGCGCGTAGAACAGGATCGCCGCTTTCAGGCCGTGTTCGCCGCTGCCCAGGGCAATGAACACGCCCAGCGCGGAAAACGCCACCAGGGTGTCGACCACGCCGCGCCCGCCTTCGAGCAGGCCGAACATGCGCCCTTGTTCCTGGTCGTTGCCCAGGCCGCGAATGGCTTTGAGCAGCGCCGGCCAGTAGATGCAGTCGGCGCACACCGCCAGCAGGCAGAACACCAGCATCAGGCTGCTGAACGGCGGGAAGGTGGCCAGGTACAGGCCCAGGGCGCCGGTACCGATCAGGCCCAGGGGGATCAGCTTGCGGGTGTCGTAGCGGTCAGCCAGCATGCCGCCGACCACGAACAGGCCGGTGGCGATGATGGCGTTGGCGCTGAGCAGCAAGCCGATCTGGGTGTGCGAGAGGCCCATGAACTCCTGCATGGGTACGTAGAACGCGTCCTTGAGGTTGGCCAGCTTGTAGACGGTGCCGCCACCCAGGATCAGTATCAGGAACTTGAACCATTTGGCCTTGTTGTGCGCAGTCATTGTTATTCTCCAGGCGTAGTGGGGTAGGGCTCAAAGGCTGGCAGGGCTGGCCAGGGTCAGCTCGGCGAGGGTGCGCAGCTCGGCCAGCAAGGTCTTCACGTAGCTGACCTGGTTGTTGGCCCAGCGTTGTTCGCCGGCCAGCATCTGCTCGAGGGTCAGGCCTGCGGGCAGCGGCGTGTCGCTCATTTCCCGGTAGGCAATGAACGGATCGGCCGGCTCGTTGTGTTGACGGAAGGCCGGGGCGAGGTAGTGGTTTTCCTGTTCGAGGATGAAGGCGATCACTTGGGGCTGCTGCTCACCGAGCATCAGCAACTCGAACAGCATGCGCGCGCCGGGCAGCTCGTCCTCGGCGCTGCCTTGCAGTACCCCGCAGTGGCCAAAGCCCTGGTCTTCGGCCACCACCCGCACGCCCTTGAGGTGGCTCTGGCGAATATGCGGGGCGAGGTTGTGCAGGGCCTGCAGCGGTTGTTCGCAGGCGTTGATCATGTTGCCGAAATCGAACAGGGCATTGAGCCGTGGATGGTTGGCCTGGCGCAGCAACTGGGCGATCTCGTCGCTCTTGAGCTCCTCATGCTGCTCGAAATCAAAATTCAGGTCGTGGGCATCGGCCAGCCGGGCCAGGTACAGCAGGTCGCCACCGATCTGGTCCATGACCTGTGACAGCAGGCCTTCATAACGTGAGTACACGCGAATGTTGCGGCTGCCGATGACCTTGGCCACGGCCACCACCGCATCGACGTCGGCCTTGCGCGTGCTGCTGATTTCCAGGTGCACATCCAGTTGCAGGGCCCGGGCCTTTTCAGCAAAGGCGCACAATTGCGTCGTGTTCATTTGCGCCAGGCTGTTGTGCTCACCGTCGAGCATGTGCAGGCTCAGGCCGGCCAGTTCATGGCGGTAGGCGAAGTCGAGCAGGTCGAACGGGGTGACGCGCCCGTGGGTGAGGTTGGTCAGCAGCGGGTAGGCGTGGGCAAACAGCCGCGCCTGGTCGAGGCGTTCAAGCAGGCGGCTGGCCAGCTCGCGGGTCAGCAGTGGCGCCTGGGCACCCTGGGCATTGTGGTTCAGTAACGTAGCGAAGCGTTCTTGTAATGTGTTCATTCGAGTCGTTCCTGGTGCGGACACCGGTTCTACCGGCGCGTTCTTTATCGCGCCGCGGAGCAACACTCGATAGATCCATTACCAATCAATTGATAAGGCCACTGCTCAGACCTGGTGGCCAATCGCCCTGAGGGCCTGCACCAGCGCCTCGACCTTGGCTTCGGCCTGATCCTGGGGCGTGCCGGCAAAGCCGAGCAGCAGCGCCGGTGGCAAGTAGCGCGTGAGGCAGTAGTCACTCAAGGCGTAGGTATGCACGCCATGCCCGGCCAACTGCCGGGCCAGTGCCTGGTCATCCAGCTGCGGCGGGAGCCAGGCAATCAGGTGCATGCCGGCTTCGACCGGGGCAACCTGCAAAAAGCCGCCCAGGCGCCGTTGCAACACCTCCAGCAAGCACTGCTGGCGGGCCTGGTACAACGTCCGCATGCGACGGATATGGCCAATGAAGTGGCCTTCACTCATGAAATCGGCGGTCACTGCCTGCAACAGGGTCGGCGGGCTGCGGTCGAGCACCGCGCGCAAGGTGCAGAACGGTTCGACCAGTGCCGGGGGCAGAATCACGTAACCCAGGCGCAGGGAAGGGAACAGCACCTTGCTGAAGGTGCCGACGTAGATCACCCGGTCGCCTCGGTCCATGGCGTACAGCGCCGGCAATTGCCGGCCGCGGTAGCGCAGTTCGCTGTCGCAGTCGTCTTCGATAATCCAGCTGCCACTGGCCGCCGCCCAGTCAATCAGTTCCAGGCGCCGGTTGTGGCTGAGGGTCATACCCAGCGGGTGTTGCCGTGACGGGGTGGTGAACACCAGGCGCGCCTCGGGGCATTCGCCAATGGCGTGTTGCACATCGAGGCCCTGATCGTCGATGGGGACGGGCACCACCCGGCAGCCATGGGCCTGAAAGGCGATACGCGCGGCGATATGACCAGGGTCTTCCATCCATACCGGCTCGTCCGGGTTGAGCAGCAGCATCGCCAGCAGGTTGAAGGCCTGCTGCGCGCCGGAGACGATCACCACTTGCTCGGCGTTGCAGTCGATGCCGCGGGCGTCGAACACGTACTCGGCAATCGCCTGGCGCAGCGTCTGCAGGCCTTGCAACTCGCCGTAACCGAGCATGGCCTTGCTCGGCTTTTGCCCGTGGCGGTTGAGCAGGCGCTTCCACAATGCCTGGGGAAAGGCTTCGAAAGCGCCATGACTGGGCAGGAACGAGGTCGGTGCTTGATCGCCGCAGTGGGCGTAGGACACCCCGCGAAAATGATCGCTGCGCAGCGACAGCATCGTCCGGCTCAAGTCCGAGAGCTTGGGCGCGGCCGCTGCTGGCGGCTCGGCGCCGGCGCTGCGCTGCCACTCGTCACTGACATAGGTGCCAGCGCCGGTGCGCGAGACCAGAAAGCCTTCGGCAATCAACTGGTCGAAGGCATTGAGCAGGGTGATGCGCGATAGTTGCAGCTCCTGGCTCAGGGTGCGCGTCGAGGGCAAGCGAATGCCGCCCTGCAGGCGACCGGTAAGAATCTGCTTGCGAATCTGCAGGTACAGCTGGCGGTAGAGCGGGGTGCTGCTGTCACGGTCCAGCTCAATACCTGCAAACAGCAAACCGGCGGGGGACTTCATCGAGCTCTCGCAGACACTAAGAAGGGCCTGGACATGCTACGAGAAAGCCCGCCAGGCGGCCAGCCCAGGGCGCTTGTCATCAAATGAAAACAGCTTGTCGTCCGATGCGAAGCACCTGCCTGGCGTAGGGCATAGAGTCCAGTCAACAAGAATTGACGCACGGCGTCAGGATGACTGGAGTGACATGCATGGCCAAAGTCGTACGCTTCTATGAAACCGGTGGCCCCGAGGTACTGCGCTACGAGGACGCCGAGGTCGGCGAGCCGGGCCCGGGCCAGGTGCGCCTGCGCCAGGTGGCGGTGGGCCTGAACTACGCCGACACCTACTTTCGCAACGGCACCTATCCAATCCCGTTGCCCAACGGCATGGGCGTGGAAGCCTCAGGGGTGGTGCAGGCGGTGGGCGAGGGCGTGACCCAGGTCGCCGTTGGCGACCGGGTGACCTACACCGGTTTTCTCAACACCCTGGGCGCTTATTGCACCGAGCGGTTGATTCCGGCGGCAGCCTTGATCAAGTTGCCGGAAACCATCGCCTTCGAAACCGCTGCAGCGATGACCATGCGCGGCCTGACCTCGGCCTACCTGATGCGCCGCCTGTATGACTTCAAGCCCGGTGACACGGTGCTGCTGCACGCCGCTGCCGGCGGTGTCGGCCTGATTGTCTCGCAGTGGGCGCGCCTGCTCGGGCTGACGGTGATCGGCACGGTGTCCACCGAGGCCAAGGCTGAAGTGGCCCGCGCCCATGGTTGCAACCACACCATCAACTACAGCCATGAAGATGTGGCCAAGCGCGTACGCGAGCTGACTGATGGCGTCGGCGTCAATGTGGTGTTCGACAGCGTCGGCAAGAGCACTTTCATGGCCTCGCTGGACTCGCTCAAGCGCCGTGGCCTGATGGTCTGCGTCGGCACTGCCTCCGGCAGCATCACGCCGTTCGACCCGCAGATCCTGGCGATCAAAGGCTCGTTGCACCTGACCCGCCCGGCGCTGGCCGACTACATCGCCGACCCGGCCGAGAAGGCCGACCTTGCCGGCGAGCTGTTCGAGCATGTCAGCAGCGGGCGGATCAAGATCGAGATCAACCAGCACTACGCGTTGCAGGATGCGGTCCAGGCCCACCGTGACCTGGAAGCGCGCAAGACCACCGGCTCGTCGATCTTCGTCATCTGAAGAGGGCAACAGCATGCACATCGAACAACTGACCTGCGCTCTCGGTGCCGAAGTCACCGGGGTCAATCTGGCAGATGCGATTCATGACGACGACCTGTTCGAGCAACTGCGTGCGCAGTTGCTCAAGCACCGGGTGCTGTTCCTGCGCGATCAGACCTTCAGCCGCGCCGAGCACGTCGCTTTTGCCCGGCGCTTTGGCGAGCTGGAAGACCACCCGGTGGCCGGCAGCGACCCCGAGCACCCGGGTCTGGTACAGATCTACAAGCGCCCGGAGCAGCCCGCCGACCGCTACGAAAACGCCTGGCACACCGACGCCACCTGGCGCGAGGCACCGCCCATGGGCTGCGTGTTGCGCTGTGTGGAATGCCCGCCGGTAGGCGGCGACACTATGTGGGCGAACATGGTGCTGGCTTACCAGAACCTGCCGGAGGATGTGAAAGCCAAGATCGAGGGCCTGCGCGCCCGGCACAGCATCGAGGCCAGTTTTGGCGCCGCGATGCCGATGGAAAAACGCCTGGCGCTCAAGGCGCAGTTCCCCGATGCCGAACACCCGGTGGTGCGTACCCACCCGCAAACCGGTGAGCAGGTGCTGTTCGTCAATGCTTTCACCACCCACTTCAGCAACTACCACACCCCGCAGCGGGTGCGTTTCGGCCAGGACGCCAACCCCGGTGCCAGTGATCTGCTGCGCTACCTGATCAGCCAGGCCTACCTGCCCGAATACCAGGTGCGCTGGCGCTGGAAGCCCAACAGCGTGGCGATCTGGGACAACCGCAGCACCCAGCACTACGCGGTGATGGACTACCCGCCTTGCCACCGCAAGATGGAGCGCGCCGGGATCAAGGGCGACCGCACCTTCTGAAGGCCCGCAACACCCCAGGACAATAACAAGACCGAGGACTACAGCATGCAATTCTTCGACGATTCGTTGCACCCGGAAAACATGGAAAAGGTGGTGATCACCGTCGCCCCTTATGGCCCGGAATGGATGCCAGAGGACTTTCCCGAAGACATCCCGCTGACTATGGACGAACAGGTGCAAAAGGCAGTCGACTGCTATGACGCCGGCGCCACCGTGCTCCACCTGCACGTGCGCGAACTGGACGGCAAGGGCTCCAAGCGCCTGTCGAAATTCAACGAACTGATTGCCGGCGTGCGCGAAGCGGTGCCGGAGATGATCATCCAGGTCGGCGGTTCGATCTCGTTCGCCCCGGAAAGCGATGGCGAGGCGGCCAAGTGGCTGTCCGATGACACCCGGCACATGCTCGCAGAGCTGACGCCCAAGCCCGATCAGGTCACCGTGGCGATCAACACCACGCAGATGAACATCATGGAGCTGCTGTATCCGCAGTACCTGGAAGGTACCTCCCTGGCCCATCCGGCGATCCAGGCCGCCTACAGCGAAATGACCGTACCGGCCGGTCCCGCCTGGGTGCGCGAACACCTGCGCCGTTTGCAGGCGAGCGGTATCCAGCCGCATTTCCAGCTGACCGGCATGCACGCCCTGGAAACCCTCGAACGCATTGTGCGCAAGGGTGACTACATGGGCCCGCTAAACCTGACCTGGATCGGCATTGGTGGCGGCTTCGACGGCCCCAACCCGTTCAACTTCTTCAACCTCATTCACCGTGCGCCCAACGGCTGCACGTTGACCGCCGAATCGCTGCTGAAAAACGTGCTGCCGTTCAACACCATGGCCCTGGCCATGGGGCTGCACCCGCGTTGCGGCAACGAAGACACCATCATCGACCAGCACGGCAAGCGCTTCGGTTCGGTGCAGCAGATCCAGCAGACCGTGCGCGTGGCCCATGAACTGGGCCGTGAGATTGCCAACGGCAAGGAAGCGCGGGCCATCTACCGCATTGGCGAGCAGTACAGCAGCATCGAGCAGACCCTCCAGGCCAACGGCATGGCGCCTAACCGCCAGCCGGGCCAGAAGGGTGTGCCGCAGCGCGCCTGATTGGCCAGGCCCGGTACGTGTTTACGTGCCGGGCCGCCGATCCGCAGCGCTGACCGTCGGGCTTTTCAAAAACAATAAAACTCATGCCAGACAACCCCAAGGAGGCAGCATGGCCGCCTATCTCGCCAGCGCCACAGACGACGGCGCCGACACTTCACGGGGCATTCCACGGCGATATGCCTGGATTGTCTTTGCCTTGACCTTCGGCCTGCTGATTTCCGACTACATGTCGCGGCAGGTACTCAACGCGGTATTTCCGCTGCTCAAGGCCGAATGGGCCCTGAGCGACAGCCAGTTGGGCCTGCTCAGCGGCATTGTCGCGCTGATGGTCGGCCTGCTGACCTTTCCCTTGTCGCTACTGGCCGACCGCTTCGGGCGGATCAGGAGCCTGGTGCTGATGGCCGTGCTCTGGAGCCTGGCCACCCTCGGCTGCGCCCTGGCCGACAACTACCCGCAGATGTTCGCCGCGCGCTTTCTGGTCGGCGTCGGTGAGGCGGCCTATGGCAGCGTCGGCATTGCCGTGGTGGTCGCAGTGTTCCCCCGTGACATGCGCGCCACCCTGGCCGGTGCCTTCATGGCCGGCGGCATGTTCGGCTCAGTACTGGGCATGGCCCTGGGCGGCTTGATGGCCCAGCACTTTGGCTGGCGCTGGGCGTTTGCCGGCATGGCCTTGTTCGGCCTGTTGCTGGCGTTGCTGTACCCGCTGATCGTCAAGGAGGCGAAGATCGCCCCACAGCGCGTCAACGCCCCCGCGTGCGAGATCGCCCGGCCACTGCACACCCTGTACGGCAGCCGTTCGGTGATCGCCGCTTACGTGGGCAGTGGCTTGCAGTTGTTCGTTGGCGGCACGGTGATCGTCTGGATGCCCAGCTACCTGAATCGCTACTACGCCATGGGCACCGACCAGGCCGGCGTGGTGGCGGCAATCATCGTGCTGTGCAGCGGCATTGGCATGATCCTCTGCGCCATGCTCTGCGACCGCCTCGGCCGCCAGCGCCCGGACCGCAAGATCAGCCTGGCCATCGGCTATTGCCTGGGTAGCTGCCTGTTGCTGTCGCTGGCCTTCGCGCTGCCCTCGGGCACGGCGCAACTGGTGCTGATCTGCCTGGGAATGATGGTTGCCGCCGGCACCAACGGCCCGTCCAGCGCCATGGTCGCCAACCTCACCCATTACTCGGTGCACGGCACCGCCTTTGCCACCCTGACCCTGGCCAACAACCTGCTTGGCCTGGCGACCGGGCCTTTGATTACCGGTCGGGTATCCGACCTGATCGGCCTGCACGCCGCCTTTCAGCTGGTGCCGCTGATCAGCATCGGCGCCGCCGCGGTGTTCTTCATCGCCAAGCGTCATTACCACCGTGACATGGCCCGCCTCGACAACCCGCATGCGGTTGAACCCGGTGCGGCCGAGGAGTTGAAACCGTGAAACAAGTGTTGTCGATCGAAGTGTTCTTTGACTTTATCTGCCCCTGGTGCCTGATCGGCCAGGCTCATCTGCAGCGGGCCCTGGAGCAGTTGCGGCGCGAGCAGCCGGAAGTTGAGGTGAGCCTGCACTGGCGCGGGGTGCAGTTGCTGCCGCAGATCGCCAGGACCGGGCAGCCGTTCGAGGCCTTCTACCGCAAGCGCCTGGGCAGCGATGAGGCGGTACGCCTGCGCCAGGCGCAGGTGCGCGCCGCCGCCGAGGCTGCCGGGGTGGATATCGATTTTGCCCGTATCAGTCGCATGCCCAATACCGCCGACGCCCATCGTCTGCTGCAGCGCGCCGTGGCGCTGGGCTCGCCGGAACGGGCTGAAGCCCTGCTGGCCAAGCTGTTTGCCGCCTACTTTCAGCAGGGCAAGGACCTGGGCGATCCGATTACCTTGCTGCACATCGCCCGCGCCTGTGGCCTGGAGCCGGCCCAGGTTGCCGATTGCCTGCGCGGCGATGCCAGCCCGTTCATTGGCGCCAATGATCGCGCCGCGGATGGCGTGCCGTGTTTTCGTTTCAATCAGCGCCTGCGGGTATCGGGCGCCCAGCCGGTCGCGGTGCTGCTGCAGGCCATGGGCGACGCCCTGGAAGAAGTGGTCCCGGCATGAGCCTGCGCTATCCGGTACCGGCCGACAAAGTGCCGGCGCGTGACGGGCGGGTGCTGCTCGAATGGCAAGGCAAGAGTGTGGCGCTGTTCAACGTCGCTGACACCTTTTACGCCATCGACGACAGTTGCCCGCACCAGGGCGCCTCGCTGTGCGGCGGGCGCCTGGACGGGCGGGTGATCCAGTGCTGCGCCCATGGCTTGCGCTTTGATCTGGCCAGCGGCTACTTGCTCAACTCCAATCAACTCAAGGTTGCCAGCTACCCGGTCGAGCGCCAGGGCGAGCAACTGTTCATCGTCTTAGCGTGCAAGGAACCGGGCCAATGAGCGTGATCGCAATTGCCGCCGTCAACCACCGTGCCCGGGAACTGGCGCCGGGCTTTATCGTCAGCCTGATCGCCGCGGCGGCGGCCAGCTTTCTCAGTGAGCACTACGATGCCCCGGTGATGCTGTTTGCCTTGTTGCTGGGCATGGCCCTGAACTTTCTCGCGGCCGATGGCCGTTGCAAGGCCGGGATTGAATTTACCGCGCGCACAGTGTTGCGCCTGGGGGTGGCGCTGCTGGGCATGCGCATTACCCTGAGCCAGATCGCCAGCCTGGGCTGGAAACCGGTGGCGCTGGTGGTGATCCTGGTGGTGGTGACCATCCTGGTTTCGGTGGTGGCGGCCCGTGCCCTGGGTTTTCAGCGCTTGTTCGGCATGCTTACCGGCGGTGCCACGGCGATCTGCGGGGCTTCGGCGGCTCTGGCCCTGGCTGCGGCCTTGCCCCATCACCCGCAAAAAGAGCGCGCCACGTTGTTTACCGTGATCGGCGTGTCGGCGTTGTCGACCCTGGCGATGATCCTCTACCCAATGATTGCCGGCTGGCTGCAGTTGTCGCCGCAACAGGCCGGGGTGTTTCTCGGTGCGACCATTCACGACGTGGCACAGGTGGTGGGGGCGGGGTACAGCATGTCGACCGAGACCGGGGACGTGGCGACCGTGGTCAAGCTGATGCGCGTGGCCATGTTGCTGCCGGTGATCGTCTGTGCGGCGATGATTACCCGGCGGGCCGGCGGGGATGCGAGCGGGCAGCGGCCGCCGTTGCTGCCGTGGTTTGCGGTCGGTTTTGTGCTGCTGGCCTGCGTCAACAGTACCGGCTGGGTGTCGGCGGCGGTGCAGGGTGGGGTCAACGATCTGTCCCGCTGGTGCCTGGTGGTGGCGATCAGCGCCCTGGGAATGAAGACTCAGCTCAAGGAACTGGCAGCGGTGGGCTTCAAGCCGATTGCGCTGATGGTGGGTGAGACGGTGTTCCTGGTGCTGCTGGTGTTGGCATTGATGCACTGGGGGTTGTAGACGGTTGCCCACAACCGTTCGCATGCTCCGCGAACTTGTGGGAGCTGGCTTGCCAGCGATGGTAGTCCAGGCAACGCCTGATGTGCCGGTTGAACTGGCCTCATCGCTGGCAAGCCAGCTCCCACAATGTATCTGTGTACGCCGAACCTGTAGGAGCGGGCTTGCCCCGCGATCGAGCGCGCAGCGGTCGCGATCCATTCAGTGCTGATCTTGCCGGCGATCATGCTGCGCCCGCCAACTGGCCGGCGGCATGCCGAACTGGGCGATGAACCAGCGGGTAAATGAGCTGGGCATCGAGTACCCCAGCATGTCGGCAATCCGTCCCAGCGAGTAGCTGGGGTTTTCCAGGTAACGGATCACCAGGTCACGGCGCACGCCGTTGATCAGGTCGCTGAAGGTCACCCCGCATTCTTCCAGGCGCCGCTGCAAGGTGCGCACGTTCATGCCCTGGGTCTGTGCCACTTGCTCGATGGTCGCCCGGCCCATGGGCAGCAGCAGGTAGATGGTCTTGCGCATTTCCAGCTCCAGCGACAGCTTGCCACCGGCCTGCAAGGTGTCCAGGTAACGCTGCGCCAGGCGCGCCATGGCCTCGTTGGCCAAGGGGTTGGCGGTGTCGAGGTCGGTAGCCGGGCAGACGATGCCATTGAATTCGCTGCCAAACACCAGCTTGCAGCCAAAAATGCGCCGATGAATCGCCAGGTCCGCCGGGGCGGTATGGGTGAAATTGGCGCTGATCGGGTGCCAGTGAGCCCCCAGCAGCGCGGCGCACAAACGCAACATCACGCCAATCGCCAGTTCCGTTGCCTGCCGGCCGCGCTGGGGCTGGTCGGTGACCACTTCTTCACGAATGATCACGGTCTTGCCGGCTTCTTCGATATGGATGGCCAGGGCGTCGTTGAGCAAGTGCCGGTACTGGACGATCACCTGCAGGGCATCGCGCAGGGTGCGCTGGTGGCTGAGCAGCAGGCTGATTTCGCCAAAATCCGAGAGCTGGCGCAGCTCGGCCATGCGCAGGCCGAAGGTTTCGCAGCCACTGACCCGCGCCGACTCTTCCAGCAGGGTCACCACGCTGGACACCGCAATGCGTTGGTTAGGATCGTCGAGCAGGGCGGTGCTGAGGCCGACCTGGGCCAACAGGGCGTGGGGGTTGAGCCCAAGGTGGCGAGACACCTCAAGGTAGTTGGTCAGGCTTGCAGCACGTACGAGGGCGGTCATTGTTGTTGTTTTCCACGCGTGGTCATCGGGCGTCCCGCTTCTGTGGCGGGTCACTCGTTATAGCGCGGGTGTCGTCAAATGAGAAGCCGCCTGCAGCAGCGCTCCGTCGGCTAACCCCCGCTATTGCTGAGCGCCCGGTCGTTTGCCGACGGCGCTGTCACCAAATGAAAAGTTGCTGACGCGCAATGTAAAGCGCCAGGGGGGAGGGCTGATTACTGTGGCTGTGCAAGCGCTCGAGATTACCTGCGAGCGGACTGTCTTGAGCATAGGTGCCGACGTGGAAAAACTGCATACCCGCGCAACTGTCCTGATCGTCCCCGGCCTGCGCGAGCACGTTGCCGAACACTGGCAGACCCTGCTGGCGGCGCGCCTGGCCAAGGTGCACACGGTGCCACCGCTGCAGCGCAACGGCCTGGACTGCAATGCCCGGGTCGAGGCCATCGAGCAGGTGCTGCAGCAGATCGACGGCGAGGTAGTGCTGGTAGCGCACAGCGCCGGGGTGCTGATGGTGGCCCATTGGGCCGCGCGCTATCAGCGGCCGATCAAGGGCGCGCTGCTGGCGGCGCCGCCGGACCTGCAAGCGGCGTGGCCCGCCGCCTACCCAAGCCCGGACAGCCTGCGCGCCAACGGCTGGAGCCCGCTGCCGATCACGCCGCTGCCGTTCCCCAGCATCGTCGCCGCCAGTAGCGATGATCATCTGGCCAGCCTCGAGGCGGTCAGCACCATGGCGCGCGGCTGGGGCAGCCAGTTGCTCGAACTGGGCGCCGTCGGCCACCTCAACCCGGCAGCCGGCTACGGCCCCTGGCCCCTGGCTGAAACCCTGATCCAGGCCCTGGATCGCTAATGCTGCAGTAGCGCACGGACGCTTGAGCCAAGCCCGCAAACGACGGGCAGCGAAAAAAAACAATAACAATAAGTGGAGTCATCGCGATGCCAAACCCTCGCATTCACCGTGCTGTGAAGCCACAGCGCTGCCTGCTGGCCTGCGCCATCGGCCTGCTGGCGCTACCCGGCGCCCAGGCGTTTGAGGTCGATACCGGCAGTGAAGACTGGGCCGTGCGCCTGGATAACACGGTCAAGTACAACTATGGCGTGCGCACCGAAAGCGCCGACAAGCGCCTGCTGGCGACCCCCAACAACAACGACGGCAACTACAACTTCCGCAAGGCCGGGACCACGGTCACCAATCGCGTGGACCTGCTCACCGAACTGGACGTGATCTACCAGGGCAACATGGGCTTTCGTGTCAGCGCCGCCAGTTGGTACGACAAGGCCTATGACAACACCGGCTCCAACTCCAACCCGTTCGTCAACGGCAACGGTGGCCAGTCGGGCATCAACCCCAGCCTCAACGGCTTGCCCGGCACCGGCGTGCCCTTGGGCAGCCCGCACCTGAGCAACTACGCCCAGCGCTACTACAGCGGCCCGTCCGGGGAAGTGCTCGATGCCTTCGTGTTCATGCGCCGTGAAGTGGGCGACTCATCCGAGATCAGCGGCAAGCTTGGCCAGCACAACCTGTTCTGGGGCGAAACCCTGCTCAACCCGGTGCATTCGCTGAGCTATGGGCAGTCGGGCCTGGACCTGGCCAAGCTGGCCGCGTCTCCCGGCACCGAAGCCAAGGAACTGTTCGTGCCGCGCAACCAGCTCTCGACGGCGTTTCTGGTCAACCCCGAACTCAGCGTCGGCGCGCAGTACTTCCTCGACTGGGATGCCGCGCGGCTGCCGGAAGCGGGCACCTACTACGGGGGCTCGGACCTGGTGGGCGAGGGCGCGCAGAGCTTCCTGCTCGGCCATACCGGCACTCCGGGGCTGATCCCGGTGCGCGGCGCGCTGACCAACATCCGCCGTGGCCACGACCTGACCCCGGACAAACGCGGCGATTGGGGCGTCATGGCCAAGTGGTCGCCCGACTGGCTGGGCGGCACCCTGGGCTTCTACTACCGCAAGACCTCGGAAATCCTGCCCCAGGCCTGGCTTGATGCCCGTGGCCTGACCGTCGCCAACGGCCCGTTCGGCAACCCGCCGGGCAGCGCCCAGGGCGCGGTGGGCAACCTCTACAACTCGCTGCAAAGCGCTACGTATCAGTTCGCCTATGCCGACAACATCGATATCTACGGCTTGAGCCTGTCCAAGGATGTCGGCGGTATCAGCGTCGGCAGCGACCTGAACATTCGCCACAACATGCCCCTGGCGAGTATTCCGGCGATTCTCAGTGCACCGGGGCAGGCCGGCCTGGGCGGGGGCTTCGGCCTGCTGCCTGCGCGTTTGCCAAGCAGCGGCGTGGTGTATGAACTGCCGTCGGACGGCGACAGCATGAGCGCCACCGGCGACACCCTGCACTGGACCCTCAACGGCCTGATGACCCTTGGCGATACGCCGCTGTTCGATTCGGCGACCCTGCTGGGCGAGCTGTTCTACAGCAACCTGCTCAAGCTCGATAGCCACAACGAGGCCCTGTACAAGGGCAAGGGCAGCTACCGCGGCATCGACCAGCCGACCCGCGACAACTGGGGGATCGCGGTCAACTTCACCCCGACCTGGTACCAGGTGTTCCCTGGCATGGACCTGAGCATGCCGTTGTCGATCAACCTCGGCCTGGACGGCGTATCGCCGGTGCAGGGCGGTGGCGCCGAGAACACCGGCAACTACGCCGTGGGCCTGAGCGCGGCGATCTACAACCAGTACTTCGTCGACCTCAAGTACGTCGATGGCTTTGGCAAGACCCAGTCCTGCGACAACGGCCAGACCGACGGCACTACCCCCAACGCCCTGGACGGCGAACAGGACTACACCTGCTACGGCGGCGGTTACGCCGCGTTCTCTGGCGGCGCTGCTACCACCGAGGACCGTGGCGCGCTGTACCTGACCCTGAAAACCACCTTCTGAGTCACACAGGAAAACAACAATCATGAACTACGTGCACACCCTGTTGGCCACGTGCCTGTCGCTGGCTGCCCTGAACGCGGCTCACGCCGCTGTCTCCACCGAACAGGCCGCGCGCCTGGGCACCAGCCTGACGCCCATCGGCGCAGATAAGGCCGCCAACGCCGACGGTTCGATCCCCGCCTACCAGGGCGGCCTGGTCACCCCACCCGCGGCGTTCAAGAGCGGTGCAAGCATGCGCCCGGACCCGTTCGCCGAGGAAAAACCGCTGCGGGTCATCGATGGCAAGAATGCCGAGCAGTACAAGGGGCAACTGACCGCCACCACCCAGGAACTGCTCAAGCGTTTCCCGAGCTTTCGCGTCGATGTCTACCCCACCCATCGCAGCGTGGCACTGCCGCAGCCGGTGCTCGACAACACCCTGAAGAATGCCGTCGGCGCTCGCAGCCAGGAGGGCGGAAGTGCGGTCGACAACGTGCTGCCGGGTATTCCGTTCCCGATCCCGCAGACCGGCGCCGAGGCCATGTGGAACTTCCTCCTGCGCTACCAGGGCGTGAGCATGACCGCCAAGTACGACTCGTGGAACGTCGATGCTGCCGGCAACGCGACCTTGAGCACCACCGGCCAGGCCAACATCAGCTACCCGATCTACGAAGACATGGCCAAGCCGATCGGCGCCAAGGACACCTACTACCAGATGAAGCTCACCTACACCGCGCCAGCCCGGCGCGCCGGTGAGGCGATGATGCTGCGCGATGCCGCCAACCCGCTGGTGCAGCCGCGCAGCGCCTGGCAGTACCTGCCGGGGCAGCGCCGGGTCAAGCTGGCGCCGAACCTGGCCTATGACACGCCCAACCCGGGCACGTCGGGCTCGGGCACCTACGATGACGTGTTCGTCTTCAACGGCGCCCTGGACCGCTACGACTGGACCCTGGTCGGCAAGCAGGAAATGTACGTGCCTTACAACACCTACCGGCTGACCTACAACACCGACGTCAAGCAGCTGACCACGGCCAATCACCTGGCACCGCAGTTCGTGCGCTGGGAAAAACACCGGGTCTGGGTGGTGGAAGGCAAGCTCAAGGACGGCGCCCGGCATATCTATCACAAGCGCCGCTTCTACCTCGACGAGGACAGCTGGATTGCCCTGGCCTCGGACCAGTATGACGCCCGTGGCCAGCTGTACCGCGGCTCCTTCGCCTTCCTCAGCCAGAGCTACGACAAACAGACCCCGGATGCCACGCCGTTCATGATCTACGACCTGATCGGCGGCACCTACAACCTCAATGGCGTGGTCGGTGCCTACGGCGGCATTCGTTATATCGAGCCGCTGTCGCGCACCCAGTGGTCGCCCGAGTCCCTGGCCGGGGCCGGCATTCGCTGAGCCTGTCGAGCACGCATTTGAGGAGGATCAGGGATGGATATGTTCAAACGCTGCAGCGTGCTGCTGCTGGCCTGGGCCGCGCTGCAGGGCGCGGTCCAGGCCGAGCCTTACGTCGACGTGCTCGACCTGCCAGCGCTGCCCAGTGCGCTGGCCGCGAGCAGCGCCTTGCGCGATGTCGCCCGCGCCGGCGCACGGATGGTCGCGGTGGGGCCGCGCGGGCACATCCTGTACTCGGATGACCATGGCAGTCACTGGCAACAGGCACAGGTGCCGGTCAGCGCCGACCTCAATGCGTTGACCTTCGCGACGCCGGAGCTTGGGTGGGCGGTGGGTAACGACGGGGTGATCCTGCACAGCCGCGATGGCGGCCTGAGCTGGGAAAAGCAACTGGACGGCCGGGTGCTCGGTGACCAGGTGCTGGCGTACTACCAGGCCAAAGCCCTGGCCGCGCCCGCGGACCCTGTCTGGGCGAGCTGGGTAGGCGAGGGCGAGCGCCTGGTGGCAGAGGGCGCCGACAAGCCGTTGCTCGACGTGTGGTTCGCCGATGCCCGCCACGGCTATGCAGTCGGGGTGTTCAACCTGCTGCTGCACACCCGTGACGGCGGCCAGCACTGGACGCCCTGGCTCGAGCGCAGTGACAACCCGCAGGGCCTGCACCTGACCGGCCTGGCCAGCGTCGACGGCGCGCTGTACATCAGCGGCGAGCAGGGCCTGCTGCTCAAGTTGAGCGCCGATGGCGAACGCTTCCAGCGGCTGTCCACGCCGTATGCCGGCACTTACTTCGGCGTCATTGGCAAGCCTGGGACGCTGCTGGCCTACGGGCTGCGCGGCCATGTGTTGCGCAGCACCGACGGCGGTGCCCAGTGGCAAGCGGTCAAAACTGATCTGACCAGCAGCATCACCGCCGCCAGCCTCGACGCCAGCGGGCGTTTCTGGCTGGCGAGCCAGGCCGGCGATCTGCTGGTCAGCGGTGATGACGGCGCCAGCTTCAGCCCCGTGACGCAAGCCCAGCGTGCCCCGGTCAGCGGCGCGGCCTTCGATAGCGCCGCCGACCTGGTGCTGGTCGGTGAGCGTGGCATTCGCACCCTGGCCCTCGAACAACCGCAGCAGCCATAACAAGAGAAAACCCTGATGGCCGACATCCAACAAGACACCTTGCCGGTGATCCGCAACCTCGGCGACTTCGACGCGCGCTCCGGCAATCGTCTCGAACGCCTGGTGTTCAACCATCGGCTGCCGTTCATGCTGTGCATGCTGCTGGTCACCGTGGTGCTGGGCTACATGGCCCTGACCCGCCTGGAACTGCGGCCCAGCTTCGAGAAAATGATCCCGCAGGGCCATCCCTACATCCAGAATTACCTGGACAACCGCCAGTCCCTGCGCGGCCTGGGCAATTCATTGCGGGTGGTGGTGGAAAATACCCGTGGCGATATCTTCGACCCGGCTTACCTGCAGACCCTGCGCCAGATCAACGACGAGCTGTTCCTCAGCCAGGGGGTCGACCGCGCCTGGATGAAGTCGCTGTGGAGCCCGGCGGTGCGCTGGACCGAAGTCACCGAAGAGGGCTTCCAGGGCGGGCCGGTGATGCCCGATGCCTACCAGGGCTCGGCCGCCGACATCCAGCAGCTGCGCCAGAACATCGAGCGGGCCAACATCGTCGGCAGCCTGGTGGCCCGCGACTTCAAATCAAGCATGCTCATCGTGCCGCTGCTCGACCAGGCCTCGGCGACCGGCGCCGGCATCGACTACCACGGGTTCTCGGTCAAGCTCGAGCAATTGCGCGCGCACTACGAAGCGGGTGGTGTCTATAAGCTGCACGTGATCGGCTTCGCCAAGCTGATGGGCGACCTGATCGACGGGCTGCTGCAGGTGATGCTGTTCTTCGCCCTGGCGGTGCTGACCACGCTGCTGATCATCTACCTCTACACCCGCTGCGTGCGCAGTACCTTGCTGGTGGTGCTGTGCTCGTTGACGGCGGTGGTCTGGCAGCTGGGTATCGTCGCCTGGCTGGACTATGCCATCGACCCGTATTCGATCCTGGTGCCGTTCCTGATCTTCGCCATTGGCGTGTCCCACGCGGCGCAGAAGATGAACGGCATCATGCAGGACATCGGTCGCGGCACCCACCGGCAAATCGCTGCGCGCTACACCTTCCGGCGCCTGTTCGTCGCCGGCGTTACCGCCTTGCTGGCCGATGCGGTGGGTTTTGCCGTGCTGATGCTGATCGATATCCCGGTGATCCAGGACCTGGCGATTACCGCCAGCATCGGCGTCGCCGTGCTGATCTTCACCTCGCTGCTGTTGATGCCGGTGGCGCTGTCGTACGTGGGCGTCGGGCGCAAGGCGGCGGAACGGGCCTTGCGTATCGACCTGCGCGCGGCCGAGCACCGTGGCTTCGGCAAGCTCTGGGACGTGCTCGACCGCTTCACCGAACGCAAATGGGCCAGCGCCGCGGTGCTGGTGGCCGCATTGCTCGGTGCCGGCGGTTTCTGGCTGAGCCTGCAACTGAAGATCGGCGACCTCGACAGCGGTGCCCCGGAGCTGCACGCCGACTCGCGCTATAACCGCGACAACGCCTACATCACCAGCCATTACGCGCTGTCCAGCGACACCTTTGCGGTGATGATCAAGACCGCCCCGGAAGGCTGCCTGCGCTACCAGACCCTGGTGCTCGCCGACCGCCTGGCCTGGGCGCTACAGCAGAACCCGCAAGTGCAGACCACCCTGTCGCTGACCAACGCGGTCCGGCAGATAACCGCAGGCACCTACGAGGGCAACCCCAAGCTGAGCAGCATCCAGCGCAACCAGGACGTGCTCAACTACGCCGCCCAGCAAGCCTCGGTCAATGCCCCGGAACTGTTCAACAACGATTGCTCGCTGATGCCGGTGATCGCCTACCTCAAGGACCACAAGGCCGACACCCTCGATCAGGTGGTGGCGATTGCCGAGCGCTTTGCCCAGGCCAACAGCGGCGAGGATCGCCAGTTCCTGCTGGCGGCCGGCAGCGCCGGGATCGAGGCGGCGACCAATATCGTGGTGCGCGACGCCAACCGCAGCATGCTGTTGCTGGTGTACCTGGCAGTGACGCTGTTCTGCCTGATCACCTTTCGCAGCTGGCGCGCGACCCTGGTGGCGGTATTGCCACTGATGCTCACCTCGGTGCTGTGCGAGGCGCTGATGGTGACCATGGGTATTGGCGTCAAGGTCGCCACCTTGCCGGTGATCGCCCTGGGCGTGGGCATTGGCGTGGATTACGCGCTGTACCTGCTCAGCGTGCAGTTGCATTACCAGCGCCAGGGCCTGTCGCTGGCCCAGGCCTACAAGAATGCCGTGGCCTTTACCGGCCGGGTGGTGGGCCTGGTCGGCATCACCCTGGCCGCCGGGGTGGTGGGCTGGGCCTGGTCGCCGATCAAGTTCCAGGCCGACATGGGCATCCTGCTGACCTTCATGTTCCTCTGGAACATGCTCGGTGCGCTGATCCTGATCCCGGCGCTGTCGCACTTCCTGTTGCCCGCCAGCAAGGCACGGGCGCCTTCACCCAGCCCCACGGACGTCGAGGGGCTGCACGTCAACAACCCAAAAGCCGAGTGTTCATCGCATGTCTGATTACCTACCACCGTTGCGCGACATGGATTTTCTGTTCAACGAAGTATTCGACATCCCCGGCCAGTGGGCGCGGATCCCGGCCCTGGCCGAGCAGGTCGATAGCGACACCGCGCGGGCAATTCTCGAGCAGGCCGGCAAGCTCATCGCCCAGCAGGTGGCGCCGCTCAACCGCAGTGGCGACGAGCAGGGTTGCCGCTGGCAAGACGGTCGCGTGAGCACCCCGGACGGTTTTGCCCAGGCCTATCGCAATTACGCCGAAGACGGCTGGGTCGGCGTGGCCGGGGCCAGCGAATACGGCGGCATGGGCATGCCCAAGGTCATTGCCGCCCAGGTCGAGGAGATGCTCAACGCCGCCAACCTGTCATTCGCCCTCTACCCGATGCTCACCGCCGGGGCCTGTCTGTCGCTGCTCAATCACGCCAGCGAGACGCTCAAGGCGCGCTTCCTGCCGCCTATGTATGAAGGGCGCTGGTCGGGGTCGATGTGCCTGACCGAACCTCATGCCGGCACCGACCTGGGGCTGATCCGTACCCGTGCCGAACCTGGGGCCGATGGCAGCTACCGGATCACTGGCACGAAAATCTTCATCACCGGCGGCGAGCAGGACCTGACCGAGAACATCATTCACCTGGTGCTGGCCAAGCTGCCGGATGCACCGGCCGGCGCCAAGGGCATCTCGCTGTTCCTGGTACCCAAGCTGATGGTCGAGGAAGACGGCGGGTTGGGCCAGGCCAACGCGGTGAGTTGCGGCTCCATCGAGCACAAGATGGGTATCAAGGCTTCGGCCACCTGCGTGATGAACTTCGACGGCGCTACCGGCTACCTGGTGGGCGAGGCCAATAAAGGTCTCAACGCCATGTTCACGATGATGAACTACGAGCGCCTGGGCGTGGGTATCCAGGGCCTGGCGTTGGGCGAGCGCTCGTACCAGAACGCCGTTGCCTATGCCCGCGAACGCCTGCAAAGCCGCGCATCTACCGGGCCGCAGGCGCCTGAACAGGCGGCCGACCCGATCATCGTGCACCCGGATGTACGGCGCATGCTGCTGACCATGAAGGCGCTGAACGAAGGCGGGCGGGCGTTCTCCACCTACGTTGCACTGCAACTGGACCTGGCCAAGTACAGTGAAAACGCCGATGAGCGTGCCCAGGCCGAAGCACGGGTGGCGCTGCTGACCCCGGTGGCCAAGGCTTTTTTGACCGATATGGGCCTGGAAACCACCGTGCACGGTCAACAGGTGTTCGGCGGCCACGGTTACATTCGCGAATGGGGCCAGGAGCAGCTGATTCGCGATTGCCGTATCACCCAGATCTACGAAGGCACCAATGGCATCCAGGCCCTGGACCTGCTCGGGCGCAAGCTGGTTGCCGACGGTGGCCGCAGCTACGCGGCGCTGGCGCAGGAGATCAAGGCTTTTGCCCAGGCTCTGACGCCGTCACGCGCCGAGTTCAAGACGCCGTTGTTGCTCGCGCTGGCCAATCTGGACGACCTGACCGCCTGGGTGCTCGATCGCGCCCAGGGCAACCCCCAGGAAATCGGCGCGGCGGCGGTGGAGTATCTGCAAGTGTTTGGCTACACGCTGTATGCCTACTTGTGGGCACAGATGGCTGACGTCGTCCTGGATCAGCACGGCACCTTCTACCAGAGCAAGCTGGGCACCGCACGCTTCTATTTTGCGCGCTTGCTGCCGCGCATCCATTCGCTCAGCGCCAGCGTCAAGGCCGGCAGCCAAAGCCTGTACCTGCTGAAGGCCGAGCAACTGTGAAGGACGCGCCCATGACCACCACCCGCATCATGCAACCGGCCCCCGGGGCCTACAGCTACCCGTTGCTGATCAAGCGCCTGCTGCTGTCAGGCGTGCGCTATCAGCCCAGCCAGGAAATCGTCTACGCCGACAAACTGCGCTACAGCTATACCACCTTGCTCGAACGCATCCAGCGCCTGGCCAATGTGCTCACCCGGGCCGGAGTCAAACCCGGCGACACCGTGGCCTTGCTCGACTGGGACAGCCACCGCGCGCTGGAGTGCTTCTTTGCCGTGCCGATGCTCGGCGCGGTGCTACATACCGTCAACGTGCGGCTGTCACCCGAGCAAGTGCGCTACACCATGAACCATGCCGAGGATCACCTGGTGCTGGTGCATGACGACTTTGTGCCGCTGATCGTCCAGTTGCGCGACCAGTTGCCGACGGTAAAAGGCTACATCCGCCTGAGCGACGGCGTTGATATCAGCAGTGAACTGCCACTGCTGGGCGAGTACGAAACACTGCTGGCCGGCGCGGGCACGCACTTCGACTTCGCCGATTTCGACGAGAACTCGATGGCGACCCTGTTCTACACCACCGGCACCACCGGCAACCCCAAGGGCGTGTACTTCAGCCATCGCCAGCTGGTGCTGCACACCCTCAACGAACTGGGCACCTTCGCTGCCTGCGGGGGCGAGCCGTTGCTGCGCTCGGGCGATGTGTACATGCCCATTACGCCGATGTTCCATGTGCATGCCTGGGGAGTGCCCTACGTGGCCACGGCCCTGGGCATCAAGCAGGTCTATCCCGGCCGTTACGAACCCAACCAGCTGGTGAGGCTGATGCGTGAAGAGCAGGTGACCTTTTCGCACTGCGTGCCGACCCTGTTGCAGATGATGCTCGACTGCGACGAAGGCCGGCGCACCGACCTCAGTGGCTGGAAAATGCTGCTGGGCGGCAGCGCACTGACCCAGGGCCTGGCGGCGCGGGCCAGCGCCAGGGGCATTCGCGTGCACTGCGGTTATGGCATGTCCGAGACCTGCCCGTTGCTCAGCGTCACCCGCCTCAGCGCTGAAGACCTGGCGCTGCCCATGCAAGCGCAACTGCCCTTGCGCATCAACGCCGGGGTGCCGATCCCGCTGGTTGACCTGCGCATCGTCGACGAACAAGGCGAGGACATTGCCCATGATGGCGAAAGCCTCGGCGAAATCGTCGTCCGCGCGCCATGGCTGACCCAGGGCTACCTCAAGGAGCCGGAGCAGGGGGCCGCACTCTGGGCCGGCGGCTGGCTGCACACCGGCGACATGGCCTGCATCAATGAGCGCGGCATGCTGCAGATCCGCGACCGGATCAAGGACGTGATCAAGACCGGCGGCGAATGGATCAGTTCGGTGGAGCTGGAAAGCCTGATCAGCCAGCACAGTGGGGTCGATTCGGTGGCGGTGGTCGGGGTGGCCGATGCGCAATGGGGCGAGCAGCCCCTGGCCCTGGTGGTCTGCGTAGCCGGTGTCGAGCTGGACCAGCCAGCGCTGGCTCGGCACCTGCAGCCTTTCGTCGACAGCGGTCACCTGAACAAATGGGCAATCCCGCGGCTGGTGCGCTTTGTCAGCGAGATTCCGAAAACCAGTGTCGGCAAGATCGACAAGAAGCTGATTCGCCAACGCCACTGCAGGGCCTGAACATAGCGTGTGGGTATTTTGACGTGCCCCGCGATGGGTTTGACTGGCCTCATCGCGGGGCAAGCCCGCTCCTACTGTCAGACTTCGGTCAGGTCCGAGGTTAGCGGCTGGACGGCATTGATGCAGTGCAGTTGTTGGTCAGCCAGGTCCTGGGCCAGGGCCACCATGGTCATGGTCGGGTTCCACGAACCGCTGGCCGGCCACAGCGCGCCGCCGGTGACGTAGACGTTTTCCACGCCATGGGGACGGTAATCCAGGCCAACGACGCCTTCGTCCTTGTCGCCAATCCACAGCGTCGAGCCTTCGTGCACCAGCCCGGCCACCCGGCGCTCGGGAATGCTTGGCCGCTCGCTGGTCCAATGGCCCAGGTTCGGGTCGCCATGCCAGTATTCGACCTTGCCCTCGGGGGCAAACACCCGCTCCATCATCTGGAAGGTCCCTTGATCCATGGTGTCCCAGGTTTGCCGGTCGGTTTCGCTGGCCAGCACCTGCAGGTTGACGTTGGTGGTGGGGTCGGCCTGGCCGTTGAGGTGGAAGTGGTTTTCCGGGTTGCGGAAGTCGATCTCGCCGAGCACGGCGCAAACGAACACCAGGTAATCCTTCGACGATTCCAGTTGCGCCATGGATGCGGTGGCCACCACGTCAGGCATGTAGCGCGCGGCTTTCTGCGCGTTCTTTGCAGGCTCGCGGTCAGACAGCACCGACAGTTGCACGTGGTACTGCATGCCGTTGTCCTGGTTCTTGCCGGCCAGGTAGATCGCCGCCAGTTCCAGCTCGGCCAGCTTGGCGGCGAACGGGTAGTCCTTGCGCGGCACCCGCGCCACCACCGAGGTGATGAAGTGCGCGGTAAAGCGATCGCCAGCACGCTTGACCTGCGGGAACGAGTTCATCAGCAAGGTCGCCGGCGGCAGGGTGCCCATGGCCAGGATCAGCTTGGCATTGCCGATGTTGACCACCCCGCGCGAGGTTTGCAGCGCAGTGGCCACGCCATCCTGCTGGTGGATACGTTCGACAATGCACTCGGTAATGATGCGCAGCGGGCTGCCGGTGCCGGCGGCGGCAAGGTCGGCCTGTTTGCCCGCCAGTTCCATGATCGAGGCCGGGGTCGAAAACTTGGCGAAGTCAACGCCGCCAGCACGGTCGGCAGCGGCGGCGAGTGGCGCCGGTAGCCAGCGCGTGGCCGAGTCGATCTTGCCGATGTTGTGCTCGAGCATATTCTGCAACTCAAGCTGCAGGGTGCCGTAGACCGGGCGCTGCTCGGTTATATGGGCGCGCACCTGCGGGTCGAGCTGGGTGTCGATCTTGTCGGCCGGGATCACGTTGAGCAGCCTCTCGGCCGACTCGAAGCGGGCCTCGGCGGCAGCGATGGTCTGCTCGGGCCAGAAGGCCATTTCATCTTTGGTTGGCCGTGGGCACCAGGCACTCCACATGATGCTGCGCCCGCCAAAGAACGGCACCATGCCGTGCTGCCAGCCGATGTTGCCCGGTGGCTGGTTGGCGGTGCGGGCCGAGAGGGTCCAGGGGAAGGTTTCGGAAAAGCCACCGAGGGTTTTCTGGTAGGGGATCGGCAGGTTCTGGAAGTGCTCGGGGAGGAAGAACGGCCCGCGTTCGACCATCAGGATCCGCGCCTTGGGGTTGCTGCTCAGGATCCGCTCGGCGAAGGCCAGGGAGCAGAAGCCGGTACCGATAATGATGAAGTCGAACTGCTCCTCTTCGCGGACCTGTTTCCAGGCGGACTCGGAGAGAAAGAACACATGGTCCAGCACCTTCTGTGCGTTGGGTGTTTGTGGGCCGGGGGTGGGGTAGCCATGACCGAAATTGGTCGAACTGGTGACTGCGCTCATAGTTGCCTCCAATCATTGTTGGCAGAGGGTCTATCGTCCTTGTACCGCAGTTGCATCCCGCGAACGCGGGGATGCGCTGGTGCGCTGCTAACGCTAGCAGAGCAAAGTGGCATTTCAAGATCACTTGGTCGGGGTGGGAAGGGTCATGCAGTCCAGCCGGATGGACCGGCATCCGACTTCCGGATGGCCGAAAAGATTGATAGCATCCGGCCATAACCGCAAGGATGCAGCAACATGAAGCGATCAGCGTGGTGGATGGTGCTGGTGATGGCCAGCGGATGGGCTCAGGCCGCAACGGACCCTGACCCGTTGCTCGAAGGTGCTACCTCCACCGCCAGCGAGGTCCGTGGCGTGTTGCGGGCGCGCTCCCAGGCGCTGTTGGCCAGTGAACTGGCCGGGCGGGTGGTGGAAATACCCTATGCCGAAGGCCAATCGTTCAATAAGGGCGATGTGCTGGTGCGCTTCGACTGCAGCGCCTACCAGGCGCAACAGAGTGCTGCCGGTGCTGCGGTGCGAGCCACCCGTGAAGAGCTGCGCAACAAGCAGCAACTGGCTGCGCTCAATTCAGTAGGGCGTTTCGAGGTGGCCCTGGCCGAGGCCCGCCAGGCCCAGGCTCAGGCTGAAGCCCAGGTGTACCAGGTGCAGGTTCAGCGTTGCCAGGTCAAGGCCCCTTTCGATGGGCAGGTGGTCGCCCGCAAGGTCCAGGCCCATGAAAGTGTCGCCAGTGGCACGCCACTGCTGGAGATCGTCGACAACCGTTCCCTGGAAGTCCACCTGTTGGTGCCCTCGCGCTGGCTGGGGCGGCTCAAGCCGGAGCAGAAGTTCAGCTTTACCCCCGACGAAACCGGCAAACCCCTCGATGCCTCGGTCAAGCGCCTCGGCGCTCGGATTGATGAAGGCAGCCAGACCTTGTTGTTGATCGGCACGCTGCCGGCCAACAGCCCGGGCTTGCTGGCGGGAATGAGCGGTACCGCGCATTTTGCCGACCAGCCATGAACGCCCCCGTCCCGGGTGTGCTCGAACAACTGCTGGCCCATTACCTGGGCCTGGAGCGCCAGGCCCGGGCCGCTGCCACGGTCGAGGCCCTGGCTTTCGCCATGGTCAACGATGGCCAGGCATTGTTCGGCTACCGCCATGCCGTGTTGCTGATCGCTGGCAAGGTCCGGGCGCTCACCGGCATCAGTGTGGTCGAACCCAATGCGCCGTTCGTGGCGTTCATCGAGCGTGCGGTCGGCTGCCTGGAAGCCGCTAAGCACTTGGCCAATGCCGCGCCGGTGCGCGCCCAGGCGCTGGATGCCGCCAGCCGCGAGGACTGGCAGGCACTGTCGGCGGCCGAAGCGTTCTGGCTACCGCTCAAGGACCGTCGAGGTGAAGTGTTCGGCGGCCTCTGGCTGGCCCGCGACACGCCCTGGAGCGAGGCTGAACAAGCACTGCTGGTGCAGTTGGGGGATTGCTACAGCCATGCCTGGCGGGCCTTGCAGCCTGGCAAGCCGTGGCGCCTGCGCTGGCCGCTACGGACCCGCTGGGCGCTTGCCAGCATCGTGCTGCTGTTGCTGTTCGTGCCTGTGCGCCAGTCGGTGCTGGCGCCGGCCGAAGTCGTGCCGCGCAACGGCCAGGTGGTGGCGGCGCCACTGGATGGGGTGATCGCCGAGTTCCTGGTCAAACCCAACCAGCGCGTGACCATCGGCCAGCTGTTGCTGCGCTTTGACGCCACCAGCCTCAAGGCGCAGGCGGATGTGGCTGAACGCACCCTCGGCGTCGCCGAGGCCGAACTCAAGGCCAATACCCAGCGGGCCTTCTCCGATGCCGAATCCGGTGCCCGGCTTGACCTGCTGGCCGCACGGGTCG
This sequence comes from Pseudomonas wadenswilerensis, assembly GCF_024749185.1. NCBI lineage: Bacteria > Pseudomonadati > Pseudomonadota > Gammaproteobacteria > Pseudomonadales > Pseudomonadaceae > Pseudomonas > Pseudomonas wadenswilerensis. The sequence goes on along the minus strand of NZ_CP087191.1, from coordinate 2,957,912 downwards.
AACAGAAACGCGCTGAATACGACTACGCCCGCGATCTGCTGGCGCGCACTGAAGTGCGTGCCGAACGCGAGGGCATCGCAGTTTTTGCAGACGCCCAGCGCTTAACCGGCAAACCGGTGCAAACCGGTGAACGCCTGCTGGAAATCGCCGACCCGGCCGAGGCCGAACTGCGTATCGAATTGCCCGTTGCCGATGCCATCGACCTTGCACCGGGCGCCGAGGTGGCGCTGTTTCTCGATAGCGATCCGTTGCATCGTCATAGTGCACAGCTTGAACGCGCCGCCTATCAGGCCCAGACCACGCCGGCGGGGCAGCTGGCCTACCGGCTGGACGCACGCTTCAGTGCCGGGCCACCGCGGATCGGCTTGCGTGGCACGGCCAAGGTCTTCGGTCAGCGCGCCCCGCTGGCCCTGTACCTGTTGCGCCGACCGTTGGCGGCGCTGCGCCAGGCGGTGGGGGTGTGAGCCTGCCCGCCCTGCGCCCGGACCTGCAGCTCTCGGCCAGCTCAGCGGGGCTGGACGGCGCGCCACAATGGACCCTGGCCGACCCGTTGCGCGGGCGCTATTTCAAGCTCGGTGCGCCGGCAATGCGCCTGTTGCGCCACTGGGCACTGGGCGACCCGGCACAGGTCCTGGCCGCCGCCAATAGCGAAGCGGGGGTGCCGTTGCCGGCGGCGGCCGTGGAAGAATTGCTGCGCTTCTTGCGTGGCCACGACCTGGTCACGCCCGGCGATGATGAACAACGCGGCAGCTACGCGCTCAAGGCCGCGAACCAGCGCCAGGGGATCTGGACCCAGCTGCTGCACAAGTACCTGTTTTTCCGCATTCCGCTCTGGCGCCCGGATGCCTTCCTCAATCGCACCTGGCCGTGGCTGGCGCGCTTCGGGCCCAGGCTTCTGCGCTATGGCCTGCCGCTGGTACTGGGGCTGGGGGTCTTGCTGGTGATGCGTGACTGGGAGCGCTTTCTGGCGACCTTTCCGCACCTGCTCAGCCTCGGCGGCGTGATCGCCTTCGCCATCGCCCTGGGTTTCGCCAAGCTGTGTCACGAGTTCGGTCACGCCTACATGGCCAAACGCGCCGGCTGCCGGGTGCCGAGCATGGGCCTGGCGTTCATGGTGCTGTTACCGATGCTGTATACCGACGTCAGCGATGCCTGGCGCGTGGAGGATCGCCGCACCCGGCTGCTGATCGGCGCCGGCGGAGTTCTTGCCGAGCTGCTGCTGGCCTGCATTGCCTTGCTGGCCTGGTCGTTGCTGCCGGACGGCGCAGGGCGCACGGCGGCCTTCATGCTGGCCACCGCCACCTGGCTTACCACCCTGGCAATCAACCTCAACCCGTTGATGCGCTTTGACGGATACTTCCTGCTCAGTGACCTGTGGGCGGTGGACAACCTGCAGGGCCGGGCCTACGCCCTGTGCCGCTGGCATCTGCGCGAGGCACTGTTCGGCTATCGCGAGCCGGCCCCCGAACCCTGGTCGGCCGGCATGCGTCGGCGCCTGCTGGTCTGGGGCTATGCCTCGTGGCTATGGCGGGCCGTGCTGTTCTTTGGCATCGCTTTGGCGGTCTATCACCTGTTCTTCAAGGTGTTGGGTATTTTCCTGATGCTGGTGGAGCTGGTCTGGTTTATCGGTTTGCCGGTCTGGCGCGAAGGCCGGCACTGGTGGCAACAGCGTGAGCAGGCCCAACCCAGGCGGGTGATGCTGCTAGGGCTGGGGCTTCTGGCATTGCTGGCGGTGTTGCTGGTGCCCTGGCGCAGTGACGTCGAAGCACCGGCGATGCTCGAGGCATCGCGCAGCAGCGCGTTGCATGCGCCGACGGCGGCGCGTATCCGCCAGGTGCGGGTGCATGACGGCCAGCGCGTGGCGAAGGATGAGCTGCTGGTGGAGCTGGAGTCCCCGGACCTGGATTCGCGCCTGCGCATCATTCGCCGCGAAATCGAGATTCTGCAGTTGCAGTTGCGTCGTCAGGCCGGGCGCAGCGAAACCGCTGGCGACAGTGGCATCCTTGAGCAGCGCCTGGCCGAGGCTGTTGCCGAGTACCGCGGCTTTGTCGCCCAACGTGAACGGCTGAAGCTGCGCGCACCGCATGCCGGGATCGTGCGCGATCTGCTCGGCGATCTGGGGCCGGGCCGCTGGGTGGCGGCGCGCTTGCCCCTGGCCGAAGTGGTGGAGCAGGGCACGCGCCTGCGCGGCTACCTGGCCGAAGCCGATCTGTGGCGGGTTCAGCCCGGTGCGCCCGGGCGCTTTGTCGCAGACGACCCGTTGCGCGCCTCGCTGAAAGTGCAGCTGGATGATATCGACACCACCGGAGTCGCCTATATTGACCAGGAAGCGCTGGTTTCCGAGCATCGGGGACCAATTGCCGTGCGCCGCGATGAGGACAACCGCGCCCAGCCATTGCAGGCGCAATACGGGGTGCGGTTTACCCTACAAGACGGCGCGCAAACAGGTGTTTCACAGCCTGTCCGTGGCCTTGTGGTGCTTGAAGGTAGTGGCGAATCGCTGGTGGCGACGGCCTGGCGACGAGTAGCCGCACTAGGTGTAAGGGAAAGTGGATTTTAAGCGTGCGATTGTTCAACAATTGGACTAATCTGCCATCAGTTTAATGCCACACTGATCAGCCGATCATTTTGCTCCAGGTCCAAGCGTTCCAACCAAACAGGGAAGTTTGCGTTCATGATGAAGTTCGCGGTGTCCCTTCGAGGGATGGAAGCTGCCGACCTGGATTTCCTGCGGATGCTCTACGCCAGCACTCGCAGCGAGGAAATGGCCCCTAGCGGCTGGTCTGCCGAGGCCATTGCGGTCTTTCTCGACCAGCAGTTCCAGGCTCAGCACCAGTACTATCAAGTACATTTTCACGACGCCGAATTCTACCTCATCGAACAAGACGGGCAGCCCATCGGCCGCTTGTACCTGTTCTGGGGCCAGACCACCCTCAACCTCATCGATATCGCCCTGCTGCCGGCTTGCCGCGGCCAGGGGCTTGGTACCCGCTTGCTCACGGACCTGCTCCAGCGCGCCGATGAACGCGGGCTGGCCGTCGAGTTGTCGGTCGAGCCCTACAACCCGGCGCTGCGCTTGTATGCCCGGTTCGGTTTTGAGGCCATCAATACTTCCGGTGTCTATCTGCGCATGCGCCGCCAGGCACCGGTGTGCGCCGACAGGATTGCCTCATGAGCGAACAGAATCTCTACCTCATCCCCAGCCGCGACGAACTGGCCCAGGCACCCGTGCAGGGTTTCGTACTCTGGCTCGCCGCGGACCAGGCGCTGCCGCTGACGTTGCTGCAAGTGCTCGACGGTACGCCGATGAGCGCGCGTTATGAATGCTATAGCGCGGTTTTTGCCTTGCCTCCCGCCGTGCGGCTGCCCCAGGCGGTGTATCGCCTGGGTGGCCCGGCGGGGCAGCAGTGGGTGTTGCTGATGACCCCGACACTGCCTGAGGCAGACGGGCGCCACACCCTCGAAGTGGTGATCCATCGCGAATGCCAAGCACCGCCCCAGGCGGTCTGCGGCTAGGCCCGAGATTCCAACAACGCAACGTAAGGAAATGCCCGATGAGCGAACCATTTCTCGGTGAAATCAAGATGTTCGGCGGCAATTTCGCGCCTCGCGGATATGCCCTCTGTCAGGCCCAGATCCTGCCTATCGCGCAGAACGCGGCGCTGTTCTCGATCCTTGGCACGATCTACGGCGGCAATGGCCAGAACACCTTCGGCCTGCCGGACCTGCGCGGGCGTAGCCCGATTGGAACCGGGCAGGGACCGGGCCTGAGCGATATCGATCTGGGCGAGGTGGGCGGGGTCGAGAACATTGCCTTGACCTACAACCAGCTGCCGAGTCACGGCCATGCGCAGGTGATCTCGACGGTTGGCGGCAGCAGCGACGTGGGCAGCGAATCGTTGTACCTGGCGCGCGCGGCCGATACCGCCGGCAACACCGTGAACATCTACGGTAGCGACATGACCGGTGCGGTGACCCTGGCCCCCAACTCGCTGAGCCTGGCCGGCGGCGGCCAGCCATTCGGCAACCGTAATCCGTACCTGGGCGTCACCTACATCATTGCGCTAGAAGGCACCTTCCCTACGCGTAGCTGATCAGCGCAGTTCGGTGGCGGCCCCGCTGGGCCGCCGCCACTTTCCACCGTTTGCTGCCTGTGGGCAGGGCGGTTGCACAGCAGGAGGCGGGGCATGAAGTTCATCGAGCGATTCAAGCGTCAGGCGGCGCAGCAATCCACGCCACTTGCGGGCAGCGGCCAGGCACCATTGCTGTTCGCCCTGGAGCCGCGGATCATGTTCGATGCCTCCGTGGCGGTCGTTGCCCAGGAGGCCGTGGCCGAGGCGACAGCCGAGCCGGCCAAGGACAGCGCTTCTGCCGAGCACAACGCACAGGCTGCGCCGGCCTCCGCCGACATTGGCAGCCAACAGGCCGGACAACGCCACGAAGTGGTGTTCGTCGATGGCCAGGTCAAGGACTCGCAACAGTTAATCAACGGCCTGCCTGCCGGCACCGAGGTGGTAATCCTCGACCCGAGCAAGGACGGCCTGCAACAGATGGCCGACTACCTGAAAGGGCGCGACGGCCTGGATACCATCCACCTGCTGTCCCACGGGGCATCGGGCACCGTACAGCTCGGCAATGTCTGGCTCGACAGCAGCAACCTGGCCGAGCACAGCGCAGCCCTGCAAGGCATCGGCTCGGCGCTCAAGGCCGATGGCGACCTGATGCTGTATGGCTGTCGCGTCGGCAAGGACAGCGCCGGCCAGGCGTTCGTCGATCAGCTGGCGGCGTTGACCGGCGCCGATATCGCGGCCTCCGTCGATGACACCGGGGCCCAGGCCCTGGGCGGCAACTGGACCCTGGAGCGCAGCAGCGGGGTGCTGCAAAGCGCCTCCCTGGGCACCCAGTTGAGCGGCTACCAGAGCCTGCTGGCCACCAGCTTCAGCTCCGGTTCTACCGCTACCTTTCCGGCGCCGCTGTTCGGTGTGCGTACCGTGGCGGGCGATTTTGACGGTGATGGCGATGCCGACATCCTCTACCAGACCGGCGGCAACGGTACGGCCTGGCAGTATGCGCGCAGCAACGGCGACGGCACCTTTACCCTCCTGGCCCAGGCCGCCTCGCCCTTTGCCGGCCTGAGCCTGGGCGACACCGCGGGTAACAACGTGTTCGCCGAGGATTTTGACGGCGATGGCGATATCGACCTGCTGGTCGGGGTGAACGGCGGCCAAGGCAACTACTTTCGCAACGACGGTGGCAGTTTCAGCAGCCAATCGAACGCCACCTTTCCGTCGCTGAGTTTCGCCGTGCGCATGGTAGTGGGCGACTACGACAACGACGGCGACGCCGACATCCTCTACCAGACCGGCGGCAATGGCTCGGCGTGGCAGTATGCGCTCAACAATGGCAACGCTACCTTCACCCACATGGCCCAGGCCGTTTCGCCGTTTGCCGGCCTGAGCTTCGCCGACCACAACAGCAACGCCTACCGGGTCGGCGATTTCGACGGTGACGGTGATCTGGACATCCTCACCGGGGTCAACGGCGCCACCGGCAACTACTACCGCAACGACGGCGGCAGCTTCAGCAGCCAGTCGAGCGCCACCTTCCCGGCACCGGTCTTTGGTGCGCGCCTGGTGGTGGGCGACTTCGACAGCGACGGCGATACCGACATCCTCTACCAGACCGGCGGCAACGGCACGGCCTGGCAGTATGCGCGCAGCAATGGCGACGGCACGTTCAGCATCATGGCCCAGGCCGCTTCGCCGTTTGCCGGCGTGAGCCTGACCGACACCAGCGGCACCAACTACCGGGTCGCCGATTTCGACGGCGACGGTGACGTCGACCTGTATGCCGGGATCAACACCTCCACCGGCACCTACGTCATTCAGAACGACCGCCCGCCCATCGTGGTCAGCTCCACCCCGAGCGACAACGGGGTGAACGTTTCGCCCACGGCCAACATCGTGCTGACCTTCAACGAAAGTGTGGTCAAGGGCAGCGGCAACCTCTATATCGTGCGCACCTCCGACAACGCCATTGTCGAAACCATTGCAGTCGGCAGTGGGCAGATCACCGGTTCCGGCTCGACCTGGACCATCGACCCGTCGATCACCCTGGCGATGGGGACCGGCTACGCCATTCGCTTCGACAGCAAGACCTTCGCCGACCTCGATGGCGCGATTTTCAAGGGCATCAAGAACAACACCACGCTGAACTTCACCACCCTCAGCAATGCCGTGCCGGTGGTCGGCAACCTCAATGGCGATTCGGTCGGTTTCAACGAAGGCGGCACTGCGGTGCTGATCGATGCTGGTAGCAATGCCACCCTCAGCGATGCCGATTCGGCGGACTTCAACGGCGGCAACGTCACCGTAGCGATCGTCGCCAACGGCGTGGCGGGGGAGGACGTGCTCAGTGTCCACAACCAGGGCTCGGGTGCCGGCCAGATCGGCGTATCGGGCAGCAACATCACCTATGCCGGCGTGACCATCGGCACCTGGGCCGGCGGCACCGGGGGCAGCAACCTGGTCATCAGCCTCAACGCCAGCGCGACGCCCGCCGTCGTCGAAGCGCTGCTGCGCAACCTGACCTACAGCAACAGCAATACCGGTGACATCGCCAGCGCCAGCCGGACCGTGCGCGTCACCGTCAACGATGGCGACGGCGGTACCAGCAGCAACGCCAACGTCACCGTCGCCATCACCGCGATCAACGATGCGCCGACGGTAGTGGCGACGCCGAACAACCCGACCTTTACCGAGGGCGGTGGCGCGGCGGACCTGTTCAGCGGCGTCACCGTCAGTGCGCTGGAGGCGGGGCAGAATATCGACCAGTTGATCCTCACGGTCGGCAACCTGGGCAATGGCAGCGACGAGCTGCTGGTGGTCGACGGCACCACCATTGTCCTGCTCAACGGCACGACCGGCACCACCGCCGGCAATAGCATGAGCTACCTGGTGAACATTACCGGCAGCACCGCTACCGTGACCCTGAGCAAGGTTGGCGGTATCACCACGGCGGCGACTCAGACCCTGGTCGACGGCCTGGCCTACCGCAACAGCAGCCAGACCCCTGACACCACCAGCCGGGTGGTGACCCTGACCAGCATCCGCGACACCGGCGGCACCAGCAATGGCGGCGTCGACACCCAGGTGCTGGCGATCGCCAGCACAGTGACGGTGGTGGCGGTCAACGATGCGCCGACGCTGTCCGGCGGGCCGTACGCACTGCCCGGCACCGACGAGAACACAACGACCTCCGGCGTGCTGGTCTCGACCATCCTCGGCGGGCTGACCTATGCAGATGACGATGCCGGTGCGCTGTCCGGAATTGCCCTGACCGGCAGCAGCGGCAACGGCACCTGGCAGTACTCCACCGATGGCCTGACCTGGAACGCGGTGGGCGCAGTCGCGGGCAATGCCGCCTTGCTGCTGTCGAGCAGCAGCTACCTGCGCTATGTGCCCGACCAGGGCAATGGCGAGAACGTCAGCCTGTCGTTCCGCGCCTGGGACCGGAGCAGCGGCACGGCGTCGACCAACAGCACCCGCAATACCGCCGACACCAGCAGCAATGGTGGCAGCCTCGCGTTTTCCAGCGGTATCGCCCAGGCCACGCTGAGCGTCACCACACTCAACGATGCACCGGTGCTGACCCCGGCCGCACCGTCGCTCACGCCGTTGAGCGACGGTGCGATCAACAACGCCGGGCAGACGGTTGCCAGCGTGGTCGGGGCCAGCATCAGCGATGTCGACAGCGGCGCGCTGCAGGGTATCGCCATCACCGGGCTCACCAGCGGCAACGGCACCTGGCAGTACAGCCTCGACGGCAGCACCTGGAACGCCGTCGGTAGCGTGGCAGCCAACAGCGCACTGCTATTGCGGGCCACCGACAAGGTTCGTTTCGTCCCGGACGGTGCCAATGGCACCACGGCCACCCTGACCTACCGGGCCTGGGACCAGTCCGGCCTGACGGCAGGGCAGCAGGGCACCAAGGTGGACACCGCGCCGTCCGGTGGTACCGGCGCCTTTTCGGTCGCCAGCGACACGGCCAGTGTGACCGTCACCGCAGTCAACGATGCCCCGCAGGTCACCACCAGCGGCGGCACCACCGCGTTCAGCGAAGGCAATAATGTCGTCTCGACCCCGGTGGTCATCGACAGCGGGTTGACGCTGGCGGATTCCGACAACGCCACCCTGGCCAGCGCCACGGTAAGCATCACCGGCAACCTGCAGACCGCCGAGGACCGCCTGGCGTTTAGCAACAACCCGGCGACCATGGGCAATATCTCCGCCAGCTACAACGTTGCCACCGGCGAGCTGACCCTGACCTCGGCAGGGGCCTCGGCCACGCTGGCGCAATGGCAGGCGGCGCTGCGCGCGGTGAACTACACCAACCTGTCCGACGCGCCAAGCACCGCTAACCGTACGGTCAGCTTCCAGATCAACGACGGCAGCCTGGACAGCACCGTGGCGACCAAGACGGTCAGCGTCACGGCGGTCAATGACACGCCGCAGGTCAGCGCCCCGGCGACGCTGTCGGTCAGCGAAGACACGGCTACCGCAGTCACCGGCATCAGCTTCAGCGATGCCGATTCAAGCACGGCCACGGTAACCTTCTCGGTGGGTTCCGGTACCTTGTCGGCCACCAGTGGCGGCGGGGTGGTGGTCGGTGGCACGGGCTCGGCCCGTACCCTGACCGGCACTATCGCCAACATCAACACCTTCATTGCCGGCAGCAACCTGAGCTTCACCACCGCCAGCAACGCCACTGCCAATGTGACCCTGATGGTGAGCATCGACAGCGCCAGCAGCGCCACGGCCTCGACCATCACGACCTTGCAGGTCACGGCGGTCAACGACGCACCGAGTATCAGCGCGCCGGGCAGCATTGCCGTGAACGAGGACCAGCCTGGCGCCATCACCGGCATCAGCTTTACCGACGTCGACGCCGGCAGCGGCGCGGTCACGGTCGTCCTCTCGGTGCCCAGTGGCAGCCTGAACGCAACCAGCGGCAGCGGTGTTACGGTGAGCGGTTCCGGCACCGGCAGCCTGACCCTGGTGGGCGGCCTGGCCGATATCAACGCCTTCATCGCCGCCAGCCAGGTGAATTTCCTCACCGCCGCCAACTCGGTCGCCAACGTCACCCTGACGGTGGCCATCGACGACGGCGGCAACACCGGCATCGACCCCGGCAACTCCGGTACCGGTACCTCCGAGGCGAGTAGCACCACGCTGACCCTGGCGGTGACGGCAATCAACGATGCGCCGTTCAACTCGGTACCAGGCACCCAGTCCTTCGCCCAGGACAGCGTGCTGGTGTTCAATGCCGGCAACGGCAACCTGATCAGCATCAGTGACGTGGATGCCGGCAGCAGTGCGCTGCAGGTCACGCTTGTGGCCAACAACGGTCTGATCACGCTCTCCGGGATTGCCGGCCTGAGCTTCACCACCGGTGACGGGTCAGCCGATGCGACGATGATCTTCACCGGTAGCCTGGCCAGCATCAATGCCGCGCTCAACGGCCTGAGCTTCAGCCCAACCCCGGGCTTCAACGGCCCGGCGTCATTGCAGATCATCAGCAACGACCAGGGCTTTAACGGTAGCGGCGGCGCGCAGATCGACACCGACACCATCAACCTGAACGTGAACCCGCTCAATCCGTTGGTGAGCAACGTCCAGGTCAGCAACCCCAATGGCGGCTACAAGGCGGGCGACGTCATCAACGTGACCGTCACCTTCGACCAGACGGTGGTTGTCGATACCACGGGCGGCGCGCCGAGCCTGTTGCTGGAAACCGGCCTGGTCGACCGCCTGGCGTCCTATGTTTCGGGCTCCGGCAGCAATACCCTGACCTTCAGTTATGTGGTCCAGGCCGGCGACCTGAGCGCCGACCTGGATTACACCTCCACCGGCGCGTTGAGCCTCAACGGCGCGACGATCAAAAGCGTGCACAGCGACGATGCGGTGCTGACCCTGCCCACCGTGGGTGGCGCCAACTCCATCGGCGGCCAGGACAGCATCGTCATCGATGGCGTGGCGCCGACAGTCACCAGTGTCGGCGTGCCGGCCAATGGCAGCTATGTCGCCGGCCAACACCTGGATTTCACCGTCAATTTCAGCGAGAACATGCTGGTCGACACCAGCGGCGGTACGCCACGCCTGGCGATCACCCTGGATACCGGCGGCACGGTCTACGCCAACTACCTGTCCGGTTCCGGTACCGGCGCCCTGGTGTTCCGCCTGACCGTCGCCAACGGGCAACTGGACAGCAACGGTATCAGCGTGGCCGGTGCCATCGACAGCAACGGCGGGGCCTTGCGTGACAGCGTCGGCAACACTGCAGTGCCCACGCTCAACGGCGTGGGCAGCACCAGCGGCGTATTGGTCGATGCCATCGTGCCAAGCGTGGCCACGGTCGCGGTGCCGGCCGCCGGCGCGTATAACAGTGGCGACGTGCTGAGCTTTACGGTCAATACCAGTGAAGCGGTGAGCGTCGATACCAGCGGGGGGACGCCACGCTTGCTGCTCGACATTGGTGGCGTGACCCGTTATGCAACCTATGTGTCAGGCTCCGGCAGCGACGGGTTGCTGTTCCAGTACACCGTGCAGGCCGGCGACAACGACAGCAACGGTATCAGCGTGGCGGGCAGCCTGGACCTGAACGGCGCAACCGTGGGCGATGCGGCGGCCAACCCGCTGACGCTGACGCTCAACAACCTGGGCAGTACAGCCTCGGTGCTGGTCGATACCGTTGTCCCGCAAGCCACCGGTATCGTGCGCGTCGATGCCAGCCCGAGCGCTGCCGATTCGGTGCGCTACACGGTGACGTTCGACGAAAACGTCAGCGGCGTGGATGTCGCCGATTTCACCCTGGTGTTGACCGGCAGCGCTGCCGCTAGCATCGCCAGTGTTACCCAGGTCGATGGCCATACCTACACGGTACTGGTCAACGGCCTGAGCGGGGCGGGCAGCGTGCGCCTGGACCTCAATGGCAGCGCTACCGGCATTGCCGATGCCGCCGGCAACGGCCTGAGCGGTGGCCTGGCTGGCGCTGTCTACAGCATTGACCGGGTCGCGCCGAGCATCACCCATGTCGATGTACCCGGTAATGGCAGCTACGTTGCCGGACAGAACCTGGACTTCACCGTCCACCTCGACGAAACCGTGGTGGTCGATACGACTGGGGGCACACCGCGTATTGCCGTAACCCTGGATACCGGCGGCACCGTCTATGCCAATTATGTGTCGGGCTCGGCCAGCACCGCCCTGGTGTTCCGCCTGACCGTCGCCAGCGGGCAGCTGGACAGCAATGGCATTAGCGTCGCCGGCACTCTCCAGCTCAACGGCGCCACTCTGCGCGACGGGCTTGGCAACGATGCCGGTACCCCCCTCAACGGCCTGCCCAGCACCAGCGGGGTGTTGGTCGATGCCATCGTGCCGAGCGTGGCCACGGTCGCGGTGCCGGCCGCCGGCGCGTACAACAGCGGTGATGTGCTGAGTTTCACGGTCAATACCAGTGAAGCGGTGATCGTCGATACTTCCGCCGGCACGCCACGGCTGCTGCTGAACATCGGCGGGGTAACCCGGCACGCGACCTATGTGTCAGGCTCCGGCACTGGCGCGCTGCTGTTCCAGTACACCGTGCAGGCGGGCAATAACGACGCCAACGGCATTGGCGTGGCGGGCACCCTGGACCTGAACGGCGGGGCCGTGCGCGACGGGGCGGGCAACAGCCTGAATCTTTCGCTCAACAACCTGGGCAGCACCTCGTCGGTGCGGGTGGATACCGTGGCGCCGCAGGTGGCCGATATCGTGCGGGTCGACGTCAGCCCCGTCGCCAGCAGTTCGGTCCGTTACACCGTGACCTTCGATGAAAGCGTCAGCGGCGTCGACAACCCCGACTTCGAACTGATGTTCAGCGGCACGGCCAACGGGCATATCGCCAGCGTGACCCAACTCAACGGCCGCACCTACACCGTACTGGTCGACGGCCTCACCGGGGTCGGTACGCTGCGCCTTGATCTCAAAGACAGCGGCACCGCTATCGTCGACCTCGCCGGCAACGACCTCAGCGGTGGCCTGCAAGGCAGTGTCTATAGCATCGATCGGGTAGCCCCCTCGGTGACGGCGGTGGAGGTTCCGGCCAGCGGTACCTATGTCGCCGGTCAGTCCCTGGATTTCACCGTGCACCTGGACGAAGCCGTGCTGGTCGATACCGCTGACGGGCTGCCGCGCCTGGCTATCAACCTGGGCAACGGCAAGGTCGCCTATGCCGATTATCTCTCCGGCTCCGGCAGCACGGCATTGGTGTTCCGCATGACCGTCAGCAGCGGCCAACAGGGCAACAACGGCATCAGTGTCGGCTCGCTCATCGAGCTCAACGGTGGCAGCCTGCGCGATGCGCTTGGCAATGACCTCAAGGCTGAACTCAACAACATCGGCAGTACCGGTGCGGTGCTGATTGACGCGCGGGCGCCGCGGCCAAGCACGATCACCCTCGATGGCCCTTCGCCGACGGCGGAACAGACCCTGAGCTTCACCCTGACCTTCGACGAAGCGGTCAGCGGCGTGGACGCCGGCGATTTCAGTGTGGCGAGCACCGGCAGTGCCAGCGGTAACGTGCAGTCGCTGGTGCAAGTCGATGCCCGCACCTACCGCATCAGTGTGGCCAATATCAGCGGCCAGGGCAGCCTTGGCCTGCGCCTGAATGCGCTGGGAAGCGGGATTCAGGACCAGGCCGGCAACGCCTTGGCGGTGTCGCTGACCGGCCCGGCCTATGTCATCAATGCGCAGGATGCCGGCGACCCGGAGTACCGGATCAAGGTCCCCGAGCCGAGCACCGTGCCTCCGAGCACCTTGGCGCAACCACAAGTACCGCTGCTGCCAACGCAGCCGACGACCTCACCCTTGTTGCCGACGCCGTTGTTCGAGGTGCGCACGCTGGGCAGCGGCATCGCCCCGTTGGGTAGCCTCTTCATACACAACGGCGCCAGCGCACCGAGCTTCATCGCCCAGGTCTTTGCCAGCAGCAACAATCCTGGCGAGGGCACGGGCACCGGGTTCCTGGGTTTTGGCGGTGGCGATGGCGGGGTGTTTGGCAGTAGCAGCTTCTCGGATATTTTCACCCGGCAAATACCGTCAGAGGCGACCGAGTTGAGCGTTTTCGATGGCAAGCAGTGGCGCGGCGGCGAAGGCCGCGGTGCCCCCGGGGCACCGACCCTGGGCCAGCAGCTGCAGGCAATGAACGAGGCTGACCAGCGTCCTGTACGCGAGTTGGCCCTGGCCCTGGCGCAACCGACACAGATCGGACCGCGGGCATGATGTACGGCACCAACACTTTCAAGATCAAGCCGTACCAGGGGGCGGCCCAAGGATGAAAAAAAACCACAAGTTGCTCGGGGTCAGCGTCTTGGCATTAGCTATCAGCGGCTGTGCAGTCACCAGCCAGCCCATCGACCGACAGGTCAGTGAGGACCGGGCACGCACCGATCTCAGCGCCATGTTCAAGGACCAGGAACCGCTGCGGGGGCCATTGACCTTGCATCAGGCGATGGCCCGGGCAGTGAAATACAACCTTGAGGCGCGACTGAAAGTCATGGAAGAAGCGCTGGCCAAGCGCCAGGTCGACCTGGCGAGCTTCGATATGCTGCCGCGCATGGCACTGGAAGCCGGTTATGCCGGGCGTAACAATGTCAGTGCATCCAGCAGCCAGAGTGTGCGAACCGGCACCCAGTCCCTGGAACCCTCGACCTCCCAGGACCGCGATCGTGAGGTGGCCGACCTGACCATGGTCTGGAACGTCCTCGACTTCGGCGTCAGTTATGTCAGCGCCAAGCAGCAGGCCGACCAGCGCCTGATCCTTCAGGAGCGTCGGCGCAAGGTCATCCATACCATCACCCAGGATGTACGCTCGGCCTACTGGCGCGCGGTAGCGGCGCAGCGTCTGCTGTCGCAGATCGACAGCCTCATGGGCCGCATCGCCGAGGCGCGCAACAACAGCCAGCACATGAGCGAGCAGCGCCTGGGCGATCCGGTGCAGGTGCTCAGCTATCAGCGTGCGCTGATCGAAGCGACGCGCCAGCTGGAAGAGCAGCGCCGCGCCTTGTCGCTGGCCAAGACCGAACTGGCGGCCTTGATCAACCTGCCGTTGAACGCCGATTTCAGCCTGGCGCCGCAGGACGGCTATGCGCTGCCGCAGTTCACAGGCGATTTCGCCAAGCTTGAGCAGCAGGCCCTGGCCAGCCGGCCGGAACTGCGCGAGCAGGATTACCAGGCACGCATCAGCGCGGCAGAAACCCGCAAGGCCATGCTGCGCTTGCTGCCGGGGCTGGAGTTTTCCGCCGGCGGGCATTACGACAGCAACTCCTTCCTGGTCAATCAGAGCTGGGCGGACTACGGCGTCAAGGTCACCTGGAACCTGTTCAACGTGCTCTCGGCACCGGCTGCGATCAAGGTTGCCAAGGCCGGTGAGGATGTAGCGGCAGCCCGTCGCCAGGCAATGTCGATGGCGGTGCTGGCGCAACTGTATGTGGCCAATGCCAACTTCAACGAGGCGACCCGGCAGTTCCGTACCAGCGAAGAGCTGGCAAGCCTGGACGGGCAGATTGCCGAGCAACTGCGCAACCGCTATCAGACGCAGAATATCGGTGAGCTGGAACTGATCCAGGGCGAGCTCAACAACCTGCAGACCCAGCTCAAGCGCGACCTGGCCTATGCCGAACTGCGCAATGCCCACGCGCAGCTGTTCGTCAGCGCCGGGACCGATCTGCTGCCCGAGACCCTGCCGGACAACCGCCTCGACACCATTGCCGCGGCATTGCAGAGCAGCGAGTCGCGCTGGGTGCGTTGATGGCTGGATAATTTCGCATACGACTGTGCAGGAGCGGATTTGCCCCGCGTTGAGCCATGCTGCAGTACCGGCCTCATCGCGGGGCGAGCCGGCCCCTATGGGGTGACCGAATACTTCACCGCTGCCGCCGCCCGCGACGGCACGTTGAGGGTGCGCAGCAACGACGACACATGAATACGCACGGTAAACGGCGAGATATCCAGCTCGCGGGCGATTTCCTTGTTGGTCTTGCCCTGGGCGATCAGGCGCAACACCTCTTGCTGGCGCGCGGTCAGGGCGGCGGCGACGGCACTGGTATCGAGCGGCAGCAGCCCGGACGGGGCAAAACGTACCAGCACTTCGCCTTCGCGAATGGCCAGGATGGCTTCACCGATCTGGTCGGGGGCGATGTTCTTGCCGATAAAGCCGTCGATGCCGGCGGCCATCACCTCACCGATCAACTCTTCGTCATCGACCATCGACACCACGATCAAGGTGGTGCGCCGCAGCTGCTGGCGCAGCTCGACCAACTGGCTGATGCAGGTAAGCCCGGGGAAGCGCAGGTCGAGGATCAGGGTGTCTGGTGCTTCGCCGGTGGCGATCAGGCCCAGTACGCTGTCCATGTCGCCAGCCTCTTCGAGATCGGCGTCGGGCAACAGGCGCTGGACAGTACGCACCATCGCTTCGCGAAACAGCGGGTGGTCGTCAGCTATGATGATCCGGCATGCCATGTCGAGTGCCTCCCTGGGCCTGGCGTTCCTTACAGGCGTGCTACTTTACCACCGGGCACGGACGCTGCCCGGTGTACGTACTGGATATGACGACTGTCGCACAAGGATGTTCCCGATGAAGTTCGAGAAAAACACCGAGCTCGACCAGGCCAACCTGCGGATCATTGTTGCCGGCCTTGCCATGGTCTATATCAGCGTGTTGGGTTTTCTGCCCGGGCAGCAGGTCAACGCTTACCTGCCGATCATGATCTACATCGTCCTGTTCCTGCTGCTGTCGATCGTCCTGCGCCAGGTCATCGTGCGCTGGCCGGGCGTGTATCCGGCGCGGCGCATCTTCAGCATGGTCCAGGACTACACCGGCACCTGTTTCGGCCTGGTGGTGGGCGGCGAGGCGGCGCTGCCGCTGTACGCGGTGATGGTCTGGGTCAACCTGGGCAACGGCATGCGCTACGGCTCGCGCTACCTGGCGATCGCCACCGCACTGGCATTGTTGGCGCTGCTGTGCGTCTATCGGCTGACACCCTACTGGCAGGCGCAGCCGTTCATGGTGCTGATGTTGATGATCACCAGCACGGTCATCCCCATGTACGCGCACCTGTTGCTCGAACGCACGCGCAAGGCCTCCGAAGAGGCTACCGCGGCCAACCTGGAAAAATCGCGCTTTCTGGCCCAGGCCAGTCACGACCTGCGCCAGCCCATTCACTCCATCGGGCTGTTTACCGCCTGCCTGCGCGAAGCACGCCTGGGCGAGGAGGAGCGGCGCCTGGTCGACAACATCGACCGCTCGCTGCACAACGTCTCGCAACTGTTTCGCTCGATTCTCGACCTCTACACCCTCGACAGCGGCCGCCTGCAGCCACGCTTGCAGCGCATACAGCTGGGCGAGTTTCTTCACGACCTGCTGCGCCAGAACGCCGAAGCGGCCCGCTGGGCCGGGGTTGAACTGCGCCTGCGCGCTGGCGAACACTGGGTACAGGTAGACCCGGCGCTGCTGGCCACCATGGTCCAGAACGTGCTGTCCAATTGCTTCAAGTACGCGCCGCAGCGGCCGGTACTGATCGGCGTGCGCAAGCGTGGGGAAGGGCTGGCCATTGTCATTCATGACCAGGGCCGCGGCATTGAAGCCGACGAATTGCCGAAGGTTTTCGAAGAGTTCTACCGCGTGCGTCAGTTGCGCGACAAAGACGTCGAAGGCGTGGGCCTGGGCCTGTCGATTGTCAGGCGCCTGGGGCGGATGATGGGCATGGAAGTGGCGATACGTTCGCGGGTCGGCCATGGTACGGCCGTGAGCCTGCAGGGACTGCGCAAGATTGAGCCACCCAAGCAGCAGATCTACCGTGAAGAGCCGAGCCAGGTCGGCTTGTTGACCGGTCTGAAAGTGTGCCTGGTGGAGGACGATCGCAACGTGCTGCTGGCCACCAAGGCCTTGCTTGAGCGCTGGGGCTGTGAAGTGCAGGCCGAACTGAGCGGCAAGGACCTGGCCAGCGACTGCGACATCATCGTCGCCGACTATGACCTGGGCAACCACGCCACCGGTATCGAGTGCATCGACCGCTTGCGTGCGCAACGGGGCAGGGCCGTGCCGGCGCTGATTCTCACCGGGCACGAAGTGGAGAAGATCCAGGCGGCCCTGCACGACCGCCAGATCGCCATTCTGTCCAAGCCGGTGCGCCCGGCGGAGTTACGTGCCACCCTGCGGGCATTGCGTGAGGCCTCGACAGTGTCGGTTTAGTTCAGGATCAGTAGCGCTGCAGCGGATTCTGCGGCCGGCCACTGTTCTTGTTGTAGCAATGCGCGCTCATGCCCATACCCATGGAGGCGATCCCGATCATGACGCCGCTTGGCAGCTCGCAGTTGTAGTCACCCGAAGCGGTGCTGGCGATGTAATAGGTGGAGCTATGGTCGCTGCGCACGTTGGAAATCTTGGTCACCGGCTCGCCGATGGTGGTCTGCGCAGTGGACTTGAGACGGTCTTCGTTGGGCTTCATGGTCTGGCAACCGGCAAGGGCGACCAGCAGGGCGCTGAGCAGGGTGATCTTGGTGAATGCTGGTTTCATGGTGCATCTTCCTTGGTGTTGTTCTGTTTTACGGGCACAACGATCCCTCACGCTGCATCATCGCGGCGTTGGGGAACACTGGGGTTGCCGAGGAATATAGCGCCAGGGAGGAGGGGGGTCGATTAGCACAAATGGGCTAATGGCACGTAGCCATCCGTCAGCGGTTGGCACCCAGTCGCAGGCTTTCGACGACCTCCGAGAGTGCTTCCGTTGAAGTCGATTCTGCCCCGGAGCTTTCAGCTCGAGGGAGCTGCCGATACTCGCTGGGTGTACACCCGACGAATTGCTTGAAGGCACGGGCAAAATAGGAAGGGTCCTTGAACCCGACTTCGTAACCGATGCTGGTGATGGGCATCTGGCTGTTGTCGAGCAGCTCCCTGGCAAAGTCCATCCGTTTGCTCAGGATGTACTCCATGAACCCCACGCCATTGACTTCCTTGAACAGGCGGCTGAAGCGAAAGGTGGTCATGCCGCAGCGCTTTGCCAGTTCTTTCTGGTCGATGCTGTCGCGTAAGTGCTGGTCGATGTAGAGCAATACGTTACTGAGCGCCTGGTGCTTGTGGTGTTCTGCGGTCAGCCGGATGCTGTCCGGCAGCGACGGGCCATGTTCGATCAGTGGCTTCTTGGCATGAATGTGAGTGCTGCGGCGCAGTTCGCAGAGTTGCTGCAGTGCGTGCAGAAAGCGGCTTTTTTCGCTATTGCACAGGGGCAGCACGATGTACTCCCAGACACGCGAGCGCATGGCCCATACGGCAAGCTCCTCGGAGTGCTGTACGGTGAACATGGCGATCGGTATCGAGGGGGACTTGTGCTTGATCTCCAGCAGCAGGTTGAGGCCAGGCATGTCGGGGCGGTCATAGTGAATGCAGACCATGTCTGGCTGGCGCTCCGCCGCAAGCTCGGACAACGAGGCGTTCTTGGCGATACGGCATTCACAGGTCGGGCGAAAATGCGCGACCAACGCCTCGGCCGATCGATCCCGGGTGCGATCGAACCACAGCAGAAATGGCGGGTTGGCCGATTCAGGTTTCATCTTCTCATTCCTTCCTTGCTTCTGTTTTCTCAACCTCGCCGGGCAGTCAGCGCTGCAAAATAATCCTAGTGTTCAATAAAAAACTCCTAACCCCTCGTTATGTCTCCTGACTAGGATTCAAACAGGCGGCACACTAAGTCTCCGCCTCGGCCAATAGAACTTAGATGAGGTGAATAAAATGAATCTGCAATCGATCAAAACGTCGGTGCTGAAATTCATCAAGGACGAAGAAGGCCTGACTATTGTGGAATACGCGGTAGCGGGTGGTTTGATTACACTGGGTGCCGTGGCCGCTTTCGTGACACTGGGGGGTAACGTGAGTACCGCCATTACCAGTTTGGGTTGTGCAGTCAAAGGCACCCCTTGCTAGTGCCACAACACGCATCGTCGGCCCCGCCCGGAGCGCAAGCAGCTTGCTAGCCTCTGGGCCGTGGCGGCGACGAACACCTGGCCACAGGCTGAGGGACGTGTCGCGAGGATAAAAACGCATCATATGGACTCTGCCTGGTTGGTTAACCATGATCCCGTTCGGACAAGGTGGAGTCTTCTCAGCCGCGGCGCTGCAGGCTAAAGGCCTGCGTGCCGAGCCCCCCCAACAATCCAGTCTCTTGGCGCGTCAGACTTCACTGTCCTGGCCCCGCTCCTGATATTTCTTCCTCGTTGACCAGTATCGTCGTTGTGTTGCCTGCGAGCAGATCAAATCCTGATAAGAAAACGCTGGCTTAGACCGTATTGGCGAGATTTGTTTCTCGGCGTATTGGCACTGTTTCGGGTCTTTGCAGGGTAGCGGGAAGCGACCGAGTTTCGCCTGCGATTAGGTTACAGCGTTATGTAAGTTATTTCCTATTGATCGCTTGCGTTAGGGTTTCAGACGGTGTGCTTAGTGTTTTTTCTTACGCGGTTAATACCGCAAAAAACTCGCAAAAAACTCCTAGCGTTGAGCAAAAAACTCCTAACCCCTGGGTTGTACTACTGACTAATGTTCACCCAGGCAGTACGAAAAGTGCTGCTCTAAAAAAACAAACTGAATGAGGTGAGCAAAATGAATCTGCAATCGATCAAGACGTCGGTAGTGAAGTTCCTCAAAGACGAAGATGGCCTGACCATTGTGGAATATGCGGTGGCGGGTGGGTTGATCACCCTGGGCGCGGTCACCGCATTCACCACGCTGGGAACTAACGTAAAAACTGCCATTACCAGCCTGGGCTGCGCAGTCACAGGCAAAACTTGCTAACACCCCACCGTCCACAGAGGGTTGCAGTCATGAGCATGGAGCAATCAGTCGCAATTGCATCGTTGCTGGGGCTGCTGGGTATAGCGGTGCTGAGCGATCTTCGCCATCACCGTATACCCAACCTCTTGGTCTTGCTGGGCTTGGGTCTGGGTTTGGCCGGCCAGGTTTACACCTTGGGTGTCATCGGGTTCGGTTATGGGGCGCTGGGCATGCTGATCGGTTTTGCCGTTTTTCTCCCGATGTATGCCTTTGGGGGGATGGCGGCCGGTGACGTCAAATTAATGGCCATGGTCGGCGCCTTTCTTACTCCGCTTGACGCCCTTTGGGCCGCGCTGTTCAGCCTGATAGCCGGCGGTCTATGCGGAATATTGATTGTCCTCGTGCGTGGTCAAGTACAGCAGACCATGGGGCGCTACTGGCTGATGTTGAGAGCCAGGGCCTATTTCTCGCCAGCGGTTGATGAAGTGGCAGGCAAGCCCTTTCCCTATTCAGTCGCAGTCCTGCTCGGCACTTTGACCAGTGTCTTCTGGCTGCCCTTCGGCCAGTAGGTCAGGAGAACACTATGTACGCCATCAGCAACAGCAGCGTCACTCACGATGAGCGCGAACAAGTCGTGCAGCGGTTGGCGCCACAGCCACGCACCATCCGTGAAACCGGGCTGGCGGACAACTTGCTCGGTGATCTGGTCTGCAAGCATCTGCACGATGCCGGCGTGCTGGACATGTCGCGGCTGGTGGAACGCCTGGCACTGACAGGCGCGGTACTTGAAGAAATACTGACCTTCCTGCGCAAGGACGGTCGGGTCGAAATTCTCGGGCAAGCCGGTGGTCAAGCCTTGCGCTACGGGCTGACTGAACGCGGTCGCAGCGCCGCCCGTGATGCATTGGCGCGCAGCGGGTACATCGGTGCGGCACCCTTTCCGGTGAGTAACTATCGCACGCTGCTGAAAATGCAGACCATTCACCACGGTCGTATCAACGCCCAAGACATGCAACAGGCCTTTGGCGGGGTGGTCCTGGCGCAAAGCATGCTCGACCAACTGGGGGTGGCGCTCAATTCTGGCCGCGCAATCATGATTTACGGGCCGGCGGGCACTGGCAAAACCTATGTCAGCAGCCGCCTGATTCGCCTGTTTGATGAAGCCATCTGGGTACCACATGCCATTGCGATCAACGATTCGGTGATCGAGATTTACGATCCGCAGGTACACCGGCGCCTGGGTGGCGACGATGAACTGCAGAACAATCTGCTGCTCGATGAAGGGGTCGATCGCCGGCTACTGCGCTGTGAACGCCCGGTCATCATTACCGGCGGCGAGTTGAGCATGGACCAGCTGGATGTGCGCTACGACCCTTCCACGCGTCAGTACCAGGCACCCTTGCAGCTCAAAGCCAGCAATGGCCTGTTTGTCATCGATGACATGGGGCGTCAACGCATGTCGCCGGCCGAGCTGTTCAACCGCTGGATCGTGCCGATGGAGGAGAAACGCGACTTCCTCAACCTCGGCGGTGGGCGGCACTGTGAACTGCCATTCGACCTGATTCTGGTGTTTTCCACCAACCTCAATCCGCTGGAGCTGGCCGACGAAGCGTTTTTACGGCGCATTGGCTACAAGCTGCAGTTCGGTTACCTGAAACCCGAAGAATACGAACGCATCTGGCGCCAGGAGAGTGAGCGACTGGGTGTTTCTTACGATCCGCAGCTACTGCATTACGTGCTGCAGGAGCTCTACGGCGTTGAAAACATGCCGCTGGTGCCTTGCCACCCACGTGACCTGTTGAACATGGCCATCGACCGTCAGCGTTACCTGGGCGGCAGCGGGCCGTTATCGGCGCAGGAACTGGAGTGGGCATGGCACAACTATTTCGTACAGCTCGACTTCCTTGGATAGATAAGGAGACACCGCCATGAGTTCTCGTACTTTCATCTTGATTGCCTTGTCCGTGATCCTGGGGTTGGGCGCCGCGTGGATGGCCAACACCTGGCTCAGTGCCCGACTCAACGCCAGCCCCGACGATAATCAGCAGAACGTGGTGGTGGCCACCGTGGAAATCGCGTTCGGGCAAATGGTCGAGGCGCAGCAGGTGACGCTGGTGCGCATGCCCAAGGACACGGTACCCGACGATGCCTTCGATGCCATCGACAAGGTCGTCGGCAAGATCGCCACCTTCTCCATGTTGAGCGGCGACATCGTGCGCGGTGCGCGTGTGGCCGAGCACTTGGGCGGGAGTACGCTGGCCTCGCTGATCGAACCCAACAAACGCGCGATTTCGGTACGCGTGGATGATGTGGTGGGGGTGGGTGGGTTCCTCTTGCCGGGTAATCGGGTCGATGTCCTGGCGACCAAGCAGACAGGTAACACCGGCAACGCCGAGTCCCGCACCATTCTGGAGGACTTGCGGGTACTGGCCGTGGACCAGACCGCCAGTACCGACAAGACCCAGCCGGTGGTGGTACGTGCAGTCACCCTGGAAATGACCCCCGATCAGGCAGAACTGCTGGTCAAGGGCATGACCGACGGGAAGCTGCAACTGGCCCTGCGCAATCCACTGGACAACAACAAACTGCCCGCGGTCGCCAAGCCAGTGGAGCTGGCCCAGGTTGCGCCAGTGCCACCGGTCAAGCAGATCGTCCAGCGCAAGAGCGAACCTGGCGTAAGTGGCATCACGCTGATCCGCGGTATCGAAGTCAAACGTGTGAACACCCTGTAGCTGACAGGCGCAACCGTTGAAGGCATCGCCCGCCAGGTAGCGTCGTCGCTTGGCGGTGGTGGGCGACGGCACCCTGCAGATCAAGGTCGGCAGAACTCTGGAGGGCTTGATGATGAGAGCACGTATCCACCAACCACTCCGTGCGTTTCCAGGGCAACAGCGCGGAACGATTATTGTGCTGGCGGTGATCGCCATGGCCGCCATCTTGTTGATGGGGGCTCTGGCGCTGGACGGCGGCCATATGCTGGTAAACAAGGCCCGGCTGCAAAATGCTGTCGATGCCGCAGCCCTGAGCGGGGCCAAGACGCTCAGCGAGGTGCACGGTGCGACCGGTGCCGCCAGCCTCACGCAAGCCGCTGCCCTGGACACACTGACACTTAATGCCAATGCCAGTGGCAACAAGGAACTGGCCAACGCGGTTGGTAATAATGCATCCGGCTTCGCCACGGTGGAGCTGTCTGCCAGTGTCTATGGGCCTTTTTCCTTTCCGGGCCCGGCCAATGCGAGCTATGTACGGGTATCGGTCGCCAGTTACCCGCTGAGCGGTTTTTTCTGGGGCATGCTGAAGGCAATCGGCGACGGCGTTGCCCCGAACAAGGCCGTGGCCGCGGTGGCCACCGCCGGCCCCAGCCCTGCCAGCCCTTGTAATATCACGCCGCTGATGGTGTGTGGCGACCCGAGCAAGAACGACCCCGCTGCCGGGATGTTCTGGGGGTTCAAGTACGGTGATTTGCAAGTGTTGAAAACGGCGGCGAACAACAGCTCGGCAATCGGCCCCGGCAATTTTCAGCTGCTCGACTTCGGCTCGGGTGGCAACACCGTGAGGCAAGGCCTGGCGGGCGGCATCAATCAGTGCAATAGCGTCGGCGACAACGTCCTGACCAAACCGGGCAACACCGTCGGGCCTGCCTCGCAAGGCCTGAATACGCGCTTCAACCAATATTCAGGTGGCCTCAGCGCAGCAGACTATCCGCCGGACCTGGTGATTACGGCCAACGACAAGTCGTTGACGTACACCGGTACACCGGAACAGATCCAGTACAACAATCAGACCATCACCTCCACCAATGGCAACCTGGTCACGGCCAGTGGTGAAGCCCTGTACGACTACAACGACTGGGTACGGGCCTCTGCCGCTTGTGTTGCCGGCACAGGCGGCGGCTGCCTCGGCAACGGCGCGTTCGAGCGGCGGATTCTGAAAGTGGTGATCGGTAATTGCTCGGGCAAGAACGACGGGGCGTCGTCGATTCCGGTGTTGAGTTTCGGCTGCTATTACGTGATGCAACCGGCAAATCAACAGGGCAACTCGGCGCAGATATTCGGCCAGTTCGTCAAACAGTGCGAGGGCGACAATGTGCCCGGCCCCAATCCTGTCAACGACGCCGGCCCGCAGATCATTCAGTTGTACAAAACCTATATCGATAACAGCCAGACACCGAGTACCGACTCTTAGGAGGCCTTATGGGACACCGTGGACGCAAGCCGCCGAAGGCCCAGCGTGGGCTGGCGATGGTGGAAATGGTGATTACGCTGCCGCTGCTGTTGCTGATGCTGTTCGCCTTCGGTGAGTTCGGGCGCATGTTGTTCCAGTACAACAGCCTGATGCAAGCCAGTCGTGATGCCGGACGTTTTGTCGCCGGCCAGGCCTGGAATGCAACCTTGGGCAAGGTCGAAGTGAGCGACGCGCTTCGCGCCCAGGCCCGGAGCGTCGCGGTGTACGGCGTGCCGGCCAACCCCAACGGCTACCCGGCGGTGGTACCGGGGCTGACCACCGGAAATGTCTCGGTGACGGCAGTGGGCACTGATCACATCCAGGTCAGTATCAACTACACCTTCTTGCCGGTGATCGGTAGCGCAATCCCTGCGTTCTATGGCCAGAGCGAACCGCTTGGCCTGACGTTGACCTCTACCGTGGTGATGAGGGCCTTATGATGAATCTCAAGCGTATGCGCGGTGTGTATGTCGTTGAGTTCGCGATTACCAGCCTGGTGTTTTTCACCTTGCTGTTCGGCGTGCTGGAAATGGGTCGGCTGTACTTCACCGTCAACGCGCTGAATGAAAGCGTACGCCGCGGTGCCCGCCTGGCGGCGGTGTGCGATATCCACGATCCGGTCATTTTGCGTCGGGCCATTTTCAATGCGGCCGGTAACAGTGGCACGAGCAGTCTGATCGGCAACCTGGCCACGGCCAACCTGAACCTGGTCTACCTGGACGAGGACGGTGCGGTGGTCGCCAGCCCCGGCGATCTCAGCGGCGCCAGCGGCTTTCGAGCCATTCGCTACATCCAGTTACAGCTGAGCAACTTCACCTTCAAGCTGTTGATCCCCGGGTTCGGTGGGGGGTTCACCCTGCCGGTGTACAGGTCGACCGTGCCGCGTGAAAGCCTTGGTCGGCAACCCGAGGCGGGAGTCACCCCGGAGATTACGCCATGCTAAATACCAAAGAAGCTCCCGTCGCCAGCGTGACTGAAAAAACAGGCATGCGCCTATTGATCAGTGGACGTGACGTGACTGCGTTGAACCATCTGAAAACGTTGAGCCAGTGCCTGCCCAACCTGAACGTCAACACGCGCCTGGTCAGCAACGGTCACACCGACCCGCTGTATGGGCTGGAACAGATGCCTGATCTGTTGCTGTTGCGGGTCAGCCACTTGTGGCGCGAGGAGCTGGCGGCCCTGCTGCAGCATCCGCTCAAAGAGCGACCGCCACTGTTGGTCTGCGGCCCGCTGGATGAACGTGAAGGCATGCGCATGGCGATGCAGGCCGGCGCCCGGGATTTCTTGCCCGAGCCAGTGGCGGCTGACGACCTGCAGGCGGCAATCAACCGCATGTTGCTGGAGGTCCATGCCGAACAGGGCACAGGCGGCAAGTTGGTCGCGGTGATGAATGCCAAGGGCGGATCGGGCGCCACCATGCTGGCCTGCAATCTGGCTCATCAGCTGAGCATCCGCGGCGGCAGAACCCTGTTGCTGGACCTGGACCTGCAGTTTGGCACGGTGGCCCACTGCCTGGATGTGCTGCCGACGCACAGCCACATGGAAGTGCTGAAACAGGTCGACGAGCTGGACAGCATCGCCTTGCGCGGTTTCTGCAGCCACTTCAGCCCGACCCTGCATGTCCTCAGTGGCCGTACGGGTGAACTGTGCCTGTCGCAGGATGTGCGCCTGGAGCAACTGGAAAGCCTGTTGCGGCTGGCGCGCAGTACCTATGACTGGGTGGTGGTGGATTTGCCGCGGCAAATCGACCACCTCACAGGCGTCACGCTGGAGCAGGCGGACCGGATCTACATCGTGATGCAACAGAGTCTCAGCCACCTGAAAGACGGCACGCGCCTGACACGCATCCTGCGCGACGACTTGGGTGTGCAGGGCAATCGCTTGCAGGTGGTGGTCAATCGCTACAACAAAACCTCGCCGGTCAGCCTCAAGGACATTACCGAGGCCCTGCGCTGCACCGACGTGCAGAAGCTCCCCAACGACTATTCGGTGGTCAGTGAAAGCC
This sequence comes from Pseudomonas wadenswilerensis, assembly GCF_024749185.1. Lineage (NCBI taxonomy): Bacteria > Pseudomonadati > Pseudomonadota > Gammaproteobacteria > Pseudomonadales > Pseudomonadaceae > Pseudomonas > Pseudomonas wadenswilerensis. The sequence continues at coordinate 2,931,820 of NZ_CP087191.1, read as the reverse complement.
AGAACAGCGGTGTACCGCTGGAGGTCCACGCGCCGCGTGCAGCCGTGACTTTAGCCTTGCGTGAGCTGAACCAGAACCTGATCGGGGTGGTGGCCAGCGAGCGGGGGCTGTTTAAACGTACCTTTAGCCGTTTGTTCGGAGGGTAAGCCATGCTCAGCGACTTTCGTAATCGCCTGCGTCAGCATGCCGGCAAAAATGCTCCGGCAGACGCTCAGGATGTACAGACCGGCAGTGAAAACTGCGCCAGTGTGCTCATGGCCTGGGAGGCCGCCATACCGGACGTGCTCTACGAAACCCGGACCAAGCTCAATCAGGTGGAGACCGAGTGGCGGGAGAAGATCTACCAATTACTGCTCAAGGTCATGGACCTGTCATTGCTCGATTCCCTGGAGCCTGCCGAAGCGACGCGGCAGATCCGCGAGATCTGTCAGCGCCTGCTCGACGAGCACTCGGCGCCGGTCAGTGCCAGCAGCCGTCAAATGATCATCAAGCAGATCACGGACGAAGTGCTTGGCCTTGGCCCCCTGGAACCGCTGTTGGCCGACCACAGCGTGTCCGACATCCTGGTCAACGGGTTTGACTCGGTGTATGTCGAGCGGTTTGGCAAGTTGCAGAGAACCGATGTGCATTTTCGCGACAATCACCACCTGCTGAACATCATTGACCGTATCGTCTCCAGCCTGGGCCGGCGCATTGATGAGTCGTCACCGCTGGTGGACGCCCGGCTGAAGGACGGTTCCCGGGTCAACGCCATTATCCCGCCGCTCGCCATCGACGGGCCGAGCATGTCGATCCGGCGCTTTGCCGTGGACCTGCTCAACACTGAGAGCCTGGTGAAAATGGGCACTCTGACGCCCTCCATTGCCCTGATGCTCAAGGCAATCGTCCGTGGCCGCATGAATGTGCTGATCTCGGGCGGTACCGGCAGTGGCAAGACCACCATGCTCAACGTGCTGTCCAGCTTCATCCCGCACAACGAGCGGATCGTTACCATCGAAGACTCGGCCGAGTTGCAATTGCAACAGCCCCATGTGGTACGCCTTGAAACCCGTCCCGCGAATATCGAGGGCAGGGGCGAGGTGAGCCAGCGCGAACTGGTGCGTAACAGCCTGCGTATGCGCCCTGACCGCATCGTGATCGGCGAGGTGCGTGGCGCCGAAGCGCTGGATATGTTGACGGCGATGAACACCGGACACGACGGTTCGCTCACCACCATTCATGCCAACACCGCGCGCGACGCCCTGGGCCGGATCGAGAACATGGTCTCGATGACCGGTGCGACCTTTCCGATCAAGGCCATGCGTCAGCAGATAGCTTCGGCCCTCAGCGTCGTCATCCAGCTGGAGCGTCAGGAGGATGGCACACGGCGCCTGGTCAGCGTCCAGGAGATCAACGGCATGGAGGGAGAAATCATCACCATGACCGAGATTTTCGCCTTCGTGCGCAACGGTATTGGTGAGCACGGTGAAGTCCTCGGTGAATTTCGCCCCACCGGGATGGTGCCGGCATTTCGCGATGTGCTCGCCAGGCGCGGTATCGAGCTGCCGCTGAGCCTGTTTCGGCCTGACTGGATGGAGGGGTAAACATGAGCCAAATTCCCAGTGAGTTTATTCTGGCGTTTCTCGGCATGGTGTTCACCGCCATGTTCCTGCTCAGTCAGGGCCTGGCGGTTCCGGTGTTTGGTGAGGCCAGCAAGGTACGCAAGCGTATCCGCAGCCGCCTGAACCTGCTGGAAACCGCCAACAACCAGGTGAACATGCAGTCGGTGCTGCGCCAGAAATACCTGCGCCGCTTGTCACCGTTGGAAGCCCGTCTGGAGCAGTTGCCGGCGATGGAGTCGCTGGCACAGATGATCGAGCAAGCCGGGCATGACTATCGCGCCTACCGGGTACTGTTGCTTGGGTTGGTCCTGGCGCTGGCAAGCGGGATCTTGGCTTGGCTGTTCAGCCAACTCTGGTGGCTGGCTGTCCCTGCGGCCATGCTGGCGTTCTGGCTGCCGGTGCTGAAGATATCCCGCGACCGTGGCAAGCGCTTCGCCCAGTTCGAGGAAGGCCTGCCCGATGCACTGGACGCGATGTGCCGGGCGTTGCGTGCCGGTCATCCGTTCAACGAAACCCTGCAGTTGGTGGCTGAGGAGCACAAGGGGCCGGTCGCCCATGAGTTCGGCCTGACCTTCGCCGACATCAACTACGGCAACGATGTGCGTCGGGCCATGCTCGGCCTGCTCGAACGCATGCCGAGCATGACCGTGATGATGCTGGTGACCACGGTGCTGATCCACCGCGAAACCGGCGGCAACCTGACGGAAGTACTGGAACGGTTGAGCAGCCTGATTCGTGGGCGCTTTCGTTTTCAACGCAAGATCAAGACATTGTCGGCCGAAGGGCGCATGTCGGGTTGGATACTGGTCTCCGTGCCTTTTGTATTGTCTGCGGCGATTGTACTGTCCAGCCCGACGTACCTGCCCATGCTGCTCAACGAACCCCTGGGCCAGAAAATGGTGATCGGGGCATTTGTGGCGATGCTGATCGGGATTTTCTGGATCCGCAAAATCATCCGCATCCAGGTTTGAACATCGCCAGGTGTCGAGGAGGGGGTCATGAACTATCTGCTGAGTCTGATCAACAGTGCGGTGGGCGACGAGCAACTGGCGCGCCTGTTGTTCGCGGGGGCCATCGGTTTGAGCGTAGTGCTCGCGGTGGCAACGCTGGTGTTGCTGGTGCAGGGGTTGCAAGACCCGGTACAGCGCCGTCTTTTGCTGATTAAACGCGGTCATGGCGGGGAGAGCTACGGGCAAAGCGCGCCCAGCAACCTGCAGCTGTTGCTGGAGCAAGTCGGCCAGCGCTTTTCTTCGGTAGAGGAGGGCCAGCCCTCGGCGACCCGAACGCTGCTGACCCATGCCGGCTATCGTTCGCACGCAGCGGTGCAGATGTACTGGGCGATTCGCCTGTTGTTGCCATTGGCCATGGTGGGCCTTACGGTGCTGGCATTGCCGCTGATTCCAAAACTGTCGCTGACCGTGGGCATCGTCGTGCTGATCACGGCGCTGGGTGTGGCGTGGCTGTTGCCGTCCATTTACGTCAACGCGCGCAAACAGGCACGGATGACCCGATTGCTCGTCGCCTTCCCGGATGCCCTGGACCTGATGGTGGTGTGTGTCGAGTCGGGCCTGGCCTTGCCCCAGGCGATCGAGCGGGTATCCGAGGAAATGGCGGTCAGCCAACCCGATCTGGCCGTGGAGCTGGCGCTGGTCAATTCCGAGATCCGCGCGGGGATCCCCAGTACCGAAGCGCTCAAGCGCCTGGCCGAACGTACCGGCCTGGAAGACATTCGCGGGCTGGTCAGCTTGCTCGCGCAGAGCATCCGCTTTGGTACCAGTGTCGGGGCCACCTTGCGTATCTACGCTGAAGAGTTTCGCGACCGGCGCACCCAGTTGGCGGAAGAGAAAGCGGCTAAGATCGGCACAAAACTGATGTTCCCACTGATTTTCTGCCTGTGGCCGAGCTTTTTCCTGGTGGCTATCGGCCCAGCAATCATTGGCGTGTTCAAGGTCTTCGGAAAGCTGTAAGCAGAGGCGGGCAAGCCTCAACGACATGGGGCCTCTGCCTCCAGCGGGTAAACCCGCTGGAGGCAGAGGCCCCATTGCTGTTAAGGGTTACTTCCTCTGTCCGCCGGAGTACTCCTTGTAGAACGGAGGGATGGGATGTTTGTAACTCTCCAGCCAGCGTTGCAGGCTCAGGTCGCGCTCGCTGGCCGCGGCTGTTTGCCGGATAGGCGAAGCGGCCTGACCGCGAGACTGCAGCAGTAACCAGGCTTCGGTTTCCTGCTGTTGTGGCGATGAAGGACCGGGTTCGATGGCCTGGGCGGCGAGCGGAAGAAGCAACAGTCCCAGGCAGCTGAGTATGTTCTGTTTCATCACTACCTCTGCGTTGTTGGCGGATTGACACCGGATGGCGACGGATCGAGCACCGTTGCTACCCGATCACTGGGTACTGCTACGGCCTTGGCCGAACTTTTGAGTTTTTCGGCGCGTACCTGGGCTTCGCTGACTTGCTCGGGGCTCAAGCCCATGCGACTGACCAACTCCGAGGCTTGCTTCCAGTTACCTTGATAAATCAGCAAGGTCACCAGGTTGACGGCCGCCAACTGATCGGACTGCTTCAATTCCATGGCGGTAATGAACTCGAAACGTGCCTCTTTGAGTTTCAGTTGCTTGAGGTAGACCACGCCCAGGTCGTTGCGAATTTTCTCGTCAGTGGGGGACAGTTGCGCGGCCCGCTGCAAGTGCTTTAGCGCCTGCTCGGTGTCGGTGTGCGCGGCGGCCAACTGGCCCAGGCCGTGTTCCCCTTCGGCGGCGAGGCAAGTCCCCAGCAAACTGCGGTACAACGGCTCGGCCTCGTTTTGCCCAAGCATGCGGTAGATCTTGGCCTTGCGCAGGCGCACGGCCGCGAGGTCAGGCGGCAGGTTTTGCAGATTGGCCAAGCCTGCGTGCAACTTGCCGTCACTGATCATGTCATCGGCCATGCTCAGCGACAGCTCCTGATCCGGGCTCGGCTTGGCGCACGAGGCCGAGCCCATGCCCGACCATCGTGCGCCTCCATCGGTAGCGCAGCCGCTGAGCATCACCAGTCCCAACGCCGCAATCATTGTCTTCATGCTGTGCTCCTGCAATGTCCTGGTGCTCATTTCGACAAGCCGCTGAGCTTGTCGAAGTTACCGTCTTCGAGGAAATACATACGGAACCAGTTCGGGTCGTAATTGCGCAGTTTTTCACCCGGCAATGTAGGCAGTCGGGCACCCGCCGCCAGCGGTTGTACCAGGCGCGGGGTCACGATCATCAGCAGCTCCTTTTCCTCGCGACTGATGGTGGAGTCGCGAAAGAACGCCCCAAGAATCGGAACGTCGCCCAGGCCAGGGAACTTGCTCACCGATGAGGTATTGGTCGAACTGATCAAGCCGCTGATCACGAAGCTCTCACCGTCAGCCAGGGAAATACTGGTGTCAGTGCGGCGCACCCTCAACCCGGGAACGATAAAGTCCTGGATCCTCACGCCGTTTTCATAGTCGAGTTCACTGACTTCCGGTGCCACCTTCAAGGCGATGCGATCGCGGCCAATGATGGTTGGCGTCAGGGTCAGGCGAATCCCGAACTCTTTGTACTCAATGGTGACCGTGTCGCTGCCACTGCTGGGTACCGGGATAGGTATCTCGCCGCCGGCCAGGAAGCTCGCACTCTGACCACTCAACGCCACCAGGCTCGGACGCGCCAGGGTGTAGGCAAAGCCACTGCCTTCGAGCGCGTTGATCAAGCCAAGCACGTTGCCGCCACCGAAACCGATATTGAAACTGCCGTTATCCAGCGGGATACGGGCTGCCGTGTTGCCAAGCTGGCCGGGCGACACGGTCACCAGGGGGACGGTGCCGGGGGAGCCAAACAGGAAACTGCCGCCTTTGCCGAAGATCGACGTGCTGGCCTCTTTCAATTTGGTACGGCTGACCTCGACAAAGCGGATATCGGTCTGTACCTGGCTGGGCAGCGTTGGGTCTTCCGAGGGCGGCATCACCGTGCTCACCAGCGAACCGGCCCCTTTGCCCTGGACAAACACCATGCTCTGGCGAGGTGAGCTGGAACATGCGGTCCAGACCATCAGGCTGGTAGCGCCGGGGGCAATACCGGTCACCAGGAAGTCTTTATTGTCATTGAGGTGCACGTCGGCGATTTTCGGATCGCCGACAGCCAATCGAGTGATGGCCACATCCGAGCTCATCACCGTTTGCATGCCTTCACCGACTTCGAGGACGGCGGGTAGGGGGGCTAGTGTTGCACAGTTGCCGGGGGCTGCCAGGGCCATGCTGGCAGGTAATCCAGTGAAAACCAAAGTCCACGCAGCTCGCTTGAGTACTTGCACGTAATCATTGTTCATTCACTGCTTCCTTGTCTGGTTTAGGTCCGCTTGTACGGATCGTTCACACCTATTGGTCGCCTGGCGATCCCGAGAGGGGACTGCTCTTTTGGTTTGAATAACTGTCGTTGTTATTTGACGTTAGCGCAGAAAGGTCAAAATGCTATGAATTGTAAAAAAACGATTTCCAGTAGCGCCCAGGCCACCCTAAACAGGAGGAGCAGGGGGGCTGTGGCTATCCACCAAAGCCCTTTTTATGCTCGTCACTTATAACTCAACTAAATAGTTATTTAGTTGAGTTATATTTTAAGCTTATAAGAGAGCAGGGCAGTAGAGTGCTTTCCGGCTCAGTCGTGTTCAACGGCCGCGTGGGGAAACTCCTCGCGCAAGGCCTGATTCAACCACTCGATAAACCACACTGCATCTTCCGAAAGTGGTTGTTGCGGTGTCAGTACTTGATAGGTTTCAAGTGCGACCGCCGCATCGGTACAGCGCACCAGGGAGCCGTCTGCCAGCTCATGCTTGACCAGCACATCGGTCGCCAGAGCAATCCCATGCCCACGTCGGGCCAGGTTCAAGGCAATGTCGTTGCTCATGTGCGAGGCATTGGACCTGACCTTGAGCGTTAACGTCAGCGCCGCGAACCAGCTGGTCCACCAGGTACCGTCGTCGACGTGGATCAGGTCACAGGTTGGCAGGTCCTGCACCTGGAGGGTTTCGCGCTGCAATTTCGCCAGGTACGCCGGCGAACAGACCGGGAAAACTGCAGGTTTGATCATGGTCAGAAATACCCCGGCGTGTTCACCTGGCAAGCCATAGCCAATACCCAGGTCGGCTTGACGGGCATCCACCGAAGTGAACGAGGCGTTGGGTTCGATGGCCAGCTTCAGGCCCGGCCGCAGGCTGCGCAAAGCGTCGATATGCGGCGTCAGCCAGCGCGAAGCGAACGCCGGCACGCAGAGGATGCGCAGCCAGCGTTCCTGTTGCCGGCATGCGATCTTCGAGCCGGCATCGGCCAGTATCTTCAGTGCCTGGGTCGCTGCCTGATGCAACTCAAGCCCGGGCGCGGTGAGGGTAACGCCGCGTGGTGTGCGCTCCAGCAGCTTTACGCCAAGCCAGTCTTCAAGGTTTTTCACGTGCCGGCCGATTGCGGGCTGGGTCACGTGCAGGGCCCGGGAAGCGGCGACATAACTGCCCAGGCGAGCAGCCGCCTCGAAGGCACGAATGGCATTGAGCGGAGGAAGCCGGTCGCTTGGCATGGCATTCACTGTTGTTAGTTTTTTTAATATCGACCGGGACTTTATTGTTCTTTTCCAGTTCCGGCAAGTTGATAAGCTCGAAAGCGACTGGCGGAAATTCATTGAAAGTCGAGGAAGCGCTGATGTTACGCAGAACAATAAAAAAACAATCCACCCAGGCTTTTTCGGTGCTGGCACTGGCCATCGCCACACTGGGTTTAACTCATAGCAGCGCTAGCCTGGCAGCTGTCGCCCAAGCAGTAGACTGCGGCGTTCCGGGGCTGAAAGTCTGCCCGCAACCCTACGACGAAACGCTGCCCGATCCCCACAACATGCTGACCTGGGACCAGGCCACGCGGGTAGTGGGTTTTCGTAATACCTACCGCCTGTACGAAGGCGATGTATTCAGTAACCAAGGCGCCACACCATCGCCGTTAGCACCGGCCGGCAGCCCGATGCCAGCCATTCACTATGCAATGAACGGCAATAACTACAACATCGATAACTACATCGCCAACCAGAACGTCACCGGCCTGTTGATCCTCAAGGACGGCAAGATTGCCTACGAGTACTACGGCAAAGGCAATACCGAAAATACCCTGTGGACCTCGCGTTCAGTGGCCAAGTCAGTGGTCAGCGTGCTGGTGGGCGTGGCGATAAAGGAAGGCAAGATCAAGTCGGTGGACGACAAGATCACCCTGTATATCCCTGAACTCAAAGGCACGGCGTGGCAAGACGTAACCTTGCATCAACTGATGCAGCACACCTCAGGCGTGATCTGGGATGAAAACTACGCATCACCTGACTCCGATTTTTCCCATATGACCCAGTGTGAGGCCAAGCCTGCGCCATACGACTGCGTGCTCAACCTGGTCAAATCGGTCAAACGCAAACCCGGGGTCAAGCCGGGCGAAGTCTGGTCCTATAACACCGGCGGCGCCTGGCTGGTGGGCCGCGTGCTGGAAAACGCCACGGGCATGACCATTGCCAAGTACCTGGAAAGCCGCGTGTGGAGCCGTTACGGCATGCAGCAGGATGGCATCTGGCACGCCTTGGTCAAAGACAAGGTCGACATGGGCGGCCACGGTTTCAACGCCGCATTGCGTGACTGGGGCCGCTTTGGCCAGTTTGTGCTCAGCGGTGGTCAGCTGCCATCCGGCGAGAAAATACTGCCGGATGACTGGATTGCACGTTCGACGCACTGGACGACTGCCAAGGGTTCGGTGACACCATCGGCACCTAATGGTCAGTACGGCTATCAATGGTGGTACTCGGCCCCGGCACCGGACGCCAATGTCGAGCCGAAGAAAACCGCCACCAGCGAGCAAACGTTCTGGGCGCTGGGGATTTACGGCCAGACCATCGCAATCAATCCAGCGGAGAAACTGGTGATGGTGCAGTGGTCGACCTGGAAGAACGCAGAGACACCAAGCTCGCTGTATGACGAGCAGGCGTTGTTCGTGAATGCCGTGAGTCAAGCGCTGGGCGCCGAGCACTGAAGTCGTAGAGGCTGGAGTCGGGTGGTGGCAGGATTGAAATCTGTCCTGCCACCACCCGCGTGCTTCTATAGCTGACTACGCATAATGTATATTATGTTAAATCGCATAGCTATGTTCAATGTCTGTCCATGTCACCAGCCCCCGAAAACCAGACTTTGCCTCGATTGACCATACAACCCTCGAATCAAGCCGTTACGTTCCATCCCTTCAGTCTCTTCTCAGCTTCGCATCCCATGCATCCCTGAGTGCGAGGTTTGAAAACCATAATTCTGCAATCAGAAACCTTGACTCAGTCCAATCATCGCTCTGGGTTTACGACTGAGACTGCGCTGAACTGCACCGAGCTGACTATTGATTAAGTTTAAACATCTCCAGTCATGCCTGTGCTCTGCTCGACGATCGGCACAATTGCGTAATCCAGCGTCCAGGCTGATTCACAATCAATCCTCACGGCTCAGGCAGTCTAGAACTGAACAACCTCCGCCAGCATCCTTTGGCGTCTACAATTTCTTTTCATAATTTGGCACTCCACAGCCTAGGCCCCAGCGTCGGCTTACCTTGGGCCAAGCTCGGACGCCAGCAAGCAGCTCAATGCCGATGGTCTTGTTACGCTGCGTTCTAGAGACCTCAGTGCGTCTCATGGCCACCGCTATGTTTTTCAAAACTCGAAGACCTGCCTTGCACTAGTCGCTCCACCAGCGCCTGAGGAGCTTTAAGTCATGATGAAATCAGCGAGGACATCGATTAAGAACCCAGCGGGCAAATCACACCCAAAGCCGGCGCCTAGCGCACCGCACGATTCACCAGCGAAGGCAGCGGATAAATCAGCGAAACAGATGGATTCCTTCGTGCCTTACCCTTTGTTCCCGCCTTTTGTGCTGCTGGGTGACCATCAAGGCTTGGAGCGCCCAATTAATAACGACGTCCGTACGCGGCTCGATACCCTAGACCCCGCACTGAAGGCATTTCAAACGTGGCGCTTCGGGATCGACTTCTTGGCCAAGCAGTGCCAACGGCCGGAATTCACTCCAAGGCACTACAAGATGGTATGCCCAGTACTCGAGACGATGATGCATTGGAGCTGGTCGATTCGGCACAAATCGCTCCCGGAATGGCAAGAAACGGATGCCAGCGAGTTCATGCACTTCGTCATGCGCCTACCCATGTCGTGGATCTCTAAGACTGGTGGGACGCGTTACCTACAAAGCAAAGCAGTGTTCGCGGTTAACCCAATTAACGACAATTGGCGCCCGATAGTCAGAAAGCAGCTCGCAGGCGATTCCATCTCGTCGTCAGACTCCACACCAGAGTCAAGATCAGATTTCGCACTCGGAACTGATCAACACCGGCAGGTATTCATGCACAGTGGGAGGGATTTTTTCGACTACCTAGGTACCGCTCTAACCACAACGACACAGAATCCGTTCGATGGCCTAAAACCGAGAGACTTCGAGGCTCGCCGGAGGAAAACACGGACGGTTTTTACGCCGGCGCAGCTGGCAGATGTGATGTCGACGGCACTGTCCTTGGCTGAGCACGATAAGCAGTGGCAGCCGTGGCTCCTCGTCGCAGCTGTGGCCATCTACTCTGACGTCCCGCTGCGCGCGCTGGGGTCATCATCGGTACTGAGACTCACGTTTTCAAGCTTCAAAGCCGACGGCGCGGACTCCCGAACGACAGGCAAAAAACAGACATCACCGGCATGGTTTGAAAGCCCTCACTACCCTCGCCTGCGCTTTCCTCTGCATCCTCAGTTCGCGGCCTATTTCCGTCGATACGACCAGTTCAGACACAGTCAGAATTCAGACATTACCCCTCAGAGTCTGCTGCTGCCTTTGATGGATGGTACTGGCGGGTACGCGGGCCACACCATGGTCGATATTTTCGGCAGGTTCACGACTAGCATTTTGAGGCGGCTACAGCAAAGTCCGTTCGCGGCGAACGCCCGCTGGCGCGGTGGCGATCTGTTTCAGGCTGGGGCATTAATCACCTTCCTCAACCTGAGGAAGTCGGCCAAGACAGCTGGATGGGTGCCGAGCGCGGTGAGTATCGCTGAGCCCCTACAGGATGCTAATACGTGGCCGGATATTGGCATCGGTAAACATCTCCCGGCATCAGAGTGGCTTCGCAAATACGCCAGTACGATGTAGTTTTGGGTGCGCATCGCAAGTGAAATCAGGGTCTTGGCCCTTCGGACTTTCCAGCCTCGTTCCGGCGTGCTCCGCTTGCGGAACGCAATCAGTCGATGCTCACCGGCCTTTTTCGGGGGCCTTGCGCACGCGTGCTGGCCGTTTAGGGCTGGTGGTAGTGTCCTGCAGCTTGGCCTGCTGGGCGAGGGTGTCGGCCCGCGCCTGTACCGCCGCGGCGTGTTCGCGCATCGTGCCCAGCTCGGCGTGAGCGGCCTGCAGGCGTTGTTGCTCGCCGTGAAGCTGTTCCTCCACTTGCACAGCCCTCTCGCGCCATTGCTCCACCTGCGGGCGCAGCGCGGCCACCTGCGTCCGTGCCTCGGCGCCCTGCTCCCGCGCGTCGGTTAAGGCCGACTGGCTGGTTTGCAGGGCTTGGTGCGCGAGCTGCAGGCGTGTATTGGCATCCTTCAGTTGGGCCGCCAGGCCCTTGCTTTCTTCACGCGCACGGTCGATTTCGCGGAAAGCGCGATTCTCTACTTCTTGGGTGTAACGCTCCTGCTCGAGGCGCAGCTGCGCCGCCTGGGTCTGGCTGTCCTGCAACTGCTGACGCAGCGTATTGGCGTCCTGGCGTGCTTCATCCAGCTGGTTGCCCTGCTGCTCACGCTGCTGACGTAGGTCATCGATCTGCGCCTGGCGCTGCACCAGCAATTGCTCCAGGTCGGCCAGGCGGGTCTCGCTGGCCTGGCGGGCGGCGATGGCTTCGGCGGTTTGCTGGCGGGCGCGGGCTGCCTCCAAGCGCAGCTGTGCCTGCTCGGCCGCCAGTTGCTCGCGCTCTTCCGCCAGTACCTGGCGTTGCGCCGCTAGTGCCTGTTCCGCCACGCCCTGGGCCAGCAGCGTGGCCTGCTGCCAGATGGCGACAAAGGCCTGCGCCACCTCCGTCGGCAGTCCGGGCAAGCGGGTCTCGCCGCGCAGGCGCCCGGCCAGCTGTTCCCACCATTGATCGAGCAGCGCGCCGACCCGCGCCGGACTGCCGCGGCCGAGCTCCAGGCGCACGCGTTCCACCGTCGGCCGCTCGCCACGCGCCAGCACCGCGTCCGCTGCGGCGAACACGTCGTTTTCCGGTACGCCTACCGCCATGCCCTGCCCTCCGCTATATTAGGTCTGATAATAAAAGATTATCCGACCTTAAATTTTGAATACCTTGAATATAATACGTTGAACGTAATGAATAATACACTTCCGCTCGACGGCGCGTCACTGCCGCCACTGGCGCTGCATGACCTAGCCGACAGCACCCGCGCTGCCGCCGAGGCCTTCATCGCCGCCGGCACTGCCGCCAACACCGTGCGCAGCTACCGTAGCGCCCTCGCCTACTGGGCCGCCTGGCTGCAGTTGCGCTACGGCCGCGCGCTCGGCGACGGCGCGCTGCCCGCCGCAGTGGTGGTGCAGTTCATCGTCGATCACCTGGCCCGCCCGGACGGCGCCGGCAGCTGGACGCAGTTGCTGCCGGCGCACCTGGATGCGGCGCTGGTCGCCGCCGGGGTCAAGGGTAAGTTGGGTGCGCTGGCCTTCAGCACGGTCAGCCACCGCCTAGCGGTGTTGGCCAAGTGGCATCGGCTGAATACTTGGGACAATCCCTGCGAGGTCGCGGCGGTGAAGACCCTGCTACGCGAGGCAGGCAAGGCCCAGGCGCGCCAGGGCGTGGCGCGGCGCAAGAAAACCGCGGTGGTGCTCGAACCGCTGCAGGCAATGCTTGCCACCTGCACCGACGGCGTGCGTGGGCTGCGCGATCGCGCTCTGTTGCTGCTGGCCTGGAGTGGTGGCGGCCGCCGGCGTTCGGAAGTGATAGGTCTGCAGGTCGAAGACCTGCGCCGACTGGATGCCGACACCTGGTTGTATGCGCTCGGCGCGACCAAGACCGACACCGGTGGTGTGCGCCGCGAGAAGCCCTTGCGCGGGCCGGCGGCGCAAGCCCTGAATGCATGGCTGGCAGCCGCCCCGGCCAGCAGCGGGCCACTGTTCCGCCGCCTGTACAAGGGTGGCCGGGTTGGTAGCGCTGGCCTGTCGGGCGACCAGGTCGCGCGTATCGTCAAACGCCGCGCTCAGCTGGCTGGGCTTGATGGTGATTGGGCCGCGCACAGCCTGCGCTCAGGCTTTGTCACCGAAGCCGGGCGTCAGGGTGTGCCGCTGGGTGAGGTGATGGCGATGACCGAGCACCGCAGTGTGACCACGGTGATGGGCTATTTTCAGGCAGGCGCGTTGCTGGAAAGTCGGGCTAGCCAGTTGTTTGGCGAGTCCACGGAGGCCGAGGCGATGGATGAAGCACTAACGGCGGACAATCAGCGCCGCCACCCTGACGTGTGACGATCTAGGCTGGCCTGCTGGCGAGGACGCAATTCGTCCTGGCTAGCAATAAGCTGAAAAAGCAGGAGCAGGGAAGGCCTCCGTTTCCATCTAGCGAAGCTGAAGTCTAGGTCGCGGCAAGAAGGTATCTCAGCTATCGGCCATGGGTTATTGGAGTAGTGAAACGGCTTTTTGGGTTACTAAGTCCCCTCTCCTCCAAGCTTCTGGCAGACCACCTGACCCACAACTACGCTTGTCGCACCTCAGAGACATTTCCACTAGCGGGAGCGCGAATACATGACCAAGGTCAGGGGTACCGATCTTCGAGATCCGATACCGGGCGAAGATATCACCACTCCACAAATCCTCAACGGGCAAGGCTTTACCCTGCAGCCACGAACGGTAAAGGTGTTCAAGCCTACAGGTGCTCCCGTCAACCTCTACGACATTATGACCGACGCCCCGGAGCGCATAGGCATTGCTAGTCTGGTACTGGAACCCGACTCCCAACAGGTCATCGATGTTGGTCATGCATGTGCGAACCTCGCCGAGGATCAGACTGAACCAGATTTGTTGGCCCGTGTCGCAGAGTTGCTGATCACCCATGGCTACGAGCAGGGTCTGCCAAGCGTACGCGTAGTGGTACCTTCAGAGGATGCCAAATCCATTGAAGCCTGCAAGGCACAGGCTGGGCGTTGCCATCGGGAAGACAGCGTATACGACGGCAAGCACTTCGCATGCTTCGAATACCCGGCGACTGACAGGTAAAACCCAGGGTCGAGATCCCTGCACCTTCCATGCGGTGCCCTTCGATGCGCACCAGGTAAACATGCGGAGCTCGGATGCCCAGGAGCTCGTCGATGGAGATGTGTTGCTCGAGATGATCAGCAGTCGGCGATGGGAAGTCCGCAGGGACTTTGAACCAATAGAAGTGAAGCTAGACTCCGTCTTCAGCTAAAGGGCCGAGGATGGTGACGCTCATAATGGGTGCATTACGCCAAGACTGTATATGCATACAGTTAAAGCTGAAGGCGGCTGCTGGTCAACGCCGAGCGAGAAAATAGACCAGTGGAAATGACACCACATCAGTGGATTGCACGACTCGCCGCGAAGGACGACAACATAGATGCTGTGCGCAATGGAATTGCTGAGTTGGTAGCGGTAAGCATGAAGCTGTAGCGAGTCGTGCCGACTCGATAAGACGAACTTTTACGTCAGTAAAGGCTCAAGCGTTGATTGTCGCGCACCAAGCCAAACAGACGTTCATCGAAGTCTGAGCAAGTGAGTTGCTCAGGCCTCTAAAATAACACCCTTTGCTACCCACTGATCGGACAGGCCTGCAACACTCATGAGTAGACTGCAACACTTCCTATATTCTTAAACTCCTGCATATTAAAATTAACATTTTTCAAATATCCCTTCAGCACTGAGAATGATGGTGCAATTCTCTCAATATTTACCAATATTTGATCATGCTCTCTATCGAGTACTCCAAAAGTCTGGCGCGCAGCATCAATTGCGCTGACAGCCTTCAAGAAATGCAGGCTCAGCACTCCAAATGCACATGCGTAAATTGGGTGCACGGGCCACAGATGAGAAATGACCGTTTGCGAGCCTGAAGCCAGGGAGCTCGCTAGACCTCGCTGATAAGGTACGCAGTCAATAGCAGAAGTGGCTCCATCACAGATATTCAGAATAATATTTCTTTTACAGCCCGGCGCTGACTTACACTGCCGCAAAACATCCACACCAATCTTTGATGTGCCGCTAAACTGTATTTCATCAGCTACACCGCCGCCCCAATGATCATACTCGCCGTGTGCAGAAATATAGATGTGGGTATACTTCGGCTCCTTCATTACACTAAGGAACTGCTCCACCGAAGGATCAATAAAGATTTCGGCATCCTCACCAAACTCTGCACGAATAAATGCTTCTTCTACGTTGACCGTCACCGTGTGACTTGACAAAAAGAATACAAAGTGGCGATCCTCGGGATCATCCAGTATATCTTCCAGACTCACAGAAACGACTGGAGCCGGCTTACTTAACCTAAAGAGAGAGGATTGGATTGGAAAATTATGAGACGGAACCAACGTAAGGCTGTTTATTTCACTATAGATAGGATTAGCCAATTTGAAATGCGCTATTGTAGCGTCTGCCAATGCGCTCAAATCATCTTTCACGGGAGGCGCACCGCGCCTGGCTGAGTCAAAGTCCTCCCCCAGAATGCCCTCTTCTCCTAAAAGGCTAATCGCTGTATTAACCGAACAATTGCTCACTTGGATGAGTTTTTTATAGGTCTCATAATTGCCTTCTGCTGGAAATTCGTCTCTCCAGCTTGAGGTCATGATCGACAGGCGATCGCCATTTGCCAGCAAAAAAGCGTGCGAAGCAGTAAAATCGCCTAGTTTTTCCTTATCCTTCAGTACGCGCAAAAAACGCAGCATCAGAGAATATCTATTCTCATCATAAAACACCCACATCAGGGGCTTAAGGAAGTCTGTATTGCCCGCCGCCAAATGTTGACGCAGCGTTTTCCCCTTCAGTATTCGAAGCAGCTCGTCGATGTATGACTCTGCCTTGGAGATCTCGCAATAGTAGTTCAATACCGCAAGAGCGAGATTTACATGAGACAAATACGCGCGCTTTTTGTACGCATATACAATGTTTTCAGAAAAATCGTCTCTGCCTTTATTTATAATGGTGGACAGGTACAGAGCTTTGTATGCCTTATCCCGAGGTGAAGGCATAGTACGTTTTTTTATGGCATACAAGCACGCGGGGTGATGTTGTTTGCCATAAAAGTAGTCCCAGGTAGCCATTTGACTGGCCGCACTAAAACTTTCAGTGACGAAATCACTGAACCGTTCGACAATATGATTAGAGGCGCTCCAAACTTCCCGGGCAAGTTCAGGAATAGCAGCCATTGATCTGAAGTAAAAATAGCTTGCCTCCACCCACCGCAACACAACTTGAGGATTGCGCGCGCACCACACTGACAAAGTAGGGTCTAGAAACAAGGCCTTTATGTGAGACCAACTAAGCTCCGCCACCTTTCCAGCCTCATAGTCACGACCACTATAAAAGCTGAAAACTGCTTGACCAACATCCATGAGACTGCCAGTTGAAAGGGCATTAGCAGCGTCAATAATTTTTTGTCGATAGAACCCGGCAGGCGCATACTCATCAAAAGCAACAACATCCATAGTCATTTTTCCACTGTCGAGATCCATGTGTAATTTTCGCATTATCTCCCGTAAAGATCAATGATAGGCATCTTAACTCCACTCAATAAAATCAACGCACCGCCCTCAAGCCCGCATCAAAAAATTTATTGCTGCCGATATGCAAGGATATAAGTTGATGGCGTCGGCAGCCAAAGCCGGAAAATATCGAATGACAAAAAATCATCTTATGTGGAATTTATAATTTATATACTCTAGGTGCCAGTCGTTGTCGGCAAGGTCAGGAGCAAATTTACCGAGGTCATCCAGGGAACCGAAACATGTTACGCCTTCGCTTGCGCAATAGAGTATGATCATTATCAAGGGTGATTAACAGGTCGCCTAACTTATTAACCTATAAACTCTCCAAGCAAGGCGAATCAATCTTTTCCAACACAGCCACCTTAATAATTGGCAAGCTAGCTGGCAACACAACCAATCCTTAAAGCTGGAGTTACCATGAGTGCCCTTCTTCTCGATGCTCCACAGAACCAGAAGTTCCTAGCTGACGTCAGCAAGTACCTTTTGGAACTTGAAGGTTGCTTGAAGCGACAACCCTTCTTTGCTTCCGCGCGCGCTACCGGGTCAATGCCAGCCCGTGGCAGTGGCGATTTCTTCATCCAATGCATCGAGGCGCTGGAAAACGCGTTTGCCCCCAACCTCAACGCTTATTCGACGATGCGGTGGATGTATTATCTACGCCGCATGCCAAATAAAGTCTTCAGAGGAGATCTGGCCTCCACTGCACCCAATGCCCGCGCGCTGATCGAGGTTTATGCGAATCGCAGCACCAAGCTGGAATCGGCGATCTATGGCAGTAAAGGGTTTGTTTTCCCCGTTAACGAAAGCACCCTGAGGCACATTGCGCGCTTTGTGGCTTTTATCATCATCATTTATGACCTGCACGTAGGGTTTCGATTATCCAGCAAGGGATTCGACTTTTCCTTTGCCTCTGTAGGTGCTCAGAGGCCAGGAAAATGGCCAATTAAGGGCCGCCTCACTCACACGCCTATGGCATGTCCTGCACCAACAATCTTGCCTCAGCGTGTGGCAGATCCCGTGTTGGCATCAGCAGTAGAAACCTATGATCAACGCCATGATGCTCACAAGCACACGTTCCTGAGTGCAGTCATGAGCCGCGCCGGCCTAGCGCACGATAACATCACTGAAACCGACAATAAGCCCAGCCTCGATGTGTCCCGCGCATATTGGGGCCTGCTCGAAAAAGAGGTTGCCGTTTCACCCCAACCGTTCCTAGAGGGCCATCCTTGCGCCGAGCACTATGGTAGCGATGGAAAAGTCCTCGCTAGGTTCGCCCCTAGCAATCTCGACCTCGAGCGGATCTTCGAACTGTATCGTTTACCGGCAATGGCTACAGTTGGCATAGACCCTGACACCTGCGTGTGCTTGATCGTTCTGCTGCTGGGCGGACGCTGGCTTCAAGCCAGTCCTTACTCAATTCTGCGGGCGTTGGAGCTTGGCTATTTCATCGTCAATCTAGAGTCCTGGCGCAGGTTTGGCAAACGACAATACGAAGCCGTTTGCGCTGAGATTCGCGAGGTGTTGCCGCAGCTTGAGGCTCCGGACAACTTTGAAGCCTTCAGCGCCGTTTGTATGACGTCCAAGGGAGAGGTATGGCCCACAGCACACGGCGCTCCTGCTAAAGCCACCAATGACTACATGTGCATCGACATGTGGGCGGCATCCATGGGCTTCCTGGCCTCGTTCCAATTCCCCAAACTCCAAGGCAATATCGCCAATACCCGGGCGGCTAAATTCGAGGACGTTGTTCAAGAAGCTGTTAATCGAACGCGCTGGGGAAACACTGAGCACCGAGGGCTGAGGCAACGCCCACTTCGAATCAACGGCCAAGATCTGACCGACATTGACGCCATCGGATCGTATGACCGAACCCTTCTCGTCATCTCATGCAAAAGCATTCCCTACACCCGCGAGTACGACCAAGGTACACATAACACAATCCGCAATGCCGCCTCCACCGTCGACAAGGGGGTTGAGTTCTGGGCTGGAATCGTAGATCAGCTATCTGCGAATCGAACCGGGGATAACTTTGATTTCTCAGGCTACAACCGGATCGTGGGCGTGGTGTGCACCCCGTTTGCGGTCTATACAAGCAACGCTCAATCGTTATCCATTGCCTTAGAAGAGCTCCGTTGGGCGTGCTCGCTGGACGAGCTAATTGAGTTTTTGGAAGGTAGCCAGTGAACCCTTACCGATTAATTGTGTGGCGCCATGTTGAGCGACAAGCAGTCGGCCCTCTAGCTCTTCGGCATAGGCGAAACCAGGAGCCGCGGCTGTAAATGTATCGAGTAAGACTGAAACCCTATCGCGCTCCGTCTCTGCAGACCGGCGCTACTCGATGCCCATGAGTACGCCTGAGAATAGCCAGGCCCTCTTCGTCGAGTTCAGTGCGGCCATTGGCAGCTACCCATCGGTAGCTGCCATCGTGCTGTCGCACACGATACTCACAGCGGTAGGCACCTTCACGAGTAATGGCCTCCTGAATGTCCGCGTTGATCCTAGGTGTGACTGGCCACCGGTTACCGATGCCCCGACCCAGCTTGTAGCGCTAAGTGCAGATACAGATCACCTCAGCAGCAGCATCCTGGGCTACGGATGGGACTCGGCACGACTGCCAAGGTACTGAATGACTCTGTTGTAGGTAGAAATGGAAGGCAGAATCTCGGTCGGGTATGCCTCATCGAAGTCATCACGGTTGCCGAGATGGCTGGTGCACAGGTGCGTTAGCCACCAAGGGGCGATCATTGAAGCTTGGCAGACCGTTGCATCGTCACGTTGCTCAAGAACATCAATGCCGGTCACTAGCAAAATATTGCGTGAGGGCGCCGGGCGAACGGGTAACACGTCAAAGAGCTCATTTAGACCCAGCTCCTCTTCGTACACACTATTGGGTAGGGTGAAATTGATACGGAGGAACGTGCTTGATGGTAAGTCGCCCTCGATTTTCACATCCGGAGCGGCAATGGAGATTCTCGAGAGAATTGCCGCTACATCCCGAATGTTTTGGCTGACATGGCGCACATCAAAAGCGCGATTTCTCGCTGCGACTTTACGGCCACTTTTAGCGCAGCTTGAGGTTCGATCTGGTAGCTGATGATTGATGTTGAACAGTGGGGCCTCTCGCTCGATGGCAGCTTTTTCTGCCTCCCTCGCCAGCGCTTGAGATCTGTAGCATTCGATATCTATACGCGCGATATCGCCTGACCAGTGTGACGTGCGCAGGTGTTGCGACAACCTGGTGAGCGGACTCATAGTGATCCCGATGTACAGCAGTCGACCCGTGGCGTCGAAGGCGCGATACAGCTTGTGGGTCTTCAAGGGCGTCTCATGTTGCCTCCGCTTTGCACGACAGTATGAGTGCGATGTGATCCGTCAGCGTCAGCGCAACGATCCGGAGACGGAGCGCCGTTTTATGACAGGCAATGGACAATTCTGCGCGCTTCAAGAGGCGGAAACAACCGCAGGAGTACACTTGTACTCCACGGATGGTTGGAGATGCTCTGGGTGTGTGCTCAACGCCCAGGTTTTCTAGGACTGTTGAGGAGCAGCTGGTGTCGCCCCTGCCAGGTAGCCCCCGTTGCGGAATGGATGCCGTTTCCACTTAACGAGGCTCAAGACCCACAGTCCAGGGTCGCTGATGGGTATCCAGCGGCGAGCCCGAACCGGTACCTCCTCGCTTGACCTAGCCGCAGGGCACCGCCTTCTTCGCAGTGAATTTTGTGCCGCCTCCATCTTGCTGCGGGCATCCATCTAGAGTATCCAGTCCTGTTTCAAATCCTAGCGATCGCATTTGACGAGCGATCCTCACCGCCTGCATGAAGCTGGAATCTACATGACTGAAAATTCTTTCCCTCAGCGGTCAGCGTCCCACATCACCGATAGTCGCGCCAAAACCCTGCTGCGGCAGGCGCTCCCTCCGCAATGGATACTTCGCGAGCAGTCCGAGAATGACTACGGGATCGATTTCCACCTTGAGTTTACTGACGAGAACCATCAGGTGATCGGCCAGATCGCCGGCATTCAGCTGAAAGGCACAGCTTCTGGTAATCCGCGCAACCCGGAAGCGCTACCTACCGTTGCTATCAGGCGGACGACACTCAACCTCTGGATGATGTATGAAACGCCAGTTTTTATAGTGATGATCGACGTTGATACTCGGAAAATCTACTCCAAGTCGATAGAGTTTGAAAAGCGCAGAGAGCCTGCTCGATACATATTCGGAAAAACCGAGTCTATAAGCCTACGCTTTACCGAAGAAGACAGGATAGATTTGGCACAAATGCACTCGCACTACCATTTAGCCAAAAATCTAAGAATGATGGATTGGGTTCTGCCATCTATAATTTCTACGCATAAAAATTTGATAAATCTATTCTCTCGCTATCAGCGCAACGGCCATATGAGTGTAGATGGTCACGGGACATATGACCCAGAATATTTTAACCGCCATGAATTTGAACAACGCATTCGCAGTCTGTACTCCGAAATGAGGCAACTGTGTCCGATCATCGGTCTCTCATGGGGGATCCCAAGTGTTGATAGCACTATTATCGAGAATGACGGGTACGACCCTGGAAGCACGGAAATGCTTGAATATCACTTCACGATCATACTCAAACAACTTGACGAGAAATTTCAAGAAATATTTAAAAACATCAAAAGATATGCGGAAGTATTCAAAGTATATTGGCGATCACGTAATCCTGAGCTCGCGACCTACGCAACCAGGAACCACCCTATGCTATCAGAATTGACCTTTGATCAACGCGCGGAGTATTACAAGCACTTCTGAAGCCGCCAAAAATCCATCGGGATACATTACCGTATGGCCTCGCGGCGTACGGTTACACGCGCTCTATCAAGACGGCTCAGGCCCTCACCCGCCGACTGGAAACAGGGATGGCCCGAATGAATCAACGAGCGACTCCGTAGGGCACGACTGAGACGCCGGCGTAGAGTCGCGGTTTGAGGCTTGTTTTTCAAAAAAACGTGAGTACTTAGGGCGGGCTGCCACTGGACTTCCTAGCAAGTGAGTGTGATCAGCGGCGGATGTTACGAAGTTTCCTGGCCTCAGGCTGAGTTTGTGACGACACCCTTCACTGGTAGCTCGGGCAAGACCTGAGGCCGCTTCTCAACGGTCGTGGCTTGAATAGACCGCTGCGGGTGAATACGCAGTCTTCAGGCTAGGTCAAGCGTCGATTCCCGTTACCTATCCCAAGCCCGAAATGTCAGGCATTATCGATCCAGATTGCTATGGCGATTTGCCAGTGGACTAGGTGAGGCGGAGGGTAAGGATGAAGGACTCATTTTCAAGGCGTCACGGTTTTTCGCAGGTCGATGAAGCCGAAATCACTGTCCGGGAAGACGCACCGCAAGCGCTGCAGGAGTATCTGATTCAATTGAGCTACGAATGTGGTCTCAAGCCATCAGACCTGCGCCAAATCATCTGCCAGACCCTGAAGGTCTTGCCCGACAAGCAGAACTGGAGTGAGAGGCCTAATATCCATGAGGAAAACGTTCAGCGGCTTGAGCAGTGCAAGTGGTTCAAGGTGTATGACGTCATTGAGCTGCTCGATGATTACCTCGGCAACCGGAACTATGACTCTGGCGTGTACGAGCACTTCACTACAGAGCTGAACGAGTTCTTCATTGAGCACGGCATAGGGTGGAAGCTGCTGGATGGTCGCATCGAAATCCGTGGCTCTGAATCCTTTGAACAGGTTTTGACGTCGGCGAAAGAAACTGAGCATCAACATGGGCACGTCACGGCCAGCAAGGAATTGCACCAGGCGATTGCTGATCTTTCACGCCGACCGTCTCCAGACCCGACGGGGGCGATACAGCATGCCATGGCTTCGCTGGAGTGCGTCGCTCGGCAGGTCACTGGCGACCAACAAGCGACCCTCGGGAAGATCATGAATGATTCCCGAACTCTGATTCCAGCGCCATTGGATCAGGCTGTCATCAAAACCTGGGCGTATGCCTCGGAGTTCGGGCGGCACATCCAGGAAGGCCGTGAACCGTCTTTCGAAGACGCAGAGCTCGTAGTTGGCCTGTGCGCCTCGGTCAGCAGCTATTTGATCAAGAAATCGAAGTGACTTAAGAGTACTCAAAAGATGATCTGGGAGAGCTGGTACTGGAAACAACCGCTGCTAGAGATGGCAGATCGTCTTGAGCACCTCAAAACGGCCAGTGTCCTGTCTGATGAAGAACTTGCCCAGGTGGAACGCGACATCTTTATTGGCTTCTACTCCGTCAGGAAGCTCCTAGAGGCCCCTGCCAAGATCACCGACAAGACCCGCCACCGTTCTATCCCCCTTCATAAGCATCCAAACCTAAAGCGCGTGACATGGCGTAACAACCACCGCCTAGATGAACTCTACGACCTCTCCAAGGCCGGTCAGGAGGGGCGAGACGTTATGTTTGTATGCGGGCGGATCATTCATAGCTTCGTTTTCGCGCCTTGTATATCTGAGGGGTGCGGACTGAACGGGGCATTCTTCAGCTCAGATCTCGACAAGGATAAATGCCTGTACTTCATCAGTATTGATGAGGTGATTTCGTTATTTCGCCAGGTTGGGAGTGATGACCCTTGCGACATTAAGTGGTCTCGTGACCCTGAGACAGGAAAAGAGACGCTTATCGTGAAGTGACCGCAGTGATAGGTACCAGGTATCGTGTTCCTTCACGATCAGGCCTACTCAGCCGGGTCACTGGACAAGCTACAGGGAAGGCCTCTGTGCCATTCATGCAAGCCCCAAATTGCTGGATCAGGACGCTGCCAAACTGCTCATAACTCAAGCGCTGCTGTCGCCTACCGCTGTGGCCGACAGCCCGTTGATTGTGTACATCAACGCCGGAGCGAAGCGACTATACCCAGGCATGAACGACGGTGCCGGCCATGGGCTGCCGCCCATCCCGAAAGGCGCGTGGTTGATACGTACACGGTCTGATCAACAGACCTCCCAAATGACCGGTGTGCACTCACTTTCACCCTTGGCGCCGATGTTCATTGGTAATCGGATTGGTGTACATCAGGCTGAGCACCAGGATCTGGTGTACTACTTCACTTCCTACTCCAAAACGGTCAACAAAACGCGATCTCATCGCTATCACACGCGCTATGACGTCAATCAGGCGCAGCTCAAGGATTCGTGGCAGCAACTGGGCGTGACGGAATTTGTAATGATCCAGGAAGGGAATTTTGCAACCAAGGATCAGCTGGCGCTGTCTTTGATGATGAATCGGTGAATGCACTAGCGTCGCTCAGCGCTGTGACCATCCATAATGACTGCCATTACATCATTGAGCCGCTGCCTCTTAATCCTCGCATAAAGAATCAGCAAGGCGTATTTCTGTTCTCAAACGACATCAGCAAGCCAGTATTCCAAGCGAAGGAGAATTTCACCTTCGCAAACACCATCATATCCGACGACCCTGTGAGCCTGGCCGAAAAAAGTGGTGACTCAGGAATTCTCCGAATAGACATCCCTGGTGACTTGGCCATGGCGATTCATCGAGAACTCAATCTATATGGTGTAACCAAAGACTTCATCTACCCAGAATTAACCTCATTCACCGAGGTAATGCGTAATCGCGTAGTGGCCAATATCAATCGTATGTTCCAAAAGAATTGATACTGGACTGTCAAAGGCGCATCCCCATGAACTCCACCGACAAAAAAGCCGCTAGACCTCTCGATGTTTATGAAGCGAGAGTCCCTGACGGAGATGAAAAACCATCCGAACCATTGGTTCAATCGCTCTTCAGACCTACACGCAAGCGCCGGAGCGGTATGGCATTCCATGGGCGCCAAATCAAAGGAAATCGCTCAAGAGCTTGGGCTTTCATCCGGTTTTGACATGGGTCTAGCCTGCTACCACGTCTACCACATGCTCTGTGGCCTGGCCCTGGAAGTCATGATGAAGGCTGTGCTGATGCATCGGCGTGGAAACTGCCACGATAATGCACCGATGGAACGGTTGTTTCGCAGCCTGAAAACGGAATGGGTACCGACCGTGGGTTATATGAGTGCTTCGCTGGCACAGCAGGATATTGGTCGGTTTCTGATGCAGCGCTACAACTGGCAGCGACCGCATCAGTTCAACAGCGGTCTGGCGCCCGCTGTTGCCGAAGAAAAACTTAACGCAGTGTCCGGGATTAGTTGACCACTGCAGGGTAATCACGAGCGGATGTGCATCGACGCGTATGAGGCCAACCCTGAGAAAGCCCGGCATTCAAGCCGGGCTTTCATTTCGCTCTAAGCGCGCCGCTTGATTGCGACCTTCGACCAAAGGGTAAAGGCGACGGGTGGTGTCCAGCCTGCGTTTGAAGTGTGCTCTTGCAGGCACACGTAATGATTACCTTCGTACGTCACGCCATCTTCCTTGCGATACAGATGGTTCAACTGCCACTCGGGGAACTCTGGATCAGGGATGTCTCCAGCAGTTCGAACGCTCAGGCTCTTGCTCGGAAGCGACTCATTACCCTGAGAGTCTGTTGCCGTGACAAAGTAGCTGTACTGAGTGTTCGGCGTTAGGCCTGAGTCCTTCAGCGTTAAAACTGCCACCTGGCCTATCGCAGCCCCATTTCGGTATAGCGTGTATGTCTCGATTGGACGAGGGCCGCTTGAAGCCCCCCAACTCAAGGTCATGCTGATCTCGGTTACGTCCCTGGCGGACAGGTTCGCGGGCGCCGTTGGCCGGTCACCAGGCTCCGACCCGCCGTGAATCAACGGGGAGTAACGATCGTAGAACTCCCAGTTGTAGGGAACATTGTCCTTGGTAATGCCATCGTCCCAGTTGATAGACCAGGTCATCAGCCCTTTGATGGAATGGCCGGCAGCGTCGAGACGCTTGAATGCATTTACAACTGCAGCAGGATCGATCACATAGCCAGTGGCCGCAGCGTCATTATTGGCCGGTAAGCCAATGACGAATTTATCTGCGGGGATGGCGATGTAGTCCCGAGTGCCAGTCACCAGGCTTTCGGTCAGGTAGTAGAGGAAATCCTCTTTCATCTGATCATTGTTCTGTGCAATCCAGGCACCTTGCCCACCGTTGGCCTCCTGCACCCAGATCCCATCGCCACCTTGGTTGTAGTACTGAGGCGCGATGAAGTCGTAGTACCCCTCAAGGGCCTGAATGTAGCCAACGTACTTGCCGCCAACTCTGAGGTAGGGAAACTCAGGCGCCATGCTGATGATGAAATGTTTCCCTTCGCCCTTGTAGTGATCCTTCACCAGTTTCAAGGCCGCCGGCAGCACCGTCTTGTTGTCAGCAAAATCAATGGCGCTTTGCTCCAGGTCGATATCCAACCCATCAAAACCGTAGACTTCAACCAAGCGAATGATTTCATTCGCCAGTGGTTGCTCATCCCCCTTGTGCAACTCAATGTGAGCGTCGGCGCCGCCCAATGAGATCAGTACAGCCCGTCCCTGGCTGTTCAGCACACCTACCTGACGGCGAAACTCATCGTCGGAGAGGTTGTAAGGTTTGAAGGTAGGAATACCTTGGCCTTTCATGAACGCTACAGCAACAACGTTGTAGTCCTTGGGTACATCCACTAAATTCAGATTGGCAAACTGCCCACCTTGATAGCCATCACTATGGCCGGCTGGCCAGTTATGCCAGAAACCCATGAGGATTTTTTTATTGGCAATACTAGGCATCAATGATGCTGAATCATTTACGTTGGACTTCACCGATGAAAAGTCAATATCAGTCATTGTTCTATTCCTTCAGAACTGTATATAGATTGGTTCATTCCTTTGATCAATTGATCTCCTCCCTAGAGGAGAACTTTCAGGCTAGCGCAAGGTTTTGGATTGTCCACCATAAAAAGGGGCTCGCCCTCCCTCAAGGCGCGCCGAACAGCATCGTCCAATACACGCCCTCATCGCTACGCGAGTTCGCAGCATAGGCCGCGCCCACTTGGGTAAACATCGGGTTCATCAGATTGGCGCAATGCCCGGGGCTGGCCAGCCAGCCTGCCATCGCCTTGCTCGGTGAGCCCTGCCCTGCGGCGATATTCTCGCCGATCTGACGGCCACGGTAGCCGGCATCCCACGCCCGGTCTGCCGGCAAGTCGCCGTTGGGAGCACGATGCGCGAAGTAATTGCCGTTGGCCATCGCCCGGCTGTGTCTCTGCGCCGCCGTCCCCAAGGCAGTATTCCAGGTCAACGGACGTGCCGCGGCGAAGCGCTGGCGACCACACTGGCGCGGCTTCGCCCGTGCTGCGTTGACCTGCGCCAGCAACGCGTTGCTCGCAGATCGCCCGTCGCCAAGCTGAGCATCGAGCAAGGGGCGCGCCAGCACCACCCGCCACTCGCTGCGGGCGCGACTGACGCCGATATCGGCAAATTGGTTATCGAGCAGGGCTGCGCAGTAGTCGCTCTGGAGCATGTCAAAGGCCTCCTCGGCATCTTGCGCGCCGACCAGGCGGATGGTTCGCACCGTCACCGCCTGATAGCCGGCAGCCTTCAACCTTTCCCGCAAACCACCGCTATAGCCGATCGGCAACGCCAGGTTCGACTTCAACGCCAGCGGCGTCGAGCCCCGAACCACGCGCCTCTCGCAGCGCTGGGGCTGGGCGCGGTAGTCGTTGATGGCCTCCACCAGTTGCCTCTCCCCGCTGGCATGGGCGGGGCTGGCAAGCAGGGGGAACAAAGGAATGAGGCAGAGCGAGACAAAGCGGGAGCAGCGGACGGCTTGGCGCATGGGGCGAACGGCTCTGATGGGATGACAGCGGTAATGCCGAAAAAATGGCTCGGCTAAGACTGCGATCCTCAACACAAGGTTCACGAGCAAACGGTACAAATTTAATGCCGGCTGGCGCGATCGCCAACCGCCTGGACACTGGCATGGTGCGCGTCGCGAACGCTACAGGCTCTCGTCGAGAAACTTGACCACGGTACCCATGCAGGCCACCCGCTCCTCCACATGGGGCATGTGGCTGGAGTTCTCGAACAATGCCCAGCGGATGCCCGGGATCAGGTCCAAGTACGGCTTGACCACCAGCGGCGTGGCTTCGTCATAGTGTCCTGATATCAGCAGGCTCGGCACGTTGATCTGCGGCAGGCGGTCGACGATGCTCCAGTCCTTGGTGCTGCCGATGATGTGGAACTCGTTGGGTCCGGTCATGGCGTGGTACACGGTCGGGTCGGCATCGACCTGGGCGAAGGTGCGGGCCACCTCGTCCGGCCAGGGGTTCAGGCGGCACACGTGACGATCGTAGAACACCCGGGTGGCGGCAATGTAGTCGGCGGCGGTGTAGTCGCCCACGGCTTCATGGCGCAGCAGTGTGGCCTGCACGTCCTTGGGCAGCTTCTCGCGCAGGCGGTTGGCCTCCCTGACCCAGGTGCGCATGTCTGCCGGCGAGTTGGCGATCACCAGGCAACGCAGGCCCGCCGGGCGCTGCACCGCGTGCTCGCTGGCCAGCATGCCACCCCAGGACTGGCCCAGCAGGGCGTAGCGGTCGCTGATACCCAGGTGCTCGAGCAGGTTGTCGAGCTCTTCCATGAACAGCTTCACCGTCCAGAACGACGACGGCATCTGCGGCAGGTGGGTCGAACGGCCATTGCCCAGCTGGTCATAGTGGATGACCGGGTAGCCACCGGCCGCGACATCCTTGTAGGCATCGACATAATCGTAGGTGCAGCCCGGCCCGCCATGCAGGATGACCAGCGGGGTGCGACCACCATCCAGGTCACCCGTGACGCGGTACCAGGTCTGATAGTCGCCGAACGGGGCAAAACCTTCATGCGATTTGATGAGTTCCATTTCATCCGGCTCCGTGCGAATCGTGAAGCACACAATATCGCTACGCACGACGAGGCATAACTAGAGAGTTCTCTAGGTTTTCGGATTTTTTACCACTCAATTGTCGAGCAGACGGTAGTGCACCGCCCGGGCGACCGCCTGGACCCGGTTCTTCGCCCCCAGCTTGTGCATGGCCGAGGTCAGGTGCAGGGAGACCGTGGCCAGCGAGCGGGTGAGCATCTCGGCGATCTGCGCTGCGGTCAGGCCTTCGGCAGCCCAGCGCAGGCACTCGAGCTCACGGCGGGTCAGGCGGATGGCGCGGCTGGCGGCCTCCTTGCCCAGCAAGGGATAGGCGGCCTCCTGCAAGGCATGGGCAATCAGGCTGAAGTCGGCGAGGTGTTCCCGGGCATCGTCCAGGTCACGCTGACTGGCCTGGGGACGCAGGCCGGTCAGGGTCGCCAGCCCGCCGCGCGGCAGGTGGATGGGCACGGTGACGCCGCAGGCCAGTTGCGCATCGAGCAGGTAACCGACCACCGGCGCATGGCGGCGATCGATCAGGCGCTGCAGGACCGTCTCGCCCTTGGGCAGGTACGACCAGGCGAACGGCGCGATGGAGGAAACGGCCAGTTGCTGCACCGGGTCGATCTGGTAGAAGCCATCGGAGCACCACAGGTCCTGCCAATCCCTCGGGGTCTGGCGCAGCCTGACCACGGCGGGGGTGATCAATTCGCCGAGGTGATCCAGCGGCACCGGGCTGTAGTCGTACACGAGGGCATCGAAGCCCAGTTGCGCCGCCAGCTCGGCGACGCTGTCCATCTGTTCGTCCAGGTTACTGTCCGACGCCAGACGGGTATGGAGATCAGCCAGCTTGGCCTGCATTCCTTACACTCCCTGTGTATACCCTGTTGGATTTCCATCTTGAAGTCCGCCGAGTAGAATGCCACGGCTCGGCGCGGGACTGCCAGACAAAACCTATAAGAAATACTAGCTTGTAGGCGGCGCACTCTCCTGTGCAGGGTATAGCTGTAAGCCATGGCCAACAGGAGAGTAGCGATGTGGCGTGAGATGCAACCTGACCAGCAGTTCAACGTATCGGTCGATGGCCACAATCTCGTGGTGTACAGCTTTGGCGAAGGGGACGAGGTACTGCTGTGCCTCAACGGCGGGCCGGGCCTGCCCTGCGACTACCTTCGCGATGCCCATGCCTGGCTCAAGGACAAGGGCATCCGCGTGGTCGCCTTCGACCAGTTGGGGACCGGCGCCTCCGACCGCCCCGACGACGACAGCCTGTGGAACATCACCCGCTACGTGGCCGAGGTCGAGCAGGTCCGCCAGGCCCTGGACCTGGGCCGGGTGCACATGCTGGGGCACTCCTGGGGCGGCTGGCTGGCGATCGAATACGCCATCCACCATCCGCAGTCGCTGAAAAGCCTCATTCTGGAAAACACCGTCGGCGACATCCCGCACCTGATCAGCGAGCTGGAACGCCTGCGCAGTGCCCTGGGCAGCGAAACCGTGGCGATGATGCAGCGCTACGAGGCCCAGGGGAATCTCGACCATCCCCAGTACCAGGCAGCCATCACCCTGCTCAACTACCGTCACGTGTGCCGCCTCGACGACTGGCCGGCGCCGGTCAAACGCTCGCTGGGCGACTGGAACATGGGCCCCTACACCACCATGCAGGGGCCCAACGAATTCCTCTATATCGGCAACCTCAAGGACTGGAACCGCCTGGAGCAAATGCGCGAGTTCCAAATGCCGGTCCTGATCACCACCGGCCAGCACGACGAACTGTCCCCGGCCTGCGCCCTGCGCATGAAACTGGCACTGCATGACCGGGCCGAGCTGCACGTGTTCCCCAACAGCAGTCACATGCCGTTCTACGAAGAGCCGCAAGCCTACTTCCCGGTGTTGCTGGATTTCCTGCAGCGCAACCGGGGCTGATCAATGAACCTGGCACGCTACCGGTTCGTCCTGATCCGTCCGTTGCAGCTGCTGCCGGTGCTGCTGGGTATCAGCATCATCACCTTCGTGCTGGTCCGTTCGATTCCGGGCGATCCGGCGCGGGTGCTGCTGGGTGCGCGCAGCACTCCGGATGCGATTCAGAAGATCCGTGCCCAGTTTGGCCTGGACGAGCCGATCTGGGTGCAGTACCTGTACTTCCTGAAGAACCTGCTCAACGGCGACCTGGGCAAATCGTTGCTGTACAAGATCGACGCCCTGCCCCTGATCGCCAGCCGCATCGAGCCCACCCTGATGCTGGTGCTCGGCAGCGTGCTGCTGGCGCTGCTCATCGCCGTGCCGCTAGCCATTCTCGCCGCCCGCAACAAGGGCGGCTGGACCGACAACCTGATCCGCCTGTTCACCACCGCCGGCCTGGGCCTGCCGGCCTTCTGGCTGGGCCTGATGCTGATCCTGCTGTTCAGCGTGCACTGGGGGCTGTTCCCGGTGTCCGGTTATGGCCGGACCTGGGCCGACAAGCTGCATCACCTGGTGCTGCCCTGCCTGACCATCGCCCTGGCGCTCTCGGCGGTACTGGTGCGCAACCTGCGGGCCAGCATCCTGCTGGAGATGCAGGCCGACCACGTCACCGCGGCCCGCGCCCGCGGCCTTGGCGAAGGCGCGCTGCTGCGGCGGCACATCTTGCCCAACTCCATGGTGCCGACGATCAACCTGCTGGCGGTCAACATCGGCTGGCTGATCAGCGGCACCGTGGTGATCGAAAGCCTGTTCTCCCTGCCCGGCATCGGCCAGTTGCTGGTGCGCGGCATCTTCACCCGCGACTACATGGTGGTCCAGGGCGTGGCCATGGTGCTGGCCTGTGCCACGGTCGCGGTGAACTTCATCGCCGACGTGGCGACCACCGCCCTCGATCCGCGGGTGAAGATCCAATGAGCCACAGTCCCAGCCCCACGCTTTCCCTCCGCTGGCGCCTGGACTGGAACCTGCGCAACGGTCGCCTGACCCTGTACTGCGGCCTCGCCATCGTCCTCGGCTGGTGCCTGCTGGCGCTGTGCGCACCATGGATCGCCCCGTTCGACCCGCTGATGCAGTACGGCGAGCTGCGCCTGGCCGCCCCCAGCCTGGCGCACCCCTTCGGCACCGACAATTTCGGCCGCGACGTGCTGTCGCGGGTGATCTGGGGCGCGCGCACCGACTTGCAGATGGCCCTGATCGGGGTGATCTTCCCGTTCCTGCTGGGCACCTGCATCGGCGCCATTTCCGGCTACATCGGCGGCTTGCTGGACAACGCCTGCATGCGCCTGATCGACATCGTCCTGGCCTTCCCCTTCCTGGTGCTGATGCTGGCGATCATGGCCATTCTCGGCCCGGGCCTTGGCAGCTTCTATATCGCCATGGCCCTGGTCGGCTGGGTGTCCTATGCACGGCTGATCCGCTCACAGATCCTCGTGCTCAAGGAAAGCGACTTCGCCCTGGCCGCCAGAAGCCTGGGCTTCAGCCACCGGCGCACGCTGTTCGGCCACCTGTTGCCCAATGCCCTGTTCGGCTCGGTTGTGTTCTGCATGTCGGACGCGGTACTGGTGCTGCTCAACGGCGCCGCCGTCAGCTACCTGGGCCTTGGCGTGCAGCCACCGACCCCTGAGTGGGGCTCGATGGTGGCCGAGGGCCAGAGCTTCATCACCATCGCCTGGTGGATCTGCACCTTCCCCGGCCTGGCCGTGGTGACCCTGGCCATGGGCTTCAGCCTGCTGGCCGATGGCGTCGCCGAACGCCTTGGAGACCGCTCATGAGCACACCGCTGCTGCAGGTCCGGGAGCTGAGCGTGATCGCCCGCAACGGCCCGCGCGAGATCACCCTGGTCGAGCGCCTGTCTTTCGACCTTGGCCAGGGCGAGATCCTCGGTCTGGTGGGCGAAAGCGGCTCGGGCAAGACCCTGGCCTGCCGTGCCCTCATGCGCCTGCTGCCCTCGCCGAACCTGCGGATCGAGGGCAAGTCCGTGCACCTGGCGGGCCACGACCTGCTGCAACTGGACGAGGCCGGCATGCGCCGCCTACGCGGACGCGAGCTGGGCATGATCTTCCAGAACCCCAGCAGCCACCTGGACCCGCTGATGCGCATCGGCGAGCAGATCGCCGAGGGCATCCGCCTGCACCAGGGCGCCTCGCGCCGCGAGGCTCGGGCCGAGGCCATCGAAGTGCTGCGCCAGGTCGGCATTCCCGATCCGAAAGCCCGGGTGGACAACTACCCTCACGAGTTTTCCGGCGGCATGCGCCAGCGGGCGATGATCGCCGTGGCCCTGGGCTGCAACCCGAAAGTGCTGATCGCCGACGAGCCGACCACGGCCCTGGACGTCACCGTGCAGGCACAGATCCTGCGCCTGCTGCTGGAGCTGCGTGACCGTCGCGGCTTGTCGATGATCCTGATCAGCCACGACCTGGGGGTGGTGGCGCAGACCTGCGACAGCATCGCCGTGATGTACGCCGGACGTCTCTGCGAGCACGGCGCCAAGCACCAGTTGCTGGCCCATCCACGCCATCCGTACAGTGCCGGGCTGCTGGCCTGCCACCCCGCGGCGCAACGCCAGGTGCGGCTGATGACTACCATTGCCGGGCAACCGCCCCTGCTCGATGCCCTGCCCCCGGGCTGTCGCTTCGAGCCGCGCTGCGCCCAGGCCCTGCCGCTATGCCGGGAGCAGCTGCCGGAGCTGCGTGAGAGCGGCCCCGGCCACCGCCTGGCCTGCCACACCCCGCTGCTGGCTGCAGGCCTGTCATGACCACGCTGTTGCAGGTCAAGGACCTGCATGTACAGTTTTGCGCCGCCGGCGGCGGCCTGTTCGGCCTGCGCCCGCGCAAAGTCAACGCGGTCAACGGCGCCTCGTTGACTCTCGCCGCCGGCCAGACCCTCGGCCTGGTGGGCGAATCGGGCTGCGGCAAGAGCACCCTGGCCCGGGCCATCCTGCAACTGAACCCGGTCACCGCCGGGCAGGTGCTGTTCGACGGCATCGACATGACCCAGGGCCGCAAGGTCGATATCGCCCGCCTGCGCCGCGAGACTGCGATGATCTTCCAGGACCCGTACAGCGCGCTCAATCCAGGCCAGCGCATCGGCCAGATCCTCGCCGAAGTCCTGCAGGTGCAGCGCAAGGTGCCCGCCGGGCGGATCCCGGCGCGGGTCGACGAACTGCTCGAGCTGGTCGGCCTGCACCCCGGGCTGGCCGCACGCAAGCCCGGCTCGCTCAGCGGCGGCCAGTGCCAACGGGTCGGCATCGCCCGAGCCCTGGCCATCGAGCCGCGGCTGATCGTCGCCGACGAATGCGTCGCCGCCCTGGACGTGTCGATCCAGGGGCAGATCATCAACCTGCTGCTGACGCTGCGCGAACGCATGGGCCTGGCGTTGCTGTTCATCACCCACGACCTGGGCGTGGTGCGCCGGTTGTGCGACCGGGTGGCGGTGATGTACCTGGGGCAGATCGTCGAGGAAGGCCCGGTGGACGAGGTGTTCGACGCGCCCCATCACCCCTACACCGCCGCGCTGATCCAGTCGATCGCCGACATCGACCCGGCCCGCCGCCTGCCAGAACGCCCCCTGGCCGGCGAGCCACCTAGCCCGCTGCACCTGCCGTCGGGTTGCGCCTTCCACCCACGCTGCCCGCAGGCGCTGCCCACCTGCAGCGAAACCGCGCCGCCCAGCCACTCACAGGGTGCCCGGCGCCATGCCTGCATCCATCCGCGACCGCCGTACTGACACAACAACCATGACCATCAAACGGAGCTTGAGCATGAAACCCACAGCATTGAAGCTACTCACCGCCGCCGTCCTGGCCGCCAGCACCCTGGCCACCGGCACAACCCTGGCAGCCGGCGTGCTGACCATCGGCTGCCGTGAGGAGAGCACCACCTTCGACCCGATCAAGAGCGCACAGAACCGCGACAGCTGGGTCTTCGCCAACGTCTACGACGTGCTGATCCGGGTCGACAACAGCGGCACCCGGCTGGTCCCGGGCCTGGCCGAAAGCTGGAAGGTCTCCGACGACGGCCTGACCTACACCTTCAAGATCCGCGAAGCCAAGTTCTCCGATGGCTCGCCACTGAGCGCCGGCGATGCGGCGTTCTCCCTGCTGCGCATCCGCGACAACCCCGGCTCGCTGTGGGCCGACTCCTACAAGATCATCGACAAGGCCGACGCCCCGGACGAGCGCACCCTGGTGGTGACCCTGAAGAGCAAGTCGGTGCCGTTCCTCTCGCAACTGGCCACCGCCAACGTCTCGATCCTGTCGAAAAAGGCCATGGATGCGATCGGCGAAGACGCCTACGCCCAGGAGCCGGTGACCTCCGGTGCCTTCAAGGTCAAGGAGTGGCTGCGCGGTGACCGGGTGATCCTGGAAAAGAACCCGCACTTCTGGGAGGCCGACAAGGTCAGCCTGGATGGCGTCGAGTGGATCTCCATCCCCGACGACAACACCCGCATGCTCAAGGTCCAGGCCGGCGAACTGGACTCGGCGATCTTCGTGCCCTTCTCCCGTGTCGATACCCTGCGCAAGGACCCGAGCCTGACCATTCACATCGACCCGTCGACCCGTGAGGACCACCTGCTGATCAACCACGAGAAGGGGTTGCTGGGCCAGGTCGAGGTGCGCGAGGCTATCGACCTGGCGATCGACAAGAAGGCCCTGGTGGACACCGTGACCTTCGGCCACGGCGACGTGGCCTATTCGTACATTCCCAAGGGCGCGCTCTATCACAACGCCAACAACCTACAACGCCCCTTCGACCCGGCCAAGGCCCGCGAGCTGCTGAAGAAGGCTGGCGCCGAGGGGCTCAAGGTCAACTATGTCGTCAACGCCGGCAACGAGGCCGACGAGCAGATCGCCGTGCTGGTGCAGAAGCAGTTGGCCGATGTCGGCATCACCGCCAACCTGCAGAAGGTCGACCCGACCCAGAGCTGGCAGATGCTGGTCGATGGCGATTACGACCTGTCGGTGATGTACTGGACCAACGACGTGCTGGACCCGGACCAGAAGACCACCTTTGTGCTCGGTCACGACACCAACATGAACTACATGACCCGCTACCACAACGACAAGGTCAAGGACCTGGTGGCCGCGGCCCGGGTGGAGATCGACCCGAGCAAACGCAAGCAGATTTACCAGGCACTACAGAAACAGGCCAAACAGGATGTCCATTGGATCGATCTGTACTACAGCCCCTACATCAATATTTCGCGCAGCAATATCCAGAACTTCCTGCAAAACCCGCTGGGGCGCTTCACCCTGGAAGAGACAGTGAAACTGGAAGCCGGTGAAAAAACCGCGCAAAACTGAAGCCGCCAATACTGGGGCTAGCAACCGTCACGGTGTTGGCTGTCCAGAGGCTCGTTGGACCTGATCAGGTGGTGGCCAGGGTGTTGGAGTGTGCTATTGCTCGGCACCTGCAGCCGCCCTGGTCAGCTTGTGTCGGTGATGATTGATCCAATCCAGTTTAGCTTTTGACGTGTGCCACGCTATAACCGGCTCTGGACAGACGACGACAGCAAAGTAGTCGCCTATCCTGCGCGCTGGGCGCGTTCCGATTCATCCAGATGCTCTAGCAGCATCGCTATCGTCGTATCCCGCAGCTTGATTGCCGCCGTCCAGTCCGGCCCTTGCGCCAACAGCGGGGAGCAGACGTTGACGTGGATTGCACCGTAACGCGGGAACCACTGACCGTCACGCAGCACCCTGCGCGTGCCGCGGATTGCGACCGGCAGCAGCGGCACGCCGGTACGCGCGGCGAGCACGAAGGCGCCCATGTGGAACGTTCGCAAGCCCGGCTCGCGGGTGAAGGTTCCCTCGGGAAAGAACACCAGCGGCTGGCCAGCCTCTAGCGCCTCGGCCAGGGGCCCGGTGTCCGCAGCGCTGCGCTGCAGGTCGAAGCGTTCGACGAAGCGGGCACCGAGCTTGCGCAGGAACCGGCCGGCGACCCACTGTCCAGCCAGTTCGCGCTTGGCAACGAAGCTGAATCGCGGCGGCAGGACCGCGCAGAGAATGACACCGTCGAGGTAGCTGGCATGGTTTACGGCCAGTACGCTCGCCCCAGACTCAGGCAGGTGCTCCAGCCCCGTGACGCTGAACGGCACACCCGTCAACCACACGAACAGCCGTGCGGCCGCGCGGGTAAAGCTGCGGCACCAACGCTGGCGCGGCAGGAGCGCGACGCCCAGCCAGGTCAGTGGGGTGACCAGCCAGAACAGCAGCCAGATGTAAGCGGCATATAGCGCCGTGCGGCCGCTCCGCCAACTGCGACTGAAATGCCCGCGTACGGCCTGCAGCACCAGGCGCAGCAACTGGCGCCACACAGCGAGGTGTGGCCGGCCTACTTCACCGCGCTCATACAGTTCACGACTGGCAGCACGGCGAATTTTGCCGCTGGAGGTTTTCAGTACGCTATGCGGCGGTGCCAGCACGATATCGTCGGGCGACACTCCGGTGAGGTCGACCACGATGCGGTTGACCTCCTGCTGCAGGCGTTGCCGCGCGGCAGCTTCCTTCTCGTAGCTTTCGGCCAGCACCACCAGGCGCTCGGTGCCGGTGGCCGGGTCAGGACTGCCGAACACCGCAATGCAGCCTTTGCGCAGACCGGGCAAGTTGCCGACCGCCGCTTCGACATCGTAGGGGTAGATGTTGCGCCCGGCCCGGATGATCAGATCCTTGGCGCGGCCGGTCAGGTAGACCTCACCAGCGGCCATGTAGGCGAAGTCGAGCGAGTCGATCCAGCCATCGCGCAACACCCGGCGGGTCTCTTCGGGGTTACGGTAATAGCCTCCGGTGGTAGATGGCCCACTGAACTGCAGGTGACCTTCGCTGCGCTCGGGGAGTTCGACCCCGCGACCATCGACGATGCGAATCTGATGCCCCGGCAACGGCCGGCCGCTGGAGACAAAGCGCAGCGTTGCGCTGGCGTCCGCTTCGGCGGGCAGTGCAGTGCCACGGGTCTGGAACGCCTCTCGCTGCACCCGGTCGATCAGCGGCCCTCGGTCCAAGGGAGGAAAGGCCACGCCCAACGTGGCCTCGGCCAACCCATAGACAGGCGTCAACGCCGTGGGCGCCAGGCCGTAGCGTACGAAGCGCTCGGTAAAGCGCTGCAAGGTATCCGGGCTGACCGGTTCGGCACCGTTGAAGGCCAGGCGCCAGCTGCTCAGGTTCAGGCCCTCGAGGTCACTGTCAGCGAGTTTGTTCAGGCACAGTTCGTAGGCGAAATTGGGCGCCGCCGACAAGGTGCCGCGCAAGCTATCGATGGCCCATAGCCAACGCTCCGGCCGTGCCAGGAAAGCCAGCGGTGACATCAGCACCAGGTTGTAGCCGTAATACAGGCTGCCCAGCCAGGCACCGATCAAGCCCATGTCGTGGTACATGGGAAGCCAGCTGACGAACACGTCCTGCGGGCCCACCTTCAGCGCCCTGCCCATGGCGCGCAGATTGGCCAGCAGATTGGCATGGCTGACCATCACGCCCTTGGGCTGGCCAGTGCTACCCGAGGTGTACTGCAGGAAGGCGATGTCACCCGGTTGCCGCAACGGTGTGACGCACTCGCCCCCCTCACCCATCAACTCGGCCACGCTGGCGATACGGACCAGGCTCGGGACCTGCGGCCGGAGCAGGCGGGCGAGCAGCTTCGCTTGCGTCACGGTAATCAGCACTTTGGCCTCGGCGTTGTGCAGGATGCCGGCCTGGCGGCGCAGATGCTCCTCTATCTGCGACAGGCGCAGCGGTGGGTAGATGGGCACCGGCACCCCACCGGCCAACAGGATGCCGAGAAAACCCTGGAGAAAGTCGCGGCCTGTGGGCAGCATCAGGGCCACGGTCTGACCGGCCCGCAAGCCACTGCGTTGCAGCCCTGCGGCAACGGCCAGGGCGCCCTGGTGCAAGGCGCCATAGCTGATCGCTTCCTGCTGGTCACGTTCACCTAGCAGGCGCACGTGGAGATGCTGCGGCTGATGACGCACATGCCAGTCCAGTACCTCGATCAGGGTCCGCGCGGCGTCCGGCGTCTGCCCTGCTGCTGCTGTCAGGGCTTCGCCAGCGTCGCTGGCGGGCAACGGACGGACGGCCACGGCGCCATGACGGCTGTGCAGCACGCGCAGTACATCGGCGGGGGTGTCCGCCGAGGCGAACAGGTGTTCTGGCAAGCGCACACCGAATTCGTGCTCGATACGCGACCACAGTTCGACTCGAGCCAGGCTGTCTACGCCCAGGTCCCGGTCCAGCACGCTGTGCAAGGTAACGTGCAACCCTTCTGCCGCTTGCGGGTGCAGCTCGACCACGGTGCGCTGGACAATTTCGAGCAATTTTTCCGCGCCCCCATCGTAATGGGGAACGGCGCGGGGGTCTGGAGGCGGACGAGACATCGGCGGCCCCTCATGACAGGAAACTTTGCGTATAAATCCTTGCCAATTACCATTATACGCTCGCAGGAAGGGTGGGCCAGGGCTAGGCTCAATACCAGTCGGTTAAGGACGTTGAGACGAACATTGCACCTGTGGCGAGGGCTTTATCCTCGCCACAGCCCTGTAGAGGGATCGCCATGCCAACCAGCCTTGCCCCCGGAGTGACACGCCGAGAAATCTGGGCCTGGGCGATGTTTGATTTCGCCAACTCCGGTTACACGACGGTGGTGATCACCGCCGTGTTCAACGCCTACTTCGTCGCCGTGGTCGCCAAAGGCGAAGCCTGGGGTACGCTGGCCTGGACCAGCGCCATAGCCCTCTCTTACGCCCTGATCATCCTGAGCGCGCCGCTGGTTGGCGCCTATGCCGACGCCTTCGCCTGCAAGAAACGCCTGCTGCTGTTCAGTACGGTCGGTTGTGTCGTATTTACCGCTGGACTCGCGCTGGCAGGACCCGGGGAACTCGGTGTCGCGATTCTTTTCATCGTGCTATCCAACTTCTGTTTCGGCAGCGGCGAAAACCTGATCGCCGCCTTCCTGCCCGAACTCGCCCGTGTGGAGGCCTTGGGCAAGGTGTCCGGCTGGGGCTGGGGGTTCGGCTATATCGGTGGCCTGTTCAGCCTGGGCGCCTGCCTGGCCTTCGTCAGCTGGGCCCAGGCGCAGGGCCAGACTGCGGCGCAGTTCGTGCCGGTGTGCATGCTGATCACCGCGTCCTTGTTCGCCGTCGCCAGCCTGCCGACCTTCCTGTTCCTGCGCGAGCGCAGCCAGCCGCAGCCCGTGTGCGGCGACATGCCTATCGCGCAAGCGGTGCTGGCGCGCTTCGCGCAGACGCTACGCGAAGCCGGGCGCTATCGCGACCTGCTGCGCTTTCTTGCCTGCACGGTCTGCTACCAGGCCGGTATCTCGGCCGTGATCACCCTGGCTGCCATCTATGCCAATCAGGTCATGGGCTTCAGTACCCAAGACACGCTGCTGCTGATCCTAGTGGTGAATATCACGGCCTCCATCGGTGCGGTGCTGTTCGGTTGGCTGCAGGACCGCCTCGGCCATCGCGCTACCCTGGCGCTGACCCTGCTGGGCTGGCTCGGCATGGTCGCTCTGGTCTGGGTCGCGCGCGGCCCCGGGCTGTTCTGGCTGGCCGCCAACCTTGCCGGCCTGTGCATGGGCGCCAGCCAATCGGCCGGACGGGCGATAGTCGGCCTGCTTGCGCCGCCGACACGGCTGGCGGAGTTCTTCGGCCTCTGGGGGCTGGCGGTCAAACTGTCGGCAATCCTCGGCCCCATGACTTACGGCCTGACCAGTTGGCTGTCCGCAGGCGATCACCGCCTGGCGATGCTGATTACTGGTAGCTATTTCGTCGTCGGCCTGCTGATACTGGCCGGGGTCGACCTGGAGCGCGGGCGGCAGGTAGCTGTCAGCCGTACCGAGAGTCTCAATCAGTGATGAACACTTGACTGGCTGGCATTAGCCACGCCCGCGCAACAACACGGCGGCCCTCACCCGCTGCCTGCCGAAACTGCTGATGCGCGCGAACTCGGCATGGCTCACCGGCAGGTGTTGGCAATCCAGACTGCGACGGTGGCGGCTGTGGTCCACATCGGGGTCATGCAGGTACACGAACTCATCATCGCAGCCAGTCACCAAGATCCAGTGCGGTGCCTTGAGACGCGTGAAGCGGTAGCTGCTAATCAGCACGAGCGGCCTGAACCCCGCCTGCAGCGCCGAACGCACATCAAGGCCGGGCGCCAGGACCTGTTGCACGTCGGTCTCACTCAGCGCCTCGACAAAACCGTCCTCCACGAGCTTCATGACGGCTTTTTTTTGCGCGCTGCGCACGCCATCGAGAAACAGCGAGTCGGCCTGGCTGAGCACCATGCGCACCTCGAACCCCCGACGCCAGGCCGCGAGAGCAAGACCCTGCGGGCTGCAACCGCCGTGGCCGGCGGTCATGAAGATGGTCGTCGCCTCACGCCAGAGCTGGATTTCTTCGGTCCGCAGCAGTGACCGGCCGCGCTCGATAGCGGCCATGGCCATCAGCAGGCAGGCCGCTCCGCAGGTGAACTCGGTGGTTTGCGCGTAGTACGGGACTTGCCGGGCAGGCGCCGGCGCATTGCGCAGGATACGCTTTTCATAGCGCAGCGCCTGGCTGTGGTCTTCGTAGTAATCGTCGACCACGGCGAAGCGTTGATAGCCATTGCTCTCGTACAGACTGACGGCCGCCGGGTTGTCGGTACGCACCTCAAGGCGAAGCCAGGCGCAATTGCGCTGCAGCGCGCTGGCCTGAGCCTGTTCCAGCAGCCGCTGGCCCAGGCCATGCCCGCGCCAGGCTGGGCTTACGGCAATCGAGTACAGGCGTGCCAGTGAAGTGCCGCGGTGGAACAGCAGCAGCGCGTAGCCTGCCAGTTTCCCCTGCTGCTCGGCGACAATCAGACAGGCGTTGGCACGTCGCACCATCCAGTTGAAACTGCGCGTGCTCAGGCGATCGAGGGTGAAACAGTCCTGCTCCAGGGCGACCAGCGCATCGATATCGGCCACCGATGCAAAGCGAAAATCAAAAACCATGGCAACACCGTAATGTTTGAGTAACGAACCGGGACAGGTCGGAAAACCCGTGATTTATTGAAGGGGCATCTTCTTCAACAGGGATCGAATACTCATGTCAGCGGTGCAAGCCAACGTGGCCGAAGTATTGGCCAAAACCGAAGTTTCCACAATAACCCTTAACGAGGAGCCACCCAGTAAACTTCGCGCCGGTAGCCGGTTGCTGATACTGGTGGAACGCAAGGAAGATTGGGCGAGCTACCTGCCCAGCGAGAGCTTGATGCTTGCCCAGGACTACCTCGAACACAGCGACGACGTGGCCGGGCGCACGCAGGTGATCAACCTGTGCCGCAACTACAAGTACCTGGGTCAGGGCTACTACTGCTCCTTGCTCGCCGAGGCACGCGGACACAAGGTGCTCCCGTCGGTACGCACGATCAGCGAACTGACCCGCAAGTCCCTTTACGGCGTGGGGCTTGACGACCTGGAGCGCACTCTGGAGCGGGCCCTGGCCAACCATCCCTATGGCAGCACTGAAGCCTTCACCCTCACCCTTTACTTCGGCCGTACCGCCATCGAGCCCCTGCAAGAGATCGGCCGCCAGCTGTTCGAGTCGTTCCCCTGCCCCATCCTGCTAGTGGAATTCCGCCGCGCAGATGTCTGGCAAATCGCCGGCATCAAGGCCGGTACCCTGCACAAGCTGCGCGATGAGCAGCAGCACTTCTTCGCCGACGCCCTGGACGCTTTCAACCGCCGCATCTGGCGCCAGCCCGCCTCCAAACGCCTGGCGCGCTTCGACCTGGCGATCCTGCATGACCCGGCAGAAGCGCTGCCGCCGTCCAACGCCCGGGCGCTGGAGCAGTTCATCGAGAACGGCAGACAGCTCGGCATCGACGTCGACCTGATCGAGAAGAAGGACTACGCGCGCCTGGCCGAGTTCGACGCGTTGTTCATCCGCGAAACCACACGGGTGGACGACCACACCTACCGATTCGCCAAGAAGGCCGAAAGCGAAGGGTTGGTGGTGATCGATGATCCCTCTTCCATACTGCGCTGCACCAACAAGGTCTATCTGGCCGACCTGCTCAAACGCCACAGCCTGGGCGCGCCGGCGACGGAGATCCTTTACAAGGACCGGCCGCAGGAGCTCGAACTAGTGGGCCGCCGCTTAGGTTTCCCGCTGGTGCTGAAGATCCCCGACGGCTGCTTCTCGAAGGGTGTGATCAAAGTCGCCGATGCCCAGGCACTGGTGTCGGCGGCACAGGAGCTGTTCGAGCACTCGGTGCTGTTATTGGCTCAGGAGTACTGCTACACCGAATACGACTGGCGCATCGGCGTACTCAATGGAGAGGCGCTGTACGCCTGCCAGTACTTCATGTCCAAGGGACACTGGCAGATCTACAACCACAAGGCCCAGGCCGGCGAAGTCAACGGCCAGTGCCGCGCGGTCCCGGTGGAGCAGGCGCCGCCCGAGGTGGTGAAGCTGGCCGTCGACACCGCCCGGCTCATCGGCCATGGGCTGTACGGGGTGGACCTGAAGCAAACCGGCGACCGCGTGCTGGTCATCGAAGTCAACGACAACCCCAACCTCGATGCCGGCACCGAAGACGCCGTGCTGGGCGACGAGCTTTACCGGCGCGTGCTGCAGGCCTTCGTGCAGAGGCTCGAACGCAAACACCTAGGCCAGGCGTGGTAGGCGATGATCGAATGCTTTCGCACCGAAAACGGTGCCCTCCTTGAGGCTCCCGAGGAACAGGCCAGCGTCTGGCTGTGCGTTGCGCCGGACGCGGCCGAGCAGTCCCGGCTGTGCGAGCGCCTAGGGGTTGGCGCCCAGGCTCTGGAATCCTCTCTGGACCCAGATGAAGTGGCGCGCATCGAGATCAAGCCCGACCACCTGTTCCTGATCTGGAAGCGCCCGGAAAGCTTCGACGGGCGGGTGTTCAACGTGTCGTCGTTCGGCGTTGTGCTCAGCGAAAGACGCCTGGTGGTGATCTGTTCCAGCAACTCGCTGCTCGCCAGGGTGGACCTTCAGGCCGGCATGAGCACGCCGTTGGAAGTGCTGATGGCGATGCTGGCCGAGAGCGTGCATCACTACCTGGGCCACCTGCGGATCGTCAAGCAGGTGGCCCGCGAGATCCAGCTGCAGTTCGGCCGGACCATGGACAACCAGCACCTGGTGCAGATGTACAGCTTGAGCGAGAGCCTGGTCTATTACGTCAATGCGATTCAGAGCAACGGTGCCGTGCTGGCGCTGCTGCGCAGCCATGGCCAGAAGCACGGCTTCGGGCCCGACCAGCTGGAGGCGCTCAACGACCTGATCATCGAAAACGAGCAGAGCTACCAGCAGGCGAAGATCCACGCCCAGGTCTTCACCAATCTCATCGAGGCCCGCGGCAACCTGGCCAACAACGGCATGAATCACGCCCTGCGCAATCTGACGCTGATCAATGTGGTGTTCCTGCCGTTGAACCTGCTGGCCAGCATCGGAGGTATGTCGGAGTTTAGCGTGATGACCGCCGGCATGCCCTGGTGGCTGTCGTTCCCGGCACTGCTGCTGGGCATGGCGGTACTCGGCGGGGCCATGGCCGTGGCGTTGCGGCGCATGGCATAAGCACTTGCCCCGCGGGATCAAAACTGTACGAAAGCCAAACCGTGACTGGTGTTTGGATCTCTTATGAACAGTCGACATCGCCCATTTGTTCATCACATCCTCC
This sequence comes from Pseudomonas wadenswilerensis, assembly GCF_024749185.1. Classification (NCBI taxonomy): domain Bacteria; kingdom Pseudomonadati; phylum Pseudomonadota; class Gammaproteobacteria; order Pseudomonadales; family Pseudomonadaceae; genus Pseudomonas; species Pseudomonas wadenswilerensis. The sequence continues at coordinate 2,888,046 of NZ_CP087191.1, read as the reverse complement.
GTGTACCCACCCTGCCCGCTCTTCATTCACAACTTGTAGCCGATCTGTCGCAACAAGCCCTTGCGCCACAGAATGTCTTCGTCGCCTTCAATGCCACCGGCACAGAAGCCATCCACTACGCCCAGGATTGCGCGCCCCTGTTCCGTCTCGGCGAGGATCACCTCCGTGGGATTGGCGGTTGCACAAAAAATCCGGCACACCTCCGGAACCATCTTGACGGTGTTCAACACGTTCAGCGGATAGAAACCGTCGCCGAGAAAAATGATGAAGCTATGGCCAGCAGCGATGGCTTGTGCGTTTTTCCGGGCAAGTTCGATCATCGCGGTGTCGGTGCCGGACCAGCGCACCAGGCATTTGCCGGACGCTTCACAAAAGGCCAAGCCAAACGCGATACCCGGCACGGTATTTACCAACGCTTCATGGATGTCCTCGACGGACTTGATGAAGTGCGTCTGGCCCAAAATGAAGTTCGTCGCTTCCGGCTTGTCGATTTTCAACGTGATGAGTTGCATCTCAAACACCTCCTTTCACGATGTGGGTAGCAGTTACTGGCAATAGACCAAGCTTAGCTACTCAGGGGGGAGGTACAGCCGTTTAGGCACCTGCCTGTCCCACCACCACGGAATGGGCGCTGAAGCAGGTCTCGATCAACTTCCACTGCCCATCGATGCGCCGGTAACGATCCAGGTAAATGCCACCCAGTTGCCGCGTGGCGCCGCTCTCGCCATCCAGGTTGAAGTAGTACAGTGCCCAGCGCCCCTGGGCTTCGTCGTCACTGGTCAATTGAATTTCCGGGTTGGCGCCGTGGTGCAGGTCAATCACCCGGTCCTGGCAAGCCAGTTGCTGATAGAGCGCCACGAAGCTGTCGCGATCGCGAAAGATTCCTACCGGGCCGTAGTCGATCAGGATCTCGCCTTCGGCAAAGCAGTCGCGGATTACCGCCACTTGCTTCAGGTCACAGGCATTGAAATAGCGGTGCTTGAGCTGGCGAATGGCGTCGAGCGCCTCCAGGTGGGCAATGCGTTGTTCCAGGCTCATTCGGCAGACCTCGCAATTGGGGTGAGTTGAGTCTATCGAGCCGCGAGCGAATGCTGATCGTCTGTTGGGACTAGCTGTAGCGATGCGTTTGGGCAGGCGTCAGCCAATCGCCGCTTCAGTAGTCTGTTCGGAGGATTCCGTTAATTTGCTTTGACCCCAGCATGGCTTCGAGTCGATACCCCGCCCGTTCATTGAACAACTGCGAAGGAACTTGATCGCCATGGAAAAAGTCATCTACCTGCTCTGGCGCGACACGCAGACCCCGCGCGAAACCTTCGCCCGGCAACTGCGCAACGAACTTGCCGCGCAACTGCAGGCCCTGGGTGCCCAAAGGCTGCAACTGAACCTGGCCGACACCGACGTCACCCCCGCGGCAGGTTTGCGCCAGGAGAACAACCGGCCTCTGCCGGATGCCAGCCTGTCGCTGTGGCTGGACAGCGCCAATGCCAGTGCCAGGCATCCGTTTGACACGCTCATCCTGGAGGCAACGGCCCGTATGGCGGCCTATCTGGTGTGTGAGTCTGAAGCCATTCGCAACACGCGCTTTCCCTGCGCGCCCGGCGAACGGACCTACGGTTTCGCGCAGATCGCCCTGCTGACTCGCCCTCCTCGCCTGACCCCGCACGCCTGGCTGGACATCTGGCGCAACCACCACACGGCAGTGGCCATCGATACCCAGGACAACTTCCAGTACGTGCAGAATCTGGTGGTACAAGTGCTGACCCACGGCGCCCCGCCCATCGACGCCATCGTCGAAGAGTGCTTCCCGCCCGCGGCGATGACCGATCCGCTGGCCTTCTTTGACGCGGTCGGCGATGAGGCAAAATTCCAGCGCAACCTGGCGATCATGATGGACAGCTGTGCGCGCTTTATCGATTTCGACAAGATCGACGTGCTGCCCACCAGTCAGTATCGCCTTTAGCGCTGGTCAAACAGGTTGGCGGTAACCTTGAGCTGTGCGGGAATCGGTGACGTCACGGTTTCAAAGATGCGCCGGTAGCCTGTCACAACGATTATCCAGCGCCCGTCACGCTTGACGTACTCGTCCTGGTACAAGGCGGTACCGTGCAGCATCCAGTCGCCCTCAAGGTCGATAGCGTGATCTTCCAGGTACCAGGTGCCGCGGGCCGTGTCCGGCCCCAGGATCTCGATCTGGGGATGATGCCCCTGGTGTTTGCACAGAAACGTGGGGCGGTCGAGAATCGCCTTGAGCCCTCCAATAAAGGCCGCCCGGCTGTTGAAGCTGTATTTGCCGCTATCCAGGGCGGTGGTCAGGTCTTCAGCCAGGCACTCCTCCAGTGCCGCCCAGTCATGGCAGTCAACCGCGCGAAAGTAGCGGTACTTGAGCTGCTTGATTTGCTCGATCTCGAGAATGTCGTCCAGGGTAATGGCCATCAGTGGTACTCCTGTCGCTGGGGAGGGATCGCCCACAGGATAGGTCGATGCCCACGGGCGTCATCGTCCGGCCGGACTACGACGCTCCACGCCCCGGCAGGGGCTAAGCTGGTACGATGAATCTTCGACTCTCAAGGTGAATGCCATGAGTGCCCTGTCGCTATCTGAACTCGATGCCGCATTGCCCGGTTTGGCCCGCAAGATCCGCGTACTCGATGCTCTGGCGTGGCCCGAGGGGAGTGAGGAGGTTTTCCTCGCCCAATGGCGTAGCGGCAAGGCGCAATTGCCCAAGGTCGAGTTCAGGCCGCGCGAACACAGCGCCGACATCGCGGCGCTGGACAGCTTTGTCGAGCATTGCGATCAGGGGCATCCGGCGGGCCGTTTTCTCGCCAGGACCGCGCACAGCTATGCCACGGCCGGGCGTATGTTGGGGGCCATGGGTACCCCGGCATTTACCCGGTACTCTTCGGCGCTGTACCGACGCCCGGACTTTTACTACCCCAGGCAAAAGCTGAGCATGCTGGACGCCGCCCATTTTTTTCTGAAAACCACCGACGCCCTGTTGGGTGGCAACCATATTCCCCCCAGCCCTGCCGACATTCCGGCCGATGTGTTTGCGGCCTGGCAGCAACCGGAGCTGGACCGCTTTTTTGGTGCAGGCCAGATCAGCATCAAGCTTGAGCCTGGCCTGGCTGCCAAGGCCATTGCCGGGACAAGCCGCATTCGCCTGCGTGCCAGTGCCTTGTTCAGCGAACTGGACAAGCAGCAGTTGCTGCAGCACGAGGCTTTTGTGCACGTGGCCACCGCACAGAACGGTGCGCGCCAGCCCAACCTCAAATGCCTGGCCCTGGGGGCGCCACGCACCACCCAGACACAAGAAGGCATTGCCACGCTGGCTGAACTGCTCACCGGCAGCATGGATATCAACCGCTTGCGGCGCCTCGCCTTGCGCGTGCTCGCGGTGCAGCAAGCGCTCGATGGCGCCGACTTCATCCAGGTGTTCGAAGGCTTTCTCAAGGCCGGTCAGTCGCCGGAAGAGTCCTTGCGCTCAACGCAGCGGATTTTCCGTGGCGCCAATGTGCGAGGTGGTTCGGCGTTCACCAAGGATGCCGCGTACCTGACTGGGCTGCTCGGCGTGCACACTTTGCTGCGCGTAGCGATCCGCGACAACCGCCCGGATCTGGTCGGGCATTTGTTTGCCGGGCGCCTGAGCCTGGGCGACACCTTGCACTTGGCACCGCTGTTTGAGTCGGGCTGGTTGGTGGGGCCAACCTTTATTCCGGCCTGGGCCAGCGACCTGCGGCGGCTCGCCGCCGGTCTTGCTTTTTCGGCCTTTATCGCCCGGATCAATCTGGATGTGCTCGACCTGCAACGGTTCATGGATGTTGAAGATGAACATGAAGTCGATGCATAGGCCGGTATAACGCCCGCGTCACAAACTACGCCCCAGCAACTGACCTGGCCAGCCATCCACGCTGAAAGCTGAAATCGGCTCATACCCGCAGGATTCATAGAAGCGCACCAGCGCCCTCTTCCCACCGCCATAGCAGTCCACGCGCAAGCGACTTACTCCCACAGCCCGTGCGCGTTCATCGGCAAAGGCCAACAGACGCCGACCCACTCCGCGAACCCGTGTATCACGCGAGGCAATCAGCATTCTCACATAGATCTCCGGCGCGCTAGCACAAGGCACATAGGGCATGGCCTCGCCCAGGACCAATGCGGCGCAAATCCTGCCTGCGCAATCTTCTGCCACCCACGCCTCAGGTAGCGTACAGGCTTCCGTCACCCGCTCAATCTGCCGAGGTGACTGTGACCATGGTTCACTGCCCCACTGCCCCACATTGCCCATGCCGACGAACCAGGCAATTACTTCATCAAAGAGGTTCAACACCGCCGGCGCATCAAGTGCGCTGGCACGACGGATAACCAGGCTTTCCATTTCAGTCATTGCTCCCTTCAAGACTCCATCGTCAGCGCCACATCACACACGTCCCGAAGGAAATTCGGCGGCTGTGCTCAACTGCGCAATGGAGGGTTTTGGCCGGCCCCTCGAAGCGCCTTGTAGATCTCGGAGACCACCTGCATCGTTGCGTCTTCGATTGTTCCTTCGTTGCGGCATAAAACCCAGCCGTGATCGGCAATCGCTCGCTCGAACGCCTCGGTACTAGCGACTTGTTCCTCCAGCTTATGCATCACGGTACTGCTCAGCCCACGGCTTCGTGCCGCTGCCCTCGCCCATGAAACCTCTGGGGCGGTGACAACCCCGACATGCAGGTCTGGCACTCGCACGTTTCGATCCATGTTCAACTTTAGAATCTCTGCAAACGGGACTATCCGGCGAAACGCAGCATCAGACGGGTACCAACGATCGATCAAGATGATGCTGTCTGCGGGCTGTTTAGTCAGCACGTGCAGGGAAATCCAATAACGGCTTTCAGCGAAGCGCTCACACACCCCCAGCTCCAGATCCCGGCAGGGGTCTCTGACGAGTTTGTTCACCAAGGCCATTGTTTCACCCCTGTAGGGATCGCTTTTTTTCTCGCACAGTCGGATCACCTTCCTGTTGTCTGCCCGCAGTGCTTTCGTCACGGCCTCCAACAGTGTGGTTTTACCGGTGCCCTTGGGCCCATCGAGAGACACAAACAGCGGACGATTCATTCTTCAAATATCGATTGATGTATTGATGAACACTCTACTGGTTTCTGGCTGACGGGTCTCAGAATCTCGGGTTTGTGCCAAGCATCGAGCTGTAGCTCGAAGGCGAGACACCCATCACCGTGCGCAATGCATTGCTTCAGAGGGCGGTCGATGCAAACTGAAATGACGGGGGTCGGGGACCAACTTTTTCATAACGTGCTCCAAAGGTGCGGTGGAGCGACCACGCTTCGCTGCTAAACGAAGGGTGGCAGCTATACGCGGGTTAGCAGACCGGGCACCTAGAGCAAAACCGGCGCACCCGAAGGTGCCCCACGTACAGCCGCCATATAGCGGTTTCCGTTGAACTCTAGATGCGTGTTCGGACTGCTAAATCCGGTCATTGGATTTTCCAACGACGGCAGCAGCCTAGGGCCATGAAGGGCCCGGCACAACAGAGCAACGGCGCCGGAAGTATGATTCAGAACGGTCTGACAGAAAACACCTACAGCATCGCGATTTGTCGCAGATAGATGTGGGAGCAACTGACTTGTTTGCCCCTAAGATATGATGCCCGCCCGTCAGACAACTGGAAGCCCGATCCGCATGCTCAAACCCTTGACCCTCCTGACGCTCGCCTGTGCTTCTAGCTATGCCAACGCCGCGCCCAGCGACCTTGTCGGCGTCTGGCAAGGCACCCTCGGCAAGACCGCGATCACCGCCTGTTTCAACGCCGCCCCCGACAGCAACGGCAGTTACTACTACCAACGCTTCCTGACGCCGATCCAGCTTACCCGGGAAAAGGCCGGCGCACCCTGGGCCGAAGCCGGCAAGACGGGGTTCTGGCAACTGGACGCGCCCCAGGGCGATACGCTGGCCGGAACCTGGAGCAAGGCCGCAGGCGGCACGCCGTTGCCCTTGGCGCTGACGCGTTCAAGTGCCGAAGGCTGTGGCGGCGACGCCTATAACGCGCCAATGGAGGCGGCACCGCTACCGGTCAAGGTAGAGAAAGAAACCTTCGGCGAGCACGCCTATCAGGTCAGGACCCAAGGCGCCCAGGTGACCTTGAAGCTGGAGGGGGATGGCCCGGCTATCCGCAAGATCAATCAACACCTGGCACGTCTCGCGGTCAGCTCCGAGGGCCAGCAAGCGTTCTTCAGCGAGCGACGCGAATACCTGGGCCGCAGCGGCTCCGCCGACACCAGCGAGATCAGCGTCGCCCCCACGTACTGGTCGTCGCAGTGGATCACCGTCAGGTTTTACCGCTGGACCGCAGGCTATGGTCGCGGCGGCATCAGTTGGGGCCTGCATACCTGGAACCTGCAGACCGGCGAAAGCGTCGATCCCTGGACCTGGATCGGTGCGCGTTTTGAGTGGTACAGCCCCTACTCCGGGCATGTCAGCCTGCCGAAAGCATTCGCCAGCTGGCTCCAGACTCAGGCCACAGCGGACAGCGACTGCCCCGGCGTGGCGAGCTACGACTCCTACGACCTGAGTTTCGACGCCCAGGGCATGCGCCTGGCTAACCAGCCCACCGGCGATGGCTGTGACGTAGACGTGACTTTCAGCTGGAAGCAGGTGGAGCCGCTGCTGTCGGCACAAGGTCGGGCAGCGCTGCCGAGCTTGCAGGTGCCGTGAGCAACGCCTGGATGTAACCTGGTGCGCCATGTGGCGGGCATCGCGCTCAAGCATGGCGCGGGAGAAGGCCAGCTCCGCCCGCAGAATTGCCAGCTGCACCATGCACTGCTTGAGCACCCGGCATCGGCTGGGCACTCAGGGCCTTGCATATCTGTTGCCGGGGCCTCAGAACGCCCAGTCCAGGGTCAGGCCGACCCCGTGGCTCTTGTCGCGACTACCCAGCAGTCCGTTATAGTCCAGGTTGACCCGGGCCTGGCGACCCAGGGCGATCCCCGCCCGTGCACCGACCACCGCCGCATCACGATCCAGGGACAGCGCCTGGACCGTGTAGGTATCGCCCTGGCCAGCGAAGGCCAGGTGCTGGTCGGCCCCGGTGGAACTCAGGTTGTGCTGCCAGCCCAGGGTGGCGGAAAGCTCCACCGCCTGGCCGCCGGACAATTGCAGTTGCTTGCCGGCGCGCATGCCCAGGGTCGAGAGCCAGGCATCCCGATTATCCTGCCCACCCTTGAGCGCAGCAGCGCCGCCATGTTCCTTGAAGCTGTCGCTGGCTATATGCACATAGGCCAGGTTGGCGAACGGCTCCAGCGCCATGCTCGGCAGTGCGACCTTCCAGGCGGCCTCGCCGAACACCTGAGTGCTCTGGGCATCGCGCTTGCTCTTCTGGCGATCGCTGACCTCGTTGTACTGCAGCTCGCGCTTGGTCTCGATCCGGTGCCAGCTATGGCTGCCGCCCAGGCTCAGGCGCATCTGCTCCAGTTCCTTGCCGGCATAGGCACCCAGGTGGTAGCTATCGACGCTGGCCGAGGAATGACGACCATCGCCCATGCTCAGCGAACTGTCGCTGTAGCCGGTGAAGACCCCGACGCGGGTGTCCTCGCTCATCTGCCCGTCAATCCCCAGCAACATGCCGCCAATGGAACTGCTATAGCGCGCCCGACCGGAATCACCCTCGGCCTTGCCCCAGGCCCCCAGGGCCTTGACCCACAGGCCGTTGTCCTGGCCTTCCACGGCCGGCGCGGCGGCGACGCCCTGCTGACGGGTTCGCTCGCCCACGGCGTCGCGCAACTGGCGGCTGTCGTTGAGCAGCAGGTTGCCCACCGCCGGGTGGATTTCCCCGGACAGTTGATCGAAAGCCTGCTGGGCGCTGCCGGCATTGGCCGACAACAGCAGGCTCTCGTAGACCGGGTTGCCCGCGCCGAGCTGATCGGCGGCCGCGGCCACCGAACGCTGGTTGGCGGTCAAGCCGACACTGGCGAAAGAAGTGGCGTTACGCTGCACCGCCAGCTGCACCCCGCTGCCGGTATAGGCCAGGCCACCGCCGAGGAACAGTGAGTTGGACTGCACACTGGCGAAACCGCCCTGCACGCCGCCCGCGGCCTCCAGGATGTCGAACTGACGCCCCACCAGGCTGGTTGTCCGCTGGGACTGCAGCGAAACCCCGGGGTTCTGCAGGTCCAGGGCCAGGTTCGCACCGTCCAGGGAAGCCTTGCCATCGCTGACCAGGCGGTCGCTGCCAGCGGCATCCACCTCTACGGCATAGGTCGAGCCCGGCTGGAAGGTCACGTCGGAACTCACGTGCAAGGTGCCGATGGAGTTGCCTGGCGCCACCACGCCGCCGGCGTTGGCCAGCAGCGCGCCGACCCGGCCATTGCCGCCCAGCACGCCGCCGGCATTGACCGTCACCGCCGATTGCAGCGAACCATTGACCGCCAGCCGTCCCTGGTTGACCAGGGTCGGGCCGGAGTAAGTGCTGTTACCGGTAAGCACCAGGGTACCGATGCCCTGCTTGGTCAGGCCGCCATGGCCAGCGATATCGTTGCTCCACAGGTCCAGCCCGCAGCCCAGGTCGTTGCAGCGCCGCTGGGTCGGCTTGCCGGCATCCACCAGGGCGCCGATACCCGGCAGATCGACCACGAACTGGCTCGGGCCGTAGCCACCGGCGATGCGGAACGCCTCGGGAATGTCCTGTTCGGTGACCAACATGCCCGGGCCCCGGAGCCCCTTGTCCAGGTCGATCATGCCCCAGCCGTACAAGGCATCGATGCCGGGCGTGCCCATGTCGGTGGCGGTGGTGCGCAGCACGCTGGCGATCTGTGCGCCGCTCATGTAGGGGAAGCGCTCCATCAGCACCGCCGCCGCACCGGCGGCATGGGGCGCGGCCATGGACGTACCGTTCTTGTTGGCATAGCCCTGGGTCAGGTCTTCCAGGCTGGTGCCGCCAATCACCGCGCTGTAGATCCGGGTGCCGGGGGCCGATACGCAGAGGCTCGCGGTATAGCCGCAACGGGAAGAGAACGTGCTGATCAGGTACGGGTTGGCGCTGCTGGTGTCGGGGTTCTGCTGTAACGCCGCCACGGTCAGCCAGTTGGGGGCAATCTCCGGCACGAAATAGCCCAGCCCGGCAATCGCATCGGGGTTGTTCAGGTTGTAGTCGTTGCCGGCGGCGAAGATCGTCATGACCCCGCTGCGGGCGGCGGCGATGGCCCCGTCATAGGCGCCACCGGGCATGGTGCCCAGCAGTGGCTGGATCTGCGCGAACTGCGCCCGGGCATCGTCCACGGTGAAATGCGGGAACTCCGGATTGCGCCCACCCTTGGCGAAACGATCGGTGATGCCGATGCCCCAGCTGTTGTTGATGATCCGCGCGCCGCTGGCCACCAGGCTGTCCCAGCCGGCCTTGTACACCGCGCCATCGTTGCCCAGGACGATGCCATCCTCGGGGCCGGGGTCGCCGTTGTCGGCGCTGATGATCTGCGCATCGAAGGCCACGCCGTGCATCGACACGCCGTCACGGTTGCCGGCGGCGATCCCGCCGACGTGGGTGCCGTGGGAACCGAGCTTGCCATCCGAGCCCACCGACGGGCTGCCGTCATAGCGGAAAACATCGCCGGCCTTCACCGGGATGTAGGGGTCGGTGTACTGGCGGATGCCGGTGGTGACCAGGGTCACCATCTTGTCCTTGCCGGCGAACTCGGGGTGCTGGGCGTATACCGGCTGGTCGAAGATCCCCAGCTTGACCCCCTTGCCGCTGTAGCCGGCGGCATAAGCGCTGTCGGCGTGGATCGCCCCAAGCCCCCAATCGGCCTTGAATTCGCTGCTGCGCCAGCTGCCGGCGTCGCCGAGGCGCCCACTCTCCACGTAGGGTGCGGCCTGGGCCGTGCCCATCAGCGCCGCCCAGCCCATCAATGCGCGACCCAGTGGGGCCAGGGACCAGCCCTGCCCGAGCGCGCTGTCATCCTTTCTGACTTGCTTCACTACGACCTTCCTTAGTTGCATTGATAAAAAACCGCGTTGGTCAAACTCCGTATTGCAACGCCTGGCCGGCGAGCCCTTGGCCCCACCAGCGCCACAGCGCTTCAGAAACGCCATTGCAGGTTGAGTCCCGCGCCATGCTGTTGCTCACGACTGGCCAGGCGCCCCTGGTAGTCCAGGCTCAGGTCCAGGTCGCGGGTCAGCCCCACCCGTGCCTGGAGCCCCACCAGCGCGGCATCGCGCAAGGCCGGCGCAGTCTCCACCCGGAACGGCAGGTCGCTACCGGCAAAGGCCAGGTGCTCGCGATCCTGGGTCCCGCTCAGGCGGTGCTGCCAGCCCAGGCTTGCCGCCAGCTGCAGGTCTTGCTGCGGGCCCAGTTGCCATTGCTGGCGCCCACGCAGGCCCAAGGTGCTAAGCCAGGCATCACGCTGCTCGTCGCGAGCATGCAGCGCCGCGGCATCGCCCTTCTCATGGAAGGCATCGCGGTCCAGATGCTGGTAGGTCAGGTTGACGAAGGGCTCCAACTGCAGCGCCGGCAAAGCCAGGCGATAGGCCGCCTCGGCGAATAACTGCTGGCTGCGGGCATCGACCCGTGCGCGCTGGCGGCCGGACACCTCGGCATAGGCCAAGTCGCGCCGGACCTCGGCACGGTGCCAGCTGTAGCTGCCGCCCAGGCTCAAGCGCAACTGGTCCAGGTCGTGGCGGGCATAGGCGCCCAGGTGGTAGCTGTCGACCGTGGCCCGGGAGTGGCTGCCGCCCATGCCCAGGGAGCTGTCGCTGTAGCCTGCGGCCAGGCCGGCGCGGGTCTGCTCGTCAAGGTCATGGTCCACGCCCAGCAGCATGCCGCCCAGGGAACTGGTATAGGACTCGCTGCCCTGCACGCCCTCGATGCGTCCCCAGCTGCCCAGGCCCTTGAGCCAGAGCTGGGTCGAGCCTGGCTCGCTCGCAGTCGTTCCAGGCGCGTTGGCATTCAGTGCAGGACCTTGCACACGCTCGCCCAAGGCATCGCGCAAGACCGAGCCCTGGCTGGACAGCATCGAGTCCAGCGCCGGGTAGATCTCCCCGGACAGCTGCCGCAGGCCGTCCCGGGCCTGGTCCGCCGAGGTCGAGAGCAGCAGGCTTTCATACACGGGATTGCCCGGTCCCAGGCGCTCCACGGCGCCGCCGCTGGCGCGCTGGTTGGCCGTGGCACCGACGCTGGCGAACGTCGTGCCGCTGCGCGTCACGTCCAGCTGCACGTCGTTGGCCGAATAATCGAGTACGGTCCCCAGAAACAGGTAGCTGGGCTGGACCTGGGCGAAACGCCCGTTGACCCCACCCGCTGCCTGCAGGATGTCGAACTGGCGCCCCACCAGGCTGGATACCGGGCCACCGGCCAACAGGTTCGGCTGCGCCTGGGGCACCAGGCTGAGATTGGCACCACCGACACTGGCCTGACCGCCCACGACGAGCCGGTCGCTGGCCGTGGGCGAAAGCTCCACCTGATAGGTCGAGCCCGGCTGCAAGTCCAGGTTGCCGGCGACATTCAAGGTACCGATGGAGTTACCCGGGGCCACCACGCCCCCGGCGCTGGCAGTCAGGGCACCGATCCGGCCGTTGCCGCCCAGGGTAGCGCCTGCGTTGACCGTCACCGCCGATTGCAGGTTGCCGTTGACCGCCAGCAATCCACCATCGACCCGGGTCGGGCCGCGGTAGCTGCTGTCACCCGTGAGCACCAGCCAGCCGGCCCCGGACTTGACCAGACTGCCCTGGTAGACCCGCTGCGCGGCAGCCGCGTCCCGGGCCATGCCCAGGGCATAGTCGCTGCGATCCTGCTGGCTGGCTCCCGGTGCCAGGCCATTCTCCCAGCCGCGATCCTTGAGGGTCTGCTGCCAGGCTTGGCGTTCCGCGGCGTCCTCGGCCTGACGCTGTAGCAGGGCCTGGTCGGAGATACCGTTGCTCCAGATATCGCCCTGCCCGCGGCCCAGGGTGACGTCGAATTCACCCAGTAGCTGCCCGGGGCCGTGCAACGCCCGGCTCAGGTCCGGGACGCCCCAGCCCACACGGTCGCTGGGCCCCTGGGTCGGCGAGCCATCGAGCTGGCGCGAGGTGGTCAACAGCACTTGCAGGGCCTGCTGGTTGTTCAGGTAGGGATAACGCTCCATGACCAGGGCCAAGGCCCCGGTGGCATGGGGCGCGGCCATCGAGGTGCCGTTGTAGGTGGCGTAGCCGCCACCGGGCACGGTACTGGTGATCGCCGCACCCGGGGTCGCCAGGCACCAGTACTTGGCGATGCCGCACTGGTTGTATTTCTGCTGGTTGTTCTTGTCCAGGCCCGACACCGCCAGCCAGTGGCCTTCCAGCTCCGGCTGGAAGTACGGCAGCGCCGAGCGCACGCTGGCATTGGCATAACCGCTGTTGCCGGCGCTGAACACGTTGATCACGCCACGGCGCGCCACGTCGCCGGCAGCGTCGAGCCAGGTGTCCTGCTGGAAATGCTGGGCGTAGGCCGCGCGCAAGTCGCCCAGGGTCTGGTAGCTGACCCCCTTCGGCTGGCTGCCCCAGCTGTTGTTGATGGCCCGCGCACCGGCATCCACCAGGGCACCGTAGACCGCCTTGAAGTACCGCGGATCGGGGCCGGTGCCGAACTGGAAACTGTCGTTGTGGTTGGTGTTGCCCACGTAAACCTGGGCATTGAAGGCCACGCCCTGCATGCCAACGCCATCACGGGCCGCGCCCATGGTGCCGGTGACATGGGTGCCATGGCTGTCGTTGGCGCCATTGAGCACCCCGGACACACTGAACGGGGTGCCGTCCAGGTACTGGCCGGTGGTGGTAACCGCGTGAAAACGTCCGGGGCTGGCCTCGGGATGGGCGGCATCGAAACCCGAGTCCAGGGCGCCGATGCTGACCCCGGCACCGGTGATCCCGGCGGCATAGGCCTGGCTCGCCTGCATGCGCTCCAGGCCCCAGTCCTGCTGGTATTCGGCCGACCGCCAGCTGGCGGGGTCGCCCGGGCGGCCGGTCTCTTGATAGGCCGCCGCAGCCGACAGCGGCAGCCCGGTGGCGAACGCCAGGCACAGGGTGCCCGTCAGCGTCTTGAGCTGATCACATCTAACATCCATGTCGATGACTTCTCTTGTTTTTGTTGTCGGGTCGCCCGTCCTGGGTCGACCAGTGTGTCGCTGCATTGCTCGGCCGCAAGCCAAGGAAGCAGCCTGCGGCTGCAAATATTGCTCCTACGTCGAATATCTGTGCAACACCTAGCGTCGAGTTCCGTGACGATAACCAGGTTGTCCGGCAAGATGGCGAAAAGCTCACACCCTGCACACAGAGCCGTGACAGGTGCGGCCCGCCATCCCCAACCACCAGCACACCCCGAGGCACCCCAGTCGATGGACCCGACGCACATCCACGCTCTGCAACGACTACGCAGCTTGATCCCCATCAGCCTGCGCCACGCCCAGATCCTGCTGGAACGCTGCGCAAGCAACCCCGAGCAGGCTGCCGAACTCTATAAAACCGAACTGCTGCAGGTGCTGGCGGACAAGTCCGGGCTGCCCCCCGATCAAGCCCAGGAATATCTGCACAACGCAGGCTATGACCTGAACCGCGCCTTGAGTGCTCTGGAACAAGCGCGCTTCACCCTGACCCGGCGCATCCTGCGCAAACATCACCAGGACAAGGCCCGGGCCCTGGACCTGATCGCCCAGGCCATCGAAACCGCCGAACAATTGCCACGCCAGTACTGGCTGGCCTTCGAGCGGCTGGAGCAACTGGCCCCGGCACCGCGCTGCTTGATGGTGCTCCACGAATGGCTGGCCTTCGAGGACTGGGAAGGCTTCGACAGTGCCCTGCACTTTCATCTGCCGCAGGCCATCGCCCAGTTCAGGCACCTGCAACTGGATGCCCTGGCGGACACCCTGGAACAGGCCGATCAGCGCCAGCGACAGCTACGGGCAGCCCATGCCGAGCGCGAAAGCCCCATCGAGCTGGCCGTGCAGGTCAATCAGGATCCGTTGTTCAACGCCTGCCGGGACAGTTTCAGCCAACAGCGGCTTCGGCTCGACGAGCGCCTGTACGAATGGGTGGAGCGCCATATAGAGCAGTTTCCAGCCTGAGTGGCGAGTTCGCGTACGCGCACAAACCGCTGCTACCCACCCCCCCGAAACTCGCTAAACTGCCGCCCTCACCGAACACGGACCTCGGATCAAGCCCTCATGGAGTTGCACTACAGCATCACCCCCGCCCATATCCAGGCCTGGATCGCCGAACCGCTGAAGCAGGAAATGCTCAAGCATGATCAGCAGCAGGCCCAGGCGATGGCCAATGTTGCCCGGTGGCAACGCCGCTTGGTCGGCCCCTTGATGTTCGCCTTGTGCCTGGTCGGCGGCATGCTGGCGCTCTATTTCCCCGAGCGACGCTTCACCGCGCAGAACGTCATTGCCATGGTGCTGTTCGCGTTGATCTTCATCCCGCTCTGGTGGCGTTTTTCCGGGCGCTGGATCAAGCACCTGCAAGCGCGTATTGCCGCCAACCACGCCAAGCCCCGGGCGCCGTTGCGCGGGCTGAATCAGCGGCTGATCGAAACCAGGCTGCGGGCGCCGCTGAAATCCGTCGAAAGCACCTATTGCCTGAGCTTCGACGACCAGGGCTTTACCCTCGACAAAGCCCGCAGCGGCAAGAGCACCCTCGCCTGGGAACAGATCGCGCGCCTGCAGGAAACACCGGACTTCTACCTCGTGGCGGGCGCGGACATGGTGCGCCAGGGCGTGGCCTGTCTCATTGCCAAACACAGTGACCTGATGCCGGCCGAGGAATATCAGCAAGGGCTGCAAGCGTTTCTGAGCCAGTGCCCAGTGGCGCCCTCAGCAAACTGATCACAGTGCTAGCACTGCAGACCGATACGCTTCGAGCACTACCGCTCAGCACCTGCCCGCAAAAACACCTTGCAGGTAAAACAACGCCGACTATGCTGCCAAAACCAGCCCTAATGGCCATTAGCCTTGAGCGGGCCGACCTCCGGTTTTGTCGTCCGGGCATCGCAACGCTGATTAGCAGAAAGCTATACACCTGACGACGCAAGCGCGTTCGCCGCGGTGTTTCCCAGGAGGGAATCATGCCTGCCGCAGGACAGTACTTGATTGCAATCCCGGTCTACGACGGTGTCGACCTGCTCGACGTCAGCGCCCCCTACGAACTGTTCAGTACAACCCCTGCCCCCCCCTTCTTCAGTGGCGATCCTTCCGTCGCCAAACCGCCGGTCTACACCCCAGGCGCCGGAAGCACCTGCAATTGCGCTCTCGCCGAGAGCATCACCAATGTGCTCAAGCGCACAGGCCCTTCCTGAGAGGCCTGCAGGCAGGTGCACACAGAGTAGCGCTGTCGCCGCGAAATGAAGTCCGGCCTCACCCCGGCAGACAGCACCCAACAGGAACGGAGGGAAATCTCATGAGTACTTCTCGTCAGGATGTCGCAAAACTCGGCCCAGGGTGGAACAAGGTATTACTGAACTACGCACTGGCCATGCAAGCGTTGGATGAACAGCCAATAGCGGACCGCAATAGCTGGAAATTCCTCGGGGCCATGCATGGATTTCATCCCCAATTATGGATCAACGAGCGCCTGATCAAGTCAGGTGCCCCGATTCCAGCGGATTTGACCAACCATACCTACGGCAATCAGTGTCAGCACGGCAGTTGGTATTTTCTGTCCTGGCACCGTGCGTATCTGTTTGCGTTCGAGGCAATCGTCGCCGCTAAAGTGAAGGAGCTGACGGGTGACGACTGGGCACTTCCCTACTGGAACTACCTCGACAGCAGCAACCCGCAAGCGCTGTACCTGCCCGATGCCTTTGTCGCCAAGACATTACCCGACGGAAAGCCAAACCCTCTGAACAAGTACCCTCGCCGCCCCGGAATCAAGGCGATCAAGCCGGTGCGCGGGTTCAGCCTTGAGGCGATGGATGAGAATGACTTCATCGTTGGTAACGGGACCCTGGGATTTGGTGGGGGGATTACCGGCAATTTCGTCCAGTTCGACGGGGTAGCCGGCGAGCTGGAGACCAACCCGCATAACACGGTCCATGGCCTCGTCGGAGGATACATGGGCAATGCCTTGCTCGCAGGTCTTGATCCGATCTTCTGGCTTCACCATTGCAACATTGATCGGCTCTGGGAGGCGTGGATGAACACGCCGGGCAAGACAATGGTTCGCGATCCGCTCTGGCTCAATGGCCCGGCAGACCGCAGTTTCATCATGCCAGTACCCGGAGACAATGCACCTGGAGTAACGTTTACCAGTAAGGACACGTTGAAAGGCGGCAAATTTTATCGGACCTATGATGATTTGATCATCGGCACGGGTGTAACGCCGGGAGTGCATGCTGTGGCACGCGTCAATATGGGCTCGCCCAGTAAACAAACCGTTCAGCCAATCGGCGCCAACGCCGCGGTCGTCAAGATCGGCGGGGCGCCGGTAGGTACCCATATTGACCTCGAACCGACAGCCGCCGCCAACAGCATGGCCACGATGGGCGCGACATCGCCAGGCAAGGAAGTGGCCCGGCTCTATCTTTCCCTGGAGTCTGTGCGCGGCTCCGCACCCTCGCCTCTGCTGGATGTGTACGTCAACTTGCCCGAAGGCGCCGACCCGGCACTTAGCCCTGACCGGTACGCCGGTAGCCTTACGCTTTTCGGTCTCAACGTTGCCTCGCAAACGGACGGCCCCCATGCAGGCAGCGGGTTGGGCTATACGATCGACATCACCGATCTGGCCCAGCGGCTGGCGGACGCCGGGGACTTTGATCCGAATCATCTGCGGGTGACCCTGGTGCCTGGAGAGCAGATAACCGATGAAGAACCTATAACCGTTGAACGCATAAGCGTACTCAAGCGAAGCGGCATCGTCAGTTGAGGGGGCGGCCTCATGCGGCCAGGCCTGGTTTTACGCAGTTTCACTTATGCCCCTTGGCCAGTGCTTCTGGCCACGGCGGGATTCGGCCTGGCCCTTTCCATTTACAGCGACGCAAGTACAGAAGGTCCCGCGTTTTGCGTGGCCACCAATGGGCTATCGATCTTCACCAGCTGGCCCGCGGTGCTGCAAGCGGAGCTCGCGGTGAACCCGATCCACCGTATCCTGGCGGGTTGGTTGTTGATGCTGTTGACCATGATGCCGCCCCTTCTGGCGATGCCACTCATGCATGTGTGGCGCTCCAGCCTGCCAAACAGGCGAATACGTGCGAGCGCCGGTTTCCTGCTCGGCTACTGCGCGCCGTGGATGGCCGCAGGCCTGGTCCTGTCGGCCCTGGCGCTGTTGCTACAGATCACTGTCGTGGACAACGCCCTGGCAATAGCCCTGCTGATCGCGTTGCTTTGGAGCGCAAGCCCGTGGCACCGTGCGGCACTCAATCGCAGCCATCAACCGCGGCGAATAGGCCTGTTCGGTCGGGCCGCCGACCGGGATTGCCTGGTCTTCGGCATGACGCATGGGGCCTATTGTATTGGCTCGTGCTGGGCCTGGATGTTGGTGCCTGTTGTCAGCGGCGCCTGGCACATTCCGATGATGCTGTTCACTGGCGTCATCATGCTGGCTGAACGGTTCACGCCTCCTGGCCCTGCGCGCTGGTGCTGGCCCCGGTTTTTTTCACCCGCTCACCTTTACACCCTCCTCACCCAGCGCAATGCGGAGCGTCCCCATGGTTAGGCGTGTTTGTCTGGCAATCGGCGTCAGCACGGTGACGCCTGTCGCGAAACTGGCCCTGGACTTCGCCTATCTGGATGGCGCCGTTTTCGCCGCTCGCGCAATGGGAGAATGGGCCCTGCGCTCGGGTTTCGGCGTCGACAACGTAAGAGTCGTCGACGACGGCTCAACCGACGGCAAAGCGAACCCGGTCACACGAGAGCGGGTACAGCGGGCCGTCGATGAACTGTTTCCGGTGGGCGCCGAGGTCGTTGACCAGTTGATCCTGTCATTTTGCGGGCATGGACTGACCGGGGCGAACTTCGGCTCGATCTTTTGGCTGTTCAGCGACTCGCTGCACATGAAGTACCGCATCGTGGTCGATGGGTTCTATGAGGAGTTACTTCTGCACGGCGTCAAACGCATAACGCTTATTACCGACACCTGCCGCGAAGCGCCGCAGAGCCTGGAGCTGATGCGGCTTGATGGTGTACGCGGGATCGTTGTACAGGGCACTCGCGTTGACAGCCCCAGATTCGACCGCCTTGCATCCTGCCAGGACGGACAGCTCGGCTATATGGTCTATGACCCTGCCGCAGCCGCACCGGGCAAATGCGTGTTCTCTGGCGTCATCGCAGACATACTCTGGGGCCTGGAACCAACCGCCATCGAAAACGGGATGATAACCACCACGACGCTGGGTAAATGCGTTCGTTCGCGAACAACCGAGCGTGCAAGCCAGTACCACCTGAAACTCGATCCGCAATGCCAGGTCGATCCCGAGTCCGTGGTGCTTTGCGACACCACGACCCCGCAGCCAGGCCCTGCCGACCTGCAACCCTGGCCATCTGGAAGCAATTCGGCGGTCCTCGGCGCAGGGAAGACCGTTGGCGTAGCGGAATCCACCGAGCAAATCCTGGAGCGCGCAAAGACCAACCGCGCCTTCCGGGATCGCCTCCTCGGCAAAGGTTTCGGGCTCAAGCCTGTCCTGCCGAAGGGGCCAGACATTCACGCCCTCAAGATCACGGCTGAGTCGGTCGCCTTGGAGGTTGAACGCCGACTCATGGAAGTCAACCGTCCCGGCAGCGCGAACCTGATCGTCTGGGGCGATCAGGCGAAGCTCCTGTCCGACCCTGCGCTCAAGCCCCTCAGATCCGATCCCCCTTTCAACGCATTCCACGTTGATGACCACTGCAAGGGGAGGCCTGTCCTGGTGGAGCTGGCCGATGGGCAATTTACCCCTGTCGTTCCTTATGTGGGTCTGTATGCGGTCGTTGCACCCAGCACCGACGGGGATGTTTTCCAGGTCTACGGAGCGCAAGGTTCCCCCGAAAGATATCGCGCGGCCCTGAGGGCCATCAATGAATTCGCCGCCGGCCGGCTTCGAGTCGACAGCCTTGATCGACTCGCCGCAGACCTGCGACACGAAAAGCACGCCGATCCGATGCTGGGCGTCATCTGCGCCTATCTCTACCGTGCCACGGCCGACTACGACAACATTCGCCGCATGGCCTATTTTTATGCTGCCCGAGACCAGGCGGTGCCCTATGACATCGCGCTTCTCGGGGCAATGCAGGTGACACGAGACAAGCATGGCGCGCTGCAATTGCATGTGCCGGCGGTGAAGGCTTGCCAATCGCGACAAGATGCGCCGGTACTCCCCGACTATGCCACGCAGGCGACAACCGCCACACTTGCCAGGATCGGCGGGCGATGCCCATGGCTCGGACTTGGCTGGGACTATGTCAAGGAACCTCGATTGGAGTGGGCCGCACTCGTCGAAGGGCTTGCTGATCATGCGGCGCGGGTTCGCCGCAGCGGATCGACCCTACTGCCTGCGGACTCGGCAAGACAGCTTGCAAAGGACTGGGGGTTGTTGCCGGGTTGATCCCCCCTTGCCCAGGCAATGTGCATTGACGAACATGGCGGTGAGTTGCAGCGCCTCGCGGATATCCGGTTTGACAATGCCATGCCGGTCAGCAAATTGCCCGGTCGCCGCTGTATCAAAACGGGTGGTCTGGATAAAGTCCAAGGCCTCGACGCTGGTATTCAATAACCGCGCGATGGCGGGCACGCTCAGGAGTATTTTCATCAGTCGCAGCGACAGGTGATGCTTCGGCGGTTTCACGCCAAGCGGTTGCGCCACCTGGGCCAGCAGTTCTCGCAAATGGGGTGTGCGCTCATCAAGGGCCAGCAGTTCCTGGCCAATCATCGCGTCATCAAAAGCGCAGGCTGCCAGCAGCTCAACCAGGTAATCCACGGTAACCAGTGGCAACCAGTGCTCGGGGCTACCTGGCACGGCCGCCAGCTTGCCCTGCACCAGGTTGCGTATCAGCGCCGCCAGGGGCTGTCCCTCAAGGATATGGCCGGTGCGACTGTGGCCGCACACTGTCGCGGGGTGGACAACGGTCATCTCCCCGCGCTGGGCCGACATGACCTGCAGGGTCGCAAAATGCGCCTCCAGCTTGCTTGCCTCATAACCACCGACCTGGCGGTAGACGGCGGGCCAGTCGGTCAGTTGCGGACGCTGGGGATCAATGCCGATGTTGCGCAGATGCGCGTGATTCTTCAGCATGTAGCCGCCGATCATCACCAAACGGCTCTTTTGCTCAGCGGCCAACAGCGCTACCTGCCTCGCCCCCTCGACGTTCACTGCGCGTGACTGTTGCAGCGACAGCCCCCACGCGAACTGGGCACCTAGATGAAACACGATGCTGGCCTGTCTTAGCCGTGCTCGGTCGGCCACACTCAGACCCAGTTCGCTCCGCTCCAGATCGCCGGCTACGGCAAACACCTGGGCGGCATTGCCCCCCAGCCTGGCAACTTGCTCGCGCAACTCAGCCAGTCGCTCCGGGTGACGCATCAAGACCCGAACCTTGTGCCCCTGGGCACTCAAATGGGCCACCAGATGCTGACCGATGAAGCCAGTACCCCCCGTGACAAAGCACTCCACGCTCATTTCTCTGCTCCTTGGTAAGGTGAGAAATCAAGCGTAAACTATCGACCCAACTCTACAGTCAAGCGATGTTTTCATGAGAATCGGCGAACTGGAAGCCCGCAGCGGAGCGAGTCGACACACCCTTCGTTACTACGAACAAATCGGCTTGATCTCACCCCAGCGGCGGACCAACAACTACCGCGTCTACACCTCGCAAACCCTGCAGGACCTGGACTTTATCCAGCGCGCACAGAGCATGGGCTTTTCCCTCGGGGAGATTGGCGAGATTCTCGATGCGCAGCGCAACAAGCTGATCGATTGTGCTGCCGGCGCGAAACTGATTGAAAAAAAGATGGCAGCGATCAAACAGAAAATCGACAGCCTCCAGAGTATTTATCGGTATCTGGACGAGGAACGCATCAACCTTGAGCGCAGTGCCGCCGAGCAAATTGAACTGCAGAAGCTCAACAGCTCTCCCAACTGACAGAAATCCTGTAGTAACGCGTCCGCACGCAAGCGCAAATCAAGGATTGGAAAACATCCTGATGCGTCATGGTCAGCGTTGAGCTGGCCACCTCCGGCAAGATTTCAGCGCGCGATATGAAGCACTGGATCGAGCAGTACGAACGTTGCGAAATCAACAGCCAGCCCGCACCCAAGGTCAGCACGGAATCATGAATCAGCTGATCGCCAGGCCGCTGGAGGCTGCCGGCTGGACTCGCCAGCGCAATGGCAATAGCGCCACGGCCTATCGTCTGAGGCAAGCGTAAGTCCAGCTCAGATGCTGGGTTTCTGCCTGAAGCTCACCGCCAGGCGGTTCCAACTGCTGATGGCGTTGATGACCATGGTCAGGTCGACTATCTCGGCATCACTGAACTGCGCTTTCACCTGACGGTAAATCTCGTCCGAGACATCGCCCTGGGTCAGCGAAGTGAGCGCTTCGGTCCAGGCCAGAGCCGCCTTTTCACGCGCGCTGAAGAAGTCGCTGCTACGCCAGACGGCCACCGAATACAGCCGGCGATCCGTCTCGCCCAGGCGACGGGAGTCAATCGAGTACATGTCGGTACAGAAGGCGCAGCCGTTCAGCTGCGAGGTACGAATCTTGATCAGGTGCAACAGTTGCTGTTCGATGCTCAGGTCATTGGTCATGGCCTCCAGGGTGATCATCGCTTTGATCGCCTTGGGTGATGCCGAGTAGTAATCGAGTCTAGATTCCATCCGTTGGCTCCACTGTCGTTGTCGATAAACTGTAGGACGCGGTGCGCCCGCGAACCACAGCCAATAACCGGGAAAAACGCCAGACCAATGAGCCACCGGCTTTCGGCCTGGCGCCCGGCCACTAGTGCTCGGTGACCTTTGCCAGTTGCGCCGGAGCGGACCCAGGCGTATCCACCCAGCCGCCGCCCAGGGCGGTGATCAAGCGGACATAGGCCCTGGAACGCTCGCCCGCCACCTGCACCTGCGCACGCTGGGCATCGAGGCTGCTGCGTTGCGCATCGATGCTCTCGAAATAGCTGGTCGAGCCATTGCGATAGCGCGTGTCGGCCAGCGCTGCAGCCCGCCCGGCAGCGTTGACCGCTTCGTCCTGGAAGGCCAGCTCGCGGTCGAGGGTGCGGATGTCGCTGAGGCTGTCCTCGACGTCCTTGAAGGCCACCAGCACCTGCCGCCGATACGCCGCCACCGCCCCGTCGTACCGGGCATTGGCCTTGTCCAGCCCCGCCTGATTGCGACCACCGTCGAGCAAGGGCATGTTCAGCACCGTGCCTAACAGCGGCCCGAGCACCCAACTGCGGCTCGACCACTTGAACAGGTCGTTGAGATCGGAGGACTCGAAACCACCCGAGGCGGTCAGCACCAGGCGTGGAAAGAACGCCGCCTTGGCGACGCCGATACGCGCGCTGGCAGCCGCCATTCGCCGCTGCGCCTGGGCGATGTCCGGGCGCCGCTCCAGCAGCTCGGACGGCAGCCCGGCAGGCACCTGCACCGTGCTTGAGTGCAACCCGCCGGCCGTCAGGCTGAACGCCGCGGGCGGCTTGCCGACCAGTACTGCCAGGGCATGATCCTGGCTGGCCCGCTGACGCATCACCGCTTCCAGCGAGGCCTGCGCCGATGCCAGCTCGGTGCGGGCCTGGGCCGTTTCCAACTCACTTCGATCGCCGGCATCGAACTGGCGCTGCACCATCTGCAGCGCCTCCTGGCGCAGGCCGATGGTCTGGGTAAGCACCGCGATCTCGCTATCCAAGGCACCCAGGCTGAAATAGCTGCGTGCCACATCCGCTTGCAAGGCCAGCAACACCGAGCGATAAGCGGCCTCCTCGCCCATGGCCTCGAGGGCGGCAGCCCGCGAGTTGTCGTGCAGTGCGCCAAACAGGTCCACTTCATAGCTGGCGTTGAGTTGGGCGCGCAGGCGGGTCTGGGTCGACCGTGCTGTACCCTGGCGCGTTGGCCCGGCCCCTACTCCCAACTGCAAGGCGCTATCGGCCTTGGCCATGCCCGCTTGCGCACGTGCCTCCTGGACCCGCGCAAAGGCCACAGTCAACGTCGGGCTCGCCTGCTCGGCCTGGAGGATCAAACGCTCCAGTTGCGGGTCGGCGAATACCCGCCACCAGCGGCCACGGTCCTTGCCGTCAGCGGGTTCTGCCAACTTCCAGCGGTCGGCATTTTCCGCGGCGATCTCGCGGTAGCTGGCCGGGATATCGACCTCGATGCTCTCTGTAGGTTTACCCAGGGAGCAGCCACTGAGCAGCACTGCCAGGGTCAGCAGGCTGTATGTGAAGGTGATGGGTTTCATGGCTCAAGCCTCCTGGGTCTGCTGCTGGTCGAGCGGTTCGCGCGAGCCCTCGGTTGGCGGCGCGGCAACGCGCTCACGGCGTGTGAAGCGCAGCGAAAGATGACGTAACAGCACATAGAACACCGGCGTCAGGAACAGGCCGAACACGGTCACCCCGATCATCCCGGTGAACACCGCGATGCCCATGGCCTGGCGCATTTCGGCGCCCGCCCCGCTGGACAGGATCAACGGCACCACTCCGGCGATGAAGGCAATTGAAGTCATCAGGATCGGCCGCAGGCGCAGGCGTGCGGCTTCGATCGCGGCTTGGCGGATCGAGCGCCCCTGGTGTTCCAGTTCGTGGGCGAATTCGACGATCAGGATCGCGTTTTTGCAGGCCAGCCCCACCAGCACCACGAAGCTGATCTGGGTGAACAGGTTGTTGTCGCCACCGGTCAGCCATACGCCGGTGATCGCCGACAGAATGCCCATGGGCACGATCAGCAATACCGCAAGCGGCAGGGTCAGGCTCTCGTACTGCGCGGCGAGCACGAAGAACACCAGCAGCATCGCCAGCGGCAGGATGATGATCAGGGTGTTGCCGGCCATCTTGTCCTGGTAGGTGATCTCGGTCCATTCGTAGCCGATGCCACGCGGCAAGGTCCGTTCGGCGATACGCTCCACCGCCTGCAGGGCCTGGCCGCTGCTGTAGCCCGGCGCTGGCGCGCCACTGACGTCGGCGGAGGGGAAGCCGTTGTAGCGCATGGCCTGGTCGGGGCCGTAGCTCTGTCGTAGCGTGAGGAGCGAGGCCAGCGGCACCATCTCGCCCTTGTCATTGCGGGTCTTGAGCAGACCGATGTCTTCGGCATGCCCGCGGAACTGCGCATCGGCCTGCACCTTGACCTGGAACGTCCGCCCGAACTTGTTGAAGTCGTTGACGTAGATCGACCCCAGGTAGATCTGCAACGCTTCGAACACCGCCGGGATGGAGACGCCCAACTGCTGGGCGCGGGTACGATCAACGTCGGCATACAACTGCGGCACGTTGATCTGGAAGCTCGAGAACAACCCGGCCAGCTCGGGGGCCTTGCGCGCTTCGGCCATGAACGCCTGCAGCCCCTGGTCCAGCGCGGCATTGCCCAGGGCGGCACGGTCTTGCAGTTGCAGCTTGAACCCGCCCACGCTCCCCAGGCCGGACACGGGAGGCGGCGCAAACACCGCCGTGTAGGCCCCCTTGATACCGACGAACCGGGTGTTGAGTTGCGCAGCGATTTCGTTGCCCGTCATGCCGGGGCCCTTGCGCTCGGCAAAATCCTTGAGCACGAAGAAGGCGACGCCCGAGTTGGGGCTGCTGACGAAGCCGTTGATCGACCAGCCGGCATAGCCAGTGACCGCATCCACGCCCGGCTGGGCCAGGGCCATGGTGGTCATCTCGCGCAAGACCGACTCGGTACGATCCAGCGAGGCGGCATCGGGCAGTTGCACGAAACCCACCAGGTACTGTTTGTCTTGCGGCGGCACGAAGCCTGTGGGGACGCGATTGAAGATCAGCACCGCGGCGACGGCCAGCAGCGCATACACCAGCAACGCTGCGCTCTTGCGCTTGAGAATCCGCGACACGCCGGTGCCGTAATGGTCGGAGGCGCGACCGAAGAGCCGGTTGAAACGCACGAAGAAGCCGCCGAATAACCTGTCGAACACCCGTTGGAAGCCGTCTTTCGGTGCCTCGTGGCCTTTGAGCAACATCGCTGCCAGCGCCGGCGACAGGGTCAGCGAATTGAACGCCGAGATCACCGTGGAAATGGCGATCGTCAGGGCGAACTGCTTGAAGAACTGCCCGGACAAGCCGCTGACGAACGCCAGCGGCACGAACACCGCGCACAGCGTGAGGGCGATGGCGACTATCGGCCCGGACACTTCGCGCATGGCCTGATAGGTCGCCTCGCGAGGCGAAAGCCCCAGGCCGATATTGCGCTCGACGTTCTCCACCACGACGATCGCATCGTCCACCACCACGCCAATCGCCAGGACCAGCCCGAACAAGCTCAAGGCATTGATCGAGAACCCCATGGCCAGCATGACGGCGAAGGTGCCGACCACCGAAACCGGTACCGCGAGCAATGGAATGATCGAGGCGCGCCAGGTCTGCAGGAACACGATCACCACCACGACCACCAGCAGGATCGCCTCGAGCAGGGTGTGAATGACGGCGTCGATGGACGCACGAACGAACTGGGTCGGGTCGTAGATCACCTGGTAATCGACGCCTTCGGGCATGGCGTGCTTGAGCTCGACCATCGCCTTGCGCACGTCGTCAGAAATCTGCAGTGCGTTAGCGCCAGGCAATTGGTAGATCAGCAGCGCCGTGGCCTGTTTGTTGTCCACCAAGGTGCGCAGCGCATACTCCCCGGCGGCCAGTTCGACCCGTGCCACGTCGCGCAGGCGGGTGATGCGGCCATCCGCGGAGGTGCGCACGATCACCTCACGAAACGCTTCTTCGGTATTGAGACGCCCGCTGGCGTTGACCGAGATCTGGTAGTCCACTCCGGGCGCCGCAGGCGCGGCGCCGATCACCCCGGCGGCGGCATTGACGTTCTGCTCACGCAAGGCCTGGACCACATCGCCGGGTGCCAGGTTACGCGCCGCTAGCTTGCGCGGATCGAGCCAGATGCGCATGGCGTAGTCGCCGGAACCGGCCACCTGCACCTGGCCGATACCGTTGATGCGGGCGAGCCTGTCCTTGACGTTGAGCAGGGCATAGTTGCGCAGGTACTGCATGTCGTAGCGCTCGTTGGGCGAGCGCAGGTGCACCACCATGGTCAGGTCGGGAGCGCTCTTGACGGTGGTCACGCCCAGCCGCTGCACCGGCTCTGGCAGCCGCGGCAGCGCCTGGTTGACGCGGTTCTGCACCCGCTGCTGGGCCAGGTCGGGGTCGGTGCCCAGGCGGAAGGTCACGGTCAGGGTCAACTGGCCATCCGCCGTGGCATGGGAATTCATGTACAGCATGCCTTCGACGCCGTTGATCTGCTCTTCGATGGGCGTGGCGACGGTTTCAGCGATAGTCTGCGGATGTGCGCCAGGATACTGAGCCTTGACCACCACTGAGGGTGGCGCGACTTCCGGATATTCAGAAACGGGCAGGTTGAAGATCGAAATCAAGCCGGCAATGAAGATGATCGCGGACAGCACGCCAGCGAAAATCGGCCGATCAATGAAGAAGCGGGAAATGTTCATGTGCAAGACCTCTTCACTACAGGTCAGGACCGGCCTGGCCGATCTTGTTGCTGGAGTGCGATGGACGATGCCACCGGTTGCGGGTCTACCTGGTCATTGGGGCGCACCTTCTGCTGGCCCTGCACCACGATCTGTTCACCGCGTGCCAGCCCGGACCGCACCACCCGCAGGCCCTCAAACAACGGCCCAAGATGCACTTCGCGGTACTCCACCGTGTTGCCCTGGGTGACCACCAACACGAACGTCTTCGCCTGATCGGTGCCGACCGCCTGGTCGTCGATCAGAACGGCCGCGCGCGGGGCACCGTCCCCCGTACGCACACGGGCGTACATGCCGGGGGTCAGTACACCGTTGGCGTTGTCGAACACGGCACGTACCCGCAGGGTTCCAGAGTTGCGGTCCAGTTGGTTGTCCAACGACTTGATGCGCCCGCTGTAGGGATAATCGGTCTCGGTGGCAAGGCCCATCAGCACCGGCAACTCGGCGACGCCGGTGCTGCCTCGGGTGCCATTGCGCGCGTAGCGGATATAGCTCGCTTCATCGAGTTCGAAGTTCACGTACACCGGCGACACCGAAACGATGGTCGTCAGTACCGGAGCATCGGGGCCGGTGCCGACCAGGTTGCCGACGGTCAGTTCCGCACGTGACACACGCCCGCTGACAGGCGCTGTAATGGTGGTGTACTGCAGGTTCAATTGGGCGGCCTGTACGTCGGCCTGCGCCGCTGCCAGGGCAGCCTGGGCCTCGAGTTGCTCGTTGGCGCGCTGGTCGTGCTCGCGTTGCGACGTCGCCCGTTCCTGGATCAGCTTGTTCGAGCGGGCCAGCTCGCTACGCGCCAGGTTCAACCGTACCGCGGCACTTTCGCGGGTCGCCTGGGCCTTGGCCAGCACCGCCTGGTAAGGACGCGGGTCGATGGTGAACAACGGCGCCCCCTTGGCAATGATTTCCCCTTCCTGGAATCTCACCGTGTCGATGGTGCCGGTGACTCGCGGCCTGATTTCGACATGCTCGATCGCCTCGACACGTCCGGAGAACTCGCTCCACTCGATGACTGGCTTCTCGATCACGCTGGCCACCCCCACCGGTGTCGGTGCCAGCGGCAGCGATGGGGTTGGGGTTGCCATGGAGCCATTGAGGTAGTAACTGGCGACGCCCACTACCGTTAGCGTGCTGATGGCAAGCACTGCCCGGCTCTTATAGCTCATGCGCAGATTGGCATTCATATCGGTTCTCGCTGAAAAGTAAACTCATGTCGAAAAACACGAGAGTTTATTCACTCACGCCATCACCTTATGAACTTAATACCCACCACGAAAGCACCAATTATTGATAAAACCGATAGTCCGCGCTCGCGTTGCTTTTCACCGATTGGCTCCGTGCTTTTACTGCATATTGGCTATTCAATCACGCCGCTCGATTTTTTATCCTGAACCTGAAGCCATCACTTTCGACGGACTTTCCATCAGGGGAATTTTATGAAAAACATTCTGACGCTTGGCGCACTGCTCGTATTCGCTATCCATAACATCGCCTTTGCCGAAGGGGGCAGTGATCGTCTGATAGAACGGATGGCGGTACGCGCGCAGGCCCTGCCTGGCGATCAGCAGAACGCTGAGAACAATATTGGCAATACCGTCAAATCCGAGGGCGAGAGCGCCGGAAATGATGTTCGCAACACCGTGAAGTCCGAGGAGGGTGACCCGTCCGAGCGCGGTTGAGGCCGCTGTGCTGACAGGCCCCCGTGGTGCAGGCGGGGGTATTTTTTGACCCTCGAATGTTCAGAAAAAAAAAGGACTCGCGAAATCCGCCGAGTCCTAAAGTCAAATCACGCGAATAAAACCCGATAGCGTGCCGGAATAACCCACCGGATAATATTCACGGTTCAAGGGAGACTGTCGTCGAGGCAAAACATCAAGAAACTTTCAGCCACTTGAAATCATTGCCAACACCGACAGCTATTGCAGACCGAGTCCCCACGGCAATGTGCTCCCTGCACCTTGGAACCCCGATCCGCAGACCATGCTAGGTCGCCCGCAGGGTGAAGTCGAAGACCATTGGCATTTATTTTCCGTAGACCAATGGCCGCCAAGTTAATAAATACCCTTACAGGGAGCAGTATGGAACTTCATGTTGTCATCAAGGGCCGAAAGGATCTCGCGGGGCAGTTGTACAATCAACTGCGCAGCGCGATCGAGAGCGGTCGCCTGGCAGCAGGCACGCAGTTGCCGCCGACCCGCCTGCTGGCCGAGCAACTCGGTATTTCTCGCAAGACCATTTCCGACATCTACACACAGCTGACATACGAGAATTTTCTGATTGGTCGGGTCGGCAAAGGCACCTTCGTCAATGCTCGCCCCGTCGCCCATCCACGTCACGCCAGTGCCATGGGGTTGGCGTGCGAGGCGCAGATCAACCGCTGGCGCAACCTGCCGGCGCCCATACCCACGCCGACCCTGGAAGGCACCCTGCGCTACGAGTTTATCGGCGGCGCCACCAGCAAAGGGCAGTTCCCCCAGGACGAATGGCGTCGCTGCGTGCAGCACGGCTTGCGTCAGATGCAGCGCTCGCCCGGTTTCTACAGCCATGCCGAAGGCTTGCCGGCACTGCGCAGCGCGATTGCCCAGCACATTTCGTTTTCTCGCGGGGTGATTTGCCAGGACCACGATGTGGTGGTCTGCAACGGCACGCAACAGGCGTTGGACCTGATCTCCAGGGTTGTTCTCGAGCCGGGTAGCATTGTTGCTGTCGAAGATCCCGGCTACCCCCCTGCCCGCCAGCTGTTTTCATCCCTGGGTGCCACCGTGGTCGGCGTGCCTGTTGACCACCAGGGCATCTGCGTCGACCTCATTCCCGACAACACCCGGTTGATCTACGTGACCCCTGCGCACCAGTATCCCCTGGGCATGCCGATGACCACCGCGCGCCGACAGGCTTTGTTGCGACGTGCCAAGGCACTGGGCGCGGTTATCATCGAAGACGACTACGACAGCGAGTTCCGCTTCGAGGGCCGGCCCACCGATTGCTTGCAGAGCATGGACCAGGATGGCCTGGTGGCCTTCGTTGGCACGTTTTCCAAGACCACCTTTCCGGAGATGCGCCTGGGCTATGCGGTGTTGCCAGGCTCGCTCATCGACGCCGTGATCAGGGCCAAGCAGGTCAGCGACTGGCATACGTCGTCGCTCACCCAATGGGCCCTGGCCAAGTTCATCGCCGATGGCGAACTGCACAAGCATATCCGTCGTTGCCACGCCATTTATGCCGGTCGCCGAACGCGCTTGCTCAACCGTCTGAACGGCGACCTGGCCGCCTGGCTGGAGCCGATCGCCAACACCGCCGGGTTCCATATCGGGGCGCTGTTCAAGGTGCCCGTCGATACCCGCCTGCTCACAGAGCTGGCCCGCAAAGTCGAGGTCGGTGTTTACCCGATCGACGCGTTCTACTACCAGGCGCCAATACGGTCAGGCCTGTTACTGGGGTTCGGCGGCATCGACACACTGGACATCGATCCTGCCCTCGACCGGTTGCTAGGCATCCTCCAGCAGATTGCCTGACGGCATTTTCCCGAACGTTGAGCGTGCTCGGCCTATCGTCTTCTTGCAATGAATTGCACCACGCAGGCGAGCCCGGTATGGAAGGTTCCTTCGATCACATCTCGCTCGATTTCCCGGGACAACAGCACGTTACACTGAGGGAATTCCTGCTCTATCTCCGAGCCAGCCATCAGCATGTCCAGATCATCCGGGCCGCCCGTATCCCGTGTTAGTTGCGCTTTGCTGTAGGCCTCAAGCAGGATGATTCCACCCGGGCGCAGCGCCTGTGCTGCCAAGCCGTGCAACCTTTTACGCACGCGGCTGGGCATGTGGGCGAAGATCGAGACGACCGCGCCAAACGCCCCTTCCGGCGGCATGTAGGCGGCAAAATCGGCAATCTCGGTGCGGATCGCTACGCCTTTCAATGCGGCGAGTTTGTGCGCCTTGGCAAGGCCAACGGCGGAACTGTCCACGCCCAGCACATCGAGCCCGATCGAGGCCAGGAAAGCAGCGTTCCGCCCTTCCCCTTCGGCCACGCTGAGCACAGGTCCCGCAAGCAGGCCCGCGTGCTCCGCCAGGAACGCATTCGGCGCTGTCCCATAGATGTATTCATCGCTGGCGTAGTATTCATCCCACATGGTATTCGGCTCCCCGGACCTGATGGCGCTTGGTGAATCGGTAGCCCATCATCGGTCTTATCTTTCATTCAATTAATCTATTGAATGAAAGATAGATTCACGGAAGCTTCATTGTCAATGAGCGGGCAACCCGGGTCAGGCCTAGTGCTCCCAAGGTGGTGAACACCAATGACTGGCGAGAAAGTCCACGAACGCGCTGACCCTGCGCGGGACTAACGAGCGTTGCACACGGACTGCCTGAATCGGCACCGCCGGTTCCTCCCATTCTGGGAGCACACGTACCAACTCACCGCTGCGCAGTTCGTCGGCGACGTCCCAGGTCTCGCGCAACGAGATCCCCAGCCCGGCTCTGCTCCAAGCCCTGAGTGCGTCGCCGTTGTCGCTGCGCAACTCGCCCGAAACCTCAACGAGCTCGGTGTCGCCGCCTGGACCTTCGTGCCGGAGCGTCCAGTGGTTTTGCCGAAGGCCTGGGTAGGAGAACAACAGGCAGCGATGCTGGTGTAGCTCGCCTGGGCCGGCAGGCAATCCCATCTGCCGGAGGTAGCTGGGTGCTGCCACCAGGATGCGCCGGCTTTCAGCGAGCCGGCGGCTGATGAGGCGCGAGCTGGCCAGTGCGCCAACCCGCACGGCCAGGTCGAGGTCGCTATCGTAAAGGTCGACGACGTGATCGCTTAATCGCAGGTCAAATCCTACCTGCGGGTGCTGCTCACGGAACAGGGCGATCGCTGGTGCCACATAGCGCGAACCGAGGGGGACAGGCGCCGTCAGACGTATCGTTCCGGTGAGCGTCTGCACGCCTTGCCTGGCGACTTCGGCAGCCTCAGCCAGTAACGCCAGGGCTGGACGAACGCGTTCGGCGACGGCTCGACCTTCGTCGGTGATGCGCAACTGGCGTGTACTTCGCTCGAACAATCGAGCGCCCAGCTCCTGCTCCAGCCGTGCAATCTGCTTGCTCACCGTGGCAGGTGCAAGGTCCATCATCCGCGCGGCTGCAGAGAAACCAGCGCAATCCACGACTTTAAGGAATACCGCCAAATCATCCATGTTGCGCATTGCTATTTGTTCCAGATCATCACAAATGTTTCACCAATCTACTCCTTTTTGGATAAGTTCAGGTTTCCCAGAATGGCGGCTGAGTCATCACCTTCGTGCCTTACCGGCGATGAAGCCTGCCCTGGAGTCACTACATGCCTGTCGCCATCTACATTTTTACCCTTTGCGCGTTTGCTATCGGATTTACCGAGTTCATCAGTATTGGTCTTGCCGCTTCGCTGGCCAGCAGCCTGGAGGCTGGCACGGCGCAGATCGGGCTGGCAGTGACGCTATATGCGGCGGGTGTGGTGATCGGTGCGCCGGTCCTGACGGCCATGGCTGCAGGCTGGCCTCGTAAGCGCCTGCTGGTAGCCGCGATGCTGATTTTCACTGTGGGCAACGTGATAGCGGCGCTGGCTACGCAGCTGCCGCAACTGTTGGCGGCCCGCTTGTTGTCGGGGTTGGCGCACGGTGTGTTCTTCGCCGTGGCGTCCAGCGTGGCGACGCGGCTTGTGGCCCCGGAACGTGCCGGGGCGGCGTTGTCGCTGGTATTCGGCGGTGTGACCGTCGCGATGGCGTTGGGGGTACCGGCAGGCACGTGGCTAGGCAGCGTCTTGCCTTGGCAGTGGGTATTCGCCCTGATTGCGCTTTGCGGGCTGGTGGGGGCGCTGGGTGTGGCCTGCTGGATGCCGGCAGGTGCAGGCGATATCACCGGCGACAACCCAGGCCGGCGCCAATTGTCCGTGTTGCTCGACCGCCGTTTGCTGGCAGGCGCCAGCTTGCCGCTGTTGTCCTACACCGGCTCTTTCTCGCTCTACACCTACATTACGCCATTGCTGTTACAGGTGACGCATGCCGATACTCGTCGTATCAGTGCAGTCTTGCTGGCGTATGGCCTGGGTGCGGCGGTTGGCAATATGGTCGGCGGGCGCATGAGCGATCGTATCGGCATGGACCGTGCCTCGTTCTGGGTGCTGGCTGGCATAGCCCTGGTGCTGGCATTGATCGGGATGGCGCAAGACAGTTTTCTGCTCATGCTGGTATTGGTCATGGCGCTCGGCCTGACCACTTATGGCGCTATTCCGCCCTTGCAAGCGCGCATCCTGAGCCTGGCCCGCCGCCATCGACCGCAGGCGCTGGACGTGGCCTCCGGCCTCAACATCGCAGCCTTTAACGCAGGTGTTGTTTTAGGCTCGATGCTCGGGGCTGTCGCCTTGAGCCGTTGGGGACTGGCCAGCCTCGCCTGGGTCGGGCTCGTCGCAGCGCTGCTGGCACTGATGACCCTGGGCTGGCAGAGGCGCTTGCCGTCCATGCGTTTCACTGGCGCTGCGCACGTCGAGTGAGGGCATAGCCCAGCAGCGTCATCTGTGACCAGCCGCTAGGCCAATGGCAAGGCTTGCTGCTGCGTCATCTGCAAGGCCGCTTTTTCCAGACGCAGCAGAAATTCTTTGCGTGGCTGGCCTCCGCCATATCCGGCGAGCGCACCATTGCTCGCCAGCACACGATGGCAGGGAACTACGATGGATAAACGGTTATGCCCGTTTGCGTTGCCTACCGCTTGGCTTGCACCCGGCTTTCCGACGCGCCGAGCGATGGCACCATAGGTCGAGGTCGTCCCATAGTCGATTGTTAATAGCGCTCCCCAGATAAGCCGCTCGAAAGAACTGCCTGGCATGTGCAGGGGCACCGAGAAATTTCTCAGTTTTCCATCAAAGTATTGTTTGAGCTGTAGGTCTATCTGCTCAATATGGCGATGTTCGCCCGGCGCAATCGAATACCCATAGCGCAGGCGTAATTCATCGAGTTCAGCGGTGAGCGCCGGGCGGTCTAGAAACTCAAGTAACACCAGGCCTCGTTCCTCCGCCATGGCAATCATCGGGCCCAAGGGCGTGGTCAGGTGACGGTAAAGCAGGAGCGACGTCTCGCTCGCTTTGCCAGGGGTAATTTGAAAGGTTTTTTTGAACGCATCCCTGAAACCGCTGAGTGATTCGTACCCTGAATCAAACGCGGTGTCATCCAAGGTTTCTCCCACGACAATACGGCCTAACGCTATGCCCAGCCGGCGAGAACGGAGCCAGGCGTGAAAGGTCATGCCAAAATTTTGTTTGAACCACCTGCGTAAGCGCAGGGGGTCGATACCACGCTGCATGAGTTCAGCATCGCTCCAGCGAACATCAGGCGATGCCGACACAGCGGCGAGTAGCCCCCTGACCCACTCTGGCGCCGACGCGGCCAGGTCCAAAGGCTTGCATCGCAAGCATGGCCGATAGCCGGCGGCCATGGCCTCGTTCGCCTGGGCAAAAAACTCGACGTTTTCAGGCTTTGGCTTGCGCGCGCCACAGGTCGGGCGGCAAAAGATCCCGGTGGTTTTCACCGCGGTAAAAAACACCCCTTCATAGGCGCTGTCGCTGCCAAGCATCGCTCTGACCATCTCGGGTCTTGGCGGAAGCGGGTTATTGTAAGCGCTCATAGACTATTGGCCTTGACCTGGATGAGGGATAGACACGTGCAGGCCTGAAGATCTTAAGCCGACGACCACGACGTCTCCACCGACAAATCGACAGTGATCTGCGCGCATCAGCAAGCCACTGCCATAAGCCCTTCCTATGGCGACCAATGAATTTCATATTGTTCAGTTCTCGAACGCCCTCATACACTGCCCCCATAGCCGGCTGACCTCGCAACACTCAATAAAACGACAAGAAAGAGGATGCACCTAATGGACGGCAATCTGTTCCACGCCCTGTTCAGGTCCGCGCCGGCGGCTGCGCTGCTGCTGGAATCCCCCACCGGCGAACCACTCACTTATGGCCAGGCATTCGCGCGCTCCGCTCAATTTGCCAACGCCTTGCGTAGCCTCGGTGTACTGCCGGGTGACCGGGTGGCAGTGCAGGTCGATAAAAGCGTCGATGCGCTGATGCTGTACCTGGGCACGTTGCGCTGCGGCGCGGTCTACCTGCCGCTCAACACGGCCTACACGCCAGCCGAGCTCGATTATTTCCTCGGCGATGCGACGCCACGGGTCTTTGTCATCCGCCCCCAGGCGCTGCATGCACTGTCGGCAATCGCCTTGGAGCATGGCGCTACGCTGCAGACCCTCGCTGAACAGGGGCAAGGCAGCTTGAGCGAACGGGTCAACATGGCCGCGACCGAGTTCGAGGCGGTGCCTCGTGCCAGCGACGACCTGGCAGCCATTCTCTACACCTCCGGCACTACGGGCCGCGCCAAAGGCGCCATGCTCAGCCATGGCAACCTGCTCTCCAATGCCCGTACCTTGTGTGATGCCTGGCGCTTCAGCGCCGATGACCGGCTGATTCACGCACTCCCGATCTTCCATGCCCATGGCCTGTTCGTGGCCACTCACACCGCAATGCTGGCCGGTGCCTCGATGTGCTTCGTCTCACGCTTCGATCCGCTCGAAATCACTGCGCTGATGCAACGCTCGACGGTGATGATGGGGGTTCCGACCTTCTACGTCCGCCTTCTGCAGCATCCGGGCCTGGATCGGCAGAGTACCGCGCGAATGAGGCTGTTCATCTCCGGTTCGGCGCCGCTGTTAGCGGAAACCCACGGCGCGTTTTTCAGCCGTACCGGACACGCGATCCTTGAGCGTTACGGCATGACCGAGACCTTGATGAACACGTCCAATCCCTATGTCGGCGAGCGCATCGCCAATACGGTGGGTATGCCGTTACCGGGCGTGTCGATCCGTATTACCGACCCGGCTACGGGTGAGCCGCTGGCTGTCGACCAGGTCGGGATGATCGAAATCCAAGGCCCCAATGTGTTCAAGGGCTACTGGCGCATGGCGCAGAAGACTGCCGACGAGTTTCGTGGCGATGGCTACTTCGTCAGCGGCGACCTGGGGAAAATCGATGCCAAGGGTTACCTGCACATTGTCGGGCGCAGCAAGGACCTGGTCATCTCCGGCGGCTACAACATCTACCCCAAGGAGATCGAAACCGAGATCGACCAGCTCCAGGGCGTGGCCGAAAGCGCAGTGATCGGCGTGCCGCACAGTGACTTTGGCGAGGCCGTCACCGCTGTGGTGGTCTGCAAGCCGGGCACCAGGCTGCAGGCGCAGGCGCTGCTGGACGCATTGCAAGAGCGCCTGGCGCGCTACAAGCAACCCAAGGCGATCATCTTCGTTGATGAGCTGCCGCGCAACACCATGGGCAAGGTGCAAAAGAACCTGCTGCGCGACGCTTATCGCGATCGCTTCAGCGCACCTGGCGTGGCCTGAACCGGCCAGCAAAAAACCCGAAAAAATAACAACAAGGACGGTCTCTGCGGGGCCGTCCAAACGCGGGGAGTCAGGTTGAAATGAACAATGAAATGCTCTCGATCATCGTCCTGGTGATCATCTTCGGCATCGCCAGCATCCTGCCCATCAACATGGGCGCGCTGGCCTTCGCCGCGGCCTTTGTGGTCGGTTCGCTGCTCCTGGAGATGGCCCCGGCGACCATCTTCGCCGGCTTTCCCAGTGACCTGTTTCTAACCCTGGTCGGCGTCACTTACCTGTTCGGCATCGCCCAGAACAACGGCACCATCGACTGGCTGATCGAGCGCGCGGTGCTGTTGGTTCGCGGCCATGTGGCCTGGATACCCTGGGTCATGTTCGTGGTGGCGGCGCTGCTCACCGGTTTCGGCGCCCTGAGCCCGGCAGTGGCGGCCATCCTTGCGCCGATTGCCCTCAACTTTGCCGTGCAGTACCGCATCAATCCCGTGCTCATGGGGCTGATGGTGATTCACGGTGCGCAGGGCGGCAGTTTCTCGCCGGTGAGTATATTCGGTGGCATCACCAATCAGATCGTTGCCTCCTCTGGCCTGCCCTATGCGCCGATCACCTTGTTCATCACCAGCCTGCTGTTCAATCTGGGCATCGCCATGGTGGTCTTCGTCGCTTTTGGCGGGCTGCGCAGCGCACGCCTGGCGCTGGTGGCGGTCGGCCCGGGGCCCGACCTGCATGTCGCCGGCGCATCCCTGGCGATTCTCGGCCATGGCGGCACACCGGCTTCCCCGGCGTACCACCGCACCGGCCTGACCGGTGCCGGGGCGCCGCTGCAAGCGGTCAATGACCTGGACTGGGCCAAGCTGTCGACGCTGGTCGGCTTGCTGGTCCTGGGGGTTTCGGCGCTGGTCTTCAAGTTCAATGTCGGGCTGGTGGCGATGACGGTCGCGGTGGTCCTGGCCATGATCGCGCCCAAGGCGCAGAAGGCGGCCATCGACAAGGTGAGCTGGTCGACCGTGCTGCTGATCACCGGGATCATCACCTACATCGGGGTGATGCAGACCATCGGCACCATCGACTATGTCGCCCATGGCATCTCCAGCCTGGGCCAGCCGCTGCTGGTGGCCTTGCTGCTGTGCGTCACCGCCGCGATCGTCTCGTCGTTCGCCTCGTCCACGGCGCTGCTCGGGGTGATCATTCCCCTGGCCGTGCCGTTCCTGAGCAAGGGCGAGATCAGCGCCATCGGCGTGGTCGCGGCCATCGCTATTTCAACCACCATTGTCGACACCAGCCCGTTCTCCACCAATGGCGCATTGGTGGTGGCCAACACCCCCCAGGAGCAGCGGGAAAAAGTGCTGCGCAGCTTGCTGGTCTACAGCGCTGTGATTGCCTTGCTGGGGCCCTGTGTCGCCTGGTTGACCCTGGTGGTCCCCGGCGTGCTGTGATCAGTGGGGCCGGGGCTGGTCATCTTGCCGGGCCCACTCGGGGCGCTGGCGCAGTTCGCCAGTCAGCTCGATGATCGCGGCTTTGACCTTCTGCACGGCATTGCTCATGACATCGACGCGATGCCAGGACAATGACAGCTCGCGGGTGAACTGCGGGTGATCGACCTTGGCCATTTTGAGCTTGTGTTCACGCAGTTCCAGGTACGCGGCAGACCACGGCAATACGGTAACCCCAAGCCGGGCCATCACCGCGGCAAACAGGAGCGAGGTCGAGCTGGCTTCGAAGAGGATCTCGCAGGGGCGCCCGTGTTCGCGCAGCGCCCATTCGACCCGGCTGCGGATCGAGTTGGGCGCACTGGGCATCACCAGTGGCATCTGCGCCAGCTCGGCAATCGAGACTTTGTTCGAGCTCAGGGCGAACTCGGGCCAGACCATCAGGTAAAGCTCTTCGGTAAGCAACGGCTGCAAGGCCAGACTGGGCGTTTCGACCGCATCGGTGACCACCGCCAGGGCCACCCGTCTGTTGCTCAGCAGCCCCGGCAGGTCGGCGCTGGGGGCTTCGATCAGTTCGAGCATGATCCCCGGGTAGCGATCACGGATCATTCGCGCCAGGGGAATGGCGACCAGCCGTGACGTGCTCGACGGCATGGCCACCGACACCTTGCCTTGAGGGGTTTCGGCGTCCTGGCGCAGCAGCTCGCGGGTGCTGTCGGCCTGGCGCAACAGGTCCAGGGCATGGCGGTAGAGGGTCTGGCCGGCGGCAGTCGGCTTGACGCCATGCACGCTGCGGGTCAGCAACTGCATGCCCAGGTCCTGCTCGAGGCTGCGGATCTGCTGACTCACCGCCGGCTGGGCAATATGCAGGGCTTCGCTGGCGCGGGTGACATTGCCGTGTTCAACAACCCTGACGAAGTAGCGTAACTGTCGAAGGTCCATAGGGCGGCTCGGCGAGGTTCATAAGTAAAACAGATCGGGGCCAAGGAATAACATATTTCATGGCTATGAGAATACTCACTATAGTCCTGAGTGCCGGATATCAGGGGCGCAAAGGAAGGGAGCTGCAATGAGTCAGAATGATGTGTCGCCGTTACTGTCGGTCAGTGTTCTCCAGGGGCGGGTCGGCACCATAGCGATGTCGAATCCCGGCTGCCGCAATGCGCTCAGTTGCGAATTGCTGACGGCACTGGATCAGCAGTTAGTCAGCTTCGCTGAACAGCGCATCGCGGTTGTCATCCTCGGCTGCGATCCGCTGCAGGGCGTCTGGAGCGCCGGGCACGACATCACCGAGGTTTTGGCGGAACGCGATCCCCTGGCTCATGGCAAACCCCTGGACCGCTTGCTGCGACGGGTGCGTGCTTATCCGGGCGTGGTCATCGCCAAGGTGTCTGGCAGCGTCTGGGGCGCAGCGGTCGATCTGGTGATGAGTTGTGACCTGGTGGTGGCAGACCGTAGCGCCAGTTTCACCATGACCCCGTCGAATCTGGGCGTGCCTTACACCACCAGCGGGCTGCTGCGCTTCATGCACAACCTGCCGATTCATGTGCTCAAGGAGATGTTCTTCTGCGCGTCCCCGCTCGATGCCGACCGCGCCCTGCAGTTTGGCGTGATCAATCGCCTGACCAGCCCTGAGCAACTCGATGACGTGGCCCTTGCAATGGCCGTGCAGATCGCCGCCAAGGCGCCGCTTGCGGTGCAGGCGGTCAAGGAACAACTGCGGATACTGGAAGACCTGCAGCCGATGCCGGTGGAGGCGATGGAGCGCATCGCCGAACTGCGCCGCCAGGCCTGCGAGAGCAGTGACCTGCGTGAAGGGGTCGAGGCTTTCCTGGAGCGGCGCCCCCCCGTGTTCACCGGGGCTGGCGCCTGATTGCGGATGCCTGGCTACCTGCGTTGCATGGCTGCGACGAATTCAGCCTTGTTCCAGGCTCTTGATGACCTTGCCGACACCCTGCGGCGGGTAGACGACTTCCCGGGTATCCAGGTTTCGAATCTCGGAGTCGATGCTGATGGTCATGGTCTCACGCCCCGGATAGCCGTTGATGCTCTCGCGGGTCGAAAAGTCGACGATGTAGCGCTGGCCGGCGCGGAACTCGACATCGCGGGCAGTAAGCCCGCACTTGGCCCCGCCGGTGCCCAGCGCGTTCATCGATGCCCAGCACCAGGTCAGGGAGTGTTTGCCTGGTGTCAGCCGCAGCGCCTGCTGGCCGGAGACGTCGAGAATCGAGCGGCGCCCTGCGCCTTCGAGCAACTGGTCATCTACATGCGTCACCAGTAGCAGGCGATGATAAGGCACGCCGAGTGCCCGGTAGCGTACGGTTGCGAAATACACTTCAGGCGCATCGACCGCCTTGTTGGACACGTCATACGGGGTCATGGACTC
The DNA here is from genome assembly GCF_024749185.1 of Pseudomonas wadenswilerensis. Lineage (NCBI taxonomy): Bacteria > Pseudomonadati > Pseudomonadota > Gammaproteobacteria > Pseudomonadales > Pseudomonadaceae > Pseudomonas > Pseudomonas wadenswilerensis. Next base: position 2,848,229 of record NZ_CP087191.1, on the reverse strand, counting down.
CGGCGCCCAATCAGCCTGGTAGTGCTTGTAGTGATAGTTGGAGCATGCGCTGATCAAGCCCGTCATCAGCAAGACAACAGGCAGTTTCAGGGACGACAGTGAAAACGACGGACGCATTGTTCTTCCTTATTGAACGAAGCCGCCAATGATACCGAATTGCCACTATTTCACCAACGCGAGTGGCGCCCCGCTCACTCGCTCAATACCGCCTTGAGCAAGGCATCATTCAAGTACGCCACGTTCAACCGCGTCCACGGATTCACCCGGGCCTGCTCCGGCGAAAAAATATGCCCCGGCGCAATCATGAAGCCCTTGGGCAGCAACTGCCGGGTCAGCTCCCTGGCGTCATCTACCCTTGGAAACCTGACCCACAGATACAGGCTCTGCTCCGGTCTCGCAAACACCTCGGCACCGATCTCGTCGAGCATCTGCAAGCCGGCCGTGGTGGCCGCTTTCAAGCGTTCCTGAAGGCGGAGCACATGCCGCAGAAAGTGGCCTTCGGTGAGGATCACGTCGACGGTGCGTTCGCACAGCTCCGAGGTGCTGGTGTGCAGGAGCATCTTCAGATCGCCCAGTTCATCAATGACCTCCTTGCTGCCGGCGATAAAGCCGACCCGCAAGGCCGCTGAAACAGACTTGGAAAAACTGCCGACGTACAGCGAGCGCTGCAATTGATCCAGCGCCGATACCTTGATCGCCGAGGCCGGCTTGAAATCGGCCAGGGCATCGTCGTCCACCAGAATGAAGTTGTGCTCTTCGGCCAACTGCACCAGCCGATGCGCCTTGCCGGGGGAAATATCGGAGCCGGTCGGGTTGTGGCCAACGGACTGAATGAAAAACAGCTTGGGCTTATGCACCCGCAGGTGTTGCTCCAGCACCTCGAGGTCCGGGCCGTCCGCCAGTCGGGGTACCGCGAGCATCCGCGCGCCTTGCAGTTGCAGCTTGCCGAACAGCGGGTAGTAACCAGGGTCTTCGACCAGCACGCTGTCGCCCGGGGCAATGAAGCGGCGGATGATCAGGTCCAGGGCGTGGTTGGCGCCATGGGTGGTGACGATTTGCCGGGGGCTGGCGGTGATCGCATAGCTGGCCAGCTTCTGCACCAGGTGCTGGCGCAGGCTGGCGTTGCCCAACCGGTTGCCATAGCGGAACAGCGTGGTCACCCCGGTGCGCATGATTTGCCGGGTGAACTTGTCCAGGCGCATGTCCTTCAACCATTCGACCGGGGGGAAGCCCTCCCCCAGCGGTGAATGACCGGGCTCGCGGACGAACTGCTGACGCATCAGCCAGATGGTGTCCATCGCCCGCTCGTAAGGCAGTGGCTCTTCCGCCTCGTTGCTGCTCGGCGCGCCTTGTTTGACGAAGAAGCCCTGCCCGTGTCGCGCTTCAACCAGGCCTTGGGCAGCCAGCGCTTCATAGGCGTTGATCACGGTGTTTTTCGAATGGCCGAACAAGCGCATGCACTCGCGCAGTGACGGCAAGCGCTCGCCGACGCGGTAGGTGCCGTTGCCGATCTGCTCGACCAAGGATGCTGCCAGTTGCTCTGCGAGGGTCAGCCGCGCCATGGTCGGGAGTCCTGAATGCGTTGGTTCACAGAGGGTACAGCTTAGGTACTGTCTGTCCAAACTGTACCTTCTTTGCCGGAACAGATCGGACTAGGGTGGCGCCAACTCACAACAATAACTGCAAGAGAGCCCTCCCCATGAGCATCGACTCCCGCCTGCCCATGTTCCGTGCCATGTCGCCCACTGAACGCCTGAGCCACTTGCAAGAGGTGCTTGGCCTTCCTCAGGAGGACGTTGCCCTGCTGAGCGATGCCGGCGCGTTGCCGCTGGAAATCGCCGACGGCATGATCGAAAACGTGCTCGGTACATTCGAATTGCCCTACGCGGTGGCCAGCAACTTCCAGATCAATGGCCGCGACGTCATCGTGCCGCTGGTGGTGGAAGAGCCTTCGGTGGTCGCCGCGGCCTCGTTCATGGCTAAGCTGGCGCGCGACGCCGGGGGCTTCCAGACCTCCAGCTCGCTGCCGTTGATGCGTGCCCAGGTACAGATCGTCGATATCGACGACCCCTTCAGTGCCCGCCTGAGCCTGCTGCGCCGCAAAGACCAGATCATCGAGCTGGCCAACCGCAAGGACCAGTTGCTCAACACGCTCGGCGGCGGCTGCCGTGACATCGAAGTGCATACCTTCGCCCAGAGCCCACGCGGGCCGATGCTGGTCGCCCACCTGATTGTCGATGTGCGCGACGCCATGGGTGCCAACACCGTCAACACCATGGCCGAAGCGGTGGCGCCGTTGCTGGAGGAAATCACCGGCGGCACGGTACGCCTGCGCATCCTCTCCAACCTGGCCGACCTGCGCCTGGCCCGGGCACAGGTGCGCATCGCCCCTGAACTGCTGACCACCGCCGCCTACAAGGGCGAGGAAGTCATCGAAGGCATCCTCGATGCCTACAACTTCGCCGTGGTCGATCCCTACCGCGCCGCCACCCACAACAAGGGCATCATGAATGGCATCGACCCGTTGATCGTCGCCACCGGCAATGACTGGCGCGCAGTGGAAGCCGGCGCCCATGCCTACGCCTGCCGCCAGGGCCATTACGGCTCGCTGACCACCTGGGAAAAAGATCGCCAGGGGCATCTGGTCGGCACCCTGGAAATGCCCATGCCGGTCGGGCTGGTTGGCGGTGCCACCAAGACTCACCCCCTGGCGCAACTGTCACTGCGCATTCTCGGGGTGAAAACCGCCCAGGAACTTGCCGAAATCGCCGTAGCCGTTGGCCTGGCGCAAAACCTCGGTGCGCTGCGGGCATTGTCGACCGAAGGCATACAACGTGGTCACATGGCCTTGCACGCGCGCAACATTGCCCTATCGGCCGGCGCCCGGGGCGAAGAGGTCAACTGGCTGGTCAAGCAGATGGTCGAGGCCCGCGACGTGCGCGCCGACAAAGCGGCTGAACTGCTCAAGCACAAGCGGGCGCAGTAATGGACGCTGTACGGCTGGTCGAAGTCGGCGCCAGGGATGGCCTGCAGAATGAAACGCTGACGCTGTCGCCGCAGACCCGGGTGCGGTTGCTGCAAAGGTTGGCCGACGCCGGGTTGCAAACCCTGGAGGCCGGGGCGTTCGTTTCGCCTCGCTGGGTGCCGCAGATGGCCGGTTCCGATGAAGTGTTCAAGGCATTGCCGGTGCGCCCGGGTGTGACCTGGACGGCGCTGGTGCCCAACCTCAAAGGCCTGGAGGCGGCAATAGCGGCAGGTTGCCGGGAGGTTGCCGTGTTCGCGGCGGCCTCCGAGGCGTTCTCGCACAAGAACATCAACTGTTCGATTGCGCAAAGCCTGCGCCAGTACCAGGAGGTCATGGTGCGCGCCCGCGATGCCGGCGTCAGGGTGCGCGGCTACGTGTCCTGCGTCATGGCGTGCCCGTTCACAGGCCCGGTCAAACCTGAAGCCGTGGCGGCCGTCAGTGCTTCACTGTTCGGGATGGGCTGCTACGAAATCAGCCTGGGCGACACCCTTGGCACCGGGACACCGGCGGCGACCAGGGCGCTGATCCAGGCCTGTCGCCAGGTTGTACCGGTGAGCGCGCTGGCCGGGCATTTCCACGATACTTACGGCATGGCGATCGCCAATATCCATGCGGCGCTGGAGGCCGATGTCCGGGTCTTCGACAGCTCGGTCGCCGGCCTGGGCGGTTGCCCGTATTCGCCAGGTGCCACGGGCAACGTTGCCAGCGAAGACCTGGTGTACCTGCTCGACGGCTTGGGCCTGAGCCATGGCGTCGATCTTCAGGCACTGATCGATACCGGTGAGTTCATCAGTGCCGAACTCGGCCGGCCAACGGCCTCCAGGGTAGCCCGTGCCCTGCTCGCCAAACGTAGCCTGGGCACAATGCGATAAGCGTTATCTCTTCACGTTCATAACAATAAAAGCCCGCAAGGGCAGTGGGAGAATCTAGATGAAACCCGAACTGTTCGAAGTCTGGGGCGACACCGTGGAGGGTCGCCACCTGGTCTACTCCATCGCCATCGGCGCAACCGTCAGCCTCGGCGCCTTTTTCACCGCGCAACAGCTGCTGGTCGGTTGGGTAGAGTCGCTGCAGATGGCCCGTGCCTACGCGATGCTGGTCGGCATTGTCGGCTGCCTGGCCGGCGGCGCCATCAGTGCCGCGCTGTTCAAGCCCAAGCGCAATGTCGTCGAGCACCTGGCAGACCCCGCCTGGCGGGCGAAAATCCTCGTGGAGCTGGAGAACGAATTCGGCCCCCTTGGCAGTCTGGCTGACCTGCCCGCGGCGACGATTGCGGAGCTGCGGGAGATGGATCTTTATGATCTGTTCGCCGATTACGAGAAAGGCCTGAACGCGCCCCCGCCAAACCCTGATGTGTCACCTGCCGTTGTTGTGCGCGCAGCAAGTGTCAATGGAGGCCGGTCATGATCGCTCTGTTGCTGGATCAACTGCTGATCGCCCTGGGCATGGGTATCCTCGGCGCGGTGATATTTGCCGGGATCGGCCTGATCTCCGGCAGCGATGAAACCACTACCCTCGCCCCGCTGACCTTGCTGGTGGTACTGCTGGGCGTGCCGGCAGCCGGTGTGCTGACGTTCTTCCTGGCGGGCGCCGTGGCCAAGCACATGACCCATGCCGTACCGACGGCATTGCTGGGTATTCCGGGCGACACCATGGCGACGCCACTCATGCGCGAGGCGAATTTCTTGCGCAACCTGGGCGTCCCGCATATTGCCCTGCGCAAGATGATTTCCGGTGCGGTGATTGCTGCCTTGATTGCGGTGCCGATGGCGGTGTTGTTCGCGGTGATGCTTGCGCCGTTCGGCGACATGATCAAACACGCCGCGCCTTGGGTGTTCCTGTTGGCGGCAGTTGCCATCGCCTGGTTCTCCAAAGGCCGCCTGGCCGCTGTACTGACCTTGATACCCTTCGTCATGGTGATTGTCGGCCTGCAAAGCCTGACCGCGCAGTACGGAGTCAAGCTCAGTGTCAGTTACTTCCTCGGCATTGCCATCGGCCCGTTGATTGCCGCGCTGTTCTCCCTGCTCGCGCCGGCCGAGCGCGCCGCCATGCGCCGCCAGGAACTGCGCACGTTCTCCTTGTCGCCGGATGTAAAAAGCTGGGGCGGGTTCTTTCCCAACCCGCTGCGCGTACTGGACAGCAAACAGAGCCTGTGGACGGCTGTCACCGCCATCGTCTCCAGCGCTACCTTCGTGTTCAGCCCGGTGGCCATGACGGTGATCATGGGCGAGGCCGTCGGCTCACGGGTCAAGCATGTCTACCATCGCCTGACCACGGTCATCACGGCGCGCAATGGCGTCACCGAATCCACCTACCTCGCCGAAGCCCTGATTCCGCTGATTGCCTTCGGCCTGCCCCTGAGCCCGGTCGCCGCCGGCCCGGCAGCGCCACTGTTCAATGCGCCGCCGCGCTTCAGCGTCGATACCGCCACCGGCCAGGTGAACAACCTGCACTCGATGCTCAGCACTTGGGAGTTTCTTGGCTACGGCATGTTGGCGGTGGTGGTGGCCATTCTGATCGCCTACCCCTTCACCATGAATTACGCGCACCGGGCGGCCTCCTATGTGTCGCGCAAGATCAGCCATGAAGCGGTGATCGCCACCTTTGTCGGCCTGATCCTGGTGATCGGCATCTGGGAAGGGGGCCTGCTCGGTTTGCTGGTGATTGTCACCATTGGCCTGTTGGGCGGATTTCTCTCACGCTTTCTGGGCTTCAACATTGGCGTGCAGTTCATGGGCTACTACACCGCCGTGCTAACCGTTCCGGCCCTGGTTGCCTTGCTGGGCGCGTAACCCCCCTCCCCCCCGTAACCGCGGACACCATCATTTTTCGCAGCCTTTGCGCTGCGAGGGCGTCCTGCGCTCAATAGAAAGGAAATAACAATAATGAAAATCCTTGTACGCGGCAAAACACCAGAACTTGCGACCCTGTTGCTGTGCTCGACGGCCTCGCTTGGGGTGGCGGCAGCCGGCCTGGTCGACGACACCAGCGCATCGCTGAACCTGCGCAATTTCTACCACAACCGCAATTTCGTCGACCGCGCCTACCCCCAGGGCAAGGCCGAAGAATGGACGCAAAGCTTCATTTTCGATCTGCGCTCAGGCTTCACCCAGGGCAGCCTGGGCTTTGGCGTCGACCTGCTGGGGTTGTACTCGGTCAAGCTGGACGGCGGTCGCGGCACGGCGGGTACGCAACTGCTGCCTGTACACGATGGCGGCAGGCCAGCAGACGATTTCGGCCGCCTGGGTGTCGCGGTCAAAGCCAAGTACTCGGCCACTGAACTGAAAGTCGGTGAATGGGCATCCCTGCTGCCTATCCTGCGCTCCGATGACGGCCGCTCATTGCCACAGACCTTTCGCGGGGCGCAGATCACCTCGCGGGAAATCGAGAACCTGACCCTCTATACCGGCCAGCTTCGCGGCAACAGCCCGCGTAACGACGCCAGCATGGAGCGCCTGTTCATGAGCGGACGCCCCGACGCCACTTCGGACCGTTTCAACTTCGCCGGCGGCGAGTACCAGTTCAATGACAAGGCCACGCAGGTGGGCCTTTGGTATGCCCAGCTTGAGGATATCTACCAGCAGCAATACCTGAACGTGATCCATAGCCAGGCCGTCGGCACCTGGCGGCTGGGTGCCAACCTGGGTCTGTTTCTTGGCGATGAACACGGTTCGGCGAAAGCCGGGCAGATGGACAATAAAACCGCATCCTTGATGCTTTCCGCCAAAACCGGCGGGCAGACTTTCTCCCTGGGCTTGCAGCGGGTATATGGCGAGACCGGCTGGATGCGGGTCAACGGCACGGCCGGCTACCCCTTGGCGAACGATACCTACAACTCCAGCTACGACAGCGCCCACGAGCGTTCGTGGCAACTGCGTCACGACTTTGACTTCGTCGTACTGGGCGTGCCGGGCCTGACCCTGATGAACCGCTACCTGTCCGGTGACCATGTGCACACCAGCGCCACCGACCATGGCAAGGAATGGGGGCGTGAGTCGGAGCTGGCTTACGTTTTCCAAAGCGGCCCGCTCAAGGACCTGTCGGTGCGCTGGCGCAATTCGACCCTGCGCCGGGACTTCAGTACCTACGACATTGATGAGAACCGCTTGATCGTCAATTATCCGATCAAGTTTCTGTAGGCCGGGCGGCGGGGATGGCTCAACTATTTTCCATCCCTGCCGATAGCCTCGTTGCGTGGGCCAGATGCTCGGTTTGGCATTTATTTTCAGAGGGAATACGAGTCGATATGAACGTGAACGGTATGGCGTTGGCCAACAAGTATTGTCAGGGTTCCGGCCTGGAAATCGGTGCCGGCAGCCATAATGCTTTCTACTTGCCGGACTGCCTCAATGTGGGGCCTTGTGACGGCGAGTCGTTTCTGTATCCGCTCGATCTGAAAGACTTCAAGCTCTACGCAAACGAACAGGCCAACTACCAGACCGAGCCCGCCCGGATCGACGCACTGGGCGACTTCACCGACATTCCGTTCGCCGACGAAACCTTCGATTACCTGATCAGTTCGCACGTCATCGAACATGTGCCGAACCTGTTTGCGGCCTACATCGAAGCCTCGCGGGTGGTAAAGAATGACGGCGTGTTCTTCTGCATATTCCCGAAAAGAAACGCCGACCCCAATGACCGGGTTCGAGCGCTGACCACCCTTGAGCACATGATCGATGCGTACGAAAAGCGCATCGACATGAGCCAGATGGATGAATACAACTGGCGCGGCCACTACCACGTGTTCTCGTTGCAAAGCATGCTGCGGGCAATCAACCTGATCAACTCTGTGGGGCTGGGGCACTGGTTGATCGAAGGCGTCGAAGAGACTGATACGAAAGTCGGCAATGGCCATACTGTTGTATTGAGAAAGCAAGTCGGCCTGTCGGCCCTGACATACAAAGAGTCCAGTCAGTTCAACGATGAACTCAATGCCCGGATTCAGGCGCAAGACCTGGAAGGTGCGCTGCACCTGGTCAAGGTCGCGCTGTCGTTCGACTTCTTCAACCCCCATAACCTCTACCTGGCCTTCGCCCTCAGCTGCCAGCTGGACAATGCTCGCGAAGGGCTTGAGTTCCTGCGTCAAGCCTTGATCCTTACCCCTGAAAATGAAGAGTTTCGCAAGCTCTTCGTCCAGATGACAGGTGGCCCGTTCATCAATCCTGTGCATTAAGCACCCAGGGCATGGCTCATCGTTACATTCAGGTTAACGATGAGCGATGCCTGCCTCACCTCCGTTCATCGCAAACCGGCAGCGCCTGCCCGTTTATTGACAAGGCTGGCGTACGGATTGCAAAGGCTGGCGCTCGCCGTCGTGAAGCGACGTAATCCTGACGCGACGGCGAATCAACCTAACGCTTATGGACGCCAGCAATAGCCTTGCTCGGTCACCGGAGATGTAACGTGTCTACTCTCAATGAAATCGCAGCCAACCACGCCCGGATGACCAACGCAGTGGCAGGCGGCACGACCGAGCGCCAGCCGCTGTTGGTGGTGAGTTTCGAGCCCCCTGCCCTTGATGGGCAACAGCCTGTACCGTTGCACCTGGTCCTGGCACCCCAGGCCCCCACCCACTTCACTTGCCCGTCATAAACCTCGCGGGTTCCCAGGGCAATGAGGGTTTTGCCTGACGTGCAGATGACTGCAAATTGATCCCGCGATCAACCGCTGATGGCCTACCCTCAAAAGCTGGGAGATCAACAACCATACAGGGCATTACCATGCGCAATGCTTTGAAGATCATCGGCATCATTGCCCTTACCCTGCTGCAGCCGTTTGCCCTCGGGCAGGCAGCCGAACCGCCAGCGCCTGCGACGGCCAATGCTGCAGTTCCTGCGGTGAAGGTGACCCAGAACGACCTGCAAGCCTTGCAACTGCGCCTGGACAGCCTCAAGCAGCAGATTTCCCAGGCCAACAACTACAACCAGCTTGAAGGCCCACAAGACCGGCTGCAGGCGCTGATCGTCGATATCGACCGCCTGTCCACTGCGCTCCTGCCTGAGCAGGCACAACTGCGCGCGCAACTGGAGGTGCTCGGCCCGGCCCCGGTTGAAGCCCTGGTGCCGGGCAAGTCGGACATCGCCGCGCAACGCACGGTACTCACCGAGCAAAAAAACACCCTTGATACCACCCTCAAAACGCTGGAGACGCTCAAGGAAAGCGCCACCAACCTGCTGACGCAGATTTCCGGCATTCGTCGCAGCATGCTCGAAAGCGAACTGACCCTGAGCACCCACAGCCTGCTCAACCCTGCATTCTGGTCGCCGGTACTCAACCCTTCGCCTGACGACCGCCAACGCTTGCAGGCGTTCTTCAATGAGCTGGGCGTGACCGCCGGGGCCGTCTGGCAGCCGGGTCAGCGTTTCTCCACGGTGGTGCTGGTGTTGCTGGCCCTGTTGACCTGGACCCTGGGCCGCCGGATGGTGGAACGCTGGCTGGCCTGGGCGTGCATGAACCGCGTGCCCGAAGGCCGCCTGCGGCGCAGTTCACTGGCCCTGGCCTCGGTGCTGGCGACCCTGCTGGCCACCGGCATTGCCCTGGAGCTGCTGTTTTACGCCTGTACCCGCCACCTGCCGTTGCCGTCGATGCTGGCGACCTTCTCCCAGGAGTTCGAGAAACTTGCCTACACCTGTGTGCTGATTACCGGGTTGAGCCGGGCGCTGCTATCGACCCAGCATCCTTCCTGGCGCCTGCCGGATATCGCCGATCCGGTGGCCCTGGCATTGCAGCCTTATGCCCGCTGGCTGGCCGGTGCCTTGCTGGTGCTGGTGACCCTGGTGCAGATCTCCAATGCCGCCGGCATGAGCAACCAGCTGGTCATCGCTGGCCGAGGCATTGCCGCGCTGGTGATCACCGGCCTCATCATCGCCCTGCTGGTGCGCACCAGCACTACCCGCCGGGCGATGGCCGCCGCCGGGGACGCGCCGGAAGCCGCGTCGACCATGGCCGGGCTGATCTACACCATTGCCAGCATCGCCATGGTCACCTCGGTGATTGCCCTGCTCACCGGCTATGTGTCGCTGGCGCGCTTCGTCACCTATGAGGTGGTCTGGGTGTTTATCCTGCTGGCCGGTTTCTACTTGCTGATGCAGGTGTTCAAGGACGGCTGCGAGTATGTGTTCTCGCCCCGCCAGGCCAGCGGCAAGGCGCTCAAAGAGCTGCTGGGCATCGGTGACCGGCGCCTGGACCAGATCGAAACGCTGATCTCCGGCTTCGGCCGCGCCGGGCTGTTGCTGCTGGCGGTCATCACCCTGTTCGTCGGCGGCATCGGCACCACTCTGGGGCAACTGATCAGCAACATCGTCGCGTTTCTCGGCGGCGCCGGTTTGCGTCAGTTCAACATCATCCCCGGGCACCTGTTCAATGCCGTATTGGCCCTGGTACTGGGCATTTACCTGATCCGCACCCTGCGCCGCTGGCTGGACAACGAGTTCCTGCCCAAGACCGACATGGACCCGGGCATGTGCGCCTCGCTCAGCACCCTGTTCGCCAACATCGGCTATGCCCTGGTGATCCTCCTGACCCTGTCGTCGCTGGGGGTGAAATGGACCAACCTGGCCTGGATCGTCAGTGCCCTGTCGGTGGGGATCGGCTTCGGCCTGCAGGAAATCGTCAAGAACTTCGTCTCCGGCCTGATCCTGCTCACCGAGCGCCCGGTCAAGGTTGGCGACCTGATCAGCATCAGCGGGGTCGAGGGAGATATCCGCCGCATCAACGTGCGCGCCACCGAAATCCAGCTGAGCGACCGCTCCATCGTCATCGTGCCCAACTCGCAGCTGATCTCGCAGAACCTGCGCAACGTCACCCTCGGCGGCAGCGCCCAGGGGGTGGCGACGCTGGAGCTGGTGTTCCCTCTGGACATTGACCCCGAGCAGGTGCAGACCCTGCTCTACGACACCTATTGCGAGCACGAGACCATCCTCGACAAGCCTGCGCCGTTCGTGCGCTTCAGCAAACTCACGCCCGACGGCATTACCTTGACGGTGACCGGCTACGTCAGCAGCCCGCGGATCGTCGGCACCACCAAGAGTGACCTGCTGTTCGAGATTCTCAAGCGGTTGGGCGCGGCGGGTATAGAGCTGGCCAAGCCGACGGCCCCGGCAACCTGAATTGCCTGTCCGCTCAGGTGTTGCCTGGATTACGATCGCGGGGCAAGCCCGCTCCCACAGGTTCGGTGGGCACAGATACATTTGTGCGGGAGATCGACCGGATGGGCTAGCGAGCCTCAGGAGCGCTGGCGGCAGACCATGCCGAGTTGAGCATGCCGGCGCGGCCCGTGACCGGGTCGCCATCCGGCATCGCCACCCTGGCGATCCGCGCCTTGCTGGGCCCGTGGTTGCTGCTGGCGGGCCTCTGGATGTCGTAGGCCTCCTGGCCCTGCGGGTAGGCCCCCACCACCAGGAAATCTTCGCTGCTCTCCAGGCAGCAGTGGCCGGTGCCAGCGGGTAGCACCAGAACATCGCCACGGCCAATGCCAAGGGTGAGCCCGCTAGGCCCGCCGAGGATCACCCGGGCATTGCCCTGGGCGACACCCAGGGCTTCATGGGCGTTGGAGTGGTAATGCTGATAATCGAAGATGCCCGCCCGCCACAGCGGGGTCCATCGGTTGCGCGCGAACAGGGTTTCAAAGAAGCCTGCGTTGTCGGCCTCCTTCTTCATCGGCAAATGATAAAGCAGCACCGGCAAACGGCTGTTCGGCGTCGTGCCGTCGTCGGTAAAGTACAGAAAGCGCGGGTGGCTGGGCCGTGGTTGCGGCTCGGTAGAGTTGTCTGCTGGGTTCATCTGACACCCCCACGGGGTTCTGCCCCGCACTGTTCGCCGGGTTCCTATAAGTAAGATCCCCGAAGCCTGCCTGTCGTTCAGACGTCACTGGTCGCAAGGCCGCTACCGGCTCCCACACCATATCCCTCATCTGGTCGGGAATCATCAGGCCAAAGGAACATTTCGTATGGCTGCAGCGCTCTAAGCTGTACGAAAGGGTCCGGCCATTCGAGGCGCAGCGATGAGTTTCATTCTCTGGATGGCCGTACTGGGTGTCGTGCTGCTGGCCTTGGCCCTGGCCGCGTCCTATCTGCGCTGGTTGCCGGTCACCACCTCGGCGGTGTGCCTGGTGCTGGGCATCGCCATTGGCCCCTCGGGCCTTGGGCTGCTGCAACTGGACCTGGTGGCAGCGGCGCCGTGGATGGAGCACCTGACCGAAGTCGCGCTGCTGTTTTCACTGTTCGTCAGCGGCCTCAAGTTGCGCCTGGCCCTGAGCCGACGCCTGTGGCGCGTTGCCTTTGGCCTGGCGGGCCCGGTCATGCTGTTGACCATCGCCGGCCTGTGCCTGCTGTTGCACCTGTTGCTCGACCTGCCCTGGGGTGTGGCACTGTTGATTGCGGCCATTCTGGCGCCTACCGATCCGGTGCTGGCTTCGCTGGTGCAGGTGAGCAATGCCCAGGACGTGGACGCGGTGCGCTTTGGCCTTTCCGGTGAGGCCGGGCTCAATGATGGCGTGGCCTTCCCTTTCGTGCTGCTCGGGCTACTGATGATCAGCCCGCGGGAACTGAATGCCGCCACGCTGCTGCACTGGACCCTGCACGACCTGCTCTGGGCAGTGCCCGCCGGCCTGATGCTCGGCTACGCCATGGGCCGTGGCCTTGGCCGGGTGACGCTGGCCTTGAGCATCCGCAACGAAGACAGCACGGTATCACCCAACGATTACCTGACCCTGGCCTTGATCGCCCTGGCGTACGTGGGGGCGGAGATGATCGAGGGTTACGGCTTTCTCTCGGTGTTCGCCGCGGGTCTCGGCCTGCGTCAGGCCGAAGTCAGCTCCAGCGGCAGCGCCTCGGTGCCCGCCGAGCATCGGGTGCAACCCGTAGTCGGCCACCAGCACCTGGAACCCGATCAGGCCGTGCATGGCGATACAGCGGCGCTGGACGACAGCGAAGTGGCCGCCGGCATCATGATGGGCGACATGCTGGCCTTCGGTAACCTGGTGGAACGGGTGATGGAAGTGTTTCTGGTGACCCTGCTGGGCATCGTCCTGGCGAGCCATTGGGACTGGCGAGCGGTGACCGTGGGGCTGATCCTGTTTGCCGCAATCCGGCCGCTGGCTGTGTACCTGCTACCCTGGAGGACGCTGCTCAATCGCCAGCAGCGGCTGCTGACGGGCTGGTTCGGGATTCGCGGCATCGGCAGCCTGTACTACCTGTTCTACACCTTGAACCTGGGCTTGCCGGTATCCGTTACGCGGGAATGCACGGGGCTGGTCCTGTCGATCGTGGCGTTGAGCATTGTGGTGCATGGCCTGACGACCCAGCCGGTGCTGGCCAGGTACCCACATTAGTCATTCATCGCTGTCGCGGTCATGCTGGCGAGCAATGCTCTCCTCGCGCCGACGGCGCCGGGACACGGCAGCGCCCCAGGCCAGTACCCCGACAGAAGCGACCAGCATCGCTGCCAACAACAAGTAGCCCCAGTGAATGTTCATCATGCTGCGATACCTGGGGCCCTGAGCAAGCCCTCACTGATCGATATACCTGGATCCGCGCAACATCGACCGGTGAGCCAGTACATTGAACTCAAGTATAGTCAATGCCGGCAATCAGTTTGATCAACGCCAGATGCAACGGATAGAACCCGTATCCCCAGCGGCCGACCCGCCATAGGTTCCCCTGCCATTTCAGCCGAACCACGATCAGCCCCAACGGCGCAGATATAAACGCGGTGCCCAGGGCCATGAGCGCAATCGCGTGCAGCGGATGCTCGCGAAGCCACAGGTCGGTCAGGTTCGCCGCCAGCGCCAACAGGGCGGGCAGCAGCCAGGCCAGCGACCGGTAGCGCATGGCCAGAAGAAAAGCGCCAGGCAACAACACACCCGGCACGCCGTACATCAAGCGACCGGACGCCAGCGTCGCGGCCACTGCCGTTGCCAGTGCCAACAGGCCCGCCGCGCGGGTGCGATGGTGCAGCCCCCAGGCGATCAGCAACCCCAACGCCAAAGTCGGCATGACATTAAGCGTCGGCGAAGGGCCATTGAGCCAGCGATAAGGCCACTCCGACAGCAGCGCGAAAACCACCAACCCTCGCACATACCGGACATTGCCGGCGCTAAACACTTGCCCGGGCATGCTGCGTGCAACGTTGGCGGCTATCGCCAGGCAGAACCAGGGAAACGCCAGGCGGCCAACGACAAACAGCCAGTGCTCGGCCGGCCAGACAAAGCGCAGGTGATCGGCGACCATGGTGATGATTGCCAGCCACTTGAGCAGGTCCAGGCCACTGTCGCGCGGGGCTGTTGGCTGTTCGGTCATGTCCATCCCGGTAGAACCTGTGCGGCATTTGACAATGCCACACCCGGGTGTCCATCGCCTGCAGTTTGTCGGCTGGGCTGGCAAAAGGTCGCAAACATCGATTACTGTATATGCATACAGCAACAACGAGTAACCATCATGAACGACTACGATGAAGACTTCGCCACGCCGGACTCACCGACCCTGGTGGAAATGTGGAAGCATCAGGTGGTGCTGATGACCAACGAAGCCGAGTACCTGAACACCGAATTGCTCAAGGCGCGGCAGAACATTGCCAAGCTGGTGGCGATCAATGCCCAGCTTGCGGATCAGTTGCGTGGTGTGCGCAGCGCGGACAACCTGGCGCCATCGAACCTGTGGGAGTCGGCCTTGCCGGCGATCGAGCGCACAGCGCTCGAAAATCCAGGCGCCGCACACTTCACTGCGCCTCCTCGACCTTGAGCACCTCGCCGCGTGCCTCCAGCAACTGCACAAACGTCCTCAAGCTGCGCGATACCGTACCCCGCCGCCATACCAGCCAGGTGCGCAGGTAACGAAAGCGCTGCGACAACGGCCAGACACTCACCGTGCTGCACCCGGGCATACTTTCGAGCATGCTGCGCGGCATCAGTGCCAGGCCGGCACCGGCGCTGACGCAGGCGAGCATGCCATGGTACGACTCCATTTCAATGATCTTGCCCGGCACCGCCTCGTCCTGGGCAAACCAGCTTTCGAAGTGATGCCGGTACGAGCAATTGGCGCGAAAGGCGTAAATGGTCATGCCATTGACCTCGGCGGCGCGGGTAATCGGCGCATGGTTCAGCGGTGCGATCAGCACCATCTCTTCGACAAATACCGGTACCCCCTCCAGTGCCGGGTGCAGCACCGGGCCATCGACGAACGCGGCACTCAGGCGCCCGGCCAGCACACCGTCGATCATCGCCCCCGACGGGCCGGTGGTCAGGTCCAGCTCGACCTTGGCGTAGGCCTGGTTGTAAGCCGCCAGCAGCGTCGGGATACGCACGGCGGCGGTGCTTTCCAGCGAGCCGAGGGCGAAGGCGCCTTGCGGCTCGTCACCGGCCACGGTCAGCCGCGCCTCGGCCACCAGGTCGAGAATGCGCCGGGCATAGTCGAGAAAGTTCCAGCCCGCCGGTGACAGGCGCAAGCGGCTTTTCTCGCGGATGAACAGCTCGGCACCCAGTTCCTGCTCCAGTTGCTTGATCCGCGTGGTCAGGTTCGACGGCACGCGGTGGATGTGCTGGGCCGCAGCACTGATGCTGCCCTGCTCGGCCACCGCCTTGAACATCTCCAGTTGCACCAGGTCCATCGTCATTCTCTCTGCGTGAATGTTTTGCTCAGTATTATTCAGTTTCAGGCAAAGATACAACGCAGTAGTCTGAAGCCGTTCTCCTCCCATCAGGACCGCCGTGATGACCGCGATCAACTTCCAGACCCATGCTTTGTCGATCAACCCCGCCAGCGGCGAGCAGATCGGCCATTACGCCTATGAAAGCGCTGCCGTCCTGGATGCCGCCCTGGCCCGGGCCGCCACCGGCTTTGCCGCCTGGCGCCGCACGCCGGTAGCGGCGCGTACCGACCTGCTGCTGGCCCTGGCCGGCGCCCTGCGCGACAACGCCGTGGCCATGGCGCGGATGATCACCGATGAAATGGGCAAGCCGGTCGCCCAGGCCCAGGGCGAAATCGAGAAATGCGCCCAGTTGTGCGAATGGTATGCGGCCAATGGCCCGGCCATGCTCCAGGCCGAGCCTGCCCAGGTACCTGCTGGCCAGGCGCGCATCGAATACCGTCCGCTGGGCCCGCTGCTGGCGGTGATGCCGTGGAACTTCCCGATCTGGCAGGTGCTGCGCGGTGCAGTACCGGCGCTGCTGGCCGGCAACACCTATGTGCTCAAGCACGCGCCAAACGTGATGGGCAGCGCCTACCTGCTGCTCGATGCATTCAAGCGCGCCGGCTTCCCTGAAGGTGTGTTCGAGGTGATCAACGTCACTCCGGACGGCGTCTCCAAGGCCATTGCCGACCCGCGCATCGCCGCCGTGACCCTGACCGGCAGCGTACGGGCCGGCACCGCCATCGGCGCCCAGGCCGGTGCCGCGCTGAAAAAATGCGTGCTGGAACTGGGTGGCTCCGACCCGTTCATCGTGCTCAACGATGCCAACCTCGATGAAGCGGTAAAAGCCGCGGTGATCGGCCGCTACCAGAACACCGGCCAGGTCTGCGCCGCCGCCAAGCGCCTGATCGTCGAGCAAGGCGTGGTCGAAGCATTCACCCGCAAGTTCGTCGAGGCCACCCGGGCCCTGGTCATGGGCGATCCGCATGCCGCCGACACCTACATCGGCCCGATGGCCCGCTTCGACCTGCGCGAGGAGCTTGACCAGCAAGTCCAGGCGACCCTGGCCGAAGGCGCAACGCTGCTGCTCGGCGGTGGCAAGGCCGAAGGCAACGGTAACTACTACCAGCCTACCGTGCTGGCCAACGTCACCGACCAGATGACCTCGTTCAAGCAGGAACTGTTCGGTCCGGTGGCCTCGATCATCAGCGCCCGCGATCCCCGCCATGCCCTGGAACTGGCCAACGACAGCGAGTTCGGCCTGGCCTCGACCATCTACACCAGCAACGCAGCGCTGGCCGAGCAACTGGCCGATGAGCTGGACACCGGCGGTGTGTTTATCAACGGCTACTGCGCCAGCGACCCGCGCGTGACCTTCGGCGGCGTGAAGAAAAGCGGCTTTGGCCGCGAGCTGTCGCACTTCGGTGTGCGCGAGTTCTGCAATGCGCAGACCGTGTGGGTGGATCGCAACTGACATCCGCCACGGTTAAAGGTCCATCGCCAGACGTAACTGCCTGGCCAGCGCAACGGCCTGTTCGCGGCTGGCGACATTGGTAAAGCCGAGCAACAGAGCGTGCCGTTGCCCCGGCCCGCGATACCAGCCAGAAAGGGGTTCGATCGCCAGGCCAAGGTCCCGCGCCCGCATGGCGATCGTGCAATCGTCGCCCCCGCCGCTCAGATGCGCCACCAGGTGCATGCCCGCCGCCTTGTTGTCCAGTTGCAGGTGCTCGCCCAACTCGGCCTGCAAGGCGTCGACCAGGTACCGGCGCCTGTCGGCATAGAGGCCGCGCATTTTTCTCAAATGCCGGGCAAAGTGCCCCTCTTCGATAAAGGCGCTCACCGTCGCCTGCAACAGGTGCGGGCAGTGGTTCTGCATGTCCCCCACCACGGTGGCGAAGCGCGCCACCTGGGCCTGGGGAACCACCAGGTAGGCCAGACGCAGGCCTGGCGCCAGTACTTTGCTGAAGGTGGCGCAGTACAGTACCCGCCCCTGGGTGTCGAGGCTCTTCAGTGCCGGTACCGGGCGGCCGCGGTAGCGGTATTCGCTGTCGTAGTCGTCCTCTATGACCCAGCTGCCCTGGCTGCTGGCCCATTCCAGCAGGCGTTGGCGCCGGGGCAGCGAGAGCGTGGCCCCGAGTGGGCTCTGGTGATGGGGAGTGACCAGGGCGAAGCGCGCGTCCGGGGCCAACGCCATACCGGCTTCGACATCCAGGCCGTCGCCATCGACCGGAACCGGGACCAACTGCGCCCGGGCTTGCTCAAGAAAGCGCCTGGCCTGGAAGTAGCCCGGGTCTTCGAACCAGCAGCGATCGCCATCGTGCAGCAGGCTGCGGCATATCAGGTCGAGGCAGGCTCGGTACCCGGCGCAGATGAAAATTTGTTCCGCTGTGCAGGAAATCCCCCGTGACACCCCCAGATAAATAGCCAGGGCCTTGCGCAGTGCAAGGTGCCCCTGAGGATCTGGGTACACCAGGCCATCCAGGCCGCCCTGGCGCAAGGCGCGACCGACCAGGCGCGTCCACAGCTTGCGCGGGAATGCGTCCAGCGCTGGCAAGCCAATCTGCAAAGGCATGGGTACAAGCGTTGAAGGACTCGGGGCGGTCGGTGGCCGCTCGAGCCGCTGCACACCGACAGCAACCGGCGTTGTACTGAGCAAGGGCGCTACCACCGTACCGGCCGGCCCTCGGGCTTGCACATAGCCTTCACCGCCAAGCATCTGGTAAGCCGCCTCGACCGTCCCACGCGCGAGGTTGAGTTCCGCTGCCAGGGCCCGGACTGACGGCAGACGCTCGCCAGGCTGAAGGCGTCCGGCACTGATGGCATCGCGAAAGCGCAGGTAGAGCTGACGGTAGATCGGCGTCGCCGCCTGTGGGTCGAGTGGCGGGTAGGTGTTCGGCATGTCCTAGTCGTTTGTGCATTATTTGGATCTATAAGGTAGTCCGTTACAGCCGTAAAGTAACGCCTCAACTTGATCAGGGAGATACCCGTGGGCAAACAGGCAACCATCCGGTTTCTGCAAGACGGCGCCGAACAGCACGCCGCATTCGAGCTCATGCGCGAGCTTCGGCCGCACCTGATTGACGCCGACGCGTTTGCTCAGCAAGTCAGGCGGCAAGCGCAGCAGGGCTACAGGCTGCTTGGGGCTTTTTACGGCGAGCAGCTCATTGGGCTGGCCGGTGTGCGCCACAGCGAAAATCTGCTCTATGGGCGCTTTACCTATGTCGACGATCTGGTGGTAGCCCCCGAACTGCGTGGCCTTCGTGTGGGCGCAGCGTTGCTCGATGCGGCGCGCGCAGAAGGCCTGCGCTGCGGCCATGCGCACCTGGTGCTGGATACCGGATTACACATGCCATTGGCCCAGCGCTTCTATTATCGCGAGGGACTGCTGGGCAAAGGCATGCATTTCGTTCAGGCATTGCCAGCCACCGAGCCACAGCGCCATGGATAACGTGCTGCTGATCAATGCCAGCACGCGCGGCAGCGCCTCGATTGGCTTGCGCCTTGCCAGTGAACTGCTCGACTGCATCAGGCAACGCCACGCCCAGGCCACGGTAACCCTGCGTGATCTGGCAGCAGAGCCATTGGCACCCCTGAGCGCCGGTTATGCGACTGCGCTGACCCGGCTGACGCCGGCACACGACCCGGTATTCGCCAGTTCCGAAGCACTTGTTGGCGAACTGGAGCGTTGCGACTTACTGCTGATCGCAACCCCCATGCACAATTTCACCGTACCGGCAGTGCTCAAGCTCTGGATCGATCATGTGTTGCGGATCAACCGTACCTTCATTGCCGGCCCTGACGGCAAGGTCGGCCTGCTGGTGGATCGGCCGGTTTACGTGATCGTCAGTTCAGGTGGTTTTCATCGGGGGGCACGGGCTCGCCAGCCGGATTTTCTGAGCGCCTACCTGCGTCACGTGCTCGGTACACTCGGCCTGCAGAATGTGCACTTCGTCTACCTGGAAGGCCTGGCCATCAATGAGCAAGCGGTGCTTGCTGCCACTACTCAGGCCAGGCTTCAACTTGCAGGACATCCGTTGTTCGGCGATTTGGTCACGCCTGCCTGAGCCCTGCGTGACCTGTAACCAACAGGCCTTTAGTGCTGGGTAGGACCTTCGCGCCGGCGCACCGTCATCAGCCATTGGCCGGCCTGCCAGGTGGCGCCGACAGCGACCAGCCCGGCCACCGCCCGCCAGTCGCGGAAAAACAGCCGCAGGGCGTTGATCGTCGGCGGTGCATCGCTACTGCGGATAAACAGCCGGATCCGTGATGGCCGGCTGTTCGGCTCGACCGCCGCCAGCTCGGCGACACTGGGGTTGAGCGCTTCCTGAATTATCAGGTACTGGTTCTGGCGCTGCTCCACGCGGGCTTTCACCCCTTCTTTCTTCAGGCTGTCGAGCAGCCCGCGGGCCACTTCGGCGGCCTGCTGGTCGACCGTTGCGACAAATTTCTGCAGCTCCGTTGGCTTGACGTCCGCACCGCTGCTGAAAGCCAGCGGGCCGTCCTGGGTCAGGGCTTGGGACTTCACAGCTTCATTCATGATCAGCTCCTTGCAAAAAGGGCAAACCGCACCCCGGATGTGCCGCGCACGGGCGCAGCACACCGAGGGCAAGGCTTAGGCGGACTCGAGCAGTTCGCCGGTACGTTCCTTCTGAATACCACGCAGGCGCTTGGTCACCTCGTAAGACACCGAAGACGCCTGCGAATAGGTAATGCTCAAGCGGATGTTGGCACCGTCCATCCGCGCGGTGACGGTGGCGCAGTTCAATCCGGACGGGAACACCAGTTTCAGTGGGCCGACCACCACGTTGCTGCTGATCACTTCACCGAGCACCAGTTTATTGAACAAGCCGACGTAATAGGTCGGAGTGACCTGGAACTGCGCGGTGCCGCCGCCGACGACATCGGGCTTGTACACCGAACCCTGGCCGCTCATACCAATGCCCAGGTTGGCCAACTGGTTGGAGGCGTTACGGATCTGAATCGAGTCCGGCGAGGTGGATCCGCTGCCCAGACGCAGTTGCTGCACGTTGTTTTCGAACACGCAATCCCACACCGAACCCAGGCTGGCTTCCAGGGTCTGGCTGGCCTTGTACACACCAATCCCGCCGATCTGTTTGTAGTTGGCGATGGTCACGTTGTAGTCAACCGACCATTCCACGCCACTTTCACCCATCTGCGGTACGGTGGTCTGCTTCCAGGAAACACTCGCCAGGCCGATCGAGCCTGGCAGTTCCTGATACACCCCCATGGTCCAGGTTTCGCTGGTGTTGTTATTGAAGTCCACGTAGTAATTGGGCATGACACTCTCCATTGTCGTGTTGGGTACGGGCAGTTCGTCTGCCACGCAAGGAGAGAAGAGCAGCATCTGTGCCAAGTCGCTAATGACCGTAAAATCAATGACTTGGCAAAACACAACGAAAAATGGTTGGCCGTTTTCGTCCATTGCGTCCCCGTGGCCGGGGACGCAATCGGCCACCTCAGCCCAGGCTCGCCTTGCTGTAGCACAAACGGCTCGGGCGCAAGCCCATGCGCACCAGCGACAGCAGGAAACTGAAGCCGCACTGGTTGGGGTCCAGTACCGGTACATAGCAGCCCAGGTCCTGCTCAAGCAGGCGCGACAGCCGTTCGGCGACGCCCATGAAACCGGTGCAACCCAGCAGCAGCGCCTGCGCGCCGTCCTCGCGGACTGCCGCCAGGCCAGCCTCCAGTGCCTTGACCAGGACCACATCGACATCGCTCAAACTCGCCACCGGGCAGTCGATGGCACGAATCGAGGCAAAGTTGCTGCTCTGGCCGTAGTTGGCCACATGACCACGCTGCAGGGCCAGGGTGCTCTGCAGGATGGTGATGATGGAGAACCGCTGGCAGAGCCCCAGCGCGGTGAACGCCGAGGTGGGAAAGCCGCCGATGATAGGGATGTCGATGACTTCCCTGGCCGCCTCTACCCCACACATGTCAAAGTCGCTGAGCCAGATACCGTCGTAGCCCTCCTGCTCCAGGCGCCGGGCCAGCGCTACCACTGCCGGGGTATTTTCACTGAGGTTCAAACGGTTTTCGATACAGGGGCTGCCCTGGTCGAGGTTGAACACCTGGACGCTTACGTCCGCCGGCACTACCGGGGCGATGGAGGCCATCAGGGCCGTGTTGTAGGCACTGCTGTTGACCGGCGCAAGCATGGCGATACGCAGGCTCATGAGCGGAGCTCCTGCAATTGCCCGACGCTGCGATAGGGGCCGGGGTAGCCCAGGCCGGCGAGCAATTGCTGGAAGCTCCAGAGGATCAGCCCCCCAGGTACCCGCAGCGGCGCCTCGGCCTGCCAGCCGAGCAGGCAGACAGGCCGACCGCTGTAGGGCCCGACGAGGGCACCGTCATTGCCGACCAGGTCGCCGTTGGAGGCCACCTGCGGGCCAGGGCCGGAGCCCGGGATGAACCAGCTGATGCTGTCCGGGGCCATGGCCAGCGGTTGCGCTTGCTGTTTGTCCCACAACAGCAGGGACTCGTTCTCGTAGCACAGGCGCAGGCTGGCATCGGCGCTTTGCAGGTCGATGGTGCCGACATCAAAGCCGCCCATGGTGTTGGCCCCGGCATGGTCGATGCGCGCCGGCCCGCACAGCACCCGGGCCTGGATGCCGCAGCGGTTGGCGAGGAATGCCAGCAGTGCCTCGGTGCTGCCCAGCTCACCGGCGTGCAAGGCCCGGCCCAGGGCCAGTGCACGGCTGAGCGTGGCGCGAATCGGCAATGCCCGGTGCAGTTGCTCAGGGCTCATGACCCACAACGCCAAGCCACCGAACTCGCCAAATGCCGGCGAAGCGACGATCGGCCGCAGCATTTGCTCGGCGATTACGCTGGCATCATTGTTGTAATCTGCAGCGTCGACGGGTGGGGTCACGTTCAGCTCCACCTCAAGGCCGTTGTGGCTGACCACGAAGGCCGGCCGTGGCGGCACCTGAGCGGCGGCGAAGGTCAGCATCGGCAACGATGGCACTGCCCGTCCGGCACCGTCGGCATCGACCACCGCCAGGCCAAGCCGCGCAGCCGCCAGGCACGCCACCAGAAAACCCACGGCACCGCTCTCTGGCGGCACCACATAAGCCAGTCTGCGACCTTCGCTGGCCAGGCGCCGGGCAAGACTCTGCAAGGCCTGGACCGGTCCAAGGGGGTAGCGGCAACCGGCGATGGCTTCGGGCGCCCCCATGTAGGCCAATACGCCAGCGTCGCCCTCCTCTACCTCTTCCACGCTGACCACGCTGACCCGGGTGGCGGGATAAAAATCACCGACCTGGAAATGCTCCAGCAAGTGCAGGGCCGAGGTGCGCGTGCCGCCCCCACCACTGCCGAAAAAACAGCCGCCATCGATCAACGCACGCATATCCTTATGTTCCAGCTCGAAAGCCATGGTCTTGCTCCTGGTGTTGTCTGTGGGTGAATTGCCGTAGAGGTGTCAGCGCCGCAGCCGTGCCAGCCAGTCACTAGCTTCCTGCGCCGGGGGGTAGCCGCAATCCGCCTCGATGCCGCGCAAGGCCCGCTCCAGCACCTGGGCGGCCTGTTCCGGGCGACCGTCGCGCTGCAACAGGCGGGTCAGCTCCAGGCCGGTGCGCAGGCGCGCCGGGACGTTGCCGAGGGTCAGGGCGGTGGACAATGTGTTGCGCAGGGCGCTTTCGGCTTCATCCTGCTCGCCGGCGGCCAGCAATCCGCGGCCCTTGAGCAGCATCAGCTCGCACAGGTAGGCGCGCTCCTGATGGTCCTGGGCAAGGTCCAGGGCGCTGTTGACCAGGGCCAGTGCTTCACGTACCCGTCCGGCCAGCAGCAACACTTCTGCGCGCTTCCAGGCCTGGAAGCCGTGGAACAACTGCCCGCCGTTGCGCAGGACATGGTGGTGGTAGCCGTCGGCTATGGCGCGCTCACCCTCATCGTAGAAGCCTTCCAGCCCCTGGTGATAACCGCGCAGGATCTGCCCGACGCCCTGATAGAACGAAAACTCGTGACATGCCGATAGCTGCTCCAGCTCCCGCGCCAGGGCGCCCAGGTCGGGTTGCAGGCCCAGCAGCGCCGCCAGCCAGGCAGCGCCCTGCAGGGCCACGGCGCGGTTGAAGGCGTTGGCATCGGTCTGCCCGGCCCGGGCGGTGAGCTGGGCCTGGGCGTGGCGGGCTTGAGCGAAGCGGCCCAACTCGAAGGCGGCCAGCCCCTCGAAGGTAATCGCCAGGCCAATGAGGTCCAGGCCCTGGGTCTGGGGCCAGTCCGGCTGGTATTCGCTGAGCAGCTCACCACGGTTCAGGCAGGCCAGGCTTTCCTCGAAATCGCCGAGCCAGAACAAGGTATTGGCCATCGCCACATGCGCCTCGATGCGCAGGGCACTGAGCCCGGCCAGTTGCGCCCGCTGCAGCATGTCCTGGGCGGTGGCCCGCGCCTTGCCCAGATCCAGGCTCATCAACTGGGTGGTCCAGACACCGAACTGCACCGACGACAGCTCGTCTGAAGTACCCTGTTCCGCAGCGAGGGCCAAGGCGCTACGGTAGCTGGCCTGGCTGGTATCGCTGAGCCAACCCTCGATGCTGCGAAAACTCACGCCCAGCAAGCGGTGCAGTTCGAACTGCAGGCGCCACAGGTCCTTGCATTCGAAGACTTCACCTGCAACCTGCAAGCCTTTCTGCAGTACCGGCAAGGCGCCACGGAAGTCGGCGTCTTCGATCAGCAGGCGCCCCTGGGCAAGGTAGCGTTCTACCGCCAGGCGCTTGTCGGCCCGCAACTTCTGGCGCCGCTCGATTACCTTGCGGTTGACCCCAAGCAACTGCGCGGCCGCACTTTTGTTGCCCTTGCAACGTTGCAGCGCATGTTCCACCAGCAGGTTCTCGGTTGCTGCCAACTTGTCACCGCCATCCAGTTGCAGCAGCGCTTCGGCGAGGTTCGCCCATTTCTGCGGCGAGTGCTGCGCCGGCTCGAGGAAAGCCTGCAGGGCGGCACAGTCGATCAGCGGGCTCTGGGCCAGGGCGCCGATACGGTCGATGAGGTTACGCAGCTCGCGGACATTGCCAGGCCAGTCCCGTTGGCACAGCAGCGCCGTCGCCCGGGCGTCGAACGTCAGCGGGCGTGGCTGCAGGCTGCAGAAGTACTGGATCAGGCCGGGAATATCTTCGCGCCGGGCGTCCAGGCCTGGCAGCTCAAGCTCGAACACGGCAAGGCGATAGTAAAGGTCCTCGCGAAAGCGTTCTTCATGCACCAGCGTCTTGAGGTCACGGTGCGTGGCAGCGATGACCCGCCCGGCGAAGTGGCGGTTCTCGCTACTGCCCAGCGGCCGGTACTGACGGGTTTCCAGTACCCTCAGCAACTTCGGTTGCAGGGTCAGTGGCAACTCACCCACTTCGTCAAGAAACAGGGTGCCTGCACCGGCCATCTGCAAATGCCCGGCCCGCTCACCCACCGCCCCGGTAAAGGCCCCTCGAGCATGACCGAACAGCTCGGCTTCGAGCAGGTACTCCGGAATTGCCCCGCAGTTGAGGTCGATGAACGGCTTGCCAGGCGCACCAAGACAATGCAGTTGCTGGGCGATGACTTCCTTGCCGGCCCCGGTGGGGCCGCAGATCAGCACCGGACGGTCGCTTGCCGCTACCCGCTCCATCAGTGCGTGCAATGCCTGCATGGCCCGCGAAGGCCCCATTACGCCATTGCTTGCGGCGCCCTGCTCCCTGCTGGATGCCCCCATCGGAATCCTTCCTGAAGTGGTATTGGCAGGGGTAGAGGTATAGCAGAAGCGCAGTAGCAGGTGGCCATTATGCGGGGGATTTAGACGTGCGGCGACCGTCAGGCCTATCGCGATCGACCGCAGCAGTCGCCGTTACTGCCCGGCGCCAAACTCATCCTGGAGCAAAATCGCCCGGGCCAACTCTTCATCGCTGGCGTTGAGGTCCGGATTCTGCGCGCGGATGCTCTGCAGCATCGACTCCAGGTAAACCCCACGGATTGCACCGCCGCTGGCGATGAACGACGAGGCATCGTCCCGCGCCGGAATGATCCGTTTGTCATCCTTGAAGGTCGAGTACAGCGACGCGGATACCCCGGCCGAGGTGGCGACATCACCGGCGTCGACTTTGGCCAGGGCCGAGCCGAAGGGCAGACAGAACACAAGCGAGGAAACGAGCAGTAAACGGCGCATGATGATGCCTCCGGATAAAGAGTGCCTACATCAACTAGGATTGCCATAAGTCACCCTGAGTTCCCTGCCCTACTGCACCGGCAGGAAATTCATCAGCAACAGGCTCTGCGCATAATTGAGGCCAATGCGCCGGTAGCGCTCGTCGAGCATCTGCGCCAGCAGGTCCAGGCGCGCGACGATCTTGCCGAACTCCACGGCAAAGCTCAGGTTGCTGCCCTCCTCCGATATCTCGTTGGAAAACAACAGCAGCACGCCATTGGCGTCCTGGCGCTGGCTGAGCAGCCAGGTGGCCTTTTCGATGTTGCGCGCGGCGTTGCTGACGAACTGCGGGTCGATGGTATCGGTCATGAAGAATTCGCTGCGCCCGCCATGGGCGGTGACCAGCATGCTGCCGATGGCATAAATGAAGGCGCCGACCCGGTCGCCGCGAAACTCCGGGCTCAGGGCATAGCTGAGCGCTGCCAGGTCGCGGCGCTCGCCCAGTTGCGGCAAGGGTTGGCGTTGCTCGATGGCCTGGCGGATCTGCCGCTCGGCGGTGGTGGCGTCGACATAGCCGGACAGGCGCCACTGGTTGGGGTTGCGCAGGTACAACTTGTTCATCAGCAGGTACAGGCTGCGCAGGTTGTCGCGCATCGACAGCGTGGCCATGCGGTCGACGCTGGTCTGGAACAGTTCCTGGGGGCGGCCTTCGCTGAACTGGCTGGCGATGTCGCGGCCCTGTTGCTGGGTGCAGGCGCTGAGGCTGGCAAGCAAGGCGCCCGCCATCAATGGCAGGCGCACGTTTCGCAGTAAACGGACGAGGAACGGATCAACCATCGGCACCGGGTCGGAAATCTCTGGCGGTGCTGGGGATCAGCGCCGCCTGGCCATGAATAGAGCCGACAAATCCGAAAAAGTGCGATGACGGGCGATATTGCCTCAGTGGTAGGCGTCGCCGACTTTCACTTTGCCGCGGAACACGTGGTAGCTCCAGAAGGTGTAGACCAGGATCACCGGGATGATGAACAGCGCGCCGATCAGGGCAAACAGCTGGCTGGACGGCGGCGAAGCGGCCTGCCAGAGGCTGATGCCGGGCGGCACGATGTTCGGCCAGATGCTGATGGCCAGGCCCAGGTAACCGAGGAACACCAGCCCCGCCACGCCGATGAACGGCAGGTGCGAATGGCGTTTGCGCAGGGCCTTCTGGATCATCACCACCGCACCGACGGCCAGCACAGCAAGCAGCAGCGAACGCATCCAGTGGCTACCGGCCAGCCAGCGCTGGGCGATATCAGCGTGAATCCAGGCGGTCCAGGCGCAAATCAGTACAATCACCAGGGCCAGCAGGTAGGTCAGCGGTCGGCTGTAATGGCGCATGCGCGACTCAAGCATGCCCTCGGTCTTGATCAGCAGCCAGGTGCTGCCGAGCAAGGCATAGGTCAGCAGCAAGCCGACGCCGCACAGCAGCGGGAACGGCGCCAGCCAGTCGAGGGCGCCGCCGGCGAACTGGCGGTCAACCACCGGAATACCGGAGATATAGGTACCGATCGCCACGCCCTGGAAGAAGGTGGCGACGATCGAACCGCCAATGAACGCCTTGTCCCACACATGACGCCGGTGCGCCTCGGCCTTGAAGCGGAACTCGAACGCCACGCCGCGAAAGATCAGCCCGGCCAGCACCAGCACCAGCGGCAGGTACAGCGCTTCGAGGATCACCGCATAAGCCAGCGGAAAGGCGCCATACAGCGCCGCGCCGCCGAGGATCAGCCAGGTTTCGTTGCCATCCCACACCGGCGCCACGGTGTTCATCATCACATCACGCTCGCGGGAGTCCTCGATCAGCGCAAAGAGGATGCCCAGGCCCAGGTCGAAGCCATCCATGATCACGTACATCATCAGCCCGAAGGCGATGATCACGCCCCAGATGATCGACAGGTCGATGCCTTGAATTGCCATGTTCAAATCCTCTCTCAATCAGCCGCAGACAGCGGTCTGCGCGCGGTGGCGTCATCGGTGTGCCGTGCATCGGCGGCGTTCGGGCCCTTGCGCACCAGGCGCATCATGTAGCCGATGCCGACGGTGAATACCGAGAAGTAAATGACCACGAACAACGCCAGGGTCACGCTCATCTGCAAGGCACCATGGTTCGAGGCGGCCTGGGTGGTGCGCAGCAAGCCGTAGACTACCCAGGGCTGGCGGCCGATCTCGGTGGTGAACCAGCCGGCCAGCAAGGCGATCAACCCGGAGGGGCCCATCAGCAAGGCCAGCCACAAAAAGGCCTTGTTGCGGTACAGCGCGCCGTTGCGGCGCAGTACCAGGGCGGCCAGGGCACACAGCAGCATCAACATGCCCAGCCCGGCCATGACCCGGAAACTCCAGAAGATGATGGTCGAGTTGGGCCGGTCTTCCTTGGCAAAGCTCTTGAGCGCCGGGATCTGCTTGTCCAGGCTGTGGGTCAGGATCAGGCTGCCCAGGTACGGCACTTCGAGGCTGTAGCGGGTGGTTTCGGCCTGCATGTCCGGCAGGCCGAACAACACCAGCGGCGATGGCTCACCGGGCTTGTTGTCCCAGTGGCCCTCGATGGCGGCGATCTTCGCCGGCTGGTGCTCCAGGGTGTTCAGGCCATGGGCATCGCCGACCGCGATCTGCACGGGCGTGGCCACCAGGATCATCCACATGGCCATCGATAGCATCTTGCGGATTTGCGGCGTGTCGTTGCCCCGCAGCAAGTGCCAGGCCGCCGAGGCACCGACGAAGAACGCGGTGGAGAGAAACGCCGCCAGCGCCATGTGCATCAATCGGTAGGGGAACGACGGGTTGAAGACGATCTTGAACCAGTCCACCGGCGCCACGCGGCCGTCGACGATCTCGATGCCTTGCGGGGTCTGCATCCAGCTGTTGGACGAGAGGATCCAGAACATCGAGATCAGCGTGCCGATCGCCACCATGATCGTGGCAAAAAAGTGCAGGCGCCGCCCTACCCGGTCCCAGCCAAACAGCATCACCCCCAGGAAACCGGCTTCGAGGAAGAACGCGGTGAGTACCTCGTAAGTGAGCAAGGGCCCGGTGATGCTCCCGGCAAAGTCGGAGAACCTCGCCCAGTTGGTGCCGAACTCATAGGCCATGACCAGGCCGGAGACCACGCCCATGCCGAAGTTGACCGCGAACAGCTTGGACCAGAAGTGATAGAGGTCCTTGTAGACCTGATTGTGGGTTTTCAGCCAGCAACCTTCGAGCACGGCCAGAAAGCTGGCCAGGCCGATAGTGATCGCCGGAAAGATGATGTGAAACGAGACCGTGAAGGCGAACTGAATCCGCGCCAGATCCAACGCATCCAGATTGAACATGACAGTATCCCGAGAAACCGCTGGCCCACCTGCGGCCGCCGGTAAATGGCGGCTGCAGGCTCCAGGGTTTCAGTCAGTAGGTGGAAGTCGAGTGAAGTGTCAGATGTGCGCTGATGGAATCAGGTTGTCTGCACTGGCTTTCTCGAGTTTGATCGCGATGAACTTCGAGGTCGGGGTAAAGGTGCGATCGCCATAGCTTTCCAGCGGCACCAGCGGGTTGGTTTCCGGGTAGTAGGCCGCCGCCTGTCCTGGCGGGATGTCGTAGGCCACCAGGGTAAACCCGCTGACCCGGCGCTCGCGGCCGTCTTCCCAGAGCGAGACCATGTCGACTTTTTCGTTGGGCTCGAAGCCCAGGCGGCGGATGTCCTGCTCGTTGACGAAGACCACGTCGCGCAGGCCGAACACCCCACGGTAGCGGTCATCGAGGCCGTACAGGGTGGTGTTGTACTGATCGTGCGAACGCAGGGTCTGCAGGATCAGGTCCGGGGTGTCGCCACGGGCCAGCACCTCTTCGTTGACCAGTTGCGCCGGCAGCACGCTCGCGGTGAACTGCGCCTTGCCGCTTTGCGTCAGCCATTCGCGCTGCGAGGCGGTGTTGCCCAGGTGGAAGCCGCCGGGGTGCTGCAGGCGCGCGTTGAAGTCGGCAAAGCCGGGGATGACGTCGGCAATCAGGTCGCGGATGCGGCTGTAGTCGGCCACGGTCCACTCCCAGTCGATCGGCCGGTCACCGAGGGTGGCCTTGGCGATGCCGGCGACGATCGACGGCTCCGAACGCAGCAGCGCCGAGCAGGGTTTGAGCTGGCCATGGGAGATATGCACCATGCTGAAGGTGTCTTCGACGGTGATGCCTTGCGGCCCTTCGGCCTGCACATCGATTTCGGTACGGCCCAGGCACGGCAGAATCAGCGCATCCCGGCCAGTCACCAGGTGCGAGCGGTTGAGCTTGGTGGCGATGTGCGCGGTCAGCTCGCAGTTGCGCAGGGCATCGTGGGTGCGCGGGGTATCCGGGGTGGCCTGGGCGAAGTTGCCGCCCAGGGCGATGAACACCTTGGCGCGCTGCTCTTCCATGGCCTGGATCGCCAGCACCGCGTTGTGTCCGTGCAGGCGCGGGGCCTTGAAGGCGAAGCGCGCTTCCAGGGCATCGAGCAGGCGTGCCGGCGGCTGCTCGTCGATGCCCATGGTGCGGTCACCTTGCACATTACTGTGGCCACGCACCGGCGACAGCCCGGCACCCGGTTTGCCGACGTTGCCGCGCAGCAGTTGCAGGTTGATGATTTCCTGCACGGTCGGCACCGAGTGACGGTGCTGGGTCACGCCCATGGCCCAGCACATGATCACCCGCTCGGCGCGGCGATACATGCGCGCGGCCAGCTCCAGCTCGGCCAGGTTCAGGCCCGACTGCTCGACGATGTGCGCCCAAAGGGTGGCATCGACTTCGGCCAGGTAGGCCTCCAGCCCCGAGGTGTGCTCGGCGATGAAGGCATGGTCGAACACCGCGGGCTCGCCCTTGGCCTGGGCTTCGCGTTCCCATTGCAGGAGGAACTTGGCGATGCCGCGCATCACCGCCATATCGCCGCCCAGGGCCGGGCGGAAGTACGCGGTGTTGGTCGGTTCCGAGCCGTTGCTGAGCATCTCGAACGGGTGTTGCGGGTGCTGGAAACGCTCCAGGCCACGCTCCTTGAGCGGGTTCAGGCAGATCACCTGGGCACCGCGTTTGACCGCCTCGCGCAGCGGTTCGAGCATGCGCGGGTGGTTGGTGCCAGGGTTCTGGCCGATGACGAAGATTGCGTCGGCGTGCTCCAGGTCGTCGAACACCACGGTGCCCTTGCCGACCCCGAGGGTTTCCGACATGCCGACGCCGCTGGCCTCATGGCACATGTTCGAGCAGTCAGGAAAGTTGTTGGTGCCATAGGCGCGCACGAACAACTGGTAGAGAAATGCCGCCTCGTTGCTGGCCCGGCCCGAGGTGTAGAACTCGGCCTGGTCGGGGGATTCGAGGCTGTTGAGGTGCTTGGCGATCAGCGCGAAGGCGTCTTCCCAGCTGGTTTCGACGTAGTGATCGGTGGCGGCGTCGTAGCGCATCGGGTGGGTCAGGCGGCCCTGGTACTCAAGCCAGTAGTCGCTCTGCCGGGCCAGCTCGGTGACGCTGTAGCGGGCAAAGAAATCCGGATCGACCAGGCGCCCGGTGGACTCCCAGTTGACCGCCTTGGCACCGTTCTCGCAGAACTTGACCATGCCGCTTTCCGGCGACTCGCCCCAGGCACAGCCCGGGCAGTCGAAACCGCCGTTCTGGTTGGTCTTGAGCATCACCCGCAGGTTCTTGAAGGCGTTTTCACTGCCCAGCCAGCTCTTGGTCACGCTCTTCAGCGCGCCCCAACCGGCGGCGGGGGCGTCATAGTTTTTTATATGTTCATCTTGGCTCATCGGGGCTTCCTCGCTTGGCACGCAGGACAACTTTAACGTTTCGCCATCTAACAACTTGATAGTTACATCGCAGTTAATGGCGAACTTCGTTTTCTACCCTTTCAGGCTATTGAGCGTGGACTTTTGCGTCTAATCAAAAGAAATGACGAACCGATCAAAACCCTCTATCACCGCGCCGAAAGCCCCTGAATACGGGCCTCTAAAGCCACCGATAGATGAACCTTATCACGTGGTCATTATTAGTGATTTGACCGACTTGCATGGGCTATTTACCCTCAACAACTATCAAAGGTTTATTCTCCAAACAGCATCTCTGCCGCGATATAAGAGGCCCTGCCCATCATGAGTGCAAACGGCAAACAACTGGTCGACGGCTACAGTCGGAAAATCGATTACCTGCGCATGTCGGTCACCGATCGCTGCGACTTTCGCTGCGTCTATTGCATGGCCGAAGACATGCAGTTCCTGCCGCGCCAGCGCATCCTCACCCTTGAAGAGCTGTATCAGCTTGCTGAACGCTTTGTCGCCATGGGCACCCGCAAGATCCGCCTGACCGGCGGCGAGCCGCTGGTGCGCGCGGGCATCGTCGAGCTGTGCGCCCGGGTTGCCGCCCTGCCTGGCCTGCGCGAGCTGTGCATGACCAGCAATGGCTCGCAGCTCACCCGCCTGGCCCAGCCGCTGTTCGATGCCGGCCTGTCGCGCCTGAACATCAGCCTCGACAGCCTCGATGCCCAGCGCTTCAAGGCCCTGACCCGTACCGGCGACCTGGCCCAGGTGATTGCCGGCATCGATGCCGCCCATGCCGCAGGCTTTCGCCGCACCAAGCTCAATTGCGTGGTGCTCAAGGGCCGCAACGATGATGAAGTGGTCGACCTGGTGCGCTTTGCCATCGACCGCCAACTGGACATCTCGTTTATCGAAGAAATGCCCTTGGGCGTGATCAGCGAGCACCAGCGCAGCGAGTCCTATTGCTCAAGCGACGAGGTGCGTGCGCGTATCGCCGAGCACTTCACCCTGCTCGAATCGGCCGAATCGACCCAGGGCCCGTCGCGTTACTGGCGCCTGGCCGAAGCACCGGACATCCGTATCGGCTTCATTTCGCCCCACAGCCACAATTTCTGCGGCACCTGCAACCGTGTGCGGCTGACCGTCGAAGGGCGGCTGCTGTTGTGCCTGGGCAATGAACATTCCGCCGACCTCAAGCAGGTGCTGCGTGCCCACCCGGGTGACACTGAACGCCTGGACAAGGCCATCCGCCAGGCCATGACCCTCAAACCTTACAGCCACACCTTCGATATCAACGGTGAGGTGCAGATCCTGCGCTTCATGAACATGACTGGCGGCTAGCCCGATGATCGTCCATCCCAAACCCAACCTGCTCAACGTCCTGGTTTCCCTCAAAGGCTCGATCGCCAAACGCATTGCCCGGCGCAGCGTGATGGTCACCGCCCTGGCATCGCTGATCGTGCTGGTGGAGAACCTGCATCCGGCGTTCTTCGCCAAGGTCAACGCCACACCCTTCACCCTGCTGGGTATTTCCCTGTCGATCTTCATGAGCTTTCGCAACAACGCCTGCTACGACCGCTGGTGGGAGGGGCGCAAGGCCTGGGGGCAGATGATCATCGAGGTACGCTCGTTCATTCGCGAGAGCGTGGTGATTGCCGACCGCAAGACCCGCGATAGCTTGTTGCTGGCGCTGTGTGGCTATGCCCATGCGCTCAATGCCAGGTTGCGTGGCGAAGATGAGCTGCAAGCGGCGCAACCCTGGGTGGCAGAGTCTTCGAACTTGCCGCTGCACAACATCAGCGACGGGATCCTGCAAAGCATCGGCAAGCGCTGTTCGCAACTGGCCGAGCAACAGCAGATCAGCGAATGGCGTTACCTCAACCTGGAGCAGCGATTGCGCGGGTTGTCGGAGGCGCAGGCGGTGTGCGAGCGGATCAAGACCACACCGCTGCCCTTCCCTTACACCCTGCTGCTGCACCGCACCATCTACATCTTCTGCATCCTGCTGCCGTTCGCCATGGCCGAGCCGCTGGGCTGGCTGGCACCGATCTTCACCTTGATCGTCAGCTACACCTTCTTCGGCCTGGATGCGATCAGCGACGAGCTCGAGGACCCGTTTGGCCGCGACGAGAACGATCTGCCAACCGATGCCATGGTGCGTACGCTGGAGCGCGAGCTGCTGGGTGCGACCGGGTGCAAGGACCTGCCGCCGCCGCTGTTGCCGGTGGATTTTGTCTTGAGCTGAAGCGCCCCATCGCGGGGTCGGCGCAATACCTGTGCTAGCTGGCTTGCCAGCGATGGGGCCACTGAAACCAGCACATCAGCTGTGGGTTGAGTTACGACCGCTTCGCGCTCGATCGCCGGCAAGACCGGCTCCCACAAGGTCGGCGCAAGACCTGTGGGAGCTGGCTTGCCAGCGATGAGGCCACTGAAACCAGCACATCAGCTGTGGGTTGAGTTACGACCGCTTCGCGCTCGATCGCCGGCAAGACCGGCTCCCACAAGGTCGGCGCAATACCTGTGGGAGCTGGCTTGCCAGCGATGGGGCCACTGAAACCAGCACATCAGCTGTGGGTTGAGTTACGACCGCTTCGCGCTCGATCGCCGGCAAGACTGAACTGGTCAACAGATTTTGGACACCGGTTTAGGTTCATGCCGCAACCTTGAGCTTTTTCTCCATGGCTACCGGGGTTTCATAGCCGTTGTAGCTGTGGAGACGCTTAAGGTTGTAACGCATCAGATAAGCCTGGATGTCTAACTGTGCTTGCGCTTCGGTTTCGTAACCCTCTGCTGGCATCCACTCAGACTTCAATGCACCGAAGAAGCGCTCCATGACGGCGTTATCCCAGCACTGGCCTCGGTGACTCATGCTCTGTTCCAGACCGTACTCCTCAAGAGCAGCCCTGAATTTATGGCTGGTGTACTGACAACCCTGATCCGAGTGGAACATCACTCCAGCCGGTCTACCTCTAGATTCGGCCGCCATTCGTAGCGCCTCGCAGGCAAGCCGGGCATCGGCGATCATTGAGAAAGCCCAGCCCACCACTCGGCGAGCATACAAGTCGATCACAGCCGCCAAGTACAGCCAACGCTTGCCTACCTGGATGTAGGTGACATCGCCGCACCACACCTGGTTGACCGTCGAGACGTTGAAGTTTCGCTTGAGCTGGTTACTCGCGATCAATGCTTCTGTGCCCGATGATCGGTAACGATGCGGCCTGCGTTGCTTGCATTGCAGACCGGCTTCCTTCATCAGCATACGTACCTTGTATCGCCCGGCTTTATGGCCAGCACGACGCAATTCCCGAACCAGCGTTCGCGACCCAGCAGAGCTACGAGAGGCCTTGAAAAGGCTGACCATCGTTGAACGCAGATCCTCTCTGACCGGATCCTTTCGTCCTTGGCGTTTTCGCCATGCGTAGAAACTGCTGCGCCGAACTCCAAGGACGCGACAGCAGTCGAAAACACCAAATTGCTCACTCAGTTCGTTGATCAGCGAGAACGATCCTTGGAGTCCCGAAGCAGGAGAGCACTGGCCTTTTTTAGGATTTCGATATCCCGGTCCTTTTGCCGGACTAGCGCTTCCAGCTCCTGGATTCGCTGCTGCTCTGGAGTGATGGCCTTGGCGCCGACTGGTGTTTGACCTTCTCGTTCCTGGCGCAGTTGCTCGACCCAGCGACGAAGTGCGGTCCGCCCTAGACCAAGGCTCTCGCAGACATCAGGGACTGACTCACCATCGTCCAGCACCATCTCGGCAGCTTTGATTTTGAATTCGTTCGAGTAAGATTTTCGCACTGATTTTGCCTCCAATTGGGCGCCATAATAGCGCCCGACGAAGGTGTCCAAAATCATTAGGCCAGTTCAAGACCGGCTCCCACAAGGTCGGCGCAATACCTGTGGGAGCTGGCTTGCCAGCGATGAGGCCACTGAAACCAGCACATCAGCTGTGGGTTGAGCTACGACCGCTTCGCGCTCGATCGCCGGCAAGACCGGCTCCCACAAGGTCGGCGCAATACCTGTGGGAGCTGGCTTGCCAGCGATGGGGCCACTGAAACCAGCACATCAGCTGTGGGTTGAGTTACGACCGCTTCGCGCTCGATCGCCGGCAAGACCGGCTCCCACAAGGTCGGCGCAATACCTGTGGGAGCTGGCTTGCCAGCGATGAGGCCACTGAAACCAGCACATCAGCTGTGGGTTGAGCTACGACCGCTTCGCGCTCGATCGCCGGCAAGACCGGCTCCCACAAGGTCGGCGCAATACCTGTGGGAGCGGTGCCCCGCGATTAGTTCACTGGCGCGATTCGCACAGCTTGCCAGGCTTGAGGTGGGCAACGAAGTTGCAAGGCCGATGGCGGGCATCCAGTTGTTCGGCGAGGATGCCTTCCCAGGCGGTGCGACAGGCGCCGGTGGAGCCGGGCAGGCAGCACACCAGGGTGCCATTGGCCAGGCCCGCCAGGGCGCGGGTCTGTACGGTGGAGGTGCCGATGTCGAGGATCGACAAGGCGCGGAACAGCTCGCCAAAACCGTCGATGTGCTTGTCGAACAAACAGGCCACCGCCTCCGGGGTACTGTCGCGGCCGGTAAAGCCGGTACCGCCGGTGATCAGCACCACCTGCACGTCGTCTTCGGCAATCCAGCCCGCCACCTGGGCGCGAATCTTGTACAGGTCATCTTTGAGCAACACCCGATCAACCAACCGATGACCCATCTCCACCGCGCGGCTGGCGAGCAGTTCGCCAGAGGTGTCGTTGTCAAAGCTGCGGGTGTCACTGACGGTCAGCACGGCGATATTCAGCGGCACAAAGGCCGCGTCCAGTTTGATACTCATGCAAAGCCCCTTGGCAGCAGTCAGGAAGTTGCGGGCAACGCTAGAACTAAACACCGACAGCGTCCAATCGATAGATCCGACCGGCTTATCGAGTGGGTCTATCGTCTACTGATCAAGCGCCTCTATCACCCGGTCACTAATGCTCATTGGACGGGCCTGGCCCTTTGCTTTACCGTTTTCCCACCCGCCCCCACTGACTTGCCAGGCTGTGCCATGGATATCAAACAACTCAAGTTTCTCCTCGCCCTGGACCAGACCCGCCACTTCGGCCAGGCCGCGGCGCTGTGCCATATCACCCAGCCGACGTTGTCGATGCGTCTGCGCAACCTGGAAGACGAACTGAACCTGGTGCTGGTAACCCGTGGCCAGCGTTTTGAGGGCTTCACTGAGGCCGGCGAGCGCATCCTGGCCTGGGCCCGCACCTTGCTTGCCGCCTATGACGGCTTGCAGGCCGAAGCCGCCAGTTGCCGCGGGCAGATCGTCGGCAGCCTGCGCCTGGGCATGGTGCCGCTGTCGAGCTTCAACCCCATGCAGTTTCTCCAGCCCCTGGCCCAGCGCTATCCGGAGCTGCAGTTCCAGCTGTCATCCTTGAGCTCGGAGCAGATCACCGATGGCCTGAGCCGCAACCAGCTGGACCTGGGTATCTGCTACCTGGACCAGATCAACAGCGCCTATTTCGACGTGATCGAACTGGGCACCACGCGCATGGGCCTGTTGTACGACGTGCGTCATTTCCAGTTCGAGCAGGCTGAACTCCCCTGGGAAGCGGTCAGCGAAGTGCCCCTGGGGCTGTTGAGCAAGGGCATGCATTATCGCCAGTCGGTCGACCTGAGCTTTCGCAGCCGCGGCCTGCAGCCCCATGCGGTGCTGGAAAGCGATTCCAGCTACCAGTTGATCCAGGCCGCCTGCGCCGGCATGTGCTGCGCGATCATGCCGCTGGATTACGGCCTGGAAGGCTTGAGCGAGCACCTGCGCATCGTGCCGATCAGTGCTGCCAGCGTGCATGCCCCCATCGGCTTGCTGCTGCGGCGTACCGAGCCGCGTTCGGCAATCGCGGAGAAGTGCTTTGCCGAGGTCAAATCACTGCTCGACAGCGAATTGCAACCGGCGTAGGCACTAGTCTGGTGTCCGCTCGGCCAGGTCTTCGAGCAGCTCGGCCGAGGGCACGAAGAACAGCCCGCCGGTGACCGCCGTGCTGAAATCCAGCAGGCGGTCATAGTTGCCGACCGGACGGCCGACGAACATGTTCTCGAGCATCAGTTCGATCGGTGCCGGCGAACGTGCATAGCCGATGAAGTAAGTACCGAACTCACCCGCGCCGGGGCGGCCGAACGGCATGTTGTCCCGCAGGATCTTCAGCTCTTCGCCGTCCGCGCCGGTGATGGTGGTCAGGGCGCTGTGGGAGTTGCTGGGCTTGACCTCGTCACCGAGCTCGATGTCCGACAGCTTGGTGCGGCCGATGACCCGCTCCTGCGCCTCCACCGGCAGCGCGTTCCAGGCGGTCATGTTGTGCAGGTACTTTTGCACCAGCACATAGCTGCCGCCACTGAAGGCCGGGTCTTCATCACCGATCAGGGTGAACTTGGGTACCTGGCGACCGACCGGGTTCTCGGTGCCATCGACGAAGCCGACGATGCTGCGCATGTCGAAATAGCGAAAGCCCTGCACTTCATCCACCACCTTGACCGCATCGCCCAAGGCCGTCATCAGCTGGGTGGCCAGTTCAAAGCACAGGTCCATCTGGTCGGCGCGGATGTGCAGGAGGATGTCGCCGGGGGTGGCCGGTGCGCGGCGCCCTTCTACGCCAAACTCACGGAACGGGTGCAAGGCCGCTGGCCGCGGCCCGCCGAACAGCTGGTCCCAGGCACTGGCGGCAAAACCGCACACGCACGACAGGTTGCCCGCCGGCACGCGCTTACCGACCGAGCGGGTCAGGCCGGCGATATCGGCGCACCATTCGCGCACGGTGTGCAGCGCGTCACGGCCGGGCGCCAGGGTGGCGACCATGAAAATCGCGCTGCTGGTGATCGGGCTGCACACCGCTTGGGGTTCAGGAATATCGTTGTTCATGGCTGCCTGCACACGGATCAAAGCCAGCAGACTAGCAGATCAACGGCGCCTATGGCGTGACCTGGTACCCCCTGTTCTGCAGGCAACTGGTGTAGGCCGAGGCGCTGGTTGCCTCGCTGGTGCGCCGGTCCTCGCGGCGTTCCTGACGCTGCCGGGCGCCGCCGACCACCGCACCGGCAGCGGCGGTTTCACCGGCACGGTTCTGCCGGTATTGCTGTTTGACATCGTCGTCGACCCGGTCGTACACCTCATCGTGCTGACGACCCCGCACCTCAGCGCCTGCAGCTCCGGCGGCAGCGCCCACGGCCGCGCCGCGTACCCGGCCACCGACATGGGGCTGGCTGGTCGTGGAGCTGGCGGCGACGTTATGGCAATCGTTGATATCGGTCTGTACCTGCTGGGCGCTCTGGCCCTTCATCGGCACCACGGTTTCGGCCCAGCCCTGGGCACACACAGCCGACAAAGCCAGGCACAGGCCAATGGATGGCAACCTGTTCATGATGGACTCCGGAATCAGACAGTAGAAACAGTGTAGCTGGCAACTTGTGGGAGCGGGCTTGACCCGCGATGGGGCCGGTTCAGCCAGCACATCAATGGCGCCCATCCTCGCGCCGGCGCTGCTGACGCCCCAGCCACCATCCGGTCCCCGCCCAGCCCAAGGCAATACCCGCGCCGATCAACATCGCCAGTTGCGGATGATCGCCCATGACATCCAGCCCACGCTTGAGCCAGCCACTCACGGCATCGCCGCCGCGATAGACCACGGTGTCGGTAAAATTCTTGGCCTTGTACTTCTGCTCCGGCTCCACCACGGTGTAGAGCATCTCGCGCCCCGGCCGCACCAGCGCGTACTCACCCACCCGGCGCACCACCATGACCAGCACGAACACGGCAAACAGCGGCGTCAGGGCCAGCCAGATAAACCCCAGCACCATCACCAATGGCACCGCCACCAGCAACACCCCGACCCCGAGCTTGCGCGCAATATGCCCGGTGACGAACACCTGGGTAAGAATCGCCAGGGCCTGCACGGCGCTGTCGATCAGGCCGAACACCTGGGTCTGTTCGGTGCGGCTGGTAAAGTGCTCGGCCACCAGCCGCGCCTGCTCGAAGTACAGGAAGGTGCTAACGCTGGCCAGCAACACCACGAACACCGCGATGCCCAGCAGGTAGGGCGAACGCAACACCTCGCTGGCACCCGCAAAAGGATTGCCGCCCAACGGTTTTGAACGGGGGTGCTCGGTTTGCGCCGGTAACGGATACAGGTCGCGCCAGTGCTGCAGGTACATGGCCGCGACCACGCTACCGAGCAGGAACACCGTGGCCAGCACCACCAGCCCTGCATGGCCGATCAGCCCCACCAGCAAGGTCCCGAGCAACGGCCCGAGCAAGCCGCCGAAACTTGCCCCCGCCGCCAGCAAACCAAACAGGCGCTTGGCCTGCTCGCTGGAGAACAGGTCGGCGAGCACGCTCCAGGCCAGCGAGATGGTCAGCAGGTTGAACATCGACAACCAGATGTAGAACGCCCGCGCGCCCCACAGGTTGTCGGGTTGCACGGCAAACAAGGCGGCGAACAGCAGCAGGTTGCTGGCCATGAACGCATAGGTCCAGGGCAGGATACGCCGGCGCTGTACCTTGGAAGCCAGCCAGCCGAACAACGGCAAGGCAATCAGGGTGACGATGAAGGTGCCGGTGAACAGCCATTGCAGGTTCTCGACGCCACCGGCCACGCCCATGGTCTCGCGCACCGGGCGCAACATGAAGTAGCCGGCGAACAACAGAAAGAACAAGGCCAGGCCAGCGACCACCGCCGGCGATTCGCCGGGCCTGACATTCAACAGCCGGGTGCTCAGGCGTTTCATGGCCTTAGCCGAACTGCTTGATCAGTTCTTGTTGTTGCTGGGCCCCGAGCAGCGGCCCGCTGCCGGCCTTGAGCTGATCCAGTTGGCGATCCGGGCGGCTGGTGGCCGGGATCACCGTGGTCACTGCCGGGTGGCTGATGGCGAACTTGAGAAACAGCTGCGCCCAGCTGCCGATCCCCGCCTCTGTCGCCCAGCCGGGCAAGGCCTGGCCCTTGACCCTGGCAAATAGCCGGCCGTCGTCGAAAGCGCGGTTGATCAATACCGCCACGCCCTTGTCCTGGGCCAGAGGCAGTACCGTACGCGCGGCATTGGGAGCATTGACCGAATAATGGATCTGGATGAAGTCCAGGGCTTCACTGCGCAGGATCTGCTCCAGCTCATCCAGGCCGCTGTCAATGTAGTGGGTTACGCCGACATAGCGGGTCAGGCCCTGGGCCTTGAGTTCGCGGGCATAGGGCAATTGGTGCCGCCAGTCGCGCAGGTTGTGGATCTGCAGCAGGTCGACCTTGTCGGTACGCAGCTTTTGCAGGGACCCGGCCCACTGCGCTTCGGCCCCCGCGCGGCTGTCAGCAGCGATCTTGGTGGCGATGAAGGTGTTATCCCGCCAGCCACCCTCCTCCAGCAACTGGCCAAGCATTGCATCGGCGCCGCCGTAGTTGGGCGAGGTGTCGATCACTCGGCCGCCGCCGTTAAAGAACACCTTGAGCACTTCCTTGAGCTGTTGGTACTCGGCGGAACCGGCCTCGACCTCGAAACTGCCGGAAGTACCGGCACCGATTACCGGCAGCGCCTCGCCCGTTGCAGGAATCTTGCGGGTCAGCAATCCCGTGCGGGGCTGGGCAAAGGCCGCGCGGGTGAAAGCCAGCCCTGCGGCCAGGGTGGCACTGGCCGCGAGAAAGTGGCGACGGGTAGGCATGGCACACCTCCTGAGAAGACCTGGGCTCAAGGGCTAAAAGCTTAGTGCCACCTGCGTAAGCATGCCGAAAGCAGTGCACCGGCATTCGTTACTGCATGTAAAACCGCCACGGAGTACATTTGTACTCCACCGTATCAAGCCGTGGTTTGCGCAACGGCAGGCAATACCAGTTCCTCGGGGGCTTTGACGAAAATACTGTACTTGCCGCCCTCCATCTCTTCGAAGGCGATCAGCTTGTCCACCAGTGCCGCGCTCAGCACTTTGCCGGCATTGAGCAGGAGCATGCCGTTGTCGGCATTGAGATTGCGCGCCAGCACCATGCCGCCAGCCAGATCGCGGGTGCTCAGCACCTTGACCGTCGGATCGGCCAGGGTCACATCACTGAGGAACTCGGCGCAGACCTTGACGAAATCCTCCACCAGCCCCGGGTCGTATAGCTTGCCGGCGTACCTGCGGATATACACCAGCGCTTCATCGCTGTTCATTTGCCGTTCAAGGATCAAGCCGCGTTGCAGCTCGATGAAATCCACCGCCAGTTTCAGCCAGCGCGCATCCTGGGGAATGGCCTCACCCTTGAGACGGCCGGGAAAGCCGCTGCCATCCCAGCGTTCCTGGTGGTGAAGGATGATGCGCGCCGCTTCCTTCATCGGCTCCAGGGTCATTACCAGCGACTCGCTGTGCTGCGGATAGGCCCGGTACAGATCGCGCTCGGTATGCGGCAGCAGGTCCGCCGGGCACGTCAGCATGCTGTCGCTCCAGCTCATCTTGCCGATGTTGTACAGCGCCGCCGCCATGGTCAGGTCGCGGCTGCGGCCTTCGTCCAGACGGTGGCGGGTGCAGCACACGCGGATCAGTTCGATGACCTGGCGGTTGGTCTGCTTGGCTTTGGGCAGGCGCAGGTTGGCCAGCAGCGAGAACACTTCGGTGCCGGTCACGTAACTGCGCTTGAGTTCTTCGTAGGCCAGGTCGAGCATGTCGGCGGTCTGCTGCAGTTCGGCGGTACGCGCCGCAACGCGCTGTTCGAGGCTGGCGTTGAGCGCCTTGAGTTGCTGGTTCTGCGTCTGGGCCAGCTGTTCCAGGCGCCGCCGTTCGCTTTCCGAATGCTGGTAGGCCAGCGCCTGGCGCAGGGTTACCAGCAATTCTTCGTCATTCCAGGGTTTGCTGATATAGCGATGGATCTGACCGTCGTTGATGGCTTTGGCGATGGTGTCCATGTCGGCATAGCCAGTGAGCAGGATGCGCAAGGTCGCGGGAAAACGCTGATGGATGTGCGCCAGCAAGGTGGCGCCGTCCATGTTGGGCATGCGCGCATCGCTGATCACCAGGCTGACCGGGCGCTGTTCAAGCACTTCGAGGGCCCGGGCGCCGCTTTCAGCCAGCAACACCTCGTAAGGCTGGCTGCGCAGCAGGCGGCGCAAGCTGTTGAGAATCGAGGTTTCGTCGTCGACCAGCAACACGACGGGTTTATCCGCTACGGGTTCTTCCATGGTCCCCTCCCTGCACCTTGGGCCTGCGCACCAGCTCCTGAACACAGGCTAGATGACATTTGCCGAAACGGTCGACCTTTGTGCCCGGGTTCGCGCATGGGCATTTGCCTGACTATGCTGACCCTGAAGGTGTTCCATGAGCATTGCTACCAGGGAGGGTTGCCCGATGCACGTCCACTTGCCGGTTGCGCGCGCCATCGGAGCGTTGCGATGAGCCAGCCACCGACCGACATCAATCGCCGGATTCTGATCGTCGACGATACGCCGTCAATTCATGAGGACTTTCGCAAGATCCTCGACGCCGGCTCCTGCACCCACGACGCGCTGGGGGAAACCGAGCACGCGCTGTTCGGCGCCCCGCCGACGGCGCCAGCCCAGCACTTCGACCTCGATTCAGCCTTCCAGGGCGAGCAGGCGCTGGCCAAGGTCGAGGCGGCCCTGAATGCCCAGGCGCCCTATGCCATGGCGTTCATCGATATGCGCATGCCGCCCGGCTGGGACGGCCTGCAGACCATCGCACGGCTCTGGCAGGTCGATCCCAAATTGCAGGTTGCGCTCTGCACCGCCTATTCCGACTATTCATGGGAAGACATCACCGGCCAGCTTGACCTGGGTGACCGCCTGCTGATCCTGAAAAAG
This sequence comes from Pseudomonas wadenswilerensis, assembly GCF_024749185.1. Taxonomy (NCBI): domain Bacteria; kingdom Pseudomonadati; phylum Pseudomonadota; class Gammaproteobacteria; order Pseudomonadales; family Pseudomonadaceae; genus Pseudomonas; species Pseudomonas wadenswilerensis. Next base: position 2,804,873 of record NZ_CP087191.1, on the reverse strand, counting down.
CCTTTCGATGCCATCGAGATCCGGCAAATGGCCAATGCCCTGACGGTCAAATGGCAGATGACCGAACAGGCCGCACTCAAGGCCGAACGCCTGGAGCAGGCGGTCGAAGCGCGCACCCGCGAGCTGGCCGATGCCAATATCATCGTGCAGAACAGCCCGACCATTCTCTACCGGCTAAGGGGCGAGCCGCCCTTTGCCCTGATGTACATCTCGCACAACATCACCAAGTTCGGTCACTCGGCAGCCCGGCTGGTCGGTGCTGCGGATTGGGCCAGCACCCTGGTGCATGCCGATGACCTGGGCAAACTCGACGAGGCCATGGCGCGGGTACTGGACCGTGATGCCGCCGCGGCCTCCATCGAGTTCCGCCTGCGCACCGCCGATGACACCCTGCGCTGGGTCGAGAACCGCTATATCCCGGTACGCAACGCCCAGGGCCAGCTGGTGGAAATCGAAGGCATCATCCTCGACATTACCGAGCGCCGCCTGGCCGAAGAGAAATTCGCCCTGATGGCACGTACCGATGGCCTCACCGGCCTTGCCAACCGGGCCATGCTGATCGAGCGCCTGCACCAGGCGTTTGCCGCCGCCAGGCGCGGTGCAACGCCATTTGCGATGTTCTACCTGGACCTGGATCATTTCAAACGGGTCAATGACACCCTCGGCCATCCGGTCGGTGACTTGCTGTTGCAGGAGGTGGCACGACGGCTCAGCGCCTGCACCCGCGAGAACGACGTGGTTGCCCGCCTGGGTGGCGACGAGTTTGCCATTCTGCAACTGGACGTCGACGAGCCGACCCGCTGTGCCGCCCTGGCCAGCAAGGTCTGCGATGCCCTGGCCCAGCCCTACTACCTGGACAACAATGCCGTGCGCCTGTCGTCGAGCATCGGCATCAGCCTGTACACCCCCCAGTGCCTGAGCGCCGATGGCTTGCTGGCACAATCGGACATGGCCCTGTACCGGGCCAAGGAAAAAGGCCGCAACCAGTTCCAGTTCCATAGCGAGGAGATCACCCGCGAAGTCGGCGAGCGGGTAACCCTGGCCAACGACCTCAAGCACGCGCTGGAGCACGACGAGCTGCAGTTGCAGTTCCTGCCGGAGATCGACCTGGGGAGTGGCAAGGTGCTCGGCATGGCGGCCCGGGTGCGCTGGCTGCACCCCGAGCGCGGCTGGCTGGCACCCGAGGTGTTCATGCCGGCGGCGGAAAAAACCGGTGTCAGCATCGCCCTTGGCCATTGGCTGCTGGACCAGGCGTGTCGGCAGATGCGCCAGTGGCATGACCAGGGCATCGCGCCACCGTTGATCGCCATGGAGGTTTCACTGACCCAGCTCAAGTCGGGCGCGGACCTGATCTACGACGTGTTGCGCACCACCGCCCGCTGGAACATCTGCCCCTGGGAATTGCGCTTCGACGTCACCGAAGCGACCCTGGCGCAAACCAAGTGGACCCACAACGATATCCTTCCCCGGCTGTGCCAATTGGGGGTGAAGATTGCCATCGACAATTTCGGCAGCGAGTATTCCTCGTTCGACTACCTCAAGACCTACCGGGTCAACCATCTCAAACTGGCCCCGCAACTACTCGACTGCGCCAGCAACGACCCCGATTGCGCGCAGACCTTGCGCGCCATCATCAACTTTGCCCGTGACGTCGGTATCGGCATCATCGCCGACCGGCATGAACTGTCGCAGCCACATGACCTCCTCGGAAGCGACGCTGCCCAGCCGATCAGCCATGCCTTCAGCCGCTCGCTGGACAGCGCCCAGGCGCTGGAACTGCTGAAGCTCGACAGCATGCCACTGCCGCAGGTGAGGCGATGAACCCGCTCAGCCAACCCGCCAACCGGCGAATCCTGATCATCGACGACACCCCGGCAATCCATCAGGATTTTCGCAAGATCCTCAGCCCCGAGCCGCTGGGCCGGGAGTCGCTGGAAGCTACCGAGGCGCTGCTGTTCGGCTCATCCGCCAGGCGACGCCTGCAGTTCGAACTCGATTCCGCCTACCGGGGTGAAGACGCGCTGGAGCTGGTCACCCGCGCACGTGCGCAAGGCCGTCCCTACGCCATGGCATTCACCGACATGCGCATGCCCCCTGGCTGGGATGGCCTGGAAACCGTCAAGGCATTGTGGAAGGCCGACCCGCACCTGCAAATTGCCCTGTGCACGGCGTTCTCGGACTACTCCTGGGACGAACTGGCCGAGCACATCGAGTTCGGCGACCAGTTGCTGATCCTGAAAAAGCCCTTCGACAGTCTGGAAATCCGCCAGATGGCCAATGCCCTGAGCTGGAAGTGGCAACTGGCCCAGGACGCCACGCGCAAGCTGCATGATCTGCAACGCACCGTCGAGGAGCGGGTGCAGGAGCTGCTGCAGGTGTCCCGACTGCTGCACTACGACGCCCTTACCGGTTTGCCCAACAGCACACTGCTCGGTGACCGCCTGACCCAGCATCTGTTGCATGCGCGTCGTCACGAGCGCAAGGCCGCGGTGATGTTCCTTGGCCTGGACCGCTTCAAGCGCATCAACAATGCCCTTGGCCATCCGGTCGGCGACGAAGTGCTCAAACAGGTCGCAGCACGGCTGACCAGCAGCGTACGCGAGTCGGACTCGGTGTTCCGCTACGGCGCCGACGAGTTCGTGGTGATCCTCTGCGACATTGTCCATCCGCAGCAAACCCAGGGCGTCGCCGAAAAGCTCCTGGCCTCGATCAGCATGCCGCATGCCCTGGCGGGCCATGACCTGACGGTGACCGCGAGCATGGGTATCAGCCTTTATCCCGATGACGGTAGCGACCCGGTGTGGCTGATCAAGAAGGCCGAGACCGCGATGCGCAATGTCAAGGACAGCGGCCCCAACGATTTCAACTTTTTCATCGACGACATGAACCTGCGCGCGCGCCGCCAGCAGTCTATGGAAAGCGGCCTGCGCCTGGCCCTCAAGCGTGACGAGTTTGTCCTGCACTATCAGCCCAAGGTGGACTTGCGCCACGGCACCATCGTCGGTGCCGAGGCGCTGGTGCGCTGGCAGCGTCCCGACCACGGCTGGGTGTACCCCGCCGATTTCATTCCGGTGGCCGAGGACAGCGGCCTGATTATCGCCCTCAGCCAGTGGGTGCTACGCCAGGCCTGTGGCCAGGCACGCGCGTGGCAAGCGCAAGGAATGGCGCCATTGCGCGTTTCGGTGAATGTCTCGGCCATGGACTTTCGCCAGCGCGGCTTTGTCGACAACCTGGCCGGCGTGCTCAATGACACCGGCCTTGACCCGTCGCTACTCGAACTGGAAATCACCGAAAGCGTGCTGATGCGCAACGTCGACGCCACGGTCGTCACCCTGCAGGCGATCAAGCAACTGGGTGTGCGCCTGGCCATCGATGACTTCGGCACCGGGTATTCGAGCCTCAGCTATCTGCAGAAATTCCCCGTCGATGTGTTGAAGATCGACAAGTCTTTTGTCCGCGAGATGGGCAGCGACAACAACGATGCCCGGCTGGTCAGCAGCATCATCAGCCTGGGCAAGAGCCTGAACCTGAACATTATCGCCGAGGGGGTTGAAACCGCCGAGCAACTGAGCTTCCTCAAGGCCCAGGACTGTGAGCAAGGCCAGGGCTACTACTTCAGCAAACCGCTAGACCCTGCAGCGTTCGCCCGGCTGCTGCACACCTACCCACAACGCATCGCACCCCACGATTGAGAGCGCATGGATGGCACAACCCCTCCCCTTGCTGGTAGTTGCAGCAACCCTTGGCGCCAGCGCCGTGGCCCTGGCACAAAGCGTTGGCGGGCCGCTCATGCCGCTGCCGGCCCTACCGGTACTGGCTGCCGAGCGGGTCGAACTGGGCCGCAAGCTGTTCAACGATCCACGTCTGTCGAGCAACAACAGCCTGTCCTGCGCCAGTTGCCATCAACTCGACCATGGCGGTGCCGACCGTTTGCCGCGCTCGCTCGGCGTCGATGCCAAGCCCTTGCCGGTCAATACCCCCAGTGTATTCAACGCCAGCCTGAATTTTCGCCAGTTCTGGGATGGCCGCGCGCAAACCCTGGAGCAGCAAGCGCACCTGGTGGTGCAAAGCCCGACGGAAATGGGCAGCGACTGGACGGTAGTGGTGCAACGCATTGCCGCCGACCCGCAGTACCGCAGCGGCTTTGCCCAGGCCTACAGCGAAGGCGTGAGCGAGCACAGCATCCAGAATGCCCTGGCCACCTTCCAGCGCACCTTGCTCACCCCCGGCTCGCGCTTCGACCGTTACCTGCAAGGCAACACCGAGACCCTCACAACCGAAGAAAAATACGGCTATCAGCGCTTTCAGGAGTATGGCTGCATCGCCTGTCACCAGGGGGTGAACATCGGCGGCAACATGTTCCAGAAATTCGGTGTGCTGGGTGACTACTTCAAAGACCGCGGCAACCCGAGCGAGGCAGACCTGGGGCGCTACAACGTCACCGGTGACGAGGACGACCGGCATGTGTTCAAAGTGCCCAGCCTGCGCAATGTCGCGGTCACCGCACCGTACTTTCATGACGGCTCGGCAGCGACCCTGGAAGCGGCGGTCGAGGTCATGTTCCGCTATCAGCTCGGGCGCACGCCAAGCGCCGAGGACCAGGCGCTGATCGTCCAGTTCCTCAAGACCCTGACCGGTGAATGGGAGGGCAAACCGTTATGAGACTGACCCACCGGCACGGTCTGTTCCTGTTGGGCGCCAGTGCGGCGCTGTTGGCCTCGGTTCTGGTGTACCTGTACATCATGTCCAAGGCCGATGAAACCGAAACCTACGCCCGGGCCCGCGACCTGGTCCGGCAGATCAAGCAATACGACTCGCAATGGGAAAACGAGATCCTCAAGGCGCGCATCACCATCAGCTACAACTATGACCCGCTGGTGTCGCCGCTGGTGGAGATGACGCGCCTGTGGCAGGCGTTCGAAACCACAGAGGCCCTGCATGGCCACAGCGATACACCCGCCTGGCGCACGGCCTACGCCGATTACCAGGGCGCCCTGGCGCAGAAGTCGCGGCTGGTGGAACAGTTCAAGTCGCATAACGCCGTGCTGCGCAATTCCCTGGCCTTTTTACCGACCGCCGAAGATGGTATCCAGGCCCAGCTAGGGCAGCTTGCAGATGCCGACAAACTGCGCCTGCACACCATCGCCACCGACACCTACGACCTGATGCTCAGCAGCCTCGAGTTCGCCCAGATGACCACCGATGACAAGGCCGCCGACATACTGGTCGGGCTGAACAAGCTGGCCATCAACAAAGAGCGCCTGCCTGTCGAGTTCCACGCCCCCATCGATATCCTCAGCAACCACATTGCCTTGATCCTGCGCGAGCAACCCAAGGTCAACCAACTGCTTGAACAGATCGAGGCAGTGCCGGTGGCCGAACGCCTGGACGACATCACGTTGATGCTCGATCGCGACGAGCGTGCCGCCACCCTGGTCGACCAGCAGTACCATTTCTACCTGCTGGTGTTCTCCACCCTGCTGGTCCTGCTGTTGATCTACATGGGCATACGCCTGATGCGCAGCTTTGGCGAGATCAACCGGGTCAACCGCGCGCTGGTCAGTGCCAACGACGAGCTCGAGCAACGGGTCGAGGAGCGCACCCGCCAGCTCAAGGACACCCAGAGCGAACTGCTCGACACCGCGCGCCAGGCCGGCATGGCGGAAATCGCCACCAACGTTCTGCATAATGTCGGCAACGTGCTCAACAGCGTGAACATTTCCGCCGACCTGGTGACCCGCAAGCTGCGCAACAGCAAGGCTCTGGGCCTGGGCAAGGCCATGCAGCTGATCAATGAGCACCCCGACGACCTGGGGCGTTACCTGAGCGAAGACGCCAAAGGCAAAATGCTCCCTGGTTACCTCAACCAGCTGGTCGAGGCGATCAGCCTGGAGCAGAAGGAAATGGCCGATGAGCTGACCCAGTTGAGCAAGAGCGTCGATCACATCAAGGACATCGTCGCCACCCAGCAATCCTATGCCGGGGCCAGCACGTTGCTGGAGCCGCTGGTGGTCAGCACGCTGCTCGAAGATGCCCTGCGCATGAACGCCGGCGCCCTCACCCGCCACCACGTTACGGTGCTCAAGGAGTACGACGAAGTACCGCGGATCATGGGCGATAAACACCGCCTGCTGCTGATTCTGATCAACCTGATCAGCAACGCCAAATACGCTATGTCGGACGTGTGCAATCACGCCCGCAACATGACCCTGGGGGTCAACCGGCTCGACGACACCCTGCAGATCAGCGTCACCGACGAAGGCGAAGGCATTGCCCCGGAAAACATGACGCGGATCTTTGCCCACGGCTTTACCACCCGCAAGGAAGGCCATGGTTTCGGCCTGCACAGCTGCGCCCTGGCCGCGGTGGAAATGAACGGCCACCTGGCGGCCTACAGCGACGGGCCGGGCAAGGGTGCCCGCTTCGTCCTGCAAATCCCGTTGATAATCGCCGAAGGTGAATCATGACCGAGCCCTGCAACCGGCGCATCCTGCTGATCGACGACACGCCGGCGATCCATGACGATTTTCGCAAGATCCTGGCCCCGGAATGCGCCTCCAACCCCGATCTCGATGCCCTGGAAAACGCCCTGTTCGGCGAAGCACCCAAGGCCGTCACCACCGTGTTCGAACTCGATTCGGCCTACGGTGGCCAGGAAGGCCTGGGCAAACTGCTCGATGCAGCGAGCCACCAGCGGCCCTACGCCCTGGCCTTCGTCGACATGCGCATGCCCGATGGCTGGGATGGCGCGCAGACCATTGAAGCGCTGTGGCAACACGACCCGTTGCTGCAGGTGGTGGTGTGCACGGCGTATTCGGACTACTCCTGGGACGAGTTGCTCGACCGCCTGAACGGCCATGACCGCCTGCTCATCCTGAAAAAACCGTTCGACAACATCGAAGTCCTGCAGATGGCCAACACCCTCACCACCAAGTGGGAAATGACCGCCCGTGCCCAGTTGCAGATGAACCAACTGGAACAGCGGGTCGAGCAGCGCACCCTGGCATTGACCCAGGCCAGCGCCGCGCTGCAACGGGAGATCGACGAGCGCAAGCTGCTGGAAAGCCAACTGGTGCAATCGGAGAAACTTGCGTCCCTGGGCCAGTTGGCGGCAGGCGTCGCCCACGAGGTCAACAACCCGATTGGCTTCGTATCATCCAACCTGGGGGCGCTGGACGACTATTTCAGCCGCTTGCAGGACATGCTCAAGGCCTACCGCGACGCCGAGACGGCCATCGACCCGACAGCGCTGAGTGCAAGCCTGGCGAAACTGCGCACCGAGATCGAACTGGACTACATCCTCGAGGACATTCCCCAGCTGATCCGCGAGTCCAAGGACGGCATCAGCCGCGTTGGCCAGATCGTCAAGGACCTCAAGGACTTCTCCCGGGTGGACTCCAGCCAGGACTGGCAGTGGACCAATCTGCAGCAGGGTATCGAGTCGACCCTGAACATCGTTGCCAGCGAACTCAAGTACAAGGCCGATGTGCTCAAGGACTATGCGCCGTTGCCCGAGGTCGAATGCCTGCCCTCGCAGATCAACCAGGTGATCATGAACCTGGTGGTCAATGCCGCCCAGGCCATTGGCCCGGAGCGCGGCACCATCACCCTGCGTACCGGCTGCGAGGGCGAGCAGGTATGGATTGAAGTGGCCGACAATGGCTCGGGCATAGCCGCCGACAGCCTGCAAAAGATCTTCGACCCCTTCTACACCACCAAGCCGGTTGGCCAGGGTACGGGGCTGGGATTGTCGTTGTCGTACGGGATCATCAAGCGCCATCGAGGGGAAATCCGCGTGCACAGCGAGCTCGGTGCCGGCACTACATTCAGGATCGAACTGCCAATACGTCAGGCGCGGGCGGCCTAGCGCTGCAGCAATGGCCTCATCGCGGGGCAAGCCCGCTCCTACAGATATAGCGCCAATCCTGTGGGAGCTGGCCTTGCCAGCGATCGAGCGCGAAGCGGTCGTAATCCAGGCGACACTTGATGTGTTGGCTGTACCGGCCTCATCGCTGGCAAGCCAGCTCCCACAGTGGATTTCTGTACGCCGGACTTGTGGGAGCTGGCCTTGCCAGCGATCGAGCGCGCAGCGGTCGTAATCCAGGCGACACTTGATGTGTTGGCTGTACCGGCCTCATCGCCGGCAAGGCCAGCTCCCACAGAGGTCGTAATCCAGGCGACACCTGATGTGCTGGCTGTACCGGCCTCATCGCTGGCAAAGCCCGCTCCCACAGGTCGCACATTTGCACGCCGTCAATGAAACGGGAAGATGTAGTTCATCCACGCGGCCATGCGCAGGAGGATCTTGCGCATGGTGGCGATATGCGGAAAGTGCTTGCTGTACAGCGCTGCCTGGCCATAGGCACCGCCGGGCATCTGCTTGGCGTACTGGGCGAACGCCGGGTCGTCGATTTCGATGATCACCGGTACCCGCCCTGCCGGGGGGGAGCCTGTGTAGCTGACCAGGTTGCCGGAGGGCTGGACCTGGCCTTCGCCTATCACCGCGATGACATTCTTGACCTTGCCGTGAAACACCTTGCCCGGAATGCCGTCGAAGGCCACTTCCGCGTCATCGCCGGGCACCAGGCGCAACAGGCTGTTCTGGCGCATCCAGGCGGCGAAGTACTGGCCCTCTTCAGGGATGAACACCATCGACGGGCGCAGCGGCAAGGCACTGGCCATCATCCCCGCGCGCAACGATACATGGGTGACATAGCCCTTGCTCGGCGCCCGCACCACGGTGCTGTCGAGTTCGAACTGGGCGTTGTCCAGTTGCGCCTGCAGGTCGTCGACCCGGGCGATGGCCGCTTCCTGCTCGCGGCGGGTACCGAAGTTGCGTTTGATCAGCTCGTTGATGCGGTACAGATCACCCCTGGCGGCGACGATCTGCGCCTTGAGCGAGCGCAAGCGGTGCTCGAACGGCGCCGGGTCGATGCGAAACAGCACATCGCCCTTCTCCAGCGGCTGGTTGCCCTTGACCGGCACCTCGATCACTTTGCCGGTGACCACCGGGATCACCGGCACCGAGACGAAATACGAACGCGCTACCTCCGAATACGGGTGGTTGTAGTTCATGGTGAAGATCAGCGCACCGATCATGACGATGCCACCGAGTACCGCAGTGGGCACAGTCCATTTGTTCAGCGGGATGCGAAACAGCTTGAAGATCGCCACGCAGATCGCGGCGTAGGTAAGGATCAGTAGCAGGTCCATGGCTCAGATGCCTTCGCCGCGTTCGTCAGCGGCGGATGTTCCTTCGAGTCGGTCGAGGCGTTGTTGCAGTTCGAGTACCTGTTGTTCCAGGCGCAGCACATGGTTTTGCGGCGACTTGCCGTCGCCGAACCCCCAGCCGCGATCTTCGCGGTAGAGCATCGCCCAGATCCACAGGAACGGCCACAGCGCATGCAGGGTGAACAGGCTGACCCAGCCGGTGGCATGGATCGCATCCTGGTGCGGATGATTGCGGTGCACGGCAATTTCGTAGGGGATGTCGTGCAACACAATGATCCCGTAGAACAGCACCAGGCCGACGAAAATCAACAAACCCAAGGCGAAGTAATCGAGCATGATCGCTTACCGGCGCTGTGCTGTGAGCAGTGGCTTGAGTGTAGATCACCGATTGCCTTGTCAAGCTGCAGGCCGTGTATACCGTTGGTCGCGCCACACGGCCGGCGCATGGAAGGCTGGACTAGGCTCAGTTCACTTTCGACTGGAGATCGCTCCATGTCACTGGCTGAAGAACAGAAGATTGCGCGCAGAAAGGAAACCCTGCTGTTCGTGTTTCTGGTTGTCTGCCTGTTCCCCTTGCTCTCGGTCGCCATTGTCGGCGGCTATGGCTTTCTCGTCTGGTTTTACCAGTTGCTCTACGGCCCGCCCGGCCCACCCAACGGATAGCCCGCGCCCGCAGACTACTGGAGCCAGCCCATGGATGAAGCCCTGCACATTGCCAGCCTGGTGGTACACGCCCGCCCCGAACTGCTCGAGGCGGTGAAAGCCAACCTGCGCCTGCTCGACCACCTCGAACTGCACCGGCAAAGCGCCGCCGGCAAGCTGGTGGTGGTGCTCGAGGCAAGCGATGAACAGCAGATCCTGCAGCGCATCGAACAGATCAACAGCCTGCCCGGCGTGCTCAACGCCGCCCTGATCTACCACGAACTCCTCGCCCCAGAAGGAGACAGCCCATGAGCATGACCCGCCGTGAATTCGCCAAGGCCCAGGCCGCCGCCATCGCTGCCGCCGCAGCCGGCCTGCCGATCTTTACCGATGCCAGCAACCTGGTGACCGAGGCCGACCTGGTCACCCTGAACTGGAACAAGGCGCCCTGCCGTTTCTGCGGCACCGGCTGCAGCGTGATGGTCGCCACCCGCGACAACCGCGTGGTGGCGACCCATGGCGACGTCAAGGCTGAGGTCAATCGCGGCCTCAACTGCGTCAAGGGCTACTTCCTGTCGAAGATCATGTACGGCAACGACCGCCTGACCCAGCCGTTGCTGCGCATGCGCAACGGCCAGTACGACAAGCAGGGCGAGTTCCAGCCGATCAGTTGGGACAAGGCCTTCGACATCATGGCCGCCAAGTACAAGGAAGCGCTGAAAAACAAGGGCCCGGAAGCGATCGGCATGTTTGGCTCCGGGCAATGGACGGTATGGGAAGGCTACGCCGCCAACAAGCTGATGAAGGCCGGTTTTCGCAGCAACAACATCGACCCCAACGCCCGCCACTGCATGGCCTCGGCGGTGATGGGCTTCATGCGCACCTTCGGCATGGACGAGCCGATGGGCTGCTACGACGACATCGAAGCCACCGACGCCTTCGTGCTCTGGGGCTCGAACATGGCCGAGATGCACCCGATCCTCTGGAGCCGGGTCACCGACCGCCGCCTGAGCCAGCCGCAGGTCAAGGTGGCGGTGCTGTCGACCTTCGAGCACCGCAGCTTCGACCTGGCCGACATCCCCATGGTGTTCAAACCACAAACCGACCTGCTGATCCTCAACTACATCGCCAACCACATCATCGAAAGCGGCGCAGTGAACAAGGACTTCATCAGCAAGCACACACGCTTTGCCCGGGGCGCCGACGATATCGGCTACGGCCTGCGCGCCGACGATCCACGGGAAGCCAAGGCCAAGAACGCCGACAAGGCCAACACCTGGAGCGATATCGACTTCGAGCAGTTCGCCGCGTTCGTGCGGCCCTACACCCTGGAGCGCGCGGCGAAGGAATCGGGCGTACCAGCGGAGCGCCTTCAGGCGCTGGCCGAGCTATATGCCGACCCCAAGCGCAAGGTGGTGTCGTTCTGGACCATGGGCTTCAACCAGCACACCCGTGGGGTGTGGGCCAACAACCTGATCTACAACATCCACCTGCTCACCGGCAAGATCAGCGAGCCGGGCAACAGCCCCTTCTCGCTCACCGGCCAGCCCTCGGCCTGTGGCACCGCCCGCGAGGTCGGGACCTTCTCGCACCGTTTGCCCGCTGACCTGGTGGTGACCAACCCCAAGCACCGCGCCACCGCCGAGAAGATCTGGAAGCTGCCTGCCGGGACCCTCCAGGAAAAGGTCGGTTTTCACGCCGTGCAGCAGAGCCGCATGCTCAAGGACGGCGTGCTCAATGTGTACTGGACCCAGGCCAGCAACAACATGCACGCCGGGCCCAATATCATGCAGGAGGTGTTGCCGGGCTGGCGCAAGCCGGAGAACTTCGTGATCGTCTCGGATGTCTACCCGACCGTGTCGGCCCAGGCCGCCGACCTGATCCTGCCCAGTGCCATGTGGGTGGAGAAGGAAGGCGCGTTCGGCAACGCCGAACGCCGCACCCAGTTCTGGCATCAACTGGTGACGGCCCCGGGCGAGGCCCGTTCGGACCTGTGGCAGCTGATGGAGTTTTCCAAGCGCTTTACCACCGACGAGGTCTGGCCCGCCGAGTTGCTGGCCAAGGCCCCGGAATACAAGGGCAAGACCCTGTTCGAAGTGCTGTACAGAAATGGCCAGGTCGACCAGTTCCCGGTCGAGCAACTGGAGGCCGGCTACCAGAACGATGAAGCCAAGGCCTTTGGTTTCTACCCGCAAAAAGGCCTGTTCGAAGAGTACGCCCAGTTTGGCCGTGGCCACGGCCATGACCTGGCCGCCTTCGACCGCTACCACAGCGAGCGCGGCTTGCGCTGGCCGGTGGTCGACGGCAAGGAAACCCGCTGGCGTTACCGCGAAGGCCTCGACCCCTATGTCGAGGCAGGCAGCGGCGTGCAGTTCTACGGCTACCCGGACAAGAAGGCGATCATCTTCGCCCTGCCCTACGAGCCGCCGGCCGAAGCGCCGGATGCCGACTATCCGTTCTGGCTCAGCACCGGCCGGGTGCTCGAGCACTGGCACACCGGGACCATGACCCAGCGCGTCGAAGAGCTGTACAAGGCGGTGCCGGATGCCTTGGTGTACATGCATCCGGAGGACGCCAAGGCCCTCAACGCCCGGCGTGGCAGCGAAGTGAAGCTGGTCAGCCGGCGTGGCGAGATTCGTGCACGGATCGAGACCCGTGGCCGCAACAAACCGCCACGGGGGCTGGTGTTCGTGCCGTTCTTCGACGCCAACAAGCTGATCAACAAAGTCACCCTGGACGCCACCGACCCGATCTCCAAGCAAACCGACTACAAGAAATGCGCCATACGCATCGAGCTGATCAGCGTGGCCTGAGGAGAACCGTCATGCCTATTCGCAGCCTGCCCTTGCTGATGTTTGCGGTGATCGGCCTGGTGGTCGCCGCCGAGGTCGACTACCCCCTCGATGCCCCAGGTCCGGACGGTCGCCGCCCTGGTGGTACCCTGACCCAGAGCATGCCGGCGCCGCCGCTGGCCAACGACGAGAACAAGGACCTCAAGCGCGAACGCAACTATCCCGACCAGCCACCGACCATTCCCCACACCATTCGTGGCTATCAGGTCGACATCAACGGCAACAAGTGCCTGTCCTGCCATAGCCGCGCCAACAGCGCGCGCAGCCAGGCGACCATGATCAGCATCACCCACTATATGGACCGCGATGGCCAGGCCCTGGCGGCGGTATCGCCGCGGCGCTACTTCTGCACCCAGTGCCACGTCGCGCAAAAAGAGGTGCAACCGCTGGTGGGCAACAGCTTCGAAACCATCGACAAGCTGCTGCAAGACGATGCCAACGCCGCGCAAAAACCCTGAGGAGGCGCCATGCAAGCACTGTTCAGGCTATTCAAGGAATACTGGGGCATTCTCTGGCGGCCAAGCGTCTACTACAGCCTGGGTTTTCTGACCCTGGGCGGGTTCGTCGCCGGGATCATCTTCTGGGGCGGCTTCAACACCGCCCTGGAAGTGACCAACACCGAAAAATTCTGCACCTCCTGCCATGAGATGCGCGACAACGTCTTCGTCGAGCTCAAGGACACCATCCACTACAGCAACCGCTCCGGCGTGCGTGCCAGTTGCCCGGATTGCCACGTGCCGCACGAGTGGACGCACAAGATCGCGCGCAAGATGCAGGCCTCCAAGGAGGTCTGGGGCAAGCTGTTCGGCACCATTGACACCCGCGAGAAATTCCTCGCCCATCGCCGCGAGCTGGCCGAACACGAATGGGCGCGGCTCAAGGCCAACGACTCGCGCGAATGCCGCAACTGCCACAACTTCGAGTTCATGGATTTCACCCGCCAGAGCAAGCGTGCCGCAGCCATGCACTCGACCTCGCTGGCCAGTGGGCAGGCGACCTGCATCGATTGCCACAAGGGCATTGCCCATAAGCTGCCGGACATGCGCGGGGTGCCGGGTTGGTAACTCAGCGCGCCACACTGGCCTCATCGCGGGGCAAGCCCGCTCCCACAGGTTGGGTGTACACACATCCATTGTGGGAGCTGGCTTGCCAGCGATGAGGCCAGCCCAGCCAACACATCAGGCGGCGCCCGGATTGCGACCGCTACGCGCTCGATCGCCGGCAAGGCCAGCTCCCACAGGTCCGGCGTACACAGCACTACTGTGGGAGCTGGCTTGCCAGCGATGAGGCCAGCCCAGCCAACACATCAGGCGGCGCCTGGATTGCGACCGCTACGCGCTCGATCGCTGGCAAGGCCAGCTCCCACAAGTCCGGCGTACACAGCACTACTGTGGGAGCGGGCTTGCCCCGCGATGAGGCCAACACAACCAGCACACCAGGCAGCGCCTGGATTACAAGCGCCGGCAAGCCCGCTCCCTCAGAGGTTAAATAATCCGCAGTCCCGCGCCAGCGCCGACTATATTGAGCTAGTCCCCGCCCGCAGCCAGAGCGCGCGCCATGCTGGATACCCATCAGCTGATCATCTGCGAACATTGCGATTGCGTGTACCAGAAGGTCAGCCTCGGCAAACACCAGAAAGCCCTGTGCCAGTGCTGCGGCGCCGTGCTGCAGCGCTATAACGGCCTGAGCGTGCAGCAACGCCTGGCCCTGAGCGTCACCGCGCTGATCCTCTGGGTGTTCGCCAATTTCTACCCGATCATGAGCATTAGCCTCAAAGGCTTGCACAATAGCGCCACCCTGTGGGACTCGGTCCGGGCCCTGGCCACCGGCCCCATCACCTTTATTGCCCTGGTGGCGGCCATCTCGATCATCATCGCCCCGGTGTTCCAGCTGCTGCTGTTGATCTGGGTACTGGGCTTTGCCCTGGCCGGCGGCCGTGCCCCGGGCTTCAGCCTGTGCATGCGCTGGCTGGAAACCCTGCGCCCGTGGAGCATGCTCGAAGTGTGCCTGCTCGGCGCCATGGTCGCGGTGTTCAAGCTGGCCGGCATGCTCGATGTGCTGCCGGGCATCGGCCTGGTGGCGCTGGCAGTGCTGAGCCTGCTGATACTGCGCATCGCCGGGCGCGATATACGCGAACTCTGGGACCTGCTGCCATGAGCCGCCCACCGCGCGCCGCCGAGCTCAACCTGGTGCTCTGTCACGCCTGCGGCATGGCCTGCGACAACAGCAACCAGCCGCACGACTGCGAACGCTGCGGCGCACCCCTGCATGCGCACAAGCCCGATTCCCTGACCCGCACCTGGGCCTACCTGATCGCCTCGCTGGTGTTCTACATCCCCGCCAACCTGCTGCCGGTGATGAACACCACGCTGTTCGGCAGCGGCGCCGACAGCACCATCATGAGCGGGGTCATGGAGTTCTGGGAGCATGGCGCCTGGGACATCGCCCTGATCATCTTCATCGCCAGCATTGCGGTACCGGCGACCAAGTTCGTCGCCCTGGCCCTGCTGCTGATCACCGTGCAACGCCGCAGCACCTGGGCGCAGAGCCAACGGGCGCGACTGTTTCGCTTCGTCGAGCTGATCGGCTACTGGTCGATGCTCGATGTGCTGGTGGTGGCCCTGGTAGCGGCGCTGGTCAAGTTTCAGGCCCTGGGCGATATCCAACCGCGTCCGGGCATTCTGTTTTTCGGCATGGTGGTGGTGCTGACTATGCTCGCGGCAATGAGTTTCGACCCTAGACTGATCTGGCAGCGCGACAAGGAGCAGGCCGATGACTGATACCCGCCAAGACAGCCCACAACCCGGCCAGCCCGGGGTCAAGACCCGCCGTTTCAGCATCTCGCTGGTGTGGATCGTGCCGCTGGTGGCGGTGCTGGTGGGCTTGTCGCTGGTGGTGCACAACGTCATGCAGCAAGGCCCGACCATCGAGATCACCTTCAAGACCGGTCAGGGCCTGGAAGCCAACAAGACCGCGGTCAAGTACCGCAATGTGGTGATCGGCCAGGTCACCGCCGTGGAGTTGAGCAAGGACCAGAAGAGCGTCACCGCCACGGTCAAGCTGGTCAAGCAGGCCGACAATTTCACCCGGGTGGATTCCAAGTTCTGGGTGGTGCGGGCACGCATCGGCGCCGGCGGCGTGTCGGGTATCGATACCCTGCTGTCCGGTGATTTCATCGGCGCCGACTCCGGCGAATCGAACACCCGCGCCAAGGCCTTCATCGGCCTCGAATCGCCACCGCCGATCACCTATGGCGAACCGGGCAAGCGCTTTTTCCTGCACGCCAGCGATCTCGGTTCGCTGGGGGTCGGTTCGCCGGTGTACTACCGCAAGATCCCGGTGGGCCAGGTGGTCGCCTACGGCCTGGATGAAAACGGCAAAGGCGTCAGTATCGAAGTGTTCATCAACTCGCCCAACGACGCCTTCGTCACTGACAACACCCGCTTCTGGAACGCCAGCGGTGTCGATGTCGAAGTCGGCGCCAACGGCTTTGCCTTTCGCACCGAGTCGCTGTCGTCGGTGATCGTTGGCGGTATCGCCTTTCGCGCCCCGGACTACAGCCCCGACGATCAGGTGGCCGCCGAAGACCGCCAGTTCGAGCTGTTCGACGACCGCGCCCGGGCGCTCGCCCCGCCCCATGGCAAGGCACAGTACCTGAGCCTGCGCTTCGACCAGGCCCTGCGCGGCCTCAAGGTCGGTGCCCCGGTGGAATTCCTCGGGGTGGAAATCGGCTCGGTGGTTTCGGTGAACCTCGACTTCGACGTCGAAAAACGCACCTTCCCGGTCAATGTCGGCATCGTCATCTATCCGCAACGCCTGGGCCGGGCCCACACCAAGTTGCTCAAGGCACTGAACCACGACCCCGACGACGAAAAGGCCGCCGCGCAGTTGCTCGGCTCCTTCGTCGACAACGGCCTGCGCGCCCAGGCCCGCAGTGGCAACCTGCTCACCGGGCAGCTGTACATCGCCCTGGACTTCGACCCCAAGGCGCCCAAAGTGGTGTTCGACCCGACGGCCCGGCCGATTACCATCCCCACCGTGCCGGGTAGCCTGGAGCAACTGCAGGAGCAGTTCCAGGTCATGGTCGAGCGGCTCAACCGCCTGCCCATCGAGCGCATCGCCAACAACCTCGATGCCAACCTGGTGGAGCTGCGCAAAGGTTTGCAGCAGTTCAACAGCCGCACCTTGCCGGGCGTCCAGGGCACCTTGCAGGAGGTCAGCAAGACCCTGCAGTCGGCCAACTCGACCCTGGCCGAGGATTCGCCCCAGCGTGAGCAGCTGACCCAGACCCTCGACGAGCTGGGGCGCATGTCGCGCTCGCTACGCGAGTTGGCCGATTACCTGGGGCGCAACCCCGAGTCGCTGCTGCGTGGCCGGCCCAAGGATGCACCCGCTGACTCGCTAAAACCTTCGTCGCGCAATTGACCGCAGGAGCACACCCATGGCGCATGCCTCCCCGTTTGCAGTGTTGAGCCTGGCGGTGTTGCTGGCCGCCTGCCGCAGCGACCCGATCCACTACCACACACTGATCCCGCAGCAACCGGTGCCGGCCAGCAGTGTCGATGTGCAACTGGAGCAGGTCAGCGTGCCGCCCCAGGTCGATCGGCCGCAGGTGGTGATTCGCCAGGGCAACAGCGGCCTGGCGATCCTCGAGACCGAATGGTGGGGCGCAAGTCTCGCCGACGAGTTGCGCAATGCTCTGGTCAACCAGTTCGTCAGCAGCACTGCCCAGCCGCGTCTGGGCTTGCGCGTGGAGGTGCAGCGCTTTGACTCGGTGCCGGGGCAATACGCCCTGTTCGATGCCCGCTGGCGTTTGCGTGCCGGCAACGGCAGCGCGCTGCTGAACTGCCGCAGCGTGATCCAGAGCCCGGCCGGCGCCAGCATCGACGAACTGGTGCTGGCCCATCAACAGAACCTCAAGCGTTTCACCGAACTGGTCAGCCAGGCGGCCCGCGGCGGTGCCAGCCGTTGCCCGGCCGTTCACTGAAACCCGCTCGCCTGCCCGAGGACCCACTCATGGCCAATAATCGCCCGGTTCACCTGGGCACTGCCCGGGAACTGCTCGACGTGCTGATCCGCGCCGGGCTGATCGCCGTGCTGGTGCTGTTCTGCTTCGACATCTTCAAGCCGTTCCTCAACCTGATGCTGTGGGCGGTGATCCTGGCGATCACCCTCTATCCGCTGAGTCAGCGCCTCGGTGGCTGGCTCGGCGGGCGCCCGCGCTGGGCTGCCGTCGTCCTGGTGATCATCGGCCTGGCCTGCCTGATCGGGCCGCTGAGCCTGCTGGGCGCTTCGGTGGCCGACACCGTGCAACAAGGCATCACCGGCTTCGAGGACCAGCGCATCGAAATCCCGCCGCCACCGGCCAACGTCCGTGACTGGCCGCTGATCGGCGCGCCGCTGTACGGCATTTGGGCCCATGCCAGCAGTGACCTGAGCTGGGCGGCGACCCAGGTCGCGCCGCACCTCAAAGGCCTGAGCAAGACCCTGCTGACACAACTGGCCGGGATTGGCTCGGGCATCCTGATGTTCCTTGTGGCCCTGGTCGTCGCCGGCCTGATCATGGCCAAGGGTGCAACCGGCCAACGCGCGGCGGTGGCGATTGCCACCCGCGTCGCCGGCCCGCAGCGCGGCGAACAACTGGCCGCATTGTGCACCGCTACCATCCGCGCCGTAGCCCAGGGCGTGGTCGGCATCGCCTTCATCCAGATGCTGCTGGTGGGTGTCGCCCTGGTCATTATGGGGGTTCCTGCTGCCGGGGTGCTGGCCCTGCTGGTGCTGCTGCTGGGCATCACCCAGCTGCCGGTGTTGTTGATCACCCTGCCGGTGGCGATCTACGTGCTGGCCCATGACGGCGTCAGTGCCAGCACGGTGATCTTTGTCATCTGGATCTTGCTTGCCGGGCTCGCCGACAACGTCCTCAAGCCCATGCTGCTGGGTCGCGGCGTGGCCGTACCGATGCCGGTGGTGTTGATCGGCGCCCTGGGCGGCATGCTGACCAACGGCATCATCGGCCTGTTCATCGGCCCGGTGGTGCTGGCCGTGGGCTACGAGCTGTTCATGAGCTGGGTGGCGCAGCCGCTGGCCGTCGACAGCCCGGCCGAGGAGCCTGCACCGGACCCGCCAGGCACTTCGGGCAGCACCATGGACTAGACTTCAAGCACGGGGGGGGCTGGCAACACAACGCTACCGGAGGTGCCCCATGAGCCAGTACCAACGCCTATTCCTGATGGTCGGCTGCGACCTGCGCCACACACCGGCACTGGAACGTGCCGCCGCCCTGGCCCGCGCCACGGGTGCCGCCTTGCATATCTGCGCCTTTATCGACGAGATCGATACCCTCGGCCTGATGAGCGGCGACGAACACCACCTCGACACCCTGATGCTGGACAACCGCCAGTGGCTGGCCGATGAGGCGACCTTGCTGCATGAAAACGGCATTCGCGTCAGTACCGAAGTGATCCTGGCCCGAGACGTGCTTCAAGCGGCCTTGACCCAGGTCGCCGAGATCGACCCCGACCTGCTGATCAAGGATGTACAACACGAACCGCTGCTCAAGCGCCTGGTGGTCGCGCCGCTGGACTGGCAACTGCTGCGCGAATGCCCGTGCCCGGTGCAC
This sequence comes from Pseudomonas wadenswilerensis, assembly GCF_024749185.1. Lineage (NCBI taxonomy): Bacteria > Pseudomonadati > Pseudomonadota > Gammaproteobacteria > Pseudomonadales > Pseudomonadaceae > Pseudomonas > Pseudomonas wadenswilerensis. Next base: position 2,785,529 of record NZ_CP087191.1, on the reverse strand, counting down.
CTGGTAACCGACGTGCATTGCCCGCTGCCACGCATTGTCGTTGCCGCCGTCGACCCGACTCACCCCGAGCACCCGCACAACGACCTCAACGAAACCGTGATCGAAGCCGCGGCCGACCTTGCCCGCCAGTGCAACGCCGAGCTGCACCTGTTGCATGTGTGTGACAGCGCCCACACCCATATCGCCGACTTCGGCGCCGGGACCGTGACCATGCCGGGCTTTGGTGATGATGTACGCAAGTCGATCCACAAGGCCTTCGAGCACCTGGCCCAGCGTCACGCAATACCCGTGGAGCGCCAGCACTTTTTGTCGGCGCCGATTACCCGCAGCATCGCCGAGTTCGTCAGCCACAGCCGCGCCGACGTGCTGGTGATGGGCAACCACCCGCGCAAGCTGCTCGAACGCCTGACCGGCAGCACCACCGAGCACGTGCTGGAACACCGGCTGTGCAACGTGCTGGCAATCCGCGGGGCGAGCTGAGGCTCAGTCGTACTCGGTTTCGGCGTGTTCGCCCAGCAAGCGGCGCTGGCGTGGCGTGGCAGCGGCCAGCACCGCCGGGTTGAACTGAAAGTGCAGGTAGGGCGAGAACTTCTGCGCGACCATGCGTCGGCCGTAATGCACCTGCAGCAGGTAGCGGCTGCGGTCTGCGCTGCGGTTGTCGCTGCCGGCGTGCCACAGCTCACTGCGAAACACCAGGGCGTCGCCGGCCTGGCATAGCACCGCCTGCGGCGGACGGCCCTGCCAGCTCTGCTCATTCTTGCGCGGCGCGCGCCCTGCCCTGTGGCTGCCCGGTACCACCCGGGTCGGACACAGGTCGGCGTCGATGTCATCCAGGTACAACTGCACAGTGCAGATCTGCATTGGCAGCTCGAAGGCCGGGTCGGCCATCAGCGCCGGGGCAACGTCCATCATCAGGTAGTCCAGGTGCAAGGACATGCCCTGGTAGCCCGGATGGCAGCGCCAGGCGGTCTGGCCGATGATATGGCAATCCTCACCCAACGCCGCCTCGGCCAGCTCGATCACCCCGGGCAGGTCGAGGAACGCCAGCCACAGCGGGTCGCGGTTGAACACGCACTTGTAGTGTTCGATCAGGCCGCCGCTGTAGTCCCAATGAAACGCCTGGAGCCCGTCGATGGCATGACGCAGCAGCTTGACCTGGGCACTGTCGAGCACGCCCGGCAACAAGACGAAGCCGTCGTTGCCCAAGGCCTGCAGGTGTTGCTCGGTAGAGCGGTTCATCAGGGCCTCCACAAGGCCGAGGGTCAGCCTTGGCGCAACCAGTCGATAAAGCGCGCAAACAGCTCGGACTGGGAGTTTATCTCCAGTTTAAGGTAGAGGTTCTTGCGGTGCATGCGCACGGTTTCCGGGGAGATGCCCATCTCGCCAGCGGTGGATTTCACCGAGTGGCCGCGCAGGATCATCTGCGCCACTTCACGCTCGCGTTCGGTCAGCACGTTGCAGCCAAAGCTGTCGAAGGCCGCCTGGACGCTGCCCTGGCCAGTGGCTTCGCTGTTCTGCTCAAGGCCGTGCTGGGCGAAGCGGCTGATCAGTTCACGCACCATGGGCTCCACCGCCTGCAGCAGGTGCAGTTGTTCGACGCTCAGGCTGCTGCCACCGCAGCCCTGGAACAGGCTCAGGGAGATCTTGCTGTGGTGGTCGATATCGACGATGTAGTAGCTGTCTTCGGTGCAGCCAGTGCCCAGGTAGTAGGTCTTGTAGTAGTCGCTGTCGAAGAAGTGGTCCGGGGCGATGTCCTGCAGGTGGTAAAAGCCTTGCGCCAGGCCCTTCTCCACCGCCAGGCAGAACGGGTCGAGCAGGTAGCCGGCGGTGAAGTAGCGGTTGAGGATGGCGTCGCGGTGACGCTCGGGGATGCCTTGCTGGTAGAGCAGTTGCGGCGGCTGGCCCTGGCGTTCGAGGCTGATCATCATCGACTCGACCGCCACCAGCTGGCTCAGGGCGGCGGCGAGGCTTGCCAGGGCGTCGGCCTCGCCGCTGCGGGCAAAGGCGTGCTGCAGCGCTGCATGCCATTGCTGCAGGGCAGAGAAAGACAGGCAGATCGGAGTGTCGGCGGTGGCTCGGCTCATGCCCGGCAGTCTAACTCGCCTGGGGGCTGCGATGCAGCCCATCGCCGGCAAGGCCGGCTTGTGTCTTGAGGTAGGAATAGAATCAGAAGTGAGAGCGGTGAATGGCAAGCTGTACGCCGGTAGTGCTTAAAGCACGTGTGGGAGCAAAGCTGCCATTCACCTCTCCACTCTGGCCCGAGCCCGAACAGTTGATTGAGCGCCTCTCGAATCACAAGCGTGGGCCAAGCCAGAGCGCTCTCACAACTGAGTGTAAGAGGGTTCAGCCATGTTGTCTTCTGTTGGAATCGACACTGCCAAAGCCACTTTGGAAATCTGCATCAAACCTCAGAAAATCCGCTTCGAAGTGGCCAACAACTCCGCAGGCTTCGAGGCGTTGCTTGAGCGTCTGAAGGACTTCAATATCAGTCGAGTGCTGATCGAAGCGACAGGCGGCTACGAGAAAGATGTGTTGATCGCCCTGGCCTCAGCAGGACTGGAAACCATCTGCATCAACCCAGCCCGTGCCCGAAAATTCGCCGATGCCATGGGTAAAAAAGCCAAAACCGACAAGATCGACGCCGAAGTCCTTGCGGACTTCGCTGCACACCTCAGCGCCCCTCAAGGCCAACCGGTCAGCCCTGAACGCGAAGAGCTGCGAGAGCTGGTGAAGCAGCGCGCCCAATTTGTGCAGAGCCGTGATGACGACAAGCGGCGTCGCCAGCAATGTCGCTCGGCGACAGTGATGGCCCACTTCGATGAGCATATAGAGCAGCTGAAAGTGCTGATCAAACGCCTCGACGAAGAAATTGATCAGGCGATGGTGCAACTGGACGATACCAGGGCGCGTCAGTTATTGGCAGTGACCGGAATCGGTCGAGTAACCGCCGCAAATCTGCTCGCCTCACTGCCTGAACTGGGGCAGTTGGACCGCCGTCAGATCGCCGCTCTGGTGGGCGTAGCGCCTTACAACAACGATAGTGGTAGCCATCGAGGGCACCGCCAGATATGGGGTGGTCGGGCCCATGTAAGGCGAGTGCTGTACATGTCGAGCTGGATCATCATCCGTCACAACACAGAATTTAAAGCACGCTACGAAGCACTTCGGGCACGTGGCAAGTGCGCCAAGGTGGCACTCGTAGCTTGCATGCGGGTGCTGATCGTCAGGCTGAATGCAATGCTGCGGGACAATACCCCTTGGCGAGTGCAAACAGCCTGATCAAGACAGTTGCTCCCACAGTGGGTTGGTGTACACCGGACCTGTGGGAGCTGGCTTTGCCAGCGATGGCTGCTCATGCACCCACGTGCACTCCTTCCTGGCGCAGCTCTTCTGCCGTTTCGACAATGCACTGGCGCAAGGTCTCGACGATTTCGTCCACCTGCTGACGGGTGATGATCAGCGGCGGCGACATCACGTTCAGGTGCATGATCGGCCGTACCAGCAAACCCTTGGCCTGGGCCCGGCGGTGGATGCGCTCGCCGATGTTCACTTCATCGGCAAACAGCGCCTTGCTGCGTTTGTCGGCGACGAACTCGACACAGGCCATCAGCTTCATGCAGCGCACCTCGCCCACCAGCGGCAGCCCGGCCAGGGTCTGCAGGCGCTGCTCCAGGTAGCCGCCGACCTCATCGACATGGGCCAGCAGGTTCTCCCGTTCGATGATCTCGATGTTCTTCAGCGCCGCGGTGCAGCACACCGGGTGGCCGCTGTAGGTAAAACCATGGGTGAAGCAGCGGCCCTTGCCCGGCTCGGCGATGACCTTCCAGATGCGCGCGGAGAAGATGCACGCGCCCAGCGGCAGGTAGGCCGAGGTCAGGCCCTTGGCAGTGGTGATGATGTCCGGCTGCACGCCGAACAGCGCCTCGGACGCAAAGAACTTGCCCAGGCGCCCAAAGGAGGTCACCACCTCGTCGGCAACGAAGAGGATGTCGTAGGTCTGGCATACCTGCCACATGCGCAGGAAGTAGTCCTTGGGCGGAATGATCACCCCGCCCGAGCCCATGATCGGCTCGGCAAAGAACGCCGCGACATTGTCGGCGCCCAAGGAGAGGATCTTGTCCTCGAACTCGGCCACCAGAAAATCCAGAAACTCCGCCGCGTCCATGTCATCCGGTGCCCGATACGGGTTCGGGTTGGAGACGTGGTGGATCAACTCATGGCCGTAGTCGAATTCGGGCACCCGGTCGGCGGCCTTGTTGCCGATCGACATGGTCAGGCAGGTGGAGCCGTGATAGGCGTTGTAGCGGGCGATCACGTGCTTTTTGTGCGGCTTGCCGCGGCAGTTCTGGTAGTACTGGATCAGCCGGTAGGCGGTATCGACCGCCGTCGAGCCGCCGGTGGTGAGGAACACATGCTCGAGATCGCCCGGAGCGAGGCTGGCGAGTTTTGCGCACAGTTCGATAGCGACGTTGTTGGCCATGTCCGAAAACGGGTTGGAATAGGCCAGCTGGCGCACCTGGTCGGCGATGGCCAGGGCCATCTCTTCGCGGCCCAGGCCGATGTTGGTGCACCACATGCCGCCGACGGCATCGAGGAAGCGGTTGCCATCGGTGTCGTAGATGTAGGCGCCCTCGCCTGCGACGATATTCAGCGCGCCTTGCTCGGCATGCTCATCGAACACGTGGTAGCCGTGCAGGTAGTGGGCTTTGTCGGCCGCCACCAGGGCATCATTGGCGGCGGGTGCTACGAAGGCTTTGTTTGGCGTGGCCATGGCAGTGTCCTTGGCTAGGGGAAAATAGAAATCAGCTACCGGTCTTGACCGTGCTCCAGACCCGGGTAATGGCGCGCATGTCCTTGCCGCTCTGGGTTTTCTGCGCGAACAGGCGCTGGCGGGTGGCGTCGTCCGGGTAGATCGCCGGATCGTCGCGAATCTCGGCCCGCACCAGCGGCGTGGCAGCGGCATTGCTGTTGGCGTAGTGGATGTAGTTGGTGACCTGGGCGATGTTCTGCGGCTGCAGGAGAAACTCGATGAAGCGATGGGCATTGGCCGCGTGCGGCGCGTCACTGGGCAGGTAGAGGTTGTCGAACCAGATCAGCGAGCCTTCCTGGGGGATGAAGAACGCCAGCTTGATGTTCTTCTTCGCCTCCTGCGCCCTTGCCTGGGCGGTGGCGTAGTCGCCGGACCAGGTCAGGGCCAGGCAGGTATCGCCATTGGGCAGGCTGGTCAGGTAATTGACCGAGTCGAATTTCTTGATGTATGGCCGCACGCCGAGCAGCAGTTCCTGGGCGGCCTTGAGGTCATCCGCTGTGGCGCTGTTGGGGTCGCGCCCGAGGTATTTGAGGGCCAGCGGGATCACTTCGCTGGGCGCGTCCATCAGGGTCACGCCGCAATCGGCAAAACGCGAGACGATCTTCGGGTCGAAGAGCATGGCCAGCGAACCGATGGGCGCATCGGGCATGCGCGCCTTGATCTTGTCGACGTTGTAGGTCACCCCGGAGCTGCCCCAGGTGTAGGGCGCCGAATAAGCAAGGCCGGGGTCGTAGCCTTGCAGGTCGCTGAGCACTTGCGGGTCGAGGTTGTTCCAGCTCGGCAGCTGCTTTTTGTCCAGAGGCTGGAACACCTGGGCCTTGATCAGCGGCGGGACCAGGGAGGCGTTGAGCACCACCAGGTCGTAGCCCGAGCGCCCGGTCAGCAGTTTGGTCTGAACCGTTTCGTAGCCGTCGAAGGTGTCGTAGATCACCTTGATGCCGGTGGCTTTTTCAAAGTCGGCGAGGGTCGTTTCGCCGATGTAATCCGTCCAGTTGTACAGCCTGAGTGTGTTGGCCGCCTCCCCGCCGGCGGCGAGCGCCGCCGTTGCCAGGGGCGCGAGCAACAGACTGGAAATCACCTTCAGTGTCTTTCGCATAGCCACTCCGTCGTGTCACCAGGATCTGCTCGGTGTGAGCCGACGGGGTTACTATCGAGGGAGCCGGTGATGGCGACCATACCCCGAATGGGTAGGTGCGCAGCATTTACCTTACGGCCAATCGCCGGCAAGGCCGGCTCCCACAGTTTGAGTGACCTGCACTACCCCTGTGGGAGCCGGCCTTGCCGGCGATGAGGCCACTGCATCCACCGTCAAGCCAACGGATACAACGCCTCGTCAAACTGCGCCAGGCGCGGAAACACCAGCGGCTGCTCATCGGACAAATGCGCCAGGCGCTGCTGGTAGCTACGCAAAAAGTCCTTGCGCGCCTCGTCGCTGATATACGGCACATGCCAGGCCACGAACGGCTCCAGCACCTCGAAGCCGACGTAGGCCAGGGTGCCACGCAAGATCGGCCGCAGCATGTCCTCCAGCGGCCCGTGAATCGCCCCTTCGCCGAACATGTGCTCACGCCCGCCGAGGGTGACGGTCACCAGCGCCTGCTTGCCCACCAACCCGCCCTGGTCATAGAAACGCTTGCCGCCATAGCACACCCCCGAGACCAGCACCCGGTCGATCCAGCCCTTGAGCATGGCCGGCGCCGAGAACCAGAAGATCGGGAAATTCAGCACCACCAGGTCGGCCCACAGCAGCTTGTCCAGCTCCTGCTGAATGTCGGCGGCAATCGACTGGCTCTTGACCCCCAGGCGCTGCTCCAGGGCATACACCAGGTAATCCGGGTTCTCGCGGCTGACGAAGTCATCGGCGCTGGCCACCGGATTCCAGTTCATCGCATACAGGTCGCTGACCTGCACCTGATGGCCCTGGGCAGTAAAGGTTTCAACAGCCTGGTCACGCAAGGCGGCGGTGAAGGATTGCGGCTCGGGGTGAGCGTGAACGATCAGTACATTCATGGGGAGTCCTTAAACGGTTTGCACAGTGGAAGTCAGCGCCCGCCTGGCCAGCAGGCGGTCGAGCCAGTCCGGGTCCATTTCCGGCTCGCTGGAGAACAGCAGGCCGGTGTAGTCGCGGTGCGGCGGGGTGAAGATCGCCTCACGGCTGCCGTGATCGACCACCTGCCCGCGCTGCATCACCAGCACCTCGTCGGCAATGGCGCGCACCGTGGCCACGTCGTGGGTGATGAACAGGTAAGCCACGCCCAGTTGCTGCTGGATACGGTTGAGCAGCTTCAAAACACCTTCGGCCACCAGTTGGTCGAGGGCCGAGGTGACCTCGTCGCAGATGATCAGCTGCGGCTCGGCAGCCAGCGCCCGGGCGATGCAGATGCGCTGCTTCTGCCCGCCGGACAGCTCGCGGGGTTGACGCTCCATATACAGCGCCGGGTCCAGCTCGATCATTTCCAGCAATTCTGCGACCCGCTGGCGCAGGGCCTGGCCCTTGAGGCCGAGGTAGAAACTCAGCGGCCGGCCGATGATGTCGACGATCCGCTGGCGCGGATTGAGCGCGGTGTCGGGGATCTGGTAGATCATCTGCACCCGGCGCAACTGCTCTTTGCTGCGCTGGCGATAATCGGCCGGCAGGGCTTCACCGTCATACAGCACCTGGCCTGCAGTCGGCGGCAACAGGCCGGTGATCAACCGTGCGGTAGAGCTCTTGCCACTGCCCGACTCGCCGATCACTGCCAGGGTCTGGCCGCGATGGAGCTTGAGCGAGACCTCATGCAGCACCGGCTGGTGGCCGTAACTGGCGCTGGCCTTGCGCACCTCAAGCAGCGGTGTCGCCTGTTGCGGGCACGGCTTGGGTTCAGTGCGAAAACTGCGTACCGCCCACAACGATTTGGTGTAGTCCTGCTGCGGGGCGTCAAGCATGCTGCGGGTGTCGGCCTCTTCGACCAGCTTGCCGTGGCGCAGCACCATGATGCGGTCGGCCATCTGCGCCACCACCGCCAGGTCGTGGCTGATGTACAGGGCGGCGCTGCCGTAGGTTTTCACCGCATCGCGAATCGCCGCCAGCACTTCGATCTGGGTGGTGACGTCGAGGGCGGTGGTCGGCTCGTCGAAAATGATCAGGTCCGGGTGGCAGGCCATGGCCATGGCGGTCATGACCCGTTGCAACTGGCCGCCGGAGACCTGGTGGGGGTAACGCTGGCCGATCTGTTCGGGGTTGGGCAGGCGCAGCACGCGGTACAGCTCCACCGCTTCGGCTTCGGCCCGGACGCGGTCGATACCGCCGTTCCTGACCGCCGTCTCGACATGCTGGTCAATCAGCCGGTGCGCCGGGTTGAACGACGCGGCGGCGCTTTGTGCGACATAGGCGATGCGCAGGCCGCGCAGCGTGCGCAAGGCTTCAGGTTTGGCGCCGACCAGCTCCTGGCCGTCGAAACGCACCGAGCCGCCAGTGATGCGGCAACCGTCGCGCACATAGCCCATGGAGGCCAGGCCCAGGGTCGACTTGCCCGCCCCCGACTCACCAATCAGGCCCAGTACTTCACCCCGCTGCAAGGTCAGGTCGATGCCCTTGATCAGCGGATGCCAGGCGTCCTGGTAATGGCCTTCGATGTGCAGGTCGCGGATTTCCAGCAGCGGCTTTTCACTCATGGTCATACTCAGCACTCCTTCAGGCCGCTGGACTTATGCAGCACCCAGTCCACGACAAAGTTGACGCTGACGGTGATCAGCGCCACCGCCAGGGCCGGCAACAGCGGGCTGATATCGCCGAAGGTGATCAGCACGGCGTTGTCGCGGACCATGCTGCCCCAGTCGGCAGTCGGCGGCTGGATGCCCAGGCCGAGGAACGACAGCGCACTGATGAACAGAAAGACAAAGCAAAAGCGCAGGCCGAACTCGGCAATCAGCGGCGCTGCGGCATTGGGCAGCACCTCGCGGCTGACCAGCCACCACAGCCCCTCCCCGCGCAGGCGCGCGGCCTCGACAAAGTCCTGGACCACCACGGTCATCGCCACCGCCCGCGACAGGCGAAACACCCGGGTGGCGTCGAGCAGCGCGATCACCAGCACCAGCGACGTGGCGTTGGTGCCGACCACGCTGAGGATCAGCAAAGCGAAGATCAGCTGCGGGATGGCCATGAGGATATCCACCAGCCGCGACAGGCCCTGGTCGATCCAGCCGCCCCTGATCGCCGCCACCAGGCCGCAGAAACCGCCGACGGCAAAGGCCAGCAGCGTGGTCAGGAAGGCAATCCCCAGGGTGTTGCGCGCGCCATACACCAGGCGGCTGAACATGTCGCGGCCAAGGTTGTCGGTACCCAGCAGGAACTGCCCGCCCCAGGGCGCAAAGCCCTCGCCGACCACTTCGGTCTCGCCAAACGGCGCCAGCACCGGCGCAAACAGCGCCACCAGGATGTACAGGACAATCACCAGCAGGCCGAACTGGGCGCTCAAGGGGGCCCGCAACAACGGTTTGATCAGGCTCATGGCTTACCCCTTCGGATGCATCAGCCGTGGGTTGCTGGCAATCGACAGCACGTCGGCCGTGGTATTGAGCAGGATGTAGGTGGCCGCGAAGATCAGGCTGCAGGCCTGCACCACCGGGATGTCGCGCTTGGCCACCGAGTCGACCAGCAACTGGCCGAGCCCCGGGTAGACGAACACCACTTCGACCACCACCACGCCGACCACCAGGTAGGCCAGGTTCAGCGCCACCACGTTGATGATCGGTGCCAGGGCATTGGGCAAGGCGTGGTGGAAGATGATCCGCGCCTGGCTGATGCCCTTGAGCCGGGCCATCTCGATATACGGGCTGGCCAGCAGGTTGATCAGCGCCGCACGGGTCATGCGCATCATCTGCGCGATCACCACCAGACTCAGGGTCAGTACCGGCAGCAGCGAACGCTCCAGCACCTCGGCGAAGGACGCGCCCGGGGCCAGGTTGGAGATGCTCGGCAACCAGTTGAGCTTGACCGCGAACACCAGGATCAGGATGTAGGCGACGAAGAACTCCGGGAACGACACTGCGCTCAGGGCGCTGGTGTTGAGCAGGCGGTCGAACCAGCTGTTGCGGTACAGCGCCGCGAGCATGCCCAGCAGCAAGGCCGCCGGTACCGACACCAGCGCCGCCAGCAAGGCCAGGGTAAAGGTGTTGCCCAGGCGTGCGCCGATCAGCTCGGCGATCGGCCGCTGGTTGGCCAGCGACAGGCCCAGGTCCCCGTGCAGCAGTTGCCAGGCCCAGTGGCCGAAGCGGGTCAGCGGCGGCAGGTCCAGGCCCAGTTGGGCGCGGAACGCCGCGACGGTCTCGGGAGTTGCCGCCTGGCCGAGCATGGCCTGGGCGACGTCGCCCGGGAGCATGCCAACGGCCAGGAAGATGATCACCGACACCGCGAACAGCGACAACAGGCCCAGGGCCAGGCGCTGGAGCAGCAGTTTGCAAAGACTATTCACCGTACAGCTCCTCGAACAGGCTCAACCAAGAAAGGTGCAATCCGCTCGTGCGGCTTACGCCTGCCACCAGCGCTCGATCAGCCGCAAGCCGTCGAGTTCGCCGTAGGGCGCGGTCAGCCCGCCGTGGGCCACACGCTTGGAGCGCGCGGCCACGGAGCTGGCAAACAGCGGCACGATCGCCCCGCCCTCGTCCCGGCACAGGGCCTGCATTTCGTTGTACATCTCCTGGCGCAGCGGCGCGTTCATCTCGCCGCGGGCGGCATTGAGCAGCTGGTTGAAGCGGGCGTTGTCCCAGTGGGTCTCGTTCCAGGCCGCGCCCTTGGCGTAGCCGATGCTGAACATGCGGTCGGCGGTCAGGCTGCTGTACCAGAACGAGGTAGTGAATGGCTGTTTCATCCACACATTGGAGAAAAAACCATCGGCCGGTTCGCGCACCACGTCGATGTCGATGCCGGCCTGGCGCGCCTGCTCCTTGAACAGCACCGAGGCGTCCACCGCACCGGTGTAGGCGGCGTCCGAAGCCTGCAGGCGCACCTTGAGCGAATCGACCCCGGCCTGGCGCAGGTAAAAGCGCGCCTTGTCCGGGTCATAGCCACGCTGCTCCAGGGCGCTGTTGATGAAGCGGCTGCCGGGCTGGATCGGGTGATCGTTGCCGATCTGGCCATAACCGTAGAGCACCGAGGCCAGCAGGGTTTCGCGGTTGATCGCGTGCTTGAGCGCCAGGCGGATGTTGTTGTCCTGGAACTGCTGGCTGTCGGTGAGCATCGGGAAGGTGTAGTGCTGGGCGCCCTTGGTCTCTTCGATGACCAGGTTGGGATTACGCTTGAGCAGCGCGACGGTTTTCAGGTCGACCTTGTTGATCACATCGACCTGGCCGGTGACCAGGGCATTGACCCGCGCCGCGCCGTCGGCGATGGCCAGCAACTCGGCACTGGCGAAATGCGCGCGGCCGGCTTTCCAGTAATCCGGGCTGCGTTCGAGGTCCATGCGCACGCCGGGTTCGAAGCCCTTGAGGCGATAGCCGCCGGTGCCAACCCCGGCCTGCCAGTCGGCACCGCCGTCCTTGGCCGGCATGATCACCAGGTGATAATCGGCGACCACATAGGCGAAGTCGGCGTTGCCCGAGTGCAGTACGAACACCACCGTATCGTTGCCCTGGGCCTGGACCTTGGCGACATCGCCAAGCACGGTCTTGGCCGCCGAGGTGGATTTGTCGCCCAGGTGATGCTGGATCGAGGCAACCACGTCGCCGGCATCGAGGGTCTTGCCGTTGTGGAAGGTCACGCCCTGGCGCAGGGTGAAGGTCCAGATGCGGGCATCGGGGCTGGACTCCCAGCGCTCGGCAAGCTCGGGGATCGCCGTGCCGTCGACGCTGATTTCGCTCAGGGTGTTGTACACCGCCGAGAAGCCGACAAAGGTAAAGGTGTCGCTCCACGAGCCCGGGTCGCGGGAGTCGGTGGTACTGCCCCCGGCCAGGCCCATGCGCAGCACGCCGCCGGCCTTGGGCGTGGCCTCCTCGGCCCAACCGCGCAGCGGCAGGCCGAGCGAGAATGCACCGGCAATGGCCGCCGCCGTCGCGCTGTACTTGAGAAAATCCCGACGCGGCAAACCGCTGTCGTGCATCGCTTGAGTAATCTTGTTGTTGTTATCGCTCATGGCATTGCCCCTGTAGAACTGCAGAGAAAAGGATTCAGCCAACCTCGCACGCATCGATGCAAATATTTGTAATTGTCATCGTGACAAATACATTAAACTCAAAATCAGTTCGCTGCCAATCCCCTTCCTCTGTAGGAGCGGGCTTGCCCCGCGATAGCGTTTTGTCTGTAACATCGATCGCGGGGCAAGCCCGCTCCTACAGGGATTTTCGCCAGATGAGCCAGTCGACCCGCCTGATCACCGCCTCGTACATCCTCTCGTTCGTGGCCGCCAACGCGCCGCAAAAACTGCGTACCGAGACCATCGCCAAGTGGGTCAAGACCCATCCCACGCGGGTGCGCAGCCTGGTGTCGCTGATGGTCAAGGCCAACATCCTCAAGTCCTGGCGCGGCGCCCATGGCGGCCTGACCCTGGCCCGCCCGGCCAGCGAAATCACCCTGCGCGAGGTCTACGACGCGGTGCAGGAAAGCTCGCTGATCGCCGAGAAGATCGACAACCCGTTCTCCGGCCTGGAAGACCACTGCAAGGTGTTCGAGGTGTTCACCCGCCTGTTCGCCATGCTCGAAGCCAACATGCGCCTGGACCTGGGCGCTATCACCGCCGACCAGTTGTTCGTGGCCTTCGACAAACCGCAGGACAACGTCGGGCAGGCCTGAACCTGCCCGCCACTTCAGAGCTGAATAGCCTTGGTCTCGACGAACTCGGCCAGACCCTCCTCGCCCCACTCGCGACCATTGCCCGAGGTCTTGTAGCCGCCAAACGGCGCCTGGTAGTTGAACGCCGCACCATTGATGAAGCACTGCCCGGCGCGCAGTTGCCGGCCCAGTTGCAGGGCCCGCTCGCGGTCCGCCGCCCACACCGCGCTGGACAGGCCGAAGGGTGAGTCGTTGGCCAGGGCAACCCCTTGCGCCTCATCGGCATAGGGAATCAGGCACAGCACCGGGCCGAAGATCTCTTCCTGGGCAATCCGCATGCGGTTGTCGACGTCGGCGAACAGGGTCGGCGCCACGTAGAAACCGCGCTCAAGGCCTGACACGGTGTCACCGCCACACAGCAGCCGTGCGCCCTCCTCCTGGCCAATGCGGATGTAGTCCAGCACGGTGCGCCGCTGCGCCGCCGAACACATGGGGCCGAGGAAGCTGTTCGGGTCTTGCGGGTCGCCCATGACCAGTTGGCGGGTTTCATCCAGGGCGATTGCCAGGGCCTCTTCATAGCGGCTGGCGGGCAGCAGCATGCGGGTCAGGGCCGTGCAGGTCTGCCCGGAGTTGATCATCACGTCCTGCACGCCATAGCGCACCGCGGCGTCGAGGTCGGCATCGGCGGTGATCAACAGCGGCGACTTGCCGCCCAGTTCCAGGCACACGCGCTTGACCGACGGCGCCGCGGCCTGGGCCACGCGCACGCCAGCACCGGTGGAGCCGGTGAACGAGACCATGTCCACCTGCGGGTGACGGGCCAGCGCCTCACCGACCTTGGAGCCCGGCCCGCTGACCAGGTTGAACACCCCGGCCGGCAAGCCAATGGCCTCGATCATTTCGGCCAGTAAAAACGCGTGCAGCGGGGTTTCCTGGCTCGGCTTGACCACCACCGTGCAACCCGCGGCCAACGCCGGGGCCAGCTTGCCGATCAACTGGTGCAGGGGGTAGTTCCAGGGGTTGATGAACGCACAAACGCCCACCGCCTCGCGCACTACCAGCGAATTGCCGACTTCGCGTACCTCGTCCATCAGCCCGGCCAGTTCGATGTACTGCTCAAGGCCGACAATCGGCCCGTCGATCTGCACCGCCCGGCACCACTGCACCGGCATGCCCAGCTCGCGGGTGATGACGGCCGCCATCTCATCGGCGCGGGCCTTGAGCTGTTCGGCCAGGGCGCGAATGTAGCCGGCGCGTACACTGGACGGGGTTTGCGACCAGCTGCCAAAGGCGTTGCGCGCCGCTGCCACCGCCCGGTTGACGTCTTGCTCGTCGCCCAGCGGCACCCGGCCTGCCACTGCTTCGGTGGCCGGGTTGATCACTTCGGCCAGGCCCTGGCCCGACGGCAACTGCCAGCTGCCATCGATAAACAGCCGCGGGTAGTCACGCATGGGCTTTGCCCTCCATCAGTTCAGCCGCGCAACGGGCAATGCGCTGGCAGGCCTCGCGCAGCGGTTCGGCGCCGAGCACCAGGCCCAGGCGGATATGCCCGGCGGCGCTGGGGCCGAAGGCTTCGCCGGCGAGCACCGAGACGCCGTGGTGATCGAGCAGGCGATAAGAGAACGCCTGGGCGCTGAGGCCGGTTTCACGGATGTCGACCATCACGAACATGCCGCCATCGGGCTTGAGCGCACGCAGGCCTGGGCAATCGGCCAGGCACGCGCAGACCAGGTCGCGGCGCTGGCGGTACGCTTCACGCATGGCCGCCAGCTCCGGCAGTTGTTGCTCCAGGGCGACCACTGCCGCGTCCTGGATGAAGTCCGGCGAGCCGTAGAGCATGCACAGCGCCAGGTTCTCCAGGTGCGTGGCCAGCGCTGGCGAGCCCACTACCCAGCCGACCCGCCAGCCAGTCATGGCATGGGACTTGGACAGGCTGTTGAGGGTCGCCGTGCGCTCGGCCATGCCCGGCAGGCTGCCGGGGCTGATGTGCTCGCCGTCGTACAGCAGCTCGCTGTAGACCTCATCGGAGATCAACCACAGGTCATGGGCAATGCACAACTCGGCCAGCGCCTCCCAGGTAGTGCGCGGCAGGCTGGCGCCGGAGGGGTTGTGCGGGCTGTTCAGGGCCAGGGCGCGGGTCTTGCTGGTGATGCGCGCGGCGACATCTTCGGCCTGGACCCGGAAGCCGTGCTCCGGGCGCACCGGCACCGGGATCACCGTGGCGCCACAGGCGCCGAACACGGCCTCATAGGTGACGTACATGGGCTCGGCGACAATCACTTCGTCGCCGGGGTTGAGCACGCACTGGGCCACGCAGAACAGCGCACACTGGGCCCCGGCCAGCACCGTCACCTGATCGGCGGCGGTCGGCTGGCCGCTGCGTTGCTGATGCCGGCGGGCAATGGCCTGGCGCAGGGCCAGCTTGCCGCGTACGTCGGAGTAATGAGTGTGGCCGTTCTGCAGGCTGTCGATGGCGGCCTGGACGATCGGCGCCGGGGTGTCGAAATCCGGGTCGCCAACCGACAGCAACAGCACGTCTTCGCCTTTTTCCAGCAGTTCCAGGGCGCGGTAGTGGATGTCCCAGGCAGCGGCGCCGTCACCGGCGATACGTTGGGTCAGATCGGAAAAGCGCATGGCAGTCTCCCAAAAAAGCGGTTGAAGCTCAGCGCGCGCAAGCGTGCTTGAGCTCGATCAGGGTTACGCCGTTGCGGGCAAAGCCGCTGCGCAGTTCCCGTTGCAGGTCATCCAGGCTGTGCGGCTGCGCCACGCTGCAACCAAAGGCCCGGGCCAGGCCGATGAAGTCCGGGTTGCGCGGCAGCACGCCGATCGGCTCGATATCCAAACCGAGCATGTCATCGCGAATCTGCCCCAGGGCATCGTTGTTCCACAGCAGTACCACCAGCGGGCGCTCCAGCTCTTCGACCGCGGTGGCCAGTTCCTGGGCGGTGTAGAGGAAACCGCCATCGCCGACCAGCACCAGGCCTGGGCGATCATCCGTGGCGAACATGCCGCCAATCCCGGCCGGCAAGCCGTAACCGAGGGTGCCGTAGCCGGTCGGGTGCAGCCAACTGCGGGGGGCGCGGCTGGCATAGACATAGTTGCCGGTGTAGGCCAGCTGGGTCATGTCGGTGCTGATGAACGCATTGGCCGGCAGCTCGGCCGCGACCCGGTCAAGGATCGCCTGGTGAATCGCCTGCAGCGGGCCATGGCTGGCCTTGACCGCCTGGCGCAGGCTGGCGACAGCATCCATGGCAGCGCCGGCATCGCGCGACGTTTGCGGCAAACGCTCGAGCAAGGCGGCGACGGTCTGCCGGGCATCGCCCTGCAGGGCCACGGCGCAGGGATAGAAATCGTTGAACTTGCGCGGATCGATATCCACCCGCAGCAACTCGCCATTGAGCTGCAGCCGCTCGCGCCAGAAGTCGGTGTCGGCCATTTCGGTGCCGACCGCGAGGATCACGTCGGCCTCGGCAATCAGTTGCCAGCCCGGCTCCACGCACAAGGACGAACCGGCATTGAGCGGCGCATCCGGTGGCAGCAGACCCTTACCGGCAACGCTGGTGAACAGCGGCGCGGCCAGGCGCGTGCTCAGTTGTTGCAGTTCCTGGGCAGCGGCCAGGGCACCGCCACCGGCGATGATCATCGGCCGTCTGGCGCCTGCCAGTTTGCCGGCTGCCTGATCCCGCACACTACTGGCCGGCACGCCCCGGCCCGGGCGGCGCACCACTTCATTGCTCCAGTCGCGGGCGACCGGTGCGGCCAGCACATCCAGCGGCACCGAGATATGCACCGGACGCGGGCGTTCGCTGTCAAATACCGCATAGGCACGGGCGATCAGCCCAGGCAGGTCCTCGGCGCTCAACGCCACGGCAGAGAACGCCGTGATCGGCGCGGTCATGGCGCGCTGGTCCTGGGTTTCGTGCAGGCAGCCCCAGCCTTTGCCCAGGCTGGCGGTGTGGTTGACGCTGGAAATTACCAGCATCGGGATCGAGTCGGCATAGGCCTGGCCGATGGCGGTGGCGGCGTTGGTAACGCCGGGGCCGGTGATGACGAAGCACACCCCCGGCTTGCCGCTGACCCGCGCATAACCGTCGGCCATGAAGCCCGCGCCCTGTTCATGGCGGGTCAGCACGTGGCGGATGCCGCTGCCGGGCAGGCCACGGTACAACTCCAGGGTGTGCACCCCGGGAATGCCGAACACGGTATCGACGCCGTAGTTGGCCAACAGGCGCACCAGGGCCTGGCCACCGGTCAATGAGCTGTTGTGCATGTTCATCTCCTTACACCTGGCCGAGGCGAATCAACGCATCGACCGCGGTGGTGCCCTGGGCACCGACCATTAATGGGTTCACATCCAGTTCCAGCAATTGCGCAGCGTTTTCGCAGGCGTAGTCGGCGACCGCACGGATCGCTGCCACCAGCGCCTCCAGGTCAGCCGCCTCGCGGCCACGAAAACCCTGGAGCAAGGCCGCGCTGCGCAGGCCGAGCACGGCCTTGCGGATGGCGCCGTCGGTGGTCGGCAGCAACAGGCTCTTGCTGTCCTTGAGCAGCTCGACGAGGATCCCGCCGGCACCGATCACCAGGGCCAGGCCGAAGTCGTTCTCGCGCTTGATGCCGACGATCAGCTCGGCCAGCGGCGCGCTGGCCATGGGCTCGAGCAGCAGCTGATCGAACGCGACACCCGGCGCATAGGTGCCGATCCGTGCGCGCATCTGCTCCAGCGCCGCGCCCAGGGCCTGGGCGTCGCGCAGGTTGAGGGCGACGGCACCGGCTTCGGTCTTGTGCGGCAGTTGCGCACTGACCGCCTTGAGCACCAGCGGGTAGCCGACTTGCTGCGCATTGGCCAGGGCCTGCTCCGGCGTGCTCAACACGCCCTTGGGTACCGGCAGGCCAAACGCCTGCAAGGCTTGTTTCGATTGCCATTCGTTGAGCAGCTCGCTCTCGCCTTGCAGCGCCTGCGGGCACAACGGCGGCAACGCTGACTCGCCCAGGTCGAGCAGCGCCTGGCGTTGGCCCTGGTATGCGGCAATCCGCCCCCAGGCCGCCAGGCCATCCTCGACGCCCTGCAGCGCGGCAATGCCATGGGCATGCAGGCGCTCGCGGGCGAAGGCCGGCAGCAGTTCGGGCAAGGCCGAGGTGACAAAGCCGGTCTTGCCGTGACGCTTGAGCGCCGCGCAGTACAGCTCCAGCAGCAGGTCGCACTCCTTGCGCTCGCCGGTAAACTCCGCCGGGTAGTCGAGCACCAGCATGGCGGCATCGGCCTCGGTGCGCAGGGCGCTGTCGAGCATGCGCTCAAGCGCGGCGCCGTCGCCCCAGATCGCCGTGGTGAAGTCCAGCGGGTTGACCAGGTTGGCATAGGTTGGCAGCACCTGGGCCAGCTCGCGGACCTGGCCATCATCCAGCTTCGGCAGGCTCAGATCGTTGCGTTCGGCATAGTCGGCGATCAGCCCGGCATCGCCACCGGAGCAAGCCAGGGCGATCAGGCTGCCGCCCTTGGGCAAGTGGCCGCAGGCGGCGGCCTTGAGGGTTTCGACAAAGCTCACCGGGCCGCTGACGCGGATCACCCCCAGGCGCTCGAACAGGCTGTCGTACAGCGCATCGGAGCCGGACAGCGAGCTGGTGTGGCTCAGCGCCAGTTCCGCACCGATTTGCGACACCCCGGTTTTCAGGGCGATGATCGGGATGCCCTTCTCCAGCGCCTTGTGCCCCGCGCGGGCAAAACCCGGCACATTCTTCAGGCCTTCCAGGTGCAGGCCGATGGCAGTGACCCGCGGCTCATCGAGCAGCACGTCCATCAGTTCGGCAATGCCGATCTGCGCCTGGTTGCCCACCGAAGCCATGTAGGCCACCGGCAGCGAGCGGTCGCTCATGGACAGGTTGTAGGCAAAATTGCCGCTCTGGGTCAGCACCGCCACGCCCTTCTCTACTGCCTTGCCGCCATGGGCCACCGGCCACAGCGCAGCGCTGTGCAGGTAATCGAGCAGGCCATAACAGTTAGGGCCGAGCAGCGCCATGTCGCCGGCGGCCTCAAGCAGTTGCTGTTGCAGGGCCTGGCCTTCGGCGCCGGTTTCGGCAAAGCCCGAGGCGTAGCAGATCGCCCCGCCGGCACCCTTGGCCGCCAGCTCGGCCACGCAGGTCAGGGTCAGCTCGCGGTTGGTGGCGATGAACACCGCATCCGGCGCACAGGGCAGTTCGCCGACGCTGCGCACGCACGGCACGCCATCGAGGCTGTCGTGCTGCGGGTTGACCAGCCACATCTGCCCCTGGTAACCGCCCTCGGCGCAGCGCTTGAGCGCCCGGGCCATGCTGCGCCCGCCGACAAACGCCAGGTGGCGCGGGGCGAGCAGGCGTTTGAGATTGTCTCGTAACATGAGCAGGCTCCTGATCAGCGCAACAGCGGGCGCAGCAGTTCACGGGAAATGATGTGCCGCTGGATCTCCGAGGTACCCTCCCAGACCCGCTCGATCCGCGCATTGCGCCAGATCCGCTCGACCGGCCCTTCGTCCATCAGGCCCATGCCGCCGTAGATCTGCACCGCCTCGTCGGCAACCTTGCCCAGCACTTCACTGGCAAACAGCTTGGCCATGCCCGCCTCGCCATCGGTCATCGTGCCCTGGTCCATCTTCCAGGCCGTGTGCAGGGTCAACAGCTCGGCGGCGCGGATCTGCGTGGCCATGTCGGCGAGCTTGAACGAGATACCCTGGTAGGTGCCGATCGGCTGGCCGAACTGCTTGCGGTCGGCCGCCCATTGCAGCGACACGTCCAGGGCGCGCTGGGCCTGGCCAACACAGTTGGCGGCGACCATCACCCGCCCGGCGGTGAGCCAGGCGTTGGCCACTTCCCAACCCTTGCCGACTTCACCCAGCACCTTGCTGGCCGGCACCGTGCAGTCATCGAAGAACAGCTCGAAGGTGTGATAACCGCGGTTGCTCACGCACTTGGGCCCGCGGCGGATGGTCATGCCCGGGGTGCCGCGGTCGACCAGGAAGGCGGTCACCGCGTTGCGCGTCTTGCCGTTGTGCTCGTAGGTGTCGGTGACGGCAAAGACAATGGCGAAATCGGCGTGGCCGGCATGGCTGATGAAGTGCTTGCTGCCGTTCAGTACGAAGTTGTCACCCTCGCGCACGGCGCGGGTCTTGATCGCATTGGCATCGGAGCCGGCACCCGGTTCGGTGAGGGCAAAGCAGTCGGTCTTCTCGCCCTGGATGCACGGCAGCAGGTAGTCGTTGATCTGTTCGTCCTTGCAGGCCATGAGGATCTTCGACGGCCGCGCGACAAACACATGCAGGGCCCACGACACCTTCGACAGCTCGCGCTCGATCAGCGCCTGGGACAGGTAATCGAGACCGCCACCGCCGACTTCCTCAGGCATGTTGAAGGCATAGAAGCCAGCGGCGATGGCCTTGCCGCGAATCTGCGCGGCGAGCTCCGGCGACACCTCGTCGGCGCGGTCGACCGCCTCTTCATGGGGCAATAACTCCTTGGCGACAAAACTGCGTACCGCTTCCACCAACATTTGTTGTTCTTGGGTCAGTTGGAAATTCATGAGTCGATCCTGAAGAAGTTCTTGTAAGTTGTTATTTACCAACGAAATTAGCGGTGCGCTTTTCGACGGCAGCACGCAACGCTTCGGCGCCATCCTCGCTACGCCCGCACAGCAGCCCGGCGGCAAGCTCGGCCTGTAGCTGCTCGCCCAGGGTGCGCTGGGCGCCGTCACGAATCAGCCGTTTGGTCTGGGCGAAGGCGAAGGTCGGGCCCTTGGCCAGGCGCCCGGCCAGCTCGGCGGTCACCGCCAGCAACTGCTCATCGGCGCACACCTCACCCACCAGTCCCGCTGCCAGGGCGCGCTCGGCCCCCCACAGCTCATCGAGGAACAGCAGGCGCTTGGCCTGTTCGCTGCCGATCAGCCGCGGCAGGTGCCAGCTGGCGCCGGCATCCGGGCTGTAGGCCATGCTGGTGTAGCCGGCCTTGAACCGCGCCGAGGCGGCGGCCACGCGCAGGTCGCAGCACAGGGTCAGGTCCATGCCGGCGCCGACGGCAGTGCCGTTGATGGCGGCGATGGTCGGTTTGTCGAGGCTGTGCAGGCGCTGCATCAGGGCGTGGGCGGTTTCGGTCCAGCCGTAGCTTTCAAGCGCGCCGCGGGCTTCGGCCTCGGCCCACTCGGCAAGGTCGGCGCCTGCGCAGAAGCTGCGGCCGGTGCCGGTCAAGACCACCACGCGCACCGCCGGGTCGGCGTTATGGGCCTCGAGCAAGGCATGCAGGTTTTTCAGGCTGGGGATGTCCAGCGCGTTGCGCTGATCCGGACGGTTGAGGGTGATCCAGGCAATGCCGGCTTCGACCTGGCTGAGCAGCGACGCAGGAGGGGTCATGGGGGGCCTCGAATTATTGTGGTTGGCGTGAGAGGTATGACGTGAGGCCATACTAAACGAGTGTTCAACAAGGAGACAATCGGCTGGATTACTTGCTGTAACAGATGAAGTTACAGATCTAATTGCTTGTTTTTATTAGATTTAAATATTTACTTTGAGAAGTAATGGCCGCGCCTGTTACAACTTTGTACAACCTATCGCGGGGCAAGCCCGCTCCTACATTTACAGGTAGGAGCGAGTTTGCCCCGCGATGGGCTTACACCGACGGCGCCAACACCACCTGGCGCTTGCGGTGAATGATGAAGTACGCCGCGTAACACACTGCGATGAAACCAAAACCCCAGTACAGCGACGGCCGCTGGGTCTCATCCAGGGCCAGGAACACGAACAGCGAACTGCACAGGGCGATGCACAGCAGCGGCACCAGCGGGAACAGCGGCGCGCGGTACTTGAGGTCGCTGAGCTTGCCGCCGCCCTGCAAGTAGGCGCGGCGGAACTTGTACTGGGCCAGGGCAATGACGATCCAGGTCACCGTGCCGGACATGCCGCTCACCGCCATCAGCACCATGAACAAGGTGTCGGCGGCGACAAAACTGGTCATCAGCGACACCAGGGCAAAGCACAGGGTGATGCTCAGCGCCCGCAACGGCACGCCGCGCTTGCTCAGCGGCGACAGGCTTTTCGGCGCCATGCCGGTCTTGGACATGGCCCAGAGGATGCGCGTGGAGGCATACAGGCCGGAGTTGCCCACCGACAGAATCGCGGTAAGGATGACGAAGTTCATCAGGTCCGCCGCGTAGGGAATGCCGACCATGTCGAACACCTGCACGAACGGGCTCTCCATCAGGCCGGCCTGTTGCCACGGCACAATCGCCGAGAGCACGACGATGGCCAGCACGTAGAAGATCAGCACACGGAACACCACGTTGCGCACTGCGCGGGGGATGCTTTTTTCCGGCTGGTCGGTTTCACCGGCGGCAACGCCCATGATCTCGCAGCCCTGGAAGGCATAGACCACGGTCATCATCACCGCGAACACCGCCGACAGGCCGTTGGGAAACATCGAGTCGCCGATCAGGTTGTTCATCATCGGCGCCGGCTCGCCGCTGGTCAGCGGGATCGCGCCGAAGATCACCAGCACGCCAACGATGATGAAGCCGAGGATCGCCGCCACCTTGATCCCCGAGAACCAGTATTCGGCTTCGCCAAAGGCGCGGGTGGCCAGGGCATTGAGGCCGAACAGCACCACCACGAACAGCGCCGACCAGTACCAGATCGGCACCTCGGGGAACCAGCGCACCATCAGCATGCCGGCGGCGGTGAACTCCAGGCCCACGGTGGTGGCCCAGCTCATCCAGTACACCCAGCCGATCATGAAGCCCGTGGCCGGGCCGATGAACTTGGTGGCGTGGGTCTGGAACGAGCCGGACACCGGCATCTGCACCGACAGCTCGCCCAGGCAGACCATCACCAGGTACATCAGAAAACCCGCCACCAGGTAGGCGAGGATCGCGCCCATGGGCCCGCCCTGGTTGATGGTCACCCCCGAGCCCATGAACAGCCCGGTGCCGATCACCCCGCCCAGCGACAGCATGAAGATATGCCGGCTTTTCAGCGCACGGGTCAGGTGGATGCCTTTACGTTCGGTAGAGTCAGTCATGTCGGCACCTCAACAGTGGTTGAAGCGCGGGAGGGACAGGCGATGGTGCGGGGACGGCTGAGCTTTACGGCAGTTCATTATTATTATCTCCAATAAGCTTCGAAGACCGCGGGCAGCGGTTGCCGTCGATTATTGGAAAGCGATGTAAGGTGGCGTTGTACGTAAAGATCGAAGATGTAAAAAGTCGTAAGGTTTTTGTACGTCAGCGCTGGATCAGCTGTTTCAGGGTTTCGTCGGCCAGGCGCAATTGCTCGGCCAAGGGCGTTTGCAGGGCCTGCAAGGCTGCCGGGGCCTTGTTCAACGCCGCCTCTTCCAGTTCCCGCAGTACCGTCGCCAGGCCGCGAAAACCGAGGGAATCACTACTGCCGGCGAGGCGATGAGCCAGATGCGCGACGTCGGTGCAGTCGCCGGCCTTGAGCGCTTCGGCCAGGGCATCCTGATGCTGCTCGATGGCATCACGCAGCACCGTCAGCAAACCCTGGACTTTCTGTTCACCGAGCAAGCTGCGATGGGTATCGAGCAGCGCCCAGTCCATGCCCTGCCCGGCCACCGGGGCCTCGACCACCTGCCGCTGTTGCGCCAATGCCTGGCGCAAACTGTCGAGCTTCAGCGGCTTGGCGAGGATGCCCTGCATGCCCGCCGCCAGGTAACCGCGCACCAGCGCCGGCTGCACACTGGCGGTCAGCGCCAGGATCCGGCAAGCGCGGTTTGGCCCGGGGGTGCGGCGGATCTGCCGGCACAGCTCGACCCCGCTGATACCCGGCAGATGCACGTCGAGCAGGATCAGGTCGTAGCACCGCTGCGCACAGAGGACCATGGCCTGTTCCCCGTCCTCGGCCATCCACAACCGGTGCCCGTCGCGCTGCAGCAGGCCGCGCACCACGTCGCGGTTCAGTTCGACGTCTTCGACCACCAGGATATCCAGGGCGTGCACCGGCTCTACCGGCGGCACGGTTGCAGCCTGCGCTGCCGCCGTGTGCAGGCTCAATTCGAACCAGAAACAACTGCCCTGCCCCTCGGCACTGTCCAGGCCGATGCGCCCGCCGAGCAGTTCCACCAGGTGTTTGCAGATCGCCAGGCCCAGGCCAGTGCCGCCATAGCGCCGGGCCACGGCTTCGCTGGCCTGGACGAAGCGATCGAAAATCCGCCCTTGCACCGCCGGGTCGATGCCGATGCCGTTGTCGCGAACACTGACCCGCAGCTGCTGCTGGCCTTGCTCCTGGCCCAGCACCTGGACCTCGACACTCACCTCACCGGCCTCGGTGAACTTGATGGCGTTGGCCAGCAGGTTGCTGAGCACCTGGCGCAGGAACTGTTCGGCGCCGTGTTGACGTGGCCCCAACTGGGTATCGATGCGACAGCGCAACACCGTGTCGTTGTTCAGGGCCCGCGGTTCGAGCAGGGTCATGACCTCGTCGCACAGTTGGCGCAGGGAGAAATCCACCGCTTCCGGGTGGCTTTCGCCCTCCTCCAGGCGGGCAAAGTACAGCACTTCGTTGAGGATGGTCAGCAAGCCTTCGCCGGCCTTGTACAGGGCATCCAGGCGCTTGCGGTCCTGGGCGTCGAGATCAGCCTCGCGCAATAATTCGGCCATGCCGAGGATGCCGTTGAGCGGGGTGCGCAGTTCATGGCTCATGGTCGCCAGGAAGCGCGACTTGGCCAGGTTCGCCGCTTCGGCATCATCCTTGGCGCGCATCAGGCTGGCAGTGCGCCGCTCGACCATCTTCTGCAGCTCGTCGCGCTTGTCCTGCAAGGCCAGGCGGTCGACTTCACGGCGGTCGATATCACTGAGAATGGCCCGGCGCATGTCGTCCAGGGCGTGGGCCACGGTGTCGATTTCGTCTGCGCGGGCCGAGCGGCGTTTGTCCAGGCGCAGCGGCTCTTGCCAGTCGCCCGCGCCGATGCGCCGGGCAAACTCGGCCATCACCTGCAAATGGCGAGTGACCAGGCGGTAAAACAAGCCCGACAACGCCACCGCCAGGCCGCAGAGGAACACGCTCATCCACAGCAGGCTGGTCAGCCCGGTGGCGAACAGGCGCCGGTGCACCGCACCCAGGTCGATGCTGACCTCCAGCTCGCCAAGGTGGCGCAACGGCCCGGAAGGCGGTTGATAGTCCAGGGCGAAACGCTCGATGCGCAGCGGCCCTTGTGGCGTCGCTTCGCCCTGTAGCAAGTCGAAGTCGGCACTGCTCAGGCGTACCCGCGCCACATCCGAGAAGTCCACCAGGCCGCGCAACTGCACCTTCAACTGCTCCTGGTTGAGGTCCCAGAGGCTGCGTTCAAGGCTTGCCAGGTAACCGGCGCGAATCAACGCCATGCGCGCGTCGATGTCGCGCATCTCGCGGCGGTACTCGAAATACAGCTGCACGGTGCTGGCCAGCACGGTAAAGCACAGGCTGAACAGCAAGATGAACAACAGCAGGCGCCGCAGCAGGCCACCGGGTTGCAGGCGCATCATTTGGCGTCTGCCGGCAGGTTGACCATGTCGCGGTAGGTGACTTCGCTCTGCTCCAGCCAGCGCTGGATCTCGCCGTTGTCGGTCATGCGCTGCAGTTGCTCGTCGATCTGCGCCATGTGCTGGCTCAAGGGCGAATGCCGCGATACCGCCACCCGCAGGTAGTCGACGCTCAGCGCGGTGGGCAAGGCCTGGATGTCCTTGGCGCCGGGCAGATGCTCGACGAACAGCTGGCCGGTGCGCCGCTCCTGGATGACGAAGTCGATACGCCCGCGAATCAGCTTGCCGAAGTTCTGCTGGCTGTCGGAGACCCATTCGATGTTCTGGTGACGGGCGACGAAGCGGTCGAAGTCAGGCCCGTAGCTTTCGCCGAACAACAGCCCGCCGCGGTAGCTGGCCAGGTCTTCAAGGCGCTCGAAGGTCACCGGCCGCTGGCGATTGAAGAACACTGCCACCTCCTCGCGCAGCACCGGCACCGTGGAAAAGCGCATGCCCTGATCGCGCTGGTCGCTGTTGTAGGCCAGCACCACGTCGACCCGGCCTTCGGCGGCATCGAGCAGGCAGCGCTTCCAGTTGCCCAGCACGACGATCTCCACCTCATAGCCCAGGCGCGCGAACAGCTGGCGCACCACGGTCGGCGCCAGGCCGCGCACCTGCTTGCCGTCGCTCCAGGAAATCGGCGGGTACACCGGGTAGTCGCAATAGCGGACGCGCTCGGCCGCCTGGGCCTGGGCGCCGGGCATCAGCATGGCGAGCCAGAGCAGCCGCCACATATGATCAGGCCGCCACGCTGGCAGTAAACAGGTAACCGGCGCCGTGAATGGTAATGATCAGCTGCGGTTCGGCCGGGTCGTCGTGCAGCTTGCGCCGCAGGCGGCCGACCAGCACGTCGATGGAGCGGTCGTTGGGCACCCATTCGCGGTTGCGGATCTGGTCCATCAACTGGTCGCGGCTCAGGGTATGGCCGCTGTTGCGCAGGAACACGCTGAGCAGCTGAAATTCGCCGTGGGTCAGCAAGGTTTCGCCGCCCTGCGGGTCGATCAGGCGCCGCCGGTCGGTGTCCAGGGCCCAGTCGGCAAACTGCTTGAGCGGGTGATTGGCGGCGCTGGGCGGCTTGCCGGCCTGGGCATGGCGCACCCGGCGCACCAGGTTCTTGGCCCGCGACACCAGCTCGCGCGGGTTCAGCGGTTTGATCACGTAGTCGTCGGCGCCGCATTCCAGACCGACGATACGGTCGATGTCGTCGTTGCGCCCGGTGATGAGGATGATGCCGACTTCCGAGCGCACCCGCAGTTCGCGAGTTAGGGTCAGGCCGTCCTTGCCCGGCAGGCGGATGTCGAGCATGACCAGGTCGACAGCCTGCTCGGCGAGAAAATGCTCGGCCTGCTCCGCCGTGGCGGCGCAGTGCACGTCGTAGCCTTCCTGGGACAGGTAGGCGTGCAGCAAGTCGCGAATAAGCGGATCGTCATCGACGACCAGTACCCGAGGCGTCATTGCGTGTTGTCTCTTGTTATAGGTGTTGTTGTGAAACCCGCGACAGCAGCGTACCCATTACTGAACGACCGATCAACAGCCCTCGGTCAGAGTGAAGCGCCGGCGGCCACCGGCCTGCAGGCCATCGACCCAGGCCTCGCAGATTTGCACGCCCTGCTCCGGGGTGAAGGTGCCCGGGTTGAGCCCGGATTCCAGCCACAGACCGTCGAGCAAGGCGCTCAGGCTGATGGCTGCCAGGTCGGCGTTGAAGGCCTGCCAGCCCTCTTCCGCGGCCAGCTCAGCCAGCAGCCGGCCCAGTTCGTTGCGGTATTCGCCGTAGGAGTGATCGTGCACCTGGTTGATCGCTTCGGCGGTTTTCACCGCGCCCCAGAACGCCAGCCAGGCATCCAGCAACTGCGGGTCGAGCAGTTCGGCGCAGAAGGAGGCGCGAAAGAATGCCGACAGCCGCTCGCGGGCATTGGGCGCGGCTTGGGCCATGGCTTCGCGGATCAGGCCCATGACCCGGCCGGTGACCGCCATGTAAGCCTCGGCGACCAGTTCGTCCTTGCCTGAATAGTGGTGGCTGATCAGCCCCACCGAGACGCCGGCCTCGGCGGAGATCTTGCGAATCGAGGCGCCCTGGAAGCCGTGCCGCTTCAAACACACCAGGGTCGCTTCGACCAGGTTGGCCTTGCGTAGCTCTGGGACCATGCGGCTGTAACGGGCTTCCTGGGTCATGGGGTTTCTCGAACAGAGTGAGTTGCAGGAACCCGGTGGGAGCG
Organism: Pseudomonas wadenswilerensis; assembly: GCF_024749185.1. Lineage (NCBI taxonomy): Bacteria > Pseudomonadati > Pseudomonadota > Gammaproteobacteria > Pseudomonadales > Pseudomonadaceae > Pseudomonas > Pseudomonas wadenswilerensis. The sequence goes on along the minus strand of NZ_CP087191.1, from coordinate 2,758,236 downwards.
GGCCTTGCCCCGCGATCGAGCGCGAAGCGGTCGTAAAAACGGCCAATGCGGTGTGTCTGTTTGCACCGTGTCGACAGGTTTTACTGCTGCTTTGCAGCAGATCGCGGGGCAAGGCCCGCTCCCACAGGATTGCGTATTGAACGACTGTACAACAACTGCTGATCAGTCGCGATAGCCCGGCGCCACCCGCTCCAGCAAGCGCAGCAACGCCGACCAGGCCAGCTGCATGCCGTCCGGATCACTCAACTCGCCTTCCTTCAAGGCCCGCGCCGGTTCGTTGAACTGGCGTTCGGTGTGAGCGCAGACCTCTTCCGTCGGCAACACCAGCTCGCCGGCGGCCATCGCCGTCAGCTGGATTTCGCAGGCTTTCTCCAGGTAATACATGCGCAGGAACGCCTCGCTGACACTGCGCCCGACGCTGAGCAAGCCATGGTTGCGCAAAATCAGCACCGCCTTGTCACCCAGGTCATCGACCAGGCGCACTTGCTCGGCCATGTCCAGGGCGATGCCTTCGTAATCGTGGTAGGCAACCTTGCCATGGAACTCCATGGAAATCTGGTTCACCGGCAACAACCCGCACTTGAGCGCCGCCAGCGCGCAACCGGCCTTGGTGTGGGTGTGCAACACGCACTGGGCATCCTCGCGGGCACCATGGATGGCACTGTGGATAACGAAACCGGCCGGGTTGACCGGGTACGGCGACGCCTCCACCGCCTTGCCCTGCAGGTCGATCTTGACCAGGTTGGAGGCGCTGATTTCATCGAACATCAAGCCGTAGGGGTTGATCAGAAAATGATGCTCGGGGCCGGGAATGCGCACCGAGATATGGGTAAAGATCAGGTCGGTCATGCGAAAGTGCGCGATCAACCGGTAGCAGGCGGCCAGTTCCTGGCGCAGGTGGATTTCGGTCTCGGTCATTATTGTTGTCCTCAGGCGAAAGGCTGGCCAGACAATAGGGCTGGACATCGTTCGATGTCCAGCCACAGCGAGGGTTCAGCGGCTGGCCCAGGCGTTGAAACGCTCCTCGAGCTCATCGCCATGATCGACCCAGAACTCGACATTCATCGACAACGCGCCTTCAAGGTTTTGCCTGGAGGTCGGCACCCAGCTGGCCAGCTTCGGATCTAGCTCGGCAGCGGCCTGGGTGTTGGTCGGCCCGTAGGGGATTTCCTTGACGTAGCGCACCTGGGTGTCGGGCTGGTTGGCGAAGGCGATCAGGCGCTTGGCCTGGTCAACATGCCTGGAGCCCTTGATGATCGCCCAGTAGTCCATGCCATACAGGCTGCCGGGCCACACCAGGGCCAGCGGGCTGCCCTCCTGGGCGGCGACGGCGACCCGGCCGCTGTAGGTCGAGGTCATGACCACGTCACCGGCGCTCAGCCACTGCGCCGGTTGCGCGCCGGCTTCCCACCACTGGATGTAGGGCTTGAGCTCGCTGAGCTTGTTGAAGGCGCGGTCGACCCCCTCGGGGGTGGCCAGGACCTTGTACACGTCCTCGACCTTGACCCCGTCGGCCATCAGCGCGAACTCCAGGTTGTACACCGCACGCTTGCGCAGGCCGCGCTTGCCGGGGGTTTTCTTGACGTCCCAGAAATCCGCCCACGAGGTCGGTGCCTGGGCCAGCTTGTTGCGGTCGTAGGCGATCGCCACGCTCCACACCAGCACCGCCGAGCCACACTCCTGGGCGGCATCGGGGATCAACTGCTCGGCGCGGCCGAGCTGGGTCCAGTCGAGGCGCTCGTACATGCCCTCGTCGCAGCCGCGCATCAGGTCCGGGCCTTCGATCTGCACCAGGTCCCAGTCGACGTTGCCGGTATCGACCATGACCTTGATCCGGGCCATTTCGCCGTTGTACTCGCTCTGGATCAACGTGCTGCCGTCCTGGGCACTGAAAGGCTTGAAGATCGCCGCATCCTGGGCTTTCTGGCCGGCGCCGCCGTAGGCGACCACGACCATGTCCGGTGCTGCCTGGACGGCGCCGACAGCAAGGGCGAACAACCAGGGAGAGCGCTTGAGCAGATTCGATTTCATCAATGGTTCCTCTTGCCGGTACCACGTGATGCGTGGCCCGTTTTCTTGTTGTTGTGAGGTGTGCCCCAGGACCCGGGGTGATTGCACGCTAGTCAAAGGCCAGTAAAAAAACAAGTTGATTTTTTACTGGCGGTACACTTCTATAGAAAAATAATAACAACACCCCGCTGGAGCCTGACCCGCATGTCGACCTTCGCGCACCTGTTCGAACCGCTGCAAATCCGTGGCAAACGCCTGAAGAACCGCATCATGTCCAGCGGACACGACACCTCGATGCCCACCGACAACCTGGTCAACGAGCGCCTGATCGCCTACCACCAGGCCCGCGCCGCCGGCGGCGTCGGCCTGATCGTGCTGCAGGTGGCCGGGGTGCACGACAGCGCCCGCTACACCTCCCACGTGCTGATGGCCACCGACGACGCCTGTATCGAGGGTTACCGCCAGCTGGCCGAGACCTGCCATGCCCATGGCACCGTGGTGCTGTCGCAGATTTTCCACCCGGGGCGGGAAATCATGGAGTCCAGTGATGGCCTGCTGGCGGTGGCCTACTCGGCATCGGCGGTGCCCAACGAGCGCTTTCGGGTGATGCCGCGGGCACTGGACCAGGGGATGATCGACGAGATCGTCGCCGGTTACGCCGCCGCGGCCCGGCGCCTGCACCAGGCCGGCATCGATGGCGTCGAGGTGGTTGCCAGCCACGGTTACCTGCCCGCGCAATTCATCAACCCACGGGTCAACCGCCGCAGCGATGGCTACAACGGCGAGTTGCAGCAGCGGCTGCGCTTTGTCCGCGAAGTGATCGCGGCGGTACGTGCGGCGACGGCAGACGATTTCATCATCGGCCTGCGCATCAGCGCCGATGAGCGCGATGCCGAGGGCCTGACCGAGGATGAATCGCTGGCGGCGGTGAAGATGCTGCAGGCCGAGCTGGATTATGTGCATATCGTCGCCGGCACCTCGGCGTCGCTGGGTGGCGCGGTACATATCGTCCCGCCCATGGCCATCGAAGCGGCGTACCTGGCGCGTGAGGCCGGGACCTTCAAGGCGCAACTGAGCATTCCGCTGTTCGTCACCGGGCGCATCAACCAGCCCCAGGAAGCGGAGCTGATCCTCGCCCGTGGCCAGGCCGATGTCTGCGGCATGACCCGCGCGCTGATCTGCGACCCGCAGATGCCCAACAAAACCCGCAGCGATCGCGCCGAAGACGTGCGCGCCTGCATCGCCTGCAACCAGGCGTGCATCGGACATTTTCACAAGGGCCTGCCAATCTCGTGCATCCAGCATCCGGAAACCGGGCGCGAGCAGCAGTTCGGCACCCTGCAGGCAGCGACTACACGCAAGCGGGTGATGATCGCCGGTGGCGGCCCGGCCGGCATGAAAGCCGCGGCGGTGGCCGCAGCGCGTGGCCATGACGTCACTTTGTATGAAGCCAGCGCCCAGCTCGGCGGCCAGGTGTTGCTCGCGCAACTGCTCCCGCGCCGGGCCGAGTTCGGCGGTGCCAGCACCAACCTGCAACGGGAGATGCACCTGGCCGGGGTCAAGGTGGTGCGCAACACGCGCGTGGATCGCGCCCTGGTCGAGCGCGAGCAGCCCGACCTGGTGATCGTCGCCACCGGCGCCGAACCTTACTGGCCGGCCTTCGAGCGCGGCGGCGAACTGCAGGTGGTCGACGCTTGGCAAATCCTGCGCGGCGAGGCCAAGCCCGGGCGCTCGGTGCTGGTGGTCGACTGGCGCTGCGACTGGATCGGCCCGGGCATCGCCGAGCGCCTGGTGCGTGAAGGCCACCAGGTGCAACTGGCGGTCAACGGCACCCACTGCGGCGAAAGCCTGCCACTGTACGTACGCGACCAGATGGCCGGCGAGCTGCACAAGCTGGGCATCCCGATCACCCCCTATGCACGCCTGTACGGCTGCGACGACAACACCGTGTACCTGCAACACACCGCCAGCGGCGAACCGATGATCTTCGAAGACATCGACACCCTGGTGCTGTGTCAGGGCCATCAGCCGGTCGATAGCCTCGCCGCCGAGCTGCACGGCCTGGTCGAGGTGAAACGCATTGGCGACTGCCTGGCCCCGCGCACGGTGGAAGAAGCCGTCTACGACGGTTTGAAGGTCGCCTGGAGCCTGTAAGCCTGTTTATACTCCGGGGCTTTGACAGTGCGGTTCGGAGCACGCCATGAGCAACAGCAGCAAGACGCCGCCCGCCGCCAGCCAGGAAGGCACCAGCGCCCCGCATTTTCTCGGCACCCGCATCCGCGGCCTGCGTAAGCGCCGCGGCATGACCCTGGCCGAGCTTGCCGAGCAAAGCGAGCTGACTGCCGGCTACATCAGCCAGCTGGAGCGCAACCTTTCCTACCCGTCGATCCCGGCGCTGTTCAATATTGCCCGCAGCCTCGGCGTGACCATCCAGTGGTTCTTCGCCAGCGAAGCCAGCACCGCCCCGGAAGACAACGGCTACGTGGTGCGCAAGAACAGCCGCCTGAGCGTGCATTACGAAGACGGTATCGTCGACCAGTTGCTGACCCCGCAACCCAACCGCCAGCTGGAGATTCTGCATTCGCGCTTCCCGCCGGGCACCTACAGCCAGCAAAGCTACAGCCACGACGGCGAAGAAGCCGGCTACCTGCTGTCCGGCAGTTTCGAGCTGTGGGTCGGCGAGCGGCATTTTCAGCTGAGCGAAGGCGACAGCTTCAGTTTTTCCAGCCAGGAGCCGCACCGTTACGGCAACCCTGGCGAGGTGGATGCGGTGGTGATCTGGGTGATCACCCCGCCGACGTTCTGATACCTACAACAACAAAGGCAAGCCATGAACGAGTTGATCACACGGGACCTGCACCAGGGCCTGCTGACCCTGACCTTCAACCGCCCAGACAAGCTCAATGCGCTGAACACCGCGATGTATACGCAACTGGGCGATCAGTTGCTGGCAGCGACTGAGGACGCTGAAGTCGAGGTTATCCTGCTGACCGGTGGCCCGCAGTGCTTTTGCGCCGGCAACGACCTGAAGGACTTTCTCGACAACCCGCCCAGCGACATGGACAGCCCGGTGTTCCGCCTGATGCGGCTGGTCATGGCCCTGGACAAGCCATTGATTGCGGCGGTGGCGGGGCCGGCCATCGGCATCGGCACCACCCTGCTGCTGCACTGCGACCAGGTGCTGGTGAGTCGTTCGGCCAAGCTGCGCATGCCGTTCGTGCCACTGGGCTTGTGCCCGGAGTTTGGTTCCAGCCTGTTGCTACCGCGGCTGCTCGGCCATGCGCGTGCGGCGCGGTTGTTGCTATGCAATGAACTGCTCACGGGCGAACAGGCCGTTGAATGGGGCCTGGCCAATGAACTGCATGAGGATGGTGAGCAGTGCCTGGCAGCGGCGCGCAAACTGGCCGAGCGCCTGCAGGCCTTGCCGCAGGATGCGCTACGGATCAGCAAGCGCTTGCTCAAGGATGCCCATCGGCAGGAGCTGGAGGTCACTGTTCAACGTGAAGGCTTGCTGTTTATCGAGCGTCTGCACACGCCCGAGGCGAAAGCGGCGTTGCGGGCGTTGGTCAAGGATTGACGATTGCGGCCTCATCGCGGGGCAAGCCCGCTCCCACCGGTTTGATGTGATCCTGTAGGAGTGGGCTTGCCCCGCGATGCTATACCGAGTCCACCCGAAGACTTGGACATCTCACGCAAGATTACTGACAAAATCGATATAACGCTGCTTGGCTTCATCTTGAGCGGTGCCCTTCAAACTATTCCAGGCATCCCATTTCGCCTTGCCGCTAAAGTCCAGCATTCCAGGACGGAGCGTATTGTTATCCCCGTCGATGGCTTGTTTGCTCAACCCGTAGAGTTCAAGCAACTGACCATCCGTTGGCCTCGATTCTAAGTTAGATACTTTGTACTTTGCTTCATTGAACTGATCATCCAGAACACTCATCACCCACCTCACAGAAATCAATTGCCCAGGCCCACGCCGAGGTCCCCAGTATCAATGCCTGGGGCTTAAGCACAACTGACAAAAGTGATAGTTCTTTACAGTAAAGCTGAATACCCCTTATCGCCAGACAACGACAGAATTAACATCATCGCGGGGTCAGCACCACCCGGTGGGAGCAGGCTTGCCCCGCGATCCAGGCAACGCCGAATCAGTCTTTCATCACCCTCAACTCAATCCCATCCAACAACGCATCCACCAGCGCCCTGGCCAGCTCCACCGATTGCTGGGCCGACCAGACAAACCCTCGTCCTTCCTCACTGCAGTGCTGCACCGCCTGGCCAATAGTGGCGCTGGCGCTCTTGAGGTACAGCAAGGCATGCACCAGCGCGTCTTCGGCGCTGACACCTGCGCACACGCTGAACAAGGGTGGGTGCTCCGGGCAACTATTGACAGGGGTTTCGACGGTTTCAGCGAGGTGCAGGCTTGGGGGATCGGGGACGAGCTTTTTCATGGTCAACTCCTAACTTGTGGAGCCGCCACGCTTTCGTCGCCAAACAAAATGGGTGGCAGCTGTACGCGGGTTGGCGAACCGGTAAGTTAGGAACCCGGCAGGGCCGAAGCCCTCCCGCGCACAGCCACCATAGAGAGTCATGGTGATGTCTTAACTTGTCCGGGTCGCCAAACCCGATCACCGAACATTCAGTGACCGAGCGAGCCTAGTGTGCAGACCTTCCCCGGGCAAGCGCGTGATATCGACAGACTGCGTAGGATAGGTCCTAGGACCTGAGGTTGGCTAGCGCTGTGCCGGCCTCATCGCTGGCAAGCCAGCTCCCACAGTGGCCGGCGTGACGCTGAACTTGTGGGAGCTGGCCTTGCCAGCGATCGAGCGCGAAGCGCTCGTAATCCAGGCAACGCCGACTTTGAATCAGCACCTCAACTCATACCGCAACCGCGCATTCGCCCCACCCGCCGCAGCCACCCGCCTGAACCCCAGCCCTTCCGCCAGCCGCTGACAGGCCACATTCGCCGGCGACGTGGTCAGCCACAGCAGCGAACCTTCCAGCACCGGCAACAGCGTTTCCAGCGCCTCGGTCATCAAGCCCTGCCGGGCATGGCCCTCGGCGATCCAGTAGCCCAAGCCGACCTTGCCCTGAGCATCCGGCCGCACGCCCAGGCAGCCGATCAGTTCGCCGCTGGCCAGGAACAGGTAATAGCGTTTTTCGCCCTGGGGCGCTGCCCAGTTCTGCCGGGCCTGAAGCAGGCTTTGTCGCGCTTGTTCCAGGGTCCAGTCGTCGCGGGCCCAGGGCAGAAATTCACGGTGGAAGCCGTAGTTGGCCTTGAGCACAGCCTGCAGTTGCGCGGCAAAGGTCAGTTCCGGGGCGTGGAGTTTCAGCTGTTTGCTGCGCAGGCGGCGGGGCAAGTCCATTGCGGGGTCCTGAGGCGGGTAAGGACCGACAAGTATTGCATAGACCTATCCTTTACGAGCGCTTTGCGCTTGATCGCTGGCGACCTGGCCAAGAGCTGCTAGCGTTGTTCAGGCGATCAATCCCCTGCCCCGTGCGGTCATTGCCAAGGATACGAAAGTCGATGAAACCCACCTTGCGCTCCACCCTGCTCTGCTCCGCCCTTATCGTATTGGCCGGTTGCGCCAGCTCCCGGGTCGACCCCAGCCAGTATTCCGGGTTTCTCAAGGACTATAGCCGCCTCAAGCCCGCCGAAAGCATCTCCGGCCAGCCGGTGATGCGCTGGATCGACCCGCAGGTGAAAGCCGCGCGCTTCACCAAGGTGTATATCGAGCCCAGCCAGTTCTACCCCAAGCCCCAGCCCACTGCGGCGATATCGCCGCAGACCCTGGGGCAGATCACCCAGTACTACAACACCGCGCTCAAGCGTGAACTGGGTGCCGAGCTGCCCTTGGCCCAGGGTCCGGGCCCGGGTGTGCTGGTGGTGCGCCCGGCGATCACCGCCGTGTCGACCAAGACCGAAGGCCTCAAGCCCTACGAAGTGATCCCCATCGCCCTGGTGGCCGCCGCCGTCAACACTGCCGCCGGTGGCCGCGACCAGGAAGTGGACATCGCCACCGAGGCGGCCTTCCTCGACGGTAGCAACAACAAGGTGATCGCTCAGGTGGTACGCAAAGGCACCGGCGAGGCCTTGGAAAACAACACCTCCAAGCTGGCCCTGGAGAACGTCAAGCCAGTGCTGGACGGCTGGGCCAGCGACCTGCGCAAAAGCTTCGCCAAGCTCAAGAGCGAATCGCGCTAGTCGCTCAGTTCACTGTCGATGACGATGCTGCCGCTGAGCAGCTTGTGCACCGGACAGGCATTGGCCACGCCCAGCAGGCGCTCGCGCTGGGCCGCATCGAGATCACCGTGCAGTTCGATCACACGCTTGATCTCGGTGCGCACTTCAGGGCTTTTCACCTCACTGACGATGTCCAGCTGCACATGCACATGGTGCAGCGGCCAATCCTTGCGTTTTGCATACATCGACAAGGTGATTGCGGTGCAGGCGCCAAGGGCCGACAGCAGCAATTGATGCGGATTGGGACCGCTGTCGTGGCCGCCCAGCTCGCGGCCCTCATCAGCCAGCCACTGCTGGGCACCGGCAGCCAGGCTTACCTGATACGGGACATCGCCAAGGTCGGCGTAAACGGTTGATGCGCTCATGAGCTTCCTTAATCGGAGATGGGTACACCCGCCTACCCTAGCGCCCAAGACCCGCCGCCGCCAGTCGCGCGGTTGAACTTCAGCGTCCTGCGCGCAGAACGACGCACAATGGCAGAACCAGGCCAATCCGCTTTACTTGCCGGGACAACAACTTGACCTGATAAGGAAATCGACCATGTCCCAGCTCCTGGACCCCACCTCCAACGAAAGCAAGTACGCCAAGCTGGCCAGCGCCGCGATCATCGGTGCGATCACGCCAACCAGCGTTCGCTTGTGGTTTCGCGTGTACATGCCCGGCGAGTGGGTGCTGGTGGTCACCACCACGCCGTTGAGCGGCGACCTGCAGCGCCTGGATGAGCTGCCCGTGGCCGATTTCCTGAAAAAACACAAGATCAAGCCGGTGTTCGTCCAGGCGCAAAAATTCAGCTTCGACAGCGACCTCACCGGTGTCTTTGCAGTGACTGGTCTGAAGGCGCAAAGCACCTATTACTACGCGCTGATCAGCAGCGAAACCGACCACCTGATCATCCGTCGGCGCACCGAAATCGGCGCCGACTCGCCGAAAAACTTCATCACCCCGGCGATCAATCCCGAAACCCTGACCTTCGGCTTCTACAGCTGCCACGACCCGATCAGCGCCGACGGCAGTGCCGGCGCCTGGCCGCTGCTGCACCAGCAACTGATCGACCAGCGCGCGCAGTTCGTCATCGGCGGTGGCGACCAGATGTACGTCGACACCAACAAGAAAAACGGCTTCCTGGATATCTGGGAATGGTTGAAAGAAAACAAGCAGGCCCTGCTGGCCCACTACAAGAAAGGCAACAGCTACGACAAACCCGGCATCGAGCAGTACCTGCTGAACATCTACCGCTGGTATTACCGGGTGTACTGGAACATCCCGACCCTGCGCGAGGTGTACGAGCAGTTCCCGCAGTACATGATCTGGGACGATCACGAGATCATGGACGGTTGGGGCTCGCTGACCAACAAGGAGCGGCAAAAACGCATCTCGCTGCTGTTTGAAAGCACCAGCAACGGCCCCACCAACCAGATGCTCGTCGATCTCATGTGGCGCGCCGCCTGCCGCGCCTATTACGAATACGAGCACAGCCACAACCCGGTGACCTCGATCAACCTCGACAAGCCCGACGACTGCCACTGGGACTACGCCTTCGAGCAAGGCGGCTCGGCCTTCTATGTGCTGGACATGCGCGGCCATCACGATGTCGAGGCCAACGACCCGCACAAGATCCTCGGCAGCGCGCAAATGAAGCGCTTCAAGGACTGGTTGAACAGTGCCGTGGTGCAGAGCGCCAAGGCGGTGTTCATTGTCTCGCCGGTGCCGGTGATGCACTGGAAGAACGCGGTCACCAACGGCGCCGATTTCGGCTCGCTCAAGGACGATTGCATGGATGAGTGGGACCACAAGACCAACCGCGCCGAACGCAAGGTACTGCTCGATCAGGTCTATGCGGCGCTGGGCAAGAGTGCCAAGCCGGTGGTGTTTCTCAGTGGCGACGTGCACTGCGCGGCGGTGTTTCGCCTGTTGCACAAGCAATACCCGGCGGCCAAGGTGTTCCAGGTCACCTCCAGCGCCATCTCGCGCCTACCGGCGCCGGACATGCTGAAGATGGCCATCAGCGGCGGTGGCGAGATGCCGGGCATTGCCAACATGGTCTGCGAGCGCTGGTACGCCATGGCCGGTTCAAAGAACTTCGCCCTGCTCAGCGTGCGCCCGTCACTGGACGGCAAACAGACCGAAGTGCTGGTGGAACTGCACTGGCCCAGTGGCGAGGATGGTGAGCTGACCAAGCGCCGGGTGTTGCTCAAGTAGCACTATACTCAATTGATGTCAGTCTGCCATATGAGGACTGCGCCATGCGCCCGGTCAAAAAAAGCCTCGCCAATCCAATCTACGCCCCCTCCGCGGCACAGAGCTTCAGCGGTGCTGTTGCGGCGCTGCTGCAGAAAATTGACCGTGTCGCCACGCAACCCACCTACACGATTAGCCTGGATCGTGTGCTGGACCTGCTCCTGGATCGCGCCAAAGGCTTACCCATTCGCGGTGTTTCAGCCGTGGAACAGGATGTCCTGGTAACAGGCCTCAAACAGCGAGTCAGCAGTCTCTACAAAACCGCCGCCCTTCCCTTGACCCAGGAGTTGGGTGCTTTCTGCGCCTACTGCGGTACGGCCCTGCCCGGGTTGGTGGAAGTGGAGCATGCAGTGCCAAAAGCACCCTACCCAACGTACGCCACAGCCTGGGAAAATTTTCTGCCTGCTTGCGGTCCCTGCAATACCAGCAAAGGCAACACGCCAGACCGCATAACAGCGATCCAGTCGTCAGGCATCCAAACTCCGAATGAGACGGAGTTGCGCAATACCATCAGGTACCACAGCTACATTTGGCCCGACCTGGCGCCAGACTGCTATCGACGGTTGCCGCTCAAGCTGCACTATCACGACAGCAACAGATGGATCGAGCTTGACCCGGCGGCATCGGTGAATGCCAACAACCAGCTCACGGCCTACGATGTGATACAGCATCAGGTACTGGCCACTATTGAAGTCAACCACACACTGCTTAACGACGTTCCGGTTACCGTCGTTGTGGATTGCGCCGCGCATGACACCGTGGCCGCCGATACCATCGACCTGATTGGATTGAACGATGACTCCTCCAGCATCTACGACCGACGCCAGATGAATCGCACGCGGGCCTGGTTCGATGCGTTGGAGGAATGTCGATTATTGAGTACCGCCAACAGCACACCGGACCTGAACTGGCTCTGGAGGAGCACACCACGCCGCGCGGCCAGCTCCGGCTTCTATGCGGTATGGTTGACGGTAATGCAGGCATACGACGCAACCTATGGCACCTACTACGCCAAACGCGTTATCCAGGAGACCAACAACTCGCTGTACTACCCCCAGACTAATACTCACACGCTTCCCTGAACGAGGTGCGCCATGCGACCGCTTGTACGCCCTGCGCTGCCAACGCAATTGCAACAGGCTCCCGCTGCCAGGTTGCTGGTGAGCGCGTTCGGTAACTTCTGTTCGTTCTGTGAGCGTCCTTTGCTGGATAACCTCTGGGTCTGGAATGCGAAAACGGGCCAGAGCCAGGAAGGTGACCACTGCACCGGTGAGGACTGGGAACACCTTTACCTGCTCGACCACAACTGCCACGAGGCTCAACTACAGGCCAGCCCACTGGACCTGCACTTGCTGATGCTGCCAACCGATGCAGCTGTCTTTCAGCGGGAAGGTCCGTCACTGCGGTATTTGCTGACACCCTTGCAAAGGGATCTGGTCGACCAAGAACAGAAATTGATTCAACACGATGATGTCCATCAGGTGGTGGTTTCTGCGACCGACTACCGGGCCCAGGCAACGATTCGCTATTTCGCGCTCAATACCGCGTATCTGGACGAGGACAGACTGGTGGTCCCTTGGCAGGATTACCAGTCATTACTTGATCGGCGGATGGAGCAGCGCACCGAGGCTTGGCACCATGCGATCCAGGCTGCTCGAGACTTGAAGGAAGCCGGAACGCCCGAGGTGGTTGATGCCATGACCCAACAACTGCGCCAGTTCATCGGCACAACCGGGTTCTGGTCAACCTGTCGGGCGGCAGTCGCCCTGGTCCTCCTGGACCCGCAAAAGCTGCAAGCGATATTCGCTGCAAACCTGTCTGCCCATCCGCCGCCGATTGCCGGCCTGCCTGAGGAACACGCCGTTCACTTTCTGGGCAACGGCCCGCATCAGCCCTTCCCCGGCACCGCCCCGTTCTAGGCAGTCGGCTGCACACAGCATCAAGCGGTGTGCAGCCGTTCACTCAGGCAAAGAACGAATACAGAATCGCCGACAAGGTAATCAATCCAATCAGCACCACAAACACGTTCGAGGCCTTGCCCGAGTATTTGCGCAGCGACGGCACTTTGTGGATGGCGTACATCGGCATCAGGAACAGCAGGCAGGCAATGATCGGCCCGCCGAGGTTCTCGATCATGCCGAGGATGCTCGGGTTCAGGGTCGCCACGGCCCAGCAGGTAACCACCATGAACAGCGCGGTCATCTGTTCCAGGCGCTTGGCCGACACTTGTTTGCCACGGCTGCGCAGGGTTTTCACGATCATGCCCTGGAAGCCTTCGCTGGCACCGATGTAGTGACCGAGGAACGACTTGGTGATTGCCACCAGGGCAATCAGCGGCGCGACGAAGGCGATCACCGGGGTCTGGAAGTGGTTGGCCAGGTACGACAGGATCGAGATGTTCTGTTGCTTGGCGGCAGCGAGGTCGGCCGGGCTCAGCGCCAGCACGCAGCTGAAGCAGAAAAACATCACCGTCAGCACCATCATCACATGGGCGCTGGCGAGGATCTTGCCGCTCTTGGCATCGGCCTGCTCGCCATAGCGGTGCTTCTGGTCAACGGCAAAGGCGGAGATGATCGGCGAATGGTTGAACGAGAACACCATCACCGGGATGGCCAGCCACAAGGTCTTGAAGAACAGGTCCAGGGGCATGCCTTCGCTGGCCTGGGCGAAGAAGGCGCCGTTCCAGTTGGGGATCAGGCTCACGGCCAGCAGCAACAGCGCGGCCACGAACGGGTAGACCAGCAGGCTCATGACCTTGACGATGATGCCCTGGCCGCTGCGCACCACGATCATCAGCCCGCAGATCAGCAACAGGGCCAGCAGCGCCCGCGGCGGCGGGGTCATGTGCAGCTGGTGCTCCATGAAGTTGCCCAGGGTGTTGGTCAGGGCGACGCTGTACACCAGCAGGATCGGGAAGATGGCGAGGAAGTACAGCAGAGTGATCAGCTTGCCGGCGCCGACGCCGAAGTGTTCTTCGACCACTTCGGTGATGTCTTCACTGGCGCCGCGCTTGCCCGATAGCACGAAGCGGGTCAGGCCGCGGTGGGCGTAGAAGGTCATGGGGAAGGCCAATACTGCCAGGACCAGCAGCGGCCAGAAGCCCCCTACCCCGGCGTTGATCGGCAGGAACAGGGTGCCGGCGCCGATGGCGGTGCCATACAGGCCCAGAACCCAGGTGGTGTCGTAACGGCTCCAGGCACGGCTTTGCGCAGGCGCAGCCGATTCCACACGAACGGTCGTGGTGCTATTTACATCAGTCATCGATATTGCCTTGTAGTTGTTTTTGTTGCGTATGAACGAACTGCTTTGTTGCTGGGTAAAACCTGGGGCTGCTGTGCAGCCCATCGCCGGCAAGACCGGCTCCCACAGGAATGGTGCAATCCCTGTGGGAGCTGGCTTGCCAGCGAAGCCTTGCCTTTTAAACGATCAACACTCGACGAACGCGACCGCCAGGCCGCCGCGCGAAGTCTCCTTGTAGTTGGCATGCATGTCGGCACCGGTATCGCGCATGGTGCGGATCACCCGGTCGAGGGAAATAAAGTGCTCGCCATCACCACGCAAGGCCATCTGCACGGCGTTGATGGCCTTGACCGCGGCAATCGCGTTGCGCTCGATGCACGGCACCTGGACCAGGCCGCCAACCGGGTCACAGGTCAGCCCGAGGTTGTGCTCCAGGGCGATTTCAGCGGCGTTTTCCACTTGCATCGGCGTGGCCCCGAGCACGTCGGCCAGGCCCGCAGCGGCCATGGCGCAGGCCGAACCCACCTCCCCCTGGCACCCCACTTCCGCGCCGGAGATCGACGCGTTCTTCTTGCACAGGATGCCCACGGCGGCAGCGCTGAGCAGGAAGTCGACCACGTCGTTGTCGCAGGCATCGGGGTTGAATTTCATGTAGTAATGCAGCACTGCCGGGATGATGCCGGCCGCGCCGTTGGTCGGCGCGGTGACCATGCGCCCGCCGGCAGCGTTCTCTTCGTTGACCGCCAGGGCGAACAGGTTGACCCATTCCATGGCGCTCAGGGTCGAGCCAATGACGTTGGGCTTGCCCAGTTCCTGCAGGCTGCGGTGCAGCTTGGCGGCGCGGCGCTTGACCTTGAGCCCGCCCGGCAAGATGCCCTCGTTGCGCAGGCCGTTGTCGACGCACTCGCGCATGGCCGCCCACAATTTGAGCAGGCCGCTGCGCACCTCGGCTTCCTCGCGCCAGGCCAGTTCGTTGGCCATCATCACCTGGCTGACCCGCAGCTTATGCTGCTTGCACAGCGCCAGCAGCTCGGCGGCGCTGTCGAAGTCATAGGGCAGTTGCACCTGCTCGGCGCCGTTGCCCGCCTCGCCCACTTGCGCCGCCTCGACGATAAAACCGCCACCGACCGAATAATAGGTTTGCTGCAGCAACGAACCCGTTGCACTGCTGGCTTCCAGGGTCATGGCGTTGGGGTGATACGGCAGGCTTTCATCGAGCAGCAGCAAATCGGTTGCGCAGTCGAACGGGATCGCCCGGCTGCCGTCGAGCATCAGCACCTGGCTCTGCTGCAACTGGGCAATCAGCAGCTCGATGCTCTGCGGGTCGATCTGGTCCGGCCATTCGCCCATCAGCCCGAGCAGGCAGGCGCGGTCGGTGGCGTGGCCAACACCGGTGGCCGACAACGAACCGTACAGGCGCACCTCGACCCGGCTCACCTGCGCCAGCACACCTTGCTCACGCAGGGCCTGGGCAAAGGTTGCCGCCGCACGCATGGGGCCTACGGTATGGGAACTGGAGGGCCCGATGCCAATCTTGAAAAGGTCGAAAACACTGATAGCCATGCTAATGCCTGACCGAGGCAACAATCCATGTCACGCAACGGCACTGTTAAAAAATTGATGGATGTCGCGAAGTTGCGCGATACTGCCCGGTCACTGCCGTGTTGACCAACGAAACTTTCTAAGCAAGCCTTTAGCAGAACTAAACAATGAAGCGACAAATGAATGGCCAGATGTACGTCTGGCTGCATGTGTTTGCCTGTGCGGCGCGGCATCTGTCGTTCACCCGCTGCGCCGAAGAACTGCACATCACCCCGGGCGCGGTCAGCCAGCAGATCCGCCAACTGGAAGAGCGCCTGGGCTTTCGCCTGTTCCTGCGCCGCGCCCGCGGTGTGGAGCTGACCGCCGAGGGCCAGCGCCTGGCGCAAACCGTCAGCGAAGCCTATGGCAGCATCGATGCCGAGCTGCGCCGCCTGGACGCTGGCGAAATCCGCGGCACCCTGCGCCTGCGCTCGATTCCTTCGTTTTTGGCCAAATGGCTGACCCCGCGCCTGCCGCGCCTGCAGCAACGCTACCCGGATATCCAGCTGCGCCTGGTGGCCGAAGACAGCAGCCAGGCCCTGCACGAAGGCGACTTCGACCTGGCCATCGACCTCAACGACGGCAGCTACCCGGGCATGCACTCAACGCCCCTGCTTGACGAGCAGATCTTCCCGGTCTGCGCCCCCTCCCTGCTGCGCGGCCGCCCACCGCTGCACGGCCCGGCGGACCTCGCGCACTACCCGTTGCTGCACGACATCACCGCCTGGCGCGGCAGTTCGGAATACGCCGAGTGGGAGTTCTACCTGGAGGGGATTGGTGCCAGCGGCCTGGACGTGCGCCGTGGGCACACCTTCAACCGCAATCACCTGACCATCGAGGCGGCGATTGCCGGCATCGGCGTGGCCATTGCCCGTCGCACCCTGCTCAATGACGAGCTGGAACGCGGCGCCTTGATCGTGCCGTTCGGCCTGCCGATCGCCAACCACAAGCGCTATGTGCTGCTTTACCCGCCCGGTGGCCTGGCGCACCCGGGGGCACGGGCAGTGCACGACTGGCTGGTGGAGGAAGCCGAAGGGTTTCGGGCGCTTCACGCCCAGGACGGGGCACCTGCAAACGCGCTTGCCTCCCGCTGAAATTGCGCCAGCGGGAGGCAAGGCCGTTCTACAACCTTACACTTCGCTGCTGCGCGTCAGCTCAAGGATCAGCCCGTGCTCGGCGGCGCTGCTGACTTCTTTCAACTGGCGTTCAGCCATGAAGTAACGCCCTTCCGAAAGCGGCAACCGTTGCAGTTGCCCCTGCCCGTCCACCGGGGCGTCAGGCAGGATCTGCTGCACGGCACTGCGCACCTCGGGCGCCAGCGGCCCGTCGAACTCGTGCCAGTCGTCCAGGCAGCTCAACAGGTACTTCGCTGCATCTCGCCATTTTTGCTCGAACGCCTCGAAGCGTTGCCCGTGCAGGTTGCGCAAGTAACGTTTCCAGCCCTGCTGCAGCGCCATCCACTCCCGCCTTGGTTCCAGCTGACTGCTCAGGCGTCGGACTTCACGCGCGACGTTCTTGATGATGCGCTCATCGACATCCGCCCTGTGCGCAAACAGCATGCCGCTGGACGGCTCGGGGAAGTCGAGCTTGTCGGCCAGTTGCTGACGCAACCTCAGGCGGATCTCCACCGGATCGGATTCATGCTCCAGATCCAGGTCGGTAATGTTATCCAGCGGATCGAAGGCAGGAAGTGGCCGAGTACCGGCACGAATGCCATTGCGGCGCAGGTCACGCGCCAGGCCGATACGCTGGGCCAGGGAATTGACCAGGTCGCGGCGGTAGAGCTGCTTGTACAACCCGACCACGGCCGCAGTGCGCTGCAGCGGATCGAGCGCCTCCTGGCTCCGACGATAGGCGAGGAACTCGATCTCCAGGGCACTGAAGCCGTCAGCCCCGGCGTCACCGCAGGTTGGCGGATAGGCTTCGGCCACCGCCTGCAGATCACTGAACAGCTGATCGGAACGTGCCGCCGCTCGCAATAGCTTCCAAACCCTGGCGGATATATTGGCGAAATCGAACCTGCCCTCGCTGGACTCCAACGCCCGGTCAAGCACCAGCAACAGCGGACGATGCGTGTCGTCATCCGGGAACAAGGTGTCCCACAGTTGTTGCTGATCGACGCTGGCCTCGCGCAGCCAGCCGGCTGCCAGGCCGCTGGCGCGACGACTGAACGGCATGCCCAGGCCGCGCAAGTGAGCAGCAGCGGCTTCACTGAGCGGATTCTGGTTCAACAGGATCCAGCGACTGCGCTGGCCGTCGGCGCGCAGGTCGGCGCCGAAGGCCGTGGTTGCCAGGTCGGGGAGCTGGGTCAGCTCGTTGCTGCTCAGGTCGACCGTGCGCAACCGATACCCCCGCGGCTGCATCAATTCCACAAGCCCCTCGGGCCAGTCTTCAAGTTGGCAGCCACGCAGGCCCAGGTGCTCCAATGCCCTCAGGGTACCCAGCCGCGGAGCTCGGCCCAGAGGGTTGTCGGCCAGGTTGAGTTTGCGCACCCGCACCAAGCCTGCAAAGGCTTCGGCTCCGGCTGCGTCCAGCCGGATGTTGTTACGGGCAAGGTCCAGATGTTGCAACGGGATTGCCGCCAGGGCCTGCAGTTGCTCGGCGTCAAGCGTCACGCCAGTGGCACGCAGGCCCAGGGTGGTCAGGCTGGGGAGCTTGCCCAGCGTGCCAATGGCTTCTATGGGCAGCGTGGCCATCTGGTTGCCGGTGAGGCTGAGCACCTGCAAGGCCCGCAACGGTTGCAGCGAGTCGAACATGCGGGCATTGACGCTGACCTGATTATTCTCAAGGCCGAGCGAGCTGAGTTTGGTCCTGGTGCCGAGTGCAGCGGGAATTTCAGTCAAGCGGTTATGGTCCAGCCCCAGATCTCTGAGTTCAGGAAACGCCGAGAGGAAATGCTCCGGCACTGCCGTCAGTTCCATCCGATGCAGAAACAGTCGATTGACATGGCTAAAACGCGCTTCAATGGCAGGCAAAGCGCCCGGCACCCAGGAGGACAGGTCCAGCTCGTGCTTGAGGTAGCCCCCCACGCGGCGCCAGGCGGCCTTGAGCCGGTCACGCAGCCTCTCACGGTCCACCCGCTCGCGGGCGCTGGGGCCTTGCGCCACCCAGCTATCGAGGCTTTGCCCGAGCTGGCGATACTCATCCTCCAGGCGCTGGATGGCAGCGGCGAGGTCTTCACTTTCGACTCTCAGCCGATGCTTGATCTCGGTGATTTCGCTTTCGCGAAGCTCAGGGTACAGCGCGCTCAAGCGACGATACTCGGTAGAGCGCAACGTCCCCACTGCCCCACCCAACGGATAGCCGCGACGCCCGTCGGCCAGTTTAAGCGGCGACTGCAGCCAGGGACGCGAAGGTTGCTGGCCGATCAGGGTGGAACTGTGTGCGCGATCGCTCAGGGCTTGCCGGGCAAGGCGCTGGCGCAGTTGCGCGGACTCGTAGATTTCCACGTCAAGCGACCTTCGCACGGTGTCTGGCAGCGCACGCAACAGCGCAGCAAAAAAATCATCGCTGACGCCCAGCTCATTGCCCCGGGCATCGAAGACGCGGTAGCCACCGTCGTACTTGAGCAACGACCTGAGCTCTGCCCCGGTGTCACCGACGCTGGCCAGCACTTCGCTGCCCAGCGTTTGCTCGTGCAACTCAAGGCGAACATCGGCGTTCCAACCCGGCAAATCTGCCAGCAATTGCAGCCCCAAGCGCTCGCTGTCCAGCGCCAGGTGCGCTGGGAACACCAGCCCTTCCAGTGCACGACTCAGGCGCAGCTGGCGCTGATAGGCCCGGGCTTCTTCTGCCAGGCGCCGAGGCACCCGCGCCTGCTCGCCGATCAATTGCGCACGCTCCTGGGCAGTGGCATGCCGGGCGATCTCTTGCGCCAGTGAATCAGGCAGCAGCGCAAAGTCGCGCTGCAGGGTCTTGGCCCCCGGATCGGACGAACCTTCGACACTGGCATACAGGCTGTCGAACACCGCGCTACGCCTGCGTTCCGCCAGCTCGGCCATGTGCTCGCGCAAGGCCGGCACACGCGCAGGTTGCGGCAGGTGCTGGCCCAGCAGCTCGCTGCCTTGCACCTCGCTCAAGGCCTGCAACAGCACTTCGGCCAGCCTGCCGCTGCGTACATCACCGGCCAGGACCTTGATTGCATGGCCCTGCGGCCAGCGTTCCAGGCCGTAGGTCTGCGATTGCCCCCAAGGCTCCGGCCCGTTGAACACTTGCAGTACGCGGTTGGCTGGCCAGTTGGGCAGCTCGACCAGCAACGCCACCGGGTAGGTCATGCCCGGCTCCAGCGCCGCACCACTGCGAATATCGGCGACCATCCGGGCGATGCGCCGGTCCAGTTGCAGGCGCTGCAAGGTATCGGCCAGCAGCGGTGCAAGCGGCCCCTGCTCGACATGCATATGCCGCAGCATATCGTCGTCGATACCGCTGATATCGGCAGCCTGTGCCAGGGTGGCATCGTCCAGCCCCTCGGCCAGAACGCCGATGCGCCGCAGCAGTTGGCTGCGTTCCCAGTGCAACGGTTGTTCACCCTGGAACTGCCAGGCGCCGTCGCCATATTGCTTGAGCACCGGCTGGAAGGCATCGCCCTGGCGCGGGTGGCGGATGCGCCATTGCTGGCCATCGGCATCGTAGCGCTGCTCATAGAGCTTGCCGTCCAGGCGAATGTACAGCCGCTCGTTCAGCGCGTATTGCCCCAGGTCATTGGGTGCCAGGCGCTCGGGTAGTTGCACCGGGCTTTCATAGCCGCTCAAATCGGGCTTCCACAGACGCACCTGGCCATTGGGCAATTCGATACGCTCAAGAGCATCGACAAACCGCGACGACTCGACAGCGCTGCCGGCTGCTCCCAGCGCAGCGATCAACCCCAGGTTGACTGCCAGCGACTCGACCTGGGCCAGGGCTTCACCTGTTTCGCCGGCCTCCCAGGCTTCTACCCCATGGAACACATTGCCCATCAGTTGCGCGCCGGTAACCGCCAGCATCAGCGGGTTGAGCGCCGGGATGACAAAGGCCGCGGCATTGAGCACGTTCAGGCCGATGTCCAGCCAATACGCCAGGCGCGCCAGGCGCGCGGCGCGATCTTCATCGGCGTTAGGTACCGCCAGCACCCGGGCATTGGCCTTCAGCCTGCGCACTTGCAGGCGCTGCAAGCGGCTCCAGAGTTCGCCGCCGAGCGCATGTTCCTGCACCTGCAGGCGCGGATTAAGGATCGGCTGGCGGATCTTTTCTTCGCCCCGGTAGCGCTCGAGGTACAGTGCTGCGTCCAGGGCGCGGACGAATGCCGAGCGTTCCGCCTGGGGGACACAGCTGAGGATCGCCTGGCGATAACCGTCGCTTTGCAGGCTGATGGCCAGGTCGTGGGCAAAGGCGCTGGTCGATGAGTACTCCTTGACCGGATACAACGGTGCACCGACGACCCAGGCCACACAGCGCTCGGTAACGTTGCTCGTCTCCGGATCCGGCCCGATCAACAGCACGCCCTGCAGTACGCTGCCCAGCACGCTGACCTGACGACAAACCACCGGTTTGCCGTCGAGCTTGGGCACGGTACCCGGCGCACCGTTGGCCAGCGCCAGCAACAGGTTCAGAACTTGTCCGGTGATTTCGTCGTTGCCGCGTGCCCGATGCACCTGCACGACAAAGTCGGCCCGGGCCGCCTCCATCATGCTGGCGTCCGTGCCAGGGCTATCCAGCATCTGCGCCAGATGGTCCTGGTACTGCTGGCCAAGGTCGAGCTGGCGGCACAGCGCGACGAACTGAGCGCAGGTCAGGTTCAGTGATTGATTCTGCCCGTCAACCAGGTAGCTGAAGGGCCCCAAGTCTTCGTTGGCGCTGAAATTCTGCAAGGCCGCTTCAAGCAGGCTGCTGGGGCGCCTGCCGCCCTTGGGGTAGGTGCGCCCGCCACTGCTTTCAAAACCAATGTAGTGCAGTTGCGCCGTCAGTACATCAAGGTCGAGCCTGTAGGTCTCGCGCAACGTGCGGGCCAGCAACGGTGCACAGAACGCGCTGATGCCCTTGAGCCCGGCAAGCTGCAAAGCCAGCGCCTGACGCGCTGACTGCGAGGCCATGATCGCGGCCCGCAGTTGCGGCTCGGTCGAGGATGGCAATTGCTGGCTATGCAGC
Source organism: Pseudomonas wadenswilerensis (assembly GCF_024749185.1). Lineage (NCBI taxonomy): Bacteria > Pseudomonadati > Pseudomonadota > Gammaproteobacteria > Pseudomonadales > Pseudomonadaceae > Pseudomonas > Pseudomonas wadenswilerensis. The sequence continues at coordinate 2,736,797 of NZ_CP087191.1, read as the reverse complement.
AGGGCCTGAAAATCCTTGGCCGCCAGATGGCTGACCCAGGCGGGAATGGCCGCGCCGATCAAGGCGCGATGATAGATCAGTGGCGAGGTTTGCGTTACGGGTGTCATCGGAAAAACTCCTGACAGTGGGGGCTGTCAGGAGACCAGCACCGTCAGTCGCGACGGTGCTAGATAAGTAGTGCATCAACCAGACTGGCGCGTGAGCTGCAACAACAGTGCGCGTTCGGCGGCTGCCTGCCCCCTGGCCAGCACGTTGAGGAACACCGTGTACTGGTGATCATTGAACACCTGCCGGCGCAAGGCACCCGCTTCATCATGGCTGAGGGCGCTGATCCCGGCCTCGATGAACGCCACGTCAGCGGCCTGCCCATGCAGGAAGCTGATCAGGCTGGCATCGAGCATCGGTACGGCTGGGTTGCTCGGGTCGAGGCAATGCTCGGCATACTCCGCACCCTGATACCAGTGATCGGTCAAAGCATCGAACTGCGGCTTGAAGCGTTGCTTGAGAAACCTTGCCCAGCCCGGCTGCTCGAGCATCCATTGCTGACGGTTGGCGGCACTGTCGAGGCTGCGCACTTCTCGCTCGACCCGGCTGGCCAGGCTATCGCTGACATAGGCCAGTTGGCGATAGAGCATTCCGGCCGAAGACTCGGGAAAGTCCAGGCGGGTCGCCAGGGTACGGCGCAATGCCAGGCGAACTTCAATGTCGTCGACCGTGAACCCCAGGTCGGCGTCGCTGATGTCGTCCAGCGGATCCAGGGCTGGCAATGCCTCGCCGCTGTCCAGCGCATTTTTGCGCAGTTGGCGCAAACTGGAGATGCGGTCGGCAATTCGCTCCACTTCATGGCGCCGATACAGCCGCTGGTAAAGCCCCAGCAACTCACCGCTGCGCCCCTGGTCATCCAGCGCCTGCCCGGCAAGACGGTTGGCCATGACCTCGACCTCCAGCGCGGCAAACACATCGGCCCCGGCATCGCCGCAGGTGTCGGGAAAACTGCCCGCAATGTCATTGAGCTCGTTGCGCAGCACTTCATCCTGCGCTGCCAGTTCGAGCAAGTTCCACACCCGGCGGGTCAGGTGCGCGGCGTCGATCTGCGCGGCTTGCGAGCGCTCCAGGGTGCTCAGGGCAATGAACAGTGGGCGGTTACGCTCACTGTCGAACAGGTCCTGCCACAAACCCTGTCGCGCCTCGCTGGCGCCTTCGAGCCACAGCCGGTTGACCGCAGCGTCACCATAGAACACATGGGTAAGGCCCAGCGCATGCAGGCGCAAGATGCCCTGGGCATTGAGCGGGTTGTTGGTCAGGCGCAGCGCCAGATTACCACGCGGCCCTATGTGGCGCAGGGTCTGGCCGAAGCGGGTTTGCGCCAGTTGCGGTAGCTGTTCAATCTGGTTGTCGGCCAGGTTGATCGAACGCAGTTGAAACTGGTGTTGATTCATCAGCCCGGTAAGCCCGCCTGGCCATTCGCGCAGCTGGCAGAAGCTCAGGTCGACGTTTTGCAGCCAGGGCATGATAACCAGGTCGGGGGCACGCATCAGCGGGTTTACGCTCAGGTTCAGGTTGCGCAGGTAAATAAAGCGCTGAAACACCGCCGCCCCGGCTTCATCAAGGGTAATCCGGTTGTCCGCCAGGTTCAGATTGCCCAGGCGAAGGTTGGCCAACTGCTCCAGGTGGCGGGCCTCAAGCACCAGGCTGTTGCTGCTCAGGTCCAGATACGTCAACTTAGGCAGCCCCGACAGCGCGTCGATTGCGGCATCGGGCAATTGCCCCAGTTGATTGCTGGCCAGGCTCAGAATCTGTAGCCTGGGCAGGGCCTGGAGCGGCTGGAACATGGTGTCTGTGACCTGCAGCCTGTTGTGGCCCAGGGCCAGTTCTTCCAGTTCTCCACAGTGCCTGATCGACAGCGGAATCTCCGGTAAGTGGTTACCCACCAGGCCCAGGGCCTTCAACTTCGGAAAGCTGCTGAACAGATGTGCCGGAATTTCACCGCCATGCACACCAGTAGGCCCGGCCACGCCGCGCAGGTTAAGTTCGGTGATGTGCGGGAACTGAACGTCAAGCGTTGGCAAACCGGTGATATCCAGTTCCTTGAGTTCAAGCCTGTGGCTTTCCGAGCCCCCTCCCCGTTGCCAGGCCCGTTTCAGCCGGGAAACCGCCAGGCGCCGGGTCGGGCTGTCGGGACCCGACCGCTGCCAGTAGTCGAGCTTGAGCTGCAGCTGGCGGTACTCCATCTCCAGCCCCTCGACACGCTCGGCCAGGTCGCGGCCACTCTTGCGCAACTCAGCGACCAGGCGGGTGATCTGCTCCCGGTTCAACTCCGGGTACAGCACGCCCAGGCGTCGGTGGGTTTCCGGCCGCAAGGTACTGGAGGCACCGCCCAGGGTATAACCGCCGCGCCCGTCTGCCAGGCGCAGCGGTGCGCGGTGCCAGGGTTTACGCGGTTGCTGGCCGAGCAGGCGCGAGGCCCGGGCACGATCGTCGATCGCCAGTTGCTGCAGCCTCATGCGCAACTGCCCGACATCAAAAACTTCGATCCTCAATGCCCGGCGCTCGGCGTCCGGTAAGGCCCTGAGGATGGCGGCAGCGTAATCCTCACCACTGAACAACTCGTTACCCAGGCCATCATAGGCACGATAGCGCTCGGCGCTGGCGACCAGGATCTTGAGCTCGCCATCGGCGCGGCCGACACGGGCCAGCAGGCGACCGCTAGCGACCTCCTCACGCAGCTCGATACGCACCTCACCCGTCCAGCCCGGCACCGATTCCAGCAGGCCCAGGGCCAGGCGCTGGCTGTCCGGGTTGTGCGGGGCCGACCACTGCAGCCCTTCCAGGGCACGGCTCAGGCGCACTTGTTGCTGATACAGGCGCGCCTCTTCGGCCAGGCGCAACGGTAGGCGGGCCCCGGCCTGATTGAGCTGGGCATGTTCAGTCAGGCTGGCCTGGCTTTCGATCTCCCGGGCGATGCTATCGGGCAGCGTGGGGAAGTCCCTGAGCAGCAGCGCAACCCCCGCTGAAGACGGCCCTGCTGTACCTTGCCGCAAGCTGTCGAAGATAGCGCCGCGGCGTTTGTGCACTTGCTTGGCCACGGCCTCGCGCAAGGCCTGCAGGCGATCAGCGGTTGCCACGCTGCTGCCCAGCAGCGGAATGATTTCGTCCTCGCTGAGCGCCGCCAGGACTTTCTCCGGCAATTGGCCTTGACGGATCTCGTGGGCCAGCAGCTTGATCGGGCGCCCTTGCGGCCAGCGCTCCAGGCCGTAGGTGGATGAAGCGCCCCAGAGCTCAGCCCCCTTGAACACCTCCAGCACCCGGTTGGCGGGCCAGTTCGGTAGCTCGACCAGCAAGGCTACCGGGTAGGTCATGCCGGACTGCGGCGCCAGGCCGGCGCGCACATCGCTGATCAGCCGGGTGATGCGCCGTTCGAACTGCATGCGCTGCAGGGTATCGGCCAGCAGCGCAGGTATTGGCAACTGGTGAACGTGGACACTGCGCAGCGCCTGTTCCTCGACGCCACTGATGTGCAGCGCCTGCTCGAGCTGTGCGTCATCCAGGCCGTCGGCCAGTGCACCGATGCGCCTGAGCAACTGGCCGCGTGGCCAGTGCAGCGGTTGCTCACCCTGATACTGCCAGGCGCCCTGGCCGTTGTGGCTGAGCACAGGCTCATAGGCCGCCGGGTCAGTCGGGTGCACCAGGCGCCACTGCCCGCTGTCGGCTTGGCGCTGCTCATACCAGTGTTCGTCAAGTCGCAGGAAGTAGCGACCCGCATGCAAGTACTGGCCCAGTGCATTGGCCTCGACAGTGGTGGGGATGGTGATGTCGCTGGCATAACCGTTCAGGTCGGGCTTCCACAGCCGTGAGTCGCCATTGGGTAATTCCACGGAGGTCAGGCTGTCGACAAAGCCCGAACGGTGCAAAACTGCACCGACAGCGCCCAGGCCGGCAAACACGCCCAGGTTGAGGCCCACCGAGACCAGTTGTTGCACCGCCTCGGCGGTCTCGCCCTGCTCCCAGGCATGCACGCCATGAAACAGGCTGTCCATGATCTGCGCGCCAGCCACCGCCAGCATGACTTCATTGATCCCAGGCACCACGAAGGCGGCACTGTTGAGGGTGTCCACTGCAATTTGCAACCAGGTCTCCAGACGGCGAATGCGCGTCTGGTAATCCTCATCGCCGGTCGGTACGGCGAGTACCCGCGCATTGGCTTTCAGGCGACGCACCTGTAGGTCTTGCAAGGTCGCCCATAACGGCCCGTTGATCTCACGCTCGACGATGTCCAGGCGCGGCCGCGCCACCGTTTCACGCATGGCGCCCTCGGCGGTGGCCGGCGCGACGTACAGCGCACGGTCCACGCGCCGGGCAAAAAAGCCCTTGAGCCCTTGGGGTACTTTGGCCGTCATCGCCGCTAAAAAATCTGTTGATTTGAGCTGTGCCACCAAGCCGTTGGCAAAGGCGCTGACCGAAGAGTAGTCCTTGAGCGGCTGCGCTGGCGCCCCGGCCAGCCACACCACACAACGCTCGGTGCTCGCGCTGGCGGTGGTCGAGGGACCGATCAACAAGGCATCGCCCAGCTCGCAATCGAGCAGCGAAATTCGCCGGCAGACAACCGCTTTACCATCGAGCCTGGCGTTGCCCCGCACCATCAGTTCCTGGAGCATCTGATAGCTCGACTCACTGATGTCGCTGGTCATTCGCGCCCGGTGCAAAGTCACCTGAAAATCGCAGCGGATAACGTTGATCATGTCCTCGCGCAGCAATTGTGCTGTGGCCGGGCTGTCGAACACCTGCTGCAGGTGGCTCTGGTAGGCCTGGCCAAGATCGAGCTGGTGGCTCAGGCGGGCGAATTCAGCGGGCTGCAGGTCAAGCTTCTCGATCGGATTGCCGAAATGACTGATGAAGCTGAAGTGAAAGTCCTCTTTCTCCTCGAAATTCTGCAAAGCGGCTTCGAGCAGACTGGCACGATGCTCCGGCCCCTTTCTGACCCGGTGCCCGCCAATGGTCTGGCTGGGCCCTTCGAACTCACTGGCCCAGCGGTGCAACAAGGCGCGCTTGACATCCACTTGCAAACCGTACTGCTCATGTAAGACCCGGGTCAGCAAGGGCTCGGCAAAATCACTGATACTGATCAGGCCGGCCAAGCGCGTGGCCAGCGACCGCCGGGTCGCCTGTTGCCGGTTGACCGCCGCGAGCAAAGCCTCACGCAAGGGTTCGCTGCTGGTACTGAACCAGGCCAGCGGCTGGCCGGTTGGGTCGAGGTAAATGGCCCGCTGACTGTGCAACAGCCCACGCAGGTCGGCGGATGTCAGGTGCTGGAGCCTGGGCCGCAAAGCGGCGGCCAGGCGTTGGTGATGAAAAACTTCGGGGGAGATTTCGGGAGTGTCGAGCATGGTCGTGTACCTGCAGGTGAATGAACCTACAGATAAGCGCCGATGCCCAGGCTTTTGGCGCTACATAACTACCGACTGCGTTGTTAGTCCGCCTTGCCGATCGGCATCTGTGCCTGCGCCTCGCCCGGCGTGACCACCTCGCTCAGGTCGATATGCTTGAACACCGGCTTCGCCCCCAGCCGCGCATTGAAGCGGGTGTTGAAGCTGAACGGGTCCTCCGTTGGCACCGCCAGCGAACGCCCGTACACCGCGGCGATCCCGGCCGGGTCGTAACCAAGCAGCTGCAACAGGGTCGGGAAGATGTTGTAGTGGCTGGAGCGGTCTTTGTTGGCCGCCAGGTGCGCCTGCCAATCGAGGGTCTGCAAACCCTGGCCCTGGATCACCACCAGCGGCACCAGGCCCTCCTCCTCCACCGGGTTGCTGTCGCAGTGCGTATTCAGGCCAGGGTTGCCGCGTTCGTGCAGGTCCTGGCCGTGGTCGGAGGTGTAGATGAGTACCGCCTGGCTAAGATCAGCTTGGGCGAACAGGCGATTGAAGAACTCGCCGACATTCCACAACAGGCTGTTCATGTACGAATTGCGGTACAGCACCCAGTCTTCGGGCTGACCGGAAAAACCATCGCGCCGGCCGGTATCGGTGATGTCGGTGTACTGCCCGCGCGGCAAGGCCGGGCGGTAGGTCATGAAGTCGTCCGGGTACTTGTCGTGCACGGGGAAATGCACGCCAACCTTGTTGATCACGATCAACTGCGCCTTTCCATCGCCCAACAGTTCAGTGAGCTTGGCCGCAGCGGCCATGTCGCGGTCGCGCACCGGAGTGCTGTCGAACTGGATGAACTGGTCGATGTCGCGTTTTTCCGCCGCATTCATCAGGTTCTGCAGGTTGCCGCCCGTGCGCTGGGCATCGATGTATACGGTGCCAAGCCCTGCGACCTTGGCGTATTGCCAGATCGACGGCAGGGTCGAGTTGATGCGCAGGTAGTCGTCACGGGTGCCGCCATAGCGCAGGGTGACGTTGGTGTCGGAGCTGCAATTGGCAATCGAGGCGGCGTAGCCATAGTTGAAGATACTGACCCCGGGGCGCGCCTGGTTGAGCTGGCTGCGTACGCCATGGGCGGTGTTCAGGTCCAGGTAATTGCCCGAGACGCTTTCGTCGATGATCAGCACGATGTCGCGGGCCAGGGCCGGGCCGCTGCGGGCCAGGGTCACCGGTTCGCGCGGGCCAACGCTGTCGTGCAGCGATTCGTAGAGCATCAGGTTGGCGTAGGCCAGTGGCGTGTACATGATCGGCAGGCCGCGGGCCCCCTCGCCGGCGCGCACGAACAGGATCGCGGTGAGCAAGGCGATGCCCAGCAGCGGCGCGGCCCACGGCAGTGCCCTGGGCCCTGGCACGCTGTGCCGTGGTGCGAGCCCCAGGCCCAGCAGCAACAGCAACGACCTGCCCAGCACCTGCAGGATCACGCTGTGGTACTGCTCGATGGCTTCACCGACAAAACCACCGGAATACACCATCGAGATAAAGCCGCTGTAGGTCAGGTAGTCGGCGGTAATGCGCGTGTAGGCATCGAAAAACACCGCGCTGGCGCTGAACACCAGGGCCAGGCCCCAGCGCAGCCAGGCCTGGCGGATGTTGGCGCACAGCAGCAAGGCCAGCACCAGCAGCACCAGTACACCGACATACAACAGCAACGCCGGGCTCAAGCCGATGGCCTGAAAGCGCTCGATGTAGTACGGGTAGTTGCTCAGCAGGTACAGCGCGAGCAGCAGTTCCTTGAAATATCTGTGCATCTCTCCCTCGCCAGCAACGCTTGCAACTGCCCCGGACACTGACACGTTAGCAGTGCCCCGACAAAGCGCAAACCGGAACAACGTCAATTTTATGACTCAACTTGGCAGCGCCAATTCTGACAGTTCAAAAATGCGAAAACGTTGCATTCGTGAAACAGTGATATCCGTTAAGCCCTTGTTTACCGGGGGCTGCGACCGTTCATCGTTTTGCTATGCGGCAATTGGCCAGTGCTTACTCAAGCTAACTCACGGATTTAGAACGGCTTGATGGCAAAAAGCCTAAAACTTAGCCTGTGTAAATCAGACGAAACATGCCATTTCATTGACACGACTTCCTACGGGTGGGCTATACCGAAATCACACCACTGTTTCATCCTCATTACTCCATACGAGGCACGCCGACATGGACGTGAGCGTATTTGGCACCGGCTATGTCGGTCTTGTACAAGCTGCAGCCCTCGCAGACGTAGGACACCGAGTTCTGTGCATCGATATTGATGCGCACAAGATCAGTCAACTGCGTCAGGGCGTACCGCCAATCAGCGAACCCGGCCTTTCGAGCATGCTCGAAGAAAACATCAAGGAAGGCCGCCTGCTGTTCAGTACCCAGGCCAGTGACGCCGTCAACCACGCCGAACTGATCTTCATTGCCGTCGGCACGCCGCCGGACGAAGACGGCTCGGCCGACCTCTCCCATGTCCTGGGGGTGACCCGGCAGATCGCCGGGCTGATGGACGCCGACCGCACCCTGATCATCAAGTCCACCGTGCCGGTCGGTACCGCCGACAAGGTCGCCGCCCTGGCCCGCGACGAACTGGAGCGCCTGGGCAAAGGTGCGCTGAAGGTACGGGTGGTGTCCAACCCCGAGTTCCTTAAAGAAGGCAGCGCGTTGGCCGATTGCATGCGCCCGGACCGGATCATCGTCGGCACCGCCGACAACCAGGCCCATGACCAGCTTGCCGAGCTCTACGCGCCCTTCTGCCGCAATCATGAAAAGCTCATGTTCATGGACAACCGCAGCGCCGAGCTGACCAAGTACGCGGCCAACGCCATGCTCGCCACGCGCATCAGCTTCATGAACGAGCTGGCCAACCTCACCGAGCACCTGGGCGCCGACATCGAAGCCGTGCGCAAGGGCATCGGCTCCGACCCGCGTATCGGCTATCACTTTATCTACCCGGGTTGCGGCTTTGGCGGTTCGTGCTTTCCCAAGGACCTGCGCGCCCTGCTGCACACTGCCGAGCATAGCGGCATGCCGCTGCGCTTGCTGCAAAGTGTCAGCGAGGTCAACGACGCGCAACGGCAGATCCTCTTCGCCAAGCTCAAGCAACGCTTCCCCGGCAGCCTGGCGGGCAAGTCGATTGCCGTCTGGGGCCTGGCCTTCAAGCCCAACACCGACGACATGCGCGAAGCGCCCAGCCGCTACCTGATGGAAGCGCTGTGGGCCGAAGGCGCCACCGTATGCGCCTTCGATCCGGAGGCGATGTCCGAATGCCGGCGCCTCTACGGCTACCGCAAAGACCTGCAACTGTGCGCCACCCGCGACGACACCCTGGAAGACGCCGACGCCCTGGTGATCTGCACCGAGTGGAAGACCTTTCGTGTGGTCGACTTCGCCCTGCTGGCCAAGAAGCTGCGCAGCCGCCTGATCATCGACGGGCGCAACCTGTACAACCCCGATCAGGTCGCCACCTTCGGCCTGAGCTACATTGGCATCGGCCTGCGCCAGGTCCAGCCAGAGGTGCCGGCGCCATGAAGATCCTGGTCACCGGCGCTGCCGGTTTCATTGGCGCTCATTGCAGCCTGCGACTGTTGCGCGACGGCCATCAGGTGATCGGCCTGGACAACTTCAACGACTACTACGACCCGGCGCTCAAAGAAGCACGGGTGCGCTGGGTCGAAGCCGAAGCGGGTCCGTTGACCCTGTACCGCCTGGACCTCAACGATGCCGCCGGCATGGCCGAACTGTTCGCCAGCGAGCAACCCGACGTGGTGATTCACCTGGCCGCGCAAGCCGGGGTGCGCTACTCGCTGGAGAACCCGCGGGCCTATATCGACAGCAACCTCTGCGGCTTTCTCAACATTCTCGAAGGCTGCCGCCGCCATCCCGTGCAGCACCTGCTGTATGCCTCGTCGAGCTCGGTGTACGGCGCCAACCAGCACACCCCGTACCGGGTCGAGGATGCCGTCGACCATCCGTTGTCGCTGTACGCCGCGACCAAAAAGGCCAACGAGGCCATGGCCCACAGCTACAGCCACCTGTTCGGCATTCCCGCCAGCGGCTTGCGTTTCTTTACCGTGTACGGCGCCTGGGGCCGTCCGGACATGTCGCCGATCCAGTTTGCCCGGGCGATTGCCGAGGGCCGGCCGATCCAGCTGTTCAACTATGGCCAGCACCAGCGCGACTTCACCTACATCGACGACATCGTCGAAAGCCTGGTGCGCCTGATTCCCCTGGCGCCACAGGCCAACCCGGGCTGGGACCGCGATCAACCGGACGCGGCCAGCAGCCATGCACCGTGGCGCTTGTTCAACATCGGCGGCCAGCGCCCGGTGGAGCTCACCGACTACGTCGCGCTGCTGGAAAAACACCTGCAGCGCAAGGCAGCCATCGAACTGCTGCCGCTGCAACCGGGCGATGTGCTAGCCACCTGTGCCGATGGCAGCGCCCTGGAACGGATCACCGGCTTCACCCCCCAGGTTTCGCTGGATGAAGGGCTCGGGCGCTTTATTGCCTGGTTTCATCAGTACTACTCGCACACTGGCAAGGACGCCAAACGCGATAACGGGCAGGCGCCCGAGCATCAACGGAGGGCGGTATGACAGGACAACCTAAAAGTGCGCAACTGCAGGCACTGTACCAAGACAAGCGCATGGACCCTGCGCATCGCCAACGCATCGACGCGGCCATTCACATGCAAGGCCGTGGCTGGCTGACCGGCCGCGCTGGCGGGCGTCCCTGGACCCTGTCGCGGACCAACCGGGTGCTGGCCTGTTTCGGCGCCCTGTGCATCCTGGTGCTGATTTCGCCGCTGCTGGTGCCACTGGCCGTACTGGTCAAGCTCAGCAGCCCCGGCCCGGTGTTCTTCGTGCAAAAGCGCACCGGCTACCGCGGCCGCACCTTTGGCATGTACAAGTTCCGCACCATGGTCGCCAACGCCGAAGCCTTGAAGGATTCGGTGCGCCACCTGAACAAGCACGGCGCCGATGCCATCGATTTCAAGATCGACAAGGACCCGCGCGTCACCCCGATCGGCCGCTGGCTGCGGCGCAGCAGCCTGGACGAGTTACCCAACCTGTTCAACGTGGTGCGCGGTGACATGCGCCTGGTCGGCCCCCGCCCCACCTCGTTCAACGCCTATCGCTACAAAGACAACCACCTCGCCCGCCTGAGCATCCACCCCGGCATGACCGGCCTGTGGCAGATCTCCGGACGCAGCGACATAGACTTCGACCAGCGAGTCGAACTGGACCTGAGCTACATCAACGAACAGAGCTTGATGCTGGATCTGAAGATCCTCTTCAAGACTCCTTTCAAAGTCTTCAGCGGCCACGGAGCAAGTTGAATGGACGGTTCTACTTCTAGAAGTCTGACGATCGCCACCCCGAGCGAAACCAACCTGACCTCCACGGTGCTCGATGAAGACCAGCGCATCCTGCTGCTAACCGCCGCCAACACCGGCAGCGGTACCAGCACCAGCGCCCTGGCCTTTGCCAGCCAGTTGGCGTTGATGAGCGGCGGCCCGGTATTGCTGGTCGACAGCAGCCCCAGCAACAACAACCTCAGCCAGCAGTTGAGCCTGCACAAACTGCGCGGTTTCAACGACCTGATGTTCAACCAGGACACCCCGCCGTTGATGCAGGACTGCATCGTGCGCCTGTCCGACCAGCCGTTCGACGTGCTGCCGGCCGGCACCTACAAGCGCGGCAAGGAGCGCCTGAACCCCGACCTGCTGCGCGTGCTGCTCAAGCACATGGGCGAGCACTACCGCTTTGTGGTGGTCGACGGCGAGGCGGTGTACGCCAGCGCCGACAGCCTGATCATCGGCACCCTGGTCGATGGCGTGGTGCTGGTGGTGTGCGCCGAGGAAACCCGGTGGGAAGTGGCCCAGGCCGCCGCCCAGCGCCTGACCCAGGCCGGCGCCAGGCTGATCGGCAGCGTGTTCAACCGGCGCAAGTACTACATGCCCAAGTGGCTGTACAACAACCTTTAGGCCAGCAGCCCAGGAGCCTCACATGAAATACACGACGTTCGCGCTGTGCCTGCTGACCCTGGCCGGCTGCGCCAATCAGGACACCCGGCAGATGCCGGTACAGATCATGACCGCCGCCCCGGCCAACGCCCAGGATGCCGAGTTGCCGCGCAGCGAGCAGGTGCTGCGCCCGCAGGACGTGCTCGATGTGATCTTCCACATCAGCACCAGCGGATCGGCGTCGTACCGCATCCAGTCCGGCGACACCGTCGGCCTGGCCTTCCCCGCCGCCAGTTCGCTCAACGGCAACCAGCTGGTGCTGCCCGACGGCACCATCGAGCTGCCACGGGCCAACACCTCGGTGAACATCGCCGGGCAAACCCCGGATGAAGCCCGGCGCACCATCCAGCAGGCGTACCGCAACAAACGCCTGTTCCAGCCGGGGCGTGACAACGTCACCGTGCAGGTGATCAGCCCGCTGACCAACGAGCAGAACCTCAAGAGCGCCCTCAACCACCCGGCCACCGGCATGAGCCGCGAGATCACCGTGGGCAGCGATGGCCAGGCCAGCTTTCCGGAAATCGGCTCGGTACCGCTGCAGGGCATGACCGTCACGCAACTGCAGACCTACCTGAACAAACGCTACGCCGACCTGCCCGGGCGGATGACCGTGGACGTGATGCTCAAGTCCACTGCGGTCAACGAGATCTACGTGCTGGGTGAAGTCGGCCAGCCCGGCGCCTACCCGATCCGCCGCCCGGTATCGGTGCTCGAAGCCCTGACCCTGGCCCGTGGCCCGAACGTCAAGGCCCGGCTCGATTCGGTGGTGATCATGCGCCGCAACGGCAACCAGGTGCAGGCCGTGCCGTACAACGTCGACAAGGCCCTGGATGCCAGCGCGGCGCAAGTGGCTTATCTGCAGCCGGACGACATGCTTTACGTGCCCAAGACCAAGCTCGCCAGCGCCGGCGACCTGGCCCGGCAACTGGCTGACGTGGTGCTGTTCCAGGGAGTGGGCTTCAGCTTCGGTTATCGCGTTGACAACAAAGACAGCGACAACAACTAATCCCAGGCGGGTATCCGAGCATGAATACAAAAGAAAACTACCTGCATGAATTCTTCAGGATCTTCTTCGCCAACCGCCAATTGGTGAAACGAGTCTTCCTGGTGTTCGCAGTGATCGCCTTGCTGTTGCCCCTGGTGCTCAAACAGAGCTTCGATATCACTGCGGAAGTGATCGTGCAGTCGAAGAAACTGTCCCAGAGCGATACCAACACCGCCCTGGCCCAGGAGACCGACAAGTTCATCCCGCCGTCGCTGGCCGACATGGAAACCGAGAGCAACATCCTGCGCTCGCCGACCCTGATCCGCGAAACCATCAGCCAGCTGCGCGACGAGGCCAAGTACGAGGTGCCGCCAAGCCTGATGCAGCGTGTGGTGTTCGACCCGCTGCGCACGGCGGTGATCAACCCGCTGCGCGAGCACGTGATCAACCCGTTGCGGGCGCGGTTCGGCCTGGAAGTCGATCCGGTGCGCGACACCCAGCTCGACGCCCTCACCGATGACGCCATCAAGGACCTGAAGATCGAGACCCTGCCGGGCTCCAACGTGGTCTCGGTGACCTACAGCTTTCCCGAGCCGAAACTCGGCACGCTGTTCGTCAGCCGCCTGCTCGACAACTACCTGCGCAACCGCCAGAACCTGCAGTCCAACGAGCTGCCCGAGCAGTTCTACGAGCAGAAGAAACTGCAGTACCAGGTGCGCATGGATGACCTCGAAGGCAAGCGCCTGGGGATGCTCGAAAAGATCGGCTCCTCGGACCCCAAAGAAGAGATCACCTTCCGTCTCAACGCCATCAACACCGAAGAACAGGCGCTGAACCTGTACCGCGACCGCCTGCTGCAAAGCCAGCAGTGGCTGGAGTACCTGAAAACCAGCCTGGCCGCGGCCAACAACGCCAACATGCGCGATTTCGCCTTCCCCTACACCTTCACCACCACGGTCGACAACGTGGCCTTCGAAGACCGCGAGATCAAGCAGCTCGGTGAACAGCTGACCACCCTGGTGCTGACCTACGTCAGCGACCTGGCGGTGTTCCAGCCCGGCAGCGAGCAGATGCTGCTGCAACGCGAGCAGATCGCCAAGACCCGCCAGCAGTTCCTCAAGATCGTCGCCAACCGCATCAAGGAGCGCGAAAAAGACCTGGCCGTGGTGCAGAACGTGATCGCCCAGAAGACCGCGCGCATTGCTGACTTCAAAGGCCGCGTGCACCAGTTGCAAGAGACCCAGAGCAAGGCGCGCCAGCTCGACACCGAGATCGACGCCCTGCACAAGGCCTACTTCACCTACACCCAGCGCTACGAAGAATCGCGCGGTGCCGACCTGCTGGACGGTCTGTCCAACGCGCGGATCCTCAGCGCCCCGTACGAGCCTGCCGAGGCGGCGTTTCCCAAGCCGCTGCTGATCGTACCGTTCGGCATGCTCACCGGCCTGCTGCTGGCGATTGCCCTGGTGTACGTCAAAGAGTTCTTTGACCGGCGCTTCAAGCACCCGGCGCAAATCAGCCATCAACTGGACCTGCCGGTACTGCTGGTGATCAACGACCAGACGCCGGAAACCCCCAACCCCTACAAGGGCTGGTCGCTGCCGCGGCTGGTGCACTGGGTGCGCAATTGAACGCAGCCCTGACCCCGCCACGGCCGATCCTGCACCTGCTCAGCAGTGGTGGTTTCTACGGCGCCGAGCGGATGCTGCTGGACCACTGCCAGGCCACCCCGGGGCAGCACCAAGTGCTGTTTCTCGGGGCCCCGGAGCAACTGGTGGCGCGCTTTCGCGCCGCCGGCGTGGCCTGCCAGACCTGCGACGGGGTGGGCGAGCTGCTCAGCGTACTGCGCCAGCGTCACGATCAGCAGCCTTTGATCAACAGCCACAACTTCAAGGGCCTGCTGTTCGGCTGGCTGGGCGCCAGGTTGTGGCGCCTGCCGATGGTCGCCACCCAGCATGGTTTTACCCCCACCAGCCGCAAACAGCGCCTGTACACCTGGATCAGCCTGCAACTGTGCCGCACCGCCACCATCGAACGGGTGGTCTGCGTGGCCGAGAGCATCAAGCGCATCCATCGCCAGGCCGGGGTTGCCGAAGCCAAGCTGCAGGTGATCCCCAACGGCTTGCCCGAGGCCGACGCCCTGCCCGCGCGCAATCATGGCGATGGCCGCTGGCTGGCCGGTTATGTCGGGCGATTGAGCAGTGAAAAAGGCCCGGACCTGTTTCTCGATACCCTGATTCCGCTGTGCCAGCGCCACCCGCAGCTCGATGCGGTGATGCTCGGCGACGGCCCGGAGCGCGACGCACTGCAAGCGCGCATCGACGCCGCGGACTTGAGCCAGCGCATCCGCCTGCCGGGGTTTCAGGCCGACATGCGCCAGTGGATGGCGCGCCTGGATACCCTGGTGATCAGCTCGCGCACCGAAGGCACGCCGATGATCCTGCTCGAAGCCATGCAGGATGGCGTGCCGGTGGTGGCCTTTGGCGTCGGTGGTATCCCCGATGTGATCGAACACGGGCATAGCGGCCTGCTGGCCCGGCCCCTGGCGGTGCAAGAGCTGGCGGCGCAGCTGGAGGCGCTGATGCTCGACCCGGCCCAGGCCGGCGAGCTGATCGCCCAGGCGCGGCGCACCCAACGCGAACGTTATCACCTGCCGACGCTGGCGCAACGCTGGGCCCGAGTGTACCTGGGCGCAGCCAAGGAGACCTGCGCATGATCATCCCCCTGTCGCTGATCGGCCTGCTGGCCATTGCCTGCCTGGCGCTGCTGGCCAGCCCCTACCCGTTCCTCGCCCCCGGCGCGGTCATCGGCCTGGCCGGTTTGCTGGCGCTGTACAAACGCCCGGCCTGGGGCCTGCTGGCGATCATCACCCTGGTACCGCTGGAAGGCCTGTTCAAGGACAGCCAACTGACCGCCACCAAACTGATCGGCGCGGCCCTGGCCCTGATGCTGGTGCTGCAACTGGCAGTCAAGCAACTGCCCGCCGAGCGCCTGCGCAGCCCCATGTGGCGGCTGTTGCTGGGTTTTCTGGCGCTGTACCTGCTGAGTTTGTGGGCCAGCGACAGCAGCGAGATGTCCCTGGGGCATTTTCGTGAACTGGCGGTGGGCCTGCTGCTGTTCGGCATCACCCTGCTGATCGGCCGCGACCTCAACCTGCCGATGATGTACCGGCTGGTGACCTTAAGCGTCGGCCTGACCTGCATCATGGCCATGGTCTCGGCCAAGTACCAGGACGAAGGCCGCGCCGCCGGCCTTTTGGAAGACCCCAACCTATTCGCCATGCTCATCGCCATTGCCGTACCGATGGCCCTGTGGCTGGTGTTCAACAGCCCCCGACGGCTGCACAAGCTGTTCTGGATCGCCTGCTGCATCCTCCTGCTGGCGGGCATGACCAAGACCAACTCGCGCTCGGGCCTTGTGGTGCTGTTGATCAGCCTGGGGATCGTCCTGGTGCACTACCGCACCCAGGTCGCCCACCTGCGCCCGCGGCACCTGGGCTTTGCCATGCTGGGCCTGGCGATCCTGCTACCGACCCTGGTGGCGCTGATGCCTGAAAGCTACGTGGCGCGCATCCAGTCGCTGGCACTGCTCAAGTCCGGGGTCAATGCCTTCAAGGATGACTCCCTGGGCCGGCGCTCCTCCTACATCGTGGTCGGCAGCAAGATGATCCGCGAGCATCCAGTGCTGGGCACCGGCCCGGGTACCTTCCCCCTGCACTACGCCACCACCGGTTATGCCAAGGCCTTCTCGGCCAACCGCAAGGTCGGCGACCTGTACCGCCGGGCACACAACACCTACCTGGAGATTTTCAGCGAAGTCGGCATACCGGCCGGCATCCTCTTCGTCGGCCTGGTGCTGATGGCGCTGTACAACGTCTGGTACGCCCGGCGCCTGTGGCTGCGCCAGGGTGATCACGCCCAGGCGGATCAATTGACGCACCTGTGCATGAGCATGCTCGCCATTAGCCTGTTCCTGATGTTCCTCAGTGCGCCCAACCACAAATACCTGTGGATCATGCTGGCGCTGTCCAGCGTGCTGCGCCTGAAGGCTGAACAGGCACAACTGGCGCAGGTGAAGGCATGAAAGTCAGCGTCGTGGTGCCGATGTTCAACGAGGCCCGGCACATTGCCCGGACCCTGCGGTCGGCCATGCAAGCCGCCGCCGATGCCGGCCTCGAATGCGAGTTGGTGGTGGTCGACAACGGCTCCAGCGATGACGGCCCGCAGATCGCCCGCAGCCTCGGTGCCCAGGTGCTGAGCCTGCCGGGGCTGACCATCGGCGCCCTGCGCAACCGTGGCGTGCAGGCCAGCAGCGGTGAGTGGCTGGCGTTCCTCGATGCCGATATCGAAGTGCCGGAGCACTGGCTGAGCCTGCTGCTCGACCTGCATGCCGAAGGCCGTGGCGATGTGTTTGCCCTGGACTGCGACACCCCGCGCCTGGCGCCCTGGTTCGCCCGCGCCTGGCAACGGCGCACCCTGCGCGCAGGCTTGCCGGCGCTGCACCGCATGCAATGGCTGCCGACGCCCAACCTGCTGATGCAGCGCCACTGGTTCGACCAGGTCGGCGGCTTTAGCGAAACCCTGCGCACCGGCGAAGACAAGGACTTTACCTGGCACCTGAACAAGGCCGGCGCACGCCTGCTGGCCCTGCGCGACCCGGTGGTGCTGCACTGGGGTTTCGAGGGCAGCTGGAGCGAGTGGCTGGGCAAGGAGCTGTGGCGCCAGGGCAGTAACCTGCAACTGCTGCGCTGCAATGGCTTGAGCCTGCGCCTGCTGCGCTTCCCGCTGTTGTCACTGGCTGCCTGGTTGCTCGATGCCCTGGCCTTGTTGGCGCTGCTCGATGGTTACCCGCACGTGGCGCTGTTCATGCTGTTCGTCACCAGTGTCCCGGCGCTGGTGCTGAGCCTGCGCCAGAGCCTGAAACACCGCGACCTGCTGTTCGCCCTGCAGCTCTGGGGCCTGCACTGGATCCGCCTGCACCTGGCCGGCGCGGCCTTCGTGCTAAGCCTGTTCAACTGGAGCGCAAGGAGGCCCGCCCGTGGCTGAATTCATTTTTTGGTTGTGCCTGTTGCTGCCGTTTTATGCCTGGCTAGGCTACCCCCTGCTGCTCACCGTGCTGGGGCCGTTGTTCCCGCGCCACACACCGGCAGCGCTGCCACCGCAACGGGTTAGCGTGGTGGTGGCAGCGCACAACGAGGAACGCAACATCGACAACAAGCTGCGCAACCTGCTGGCCCAGGATTATCACGCTGAAAGCCTGCAGATCGTCGTCGCCAGCGATGGCTCCAGCGACCGCACCGTGGCCCTGGCACGCAGCTTCGACGACCCGCGCATTCGGGTCCTGGACCTGCCGCGGATGGGCAAGAACAGCGTGCTCAACGTCGCCGTCACCCAGTGCACGGGCGACATCGTGGTGTTCACCGATGCCGATGTGCACTGGATCGACGGCACCCTGGCGGCGTTGCTGGCGCCCTTTGCCGACCCGCAGGTCGGCGGCACGGTGGGCAAGATGATCATCCCGGTGGCCGGCAAGGGCCTGAGCCTGGGCGAAAGCCTGTACCGCCACTACGAAGCCTGGCTGCGGCGGGTGGAAAGCCGCACCGGTTGCACGGTGTCCGCCGACGGCGCCCTGCAGGCCGTGCGCCGCGAGCTGTACCAGCCGATCCCGGCGCGGGTCAACGACGACTTCTATATCAATACCTGTGCGCCGGTCGCCGGCAAGCGCGTGGTGTATGTCGACGAGGCCCAGGTCCTCGACCAGGGCGTGGACGAAGCCGACCGCCAGTTCAGCCGTCGCCAGCGGGTCACCGTCGGCGGCCTGATCAGCCTGGCCGCCCGCCGCGAACTGCTCAACCCGCTGCGCCATGGCTTGTACGCCATTGCCCTGATCAGCCACAAGCTGATCCGCCGCCTGGCGCCGGTGCTGTTGCTGCCCTTGCTGCTGGCCAACCTGTGGTTGTTCGACGGCCACGGCTTTTACCAACTGACCCTGGCCGCGCAACTGCTTGGCTATGCCATTGCCATCGCCGGCCTGCTGGATGTGCGCCAACGCCTGCCCAAACCGTTTCGCCTGGCGGCCTTCGTGCTGGTGACCCTGGCCGGCATGAGCGTCGGCCTGTGGCAGTTCTTGCGCGGGCACAGCTACAACCAATGGAACCCCGACCAGACTCGATGAGCACCTGACATGCCGATAAAAACCAGTATCAAGCGTGCCAGCGGTTGGTTTTACCTCAACTCGCCCAAGGGTCGCAGCCAGTTGCGCGGCGCCGGCGTGATCCTCATGTTGCACCGGGTGCTGGCCGACGACAGCAGCGCCGCCCTGCCCCATCGCAACGAACTGTGCGTCGGCCCCCAGGCCTTCGAGCGTTTGCTGCGCTGGCTGCAACGCCACTTTGACTGCGTGCACCTGATGGACCTGCTGAAAACCCACGAGCAGCCGCGCAACGGCGGCCGGCCCAAGGTCGCCCTGACCTTCGACGACGGCTGGCGCGACAATGCCCTGAATGCCTTCCCGCTGCTGCAGCAATACCAGGTGCCGGCGAGCATCTTTTTGTCCACCGACTACATCGGCAGCCGCCAGCGCTTCTGGTGGGAAAGCCTGGGCGAAACCCTCTGGGGCAGCCACGGCGAAACATCGCGCCGGGCGTTGATCGAGCAATTGCGCAAGATCGGCCGGCCGCTGCCGGCCGCCTACTTCATGAGCGATCGGTCCCATGCCCGCAGCCAGGCCCTGGGCAAATACCTGCAAAGCCTGAAAACCCTGAGCCCCATGGCCCTGCATCACCTCACCGATGCCTGCCCGGCCGAATCCCTGCCCCAGGCCCTGGACTGGAACCAGGTGCGCCACCTGGAGAACTCCGGGCTGATCAGCTTCGGCCCCCACGGCGCCAGCCACGCGCTGCTGCCAGGCCTGGACGACCAGCGCCTGGAAGAAGAACTGAGCCGCAGCCACTACGCCCTGCAACAAGGCTGCAAACAACCGCTGCCGGTGTACTGCTACCCCAATGGCGACCACGATGCGCGGGTGCGCGAACGCCTGGCCGCGCACCGGTACCCGTTTGCCCTGAGCACCCGCGCCGGGATCTGCCAGGGCCATGACGACCCCCTGGCCCTGCCGCGCATCAGCGTCAGCCAGCGCACCGCCAGCCGGCCTTCCTTGCTGGCCTGGCGCATCAGCCGCGGGGGCCGCCCATGAGCCGCAGCCACTATGTTCGCCACCTGCTGCTGAGCATGGGCACGCGCCTGGCGATGATCGCCCTGCGGCTGATGCGCAACGTGCTGCTGGCGCGCATTCTCGGCCCTAGCGAGCGTGGCCTGTTCGCCCTGCTCAGCACCCTGCCCGACCTGATCAGCGCCGCCACCAGCGGTGGCCTCAATACAGCCGTCGGTTACCAGGCGGCCAAGCAGCGCAGCATGGGCCTGCTGCTCAGCCAGGTGCTGATCTACGGCTGCCTGGTGGCCGGCGCCCTGACCCTGATCTGTGTGGCCCTGGCCCGGGCGTTCGGCAACGAACTTGAAGTGACCACCCAGCTCGGCCTGCTGGCCTGGCTGTTGCTGCTGGCGGTGCCGCTGACGGTGCTGAAAAGCGGCCTGCTGACCCTGCACAACGCCACCGGCGGCGTTGGCGCCTTCAACGCCTTGCGCCTGACCGAGTCGCTGGTGCCGCTGCTGCTGTTTGTCGGGATGTTCTGGATGTGGCAGAACGCGGCGCTGGAAGCGGCGCTGATCAGCTGGCTGCTGGGCCTGAGCCTGGTGGTGCTGCTGGGCCTGTACTGGCTCGGCCGGCAACATGCAATCCGCCTGTGCTGGGACCGCAGCGGCCAGCGTGAGCTGCTGTCCTACAGTGCCAAGAGCCATCCGGACCTGTTGTTCCAGCAAGTGATCCTGCGTTCGGACTACCTGTTCATCAGCGCCATGCTCGGCAGTGCGGCGCTGGGCCATTACGCCATGGCCAGCGCTGCCGCCGAACTGTTGCTGATCGTCCCCGAAGCGGTGACCACGCCCTTGATGAAACGCCTGCTGCAGCAGGACGCCGGCATGGACAAACTGACCCCGCTGGCCCTGCGCCTGACCGCCACGGTGATGCTCGGCGCCTGCCTGAGCATGGCGCTGATCGGCGAGTGGCTGATCGTCACCCTGTTCGGCGCCGAATACCAGCCGGCCTACCCGGCCTTGCTGGCCTTGCTGCCCGGGCTGTTCGGCCTGTGCTACGCGAGCATCCTGCGCCTCGACCTGCTGGGCAAGAACCGCCCCGGCACGGTATCGCTGCTGATGGGCCTGGGCGCGGCATTGAACCTGGTGCTCAATGTGCTGCTGATTCCCGTCTACGGCATCGTCGGCGCCGCCATGGCCTCGTCCATTGCCTACCTGGCGGTGACCCTGGCGATGTTGCTGCTGTACTGCAAACTTAGCGGCGTGCCGTTCTGGCAAACCTTGCTGGTACTGCCCAGCGACCTGGCGCCCCTGCGGCAGATGCTGCAACGGCGGCCGGCATGAAACGCGCCGGCCTAGTGTTCGCCGCCCTGGTGCTCAGTGCCACGCTGCAGGCTGCGCCCTTGCAATGGGGCGACATTCGCGACGGCAGCCTGTACCTGCAGGCGGCCAAGGCCGACACCGTGACGGTCAGTTGGCAACCGGCCTGGCAGGCCGACGCCAACCCCGAACACATCTTCCTGCTCAATGGCCAGGGCCAGTTGCAGACCGATCGCCCGATCAAGGCCGATGAACCCCGTGGCCGGGTGCAGTGGCCACTGGCGGCGAGCAACAGCGACTACCAGCTGGAAATCCCCGGCTACAGCTTCCGCCGTTACCGCATCGAGCACGCCGACAGCACCCGCGCCCTGTTCGCCCCGGCCAAGGTGCATTTCAGCGCCGAGGTTGGGCCCAATGTCGAGCTGTACTTCAAAGTGCCCGCGGGCGAGAAAGCCAGCCTGGCCGGCAAGTACCACGGCGGCGTGCGCGGCCTGCAGGTGCAGCGCCTGGGCGATGCTCAACAGCTGAGCCTGGCGCTCAAGCCCTACCCCGCCTACTGGCAGTTCGATCGCCTGACGCTACCGCAGTCGAGTAAAGAGCAGACCTTCCGCCTGCAACTGCAAGGGCGCGGCAAGGTGGCGTTCTGGCTCGACGGCAGCGCCAACCTGTTCGCCCAGCAGCCCGGGCAACTGCGGCCGCTGCACAACAGCGACGGCAAGGTCGCGCTAACCCTCGGCCACACGGTGCTGGGCCGCACCCCGGACCTGGGCGTCAACCTGCCCTATGTGCTGCCGCCGCCGTCCAGCTACGCCGTGCTCGATGCACTGCAGCCGCAAGCCGCCGGCTACTACAGCTTTGCCGACCTACTCGCGCGCAAGCCGGGGTACGAAACCGCATTCCGCAGCTTTTACCAGCAACGCTACACCATCAAACAGGACATCACCCTGCTGGCCGGCACCGGCCGCGAATCGGTACTGGCCGCCGACCGCACCAGCCACGACGGCCTCGACGACTGGCTGAACACCACCCGTAAGCTGGGCGGCAGCACCCTGCACTACCTGGCCTTCGCCGACGAGCCCAACCTCAACTACAGCGACTACCCAAGCTTCAGCCGCTACTTCCAGGCCATGGCCGAGCGCGTGCAACGCAGCCCCGGCGCCCGCGAAGCCGGGGTGCGCATCGCCATGCCGGCCAGCTCCCGGCTGGTCAACGGCCCGTTGCACGGCAGCAGCGAAAAACGCATCGGCCTGGACTGGGCGCGGCGCCTGCTCAAGGAGCATGGCAGCCAGATCGACGCCCTGGCCTGGCACGAATGGATGGTCCGCGACCTGCTGGCCACCCGCAGCTACCGCGATTCGGTGCGCCAGGCGGCCAACCTGGTCGGCCTCAACGCCCAGGGCCGGCCGAACAAGGCCCTGCTGCTCGACCAGACCAACCTTTCCAGCGGTTCGAGCCTGAGCCCCTACGACCAGGAAACCCACTTCACCGCCCTGTGGTGGACCTCGGTGGTGATCAACGCCTCCCAGGACGGCCTGCTCGACATGCTCAACTGGTTCCACGTCGCCGACGAACCCGAGTGGCCCAAGGGCATGGTCCGGGTGCTCGGCGAGAACCGCTTTGAGCTCAAGCCGGTGGGCCTGGCCCAGCAGTTCATCCAGCAGCACTGGCTCGACCAGGTGCTGGCCCTGGACAACGACGCCTTCGAGGTCGACGCCCTGGCCATGGCCCGCGGCAAGCAGCGCAGCCTGCTGGGGGTGAACAAGGGCGAGCGCCTGCAGCAGGTAAGCCTGGCCACCGAGCAAGCCTGCCCGCAAGGCGCGCTGAGCTTCTTCGGCCCGGACAACAAGACCCGCAGCGCGCCGTTCGCCTGCGAGCAAGGCCGCATCCACTTTCAATTGCCGGGGCAAACCCTGTTCGCCCTGACCTGGAGCGCGTCATGAGCGCGCACCTCACCTGCTGGAAACAGGAGGCACCATGAGTGCTTTGAGCAAAATCCAGGACCGTATAAAGCGCAAAGGACTGCGCAATACCCTTAACGCCGGGGTCAAGCGTTACCTGTTCTACCACTGGGAACTGCTGTGGATGGAACGCGACCTGGTCAGCCCCGTGCCACCGCACAAACTCAGACCCTACCCGGCGCTGCGCATCGAAACCATCACCGTGCACAACGTGCGGGCCTTTGCCAAACACTTCGGCGACCGCATCGAGACCATGCGCGAACTGGCCGTCGAAGGCCACACCGGGTTGATGTTTCTCGATGACGCCGGCGACACCGTGGCCTTTATCTGGGGCAGCCAGCGCCATTACCACGACCGCCACTTCTACGGCTGCTGGTTCCCGGTGGAACCCGGGCAGTTTTTCGAATTTGGTGGCGAGCTGACGCGCAAATACTGGGGCACCCTGCTCTCGGTCGATTTGCAGCTGGAACTGTGGAAGGCCATGGCCGCCCAGGGTTGCGACACCGTGGTCGACGTGTGCGAGAGCCACAACATCCCGGCGCTGAAACTGCACCTGCGCATGGGCTATCAGGAACAGGGGCGGATCATGCACGTGTACTGCCTGTTCGGGCGCTGGAAGTTCTTCCGCGAAACGCGCTACAGCGAGTCGCGCCTGGAGCCCCTGCGCAAACCTGAAGCCAGCCCGGCCCCGGCCACGGTGACCTGAGCCCATGAGCCTTGAACTGCAGTGGTACCCGTCGTTGGCGGCGGCGGACTTCCCCGCCGCCGAGTACGAGCAGCTGCGCCAGCGACTGGCCGACAGCACACCGTTCAACCACCTGGGCTGGATGCAGGCGGCCGAAGCGGCGCTGGCAGTCGGGCAACAGTTGCAGGTACTGGTTGGCCGCGATCAGGGCCGGCTGTGCCTGTGCCTGCCGCTGATCCGCAGCAACGAGCGCTTCGGGCCACTGACGGTACCGGTGGTACGCCACCTGGGGTATCCGCTCAGTGACCGCATCGCCCTGCTCTGCGACCTGCCCGCCAAGGCTGCCGCGCCGGTGCTGCGGGCGATCCGCAAGCACCTGCCCCACGCCCTGCTGCAACTGGACGAAGTGCCCAACGGCGCGGCGGCCCAGACGCTGCTGCGCCGTTGGGCACGGCGCAGCTCCACCCATCAACAGCGCCTGAGCTGCCGGGTACCGGTGCACCGCATCGCCCCTGAAGACCGCCAGGAAATCAGCGGCGACCCGCGCTACAAACTGCGCCGCGCACGCAAGCGCATTGCCGCCTGCGGCGCCCAGGTACGCCGGGTGACGCCCGACGCCGAGACCATCAGCGCACTGCTCGATGCCGTCAGCGCCGTGGAACACATCAGCTGGAAAGGCGACGACGACGTCGGCATCTTTTCCGGGCGCCTGCGCCGTCAATGGATGTACCAGGCCTTCACCGCCCTGGCGGCCCAGGGCCTGGTGCGCGTGGTGCTGCTGGAGCTCGATGGCCGCTGCATCAGCTACCGCCTGGGCGTGTTCGAGCGCGGCCGGGTGTACGACTACAACCTCGCCTTCGTCCCCGCCCATGCCGAGCTTGGCAGTGGCCGCGTGCTGCTGGAGGAATGGATTCACTGGGGCCTGGACGAGGGTTGGGAATGGGTCGACGCCTCGCGGGTGAGCCTGAACAACTCCAGCCACCAACTGCACGAACGCATGACCGGCACCCTCGAACACCACCGCCAAAGCTTCTACAGCTGGCGCCCCAGCGGCCTGGCCCTGGGCCTGGCCTTGCGCCTGTGGCAACGCTTCAAGCCGCAGCTGCAGCGCCTGCGCCGCCCACCCTCGGTAACGACTGCCGAGCCCGACTCGCCACAGGAGAACCCGGATGCCCTCACAGGTCATAGTCAACGCTGACGACTTCGGCCTCAGCGCCCACACCAACGCCGTCATCCTGCATGCCTTCCAGGCCGGGCTGATCAGCTCGGCCACGGCCATGGCCAACATGCCGGCGTTCAGCGCGGCGTGCAGCCTGGCGCAGTTGCCGGCCTTGCGCGGGCGCATCGGCCTGCACTTCAACCTCACCTATGGCCGGCCGTTGAGCGAAGCCATCGCCAAGCAGCCACGCTTCTGCGCCGCCAATGGCGAGTTCGACCTGCGCCTGAAACAGCGCACCCTGCACCTGAGCCGGGCCGAGCGCGAAGCCGTCGAGCAGGAATTGCAGGCGCAGTGGCAGCACTGCCTGAACCAGGGCCTGACGCCCAGCCACCTGGACTCGCACCAGCATGTGCACAACATCTGGCCCATTGGCGTCATCGTCGCCCGGTTTGCGGCGCGTGAAGGCGTGGCGGTGAGGTTGGCGCGCAACCTTGGGCACAACATCGGGCCGCTGAAGCGGGTGTTCAAGACGTTGCTTAATCGACGGTTGAAGCAGTTGGCGGGGGCGACGGCGGATTATGTGTGTACGCCGGCGGATCTAAGGGCGGGGTTGGCGCCGGCTGAAGGATTGCTGGAGGTGGTGGCGCACCCGAGTGCGTTGGGCGGGCATGATTTTGGTGATGCGTATTTGGGGAGTGGGGAGTCGTTGAAGGCGTTGGTGGAGCAGCGGTTGGGGGGGTGCCGCGGGTTGGGTATAGTGTGCTTACTGTGGAAAGAAATATGCTGGCACCATCTTAGGATGCTTGAGTGTAAGCAGTCAGCGCATAGCCGTTGCGCTGACTGGGCTGTCGATTCCCCTGTCAATAGGTCCGGTTACTGAAAGCGAGTGATTTTATCCAATAGAGCAGGATCTAATTCGTACCCGCTTTCAGCTATGGCTCAGACCTGGAGCTGTCGAGCTTCGACTCCATCTAGCAAGGCGTCCATGAGCGCGCTGGCCATTTCAACAGAGTGCTGCGAAGACCATACAAAAGCACGCCCTGCCTCACCGGTATGCTGAGCAGCCTGCGAGATTGTCGCGCTTGCACATTTCAGGTAAAGGAGCGCATGAACTAATGCATCCTCTGCACACACACCAGCTCGAACATTGAAAATGTGGTGGATGATCTGGACAACTATTGACACTGGTTTCTATGGTTTCGACAAGATGAAGTGATGGTGGGTCGGGTACTGGCTTTTTCATCGATAGGCTCCTGGTTGAGTGGAGCTACCACGAACTCGTCGCCAAACGAGATTAGGTGGCAGCTGTACGCGGGTTGGCGAACCGGATCAACGCAGGAAACCCCGGCAGGGCCTAAGCCCTCCCGCGTACAGCCACCATAAAAGACATACGGGCATGAAAACGCCCGCCTTTCTTCAGGGACATATCTGCATATAGATCCCGGGTCGCCAAACCCGATCACCAAAAATTTAGTGACCGAGCGAGCCTAGTTTGAACATTTAGCCCAAGCAAGCGACTGAAGGCGACAGAGCGCGTAGGATAAATCCTAGGAACCATTTGAACTAGCTTAAAAAGGCTTGACGGGCGAATTTTCAAGTAAATCTAGGAAGTCCTCTATCTACTAACAGCAGTAACGCCGTCACCTGTGAGCACAGACATTTCAGCCAAATTAGGCGCCACGAAGCGAGTCAATGACGAACGAAAGCGTATCCGCCCAATTTTCTTAGGTAGAACTCTTGCAACCTAGCGAATTGCAACTCGGCTTCAACACGAAGAATCTCGACCTCTTGCTCAGAGAGCTTCCCTTTCGAATCGTTATATCTACATAAAGAACTTATAGCGCTTAGGCATAAGCCTTGGTCATTCAATATTTGAATCGCATCGTAAGAATTTAGGGTTGATGTTCCGTCGCGTCGCATTTTTTTACTCCACCCCAGTGGCATGTTCACCGAGTATAGGAAAAGCCAAGCGATCTGCTATCACATCTCAGCCGAAATTCGACAATCTTAAATTCACCGAGTCAAAATGCCTTTATCCGCTACTTTTGTTTCCAGCCAGCTGTCGAATTCAGCCACCGGCATCGGCCGGCCCATCCAGAAACCCTGGCCCTGGTCGCAGCCAGCGTTGCGCAAAAAGGCATATTGTTCGGCGGTCTCGATGCCTTCCGCGGTGATCTTGAAGCCCAGGGCATGGCCCAGGTCGATGATCGCGCGGGTAATCGCCGCGCCATCGTCGTCTTCGGGCAAATCCTTGATGAAGGCGCGGTCGATCTTCAGGTGGTCGATCGGCAGCATCTTCAGGTAGGCCAGTGACGAGTAACCGGTGCCGAAGTCGTCCACCGCCGTGGTCACGCCCAGCTCCTGCAACTGCGCCAGCACCGCACAGGCATGCTGCTGGCTTTCCATCAGCAGGCTTTCGGTAATTTCCACCTCCAGCAGGGTTGGCGCCAGGTCGTAGCGTTTGAGGCTGCGCTTGAGGCTGGCGACATAGTCGCTGCGCTCGATCTGCAGGGCCGCGACGTTGATTGCCACCGGCCCGGGCAGGCGCTCGGCGGCACGCCAGGCGGCGATCTGCGCGCAGGCCAGATCCAGCACCTTCTCCCCCAAGGGGATGATCAGCCCCGTGCGTTCGGCCAGGGGGATGAACTGCGCTGGCGATACCAGCCCGTGCTCTGGATCACGCCAGCGCAGCAGCGCTTCGGCGCCTTCGACGCGGCCGCTGAACAGGTCGATCTTGGGTTGGTACCAGAGCTCGAATTCGTTGTGCTTCAGCGCACGGCGCAGGTTGTGTTCCAGGTCCAGGCGCTGCTGCAGGCGCTGGGTCATCTCCGGCTGGTACAGGCGGTAGGCGTTGCGCCCGCTCTCCTTGGCCGCGTACATCGCGGTGTCGGCATGGCGCAGCAGGCGGTCGGCGCTCTGGCCGTGTTCCGGGCACCAGGCCAGGCCAATGCTGCCGGTGACCAGGGCAGCGTTGCCCTTGAGGTCGAAGGGCAACTGCAGGGTTTGCAGCAACGCCTGGATGCGCTCGATGCACCGGCCATCCGGCCCTTTGAAAACAAAGGCAAATTCATCGCCGCCCAGCCGGCACAGGCAATCCTGGGGTTCGATGATCTGCATGAAGCGCGCCGTGGCCTGCTGCAGCAGCAGGTCGCCCATGGCATGGCCGAGGCTGTCATTGACCTGCTTGAAGCCGTCGATATCCAGCACCAGCACCGCCAGGCGCTGGCCCTGGTTGATTTCATCGAGCAGTTGCTGATGAAAGCGCAGGCGGTTGGGCAAGCCGGTGATCGCATCGAAATGCGCCAGGCGCTCCAGTTGCGCCTGGGACAGCTTGAGTTCACGGTTACGCAGGTTGATCAGGTGGTTGCTGCGGTTGAGCTGGGCGACGAACACGCTGAACAGGCCGGTGCAGGTCAGGGCAAACAGGAACAACGGCGAGGCAAACAGGCTCATCGATGGCCAGCCGCCCAGGGGGCTGGCCGCCAGTTGCCAGAGCCCGCCGGGGACGTCGACGTTGACGGTGACCGGGTGCTGCTCGAACAGCTTCGGGTCGCCCCAGATCATGCCGCCGATCGAACCCTGGCCGTCGGCGCCGCGCAGGGCCAGCTCGAAGCCCGGGTCGAGGTCGAGCCCGGCGGTACTGAGCAAACGGTCGATATCGGCGACGATCGAGACATTGCCCCAGTACAGCTGCACGCCCTTGTGGCCCTTGAGGAACACCGGGCGCCGGTAGATCAGCCCGCGCCCGCCCTGGAACAGTTGCACCGGGCCGGCCAGCACCGGGCTGTAGTTGTCGCGGGCGCGCTGCAGCAGCGGGTATTGGTCCGGCAACTGACGGTAGTCCATGCCCAGCACGCTCTGGTTGCCGTGCAGCGGGTAGACGTCGGCGATCACATCGCCCGGGGCCAGGGAGATATGCCGGATGTGCGGCACCGAGGCGATGGCCTGGCGGGCCATGTCGTGAAAATGCTCGGGGCTGATTTCACCGTCGGCGCTCAGCAGTTGGGCAATGCCCTCGGTCTCACCGAACGCCGAGCGCAATTGCGCTTCGATACTGGCGCGCACACCGGACAGGCGCGCGCTGGCATTGGCGATCACTTCGGCTTCCTGGCGCTGCACGTCCAGACGCCCGAGCACCACCGACAGGCCGATACCGATCAGGGCAAAACCTACCGGCAGCAGGCGATTGAGGGTGGTGCGCAGGTTCTTTGGCAGGACCAGATTGTCATCAAGGGCGAGGGTTCTTGTGCTCATAGGTCCGTTATTCGCATCGGATTACTGCTTTATCGGCGCCTTGGGCGCAATGTTGAGCGAGGCTGGCTTTTTTTAGCGCCCTGGCGTTATGCTCGGACTGAAACGTTTCACCCATTACAGAAAAAGAGGTGCTGCGCCCATGGACCGTCTGCTCGATTCGCTGTTTCCCACTGCCAACGAGATCCCCGAGGCGTACCGCCTGGGTGAACCGCTGGTGCAACGCGAGTACCTGGTCAACGGCCAGTTGCAGCAATGGGACGGGCCCCTGGCCACGGTGCGCAGCCCGGTGTGGCTCAAGGAAGGTAACGAAGAGCGCCAGGTGACCCTCGGCAATACGCCGCTGCTGGACGCCGATACCGCCCTCACCGCCCTGGACGCCGCCGTACATGCCTACGACAAAGGCCGTGGCGCCTGGCCGACGATGCGGGTGGCCGAACGCATCCAGCATGTCGAGACCTTCCTGGGCAAGATGCGCGAACAGCGCGAGGCGGTGGTCAAGCTGCTGATGTGGGAAATCGGCAAGAACCTCAAGGATTCGGAAAAAGAGTTCGACCGCACCTGTGACTACATCGTCGACACCATCGGTGCGCTCAAGGAGCTGGACCGCCGTTCCAGCCGCTTCGAACTGGAGCAGGACACCCTCGGCCAGATCCGCCGCGCGCCGCTGGGCGTGGCCTTGTGCATGGGCCCCTACAACTACCCGCTGAACGAAACCTTCACCACCCTGATCCCGGCGCTGATCATGGGCAACACCGTGGTGTTCAAGCCGGCCAAGTTCGGCGTGCTGCTGATCCGTCCGCTGCTTGAGGCCTTTCGCGACAGTTTCCCGGCCGGGGTGATCAACGTCATCTATGGCCGTGGCCGCGAGACCGTCAGTGCGCTGATGGCCAGCGGCAAGATCGATGTGTTCGCCTTCATCGGCACCAACAAGGCCGCCAGCGACCTGAAAAAACTCCACCCGCGCCCGCACCGCCTGCGCGCCGCCCTCGGCCTGGATGCCAAGAACCCGGGGATCGTGCTGCCCGAGGTCGACCTCGACAACGCGGTGAACGAGGCGGTCACCGGCGCCCTGTCGTTCAACGGCCAGCGCTGCACGGCGCTGAAGATTCTCTTCGTCCATGAAGACGTGGTCGCAAGCTTTCTCGACAAGTTCCAGCGCAAGCTGGCCGCGCTCAAGCCGGGCATGCCCTGGGAGCCGGGCGTGGCCCTGACGCCGCTGCCGGAAGCGGGCAAGATCGACTACCTCAACGGCCTGGTGGCCGATGCCGTCGACAAGGGTGCACAAGTCATCAATGAAGGCGGTGGCGCCAGCCGTGGCTCGTTCTTCTACCCCGCC
The DNA here is from genome assembly GCF_024749185.1 of Pseudomonas wadenswilerensis. Classification (NCBI taxonomy): domain Bacteria; kingdom Pseudomonadati; phylum Pseudomonadota; class Gammaproteobacteria; order Pseudomonadales; family Pseudomonadaceae; genus Pseudomonas; species Pseudomonas wadenswilerensis. Next base: position 2,706,525 of record NZ_CP087191.1, on the reverse strand, counting down.
CTGCTGTACCCGGTGAATGCGCAGATGCGCGTGTACCATGAAGAGCAGTTCGGCCCGCTGGTGCCGGTGGTGCCTTATCGCGACCTGCAGACGGTGATCGACTATGTGCTCGATTCCGACTTCGGCCAGCAGCTGAGCATCTTCGGCAGCAACTCGGCTGAAGTCGGCATGCTGGTCGATACCTTCGCCAACCAGGTCGGCCGTATCAACCTCAATGCCCAGTGCCAGCGCGGCCCGGACACCTACCCGTTCAACGGGCGCAAGAACTCGGCCGAAGGCACCCTGTCGGTGCACGACGCACTGCGCGTGTTCTCCATTCGCACGCTGGTGGCGACCAGGTTCCAGGAGAGCAACAAGCAGCTGATCAGCGACATCATCCGCAACCGCGAGTCGAGCTTCCTGACCACCGATTACATTTTCTGACGACCTTCCGTCCAGCGCTGTGAATTTTGATTTGCCGAATCGCCGAAACTGTATAAACATACAGTTTCGCGCCATTCCCCTGCGGCGCTTTAAAGGAGGATCAATAAAATGGCAGTCAAACCAATCCCCGAAGGACAACACAGCATTACCCCCTACCTGGGCATCAAGGATGCCGCCAAGGCCATCGATTTCTACAAGAAGGCCTTCGGTGCGATCGAGATGTTCCGCCTCGACAGCCCCGACGGGCGCGTCGGCCATGCCGAGCTTAAGATCGGCGACTCCTCGCTGATGCTCGCCGACCCGTGCGAGCAGTCTGGCGGGCTGACCAGCAGCCAATCGCTCAATGGCACCGCCATCGGCCTGCACCTGTATGTCGAAAATGCCGATGCCACCTATGCCCAGGCCCTCGCCGCCGGTGCCACCCAGGTCACTGAAGTCAAAGACCAGTTCTACGGCGACCGTAGCGGCACCTTGAAAGACCCGTTCGGCAACCTGTGGTTCGTCTCCACCCACCAGGAAGACCTCTCCGTGGAAGAGATCCGCGCCCGCGCCGCCAAGCTGTTTGGCGGCCAGTAAGCAGCGCTTGGTTCGGCTGGCGGGCATGTTCGCCAGCCGGGCTTTGCATTAAGGTGGCAGGCAAAGGAAGGCTGGCCAGGATTGTCCATGCGAATCATCGAAAAAAACATCGCGCTGGTGCGCACCCTCACCCCTGCTGAAGACGAGCTGTTGCGTGGCTTTGTCCAGGGTAGTCTTGAGGGCCCGCGCCTGTTGCAGGCCAACCAGCTGTTGATGAAGGTGCGCGCCGCCGGCCACTGGCTGGCCTGCGATTGCCAGCCCAGGGCAATGCCGGTGCTCAACGTCAACCTCAATGGCAACACCGGCACCCTGTTCCTCAAGAACAACCCGGGCACGGCCGAGCACGCGCCAGACTGCGCGTTCATCAAGGATGAGCGTGAAAGTGGCAGCCGCGACAGCGACAACGATTCGCCACCGGCGGCCTGGCTCGCGCCCGACGCGCCGTTGCGCCTGATCGGTGATTTCAAGCGTGCCAGCGATGGCGCAGGCGAATCCGCAGGCAGTGGCGACAAACGCGAACAGCACCGGCTGCTGTCGCTGCTGCTGACCCTGATCGAGGCCAGTGGCCTGAATGTCTACGCCACTCACCTGAAAAAAGACCTCACCGGGCAGTTCGCCGAATTGCGCGGGGTGGCCAGCCGTTACCCCTTGATCGAGCGGGTGCCGGCCAGCAACTACCTGGAAACCCGCCTGGACATGAAGCACATGATGATGCTCAAGGGGCGCTTGCGTGAGTCCACGGCCTTTGGCAACCATCGCCGGCATGGCCTGCTGCTCGACTGTGTCAGCCAGGTCAAGGCGCGCAAGGTGTTCAACGACCGCAGTGAAGACGGCTTCGACTTCCAGGGCCATCACCTGCTCTGGGGCGGCAGCAAAACCCCGGGGCCGTTGCTGGCCCTGGCGATCTACTCGCCGGCCAGTGCCGGCAGTCATTTCTATGAGCTGATTCATGTCGCCAGCGTGCCGGTGCTGTCCCGCGGGCAGCTGTTTCCGGTGTATCGCGATGAAGAGCGAGAGCCGTTGAAGATGCTCATCTCGCTGATTGACTGGATGGCCAGCAAGGGCGTCAAGGTGATCATGCGCCGGCCGGTGCTGGGTGGTCAGGGCATGGATGCACTGGTGCTCAGCTCCGACCAGGACCGGGTGCTGTCGGTGTCGCTGACCGAGCAGCCGCTGGGGCCGGAGCCAGAGGGTGAAACGTTCAAGCGTTATGCCGACTTCAAGAGCCTGGATACCTTCCGCAAGTACGTGGCGGGGTTCTTCATGCGCGGGCGCGAGTAGCGCCGTTGGTCGAGTGCAAACAGCCTGATCAAGACAGTTGCTCCCACAATGGACCTGTGGGAGCTGGCGTTGCCAGCGATCGAGCGCGCAGCGGTCGCCATTCCCCACAGGGTTGTGCATGCTCCGATCACCCCAGGGGTCTAGAGCCAGATGGCATCCCAATGCGGGTAGTCGCCAATGCGGGACACCAATCCCGCTCTCAATGGGTTCGCAACGATGTAACGTGCCACCGCCTGAATATCCTCTTCCCGGCGCAACGCCCGGTCATGGAAGCCTTGTTGCCATAAGCGCCCCGTGCGCCGGCTGGCCTTGTTGATCAGGCAGGTACTGCGGGATTTGACCCGACGTACCAAGGATGCAAGGGTTCCCTGCTGCAGCTCGATCAACCAGTGCAGATGATCGGGCATGATCACCCAGGCCAGGGATTTCGCCAGGGCTTGTTGCTGTGCATATTGCAGCTGTTCAACCATCAGCCGAGCCAGGTGAAAATCAGTAAAAACCGGTTGGCGGTTTTCAGTGATGCTGGTCAGCAGGTACAAGCCGCCAGGTGTCGATACTCGCCCACGTCTCAGGCGGTGGGAGGCTGGGCTGTCCATGTCGGGTCTCCTGAAGATGAACTTTCAGGCTAGCCCGGTCATTACATTGGGGTATCAGTACAGTTAAACCTGATGTGTCTGGGGTATGCACAACCCTGTGGGAGCCGGCGTTGCCGGCGAAGGGCTGCGCAGCAGCCCCAACGCTACCACTGGCGCTTGTCAGGCCGAGTCAGTCCAAGTTTCTCGATCCGGTAACGCAACATATCCCGGCTCAAACCCAGCAGCCGCGCCGACTTGGTGACGTTCCAGTCGGTGCGATCAAGCATCTTGCGCACCATGTCGCGCTCCACTTCCGGCAGGCTCGCCGAGGCCTGGGCATCGCCATTGCCGTACGCCTCGTGCACGGCAAGCGCCGGCATCTCCAGCGGCTCATCCACCAGGCTCATGCACACGTTGAGCTGGTGCGGGGCGATCAGTTCCTGGGGCGCCAGCAACACCGTCTGCTCAAGCATGTTGCGCAATTCGCGCACGTTGCCCGGCCAGCTGTAGTTGAGCATCAATTCCTCGGCCTCGTCGCTGAAGCGCAGGTTCGGCTTGCCATAGCGTTTGCCGTGCTGGGCAAGAAAGTGCCGAGCCAGCAACAGGATGTCTTCACCACGGGCATACAGCCTGGGCACCTTGATCGAGATGATGCGCAGGCGGAAAAACAGGTCACGACGAAACTTGCCCTGCTGGACCATCTGCTCCAGGTTGCAGTTGGTGGCGCTGATGATGCGCAGGTCGACCTTGCGTTCTTTCACCGCGCCAATGCGGCGGATGGTGCGGTCTTCCAGCAGCTTGAGCAGCTTGGCCTGCAACAGCAGGTCCATCTCGCCGATCTCGTCGAGAAACAAGGTACCGCCGTCCGCCGCCTCGACCAGGCCAACGCGGCGATCCTTGGCATCGGTAAACGCGCCCTTCTCATGGCCGAACAGCTCGGCTTCCAGCAGGTTGGCCGGGATCGACGCGCAGTTGAATTCGATAAACGGCCCCTTGCTGCGCACCCCGTCAAAATGCAGGGCGCGGGCTACCAGCTCCTTGCCGGTGCCGGTCTCGCCTTCTACCAGCACCGGCGGCAGGTCGCCGCTGGCCATGCGCCGCTCGGCGTCGAGCAACTGGCGGATGGTGTGCTTGAGGCCAAGCATGGCCGGTGACTCGCCAATCAGTGCCTGCCCACCGGATTTTTGCGCCTCGCGCTCCTGGTAAAACGACAAGGTGCGCTCCATGCGCTCGGTGGCCAGGGCCTTTTCCAGCATCAGCTTGAGTTCGGCCAGCACCACCGGTTTGGTCAGGTAGTGGAACGCGCCCTCTTTCATCGCCAGCACGGCATCTTCGACGTTGCCATAGCCGGTCATCATGATCACCTTGAGCTCCGGCTCGCGCTGGGCCAAGACCTTGAGCAGTTCGTGGCCGTTCATGCCGGGCAGCGAGTTGTCGGTCAACACCGCATCGGGCTGGCAGCGTGGCAATTGTTCCAGGGCCTCTTCTGCGCTATGGCAGACAGTGACCTCGAAGCCTTTGCGCTCAAGGTAGGTCTGGATGTTCTCGGCAAGGATTTCATCATCCTCGACTACCAGGATGCTCTGTTCCATGGTCCCCTCCCGCTGCAACATTGAAAATCAGGCAGACACGGGTTCCTTCCTCTTCACGGCTGGCCAGGCTCACCGAGCCGCCAAAACGTTCCATGATCCGCTTGACCAGCACCAGGCCGACGCCGAGGCCGCCCTGCTTGGTGGTGAAAAAAGGCTTGAAGACCATCCGTTCCTGCTGCTGGGTCATGCCCTTGCCGGTATCGCTCAGGGTCAGTTGCAGCTGCCGGCGGTCTTCCAGCACCTGCACCGCCACGTTCAAGCGCCCCCCCGTGGGCATGGCCTCCAGGGCGTTGGCGAACAGGCTGTTGAGGATCTGCGTCAGCAACACCGGCTGGCTGACCACCCAGGCCAGCGCCGGTGTGTCGATCTGTACCTGGACCTTGTTGCGATCCAGTTGCTGGGCGAATGCATGGCGGGTGTCGTCGATGGCTGCCACCAGTTCCACCGCTTCGGCATCGTCATTCATCGGCCGCAACGACACCAGCAGATCACGCACCCAGCGCGACATACGGTCAACCTGGCTGATGATGTCGCCGATGTTTTTCTGCGCCGGTGCGCTGGCGATGTCCTGGGCCAGTTCCGCGCTTGAGCGGATGTTGGCCAGCGGGTTGCGCAAGCTGTGGGCCACCGCCGAGGACATCTCGCCCAGGGCGGCAAAGGTCTCGCTGGCCACCAGTTGGGTTTCCTGGGTGCGCAGCATGCTCGCCGCGCGGCGCACGATCCAGAACAGGCCGAAGTAGATCAGCGCGCCGCCGAGGATGGTCGAGGTCCAGATCAGCACATACCCACGCTGGATGCGCCGCACCAGATCATGGGGCTCCTTGTAGATTTCCACCATCGACACCACCCGGGTGCCGGAAGCGTCGAACATCGGCAGGTAGTTCTCGATGAACAGGTACTCGGGCTCACGCTGGAATTTCTGCTCTTCGCGCTCTTCATCGGCCCGGTGGTAGCTGGCCGACACCGGCACTTTCGACGCGAACGACTCGTCCAGGTCCGCGTCCCCCTCGATCTGCTGCCCGATCAACTGCGGATTGGTCGACCAGACAATGGTCCGGTCCAGGGCGTAGACATTGGTCAGCAGGGTATCGGGCAGGCTGTCGACATGATCGAGGAACTCGGTGCGCGTCGCCGCCGCCACCTGCGCACTGACCTGGCTGTGCTGGCTGTCCTGGCGCGGGTCGAGCAGTTCGGCCATGGTCGTGCCCGGCGCAATACGCGAATGGCGCACTTCGGCCTGGGCCATGGCCTGGATGAACTGGGCGGTGAGCATGGCATCACGCTCGACGCTGTCATTGACGACAAACCGCGTCGACACGTAGCCAAGGCCCACGGCAACCGAGGCGATGATCAGCAGGCTGACCACGGAGAACCAGCGCAGCAGGTTGAACTGGCGCGGCGGTTTGTGTTGTGCAGCCTGGGATTGCTGGCCTTCATCGGCCAACTGGCGGTTGAGCATCTGCATCGGATGGTTTCCTTCCGGGATGCTTTTTTTCTTCAAATGTATAGCTCAGGCCATCCGGGGCGCCTGACATCAATACTAATGAGCGAAGATGCAGTGATAGTATTTAGCCATGCCTGTACGGCAGTATCAGCGCCGTTCACGGGCGGCCCTGGCCAGCCTGAAACTCAGCTGCACACAGGTGCCCTTGCCTTCACGACTGCTCAGGCGCACCGTGCCGCCAAAACTCTCCATGATCCGCCTGACCAGCACCAGGCCAACCCCCAGGCCACCTTGCTTGGTGCTGTAGAACGGTTTGAAGGCCATGCGCTGCTGCTGGTCGCTCATGCCCTTGCCGGTGTCGCACAGGCGCAGGATCAGGCTGTGGCGGTTGTGCCGCACAGGCTCGATGCGCAACGTACCGCCCTCGGGCATGGCTTCCAGGCCATTGGCGATCAGGCTGTTGAAAATCTGCCCGAGCAGTACCGGCTGGCTGAACACCTGCACCGCCGGCACGGCGTCGATCTGCACCTTGACCCCCTGGCGCAGCAGTTGTGGTTCGAATGCCTGCAGGCTGTCTTGCAGGATGCGCAGCAACTCCACAGGTTCGGCTGCATCACTGAGGGGACGCAATGATTGCAGGAGCTGGCGCACCCAATGCGACATGCGGTCGACCTGGCTGATGATGTCGCCGATGTTCTTCTGCGCCGGGCCCTCCTCGATCTCCTGGGCCAGCTCGGCGCTGGAGCGGATGCTGGCCAAGGGGTTGCGCAGGCTGTGGGCGACGGCCGAAGACATCTCGCCCAGGGCGACGAAGGTTTCATTGCTGATCAGTTGCTTTTGCTGGATGGCCAGTTGCCGGGCGGCGCGGTGCATGATCCAGAACAGGCCGAGGTACACCACCCCGGCGCCCACGGCAATCGCCAGCCAGATCAGCAGCAGGCCACGTTCGATGCGCACGATCAGGTCACGGGGTTCCTTGTAGATCTCGACCATGGCCGTGACATTCTCGCCGTCGGCGTCGAACAGCGGAATGTAGTTCTCGATGAACAGTTGCTCGGGCGGGGTGACGAACTTCTGCTCGCTGCGGGCTTGATCAACCGTGTGGTAGCTGGCCGATACCCGCCGCTTGTAGAGGAACGCCTGGTCGAGGTCGTCATCAGCGTCGATCATCTTGCCGATCAGGGCCGGGTTGGTCGACCAGATCACCATGCGGTCCGGGGCGTAGATATTGGCCAGGAGCATGTCCGGCAAATGCGCGATGTGGTCGAGAAACTCGCCACGGGCAGCACGCCGGGCCTCGGGGCTGACATCGGCAAAGGCCTGGTCCAGGCGGGGGTCGAGCAGGTCGCCCATGGTCCGCACATTGGGGATGGCCACGCTGCGCACTTCGGCTGAAGCAATCGCCTGGATGAACTGGGCCGTGAGCAAGGCGTCGCGTTCGACACTTTCGTTGATGACAAAGCGGCTGGAGATCAGCCCCAGGCCGACCGCCACCGAAAGAATGATCGCCAGGCTGACGAAGGCGTACCAGCGCAGCAGGTCGAACGGTTTGCGCACGGCGGCGGGGGCCGGGCTTGCGACCTGCAAGGATGACGAATCGAGGCGTGGCTGGCTGCTCATCACTGACTCCCGAATGAACGCTCCATAGGTTATAGCCCAGCCCGGGGAATTCCCCCGCAGGCTTGCCCCACTTGCCCCCAACCCTGGGGCCCACGCCCCGTGACGGTGAACCCGCCCGGCACCCGTTGACCGCTCTCCAGGCCTTGCCCGCAGCGGCCTGCAGGCCGCTGACAAACTGTTGGTACGGATGTTGCCGATGCCTGTGCAGACGACCCAAGTCCATGGGCCCGATTGCAAGAGGGAAGACTCATGCACCGTCCAACGCCCCACCCACTGGCTTTGCTGATCCTGGCGAGCATTCTCCAGACGCCGGCCCAGGCCGCCCTGTTCGAAGTAGACCCCGGCCCTTACCTGCCGGCCACTGGCGGCTTTGCGGCCTGGTACCAGGACACCCACGGCCGGGTGCTCGATCTGTGCCTGTCCAAGGCGGTCAGTTCGCGGGTGCCCGGCGCCCCCGGTGCGCCGTCGTACATGTGCGTGCTCAACCCCGCCCCCGGGGTGTTCGATGACACTCAGCCGATCAGCTTCCCCAGCAACTACCCCGACGAGACCTTCTGGTTCACCGCCGATGCCGCAATCGTCGACGCTGCCCGTGGCATCGACCTGAGCTACGGCACCGCCATCGAGGCGGCCTTTGCCGCCGAGGAAGTGGTCGACGGCGACCAGGTCAGCTTTGCCCGGGTGCGTATCCGCGTCGACGTCCCCACCGCCGGTACCTACATCGTCACCCACCCTTACGGCGTCGAAGTGTTCGATGTACCCGCGGCCGGGGGACGGGCGATCAACATGACCCGCGACATCGGCATCGGCACGCCGAAGACCTACATGGGCGCGCTCAAAGGTGATGTCGGCCCGTTCCTGCGCGGCGTTGGCGGCCCTTACACCGAAACCAACCCGGCCACCGGCGCCAGCGAGCGCTTTATCGGCGACCCGAACCTGGAAGAAGCCGTGACCGGCAGCCCGTTCAATACCAACTTCGTGCGCATCGAAGGGCCCAACGGCCTGGACCTGCGCACCGAGCTGTTCTCGGTCTCGGGCAAGCTCTCCGACGTCGTCCGCCCAACCCCGGTAATCGCCCAGCGCAGCACCTACTCGCGCCACAGCGAGAACGGCGACCTGCGCGCCCAGCAGGACGTCTTCGTGCAGGCCCCGCCGCCACCGGCAAGCGCCACCCTGATCAGCCAGACCCCCAACCTCACCCTCACCGAGGCCAACACCACCGGCGCCTGGTACGCCCAGTCGGTGCTCAACCCGGCCCTGCCGATGAACCTGCAGGTGACCGCCGACAACCACCTGGCGATCCCCAGCAGCACGCCCACCACCCTGACCCTGCCGCTGACCGACCTGGTGGTGATCCAGCGCGCCGAGTACAGCCTGGCCTCCGGGCAGTTGACCCTGGTCGCCAGCACCAGCGACGAAACCAGCCCGCCGATGCTCAGCGCCCGCACCGGCAACGGCGCCACGATTGGCACCCTGAGCGGCAATGGCGCGGTCAAGACCCTCACCACCGGCCTGTCGCCGATTCCGCCCGCCAAGGTCACGGTGACCAGCGCCAACGGCGGTAGCGACAGCGAAGAAGTGGTGCTCGTGCCATGAACACTCTTACGCCACGTCCCGTAGCAGGAGGCAGCATGAACAACTGGCCACGCCTGGCGCTCTGCGCAGCCGGGCTTTCCCTCTCGCTGGCCGGCACTGCCTGGGCCGGCCTCAAGGCGGTCGATCCCGGCCCCTACACCCTGGCCACCGGGCGTTACCCGATGTGGTACCAGGACCACGGCAACCTGTCGCTGGAACTGTGCCAGTCGCGGGCGGCAAGTTCGCGGGTGCCGGCTTCGGTGCCACCGAACTACATGTGCACCCTGCTGCCCGAGCCTGGCGTCTACGACGACAGCCTGCCGCTGGTGTTCCCCGACAACTGGCCACCGGAGATGTTCTGGTACCTGGCCGAAACCGCGATCCCCGAGGTGGGCAACAGCGGTTACGAGCTGGAGGTCTACGTCGCCGGCATCGAAGCGGCGTTCGCCAGCGAGAACCCGGTGGACGGCGACCAGCAAAGCTTCGCGCGCATCCGCATTCGTGCCTCGGTGCCGCGTACCGGTACCTATGTGATCACCCACCCGTACGGGGTCGAGACGGTCAACGTCACCACCGCCGGGCGACGCGCGATCAACATCACCCGTGACATCGGCATCGGTGCCCCGGGGGATTTCAGCGGCGTACTCAACGGTGCGGTCGGGCCGTTCCTGCGCGGCGTCGGCGGCCCCTACACCGAGATCAACCCCGATACCGGCGCCAGCGAAACCTACATCGGCGACCCGAACCTTACCGAAGCCGTGACCGGCAGCCCCAACAACACCAACTTCGTGCGTATGCAGGGCCCGGCCGGGACCCTCCAGACCAACCTGTTCACGGTCTCCGGCAAGGTCCTCGACCCGCGCAAGCAAACCCCTGCCGAGCTGCAGCGGGCCAGCTACCGGCGCACTGCGGCCGGCACCCGCGTGGAGGTGTTCGCCAAGGCGCCGAACAACGCCACGCTGTGCATGCGCGACACCCTGGCGCTGGTACCGGGCACCCCGCCCTCGCCCTGCCAGTTCAACCTGCTGGCCGACAATAACGGCCTGTTCTTCGCCCATCACCTGAGCAGCGCCGCACCGCCCGCGGTGATCGTGGTCACCGCCACCGACCCGACCGGCGCCACCCGCCCCACCGCGCTGTCGAGCAAGCTCAGCGATGTGGTCAAGGTCACCACCGCCCGTTATGACTGGGCCAACAAACGCCTGCGCATCGAAGCCAGTTCCAGCGATGAAGTGCAGGTGCCCGACCTGGTCGCCCAGGGTTACGGCCGGCTGTCGAAGTCCGGCACGCTGCAAACCCTGACGGTCAACGACCTGGCCCAGCCACCGGCAATCGTCACGGTGAAATCCGCCGCGGGCGGCAGTGACAGCGAGCCGGTGGTGGTGGTCGGCAATGCACCGGTCGAAGCCGATAACCAGGCACCGGTGGCGCAAGCCGATACCGGCAGTACCAGCTTCGGCGTGCCACTGACCCTGAGCCTGCTGGCCAACGACAGCGACCCGGACGACGACGTGCCGCTGAGCATCAGCGAGCTTACCCAGCCGGCCAGCGGCCAGGGCAGCGTGGTGCTCAACGGTAGCACCGCGGTCACCTACACCCCACCGGCCGTGGTCAACACGCCGCTGGTGGCCACCTTCACTTACCGAGCCCAGGACAACAAAGGGCTGCAATCGGCGGTAACCACAGTGACGGTCAACGTCGCCCCGAACCAGCTGCCAACTGCCGTCAACGACACGGCCGCGACCCTGGGCGTGGCCTTGCCGATCAACGTCCTGGGCAACGACAGCGATCCGGAAGGCAACGTGCCGTTGACGGTCGCCAGCGTCACCCAGCCTGCGACCGGACGCGGCACGGCGAGCACCGATGGCAGCCAGGTCACCTACACCCCACCGGCCACCGTGACCACGGCCTTTACCGCCACCTTCAGCTATGTCGCCCGCGACAGCCTCGGCGCGCTGTCGGCACCGGCCACGGTCACGGTGCAGGTGTCGCCACGGCCAGCGGCGGAAACCTTCGCGGTGACGGCGGCAACGGTCACCGCGCGCTCCAACAACCGCTTCAACTGGGACATCTCCGGCACTTCGTCGGTGACCACCGGCAACACCATCACCGTGCAGGTCACCACCCCGACCGGCCTGGTCACCCTCGGCAGCACCGCGGTGCCGCTGACCGGACGCTGGCGGCTGACGGTGAGCAACAGCACCACGGTGATCCCGACCGCGGCGCCGACGGCAACCGTGCGCAGCAGCCAGGGCACCGTGCGTACCGTGCCGGTCACCGTGCAGTAACTACAGGAGAACGACCATGGCGCGCCTGACCACCTTGCTGCTTTGCCTGACCCTGAGCGGTCAGGCCGCCCTGGCCGACGACCTGATGGACAACGCCGACCTGGCCGTGGGCAGTGACCTGGGCGAAATGTCGATGCAGGCGCTGGCGCCTTCGAGCGGCCAGCAGGCCCTGGTCGAACAGAACGGCCAGAGCAACCGCGCCGCCATCGGCCAGGACGGCCAGGCCCTGCTCGGGCGCATCGTCCAGCAAGGCGGGGCGCAGGAGGCGTTCATCCTGCAACAAGGCAACGACCTGATGGCCTCGATCAGCCAGCAGGGCTATGGCAACAGCGCCTCGATCAGCCAGAGCGGCAGCAACAACCGCGCGCAGATCGAGCAGTACGGCAACAGCAACAGCGCCAGCATCGAACAGGCCGGCAGCGGGCTTTCAAGCTCGGTGATCCAGGCCGGCAACGGTCAGCGCGTGCAGGTCAACCAATACCGTTAAACCTGGAGGCACCACCATGTTCAAGCTCGCTCCTTTAAGCGCCGCCATTGTCCTGGCCGTTGCCGGCCAGGCCATGGCCGACGACAGCCTGTCGACCCAGAACCAGTTCGGTACCGAGAACATCGCCGAGGTCAAACAGATCGCCGCGCCGCTCAGTACCACCACCCAGAACCAACTGGGCCAGGGCAACAACCACGCCGCCAAACAGGAAGGCGGCAACAGCCAGATCCAGCAAAGCGGCGCCGGTGACTACAACGCCGGGTACGCCGAGCAATTGTTCGAGTTCGGCAGCCAGATCAACCAGCAGAACGCCGGGGCCCTGAACAACACCCACGCCAGCCAGTCGCTGGGCGTCGAGAACACCGCCCAGCAGACCCAGGAAGGCACCGGCAACTTCTCGTTCGTCTACCAGGACACCCAGACCGGCAGCCAGGGCACCACCCTGCAGTACGGTGACAACAACCGCGCCTTCGTCGAGCAGCAGTACGGTGGCGCCGGCAACAATGCCCTGAGCATCCAGGCCGGTAGCGGCAACTACAGCGCCGCCGAGCACCTCAACCACCTCAACGGGCAGATCGGCATCTTCCAGGCCGGCGACGACAACTGGGCCTATGGCGACCAGCGCGAGGGCCAGGGCGGCACGGTGACCATCAGCCAGAACGGCAGCGCCAACTCCAGTGAAGTCTGGCAGGACACCCAGCTTGGCAGCCAGGCCACGGTGACCCAGTACGGGCAAACCAACGAAAGTGTGATCGACCAGAGCTTCGGCGACGGCAACATCGCCAGCATCACCCAGCTCGGCGGCCTCAACGCCATCTACGCCGACCAGTACGAGTCGCTGCAGTCGACCACCACGCTGTTGCAGAACGGCCAAGGCAACGTCTACTACACCTACCAGAATGGCGACAATCATGTGCTGACGGTGACCTCCACCGGCGATGGCAACAAGATCCTCGCCAGCAACTGGAAGGGCGACAAGCTCGGTGGCCAGTTCGGCAGTGCCCAGCGCGCCGAGATCAACCAGACCGGCAACGGCAACAGCGCCAACCTGACCCAGGCCGACAGCAACAACGAGCTGTATTTCGAACAGAACGGCAGCGACAACCTGCTCATCGCCGACCAGCGCGGCACCGTCAACTACGCCACGGGCTTGAGCAACGGCGTTGGCAACAGTATCAAGGTCGAGCAGTCGGGTAGCGGCAACCAGAGCTACACCTGGCAGCTGTATGGCGACAACAACCAGGCCAGCATCAAGCAGGCCGATGGCGTCAACGTCGCCTACGTGACCCAGGGCGGCTCGGCCAACCAGGCGCTGGTCGACCAGAGCGGCGCCAACATGACCGCGAACATCCAGCAGTTTGGTGCGGGTAACCAGGCGACAGTGTTGCAGCAGTAACCATGTTGAGGCTGCTACGCAGCCTATCGCTGGCAAGCCAGCTCCCACAGAGACCGCATGCACCTTGTGGGAGCTGGCTTGCCAGCGATGCGGCCGCCGCAATCTGATTCTCCCCCCACTTGACCGTGACTCACCGACAGGGTGGTCACGGTTCCTTTTTTACCCCTATAATGCGAACAATTCGCAACTGCATCTTTCATGTTTCAGGATCTCCGGGTGCCTCCTACCTCCCTCGCCCCCCAGCAACAGCTCCATGGCCTCTATCGCGATCACCACGGCTGGCTGCAGGCCTGGCTGCGCAAGCGCCTGGGCGACCGTGAGCGCGCCGCCGACATTGCCCACGACACCTTTCTGCGCCTGTTGGTCAGCGGCCGCCTGCCCGGTCACGACGAGGGCCGCAGCTACCTGGTGCAACTGGCGCGCAACCTGGTGATCGACCAATGGCGCCGGCAACGTATCGAGCAGGCTTACCTGGCCAGCATCGCTCACCTGGACGAACCGCAGACGCCTTCGCTGGAGACCCGCGCGATGATCCTGCAGACCCTGCAACAGATCGACCAGATGCTCGACAGCATGCCGGCCAAAGTGCGCAGCGCCTTCCTGTTGTCGCGCTTCGAAGGCCTGGGCTACGCCGACATCGCCGAGCGCCTGGGGGTGACCGTCAGTTCGGTACAGAAGTACATGATCCGTGCCATCCAGGCCTGCTATCAGGTGCTCTACAGCGAATGAACCCGGCAAGCGATGCACCGATCGACGCGGCGATCGTCGAGCAAGCCAGCCACTGGCTGATGCTGCACTGGGACGGGCCGCTGGATGCGCAACAACGTCTGGCGTTTGCCCACTGGCAAGCGGCAGACCCGGAGCACCAGCGCGCCTGGCAACGCCTGCAAACCCTGCAGCAGACCCTCGCCGCGGTGCCCGCGCAAACCGCCCGCAGCGTGCTCGAAGAGCGCCAGAGCCGGCGCACCCTGCTCCGGCAGCTGTGCGTCTTGCTGCTGGTGGGCGGCAGTGGTTACCTGGGCCAGCGCCACCTGCCCTGGCGGGAGGCCATGGCCGATCAGCGTACCGCCGCCGGCGAAGTGCGCCGCCTGCAACTGGCCGATGGCAGCCAGTTGCTGCTCAACAGCCGCAGCAGCGTGAACATCCGGTTCAGCAACCACGAAAGACGCATCCGCCTGCTCGAAGGCGAACTGCTGCTGAGCAGCGCCAGGGACCCGAGGCCGCTCAAGGTCGATACCCCTGCCGGTGAAGTGCAGGCGCTGGGCACCCGCTTTGCCGTGCGCGAAGTGCAGGGCGGCAGCCGTGTCGAGCTGTTCGAAGGCGCGTTGATGATTCGCCCCAAGGCGGGCAATGAGCAGTTGCTCAAGGCCGGCAATGGCCTGTGGTTCAACGCGCAAGGCTGCGGCCCGCAGCATGCCGCCGACAGCAACAGCATCGCCTGGGAACACGGCCGGCTGATCGCCGAGCGCCAGCCGCTGGGACAATTCCTCGATGAGCTGAGCCGGCATCGGCGCGGGATCATCCGCTGCGAGCCGGCAATCGCCGAGCTGCCGATTACCGGCGTGTTTGCCCTGGCCGACAGCGAGCGCACCCTGACTGCCCTGCAGGACAGCCTGCCGATTCAGGTGCACTACCTGAGCCGCTACTGGGTGACCGTCAAGGCGCGTTGACCCTCCTCCCATCCGCTTTTGCAAAATTAATTGCGCTGACCTTTGTCGGTTTGCGGCGCTCGTTCGGGTTAGTCATCAAAGCTAACCAATAAGCATTCTCAAAGGAGCCTTCGGGATGCCGAACCTGCTGCCACCCTGCCCGTCCACCCTGAGCCTGGCGATCCGCACCGGATTGTTCGGCGGCCTGCTCAGCGCTGCACTCTGTACCCTGGCAACGCCGGTTCAGGCTGAACCTGCCCGCCAGGAGCAACGCCTGTACCAGATTCCGCCCGGCAACCTCGACCAGGCCCTGACCCAGTTTGCCGCCAGCGCCGGCCTGCTGCTGTCGGTGGATGCACGCCTGACCGCCGGCAAGCCGTCGCTGGGCCTGCAGGGCCATTATTCGCCCGCCCAGGCCCTGGGCAAACTGCTGGCCGGCAGCGGCTTGAGCGCGTACTTCAGTGACGATGGCCGGGTGCTGATCGAAAGGGCCGCGCAAGCCAGCGATGCCCTGGAGCTCGGCGCCACCCGGGTCAAGGGCCAGGCAGAGGACGACGCGCTCAAGGACTACGGCGTGCCGCGTTCGGTGGAAACCCGCGACCTGGAACAACTGGAGCGCTTTCGCGGCCGCTCCAATGCCGACATGCTCGCCGGCATCGCCGGTGTGCAGACCTCCGACGGGCGCAACGGTGGCGGTATCGAAGTGAACATCCGCGGTATCCAGGGCCAGGGCCGGGTGCCGGTCAAGGTCGACGGCAGCCAGCAATCGCTGGATGTCTATCGCGGTTACGCCGGCACTGCGCAGCGCGCCTACATCGACCCGGACCTGATCAGCAGCGTCACCGTTAACAAGGGCCCGAGCCTGGACGCCGGCGCTTCCGGTGCCATCGGCGGCTCGGTCGAGATGCAGACCCTGACCGTCGATGACATCCTCAAGCCTGGCCAAACCACCGGCTGGCGCCTGCGCGGCTCGCTGTCGGACAACAGCACAGCCGATGTCCCCAGCGATTACCGGGTACGCCCACGCACCGAGCGCAACGACCTGCTGCACCCGCACGACTGGTCGCGCAGCCTGGCCTTCGCTCACAAGGACGAAGCCTTCGACGTGGTCGCCGCCTACGCCGAGCGACGCAACAACAACTACTTCGCCGGCAAGCACGGCTACTCGCGCTACGACACCTCGGTGAGCAGCGGCGGCGCCCTGGTCGATGCCAACACCGTGGCGCGCAACTACTGGCCCGGCGAAGAGGTGCTCAACTCCAGCACCCACAACAAATCCTTCATGTTCAAGGGCACCCTGTACCGCGACAACGGCCTGGAACTGGGCCTGGGCTACCGCTACATGGATTCGAGCTTCGGCGAAATCATGCCCTCGCAGATTGGCCGGACCGGCCCGTCGATGACCTGGCCACTGGGCGACTTCAAAAAAGACATCGACCGCTACGACGAAGAATTCTGGATGCGCGCCAACCCCGAGTATTACCAGCAGTGCTCGGCCATCAATGCACCGGTGCCGGATGGCGACAACCGCTGGGACAGCACCGGTTGCTACGTGCGCGAGACGCTGGACCCGGTGTACGACTACACCGACGCCAACCAGATGATCCAGTTCAAGCCCGGCAACATGAAGCTGCACACCCTCACCAGCGAGTTGAAGTGGCGCCCCGAGGACGACAGCCTGGCGCGCTATATCGACCTCAACGGCCATGCCTGGGCGACCTTCGGCCGCAGCATCATGTACAACAATGTCGGCTTTACCGCGCCGCAACGGGGCCAGGGTTACCAGGACGAGCAAAGCGAGAACTACCGCAAATCGCTCAAGTCCGACCTGAGCAACCTCAAGGTCGGCACCGACATCAGCAACACCAGCCGCTTCGTTACCGGCACCGGCGACTACGCCCTGACCTATGGTGCCTCGTACCTCTATGAAACCATCGACCCGACCCGCAAGCCCTGGCAGGACGACCTGGAAAACAACCGCATCGAACGCAATGGCTACCGTCACGAATACAGCCTCAGCACCGCCCTGGAATACAAGCCGATCCCTGAACTGACCTTCACTGCGGGCGGACGCTACAGCGGTTATCGTATCCATGATCGCAACCGCCAGGCGCTGTTTGCCGCACCGGCTGGCGCCGACCCGGACGCACCGTGGTGGAACGCGGAGTTTGCCGGCTTTGCCGACAACGCCGAGCCGTCCGGCCACGGCTTCGCCCCGGCCTACAGCGTCAGTTATGCCTTTACCCCCAACGTCATGGCCTATGCCCTGTACAACCAGGGCATGCGCATGCCGTCGCTGTTCGAGACCACCCTCGGCAGCTGGTCGGCAGAACCCAACTACGACCTGCGCCCGGAGCGGATGAAAACCTTCGAGGTCGGTGCCTCGTTCAAGGGCAGCAACCTGCTGCTGGACAACGACCAGGCCGGCGTCAAGCTGGCCTACTTCCACAACACCATCGACGACATGGTCACCCGCAATTACCGCTATAACCCCAAAGGCCGCCCGGGGTTCAACGGCGAGCTGAAAATCCGCAACGTCGACAGCTTCACCACCCAGGGCGTCGAGCTGCAGAGCCACTACGACAGCCACTGGTGGTTCGCCGACGCTTCGTACGTCTACAACATCAAGGCCGAAACCTGCGACCGTGCCTTTGCCCAGGCCCTGCGCGAGGGTGGCAAGTCAGAGACGCCCAACTGCACGACCGGCGGCTTCCAGGGCTCTTACACCAACACCCAGAACCCACCGCGCTACAGCGTCAACCTGGTGCTGGGGGCCAAGGCCTTCGAGCAGAAACTGGCTACTGGCGTGCGCATGCGCTACACCAGCGGGCCGATGTATGTGCTGGACAAGAGCTGGCATGTGGGCACCACCACACCGCAGCAACATTACCTGGAAGCGCGCATTTACGACTTCTTCGCCGACTACCAGGTCAGCGACGAACTCAAGGTCAGTTTCAATGTTTACAACTTTACCGACCAGTACTACCTCGACCCAATGTCGCAAAGCATGATGCCGGCACCCGGCCGTACCTCAAGCCTAGCAGCATCCCTACAATTCTAAAGGCCTTTGGCCAGTAGCTCGTCGCAACCTGCGTAGCAGGGTGTTACCGCCCTGCTTCGTTAATATTTTATTTTTCTTCTAAAGGGTTTACTTGCGAATGGTAATTCTTATCATTCTCGACTCCCGAGCGACTCTGGCCTTTCCGTCCAGCCCGTTCACCCTTTGTTTCAGGAGAAATCTGACATGGTGTCGCGCTTCAACCTCAGCCCCATGAGCATTGCCCTGCTGGCTGCCCTGGGTTCCACGGCGATTGCCGCAGCCCCGCTGGAACTTCAACCGGACGAAGTCCAGGTGCAGCCCACCGACCTGCCAGTGGACGGCAGCCGACAGGCGATCGAGCTGGAAAACACCCGCGTGCTGGGCACTGCCGAAGAGGAACTCAAGCAGGCGCCCGGCGTGTCGATCATTACCGCTGAAGACATCAAGAAGCGCCCGCCGGTCAACGACCTCTCCGATATCATTCGCCGCGAGCCCGGGGTCAACCTCACGGGCAACAGCAGCAGCGGCGCCCGCGGCAACAACCGCCAGATCGACCTGCGCGGCATGGGCCCGGAGAACACCCTGATCCTCATCGACGGCAAGCCGTCCACCTCGCGCAACGCCGTGCGCTACGGCTGGAGCGGCGACCGTGACACCCGTGGTGAAACCAACTGGGTACCGGCCGAAGAAGTCGAACGCATCGAGATCCTTCGCGGCCCGGCTGCCGCGCGCTACGGCTCTGGCGCCATGGGCGGTGTGGTGAACATCATCACCAAGCGCCCGACCCAGGACCTGCGCGGCTCGATGACCCTGTACACCATGCTCCCCGAGGACGATTCCGAAGGCACCGGCAAGCGGGTCAACTTCAGTTTGAGCGGGCCGCTCACCGACAGCCTGATCTTTCGCGTGTACGGCAACCTGAACAAGACCGACGCCGACGACATGAAGATCAACTCGGCGCACCAGGCCTATGCCGAATCCTTGATGGCCGGCCGCGAAGGCGTGCGCAACAAGGACATCAACGGCCTGCTGAGCTGGAAGATCGACCCGGCCAACACTGTCGACCTGGAGTCGAGCTACAGCCGCCAGGGCAACATCTTTGCCGGCGACACCATGCTCAACGCCGGCGGCGAGTTCGTCGAAAGCCAGGTGGGCAAGGAAACCAACGTCATGCAGCGCTCAAGCTTTGCCGTGACCCACCGCGGCGACTACGACTGGGGCACCTCGACCGCCTCGCTGTCCTACGACCTGACCCGCAACGGCCGCCTCAATGAAGGCCTGGCCGGCTGGGGCGAAGGTGCGCCATCGGGCGGTGCCGGGCGCTTTGAATCACGTCTGCGCAACACCCGGGCCACCGGCGAGGTCAACCTGCCGTTGAGCATGGGCCTTGAGCAGGTGCTGACCCTGGGCGGCGAGTACCTGTACGAGTCGCTCAACGACCCGGGCTCGCTGCGCCCGCAAAGCTATGACCCGGGAGCCGAGCTGCCGAACTTCGACCGCACCCAGACCAAATCCACCGCACGCAGCTTTGCCCTGTACGCTGAGGACAACATCGAAGTCGGTGAGAACACCATCGTCACCCCCGGCCTGCGCCTGGATCATCACGAAGACTATGGCGACAACTGGAGCCCGAGCCTGAACGCCTCGCACCAGATCACCGACGCCCTGAGCATCAAGGGCGGCATCGCCCGCGCCTACAAGACCCCGAACCTGTACCAGGCCAACCCCGACTACCTGCTGTACAGCCGTGGCGGCGGCTGCAACTCCGGCGAGCTCAACGAAGGCGGCTGCTACCTGCTGGGCAACGCCAACCTCGACCCGGAAACCAGCGTCAACAAGGAGCTGGGCCTGGCCTACGACAAGGGCACCTGGCGCACCAGCGCTACCTACTTCCGTAACGACTACAAGAACAAGATCGAGGCCGGCAACCAGACCTTGTTCCGCCTGCCCAACGGCCGCCGTATCCTGCGCTGGGAAAACACCGGCAAGGCCGTGGTGCAAGGGGTCGAGGGCAACCTGTTCGTCGAGCTGACCCCGGCGCTGGACTGGAACACCAACTTCACCTACATGATCGAGTCCGAGGACAAGAAAACCGGCGAGCCGCTGAGCATCATCCCCGAGTACACGGTCAACTCGACCCTGGACTGGAATGCCACCGACAAGCTGTCGTTCCAGCTCAACGGCACCTACTACGGCAAGCAGGAAGCACCGACCTACAACGCCCGGGCCAATGAAACCCTGGACAAGAAGGTGCAGAAGGATGTCGATCCCTATGGCATTGTCGGCATCAGCAGTGGTTACGAGTTCACCAAGAACCTGAGCATGCGCGTGGGGGTGAACAACCTGTTCGACAAGCGCCTGTACCGCGAAGGCAACTCGGATGAAGCCGGAGCCTTGACCTACAACGAAGCGGGCCGGGCGTACTTCGCGTCGTTTACTACTTCGTTCTGAGTCAGCGGGCAGCTTCGCTGCCATCGCCGGCAAGGCCGGCTCCCACAATAGATCTGTGTACACCGAAACTGTGGGAGCCGGCCTTGCCGGCGATAGGCCGCGCAGCGGCCTTTATCTAGCTGACGCGTAGGAATTTTCGACAATACCTACCACAATTTTCAACGCCTCTATACTTCCCATACTTTTGCAACCTGATTCGACGTATCGTTGGCGACTCGCCGGCTCCGGCCCGATTCGTCTTCCTGAATGATTCAGGAAACGGCTTACCCTCTTCGTCAAGGAGTTGCGCCAATGCCTACGGTACTGATCGTCGATGATCACCCCACGATTCGTCTTGCGGTGCGCATGTTGCTGGAGCGCGAACGCTATGAAGTCGTGGGGGAAACCGGCGACGGCGTGGCCGCCGTACAGATGGCCCGCGAGTTGCGCCCCGACGTGGTCATCCTCGATATCGGCCTGCCCGGCCTCGATGGCCTGAGCGTGATCAAACGCCTGCACCTGCTGGAAAACACCCCGAAAATCATGGTCCTCACGGGGCAACCGGCCGGCTTGTTCGCCCGTCGCTGCCTGGATGCCGGCAGCTCGGCCTTCGTGCACAAGGACGAAGACCTGGAGGCGCTGATCTTCGCCTTGAAAGCCATGGTCAAGGGCTACTCGACCTTCCCAGACATGTCGGCCAACCGCGGCCCGCTGGGCTCGGAAGAAGAACGCCTGAGCAGCCTGTCCCACCGCGAGATGGAAGTGCTGCGCATGCTTGCGGCCGGCCTGTCGAACAACGATATCGGTGAGCGCATGCTGCTGAGTCCCAAGACCATCAGCACCTACAAAAGTCGGATCATGGAGAAGCTACAGGTAGGATCTTTCGTCGAGCTCATGGGTCTGACCAATCGCAATCAGGTGATCTGAGCCGCCAATGAACATCCGCCCCGCTCTACCGGCCCTGGTGCTGGGCTTGCTGTCGGCGTTGTTGGTCAACAGCGCCATGGCCAATGAACCGGGTGAGCCACGCACGTTGCTGGCCCGTTCAGTCGTTGGCGGCGAAGGCGTAGCCCTGGCGCCGGCTGACAGGCGCTGGCTGAAGGAAAAAGCCGTGCTGCGCCTGGGGACCTCCAGCCCGGATTACCCGCCCTTCGATATCAATGTCAGCCACAGCGAGTATGAAGGGCTGACCGCCGACTATGCCGGCCTGATCGGCGAACTGTTGAGCATCCCGATTGAAGTGCGCCGCTTCAGCAGCCGTAAAGAGGCGATCACCGCCCTGCACGCCGGGGCCATTGACCTGCTCGGCAGCTCCAACGGCTTTGAAGCCGCTGACGCCCAACTGGTGCTGAGCCAACCCTATGCCGATGATCTGCCGGTGATCGTCACGCCACAGGGCAAGACCCGCGCCGTCGATGATGAGCTGGACGGGCTGCGCCTGGCCATGGTTGACCATTACCTGCCCGATGAAGAGGTCCAGCACCTGTTCCCCAAGGCCCGCTTGCAACTGTACTCCTCGACCATGGCCGGCTTGTCGGCCGTTTCGCTGGGCCAGGCCGATGCGTTTCTCGGCGATGCCATCAGCAGTGATTACCTGATCGGCAAGAGCTTCCAGGAAAACGTGCAGATCTCCCACTTCGTCAAACACGAGCGGGAAACCTTCGCCTTCGCCCTGGCCCGCGGCAACGACCGACTGCTGCAATTGCTCAACCGTTCACTGGACGTCACCAGTGAAACCGAACGCCTGAACATCCTGCGCCGCTGGAGCAGCGGCAGCACCAGCATGCTGCTCAACCGCGGGGCCCTGCCGCTGACCCGCCAGGAGCAGGCGTGGATCGCGCAGCACCCGGTGGCCAGGGTGGTGTTCAACAAGTACTACGCGCCGTTGACCTTTTACGATGACCAGCAGCAACTGCGCGGTATCAGCGCCGACGTGCTGGAACAGATCAGCTTGCGTACGGGCCTGAAGTTCGAGTTCATCGAAGCCGATCCTGGCGCCGCGACCATCGCCCTGCTGGAACAGGGAGGCGCCGACATCGCCAGCAGCCTCATCCCCAGCAAGCACCGCGAGACCCGCTTGAGCTTCACCCGGCCGTACCTGCTCAGCCCGCGGGTGCTGGTCACCCGCGATGAACCGGACGCCGTGCAGAGCATCGAACAACTGAACGGCAAGCGCCTGGCGATCATCCGCGACTATCCATTGAAGCCGTTGCTGCAGGCAACCTTCCCCGGGGTCCGGCTGGTCGAGGTCGATAACCCGCTGTCACTCATGGAGTACGTCGCCCAGGGCCAGGCCGATGCAGCCATCAGCTCGCAGATCAACGCCGCCTACTTCATCAGCCGGCTGTTCAAGGATCGCCTGCGCATCGCCTCGCTGTTCGGCGACCAACCGGTGATCGGTGCCTTCTCCACGGCACGCTCGGCAGGCGAGCTGCATTCGATTCTCGACAAGGCATTGTTGAGCATCGAGCCCGACGAACTGGCACAACTGACCAACCGCTGGCGCACCAACGCACTGATCAGCGACAGCCCCTGGTACAACTACCGCTCGCTGATCCTGCAGATCCTTATCGTCGCCAGTTTGCTGATCGCCGCCGTGGTGTTCTGGAACCGCTACCTGCGCAACCTGATCCGCCAGCGCAGCGAAGCCCAGCAAGCGCTGCAACACGAACTGGGGTTCAGCAAGCGCCTGCTCGAAGAACTACGCCTGGCCAAGGACCAGGCCGACGATGCCAGCCGCGCCAAAAGCACCTTCCTGGCGACCATGAGCCATGAGATCCGCACACCGATGAACGCGGTGATCGGTTTGCTCGAGCTGGCGGTCAAGGACGCCGAACAGGGGCGCGCCGACCGCGCTTCACTGCAGGTGGCGTTCGACTCGGCCAATGGCCTGTTGGCGCTGATCGGTGACATTCTCGACATCGCCCGTATCGAGTCCGGGCACATGGAGCTGAACGACGAAGCCACCAACCTGACCTCGCTGGTCGCCGCCACCGTCCGGGTGTTCGAAGGCAATGCACGGCTCAAGGGCCTGGCCCTGCAGACCGACCTGCAGGCCATGGCCGACGGCGTCATGGTCGACCCGCTGCGGCTCAAGCAAGTGCTGTCGAACCTGCTCGGCAATGCCCTCAAGTTCACCAAACAGGGCCAGGTGAAAGTGACCCTGCGCTATGGCCCGCAGCAGCCCGGGCAGCTACGGCGGGTACTGCTGAGCGTGGAAGACAGCGGCGTCGGCTTCAGCGCCGAAGACCAGGCGCGGTTGTTCCATAACTTCGCTCAGGTGGGCGACCAACCGGTGCGCCAGGGCACCGGCCTGGGCCTGGTGATCAGCCGCACCCTGTGCGAATTGATGGGTGGCCGCCTGGGCCTGACCAGCAAGCCGGGTAGCGGCACGCGGGTCGACATCGAACTGCAGTTGCCGGTGGCGCCCGTGCAGCAAGCCACCCTGCCGGCAAGCGAACCAGCAGCAGCCGGTCGGGCATTGAACATACTGGTGGTGGACGACTACCCCGCCAACCTGATGCTGCTGGAACGCCAGCTCCACGTCCTCGGCCACCAGGTCAGCCAGGCCGGCGATGGCCAGGCGGCGCTGGAGCTGTGGCTGCAAGGGCACTTCGATGTGGTCATCACCGATTGCCACATGCCCGGCATGGACGGCCACCAGCTGTCGCGCCACCTGCGCAGCGAGGAGCAACAACAGCAACGCCCGGCCTGCCTGATTCTCGGCCTGACCGCCAACGCCCAGGTCGAGGCGCGCGAACGTTGCCTGGCCAGCGGTATGAACGATTGCCTGTTCAAGCCGATCGGCCTCAATGAACTGCGCCGTCACCTGGCCGGTTTCGACACCCCGGCCGCGCCGGCGCTGGCCAATGATGCCCTTGAAGCGCATGCCAGCGGCTTCGACGTCGACAACCTCAGGTACCTGACCCTGGGTGATCCGCAGCTGGTCGAGCGCTTGCTACGGGAACTGGCCCTGAGCAACAGCGAAGACCTCAAGGCCCTGCGCGCCCTCGGCCCGGCACCTGCGCGCGATGCCTTGCGCAGCCTGGCCCACCGCATCAAGGGCGGTGCCAAGATGCTCAAGGCCCGTGGCGTGGTGCAGCGCTGCGAAGCGCTCGAGCAAGCCTGCATCGGCGACGCCGGCATCGAGCAACTGCAGGCACTGGCCAACGACCTGGAACTGAGCCTGCAGACCCTCGACGGCCAGCTCGTCCAGCGGGTCAGTGCAACTGCAAGGTCGAGTTGATCTGGCTGATCGCATCGACCACGTGCTGCGAGCCCTGCTGGATTTCCAGGATCACCTCGCCGGCTTCATTGGCCAGCTCCACGCCAAGGCCGGTGCGGCTCAGGCTCGACTGCATGCTGGCCACGGCGGTCAACGACAGGTCGTGGTTCTGCCGCACCACCTCGACAATCTCCAGGGTCGCCTTGCTGGTGCGCGCCGCGAGGTTACGCACCTCATCGGCCACCACCGCAAACCCGCGCCCGTGCTCGCCGGCCCGGGCTGCCTCGATGGCGGCGTTGAGCGCCAGCAGGTTGGTCTGATCGGCAATGCTGCGGATGGTCTGGACGATCTGCCCGATCAGCTCCGACTGCTTGCTCACCGCATCGATGCTGCGCGCTGCGGCGTTGAGGTCCTGGGAGATTTCCTCGATCACCTGCACGGTTTGCTGCACCACCTGCGAGCCTTTGCGTGCGCAGGCGTCGTTCTGCACCGAGGTGGCGTGGGCCGATTCGGCGGCGGTCTGCTGGGTGCTGACCTGGCGGGTGATATCGCTGGCGAACTTGACCACCTTGTACAGGCGCCCGCGGGTGTCGAAGATCGGGTTGTAGGAAGCCTCCAGGTAGACCATCTGCCCCAGTTTGTTGATCCGTTCAAAACGGTGGGAATGGTACTCGCCACGGTTGAGCGACGCCCAGAATGCCTTGTAGGCCGCTGACTCGCTTTCGCTTTTGTGGCAGAACAGGCTGTGGTGCTTGCCGACCACTTCGTCGAGGCGGTAATGCATGGTGTCGAGGAAATTCTGGTTGGCTTCGATAACCTTGCCATCCGGAGTGAACGCGACCATCGCCATGGAGCGGCTGATCGCGTTGATCAGGCTTTCGGTCTCGTGCTCGTGCTGCACCCGCTGGGTGATATCGGAGGCGACCTTGATCACGCTGGTGACCTGTTGCTGGGCACCCAGCACCGGCATGTAGCTGGCCTCGAGCCAGACTTCGCGGCCCTGCTTGTCAACACGGGCAAAGGTGCCGCTGCGCGCTTCACCACGACCCAAATCGCGCCATAGCTGGCGGTACTCCTCGCTCTTGCTGAAGGCTTCGTCGCAGAACATCCGATGGTGCTTGCCGCGAATCTCTTCGACGCCGTAGCCCATGGTCTTGCAGAAGTGCTCGTTGGCGTCGAGGATGATCCCGTCGGGGCTGAACTCGATCATCGCCATCGAGCGGCTGATCGCCGCCAACTTGGCAGTCATATGGCCCAAGGCCTGGGTGCAACGCTCGATTTCAGCCAGATCGGACTTACGATGCAAATCAAACATTTTGCAACACTCCATGCTCGGGATTTGCTGAGCATAGATGGCGATTGGCGCCATGCAAGCACTATGACATCACCGTGCAACGCCCGCCGACTGGCGGTTTCAGCTGCTTTCGCGAACCATCAGCTCAAACCCCAGGTCCTGGCTTTGCACTTGCCCACGTTTGCCATCGAGCAGGCCCAACAGCGCCTGCGCGGCGCAACGGCCAATGGCGGCGCGCGGGGTGCGAATCGAGGTCAGGCGCGGGACCATGTGCGCCGAGGCAGGCAAGTCGTTGAACCCGACCATCGCCACTTGCTGCGGCACCTTGATGCCCTGGCGCAGGGCTTCGAGAATGGCGCCCTGGGCCAGGTCGTCGTTGCAGAAGAAGATGCCGTCGACGTCGGCATGGCGCTGCAGCAACTGCGCGAACAGCTCACCACCCAGGCCGATTGAAGAAGGCTGCGGCGCCAGCATTTCCCGGGCGTGGGCATCCATACCGGCCTCGGCAAGGGCCCGGCGAAAGCCCTCGGCGCGCTGCATTACCCGCGGATCAAGCTGCGCGGCGATGAAGCCCGGGCGCTTGCAGCCACGCTCAAGCAGATGCCGCGCCGCCGCCCTGCCCGCTTCCTGCTGAGAGAAACCCACCGACATGGCCTGGGCCTCACCGCCCAGCTCCATCATGTGCACACAGGGCACACCACTGGCGGCCAGCATCTGCTTGGCCACGTCGCTGCGATCAAAACCGGTGAGCAGGATGCCACGCGGCTGGTAGGCCAGGTAGTTGCGGATCAGGTTCTCTTCTTCGGCGATATCGTAGTGATAGTTACCGATCAGCACCTCAAGCCCACGGGGCCGCATCACCTCGTGGATGGCCTCCAGGGTGTCGATGAACAGGTGGTTGGACAACGACGGGATCAATACCACGATCGACTGGCTTTGTGCCGAGGCCAGTGCCCGTGCTGCCGGGTTGGCCACGTAGCCAAGGCTGGCGGCGGCGACCTGGACCTTCTCGACCAGCTCCGGTGCCACCGTGCTGACCCCGCGCAACGCACGCGAAGCAGTAATCGGGGAAACCCCGGAAAGCCTGGCCACTTCAGCCAGGGTGGGACGACCGGTAGTACGGGAGCCGATGCGGGTCATGACAGGTTTTATTTTCGACTTGCAAAGAATGGGGAACGGGCACTAAGGTAGCGCTGTCTCAGACCACAGGCAATGCAAAACTGCATGAGCCCAGGAATGAGCATCCAGACTGCTTTTACAAGATCAATAACATCTGGGTGGGAAGCGCTCGAGACATTAGCCGTCTCGCTTCAAGATAGCGCTATCTTGCCCTGCAGGAGGTACCGATGAATCCCCCCTTGTCCGCAATCGTGGTAATGGGCGTAGCTGGCTGCGGCAAGAGCTGCGTCGGTGCCGCCATCGCCAGCCATAGCGGCGGCCGCCTGATCGAAGGCGATGCCTTTCACCCTGCTGCCAACATCCAGAAAATGAGCGCCGGCATTCCCCTGGACGACGACGACCGCGCTGGCTGGTTGATCCTCCTCGGTGAAGAACTGCAACGGACCCTCAAAAGCGGCGCACGGCCGATCCTCACGTGCTCGGCGCTGAAGAAGCGCTACCGCGATGCCCTGCGCCACGCCGTGCCGGACCTGGGCTTCGTGTTCCTCGAACTCACCCCGCAAGAAGCCGAACGCCGGGTACTGGCCCGCCCCGGCCACTTCATGCCCGCCAGCCTGATCGAAAGCCAGTTCGCCGCCCTCGAACCGCCTCATGGCGAGCCGCTGACCCTGCCCCTGGACGCCACCCTGCCGGTGGACAAGCTGGCCATCGAGGTGGACCAGTGGCTAAAGCCCTGCGGTGAACCGCTGCTGGCGCGAACGGCCTGACCCTGGCTGTTTTCTCGGCTCACCCAAGATAGCGCTGTCTCGACCCGTAAACGCTGCAAATGTTCCGCCCACAAAAATGACAATACGAGGCACTGAACCATGTTTGGTTTGGCAACTGATACCTACCTGCTGCTCGATGCAGTCGTCACCATCATCGGCCTGGTGCTGCTGATTACCCACTTCAAGGTCCACCCTTTTGTCGCCCTGACCCTGGCCGCCGGCTTTCTCGGCCTGACCTCCGGCATGCCGGTGGCCAAGGTGATGAAATCGTTCCAGGACGGTTTCGGCGGCGTGCTCGGCTTTGTCGGCATCGTCCTGGCCCTGGGCACCATGCTCGGCAAGCTGATGGCCGACTCTGGCGGCGCCGACCAGATCGCCCAGACGCTGATCCGCGCTTTCGGCAAACAGAAAGTGCACTGGGCAATGATGTTCGCCGCCTTCCTGGTGGGCATTCCGCTGTTCTTCGAAATCGGCTTCGTATTGCTGATTCCATTGGTGTTCATCGTCGCCCGGCGTTCCGGGGTGTCGCTGATCAAGATCGGCATTCCGCTGCTGGCCGGGTTGTCGGTGGTCCACGGGCTGGTGCCGCCGCACCCGGGGCCGCTGCTGGCCATCGGCATCTTCAATGCCGACATCGGCAAGACCATTTTCTACGGGCTGATCGTCGCCCTGCCCACGGCGATCATCGCAGGTCCCCTGTACGGTAACTTCATCTCCAAGTACATCCCGGGCAATCCGAACAAGGAGCTGATGGACCAGATCGCCCGCGAGTCCGACCAGCAGAACCTGCCAAGCTTCAGCATCACCCTGATCACCGTGCTGCTGCCGGTGTTCCTGATGCTGCTGAAAACTTTCGCCGACGTGGTACTGCCGGCCGAGCATATCGTCCGTCAGTGGATGGACCTGATCGGCCACCCGATCAGCGCCCTGCTGGCGGCCCTGCTGCTGGCGTTCTACACCTTTGGCGCGGCGCGCGGGTTTTCCCGGCAGCAGATCATGAAGCTGCTCGATCAAAGCCTTGCGCCCACCGCGGCGATTATCCTGATCGTCGGTGCCGGTGGTGGCTTCAAGCAGATGCTGGTGGATACCGGCGTGGGTAATGTGATCGGGCAGATGGCCGTGCAGGCCGAGATTTCACCGATCATGCTGGCCTGGCTGGTGGCGGCGGTGATTCGTATCGCCACGGGCTCGGCGACGGTGGCAACCATCACCGGGGCCGGGATCGTCGCGCCGGTGATCGGCATGATTCCGGGGGTCAACCGTGAGTTGCTGGTACTGGCGACCGGCGCGGGATCGTTGATTCTGTCGCACGTCAACGATGCCGGCTTCTGGCTGGTGAAGCAGTACTTCAACATGACCGTGGCCGAGACCTTCAAGACCTGGAGCATGATGGAGACCATCCTGTCGGTGGTCGGGATCATCTTTATCATGCTGCTGTCGTTGGTGGTCTGAATATCTGCGGGCTGCTGCGCAGCCCATCGCTGGCAAGCCAGCTCCCACAGGTTCGGTGTGGGAGCTGGCTTGCCAGCGATGCAAGGCAACGCCTTGCTAGTACATCAGATCAAAAAGCTGCCTTGAAGATCGCCTCGATCTCCCCCTGACTGGCCACCCGCGGGTTGGTCAGGCCGCAGGCGTCCTTCAGGGCATTGCTGGCCAACGTCGGAATGTCCGCCTCCTTCGCCCCCAGCACCGCCAACCCCGCCGGGATATCAATGGCCCGCGACAGGTTCTCGATCGCCGCCAAGGCCGCAGCGCTGCCCTGCTCGGCATTCATGGCGCCGACCTCCACGCCCATGGCCTTGGCCACATCACGCAGGCGCGCCGCACTGACGCTGGCGTTGAAGCGTTGCACATGGGGCAACAGCACCGCATTGCAGACACCATGGGGCAAGTCATAGAAACCGCCCAACTGGTGGGCCATGGCATGCACGTAACCCAGGGAGGCATTGTTGAAGGCCATGCCGGCGAGGAACTGGGCGTAGGCCATGTTCTCCCGGGCCTTGAGGTCGCTGCCGTCGGCCACGGCCTGGCGCAGGTTGGCGCTGATCAGCTCGATGGCCTTGATGGCGCAGGCATCGGTGATCGGCGTGGCGGCCGTCGAGACGTAGGCTTCAATGGCGTGGGTCAGCGCATCCATGCCGGTGGCCGCCGTCAGGCCCTTGGGCATGCCGACCATCAGGGCCGGGTCGTTGACCGACAGCAGTGGCGTGACGTTGCGGTCGACGATGGCCATTTTCACGTGGCGCGCTTCGTCGGTGATGATGCAGAAACGGGTCATTTCGCTGGCCGTACCGGCCGTGGTGTTGATGGCAATCAACGGCAACTGCGGCTTGGCCGACTGATCAACCCCTTCGTAGTCACGGATATGCCCGCCGTTGGTGGCGCACAGGGCAATGCCCTTGGCGCAGTCATGGGGCGAGCCGCCGCCCAGGGAGATCACGCAGTCGCAACGCTCGCGTTGCAACAGCGCCAGGCCCTGCTCGACGTTGGCGATGCTCGGGTTGGGCTTGGCGCCATCGAAGATCGCCGAGTCGATGTCGCGCATCGCCAGCATTTCGGCAATGCGCTCGGCAATCCCGGCCTTGGCCAGGCCCGCGTCGGTGACGATCAGGGCCTTGCGCAGGCCGTATCCGGCAATGGCAGCCATCGCCTCTTCGAGGCAATCGATGCCCATGATGTTGACGGCGGGAATGAAAAACGTGCTGCTCATGGCGAGATCCTCATGCAATGTACCTTTGCCTTGAGGATCCGCCTGTCTGCCCTGCTCCGTGTTGATCTGAGTCAGCCGAGGAACAGCCGGTAGGCCGGGTTGTCGCTTTCGTCCCAGTAGCGGTAGCCCATGGCGTCCAGCGCCTCGGGCAGGCTGGCCTGTTCGTCCTGCGGCACTTCCAGGGCGGCAAACACCCGCGCCTCGGCGGCGCCGTGGTTGCGATAGTGGAACAGGCTGATGTTCCAGCGTTTGCCCAGGCGCTCGAGAAAGCCCAGCAAAGCCCCCGGACGCTCGGGGAATTCAAAGCGCAGCACGCGCTCGTCCGCCCCCGGCCCGGCATGCCCGCCCACGGTGTGGCGCACATGCAGCTTGGCCAGTTCGTTGTCGGTCAGATCGAGCACCGTGTAGCCCTGCTCGCGCAGGCTGGCCAGCAGCTTGTCGCGCGGGTCGGTTTGCGGATGGGTCTGCACGCCAACGAACAGCCGCGCCTCTTTGCCCGGGTAGTAGCGGTAGTTGAACTCGGTGATCTGGCGCTTGCCCAGGGCCTGGCAAAAGGCGCGAAAACTGCCCGGCTGCTCTGGGATTGTCACAGCGATGATCGCTTCGCGCTGCTCGCCAAGTTCCGCCCGCTCGGCCACATGACGCAGGCGGTCGAAGTTGACATTGGCACCGGAGTCGATGGCCACCAGGGTCTGGCCCTGCACGCCTTCGCGGGCCACGTACTTCTTGATCCCGGCCACCGCCAGGGCACCGGACGGCTCGGTGATCGAACGGGTGTCGTCGTAGATGTCCTTGATTGCCGCGCACAGCTCATCGCTGCTGACAGTGATGACCTCGTCGACATAGTGGCGGCACAGCTCAAAGCAATGCGCGCCGATCTGCGCCACCGCCACGCCCTCGGCAAAGCTGCCGACCTGGGCCAGCACCACCCGCTCGCCGGCGGCCATAGCGGCCTGCAGACAGTTGGAATCATGCGGCTCGACGCCGATCACCTTGACCTCGGGGCGCAGGTATTTGACGTAGGCAGCGATGCCGGCGATCAAGCCGCCGCCACCGACCGGCACGAAGATCGCATCCAGCTCGCCCGGTTGCTGGCGGAGGATCTCCATGGCCACGGTGCCTTGGCCGGCGATCACGTCCGGGTCGTCGAACGGCGGCACGAAGGTCGCGCCTTCGCTGTCGGCCAGCTTCAGGGCATGGGCCAGGGCGTGGGGGAAGCTTTCGCCGTGCAACACCACCTGGCCACCGCGCGAACGCACGCCTTCAACCTTGAGTTCAGGGGTGGTGGTCGGCATAACGATGGTGGCGCGCATGCCCAGCTCGCGAGCCGCCAGGGCGACACCCTGGGCATGGTTGCCGGCCGAAGCGGTGATCACCCCGCGCTGGCGCTGGGCCGAGCTCAGGCGACTGAGGCGGGTATAGGCACCGCGGATCTTGAAGGAAAAGGTCGGTTGCAGGTCTTCCCGCTTGAGCAGCACCTGGTTGCCCAGGCTGCGCGACAGGGCCGGCGCCGCTTGCAGGGGCGTTTCGATCGCCAGGTCGTAAACCGGGGCCGCAAGAATGCGCCGCACGTAGTCGGACAGCAGGTTCAGCGGCGCGGACGGTGTACGGGGGCTAACGGCAAGGCTGGTCATCGGTGACTCCTGGTTTTTTTAAGTGCCCAGGAGAGAGAGAGAAAGAACCCGCCTCCAGGGCGGGTTCGGTGCAAGTGTCAGCTAGCCCGCCAAAACGATAATGGCGGTAATAATGCTGTGCTGAGACGACTGCAGGAATGTGTTCATGCCCACGAAACTAGCGCAGCCGCCCGGGCAAAGTCAAGCCGGCTCACGCGCAGAATCGGGCACATCGAACACCCGGTCGAAGGCCCACTGGAAGACAAAGGCATAGCCGAAGAAGAACACGAACAGTGCCAGGTTGGTCAACAGCGCCGCCCACAGGCTGATCTGCAGCCAGCCGGCCACCACCGGCAAGAGGATCAGCACCAGCCCGCCTTCAAAGCCCAGCGCGTGGAGAAAACGCCGCCACAGCGTGCGCTGGCGTTGGGCCTGGCGCGCCTCCCAGTACTCGAACGCCCAGTTGTAGAACATGTTCCAGGCCAGGGCCACCGCCGAGAGAATCAGCGACAGCACCGTGGAGTGGGCCATGCCGGCATCGAAGGCCCAGGACAAGACCGGCGCCACGCACAGCACGGCGATGGTTTCGTAGAGAATGGCCTGGACGATCTTGCGCGCCTTGCCTTGCATGTCCGGCTCCCTGAGCGTCAATGAAGCCCCACCCTAGCCGCGTTGAGGCGCCGGTTCAATTGAGCTAAATTGAGCCTCCCTCAATTGGCTTGAGCACCGTGTTCGCCAAACTGCCCCTGACTGCCCTGCGCACCTTCGAATCGGCGGCCCGCCTGGGCGGCTTCAAGGCTGCCAGCGACGAACTGGCGGTCACCCCGGCGGCGGTGTCGCACCAGATCAAACGCCTGGAGTCGCACCTCGGCCTGCTGCTGTTCGAGCGCAGCAGCCAAGGTGTCAGGCTCAGCGAAGCCGGCGAGCGTCTGTACCTGCAGGTGCACCAGGGCCTGGCCAACCTGCAGCGCAGCGTCGATGCCCTGCAACCGCCGTGCGATCGCCAGCAACTGACCTTGACCACTACCGCGGCCTTTGCCAGCGCGTGGCTGATCCCGCGGCTGGGTGATTTCCATCGCCGCCACGCAGACATTCAAGTGCGGGTGCTGACCGGCAGCGAGGTGGTCGACCTGCAGCGCGAGCACCGTTTCGACCTGGCCTTGCGTGCCGAATTCAATCCTGACCCGGCGTTGCAGCGGTTGCCGTTGCTGGCCGAGCATTTCTCGGTATACACCCCGCCCGGCTGGCAGCCGCTGCCTGCCAATCTGCCCCTGTCGTTGATCGAGGTGCCGTGGGTTTCGGTCAGTGGCGTGGTCATCGACTGGGCCCGCTGGTGTGCATTGGCCGGGTGTGAAGACTGGCTGCTGCGGGCGCGTTTTCATCACTATGACGATGAGCACCATGCCCTGCAGGCGGCCGCTGCCGGCTATGGGTTGGTGCTGGCCAGCAACGTGCTGGTGGCCGACAGCGTGCGCCAGGGTTTGCTGCAACCGTGGCGCGCTGAGGTGCGCTTGCCGGCCGCGCAGTACAGCGCGGTGTGGTTGCCGGGCCGCGAGCGCGAGCCTGCGCTGCGGGCGTTTCTGGATTGGCTGGGCAGCGCTATTTGCTCCGCACCGAATTAAATCCGTTCAAACTCGCGCACAAATTGATTACCCTGCTGCGCCTCTCGGCTTGCAACCCCCCTATCCCAGCCCCTTGGCAGAAGGAGGAGACCCGGCTCATGCTCGCGGTTCTCGACATGCATCAGGACGATGCCGCGCTACCTAAGCGGGTCAGTCATCACTCTATCAACCAGCACCTGCGTGGGCCGATGCAACTGGCCAGCGTCCTGCTGTGGTTTTACGCCGCTCCCAGCCTGGCCGACAGCGGCCCGTGCGAGCAACTGCGTCAGACAACGCCCGCTTACCCTGTCGACGTCAGTCAGTTGCGCGCCCTGGGCGACTGCGCCATGCCCGAGCGCCCCGGTGAAGCGGTGGTCTACTACCAGGCCGCCGAAGACCTCGGCGACAGCGGCAGCCGCCTGCCGCTGGCCCAAGCCCTGGAAGCCTCGGGTGATTCCATTGCCGCCTTGGCGATCTGGAAAAGCCTGGCCGACAGCGAGTGGACCGCCAGCGCCCGCCTTACTGCCGCGCGCAGTGCGCTGAATGCCGACAATTCTTACCTGGCGCACACCTATTGGAAACAGGCAACGCCTGTAACGGCCGATGACTGGGCGCTAGGCGCCGCCATCGCCCAGCGCGAACTCCAGGAGCAGGATGCCATGGACTACCAGCGCCAGGTCCTCAAGCAGCAGCCCCGCGCCGATCGTTACTACGCCGCAGCGGTAACCGCAGCGCAATCTGGCCACCTGCAGCAAAGCACCGCCTGGCTCGCCGAAGCCGTGCGCCTGGCACCGCAGCAGCCGCGCTACAGCGCCGACTACGGCATGCGCCTGGCAGGCGCCGAAGATCAAGCGACCCGAGCCCGCTCGATCCCCTACCTTGAGCGCGCCACCCGCGCCCTTCCCGAGGACTACCGGATCGGCGAAGCCCTGGCCTGGCGTTATGTCGAAGTGGAAAACAACCGCGCTGCACGCAAGGCGCTGCGCCGGGTACTGGATGTCGAACAGGAACTGGTCGACGGTGACCAGGTGTTCGGCAGCCTGGCCGCGCGCACGTACCATCAGCGCCGGGTTCACGAGGCATTGTCGCGGCGCGACAGTATTACCCTGGCAAGCACCTGGGCACCCGCCGGGATGCCGACCAACGACAACGTTCGCGATGACCGTAAAGAGCGCCGTGGCACCTCGCAGAACGTGCAAATGGCGATGTGGGATCACGCTCTGGGCGACGAGCCGAGTCGCAACGGCAGGACGCTTTCGGTCTATGGCCGGGTGCTGTTCGCAGGCACTGGCCGCACCGACTACGCGCACAGCATGGGCACCGGTGTCGGCCTGCGCTACAAGCCCTTCGGTACCCGCAACATCAACCTGTACAGCGAGCTTTATCACCAGCGCCAGATCGACGATGCCCAGTACGGCGGCCTGACCCTCGGCCAGTTGATCAGCCCGAGCAAGGTCGGCGACAACTATGGCGACCTGCGCGGCCACGCCGAAACGAGTAACGACCTGCTGCTGCGCGCGACCGCCTCGTTCCTTGACCAGGGCAAATGGCGCAACGACTGGCGGGCTGACGAGGACGAGTGGGACGAGCGCTTCCTTTACCACGACGCCGCCTGGTGGACCCGCGCAGGCGATCACCAATGGCTGTCGCGCTACCAGCGCGGGCACACCTGGAAGCTGCCCAGCGACACGGCGCAAACCCTGATGCCGTACGGTTTTCTCGAGTTCTCAAGCCAGGACCCGAGCAACGACTGGCGACAGGACCTGCGCACGGGTCTGGGCCTGCGCTGGCAGTGGTGGTTCGACGATGACCGCTACAACGCCTATCGCGGCTCGCTGAAAGTACGCGCCGAATACCAGCAATCGCTGGGCGGCAATCTTTATGAACATGCCAACGGCCTGTTGCTGGGTGCGGAGTTGACCATTTGATGCGCCGCTTGATCGCTGTGCTGCTGTTCGCCCTGAGCCTGTCGGCAACGGCTGACGAACACCTGTTCTACCAACCGCTGGAGCGCGACGCGCAGCTGAGCCAGGCGCAATGGCGCACACTGTGGAAAGCCGCCGCGGCCCAGGGCGGCAAGACCCTGATCGTGCAATGGAGCGCCTACGGCGCCAACGACTTCGGGGGCGCCCAGGGATGGCTGGCCAACACCTTGCGCCTGGCCCACGAACAAGGCCTGCAGTTGGTGCTGGGGCTGTACCGGGACGCGGCCTACGATCAGCACATCGACGAACTGGACGGTGTCGGCCTGATGGCTTACTGGCAAACCCAGCTGGGCAAGTCCCTGGCCCAGCAACGCAAAGTGCGCGAACAGTGGCAACTGCCTGTTACAGGCTGGTACCTACCGATGACGGTAGACGACCTGCACTTTCACAGTGCTGATCGCCGCCAGGCGCTATACACCCAGTTGCAGGCCTTCAACCGCCGCCTCGATGCGCCCCTGCATATCAGCGCTTTCAGTACCGGACGCCTGAGCCCGGCAGTCAACGCCCGCTGGCTCGAGCAACTGGCCAGCCTCAAGCTGCGGGTCTGGTGGCAGGATGGCCTCGGCAGCTCACGCCTGGCTCCATTGGTACGCCAGGGTTACCTGGACGCCCTGCCCGCGAGCATCGATATCGTCACTGCGCAAGCACCCCTTGTTCCACACTGAGGCCAGGACATCCCATCAACCGCGTGGCAGCCTGATCTTGAACTGCGCGCCACCCAGCGCCGACTGCCCCACCGTCAGCGTGCCGCCCTGGCCTTCAATGGCCCGGCGGCTGATCGCCAGGCCCAGGCCGAAGCCGCCGGTGGTGCGGTCGCGGCTGCGGTCCAGGCGGTAGAACGGCTGGAAGATCAGCTCGCGCTGGTCGTGGGGGATGCCGATGCCGTTATCCTCCACGGTCAGCAGGCAATGGCCCTGGGGGTCGAGGCTCAGGCGCAGGAGGATCTGCCCGTCGCAGTAGCGCATGGCGTTGCGCACCAGGTTCTGTAAAGCGCGGGCGGTCAGGCGCGGGTCGAGGATGAAACGCGGCAGGTTGTCGTCGGCGCGCACCTGCCACTCGATGCCGCGGCCATCGAGTTCCTCGGCAAAGCTGCCGAGGATGCTGTCGACCAGTTCCAGCAGCGACACCTCGACCCGCTCGCGGGCCTGATCGACGTTCTGCAGGCGGCTGTAGGACAGCAGTTCAAGCACCAGTTCATCCAGCTCGCGCACATGCCCGACCAGTTCCAGCAGGCGCTTGCGGCAGTTCGGCGGCACCTCGTCGAACAGCAGCACCAGGCCGAAGTCCAGGCGGGTCAGTGGCGTGCGCAGTTCATGGGACACGGCATTGAGCAGCTCGCGCTGCTGGGTCAGCAGGCGCTCGACGTCCTGGGCCATGGTGTCGAACACCTGGGCCAGTTCGCCGATGTTCGAGCGCGGCGGAATATGGGTGCGCTCCGACAACTGGCCCTGGCCCAGGCGTCGGGCGGTTTCCTTGAGCCGTTCGAGGTCGCGCCAGTGCGGCCAGACCCAGAACAGCAGGCAACCGAGCAGGGCGGCGCCAATCAGGACGGTCACTACCCAGGACAGCAGGCTGATGTCCAGCGGGTCGGGCGGGTTGCTCAGCTCCACCAGCCAGGTGTCGTCCAGCGGCGCCAGGGCGGTTTCGTAATAGCCCCAATCCCCCAGGCGCACGACGTTCTGGCCGGCGTTGAGACGGTCACGCTCCTCGTACGACAGGCCGATCTGATCCTGGCGGCGCAACTCGATCTGCAGCGGCGCGAAATCCGCCGCCAGCTCCCTGGCCTTGGCCGGCCATTCACTGGGCGGCACCTGCTCGAACTGCTTGACGATCAACCGCTGCACGCCCCGCGCCTGGTCGAGGTTGTAGGCGATGAAGCGCTGGTGAAAGGCGCCGACGATGGCATCCGGGATCAGGAAGATCGCCCCGGCATAGGCAACGATGGTGATCAGGTACAGGCGGATGAGGATCTTCAGCATGGGCCGCTAGAACTCCCACTCGACGCGGCTGAACAAGTAGCCCTTGCCCCACACGGTCTTGATCTTGCGCGCTTCGCCGGCGCTGTCGTCAAACTTGCGCCGCAACTTGGAAATCGCCACGTCCACCGAGCGGTCGGTGCCGTTGAACTCGATGCCGCGCAATTGCTGGAGGATGCGGTCGCGGCTGAGCACCACGCCGGCATTGCGCGCCAGCACCACCAGCAGGTTGAACTCGCCGCTGGACAGCTCCACCGGCTGTTCGCGCCAGAACACGTTGCGCTCGGCCAGGTCGATGCGCAGGCCTCCGACCACGATCAGGTCGCTCTCAAGTCGCGGTTCATTGATGCAACTGCGGCGCAGCAAGGTGCGCACCCGGGCCAGCAGCACCCGCGGCTCGCAAGGTTTGGTCACGTAGTCGTCGGCGCCCATTTCCAGGCCCAGCACCTGGTCGTGGCTGTCATCGCGGGCGGTCAGCATCAGGATCGGCAGGGCCTGGGACTCGGCGCGCAGCAAGCGGCATACCTGCAGGCCATCGAGGCCCGGCAGCATCAGGTCGAGGATCACCAGGTCCGGCTTGTTGCGCCGGGCTTCGGCCAGGACATGATCGCCACGGGCAATCACGCTGACGCTGAAGTCGTTGCGCTGCAGGTAGCTGGCGATCAGTTCGGACAGGGCGCAGTCATCTTCGACCAGGAGAATATTGGGCATGGGTAGTTTGACAGGCTGGGAAAGTCAGGCAGGATATAAGAGCTCAAGCGCTCGCTGGGTAAAGCTTCACACTTTTTTACATATGGCCTACACAGCTTAACTGTTGCCCGTCGGTCGCCTGCCTTAGCATTGCCGGGTCATTTTCGGAAGATCCGCATGTCCAGTACAAGTCCCGTCCGTCTGCGCGCCCTGGTGCCGCTGTTGTTGATCACCTTCGCCCTGAGCGCCTGCGACGATAAATCGCCTGCCGAAGAAAAGGCCCCGCCAAGCGCAGTCAAGGTCGAGACCGTGCGCGTCCAGCCGCTGGCGATCACCACCGAGCTCAATGGCCGCATCCTGGCCCCACGGACCGCCGAGGTGCGCGCGCGGGTCGCAGGCGTGGTGCTCAAGCGCGTGTACCGTGAAGGCAGCGACGTCAAACAGGGCGATGTGCTGTTTCGCATCGACCCGGCGCCGTTCCAGGCCGACTTCGACAGCGCCCGCGCAAGCCTGGCCCGCGCCGAAGCCACGCTGTTCCAGGCCCGCTTGCAGGACCAGCGCTATCGCGAACTGATCGGTATCAATGCGATCAGCCGCCAGGAGCATGACAACGCCCGCGCCGCCTTCCTGCAGGCCGACGCCGATGTCGCCGCAGCCAAGGCCGCCCTGGAGCGGGCCAAGCTCAACCTGGGCTACGCCACCGTCACCGCGCCGATTTCCGGACGCATCGGCCGTGCCCTGGTCACCGAAGGCGCCCTGGTGGGACAGAACGAAACCACGCCGCTGGCAACCATCCAGCAACTGGACCCGATCCATGCCGACGTTACCCAGTCGACCCGCGAGCTCAATGCCCTGCGCCGCGCCTTGCGTGCAGGTGAGCTGCAGCAGGTGGGCCAGGACCAGGCCAGCGCAACGCTGATCCAGGACGACGGCACCCCCTACCCGCTGCCGGGCAAGCTGTTGTTCTCGGACATCAGCGTCGACCCGAGCACCGGGCAGATCACCCTGCGCAGCGAGTTCCCCAACCCGGACCTCGACCTGTTGCCGGGCAGCTTCATCCGCGTGCGCCTGGAGCAGGCGGTCAAGCAGCAAGGCATCAGTGTGCCGCAGCGGGCCATCCTGCGTGACAGCGCCGGCAATCCGAAGGTAATGCTGGTGGATGCCGAACAACGCATCAGCGAGCGTTCGGTGGTCCTGGGCAGCGTGCAGGAAGACCGCTGGATCGTCAGCGACGGCCTGGCCCCCGGTGACCGGGTGGTGGTCGAAGGCCTGCAGCACATCAGCGCCGGCGACCAGGTAGAGGTCGACAACGCGGGCAAGGACGCCCTCCCCATCGTTCAGTCCAACGGCCAGTGAGGGCCTGATTCATGCCGCAGTTTTTCATTGACCGCCCGGTCTTCGCCTGGGTGGTTGCCTTGTTCATCCTGCTTGCCGGCGCCCTGGCCATCCCGCAGTTGCCGGTGGCCCAGTACCCCGACGTGGCGCCGCCGCAGGTGGAAATCTACGCCGTGTACCCGGGCGCCTCGGCGCAGACCATCGACGACAGCGTGGTCAGCCTGATCGAGGAAGAGCTCAACGGTGCCGACAACCTGCTCTACTTCAGCTCGCAAAGCAGCCTGGGCAGCGCCACCATCACCGCCACCTTCGAGCCGGGCACCAACCCGGACCTGGCCCAGGTCGACGTGCAGAACCGCCTGAAAGTGGTCGAGTCGCGCCTGCCGCGCCCGGTCACCCAGCAAGGCCTGCAGGTGGAGAAAGTCTCCACCGGCTTCCTGCTGATGGTGACCCTCACCGCCATGGACGGCAGCCTCGATGAAGTCACCCTGAGCGACTTTCTCGCCCGGAACGTGATGAACGAGATCCGCCGCCTCAAGGGTGTCGGCAAGGCGCAGCTGTATGGTTCGGAACGGGCCATGCGCATCTGGATCGACCCGGCCAAGCTGATTGGCTTCAACCTGACCCCGGATGACGTCAACGACGCGATCGCGGCGCAGAACGCCCAGGTGGCGCCAGGCAGCATTGGCGATCTGCCGGGTACCGGCACTCAGGAAATCACCGCCAACGTGGTGATCAAGGGCCAGTTGAGCACCGTGCAGGAGTTCAAGGACATCGTCCTGCGCGCCAACCCGGATGGCTCGACCGTGACCATCGGCGATGTCGCCCGGGTCGAGATCGGCAGCCAGGAATACCAGTACGGCACCCGCCTCAACGGCAAGCCGACCAGCGCCTTCAGCGTGCAGCTGTCGCCCGGTGCCAACGCCATGGAAACCGCGACCCTGGTGCAAGCCAAGCTCAACGAGCTGTCGCGCTACCTGCCGCCGGGGGCCAAGTTCGACATCCCCTACGACACCTCGCCGTTCGTCAAGGTCTCGATCCAGCAGGTCATCACCACCCTGCTCGAAGCCATGGCCCTGGTGTTCGCGGTGATGTTCCTGTTCCTGCAGAACATCCGCTACACCCTGATCCCGACCCTGGTGGTGCCGGTGGCGCTGATGGGGACCTTCGCGGTGATGCTCTCGCTGGGCTTCTCGGTCAACGTGCTGACCCTGTTCGGCATGGTCCTGGCCATCGGTATCCTGGTCGACGACGCCATCGTCGTGGTGGAGAACGTCGAGCGGATCATGAGCGAGGAAGGCCTGGCGCCGCGCGAGGCGACGAAAAAGGCCATGAGCCAGATCAGCGGCGCCATCGTCGGCATCACCCTGGTGCTGGTGGCGGTGTTCCTGCCGATGGCCTTCATGAAAGGCTCGGTGGGGGTGATCTACCAGCAGTTCTCGGTGTCGATGGCGGTGTCGATCCTGTTCTCGGCGTTCCTCGCCCTGAGCCTGACCCCGGCCCTGTGCGCGACCCTGCTCAAGCCGATCGCCAAGGGCTCGCACCACGAGAAAACCGGCTTCTTCGGCTGGTTCAACCGCCGCTTCGAAAGCCTGACCAATGGCTACCAGCGCTGGGTCATCCAGGCGCTCAAGCGCAGCGGCCGCTATCTGCTGGTGTACGTGGTGCTGGTAGCCGGGCTGGTGTACGGCTTCAGCCAACTGCCCTCCTCGTTCCTGCCCACCGAAGACCAGGGTTACACCATTACCGACATCCAGCTGCCGCCGGGGGCCAGCCGTGCCCGCACCGAACAGGTGGCAGCGCAGATCGAGGCGCATAACGCTACGGAACCTGGCGTCGGCAACAGCACCCTGATTCTCGGTTTCAGCTTCTCTGGCAACGGCCAGAACGCGGCGCTGGCGTTCACCACCCTCAAGGACTGGTCCGAGCGCGGTAGCGATGACAGCGCCCAGTCCATTGCCGACCGCGCCAACGCCGCCTTCAGCCAGCTCAAGGACGCCATCGCCTACTCGGTGCTGCCACCGCCGGTGGATGGCCTGGGTACCTCCAGCGGTTTCGAGTTCCGCCTGCAGGACCGTGGTGGCCTCGGCCACGCCGGCCTGATGGCTGCGCGTGACCAGTTGCTCGCCGCCGCCGAAAAGAGCCCGGTGCTGGTC
This sequence comes from Pseudomonas wadenswilerensis, assembly GCF_024749185.1. Lineage (NCBI taxonomy): Bacteria > Pseudomonadati > Pseudomonadota > Gammaproteobacteria > Pseudomonadales > Pseudomonadaceae > Pseudomonas > Pseudomonas wadenswilerensis. The sequence goes on along the minus strand of NZ_CP087191.1, from coordinate 2,664,678 downwards.
AACGTACGCGAAAGCGCCCTGGCCGAAAGCCCGCAGGTGCAGCTGGAAGTCGACCGCAAACAGGCCAACGCCCTGGGCGTATCGTTTGCCGATATCGGCAACGTGCTCAACACCGCGGTAGGCTCCAACTACGTCAACGACTTCCCCAACCAGGGGCGCATGCAGCGCGTGGTGGTGCAGGCCGAAGGCGACCAGCGCAGCCAGGTCGACGACCTGTTGAAGATTCACGTGCGCAACAGCAACGGCAAGATGGTGCCCCTGTCGGCGTTCGTCCAGGCCAAGTGGATCACCGGCCCCGTGCAACTGACCCGCTATAACGGCTACCCGGCCATTGCCGTGTCGGGCGAGCCGGCACCGGGCCACAGCTCCGGTGAGGCGATGAACGAGATCCAGCGCCTGGTCGATCAACTGCCTCAGGGCATGGGCCTGGAATGGACCGGATTGTCGCTGCAGGAGCGCCTGTCCGGGGCTCAGGCGCCGATCCTCATGGGCCTGTCGCTGCTGGTGGTGTTCCTGTGCCTCGCGGCGCTGTACGAGAGCTGGTCGATCCCGACCTCGGTACTGCTGGTGGTGCCGCTGGGCGTGCTTGGCGCGGTGATTGCGGTCAGCCTGCGCGGGATGCCCAATGATGTGTTCTTCAAGGTCGGCCTGATCACCCTGATCGGTCTGTCGGCGAAGAACGCCATCCTCATCATCGAGTTCGCCAAGAGCCTGGTCGATGAAGGCCACGACCTGGTCGACGCCACCGTGAAGGCCGCGCGTTTGCGCTTGCGGCCGATCGTCATGACCTCGCTGGCGTTCATTCTCGGCGTGGTGCCCCTGGCGATTGCCAGCGGTGCCAGCTCGGCCAGCCAGCAGGCGATCGGTACCGGGGTGATCGGCGGCATGCTCAGCGCCACCTTGGCGGTGGTGTTCGTGCCGGTGTTCTTTGTCGTGGTGATGCGCCTGACCGGCAAGCGCCGGGCCAAGGGCCAGACGCCTGCGCCAGTGGCCAGCGACAGCTGATCTGGACAGACCGCGGCGTGCATGGGAAGGTGATCGGCTGATACCGCCAGGAACCCTGACCATGCCCGCCGCCCCTCCTCCCTGCTCCATCCTCATCCTTGCCGGTGGCCGCGGCCAGCGCATGGGCGGCCAGGACAAGGGCCTGCTCGACTGGCAGGGCCAACCGCTGATCGCCCACATCCACGCCGTGGTGCGGCCCCTGACCGACGACCTGATCATTTCCTGCAACCGCAACCAGGACCGCTACCGGCCCTATGCCGACCAGTTGGTGGGGGATGCCGAAGCGGACTTTCCCGGGCCCCTGGCCGGGGTATTGGCGGGGCTGGCGGTTGCACGGCATGACTGGCTGCTGGTGCTGGCCTGTGACGCGCCGTTGATCGACAGTGCGTTGATACTCGAGCTGATGAGCCTGGCCAATGACCAGCAGCAACCGGCGATGGTTCGCCAGGGTGGTTACTGGCAGCCGATGTTCAGCCTGATTCCCCGTGCCTTGCGCGCTGATTTTCAGCAGGCCTGGGCTGATGGGGATCGGGGCGTGCAGCGCACCTTGCGCCAGCATCCGGTGCGGGCGCTGGAGTGCGCCGAGGGAGACCCGCGCCTGAGCAATTTCAATACTCCGGAGTTTTTGCGCAACTAGTCATCGCGGGGCAAGCCCGCTCCCACAGAGGTTGTGTGGTCCTGTGGGAGCGGGCTTGCCCCGCGATGAGGCCAGCTTCAGCGCAACCGCGACCGGATCCGGTGGCACACATCCAGCACCTGTTCCACCTCCCCCTCGCCCAGGTCGATCTTGCAGGCCATGTTGCTGAACACCTGTGCGGCCTCGGCCTTGAGCTCGCGGCCCTTGTCGGTCAGCAGCAGGTTGCGCCGGCGGCGGTCATTGGGGTCGAGGTAGACGGTGAGGAAGCCGTTGTCGGCCAGGCGCTTGACGATCGGCGTCAGGGTGCCGAGGTCGAACAGCGTCAGCTCGCTCAGGGCGCTGATCGAGACATCGTCCTGGCCCCATAACCCGGCCATCACCAGCAGTTGCGGGTAGGTCACGCCGCGCTTCTTCAGCGGCTCGGCGTAGTCACGGACCATGGCGTTGGCCGTCGAGTACAACGAGAAGCACAACATCCGGTCGAAGTCGAAGGTCGGGTCAAGCATAGGCACCTCCGCGCACACGGCTGAATTCATGCACGGCATTCACCAGCGTTGCCACCGCCTCTGGCGAGGTGGCCGGCGAGATCCCGTGGCCCAGGTTGAACACATGGCCAAAGCCCGCGGCCGGCGGCCCGAAGGCCTGCAAGGTACGCTGCACTTCACGGCGGATACAGGCTTCATCGCCCAGCAAGACGCTGGGGTCGAGATTACCCTGCAAAGCCACGCTGTTGCCCACCAGCTGCCGGGCCATGCCCAGGTCGCAGGTCCAGTCCAGGCTCAGGGCGTCGGCGCCGCTGTCGGCCATCTCGGCCAGCCACGGGCTGCCGCCCTTGGTGTAGAGGATCGACGGCACCCGCTGGCCGTGGTGGGTCTTGTGCAGGCGCGCCAGCACCTCGCGCAGATAGAACAGCGAAAAACGCTGGTAGGCGCCATCGGCCAGGGCCCCGCCCCAGGTGTCGAAAATCATCACTGCCTGTGCGCCGGACTCGATCTGCGCATTGAGGCTGCTCGCCACTGCCTGGCTGGTGACCTGGAGTATGCGCTGGAGCAGTTCCGGGCGGCGGTAGAGCATCTTCTTGATCAATTGGAAATCACCCGGCGGACCGCCTTCGACCATGTAACAGGCCAGGGTCCAGGGGCTGCCGGCAAAGCCGATCAGCGCCACCTTGGGGTCCAGCGCCCGGCGGGCCTGGGCGACAGTCTGGTACAGGTAGTCCAGTGCTTCGGGCTCGGGCACGCGCAGGCGCTTGATGGCCTGCTCGTCACGCAATGGATGACGAAAACGCGGGCCTTCGCCCGCGCCGAAGTACAGGCCCAGGCCCATGGCATCGGGCACGGTGAGGATGTCGGAGAACACGATTGCCGCGTCCAGGTTGAAGCGGCGCAACGGTTGCAGGGTGGCTTCGGTAGCGAAGTCCGGGGTTTTCGCCAGGCTCAGGAATGACCCGGCGCGGGCCCGCAGCTCACGGTACTCGGGCAGGTAGCGCCCGGCCTGGCGCATCAGCCAGACCGGCGTATGCGCTGTCGGCTGACGCAGCAAGGCCTTGATTAAGGTTGTAGTGTGCAAGGACAGGTAACTCGTACTGGATTCGCGAGAATCGTTGGAAAGACCGCCTATCAGTGGCGGTTGGGCAAAGCGTGGGCAATCTCGCGGCGCAAGGCCTCGATGGTAGCGCGATAATCGCTCTGGGCAAAAATCGCTGTTCCGGCGACGAACATGTCGGCCCCGGCGGCAGCCACCTGGCCGATGGTTTCTAGGTTGACGCCGCCGTCCACCTCCAGACGGATCGCCCGGCCACTGTCGTCGATCAGCTTGCGCGCTGCGGCAATCTTGGGCAATACCGAAGGGATGAACTTCTGCCCGCCAAAGCCCGGATTGACCGACATCAGCAGGATCAGGTCGAGCTTGTCGAGCACGTATTTCGCGGCGTCCAGGGTACTGGCCGGGTTGAACACCAGGCCCGCCTTGCACCCCAGGTCCTTGATCAGCTGCAGCGAGCGGTCCAGGTGCAGGGTGGCCTCGGGATGGATCGAGATGTAGTCGGCGCCGGCCTCGGCGAAGGCCTGGATCATCGCGTCCACCGGGGTGACCATCAGGTGCACATCGATCGGCGCGGTAATCCCGTGGCTGCGCAGTGCCTTGCAGAACTGCGGCCCCATGGTCAGGTTGGGCACATAGTGGTTATCCATCACATCGATATGGATGACATCGGCACCGGCGGCCAGTACCTGCTCGGCTTCAGCGCCAAGGCGGGCAAAATCGGCTGCCAGAATCGACGGTGCAATCCAGAACTCTTTCACGGGTGTACTCCATTACTCATTGACTAATCGTTGCCGCGGCCCCGCTTCACGTTGAAGCAGCGCGGCGTTGATCTGCTCGATCAAGGCCGTGGTGGGCTCCTCCAGGTGAAAATGATGACCGCCATCGTGCCAGTGCACCTGGGTGGCCCAGGGCAAGGCGTTTTTTCTTTTATCGAACGGGGTACCGGCAAACAGCCCCTGGCGCCCGAGCAGCAGGTGCAGCGGGCATGTGATCTGGCGCAGGAAATCGCAGGCCTGGCGCTCGGTCAGTGGCATGGCTTCGGGCAACACCAGGCGCGGGTCATGGCGCCAGCGGTAACCGTCGCCGACGCTGAGCAGATCGCGCATGGCCAGCAGTCGCGCGCCCTCGGCGCAGAGGGCGCCGTCGATGCTGTTGCGCCGCTCGCTGATTGCCGCTTCAAGGCTTGCGAACTGCGCCGTCTGCGGCGCCGAAAAACCATGCAGGCGGGTGCGCAAGGCCAGGCGCAGCAGGCGCTGGGACTTTTTCAGGTGCTCGACGGTGTCTTCCTCGGCGATGGTAAAAGGCGCGCCCATTCCATCGATGAACACCATGCAATCGATCGACTTGTTCATCGCCGCCAGAATCGACGCCACGCCGGTACCCATGGAGTGGCCCAACACCGAAAAGCGCTTCCAGCCCAGGCTTTCGACCAGGGCGTTCATGTCGTCGGCGTGCTCCCACAGGTAGTAGCCGCTGTCACCGCGGCGATGCTCGGAACGCCCATGGCCGGCCAGGTCCGGGGCCACCACGAAGCATTCCTCGAGCAGCGGCGCGATCCGCTCGAACGATGCCGCGTTGTCCAGCCAGCCATGCACGGCGAGCACCGGGTGGCCGCTTTCATTGCCCCAGATGCGCAAGGCGAAATGGTTGCCGTTGACGTCCAACGATTGATCGCGACCTCTGTTGCCCAGACTCATATCCGTACATCCTGTATGACTGAATCACCCATGAAAGGCGCCGCTCAACCGGCCAGGGCCAGTTGCGCAGCGCGCGCCGTCTGCTGCAGTTGCCGCAGGTCGAACTTGCCGTTGGCGGTGCGCGGCAAATTGCCTTCAACGCTGATCGACAGGGGTACCTTGTGTGGCTCAAGGCCCTGTCGGCAACGTTCGAGCAACTGTTCCACGCTCAGGGTCACACCTTGGCCCAAGGTCACGAATGCCCATAGCCCCTCGCCGACCGATGCATGTTCGATACCGACCACAGCCGCCGCTTCGACGCCATCGATGGCGTAGAGGAAGCTCTCGACCTCGCTGGGGCTGACCTTCATCCCGCGCGACTTGATCACATGGTCCATGCGCCCCTGGAAGTACAGGTAGCCATCCTGATCGAGGCTGCAATAGTCGCCGGTGTAGAGCACGCTTTCCCCCGGGTACGGGCCTGGCTTGAGCTTCTGCGCCGTGGCCTGGGGGTTGCGCCAGTAACCGGCCATGACCGTGGCGCCGCGAATCACCAGCTGGCCGACCTGGTGGGGCTGATTGATGCGCCTGCCCTCGTCGTCCACCAGCCACAGTTCGGTGTTGGGGATGGCGATGCCGACACTGCCGGGCTTGTCGTCGATGTCTTCCGGTGGCAGGTAGGTGCAGCGCTTGCACTCGGTCAGGCCGTACATCGAGAAGATCAGCGCCTGGGGGAACAGGCCCTTCATCTGCGCGATGTGGGTCGGCTTCAATGCCGCGCCGGTGTTGGTCACCATGCGCACCTGGGGGAAGGTCGCCTCGCGCTTGTGCGCATACTCGTGCAGGAGCATGAGCATGGTCGGCACGAACGGGATCACGGTGATCTGGTACTGGCGAATCTTCTTGATCAGGAAGATTGGCCAGGTGAACTCCTTCTCCAGCACCAGGGTGGCACCGGTGCTCAGGGCCATGATCATCTGATAAAGGCCGTAGTCGAACGACAGCGGCAGCGAGCACAGCACATTGTCGCTGGCCTGGTAACCCAGGTAGGTGTGCAGCGAATTGAGCGCCGCGAGCATGTTGCGGTGGGTGAGCATCACGCCCTTGGGCGCGCCGGTGGAGCCGGAGGTATAGATGATCGCCGCCAGGTCCAGGTCGAGGTTGCCACACGGCAGCGGCACACCGGCGCCCTGCCCTAGCAGGCTTTCGACCGTGAGGGTATCGGGTGAGTCGGCTTCGCCGTCGAGCAGCACGATGGCTTTGAGGTAACTCAGCTCGGCGGTGCAGGCGGGCAGGCTGGCGAATTTCTCCGAGGTGGTGATCAGCACCGAGGCTTCGGCATCGCGAATGATGTAATCGAGGCTGTCGGCCGGCGTTTCCAGGCCGACGTTGACCATCACCCCGCCAGCCCTGAGCACACCCCAGAAGGCACAGACGGTTTCTACCCGGTTGCCCAGGCACACCACCACCCGCTCCTGGCGTTGCAGGCCATTGACCTGCAGGCCGGCGGCCAGGCGCCCACTGGCTTCGTCAAGCTGCGCATAGGTATAGGTTTCATCGGCGTAGATGACCGCCGCCTTGTCCGGGTGCAAGCCGTTGGGGCCGTCCAGCACGTGCTGCAAAAGGACGTCAGACGCCTTCATGCTGCACCTCGAGACGTGCCCGACGCACAGCCGCCGGTTGACGATGGGCATCGATATAACCGGCCAGGGTCGCCACGGTATTGAAGTGGCCCGGAGCGATGGTGTCGGGGTTGACGAAGAAGCCTTCGATGTCGTCTTCGAGGTTGACCAGCAGCTCCATGGAGGTCAGCGAGTCCAGGCCCAGGTCATCGCGCAGGTGCGAATCGGCACTGATCACGGTGTTCTCCGGCAGCTTGAGCACCACCCGCAGGATCTCGCCGAGCTGGCGCTGGGTGGCGGCCTGGGCGATCGGCGTTGGTTCGGCAACCGCCGGTGCGCCAGCGAGCATGGCCGCCAGCGGCACGTCGGCATGGCTGTCGCGGATGTCCAGGGCGGTTTGCCTGGCGCGGGCGAGGAACAACTGACCGTTGCTGACGATCACCTCGGCCGGGTGGCCATGGCTGTGGAACAGGGTTGGCGAGGCAGACGGGCCGTAGGCGCCGGAGGCGGTGACGGCGAGGATGTCGCCTTCGTGCAGGGTTTCGATCTGCAGGTCACGGGCCAGCAGGTCGTCGGGACTACAGAGCGGCCCGGAGATATGGTACTCGCGCAGCGGTGCGCCGGTGCTGCCGGTGGCATGCACAATGCGGAAGTTGCGCTTGAGCACCTGGCCACTGCCTGCGGCGGCACCATGGCAGTTGGTGCCGCCATCGGTGACGGCAAAGGTCTTGCCGTGGTTTTCCTTGATGTTGTCGACCGTCACCAGCATGGCGCCGCACTTGCCGGCGACGAAGCGCCCGGATTCGACAATGATGCGGGTCTGCGGGAACTGCTGGTTGAAGGCTTCGAACAGCGGCGCCAGCAGTTGCTTGAGCTGGCGGGTGTCAAGCTCGCTCTCGTTCTCGTAGTACTTGATGCCCAGGCCGCCACCGACATCGACCATGGTCATGTCCAGGTTGTAGCGCCGGGTCAGGCTGCGGTACAGCCCAAGGATGTACTTGGCGTTGTCGTATACCGACTGGGCGTCGAGGATCTTGGTGCCGTTATAGACGTGGATGCCCTTGATCTTCAGGTTCGCCAGGGCGGCGTAGTCGCCGAAGTTGGCCACTGCGGTGTCTTCTTCGATACCGAAGTGGGTCGGCCGCCCGCCCATCTTCCACGGCGAGCCGGAGGCGGAGAAGTTCGGGTTGATGCGGATTGCCACCGGCGCCACGCAGTTCAGTTCGCCCGCCAGGGCCGAGAGTTTACGCAGTTCGGTCTCGGACTCGACGACGATGGCAAACACCCCGACTTCCAGGGCTCGCCGATGTTCTTCGGGCTTCTTGTAAGGGCCGAGGAAAATGATGTCCTGGGGATCGACGCCGGCCTTGAGGGCAATTTCCAGTTCGCCCAGCGAACACACTTCGGTGTTACCGCCATAAGAGCGGATCAGTTTCACCAGGGACAGGTTCGGGTTGACCTTCAGTGCATAGAAGATGTCCACGCAGTCCGGCAATGCATCGCGCAACTCGTTGAAACTGCTGCGCAGCACGGCTTCATCGTAGAGGTAGGTCGGTGTCCCGAACGTCGCTTTTGCCTGGAGGACCAGTTCCTTGGAAAGCTTCATCTGTTGCTCCCTTCGTTCTTATAGTGTGCCGCCGCTGCGCGCGTACCCCGTCCCGGCTTGAGAGCACCGTCACGGGGGGCGTATAGCGGGATGGCGTCAAGGTTGGTTGCGCACCACTGCCGGGCTCGTGCTGTCGCCCGGCACAAAACTTTGCGCGCAAAGTTTGTGAAATTCTGCGGCCGCGTTTAAGGTGATGTCAAGATAATTCCACGGGGTTTTGTGTGCGACACAGCGACACGCTTTTGCCGGCACGATCAATGCAGAACAGAGGTAAATCGCCACACCATGCCCATAACAGGTGCTGTATCAGCCAATGAATACGGGGGTTTAATCTGATCCGGTGTTAACGCTGGTTTCTGAGTCTGTTTTGTATGCCGGCAGCTTCCTAGAGTCTGCGCCTGTGCCCCTGCCCCACGGCAGGGCGAGCCATACAGGAACTGTGGAAACTAGCCATGAGCACACATCAACAGGCGCAGGCCTATAACTACAAGGTGGTCCGGCAATTCGTCATCATGACGGTGGTCTGGGGTATCGTCGGCATGGCCATGGGCGTCTGGATCGCCTCGCAACTGGTCTGGCCCGAGCTTAACCTCGACCTGCCGTGGACCTCGTTCGGTCGCCTGCGCCCCTTGCACACCAGCCTGGTGATCTTCGGCTTTGCCGGTAGCGCGCAATTTGCCGCCAGCTATTACGCCGTGCAGCGTACCTGCCAGGTGCGGCTGTTCAGCGACAAGCTCGCCGCCTTCACCTTCTGGGGCTGGCAGGCGACCATCGTGATCATGCTGGTGAGCCTGCCCCTGGGCTTGACCACCACCAAGGAATACGCCGAGATCGAATTTACCGGCGCGGTGTGGATGGCCATCGTCTGGGTCGCCTATGGGATCGTCTTCTTCGCCACCCTGATGCGCCGCAAGGCCAAGCATATCTACGTCGGCAACTGGTTCTTCGGTGCCTTCATCGTGGTGATCGCCATGCTTCACGTGGTCAACCACCTGTCTATTCCGGTGAGCTGGTTCAAGTCGTACCCGGTGTACTCCGGTGCCACTGACGCCATGGTGCAATGGTGGTACGGCCACAACGCCGTGGGCTTCTTCCTGACCACGGGTTTCCTGGGGATGATGTACTACTTCGTGCCCAAGCAAGTGGGCCGGCCGGTGTACAGCTATCGCCTGTCGATCGTGCACTTCTGGGCGCTGATCACCCTGTACATCTGGGCCGGCCCGCACCACCTGCACTACACCGCCCTGCCCGACTGGGCACAATCGCTGGGCATGGCCATGTCGCTGATCCTCCTGGCGCCAAGCTGGGGCGGCATGATCAACGGCATGATGACCCTCTCCGGCGCCTGGCATAAGCTGCGCAGCGACCCGATCCTGCGCTTTCTGGTGCTGTCGCTGGCGTTCTACGGCATGTCGACCTTCGAAGGGCCGATGATGGCGATCAAGACCGTCAACGCCCTGTCGCACTACACCGACTGGACCATCGGCCACGTGCATGCCGGTGCCCTGGGCTGGGTGGCGATGATCACCTTCGGCTCGCTGTACCACATGATCCCGAAAGTGTTTGGCCGCGAGCAGATGTACAGCGTCGGCCTGATCAACCTGCACTTCTGGCTGGCGACCATCGGCACCGTGCTGTACATCGCCTCGATGTGGGTCAACGGCATCGCCCAGGGCCTGATGTGGCGCGCCACCAACGACGACGGCACCCTCACCTACTCGTTCGTCGAAGCACTGGTGGCCAGCCATCCGGGCTTTATCGTGCGCTTTGTCGGTGGCGTGTGCTTCTTGAGCGGCATGCTGCTGATGGCCTATAACACCTGGCGCACCGTGCGGGTGGCCGATGAAAGACTGGCGCTGAACAACGCCAGCCTGGCCTAGGAGGCACGGACATGGATGACTGGTTGTATGCGCTTTACTGCCTGAGCGGCGTACTGTTCTTCTACCTGGTCACCAGCGCCTGCCTGCAGCGGCACACCGGCGAAGTGGACGATCAGGCCAGCCTGATCCCCTTCGCCGACGACCCGGCAGTAGCGCGTCGCGTCGAGGCCGCCACCGGCAAGCCGGTGCCGGCGGTGGCGCCGGATGCGGCACTGAAGGCCTGATTCACGCCTCATCGCTGGCAAGCCAGCTCCCACATTGGATCTGTGTCTGCACAACCTGTGGGAGCTGGCCTTGCCAGCGATCGAGCGCGCAGCGGTCGTAATCCAGGCAGCGCCGGAATCAGCTGCTGGCCATTTCCCGCCCATCCTCGAAGAACACCTTGCGCCCATCCACCTGGCTCGACGCCCGTGGCAGGTTGGCCGCCTCTGCCGTCGGCTTCTCGACATACCAGTAACAATGCTTCGCCGCCCGGGTAATGGCGACGTAAGCCAGACGCAACACTTCATCCTTCTGCGCGTTGTCGAACGCCTGGGCATCGCCGTTGCGGCCTAGACCTGCCTGGCGATACACCTGGTTCTTGTAGGGTGAGTTGGTCAGGTGCTGACAATCGCCGAGCATGAACACCGCATCGGCCTGTAGCCCCTTGGCGCTGTGATAAGTCAGCTGGCGCAGGCGCCGTTGTGCCGCCGGCAACCCGGCCTCGTGGTTGACCAATGCCTGCAAATGGTCGGCAATCGCCGCCTTGTCGCTGCTCTTGCGGTACAGCAGCATCACCGACTCGCCGTTGCGGTAGTGCTCAAGCAGGGTCTCGGCGAGACTGGCCTCGTCGCGCTCGAGCACCTTGACCGGCAGCGGTGTCTCGGCCGCCGGGCCACAGGCCCTGGCCTTCTTGCCGCTGATGGCCGGCGCCGACTTCACGATGTGCTCGGCGGCATCGATGATGTGCTGGTGGCTGCGGTAGTTGTCGGCGAGCATCACCCGGGTGCTGCTCGGTGCCGGGAATTCCTTGGCGAATTCCATGAAGTACTTGGGCGAACTGCCGCGCCAGCCGTAGATCGACTGCCAGTCGTCGCCCACGCACAGCAACGATGAATGCTGCGCCACCCGCCCGACCTGCATGGCCGGGCCACGGCGGCGGATCTCGCGCAGGCAGGCGCGCAGCCAGGAAACGATCTGCGGTGATACATCCTGGAACTCGTCGATCATCAGGTGCGCGAGCGGGCGCAGCAGCGGGTCGGGCAACAGCTGCAGGTTCTCCGGATTGTTTTCGCCGAACAGGGCGAACATGCGGTTGTAGCTCATGATCGGTGGCGACTGGCCCAGCAGGTGCGCTTCCAGGGCTTTCCAGTACAGGCCCAGGGCTTCGAAGAACAGCGCATCGCTGTCACCCGCCGGGAAGCTCATGGCGCCGACCGCCTTGTTGACCTCAAGCCCGAGGTTCTCGATAAAGCCGGCGGCGCCGACAAAGGCATCCAGCAGCGGCGCGGCGGCCAGCTCGCCCTTGACCTTGTAATCGAAGCCGGGGCCGGCCACGGCATCCCCCGCCAGGGAGGAAGTCAGGCGCTTGGCAGCGGAGTAATTTTCTAGCCAAATCACAGGCTTATCGCAGAAAGCTTGAAACAGGGTGCGCTTTATCACCCACTCCGCCCACACCGGCAGCTTGGCCCCTGGGCGCTTGTATTGCTGGTTTTCCTTGGGGTCGAAGCCGAGCACCACGTACGCGTCCAGCTCGGCGATATGGCCGTGGAAGTGAAAACGGCTGCCGTTGATCTCGACCGTTTCGCGGCTCGGCTCGATGCCCTTGATCGGCCAGGCGCCCGCGGCAAACCACAGGTCTTCGATCGTGTCGCAGAGCTCTTCGTCGCGGCTGGCAGACAGCTGGGTCACCGCCACGCGTTTTTGCACGTCGGGGTGATCGCGGTCCAGCGCCTTAAGCTGCAGGGCTTCGCGGCGCAGGCTGGCAATCAGCTCGGCAAAGCGCGGGCTGCTGCCCAGCAGGTCGCGGTAGCAGAGGTTGAGCTGTTGGCGCTGGGCGTCGTTGATGCGCAGGTCGAACGGGTTGCTCTCGGCGTTGGCTTCACTGCCGCCGGGCATTTCGCTGCCCAGGGTCTCGAACGCGCGCACCTGGCTGAAACCCGGCAGGCTGCGCACCAGCGGCAGGATGCGTGAATGGAAGGTGCGCACCAGTTCGCGGGCCTGAACCTGGCTGAGGTCGAGCTGCCACAAGGCAAACACCTGCAGCAGGCGGCTGATGAAGTCCTTGCGCGATTCGCGGGTGAAGGTCACCACGGTCATGGCGTCCAGCTCGTAGCCCAGGTAATGGCGCAGCAACAGGATGCGCAGCACCAGCGAGGTGGACTTGCCGGCACCGGCACCGGCGATCACGCAGGTCGACGGCGTGTCGCTGAAGATCATCTTCCACTGCGCCGCGCTTGGCTGGGCATGGGCCGGCAGGCGCTGGGCGACGTCGGCCTTGAAACGCTTTTTGAGCTCGGCGCTCAGCGGCAGGCGCCAGTCGTCGAACAGGGCGTCGTCCAGCCCGGGAACGCCATGGCCGTCGGGGCGAGTGTCGCGGATCACCAGGACCTGGCGCCCGGCCTCGTAGCCGTCGATCCGTCCTTCTTCGTAGCCTTCGCGCAGGCCATCGGCGTGACCGGTGCGCTGACCGCTGGCATGGCCCTGGAACCAGGAATCGCGATGCTGCGCCTGCAAGCGGCTCAGGCTGCGCCCGAGCAGGCGCGCGGTGAGGCGACGCAGCCACGGCAACTGCGCAGGCGCAATCAACTCCAGGGGTAGCTTGGGACGCTCTTCAGACACACCGACTCCAACAGAATAAAAACCAGCGGCCATGTTCGCTCCATCGGGCAAAAATCACCAGCCGATTGCTTGCAGATCAGTGAATTAGGCGATGAAGCGCACAAATCACCGTAGCTCTATATATCGACAAATCTGATGATAATCAGCCGAAATTTACGCTTATTTTCGATCATTGTTTGATGGATCATCTGCCCCATCCACTCCCTTTCGAGGACAGCCAACATGCTGCAACTGCGCCCGTTCAAGAGCCTTGGCCATGCCAACCATGGTTGGCTCGACGCCCATCACCACTTCTCGTTCGCCGAATACCACAACCCGGCGCGCATGCACTGGGGCAACCTGCGGGTCTGGAACGACGACCTGATCGCCGCCGGCAGTGGCTTCCCGCCGCACCCGCACCGCGACATGGAAATCATCACCTATGTGCGTGAAGGCGCCATCAGCCACCAGGACAACCTTGGCAACAAGGGCCGTACCGAGGCCGGTGACGTGCAAGTGATGAGTGCCGGTACCGGCATCACCCACAGCGAGTACAACCTGGAGAAGGTCGATACGCGGATTTTCCAGATCTGGATCATCCCTGAGCGCGTTGGCCAGCCGCCGTCCTGGGGTACCCGGCCGTTCCCCAAGGGCGAGCGCGGCGAAGGCTTCGTGACCCTGGCCAGTGGCCGTGAGGGCGATGAGCAGGCCTTGCAGATCCGCGCCGATGCTCGTCTGCTGGCGGCGACCTTGCAGGCTGGGGAGACCGCCGAATACCGCTTCGAGGCGGGGCGCCGTGGCTATCTGGTGCCGGCCAAGGGCCTGGTTGAAGTCAACGGTGTGCGCGCCGAAGCCCGTGACGGCGTGGCGATCGAGGATGAGCAGGTGCTCAGGGTGATGGCGGTGCAGGACAGTGAGATCGTACTGGTCGATGTAGCCTAGGGCCGCTATGCGGCCCATCGCTGGCAAGACCAGCTCCCACAGGTCAGGTGATATCTCTCAGATATTTACAACACCTGTGGGAGCTGGCTTGCCAGCGATGCTGTTAGCGGTCAGGCAATCGCCGCATCCACCAGTTCCTGGGCTTCAGCCACCAGGCGCTGCAGATGCGCTTCATCGATGAAGCTCTCGGCGTAGATCTTGTAGATGTCCTCGGTACCCGACGGCCGCGCGGCGAACCAGCCGTTGGCGGTCATCACCTTGAGGCCGCCAATGGCCTGGTTGTTGCCCGGTGCATGGCTGAGAATCTGCTCGATCGGCTCGCCGGCCAGCATCGTCGACTTGACCTGCTCGGGCGCCAGCTTGCTCAGCAGGGCCTTTTGCTGCGGGTTGGCCTTGGCCTCGACGCGGGTGGCGAACGGCTCACCCAGCTTGGCGGTGAGCTCGGCGTAGGCCTGGCTCGGGTCGCGGCCGGTACGGGCGGTGATTTCTGCCGCCAGCAGCGCCGGGATCAGGCCGTCCTTGTCGGTGGTCCAGACGCTGCCGTCCTTGCGCAGGAACGAGGCACCGGCACTCTCCTCGCCACCAAAGCCGAGGGAGCCATCGAACAGGCCGTCGGCGAAGAACTTGAAGCCCACCGGCACCTCAAACAGGCGACGCCCCAGACGCGCGGTGACGCGGTCAATCAGGCCGCTGCTGACCACAGTCTTGCCCACTGCGGCGTCGTTGCGCCACTGCGGACGGTGCTGGAACAGGTAGTCGATGGCCACCGCCAGGTAGTTGTTCGGGGCCAGCAGGCCGTTCTGGGTAACGATGCCGTGGCGGTCGTGGTCCGGGTCGCAGGCGAAGGCCACGTCGAAGCGCTCGCGCAGGCCGATCAGGCCCTGCATGGCATACGGCGAAGACGGGTCCATGCGGATCTGTCCGTCCCAGTCGACGCACATGAAGCGGAAGGTCGGATCGACCTCGGTGTTGACCACTTCCAGGTTCAGCTTGTAGTGCTCGGCAATCGCCGACCAGTAGCGCACCCCTGCCCCACCCAGCGGGTCGACGCCCAGGCGCAGGTTGGCGCTGCGGATCACGTCGAAATCGATGACGTTTTCCAGATCGGCGACATAGCTGGCGACATAGTCATGACGATGGGTGGTGCTGGCTGCCAGCGCCTGTTCATGGGAGATGCGCTTGACGCCTTCCAGCCCCGCGGCCAGAAGGTCGTTGGCCTTGGCCTCGATCCACTTGGTGACATCGCTGTCGGCCGGGCCGCCATTGGGCGGGTTGTACTTGAAGCCACCGCTTTGCGGCGGGTTGTGCGACGGGGTGATGACGATACCGTCGGCCAGGCCGCTGCTGCGGCCGCGGTTGTAACAGATGATGGCGTGGGACACCGCCGGGGTCGGGGTGTACTCGTCATCCTTGGACAGCATTACCTCGACGCCATTGGCGGCCAGCACCTGCAGGGCGCTGGCCGCTGCCGGGGTCGACAGCGCATGGGTGTCGGCGCCGATGAACAACGGGCCGTCGATACCCTTGGCCTGACGGTACAGGCAGATCGCCTGACTGATCGCCAGCACGTGGTTTTCGTTGAAGCTCAGGTCCAGGGAGCTGCCACGGTGCCCGGAGGTGCCGAACGCAACGCGCTGGGTTGCGACGCTGGCATCGGGCTGGCCGGTGTAATAGGCGGTCAACAGTTGCGGGATATCCACCAGCACGGAGGCTGGGGCCGGTTTGCCCGCCAAAGGACTGAGCTTCATGCAAAACCTCAAGAAAGGATGTTCAGGGTGATAAAAACACGCAGTTTACTGGCACTTTGACCAGCAAGCGACCGTGGCTATCCCCAAGGCCGCGATTATTTCTGCTGCGGCGCCCACCAGGCCGGAAACATGCGCTGTACCCGGGCTTCGGCGAAGCGGTCATCGATCAGCAGCACTGTGCCGCGGTCTTCGGTGCCACGGATCACCCGGCCCGCCGCCTGGATGACCTTCTGCACCCCGGGATACAGGTAGGTGTAGTCGAACCCGGCGCTGAACAGCCGGGCCATGCGCTGCTTGATCTGTTCATTGACCGGGTTGACCTGGGGCAGCCCGAGGGTGGCGACAAAGGCGCCGATCAGGCGCGTACCCGGCAAGTCGACGCCTTCGGCAAAGGCGCCGCCCAGCACGGCGAAACCGACGCCCTGGCCCTCGGGAGCAAAACGTTCGAGAAAGCCCTGGCGCTGCAACTCATCCATGCCTGGTGCCTGGCTCCATTGGCGGATGGCCGGATAACGCGCGGCCAACAGGGTCGAGACCTGCTGCAGGTATTCAAAACTGCTGAAAAACGCCAGGTAATTGCCCGGTGCGCGGCCATACTGCCCGGCAATCAGCTCGACGATCGGCGCCAGCGACGCTTCCCGGTGCCGGTAACGGGTCGAGACGCTGCTAATCACCTGCACCTGCAATTGCTCGGCGGCAAAGGGTGAGGCGACCTCGAGCCAGGCGCAGTCGGGCGGCATGCCGAGGAGGTCGGCGTAGTAGTGGCGCGGACTGAGGGTGGCGGAAAACAGCGTGGCACTGCGCGCCGCCGCCAGTCGCGGGCCGATCAGCGCTGCGGGCACCACATTGCGCAGGCACAGGGTCGACAAGGCGCGTTTGCCCGGGCCCGGGCGCTTGCTGATATCGAACAGAAAGTGTGTGTCGAACAACTCGCTGACGCGGGTGAACTGCAGCGCCTGAAAGAAGAACTGCAACACCGCCGGATCAATACCGCTCGGCATCTGGTTGAGTTGCTCCTGGATCACCCCGACGCACTGCTGCAAGGCTTTGAGCAAGGCTTCAGGCAGGCCGTCGACCACTCGGTAAGGCGCCAGCTGTTCCTTGTGCAGGGCATTCCATTGACGGTTGAGGCGGTCCAGGGCGTTGCTCAGCCCCGCGGGTTTCAGTTTGCGCAGGGCCAGCAACTGGCCTTGGTCGAGGCTGGCGCTGTACATCTGTCGGGCCCGCTCGACCAGGTTGTGCGCCTCGTCCACCAACAGCGCCAGGCGCCACTGGTTGACCTGCGCCAGGCCGAACAGCAAGGCGCTCTGGTCGAAGTAGTAGTTGTAGTCGGCCACCAGCACGTCGACCCAACGAGCCATCTCCTGGCCCAGGTAATACGGGCAGACCTGATGGGCCAGGGCCACCTCGCGCAGGGCCGCTTTGTCCAGCACCGCCACGGCGTGCGCCGCCTGGCGCGCCGCTGGCAGGCGGTCGTAAAAGCCCTTGGCCAGCGGACAGGCATCGCCATGACAGGCGGTACCGGGGTATTCACAGGCTTTGTCGCGCGCCACCAGTTCCAGGCTGCGCAGCGCGGGCTGGGTGCCGCTGGCCATCACCTGCTGCAGCGCCTCCAGTGCCAGGGCGCGGCCGGGGGTCTTGGCGGTGAGGAAGAGAATCTTGTCCAGTTGCTGCGGGACCATGGCCTTGAGCAGCGGGAACAAGGTGCCGAGGGTCTTGCCGATGCCGGTGGTGGCCTGGGCCATCAGGCAACGGCCGGTGCTGACCGCCTTGTACACGGTTTCGGCCAGTTCGCGCTGTCCGTGGCGAAACTGCCCGTGGGGGAATGCCAGGGCCTGCAAGCCCTCATTGCGCAAGGCCTGGCGCTGCAACTGCTGCTCGGCCCAGTGCAGGAAGATCGCGCATTGGGCATTGAAAAACTGCTCGAGCTCCTGGGCGCTGCGCTGCTCCTCGACCAGGGTCTGTTCATCGCTGTCGACATTCAGGTAGACCAGCGCCAGGCGCAGCGCCGGCAACTGGCGCTGCTGGCACAGC
This sequence comes from Pseudomonas wadenswilerensis, assembly GCF_024749185.1. Classification (NCBI taxonomy): domain Bacteria; kingdom Pseudomonadati; phylum Pseudomonadota; class Gammaproteobacteria; order Pseudomonadales; family Pseudomonadaceae; genus Pseudomonas; species Pseudomonas wadenswilerensis. The sequence goes on along the minus strand of NZ_CP087191.1, from coordinate 2,647,184 downwards.
AACCAGCCGTAAACCCGGGCCTGGGCCCAGTGCAGCTGGCGGTGGTTGTCGGGCTGGCGCGCCAGGTCGCCACGGTAGGTCTTGATTTCTTCGAGACGGTTGAGCCGCGGGTCGTAACCGTCGGCGCGGCCGCGCACCTGCAATGCCGCATACTGGCCTTCGAGACTGACTTCGGCCTCATAGCCCTGAGCGCGCCCAGCCACCACCCGACGGTGCCCGCTGATGCCCTCCTGGGCCGTGGGCGACGGGGTGAAACGCAGGTCGAGATCGCCGACCTTGGCGCTGAATTCGCACAGCGCCCGCACCGCCACACTGTAGCTCATGGCGCCCATTGCACGTGACAGACTTCCACCGGCAGGCCGTGCCCGGCGCAGAACTCGATCCAGCGCAGCTGGCTGTCCTGCAGGCGGTCGCCCGGGCCCTTGACCTCGATCATGCGGTAGCGCTGCTGCTCGGGCCAGAACTGGATCAGGTCGGGCATGCCCGAACGGTTGGCCTGGATGTCTTCGAGCAGGCGCTCGAAGCAGCTTTTCAGGTGCGCTGCTGGCAGGCAGGCCAGGGCTTGTTCAAGCAGCTCTTCGCTGAGCACCTGCCAATAAACGAAAGGCGACTGCAGCCCCTGCTTGCTGATGAAATGGCGGCGGATGGTCTGCCGGTAGCTGCCGTCGTCCAGTTGCCCCAGGCACCGGGCGAACAGTGCGCTGCGCCGGCCATGAAACTCGGCGTCATGCAGATCCTGCGGCGCGCTCTGGAACGGGTGGAAAAACGCGCCGGGCAACGGCGCGAATATCGCCTCCCAGCACAACAGGCCGAACAGGCTGTTGAACAGGCTGTTCTCGACATAATGCACCTGCCCGCCGCCCTGCCCCAGGTGCAACTGCACGGCCTGCTCGACACCCAGGGCGGCCAGTTCGGCCGGCAACTGCAGCTCGACCAGGCAGACCTGCGGCTTGGCTCGCCGTGGCTGCGGCGGTCCGCCCAGCTTGCGCTGCAAACGCGGCAACATCCGCGCCAGGGCCTGGACCTCAAGGCCATTGGCCGGTTGCCGGGCAATCTGTGAGGCCAGCTCGAACGCCGCCGACCACTGCTCGCTACGCTCCAGCACCCGCACATGACGGATGCGCGCCTGCGGATGCTGGCTACGCGGGTAGATGCGCAAGGCCAGTTGCCAGTCGGCCAGGCGCTCGCTGTGCTGGCCGAGCTGATACAGCAGCCGTGAGCGCCGGCGCAGCAACCAGGGGTTGTCGCTGTCCAGGCACTCGATGTGCTCGACCACCTGCTCAAGGGCCACGCCCTGCTCCAGCAACTCGGCGCACTGGTGCAAGGCCAGCGCCACATCGATATCGCTGCGCTTGCGCAAGGCCCGCGAGTCGTCGCTGAAGGCCACTTGTTCGTAGCGCAGCAAGCCAAGGTCGGCCAGCACGAACTCCGACCAGTCCTGGTACAGGTTGCCGAAAAACAGCAGGCGCAGGCGGTCGCACAAGGCCTGCAGGCGCAGTTCGATGATCGGTTCGGCGAAGCCCGGCAGCCATTCCTGCAACGGCCGCGGTTGCAGCTCAAGCGACTGCAACTGGGCCAGCAGTTCACCCTTGGCCGCCCGTGGCCGCTCGAGCTGGTCGGCAAAGCCGCTGGCCAGCTCGTCCTTGCGCAACAGCTGGAACAGCTGCTCAAGGCTCAGCGGGCTGTCATCGACCACCCAGCCCTCGGTCAGCAATGGCGCCAGCGCTGCCGGCGTCGAGCCGATTTCGGCGTAGTCGAGCTTGCTTGGGCGAAACAGCAGGCCCTTGCGCATCACCATGCGCACCAGCAAGGCCCGGGCGGCCTGCGGCTGCTGACGGAACCGGCTGATGAAGGTCTGCTCCTGATCGTCGAGCAGGTCGGCATAGCGCAGCTCGATCCAGTCGAGCACTTGCTGGAAGTTGTGCAGGTAATAGAACGGGTCGTCGACGGAATGGGCGATCACAGCAGGCTACGGGCAGAGGGCTGAAACACTGGTTATACATACAGATCGCTTTACTTGGCAAGCCTGCTCGCGACCGCTGATCGTTTAGGAGGCGCTCTGCATGCGCTGCAGTTCGTCGCTGAGCACACTCAGGCCATATTGCAGGTCACCCTGGGGCCCTGCCGGACAGCCCAGGCGCAGGTGCTGGCGGAAGTCGCCAGACAAACTGAACAGTTCCCCCGGAGCGATCACCAGGCCTTGTTGCAACAAGCGGTGGAACAATGGCCGGGTATCCACCGGTGCCCGCACCCGTGCCCAGATACAGGCGCCCCCGGCCGGCATCCGGAAATCGAGCTGGCTGCCCAGGTGCAGCTGCATTTGCCGGTACAGGTGGCTCAAACGCTCGTGCAGACGCTGGCGCAGTTGCTCCAGGTGCAGGTCGATGCGCCCCTTGTTGAACAAACGTGCCACCGCTTGCTGGCGCAATGGCGGCAGGCGAAAACCGCGCAGCAGGAAGTGCCGGTGCAGGGAGCCCTGCCATTGCCGGGACAGCAGATAGGCATACGGCGCCTCGGCACCGACACTGCGCTCCAGCGATGAAAACACCAGCAACCGCTGCGGGTCGACCAGCTCGCGCAGGTAGCCTGCAGCGGCTGGCCGATAGCACAGCTCGGCATCCAGGTCGTTCTCCAGCAGCCACACCCCATGCTGATCAAGCAGCCGTGCCACGGCCTGCCGATCGGCTTCGGGCATCAGGCTGCCGTGCGGCACGCTCAAGCGTGAAGCCAGCATGGCCAGACGCACCGGCTCGTCGCGCAACAGCCGGGCGAAACGCTCCAGGTCCAGCCCGCCCTCAGGCCCCAGGGGCAGCTCGATGACCCGTATGCGCGCGGCCTGGAACACTCGCAACAACCGCCAGGAACAGGGCGTGGTCACCAGTACCGCGCTGTTGTGCAGCTCCAGGGCCGCCAGGGTGGTTTCCAGCAGCGAGCGCACATCCAGCGCCAGGTAGACGTCCTCGGCACTCCAGTACAACTGCGCCGAACGGGTGTAACGTGCTGCCAGCGCGGTGCGCAGCTCCAGCTCGCCACAGGGCTGCGGCGCACCGGCCAGGCGCGGATATTGACGCAGCAATTGACGCTCGATGCCCAACAGAGCGGATTCAAGCGACTGCAAGGCTTGCGCCTGGCTGCCACTGAGCACCAGCATCCGCGGTGAGTTGCCATGCTGCTGCAGGTCCTGAAGCAAATCACCGCCACTGCGTGGCTGAATGTCCGAATTGGGCACTTTGGCGAAATAGCCCGACTTGGGCACCGGCTGCACCCGTCCTTCGTGCTCAAGCAACGAATAGGCGTACTGCACCGTGGAAATCGACACATCCAGGCGCTGGGCCAGGTCGCGCAACGACGGCAATCTGCTGTAGCTACCCGGTGCCATCTGCTCAATCAATTCGACCAGGTAGCGATACACCGCCCGATAGGCGAACTCGCCATTGTCCGAGGTTTTCATCAGCGCCAGCCAGGCTGCTCGGCCATGAGCCACGACCACGCCGTGGGCGGCAGGCGCAGGTGTCGCAGATCCGCCCCGCGGCCCTGGATTCGCGCCAGCAACGAGCGTGGCCGGGCACAGATTTGCGGCTCTCGCTGGTACAGCATCTGCAGCAGCGGCAGGCTCAGGCCGCTGATATCGACCATCCACTGCACCACAGGCTCGGGGGCCGGTAATTGCTGCAATGCCTTGTGCAGATAGGGCAAGGCCACCAGCATGCCCGGATGACAGCGGCGCAGAAAGATTTCCAGGCGCATGCCGCGGGAGACGAACGGCGCAAACAGCTGGCACACCAGCTGCGCTTCGCTCAGGCCATAGGCCTGCAAGGCAAATTCATCCGCCTGGGTGCGCCGCTGCTGCAACTGCTCGGCATTCTGCCAGCGCCCCAGCACGCGATTTTGCAGGGCCCGTGGCAGCCCCTTGCGCTGCATCTGCTGGCGCGCCTGACGCAGGTGGGCATCAACGCCCTCACGGTAGTCACTGTTTTCGATGAACTGCGCGTGCAGCCCGCGCAAATGTGCCAGCAACAGCGGGTTTGCCGTGCCCGAGCGGTCGCAGGCGAAGTACTGCTCGTCAAAGCGACAACCCAGAAAGCGGTTCAGGCGCTCGTCATGGGGGACCTCGGGGTCGTGTACCAGGTCATCGATGGTGATGAAACGCATCGCCGGCGCGCAGTAATCGCCGATCGGCGTTGAGCTGACGCCTTGCACCTGCCCGTACAACTGCTCAAGGTAGCGCCGGCGCAGTTCGCTCAGCCCTTCGCACAGCGAGGCGGCGCAGCTGTGAATTGGCCGGATGCTGAACAGGTCCTCCTCACGCAGGGCCCTGCGGCTCCAGGCCAGGTAACGCCTGCGCTCAGGCAGCGGCTGGGCACTGATGATCGCATCGACGCCGCCGCGCCAGCCCAGCGCTTGGCGGCACAGATCGGCCAGGCGCAGGTAGCCATGGCTGCCAAAGCCGGCGCGCGGCAATCCGGCCAGCAAGTGACCGAACAACAGCAGCTCGTGACGCTCGGCTTGTTGCTGGTTCGGCGAAGGGCTGTGACGGCTGTCGAAGGGCAGCAACTGCTGGTCATCGAGCATCAGCAGTTCAACCCGCGGATCATCATGCAGGAACAATGCGGAAAACCCGTATTCGAGGTTGCTCAGCGCCGTGGTGCTCATGCCGGGCTGGCGCACCACCGCGACACGCAGCTGAAAAGTGCCCGGCGTACGGGCGGCGATGCTCAGTTGTGCCGCCCGCAAGCAAGCCAGTGCATGGCTGGCGTTCTGGCTACCATCATGGGCGAACATCAACTTGAAACCGTTGATGCGTTCGATACCGCCGGCGGCGACTATCAAGCGCTGTATCAGCAACTGCAAGGACGCCTTTTGGGCTTGTGACAAGTGATCCAGCAAGCGTTGCAGGACTTGCTGATAAATGTATTGCATGGCTTGGTCGTGAATGCTGCTCATAACGCGTACCCGATATTCAGAAACGGCCACCTGAAAGAAAAATATTCCTTTGAAGAACTTTCAATCAGCAAAGTAAGGACAAACAGAGTTAATCCTAAGAAACTTCCTACAACTTCCTACGAAAAACCACTTCAGAAGCTTTTGCTGATCATCGTCCTTCCCTCCTCCAGCCTGGCAGCACGACACCTTTAACCCCTGGCTTACGACCCATCTTGCCTCGCTCCGTGAGACGACAGTTGACGAACTATTATCGGGCGTTGCCCAGCGAATAAAAGATACAGATCAGGGTAAAAAAACCATTCAGGTTCGACCAACATAAAGTCGCCAATCAGACAGGCAGTTCTTGTTTTTCCTATTGCACAAACATAGCGCAAGCATGCCGGACGCATCGGGAAAAGTTACCCCGGAAACATCCTAAACAGGCCTGGGAAATACCCACAAAAAAGCCCGAGTCAATGCTCGGGCTTGGCGGCTGTGGCTTATTTGACCGGGCGTTACGCCGGCAGCGACAGGTCCAGTACCAGCCTGCCGCCGCAAGGGCATTCGTCCATGTAGCGGTGCGCCTCGACCACCTTCTCGAACGGATAGGTCTTGATGATCAGCGGGGTCAGCAGCTTGTCGGCGGTGAACTGGTTGATATCACGCAAGGCACGCTGCAGCGCCACCTGGTCCTGGCTGATACCCAGCTCCGGCTTGCCGGTGAAGTTGCCGATGCAATGGACGAAGAACTGGATGTTCTTCTGGAACGCCGCGCAGGCCGGGAACGGCGTTTGGTTGCCGCCTTGCAGGCCATACAGCACCAGGCTGCCACGCGGCGCCAGGGCATCACCGAGCAGGGCCATTTGCGGGCCGCCGAGGCCGTCGAGGACCATGTCGACACCACGGTTGTCGGTGTACTTGTTGATCTGCATGAGCAGGTCCTGCTCTTCGGTGACGATCACCCGGTCGGCGCCGAGCTTGATCAGGTAGTCGCGCTGATCGGCCTCTTTGGTCGCGGCAATGACCTTCAGACCCAGGGCTTTACCCAATTGCACGAAGGCGGGGCCGGCGCAATGGCTGGCATCGGTGATCAGCGCCGTTTGCCCGGCCTTGGCCCGCGCCAGGTCGACGAAGGCGAAATAGGCGATCAGCAGCGGCGTGTAGTGCACACTGGCCTCGACCGGCGAAAGAATCTCCGGGTAACGGGTCAGGGCGTTGCGCGGCATGACGATGACTTCACCGTAGACCGGGTGCTCATTGGCACTGCTGGCCGGGAAGCTGGCGACCTTGTCACCGACTGCAAGATCGTCGACACCCTCGCCCACGGCCGTGACCACGCCCGCCATCTCGTGTCCGATACCGGCAGGCAGGCGTGCCTGTGACGGTGCCAGGTTCTGCCGCCAGAGCACGTCGTACCAGCTGATGCCGATCGCTTCAACGCGAATCTGCACCTCGCCAGCCGCCGGTTGCGCCTGGGCCTGCTCTTCGATCTTGAGCACCTCGGCCGGGCCGAACTTGTGGAAACGGATCATGCGGGACATCGCAAACCTCGCCAATTGAACCTCTAATGCCCTGAACTCTATCCGGGCTTTGATGGTTAGACCATCAGTGGCCATTAATAGTCAACATGCCTGTCATTGATTGATGGTAATGAAGCCTCCATCAATTTATGCGGTGCAGGGTACCAGCCTTTACCCGTAAGATTCACCCCTGCCCCAACCGCCTTGTGAAGCCGAGCCGATGAACCGTAACGACTTGCGTCGCGTCGACCTGAACCTGCTGATCGTCTTCGAGACCCTGATGCACGAGCGTAGCGTGACCCGTGCGGCGGAGAAACTGTTTCTTGGCCAGCCGGCCATCAGCGCCGCCCTGTCGCGCCTGCGCAACCTGTTCGACGACCCGTTGTTCGTGCGTACCGGGCGCAGCATGGAACCGTCGGCGCGGGCGGTGGAGATCTTCGCCCTGCTCTCGCCAGCGCTGGATTCGATCTCCACCGCGGTCAGCCGCGCTGCCGACTTCGATCCAGCCACCAGCACCGCGGTGTTTCGCATCGGCCTGTCGGACGACGCCGAATTCGCCCTGCTGCCGCAATTGCTCAAGCGCGTGCGCGCCGAAGCCCCGGGCATCGTCCTGGTGGTGCGCCGGGTCAACTACCTGCTGATGCCGGCGCTGCTGGCCTCGGGGGAAATCTCCGTGGGCGTGAGCTGGACCAACGACCTGCCGGCCAACGCCAAGCGCAAGGTGCTACGGCGCAGCAAACCCAAGGTGCTGCGGGCCGACAGCATGCCGGGGAGCCTGAGCCTGGACGACTTCTGCGCCCGCCCCCACGCGCTGGTATCGTTTGCCGGCGACCTGGGCGGGTTCATGGACGAGATCCTGGAAAAGGTCGGGCGCAAGCGCCATGTGGTCCTGGCCGTGCCGCAATTCAACGGCCTGGGCAGCCTGCTGACCGGCACCGACATCATCGCCACCGTGCCCGACTACACCGCCGAAGTACTGACCGCCGCCGGCGGCCTGCGCGCCGAGGATCCGCCGCTGGAGGTGCAGACCTTCGAGCTGCACATGGCCTGGCGCGGGTCGCAGGATAATGATCCCGGGGAGCGCTGGTTGCGGTCGCGGATTCAGATGTTTTTCGGCGACCCTGAAAGTCTTTAGGCGTCGTCGCGCAGGCTGTCCTTCGAGCGCTCTCCCTTCTTGCGCGTTCCGCTGCTTGGGGCGCTCGGACAAAGGCAACCAGCTCTGACACATGAGTCGGGCAACCTAACGGCTAGCGCCAGCGTTCCTGAACGCGATGAGCGTTATTAAGCCTTTGACAACATTTGTCCGATGGATTGCGCAGAGTTCCCTGGAAAGCCAGCGATAGCTCAACAGTAAACCACTTGGATCAATCACCGAAGCTGCGCAAGCAAGGCCTGGCGAAGGCCTGCTGCTCTCTGTTGCATGGGGTGATCTTCCCACCCATCCCCAACGGATTCGTAAAAACGACATTCACAATGGCGTAACCGTCATCACCATGCTGTTTGGTCTGGTGGGCCTTTTTTTTCTTGATCCACCCGGAAAGGTGATGCTAATTTTTTTTCATTGAGCGACCAATGAAAAAAAAAGGACCAGGCCATGCCAAAGGTAGGAATGCAGGAAATCCGAAAAAAGCAGCTGGTTGAAGCAACGCTGAGCTTGATCGGTGAACAGGGGCTCGCAGGAACGAGTATGGCTCAGGTCAGTGCCCGCTCCGGGATGTCGAACGGGATAGTGCACCACTACTTTTCTGACAAAAATGCACTACTTGAAGCCACCTTGCGCGAACTGAACAAGCGGATTAACGCCGAGATATTCAATCACTTACGCGAAGCTCGCACGCCCGATGAGCGCGTCCAGGCCTTTGTACTCGGTAACGTCAGTGCGCTGAATCTCACCCGCGAAAACGTCGCAGCCTGGCTGGCGTTCTGGGCTCAGGTGCCACAACACGCCCAATTTCAACGCATTCAAAATATCGTGGCTCGGCGAAGCCACTCGCTTTTGTTCCATGCCCTGGCCAAGACGATGGCCCCTGCTGCGGCTCGATCCAAGGCAAGGATGATCGCGGTTTTTATCGATGGCATCTGGCTACGGGCCGCTGTTGATCCAACCGAGGTAACCCTCAACGAATCTCGGCAGCTTTCATACGAGTTTCTCAACAATTTGCTTGGGTACAATCTGAAGGTGCAGTAATGACTCGCGATGAATACAAAAACAATGATGCGGTTAGCCTTGTTCAATTAATTGGCTCGGGCCAGGTCACCTCCTCAGAACTTGTGGATTTGGCGATCTCTGAAATTGAATCGCAGGATCCAGAACTCGGAGCGTTGGTTTCAGTCGATGCCGAGGGCGCTCGCAAATCGGCACAGCAGCGCAAAGTCGGTGCGTTGGCCGGTCTTCCTGTCTTGATTAAAGACACCAATATCGATGTCTGCGGTTTTCCCACCCAGCATGGGTCGCGTCTGTACAAAGACGCTCCTCCTGCAACAATCGATAGCGAATTTGTTAGACGCTTGCGCCAGGCCGGCGCCGTCATTCTTGGGAAAACGAAAACCCCCGAATTCGCTGGAGATTTCGTAACCGAACCGGAATATTTCGGCCCCTGCCGAAATCCGCGAAATCCACAGTACGCTTCAGGTGGGTCAAGTGGCGGGTCGGCCTGTGCGGTTGCCGCCGGGATGGTGCCGATTGCACATGGCACTGATTGTGGTGGATCGATCCGAGTACCGGCTTCAGTCTGCGGAGTGGTGGGATTGAAGCCCTCTCGTGGCCGCAACCCAGTAGGACCTCATGTCGGAGAATTTGTCGGGGGGTTGGATTGTGAGCATGTGCTCACCCGGACGGTTCGTGACACTGCGCTCATGTTAGACGTGCTGGCGGGCTATGAAGCCGGTGCCCCATATGCTGCCCCCTGCGGCCCAAACTCCTGGCTTGAGAGCCTTCAAGCGAAATCGGCGCCACTCAAGATCGCCTTCACTACCACAAGACCTGATGGATCGGAAATTGATGACTCCATCCACAGTGCTGTCTTGGCAGTGATCGATTTTCTGGGGGCGGATGGTCATCGACTCCAGGACTTCAAATGGCCAGATATCACCGGCGCTGGCGATGCAGCAGCTGTGTTCTGGCAGCTTGAGATTGAAGCGCTCATGACCCAGCGCTCTTTGGATCTCGGGCGACCCTTGGAGAAAAATGACGTTGAATGGGTTACCTACGCCATGTACGAGCAATCGAAGGCGCGCTCGGCACTGGATGTCCACAACGCGAGAGCTGTCCAAAACCGCATGTCCCGAAACATGGCGGGGTTGTTCCGCGACATTGATGTCCTCATCACGCCAACTGTTGCTCTAGCGCCCCCTCTTATCGGTGGTTTCACTGCGGCAAAAGAGCAGGAATTACAAGTTTGGTACGACAATGCGTACGCATTTTCGCCCTTCACCGAGATTTTCAACCTCACGGGACAACCGGCAATCAGCATTCCGGTTGGAGTGATGCGCAATGGCATTCCCATCGGGTTGCAAATCATTGGCCAGTACGGGGATGAGGAAACCATCTTGAGGCTTGCGGCCGAAATCGAAAAAAGCTTTGGATCAACGCTTTAGGGTGCGGTTTGCGAGAAGCCATTTCATAGGAGACCTTTAACGCTATAAATCAGATCTTTCCAAAGGTGATCCGCACAGATTCAGCCGGTAGATAGTCGTCGCTCTATCCGTGTGTAACTCTGCATACAAGTCAACTAGTGGGCGCTGGCAGCACAACGCATAGAATATTACTAATGGAATTCACAGTATGGCAGTGAAGCTAATGCCTGCAGCCTGAGATGAGATCCACTAATTTACTTTTCTGCCTAACAACTGTACTACACAAAAAAAACAGGTACTGTAATCATGTTAGCCAAAGAAAACGCCCCATCAGCTGGACGACTCAGTTTTGAAGTACGCTCCATCGATCATGTTCCACTCTCGGAGCGACACGGTAAAGCATGGCATCTGTGGCCCATTTGGTTTTGTGGTGGCGCACAGCTGACTACGCTCGCTGTCGGGATCATTGGTATCGGGATGGGGGCAAACCTCATCTGGTCCGCCATCGCCATCGTGCTCGGATGCGCCTTCGGTACGCTCTTCATGGCGGGCCATTCCACTCAAGGACCCCAGATGGGATTGCCGCAGCTCATTCAGTCCCGCCCCCAGTTCGGCTATCTGGGCGCTTTGTTAGTGTACTTGGTCGCGATCGTTACATACATTGGATATAACGCATTCAACCAGTTATTGGTGGGACAAACGCTGCATGAGTTAATAGGGGTATCTGAAACAGGTTCGGCAATGGCTTTTTCGTTGCTGGCAATTTTCATGGCTATCGTTGGCTACAACTCTTTCCATAAGATTCAGCGCGGGCTAGCTTTCGTAATGGTCGCGATGATGCTGGCATTGACGATCGGGCTTGTCATTTTTATGGACGTGCCCGGCGGGCAACTGGCATTAAGTGACTTCAACTTGAATGCGTTCCTTGCCCAATTCTTCGTGGCCGCCGCTTATCAACTGAGCTGGGCAATCTACGTCTCTGATTATTCCCGTTATTTACCAGCGGATGTCAGTGTTCGCGCCTCGTTCTGGTGGACGTATCTCGGCGCGATGATCGGGGGTGTTTGGATGATGCTAATTGGTGCAGCCGCTGCGGCACTGAGCCCTGGTCAAAACCTTGCAGCTGGCTTAATCATGGTTGGGGACATGGTGTTTTCTGGCTTCGGCAAAACGCTCGTGGTGATTTCCGTGCTCATTTTGATTACCAGTGCGGCTCAGAATTTCTACGGTGCTTCAATCACGCTTTTAAGCATCATCGATACGATCAAAACGCAAACCTCTACGCTGCTTAAAAGAATTCTGGCAATGGTTGTGGTCGGTAGCTCGGCTATGCTGCTGGCCTACGTGGCCGATGAAAATTTCGTTAAGGAGTTTGGCGACTTCCTTGCGGTACTGCTTTATCTCTTCACGCCCTGGACGGCGATTAACCTGGTTGATTTCTACGCTGTTCGGCACGGTAAATATTCGATCAGCGAAATATTCAACCCAAACGGTATTTATGGGCGATGGAACTGGAGAGGGATTGGCTCGTACATCGTTGGTTTCGCAGTGATGCTGCCATTCTCGAATACGGGGTTGTACACCGGTTATTTCGCAGAGCAGTTGGGAGGCGCTGATATCAGTATGCCAATAGGTCTTGCCGTCTCGGCCCTGGTGTATCTGTGGCTTTGTCGCTCACAGAATATCCAGTCTGAGCTTACTCAGGTGCGAGCCTTGGACATCAACCTGGAAAATGGCACTGCTCACTGATAATCGAATGTCCCTCGCAGGCCTTGTGCTTGGCTGACGAACCCGCTTTTGATGCGCTAGAGCGGTTGAGGTCGACTTCAGCCGCTCCTGATGCTTCGACGCCAGGTTGGCTGGAGCAATAGCCAAGCGCATCGGGCCGGCTGTGTTGCCAGGGATAACCGGCTTTTGCGTCAGGTAGGTCGGGTTATAGAGCCCCAAAGGCAAAATCCGAGGGATCGAACCGATCGGTCGTGTCCATCCGAACACTTCGCATGCCCACTGTTTCCAGGTGTGACGCGTATAGAGACTCAGAAAAGTAGCTAATCAGAAGGGAGCGACGGCGTGCGCCGATTGAGTTCAGACTGCCCGCATGCACTAAATCGACATCAAACACCAAGATGTCGCCAGCGGAGCCCGAAAGCTGCACAGACCGGGACTCGTCACTGAAGTCGAATGGCGGCTGTCCCTGCTCAGGGCGATGGCTGCCGGGGACGATACGTGTCGCGCCGTTCTCGGGACCATAATCGTCGAAATAAGCCAGAGCGCTCACCATGTCGCCCAGCCGTTGGGCCGACAAGTCGCGGTGCAGCTGCTGATGACCGCCACCTGCAAGGGGTTCGCGCCCCTCCACCTGCGAGAGAAAGAACCGTTCTCCGATCAGCTCACCAACCGCCGCCAGCACCTCCGGCAGACGACACACAGCCTGAACCCTCGAATCAGAGTCCAACAGCGAATGGCGCCAGCCCATGCCACGCGGCACTGGCCATTGGCCCGATGGTTTCACCCCCGCATCGAACACGGCACGAAGGTCACCCAGCCACTCGGCCGGGATAGCTCGACGGAGCAGCACATAGCCCTCTCGATGGAGTTGTTCGCGGTCAGTCATAGCGTCCTCAATTCCCTTACCACCCATGCGTCTTGCAGAAGTGCGGCTGTCGCGACATTGTAGCGATCAACGGATCGGAGAATGTTGTGGAGCTGGTCAAGGGCGTCGCCACGCGCTGCGCAAATACTTTATTTCTGGGTCAGGCCATTGATACCCAATTGCAGGCCGAGCATTATGCGCGCCGAATTGCCTACACAAGGACCGTCCCGTGCATTCCTCCGCGCCCACCTACCCAACACCCTCCACGCCCACCGCTGCGCCCTACAATATCTTCAAGCGCGTCGGCATGCTGCTCCTGGCCCTGCTCATCGTCAGCCTGGGTATCATGGTCATCGTGCTCCAGTCCTTTCCCAACATGCCCACCAACCAACAGAACATCAACTCCCTGGGCCTGGCCGGTATAGGCCTGATCGCCCTACTGTACCTGCAACATCGCAAACAAGGCCTGCGCGAAGTGATCATGGGCCAACAGTTCCTGCGCCCGTACCTGTATGGCCTTGGCGCCATCGTGATCATCTACGGCCTTTGCGCCGCATGGATGTACCTGCTCAACGTCCCCCGCGAAAGCTTCTTGGTGCACTTCTTCGACGACCTCGCCCCCGGCCAGATCGCCCTGTTGTGCGCCACCTTGATCCTGTTCCCGCCGGTTGCCGAAGAACTGCTGTTCCGCCACTACCTGATGCGCCTGTTCCCACTCGACCGCGGGCCAGGCTGGCAATGGGCGGCGATCGTGGTCAGCACGCTGCTGTTCACGGCCTCGCATATCCAGTACGACAACTACGTGACGGGGTTTACCCTGCTGACCGCCAGCCTGGTGTTTGGTATCAGCCGCGTACTCAGTGGCGGGTTGATCGTGCCGGTACTACTGCACGCGTCGACCGAGGTTATCGCGTTGATCCTCAACTACATCCAGATTCCTGGTTGAAGCCCAACAACGCAATGAAAAGGCCGCCTTGCTTGGGCAAGGCGGCCTGGGCCGACCTCGCCTGGCAGACTCAAGACCGCGGATCAACCAACCGCAGCCCAGGCGCACTCTCCTCCCGCCTGACCTCATGCCCACAGGCAACAAAATCCTCCTTGCGCAACACCACCAACGCCAGCAGCGACGCAACCCCGGTCGCCACATAGAAATACCAGGGCGCAGTAATGTCCCCGGTCACCTTGATCAGCCAGGTGGAGATCAGCGGCGCGCTGCCGCCAAACACCGCCACCGGGATGTTGTAGGCCACGGCGATGCCGGTGGAGCGGATGCGAGTGGGCAGCAGCTCGCTCATCAGCGCGTAGGTCGAGGATGCGTACAGCCCGAACAGAATCGCCACGGCCATCAACGGCCAGAACAAGGTGGCCGGGGTGGCGCCGGGCGCGGTCTTGAAGAACCAGTACATGGCCAGGGTCGCCAGGGTGCCGATGACCATCAGGAACGGCTTGCGCCCGTAACGATCTGTGAAGGCGCCGCCCAGGGGCATGACCAGCGCCGCCGAGAGGCTGGCGACGAATACGTAGAGCAAGGTGGTGCCGCTGTCGAACTTGAGGGTGTTGGACATGTAGGTCGAGGCGAAGGTCAGCACCAGGTAGAAGATCGAGCTGTGCAGGGTAATGATGAAGAACACCAGGGCGATCGAGCGCTTCCACTGCCAGACCTCGCGCAGCGGCGCCTTGGAGGTCTGCCCGGCCTCGACCAGGGCGAGGAACTCCGGGCTGTCTTCAAGCTTCAGGCGGATGTACATCGAGATGAAGCCCAGGGGCCCGGCGATCAGGAACGGAATGCGCCAACCCCACTCCTGCATCAGCTCGGCGCCCAGGGCCCAGGTCATGCCGTTGGCCACGGCGCCGCCCAGCAGCAGGCCGAGCACGGCGGTAACCATCAGCCAACAGGTAGCAAAGCCCCGACGCCCGGGCCCGGCGTATTCAGAAATGAAGCTGGTGATGGTGCCGATCTCGCCGCCGGCGGAGAAGCCCTGCACACAGCGGATCAGCACCAGGATCACCGGCGCGGCGATGCCGATGCTGGCGTAGGTTGGCAGCAGCCCCAGCAGGAAGGTGGAGCCGGCCATCATCACCAGCACGGTGATCAGGGTTTTGCGCCGGCCGATCTTGTCGGCCAGGGGGCCGAAGAACAGGCCGCCCAGGGGCCGGATGAAGAAGCTCAGGGCAAAGGCCGCGAAGCTCGCCAGCAGGCTGCTGGTGGGATCGTCAGAGACGAAAAAGGCCTTGCCGATGTACACGGCCAAAAAGCCGTAGACGCCATAGTCGTACCACTCGATCAAGTGGCCGGAAGTGGCGCCGATGAAGGCCCGGCGCCGCTGGCGCTGGGAGTTGGAAGGTGACACGCCCATAGTGGGGACTCCTGTCGTGGTGCTATCCATGTAATGCAGCGCTTCAGAGGTTGTTCAAGGGCCCGGTGGGATCCTGCAACCACTGGCGCAGCCGGGTCTTGAGAATCTTGCCATAGCTGTTCTTCGGCAGCTCGGCGCAAAACAGGTATTTTTTCGGTTTCTTGAACGAGGCCATGCGCGCCAGGAACCAGTGGTTGAGCGCCTGCGCATCGAGGCTGTGGGGCGTGCGCAAGACCACGAAGGCCACCACCGACTCGCCCCACTCAGCGTCAGCCTCCCCCACCACGCACACTTCGAATACCTCGGGGTGCTGCATCAGCACTTCCTCGACTTCGCGCGGGTAGATATTGCTGCCGCCGGAGATGATCACATCCTTGCTGCGATCGGTAAGGGTCAGGTAGCCCCGCTCGTTGAGGAAACCGATGTCGCCGGTAAGCAGCCAGCCGTCCACCAGGGCCTCCCGGGTGGCTTGCGGGTTGTCCCAGTAGCCCTGCATCACCGCCGCCCCGCGCACGGCGATCTGCCCAGGTTCGCCAGGGGTCAGGGGCTGGCCTTGCGCATCCACCACGCGCACCTCGACGCAGGCGTGGGCACGCCCAACCGACGCGGCGATCAGCGGCCAGTCGGGATGCCCACGGTCGGCGATGGCCTCCCGCGACAGCGCGCTTATGGTCATCGGGCATTCGCCCTGGCCGTAGATTTGCACCAGGCGCGGGCCGAAGGTGTCCAGGGCCTGGGTGAGGTCAGCCAGGTACATCGGCGCCCCGCCGTAGACGATGGTCTTGATCCCTTCGCCGCCATAGCCCTGCTGCCGGGCCTGGTCGACCATGCGCTTGACCATGGTCGGCGCGGCAAACAGGCTGACCTGGCCCAGCGCCTGCGCCAGCTCGAACAGCTCCGCCGCCTGGAAGCCCCGCGACGCCGGCACCACGTGGCGGGCGCCACAGCGCACATGGATGAAATTGTACAGGCCGGCACCGTGAGACATCGGCGCGGCATAAACCACCGCGTCTTCAGCGGTCACCGGGTCCACGTCCAGCGGATAGCACAAGGACATGGCGATCAGGTTGCCATGGGACAGCATCACGCCCTTCGAACGCCCGGTGGTACCGGAGGTGTAGAACAACCAGGCCAGGTCGCTGTCTTGCCGCGGATGCGGCTCCAGCAGTTCATCGCCCGGCACCGGGCCTTGATCGGCCGCCCCGGGTGCGGTCAGTTCGCGGCAGCCGACCGGCAGCGACGCGCTGTCGAACACCCGGCCCTCATCGGTATAGACCAGCCGGGCCCCGGCGTTGTCAGCAATCCAGGCGGCTTCCAGTGCGTGCAGCTTGCTGTTGATCGGCACCGCCACCGCCCCGCTCCACCAGATGGCGTACAACAGTTCGAGATAAGCGCAGCTGTTCTTCATCAGCAGCGCCACCCGGTCGCCCGGCACGATGCCGTACTCGTCGCGCAGTTGCAGGGCGCGTGCCCGCGCCTGTGCGGCGAACGCCTGGTAGTCGGCGACCTGGCGGTACCCCTCGAACAGCGCCGGCCGCCGCGGCCAGCGCTGGGCCGCATCGCGCAGCCAATGGGCGATGTTCATCCTCAGGCCTTGACTGCTTGCAGGACGCTGGCGTAGTTGGCCACGGCCATGCCGCCCATGTTGAACAGCAAGCCGAACTCGGCACCGGGCACGCCCAGGCCAATGGGTTCACCGACCAGTTGGGCAAAGCCCAGGGCATGCATCGAGACCCCGGTGGCCCCCACCGGATGCCCCTTGGCCTTGAGCCCGCCGGACAGGTTCACCGGCAGGCGCCCGCCCTGGCGCACGATGCCCTCGTCCAGGGCCCGGTGCCCCTCGCCCCTGGGCGCCAGGCCCATGGCTTCGTAGATCAGCAGTTCGGCGATGGTGAAGCAGTCGTGGACCTCGGCAAAACTCAGGTCGCCCAGGGTCACGCCGGCCTCGCGCAGGGCGCCCTGGATGGCCCGTTGCGGTCCCTCGAAGGCCAGCACGTCGCGGCGCGACAAGGGCAGGAAATCGTTCACCTGGGTCATGGCGCGGATCGCCACCTGGCGCCGCATCGAACGGGCGCGCTGCGGCGAGGCCAGAATGATCGCCGCCGCCCCGTCACTGATCAGCGAGCAGTCGGTCAGGCGCAGTGGCGGTGCGATCAGCGGGTTGCCCTGGGACACGTTGTTGCAGTGCTCGAAGTCCATCACCCGGTGCATCTGCGCCAGGGGGTTGGCCATGGCGTTGGCGTGGTTCTTCACCGCGATCGCGGCCATCGAGGCCAAGGGGCTGTGGTAGCGCTCGGCGTACTGTTGCGCCACCTGGCCGAACAGCTGGGCGAAGCTCAGGCCGGCCTCCTGCATGGCGTTCTGGTAGCCGGCGCCGGCCAGGGCGCGGGTGACTTCGACGGTGCTGTTGCCGGTCATTTTCTCCGCGCCGACCACCAGTACCAGCTCGGCGGCACCGCTGCGGATCGCGTTGATCCCGGCCTGGATCGCCGCAGATCCCGAGGCGCAGGCATTCTCGCAGCGCGTGGCAGGCTTGAAGCGCAGTTGCGGGTCGGCCTGGAGCATCAGCGAGGCGGGGAAACCATCGGCCACCAGGCCGGAGTTGAAGTGACCGAGAAACAGCGCGTCGATTTGTGCGGCGTCGATCTCAGCGTCCGCCAGGACCTCGCGGGTAACCTTGACGATCAGGTCCTCGAGGTTCAGGCCGTCCAGGCGACCGAAAGGGCTGTGGGCGGCAGCGACGATGGATACGGAGTCGTGAGTCATGGTGATTTTCTTCTGTCCTTGAAGCGCGTATTCCATACAATGATTCAGCGCCCGAATCACACGCTAGTTGGGGCAACTACTTACGCCAGTAAGTAGTACCCAGGGGGCGCGCCGATAAATCCGAGGCAGGATGCCTGATGACCGTAGATGCCCAGCACTTCCAGGACCTCGAGCGCCTGGCCTTCCAGGTTTCCCCCGCGCCGCAGATGATCACCGGCCATCGGCGGATGCTCGACTGCAACCAGGCGTTCGTCCGCCTGTTCGGCTACGAGCGCGAGCATTTGCAGGGCCACCTGACCCTGCTGCTGTATCCCTCCCAAGCCGACTACCAGAGCATTGGCGAGCGCAGCGAGCACTGGCTGCGCAACGGCCCCGGCGCCTTCTACTCCGACGAGCGCTTCATGCAGCATCGCAACGGCGAGGTGTTCTGGGCCCGGGCCCACGGGTTTTCCCTGACGGTGGAAGACCCGTTCAAACTGATGGTCTGGCATTTCGAGCGCCTGGATCGCCAGCCGGCGCCGACCATCCAGCTGACTCCGCGCGAACGGGAGATTTCGCTGCATATCGTCAATGGCCTGACCTGCAAGGAAGTGGCGCGCAAGCTGGGCATTTCCCACCGCACCGTGGAGGTCCACCGCGCCCGGCTGATGAAGAAGCTTCAGGCCAAGAACAGCGCAGAGCTGGTGTCGAAAATTATCTTCATCAGTTGAGCACCAGTGCAGGTCAGGTAAAATCGCGCTTTTTTTTGACCAAGAGCTTTTTTGCATGGATGCCCGTTTCTCGCTTTCATTAGCCCTGCCGCTCGCCCTCGCCGCCTGCAGCACCCCGCCCAAGCCGCAACCACCGGCCAAGCACCCTGGCCTTGAAGTGTTCGAGAAAGTGATCGACGAACCGGCCGCGCCCGATTCGATCATCCGTCAAGGCGACCAGATCACCTACATGATCGCGCCCTCCGCGAGCAACCCCTGGGTCACCCGCTTTGACGCCTCCTGCAGCCAGCCCAGCGGCAGCATGTTCTATCCCACCAAACGGGGCATGCAGGCGTTTTCTGACAACGACGATTCCAGCAACCTTCCGCAACCACAGTTGCAGGTGCTGCAGCGCAGCGAACAACTCAAAAATGCCTGCGCCTATCGCGCCGTGCCTGACTGGCGAGCGCTGGACACCGCGCCAGTTCAAGACTGGCTGGTGTTGGACCGTAACAGCGCGATTCACGAGGATGGCGTACTCAAGATCTGGACGAGCATTCAACTTGCCAACTATCAAGCAGTCAAAGGGTACGGCCAGATTGCACAACTGCATGAGCGCCTGGCCATCGACTGCAAGCAGCGCACTTTCAAGCCGTTGAGCGACTTCAAGGTGGACGACAATGGCCGGGTGTACAACGGCAAGGTCAATCTGGACACCCCAATGATGCCGCAGGCACAGGCCGACAGCGGACAACAACGCCTGATCGAAGCTGCCTGCCAGCCCGCTGCCACCTGGGCCCAGATGGCGATGCCCCCTGTGCGCACGCCACTGCCGCCACAGCTGGATACACCCAAGACGGCGCCAGCCGTGCTGGCGGCGATCAATACCCTGCAACTGCCCGAACCGCGCTTGACGCTACAGGCTTTGCACTATCGCTACGACGCCTTGGTGCTCAACGGCATGAAGATCACCGGCGTGCAGCGCAAGGACATCTTCAGCCGTGACCCGCAGAGCGGCCAGTTGCTGCTGCAGCCAGTGGATTCGGTGCTGGGCACCAAGCTGCTGCTGACTTTCCGCGGCCTGATCGAGCTGGCCAACCGCTCGTTCGACCGCAACAACGGCAACCAGGTAGAAGACTCCTTGCACGTCATCGGCTTGAGCTTCACAGGCGACTGGCAACGCCTGCCGGAACACAGCGAAGTGGCCTATGACCTGGTCCAGGCCACCACCACGGGGCCTTTCACCACTACCGTCACCTGCAAGGTCGGCGCCGCGCTGCCAGCCAGTCAGATAAACCCCGCCTTGCAAGGCATGGCCAAGCCGCTGAGCTGCTCCAAGCACAAAACGGCTACTTCTGAATGGACCGAGGGCTACCACTATCTCGAAGACTACGGGGTGTTTGTGCAGGCGGCGCAGAACAGCCCGTTGGGGCGCTGGACATGGCGAGTGGAGTCGGTCCGCTAGGACAGCTGTCGGTCAAAAGCGCCTACCAGTGCCTGTGATAGAGTGCGGACTATTCCATTTAGGGAGTCCTCACTCCTCAGCGAACTCAGGCCTTGGCGCTACCCCCCGAAGCGCGAAATGCAGTTTGGGGAATGGCTGCGCAACGACATAGAGGCCGGCCGCTTTGAATCGGCCATGGTCGCCCCCGACCTCGCTATCCTGATGAGCAAGCTTCGGCTTCACAGCACGCCCTTGCACGGCCCCGAAGCCGTGTGCCTTTTCGAGGCCGTGCCAGCGGCCGACTTCGTGACGGCATTGACCGACACCTTTGCTCAGTGGAAAGCGCAGTCAGACTGGAATGGGGACGAGAAAAACGTCCTATTGGCTTTGACTTTGCGCCAAGCGAGAGGCCGCCTCGGGTCGATAGTTGTCAGGCATATTCAACGGAATGTTCCATTTACAAACTTTCTGCCTCGGGCGCACAGAAGGCCTTACTGTAGTAGCCGGACGGGTCGAAACAGCAAACCTGCTTCTTGCCGGATGCAAGCATATCGCAGGCACTGCCAATTCGTTTTGCGCGCGTCTTCAGTTGCTTGGCTGAAGTAATCCAGTGTATCCAGTCTACTCGTGCGAGGGTCGTCGTATTGTTCCAGGCTATACGAGCCTCAGGAGTGGCTACCAGTGCCTCCTGAAAATCTGCCGGGATGTCAGGCTCGGGTTCACTCTTCACTGGGGTCAGCGCTAGTGTAACGATATCCCCAACGGCCACACCTGCGGCTTCGAGTAACTCTGTACTTACCTGCAACCAATGGCTCAGCTGACCATCCGGTTCAAGGGTTGCCTGAAAGTGGTGTCCATTGATTGTGCCTTCAACTGTCGTCCTTCCTCGCCTCGGAAGCTGTTCACTCGCGTCTCTTGGCAGTACTACGAACGCCCACGACGTATCATTACCAGGCTTTGCCGGACGAAGAAGCTTTGCTTCGAATCGGGATTTCACATCGATTGTTGTCATTGCAACGTTCTTCGTGAGTCGGTGGGAACGGGCTTGTCCCGCGATAGGGTCATGGCAGCATGACAGACAATTTTCATGGTCAGAATCGCGGGGCAAGCCCGCTCCCACCTGATTGATGAAGAGCGCAGGCATCTCAGCCCGGTCAGGCGACGCCCTTGGCCTGCTGTTCCAGGTGCACCTGCAATGTCGGATCGATTTGCAGTGCGCCGGCCAGTTCATCAAGGTAGGCCCGCTCTGCGTCCTGCTGGTCATCCACCAGCATCACGCTGGCCAGGTACATTTCCGCAGCCACGGCCGGGTCCTGGGCCGACTGAGCCACCTGGGCAGCATCGAGTGGCTTGCTGACTTCCTCATCCAGCCATTGCTGCAGTTGCGGGTCGCTGGTGTGACGTTTGATTTCAGCGTAAATCAAAGTTTCTTCTTGCTTGTCGATGCGACCGTCAGCCTTGGCTGCCGCAATCAGCGCGCGCAAGATTGCATGGCTGTGATCCTCGGCCTCGGGGCCGGACAATTGATCGACAGTACGCAGCGCCTGTTGCGGGGCTGCCGCCTGGCTGCGCTGCCAGCTTTGATAAGCCTGGAACGCCATCATGCCCAACGACGCCAGGGCCGCGTAATTGGTGCCACCAGCGGAGCGCCCCTGGGTGGAGCCACCCGCGCTGCCACCCAACAGGCCGCCCAGTAAACCACCCAGGCCATTACCGCCACCCGTTGCACTGCCGCCGCCAAGCAGACCGCCCAGCAAGCCGCCCAAACCGCCCAGGCCGTCTTGCGCTGACATGCCGCCGCGCCCTTGTTGCGCTTGCGAGCCCTGCCCGGCCCGAAGTAACTGCTCGAGTAAATCACTGGTGTTCATGGCACCGCCCTCGGTCGGTAGTTGTTGCCCAGACAAGCAACGATAGCCCCCTCAAGGCGATCCGCCATGACCGTCTGGCCGACGGGGACCCCGGGGCTTACCGAGCAGGCAGGTTTATGTGAGCATATCCACCCCGCCCTGCCCCATGCCCCACGAGAGGCTGTATGTCGATTTTCAACAAAACAACCCTGACGCTGACCCTGGCCGTTGTCGGCCTGTTGGGCCTGTCGAATCTGCATGCCGCCAGCAAACCCAGCACCCAGCCGAAACCTGAAATAAAGGTCGCGGTGCTCGGCGGCAAGTTCAGCTTCAACCTGCCGGCAGGCTTCATCGCCAGCCCCCTGAGCGCTGACGAACAGAACAGCGAAGGCGCCGGGGCCGTGGGTACCCTGTATGCCAATGCGCAGGAAAAGCGTGTGGTCATGGTGATCGAGAAACCCCTCCCCGAAGCGTCTCGCACTGGCGACAACGACGATGCCTTCCTCGACGGCGCCGTCAGTGGTTTCGTCGACCGCCAGAGCGCCGGGCTGTCGGACTTTCGACAAACCGGCGAATCGCGCCTTAACCGCAACGGCCTGGGTGTGCGACAAATCGACAGTACGGCGACCCTGGGCGGCGGCAAAACGTTGAACAGCACCTTTATCGCAGGCTCCGGCGATCGCATGGCCGTCATCCAGGTCATTTCCCGCAGCGACGAAGCCAGCGGTCATGCTGCGCTGGTCAAGCGAATCGCGGGTGAATCCTCGATGCCAGTTTCGGAATCTCGCAAAAATCAGGGTAAATAGCATGCAAGCGCCCTAAGGCTTGCAATGCTTAGGCAGCGCTCGGAACCAAGGCCTCTCGGCACGGAGAATCGCCCCAGGTTTCGAAGGGCTCTGGGGTTGAATCCACCGGTTGAATCCACAGCCAAAAGCGGCCTTCGGAATAATGTGCTGAACGCTGCACCACCCAGACTACGAATGCGAGAAATGCTTTGGACCCTATTTCAACGCCTGACCCGGTCGAAACAGCTGGACAACTGATGTCCCGTCAAGAGGCGATGCAGGCTGAGGCGGCATCGTTACTCGGACAGATGCTCTTCGCATTCTCTTCCATGGATATGAATCTAGGGCTCTGTTTAGTGTGGTTGGACAACGGCAACAAATTGGAAATAACATCGAATTCGATCGAAGGACAGAATATCCATACGAAACTCGAAACGCTTTCGAAGCGAGTCACAGAGAGGTTACCGGCCGGCTCCGAACATCGTGCGGCCTATGAACGCTGGATTGAGCGTGTGCATGCAGCTCGGCTGCAGCGCAATCAGATGGTCCACGGCCGATGGGGTGTCGAGGCCCACCGTCACAAGATCGTCAATGTCATTGGACTTCCCTCCGGTGTGCAGCAATGCTTTGAATACAGCCTTGCGGAGTTGGCCGCGTTCAACAAAGAGTTGTGTGCATTAGGGCGAGAGCTAGCCAGACTACGAACACACTGGCCCCTCTAGACAGCTCGCCTGAAAGAGGCGGAATCACCGACTTGAGTGTCTAGCGAAAACTGGGATCCGGTACCCGCACGGACGCGTTAGCCGCCGCGTCGACAGGCTTTCTCAACGTCTGCTCTCGGGATACAGCTACTTCCGCTTTGGGTCGATAGCGGCCATTAGTTCAACCCTCAGCTGCCGGTGTATGGCATCCAGGTGGGAGCGGGCTTGCCCCGCGATCCGGGCCATGGGCATTGTCTATCACGCGGCCATGACCCTATCGCGGGGCAAGCCCGCTCCCACCGTCTTCCCCCTACTCAGCGATAACCCGATACCGCGCCAGATTCAGCGCAACCAGCAACGCCACCATCGCCATCAGCGCCCCTGCCAGAAACCCGCCGCTGTAACCGGCCTGCGCGGTCAACCCCAGCAACAGCGAGGATGACAGCATCTCGCCCAGGTCGCGGGTGCTTTGCACGGCGGTCATGTCGGTGCCGGCCTGGTCGCTTTGCCCGGCAAACGCCATCGATGCGGTCATGATCGCCACCGAGCTAGCGCCGGTGGCAAACGAGCCCAGCCCTACCGCCAGCCAGATCAACCCGACCTGGGTCGCCACTACCCCGCTGGCCTGCAGCAGCCAGACCAGTGCGGCCACCCCGGCCATGGCCACCGCCAGCATGAACGCCGGCCACAAGCCCAGCACGCGGATCAGCCAGGCACCACCGCCGCAACCCAGGACGATGGTCACCACCCCGCCGCTCATGCCCAGTTGGCCGATGGCCTGCAAGGACCAGCCGGCATCGTTGAGGAACAGTTTCGACAAGCCGAACCCGGAGACCGCGGTCATGGCCGAGAGCAGCGCCAGCACCACCAGCGACACGGCCTTGGGCCGTTTGATAAAGCGCAGCAGGCTCGCGTGCGCTACGTCCGGCTGTTTTTTCTTCGCGGGTGCTACGTGCAGCCAGGCTACGCAGCACAGGCTCGCCAACGGCACCAGCGCCAACAGGCCAAAGGCCGTGGTTTGCCCGAAGTGGCCACTGAGCAACAGCGCCCCGGCACCACCGACGAAGAAGCCGAACATGGTGCCGCCGACCTGGATCGCGTTGATCCGCGCCAGCATGTTCTCACTGAAATACTCGGCGGCCATGCCGTCGGTGGCGATGTCCTGGGTGGCGCTGGCGAACGAGGCAAGGATCAGCAGGCCCACGGCCCAGCCTGCGGTGTCGACACTCAGGCCAATGCTCGCCAGGGTCACCAGGCACAGCAGCACCAGGATCTGCATCGGCATGATCCAGCTGCGCCGCCGCCCCAGGCGCGGGTTCCAGAGGTTGTCCACTTGCGGTGCCCAGATGAATTTCACCACCCACGGCAGGCCCACCAGCGGCAGGAAGGCCAGGGCATCAAGTGCAGCACCGTCGTGGCGCAACAGCGTGGGCAAGGCATCCATGGCGATGCCGAAGCAAATGCCCTGGGAGAGGTACAACAGGGCGAACGTCAGCACCATGCGCCAATGTTTCAACAGATCCAGCATTTGAGTCTCCAATCAAACAGCGTTGGCGTCGGCAGCCCGTGCCGTACGCGTAAAAAGAGTCAGGCGGCGCACCGCCCACAGGGCACTGGCGCCACCGAGCAGCAGCACCAGGTCGATCGGCCAGACGACCAGGTTGGCGTGCACCAGGCTGCCAGCCAGGTGCAAGGCGCCGGCGCTCAGGTAAGCCAGGCCGGCCACGCTCAACAGCAGGCGCAACGGTTGCCGCTGAGGCGGCATGAGCGCCGCCAGCAGCAGGCTGGCGGTCCAGCTGCCCCAGAAGCACCCCGGCAGCACGCTGGGCGGCAACAGCCCCAGATTGGCCAGCGCTCCGGCGCACAGCAGTACAGCGCTGGCAGCCAGCAGCCCGCCGCCGCCACCGACGACCATTCGCAGCAGCACTTGCCAACCCGCGCCTGCCTTGAGCCGCCGGCGCTCCAGCCACAGGTACAGGCCGCTGAGGACCAGCACCGCCGCCGCCAATGCCATGCCGAAATGCACCGCGCGCAACAGCGGCCCCGCGTGGGGCAGCCAGCGATAGTCGGCAAAGTGCAGCGGCTGCACCGCAATGAACGCCTGCAACCAGAACCCACGCCCACTCGCGCTGCTGGTGCCCAGGGGCTGGCCGTCATCGCCGCGGTAGGCATGCCGCTCGAACACGGCGGTACTGGGCAGCCCCTGCTCGATGCCGGCCACTTCCACCCAGGCCCCGGGTTCACCCCAGCGATGCAGCGTGACGCTCTGGGCGGCAAAGCCTGGGTGCGCCGCCGCGTCGTTGTGCAGCAGTTGATCGAGATCGAGCGCCTGGGTCGTGGCGGCCTGCGGCTCGACCTGCGGCGGGGCGCCGAGCAACTGCATGAACGCTTGCTGCGGGGCCCCGGGAAACGCCTGCCCAGCCAGGGCCACCGTGCCGAGGGCGCCGAGGCCGGACAGCGCCCCGGTGACCCCGAACAACAGCAGCCACGGCCCGGCCCAGCGGCCGATCAGGCTGTGCAGGTCATGGGCCAGCACCCGCAGGCCGCGGTCGCGGCGCAAGCGCTTGAGGTCCTGCAAACGCCCGCTGTGCAGCGCGCTGCCCGCCCAGATCATCAGCAACAACACCACGCCCAGCAGGCTGATCAGGATCCGCCCGGGGAACCCGCTAAACAGGCTCTTGTGCAGGTTGAAGAGGATGTCGGCTGCATTTACCGGCGCCAACTCCCGGCCAGTGGCCGGGTCCAGTTCCAGAGTGCACTGGTTGGCTGAAGCGCATAGTTCAACCACCGCACGCTGACCATCGGGCAAGCGGATGTGCAACGCCTCCGGCGTCAGGCCATGCCGGCTCGCCACCTCCAGCCACTGCGTCAGGGGCAGTGTTGGCCCTGGTGCCAAGGCTGCCGGGCCGCGAAACCAGGTGCGCAAGTCTTCATGGGCCATGCTCCAGGCCCCGCTGAGCAGAATCACGAACAGCAGCAGGCCAAACACGCCTCCAGCGCCGGAATGCACGCGCTGCACCAGCGCCCGCGGTGCCCCCATCATGTCCGGGTCCCTTCCCACAACAGCCATGGGGTGAACAGCAACAGCCAGACGCCGGAGCGATAGACCACACGCTGGCGATCTGGCGCCAGTAACGCCCACAGCAGCACCGTCACGAGAAAGCCCAAGCCGAGAAAAATCCCGGCGTAGAGCCGCTCAAGCCCGCCGCCCCAGGGATAGTGCCGGGCCAGCAGCACCGCCAGTTGCAGGCTGCTCAGCACACTGCCGGCCAGCGCAAGACAGATGCGCAGTGGCCATGGCCCGAGGCCGGGGGTTGCCATCAGAACGTGCCTCGCAGGGTCATGTTGAGGCTGCGCGGCTCACCGTAGCGGTTGTTCCAGTTGGGGGTGGACAGGCTCTGGTAGTACTTGCGGTCGGCCAGGTTGTTGCCATTGAGCGAGGCCGTCCAGTGCTCGTCGATGCGATAGGCAACCCGCGCGTTGAGCAACGCATAACCGCCCTGCTCCATCGACACGGCGCCCGATTGCGCAGAGAAATCACTTTGCGCCTGCACCCCGGCACCAACACTCCAGCGCCGGTCCTGCCACGGCAGCTCGTACTGGCTCCAGAGTCGCAGCATGTGCCGGGGAGTGAACTCGGCATAGCGGTCGCCCGAAGTGCTGCGGGTGTCTTTAAGGTACTCGGTGGTGGTGTAGGTATAGCCGGCGAACAGGCTCCAGTCCGGGGTGATGTAGCCGGTACTTTCCAGCTCGAAGCCCTGGCTGCGCACCTTGCCGCCGCTGATGTAATAGGTGTTTGGCCCGGCACCTGGGTGTTCGGGGTCAACCTGCGGATTGTTTTCCAGGTCGATGCGAAACGCTGCCAGGGAAACGTTCAGGCGCCCCTCCAGCAACTCGCCCTTGATCCCGGTCTCATAGGTCTTGCCTTCCACCGGCTTGAGCAGTTCACCGCTCCAGGTCTGCCCGGTCTGCGGCTGGAAGACTTCGGCATAGCTGGCGTACCACGACCAGTCCTGGGCGAAGTCCCAGATCAGCCCGCCGTAGGGGGTGATCTCGCGCCCGGGTTTGAAGTGATCGCCCGGCGCGTCCTGGTCCCACCAGCTGGCCCGGGCGCCGACCACCAGGGTCAGCGGATCGAGCAGCTTGAAACGGGTCAGCGCGTAGACGCCCTTGGACGTGGTCGTGGTCGAGCCCGGCGAGGTATAGGCGCCGATACCCGGCTTGGGCACGCTGTGCGGGTCCCAGCGATAGACGTTCACCGGCACGTTCAGCGGCGTGGTGAAGTTCGCCATGCGCTGTTCGGTTTCACCCTGGCTGTAGTTGCTGCCCAGCAGCAACTCATGGCTGCGGCCGAACAACGTAAACGGCCCGTTGAGCGATGCATCAACGCTCTTCTGGGTACTCTCGAACTTGTATGCGGCGCCCATCAGATGCCCGCCGTCGCCGGTAAGCGGATCGATTGCACCAAAGGCCCCGGCATAGCGCAGGCTGGAATCTGCGTCCTGGTACTCGGCAGCGATTTTGGCTTTCCAGTCGTGGTCCAGTTGCTGTTCCAGCGAGCCGAACACCCGGCGCGTGGTCCACTTGAAGCGATCCCAGTCGACATCCAGGTAAGTGGAGCGCGGCAGGTTCAGGCTCGACCCATCCTTGGCCATCGGCACGCCGGCCATGTTGGTCACCGAATCGATGGTCTGGTACTGCGCGCCCAGGGTCAGCAGGGTGTCCGGGCTCAGGTCGAACTCGCTGATGCCGTAGAGCAGCTGGGTGTCCTGCTTGCCGATATCGTAGAAGTAGTCACGGTCCTCGTAGGCCGCAACCATCCGCCCACGCACATTGCCGGAGTCGGTCAACGGCCCGCCGACGTCGATCTCGCCGCGGTAACGGTCCCAGCTACCGCCACTCAAGGTAGTGCTGGCGGCAAAGTCCTTTTGCGGGCGCTTGCGCACCAGGTTGACGGTGGCTGCCGGGTTGCCACTGCCATGCAGCAGGCCGTTGGAGCCGCGCAGGATCTCGACCCGTTCATACACCGCCATGTCCTGCGGTGAACTGGCGGTGTCGCCGAGCAAGGCCGGCACCCCATCGAGCTCGAAGGAGTTGATCTTGAAGCCGCGCACGTAATAGGCGGTGGTCAGCAACTGGAACGGCTGCACAGTGACCCCGGTGGCCTGCTGCATCACTTCATCGAGGCTGAACAGGTTCTGTTGCTCGATTCGCTCGTGGTCGATCACGCTCACCGATTGCGGGGTCTCGCGCAACTTGAGCGGCATCTTGCCAATGGTGGTGACACCGGGTGCGGTCACGCTACTTGCGCTGTCCTTGCCGGTGATCTCGATGTTGCCCAGCTGCAGCGTCCCGCTGCCACTCTCTGCAGCAATGGCCAGCGCCAGGGGATTCAAGCCCAGCACCAGCACCATCCCCAGATGCGCCCGGCGATGCTGGCCACCCCGTCCTGCCTTTGCGACTCCCAGATGTAACATTGCCCCGCCCCATTTCGATAATAATTCTCATTAGTATCCTTCAAACGAGTGGGCGAACTTTTCGATTTAGTGACTTTTTCAATTGATGCCCGGCACCAATGCCCTTAGCCGTCGACACGCTGCTGCTCGATGAACTGCGCATACCACGGGTGGGTGGCGAGCAACTGTTCGTGGCTGCCGCAGCCGCTCAAGCGTCCGGCCTCAAGCACCAGGATCTGATCGGCGTCACGCACCAGCGCCGGGTTGTGCGACACCAGCACCAGTGTGCGCCGGCCACGCAACGCCCGCAGGCTGCGATTGACCCGCGCCTCGCTGCGCGCATCGAGACTGGCGGTGGGTTCGTCGAGCAACACGATCGGCGCTTCGGACAGCAGCGCCCGCGCCAGGCCCACTCGCTGGCGCTGACCACCCGACAGCAAGGCACCGCCCGGGCCGACTTCGCTGTGCCAGCCATCCGCCAGGCTGGCGAGCACCTCATCCAGCGCAGCCGCTTCGGCGGCCTGCTGCAGTTGCGCCGGTGTCGCCTGTGGCCGCGCCATGCTGACATTCCACAGCAGGCTGCCGGCGAACAGGCCGCTGTCCTGGAACACCTGGGTCAACTGCGCGGCGAGGGTCTGCTCGCTCAACTGGCGAATGTCCACCTGGCCCAGGCGCACTTCGCCGGCCTGGGCATCCATCCCGCGGCCAAGCAAGGCCAGCAGCGTGCTTTTACCGGCCCCCGAAGGCCCGACAATAGCCGTGAAAGTGCCGGGCGCGCAGTGCAGGTCGAGGTCCTTGAGCAGGTGCTCGCCGTGTTCGCCGTAGCTGTTCAGACCCTGGCCCTGAAGGCTGGCATCCCGTGGTTGCAGGCCGGGTTGCGGGCTGAACAGTGTTGGTTCGCCCAGCACCCCCAGCACCTGCGCCAAGGCCTGCCAGGCCATGCGCAAGGCCTGGTCCAGTTGCGCCAGCTGCGACAGCGGCTCGACAAAGCGCACCAGCAAGACCAGCACTGCCACCAGCAGCGCCCCCGGCAAGTGCCCGGCAGCCACCGCCAGCACCCCGCCGGCGAGCACCGCCGAAAACACCAGTTGCACTGCGCTGGCAAAGCCCAGGCTGGCGGGCAGTGCCCGGCGATTGAGCGAACGGGTCGCCTGATGTTGTTGCTGCAGGGCCTCGCGCAGGGCTACCTGGCCCTGACTGGCATCAGCACTGCTGCGCATCAGCGGCTGCTGCTCGGCGAAGGCTTGCAGCAGTTGCCCGGCATGACGATCCACCGCCTGGCGCTGTTGCTCCAGCTCCAGGCTGCGCCGCCCGGCCCAGCGCAGCAGGCCGAACAACGGCAGGTAGGCCAGCGCCAGCAGCAGCGCCAGCCGAGGCGCGATGGCGAACAGGCCGAGGACCACCACCGTCGGCGTGACCAACGCGGTTATCAAGGGCGCCAACAGGTGCGCCGGGATACTCATGCTATTGAACACCGGCCCGCGAACCAGGTCCTCAAGATGACGTTGCCGGCCCAGCGGCAGCCGTGGCAAATGCGCCAGCAGACGCGACACCAGCCCCGCCGCCAGCCCCGCCCCGGCCAGGTAACCGCGACGCTGGGCGATGTAGCTGACCAGGGCGTGCAGCAGCGTCAGGCCGAGCAATAGCCACACAGGCTGCAGCACATCAGTAGCCGCAGGGTCGAACCAGGCCAGCATCAGCGGCACCAGTGCCAGCCCGGCCAGGCCATCGAGCACGGCGGCCAGCACCATCCAGATCAAGGCCCCGCGCAGGGTTTGCCAGGTGCGCAGTGGCAGTTGGCGCAGGGACGAAAAAACACTCATGACACAGGCTCCATTTGATCGGCGCTCGACATTTGTTCACGCCACAACTGACGGTAAAGGCCGTCCGTGGCCAGCAACTGCTGGTGACAGCCGCGCTGCACAATCCGGCCTTCGTTCAGCACCAGGATCTGCTCGGCATGGCAGATGCTCTGCAACCGGTGGGCAACGATCAGCCGGGTACGCCCGGCCGCCCCCTCATGCAAGGCAGTGCGCAAGGCCCGCTCGGTTTGCGGATCGGTCGCCGAGGTCGGCTCGTCCAAGAGCATGATCGGCGCGCTCGAGAGCAGCGCGCGGGCGATGGCCAGGCGTTGCAGCTCGCCGCCAGAGAGCCTTACGTCGTCACCAGCGATGCTCGCGTAGCCCTTGGGCAAGGCCATGATCCGGCTGTCCAGGCACGCCGCCCGCGCGGCCTGGCGAATCTGCGCCAGGCTCGCGTCGGGCTGGTACAGGGCGATGTTCTGCGCCAGGGACAAACGCAGCGCGCCGGCGTGCTGGAACACCAGCGCCAGATGACGTTGCAGTTGCTGGCTGGCGACCTGGCGAACATCCACCCCGCCCACCAGCACCTGCCCGCTGTCGACGTCCATGAACCGTGCAATCAACCCGGCCAGGGTGCTTTTGCCCGCGCCCGACGGCCCCACCAGCGCCGTGGTGGTGCCCGGTTCCAGGCGCAGGTTGATCGCCGCCAGCACCGGGACCGAGCCATGGGCGAAGTACACCTCACGCATTTCCACGCTGGCGTCCCTGGGCACTTGCGGCGCGTCGGGTTCGGCCAACGGCGGCGTACTCAACACCGCCTGCAGGCGCTGCGCGCTGACCCGCGCACTGTTGAGGGCATCGAGGCCGTGCCCCATCGCCAACACTGGCGCGGCCATGGCCCGTACCAGCAACAGGAAGGCGCACAACTGCGCCGCGCCCACCTCGGTCAGTCCCGCCAGCAAAGCCCCGAGCACCACCCAGGCCAGCAGCCAGGGTGCGCCGAGCAGCACCTGGATCAGCGCAGCGAGATGACCGGCGCGGCTCACCCAGTGGCTGAAGCGTTGGTCGAATTGGTGCACCGCCTGTTGCAGGCTGCGGTGGATGCCCGCACCCGGAAACTGGCGCACCAGTCCCAGGTTCGCGGCAAACTGACTGTAAGCGCTGAACAACTGCTGGATCGCAGCATTACGCCGTTCGACATCTTCGCGGTAATGCGCCGAGCCCAGCCGCCAGTAACCCAGCACTCCCAACCCCAGTGGTAGCAGGCACCAGAGCGCCAAACCGCTGTCGCTCCACAGCAGGTAGCTCAGGGTGGCCAGAGGAATCAGCAGCAGGTTGACCAGATCGGTCGGGGCATGGCCGACCAGTTGGTGCAGCGCCCGCACATCCTGTTCGGCATAACGGGTGACGCCGTCGGCCCCCAGCCGCGCGAACCAGCCCAGGGGCAAGCGTTGCAGATGCTCGGCCAGGCGCACCCGCAAGCGGTTGCACAGGTCGGCATCCACGCTGTGGGTGAGGTGCAGTGCCAGGGTCTGACCACACAGCCACAGGGCCGAGCCGAACACCGCCAGCAGCACCCAGCCCATCACCCCAGGCGCCAACGGCGGCGCCTGGTGCAGGCCGTCGGCCAGATGCGCCAGGGCTATCAACGGCACCAGCGAACTGATCCCGGCGATGGCCTGCACCGCCACCGCTAGCCACAAGCGCGCGCGAAAAGGCTGCAACAATGCCCGCAATTCGGGCCCCAGAAAGTTCATCGGCAACCCTCCAGGGCCTGCGCCAGGCTTGCCGCCGGCAGCGCCTGGGGTGGCGTTTCGGGAAAGCCGATGGCCGCCGTCACCTGCTGCCAGAGCCCGACCACTTCCAGGCTGCGCTGTTGCCGACGCACCAGGCCGACGCCGTCGAGCAACGGTTGCAGGGCACTGGCCGCCGCCTGTGGCCAGACCTGGCGATAGACCTGCCCCCAATCGGTGGCGGCGTCCTGCAGCACTTCGACACACGGCAAGGCGGCGCCAGTCAGATCGAACAACCCGTGCACATCCTCGCTCGGCGCACGTACCGCCGGCATCCACAGCAGCGGCCCATGGGGCGAGGCCAGCAGCAGAGTGCCGCTGTCGGTGGCGAGGCTGATGCGCTGGAGCATCTGCATGCGCCCGTCATCGGCCGCCGCCAGTTCGTTGAGCACGCGTAACGACACCGGCACCTCAGCCATGACCAGGCTGATATCGCGCCACGGCGACAGCGCCGGCGCCAGATTGTCCAGCGACCACGGCCCCACCGACTCCAGTAGCGCCGCCAGCAAATCCAGGGTCGCGTAGCTGACCTGCACCGCGCAGTTGGCCTCGATGTGGCGAATCCCCTGCTGGCGGTGCAACTGCCGGCCGAGCTCGATAAAGCGCGCCACCCACGGCAATTGCGGATAGAAGCTGTTGAGCAGGCAACGCCGCTGCAAGCGCGCCGCAGTACGCAACAGCTCGTGCAACTCCTGGGGCAACAGCGGGTGTTCGATCAGCACATCCATGCCACGCGCCATCAACGCTTGCGCCAGGGCCGGGCCCTGCTCGCCGCGTGCCGCGCCGCCCACCGCCACGCAGGCCAGGCGGGTATCGTCGGGCACCTGTTCGAGGGCGTCGAAACACGGCACCTGCAGGTGCCGGGCCAGGGCCTGTGAGCGACGACTGCCCTGCCCCAGCACGCCCACCAGTTCGAGGTTGTCGGCGGCAGCGACACCGGCGGCATAGAACTGGCCGAAGCGCGAGCCCACCACCAGGGTTTTGACGGGGTTGTTCATGGACGGTGTTCCTCCAGCAAGTGACGACTGAGCCCGGCGCTCAGGCAATCGAAGTGATTGCCGCGCAGGGTCTGCACGGTGAGCGGCGCCAGCGATGCCGCCTGCCACCAGGCCTGCAGGCTGGCCTGGTGATTGGCGATCAAGGGGTTGCTGACGCTCGGCACGAACAGGCGCACGGCGCCGACATAAGGCGCGCTGTCGCTGTAGTGACTGGCCCGCACCGAATGGGCGAACACCCGGTACAGCTGCTCATCGGCGATGCCACGGGCGGCGGCCAGCACCCGGGACTTGAGCTGCGCTGCGTCGAAATGTGGCAGGCCCTCACTCAGGCTGCCCGCGGCCAGGTGCTGCGGCGAATCCTTCAGCCCCTGGGCCAGTGCGGCGTGCAGTTGTTCGGCAGACGGCAAGCCCAGCGCCTGCGCATCCAGGCCAAGGGTGGCGGCGAAGCTGTAGAGAATCAGCAGCTCATCGTCCACCCGATAGGGAATGCGGTAGCTGGAGACAATGTCCACCTGGCGCACCTCGGCCCCCAGTTGCAGCAATGCCTTGGCCAGTTCCAGGGTCACCAGCCCGCCGGAGCAGTACCCCAGCAGGTCGAAGCTGCGCCGGCCGCTGTCCCACAAGGCCTGGGCATAGCGTTTGCCGAGGGTCGCATTCACGTGTTGCGCAGGCAGGCGCAGGTAGCCCTCGCTGTCGTGCACCGCGAGCCCCAGCAGCGGGCCGCTGCCCGCCAGTTCCGCGATCAACCCGCGATAAGGCAGCAACGTGCCGAGGCCCTCATGCACCAGCACCCGGGCAACGCCCTCGCCAGCGGCCAGTTCGCTCAGGGCATCCAGCCGCACGCGCCCGGTCAACGGCGCTCGGGTCGTATCCAGGGCGGGCGTTGCCGGTTGTTCCGGGGCCGGCGCCTCAGTGCACGATTCGCTGCGCAGGCGCTGCGCCAGGCCGGCCGGGGTCGGCTGGCTGAGGGCCCAGCGCAGCAGGCGGTCGAAGGGGTGCGCACGGGCCAGGGGTTCCTGTTCGCGCACGCCGGCGATCAATTGGGCGATCAGCAGCGAGTCACCACCGGCGGCGAAGAAATCCTGCTCGGCCGACAGGTCGCTGCAGTCGAGCACTCGCTGCCAGTGACCGATCAGGCGCTGCACCAGCTCATCACCCACCTCGGCCCGTACCTGGCGCACCGGTTCCAATTGGCGCTGCTGCGCCTGCGTGGTCAGGGCGCGGCGGTCGATCTTGCCGTTGGCGGTCACCGGCAGGCGGTCCAGCACTCGCACCTGGGCCGGCACCATGTAACGCGGCACCCGCTCGGCAATAAACGTCAGCAAGGTCTGGGCAGGCAACAGTGGCCGGTCGGTTTTCATCCGCGCCACCAACAGGTCATAGCCCAGCACCGCCAGCACACTGGCCGGTGAAGCCAGGGCCTGGGCATGGTCCCCTGCTTCACCGTTGAGCCAATCCAGCCACTGTTGCCGGTGCACGAACAACTGCCCGTTGGCCACGCGCAAGTCCTCGGGCGTCTCCATCATCAGGCTTTGGCTGATACTGATTTCCCGGTGCTCGCGGGTCAGCTCCTGGATCACCAGCCAGGCATCGGCTTGCAACAACTGGCGCAGGCCGGCCAGCAGGCGTGGGGTATCGAGGGCATTGTTCAAGGCCCCGGAACTGAGCACAAGGTCCACCGAGCCTGCATGCAGGCCCTGCTCGCAGGCGGGCTTGTTCATGTCAAAGTGCATGAAGCGCACCCATGGGTACTCGGCAAAGCGTTCCCGTGCTGCATTGAGGAAGTAGCTGGAAACATCGGAGAACAGGTAGTCGATCTGCACACCGGCCGCCACCAACGGTGCCAGCGCCGGAATGACCGAGGCACTGGCCGCGCCAGTGCCAGCACCGACTTCAAGAATGCGCCAGCTACGCTGCCCTTCACGGGCAACAATCGCGCTCACCGCCTCGGCCATGGCCTGGTGCAGCACCTGTGCATGCAAGCCGCGGCTGTACATGGCTTCGGCAATATGTGCCGAGCCTTGCGGGAACATCAGGCTCGCCGGGCTCAGCCGGCCGTCCAGTTGCTCGGCCAGGCGCATGGCGCTGCCCCGCAGGTAATCCACCAGTTCCACCGGCCAAAGCCCCGCCGGCGCCCGTTCAGCGAAGTGCGCCCAGGCTGCTGCTTGATCGACCTCGCCCGGGTCCACGGCGCAGCGCCAGCCCGTGCCCTGGCGTTGCAGAAAGCCGCTGTCGGTCAACAGGGTCAGCCAATGGCGCAACAGGCGTTGCTGGCCTGGCTCCAGTTTCAGGGCCT
This sequence comes from Pseudomonas wadenswilerensis, assembly GCF_024749185.1. NCBI lineage: Bacteria > Pseudomonadati > Pseudomonadota > Gammaproteobacteria > Pseudomonadales > Pseudomonadaceae > Pseudomonas > Pseudomonas wadenswilerensis. The sequence continues at coordinate 2,611,638 of NZ_CP087191.1, read as the reverse complement.
GACACAGCGGGGCAAACTCTACGTCCTGCGCCAACGCCAGCAAACCACTGCCGGCCAGCCAGTGCAGCAGCGATGCATCTGCCGCCCGGTCCAGCGCCGCCAGGGCGGCCTGAATTTCCTCACGGGGGCCGAAATCGGCCTGCTCCAGGGTGTCGCGCGCCTTGGCCACAACCCGGGCCAGTTCCTCGCCCACCCGCTGGGTATCGCTGGCCGAAGCCTGCAAGGTGACAAAGCTGCACAACGAACGCTCGTGGCGCTCGCCCAGCAGTACCGTGGTGCTGGCTGCAATCTGTGGATGGGCCAGCCAGCCGGCGTCGATTTCCGCCAGTTCGATGCGATGACCACGGATCTTCACCTGATCGTCCTGGCGTCCGAGAAACTCGATCAGGCCGTCCTCATCCAGGTAACGTCCCAGGTCCCCGGTACGATACAGGCGCCGTCCGCTGGCATGGATGATGAAGCGTTCGGCGGTACGCTGCGGGTCTTCGGCGTAGCCGAGGGCCAGGCCAAGGCCACCGATATGAATCTCGCCGCGTACCCCCGGCGGGCATTGCCTGCCGAGGCTGTCGAGCACTTCCAGGGTCTGGCCGTTGAGGGCGCGGCCATAAGGGATGCTCGGCAAGGCCGTGTCGGCGGGACGGATGGGATGCTCTACCGACCAGATGGCCGCCTCGGTCGCGCCACCCAGGCTGAACAGCTGGCTGTCGGGCCAGCGCTGCCACCAGCGGGTCGGCAAGGTGGTGGGGATCCAGTCGCCGGACCACATCACGCAACGCGGCCCGGGAATCACAGCCGGCTCGGTCTCCAGGTAATCGATCAGCATCTGGCCCTGGGCCGGCACCGAGTTCCACAAGGTCACGCCGTGCTCACGCATCAGTTGTGCCCAGTGGGAGGGATCGGCGCCGCGTTCGGGGTCTGGCAGCACCACCTGCGCGCCGACCGCCGTAGCCCCGAAGAAGTCATACACCGACAGGTCGAAACTCAGCTCCGCCAGCCCCAGCACCCGGTCCTGGGCGTTGACGCCGTAGCGCTGGTTGATGTCGTCGAGGGTGTTGACCACCGCGCCATGGCTGAGCATCACGCCCTTGGGCGTACCGGTGGAGCCGGAGGTGTAGATGATGTAGGCCAGGTCACCGGCTTGCACCGCCAGCGGTTCGCGCGGCGGCCAGTGGCTGGCGGCGGCGAGGCTGTCGATGGCGATACGCGGCAGCTCAAGGCCCGCCGGCAAGGCCTCGGCCTCCAGGCTGATGACGGCGGCAATCCCGGCGTCGCGCAAAATGGCTTCGCGGCGCAGGGCCGGTTGCCGGATATCAATGGGTACATAGGCGGCGCCCATCTGGTTGATACCCAGCACCGCCATCAGTTGCCAGGCGCTCTTGGGCAGCATCACCGCCACCCGCGCGCCGGGCGCTACCTCAAGCGCCTCCAGCGCCGCGCGTACGGCGTCGGCGTGCTGGGCAACCTGACGGTAGCTGTAATGCCCGGCGCGGTCGCTGATCACCGGCGCGTCCGGGGTGCGCAGCGCCTGGCGGGCAAAGCCGCTGGCGATGTTGCGGTCCAGGGCCTTGTGCGCGGAGAGCCGCGGCGGCCGTTGTTGGGTCAACACGATGTCGCCGCGCACTTGCCACAGCTGCGCATCTGCGGACAGGCGCTGCAGCAGGTCGACATAAGCGTCGAACATCTGCGCGGCCATGCCTTGCGGCAGCACGCCGACGCGCACGTCCCAGCCGATCTGCAAACCACCGTACTGGTCGCTGACCTGGCAATCGATCCACACCTGGGGCGTCTGGCTGATCATGTAGCTCGGCGGCTGCAACAAGCGTCCGCAATCCCCCAGCAGGCGCTCGACGCTGCCAATGCCGCTGGTGAACACCACCGGCATCAGGTCGGCGCCACGCCCCTGGACCCGTGCCAGCTCGCGCAATACCTCGACCCCGGTAAAGCGGCTGTGATCCAGGTCATCGAACAACTGCGCGCCGATACGCCGCGCCCGCTGGACAAAGTTCGCGCCGCTGGCGCCGTGCACCGCCAGCAGGCTCAGGGCGGTGAAGTCGCCCAGCACCTGGCCCAGTTGCGGGTGCAGGTCCGGCCGGTTGAGTACGGTGAGGTTCAGGCAGAAATCGGCGCTCTGGCTCCAGCGCCCGATTACCTCGGCGAACGCCGCCAGGGTGACGCCCGCAGCGCTTAAGCCCTGGGCGCTGGCCAGGGCACAGAGGGCGTTCCACTGGGCCGCGCTCAATGCGCCATGGTGGTGCTCGAAGCGGCGCGAGGCGATCCCGGCGTCATCGCTCAGGGGCAGGTCCGGACGCCCGGGTAGGCTATCGAGGCGCGCCAGCCACCAGGCCTTGTCCCGTTGCCAGGCGGCGCTTTCACGCACCTCATGTTCATGCTGCAGGTAGTCGCGATAGGTCGCCTCCAGCACCGGCCAATGCCGCGTCGGCTCCAGGTAGCGCTGGGTCAGTTCCACCAGCAACAGTTGCAGGCTGGCGTAATCGAGCAAGGTGAAATCCACCGAACAATGCAGGATCGCCCGTTCCGCGCCCAGGCTCACTTCCGGCAACAGGATCGGCCATTGGTCGAGGGCATGGCAGGCATGATCCAGGCGCTCGCGCACCTGCTGCAGATGCGCTTCGAACGCCAGCGGCGAGGCCTGGCGCAGGTCATGCAGCGGCAAGCGTTGCCAGGGCACCTGGGCCTGCACGCACTGGCGGCTGTTGTCGTGCACCACCGCGCGCAACATCGGGTGGCGCTGTACCAGGGCGTTCCAGGCCTGGTTCAGTTGCTCGATGTCGACATTGGCCGGCCAGGGGTACTCGACGTACAGGTGGCAGGCATTGCCGCCATAGTCGAACGCCGGGTTGCGCCCCAGCACATAGGCGCCCTGCACCGCGCTCAAGGCAAAAGGTTGCAGCGCCTGCCCGGGTTGCGAGCGCCACTGCGCGCGTGGCGACAGATGGACCATCAGTGCTTCACGCTGGGCGCGGATGCGCTCGGCCAGGGCCGGGTCCAGCGCCCCTTGCGGCGCGCGAAAACGCAGCTGGCCTTCAGTGGCCCAGAGTTCGATCTGGCGTTCACGACAGATGTGCAACAGGTCATCCAGGCTCATAGCACGCCCTCCTCAATGGCAGCACTGCTCGCCAGCAGCGCGGCCATGCCCGCCAATGTCGGCTGCAGGTAGAAATCACTCATGCGCAGGCTGACACCCATCTGCTCGCGCACGCTGGCCAACAGACGGGTAGCCAGCAGGCTGTCGCCACCCAGGCTGAAAAAGCTGCCTTGGGCATTGCGCACCGGGCGTCCCAGCACCGCCTCCCAGCACACGGCCAAAGGTTGCAATGCCGGGCTCAGCTCGCCCTCTTCGCTGCTGGCCGGCTGGCGGCGTTGCAACGCCTGAGTCATGCAGGCCTGCAGGCGGCTGCGGTCGATCTTGGCGTTGGCATTGAGCGCCAGACGCGGCAGGCACCAGAGGTGTTCGGGGCGCATCGCTTGCGGCAAGCGCTGTTGCAGCCAGTGCTGCAGGCTGTCGCCGGTCAAGGCGTCGGCCGCGGCCGTGGCGCTGACCAGCAGCATCGCCGGGTTCTGCCACAGGCAGTGCAGGTCGGCAAAGCCGCTGTGCCCGAGCATGCGCGCGATCTGCACGGCGTCGGCCAACACCGGTGTGCGGCTGTCGAGCAGTGCCGCGCTGACCAGGCGTAGCGGCGAATCGCGCAACAGCTCGGCCAGCAGCAGGCGGCCGCCTGGCTTGAGCAGCGCCTGGGCCAGGTTCAGGCAGTCGGCGGGCTGGGCATAGCCGTGCAAGGCGGCGAAGCTGATCACCAGGTCGTATTGGCAGCAATGCTCAACGGGCAACAGGCTGTCCAGCAGCAGTTGGCTGGCAGCACCCTGGCGCTTGCCGGCGGTGGCAGCCAGCAGGCCGGGGCTGGTTTCGAACAGGGTCACTTGCAGGTCGCAGTGGCTCAGGTGATCGAGCCATTGCTCGAGCAACTGCCCGCCGCGCACATCCAGCACCGCGACCCTCAGCGGCCCGGCCTGGGCACTGCACTGCTGCTGCACAGCCTGGCTCATGGCATCCAGCAACTGGCGCCCGGCCGGCAGGTTGAGGGCCATGGCCTGGGGGGCCAACAACGGATCGAACAACACCTGCGTGGCGCCGCCTTCGCTGCACAACAGCGACTGCAGCGCGCCGACCATGGCCTGCAGGTCGGCCTCCCGCCAGCCCAGTTGTGCCAATGCATCACCGAGGCTCAGCGACTCGGCGGGTTGCCCGCGCAACCACTGGCGCCAGGTGTCCAGCAGTGGCAGCGCCGGCAACGCTTGCCCGTGCAGCAGACGTTGCAGCAGTTCAGCGGTAACCCGGGCTTCAGCTTGCGGCGTGTCGTCCAGCAATGACCGGCCTTGCCATGCATCCGCGGCGACCTTGACCGGCGCTGCGTTCAGCACCAGCACCGCGCCGAGGCTGGCCACCGTCCCCGGCAATACCGCCGCGCAGGCGCTGTCGATCAGCGGATGGGCGCTCAGCGCTGCCTCGATTTCGCCCAGTTCGATACGTTGCCCGCGAACCTTCACCTGCTGGTCGATACGGCCGAGAAACTCGATAGTGCCGTCGCCCCAGAAGCGCCCGCGATCCCCGGTGTGGTACCAGCGCCCGCGCTCGTCGCTGCGAAAACGTTGCGCGGTCAGTTGCGGATCGTTGCGGTAGCCTCGCGCTAGGCTGCCACCGCCAATCAGCAATTGTCCCACCACCTGGTCGGGCACATCCCGACCGCTGTCATCGACCACCCGATAGGCCTGGCCGGCCAGGGGCTTGCCATAGGGGATCGAGGTCCAGTGGCCCGGCACTTCGTCGATGCTGTGCAGGTTCGACCAGATCCCGGCCTCGGTGGCGCCGCCCAGGCCATACACCCGGCACTGCGCTGTGGCCTGTCGGCGCAAGCGTGCGGCGAGGTCCAGGGCAATCCAGTCGCCCGACAGCAACACCGCCCGCAGGCTCTGGTAGTGACAGTCGCCCGCAGCAATGCCCAGGGCCATTTCCAGCAGCGCCGGCGCCGAGTTCCACAGGCTCACCCGGTGCTCGGCAATCAATTGCGCCCAGCGCGCCGCGTCGCGGGTTTCCTCGGGTTGCAGCAGCACCAGGCGGGCGCCCTGCCCCAGCACGCCGAACAGGTCGAACACCGACAGGTCGAAATCCAGCGCCGACACCGCCAGCAAGCAGTCATCGCGGTCGATTCCGAGCTCGGCCTGCAACGCGTCGATGGTATTCATTGCCGCGCCATGACTCACCTCGACCCCCTTGGGCACGCCGGTGGAGCCGGAGGTGTAGATCACATAGGCGCTGGCCTGCGGCGCCTGCACGCATGGCGCAGCCAGGGGCGCGGACTGCTCCAGGCGCGCCAGGTCCAGCCAGCGCAACGACGGGCTATCAGGCGTAAGCGTCGGCGGCGCCTCGGCAATCACCAGGCTTATGCCCGCTGCCGACTCGATCAGGCTACGGCGCGCTGGCGGTTGCGCAGTATCGACGGGGACGTAGCAGCCACCGGCCGCCAGCACGCCGAACACCGCGACGATCTGCCCGAGCCCGCGCGGCAGGCAGACTTCCACCGCCTCGCCCTGGCGCATGCCGGCTTCCAGCAAGCCGGCGGCCACCCGTAGCGAACGCGTGGCCAGTTCACCGTAGGTGCAGCGTTGGGCGCCACAGATCAGCGCCAGGTCTTCCGGCCGCTGCCCGCTGTGGCGGAAGAAATCTTCCAGCAAGCTACGCCCCGGGGCGAGCGCCGGGACGCTGTTCTGGCGCGCGCGCCGGGCCTGTTGCGCCAGCGGCAGGAGTACCGGTTGCGGCAGGCTCCAGTCGCTGTCGGCAAGGCGCAGCAGCAGCTCGATGTAGGCCTGGAACATCGCCTCGAGCACGCCGTCGGCGAACAGTTCACTGATGCTGTCCCAGGCCAGCAACAGGCCGTCTTCGACCCGGTACAGCTGGTGGTCGAGCCACACCTGCGGGGTTTGCGAGAGCATATCGTGCAGGTCGCCAAACACTTCGCGAAAGCTCGCCGGGACAAACCCCGACTCGCTCAGGTTGCTGGAAAACACCACCGGCGCCGAACGCGGATGGCCCTGGCGCCGGCCTTCGCGCAGCACTTCCAGTGCGGGAAACGCCGAGCGGTCGATGGTGCCATGGAGGCTGCGCTGGAACTGCCGCACCGCTTCGGCGAAGGGCAATTGCGGTGCGTCCTGACACTCCACCAGCAGCAAAGTGGTGAAGTCGGCTATTACCTGATCGATGCCGGGCTGATCATCGTGACGGTCGAACAACGGCACGTTGAGCAGGAAGTTCGACTGCCCGCTCCAGCGCGCCAACACCGCATTGAAGGCGGTGGCGAACACGCAGGACAAGGTCAGGCCGTGGCCGGTAGCCTGGCGCTGCAAGCGCTCGGCTTCCGCGCCGCTGAGGACAAACGCCTGGCGGCTGAAGCGCGGTTCGCGGATCGACTCGGGCGCGCAGGCCAGCGGCAGCGCCGGGCCATCGGGCAACTGCGCCAGGCGTTGGCACCAGTACTCGCGGTCACGGGCATAAGCTTCGGCGCGGCGTAGCTGACGGCGCTTCAGATAGTCGGCAAAGTGCAGGGTCGGCGGCGCCGGCAACAACGCTGGCGCCTGGTAGGCCTGGCCCAGGTCCGCCATCAACAGGCGCAGGCTTTCCACGTCGACCGCCAGCAGGTCGACACTCAGCCAGACCCGGTCACGGCCGTCGGGCATCTGCACCAGGCCCACCAGCATCACTTGCCCAGCCTCCACCGCCAGGCATTGGTGCGAGCGCCAGCGGCGCAGTTCGGCCCAGGCTGGTTGCGCCGCTTGTGGTGAATGTTGGCGCCAGTCCTGATGGTCAAACACTGGCTGTGTCGGCGACGCCAGGATGCGTTGGCGGCCCTCGTTGAAACTGGCCCGCAGCATCGGGTGCCGGGCCTGCACCAGGCTCACAGCGGCTTCAAGGCGTCGCGGTTCGATGCCCTGGCAGTCGAACTCGAGCCAAGCGTGACAACTGATATTGCCCAGCACTTCAGCGGCGCCACGGCCCAGCCAGTAGGCCTGTTGCACGGCACTGAGTTCGAAGCTCTCCGCGCCTGCTGATGCAGGTGCAACGGCAGGCGCCAGCGTAGGTTGCAAGGTTTGCCCGCGCAACAGCGCCAGCCAGGCAGCCACGCTCGGCTCGGCACTCAACTGGGCAAAATCGACCTGTAGCCCGTGGCTGCGCAGGCGCTCTTGCAGATACATCAGGCGAATTGAATCCAGCCCGCAGCCGAGCAGGTTTTCCTCGTCGCCCAGGCTGTCGATTTCATCCACGGTGGCACCCAGCAACTGGGCGAGGTGTTCGATCAGCCAGGGGCGCAGCGGGTTGGCCGGGGGGGTGTCTGCTGTTGTCAGCTCGCTCATGAAAAGCTTCCTGTGACCCTTGAAAATAAAGTCTGCGCGGCTCACAAAGATGCAAGCCATTATCAAATGAGACTTTATCGCAAGCAGGTTTTCAGGAAGCGCTCAAGGCTTTAGATGCACAGGCCTTTTCATTCGATTCAGAGTCAGCGAGCCGTCAGCGGATCTCGCTGGGCGATACGCCGTAGCGTTTGCGAAAGGCGATGGAAAAATGCGCCGGGCTGTAACCCACGCCATAGGCGACGGTCGAGACGTTGCTCTCTTCATCGCTGAGCATGCGGTGCGCTTCACTCAGGCGATGTTCGTGCAGGTAGCCAAACACGCTGGTGCCAAACACCTTGCGAAACCCTGCGGTGAGTTTGCGTGGGCTCATGCCGACATGGGCGGCCAGGGCATTCAGGCTTGGCGGCTCCAGCAGCGAGCGCACCAGCCGATCGCGCGCCGCGTGCACGCGCTCGACATCCGATGAGGTGATGCGCAGCTTCTGTTCCGGCTGCGCGCGTTCGTCCAGCAGGAACTGCGCACTCAGGGCGGTCAATTCCAGGGCCTTGCCGCCCAGGTACAGCGAGCGGCTGGGGCCCTGCATCGGACAGGTGGCAATCTGCGTCGCCAGCGCCTGCATCGCCCGGGGCGCCGGGCGCACCATCATGTAGGGATCGCCCCCCCTGGCGGCCAGCAGCTTGCGCGGGGCCATGCCCAGGTGCCGGTCGAGAGACTCCAGGTCCAGCTGCACGATGGTGTAGCGCAGCGGCGTCGAGGTGCCGTAGATCTGCGAAGAGGTGAACTCGCCGTCATTGACGATGGTGCACAGGCTCGGGCCGCGGATCGATTGCTCGGCGTGCCCGGGGATCCGGCAGGACAACTCGCCACTCTGCACCAGGATCAGCTTGAGACCACGCTCCAGCGGGTCTTCGACCCAGGCCTCGCTCTCCGACCACAGGGTGCCGGTGACCAGGGTCATGTGCGGTTCCAGGTAGACCGTTCCGGGTTGGTTGCCCTTGGGGGCGGCCTGCTTCTCTGGGTGAGTTGGGGCGATGATCGTAATAGTCATTGGGTTTTCCCTTTTCCTGAGGCCATTACGTGGGGCCTGACCTGAAGTAACGGGAGGCTTGTAAGCCTTGAGCCTCCCTGTTTGAAGCCACTGCGCATTTCATCTAATGAAAAAGTCGCGGTACCGAAAGCCTTGGCGTTGAGATGCCCTCGGCAAAAGACAATGATAATAGATCTCATTTAGCCATTTGTAGCCAATTATTTCTGCAAATAGGAGATTCCATGTCATTGAGTACCTCCATCCCTGTGCCAGATGCCTCCGACGACGCCCCCGACTGGCCGGCCGCATTTGCCGAACGCTACCGCCAGGCCGGCTACTGGCAAGAGCAGACGTTCGCCCAGGCCCTCGACGCTGCCGCTGCCCGCAACCCTGCAGCAATCGCAATTACCGACGGCCCCTTGCACCTGAGTTATGCCAGCCTCGCGGACCGCTGCCGGCGCCTGGCCGGTGGCTTGCGTGCCCTTGGCCTGCAGGCCGGTGACAATGTGGTCGTGCACCTGCCCAACGGCAGCGCCTTTGTCGAAGTGTGTTTTGCCCTGTTTCGCCTGGGCGCGCGGCCGATCCTCGCCCTGCCCGCCCACCGCCAGCATGAGATCGGCGGCTTCTGCAGCTTTGCCCAGGCCACGGCCTACATCGGCTGCGATCAGCTGGAAGGCTTCGACTGTCGGCAGATGGCGCGCCAGTTGCGCGCCGCCAACCCCTACCTGCAACACGTGGTGATCGAGGGTGTCGCCGAGGAATTCACCGCCCTAGACGAGCTGTACCGCAGCGAAGCACTGGAGCATGACGCCGGTCAGGCCGAGGCAGTGGCCTGCTTCCAGCTGTCGGGCGGCACCACCGGCACCCCCAAGCTGATTCCGCGCCGGCACGCTGAATACCTCTACAACGTGCGCGCCAGCAGCGCCGTCTGCGGCCTGGACCAGCACACCGTGTACCTTGCCGCCCTGCCCATGGCGCACAACTTCACCCTGTGCTGCCCCGGCGTGATCGGTACCTTGCTGGCGGGTGGCCGGGTGGTGTGCAGCCGGCGCCCCGACCCGGACACCTGCTTCGCCCTGATCAGCGCAGAGCGGGTGACCGTCACCGCGTTGGTGCCACCGCTGGCAATGCTCTGGCTCGACGCCCAGGCCCAGCGCCAGGCCGATCTGTCGAGCCTGCGTGTGCTCCAGGTCGGCGGGGCGAAGCTGCTGAGCACCGCGGCGGCGCGGGTCACGCCGATACTCGGCTGCACCTTGCAACAAGTGCTGGGCATGGCTGAGGGGCTGCTCTGCTACACGCGCCTGGATGACCGCCAGGAGCTGATCCTGCACACCCAGGGCCGGCCGCTGAGCGCCGATGACGAAGTGCGCATCGTCGACGAACAGGGGCAAGCGGTGCCCGACGGTGAAGTCGGCGAACTGCAAGTGCGTGGGCCTTACACCATTCGCGGCTATTACCGCCTACCGGCACACAATGCCAAGGCCTTCACCGACGACGGTTTCTATTGCAGCGGCGACCGGGTGCGGCGTACCGCCGAGGGTTACCTGGTGGTCGAGGGGCGGGACAAGGACCAGATCAACCGCGGCGGCGAGAAAGTCGCCGCCGAAGAAGTGGAAAACCTGCTGATCAATCATCCCCAGGTGCATGACGCGGCCCTGGTGGCGATGCCCGATGCGCTGTTGGGCGAATCCACCTGTGCCTTCATCGTCGCCCGCAATCCGGCGCCGTCGACGTTTGCTCTCAAGCAGCATCTGTGCAGCCAGGGCCTGGCCGCATTCAAGGTGCCGGACCGCATCGAGTTTGTGCCGCAGTTCCCGCAGACCGGGGTCGGCAAGGTCAGCCGCAAGGACCTGCGCGAAAGCCTGCGCCTGGCCTGGCTCGACGCCAACCGCGGGAGCAGCGCCTCGTGATCGCTGACCTGCTGACCCAGACCGAGCGCTGGGTGCGCCCCTATCGATTGTCGCCGATGCCGCGCTGGCGCCTGGTGTGCTTCGCCCATGCCGGCGGCAGTGCGAGTTTTTTCCGCGACTGGGCCTGCACCCTGCCCGCCGATATCGACCTGTTGGCGATCCAGTACCCGGGGCGCGAAGACCGCTTCAGCGAACCCTGCCTGACCGACATGCACAGCCTCGCCGAGGCCGCCAGCCAAGCGTTGCGCGGTTACGCCGATCGCCCCCTGGCCCTGTTCGGCCATAGCCTCGGTGCCGTGGTGGCGTATGAGGTGGCGACGCGCTTGGAGCAACAGGCAATCGCCGTCGGCCACCTGTTCGTTTCCGCCCACCCGGCTCCGCAGCGCCAGCGTGGCGGGCAGTTGCACAGCGGGCCGGACCAAGCGCTGCTGGACGATGTACAGCGCCTGTCCAGCCGGCCCAATCCGCTGCTGGAAGACCCGGCCCTGCGCGAGATGTTCATGCCCAGCCTGCGCAATGACTACCGCATTGTCGAAACCTACGGCTGCGCTGCGCCGCAACCGCTGAGCAGCCGGATCGCGGTGTTCTACCCCGAGCAGGATCCGGAGATCGACCTCGACGAAGCCTTGGCCTGGCAAGCCGCGAGCCTCCAGCCACTGCACCTGCAGCGCTGGCAAGGCGAACACTTCTACCTGATCGAGCAGCGCCAGGCGTTGCTCGATGCCCTGGCGGCCACGCTGCTTGGCCGTCGCCCGCTCACATCGCCCGCCCTTGAGGAATCCCTCTGATGAAATCCCCTGACGCTTGCGAAGGCCTCCCGGACATCCGGATCGCCATCGATTCACTGGACCACCAGATCATCGAACTCATGCGCCAACGCATGGCTTACGTCAAAGCCGCTGCCCGGTTCAAGCCGACCGAAAGCAGCATCGCCGCACCCGAGCGCGTCGCCCAGATGCTCCCGCAACGGCGCCAGTGGGCCGAAGAAGCCGGGCTGGATGCGCATTTTGTCGAAACCCTGTTCGCCCAGATCATCCACTGGTACATCGCCCAGCAAGTACGGCACTGGCGCACCATGAGAGTCCCGGCATGAGGGCCTTTACCCGGCTGGAAGAACACACCGCGGGGCTGACCCAGGTGTTCGAACAGGCTCGCCAGCGCGCCGCCGTGCAAGGCGCGCCGGTGCTGGCCAGCTACGCCCTGGCGATCGTCGAGCTGGACCTGCTGGAGCTGTTTTGCCGCGTCGACCAGCCCGACGCCGAGAGCCTGTTCTGGCGCGCGGCCGATGGCGGCAAGAGCCTGTTCGGCTGGGGCGTGGCGGCAGAACTGAGCGGCGCTGGCGGGCAGCGCTTCGCCATGGTGGAGCAGCAATGGCAGCAATGGCTGCACAGCGCGGTGATCCATGGCCCACAGCCTCCAGCGCTCTGCGGCGGCTTTCGATTCGATCATCAGGTCGAGGCCAGCAGCGCCTGGCAAGGTTTCGGCGATGCATCGATGCTGTTGATGACCTTGCTGCTGATACGCGACGGCGATCAATGCTGGCTGGTGTGCCAGCAGCGGATCGGCCCCTCGGACAATGCCGACAGCCGCTGCGAGCATGTGCTCAATGAATGGAACGGCCTGATGGATCGCTATCTGTCGCCGCCGGTCACCTTGGCGCCGCCGCAGCATACCCGTGACCAGTGCCTGCCGCGGGCATGCTGGGAAAGCAAAATCGCCCATGCCCTGGACGTACTGCGCGACAGCCCGATGAAAAAGGTGGTGCTGGCCCGTGAAGTAATCAGCGAGTACTCCCATGCCATCAGCCCTGGCCGAACCCTGGTACGCCTGGCCAGCAACGATCCCTCGGCGTACCTGTTCGCCTTTCGCCGGCAGCAGAGCTGCTTCCTCGGTGCTTCGCCGGAGCGCCTGGTAAAACTACACGACGGCCGCCTGCAAACCCAGGCATTGGCCGGTACCATCCGCCGCGACCCGGACCCGCAGCAAGACGCCCAGCTGGCGCAAGCGCTGATGGACTGCGAGAAGAACCGCCACGAGCATGCGCTGGTGGTGCAGATCATCCAGAGTGGCCTGGCCCCGTGGGCAAGCCAGTTACAGGTACCGTCGACGCCCGCTATACAGCGCCTGAGCCGGGTCCAGCACCTGAGCACGCTGATTGAAGGCCGCCTGCGCCCGCAAGCAGGCCTGCTGCAAGTGGTCGCGACGCTGCACCCGACACCCGCCGTCGGCGGCCACGAACGTCGCCAGGCCATGGAGCATATTCGCCGCTTCGAGGGTTTCGACCGTGGCTGGTACGCCGCGCCGCTGGGCTGGCTGGATGCCCGGGGCAACGGCGAATTCATCGTCGGCCTGCGCTCGGCACTGGTGAATGGCAAGCACGCCCGTTTGTTCGCCGGTTGCGGCATCGTGCACTGCTCGGAGCCTGCCAGCGAATACGAGGAAACCTGCATCAAGCTGGCCGGCATGCAGTTGGCCTTGCAGGCGTGAGCGTGGCAACAATCCCTGCCAGGCCAAAATAGCCGACAGGGATTGTTGCCCACTGCCTATAATTGGGTGGACCGGGGGCCAACCCGGGTACAGCCCTCTTCGGCGATCCGGACAGCCTTTGATATGAACAGCACCGCCATAACCACCTGCCTGCTCGCCCTCTGCCTGGCGCTGACAGCCGGTTGTTCGAGCAAACCCAAAGCACGTTACCTGGCGGCCAACGCCGGTTCCAACTGCCACGCCAAAGCCGTCCCCACTGCCGGCGAAGGCGGCCTGGCCTGGGGCGCGACCCTGCAGATCGCCCGGCAAAAATCCATGAACAACTGCATCCGCTATGCCGGGCGTTCCGGCGGCCTGCCCAACACCTGCAAAGTGGTGCTGGCCGAGTGCAAGCGCTAGCCATTCTGTAATTCATTCGCTATATAAATTTATATATAGCGTTGTCAATTTCCGCGCCTGGCTCTAGTATCTGCGGCGTTCTGCCGGTGCGCGTGTTCGCTTGATCGATTCGACCTGATAGCCCCTGGGGAGGGTGCTGTCGGCCGTTTTGCGCCACGCGCTATATAATAAAATATATAACGATGCCAACAAAGGAGCGTCATGACGCCGTTCGCCCCCCGTACCCTGCTGCTCGCCCTGGCCGCGATCAGTGCCGAGGCCGCCGTGGCCGAGCAGAAAAAAACCTTCAGCCTGGGTGAAATCCAGATTTCCGCACCGCAGGATGATGCCCTGGCAACCGGCAGCAGCGTCGTCGAGCTGGATGACATGCGCCTGCACGACCGCGAGACCGTCGACCGCGCCCTGGCCCTGGCCCCCGGGGTGAATCTCGCCTACATGGGCGCGCGTGCCGAACAGGTGGTGTACGTGCGTGGCTTCGACCGTCTGCAGGTGCCGGTCTATATCGATGGCATTCCCACCTACGTACCCTACGACGGCAATATCGACCTGGGACGCTTCACCACCTACGACCTGTCGCGCATTGAAGTGGCCAAGGGCTTCGCCTCGTTGCTGTACGGCCCCAACACCCTGGGCGGGGCGATCAACCTGATCACCCGACGGCCCACCGAGGCCTTCGAAGGTGAAGTGGGCGGCGGCCTGGAGCTGACCGACCACGGCAACGTCAACGCTTATCGCAGCTATGCCAACCTCGGCTCCAACCAGGGCAATTGGTGGATGCAGGGCGGCGTGTCCTATGTCGACTATGACTACACGATGCTGCCGGACGACTTCGAGCCGACCAACAACCAGCAAGGCGAGGGTCGCCGGGAAAACAGCAACAAGCGTGACGGCAAGTTCAGCTTCAAGCTTGGCTTTACCCCCAACGACACCGACGAGTACGTCCTCGGCTATGTCCAGCAGCAAGGCCGCAAGGGCCAGCCGCCCTACGCCGGCGACCTGCCCGCCACCGGCCAGCGCAAGCGCTGGTGGCAATGGCCGCAATGGGACAAGACCAGCCTGTTCCTGGCCACCAATACCCGCTTCGGCGAGCACGGCCTGAAGACCCGGGTGTACCGCGATACCTTCAAGAACTCGCTGGAAAGCTTCGTCTACAACAATGGCATCCCCGGCGCGATGCAGCCTGGTTTCCCGAGCAAGTACGATGATGAGTCCACGGGTTTCTCGGTCGAAGGCGACCTGGCCCTGAGCGAGGGCAACCGCCTGGGCATCGCCTACCACTTCAAGGAAGACGTGCACCGCTCGCGCGATGGCAGCGACCCGCAAACCCACTTTCGCGATCAGACCCAGTCCATCGCCGTGGAAGACACCCTGCGCCTGAACGAGATTTTCAGCGTGGTCGGCGGCGTGTCGTACAACTACCGCAAGAGCCTTGAGGCCGAGAACTTCGGCACCAGCGCCGCCTCGCCGAGGGTCAAGACCCTGTATGACGAGCCCACCGGCAGCGATGATGCGGTCAACAGCCAGTTGGGCCTGTTCATGAACACCGGGCCGCTGCTGAACATCGATCACAACGGCCAGGTGCGCCTGACGGTGGCCCGCAAGAGCCGCTTTGCGACCATCAAGGACCGCTACTCGACCCGCTTTGGCACGGTGATCCCCAGCCCCGACCTGAAATCCGAACGTGCCACCCACTACGAGCTGGGGTACAGCGGCGCGGTCAACCAGCAATGGACCCTGGACACGGCGCTGTTCGTCAGCAATATCGAAGACTCCATCCAGCAGGTCACCGTCGCCCCGGTAGCCGGTTGCGCGGCGCCGTGCGGCCAGTACCAGAACATCGCCAAGGCACGTAACCAGGGCGTTGAACTGGGCCTGCGCGGTGACCTGGGCACCTGGGAATTCAACACCAGCTACACCTACCTGGACCGGAAAAACCGCAGCAACCCCGAGCTGCACCCGATCGACACACCGCGCCACAACCTGTTTGCCTCGGCCAGCTTGAACCTTGATGCCTGGCGCCACACCGCCGGCGTCGAAGCCGCGTCGCGGCGCTACAACATGTCCGATGGCAGCCAGATGAGCGGCGGCTACGCGGTATACAACCTCAAGAGCGGCTACCGCTTCAGCAACGACGTACGCATCGAAGCGGGCATCCGCAACCTGTTCGATCGCCTTTATGCATACAGCGAGGGGTACCCGGAAAGTGGCCGCAGCTACTTCGTACAGTTCAATGTGCCGCTCTAAGGCCTGGCTGCTGGCCCTGCTGCTGGGCGCGGCCAGCGTCCAGGCGGCAGCGCCGCAGCCGGTGGTGGTGTTGACCAGCTACCCCGAGGAGATGATGACGCGCTTCGAAGAAGCCTTCGAGCGCGCCAACCCCGGCTATCGCCTGCAGATCCTCTGGCGCCAGGGCTTCGATGCCCTGCCCTATTTGCGTCAGGCCGATCAGGGCGGGGTCGATGTCTACTGGGCGCCGTCACCGGGCAACTTCAAGCGTTTGGCCCGGGACGCCGGCTGGCAGCCGCTGGGTGTCGACCTGGACGGTTTGCCGCCGCGCATTGGCGCCATCGCCCTGCGCGATCGCGCGGCTCGCTATCAGGCCACCGAGCTTGCCGGTTACGGCTTTGCCATCAATCCGGTCGAACTGGCCAAGCTGAACATGCCCGCCCCGCGAGACTGGCCGGACCTGCTCGATGCCCGCCTGCGCGGGCGCATCGCCCTGCCCGCCCCGGCGCGGGTCGGCTTTGCCCCGGTACTGCTGGATATCGTCCTGCAGGCCTACGGCTGGGACAAGGGCTGGGCCCTGTGGAGCGAGCTTGCCGGGCAATCGCGGCTGGTCAGCCGTGGTGGCACCCTGGTCAGTGACGAGGTGGCCAGCGGGCGCTCGGCGGTGGGCGTATCGATCGACTTCTTCGTTGCCTCGGCGGTGAGCAATGGCGAAGCGGTCGAGTTCATCTATCCCGCCCATGGCGGGCTCAACCCGGCGCATATTGCCATCCCCCGCCAGGCCAGGCAGGTCGAGGGCGCGCGGGCCTTTGTGCGCTTCGTGTTGTCGCCTGAAGGGCAACGCCTGCTGGCCGACCCGGACATCCGCAAACTGCCGGTGCGCCCCAGCGTTTATGCCGATCTGCCAGCGGGCTATCACGACCCCTTTGCCGCCGCCCGCCAGGGTGCCTATGCCTACACCGACGACAGTTCGCGCGAGCGCCTGGCGCTGATCACCTCATTGTTCGAGCAATGGCTTGGCCAACCCCATGAGCGCCTCGGCGCGTTGTGGGCGCGGGTGCATGCCGGTGAAGCACAGGGCCGGGACCTGACCGCCGTGCGCGAGTTCCTCAGCGTGCCGCCCATCGACGAGGAGCAAGCCATGTCGGCGCCGTTGCTGGCGCTGTTTGCTCAACGTCAGGACCAGGGCATGCAACGTCAGCCGGCCAGCGACCAGGACGCCCTGGGCCGCGAGGAGATCGCCTGGCAGTTCCATAGCGCCAGGCAACAGGCGCAAGCCGAGCGCCTGCTTGCGGCCATGGGCCTGTGAAGCGCTATGGCCTTTGGCTGTTGCTCGGCATGCTGGTGAGCCTGCCCGCCAGCGCCGAGCACGCCGCCGTCAACCGTGAAGCCTTCGCCCAGCCCTTGCCGGGGCTGGATGACGACCTGCAACGGGAGCGCTTCTTCCACGGCCGCAGTCTGTTCCGCCAGGCCTGGGTGGTCGCGCCCTCGCGGGACGAAGCGGTCGATGGCCTGGGGCCGCTGTACAACCGCATCAGTTGCATTGCCTGCCACCCGAAAAATGGCCGTGGCCAGGCCCCGGCCAGCGACCACGAGCCCCTGCGCACGCTACTGGTGCGGCTGTCGCGGCCCGGACGCGATGCCCATGGCGGGCCACTGCCGCATCCGGCCTATGGTGATCAGCTCAACGAATCGGCCATTCCCGGCGTGGCCGGCGAAGGCCGGGCGCATGTCCGCTGGCAAGAGCAGTTTGTGACCCTGGCGGATGCTGAGCGCATCGACCTGCGTTCGCCACGGCTGAGCTTCAGCGAGCTGAACTATGGTCCATTGGATAACGTGCACACCTCGATGCGGGTTGGCTCACCGGTGTTCGGCCTGGGCCTGCTCGAAGCCATCGAGGCCAGCACCCTGCAAGCGCTGGCCGACGCGCCTAAACCTGATGGCGTGAAAGGCCGCGTCAACCAGGTGTGGAGCGTCGAGCGCCAGCGCCTTGAGGCCGGGCGCTTCGGCCTCAAATCGAACCAGCCGGACCTGCGTCAGCAGATTGCCAGCGCCCTGCACGGCGACCTGGGGATTACTTCGCCGCTGTACCCTGAACAGAACTGCACGTCGATGCAACAGGACTGTCGCCAGGCGGTCAGTGGCGGTGCGCCGGAGCTCGATGCCCTGCAACTGGGTGACCTGCACTTCTACCTGGCGCATCTGGCGCCACCGCCGCGGCGAGGCCTGGACAATCCCGAGGTGCAGCGTGGCGAGCGGCTGTTCAATGAAGCGGGATGCGCCCAGTGCCATCGCCCGCGCCTGACCACGGGCCAGCATCCGCTGTACCCGCTGTTATCAGCGCGGCAGATCGAACCTTACAGCGACCTGTTGCTGCATGACATGGGGCCGGGCCTGGCCGATGGGCGCGACGACTACCTGGCCAGCGGCCGCGAGTGGCGTACCGCGCCGCTGTGGGGGCTGGGGCTGATCGAGCGGATCAACCCCGGCGCCGGGTACCTGCATGACGGCCGGGCGCGTACGCTTGAGGAGGCGGTGTTGTGGCATGGGGGTGAAGGGGCCGTGGCGCGGGAGCGATTTGCAGGCTATTCGATGCAAGATCGCCAGATGTTACTGGAGTTCTTACGTTCACTTTAGATTGATGCAGGGCCCTACAGGCCCTCTCATCGTCTGGTAAAAATTACGCCAGCCTCCGCCCCGACACAGGTGTTCATAACGTTGGGCATCAAAACACTGATGGAAAGAAAGTTTCTCAGGCTCATCGGTTCAGGCTCAATGAACCGACACTGCACAGCGGCTTTACGCTGCACTCGCTTTGCGACGACGCCACAATTACCGTTCTTGAACGCCGTGCGGTTGTTAACCAGTGAAGGCGATTTTTGGTAGCTACTGATTATTTCCTTCATCTTTCTACGGGCGTTAAACAGCTCGGAAAGCACGTCAAGCATACCGATCAGCGTTACGCAGCCACAGACGTATACAATAAAATTTACGTACGACACACACTGCCACTCAACACACTGCTCCGCAGCAACGGTATTGACTAGTTCATATATAGCCATCGCCACAATCAGAGATGTCAGTGCAGTAGCAATTGACAACACAGCAGATCGCGTGCCGCGCATATGCTGTCGTAACTGCCTGACCAAGGCGTCATCCATTCCGTGCTTGCTGGCCAGGAACCAGCTTTTCAATACCACCTCGAACCCAGGGGCGCCCCCTTGAATGTCACTGACCGCCTTTTGGACTTTCCCCAGCACAAACGACCGGTGTTTTTTAAAGTCGCAACTCAGGTGAAAACTCATGACGCGCTTGACTGGCTTGCCAGCCTGAAGCTCTGTCGCATCGACACCCAGCGACACCCCGCCGCCCAAGGGAAGGGCAAACCCCTGCCCGCGCATGAAAATGACCATCAATAACACAATAACCGTCGAGCACAACAAAACTGCTGGGTGCGCGGACAGGTTTTTATGAAACTCGCTGCCCTCTCCGGAACAGACAATAACAGTCGCATTTAAAAAACTAAAAATCGACAGCAGTATGATGACAAAGAAAACGTCTCGCCGATTGACCCAATAAAGCGCTTGGAAGCTATTCTCGGTGAGCGGGACCTTGTTCGCTTTGACCCGATGAGTCACCCACAAAAAACCAATGATTGCGGCGATACACATAAAACCGGCGTACTGCAGCACAATTGCAACATAGCCCAGCTCAAGAACGCCACGAATACCATTCAACAACAAATCCATCACCATACCCTTCCAAGCCCCATACACTCCTCACCCCATCAGCAGCGGTATATATTGCTATATATTACCAAACTAAACACTAGCAGGTACTTGCGTGCCATTGTGATAGCCATTCAGGTATAGGGATAAGCTCAGGGTCAAGGTAACACGCCAGGTATTTGTGGTTCTCCATCAACCGACCAGGATCTTGATAGTCTCGTGCCGTCTCCAGCAAGGCCTCCCAAGCCGCTGCGGCAATCTTCTCCAAGCGGGGGCAATGCTGCGTCGTGTAGGTGGCCATTTTCTCGGTGGTCATTACATAACCTGCCAGCGTGTGCAGATAATCAGCAACGTTTTCGGTAAAGTCGGCCCGAGCTGTTACGCCGGATGGCACAGCATTGATCAGTTCAAGCAAGCGCTGGAAGCCCGCCTGACTGTAGAGTGGCGAATCTACCGAAAACATCCGCCAATACAGCGAACCCTGTTGACGGCTTGATAGATCTTTCGCTTGTTGTATGCCTCTGGCTGGGGTAAACGCCTCAAGGGTACTGTCAATGGCCACCGAGGCTAATGAGTGTGCCAATTTATCGATGAACTTAAGGTGGCGTTGACCCGTCCTTTTTTCCAGCGGATGTCGATAGAGCATCTCCTGCATCCACTCGAACAGCTCGATCTTGCTACGGCACAACTCAAGCGCACGTTCGAGCAACTGCTCTTCGCGTTGCAAAAAGTCCCGAGGCACCGATGCCGACAGGAAGGGCATTCTGCTCAACAACGTATGATTCCACAGGCGCTTGAAGGCGTCGAAGCTCTGGCAACTCTCCTGGATGGCCGGATCACTCATGCGCCAAGCAGTTTCAAGTAACGAAAGCTGCTTATGAGCAGCATCGGTAAACGACCGGCGCAACCCTTCACTGCCCTGATCGATCATTTTCCGTGAAGCATCCTCGTAGTCAGTCAGCACCCGGTCCAGAAACTCACGGCCCACATCACCAGGACGCTTGAAGGCAATGTCAACGCACTGTCTGATAAATGCAGACACCTGCTTGGCGTCTTCTTGCTTGTTCCAGGACCGAAGAAATTCCTGGTATTCCTTTTCAGTGAAAACGGGCTCGCTGATCAGCAGCTTTGCCTGTTTTGCAATCAACTTTGCGGGCACGCGCTCACACAGCAAAAGGAATTCTTGAACCTTGTGCTGTAATGCCTCGAAACCCACCTCGCCTGCCTTGATGGATTCAGCTACAAAGCTGTCTGTTTTTGCTTTCAGACCAATTTCTGAGGATTGCAAAGCCCTTGTGAGCGCACCCTCGGTTGCCGGCGCTTCATGGCGCAAGATGGTCTGCAAAACAATGACTTCCCAGCGAAGCTCGTGGCTAACATGCCTTCCGGCCACCTCCTTGTACAAACAGAGTTCCCGGACAATCGCTTTAGCCAACCGCGGATTACCCGGCATACAGTCGACGACCCTGGCAAAGGCCGGCCTGGGTATGAACGCCAAATTCTGCTCATACAATGACCAGGCCAGGCTGGCTGCCTGCTCGGCCTCGGGTTCCGGCAAGTGGAAGCGAATATCAATGATCTTTTCCAGAAACCGCTGGGCATCAGGGCCGAAGGCTTGCGAATGGTCCTTGAGCGCTTTGCTGACAACTTCCAGGTCAAATGCCAGGACGAAGACGAACCTTGGCCAGTCCAGCAACTCTTTCAGGCTCATCAGTACGCTGGGGATCAATTTGGGGTCAATGCGGTC
Organism: Pseudomonas wadenswilerensis; assembly: GCF_024749185.1. NCBI lineage: Bacteria > Pseudomonadati > Pseudomonadota > Gammaproteobacteria > Pseudomonadales > Pseudomonadaceae > Pseudomonas > Pseudomonas wadenswilerensis. The sequence continues at coordinate 2,590,692 of NZ_CP087191.1, read as the reverse complement.
GAGGTCGTCGATAAATACCAGCACCTGAACCGAATGCAGCTCAGCCTGCAAAGCACGCAAATCTTCGGCACCTGCTTTTAGCCGTTTTGGTAGCCAGGCGAACAACCTGTGCATGCCCCCTGCTGCGGTAGTCGCCAGTGGCGCGCCAGGCAGAAGCTTCAGCCCCTCGTCGACAACGACCTTCACCACATCGGCCATGCTGCCCAGCTTCGCCGCGGCGTCCTTGGCCCATCGGGCCAGCCTGGGTACTTTGATCTGCTGTTTGCCCAATTGGCCGAGCAATGCCCGGTAAAAACTTTCTATCCCACCTTGCTCGGTTGCGCTCCAGGCTGAAAACCGCACAACCACCCAATGTCGATCTGCCTGACAACGCCGGTGATTCTCTTCCTCGGCCTGGCGCTCGATGAAATTCAGCACACTGGTCTTGCCACTGCCCCACCTGCCGCACAGGGCAATTCGCGTCGACCATGCGGGTGTTGCACTGGCGGCGCGCAAAACCGATCGGGCGATGCTCCAACGATCGAGCAGATCGTCGTCGCGTTGTTGCGCAGCTCTGTCGTGACCTTCGACTGCAACTTGTACTTCACGCGCTAGCATTCTTACTCCGGCGGTATCCCTGCATGGCCTCTGGCCATCAATCCAGCAGCATACCCTCGAAACGCTGCCCTCACATCCCTCATATCATTCCCGATGATAATAACCTTCGCCCCATTCGATTCGTTGTTAATAGTTACAAATCGCAGAATCCGCCCACTATCAATAAATTGGCGGACTCCCCATGGAACAGTCACTCAAACCTTTGCGTTACCCCCTTGCTCTATTGGCTGTATTGGTGATGAGTGCCTGCGGTCGCACCCCGGAGGCCGTGCAGGCGCCGGCGGCGACCAAGGTCAGCGTGGCCAAGGTACTGGAACAACCGATCAACGAATGGGACGAGTTCACCGGCCGCCTGGAGGCACCGGAAACCGTCGAGGTGCGCCCGCGCGTCTCCGGGCAGATCGACCAGGTGGCCTTCACCGAAGGCGCCCAGGTGAAAAAAGGCGATCTGCTGTTCCAGATCGACCCACGTCCGTTCCAGGCTGAGGTCCGCCGCCTCGAAGCCCAGCTGCAACAAGCCCGCGCCACCGCCATCCGCAGCGAAAACGAAGCCCAGCGCGGCGAGCGCCTGCGCAGCAGCAACGCGATTTCCGCCGAGCTGGCCGAATCGCGCACCAGCGCCGCCGCCGAAGCGCGTGCCGGTGTCGCCGCGATCCAGGCCCAACTCGATCTGGCACGCCTGAACCTGAGCTTCACCCGCGTTACCGCACCGATCAGCGGCCGGGTCAGCCGCGCCCAGTTCACCGCCGGCAACATCGTCACCGCCGATGTGACGCCGCTGACCAGCGTGGTCTCCACCGACAAGGTCTACGCCTACTTCGACGCCGACGAGCGCGTGTACCTCAAGTACACCCAGCTGGCGCGCGACGGCCAGCGCGGCCAGAGCACCCCGGTGTACCTGGGCCTGTCGAACGAAAGCGGCAACCCGCACCTGGGCCAGATGAACTTCGTCGACAACCAGGTCAACCCCAAGACCGGCACCATCCGTGGCCGCGCAGTGTTCGACAACACCGACGGCCAGTTCACCCCGGGTCTGTATGCACGCCTGAAACTGGTCGGCAGCGCCACCTACTCGGCGGTGCTGATCAACGACGAAGCGGTGGGCACCGACCTTGGCAAGAAGTTCGTGCTGGTCATGGACAAGGACAACAAGGCCGCGTATCGCGCCGTTGAACTGGGGCCGAAACTCGAAGGCCTGCGTATCGTGCGCAATGGCCTGAGCAAGGATGACCGCATCGTCGTCAAGGGCCTGCAACGGGTGCGCCCGGGCTCGCCGGTCGACCCGCAGGACACGCCGATGGCCAGTGAAGCGACCATCGCCGCCCTCGCCCAACAACGCCAGGTGCTCGAGGCCAGTGTCCAGGGCAAAGCCGTGGCCACCCCCAGCGTAAAACTCGCCAGTGCCTCGGCACCGCGCGGTTAAGGGATCAGTCCGATGAATTTTTCCAAGTTTTTTATTACCCGGCCGATCTTCGCCGCGGTGCTGTCGTTGTTGATCCTGATCGCCGGCAGCATCTCGCTGTTCCAGCTGCCGATCAGCGAATACCCGGAAGTGGTACCGCCCACCGTGGTGGTGCGCGCCAACTTCCCCGGTGCCAACCCGAAAGTGATCGGCGAAACCGTCGCCGCACCGCTTGAGCAAGCGATTACCGGGGTGGAGAACATGCTTTACATGTCCTCCCAGTCCACCGCGGATGGCAAGCTGACCCTGACCATCACCTTTGCCCTGGGCACCGACCTGGACAACGCTCAGGTGCAGGTGCAGAACCGTGTGACCCGGACCCAGCCCAAGCTGCCCGAGGAAGTGACGCGGATCGGCATCACCGTCGACAAGGCTTCACCCGACCTGACCATGGTCGTGCACCTGACCTCGCCGGACAACCGCTACGACATGCTCTACCTGTCCAACTACGCCATCCTTAACATCAAGGACGAACTGGCCCGCCTGGGCGGCGTCGGTGACGTGCAGCTGTTCGGCATGGGCGACTATTCGCTGCGGGTCTGGCTTGATCCAAACAAGACCGCATCGCGCAACCTGACGGCCAGCGACGTGGTTGCGGCCATTCGCGAGCAGAACCGTCAGGTGGCTGCCGGTCAACTCGGTGCCCCACCCGCACCGGGGACCACCAGCTTCCAGTTGTCGGTGAACACCCAGGGCCGCCTGGTCAGTGAAGAAGAGTTCGAGAACATCATCATCCGCTCAGGCGCCGATGGCGAAATCACTCGCCTGAAGGACATTGCCCGGGTCGAGCTCGGCTCCAGCCAGTACGCCCTGCGTTCGCTGCTCAACAACCAGCCGGCCGTGGCCATCCCGATCTTCCAGCGCCCAGGTTCCAACGCCATTGAGATCTCCGATGAGGTCCGTGGGAAAATGGCCGAGCTGAAGAAGGACTTCCCCGAAGGCATGGACTACAGCATTGTCTATGACCCGACGGTGTTCGTCCGCGGTTCGATCGAAGCCGTGGTACATACCCTGTTCGAAGCACTGATCCTGGTGGTACTGGTCGTTATCCTGTTCCTGCAGACCTGGCGCGCCTCGATCATTCCGCTGGTGGCCGTACCAGTGTCGCTGATCGGCACCTTTGCGGTGATGCACCTGTTCGGCTTCTCGCTCAACGCCCTGTCGCTGTTCGGCCTGGTACTGGCCATCGGGATCGTGGTGGACGACGCCATCGTCGTGGTGGAGAACGTCGAGCGTAATATCGGCCTGGGCCTCAAGCCGCTGGAAGCCACGCAAAAGGCCATGGGCGAAGTGACCGGGCCGATCATCGCCACGGCGCTGGTACTGTGCGCAGTGTTCGTGCCAGCCGCGTTCATTTCCGGCCTTACCGGGCAGTTCTACAAGCAGTTCGCCCTGACCATTGCCATCTCGACGGTGATCTCGGCGTTCAACTCCCTGACCCTGTCGCCGGCCCTGGCCGCCGTACTGCTCAAAGAGCACCACGCCCCGAAAGACCGCTTCTCGAAAGTGCTTGAGCGCCTGCTCGGTGGCTGGCTGTTCGGCCCGTTCAACCGCTTCTTCGACCGGGCCAGCCATGGCTACGTCGGCGCGGTCGGCCGGGTCATCCGCAGCAGCGGCATCGCCCTGTTCGTCTACGGTGGCCTGATCATCATGACCTGGCTGGGCTTTTCTTCGACGCCGACCGGTTTCGTGCCGGCGCAAGACAAGCAGTACCTGGTCGCCTTCGCGCAACTGCCGGATGCCGCCAGCCTCGACCGCACGGAAGCGGTGATCAAGAAGATGAGCGAGATCGCCCTCAAGCAACCTGGCGTGGCCGACTCGGTGGCCTTCCCGGGCCTGTCGATCAACGGCTTCACCAACAGCCCGAACAGCGGCATCGTGTTTACCCCGCTCAAGCCGTTCAATGAGCGTAAAGACCCGAGCCAGTCGGCCGCGGCGATTGCCGCCGCGCTGAACGCGCAGTTCGCCGGTATCGAAGACGCCTACATCGCCATCTTCCCACCGCCGCCGGTACAAGGGCTGGGCACCATCGGTGGTTTCCGCCTGCAGATCGAAGACCGTGGCAACCTGGGTTATGAAGCGCTGTACAAGGAAACCCAGAACATCATCGCCAAGAGCCACAACGTGCCGGAACTGGCCGGGTTGTTCACCAGTTACCAGGTCAACGTGCCGCAGGTCGATGCCGCCATCGACCGCGAGAAAGCCAAGACCCACGGTGTCGCCATCAGCGATATCTTCGACACCCTGCAGATCTACCTGGGTTCGTTGTACGCCAACGACTTCAACCGCTTTGGCCGCACCTACCAGGTCAACGTCCAGGCCGAGCAGCAGTTCCGTCTCGAAGCCGAGCAGATCGGCCAGTTGAAGGTGCGCAACAACCAGGGCGAGATGATCCCGCTGGCGACCTTCATCAAGGTCAGCGATACCTCGGGGCCGGACCGGGTCATGCACTACAACGGTTTCATCACCGCCGAGATCAATGGCGCCGCCGCCCCGGGCTACAGCTCCGGGCAAGCGGAAAAGGCCATCGAGAAGCTGCTCAAGGATGAACTGCCCAACGGCATGACCTTCGAATGGACCGAGCTGACCTACCAGCAGATCCTTTCCGGCAATACCGCGCTGTTCGTCTTCCCGCTCTGCGTACTGCTGGCCTTCCTGGTGCTGGCCGCCCAGTACGAAAGCTGGAGCCTGCCGCTGGCGGTGATCCTGATCGTACCGATGACCCTGCTGTCGGCGATTACCGGGGTGATCCTGTCCGGTGGCGACAACAACATCTTTACCCAGATCGGCTTGATCGTACTGGTGGGGCTGGCGTGCAAGAACGCCATCCTGATCGTCGAGTTTGCCAAGGATAAACAGGCCGAAGGCCTCGACCCGCTGGCTGCGGTACTGGAAGCCTGCCGCCTGCGTCTGCGACCAATCCTGATGACGTCGATCGCCTTCATCATGGGGGTGGTGCCGCTGGTGTTCTCTTCCGGTGCCGGTGCTGAAATGCGTCATGCCATGGGTGTAGCGGTGTTCTCCGGGATGATCGGGGTGACCTTCTTCGGTCTGCTGCTGACGCCGGTGTTCTTTGTCCTGATCCGCCGTTACGTGGAACGCAGCGAGGCCCGCAAAGCGGCGCGTGCGCTGAAGCTGGAGAGTCATGCATGAACCGCAATCTGAAACTCTTTATGCCGAGCCTGTTGGTCCTGGCCCTGGCCGCCTGTGCGGTAGGCCCGGACTACCAGGCGCCGGACACCGCGGCGGCGCAGTTGAGCGCGGCCAATGAACCGAGCGCCAAGGCGTCGTTCGACCGCAGCCGCTTCGAAAGCATCTGGTGGAAGCAGTTCGACGACCCGGTACTCAACAAGCTGGTCAGCCAGTCGCTGGACGGCAACCGTGAACTGCGCGTGGCCTTCGCCCGCCTGAAAGCGGCGCGGGCGATCCGTGACGATGTCAGCAACGACGCCCTGCCAACCGTGACCAGCCGTGCCAGCGCCGACCTGGGCAAGGGCCAGGTCCCTGGCCAGACCGAGGACCGGGTCAACAGCGAACGCTATGACCTGGGCCTGGACATGGCCTGGGAACTGGACCTGTTCGGCCGCATCCAGCGCCAACTGGAAGCCAGCGATGCCGAGCAGGACGCCGCGCAGGCCGACCTGCAGCAGCTGCAGGTCAGCCTGATCGCCGAACTGGTCGATGCCTATGGCCAGCTGCGCGGTGCACAGTTGCGCGAGAAGATCGCCCTGGCCAACCTCAAGACCCAGCAGGATTCGCGTGGCATCACCGTAACCCTGCGTGACGCCGGGGTCGGCAACGACCTTGACGTGGTGCGTGCCGATGCCCGCCTGGCGGCGGTCGAGGCCAGCGTGCCGCAACTGCAGGCCGAACAGGTGCGGGCGCGTAATCGCATCGCCACCCTGCTTGGCCAGCGCCCGGACGCCTTGGCCATCGACCTCTCGCCGGCGCAGTTGCCGGCCATCGCCAAGGCCTTGCCGGTGGGTGACCCCGGCGAGCTGCTCAAGCGCCGCCCGGATATCCGCAGCGCCGAGCGCCAGTTGGCAGCCGCCACGGCCAACATCGGCGTGGCCACGGCCGACCTGTTCCCACGGGTCAGCCTCAGCGGCTTCCTTGGCTTTACCGCCGGGCGCGGCTCGCAACTGGGCTCCTCGGCCGCCAAGGCCTGGGCCCTGGGCCCGAGCATCACCTGGGCGGCCTTCGACCTGGGCAGCGTGCGCGCCCGCCTGCGCGGTGCCAATGCCGATGCCGAGGGTGCGCTGGCCAACTATGAACAGCAGGTGCTGCTGGCCCTGGAAGAGTCGGAAAACGCCTTCAGCGACTACAGCAAACGCCAGGAACGCCTGCTGGCCCTGCTGCGCCAGAGCGAAGCCAGCCGCAAGGCGGCGGACCTGGCCTCGATTCGCTACCGCGAAGGCACCGTCGATTACCTGGTGCTGCTCGACGCCGAACGCGAGCGCCTGAGCGCCGAAGATGCCCAGGCCCAGGGCGAAGTGGACCTGTACCGCGGCATCGTCGCCATCTACAAGGCCCTCGGTGGCGGCTGGCAGGCCGAGAGCGTGGCCGCGGCGAACTGATTCAACGGCTCCTTTGGTTGGTTTCTGACCGGCCTTTTGCCCCGCTGGCTCACGCTGGCGGGGCTTTTTTGTGTCTGACGATTCCAGGGGCTGCTTTGCAGCCCATCGCTGGCAAGGCCAGCTCCCACAGGTGCTGCATACGCTGGACCTTGTGGGAGCCGGCCTTGCCGGCGATGCAGTCAGCGCATAACCACGCATTGCATTTGACGCCACCGGCCCTCGTGACCCAAGCTCAACCCTTTGCAGCCGCGACACGCTTCGGATTCACCATGTCGAAACAGCGCCAGTACACGCTCATCAGCCTGACCTTGCTCATCATCCTCGGCCTGGGTGGCTATTTCTGGCGTGACGACAGCCCTGCTCCCACCCCGGCCCTCAAGCACAGCTACACCAAGGCACTGACCATGGCCCATGACGGCCAGCCTGGGGCCGCACGGGTGCTCTACCAGCAATTGGGCCGCGCTGACCTGTCGTCCATCCGCCGCGCCAGCCTGTACGCCGAACTGCCCAATTACCCCTCGCCCCTGGCCCTGAAACTGGCCAACCGCGACCTGCAGCATGAAGACCCGCTGGTGCGCCGCGCCGCCGTCGCCAGCATCCAGGCGATGCTGCCCGGTACCCAGCGCAGCCTGGTGCTCGGCCCGTTGCTCGATGACGAAGAGCAAAGCGTACGCTTTGCCGTGGTCGATGCCCTGCTCGGGCTGAGCGCGGACGATATCGGCCTGTATTACGGACCGCTGCAGGAAGTGCTGGAGCAGTACCAGCAGCTCCTGGCCAAGCGCAGCGACGATGCCAGCGCCCAGTTGCACCTGGCCCAGCTGTACCTGCACGAGAACAACTATCAGGAGGCCGGGCAAGCACTGGAACGCACCCTGCAACTGGCCCCGGACAATCTCGAAGCGCTGGCCGCCCAGGTCCAGCTGCTGGAGCGCCAGGGCCAGACCGACGCCTCACGCCAGGTGTTGGCTAAAGCGCTGCAGAAGCGCCCCGACTCCGCCTTCCTGCAACACGAACTGGGGCGCTGGCTGCTGCGCCACGGCCAGGACGAATACGCCCTGCTGGCCTTCGCCCGGGCTCTGGAACTGGAACCGGACAACCACGACTACCGCTACACCCTGGCCACCAGCCTGCACCAGCTGGAGCAGGTCGATGCCGCGCAAAAGCAGCTGGAAACCATCCTTGCCCGGCAACCGGCCAACCGCAAGGCGCGGGTGCTGCTGATCGAGTACTGGAAAGAAACCGGCCAGTTGCAGAATGTGCAAGTGCTGCTGGCCCAGCTGGAGCAGCAGAACCCGGACGATCCACTGGTGCAGCAAGGCCTTTGAACGCTCCCGACAACCGTCCGCCAACCCGGTTGAACCCCCACGCAACGGCTGTGGTCCAGAGATAGTGCGAGGACAGCAGGCACCGGCGGTGCTTGCCTGAGCGTTATCAAAGGAGACCACCCGTGGGCAACGCGTTAGCCAATGCCGAACGAGCGCTGATTCTGGCGCCGGCCCAGCTCAGCCAGCTGGCCCAGCGCCTGCTCGACAAGGCCGGCATTCAGGCGCTGCAAGCCGCCACCATGGAAGACCTCGGGCTTGCCCTGGAACAGGGCGTAGGCCTGGCGATCATCGCCGACACCTGCCTGGACGGCAGCACCCGCTCGCCCTTGCATCTCTACCTTGGCAAGCAGCCGTTGTGGTCGGACCTGCCCGTGCTGCTGCTGACGGGGCCGCCGATACAAGGTCAAAGCCCGCCGCAAAGCCGACACGCTGCCCTTGGCAACCTGTTCCTGCTGCAATGTCCGTTCGAACCCGACACTCTTCTCGCCCTGACCCACGCCTCGTTGCGCGCGCGGCGCCGACAGTACCAGGCACGTAACCAGAGCCAGGAACTGGAGCGTCAGACGCACCGGGTCGAAGCGCAGCTGCGCCAGTTACGCGAGGAAGAACATTACCTGCGCCAGTCGCAGAAAATGGAAGCCATCGGCCAACTGGCCGGCGGTGTGGCCCACGACTTCAACAACTTGCTGACCGGCATCGGCGGCAGCCTGGAAATGATCGGCAAACGCTTACAGCAAGGCCGCACCGACACCCTGCCGGCCCTGCTCAGCCTCAGCCAGGAAGCGGTCAAGCGCGCAGCCAGCATGACCCACCGCCTGCTGGCGTTCTCCAGTCGGCAGTCACTGGATGCGCACCCGGTGCAGGTCGCTGCACTGTTGACGGCAGAGCAACTGAAGTCGGTGCTCGGTCCACAGATCAAGCTGCAAGTACGCATCGAGCCCGAGTTATGGGCTGTGGAAGCAGACCCGGTGCAACTGCAGGAAGCACTCGGCAACCTGCTGAGCAATGCCCATGATGCCATGCCCAATGGCGGACGCCTTACCGTCAGCGCCAGTAACCAGCGCCTCGACGGTACCCTGTTTGGTAGTCACTCCCTGGCCGCCGGCGACTATGTGCTGATCAGTCTGCATGACAACGGCTGTGGCATGCCGCAGAGCACCCTGGACCGCGCCTTCGACCCGTTCTTCACCACCAAGCCGATCGGCCAGGGCACGGGCCTGGGGTTGTCGATGGTGTACGGCTTCAGCAAGCAGTCCCAGGGCCACGTGGCCTTGCACAGCCGCATCGGCCACGGCACGCGCGTCGATGTTTACCTGCCACGGCATGCAGCACAACGACTCGAGTCTGAGGTCGAAGTACCGCAGCCTTCCGCCGCTACCGCCAGTCAGAACGTGTTGATTGTCGAAGATGACCCCACCGTTCGCCTGCTGGTGCACCAGGCGCTGGATGAGCAGGGTTACCAGTGCACGGTGGCCGAAGATGCCAATATCGCCCTGGCGATCCTGCAGGCCGGGGAGCCGGTCGACCTGTTGGTCAGCGACGTCGGGTTGCCGGGCATGAACGGCCGCCAGTTGGCAGAGATCGGTCGTCAGTTGCGGCCCCAGCTCAAGGTGCTGTTCATCACCGGCTACGCCGAAACCGCAGTGGCCCGCGGCGGCTTCCTCGACGCTGGCATGCAGATGATCTGCAAGCCTTTCGAATTCGCCCAGTTGACCGACAAGGTCGCGCAGATTCTCGGCAAGGGCAGCCGACCATGAGCCAGATGCAGCCCGACGGCCCCCTCGCCGCGGCACCGGCGGTACACACGTTGCGGGTGCTGACGGTCAATGCCCACAAGGGTTTCAGCCCGCTGAACCGCCATTACGTATTGCCTGAGCTGCGTGAAGCGGTGCGCAGCGAGGACGCCGATCTGGTGTTCCTCCAGGAAGTGCTCGGCAGCCATCGCCACCACGGCCTGCGCCACCGCAACTGGTCGGATGTGCCGCAATACGAGTTTCTCGCCGACAGCCTCTGGCCGGTGTTCGCCTATGGCCGCAACGCCGTGTATCCGGAAGGCGAACACGGCAATGCGCTGCTGTCCAAGTACCCGATCCTGCGCCATGACAATCTTGACGTCAGCGTCCATGGCAGCGAACAACGTGGCTTGCTGCATGCAGTGCTGGCCTTGCCGGCGGACACCGAACTGCATACGGTCTGCGTGCACCTGGGCCTGGACGAACGTCAGCGCCGGCGGCAATTGCACCTGCTGTGCGAGTTGCTGCACAGCCTGCCCGGCGATGCCCCGGTGATCGTTGCCGGCGACTTCAACGACTGGCGCCAGCGCGCCGACGGGGTGCTGGCCGAGTGCGGGTTACATGAAGTGTTCAGCCAGGCTCATGGCCGCCCTGCGCGCAGTTTTCCGGCGCGCTGGCCGCTGCTGTGCCTGGACCGCATCTACCTGCGCAACGCCCGGGCGCATGCCCCCAAGGTCATGGCCCGCAAGCCCTGGACCCACCTTTCCGATCACCTGCCATTGGCAGTGGAGGTGCACCTGTGAACAGCCAGTGGCGACCCGACAACCAGGTTCAACTGCTGATCAATGGCGAGGAATACTTCGACAGCGCCTTTGCCGCCATCGAGCAGGCGCGGGTGGAAATCCTCCTGGAGACCTTCATCATCTATGAGGACAAGGTCGGCAAGCAGTTGCAGCAACTGTTGATCGCTGCCGCCAAGCGCGGAGTGAAAGTCGAAATGCTGGTCGATGGCTACGGCACCGCCGACCTGAGCCTTGATTACCTGCGCGAACTCAGCGAGGCCGGTGTCCATTTGCAAGCCTTCGACCCCAGCCCGAAACGCCTGGGCATGCGCACCAACCTGTTTCGCCGCCTGCACCGCAAGATCCTGGTGGTCGATGGCGAGGTCGGCTTTGTCGGCGGTATCAATTACTGCGCCGATCACCTGGCCGATTTCGGGCCGATGGCCAAACAGGACTACGCCGTGCAGGTACGCGGGCCGATCGTCGCCGACCTGCAGCGTGCCACCCTTCGCTTGCTCGAACAACAGAGCATGCTCAGGCCGGGCACCCGGCGCTGGTGGCAACGCCGGGTGCCGATCAATCCGGACAGCGAACAGGCCAGCATGACCCTGTGCATTCGCGACAACCAGGACCACCCCAATGACATCGAGCAACACTACCTCAGGGCGCTGCGTGCGGCCCGTGAACGTATCACCATCGCCAACGCCTACTTCTTTCCCGGTTACCGGCTGCTGCGGGCGATTCGCAATGCCGCCCGTCGGGGCGTCAGGGTCACCCTGGTATTGCAGGGCATGCCCGACATGCCCTGGGTACGGCTGTGCTCACGCTTGCTCTACAACTACCTGATCAGGGACGGCGTGCGCATTTTCGAGTATTGCGAACGGCCGCTGCACGGCAAAGTGGCGCTGGTTGACCGGCACTGGTCGACGGTCGGTTCAAGCAACCTCGACCCCTTGAGCCTGGCCCTGAACCTTGAGGCCAACCTGATCATCCGCGATGAGACCTTCAACACCCGCCTGCATGAACACCTGCAGGAGCTTACCGCCCATCGCTGCAAAGCAGTCAGCCTGCAGCGGGCACTGCGCGGCTACTGGTGGCGGGCGCCGCTGATCTTCCTGACCTTTCATTTCATCCGTCATTTCCCGGCCCTGATGGGCTGGCTGCCGGCCCATGTACCGCGCCTGAAACCGCTGTACGAAGGTAGCGAAGCAACAGGCAAGCCGACATGAACCCGCACAGGAAACTCTGGCGTCGCGCCCGCCAGCTGCTGACCCTGGGTTTTTTCATCCTGGTGCCGGTGCTGCTGTTTACCGTGCTGAAAAACCTCGACTGGCAGGAGGTACGGCAAGCGCTGGCCGCCTATCACTGGAGCACCCTGGGCATGGCCGCCGGGGTGGCGTGGTGCAGCTTTGCCCTGTTCAGCAGCTTCGACCTGCTCGGGCGCCACTACACCGGGCACCACTTGCCGGCGCGTCAGGTGCTGCCGCTGGCGTTCGTGTGCTATGCCTTCAACCTCAACCTGAGCGCCTGGGTCGGTGGCATTGCACTGCGCTACCGGTTGTATACCCGCCTTGGCCTGAAGGTCTCGACCATTACCCGAATCCTCAGCCTGGGGCTATTGACCAACTGGGTGGGCTATTTCGCAGTGGCGGGCAGCTTGTTTGTCTGTGGTCTGCCGAGGTTGCCGGCCGGCATGGAGATCGGCAACACCGGCTTGCGCCTGATCGGTGCCGTGTTGCTGCTGGTGGCCATCGCCTACCTGCTGGCCTGCGCCTTCGCCACACGCCGCACCTGGCGCTTTCGCAAGCACCCGATCACCCTGCCGGGCATCCGCCTGGCTGCGCTGCAAGTACTGATGGGCGCCTGCAACTGGTCGTTGATGGCGCTGGTGGTGTTCACCCTGTTGCCCGAAGGGGCGGACTACCCGACCGTGCTGGCGGTGCTGATGATCAGCAGCATCGCCGGGGTCATTACCCATATCCCGGCCGGGCTGGGCGTACTGGAAACGGTGTTCCTGACCCTGCTGCAGGGGACTTACGGCAAAGGCACGCTGCTTGCCGCGTTGATTGGCTACCGGGCGATCTACTTTCTGCTGCCGCTGCTGATCGCCACGCTGGTGTATCTGTTGCTCGAACGCCTGGCCAGTCAGCGCAGCGCCGGGGAAAGGTCGAGGAGCACCGGCTGAACCGCTTCGAGCATCTCGTGCACCTGATGCACAAGGTCTTCCAGGGCAAAGGGCTTGGTCATCAGCGCGACACCGGGCTCAAGCACTTGCTCTTCGGTCACCTGTTGTTCTGCGAAACCGGTAATCAACAGCACCTTTTGCTGCGGCTGGATCGTGTGCACGGCGTTGGCCAGCTGTCGACCGCTGACGCCGCGCGGCAGGCCGATATCGGTGATCAGCAGGTCGACCGTGCCCAACTGGCGAAACTGCTGCAACGCCGCCTCGGCATCGCCCGCCTCGAACACTTCGAAGCCCTCTTCTTCAAGGGCCTCCTTGATCAGCAAGCGCAAGGTGCTCTCGTCGTCGACCAGCAGGATGCGTTCACCCTTGGCGCGCGCGTAAGCCTTGCGGGAAGGCTCCCCAGTTGCAGGCTCCGGCAGTTCATCCAGGTAACGTGGCAGGAGTATCTTCACCCGGGTACCCTGCCCGGGACTGGAATCGATCCATACCCGCCCGCCCGACTGACGGACGAACCCGTAGACCATCGACAAACCAAGCCCGGTGCCCTGCCCCACCGGCTTGGTGGTGAAAAACGGGTCGAAAGCCCGCGCGACGATATCGGCGTTCATGCCATGGCCGTTGTCCTGTACCTGCAGTGAAAAGTAGTCCCCGGGGGCCAGGCCGTCTTCACCTTCGGAGGGCAGTTCATGCCGTTCGTTACCGGTAGTGATGCGCAGGCAACCGCCTGCGCTCATGGCGTCGCGGGCATTGATGCACAGGTTGATCAGGGCGTTCTCCAGCTGATTGGCGTCGATCAGCACCCACCAGGGGGCAGGTTCGACCTGGACTTGCAAATCGATATGAGTACCGACGGTCTGCTGTATCAACTGCTCGATGTCCAGTACCAGTTGATTGATACAGGCAGGCTTGGGATCGAGCGCCTGGCGCCGGGAAAAAGCCAGCAGTCGATGGGTCAGTGTCGCCGCGCGCTTGGCCGCGCCGCGGGCGGCATCGAGGTAGACGTGCAGGTTTTCCAGGTGCCCTTGGGCAATGCGCCGTTCAAGCAGTTCAAGGCTGCCGCTTATGCCGGTCAGCAGGTTGTTGAAGTCATGGGCCATACCGCCGGAAAGCTGCCCGATGGCCTCCATCTTCTGGCTTTGGCGCAGCAACTCTTCAGCGTGGCGCAATGTTTCTTCGCGTTCGCGCTCCTGGGTGATGTCGTTGCCAACGGCGGTAAAGCCAAGTTCCGATGGCACCGCAGCCCAGTTGAACCAACGATAATGCCCGTCCTTGTGACGCAAGCGGCTGACCGTATTTTCAGTGCCTTGGCCGGCCCGCAGGCGTTCGACCACCGACACGACCTCCTGGTGATCGTCGGCGTGTACCAAGGACATGACCGAAGTTTGCAGCACCTCGTCTTCGTGCCAACCCAGGACCTGGGTCCAGGCCGGATTGACGGCGCTGATGCGCAAGTCCGGCAAGACAACCAGCATGATATCGCTGGACAACTGCCAGAACCGGTTGCGGTCAGCCGTACGCTCCTGCACCTGGCGCTCGAAGGTGTTGGTCAGGTGGCGCCACTGCAGCTCGGCTTCGACGCTGGCGGTGGTCTCGATCACCGTGTCGAGGAAACCGGCCACCGCCCCGCGCTCATCACGGATGGGGCTGTAGCAGAACGTGAAGTAAGTCTGTTCCATCGAGCCGTTGCGATTGATCATCAGCGGGAAGTTCTCGATGAAGATCGCCTCGCCCGACAGCGTGCGAAACACCAGGGCACCGATGCTGTCCCACGCCTCGCTCCAGACCTCGTCAAAACCGCGCCCCAGCGCTTCAGGCTTGGCCCCGAGGATCGGCTTGAAGGCATCGTTGTAGATAGTCACCAATTGCGGCCCCCAGACCAGGCAACCGGGGAATTTCGATGCCAGCAGCATGTCCACGGCAATGCGCAATGACGCGGGCCACAGGTGCAAAGGCCCGAGGGCCGTACTGGCCCAGTCATGGTTGCGAACCTTTACACTCATTGATCCTGACATGGGCGAGCTCGGCTAACGGTTGGGGGCCTGAACAATCGGACCTAGACGCCGATATCTTCGTTCCAGAGCTCGGGATGCTCCTGGATAAAATCGCTCATCATCTTGACGCAGTTATCATTGTGCAGCACCTGCACGTCGACACCACGGGCCTTGAGCAGGTCTTCCTCGCCCATGAAGGTCTGGTTTTCGCCAACAATGACGCGCTTGATGCCGTACAGCAGGATCGCCCCGCTGCACATCGGGCACGGCGACAAGGTGGTGTACAGGGTGGCCTCGGCATAGAGGCTGGCGGGCTGGCGCCCGGCGTTTTCCAGGGCGTCCATTTCGCCGTGCAGGATCGCGCTGCCCTGTTGCACGCGGCGGTTATGGCCGCGTCCGATGATTTGGTTGTCGTGCACCAGCACAGAACCGATCGGTATGCCACCCTCATTACGGCCCTGTTGGGCCTCTTCGATGGCTGCCTGCATGAACGCATCCACGGTTTGGGTCATAGTGCTCATCCGTTGGTCGACTCCCTGTAGCGTTGCGGACTATCTTCGCAGGCTAGCATATCGCCAGCCGGGAATGGCATCCATGCCAGCCGCTACTATGCTGAACAGGTTTCTCCTCTGTGGCCCGGGCAGTCCGGGTCCGTTCCAGTACAGGGAGCGTTGCGATGAGCAAGAAAATACTGGTGGTGCTGACCAATACGGCCAAATACCCGACACTGAAGCGCGCCACGGGTCTGTGGCTGGGTGAAGCGGTGCATTTTGTCGATAAAGTCGAAAAGGCTGGCTACAAGGTCGACTACCTGAGCCCCGGCGGCGGCTACGTACCCATCGACCCGCACAGCCTGCAAATGGCCGCAGATATCGATTGGGAGTGGTACCAGAACAAGGCGTTCATGAACCGCCTGGGCAAGACCCTCAGCCCCGGAGAGGTCAAGGCCCAGGATTACAGCGTCATCTACTATACCGGCGGTCACGGTGTCATCTGGGACTTTCCCGACAACACCGAACTGCAGGACCTGGCCCGGCGCATCTTCGAGGCCGGTGGCGTGGTGGCATCGGTGTGTCATGGCGCGGTCGGCCTGCTCAACATCAAGCTCAGTGACAACACCTTGCTGGTCAAGGACCGCGAAGTCACCGGCTTTTCCGACACTGAAGAGAAACTGGCTGAACTGGACAAGGTCGTACCTTATCTGACCGAAACCGAGCTCAAAGCCCGTGGCGGGCTGTATCTCAAGGCTGAGGAGCCGTGGCTGCCCTTCGCCATTGCCGACCAGAAAGAGGGACGCTTGATCACCGGTCAGAACCCCGCCTCCGCTGGCGTGGTGGCTGACCTGGTAGTGGCCGCGCTGAAAAAGCGTTGAGGCGCTTACCCGGATTGCCGATTGGTACTTCATCTACGGTAAACGTGGCCTACAGCCGCCGCTGATTGCACTCTTTATGCTGGCGAGTATCACCCGACCAGGAAGATCGGGTTCTCGTTCAGCATAGAGGTGCAATCATGGCTCCATCCCGTCTTGCCGGCCGCAGTTTGCTCGAGTTTCTGATAACCCTGCTGATCGGCCTGGCGCCTGTGGCCTGTGGCCTTCTGGTGCTGGCACTGCAGGTTGAGCGCAAGCAGGAAGAAACCGCCAAAGTGTCTGCTGTTGAGGCCGTTTATGCCATTGACCGGGTAATCGATACCCTGCACGGCGCCAGCGGAGCAGTGCTGGGGCTGGCTGGGCGAACGTGCGAGGAGGTCCTGCCTGCCCTGCGTCAGGAAGCCTTCAAGCAACCCAACGTGCGCTCGCTGGTGCTGGTCAGAGAGAACCGAGGCTACTGTAGCTCCCTGCTCGGTAACGTTGACAGGCAGATCGACCCCGGTGAATACCTCAACCAGCGCCTGCGCCTGGATCTGCGCAACGTCGTCACGCCAGACGTTCCCGTATTGCATTACCGCATACAGGAATACCCTTTTGGCGTCATCGCCCTCAACGATGCCCGCAGTTTGCAAGCCGAATTGCTGGGCTTCAAAAACTCCATCGTGCTGGCCCTGCAGTTCGGCTCCGACTACCTCTGGGCAACCGGCAGTGGCATCGAATCACAAATCCCCAACCATGCCGAGGACTCGCAGCGCCTGGTCTCCGAGAAATATGGCTACACGGTGCACGCTGGCTACCCGCATGGCCATACCTGGCGAATGATCCGCCAGGCCTCGGCTTCAACCGCGCCGTCATTGCTGCTGGTTGGCATCATTACGGCGGCGGTGGCGTACTGGGGCTTGTTCCGTAGACGCCGCACACCTGCGCCTCCTACCGTTTGAACGCCTGCATAAAAAAGCCCTTCACGGAATCCCGGGGCTATGAGCCTTGGGTTGGGATGTTGAGGCTACGGCTGCGGGCTTATCCATTCGCTGTGGCGCCGCTGCCGGCCCCTTCCGCCCTTACGGCGGGTCCCTTTTGTCTTGGCAAAAGGAACCAAAACCGCTCGCTCCAGCATACGGCCCTACGTTGCGCTCCGGGTTCCTTCGCTACGGTGCCTTCCAGGGGCATCGCGGCCTACGACTTGCTTCGCCAAGTCTACGTCTCGCGACTTCGGCCTGGGCCGAAGGGTGCTACGCACCAGCCCCCTCCAGACACCTACGCTCAGCCTCCTGAAGTCGCGAAGTTACGGGCGGCGCCTGCACTGACGTATCTGCGAAATCAGATGTTGGCGCAGCCATGCTGACGCAGGAGCGGGACAAGCCCGCTGGTAAAACGAGTACCAACTTGCTTGGTCTTGATCTTGATCTTGATCTTGATCTTGATCTTGATCTTGATCTTGATGTTCATGCACGTACTTCCAGGCGCCGCGAAAGGCGACTTCAGGAGGCCGAGCGAAGGTGCCGTAGCGAGGGGACCCGAAGCGCAGCGTAGGGCCGTATGCTGGAGCGAGCGGTTTTGCCTACCTTTTCCCAAGAGAAAAGTAGGCCGCCGTAAGGGCGGAAGGGGCCAGCAGCAGCGCCACAGCGAATGGATAAGCCCGCAGCCTCAACATCCCAACCCAACCGAAGAATCATAGCCTCCGGGATTCCGTGGAGAACCTAAAAAAAAAAGGCCATTGAGCATACGCCCAATGGCCTTTTCAGTAGCGATGCAGATCAGTCAGTGCTCAGAACACCGCGACGCACCTGGTCTCGCTCGATCGACTCGAACAGGGCCTTGAAGTTGCCTTCACCGAAGCCATCGTCACCCTTGCGCTGGATGAACTCGAAGAACACCGGGCCCATCAGGGTTTCCGAGAAGATCTGCAGCAGCAGGCGCTTGTCACCGGACTCGGAGGAGCCGTCAAGCAGGATGCCACGGGCCTGCAGCTCGCCGACCGGCTCGCCGTGACCCGGCAGACGGCCTTCGAGCATCTCGTAGTAGGTCTCCGGCGGCGCGGTCATGAAGCGCATGCCGAGTTTTTTCAGGGCGTCCCAGCTCTCGAGCAGGTTGTCGCTGAGGAAGGCCACGTGCTGGATGCCCTCGCCATTGAACTGCATGAGGAACTCTTCGATCTGCCCGGCACCCTTGGACGATTCCTCGTTCAGCGGGATACGGATCATGCCGTCAGGTGCGGTCATGGCCTTGGAGGTCAGGCCGGTGTACTCACCCTTGATGTCGAAGTAACGGATCTCGCGGAAGTTGAACAGTTTCTCGTAGAAACCGGCCCAGTAGGCCATGCGCCCGCGGTAAACGTTGTGGGTCAGGTGATCGATGATCTTGAGGCCGGCACCGACTGGATGACGATCAACGCCCTCAATGAAGTTGAAGTCGATGTCATAGATCGAGCTGCCTTCTTCAAAGCGGTCGATCAGGTACAGCGGCGCACCACCGATACCTTTGATCGCCGGCAGACGCAGCTCCATCGGACCGGTTTCGATTTCCACCGGCTGGGCCCCCAGTTCCAGGGCGCGGGCATAGGCTTCGTGGGCGTTACGCACACGGAAGGCCATGCCGCATACCGAAGGGCCATGCTCGGCGGCAAAGTACGAAGCGACGCTTTTCGGTTCGTTGTTCAGGATCAGGTTGATACCGCCCTGGCGGTACAGGTGCACGTCCTTGGAACGGTGGGTAGCCACCTTGGTGAAACCCATGATCTGGAAGATCGGTTCCAGGGCGCCCGGGGTCGGCGATGCGAACTCGATGAATTCAAAGCCCATCAGGCCCATCGGGTTTTCAAAGATATCAGCCATGCTCGTTTCCTCATCATCAAAGCGGGTAAATAACGGTTGTTAATTGCTATCGATGTCGAGCAGGCGTGGTGGCGCGCAAGAGATGCCCCTCACACTTCTGGCGAGGAAGTCACCATAGATCAGCTTGAACCCATGACACTTCATATGGACCCATTCTCGGCGGGTTGATTCCCCGAAGGTGGAGAACCTTATTATTGTATGCGTAACTGGATTCTACAGTGCGTAAACCGATTTGTCCGCACTTAAGTTGACGCCCGACGGCCGACGAACGGCTATCCTAGGCGCACAGCCGTTTTCCTTCTCCGCCAGTACAGGTTAGCCGCCATGCCTTTCACGGTAAAACGCCCCGGACGCTGGACCTTGCGTGCCCTGCTGCCCTGGGCCGTCGGCGCGGTACCGGTGCTGTGCGGCCTGGTGATCATGTTCTGGCAAGCCGAGCGCGAGCTCGAGGCCCGCAGCAGCGCCACCGCACAGCATGTGGTGGCCCAGGTCGAGCTGATCCTGGACAACATCTCCGGCGCGGCGCAATCGCTGCTGCCACTGGCCGGGCTGCCGTGCATGGAAGAAAAACTGGCCCTGCGCGACCAGGTCACCCGCCGCTCCTTCGTGCGCTCCACCAACCTGGTCTACCGCAACGAGCTGTATTGCAGTTCGCTGTTCGGCCCGTACAGCGAACCGGTCAATGCCAGCGACTATGTCGACGGCAAACTCTGGCTGATGAACGGCAACTCGGTGACCCCGGGCCATCCGCTGCTGGTGTATCGGGTCAGCGAAGGCGAGCGCGGCGCCATCAGCACCGTCGATGGCGACCACCTGCTCACCGCCCTGCGCCTGATCGGCCCGCACACCCGGTTGTTGCTGCAGGTGGGCCGTTACTGGATGGGCAAGGACGGCCTGGTGCATGAAGGTATCGCCCCCGCCGCCGCGGTGGCGCCGGTGCGGCTCACCTCCAGCCACTACCCTTTCTCGATCCACAGCGGTTATGAAGCGGGCAAGGTCGGCCAGGTGATGCGCGATGAATACCCTGCCCTGTTCGGCTTGCTGGTGTTTCTCGGGGTGATTGCCGGCGCCGTGTGCCGCTGGATGCTGCGTCGCGCCAGTTCGCCACGGGCCGAGTTGCAGCGGGCCATGGAAGCCAACGAATTTTTGCCGTACTTCCAGCCAGTGGTGCGCAAGGGCGACTATCGCTGGGCCGGCGCCGAAGTGCTGATGCGCTGGCAGCACCCGCGCGAAGGCCTGGTACGCCCCGACCTGTTCATCCCCTACGCCGAGCACAGCGGCCAGATCGTGCCGATGACGCGCATCCTCATGCGCCGCACCGCCGAACTGCTGGCGCCCCATGCGGCGCTGATGGAGGACGGTTTTCATGTCGGCATCAACATCACCGCCGATCATTGCCAGGACCTGGCCCTGTACGACGACTGCCGGGACTTTCTCGCCGCCTTCCCGCCCGGGCGCGTGCTGCTGACCCTGGAACTGACCGAACGCAAGCTGATCGCCCCCAGCGAAGTCACCCAGGACCTGTTCGCCAAGCTGCACGAACTGGGGGTAATGATTGCCATCGACGACTTCGGCACCGGCCAGTCCAGCCTCAGCTACCTGCGCCAGTTCAAGGTCGACTACCTGAAGATCGACCAGAGCTTCGTCGCCCTGATCGGGGTCGATGCCCTGTCATTGCATATTCTTGACAGCATCATCGAACTGTCGGCCAAGCTTGAACTGGGCATCGTCGCAGAAGGCGTCGAAAACGAAACCCAGCGCGATTACCTGGCGCACCACAATGTCGATTTCCAGCAGGGTTACCTGTTCGCCCGGCCCATGCCGATCGAGGGTTTTGTCGCCGCCCTGGCGGCCCAGGCCGAACCCGCGTCGCAGGTGGCGGAGGTTGCCGGTTAGGCCTGCGGCCTGAGATCATCGCGGGTTACCCGCTCTGTTTTCTTCTGCAACCGAGGCATTTGTGTCAAAAGGCATCATTACATCGGTCACGGCGTCGTTCCTGTTTGCCGTGATGTACTACTACACCTCGCTGCTCACCCCGCTCGACGGCGAGGAGGTGTTCGGCTGGCGCATGCTCCTGACCCTGCCGTGCGTCACCCTGTTCATGCTGTTTACCCGCGACTGGCCGCTGGTCACCGGCTTGCTCGCACGGGTGCGGCGCACACCGCTGCTGTTGCTCGGCCTGCTGGGGACTTCGTCGCTGATGGGCGTGCAGCTCTGGCTGTTCCTCTGGGCGCCGTTGCACGGGCGCAGCCTGGAAGTATCGCTGGGCTATTTCCTCTTGCCGCTGACCATGGTTCTGACCGGCCGCCTGATCTATGGAGAACGCCTGTCGCGACTGCAGAAAGTGGCGGTGGCCTGTGCGATCACCGGCGTCGGTCATGAGCTTTACCAACATGGCAGTTTTGCCTGGGAAACCCTGTTGGTGGCCGGTGGCTATCCGTTGTACTTCGTGCTGCGGCGCAAATGTGGCACTGACCATCTTGGCGGGCTGTGGGCCGACATGTGCCTGCTGCTGCCAGCGGCGCTGTACTTTGTCATCCAGGGCCCGCTGTCGGCCCAGGACCTGGCCGAACATCCGGGGTTGTACGGCCTGATTCCACTGCTTGGGGTGATCAGCGCACTGGCGCTGATCTGTTATGTACTGGCCAGCCGCCTGCTGGCCTTCAGCCTGTTCGGCCTGCTCAGCTATGTCGAACCGGTGCTGCTGGTGGCCGTGGCCCTGCTCCTGGGCGAGACCATCGGCCCCGACCAGTGGCTGACTTACCTGCCGATCTGGCTGGCGGTGCTGGTGCTGATCGCTGAAGGCGTCAGGCACCTGCTGCGTCAACGGCGGCGCTCGGTGTAAGGCGCACCTGGCGCACCCGTCTTTCCTCCACCGCGACCACAGTCATCTTCCAGTTGTCCCACACCAGGCTGTCGCCGACCATCGGCAAGCGGTCAAGCAGGCTCATGACCAGGCCGGCGAGGGTCTGGTAGTCCTCCGTGGGCTTGGCGGCAAAACCGGTGCGCGCCTGGATCTGGCTGAGGTTCAGGGCGCCGCTGACGACAAAGCCCTGCTCGTCTTCGACGATGCCCGGCCCCTCCACTTCACTGGCATCGGGCAATTCACCGGCGATGGACTCGAGGATATCGGTCATGGTCAGCACCCCGGTGAAATCACCGAACTCGTTGACCACGAAGGCAATGTGCGTCGACTGGCCGCGCATCTGCTCCAGGGCGTTGAGGATGCTGAAACTCTCCAGCAGGTTCAGCGGCGCCCGGGCGAGGCTCTCCAGGTCCGGCTGATTACCGGCCAACAACTCCTTGAGCAGCTCCTTCTTGTGCACGAAGCCCAAGGGTTCTTCGATGCGGCCGTCACGAATCAGCGGCAAGCGCGAGTAGGACGAATGCATCAGCGCAGTACGAATCGCTTCAGCCGGCTGCGCCAGGTCGATGGTATCGACCTTGGCACGTACCGTCATCACGGTCTTGACCGGCCGCTCGGCCAGGTTCAGCACGCCGCTGATCATCACCCGTTCGCGACGGTCGAACAGCACCTGCTCTTCGCCACCCTCGACCAGATCGGCAATCTCCTCGCCGACGTCGTCGGCCTCGACCCGGCGCCCGCCCAGCAGGCGCATTACCGCGTGGGCGGTGCGTTCGCGCAGCGGACGGTGTTGCTGCAGGCTCCGCTTGCGGCGGGCACGGGCCAGCTGGTTGAACAGCTCGATGAGGATCGAGAAACCGATGGCGGCATACAGGTAGCCTTTCGGAATATGGAAGCCCAGGCCCTCGGCGGTGAGGCTGAAGCCGATCATCATCAAGAAACCCAGGCACAGCATGATCACCGTCGGGTGATTGTTGACGAAACGGGTCAACGGCTTGCTGGCAACGATCATGATGCCGATGGAGAAGATCACGGCGATCATCATGATCGACAATTCTTCGACCATACCCACGGCGGTGATGACCGCGTCCAGGGAGAACACCGCATCAAGCACCACGATCTGCGCGACGATCGGCCAGAACGCGGCGTGACGCACGCTGCCGGTGTTTTGCGCAACGTGGCCTTCCAGGCGCTCGTGCAGTTCCATGGTCGCCTTGAACAACAGGAACACACCACCGAACAGCATGATCAGGTCGCGTCCGGAGAAGCTCTTGTCGAACACCTCGAACAGCGGCGCAGTGAGGGTCACCATCCACGAGATACTGGCCAGCAGGCCCAGGCGCATGATCAGCGCCAGCGACAGGCCGATCACCCGCGCACGGTCGCGCTGATGGGGCGGCAGTTTATCGGCGAGGATGGCGATGAACACCAGGTTATCGATACCCAGTACCAGTTCCAGCACAATCAGCGTGGCAAGGCCCAGCCAGGCCGTGGGGTCGGCTAGCCATTCCATGGGCGATCACTCATGTGCGAGAACGGACGGAAAACGTCACAAAGACGGGAGAATGGCCGGGACGGCCGGGTACTGGGAGGCTCCGAGAACGAAGTCATATCAACCTGAAATCAATTGGGGATGTGATCCTACAATTGCAGCAGGCTTTTCTCACAGCATGAAACTATTTCAAATTCTGTAAATCGCAGGGCAAGCCCGCTCCTGCCGGTGAGCGGTGAGCGTATTGCCTGTGTTGGGTAATTTTCTTCAATACCCGAGGGTTTGCCGAGCCGTAGGCTGTGCCGGTCTCCCCTGTTCTGGATGAACTTCCCATGAGCCTGATGCTATCAATGGCCGCCTTTGCGCTGGCCGCTTCTATCTCACCCGGCCCGGTCAATATCGTCGCCCTGGGCGCCGGTGCCCGCCACGGCCTGCGCGCCAGCCTGCGGCATGTCACCGGAGCAACAGTGGGTTTTACCCTGCTGCTGTTGCTGATTGGCCTCGGCCTGCACCAACTGCTGCGCTACTGGCCGGCCCTGACCCAGATACTGCACTGGGCAGGCGTGCTGTTTTTGCTGTACATGGCCTGGAAACTGGCCTGGGACAATGGCCAACTGGGTTCGGCCAGCCACGAGGCCGCACCTTCGATGCTTGCCGGCGCCACCCTGCAGTGGCTCAACCCGAAAGCCTGGCTGGCCTGCGTGGCCGGGATTGGCGCCTATGTCGGCGATGGCGAAACCCGGCTGTTATGGCAATTCAGCGCTGTCTATTTCGTCATCTGCTACCTGTCGATCGCCACCTGGGCCTGGGCTGGCAGCGTGATCAGTCAGTACCTCAACAATCCGCAGCGCATGCGCCTGTTCAACCGCAGCCTGGCACTGCTGCTGGTGGCCAGCGCCCTGTACCTGCTACTGGGCTGAACGGTAATGCCCCGGCGTCGCCGCCAGGTGGCGTTTGAAGGCGCGCTGCAAATGCGCCTGATCGGCAAAACCGGCCTCCACGGCGACCTCGGCGATCTGTCGGCCGCGCCGCAACTGAGCGCGGGCGTATTGCACGCGCTGGTCGAGCAGGTAACCATGGGGCGTCAGGCCGAACTGCTGCTTGAACGCCCGGATCAGGTAGGACGTAGACAGCCCGGCAGCCTGGCTGATGTCCTCCAGGCGCAATGGCTCGGTGCAATGGCCGCGAATGAATGCCGCAGCCGCCAGCAGCCGCTGATCAGCCTTGGTCGCCGGTTGCTCGCCAGCCCCCAGGCGCTGGCTCAATCCGCGGAAAAACACCCGTAAGGCTGCCTCTTTGCCAGCGGCCGGTTGCTGCTCATCCAGCAGCAGATGGAACAACTGCCGCAGATCGTCGAACAGCGCCGCCGACGTGCTGCTGATCGCCGTTGGCGCTGAGAACCCGAGGGCCTGCAACCAGGACCAGTCGACATACAGCATCAGGTAGGACCAGGGCTCACCGTCGATGGGATTGCAGGTATGCACCACCCCTGGGTTCATCAGCACCACGGTACCGGCGGCCACGTTCTGATGGCTGTCGCCACTGAGGTAGGTACTGCGCCCCGCCGTGATTGCGCCAATCGAAAAACTCTCGTGCGAATGCGCCGCGTAGCAGACCTTGCGGCCATCGGCGACGCTGCGCGCCTCGATGAAAGGCAGCGCCGGGTCACGCCAGAATCGGGAGTTTGCGCGCATTGGCATCAGCCCTCGGCGTCGTGCACCACCACCAGCAACTGGGCCTGTACTTCACCCAGCGAGCGCAGGCGGTGTGGGGTCTGAGCGTTGAAATACAGCGCATCCCCACGTTCGAGGATCACCCGCTCGTTCATGAAGTCGACCTCTACCTGCCCCTCATGGACGAACAGGAACTCCTCGCCCAGGTGCTCCTTGAACGAAGCATCGCTGAACTCGGGCGGCGGGCTGATGATGAAGGGCAACAGGCTGCGGCTGCCGATCTGCTTGGTCAGCACCGTATAACCTGGCCCCGGCCCCGCTACCGCCTGACGTTCGTGGTTGCGCACCAGGCTGTAGCGGGCCTGGCCTGGCTGGTCTTCGGCAAACAGCTCCTCGACATTGACGTTCAAGGCACGCGCCAGCTTCAACGCAGCCGCTATCGACGGGGTGTTCAGCCCGCGCTCGACCTTGGACAGGTAACTCTTGGTCATGCCCGACATCTCAGCCAGCGCATCCAGGGTAATACCCAGTTTTTTTCTCAACAATTTCAATCGGATAGACATGTGACGCGATTTTCCCAATGCCATGGGCAAGTTTTTTCTTGCTAATGACACTTTGTGTCATATAGCCTTGATTGTGTCATGAGATTGACCACCCCGTCACCTTCCAAGCAACCGGGGTGGGCCAGCCGTGACAATCCATCACGCCACCGAGGATAGCCCCATGACCAAGACAATGGCACTCCCCAAGGACCAACTGATCCAGAAGGCCCTTAAGCAGATGCAAGGCTCGCTTGCCGATAATACGTGGACTGTGCGCGAAAAGCTGGCATTGACCTGCCGGATTCTGTTCGACAACGGCCACGACTCCGGCCTTGCCGGGCAAATCAGCGCCCGCGGTCCGCAACCGGGCACCTTCTACACCCAGCAACTGGGCCTGGGATTCGACGAAATCACTGCCAGCAACCTGTTGCTGGTCAACGAAGACCTGGAAGTGCTCGAAGGACACGGCATGCCCAACCCGGCCAACCGCTTCCACAGCTGGGTGTACCGCGCGCGGCCGGATGTGAACTGCATCATCCACACCCACCCGACCCACGTCGCCGCCCTGTCGATGCTCGAAGTGCCGCTTGAGGTGTCGCACATGGACCTCTGCCCGCTGTACGACGATTGCGCGTTTCTCGAAGCCTGGCCCGGCGTGCCGGTGGGCAACGAAGAAGGCGAGATCATCAGTGCAGCCCTGGGCGACAAGCGCGCCATCCTGCTCTCGCACCACGGCCAGTTGTCGACCGGCGCCAGCATCGAGGAAGCCTGCGTGATTGCCCAGTTGATCGAGCGCGCCGCCAAGCTGCAACTGCTGGCCATGGCCGCCGGCAGCATCAAGCCGATTGCCCCTGAGCTGGGCCGTGAAGCCCATGACTGGATCTCCCGGCCCAAACGCCACAGCGCTGCCTTTAACTACTATGCGCGCCAGTGCCTGCGGGTGCATGGCGACTGCCTGAACTGATCCGAGCTTTTTTACTTACCTTGCGGAGTAGATTTCATGTCCAAGACTTTTCACGGCATCATCGGCTACACCATCACCCCGTTCAGTGCCGACGGCGAGCAGCTTGACCTCGACGCCCTCGGCCGCTCGATCGACCGCCTGATCGACGGCGGCGTGCATGCCATCGCCCCCCTCGGCAGCACCGGCGAAGGCGCCTACCTGAGCGACCTGGAATGGCAACAGGTGGCCGCGTTCAGCCTGCGCCACATTGCCGGGCGGGTACCGACCATCGTCAGCGTCTCCGACCTGACCACCGCCGGCGCCATTCGCCGTGCGCGCTTTGCCCAGGAACACGGCGCCGATGCGGTGATGGTGCTGCCGGCGGCCTACTGGAAGCTCACCGAAGCGGAGATTTTCGAGCACTACCGAGCGATTGGCGCCAGCATCAAGCTGCCGATCATGCTCTACAACAACCCGGCCACCAGCGGTACCGACATGTCGGTGGAGCTGATCCTGCGCATCGTGCGCGAGGTCGAGAACGTCACCATGGTCAAGGAGAGCACCGGCGACATCCAGCGCATGCACAAGCTGCAGTTGCTCGGCGAGGGCAAGGTACCGTTCTACAACGGTTGCAACCCGTTGGCCCTGGAGGCATTCGTGGCCGGCGCCAGCGGCTGGTGCACCGCCGCACCGAACCTGATCCCCACGCTGAACCAGCAGCTGTACCAGGCCGTGCAGGCCAACGACCTGAACGCGGCCAAGGCGGTGTTCTACCGTCAACTGCCACTGTTGGAGTTCATCCTCAAGGGTGGCCTGCCGGCAACCATCAAGGCCGGGCTGGGCATGACCGGCTTGCCGGTGGGTGAACCGCGGCGGCCGGTATTCGCCCTCGACACTGCAGGCCAGGCGCGCTTGCAGCAGTTGCTCAAGCAAATGCCGTAGCGGCGCTGCAGCAACCCGGCACTGAGGCAGTGTCGGGTCCCCCCCCATAGTCGCCAGCCAGTTCGGGAGAAGTCTGACGCCGCGTAATGAAAACCCATCTGGGTACACTGTCCCGTCGTTTCTATCATCGGCTGCTCCCCTTCCATGACAGGACAGTCATCATGAGCACCCGCAGTTTTTCAGGCTACACATTGGGCATACTCGCCTCGGCCGTGCTGATTGCAAGCAGCGCCCTCGCCGCTCCGCTGACCCGCGACAACGGCGCCCCGGTAGGCGACAACCAGAACTCGCAGACTGCCGGCGGCACTGGCCCCGCCCTGCTGCAGGATGTGCAGTTGATCCAGAAGCTTCAGCGCTTCGACCGCGAGCGCATACCTGAGCGTGTCGTTCATGCCCGCGGTACCGGTGCCCATGGCGAGTTCATCGCCTCCAGCGACATTTCCGAGCTGACCCGGGCCAAGGTGTTCACCCCGGGGGAGCGAACCCCGGTGTTCGTGCGCTTCTCTTCGGTGGTGCACGGCCTGCATTCACCAGAAACCCTGCGCGACCCGCGCGGCTTTGCCACCCGTTTTTACACCGCCGATGGCAACTGGGACCTGGTCGGCAACAACTTCCCGACCTTCTTCATCCGCGATGCGATCAAGTTCCCCGACATGGTCCACGCCTTCAAGCCCGACCCGCGCACCAACCTGGGCAACGACGCCCGGCGCTTCGACCTGCTCTCGCATATGCCCGAAGCCACCCGCACCCTGACCCTGCTCTACTCCAACGAAGGCACGCCACTGAGCTACCGGCACATGGACGGCAACAGTGTTCACGCCTACAAGTTCGTCAACAGGGATGGCGAAACCACCTACGTGAAGTTCCGCTGGAAAACCTTGCAAGGTCAGAAGAACCTCAACCCCGGCGAAGTGGCCAAGCTGCAGGGCCATGACTTCAGCCACATGACCACCGACCTGGTCAATTCCATCAACCGCGGCGACCATCCGAAGTGGGACCTGTATATCCAGACCCTCAAGCCCGAGCAACTGGCAGGTTTTGACTTCGATCCGCTGGACCCTACCAAGATCTGGCCAGGGGTTCCTGAGCGCAAAGTCGGGCAGATGGTGCTCAAGCGCAATGTCGGCAACTACTTCCAGGAAACCGAACAGGTGGCGCTGGCGCCTTCGAACCTGATTCCGGGCATCGAGCCCTCGGAAGACCGCCTGCTACAGGGCCGGCTGTTCTCTTATGCCGACACCCAGATGTACCGGGTTGGCGCCAACGCCGCCGGCTTGCCGATCAACCAGCCCAGGGTCAAGGTCAACAACGGCAACCAGGATGGCGCCCTGAACGCGTCGCGCACGGTCGGCGGGGTCAATTACGAGCCCAGCCGCCTGATGCCGCGCCCGTCGACCGAGTCAGCGCGCTACAGCCCGTTGCCCTTGAGCGGCAGTACCCAGCAACAGGGCATCGAGCGTCAGCAGAACTTCAGGCAGGCTGGCGAGCTGTTCCGTTCTTACGACAGCAAAAACCGCCGCGACCTGATCAACAGCTTCGGCCAGTCGCTGGCCAGCAGTGATGACGAAAGCAAGCACACCATCCTCTCGTACCTGTACAAGGCCGACCCGGAGTATGGCAAGGGGGTGGCCAAGGTTGCCGGTGGCGACCTGGTCAGGGTCAAGCAACTGGCGGCGCAGCTGCAGGACTGAGCATGCGCTGGCGGTAACTGCCGGGGCTCTCGCCGGTCCACTTCTTGAAAGCTCGGTGAAACGCACTGGGCTCCTGGAAACCGGTGTGCTCGGCGACTTCGGCAATACTCAGGTGCGTCTGGCGCAGGCATTCGAACGCCATGGCCCGGCGCACCTCGTCCTTGATCTGCTGGTACGAGCGGCCCTCACGCTCCAGTTGGCGGCGAAAGCTGCTGGGGCTCAGGCCCTGGCGTTCGGCCATGGCCAGCAGGGTCGGCCACTGGCCATACTGGCGGGCGCGCAGGTAGCGATACACCTGGGCCACCTGGCCATTCTGGTTGCGGTAGCGAATCACCAGCCATTGCGGGGCGCTGCGCAGGAAGGTCTTAAGCGCCGCCAGGTCCTGGACCACCGGCAAGCGCAGGTAATCGGCAGCAAACTCGATCTCGGTACGGCCACTGCCCAGTTGCACGTTGGCGCCCCACAGCAATGGGTCATCCTCCTGGGCCGGGCGCGTGTCGGCCAGCGCCGTGCGGTCGATCACGATGCGTCGCCCGGCCAGCCAGCACAGCAGGCTGATCACCAGGGCGAGGAAGGTTTCTTCGGCGTACACCCGGGTCAGCGGATCTTCGATGCCGGTGCGCAGGCTGATCACCGCGCGCCCGCCCTTGATCGTCAACTGCCCGCGAATATCGCGCAGGAACAGCGCAAAGTTGTTCAGGCACTGGCGCAGGGCCTTTTCCAGGGTCGGCTCCTGGATCAGCCCCCGGCAGATCAGGGCAAAGCTGCCCTGGGGCATGCCATGGCTGTCGAGGTTGAAGAACTCGTCGTTCAATGCTTCGATCAGCAGCAACCACAGTCGTGCAAACGCCGGCGCGGGTACGCGCGCAACGGACGATTCCAAGACCGCCTGATCGATACCGGCCTCGGCCAGCAACGCGGCCGCCCGCTCAGGCTGGGCGCGCAAAGCATGGAGCATGGTACGAACGAAATAAACGGCGACTGTATCGTTTTCCCGCATGGCGGTTTCCGCAAGGGTGTGGCAAAAAATACCAGTGTCACTGGACAGTTATGGCATAGGCCCGCGCGCAGGCTTTGCCTAGACTCAAAGCCAACCTGAAGGTGGCTGTGGGCAGCATTCTGGCAGACGCCGGCCCTGCCCCGCCACGCTTTCGCACACTGGAGTCGCTCATGAATACCCCGGACATCTATGTAGTCAGCG
This sequence comes from Pseudomonas wadenswilerensis, assembly GCF_024749185.1. Taxonomy (NCBI): domain Bacteria; kingdom Pseudomonadati; phylum Pseudomonadota; class Gammaproteobacteria; order Pseudomonadales; family Pseudomonadaceae; genus Pseudomonas; species Pseudomonas wadenswilerensis. The sequence goes on along the minus strand of NZ_CP087191.1, from coordinate 2,560,487 downwards.
CCGTACGCTCGGCCATCGGCAGCTTCGGCGGCGCCCTCAAGGACCTGCCCCTGGCGGACCTGGCCAGCAGCGTGACCCGCGCCGCCATCGAACGCGCAGGCGTGGCGCCTGAGCAGATCGGCCATGTGGTCATGGGCAACGTAATCCCTACCGAGGCGCGCGACGCCTACCTGGCGCGGGTCGCGGCAATGAATGCCGGCATCCCCAAGGAGACCCCGGCATTCAACGTCAACCGCCTGTGCGGCTCGGGCCTGCAGGCCATCGTTTCGGCGGCGCAAAGCCTGCTGCTGGGCGACGCTGAAGCAGTCGTCGCCGCGGGCGCCGAATCCATGAGCCGCGGCCCTTACCTGCTGCCGCAAGCCCGCTGGGGCGCGCGCATGGGTGATCTGCAGGGTATCGACTACATGCTCGGCATCCTCCACGACCCCTTCGCCGGCTTCCATATGGGCATCACTGCCGAGAACGTTGCCGAACGCAATGGCATCACCCGGCAGATGCAGGACGAACTGGCCCTGACCAGCCAGCGCCGCGCTGCCCGCGCCATCGCCGAGGGCCGCTTCGCCAGCCAGATCGTGCCGATCGAGATTCCCAGCCGCAAAGGCCCGGTACGCTTCGAAGTCGATGAGCACGTGCGTGGCGAGGTGACTGCCGAGCAACTGGCCGGCATGAAGGCTGTATTCAAGAAAGACGGCACGGTCACCGCCGGCAACGCCAGCGGCCTGAACGACGGCGCCGGTGCCCTGGTGCTGGCCACCGGTGACTTCGTCAAACGCCATAACCTGCAGCCCTTGGCCCGCCTGGTGGCCTACGCGCACGCTGGCGTCGAGCCGGAGCTGATGGGCCTGGGCCCGGTACCGGCGACCCGCAAGGTACTCGACAAGGCCGGCCTGAGCGTTGCCGACCTCGACGTGATCGAGTCCAACGAAGCCTTCGCCGCACAAGCCTGCGCCGTCGCCGGTGAACTGGGCTTCGACCCGGAAAAGGTCAACCCCAACGGTTCGGGCATTTCCCTCGGCCACCCGGTCGGCGCCACCGGGGCGATCATCGCCACCAAGGCCATTCATGAACTGCAGCGCATCCAGGGCCGTTACGCCCTGGCAACCATGTGCATCGGCGGTGGCCAGGGTATCGCCATCGTCTTCGAACGCGTCTGAGCAAGGAGTACAAGGTGAGTATTGAGAATATTGCGGTGATCGGCGCTGGCACCATGGGCAACGGCATTGCCCAGGTGTGTGCGGTGGCCGGTTACCAGGTGACCCTGATCGATGTCTCCGACGCCGCCCTCGAGCGTGGTGTAGCCACCCTGCGCAAGAACCTCGAGCGTCAGGTCAGCAAGCAGACCCTGGCCGCTGAAGATGCCGAGGCCGCCGTGGCGCGCATCCGCACCAGCACCGACTACGCGCAACTGCAACAGGCCGAGCTGGTGATCGAGGCTGCCACCGAGAACCTCGACCTGAAGCTGCGCATCCTCAAGCAGATCGCCGCCAGCGTCAGCGACCAGTGCGTGATTGCCACCAACACTTCGTCGCTGTCGATCACCCAGTTGGGCGCGGCGGTCAGCCAGCCTGAGCGCTTCATTGGCGTGCACTTCTTCAACCCGGTGCCGATGATGGCCCTGGTCGAGATCATCCGCGGCCTGCAAACCAATGATGCCACCTACGCCAAGGCCCTGGCCCTGACCGAAAAGGTCGGCAAGACGCCGATCAGCGCCGGCAACCGCCCGGGCTTTGTGGTCAACCGCATTCTGGTGCCGATGATCAACGAAGCGATCTTCGTGCTCCAGGAAGGCCTGGCCAGCGCCGAAGACATCGACACCGGCATGCGCCTGGGCTGCAACCAGCCGATCGGCCCGCTGGCCCTGGCCGACCTGATCGGCCTGGACACCCTGCTGGCGATCATCGAGGCCTTCCACGAAGGCTACAACGACAGCAAATATCGCCCTGCTCCGCTGCTCAAGGAAATGGTTGCCGCCGGCTACCTGGGGCGCAAGAGCGGTCGCGGTTTCTTCACCTACTAGGGAGCCCTGCCATGGACGCCGCTTTGCGCTGTGCGAACTTTGAAGAGCGGCGTGACAAGGCCCTGGAACTGTTCGCCGAGAAGGGTTTCGGCCAGGTCAGCATGCGTGAACTGGCCGCCCACCTGGGGCTGACGGCAGGCTCCTTGTACCACCACTTTCCGAGCAAGCAGCACTTGCTGTTCGATCTGATCGAGGAGTTGTTCGAGGAGCTGCTGGCGACCCTTAACCCGGGGCGGCGCAGCCAGCAGCAGACCCTGGGCGAAGTGATTGCCGCCCACTGGAGCTTGCATGCTGAGCGGCCGTTGCAGTTTCGACTGGCCGAGCGTGACCTGTGTTGTTTGAGTATCGAGCAACAGGCGCGCATCGGCCAACTGCGTCACCAGTATGAAGGCGCCCTGCTGCGTCTGCTGGTGCCCAAGGCAACCCTGCGCGGCAAGGCATTGCAAGCCACCGCCCATGTCATCGCCAACCTGCTCAACAGCCTGCCCGGCTGGCTGCAAACCTCACAACTGCCCCAGGCCCAGGGCCTGGCGCTAATGGAAAGCATGCTCCTGGGCGGGATCGAGCGAACCCTGCGCGGTGAAAGCCTGAACTCGATGGCCTGAGTCACCAGGCGCCGTAGGGGATGCCATGGGCGTCGATGTAGGTTTGGGACTCGGGTTCCAGTGGTAGATAACTGTCGTCCGATGGCACGCTGCGACCGACTGCGCGTGTGATCTGGATGCGGTCCAGACAAACACCCCGTAGCCAGGCCTGGGCGATGCCGCCTGGGGCCAGGCCGATGGTAAGGTAGTTGCGATACTGAGCAACCACCTTGCCGTCCAATCGGCAATAGACCCTATCCGGTGTCAACATGGTCTTGCGAGCGGATTCCGGTATCTCGATGATCACGTCGTAGGTTTTCATTTCAGCCAGCGACTGCCATCGAACACGGATCATCTTGGGCAGATTACTGCCGCTCATGTACTTCCCCGAGCCAACACCGGTACGTACAGACCAGCCATCCTCAGGTCTGTGCGAAAAGTCCATCCTGGCTCCCCCGCCCATTACCCTCCAGAATCCCCGATCGCGAACATCCAGAACATCAGCGGCCTCTATCCAGACGGCCATGTGGGTGGGCGCCACAAAACCCAGGTACCAGGCGTCATACGGCAGATGAGATACACCTCGTTTGGCACAACCGGTCATGATCAAGAAAACACAAAGTAGCGCTGTTCGAAGTCTTCTACTCATTGGGGTATACGCTACGTTTGCCGCTGTCATTGGGACGATGGATAAACATCACATCAGCACTATCTCTGATGGGATAGCCCGCTGGATTCCAATGTGCCGACAAGTGGATGTACTTGGTCCGAAGTAACTTCTCTTCCTCCCAAACAAGTTCAGGGCTGTTGGTGTCACCCACGGCATAAGCCATTAACTTGCGTGTTATCCCTTGTAGCTCGTCCGGAAGCACCCATGCCTTCTGCTCTCGAATCTCGTTGAACGGCACCCCTTCACGGATAGCCAACTCGCGCATGACGCGTAGATACGCAAGGGAAAGATCCGCCAGCACCTCCCGCTCACAGCGTAGGAACGCATACACCCGCTTCTGTGGAGAGATGTCACGATTGGGTAAAAACGGTAGGTCGATGGACCAGACAATGATGTCGACCTGTAAATTCAGCCCCTTCCAAACAAGCCGATTACGCAGGTAATCCTCCTGAACGTTCAGGTAAGCCTGGCTTCGCTCATCGGGCACGCCTCGCAACTCGGTACTGCTACGCGGACGCGTCAGCAGAACCTTCTCTCGCATCCGCGGCAAGTAACCTCCGCCCACGTCCGAGTGGGCGCCGGGGACGACAATGTCGTTATCTGTTCGTGTCAGCGGGAAGTTCTTGCGTCGCTCGTCTCGCGCCACCAACTGCACAACCTTTTTCGCACCGCCCGGCGCGAGTCGCATGTTGACACCGGAGTAGCGGGCATTAGCCGGGCTGAAATTCCCTTCAAGTACCGACACGATGGCCGCCACAGAATCAAACAAGCCAATAAAGTTGATGCCAAGGCTTCGGCGTGTGTTCCAATCAAACTGATCGCAAAACACCTCCATATGCCTGGGCCAGATTTGCGCCAGGTGACTTTTGCCACCCTTGGCCAAATCGTTGGCAAAATGACGGGCTGCGGCCGCGCCTCGACTAAAGCCAAAAAGATCGAACTCCAGGCGAATGATGCGTGCCTGTGAAACGACATTAAGCCATGCTCTTATCTGGTCCAGTACTCTCTGATGGGCCTCTTCAGCACGAGCGACGACACCCCCGGAGTAACGTCCGGTTGCCTGACTTAACGCCGAGTCCTGTTGACCTGCGGTAGTGCCTATACCGTCGATGTAGACCTTGAGTACATCCCGGCGCCTGCCCTGCTGCTCTCCACCCAGCACCCGATCCTGATACAACTCATACAACCGCGCCACATTGGTCATATCATTGCCATAGCTGTTATCCGGCACATTCCCCTGCCCGTCATAGCCATACCTGGCGCAATGGCGACGCACTTCTTCGGCCTCTTCTTCCAGTTCTACATCCCGGGCAAAGCACTGGGCGACGGTGGCGCTGTTGGCCAGGTTGTTGCCCGTGCCATCAAAGAACACGCCGATGCGCAGGGTGACGCCATCGTCCACCTCGACTTCTTCCTCCTCTTCTTCGAGGGCAATTGCCGGCGGCAGCGATCGCCCGGTGGTGGTCAAGCCCATGCGCGCCCGCTGTTGGCTGGCGATCAGCGTGTGGCTGCCATAGGGGCAGGCGCAGCGCACCAGGTGACCTTCGCCGGCCACCGGTTGGCCGCTTACCTTGTAGGCCGGGTTGCCCTGGGCAATTTCGCCGGTACGCTGGCAGCGAGGGCAATAGACCGGGTCGCCCATGCGTGCGATGGGCCGACCGCCAAGCGGATGCTTTGCGCAGCCGCCGCGTACTTCACCACCGGTGCTGGTGGCGTCTCCTTTGCGAACGATAAAGCGCATGCGCCGATTCCCTGTGGCGACTCACAAGGATGTTATCGGACGCTTTTTGCACGGAGGGGAACATCAGCCACCCATGCTCGATGGCGTGGGAAGTGTCAGCAGGCTCCTAGCGCAATTGCTCCTGAATCTGGTCACGCAGGCTGTCCAGATCAAAGGGCTTGGCCAGGATCGGCGCCTTGAAGGCGATCGGGCTGCCTGATTCGCGGATTTCCGCCGGATAGCCGCTGATGAAAATCACCTTAAGGTCCGGGCGCATCTTGACCGCAGGTTCGGCGATCTGCACCCCGGAGATCCCTCCCGGCAAACGAAAATCGGTGACAATCAGGTCCAGGTGCGGCTTGCTTGCCAGAATCTTGAAGGCTTGCTCACCGTTCTCCGCCACCAGCACGTGGTAACCCTCACCCTTGAGGTAGTCCTCGAGAATCATGCGAATCACCGGTTCGTCTTCGACCACCAGTACTACGTCTTGCGCATCTTCACTCATGCCAATGCCTTGTTCTATAAATCGTTTGGTTACATCGCAGTATGACCCCGGCCTCATGCAGAGGTTGCCTGCTACCGGTCATTTTCTCGCAGTGACTGCGGCAACGGCAGACACACGGTAAAAGTCGCACCCTCGCCTTCGACGCTGTGCACGCTGATGCCGCCGCCATGGGCCAGGACGATCTGCTCGGAGATGTACAGGCCAAGGCCAAGGCCTGCACTGCTCTGGCTGGAAGCGACCCGTTCGAACTGCTGGAAGATCCGTTGCTGGTTGTGCTCGCTGATGCCGATGCCATGGTCACGCACCTCGACACAGGCCATGCCGCCTTGCTCGAAGGTGCGCACCTGCACCGGGCTTTTCGCCCCGTAGCGCAGGGCATTGGTCAGCAGGTTGGCGACCACCTGTTCGATCCGAAACTCGTCCCAGACACCTGCCAGCGGCACGCCCGCCTCGAACTCGATGCGTGACTCGGCAGCCGCCGCCTGGGCTTCGAAGTTCTCGATCAAGCCGCCCACCAGTTGCCCCAGGTCGAACTGACTGGGGCGGATCGACAGCTTGCCGGTGCGGATCCGCGACACGTCGAGCATGTCCTCGATCAGGCGGATCAGGCTGTTGATCTGCCGCTCGTCGCGCTCGACCATGGCGCGCATCTTGTCCAGGGTAAAGGCATCGGCGTTGTCCTTGGCCAGGTGCAGCTTGCGCAGCTGGGTTTCCAGGATCAGGCCATTCAGGGGCGTACGCACCTCATGGGAGACGATCGACATGAAGTCATCGCGCATGCGCACCGCGTGTTCCAGTTCGCGGCGGGTCACCTGCAACTGCGCCAGCAGCAGTTCCTGTTCTTCGCGGCTGCGTTCGAGAGCTTCCAGTTGCTGGCCGAGGGCCTTGCGCTGGCGAAACAGGTCGACGAACACCGCCACCTTGCTTTTCACCGCCAGGCTGTCCAGCGGCTTGTGCAGGAAGTCCACCGCGCCGCTTTCGTAGCCCTTGAAGGCGTAGTTCATCTCGCGCCCGGCGGCGCTGACAAAGACAATCGGGATATTCTTGGTCTTTTCGGTGCCGCGCATCAGCTCGGCCAGTTCGAAGCCGTTCATGCCGGGCATCTGCACGTCGAGGATAGCCAGGGCGAACTCGTGCTCGAGCAACAGTGCCAGGGCCTGGTCGGCGGACTGAGCCTGGTGCACCTCGCGGTCTTCGCCCTTGATCAACGCGTCCAGGGCCAGCAGGTTCTCCGGCAGGTCGTCGACGATCAGCAGTTTTGCATGGATGTGGCTTAGCATTCAGGGGCTTCCAGGCTGGCGAGCAATTGCCCGATGCCATTCAAAGGGAGTATGTAATCGGGCTGGTGCAGAGCCAGTGCCGCGCGCGGCATGGTCGACACTTGCGCCTCATGGGGGTCCTGGATAATGGTCCGGCCACCTTGGCGCTTGATCGATGCAAGGCCACGAGCACCGTCTTCATTGGCGCCGGTCAGTAGTACACCGAGCAAGCCCGGGCCATAGGCATCAGCCGCCGACTCGAACAGAACGTCGATCGAGGGCCGGGAAAAATGCACGCGCTCCTCCTGGCTCAGGGACAGGCTATGGTCGCGCTCCACTGACAGGTGGTAGCCGGGGCCCGCCACATAAATGGAGCCGGGCGCGATGTCTTCCTTGTCACGGGCTTCACGCACCGGACGCTTGAGCCTGCGGGCAAAGACCTCGGCCAGGTGGCTGTGGCGATCATCCGGCAGATGCAGCACGCACACCAGCGGAATGCGAAACGCCGGCGGCAAGGCCTGGAACACCGCAAGCAAGGCGCTGACGCCCCCCGCCGAGGCACCAAGGGCAATCGCCTGGACCCCCTTCATGATTTACGGTAGATCCGTTCGGGCTTGACCAGCGCCTCGAACTGGTCGGCATAGGCCGAGAAATCCAGGGTTTCCTTGCTGCCCAGGACCAGAAAACCGCGATGGCACAGCGACTCGTGGAACAGGCCGAAGGCACGGTCCTGCAGGGCCTTGTTGAAGTAGATCAGCACATTGCGGCAGGAGATCAACTGGGTTTCGGAGAATACGCTGTCGGTGGCCAGGCTGTGGTCGGCGAAGGTCACGTTGTCGCGCAGGCTGCTGTCGACGATGGCATTGCCATAGGCCGAGGTGTAGTAGTCGCTGAGCTCGCCGCGGCCCCCGGCCTTGCGGTAGTTCTCGGCATACAGGCGCATGTTCTGCATGCTGTAGATGCCCTGCTTGGCCTTCTCCAGGGAGCTGGGATTGATGTCGGTGGCGTAGATGATGGTGCGTTCCAGCAAGCCTTCTTCGCGCAGCAGGATGGCCATCGAATAGACCTCTTCGCCGGTACTGCAACCGGCGATCCAGATCTTGATCGAAGGCCAGGTGCGCAGCAGCGGCACCACTTCCTGGCGCACCGCGAGAAAGTGCTCGGGGTCGCGGAACATCTCGCTGACCGGGATGGTCAGGAACTGCAGCAACTGCATGAACATGCCCGGATCGTGCAACACCCGCTCCTGCAGGGCCGACACCGTCTTGCAGTCGAACTGGCACAGTGCGTGCTGGATCCGGCGCTTGATCGAGGCGCCGGAGTAATCGCGAAAGTCATAGCTGTACTTGAGGTAGATCGCCTCGATCAGCAGCCGGATTTCAATGTCGGTGTTGCGTTCGATACTCAAATTCGCTCCAGTTGCGGCAGCCAGACACGGATCAGCGAGAACAGACGGTCAAGGTCGATGGGCTTGGCGAGATAGTCGTTGGCCCCGGCTTGCAGGCAACGCTCCTGGTCATCCTTCATCGCCTTGGCGGTGACGGCGATGATCGGCAGCTTGCGCCAGCGCGGGTCCTTGCGGATCAAACGGGTGGCCTCATAGCCGTCCATCTCCGGCATCATCACGTCCATCAGCACCAGGTCGATGTCCTCGTGCTGTTCCAGGCGCTCGATGGCTTCGCGGCCATTGCGCCCGATCTCGACGATCGCGCCCTTGTGTTCCAGGGCGCTGGTCAGGGCAAAGATGTTACGCACGTCGTCATCCACCAACAGCAACTTGCGCCCCTCGAAGACCTTGTCGCGGCTGCGCGCGGTCTTGAGCATGCGCTGCCTTTCATGGGACAGCTTGGATTCGACTTTGTGCAGAAAAAGCGTGACTTCATCGAGCAGGCGCTCGGGTGAGCGCGCGCCCTTGATGATGATCGAGCGCGAGTACTTGAGCAGGTCGGCTTCTTCTTCGCGGGTCAGGTTGCGCCCGGTGTAGACGATCACCGGCGGGAACGCGCGGATGTCGTCGTCGGACATGCGCTTGAGCAGCTCGTTGCCAAGCATGTCCGGCAGTTTGAGGTCAATGATCATGCAGTCATAGATGTTCTCGCGCAGCAGGTCCAAGGCCTGCTGGGCCATGCCTACGGCGGTGATCTCGATGTCTTCGTCGCCGATCAGGCGGGCGATGCTTTCGCGCTGCAGGTCGTCATCCTCGACCAGCAGGATGTGCTTGAGCTTCTGGGTCAGCTTGGCCTCCAGGCGGGCGAACACCTGCTTGAGTTCCTCGCGGGTCGCCGGCTTGACCGCATAGCCGATGGCGCCCATGTGCAACGCCGCCTCGACCCGGTCCTCGACCGAGATCACATGCACCGGAATGTGCCGGGTGCTGGCCTGCTCCTTGAGCCGTTGCAGCACGGTCAGGCCGGAATGGTCCGGCAGGCGCATGTCCAGCAGCACCGCATCGGGAATGAAGCTTGCCGCCAGTTCGAAGCCTTCGTCGGCGGCCTGCGCGACGAGGCAGCTGTAGCCCAGCTCATGGGCCAGGTCGTAGAGGATGCGGGCGAAATTCGGCTCGTCCTCGATCACCAGGATGCAGCGGTTGCTGAAGGGTGCCTTGTCGCGGTCGTCGGCGAAGCTTGGCGTCTGGCGTGGCGCCGGTGCTGGCACCACTTCCGGCACGGGTGCTGCGACCACCAGCGCCGGCTGATGAACGATCGCCGCCGGGCGTTGCTCGACAATCGGCTCGTAGCGCTCCGGCAGGATCAGGCTGAACACGCTGCCCTTGCCCAGGCTGCTGTCGACGCTGATCTGGCCACCGAGCAACTGCGCCAGGTCGCGCGCGATCGACAAGCCCAGGCCAGTACCGCCATAACGACGGTTGGTGGTGCCATCGGCCTGATGGAAGGCCTCGAAGATGCTCTGCTGCTGGTCGGCAGCAATGCCGATGCCGCTGTCGCGCACCGAGAAGACGATACCGCTGCCCGCCTGCCAGCCAACGCTCAGGCTGACTTCGCCGCGCTCGGTGAACTTGACCGCATTGGACAGCAGGTTCTTGAGGATCTGTTCCAGGCGTTGGCGATCGGTATACAGGGTTGGCGGCACCTGCGCCTCGACCGAGACCTTGAAGCTCAGGTGCTTTTCGTCGGCCAGTGGTTCGAACAGGTTACGCAGGCCTTCGGCAAGACGCGCCACGTGGGTGGTTTCCGGGCGCACCTCGAGTTTGCCGGCCTCGACCTTGGCGATGTCGAGAATATCGTTGATCAGGTTGAGCAGGTCATTGCCCGCCGAATAGATCGACTCGGCAAACTTGACCTGCTCGCCGGTGAGGTTTTCTTCGGCGTTCTCGGCCAGCAGCTTGGCCAGGATCAGCGAACTGTTGAGCGGCGTGCGCAGCTCGTGGGACATGTTGGCAAGGAACTCGGACTTGTACTTGCTCGAGCGTTGCAAGTCTTCGGCGCGCTCCTGCAGCTCGACCTGGGCCTGGTTCAACTCGCTGTTCTTGCGGTCCAGGGCATCGCGCTGTTCGGCCAGGGCTTCGGTGCGCTCGGCCAGTTGCTCGTTGGTCTGCTCGAGTTCGGCCTGTTGGGTTTCCAGGTTGGCCTGGGACTCCTTGAGCACCCGCGACTGTTCTTCAAGCTCTTCGTTGGCGGTTTTCAGCTCTTCCTGCTGCACCTGCAACTCTTCGTTGAGCTGCTGGGTTTCGGCCAATACCTCCTGCAGGCGCTGACGGTAGCGGGCGCTTTCGATCGACGTCCCCATGTTGGCGGCTACCAGTTCCAGGAACTCGATATCGCGCTCATCCAGGGTGCGCAGGAACCCCAGCTCGACCACGCCGTTGATCTGCCCATCGTTGCTGGTCGGCATCACCAGCACGCTGCGAGGCAAGCCCTCGCCCAAGCCGCTGCTGACCTTGAAATAGTCGCCCGGCAGATCGTCCAGGCGCAGCAGGCGCTCCTGCATGACGGCCTGGGCCAGAATACCTTCCTGGCTGCCGACCACCTGGTCCCGCGCGGCCTGCTCGGCCGACAGCCCATAGGTGGCGACCCGGCGCAAGCCGCCGTGTTCGTCGCGGGCGTACAGGGCGCCCACGGCGCTGCCCAGGTAGCCGGCAAAAAAGCGCAGGATATTGTTGCCGAGCATCGGCAGGGTCAACTGCCCCAGCACCTGGCCGGCCAGTTCGGTCTGCCCGGTGCGCAGCCAGGCCTGGCGCTCCAGGCGCTGGTTGGCACGTTGCTGGGACTCAAGGCCGCTGGCATAGCTGCTGGACAACGCCAGCAGGTCGCGGCGGCCCAGGTAGGCCAGCAGGCCGCTGAGCAGGATGACAAACACCAGGTAGACGGAAATCGACACCACGGTGGTGGTATTCACCGTTTCGTTGCGCGCGACCCGTAGCTGGTGCTCCATGGCAATGAAGGCGTCGAACTCCTTGCGGATCTCGTCGGTCAGGCGCTTGCCCCTTCCCGAGCCAATGGCCTCGCGAAAGTTGCCGTTGTCGCGGCGCAGGCTGATCATGGTGCTGGCAAAGGTGTTCCACTCCTCCTGCAGACCGAGCAGGCGCTCCAGGCGGTCAACCTGCTGCGGGTTGTCCGCCACCATCTGCTCCAGGCCCTTGATACCGGCGACCACCTGCGGCTTGGCCACCTCGTAGGGATCGAGAAAGCGTTCTTCGCCGGTGAGCAGGAAGCCGCGCATGCCGGTTTCCATGTCGATCGACAGCTTGACCGTCTCGTTGGCGTTGTTGATCACCCGATCGGTGTGCTCGACCCACTGGATGGCCGCCAGCAGGTAGCTGATGATGGTGACGAACACCACCGCACTGAGCAGTCCGACCCCCAGGGGCAGGCCGATGTTGCGGGTCAGCAGCTTGCGAAAGCTGCGCTGATCGATTGAGGCTGGTTGAATCATCTCAAGACGCCCGAGCAAAGGTAGCAAACGAAGAAGTGTGGCGGATTTTTCGAGTAATCGTTCTATTTTCCGTGGGAACGGCCATTCTGCCAGCCTTCCCTACTCCGAGTCTAAACGCCTTTGGCCATTCTGGCAGGGCATTTAGCCAGCATTTGAGAGGTACCTTGCGCAAACGTTCCCTGCTTTTTCAATGACCGCTATGCTGTTCATTCGGGGGGCTTTTTTCAGCACAGAGGGAACTTCGGAGCGCACCCGGCTTACAGATAATGAACAGACTTTTGTACAGGAATCCCCCCATGTCCCAGACACCCCAGCCCCTGCTCGTCGTCGAAGATGACGCTATCGTGCGCATGCTGATGGTCGAGGTGCTTGAAGAGCTGGGCTATCAGGTGCTGCAGGCTGCCGATGCAGAAGCGGCGCTGAAGGTTTTGAAAGACACGCAACAATCCCTGGCCTTGCTGCTGACCGACGTCGGCCTGCCGGACATGAACGGCAAGGACCTGGCAGTAAAAGCCCGGGAGCTGCGTCCGGCGCTGCCGGTGCTGTTTGCCAGTGGCTATGGCGACAACCTCGATGTACCGGCCGACCTGCACCAGATCGCCAAGCCGTTCAGCATCGACCAGTTGCGTGACAAGGTGCAGGGTATTCTCACTCCAATTACCGAGGGTGGGAGCGGGCTTGCCCCGCGATAGCATTCTGTCAGTCACATCGCATCGCGGGTCAAGCCCGCTCCCACGGAATCTGCTTTAATACGCGCTTTTGCCAAGGTCCCCGATACCCATGTCCGCCCCTGCCCTCAACGTCCTGGTCATTGGCTACGTCTGGCCCGAGCCGCGCTCTTCGGCCGCCGGTTCGCACATGATGCAGATCCTTGAAAGCTTCGTGCAGCGCGGCTGGCGCATCACCTTCAGCAGCCCTGCAGCCATTGGCGAGCACACGGCCGACCTGGCAAGCCTGGGTATCGCCGAGCAGGCCATCACCCTCAACGACAGCAGCTTCGACCGCTTTGTCGGCGAACTGGCCCCGGACGTCGTGCTGTTCGACCGTTTCATGATGGAAGAGCAGTTCGGCTGGCGCGTGGAAAAACACTGCCCCAACGCCCTGCGCGTGCTGGAAACCTCCGACCTGCAAAGCCTGCGCGATGCTCGCCAGCAACTGCTGCGCCGGCGCCTGATCGAGGGCCTGGACCCGAATGATTTTCGCGCGCTGTTCAACACCTCCGGCCCCGACCTCTATCGGCAGATGGCCAGCGCCGACCTGACCCTGCGCGAACTCGCCGCCATCTACCGCAGCGACCTGAGCCTGATGATCTCCGACGTCGAGATCGACCTGCTGCTCAACGGCTTCGGCGTGCCCGAGCACCTGCTGCACTGGTGCCCGCTGATGCTCGACGCGCCCAGCGAGCCGTTCAAACCGTTCGCCGAGCGCGCGCACTTCCTCAGCATCGGCAACTTCCGCCATGCGCCGAACTGGGACGCGGTGCTGTGGATGAAGAACAGCCTGTGGCCGATGATCCGTCGGCGCCTGCCGCAGGCGCAGTTGCACATCTACGGCGCCTACACCCCGCCCAAGGCCACGGCGCTGCACAAACCGGCCGAGGGCTTTCACATCATGAACTGGGCCGAAGACGCCCTGGAAGTGATGAGCAATGCGCGCATCTGCCTGGCCCCCCTGCGCTTTGGCGCCGGGATCAAGGGCAAGCTCACCGACGCCATGCAATGCGGCACGCCCAGCGTGACCACGCCGATCGGCGCCGAAGCCATGCACGGCGCCCTGCCCTGGCCCGGTGCGATCGCCGAGACCGCCGAAGGCCTGGCCGAAGCCGCGGCGACGCTATACAGCGACGAAGCGCGCTGGAACCAGGCGCAGCAGGACGCGCGCCGGCTGTTGAGCGCTCGCTACGACCGTCGCCAGCACGCCAACGCTCTGGTCGAACGCATCGAATACGCCCTGGCCGACCTCGACCAGCACCGCCTGTTCAACTTCACCGGCGCCATGCTCCGCCACCACCAGCACAAAAGCACCCAGTACATGGCCCAGTGGATCGAGGCCAAGAATCGCCTGGCTACAGCGGCCGACGCAGCAGATAAGTGTCCATGATCCAGCCCTTGCGCGCCCGTGCCTGTTCACGGGCGGCGAGGATCTGCGCCTTGACCTCGAGCAGCGGCCCGGCAATCAGGATCTGGTCCGCCGTGCCCAGGTAAGCGCCCCAATAGATGTGCAACTGCGGATCATCCAGCGCCGCGAAGGCGCACTGGCCATCGAGCATGACCACCAGATTGTCGATGCGCGGCTGTTCGGCCAGACGCCGCCCGGGCAGCACGGTCAGGGGCTCGCCAATACGGTTCAAGGCAATGCGGTGGCCGGCGGCCAGGGCCTGCACGCTGCTGATGCCGGGGATCACTTCAAGCGCCAGTGACACGCCTCGGGCCTGCACCAGATCGAGAATACGCAGGGTACTGTCGTACAGGGTCGGCTCCCCCCACAGCAGGAAAGCGCCACATTCACCGTCCGCCAGTTCGTTTTCGATCAGGCTGGCGTACAGCGCCGCACGCTGCTGGTGCCAGTCCTGCACTGCACCGACATAGTCGCTGGCCGCGCCATCGCGCAGCGGGTCATCGACCTGCACCAGGCGATACCCGGGTTGATCGATGTAACGTTCGAGAATGTTCTTGCGCAGTTGCAGCAACTCATCCTTGACCGCGCCCTTGTCGAGCACGAAGAACACCTGGGCACGGTTCAGCCCGTCGATGGCTTCAAGGGTGATCTGGCGCGGATTGCCCGGCCCGATACCAATCAACAGCAGTTGTTTCATTGCAAGTCGCTTCCATGGCCCGGCCAGCCCCTATAGTCGGCTGGCCGAAGCACAATGGCAACGTACTGTTGTTTAGAAGATCGAGAAGTTGTAGCTGACGATCACTCGGGTTTCGTCCATGTCGCGGGCATACTTCTCGTAGTTGCTGCGGTAGGTGGAGTTACGCAGGCGCACGCTGACATCCTTGAAGGTGCCGCCCTGGATCTGGTACTTGAGCTCGCTGTCGCGTTCCCACTCCTTGCCCTCGGCCAGGCTGCCCGGGACCTTGATATGGTCACCGTTGATGTAGCGGGTAAAGAAACTCAAGCCCGGTACACCCATGGCCTTGAAGTCGTAGTCGTAGCGCAGTTGCCAGGAGCGCTCCTGGGCTGCAGCGAAGTCGTTGACCTGGGCGTAGTTGACCAGGTACGGGTTGCTGCCATCCAGGTACGGCATGGCGTTCTCGCCATACATGCGCTGCCAGCCGGCGCTGACCTTGTGCCCACCCAGGCTATAACCGAGCATGCCGCTCAAGGCGCGGTGATCGATATCGCCGGCGCGCGCACGGCCGATGTCGTCGCTCTTGATCAGGCGCAGGTCGGCCGACAGGCTGCCGACGCTCAACGGCTGGCTGGCCACCAGGCCCAGGAAGTGCTGGCGGTAGATGTTCTCAAGTTTGGCCACCTGGTACTGCGCACTCAGGCGGTCATTGAACTTGTAGTCGACCCCGGCCATGTCGAAATGGTCGGCAGTGGTATTGCAGGCGTAGCGTTTGTTCTTGCAATGAACGCGGATGTCCTGACGGTCGGTTGAATCCCGCGCGGTGTACTTGTCCAGGCGGGCAACGGTGAACTTCAGGCCCTTGATTTCTTCGGAGGTCAGCAGCGTGCCCTGAAACATCGTCGGCAACAAACGCCCGTCGTTGTACTTGAGCAGCGGCATGTCCGGCATCATCGAGCCGACCTTGAGCACCGTCTGCGAATAACGCATCTTGCCGGCCACGCCCATCTTCGCGTACTGGTCTACCGAACCGCGCGGGTCATGTCCGCTGGACGGCAACAGACCACTGTTGCTGTCGGCCGGGCTGGAGTCGAGTTTGAAGCCGAGCATGCCCAGTGCATCAACACCAAATCCTACAGTGCCTTCGGTGTAGCCGGACTGCACATTGAGAATAAAGCCCTGGGCCCACTCTTCGCGTTTCGAGGCTCCCTGACTGGAACTGGTATGACCATCACGGAAGTCACGGTTGAAGTAGACGTTGCGTGCTTCGACTTTGGCGCTGCTGTCTTCAAGAAAACCAGCGGCTTGAGTCGATACAGCAGCAAACATCGCGAGCAGGCCGATAAGGCTGCGCCCGGGCGCGAGAGGGTATGGGGCAAACATGAGAAGCGAAATCCGAAAGAAAGGCAAAAAACAACCGGCGCCGGTCCCGGCGCCGACAATGCTCCCAGCGCCGATGGCAGTCGACGGTGACCGCCTATCATCTCGCAACCGCTCTAGACCGGCCCATTGGACCATGGTCTAAGGCGCCAGGCACAGTGTCGACTAGTTCTTTGGCCACGGTGTGGGGTTAATTAAGAAAGTTCCATAAGCGGTAATATAAAAGTTTAATGTTTACCCGCCTCGTACAGACTACTACACTCTTTATTAGTGCGATGTTGTACCCAACCCGGTGGCGGCTGCGTTATACAGAATGTTGCTGATCTTCACGCATGCCGGGCCACTGCAGACTTAAAGGAGTGATGACAGTGTCCAGACTTGCAGAGTTCCGCGCTGCCGAAAAGGCCCTTCAGGAACAAATGGCGCAATTGGAGGCGCTTAAAAAGGATGCCGGCCTGAAGCGCGAAATCGAGTTCGAAAAGAAACTTGTCGACCTGATGAAACACTACGACAAGGGCCTGCGCGATATTATCGCCATCCTTGATCCAAAAGCGTCCCACAAAGGCCCGGTCAGCGCGCCGAAACAGCGCCGCGCGCGGGTCGTAAAGGTCTATGAAAACCCGCACACCGGCGAGCTGATCGAGACCAAGGGCGGCAACCACCGGGGCCTGAAAGCCTGGAAGGAACAGTACGGCGCCAAGACAGTCGACAGCTGGTTGCGTAAGTGAAAAACACCTTCACACTTTTTTCACATCGACTGGCTCAGGATGAAGGCTGCTAACGGACTAGCGCCCCATACGCCCGCTTCGGCGGGCTTCTAATTCTTGCGCCCCGCCCTGTAAAGGCGGGGCGCAAATCGTTTGCGCAATCGCTTCAGTTCCGTATCATGACGCCCTGACTGTTTTGCTGGCAGCACTGTTGCCAGCCTCAAATGCGGAGAGCCCATGAGCCTGAACCATCTCGACACCCTCCCTGGTGTCACCGCGCAACCGGATGCCGCGACCCACAACTTCGTTTTCAACCACACCATGCTGCGGGTCAAGGACGTTGCCAAGTCCCTGGACTTCTACACCCGTGTGCTGGGCTTCAGCCTGGTAGAAAAACGCGACTTCCCGGAAGCCGAGTTCAGCCTGTACTTCCTCGCCCTGGTCGACAAGGCGCAAATCCCGGCTGACGCCGCCAAGCGCACCGAGTGGATGAAGTCGATCCCTGGCATCCTCGAACTGACCCACAACCACGGTACAGAGAACGACGCCGACTTTGCCTACCACAACGGCAACACCGACCCGCGTGGTTTCGGTCATATCTGCATCTCGGTGCCGGATATCCGTGCAGCCTGCGAGCGTTTCGAGCAACTGGGCGTCACCTTCCAGAAACGCCTGAGCGACGGCCGCATGAAGCACCTGGCGTTCATCAAGGACCCGGATGATTACTGGGTCGAGATCATTCAGCCGACCGCGTTCTGATCAAGGCCTTTCGATACTGTACTGGCCTCATCGCTGGCAAGGCCAGCTCCCACAATGGATCTGTGTACGCCGGACTTGTGGGAGCTGGCCTTGCCGGCGATCGAGCGCGCAGAGGTCGCAATCCAGACAACACTTGATGTGCTGGCTGTACCGGCCTCATCGCGGGGCAAGCCAGCTCCCACAATGGATCTGTGTACGCCGGACTTGTGGGAGTTGGCCTTGCCGGCGATCGAGCGCGCAGCGGTCGCAATCCAGACACCTCATCGCGGGTCTAGCCCGCTCCTGCATTGGATCTGTACCAACTGACCCCGCCCCCGCGTCGCCAGGCAGTAATACAACGGGCACGTCACCAACAGCCCCACCAGCCACGACAAGTCCGCACCCTCCACCAGATTGGCATACGGCCCGACATACAGCGACGTATTGGCAAACGGCAGTTGCACCAGGATCCCACAGGCATAAGCGATGATCGCATGGGCATTGAAGCGCCCGTAGACGCCGCCATCGGCACGAAAGATCGAGGCAATGTCGTAGCTACCGCGCTTGATCAGGTAGAAGTCGATCAGGTTGATCGACGCCCAGGGCACCAGTACCAGCAACAGCGCCAGGATCAGGCCGATGAAATGACCAATGAAGTCCGCCGAGGCGCTCAACGCCACCAGGCAGCAGCCCAACAGAATCACACTGGCCAGCACCACACGCACCTTGATGCTCGGGGTCCAGCGGCTGGCAAAGGTCTGGATCGAGGTGACGATCGATAACACCGCGCCATACAGGTTAAGGGCGTTGTGGCTGATGATGTTGAGCAGGAACAGCACCATCAGGATCGGCCCCAACCAGCCGGTGGCCTGCTCCACCGCCGCCATCGCCTCGGTCCCCTCCGGCACCGCCAGTACGGCAACGACGCCAAAGCTGAACGACAGAATAGTGCCCAGGGTAGCGCCGAAATAGGTTGCCCAGAACGGCCGCGCAATACCCACTTCACGCGGCAGGTAGCGTGAATAGTCGGACACGTAGGGTGAAAAGCTGATCTGCCAGATCACCCCCAGCGACAAGGTCGCAACCCAGCCCGACAGGTTGAAGCCGCCACGGCTGAAGAAATCGGCCGGCAGCTCCTGGGCGAAGATCATTGCAAAGCCCGCCAGCAACGCCGTACCCATCACCCAGGTACCGATGCGGTTGAGGCTATGGATGAATCGGTAGCCGATCACGCCAATGGCGGTGGCGCTGAGGGCGCCGATGATGATCGCCGCCGGCATCGGCACGCTCGGCGCAATGCCGTGGATCGACTTGCCGGCCAGGACGATGTTGGAAATAAAGAAGCCGACATAGATGATGGCGGCAAAGAACACGATCAGCAGCGCGCCATAACGGCCGAACTGACCACGGCTCTGGACCATCTGCGGAATGCCCATCTGCGGCCCTTGAGCCGAGGCCAGGGCAATGACAATACCTCCGAGCATATGGCCGAGAACAATAGCCAGCATTCCCCAGAACAAATTGAGATGGAACACCTGAACCACCATGGCCCCGGTGACAATCGGCAGCGGCGCAATGTTGGTGCTGAACCACAAGGTGAACAGATCGCGCGCCTGACCATGGCGCTCGGCGGGCGGTACGTAATCGACCGTATGGTTTTCGATCAACTGCTGTTGCGAAGACGGCTGGGACATGGGCAATAAGCTCGAAAGGTTCTGTTTTTATCTTTGTAGGAAACCGCTTGCGGAGCGCTCGAAACGAGCAACTTAGCTGCGCACCATATTATGGTATTCCATCTTTTTCACAAGACTGATCCGGCCGTTTTGCCTGCAACTGATCTGATTTTTTGCTCGCTCTCTTCCTTCCATATTCGCTCAAACCCCCGTATTTGCGGGCGCTTAAGGCAATGCTGGGCCGTTCGTCCCGACTGAAAATTCCACTTGCAAATTAGGTATTACGGTATACCATCAGACACATCAAACAAAAACGCGGACCACCGCTGCTTCCGAGGACCACGCCATGATCGACGCAACCGTCTACAAGAACGTCCTGGGCTCCTTCCCGTCCGGCGTTACGGTGATTACCACCCTGGACGACGACGGCCAGGTCGTCGGCCTGACCGCCAGCGCCTTCAGTTCGCTGTCCATGGACCCGCCGCTGGTACTGTTCTGCCCCAACTACAGCTCCGATTCCTACCCGGTGCTGATCCGCAACAAGCGCTTCGCCATCCACTTGCTGTCCGGCGCACAACAGGCCGAAGCCTATGCCTTTGCGCGCAAGGGCAAGGACAAGGCCCAGGGCATCGACTGGACCCTGAGCGCACTGGGCAATCCGTTGCTGGCCAACGCCACGGCAATCATCGAATGCGAGCTGTGGCGCGAATATGAAGGCGGCGACCACGCGATCATGGTCGGCGCAGTGAAAAACCTCATCGTCCCCGAGCAGGCCCCCAGCCCGCTGGTGTACTGCCGCGGCAAGATGGCCGAACTGCCAGCCTTGGCCTGAGCCCCGCTATTCTTACGACAGGCGCCAGGCGCAGGTCGAGAGTCATGCCGCCTGACTCGACAGGCGACCTACAACAAGATCCGAGGAATGCGTCATGAAATTTTCGTTGTTCGTACACATGGAACGTTGGGATGAACAGGTCAGCCACCGCCAGCTGTTCGAAGACCTCACCGAACTGACCCTGATGGCCGAAGACGGCGGTTTCAGCACCGTGTGGATCGGCGAACACCACGCCATGGAATACACCATCTCGCCCAGCCCGATGCCGCTGCTGGCCTACCTCGCGGCGCGCACCACGACCATCCACCTCGGTGCCGGGACCATCATTGCGCCGTTCTGGCACCCGCTACGGGTGGCCGGTGAATGCGCCCTGCTCGATGTGATCAGCAACGGCCGCATGGAAGTCGGCCTGGCCCGCGGCGCCTACCAGTTCGAGTTCGACCGCATGGCTGGGGGCATGCCCGCCTCCGAGGGCGGTCAGGCCCTGCGTGAGATGGTCCCGGTGATCCGTGCCTTGTGGCAAGGCGACTACGCCCACGACGGCGAGATCTGGAAGTTCCCCACCTCGACCTGCGTGCCCAAGCCGCTGCACAAGCCCATGCCGCCGATGTGGATCGCCGCGCGCGACCCGGACTCGCACAACTTCGCGGTCAAGAACGGCTGCAACGTGATGGTCACGCCGCTGATGAAAGGCGATGAAGAAGTCCTCGACCTTAAAAACAAATTCGATGCGGCCCTGGCCAACAACCCCGAGGTACCGCGCCCGCAACTGATGGTGCTACGCCACACCCACGTGCATGCCGCGGATGACGCCGACGGCTGGAAAGTCGGCGCCCAGGCCATCTCGCGCTTCTACCGGACCTTCGATGCCTGGTTCGGCAACAAGCAGGTGCCGGAGAACGGCTTTTTGGCCCCCAGCCCGGAAGAGAAATTCAAGGAACGCCCGGAGTTCGAACTGGACAACATCCGCAAGAACACCATGATCGGCACCCCGGCAGAAATCATCGCGCGCATTCGTTACTACCAGCAACTGGGGGTCGACGAATTCAGCTTCTGGTGCGACAACAGCCTGTCCCACGCCGAGAAGAAAAAGTCGCTGGCGCTGTTTATCAACGAAGTGGTGCCGGCGTTCCGCTGACCGTCACGTTCGTCGGCCCGGATCCAACCGGGCCGACGCTGTGGTATACCCAAAAAAGCAACCTGACTGATGCGCTTTCGATACCACAGCAGCGAGGTAAGGATGATGAAAACCCTTCAATGCGTGCATCGCAACCACACCATCACCGCAAGCGTCGAAACCCACCCGGGCATTCCCACGCCCTTCAACGCCGGATGCCTGATTACCGATCCCGAGGGCCACACCAGCCGGCGCTTGTCGCTGCCGGTGAAGATGGCCTACCTGGCCGACCTTGATAACGCCCAACATGCATCACTGGCGCACGGCAAATGGCTGGTCGACCAGCAACTGGATAAGCGTCAACAGCTGTTTTGACTGAACAACCGTGCACCTATGTGGCCCCCTGATCCTGAGCGGGGCCCTGCTGCTCCGGCAACGCCAGCCCGTAATCACTTTGCTCGTTCCAGTCCTCACCGAACACTTCCGCCGGGTGCATGGTGCGGTCGGCGCCGTTACCGCAGGCCAGGGCGTTGGCCGCGCAGTAGCGGTCACAACCCCAGCAGATGCGCTCGGGGTGCTTGGGGCTGATGGGAAAAGGCTTGGCCATGAGATGCCTCGGACGGGCAATGGGCGAGCTTCCACGCTACTGCGCAGCTAAAGTCCTGCCCTTGATGCAGATCAAGGGTGCGGCCGGATCGCCGGTAAAATTGATAATAATCATTATTATTCGCGCAAAGGCTTCCTAGACTCGGGCTCCCACTGCCCAGCCCCGGAAGCCATCATGCGTACGCCCCTCTCGTTGTCACTCGCCTTGCTCCTGATCACCCCGCAGGCGTTCGCCAAGGAATACCCCATCGGCGAGCCGCAACTGTGCCCGGGCCTTGAAGTCGGCGCGGTGTACCTGCAGCCGATCGAAATGGCCCCGGCCGGGATGATGCGCGCGACCGTCGACTCCGATATCCACCTGGAAGCCGACGTGCGCGCCACTGAAAACAACCGCCAGGGCTTTCAGGAAGGCAGTTTCGTGCCCTACCTGAATGTCGCCTTCAGCCCGCAGAAACAGGGCAGCGACACACCCATCAGCGGTAACTTCCACGCCATGGTCGCCAACGACGGGCCGCACTATGGCGATAACGTCAAGCTGCAGGGGCCAGGCAAATACCAGTTGACCTTCACCCTGCTGCCGCCGGCCGGCCACGGCTCGCTCGGACGCCATACCGACAAGGAAACCGGCGTCGAACCCTGGTTCGAGCGCTGCGAACTGCACTACGAATTCGTTTATGCCGGGATCGGCAAGAAAGGCGGTTATTGAATGAAGGCCATGGCCCTGTTGCTCGCTTGTGCGGCCTTGCCGCTGAGCGCCGCGCCGCTGCCGAGTTTCGAGCTGATCCTGCGCGACGGCCACTTCACCCCTGCGCTGCTCGAGGTGCCGGCCGGTCAGCGTTTCAAGATCGTCCTGAAAAACCTCGGCGAGGGCCCGGCGGAATTCGAAAGCAAGCCGCTGCGGGTGGAGAAAGTGCTGTCGCCCGGGGTGACCAGCTTTGTCGTCATTCACCCGTTGCGCCCCGGCCACTATCCGTTCTTCGACGAATTCAATCCGCAGTTGCCCGAGGGCGGCATCCTCGCCAAATAACGCTGCTGCAGGGAGTTTCCATGAATCAAGCCTTGTTCATCGTCTGGCGCGAAAGCGTCGAGGCGCTGCTGGTGATCGGCATTCTCCAGGCCTGGGCCGACCAGCAACAACGCGCTCAGCGCCTGCTGGGGTTTCTGTGGGCTGGCGTGGCCCTGGGCCTGCTGTTGTCGGCGCTGCTGGCGCTGCTGATCCTGTTTGCCGGCGAGGCCATGAGTGGCGCCGGCAACGAATGGTTCCAGGCCGGCATGGCGCTGGTCGCCAGTCTGCTGATGGTGCAGATGGTCGGCTGGATGCATCGCCACGCCCGCTCACTCAAGGATGACTTGCGCCGCCATGCTGATCGGCAACTGGCGCGCCAGGGCGGCATCGGCCTGTTGCTTCTGGCCATGCTGGCAGTCAGCCGGGAAGGCAGCGAAACCGTGGTCTTTCTGTATGGGGCCGGCGCACGCCTGCACGGCACGCAACTGGGCCTGTTTGCCATCGGCGGGGTTGCCGGGCTGGTGTTGTCGGGCTTGTCCATCGCCCTGCTGCACAGCAGCCGGCGATTTGTTTCCTGGCGGCGTTTCTTTGCCATCAGCGAAGCGCTGTTGCTGCTGCTGGCTGCCGGGCTGCTGGTCAGTGCGAGCGAACGCATCGGCGGCCAGTTGCTGGCTTGGGACCTGCCGGAGATGGCTTACAGCCTGGTCGGCGACGCCCTTTGGGACAGCAGCGCCTGGCTCAGCGACAGTCACGGCCCGGGCAGTTTTCTCGCAGGTTTCGCCGGCTACCGGGCGAGCCCCAGCGCGCTCACCCTGCTGGTGCTCTGCGGCTACTGGCTGAGTGTCGGCTGCTGGTTGCTGCAGCGCAGGACAGGCGCCCAAGCATGTCCAGCCTGAGCTTGCACAATCGCTGGCTACAACGCCTGGGCGACGGCATGCGGCGCAACGCCGGGGTGATCAGGGTACTTCAATGGGCGGTTGTGCTGTTCTACGCCCTGCTGCTAGTGCTGCCGGCATTTCTACCTTTACCGAACAGCCAGGCACGCATGCTGGATAACCTGACCCTGCTCGCCCAGTTCCTGTTCTGGGGTATCTGGTGGCCATTCGTGCTGCTGTCGATCGTGCTGTTCGGCAGGCTCTGGTGCGGCGTGCTCTGCCCCGAAGGCGCGCTGAGCGAATGGGCCAGCCAGTATGGCCGGGGCATGGGCGTGCCACGCTGGCTGCGCTGGGGCGGCTGGCCGACCCTGGCGTTCTGCCTGACCACCCTCTACGGCCAATTGATCAGCGTCTATGACTACGCCCAGGCGGCGCTGCTGATTCTCGGTGGCTCGACCCTGGCGGCGGTGCTGGTCGGTGTGCTGTTCGTGCGTGGCAAGCGCATCTGGTGCCGCTACCTGTGCCCGGTCAGCGGGGTCTTCGCCCTGCTCGCCCGGCTGGCGCCGGTGCACTTTCAGGTCGATGAACAGCGCTGGCAAGCCAACGCCGGGCCACGCCTGCCACCGCCCAACTGCGCCCCGCTGCTGGACATCCGGCGGATGCGCGGCGCCCGTGATTGCCATGCCTGTGGCCGCTGCAGCGGGCAACGCGGCGCGGTGCAACTGATCGCCCGTTCCAGCAACCAGGAGATCCTTGAATCGGCCACCCACACCCCCTCGCCCTGGGACACCCACTTGCTGCTGTTCGGGGTGATCGGCCTGGCCATGGGCGCCTTCCAATGGACAGTCAGCCCCTGGTTCATCGCCCTCAAGCAATGGCTGGCCAACTGGCTGGTGGAGCATGAGCTGCTCTGGCCGCTACAGGACAACGCGCCCTGGTGGCTGCTGACCCATTACCCGCAACTCAACGACAGTTTCAGCTGGCTCGACGGCTTCAGTATCGTCGTGTACCTGTGTGGCAGTGCCCTGCTGCTCGGCGGCGGGCTGCTGATCCTGCTGCGCCTGGCCGCGCGGCTGGCGGGCAATCCTGCCCTGTATTGGCCCCTGAGCCTGTGCCTGACGCCCCTGGGTGGTGCAGGGCTGTTCCTTGGCTTGTCGGCCACCACGGTGAAGTTGCTGCGCTTTGAGGGCTTGCTGCTGGACTGGGTACAGCCGGCCAGGGCCACGTTGTTGATCGCGGCCTTGGGCTGGAGCCTGCTGTTGGCGAGCAAGCTGCTGGCAGCGCAACACATCCGTGGCTGGCGCCGTTGCGGCGCCAGCGCTTGCCTGTTGCTGGCCGTCGCCGCAGTGGGCTATGGCGGGTGGTTGCAGTTCTGGGGCTGGAGCTAGACCTTGAAGCGCGCCACGGTCTGGCTCAGGCTGCCGGCCATCTGCGCCAGGTCCTGGCCGGCGGTGTCGGTGTGTTGCGCACCGAGCAGCACCTGTTCGGACAGGTTGCGGATGCCCACCAGGTTGCGGTCCACTTCGCGGGCCACCAGGGCCTGCTCTTCGGTGGCGCTGGCGATCATCATGTTGCGCTCGTTGATCTGCGAGATCGACTGGGTGATCGCCTCCAGCGCTTCACCGGCACGCTGCGCCACCTCCAGGGTGGTGTGTACCCGCTCGCTGCTGCTGAGCATGGCGGTCACCGCCTGGCCGGTGTCCTGGCGGATATTGCCGATCATCTGCTCGATCTCCTGGGTCGAGACCTGGGTGCGATGGGCCAAGGCCCGCACCTCATCGGCAACCACGGCAAAGCCGCGCCCGGCATCACCGGCCCGGGC
Organism: Pseudomonas wadenswilerensis; assembly: GCF_024749185.1. Taxonomy (NCBI): domain Bacteria; kingdom Pseudomonadati; phylum Pseudomonadota; class Gammaproteobacteria; order Pseudomonadales; family Pseudomonadaceae; genus Pseudomonas; species Pseudomonas wadenswilerensis. Next base: position 2,535,289 of record NZ_CP087191.1, on the reverse strand, counting down.
CGCTTCGATCGCAGCATTGAGCGCCAGCAGGTTGGTCTGTTCGGCAATGCTGCGGATCACATCCAGCACGGTGCTGATGTCCTGCACGCGCCCGGCCAGTTGCTGGATGCGCCCGGAGGTATCGTTGACGTCATCGGCCAGGGCGGTGATCGAGGCTACCGTCTCGCGCACCTGTTCACGACCACGCTGGGCGGTTTGCTCGGAGACCTTCGAGGCTTCGCTGGTGCTCACCGCGTTGCGCGCCACCTCGTCCACCGCAGCAGTCATCTCGTTGACCGCTGCCGCTGCCTGCTCGATTTCCAGGCCCTGCAACTGCAGGCTGCTGCTGGTCTGGCTACTGACCGCACTGAGCTCCTCGGAGGAGCTGGCAACGCGCTCCACCGAGGCGGCGATGTGCTTGACCATGCCATTGAGGCTCTGCTGCATTTCATGCATGTTGAGCATCACGCTGCCGTCGGCGCTGGCGTGGGTCGGTACCTCGATGGTCAGGTCGCCCTGGGCGATCTGGCTCAGCACCCGTGCGGCGGTATCCGGCTCGCCACCCAGCGGCCGGGTCACACTGCGGGTCACCACCAGCGCGGCGGCAAGCACCGCCACCAGGCACAACGCGAACAGCCCGAGCATGTTCAGCCGGGCATCGTTGTAGAGCGCCTGCGCAGCTTGTTCGCGCTCGACGAAAATCTGCCCCTGCAGGGCCATCAGGGTTTCCAGGTTCTTGTAGACCTCGCGCTCGGCGGGCACCACCTGCTGCTTGAGCTGGGCCATCGCCGCTTGCCCATCGCCCTGGCGAATCAGGGTCTGCACCTGGGTGAAGGCAGCGACATACGCTTCGCGGCTGGCTTTCAGCGCGGCATAGGCGGCCTTGCCTTCGGGCAGGTAGAACAACGGCTCGAGCGTCGCCAGGGCCTGGCTGATGCGCTGCTTGGTGGTGTCGATGGCCTGCTGCACCTGCAGGTTGTCCTTGTCGATCAGCAGGTCGCGGGTGTTGCGCGCGTTGTCGCGCACGCCGGTGGCAATGACCATGATCGGCTCGATCTTCGGCCAGTCCTGTTTGACGATCACCACCGCCTGCTCCTTGAGCGTGGCCAGATCGTGCAGTGCATAGAAAGCCAGGCCAAGGAGCGCCAGGGGCGCGATGGCAAAGCCGATGAGGATACGTTGTGCTGTGGTCAATCTGGTCATTTCAAAGCCTTACTAGTCGCGTACTTCAAACACGGGAAACAGCGCGTGGAGGGTGCCCCACAGCTCGGGCAGCAAGCTTTGTGCCGAAGCACTGGGCAATTGCGCATCGAGCATGCGTGCCGTGCGCACCAACTGCACGACGAAGCGTTTGACCCCGAGCGCGTTCAAGCGCCGGGCCAGGGTGATGAGTCGGAGGGGATCGATCAGGTGCCAGTGCACCGTGGTGCGGCATTCATAGTCGACGCCGCTGGCCAGCAGGTAGTCGAGGCTGCGCCAGTTGGCCTGGCCGCTGCCGCGCACGCCAGTGACCGCCTGGCCGTCCTCGGCCAGCGCCTTGACGTCAAAGCCCACCCAATCGGTGCCGGGCAATACCCGGGCAAAGGCCTCGGGCTTGATCCCGGCACTGTGCAGGCCGATGGCAAAGCCCATGGCCCGCACCTGGGCCATGGCCTCTGCCAGGCTGTCCTGCAAGGTCGGTTCGCCGCCGCTGAACACCACGGCGTCGAGCAGGCCCCGTCGTCGCTGCAAAAACTCCAGCACCTGCGCCCAGGGCAGTTCATCACTACCCCGGGGCGGGATCAGTTGCGGGTTGTGGCAATAACGGCAACGCCAGGCGCAGCCCTGGCAGAACAGCACACAGGCCAGCCTGCCGGGGTAATCGAGGGTGGTCAGGGGCACCATGCCCCCGACCCGCAGCACTCGATTCATCGGTGCCCGGCCGTTGCCGCGCCCTCATTGAAATGCAGCCGTTCCTGGTGCTCGGACTGTTTGCCGGGGTTGAACGCCGACACCGGGCGGTGATAGCCCATGACCCGGGTCCAGACTTCGCACCGTTGGCGTTGCGCCACGGGCAGGGATTGCTGTGCAGTCATGTTGAAGCTCCTTGCAGTTGGGGGTAAAGCGGGGTCAATGCACGCTGCCCTGCTGCTGAGCCAGCAACAGCGCCTCGTCGCACTTGGGGCAGAACTCATGTTCGCCATCCAGGTAGCCGTGTACCGGGCAGATGGAAAACGTCGGGGTGATCGTCAGGTACGGCAGGCGGAAGCGCTCCAGGGCCCTGCGCACCAGTTGCTTGCAGGCCTGGGCCGAGGAGATCCGCTCGGCCATGTACAGATGCAGCACGGTGCCGCCGGTGTACTTGCATTGCAGCTCGTCCTGCAGCTCCAGAGCCTCGAACGGATCGTCGGTGTAGCCCACCGGCAGCTGCGATGAGTTGGTGTAGTACGGAGCCTGGCTGCACCCGGCCTGGAGGATGTCGGGGAAGCGCTTGAGGTCTTCCTTGGCGAAGCGGTAGGTGGTGCCTTCGGCCGGGGTCGCTTCGAGGTTGTACAGGTGGCCGGTTTCTTCCTGGAAGCGCACCAGGGTGGCACGCACGTGGTCCAGCAGGTTGAGGGCGAAGCGCCGGCCCTGGGCGCTGTGCAGGCCCATCTGGTCGTCGCTGAAGTTGCGCAGCATCTCGTGCAGGCCGTTGACGCCAATGGTCGAGAAGTGATTGCGCAAGGTACCCAGGTAGCGTTTGGTGTACGGGTACAAACCGGCATCCATGTGATGCTGGATCACCTTGCGCTTGACCTCCAGGCTCTCCATGGCCAGTTCCATCAGGGCATCCAGGCGCTGCAGCAGGCCGCTGACATCACCTTTGAACAGGTAGCCCAGACGCGCGCAGTTGATCGTAACCACGCCCAGCGAGCCGGTCTGCTCGGCCGAGCCGAACAGGCCGCCGCCGCGCTTGAGCAGCTCGCGCACATCCAGCTGCAGGCGACAGCACATCGAGCGCACCTGGTTGGGCTGCATGTCCGAGTTGAGGAAGTTCTGGAAATACGGCAGGCCGTAGCGGGCGGTCATTTCGAACAGGCGCTCGGCGTTGTCGCTGTCCCAGGGAAAATCATGGGTGATGTTGTAGGTCGGGATCGGGAAGGTAAACACCCGGCCCTTGGCGTCGCCGGCCTGCATCACCTCGATGTAGGCCCGGTTGAGCAGGTCCATTTCGGCCTGCAGCTCGCCATAGGCAAAGGGCATCTCCTCGCCGCCGATCACCGGGATCTGTTCGCGCAGGTCCTGCGGGCAGACCCAGTCAAAGGTCAGGTTGGTAAAGGGCGTTTGCGTGCCCCAGCGCGACGGCACGTTGAGGTTGTAGATGAATTCCTGGATGGCCTGGCGCACCTCTTCAAAGCTCAGCTGGTCCTTGCGCACGTAGGGTGCGAGGTAAGTGTCGAATGAGCTGAACGCCTGGGCCCCGGCCCATTCGTTCTGCAGGGTGCCGAGAAAGTTGACCATCTGCCCCAGGGCGCTGCTCAAGTGCTTGGGCGGCCCGGCCTCAACCCGCCCGGGCACGCCATTGAGGCCCTCGTGCAGCAGGCTCCGCAGCGACCAGCCGGCGCAGTAGCCGGCGAGCATGTCGAGGTCATGGATGTGCAGGTCGGCCTCGCGGTGGGCGCGGCCGATGGCTTCGCTGTAGACCTCGTCGAGCCAATAGTTGGCAGTGACCTTGCCGGAGACGTTGAGCACCAGCCCGCCGAGGGAATAACCCTGGTTGGCGTTGGCCTGCACCCGCCAGTCTTCGCGGTTGAGGTATTCGTTCATCGAGGTCGCGACTTCGACCAGGGTCTTGCGGTCACGGCGCAAGCGCCCATGCTGTTCGCGGTAGACGATATAGGCGCGTAGCGAAAGGAAGTGGCCGGCGTCCATCAGCACCCGCTCGACCCGGTCCTGGATCTGCTCGACGTGCAGCTTGGAGTAGCCCTCAAGGTGGGCAAGGACTGCTTCAAGCAAACCGTCTGCCTCAGCTTCGGCATACTCGCCAGTGGCCTTGCCGGCGGCGATCAACGCCTGGCGGATCTTGTCCGCGTCGAAGGCCACCAGGCTGCCGTCGCGCTTGTGCAACCGGTTATGCCCTACCCTGATCAGCGTGCTGTGCATTTGCCCTCCGGACACTACATATAGATGTTTATTGATCTAGAAACACAATATGCAGTGAAGGCTACGGGTAAAGCGGGTGGAAGAAATTGATCGATATCAAGGTTGCCAGGTTGTGCAATCAACCCGGGCTGCTGCGCAGCCATCGCTGGCAAGCCAGCTCCCACAAAGTTCGGTGTATACAGTCCCTGTGGGAGCTGGCTTGCCAGCGATGAGGCCAGAACCGCCCCCCTCACCCGCCGCTCATGTTCATGAACCGCAAGATCTGCACCTCCCCCTGCGCACTGAAATCATGGCGCAACGGCTTGCGCCGCAACGCCTGTTGCAACGCGTTGATGATCGGCTGGTCATCCAGCGGATAGCGCCTCAACAAGCCACGCAAATCCAGCGAATCCTCCTGCCCCAGGCACAGCAACAAGCGCCCTTCCACGGTCATCCGCACCCGATTGCAGCTGGCGCAGAAGTTGTGACTGTTGGGCGAGATAAAGCCGATACGCGTATCGGGATGCCGCGCCAGACGCATGTAGCGCGCCGGCCCACCGCTGTTTTCGGCGCTGTCGAGCAGGGCATGCCGGCTGGCAATCAGCGCCCGCACCTCGTCGCTGGCGCAGAACGACTCGCCGCGCGAACGGCCCACCTCGCCCAAGGGCATCTCTTCGATGAAGGTGATGTCGATGCGCTGGTCGATGGCGTACTGCAGCAAAGGCAGCACTTCATCGAAGTTGCGCCCTTTCATCACCACGCAGTTGAGTTTGATGCCCTCGAACCCGGCATCACGCGCCGCCTCGATGCCGCACAGCACCTGGTCGAGGTCGCCATTGCGGGTAATCGCCCGGAAGCGCTCGCCGTCCAGGCTGTCGAGGCTGATGTTCATGCGCTTGACCCCGGCGTCTACCAGCGGCCGGGCCAGGCGCTGCAGTTGCGAGCCGTTGCTGGTCATCACCAGTTCACGCAGGCCCGGCAAGGCGGCAATGTGACGGCACAGTTCGACGATGCCCGGACGAATCAGCGGCTCGCCACCGGTCAGGCGGATCTTGCGCACGCCCTGGCCAACGAACAGCGTGGCCAGGCGTTGCAATTCCTCCAGGGTCAGCACCTGCTGGCGTGGCAGGAAGGTCATGTGCTTGGCCATGCAGTACACACAGCGAAAATCACAGCGATCGGTCACCGACATGCGCAAGTAATCGATCTGCCGCCCGAAGCCGTCCTGCATCACAGTGCTCATCACCTTCCCCTTATTGCACCAGCGGTGAATCGGCGCCCTGCAAGCGGATGCCGCGAATATCGGCGGCACCGATCAGGGTTTGCAGGTACTGCACCAGGGCCTTTTGCCACACGCCCTGCTGCAACTGGGTGCGGATCGCCGTGGCCACCGCCTCATAAGGCAAGGCCTGGCCTTCGATACGCAGGTCGACACTGACCAGGTGCCAGCCGTAGCGGCTTTCCAGCGGCTTGCCGGCCAGCCCCGGGGCCAGGGTGAACAGCTGGCGCTCCAGCTCCGGCACGGTCTGGCCTTTGCTGATCTGCCCCAGCTCACCGCCCTGGGCCTTCGACGGGCAGGCCGAATACTTCTGCGCAAGCTCGGCGAACTGCTCGGGAAACTGCATCAGGCGCTCATGGAGGATCTCGGCCTGTGCCAGCGCCAGGCTGCGCGCTTCGGCATCATCCGGCGCACACTCCAGCAGGATGTGCCGCACCGCCAGCAGCGGCGCGCTGTGAAAGCGCGCGCGGTTGCTGTGGTAGTAACGTTGGCAGGTGGCCTCGTCACACACCGGTACCTGCACTTCGCGCTCCAGCAGCAAGCGGGTGGCCGCCTCCTCCTGGTTCTCGCCGGCGCCGACCTGCAATTGCAGCCCCAGCTCGGCAATCCGCTGCTGCATCAGCTCGCGGATCACCAACGCGCGGGCGGCCATGTACACCGCCTCTTCGCGATCCGCTGCCGGGTGGTATTGCAGCTCCTGGGCCAACGCCTCGGGGCTGAGGGATACACCGTTGACGCTGATGATCGGCCATTCCTGTTCACTGCTGGCGATCAGTTGCGCCGGCGGCTCGAGCTCCACCGCCAGAGTACTTGGCGCGGTTTCAAGGACCGTCGAAGACGCGCAACCACCGCCACCGCCGTTACCGCCACCACATCCACATCCGCTAGTCATGGCAACCTCCTCAGGCTTTCTGCCGAACGATTTGATAGCGCCGCCCCAGGTACCACACCGGCGCGCTGACGATGTGCACCAGGCGGGTGAAGGGGAACAGCACGAACAGGGTCAGGCCCAGCAGCACGTGCAGCTTGTACACCAGGCTGACCGGGGCAATCGCTGCCGCCGCTTCAACCGGGCGCAGCAGCACGGTGTTCTGCGCCCAGTCGGCGAGCATCACCATCACCGAGCCGTCCATATGGCCGGTGGAGGCGACGATGGTCAGCAAGCCGAGCACCAGTTGCGCCAGCAATACCAGCAAAATCAGGATGTCCGAGGTGCTGGAGGTGGCGCGTACCCGCGGCTCGGTCAGGCGCCGGTGCAGCAGCATGATCAGGCCGATCAGGCACAGCAGGCCGAAGAAGCCCCCGGAGACCATTGCCAGCAGCTGCTTGTGCTCGGTGCTGATCACATGGTGATAGACCGACGCCGGGGTCAGCAGGCCGACAAAATGCCCGGCCAGGACGAACAGCACGCCGATGTGAAAGAAGTTGCTCGCCACGCGCATGCCGCGCTTGTCGAGCATCTGGCTGGAGCCGGCCTTCCAGCTGTACTGCGACAGGTCGAATCGCGCCCAGCTGCCAAGCAAGCAAATCGCCAGCGCCACATAGGGATACACCCCGAACAACAACAGGTTCCACTTAGACATTGCTCACCTCCCCGGCCGGCGCGCTGGCCTGGCCCTGATGCTGAAAATCGACCCAGTGCAGCGGTACCGCGCTCTCTTCCCGGGCCTTGCCCGGCGCGCTTGGCATTGAGCTGCAGCGCTCCTGCTGCTCAGCCTTGAGAAAGTCCACCGCCTCTTCTTCCCAGATCTTGTCCAGGGCTTCGAGGGAGTCATCGCGTTGCTCGGCGGCCACCTGTTCGCGCAGGTCGGCCACCGCCTGGTGCGGCTCGGCACCGGCAATCTGCAGCAGCGCACGGAAGCAACTGGCGTAGGCGCTCTCGCGCTCCTCCAGGCGTGCGGCAAGCAGCGCCAGCAGGTGCGCGACATCGGCGAGGCCCTCGCGGGCCTCAAGGTCTTCGCGGGTCGAGAGGTATTCCAGGTACAGCGGGATGTAGTCCGGCAGCTCCTTGACGCCGATGGCAAAGCCCGCGTCTTCGTACTGGGCGAGCATGTCGACCATGGCCTGGCCGCGGTCGCGGGACTCGCCATGCACATGCTCGAACAGCAACAGCGACAACGAACGGCCACGGCCGAACAGCGCGCCGTAGTGTTCCTGGCCATCCATCAGGTCGTTGTTGCAGATCAGCTCCAGCAGCTCGAACAGGGCGCCGCGCTGGCGCGGGCTGATTTCCCGCGCCTGGATGATCGCCTGCTCCAGCTCGTCGCGGCCGGCAACCAGGGTTTCACTCGGGTAATCGAGCAGCAGCGAAATCACTTTAAGGATGCGCATGCTCATTCCTCCCACAGCTGTACGGTTTTGAGGATGTCGCGGCGGTTGGCCTTCTTCGCCCCGAACATGTTGGTGTCGGAGCTGCCGCTGCAGCCGCTGCCGAAGCTGAAGCCACAACCGGAGCGCTCGGCGAAGGCGTCGCTCATGGCCTCTTCGCGGTGGGCACTCGGTACCACGTAACGGTCTTCGTAGTTGGCGATGGCCAGGTAGCGGTACATCTCCTCGACCTGGTTCACGCTCAAGCCGACGTCGCTGAGCACCTTGAGGTCCTGGACGCCTTCGACCTGCTCGGCACGCTTGTAGGCGCGCATGGCCAGCAGGCGCTTGAGGGCGCGCTTCACCGGTTTTTCGTCGCCGGCGGTCAGCAGGTTGGCCAGGTAGCGCAGCGGGATGCGCAGGCTGTCGACATCCGGGATCACCCCGTTCATGCCCACGGTGCCGGCAGCTGCGGCGTTCTGGATCGGCGACAGCGGCGGCACGTACCAGACCATCGGCAAGGTGCGGTATTCCGGGTGCAGCGGCAGCGCCAGCTTCCAGTCGACGGCCATCTTGTACACCGGCGAGCGTTGCGCGGCGTCGATCACCGACTGCGGTACGCCGTCCTCCAGGGCCTGGCGGATCACCGCCGGGTCGTTGGGGTCGAGGAAGATCTCCAGCTGCTTCTCGTACAAGTCGTGCTCGTTGGCGGTGCTCGCCACTTCCGCGATGCGGTCGGCGTCATACAGCAGCACACCGAGGTAGCGGATACGACCCACGCAGGTTTCGGCACACACAGTGGGCATGCCGGCCTCGATGCGCGGGTAGCAGAAGATGCACTTCTCGGACTTGCCGCTCTTCCAGTTGAAGTAGATCTTCTTGTACGGGCAGCCACTGATGCACATGCGCCAGCCGCGGCATTTTTCCTGGTCGATGAGGACGATACCGTCCTCTTCGCGCTTGTAGATCGCCCCGCTCGGGCAGGACGCCGCGCACGCCGGGTTCAGGCAGTGCTCGCACAGGCGCGGCAGGTACATCATGAAGGTGTTTTCGTACTCACCGTAAATGTCGGCCTGGATCTGGTCGAAGTTCTTGTCCTTGCGCCGCTTGGCGAACTCGGTGCCGAGGATCTCTTCCCAGTTCGGTCCCCACTCGATCTTCTCCATGCGCTTGCCGGACACCACCGAGCGCGGCCGCGCCGTCGGCTGGTGCTCGCCCAGGGGCGCGGTGTGCAGGTGCTGGTAGTCGAAGTCGAACGGCTCGTAATAGTCATCCAGGCTCGGCAGGTCGGGGTTGGCGAAGATGTTCGCCAGCACCCGGAACTTGCCGCCGATGCGCGGGTTGATCGAGCCGTTGGCGTTGCGCACCCAGCCGCCCTTCCACTTGTCCTGGTTTTCCCACTCTTTCGGGTAGCCGACCCCGGGCTTGGATTCAACGTTGTTGAACCAGGCGTACTCCATGCCTTCACGGCTGGTCCAGACGTTCTTGCAGGTGATCGAACAAGTGTGGCAACCGATGCATTTGTCCAGGTTCAGGACCATGCCAATTTGTGAACGGATCTTCATGACAGCACTCCTTATTCCATCTCGGTCGGCAGCGGACCTGGCAGCTCATCGCCGCGCGAACCGTCGAGCCAGTCGACCTTGGCCATCTTGCGCACCACGACGAATTCGTCGCGGTTGCAGCCGACCGTGCCGTAATAGTTGAAGCCATAGGCCTGTTGGGCATAACCGCCGATCATGTGGGTCGGCTTGAGCACCACGCGGGTGACCGAGTTGTGGTGGCCGCCGCGGGTCTTGGTGGTCTCCGCGCCCGGCACGTTCACGATCCGTTCCTGAGCGTGGTACATCATCACCATGCCCTCCTTGACCCGCTGGCTGACCACCGCCCGCGCGGTCAGCGCGCCGTTGGCGTTGAAGCACTCGATCCAGTCGTTGTCCTCGATGCCGGCCTTCTTCGCGTCGATTTCCGAGAGCCAGACGATCGGCCCGCCACGGCTGAGGGTGAGCATCAGCAGGTTGTCGCTGTAGGTGCTGTGGATGCCCCACTTCTGGTGCGGGGTGATCCAGTTGAGAACGATCTCGGTCTCGCCGTTGCTGCGCTTGCCTTTCACCCCGGCGATGGTGCGGGTGTTGACCGGTGGCCGGTAGCTCATCAACTGCTCGCCGAACGCCTGCATCCACGGGTGATCCTGGTAGAACTGCTGGCGGCCGGTGATGGTCCGCCACGGGATGTTCTCGTGAACGTTGGTGTAGCCGGCGTTGTAGCTGACGTGATCGTCTTCGAGCCCCGACCAGGTCGGGCTGGAGATGATCTTGCGCGGCTGCGCCTGGATATCGCGAAAGCGGATCGCTTCGTGGGCCTTGGACAGCGCCAGGTGGCTGTGGTCGATGCCGGTGAACTGCGACAGTGCCGCCCAGGCCTTGACTGCGACATGGCCGTTGGTTTCCGGCGCCAGCGAGAGGATCACCTCGGCGGCGTCGATGGCGGTGTCGATTTTCGGCCGGCCCTGGCTGATGCCCGCCTCGACTTCGCGGTAGTTCAGCTCACCGAGGAATTTCACTTCCTCATCGGTGTTCCAGTTGATGCCCTTGCCGCCGTTGCCGAGTTTTTCCAGCAGCGGGCCCAGCGAGGTGAACTGCTTGTAGATGTTCGGGTAATCACGCTCGACCACCTGCAGGTTCGGCGCATTCTTGCCCGGCTGCGGAGCGACACCGGCGGTTTTCCAGTCGGTGCCGCCAAACGGCTGGGCCAGTTCGCCGACGCTGTCATGCATCAGCGGCACGGTGACCAGGTCCTGCTCGATGCCCAGGTGCCCTTCGGCCATGGCCGAGAAGGCCTTGGCGATGCCCTTGTAGATCTCCCAGTCCGAACGCGATTCCCAGGCCGGATCAATGGCTGCCGACAGCGGGTGGATGAACGGGTGCATGTCCGAAGTGTTCATGTCGTCCTTCTCGTACCAGGTTGCGGTCGGCAGGACGATGTCGGAGTACACGCAGGTCGAAGACATGCGGAAATCCAGGGTGGTGACCAGGTCGAGCTTGCCGATGGCGCCCTCGTCGACCCATTCGGCCTCTTGCGGCTTGCAGTCGCCGACCTGGCCGATGTCTTCGTTCATCACGCCGTTGCGGGTGCCCAGCAGGTACTTGAGCATGTACTCGTGGCCCTTGCCCGACGAGCCCAGCAGGTTGGAACGCCAGATGAACATGTTGCGCGGGAAGTTGACCGGGTTGTCCGGCTGCTCGCAGGCAAAGCGCAGGCTGCCTTCGTGCAGGCCCTTGACCACGTAGTCCTTGGGCGCCATGCCGGCAGCGGCGGCGTCGCGGCAGATGTGCAGCGGGTTGGTGTTGAGCTGCGGCGCGCTGGGCAGCCAGCCGGCGCGTTCGGCGCGGATGTTGTAGTCCAGGGCGTGTTCGGGGAACTCGCGCTTGTCGGCCAGCGGCGAGAGCACGTCGTGCATGCTCATCTTCTCGTGGCGCCATTGCGAGCTGTGGGCGTAGAAGAAGCTGGTGCCGTTCATCTGCCGTGGCGGCCGGCTCCAGTCCAGGCCGAAAGCCAGGGGCAGCCAGCCGCACTGCGGGCGCAGTTTCTCCTGGCCGACGTAGTGGGCCCAGCCGCCACCGGTCTGGCCGACACAACCGCAGAGCATGAGCATGTTGATCAGCCCGCGGTAGTTCATGTCCATGTGGTACCAGTGGTTCATCGCCGCGCCGACGATGATCATCGAGCGGCCACGGGTCTTGTCGGCATTGTCGGCAAACTCGCGGGCGATCTGGATGGCCTTCTCGCGGCTGACACCGGTGATCTGCTCCTGCCAGGCCGGCGTGCCGGGCACGCTGGCATCGTCGTAGTCGCGGGCGACGTTGGCGCCCCCCAGGCCACGGTCGATGGCAAGGTTGGCCGCCGACAGGTCGAACACCGTGGCCACCTTGACCTGGCTGCCGTCGGCCAGGGTCAGGCTGCGCACCGGCACGCGGCGGTACTGCACGGCATCGCCGGCGACATGCTGGAAGTGCTCCTGGCTTTCACCGGCGAAATACGGGAAGGCCACTTCAGCGACATCGCCGCCAATCAGGCTCAGGGTCAGGTCGATCTCGCGGCCTTCGCCACCCTCACGGGCCAGGATGTTCCATTTGCCCTGCTCGCCCCAGCGGTAGCCGATCGAGCCCTGGGGCGAGACCAGCTCGCCGTCGGCATTGACGGCGATGGTTTTCCATTCCGGGTTGTTGTCCTGGCCAAGGTTGTCGGCCAGGTCCGAGGCACGCAGGAAGCGGTCCGGCTGGTAACCGTTGCCCGGCGCGGTACCGAGCATCGGTTTGAGCAGCACCAGTACCGGCAGGTCGGTGTAGCGCTTGGCGTAATCGGTGAAATAGGCGCTTGGCTGGTCCAGGTGAAACTCTTTGAAGATCACATGGTTGAAGGCCTGGGCCAGGGCGGCGTCGGTGCCCTGCTTGGGGTTGAGCCAGAGGTCGGTGAGCTTGGCCACTTCCGAATAGTCGGGGGTGATGGCCACGGTCTTGGTGCCCTTGTAGCGCACCTCGGTGAAAAAGTGCGCGTCGGGGGTACGGGTCTGCGGAACGTTCGAGCCCCAGGCGATGATGTAGTTGGAGTTGTACCAGTCGGCCGACTCCGGCACGTCGGTCTGTTCGCCCCAGACCATTGGCGAAGCCGGCGGCAGGTCGCAGTACCAGTCGTAGAAGCTCAGGCAGGTGCCGCCCAGCAGCGACAGGTAACGGGCACCGGCGGCGTAGCTGACCATCGACATCGCCGGGATCGGCGAGAAGCCCACCACCCGGTCGGGGCCGTACTGCTTGATGGTGTAGACGTTGGCGGCAGCGATGATCTCGGTGACTTCATCCCAGCTGGAGCGAATGAAGCCGCCCATGCCGCGCTTGCTCTTGTAGCTGTCGGCCTTGGCCTTGTTCTCGACAATGCTCGCCCAGGCTTCGACCGGCGCCAGGCTCTGGCGCGCCTCGCGCCACAGTTTGAGCAGCGGCTTGCGGATCTTCGGGTACTTCAGGCGGTTGGCGCTGTAGATGTACCAGCTGTAGCTGGCACCCCGCGGGCAGCCGCGCGGCTCGTGGTTGGGCAGGTCGTTGCGGGTACGCGGGTAGTCGGTCTGCTGGGTTTCCCAGGTAATCAGGCCGTTCTTCACGTAGATCTTCCACGAGCAGGAGCCGGTGCAGTTGACCCCGTGGGTGGAGCGCACGATCTTGTCGTACTGCCAGCGCGAACGGTAGACGTTCTCCCAGTCGCGCGACTCTTTGCGGGTCTCGCCATGACCGTCGGCAAACTCGCCTTGCTTGCGATTGAAGAACCGCAGTTGATCCAGTAGATGACTCATGGTGCTTTCCTCTCAGGCTTGCTGCTGCGGGGTTCTGTGCCCCGCCCGTGCAAGGTGTGAATTCGGGGTTCTGTCAGCAGGGCGTCGCGGCGCCTTTGCGCGCGTACCACCACCAGGTCACGACGATGCAGCTCAGGTAAAAACCGACGAACATGTAGAAGGCCATCTGCGGGCTACCGGTCAGGGCCATGGAAGTGCCGAAGGTCTTGGGAATGAAGAACGCGCCGAAGGCACCCATGGCCGAACTGAAGCCGAGTACCGCGGCCGATTCCTTGCCGGCGTTTTTCAGCGCCTGTTCGCGGGCGGCGGCGCCTTTGCCGCTGGCAGCCTGTTCGTGCAGGGTGCGGAAGATCACCGGGATCATGCGGAAGGTCGAACCGTTGCCGATGCCGGTGGTGATGAACAGCAGCATGAACATGCCGAGGAAGCCGTAGAAGTTGCCGCTCTCGCCCTGCTGGGGGATGAACGCCAGCACGCCGAAGACCATGACGATCATCAGCACGAAGTTCCACAGGGTCACCCGTGCGCCGCCGAGCTTGTCCGCCAGCCAGCCACCCAGCGGCCGTACCAGGGCGCCGACCAGCGGGCCGAGGAAGGCGAACGTCAGGGCGTTGACCTGCGGGAAGGCGGTCTTGATCAGCAGCGGAAAGGCGGCCGAGAAGCCGATGAACGAGCCGAAGGTGGCCAGGTACAACCAGCACATCAGCCAGTTGTGCTTGCGCTTGAAGATCACCGCCTGCTCGCTGAACGAGGCCTTGGCGCTGGACAGGTCATTCATGCCGAACCAGGCCAGCAAGGTGACGATGATGATGAACGGCACCCAGATGAAACCGGCGTTCTGCAGCCACAGCTGACCGCCATCGGCCAGCACCTGCGGCTGGCCACCGAGCACGCCGAACAGGCCGAAGGTGATCACCAGCGGTACGCAGAACTGCATGACCGAGACGCCAAGGTTACCCAGGCCGGCATTCAGGCCCAGGGCCGTGCCCTGCTGCGACTTGGGGTAGAAGAAACTGATGTTGGACATGCTCGAGGCGAAGTTGCCGCCGCCAAAGCCGCACAGCAGCGCAATCATCACGAACACGCTGTAGGGCGTGCTCGGGTCTTGCACGGCAAAGCCCATCCACAGCGATGGCGCCAGCAGCGAGGCGGTGCTCAGGGCGGTCCAGCGCCGGCCGCCGAAGATCGGCACCATGAACGAATAGAACACCCGGAAGGTCGCCCCCGAGAGCCCCGGCAAGGCCGCCAGCCAGAACAGCTGGTCGGTGCTGAAAGTAAAGCCGATGGCGTTCAGGCGCACGATCACCGTGCTCCACACCATCCACACGGCAAAGGCCAGCAGCAGTGCGGGAATCGAGATCCACAGGTTGCGGGTGGCGGTCTTCTTGCCGCTACGGCCCCAGAACGCGGGATCTTCCGGGCGCCAGTCGTGAATTACCGGGCCTTTGTCAGGCGTGTTAAGAACCGACATGGTCTTCTCCTTGGGCAATGCTGGAAAACGGGGAGGCGGCCGCTGGAGGCTGTTTGCCCAGCAGCGGGCGCTTGCGGATTTCGCTGAAGTACATCCAGGTGAGCGACACCCAGACCACGCCGTACATCAACATGAAGCAGGAGGAACGCACGCCGGTGAGGTCGACCAGCGCGCCGAACAGGATCGGCAGGATGAAGCCGCCCAGGCCACCGGCCAGGCCGACGATGCCGGACACTGCGCCCATGTTCTGCGGGTAGTCGTTGGCGATGTACTTGAACACCGAGGCCTTGCCGAAGGCGAAGGCGATGCCCATGACGAACAGCAGCACGGTAAACAGCGCCGGGTTCAGGCCAATGTGAAAGTCCAGCGGGCCGTTGATGGTCTGCACCTGCAGCTGGGTTTGCGGGTACGACAGCAGGAACAGGCAGATCCAGCTCACCCACAGCACCCACCAGGTCACGCTCTGCGCGCCCCAGCGGTCCGACATCCAGCCGCCGACCGCGCGCAGCACGCCGCCCGGCAACGAGAAGCAGGCGGCCAGCAGCGCTGCGCTTTGCAGGCTGAAGCCATATTCCTGGACGTAGTACTTGGTCATCCACAGCGCCAGGGCCACGTAGCCGCCGAAGACGATCGAGTAGTACTGGCAGTAGCGCCACACCGCAGGTTCGGCCAGGGCCTTGAGCTGTTCGCTCAGGCTCGCGCCGCTGGCACTGCGATGGGCCTTGTTTTCGGCGCTGAGAAACCAGAACAGCACGGCGGTGATGAACAGGATGGCGCTGAACACTTTCGGTACCAGCTGCCAGCTGCCGGCGGCAATCAGCGCCGGGGCGAGGAACTTGGTCACCGCCGCCCCGGCGTTGCCGGCGCCGAAGATGCCCATGGCCAGGCCCTGGTTGTCTTGTTCGAACCACTTGGCAACGTAGGCAATGCCCACCGAGAACGAGCCGCCGGCAAGGCCGACGAACAAGCCCAGCACCAGGAACTGCCAGTAAGCCGTGGCGTGGCTGATCAGGTACAGCGGCAGCACGCAGGCCAGCATCAGCAAGAAGAACACGCTGCGCCCGCCGAAGCGGTCGGTGAGCATGCCCAGCGGCAGGCGCACCAGCGAGCCGGTCAGCACCGGGGTGGCGGCCAGCAGGCCGAACTGGGTTTCGTTGAGCTGGAGCAGGTCCTTGATCGGTACGCCTAGCACGGCAAACATCATCCAGACCATGAAGCAGACGGTGAAGGCCAGCGTACTCATGCCCAGCACCAGGCCTTGGCGTATTCGCGGTTGAGTCATCTCGGGTCTCCAGTCAGGTAGCCATGGCCCGCAGACTAGAGAGGCAAACCCCGATAAAACTTGACGCCGATCAAAGAAGCCCTGGCGCTCATAGGCCTATGCTTGCACTGCCTACCTCCAACGAGGTAGAGCCGAAAAACCTCTAAACCCTTTGTTTATCAGGGTGTTGTCAGTTTTCCACCTGGTTTGGCGGTAAAACTGGCAGTTGCAAACTCTTTAGAGGTAGAGCGCCAGGGACAGGCTGCGAAACGATCAGCTGCAACACCTTGGAGTGCTCCATGTGCCGTTTTCCCCTTCTTGCCCCCGGCTGCCGTCCATGATCGGCTGGCTGCGCAGTTCGCTGCCCGCTCGCGCGGGCCTGGCGGTGATCCTGATCGCCGTGCTGGCCCTGGCCAGTTCGCTCAGCGCCGGGTTGATCGCCTGGTTCAGCCAGGGCGATGCGGCGGCGATCAACACCGCCGGTTCCGTGCGCATGGAGACCTACCACCTGAGCTGGAAGCTGGCCGCCGGGGCCGAACCCGTCGAGCTCGAGCGCATCCGCGACAGCCTGCAGCAGCGGCTCAACAGCCCGGCACTGGAAGCGGTGCTCGAAGACGGCAAGAACCTCGAGCTGCAGGCCAGTTACCAGCAATTGCAGGACTACTGGCAGCAAACCTTGCTGCCCGCCTTGCAGCGTGGCGACGCCGCCGGCTTTCAGGCCAGCACCCTGCCCTTCGTCAACCAGCTCAACCAGTTCGTCAGCCTGCTGCAACGCCAGAGCGAACATAAGCAGGGCTGGCAGCAAGTGATCCAGGGTGCGGCGCTGTTCACCACCATGATCGTCCTGCTGTTCGGCCTGTATGAATTGCAATACAACGTGATCACGCCGTTGAAGGAACTGGTGGATGCCACCCAGCGCTTTCGCCGCGGCGAGTTCCAGGCACGGGTCAATCACCAGTCCGAAGACGAGCTCGGCGAGCTGGCCACCAGCTTCAACGCCATGGCCGAAACCATCGAACAATCCCACCGCACCCTGGAAACCCAGGTGCAGCATAAAACCCTCAACCTGCAGCAGGCCAACGCCGCCCTGGAGCTGCTGTACCAAAGCAGCCGCAGCCTGGCCACGCGGCTGGCCAACGCCGAGGGCCTCGATGAGCTGATCCGCCGCTTCCAGCAGCGCTTGCCGGGCCTGCGCCTGTCGCTGTGCCTGCAAGGCCAGTTGCAGGCCCCGGCCCAGCAACTGCTGGCCCTGCATGGCGCCGACAGCCGCAAGATCTGCGCCAGCAGCGATTGCGCCAGTTGCCAACGGCACCAGCGCACCAACCGCCACACCTTCAGCATCAGCAACCAGGGCAGCACCCTAGGCGAGCTGAAGGCGCACTTTATCGACGGCCACGAGCCGCAAGCCTGGGAGACCGAACTGATCCAGGCCCTGGCCAACCTGATCGGCACCTCGCTGTCGCTCAAACGCCAGCGCGAACAGGACCACCGCCTGGTGCTGCTCGAAGAGCGCGCAATCATCGCCCGCGAGCTGCACGACTCCCTGGCCCAGGCGCTGTCGTACATGAAGCTGCAAGTCAGCCGCATGCAAACGCTGATGCGCCGTGGCGAGCCGGTGGCGACCCTGGAGAACGTCACCGCCGAGC
Organism: Pseudomonas wadenswilerensis; assembly: GCF_024749185.1. Taxonomy (NCBI): domain Bacteria; kingdom Pseudomonadati; phylum Pseudomonadota; class Gammaproteobacteria; order Pseudomonadales; family Pseudomonadaceae; genus Pseudomonas; species Pseudomonas wadenswilerensis. The sequence goes on along the minus strand of NZ_CP087191.1, from coordinate 2,517,901 downwards.
TGCGCGAAGGCTTGAACAACGCTTACCGCCAGTTGCGCGAACTGCTCACCACCTTTCGCCTGCAGATCCACGATGCCGGGCTGGTGCAGGAGCTCAAGGACACCGCCGAGGAGTTCTCCCGCCGGGGCGAATTCCAGGTGCACCTGCATGTCGACAGCCTGGCCTTCGAACTGTCGGCCAGCGAGCAGATCCACATCCTGCAGATCACCCGCGAGGCGCTGTCCAACTGCCTGCGCCACGCCCACGCGCAGAACGCCTGGCTGCAGTTGCGCCAGCATGGCGAGAACGTCTGCCTGTCGATCGAGGACGATGGCCGCGGCTTCAGCGGTACCCACGACCTGCGCGAACATCACGGCCTGAACATCATGGACGAACGCGCCCGCAGCCTGCGCGGCCAGTTGCAGATTGTTGGCCGGGAGCCGCAAGGCACCCGGGTCCAGATGGAATTTCGCCCGGAGTTTCTCGGGCACCTGACAGAAGGTAACCCTGTATGACCCCCTCCCCGCGCTACCGGATATTACTGGTCGACGACCACCCGATGATGCGCCGCGGCATTCGCCAGATGCTCGAACTGGAAGACGACTTCGAAATCGTCGGCGAAGCCAGCCACGGCGAAGAAGCCCTGGCCTTGATCCCGACACTGCAACCGGACCTGGTCCTGCTCGATAACAACATGCCGCAGATGAACGGCATCGAAACCCTGCGCCACCTGCGCAGCCAGGGCTTTGCCGGCAAGGTGCTGCTGTTCACCGTGTCCGATGCCGAAGACGACATCCGCGATGCCCTGCGCCTGGACGCCGACGGCTACCTGCTCAAGGACATGGAACCGGAGCTGCTGATCCAGTACATCCGCGACGCCATGAACGGCGCCCTGGTGATCAGCCCCGGCCTGACCCGGGTCATGGCCCAGGCCCTGCGCTCACCACCGCGCCAGCCGGAAGTAGAGCTGACCGAACGCGAGCGCCAGGTACTGAAAACCATCGCCAGCGGCTACAGCAACAAGGTCATCGGGCACAAGCTGGGCATCACCGAAGGTACGGTCAAGGTGCATGTGAAGAACCTGCTGCACAAGCTCGGCCTGCGTTCGCGGGTGGAAGCGGCGGTGTGGGCCATGGAGCACCTGCGCCAAAGCGCCTGAGCCCCTTTTGCCGACTGCCCCTTTGGAGGTAGACCGGCAGAGGCATAGGCCGCCGGCGCCGCGGGTTTTACCATAGGCGCCAGCGGAGGTACGCCATGCTGACCCACCCTTCTACCGTTCTGGTTTTACGTCGCCACCACCTGTTCAGCCAACTGCCGGACAAAGTCTTCGAAGCTGTCTGCGGCCTGGCCATGCTCCGGCGCCTGAGCTGTCATGACACGCTCATGCACCAGGGCGATCCGGCCAAGCGTTTTTTCCTGTTGGTCAGTGGCCAGATCAAGCTGTACCGGCTCAGTGCCGAGGGCCAGGAGCACCTGGTGGAGATCATCCAGCCGGGCCAGACCTTTGCCGAAGCGCTGCTGTTCAGCCAGGCGCGCAGCTACCCGGTGACGGCCACGGCGCTCAAGGACTGCGTGCTGATCAGCATCGACGGCGGCCATTACCGTAATGCCCTGGAAGACCAGCCGCAGGTGTGCCTGGCCATTCTGGCGAGCATGAGCATCCACCTGCACCAGCGCCTCAAGGACATCGACACGCTGACCTCGGCCAGTGCCAGCCGGCGGGTGATCAACTTCCTGCTGCAGGAATGCGACCCGGACAGTGGCCGGGTCGAGCTGCAGGTGTCCAAGCGCCTGGTGGCCTCCAAACTGGGCATCCAGCCGGAGACCTTTTCGCGCACCCTGCATCGCCTGGTGGAGCGCGGCCTGATCGCCATGGAGCGGCGCAGCATCCATATCCTCGCCGCCGATGAGCTGGCCGACTACTCGGGATAGCCCGGGGTAGCCGGCCCTGCCCTCAACAGGCCGCCAGGCCCTTGCCGGCCCGCTCCAGGTTGCGCCACAACCACACCGGCAACACCTCGGGGTCGAGGCTGTCGATCAGGTTCTTCAGGGTCAGGCCCAGCTCGGTGTCGCCCTCGATCACCAGGCGGCGGCGGAAGAACAGCGTGTCCGGGTCTTCCTGACGGCTGGCCAGCAAGAGGAACTCGCGCCAGTTGCCGCGAATGGTCACGTCGGCCTTGGCCCGCTCGGCGATCTGCAGGCCATCGCGGTTGCGGGTCAGGTACCAGGCCAGGTCCAGGTCGGGGATGCGCAGGCACAACCAGCGCCCACGCAGCAGGTCGAACTCGCCGTCGCGCAAAGGCTCGGCCAGGCAGCGGTTGAGCGCCTGCTGCAGGGCCACCCGCTGGATCACGAACGGCACCCGGCGGATCAGCGGCAGGACCCGGTCGGCACCTTTCAACAGCCATTGCGTGCGGTTCAGCACAGGCCCACCTCCTCGACCCGCAACATGCCCGCCTGGCCGTGCCAGTAGCCGTTGCAACCCTCGACAAACAACGGCGGCGCCTCGCCCTGGCGCACCCGGGCAAAAGCCTCAACCACCTCGACCATGCCCTGGGCCCGCGGGCTCAGGCGCAACAGGTCGGCGCCGCAGGCTTCAAGGCCCGGATAGTCGGCCAGCAGGTTGGTGACCTCGGCCGACATGGTCTGGATGCCGTTCAGGGTGAACAGCGCCTGGCCTTCCTGGCTGCTCAGGGCCAGGCCGTCGGGGTAATTGATGCAGCAGAACTGGCAATCGTCCTTGGGCCGGTTTTCTGCCCGCGCGGTAAAGCAGCGCGCCGAGTAAGCCAGCGGCAGATGCCCATAGGCAAAGACTTCCACCTGCGGCAGTTCACAGCCCAGCTCGGCGGCCTGGTCGAGCACCGCGCGGATCAGCGCCGCCGAACACTCCACCGGCGGCACCCAGCGGATCATCCCGCACTCGAGCAGCTTGGCCAGGGCGTGACCGTTGTACAGGTTGAGCGCCGGCCCGGCCACAAATGGCAGCTTGCGCTCGGCCAGGTACTGCACCGCGCCCATGTCGTTGGCTTCCACCAGCAGTTCGCCGTTGTCGCACAAACGGCGCAGGCTGGAGAGCTCGGACGCGGCCTCGATCAAGGTCAGGCCCGACAGCACGATCTGCGCCGGGCTACAGGCCTGCAGCTCGCGGCCCAGGCCAAGCCAGTGGTCGAGGTTCATCGCCCGGCGCTTCGAACACACGGTTTCACCCAGATAAATCACATCCAGGGGCAAGGCCGACATTTCGCTGTAGAAACGCCCCAATTGTTCCTTGTCCCAGTAATACAGGACGGGTCCCAGGCTGAGCTTCATGTCCAGTCCCTCATTGCCATGATCGATGGTAAGCACCCAGGGTGGTCTGGCTGCCTTCGGACAAACCGGCCAGCACCTGGCGCCACTGGTCCTTGACCGTGAAGCGTTGCGGCGCCAGGCGATGGGCGTCGAGCGCGGCGCGCCAGACCTGGGTGACCTGTTCGACATAGGCCGGGCTGCGCTGGCGGCCCTCGATCTTCACCGCCTCGACGCCCATGGCGGCGAGCTCCGGCAGCAGGTCGAGGGTGTCGAGGCTGGTGGGCTCTTCCAGGGCGTGGAAGCGCTTGCCATCGACCATAAAACGGCCCTTGCACAGGGTCGGGTAACCGGCGGGTTCATCTGGTTGATAGCGGTCGATCAGCACTTCGCTCAGGCGCGCACTCAAACCCTCGGCGTCTTCGCTCCAGCGCACGGCCTTGGCCGGCGAGCAGACGCCGCACAGGTTCGGCGACTCGCCGGTGATGTACGACGACAAATGGCAACGCCCTTCGGCCATGATGCACAGGCTGCCGAAGGCGAAGACCTCGATGGGCACCGTGCTGTTGGCCGCCACCTGGCGCACCTGGGCCAGCGACAGCACCCGCGGCAACACGGCGCGGCGGATGTTGTAGTGCTGGACGTAGAACGCCAGGGCGCTGGCATTGGTGGCCGAGCCTTGCACCGAGAGGTGCAGGCTCAACTGCGGGTGGCGCTGGGCCGCGTAGCCAAGCACGCCGGGGTCAGCGGCGATCAACGCGTCGACGCCATGGTCGGCGGCGCGGTCCACCGCCCGCTGCCAACGCTCCCAGCCCTGGGGTTGCGGATAGGTATTGACCGCGACATAGAGCTTGCGTTGGTGTTGGCGGATATGGGCAACAGCCGCGTCGAACTGCTTGTCGTCCATGTTCAGGCCGGCGAAATGCCGGGCGTTGGTGTCATCGCGAAAGCCGACGTAGACCGCATCGGCGCCTTGGCGCACCGCGGCTTTGAGCGCAGGCAGGTTGCCTGCCGGGCAGACCAGTTGCATGGGTTTTCCTCATCAAAGAAACCTATCTCCACTGGCCTGCGCGGTAAACATTCGCGCAGGCCCGGAGCACTGGAAAAAGCGCTGCCAGTCTAGCCAGCGCACCCAGTAGAGCCTTGACGGCAATCAAGGTCGCTCACTGCATCAGCTCGGCAAATGACAGGAACTGCACGCTGTCGTGCTTGTGCAACTGTTGCTCGCACTCCACCACCGCCAGGCCATCGGCCCAGCAGGCGGCGCTGAGCATCGCCGAGCTTTGCTGCGGGTGCAGTTGCACGCTGGACTGGCCGTTGGCCTCGGGCAGCAAGCGTGCCCGCAGGTACTGGCGGCGCTTGTTGCGTTGCAGCCAGTCGAAGCCCGCCGGCAGCGCCACCGGCCGTGGCAGCACATCGCGCACGCCCTGGGCGCGCAGCAAGAATGGCCGTACCACCACCAGCGCAGTGATCAGTGCCGCTGCCGGGTTGCCCGGCATGCCGATCCACGGCCGGCCCGCCACCTCGCCAAAGGCCAGGGGCTTGCCCGGCTGGATCGCCAGGCGCCAGAAGTCGACACTGCCCAGGTCCTGGATGGCCTGCTTGAGGTGGTCTTCCTCACCCACCGAAACACCACCGGAGGTCAGCAGCAAGTCGCACTCGGCCGCAGCCAGGTTTAGCGCGTGCTTGCTGGCCGCCAGTTCGTCGGCCATCACCCCGTAGTCATGCACCTCCACGCCCCAGCCGTGCAACAAGGCCGTCAGGCAATAGCGGTTGCTGTTGTAGATCTGCCCCGGGGCCAGGGGTTGGCCGGGTTCGCGCAGCTCGTCGCCGCTGCTCAGCAGGCCGATGCGCAAGGGCCGATGAACCTCGACCCAGGCGACGCCCGAGGCCGCCAGCAGGCCCAGTTCCTGGGCGCGCAGGCGCTTGCCGGCTTGCAGCAACAGATGGCCCTCGCGCACCTCCTCGCCGGCCTTGCGCACGTGATCGCCAAGGCTCGCGGCCGGCAGCCAGACCTGCTCGCCTTCCACCCGGCACAGCTCCTGGGGGGCGACAGTGTCGGCGCCAGGCGGCAAGGGTGCACCGGTGAAGATCCGCACCGCCTGCCCCGCCTGCAACGCGGTGCTGGCCTGCTGGCCGGCGGCGATGCGCCCGGCCAGGTTCAGGCAGCCGCCAGCAGCTGGCAGGTCGGCCGCCCTGAAGGCAAAACCGTCCATGGCGCTGTTGTCCCAGCCCGGCAGGCTGCGCGGGGCATGGATATCAACCGCCAGCACCCGGCCCAGGGCTTTGTCCAGCAACACCATCTGTGCGGCGGGCGGCGGTGGCGCCTGTTCGAGCAAATGGCGGATGGCCTGGTCGACCGGGATCAGCTTGCCGCTGTCGCATACCCGGCCGCTCATGGCCGCGCTCCACAGGCCTCGATGACCTGCTCGGCCTGGGCCTTGAGGTGCGGGGCGAAATTGCACGGGCCGGTGCGGCTGTCGAGCTGGCTATGCAGGATCTGCGTCCAGGCGGTGCGGCAGGCGCCGGGCGACCCCGGCACGCAGCACACCAGCACGCCATTGCTCATGCCCGCCAACGCACGGGACTGCAGGCTGGACATGCCGATTTCGGCCAGCGAGACCTGGCGGAACAACTCGCCAAAGCCTTCGACGTGTTTGTCGAGCAATGGCAGTACCGCTTGCGGGGTGTTGTCGCGGGCGGTAAAGCCGGTGCCACCGGTGGTCAGCACCACCTGCACTTTAGGGTCGGCGATCCAGCGCGAAAGCGTGGCGCGGATCTGGTAGATATCGTCCTTGACCAGGTCGCGCTCGACCAGCACATGCCCAGCCGCCTGCAGCAGATCGATGAGGGTCTGCCCGGAGCTGTCGGTGTCGAAGGTGCGCGTGTCGCTGATGGTCAGCACGGCGATGTTCAGGGGTTCAAACGTGCGTTGCGCCAGATGGGCCATGGCCTGGGCTTCCCGTGAAATGTGGATGGGCCCAAGCCTGAACCTAAAGCCTGGGCGAACCTATTCCTCCTTGGAGGTATCTCTTCGGGTTCAGGGTGCCAGGCGCTGGCGCGCCCATTGCCCGCCCCGGCTGCGGTAGTCGAGACGGTCATGCAGGCGGTCGGCACGGCCCTGCCAGAACTCCATGCGTTCAGGCGTCAGGCAATAGCCGCCCCAGTGTTCGGGGCGCTGCAGCGGTTGCTCGACGAAGCGGCGGATGGTCTGCGCCAGCAAGGCCTGCAGTTCGCCGCGGTCGGCCAGCGGCTGGCTTTGCGGCGAAGCCCAGGCACCCAGGCGGCTGGCTTCGGGGCGCGAATCGAAGTAGGCATCGCTGAGCTGCGGATCTAGCCGCGTCACCGGCCCTTCAATGCGTACCTGGCGCTCCAGCCCTGGCCAGAAGAAGGTCATCGCCGCATAGGGGTTGGCTGCCAGCTCCTGGCCCTTGGCACTTTGGTAATTGCCAAAAAAGGTAAAGCCCCCCTCGTCAAAGCCTTTGAGCAACAGCACCCGACAGTGCGGCCGGCCCTCGCGGTCGACGGTGGCCAGGTGCATGCTGTTGGCCTCCACCGGCTCGCGCTCGGTTTCGCGCGCCTGCTGCAACCACTGCGCGAACAGGGCCAGCGGGTCGAGCGGCGCTTCAGCTTCCTGCAGGCCACCGAGGGTGTAGTTGCGACGCATCTGGGCAAGGGACAGCGGCATGGCGGTGATCTCCTGTGAAGTTGTGCGCAGTCTGTAAGCACCACCGTGCCCGCACCTTGATCACCATCAACGCTAACGGCGTTACTTGAGGCGCAAACGCCTGGCCAGTTTGTGCAGGTTGCTCGGGTCGACCGCCAGCAAGCGCGCGGCGCTGGCCCAGTTGTCGCCGCTCAGGCGCAGGGCCTGGACAATGGCCTGGCGCTGGCAGGCGTCGACGGCATCGTTCAGGGATGCAAACGGCAGACCGGGCTCTGCCTGTGGGTCCGGCTGCGGCGTCACTGTCGGCGCGCTGTCCAGGTCAAGCACCTGCGGTTCCAGGGTGATGATCAGGTTGCGGCTGCCCTCACGGCTCAGTTGCTTGAGCGCGGCGCGACTGATCACATGCTCGAGTTCGCGCACATTACCCGGCCAGTGGTAGGCCAGCAGCGCCCGCTCGGCCGCTGCCGACAGGCGTAAACCACGCAAGCCCAGGCGGGTACGGTTGAGCTCGAGAAACTGCCCGGCAATCATCAGCACATCGTTGCCACGCTCGCGCAGCGGCGGGATCGGCAACGGGTACACCGACAGGCGATGGTACAGGTCGGCACGAAACAGGCCGTCGCGAATGCTGTCCGGCAAGTGCCGGTTGGTGGCGGCGATGATGCGCACATCCACGTGCAGCGGCTTGTCGGCGCCCAGGCGCTGGATCTCGCCGTTCTGCAGGGTGCGCAACAGCTTGGCCTGAACGCTCAGCGGCAGCTCGCCGACTTCATCGAGAAACAGCGTGCCGCCATTGGCTGCATCGAAGCGCCCGGCGCGGTCGCTGCTGGCGCCGGAGAATGCGCCTTTGACATGGCCGAACAACTCGCTCTCGGCCAGGGACTCGGGCAAGGCCGCGCAGTTGACCTGGATCAGCGGCTTGTGGCTGCGCCGCGACAAGCGATGCAGACGACGGGCGAACAGCTCCTTGCCGACCCCGGTCTCGCCCAGCAGCAATACCGGCAACTCGGCGTCGGCCAGTACTTCAATCTCGCTGAGCAACTGCTGCAGCACGGCGCTGTGGCCTAGGATCTCACCCTCTTCAACGGGCCTGCGCAGGTCCTGGGGTTCGCTGCGCGACAGGCGCAGGCTGCGGTTTTCCTGCTCCAGACGCGTGACCCGCAGGGCGGCTTCGATCTGCAGGGTGCAGCGCTTGAGCTCATCGCGGGCATCGCTGTCGAAGGTTCCGGGCTGCAGCGCATCGAGGGTGATCGCGCCCCAGACCTGCCCCTCCACATAGAGGCTGACGCCCATGCAGTCGTGGACTGCCAGGGGTTCGTGCAGTGCCGTGTCGAGCAGGCCATCGTAGGGGTCCGGCAGGCGGCTGTCGGGCTCGAACCAGGTCGGCTCGCGCGAGGCCATGATGGCTGCCAGGCGCGGATGCTGGCCGATCACGAAGCGCCTGCCGAGGGCTTCGTGGACCAGGCCGACGCAGGCCTGCGGGCGCAGGCTGTCGCCCTCCAGACGCAACAGGCCGACGGCGCCGCAGTTGAAGTATTCGCGCAGCGTCTGTACCAGACGTTGCAAGCGCACAGCATTGGGCAGCTCGACGATCAGGTCGGCGGCCAGGCTTTCACGCAGCATGGTAGTCATCACCCTCTGTGGTTATCGCTACCCTGAGGTATTCGGGTACATTTCACCACAACCGCAGTAATGGCCCTTGATTTCGGGCAATTAAAGCTGGCATGGGCGATGCAATCACCCTGGGGATCCTTTGCAACCAGAGCAGGAACCCTGATGAACCCGACACTGTCCCCGAGCGAACTGATCGCCCACATCCTCTCGCGCTACCACGACCGCCACCGCCAGCAACTGCCGGAACTGATCCGCCTGGCCCGGCGTGTGGAGCAGGTCCACGGCGGCCACGACCAGTGCCCCAACGGCCTGGCCGACCACCTGCAGGACATGCAGCAGGAACTTGAAGGGCACATGCTCAAGGAAGAACAGGTGCTGTTCCCTTTACTGCAACGAGGCATGGGTCGCCAGGCTTCGGCGCCGATCCAGGTGATGCGCCTGGAGCATGACCAGCATGGCGAGGCGCTGGAGCGTTTGAGCTTGCTGACCGACGACATCAGCGCGCCGGAAGGTGCCTGCAATACATGGCGTACCCTGTACCGTGGGCTGGCGGAATTTCGCGAGGATTTGCTGCAGCATATTCATCTGGAGAACGATGTGCTGTTCGTCAGCGCACTGGCTTGATGGCTGGCCTTTGTGGGAGCTGGCCTTTAATCCAGACGCCACCTGATGTGCTGGCTGTACCGGCCTCATCGCGGGTCTAGCCCGCTCCTACAATGGATCTGTGTACGCCGGACTTGTGGGAGCTGGCCTTGCCAGCGATCGAGCGCGAAGCGGTCGTAATCCAGACGCCACCTGATGTACTGGCTGTACTGGCCTCATCGCCGGCAAGCCAGCTCCCACAGTGGATCTGTGTACGCCGGACTTGTGGGAGCTGGCCTTGCCAGCGATCGAGCGCGCAGCGGTCGTAATCCAGACAACACTTGATGTACTGGCTGTACTGGCCTCATCGCTGGCAAGCCAGCTCCCACAGTGGATCTGTGTACGCCGGACTTGTGGGAGCTGGTCTTGCCAGCGATCGAGCGCGCAGAGGTCGCAATCCAGACGACACCTGATGTACTGGCTGTACTGGCCTCATCGCGGGTCAAGCCCGCTCCTACAAGTAGGGCCCGCCTGAGTACGGCGCGGGCTAATGCCAATAGAACATCGCCTTGGCCAGTACCACGATCACCAACATATGGCCAAGAATGCTGCAGCGAATCCAACGCGCACGCCCCTCGCTCAAGCGTCCGCGCTTGAGCCAGAACGCCAGCAACAGGTAATGCCCAATGATGCTCAGGGCCAGGACGATCTTCAGGCTCAGCAGGCTGGCAAAGCTGCTGGCCAACGGCTGGCTCAAGGCCGCGCGGTGATGCCAGGCAAGGCCAACACCGGCGCCATACAGCAGCAACACCACGCCATGCAGCACCTTGCGCGAACGCACCGACAGCGCCTGGTCGACCCCGGCCTGCGCCGCAACCGGCACATGCCGGCGCGCCGCTTGCCAGATGAGCACTTCGAAAAACAACGTGCCGATAAAGGCGATGGCCGCCAGTAGATGAATCACCAACAAATACGGATACAACATCCTTCGCCTCCAGGCGCTTAACCAGGGTGCCCGTCAACCCGGGCGCGTAGCAGCATCGGTGCATAGCGCCAGGCATACAAGGCAAACGCCAGTACCCAGCACATACCCGCCAGCCACAAGCCGCCCAGTGGCGTCCACAGCACCAGCACCACCCGGCTGACAGCCGCCAGGTTGAGCAGAACGAACGCCAGGGTCATCCCCGTCGGCGGCAGCAACGCCCGCCCGGTATGGCCAAGGCTGACGCGGGCAATCATCGCCAGGATCAACCCGGCCATGGCGCCGATAGTCAGGCAATGCACCGCCAGGCTCGGGTTCAATGGCACGCCGAAATGCCACAGGGCCATGCCCAGGCAGGCCAGGGCCAACCAAGCGTAGGCCAGGTGCAACGACCACAGCAGCGGCACTTGCCAAATCCCGCGGTCATGCCAGCGCCACAGGCGCACTACATGCCCGAGCGCCAGGGCGGCAAACAACAGGCCAATCCCGGCATTCGCCGTCAAGGCAGGCCCCACCGCATACAACACCGCCACCATCGCCGACCCTGCCAGCAACAGCCAGTCGAGCCAGGGCCAGGGCACGACTGCCTCGGTCCGCCCCAACCCGCGCTGGGTGAAGAATGGAATCACCCGCCCGCCAATCAGGCCCATCATCGCCGCCACCAGCCAAATGCCGCCGAGCACGCCCTGGCGCTGCCAGCCATCGTGGCCTTGCACCAGGCCATACACCGCCAGGCCATCGACCGCCGTCAGCAGCAGCAAGACCATCACTATCGGGTAATTGCGCTTCTGCCGCACCCGCCACAGGGTGCGGCCCATCAATACGGCCACCAGCAACGGGAAACCCAGCTCCAGCAGCGCCAGCAACGGCCAGGGCACATTCGCCAGCCACGCCACTCGCCCCGCCAGCCACAACAACGCCAGGCCCGCCAGCGGCTTGCCGCTCAGGCCCGGCTGCCCGGTCCAGGTCTGCACCGCCGTGAGCAGAAAGCCGGCAATGATCGCCAGGCCAAAACCGAACACCAGTTCATGGCGGTGCCAGGCCAGCCAGCCGCCGGCCGGCTGCCAGTTGCCCAGGGCGCCATTCAGGGCCGCCAGCCACAGCGGTATCGCCAGCACTGCCAGCGCACAGCCCGCGAGGAACATCGGCCGGAACGCCAGGCGCAAGAGCGGCACGATGGCCAGCGCTTTACGGCGATCAAGTACTTGCATCAAGCCTCTCCTTACCTTGTTGCCGGGTGGTACTGAACCGGCGTCATCATCTGCCATCGGCAGGCTGCCGCCCTTGTCGCACGTCAAGGCGCGCGGCGTGTAACGGCGTAGGCTGCCAATCGCTGTTGAATACGCTAGTGCAAGGGTTGTGCCCTGACGTGATTGCAGGCTGAAGTCGATAGAACAAGGGTAGAAATGACCCTTGAATGGTCAATTCAACCCATTTGCCCAGGGTATTTTTCACCCACCAGCATCAGCGCGTCAGAAACCCCGGGGCTCGTCGCCTGGCCCGGCTCTTGCTCGATCAGAACCTCCTGGTCCGTGCCCCTTTCCCGCTTGAGGATGAATCGCCATGGTGCTTCACCGCGTCCACCACCAGATCCTGCGCAGCCACCACTTGTTCGAGCCGTTGAACGACGAGCAGCTCGACGAACTGATGGGCAACAGCCAGCTGCTCAGCGTCGACAAGGGCGAGCCGCTGTTCCGCCAGGGTGAGCCGGCCGAGGCGTTCTACTTCGTGATCGCCGGCGCGGTGAAAATCTACCGTTTGACCCCGGACGGCCAGGAGAAGGTCTTCGAAGTCATCGGCCCGCGGCAGACCTTTGCCGAAGCGATGATGCTGATGGACACCCCCAACTATGTGGCATCGGCCGAAGCGGTCGGGCAATCGCAATTGTATCGGCTGTCGACCAGCACCTACATGCGCCTGCTGCAGAGCAACAGCCGGCTGACCTTCGCCCTGCTCGGCAAGCTGTGCGTACGCCTGCACCAACGGGTCAATGAAATTGAAACGCTGTCGCTGAAGAATGCCACCCACCGGGTGGTGCGCTACCTGCTGACGCAACTGATGCACGCGCAGCCGGTGGAACGCCAGTTCGAACTGCCGATGGCCAAGCAGCTGATCGCCGGGCATTTGTCGATCCAGCCGGAAACCTTCTCAAGAATCATCCGCCGCCTGATCGATGAAAAGATCATCACCCAGGAGGGGCGGCGCATCGTCATTCTCGATCGGCCACGGCTGGAGCAATTCGAATGAACGCCCTGCCCGTATGCCTGTATTGCGAACACACCAACCCGGCCCGGGCCAGCACTTGCGAGCACTGCGGCATGCCGCTGCCGGCCACCGCGGCGTTGGCCGGGGCACGCCAGCAACTGCGCTTTCTGTGGTTTTGCATCGGCCTGACGCTGTTCTGCGTGGCGATGGTGTTCTGGTTACCGCGCTAAGGCTGGGTCAACTGCCGATACAGCTGCGGCAAACGCAGCGGCAGTTGCTCAGGCTGGCGAATCAGCGCGTAGCCGTTGCTGCCGAACATGTACGGCAAATAAGCACCGGCTTGGCGGTCGATGGTGATGCAAAAGGGCGTCAAGCCCATGCGCCGGGCTTCGTGCACGGCTTCGCGGGTGTCTTCAACGCCATAACGCCCTTCATAGAGGTCCAGGTCATTGGGCTTGCCATCGGTGAGCAGCAGCAACAGCTTGCGCCGCCGTTTGCAGCCGCCGAGCAACTGGCTGGCCTGGCGAATCGCCGCGCCCATGCGGGTGTAGTAACCGGGTTTGAGGCCCTGAATCTTGCCGCGCGTGACATCGTTGTAGCGTTGCTCGAAGGCTTTCAGTTGCTGCAGGCGCACCTGTTGGCGACGCAGCGACGAGAAGCCGTACAAGGCAAAGTCATCCCCCACTGCTGACAAGGTTTCGCCGAACAGCAGCAAGCTGTCGCGGATCACTTCGATCACCCGCTGTTCATCGTTCAGGTGCGCATCGGTGGACATCGACACATCCGCCAGCAGCAGGCAGGCGAGGTCCCGGCGCGTGTGGCGCTGTTCCATGAACAAGCCGCGCTCGGCACACTGGCCATGCACGCGCTCGACATGAAAATCCAGCCAGGCCTGCAAATCCAGCTCGCTGCCCTGAGGCTGCTGGCGCAACCATTGGCGATCGGTGCGCAGTTGCTCGAACTGCCGGCGCAAGCGCCGTGCCGAGGTTTGCAGCCGTGCTGGCAGTGGCTGGGGCTCGCAGTCGCGGGGTTCAAGCAGCTGCAGGTTGACGAAGTTGGCCTGCAAGCGCCCCTGGCGATAGTCCCACTCCGGCAGCTTGATGCCGTCGCCCAGGGGAATGTCGTCGACCTGGGCCGGCGGCAGGTCCAGGTGCAGTTTCAGGCCGCCGCCCTTGCGGATACGGGTGCGCGACAAGGTCAGCTGATTGAGGTCCTCGGCCACCCGGGCGGCATCCGGGTCCTGGCTGTCATCTGCCCAGCGGTCGAGGTCGACGTGTTCGGTCCAGCTGAACAGGTTCTCCAGGCGCACGATCAACAGGCCGCCCTTGGCCGGGCGCTCCTCGATGCGGGTGGCGCGCTTGCGTCCGCCCTGCTGCTCGCCGGGGGTATTGGGCAGCTCGTTTTGGGCGTCTTCAAGGTCGCCAGCCTGGGCGCTGGCAAGCTGCAGGGGTGGATACAGCCAAAGCGGCAGTGGCCAGGCCGCCCGTTCGCTGCGCGGAAAATCCTCGACGCTGCCCGGCTCGCGCAGGGCCTGGCGCAAGGCGCGCTCAAGCCGCGCTTCATCGGCGCTCAGCGCGGCCGGATCCGGGCGCAGTTGCAGGTGGGCATCGACCAGCCGTTGGTAACGGCCCACCAACCCCGGAAAGCGTTGCAGCAGCTCGCGCGTCCAGCGCTGATTGTCCCGCCCCCAATGACGCATCGGCCCCGATTGCGCCGCGAGCATGGCCAGCCAGCGGTACAGCTCCTGGTTCAAGGCAGCATCCGCGAACACCGCAAGCTGCGCCGGCAAGCGCAGATTATGCCCGTCACACCAGGCCAGCGGCGCCTGCTTGCAGGTGCCGGCGATCTGCTGCAACAGGCTGCGGCGCAGCAGCAGGTCACGCTCGCTGGCCGCCTCCACCCCCATGCCGCCCGCCCCGCCCATGGCCCTGAACAACAGGGCCAGGGCCCGTTGTCGCGGCGCCAGCGCTACTTGCGCCGCGGGGAAATCGGCACTCGCCCGGCGGGTGATGAAACGATGCCAGACACTGCCAACCCACTCTTCCATTTCAACCGTGAAGGCCATGTTGCCTCCTTTGCACAAAGCAGAAAGCGGCCCGCTGGATCAGCCGGGCCGCACATGATCAAGCAACCGCCGGGGTCATGACGGCACTACCCTGGCTGGCGCGCGCAGCGCTGCACGCCCGCGCTGACGAAAGCTCAGCAGGTAGCACAACAAGCCCGCGAGAAAGCCCACGCCGCTGACCAGCCGCGCCCAGAACAGCCCGCGCAACTGATCGGTGGTGGACATGAACGGCAAGGCCGTGCCGTCTTCGGCCCAGCGCTGCAACAGCACCTGGACCACGCCGGCGGCGGTGAGCAGCAAGGTGATCATCACCATCGACAGGGTCATCAGCCAGAAGCCCCACACTTCAAGGGTCTGCGAACGCTCATCGGCGGCCTCGCCGAGCCCGCGCAGGCGCGGCATGGCGTAGCTGATCAGGGTCATGACGATCATCGCGTAGGCACCGTAGAAGGCCAGGTGGCCGTGGGCGGCGGTCAGTTGCGTGCCATGGGTGTAAAAGTTGACCGGTGCCAGGGTGTGCAGGAAACCCCAGACCCCGGCACCGAAGAACGCGGTCACCGTGGTGCCTTTGGCCCACAATGTGGCGGCGCGGTTGGGGTGCTGGCGGCGGCGGTTTTTCACCATGCTGAAGGCGAACATGACCATGGCCAGGAACGGCAGCGGCTCCAGCGCCGAGAAGATCGAACCGACCCACAGCCACACCTCGGGCGCACCGATCCAGAAGAAGTGGTGGCCGGTACCGATGATGCCGGTAATCAGCGCCATGGCGATGATCACATACAGCCATTTTTCCACCACTTCGCGGTCGACCCCGGTGATCTTGATCAGCACGAAGGCCAGCATCGAGCCCATGATCAGTTCCCATACGCCCTCGACCCAAAGATGCACCACCCACCACCAGTAGAACTTGTCGCGGGCAAGGTTCCCCGGGTTGTAGAAGGAGAACAGGAAGAACACCGCCAGACCAATCAGGCCGGTCATCATCACCATGCTCACGGTGGTCTTGCGGCCCTTGAGCAGGGTCATGCCGATGTTGTAGAGAAAGCCCAGGCAGACCACGACGATACCCAGTTTGGTGATGGTCGGCTGCTCGAGGAACTCGCGCCCCATGGTCGGCAGCAGCTCGTTGTGAGTCAGCCGCGCAAGGCCGGCATAGGGCACCAGCAGGTAGCCGAGGATAGTCAGCACCCCGGCGGCGGCGAACACCCAGAACAGCAAAATCGCCAGCTTCGGGCTGTGCAGCTCGCGGTCGGCCTCCTCCGGCACCAGGTAGTAGGCGGCGCCCATGAAGCCGAACAGCAGCCAGACGATCAGCAGGTTGGTGTGCACCATGCGCGCCACGTTGAACGGAATGGCCGGGAACAGGAAGTCCCCGATCACGTATTGCAGGCCCATGATCAAACCGAACAGCACCTGGCCGAGGAACAGGATCAGGGCGAACACGAAGTAGGGTTTGGCAACGGCCTGGGAGGCAAATTTAAGATGCGGATTGGCAACGTTCATCACTCAGCCCTCCTGGTTTGGCGGCCAGCCATTGGTATTGATGTTCGAGCTCCATTTGAGGAATTCGGCGATGTCGTCGACTTCCTGTTCGCTCAGGTTGAACTGCGGCATGGCCCGGCGGCCGGGCACGCCCAGCGGCTGCATTTTCATCCAGGCATGCATGAACGGCTTGAAGCCCTCCTCGCCGCCGCGGCGCTTGAACACGTTGCCCAGCTCCGGCGCAAAGTACGCGCCCTCGCCCAACAGGGTGTGGCAGCCGACGCAGTTGTTCTGCTCCCAGACCGTCTTGCCGCGCACCACCGCGTCGGTCAATTGCGCGGCGTTGCTGCGTTCGGGAAAGGTCTGTTCGGTGTGGTAGGTCAAAGCCAGGAATATCAGGAAGAAGAACACGCTTCCCCCGAAATAGATGTTCCTGGCCATGCCCTTGGTGAAGGTCTCTGACATGGTCGCTTCCTCATTGCTTGGCCTGGCCATGATAGAAAGCGCGGGGCAAAAACCTGCTTGATGGCGATCAAGAAACGCCGATGGTTTTACTCAGGTATTAGCCGCGCAGGTGCAGGCCAAGGCCCACCAGCGCCGCCAGCACCAGGGCCCAGCTCAGCAACAGCCAGCGCCAACGCTGCGGGCCGTGGCGCAGTTCCATGAAGCCGTCGGTGATCAGCCAGGCCTTGGCCGCCGCCAGTAGCAGGATGACCGTGCCCTGGCCGAGCATCACCGTGCCCAGGCTCAGGCACGCCAGGGCAAGCCAGCACAGCAAAAGAACTATCGATGTGGGCATGCGCCCTCCTCAACCCAGCAGGTAAACCAGCGGGAACAGCAGCACCCAGACCAGATCGACCATGTGCCAGTACAGCACCCCGGATTCGAAGCCGCTGCACTGGCCAGGGCCATAGCCGCGACGCCAGGCCGTCAGCGCCAGCCAGGCCAGGATCAGCATGCCGAGCAGCACATGGAGAAAATGAAAACCCGTGAGAATCCAGTACAAGGTGAAGAAGGTGTTGCGCTCGATGCCCAGCCCAGCGCCGAGCAGGTGGCGGTATTCGCCGAGCTTGAGCCACACGTAGACGCAGGCGACCAATAAGGCGGCGAGCAGCAACAATGCCGCCCGCCTCGGCTGCCCCTGGCGCACCTGCACCTGGGCGAGCGCCGCCAGCGCCCCGGCACTGAGCAGGCTCAGGGTCATGGCCAGGCCCGTGGAGGCGTCGAGCAAGGCGCGGCTGGCGGCAAACAGCTGCGGCTTGAGGTGATGGGTCACGGCAAAGGCCAGGATCAGGATGGCGAACACCGACAGCTCGGCGAGGATGAACAGCCACATCGCCAGGTCGCCCGGCAACTGCCGGGGCAGTTGCTCAGCCGAAGTGGACATCGACCACGTCCATCAACGCCGCCACCGTCACCGGGTCATCGCTGAGCGGCTCGGCCAGGCAAGCCAGGCAGGCCTGCCTCGGGTTCATGCCGGCGCCGATCATCCGTGCGGTGAAAATCAGCAGGCGGGTCGAGGCCACCTCTTCCAGGTCATGCTGGTCCAGGCGCCGCAAGGCCTGGCCGAGCTTGACGATCTGATTGGCCAGGGCGCCATCGACCCCGGCCTCGCGGCGCACGATGCGCGCTTCTTCGGCGGCGGGCGGATAGTCGAACCGCAGGGCCACGAAACGCTGGCGGGTGCTGGGCTTCATGCCCTTGAGCAGGTTCTGGTAACCGGGGTTATAGGACACCACCAGCATGAACGACGGCGGCGCCTGCAGCACTTCGCCGGTGCGTTCGAGAAACAGCTCGCGGCGGCCATCGGCCAGCGGGTGCAGCACCACCACGGTGTCCTGGCGTGCTTCGACCACTTCGTCGAGGTAGCAGATGCCGCCCTCGCGCACTGCCCGGGTCAATGGCCCGTCCTGCCACCAGGTGCCCTGGGCGCCGATCAGGTGGCGGCCGATCAGGTCGGCAGCGCTGAGGTCGTCGTGGCAGGCCACGGTGTGCAGGGGCAGTTTCAGGCGATGGGCCATGTGCTGGACAAAGCGGGTCTTGCCACAGCCGGTGGGGCCTTTGATCAGCACCGGCATACCGTGGCGCCAGGCCTGTTCGAACAGCGTCAGTTCGTTGCCTTGCGCTTGGTAGAAGGGTTCGCAGCGGGGTTCTGTGAGGTCCATGGCTTACCTGGATAGACAGCGGGTTCGACGACCACGCTAAGAGCCCCTGCGACAACCTGGCAAGCGCCATGGCCGGCAAACTTGATCGCCGTCAAGCGGTCCGCGGCCTGCTCCGGCATAGCCTTTCCAGGCACCAAGAACCTGCGCTCTGTCCTGGCATTCCAGCACATCGCAAAGGTCTAGCCTGAGGAGAGAAGGAATGCTGATCAGTAACCGAAAAACCTTTGCCCTGAGCCTCGCCAGCCTCTGTTCGGCGCTGGCGCTGGCGTTGCCCACCAGCGTCGGCGCCGAGCAGAAAAGCGCTGCCGCGCAACCGGCCATGGTCACCACGGCCGGCGCGCCGGACATGACCCAGGCCGATTTCGATGCCGCCAAGGAAATCTACTTCCAGCGCTGCGCCGGTTGCCACGGCGTGCTGCGCAAGGGCGCCACCGGCAAGCCGCTGACCCCGGACATCACCCAGGCCCGTGGCCAGGCCTACCTGGAAGCGCTGATCAGCTACGGCTCGCCGGCCGGCATGCCGAACTGGGGCACCTCCAATGCGCTGACCAAGGCGCAGATCACCAGCATGGCCCACTTCATCCAGCACACCCCGCCCACCCCGCCGGAATGGGGCATGGCCGAAACCCGCAACACCTGGAAGCTGCTGGTCAAACCCGAAGACCGCCCCACTCACCAGTTGAACAAGCTCAACCTGCAGAACCTGTTCTCGGTGACCCTGCGCGACGACGGCAAGATCGCCCTGATCGACGGCGACAGCAAGCAGATCGTCAAGCTCATCGAGACCGGCTACGCCGTGCACATCTCGCGGATCTCGGCGTCCGGCCGCTATCTGCTGGTGATCGGCCGCGATGCGCGCATCGACATGATCGACCTGTGGCCCAAAGAGCCGACCAAGGTGGCCGAAATCAAGGTCGGCATCGAGGCGCGCTCGGTGGAAACCTCCAAGTTCAAGGGCTTCGAAGACAAGTACACCATCGCCGGCTCCTACTGGCCGCCGCAGTTCACCATCATGGACGGCGAGACCCTGGAGCCCAAGCAGATCGTCTCGACCCGCGGCATGACCGTCGACAAGCAGGAGTACCACCCCGAGCCACGGGTGGCGGCGATCATCGCCTCCCACGAATGGCCGGAGTTCATCGTCAACGTCAAGGAAACCGGCAAGGTCATGCTGGTCAACTACGAAGACATCAAGAACCTCACCATCACCAGCATCGACGCCGCGCCGTTCCTGCATGACGGTGGCTGGGACAGCAGCCATCGCTACTTCATGACCGCGGCCAACAACGCCAACAAGGTGGCGGTGATCGACTCCAAAGAGCGCCGCCTGACCGCCCTGGTCGACGTCGGCAAGACCCCGCACCCCGGCCGTGGCGCCAACTTCGTGCACCCGCAGTTCGGCCCGGTGTGGGCCACCAGCCACCTGGGCGATGCCGGCATCTCGATGATCGGTACCGACCCACTGAAGTACCCGCAGTACGCCTGGAAACAGGTCGGCTCGCTCAAGGGCCAGGGCGGCGGCTCGCTGTTCATCAAGACCCACCCCGACTCGCGCCACCTGTACGTCGACACCACCCTGAACCCGGACACCAAGCTCAGCCAGTCGGTGGCGGTGTTCGACATCGACAAGCTCGATGCCGGCTACAAGGTGCTGCCGATTGCCGAGTATTCGGGGATCAAGCAAGGCGCCCTGCGCGTGGTCCAGCCCGAGTACAACAAGGCCGGTGACGAGGTGTGGTTCTCGGTGTGGAACGGCCAGACCGAGGAGTCGGCACTGGTGGTGATCGACGACAAGACCCTGGCGCTCAAGCAGGTGATCAAGGACAAGCGGCTGATCACCCCGACCGGCAAGTTCAATGTCTACAACACCCAACACGACATTTATTGAGCTTCATCAACGCAAGGAGTCGTCATGAAAAATACCCTGCTTTCACTCTGCACCCTGGCCACTGCGTTGAGCCTGCAACCGGCCCTGGCCGATGACGCACTGGCGTTGTTCCAGAGCAAGTCCTGTGTGGCCTGCCATGCCGTCGACGCCAAGCTGGTAGGCCCGGCGCTCAAGGAAGTGGCAGCAAAGAATGCCGGCATCAGTGGCGCCGCCGAGACGCTGGCCAGCCATATCAAGAACGGTACCCAAGGCAACTGGGGGCCGATCCCGATGCCGGCCAATGCGGTCAGTGATGAAGAAGCAAAACAGTTGGCCAACTGGGTCTTGAGCCTCAAGTAACCCACCCACGGAGGGCGTCATGAATACTTACCGCTGTGTTGTGAGCCTGGCGTCCCTCCTGCTTGTTCCCCCTGCTTTCGCCGCACCTGACGCCCAGCGCCAGGCGCAGCTCGAACACCTGCTGGCCCAGGACTGCGGCGCCTGCCATGGCCTGCACCTGACCGGCGGCCTGGGCCCGGAACTGACGCCGGCGGCCCTTGCCGGCAAACCCCGCGATGGTCTGCTCGCCACCGTGCGCCTGGGCCGCCCCGGCACCGCGATGCCCGCCTGGGAGGCGCTGCTGAGCGCCGACGACATCGGCTGGCTGGTCGATCATCTTTTGCAAGGAGCATCTGCCCCATGATCCGACACGTACTGTTACCCGCCACCTGCGCGCTGCTGTTGTCCGCCTGTACCCAGGCTCCGCTGCGCGGCACTGGCGATCTGGGCCTGGTGGTGGAACGCGCCAGCGCCAGCGTGCAGATCATCGACAGCAGCGCCGGCAAAGCCCTGGCGCGCATCGACGGGCTGGGCGATTTGTCCCATGCCTCGGCGGTGTTTTCCCGCGACCAGCGCTACGCCTATGTGTTCGGCCGTGACGGCGGCCTGACCAAGGTCGATCTGCTCCAGCAGCGCATCGACAAACGCCTGATCCAGGGCGGCAACAGCATCGGTGGTGCCATCAGCCAGGACGGCAAGCTGATCGCGGTGTCCAACTACGTGCCTGGCGGGGTCAAGGTCTTCGATGCGCACAGCCTTGAGCTGGTCGCCGACATCCCCGCCACCCTGCTCGCCGACGGCACCAAGCGCTCGCGGGTGGTCGGCCTGGTTGACGCGCCCGGCCAGCGCTTCGTGTTCAGCCTGTTCGACAGCGGCGAGATCTGGAGCGCCGACTTCAGCCACGGCAATACGCCGCAGATCACCCGG
Source organism: Pseudomonas wadenswilerensis (assembly GCF_024749185.1). NCBI lineage: Bacteria > Pseudomonadati > Pseudomonadota > Gammaproteobacteria > Pseudomonadales > Pseudomonadaceae > Pseudomonas > Pseudomonas wadenswilerensis. The sequence continues at coordinate 2,496,742 of NZ_CP087191.1, read as the reverse complement.
TTTACAGGTATCGGCCAGCAACCCTACGACGCGTTGATCACCGCCGATGGTCGCTATTACATGGCCGGGCTGTTCGGCGAAGACGGCATGGCCCAGCTCGACCTCTGGCACCCGGAGCACGGGGTCAAGCGCGTGCTCGGCGACTACGGTCGCGGCCAGGCCAAGTTGCCGGTGTACAAGATGCCGCACCTGGAAGGCTGGGCGGTGGCCGATAACCAGGCTTTCGTGCCGGCGGTCGGGCGCCATCAGGTACTGGTGATGGATGCGCGCACCTGGCAGCAGACCGACGCCATCGCCGTCGCCGGGCAACCGGTGTTCGTCAGCGCCCGTCCGGACGGGCGCCAGCTGTGGGTCAACTTCGCCTACCCGGACAATGACCGGGTGCAGGTCATCGATACCGAAACCCACAACGTCATTGCCGACCTCAAGCCAGGCCCCGCCGTGCTGCACATGGAGTTCACCGCCCGTGGCGACCAGCTGTGGCTGTCGGTGCGTGACGCCAACCAGGTGCAGGTCTGGGACCCGTACAGCCTCAAGCGGCTCGCCACCCTGCCGGCCACCGCCCCCAGCGGCATCTTCTTCAGCAGCCGCGCCCAGCAGATGGGGTACTGAGATGCCGCTAGACACTCTCGAACGGCGCCTCATCCAACACTACCAGCATGGCATGCCGATCTGCGCCGAACCCTACCTGGAGATGGCCCAGGCGCTCGGCTGCAGCGAGGATCAGGTCATCGCCTGCCTGCAGCGGATGGCCGGGCATGGCCGCCTGTCGCGCATCGGCCCGGTGTTCGAACACCGCCGCGCCGGCGCCAGCACCCTCGCCGCCCTGGCCGTGCCCGCCGAGCGCCTGCAACAGGTGGCCGAGCGCATCAGCCAGTACCCCGAGGTCAACCACAACTATGCCCGCGAGCACCACTACAACCTCTGGTTCGTACTGACCGGGCCCGACCGCCCGCACCTGCAGCGCATCCTCGACGAACTGCAAGCCGATACCGGCCTGACCCCGCTCGACCTGCCGATGCTCACCGCCTACCGCATCGACCTCGGCTTTGCCCTGGGAGACGCGCCATGAGCTGTATTCTCGATCCCGCGCAAAGCCTGGCCCTGCGGCGCTTGCTTGAAAGCGGCCTGCCCCTGCTTGCGCGCCCCTACCAGCACCTCGCCCGGCAGATCGGCGCCGAAGAACAGCAGGTGCTGGCACAGATCAACCAATGGCAGCAGCAAGGCCTGTTCCGCCGCCTGGGCCTGGTGCTCAACCACCGCGCCCTGGGCTTTACTGCCAACGCCATGCTGGTGCTGGACATCCCCGACGCCCTGATCGACGAAGTCGGCCAGCGCCTGGGCCGCGAGCCGCTGGTCAGCCTCTGCTACCAGCGGCCACGGCGCTTGCCGCAATGGCGCTACAACCTGTTCTGCATGGTCCATGGCCGCCAGCGCGAGCGGGTCGAGGCGCATATCGCGGCGTTGCTCGAGCAGCACCTGCTCAGCGACCTGCCCTACCAGGTCTTGTTCAGCACCCAGGCTTTCAAACAGTGCGGTGGCCGCTTCGCCCCCGCCAGCAGCGGAGCAAGCGCCCATGGATGAACTCGACCGCCGCCTGATCAACCGCCTGCAATTGGGCCTGCCGCTGGTGCCCCAGCCCTGGCAGGTGCTGGCCGAGGAATTGGGCAGCAGCAGCCAGCAACTGCGTGAACGCCTGCAACGCCTGCTCGACGACGGCACCCTGACCCGCTTCGGGCCAATGTTCGACATCGAACGGCTGGGCGGCGCCTTTACCCTGGCGGCGCTGACGGTGCCTGAAGCACGCTTCGAGGCCGTTGCCGCCGAGCTTGCGGCGATGCCCGAAGTCGCTCACAACTACCGCCGCGAACACCCCTTCAACATGTGGTTCGTCCTCGGCTGCGCCAGCCTCGAGCACCTGGACCAGACCCTGCAGCGCATCCAGCAGCGCACCGGCCTGACCCCGCTCAACCTGCCCAAGGAGGAGACCTACCATGTCGGTTTGTACTTCCCGGTCTGAACAGGCCCTGGCCCTGCGCCTGGTACAACTGACCCAGGCCGGCCTGCCGCTGGTGGACGATCCCTGGGGCTGGCTGGCCGGGCAGCTGCACCTGAGCGTCGAGGCAACCCTGGCCCTGCTCAAGCGCCTGCAGGCTGACGGCGCCATTCGCCGCATCGCTGCCGTGCCCAACCATTACCGCCTGGGCTATCGCTTCAACGGCATGACCGTCTGGGATGTCGACGACGCGCAGATGCCCCGCCTGGGCCGGCTTATCGGCGCTCAGCCCTTCGTCAGCCACTGCTACCGGCGCCCGCGCAACGGCAGCTGGCGCTACAACCTGTTCGCCATGGTCCATGGCCGCAGCGCCACCGAAATCGACAGCTACCGCGAACACCTGCGCTACCTGCTGGGTGATGCCTGCCGGGCCGACGACATGCTGGTCAGCAGCCGCATCCTGAAGAAAACCGGTTTACGCCTGCCCACCAGCCACTGAGCAAGGAGCGTCGCATGTTGAGAATCAGCCAGTACCTGCGCGCCCTGGCCGGCCACGGCCCTGCCCCGCGCACCAACCCACCGGGCAGCCCGCGCCCGCCGGTGGTGATCTGGAACCTGCTCAGGCGTTGCAACCTGACCTGCAAGCACTGCTACGCCACCTCGGCCGACAGCGTGTTTCGTGACGAGCTGGATACCGAAGCGGCCCTGCAAGTGATCGATGACCTGGCCGATGCCGGGGTCAAGGTGCTGATTCTCTCCGGCGGCGAGCCGCTGCTGCGCGGCGACCTGTTCCTGCTCAGTGCCCATGCCCGCGACCAAGGCATGTTCGTCGCCCTGTCGAGCAACGGCACGCTGATCGATGAGCGCAACATCGCCCAGGTTCGCGCGGCCCGCTTCGACTACGTCGGCATCAGCATCGATGGCCTTGAGGCCACCCACGATGCCTTTCGCCAGCTCAAAGGCAGCTTCGCCAGTTCGCTGAAGGCCATGCGCCTGTGCCGCGAACAGGGCATTCGCGTCGGCATGCGCACCACCCTGACCCAGGACAACCACGCCCAGCTGCCGGCTTTACTGGCGCTGATGCGCGACTGTGACGTGGGCAAGTTCTACCTCTCGCACCTGAACTACAGCGGCCGCGGCAAGCGCAGCCGCAAGCTCGACGCGCTGCAGCAGATGAGCCGTGAGGCGATGAACCTGCTGTTTGATCAAGCCTGGGATGATATCCAGCACGGCCGCGACAGCGACTTCGTCAGCGGTAACAACGATGCCGATGCCATCCTGTTGCTGCAGTGGACTGCGCGTCATCTACCCGAGCACTACCCGCAACTGGAGCAGATGCTGCGCGCCTGGGGCGGCAATGCCTCGGGCTGCGCCATCGCCAATATCGACAACACCGGCGAAGTGCACCCCGACACCTACTGGTGGCAGCACTCGGTAGGCAACGTGCGCCGCACGCCGTTCCGCACCCTGTGGCTGGAGCAGCCCGATCCTCTGCTGTTGCGCCTGCGCGAGCATCCCCGGGCCGTGACCGGGCGCTGCGCCGCCTGCCATTGGCTGAGCATCTGCAACGGCAACACCCGCACCCGCGCCTGGGCCGCCGGTGACCTCTGGGGCCAGGACCCCGGCTGCCACCTGAGCGATGAAGAAATCGGCCTGCCGCCATCGGCGCTCATTCCTTGCGTCACGCATTGACAACCTGACCGGGCAAGCCGCCGACACAGGCGGCGACCCGGCGCCCCTGATGATGGAACAAGGAACGCCCTCATGCATTGTGCCTCCGTTCTACCTGCCGCCCTGCACTCGCCCTTCAGCCCCGGCGAAGTCGCCCTGGTCGGTGCCGGGCCCGGCGATCCGCGCCTGCTCACCCTGCGCGCCTGGAGCCTGCTGATGCAGGCCGATGCCGTGGTCTATGACCGCTTGATCAGCAGTGAACTGCTGGCCCTGATCCCGCCCGCTTGCCGCCGCCATTACGTTGGCAAGATCAGCGGCTACCACAGCCTGCCCCAGGCACAGATCAACCAGTTGCTGGTCGACCTGGCGGCCCAGGGCCAGCGGGTGGTGCGGCTCAAGGGCGGCGACCCGTTCATCTTCGGCCGGGGCGCCGAAGAACTCGACTTCCTCCTGCAGCACGGCATCGATTGTCAGGTGGTACCGGGCATCACTGCCGCCGCCGGCTGCAGCGCCTATGCCGGGATCCCCCTGACCCACCGCGACCTGGTCAACTCCTGCCGTTTCATCACCGGCCACCTGCAACACGACGGCGCGCTCAACCTGCCCTGGCAGAGCCTGGCCGACAGCAGCCAGACCCTGGTGTTCTATATGGGCCTGGCCAATCTGCGGCTGATCACCGAGCAGTTGATCGCTGCCGGGCTTGCCGCCGATACCCCGGCGGCCCTGATCAGCCGCGGCACTTGCGCCGACCAGCAGGTGCTGCGCGGCACCCTCGCACACTTGCCAATGCTGGCGCGGCAATGCCCCGCCGCCACGCCGACGCTGACGGTGATCGGCAAGGTGGTCGGGTTGTTCGCCGAACAGGCGCTGCGCCACCCGGCGCACTTTGCCGGTGCCGCGCTTGCCGCCGAGGTCGCACCATGAAAGCCCTGGCCCTTGTCCCGCTGTTATGGATGGCTTCGGCGCAGGGCAGCGCGGCCCTCGACCAGGCCGCCCTGGACTATCAGCAGCATTGCCAGCAGTGCCATGGCGCCAATCGTTTCGGTGCCAGCGGCCCGGCCCTGCTGCCGGAAAGCCTGAGCCGGATCAAGCCCGCCGAGATTCGCCAGGTGATCGCCTCCGGCCGCCCGGCCAGCCAGATGAGCGGCTTTGCCAAGGTATTGAGCTCAGCCCGGATCGACGGCCTGGTGACCTACCTGCAACAGCCCCCGGCCACACCACCGACCTGGAGCGATGCCGAGATCCGCGCCAGCCACCAGGTGCTCAATGCCGTCGACAGTCTTCCAGGCACACCCCAGCACGCTGCCGACCCCCTGAACCTGTTCGTGGTCGTTGAAGCCGGCGATCACCACATCAATATCCTCGACGGCGACCGCTTCACCGTGCTGGCACGCTTTGCCTCGCATTTTGCCGTGCACGGCGGTCCGAAGTTCTCTCCCGATGGCCGCTTCGTCTACTTTGCCTCCCGCGACGGCTGGGTCAGCCAGTACGACTTGCACAACCTGAAACTGATCGCCGAGGTGCGCGCCGGGCTCAATACCCGCAACCTGGCGGTGAGCAAGGACGGGCGCTGGGTGCTGGTGGGCAACTACCTGCCAGGCAACCTGGTGCTGCTCGATGCCCGCGACCTGACGCCAGTGAAAACCATCGCTGCGGTTGGCCAGGACGGCACGCCGTCGCGGGTCAGCGCGGTGTACACGGCACCGCCACGGGACAGTTTCATCGTGGCGCTCAAGGACGTGAAAGAGGTCTGGGAACTGTCCAGCGCCGGCCAGCCCGACTTCGTGCCGCGAAGGATTGCGGCCGAGGATTTTCTCGACGATTTCTCCTTCTCGCCGGACTACCGGCAACTGCTGGCCACCTCCCGCAAGGCCAACGGCGGCCAGGTGATTGACCTCGATAGCGGCCAGGTGCTCAGCCGCATTGCCCTGCCCGGCATGCCGCACCTGGGCTCCGGCACCTGGTGGCGGCGCAACGGCGACTGGGTGTTCGCCACGCCGAACATCAGCCAGGGCCTGATCTCGGTGATCGACCTCAAGACCTGGCGCCTGATCAAGGAGATCCCCACCCTGGGCCCGGGCTTTTTCATGCGCAGCCACGCCAACTCGGCCTATGCCTGGACCGATGTGTTCTTCGGCCCCGACAACGACGCCATCCACCTGATCGACAAGCAGACCCTGGAAATCGCCCACACCCTGCGGCCGATGCCGGGCAAGACCGCTGCCCATGTCGAGTTCAGCCACGACGGCCGCTATTTGCTGCTGAGCATCTGGGCCAACGACGGCGCGCTGATCGTCTACGACAGCCAGACCCTCGAGGAGGTCAAGCGCATTCCCATGAACAAGCCCTCGGGCAAGTACAACGTCGGCAACAAGATCGAGTTCGCCGAGGGCACTTCGCACTAAACGGTGCGCGAAAACTGGCCTTTACGCCCACCGCCCAGGTAGGCGTCAAAGGCCATGGCGGTGTTGCGCATCATCAAGTGGCCCTGGGGCAGCAACTGCAAGGCGTGTTGATCAAGCGCCAGCAACTGGTCATCCACCTGCTCGGCCAGCTGCTCCAGGGCTTCGGCGAAGTAGTCGTTGAAGCAGATACCGTGCGCGGCCTGGAACCGGTCAAAATCGATGCGGCCATGGCACATCAGCTGGTTGATCACCTCGCGGCGCAGCAGGTCGTCGGCATTCAGGCGGTAGCCACGCTGGATCGGCAGCAGGCCCTGATCGAGCCACGCATAGTACTGGGACAGCAGCTTGACGCTCTGGCTGTAGCTGTCACCTACCTTGCCGATAGCCGACACGCCCAGGCCGATCAGGTCGCAGTCGGCATGGGTCGAGTAGCCCTGAAAGTTGCGCTGCAGGGTGCCATTGGCCCGGGCCAGGGCCAATTCGTCGTCCGGCAAGGCGAAGTGATCCATGCCGATGTACACGTAACCGGCGTCGGTCAGGCGCTGGATGGTCAGCTCCAGCAGCTCCAGCTTGCGCTCCGGCGGCGGCATGTCTTCGCGGCGGATCATCCGCTGCGCCCGCACTTGCTCGGGCAGGTGGGCATAGCTGTAGGCGGCGATGCGGTCCGGGCGCAGGGCGATGATCTTGCCCAAGGTCACGTCGAAGCTCTGCACCGTTTGCAGCGGCAGGCCGTAAATCAGATCGACGCTGACCGACTTGAAGCGCGCCTCGCGTGCTGCGGCCACCAACGCGTAGATCTGTTCTTCGCTTTGCCGGCGATTGACCGCCGCCTGCACAGCGGCGTCGAAATCCTGCACGCCGAAACTCAGGCGATTGAAGCCCAGGCCGCGCAGCATCTGGATTTGCCCGGTACTGACGGTGCGCGGATCGACCTCGATGGAAAACTCGTGATCGTCGCTGTCATCGAGGTTGAACGCCTGGTGCAGGCAGTCCATCAATTCGGCCAGTTGCGCGTTGCTCAGGTAGGTCGGCGTGCCGCCCCCCAGGTGCAGCTGGGTCAGCTTGCGACTGCGCTCGAACAGCGCGCCCTGCAGGGCAATCTCACGCTTCAGGTAGCCCAGGTACTCGGCCGCGCGATGGGTCTTGCGGGTGATGATCTTGTTGCAGGCGCAGTAATAGCAAAGGCTCTGGCAAAACGGGATATGGATATAGGCCGACAGCGGCTTGGGCCTCGGCGCCTGGTTGCTGGCCTGCACGGCCTGCAGGTAGTCATCGACGGCGAAGGCCGGGTGAAACTGCGGCGCGGTCGGGTACGAGGTATAGCGCGGCCCTGGACGGTCGTACTTTTTCACCAGGGCGCGGTTGAATTCAAAGGCTGGCATCGTGATCGACCCATTGCTGATGGAGGGAAAGCCCCGGGCTGCTCTGTTCGAACAGCTGGCAGATGGCATCCACTTCCACCCGGCCGGCGGGCAATATGCTGATGTAACGCGCTGACAACTCGACCAGCCCGGCCCGACTCATGGCCTCCAGCTGGCGCCAGGCGCTTGCAAAGTACTGGCGAAAATCCACGCCGTAACGGGCCTCGATGGCCTGGATATCCAGCTCCAGGTCACAGGCCAGGCGCTCGGTTACCCGCTGGCGCAACTGGTCATCCGCCTCGCAGCGCCAGCCTCGGCAGGTGGCCAACTGGTCGTTGCCCAGCTGTTGCAGGTAGTGCGCGAGGCTCAGGGCATTCTGCGCATAGAGTTCGTCGAACTGGCTGATCGCGCCCAGGCCCAAGCCGACATGGTCGCAGTAGCCGTGCCGGGTAAAACCCTGGCAATTGCGGCGCAGGCGCCCGCGTTCCTGGGCGATGGCCAGATCGTCGTCGGCGCGCACGAACTGGCCCAGGCCGATGTGCTGGTACCCCGCCGCCGGCAGTTGCTCAAAACAGATGCGCCGCATCAGCGCCTTGTCCTGCTCGCTGCAGGGCGCTTGCCGGGCACTGTGGGCGTAGCGCGCTGGCGCCTGGGCATAATCGAACACCTGCAGGCGGTCGGGCTCGAGCTCGATCAGGGTGGCAAGCTTGCGGGCGAAGCTGTCCGGGGTCTGCCAGGCGTGGCCATAGCCAAGGTCGACACTCACCGAGCGAAAATCGAAGGTGCGCGCAGCATCGATCAGCGAATGAATCGGCGCCGGGTTCTGGCAACGGGCTGCCGACGGCACACCACCCTGGCCGCCATCGGGCACACCGATGCTGACATGGTTGAACCCCTGGTCACGCAACAGGCCCATGGTCGCCCAGTCGGTGTGATGCAGATCGACTTCAACGCCGTAGTCACCCAATTCGTGTTGCAGAAAATTGAAGCGTTGGCGCAGTTGCCCCATCAACTGCTGCAGCACCTCGGGCCCTGGGGTAGCGCCGCTCAACTGGAACTGCTCAATGCTCTGGTCGGCTCCCAGGTGGCAGCCGACCAGCGCGATCTCCCGTTGCAGGCCGCGCAGATAGGCGTCTTGCTCCTGACTGTCGAGCCCGGCGGGCAGTTGCACGCCCAAGGACAACGGCCGGTGCTGCTGACGGCTGGCGCGCAGGGCGCGCAACACATCCAGCGAGCCGATGCCGGCATGAAACCTGCGGGTATCGGCATGCCTGCCGGGCTCTCCCGGCCACTGCCCGTGCGGGGTGATCTGCTGCCGGTGGCGATGGAGTGAGTCAAGCATGGCGGGGCTCCGAGACGGGCTACGGAGCATCAGTGTCCGCCCGGAGCGGCCCAGGGGCCTTGATTTGCATCAAGCGCGGCGCGGCTGGCTACCATGTCAGGTAGAACATGGCCTTGGCCAGCAGCAGGATCAGCAGCAGATGAACGAACACACTGTGATGAATGAACTTCACCCGGCCGCTGCTCATCTGCCCGCTGCGAAACCACAGCATGGCCACGAGAAAATGCCCCAGCACGCTGGCGGCAAGCATGATTTTCACCAGCAACAAGGTGCCGAACGACGAGCGCAGGGGCGTCTCCAGCAGCGGCACATAGCGCAGCCAGACCATCCCTACCCCGGCCCCGAACAGCACCAGCAGCACCCAGGGCATCAACTGCCGGGCGCGCTGGCCGATGGCCTGTTCCAGTAGCAGCATGAGCTTGGCCGGCAACTGCTTGCGGATGTGTTCAAGGAACAGCACCTCGAAGAACACCGTACCGATGAAGATCACCGCGGCGAACAGGTGCAGGGATAACAGCAGCGGGTAGAGCATCGGGGCCTCGGCGTGAGTCTGGCACTGGGCTCGAGACTAGCGCGGTGGCGGGGTGTGGTGGTTGACGGCAATCAACAAAGCCCGATCCCACAGTGGGTTTGTGTACGCCGGCCCTGTGGGAGCCGGACTTGCCGGCGATCGAGCGCGCAGCGGTCGTAATCCAGGCGCCGCATGATGCGTTGGCTGTACTGGCCTCATCGCTGGCAAGCCAGCTCCCACAGGTCTTGCACTGCCCCTGGGAGCACCGCCAATCCTGTGGGAGCCGGACTTGCCGGCGATCGAGCGCGCAGCGGTCGTAATCCAGGCGCCGCATGATGTGTTGGCTGGACTGGCCTCATCGCTGGCAAGCCAGCTCCCACAGGTCTTGCACTGCCCCTGGGAGCACAGCCAATCCTGTGGGAGCCGGACTTGCCGGCGATCGAGCGCGCAGCGGTCGTAATCCAGACGCCGCATGACGTGTTGGCTGGACTGGCCTCATCGCTGGCAAGCCAGCTCCCACAGGTCTTGCACTGCCCCTGGGAGCACCGCCAATCCTGTGGGAGCCGGACTTGCCGGCGATCGAGCGCGCAGCGGTCGTAATCCAGGCGCCGCATGATGTGTTGGCTGGACTGGCCTCATCGCTGGCAAGCCAGCTCCCACAGGTCTTGCACTGCCCCTGGGAGCACAGCCAATCCTGTGGGAGCCGGACTTGCCGGCGATCGAGCGCGCAGCGGTCGTAATCCAGGCGCCGCATGATGTGTTGGCTGGACTGGCCTCATCGCTGGCAAGCCAGCTCCCACAGGTCTTGCACTGCCCCTGGGAGCACAGCCAATCCTGTGGGAGCCGGACTTGCCGGCGATCGAGCGCGCAGCGGTCGTAATCCAGGCGCCGCATGACGTGTTGGTTGTACTGGCCTCATCGCGGGGCAAGCCCGCTCCCACCCACTCCAGGCAGGTACGCACCTATGACTCGTCATCGATGGGCGGGCCGCGACGTGCTTCCAGTAACGTCCTGGGCAAGGCAAACCCTTCAAAACTGCGCTGGGTGACCGGGTTGTTGGCCTTGTGCACACCGACGCGGTAGCGCATCAGGCCATCAGCCACGGCAAAGGTCAGGTCGACGCTGGTGTCGGTCCGGCCGTTGAGCTGGGCGCGGCTGAGCAGGCGAAACAACGACCAGGGCCCACGATAACTGAGGCTGGCGGTGTTGCCGCTGCTGTGCACCAGCGTCAGCTGGCTGGCGCTGGCACTGCTCAGGTCATTGGGCCAGACCAAGCCCGTGCGCTGTGGCGCGCCATGCCGGTAAGGCACCAACTGGCCATCGATGCTCAGCAGGCTGCTCAAGGCCAGGGGCTCGATGCTCAGTTGCACCGCCAGGTGGCCGCGGTTGTTGAAAAGGCACCCAAAGTGAAATGGCCAGAAGATCTGGATCTCGAATCACGGACGGCACCTTGAAGCCGCCTCCACGACCGGTACACATTCCAACCCCTACTCAGCGAAAAACGGAATCAGCTCCGGCGCATCTGACAGTCAAGCGCGTAGGAAGCCGTAGGACCCGTCTGAATTACCTCTCCTCTCTTGAGGCCTCAAGCCACACCCGCCTAGATTTCCCCCTGGGGCTTCCCGTGCAGCTCCAGCCCCAGGGCGCTATGCACATTAACGGCAAGGACGTCGACATCAATTGAAGGACCCACTATGGAATTTCGCAACCTGACGCCCTTTGCCGCGTTATGCTTCAGTGCGCTCGATACCCGGGGCAATGACTACCCCGTCGTAGTGATGAAGGTTGGCTATCGTCTGCAGCCCATCCCGGGCCAGCCAGGGCACTGCAGTGCCGAAGTGATGGCTGACGAGCCGATCCTGCTGTGCGCAGCCGATCGTTACTTCGGTGAACAGGGCCAGAGCAGCGTCTACGAAGAAAGCGACCTGGCGCCGTTCAAACCCCGCTGCGATGTGATCATCAACGGCCATGCCCACGCCCCCGGCGGCGAACCGACAACGTCCTGGACTGCTGGCATCCGCCTGAGCGCTCCATTGAGCGAACAGCCATGCACCGCACAACACGAAGCAGAACACCATGAGGCGCGGGGCATTCTGCTCGACAAGCACCTGCGCTTCAGCGGCCCTCGACACTTTGAGCATGGTCTGTTCAGCGGCTGGCGCTTGTCTGCTGCCGAGCCGGCCATCCGCGTGCCCTTGCGCTGGGAGTACGCCTTCGGCGGCAGCAGTGTGCTGCCCAACCCCGACTATCCGGACAATTGCGCCGAGCCGTACCTGCTCCATCAGGTCTGCTACAGCAATCCATTGGGCCGGGGCTGGATCGAAAAACGCCATGAGAAACACGCCTGGTCCATGGACGCGCCACTCCAGCGCCTGGCGGCCCCGCAAATCGAGGCGCTCGACAGGCCGGTCACCCACCTGCACGTCACCCACCATCCGGACGGCGACATCAGCGCCGCCGACATGGCCCAGCTGTCCGCCACCTACGGCTACTGCCCGGCAGGGTTTGGGGTGGTGGGCCGGGCCTGGGCGCCTCGCCTGGCCCTGGCCGGCACCTACGACAAAGCCTGGCAGAAAAAACCCTGGCCGGGGTTACCCGCCGACTTCGACTTTGCCTACTGGAACGCTGCCCCCGTCGACCAGCAAATCGCCTTTCTGCCCGCGAACCTTCGCATCGAACTGTTCAACCTTACCCCGCCTGCACTCAGCCACAACGGCCAACTCTGCGTGGAACTGCCCGAGCACCGGCCCTTTGTGCTGATGCGCCTGCACAGTGGCGAGTTGCTGCCGCTGCCGCTATTCACCGACACCCTGCATATCGATACCGATGCCATGACCTTGTCGTTGACTCACCGGATCAGCCTGCCCCGCCCGGACGACATTTGTGCACTGGAAGCCTGCTTCGATTTCGCTCCGTGCCCCCGTAGCTGAAAACTGCAAGCCAGCCTCTCCCGGGGCTTTTTCGTTTCTGCGCCGCTTTTGCAGTTCTGTGCGACACATCCCACTTCAGGTACTCCCGTACCAGCCCCTCTAAGTGGTAGCTTGGAAATGTTTTGTTGCACCCATCCTTTCTCATCATTTGCCTGCAAAGGAATGCCCCCCGCAATGAACTTCGCCCTGAAAAAACTGGCTGCGGCCACCCTGATGCTCGCTGGCCTGGCATCGATCACCTCGCCTGCCTATGCCAACATCACCCCACAGCAGAGCGCGGCCATTCTCAAGAGCTTCAGCGACGCTTCGGTCAAGGATTTCCGCCAGTTCCTGGCCAGTGTGGCGAAAAGCGAACTCGGCAAGGCCGACAAGCTCGACCAGAGCATCGCCGCCTTCCTGGCCAACAAGCAGCTGACGGCTGAACAGCAGAACGAAATCCATCGCCTGCTGGGGATCTATGCCCGGCTGAAGTACGGCGATGCGGCCACCCAGACCCTGCGTGAACTGGTGGCTATTCCGACCTTCCGCGTCGACGGCGTCGATCAGCACGACAACCCCGAATTCATCAAGATCGCCGAGAAGATCAAGAGCCTGGCCCAGGCCTTCAACCTGAACTTTCGCAACATCGACAACCGTGTCTATGAAATTTCCCTGGAAGGCCAAGGCGATGAAGTGGTCGGTATTCACGCCCACGCCGACGTGGTGCCGGTGACGCCGGAGAACTGGGTACTCAAGGACGGCACCCGTCTCGACCCGTTCAAGGTCACCCTGGTTGGCGATCGCATGTACGGTCGCGGCACCGAAGACGACAAGAACGGTATTGTCGTGGCGATGTACGCCATGAAAATCATCAAGGAAGAGAAGCTGCCGCTGGCACGCAACTTCAAGCTGCTGGTCGACACCACCGAAGAGACCACCGGCGACGCCATCCCCTACTACTTCGAGCGCAACCCGACGCCTAATTACAACCTGGCACTGGACGGTGGCTACCCGGTGGTGATTGCCGAGAAAGGCTACGGCACGGTCATGGCCAGCTTTGCCCGGCGCGCAGGCGATGGCCAAGGCGCTGAAATCACCACGCTGACCGGCGGCCTGGCCACCAACCAGATCCCTTCGACCTCGGTGGCGACCCTGGTGACCGACAAGCCCGCCGAGCTGGCTGCCACCCTGCAAAAAGCCGGCGCTGAGTATGCCAAGGCCAATGGCGGCAACTTCGAGGTCAGCGCCAAGGTCGATGGCAAGGACGTCAAACTGACCGTCACCGGCGTCTCGGCGCACTCCTCTGAACCTGAGTCCGGGGTCAACCCGGTGGCGCGGATGCTCGACTTTATCAACAGCCTCGACGGCAAGGTCGCGCTCAAGCACAACCACATCACCGACGCCGCCCGCTACGCCGCCGACAACTGGGGCCTGGACTACCTGGGCGGCAAACTGGGTGTCGGTTTCTCGGACAAGTTCATGGGCCCGCTGACCACCTCGCTGACCTACGTCGGCCTGGACGACAAGGCCTTGAAACTGGCCGTCAACCTGCGTGTGCCGAAGGGTAAAAGCCCGGAAGCCCTGAAAAGCGAAATCGCCGGCAAGCTGGACGCGTGGAGCAAGCAGAGCCGCATCACACCGACCTTCGACTACTCGATCGCCGAACCGATGTACCGCAACCCCGAGGGTGAATGGGTCAAGGCGCTGCTGGCAGTCGCCAGCGAAAACCTGGGGATGAAGCAGGAGTTCGGCACCTCCGCCGGCGCGACCTCGGTGCATGAACTGCCCAACGGCGTGCAGTTCGGCCTGGCCATGCCCGACGTCAAGTACACCGGGCATAACGACAACGAGTTCAAGACGGTGGAGCAGTTCCTTCTGGACCTGCAGGTCGTAACGGAAATGATGGGGCGTGTGGGACAACTGCCCAAGCTCTGACACGTCCGGCGGGCCCGCTGTTGTAGCGGGCTCGCCGGGTTGATCGGCTTACGCCGCTTCTTCAGCGCTATCACACCACTTGCAGGTTATGATCCACCACCGCCCCTCCATGGATTGGATCAAACATGCAAAAGACCTCGCCCCGGCCAAGATTGCTCAGGGCCACACTGCTGGCAGTGTCTGCACTGACCCTCGCCAGCATCAGTGGCTGCCTGACCAGCGAGCTGTATGAGCCGCGGGCCAGCGAAGAAGTCTATACAGAGCAGGTAGGCCAGCTCTATGTGACGGCTGACCAGAAGAGCTTTGTGGTACTGGGCAAAAAGTACCACTACTTCATCCTGGTCGAACCCGAGCTATTGCAGGCGATTCGCTCAGGGCTGCATGCCAAGATGCAGGCCGAGTTTCTGCCGGTCCACGTCAGCATGTATGAAACCCTGGACGGCGAATTCGAACTGAAGATCCCCGGGCTGGGGCAACTTGCAGCAGGCGAGGTCAACGAGGCAAAAGCGCTGGGCTTCGTGGCATCGGCGCAACAGGACGCCCTGCTGCATCGCTACAAAATTCAAGGCAGCCGCTTCAAGTCCAGCAAGGACATCAGCGCCCTTCAGGGCAGTACGCTGAAAAGCACCTATCCCCTTCAGGTTTCGGCCTACCGAAAAAAGAGCAAGGTCACTCAGGTACTGCTGACGCCGGTCACCGTCACTGCTGACGGCGTGCTGATGATCCTCGCCGCGCCGCTGCTGCCGGTGGCGTTCATGGCGGCTCAACCGTTTCGGGTCAAATAGCGGTTGTACACGCCAGTGATATCATTTTGATGTCAACTCATTTACCATCGCCGCGCCCTTCTGCGTGGCCCCGCCTTTTTTGTCGCTGCAAGGTCCAGCCCGCACGCAAGCGAAGCACACAAAACACCGTTAAAGGAATGAACCGTGAACCCCGTGATGTTCCGCAAGACCCTGCTCGCCCTGGCCGTAACCGCCACTGCCTTGCCCGCCCTCGCTGAAACTGTCCAGCTGACCAACGCCGGTTTTAAAAGCGAGCACCAGCGCTACAGCGGCAATCTCGAGATCAACGGCGCCTATACCGGCGGCAGCGACGAAGATGCCATCGAGCTCAATGGCTCGAGCATCGAGAAAGACCTGATTCTCAACGCCACCATCAACAGCACCGGCAACTTCGCCGGCGGCGTCGACATGGACGTGTGGGAAGGCACGCAGCCGTGGGTCGCCAACAGCGTTGGCGGCGACGTGATCAACAAGGGCAGCATTTCCGCCATCGGCGGTGGCGCCAACGCGCTGATGATCGACCCGGCGAAGATTGGCGGCAGCGTCATCAACGAAGGCCTGCTCTACGCAGAAGGTGCGCCACTGAACGACGACGGCGGCCGCGATGTCGCCCGCGCCGTGGACTTCTCCGGCTCTTCGGTGATCAAGGGCGACCTGCTCAATGCCGCCGGCGGCAAGATCATCGCCAAGGGTGAAGATGCCAAAGGCATCAACCTTGAAGGCGGCGAGATCGTCGGCAAGGTCATCAACCGCGGCCTGATCGAAGTCACCGGCGCAGGCGCCACCGCCATCGACGCCACCACCAGCGGCTCGGGCGCGTACACCGACATGGTCGACCTGGCCGGCATCGAGAACCACGGCACCATCATTGCCAGCGGCGACGATGCCGAGGGCATCCGCATCGACGGCGCCAGCTTCACCGGTATGAACAACCACCTGGTCAACACCGGCACCATCCGTGCCGAAGACGCCGCCATCGCCATCGGCTTCAGCGACTTCGACAGCCCGGGCGCCCAGCCCTGGTACAAAGAAGAAGGCGATTTCAACATCTTCAACAGCGGTTCGATCATTTCTGCCGACGAGGCCATCGACGCCTCGGAAAGCAACCGCCCGGTCGAGCTGATCCTGCGCAAAGGCAGCGTGATCGTCGGTAACCTGATCGACCTGAGCAACATCGAAATCGAAGGCGACACCTCGTTCACCGGTACCGACAGCCGCGCTGACGGCGCCAACATTCGTATGAAGGACGGCGGCTGGATCGATGTCGGCAGCGTCAGCGACAACCTGAAAACCACCCTGACCTTCGAAGCCCCGCACACCAGCATCGACGGCAACCTGTACGTCGCCGGCAATTCGGCCCTGGGCCTGAACCTGAGCAGCGCCACCGACGCCAACACGGCTGTGCTCAAGGTCAGCGGCACCACCCAGTTCGGCCAGGGCGCCCAAGTGCAGCTGGCGGCCAAAGGCGAAGACTTCAATGCCAACGGCAGCACCTACAAACTGATCGAAGCCGGCCATATCGAACTGCTGGGTGCCGACGGCGAAAGCGTCGACCCGAACGGCAAACTCAACCTGGTCAGCAGCTCGGCGCTGCTCAAGGTCGACAGCTTCACCGTCGACAACAATCAGGTGGTGGCCGTGGTCACTGGCAAGGGCAAGGAAGAAGTCGAGCAGATCATCACCAACCAGGGTGGTTCGTCCAACAGCCAGAAAGCCCTGGGCAGCCTGACCGCCGACGGCATGATCGGCAAGCTGGCCAGTAGCGACCCGTTCAAGCAGGCCCTGCTCAACGCCGACGAAGCCCAGGTCGCCAAGCTGGCCTCGGAACTGACCCCGGAAACCAATGGCGGCGCCACCCAGGCCGCCACCACCAGCCAGAACCTGGTGAGCAACGTCACCGGCAGCCGCACCAGTTCGCTGCGCGGCGCCTCCTCGGGCGAGGGCTTCAAGGAAGCCGGTGTCTGGGTGCAGTCGCTGTACAGCGACGCCAGCCAGGACCTGCGTGACGGCGTTGCCGGTTATAACGCCTACAGCCGCGGTATCGCCGTGGGTGCCGATGGCAAGCTCAACGACAACCTGACCCTGGGCCTGGCGTACAGCTTCATCAACACCGACGTGAACGGCAAAAGCGGCAACCAGACCGAAGTCGACAGCCATGCCTTTACCCTCTACGGCGGGTTCGAGCACGGCAACTACTTCGTCGATGCCAGCCTGACCTACGGCTTCAACGACAACCAGAGCAAGCGCAGCATTGCCGGCACGCAAGCCAAGGCCGACTATGACAGCGACCTGCTGGGCCTGAACCTGATCGGTGGCTACACCTACCACATCAACCCGCAGGTACTGGTCGAGCCGCGCCTGGCGGCCCGCTACAGCCTGGTGAACATCGACGGCTACCGTGAAAAAGGCTCTTCGGCAGCGCTGAAAGTTGAAGACCAGCGTTACGAAGCCATCGAACTGGGTGCAGGCCTGCGCGTGGCCGGCAGCATGGCCCTGGGCGCCGGTACCCTGGAGCCGCAAGCCAAGCTGATGGCGTATCACGACTTCGCCGCCGATGAAGCCAAGAGCACCTCGACCTTCCTGCTCGGCAGCACGCCGTTCGTGACCAGCGGTGCCAAGGCGGCGCGTGACAGCTACGAAGCCGGCGTGGGTGCCGACTACAAGCTGGGCGCGGTGACCCTGGGCGTCAACTACGACTACATCGGCAAGTCCGGCTTCGATGCCGACGTGTTCTCGGCGAAAGTCCGTTACGACTTCTGATGAGCAAACCGCTTGCCGGCCCACGCCCGTGGGCCGGCGTCTGGCGAACCGTGGGGGCGCTGCTGGCCAGCGCCCTTCTCTGTGCCTGCCAATCCTCCTATCAAGCGCTGCAACAATTGGCTGAACAGCACGGTCGACACCTGGAGGTTGTGTCTGGGCAGCCGTTCCCGCTCGCCATGCTGGCACCACCTGACCAGCGTGCAACCGAGCGTCTGCGGGTGTACCTGGAAGGCGACGGCCATGCCTGGGCCACGGCTAGCCAGCCGAGCCTCGACCCAAGCCCGCGCAACCTGCTGGTCGCGCGACTGGCGCTTGAGGATCCGACCCCGAATGCCTACCTCGCACGGCCTTGCCAGTTCGTCACCGCAGCAGGCTGTAGCTCTGCGCTGTGGACTGATCGACGCTTCTCCCAGGAAGTGGTCAGCAGTCTCAGCCAGGCGCTGGACCGGCTCAAGCAGCGCGTTGGCAATCGCGAGTTCGAGTTGGTGGGGTATTCAGGTGGCGCGGCGTTGGCGGTGCTGCTGGCCGGGCAACGGGACGATGTCACGCAGATCCAGACCATCGCCGGCAATCTTGATCCAGGCTTATGGGTACAGCTCAAAGGCTTGTCGCCCCTGAACGGTTCGCTGGACCCGATGGTCTATCGGGACCGCCTGAAATCATTGCCCCAGCGCCATCTGCTGGGTGGTCGCGACGCGGTGATTCCTGGTGACATCGCAAGCAGCTTTCGCGGCAATCTGCGGTCGAGCGACTGCAATCAACGGGTGATCATCCCTGCCGCGACGCATGAGTCAGGCTGGGAGACTGCGTGGAGGGTTTGGCGAAGCCAGGCGATCGAAAAGTGCAATCAACTACAGGGCCTTGACCCGCACATCCCAACCAGCTTTTGAGCGTCCAGGAGCGGAAGCTCAATCGGCGCCCGGATCTCCAGCTTGCCCGAACCTTTGATCATCGTCACCTGAGGCGTACCGCTGCCTGACTTGAAGAGATAGGACAACGTCACCTTCTTCGCTTCGCCCGTGGCATTTACTGCCTCGGACACCTCCCGAACAGCCTGCTGAAAACGCTTCGTCTGCAGTTCATTGAGCGGTTGCTCTTGTTTGCGCAAACGCTTCATCGCCTTCCAGGCATTATCGCCACAGTACCCTGTCGACTCCAGATACACCGCGCTCAGCCATCCGCCGCGATAAAAACATTTCTTCTCTCGGCGACGTAGTGCCCGAGAGAGATTGGAATTTTAATGGCGATTTTATATTTCGTAATGTTCTAGAAAACTAGTATTTCTGACAGTGGCCAGTAAGTTCTGGATGAGTTCACTGTGAACCTTACTGGCAGGGATGTTTTACCAGATTTCATTAATGGTGGCACACATGAGGACGGGACAACGCGGAGTTACAACCGACGGACGAAATATCGACCAAGCAAACCAACCCCGCGGGAGAGGCAGCGAGCAGAACGCGCCCCTATCCGAGCCGGACGTGCCGGAGCCGGGCTTAGAAGCTCGGAACCGGGAGAATTAAATGATAAGACAAAGGTGACTAGATGATGAATATTACAGTAACCGCAATCCCCAAGGATATGTCCTTCCAAATCGTGACAGAGACCGTGCAGTTTGTCGCCGGAATCTATTACCTCATGGTGACGGCGGACGAACAGACCAGAACAACCCAGTACCAAGCCGACGATGACGCATCGGTGCAAATCACGCGAGATCAGGAAAAATTTTTACGCGCCCATCTACTAGATCGATATAAATCAATCAATCGGTCCGCGCCGACCGACGGGAAGTTGATCGTATGCATATCGGACGGCCCCCTCCCGTCAATCGCGTCGGCTGCGAATTCCAGCGACTCGCTAGCGGCGAACTCCGGCTATGCGAACAACGCCGGAAAATCACCCGACAACTAGGATAATTCGCGCGACGGAAGTGCACGTCGATACATCACGGACCGGACGTCGGCAGAACCACGTGGGAGTTACAGGCACGTTCCGAGCTGCTATGACCATCTGAGCGAAGGGTGCCGTGCCTGGAGCCAAATATCCGGAACACTATCCCTCGCAACCGTCACCGATACCGCAACTCGCGTGTCGCGCGCGCTCGTAAAGCCGGCGGAGTTTCAGGGAATGGTTGGTGAGTGCACGCGGTGCCACGGCGGCGCACCCCTCAGCCGTAAAAACAAACCCCATCCAGTCAAAGCCTTTCTCGACCTTGCCGATGAAGGTTTTGTCGGGGTGCTCGATTCCAT
The DNA here is from genome assembly GCF_024749185.1 of Pseudomonas wadenswilerensis. Lineage (NCBI taxonomy): Bacteria > Pseudomonadati > Pseudomonadota > Gammaproteobacteria > Pseudomonadales > Pseudomonadaceae > Pseudomonas > Pseudomonas wadenswilerensis. The sequence goes on along the minus strand of NZ_CP087191.1, from coordinate 2,476,821 downwards.
AAAAATCAATGGTTGTCCATCAACGTCCATCGCGATCCGCGCGCGGTACAGAATGGAGCTGCTGGTGCAGGAGCTTCCAGCTGCTGGATAATGGCTGCCGACCTCCGCTTTCTGTGCTGCTAGCGCCGCCCGGCGAACTCAATCCCGACGAATCACCACCACCGCATCCAACATGACAACAACCGCTCTGCCGTGAGTGGCGCTACAGCTCATGCTGTACACCCGCCCTTCACTCGACACCGACATCAGCGTGGCATTGAACAGCAATTGCTCTGAGGCCGCCACCAGGCGTAATGCGCGCATCTCGGCATGCATCACCGTGTATTCCACGCAACGCTGGAACTCATGGGCCAATAACTGCGACATCACTTCGCATAGCCCGGACAGGACGGCTGACACAGGCCACATCGGGTGGTCCGGAAAATGGCCGGCACAACGTTCTGCCGAGAAATCCACGCTGCAAGCAGTGATCGCATGACGCTTGAGCGAAAGCACGAGCAATGGAAACATTCGCCGGTATGGCGAACGCGTTGCTGGAGAACAACCGGCATTGCAATGGTCGGCAAATGCGAGATCGAAGACTTGCGCAGGTAAAGCTTGGTAGCTGACGGTGAGATCGGCACTGACCACACCCGCAGTCAGCAGTTCAGCGTTTGCCTCTACGCGCTTACCGGAGCGTGCTGACACCCGTGCACGTGCAGCAAACAGCATGGCTCGATCTGTATTCAGCCCAGGCCTGTGTATCGTCCAGATCGCATGATCAGCCAAATAATGGATACGCTCATCCGGATGTTGGGCCAGGGCAGCCGCGCAAGCGCCGAGCGTGGACAGGTGACGAATGCATTCGGACAGGGTTAGAGGTCCCGCCTCAGCACCGAGGGGCTGCTCAGGTTTGAAATTTCCCCAGATGTCCCAATCAGCGTCTGCCGTCTGGTAGAGGGTGTCGAATGCAAAATAGGGACGCTGGACCGCCATCCTCTCGACCATCGGGTCAACACCGACAGTCACTCGAACCTTCGTGCTGGCGGGCAAAGCAATCAAGTCCATCGAGACTCATCTCCAAGTGTCCAGCTCTGGAACCACCCTGAACTGTCGTGACACCCGGAACGATACGGCGCTCAACGATTTGCCGATACTGACAAAAATGACAGTCGCCTAACCCTGCGGGTACGGCTCAATCCGCGCGCGGCACATGACGAGGCTTGATCTGATCATCGAGAGCGTCAGCACACTGCCACCGCAGTGTGCTGATCGCCTCTTTCCTGGCGCTGGTCTTCATCCGCACCAGCCCTTGAACCTATCATTTTTACCAGTAGTGGACACCCTTGCAACGGGTGAGAATCCAGGGAGTGAGGTCTCTGATCAATTCAACTGAACCGTATAACTTCCGTTCTGAAGAGGTCCTACCCTTGAATGAACCTGTGCTGCCCATCTCGTATGAACATATGGACCGCTGGGTCGCCTCGTTGCAGTCCGCGCTACTGGCAGAGGCCTTTAGCAGCATCATTGGGGTGTTGAGAGGTGGCGCCCCCTTGGCACTGATGGTTTCTCATGCCACGGGCGTTGAACCGTCTTTCTTGCGTTATCGTCGGGCGGACCGCAGTGTCACCTGGGACTCATCGCTCCCCATCCCGCAGGCCGGCAGCAAAGTGTTGCTCTGTGAAGACATTGCTGGCGCCGGCCATACGCTCAAGGACTGCTTAAGCTTTTTGCAACGCAGGGGGTTACAAGTCAAAACGCTCACTGCTGGTTATCATGACCTCAGCAGACTTCGCCCCGACTACGGCATAGACGGACGAGGCTACTTCCTACTGTTCCCCTGGGAACGCCAAGTCAACACCCAAGCCTACCGCGACCACTGGGTAAGTACCGGCTGCGGACGCACCGGCCAGATGGCACAAGATCATGAATACGATGCGTATGCCATTGACCTTGACGGCATTCTGCTCCCGGACATTCCAGACCAGCACTATGCCGCCGACCTGCAGGCGGCGCTTTGTGAGCGCGATCAGCTTGAACCCTTTGAACGGCTACCACCATTGGGCCTGGTTAAAGCCATCATCACCGGCCGCCCGGAAATGGACCGCGCACGCACTCAAGCCTGGCTATCCCGGCACGGCCATGGCGAAACGCCAATGATCATGAGAGACCCCCAGCTGCACAACGATAGCCCTGAGCAGGTAGCCGCCCACAAGGCCCAAGCCACCCTGCGATTGGGGTGTACCCACTTTGTCGAGAGCGACCCTGTGCAAGCCATCCTGATAGCACAGTACGCGCCATTGCTGCGGGTGATCTGGTGGGATGCCAGAAATGGGCTGGGACGGTTGATTGGCGCGCTTGGGTGGGGACAGCAGGTGTAAGCCCCGATACGGATGGTCAGATCACCAGCAGGCATTAACCGCCGCCTGCGCCTGGCAAAGGCTACAACCAGGAAAGCCCCCAATGATCTACGTCCAATTCTGTCGCTTCGCAAGAATGCGGCGCTATTGATTGAACGTCAGAGAATTGGAGCACCCAATCTACGCCAGGCTTGGGACGATGGATCCTGATCGTCTTGTGCTTCCAGTCGATCGACTTGAGCAGCCCTTCCACCGTTTCGCCGACCTCAAGCTCAATTTGGATGCGCTCACGAGTGCGATACAGATTCAGGCGAGCCAAGTTCAAATTGTTCATGCGCTACTCACCTCATCGCTCAAAAGTTCAGAACCAGACAGCGCACCAGTAAACGCTATCTGCCTGATGATATGTTCATGAGCCAACGCCATTGGACGTTGCTATCCGCCGGTACCTACTCCTGATAGTCAAGACAGCGGCATACCCGCCTAGCAGCCTGCAGAGCATTTAACAGAATCACCCTTACGCCACCTTCATCCATCTCCTGCAAAGGAAATCCAAATTGCTTCAGTTCCTCCAGCACCCCGTCAAATGAAGGAACGCCAGAACGGTTCTGGCTGAGACGTTCGTATAAGCCTCTGATTTCATCGTCGCCCATTGATGCCCCCAATGTAACAAATGTCCAACCCGTTAACCCGCAGCCATACCTGCTCACATTTTCCGATCCAACGACATTGGCATAGACACTACTTACGCGAAGCAGCAGCTGTCTACTGACAAAATTGATAGTTCTCTGTCGGCATGAAAGCGTGAGTCGCGCTGCACGCAACAGGTGCAGTTGCTGATAGTACAGACCTGGTTCTGCCCCCTTGGCGAACCAGTGCATTCAGTTGTTCAGAGCGAACCCGTCGTGTATTTCACCAAAAACAGGAGGAATTTCCATGCTAAATACATAACCTTATCACCACAAAACACATCGTCGATACCTATCATTTTTGCCAGTAGATTTGCCGACACTATAGATCAACAATGCAAAGGCCCATCCCAATGCTGGCGTCACCTCAGGCTGTCAGTAACGCTTAGCATAGAGAGTAATTATTACAACCACCTCTGAAGCCATGAATTGTATTTTTTCACTCCCACTATCCATGGAGCACTTGCCTTGTCTTTACCCTACCGCGTTAGCACCCTGAAAAACATTATTCTAGCACTGTGCGTTTTCGGCACGATGGTAGAAAACATTAACGCAGAAGCGCGTTCAGAGACATGGCAAATTGTCGTTGACGCCGGAAGTAGCAAGACCCGCGGAATTCTTTATAAATTATCCTCCGATACGATTACCCCCATTGTGGAAAACAGCACCAAAAACCCATTGGCCAGCCATGTGAATTTTCCTGAAAATGCAGACACCCAGCTCATAAGCCCTTTGCTTGACGCATTGATTAAGCTCGCCGATGACAAAGGATATACCCTGGAAAAAAACAATGTCCTCGTGAGCGTTCTCGGAACAGCAGGCATGCGCGAGTTGTCTCCATCTCAGCAACTATCTATTTATCAGTCTGTCAACGAGGCAATCCATGGCAAGGGATTAATGACAGGTCAGGTGCGTACGATTGAAGGATGGGAAGAAGGGGCATTCGCTTGGGTACACCTTAATTACTTAATAGGACTTACAGGGTCTGACAAGACCCTAGGGATAATTGAGATGGGCGGAGCCTCAAGCCAGATTACTTTTGCCAGCAACGATCCGCAGACTGACACCACCCATACTGTACAGTGGAATAAACAAACCTATCATATTGTGAGTGAAAGCCTGCTTGGCCTGGGTGCTAATGAGGCCAGACTTGCTATGGACAGGGTACAACAGCAAGATCAGAGTTGCTACCCCGAGGGCTTATCCACGCCAGGCTCATTTAACTTCACCGCGTGCGACAGTACTTATGACAAAGCCATTGCGACTAATGGCAAATCTGAAATCCAGAAGCTCGAACACATTGTCAACTCAAACGACTTCAGTCACACCCACTTCATCGGCTTGAGCGCACTTTACTACACACTCAACTTTTTCAACAATGACACACCAACCCGACAGACATTAAAACATGGCATTACGCACAGCTGCGAGAGTTACAAATACATTGAAGACGCCATCAAGAATGACAGTTCAAAAGACAAATACCAGCCAGAAAACAAATGTGCAAACGGGGTATTTGCTTATAACATCCTCTACGACCACCTAAACTTGAAAGATGGACAAATTACAGCGCTAAAGAAAATTGAAAACATGGACATCCGGTGGACCGAGGGCTACTTGTTAATTAACAAGTAAACCTACCAGCATGGCCGTTCGCCTCTGGATGCCGAGCGGAGTAAGCCAACGTGTTTCGGCGTGCCCGGCGTCAGTTCACACGATCATTAGCGTACGCCTGCAGTACGGATGGGGCGACAACCAACGGGGTGTCACTGGGCCGTGGCGTCCCGAAGGGGCGACGTAACCGTGGCCAGCAATGAGTACCCATGCCAGGGAAATGCAACTGAAACAACGAGACTTGAACGTACTGGCCTGCACTGGATGTCAGCGCTTTTGCGCAGAAACGAAAAAAGGCCCCTAAGGGCCTTTTTTCTATCACTACAGCACTCTGCTGAATGCTGAAGCGCCATATTTGGAGCGGGAAACGAGACTCGAACTCGCGACCCCGACCTTGGCAAGGTCGTGCTCTACCAACTGAGCTATTCCCGCGTCGTGATGGGGGCTATTGTAACGATTCAATAAATCTCGTCAAGCCCTTGATTCAAAAAAGCTTTATTTCTGCTCCGAGCCTTCGCGCAGGTGCGGCCAGGCGGCGCGCAGGTAGTGCACCATCGACCACAGGGTCAGGCCGGCCGAGATCATCAGCAAGGCGTAGCCCAAAATCACCCAGAACGTCAGCACCGGCGGGTTGGCCAGCAAAATCACCAGGGCGAGCATCTGCGCCGCGGTCTTCCACTTGCCCAGGTTCGACACCGCGACGTGCGCCCTCGCCCCCAGCTCGGCCATCCACTCGCGCAGGGCCGAGACCACGATCTCGCGGCCGATGATCACCGCCGCCGGCAGGGTCAGCCAGAAGTTGGCGTGCACTTGCACCAGCAATACCAGGGCCACGGCGACCATCAGCTTGTCGGCTACCGGGTCGAGGAAGGCGCCGAACGGCGTGCTCTGCTGCAGGCGACGGGCCAGGTAACCGTCCAGCCAGTCAGTGGCCGCGGCGATGGCGAAGACACTGCTCGCTGCGATATAGCTCCAGTGATACGGAACATAGAACAGCAAAATGAAGATCGGAATGAGCAGGACGCGAAGAACGGTAAGCAGATTTGGAATATTCATCGGCACAACTGGCTGCAAAGTGAGCAGGCATTCTACTCGCTATGCAGGTTGGCATAAATCGACTCGGCAAGCTTTTTACTGATTCCCGGTGCTTTGGCGATTTCTTCGATGCTCGCGCGGGTCAGTTCCTGCAGGCCACCGAAGTGCTTGAGCAGGTCGCGGCGGCGTTTCGGGCCGACGCCGGCGACGCCTTCGAGGGTCGAGGTGCGGCGCGTCTTGCCACGGCGGGCACGGTGGCCGGTGATGGCAAAGCGGTGGGCTTCATCGCGGATCTGCTGGATCAGGTGCAGCGCCGGTGAGTCGCCCTTGAGGGTGAACTCGTGGGCCACGTCATTCAGGTACAGGGTTTCGAATCCGGCCTTGCGCGTGGTGCCCTTGGCCACCCCGAGCAGGATCAGGTCGGGCACCGCCAGTTCCTGCAGCACCTCACGGGCCATGTTCAGCTGGCCCTTGCCGCCGTCCACCAGCAGCACGTCGGGCAGCTTGCCCTCGCCGTCCTTGAGCCGGCCAAAGCGCCGGGTCAGGGCCTGGTGCATGGCCGCGTAGTCGTCGCCCGGGGTCACGCCTTCGATGTTGTAGCGCCGGTAGTCGGACTTGAGCGGCCCTTCCGGGCCAAACACCACGCACGAGGCCACGGTGGCTTCGCCGCTGGAATGGCTGATGTCGTAGCATTCCAGGCGTTGCGGGGTTTCATCCAGGGCCAGGACCTGGGCCAGGGCCTCGAAGCGTGAAGCCATGTGCTGACGGTTGGCCAGGCGTGCGCTCAGCGCCTGCTCGGCGTTGGTCACCGCCAGTTGCTGCCAGCGCGCACGGGTGCCGCGCACTCGGTGGCTGATGGTCAGGTCACGGCCGCGCAGGGTTTCGATGGCAGCGCTGATCGCGGCGAAATCCTCGTGCACCACGTTGACGATCAGTTCGCCCGGCAGCTCGCGCTCGGCATTGCCCACGTAGTACTGCGAGAGGAACGCGGCCATGACCTCGGCCACCTCCTCCTCGATGCCCACTTGCGGGAAGAAGTTCTTGCTGCCCAGCACCCGCCCGCCACGCACGCTGATCAGGTGCACACAGGCGCCACCGGGATTGACGAAGGCTGCGACCACGTCGACATCGCCGCTGCCGCCTTCCATGCTCTGCTGGTCCTGGACCCGGCGCAGCAAGGCAATCTGGTCGCGCAGCTCGGCAGCCTTCTCGAACTCCAGGGCCATGGCCGCCTGCTCCATCTCGGCGTTCAGCTCGTTGGTCAGCTGGTGGCTGCGGCCTTCGAGGAACATCACCGAGTGGCGCACATCGACTGCGTATTCCTCCGGCTCGACCAGGCCGACACAGGGCGCCTTGCAACGCTTGATCTGGTATTGCAGGCACGGCCGGGTACGGTTGCTGTAATAGCTGTCTTCGCACTGGCGGACGAAGAAGGTCTTCTGCAGCAGGCTCAGGCTCTCGCGGATCGCTCCGGCACTGGGGTACGGCCCGAAATACTTGCCCTTCTGTTTCTTGGCCCCACGATGGATGCCCAGACGCGGGTAGTCGCCATCGGAGAGAAACACATAGGGGTAGGATTTGTCGTCGCGCAACAGGATGTTGTACGGCGGGCGCCATTCCTTGATCAGGGTCTGCTCGAGCAGCAGCGCCTCGGTCTCGTTGGCGGTGATGGTGGTCTCGACCTGGACGATGCGCGCCACCAGGGCAGCCGTCTTCGGCGCCAGGCCAGTCTTGCGAAAATAGCTGGCGAGGCGCTTCTTGAGGTTCTTGGCCTTGCCCACATACAGCAGCCGGGCCTCACCGTCGAACATCCGGTAGACGCCCGGGCGACCGCTGCAGGTCGCCAGGAATGCGCTTGAATCGAACACAGGTGTCATGAGTGCGCTCAGAGACTGGCGTCAACCATGCCGTGGCGGACGGCCAGCAGCGTCAGCTCGACGTCGCTGGTGACCGAGAGTTTTTCGAAGATCCGGTAACGGTAAGTATTGACCGTTTTCGGTGACAGGCACAGCTTGTCGGAGATGATCTGCACCTTCTGGCAGCCAACGATCATCAGCGCGATCTGGATTTCCCGCTCCGACAACGCATCGAACGGCGAGCCTTGCGGCTGGAACGACTTGAGTGCCAGCTGCTGGGCGATCTGCGGGCTGATATAGCGCTGGCCGGCAAACACCAGGCGAATGGCCTGGACCATTTCATCGAGCCCTGCACCCTTGGTCAGGTAACCGGCGGCGCCGGCCTGCAACAGGCGGGTGGGGAACGGGTCTTCTTCACAAACGGTCACCGCCACCACTTTCACGTCCGGGTGGCTGCGCAGCAGTTTGCGCGTCGCCTCCAGGCCGCCGATACCGGGCATTTTCACATCCATCAGGACCACGTCGGGCTTGAGCTCGCGCGCGACCTTCAGCGATGCCTCGCCGGAGTCGGCCTCGCCCACCACCTGCAAGCCATCGATATCGGCCAGCATGCGCGTGATGCCCGTACGCACCAGATCGTGGTCATCGACCACCAGCACCCTAATCAAGCAGACACCTCGCACTGCGGCGGTAATTGGATCCCGCCACCTTAGCAAAAAATATAGCCGTAGACCTAACGGAACACGTCATTTGCCTGACGTCATTTTTTCACTTTCCTGACAGGCGCCCATACATCCCCCGCTCATAGCCACCGGCCCTTACCGGCGGGCGCTGGCCACGCTCGGCAAGGCTGCCCAGCAATTGCTGGACGGCAACCTGGTCGGCCGCCTGCAGCAGGCGAAAGCTGCCGAGCAGCTGTTCTTCCTCAGCGCTCAGGCTGCTGTGCTCAACCGGGGTATGCACCCCGCTCAACACATACAACGCATCGACCCCACGCGCCGCCACGGCGGCCAGGTAGTCGGCCTTGGGGGTGCGCTCACCGCTTTCGTATTTGCCCTGGGCGTTGGGCTCTACCCCGCCGATATCGCCAAAGGCGCGCTGGGTCAGGCCCAGCCGTTCTCTTTCTTCCCTGATACGCGAACCGATTCCATTCATCTGTCTGACATCTCTTATCCAGCATCCGGATGGATGAGCACACAGCCTTCAATGGCGTGCCTCGAACGAAGCCCGAACTATGCCGCGATCAGGTCCGCTGCACAAGTCGAAGCCCGCTCTACCTGTCCAGGATTGTCAGGACAACCGCCGAGACGGTTACGGATCTCGCCCGCAGTTCTTACACAGCGCACTAATAAGCAAACAACTTCCGTTAATAGCTAAAGTGCCATCACCTGGCGACTATTAGCGTTGGAACACAACAGCTTACGGATAATAAAGAAGCTCAAGAGAACATGCAAAATGCCCGTCAAAAAAAACCATGAAAATCGCCAAAAGCCATTGAGACAACGGCTTTCTGACGCCATTTTCACGGCAAAATGTTGATATCGGATTTTTGACGCCGAACTAATAACAAACTTTAACTTGTTGATTTATAACGGTTTTTTAACTTTAACACAGCGATTTTAAACTTTATCCAACTCAAAGTTAGAGACAGCTTGCCGAAGTTAAAAAAACTCCCTTAGGATGTAATAAGACAACGAAAAACGCCTGCATCGCCTCCTTTTAGCGCGCTGCTTTTTCTTGCGCGTCTGCCGCGTCGACTATGCCGTTTAACTGACTATCTCGGTCAGCTTTTGCTGAACCTTGGGAGAGGGAACTATGAATATCAGTATCTTTGGATTGGGTTATGTGGGCGCTGTCTGTGCCGGTTGTTTGTCCGCTCGTGGGCACCAGGTGCTGGGCGTGGATATTTCGCCGGCCAAGATCGACATGATCAACCAGGGCAAGTCGCCCATTGTCGAGCCGGGCCTTGAACAGTTGCTGCTCGACGGCGTGCGCCACGGCCGCCTGCGCGGCACTACGGATGTCCAGGCCGCCGTGCTGGCCACCGAGATGTCGCTGCTGTGCGTCGGTACCCCGAGCAAGAAAAACGGCGACCTGGACCTGGTCTACATGGAAGCGGTATGCCGCGAAATCGGCACCGCCATGCGCGACAAGGCCAGCCGCCACACCGTGGTTGTGCGCAGTACCGTGCTGCCCGGCACGGTGAAGAACGTGGTCATCCCGATCCTCGAGCAAAGCTCGGGCAAGCGCGCCGGCATCGACTTCGGCGTGGCGGTCAACCCCGAGTTCCTGCGTGAAAGCACCGCGATCCAGGACTACGACTTCCCGGCCATGACCGTGATCGGCGAGCTGGACCCGCAATCGGGCGACCTGCTGCAGTCGCTGTACCAGGGCCTGGACGCGCCGGTGATCCGCAAGTCGATCGAAGTCGCCGAGATGATCAAGTACACCTGCAACGTCTGGCACGCGACCAAGGTCAGTTTTGCCAACGAGATCGGCAACATTGCCAAGGCTTCCGGCGTCGATGGCCGCGAGGTGATGGATGTGGTCTGCCAGGACTACAAGCTCAACCTGTCGCGCTACTACCTGCGCCCCGGCTTCGCCTTCGGTGGCTCGTGCCTGCCCAAGGACGTGCGCGCCCTCACCTACCGTGCCGGCCAGCTGGACGTCGAGCACCCGCTGCTGGCCTCGATCATGGCCAGTAACCGCAACCAGGTGAAGAACGCCTTCGAGCTGATCACCCGTCAGGACAAGCGCCGTATCGGCCTGCTGGGCCTGAGTTTCAAAGCCGGCAGCGATGACCTGCGCGAAAGCCCGCTGGTGGAGCTGGCGGAAATGCTCATCGGCAAAGGCTACGACCTCACCATCTACGACGCCAACGTCGAGTATGCCCGGGTGTTCGGCGCCAACCGCGAGTACATCGAGTCGAAGATCCCGCACGTTTCGTCGCTGCTGTGCAACGACCTGCAGCAGGTGATCCGCGAAGCCGACGTGGTGGTGCTGGGCAACAACGATGACCGTTTCGCCCAAGCCCTGGATGCCAGCAGCGACAAGCAGATCATCGACCTGGTGGGCTTCATGGCCCACGGCAGCGATGCCCAGCGTGAGGGTATCTGCTGGTAAGGCCCCGTACTCCAGCAGAGAGCACTCCAGCCAGAAAGTACTCCACCCAGAGAGTACCCGGCGATTCACCCAGGCACCCCGCCTGATTGACTGCACACCTGCCAACTGCCCGGCCGACCCTGTCATGGCCAGGCGCGAAAAGTGCGCATGTCATTCAGCCGGGCGTGGCCCGAACACAGGAGCAACGACTACATGGAACGACAGCAACAGCCGCCCCGAGGGCAGCCGGACTACCTGCAGGCAGGCGCGCGTTTTTGCGCCTGGGCCTGCCTGTTCGGCCTGATCGCGCTGGCGTCGGAGATGGTCGCACCGCAGTACCTCGACCCTGCACACCACAAGTTCATCTTCATCATCGGTGCGCTGGGCATGTGGCGCTATGGCAATGCCATCGTCCACTACCTGCGCGGCATGTACTTCCTGCACTGGAAGTTCCCACGCATGCGCAAGGCGGTCGAGCGCATGGGCGATGCGGCGCTGCCGGCGCACATGTTCATGGTGGTGACCAGTTTTCGCATCCCCACCCACACCACCTTCAAGGTCTACCAGTCGGTGTTCCAGGAGGTACAGCGGCTGAAGGTGCCGTGCACGGTGATCGCCTCGATCGTCGAGAAGGGCGACGAGCAGTTCATCAAGGAGATCATGCGCAACGAGGTCAAGGACCGCGACGACATCAAGCTGGTGATCGTCCGCGCCCGCGGCACCGGCAAGCGTGATGGCCTGGCCCATGCCTTCCGCGCCCTGTCGCGGCAGATGCCGCTGCAGGACTCGGTGGTCGGCGTGGTCGACGGCGACACCATGATGCTGCCCGGTTGCGTCGAGCGCGCGGTCAAGCTGTTCGCCTACCTGCCCAACGTCGGCGGCCTGACCACCAACGAGTTCTGCGAAGTCGAAGGCAGCAACCTGATGCGCCAGTGGCACTCGATGCGCTTCGTCCAGCGGCACATCAACATGTGCTCGATGGCCTTGTCGCACCGGGTGCTGACCCTGACCGGGCGGCTGTCGTTCTTTCGCGCCAGTGTCATGACCGACCCGGACTTCATCCGCGACGTCGAGGCGGATTTTCTCCAGCACTGGCGCCTTGGGCGGTTTCAGTTTCTCACCGGTGACGACAAGTCGTCGTGGCTGAGCCTGATGCGCGCCGGCTGGGACACCTTCTACGTGCCCGACAGCAACACCCTGACCGTCGAGCATCCGCCAGACAACAGTTTCTGGCGCGCCACCCGCCAACTGATGTTCCGCTGGTACGGCAACTCGCTGCGCCAGAACTTTCGCGCCACCGCCCTGCTCGGCCGCGCCCGCCTGGGCCTGTTCACCCTGTACGTACTGCTCGATCAGCGGGTGTCGATGTGGACTTGCCTGATGGGCCTGACCGCCTCGGTGGTCGCCGGCATCGTGTTCGGCATCCAGTACCTGCTGGTGTACCTGTTCTGGGTACTGCTGTCGCGCAGCATCGTCACCGTGCTGTTTCTGTTCGCCGGCCACCCGGTCAGCCCGGTGTACCCGTTCGTTCTTTATTACAACCAGATCATCGGCTCGCTGATGAAAGTCTACGCCCTGTTCCACATGGACCAGCAGAGCTGGACCCGGCAAAAAACCACATTAAGCAACGGCACCGTCAACTTCGATGCCGCCCTGAACCGCTGGTCTTCCAAGGCGATGCTGTTTTCATCCATCGCGATTTTCTTCGGGGTCATCTCGGTTCTTCTCGAACTCACGCAACGTTAAGGAAAGGCGCCTGCCATGAGTAGTTCAAGCACACCCGCAGTACCCGCGAACGTCGTCCACGAAGCCATCGACGAACGCCAGTACGTGCGCACCAAACTCAATGCCCGGGTCAAGCTCAGCGCGGCCGGCCAGCCGCCGTTCGACAGCACCCTGCAGGACATCTCCCTGGGTGGCATCGGCCTGCTCCACCCCGAGCCGCTGAAGATCGGCAGCCTGTACCACGCCTCGATCCAGCTGCGCCTGAACCAGGTCGACCTGAACATCGACAGCCAGATCAAGATCGTCTCCCAGCGCGGCCAGGAAGTCGGCGCCCAGTTCGTCGAGCTCGACTCGCAGAAGCGCGACATCCTGCGCTACATCATCAGCGCCTACCTGTCGGGCGAGATCGCCGACATCAACGGCCTGTTCAACGTGATGCAGCGGGAAAACTACATCAAGGAACGCAAGCACAAGTACGCCAGCGCGCGCAGCTCCGGTGAGCGTCTCAAGGCCACCCTCGGCACCCTGCTGTATGCCGCCGCAGGTGTCGCCGCGCTGGGCTTTGTCGCCTACAAGTGCTACCTGCTGTTCTTCCGCATCCCTGCCGTGCAGGCCCAGGTTTCGGCCAATGCCCAGGTCATCAGCATGCCCGACAACGGCTATGTGAAGTTCCTCCTGGCGCCGGGGCAGACCGAGGTCAAGGCCGGCACGCCGGTGGCGAGCATTTCCACCCAGCTGGCCACCAGCTTCACCAGCCCGGCCGACATGAAGGCAGTGGCCGACCTCTCGCCCGGCGACCTGCAGACCCTGCTCGGGCGCGCCACCATCGAGACGGTGATCAACAGCCCGTGCGACTGCGAGGTGTACTTCCCGAGCAAGCCACTGGACGGCTACGGCTACAAGCAGGCGCCACTGGTGCATTTGCTGCCCAGGGATGAAGGCCTGTTCGTCACCGCCAACGTGCCGTTCGACAAGCTCGCCGACATCGGCCGGGTGACCTCGGTGGACCTCAAGGTGTTCGGCCTGGATGAGACCTTCAGCGGCAAGGTCGTCGACTCCCATGTCGATGAAGCCAACAAGAACCTGGCCCTGACCATCGCCCCCGACAGCCCGCTGCCCCGCGCCGCGTACCAGAAGCCGGTGGCGGTGGACCTGTACCTGGGCCTGCCGTTCACGGCTTCGCGCTAAGCCCCACCAAGGAAGGAATAGGCAATGAATGCGAAGACGCCCTCCCGCCTGCTGCTGGCCAGCATCGGCCTGGCCTGCGCCAGCAGCGCCCTGGCCGGGCAAAGCCTGGAGCAGATCCGCTACGCGCTGTACAAAGATCCCGGCGCCAATGTCAGTGCCGACCTGCGCGCCCTGGCCGACCGCGGTGACCTGGCGTCCAAGCTGTTGCTCGGTGATGTGCTGGCCAACAGCGATGGCGCCAGCCGCCCGGAAATCATCGGCCTGTACAAGGAGGCGTTTGCCGATGGCCGCGGCCAGGTCCCGGCGCTGGCCTCGCTGGCGCGCCTGCTGGACCGCACCCCGAGCCTGCAAAACAGTCAGCGCGAGTGGATGGCCCAGGCCCTGACGCGCTACCCGGCGACCCTCGACCCGCGCAATGCCAGCACCACCCTGGAGGTGTTCCTGGTGTACCCGCAACTGGTCTCCACCGAGCAAGCGGCGCAGTTGCTGGCGCTGTACCAGCAGTCGTGCCTGCTCAACTGCCGCCCCGAGCTGTACCAGGCAGTGCTGGCCGAGCGCCAGGGTGACCGCGCCGGCGCCGAGCGCTGGTACCAGCAGGCGGTGCGGGTGGATGTGCGGGCGATCGATCGCTACTACCGCTTCCTCGGCGACGATCAGGACCGCGCCTTCCCGGCCTTTGCCCGCAGCCTCGAAGCGCTGCGCCCGACCCTGGCCGTGGAGATCGTGCACCGAATCGGCTCGTTGCTCGACAGCATCAACAGCGTGCAGCGCGCCGAGCAGGAAGCCGACCGCTACGAGCGCCAGGCCAGCGCCATGGGCCCGGCGCGGGTGCAACCGGACGCCGCGCAACTGGCCGCGGACAAGCAGCGCAGCGATGCCCTGGACCTGGCCCGCGGCGAAGCCCATCGCTGGCGCGACAACGCCGTCGAACGCGGCTTTGTGCCGGCGATGGTGTCCAAGGCCAACTACATGATTTCCAACCCCACCGAGCACAACGCCGAAGAGACCCAGGCGCTGATCGACCAGGTCCGGGCCCGCGAAGCGACCCGGGCCAAGGCGCTGCAGGCCTCGTTCTACATGGTCAACAACTGGCTGACCCTGGATCCGGACAAGGCCCGCGCATTGATCGACGAGCTGCTCGCCAACCGCTACCCCGACGCCGAACTGCTGCTGGCCGAGTACTACAGCAAGGGCGTGGCCGACCAGCCCGACCAGGACCAGGCCCTGGCGATTTTCCAGGCCCAGGCCCGGGCCGGCTCTACCGCCGCCTGGTACCGCATGGCCACCTTGCACGCTTACGGCCGTGCCATCTGCCATGACCCGGTCAAGGCCTACACCTATGCCCAGGTGGCCCTGGCGCTGGGCGAGAACGGTGCCCGCAGCCTGGTCAAGCGCCTGGAAAAGACCCTGAAAAAGGATGACATCGCCCGTGCCCTGGCGGCACGCAACGATCTGTTGAAGGAGGCAACCCTGTGAAAGCCCACCACACCCTGTTCGGCGCCCTGCTGACCCTGGCACCGCTGTACCCGGCGCAAGCCCTGGAAGAAGTCACCGGCCCCGAGGCCGACAGCAGCGAACCGGTGCGGGTCGCCGACGGCAGCGAGCCGGTGATCACTTCGGAGTTCTTCAACAAGCTCACCGTGCAGACCGGCTACGGCCCGGAGAACGCCGAAGTCGGCCGCAACCGCGAGATGTTCTACAGTTTGCGCTACGAGCCGTCGTTCGCCTGGTACTCGCCGGAAAAACGCTGGGCCAAGTGGATGGTCTATGGCCGCGTCTGGCTGAACTACGACTCCAGCGAGTCGGCCAGCGTGCAGAACGAAAACGCCAACAACCTCGACCGCGAACAGCCCGAAGGCTGGTACGCCGAACTGCGCGAGCTGTATGTGAAACGCAACCTGCTCGGCGACGACCCGCGCTTCTCGCTGTCGGCCGGGCGCCAGCGCTATTTCGACGACTACGGCATCTGGTGGGACGACAGCATCGAGTCGCTGCGTTTCAACTACAACGACACCTTCTCCCGCGGCTTCGTGGCCGTGGCGCAGAAGTTCTACAACTACAACAGCGACGTCAACCGCCTGGCCGACAGCGAGGAGCGCACCACCTACCTGATGGGCGAATACGCCTACCGCTGGAGCGAGCACAACTGGGCCGGCGTGCGCCTGATGCACGAGAACGACCACAGCGGCCACGATGCCGAAGACCGCTACGACTTCAAGGGCATGCGCTACGGGCTGTTCTTCAAGGCTGACGACCTCGACGTGACGCCGCTGTTCAGCGACTACCACCTGGAGCTCGCAGGCCTGGACGGCAAGGTCGACAACACCGACGTCAACGGCGTCACCAGCAGCGGCCACAACGCCAGCGGCTGGGCGGCCCTGGGCGAGATCGGCAAACGCTTCCACGACCTGCCGTGGACGCCCCGGGTGGCCCTGCGCGGCGGCCTGACCGACAAGCCGAGCAACGACAACGACGGCTTTCGCCTGAATGCCATCCAGTCGGATCGCATCACCCGCCAGGGCAGCTACAGCACGCGCCTGGCCAGCTCCTTCGTCCGCCTCGACCTGCGCAACCTGAGCTACTACGGCATCGCCCTGGAAACCAACCCGACGCCGCGCAGCGCCCTGGATTTCCGGGTTACCGACCTCAAGCTGCGCGACGCCAACGGCACCTTGCCGATCCGCCTCGAAGGCGACCAGCGCAGCGAGCGCAACCGCGCCATCGCCCAGGGTACCCACGGCGGCGGCAAGGACGTCGGGCAGATGCTCGACCTCAACTACTACTGGAAGATGTTTCCGGTGGCCATCGACGGCAAGCACCTGGACGTCAACGCCCTGGTCAGCGCCAGCTACCTCAACGCCGGCAACGCCCTGGACAGTGGTGATGACTACCAGCTGACCTTCGGCGTCGTGGTCAGCTACTAAGGACGGAACCCGAGATGATCTTCGCCTCCAACGTCTTCCTGTTCCTCTACCTGCCGCTGTTCCTGGCCGTGTACTTCCTCGCCCGGGCGCCGTGGCGCTCGACGGTGATCGTCGCCGCCAGCTACATCTTCTATGCCTGGTGGCGGCCGGACTTTCTCCTGCTGTTCGTGGCCATTACCTACTGGAACTACTGGTTCGGCCTGCGCATCAAGGCACGCCTGGATGCCGGCGACAAGCGCTGGGCCTTTCGCCTGCTGTGGATCGGCATCATCGGCAACCTGTCGACCCTGGGTTACTTCAAGTACGCCAACTTCGGCGCCGACGTGCTGGCCGCCCTGCTCGCGCCGCTGGGTATCAACACCTTCACCCTGGAGACGATTTTCCTGCCGCTGGGCATCTCCTTCTATGTCTTCCATGCCCTGAGCTACATCGTCGATATCTACCGCAAGGACGCTACGCCGACCAACAACTTCATCGACTTCGCCGCCTTCGTCGCGCTGTTCCCGCACTTGGTGGCCGGGCCGATCCTGCGCTACAGCCAGTTGGCGCCGCAGCTGCGCCAGCGCACTCACTCGCTGGAGCTGTTCTCCCTGGGCGTGTGCCGCTTCATGCTCGGCTTCATCATGAAGGTGCTGATCGCCGACCAGCTGGCGCCGATCAACGTGCTGTTCATCGGCGAAGGCACCCTGCAGTTGAGCGATGCCTGGT
This sequence comes from Pseudomonas wadenswilerensis, assembly GCF_024749185.1. Taxonomy (NCBI): domain Bacteria; kingdom Pseudomonadati; phylum Pseudomonadota; class Gammaproteobacteria; order Pseudomonadales; family Pseudomonadaceae; genus Pseudomonas; species Pseudomonas wadenswilerensis. Next base: position 2,459,641 of record NZ_CP087191.1, on the reverse strand, counting down.
TCGGCCTGGTGGTCTCGACCCTGCAGCTGTACTTCGACTTCGCCGGCTACAGCCACATGGCCCTGGGCCTGGCCTTGATGATGGGCTTCCGTTTTCCGGAAAACTTCAACCAACCCTATGTGTCGCAGAGCATCACCGAGTTCTGGGCCCGCTGGCACATGACCCTGGCGCATTTTCTGCGCGACTACGTGTACATGCCGCTGGTGCGCAAGCGCATCGCCGGGGCGCTGCCGGCGCTGGTCTACACCATGCTGCTGTCGGGCCTGTGGCATGGCGCCAGTTTCGCCTTTATCTGCTGGGGGCTGTTCTTCGGTTTCGGCATGGTCATCGAGCGCAAGTTCAACCTCGCCACCAAGGTCACCACGCCCTACCACCTGGGCCGCAACCTGCGCACCTTCGTGCTGATCATCCTGAGCATGCCGCTGTTCTTCACCAACGACCTGCGCCACAGCATCGACATCTACCAGGCGCTGTTCGGCCTCAACGGCCTGGGCTCGCTGGACCTGTACGTGCTCGGCGCCTCGAAGATGGCCATGTCGTTCGCCGCCATTGCCCTGTGCTGGCTGGTGCTGGCCGGCAGCAACAACGTGCGTTTTTACGCCGGCAACAAGGAGCAGTACTTCATGCGCCATGTCGGCGGTCTCAAGGCCCTGCTGCTGTGGGCCGGGTTCGCCCTGGCGCTGAGCAGCCTGGCGGCGCATTCGTTCTCGCCCTTTCTGTACTTTCAGTTCTAGGAGACCGCCATGTACCCGGTCATGAATTCGGCCAGCAAGGTCAACGGCATTGCCTTCGGCGTCCTGCTGGCGGGCATGTTCGTCTACTCGCTGCCGCCAGTGTTCAGTTTTGCCCGCAACCAGACCGACGCCTGGAACCTGTTCGTCGACGGCAAGCTGCTGCGCAAGTTCGAGCAGGTCTACGAGAAGCGCTTTTTCCTCCGTGAACCGTCGGTGCAGCTGTGGGCCAACGCCCAGTACCGGCTGTTCGACGAAGGCACCAAAGGCGTGGTGCTGGGCAAGGACGGCTGGCTCTACACCAACCAGGAATACCGCGTACCGAACAATCTTGAGGCCAACCTCGACAGCCAGCTCAAGCAGATCGCCGAGATCGAGCAACGCCTCAAGGCCCACAACAAGCGCCTGATCCTGCTGCCGCTGCCAATGAAAGTCGACGTGTATGCCGCCCACACCGAGCGCGCTGTCGACCCGCGGGCGATCAGCCTGTACGACCGCTTCGTCGAGCGCCTGCAGGCGCAGAACATTGCGGTCACGCCGCTGCGTTCGGCGTTCCTGGCCAACCTCGCCGGCCCCGGGCTGTTCCTCAAGTCCGACACTCACTGGAGCCCGGAAGGCGCGCGCCTGAGCGCCTACGAGCTGGCGCGCCAGCGCCCGGAACTGCTCGGCGACGAGCGCTACCTGTCGCACAAGGTCGCCGACAAGACGGTCAAGGGCGACCTGATGAACTACATCCAGTTCAACCACGCGCAACTGGCGCCGCAGTTCGGCCCCAACCAGATCGCCCTGTACGAAACCCTCAAGGCCGAGCAAAGCGCCAGCGACCTGTTCGCCAGCGAACAACAGAGCCTGATGCTGGTGGGGACCAGCTACAGCAAGATCGATGACTGGAACTTCGTCGGCTTCCTCAAGGAGGCGCTCAACCGCGACCTGCTCAGCGTTTCGGTGGAAGCCCGCGGGCCGTTCGAAGCCATGAGCCAGTTCCTCGCCAGCGACCAGTTGAGCAACCCCGAGATCGACACCGTGGTCTGGGAATTCCCCCTGCGCACCCTGCTCGCCCACCGCCTCGGCTCCCTGAGCCGCCCCGGCCAGACCCAACATTTCTAAGGAGAGACTGATGAACATTGCACTGCAACGCCTGCTCGCCACTTCCGCCCTGCTGCTGGGCAGCAGCGCCGCTCATGCTGCCGAAGGCAACGCCGACCTGTATGACGCCGTGGCCCCGGCCGACTCGGCCTTCGTCCGCGTGCTCAACCTGTCCGGCGCCAACATCGACGTGACCCTGAGCGGCAAGATCACCCCGCAACGGGTCGCCGCCGGCCAGCTCAGCGGCTACCGCTTCACCCCGGCCGGTGCGCACAAGATCGCCGTTGGCGGCACCGCCATCGAACCGCAGCTCAAGGCCAACGCCGCCAGCACCGTGGTCTACGATGGCAACAAGCTGACCCTGATCGCCGACAAGTATGTCAACGAGCCGAAGAAAGCCCAGGTCGCCTTCTATAACCTGACCCCGGCCCAGGCGGCGCTGAAGACCGTCGACGGCAAGCACGTGATCGTCGACCCGCTGGGCAAGGACCAGACCGGCAGCCGCATGGTCAACGAGATCAAGATCGGCTTTGCCGCCTACGTCGATGAACAGAACGTGGCCAGGTTCGATGAGCTGTTCCTGAAAAAAGGCCGCTCCTACAGCTACGTGCTGCTGCCCAAGGGCGCCGGCTATCAGAGCATGAGCCTGGCCAACAGCATCGACCCGAGCGAGTGACGCATGGCCATGAAGCGCTTTCTTCCCCTTGGCCTGGCCGCATTGCTGGGCCCGCTGCTCAGTGCGCCAGGCATGGCCGCCGAACCAGGCAAGGCCAACTGCACCAGCATTGAGTGCATGGTCTGCCCGGGCCTGAGCGACCCGCAGAACTACGCCGAAGGGCGCATGAAGCTGATGCGCGAAATCGTCCCGGCCGAGGACCGCTGGCTGTTCCGTTCGGCGGTCGACCTGACCAACGATTTCGGCATCCCGGCGCCCATGCGTCCGGAGTTCGCCCGCTTGATGGCCGCCTTTCGCCAGCAGGGCATCCACGTGGCCATGGCGGTACAACCGACCCGCGGCCTGATGCACCGCGACAAGCTCTACGCCGACAAGCTGCACGGCTTCGACTTTGCCCGCGCCAGCGGCAACCTGGAGAGCTACCTGCAGCAACTGCGCGCCGCTGGCGCGGTGGTGCCGCCGTTGATGCAACTGGTGCACACCCCGCCCAAGGGCGAGTTCTTCTTTCGTCGTGACCACCACTGGACCCCGGCCGGCGCCGAAGCCACGGCGCGGCTGGTCGCCGAAGAAGTACGGCGCCAGCCGTTCTATGCCCAGCTGAGCAAAAAGCGCTACCGCACCGAACCCGGCGTCATGGTGCCCAAGGACGGCACGATGAACCTGGCGCTGAGTTATATCTGCGGCAACAACTATGGTTTCCAGTACGTGCGCGGCTACCAGACCATCCCCGAAGCCGACGGCGCCGACGCGCTGTTCGACGACGCGCCGGACCCGGAGGTGATCCTGGTCGGCGACAGTAACGCCGCCGCCCGTGAAGACGAAAGCAAGCAGTTCAACTTCGACGGCTACCTCAAGCAGTACCTGGAGGTCGACATCCTCAACTACGCCCTGCCCGGCGTCGGCCAGGACGGCTCGCTGCTCGAATACCTGCTGTCGGAAAACTACAAACCCAAGGCGCCGCCGAAGCTGATCATCTGGGAGCTGCCGGCCAACTACCAGCTGGAGTCCGAGCAGATGTACCGCCAGCTGATCCCGGCGATCAAGGGCGGCTGCCCGGTGTCCACCGAGGTCTTGGCCAACCGTGTGCAGCGCCCGCCGCTGCGGGTCAACGAGCGCATCGAGCTGCTCAGCAACGCCGGTGAAGGGCGCAGGAACCTCAGCAACGGCCAGGGCTTTCTCGATATCCGTATCAGCGACAAGAACGTCAAGGATTTCTACGTGATCGTCTATTACGACAACGGTGCCCGCGACAAAGTCTGGTTCCGCCGCGAAGCGGTGGTCACCGGCGGCCAGTACTACCTTGAGTTGAGCCGGGCCAAGGCGTTTGCCGGCGCCAACCTGCTGTCGGTGTTCATGGAACCGACCAAGCCCGGCACCGCCGCCACCCAAGTGGAAACCCGTGTATGCCTGTAAAGACCTGGACAGCGCTGGGCCTGGGACTGTGCGCCAGCCTGCAGTTGGCCGACAGCCTGGCGGCCAGCTCGATCTGGCCGCCGCGGGGCACCGCGCAGTCGGCGATGATTGCCGACTACCGGACCCTGAGCTGCAGCAAGGAAGTGCCCGCGCCCTACACCGGCAGCTTGCAGTTGCAAAGCAAGTACGACCAGCGCGACGCCAGCAAGTCGACCCTGCGCAGCAGCCCGGACGCCAACAGCGAACAGATCGGCAAGCAGGTCAAACAGTTCATCGGCGGCCTGATCTACGCCAGCAAGCGCTTCCAGCGGGCCAAGAATCCGCAGGAGGCGAACATGGCCCTGGCCTGCCAGGACCAGTGGCTGGAGCGCTGGGCCCAGGCCGGTGCGCTGCTCAACCCCGACGCCAGCAGCACCGGCATGGCTGCACGCAAATGGGCGGTAGCGGCCATGGCCTCGACCCTGCTGATGACCCAGGCGGCCAGCGACGCCAAGCTGCAATTGTCGCCGGCCCAGAAGGCCTGGTTCAACCAATTGGGCGAACGCATCATCGCCGAGTACCAGCCGCGCCGTACGCCGGGCTTTACCTGGTTCAACAACCATGACTACTGGGCGGCCTGGGCCGTGGCGGCGACCGGCATGCTGGTGCAGCGCGACGACTTCATCCAGTGGGCCGACGGCAACCTGCGCCGTGGCCTGCAGCAAGCAGTGAAAGCCAGCGATGGCAGCTACGCCTACCTGCCACTGGAAGTGGCGCGCAGCAAGCTGGCCGCCACCTACAGCCAGTACGCCCTGGTGCCGCTGGTGCTGCTGGCCGAGTCGGCGCGGGCCAACGGCCTGCCGTGGAGCAGCGACGATCAGCAGACCCTGGAACTGCTGGCCAACTTCGCCGCCCGCAGCATCCTCGACCCCGACAACCTGCCCGAGCTCAAGGGCAAGTCGCAGACCGACGTCGCCCCGTACAAACTGGCCTGGCTGATCCCCTTCCTGCAGCGCGCCCCGGGCAACCGCCTGGCCCGCCAGCTGTATGACAGCGAGGATGGCGAGGTCGACAACTACAGCCAGATCGGCGGCCCGCTCAAGCCGTTCTATCCCAAACTGCCGTAATCAAGGACGAACCGTCATGGCCATGCTTGCCCGCCCGCTTACCCTTTCCTGCCTCGCGTTGCTGTTCAGCGCGATGGCCCAGGCTGCCAGCCAGAGCTTGCCGTTGCAGCAATCGCTGAGCGCCGTGAGCAGCGCCGAACACCAGCGCGACCTGCAGCAGTTGCAACAACAGGTCAGCCAGGCCGTGCAGTTGCAGGTCAACGAACGCCCGCGCCCAGCGGGTCGCGCCAGTGTCAGCCTGCAACCGATGTTCTCGTCCCAGGCTGGCAGCTGGCCGTTCGAGCCGTTCGTCAACAACGGCCTGTTCCGCGCCATCGCCGGCTACCAGGCGCATCACCCGCAAGCGGTAATGGTGCGCGGCGGCAGCATCAGCCTGGCGCAACTGCACGACGCCCTCAACGACCCAAAGATCATCAAGCGCTACAAGGACGGCTACCTGCTCAGCTACCCGCTGGTGATCGCCAGCGATGGCGGCCTGCTGCTCGAAGGCACCAGCCTGTACCTGTACAGCTACTCCGGCACGGCGCTGATCAACCAGGGCTGGCTGGGCCTGAACCAGTCACGCCTGGAGAGTGTCGCCGGCGACAAACCCGGCAGTACCGACCGTGCCTGGCGGCCGTTCGTGGTGGCCTGGGCCGGCAGCCATACCCAGGTGCTGGGCTCGACCCTCAACCGCCTCGGCTACAACGCCAACCTCTCGCGCGGCCTGACCACCGCCCTGAGCAGCCAACAGGCCGCGTCGACCCGCCCGGCCACGCTGATCATCCGCGACAGCCAGTTCAATGAGCTGTCCAGCGCGGTGGAGCTGCAACACAGCCAGGCGCAGATCGACAACAGCCAGTTCGGCCAGTCCCAGCAGTACGCCATCGACGTGCGTGACAGCCAGGTGACGCTGCGCAACAACCAGTTGCGCGGCATCGACAACAACAGCGGCATCCGCCTGCGCGGCCAGACCCGCGGGCGCATCGAGCACAACCTGATCCTCGGCGCGCACAAGGCGGCCATCGAGGTCAGCGAGCAACAGGGCGCCCTGCTGCTGACCGGCAACCTGATCGGCGACAGCCGTGGCAACGGCATCCAGCTGCGCAACCTGGCGCCGACGGCTGCCGCGCCGCTGTTGATCAGCGACAACCTGATCGGCAACAGCCAGGGCAGCGCGGTGGACGCCAGCGAGGTCGGCGCCGTCAGCCTGATCGGCAACCGCATCGGCAACAGCCCGGAATACGCCGTCAGCCTGCGCAATGCCGCGCCGCTGCCCGGGCCGCTGACCTTGAGCGGCAACACCCTGGGCAAGGTCGGCAAGGCGGTGGTGCGGGTCGAGGGCTTGCAGCAGGTGGTGCTGGGGCCGAACACTTTCGAGGGCAAGCCGATTTTGCAGAACCTGCTGATTGGTGACTTGTTGCCGGTGCAGGGCCTGCTGCTCGACGCCACCCAGCGCCGGGGCTGCGTGGTGCGGGTCGAGCTAGGCGAGCGTGCGCTGCATACGCAAAAAGCACTCGTCTTCGCCGACACAGACAAAACCCTCGCGCAGGTACAGGAACCGTGCCGGGTTGCTCTTGAACACCATCAGGCGCAGCAGCGGCAATTGCCGTTGGCGGGTCCAGTCCACCAGTTGCGTTAATACCCAACTGCCGATGCCACGGCCGCGAAAGCCTTCGAGCAGGTGCAGTTCACGGATGAACAGGGCCTGGCGGTCCTGGCTGAGGCTGAAGTAGCCCAGCGGTTGCTGGGCTTCGCTGATCAACCACTGCTCGCGCCACCCCCAGGCCTGGTCAAAGGCTTCTTCCTGCCAGAGCAGGTCGAACTCGCGGTAATACGGCAGCATGGCCCGGCGGGTGAGGTCGCGGGCGAAGGTGCGGTGCTGGTCGGTGGCGGGGGTCAGTTGCACAGTCATTCTAGTCGTTCTCATTCAGCAAGGCTGCGCCTTGCATCGCCGGCAAAGCCGGCTCCCACAAGGGCCAGGATATGTGGGAGCTGGCGTTGCCGGCGATGGGCTGCAAAGCAGCCCCATTGACTCAAGGTTTGAATTCGTCGGCATAACACACCGGCGAACTCCCCGGCCCCTGGCGCTCCAGCTCATCCTCGAGCCATTGCGCCAGCACCATCGCATTGTTGTGCTCGGTGTCCTTGCCGGCATACAGCAAGGTCACATCGCCCTGCCCGGCCATGCCCAGCAACTTCCACCAATGCTCGGGCCGCGCCGTCAGCTCCTGGCGGTAGCGCTCGGCAAACCCGGCAAAATCCACTTCACCGGCATGAAAAGCCTGACGCAACGCCGTTGACGGCGCCACCTCCGGCAGCCACAAGGCCTGCAACTGGTCCTTGCGCCGGTTGCGCGGCCACAGGCGGTCGACCAGCACGCGCTGGCCATCGCTGGCTTGCAGCGGATCATAAACGCGTTTGCAGCGGATCATCGCTTCGCTCCATCGGCAGGTCCCTTGATCCTAGGGCTTTCCTTGACCGAGGTCACGATGAAGTCAGCGATTGTTTTTATCATGGCCGGGCAAGGCTCGACCCTTCCTGGTAACCCGGACCCGTCATCATGACCACCCCGACCCTGGCTGGCAGCCCATCGCTGGCCAACCTTGACCCCCGCCCCCGTCTCAACCACAAACCCGGCCGCACCACCCTGACCCTGTTTTTCAGCCTGCTGGTGGGCGGGCTGTTGTACACCGCCTGGAGCCTGTTTCGCGACATCGACGCCACCGGCACCGTGGTCACCACCTGGACCCCATTTTTGCTGCTCGGCCTGGCGTTGCTGATTGCCCTGGGCTTCGAGTTCGTCAACGGTTTTCACGACACCGCCAACGCCGTGGCCACGGTGATCTACACCCATTCGCTGCCACCGTCAGTCGCCGTGGTCTGGTCCGGCTGTTTCAATTTTCTCGGCGTGCTGCTGTCCAGCGGTGCCGTGGCCTTCGGCATCATCGCCTTGCTGCCGGTGGAGCTGATCTTGCAGGTCGGCTCCTCGGCAGGCTTCTCCATGGTCTTCGCCCTGCTGCTGTCGGCGATCATCTGGAACCTGGGCACCTGGTGGCTGGGCTTGCCGGCCTCGTCATCGCATACGTTGATCGGCTCGATCATTGGCGTCGGTATCGCCAACGCCTTGATGCACGGGCGCGACGGCACCAGCGGCGTGGACTGGACCCAGGCCAGCAAGGTTGGCTATTCGCTGTTGCTGTCGCCGCTGGTGGGCTTTGCCTGCGCGGCGCTGTTGCTGCTGGCCCTGCGCATGCTGGTCAAGCGCCGCGAGCTGTACCAGGCGCCGGTCGGCAACACGCCACCGCCCTGGTGGATTCGCGGGCTGCTGATCCTCACTTGCACCGGGGTATCTTTCGCCCATGGCTCCAACGACGGGCAAAAAGGCATGGGCCTGATCATGCTGATCCTGGTCGGCACCCTGCCCATGGCCTATGCCCTGAACCGCACCATGCCGGCTAACCAGTCGCTGCAGTTCGCCGCGGTGGCCGAGGTCACTCAGCAGGCCTTGCAGCGCAGCGCCCCGCAGGCCGCACCGGCGGATCCGCGACAGACCCTCAGCGCGTTCATCCGCGAGCCGCAGGCCAGTGAAGAACTGCTGCCGGCGCTGGCAGCGCTGGCCGGGATGATCGGCACCGAGGTCAAAAGCTATGGTTCGCTCAACCGGGTGCCCGCAGAGGCCATGGCCAACGTGCGTAACGACATGTACCTGACCTCCGAAGCCATTCGCCTGATCGACAAGCACCAACTGGCGCAGTTCAATGCCGATACCCAGGCCAAGGTGCAAGTGTTCAAGCAGCAGATCGACAGCGCCACCCACTACATTCCGCTGTGGGTGAAGATTGCCGTGGCCATTGCCCTGGGGCTGGGCACCATGGTCGGCTGGCGGCGCATCGTAGTGACCGTTGGCGAGAAGATCGGCAAGACCCACCTGACCTACGCCCAGGGCGCTTCGGCCGAGCTGGTGGCGATGTGCACCATTGGTGCGGCGGACATGTACGGGCTGCCGGTGTCGACCACCCATGTGCTGTCGTCCGGGGTGGCCGGGAGCATGGTCGCCAATGGCTCGGGCTTGCAGATGCGCACCCTCTTCAACCTGCTGATGGCCTGGGTGCTGACCTTGCCGGCGGCGATTGTGCTGGCGGGGGGGTTGTACTGGTTGTTTCGGCAGGTGTTCTGATTTGAATGTACCGGCCTCATCGCTGGCAGCTCCCACAAGTACTGCCCCAATCCTGAGAACAGTGCCAATCCTGTGGGAGCCGGCTTGCCGGCGATAAGGCCTATGCAGGTATCTTCAACCCGCGCGCCACCGCCGGCCGCTGCACGAACGCCGCCAGCACCCGCTTGACGTTGGCAAAGTCATCAAAGCCCACCAGCTCGCCCGCCTCATAAAAACCGACCAGGTTGCGCACCCAGGGCAGAATGGCGATATCGGCAATGCTGTAAGCATCCATCACCCACTCACGCCCTTGCAGGCGCTGGTCCAGCACCCCGAGCAAGCGCCGCGACTCGGCCACGTAACGGTCGCGCGGACGCTTGTCTTCGTACGCCTTGCCGGCGAATTTGTGGAAAAAACCCACCTGGCCGAACATCGGCCCGATCCCGCCCATCTGGAACATCAGCCACTGCAGGGTCTCGTAGCGCTGGGCCGGGTCCGCCGACAGCAGTTGCCCGCTCTTCTCTGCCAGGTAAACCAGGATCGCCCCGGACTCGAACAACGCCAGCGGCTCGCCACCCGGGCCATTGGGGTCGAGGATCGCCGGGATCTTGTTGTTGGCGCTCAGGGAGATGAATTCCGGAGTCAACTGGTCATTGGTCTCGAAGCTGACCTTATGCACCTCGTAGGCCAGGCCGATCTCCTCGAGCATGATCGACACCTTCACGCCGTTGGGCGTGGCCAGCGAGTACAGCTGCAGCAGCTCGGGCTGTTTGGCCGGCCATTTGCGGGTGATCGGGAATGCACTGAGATCGGTCATGAACAGAACCTTGAGCAAGAAATTGAGGCAGACACTGTAACCAGTTTTGTCACCGCCGCGCGACCATCACCCAGTCGCGGTGACGCTCCGGGCCACATTCGAACACGGCCTCGCCGACCTTGCTAAAACCATTGCGCTGATAAAAACGGATGGCCCGGGTGTTCTGTTCATTGACGGTCAGGCGAATGCCGCCGCGCACCTGCGCCAGGGTGTCGTCGAGCAACAGCTGGGCGCCGCCGAGGCCATGGTGCTCGGGCAGCACATAGCAGCGGCTCAGCTCCGGCACGCCATCGGCCTCGGCAATCCCCAAGGATTCCGGCGCGCTGTCGACCAGGCTGTAACCCACCACTTTACCCAGGTGCTCAAGCACCCGCAGGCGCTTTCGCGGATTGAGCAGGTGCAGCACGAAGTGCTCGGGCTGCAGCCGGGTGTCGATGTATTCCTGCAAAGCCTGGGCAGCAGAATCCGGCGGGCTGGCCAGGGCGAAGGTCTGGCCGGCAACATGGCTGAGCGCCTCGGCATCACTGGGCCGGGCAACACGGGTAGTGAATGGCATGCAGCAACATCCTGTCCAACGGGCGAACCGGCATGGTAGCCCGATCCCTCAGAAGGCAAAACAGGAACAACCAAACGCGCCCCAAAAGCCCTGAAAATCACTGACCGGCACCGACGCTTGCCGCGCGCGCTGGTGCGCATGGGCATGCACCGCACAGGCACCGACGCACTGATGTATTTGCGCGGTCAGCGGCGCACCTTGGCGCCAGTGCCCGGGCACCTTGGCCACCGGCGACCAGTCGGGCAACACCGGCAAAGTCGGCGGGTCGAGCCGGGCGAACTCGGCGGCGCCGTACACCACCTTGCCATCAACCAGGGTCAGCACCGACTCCAGGCTTTTGATCGCCTCGGCGTCGATGCTGAAATAGTCGGCGCTCAAGGCCGTCAGGTCTGCCAGCTGGCCGACCTTGATCTGGCCCTTCTTGCCCTGCTCGCTGGAGAACCAGGCGCTGCCGTGGGTGAACAACGACAACGCGGTATCGCGGTCCAGGCCCTGCGGGTACAGCTCCAGCCCGCCCACGGTGCGCCCGCTGACCAGCCAGTACAGCGAGGTCCAGGGGTTGTAGCTGGACACCCGGGTGGCGTCGGTGCCGGCGCCGACCGGGATGCCTTCACCGAGCATGCGCTTGATCGGTGGTGTGTGCTGCGCGGCCTTGGCGCCGTAGCGTTCAACGAAGTATTCGCCCTGGAAGGCCATACGGTCCTGAATGGCAATGCCGCCGCCCAGCGCCCGTACCCGCTCGATGTTCTTCGGGCTGATGGTCTCGGCATGGTCGAAGAACCACGGCAGTCCGTTGAAGGGAATGTCGCGGTCGACCTTCTCGAACACGTCGAGCATGCGCGAGATCGACTCATCGTAGGTGGCGTGCAGGCGAAACGGCCAGCGTTGCTCGAGCAGATGCCGCACCACCGGTTCCAGGTCGCCCTCCATGCTGCCGGGCAGGTCCGGGCGCGGTTCGAGGAAGTCCTCGAAGTCGGCGGCAGAGAACACCAGCATCTCGCCGGCGCCGTTGTGCCGCAGAAAGTCGTCGCCCTGGCCGTACCTGACGCTGCGGGTCCAGTTTTTAAAGTCGGCCAGTTCTTCCTTGGGCTTCTGGGTAAACAGGTTGTAGGCGATGCGCACGGTCAACTGCCGGGTCTTGGCCAGTTGCTCGATCACCGCATAGTCGTCGGGGTAGTTCTGATAACCACCGCCGGCATCGATGGCGCTGGTCAGGCCCAGACGGTTGAGCTCGCGCATGAACTGGCGGGTCGAGTTGACCTGATATTCCAGCGGCAGCTTCGGCCCCTTGGCCAGGGTCGAATAAAGGATCATCGCATTGGGCCGGGCGATCAGCATGCCGGTCGGGTTGCCGTTGGCGTCGCGCTGGATCTCGCCACCCGGCGGATTGGGCGTGTTGCGGTCAAAGCCGACCACGCGCAGGGCGGCGCGGTTGAGCAAGGCGCGGTCGTACAGGTGCAGGACGAACACCGGCGTGTCTGGCGCCGCCTGGTTCAGCTCGTCGAGGCTCGGCAAACGGCGCTCGGCGAACTGGAACTCGTTCCAGCCACCGACCACCCTCACCCACTGCGGCGCTGGCGTGCGCAGGGCCTGGTCCTTGAGCATGCGCAAGGCATCGGCCAGGGACGGCACGCCTTCCCAGCGCAACTCCAGGTTGTAGTTCAGGCCGCCGCGGATCAGGTGCAGGTGCGAATCGTTGAGCCCGGGGATCACCGTGCGTTGCTTGAGGTCGATGACCTGGGTCGCCGGCCCGCGCAAGGCCATGACCTGGGCGTCATCGCCCACCGCCACGAAGCGTCCGTCGCGAATGGCCACGGCCGTTGCTTGCGGCCGCTCGCGGTCCACCGTGTGCAAGCGGCCATTGTGCAGGATCAGCTCGGCCGGCACGGCCGTTTCGGTCCCGCGCAGAATGGCCCCGACGGCCAGCGGCGCCGTCGAGTACATGGCCCCGGCGGCGCCAAGCACGGAACTGGCGGCGATGAAACGGCGGCGGCTTTCCTGATCCTGGTTCATGGCGGCTCCTGAGGCGCGGCGTTGCCAGGCGAACAAAAGCTAAACGATAGACCAGCGCCGGCGCCGTACCAGTCAGCGGCGACGAAACAGCGGCCGTGGTTCGATCACCGAACGCCCATACAGCACGCTCATGCCGGCCAGGCCCTTGAGCGCATCCTCGGCGCATTTGTCTTCACGCACGGCGTAGCTGTCAAAACCGCACTGGCGCATATGGCTGAGCTGGTCACGCAGTACATCGCCCACCGCGCGCAGTTCACCATGCCAACCCAGGCGGCTGCGCAGCAGGTAAGCCTGGCTGTAGCCACGGCCGTCGCGAAAGCTGGGGAAGTCCACCGCGATCAGCGGCACCTGGGGCAGCCAGGCGCGCAGTGGCTCGATCTCATCGTCAGGCCCCAGCCACAAGCCGTCACGGCCCACGGGCCGCTGGGCGCGGCGGGCAATCCAGGTGGCCAGCGGCAAAATCAGCAGACCGTCGGGCAGCACCTCGCCGGGTTCGCGCAACAGCTGCCAGGGATCGTGCTCGATCAACTGCGCCTCACCATTGCGCAGGCCAATCACATTACGCATATCAGCTCCTCCGGGCGCTTGGCATAGACCCGCTCCTTGAAGGGTTCCAGGCCGACCCGGCGCACGGTGTCGACAAAGGGTTCGTCCTGCTCGCGATAGGCGCAGTAGGTGGCGATGATCTGCTCGATCACCTGGGGGATCTCGGCGGCGCTGAACGACGGGCCGATGACCTTGCCCAGGGTGCTGTGCTTGCCCTGGGCGCCACCGAGGGTCACCTGGTACCACTCGCTGCCGTTTTTATCGACGCCGAGGATGCCGATGTTGCCGATGTGGTGGTGGCCACAGGCGTTGATGCAGCCGGAGATGTTCAGGCTCAGCTCGCCCAGGTCGTGCAGGTAGTCGAGGTCGTCGAAGCGGCGCTGGATCGACTGCGCGATAGGGATCGAGGTGGCGTTGGCCAGGGCGCAGAAGTCACCGCCCGGGCAGGCGATGATGTCGGTCAGCAGACCAATGTTGGCCGTGCCCAAGTCACGTTCGCAGGCCAGGCGCCAGAGCGCGTGCAGGTCACGCTTGCGCACGTCCGGGAGGATCAGGTTCTGCTCATGGGCAATGCGGATCTCGCCGAAGCCGAACTGCTCAGACCAGTCGGCCACTGCATCCATCTGCGCATCGGTCAGGTCGCCCGGTGGCGACGCGTCACCCGGCTTGGTCGACAGCACCACGCTGGCATAACCGGGGACCTTGTGCGGCTTGACGCAACAGGCTACCCAGCGGGCGAAGGCGTGGTCCTGGGCCAGGTGGGTGTCGTAGGCCAGCTCATCGTCGATGACGCTGTCGTAGGCCGGTGGCTCGAAGGCGGCGGCGACCCGCTGGAACTCGTCCTCGGTGAGTTGCGCCGGGCCGTCCTTGATGTGTTGCCACTCCTCCTCCACCTCGCGGGAGAACGCCTCGATGCCCAGCGCCTTGACCAGGATCTTGATCCGCGCCTTGTACTTGTTGTCGCGCCGGCCATGGCGGTTGTACACACGCAAAATGGCTTCGACATAGGACAACAGGTGCTGCCACGGCAGCCCTTCGCGGATCTGCAAACCGAGGATCGGCGTGCGCCCCAGGCCGCCGCCGACCATCACCCGCAGGCACATCTGGCCACGGCCGTCGCGGTACAGGTAGAGGCCGATGTCATGCATCATGATTGCTGCGCGGTCCTCGATCGCCGAGCAGATGGCGATCTTGAACTTGCGCGGCAAAAACAGGAATTCCGGGTTGATGGTCGACCACTGCCGGAGGATCTCGGCCAGCGGCCGCGGGTCGAGCAGCTCGTCGGCGGCAACACCGGCAAAGGCTTCGGTGGTGATGTTGCGCACGCAGTTGCCGGAGGTCTGGATCGCATGCATCTCGACCTCGGCCAGGCGCTGGAGAATGTCCGGCACCTGAGCCAGTTCGATCCAGTTGAACTGGATGTTCTGGCGCGTGGTGAAGTGGCCGTAGCCGCGGTCGTACTCGCGGGCGATCTGCGCCAGGGTGCGCATCTGCCGGGCACCCAGGGTGCCGTAGGGGATGGCCACGCGCAGCATGTAGGCATGCTTTTGCAGGTACAGGCCGTTTTGCAGGCGCAGGGGCAGGAACTCTTCTTCACTCAGTTCGCCAGCCATGAACCGGCGCACCTGATCGCGAAACTGCGCCACGCGCTCGAACACCAGCGCACGGTCATACTCGTCATAGTGATACATGGTTCGGACCTCATCAGGGAGGCCGTTACTATGGCTTTTGGGTGTACTGGGTTACAGATTCAGGTTGGGGGTATTTATACGGATCAGATGCTCAAATTGCGCTGACCCTATCGCTGGCAAGCCAGCTCCCACAAGAACTGTATGCACCGGACCCTGTGGGAGCTGGCTTGCCAGCGATGAGGCCTTAAAGGGCGACACCGTCCGTGCGCTTCAACTCGCCAATCTTCTCCAACCGCGCCCGCACGATGTTGCGGCTGATATTCAGCAAGCGCCCGGTCTGCAACTGATTGCCATGGCAGAACCGGTACGCGGTGCGAAACACCGTCTCCTCGATATGCTCGTACAAGTCCGCGATGTTCTGTTCGAACAGCGCCGTCAGCGCCGCCTCAAGGTTCGGCGGCTCGCTGGCCAGGCGCAGCGGCTGGCTGTGCTCCTCCTGGCGAATGCCCACCGAACGCATGTCCACCAGGTGCAGGTCGGCCGGCTGCACCACCTGTTGCCGGCACACCAGCAAGGCATGGTGAATGGCGTTCTCCAGCTCGCGAATGTTCCCCGGCCAGCTGTGCGACAGCAGTTTGCGTTCGCTCTCCAGGCTCAGGCTGGCGCGGCTGTAGCCCAGGCGCTGGCAGTGTTCTTCGAGGAAGAACTCGGCCAGCGGCAGGATGTCCCCCGGCCGTTCGCGCAGCGGCGGCAGGCGGATGGTTGCCACGTGCAGGCGGTAGAACAGGTCTTCGCGAAAATGCCCGGCCACCACCGCATCGGCGAGGTTGACGTTGGTCGCCGCCACCAGGCGCACGTTGATCGGGATCGGCGTGCGCGAGCCCAGGCGCACCACTTCGCGCTCCTGCAGCACCCGCAGCAGTTTCACCTGCATGTTCAGCGGCAGGTCGCCGATTTCATCGAGGAACAACGTGCCGCCATTGGCCGCTTCGAACCAGCCGGCCTTGCTGTTGGTGGCGCCGGTAAAGGCGCCCTTCTCGTGACCGAACAGTTCGCTCTCGACCAGGGTTTCGGCAAAGGCGCCGCAGTTGACCGCCACGAACGGCTCGCGCCCGCGGCGGCTGAGTTGATGGATGTGGCGGGCGACCAGCTCCTTGCCGGTGCCGGTCTCGCCGATGATCAGGGTGTTGGCTTCACTCGGCGCCAGGCGTTCGATGCGGCTGAGCAGTTCCTGGGAGCGCGGGTCCTTGAACACCAGAACGGTGGCGCGAACGGATTTGGTCAGTTCCCGGGCATGGGGATGGGTTATCAGCGACATGGTGCATTCCTGGCAGTGAAAGCGCAGGGCCATAGTGCCCGAAACAAATTAGAACAAATAATTATTAATTAGTATTTACATATTCCATACAGAGATATGCGATTAGCACTGCTGCCCCAGCAGCAGTCGCCCAGCAATCCGTGGCTGCTGGCCAGCATCGACGCCCCCCGAGATCCCCCTTGATGACAACGAAGTCCCGCAAATGCAGGGCCTGCAGCGCTCTGGCACGCATTTCGCTCAAGCCTGGCACACGCACCGTGCAAGGACCTCTCGATGAAACTGCAGAAAACATTCGCCTTCGGCCTGAGCCTGCTGGCCCTGTCGTTCAGCGCCGTGGCCGCGCAAACCTTCGCGCCCAAACCCGACCCGCTGCAAGGCGATGGCCGGGTCTCGGCGTTCTACAGCTGGAACCAGGCCATCCCCGCCAGCCCCGGCAAACTGCTGCGCAGCGAGCCGCTGGAACAGACCCTGAGCCTGCCCGGCGCGGCGTCGCAGTTGCGCATCCTCTACAGCTCCACCGACGGTATCGACGGCAAGACTCCGGTGGCAGTCTCCGGTGCGCTGTTCATTCCCCAGGGCACGGCGCCAGCAGGCGGCTGGCCGGTGGTGACCTGGGGCCACGGCACCGTGGGCGTGGCGGATGTCTGCGCGCCGTCCTGGGCCGGGCGTTCGTACCGCGACGTGCAGTACCTGGCGCGCTGGCTCAACGAGGGCTACGCCATCGTCGCCACCGACTACCAGGGCCTGGGCGTGCCCGGCGGCCACCCGCTGCTGAACAACCGCATGGCCGCCTACGGCATCCTCGACGCCGCTCGCGCAGTGATTGCCGGGGTGCCGGGGCTGGCCAACAAGGTGCTGGTGGTCGGCCAGTCCCAGGGCGGCGCCGGCGCCTTTGCCTCGGCCGCCTATGCGCCGACCTACGCCCCGGACCTGGGCCTGAAGGGCAGCGTCGGCACCGGGGTGATCTACACCGTGGGTGCGAAAAACGTCGGCGAGCAGGACCCGGACCAGGTCGACGCCTCCCTGGCCTACGGCTTCTACACCCTGCTGGCGGCCCAGCAGTACGACCCGCGCATCGACCCGCGCGACTTCTACACCGACAAGGCCCTGCCGCTGTTCGAACAGGCGCGCAGCACCTGCCTGTCGTCACTGGTGGCCGATGTGATCGGCACCGGCCTGACCCCGGCCAACACCCGCAAGGCCAACAGCGGCGCGCAGCTCAAGCCGTGGCTGGCACAGGTGTCCTACCCGACCCTGAAACTCAAGCAGCCGATCTTCATCGGCACCGGCGCCGAAGACAAGACCCCGGCCGCCGCCACCCAGGTGGCGTTGATGCAGGACGCCTGCAAGACCGGTTCGATCGTCGAAGGCCACCTGTACAAGGGGCTGGGCCACAGCGAGACGGTCAACGCCTCGCTCAAGGACTCGCTGCCCTTCGCCCGCAAGGTGTTCAGCGACCAGCCCATCGCGCCGATCTGCAACCCCACCGTGCAATAAGGACTATCACCGTGAGCATCGAATTCTTTACCCGCCTGCCCTTGCACGGCGAAACCCAGTTCCTCCCTGGCGACCCGCGCAACCGCGGCGACTGGCATAGCGGCAGTGACAGCACCGGCGCCGTGTCGAACTTCGCCGTGGGCGATCACTTCACCTACATCGACTACCTCGGGCAAATTGCCCGCGCCGCCGAGATCAACGGCTTTGGCGGCGCGCTGATGGTCAACGCGCCGTCCGGCGAAGAGCCGTGGACGGTGTGCTCGCTGCTCGCCCGCGAGACCCGCACCCTGAGTTACGTCACCGCCTTCCAGCCCTACCACTACACGCCCTGGGTCGCCGTGCAGCAGGCCGCCACCTACCAGCGCGCCACCGGCAACCGCCTGGTGTGGAACATCATCAACGGCGGCTCCGACGCGGTCCAGCGCCAGGTCGGCGACTTCAGCGACCACGATGAACGCTACGCGCGCGCCATCGAGTTCATGGACGTGGTCAAGGGCTACTGGCACTCGGAGAACTTCCACTACCAGGGGCGCTTCTACCAGGCCGAAGGCGGCGGCCTGCGCGGCCCGCAGAAGAAGGCCGAGCTGCCGCTGATCTGCACTGCCGGCTCGTCGATCGCAGCGCGGGAGTTCGCCGCCCGCCACGCCGACTTCTACCTGATGCGCGCCGAGCACCCGGACGAGATCCGCACGCTGATCGCCGACATTCGCGAGCGGGCGCTCAAGCACGGTCGCAGCAACATCCGCTTCGGCCTGTCGATCGATGTGATCACCCGCGAGACCGAAGCCCAGGCCCTGGCCGAGGCCAAGCGCTTCTTCGACGAAGGCGTGGCCAAGGGCGCGGTCAAGGCCGTGGCCGCCCATGCCGGGCTGCGCAGCGCACGCAAGCTGAGCTACGAAAATGAATACGCGGCCAAGGATGAAACCCGGCCGTTCGACGACTTTTTCATCTACCCCAATGTCTGGGCCGGCTTCGGCTACATCGGCATCCCGCCGGGCCTGGCGTTGGTCGGCAGCTACGAGAACGTGGTGGCACGGATTCGCGAGTACAACCAGTTAGGCATCGACCTGTTCTTCCTCGCCGGCTACCCGCACCTGGAAGAAGCCTACCGCCTGGGCGAGCACATCCTCCCGCACTTTCGCGGCGAGCGAGCGCCATTACGGCGGATCGACACCCAGGCGCCGGCCCTGCGTGCGGCAGGAGGCTGAGGCCATGGACCCTTTTGATTACCAGCGCCGGCGTTTTCTCGGCTATAGCCTGGCGCTGGGCGGCGGCATGCTGCTCAGCGGCTGCGGCCCCGATACACCTGCTGCCAGCAACCTGGCCAGCGACCAGCCGCGCCATGGCGGGCGCCTGCGCCTGGGCGTGCTGTCCGGCGGCCAGGTCGGCAACCTCGACGCCCACAAACCCATCGGCAGCGGCATCGTCCGCGGCTTTGCCCTGTACAGCAAGCTGTGGGAATGGGACGAGCAGATGCAACCGCGCCTGGCCCTGGCCGAAGAAGCCGAGGCCAGCGCCGACGCCAGCAGCTGGACCGTACGACTGCGCCAGGGCCTTGAGTTTCACAACGGCAAGACTATCGATGCCGACGACCTGATCTTCTCCATTCGCCGCCTGACCGACCCGCAACTGGCCTCGCCCTATGCTGCGCTGCTGCACTGGGTCGACCGCGACAACCTGGAAAAACTCGATGCGCGCACCGTGCGCATCCGCTTCAAGGACGGGCGCAGCTACCTGCCGCTGGCAGAAACCTGGGTCAACTTCGGCGGCATCGTCCCGGTCGATTACCACCCGCTGACCAATCCGGTCGGTGCCGGCCCCTACAAGTTGAAAAGCTTCACACCCGGCCAGCGCTCGGTGTTCAGCCGCTTCGAAAACTACTACAAGGACGGCAAACCCTACGCCGACGAGCTGGAGATCATCGACTTCAAGGACCAGGTCTCGCGCCTGGCCGCCTTGCGCGCCGGGCAGATCGACATGGCCAACGGGCTGCCCAGCGAACAGTTGCAGATCATCGAACGCGACCCGCGCCTGCAACTGGTGACCTCGGTCAGCGGCAACTGGCTGTCGTTCGAGATGAACACCAGCAAGCCACCGTTCGACAACCCGAAGGTACGCGAAGCCTTCCGCCTGCTGGCCGACCGCCCGGAGCTGGTGCGCCGTGCCTTGAATGGCCAGGGCCGGGTGGCCAACGACCTGTACGCACCGAACGACCCGACCTTCAACCACCGCCTCGGCCCACGCCCGCATGACCCGCAACGGGCGGCAACACTGCTGCGCGAAGCCGGCCACGAACAGCTCGAAGTCGAGCTGGTGACCACCAGCGGCCCGGCCCTGGCTTCGGCACTGGTGTTCGCCGAACAGGCCAAGCGCATCGGCGTGGGCCTCAAGGTGCGCCAGGTCGACCAGGCCACCTTCGACGGCCCGCAGCACGACCAGTGGCAACTGAGCACTGGCGGCACCATCGGCGCGCCGTTTCTGGCCAGTGCCATGCACATCGATGCGCCCTTCGCCGTGGCCAACAAGACCCACTTCAACGACCCGCAGTTCAGCGAACTGTTCCTCCAGGCCATGGCCCAGCCGGACCTGGCCAAGCGCAGTGCCCTGGTGCACCAGGCCCAGCAGATCCAGTACGAGCGCGGCGGCTTGCTGATCTGGGGCTACGTGAATTTGCTCGACGCCTTCTCGCGCCAGGTCGGTGGCGCCGCAGCCGAGCAGACGCTGTTCAGCACCTGGCGTTTCGACAACCTCTGGTTGCGCACCTAGCATTTTTGCCAGTAGACGGGTTGCGGCAGGCCCCCTAGGTTAAGGAACGACGGTTACACGTCGGTTTAGCGCCCCCCCTCTGCTGGAGAGCCGCGTCATGATGGACGATATCGAGAATGCTTTTGTGGGCATCGACCTGATTCTGGAGACAACGAGCGGTAGCAAGCCGTTGAACCTGACGATGTGGAAACCCATTTTCACCGAAGACACGTTTGAGGTTTCCGCTGGTTCCAAGGCTGAGGAGTACCTGTTGACCTTGAGCTGCTGGGGGAAACCCAAGGCAAGAGATTACCTGTTTCCTGTGGACGCTGATGTAGATGAACAAGGATTGGGCGACCAGGTACAAGTAACCATGGAGTTCGGAAAGTACGGCCAGCCATCCTTTGAAATAAGCAATGGCACGCTGACAATTGATGAAATTAATCAGGATCAGAACAGCCTGTACCTCGTAGGCCGCTTCGACTTCACAGTGCTGGATGCTCACAAGAGCATCACCGTCAGTTGCTGGGAATTCACTATCGGCGACAGAGCCTGACCTGGCCCCCCCCCCTGACATCAGCGCAACCCCGCCTGACGCTGACGATATTCTCCCGGCGTGAGCTGCGCATAGCGCAAAAAGAACCGGCTGAAATACGCCGGGTCCTTGAAGCCCAGGCTGTAGCAGATCTCATTGGCCGAGCTGCCGGTGTACAGCAGCAGGCGCCGCGCCTCCTGCATCAGCCGTTCGAGGATCAGCCGCTTGGACGGCAGGTCGGCGATGCGCCGGCACACTTCATTGAGCCGCGCCTCGGTGACGCCGATGCCCTGGGCGTAGCGCGCCAACGGCCAGTGTTCGAGGTAGTGGGCCTCGATCAGTTCGTTGAAGCGGTGGAACACCTGCAAGTCTTCATGACGGGTTTGCCGTGCGGGCAGCGAGCGCGCGCACAGGCGCAGCAGGCTGGTCATGATCAGCCGCGTCAGGCTTTCCAGCGCCGCCCCGCGCCCGGCTGCGCTGGCGTTGATTTCACTGTGCAGCTCATCGAACAGCAGCGCCAGGCGCCGCGCCTCGGCGGCATAGCTCGGCTCCAGGCCGCTCAAGGCCACGCAGGCCGGCGCCACCTGCGGCCCCGGCGCCAACCCCGGATCAGCTTCGAGTAACTGCCAGACCAGTTGCTGGCGCACGGTCAGCACATGGCCATCGGCATCGGGCTCGGTGACGAAGGAATGCGGGATGGTCGGCGGCGTGAGGAAGAACATCGGCCCCGATTCGACGTACTGCTGGTCGTCCAGGTACACCCGCACCGTGCCGCTCTTGACGTAATGCACCTGGAAAAACCGGTCATGTCGGTGCACCGGCATGTTGCGGCCGAAGAATCCGGCCAGGTTGCCGAGCTTGTCGTAGTGCACCTCGGCATCGCTGTAGCGCTGGTCATAGACCTGACCGATGTTGATGTTGGGGATTGGCTGGCGCTCGCTCATGGCCCTGCTCACTCTTGTTGTTCTGTCGCCAGCTTACTCCTGCAGCAAGCCGCTTGCATTTCGTTAACATCTTAATTATAACGTTAACACATTAACAATTATTCGAGCAGGGACCCTGCCCCTGCCCCAGCCAGGAGAACCCCATGAGCCGTGCCTTGCACGATGCTGCCAGCGGTACCCTGTTCGGCGTTGCGCTGAACTACCAGGGTTTGCTGAACCAGCGTCTCGCCGAATTCGAACAGCCGCCGTATCAAAAGCCGCCGGTCAAGCCGGTGCTGTTCATCAAGACCCCCAACACCCGCAATGGCCACGGCCAGCCCGTGGTCTATCCGCAAGGCATCGAACAACTGCAACCGGGCCCGGCCCTGGGCGTGGTGATCGGCAAGCGTGCCACCCGGGTCAGTGTCGACAATGCCCTCAGCCATGTCGCCGGCTACACCATCGTCAATGAATTCAGCCTGCCGGAAGACAGCTACTACCGCCCGGCGGTCAAGGCCAAGTGCCGCGACGGCTTCTGCGCCCTGGGCCCTGAACTGGTGCCGGCCGCGCAAGTCGCCGACCCGCAGCAACTGAGCATCAAGCTGTTCATTAATGGCCAGCTGCGCCAGCAGAACAGCACCGCCAACATGGTCCGCAGCGTTGCCCAGCTGATTGCCGAGATCAGCGAGTTCATGACCCTGCACGAAGGTGATGTGCTGATCACCGGCACCCCCGAAGGCCGCGTCGATGTGCTGCCCGGGGATCAGGTTGAAGTCGAGATAAGCGGCCTCGGGCGCCTGACCAACAGCATCGTTGCCGCGCAGGAGAAGCGCTGATGAAACACGCACGTATCCGCTACCAGGGCGAAGTCCACGCCGTCACCGTCGAGGCCGACAACGCCGTGCGCCTGGCTGATGGCCGGCTGTTGCAAGAGCAGCAGGTCGAGTGGCTGCCGCCGGCCACCGGCAACATGTTCGCCCTGGGCCTGAACTACGCCGACCACGCCGCCGAGCTGGCCTTCACACCGCCCACCGAACCGCTGGCGTTCGTCAAGTCGGTGGGCACCTACACCGGCCACAACCAGGTGAGCTGGCGCCCGGACAACGTCGCCTACATGCACTACGAGTGCGAGCTGGTGGCGGTGATCGGCAAGCCTGCGCGCAACGTCAAGCGCGAGGATGCCCTTGAGTACCTGGCCGGCTACACGGTGTGCAACGACTACGCCATCCGCGATTACCTGGAAAACTACTACCGGCCCAACCTGCGGGTGAAAAACCGCGACGCCACCACCCCCGTCGGGCCGTGGATCGTCGACGTCGCCGAGGTGCCGGATGCCTCCAACCTGACCTTGCGCACCTGGATCAACGGTGAGCTCAAGCAGCAAGGCAGTACCAAGGACATGATTTTCGACATCCCCTACCTGATCGAATACCTGTCCAGCTTCATGACCCTGCAGCCGGGCGACATGATCGCCACCGGCACCCCCGAGGGCCTGGCCGACGTGGTGCCGGGCGATGAAGTGGTGGTCGAAGTCGAAGGCGTCGGGCGCCTGGTCAACCGTATTGTCAGCGAAGCCGAGTTCTTCGCCCTCAACCGCCAAGAGGCATGAGCAACATGATCAAACACTGGATCAACGGCCGCGAGGTCGAAAGCAAAGACGTGTTCGTCAACTACAACCCGGCCACCGGTGAAGCCATTGGCGAAGTCGCCAGCGGCGGCGCCGAAGAAGTTGCCCAGGCAGTAGCAGCGGCGAAAGAAGCCTTCCCGAAATGGGCCAACACCCCGGCCAGGGAACGCGCCCGGCTGATGCGCAAGCTTGGTGAGCTGATCGAGCAGAACGTGCCGCAGCTGGCCGAACTGGAAACCCTCGACACCGGCTTGCCGATCCACCAGACCAAGAACGTGCTGATCCCCCGTGCCTCGCACAACTTCGACTTCTTCGCCGAAGTCTGCACACGCATGGACGGCCACACCTACCCGGTCGACGACCAGATGCTCAACTACACCCTGTACCAGCCGGTGGGCGTGTGCGGGCTGGTGTCGCCGTGGAACGTGCCGTTCATGACCGCGACCTGGAAGACCGCGCCATGCCTGGCCCTGGGCAACACCGCGGTGCTGAAGATGAGCGAGCTGTCGCCATTGACCGCCAACGAACTGGGCCGCCTGGCCGTCGAGGCCGGCATCCCCAACGGCGTGCTCAACGTCATCCAGGGCTACGGCGCCACCGCCGGTGATGCCCTGGTGCGTCACCCGGACGTACGTGCGATCTCCTTTACCGGCGGCACCGCCACCGGCAAGAAGATCATGCAGACCGCAGGCCTGAAGAAGTACTCGATGGAGCTGGGCGGCAAGTCGCCGGTGCTGATCTTCGAAGACGCCGACCTGGAGCGCGCCCTCGATGCGGCGCTGTTCACCATCTTCTCGCTCAATGGCGAGCGCTGCACCGCCGGTAGCCGTATCTTCATCCAGGAAAGCGTCTATCCGCAGTTCGTCGCCGAGTTCGCCGCACGGGCCAAACGGCTGATCGTCGGTGACCCGCAAGACCCGAAAACCCAGGTAGGCTCGATGATCACTCAAGCCCACTATGACAAGGTCACCGGTTACATCAGGATCGGCATCGAGGAAGGCGCGACCCTGCTCGCTGGCGGCCTGGAGCGCCCGGCCAACCTGCCGGCGCACCTGGCCCGTGGGCAGTTCATCCAGCCGACGGTGTTTGCCGACGTGAACAACAACATGCGCATCGCCCAGGAAGAAATCTTCGGGCCGGTGGTGTGCCTGATTCCGTTCAAGGACGAAGCCGAGGCGCTGCGACTGGCCAATGACACCGAGTATGGCCTGGCCTCGTACATCTGGACGCAGGACATCGGCAAGGCGCATCGTCTGGCCCGCGGCATCGAGGCCGGCATGGTGTTCATCAACAGCCAGAACGTGCGCGACCTGCGCCAGCCGTTCGGCGGGGTCAAGGGTTCGGGCACTGGCCGTGAAGGCGGGCAATACAGCTTCGAGGTGTTTGCCGAGATCAAGAACGTGTGTATCTCGATGGGCAGTCATCATATTCCGCGCTGGGGCGTCTGACGTCATCGCTGGCAAGCCAGCTCCCACAGGTCTGATGTCACCTCAAAACCTGTGGGAGCCGGCTTGCCGGCGATAGCGATGGCACTGACAGCACACAAGAACAACAATTACCAGGAGTTCCATCATGGGCGAAGTCGTCCTGGCAGCCAAAGTCTGCCACGTACCCTCGATGTACCTGTCCGAACTGCCCGGCAAGCACCATGGCTGCCGCGAGGCGGCGATCGCCGGGCACAAGGAAATCGGCCGCCGCGCCCGCGAACTGGGCGCCGACACCGCCGTGGTGTTCGACGTCCACTGGCTGGTCAACAGCGGCTACCACATCAACTGTGGCGAGCACTTCAAGGGCACTTACACCAGCAACGAGCTGCCGCACTTCATCAAGAACATGGACTTCGAGTACCCCGGCTGCCCGGAGCTGGGCGAGCTGATCGGCCTTGAGGCCAATGCCGCTGACGTGCGCACCCTGGCCCACAACATCCCGAGCCTGGAGCTTGAGTACGGCACCCTGGTACCGATGCGCTACATGCACATGGATGTACCGGAGGCGCAAAAGCTCAAGGTCGTGTCGATCGCCGCCTGGTGCGCCTGGCACCGCCTGGAAGATAGCTTCGCCTTCGGCGCCGCCGTGCGCCGGGCCATCGAAAAGAGCGACCGCAAGGTCCTGGTGCTGGCGTCCGGGTCGTTGTCGCACCGCTTCTCGGACGACCGCAACGCCGAAGCCAACATCCACAACTGGACCCGCGAATTCGACAAGCAGATGGACATGCGGGTGGTCGAGCTGTGGAAGCAGGGCCGTTTCAAGGAGTTCTGCGCAATGCTTCCGGACTACGCCACTCACTGCTACGGCGAAGGCGGCATGCACGACACGGCGATGCTCCTGGGCCTGCTCGGCGGCGCCGACTACAACAAGCCGGTCGAGGTGCTGACCGAGCCGTTCGGCAGTTCCGGCACCGGCCAGATCAACGCTGTCTTCCCGCTGTAGCGCGAAGGCAGCAGCCACAAGCTTCAAGCCACAAGCTGCAAGTGAAGAGCACGCGCTCTTGCCGCTTGTAGCTTGCCGCTTGCCGCCGTTCAAACGGAGATCTTCATGCCGCATTTCATCATTGAGTACACCGACAACATCGAGCAACAGGCCGACCTGCCCGGCCTGTTCGAGAAGGTCCACGCCAGCCTGGGCGCCAGCGGCGTGTTCCCCCTGGGTGGCATCCGCAGCCGCGGCGTGCGCCTGGACAGCTGGCGCATGGCCGATGGCAAGCATGACTACGCCTTCGTCCACATGACTCTGAAGGTCGGCCACGGCCGTGACCTGGACACCCGCACCCAGGTTGCCCAGGCGCTGTTCGAGGTGATCACCGCGCACTTTGCCGAGCTGCAAAGTCAACGCCTGCTGGCGCTCTCGTTCGAGATGATCGAGCTGCACCCGCAACTGAATTTCAAGCAGAACAACGTTCACGCCTTTCTCCAGAACCAGGCGGGCTGACGCACAGCCACCCTCCCCCCACGGCCCTCTGACAAAAAGTACAAGATCATGAGCACAGCCAATACTGCCGAACACGCTGCCCTTGCCCAACATGACTCGACCCACAGCAAGATCACCTGGCGGCTGATGCCGCTGCTGCTGATCTGCTACCTGTTCGCTCACCTGGACCGCATCAACATCGGCTTTGCCAAGATGCAGATGAGCAGCGACCTGCACTTCAGCGACACGGTCTACGGCTTCGGTGCCGGGCTGTTCTTCATCGCCTACGCGCTGTTCGGCGTACCGAGCAACATCGCCCTGGACCGGGTCGGCCCACGGCGCTGGATCGCCACCCTGATGGTGGTCTGGGGCACGCTGTCGACCAGCATGCTCTGGGTCGAATCGGCCTCGGGCTTCTACGTCCTGCGCTTTTTGCTGGGCGTGGCCGAAGCCGGCTTTTTTCCCGGCATCCTGGTCTACCTCAACCGCTGGTACCCGGCCCGTCGCCGTGGGCAGATCACCGCGCTGTTCGCCATCGCCGTGCCCATGGCCGGTGTGGTCGGCGGGCCGTTGTCGGGCGGCATCCTCGAACTGTTCCACGACGCCGCCGGCCTGCGTGGCTGGCAGTGGATGTTCCTGATCGAAGGCGCGCCGGTGATCCTGCTCGGCCTGGTGGTGCTCAAGTGCCTGCCCGACAGTTTCGACAGCGTGAACTGGCTCAGCAGCGAAGAAAAGCTGCAACTGCGCGAACAGCTGAACCAGGAAGAACAACGCAAATCCATCACCTCGTTCGGCGGCATCCTGCGCGACAGCCAGGTCTGGCTGCTGGTGGCGGTGTACTTCGCGGTGATGCTGGCAGTCAACACCCTGGCGTTCTGGATGCCGACCCTGATCCACGGCGCCGGCATCGGCAGCGATGGCCGGGTCGGGCTGCTCAGCGCCGTACCGTATCTGGCCGGTTGCCTGTTCATGATTGCCTGCGGGCGCTCCTCCGACCGTCAGCGTGAACGCCGCTGGCACCTGTGCGTGCCGCTGCTGATGTCGGCCCTGGGCATTGCCATCGCCGGCCTGTCGCCAGGCAACCCGGTGATGGTGCTGGGCGGGTTGATCATCGCCGGCATGGGCGCCAGCGCCGCCTTGCCGATGTTCTGGCAACTGCCGCCAGCGTTCCTGTCGAACACCACCCAGGCCGCCGGCATCGCCCTGATCAGCTCGTTCGGCAGCATCGCCGCGTTCCTCGCCCCGTACCTGATCGGCTGGATGCGCGACACCACCCAGAGCGCCAGCCTGGCGCTGTTCGTGCTGGCGCTGTTCATCACCCTCGGCGGCCTGCTGGTGCTGCGCACCAAGGCTGCCATCGTCAACCCTCAGTAAGAGATTTAGCCATGCTTGACCACAGCCAGATCCTGCAAGCCGCCGCCCAGCTCGAGCGCGCCGAACGCAGCCGCGAACAGGTGCGGCAGTTCTCCCTGGAGCACCCGGGCATCAGCATTGAAGACGCCTACGCCATCCAGCGCGCCTGGGTCGCGCAAAAGATCCAGAACGGGCGCAAGCTGGTCGGCCACAAGATCGGCCTGACCTCGCGGGCCATGCAGGTGTCGTCGAACATCACCGAACCGGACTACGGCGCGCTGCTCGATGACATGTTTTTCGACGAAGGCAGCGACATTCCCTTCGAGCGCTTTATCGTGCCACGGGTCGAGGTGGAGCTGGCCTTCGTGCTCGGCAAGCCGCTCAAGGGGCCGAACGTGACCCTGTTCGACGTGCTCGACGCCACCGAATGGGTGATCCCGGCGCTGGAAATCATCGATGCACGCATCCAGCAGATCGACCCGCAGACCCAGGCCACGCGCAAGGTCTTCGACACCATCTCGGACAACGCCGCCAACGCCGGCGTGGTCATGGGCGGGCGCGCGGTGCGCCCGGGCGATATCGACCTGCGCAAGGTGCCGGCGGTGCTCTACCGCAATGGCGTGATCGAAGAGTCCGGCGTCTCGGCGGCGGTGCTCAACCACCCGGCCAAGGGCGTCGCCTGGCTGGCCAACAAGCTGGCGCCATACGACGTCACCCTCGAAGCCGGGCAGATCATCCTCGGTGGCTCCTTCACCCGCCCGGTGGCGGCCAACCCCGGCGATACCTTCCATGTCGACTACGACATGCTCGGTTCGATTGCCTGTCGTTTCGTTTGAGGACTTGCCCATGGACATGCCCGTCAACCGCTTCAAACAACGCCTGCAACGGGGCGAGGCGCAAATCGGCCTGTGGCTCGGCCTGGCCGAGCCGTACTGCGCGGAACTGGCCGCCAACGCCGGTTTCGACTGGCTGCTGATCGACGGCGAACATGCGCCCAACGACCTGCGCGGCATGCTCGGCCAGTTGCAGGCCATCGCCCCCTACCCGGCCCAGGCGATCATCCGCCCGGTGATCGGCGACACCGCGCTGATCAAGCAAGTGCTGGATATCGGCGCGCAAACCCTGTTGGTACCCATGGTCGAAAGCGCTGAGCAGGCACGCCAGCTGGTACGCGCCATGCACTACCCGCCCAAGGGCGTGCGCGGCGTGGGCAGTGCCCTGGCACGGGCGTCGCGCTGGAACAGCATCCCCGGTTACCTGGAGCAGGCCGATGAGCAAATGTGCTTGCTGGTGCAGATCGAGAGCCTTGAAGGGCTGCAGAACCTGGATGCGATTGCCGCGGTCGAAGGCGTTGACGGGGTGTTTATCGGCCCGGCGGACCTGAGTGCGTCCATGGGTTATCGCGGCAATCCCGCCCACCCCGAGGTGCAGGCGGCGATTGAACAGGCGATCGGGCAGATTCAAAAGGCCGGCAAGGCAGCAGGGATTCTCAGTGCCGATGAAGCCTTGGCACGGCGCTACCTGGAGCTGGGCGCCGGGTTTGTCGCGGTGGGGGTGGATACCACGGTGCTGATGAGGGGCTTGCAGGGGTTGGCGGGCAGGTTCAAGGGGGGGGTGGCGCCGGCTTCATCCGGCCCTTCGGTGTATTGACTGTACTGGCCTCATCGCTGGCAAGCCAGCTCCCACAGGTTCGGTTTACAGAGGACCTTGTGGGAGCTGGCTTGCCAGCGATGCGGTCACCGACCGACTTGCTTTAACTCCTCCAGCAACCCCAGCAGCGCCTGCAACTTCTGCTCGCCGAACTGCTCCTGAATCCGCCGGTAGTTGCTCTCCATGCACTGGCTCATCGAAGCAAAAATCTCCTCGCCCCTGGCCGCCAGGTTCACCAGCACCCGGCGCTGATCCTGCTCGGCCTTGCGCCGGCTGACCAGCCCGGCCGCCTCCATGCGCACCAGCACCCCGGTCATGCTCGGCTTGAGGATGCAGGCTTGTTCCGCCAGGCGGTAGATCTCCATTTCGCCCTGCTGGCGCAGGATACGGATCACCCGCCACTGCTGCTCGGTCAGCCCGTGCTGGTTGAGCGAGGGCCGAAAGAAACGCATGGCCGCTTCGCGGGCTTGCAACAAGGTCAGGGTCAGGGACGGGCGCGGTTGGGGCATGGAATGGCTAATCATCAGGCTATTTTGTTAACACTTTAACAAAATCAACGCCTTGCCACAGCCCTGGCACCGGCAGTCAAGCCCGGCGGCACGCAGGGTCAAGACGCAGGCGCCGTACAAGGCCTTAATAGAGCCCATCAGTACTCCACTTTTCAGGCAGCGCCATGATCAACATCGAAACGCCGACCTACTACACCGCCACCAAAAAATACAACCTGAGCTTCCCGACCCTGGAAGAGGACGTGGACGCCGACGTGGTCATCATCGGCGGCGGCTTTTCCGGGATCAACACGGCCCTGGAGCTGGCGGAAAAAGGCATCACCAACATCGTCGTGCTCGAAGCCCGCTACCTGGGCTTTGGCGGCACCGGGCGCAACGGCGGGCAGATCATGGCCGGCATCGGTCACGACCTGGAGAAGATCAAGCAGCACGTCGGCGACGATGGCTTGCGGCAGATCTTCGAGATCAGCGACCTGGGTGCCGACATCATCAAGCAGCGCATCGCCAAGTACGCCATCGACGCCGACTTCTGCCATGGCTACGGCTACATGGGCTTCAATGCCCGCCAGGAAAAGACCCTGCGCGCCTGGGAAAAAGACTTCAAGTCGGTCAATTCCCAGCACGAGATCCGTTTTCTCGGCGGCAGCGAGGTCAAGCAGATCATCGGCTCCGACGCCTACAGCAGTGCCCTGCTGCACATGGGCGGTGGCCATGTGCATTCGCTGAACCTGTTGCTCGGCGAAGCCAAGGCGCTCAGCGAACACGGCGTGCGCATCTTCGAGAACAGCCCTGCGCTGCAGGTGCAGTACGGCGAGCGCATTCGCGTGCGCACCGGGCGCGGCTCGGTCACCGCCAGCAAGCTGCTGTGGGCCTGCGACAGTTTCCTCAACAAACTGGAGCCGGAGCTGCACCGCTCGACCATCAACACCTACGCCTTCCAGATGATGACCGAGCCGCTGTCGGACGAACTGATCCAGCGCATCAGCCCGATTCGCGGCGCCTACAGCGACATCCGCCCGGTGATCGACTACTACCGCGTGACCAACGAAAACCGCCTGCTGTTCGGTGCCGCCACGCCGCTGGTCGAGCACATCCCGCGCGACCTCAAGGCCTGGAACCGCAACCTGATGCTGAAGATCTTCCCCTACCTCAAGGACGTGAAGATCGACCTGGCCTGGGGCGGGCCGATGGCCTGCAGCCCCAACCTGTTCCCGCAGATCGGCACCCTGCCCGGTCGGCGCAACGCTTTTTACGTGCAAGGTTATTCCGGCTTTGGCGTCACCCCCAGCCACATCATCTGCAAGGTACTGGCCGAAGGCATGAGCGAAGGCTCGGCGCGCTATGACCTGATCAGCTCGGTGCCACGCCCGACCATCCCGGCCAAAGACCCACTGCGCGCGGTGCTGCTGACCGCGGGCAAGTCCTGGCACCAGTTGTCCGGCTACTGGAATGGCCGGCGCTGAAACCCATTGTTTTCAACCCTCAAGGAACACTGCCATGACCCTGACTGCCGTTAAACAGAACATCCAGCTCAGCGAACTCGACGCCTGGGGCACCGTTGCCGACCTGGGTTCGGAAATACTCGAAGGCGAAGTGCGTGCTTTCGGCAAGATGACCTTCGGCGCGCCGACCGACCCGGTCAGCAGCGCCTACTTTGGCACCACCAGCGGCAAATTTCGCATGGTCTACCCATTCAACGAACAGGCCGTGGTGGTGACCGGCCAGGTGCGTCTGACCGACGAAGCAACCGGCGTCAGCCGCACCTACAACCAGGGTGACAGCTGGTTCGTGACCAAGGGCACGCCGGTGTTGTGGGAGATTCTCAGCGAGAGTTTTGTGAAGCATTACTTTGCAGTAGCCTGACAAAAAGCATCGCTGGCAAGCCAGCTCCCACAGGTACTGCATGCACCGAACCTGTGGGAGCTGGCTTGCCAGCGATGAGGCCCTATAGCCTGGCCAACGATTCCCCAAACAAGCGCCACAATGCCGCCAAGCGCCGCTCGAACGCCTCCGCCCCCGCATAGATCAACTCGACATTCAAACTATCGACAATCCCCAGGTAGCCATCGCCATACAAGCGCTGCTGCTCCTCATCCAGCCCCGGTGCATAGCGGTGCAACGCCAGGGCAAACAACTCGCCCAACCTCGCCAGGTACGCCTCGAACCCGGCACTGATCACCGGTCGCAATTCACTGGGCGGAAAGAACGCCGTGCGCAGCATGAAGCGCAAATGCGCCGACACCTGGTAGCGCTGATTCAAGCGCTCGGCAAAACGCTGCCCCGGCAACTCCCCGGCCGTCACCTTCTCGGCAAAGCAGGCCTCCAGGTACTCATGTTCGGCTTGCAGGGCCCGCGCATAGACCACCTGGAACAGGTCATCCTTGCCAGCGAAATGCGCATACAACGACGGCTTGCGCATGCCCGCGGCGGCGGCGATGTCGTTCAGCGACGAGGCGTCATAACCCAGCTCGGCGAACTGCTCGACGGCAATCGCGCAGATCTTTTCTGCCGACGGCGTCAGGCTTCTCATAACGGTGTCTCCCCCAACAAATACGGATCAATGGCCAGCCAGGCTCTGCAGGTGCGGCTCGGCATGGCGGGTGCTGATGTGCACCAGCAGCGCGACGAACACCGCCGAAAGGCCGAGTAGCAGTGCCCAGTACGCCGCACCCAATGGCGCCATGATGCCCGACAATGGCGTGGCGAACGACGAAATGATCAACTGGAAGGCGCCGAGCAAGGCGGCGGTCGAGCCCAGGGCCTTGCTCTGCGAGGACATCACCAGCGACATCAGGGTGGCTTCGGCAATGCCCAGGCCGAACATCGCCACGGCCATGCCGGCAACGATGCCCACCAGCCCCGCCGCACTCAGTGCCCCAGCCAGCACCAGTACGGCCCCCACGAACATGCACGCCGCGCCCCAACGGGCCAGACGCACCAGGCCCTTGCGCGCCACCAGGCGGCCAGCGGTGATGGCGCCGAGCAAAATGGCCACACCGGTGGCACCGAACAGCGTGCCAAAGGCTTCCACCGACAGGCCGAAATGGTGCTGGTAAACGAAGGCCGCCCCGCCGATGTAGGCAAACAGAAAGAAGAACACCGCCGACAAGGCCAGGGCCGGGCGCAGGAACTGGCGGTCGCAGGCGATGCGCACGTAGGTGCGCAAAAACTCACGCGGTTGCCAGGCCATGCGTTGGTCCTGGGGCAAGGTCTCCTTGAGCATCACTGCCGAGTTGAGCAGCACCAGCACGCCCAATGCCGCCAGCACCAGCATGATCGCCCGCCAGCCAAAGTGCGCACCGACAAAGCCGCCCAGCGCCGGGGCAATCACCGGTGCCAGGCCTTCGATGGTCATCAGCAAGGCAAAGATCTGCGCCGCCCGCGCGCCCTCGGCGACGTCGCGGACCATGCTCATGATCACCACCAGGGTCAGGGCGCTGCCCAGGCCCTGGATGAAGCGCGCCAGCAGCAGGCTGTTGAGGTCTGGCGCCGCAGCGGCGGCCAGGGAGCTCAGGACGAACACCAGCAAGCCGGCGAGCAATGGCCGGCGCCGGCCAAGGGTATCGACCAGCGGACCGAACAGCAGTTGCCCGGCGCCCATGGCCAGGAGGAACACGGTCAGGGTCAACTGCACCCCGGCATAGGAAGTGGCGAACTCACTGGCAATGCTCGGCATGCTGGCCAGGTACATGTCGACCGCCGAGGGCCCAAGGGCGCCGATCAGGGCCAGGGAAATGGCGAAGCCGACCCGGGCGGTCGGCGTGGAGGCTGCACTGTGCATAGGCTCGATTCCAGATAAAAGCGGGACCTGGCTGGCGTTTATCGCTCAACCTACCTATCGGTAGGTAGCCAAGTCAGGCGAGCCTATACAGACCGCATCCTGCGGTCAAGTCAGCGGCGATGAAACGGTGATCAGGCCAGGCTGCTGGCGCGGTAGTCCTTGGGCGATTGCTCGAACTGCTTCTTGAACGAACGGCTGAAATGCGCCGAGTCGGTGAAGCCCCATTTGTAGGCGATGGTGGTGATCGACTCGCGCTTGAGCACCGGGTTGGCCAGGTCGGCGGCGCTGCGCTTGAGGCGCGCGCGCTGGATGTAGCGGCAGACGCTGTCGCCCTGCTCTTCGAACAGGCGGTAGAGGTGGCGTACGGAAATGTTCAGGCGGTTGGCGAGGTTGACCGGGGTCAGGTTGGCCTGGCCGAGGGAGTCATCGATGACTTTTTGCACGTAGCTGCGCAGGTTGGCGCCCTGCAACGAGGCCGGCAGCGCCGTGAGGTCATCGCTGCCTTCAAGGGCCGAACCGAGCAATGACAGGAAGGCGCTGTGCAGTGCCTGCCCCTCGCCCTGCTCGTCGTCAGTGGCACTCTGCTCCTTGCACAGCTGGTCCATCAGCAGGTGCAGCATGCGCCCGCAGGCGCGGGTCTGGGAGATCTTGCCGAAGGTGCGGCTGTCGTTGCCCAGTTGCTTGCACACCTCGGCCCGCGACAACGACAGCGAGGCATGTTCGATCAGGCCGAAAGGCATGATCTCGCAGGCGCCGGCGGCATCCATCAGGAGCATCTCGCCGGGTGCGAGCTGGATGCTGATGCCGTTCTGGGTGATCTGCGAAAAGCCGGTGCGCTGGCTGACCAGAAAGCAATGCTGGTCGTTGTCGCGGTCGCTGTTCAGGCCCTTGCGGCGGATCAGCCCGGCATTGGTGCGCAGGTTGGCCAGGGCCAGGCCGCCGCGCGACCAGGTGGAAATCTCGCCGATGAACAGCGAGGGGTTGAACGTAAGTTCCGTCTCATACACCCCGCAGATGTTCTGCATGGTTGCGTTCCAGCGTTCCAGCGCAGGGCTGCTGGCGTGATGGATACTCATGGGTACCTCCACAATGGCATCTTGTTTTTGTTGGGCAATAGTTAACATGTTATCTATGTGCGCGCAACTTGCTTGAAGCAGCCAGAGTGAAAGCAGGTTTGATGCCAGATGGCCGGGTCAGAGCCCGGCCAATAGCGCCGGCAAGCCTTGCAGCGCGGCCAGCAGGTGCTGGTGTTGCTCGGGGCTCAGGCGAATGTAACGACGAAAGGCCGGCAGGCGGTTGACCACTTCGCTGGCGCCGATGTGCTCGAGGGTCAGGGTCCACTGGCCGTCGCACCTTTCCAGCAGCAGGCGCTTGAAGTCCAGGGGCATCAGCGCCTGCAACAAAGCCGCCTCCGCCTGCAGGCGGCGTTGCAGTTCGGCCTGCAACGCCAGCTCGCCCTTGCGCAGGCGAACCCGCAGCCCGCTGCGCCGCCATGACCCGCTGTGGTGCAGCTCAAGGCGGGCATTGCCCTGCCCTGTGGCAGGCAGCGTCAGGCTGAACTCGGTCAGCACCAGGTGCATGAGCAATTGCGCTTCACAGCGCTCGCGCACCTGCACCGCCTGCCCGGCCCAGTCGAAGCGGCCCAGGCCGGGGGCGACAACTTCAAAGCTGTCCAGGCCCAGGTTGCGTTGCACCTTCTCAAGGGTCAGCCCCGGTCGATAGCCGGCCGGCGCCCGTTCAGACAGCTTTTGCCACAGTTGGCGCAGGGCAATAGCCATGAGCAGTCCCCGGTTGGTGAGCGAATTCCCGCGCCAGCACCTCTTCCACCGAGGCCGGCTTGAACGGATTGACCTTCTGCACCACCAGCGTCCAGAACAGCGCATACACCGCCGTGCCGGCCAGCATCAGGCCGAAGGGCACGTAGATGTCGGCCGGGTCCATGCCTGGCGGGGTGATGAACGCCATGCCCAGGACAATCCCGACGGTAGACAGTATCTGCGGCAGCGGGAACAGCGGCGAACGGTAGGCCCGCGGCAGGTCCGGGCGGCGGATGCGCAGGATCACCACCGACAGGGTCACCAGTAGATAGGCCGTGCTCCAGGCACACACTGCCGCCAGCACCAGGTGCATGATGCGGTCGGTGTTGCCGCCCAGCCACAGGGCATGCAGGCACGGAATCAGCGCGGCGACCAGGATGCACAGCAGCGGCGTTTTAAAGCGTGGGTGCAGGTAAGTGAAAACCTTGGGCAAGGCGCCGTCGACGGCCATGCCGTAGAGAATCCGCGGCACCCCGGCCATCAGCGTATTGATGGTCGCCGCACCGGCGAACAGAAAACCGATGCCCAGCCACAGCGGGCCGATATCGCCCATTACCTGCTCGGCAAAGCGCGGGATGGCCATGGGTGTGTCCAACAGGTGCACGCCGCTGGCGGCGTCGAGCAGCACGTTCTCGACCTGGCGTTTCATCGCCGCGCCATAGATGAACATGCACGCCGCCACCCCGAGCAGGCCCAGGGCCATGGCCCGCGGCATGCTTTTGGCCGACTGGCGCAGGTCCGGGGCCAGCGGCGTGACGAACTCGCAGCCGACGAACATGAACATGGCCATGCCCACCAGCGAGAGGATGGTCATAAGGTCGGTACCCACCAGCGACACGCCGAACCAGCCCTCCAGTTCCACGGCCGGCGCGGCCACCAGGCCGAGCACGCCAAAGACCATCAAGGTGGTCCACATGCCGAAGGTGAGGATGATCTCGGCCTTGCCGAAAGCACTGACGCCGAAGGCATTGAGGATGGCGAAGATGATCACGAACCCCACACCCAACAGCCACGAACCACCGGCCGACTCAGCCAGGGTGTTGAGGTGCTCGAAGTTCACCAGGGCCATGACCCCGGCCAGCATGGTCTCGGCGGTGCCGGCAAAGACGTGGACGATCAGGTAGGCCGACAGCGTACCGGTAATGGCGAAAAAGCGCCCCATGCCGCAGTTGATGTAGTCGTACACCGCGCCGGTGGTCGGCAGGATCGACGCTGCCTCGGCAAAGGTGGTCGCCTGCGCCAGCATCATCACCACGGCAATCAGCATGGCCACGGCGAAGGCACTGCCGCCGATGCCGAAGCCCATGGTCGCAGTGAGGATCACCGGGCTTGCCATGATCAGGCCGATGGTACTGGCAAGGGCGGTGGGAAAGCCGACCGTGCCACGATTCAGGTGCGCACTGAGCGTGTCGTTGAGCGACATGGCAAAAGACCTCGAGCAGAAGGATGACAGTGGTCCTACTCTGCGCTCGGTGGCAATGGCGGTCTTGCCCGTGGCTGCCGTGAAGGTTGGAGCTGGCTGCCAGGCTCAGCCCGTGGCCGGCAGGCGCACGCAATCGTGCGGACCAAGCAGGCGGCCATCGGCGGCACGCAGCTCCAGGGCCTTGACCGGTTTGCCGTGTTCACGGTCGACCAGTTGCGAGTGGGCCTCGCCCTCAGCGAAGTAGAACGCCTCGCCCCACTGGCGCAAGCCAACGATCAAGGGGAACAGGCCCAGGCCTTTTTCGGTGAGCACGTATTCCTGATAGGCGCTGCCCTCGGACACCGGCACCAGCTCGAAGATCTGGTGCTCGACCAGCTGGCGCAGGCGAGTGCTGAGGATGTTCTTGGCCAGGCCGAGGTTGCGCTGGAACTCACTGAAGCGCTTCAAGCCGTCGAAGGCATCGCGCACGATCAGCAGCGACCACCAGTCACCAATGGCATCGAGGGAACGGGCCACCGGGCATTCGGCGTCTTGCAGGCGGGTGCGTTGAACCATGGGAGATCTCGCCAGGAAAAGTGGTTGCAATATAAAACCGGTTTCTCTAGCGTACAACTGGTTTCATTATGCAACCAGAAGGATTTGAACCCATGCAGCCCCTACATCGATTGCCGTCCGCCGTCGTCTTGCTGTTCTCCGTGGCCTGCGCCCTGGCGGTGGGCAATGTCTACTACGCACAACCCTTGCTCGACGCCATGGCCCGGGAATTTGCCATCGACCCGGGCCTGGTCGGCCTGGTGGTGACCCTGACCCAGGTCGGCTATGGCCTGGGCCTGTTGCTGCTGGTGCCGCTGGGCGATCGTCTCAACCGCCGGCGGCTGATCGTCGGCCAGTCGCTGCTGTCGGCCCTGGCCTTGCTGCTGATCGCCTGGGCGCCGAGTCCCCCCTGGCTGTTGCTCGGCATGGGCCTGACCGGCCTGCTGGCGGTGGTCACCCAGGTGCTGGTGGCCTATGCCGCCACCCTGTCGGCGGCCAGCGAGCGCGGCCAGGTGGTGGGGGTGATCACCAGCGGTATCGTGATCGGCATCCTCCTGGCCCGCACCTTGTCCGGGGCCATGGCCGACCTGGCCGGCTGGCGCTCGATCTACTGGCTGTCGGCGGCCCTGACGCTGGTGATTGCCGCCCTGCTCTGGCGCGTGCTGCCGCGCCAGGAACCGGCGCAGGCTGCGGGCAGTTACCGCGAACTGATGCGCTCACTGGCGCTGCTGTTGCGCGATGAACCGCTGCTGCGCCGACGCTCGGTGCTGGCCCTGCTCAGCTTCGCCTCGGCGATGGTGCTGTGGACGCCGCTGGTGCTGCCCCTGAGCGCCCCGCCGCTGTCGTTGTCGACCGGCGAAGTCGGCCTGTTCGGCCTGGCAGGAGCGGCGGGCGCGCTGGCTGCGGCACGGGCCGGGGCGCTGGTGGATCGCGGCTTGGGCCAGTGGGTCAGTGGCGGCTCGTTGCTGCTGATGCTGGCGTCCTGGGCGGCCATTGCCCTGACCGGCTATTCATTATGGGCGCTGCTGCTCGGCGTCGTGGTCTTCGACCTTGGCCTGCAGGCCGTGCACGTGGCCAGCCAGAGCCTGATCTACCGCCTGCCGGAGGCCACCCACAGCCGCCTGACCGCCGCCTACATGCTGTTCTACTCGGTGGGCAGTGCCTTCGGCGCGCTGACCTCGACCCTGGCCTACGCCTGGGGCGGCTGGCTGCTGGTGTGCGCCTACGGCGCCCTGCTCAACGCCCTGGCCCTGGGTTACTGGTGGCTGACCGAAGGCGCGCGGGCTCAGAACTGCACGTCGAGTATCACGTTGTCCAGGTAAGTACCGGCTGGCGGGGTGGTCTGGTCGGTGTAGACCTTGGCGTTGTAGTTGAAGACCTGACTGCCGGTACCGGTGCCCGCGCCGGGATTGATATCGGCGTCGCTGCTGGCCCGGCGGGCAGAGGTGACGCTTCCCCAGCGCACGCTGCCGGCGCTCTTGAAGATGTCATAGGCCAGGTAGTTGTTGGCCGCCGACTTCATTCGCCGCCGCCCGGCGGACACATTCTGGCCATCGTCCAGGCCCACGGTGTAGTTGCTGCCCTTGGTGCAGGAGACGTTGACGTTGCTGTTGACCGTGCTGAAACCGCCGACCACCGGCGCGCTGCCGAAGCTGATGTTGGGGCTGGTGATCTGGCAGTCGTTGGTGACCGTCAGGCTCACGGTCAGGCTGGTGGTGCCGGTGAGGTTCTGCCGGCCCAGGCAGATACTGCCCACGCCGATGCCCCAGCAGTAGCTGATGTTCCAGTACACCGACAGGGTTTCCTGGTAGAGGCCGGCGGCGACGTTGCTGCCGGTCAGGCTCTTGAGGTAGATCGGCACCGCCTTGGGCGTGGTGCCATTGAGCAGGCCGAGGGCATCGATGATGCCGTTGCGGGCAAAGTCGTAGGGCTGGCTACGGTTGATGGCGAAGTTGGTGGTGTTGTTGGCGTACAGGGTGTAGGCGATCACATCGCCGGTGGGCCCGAGCATGCCGGTACTGCCCGCAGGCGGGGTGAAGGTGGCATAGAAGTGATCGTCGCTGGCCAGCAGGCTCGCCAGGGATCCTGTGCATTGCAGTCCGGCGTTGAGGGTCGACGCCGACTGCACCGTGGTGCGCACCAGGGTCGAACTGACGCTGCCGAAGCTGGCCGGCGCGGTATCGATCACCGTGCACAGGGCCTGCACCTGCGGGCTGGCGAGCAATGCCAACAGCGTCAGCAGGCGCTTCATTGGCACACCAGCGGGCCGATCAGCGGCACCTGGTCCTGTTCGGGCGCCAGCTTGAAGTGCACCCGGCAACTGCCGCCATTGGCGATCTGCACCTGCAGGCTGTTGTCCGCAGCCAGGCCCTCGAGGTACACCAGCCCGTCCCAGCCGACCACCGCCAGCGCCCCGCTCTGCTCGTGGCGCACCTGGCTGCCCAGCGCCAGTTCCTTATTGTTGCCATCGACCAGGACGATGCTCGCGGCCACCACCCGCTGCAGCGGGAACTCCAGCAGGTAGCCGCTGCCGCGACGCACCGCCACCCGTTGCTCGACCTGCGGGCTCTGCACGTTGGCCGGCAGCTCCATGGGGTCGATCTCGTATTTGGCCCGGTAATAGGCGCTGCTCCAGGGCACCAGCAGGTGGCCGTTCTGGTCGGTGCGGCCGACCAGCTGGTTTTCGTAACGCACCGGTACCTCGGCAAAGCCTTCGGTGCTGACCACCACGAAGGCATCGTCGATGCGGTTGGCGGCGAACACCCCGGCGTCCATCCACACCAGCGAGCCGCTGGCATCGGCCCAGCGGGTCATGCTGTCGCTGCTGCCGTAGGCGCCGGCCTGCAGTTGCACCGATTGCAGGCGCCAGGTGACATCGGCCTGGCGATAGGCTTCGCGGTCGCCATCGGCGTAACCGAGGTTGAAGCCGACCCCGCCTTCGCTGGGCACCGCTCGGCTGTAGTTGACCCGTTGCTGGTTCTCGCCTTCCTTGTTGCGCTCGACGCTGAAGCTCAGGGTGCCGCGCAGGTCGAACGGGATCACCAGTTGTGCCTGCACCGCCCACTGGCTGTCACCGATTTCGCGGTTGGCCGACAGGTACAGGCTGCTGTTGCGCCACAGCGGCTTGCTCCAGCTGAGGTTGAGCAAGCGGGTGCGCGAGTTGTCACCGGCGCGTACATCGAAATAACCGGCACCGAGGCTGCCGTAGCGCTCGAGGTTGAGGCTCATGGTCACCTGCTCGCTGCGCTGGCTCAGGCGCGTGTAGGGGCTGTCGACCAGCGACAGGTCGGCGTAGTCGCCACGCCGTTGCAGGCGCTGGTAATTGAAGCCCAGGCGCTGGCTGTTGTACTGGTAGCCGAAGCTCAGTTGCTGGCCGCTGCGGCTGTCGAAGCTGCTCTGGCTCAAGGCCGCGTTGACCACGCCCCAGTTGCCCACCTGCCAGTTGCCGCCCAACCCGCCGAGGGCCAGGGACTCGGCCGCTTCAGCATGGCTTTCGAGGGTGAAGCTGTCGCTCAGGCCGTAGCGCAGGCTGGCCGCGGCAACCCCCGGGCCATAGGCAAAGTCGCGAATCGCGTAATCCCGGCGCAGGCTACCGGCAGCGACCGAGAAATCCGCCAGGCCCTTCTGCAACAGGCTGTTGGTGACATAGAACGGCAAGGTGGTCGACACCTGGCGGCCCAGGGCATCGGTGGTCACCACCACTGCCTCGCCGGCGCCATTGATGAACGGCACGTTGGTCAGGGTGTAGGGGCCCGGCTGCAGCTCGGCGCTGGAACTCTTGTAACCGTTGATGAACAGGTCCACCGAGGACGGCACCGCCGCTTCCCCGGCAAAGGCCGGCAATGGGTAGGTGACCAGGTCCGGGCGCACGGCAAAGTCGCGCGACAGTTGCAGGCCGCCGAGGCGCACCGAACTGGTCCAGGGCAAGGCGCCGCTGAGCACGTCGCCGACCTCCAGGGTCAGCAGGCGCGCTTCGTCGGTGTAGCGCCAGGTGCTGTCGTAGCGGCGAAAGCCTTCCTGGCTGCCGGCGTAATCGTTGCCGCCGAGGGACTGGCGCCACTGGCCGGTGGTCGACAGCGTGCCCCAGCTGTCGAACAGGCGCAGCTCGTTCCAGGCCGCGAGATAACGGCCGCCGTCGTCGGTGTCGTTGAGGTACAGGTCATAGTTGAGCAGTGCCCCGAAGCTGCTGCGGGCTTCGCTGGCCGGGTACAGCTGGCGGCTGCCGATGCGCTGGTTCGGCAGCCAGTTGGCCGGCACCTGCACGACCAGGCGCTGGCCCTGGCTGTCATAGTCGCTGTGCAGGCCGGGAATGCTGTCCAGGGCCACTTCGGCGCCGTATTCGCCGGGCAGTTCGATACCGGCGGCCTGCAGGTCGGCGCTGGCCATGTACAGGCGCCCGGCGCGCTGCTGCACCGCTACCAGCTCAGGGCTGCTCATCTGGTTGACCACCAGTTCCAGGAACAACGGCGCATCGGCAACCGCCTCGAGGCTGGCCGGGGGCGGCGGCAGTTCGCCAGCCAGCAGC
The DNA here is from genome assembly GCF_024749185.1 of Pseudomonas wadenswilerensis. Classification (NCBI taxonomy): domain Bacteria; kingdom Pseudomonadati; phylum Pseudomonadota; class Gammaproteobacteria; order Pseudomonadales; family Pseudomonadaceae; genus Pseudomonas; species Pseudomonas wadenswilerensis. The sequence goes on along the minus strand of NZ_CP087191.1, from coordinate 2,417,784 downwards.
GCACCACAGCCCAGCACGGTCAGGCCGCAGGCCTGCAGCGCCGAAGAAATGCTCACACACAGTATCCGACCATTACCGGGTCCTCCCTGGCCCCTGTTGTCTTGCCGCTAGCTGCAGGTCATTGGCCCTGACTGAGGGTTTGCGCCGGCTCCTGGCCATTGACCCGGCCCTTGAGCACCGAGGCGGCGCTCAAGGGCTGCGGCGCTGGCCAGCGCATGACCGCGCCGGGCAATACGTAGCCGAGCAGGCCCTCCACCAGTGGCCGGCTCTGGCCGCCCTGCTGCAGCACCATGTCGGTCAGGCGCGCGTGCACCGGCCCGGTATTGCGGATTTCCACATACGGCTTGCCCTGCACCGACACCTGGCGCCAGCTCAGCGCCGGCTTGCCCACCGCGCTGTCGCCGCGCTGGCCGCTGGCATCCGGCTTGCCCCAGAGGCCTTCGCCGTAGACGAACAACGGCACCGAGTAGCGCATCTGGAAACGGATCGCCGCCTGTGGCTTTTCGGCACTGGCCGCTGCCGGCAAGGCCGGGGGGATTTCATCGATGATGATGCGGTAGGCCTGCTCCTGGCCGACCGGCGAGCTGCCGGTGCGGGTCAGGCGAATCAGCTGCTTTTGCCCCGGGGCGATGTTGGCCACCGGCGGGCTGCCGATGATCTCGCGCTGGGCCTGGTACTGGTCGTCGAATTCGCCCTGGCGCCAGGCGAACACCCGAACCTGCAGGTTGGCCGGGGCGTCGCCGCGGTTTTCCAGCCATAGCGCACCGGCTTTCTGATTGGCCTCCAGCACCGGGTCAATCGGCCAGATCAGTACCGAGGTGGCGGCCTGCAACGGTGCACTGCAGAGCAGGACCACCGCGCCAGCCAAGAGGTTGTAGCTCCAGCGCGAACTGCCAGCGCCTACTTCCATGCACACACTCCTTTATTGTCGAAATCATCTGGCGGCGCGGCTCAAAAGGTCAGCACCACCTGCACCACATCGGTATAGCTGCCGGCCGGCAGGCTGCCGGTCAGCTGGGCCCGGGCGTAGACCGGCAGCTTGATCGCCGTCGGGTCGCTGTAGCTCACTGCCACGCTCTGGTTGATGCCCAGGCTCTGGCTGAAGCCGGCGTCGCGAAACAATTGATAGGCCACCAGCGAAGTGCCGCTGCTGCGTTTGAGGTTGCGCGTGCCGCTGGCGCTGTTCAGTCCTGCATCCACGCTCATGCTCAGGCTCACTCCCGGCGTGCATTGCAGGGTTACCGTGGTGCCGCCCAGGGCGGTGGTCACACTGCTGGTCGACAGCGCCGAATAGCTGCCGAAGTCCAGGTTGCCGTAGTTGCTCACCCCGCCCACCACCAGGCAGCCGGCCACCACCGTGGCGCTGACCTGGAAGGTGCTGGTGGTGACCGCCGCCACCGGCAACGGCGCACTGCCAGCGACCAGGGCCAGCAGCGCAGGCAAGGCGCGGGTCACGGCTCAGAAACTCAGCTCGACCGCTACGGTGTCGGTATACACCCCGGCCGGCAGGCCCGCCTTGCCCTTGGCCAGGCCGTAGAGGTTGACCGTCTGCGCCACGCCGGTGCTGGTCGGCAAGGTGATCGTGCCGTCGATGGCCAGCACCTGGGTGTGCCCTGAATCGGTGTAGAAGTCGTAGGGCACGTAGTTGGCCACGCCATCGTAAAGTGCCCGGGTGCCGCCAGACGACTGGCTGTCGTGAGCGCCGGCGCGCACCTTGATCTCCGGCACCGTGCCGCTGGAGCAGAGGATGCTCATGGCCCCGCCGCCACCGCCCAGCACCTGCCCGGGGGCATCAGTGAACAGCGCCTCCTGGGTGCCGAAATTCAGCGTACCGAAATTCAGGCCGCTGGCCCCGCCGCCACCGTTGACCTGGCAACTGGCGATCAGCGTCAGGGTGGCAGTGATATTGCCGGTTACCGTGGCCGCCTGGGCCTGAGCCGCGAGCGCCAGGCCCAGGCCTGCGAAAATGAAGCGTGAGAGGTTTGGGTGCATGTGTCACTCCTTGCGTGCTACCAATCCAGGGTCACCATCAGGGTGTCGCGGTAGATGCCAGCGGGCAGCGCCTTGGGATGGGCGACCACCGCGCCGTAGATCGGAATCGGAATCTGCGCGGCGCTGCTGACCGAAAAATTGCGGGTCTGGCCGATGGCATAAAGGGCCCGGCCCGAGGAATCGGCGGACAGCTCATAGGGGATCAGTTCGCGGCCGTTGCTCAAGCGTCGGGTGGCGCCGTCACCGTTGGCACCGCCGTTGATGCTCACGGTAAAGGCACGCACCGCCGGGTTGCAGCGCACCTGCAGGCTGCCGTCACCGGTGGCTTCTTCAATGCCTGAGCGCAGCGGGTTGGTCCAGCTCGGGCCCTGGCGGCCAAAGTCCAGCACGCCGCCGTCCGGGGTTTCGAGGGTGCCGGGCCCGCCGCTGATCTGGCAGGCACTGCTGATCACCAGCTGCGCCTGGATATGCCCGCTCATGACCGCGAAGGCATCGGGGCTGAGCAACAGCAGTGGGCCAACACTCAACAGCAATACCCGTTTCATACCGCCAGTTCCTTTAGCAGGCGCCGCCCCGGTTACCAGGTGACGGTGACTTTGAGCAGATCCGAATATCGCCCCACCGCCGGTACTTCGGCCAGACGGTCGATGCGCGCGTACAACGGCAGCGCCACCGAGCCGCTATCTGGCACCCGGGCATGCTGCACGACATTGACCGGCAAGGGCTGACGCCAGGCCGGGTCCTGATACAAACGGTAGGGAATGGGTTTTGTCGCAGGCTGGCCGCTGGCCAGGTAACGCACCTCGCCGATGCCACCGTGCTGGCCGCCATCGACCTGCACCTGATAAGCGGTGTCGGGGTTGCATTCCAGGCGCGGCGGGCGCAAAGCGATCAGTTGGCTGCTCAGCGGGCCGGCCGGGTCGTCCAGCCGTGCGGTGCGGCCGAAGTCGAGCACGCCCAGGGCCTGGGCGCCGGCATCGCGGGGCTGGTGGATAAGTACGCAGCCGCGCTGCACTTCCACTTTGACTTCAACCATGAAATCGGCGGCGCCTGCCGTGGTGGCCATGAACAGACCGAGCAGCGTCGTCAAAGAGCGTCCCTTCACCTTGTCATCCTTCAACGCAGGAGTGGTCTGACCTTGAGGGTAGCAGCGAAGGAAGAACCTGCCAGTTCACAGAGAAATGTATAAGCCCCGTACAAGATTCCCCTGTAGGAGCGGGCTTGCCCCGCGATAAAAATCGCCAGTTATCCCCTTTCGAGATCACTGGCCGCCCTCAATCATATTGGTTAAATTAGCCGCCCTCGCTCAAGCTGGCCCTTGAGTCCCGATAGCCCGAGGAACCCGGTTTGCCTGTCTTGCCCCCTTCCTGGATACGTACGCCCCTGCGTGCCCTGCGCCATTGTTTGAGTCGGCCGGTGGCTGATGAAAGCGGCCTGGCGGCGACCGTCCGTCAGCACTTTCGCGCCAAGGCCGCTGCCCGCGGTTACACCCTGAGCGCGGGGCAACTGCGGGTGATCGAGCATATGGCTACCCAGGCGGCGCAGCTTGAAAGTGGCCAGGCCTGTAGCCTGTACCTGTATGGCGCGGTCGGGCGCGGCAAGAGCTGGCTGCTCGATGGTTTCTTCCAGGCCTTGCCCCAGGCCGACAAACGCCGCCTGCACTTTCATGACTTTTTCGCCCGCCTGCACCAGGGCATGTTCGAGCATCGCCACGCGCAAGACGCCCTCGCCTGCACCCTGGATGAACTGCTCGAAGACTGCCAGGTGCTGTGTTTCGATGAGTTCCACGTGCATGACATTGGCGATGCCATGCTCATCACCCGGCTGTTCCAGGCCTTGTTCAAGCGGCGGATTTTTCTCCTGGTAACCTCCAACTACGCGCCGCAAGGCTTGCTGCCCAACCCGCTGTATCACCAGCGGTTCGAGCCGGTTATCCGTTTGATCAACAGCCAGATGCAGGTGCTGGAAGTCGGCGGCGAGCAAGACTTTCGCAGCCTGCCCAGTGCGGCTGGCCAGCAGCGCTTTACCCAGGGGCACTACCTGTGGCCGGGCAGCCGCGAACAGCGCCAGGCCTTGCAGTTGCCTGAGCCGGGTGACGCGCCGGTTTTATTGGAGGTTGGCAAGCGCACGCTGCGCGCACGCCTGAGCGAGCAACGCACGGTGGGCTTTGATTTTGTCGAACTGTGCGAGCAGCCGACGGCGGTGATCGACTACCTGGAACTGGCCCGGCGTTTTGATCACTGGATCATCGACTGCTTGCCGAACCTTGAAGACTGCTCGATTGCCGCCCAGCAGCGCTTCATCAACCTGGTCGATGTGCTGTATGACCAGGACAAGCACCTGGTGCTGATCGGCAGCCTGCCGCTGGCCGCAAGCCTGGGCGGCAGCGCCAGCGACCTGGCCCGCACCCGCAGCCGCCTGGGGCAGTTGCGCCAGGCTGGCTGCTGAGACCTGAACTACGAGCGCTGCGCGCTCGATCGCCGGCAATGCCGGCTCCCACAGGATTGGCAGTGTTCTCAAGGTTGGTGCAAGACCTGTGGGAGCTGGCTTGCCAGCGATGAAACCACTACCCAACCCGCGCCAGGCTCGCCAACACCGCTTCAATCTCCACCAACACCGCCGGATCATCCAGGGTCGAAGGCGGTGTATACGGCTGCTGGTCGGCAATCTTGCGCAGCACCGCGCGCAGGATCTTGCCCGAACGGGTCTTGGGCAGGCGCTTGACCACCCGCACCTGGTTGAAACACGCCAAAGCACCAATCTGCTCGCGCACGCTGGCCACCAGCTCGCTCTGCAACTGCGCCTGCGCAATATCCTGGCCGTCCTTGAGCACCACCAGTGCCAGCGGCACCTGGCCCTTGATCTCATCGTGCACGCCGATCACCGCGCATTCGGCCACCGCCGGGTGACGGGCGACCAGGTCTTCCATTTCACCAGTGGACAGACGATGGCCGGAGACGTTGATGACGTCATCGGTGCGCCCCATGATGTAGACGAAACCGTCCTCATCCAGATAACCGCCGTCACCGGTGTGGTAATAGCCCGGGTAAGTCTTCAGGTAGGCATCCAGGTAACGCTGGTGGTCGCCCCACAAGGTCTGGCTGCACCCCGGCGGCAGCGGCAAGGCAATCACGATCGAACCTTGCTGGTTGGCGCCCAGCAAGTGCCCATCATCGTCCAGCACCCGCACGTGATAACCCGGCACCGCACGATTGCTCGAACCCGGCCGCGCCGCACTGCCGTCAAGGCCCACGCAGGGCGCAGTCACCGGCCAGCCGGTTTCGGTCTGCCACCAGTGGTCGTGCACGGTCTTGCCGCTGGTTGTCTCCAGCCATTGATGGGTGCTGGAATCGAGTTTTTCGCCGGCCAGAAACAGTTGGCGCAGGGAGCTCAGGTCGTAGCGGCGCAGCAGTTCGCCGTCAGGGTCTTCCTTGCGGATCGCACGCATGGCGGTGGGCGCGCAGAACAGGCCGTTGACCCGGTACTGCTCGACCACCCGCCAGTAGGCACCGGCGTCGGGCGTGCGGATCGGCTTGCCTTCGTAGAACACCGTGGTGCAGCCGTTCATCAGCGGCCCGTAGACGATCAACGAATGGCCAACCACCCAGCCAACGTCGGAGATCCCCCACCACACATCCCCCGCCTGCATGCCATAGATGTGGCGCATGGCAAAGCTCAGGGCCACGGCGTTGCCGCCGTTTTCCCGGACAATCCCCTTGGGTTTGCCGGTGGTGCCGGAGGTGTACATGATGTACAGCGGGTCTGCGGCGGCCAGCTCCACCGGCGCCACCGGGCTGGCCGTGGCCACGGCTTCGAGCCAGTCCAGGTCGCGGCCTTCGACCAGCGCCGCCCGGGCTTGCGGACGTTGCAGCACCAGCACCTGGCGCGGCTGGTGCTTGGCCAGTTGCAAGGCACGATCCACCAGCGGTTTGTACTCGATGACCCGGTCGAACTCCAGCCCGCACGAGGCGGTCAGCAGCAGCGTGGGCCGGGCATCGTCGATGCGCAGGGCCAGTTCGTTGGCGGCAAAGCCACCAAACACCACCGAATGCACCGCACCGATGCGCGCACAGGCGAGCATGGCCATGGCCGCCTGCGGCACCATGGGCATGTAGATGATCACCCCGTCGCCCTTCTTGACCCCAAGCTCGCGCAGCAAGCCGGCCAGGCGCGCCACCTCGTCGCACAGCTGGTTGTAGCTGAACTGCTGCTGGCTGCCGGTCACCGGCGAGTCGTAGATCAGCGCAGTCTGCTCGCCACGGCCTTGCTCGATCTGATGATCAAGGGCCAGGTAGCAGCTGTTGAGCCGGCCGTCGGCAAACCACTGGTGGGTGCCGTCGGCGTTTTCAGCAAGGGTTTGCAGGGGCTTGCGGTACCAGGCCAGGTGGTCAGCCTGTTCGGCCCAGAAGGCGGCAGGATCGGCGATGGAGCGGGCGTAGCTGTGCTGGTATGTCATCGAATGTAAAACCCTGAACTTGTTGTTATTAATAAAGGGCGAGCTTCGAGTATGGACCGCGGCGGCCAGTCTGCCATGGGACTTAAGTCGCATCTTGCCGGTATGATGGGCGCCGTTTATTTTCGAGCCTGCCGCGATCCCCATGCATACCCTTGAAGACCTCAAAGCCGGCCGTCTGGCAGGTATTTCCCGCCTCGACCTGGCCTGCGGGCTGGAACAGTTCCCGGAGGAAATCTTCGACCTGGCCGACAGTCTGGAAGTGCTCAACCTTACCGGTAACCGCCTGAGCGACTTGCCCGGCGACCTGGGCCGCCTGCGCAAGCTCAAGGTGTTGTTCTGTTCGCAGAACCGCTTTCGCCATTTGCCCGAAGGCATCGGCCAATGCCCGAAGCTTGAGATGGTCGGCTTCAAGAGCAACCAGATCGAACAGGTCAGCGCCGCCGCACTGCCACTGCGGTTGCGGGCCCTGGTGCTTACCGACAACCGCATCGAAACCTTGCCCGAGGCTCTGGGCAACTGCCCGGACCTGCAAAAGCTGATGCTGGCCGGCAACCGCCTGCGCGAACTGCCGGCGAATCTCGCGCGCTGCACAAAGCTTGAACTGCTGCGGCTATCGGCCAACCAGCTGCCCGCCCTGCCCGAGTGGCTGCTGCAGATGCCACGCCTGGCCTGGCTGGCCTATGCCGGCAATCCCATGCCTGCGGGTTACTGCACCCCGCAGGACCCGGGCCATTGCCAGGTCATCGACTGGCAGCAGATCTCCCTCGAACAGGTGTTGGGCCAGGGCGCGTCCGGGGTCATTCACCAGGCCCGCTGGCAGCAGCAGAGCGCGCCAGTGGCGGTCAAACTGTACAAGGGCGAGATCACCAGCGACGGCTTGCCGCTCAACGAGATGAGCGCCTGCATTGCTGCGGGCGATCACCCGCAACTGGTACGCCTGGCCGGACGCATCGACAACCACCCGCAGCAACTACCGGCGCTGGTGATGCAGTTGATCGAGCCGAGCTGGTTCAACCTCGCCGGGCCGCCGAGCCTGGATTCCTGCACACGGGATACATACCCGCCACGACGCCTGAGCCTGGCCAGCGTGCGGCGCCTGGCCAGCGCCATTGCTGCAGTGGGCGCGCACCTGCACGGGCACGGCATTACCCATGGCGACCTGTATGCGCACAATGTGCTGTGTGATGAGGCGGGCGACTGCTTGCTGGGGGATTTTGGCGCGGCGTCGTTTCACCCGCTGGATGGCAGTGTGGCGGCTGAAGCGTTGCAGCGGATCGAGGTATTGGCGTTCGGGGTGTTGCTGGGGGAGTTGCTGGCGTGTTGCGAGGGGGATTGCGAGGGATTGAGGGCGGTGCAGCGGGGTTGTGTGCAGGCTGAGGTGATGCGTCGGCCAAGCTTCGACGAGGTCTGTCAGCAGCTTCGCGGTGTCTGAATCGCTGGCAAGCCAGCTCCCACACACTGTGGGAGCGGGCTTGCCCCGCGATGAGGCCCTTACGGTTTACATCAACCCGCCAGACCTACATACACGTTCTGCACGTCGTCGTTATCGTCGATCGCCTGCAGGAAGGCTTCAACCTCTTCCATCTGCTCATCGCTCAGGGTGCTGACCGGGTTTTTCGGGGTGTAGCCGATTTTCGCCGAGACCACGGTGAAACCCTGACCCGGCAGGGCTTTCTGCACGGCGTCGAGGTCGGTAGTGTCAGTGATGAACAGGGTCGCGCCCTCTTCTTCGCCTTCGGCAAAATCCTGGGCACCGGCTTCGATGGCGGCCATTTCCGGGTCAGCGTCAGGGCTGTTCGGCGTGGCTTCGATCAGGCCGACGTGGTTGAAGTCCCAGGCTACCGAGCCCGAAGCGCCCAGCTGGCCCTTGCGGAACAGGACGCGGATCTGCGCCACGGTGCGGTTGACGTTGTCGGTCAGGCACTCGACGATCAGCGGCACCTGATGCGGGGCAAAGCCTTCATAGGTCACGGCGGTGTACTGCACCGCATCGCCATCCAGGCCTGCGCCCTTGCGGATCGCCCGTTCCAGGGTCTCGCGGGTCATCGAGGCCTTTTTGGCTTGCTCGATGGCCAGGCGCAGGCGCGGGTTCATGTCCGGGTCGGCGCCGGACTTGGCCGCGATCTGGATCTCCTTGGACAGCTTGCCCATGATCTTGCCTTTGGCGTTGGCTGCTACTTCTCTATGCTTGGCTTTCCACTGTGCGCCCATCTCGACTCTCTTGTTTCAGGTGCCGGTTCAGGTAGCGACCGGCCAAAGTGGCAAGCAGTTTATACGCTCCGCAAGCCATCGACAAAAAAACCCTTCAGCCCTTGTCGGCCTTGCCCGCGGCGGCGGCAAACCGCGCCAGGCGCACGTCGAGGTGGCGCGGGCGGTGGCCGTTGTCTTCGGCCTGCTCCTTGCGACGGATGGCATTGCGCACCATCAATGAGCCCAGGTACCGAATCGGCTCCGGCGGGAAATAGCCCAGCGGGCCGTTGACCAGCGGCGAGCGGGTCCACGGGTTGTCCAGGCCCAGGGCCAGCGACGAGAGGATCTGCCCGCCCATATGGCAGGGGCCGACGCCGCTGCCCGAGTAACCAAAGCCGTAGAACACGTTGCCCTGGCCATTAAGCCGGCCAAAAAACGGCAAACCGGTCACCGAACGGTCCGACGGCCCGTTCCAAGTGGCGGCGATCGGCACCTGGGCCAGCGCCGGGAAGAACTCACCCAGGCTGCGGCGCAGCAACGGCTCGTAGGGTGAAGGTTGGTCGAACACCGGCAACATGCGCCCGCCATAGGCGAAGGTATTGCCGCCCTTGCCGAGCATCAACCGGCCATCACTGGTGTTGTGGTAGTAATGCACGAAGATCCGCGAATCGAGCACGCTGATGCCGCTGGTCAGGCCGATCTGCTGGAGCAGTTCGGGTTGCGGTTCGGTGATGATCATGTCACTGGAGACGATCGCCACGCTGCGTTCGAACTGCGGGAAGGCCCGCGCCATCCAGGCATTCAGGGCCAACACCACGCGGCCGGCGCGGACAGAGCCAGAGGCGGTCTCGACCACGGCCTGCGGCCCTTCCTGCAAGCCGGTCATGGCCGTGCCTTCATAAATGCGCACCCCCTTTTGCAAGGCGACCCGGCGCAGGCCGCGCACCAGTTTGCCCGGCTGTACCGTGGCGGCCGCTGGCGAGAACCAGCCTTCCAGATGCTTGGCCGAGCCTGCCAGGCGCTGCACCTGCTCTACCGGCAAGCGGCGGAACGAGTTGATACCCTGGCGCTCCAGGGCGGCAATCACGCCATCGGTGGCGCCGACCTGGGCGCGATTGGTGGCGGTGTACAGGGTGCCGTCCAGACGGTAATCGGCATTGATGCCATGGGCCTGGCAGAAATCACCAATGGCGTAGATGCTCTGCTCCGAGGCCTTGACCAGGCGCACCGCCTCGTCCACCCCGAACAGCCGCTCAAGGGTGAAGTACTTGGCCGACCACGACAGCGCACAGCCGCCGTTGCGTCCACTGGCCCCGGCGCCACAGATGTCGGCTTCAATCAGCACGACATCCAGCGCCGGGTTATGCTCCTTGAGCATGAGCGCCGTCCACAGGCCGGTGTAACCACCACCGACGACGCACACCTGGCAGTCGATATCGCCAGCCAGCGGCGGGCACGCGGGTGCAACTTCCTGGTCCAGCGCCTGTTGCAACCAGAACGGTCTCATGTGGGCTTCCCTTTAGGTTCAAGTGCGCAGCGGTTTGATGGCCATGGCCGTGTTGGGGGCGACAGCCGGTGTGTGCTCGGCGCTGGCCGGGCGGCTGTTCCAGTGCGGCAGCAGCACCAGGGCGGAGAACAGCGCGCACCCGGCGAACACGATGAACACCGTGACGCTGTCGAAATAGCCCGGCAGCAAGCCGCCGAGAATCGCCCCGACCGAACCGCAGCCGTTGACGAAGCCGGCTGCGGTGGCGCCGGCCTTGGCGGTGCCGAAATCGATGGCTGCCGCGCCGCTGATCATCGAGTCCGGCCCGTACAGGGTCAGGCCCATGACGAACAGCAAGGCCACTACCAGGATCACGCTGCCGGTATTGAGCGCAGCCATGAACAGCCCGAGGGTCACGGTCAGCACGACCAGGCTGATCACGCAGGCTGGCATACGGCGGGCACCGAACAGTTTGTCCGAGGCCAGGCCGATCATGATCGGGCCGAGCAGGCCGGCCAGCTCGAAGGCGGTGGGGATGATCGCCGCACCGACCTTGCCCACCGAGGGCATCTGTTCGAAGACGATCACCGGGCCCCACAACAAAATGGCGTAGCGCGCCGGTTTGAGCAGAAAGTACGCAAGCCCCAGGGTCAGCACCGTGCGGTTGCGCAGGATCTCGCGCAGCGGTGCCCAGATGCTGCAGAGGGTCGAGCCCGGGACCATGCTCTCAGGCTCCGGCTCCACCGCCGGCAGGCCGACGTCTTCAGGCTTGTTGCGCTGAAAAATGAAGAACAGCACCGCCACTACCGCCACGACGGCAGCGCTGGAGATAAACGCCGCATGCCAGCTGCCGATCAGGGTGTAGGCCCACCAGCCGGCGAACGGCGACGCCACCAGGCCGCCGAAGGCATAGCAGGAACTCCACAACCCAAGAACCCGCCCGCGCTGGGAGGACGGGAAGAAGCTGCCGATGTTCTTGCACAAGCCGGCCCAGCCGGTCGATTGCGCCAGGCCCTGGACCAGCATGCAGGTGGCGAAGATCGGGAAGGTCGCGTAACTGCCCATCACCACCGCCGCCGCCGCCGAGATCACCAGGCCACCGAGTACCACCACCCGCGGGCCGAAGCGGTCGGCGAGCATGCCCCAGGTAAATTGCCCGACTGCGTAGGCGGTCAGGTAGAGGGCGTCGAGGTTGGCCATGGCCATTTTGTCGAGGGTAAAGCTTGGGTCTTCGGCGATGCCGAGCTTGGCTACCGAAAAGGCTTTGCGGGTGAAATAGAACGCGGCGTAGGCCAGCCAGGTGATGGCAAAAATCTGCACGCGCCAACGTTTGATATCTGCGACGTATTTGTTCATGGTGGATCTGACCTCGGAAGCTGAGTGTGCCGGCAGAATTTGAAAAAAACGCCTGTCTTGTTGTTGTGTTGCGCACTGCGTGACGGCCGGTCGAACCCGTCACCTGCTCAGATAGAAACAATTACTGACTGATAAATAAAATCGATTTATCGTATTTCACAAATAAGCTCAGCTTGTAACAGGTGCTGCGATGTCGGTGTCCCATGCTCAGTTGAAGGCTTTCCACGCGGTTGCCCTGCACGGCAGCTTCACCCGCGCCGCCGAACGGTTGTTCCTGACCCAGCCGGCGATCTCCGACCAGGTGCGCAAACTCGAAGAACGCTTCGGCGTGTTGCTGTTTCACCGCAACAAGCGTTCGGTGCAACTGACCGACCTGGGCGAGCGCCTGCTGGCGATCACCCAGCGCCTGTTCGTCTGCGAGGCCGAGGCCCATGAACTGCTGCAGGATTCCCGCGCCCTGCAGACCGGCACCCTGGTGCTGGCGGTGGATGCGCCGGTGCACGTGCTGCCGCAGATCGCCCGCTTCTGCCAGCAATACCCGGGGATCAGCGTCAAGATCGAAACCGGCAACACCGACGAGTCGCTGCTGCGGCTTTTCAACTACCAGGCCGACCTGGCCCTGCTCGGTCGTGACGTGGATGACGAGCGGTTGCTGTGCGTGCCGATGCGCAGTGACCCGATGGTGGCCTTCGTGTCCCATAACCATCCATGGGCCAGCCGCGGCTCGATCAGCCTGGCGGACCTGGATGACACGCCGATCGTGCTGCGTGAACCGGGCTCGGTGACCCGTCAGACGCTCGAAGAAGAAATGGCCCGCGCCGGCCTGCGCATCCGCGCGGCGATCCAGGTAGAAGGCCGGGAAGCAGCGCGCGAGGCGGTGGTGGTGGGGATTGGCGTGGGGGTGGTGTCGGCCGCCGAGTTCGGCGCCGATGCGCGGGTGTGTGCGTTGCCGATTGTCGACTGCCAGCGGCGCTTGACCGAGACCCTGGTGTGCCTGCGTGAGCAGAGTTCACGGCGGCTGGTGGCGACGTTTTTGCAGATGGTTCAGGACAGCCTCTGAAACCGCGGCGCGGCCATCGCTGGCAAGCCAGCTCCCACAGTAGCTCCTGCTTACCCTGTGGGAGCTGGCTTGCCAGCGATGGGGCCTTCAGCTCAAGCCGCTTCCCTGCCCCGCGCCAGCGCCTGCGCCGCCGCCAGCATCGAGCGCAACAGCACCGCGCAACCATCGGCCAGGTCTTCAGGCGCGGCATTCTCGATCTCGTTGTGGCTGATCCCGCCTTCGCAGGGCACGAAGATCATCCCCGCCGGCCCCAGTTCAGCGACAAAGATCGCGTCATGCCCGGCGCCACTGACGATATCCATGTGCGACAGCCCCAGCCCCCCGGCCGCGCTGCGCACCGCCTCCACGCAACCCTCGTCGAAATACAGCGGCGGGAAATCTGCCGTCGGCGTCAGGCTGTGGGTCAGCCCGTGCTGCTGACAGGTGCTGCTGATCACATCCTTGACCTGGGCAATCATCGAATCCAGCCGCGCCGGCTCCAGGTGACGGAAATCCAGGGTCATGCGCACTTCGCCGGGGATCACGTTGCGCGAGCCCGGATAGGCCTGCAGGCAACCGACCGTGCCGCAGGCGTGGGGTTGATGCTCCAGGGCCACGCGGTTGACCGCCGCCACCACCGCGCTGGCGCCGACCAGGGCATCCTTGCGCAGGTGCATCGGCGTGGGCCCGGCGTGGGCCTCGACGCCGCGCAGGGTCAGGTCGAACCACTTCTGCCCGAGCGCGCCCAGCACCACACCGATGGTCTTGTGCTGGTCTTCCAGGATCGGCCCCTGCTCGATATGTGCCTCGAAGTAAGCGCCCACCGGATGGCCGCTGACCGGCCGTGGCCCGGCATAGCCAATGGCGTTGAGCGCCTCGCCGACGCTGATACCTTCGGCATCGGTCTTGGCCAGGGTTTCGGCCAGGGTGAATTTCTCGGCAAACACCCCCGAACCCATCATGCACGGGGCAAAGCGCGAGCCCTCCTCGTTGGTCCACACCACCACTTCCAGCGGCGCTTCGGTTTCCACCTTGAGGTCATTGAGGGTGCGCAGCACTTCAAGCCCGGCCAGCACACCAAAGCAGCCGTCGAACTTGCCGCCGGTAGGCTGGGTGTCGATATGACTACCGGTCATCACCGGCGGCAGTTGCGGGTTGCGTCCCGGACGGCGGGCGAAGATGTTGCCAACGCCGTCAATGGTGACGGTACAACCGGCCTCTTCGGTCCATTTGACGAACAGGTCGCGGGCCTGGCGATCGAGGTCGGTCAGGGCCAGCCGGCAGACCCCGCCCTTGACCGTGGCGCCGAGCCTGGCCAGGTCCATCAGCGACTGCCACAAGCGTTCGCCGTTGATATGCCGTTGGGTCGATTGCAGAACGTCCTGAGTTGTTTGCATGTTCTTCTCCTGCATCACGTGCCTGGCCTCTGCGGGCCATAGGGGCTACACGGTGGGTTTGAGGTTGGCCGCGCGGGCCGCCTTGAGGCTGCCAAGGGCGTAATAGATCAGCCCGCCCAAGGCGGAGCCGGTAAACCAGCCAAAGTCGTAGAACCAGCTGAAGGCGGTGCTGTGCAGCGACAGCAGGGTCAGCACCACCGGCACGCCAAAGGCGATGAAACCGGCAGCGTTCCAGGCCGGATAGACGTCGTCGCGGTACAGGCCGGCGAGGTCCAGGGTCTGTTTGCGGGTGATGAAGTAGTCCACCACCATGATCCCGGCAATCGGCCCGAGCAGGCTGGAATAGCCCAGCAGCCAGTTGGAATAGAGGCTTTCCAGGCTCACCTCGCTGACGATCCAGCCGAGCTTTTTCAGCAGTTCATGGCCCATCAGCAACAGCCCCACCAACCCCGTGAGCAGCACTGCGGTGGTACGCCCGATCCATTTCGGCGCCAGGTTCTGGAAATCGTTGGTTGGCGAGACGATGTTCGCTGCGGTGTTGGTCGACAGTGTGGCGATGATGATCAGGGCCATGGCCAGCGCCACCCACATCGGGCTCTGGATATGCCCGATGAGGCTGACCGGGTCGGACACGGTTTCACCCACCAGCGAGGCAGAAGCTGCGGTCAGCACCACGCCGAGGGCGGCGAACAGGAACATGGTCAGCGGCAGGCCAAAGATCTGCCCGAGGATCTGGTCTTTCTGGCTTTTCGCGTAGCGGCTGAAGTCAGGGATGTTCAGCGACAAGGTGGCCCAGAAACCGACCATGGCGGTCAGCCCGGCAAAAAAGTAGCCGTACACGCTGGCGCCTTCCGGGCGCTTGGGCGGCTGGGCCATCAGCTCGCTGATCGAGACATTGGGCAAGGCCCACACCAGCAGCCCGGCGCCCACCAGCACCAGCAACGGCGCCGACAGGGTCTCCAGCCATTTGATCGACTCGGCGCCGCGCAGCACCACCCACAGGTTAAGGCACCAGAACAGCATGAAGCCGATCACCTCGCCGGTGCCGCCCAGCGCCTTCCAGTCCGCCGACAGCGAACCAAGAAACAGGTGGATGGCCAGGCCGCCGAACATCGTCTGGATACCGAACCAGCCACAAGCCACCAGGGCGCGAATCAGGCACGGCACGTTGGAACCGAGGATGCCGAAGGACGAGCGCAGCAGCACCGGAAAGGGAATGCCGTACTTGGTGCCGGGAAAGGCATTCAAGGTCAGCGGAATCAATACCACGGTGTTGGCCAGCAGGATCGCCAGCAGTGCCTCGCCCACGGTCAGCCCGAAATAGGCGGTGAGCACGCCGCCGAGGGTATAGGTCGGCACGCAGATCGACATGCCGACCCACAGCGCGGTGATGTGCCATTTGTTCCAGGTGCGCTCGTGCACCTTGGTCGGGGCGATGTCGTGGTTGTACCGGGGGCTGTCGAGGACGTCGCTGCCGGCGTCGAGTTCATACAAGCCGTCGCGTTCGCTCACCTGCGATCTGGTCTGCTGCATGGCCGCTCCACTGTTGTTGTGTTTTTGGGAGGTGGTTGCATTGCACTGGCATGTGGGCAATCACGGATGCCCATGAGAAATCTTGACCATTTCCACAACCTGTCAAGACGGACAGGACCACTGGTCGTTTTCCTCAAGCCTGGGCAAATCATATAAATTCTTATTAATCAGATAGTTAACTAAGTTATAAGCTTATAAATTAAATATTTGCCCTATCCGAAATCGCCGACTAGATTCAATTCCTGACAGCGATGACAGGTTTTCGCCTACGCTGAAAAAAGTACAAAACCTAGAACCGGTAACAACCGGTCAAGCCTGCGAGGAGCATCTGATGACGCTTATGATTCGTGGCGCCACCCTGATTACCCATGAAGAAAGCTACCGGGCCGATGTGTTGTGTGCCGACGGCGTGATCAAGGCCATCGGTACTGACCTGGAGGTCCCGGCCGGTTGTGAAGTGATCGACGGCAGCGGCCAGTACCTGATGCCCGGCGGCATCGACCCGCACACCCACATGCAGCTGCCTTTCATGGGCACTGTGGCCAGCGGGGACTTCTACAGCGGCACCGCCGCAGGCCTGGCCGGCGGTACCACCTCGATCATCGACTTCGTGATTCCCAACCCGCAGCAGTCCTTGCTCGAAGCCTTTCACCAGTGGCGTGGCTGGGCCGAGAAGTCGGCCAGCGACTACGGTTTTCACGTCGCCGTCACCTGGTGGAGCGAGCAGGTACGCGAGGAGATGGGCGAGCTGGTACGCCTGCACGGGGTCAACAGCTTCAAGCATTTCATGGCCTACAAGAACGCGATCATGGCCGCCGACGACACCCTGGTCGCCAGCTTCGAACGCTGCCTGGAGCTGGGCGCGGTACCCACCGTGCACGCCGAGAACGGCGAACTGGTCTATCACCTGCAGCGCAAGCTGCTGGCCCAGGGCATCACCGGCCCGGAAGCGCACCCCCTGTCGCGCCCCTCGCAGGTTGAAGGTGAAGCCGCCAGCCGCGCCATTCGCATTGCCGAAACCCTGGGCACGCCGCTGTACCTGGTGCACGTCTCGACCCGCGAAGCCCTGGATGAGATCACCTACGCGCGCAACAAGGGCCTGCAGGTCTACGGCGAAGTACTGGCCGGCCACCTGTTGCTGGACGACAGTGTCTACCGTCATCCTGACTGGCAAACCGCTGCCGGATACGTCATGAGCCCGCCGTTCCGTCCGCGCCAGGACGGCCATCAAGAGGCACTGTGGCACGGTCTGCAGTCGGGCAACCTGCACACCACCGCCACCGACCACTGCTGCTTCTGCGCCGAGCAGAAAGCCGCCGGTCGCGACGACTTCAGCCGCATCCCCAACGGCACCGCCGGCATCGAGGACCGCATGGCGGTGCTCTGGGACGAAGGGGTCAACAGCGGCAAATTGTCGATGCAGGATTTCGTCGCCCTGACCTCGACCAACACCGCGAAGATCTTCAACCTGTTCCCGCGCAAGGGCGCCTTGCGCGTCGGCGCCGATGCCGACCTGGTGCTCTGGGACCCGCAAGGCACGCGGACCATCTCGGCCGCCACGCACCATCAGCAGGTCGACTTCAACATCTTCGAAGGCAAGACCGTGCGTGGCATCCCCAGCCACACCATCAGCCAGGGCAAGCTGGTCTGGGCCAACGGCGACCTGCGCGCCGAGCGTGGTGCCGGGCGCTACATCGAGCGGCCGGCGTACCCGGCGGTGTTCGATCTGCTCAGCAAGCGGGCTGAGCATTCGCGGCCGGTCGCCGTTAAGCGCTGAAGAGCATCGCGGGGCAAGCCCGCTCCCACAGACACCGCCGAACCTGTGGGAGCTGGCTTGCCAGCGATGGAAGGCAAAGCCTTCCCCAAAAAAATAAAAAAAGAGGAACCCACCGTGATCGATTCCCTCAACCACCTCCCCCGACCGAACCAGAACCACGCCAGCCTCGCCGAGCACTTCAGCGACCTGGCGCCTCCCCTCACCGACCGCCAGGCCGTACTCGAAGCCTCACGCTGCCTGTATTGCTACGACGCCCCCTGCGTCAATGCCTGCCCCAGCGAAATCGACATCCCCTCGTTCATCCGCAACATTCATCAGGAGAACGTCCAGGGCGCGGCGCAGAAGATTCTCTCGGCCAATATCCTCGGCGGCAGTTGCGCGCGGGTGTGCCCCACCGAGATCCTCTGCCAGCAGGCCTGCGTGCGCAACAATCACCAGGAGTGCGCGCCAGTGCTGATCGGCCTGTTGCAGCGCTACGCGGTGGACCACGCCGAGTTCCAGCAACACCCGTTCCAGCGCGCCGCCAGCACCGGCAAGCGCATTGCCGTGGTCGGTGCCGGCCCGGCGGGGCTGTCCTGCGCCCACCGCCTGGCCTGGCACGGCCATGACATGGTGATTTTCGAAGCCCGGGAAAAAGCCGGCGGCCTCAATGAGTACGGCATCGCCAAATACAAGCTGGTCGACGATTTCGCCCAGCGCGAGGTGGATTTCGTCCTGCAGATCGGCGGCATCGAGATCCGTCACGGCCAGGTGCTGGGCGACAACCTCAGCCTGGCCGAGCTGCAACAGCAGTTCGATGCGGTGTTCCTTGGCCTGGGCCTGAACACCGTGCGCCAATTGGGCCTGGCCAGTGAAGGCGCGCCAGGCATGCTCGCCGCCACCGAGTACATCCGCGAACTGCGCCAGGCCGATGACCTCACCACCCTGCCCGTCGCCGACCGCTGCATCGTCCTGGGTGCCGGCAACACCGCCATCGATATGGCCGTGCAAATGGCCCGTCTCGGTGCCCGTGACGTCAACCTGGTGTATCGCCGTGGCGTCGAGGACATGGGCGCCACCGAGCACGAGCAACACATCGCCAAGGAGAACCAGGTGCGCCTGCTGACCTGGGCCCAGCCTGAGGAAGTATTGCTGGATGACCAGGGCCGGGTGTGCGGCATGCGTTTTGCCCGCACGCACATGTGTGACGGTCGCCTGCAGCCAACCGGGGAAACCTTCGAACTGGCCGCCGATGCGATCTTCAAAGCCATCGGCCAGGCCTTCGATGACAGCGCGTTGAGTGACAGCAGCGGCCAACAGCTTGCCCGCGATGGCGAACGCATTCGTGTGGATGAGCAGCTGCGTACCAGCCTCCCCGGCGTGTATGCCGGCGGCGACTGCACCCAGCTCGGCCAGGACCTCACCGTCCAGGCCGTGCAGCACGGCAAGCTGGCCGCCGAGGCCATGCATGCGCACCTGATGCTCAATGTGGAGGCTGCATAAATGGCTGACCTGTCGATCGAATTCGCCGGTATCAAGGCGCCCAACCCGTTCTGGCTGGCCTCCGCGCCGCCTACCGACAAGGCCTATAACGTGGTCCGCGCCTATCAGGCCGGCTGGGGTGGCGTGGTCTGGAAAACCCTCGGCGAAGACCCGGCCGCGGTCAACGTCTCGTCGCGCTACTCGGCGCACTACGGGGTCAACCGCGAGGTCATGGGCATCAACAACATCGAGCTGATCACCGACCGCTCGCTGGAAATCAACCTGCGCGAAATCACCCAGGTGAAGAAGGACTGGCCCGACCGCGCACTGATCGTGTCGCTGATGGTGCCCTGCGTCGAGGAATCCTGGAAAGCCATCCTGCCGCTGGTCGAAGCCACCGGCGCCGACGGCATCGAACTGAACTTCGGTTGCCCCCATGGCATGCCCGAGCGCGGCATGGGCGCAGCGGTCGGCCAGGTGCCGGAGTACGTCGAGCAGGTCACCCGCTGGTGCAAGACGTACTGCTCGCTGCCGGTGATCGTCAAGCTGACGCCGAACATCACCGATATCCGCCAGTCGGCCCGCGCCGCCCATCGCGGCGGCGCCGACGCGGTGTCGCTGATCAACACCATCAACTCAATCACCAGCGTCGACCTGGAGCGCATGGTCGCCAATCCCATCGTCGGCGACATGAGCACCCACGGCGGCTACTGCGGCTCGGCGGTCAAACCGATCGCCCTGAACATGGTCGCCGAAATCGCCCGCGACCCGGCTACCCACGGCCTGCCGATCTGCGGCATCGGTGGCATCGGCAGCTGGCGTGACGCCGCCGAATTCGTCGCCCTGGGCTGCGGCGCGGTGCAGGTGTGCACGGCGGCGATGCTGCATGGATTTCGCATCGTCGACGAGATGAAAGACGGCCTCTCGCGCTGGATGGACAGCCAGGGCTACCGCAGCCTCCAGGAGTTCCAGGGCCGCGCGGTGGGCCACACCACCGACTGGAAGTACCTGGACATCAACTACCAGGTGGTAGCCAAGATCGACCAGGCGGCCTGCATCAGTTGCGGCCGCTGCCACATCGCCTGCGAAGACACCTCGCACCAGGCCATCGCCAACCTCAAGCAGGCCGACGGCAGCCACCGTTATGAGGTGATCGACGCCGAATGCGTGGGCTGCAACCTGTGCCAGATCACCTGCCCGGTGCAGGACTGCATCGAGATGGTCCCGCAGGACACCGGCAAACCGTTCCTCGACTGGCTGCATGACCCGCGCAACCCCTATCGCGAAGCGTCCTGAGGCATAAGGTAAAAACAGCGAGGGAGGATCATTGATCCTCCCTCGCGTGCATTCGCTCAGCGCAGGTCACTGCGCCGGTACAGGCTCAAGCCCACCGCCAGCGCCGCCAGCATGCCGGCGCAACTGCGGTTGATCCACTGCATGGTGCGCGCCGAAAAGCGCCGCATGGCGTGCCGCCCGCCATAGGCGTAGACGGCCATCATCAGCCCGTCGATCGCCGCGCTGGTGATCGCCAGCACCAGGTACTGCTCGGCCACCGGTTGCTCGGGGCGAATGAACTGCGGCAGGAACGCCGAGAAGAACAGCAAGCCCTTGGGGTTGGACAAGCCGACGAACAAGGCCCGCAAGAAGGCCGAACGCCCCGTGGCGCCAGCGCTCACCGTGCTACGTTGCAAGGCCCCGCTCGGCGCCCGCCAGAGCACCCAGGCCAGGTACAGCAGGTACACCGCGCCCACCCACTTGACCACACTGAACAGCTGCTCCGAAGCCTGCAGCAACGCCCCCAGGCCGCAGCCCACCGCCGCAATCAACAGCAGGTCGGAGAGCATCGCCCCGGCCATGCCGAAACCGGCCACGCGCATGCCGTGGGAAGCGCCATTGTTCAGGGCCAGGAGCATCGCCGGGCCGGGGGTGATCATCACCGCGCTGGCGGCGATAACGTAGAGCAGCAGGGTCGAGGCTTGCATGGCGGGCTCCGCGGGCAGAAAGGCCCAAGCATGCCTCGGCCAGGCTGATCATGGCAATCGTGCCATCCCGCGAATGCCTATATCATGGTGGCTAGAGGAACATATCCACGAGGAAGGAATCGTCATGCTGTACCGCCTGGGCGCCGATGGTCTGGTGCTGTTTCACCTGTTGTTCATCCTGTTCGTGCTGTTTGGCGGTTTGCTGGTACTCAAATGGCGCGGTGCGATGTGGTGGCACTTACCGGCGGTGTGCTGGGGGACCGCCGTGGAGTTCTTTCACCTCACCTGCCCGCTCACCGAATGGGAAAACCGCCTGCGCCAGGCCTCGGGCCTGGCCGGTTACGAAGGCGGTTTCATCGAGCATTACATCTGGCCGATCATCTACCCGGCCGGGCTGACGCCGGGTATCCAGCTGGTACTCGGCTCGGTGGTGGTGCTGGTCAACGGCCTGGTCTACCTGCGCGTCCTGCGCCAATGGCAAGCGCGGCGCCAGCAGCGCATTGCCTAGCGTGTGGCGACGATAAACAGGCGCGGAAACGGCAACAACACCGTGCCATCAGCCGCAGGCGGATAAGCCTGCTCCATGGCCTGCAGGTAGTACTGTAGAAAGTCTGCCTGCTCCTGCGCATCCAGCGCCGCCAGATACGGCCGCAGCGCCGACCCCTTGAACCACTCCACCACCGCCGGCGCACCGCCCGCCAGCGGGTGGTAGTAAGTGGTGCGCCACACGTCCACGCGCTGGCAATGGGGGCTGAGCACATCGTAGTAGTAGGCGGCGGTGTGCCGTGGCGGCAGTTGCAGGTCACCGACCTTGCCGGCCCAGCTACCCAGCCTGGCGATCTCGCGAATCTGCCGGTGGGCCGGCTCATCGAGGTTGTCCGGGGTCTGGATGGCCAGGCTGCCACCGGCCACCAGCTGGCGCACCAGGTGCGGGTACAGCTGGGCATGGTCGGGCAACCACTGCAGGGAGGCGTTGGCGAGGATCACATCGACGCCCTGTTCGGCGCTCCAGCTGCCGATATCACCCACTTCGAACGCCAGCTGCGGCAAGCGCTGGCGGGCGGCGGCGATCATGTCTGCAGAGCTGTCCAGGCCGGTGACCTGCGCCTCGGGGTAACGGCTGGCAAGCACTTGCGTGGAGTTGCCCGGACCGCAGCCAAGGTCGACAGCGCTGGCCACCGTCTGGTTGGGCAGCGCCGCCACCAGGTCGCGCACCGGGCGCGTGCGTTCGTTCTCGAAGGTGCTGTACTGCGCGGCTGACCAGGTCATCGCAGGTTTCCTTTAGTGGCCTTGGGAATTCGAGCGTGGCCCTAGCATGCCGGTTACCCGCCGATTAGGAAACCTCACGCAGTAGCGCCGCCAGCTTGCGCCCGGCAAAACGCAGCTGCGCCGCTGTCAGGGCGGTGAAGCCGATCATCACCGCAGGCGGCAGTTGCACCTGCTGGCAGAAGTTGCCGATCGGCTGTAGCTGCAAGCCTTGACTGCCCGCGCGCTGGCAAAAGTCCTGCTCATCCGTCCCCTCTGGCAACCACAGGACAAAGTGCAAACCGGCTTGCTGCCCGGTCACTGCAAAGCAGCCCGGAGCCTGCTCGGCCAGGCACTCAAGCAGCAAATCACGGCGCTGCTGATAGGCCTGGCGCGCCTGCCTCAGGTAGCGCACGAAGCTGCCATTGGCCATGTACTCGGCCAGGCCCAGTTGCTCGGTGACCCCGACTGCGCCACCGGTGCCCTGCAGGGTGGCCAGCAACGGCTCGCGCAGGCTGGCCGGCACTAGCATGAAGCCCACGCGCAGGCCGGCGAACAGGGTCTTGTTGAAGCTGCCGCAGTAGATCACCCGGTCGCTTTGATCCAGGGCCTTGAGCGCCGGCAGCGGCGCATTGTTGTAGTTGAACTCGCTGTCGTAGTCGTCTTCGACGATCCAGGCATCGGCACGATTGGCCCAGTCCAGCAACATCAGCCGTCGCGACACCGACAGGGTCACGCCCAGCGGTGACTGGTGCGCGGGGGTCACGCAGGCCAGGCGGGCATCAAGGTGGCGCTCGAGCAGCTGGTCATCGATACCCTCGGCCGTCACCGGCACCGCGACCACCTGCGCCCCGGCCCGCTCGAACAACGACCTGGCGGTGCGGTAGCCGGGGTCTTCGACGCAGGCCTTGTCGCCTGGGCAGATCACGCTGCGCGCCACGAGGTCGATGCACTGGCGAATGCCGCTGGTGACGATCAGGTCCTGGGCATTGCAGCGTATGCCGCGATAGCTGCGCAGGTAGTTGGCAATCCGTTCGCGCAGGGCCGGCAGGCCGGCCGGGTCTGGCGAACTGAGCAAGGCGGTCGGCGCGCTGGCCAGGGCCTTGCCCAGGGCCTGGGACCAGGCCTTGACCGGGAACAGTGCCGGGTCGGCCAGGCGCGCGACAAACGGCACCCCCACCTGCACACCGGTAAGGCTCGAGGCTGCCGGCTCGCTGAGCGGCTGCTGCGCCAGTGCCAGTGGCGGGCCGCTGCCGGCAGCGATGAACAGGTCAGGAACGACCGCGCAGACCCGCGTACCGGAGCCGGCCACCCGGCTGACATAGCCTTCATCGCGCAAGCGCTCGAACACCAGCTCCAGGGTGCCGCGCGACAACTGCCAGCGCTCGGCCAGGGTTCGCGTCGAGGGCAGGCGGGTGCCGGCTGGCAGGCGCTTGTCGAGTATCGCATCGCGCAAGGCGGCATAAGCGCCTTGCTGTTTGCCCTGGGCCAATGCCGGTGGCAGCGGTAGATCGAGGGCGATGGCGGCTTTGCCTGTGCGCATAGTGGTCCAATCAAATTTGCTCTTAATGGCGCTGCCGATTAAACCACATTGGCCGTTAAGGTCTGCGCACCAACAACAAGGAAATGCTCCATGCGCACCACCCCCTCGCCCGGCCCACGAACCTGGCTGCTATTACTGCTGATGATTGTCTGCCTGCCGCGGGTGGCCCTGGATATCTACCTGCCCGCCCTGCCCGACATCGCCATGGCCCTGCACGCCAGCGACGCCCAGTTGCAATTGACGCTGACCCTGTACATGGTCGGCTACGCCCTGAGCATGCTGATCAGCGGCCCGCTGTGCGACCGTTTTGGCCGCCGCCCGTTGTTGCTGCTCGGCGGCACTATTTACCTGGTGGCGAGCCTGGCCTGCAGCCTGGCCAGCAGTGTCGAGGTGATGATTGCCGCACGCCTGTTGCAGGCCCTGGGCGGTTGTTGCGGGGCAGTCATCGGCCGGGTGATGGTGCGTGACCACTTCGACCGCCAGCAACAGGGCCACCTGCTCGGTTACCTGTCCATGGGCATGGCGCTGTCGCCGATGATCGCGCCACTGCTCGGCAGCCTGATCGAAACCACCCTGGGCTGGCGCTGGATTTTCCTGCTGCTGAGCCTCAGCGCCGCCCTGAGCCTGCTGCTGATCGCCCTGCGCCTGCCGGAAACCCGCCCGCTGCACGCTGCCGGGCAGCGCCACGAGCCGGTGCTGAAGGTTTACCTGCGGCTGCTCGGCGACGGCTACTTCATGCGTTATTCACTGGCGATTGCCTGCGTGTATTGCACCTACTTCCCGTTCATCGCCGAGTCCTCGACCCTGCTGCAACGCCGCCTGGGCCTGAGTTCGCTGCAGTACGCCGCAGTCTTCGCCGTCACCGTCGGCGGCTACCTGGCCGGCTCGCAGCTGTTTCGCCGGCGCAGTGGGCGCCACAGCGCCGATGCCTTGCTCGGCCAGGCCATGTTCCTCAACCTGGGGGGCGCGCTGCTGCTGATGCTCGCCACCCGCCTGTGGCCCGAGGCATTGCTGGCGATCGTCCTGCCGATGCTGCTGATCATGCTTTCGGTGGGCCTGGCCATTCCGGCCTGCCAATGGGCGGTGCTGCAACCCTATGCGGCTATCGCCGGCAGCGCCTCGGGGTTGTTCTTCTTCATCCAGATGGCCTTCACCGCCCTGTGCAGCCTGGTCATCGGCCAGTTGTCCGATGGCAGTGCCGGCCCCTTGGCGGGCATGACCGCGCTGGCCAGCCTGGCCTTTGCCCTGGTGCTCAAGCTGTTACGCAGCGAAGCGATTACCCTCAAGGCCAGTTCCGGCTAACATGGGCGATTACCTCACTTGCCGGAAGCCTGCCATGAGCCTGACCATCCGCCCTGCCCGGCGCGACGACGCCGCCCAGATCCTTGCCTTCATTACCGAACTGGCTGACTACGAACGCGCCGTCCACGAGGTGATCGCTTCCCAGGCCGACATCGAGCGCACCCTGTTCGATGACGGCGCCAAGGCCCTCAGCCTTATCTGCGAGCGCGACGGCCAGGCCATCGGTTATGCGGTGTACTTCTACAGCTACTCGACCTGGCTGGGGCGCAACGGCATCTACCTCGAAGACCTGTACATCACCCCCGAGCAACGCGGTGGCGGCGCCGGTAAACAGCTGTTGCGCCATATCGCCATCGAAGCCTGCGAGAACGGCTGCGGACGCCTGGAATGGAGCGTGCTGGACTGGAACGAGCCGGCCATCCAGTTCTACAAGTCCCTGGGTGCCCTGCCCCAGGATGAATGGGTCCGCTACCGCCTCGAAGGCGCCGGTCTTGAGGCCTTCGCCCGCGGTTGAGTGGCTGGGCAAGGGCGGCGCAATCGGCTAAGGTGCGCGCCTTGCCCTGCTCTCGCCTTGCCAAGGAATGCACTGAATTGAAGGCTTTGTTTCGCTCCCTCCCGTCATTGTGCCTGGGTGCTGCCCTGGCAGCCTGCAGCGCCACCCCCGCCGACCCGGTCAGTTTTAAGGAAAATGGCCTGTATGGCCTTAAAGACCCCAGCGGCAAGGTCATCGTTGCGCCGTCCATCGAGCTGCAACCGGTTTACCACGAAGGCATGGCAGCCGTTCGCATCAACAACAAATGGGGCTACATGGACCGCAAGGGGCAGTTGGTCATCCCGACCCTCTACAAGCGCCCCGGGCCGTTCAGCGATGGCCTGGCAGGCGTCTGCCTGACGTATTCCGAGTGTGGCTACATCGATACCCGGGGCCGCACCGTGGTGCCGTTCGACTATGACTGGGTAGAGGGTTTCGACGAAGCCAAGGACGGCCTGACGGTAGTCGCCAAAGGCAACCTGTTCGGCATGATCAACCGCAAGGGCGAGCAGGTGATCCCCCTGCGCTTCAGCTCGCGGCCCATTACCGAGAAGGGCTATGTGCTGCTGAACGACAGCGCCAGCAAAAAAAGCGGCCTGATGAACACATCCGGCAAAGTGGTGCTGCCTTTCGAATACGACGGCTTCGCCTACAATACCTGGGGCGGACGGCTGATCAACGACAATCTGCTGAGCGCGGCAAAAGAAGGTAAATGGGGCTTTATCGACCTTAATGGCAAGGTGGTGCTGCCTTATATCTATGACAGACCCGGTTTTTTTCGTGACGGCAAGGCCATCGTCCAACGCGATGGCAAGCATTACCGGATCGACCGCCAGGGCAATGAAACACCCTTGGAATACGAGCCGTTGAAGCTCCCCTGATAGCAGTTCCGCCGATTTGAACCTGGTGCGCAGGAGCATTGCCCATGGTCGTGAAAGCCAACAGCCAGACCTTCACCATCCTCGCCCAGGACCCGGCGGTGCGTAATGCCCACGGCGAGTTGCTGTTCGCCCGGGTCAGCGTGCCGCTGGAAACCCTTGGCCTGGGCCCCACCGGCTACCGCCTGAAGGTGGTCGACTTCGATGCCTCGCGCAACCAGCTGTACCACGCCCACGCCTATCAGCAGGATGCCGCCAGCGGCTGCATGATCGACCCTTTCGATCCGCCTGGCGAGGCGCTGCTGGGCAATCCGGCATTCCATTGCCAGCACGTGTACGCGGTGGTCATGCGCACCCTGGCGCGCTTCGAGATGGCCCTGGGGCGCCGGGTTGGCTGGGGCTTCGACGGCCATCAGTTGCACGTGGTACCGCACGCCTTCGTCGAAGCCAACGCCTTTTACTCGCGGGCTGACCGGGCCTTGATGTTCGGCTATTTCAAGGGCCTGGACGGCCAGCACGTGTTCACCTGCCTGTCCCACGACATCGTCGCCCACGAGGCCACCCACGCGATTCTCGACGGCTTGCGCGGCGGTTTCATGAACGCTTCCGGGCCCGATCAGGCGGCCTTCCATGAAGGTTTTGCCGATGTCGTGGCGCTGCTGTCGGTGTTCTCCCTGCGTGAAATCATCGAGTTCGCCCTGACCAATGGCGGGCGCATCGAGCTGACCGTGCAGGGCGACCGCCGACTGCTCAATGGCGACCAGCTGAGCCAGCAGAACCTCGCCGAATCGCTGCTGTTCGGTATCGGCGAAGAGTTCGGCCAGCAGCTCGAAGGCCTGCGCGCCAATGCCCTGCGCCGCTCGGTGATGCTGCCGCCCTCGGCCGACTACCTGAGGGACGAGCAGTTTGCCGAAGCCCACAACCGCGGCGAAATCTTCGCCGCCGCCATGCTGCGCAGCATGCTCGCCCTGTGGGTGGCGCGCCTGGGCGAGCTGGGCAATTTTGGCGACAACCTGTACAACCTGCGCGAAGTGGTCGAGGAAGGCGCCAAGGCCGCCGACCAGTTGCTGACCATCGCCATCCGCGCCCTGGACTACTGCCCGCCGCTGGACCTGGAATTCGGCGACTACCTGGCCGCCCTGCTCACCGTCGATGCCCAGGTGGCGCCGGACGATTCGCGCTACGACTACCGGCTGATCATCCGCACCACTTTCGAGGCCTTCGGCATCGTCCCGCCAGCAGCGCGCACCGATGCTGACGGCTGCTGGCACGGCTTTGCCGACAACGGCCAGGTGCAATATCGCAACAGCCATTTCGATTCGATGCTGCGCGACGACGAAGAGGTATTCCGCTTTCTCTGGGAGAACCGTGCGGTGCTGGGCATCGACGAGCGTGCCTACACCGAGGTGGTGTCGGTACGCCCGAGCATCCGCCTGGGCACCGACGGCCTGCTGCTGCGCGAGAGCGTGTGCGAATACATCATGAAGGCCAACATTTTTGGCGCCGAGCTCAAGAGCGTGTGCAACATCAGCCCGCGCCCGGCCTGGATCAAGACCACCGACGCCCTCACCGTCTACGGCGCCGGCACGCTGATTTTCGATCAGTACGGGCGCATCAAGTACCACGTCCAGCGGCCGCTCAATGACGGCCAGTGGCAGCTGCGCCGCTTGAGCTACCTGGCCGGCCTGGACAGCAGCGAGCTGGACCTGCGCAACCCCTTGGCCCAACTGCACCGCCAACGCGCCTGGCAGGTGGGCCCGCTACGCGAGGAGCAAGCATGAGCCCGACCAGCCTGACCCTCTATGCCTACCAGGTCGGTTTTGGCGACTGCTTCCTGCTGCGTTTCAACTACCCCGGCGAGGTGCGCCGCCATGTACTGATCGACTTCGGTTCCATGGGCATGCCCAAGGGCGTCGCCCAGGGCCAGCGCCTGCTGGCCATTGCCGAAGACATCAAGGCCAAGTGCGCGGGCAAGCTCGATGCGGTGGTCGCGACCCACCGGCATGCCGACCACATCAGCGGCTTTGCCACCAACCGCGCCGGTACTGCCAGCGGTGATGTGATTCGTACCCTCGCGCCGGAACTGGTGCTGCAGCCCTGGACCGAACAGCTGGAGCTGGCTGAAGACGCCAGCGCACCCGAGCAGCCCGGCCTGCGCGGCACACGCAGCATGGCCCAGACCCTCAAGAGCATGAATGCCCTGGCCAGCGCCGTGGTCACGCTGCTCGACCAGGGCAGGCACGGGCTGTCCGAAGACCTGGCCAGTCGGCTGGGCTTTATCGGCGAAGACAACATCTCCAATGTCAGCGCCGTGAAGAACCTGGCGAGCATGGGCAAACGCAACGCCTTTGCCTTCTTCGGCAGCGCTGATGCCCTGGCCGAGCTGTTGCCCGGCGTGCGCACGCATATCCTCGGCCCGCCCACCGTCGAGCAGAGCGCCTCGATTCGCAAGCAGCGCAGCCGTGACCCGGCCGAGTTCTGGCACCTGCACCGGCAGTTGCTCGATGCCCAGGTCAACTCGCCGAACGACGATTCGGGGCCTTTTGCCGACTACCCGGCGACCCGGGGCAGCAAACTGCCCATGAGCACCCGCTGGATCGCCCGGCGGGTGCGCGAAGCCCGTGGCGAGCAGTTGCTGCAGATCGTCACCGCGCTGGACAAGCAAATGAACAACACCAGCCTGATCCTGCTGTTCGAGGTGGCGGGCAAGAAACTGCTGTTCCCGGGCGATGCGCAGATCGAGAACTGGAGTTACGCGTTAAGTCACCCAGAAATTCGCGAGCTTCTGGCGGATGTCGACCTGTACAAGGTCGGTCACCATGGCAGCCTCAATGCCACGCCGAAAAGCCTGTGGGGCGGCTTTCGCAAGCGCGGCAAGGCCGGTACGGCGCAGCGCTTGACCAGTGTGTTGTCGACCATGCCCGGCAAGCATGGCAACCCCGGGGCGGGCACCGAAGTGCCGCGGCGGCCGTTGCTGGAGGCGCTGGGCAAGGAGAGTGAGTTGCACAGTACCGACGGGTTGGAGCCGGGAGTACTGTATGAGGAGCTGGAGTTCAGCTTCTGACGGTCAGGGCCCTATCGCTGGCAAGCCAGCTCCCACAAGATCAGCATCCACAGTACCTGTGGGAGCTGGCTTGCCAGCGATGCTTTTGATCAGGGCTCCAACCCGATACCCCTGAGGATCACACTGGTCACCGTCTGCACCGCCCGCTCGAACTGCAGCTCCGACAATGGCTGGTGATCATTGAGCAGCCCCACCTGGTGGCTGAAGTCGGCATAGTGCTGGGTCGAAGCCCAGATCATGTACAGCAAGCCCGATGGCTCTACCGGCAGAATCCGCCCGTCCTCGATCCACTGGCGGATCTTTGCCTCTTTCATCTTCGCCCAGTCATACAGCGGATCATCCAGCGCCGCGCCAAGGTTCGGTGCGCCATGGATTATTTCGTTGGCCCAGACCTTGGAGCCATGCGGCCGGGTACGCGAATGGTTCATCTTGGCCCGGATGTAGCTGCTCAAAACAATGCGCGGATCGTCATACAGCTCGAAGCACAAGGCATCCTGCTTCCACACATCGAGCAGGCCGAACAGCACCGCCTGGTACAGCTCGGCCTTGGTGCTGAAGTAATAGTGCACATTGCTGCGCGGCAGCTCCGCGGCCTCGGCGATGTCGGCCATGGCCGTGCCGGCGAAGCCTTTTTCGGCAAAGACCTTTTCGGCCGCCAGAAGGATGTTGTCAACGTTGCGTTGACGAATGCTGAGCTTGTGCTGGGCCATGGGCGAATCCGTTGCGACTGACCCTGCAAGGCTACCACTGCCGGGGCATTCGTGCGCTGCAAGCAAAAAGGTTGTGCCGTCACGGGCATTTTTCTGCGCCCGCACAGTCGCAATACTGCACGCCGTGTTTATCAACGTCCGCACTGGAGGAACCCGCTAATGACTATTCCCGCCCTCGGCCTCGGCACCTTCCGCCTCAAGGACCAGGTGGTGATCGATTCGGTGGCCACCGCCCTGGAACTCGGTTACCGCGCCATCGACACCGCGCAGATCTACGGTAACGAAGCCGAAGTCGGCCAGGCCGTGGCCGCCAGCGGCATCGACCGTGACGAGCTGTTTGTCACCAGCAAGATCTGGACGGACAACCTGGCCGCCGACAAGCTGATCCCCAGCCTCAAGGACAGCCTGAGCAAGCTGCGCAGCGACTACCTGGACCTGACCCTGATCCACTGGCCATCGCCCAAGGGCGCAGTGCCCGTCAGCGAATTCATGGGCGCCCTGGCCGAAGCTCAAAAACAGGGCCTGACCCGGCAGATCGGCGTGTCCAACTTCACCATCGACCTGCTGCGCCAGGCCATCGAGGTGGTCGGCAAAGACGCCATCGCCACCAACCAGATCGAGCTGCACCCGTACCTGCAGAACCGCAAACTGGTGGACTTCATGCACAGTCAAGGCGTTGCCGTGACCTCGTACATGACCCTGGGCTACGGCAAGGTCCTGGAGGATCCGGTCATCCAGCAGATTGCCGCGCAACACGCCGCCACCCCGGCACAGGTGACTCTGGCCTGGGCCATGCAACTGGGCTATGCGGTGATCCCGTCCTCGACCCGGCGCGAGAACCTGGCCAGCAACCTCAAGGCCCGTGAACTCAAGCTGAGCAATGAAGACATGGGCAGAATCGCCACCCTCGACAGCGGCCTGCGCCTGACCAGCCCCGAGCGCCTGGCGCCGGCCTGGGACTAACCGCGGGCGGTGCAGGCCTGGGCCAGGTTCAGGTACTGCAGGCGGTGTTGCCGGCCGCAGGCGTTGGCGTTGCGCCAGGGGATCAACGGCGCCGAATCAGGTAACCTGAACGGCAGACAACGCCTGCGGACGCACCTTCATCATGGAACTCCACATCAGCCTGCAAGGCCGCAAGGGCCTGGCCGAGCAGCTTTACCAACAGCTGCGCGACGGCATCGACAGCGGCCGCCTGGCCGCCGGCACGCAACTGCCACCCAGCCGCCTGCTGGCCGAA
This sequence comes from Pseudomonas wadenswilerensis, assembly GCF_024749185.1. NCBI lineage: Bacteria > Pseudomonadati > Pseudomonadota > Gammaproteobacteria > Pseudomonadales > Pseudomonadaceae > Pseudomonas > Pseudomonas wadenswilerensis. The sequence goes on along the minus strand of NZ_CP087191.1, from coordinate 2,386,604 downwards.
CAACTGGGGGTGTCGCGCAAGACCGTGGCCGAAGCCTATTCGCGCCTGACCTACGACAACCTGCTCAGCGGCCAGGTCGGCAAAGGCACCTTCATCAGCCCTTCCCCGACCCGTACCCCGGCACCGACGGCGGCCATCCCCCTGGCCAGCGCCGCGACCCTGGCCAAATGGCGGGCCCGCGCCAACCCGCTGGCGGACCTCAAACTGCCGACCTTGCGCTACGATTTCATCGGCGGCGCCTCAAGCAAGGTGCAGTTCCCCTTCGATGACTGGCGCCGCTGCAACCAGTACGCCCTGCGCCAGATCCGCCACAGCAGCGCCCGCTACAGCGCCCATCAGGGCCTGCCGGAGTTGCGCGAGGCGATTGCCCGGCATATCGCCTTCGCCCGCGGCGTACGCTGCAGCAGCAATGATGTGCTGGTGTGCAACGGTGCCCAGCAAGCCCTGGACCTGATCGCCCGGGTGCTGATAGAACCCGGTTGCCAAGTGGCAATGGAAGACCCGGGCTACACCCCGGCGCGCCAGTTGTTCCTGGCCCAGGGCGCCGAACTGCAGTGCGTGCCGGTCGACGCTGAAGGCATGTGTGTGGAGCAGATCGCCCCAGGCACGCGGCTGATCTACGTGACCCCGTCACACCAGTTTCCGCTGGGCATGCCGATGAGCCCGGCGCGCCGGCAGGCCCTGCTCGCGCGCGCCGCACAGTTGGGCGCGATCATCATCGAGGACGACTACGACAGCGAATTCCGCTACGAAGGCCGGCCCACCGACTCGTTGCAAAGCCTCGACCGCAACGGCCTGGTGGCCTATGTCGGGACCTTCTCCAAGACCCTGTTGCCGGAGCTGCGCCTGGGTTACTGCATCGTCCCCGAAGCGCTGCGCGAAGCGATCTGCATTGCCAAGCAACTGACCGACTGGCATACCCCGACCCTCAACCAGTGGGCCCTGGCGCAGTTCATCGGCGAAGGCTCGCTGCTTAAGCACATCCGCCGCGTGCACGAGGTCTACGCCGCGCGCCGCGAACGGATCCTGGCGCGCCTGCAGGGTGACCTGGCGCCGTGGTTCGAGGTCGTGCCGGCCACTGCCGGTTACCACATGAGCGCCCTGGCCCGGGGTAACCTGGACGTCGAGTTCCTGATCAGCATGGCGCGCAAGGTCGAGGTCGGCCTCTATTCATTGGCCCCCTTCCATGCCCGGGTGCCGGTGCGCCAGGGCCTGCTGCTGGGCTTTGGCGCCATCGAACTGCTGGACATCGACCCGGCCCTGGACCGGCTGCGCGACACCCTCCAGGCCATGGGTTGATTGGCCTCCTGACAAAGAACAAAATTGGCTATTCGGGCTCGCCCGGCCTGGCGGTAAGGTAGCGCTATTGCCGCCTACCGCAGACCTTGATGGAGAGCACACATGAGCAACCGTATCGAATGGGCCAAACACTCACCTGAGGCCTACAAGGCCATGATCGGCCTGGAAATGGCCCTGGGCAAATCCGGGCTGGAGAACTCGCTGCTGGAACTGGTACGCCTGCGTGCCTCGCAGATCAACGGTTGCGCTTATTGCGTCAACTTGCACGCCAACGATGCACGCAAGAGCGGCGAAAGCGAAGCGCGCCTGCAGACCTTGAGTGTCTGGGGCGAGACCGAATTCTTCACCCCGCGCGAGCGTGCAGCGTTGGCCTGGGTCGAAAGCCTGACCCGCCTGCCCGACCAGCGCGCCCCCGAGCACCAGTACCGCACCCTGCTCGAGCACTTCAGCGAAGCCGAAGTGGTCAACCTGACCCTGGCCATCGCCACCATCAACGCCTGGAACCGCTTTGGCGTCGGCTTTGCAATGATCCCAAGCTGATCTGTGTTTGGACACAGACTGTGGGAGCGGGCCTTGCAGTGTTTCAATCAGCCCGCAGGTGTTGGCATCACCGGCGGTGTGTACTGCAAGGTGGTGCCGAGGATCCACAGCAGGAACAGCACCAGCGGCACGTGCACCAGCAACTGCACGAACGAGAAGCCGATCAGGTCGCGCGCCTTGAGCCCCAGCACGCCCAGCAGCGGCAGCATGTAGAACGGGTTGATCAGGTTCGGCAACGCTTCGGCGGCGTTATAGATCTGCACCGCCCAGCCCAGGTGATACTGCAGGTCATTGGCCACCAGCATCACGTAGGGCGCTTCGATGATCCACTTGCCGCCACCCGAGGGGATGAAGAAACCCAGCACCGCCGAGTACACGCCCATCAGCAAGGCATAGGTGTCGTGGGTGGCGATCTGCACGAAGAAGGTCGAGATGTGGTGCGCCAGGCTCTGCGCATCGGCACCCTGGACCTGGGTCAGGATCGCCGCGATCGAACCGTACAGCGGAAACTGGATCAGCACCCCGGTGGTGGTCGGCACCGCACGGGCCACCGCATCGAGGAAGCTGCGCGGTCGCCAGTGCAGCAAGGCCCCGGCCATGATGAACAGCAGGTTGTAGGTGTTCAGCCCGGAAATCGCGGTGATCGCAGGCTTGGTCGAGAACTCGTTGTACAGCCAGCCGGCCGCCAGCGCCACCAGCAACAGGATCAGGATCGGGCTGTACTCCAGCCACTCGCCCGGGCGGGTCCGCTGGGGCGTCGGCGGTGCCGAGAAGCTCGGATCGACGCCGCAGGCTTCGGCGCTGCGGGCGCTATTCGGGCCGGGCGCGGTGGCGTAGGCCACGACCAGCGAAACCACCACCAGCGCGGCGAGCATCACCCCCGACTGCCAGAGGAAAATGGTCTCGGTGAACGGGATCACCCCGGTGATTGCCAGGATCGACGGCGGCAGGCTGGCCGGGTTGGCCTGCAGTTGCGCGGCCGAGGATGACAGGCCCAGGGCCCAAACGGCGCCCAGGCCCAGATAGGCGGCGGCACCGGCGGCACGGTAGTCCATCTTCAGGTCGGTGCGGCGCGCCAGGGCGCGGACCAGCAGACCACCGAACACCAGCGACAGACCCCAGTTGAGCAACGAGGCGACCATCGAGATCAGCGCTACCCAGCATACCGCCGAGCGGCCATTGCTGGGGATTCGCGCCAGGCGGTCGATGAGCTTGACCGCGGGTGGCGAGCTGGCCACCACATAACCGCCAATAACCACGAAGGCCATCTGCATGGTGAACGGGATCAGGCTCCAGAAGCCGTCACCGAAGGCCTTGGCGGTGTCGGCGGGTTTGCCGCCCATGGCCAGGGCGGCAACCGATACCAGCACCACGGCCAGGGCAGCGAACACCCAGGAATCGGGGAACCAGCGTTCGGCCCAGTTCGAGCAACGCAGGGCGAAACGGGCGGAGCGGCTGTCTTGAATATCAGCGGCCACGGGATTTTCCTTTTATTGGTTTTATCGGAACGGCACAAGGCCCCATCGCTGGCAAGCCAGCTCCCACAAGGTCCACTCTGTGGGAGCTGGCTTGCCAGCGATGAGGCCAGCAAGAACTACGAAAAACTCAGATCAGAAGGTCATTTCTTTAACATCATCCGCCACAATCAGCTTGCCAGCGGTCTTCTCGATGATCTCTTCAACCGTCACCCCCGGCGCAGTCTCGCGCAGGATGAACGCGCCGTTCTCGATTTCCAGATAGGCCAGGTCGGTCAGCACCTTGCGGATACAACCGGCGCCGGTCAGCGGCAGGCTGCAACGCGGCAGCAGCTTGGACTCGCCGTCCTTGGAGGCGTGGGTCATGGTGACGATGATGTTCTCGGCACCGGCCACCAGGTCCATCGCCCCGCCCATGCCCTTGACCAGCTTGCCGGGGATCATCCAGGAGGCGATGTTGCCTTCCACGTCCACTTCAAAGGCGCCCAGCACGGTGAGGTCGACATGACCGCCGCGGATCATGGCGAAGGACTCGGCCGAGTTGAAGATCGAGGCACCGGTGCGGGCGGTCACGGTCTGTTTGCCGGCGTTGATCATGTCGGCGTCCAGTTGCCCTTCGGTGGGGAATTCGCCCATGCCCAGCAGGCCGTTTTCCGATTGCAGCATCACGTCCATATCGGCCGGGACGTAGTTGGCCACCAGGGTCGGGATGCCGATGCCGAGGTTGACGTAGTAGCCGTCCTTGAGTTCGCGGGCTACACGTTGGGCCATTTGTTCGCGGGTAAGTGCCATGGTCAGGATCTCTTTGTTGTTCTGGGGTCAGGTCAGGCTTTGACGGTGCGTTTTTCGATACGCTTCTCGAACGTGCCGACGATGACCCGGTCGACATAGATGCCCGGGGTATGGATTTCGCTCGGCAGCAGCACGCCCGGCTCGACGATCTCTTCGACCTCGACCACGGTGATCTTGCCGGCAGTGGCGGCCAGCGGGTTGAAGTTCTGCGCGGTGTTGCGGTACACCACGTTGCCGTAGTGGTCGGCCTTCCAGCCCTTGACGATGGCGAAGTCGCCGGTGATGGCTTCTTCGAGGATGTACTTGCGGCCGTTGAACTCGCGCTCTTCCTTGCCCTCGGCTACCGGGGTGCCGTAGCCGGTGGCGGTGAAGAAGGCCGGGATACCGGCGCCGCCGGCGCGCATCTTCTCGGCCAGGGTGCCTTGCGGGGTGAGCTCCACTTCCAGCTCGCCGCTGAGCAACTGACGCTCGAATTCGGCGTTCTCGCCCACGTAGGAGGCGACCATCTTGCGGATCTGGTGGTCTTCCAGCAGCACGCCCAGGCCAAAGCCGTCGACGCCGCAGTTGTTGGAAACCACGGTCAGGCCCCTGACGCCACGGCGCTTGATTTCGGCGATGAGGTTTTCCGGGATGCCGCACAGGCCGAAACCACCGGCCAGTACCGTCATGTTGTCGGTCAGGCCTTCAAGGGCCTGTTCATAGGTTGCTACGCGCTTGTCCAGTCCGGCCATGCTGATCCGCCTTTTGTAGTTGTTGATCCGACAGGGGTGTCGGCGAGCGTTTGAACCATCTTCACCCCTGAGCACTTATTTGTTAATTTTGTTTTTATGATCGATTGATTAATTTTTCAAAAGAATAGTCTAGCCAAATGAACGTCAAACAGCTGCGCGCCTTCGTCACCGTCGCCAAGTACCAGAGCTTTGCCCAGGCGGGCGAACAACTGCACCTGTCGCAGCCGGCCCTGAGCCTGACCATCAAGGCCCTGGAGGACAACCTCGGCGGCGCCCTGCTCAGCCGCACCACCCGCAGCGTCAGCCTGACCCCGGAGGGCGAAGTGCTGCTGCCGCTGGCCCGGCAACTGCTGGCCGACTGGGACAACACCGAAGAACTGCTGCGCCAGCGCTTTACCCTGCAGCTTGGGCGAGTATCGATCGCCGCCATGCCGGCCTTTGCCGGTAACCTGCTGCCGGCGGCGCTGAAGGTGTTTCGCCAGCGCTACCCGCGGGTCAACGTCACTGTGCACGACGTCATCAACGAACAGGTGCTGGAACTGGTCCGCCACCGGCGCGTCGAACTGGGCATCGGCTTCGAACCCGAAGCCAGCGAGCCACTGTGTTTCAGGCCGCTGTACCTGGACCGCTTCGTCGCCGTGGTGCCGGCCGATTCACCGCTGGCGCAACAGCCGCAGGTGAGCTGGCGCGAACTGCTGGCAGAAGACTTCATCGCCCTGCAACGCCCCTCGGCAGTGCGCCTGCTGCTGGAGCAGCACCTGGCCGCCGAACACGGCAAGCTGGCGGTGGCCTTTGAAAGCCATCAGTTGTCGACCATCGGCCGCATGGTTGCCAATGGCCTGGGCGTCAGTGCCGTGCCGGCCCTGTGCATCGGCCAGATGCAGGAGCTGGGCGCGCGTTGCGTGCCGCTGGTGGAGCCGAGTATAGAACGGCGTATTGGCGTGACCCTGCTGGCCGACCATAAACTCTCGGCAGCGGCCCAGGCGCTGCTGGACGTTCTGCTGGAGTGCACCGCCGGCAATCCGCCAGGGTGAGCATGCTCACTCAAGGCAGATCGGCGACATACGTCACCTGGGTGACACCGTTGATAATGCTTGCCGACGCGTAACCGCCGGCCTTGATTCGCGCATCAACCGATTCATGCACCAGCAGGGCATTTGGCAATACTCTGGGGTAAGGCTGGCGAAACGGCGGCATGGCGCCAATGACCAGCTTGCGCCTGCCTTTGCTCCATACCAGCCGCGGCACCCATTCGGCGACCCGCCAGGCATGGTTCATCGAGTCATGGGAATTTGCCAGAGGATCCGGTGCCACGCCGGCCAACGGGTTCAATTGTGCCTGACAAGCCTGGGCGTCCAGTGCCAAACCTGCCGCACCGGCCTGGGCAAACATCCAGCGCAAGGCCACCAGGGCCAGCGGTGATTCGGCAACCGCATAGCCACCACCGACATCACAGTGCACGCCACGAAAAAACACCTCTTTGACATCGGTCGAGTCCGTCGGCTTGGCCCGCCACAAGTGCTGGCGAAAGAAACAACGCCGCTCATCGAGCGACACGGCATGGCGCACCTTCAGCACACTCGGGTTACTGGCGGTATAGGGAATACTGACCGGGTCATAAATCCAGCCCAGGGATTTCACCGTGTCGAACAGGCCAAGAAAGGTGATGTCGAGGTCGCGGCCGAACGTTTCCTTGAACTGGCGCTGCAAGGCAAAATCAGGCTCGTTGTTCTTGTCCTTGTCACGGGCCAGGAGCATGGACCAGGCATAATCGAAAAGATGGGTCTGATGGGCCGCTACCAGCCCCAACCCATGCACCAGTGCGGCAAGCGCCCTGGCCGCGTAAGCACCTCGCGAGAAGCCGAACACGAACACCTGGTCGCCCGGCTGGTATTGCTCGGCGAGAAAACGGTACGCACCCTCGACATTGCGTTTGAGCCCCCAGCCGAAGGCCAGGCCAAAGATCCGCGCCGGAAGCTTCTGCCATTCGAACAGGGTTTCCTTGAGGCCGAACGTACCGACGCCCTGGTCATAGTAAGACAGGACTTGCTGCGGGTCAGGGTTGAGCGCCCGCACAAGGCGCAGAATGTGCGTCGGTTGCTGGCTGAAGCGGTTGTTAGTCCCATCCAGGCATATCACGAGTTGCCGCGCCATGTGCAAAATCTCCTGTGCTGACGCCTCGACTATAGGCCAATGATGCTTCATCGCCATCACCGCCGTTCCAGCAGCTATAGTCAGGTGATTGTGCACAGCAGTAATACCCTCCTCACTGGAGACTAACCCGATGATCAGGATCGAACGCGGGCCAATGCCAGAGGTGTTTTCTTCAGCGGCGTTTACCAGGCTACGCAGTGATGCCGAGGCGTTCTACCAACAGCCTGCGGCGAAAAGGGCTCAGGCGCGCTTTGGCTTCCAACGCATCGCCGCACGCCTGCACCCGGATATTCGTCTGCTCTGGAGCGAGCGCCAGGTCAACAAGTGCGCGTATTGCGAGCAGTTGGTCAGCCGCCCGGAAATCGAGCTGTTCAGGCCGCGCTACGGCAGCACTGACTTCAGTGGCGGCGTGTCCGATGACCACTATTGGTGGTTGGCGTTCGAGTGGAGCAACTACCTGCCCAGTTGCGCTGAATGCAACGCACTCAAAGGGCCGCGCTTCCCGGTGCAAGGGCCACGGGCCAGAGTCGGTGCAATCGGTGAAGCCCTGCGCCAGGAAAAGAACCTGCTGCTCGATCCCGCTGAAGATGACCTTGATGGGGTGTTCCTGTTCCTCAGCGATGGCAAGATCACCAGCGAAACCGAACGCGGTCAGGCCACCATCGACGTGCTGGGGCTTAACCGCAGCAACCTGATCAAGGCCAGGTCGGATGACCTGCGCAACCTCGAACATCTGCAAGCGCTGATGAAGAACAGGCGCCCCGACAAAAAGAGCCTGGAGTACCTGGCTCAAATGGTCAGGCCGCAGAGCCCGTTCTGCGCCATGCGCCGCCAGTTTGTCCGGGCCTGGGCGGAGAAAGTGGTCGCGCAGTTCCCCAGCAGCCATAAGCGCATGGCTGACTTCCTCAGCTTCAATACCGCGCTGGGTGCCTCAAGCAGCGCGAGTAACAGCAAGACGCTGCGCGATGCCTCCAGAAACCTGACACAAAGAACCAAGGAGCTGGAGTCATTCTCGATCGAGCAATCGCAGCCGCCAGAACAACTGTATCGGATGTCCCAGTACATCGAGCGCGTGGAGTTCAGGCATGTCCGCGCGGTTGACCACCTGCAACTCGAGCCCTCGTTCAGCGATGGCAAGGTCGGCTCCTGGTACATGCTGCTCGGTGAGAACGGCACGGGCAAGAGCACCTTGCTCCAGGCACTGGCGTGCGCGCTGATTGGCCAGAGCGGTGTCGAACGGTTGGGCGTACAGGCCACCGACCTGCTGCAAAAAGGCGCGGCCCGCGGCGAAGTCAGGGTCGAGCTGTCCGGCATGTCGGAACCTATCGTCATGACCCTGACCCGGCGTGGCAATAAAATCAGCATCAAGCCAGCGGAGCCCAAAGTCATGGTACTGGCTTATGGCGCGACGCGTTTGATGGGTAAACCACAGCCAACCGACCCGTCTGCTGCTGCCCGAAGCAAAGTGGAAAACCTGTTCGACCCGACACGTTTCCTCGACAACGGAGTACCCTGGCTCAACACCGCCAGTTCGGCAGAATTCAATCGCTTCGCCCGCTCACTGGCGTCGTTGCTGCCCAGCGCCGACGGCGTCGAACTGGTTCGCCGCAACCATCAGATCATCGTCAAGAGCCCCTCCGGGCAAGATACCCTGACCGCCGTCAGCAGTGGCTACCAGGCCGTGCTGGCGTTGGCCATGGACATCATGAGCATCATGCGCCTGGGCTGGCAGGATATGTCCTCGGCTGAAGGCATTGTGCTGATCGACGAAGTCGACGCCCATTTGCATCCGCGCTGGCGAATGCGCATTGTGCAGCGCCTGCGCGAGGTATTTCCGCGGGTCCAGTTCATTGCCACCAGCCATGAACCCCTCACCCTCAGGGGACTGGACAGCAGTGAAATCGCCGTACTGACCCGCACGCTCGACGGCCCGGTCACGGCCATGACCACAAAGAACACTGAACTGCCCTCCCCGCGCTTCATGCGCGTCGATCAACTGCTGGCTTCAGAGTACTTCGGCCTGCATTCGACCGAGGACGTGGAGATCGACCGCCTGTTCGAGGAGTACTACCGCCTGCTGGCCATGGAGCAACGCAGCCCTGGCCAGCAGGATCGCCTGCAGGCCGTCAGCGAGCAGTTGCGCGGCAATAACAAGATGGGCCTGACGCCACGGGAACACATGGTTTATGAAGCGGCCGACAGGTTCCTGGCCGAGCGCATGGCTAGCGCCCGCGAGCTGCCGGCGGAGGATGAGCATGACGCGCTCATCGAACTCAAGAGCCTGTGGGCGGAAATCCAGCTTGAACCCGCCCAGCCTGTGGCGCACGACGGGAAAGGGCCTGAATCATGATCAGGGTACAACGCGGCGCCGCTCCGAGCGTGCTCGATGGGGCGCAGTCAGCCGGCCAGGACGAGACCCTGCGCGCGATCGCGCATATCGTCAATGCCACGCCTGGAACCCCGTCGCCGCCCTTCGAGTTCAGCGTCTACAAAGACCCGGAAATCGTCGAAGCCCTGCGCGTACTGTTCCACAAGAAATGTGCTTACTGCGAATTCAATTACGCCGCCGGTGGACCGGAAGACATCGAGCACTTTCGCCCCAAAGGCGCAGTGGTGATCAATGGCAAGATGAGCAAACCCGGCTACTACTGGCTCGCCGCCGACTGGGACAACCTGCTACCGTCGTGCATCGATTGCAACCGTAAACGCGGCAAGACCTTCGCCGATGACAGCACGGGCATGTCTGGCAAAGCCAATCTGTTCCCTGTGGTCAATGAGATGTTGCGCTGGCGCGACCACGCCGCGCAAAAAAATGAAGTAGAGCTGCTGCTCAATCCTTGCGTGGATGACCCCGAGCAGCACCTGGAGTTTCTTGCCAAGGGCCTGGTCCGCCCCAGGACAATCCAGATAGATGCCAACCTGGTGCCCAGCCCGAAGGGGCAGGTCTCCATCGAAGTGTACGGATTACTGCGTCGCGACCTCGTCGAACAACGGCAGCTCAAGGAAAAAAGCGTCAAGGCGGCACTGGAACGAGCGCTCAAAGCCATTGAGATGATGCGCCAGGCTGACAATCCGGCGCTCAAGCAAGATCTCAAGGAGCACGCCCGGCAATTGCTCGAAGATGCCAGAAGCCACCTGGCGCCAAATGAACCTTTTCTGGCCGTTGCCCGCACCATTTTCAAGAACTACGGACTCAATTGCTGATGACTGATAGAAAGGACCTCCACGCACGATTGCAAACGCCATCCTCCAGGCTTTCCAGGATTGGCCAGGGTACCTGGTACATGGGCGAAGACCCGGGCCGGCAGCACGCCGAAGTCGCCGCCTTGCAGCACGGCATCGAACTGGGCCTGAGCCTGATCGATACCGCCGAGATGTACGCCGAAGGTGGCGCGGAAAAGGTTGTCGGCAAGGCCATTGCCGGGCGTCGCGACCAGGTGTTTCTGGTCAGCAAGGTGTACCCGCACAACGCCAGCCTCAAAGGCATTCCGGCAGCTTGCGAACGTAGCTTGCAACGCCTTGGCACCGAGCATATCGACCTGTACCTGCTGCACTGGCGCGGCCAGTACCCGCTGGCCGAAACCGTCGAAGCCTTCGAGCGCTTGCGTGCCGAGGGCAAGATCGGCCGTTGGGGTGTATCCAACTTCGATGTCGACGACCTGCGCGAGCTGTATCAGGTGAGCCGCGATTGCGCCGTCAACCAGGTGCTGTACAACCCGTCCCAGCGCGGCATCGAATACGACTTGCTGCCCTGGAGCCACAAGCGCCAGCTGCCGACCATGGCCTACTGCCCGCTGGCCCAGGCCGGGCGCTTGCTCAAGCACCCGACCCTGGCCGAGATTGCCGAGCGCCATGGCGCGACGCCGGCGCAGGTGAGCCTGGCCTGGGTGATTCGCCAGGACGACGTGATCGCCATTCCCAAGGCGGTAGACCTTGAGCATGTGCGCCTGAATGCGGCGGCGGCCAACCTGGTGCTCAGCAGTGAAGACTTGCGGGCGATTGACCGGGCCTTTGCGCCGCCGACGCGCAAGCAGCATCTGTCGATGGTTTGAGGCGTTTCTGAGGGCCTCATCGCTGGCAAGCCAGCTCCCACAAGGGCGGCGCACACCGATCCCCTGTGGGAGCCGGCGTTGCCGGCGATGGGCTGCGTAGCAGCCCCAATCAATGGAAATCCCGGCTCCGCACATCCAGCCCCTGCAACAGCGGGCTCAGATCCTCCAGGCGCTGGGCAATCAGGTGCCGCACCCCGCTCTCGCACTCCAGCCGCCCAGTCACCCGCAGCAGTTGCGAGCCCACCAGCACCCGGCGCTGACGCTCGGCCAGGTCGCGCCAGACCACTACGTTGACGTTGCCGAACTCGTCTTCAAGGGTGACGAAAGTCACCCCGCTGGCCGTCCCCGGCCGCTGACGCCCGGTCACCAGCCCCGCCACGCTGACCCGGTCGCCGTGCCCGGCCTGCTCCAGCGCCTGCGCACTGCGGCAACCCAGGGCATTGAGGCGGCGGCGCAGCAAGGTCAGCGGATGCGGGCCGAGGGTGGTGCCGACGCTGGCGTAGTCGGCGAACATGTCCTCGCTCAGCGACGGCTGCGGTAAATCCACCGGCTCTTCCAGCGGGGCCTCGATGCCGGCGAACAACGGCAACTGCGCCTGCACCGCCGCCACGCTCCAGCGCGCCCGGTAGCGGTCGCTGGCCAGGCCACGCAAGGCCCCGGCATCGGCCAACAACTCACGGCCACGGGCATCCAGGCGCGCCCGCTCGCACAGGTCGCTGACATCACGCCAGCCGCGCTCGGCCCGGGCCTGTTCGATACGCTGGGCATCCTGCTGACGAAAGCCGCGCACCTGGCGCAGGCCCAGGCGAATGGCCAGGGCCTGCCCTGCCCCCGGCTCCAGGCTGCAGTCCCAGTCGCTGTGGCAGACATCCACCGGACGGATCTCGATACGGTGGCGGCGGGCGTCCTGCAAAATCTGGTCGGGGCTGTAGAAGCCCATGGGCCAGCTGTTGATCAACGCGCAAGCAAAGATCGCCGGTTCATGACACTTGAGCCAGCAACTGGCGTAGGTCAGCAAGGCGAAGCTGGCGGCGTGGGATTCAGGAAAACCATAACTGCCAAAGCCCTTGATCTGCTCGAAGATGCGTTCGGCAAATGCTGCGCTGTAGCCGTTGTCGAGCATGCCCCGGGTCAGCCGTTCGCGGTGCGGCTCCAGGCCGCCGTGGCGCTTCCAGGCGGCCATGGCCCGGCGCAACTGGTCGGCCTCGCCCGCCGAATAACCGCCGGCAACCATGGCCAGTTCCATCACCTGTTCCTGAAACAGCGGCACACCGAGGGTGCGTTCGAAGACCTGCTTCAGCGCCTCGGACGGATAGCTCACCGGCTCAAGCCCCTGGCGCCTGCGCAGGTAGGGGTGAACCATGTCGCCCTGGATCGGCCCGGGGCGGACGATAGCCACCTCGATCACCAGGTCGTAGAAGTTCTTCGGCTTGAGCCGCGGCAGCATGGCCATCTGCGCCCGCGACTCGATCTGGAATACGCCGACGGTGTCGGCGCGGCCGATCATGTCGTAGGTCGCCGTGCAGTCGGCCGGGATGCTTGCCAGGGTCAGCTCGCGGCCGCGATGGCGATACAGCAGGTCGAAACAACGGCGCAAGGCGCTGAGCATGCCCAGGGCAAGGATATCGACCTTGAGCAGGCCGACCAGGTCGAGGTCGTCCTTGTCCCACTGGATCACCGTGCGCTCGTCCATGGCGGCGTTTTCCACCGGCACCAGGCTGTCCAGCGGCTGTTCGGAAATCACGAAGCCACCCGGGTGCTGGGACAGGTGGCGGGGAAAACCGATCAGTTCGCCGGTCAACGCCAGCACCCGGCGCAGCCACGGGCTGTCGGGGTCGAAACCGGCTTCGCGCAGTTGCTCGGGTGGTGGCAGGCGGTCGCTCCAGCGCCCGCAGCAATCAGCCAGGGCGTTGATCTGCTGCACCGGCAAACCCAGCACCCGGGCGATATCGCGCACCGCACCGGCGGCGTGATAGGTGCTGGCCACTGCGGTGAGTGCCGCGCGGTGACGGCCATAGCGGCGGAACACGTACTGCAGCACCTCTTCGCGGCGATCGTGTTCGAAGTCGACGTCGATGTCCGGCGGCTCGTCGCGCTCGCGGGACAAAAAGCGCTCGAACAGCAGGTGGCTTTTCATCGGGTCGAGCTCGGTGATGCCGAGCACGAAGCACACCACCGAGTTGGCCGCCGAGCCACGCCCCTGACAGAGAATGCCCTGGCCCCGGGCAAAGTTGACGATGTCGTGAACGGTAAGGAAGTAGCTTTCGTAGTTGAGCTCGGCAATCAGTTCCAGCTCATGCTCCAGGGACTGGCGAGCCTTGTCGCCGATACCTTCGGGCCAACGCCAGCGCTGGCCCTGCTCGCACAGATGACGCAGCCAGGCGCTGGCCGTCTGGCCTTCAGGCACCAGTTCGCGGGGGTATTGATAGCGCAACTGGCCAAGGTCGAAACGGCAACGCGCGGCAATGCGCAGGCTTTCCTCAAGCAATGCCGGCGGATACAGCTCGGCCAGTTGCGCCAGCGGGCGCAGGTGCCGCTCGCCATTGGCGAACAGGCGCTGCCCGGCCTCGGCAACGCTGCAGTGATGGCGGATGGCAGTCATGCTGTCCTGCAGGGCGCGGCGGCCGCGGGCATGCATGTGCACATCGCCGCTGGCCACCGCGGCGATGCCGAGGCTGTCGGCCAGGGCCAGCAGTTGTTGCAGGCGCCGCGGGTCATCCGGGCCACGGTGCAGCTCGACCGCCAGCCATAGCCGCTCGGCGAACACCTCGCGCAACCAGCGGCCGGTGGCCAGGTCATGCTCGGCGCCGTCCGGCACCCATAGCGCCAACAGGCCTTCCAGGGGTTTGTCGAAATCTTCGCGCAGCAACTGGTACTCGCCCTTCTTCGCCCGTCGCCGGCCGAGGGTGATGAGCTTGCACAGGTGCTGGTAACCCGTGAGGTTCTCCGCCAGCAGCACCAGCTTGGGGCCGTCGTGCAGGCGCACTTCGCTGCCGACGATCAGCGCCAGGTCCGCCGCCCTGGCCGCCTGCCAGGCGCGGACGATACCGGCCAGGGTGCACTCGTCGGTGATCGCCAGGGCCTGGTAGCCATGCTGGCGGGCACGCTGGAACAGCTCCTGGGCACTGGAGGCGCCACGCTGGAAACTGAAGTTGGACAGGCAATGCAGTTCGGCGTAACCCGGCGTGTTCATGCGAACCAGCCCTGCAGCCACAACGGGCCGTCTTCACCGAGGGTGCGGTAGGCCCAGCCCTGCAAACCGCTGGCGGTGCGCACCCGGTAGTAGTCACGGCGCACATCGCCGCCGTCCCACCAGCCGGACTCGATGCGTTCGGCGCCGGTCAGCAGGTGCACGCCAGTCCCCGGCAAGGCCTGGGGCTCGACCAGCAACCAGCCCGGGCGCGGCGCACTCGACAATGGCGGCGCCTGACGCGGCCCGTTACCGCTGTGCCAGGCGCATTCCGGGCGGTGATCGGCCTGGGCCGTGAGACCGCGCACCGCCTCGTCGCCAAGCCGTGCGCGCAGGCGTTCGCGCAGTTGCTCCCAGGGCTGGTTCTGCTGTGGGCGCGGGTCGAACAGCTCGGTGCGTTGTGGCACAAACGCCGGCAGGTCTTCGGCCAGCAGGCGCAGGTTGCGCACCGGTGCGGCAATCTGCAGTTGCTCAAGGCGGCCACGGGCCAGCTCGAACAGCATCGACGGGTCACGCTCGGCCGCCAGCAGGCCGACCGGCACGCAGGTGTCGGGCCCTTCGGCATGCTCCAGGTGCAGGGCAAAGCGCTGCACGCCGCTGTCACGCCCGGCAAGGAAGGCGGCAAGGTCGTTGATCAGCCGACGCAGGGGGAACAGCAAGGCCTGATGGGACTCGACATCGAAGTTCAGTTCCAGGCGCGCATCGAAGCGGTCCGGCGGCAAATAGAATTCCAGGGCCATGGGTCGCCGCCCGAGCAGGCGGTCCAGGTGCAGTTGCACCGGTGCGGCAAAGCGCCGGGTCAGAGCGTCACGAGGCAAGGCCAGGACCTGGCCGAGCTGGCGCAGGCCCATGCGCGCAAAGGCGCTGGCGGCCTCGGCGGGCAGGCCGACACGGTCGATGGGCATCTGCTCCAGCGCCACGCGGGTTTGCTCCGGGCACTCCAGGGCCAGGCCATCGTGAACATTGGCGAGCATGCGCGCCGCCACCGGGTTGCTGGCCAGGACAATACGGTGACGAAAACCCAGGGCCCTCAGCTCGGCACGCAGCCGCGCTTCAAAGGCTGGCCAGGGCCCGAACAGGCCGAGGCTGGATTCGACTTCGAGCAACAGCACCCGCGGGTAATGCAGGCTGACCTGGGAGCTGAAGCGGTAGGCCCAGGCGGCCAAAAATTGCTGCCACTGCTCGATGGCTGCCGGGTCGTGCTCGACGCAGGTAAAACTGCCGGCCAGGGCCTGGGCGGTGGTCAGCGACTGTCCGGCGCGCAGGCCCAAGGCGGCCGCCGGTGGATTGACCGCCTGCAAGACCCGGCGCTGGGCCGGGCCGCTGAGCAGCACCAGCGGCGTGTCGACGTCGTCGCGAGCACGCAGCACGGCATCGAGTGCCAGCTGCGGCAGCAGGATACAGGCCCAGAGCATGATCCATCAGCCTCGCCCGGGACAGGCAATGGGCGTGGCCGGGGCCAGGCCGCCCCGGCACTTGAGCACCCGCCATTGGGCCGGCTGGGCATCGACGGCAATGCGCAGTGCCGCCGGCGACGGGTTGAGCGCGGCCTGTTGCGGGCGACAGGCAAAGGCCAGGGTCTGGCCGCTTTCGGCAGCGACCTGCAAGCGGCGCAAGGCGCGATCATCCGCTTTATGCGGCCAGCACAGCACGGCGCCGCAACTGCCCGAGCGCAAACACTGCTCGGCGGCCCAGAGCACCTCGCTTGGCCCCGCCTGGACCACCGCCAACCACTGCAGATCGACCCCTGCCGCCTGCCAGGCCGGTGGGTAGGGAATGAACGGCGGGGCAATCAGCACCACCCGCTCGCCGGCCTGGGTCAGGCGCGCCAGGCTGGGCCACAGCAGTTGCAGCTCGCCACAGCCTTCTGCCGCCAGCAGCAGTTCGGTCAGTGCCCCGGCCGGCCAGCCGCCACCGGGCAGTGCCGCATCCAGGGCAGCATGACCGGTGGGCTGCAGGCCCTGGGGCAAGGCCTGCGGCCGGCCCTTCCAGACCCGTTGCTGGTCGAGCAGGCCGTCGAGGCTGACCACCGCGCCCATCAGCCGCGCCTCACCAGGCCGCAGAACACCCCTTCGATGACGAAGTCGTGCTCCGGGCCAACCTCGATGGGGGCATACGCCGGGTTGCGCGGCAGCAGACGGTAATGCCCGCCGGCGCGTTCGAAGCGCTTGATGGTCACCTCGCCGTCCAGGCGCGCGACGATGATCTGCCCGTCACGGGCGTCGGCCTGCTGCTTGATGCCGACCAGGTCGCCATCGAGGATGCCGTCGTCGATCATCGAGTCGCCCCGCACCTTGAGCAGGTAGTCCGGGGAGCGGCTGAACAAGTGTGCGTCGAGCATCAGCTGTTCGTGGATATCCACGTCCGGGCCGATCGGCCGGCCGGCGGCGACCTGGCCGAGCACGGGGATCTCCAGCACCTCGGGGCGGCGCAAGGCGCCGGCCAGGCGAATGCCACGGGCCTGGTTGGGGGTGACCTCGATGAAGCCGGCTTCGGTCAGCGCCTGGATATGCTTGCGCGCGACACTGCGCGAGGCAAAACCGAAAGCCGTGGCGATATCGGCCAGGCTCGGCGGCTGGGCCTGATCGGCGATGCGCTGACGAATGAAGTCGAGGATAGCGCGGCGTTTGGGCGATAGTTTATTCATGGAGTACATTTGTACTCTTTTCCTACGCATCTGGCCAGCCCCGCTGATCCGGTTATCATGCTCGGCCACCGCAGCGGAAGCCGACCATGCTTGATGCCCTGTTGTTCGACCTCGACGGTACCCTGACCGATACCGACAAACTCCACCTGCTGGCCATGCAACAGCTGTTGCTCGAAGAAGGCCGGGTGTTCACCGAAGCGGAGTTCGATGCCCACGTCAGCGGCCGGGCCAATGCCGACTTGTGCCGCTATCTGTTCCCTGACCGGCCGGTGAGCGAGCACCAGCAGTTTGCCGACCGCAAGGAGGCGCGCTTTCGCGCCCTGTCGCCCACCTTGCAGCCTACCGCCGGCCTGCTGCGCCTGCTCGAGCATGCCGAGCGCCAGCGCATCGGCGTTGCCGTGGTCACCAACGCGCCGCGGGCCAACGCCGTGCACATGCTCGGCGCCATGGGCCTGAATGAACGCTTTGAACATGTACTGGTGGCCGAAGAACTGGCCCGGGCCAAGCCCGACCCGCTGCCCTACCTCACCGGCCTTGAGCGCCTGCAGGCGCGGGCGGCACAGTCGCTGGCGTTCGAGGACTCGGTGCCGGGGGTGAAGGCGGCCAGTGGCGCGGGGATCTTCACCGTCGGGCTGTCGACCAGCCAGCGGCCCGAGGCCTTGCTTGAGGCCGGTGCGCAACTGGTGGTGAAGGATTTCGAGGATGAGCGGCTGTGGGCGTTGATCGGGCGGATGTCTGGCTGAAGACCGCGGCGCGCCCATCGCTGGCAAGGCCAGCTCCCACAGGGTCCCGGTGCATACAGGTCTCTGTGGGAGCCGGCCTTGCCGGCGATAGCTTCACCACCGTTCATCAGCCCTGCACTCACCCCTGTCGAATCCCCCACCCGGCAATCGACCATGAGTACATCCCCCAGCGGAGCCGTACCCATGGACAACCATCAAAACCCCCAGGTGGTCTCGCGCAGCGAATGGCTCAGCGCCCGCCGCCAGCTGTTGCTGCATGAAAAGGCCCTGACCCACCAGCGCGATGAACTGAGCAAAGCCCGCCGCGCCCTGCCCTGGGTACGGGTCGAACAGGACTACCGCTTCGAAGGCCCCGAGGGCCGCCTGGACCTCGGCGACCTGTTCGCCGGCCGCAGCCAGTTGCTGGTCTACCACTTCATGTTCGGCGAAGGCTGGGAGGAAGGCTGCCCCGGCTGCTCGTTCCTGGCCGACCACTTCGACGGCGCCAACCTGCACCTGGCCCATCACGATGTGTCGCTGGTGGCGGTATCCCGTGCACCGTACGCCCAGTTCCAGGCGTTCAGGCAACGCATGGGCTGGAAGTTTCCCTGGGTCTCGTCCCATGCCAGCAGTTTCAACCAGGACTTCGGCGTCGGCGGCAAGGGCAGCGATCAGTACAACTATGAACCCTACGCGGGCGAGGAAACCGAGCTGCCGGGCCTTAGCGTGTTCTACCGCGACGCCGACGGCACGCTGTTTCACACCTACTCAAGCTTTGCCCGGGGCCTGGACATCCTGGTCGGCACCTACAACTTCCTCGACCTGATGCCCAAGGGCCGCAACGAGGAAGGCACCATGGACTGGGTGCGCCACCACGACCGTTATGAAGGTGCCGCCCAACCACCCCACTGCTGCCATGAATAGCTGGGGTACCTAGTATTTTTGTCAGTAGTCAACACGCCCTGTCGGTGCTCGAATGCACCGAGACCTGTCGACCGACAGGCACCACCCCGGAGGCAGGGCGTATGGGACTGTTTATCGAGCACACCGGTTTCGAAATTCCCGAGGATCCGTGGAATGGTTGGGAAAGAGGTCCGGACGGCAGCAAATTGATCATCAATCGCGATCACGGGAACCACTTTGTCAGTTTTGACAACACCAGCCGACTCCTGAACAAAACGTTGACAGGACTCGAACCCGGAGAAACATACCGGGTGTCCCTGCGCGTCAAACGCCATCACGACAATCTGCTGACGCCTACCCTGTGGTTCGAGCTGGACGGCGAGCCTCTGGAGGAGCGGTTCGAAGTGCGTGATCAGCACTGGCAGACCCTGCGCTGGACATTCCAGGCCGCCCGCGCAGAGCACCGACTGGAGCTGCTCGGGCACGGTATCACGGGGGAGCTGGCAGACGGCCTCGGCTTTGACGATATCCGCATCTACCCGAAGCAGACCGCTGAGCGCTTCTATGGCTACCCGAACCAGTACATCAGCAACGGCCAAAGCCTTCCGCTACCGACCATGACCGTAAGCTTGCAGGCTGAGCCGGGGGGTAGAACAGGCATTCTACCTACGGGGAACGACTACCAGTACCTGTCAATTCACTACGTAGATGGCGCCCCGGCTTCGCCACTGCAGGTTAATATCAGCCTTGCCTGGCTGTGCGAGAAAGTCAGGTTCGAGTGGAGAAGTCGCAACGAAAGAGGCGAAGTAAGGTTCTATGACGCTCAAGGCATCCTGCAAAATACACAAACCCTTCCTCGCCCCTCCGGAAACGCAGTTAACAACTGGATTGAGTATGCCGCGCCAGGGCACACTGATATCGCCCGTATCGAAGTGAACACCAACGACTCCTCATTGCTGGCCTATTTCACCCTGTGGAGCTTGTAGCCCCATTGCACAGGTTGTGCTCAATGGTATGAGCCCATCTGAACTGGTCAACAGATTTTGGACACCGGTTTAGGTTCATACCGCAACCTTGAGCTTTTTCTCCATGGCTACCGGGGTTTCATAGCCGTTGTAGCTGTGGAGACGCTTAAGGTTGTAACGCATCAGATAAGCCTGGATGTCTAACTGTGCTTGCGCTTCGGTTTCGTAACCTTCTGCTGGCATCCACTCAGACTTCAATGCACCGAAGAAGCGCTCCATGACGGCGTTATCCCAGCACTGGCCTCGGTGACTCATGCTCTGTTCCAGACCGTACTCCTCAAGAGCAGCCCTGAATTTATGGCTGGTGTACTGACAACCCTGATCCGAGTGGAACATCACTCCAGCCGGTCTACCTCTAGATTCGACCGCCATTCGTAGCGCCTCGCAGGCAAGCCGGGCATCGGCGATCATTGAGAAAGCCCAGCCCACCACTCGGCGAGCATACAAGTCGATCACAGCCGCCAAGTACAGCCAACGCTTGCCTACCTGGATGTAGGTGACATCGCCGCACCACACCTGGTTGACCGTCGAGACGTTGAAGTTTCGCTTGAGCTGGTTACTCGCGATCAATGCTTCTGTGCCCGATGATCGGTAACGATGCGGCCTGCGTTGCTTGCATTGCAGACCGGCTTCCTTCATCAGCATACGTACCTTGTATCGCCCGGCTTTATGGCCAGCACGACGCAATTCCCGAACCAGCGTTCGCGACCCAGCAGAGCTACGAGAGGCCTTGAAAAGGCTGACCATCGTTGAACGCAGATCCTCTCTGACCGGATCCTTTCGTCCCTGGCGTTTTCGCCATGCGTAGAAACTGCTGCGCCGAACTCCAAGGACGCGACAGCAGTCGAAAACACCAAATTGCTCACTCAGTTCGTTGATCAGCGAGAACGATCCTTGGAGTCCCGAAGCAGGAGAGCACTGGCCTTTTTTAGGATTTCGATATCCCGGTCCTTTTGCCGGACTAGCGCTTCCAGCTCCTGGATTCGCTGCTGCTCTGGAGTGATGGCCTTGGCGCCGACTGGTGTTTGACCTTCTCGTTCCTGGCGCAGTTGCTCGACCCAGCGACGAAGCGCGGTCCGCCCTAGACCAAGGCTCTCGCAGACATCAGGGACTGACTCACCATCGTCCAGCACCATCTCGGCAGCTTTGATTTTGAATTCGTTCGAGTAAGATTTTCGCACTGATTTTGCCTCCAATTGGGCGCCATAATAGCGCCCGACGAAGGTGTCCAAAATCATTAGGCCAGTTCAATCCTGCTCCATCAACGCCAGACTGTGAACCCTCCCGGCTTTGCCCTACAGTAGCGCGCGGAAATCCTCGCGCTACTGTACAGGGCCTGCCTTGATGATCATCCAGCCGCAAAAAACCTCCATCCGCGTCCTGCTGTTCTCGCTCAAGGGCTCGATGAATAGCCGCGGCACCTAGCATTTTTGCCAGTAGTCAGCACGCCCTGGCGGTGCTCGAATGCACCGAGGCCTGTCGACCGACAGGCACCACCCCGGAGGCAGGACGTATGGCACTGTTTATCGATCTCACCGATTTCAAACCCGGCATTGACCCATGGAACGGCTGGCAGAAAGGCCCCAACGGCCAGACCCTGGCGGTGACCTCCGACGGCGCCAACCACTGGGCGCACTTCGAAAATTTTGCCGGTAACCTGTTGGGCAGGGTGATCAGCAAGGAACTGACAGGCCTTGCGCCCGACACCGTCTATCGTCTGTCGATGCGGGTAAAACGCAACGGCAACAGCTCCAAGACCCCTCACCTGTCATTTGAGCTGGATGGCATCCCCCTCGAGGGCGAGTTTGCTGTCACCGCACCTGAATGGCAGATCCTTCGCTGGCAGTTCCGCGCCCGCGAACATTCCCACGCTATCGAACTTATCGGTCGTGACGATACCGGCAACGGCAGTGACCATGGCGCGGATTTCAGCTTCGACGATATCCAGATATACCCAGTTACCATCACCGAAAACCTCGATGGCCAGCCTGCACAAACGATTTCCCAGGGTGAGGAAGTTCAACTGCTAAGCAAGACCATGACCATCAAGCTCCTCGAAGACCCTCTGGGCATCAAAGCCTTCATCGAACCGACAGCCGCAGAACCCGGCATGCGAGAAGGTCCAGCCATCACACTTCAACGCCAACAGCACCATCAGCCGAACAATCCGCAAAAACTGCAGATCACTCCCGTGCTCCCGTGCTCCGAGCTGAAGTTCTTCTGGACCTGGAGGCAATTTCCTGGTGAGGTCGAGTTCTATGGGCTGCATGGCAACCTGCTGACCACTTTGTCATACACCGGAGAGCCCAGGCACCATGAGGTGAAATACAACGCTCCAGACGGCGAACAGATTGCCTGGATCGTGGTCATCTGCCGAGACTACGCCTACCTCGACAACTTCACCTTAACAACTGCCTAGCCTGTCCAGGTGAGTTGGTAGGCACCTCACCTTCTGCAGCGCCTAGCTACCGCAGGCGCCTTTGCCTTACAGTGGCGCGGATATTTTCGCGCCACTGCCAAGGCTTGCCTCGCATGATCATCCAGCCGCAAAAACCCTCCATCCGCGTCCTGCTGTTCTCGCTCAAGGGCTCGATCATCCCGGCGATCTGGCGCAAGGTGCTGTACACCGTGTTGATCAGCTCGGCGGTGGTGGCCACCCACGGCACCCTGTTCGAGTACAAGGTAATCCTCACCGCCACACCCTTCACCCTCTGGGGCCTGACGCTGGCGATCTTCCTCGGCTTTCGCAACACCGTGGCCTACCAGCGCTTCTGGGAAGCGCGCACGCTGTGGGGCGAGCTGCTGATCGTCAGCCGCAACCTGACCCGCCAGACCCTGAGCCTGCTGCCCGACCTAGACGCCAGCCAGCGCCGCGCCCTGCTCGACCCGCTGATCGCCTTCGCCTACGTGCTGCGCGACCAGTTACGCGGCACCCCGGCCAGTGCCGACCGCCAGCGCCTGCTCGACACGTCTACACGCACTGCCCTGGCCACTAGCGACGCGCCCGCCAGCCGCCTGCTCGGCGTGCTCGGCCAGCGCTTCATGGCCCAGGCCCGCGACGCCGGTGCCGGCGAGGTGATCCAGGCCAACCTCGATCAGCAGTTGAACCGACTGTCTTACGTGCTGGGCGGCTGCGAGCGGATCAAGAACACGCCCATCCCCTACCCCTACATCCTCATGTTGCACCGCATCGTCCACGTCTACTGCTTTTTGCTGCCGTTCTGCCTGGTCGACAGCATCGGCTGGTTCACGCCCTTTGCCGTGTGCGTGCTGGCCTACACCTTCTTCGGCCTGGATGCCCTGGGCGACCAGATTGCCGACCCGTTCGACACCCAGCCCAACGACCTGGCCCTGGATGCCATGTGCCGCAACCTGGAAATCGCCGTGCGCGAACTGGAAGGCGAAGCAGCACCGGCGCAATTGCAACCGGTCAAAGGAGTTCTGTTGTAAGCGTCGACGCTTCGCTGCGCGCGGCGTAACGCTGAGCCAGCACCGCACAGACCATCAACTGGATCTGGTGAAACAGCATCAGCGGCAGGATCATCGCGCCGATGCCACCGCCAACGAACAGCACCTGAGCCATCGGCACGCCGGTGGCCATGCTCTTTTTCGAACCGGCAAATAAAATGGTGATGCGGTCTTCGAGGTTGAAACCCAGCCAGCGCCCCAGCGCGCTGGTCAGCCACAGCACCACGGCCAGCAGCAGGCAGCAGACCAGCGCCAGGCCCAGCAACCGCGACGGCGGTACCGCATGCCACAGACCGCTGACCACCGCATCGCTGAAGGCGGTGTAGACCACCAGCAGGATCGAACCCTGGTCGACGCGCTTCAACCAGCGTGCATTGCGCGCTACCCAGGTGCCGATCCAGCGCCGCACCAGTTGCCCGGCCACGAACGGCACCAGCAGTTGCGCAACGATCTTCAGCACTGCATCCAGGCTCGAGCCACTGTCACCTTCGACGCCCATCAGCAGCACCACCAGCAACGGCGTCAGTACGATGCCCAGCAGGCTCGACGCGGCCGCACTGCAGATCGCCGCCGGCACGTTGCCGCGGGCCAGCGAGGTAAAGGCGATGGCCGACTGCACCGTGGCCGGCAAGGCACACAGGTACAGCACGCCCAGGTACAGTTCATCGCCCACCAGCGGCAGGAACAACGGCTTGAACAGCATGCCCAGCAACGGGAACATCACGAAGGTGCAGGCAAATACCAGCAGGTGCAGGCGCCAATGCCCGGCACCGGCGGCGACCGCCTCGCGCGACAACTTGGCGCCATGCAAAAAGAACAGCAGGCCGATGGCGAGGTTGGTCAGCCCGCCGAACACCACGGCGCCACTGCCTTCGCAAGGCAACAGGGTGGCAATGAGGATGACCCCGAGCAACGCCAGGGTGAAATTGTCGAACAGCATCCGCAGGTACTTCATGGCCGCTCCCGGCTTGTTATTGTGGCGTTGCAGACGTTAAGGTCTTTGCCCGACTTTCACTAACGCCAGCGCCCCGCCAGTGTCGCCAAAAGGACAACACCCCGCAGTCACCCCGCAGTCACTGGAGCAGCTGACCGCACTGCCACGCCCGGTATATGGCCATGTACAGGCGCTGCCCAACGTGGTGCTCGGCTACCGCCACTCGCACCCTTGGGGGCAGTTGTCCTACGCCATTCGCGGCGTACTGGAGGTGCACACCGACCTGGGTTTCTATCTGGTGCCGCCGCAGCGGGCGGTGTGGGTACCGGCGCAGGTGCAGCACCGGGTCAGTTGTGCCGACAGCACCTGCCTGCGCAGCCTTTACCTGGAAACAGCGCCGCCGAGCTGGAGCGACCCGCAATGCCGGGTCATCGCGGTCGACCCATTGTTGCGCGAGCTGATCCGCACCTTCAGCGAACTGCCGGTGGAGTACGACAGCGATGGCCCTGACGGGCGCCTGGTGCAGGTGTTGCTCGACCAGCTGGACAGCGCCGAACAGCAGCAGTTGATGCTGCCCTTGCCGCTCGACCGTGACCTGCGCGCACTGTGCAGCCACCTGCAGGCGCAACCCGACTCGCCTACCGGGCTGGCCGACTGGGCGCGGCAAGCAGGCGTTTCGGAGAAAACCCTGAGCCGCCGTTTTCAACGTGAAACCGGCCTGAGCTTTCGCCTCTGGCGCCAGCGCATGCGCCTGCTCAGCGCCCTGCCTGCCCTTGAGCGCGGCGAGCGGGTCACCGACGTGGCCCTGGCCTGCGGCTATGAGTCGCTATCAGCGTTTATCGCCGCCTTCGGCAAGCAGTTCGGCTTGCCACCGGGTGAGTTCTTTCGCGCGCGAACCGGCAGCGATCAGTAAGCGCCTGCACGTCGAAATCGCCTGGCCAGCCTGATACCCTTGCGCCTATCCGTTTTGCCTCTTGCCAGAAAAGGAGTTCCCATGGCAACGCTCACCGTCCGCGACGAGTCGGTCTCGGGCGAAGTCTTCGATGATTTCGCCCTGCACTTTGCCACCGACACCATCACCGTGCGCCAGTTGATCCGCGAGCGGGTCCATCAGGAAGTCCAGCAGCGCAACCATGAAACCGACCACAGCCGGCGCCAGCGCCTAGTCACCCCCGAGTCGCTGGAAGCCGCGCTCAATGGCGAGCGCCCGATTGAGCGCCCGAGTATCGACTGGCGCAAGCAGGTCGACATCGCCTGCGACGCCTTCGAGCGCAACGGCTTTTTCATCCTCCTCGACGAGCGTCAGGCCGAAAGCCTCGACGAAGTCCTGACCATCCGTCACGACAGCGTGGTCAATTTCATCAAACTGACCCCACTGGTAGGAGGCTGAACCATGGCACTCGAACAACTTCAGGCGTTTCGCCATGACCGCCCGCAATCCGAGCTGGGCCCGGTCGAACACATCGGCCCGGACGGCTACCCGCTGCTGGCCGGCTCCGAACTGCGCCACGAACATGAGTTGATCAGCGAACTGCTGCCGCTGGTGCAGAAGATCCATGGCCGCCCTGATGCCATGGTCTTTGCCTTGAGCAAACTGCCGGCGATCATGGCCCTGGATGCCGACCCGGCGTTTCGTACGCGCCTGGTCCTGGCCCTGATCGAACGGGTGGTGGCCTACAACGGTGAGCTGAGCACGGCCAGTGCCGGCCATGCCTTTTCGCACATCTTCGACTATGGCGTGCTACCGGCGCTGATGACCTGGCTGATGGAAAACGGCGCCGACGTCGGCCAGTTGGCCGCGCCTGTGCTGCAGTGGTTCACCAGCTACCGCTTTGCCTATTACGGCACCCTGCCGACCCTGACCGTGACTGACTGGGTCATTGCGCAAAACTACCAACAAGTGCCCGACGACCTGCGCGACCTGCTGATCATGCTACGCAGTCAGTGCGCTGACCTCGGTCACTACGGCAACTTCGGCGAACAGCTGATGGCCAAGCTCGACCCGCTGCTGGGCAACGGCGCCTGGCAGGTGCTGGCGCCGTGCGAACACTGGACCCAGCTGGCCCTCGAAGACCTCGAACAACTCAGCCCCGAGGGGCGCGAAGACTGGCTGGCACTGTTGCGTCAGGCCGCTGCGGCGACCTCGGCGCGGCCGTCGGCGAAATGGCTGAAGAACGCCCAGGCGCTGCTGCTCAAGGTCGGTGAAGCCTCGCTGCGGGAAGCACTGCTGCGCTGGTTTGCGCGGGTCGATGCCGGGCGCTGCGGTGCACTGCTCAACGTTGGCTGGGAAAGCAGCGATGACCGCGCGCGCATGCACGATGGCAATGCCACGGTGCTGCGCGGCCTGTTATGGATGAGCGCGCCGCTGGCCGACAGCGAACTGACCCGGGCCATCGCCCGCCTCGCGTTGAGCGCCTACCGCAAGGTGCGCGGCATCGGCCCGCGGGCGCCCAAGGTCGGCAACGCAGCGGTATTCGCCCTGTCGTCGATCCCCAGCAGCGAAGCCGTCGGGCAACTGGCCCTGCTCAAGGTGCGGGTCAAGTTCGGTACCGCGCAGAAGGAAATCGAAAAGGCCTTCACCAGCGCCGCCGAAGCCCTGCAGCTGCCGCGTGACCAGATCGAAGAGCTCGGCGTGCCGACCTACGGCCTGGAACAGGTCGGCCTGCGCCGCGAAAGCTTCGATGACGGCGCCTTTGTCGCCGAACTCAAAGTCGACGGCAAGAGCGCCAGCCTGAGCTGGTTCCGCGCCGACGGCACGCCGCAGAAATCGGTGCCGGCCAAGGTCAAGGCCGACTACAAGGAGGAGCTCAAGGAGCTGCAAGGTGCGGTCAAGGACATCGGCGCCATGCTCCCGGCCCAGGCCGAGCGCCTGGACAGCCTGTTCCTGCTGGAAAAGCACTGGGCGTTCGGCCAATGGCAGGAGCGCTACCTTGACCATCCGCTGATCGGCACCCTGGCGCGGCGGCTGATCTGGGTGATCAGCGAAAGCGGCCAGCAGCACGCCGTGGTGTTCAGCGAGGACCGCCTGCAAAGCCTCGAGGGCAACACCATCAGCCCTTCCAGCGACGCCCAAGTGCGCCTCTGGCACCCGATCGGCCGCCCGCTGGAAGAGATCCTCGCCTGGCGCGAGCGCATCGAAACGCTGCAGATCACCCAGCCGTTCAAGCAGGCCCACCGCGAGGTCTACCTGCTGACCGAAGCCGAGCGCAACACCGCCACCTATTCCAACCGCTTCGCTGCGCACATTCTGCGTCAGCACCAGTTCCACGCCCTGGCCGCCGCCCGCGGCTGGCGCAACAAACTGCGGCTGATGGTCGATGACGCCTACCCGCCGGCCACCCGTGAACTGCCGGCCTGGGGCCTGCGCGCCGAGTTCTGGATCGAGGGCGTGGGCGACGACTACGGCGTCGACACCAACGAAGCCGGGGCCTTCCTGCGCCTGAGCACCGACCAGGTACGCTTCTACCCCATCGACGCCGCACAGCGTAGTGCCCATGCCGGTGGCGGCGGCTATGCCATGAACCGCTGGGACAACGCCGAAGACGCCGCGCCCTTGCCGCTGGAGCAGGTGCCGGCGCTGGTGCTCAGCGAAGTGATGCGCGATGTCGACCTGTTCGTCGGCGTCGCCTCGCTGGCCAACGACCCGCTGTGGGCCGACGGCGGGCCGGACGGCCGTTACCGCGATTACTGGCACAACCATTCGTTCGGCGAACTGGGCGCCACCGCACAAACGCGCAAGCAACTGCTGGAAAAACTGCTGCCGCGCATGACCCGCCTCAAGGACAAATGGGCCCTGCACGGGCGCTTCCTGGAAGTCACCGGCAAGCTGCGCAGCTACAAGATCCACCTGGGCTCGGGCAATATCCTGATGCTGCCCAACGATCAGTACCTGTGCATCGTCCCCGACGCCAAGGCGCGCCAACAGACCACGCCGCAGTACCTGCCGTTCGAGGGTGACAACCTGTTGTCGATTATCCTCTCCAAGGCCATGTTGCTGATCGACGACGACAAGATCAGCGACCCGACCATCACCCGCCAGCTGGCCTTGAAGTAGATTGTCTGTGCGCCGCTGGCCCACCGGCGGCGCTTTATTCACCTGCCAAAGGATTGCCCGTGATCGCTCAACTACTGATCTGTGCCAGCGCTGCCATCGCCCTGCTCCTGGGCACTGTGCACCTGGTCTATACCTTCGCCAGCAACAAGTTCCAGCCGCGTGACCCGGCGCTGGGCGAACAGATGCAAAAAATCTCCCCGGTGATTTCCCGGCAGACGACGGTGTGGCGTGCCTGGGTGGGTTTCAATGCCAGCCATAGCCTGGGCGCCATGCTGTTCGGCCTGGTGTATGGCTACCTGGCCCTGGCAGCACCGCAGGCGTTGCTGCGTGACGGCTTTCTGCTGGGCCTGGGGGTTGTGTTCCTGGCGAGCATGGCGCTGCTGGCGCGGCGCTACTGGTTCAACATTCCCCTGATCGGCATCAGCCTTGCGCTGCTGCTGTTTGTTGGCGCCGTCATGCTTCAGGCCCTGCCGCTATGAGGCTGTTGCTGCTGGGTTTGATGCTGATCGGCACGGTTTGCGTGGCCGATGATGAAGACTATCCGGACCCGCTCTACGGCTTTGTGGTCGGGCCTTATGCACTGGTCGGCAAACAACCGGACAACGGCGCCACGTATTCGGGCCGGGCCACCCTGCGCTATCTGGACGGTCAACTGGTGCTGGCGAAGACCATCGACGGCAAGACCCGCACCGCCATCGGCCAGGTCGAGGTCGCGGCCATTGCCAAGGCCAAAGTGCTGCGCTTCACCTGGCCCGGGCACCGCTCGACCTGCCTGATCCACGGTGACCTGGACAACTACGCGCGCCTGACCTGCTACTGGCAGCGCGACGGCGTCGAGCACAAGGAGCCGGGGATGGAAAGCTACTTCCCGACCGCCACCTGGCCGGAGAATCGCCAATGACAACAGGCATTCAACGCCCGAGCGTGGTGGTGATCGGCGCCGGCATCATCGGTGCCTCGATTGCCTATCACTTGAGCAAGCACACGCAAGTCACGGTGATCGACAAGGGCCAGCCAGGCTTGGGGGTGACTTCCGGAGCCTTTGGCTGGATCAACGCCACAGCGCCGCAACCCGGCGAATTTGCCGAACTGCGCGGCCTGGCGATTACCGAGTATCACCGCCTGCAAAGCGAGCTGGGCACGGTGCCGATCAACTGGATCGGCGCGCTGTCGTTCAGCCAGGCGCCAGCACCGGTTGCCGGTGTCGAGCGGATCGGACCCGCTCGCGTTCAACAGCTTGAGCCGTATTTCAAAGCGCCGCCGCAGCAAGCGTTTTTCGCCCCGCAGGAAGGCTCCATTGACCCGGTAGCAATGACCCGCCTGCTGCTGGAACGCGCCCAGGCCAACGGCGCCAACGTCCTGAGCAATACGCAGGTGCTGGCGATTGAGTGCCGTGGCGGCGCCGTCGAGGCACTCGCCACGACTGGCGGGCAGATCGCCTGCGACCGCCTGGTAGTGGCGGCCGGCACCGAGTGCAAGGCCCTGTTGCAGCCCCTGGGCGTGGCGTTGCCGCTGCACCCGTCGCCGTCGATCCTGATCCGCCTGCGGGCACAAGAGCGGCTGGTGCACACGCTGATCGCCAGCAGCGAACTGGAAATCCGCCAACCGACGCCTGAGTTGATCCTGGCCGCCGAAGACTACCTCGACGCCGACGGCGAAGACGGCCCCGAAGCCATTGCCCAGCGGGCGCTGCACACCATTCGGGAAAGTTTGCACGGCGGTCAGGGGCTTGAACTGATCAGCACCGAGGTTGGCTTGCGGCCCATGCCGGATGACCGTATCCCCATCATTGGTACCTTGTCCGCGGTCAGCGGGCTGTACCTGGCGGTGATGCATTCGGGCGTGCCCCTGGCAGCGGTGGTCGGTCGCCTGGTTGCGCAAGAGCTGATCGATGGCCAGCTTGCGCCCGAGCTGCGAGGCTGCCGGCCTTCACGCTTCAGCCTGTAGCCGCCTTCGACAACCAGCTTTTGAATGCCGTCATCGCCGGGCTTTCGGCCTTCGACTGCAGGCGCGTCAGCCAGTAACTGCCGGTGCTGATGCCCAGGGCAAACGGCTGGCGAATGGCATCGCTGGCCAGCAACCGTTCGAACATCAACGGCGGCGCCAGGGCCACCCCGGCGCCTTGCAGGGCCGCGTCCATCATCGCCAGCGACGAATCGAAGACCATCGTCCGCGAAGGCTGCACGGCGCCAGACAGCCCGGCAGCCTGGAACCATTCGGCCCATTCATCGCTGCGGTAGGAGCGCAACAGGGTTTGTTGCAGCAGGTCGGCGGGGGTGTGCAACTGCAGCGCAATCGACGGCACGCACAGTACCGACAGCGGCGCCTCCAGCAGCGGCTGCGCATCGATGCCATGCCAGGCGCCGGTACCGAAGCGAATGGCGTAATCCAGGCCTTCAGCGGCGACATCGACGCGGTTGTTGTTGGTCGACAGGCGCAAATCGATAAACGGGTGCAGGGCCTGGAACTCGGGCAGGCGCGGCAGCAGCCAGCCAACGGCAAAGGTGCCCACCGCACCCACGGTCAGCACCTCGCGGTAGTGGCCGCCGTCGAAGCAGTCGAGGGTCTGGGCGATGCGGTCGAAGCATTCGCGCAGCACCGGCAGCAAGGTCTCGCCTTCGCTGGTGAGCATCAGCCCGCGTGGCAGGCGCTTGAACAGGGTGACCTTGAGCTGGGCTTCGAGGCTCTTGACCTGATGGCTGACCGCCGCCTGGGTCACGCACAGCTCGATGGCCGCGCGGGTAAAACTAAGGTGCCGGGCCGAAGCCTCGAACGCCCGCAGGGCGTTCAGGGGCAGGTGCGGTCGGATCATGCAGACTCCCAAATTTTTCTAATGGCTGCTGCGAAATATCATCGTTTGTGCAACCTGCGCAAAGCGCCTAGATTGGCGCTCCCTGCTGCAGCCAGGCTCACAACAGTCCACTTATGGAAAGGTTGCCGATCATGCACCAAACAACCAACCTCAAGCCAGGGATTCTGGCCTCCCTTGCCCTTTGCCTGGTCGCTGGGCAAAGTTTTGCCGAGACGCCGCTGGAATCAACAGTGAGCGGCGCCATCCGCCCGCTGATGCAGCAACAGGCGATCCCCGGCATGGCCGTGGCCATCAGCGTCGATGGCCAACAGCACTATTTTAACTACGGGGTAGCGTCGAAACAAAACGGCCAGGCGGTGAACGCCGACACCCTGTTCGAGATCGGTTCGCTGAGCAAGACCTTCACCGCCACCCTCGCAGGCTTTGCCCAGGCCAGTGGCAAGCTGAGCCTCGGCGACCCGGCCAGCAAACACTGGCCGGCGCTCAAAGGCACGGCATTCGATGGCATCACCCTGCTCAACCTCGGCACCTACAGCGCCGGCGGCCTGCCCCTGCAGTTCCCGGATGAGATCAAGGGCGAGGCCGACCTGCCCGGTTACTACGGTCACTGGAAAGCCGACTACGCACCTGGCACCCACCGGTTGTATTCCAACCCCAGCCTTGGCCTGTTCGGCTACCTCGCGGCCAAAAGCCTGGGTACGCCGTTTGCCGAGTTGATGGAAAAACAGCTGCTACCGCAACTGGGCCTGCAGCACAGCTACCTGCAGGTGCCTGCCGCGCAGATGGGCAACTACGCCCAGGGTTACAACAAGCAGGATCAACCCGTGCGCGTCGGCCCCGGGCCGCTGGATGCCGAAGCCTATGGTTTGAAAGTGACGGCTGTGGATCTCTTGCATTACCTGGACCTGAACATCCAGCCGCAAAGCCTGAGCAAACCGCTGCAGCGGGCCATCGCCACGACGCAGACCGGCTATTACCAGGTCGGTGAAATGACCCAGGGCCTGGGTTGGGAGCAGTATGCCTACCCGGTTAGCCTTGAGCAGTTGCAGGCCGGCAATGCGCCGTCGATGGTGCTGGAGCCGCAACCTGTGACCTGGTTGAAACCGGCACGGCCGCTGCCGGCCGACACCCTGTTGAACAAGACCGGTTCGACCGATGGTTTTGGAGCCTACGTGGCGTTTGTGCCGTCAAAACGCATTGCCATCGTGTTGCTGGCGAACAAGAACTACCCGATTGCCGAGCGGGTGAAGGTGGCGCATCGGATCCTCACGGCTTTGGATCAGTAGAATCGCGGGGCAAGTCGAGGCGTCGCACCGCCGCTCCCACAGTGGATTTGTGTACGCCGGACCTGTGGGAGCTGGCTTGCCAGCGATGAAGCCGGTGCAGCCAGCACATCCAGCGTTGCCTGAATTGCGACCGCTGCGCGCTCGATCGCCGGCAAGTCCGGCTCCCACAGGCCCGACGCAGTGTTTAAAGTTGCCCTCACGGCAAACCGTTGCGCCCATGCAAGCGATAGCCTTCACGTTCGTTCAGGCGATCGTAGTAAGCCTCGACCGCCGGCAGCGCCGGACGCTCCAGCGGGGTCTGCAGCCAGCGGTTGACCGACAGGCCGATGGGAATGTCGGCCAGGGAGAAGTCCGCGCCACTCACATAGGCTCCGGTACGCTCCAGCTGACGCTCAAGGATGGTCATGTTGCGCGCCCAGTTGCGACAACCCGCCGCCAGCGCTTCAGGGTCCTGGTGGGTCGGCGCCTTGCGCACCAGCGAGACAAAGGCATAGCTCCACGCGCCATTGAGGTCGGTAGCCTGCCAGTCCATCCATTGATCGACCCGCGCCCGCGCCTTCGGTTCGGCCGGGTACAGCTGCTGGCCGCCGTACTGCGAAACCAGGTAACGGATGATGCTGTTGGACTCCCACAGCACAAAATCGCCGTCCTGAATCACCGGCACCATGGCATTCGGATTCAACGCAAGGAACGCCTCCTCCGCGGTCGAGCGAAAGCCCGACCCCCAGTCTTCGCGCGCGAACGGCAGCTGCAATTCGGCGCAGGTCCACAGCACCTTGCGCACGTTGATCGATGAAGCCTTGCCCAGTATCCGTAGCATCATTCACTCCTGATGGTGGTGTTGTCCCAGGTGTTGCAAGAACAGGCTGAACAGCTCCGATTGGGACGACACCCCAAGCTTGCTGTACAGGTTGCGGCGATGCACCTTGACCGTCTCCTGGGAGATGTCCAGGCGCTTGGCGATGGCCTTGCTGGAGTTGCCGCGCAGCACCAGGCGGGCCGTTTCCAGTTCGCGGGCCGACAGGGTGTCGCTGCCAAAATGCTCCAGGGCACGCTCGACCGGGGTCGAATGCTCGCTGACCTGCTGTGGATGCTGCTGTTGCCAGTGCTGGCGCATCAGGGCCAGCAGCCACGGCGCCAGCAGGGTCAGCTGGCCGATGGTCGCCGTCTGGTAACGCTGGTTGGCACCCAACGAAATGGCCAGGACCTTGCCCGGTTCGAGGTTGAGGATCAGCTGCAGCTCGTCCTCGCCGACCAGGGCGCGAAAGTAGTTGTTGAAGTAGTCGCTCTTGCGAAACTCGTCCGGCGCCACCTCTTCCATGCGGTACACGCCATCGGCCAGGCCGTCGCGCATGGCCTGGATAAACGGGTCGAGCAGGTACAGGCCGCCCAGGTACAGTGGCGCCGCCGCAGGCGCATCGCGAAAGCCACGGTCGAATTCCTCCAGCACCCGCGGCGCACCGTCGCGCTCCACCAGCAAGGCCAGTGCAGTCTCGCAAGGCACCAGTTGATCGAGCAGCACGATCAACTGGTGCCAGAACCCCGGCCTGCCCAGCTGGTCAATGACCCGGGCCAGGCCATGGTGATGGGCGGCGGCTTCGAATAGCAGGTTCACCGGTAACTCCTAGGGGGTAACGATTGGGGGGAATCGCCAGCGGCAGGTCGAGTTCCTAGACTCTGCACACCGGCACGCAGTATTGCCGTTGCCCGAGTACTTGTCATGCTGTGCGAGCAACGGCCATTGCGGGCCCTTCGAACCTTCCTACAGGAGCTGTGAATCAATGCGTGTACGTGATCTGGGCATTTGTATCGGCGTGGGCACCCCTGGCGCGTTCAACGCCATCACCGATGTGCCGGGCGTGCGTGTCGGCCATCACACCGTGCAGCGCGGCAGCGGCGACAACGCGGTCAATACCGGGGTCACGGTGATCGAGCCTCGGGCCCAGGCCGCCAGCCTGCAGCCGTGCTTTGCCGGCGTGCACGTACTCAACGGCAATGGCGATGCCACTGGCCTTGAGTGGATTCGCGAGGCCGGCTTGCTGACCACGCCGATTGCCTACACCAACACCCACAGCGTCGGTGTGGTCCGCGATGCGCTGGTGGCGGCCGAGCGCGAGATGGGCAAGGCGCGCACCTACTGGTGCATGCCCACGGTACTGGAAACCTACGACGGCGTGCTCAACGACATCTGGGGTCAGCATGTCACTGCCGAGCATGTCCACGCGGCGCTTGCCGCTGCGCAATCGGGGCCGGTGGCTGAAGGTTGCGTCGGCGGCGGCACCGGGATGATCTGCCACGAATTCAAGGGCGGTATCGGTAGCGCTTCGCGGGTACTGGACAGCGCGGCCGGCGGCTGGACCGTCGGCGTGCTGGTGCAGGCCAACTACGGTGTGCGCGGCGCCTTGCGGGTAGCCGGCTACCCGGTCGGCCAGGTGCTGGGTGCAGTGCATTCGCCCTTTAGCGCACCGCGCAACGTCGGCGAGCCGGGCATGGGTTCGATCGTCATCACCCTGGCCACCGACGCACCGCTGCTGCCGCACCAGTGCACGCGCCTGGCGCAACGGGCCAGTGTCGGGCTGGCACGGGTCGGCGGCGGCACCGAAGACTCCAGTGGCGACATCTTCATCGCTTTCTCGACCGGCAACAGCCTGCCGGCGGCCAACTTTGGCCACCCGGGGCCGCCGACCAGCACGGTGCAGATGGTCAACAACGACCATATCTCGGCGCTGTTCAGCGCGGCGGCCGATGCCGTGGAGGAAGCCATCGTCAATGCCCTGCTGGCGGCCACCGACCTCGAAGCCCATGGCAGCAAGGTACTGGCACTCAAACCCGAGCAGTTGCTCGATGCCCTGCAGGCCGCTGGCTGGCGAGCCGCCCCAGGTGTTGCCGACAAGGCCTGACAGCGAAAGGCACTCGTTGCTGCGACAAATTGTCGGTATGGTGGTGTTCTGAAGATGGACGTTTACCCGCTCACAGGAAACCCAGAATGCCCCAACGTGAAGTTATCAATGCATCTGTCAGCCCAAAAGGCAGCCTGGAAACACTGTCTCAACGTGAAGTACAGCAACTGAGTGAAGCCGGTTCCGGCAGCCTGTACACCCTGTTCCGCCAGTGCGCGCTGGCAATCCTCAACACCGGCGCGCACGTCGACAACGCCAAGACCATCCTCGAAGCCTACAAAGACTTCGAGGTGCGCATTCACCAGCAGGACCGTGGCGTGCGCCTGGAACTGCTGAACGCACCGGCTGATGCCTTCGTCGATGGCGAAATGATCGCCAGCACCCGCGAAATGCTCTTCAGCGCCCTGCGCGATATCGTCTACACCGAAAGCGAACTGGCCAGCCAGCGCATCGACCTGGAAAGCTCCCAGGGCATCACCGACTACGTCTTCCACCTGCTGCGCAATGCCCGCACCCTGCGCCCGGGCGTCGAGCCAAAAATGGTGGTGTGCTGGGGCGGCCACTCGATCAGCACCGAGGAATACCAGTACACCAAGAAGGTCGGCCACGAGCTGGGCCTGCGCAAGCTGGACGTCTGCACCGGCTGCGGCCCGGGCGTGATGAAGGGCCCGATGAAGGGCGCGACCATCGCCCATGCCAAGCAGCGCATGAGCGGCAGCCGCTACCTGGGCCTGACCGAGCCTGGCATCATCGCCGCCGAAGCGCCCAACCCGATCGTCAATGAACTGGTGATCCTGCCGGACATCGAAAAACGCCTGGAAGCCTTCGTACGCGTCGGCCACGGCATCATCATCTTCCCCGGAGGCGCCGGTACCGCCGAAGAGTTCCTCTACCTGCTCGGCATCCTCATGCACCCGGACAACCGCGGCCTGCCGTTCCCGGTGATCCTCACCGGGCCGAAAAGCGCCGCGCCGTACCTGCAGCAGCTGCATGCGTTCGTGCGTGCCACCCTCGGCGAGAAGGCCCAGGAGCACTACCAGATCATCATCGACGACCCGGCCGAAGTGGCTCGGCAGATGGTTGACGGGCTCAAGGAGGTCAAGCAGTTCCGCCGCGAACGCAACGACGCCTTCCACTTCAACTGGCTGCTGAAGATCGAAGAAGGCTTCCAGCGCCCCTTCGACCCGACCCACGAGAACATGACCGGACTCAAGCTCAGCCGCGAGCTGCCGCCGCACGAACTGGCCGCCAACCTGCGCCGGGCGTTTTCCGGGATTGTCGCCGGCAACGTCAAGGACAAGGGTATCCGCCTGATCGAAGAGAAAGGCCCGTACGAAATCAAGGGTGACAGTGCCGTGCTCGAACCCCTCGGCCACCTGCTGCAGGCGTTCGTCGACCAGCACCGGATGAAGCTGCCGGGCGGTGCCGAATACGTGCCCTGCTACCGCGTCGTGAACTGATTCAAGCCCCTCCCCCGCTTGCGGGCACAGCCAGTGCCCGCAACATTTGCTGCTATTTTCCTACCCCCTTCAGTGAACCTGCCTGCAGAAATATGGTCTTTCAGCTGGCGGTCTGCGCGCACGCCGACTCTTCACCGGCCCAGTCATCGGGCTTTTATTGTTTATTTCACGCGAAGACCATCATGCCTATCTCTCGTCCTGTTTCTGCGGCGCCCGCGCTGTTTTCCTCCTGCACCCCGGGCGCGCGCCGCCTGCTGAGCGGTAGCCTGATAGGCGCCCTGCTGGTCCTTGCCCACCCGCTGCACGCCGAAGAAACCGCGCCCAGCAGCGAACGCTGGGTCAGCGACAGCCTGACCACCTACGTGCGCAGCGGCCCCACCGATGGCCACCGCATTGTTGGCAACCTCAAGTCCGGGCAAAAGGTCACCTTGCTGACCACTCAGGGCAACTACAGCCAGGTGCGCGGCGAGTCCGGAGACACCGTGTGGATCACCAGCAGTGACCTGCAGGCCGTGCCCGGCCAGGCCGAACGCCTGCCGCAACTGACCGGGCAGGTGACCCAGCTCAGCGAGCAGTTGAAGACCATCGACGACAGCTGGAAAACCCGCGTACAAGGCATGCAGGAGACGCTTGATTCGCGCAAGGCGCTGATCGACGAGCTGGAAGCACGCAACAAGGCGCTGAATGCCGAGCTCGGCGATACCCAGTCGGAACTGCGCAGCACCCAGGCGCGTCTGGGTGACGAGAACAAGCAGGTGCTGATGCGCTATATGGTCTACGGCGGCGGCATCGCCGGTGCCGGCCTGCTCGCTGGCTTGATCCTGCCGGCCTTGAGCCGTGGGCGCAAACGCAACGATCGGTGGTTCTGAGGGATAGTCCTGGGACG
The DNA here is from genome assembly GCF_024749185.1 of Pseudomonas wadenswilerensis. Lineage (NCBI taxonomy): Bacteria > Pseudomonadati > Pseudomonadota > Gammaproteobacteria > Pseudomonadales > Pseudomonadaceae > Pseudomonas > Pseudomonas wadenswilerensis. Next base: position 2,349,274 of record NZ_CP087191.1, on the reverse strand, counting down.
CTCAGCGCCCCCTGTGGGAGCTGGCCTTGCCAGCGATCGGCCGCGTAGCGGTCGTGATCCGCAGCGTCCAGCCAAAGGTCATCCCCGCCGCCGCCAGCAAAATCAAGCCGGAACCGGCCAGTTGCAGCGCACTGAGCGGGTGCCCCAGGGCCAGCCAGTCGACCAGGATCGCCACCACCGGGTAGATGAACGACAAGGCGCCGACCAGGCTGGTGGGGATCTTCTGGATAGCGCTGTACAGCAGGGTCGACATCAGCCCGGTGTGGACGATGCCGATGGTGGCCAGCCAGGCCCAGGTAGCGGGCGCACGCGTCAACCCCGGCACCTGCGCAAAGGGCGCCAGCAGCCCTACACCGACCAGCATCTGGATCAGCACGATCAATTGCGGCGCCACACCGTGCAATCGCTTGGTGATAACGGCGGCAATCGCATAGAAAAACGCCGCACCCAGCGCCATTAGCACGCCCAGACGGTAATCACCGGCGACCGCATCAGCGCTCGATCCGGCCATGACGATCAGCAGCATTCCCGCGAACGCCGCCAGCAACCAGCCGGCTTTGCCAGCGGTCATCTTCTCGGCGAACAACAGCATGCCCAAGCCCACCAGCATAAACGGCTGGGTATGATAGACCACGGTGCTCACAGCGATCGAGGCATGCCCATAGGCGCTGAACAGCAACACCCAGTTCAGCACCAGCGCCACCCCGCCGACTGCCGCCGCCAATGCCTGGCGCCGGCTAATCCTCCCTCGCCGCAGCAAACCCAGCCCGGCACAGGCCAGCAGTAGTGCCAACGCACCGAACAGGCAGCGCCAGAACACCACGGCGGCCGCAGGCTGGTCTGCGGCCAGGACGAACCAGCCAACCGTGCCGGAGATCAGCATGGCGGCGGTCATCTCCAGGGTGCCGCGTGTTTTCAGGTGCATGGCGAGCTGACTCCTGTCATATCGAACAAAGGTCCGTTATGCTGAACAGATGAAAACCGTTCGTCAAGACGAACAATTGACCGGTATAGCGAACAAATGATCGAAGCACACTCCCCCATCCTCTTGCTGGCCAGCGCCATCCGCCGCGAGCGTGAGCGCCTGGGCCTGTCAGTGACCGAACTGGGCAAGCGCGCAGGCCTGGCCAAGTCCACCCTGTCGCAGCTGGAGTCCGGGGTCGGCAACCCCAGCCTGGAAACCCTCTGGGCCCTGGCCGGCGCGTTGCAGGTGCCGGTCAGCCGGCTGATGGGCCAGCCGCGTCAGCATGTGCAGGTGATTCGCGCCAATGAAGGCGCCGCCAGCCACGCCGAGCAGGCCAATTACGCCGCCACCTTGCTCGCCGCCTGCCCGGCGGGGGCTCAGCGCGATATTTACCGGGTGCGGGTGCAGCCAGGTGAGCCACGGATGTCAAAACCGCATCCACCGGGTACCCTTGAGCATGTGATCCTGTGCCACGGTCGCGCCCGAGTGGGGCCGGTCGAGCAGGCGGTGACACTGGCGGCCGGCGACTACATGAGCTATTCGGCCGATACCCCGCATCTGTTCGACGCGCTGGACGCCGATACCCTGGCCGTGATGCTGATCGAACACGCCTGAACGAGGAATGCTGATGAGCGAACTGCTGCTGCGCCGCCTGCACTTGCCGGCGCCGATCGGCCAGGTGCTGATCGTCAGCGACGGAGATCAGTTGTTGGCGCTGGAATTCGATGAGCCGGAAAAACGCCTGCTGCGGCTGCTGCGTACCCGCTTCGGCACAGGCGTGCAGTTGCGTGAAACCGCGGGGCTGGCGGGTCTCGCCGATACCGTGCAGGCCTACTGCACGGGGCAATTGCAGGCATTTGATGCAGTGCCCATTGATGCCGGCGGCACCCCGTTCCAGCAGCGCGTCTGGGCGGCGCTACGGGAAATCCCGGTGGGCAGCACCCGCACCTACGGGCAGATCGCCGCACAGCTTGGTAACCCCGCAGCCGCGCGGGCAGTAGGCCTGGCCAATGCACTGAATCCGGTGAGCCTGGCCATCCCCTGCCATCGGCTGGTGGGCAGCAACGGCGCGCTGACCGGTTATGGCGGTGGGATTGAACGCAAGCGCTGGCTGCTGGAGCACGAACGTCGCAATTCAGACGACGGCTGATGTTGGCTGAACCGGCCTCATCGCTGGCAAGCCAGCTCCCACAGGTACGGCGTACACAGATTTGCTGTGGGAGCTGCAGGCGCCCTACTGACAGTATTTACATAGGGTTCAGGGGGCGTTTTTATTTAGCCAGTCAAAAATCCCAGCGGGTGGTCAACATCAAGTTGCGCGGGTCACCATAAGACATCGAATTATAGAAACCGATATTGGTGTAATAGCGTTTATCGAACAGGTTATTGGCATTCACAGTGGCCGAAAAGCTATCGGTGAACTGGTAGCGGGCCATCAGGTCCACCAGCCAGAACGGATCCTGGGCAAATTCCTCGTCGATGTCCTTGGGCTGATTGTGCAGCACCTGCCAGCCCTTGCCCTGCCAGCGCGCACCACCGCCGACGGTCAGCCGCTCGAGTGCGCCCTTGAGCTTGTAGCTGGTGTAGAAGCTGACCTGGTCTTGCGGCTCCCAGGTCGAAACCTTCTGGCCATCGTCATCGCGAATCACCTTGTGGGTGTAACCGGCCTGCAACTGCCAGCCTGGCGTCAGCTCGCCCGAGACTTCGGCCTCGAAGCCCTTGGTCTTGGCTTTCACGCCCATCCAGGCGAAGGCCACGTCGGGGTTGGTCGGGTTGCCGTTGTACTGGTTGTCCTCGACCGTACGATTGCTCTCATGGATCTCGAAATAGGCAAGGCTGGCGTTGACCCGGCCGTCAAGGAATTCACCCTTCAGACCCAGTTCGTAGTTCTGCCCTTCGTCCGGGTCCAGCAGGCGGTTGGTACGGTCACGGAACCAGGCGTCCTGGGGCATGAAGATATCGGTGTAGCTGGCGTACAGCGAGTAGGTGTCGTTGAGGTCATAGACCGCGCCAACGTACGGTACCAGGCGGTCGTTTTCCTTGTTGTTGTCCTCGATCCCGTCGTAGCTGTAGTTGACCAGGCGCCCGCCGAGCAGCAGGGTCAGGTCGTCGGTCGGGTGCAGGCGTGCTGTGAGGTAGGTGCCGTTCTGGCGCACCTTGTCGTCGGTGCGCGCCGCCACCGGGCCCCAGTCGGGTTCGCCAATGTCGCCGTCCCAGTTGGGGAAGTCCGCGATGTTGTTGTTGGCATGGGTGACATTGCGGTAGTCGTTGCCCTTCCAGCGCGAGGCGGTGAAGGAGTTGCCGATCACCAGCTCATGCTCGCGGCCGAACAACTGGAACGGCCCGCTCGCATACAGGTCGAGGGAGTCGCTCACGGTCTCGCCGGTGTACTTCTGCGCATAGATGCCGGCGGTGCCGTCCTTGCGTGGCTGGTAGCCCTGGATCGAGCCGAGCGGCGCGTGGTAGCCGTTGATCTTGTGATCGAGCTGGGCCTTGGCCACCCAGCCGTTGTCCAGGTGATGCTCGAGGCTGGCGAACACGGTGCGGGTGTATTGCTCCCAACTGCTCCATTTCGCCGCGTTGTTGAAGTGGTGCGAAACATTGTTGGTGTCGCCATTGCCATCGTACAGCGGCACGGTGCCCGACCAGCTGGAGCCTTTGGGGTTGTTGTCCTGGTAGTCGGCGCCAACGGTCAGCAAGGTGTCAGGGTCGAGGTCGAACTCGAGGATGCCGTAGTAGACGCTGGTCTTGCGCTGGTAGTGATCAAGGAACGAGTGCTTGTCCTGATAGGCCGCCACCGCCCGGCCACGCACATTGGCGCTGTCGGTCAGCGGGCCGCTGACGTCCAGTTCGCTGCGGTAGTTGTCCCAGCTGCCGGCACCAAGGGCGAAGTGGCCCTTGAACTCGGCGGTGGGCTTCTTGCGCACCAGGTTGATGGTGGCGCCCAGGGAGCCTGCGCCAGTCAGCAATCCGGTAGCGCCCTTGAGCACTTCGACGCGGTCGTAGATGGCCATGTCGCTGAGGCTGTTGCCGGCCGAGTAACCGACGTTGCGCGAGGTCGAGGGAATGCCGTCGTACTGGAAGTTGTTGATGGCAAAGCCGCGCGCGTAGTAGCTGTTGCGCTCAGTGTCATAGGCCGAGACGGTGATGCCCGGGGTGTGGCGCATCACGTCGTCGATGTTGTTGAGGCCGAAGTCATCCATGTGCTGGCGGGTCACCACGGTGATCGACTGCGGCGTCTCGCGCGGGGTCAGTACCAATCGTGTGGCGGTGGCAATGGTGCCGGGGGTGTAGGAGCGGCTCTCTTCGGTGATGGTACCCAACTGGTTGCTGGTGACCTCGGTGGCGCTGAGGTTGATCGCACCCGCCTCGCTCACTTCCCGTACCAGGCTGTAACGCCCGTCCGCTTCCTTGATCACCGCCAGGCCCTTGCTGGCGAGCAAGGCGCGCAGGCCCTCCTCGACCCCATACTGGCCATGCAGGCCTTCGCTGCGCTGGCCTTGGGTCAGCGCCGGGTCAAACGACAGCACCACTCCCGCCTCGGCGGCAAAACGGGTCAGCACCTGGCCAAGATCGTCCTGCCCCAGGTCGTAGCTGCGCGTGGCCGATTCGGCCTGGGCCATGCTCAAGGGCAACAACAGCGCGCAACAGCGCAGGGCGTGGTGAATCCGGCGGGTTCTCATTCGATGCGTTCTCTTCTGGTTGGCATTCAGGCAGTGGGCCTGCCTTCCATAAGTCGAACGACAAGACGAATTAATATCATTTGCATGAAAAATACTTTTACTGGCGTGCCTTTACCGTCACCCAATACGGCGTGCGCTGGCTGACCGTTACCGGTAGCGTGCTTTCCAGGGCGCGGAAGATCTGCGCCGGGTCGTCGAGCCTGAAGGTGCCGCTGATGCGCAGCCCCACCACTTCCGGCGCGCAGCGCAACCAGCCACGGCGGTAGCGCGCCAGCTCGGCGACAAACGCCCCCAGGTACTGCTCGTTGGCGATCAGCAGGCCTTTGCTCCAGGCGTCCAGGTTGGTTTCCAGCGGCGAACTGAGCACCAGCGCCGGGTTGGCAAAACGGCATTGCTCTCCGGCCTCCAGCAGCGCGCCGCCACCCTGCTCGCCCGGCAGCACCTGCACACGGCTTTCGAATACGGCCAGGCGCGTGGTGTTTTCGCCGGCCAGCACCGAGAAACGCGTGCCCAGCGCCTGCAGCGTGCCGTGACGGGTTTGTACCCGGAAGGGTCGATTGGCCGGGTCCTTGGCGGTAGTGATCAGCACCTCGCCGTCGCGCAGCACCAGCAGGCGCTGCTGAGGGTCGAAACGTACGTCCAGGGCGCTGGCGGTGTTGAGCTGGACCTGGCTGCCATCGTCCAGGGTCAGGCTCAGGCGTTCGCCGGTACGGGTGTGGTAATCGGCGAACCAGGGGCCTTGGCGCGCCTGCTGATAGCCGCTCCAGCCCAGCCCACCGGCACCGGCCATCAGTACCAGCCCCTTGAGTACACCACGACGGCCCAGCGCCGGCTGCTGGCCGGCCAGTTCCAGGGTGCGCCCGGCCAGGCGCGTGGGCATCTGCTGCAGGCGTTGCTGCACCCGTTCGACCTGCTGCCAGGCCCAGCGGTGCTGCTCGTCGGCCTGCATCCAGGCGTGCCAGGCGGCGTGTTCGGCGCTGCCGGCGCTTTCATCACCGAGGCGCGCACGCCAGGCGGCGGCCTGCTCGAGGGCGGCGAGCTGGCGCGAGTCCAGGGCGGCCATCAGTCGACCTCGTGTTGCAGGCTGTACAGCGTGCAATGGTGCAGGGCCTTGGCGATGTCGCGGTTGACCGTAACCACCGAGATGCCAAGGGTTTCGGCGATGGCCTTGTAGGTCATGCCGTCCAGTTGCGAAAGCAGAAAAGCCTTGCGCACCCGGGCGCCGAGGCCGGCAAGCATGCCGTCCAGCTCGCACAGGGTTTCCAGCAGGATGGCCCGGGCTTCGGCGGAGATGTCCAGGGCTTCGGGCTGCTCGGCCAGCGCCTGCAGCCAGGCGCGCTCGAGCCGCGCGCGGCGAAAATGATCGATCATCAAGCGCCGGGCGATGGTCGCCAGGTAGCCCCGGGGTTCGCGCACGGCGCGCAGGCGGTCACTGGCATCGTCGGCGCTGAGCACGCGGACGAACACATCCTGCACCAGGTCGGCGGCCAGGTCCTGGCATTCCACCCGCGGGCGCAGCCAGCCGGTCAGCCAGCGGTGATGAGCCCGGTAGAGGTGGCTGACCTGCTGACGCAGGGCGGGGTTGGAATCGGTCATGGCGACTCGAAGAGCAAATGAGAATTTCTATCATTCTATGCGAATGATAGAAGGGCTTGGAAGAGCGCCGCACTAAAGCTGGCCCACCGGCCGCATCGCTGGCAAGCCAGCTCCCACAGGTCTTGCACAAACCCTGTGGGAGCGGGTCTTGCCCGCGATCGAGCGTGCAGCGCTCGCAATCCCGGTGAATTTACGCCAGCCTGGCTATCATCTGTGCTCTTTCAGGAAGGAACCGCCCCTCATGTCCCTCGTCACCACGTACCTCACCGGCCTGCGTCAGGCGCTGCCAAGCGAGTCGCTTGAGCAGTTGAACCTCACCCACGGCGCCTCGGCCGAAGCCTTGCAGAAGCTCAGTAACCATTACCCGCTGTGTCCCGCAAGCCTGCTGGAACTGCTCGGCCATATCGACGGTACCCATTTCCGTGACTACCCAGGCGGCACAGTCATCGTCCTGATCCTCGGTTCGGACGTGTTCGAGTACCCCTACTACCTCAGCGCCGCCGAGCAGGTCCTCGAAGACGCCAGAGGTTATACCGACAGCATTCGCGGCATCTACGGCGACTTCCTGGACGAATACCCGGAAACCGTCGGCCCAGGCATCGACATCGACCTGGGCATGAACCAGCGCCTGTGCTTCTCCCACTGCATGAACAACGGCGGCACCTCGAAGCTGTACATCGACTTCAACCCCGCCGCCGGCGGCACCGTCGGCCAGGTGCTGCGCTACCTGCACGACCCGGACAGCTATGAAGTGATTGCCGAGAGCTTCGATGAGTACCTGCAGCAGTTGATCGACGACGACTTCGCCTTTGTTGAACGGGAGATCTGAGCGCCATTACCCATTCAGGGTTACTCCATCAACGTGATTACCGCCCACGCCGTCGCGCCGCATACTCGGTTCCAGCCCCACGCAAGGAACCCCGATGAAGATCGAACTGATACAACTCGCCGGCCGCGACGGCGATACCACCTACAACCTGCAACGCACCCTGGAAGCCATTGCCGGTTGTGCAGCCGACACCGACCTGCTGGTGTTCCCGGAAACCCAGTTGATGGGTTTTGCCAGCGCCGCGCAGTTGCCCAAGGTTGCCGAAAGCGTGGACGGCCCCAGCGTCCAGGCCGTGCTGCAAGCGGTACGCGAACGCGGGGTCGCGGTGGTGATCGGCCTGGCCGAAAAAGCCGACGACCGCTTCTACAACACCTCGCTGCTGCTCACCCCCGAAGGCATCGCCCTGCGCTACCGCAAGACCCACCTCTGGCCCTCGGAACGCGGCCTGTTCGAGCCTGGCGATCGCTACACCACGGTGAGCTGGAAAGGCCTGCGCATCGGCCTGCTGATCTGCTACGACATCGAGCTGCCAGAAAGCAGCCGCGCCCTGGCGCAACTGGGCGTCGACCTGATCGTGGTAACCAACGGCAACATGGACCCCTACGGCCCGGTGCATCGCACCGCGATCATGGCCCGCGCCCAGGAAAACCAGGCCTTCGCGCTGATGGTCAACCGCGTCGGCCCAGGCGATGACGGCCTGGTATTCGCCGGCGGCAGCGCGGTGGTCGACCCGCACGGGCGCCTGCTGTTCGAAGCCGGTCGTGAAGCCTGCCGGCAGGTGGTCGAACTGGACCTGCAGCAACTAGAGCACGCCCGCCGCGACTACGACTACCTCGCCGACCGGCGCTTGCAACTGCCCGGCCAGCGCGTGGACCACGCCGATGGCCGCCGCGAACTGCTGATTCCCTGAGCGCTACCCCTTACAATAACAAGATCCCGGAGTGCCCCCATGAAGTCGATCCGTCGCCTGCCCCTGGCCCTGGCCGCGCTGCTGAACCTCGCTGCAGCCCAGGCCGCCACGCCCAGCGTGCACATCTACAACTGGTACGACTACATAGCCCCCAACACCACCAAGGAATTTCAGCAGGCCTCGGGTATCGCCCCGGTGTATGACGTGTTCGACAACAGCGATGTGATGCAGAGCAAATTGATGGCCGGGCGCAGCGGCTATGACGTGGTGTTCGCCAGCGCCGACCTGTTGCCGAACCTGATCAAGGCCGGGGTGCTGGCCGAGCTCGACCGCAGCCAGTTGCCCAACCTGGCACACCTGGACCCGCAGATCCTCGCCAAACTGCAGGGCAACGATCCTGGCAACCGCTTCGCCGCGCCCTACTTGTGGGGCACCACAGGCCTGGGTTACGACGTCGACAAGATCAAGGCCCGCCTGGGCGCCGATGCGCCGCTCAACTCCTGGGACCTGATCTTCAAGGAAGAAAACATCGCCAAGCTGGCCGACTGTGGCGTGGCGATGCTCGATTCACCCAGCGAGATCATCCCCATCGCCCTGCACTACCTGGGCCTGCCCTACAACAGCAAGAACCCCGAGGACTACCGCAAGGCCGAAGCGCTGCTGCTCAAGGTGCGCCCGCATATCGCCTACTTCGACTCCTCGCGCTTTATCTCGGACCTGGCCAACGGCAATGTCTGCGTGGTGCTGGGCTGGTCCGGCGGGGTGTTTGACGCAAGACTTGCCGCCGATAACGCCAGGAATGGCCGCGACATCCGCTACAGCATTCCCCGCGAAGGCGCGCCGTTCTGGCTCGAAAGCATGGTGCTGCTCAAGGACGCGCCCAACCCGCAGCAAGGCCTGGCCTTTATCAACTACATGTTGCGCCCCGAGGTGATCGCTGCCTCGACCAACTACCTTGGCTACCCCAACGCCAACAAGGACGCCGCACCGCTGGTGGAAGCGAAGATCCGCGACAACCCGTCGGTGTACCCGCCCCAGGCGGTGCTCGATACCCTGTTCGCCCTGGAGCCGCTGCCACTCAAATACGAGCGCATCCGCACCCGGGTGTGGAGCAAGGTCAAGACCGGGAGTTAGTGTTAGCGTAGTGAACCGCACGCTCGCCCAAGGACTCGCTGCATGATCCGCCTGGCCTCCACTGAAGACCTGCCCGCCATCGATGCCCTGATCGAGGCGGCCTACAGCCCCTACATCGTCCGCATCAAGGCCAAGCCGGGGCCGATGCTGGAAGACTACGCGCAGTTGGTCACCCGCCGGCAGGTTCAGGTGCTGGAAGACCGGGGACAGGTAGTGGACATCGGTGGGGTGGATGCCAACGGCGCTATCCTCACGCTTGCGCCGATAGCGCTACAACCCGCCTACCGGCCTGTGCTCGACGATCTCTGCCGCACCCTCGAAAACCGATGCCATACGCTGCTCGGTGGCATTTACCTCTACGGCAGCGTTGCCCGTGGCGATGCCCGCGAAGGTGAATCGGACCTGGACGTGACCCTGATACTCAACCATTGCCCCAACGCCAATGACTTGCAGCAGCTTGAACGGGTCAGAGGTGAGCTGCAGGACCGGCACCCACTGGTGAGCAAGATCGATTTCGACATCGGCACCCGTGACCAGGTGCTGGCCGAGGAACACCGCAACAGTTGGGGTTACTGGCTAAAGCATCACTGCCGCTGTATCTGGGGCGAAGACCTCGCCCAGTGCTTCGCGCCATTCAAGCCTTCACCAGCCATCGCGCGGGCAGTCAATGCCGACCTGCAGGCTGCATTTGAGCGATATGTCGAGGGTATCGCCGATGCGGGCGACGCAGACACGCTGCGCCGGCTGCAACGGGCAGCCTCACGCAAGGCATTGCGGGCCGGCAACATGCTGCGAAGTGACAAGGACCCTTCGTGGCCGCTGACCCTGGAGGATCATGCTGACCAGTTACGTATTGCTTGTCCGCAACTGGCCGCTGAGGTCGAATTCTTTTTGCGTCACGCCTATCAACCCGAGGCCAGCGCCGAACAGTTCCTCGAACAGTTCGGCGCATTCAACACAGCATTCTTTGTACGTCTGAACGCTTCTGGTTGAACCTCAATCCTCCAGCGGCTTCGGCGGTTTGGGTGGTGGTGCCGGCTTGGCCGGCTTGGCGGGTTTACCGTCCTTGCCGGGCTTGGCCTCTTTGCCCTTGGTAGCGTCCTCCTTCAAATCGGCAACGGTCGGCGGCACGATGGCTTTTTCCGCTGCCGGCAACTGGTCGACTGCATCGTAAATCGCCTTGGGCTCGAGGATGCCGGTGTGTTCGATCCGGTGCAGCTCGCCGTCCTTGCCCACCAGTACTACCTGGGTGACCATCGTATCCCGGGCGCTGAACTTGAACTTGCGGATCAGGGCCATGGTCGCCTGTTGATCCAGAAACTTGTCATCACGCTTGCCGATCATGCCGGCGACGCTGTACAGCACCAGCTTGCGCTCCTCGAAGGCAGCCTTGGTGGCCGGGTCTTCAAGGGCCTTGTTCAACGCGCGAAGGGTCGGGTCGGCGGTACTGGGGGCAAGGACAACCAAGGGGCGGGTCTTGTACAGCTCCTGGCCCAAGGGGTCATCGCTATCGGCAGCGAGGGCGGGACCGGCGACAATGGCCAGCAAGGCGGCGAGGGTCAGTGACCGAACAAGCATGCGCATCTCCTTTCTATTTCCATGCAACAAAGACTACAAATCGCGACGAAAGATCCGGGTTGCGAGCCTAAACTACAGGGACAGATGAGTGGGCAAGGCAAAGGTAACTTCCGATTACCAAGTGCGACCTTGGATACACACCGAAAGGTCTGTCATCCGATTCTGAGGATAGCTGAAGGCCGTCTGCCATGCCCGTCGACCACCCTGGAAAAGGCCTGAACCATGAGCATTGCCGACACCCTGCTATTGCTGCTGATCCTTGTTACCGCCCTGGGTTGCGGGTTGATGGGCGGGTTGTTCTTCGCCTTCTCCAACTTCGTCATGCAGGCCCTGGAGCGCATTCCGGCACAGAGTGCGGTGACGGCCATGCAATCGATCAACCAGGTGGTGCTCAACCGCCTGTTCCTCTCGCTGTTTCTCGGCACCGCCGTGACCTGCGCGATCCTGCTGACCTGGGCCTGGTTGCGCTGGCCATTGCCGGGCAGCCTGTGCATCGGCATTGGCAGCGGCCTGTACCTGCTTGGTAACGTGCTGGTGACCATGCTCTTCAACGTGCCGCGAAACCAGAGCCTGGCGCGCCTGGAGCCGGCCAGTATCGAGGCGGCCAGTGCCTGGCCGACCTATGCGCGGGTGTGGAACCGCTGGAACCATGTGCGCACCATTACCGCCCTGGCGGCCACGGCCTGGTTGATGGTGGCGTTGCTGCGGGTGGTGTGGACTCAATAGCGGCTGCTCAGCTCCCACAGTAGATCTGTGCACGCCGGACCTGGACTTGCTGCCTGCACCGGCCTCATCGCCGGCAAGGCCGGCTCCCACAATAGACCTGCATGTACCGGACCTGTGGGAGCTGGCTTTGCCAGCGATCGAGCGCGCAGCGGTCGCAATCCAGCCAACCCCTGATGTGCTGCCTGCACCGGCCTCATCGCCGGCAAGCGCCGGACCTGTGGGAGCTGGCCTTGCCAGCGATCGAGCGCGCAGCGGTCGCAATCCAGTCAACCCCTGATGTGCTGCCTGCACCGGCCTCATCGCCGGCAAGCCACACAGGGTCAGTGCATGCAGGTCCGGCTAGAACAAGCCCATCTGCCGATCGATCAGCGCCGTGAAGTCATCCTCCACGAACGGCAAAATCGCATCGGCCACCGGCTGCAACTGCCGAGTCAGGTAGTGGTCGTAATCGATCGCCGAATGCCGCGTCTCCAACGGCTCCGGCCCGGTCACGGTAATCACGTAGCTGATCCAGCCGCCATTCTGGTACTGCCGCGGCCTACCCTGTCGGTCATTGAAGTCATCGGCCATGCGCGCCGCGCGAACATGCGGCGGCACGTTGCGCTGGTAGTCGGCCAGCGGCCGGCGCAGGCGCTTGCGGTAGATCAACAGCTCATCCTGCTCGCCAGCCAAGGTCTTGCGCACATATTCACGCAGGTACTGCTGGTACGGCTGACGCTTGAAGATCCGCTCGTACAGCTCCTGCTGGAACTGCCGGGCCAGCGGCGACCAGTCGGTACGCACGCTTTCCAGGCCCTTGAAGATCATCTCCTCAACGCCCTCGCCACGTTGCACCAGGCCGGCATAACGCTTCTTGCTGCCCTCCTCGGCGCCGCGAATGGTCGGCATCAGAAAGCGCTTGTAGTGGGTCTCGTACTGCAACTCCAGGGCACTGTCCAGGCCGTAGCTGTCACGCAGATGCTCGCGCCACCACTGGTTGACCTGCTGCACCAGCTCGCGACCGATACGCGCCGCGTCCGCCTCGTCATGGGCACCCTTGAGCCAGACGAACGTGGAGTCAGTGTCGCCATAGATCACCGCGTAACCCCGGGCCTCGATCAGTTCGCGGGTACGGCGCATGATCTCGTGGCCGCGCATTGTGATCGATGAGGCCAGGCGCGGGTCGAAGAAGCGGCAGCCACTGGAACCAAGCACCCCGTAAAAGGCGTTCATGATGATCTTCAGCGCCTGGGAAAGCGGCGCATTGTGCTCGCGCTTGGCCACCTCGCGGCCCTGCCAGACCCGCTCGACAATCGCCGGCAGGCAATGCCGGGTACGGGAAAAACGCGCACCGCGAAAGCCCGGTACCGAGGTCGCGTCGCCCGGCTCGCGCAGGCCTTCGATCAGCCCTAGCGGGTCGATCAGGAAGGTTCGGATGATCGACGGATACAGGCTCTTGTAGTCGAGCACCAGCACCGACTCGTACAGCCCCGGCCGCGAGTCCATGACGAATCCACCAGGGCTGGCCTCCTCCGGGCGCTCGCCCTGGTTGGGCGCGACGAAGCCCTGGCGGTGCATCAGGGGCATGTACAAATGACAGAACGCCGCCACCGAGCCGCCGCTGCGGTCAGCCGGCAAGCCGGTAACCGTGGCCCGTTCGAGCAGGAAGGTCAGCAGTTCGGTCTTGGCGAAAATCCGTGTGACCAGTTCGCAGTCCTTGAGGTTGTAACGGGCCAGGGCCGGCTTGTCCTCGGCGAACATGCGGTTGATTTCGTCCATGCGCTGGTACGGGGTGTCGATGGCCTTGCCTTCGCCGAGCAGGGTCTGGGCGACGTTCTCCAGGCTGAACGAGGGGAAACTCCAGGTCGCCGAACGCAGCCCTTCGATACCGTCGATGATCAGGCGCCCGGCGGCCCCGGCAAAAAAATGCGCGCGGCTGCCGTGCTCGCGCCAGTCCATTTCCTCACCGCCACGCCCCAGGCGCAAGGGCACCTTGAGCTGGGTGGCGTGGTGCTGCAGCACGCGCAAGTCGAACTGCACCAGGTTCCAGCCGATGATTGCATCGGGGTCATGCACGGCCAGCCAGTCGTTCAAGCGCTCGAGCAAGCGGGCACGGCTGTCGCAGTATTCGAGATCGAAATCCACGCCCTCGGCGTCGCCGTTGGCCGGGCCGAGCATGTACACCTGGCGCTGGCCGCAGCCTTCGAGGGCGATGGAATACAGCTCGCCGCGCTCGGTGGTTTCGATGTCGAGTGATACCAGCCTGAGCTTCGGGCGGTAGCCGGGGGCGGGCTTGAGCTGGGCATCGAGCAACACACCGTTGGCATCAGGTGTGCCGCTGAAACTCACCGGCGCGGTAATGAAACGCTCCATCAGGTAGCGCTCCGGCGGACGCACATCAGCCTCGTAGATTTGCACCCCGGCGGCGCGCAGGCGCTTTTCCAGCTGGATCAACTGGCGGTGCTGGCGGCAGTACAAGCCCAGCACCGGCCGCTGTTCGAAATCGCGCAGGGCCAGCTCGCGCAACGCGACGTCGCGCTCACCGCGCAGCACCGCTTCGGCTTGCCCACGCTGCTCGGCCGGAATGAACGCAACGGACGTCTGCACCGGCAAGCGCAAGCGCCGTGGTCCCTGATCGGTGGCCAGCCAGAACTCGACGCTGGTCCCCGCCGGGGTATCGCGCCAATGCCGGGTCAGGACAAAGCCCTGCTGTAACTCCACCGCTGCAACCTCGAAAACACCTGTGTATGCGGCGATTCTACCTGCCTGGGCCGCTGGCTGCCGAACTTAGCGCGCTACCCGTGCACCGGGGGCAAAGCCGTGGCCATGGGCGCGACCGGCAATCAGCAAGGCCAAGGCGATCAGCCCCAGCAACACCCAGTGGAAACTGCCCACGCCCCACTGGCTGAGCAGCACGCCACCGAGCAGACCGCCTGCGGCAATCGCCGAGTTCCACACGGTGACGATCATCGACTGGGCGACATCGGCGCCCTCCCCGGCGGCATCGGCGCTGGCGGTCTGCAGCAGGGTCGGCGCGCCGCCGTAGGTCAGGCCCCAGAGCGCGACACTGACGTACACCAGCGGCGCCGACTGGCTGACAAAACCCAGCACCAGCGCCACCACGGCAAATCCGCACAGGCTGAGCAAAACCATGTTGCGCAGGTGCTTGTCGATCAACGCACCGACCACGCCGATACCCGCCAGGGCGGCGATACCGAAGGTCAGCAGGACCATGCCAGTGCTGGCTGCCAGCCCCGCCGAAGCCAGGAACGGCACGATGTAGGTGTACAGCACGTTATGCGCCAGCACCCAGGTGAGGATCACCAGCAACACCGCCAGCACTCCCGGGGTACGCAAAACTTGAGCGATGCCGGGACGCTGACCCGGGGCGTGACCGTCGAAGTCCGGCACCTTGCACAGCACCCAGGCCACCAGCACCAGGGTCGCCCCCGACACCAGGGCAAAGGTCATGCGCCACCCCACCAGTTCGCCCAACCAGGTGCCGGCTGGCACCCCCAACGACAACGCCACCGGCGCGCCGATCATCGCCACTGCCATGGCCCGGCCCTGCTGCTCGGGGCTGACCATGCGCCGTGCATGCCCGGCGATCACGCCCCAGGCCAGGCCGGCGGCGACGCCGGTCATGAAGCGTGCGACCAGCGTCAGCCAGTACGAACTCGATAGCGCCGTCACGGTGTTGAACAGCAGGAAACCGACAATCGCCAGCAACAGCACCGGCCGCCGACGCCAGCCCTGGGTCAGGGTCACCAACGGGATGGCGGTCAACAGCGAGCCCAGGGCATACACGCTGACCATCTGCCCGGCCATGGCCTCGCTGACCTGCATGCCGCTGGAGATCTGCCCGAGCAGGCCGGCCGGCAGGGTTTCGCTGAGGATGGCGATAAAGCCGGTCATGGCCAGGGCCAGCAGGCCGCTGACCGGCAAGGGCTGTTCGAGTGCGGCTGGCCCGTCCGCCGTGCAACTCATCGGGGTCATGGTGAAACTCCTGTAGGAAAGATGGGCGAACCTTAAGCCTGCGGTCACTGCGGAAAAAGACGGGTACAATTCCGCTCATAACGGACATTGATGTCCGCAATCAGGGAAAGCAGATGGATAGCCTCAGCGGTTTCGTGGTGTTCGTGCGGGTGGCAGAAACCGGCAGCTTCGTCGGCGCCGCGCAATCGCTGGGGGTCAGCGCTTCGGCCATCGGCAAGCGCGTGGCGCGCCTGGAGAGCCGCCTGGGCGTGCGCCTGTTTCACCGCAGCACACGCAGCATCACCCTGACCGCCGAGGGCAGCCTGTTCCTGGAACGCAGCCGGCGCATCCTCGCCGAGATCGAAGCCACCGAACTTGAACTGTCCCAGGCCAGCGAGGTGCCGCGTGGGCGTTTGCGCATCAGCCTGCCGCAAGTCACCGCACTGGTGATGCCGGCCTTGAGCGAGTTCATGGCGCAGTACCCGGCCATCGAACTGGACCTGGATTTCGACGATCGCCTGGTCGATATCATCGGCGAAGGTTTCGACGTGGTGATGCGCGGCGGTACCCCCAGCGACTCGCGCTTGAGCGCGCGCTTTCTGGGCCATTTCCACCATGTACTGGTCGCCTCACCGGCGTACCTGGCGCGCAATGGCACCCCCGTTCATCCCGATGAACTGGCCCGGCACACCTGCCTGCACTACCGTTTCCCCAGCACCGGCAAGCTCGAGCAATGGCCGTTGCGCCAGGAGCCCGCCGGGCGCGAATACGACATCCCGGTGTCGATGGTCTGCAACCACGTCGACACGCGCATCTGCTTTGCCACCCGCGATCGCGGCATCACCTGCACTCCGGATTTCACCGTACGCCAGCAGTTGCAACGCGGTGACCTGGTGACCGTGCTCGATGACTACATGGAGCGGCGCGGCAGCTTCTACCTGCTGTGGCCCTCGGGGCGGCAAATACCGCCACGGCTGCGGGTGTTCATCGACTTCATGAGCACGCGACTGCAGCTGGATGCCGGCGCGCCGCAGTATTAGTCATACAAATAATCAAGCCCCTGAGCGGGAAGTCGCGGCACCTGCTGCTGCAGGAATTCGCCGAGCTTCTGCGTCTGGCGCGCCTTGGGGCTAGCCTGCAGCCAGGTCAGGTAATAGCCCTCGCCGGTGGCCACCGCCTGCGCAAAGGGCGTGACCAGGCGGCCGGCGTCGAGCTCGCCGCTGGCCAGCAGCAGGTCGACCACGGCCACACCCAGGCCTTGCTGGGCGGCAGCGATGCCTTGATCCAGGGTGTCGAACAGCTGGCCGCGGTCCAGGCTGATTGCAGCGCCGCCTGTCCGATTCAACCAGCGCCGCCAGTCACGCCGATCGGGCGACGGGTGCAGCAGTTCGCAGTGGGCCAGGTCTGCCGGGTAACCGGGCTGGCACACCGGCACCAGCCATTCGTCAAACAGCTTGAGGCTGGCGATGTCCGCGGCAAAATGGCCGTCGCCCAGCAGGATCGCGCAATCGTAAGGCTCGCTGTAGAAGTCCACCGTGTCGATGTCCATCCACACACTGCTCAATTGCACCTTGCTGTGTTCTTCGCCTTGCTTGAACGTCGCCAAGTGCTTGAGCAGCCAGCGCACGGTCAGGGTCGAAGGCGCCTTGAGGCGCAGGTGCTGACGGTCCTGCCTGAGCAACCCGCAGGCATTCTCGATGATCTTGAAGCCGACCTTGAGCTCCTGGGCCAGCAGCCGGCCCGGCTCGGTGAGCGCCACTTTCGGCCCGCGGCGCTCGAACAATGCGCAGTCGAACAAGCCTTCGAGGGTTTTGATGTGATGGCTGATGGCGCCCTGGGTCAGGGCCAGTTCTTCGGCCGCGCGGGTGAAGGAGCCATAGCGTGCGGCCACCTCGAACGCCCTGAGCGCCTGCAATGCGGGAATGCGTTCGGTCATGGCCGCCTCAAGCATGAGTAAAACTAATAGAAAGCCACAGTAACAGGCGTTTTACAACCGAACCGCGCCTGCAGAGAATGCCGCTCCCGGTAAAAACCATCGAGAAATGCCCGTGAACAGTGCCCTGCTTGCCACCTACGCCCTGACTGTTTTGCTCTTGATCGCCAGCCCCGGCCCGGTGGTGGCGCTGGTGGTCAACACCACCGCCCGCGCCGGACGCAAACAGGCACTGCTGACCGCCCTGGGGACCAACGGTGCTTCGCTGGTGCTGATTGCCCTGGCCGCTGCGCTGATCTTCAGCAGCGCAGCCGTCAACCCACTGTTGCTAAGCGCCCTGAGCATGTTCGGTTGCCTGTTCATCGGCTACCTGGGCCTCGGCGCACTGGCTGAACTGCGCCAGCCCGCGCTCGCCATACAGCAGGCCCCCGTCCGCCAGGGCGGGCTGTGGCAAGGTTTTGCCATCGGCCTGTCGAACCCCAAGGACATTCTGTTTTTCGTCGCTTTCTTCCCGCAGTTCATCCAGGTTACCGAGCAGTTCAGCCAAAGCCTGATGGTGTTGGGGCTGGTCTGGCTGGTGCTCGACCTGGGCATTCTGGGCTTGTACATCCTGGTCATCGGCCGCCTGGCCGAGCGTCTCAACCGACGCTTGATCAGCGCAATCAGTGCCGTGGTGCTGTTGGCCATTGCCGTCGCCGGGCTGGCCTACAACCTCCGGCAACTGTTGCCCTGACGGGCTACGCTTTCGGGTGTAGGCCGAGAGCGGTTAGAATGACGCGCTATACCTCCAGGCCAGCCTCAAGCCACACTATGGACAGTCGGATTGAACCCTGAACAGCGCAGTCGTCTCGAAACCACCATGCATACCCGCCCGGCCCCGAATTCCAGAGGCACTTCCTTGATCCGCTCGTCCCTTTTGCACGGCCTGCTCGCCGTCGTGCTGCCAACTTCGGCGCTGGCCGCCGGCGTACGGATCGACCCGCATGCCGACCTGTTGTACCGCCAGGCCCTGACCTTGCTGGAACAGGCCGACAACCAGAACACCAGTTTCACCCTCAAGACCAGCACCACCGACCAGGACCTCGCCCAGCAAGGCCAGGCCCTGGGCCGCACCCTGGCGCCTGCGGTGAGCCTGCTGAAAAAAGCCGTGGAGCTTGACCACCCGGCCGCCCAGTACCGCCTGGCCCTCTACTACATCACCTACCTGCCGGCAGCGCAGATCCCGGCTGCCGCCTGCCCGCTGCTCGAAGCGAGCATGGGCCAGGGCTTCGCCCCGGCGGCGCTGGGCATCGAAAACTGGTGCCCGAACTACAGCCGTAGCGAATACCGCACTGCGCTGGAAAGCGTGCCGAACCTGGCTAGCCTCTACGCTCCCTACTACCCGCAACCGGCCGTGCGCCTGCTGTGCCATCGCGAGCAACCGCAAGGCCTGGCGATGCAGTGGGGCCGTCAGCGCGACTACCAGGCCGAGGTCTACCGCCTGCTGGCCAGCGCCGACCCGGCGCAAAGCAAGGCTTACTGGCAAAAAGCAGTGGACATCAATGGCTGCATCGCGGCGCAGCGGCGCCTGGCCAGCAACCACTACTGAGCTGAGCGCACTGCGCCGCCGCTGACAGCAAGATCGTTCAAGTCAGCGGCGCCCGGCTCTGGCATGCTGTACAACCGTGTTCATTGGTTGTTGCTGCCGTCCATGCCCAGTCCGCCGTTCGCCCGCCAGGCCTTTATCCGTGGCGCCATCGCCATCCTGCCGTTGTCCCTTGCCGTTGCCCCCTGGGGGTTGCTGGCCGGCTCCATGGCCATCGAAGCCAACCTCACGCCCTGGGAAGGCCAGGGCCTGTCGGCCATCGTCTTTGCCGGCGCGGCGCAACTGGTGGCGATCGGCATGCTCAAGGGCGGCGCCAACCTGTTTTCGATCCTCCTCACCACCCTGCTGCTGACGTCCCAGCACCTGCTGTACGGGCTGTCGATGCGCCCGGTGCTGTCGGGCCTGCCGACCCGCTGGCGGCTGGGCCTGGGCTTCTTGCTCACTGACGAGTTTTTCGCCCTCACCAGCCAGTACGACAAACAGCAGTTCAATCGCTGGTACGCCCTGGGGGTGGGCCTGAC
Organism: Pseudomonas wadenswilerensis; assembly: GCF_024749185.1. NCBI lineage: Bacteria > Pseudomonadati > Pseudomonadota > Gammaproteobacteria > Pseudomonadales > Pseudomonadaceae > Pseudomonas > Pseudomonas wadenswilerensis. The sequence goes on along the minus strand of NZ_CP087191.1, from coordinate 2,329,861 downwards.
GTTCTACATTGCCTGGAACCTGTTCACCCTGGCCGGGATCATCCTGGGGCAGAACATTCCGCACCTCGACCAACTGGGCCTGGACTTCTCGATTGTCGCCACCTTCGTCGCCCTGATCGCGCCGTTGGTGCGCAACCTGCCCACCGTGGTGTGCGTGGCGGTGTCGTTGTTCTGCTCGGTGCTGTTCAGTGCCTGGCATTGGGACATCGGCCTGGTGGCCGCCGGCCTGCTGGGCATGAGCGCAGGTTTCATCTGTCAGAAATTCAGTGGAGCACGCTCATGATCTTCGCCCTGATTATCGGCATGGGCCTGCTGGTGTTCCTCAACCGCTATGCCTTTCTGGAACCGCGCTTGCCCCTGCGCCTGAGCTCCAATGCCCGGCAGTTCCTCGGCTTCGCCGTACCGGGCATGCTTACCGCGATCTGCGGGCCTATCGTCTTTCTGCCCGGCCACCAGCTCGACCTGAGCCTGAGCAACCCGTACCTGATCGGTTCGCTGGTGGCCGTAGTGCTGGTGCTGTTGACCCGCAGCACCTTGATCAGCATGCTGCTGAGCATGGCCTTCTTTTTTGTCTTTCGTTGGTGGTTGAACGGCAGCCCATGAACCCTGCACACAAGGAACAGACCCGTTTCTGGCAAGCCTCGGCGCTCGGTGACACCGAGATGCTGCATGCGCGTTATTTTCAGCAGCGCTTCGCCCCCCATGTGCACGAAGGCTACGTGATCACCATCATCGAGTCCGGCGCCCAGCGCTTCTGGCACCGCGGCAGCGAACACCTAGCGCCGGTCGGCAGCATGGTCCTGATCAACCCCGACGAGCTGCACACCGGCGCCAAGGCCAGCGAAGACGGCTGGCGCTATCGCGGCTTTTACCCCGACAGCGAACGCATCACCGGCGTGCTCGACGAACTGGAACTCAAGCGCGACGGCCTGCCGCGCTTTGACGCCAGCGTGCTGCACGACCCGCAACTGGCCAAGGCCTTCAGCTGGCTGCACTGCTCGGCCGAGCACGGCGCCAGCGCCCTGGAACAACAAACCGCCTGGCGCGAGGCGGTGTTGCTGCTGGTGCAGCGCCATGCCCGCGCGGGCGAGGCGCGCACGCCCGGCAACGAACCGTGCGCCGTGGCCCGGGCCAAGGAACTGATGGACAACCGCCTGGCCTATCCGCCATCGCTGGAAGAACTCGCCACAGCGGTGAATCTCTCGCCCTTCCACTTTGCCCGGGTGTTCCGCCAGGCCACCGGCTTGCCGCCCCATGCCTGGCTCAAGCAACGGCGCCTGAGCCGCGCCCGTGAACTGCTGAAAAACGACTGCCTGCCGTTCAACGTCGCCTTCGCCCTGGGTTTTTCTGACCAGAGCCATCTGAACCGGCAGTTCAAGCAAGCCTATGGCGTAACGCCGGGCGAGTACCGGCGCGCCTGCACTCATTAACGGACTAAGCCAATGCCCTACCCGCTTGCCTACCGCTGGTTCATTCACAAAGGCCTGACCGACTGGGAGCCGTGGTATTTCTGCGATACCCAGGCGTCGCTGCAACAAGCGCCTGACCTGACCAGGAACGCCTTCGCCGCCAGGGCCTTTGCCAAGGAAACCGGGGCGGACTTCGAGGTTTACCTGTTCGCCCGCCGCCAGGATCGGGAGGACTTTGCCTTCTTCGTGGTGCGCGACGGGGTGATTGAAGACAAGGTCATCACCGTGCATTTGTCGTTTGCCGACAAACTCGAGCTACGCTCGCGGTTGAGCTATGAACAAGTGACCCGCAGCTTCAGTGAATGGGTGGCCGAGGTGGCGCTGGCGGATGCGCTTGAGTGGATGAGCGAGGACGACCTGCAGGATTGAATCTAGGGCTGCTCTGCAGCCCATCGCCGGCAAGGCCAGCTCCCACATGTGGGAGCCGGGCATTCACGCCGGGCGCTGCATCAACATCAACCGCAGCGCCAGCAACGCCAGCACACTGGCCAGCAAGCGCGGCTGCAACCTGGCCAGGCGCCCCTTGCCACTGAACCAACGGCTAAGCACCCCGCCACACGCCCCCAGCACCACATGAAACACCAGGGCAATCACGCTCAGTACCAGCCCCAGCAGCAACAATTGCTGGGCCACTGCGCCTTTGGCCGGCACCACGAACTGCGGCAAGAACACGATAAAAAACAGTAGCGCCTTGGGGTTGAGCAGGCTGTTCAAGGTCGCTGCAACCAACACCGCCGCCAGCGATGTCTCACGCGACCCCTCGCCCATGCCCACCGTGCGCGGCTGCAACAGCTTGAAGGCCATCCATAACAGGTAGACCGCGCCGCTGTAGCGGATGATGTCGAACGACGGCGGCCAGGCGGCGATCAGTGCGGTGACACCGGTAGCCGTCAGCACAGTCAGCAACAGGTCAGCCAGGCTGATACCCAGCGCCGCCGCCAGCCCGCCACGCCAACCCATGGACAGCCCATGGCTGATGACAAAAGCCATGTTCGGCCCGGGCGACAGCAGCAACAGGGTTACCGCGCCAGCAAAGATGACCAGCGTTTGCATATCGAGCATCGCACACCCTCCTGGCTAAGCTCCGAGTGACGACAGTAACGGATCTCCAGCCGGGACAAGCGCTACAGCGCAGCGAATTTATTGCGCAACAGTTGCCTCAGCGGCAATAAACCCGAGGCGTACTGCCGGTCATGCTTTTGAAGAAAGCAATGAAGGCACTGTCGCTGGCAAAGCCCAGTTCCAGCGCCACCTGGGACAGCGGTTGATGGATCGCCAACTGCTCTACCGCACGTACCAGCCGCCACTGCTGACGCCATTGCTGATATGACATACCAGTGTCACGGCGGATCAAACGGCCGATGGTTTTCTCACTGGCGCCGACCGTGCGAGCCAGTTCGTGCAGCGGCGGCGGCAACTGCTCAAGCCCCTCTACCAGGCTGGCCAGGCGTCGATCCCGGGGCAGCGGCAAACGCATCGGCTGCTGCCCGGCGGCCTGCAGTTCGGCGATGCACAGGCCGGCCAGATGCGCGGCGGCGCCTTGGCTCCAGTCGGTTGCGAACGGTGCCTCGGCCATGCGCTCGAGCAGTTCGCGCAACAGCGGATTGACGTCAAGGATCACCACTTCAGCAGGCAAATGCGGCCAGTGCCGGGGGTCCAGGTACACCGAGCGATAATCGACGGTCGCCCGCATCCGCGCCCGATGGGCTATGCCGGCGGGAATCCATGCCGCGCGGGTCGGCGGCAGCAGACAGAGCAGATCCGGCGCCTGGGCGTCGATGCGCACGCAGCCCTGGCGGGTGAACAGCACCTGCCCCATGCGGTGCTGATGGACGCCAGAATCGTGTTCGCCCAGGGCCGAGCAGATGCCGACGATGGGCGCGCCGAAGCGGTCCGGGTCGAAAGTGGCGGTGGGTTCCAGCCAGGCCATGCAGGTTGTCCGATATTCACTATTTTTAGACCAGACCGCGACAATACACCCATCGCCTGCCGTCTACCATGAGCGCCCTTTTTCTCACCGGGCGCTACTTATGACCCACCGCACCTGGCTGACCCTGGCCACGGCCCTGCTGATGTTCCCGCAGATCGCCGAAACCCTCTACAGTCCCGCCCTGGTGGATATCGGCCAGGGCTTCGGGGTAACGCCTGCGCAGGCGGCGCAAACCCTGTCGCTGTACTTCGCCGCCTTTGCCATTGGCGTGCTGGTCTGGGGTCGGCTGTGCGACCTCTGGGGCCGCCGCCCGACATTGCTTGCCGGCTTGCTGCTGTACGGCCTGGCATCGCTGGCAGCCTTGCTGGTCACAAGCTTCAGCGGCCTGCTCGCCGCGCGCATGGTTGCCGCCTTTGCCGCTGCGGTCGGTTCGGTGGTGACGCAAACCGCGCTGCGGGACGTGCATAGCGGTGCGGAACTGGCGCGGGTGTTTTCCCTGATCGGCGTTTTCCTGGCGATCAGCCCGGCGATTGGCGTGCTCGGTGGATCGCTGCTGACCGAGGCTTTGGGTTACCGTGGCGTGCTGGCCGCGCAGTTGCTGCTGGCGCTGGCGTTGCTGTTATGGAGCTGGCGAACCATGCCGGAAACCCGCCCACAGGTACCCCATCGCGCCAGTTTGATCGGCACCTTGCGGCGCATGCTCGGTGATCGTCGGGTGTTGCTGGCGACGCTGCTGGTGGCGTTGTTCAACATCGGCGTGTTCAGTTGGTACAGCTTGGCGCCGTTCATTTTCCAGCGTTTGCAGCTGCAAAGTCTGTTTGGCTACAGCGGCGTGTTGCTGGCGCTGGGCTCGCTGCTTGGCGCGCGCCTCAATGCGCTATTGCTGGCGCGTGGTGTCAGCCAGGCAACGCTGCTCAATCTGGCGTGCGCAGTGAACCTGCTGGCAGCGCTAGCGATACTGCTGCTGGGCGAACATTGGCTGATCGCCGTGGCCATGGCCTTTATGCTCGGCGCCTTTGCCATGGCGATTCCGTTGGTGCTGGGCTCGGCGCTGGTTGAGTACGGGGATTGCCGGGGGACGGCGGGAGCGTTGTTTGGGTTGTTATATTACGGGTTGATTGGCGCGGGCTTGGCGTTGGCCGGATGGGAGCAGGCACTGGGAGCAGTACTGTGCTGCTGCTCCGTTTTCATTGCTGCCGTGAGCGCTTTCTACAGGTAACGGGCATAACTCAGTTGCTTCGTTGCCTGTCCAGTTCTGCCAGATTTGGCGGCAGTGGAATCCAGCTCTTGTCGATGCCCGCATTGACTAGACTGTCCCATTTATCGAGCAACTGTTTGGGGAAGCGGTGGTACTCGCTACGCTTCATCGCCGCGTCCCAGGCAACAGGAATCAGCGCCTGCAACCTTTGCACGTCATGGCCTCCACCCTCAGCGCCGGTATGGTTGTGAACCGCCAATCCCACAAGATAATCAAGCATGTTACCAGCGGCGACGCCTTCGGCCTGCCTGTCATTGGCAGTGCTTTCCAGCCATGCGATCAGCTTGGCCTGACCAGCCTCCTGGTAAAAGGGTGACCTGGCATTGAACAAGCGCCACTGTCGTTGAATGGCCGCTGGCGAAGGGTCTTTGAACAACCGTTCGACGCCCATTGGGGCCTCGAACACCGTCAACAAATCCGATACCGCATCATCCTTGAGCAGGTTGGCGACACCTTCGAGTCGTGTCCTTTTATGCGAGTCATACAGGTACGCGATGCCACCTGCGAGCAACTTTTCCATCGCCCAATCGTATAGCCGTACACGATCACTGCACGTGGTTGCCGCTGCCGTCACCAGTGCGATTTCGCGCTGGTACTGCGCTTGCCTTGGCTGACCTTCATCACGCTCGCGCAGGGACAACAACCCGTCGATCAAACTGCAGCACAAACCGTAATGGCCAGAGACATCATGGAGCGCTGGGTGCGGCGTCTCCCCCCAGACGTGTTCAAGCAGTTTGAGCTGAACACCAAGGTACTGCAGTTGCTGGTCATAGACACGCTGATCAATCTGAGACGCCAGCTCACGCATGCCCTGGCAGTATGAATCGATCGTCAACCAGATCAGGTTCAAGGCAACCTCCGGCACTTCAGCCTGAGCGGCCTCCACCCCTTCTTCAAGAAGCAGATCGATTCGCTGGTCGTCGAAGTCAGCGGCCCACTCATTCAAGAAACGCCGATGCTCCTGAAGGGTGATACCCGGTTCCTGCGCCAGTAGCCCCATCTCGTACCGTGCACGTGCGGGATTAGTAAATTTTCGCAGATCGTGCAGGGCTGAAAACTGGTTTTTCAGCCGCACAAAAGCTGGCGCAAGATCAGGTACTGTTGCTCCCAGCGTCAGTTGAATGGCTTCACGCTCAAACGCCTCTCGCTCTTCATCGGTTTCGCCGCGCAACGACCGCCCACCCAGGCCCAGCAAGGACGGCTCCAGACGTTCGAGGGTTTTCGGGGCTTCATGCCTGATGATGGTCTGCAAAATGATTGCATCCCACGCGAGCTCGTCATCGCCGTGGCGACGCGCAACGGTTTTCAGTTGCCCCAGGTCACGGGTGATCGCTTTGACCAGACGAGGGTTGGCAGGAAACCACTGAGCCATTCGCGTGAACGCTGCCTCGGGAATAAAGGGGCAACATTCGCGAAATGCTCGCCACGCCAAGCGCTTGGCCTGCTCTGGTGTAGGCTCCGGCAGGGTGATGGAAATATCGATGATCTTCTCGAGAAAGCGTTGCCCATTCTCACCATAGGCGGCCGAGTACAGGCTCAGTGCTTTACTTACAACATCCAGGTCAAAGGCCAGGACGAAGGCGAAGCTCGGCCAGTCGAGCAATTCGCGCAACGCCAGCATTGCCTTGGGAATCGCGGTCGGGTCGGCGCGGTCAAGGTCATCGATGAACACCACGATGCGTGTGCGCTGGAGGTCAGCACATAGCGCTTCGAGCTCTTTGCGATTGAAGGCCAGCTTTGAACTCAGTAGCTGGCCCGTTTGCTCGGCAATCTGGGTGCCTTTGCTAACCATCGTCCCGGTAATAGGGTCCATAACTTGTGCAACTGACTTGCCAATCTCGGCAACATTGCCCAGTAGCCTGGCGATTCCACGCCCCAGATCCTTGAATGACTTGCCCGCCCAAGCACCTTTTTCAAGTTGCTCCAGCAACGCCTGATAGAACCGCTGGATCACCCCGTCACGGCCTTCGGCATCCCACGCTGAAAAGCGTACGACCACCCAGGTGATACCGTCCGGCTTGCTTTCATTGCGAATGCGCGCCTGCTCTTCAATGAAATTCAGCACGCTGGTCTTGCCGGAACCCCACTTGCCATACAGGCCGATACGCGTGGACCAGTTGTCCGGCGCCGATTCGATCGAGCGCAGCACCGAGCGGGCAATCGACCAGCGCTGCAGATCGTCATCCTGTTGCAGGCTGATCGCCGCATCATGGCCTTTGCCGCTACGCCGTGGGTTTGCTGGTGCTGTCATGTGGTGATCCATCGACCGTGAAGTTGAACCGGTCGGGAAGTCTATCCAACTGAGTTCGGTGCTGCACCTGAGCTTTCAAAATTGCGCCGTCCGCATCGCGGGGCAAGCCCGCTCCTGCCTCCTCGGTCAGGCATGCACCCAACGCCGATGCAGCCCCCGCGCCAACGCATCGAGCATAAAGCCCAGCACCCCGATCAGCAGCACCATCGCCATCAGCTCCGAATACGCCAGCCGATCACGGGTATCGAGGATGAAGTAGCCCAGCCCGGCACTCACCCCAAGCATCTCGCACGGCACCAGCACGATCCACAAGATGCCAATGGCCAGGCGCACGCCGGTCAGCACATGGCCAAGCACGCCGGGGATGATCACCTTGCACAGGGTCTCCCAGCGCGTCGCACTCAGGCTGCGGCTCAGTTGCAACCAGCGCGGGTCGAGCTGACGCACCCCCGCTGCGGTGTTGAGCAGGATCGGCCACAGCGCGGCAAAGGCCAGGAGGAAGTAGATCGGCTGATCGCCTACCCCCATCAGCATCACCACCACCGGCATCCACGACAGCGGCGAGATCATCCGCAAAAACTGGAACGCCGGGGTGGTTGCCGCTTCAAGGTGGCGATAACTGCCCACCAGCAAGCCCAATGGCACGCCGATCAGCAAGGCCAGCACCAAACCGATAAGGATGCGCTTGAGGCTGACCCAGATGTGCTCGTACACCTCGGCCTGGCCCAGCAGCTCGATCAGGCTGCCGAGCGTCGCCTGCGGTGAAAAACGCGCCGACAGGCCATCGGCCTCGCCAAACAGGTGCACGCCCAGCCACCAGAGCAATATCAAGCCGAACAGGCCGGCAACGCCCAGGGCGCCATGGATTGCATGCTTGCCCATCAGATCGCGAACTCCTCGCTACGCTCGAAGCTCTCGGGCAAGCCGAAGGCCTTGAGCCCGCCGACGGCGGCGATGCTGTTGCGGACGAAGCGGTCGTCGACCAGGTCGCGGGCGGTTTGTTGCGGGTCGAGGCCGGCGAGGAAGCCCTTGTCGCCTTCGATCAGGGTGTTCTGCAGGCGGCGCACCAGTTCTTCGGTGTAGCTGGGGAATGGATACGGCTGGAAGTCGATGCGTTTCTCGTCCCACTGCGCATGCTGGATCGCACCGCTGGCGATGTAGGCGTCACGGGCCGCTGCTGTCGGCGCCAGCACCTGGCTAAGCACCTGCGGGGTGTGCGGGGTGTACTTGTTCGGCCCGCTCCTGGACAGCAGTGCGGCGGCTTCGGCACGGTGGTCGCGGGTCCATAGCTGGGCCTTGACGATCGCATTGACCACCTTCTGCGACCACTCGGGGCGGTTGTTCAGGTCATGTTCGTGCATGAACACCACGCAGCAGGCATGGTTGCGCCAGATGTCGCCGGTAAAGCGCTGCACGCGGCCAACCTTGAGGTCTTCGGCCAAGGCGTTGAACGGCTCGGCAACGATGTAGCCGGCAATGCGCTTGCTGGCGAGCGCCGGCGGCATGTCCGACGGCGGCAGCACCACCAGGTTGACCTCGTTGGCCGCCAGCTGGGCAGTGGCGGCTTTGGACACCGGGGTCAGGCCGTGGTCGCGGAACAGCTGCTGCACCACCACGTTATGGATCGAGTACCAGAACGGAATGGCCACGGTCTGCCCGCCCAATTGCGTGACTTCGGTAATCCCCGGGGCCACGGTCAGGCCCGAGCCGCCGACGTGGTTCCAGGCCACCACCTTGGCCGGCACCTTGCTGGCGTAGCGCGCCCATACGGTCATCGGCGACAGCAGGTGAATGACGTTGACCTGCCCGGAGATGAACGCCTCGATCACCTGCGCCCAACTGCGCAACAGCACCGGCCGCTCGGCCTTTACCCCTTCAGCCTCGAACAGGCCATTGTTGTGCGCCACCAGCAGCGGCGTGGCGTCGGTGATCGGCAGGTAGCCGATGCGCACCGGCGCATCCGGGTCGCTGGCCGCCCGGGCCTGCAGGCTGCTGAGCAGCGGCATGGCGCCGCCGGCGGTGAGCAAGGCGCTGAGTTTGATGAAGTCACGACGAGTGTGGGTGAAGTCGTCCAGGCACATGGGCAGTCTCCGACGGCAGCGGCATAGGTTCAGAAGAAGGTTCGGGTGTGCGGCTGGCCCGCCGAAGGGTTTTGAGTATGTCGATGCGCAGCGCGCCCAGTTCCTCGACCCGCTGCTCGCGTGGTTGCGGCAGGTCGATGTGCCATTGACCAAGGGTGCGCGCCGGGTGGTTGCCCAGTAGCAGCACGCGATCAGACAACAGCAGGGCTTCGTCGATATCGTGAGTAATCAGGACGGCCGCGGTGTTGTGCCGGGCAATCAGTTGCAGCAGCAGTTGCTGCATGTCGGCGCGGGTCACTTCATCCAGGGCGCCGAAGGGTTCATCGAGCAACAGCACTTGTGGCTGGCGCGCCAGGCAGCGAGCCAGCGCAGTACGCTGGGCCATGCCGCCGGAAAGCTGCGCCGGGTACTGCTCGCGAGCGTGCTGCAGGCCGACCGCCTCGATGGCGTGGTCGATGCGTGCACGCCGTTCGCTGGCGGCAAGCGTGGGCTGGCGGGCGAAATCCAGACCGAAGGCGACGTTGCTTTCCAGGCTCAGCCAGGGCAGCAGGCTGGGGTCCTGGAAGGCCACCGCCAGGCGCGGGTGCGGGCCCTGCAGCGGCTCGCCGAGCAAGCTGACGCTGCCCGCGCGGGCCTGCTGCAAGCCGGCCAGCACCCGTAACAGGCTGGACTTGCCGACGCCACTGGGGCCGAGGATGGTGATCACCTCACCCGGCGCCAGTTGCAGGTCGAAGTTTTCCAGCACGCTTTGCCAGCCTTGTTCACGCGGGTAGCCAAGGCTGATGCCACGGGCTTCGAGTAACACCTCGGTCATGCTGACGGCGCCTGGCGTTGCAGCTCGGCGCGCAGTTGCACCAGGCTCGGGGTAACGATCGGCACAAAGGCCGACTCGCGCCAGCGGCGGGCGAAACCGGCGCCGTAAGCGGTGAGATAAGCCTTGCCGCCGCTGGCCTGCAACTCGAGCTGCACCGCGTCGGCAGCGGTTTCGGCCAAGGTGATGCGCAGCTTGAACAGGGCCGCGGGCTGGGCCAGGAAACGACCATCGAGCAGGCCCTTTTTCAACTCGCCCACGGTGTTTTCCAAGCGCTCGTGCAACACTTGCAGCGCCTCGCCAAGGAACGGGCGCATGCCCTGCAGGTGCCCTTCCACTTCGCTCAGCGAGCGCCGCGCCAGACCAATCGACATGCCGCATTGCAGGCCCAGGAATGACGGGCGCACCGCCGGCAGAAACTGCTTGGCGTTCTCGTGCAGCAGCCAGTCGCGGCTGATCGGCACCTGCTCGAAACCCAAGGCGGCGGTGTTGCTCGATTGCAGGCCCAGCAGTTGTAGGTCGTCGGAGCGGGTCAGCCCGGCAGCGTTGTCCGGAATGGCCAGAACGAATGGCGAGGCGCCCTCCTCTTCAATCGCCGCCGCCACCACGAAACCGCCCTTGCGCAGGTTGGTCACCCAGTGCAGGCGCCCGGCCAGGGTCCAGCCCCGATCGTCACGCAGGCCCTTGACCTGCAGCGCTTCGATACCCGAGAGGTACTTCATGGCGTTGGACAGCCCGGTGGCACCCGCCAGCTGGCCGCTGAGCAGGTCGGGTAACAGACGCTCGCGCAGCCCGCCGTTGGGGCTGTGCAGCAGGTATTCGATAAAAGCGCGCTGGCCCCAGAACACGAAGGCCGCCGCCAGGGAATGGCTGGCAACGTTGGCGACCGTCTCTACCGCGTCGGCGACCGTGCCGCCGCTACCGCCCAGGGCTTCGTCGATACCGACGCGCAGCACCTGCGCCGCTGCCAGTTGCCCCAGCACCGCCTGCGGGTCGCCGTGGCCCTGGTCGAGGGCTTCGGCCTGGGCATCCAGCCACGCGACCAATGCGGGATCGAGCATAGCGTTTACTCCTTTAAAAATGCGCCAGCCTGCGCTGGCGCCGAGGGTTCGTTATGCCGAAGGCTGCCAGCGGTACTTGCTCAGCTCGTCATTGAGCGGCGTCTGGGCGAACACATTAGCAAAGTTGCACAGGGTTGCCAGGCTGACGCCGAGGATCACCTCCAGGGCATTGCCTTCGCTGTAGCCCGCTTCGCGGAACGCGCCATAACCCGCCTCACTGACATTGCCGCGGGTGGCGATCACTTCGCGGGTAAACGCCGCCAGCGCTTCAAGCTTGTCTTGCGGCAACTCGCCCTTGGCGCGCAGGGCATCGACCACCTCTTGCCCCAGTTTGGCCTTGTTCAGCGCCACGGCGGTGTGGCCGGCCACGCAGAAGTCGCAGCCGTGGTGGGTGGCGGCCACCAGTTGCACCACTTCACGCTCGGCCAGGCTCAGCTCGGCCTTGCCGTTGAGTGCCGACACAGTGACGTAGGTTTCCAGCGCCGCCGGGGCGTTGGCCAGCACGCCGAGCAGGTTGGGGATGAAGCCCGAGGCCTTCTGGGCGTTCTCCAGGTAAGGACGGGCGGCCTCAGGGGCGCTTTGCAGTGTATGGACAGTGACGCGCGACATTGGAGTGGACTCCTGCAGACTGGGGGTGTGCGACAAGTCTGTTGGTTATAAGAATTACCTGCCATATTCTGCAGTCGCTATTACTTGCTCCTGAGTCTTTTCATTAGATGATTTCGTCCAGCCCCGTAGTCGATTGGTTATTAGAAAGCCTTGAGCTAGACGCCAGCCTGTTCCATGTCGGGCGCTATTGCGGCGGCTGGCACGCCAGCACCCACGGCCTGGCGCGGGCCAGTTTCCACCTGATCGTCCAGGGTCATTGCTGGCTGCATATCGACGGCCAGGCCGAGGCCATTTGCCTGCAAGCCGGCGATGCGGTGTTCCTGCTGCGCGACTTCAACTATCGGCTGTCCAATGTCGCGGATTGCGAGCTGGCGCAACAGCAGCCGCGCCAGGCCATGCAGCCGCTGGACAGTGACGCCACCGACGGCGTGGGCCTGGTGTGCGGGTTCTTTCATTTTCAGCCGGGCCTGTCGTCGCTGATCATCGAAGGCCTCGACGACTGGATCATCCTGCGTGCCGGCGACCCGGCGCTGAGTGCGGCGCGGGCGTTGTTCGAGCTGATCCTGGCCGAATGCCAACGCCTGCCCGCGCCCTCCTCGGCCTTGCTCGAACGCCTGAGCCATCTGCTGTTCTTGTATGTACTGCGCCAGCGGGTCAGTGACGATCAGGGCATCAGCGGCCTGGTCGCGCTGGCGCGCCACGCCAACTTTGCCAGCCTGCTCGAGCAGTTGATCGAACATCCAGACCAGCCCTGGTCGCTGGAGAGCATGGCGGCCTGCACGGGGCTGTCGCGTTCGGCGTTCTTCAAGCGTTTCAGTGAGCTTGCCGGGCAATCACCCGGGCAGGTGCTGCTGGCCCTGCGCATGCGCCATGCCTGCCAGTTGCTCAAGGCCAACAACACCGTCGAGCAGGTGTGCGCGGCGGTGGGGTATCAGTCGATTGCTGCCTTCACCCGCGCCTTCAGCAAGGCCGTCGGGGTGCAGCCGGGGGCGTATCGGCGTCAGCATGAAGGGCGCTGAACGTGTTGAAAGGGGTGCAGCGCACTGCCTGCACCCCTTGCTTGCGTTATGAACTGATGCCCGGCCTGGCCGAGGTGACGAGGGTGCGGATGACATCCTGGCTTTCAGGGTCCTGCACGGTGATCGTGGTATTGGTGAAGTAGTCGATCACGATGGTTTCTTTGCTGGTGATGACATTCGACAGTTTGCCGGCACTCATGACGTTGTTGATATCCAGTGCCCAGAAGTGATGCCCCTGATACGTCGGGTTGTAATTGACCGCCGTTACCCCCGCCAGGGTTATTTGATACTCAACTTCTACCGTCAGTACCCCCTTGCTGGCCGACAGTATCGCCTCTACGGTCTGCCCGGGTTGCAAGGTCAGGGTCACTCCGGCGCTCGAACCCAGGGTTACCGACTCACTTTGCGAACCGCCCTGCTCCCAGGTCTGGGTGAAACTCAAGGCGGTTTCGCCCTGGGCGCCGGCGCCGAGGAACGAGATCCCGTAGGAAATCGTCTGGCTGATGCCGACTTCCGACGAGCTCGACCAGTTGCTTTCCGCGGTGACCGTCACCTCCTGGGTGACCCCGCAGTTGAACTCCGCCGGCACCGAGGAGTGGTTGGTGAAGGTATTGGTATTGAGGGCAATCGGGTTCGAGGTTTCCGAGACAATCCTTGCGCTCACCACCGACAGCGTGGCTTGTACCTGCGGCCAGTTGTAGGTCTGGTACAGATCACCCCAGGGCGTGGGGCTGCAAACGTAAGCGTCATTGGGCGAGCGGCCAAAATAGGCAGACACCGCCGCTTTCAACGACCCATCCTGGATGTTGAACAAGGTTCGCTCGGTGTCGGTGATAACGTTCTGGACCGTGCCCGTGGCAATGACGGTTGACGCGGATGAAGATTGCCCAGCATTGATCGCGATACTAATAGCCATGACGACATCCTTGTTGAATGAGGGAGAGCAGAAAGTCGTTCAACTTCCAGCCTTCGGCGACGACATGCCGCCGAAGCCCTAACGCTAGCCCAGGGGTGGCACACAGCCAGTACCCATTGTTCATAAGCAATTGCGCTGATGTAGCGAATTATCTGCGCTGGCCGATAAGCCGCCGCCGACGAAATCACCGTTCGGTAATCGAACACAAGCCGCCCCTGCCCCCTCAAGTCCGCCTGCCATTACTCCGATAGCAGACCACCCACCGCCGCTCCAGCGGCAAAGAGTGGCGCTGATAACAACTCGAGGAGTACTGCCCGCATGTTCGCCGACCTGAAAATCCGCACCGGTATGTTCTGGGTGCTGTCGCTGTTCAGCCTGACCTTGCTGTTCTCCACCGTCAGCGCCTGGCGCGCGGCGGTGGGCAGCGACCAGCAGATCACCGAGCTGGACCAGACCGCGCACCAGTCGGACCGCCTGAACAACGCGCTGCTGATGGCGATCCGCGCCAGCGCCAACGTCTCCTCGGGCTTTATCGAACAGACCGGTGGCCACAGCGAGAGCGCCAACAAACGCCTGAAGCTCTCGGAAGAACTGCTGGGCAATAGCGCGCAGCTGATCAATGCGCTGGTCAGCAATGCCCAGGAGCCGACATTCAAAGCACTCGCCGTGGAGCTGCAAAGCACCTTCGCCGACTACGCCAAGGCCGTGGCCGGGCAACGTGAAGCCACCCGGCACAACGACTTGCAGCACTACTTCAGGGTCAACACCGACGCAGGCAACGCCATGGGCCGCCTGCAGGCGCTGCGGCAAAAACTGGTGGCGGCGCTGAACGAGCGCAGCCAGCAGATCATGCTCGAATCTGACCGGCGCCTGAGCAGTGCCCAGCTGCTGAGCGTGGCGCTGGGGCTGCTGACCTTGCTGCTGGCCGCCCTTTGCTGGAGCTTTATCGCCCAGCGCGTGCTGCGCCCGCTGCGTGACGCCGGTCAGCACTTCCAGCGCATCGCCGGCGGCGACTTGAGCGTGCCGGTAGCGGTGCACAGCAGCAACGAGATCGGCCAGCTGTTCAGCGAACTGCAGCGCATGCAGCACAGCCAGCGCGACACCCTGGGGCAAATCACCGGCTGCGCGACGCAACTGGCCGAGGCCGCCGGGGCGCTCAACGGCATTACCGAACAGAGTTCCCACAGCTTGCGCCAGCAAGACCAGGAGCTGGAACAGGCCGCCACCGCCGTCACCGAAATGACCACCGCCGTGGAAGAAGTGGCGCGCAATGCGGTGTCCACCTCGCAAGCGGCCAGCGCCTCCAACGAACTGGCCGAACAGAGCCGCCGCCAGGTCAGCGACAACCTCGACGGTACCCAGGCCATGGCCCGTGAAGTGCAGACCAGCAGCGAGCACCTGGAACAACTGGCCGGGCAGATTCGCGACATCGGCCAGGTGCTGGAAGTGATCCGCTCGGTGTCGGAACAGACCAACCTGCTGGCGCTCAATGCCGCCATCGAAGCGGCCCGTGCCGGTGAAGCCGGGCGTGGCTTTGCCGTGGTCGCCGACGAGGTACGCACCCTCGCCTACCGCACCCAGCAATCGACCCAGGAAATCGAGCAGATGATCGGCCGCGTGCAGCATGGCACTGAGGCGGCGGTGGCATCGATGCACGCCAGCACCCAGCGGGCGCAGTCGACCCTGGGCATTACCCAGGCGTCGGGGCAGGTGCTGGAGGGGATCTACAGCGCGATCGGCGAGATCAACGAGCGCAACCTGGTAATTGCCAGCGCTGCGGAGGAGCAGGCGCAGGTGGCGCGGGAGGTGGATCGTAATCTGCTGAACATTCGCGAACTGTCGACTCGCTCGGCGGCCGGGGCCCGGGAAACCCGCGAGGCCAGCCAGGCGTTGGCGGGGCTGGCCGGGCAGCTGACGGCGCTGGTGGCGCGGTTCAGGGTGTAATCAAAAGCAGCATGGCTTTGCCTTGCATCGCTGGCAAGCCAGCTCCCACAGGGTCAGCGTTCACAGTTCCCTGTGGGAGCCGGCCTTGCCGGCGATGGGCTGCAACGCAGCCCAAAAACCTCAAGCTTCCACCAGAATCCTGAACCCGCCAAAAATCAGCCGCATGCCATCAAACGGCATCGGATTCTGGTCCGGCTGCAAGCGCGGGTCTTCCATCATCTTCTGCATCCCGGCATCGCGCACCTCGCGCGACGGCCAGAGGATCCAGGAGAACACCACCGTCTCGTCATCCTTGAGCTTCACGGCCATGGGGAACGAGGTGATCTTGCCGTCCGGCACATCATCGCCCCAGCACTCGACGACCTTCAGGGCGCCGCATTCCTTGAACACCACGGCGGCCTCTTCGGCGTGTTGCTTGAAAGCGTCGCGGTTGGCGGTGGGGACTGCGAGAACGAAACCATCTACATAAGACATGGGGGAACTCCTGCACGTGGTGTGTGCAGGATGGTCGATTGGGCCGGGGGTGGATCGACAGGCTTGTACGCAAGCCCGACCGATGGTCATCGCACCCTGTGGGAGCTGGCTTGCCAGCGATGAGGCCGGCAGCCCCGGCTCAAAACCGCGTAGTCGCACTCACCCCGAAGGTACGCCGATCCCCGCGCGCATCCCAGGCAATATCGAACGGCAACGGCACGCTGTCGGTCTTGTACTGCTTGTCGGTCAGGTTGTTCACATACGCCGTCAGATCCAGGTCATAGCGCCCGCCCAGATGATAGGTCGCACTGGCATTGCCCAAGGTATAGCCGCCTTGGGAAACGCTGTGATCCTGCTGCGCCGTCGGCAGGAAGAAGATCCGGCTCTGATAGCGCCAGTCGGTGCCCAAGCGCACTTCATCACCATTCTCCAGCGGTATCCGGTAACTGCCGCCCACCGCCAGGGTCCGCGACGGCGAGCGGGCAATGCGGTTACCCGAATAATCCACCCCGCCCGACTCGAAATCCTGCAACTCTGTATGCAGCAAGCCCAGCGAGCCATGCAGCTCCAGGTTGCTGAACGGCAACGCCTGCAGCTCGAACTCCGCGCCGCGAATCACCCCCTGGCCGCTGTTGGTCAGCAGCGACACCACCTGGCCGTCACGCACCGACACGGCGTTGACCTGGATGTCCGAGTAGTCGTAGTAGAACACGTTGGCATTGGCGATCAGGCGTTCGTCGAACCACTCGCTCTTGACCCCCAGTTCATAGGCATCGACGTTCTCCGGCGCCACCACCGAGGCCTCCGCCTGCACTTGCGCACCGCCGCTGAAACCACCGGAACGAAAACCCTTGGCATAACGGAAATACACCCGCGCGTTGTCGTTGAGCTGGTACTCGGGGGTGAAGTCGTAGGTGAGCTTGTTCCAGGTGCGTTTTTCATCCTGCTCGACGCGGGTCACCAGGTCGCCGGTGTAGTTTTTCCACCAGTCGCGCTCGCTGTTGTAGCTGACCGCATCGGCATCTGGTGCGGCTACGCGGTGCAGGTCGATGTCCTTGGTTTCGCGGGTCCAGCGCAGGCCGGCGGTGAGGCTCAGGTTGTCGGTGGCCTGCCAGGTGCTGCTGCCGAACACCGCGAAGCTGTCGGTGCTCTGGTCGATATCGGTACGGCCATAGTCAGCCACGCCAAAGGCCTGGTTGTAGGGCTTGGGCAACAGCCCGTTGTCGTTGCGGCTGTCGAGCTGTTCATGGAACAGGTGGGTGCCGACGATCCAGCTGATTGGCTGGTTTTTCGCCGAAGACAAGCGCAGCTCCTGGGACACCTGCTTCCAGCGGTCATCGTTAAAGCCACGGCCGAATTCGTAGAGGCTCATGTTCGGGCTTTCGGCTTTTTCGTGGATATCGTCGAAGGCGGTGATCGAGTCCAGTTGCAGGTCGCCCAGATCCCACTTCAGTGCCAACTGCACACCGTTGTGCTCGATGCGGTCTTCGGCTTTACCGGTAAAGGCGGCCTCGTCGGTACCCGGCTTCGGCGCCGGGCCGAACAGCGTATTGCCCCCCGGCCCCGAACCCCAGGCGCGGGTGGCAATGCCCTGCCCTTTGTAGTCACGGCCATGCAGTTGCAGGGTGGCCTGCAGGTCATCGTTGATCTGCGCCAGCAATTGCAGGCGCAGGGCCTGGTCGTGGATGTCGCCAACGGTATGGCCATCGACCTGGTTCTCCAGTTGGCCATCGGCGCTCTGGTCGACAAACGCCACCCGTGCGGCCAGCTTGTTGTCGATCAGCGTATCGCCATAGGCGCCTTCGTACAGGCGCGAATTGTAGTTGCCCAGGTCGAGTTTGAAGTAACCGTTGGCTTTCTCGAAATCCGGCTTGCGCGAAACGAAGTTGATCGCCCCGCCCGTGGTGTTCTTGCCCCACAGCGTGCCCTGCGGCCCGCGCAGCACCTCGACGCGCTCCATGTCATAGAGCGGAAAACCGGTAGCCACGTGGGGGTCGATATACACGTCATCGGTGTAGATGCCCACCGGGTAAACCGTGGTCGACGCCATGTCCCCCGAGCCCATGCCACGAATGTACCAGCGCGGCCGCTGGTGCCCGGCGAACTCCGGGGCGATGGCGTTGGGCACGTTCTGCAGGGCCTTGCCGGCACTGAAGCCGCCACCGCTGTCGGCGATCTGCTTGGCGCTGACCACGGAGATGGCCGAGGGCACATCCTGCACCGACTCTTCGCGCTTTTGCGCGGTGACCGTGATGATGGGCAGGGCTGCGGGGGTGGGGTCGGCGGCGAAGCTCGGTAGCGTGGGTAAGGCGGCGGCGATGGCCAGTAACAGGGGCAAGCGGGCGAAGGGAGCGGTCATGAACGTCGATGTTCCACGAGGGGGAAGAGACGAGGGCCTTCGCAATGGTTGTGCCAGGTGGGTAGTGGGTTGATTTGTATCGGTTTTGTCTGTTTGCGATTGATGAGATGTTGCCTGACGAACAGCTGGCCAGCACTGTTTGCGTGAGCATCAGCAGGGGCCAAACCTTTAACTACGAGCGCGCTACAATCTTCCCTTCAATCCATTCTGCAACCTCGCGACCCTCCCCCTGTCGCTGTAAATCCAGCGGCCGGGTTTGGTAGCCCGAGTACTCTAAGGCGTGCAGGGTGGACCAAGCCTCGGCCAAGTAGACGCCGAGGGCTACGCCCGGGCCGCCGATGCGGCCCATCGAGCGAATGCTCATCCCCGTAAAAAACACACCTTGAGCAAACACGGCTAGGCACTGCCACGCGGGTATAGTCGATTCTATGCCGACCGTACTTCCAAGAGCCTCCAGCCGTGCCCGACCTGCCGCCCAACGCCGCCTACACCCAGCGCTTCAGCGCTGTGCTCGCCTACATCGACGCCAACCTCGAAGGTGATCTGTCGGTAAAAACCCTGAGCCAGGTGGCGAACTTTTCGGTGTTTCATTTTCATCGCCAGTTCACGGCGTATGTCGGGGTGCCGGTCTCGCGTTATGTGCAGTTGATGCGCTTGCGCCTGGCGGCGCATCGGTTGGCTGCCAATGCCGAACACTCGGTGCTGGAGGCTGCCCTGGCGGCAGGTTTCGAAAGCCCCGAGGCGTTCAGCCGGGCGTTTCGGCGGGCGCTGGGCAGGTCGCCGAGTGCCTTTCGCCGGCAGCCGGACTGGCAGGCCTGGAATGCGGTGTTCGATATCCCTCACTTTTCCAGGAGCGTCATCATGCAGGTTCGTATTGTGGAGTTTGCTCAAACCCGGGTCGCGGCGCTGGAGCACCGCGGGCCGGCCGCGCAGGTCAACGAGAGCGTGAGTCAGTTCATCGCCTGGCGCATGGCCAGCGGGCAGTCGCCGGTGGCATCGAGCCGTACCTTTGGCATCCCCTATGGCAACCCCGACACCACGCCGGCGGAGGATTTTCGTTTTGCCATTTGTGGTGAGATTGATGAGGCGGTGGCGGCGAATGAATTCGGCGTGCACGAACGGCTGATTGCTGGCGGGCGTTATGCGCTGGTGCGGCATGTGGGTTCGCCGGACCATATTGGTGAATCCATCTATCCGCTGTATCGCGACTGGTTGCCGGACAGTGGCGAGGAGCTGCGCGATCAGCCACTGTTTTTTCATTACCTGAGTGCTTATCCGCAAACGCCACAGGAGCAGTGGCAGACGGATATTTATGTGCCGTTGCGGTAGTCGGCGTCTTGGGGCTACTGCGTAGCCCATCGCCGGCAAGTCCGGCTCCCACAGTGGATCTGTGTACACCGGACCTGTGGGAGCTGGCCTTGCCAGCGATCGAGCGCGAAGCGGTCGCAATCCAGACACCACCTGATGTGCTGGCTGTACCGGCCTCATCGCTGGCAAGCCAGCTCCCACAGTGGATCTGTGTACGCCGGACTTGTGGGCGCTGGCCTTGCCAGCGATCGAGCGCGAAGCGGTCGCAATCCAGACACCACCTGATGTGCTGGCTGTACCGGCCTCATCGCTGGCAAGCCAGCTCCCACAGTGGATCTGTGTACGCCAGACTTGTGGGAGCTGGCCTTGCCAGCGATCGAGCGCGCAGCGGTCGCAATTCAGGCAACACTGATGTGCTGGCTGTACCGCCCTCATCGCGGGTCGAGCCCGCTCCCACAGTGGATCTGTGTACACCGGACCTGTGGGAGCAGGCCTTGCCAGCGATCGAGCGCAAAGCGGTCGTAATCCAGGCAACACCTGATGTGCTGGCTGGACCGGCCTCTAGCCACAATCCTGATTCGCGCTTACTATAAGCCCAACTCGTATTGCCGCGGCTGCTGAACCCGGTACTCACGAGGACAAGATCATGGAAAGAACCCGCGCCTGGAGACGCTCACAGGCCCGTAAAAGTGGCAGAAGCAAAGCGGTGTATCCGCTGGAATTCAAGCCCGAAAAGAACTGGAAGCTGCTGTACACCCGCGCCGACAAGTTGATACGGGCACGCCAACTCGGCATGAGCTACCCCATCCGCTCCACCCGCCAACTGTTGGATCAAGAGTGACTAACCTCCTGTTCGTCTGCAGCCGCAACCAATGGCGCAGCCCTACTGCAGAAGCGCTCTGGCGCCGCCGCCCCGGCTTCGATGCCCGGTCGGCGGGCACCAGCCCGAATGCGCGCAAACCCATCGGCCCAGCGGATATTCGCTGGGCCGATGTGATTTTTGTCATGGAACGCAAACACCAGAATCGCCTGCAGGCACAATACGCGCGGCTGCTGGAGCATAAGCGGGTTTACACGCTGGATATTCCAGATGATTTTCGCTACATGGACCCGGAGTTGGTCGCCATCCTTGAGGAGACGGTCGCGTCCTGTCTTGCTATCTAGGATGGGTGCGTAAACGCCAGCAACCGTTCCTCGCGTCAGTTGGTGCAGCCAATCACTTTAATCTGCGTCAGCCCCATCAGCCCGGCTTGCTCCAGAGTCTCGTCGGGCGTCGCATCGGCATTAGGCTTGCACTGTATTGGCCAAACGCAATCGCGTTATGATCAGCCGATCTGAACCGGACGTGCCTGCCTATGCCCGTTGACCTCCAAGCGCTCTACCCCAAACTGATCCATCTGATGCTGGACACGGTCTTCGTGGTCGACAGGGATAACCAGATTGTATTTGTCAGCGATGCCTGCGAGGCGCTGCTCGGTTACTCTGCCGGCGAGCTGACCGGTACGCCGATCACCGACTACATCCATCCTGACGACCTGGCGGTGACACGGGCCTCCATTGTCCGGGTCATGAATGGTCAATCCCACGTCGATTTCCGCAACCGTTATATCCGCAAGGATGGCGGTGTCGTACATATCCTGTGGGCGGCCTTCTGGTCCGAGGAAGTGGGTGCGCGAATCGGCGTTGCGCGGGACGTGACAGCCCTCAGGCAAGCCGAGGATGAATTACGCTTCCTGGCCCATCATGATCCACTGACGGCACTGACCAACCGCGCGCTTTTCAATGATCGGCTGGAGTCGGCCGTTCGCGCGGCACACCGCCACCAGAGCACACTGGCGTTGCTGTTTCTGGACATCAATGACTTCAAGGGCATTAATGATGTCCATGGGCATGCCATGGGTGACCGGATCCTCTGCATGATTGCACGGCGGTTGGAAGGCTGCGTGCGCGAGACCGACACAGTGGCCCGGATGGGGGGTGATGAATTCACTGTGCTGTTGCCGGATATCCAGTCGCAGGACGACGTTTACGCCAAGGTGGAGCAGATTCTCGCGGCCATGGCCGAGCCCTTGGGCGCAGAATTTGGCGGGTTCACAATGCCGTCCTGCAGCGTGGGCGTGGCCTTTTACCCCAAGGACGCAGAGAATGCCGATACGCTGCTCAGCCATGCGGATGGCGATATGTACCGGATCAAAAAACAACGCTCCGCACAGCGGATAGTGTTCAAGCATTTACAAGCCGAGTAACAACGTGAATCGTCAAAAGAAAATAAAGCAGCTGTTAAAGGCTCACGCCAAAAAGGCCAGTGCCAAATTAGCGCCTAAAAGCAAGCCTAAATACATCAGCAAAGCCGACCGTCTAAAATTAGCGGCCGAAACAGATCAAGAGCTTTTGCCCGAGCCCCACCAAGCTGGATAGAAAATGAGAAAAATCTTCACCCCTGTCTTTATCGCACTTCTGGGCCTGCACGGCTGCGCGGAGATGCCCGATTACTCGAACGTTGATCCCCTCGTACCCGGTGATGACGCTCGTTACACCATCATCGAAACCGACACTTACGCAGGCAGAGCCCAGCGCCATTACGCCGACCTCCAGCCTGACTTGAACATCATAAAGATCAACGACAAAAAGGTCGGAAACATCCCGTTCTCTACCTATTACTACAAGAATGACTCGCCCCAGCGCGCGATCCTCAAGCCGGGCACCTACACCGTTCAGCTGGAGTACCGACTGCCTCAGCACTTCATGTTTGCGGATCTGGAGTTTGAAGGTAAGCCGGGCCAAAAGATAATCGCCCGCACGCAGTACGTTGGTCTCAATCGCCTGGAGGTATGGATGGAGGATGCAGCTACCGGCGAGATCGTCAGTAAGCGTGTGCGCTGATCGCACCCGAATCGCCGATTGTCAGTCGATCTTACCCCCTGCCCTCACGCCTCCACGAACTCATGCATCAAGTTCGGCAAACACTTCTGCTCTGGTCGTGACCTGACGGAAATGATGCTTCCACAGATCGATGCCCAACCGACCTGACCGGTCCAGGGATGAGCCGACGGTCAGGTCGGTAACCAGCGTGGGCGTGAGCCCTGCATCGAACAGGGCAAACCCGGCGGCGAGCACGCAGGTTTCGGTCTGCAGGCCACAAACCAGCACGCGCTCGGCGCCGAGCTGCCTGATGTACTCGATGGCTTCAGCGGTCTGTCCGTAGCCGTGCTTTACAAATACTTTGTCGGCCTCGACCAGGCTTTCGTCTTCGGCCGCAGGATGCCAGCCGAGTTGCTTTTCAAACGGCGTCACCTGCTCATCATGCAACTCGACCGAGGCAACCGTCAGAATCCGCTCTGACAACGCCCGCACACCATCGACCAGCCACTCGGGTGGACTGAATGTGGACTGCACATCAACGATTAGCAAAACCTGCCGCATACACTTCTCTCGAGCATTGACCAATGGTGCGGAGTATATCGCCCCGAGGTGGATTATTTAGCGCTGTTTGCCTGCCCAATGGCCACGCGCTTTCAGGGTCGCGGACAAAAACAGCAGCGCGCGTTGAAAGACCGGGTGGCACTCGGCAAGGGGCAGATGCTCGAGCGATGCCCAGAAGAACGCGAAAGCGTGGCCATGGTCATCGAGCGTCTGATGAGTCCACTGCTCAGGCAACGGTCCGCTCGCCTCGCACAGTTGAAACGACCACACCTGACCAAGATGCCCGGCATCCCAACACCCCAGGTCGTCCGCGATGGTGGCGCAATTGATACCAGACTCTTCCGCCAATTCCCGCAGCGCTGCCTGACCCACTGTTTCATCTTTTTCAATGCTGCCCTTTACCAGTTGCACACCCGCCAGCGGATGACGAAACAAGAGGATCCTCGGGCGCAGCGTGGATGAAAGCACTACTGCGCAGGCCTTGTCGGGGAGCATGGCGATTTCCTTGTCGGCAAAAACGGCTGGGCATCATACGCCAGGAGCACCATGTGGGTGCTGGCTTGCCAGCGATCGAGCGCGCAGCGGCCGCAATCCAGACACTGCCTGATGAGCGGACTGTACCGGCCTCATCGCGGGTCAAGCCCGCTCCCACAGTTGCTCGGGGTACGCCGCTCAGGCGCATTTTTTTTAACAGCGGCGCCGTAGAACTTTTCTCTGTTTATCGGTCTATTTGGATACGTTCAATCGTCATTCAGAGGTTGTCTTCGCTCATGAAATTCCATGCCCCACGGATGCTGCTCGTTGCCCTGTTCGCATTCGCGGCAGTGGGCTCGGCATCGGCAACGCAGATGAAGACCTCAACCCCGGTTCTGGCTCCTGAAGTCCCGGCCACCCGGACTGCCGAAACCCCCTGGCCGAGCCTGGCCAGCATGACCGACAAGCAACCAGGGCCGTTGCTGGCCCATGATGACCGCTACCGGCATGACCACCGTTGGCATGATCGCAGGGACGACTGGCGCCGCGAAAACTGGCGCAGGGACCAATGGCGCCGAGAGCAAGCCCGCCGCGAAGCCGAGCGCCATCGTTATTGGGAACGCCACCATGATCGGGCCATGCGTTACCGTTACGAGGACGATCGCCGCTACTATCGTCGCTAGGACGTGCCCGGGGTGTATTTGATCCAGCCGATGGTCCGCGTCATCGCTGCGCAGCAATCTCGACGTAGCTCGACTCCCCGTCCCCCGACAACCAACCCCATACGAAGCTCAGCGTAGCTCCCGCAGGGGCCAGTATCGCGGTACCGACACTCAAGCTCTGCAATCCGCCGCCGATACCCCTTGAACAAGTATGGACACTACGGGTACAGAGCATGACCCCAATCAATGCAGGAGTGCGCATCGCCCCCGCCTACACGGCCCCCCAGCCGGCCCCGGCAAGTGCTGGCAGCAGCCGCGCCGAGCAAGCTGCGGCAACGCCGAGCACCACCGTCAGCCTGGGCCAAAGCCCTCGTAGCGACGATACCGCGACCTATTCGTCCCGCGGAACCCTCGCGGTGCCGTTGCGCTACGTGCTGGAAAACGACAGCCTGAACAAGCTGAGCATGAACATGATGATCGGTGTTCAGTCCAGCGCTATCGGTTCGCGCTTCAACGGGCTCGGCGCAGCGTTGGTGAATCAATTGGTAGGCAACGGCGGCCAGTCGTTCACACAATCGGTGTTTGCCTTCGCCGACGGCGCGCAGCCAAGCGCCGAAACACTGAGGATCCAGGGCAATAACCTGCGCCAACACCCGGCCAATGCCGTGAACCTGAGCCTGACCACCGCCTCCGGAGCGACCGTCACGCTGTCCCTGGCCAGCGGCGAGCAAGGCCTGGCAGTCAGCGCCGAGGTGCAGGGCGGCCAGCTCACCAGCGATGAGCTCAAGGGCCTGGCGTCACTGGCCGACAGTTTCCAGGGGACCATCAACGGCCTGAGCGAGCAGCCTCCTCGCCTGCAGCTGGGCAAGCTGGCCACGCTCGACCCGGCCCTGTTCAGCGCGCTGCAAATGAATGCCAAGCTGGACACGGTAAATGGCGAACAGCTGTCCTTCGACCTGGCCCTGGACGACAGCGCACGCAAACTCAGCCTGCAGGGCCCCGCCGGCAACGTGCAGTTGAACCTCGACACCCGCGACACCTCTCTGCTGGGTAAAAGCGCCCAGCGCCAGGCGGCGATCAGCAATTACCTGAGCCAGTTCGATGCGGCGCAGGGCCGCGGCAAAGGCGACGAGAACCTGGTGAGCCTGCTCAAGGACGCTTTCGTTCAGCTCAACAGCGCCGACGACATCGCCAGGCCAGCGACCGGCCGCATCCCGCTGCTGGCAGCCAAAGACACAGCCCTGCTCAGCGGCCTGGCCGACTTCAGCGCCTCGATCAGCCAGACAAGCCAGCAGCCCAACTCGCTGCGCCCGACCGAGCTGGATCGCTTCGACTACAAAGTGTCCCAGTCAACCACGATCAGTGGTGCGTCGCCGGCGAACCGCTCGGTGCAACAGGATCAGCAGGCGAGCCTCACGGCCGCCTACCACACCAGCCTCAACCCGCAGATGTCGATGCTCGAGGCCATGGCGACGCAGAACTACCGTTACCACGAGATCAGCGACCAATCGAGCTCCAGCACGCGTTTGCGCTACGACAAAAATAGCCTGGTGGAAGCCAGCGTCAGCCAACAGGCCAGTCGCAATGAACGTGTGCGCTCGTACGCCGAGGGCGTGCTGGAAAGCGACGTGAGCACACCGGCGTCGGTCTCCGAATCGCGCAACCTGCTTGGCCTGCTCACTGACCTGTTCGAACGCGAGCGCATCTCCCAGCGTGACCGCGGCGTATCGATCCTGGAAGCACAGTTGCAGTCGCAACGCAGCCAGTGGCAGTTGCAGTCCGATCCGGCGCTGATCCGCCCTCGGGATGCCCAGCAGTAAACCCGCTTACGCCAGCAGCTCGGTGATCCACCGGGCTTGCCGGGCGACCTGCTGAACCTTGTCCTCGGGCACGCTGTGCCGCGCCCGGGCGAAGCTCGCCAGGGTCTGCTGCTTGCGCTGCAGGATGCTCTGCCACTTGGCCAGGAACGCCGGGTTGCGGGCCTGCATCTGCAGCGGGCCGAAGTACAGCTGTTCGGCGCTGTAGGTCACCGGGCCGTCCCGCTCGGCGACGATGATTTCGTAGTCGAAGCGGTTTTCCCGCAGCAGTTCCTCGCCGACGATACGGTAGCCGTTGTCCATCAACCATTGGCGCAGCGGCTGCTCGCCGCCGTTGGGTTGCAGGATCAGCCGCTCCTGGCCGCTCAGGCGTGCCTTGCCGGCCTCGAGAATGTCACGGATGGTCTCCCCGCCCATGCCGCAGATGCTGATCGCGGTGATGCCGTCTGTCGGCTCGATCGCCGCCAGGCCATTGGCCAGGCGCACGCTGACCTGCTGCTCCAGGTCGTTGTCGCGCACGGTGCGTTGGGCTGCGTTGAACGGGGTCATCGCCACCTCGCCAGCCACGGCAGTTGCGATGGCGACCCGACGCATCAAGGCCACCGGCAGGTAGGCGTGATCCGAGCCGATATCGGCCAGGCGCGCACCGTCTGGCACATGCGCCGCCACGCGCTCCAGGCGCATGGACAATGTCTGTTCGTTCAACTGCAGCCCCTTTTCACCTGCAACGTCCGGCGCTGCTGGCCGGATCGGGGGCGATTCTGGCGGGCATTGCGGTGCATTTCAAGCGATCGGCAGCTACCCGGCCCGGCGGTCATGCCGGGCCCGCGCCGAGACGCAATGCGCTAAGTCGAAACCTGCTCGAGGAAGATCAGTTCCAGGGGTGCTGCGAGCAGCGCTGCGCTGGCAGCCGCAAAGTTCTGGAAGTACGGCATAGCGAAGTGTGCATCGAGTGCCGCTTGATCCTTGAAGGCTTCGCGCATATAGAACGTGCCCGGTTCGTCCCGGCGTTCGAACAGTACATAGTCAAGGTTGCCCGGCTCCGCCCGGGTAGGTTCGATCAGCGCCACCAGCGCCTCTTTCAACACTTGCTGTTTACCGGTTGCAGCTTTGAGTACCGCGATCGATACCAGGTGTTTCTCATGTTCAGTCATCATCAATGCTCCACTGTTCAGGTCAGGCCAAAGGCAATCCGGTCGTTACAGAAAGGTAAACAGCGACTCGGCCGGCAACCTTGACTTGGGCAGGCCGGCGTTGAAGTCATCGCTGCTGTGGTAGCCAAGGCTGACCAGCACCAGGCTGGTAAAGCCCTGGTCACGCAGCCCCAGCTCTGCGTCCAGCATCTTGCTGTCGAAGCCCTCCATGGGCGTGGCGTCAACGCCCAGGGCGGCCGCGCCCAGCAACAGCGTGCCCAGTGCCAGGTACGTTTGCTTTTCCATCCAGTGCTGCAAGTCTTTCTGGTCAAAGCGATGCAGGTCGACGTAGCCACGTCGGCTGCGGTCCTGCCCTGCCCTGGCCTCGGCATTGTGAAAACGTCCATCCGCAGCTTCCTGGGCCAGTACCGCCTGCAGGTGGTCGTCGGGCATGTGGGTCCGCGTGCAGAAGACAATGACGTGGGAAGCATTGAGGATTTTTGCCTGGTTATAGGCAAACCCGCCGTCAGTGCTTTTGGCCACCCGCGCGCGCTGCGGCTGCGTCTGGGCGATGACGAAATGCCAGGGCTGGGAGTTCACCGAAGAAGGGCTGTTGCGCAGTTGTTCAAGCAAGGCTTGCACGGTGGCGGCAGGTATTTTGCGGGCGGCATCGAAGGCCTTGGTGGTGTAGCGGCGTTGAGCCAAGCTGACGAGATCCATGGGTTACTCCTGGTTGAAAAAGCAGGAACGAAGGGTGCACCTTCCCTGGGGCAAAGAAAAACCGGCAAAATGCGCCAACACTTTCACTGCAGGAGTGAAAATGATCCGTATCGATGATCTGGGCATGTTTGTCCGCAGCGCTGCCCTTGGCAGCTTTACCGCCGCCGCGCTCGAGGCAGATTTACTGCCAGGCCAGGTGGCGGCGGCGATCAAGCGCCTTGAGCGCGAACTTGATGTGCGCCTGTTTGCCCGCACCACCCGCAGCCTGCGCCTGACGGCCGAAGGCGAGCAGTACCTGCCCACCGCGGTGTCGGTGCTGGAGACCCTCAAGCAAGGGCGCGAGAGCCTGCGCGGTGATAATGCGCCGCTGCGCGGGGTGCTGCAGATTGCAGCGCCGTCGGACCTGGGGCGCAATATTCTGCTGCCCTGGCTTTCGTCGTTTCGACGCGAGCACCCGCAGCTGAACCTGCGCTTTTTTCTCTCTGACCAGATTGCCGACCTGTTTCGCGACCCGGTGGATGTCGCCATTCGCTATGGGCTCAATGGTGACGCCAACTACGTTGCGCTACCGCTGGCGCCGTGGAATCGGCGGGTGCTGGTAGCCTCGCCGGATTACCTCAGACGCAATGGCAGCCCACGGGTACCGGCAGATTTGCTCAGTCATGCGTGTTTGCTTTACCTGCAGAACGGCCGCGTGTTTGACAAGTGGCGGGTAGGCGCGCAGACGGTCCAGGTGTCCGGGCCGCTGTTCAGTGACGACGCCGATGTCGCCCGGCGCTGGGCGGTTGAGGGTGAAGGGATTGCCTTCAAGTCCTGGCTGGATGTCAGTGCCGATGTGCTGGCCGGGCGTCTGCTGGTGCTGTTGCAGGACCATCCTGGCGAGGCCTTGCCGTTGAGTCTGGTCTGCCCGCACCGCAAACAGGTCTCGCCTGCGGTGTCACGGCTGCATGGGTGGCTGGCCAATCAGTTCGAGTCGTTGAAGCCGATTTGAGGCCTTCCTGTGAGCCATAGAATCTCCCACAGCTCGCACCTGCTTTTCAGGTAGCCGCCGCAGCCTTATCCTTGCGCACTTTGCTCGCTGACTTTCGGGAGTTGCAATGTACATTGATGTACCCCGCCGCCTGGTGTTCTTCGATAAAAGCGACAGCATTCGCCCCGCCTGCCTGACCCAGTACGATCCGGACACCGGTGCATTGACCCACCCCGTCGGTACCCAGGCCGACGACAGGGTTTGCGACATCTCTCACGATGGCCGGCGCATGGCCCTGCAAGGCACCGATTGGCGGGTGGTGCGCGGCGCCAGTCGCTCGCGCCTGAGCTTTCTTGAAGATCGCACGGCGCTGCATGAAACCGACAGGTTCCTGGCGTACTGGTCGCACCTGGACCCCAGCGGCCGGTACGCGCTGGTCGGGGTCGGCAACGATAAAAAGCGCCCGGTGGTCATCGACCTGGACAGCGGCGAATGCAGCGAACCGATCGCCCGTAATGTCGATGCCCGGTTTGGTTGCATCGACCCCGTGCAAGGCAAACTCTGGGCACCCGATGAGCGGGCCAGCAACAGTGTGCTGACGGTTGATTGCGCCAGTGGCGAGATCAACAAGATCACCCTGGCGCTGGACGCCAAGGTCAGAAGCCTGCGCTTTTCCCGTGATGGTCAATACCTGTTTGTCACCGGTGAAAACAACCGCCTGCTGTGCTGCGATCGCAACGGCGCGACATTGTGGTCCAGGGACATCGGCGAATATGGTCAGGTAGGCGCCGGGACAATCCTGTTCAATGAATCCGCTACTCACCTGTGCCTGCCGATCTCGGCGACGCAGCGTTCGAACTGGGGTGAAGACATCATCCTTGCGGCTGACAGCGGCCAGATCGAGACCACGGTTGTACGCCACAAAGGCCCACCCGGCCGGCTCGCCGCTGACTGGTTCGGCGATCAGTTGCTGACCCACCGTCTGGAGGTCGTGGACTTTTTCAGCGGTGCGGTCGTCGATGTGCTTGATCTGACCAGCCCCCTCCCCCCGGATAGCCCCATTTGAGAATGCCCAACATGCTTGTACTGCCAAAGGGAGAGCGCCACGGGGTACGAGTATCCCCGCGCTGGCCGTCCTCTGAAGTAGCCATCGATGAAGAAACTTTCCATAAGTTGATTGAGGCCCAATCAACGCTGCCACCCGACATTGAGCTGTTGCTGGTGCGCGGGTATGAAAACAAAAACAGCCATCTGGGTTCGTTCAGAACGCTCTCACGCTGGCTGGGCATCAAGGTGTTCTGCGCCTGCTACCCCGGTCGCAAGGATGAAGTCGGCGAGATATTTGGCTCCAATGGACATGACGTGGATGGCTCACATGTCGATGTCTCCATTGTGTTAAAGGGAAAAAGGCTGCGCTTCCTGCCCTTTGGCGTCTTTACCTCGCTGACTCGCCAGCGCGCACGCGCAGCGCACTACCTGGTGGTTATCGATAGGGTCAAAGACGCATTAAAACAATGCGGCTTTGACATCCATCGAAACGAAACAGAGAGCATGCAGATCCATTGCGACTACAAACCTCAGAAGTCGTAACGCACATTCATCATCACATTGCGCGGCGGCCCGTAGTGCCCGTAGCTCCCGGAAAACCCGGCGTAGTACTTCTCGTCGAGCAGGTTGTTGAGGTTCAGCGTGGTGGAAAGATGATCGCTAAGCCGGTAGCGCGCCATCAGGTTGAGCACGGCGTAATCATCCTGGCCGACGCGGCTGTTGTAGCGGCTGAAGTACAGCGAGTTGCTGGAGTTCCAGCTGGCACCGCCGCCGAGGGTCAGGCGCTGCCATTGGCCGGGTAGCTGGTAGGTGGTCCACAGCCGGAATGTGTCCAGCGGCAGCTGGGCGGTCAGGCGCTGGCCTTCGGCGTCTTCGGTGCGCGAGTGGCTGAAGCCAGCCTGCAGCTCCCAACCCGGGGCGAGTTCGCCAGCCAGTTCCAGGTCAATGCCCTTGGTCTTGGCGCCGCTCACCGCGCGGTAGGCGTCCTGATCGGTGCCCGGCACGGTGTAGCCGGCATCCAGTTCGGCGACGTTGTCGCGCTTGATCATGTAACCGGCGATGTTGGCGTTGAGCCGGCCGTCGTAGAACTCGCCCTTCCAACCCAACTCATAGTTTTTACCCACCACCGGCTCAAGCACCTTGCCGCTGCGGTCCTGGCTCGACTGCGGCTTGAAGATGTCGGTGTAGCTGACGTAGATCGACTGCTCGGGCGTCAGGTCATAGACCACGCCAGCGTAAGGCGTGACCTCGCCGCGTTCGGTCATGCTGTAGTCCATGACGTAGCCGCTGGCCAGGCTCTTGGAATAGTAGTGATAGCGGTAATTGCTGGCGCGGGCACCGAGGATCAGGTGCAGGCTGTCACTGAGGTTGAAGCGCCCGGCGACGAAGTAGCCGCTCTGGCGCGTGTCGACGTCGTAGTCCAGCGCCGGGGTGAAACCGTCCTTGTCGGGCTTGGGCAGTTCGTTGTTCCAGTGGTTGAAGTCGACGATGGCCGAGCGCCCGGTGGTCGCGTAGTGGTGGTTGACGTAGTCGAGGTAGTTGGCCCCGACGATAAGCTCATGGCTGTTGCCGAACAGTTCGAACGGGCCCTGCAGGGTGGCATCGATGGCCTTCTGATGCTGGGTGGCTTCGGACCAGCCCTGGCTGATGGTGGCATTACCTTCGGGGGTGATGTACGACATGCCGGTCGAACTCTGGTAGGAGCCGCTGCGGGTATCGCGATCGACATCCATGAAGGTGCCCGCGACTTTCAGCTGCCAGTCGTTGGCCAATTGCTGTTCGAGCGCCAGGCTGTAGTTGTTGGTGTCGAAACGGTCCGAGGCCCAGCGTGCGCCGGAACTGGTATCGCGGGAGAAGTCCGTCGCCTGGCCGTTGGTGAACATGATCGGCACACCCTGGCCGCCCGTTGGCCGGTAGCGCTGGTGATCGATGCTCAGGCGCACCAGGGTGCTGTCGCTGAGGTCGACTTCGAGCGCTCCGTAAAGGATGTCGCGGTCCTGCTGGTACCAGTCCATGAAGGTATCGTTGAGCTGCTTGGCCGCGACCATGCGCCCGCGCAGGTTGCCGGTCGGCGTCAGCGGCCCGGAGACGTCCGCTTCCAGGCGCTTGAAATCCCAGGAGCCGATACCGCCCTGCACATAGGCCTGGAACTCGCGGGTCGGGCGCTTGCGGATCACGTTGACCACGCCGCTGGGGTCGCCCGCGCCGGTCATCAGCCCGGTGGCGCCGCGCACCACTTCCACCCGGTCGTAGATGGCCATGTCGAGCAAGGTGCTGGGCATGGTGCGGGTCTGGTTTTCCTGGTAAGTGGTGACGCCGTCGAACTGGTAGGTGTTGATGGCGCTACCGCGCGAATAGATGTTGAAGCGCTCGCCGCCATCCTGGGACATGGTCACGCCGGGCGTCTGGTTGAGCACATCGGACATGTTGCGCAGCTGTTGGTCATCCATGCGCTGGCGGGTGACGACGCTGATCGACTGCGGCGTTTCGCGGATTGACAGGTTCATCTTGGTGGCAGTGCTGGTCGAGCCGCTGGTGTAGGCGCCGGTACCTTCGGTGGTGGCACCCAGGCCTGCTGCGCTGACACTGGTCGCACCCAGTTCAAGGGCGCCGGCCTCGCTGGCCCGGGGGATCAGGCGATAGCGCCCCTGCCCCATTACCAGCGGCTGCAGGCCGGTGCCGGCAATCAGCTGCGCCAGCGCCTGGTCGACGGCGAACTGGCCGCGCAGCCCGGGGCTCTGCAGGCCATTGGACAACTGCGAGTCGACGGCAACCATCACCCCGGCTTGCTGGCCAAATTGCCCGAGTACGCGGTCGAGGCTCCCCGGGGCGATGTCATAACTGCGCACTCCGGCCTGCTCCGCGATCACCTGGGCAGCAATTGCGGTTTGGTTGAAGGACACCAGGGTAAAACCAAGCATCAGGGTGCGTACAACAGTGGCAAGGGGGGTAAGGCGACAACGCATCGAGGCAATCCTTGGAAAGCAGGGGTGGACATGGCGCTGGCAGTGCAGCGCTTTCCCTTGTCTTGATGCGCGAAGCGACAAAACCTGCCAACGCTAATGAAAATTATTTCAGGCGGGCACGACACTGGCCCAATAGCCCAGCACGCGCTGGACGCGAACAGGCAAGACCTGGGTGATCAGCTCAAGACTGGCGTCGGGTTGCTCGATGGAGAACGAGCCGCTGACCTGCAGCCCGGTAATTCGCGGATCGCAACGCAGCACGCCGGGGCGATAGCGGTCGAGCTCGGCCAGCAGCTCGCCGAGCGGCATGCGTTGCGCAACCAGCAGACCCTGGGTCCAGGCCTCCGCGCCCACAGCCAGCGGCACCAACGGGCCGGCCCGGGAGCTGCTGTACAGCTGTTGCCAGCTGGCCTCCAGGGCGACGCGCGCGCCTTGCCCGTGCTCGACCTGCGCCGCCCCCTTGAGCACCTGCACCAGGGTGCCAGTGGATTGCTGGCTGACCACCAGGCGCGACAGCGTCGCCGGCCGAACCCGGGCATCAGCGGTGCGCAGGCTGACACTGGCACCCTGCTCCACCTCCAGCAGCACTCGTCCACGGTTGAGGGTCAGCACCCGGTCGCCGTCCACCACGTCACTGTCCAGGGCGCTGCGGGTATCCAGTTGCAACGCCAGCCCCGAGGCGAGGCTCCAGTGTCGGCGCTCGCCGGTGGCGGTCCCGTAGTCGCTGAACAGGGACGGCAGCACTGTGCGTTGCTGTACCCCGTAACCAGTGGCTATCAGCACGCCACCGGCAGCCAGGCTCTTGAGCACTGCCCTTCGCGAGGGCAGCGAACGTGCCTCAAGCAGGCTACGCGCACCAGCCGCCGACAGGCCGCGGGTGCCTTCACGAAGGCCCTGGCTGATGCCCGTGAGCCGCTGCCAGGCCAGTTCATGGGCCGCGCTTTCCTGGCGCCAGCGCTGGCAGGCGAGCTGCTCGGCGTCGCTGCTCACACCCGATTGCAGGCGCACCATCCACAACATGGCCTGTTCGAGGATTTGCGGATCGAGACACGGCTCGTGTGCGGTCAACGGCTTCATTCGCCATGCACTGCGGCATAGCAATGCCGATAGGCCTTGAGCATGGCCTTCTGCACGACATTGACGGTCAGGCCCAGGCGCTCGGCGATCTGCGGGTAGGTCAGGCCGTCGAGCTGGGACAGCAAAAACACTTCACGCACCCGGTTGGCCAGGCCATCGAGCACCTGGCCCACCGCGTCCAGCGCCTCGAGCACCAGCACCCGGGTTTCTTCCGAAGGCTGATGCTGCGGCTCAAGCTGAGCCAGGCTTTGCAGATATGCGCGCTCCAGGGCCTGGCGGCGAAAATGCTGCAGGCACAGGCGGCTGGCGATGGTGCCCAGGTAGGCCCGGGGTTCGCGCAGCAACGGCGGCATCTCGCTGCGAAGGAGTTTTACGAAGGTGTCCTGTGCGAGGTCCAGCGCTTGTTCGCGATTGCCCAGTTTGCGCCGGAGCATGGCCACTACCCAGCTGTGATGCTGGAGATACAGCGCGCCGACATCGTGGGGGCTGGATGGGGACATGGACGGGATCTCCTGGCAGCTAAGGAAATCCGTGCATGGTAATACTTCTCATTCATTGACTACTACAGGTTTTGCTTTGGCCGACCGTTTCGCGGGGCAAGGCCCGCTCCCACAGGTTCGGCGCAAGGCCTGTAGGAGCGGGCTTGACCCGCGATGATTTCAGCGGCGGCTGATGACCACCTCCAGGTACTCGCTCGGCACCACCAGCGACGCACCTCCCGCCACGTTGTTGTCGTTCAACAGCTGGGTCAGATCGCGTTCCAGCGCGCTGGCCTTGTCGCTTTCCAACGATGCAAACGCCTTGTGTACCGGCCCGTACCAGGTCCTGAACACTTCGATGAAATGCGCCGCCGAACGATAGCGAAAATTGAAGTGCTCGCGGCTGACCTTGATCGAACCGATGTCGTCGCCGAACAGGCTATGCAACTGTTCTTCATCCCCCCAGCGTGAGGGCGGTTGCGCACCGGCAGGTGGCGGCACATGGCGGCCGAGGGTCTTGAACATCTGGCCGATAAACCCTTGCGGGGTCCAGTTGGCCAGGCCGATACGGCCGCCCGAGCGGCACACGCGGCCCAGTTCCTTCGCCGCTTGCGCCTGGTCGGGGGCGAACATCACGCCGAAGGTCGATAACACCACATCGAAGGAACCGTCCTGGAACGGCAAGGCCTCAACATCGGCGACCTGAAACACGACATTCAGACGTTCGGCGCGGGCGCGCTCTTCGCCGCGCTTGAGCAGTTCGGGCACATAATCGGTGGAGGTGACCTGGCAGCCGCGGCGTGCGGCGGCCAGGGTGACATTGCCGTTGCCGGCCGCGACGTCCAGGACCTTTTCGTCCCAGCGCAAGTCGCAGGCTTCGGCCAGGTGTTCACCGACCAGCTGCAAGGTGGTACCGATCACCGCGTAGTCGCCACTGGCCCACGTCGCCTGCTGGCGCGCTTTCAAAGCATTCAAATCCAGGGGTGTGCTCATGGTCTGCACCTGATGAGGTTGTTCACACGAACAATCAGCTAAACCCCAACCCCATCATCCGGCAAGGGCCGCCGTTTCAGCGGCAAGACCCGTTGGCTACAGGGCTATAACCCCAGCGCATAAACAACAAAAGCACCCGAAGGTGCTTTTGTTGTCAGCGCGTGTTAGCGCGACAGGTTGGCCACCTTGGCCCGTGCCGCATGCAGTTTTTTGTAGCTGTCGATCAGGCGCTGGTGACGGTCGAGGCCTTCGAGTTTCATGCTGGTCGGCGTCAGGCCGTAGAAGCGCACGCTGCCGTCCACCGAGCCGAGCACCGCGTCCATGCGCGGGTTGCCGAACATGCGGCGGAAATTGACCTCGTAGTCGGCCAGTTCCAGTTCATCGTCCAGCGCCACTTCCAGCACCACATTCACCGCCTGATAGAACAAGCCGCGCTCGACGGTGTTGTCGTTGAACTGCAGGAAGGTCTCGACCAGCTCTTTGGCCGGTTCAAATTGCTGCAGGGCAAGGTGGATCAGCAGCTTCAACTCCAGGATGGTCAGCTGGCCCCAGGCGGTGTTGTCGTCGAACTCGATGCCGATCAGGGTGGTGATGTCGGTGTAATCATCCAGCTCGCTTTCTTCCAGGCGCTCGACCAGAGCGTGCAGCTGCTCATCATCCAGGCGGTGCAGGTTGAGGATGTCTTCACGGAAGAACAGCGCCTTGTTGGTGTTGTCCCAGATCAGGTCGTCCACCGGATAGATTTCCGAATAATCCGGTACCAGGATGCGGCAAGCCGTGGCGCCCAGGTGCTCGTACACCGCCATGTACACTTCTTTGCCCATGTCTTCGAGAATACCGAACAGCGCTGCGGCTTCTTCGGCGTTGGCGTTTTCACCCTCGGCACAGAAGTCCCACTCGACGAATTCGAAGTCTGCCTTGGCACTGAAGAAGCGCCACGACACCACACCGCTGGAGTCGATGAAGTGCTCGACAAAGTTGTTCGGCTCGGTCACCGCGTGGCTTTCGAAGGTCGGCTGCGGCAGGTCGTTCAGGCCTTCGAAACTGCGGCCCTGGAGCAGTTCGGTGAGGCTGCGCTCCAACGCCACTTCAAAGCTTGGGTGCGCGCCGAACGAGGCAAACACGCCGCCGGTGCGCGGGTTCATCAAGGTCACGCACATCACCGGGAAGGCGCCGCCGAGCGACGCATCCTTGACCAGCACCGGGAAGCCCTGCTCTTCCAGGCCCTGGATGCCGGCGAGAATGCCGGGGTACTTGGCCAGTACTTCCTGTGGCACATCCGGCAATGCCAGCTCGCCTTCAAGGATTTCACGCTTGACCGCGCGCTCGAAGATTTCCGACAGGCATTGCACCTGGGCTTCGGCCAGGGTGTTACCGGCGCTCATGCCGTTGCTCAGGTACAGGTTCTCGATCAGGTTGGAGGGGAAGTACACCACCTCACCATCGGACTGGCGCACGAACGGCAGCGAGCAGATACCGCGTTCGACATTGCCGGAGTTGGTGTCGTACAGGTGCGAGCCGCACAGTTCGCCATCGGGGTTGTAAATCTCGCGGCAGTATTCGTCGAGGATTTCCGCCGGCAGCGCATCTTTACGGCCTGGCTTGAACCAACGCTCGTCCGGGTAATGGACGAATTCTGCGTTGGCGATGTCTTCGCCCCAGAACTGGTCGTTGTAGAAGAAGTTGCAGTTGAGCCGCTCGATGAATTCGCCCAGCGCCGAGGCCAGCGCGCCTTCCTTGGTCGCGCCCTTGCCATTGGTAAAGCACATCGGCGACTGCGCATCGCGAATGTGCAGCGACCAGACATTGGGCACGATATTGCGCCACGAGGCGATCTCGATCTTCATCCCAAGGCCGGCGAGAATCCCCGACATGTTGGCAATGGTCTGTTCCAGCGGCAGGTCCTTGCCGGCGATAAAGGTACTGGTGTCCGACGCCGGGTCGAGCATAAGCAAGGCCTGGGCGTTGGCATCGAGGTTTTCCACTTCTTCGATGACAAAATCAGGGCCGGTCTGCACCACCTTTTTCACCGTGCAGCGGTCGATGGAGCGCAGGATGCCCTGGCGGTCCTTCTCGGAGATATCGGCCGGCAACTCGACCTGGATCTTGAAGATCTGCTTGTAACGGTCTTCCGGGTCGACAATGTTGTTTTGCGACAGGCGGATGTTATCGGTGGGGATACCCCGGGTCTGGCAGTACAGCTTTACAAAGTACGCCGCGCACAGGGCCGACGAAGCCAGAAAGTAATCGAACGGCCCCGGTGCCGAGCCATCGCCCTTGTAGCGGATCGGTTGATCGGCCACCACCGTGAAGTCATCGAACTTGGCTTCAAGTCGAAGGTTGTCGAGAAAGTTAACCTTGATTTCCATGCGGGAATACCATACGAGCAAAACGATTTGGCCGCCATTATCCGGGTTTTCGCCGGGAAGTCTTGTGCCGGGCGCAATTACTCGGGCAAACCCGCCAGGCGCAGCCCCTGGGCAAACCGCTCGAAATCCTCGCCCTGCTGGATCGGCAGCCATTCCTTGAGCCGCGACACCCGCAAGGTCGGGTCCATCGCCCGCAGGCGCTGCAGCGCCTGCTCGACTTTGTCCTGCCGGCCGGCGTGGGCATAGCTGGCCGCCAGCAGGGCCGCAGCTGGCAGCAGGCTGGGCAGGTTACCCAGGGCCTTTTCGGCCCAGCTGGCGGCGATGTCGAAGCGCCCGGCAAAAAAGTGCGCCAGGGCCATGCCCACCTGCATGCGAAACATCTCCGGGTCCAGCGGGCTCAGGCGCACGGCATGGTTGAGGTTGTCGATGGCCGCCTCGGTTTCGCCGCGCAGGGCACGCAAAATACCGCCCAGGTACCAGGCCGGCGCCAGGTTGGGGTTGAGCAGCCGGGCGCGGTCGAGCAAGGCGATGCCGCTGTCGACATCGCCCGCCAGGTGCGCCAGGGCATGGCCACCACGGGTCAGGGCCACGGCGTCGTCGCGGCCAAGCACCACGGCCAGGCGCGCCAGCCGCGTGCCTTCGGCGATCTCCCGCGGGCGATCGCTCATCCAGCCATTGATCTTGCGCCAGAAGTGGCACCAGGCGGCCATGCCGTAGGCCGAGGCGAATTCCGGGTCCAGTTCGATAGCCCGGTAGAACAGCGCCAGGGCCTGTTCGATGGCTTCGCGGGTGCCGTTATGCAGCTTGGCCGTACCACGCAGGTAGTAGTCGTAGGCATCGAGGCTGTCGGTGGGTTTGCGCTTGGCCCGCTCGATTTCGGCCCGTTCCAGCTGTGGGGCAATGGCGCCGACCACGCTTTCGGCAATGCGGTCCTGCAGGTCGAAAATGTCGTCGAGCAGGCCTTCGAAGCGCTCGGCCCACAGATGCGTGCCGCTGCTGGCATCAATCAACTGGCCGGTGATACGCACCTTGTTGCCGGCCTTGCGCACGCTGCCTTCAAGCACGTAGCGCACACCCAGCTCCTGGCCGATACCCTGCACGTCCACCGCCCTGCCCTTGTAGGTAAAACTGGTGTTGCGGGCGATGACGAACAGCCAGCGCAGTCGCGACAAGGCAGCGATGATGTCTTCGACCATGCCGTCGGCGAAGTAGTCCTGCTCGGGGTCGCCGCTGAGGTTGTGGAACGGCAGCACGGTGATCGACGGTTTGTCTGGCAGGTTCAGTATGGCGGCTGGCGCCGGCAGTGGTTCGGCTGACAGTGCCGGCTCGTCGGCCAGGCCCTCGCAACGGCTGATCACGCCTGTGAAGCGGTAGCCCTTGCGCGGCACGGTGCGCACCAGGCGCTGCTGCTCGCCGGTGTCGCCGATGGCCTTGCGCACGGCGTTGATGTGGCTGGTGATGGTCGATTCGGAGACGATGCGCCCGCTCCATACCGCCTGCAGCAGGTCGTCCTTGCTGACCACCCGTTCGTGGTTGCTGACCAGCAGCAGCAACAGGTCGAACACCTGCGGGCCGATGGCCACGACCTGGCCGCGCTGGGTCAGCTCCCGGCGCTGCTGGTCGAGCACGTAGTCTTCAAACACGAATTGCACGGTGGCTATCCCCTGGGTCGAGCGCCCCCGACTCCGTGTCCGAGCTGGCGATTGGTCGTGGTTTCGATCATACGGCAGGCCGTGGCCGGCTGCACCGTCCA
Source organism: Pseudomonas wadenswilerensis (assembly GCF_024749185.1). Classification (NCBI taxonomy): domain Bacteria; kingdom Pseudomonadati; phylum Pseudomonadota; class Gammaproteobacteria; order Pseudomonadales; family Pseudomonadaceae; genus Pseudomonas; species Pseudomonas wadenswilerensis. The sequence goes on along the minus strand of NZ_CP087191.1, from coordinate 2,290,488 downwards.
GCGGGCGGGTCGGCGCAGGTTGGAGGCTTTGGACATAAATCCACGCCAATGCCAAGGCAAATCCACGCCTGCTGCAAGGACTTGCCCCGGCGCCGCTGGCACGCTTGAGCCCATCGACAGCAATGGTTGCCGTCGGCAAGCGGAGAGTCCCCATGAAAATCGTCGTCATCGGAGGCACCGGCCTCATCGGATCGAAACTGGTGAAAAACCTGCGCGAGCGCGGCCATGACGCCGTCGCCGCCTCGCCCAACACCGGGGTCAACAGCATTACCCGCGAAGGCCTGGCCGAGGCGATGGATGGCGCCCAGGTGGTGGTCGATGTGGCCAACGCGCCATCGTGGGAAGACCAGGCGGTGCTGGAGTTCTTTGAAACCTCCACCCGTAATCTGCTGGCCGCCGAAGCCGCTGCCGGCGTCGGCCATCATGTGGCGCTGTCGATCGTCGGCAGCGAGCGGCTGCCGGCCAACGGCTACTTTCGTGCCAAGGTCGCCCAGGAGAACCTGATCAAGGCGTCCGGCCAGCCCTTCACCCTGCTGCGCGCCACGCAGTTCTTCGAGTTTGTCGGCGGCATTGCCCAGGCGGCCATGGTTGGCGACGAAGTGCGCCTGTCACCGGCGCTGATCCAGCCCATGGCTTCCGATGACGTCGCTGCGGCGCTCACCGATGTGGCCCTGGCGGCGCCGCTCAACGCCACCGTGGAAGTCGCCGGCCCCGAAGCCCTGCCGCTGGATGAGCTGGTGCGGCGTTTGTTCCGCGCCACCGACGACACCCGCAAGGTGGTGCCGGATGTACACGCGCGCTACTTCGGCGATGTGCTCGACGACCAGTCGCTGACCCCCGGCAGCAACCCGCGCCTGGGTGCGATCCGCTTCGAGGACTGGCTGGCGCAATCCACCCCCCAGGCACCGCACTGAGACACGCTCACCCACTCATTGAAGGAGCATTGCCATGTTTAGCCGATTGGTTCTCGCCGCCGCCTTTGCCAGTTTTTCAATCACCAGCGCCTGGGCTGGCGAACCGCAACCGGGCAAGGTCAGTGTGGTGTTCGACCGCGCCCTGCCCAATGTGCCAGGCAAGAGCATGAAGGGCGTGCTGGTGGAATACGCGCCAGGCGGCGCATCACCGGCGCACCTGCATCCGAAGTCGGCGTTCATCTACGCCACGGTGCTCGAAGGCGCGGTGCGCAGCAAGGTCGGCGACGACCCGGAGAAGGTCTACAAGGCCGGGGAGCATTTCGTCGAGGAGCCCGGCGCCTTTCATGCAGTCAGCGCTAATGCCAGCAGCACCGAGCCGGCCCGTTTGCTGGCGGTGTTCGTGCTCGACAGCAGCGAGCAGGAGCTGGTCAAGCCCGTTAACAAGTAACCACGCCAGGCGACCCTCGGCAGCTTCGGCTGCCGCAGGCGCCGGCATTGAACAGGACACCCATCATGAACGCGCTCGAGCCCTCCCCCGACGTCGAGGCAGCACCGACAGCGCCACGGCGCGGCAAGCGCAAGGTCGTCGGCCTGCTGCTTTGCGCCAGTGCCCTGGCGGTGTTGCTGGCTGGCTGGGCTGCAGGGTTCAGCGGCGCCAGCACCTCCACCGACAACGCCTATGTGCGCGGCGACGTCACCTCGCTAGCGGCCAAGGTGGCCGGCTACGTAACCGCGGTCCAGGTCCGGGACAACCAGAGCGTGCGCGCCGGTGACGTGCTGTTTCGCATCGACGACCAGGACTACCGCGCTCACCTCGACCAGGCCGAGGCCAACTACAACGCGGCCCAGGCACGCCTGAGCCATGTCGATGCGCAGACCCAGCTGCAACGCGCACTGATTCGCCAGGCCGAGGCCCAGCGGCGCTCGGCCGCCGCCGAAATGAACCTGGCGAGCAAAACCCACGACCGCAGCCGCAAGCTGATCGTCAGCAACGCCGTCAGCCAGGCCCTGGTCGATGAAACCGGCGCGGCGCAATCAAAGGCCGCGGCGACGGTGTCTGCCGCCTCGGCCTCGGTGGACGCGCAACAGCAGCACATCGCCGTGCTGCTCGCCCAGCGTCAAGCCGCCGTTGCTGCCGTGGCCCAGGCCCAGGCCGCGCGGGACCTGGCGCGGATCGACCTGGACAGCACGGTGGTGCGTGCCCCGGTGGATGGCGTGGTCGGCAACCGCCAGGTGCGGGTCGGGCGCTTTGTGACCACCGGCGTGGCCTTGCTCGATATCGTGCCGGTCAACGATGTGTGGGTGGTGGCCAATTTCAAGGAAACCCAGCTTGAGCCGATCCACCCTGGCCAGCGCGTGCGTATCACCGTCGACGGCTACCCCGACGACGTGCTGGAAGGCGTGGTCGACAGCTTTGCCCCCGGCAGCGGTTCGGCGTTCAGCCTGCTGCCGGCCGACAACGCCACCGGCAATTTCGTCCGGGTCGTGCAGCGTGTGCCGGTGAAGATCCGCCTGGCCCATAACCCCCTGCCCGGGCGTATCGTGCCGGGCCTGTCGGCGCGGGTCGAGGTGGCCCATGGCGGTGGCTCGTGAAGCGCGGCGGCGCTAGCCTGCTGGTGGTCGGCATACTGCTCGCCACCCTGACCGAGGCCATCGCCAGTACCGTACTGGCGCTGGGCCGCGGCGACATCATCGGCGACACCTATGCCACGCCCGATGAGTTCGCCTGGCTGGATATCGGCTACACCGGGTTCAAACTGATCGGTTTCATGAGCGCCGCCTGGCTGCTCAGGCGCTTCAATCCCCGGCAGGTGGTCATCGGTGCGACCCTGGCCATGGGCCTGGCTTGCGCGATCGCGGTTTACACCACGCAACTGCAGCTGCTGACTGCGTTGCGGGTGGCGCAGGGTTTTGCCGGCGGCACGCTGCTGGTCGGCGGTCAGATGATCCTGTTTCGGGCCTACCCGCGCGCCTGGCAACCGCTCATTCAAGCGCTGTTCGCCATGGGCGCCGTGGTTGCCCCGGCTACCCTCGCCCCGGCCCTGCATGGCTGGTTGCTGGACAGCCAGTCGTGGACCTGGATCTTCTTCAGCGTCTTGCCGCTGGCGCTGCTGGCCGGTGGGCTTGTGCTGCTCGCCGACGTGCCGAAGCCGGCCAAAGCCCGACAGCTACCGTTTGACTGGCTTGGCTTGTTTTTCCTCGCCACTGCGCTGTTGTGCTTTACCTATGTGCTCAGCCAGGGCAGCCGCTGGGACTGGTTCGAGGAACCTCGCATCCGCTGGCTGACGGTGATTGGCACAGCGGCGCTGCTGGTGTTTCTCGGTCGGCAAGTGCTGGCCAAGGGTCGAGGTCTGCTCGACTTCAGCCTGTTCCAATCGAGCGATTTTGCCTTCGCCTTTATCGTCAGTTTTGTCGCCGGTGCGGCCTTGTTTGGCAGTGCGTACCTGATCCCGGCATTTGCCTTGTCGGTGCTGGGCTTTACCCCGACGAGTGCCGGTTTGTTGCTGTTGCCCAGTGGCGCGTTTTTCGTGGGTGCGCTGCTGGTTTCGGCCTACCTCATGCAGGCACGTGGGGTGCCGCCGTTTGCCACGGTGCCCTTTGGCATCGGGCTGATCATGATCGCCATGTGGATGCTGTCTGGCTCGACCAGCGAAAGCGGCAGCGCAGACATGATGGCGGCCATTGTATTGCGCGGGCTGGGCTTGGGTTTTCTGTTTTTGTCGATCACCCTGATTGCCTTCACGCACCTCAACAGCCGCAACCTGGCGGCCGGCATTGGCCTGTTCAATGCCGGGCGGCAGTTAGGCGGGCTGATGGGGGTGGCCGGGTTGCAGACCCTGATCGAGCATGACGTCGCGACCAATGCCGTGGTGCTCGGCACCCGTGTCACGCCCGGCAGCGCGGCGATGATGGAGCGTTTGACCAGCAGCACGGCGTTGCTGATGGATAAAGGCATGGATGCAGCGGCGGCGCGGGCGGCGACAAATTTGCTGGGGCGGGCGCTGTCCGGGCAGGCCCAGGTGATTGCCTTCGACAGTGCGTTCATGGCCGTGACGCTGCTGTTTGCCGTGGCGGCGCCCGTGTTGGTAGCGATCAAGATCGGCTTTGCCAAGCATGTAAAAACCTATTCTCGGGAAGGCCAATAAGCTCAACGGTGTTTGCCGTGAATCTGGATGCAGTCTATACCCATGAATTATGGCTCTCTGCCAGCTATGGCCCCAACATGATCTCTTTGAGAAGGAGCATCGAATGTACCCGGCCTGGAAGCTCGTCGTGTTCAGCGCAATGTTGTTTGGTTCGTCTGTCGCACAAGGCGATAGCTTTCGAATTGCCACGTGGAACCTTGGCTGGCATATCGCTGAACAAGAGCTGCCAACCTGGATTGCACAGTGCTCAAAAACCTACGCGAAAGACGCTCAAGGTGATTGGAAGCTGGTACCCGTCGGTACACCGCAGGCCAAGCGTGGATGGGACATCAGCGAGTCACGTGCTTCACTCGAAGGGGTGGACCTTGCCAGAATGCCGCCCTGCGCGGTCTACATGACTGCAACTCATCAGGTCGTGGAAGTTACGCCTGAAGCCTATGCCAAACGCTTGGCGCAAATAGCCAGATTGATGTCTGCCGAGATCAAGCCGGACGTCATTGCTTTCCAGGAAGTTTCCGGAGCACAAAGTGTTCGCGAAGCGCTTGGCGACGCCGCAGCAGACTACAACGTCTGCTCCTTCGAGGGTGCCTACAAGATACAACGCCTGGCGTTTGCCTGGAAAAGGTCGTTGGGCGAGGCCGTCGAGGCATGCACCGACCTGGTAGAGCTGTCCCTGCCCGATCGTCCAGCGACCAAACAGGTACGACCGGGGTATACCGTCACGTTGAATCTGGGCGGCAAACGGGTTCGCTTTTTGACGGTCCATCTCAAATCCGGGTGTGTCACACCGCTGGAAGGTGATCGTCTCGACGGCGACAAGGGAGCCGACGACCCATGTCCTGTTTTGCAGCAGCAGGTAGGCCCACTTGAAGTCGCATTCGAAACACTGCCGTTGAACGTGGATGGCTTCGTTGTACTTGGCGATTTCAACCGTAATCTTTGGCACGAAGCCAACAAACTGGCGGGCGCAGAGCCACTGCGAAGCGACGGAGAGACCGATTTGACAAAGAGCCGGGCCGCCACGGTATCAACGCGCAATCTGTTCTTGGAAATCAATGACGGAGCACCCGCAGGGTCGAAGGCCAGACTTCTGTCAGCAGTGTGTCCTGGAGCCCCATCAGTAAAGGCTGCGTGCGAGTCGGCAAAAACCTCCAAACTGTCCCAGGCGCAGCGCAAGGCACTGACTGCTGCTGATGGGCTGGGCTGCCGAAACCCGGTTGGCCTGGACCACATCCTTGTATCTGAGACGCTGGCCAATAGTGTCCAGTCGACTTACAAGGTTCCAATCGGCAACATGGGCGGCTCCCTTCCTGCAAAGCCACCGCAGTACCCCGTCGCTGCATTGGCGATATCGGACCATTGCCCGGTTGTGATAGATATCCAGCTGTGAGGGGCTTGCGTGAGGCTCAGCTACCGACGAAGCCGGCCGGTAACAGGCCATCTGCAACTACGCCCGAATAGCTCAAGGCCACCGGCCCGGTGAGAAAGACCGGGCCCTCGCCATCCCATTGCACAGTGACGGTCCCGCCATCGCATTCCACCTCAACGCAAGGGTCCAGCAGGCCGCGACGGATGCCGTTGACCACCGCACCACAGGAGCAGGACCCCGAACCCAATGCAATGCCGCCCCAACGCTCCCAGATGCGCAAGCGAATGTGCGCTCGGTCAATGACCTGGACGAAATGCACATTGGTCCGGTTGGGGAACAGCGGATGGGTCTCGATGCCCGGGCCGATAGCCGCCAGGTCAATGGCCGCCAGATCATCGACAAAAAAGCTGCAGTGCGGGTTGCCCATGCTGCAGGCGCTGGGGCCTCCAGCCAGTGGCAATACAGCCGTATCCATTGCGTCAGCCAGCGGAACATCCGACCAGCCGAACAGCGGCACGCCCATGCTGACGGCAATGGCGCCCGTTGCCGTTCGTTCGCACGTCAGAAGCCCACGGTTGGAGCGCAAGGTTAGCGACGTGGTGTTCGCTTCGTGCATCAACCTGTCCGCAGCGCCCCGGGTTGCGCTGCCGCAAACGTCCAGCGGGGAGCCATCGGCATTCCAGAACAGCAGGCGCGCCTGGGCATCATCACAATCGAGCAGCACCGCGAGCTGATTGAAGCCGATACCGTGGCTGCGATCCCCCAGTCGCCGGGCAATGTCGCCAGTGATCGGGTTGGCTGCGTTCCGCGCGTCGACGATAACGAAGTCATCGCCATTGGCGTGCATCTTGTGAAAGCTCAGCGGCATAGATCGACCCTGGCAGCGAAACAGATTCAACGTCGATCTAGCCTAAATCCCACAACCTTTGCAAGCACGAGAAAGGCAGCCCGGTCTTCCGGGCCGCCCGCTTCTCACGCGCGTCTACGCGTTTTCCAGCTGACCAATCGCTGCCTGCAGGCGGCTGCGGCTACGTTCGCTGACATCCTTCTGGCTCTGGTGAGTCTCGGTCGGTGCCTGGCGCACGTTGGCATGGGGCACCACCTGCCACCCTCCGCCGTCCAGGCGCAGGTAGCGATAGCTGGCGGTACCGCTGGCCCAGTTGGCGCTGAGGATCCCGTGCAGATGGAAGGTCTGCTCCAGGGTGCTGAACGGACCGCTGGGGCTGCCGGTCAGGTTGAGCACGATATGGCCATCACCTTTGAGGCCGAGCTTGAGGTCGGAATAGTCCCCCCAGACATCGGCATGGAAGTTCAGCGGTGGATAGGTGGCAGCAAAGATACTGGCTACGCCGGTGATCTTCTTCTGCACGGTATTGACCAACAGATCGAGGGTCAGGACGGGAGCACCGAGCAGGCCGGTACGCACATTGAGACGGGTGTGGAACAGTCCGATTGCGGGCATGGTGCGACTCCTTGTCTGTTCAGGCGCGGCTGGATTTGCCGGCTTTGCCGGAAGTGCTCTTGGTCGAATCGATGGCGGTGTTCAGGGCAGCGCCTGCGTCACCGGTAGCCAGGGCCTTGAGATGATCGACATCGCCGGTGGCAATGGCCGCCTCCAGGGTGGTGGCGTGTAGCAGTGCCTGGATGCCGACATCACCGAAAGCCTTGATGCGGGTGTCTTCCCGGTGCGCTGGCGCTTCGACCACGATCCATTGCCCCTGGCTGTTCAAGTAGCGGTAACCGGCCTGGCCTTTCTGCCAGTCCGAGCCCACCGCGAGTTTGAGGCTGAAGATGATCGGCGAGTTGGCAGTTTTGCCGCCATGGTTGCCCTGCAACGTGATGAGGATATTGCTTGGGCTTGGCGGCAGGAACAGCTGATAGCTGTAGGTGCCCCACACGTCCAGGTGCTGGTCCAGCGGCGGGTTGGTGGACTGGGTGAGATGGGCGGTGCCGCGCAGGGTGCGGTCAGACGGATGAACCAGCAGGTCGAGCACCAGGCGCTGGGCGCCGGGTGCATCGGTGCCGATGATGTAGGACACGGGGAAGAGTCCTATTACGGGTGCTTGTAGTGAGTCAGTCATGGTGCCTCCATTGCAAACAATGAGTGGAAACAAGCGCGTGGGCTGTTTCTGGCGGGCGACTTCCTTGGCGCGCAGTTGGATGTAGGCGAACGGCGTTGCGACCTCCGTGATGGCGTCACGCGCAGATTGCCTGCGGCGAAGACGCTGCGGTCCGGCACGGCCATGCCCAATGGGCAAGGTTCGCCGAGGTGCAACGGGTATGAAACCCTCCCTGGGCGCATAGCTGCCTGCCTGGCAGCCCTGATCAGTAAAGCAGGGAAAACCGGACCGGCCAGGGGGTGGTGGCAAAAGTGCATGATGTCCGACGGGTGGTTGGCCTGCCCCCTGGATAACCCATACTGTTCTCCCCGCTGAGGTCACGCACTTGTCACGCCCAGCTGCTAACCTCTTGATGCTTTCCAACCCCGGAACACCCCGCACGCAAGGTGACACTGAAGGTGTACTCAAGCATGACCCGCAAGCAGATCATCCTGCGCTCCGACAGCATGCACAGCGACGACTTCGGCGCATTGTTCAGCAGCCTGTTCGGCAATCTGTATGCCGATATCCCGCCGCTGCCCGGCGACACCAGCATCGGTGGCGTCTATGGCCGCCATGATGGCGTGAGCTTTCGGCGCATGCACTACCGCGGTGACTTCACCTTCTGCTTTCCCGAATCCCAGGATGAAATCACCTTCGTCATCCCCTCCTCCGGTACCTTGATCCTCAATCCGGGCAGCGACGCGACGGGCTTCAGGCAGGTGGGCCTGGCGGTCGACAAGGCCGATGTGCGCTCGATGCGCTTCATGGATGACCACGACCAATGCGGCATCTCGATCCGCCGGGCATTGTTTACCGAGCGACTGGCAACGCTGCTGGGCAAACCGATTCTTGGCAGGCTGTGCTTCGAGCCGGTGGTGGCCCTGGCCCACCTGCAGGGCATCAGGGCCCTGGTGGAGCTGGCCACCGGCAGCCAGTTCGACCTGCTGCTGCATGCCGGAGCGCTGATGCCGGCGCGCCTGCAGGAAATGCTCGTCGATGCGCTGCTCGAGATCTGGCCGCACAACTTCAGCCAGGCCCTGCAGCGCCCGGCGCCGTTGATTGCGCCGCGGCACGTGAAGCTGGCCATCGAGTACATCCAGGCCCATCCGCAAAGCCAGGTCAGCGGCACTGAGCTGGCGCGGCTGTGCAACGTCAGCCTGCGTGCCTTGCAGGACGGTTTTCGGCGTTTCATGGGTTTGTCGATCGTCGCCTACCAGCGCCAGCTGCGTCTGGAGCACGCTCACCATGCTCTGCGCCAACGCGACGCGGCGTCGGTCACCGAGGTGGCGCTGGAGTTTGGCTTCAGCAATGTCGGCAGGTTCTGTCAGTACTTTCACAGTGCCTTCGGCGTCAGCCCTGCCGACGTACGCAACGGCTCAGGCCAGCGCCGCAGGGCTGGCCCGGATTTGCCTGGCGGTCAGAACAGATAGCTGGCCTTGAGGCTGCCGCTGGCGCCGTGGCTGTCACCGCCATTGCTGGCGCCGACTTCGGCACCGAAGCTCAGCGCCCCCAGGCTGGCCATCAGGTTGACCCCGGCAGTGAACTGGTCGCGGTTGTCGAAGGCGGCGCGCTGTTCGATGTCCAGGCCCAGCAGGTGACCCTGGCTGTCAACCTGGTGATCGCCCAGCACATGCTCGTAGCCCACCTGCACGCCCGGCACCAGTTGCCAGCCACCCAGATCGATGGCGCTGAATGCAACATCGAGGTTGGCGAATGCGCTGCGCCGGGTTTGCTGTATACCGTCGACGTCGAGGGCCAGTTCGCTGCCTTTTTCGTTGAAGCCCGAGAGGTCCAGGTGACTGATGCGCAGGCCCAGGCTTGGCTCCAGCGTGATGCCGCTTGATGGCATGCGGTAGCCCAGGGCCAGGCTGGCACCGCTGAGGTTGCCATGACTGTCGCCTTTGGCCGTGCCCAGCCCAGCACCAAGCTCGCGCTTGCTGTCGTAGTCGAGCCAGCCGGCGCTGAGGCCGGCATCGACGAACAGGCCACGCTCAAGCCCCGCCGGAGCGTAGCGCGCACCGGCCTTGAAGAAGGTCAGGTCGGTGTCCGCCTCACCACCCGCGCCGCCGACATTGCCACGGCTGTAGCCAAAGCCGGCGTAGCCGCTGAGCTGCTCGGAAAAGCGCTGGGTGAGGCCGATCATCAGGCCATCGCTATGTTCGTTGCTGCTGGCGGCATGGCTTGAGCCATCGGTGCCCAGGTAGCTGGCCAGGGCTGTGCTCCACAAGCGGTACTGGCCGACCTTAAGCTCAGTGCCGCGGCTGTAGGACGCTGCGGCGCGGTCGAGCAGCGCGCCCTGGCGCAACAGGTAACTGGCAGCGTCGGCATGCACCTGGCCGCCGACCCTGGACTCGACGCCGGCCAGGTCACCGGCATCGATCGCCGACTGCAGGTAGTAGTTGTAGGCGCTGTAGGTGCCCGACAGGCTGCTGTCCTGCAACTGCTGCAGCAACTGCGCGCCGGCCGCAGCGTTGCCGAGCAGGCCCAGCTGTCCGGGCAGGCTGTTGTAGGACACCATCTTGGCCCGCAGTACGTAGATCGTCTCCTGGGACAGGCCCAGGCCCTCCTTGAGGTAGTTGTCCATGCTGCCGTACTGCGCGGTGACCTGGTCGAGGCCGGCTTGCAGGTAGCTGGCATCGACCGCCAGCAGCGGCGCATAGATCGCCGCCATGCTCGGCGGCAGATGTGCCAGGGTCGCCGCCACGCGCGCGGCGGTGTAATCGTTGGTGGCCAGGTAGTTTTCCATGATCGTCGCGCTGTCGACCCCGGCAATACTCAGCAATACGGCGGCTGTCCAACCGGTGCGGTCCTTGCCGGCGGTACAGTGGAACAACGCCGCGCCATCGCCTGCCGCCAGCTCGTTGAACAATGTGGTGAACTGGCCTCGCATACCGGCATCGTTGACGAAGGCACGGTTGGTCTCCTGCATCATGGCAATGGCATCGGCGGCGCTGGTGAAGCTGACGCGGGTGATGTCGGCGCCAGAGGTGTTGTTGCCGATGATGTCGATGTTGCGATAGCGCGCCCCCTCGATCAGGGTGTCGGGGGTGGCGGCGATTTCGTCCGGGGTGCGCAGGTCGTAGATCGCCTTGATGCCCAAGCCGTTGAGCGTGGCCAGGTCCGCGGCCGACGGCGTCAGCGCATTGGAGCGGTAGAATACGCCGCTGCGCATCGTACCGTCGTGGGCGGTGGAATAAGCGTGGGTGGTGCCGGCGATATCGCGAAAGTTGTCGATACGCGCCAGGCGCGGCGTATCCAGCAGCGAACCTTCTGCGGACGGGCTAGCGGCCTGGGCGGCAGCGATGGACAGGCTCAAAACGGACAGTGAACACAACAGTCGTTGATACACGATGCAGCCTCATGGGAGTCATGTTGGGCTGGCTACTATTGCGGGCTGACCTGCAACTGAATATTGCAAAAAGCCCGGATTGGCGAATCGCTGCGCGATCTGTCCGGGGCATGCGTTTTTTGTCCGTATTACGGTGCTGAAGAGGCCAACTTTGTAGCTTAGCCTTGATTGGTTTGGTGATGAGTATCCAGATCACCTGTGGCCGTGACTTCAATGTCATGCTCTTGGCACCGCCTAACTGCTTGTGGCTTCAGAAACATCGTCCTGGTTGTCGATAGTCGGTTTTGCCTGGCTGATGACAGGTGCAGGACTGCTGAAACCCAGCAACGGATAAATGGTTCTGCATGCACCGAATCGGTGAGAGCTAGGCTTGCCAGCGATTGAGCTCATCGCGCTCGTAATCCAGCCAGCGCCTGATGTGCTGGTTGTGCTGGCCTCATCGCGGGTCAAGCCCGCTCCTACAGTGGATCTGTGTACGCCGGACCTGTGGGAGCTGGCTTGCCTGCGATCGAGCGCGTAGCGGTCGCAATCCAGACAACATTTGATTTGCTGCCCCCCACAGCTCCGCTCCTTCCACAGGGAGGTCCCGGACCAACCTACACCTACGAACCCGGCAAAAATTAACCGTTGATCACTGGTAACCTGCAGCCCTGTTCAGCACACTCAGCAAGGCCGATTATGGACGATCCAACCTACTACCCCTTCCACCTCTTCGCCGCCACCTTCGAGAGCGAAACGCACGCTCGCCAGTTCGCTTTCGAGCAATGGCAACCCGAGCCGCCCGCCGACGCAAGTTCTGCCGAGTTCGCCGCGTGGGAAGATCACAATCCAACCTGGCAGCTTGCCCGGGAACTTGAGTTCTTCATGGATTCGGACTTTGTCGAGCTGGATGAATCGCTGGAGTATGTGCAGAGCCTGGTAGCCAACGAGGCGCAGAAATCGCAGTTGTGTTCCCGGTCTCTGGCCGGGTTCAGTCACTTCATCATCATCGGCGACAACGCGATTTACGGCGACCGCCGCTCACCAGATCACTCCAATCCGCGGCAACCACAAAGCACCGCCACGCTCACCTATCTGGGGCATTTCAATTGAGCCGCTTACAGGTGGTGGCGATTGATCTGGGCAAGGTGACAAGCGCCAGGGAGCTGCATTGCCTGTTAAGGGATGCCCTCGGCTTTCCCGATTGGTATGGCTGTAACTGGGATGCCTTCTGGGATGCGATTACCGGCCTTGTGCAGATGCCTCGACAGTTGAAGCTCAGTGGCTGGGACACTTTTTCCAGGCAGTTGCCGAGGGACGCCGAGCTGATGCAAAAATGCCTGGCCACTCTGCAGGCCGAGTATCCGCAAATGGCGGCTGAAGTGCTGTTCGAGTGAACCAGGCCATCGCCGGCAAGCCAGCTCCACAGGGCGATGAATCCGATTTTACTGTGGGACGCTTCCCATTCCGTCCAGCGGTGCGTTAAGCCGTGAATGCCAGTGCTAGGTTCCGGGCCTCTTTGCCCAAGGAACCTGTGCATGACAAGGATGCCATCTGCCGTTTTTCCCCCTCCGCCTGCGATGACCGCCACCAATGGCACGTTGCAGCCTGGCTTCTACATCGTGCCGCACAGCATGACCGGTGCCCAGGTGCTGGCCTTGCTGACGGCACAACAAGGGCCTCAACTGATCGCTCGACTACAGCGGCTCAACCCGACCTTTGCCAGTGGCTTCAAGGCGGGGGAAATCTTTGTCGTTGGTGACCCGGACATCACCAGTGCCTGCACCCGTGAGGAGGCCGAGCTGATGACGGCTGCGGCGCAGGTGCGCGAAAGCCTGGCTGCACTGAGTGCTGAGGAAGCCAATTTCATGATGCGCCATCAGGCCGAGATTGCCGGGCTGTCCGCAGGCGCGAGCCAGGCCATGGGCGTTGGCAAGGACATGCTGGAAAAGGGCTTGCGCCAGGTCGAAGCGACCTTGCGCAGTATTGAGCAATTGCATCAGCTCTCGGCACTGCCAAACAGCTTGCGGCTTCAGAACCAAACCCCCAATTTTGGTAACGCAAGCTTAAGGTCACGCTGGTATCTGGTAAACACAGTCAGCGGCGCCATGCTCTACCCCAGGTTCTGCATTCGCAAAGGGCTGTTCGATGCAGGTGAACTGCAGGTATTCCCAGCCTATCTCAAACGTAAAATGATCATCTCGTCCTGGTTGTCGATCATCGGCTTTGCCTGGCTGATGACAGGTGCAGGGCTGCTGAAACTCAGCAACGGATAAATGGTTCTGCATGCACCGAATCTGTGAGAGCCGGGTTTGCCAGCGATTGAGCTCATAGCGCTCGTAATCCAGTCAGTGCCTGATGTGCTGGTTGTATTGGCCTCATCGCGGGTCAAGCCCGCTCCCACACGAGTGGGTGGGTGATTTGATCTATGGAGCACAGGAATGATCCATATCGACAGTTGGCCATTACCATTGAAAACTGTCTTCGGCCTCTCCCCTTTTCTGGTCGGTTTGACCGGGTTGATGATGAGTGCGTATATCGCTTGTAGCCGCGATTTCCTTGTGCTGATTTCGGCAATTCAGAGCAACCCCTGGTTTGAGTCGCAGAAGCGCTCGCAGGGAACATCCAGCTTTACGTCGCGTTGGAATTTGGTTTACTCAGCGGCGGTCTTTGTCTGGGTAATGATTGGCGCAGGGCTGGTGCAGGCGAGCAAGTATTGAAACCACCGTGCAGCAGTCAAGCGAACCCGCAATGGATTGCCCACTCGTGATGAACCTGAGCACCTGGCCAATAGGGGCTCAAATTGCTTTTGGCCTGGCCCCCTTCGTATTGTGTTTGTCTGGCTTAGGCATTGGCGTCCATCTCGCTTGTAGCCGACATTTCAAGGTCATGCTCAAGGCCCTTGAAAATAGCCCCTGGCTTCATCAGCAAGTCAACTTGTGGGGAATCACCAGCGTAAGGTCACGCACGCTTGTCGTGGGTAGTGTCTGCGGCGCAATGCTTAGACCGCGCCTTGGTATCCGTAAAGGCGTATTGGACCCAGCGGAAGTAGCAGATTTCCCACCTTATCTAAAACTCCGAATGTACATTTCGTCCTGGTTGACAATTGTAGGATTCGCCTGGCTGATGGTTGGTATAGGCCTGATAAAACTGGGCATGTTTTAGCCCTAACCAACACTCATCCGCAAGGCCATCGAAGGACGATCCTGACTCAAACCTTGAGCGGAATGAGCCGATGATCTCGCCCTGGAAGTAACCGTTGTGTTGGGTGAGTTCTGTGCGCATCGGCTGTTCGATTTCGCAGTAACCCGGCCTGGACGTAATTCAGGCGACACCTAATGTGATGGCTGGACTGGCCCAATCGCGGGTCAAGCCCGCTCCTACAGTGGATCAGTACGCCGGACCCGTGGGAGCTGGCTTGCCTGCGATCGAGCGCGTAGCGGTCGTAATCCAGTCAGCGTCTGATGTGCTGGTTGAACTGGCCTCATCGCCGGCAAGTCCGGCTCCCACAGGAAACGACCATGCTGGAAGATCCTCGAACCTGGATGCCCGGCGTGCAACTGGTTTTCTTATTAACGCCTTTTCTGTTGATGCTATCTGCAATGGCGATGAATGCCTGCGTCGCCTTGAGCCGTGATTTCGACCTTTTTGATTGAGGCAATTCAAGGCAACCCCTGGTTCGAGCGCCAGAAGAACCTATGGGGCACTGCAAGCTTCAAGTCGCGTTGTTACTTGGTATGGTCGGCCTGCGGCGTGGTGATCTGGCTACAGCTTCATGTACGCAGGGGCCACCTCGATGCAGACAAGATGGATAGATTGCCGCCAACCCTCAGGCGCCGGATGATCGTTGAGTGAGTGGCTTTGCCGATTAAGGATAGTGGGAACTCCGGCCTACAAGCACAAGACGGAGAAGACTCATGGCGGCATCCTCGCCTGCCGCACTATCCTCGGCACCGAGGCCTTCGAGGCCTGGGGCTGGCGGATTCCGTTCCTGCTGTCGATCCTGCTGCTGATCGTCTCGGTGTACATCCGCCTGCAACTGAGCGAATCGCCGGTGTTCCAGAAGATGAAGGCCGAGGGCAAGGTCAAATTCACCAGTTCGTGCGACCTGGCCAAGAGCGTGCCGGCGAAAAAACCATCCCCTACAGCAACGAGAACGCTGATCCCGGCACCCTCGCGCAGATCCGCATCGGCGACACGGTGATCCAGAGTTTTGAAGGCACCGGCATGCCGGCCGCCGACTTCAAAGCCCAGAACGACGCCTTCATCGCCACTCTGGGCACCGCCCTCAAGGATGCTGGCTACCCGGAAAAAGCCGACCCGGCCAAGACCAACTACCCGATGGTCTTACTGCTGACCATCCTGGTGATCTACGTGACCATGGTCTACGGCTGGTTCGGCGGCTTCCTGCCGACCGTGGCCTTCGCCATGGTCGCCGCCACCGGCGATATCTACTACGGGCTGTGGTACCCGATCGTCATCGCGGTGATGACGGCGATCCTTGGCACCTTCTTCCTGCCGGAAACCAAGGACCGCGACATCACTCATACCTAAGTCTGATACCCACCCTCTCCCCCTGTGGGAGAGGGCGTTTCAGCTGTTTCCCGGCACAGCGCCAACCCGAGCGAATTATGTACTAACTTGTTAATTAGCTTGCTAAGGGTATAAAATTCGACCACCCCCCTTCGAGTTTTCTTCGATATGACACAGACACCGCGCGTATCTGGCGCCTCAACATTCATCCTGGTTGGCCTGGGGGTGATCATCGCCCTGCTCGGCCTTGCGCTCGCCGCCGGTGGCGTGAAGCTGGTCAGCCTGGGTGGTTCCTGGTACTTCCTGGTCGGCGGTTTGCTGATGGCCATTTCCGGCCTGCTGATCGCCCGCCGAAAACTGGCCGGCGCCTGGCTGTTCGCCGCCTTCCTGGTCGGTACCGCGATCTGGGCCGTGGCCGATGTCGGCCTGGTGTTCTGGCCGCTGTTCTCGCGCCTGTTCATGTTCGGCGCGATGGGCCTGGCGGTGGTGCTGGTCTATCCGCTGCTCAAGCGTGCCGCTGGCGCCACGCCCGGCCGAGGTGCCTATGGCTTGGCGGCGGTGCTTGCAATTGCCCTGGCGGTGGCAGCGGGCAATATGCTCGTCGCCCATCCAAGCGTTGCCCCTACCGGTGACGGCCCGGGCCTGACCGCGGTCGACCCGGCCAAGGCGCAAAAAGACTGGGCCCACTATGGCAACACCGAAGGTGGCAGCCGCTTCGCCGCGCTGGACCAGATCAACCGCAGTAACGTCGACAAACTGAAAGTGGCCTGGACCTACCACACCGGTGACGTAGCCATCAGCGACGGCAACGGCGCCGAAGACCAGCTGACCCCGCTGCAGGTCGGCAACAAGGTGTTCATCTGCACCCCGCACAACAACCTGATCGCCCTCGATGCCGACACTGGCAAAGAGCTGTGGAAGAACGAAATCAACGCCAGGTCGGCGGTCTGGCAGCGTTGCCGCGGCATGGCCTACTTCGATGCCAGCGCACCGATCGCCCAGCCGACCCAGCCGAACAGTTCGCCGATCATCGCCGCCAGCGTGCCGGCCGGTGCCAACTGCCAGCGCCGTCTGCTGACCAACACCATCGATGCGCGCCTGATCGCGGTCGACGCCGACACCGGCGAGTTCTGCCAGGGCTTTGGCAACAATGGTCAGGTGGATCTGAAAGCCGGCCTGGGCAACGTTCCGGACTCCTTCTACCAGCTCTCCTCGGCGCCGCTGATGGCGGGCACAACCGTAGTGGTCGGTGGCCGCGTCGCCGACAACGTCCAGACCGACATGCCGGGTGGCGTGATCCGTGGCTTCGACGTGATCAGCGGGCAGATGCGCTGGGCCTTCGACCCGGGCAACCCTGAAGACCGCAATGCGCCGACCGGCGACAGCACCTACGTGCGCAGCACCCCCAACAGCTGGGCGCCGATGTCCTACGATCCGGCGATGAACACCCTGTTCCTGCCAATGGGCAGCTCGTCCACCGACATCTACGGCGTCGAGCGTACCGAGCTGAACCACAAGTACGGCGCCTCGGTACTGGCCCTGGACGCCAGCAGCGGTGCAGAGAAGTGGGTCTACCAGACCGTGCACAACGACCTCTGGGACTTCGACCTGCCGATGCAGCCGAGCCTGATCGATTTCACCAAGGCCGACGGCCAGTCGGTGCCTGCGCTGGTCATCGGTACCAAGGCCGGGCAGATCTACGTGCTCGACCGCGCCAGCGGCAAGCCGCTGACCGAAGTGGTCGAGACCCCGGTCAAGCCAGGCAACATCCCCGGCGAGCCGTACTCGCCGACCCAGCCTAAATCGGTGGGCATGCCGCAGATCGGTGCCCAGCAGCTGACCGAGTCGGACATGTGGGGCGCGACCCCGTACGACCAGTTGCTGTGCCGCATCGACTTCAAGAAGATGCGCTACGACGGCCTGTACACCGCGCCCGGTACCGACCTGTCGCTGAGCTTCCCGGGCTCCCTGGGCGGCATGAACTGGGGCAGCATCTCCACCGACCCGGTGCATGGCTTTATCTTCGTCAACGACATGCGCCTGGGCCTGTGGATTCAGATGATCCCGTCGCAGAACAAGGGCCAGGCCGCCTCCGGTGGTGAAGCGCTGAACACCGGCATGGGCGCGGTGCCGCTCAAGGGCACGCCGTATGCGGTGAACAAGAACCGCTTCCTGTCGGTGGCCGGCATTCCGTGCCAGGCACCGCCGTTCGGCACCCTCACCGCCATCGACATGAAGACCCAGAAGGTTGCCTGGCAAGTGCCGGTCGGCACCGTTGAAGACACCGGCCCGCTGGGCATCCGCATGCACCTGCCGATCAAGGTTGGCCTGCCGACCCTCGGCGGCACCCTGTCGACCCAGGGCGGTCTGGTGTTCATTGCCGGCACCCAGGACTTCTACCTGCGCGCCTTCAACAGCGCCAACGGTGAAGAAGTGTGGAAAGCCCGCCTGCCGGTCGGCAGCCAGGGCGGCCCGATGACCTATGTGTCGCCGAAAACCGGCAAGCAGTATGTGGTGATCACCGCCGGTGGTGCGCGTCAGTCGACTGATCGTGGCGACTATGTGATGGCGTACGCGCTGCCTTAAATCGCATCGCCCCAATCGCGGGTCAAGCCCGCTCCCACAGCTTCTGTGGGAGCGGGCTTGACCCGCGATGAGGCTTTTACCGACCTCCCAGGAATACCCCGCAATGCCCCGCGCTTCTCGCATCACCCCTGCCCTGCTCCTGGCCCTGGCCAGCTCCACAACCCTGGCCGACGACCTGATGACCCGCAACACCCTGACCGGCGACTGGGGCGGCCTGCGCCACCAGCTCGACGAACAGGGCATCAAGTTCACTGGCGACTACAGCGGCGAAACCGCCTACAACGCCGATGGCGGCCTGCACCGCTCGGCGCGCTATTCACAGAACCTCAAGCTGGGCGTGCAGTTTGATCTGGGCAAGCTGTACGGCCTGGACAACGGCGGCAAGGTCCAGCTGACGGTCAACGACCGCCGCGGCAACAGCGCTTCCGAAGACCTGGTGGGCAACCGCCTGCCGATCCAGGAAAACTACGGTGGCCTCTATACCCGCCTGACTGAACTGAGCTATGAGCGCACCCTGTTCACCCCGGCACTCAACGTCAAGCTTGGTTACATGGCCATGGGCAACGACCTCGGCGGCCTGGACAGCGGCATTCTCTGCAACTTCATGAACGCCGGTTTCTGTGGCCATCCACTGAACATGTCCGGCGGCAGTGGCTGGACCAACTACCCCAATGCGCACCTGGGCGTGCGGGTCAAATACGACCTGTCGCCGGCCTGGCAACTGCGCGTGGCGGCGTTCAACGTCGACCCCGAAAGCAACGGCAATTCCAGCCGCGCCTGGCATCTGGGGCCCAAGCACACCACCGGCACCGTGGTACCGGTCGAGCTGGTGTACAAGCTGTCGGGCGCACTGCCGGGTGAGTACAAACTCGGTTACTACTACGACAGCTCCGATGTCAAACGCATCGGCAGCGACAAACAGGTGTCCGGCCGTGACGGCCATTACCTGCTGGTGGATCAGGCCGTATGGACCTCGTCGAGTTCCGAGGGGCGCAGCCTGCATGCCTTTGGCCAGTACTCGGCCGCCAGCGCCGCCGCCTCGCCGTTCAGCAAGTGGTATGGCGCAGGTGTCGTGCTGTACAAGCCGTTCGAAGGTCGCCCGCGCGACACCGTGGCCCTGGGCTATGGCCGCGCCGTGCCGAACCCGCGCAGCCGTGATGTGCAGCAAGATGCCGCCGCAGCCGCAGGCGTCGCCTACCCCAACCTGGACAGCGCCGAGCAGTTGATCGAACTCAGCTACGGCTACCAGGCCACCCCTTGGCTGACCTTGCGCCCGGATGTGCAATACATCATCGAGCCGGGGGCGTTTTCCGGTGACAACATCGACAATGCACTGGTGCTTGGCCTGCAGGTCAAAGCCACGTTCTAAGCCTTCCTGACAACGGTGAGCGCAGGTTGACCTGTACGCGCAAGCGCGATTCAGGCGATGATCGCGCTCCCCGTTTTCAAAGGAATGAAGATGCCTACGCTGATCTCCATCTATGCCCTCTGCGTGGTCGCGCTGTTTGTGAAGATGCTGGCGATCTCCTGTTATCAGGGTTTCTATCGCATCAGCCGCCTGACCTTCAAAAACAGCGAGGACGCCGGGTTTGTCGGCCGCCAGGCGAGCCCCGAGGAGTTGCCGCAGGTCAGCCGCGCGGCCCAGGCCTGGGCCAACGACCTGGAAAACATTCCGCTGTTTTTTGTGCTGGGCGCGCTGTGCCTGGTGTTCAACCCGCCATTGCTGTTCACGGCCGGGTTGATGGTGCTATTTACCGTCGCACGCCTGGTACACACCGTGACCTACCTGGCGCGCTGGCAACCGTGGCGCACCATTGCCTATGCCGTGGGCATCATGTGCCTGCTGGGGCTGGCGGCCATGGTCAGCATGGGCGCCTTGCGGCATTGGTGAGCGAGCGCGTTATACCGCCCTGGCGCTCAACAACCGCACCCCGAGGCCGATGAACAGCGCACCGGTGGCACGCTTGAGCGCCGCCACCACGCGCGAAGCCTTCACGTGCTTACTGAAGTGCAAGGCGCTAAAGCAGTAGAACGAGTGCACGCCGCAGACGATGGCGGCACTGGTCAGGTACATGACCGCGAACTGCTCGGCGATCGGCCGGCCATGGTCGAGAAACTGCGGCAGGAAGGCGCAGAAGAAAATCAGGGTTTTCGGATTGCTGGCCGAGACCAGGAAGGCTTCAGTGCCGATCCGCCATTTCGATTGCGCTGCCGGCACGGCGACTTCGGCGGCAGCAGTCGAAACCGATTTGCGCGCAAACAGCTGGCGTGCACCGAGGTAGATCAAGTACCCCGCGCCTACCACTTTCAAGGCCAGGAACGCCGTCGGCAACGCCAGCAACATCGCCCCCACGCCCCAGGCCACGGCACTGATGACCAGCAGTTGCGCCAGCAGGTTGCCGAACAAGGTCACGCCCATGCCCGCCGGGCCATGGCGCAAGGCGTTGCGCACGGTCAGCAGTACGTTGGGGCCGGGGGTCAGGGAAGTCAGCAGGTATGCCAGGGAAAAGGTGAGCCAGAGGTGCAGTGCCATGGAGGCAGTCCTTGCCAGGGGGAATAAGTGGCAACAATGACAGTAATTGCATGGGTGTTGCAATTGCTCTGGGAGCGACCATTACAAAGAGGAAAGGTACAACGAGAAAATGGCAGGGGCGGCTGGATTCGAACCAACGCATGGCAGGATCAAAACCTGCTGCCTTACCGCTTGGCGACGCCCCTGTAGCTGTAGCGATGAGTGCCTGGCACTCGCTTGCGATGATGCAACGTGGTGCAACCTGGGAAGTTGCGGGCCTTCGCTGCCAGCCCCGTGAGGACCGTTGCAAGAATGGCTGGCAATTTATCAAACTTCGTTGTGCCTGGGAAGCCCCTGACTGCACAAATTGTTGTTAAAACAGCCACTTACTCTGAATCGAGGCGCCAGATCGGCGCCTCGACCGCTCACCGGGTACACCTAACCTGGTGCACCCGGTGTTTTACCGCTGCGTGGAACTCAGTTCCACGGACGGTCGCCGTTCTCGTCTTTAACCCGAGTCGGCAGGCCCATCACGTCCAGCGCCTTGAGGAACGGCTCGGCAGGCAGCTCCTCGACGTTGACCATGCGCTGCACGTCCCACTCGCCACGGGCAACCAGCAGCGCCGCGGCCACAGGCGGCACGCCTGCGGTGTAGGAAATGCCCTGGCTGTCGGTTTCGGCGTAAGCCTCTTCGTGATCCGCTACGTTGTAGATGAACACTTCGCGCGGCTGGCCGTCCTTGGTGCCTTTGACCAGGTCGCCGATGCAGGTCTTGCCGGTGTAACCCGGTGCCAGCGAGGCGGGGTCAGGCAGCACGGCCTTGACCACTTTCAACGGCACCACTTCCAGGCCTTCGGCGGTCTTGACCGGTTGCTCGGAGAGCAGGCCAAGGTTCTTCAGCACGGTGAACACGTTGATGTAGTGCTCGCCGAAGCTCATCCAGAAGCGCACGTTCGGCACGTCGAGGTTCTTCGACAGCGAGTGCACTTCGTCGTGGCCGGTCAGGTACAGGTTCTGCGAGCCGACTACCGGCAGGTCGTCGGTACGCTTGACTTCGAACATGGTGTTGCTGGTCCACTGGCTGTTCTGCCAGCTCCACACCTGCCCGGTGAACTCGCGGAAGTTGATTTCCGGGTCGAAGTTGGTGGCGAAATATTTGCCATGGGATCCGGCATTGACGTCGAGGATATCGATGGAGTCAATGCTGTCGAAATACTTTTGCTTGGCCAGGGCCGCATAGGCGTTGACCACGCCCGGATCGAAGCCCACGCCAAGAATGGCGGTAACGTTCTTTTGTTGGCATTCCTCGAGGTGTTTCCACTCGTAGTTGCCATACCAGGGCGGCGTCTCGCAGATCTTGCCCGGTTCTTCGTGAATGGCGGTGTCCAGGTAGGCCACGCCAGTATCGATGCAGGCACGCAGCACCGACATGTTGAGGAAAGCGGAACCGACGTTGATGACGATTTGCGATTCGGTTTCGCGGATCAGCGCTTTGGTCGCTTCGACGTCCAGCGCATTCAACGAGAAGGCTTTGATCTCTGCAGGTTGCTTGAGGCTACCCTTGGCCTTGACGCTGTCGATGATGGCCTGGCATTTGGAGATGTTGCGCGACGCGATAGCAATACGACCGAGTTCGTCGTTGTGCTGCGCGCACTTGTGGGCCACCACCTTGGCGACACCTCCTGCACCAATGATAAGAACGTTCTTCTTCAATTTCTCTTTCTCTCCTTTACTGCCAGCTTACGACAGGCTGGACAAGTAGTCTTCGAACCCGAATTCACGAACCAGCTCGACACTACCGTCGAGTTGTTTCACTACGATGGACGGCATTTTCAGGCCGTTGAACCAGTTTTTCTTGACCATGGTGTAACCCGCTGCGTCAACAAACGACAGCCGATCGCCGATGGCCAGCGGACGATCGAATTGGTATTCGCCGAAAATGTCGCCGGCAAGGCAGGATTTGCCGCATACCATGTAGGTGTGTTCGCCCTCGCTTGGCGCCAGCTTGGCGTTCAGGCGGTAGATCAGCAGGTCGAGCATGTGCGCTTCGATCGAGCTGTCGACCACGGCCAGGTGCTTGCCGTTATAGAGGGTGTCGAGCACGGTAACTTCCAGCGAGGCGCTCTGGGTGATCGCCGCTTCGCCCGGTTCCAGGTAAACCTGCACGCCGTACTTCTCGGAGAAGGCTTTCAGGCGCGCGCAGAAGGCATCGAGTGCGTAGCCTTCACCGGTAAAGTGGATGCCGCCGCCCAGGCTGACCCACTCGACCTTGTGCAGCAGATGGCCGAAGCGCTCTTCGATGGTGCCGAGCATCTGGTCGAACAGGCCGAAGTCGTCGTTCTCGCAGTTGTTGTGGAACATGAAGCCGGAGATCTTCTCGATGACGGCTTCGACCTTCACCGGGTCCCACTCGCCCAGCCGGCTGAACGGGCGCGCCGGGTCGGCCAGCAGGTAGTCGGAGCTGCTCACCTGCGGGTTGACGCGCAGGCCGCGGACCTTGCCTTCGGAGGCATCGGCAAAGCGCTGCAGCTGGCCGATGGAGTTGAAGATGATCTTGTCGCAGTTGTCGAGCATCTCTTCGATTTCGTCGTCGGCCCAGGCCACGCTGTAGGCGTGGGTCTCGCCCTCGAACTTCTGGCGGCCAAGCTTGAGCTCGTACAGCGACGACGAGGTGGTGCCGTCCATGTACTGCTGCATCAGGTCGAACACCGACCAGGTGGCGAAGCACTTGAGTGCCAGCAGGGCCTTGGCCCCGGACTGCTCGCGCACGTAGGCGATCTTCTCCATGTTGCGCAGCAGCTTGGTTTTGTCGATGAGGTAGTACGGCGTTTTGATCATTTCGAGGCCCCCGGCCAGGCCGGCCAAAAAAAGGACACGCATTGTGCCTTCCCTTGCTCCAAGTCGAAAGAGCAAAAGCGCTTTTCCCTTGATCAGCGGTCAATTTCAGAGCAACCGAAGGTGGCCGACCCACTGTTCGACGAGCAAAACCGCGGCAATCAGGATCATCGCCAGCCCGGACACCCGGCTGACCACTTTCGCCGCTGCGGGCCGCGACTGCAGCACTGCCTGGGAGCCGAAGCCCACCAGCAGATAGACCACCGCGCAACTGAAGGCATGGACCAGGCCCAGGGTGACGATCTGCACCGGCACCGACCAGGCGGCCATGGCGTCGGTGAATTGCGGCAGCAAGGCCACGAACAGCAGGAAGACCTTGGGGTTGAGGCCGCTGACGCAGGCACCTTTGAATGCCCAGCGCGCCCAGGAGGCCGACGCCTGCGCCTGCCCGGCGTGTGGAACCGAAGGATGGATGAGCATGTTGACGCCCAGCCACAGCAGATAAGCCGAGCCCGCCACGGTCAGCAGCGTGAGGGCCATGGGGGTGCTCGCCACCAGCCCGCCTACCCCGGCAGCCACCACCAGGGTTGCCGCCAGGTGCCCGAGCAATAGCCCGGTCACGGCAGGCACGACCACTCGGCCGCGCAGGCCGGCGGAAATGGCATAGGCCCAGTCCACCCCCGGGGTGATCACGAACAACAACGACACCGCCCAGAAGGCGGCCAGCATGTTCAAGGTCATGGCCGCACCGCCGCGTGCTGTGCCTGGAAGTTTCTTGCCTGCATCGCTCTACCTCGTCGCAAATCTGGAGTTCGCAGGGAGATTAGAGAAAAGCTGATAGGATTATCTTTCGAATATTCCAGAACTACCGGCCAATATAGAAAGGTTCTTCCACATGGACAGGATTGACCGCAAGATTCTTGCGCAACTGCAGAACGACGGGCGCCTGTCGGTGACCGAACTGGCCGAACGGGTGGGTTTGAGCCTGTCGCCCTGCCACCGGCGGGTGCGTGCCCTGGAGCAATCCGGGGTGATCCAGGGCTACCGCGCACAACTGGCGCCGGGTGCCCTGGGGCTGAACTTCTCGGCAATGGTGTTCGTGACCTTGCGCGAAGGTGATCGCCCGGCGGTGAGCGCCTTTGAAGCGGCGCTGCAGGAGATACCCCAGATCGTCGAGGCGCAGCGGCTGTTTGGTGATCCGGACTATCTGCTGCAGGTGGTCACCCGCGACCTGCCAGCCTTCCAGCAACTGTACGATGAGCGGCTGTCGGCACTGCCCAATGTGCAGCGCCTGACCTCGACCCTGGTGATGAAGCGGGTTATCGAGAACCGCTCGTTGCCGATGTGAGCCGCGCGCACAATTGTTCTAAAGCCAGCCGCACAAACGCGCTATGGTCGGGCTTGCCCCCCTCACCCCCCGGAGCCCGCCGTGCCCAGCCAGCACTGGATCGCTCTCGCCCAGGCTTCCAGACTCAAACGACGCCAGCACGGTACTGAAAACCTTCTACGCTGCAAGACAAGATCCAGCCTGAATGACGGCGGCGCTGCAATGCGCTAACGCAAACTGAAAGAGGTACTGCCCCTGACCTGATGTTCTAACAACAACGTTGGCTAAGCCACGAAGGATCGAAGAAATGACAATGAAGTCTGTGTTGGCAGCGGTCAGCATCGGAGTCGGGTGCCTGGCTTCGACAGGTGCCCAGGCCGATGAGGCCATTCTGGACCAAAACTGGAGCACCAAGGATCTTGCGCTCTGGCAGAACACCTCCCAGGGCTCGCGCCTGGTGCCCTTGAGCTGGTTGATGGCGCTGGAGGTCGCAGGCACGCGGAAGGCGTTCCTCTCCGAAGACAACATCAAGGCGTACGGTTATACGCCCCACCTTCTGCCCTTCAATGGTTCCACCTTCCGACTGCCTCGCGGTTTCGTCATCGATCAGGGCGACGACAGGACCCTGACCTTTTCCCGCCTGCGCTGGTACGCCAATCAACGGGACCAGGAGCCCTGGGTAGGCATGAACTGCTCGGCGTGCCACACCGCCAATATTTCCCATGGTGACAATACCTGGGTGATACAGGGTGGCCCCACCAATGCGGATTTCCAGAAATTCCTCGATGCCTTTCGAGAAGCACTGTTTGCGACCGCCGAAAACGAAGAATCATTCGACCGCTTTGCACGAAACGTCTTGAAAGATGCCTACACACCGGCCAATCGACTGCAACTGCACACGGCGCTCAACAGCCTGGGTCAGTTCCTCAAGACCAGCGCCTCACTCAACGCTACCAACCTGGAGTATGGCCCCGGCCGCGTCGATGCAGTGGGGCATATTCTCAACCGGGTGGCGCAACTCAATGGCGCCATCGCTCAGACCCCCAACCCTTCGGATGCACCGGTGAGCTACCCGTTCCTGTGTAATACCCCTCAGCACAATGTGGTGCAGTGGAACGGCGTGGCCCCGAACAAGCGCCTGGGCAAGAACGGCCTGGACATCGGCGCCCTGGCCCGTAACGCTTCGGAAGTGGTCGGCGTGTTCGGTGATGTGGCGATGCAGCATGCCCCGCTGCTCAAGGGATTTGCTTCAAGCGTGCGCGTTCAGAACCTTGACCACCTTGAGCGAACCATTCAGAAACTCAAGCCGCCAAAATGGCCGGAACAACTGGGGAAAATCGACCCGGTGAAAGTCAGCCGAGGCGCTGCACTGTTCGCCAACAATTGTTCGAGCTGCCATCTACCGCTGGCGCGCAACGACCTGACCACACCGATCCAGGCACAGATGACGCGCATTGCTGCGCAGGAAACGCCCCAGACCATCGCAACCGATCCCTGGATGGCGTGCAATGCCGTACAGTTCAGCAGTGCCCCCGGCAACCTTCTAGGCGAACACCTCAATGCAGACCGCGGCCATATCGACCATGGCTCGTCGCTGGTCACTCAACTAGGGGTCGCTGCCCGGGAAATACTGTTGAACCAGAAGAGCGAAATTATCGACCTGGCGTTGCGTGGGGTCTTTCATGTCGACCCCCTGGTGGAACTGGAAGTCAGCAAAGACAAGCAACTGAGCATGATGAAAACACTGCTCCCGCCGCATAAAGCCTATCGACTCGAGCAATGTTATGCGCTGGCCAAGAAGAACACGGTGGAGAAAGGCAAAACAGTCCAGAAATACCCGCTGGCCTATAAAGCCCGTCCATTGACTGGCATCTGGGCAACCGCGCCCTACCTGCACAACGGCTCGGTACCCACGCTTTACGACCTGCTGCTGCCGGCAGAGCAACGTCCCTCGCGCTTCAAGATGGGCTCGACCCAGTTCGATCCGGAAAAAGTCGGATTTATCGATGCCTTCGGGCCCGGCAGTCAATTTACCTACGACACGTCCTTGCCCGGTAACTTCAACTTCGGCCACGACTACGGCGCATCGTCCTTCACCGATGCCGACCGTTATGCCTTGGTCGAATACATGAAAACCCTCTAGCCCGGTGGATGGCGGGGCCTTGCGCCCCGCCTAGCCCCATCAGCTGAACGCGTTGATGAACCAGGTAATCAACGGCAACGCGACGATGTCGATCAGCACCGCACCACACAGCGGCACGATGATGAAGGCCTTGTAGGAGAACACCTTGTAGTGGTCGCAGATGGCGCCCATGTTGGCCACCGCGTTCGGTGTAGCGCCCAGGCCATGGCCCATGTAGCCGGCGCACAGCACCGCCGCATCGTAATTGCCGCCGAACAGGCGAAACAGCACGAAGATGCACAACAGCACCATGATCAGCACCTGCACCACCAGGATCACCAGCAGCGGCAGGCCCAGTTGCTCCAGCTCCCAGAACTTCAGGCTCATCATCGCCATGGTCAGGAACATCCCCAGGCTGATGTCGCCCAGGGTGCTGACGGCGTTGTCGGGGATCTCGATCAGCCGTGCGCGGTCGTTGAAGTTGCGCGCCAGAATGGCAACGAACATGGCGCCGACATACACCGGCAGAACAATCCCCAGGTGCGCCTTCAAGGCATCGCCAATCCAGAAACCGAGCACCATGATCACCAGCATGCAGGTCAGCAGGCGCAGCAGCACCGGCGCATCGAGGCTGACCACAGGGGTTTCGTTGGCTTTTTCCAGGGCTTGCAGGGCATCGGCCTTGTCCGCCTGAACCACCAGTTTCTTGCGCTCGATCAGGTAGCGCGCCACCGGGCTGCCGAGCAGGCCACCGGCAACCATGCCGAAGGTCGCCGAGGCCAGCGCTGCGGTGGTGGCGCCGACAGTGCCGAGGCTCTCGGCGATCGGACCAAACGCTGCGGCCGCACCAAAGCCGCCTTCCAGCGACACCGCACCGGCCATGATCCCCAGCAACGGGTCGATGCCCAGTGCCTTGGCCATGCCCACGCCGACCAGGTTCTGCACCAGCGCCAGGGCCCAGCAGGCGCCGAGGTAGACGAACAGGATCTTGCCGCCCTGGCGCAGCAAGCCAAGGCTGCCCCCCAGGCCCACGGTGGTGAAGAACGCCACCATCAGCGGCGTTTGCATGGCGGTGTCGAGCTTGATGTCCAGCCACTGCTGGTCACGCAGCAGCCACACCACCAGGGCGAAGCCGAAGCCGCCGATGACCGGGGCCGGGACACAGAGTTGGCGCAGCCAGTAGCTGTGCTTTTTCAGTTGTGCGCCCATCGCCAGCAGCAATAGCGCCAGGGCGACGGTGGTCAGAGCATCGAGTTGCAGGGTCAGCATGGTTAACACTCTTCTTTTTATAGTTGGATCAGGGGGTAAGGGTTTCAGTCGACCAGGCTGGCCAACAGCCGCGCACCTATGCGCGCCGTTCGCTGGTCCTGGTCGAGGCCAGGGTTGAGTTCCGCGATATCGGCCATGCGCAACTTGCCGCTCGCTTTGGCGCGGCGGGCCAGGTGCTCGACCACCATCAACTCGACGCCATGGGCCGAAGGCGCACTGACGCCAGGCGCCTGGCTTGCCGGTAGCACGTCCAGGCAGAGGGTCAGGTACAGGTGGTCGATGCCACTGAGGAAGTCATCGACAAAGGCTTCGAGAGCGGCGATGTTCCACGGCTGCATCTGCCGATCAAGGCGATAGCGCACGTTCAGGCGCCGGGCCTGGTCGAACAGCGCCTGGGTATTGTTCAACTCGCTCACGCCCAGGCAGCAATACTCAAAGGCCATGCCCGCCTGCTGGCAGTACTCGGCGATCTGCCGGAACGGCGTGCCGGAACTGCTCTGGGCGCTATGGCGCAAGTCGAAGTGCGCATCGAAATTGACGATGCCGATGCGCGGGCGCTGTTCGTGCCGTCGCAGATGTCCGGCCAGGCCAAGAAAACTGGCGTAGGCGATTTCGTGCCCGCCGCCCAGGCCCAATGGCAGATGCCCTTGATCAAGCAGTTGCGTCACTCGCTTGGCATAGGCCTGCTGGGCGCCTTCCAGATCGCTGCCGAGGCAGACGAAGTCGCCGCTGTCATACACCGGACGCTGGCCGCGCCAGGCCAGGTTAGCCAATGCCTTGCGTAGGGCCGGTGGCCCCTGGCGCGCACCGCTGCGGCCCTGGTTACGGATGACACCTTCATCACAGGCCAGGCCCACCAGGGCGTTGCCTGCCGGTTGATCGTCAGCCCAGGGCCGCACCCATTGGTGCCAGCGCAATGCCGACGCACCTTCTGCGGCATCGACGCGACCCTGCCATAGCGGCAGTGCGGTATTGCTGTTCATGCGGGGTACTCCAGTAGATTCAGTCCAGCCGCGCACCGATGCGCAGGGCGACCTCACAGGTCCAGCGGGTCAGGCGCTCGCTGTTCTGCCGGGCTCGAATGGCCGGGGCCATCAGGCTGATTGCGCCGTGCAGGCGGTTGCGGCTGTCGAGCACCGGAGCACTGACGCCCCAGATGCCGTCGTCGATTTCACCGAGGCTGATGGCATAACCCTGGTCACGGATCTGCACGAAGCTCTGGCGGTAACTGTCCAGTGCTTCAGCCTCCAGGCCCTGTTCCTCGAGAATGGCCAGGCTGCGCGCCGGCTCCATGTGCGCCAGCAACACCCGCGCCGAAGCGCCGACCCGCAACGGTTGGGCCAGGCCCTTCTGGTAACAGCAGCGCAGCGGCTGCGGACTGTCGATCAGTTCGATACAGATGGCCTGGCCGTTACTGGGCACCATCAGTGCCACGCTTTCCTGGCTGAGTTCGGCCAGGCGCCTGAGCTCGGGCTTGGCCAGCGACACCAGCAGCGCCTCGCGGTCGAATTTCTTCGCCAGTTGCAGGCAGGCCGGGCCCGGCAGATAGCGGCCATGAACGTTGTCCTCGGCCAGCCCCCAGCGCAGCAGGGTCTTCAGGTGCCGATAGGTACTGCTCAGGGGCTGGTCCAGTTGCAGGCTCAGCTCCTTGGCCGACACGGCCTCGTTGGCCTGGCCGAGGGCAACGAGGATTTGCAGCAGGCGATCGGTGGGCGCGGTGTAGGTCATATGTGCTCCTTGTCGCCATGGTGCACAGTCTTTCTCAATAGGTGAAACTCGATTCCCATTGAGTGGGAAATGCCCTACTTATAGAGGCTGAACCGCCGTTTGTCAGTTCCGACCGAATACTGGCCGAAAGAACGAACGCTCATAGCTGAGGATGCACCGGGTATCCTGGGCGTACTGGAAGGCGGCCAGGCACTCGGGGTCGTTCATCGAGTCCTGGCGGTAGCGTTCGTACTCGGCAAGGCTTGGGAAGGTGAACATCGCCAGGGCGATATTGTTGGCGCCTTCCGAGGGCAGGAAGTAACCGTGGTGCTGGCCGCCGAAGCGTTCCACCAGCGGGATCCAGAGTTTGCCGTAATGCTCGAACTCGGCGAGTTTGTAGGGGTCGAGGACGTAGCGCAGGTAGCAGGTGATCATCGGTGGGTTCTCGCTCAGGTTGTTGTCCAGGGAAACGGCAGAACTGAAATCAGTCCCACTCCATCTTCACATCGGTTTTACGGCGAAATTGATCAACAATTGATGGGTGGTGAGCGTCAGTGGGTTCACTGAGGCGTCCTTTCGGTCAGTGTGGTGTCGATCAAGGCTGCGGGCTGCCAATCTCATCCATGAAACCTTGCACAAACAGCTCAAGCCGCCGATGCCGCTCCGCCGCCAGGCGTGCGCCCTCCCCGGTCTGAAAGCCCGAGGCCAGCTTGAGCAGTTTGCTATGGAAGTGTTCGAGGCTGTACTGCCGGTCCTGATAGTCGCGCCCTGCTGCGGTGGGATTATTGAAGTCGTACAGGGCAGAGCCCATGCGCCCGCCGACGTAGAAGCAGCGGGCCACGCCGACCATGCCGATGGCGTCCAGGCGGTCGCTGTCCTGAAGGATTTTCGCTTCGAGGGTTTCAGGCTGCAAGCCAGCAGAAAAACTGTGGGTGGCGATGGCGTGGGCCACGGCGCTGATGCGCTCGGCGGGCCAACCCAGTTCAGCCAACAGTTTTGCAGCCTTATCCGCAGACAGGCTCGAGGCCTTTGAGCGCAGTGGGGAACTCTTCTCGATCACGACGCAGTCGTGCAACAGCGCGGCGGCCAGGAGGAGGGTCAGGTCGCCGCCCTCTTGGGCCTGAATGGTGCGGGCGTTGATCCAGACCCGGTGGATGTGAGCCAGGTCGTGGGAGCCATCGCCGTTGTCCGCAGGCAAGTGCGGCAACAAAATGTCGGCAAGGTCTTGGCAGGGATCGAAAGGTTGGGCTGGCATCAGGAATGGCGTCTTGGACCGGGTTATCGAAAATACGCCAGCGGCGCCTGGATTGCGACCGCTTCGCACTCGATCGCGGGTCAAGCTGAACTGGCCTAATGATTTTGGACACCTTCGTCGGGCGCTATTATGGCGCCCAATTGGAGGCAAAATCAGTGCGAAAATCTTACTCGAACGAATTCAAAATCAAAGCTGCCGAGATGGTGCTGGACGATGGTGAGTCAGTCCCTGATGTCTGCGAGAGCCTTGGTCTAGGGCGGACCGCGCTTCGTCGCTGGGTCGAGCAACTGCGCCAGGAACGAGAAGGTCAAACACCAGTCGGCGCCAAGGCCATCACTCCAGAGCAGCAGCGAATCCAGGAGCTGGAAGCGCTAGTCCGGCAAAAGGACCGGGATATCGAAATCCTAAAAAAGGCCAGTGCTCTCCTGCTTCGGGACTCCAAGGATCGTTCTCGCTGATCAACGAACTGAGTGAGCAATTTGGTGTTTTCGACTGCTGTCGCGTCCTTGGAGTTCGGCGCAGCAGTTTCTACGCATGGCGAAAACGCCAGGGACGAAAGGATCCGGTCAGAGAGGATCTGCGTTCAACGATGGTCAGCCTTTTCAAGGCCTCTCGTAGCTCTGCTGGGTCGCGAACGCTGGTTCGGGAATTGCGTCGTGCTGGCCATAAAGCCGGGCGATACAAGGTACGTATGCTGATGAAGGAAGCCGGTCTGCAATGCAAGCAACGCAGGCCGCATCGTTACCGATCATCGGGCACAGAAGCATTGATCGCGAGTAACCAGCTCAAGCGAAACTTCAACGTCTCGACGGTCAACCAGGTGTGGTGCGGCGATGTCACCTACATCCAGGTAGGCAAGCGTTGGCTGTACTTGGCGGCTGTGATCGACTTGTATGCTCGCCGAGTGGTGGGCTGGGCTTTCTCAATGATCGCCGATGCCCGGCTTGCCTGCGAGGCGCTACGAATGGCGGTCGAATCTAGAGGTAGACCGGCTGGAGTGATGTTCCACTCGGATCAGGGTTGTCAGTACACCAGCCATAAATTCAGGGCTGCTCTTGAGGAGTACGGTCTGGAACAGAGCATGAGTCACCGAGGCCAGTGCTGGGATAACGCCGTCATGGAGCGCTTCTTCGGTGCATTGAAGTCTGAGTGGATGCCAGCAGAAGGTTACGAAACCGAAGCGCAAGCACAGTTAGACATCCAGGCTTATCTGATGCGTTACAACCTTAAGCGTCTCCACAGCTACAACGGCTATGAAACCCCGGTAGCCATGGAGAAAAAGCTCAAGGTTGCGGTATGAACCTAAACCGGTGTCCAAAATCTGTTGACCAGTTCAAGCCCGCTCCCACAGGTTACGCACCAGAGTCAAGAACAGCATCGGATCCGCCCTAACCCAGGCAACTCCATTTATCCGCGATGGGACGCGGCGCGCCCATAAATCAGTAACTCGCCACCCGTGGCGATCACCAGGCTCAGGCCGGTGTAGGAAAACCCGAATGCGCGCACTTCGGTCTCGATCGCCAGGGTATGAAACTGCCAGGGCCGGTTATAGCGCGCACCATGCAGCCACGAACCCGGCTCGACCAGCAGCAGGTGCTGCTCGGGCCAGGCCAGGGTGATGTTCTCCACGACCCAGCCATCGCTGGTGCTGATCGGCAGGCTGCCGCCCTGAATGCCGGCCATGCGAATCACCCGGTCGTGCAACGGGCCGATGCCGCGGGTTTCCAGGTAATGGTCGCTGCCGAGGTTGTCGGTACGGTCGCGGGCAATTTTCTCGCCGGTACGACAGTCGATCACGCTACGGCCTGAACTTGAGGCCACCAGCAGCCGCTCGCTGTCGCGGTCGAAACCGATTTCCAGCAGGCCGGCGACGGTGAACTGGCCGGTCAGTTTCCACGGCGCGGGTGCTGGCGAGACCGGCTGTTGGCGGATGGCCTGGCGTAACGGGTCGAGGTGTCTGCTGGTCATGGCGCCTTCCAGTGCTGATGCGTCAGCCGGTACACACGCACGGGCCGGCCGTGAAACTGCACGGTATCGAACGCATTGAAACCGGCTTTTTGCGCCACGCGCAAGGAGGCGACGTTTGCAGATTCAATGATCGCAATGACTGCAGGCTGTTGTTGCTGGCTGAATACATACTCCAGCACACCCTTCACCGCCTCGCTAGCGAGCCCCTGACGCCAATAGCGCGTGGCCAGCCGATAGCCCAGGCTGGCCTCCTGCACCCCTGCGACCTGCTCCGGGCTGACCCCGCAGAACCCGACCAGCTCGCCGCTGGCCTTGTCGACCAGAGCCCACTGGCCCATGCCGTAATTGGCATAGCACTGCACGCACCAGTCGATGAAGGCACCCGTCATCTGTTCGTCGCAGACGCCGCGCAGCGAGAACTTCATGACCTCGGGGTCGCTAAGGATGGCCGTCAGGGCGGGCAGGTCCTGGCGAGAGAGTTCGCGGACGAGCAGGCGCGGGGTTTCGAACAGGGGCATGGATACTTTCCTTGTATCGGTGTAGGAGCGGCGGTGCAGCGCCGCTCCTACAATCCCTATCGCCAGCCGGTTGGTCAACCCTCGCGGGAAATCGGCACTCCTGCGCTGGCTTTCGGCCCAGCCACGAGATATGACCGTTTTTTCATGGGTAGCCTCCAGAGGGGTTTTGAAGGTTAGGTGTGCCGGGTCCGCCAGGGTTCATTTCGATTGCCATTGCGGGCAGGGCAATATCTGGCATCATCGCCTCAACCTGCCAGTTCGCGGAGCCGCGCCTTGCCCACCCCACGCCAGTTCAGCAAGAAATCCAGCACCAGCAACATGCTCAATCTCAAACACCCTGTGGCGGCCTGTACCCCGGCTTATCAGGTGGGTTTCCTGCTGCTGGAGAACTTCTCCATGGCCAGCTTTACCGTGGCGATGGACGTACTGGTCACGGCCAACCTGCTCAAGAGCCAGCTGTATTTGAGCACACCGTTTTCCCTGGGCAGCGAACGGGTGACCAGTGACCTGGGCCTGGAGATCTATGCCGCGCACATCGACCGCGCGGCCCTGGACCACCTGGACATGCTGATCGTCTGCGGCGGCTTGCGTACCCCGCTCAAGTACCCGGAGCTGGACAGGCTGCTGGCCGATGCCGCCGCCCACCAACTGGCCCTGGGCGGGTTGTGGAACGGTGCCTGGTTTCTCGGCCGCGCCGGGGTGCTGGAAGGCTACAACTGCACCATTCACCCCGAACAACGGGCAAGCCTGGCCGAGCGCAGCCCGCAGTGCACCATCACCCCGGCAAGCTTTGTGCTCGACCGCGAGCGCCTGACCGCCGCCAGCCCCAACGGCGCGCTGGAGATGATGCTGGGGTTGCTCAAGTTACAGCATGGCGAGGCGCTGGCCGAGGGTGTCGAGGAGATCCTGGCGTTTTCCAGTGCGCGCTTTCGCCGGGTCGACAGCAGCCAGAAAAAAACCATGAGCGCGCCACTGCGCACCATCGTCGAGCTGATGGAAAGCAACCTGGAAGAGACCCTCAGCCTCGATCAGCTGGCAGCCTACAGCGGCCGTTCGCGGCGGCAGATCGACCGCCTGTTCCAGGCGCAACTGGGCACCTCGCCGAGCCGCTACTACATGGAACTGCGCATCACCAAGAGCCGGCGCCTGCTGCAGTATTCCGACCTGCCGCTGATGGATGTGGCCATTGCCTGTGGCTTTGTTTCGGTCTCGCACTTCAGCAAGTGCTACTGCGCCTACTTCGGCTACCCGCCTTCGCGCGAGCAGCGGCTCGGCGAGTAAGTGCGGCGGTTGCCGTTGAGGCTCAAGCCGCCCTCCACCACCAGTACCAGCACCGCCAGCCAGATCGCCAGGTAGGTTGGCCACTGCGCCGGGGCGATGCTGTCGCCCAGCAGCACCGCGGCCACCACCAGCAGCACCGGCTCGACATAAATCAGCAGACCGAACAGGGTCAGGTTCAGGCGCGGTGCCGACAGTGCTTGCAAGCCCAGGGCCGCCGCGCTGATCGCACCCAGGCCGAGCACCAGCCAGGGCAGGTTCGAGGCCAGCCCGGCAAGGCCGAGCACCACCCCGCCCTTGAGCACGAAGTACAGGCTCACCGGCAGGCTCAAACTCATGTCGAACCACAGCCCGCCCATATTGTTGGTGTCGGTCACCCGGCGCAGCCAGAAATACAGGGGGTAGCCCAGGGATACCACCAGCACCGGCCAGGAAATCGCCTTGGCGATGGCGATCTGGTTGATGATGCCCAGCGCCGCCAACGCACACGCCAGCAGTTGCAGGCGGCTGATCGAATCCTTGAAGGCCAGGCGGCCGACAATCACCATGACCAGCGGCATCAGGAAGTAGCCCAGCGATACATCCAGGCCATGGCCGTTGATCGGCGCCCACATGAACAGCCACAACTGCACGCCGAGCAAGGCTGCCGAGACCAGGCGAATCGCCCAGAACCAACGCTCCTCGAACAGCCGCTGGAAGATCCGCCGCACCTGCGGCCAGTGTCCGCTGGCGATCACCATCAGGGTCAGGCACGGCACGGTCAGCAGAATCCGCCAGCCGTAGATTTCGGCGCCGTCGAGGGGCGCGAGCAGGCTGGTATAGGCGTACATCACCGCGAACAGCACCGAGGCGAGGACATTGAGCACTACACCCAACGTGGAGTTATGCGCGGTCATTGCAAATACCCTAATGAGGAGCTACAGACGGTGATAATTTATTCCGCAGCCACTGATAAGTGCCCTCGTTTTCACCCCTCAAGATGAGAAATTTTTGCATGGACCTGGACGAATTCGACCTTGCCCTGCTCGCCGCCTTGCAGCGCGACAACAGCCAGCCCCTGCGCGAACTGGCCGAGCAGGTGCACTTATCAACGGCCTCGGTGCAGCGGCGTATCCAGCGCTTGAAAAAGACCGGGGTGATCCAGGCCAACGCCGCGGTCATCGACCCGGACAAAGTCGGCCAGGTGATTACCCTGATGGTCGAGGTACATGCCGACCGCACCCAGTCGGCGGACCTGGAAGTGATGAAGCGCGCCTTCTCTGGGCCTGAAATTCAGCAGTGCTATTACGTCACTGGCGATGCCGACTTTTTGCTGGTGCTGACGGTGGCGAGCATGACCGTGTTCCAGAACATCGCCCAGCGGCTGTTTCACGATAATCCGAACGTGAAGTGGTTCCGGACCATTGTGGTGCTGGAGCGGGTCAAGACGACCTTGCAGGTGCCGCTGTAAGATCTGCGCCTGCCTGCACTGGCCCCGCGATGGGGTCAGTACAGCCTCCCCATCAGGTGGCGTCTGGATTGCGACCGCTTCGCGCTCGATCGCGGGTCCAGCCCGCTCCCACAGAGTTGCGCTGCATTCAAACCCACTATGGCTGCGGCAACGCCTTGAGTGCTGTGGCCAACGCCTCGGCACTGGCATATTCCTTCTGCCCCGCCACAACCCCCTGCTCCAACTGAATCCACAGCACCTTGTCTTCAGCCCCCGGATAGCGCGCAACCACCTTGCCGTCGCGGTCCAGCACCACCCGGTAGCTGTAGTCGCGCATGGCCGGAATCGCGAACAGCTTGCTGATCAGCGCCGGCATGCGCTGAATATCAGCGACGAACACCGCATCGCGCGCTTCCAGGTAGCCCTTGGGCTGTTCGCCCACTGCAGCCTGGACCAGCTTGGCACCGTCCATGTTGCGCGCCACCAGCAGCACACGGGTCTGCTCGTTGAGGCTGTAGGCCTGGTCGTGCTGGTCGAGCAAGGTAAAGGGTGCCAGGCGTTCACCGACTTCGGCGGCGCTGGCCAGCAGCGGCATCAGGCTCAGTAGCAGGGTAATGGCGTATTTCACAGGTGACCTCATTGTCAGTGCAGGACTGCTGATCCTAGCGTGGATGCGAGGGCTGCAGTACCCTTTGCGCTCATTTCAAGGAGGACCCGGTGTGCCAAGGATGCTGACATTGTTGCTCTGCTGTGCCCTGTTCCCGAGCACCGCCTGGTCGGCGCTGAGCCTTGGCGAGTTCACGCTGGGCATGCCGCGCGCGCAGGTCGTGGAGGTAATGGAGCGGCATTTCACCCGGGTCTGGCTGATCAACGGCGTGCACTACAACGTGCCCCGTCAGTACTACCAGGCTGTCGACCCGGTACCGGGCATCGAACCCTACAAACTCGGCGGCGTCGAGGTCAGCCGCATCGAAGCGGCCTTCGACAAGGATGACCGCCTGCGCCAGGTTTCGCTGTCGCTGGAGACCACCGACGGCGAACGCGCCATGCAACTGGTGCCGTTGATGCGTCAGGCCAAAGAAGCGCCGAACAGCAGTGGCCGCCACGACCTGCTGCTCGAAGACGGTGAACTGACCTACTGGACCAGCGCGTTCTGGGAGTGGACGGTGATCAACATCGCCGACAAGCCCACTTCGCTGGAGAACATCCCGGCACGGGCGCGCAGCGACGAGAATCAGCGCGCCAAGGCGGCCAAGCGCTGATCGCTGCCTTACCCCTTGCCATTGCTGGCACCGATCACCCCTGCCCGCTCCCGGCGCGGCAAGCGGCCATTGAGCACGGCATAAGCGCCCAGGCCGATCACCAGCCCCCAGAACGCCCCGCCGATACCGAGCAAACTGATATTGGCGGCCGCAGCCAGAAAGGTGATCAACGATGCTTCGCGGGTTTTCGCATCGGCCATGGCATTGGCCAGGCTGCTGCCAATGGTGCCCAGCAGCGCAAGCCCCGCCAGGGTGCTGATGAAGGTGGCCGGGAAGGCCATGAACAGCGCGGCCAGGGTTACCCCGAAGACGCCGACAAGAATGTAGAACACGCCCGCCGCCACCCCGGCGATCCAGCGCTTGGCAGGTTCTTCGTGGGCTTCCTTGCCGGTGCAGATCGCCGCGGTGATCGCGGCGATGTTGAAGGCGTGGGAGCCGAACGGCGCCATCAACAACGAGCCCAGCCCGGTAACGGCGACAATAGGGTTGGCACTGGCCTTGAAGCCGTCATTGCGCAGCACCAGCATGCCGGGCATGTACTGGCCGGTCAGGGTAATCAGGAACAGCGGCAGGGCCACGCTGAGCATGGCATTGAGCGAAAATGCAGGCGCGGTGAAGACCGGCGTCGCCAGTTGCAAGCGCAGCCCCGACAGCTCGACCTGCCCGCGCATCAGCAAAAAGCCCAGCCCCAGCAGCAGGATGCCGACCACCGCATAGCGCGCACTGAAGCGCTTGAAGAGCAGATAGGCCACGATCAGCAGCGCGGCCAGCAACGGGTCGACGCTGAGCCCGGCAAAGGCACCGATGCCGAATTGCAGCAGGATCCCGGCCAGCAGCCCCGCCGCAATGCCCGGCGGGATCAGGCGGATGAGCTTGTCGAAACAGCCCGATAAGCCCAGCAGCACAAACGCGGCTGCCGAGATCAGGTAGGCGCCCACCGCCTCGGCGTAGGGCGTACTGGCCAGGGCCACGACCAGGAAGGCGGCGGCCGGTGTCGACCAGGCGGTGATGATCGGCTGGCGGCTGAGCCAACTGAGCAACAGCCCGCTA
Organism: Pseudomonas wadenswilerensis; assembly: GCF_024749185.1. Lineage (NCBI taxonomy): Bacteria > Pseudomonadati > Pseudomonadota > Gammaproteobacteria > Pseudomonadales > Pseudomonadaceae > Pseudomonas > Pseudomonas wadenswilerensis. Next base: position 2,251,978 of record NZ_CP087191.1, on the reverse strand, counting down.
ACCCCCACGCCGATGGATACCGACCACACCCAGGAAGCCGTGAGGGCCGGGCTCAAACCAGCGACCTTGGCCGCTTGGAACACCAGGATGAAGGTCCCGCCGTAATTGACGATAACCGAGATGAGACCGGCAATGAGCGGGTGCATGAGGTCGCCGGGGCGTAGTGCTGAAGTAGACATGGCGGCAGGGTTCCTTGCGAAGAGGCAGTGACGAGCGACCGAGTGTACGAATAGACTGGCCTGCCCGTTCAGGCCAGTTTCTTCACTTGCGGCAGACCACATGGCAACCACGTTCGAGCTTGAAACCCTGAAGATGCGCGTCAACGACGCCGAGTTCGCGCCGCTGGACCTGCACCAGCGCATCCAGCGTGCCCTGCGCGCACTGATCCTGGAAGGCGCCCTGGCCGGCGGCGTCAAGCTGCCCGCCAGCCGCGCCCTGGCCACGTCGCTGGGGGTCGCCCGCGACACCGTCGAGAACGCCTACGTGCAGTTGCAGCGCGATGGCTACATCCTGCGTCGCGAGGGCTCGGGCAGCTATGTCTCGGACAGCCTTGGCGCCGAACTGCGCGGCAGCACGCAACGGCGCATCCGCGCCCAGGCACAAAAACGCAGCGATCTGCAGCCCGGCCAGGGCCTGAGCCAGCGCGGACGCATACTGTTCGACAACGGCGGCGTCAGCGACCAGCAGGCAATCAAGGCCTTTGCCACCGGCCTGCCGGAAACCCGCTCGTTCCCGCTGGAGGTCTGGGAACGCCTGCAGCGCCAGGCCGTTAAAGACCATCGCGGCAACATCCTGCTGCACGGCGACCCACAAGGCAGCGAGGCCCTGCGCAAGGCCATTGCCACCTACCTGAACCTGGAACGCGGCGCCAAGGTGGCGCCCGAGCAGGTGCTGGTGCTCAGCAGTACCCGTCAGGCACTGTTCCTTTGCGCGCAGATGCTGGTCGACGCCGGCAAACCGATCCTGCTGGAGAACCCCGGCTACTTTGGCGCGAAGAAGGCCTTTGAAGCGGCGCAAGCGCGGGTCGTGCCGATCGACGTCGATGCCCACGGCATCCGCACCGACCTGTTGCGCGCCGACCGCAGCGGTGCCAGTTGCGTATACGTCACCCCGTCGCACCAGTATCCCACGGGCGCGACCCTGAGCCTGGAGCGGCGCCTGGAGCTGATCAACTGGGCAGCGGAAAACGGCAAGTGGATCATCGAGGACGACTACGACAGCGAGTTCCACTACGACGGCCTGCCGACCGCCTGCGTGCAGGGCCTGGACCGCCACCAGCGCACCCTCTACATCGGCACCTTCAGCAAGACCCTCTATCCCGGCCTGCGCATCGGCTACATGGTGCTGCCAACGCAACTGGTGGCGCCGTTCAGTGCGGCGCGCAGCATTGTCGACGGACACACGCCGCAGGTCCTGCAACTGACCCTGGCGCGCTTCATGGACGACGGCCACTACAACGCCCATGTACGCGCCATGCGCAAACTCTACGGCGGGCGCCGGGCGTGCCTGCTCGACGCCATTGGCAAGCACCTGGCGGGCATCGTCACGGCCATGCGCCCGCCGGGTGGCCTGCAGATTCCCTGTTTGCTGGAGCCAGGCTGGTCAGAACAACAAACCCTGCGCCTGGCCGCCCGCGCCGGTGTGCAGTTGCCAGGGCTCAGCCGTTTGTATGCCGGTGAACATAAACAACAGGGCTGGTTGCTGGGCTATTCATCGCTGACGGCCAGCGAGATCGAAACGGCAATCCGGCAACTGGCCAAGGCCCTCTGCAGGAGCGGGCTTGACCCGCGATGAAGCCCGTTCGACCAACACATCAGGCGGCGCTCGCTAAAAGGCCAACCTCAATCGCTCGATCACCTGCTCGATCGAAGGCCCCTCGACCGCCTTCACCCCGCCTGCCCGTCACGCTCCTTGAGCAGTTGCTGGATCACCTGCTCCTGGGTGTCGTAGGCCCCTTCGCCAAAGTGCACATAGCGCACCTGGCCGCTGCCATCGACGATGTAGTGCGCCGGCCAGAACTGGTTGCCGAAGGCGTTCCAGATCGCATAGTCGTTGTCGATGGCCACCGGGTAGGCGATATCCAGTTTCGCCACTTGCTCGCGCACATTGTCGACCACCCGCTCTTCGGGGTATTCCGGGGTGTGCACGCCGATCACCACCAGGCCCTGATCAGCGTAGCGCTTGGCCCAGGTGTTGACGTGCGGCAGGCTGCGCCGGCAGTTGATGCACTCGTAGGTCCAGAAGTCCACCAGTACCACCTTGCCCTTGAGCGCTTCGCGGTCCAGCGGCGGCGAGTTGAGCCACTGCACGGCGCCGGCCAGTTCCGGCATCGGCCCCAGCACTTCAAGGCTTGAAGGCGTGCCAGCGAACAGGCGGTTACCAAGGCCCGCCACCGCCAGCAGCACGGCCAGCAGTGCGGCGATGCCCAGCACCCGGCGGCGGGTAGTGATGAAGTTGATGCTCATGTACGAACCTCCCTGATCGATGGCTTAACCGCCGTCATTGCAGTCGCTGGCAAATTTCAGGTACTGCAGGCGGTGTTCCTTGCCCTGGGAATCAAGGTAGTCCATTTGCGCATTGACCACGCCGCAGCCAATCCTGCTGTCCTCGTGCAGGGCCAGGACCTTGTGCACATCCAGTTGCTGGCCGTAGCGATACTGCTGCACCGGTACGGTGTCGTCGGCCTGGGCAGCAACGGTGCCGAGGCTGAGCAGGCTAAACAGGCTGGCAGTGGCAAGGGTCTTGATGTTCATGGCGGTACTCCCGAATCAGCGTTGCAAGGAGGTGGAGGGTTCCACCCCGTTGCTGTCTATTGCAGGCCCGCCAGGTATCGCCGATGTGTCCGAATCAGCCCGCTTTGCCTCCCCAGGTATCTATGGCCACAGCAGATACACTGCAATACAAAGCCCGGCAGGCAAGCACTACCGGGCTCGGTACACTTGCCCCACCACCACGGGAGCCGGACGATGGAACATGTCGATCACATCCTGATCGTCGACGATGATCGCGAGATCAGGGAGCTGGTAGGCAACTACTTGAAAAAGAACGGGTTGCGCACGACCATCGTCGCCGACGGCCGGCAGATGCGCGCCTTTCTCGAATCCGATGTGGTCGACCTGATCGTGCTCGACATCATGATGCCCGGTGACGATGGCCTGCTACTGTGCCGCGAACTGCGCGCCGGCAAGCACAAGGCCACGCCGGTGCTGATGCTGACCGCCCGCAACGACGAAACCGACCGCATCATCGGCCTGGAAATGGGCGCCGACGACTACCTGACCAAACCCTTCTCGGCCCGCGAGCTACTGGCGCGGATCAACGCGGTGCTGCGCCGTACGCGCATGCTGCCGCCGAACCTGACCATCAGCGAAAGCAGCCGCCTGATCGGCTTCGGCCACTGGCGCCTGGATACCACGGCGCGTCACCTGCTCGATGCCGACGGCACCCTGGTGGCCCTGAGCGGCGCCGAGTACCGGCTGCTGCGGGTGTTCCTCGATCATCCGCAACAGGTGCTCAGCCGCGAGCAACTGCTCAACCTCACCCAGGGCCGCGAGGCGGATATCTTCGACCGCTCCATCGACCTGCTGGTCAGCCGTCTGCGCCAGCGCTTGCAGGATGATGCCCGCGAACCGGCCTATATCAAGACAGTGCGCAGCGAGGGCTACGTGTTCTCCTTGCCTGTGCAACTGGTCGAGGCCTGAGCATGAACAACCTGCTGCGCTGGCCGCGCACACTCGCCTCGCGCCTGGCGCTGATCTTCTTCACCGGCCTGGTGCTGGCTTACGGCTTGTCGTTCAGTTTCCAGTTCTACGAGCGTTACCAGAGCTCGCGCTCGATGATGCTCGGTAACCTGGAGCAGGACGTCGCCACCTCCGTGGCCATCCTCGACCGCTTGCCGGCCGCCGAACGCACCGCCTGGCTGCCGCGCCTGGAGCGACGAACCTACCGCTACCGCCTGGATGCCGGCGAGCCCGGCCAGCGCCTGAGCATGGACGACGCGCCCATGGCCGCGCTGTCCATCGGCAAGGCCCTGGGTGGGCAGTATGTGCTGGATTACCAGAACATCCCCGGGCCCAAGCCGCACTTCCAGGTACGCCTGCGCCTGGCCGACGGCGCGCCGCTGAGCGTCGACGTCACCCCGGCGCCGGTACCCATGTCGAGCTGGCTGCCCGTGGTGCTGCTGATCCAGCTGGCACTTCTGTTGCTGTGCACCTGGCTGGCGGTGAAAATCGCGATCCGCCCGCTGACCCGCCTGGCCGAAGCGGTCGACCAGCTCGACCCCAACGCCCCGGGGCCGCAACTGGACGAAAGCGGCCCTCGGGAAGTGGTGTATGCCGCAGTGGCCTTCAACAGCCTGCAAGCACGCATCGGCGCCTACCTGAAAGAGCGCATGCAACTGCTGGCGGCGATCTCCCATGACCTGCAGACGCCGATCACGCGGATGAAGCTGCGGGTCGAAGCCATGGACAACAGCATCGACAGGGACAAGCTCTGGAGCGCCCTGGAGGCCATGGAGCACCTGGTGCGCGAAGGCGTGGCCTATGCCCGCAGCATCGATGGCAACAGCGAGGCGCCGTGCCGGGTTAATCTCGATGCCTTTCTCGACAGCCTGGTGTTCGACTACCAGGACAGCGGCCAGCAGGTCGAGCTGCAAGGCAAGAACGGCGCGCGGATCGAGACCCGCCCGCAAGCCTTGCGCCGGGTGCTGGTGAACCTGATCGACAATGCCCTGAAGTTCGCCGGCGCAGCGCAGCTTGAGGTGCAGACCGGTACCAGCCACAGCACCATTATCCGCGTGCTCGACCAGGGCCCGGGGATTCCCGCCGAAGAACTCGACGCGGTATTGCAGCCCTTCTACCGCATAGAGAACTCGCGCAACCGCAGCACCGGCGGCACCGGCCTGGGCCTGGCCATCGCCGCGCAGCTGACCCAGGCCATCGGCGGCACCTTGACCTTGAGCAACCGTGACGGTGGCGGCCTCTGCGCGCAAATCGAGCTGCACTGAAAGCCCCCTGCGACAGAGCAATACACAACTGCCCGGAAATACTCCTCCACAAGCGCATATTTGAGAATGAATGTTATTATCGTGAACGTTATCTACCGCCACGAGCTCGCGCCTTGTCCGCACCGACCCGTTACCTGCTGTCCGACTTCCACGCCCTGGGGCACCGCTACAACGTGCACTACAGCTTGCCCGAAGGCGATGGCGGCGAAGACGACCCGTGCCTGATGCAGGGGCGGATCAGCGAACATGGCCTGGCCCCCGGGTTCAGCCTGGTGCATTCGGATGTACAGCCCTATCACACGTTCCGCGCCGACTCACTGGACATGCCCGGCCTGTCCCTGGCCCTGGTGCTCGATGGCGAAGCAACGATCTCCTATACCGCTGTTCAACGCCTGCAACCCGGCACTTGCATGACCACCCTTTGCGCCGATGGTCGGCCGATGTCGGCGCTGCATCAGCGCGGTGCCAACCTGCGCGGGCTCAACCTGGCGGTGCGTCAGCCCGAAGATGTTGGTGAAGAGGCACTGGCCGACCTGATCCAGGCCCGGCTGCGCAGCCACGGCTCGGTTTTGAGCCATTGGCAATTGCCCGCTTATCTGCTGGCCAGCATAGAGGAGTTGCTGGCCGCACGCTGGCAAGGACCATTGCAGCACATTCTCTGCCAGGGCGTGAGCCTGCAACTGCTGGCCCACGCCCTGGCACAGTTCGAGCCAAAACCGACGAGCAGCACCCTCTGCGCTCGCGACCGACTGATGCTCGAACGGGTCCGCGAGCATCTGCACCTGCAACCCGGCGATGATCATAACCTGGCCGATCTCGCGCGTTTGGCATGCATGAGCAGCAGCTCGCTGCGCGGCAAGTTTCGCCTGCTGTATGGCCAGTCGGTGTTCGCCTATCTGCGTGACCGGCGCCTGGACCAAGCCCGGCAATTGCTCAACGAAGGTTGGCGCATTCAGCAGGCGGCGCACTATGTCGGGTACCGTCATGCCAGTAATTTTGCCACGGCATTTCGCCAGCGCTTCGGCCAGTCGCCGCGGGAAATCACCTGAGGTTCTCGCCTGCCTTATGCTTTGGCAGCGCCCATACAGGCTCTGGCATCCGGCAAAACTGAAAACCCAGGTAAATGTGAATAATACGCAGACGATAACTATACTCTGCGGAGAACTATTCCCATGCAGTACCGCCTTGCTCCTGCCGCTCGTCCTGTCCGCTTGCGCACGGCATTGTTGGGCAGCGCTTTCGTCACGCTGATCGCCAGCGCCGAAGAGCCCACCCAACCCGAAAGCGATCAGGTCCTGACCCTGCAGGCCATCGACATCCAGGGCGAGGCCTACCAGCCGCAAACCACCGAAGGCAGTGGCAGCTATACCACCGGGGCGATGTCCACCGCCATCGGTTTACCCTTGTCGATCAAGGAAACGCCACAGTCGGTGAGCGTGGTCACCCGCCAGCAGATCGAAGACCAGGAACTGACCACCACTGCCGATATTCTCAACACTGCGCCGGGCGTCTCCTACACCCGCAACGACAGCAATCGCCTGTCGTTTTCTGCTCGTGGATTTACCATCGACAACTTTCAGTTCGACGGTCTGGCTTCACCGATCAATGGATTGTGGAACTTTGGCGCCACCGAAATGGACTCGGCAATCTACGACCGGGTCGAAGTGGTACGCGGTTCCACAGGCCTGCTGACCGGTGCCGGCAGCCCATCGGCGGCAGTCAATTTCGTGCGCAAAAGACCGTTGCCAGATTTCGCCGTGAGTGGCTCGGCGGGGGCCGGGCGCTGGGACGAGCGGCGCGGCGATATCGATGTGTCGACACCACTGAGCGCCGATGGCCGGATCGCGGCACGGGTGGTGGCAGCCTATTCGGACAAAGACAGCTACGTAAGCTTCCTCGACTATGGCTCACGTACCCTGTACGGCGTGATCAGCAGCGAGCTGACACCTAGCACGCGTCTGACCACCAGCATCGAGTACCAGAAAAACCAAACCAATGGCATGGGCAGCGGATTTCCGCTGTTCTACAGCGACGGTTCGCGCACCGATTTCGGCCGCTCGGCGGCGAACAACACCAAATGGGCCGACTTCGGAACCGAGTCGACCACGGCCTTCGTCGACCTCGAACATAGCCTGGACAATGACTGGAAACTGCGCGCCGCCTACAGCCGCTTCGATGGCAACTACCGCATGCGCTACCTCTATCGGGGCGGCTATCCGGACCGCGACAGCGGCCGCGGCATGAATGCCAGCTTCCTCAAGTACAACGGCGAACGCAGCCGCGACGACTGGCATCTGACGGCCAACGGACCGTTCCAGCTGCTGGGTCGCAGCCATGAATTGGCCCTGGGCTGGATGAGCATCGACGATGACCTGAACATCGACCAGTTCCGCCCTCTGGGCGCGGTACCGGACACCGGCAACTTCATGGACTGGGGCATGGACCACATTGCGCAACCGGTCTGGTCAAGCACCCGCGCATCCGGTGACGCCACCCACACGAAACAGACCGGCAGCTACGCCGTGGTGCGTTTCTCGCTTGCCGACCCGCTGCACCTGATCATCGGCACACGGATCAGCGACTGGCAAATCGACCAGGATTACTACGGCAGTCAGCGCAAATACCGCTACCACAATGAGGTTACGCCTTACGCTGGCCTGATCTATGACATCGACAAGACTTACAGCGTGTACACCAGCTACACCAGCATCTTCAACCAGCAGAATGCCCGTAGCGCCGACGGCAGCATCCTCGATCCGGTGACCGGCGACAGCTACGAAGCGGGAATCAAGGCAGGCTACTTTGACGGTCGTCTGAATGCCGCTTTTGCGGTGTATCGCACCCAGCAGGAAGGCCTGGCCGAAGCCATCCCGGGAGTGAACGTGGAAGGCCAGGCCAATGAGCAAGCCTACAAGGCTGGCACGGGGGCGCGCGTCGACGGGTTTGACCTGGAACTGGCCGGGCAGCTCAGTGAAGTGTGGAACCTGTCGGCCAGCTACACCCATTTCATCGCCCGCAACAGCGACGGCGAAGCGATCAACAGCAACTTCCCGCGCAGCCAGGCCAAGCTGTTCAGCACCTACCGCCTAAGCGGTGGGTTAAGCCGCCTTACCCTCGGTGGTGGCGCTACCTGGCAGAGTGGTATCTCCCGTAACAATGTCGCCCGTCCCGGCGGCTTTACCGACCTTGAGCAAGGCAGCCATACCCTGTTCAACCTGATGGCGCGTTATCAACTTACCGATTACGTCAGCGTCAGCGCTCATGTCGACAACCTGTTCGACAAGCGCTATTACGAACAGGTCGGCTTCTACAGCCAGGGCTGGTGGGGCGAGCCGCGCAGCATGAGCATGGGTGTCCGGGCGGCATTTTGAAGGTCGGCGCTCAGCCTGGAGCCGGCGCCAGCACGGCGGTGATGCTGGCGAATGGAATACAGCGGCATTCATCATCGCAGGCGAAGTACAGCTGCAATTGGTGAGTGCGCCAGTCGATGCTGCGTACTTCGCCTGACTGGGTGTCCATCACTCCGTATTCGGCGGCAAAACAGCCGTACAGCACCACGGTGTCTCCAGGTTGATACAGGCGAAGACGCTCTTTGTTGTTGTCGTCCATGTCGGCATGGCTCCGGCCCTTGAGTCGGCATAATCACCATCTGCGGGCGGGCGCGCTACTGGTAAAAATACCAGGCACGACTCAGGCCGTTTTCTGTTGCGCCACCAGCGTGATCCAGTAACGGCTGCGCGCCTGCACCGCCACTGGCAAGCTGGCAGCCAGCAAGGCCAGGACCCGGTCCGTGTCATCCAGGCGGAAAGTGCCGGTGACTCTTAGCGACTCCAGCGCCGGGTCCCAGCGCAGCCAGCCCGGGCGATAACGCGACAGTTCACGCAAAAACTGCCCCAGCGGCTGGTTATTGACACTCAACACACCGTCGCGCCAATCCGGTTGATGCGGATCGAAACGGTCCATGGCGCCACTGCCGTCGGCGTTGATGGTCAGTTGATCGCCAACCTGCAAGGCCAGCGCCGTGCCGTGGCGCGGCTGTACCTGCACCGAGCCATGCAGTACGGCGATACGGCACTGCTCGGCATCGCGGCGCAGGCAGACCTGGGCCTGGCCGACGCTCACCCGGGCCATGCCGAGATCGACGTGCAGCGCTTGTGCGCGGCTGACACTCAAGGCGATTTCGCCCTCGACCAGGGTCAGGCGCTGGTGGGCAAGGTCAAGGTTGACGGCCGTTGCGGTGTTCAATTGCAGCAGGCTGCCATCGGCCAGGCGCACACCGCGGCGCTCGCCCACTGCGGTACGCAAGTCGGCGCGCAGAGCCTGCAGCGGCGTCTGCTGGCTGAGCAACCCGCCGGCGGGCAGTAGCAGTGCCAACGCCAGGCCGCGCTTGAGCAGGGTTCGGCGGCTCGTTTCGGGGCGATCCAGGCTGGCCATGGCCAAGGCTGGCGGCACCTCTTGAAAGCGCTGGCGCAAGCCTTCGGCGCGCTGCCAGATCTGCTCATGCTGCGGGTTGGCCGCGCGCCAGTGCTGCAACTGCTGCAGGTCATCAGCGCTGGCCCGCCCGGAATCGAGCAGGGCCAGCCAGCGCGCGGCGGTGCGGGCCAGTTGCCGGGATTCGCGAGTGACGGTGCGGTTCATAGCTCGACCAGCAGGCAATGCTCATAGGCCTGGGCCATGTAGCGCTTGACGGTACGCTCACTGACAGCCAGACGCTCGGCGATCTGTGCGTAGCTCAGGCCTTCGAGCTGCGACCAGAGAAACGCCCGACGCACCACTGCCGGTAAACCGTCGAGCAGTTCGTCCAGGGCCTGCAGGGTTTCCAGTAGCAGCCAGCGCTGCTCCGGCGAAGGCACCCGTGCCTCAGGCAGGTTGGCCAGGGCATCGAGGTAGGCGCGCTCCAGGCTGCGGCGCGTGTGGAAGTTGATCAGCAAACGCTTGCCGACGGTCAGCAGATAGGCCCGCGGTTCGCGCAACTCGCTGAGCACCTGGGGGCTGGCCAGCACCCGCAGGAAGGTGTCCTGGCTGAGGTCGGCGGCATCCCAGCGGTTGCCCAGGCGCTGGTACAGCCAGTGCTCAAGCCAGCTGCGATGCTCCCGATAGAGGCCATGCAGGGTCTGCTCGGTGGGGCCCGCCGCTTCGCTCATGTCAACGCACCTGGATTGATTAGACTCAAATGAGATTGATTCTAATTAATACCCCTGCGCAAACCAAGCGCTATTACATGGCTTTTATCATCTGCCAGCGCTGGCGCACTTCCCGCACCGTACTGGCAGATACCCCGCGCAGTTCGCGCGGATAGTCCACCTGCGGGTTTTCCTCGAAGCGCGTGGCACAGAACTGGCCGTTGCTGGCGCGCAGGATATAGCCGCTGTCCTGGCAATCGGCCGAGGCCAGGTACAGCACGCCGGGGACAACCCACTCGGGCTTGAGATCCTCGGGTTCGCCTTGCTGGCCCCACATGCGCGTGCGCGCCACCGGCGAAATCGCATTGACCCGAATCCCGTGCTCGGCGCCCTCGGCAGCCAGGGCGTTCATGATCCCCAATTGCGCCATCTTGCCGGCGGCGTAGGCGCCAAGACCGATCTGCGCATGGCGCAGGTACATGGCCCGGTCGGAGGTGGTGAGCACGATGCGCCCGCTACCGGAGGCCTTGAGCGCAGGCCAGGCGTGCTTGCTCAGCCACAGCGGCGCGTGAACATTGATGGCCAGGGCGCGCTCGATGAAATCGGCGCTGCTGTCCTCGACATTCTGATAACCGACCCAGCCAGCGTTATGGACCAGCGCATCGAGGCCGCCAAAGGCGTCCAGTACCTTGGCAAGCAACTGCTGGCAGGCCTGTTCATCGCCAAGCTCGGCGCTGTGGCCGATCACCTGGTGGCCTTCGTTGCGCAAGGACTGGGCCGCGGCTTCGGCTATCGAAGCGTCGCTGCCACACCCCACGCGGTCGGTGCCAAGGTCGCTGATGACGACTTGAGCACCGGTTTCTGCCAGGGCACGGGCATAGGCCAGGCCCAGGCCACGGGCGCCGCCAGTGATGAGTACAGTTCTGGATGAAATCACAAGCAGTCTCCTGATGGGCCGTTCAGCCTAGCCAGTGAGCACCGCAAAGTTGAATACTATCGGGCTGACCCGCCGATATCCTGCCGATATCGATGCGCATCAAGGACGCCCGCCGTGATCGAAACCCGCCTGCTCCGCCAGTTCATCGCCGTGGCCGAAGAGCTGCACTTTCACCGCGCCGCCGAACGCCTGCACATGGCCCAGCCGCCCTTGAGCCAGGCCATTGGCAGGCTTGAACAGCGTCTGGGGTTTGCCCTGTTCACCCGTCACTCCCGAGGTGTTGCGCTGACCGCTGCCGGAGCGGCGTTTGTGCAAACAGCGCGGGCAACCCTGGCGACCTTGCAGCAAGGCATCGTCCAGGCCCGGCACGTGGCTGAAGGCATTGCCGGGCAGTTGCGCATCGGCAGCCTGGCGCTGGCCGGCTATCCACTGCTGCTCAATGCGCTCAAGCAGTTTCGTGCCGACTGGCCCAAGGTACAGCTGGACCTGCAGCAGGGATCGTCGGCGCAGTTGGTCGAGAACCTGCTCGATGGCCAGCTGGATATCGCCGTGGTCAGGCAATTGCCGATCATGAGCGAACGCCTGAGCAGCCGCTTGTTGCTGGAAGAGGAGATTCTGCTGGCGGTGCCGAGTGAACATTCTCGCGCTGGCGAAACATCTGTCAGCCTGGCGGACTTTGCCGATGAAGATTTCGTCTTCACCCCACAAGCCTTGGGCGCCGGATACCATCAGCAACTGCTTGACCTGTGCCAAAGCGCAGGCTTTTACCCACGCATCAGCCAGCAGGCGGCGCAGTTGCAAACGCTGATCAACCTGGTGGGTTGCGGGTTCGGCATCGCTTTGGTGCCGGCGGCAGCCGCCCAGGCCAATGCCCAGCCGGGGGTACGCTTTTGCCATTTGCTGGGAGCCAGCCCGCGATTGGGTCTGTACCTGGTGTGGCGCAGCGACGATCCCTCGCCGCTGCCGGGGCGCTTTATCGCGTTGACTGAAAGCGCGGACACTGACCTTCGAGCCGATAACGCAAGGTAACCAGCTGGCCGCTGGAATCTTCATAGGTCATCAGCATCGGCGCCGCTTCGCAGCCGCGGGCCATGGGGGTCTGTTCGATCAGACGGGCGACATCCACGGATTTACCGTAGGTAAAGTCCTGGATGGTCGGGACGGTCTTGCCGGTTCTTGCTGCATAGGCCTGCACTGCCTGCTCATGGGCAACCAGACGCGCATCCTTTACCTCTGGTGCCGAAGCCAGCGCGCTTTGGCCGGCCAGCAGAACCACTGCGGCCAATACCAAACCTTGCTTGCGCTTCATTGGCGGATACCTCGAATGAAGTGAAATGACGACAGGAACAACGGCTTTGAGCTTACGCCCCTAATGGCATTTCAGCTACAAAGTGATATCGAGCGCCTGGCGCAATTGCTCGCCCCGGCTATCGGACGTGGCGCTGATCAGGGCGTAGTTGTAGTCACCCCGCGACCAGTAGCGTGCCTGCAACTGGCCGTCGGTTCGCTCACCGCTGGGCATGCGCGCATAGTGCTCGCCCGGCGAACGCAGGAACAGGCTGACGCGCTGGCCCTGGGCGTCCTCGAACAGCAACAGCGCCGCTGGCCCCTGCTCGTTGCTCAACAATCGTGCACCGACCGGGGTGAAGCCGTAGGCCGAGAGGTCCGGCAGGTTGCCGACATGGGCGAAGTGCTGGCCCAGCCAGGCTTGCAGGCGCGCCGGGTCCTGGGCGTTGAGGTCGAGGGCCTTGGCGTTGGCGAACAGCCGATGGGCCTGCACGGCATCGGCCATCGGCGGGTTGCTGGCCAGCAGGCTCGCCTCGCGCACCTGCCAGCCGCCCAGGCCGCCGATGCCCAGGGTCACCAGCAATACCGCGGCACTGGCCCAGCGCCGCTGCCGGCGACGACGCAACGCGCGGCGCACGTTGGCCGGGTCCAGACGCGGATTGGCTGCCTGCCCGGCAAAGCCGGACAGCGCCGCGCGCAACTGGCGGGCATCGTTACGCCAGGCCTCGACCCGCGCCGCCTGTTCGGGGTTGGCCGCCAGGTACAGCTCCACCGCCCGACGCCGCTCGCTGTCCAGGCGTTCGTCGACATAGGCGTGCAGTTCGTGGTCAGACGGAATCAAGCTCATTTCAACCTCCGCAGCGCCGGGGGCGGCGTATTGCCCTCGGCCAGTTCGCGCATGGCCGCGCGAGCGCGCGACAAGCGTGACATTATCGTGCCGATCGGCACATCCAGGGCCTGGGCGGCCTCCTTGTAGCTCAGGCCTTCGACGCTGACCAGCAACAGCAAGGCGCGCTGCTCGGTAGGCAATTGCGCAAACGCCGCCAGGCCCGACTGGGCAACGACGATGTCTTCGGTGTTGCTGCCCGCCTCCTCGCCGCGGCCGAACCAGGCCAGCCAGCGCGCCTGACGGCGTTCGCGGCGTTTACCGTCGATAAACTGCCGGTACAGGATCGAGAACAGCCAGGCGCGCAGGCTGGCGTCTTCGCGTTGTTGAGCGCGGCGGCTGAGGGCGCGCTCGAGGGTGGCCTGGACCAGGTCGTCGGCGCTGCTGGCCTCGCGGGTCAGCCACAGGGCGAAGCGGCGCAGGCGCTGGAGCATCTGGCGCAATTGCTCGTCGTCTAGTTCGTTCATTGCCGCAGTCTTGGCCTGTAGGCGATCAGTGTACGAGGCAGACGCTGGTGGTGAAGAATTATTCCCTGGTGCTGGAATAAATTTCTGCCCCACGCGTCGTACCGGCTCATTCACTGACCCGGATCACCGCCATGAGCACTCCGTTACACGGTCGCCCCCGCGCCCTGCGCCTGGCTGCCATTGGCCTCGGGCTTACCGCCCTGGCCACCGGCTTTGCCTATGCTGCCGGCTGGATCGGCACCGAGCGCCTGACCCCGAAGCGCTTTATCGACACCTTCGAAACCCAGGCCGGGCACTACCCCGGCTACCGTAAGAATCACGCCAAGGGCCTGTGCGTCAGCGGCTATTTCCTGAGCAGCGGGCAGGCGGCGAGCCTGTCCACTGCCCGGGTGTTCAACCAGAGCAACGTAGCGGTGATCGGTCGCTTCGCCATCGGCGGCGCCAACCCCCACAGCCCTGACGCCAGCGTGCCGACCCGTAGCCTGGCGCTGCAACTGAGCACGGACGATGGCCAGCAGTGGCGCACCGGCATGAACACCCCGCCGGTGCTGGCTGTGGGTACGCCTGAAGCCTTCTACCAGCAGGTACTGGCCATGAGCCCGGACCCGGCCACCGGCAAACCCGACCCCGCGCGCCTGCAGGCGTTTTTCGCCGCCCACCCGGAAAGCGCCGCCTTTCGCCAATGGGCCAAGGACTACAAGGCCTCCGACAGTTTCGCCAGCACCAGCTACAACAGCATCAACGCCTTTGCCCTGATCGATGCCAGCGGCAAGGCCCACTACGTGCGCTGGAGCCTGTTGCCACAAACGCCGTTCAGCGCGCTGCCGGCAAAGGTCGACGACAATGACTACCTGCAGCACGACCTGCGCCAGCGCCTGAGCCGGGGGCCGCTGCGCTGGACCCTGCAATTGACCCTGGCAGCTGCCGGCGATGCAGTCGACGACCCAAGCCAGCCCTGGCCCGCACAACGCCCCACGGTGAACGCCGGCACCCTGGTGCTCGACCAGGTCGATGCCGCGGAACGAGGCGCCTGTCGCGACCTGAACTTCGACCCGCTGATTCTACCGAGCGGCATCAGGCCTTCGGCCGACCCGATCCTCGCTGCCCGCTCGGCGGCCTATTCGGAATCCTTCAACCGCCGCAGCCGTGAAGCCGCGCAGCTGGGAGCTCGCCCATGAAACCTGTTGCCTTCCATCCCCTGGCCCGCCTGCTCCATTGGCTGATGGCCGTGCTGATCCTGGCCATGCTGTTCGTCGGCGTGAGCATGGTCAGCGACCTGTCGCCGCGCCACACCTGGCTGGTCAGCCTGCACAAGGCCATTGGCCTGGCGCTGTTGCTGCTGGTGCTCGTGCGCATTGGCGTGCGCCTGAGCCTGGCGCCCCCGCCGCTGCCCGACGACATGCCGCCAGTGCAACGCTGGGCGGCGAAAGCTTCGCACCTGTTGCTCTACGGGCTGATGCTGGCGATGCCTGTGCTTGGCTGGGGCATGCAGTCTGCAGGAGGCTATCCGCTGCCATTACAACTCCCGGCACTGCTGCCCCACGACCTGCCGCTGTATGCCCTGCTGCGCCAGGCCCACGGCTGGCTGGCCTATGTGTTGTTCGCCACCGTGCTGCTGCACCTGGGCGCGGCACTGGTGCACGGGCTGGTACGCCGTGACGGCGTGCTGCGCAGCATGTGGCCGGGGCCGCTGCCAAAGAATTAATATCTTAATTATTTTATGCTCAGGTCCAATTGCACCCACAAGAGGTCTATTCAAAAATAAAGATAATATGTTAACAATATAGGCAGAGACACCTGGCACCCGCCACACACAACAACAAAAAAAGGTAGCCCCATGCTTCTGCCCCGTTCGCTGACGGTGAGTGCCGGCCTGTGCGCCGCATTCACCTCCTACATCGCCCAGGCCGAGTTCATCAAGGACAGCAAGGCCAGCCTTGAGACACGCAACTTCTACTTCAGCCGCGACTTTCGCCAGAGCGGCGCGCCGCAGAGCCAGGCGCGGGAATGGGCCCAGGGTTTTATCCTGAAAATGGAGTCGGGCTTTACCGAAGGCACCGTAGGCTTCGGCCTCGATGCCCTGGGTGAACTGGGGGTCAAGCTCGACTCCAGCCGCGACCGTCGCGGTACCGGCCTGCTGCCCTTCGGCGCCAGCCAGGAACCGGTGGACGACTACAGTGAACTGGGCCTGACCGCCAAGCTGCGGGTCAGCAAGACCACGCTCAAGCTCGGCACCCTGCAACCGATGCTGCCGGTGGCGGCGATCAACGACGTGCGCCTGCTGCCTTCGACCTACAGCGGCGGCCTGCTGACCTCCCAGGACATCGACGGCCTGACCCTGAACCTCGGCCGCCTGGAAAAACAGAACCTGCGCGATTCCTCGAGCAACGACGAAATGAGCTACGCCGGGGTCGAGAGCAATCATCTGGACCTGGCCGGTGGCACCTACGCGGTCAACCCGCGCCTGGCGGTCAGTTATTACTACGCGCAGATGCAGGACATCTACCGCCAGCACTACGCCGGGCTGGTCCACGACCTGCACCTGGCCGAAGGCATCAACCTGCGCAGCGACCTGCGTTACTTCGACACCCGCGAACAAGGCAGCCACGACCTGCGCGCCGCCTCGCGGGTTGACGGCGGCAAGATCGACAACCGCTTCTTCAACGGCATGCTCACCCTCGGCGTGGGTGCGCACAAGTTCGGCCTCGGTTACCAGAACCTGTCCGGCGACGGCGATTTTGCCTACCCGGGCCTGGACCCCTACTCGGTCAACCTGGTCACCGTGAACGTCTTCACCAAGGCCGAAACCGATGCCTGGCAGGCGCGCTACGACTACAACTTCGCCGCGCTCGGTCTGCCGGGCTTGAGCTTCATGACCCGCTATGTCAATGGCAGCCATATCGAAACCGCCAGCGTCAACGGCGGCAAGGAATGGGAGCGCGATACCGACATTGCCTACGTGGTGCAAAGCGGTCCGCTGAAGAATGTCAGCGTGCGCCTGCGCAACGCCACCTTTCGCTCCAGCAGCGGTATGACCACGGACATCGACGAGAACCGCCTGATCGTCGGCTACACCCTTGCCCTCTGGTAACGCGGCTGGCGGCCGTGTGAAAACAACCCTTTATTAGTTTTTTGGGAATGCTTATCATCTGCATCATTTTTCCGGGATGCAGCCAGGATGAGCGCACCGCCGTCACCGCCCAATGCCGAGCTCGGCCAGCTCTATCAGCACCATCACCTGTGGCTGCAACACTGGCTGCGCCGGCGCCTGAGCTGCCCGCAACGGGCGGCGGACCTGATGCAGGACACTTTCGTGCGCATCCTCGCCTCCTCCGAGGCGCTGGAACTGGTGCGCCTGCTGCGTGAGCCGCGTAACTACCTGGCGACGGTGGCGCGGCGGGTGATGATCGATCATTTCCGCCGTCAGCAACTGGAACGCGCTTACCTGGAAGCACTGGCCGCGCAACCGGAAGCCGAACAGATCTCCACCGAAGAGCAGGTGCTGATTCTGGAAACCCTGCGTGAAATTGACCAGTTGCTGGCCGGCTGTGGCGCCAAGGCGCGCAAGGCGTTTCTGATGGCCAACTGGCTGGGCATGACCTACGTGGAAATCGCCGAGGCCCTGGGCGTGTCGCTGACTACGGTGAAAAAGTACCTGATCAAGACCACCGAGCGCTGCCTGCTGCTCGCCTACGACGCCCAGCCATGACGGAGCGCGAGCGCCAACGCCAGGCCCTGAAAGCCGCCGCCCGCTGGCATGTGCAACTGGCCGCCGGCGATGCCCCGGCCGAACTGCACCAGGCCTGGCAGCTATGGCTGGCCAGCGCCGCGGAGCATCGCTGGGCCTGGGCGCGGGTCGAGCAATTGCAGGGGCGCCTGGCCAGTGTGCCCGGGGCGCTGGCCTTCGACACCTTGCAGCGCAGCGAAGCTGAGGGCCTGCCCCGGCGCAGCGTGCTCAAGGGTCTGCTGCTGGCCACCGGCCTGGGCCTTGGCGGCTGGGCCAGCTATCGCAGCCAGCCGGCGCAGCACTGGCTGGCTGATGTTCACAGCGCCACCGGTGAAATTCGTCACCTTACCCTGGACGACGGCAGCCAGTTGGTGCTCGACACCGCCAGCGCCGTGGACATTCGCTTCGACCACCTGCAACGGCTGATTCGCTTGCGTCACGGGCGGATCTTTCTTACCAGTGGCAAAGACAGCCGCCAACGCCCCTTGCGAGTGGAAACCGCTCAAGGCCTGGTCGAAGCCCTGGGCACGCGCTTCAGCGTTGAGCAGCGCGACACCGCCAGCCGGGTCGAAGTCTTCGAGCATGCGGTGCGCATCAACCCGCACCAGGCGCCGGCACGTCGACTGCACGCCGGCCAGCGCTGCCAGTTCGACAGCCATGTGGTGCATGCCGCGCAGACCGTCGCCAGCAGCGAAGCGGCCTGGACCGGCGGGCACCTGATCGTCGAAGACTGGCGCCTGGGCGATTTGCTCGAAGAGCTCGGCCGCTACCGGCCAGGGCTGTTGTCTTACTCCAACGAACTGAACGGGCTACGGGTATCCGGGACCTTTTCCCTCACAGACAGCGATGCGGCGCTGTCGGCGCTGGCCACGTCGTTCAAGCTCCAGGTGCGTCGCTACAACCGCTTCTGGGTCAGCGTCGGCCTGAGTTAAAAAAATTTCAGCGAGGGGTGCCTGTTTCTTTTCGTTCGTCCGCCTCTGTAGGAAATAATCTCATTTGCGAACGAAGAGGATTTCCATGCAACCCCGCTTCCCCCGTGCCCTTCTACCCCACCTGATTGGCAGCCACCTGCTGGCTGCCGCCCTGGTCCTGCCCCTGCTACCCCTCGCCATTGCCCAGGCCGCAGAGACCGAAAGCACCAGCAGCGGCCAGGTATTCGCCATTGAAGCGGGTTCCCTGAGCCGGGTGCTGGGCAGCTTTGCCGCAGCGGCCGGAGTCAACCTGTCGTATGACGCACAGTTGACCGCCAGCCTGCAGAGCCAAGGCTTGCAGGGCCGCTTCGGGGTACTCGAAGGGTTGAGCCAGATCCTCGCCGGCAGCGGCCTGCAAGCGTTCCGCCAGGCTGACGGCAGCTACTCGATCCGCCCGCTGCCGGCCAGCAACGGTGCACTGGAACTGGGCGCCACCACCATCGGCGCCAGCACCCTCAACACCGGCATGGAAACCACCGACAGCCTCACGGTGCGCCAGGTCAGCTTTGCCAAGGGCGAGCACTCACTGCGCGAGACGCCGCAGTCGGTGACGGTGATCACCCGCAAGATGATGGACGAGCAGAACCTCACCACCCTCGAACAGGTGATGGAGAAAACCCCGGGGATCACCGTGCATGACTCGCCCATGGGCGGTAAATACTTCTACTCGCGCGGTTTCATGCTTGCCGGCCAGTACCAGTACGACAGTGTGCCGCTGGACCTCGGTGGCAACTACGTGCAGGCCAACAGTTTTGCCAGCGACATGGCCTACTACGACCGCGTCGAAGTGCTGCGCGGTGCCGCCGGCATGCTCAAGGGCTCCGGCAGCTCCGCCGGTGGCGTCAACTTCATCCGCAAGCGCGGACAGGAAAAGGCCGCTACCAGCGTCAGCCTTTCGGCAGGCTCCTGGGACAACTACCGCGCCCAGCTCGACACCGGCGGCCCGCTGAACGCGTCCGGCAGCCTGCGTGGCCGGCTGGTGGTCGCCGGGCAGGACCGCCAATACTTCTACGACATGGGCAAGCGCGACGACCAGGTGGTCTATGGCGCCCTCGACTACGACTTCAACGACGCCACCACCCTCGGCATCGGCGCCGCCTACGAGAAGCTCAATGCCACCCCGTGCTGGCAGGGCCTGCCGCGCTACAGCGATGGTTCGGACCTGAAGCTGTCGCGCTCCACCTGCCTGGGCGCGACCTGGAACAGCTGGGAAAGCCAGCGGGTCAACCTGTTCGCCGACCTCACCCACCACTTCAATGACCAGTGGCTGTTGAAAGTCGCGGCCATGCACAGCCACAACACCCAGGACATGCAGTACGCCATGACCCTGGGCAGCGTGCCGGTCGGCAGCAGCTCGGCCAACAACCCGCTGTACTCCGGCCTGTTCGACTACGACCAGCACGACTACGGCATGGACGCCTACCTGGATGGCAAATTCAACGCCTGGGGCCTGGAGCACGAGCTGATCATCGGTGCCAACGCCAGCCGGGCCAAGGGCAGCGACACCTACGCGCTGATCAACATGACCCAGTTGCTTGGCACCACCATGGACCCGTTCGCGCCCAACCGCGACATTCCCAAGCCGCCGGACAGCCTGTACCAGACCGCCTCCTACCGCGGCGGCCCGCTGCCGGTGGAAAGCGACACCCGGCAGATCGGCACCTATGCCACCTTGCGCCTGAAACTGGCCGAGCCCTTGACCCTGGTGCTTGGCAGCCGGGTCAGCTGGTACCGCAGCCAGCGCGATTCCTACACCCAGGCCTGGGACTACTGGCAGCATGACCGCAGCCAGGAAAACGGCCAGGTCACGCCGTTTGCTGCGCTGATCTACGACCTGGACGACACCTGGTCGGTGTACGGCAGCTACGCTGATATCTTCCAGCCGCAAGGCACTTACACCGACGCCCAGGGCAGCCCGCTGCAACCCAAGACCGGCGCCAACTACGAGCTGGGGATCAAGGGCGAATGGTTCGATGGCGGCCTGAACGCGGCGTTCAACCTGTTCCGCACCATCGAGGCGCACCGCGCCGAAGCCGACTATAACTCGGTATGCGCCGGCTCCTCCGACGGTTACTGCTACAGCGACAAGGGCAAGGTCCGCGCCCAGGGCTTCGAGGCCGAACTCAGCGGCGAGCTGGCCGAGCGCCTGCAGGTGCTGGCCGGCTACACCTACACCGAGCTTGAATACCTCAAGACCAATACCAACAGCCAGGACGCGACCTTCACCGCCAGCTATGTGCCACGCCATCTGTTGCGGGTCTGGGCCGACTATCAGCTGGACGGCCCGCTGCAACGCTGGAGCCTGGGCGGTGGGGTCAATGCGCAAAGCGACAACCACTACCAGGACCGCGCGGCGAAAACCGTACAGCCCGGCTATGCAATCTGGAACGCGCGCCTGGGCTACCAGCTGGATGACAACTGGAGTATCGCCGTCAACGGCAACAACCTGTTCGACAAGCATTACTACTCCAGCGTCGGCGCCCTGGCCTGGGGCAACTTCTATGGTGAGCCGCGCAATTTCATGGTGACCCTCAAAGGCGATTTCTGACGCAGGTGATTTGCGGTCGACGCCGACAGATGACAATCGTTATCATCTTCTGCCGGTCGTCGACCGCCTTGCCCTCACCTGCCCTGGATAGCCCATGACCACCGCAACGGACCCTGCCATGCTCGACGAACCCGAGCGATCTACCTTCGACCTACGCCCGTTACTGGCGGCCAACATGGCCTGCACCATGGCGATGATGGCTTTCGTGTCCTTGATCGGCCCGATTGCCCGCACGCTCGGTCTGGCCACCTGGCAGGCCGGCGCAGCGGTGACGGTTGCCGGGGTGATCTGGATGCTCCTGGCACACACCTGGGGCCGAGCCAGTGACCGGCTGGGACGGCGCAAGGTGCTGTTGCTTGGCACCGCAGGCTTCACCGCGGCCTATTGGGCGTTATGCCTGTTCATCGATACCGCCTTGCACCTGCTGCCCAGTGCCGCCCTGGCCTTTGCCGGGCTGGTGCTTGGCCGCGGCTTGATCGGCGCCTTCTACGCCGCTCTGCCGGTCGCTGGCGCAGCGCTGATTGCCGATAACATCGAACCTCAGCACCGCGCTCGGGCAATGGCTTCGCTGGGTGCGGCCAACGCCTTCGGCCTGGTGATCGGCCCGGCGCTGGCAGCGGTCCTGGCCCGCTACAGCCTGAGCCTGCCGTTCTATGTGATGGCGGTGCTACCGATGCTGGCGTTCCTGGTGCTGCTGCTCAAGCTCAAGCGTCAGGAACTGCACCTCAAGCAGCCACCCCGCCCGGTACGCCTGGCCGACCCGCGCCTGCGCCAGCCGTTGCTGGTGGCTTTCGTGGCGATGCTCAGTGTCTCGGTGGCGCAAATCACCGTCGGCTTCTTCGCCCTCGACCGTCTGGGCATGGACCCGGCCGATGCGGCGCAAACCGCCGGGGTTGCCCTGACCATGGTCGGCGTGGCGCTGATCCTGTCGCAGATCCTGGTGCGCAAACTCGAGTGGCCACCGCTGCGGATGATCCGCGTCGGCGCCAGCATCGCCGCCGTGGGCTTTGCCGCCAGCGCCCTGGCCACCAGCGCCGTGGGTTTGTGGGCGTGTTTCTTTTTCTCGGCCTGCGGCATGGGCTGGGTGTTCCCGGCGTTCTCGGCGCTGGCGGCCAATGCCATGGACGCCTCCGAACAAGGCGCCACGGCCGGTTCCATCGGCGCCGTGCAGGGCCTGGGCGTGGTCATCGGGCCGCTGGCCGGAACCCTGATCTACGCCGTCGATCCACGCCTGCCATACCTGATCGTGGGTGCCTTGTTATTGCTGGTGGGGTTTTGGCCGATGCCGCGGCGTCAGGGCTGAGCGGGTTTGGGTTTCGCGCATTCGTCGAAACCCTTGACGGTGTCGCGGCGGATCAACTGCAGTTCCTTTGTCGTCGCCGTGATAGGCCGCGCGTAATAGATGCCGTCGGCCTCGGCGAGGATTTTCATTGACTCGGTCGGCCCCTGCTCGGTATTGAGCACAATGCAGGTCCTGCCGCCCGAGCCCGACACTTGCAGGGCGTAACCGCCAATTTTTGCAGCTGCTTCGGGGAACAGCCCCACAACCATCAGCAGCAAAGTGAAGCTCACCATCAAAGGGCGAAAGACATTCTTTTGCCGATGGAAATGCACCATCATTGCCACCACCAGGACTTGCACAATCACCAGCACCAGCACTTCCAGAGCCATGATCGGCAGGAATGTCGAGGCTGAGCCGGCCAGCTCGCCCACCAGTGTTTCGACGACAGCTGTGACTTGCAGAAGCACCAGCAGTTGCAACCCGGCGCTGCACAAAGCAATCGTGTAAAACTCGCCACGTTCGGGCTTGTCGAGATCCGTAGGAACCAGCCAATGGATAAATCCTACAAAGGTTGCTATGGCAATCAGCCCGACCGGCAACAGCACCAGCCAGTACCAGTCCATGGGGCCTATCTGAATCACGAAATACCCGGAAAACGCCAGGAACAATGCCAATGCGAGGGAGCCCGCAAGCCACGCCAGGCTCACTGCGCCCCGGCTCTTCCCCTCCAGCTGATCAGCCAGACGCCTACCCTTGGCATCCAGGCGCTGGAACAGCACCATGGTCGGCAGCAGGATGTTGGTGCTGAGCACCACGATCACGAAGATCATCATGGCAAACATGATTGGCAATGCCGTAATCACCGCCCCCGAAGTAATACTCAAGGGGATCTTCTCGACCTGAATGTACTGGTGCAGATAGAGCCCGGACAGGAATAGCAGACACCCCCCTAGTGGCCAGGCACGATCATTTATCCAGAGCAAACCATCACTCAACTGCCTGGCGTACTCGCGCAAGCTGCTATTGCCCTCGGGGATAGGTTCAAGCTGGCTCATCCAACACTCCCTGTCGTTGTGGCGTGCAAAATCAGGCCCGCAACACCTGCGGCCATCCATCCCTACAGGCGGACCGCTATAGCCTAACGGAATGTGCTTTAATGCTTCGCCCAAAATTTTTGACACATAAGGCGGCTATGGACACGGGGACACGACTCAAACTGGTGCGTGAACGCAACAAACTCTCCCAACGGGAGCTGGCTCGGCGCAGTGGCCTGACCAACTCGACGATCTCGCAGATCGAGCAGAATCGCGTCAGCCCTTCGGTCAGTTCCCTGAAAAAACTGCTTGAAGGCATTCCGATGTCGTTGGCGGAGTTCTTCAGTTTCGACGAGCCGATCCGCGAAGAGCGCTTTGTGTTCCGCTCCAACGAGCAGCCCGACCTTGGCAACAGTGGCCTGCGCATGCTGCTGGTGGGTGCCAGTGTCGAAGGCCGGCAGATGCGCATGTTGCGCGAGCTGTATGCGCCAGGTGCCGATTCCGGTGAGCCGATCGTGCATGCCGAGGGCGAAGAATGTGGCCTGGTGACCCGTGGCACCATCGAGCTGCGGGTGGATGGCCAGGTCAGCATCCTCAACTCCGGCGACGGTTACTACTTCCCCACCACCCTGCCCCACAGCTTCAAGAACATCGGCCAGGATGAGGCCGAGATCATCAGCGCCAACACCCCGGCGAACTTCTAGATTCGGGGGCTGCTGCCAGCCCATCGCCGGCAAGCCGGCTCCCACAGTAGATTTGTGTACACCGGAACTGTGGGAGCTGGCTTGCCAGCGATCGAGCGCGAAGCGGTCGCAATCTTGGCCCTTTACATCCAGCCCAGCCACTGCCACCAGGTAGCGGCAAACACCAGCATCAGCCCATAGCCAATCAAGGTCACCACAATCCCCACCCGGGCAAACTGCTTGGCGGTGAAGGTCTCGGTGCCCAGGCAGACCATGTTCTGCGGCGCGTTGATCGGCAGGATAAAGCCGTAACTGACCACGAAACCCAGGGCCATGGTCATGCCCTGCCGGCTGAAGTCACCCGGCAGGGTCTGCAGCACGGCGATCAGTATCGGCAGCAGCGCCGAGGTCAGCGCGGTGGCGCTGGCAAAGCCCAGGTGGATCAGAATCAGGAAGGCCGCGAGGATCGAAAACACCCCCAGGGTGCCCAGTTGATCCAGCCCGGTATGGGCCACCACCTGCGCGCCCAGCCATTGCCCGGCCTGGGTGGTAAGCAAGGTGGTGCCCAGGCTGATGCCGACACCAAAGACAATCACCGTCCCCCAGGGAATGCGCGCCTGCACGTCTTTCCAGGTCATCACCCCGATCCGTGGCAGCAGCAGGATCACCAGCCCGGCATAAGTGGTCGAGGTGGTGTCGAAGTGATGCAACTTGCCCTCGGTGGCCCAGGCCAGCAGCAACAGCAGCGACACGCCAAGCAGGCGTTTCTGCGCCGCGGTCATCGGCCCGAGCTCGGCCAGGGTCTTGCTCACTGCCGCCTTGCCGCCGGGAATCGCGTCGCTCTCGGGCGGCAGCATTTTCAGCACCAGCACGATCAGCACCACCGACATGATCAACGCCCAGGGCGCGCCGGCGATCAACCAGTCGATCCACGACACCCGGGCGCCGAGCATCTTGTCCATGAAGCCGACGGTCAGCAGGTTCTGCGCCGCCGCGGTCTGGATGCCGATGTTCCAGATGCTGGTGCCCTGGGCGACGATGATCATGATCCCGGCGGCGATGTTCGAGCGCTTGTCGACGCCAAAGGCGGCGATCACGCCCATCATGATCGGTACCACGCAGGCACTGCGCGCCGTGGCGCTGGGCACCACCAGGCTGAGTAGCACGGTGACCGCGACTGCACCGAGAAGGATGCGCCGGGTGCTGACACCGATACTCGACAGCGTCACCAGGGCGATGCGTCGGTCCAGGCCGGTGTGGGTCATGGCCGCGGCGATGAACAAGGCGCCCACCACCAGGGCCAGGGCGCTGTTGGAGAACCCGGTCAGGGCCAGGGTAATGGCTGCGGAGGAGCCGTAGATCACCGAGGGGTCAGCCACGGTCGGCGCAGTGCCGAGCAAAAAGGCCATCAGCGAGGTGATCATGATCGCACTGGCTTCGTACGACACCGCTTCGGTGATCCACACCACCACGGCAAAGGCCAGGATTGCCAACACCCGGTGGCCGGCCACTGGCAGGTCGGCGGGCATCGGCAGCAACAGCACCCCGACCAGGGCCGCGATACCCACCAGCAGGCCAATAGGCATGCGGGTTCCGGCGGTTTGAGAGACAGGCGCATTGGCCGGCGAATTCATGGGTAACTCCCTGCAGAACATGTGCAGCCATGATCCTGCAGATCGCTTTAACGCAGACTGATGCGTGTCAATGCCCCGAATTCGAGGCATTGTCGGACAAGATGTAGTGCATCAAAAAAAACACTACAAAACCTGTTGACGCCGTTCGTCGCCCCTTGCATGATGAGGTCGTCTCCCCGATCGGGGGTACTGGCAAGGGTGTTCCAGGCAGCTCGACAGATCCATGAGCTGTGTGCGGATGGGTACTGCCCAAAAGGCAGCGTGTAGAAGCCCCCAGTTGTGACGCTGCTGTAGCAGCTTTCATTTAACGCTACATGTTATGCGCCAAGTGCGAACAAACAACGAATGGTCTAGGGGGCTTTATGATGAATCTGAACAATCAACCGACTGTTGAAGAACTGGCCCGGCTGTTCGCCGCGCGCAAGGACACTCTCGACAGCCACATCCTCTGGGTTTGCGAATCGGGTGAAGTTCGCCTGGACAGCCTGGAAAGCATGAGCGACGAAACGCAGTTCGAGCAATGCAACCCGAACATGCGTGCCCGCCTGAAGATGTACCGTCGCGGCCAGGGCTACGTCGGCAAGAAAGCCGCTGCCGACACCCAGTATGTCGGACGGGTTCTGCAGACCCTGCAAAGCGAATGGGCTGCGCTGCAGAACACTCCTGGCGTCGCGGTGATCGACCGTCTCTGCTAAGGGTCGCTGGGGTGCAGCACTGCCCCAGCCACGCTTG
The DNA here is from genome assembly GCF_024749185.1 of Pseudomonas wadenswilerensis. NCBI lineage: Bacteria > Pseudomonadati > Pseudomonadota > Gammaproteobacteria > Pseudomonadales > Pseudomonadaceae > Pseudomonas > Pseudomonas wadenswilerensis. The sequence continues at coordinate 2,225,662 of NZ_CP087191.1, read as the reverse complement.
AGCCCAATCCCTGCGGATTGGGCTTTTTTATGGTTCTTCACGGAATCCTGGGGGGCTAAGCCTCAACATCCCAACCCTGGATTCCGTGAAGAGCCTTTTTTATTTATCCCGGTACCTGGCTAGAATGGCGCTTTGCACAAGAGCCCGCTTATGACCCAACCTGCTTTCGGCACCGGTGATGCCTCCTACCAGGCCGCCGGTGGCATCGACGGCCTGCGCCGCCTGGTCGATGCGTTCTACCGGTTGATGGATGAGAACCCCGAGGCACTGGCCGTGCGCCAGATGCACCCGCAAAGCCTCGATGCCTCGCGCGACAAGCTGGCCTGCTTCCTCAGTGGCTGGCTCGGTGGCCCGCGGCTGTTCAGTGAACGCTATGGTCCGATCGCCATCCCGGCCTTCCATGCCCAATGGCCGATCGATGAAAACCACAGCGCCATCTGGTTGAACTGCATGGAACAGGCGATTGCCCTGCAGGATTATTCTGCCGAGTTCGCCGAGTACCTGCTGCGCCAGCTACGCGTGCCGGCCCAGCGCATCGTCCAGGCCAGCCGCGCCCGTCACCCTCAGGCCTGACGGCGCAATGGCGCCTTCTCCAGTGGCAACGCCCCGGTAGCCAGTGCCCTGGCCCGGTCGACGCCCCAGACCATGGCGCGCGTCATGGTTTCACAGGGGCGGTTGTCGTAGTACTCCTCGACCATGGCCTTGCCCTGGCGCGTATAGATGCCGAGGAACAATTGCGTGGCGCCGGTACGCGACAGCCTTACCTGTACGTCGAGGCTGGTCCCGTCACTGAGCTGTTCGTCATGGCTGCGGCTGTGCAGTTGTGCGTCGGCCCAGTTCCAGTAAGTCTCTTCCCTGATACGCATCGAATGGCTCCTGTATTGATGGCGGCGATAGTAAGGCACACAACCCGGCATCAGGCGAGTGCGAGCCACGCAACCTTTGCGCAAGGTCAAACAATGCAAAAAAAACCCCGCCGTTGGGCGGGGTGGTGGACGATTCGTTTACTTCTTCGCGGGCAAGCGCGGGGTGAATTTGCCCTTCTTGCTACGCTGCAGCGCGTTCAGGCGCACCTGTGCGTCTTCCTGCGTCATGTTGGTAAAACCCAGCCGATAGCCGCTCTGCCCGCAACGGATTAGATTGTTGATTGGAAAAGCGTCGCCGTTGTCCTCATTGAACAAGTCAACCATGCCCCAGTCTCCCTCCGACAGCGGATCAGTACCGGCAAACAGATGATTGCCCAGAAAAGCACTGACCCTGGTGATTCTGAGACTAGCCGGTCATTTACGGACCACACGGGCAAAGACAAAAAAGCCCGACCAATGGCCGGGCTATTTTGTCGCACCCCAGGGTGACTTGAGAGGCTTACTTGAGCTTTACGGCGGTGCCGGTGACAAACACCACGACCATGCCACCGCGCGCCGACGGCATGCTGATTTCGTAATCCAGGCCCACCACTGCATCGGCCTGCAGGCTGCGCGCGCGGGCGCGGATTTCATCGGTGGCCTGGATGCGTGCCTCTTTCAGCGCGCTTTCCAGGGTTTGTGAACGGCCACCGAAAAAGTCGCGGAAACTGGCGAAAATATCGCGAACCACGTTGATACCCTGGACCGACTCGGCGCTGACCACATCCAGATAGGCGGCAATTTCCCGGCCTTCGATGGTCCCTGTGGTAGTGATGATCATACTGCTCTCCTTCGGCCTTGCCAGTCAGCCGCCCGACGCTTCAGCGAGCGGGCGGTAAAAAAACGCGATGGTAGCAAAACCAAGGCCAGTCGCGCGGTCTATTTATACAAGCAATACATTGTGTAATAGTGCGACTGCACCTAGACTTTCAGCCACTCGAAACCCCACCTGCGAAGGAGCCGCGCATGAACACCGCCCATCCCCCTGCCCCCGCTTCATGGGCTGAATTGTTGCGCGGGCGCAACGCCCTGCGCTCGATTGCCCTGGCCGGAGGTGTGGCCTTGCATGCGATCAACGTCTATATAGTGACCACCATTTTGCCGACCGTGATTGCCGACATCGGCGGCCTGGCCTTTTATGCCTGGAGCACCACCCTGTTCGTCGCCACCTCGATCATTGGTTCGACCCTGTCGGCGCAATTGATCGAACGCCTGGGCGCGCGGGCAGCCTTTCTCCTGGCCCTGGCAGTGTTCGCCCTGGGCTCGGTGATCTGCGCCGCAGCGCCCAGCATGCCGGTGCTGCTGATCGGCCGCAGCGTCCAGGGCCTGGGCGGCGGCATCCTGTTTGCCCTGAGCTACGCGCTGATCCGCCTGGTGTTCGACGAACGCCTGTGGCCGCGGGCCATGGCCCTGGTGTCCGGCATGTGGGGCGTGGCCACCCTGTGCGGGCCGGCGGTCGGTGGCATCTTTGCCCAGGGCGGCCATTGGCGCTGGGCATTCTGGTCACTGCTGCCGGTGGCGGCGCTGCTGGCGCTGATCGTCATCAGCCAGTTGAGCAACAAGGTTGCCGCCCGCTCGCAATCCCGTCCGCCCTATGGCCTGATCGCCTGCCTGGTGGCGTCAGTACTGGCGATTTCCGCCGCCAGCCTGTCGACGCAGTTGCTCTGGAACCTGATCGGCATCGGCGCGGGGCTGGCCCTTGCCGCACTCATCGCCCGCCTCGACCATACCCCTGGCCGACGCCTGCTGCCCACCGGCGCCTACGCACTGGGCACGCCGCTGGGCGCGCTGTACGCGGTGATGTGCCTGCTGATCGCGGCGATCACCACGGAAATATTTGTCCCCTATTTTCTTCAGGAAATTCACGGCCTGAGCCCACTTGCCGCCGGCTATATGACGGCGGCCATGGCCGCAGGCTGGACCGTCGCCGCGTTGTTCAGCGCCAGCCGCACAGGTGCTGGCGCCGAGCGCATGATCCGCTTCGGCCCGGCAGTGATCCTCGTGGCCCTGCTGGCGCTGGCGCTGATGACCCCGCAACAGCCGTGGCTGGCCCAGGCGTCGGGCCTGGCGTTGTATTGCCTGGCCCTGGCCGGGGTCGGGCTAGGGATCGGCCTGGGCTGGCCGCACCTGCTGACGCGGGTGCTCAGCGCTGCCCGCGCAGGCGAAGAGAACCTCGCCTCGGCGTCGATCACCACCGTGCAACTGTACGCCACCGCCCTGTCCGCGGCGCTGGCCGGGCTGGTCAGCAACAGCGCCGGGCTGGTCGAGCCCGGCGGCGTCGCCGGGGCACAGCAGGCCTCGACGTGGCTGTTCAGCGTGTTTGCCCTGGCACCAGCGCTGGCCCTGCTGCTGACCTGGCGCCTTACCCGAAACCCGGCCAGGGCCCTGGCCTGATGAGTTGAGTCCCCCGTCCGATGCAAGGAGCAGCGATGAAAGAAGCCAAACAGGTGTACGAGCGCATCAGCGAACAGTTTGAAGACTTCACCAGCCACGCCAGCCAGCGCGGCATCGAAGTCGATACCTTCCGCTACATGGTCGGCAACGTGCAGGGCCTGGAGATTCTCGACCTGGCCTGCGGTCACGGCTTTTTCAGCCGTCAGCTCAAGGACTGGGGCGCTGCCCATGTGCGCGGCGTGGATATTTCGCCGAGCATGATCTATCAGGCCCGCCAGGCCAACGACGGCATCGCCTACGAAGTGCGGGACGTGGCGCAGATGGGGCGCATCGGCACCTACGACAAGGTTACCGCTGCCTGGCTGTTCAATTACGCCAGCAGCGTCGAGGAGCTGGGGCGGATGTTCAGCAGCGCCGCGCAGAACCTCAAACCCGGCGGCCAGTTGGTGGCCTATACCGCCAACCCGGCGTTCGACCTGGGCAAGGGCAACTTCACCCGCTATGGCATCAGTGTGCTGGATGAAAATGTCGTGAATGGCGGCTATCGCTGCAAGGCGCAGTTCATGTCCACGCCGCCGGCCGACTTCACCTACTACCGCTGGCGTCAGGACGTGTATGAAGACGCGGCAAAAGCCGCGGGGTTCAGCGACTGCCGCTGGATCGCGCCCTTGATCAGCAAGCAACGCAAGGATGCCCGGGAGCCGGGCTACTGGGATGGGTTCGAAAGCAACAGCCTGCAGATCGGCCTGATCTGCAGGAAGTAAACAGAACGGCCGGGAGCTGAAACCTCAGATCCCGGCCGTGATCACCCTCAGTTGCGGACCAGCGCCAGCAGGTACATGGCGTCGCCATGCTGGCGTTCGATCACCACCAGTTCCTGCCAGGCAAAGCCGTAGCCTTCGAGGCTGTCGCGGATGCCCTGCTCGGTGAAGAAGTAACCCTGGCGCTGGTTGTCCATCTCGCGCCAGCCCGGTACCGGGTTGCTACTGTCCACGCCAAAGACGTTAAGGGCAATCAGACCGCCCTTGCGCACATGGCTGCGCATATGCGCCAGGTAGGCATCCCACTCATCGGGGTGCTGATGGTGGAAGCAGCCGTTGTCGAGTACCGCGTCGAACTGCCGACCGTCCGCTGTCTGCCAGTCCTGCAAAGCGCTGTTGACCAGCTCCAGGCGTTCGCCCCAGCGCTTGCGCAATAGCGGCCAGCTGGAGTTCTCAACGATGTCCAGGCCGGTGACCCGGTGCCCGGCCTGGATGAACTCCGAGGCATCGCGGCCACGTCCGACGCCGACATCGAGGATGCGCTGGTCGGGCTTGTCGCCCAGCGCCGCGAGGAAAACCCGCGCCGCCCGGGCCATGCCGATGTCCCACGACCACTCGTCTTCGCCATGGCTATAGCGGTGCACGAACGAGGTATCGAGGGCCTTGCGGTACGCCGAAGGCTCCATGAAATCCACTGCCTGCTTGCTCATTGACCGATCTCCTCGCACTCAGGAAGCACGCCGGGCGGCGATGCCATAGATGTTGCCGTCATAGGAGCTGGCCAGAAAATCATGCTGCTGGCCGCTGTGGGTGATACAGGAAATGCCGCTCGCGGTTGGCCGTTGCAGCGGCTGCCAGCTGCGCGTGGCCAGGTTGAACAGCGCCACGGTGCCGTTGTAGGCGGCGGTGGCGATGATCGCGCCATCGGCCGAGGCGCCGATGCACTTGATCGAGTGCTGGTGCGGCGAATCGTAGACCTCATCACCGCCCTCCAGCCACAGACGCAGCTTGAGGTCACGACCGATGCTGGCAAAGCCGCCTTCGATCTGGCAGCAACCGTTGGAGATCCGCGCGTGAGCGTTGTCGATGTGGCGGGCGCAACTAAAGTCGTCGATGCGGTGCAAGGCGGCGTCGGCCGAGGCGCAGACGCTGAACAGGTAACGCTCATTGGCGGCCACGCCCTTGATGGCGTTGTCGTGCATGGCGATCGAAGCCACCAGCTTCAGGCCGTCGCGACCGTCGAGGATGAACACCAGGCCTTCGCCGGTGTAGGTGCCGATCAACGCATGCGGCACGCCATCCTTTTCAAAGGTGGTGCCGCAGTTCAGGGGCGAGCGGTGCTGGTACAACAGCTGTCCGCTGAGGGCATCGAACACCTGGCCCATCTGCCCGCCGGTCAACAGCAGCGGCCCGAACGGCAGGAGGAAGTTGCACAGGCTGCCGACCCCGGTCACCGGCTTGTTGTCGCGAAACAGCAAGCCGGCATCGCCGATGCTGTACTGCTGGCCCTGGGCAGTCACCACCGCGTTGATGCTGACCGCGGGCTGGATACCGTCGACGCTCCACTCGTCACGCTCGTAGTTCCAGGTGGCGTAGCGTGAACCGAAGGTGGCGAACACCAGTTCTTCTTCGCCAACAAAGGCGCAGCTGCGCGGCCAGATGATGCTCGGCAGCGCGGTGCTGCGCAGCTTGCTGAGGTTGTGCTGGGCATCGAAGCGCCAGAGAATTGCCGAACGGTCGTAGCTGAGGGTTACCAACAGTTGCTTGTCATCGTTCCAGACGATGCGCTTGATCCCGGCGTCGTGGGCGGCAACGCTGCGCACCTGGCCCTGGCCGATGATCGAGATGCGCCCCTCGTCGTCGCCGGCGAACACCACGCCGTTGCGGGTGATGGCAATGGTGTCGGTCTCGACGCCGCCGATATCCACCTCATCGCACTGGGCGAAGCTGGCGGTGTCCCACTGGCGCACGGTGCCATCGTCGCTGCTGGAAATCAGGCGCTTGCCGTCCGGCGACCAGACCACCGAAATCACGTCGGCCTGGTGGCCATGGAAACTGCCCTTGAGGTTGCCCTGCAAATCGAAAATGCGCAGCACATGATCACGTGAACAGGTGGCAACCAGCGTGCCGTCGGGCGAGAACACCGCCATCTCGACGTCGTCCTGGTGACCGGACAGCACCGCCTTGAGGCGCATGCTCGGCACTTCCCAGATCCGCGCGGTGTAGTCGCTGCTGGCGCTGACCAGGTGCTTGCCGTCGGCGCTGAAGGCACACTGGTTGGCCAGGTGATCATGGTGCACGCGATGGATCGGCAAACCGGTGCGGGCGTTCCACAGGATGACCTGGTTGTCGTAGCCGGCGGTGGCCACGAACTCTGCTGCATGGGCGGCAATGCCGCTGATGGGGCCTATGTGTTTCATCGAAAAATCCTTTTTTCTTCAGAGAACAATCAAAGCTTGATGGAGTGGCTGGACTTGGCCACCTTCGACAGCAGGTAGTTGCGGTTGTGCTGGGTGAGGAACACCCCGGTCGGCACCTGGTCGACCACGTCGATGCCGCCATCACGCAGTTGCTGGACCTTGTCGGGGTTGTTGGTGAGCAGTCGGCAGCGGTGCACGTTGAGGGCCTTGAGCATCTTCGCCGCGGGGCTGAAGCTGCGCGAATCCGCCGGATGGTTGAGTTCGAGATTGGCCTCATAGGTGTCCAGGCCACGGTCCTGCAGCAGGTACGTCTCGAACTTGGAGTACAGGCCGATACCACGGCCCTCCTGACGCAGGTAGATCAGGTAGCCGCCCTGCACGTTCAGGGTGTTGAGGGCCTCCTGCAATTGCGGGCCGCAGTCGCAGCGCTGGGAGCCGAACACATCGCCGGTAATGCATTCGGAATGCACCCGCACCAGCGGCACCTCGGCCTTGTCCAGGTTGATGCCGACGGCAAAATGCTCGTTGTGCTTGTCGAAGCCCTTGAAGCCGAAGAAGTGAGCGTCGACCGAACCGCCCAAAATGGAAATCGGCACCTTGGTGTGCAGCGAAACGTCGTTGTTCATGATCAAACCTCGCACGATTGACAGATGATTCAGTTGTTGTTTTCTACCAGGCGAAAGCCCATGACATAGATCGGTCGCGGGTAGCGCCCATGTCGCCGAGGGTTGCGCGCCAGGTCGCGAAAGCGCGTGAAGCTGCCACCACGGGCGATACGGTGACGACCGACATCCAGCACCAGGTCGTCGTTGATCTGCGGGCCACCGGGGTACGGCCGATAGTCATCGGCGACGTATTCCTCGACGTTACCGGCCATGTCCAGCGCACCAAACACCGAGGCGCCCTGGGGAAATACCCCCACCGGGGTGCTGTCCAGGTAACCCAGTTCGATGGTGTTGGCGTATTCGGCGTGGAAGCTCTCGCCCCAGGGAAACTGCAGGCGCTGGGGCCCGGCCGCGGCATGTTCCCACTGGGCTTCGGTGGGCAGGCTGAAGCGTCGGCCGGTGCGCTGGCTCAACCACTGCGCATAGGCATCGGCGTCCGTGTCACTGACGCTGTACACCGGGTGGTTGGCGCGCTGCAGCGGGTAGCGGCCGAAGGCCCAGCTGCTGGGCAGCGCCGGGTGGCCGGTGTCGAGCAAGAATTCCCGGTACTCGCTGTTGGTCACGGCAAAGCGGGCGATGCGGTAGCGGTCCAGATCGACGCTGTGCAGCGGGGTTTCCTTCTCGATCCAGCTACGGTCCAGGCCCAGGCCCTCGAAGTCGTCCATGACCTGGCCGACCCTTGCAGGGTCCAGGCCGATCTGCACGGTCGCAGCGGGAATGTCGATCATCTGCGGGTTGAACACATCGATGCGCGGGTCGCCGCGCAAGCCCAGCACTTCGCCAGCGGCAATGCGCCGGTACAGCGGCGCGCCAGCGCTTTCAAGCAGCGCCAGCAATTGTTCGACCGGTGTATCGAGCATCGAGCTGATCGCCAGCCCCACCTGCTCCACCAGCGGGTATTCCAGGTAATGTTCCGGGTAGCCCATCAGCACCCGGTCGGTAACATCTTTGGGCAGCGGGCTGGGGAGCCGCGGCCAGTGCCGATCCTTGAGACTGTTCATCCTTGCACCTTGTTTTGAGTAACGACGCCCACGACGGGGCCGAACCCGGTTCGGCCCACGACGTAGTACCCAGGGGTAGCCTCAGAGCTGGTCGAGCAGCAGCCGGCGATTGGTTTCGATCATCTCGATTTCCGCGCTGTAGACTTCGACCACCAGGCCATCGGGGTCTTCGAAGTACACGGCGCTGCGCACGTTATCCGGGCCATGGTGATAACCCGGCGCCGGGCCGTTGCCCTTGACCAGCTTGATCGAGCCATTGGCGGTGACCCGCTCGGCGATGCGCTTGACGTCTTCGGGCAAGGCGCGAATGCCGATGTGATAGCCCGGCGGGTAGCTGAACTCGGCGCTCTGCTCGATGAAGAAATCAAAGCCGTTTAGCTCCATCACCACCTTGCGCGGGCCGAGGTTGTAGCAGTAGCGCGCGCCGAAGATGTTGCGGTAGAAGGCCTGGGAAACCTCCAGATCACGGGCCAGGATGTTGATGTGATTGAGCTGCGGCTGCTGGCGGGCCAGCGCGGCGGCGTCGATCGACACCCCTTCAAGGGCACGCCACATCTTTACTGCAGCGGTAAACTTCGCGTACCCGGCCAGCCAGGTTTTCAGCGCCTCGCTCGACTGCGGCTTGTCCAGCTGGGTCAGGCCATAGGGGTAGACGAAGCAGGCCGCAGCCTGCGACAGCTGCTGGTTGATGGCCTCTGCAGCAGGCTCCCTGCCCTGGCTGTCGGCCAGGCGCACCAGGGTCACCGCCGTATTGCGATAGAGGGCTTCGGCTGCCTTGAGCTGGGCCGCCAGCGCCGCTTGCTGATCACTTGCCAGCAGCACGATCAGGCCATCGGCCTCGCCCTGGCGGGACAGTTGCGCGGTAGCGTGCAATTCGAAACCGGCGGCGCTGGCCACCTGGCCCAGCTCACCGATCAGGGTCAGCGCACGGGCGTCAGGATTGGCCCCGTGCAGCAGAATGAACTTGAGCATCAGTTGACCCTCCGCCCGACCAGCAGGGTGTAGCGACCGATCGGCTCCTGGTCGACGCTCAGGCCCTGATCCTGCAGCTGTTTTGCCAGCCAGCGGGTCGGGTGCAGCTCGCCATTCACGGTGTTGACCATCATGTGCAGGGAGAAGTCAGCCGACAGCGCCGGGTGAATCTCGTCCTCGTCCAGGGTCATGCTGAGGATCAGCAAGGCGCCGTGGTGTTCGAGCAACCGGCTGGCGCCCTTGATCAGCGTGGTGGTCTGTTCACGGGTGAAGTAATGCAGGCAGTCGTTGAGCATCACCACGTCGGCGCGCGCGTCCTGGTAACGAGCAAGGTCGAGCAGGTTGCGCTCCTTGAAGCTCAGGCGCTGCTCGAGCTGGTACTTGCCAATGGTGCTCTCGGCCGCCTGGCGGGTGGCGCCCAGGTCCCAGATTTCGCCGCTGACCTGCGGGTGGCGGCGGGCGATCTCGGCGATGTAGGTACCGTGGCCGCCAGCCAGGTCGATGACCGTCTTCGCCTGGTCAAAGACTGACAGCTCACGCAGTACATCGACCATTGGCTGGCTGAAGCGGACCATGGCATCGTTAAAGGCATCGCGGGCGGCGATGTCATGCTTGAAGCGGTTTTCCTGCTGAAAGTCCAGTGACCGGGTGGTGCTGAGAATCTCGCCCAGGCGCGGCCAGTTCTGCCATTGCAGGCGCTGGTGAGCAATGATCGGGCCGATGAATTCAGCACTGCTGCTGACCAGGAAGCGCTCGCTCAACGGCTGGTTGACGAAACCGTTGTCGGTTTTTTGCAGCAGGCCCATGGCGACCAGGGCATTGAGGAAGATCTTGCCCTTGTTGGCCACCCAGCCCAGCGCCAGGCTCACGGCCTCGGCCTTGACCGGCGTGCGGGTGTGGTCGAACACCTGGTGCGCCACCGCCGCATGGAGGATGGCCGACTGGCGGTACTGATCGGAGAGTTTCACCAGGTCGAACACACCATTGAGGGCATTGGTTTCCTCGGCGTGTTCATAGATGGTCACCGGTTTTTGCGCATTCATACACTCACTTCCCTGTTGAGTTTCATTTCCTGCATGTTCCAGGCCGATGGCCTGCCGTGCACGGCAAGGTTCTGGCTGTTGGCGGTGCTCACTGCGGCCACAGGCGCAAAACTAAGAAATGATCCTAGTCGCTGGCTGGAAAAACACAAATTCGATCTTTTATATTTTTTCGAGCTTTAAACTTTACTGCTGATACCTTTTACAAATAACCATCGCAATGCTAAAACTGGCTATGCTCAAGCTCGTTACCTGCGCAATGGATGGCGCCACAGGTCGACCGTTAACGCCTATTCGCAGGGTTATTTGCACACGATGACTGCACCCGCCGCCGACGCCAGCTCCACCGCCGACCGCATCCTGTTTTTGCTCAAGACCCGTGGCGCGCTGAAAACCACCGACCTTGCCAGCTTGCTGGACATCACCTTTGAAGCCGCGCGCCAGCAGATCCAGAAGCTGCAGAGCGCCGAGCTGATCACTGGCATCAGTGCACCGGCCAAGGGCGCTGGCCGTCCTTCGCAGAAGTGGACCCTGACCGAAGCCGCGCAGCGGCGCTTCCCCGACTCCCACAGCGTGCTGACCCTGCAACTGATCGAGACGGTCGAACAGGTGTTCGGCCATGAAGGCGTCGACCAACTCATCACCCGCATGGAAACCGCCAACCGCAGCGAATACCTGCAGGCCTGCAGTCTGGCCGAAACGATCGAAGACAAGGTGCGGATCCTGGTGCAGCTGCGCGAACGCGCCGGCTACATGGCGGAAATGGTCGAGAGCGACAACGGCTGGCTGATCATCGAAAACCACTGCCCTATTTGTGTGGCGGCATCACGCTGCCAGGGGTTTTGCCGCTCAGAGTTGCAGATCTTCCAGTCGGTGTTTGGCGAGCAGGCGCTTGTCGAGCGCTGCGAACATCTGATATCAGGTGACCGACGCTGCGTGTACCGGGTTTCGCCGAGGACGGCGCCCGCGCAGTAACCCCCTAAGTCCTTAAGGAATGAGGCGCACATGAACCCGACCATCGAGCTGCTCGCCAGCCACCGCAGCGAGCGCAGTTTCCACAGCAGACCGATCAGCGACGACCTGCTTGACGCCATCCTCCAGGCGGCCCACCAGGCGCCGACTTCGTTCAATGCTCAGCATATTTCCGCGGTGGTGGTGCGCGATGCCGAGCGCCGCCGGCAAATCGCCGAGCTTGCCGGTGGGCAACCGTGGATTGCCGCGGCGCCGGTGTTCATCACCTTGGTAGTGGACTTCTACAAGACCGAACTGGCAGCGCGCCTGAGCGGTGACCAGCAGTGCATCCACCAACACCTGGAAGGCATGATTGCCGCCTGCACCGATGGCGGCATCATCCTCTCGATGCTGATGACCGCGGCGCGCTCGCTGGGTTTGGGCGTGGTGCCGGTGGGCGGCATTCGCGCCAACGCCAGCGGCATGATCGAGCTGCTTGGCTTGCCGGAAAAATCCTTTGCCCTGTGCGGGGTTGCGCTGGGTTACGTGCAACAGCCGGCGCTGCAAAAACCGCGTTTGCCCTTGGCTTCGTTTCGTCATGACGAGCGCTATGACGCCCAAGCGTTGCCGGCGGCGATCGAGGCATACGATGCTGCGCTGATGGAGCATTGGCAAGTTGCCGGGCGGGTTGAGGGGCAGAATTGGTCAGGCAGTATCGGCCGTTGCTATGCGCGCAATTATCGGCCGCAGCTCAAAGCGCAGTTGCTGGCCAACGGGTTGGCGGCGGACTGAACGGTCTCATCGCGGGTCAAGCCCGCTCCCACAGTGGATCTCTGTACGCCGGACTTGTGGGAGCTGGCCTTGCCAGCGATTGAGCGCGCAGCGGTCGTAATCCAGACACCACGTGATGTGCTGGCTGGACCGGCCTCATCGCTGGCAAGCCCGCTCCCACAGTGGATCTCTGTACGCCGGACTTGTGGGAGCTGGCCTTGCCGGCGATCGAGCGCGCAGCGGTCGTAATCCAGACACCACCTGATGTGCTGGCTGGACCGGCCTCATCGCTGGCAAGCCAGCTCCCACAGTAGATCTGCGTACGCCGGACTTGTGGGAACTGGCCTTGCCGGCGATCGAGCGCGCAGCGGTCGTAATCCAGGCAACACTGAAGTGCTGACTGGGCCGGCCTCATCGCTGGCAAACCAGCTCCCACAATCGATCTCTGTACGCCGGACCCGCGATGAGCCGATCACTGCACCCCACCACTGCCCCAGCCCAACGCCTTGTACAAGGCAATCGCATTCAGGTACGAAGCGGTCTCCGCCTCCGCCACTTCACGCTTGATCAAGAAGAACGCGCGCTGGTTTTCCAGCACGGCCATGTAGGTACCCGCCCCGCGCCGATAGCGCTTGGAGGCGATGTCGATGGCATCAGCGCCATGGGCCGCCGACTGCATCAGCGCGCCGAGGCGGGTCTGGTTGCGGGCCAGGCGAGTGACGGCGTTTTCCACTTCTTCGCGGGCCAGCAACAGTGACTGCTCATAGCGCGCCTGCGCTCCTTGCGATTGCGCCTCGGCAGCTCGCAAACGGGCTTTGGCATTGCCCAAACGGAACGCCGGCCAGGTCACCGTTGGCGCCAGTTCGTAGGCCCGCGCCGCGCTGCCCAGGTCGCCGCTGCGCAAAGCAAAGAAGCCGATGAAGCCGCCCAGGTCCAGGCGCGGGTACAGCTCGGCGGTGGCCACGCCGACGTCTTCGCTGCTGGCCGCCAGTTGCCGTTCGGCACTGGCGACATCCGGGCGATTGCTGATCAGCGCGTTGACGTCGCCCAAAGGCAGTTGCCGCGCCAGCGGTGGCAAAAACCGTGCTTGCGCAGGCTCTTGGGCAAGGCTGGGCGCACGTCCGGTGAGTACATCCAGGCGGTACCCGGCCTCCTGGATCGATGCCTGCAACGGTGGCACCGCCGCTTCGCTGAGCAGCAGGTTGGCATGGGCACTTTGCTCGTCCTCGTACTGGCCGCTGCCGGCACGCACCTGGGCACTGGTGAGTTTCAGGGTTTCGCGCCAGGCCTCGACCTGGGCCTGCGCCACTTCAAGGCTGCGGCGCAAACCCTGTTGCTGGTAATAGGCCCGGGCGACTTCGGCGGCGATGCTCAGGCGCATCTGCTCAAGGTCCGCCCGCGCCGCCTCCGAGCGTGCCTCAGCCGCAGCGGTCAGGCGCTGCAAACGGCCGAACAGGTCGATCTCCCACTGCACGTCAAAACCTGCGCGATAGCTGCGCGAGAACATGCGCTGCGGCTCGCTGCCATCGGCCAGTTGCTGTTGCTCAAGGCTCTGGCTGAAGCCGGTGCGCGCGGTCACCCCTGGATATTGGTCCAGGCGCCGGTCATCGAACAGCGCCCGCGCCGCCAGCAGGTTGGCCTGGGCCTGGCGGATGTCGTGGTTGTGCTTGAGCGCGGTGTCGACCAGGTGATCGAGTTGCGGGTCATCGAAAAACGACCACCACTGCGCCGGCAACTGCGCACCCGCGGCAAACTGCTGCTGTTGCGGCGTGCTCAAGGGGATTGGCGCAGGGGTTGCCTTTTCATAGTCGGGGCCGACCTTGCAGCCCGCCACTGCCAGGCTCGAAAGCACACAGGCCAGGGCCAGGTTCGCTCTGTTCATCCTTCGCTCCTCAGCGCATCAGCCAGGGACACCGCACGCGGCGTGCGCGCAGCCACCGAGTGTTTGCGCGCCAACAGGCTGTACACCGTGGGCAGCACGAACAGGGTGAACAGGGTGCCGATCAACATGCCGCAGACAATCACCAGGCCCAGGCCGAAACGGCTGTTGGCCCCGGCGCCGGAGGCGAACAGCAAGGGGATCAGGCCTACCACCATGGCCGCAGTGGTCATCAGGATCGGCCGCAACCGAATCTGCGCCGCCTTGCTGATCGCCGCAGCACGGTCAAGCTGCTCTTCTTCCTGCAGGGTGTTGGCGAATTCAACCATGAGGATGCCGTGCTTGCTGATCAGGCCAATCAGGGTCACCAGGCCGATCTGGGTGTAGATGTTCACCGTCGCATAGCCCAGTGCCAGTGGAATCAGCGCACCACTGATCGACAGCGGCACGGTGATGAGGATGATCAGCGGGTCGATCAGGCTTTCGTACTGCGCCGCCAGCACCAGGTAGATGACGATCACCGCCGCCAGGAATGCCAGCATCAGCGCACTGCCCTCCTGGGTGTACTGACGCGCATCGGACTGCCAGTCATAGCTGAAGCCGGCCGGCAATGACGCCGCCACCTGGTCGAGAAACGCTACCGCATCGCCCAGGGTCACCCCGGCCGCTGGAATGCCCTGAAAGGTCGCGGCGTTCTGCTGGTTGAACTGGGTCAGTTTGTTCGGCTCGACCTGCTCGGACACCTGCACCACCGTCGACAGCGGCACCAGGGTGCCGTCTTCGCTGCGCACGTACTGGCGGGTCAGGGTTTGCGCGGTCAGGCGCTGGCTGCGCGGGCTCTGTGCGATCACGTCGTAGGAGCGCCCTTCCAGGCCGAAGCGGTTCAAGTAGTTCTCCCCCACCAGCACCGCCAGCGACTCGCCGATGTCCTGCATGCGAATGCCCATGCTATTGGCCTTGGCCCGGTCGACCCGCACCTGGACCACCGGGTTGTTGTAGTCCAGGTCGCTGTCGACCACAGCGAACAGACCACTGTCTCGGGCCTTCTGCTTGATCTCCTCCATGGTCTGGTACAGCACCTGATAATCCTGGGAACTGCGCAGCACCAGTTGCACCGGCAAGCCACCGGTGGAACCCGGCAAGGCCGGCAGCTGGAAGGCGAAGATGCTGGTGCCTTCGACATCGTTGACCGCCGCCTGCAAGTCGACCTGGATCTGCGCAGCGGTACGCTCCCGTTCGTCCCACAACGACAGGTTGATGCCGCCGATGCCCGAGGCCAGGCCGTCGCTGCCGTTGATGATCCAGGTGCTGACAGTTTCCGGCAGGCGGTTGTAGACCTGGTCGAGCTTGTCGGCAAAGCGCTCGACGTACTCGAGGTTGGCGTGCTGCGGCGCCTTGATCGCGGTCAGCAGCCCGGCCTGGTCTTCGGTCGGTGCCAATTCGCGCTGCGGCAAGCCGTACAGCCAGGGCAAGCTGAGCAGCACCAGCAAGGCAAAACCCACGCTCAGCCAGCGCCGTGCCAGGGAGAACTCCAGCGCCCGGCTGTAGCGCGTTGCCAGGGCGTCGAAGAAGCGGTTGGCGGCATGGGCCATGCGCCCTTCCGACTGTTTGGACTGCAACAGGAACGAGCTCATCACAGGCGACAGGGTCAGGGCCACCACCCCGGAGACCACCACCGCCCCGGCCAGGGTCAGGGCAAACTCGCGAAACAGCGCGCCGGTCAACCCGCCCATCATGCCGATCGGCGCGTACACCGCAGCCAGGGTGATGGTCATGGCAATCACCGGCCCGGCCACTTCCCGCGCCCCCACCAGGGCAGCGGCCACCGGAGTCTTACCCTCCTCGATATGGCGGTGGACGTTCTCCACCACGACGATGGCATCGTCCACCACCAGGCCAACGGCCAGGACCATGGCCAGCAAGGTCAACAAGTTGAGGCTGAAGCCGAACATCAGCATCAGCGCCGCCGCGCCAAGCATCGACAGCGGAATGGTCACCACCGGAATCAGCACCGTACGCAGCGAACCCAGGCACAGGTAGATGACGATCACCACGATCAGCAGCGCTTCGAGCAGGGTCTTGGTCACCTCGTCGATGGACGCCTGGATGAAGCGCGCGGTCTCGAACGCCAGCTCGGCCTTGACGTCCGGCGGCAGGGTCTTGCGGATGTCCGGCAGCACCTTGCGGATACCGTCGACGATCACCAGCGGGTTGCCGCCGGGGGTCGGAAACAGGCCCAGGTGCACGGCGCGCACGCCATCCATGGAGGCGCTGGTTTCCACCGAGGCGGCGCCCAGCTCGACGGTGCCGACATCCTTGATGCGCACCAGGCCATTGCCGTCGTTGCGGATCACCAGCTCGCGAAATTCGCCGACGCTGGTCAGGTCGGTGTTGACCCGAATGTTGGAAACCACGAACTGGCCTTTGACCTTGCCGGGCGCTGCCTGGTAGTTGTTGCGCCTGACTGCCTCGGCGACATCCGCAGCCGTCAGGCCGCGTGCAGCCAGGCGCGCCGGGTCGATCCACAGACGCATCGACAGGGTCTGGCCACCAAACACCTGAACCTTGGCCACACCATCGATGGTGGTCAGGATCGGCTCGACCACCCGCGCCAGGTAGTCGGTCATCGCCGGAGTCGACAGGCTGTTGCTGGCAAAGCCGATATAGGCCACCGCCGTCGACTCGCCGGACGAGCGTTCGATCACCGGGTCATAGGCCTGCTCGGGCAGGCGAAAGCGCACCTGGTTGACCTTGGCCATGACTTCGGTCAGCGCCTGGGTCGAATCGCGGTTGAGCTCCATGCGTACGGTGACCAGGCTGCGGCCCTGCACCGAGGACGACGACAGGTAGTCGATGCCCTCGACCGACGACACCGCCTGGGCGATCGGCTGGGTGACGAAGCCCTGCATCAGCTCGGCCGAGGCGCCGGGGTATTCGGTGGTGACGGTGATGGTGGAACTTTCCAGCATCGGGTATTGGCGGATCGGCAACTGGCGCAGGGAGAGGATGCCCAGCAGCAGGATAAGGATGCTGACCACCAGCGCCAGCACCGGCCGACGCACGAACAGATCGGTGAATTTCATCGGAAGGTCTCTGGGCGATCGGTCAGGAGCCGGACAGCGCCGGGGCTTGCAGGGTGTCTGCGGTGGCTTCCACCGCTACCCCGTCACTGAGCTTGAGCTGGCCGGAGGTCACCACCTGGTCGGCCTCGTCCAGCCCTTCGAGGATGATCACCCGGCCGTCCTGGCGCTCGCCGATCTTCACCGGCACCCGTTGCACCACCAGCGCCTGTTGCTGTTCGTCATGGCGGGCGAGGAACACCGTGTCGCCATAGGCGGTGTAGGTCACGGCGGTTTCCGGCACGCTGAGGATCTCGGCCACCTGCGGGTCGGCGACCTTGACGCTGGCATACATGCCGGCCTTGAGCAGCGCATCGGCGTTGTCCAGGGTGGCCTGCACCTGCACCGTGCGCGAACGGCCGATCAATGGGTCAATGGCGGTGATGCGCGCCGGGAATGTTCGCTCGGGATAGGCATCGAGCAGCACCTCGACCGGCTGCCCGGGCTTGAGGTGGATGCTCAGTTGCTCGTCGAGGGAGAAGTTCACATACAAGGTACGGGTGTCGATCAGGCTGACGATGGCATCGCCGACATTCAGGTACTGGCCTTCGTTGACTTTGCGAATGCCCAGCACGCCGTCGAAGGGCGCGCGGATGGTCTTCTGCGCGATTACCGCCTCGGTGTGCGCCAGTTCGCCGCTGGCCATGTCGCGGGCGGCCAGGGCGTTGTCGAGCTGCTCCTGGGTGGCGGCGTTTTCCGCCACCAGCTCACGGACCCGGCGGTGGTTGATCTGCGCATTGTGCAACTGCGCCTGCAGGCGAATGCGTTCGGCCTGCTCGGGGGCGTCGTTGAGGGTGATCAGCACATCGCCACGGCGCACCTTTTGCCCGGAGACGAAGTTGATCCGCGTCACCCGCCCGCCGATCTCAGCCGAGACCAGCACCTGGCGCGCCGCCTCAAGCTCGCCGACCCCGGCGAAAAAACCGTTGGCCGGGCCACGCTGCACCGTGCCCAATGCCACCTTGATAAGCGACCTGGCCGGCGGCGCCGAAGCCTGTGCGCCATGCGGTTGTTGCCAGACCACCAGCAACGCTATTGCTGCGCCCACCAGTACGGTGCCGAGCGCGAGGTTCTTCCTGTTCATCCATCACTCCCTGTGAGGCTGGCCTCAGGCCCACTGCACGTTGAACACCACGAAGGCCAGCAGGGCCCAGAGCACCAGTACCAGATGGGTCAGTTGCAAGCCTTCCTGGCGAATCCAGTAGCCGAACCACAACCCGCCCAGGAGCATGGCGAAGGAAAAACCGAGAAACGCGCTCAGGGCCAGGTTCAGCCAGGGCCGCGCTGGCTCGAGCCCGGTACCGATCAACAGGACGTAGGTGCCGATCAGGGCCGCGACCGCCGCGACCACCTGCAGTACCAGCACCACCAGCAAGGCGATGCGGTGGGCAGCAGTGGCGTGCAGGGCCCGGGACAACAGCGGAATATCGATGGCCGGTGCCTGGCGTAACGGCGCCATGGCCATGGTCGCGCCAACCGCGCCGAGGGAAGCGCGAAACGCCTGCAGGTTGTTGAGTACCGCGATGCCGAGCCAGAGGCTCAGGCCAATAGCCTGAACGGCCTGGAACAGCCAGAGGGAAGTGTGCAAATCCATTTGAACGTCCGTGGTGGTTGAGCGCAATAACACAAGAAAACACTTGGATATTAGAGCCGTGCCTGCCAATGCACAACCCACAGAACGCTAACCACCCTGCTCAGGTAAAACATTGTCGGCGGTCATGCTTTGCCGACGCAGGCTTGCGAAGCCCTGCCCCGACCACTGAATTGATCACCTTCATCCATCGCGACGGATGGGTGCAGCAAAGTCGACACCTTCACTTGACTGTATTTGTATATACATGCTCATATCTGTTTCAGTCGCCCACCTGCGTTCGGCTGGCGACCCGACCGCGACAACACAACAATAGGCGGAGATCCCGAGCAATGACCCAGGCCAATGCCTCGCGCAGCAAGCCCCTGATCGAGCGGCGCTCGATCGACTACATCCCGGAAAACGAACGACACGGACGCCTCTACAGCCAGTTCACCCTGTGGCTGGGCGCCAACCTGCAAATCACCGCAATCGTCACCGGGGCCCTGGCCGTGGTGCTTGGTGGCGATGTGTTCTGGTCGCTGATCGGCCTGCTGCTCGGCCAACTGGTCGGTGGCGCGGTCATGGCCCTGCACGCCGCCCAGGGGCCGAAACTCGGCCTGCCGCAGATGATCTCCAGCCGCGTGCAGTTCGGTGTGTATGGCGCGGCCATCCCGATTGCCCTGGTGTGCCTGATGTACCTGGGCTTCACCGCCACCGGCACAGTGCTTTCGGGCCAGGCCATCGGCCAGTTGCTGAGTGTCAGTGACAGCGCCGGCATCCTGATCTTCGCCGGGGTCATCGTCCTCGCCACGGTGTTCGGCTACCGCATGATCCACTGGATCGGCCGGGTCGCCAGCGTGCTGGGGATCATCGCCTTCGTCTACCTGTTCAGCCGCATCATGGTCATCAGCGACATCAGCCAGTTGCTGGAGAACCGCCACTTCACCTGGGCCTCGTTCCTGCTCGCAGTGTCGCTGTCGGCGTCCTGGCAAATTTCCTTCGGCCCGTATGTCGCCGACTACTCGCGCTACCTGCCGAGCAACACCTCATCGGTCAAGACCTTCCTCGCCGCGGGCCTGGGCTCGGTGGTCGGCGCCCAGGCGTCGATGGTGCTCGGGGTGTTTGCCGCAGCGATTGCCAACGGCCAGTTCTCCGGCCGTGAAGTGGCCTACATCGTTGGCCTGGGCGGTACCGGCGCCACCGCCGCGCTGCTGTACTTCAGCATCGCCTTCGGCAAGGTGACCATCTCCACTCTCAACTCCTACGGCAGCTTCATGTGCATCGCCACCATCATCAGTGGCTTTCGCGGGCACATCGAAGTGACCCGGCGCCAGCGCCTGTTCTTCGTCCTGGCCATTGTCGGTGCCTCGACCCTGATCGCCCTGCTCGGCCAGCATTCGTTCCTGGCTGCGTTCAAGTCGTTCATCCTGTTCCTGCTGACTTTCTTCGTGCCCTGGAGTGCGGTCAACCTGGTGGACTACTACTTCATCACCAAGGAGCGCTACGACGTGCCGGCACTGGGTAATCCCAACGGCCGCTACGGGCGCTGGAACATGCCCGGCATCATCGTCTACACCATTGGCGTGCTGGTGCAGATGCCGTTCATTTCCACCAAGCTCTACACCGGCCCCATGGTTGCCCACCTGGGCGGCGTCGACCTGTCGTGGATCATCGGCCTGGTGGTACCGAGCGTGCTGTATTACCTGGTCGCACGGCGCAAGGCCGCCGATGCCCCGGCGCAGATGATCCTGCCGCAAAGCAGCCATTCCTGAAACAAAAAGGCCGAACCCCGTCGCCGGGGCTCGGCCTGTTTTTGTTCCTGCCCTTCATAGCTTGGCGATCGATACCTCGGTGGATTTGACGAAGGCAATCACTTCACTGCCGACCCGCAGTTCCAGCTCGTGCACCGAGCGGGTGGTGATCACCGAGGTGACGATGCCAGCGGAGGTCTGCACATCGATTTCCGAGACCACCGGGCCTTCGATGATCTCCTTGACCGTGCCTTTGAACTGATTGCGTACGTTGATCGCCTTGATGGTCATGCGCTGCTTCCTCGTCCTGGGGTGCACTGCCGCGCAGTGCTTGAGGTGCAGAGTGCGCCTGGGCAGATAAAATTAAAAAGAATAAATACTTACGAATATAGAACAAAAAGAAATATAAAAATCGTCATATAGAAAGATCCATAAGTTATTTATTTTCAGTTTTTTAGATCCTTTAGCATCGGTGCCACCCTCATAGAGCAAGTGAGCGCCACCTTTGCACAGCACTCCATCGACCCCTCTGCAAATCGCGCGGGAACTGGCCAGTGAGTTCGCCCGCACCGCAGTCGAGCGCGACCGCCAGGGCGGCACGCCCAAGGCCGAGCGCGATGCCATCCGCAACAGCGGCCTGCTGGCCTTGAGCATCCCCCGCGACTTCGGCGGGCTGGGCGCCAGCTGGACGCAAACCTTCGACGTGGTCCGTGAATTCGCCCGTGTCGACAGCTCGCTGGCCCACGTGTTCGGCTTTCATCACCTGATGCTCGCCACCGTGCGTCTGTTTGCCACCCCGGCGCAGTGGCAGCCGTGGTTCGAACTGACCGCGCGCAAGAGCTGGTTCTGGGGCAACGCCCTCAACCCGCTGGACACCCGCACGGTGGTCAAGGACCGCGGCAGCTTTCGTGAATTCTCCGGCAAAAAGAGCTTCTGCTCCGGCGCCAGCGATTCGGAAATGCTCATCGCCTCGGCGGTGGACGAAAGCGCGGGAGGCAAGCTGTTGATCGCGGCGATTCCCAGCGGCCGCACCGGTATCACCCTGCACAACGACTGGCACAACATGGGTCAGCGCCAGACCGACAGTGGCAGCGCCACCTTCGAACGGGTCCGGGTGGAAGAAAGCGACCTGCTGCTCGAGCCCGGCCCCTTGAGCACGCCGTTCGCCTGTCTGCGGCCGCTGATTGCCCAGCTGCATTTCGCCAATATCTTCCTTGGCATCGCCGAAGGCGCCTTCGACGAGGCCCGGCATTACGCCTTGCGCGAATCGCGGCCATGGTTCAAGTCACCCGCCGAGCAGAGCAGCGCCGACCCTTACGTGCTCAACCATTTCGGCGACTTCTGGGTGCGCCTGCAGGGCGCACGTTTGTTGGTCGAGCAGGCCGCCCTCGAGCTGGACCAGGCCTGGGGCAGGGGCGCGGCGTTGAGTGCCGAACAACGCGGGCGCCTGGCCGTAACCATTGCCACCGCCAAGGTTGCCGCCAGCCGTGATGGCCTGGAGATTTGCAGCAAGGTGTTTGAAGTCACCGGTGCCCGCGCCACCCAGGCCTCGGTGGGCCTCGACCGGCACTGGCGCAACCTGCGCACCCAGAGCCTGCACGACCCGCTCGACTACAAGCTGCACGAACTCGGTGAATGGGCCCTGCGTGGGCAATTGCCGACTCCGACCTTCTACTCATAGTGTGACCGCCATGCAATTGTTGACCCTACCGCCCTCCCCGGCCCTGGCCACCTCGATCCGCGCCACTGCGCAAGTGTTTGAAGACCCCAAGTCGCGGGCCTTGCTGACGCACCTGCAGCGGGTTGCGCCGAGTGAAGCCAGCGTACTGATCATCGGCGAAACCGGCACCGGCAAAGAGCTGGTGGCCCGCCACATCCACAACTTGAGCGGCCGGCGCGACAAGCCTTTCGTGGCGGTAAACTGCGGGGCGTTTTCCGAATCGCTGGTCGAGGCCGAGCTGTTCGGTCACGAAAAAGGCGCATTCACCGGCGCCCTCAGCTCCAAGGCCGGCTGGTTCGAAGAAGCCAACGGCGGCACCCTGTTCCTCGACGAGATCGGCGACTTGCCGATGCCGATCCAGGTCAAGCTGCTGCGCGTGTTGCAAGAGCGCGAAGTGGTGCGCCTGGGCTCGCGCAAGAGCATCCCCATCGATGTGCGGGTGCTGGCGGCGACCAACGTGCAGCTGGAAAAAGCCATCAACGCCGGGCATTTTCGCGAAGACCTGTACTACCGTCTCGACGTGGTCAGCCTGGAGCTGGTGCCGCTGCGCGAACGCCCGGGCGACATCCTGCCGTTGACCCGCCACTTCATCCAGGCCTACAGCCAGCGCCTGGGCTATGGCGAGGTCAGCCTCAGCAGCGAGGCCGAAGCCAAGCTGCGCGGCTATGGCTGGCCGGGCAATATTCGCGAGCTGGAAAACGTCATCCATCACACCTTGTTGATCTGCCGCGACGGCGTGATCCGCCAGGAGGACCTGCGCCTGTCGAACATGCGCATCGAACGCGCCGACGACAGCCCCGGCAGTGATGACTCGGCTGAGGGGCTGCTGGAGCGGGCCTTCCAGAAACTCTTCGAGCAGCCCGGCGGCGCCTTGCACGAGAAGGTCGAGGATGCGCTGTTGCGGGCGGCGTATCGGTTCAGTCATTACAACCAGGTGCATACGGCGAACCTGCTCGGGCTGAGTCGCAACGTCACCCGTACCCGGTTGATCAAGATGGGCGAGCTGGCGGTGAATCGCAGGCAGCCTGCGGGGAATACCCAGGGCGAGCGGGTGCTGAATCTGTCCATCTAGTGGACTCATCGCGGGTCAAGCCCGCTCCCACAGGTCTTGCACCTCTCACAGAAATTGCAGCCAGCAATTAATTTAGCCATTGACGAATATTTAGCTTACAGCTAAATATTAGCTCAAGCCCACATTCATTTCAGAGAGGGCCCACATCCAAAACCGAAGGAGAAACACATGAGCGTCAACATCGACCGACTCACCATCACCACCCCGGTGCCCAAGTCCAGCACCGACCCCACCGCCCTGGAATTGACCGGTGCCCAGGCGCTTGAACAACTGCCACAGGTCATCGCCACCTTGAGCGACGGCTCGGTCCGCTTCACCGCCCCGACCAAGGGCGCCTCAAGCAAAAGCACTCACCGCACCCGCTGCGAATGGAAAGAACCCACCTACTGGTCACTCAGCAGCGCCGCCAAACACCACAACCACCAGACCATGACCCTGAGCAAGGTCAACTCGGCGCAGAAGGTGGTGATCTCCCAATTGCACGTCAAGAACGACGACAGCCCGGCGGTCAAGGTGTTCTGGAACAAGGGCAAGCTCACCTACGGCTTTCGCCAGAGCTACAACCAGGCCGCCCCGGCCAGCGTCACCCTGCTGGCCAACGTGCCGCTGGGCGCCGCGTTCGAGATCATCCTCGATGTCACCGCCCAAGGCGTGGTCACCCTCGTCGCCACCTGCAACGGCACTACCGGCAGCAGCGGCGCACTGCAGATGGACAGCAGCTGGAACAGCCGCACTTTCAACTTCCATGGCGGGGTCTACAACCAGATCGACTACAGCGACAGCACCCCCAGCACTGACGGTTCAATCTGCATCATCAACGCGCTGGCGCTGGGTCACCATTAAGCCCTGAGCTGCCCGCCAGGCGCTGCTCCAGCCATTGGCAGAAGCTCACAGTCAAGGCCTCCCCTTCACTGTTGCGGTGCACCAGCCATGCCCATTTGGGACCGCGCACGGTCTGCTCGGTCAGGGCCACCAGGCTGCCTTGCACACGAGCCTGCTCGGCCAGCAAGGCACTCACCAGCGCAATACCCAAGCCCTGGCTGGCAGCGTCGAGCAACTGCCCAGGGTCGGAAAAATTCAGGCCCTGCAGCTTCTGCCCTACGCCCTCGCCACCCTGGGTGTGCCAGTAGCTCCAGTCCATTTCCCGCTCGCCATGCAAAGTGGTCCGCTGCTGCACCTCTTGCGCCAGCAAGCGCGGGTGACAGGCCGGATACAAGCGATCCTGCAACAACACACGAAAGCCACAATCGGCCTGGGCGCTGATGTCGTCACGCACCGCGACGTCAATCGTCTGGGTGGTCATGTCGGGGATTTCATCGCTGGTGAACAGCCACAGGTCCACTTCCGGGTGCCGGCGATGGAAGTCGCCCAGGTGCGGCACCAGCCAGTGCCGGGCGAACGCCGGAGTAGTGTTGACCACCAGTTGGTTGGGTTTGCGGTACTGCTCCAGGCGGCGAATGCCTACGGTCAGTTGTTGCAGCATTACCTGGGTGGTGCTGAGCAGGTCATGGCCGGCATCAGTGAGCGACACACTGCGCCCTTCGCGAAAGAACAGCGGTTGCTCCAGGTAGTTTTCCAGGCTGCGGATCTGCTGGCTGATCGCCGACTGGGTCAGGTGCAACTCTTCGGCGGCCTTGTGAAAACTGCCCAGGCGCGCTGCCGCTTCAAAGCCGCGCAAGGTATTGAGGGGTGGCCAGTATTTCAGCATGATTGATAAGCCCAGCTAATCATATATCGGCAAAATCCATCGTTTGTTCAGGTGCAAAGCCCAGTTATAGCATGGACACCCAGGCAACAACGCTGAAAACAATTACTTAACTGAAGGTTATTGCAATGCACAACGACAGCGCCAACAACAACGGCTGGTTCATGCCCGCCGAATGGGCCCGACACGCCGCCACCTGGATGGTCTGGCCGCACAACCAGGCCCTGTGGGAGTCGACCTGGGGCGTGACCCTGGCGGATGTGCAGGTCGATTTCGCCCGGGTCGCCAACGCCATCGCCCGCTTCGAGCCGGTGAAGATGGTGGTCGACCCCAGCGCAGTCGACCAGGCCCGGGCGCTGTGCGGGGCCAACATCGAGCTGATCGAAATCGCCGTCAACGACAGCTGGTGCCGCGACTCCGGTCCAAGCTTCATCTGCCACCCGCAACAGGGCCTGGCCGGGGTCAGCTGGCGCTTCAACGCCTGGGGTGCCAAGTCGGCCCATGACCTTGATGAAGGCCTGGCCCGCCGTGTGCTCAATGGCCTGGGCCTGCCCTGCTTTGGCAGCTTCCTGGCCAACGAAGGCGGCGCCATTCATGTCGACGGCGACGGCACGCTGATCACCACCGAATCGGTACTGCTCAACCCCAACCGCAACCCGGGCCTGGGCCTGGGCAAAAAGGATATCGAGGAAATCTTCGTGCGCCTGCTGGGGGTGAACAAAGTCATCTGGCTGCCGGGCGACCCGGATTACGTCACGGGCGACATGACCGATGGCCACGTCGACGGCGTCTGTGCTTTCGCCCGACCCGGCGTATTGCTGGTCGACGCGACCCACGACAAATCCTCCGTCTACGCCCAGGTGGCCAAAGAGAACCGCCGCGCCCTTGAACTGGCGACCGACGCCCGTGGCCGTGGCTTCGAGCTGATCGACCTGTACGAAGCCTCGGCTGCCGTCGATACCGACGCCGAAGTGTTCTGCGCCTCCTACACCAACTTCTACCTGTGCAACGACGCGGTGATCATGCCGGCCTACGGCATCGACGCCGACCAGCAGGCGGCTGCCACTCTGCAGCAGGCCTTCCCCGGCCGCACCGTGGTACCGGTGCAGATCAACCAGCTGGCCCACGGCGGTGGCGGCGTACATTGCATCACCCAGCAGCAACCGGCCTGGCCCCTGGCGGGAGGCAAGCAATGAGCGCGCTGACTGTCGCCAGCTTGCAGTTCGCCTGCAGCTGGAACCTTGAAGGCAACCTCGATAAAGCCGAGCAACTGGTGCGCGAGGCAGCCTCAGCCGGGGCCAAGCTGATCCTGCTACCGGAGCTGTTCGCCACGCCCTACTTCTGCATCGAGCAATGCCACGAGCATCTGGCGCTGGCCGAACCCTATGACAACAGCCCGCTGCTGCAACGCTTTGCCGCCCTGGCCGCAGAGCTGGGGGTGGTGCTGCCGCTGAGCTGGTTCGAACAGGCCGGCAACGCCTACTTCAATTCGCTGACCGTGGCCGATGCCGACGGGCGCTTGCTCGGTGTCTATCGCAAGACCCACATCCCCAACGCCATCGGCTACCAGGAGAAGGAATACTTCAGCCCCGGCGATACCGGCTTCAAGGTCTGGGACACCGCCGCCGGGCGCCTCGGCGTGGGCATCTGCTGGGACCAGTGGTTCCCCGAAACCGCTCGCTGCCTGGCCTTGCAGGGCGCGGAAATCCTGCTGTTCCCCACCGCCATCGGCTCCGAACCCGGCGCCGCAGCCCTGGATTCACGCGACCATTGGCAACTGACCCAGCGCGGCCACGCCGCCGCCAACATCCTCCCGGTGATCACCGCCAATCGCACCGGCGTTGAAGTGGCGCGCAGCGATGCCGACCTGCACATGCGCTTTTACGGCTCGTCGTTTATCACCGACCACAAGGGCCGCCTGCTGGCCGAAGCCGATCGCGACAACACCTGCATGCTGCTGGCCGAGCTGGACCTGGCGCAGATGCGCGAGGAGCGCCTGACCTGGGGCATCTACCGCGACCGTCGCCCGGAGATGTACGGCACGCTGTTGAGCCTGGATGGCCGTCACCCGCACACCACCTGGAGGCAAGGCGCATGAACAGCCTGAAAACCCTGATCGCCGTTTCCCTGGCCCTGAGCTGCAGCCTGGCCGGCGCCGAAGACAAAGTCCTGCGCCTGTACAACTGGGCGGATTACTTTGCCGAAGACACCCTCAAGGACTTCACCGCCCAGACCGGCATCAAGGTCATCTACGACGTCATGGACAGCAGCGAAACCCTGGAGGCCAAGCTGCTGTCAGGCAACAGCGGCTATGACCTGATCTTCCCCGGCGACACCGTGGCCGAGCGCCTGGCCCGCGCCGGGGCCCTGCAGAAGCTCGACCCGGGCACGCTCGAGCACCTGGCAGACATCGAGCCTGGCCTGCAGCGCCTGCACCAGCGTTACCCCAATTCACGCGAGAGCACCGTGCCCTACACCTGGGGCAGCATCGGCCTGACCTACAACCGCGCAGCCATCGAGCAACGCATCGCCAATGCCCCGGTCAACAGCCTCGACCTGTTGTTCAAGCCAGAGAACGCCGCGCTGCTGGCCGACTGCGGTATCTCGATGATCGACTCCCCCGACGAAGTGCTGGCGGTGGTGCTCCACTACCTGGGCAAGGACCCGCGCAGCGGCAAGGCCGACGATCTGCTCGCCGCCCGCCAGATGCTGGGGGCGATCAAGCCGTACATCCGCAAGTTCCAGTCGCAGCCGGTGACCCAGCTGGTCAATGGCGATACCTGCATTTCGCTCGGCTACAGCGGCGACATGATCCAGGCCCAGCGCACCGCCGATGCCGCCGGTAAAAAGGTCGAGTTCCGTTACCACATCCCGGTTGAAGGCACGACCATCTGGATGGACAGCATGGCCATTCCTGCCGACGCCGCCCACCCGGAATACGCCTACGCTTTTATCAACTTCGTCATGCAGCCGCAGCAGATGGCCGCCATCAGTTCGTTCACCGGCTACCCCACCTCCAGCGCCAAGGCGCGGCCGCTGGTCGAGCCGCAGATGCGTGACAACCCGGACATCTATGTCAGCGATGAAACCTACGCGCGGCTGGTCCCGGGCAAGGACATTTCCCAGAAAGACATGCGCGCGCGCATGCGCACCTGGACCACCCTCAAGACTTCCTCGGCCCATTGAGCCGCCACCACGAGAGCCATACCGATGACACCCCGTCGTACCTTTCTCAAACATTTGTCAGTCGCCGCCGGCATCGCCGGCCTCGGCCTCGGCCCGTTGCGCCTGGCCATGGCCGCTGACGAGCGCTGGTTCATGCCCGAAGAAGACCAGGCCCAGCGACGGATCTTCCTGGCCTTCGCCGCCGCCGAAAATGTCTGGGAAGACCAGGCGGACGCGGTCAACAGCTGTATCGCGCAACTGGCCCGTACCATCGCCCGGTACCAGCCGGTCACCGTACTCTGCCGTCCCGAAGACCTGGCTGAGGCACGCCAGCAATGCGGCACCGACAACATCGAGTTCCTGCCTGTGGCACTGGACGACATCTGGATCCGCGATTACGGCGGCTGCTTTGTCATCGACGACGACGGCAACAGCGCGCTGATGGACTTCAACTTCAACGGCTGGGGCAACAAGCAACGCCACCGCAACGATAGCCGGGTGGCGGCAACGCTCAGCGAAACCCTGGGCGTGCCCTACCTGCAAAGCGAGCTGACCGGCGAAGGCGGCGGCATCGAAGTGGATGGCCATGGCACGGCGATCATCACCGAAAGCTGCTGGGTCAACGCCAACCGCAACCCGGACTGGAGCCGCCGCGACGTCGAGGCCGAGCTTAAAGCCAACCTTGGCCTGCGCAAGATCATCTGGCTGCCGGGTATCAAGGGCCAGGACATCACCGATGCCCATGTCGACTTCTATGCGCGCTTCGTCAAACCGGGGGTGGTGATCGCCAACCTCGACAATGACCCTGACTCCTACGATTACCGAGTCACCCGCAAGCACCTGGAGATCCTCAAGCAGGCCACCGACGCCGACGGCCGCCCGTTGACCGTGCACCTGCTGCCGCCGCCAAGCAAACTGCGCAGCAACCGCTTCACCCGCGACAACCCGGAGTTTGCCGCCGGCTACATCAACTACCTGCCGATCAATGGCGCGGTGATCGCGCCGCAATTTGGCGACCCGCAGGCCGACCAGCACTGCAAACAATTGCTCAGCAAACTGTACCCGGGGCGAATCATCGAGCAGGTCAACATCGACCCGATTGCCGCCGGTGGCGGCGGGATTCATTGCATCAGCAAGAACATGCCCGATACCCGGCAGTAATCCAACCCGCCGCCTTGCTCGCTTGACGGCGGGCAGCGGCAGGCCAATAATAGATCGATCAGTCAGTCTATTAATGAGCCAGGTATGAGAACCGTAGACCCGGAAAAAGTCGCCGCCAAACGCAAGCAGATCCTCGATGCGGCCATCGAATGCTTCGCCCGCAATGGCTTTCACTCCACCTCGACGGCGCAAATCTGCGCCGCTGCGGGCATGAGCCCGGGCAACCTGTTCCACTACTTCCCCAGCAAGAACGCGATCATCGAAGCCATTGCCCAGGACGACCAGCATGGCATGGCCGAGTTGATCGCCCACCACGCCAAGGCCAAGGACACCCTCGTTGCAATCGAGAACATCGCCATCGACATGATGGAGTTGTGCAGCGACCCCACCTACGCCCGGATCAGCCTCGAAGTCGCCGCCGAAGCCTTGCGCAACCCCGAGGTCGGAGCCCTGCTTGCCGCCAATGACGCCAAGGTCAAAGCCGATCTCCAGGCCTTGCTCAAGCGCGGCATCGAAGCCGGGCAGATTGACCCGACGCTGGATACACCGATAGCCGCGACCTGGCTGATCGCCCTGACCGAAGGCGGCATCGGCCGCGTCGTGCTCGAGCCAGGCTTCAAGGCCAAAGCCCATAAACCGATGCTGCGTACGATCATCCGCAGGTTCCTGCAGTTGCAGCCATAAGCAGCCCGATATCGGCCTGTTGTACTCGTTGTTACCTCCCCTTGTTGATATGCCCACTCGAGATTGATCGCGATGGCTTTTGTGCTGCGAGACAAACCCCGCCTGTTGATCCCCGGCCTGTTGCTACTGCTCGTGGCTGGCTGGGTGCTGGTGATGCCTGCCAGCGAGCAACCGGATATCTCCCCCCCGCAAGTGCCCTTGCTCAAGGTCAGCAGCGTGCTGGCCGAACCCGGCACCGTGAGCCAGACCCTCCACGTCACCGGCAGCCTGGTGGCCCGCGACGAGGTGTCCATTGGTACCGCGCTGCAAGACACGCGCATTGCCAGGGTACTGGTCGAAGAAGGCGACACAGTGGTGGCCGGGCAACTGCTGGCGCAGCTGGAAACCGATACCCTCGACGCCCAGGTACGCCAGGCCGAGGCCACCCTCAATCGCAATGCCGCCCTGATCAAGCAGCAGCAAGCGCTCGACACCGAGGCACAGGCCAGCCTGGCGCGAATCAATGAGTTGGGCAGCATCGGTGCGGTCAGCGCCCAGCAACTCGACCAGCAGCGCGCCCAGGCCCACTCCAGCGCCGCCGCGTTGGCTGCCGCCCAGGCCGAGCACCAACAGGCCATCGCGCAACTGACTGACGCCCGCACTCGCCGCGACAAGGCCATCATCCTGGCCCCGGTCAACGGCATCATCTCCGAACGCCACGCGCGGTTGGGTGCCATGGCCGGTAGTGAGCCGCTGTTCAAACTGATACGTGACGGGCAACTCGAGCTCGATGGCGAGCTGGCGCAAAGTGCGCTGCAGACCATCCGGGTCGGTACCGAGGTACAGGTGCAAGTTGCCGGCATGGCCGATAGCGTTGCCGGCACGGTGCGTTTGCTGGCGCCCAAGGTGGATGCCGGCACCCGGCTCGGGCGCGTGCGCATCAGCCTCGCGGCAACGGCCGATGTGCGCGCTGGCAGTTTCGCCAGCAGCAGGATCGAAACCGGCACTACCGCGGCCGCGGTGGTCATTCCGCTACGGGCGGTGACCTTTGCCGACGATGGCGGCGCCACCGTCATGGTCCTGGACATCAAGGGCCAGGCGAGCGTGCGTAGCGTGGTCCTCGGCCAGCGCAACAGCCTGCGGGTGCAGGTCAGCAGCGGCCTTGCCGCCGGTGAGCGGGTAGTGGCAAGCGCCTCGGCCTTCGTGCGCAACGGCGACGTGGTCAGCCTGGCACAGGAGCTGGAGCAATGAACCTGGCGGTGTCGTCCTGGGCCATTCGGCGGCCCATCCCTACCCTGGTATTGTTCCTGGTGCTGGCCGTGGCGGGCTGGATTTCCTTTGCCGACCTGCCGATCAACGCCAACCCGCGGGTCGACTTTCCGGTGATCACCGTCGCCGTAGTCCAGGTCGGTGCCGCGCCGAGCGAACTCGAACATGCGGTCACCCAGCGGGTCGAGCGCGCGGTGTCCGGCCTGGCCGGTATCCGTCACATCACCTCGACGATCGCCGATGCCATCTCGGTCACCACCGTGGAGTTCCAGCTCGGTGTCGACCCCGACCGGGCCGCCAACGACATCCGCGACGCCATCGGGCAAATTCGCGCGGACTTGCCGCAGACTATCGAAGAGCCGCTGGTCACGCGCATTGATGTCGAGGGCGGAGCGATCCTCAACTACGCCGTCAAATCCAGCGCCCGCAATGCCGTGGACCTGTCCTGGTTTGTCGATGATGTACTCGGCCGGGAACTGCTTGGCGTGCCCGGGGTGCAAAAAGTGCAGCGCCTGGGCGGCCTCGAGCGTGAGGTCAAGGTCGAACTCAAGCCCGATCGCCTTGAGGCGCTGGGCATCTCGGCCGACCAGGTCAACACCCAGCTGCTGCACAGCAACAGCAACGTGCCTGGCGGGCGGGCGATTCTCGCCGACAGCGAGCAATCCATACGCACACTGGGCAGCGCCCTGACCGTGCAAGCCCTGGGCGACACCCCAATCGCCCTGCCGGACGGACGCTGGGCGCGGTTGAACGAGCTGGCAAGCGTGGTCGATGGCGCCGGTGAAATGCGCTCGCTGGCGCGCCTGAACGGTGAGCAGGTGGTCGGTTTTGCCGTGTTTCGCGCCAAGGGCTCCAGCGATACCCGGGTGGCCGCAGGGGTAGAGGCTGCGCTCCAGCGCCTGCAGCAACATCACCCGGATATCGAAGTCCAGCAGGTCGCCTCGATGGTCGACTACACGCTGGCCAGCTACAACGCCGCGATCATGACCCTGATCGAAGGCGCGCTGCTGACGGTGCTGGTGGTGTTCCTGTTCCTGCGCAACTGGCGCGCGACCCTGGTGGCGGCCATCGCCCTGCCCTTGTCGATCCTGCCGACCTTCGCCGCCATGGCCTGGTTCGGCTACAGCCTCAACAGCATCACCTTGCTGGCCCTGACCCTGGTAATCGGCATCCTGGTCGACGATGCAATTGTCGAAATCGAGAACATCGAGCGTCACCTGGATCAAGGCAAGCGCCCCTACCAGGCGGCCATTGATGCCTCCGATGCTATCGGCTTTGCCGTGGTGGCAATTACCGCGACCATCGTTGCGGTATTCCTGCCGGTCAGTTTTATCGGCGGCTTTGTCGGCCAGTATTTCACCCCCTTCGGCATCACCGTGTCGGCAGCGGTGTTGAGCTCACTGCTGGTGGCACGGCTGGTGACGCCGCTGATGGCCGCCTACTTGCTCAAGCCCAAATCGACTGAACATCAGCAGCAGGCAACGCAAGCGCCCACTGGTTTGCTCGCTCGCTATCTGCGCCTGCTTGAGTGGGCACTGGCGCATCGACGCAAGAGCCTGGTGATCGCGGCGGTTTTCCTGCTGGCCTCCTTTGCCCTGGTACCGTTGCTGCCTTCGGGTTTCATGCCGGTCAGCGATACCAGCCTGAGCCGCATCGATGTCTCCCTGCCACCCGGCACGCCCCTGGCGCAGACCGACCGGACCCTGCAACAGATGGCCGCGAAACTGCGCCAGCAGCCACAAGTGATGTTCGTTTTCAGCACCGCCGGCGGCGAAGATGCCTCCGGCGCCACCGATGTCGCCAGCGGCCAATTGCTGGTGCGCCTGGTGCCACCCGAGCAGCGCGAGGTGAGCCAGAAGGCATTCGAACACGCACTACGACCGGTCCTCGGTGAGTTCGCCGATGTGCGCTTTGCCTTTCGCAGCGACAGTGCGGCGCGAGACATCTCGGTGATTCTCGTCGGTGCCGACGCCCAGCAACTGTCCCAGGCCGCTTACGCGCTGCAAAGCGATATGCGCATGATCAAGGGACTGGCCAATGTCCAGGTCAACGAACCCTTGCCGCGCCCGGAGCTGTTGATCCGCCCGCGCCTGGATGAGGCCGCGCGCTCTGGCGTCAGTGCCCAGGCCATCGGCACCGTGGCGCGAATTGCCACCTTGGGCGATATCAATGCCAATTCAGCGCGCTTCAACTTCCACGACCGGCAAGTACCGATTCGCGTGCAACTTGCCGAGGCGCAGCAAGGCGACCTCGACACGCTGCGCAACCTGCGGGTGGCCAGCGACAATGGCGGCACGCTGGCGCTGTACAGTGTCGCCGACATCGACTACGGCAGTGGCCCGACAAGGATCGAACGCTTCGACCGGCTGCGGCGAATCTCGGTGGACGCCGATCTGGCCGGGGTGACCATCGGCTCGGCCCTGGAAGCGATCCAGGCCACACCCGCCTTGCAGCACCTGCCCCTTGGCGTGCGCGAGGTGGAGTATGGCGACGCCGAGTACATGAATGAAATGTTCGAGAGGTTCGCCACGGCCATGACCTTCGGCATCCTCATGGTATTTGCCGTGCTGGTCCTGCTGTTTCGCGACTTCCTGCAGCCAGTGACCATCCTCGTCTCCCTGCCCCTGGCAGTCGGCGGTGCCATCGGCGGCCTGCTGTTGTATGGCGCCGCCATCGACCTGCCGGTGGTTATCGGTTTGCTGATGCTGATGGGCATCGTCACCAAGAACTCGATTCTGATGGTCGAATTCATCATCGAAAAACGCCGCGCCGGCATGCCCCGGCACCTGGCACTGATACAGTCAGGTGCCGAACGTGCCAGGCCAATCGTAATGACCACCATCGCCATGGTCGCCGGTATGATTCCAGCGGTCCTCAGCAGCGGCGCCGATGCGGGCTTTCGCGGGCCCATGGCGATTGCCGTTATCGGCGGACTGGTGACGTCGACCTTGCTCAGCCTGGTCTTCGTACCGGTGGTCTTCAGCTATATGGACGACCTGAACAACTGGCTGGCCCCGCGCCTGGCAAAACTCACTTCCGTGACCGCGCAAGACCGGGCTGCAGCGCAACAGCAACTAACAGAGGCACGCAATGATCAGACAATTTGAAGCAAACGACATGGATGCGGTTCTGGATATCTGGTTAACGGCCTCGATCCAGGCGCATGACTTTGTCGACCCGGCCGTTTGGCAAGACCAGGTCGACAACATGCGCACGCTCTACTTACCCGCCTCGCAGGTTTATGTATTCGAAGCAGCAGGCAAAACGACTGGCTTTTATGCAGTACATGATAATAACCTGGCGGCGATCTTTGTCCGCCCGGCGTGCCAAGGTCAAGGTATTGGCAAAGCATTGATTACCCATGCCAAGCAGCACTGCACAGAATTGACGCTGTCGGTGTATAAAGAAAACAGCGCCAGCGTGCAGTTTTACCTGGCACAGGGTTTTACCATCATCAACGAATCCGTGGATGAACACACCGGCCACCCGGAGTACTTAATGAGCACCCGCAAACAGCAGATGTAAACTCTATTACATTTGCCTGAAAGAACGTTACAGCAACTCCCGATACGCTGCAATCCGGGACAGCTGACTTCTTTCAGGCGGTACGCATGAGCAAAAAACTTCGCAAACAGATCGTCCACTTGGCGAGCTTCGCTGTAGTGGCTTTTCTAATTTACTCGAACACCCTGCTGACGCTAGGGTTAATACTGATGTTTGTCGCCTGCGGTGTTTATGACCTCGGCCGTAACGGTGCGGTCGACAAACACATCGTCAAAAAATATTTTCTCGGTGGCGGGCGCAATACCTGGGTGCTGTCACCCTTCAACACCCTGATCGACCTGCTGTGCAAACCCAACAAGCACATCTATCAGTTGCATGACCTGCCTGACGCCTGCAATCGCGAGGTCCGGCAGGTGATCGAGATTTCGCTGCGGCACAAGTTCGAGATCATCCGACACCTGGAATCGCGGATGCACAACAACAAGCGCGGGATGTTGTTCTTCCAGTGGTACGGGCGCTCGTCCAGCACGCAACTGAATATTCCTGCGCTTCAGCAACCGTTCGCTTATGTAAAGACGGTGGGCGTGTCGGTGTTCAATGAAAACCAGTCAACCTCTTTTCATTTTGGGCCGTTGCGTTTGATGCTGCGGGTGCTTTACAACATCAGTCCACCGTTGCACAACGAAGGTGTATACATCCAGGTAAAACAGGAAAAGCACTACTGGCACGACCAGCCGTTGTTTATTTTCGATGACACCCTGCTACATGCCTCGTACAACAACAGCAGTGGCAAACGTTATTGCCTGTTTATCGACATCGTCCGCCCGTCCGCTGTTCACCGCCTACTGAGCGGCCTGGTGCTGCTGTTCTCGAAGTTGGTCTTCGGGCTTCGCCGGATGTTCTACAAAAACTGGAAGCCCATTGAATAATCATGGCACTAACAGAGTTTTACATTCTGCACACTGATGATAACAACCAAGTCCCGTACCCTAAACAAACTTTAGCCCACGAGAACAACGTAAACCACCATGAAGATAACAAGGATTTACACTGCATTGACCGGCCTCTGCCTGGTGACCGCCTCGGCGGACTTATTGGCTGACGATTGGCTATTTACCCTGCAAGGCGGCGCGGCCAATGCACCCCGTTACAGCGGCAGCAGTGAGCGCTCGACAGTACCGATGCTCGGCTTCGAGATCGAAAGCCCTTATGGATTCTTCCTACAGGACAAAGGCCTAGGCTGGAAACAGGAATGGGATGACGCCAGTTTCAGCACCTACATCGGCACCAGCGACGAGCGAAAAGACCGCAAAAAAGGCTACCGCGGCTCCGATCGCCTGCGTGGCATGGGATCGATCAAATCCCGCGCCTTGGTGGGCATGGAAGGGTCCTACACCTGGGGGCCGGTCACCTTCGGTGCGACGTTCGAACATGCGCTGAAAAAAGACAGCAACAAAGACACCGGCTCCGCCTACCAGACCCTGGAGCTGAGTGTCGGCACATCGTTGTACGAAGGTGATTTCGGTAGCCTGACCGGCAACATCAATGCGCTGTTTGGTGACGCCGACTACGTCCGCACCTGGTACGGCGTCAGCGAGCAGCAAGCCGCCAACAGCCGCTTTGCCGCACACAAGACCCACGGCGGCCTGGTAAGTCAGGGCGTCAACCTGACCTGGAGTCTGCCACTGGGCGAAAACACCCGCCTGCATACCCTGCTGGATGTGCAGAACCTCTCCGGGCATGTGAGTGACAGTCCGATCGTCGACCGCCGGGTGCAAACCTCCATCGCCAGCGTGCTCGAGTACAGCTTCTAGAACGCCCGCCCTTTAGCCCCGGAGCCTGTGCCGCAGGCTCCCCGGGAAGCACCAGCAGCCCTGTTTGACAACCGCGCGCGCCAGACCGGAACATGAGCCCCTCGAGCACACCAGGAGGTTCATCGCATGAGCAAGGCACCCTATGTCCCGCCTCGGGTCTGGCAGCACGACGCGCCGTCTGGCGGCGAGTTCGCCAACATCAACCGTCCGCTGGCCGGCCCGACCCACGACAAGGCCCTGCCCGTGGGCAAGCAGCCGCTGCAACTGTATTCCCTGGCCACGCCCAATGGCGTGAAGGTCACCATCCTCCTCGAAGAGCTGCTGGCGCTCGGGCATACCGGCGCCGAGTACGACGCTTGGCTGATTCGCATCAGCGAAGGCGAGCAGTTCTCCAGCGGCTTCGTCGAGGTCAACCCCAACTCGAAGATCCCTGCCCTGCTCGACTACAGCGTGCAGCCGCCGCTGCGGGTGTTCGAGTCCGGTTCGATCCTGCTCTACCTTGCCGAAAAATTCGCTGAGTTCCTGCCGACCGACCCGGCCGGTCGTACCGAGACCATGAACTGGCTGTTCTGGCAGATGGGTTCGGCGCCCTACCTGGGCGGCGGCTTCGGTCACTTCTACGCCTACGCGCCGGAGAAATTCGAGTACCCGATCAACCGCTTCACCATGGAAACCAAGCGTCAGCTGGATGTGCTCGACCGCCGCCTGGCGGAAAGCAAGTACCTGGCCGGTGATAGCTACACCATCGCCGATATTGCCGTCTGGTCCTGGTATGGCCAGCTGGCGTTGGGCAGGTTGTACTCGGCGGGCGAGTTCCTCGGCGTGCAGGACTACACCCACGTGCAACGCTGGGCACAAGCGATTGCCGAACGCCCGGCGGTGCTCCGCGGCCTGCGGGTGAACCGCACCTGGGGCGATGAGGCGAGTCAGGTGGCAGAGCGGCATTCGGCGCAGGATCTGGATTGAGGCAACAGCATTCGACGTCAAACTCGGGTACTGTGTGGCAAATACTGGCAGGGATAGCCATTGTGCTCCACGGTCAGGTCAAGCAAGCGCCGCTCACCACACGAATCAAGAGTTAATCAAATCCAGGATGGAGCACTACAAATCACTGTTGCAGGCGCTGTTCTTCTTCGCGCTGACCTTTGGCCTTGGCTATCTGTCGATACACCGCATGCGCAAGCTGCGCGAGGCCGTCGACAGCGAGTTCGAAACGGCGCTGCGACGGCTCCGGATTGATCACCACGAAGTGCTGCTCGACCGTACCCAGCGCCGCTATCACCCGGAGGCGATCCAGGTGCACCGGATACTGCGCGATGACCAAGGCCAGCACTACCTGTATGTGCACATCAGCGATTCGCCCGGAGTCATGCAGCCACTGAGCCACGAGAGAGCGCTGCTGGCGTTGGGCAAGAAAGCCTAGGGCATCAACCTGGCAACACTCGGCACCGGGATGTAACAAGGCTGGAAGCCGGGTTGGCAGTAGTAAGCCATGGTCACTGGCGCCGGTAACGGGCGGTTCAGAAGAGCGGTATAGGCTGCGCCAAAGGCGCAGACAGTCAAGGCAAGGCAAATTGTTTTTGTTGTTTTCATGGCCATTCCACCACAGACGAGGAAAAGACGTTGTGCGCCCCAGACTAAAAACTGCTGCGACAACCTGCTTCGTCCAAACGGACTAGAAAACCGCCGCTCAGACCAGCGCCCGGCGCAGGTCTGCCGCGGCGCCGGCCAGGGTCGTGCCAGCGCGTTCGACAAACGCCGTCATGCTGATGAAACCATGCACCATGCCCGCGCAGCGCTCGACCCGAGTCGCCACACCCGCCCGCTGCAAGCGCTCGGCAAAGGCTTCGCCTTCGTCGCGTAGCGGATCGTACTCGGCAGTGATCAGCGTGGTGGCTGGCATCCCGCTCAGCGATTCGGCGAGCAGCGGTGAGGCCAATGGATCCTCAACCTGCTCAGGGCGTTGCAGGTAGCTGCGCCAGAACCAGGCCATCATCGCCCGCGACAACAGATAACCTTCGCCATACGCCTGGTATGAAGCGCTGTCGCAACGGCCATCGGTGACCGGGTAGAACAGGCACTGATAGCGGATCCGCGGGCCCTGGTGCTGTGCGGCCAGGCGGCTGACGGCGATCGCCAGGTTGGCCCCGGCGCTGTCGCCGGCCAGTGCCAGGCGGCTGCCATCGACCCGCAGGCTGCCGGCCTGCTCGACCAGCCAGCAGGTGGCGGCATAGCAATCGAGCGGCGCCGCCGGGAAGCGCGCCTCCGGTGCCAGCCGGTAGGCAACCGAGACCACCACCGCGCCGGTTGCACTGGCCAGCGCCCGGCACAGGTGGTCATGGGTTTCGAGTGTGCCGATGACAAAGCCGCCACCATGGAAGAACACCAGCAGCGGCAGGTTGTCCTGATCCAGCGGCCGATACAGCCGGGCATCCAGCTCACCGGCAGCGCCGGCCACCCGCAGGTCGCGCACTTCAGCCATGACCGGGCCCAGGATCGGCGGCAACAGGTGGTCGGCATACTGGCGGTACTGCGCGGCATCGAGCTGGCCGTAGTCGGGCTCACCCCGGGCGCTGAACGGCTCAAGCACAGCGACGATCTGCTTATCGAGCGGCATGGGCATCTCCTTGCACATCGATCATCTGGAACTGCGGGTTGGTTTCTTCAAGGATGCTGCGCAGGCGCAGCTCCAGGGCGGGTTTGAAGTCTTTATGGGGGAAGATCCAGAAGCGCTGCTCGGCCAGGGCCGCAAACACCTGGGCGGCCAAGGCGCGGGGCGTCATGCCCTGGCGGATGCTGTCGTCAAGTACGGCGCTGAACGCTGCGCCGGCCTGATCGCGGGCCTGGTTCGAGGCCATGATGTCACTGGCCACCGGCCCCGGGCAGAGCACCGACACCGAGACCTGGGCGCCGAGCATGCTCAACTCGAACTGCAGGGTCTCGGACAACGCCACCACCGCCTGCTTGGTGACGTTGTACGGCGCCATCAACGGGCTGCTGAGCAGCCCGGCGAGCGACGCGGTATTGATCACCTGTGCCGGGTGGCCTTGCTTGAGCAACAGCGGGACAAAACTGCGGATGCCATTGATCGTCCCCTGCAGGTTGATGGCGAGCATGCGCTGCCATTGCTCGTGGCTGATTTCCCAGCTGTAGCCGGTCTGCATCACCCCGGCATTGTTGAACAGCAGGTCGACCCGCTGAAAATGCGCCAGGGCGACATCGCGCAGGCGCTCGACCTGGGTCACATCGCTGACATCGGTCACCTGGGCGATCGCCTGCGCCCCCTGCCCTTGCAGCTGCGCGCAGAGCGTCTGCAAGCCCGGACCATCGACATCGGCCAGCACCAACTGCATGCCCAGCCCTGCCGCATGCTCGGCCAGGCCCCGGCCAATACCGCTGGCTGCGCCGGTAATCACCGCCACCCGCCCCTGCTCGTTGCTCATTTTGCTCTCCCGCTGCTGGCTTGATTGCACCAGTAGAGCCGTCAGCCAGCGGGCGGCCATCGTCCGTTCAGACGATGCCCGCCAGTACAGGGGCGGCAGAATCACTCGCACAGCACACCCCGTGATACACCGGAGAACAATAAGATGAGCACCCTGCACCGCATTGAAGCCAAGCTGCTGGAAGACCGCTACGCCCGTGGTTGGCACTGCCTGGGCCTGGCCGCGCAATACCGTGATGGCAAGGCCCACCGCCTGGACGTGTTTGGCACCCGCCTGGTGGCGTTCCAGGGTGAAGACGGCCAACTGAACATTCTCGACGGCTTCTGCCCGCACATGGGCGCTGATCTGAGCACCGGCTGCATCGAAGGCAACTCGATCCGCTGCCCGTTCCACAGCTGGCGCTGGGGCGCCGATGGCGTCTGCGACGACATTCCCTACGCCAAGCGCATTCCGCCACGGGCCAAGGTCAAGCGCTGGCCGATCATGGAGGAAAACCAGCTGCTGTTCGTCTGGAACGACCCGCAAGGCAACCCGCCGATCGCCGAGCAGGCGATCCCGCGCATCGATGCCTGTTTCAGTGACGAGTGGGCCAGCTGGGAAGTGGCCGAATTGCAGATCGACACCAACTGCCGCGAGCTGATCGACAACGTCGCCGACATGGCGCACTTCGGCACGGTCCATGGCGCGCCGGTGGCCGAGTTCAGCAACGTCTTCGAAGGCCACCTGGCCACCCAGATCATGCGCGCCCGCAGCGAGCGCCTGTCTGGCGACAGCGAGCTGAGCACCGTGGCCACCTACTTCGGCCCGGCCTACCAGATCACCGAAATGACCGGGGCGATGAACGGCCAGCCGATCCACTCGATCCTGCTCAACTGCCATGTGCCGATCGACCTCAACAGCTTCACCCTGCGCTATGGCGTGCTGGTGAAAAAGATCCCCGGGCTGAGCGAGGAACAGAACCAGGCCATGGCCAAGGCCTATGTGCAACAGGCCCAGGCCGCCTTCTACGAAGACGTGGCGATCTGGCACAGCAAGACCCGGGTCGACAACCCGCTGCTGTGCGACGGCGATGGCCCGGTCTACCAGTTGCGGCGCTGGTACGAACAGTTCTATACCGACGTCGCCCTGCTGCCTGCCGAGACCCGTGACAACAAGCGTTTCGTGGTACTTGACGGCGAGCGTGCCTGAGCCTTGCCGACAGCTTCGGACAGGCGTGCGTTACGCCTGTCCGGATGCGTGTACGGAGCGTTGCGTGCACGCGTCGACGACGATTATTCTCTGCCATCGCCAACGCTAATAATAAAAAATGGTAGTTCCCTATGCAGCCGTGCCTCACCCTAGAGTCGTTCAGCGACTTGCTCGGTCACCTCTACCAAGGGCCAATGGAGAACATTCCCTGGGTCACCTTCCTCAACCAGCTCAACCTGCAGCTGCACAGCAAATACGTCACCTTCATCCTGCGCCCGCCCAGCGCCCACGTCGACGGCCTGATGGTCAACACCACCGGCAGTTCGAGCGAAACCACCGCCTCCTATAACAAGCATTTCTTTGCCCTCGACCCATTCGTCGACCTGCCCAACCGTGAAGTGGTGACCCTCGCCAGCTACGTTTCCAACGACGAGCTGCTGCAATCGGAGTTCTACAAGAATTTTCTCGAGCCGGTGGACGTGTTCCATATCCTCGGTGCCGACATCAACACCTGTGATGGCGCCCAGTGCCGCATCCGCATCAGCCGCGGGCGTAACGACCAGCCCTTCGGCGATGAAGAAAAAACCCTGCTGGCGCGTTTCATCCCGCACCTGGAACGCTCGATCAAGCTGCACATGCAGCTCAACCGCATCGAAACCGAACGCAACCTCTACGCCGGCGCCGTCGACCAGATGGCGGTGGGCACCATCATCCTCGACGAAACCGGCAAGGTGCTGCAGACCAACCAGGTTGCCGAGCGGCTGATCCAGGAAAAGGACGGCATCAAGCTGGTCAACGACGGCCTGCAGGTCGGTACCGCGCGCGACACCCAGGAGTTCCGCCGCCTGGTCAAGCAATCACTGCTGTCGCAAAAAAGCAGCAACCCCTCGGTGGTCGAGGCCATGCGCGTGCAACGCCCGTCCGGGCGCGCCGACCTTGGCATCATCGTGCGCTCGGTACCGCTGTCGACCTGGAGCGAAGGCAAGCAATGCCCGACCGTGGTGATCTTCATCAGCGACCCGGAGCAGCAATCGTCAGCGCCGCAGGAGATCGTCCGTGCGCTGTTCGATTTCACCCCGGCCGAAACCCAGCTGGCCATGCTGTTGGCCAACGGCCTGACCCTGGATGAAGCCTCGGAAGAACTGGGTATCAGCCGCAACACCTCGCGTGCCCACCTGCGTTCGACCTTTTCCAAGACCGGCGTGACCCGCCAGACCATGCTGGTGCGCTTGATTTTGCGCAGCGTGGCGACCCTCGGCTGAAGCGGCGCCCTCGTCCGCTTGGACGATGGCGGGCCGCCAAGTACAGCGCACAGTGCAGGCATCCACCCTCCGTCACCGCGTGGGCCTGCATATGCGTAATTGTCCGACCATCCTCAAGACCGAACTGCTGGCTGAAAGCAGCCATTTCCAGATCGAAGCCCTGCACCTGCAATTCAGCAATGGCCAGCGGCGCATCTACGAACGTTTGCGCGGTACCGGCTACCGCTCGGTGATGCTGGTGGCGATGCCCGATCCCGAGCATGTGCTGATGGTGCGCGAGTAC
Organism: Pseudomonas wadenswilerensis; assembly: GCF_024749185.1. Taxonomy (NCBI): domain Bacteria; kingdom Pseudomonadati; phylum Pseudomonadota; class Gammaproteobacteria; order Pseudomonadales; family Pseudomonadaceae; genus Pseudomonas; species Pseudomonas wadenswilerensis. The sequence continues at coordinate 2,183,211 of NZ_CP087191.1, read as the reverse complement.
GCCGTGGGTGTAGAGGGCACCATCCTCGGGCTGCCCAAGGGCGGTGCCGAAGCGGATGAAAGCTACCTGCAGGCGGCGCAGCGCGAGCTGTGCGAAGAAGTCGGCCTGCGCGCGGCACGGCTGACCGAACTGGGCGAACTGACCCTGGCACCGGGGCATTTGTGTCATCGTTATCGCGTGGTACTGGCCCAGGACCTGAGCCCTTGTGCCCTGGACGGAGATGAGCCCGAGCCGCTGGAATGCATCAAGGTACCGCTGGCGCAGATCCCGGAACGGGTGGCCAGTGGGGAGTTGCATGAGGCCCGGGCGATTGCTGCGTTGTTCATGGCCATGGGGGCCTGTGGGAGCGGGCTTGACCCGCGATGAGGCCGGGGCAGCCTGCGCAGCAAGGAGTTGTCTGAACTACGAGCGCTATGCGCTCGATCGCTGGCAAGGCCAGCTCCCACAGGTTCAGCGCTGTACTCAGATCCATTGTGGGAGCCGGCCTTGCCGGCGATGAAGCCAGCGCGCCTCTCAGGTCGGCATCACCCCACGCGCCCGCGACAGGGTCAGGGCCAGGTCTTCGATCATGTCTTCCTGACCGCCCACCGTGCCCCGCCGCCCTAGCTCTACCAGCAAGTCCCGCGCGGCAATGCCGTACTTGAGCTCGGCACGCTTGGCAAACAACAGGAACGAACTGTAGACCCCGGCATAACCCAGGGTCAGGGCATCACGGTCGAGACGAATGGGTTGGTCCATCATCGGCACCACCAGGTCCTCGGCCACGTCCATGATTCGGTACAGGTCAACGCCGCTGCTCACGCCCATACGCTCCAGCACGGCGACGAACACTTCCAGCGGCGTGTTGCCCGCCCCCGCTCCCAGCCCGGCAACCGAGCCGTCGATGCGCACGGCGCCGGCCTCGATAGCCGCCAGCGAGTTGGCAATCGCCATGCCCAGGTTGTGGTGGCCATGAAAACCGACTTCGGTGCTGGCATTCAAACCGGCACGCAACAGGCCAATCTTCTCGCTGACTTCAGCCGGCAGCATGTAGCCCGCGGAGTCGGTGCAGTAGATGCAGTTGGCGCCGTAGCTTTCCATCAGCCGCGCCTGTTCCAGCAGTTTTTCCGCGCTGACCATGTGCGCCATCATCAGGAAACCGACGGTGTCCAGGCCCATCTTCGCCGCCATGCCGATGTGCTGGCCGGAAACATCCGCCTCGGTGCAGTGGGTCGCCACACGAATGGTCGAGACGCCATGTTCATGGGCCATTTTCAGGTGATCAAGGGTGCCGATTCCCGGTAGCAGCAAGGCCGACACCTTGGCCTGTTTGAGCCTGGGGATCACCGCCGCGAAGTATTCCTCATCGCTGTGGGCAGGAAATCCGTAGTTCAGCGAAGCCCCACCCAGGCCATCGCCATGGGTGATTTCAATCAGCGGCACACCGGCCGCATCCAGGCCGCTGGCCACCGCGATCATCTGCTCCAGGCTGATCTGGTGACGTTTGGCGTGCATCCCGTCGCGCAGGCTCATGTCGTGCAGACGGACGCTTTTACCTTGCAGATTCATGGCAGTTCTCCACTCAACGGACGGGCAATTGCAGGGTGCCCTTGTGGGCTTCTTCGGCAAACATCTCGGCAGTGCGCAAACCCGCAGCGGTCATGATGTCGAGGTTGCCGGCGGACTTGGGCAGGAAATCGCCGAGGCCTTCGACCTCGATGAAGATCGACACCTTGCGGCCATCGAAAATCGGCCCGTTGATCAGCTTGTAGCCGGGCACGTAGCGCTGCACTTCCTTGACCATGCTCAGCACCGAAGCGCGGATGGCCTCGCGGTCGGGCTCCTCGTCGGTCAGGCAGTGGATGGTGTCGCGCATCATCAGCGGCGGCTCGGCCGGGTTGATGACGATGATCGCCTTGCCGCGCCGGGCGCCACCGATCTGCTCGACGGCACCGGCGGTGGTGCGGGTGAATTCGTCGATGTTCTGCCGGGTGCCCGGGCCCACCGAGCCGGAAGACACCGTGGCGACGATCTCGCCATAGGCCACCGACTGGATGCGCGACACCGCCGCAACCATGGGGATGGTCGCCTGGCCACCGCAGGTGACCATGTTGACGTTCATCGCCAGCGTCGCCGCATGCTGTTTGAGGTTGACCGGCGGCACGCAGAACGGCCCGATGGCCGCCGGCGTGAGGTCGACCATGATCACCCCCAGCGCGTTGAGCTTGCGGCTGTTGTGCGCATGCACATAGGCCGAAGTGGCATCGAAGGCGATACGAATATCATCGTCGAGTACGTGCGGCAGCAACCCGTCCAGGCCGTCGGCGGTGGTCTTCACGCCCAGTTCGCGGGCGCGCTTGAGGCCTTCGGACTGTGGGTCGACACCGACCATCCACACCGGTTCGATCCACTCGGAGCGACACATTTTCATCAGCAAATCCGTGCCGATGTTACCCGGCCCGATAATGGCCGCTTTCAGTTTCTTGCTCATTCGCGTCAACCTCGCAGGTCAGGCACAGAACGACACCCGGGCGCTGCCCAGGCCGTCGATGGTCAGGGAGAACTGGTCGCCGGCCCTGGCAGGCTCCAACGGCACCAGCGAGCCGGAAAGGATGATTTCCCCGGCCTTGAACGGGATGCCGAAGGCGCCCAGGGTGTTGGCCAGCCAGGCCACCGCGGTCAGCGGGTTGCCCTGCACCGCCGAGCCGAGGCCTTCGCTGATCAGCTCGCCGTTCTTGAACACCTGCATGCGCAGGTTGGGCAGGTCGAGCTGGCGCGGATCGACCTGGCTGTCACCGAGCACGAAAACCCCGCAGGAGGCGTTGTCGGCGACGGTGTCCTGGATGCGGATACGCCAGTCCTGGATGCGTGAATCGACGATCTCGAAACACGGCATGACGTACTCGGTCGCCGCCAGTACGTCGGCCTCGGTGACGCCGGGGCCGACCAGGTCATGCTTGAGCTTGAAGGCAATCTCGCCTTCGGCGCGCGGCTGGATCAGGCGATTGGCGCTCAGGGAAATCTGCGCGTCATCGGCAAAGGCCATCTGCTCGGTGATAAAACCGAAATCCGGCTGGTGCACATCGAGCATGCGCTGCACCGCCGCCGAGGTGACGCCGATCTTCTTGCCGACGATGCGGTCACCCGCCGCCACCCGCCGCTCGATGCTGTAAAGCGAGATATGGTAGGCATCCTCGATGCTGATCTGCGCCCAACGCTCGCTCAACGGCACCAGGGTGCTGCCGCTGCACAGGGCCTGGTACAGCTCTTCGCCATACTGGCGATGCAAGTGCTCGCTCATGCCCGTGCCTCCGCGAGGAACGCCAGGCATTCGCGGTTGAACAGTTCGCGGTGCTCGACCATCACCCAGTGCCCGCATTCGCTGAGCAGCACGAAGCGAATCCGGCTGCAGGCGGCAAGCAGGGTCTGCGCGCCGGAAGCCGGGCAGAACTTGTCGTTCATGCCCCAGAAGCCGAGGATCGGGCACTGCAGCGCAGGCAAGCGCGACGCCAGATTGGGTACCTGCATGCTCGACAGTACGCAGGTCGGCTGCTGGCCCACCACCGCGACGCGCTCGGCCACGGTTTCGTCGCTGATCAGCGCCGGGTCGAACAGCTGCAGGCTGAGCAGGCGGCGCATGCCGGCGGCATCGTTGAGCTCGCCGTTGGCAAAGGCGGCGCCCATCTTCTGGATGCCTTCCATTTGCAGGTAGTACTGCTCCTTGTCCATCAGCCCGCCTGGGGCCATGAGCACCAGCCGGCTGACCCGCTGCGGCTGGTCCAGCGCCAGCTTGATGGCGATGGCACCGCCCAGGGAGTTGCCGATCAGTACGCAGCGCTGGATATCCAGGGCATCGAGCAACCCGCCCAGGGCACTGACGAAAAAGTCCAGGCTATAGACCGTTTGCGGCTTGCTCGAAGCGCCGTAACCGGGCAGGTCGGGGACGATCACCCGATACCCGGCCGCGGCGAATGCCGGGTAGTTCTGTTTGAAGTTGCTATGCCCGCTGGCGCCCGGGCCGCTGCCGTGGATGAACACCACCGCCTCGCCCGTGCCAACATCCTGGTAATGCAGCTGCAAACCATCGGGCAGCGTTACCACGTGCCCTTGCGCTGATGCGCCCATGAGGTGTCCTCCCGGCTTGTTGTTGTACCGGGATTATTGAGATCGGCCGCCGCGCCAACATCGTCCGACAGGACTACTAGTCCCTTCGGACGTTGGCCCCTGCCCGTGCGCTGCCTAGCATCCAGCTCATTACTGTGGCGAACACGAGGCAGGCATGCACGACCCTATGGATTTTCGCGGCAAGGTGGTTCTGGTCACCGGTGGTGGCAAAGGTGTGGGCCGCGGCATCAGCCGGCGCTTTCTCGAGTGCGGCGCCGAGGTGGTGATCTGCGGGCGCCAGGCGCCTGCCACATTGCCTGCCAGCGCCGGGCGCGAGGCGCTGTTCCTGGCCTGCGACGTGCGGGACATCGAGCAGGTCCAGCAGATGATGGTGGCGATCGTCGAGCGCTTCGGCCGCCTTGACGTGCTAATCAACAACGCCGGTGGCGCCCCCTATGCCGAAGCCGCCAGCGCCTCGCCGCGCTTCAGCGAATCGATCATCCGCCTGAACCTGCTGGCGCCGCTGAACCTCAGTCAGCAGGCCAACCGCATCATGCAGGCCCAGGCCGACGGCGGCAGCATCATCAATATCTGCAGCGTCAGCGCCACCCGCCCTTCCCCCGGCACTGCCGCCTACGGCGCGGCCAAGGCCGGCTTGCTCAACCTGAGCCGCTCGCTGGCGGTAGAGTGGGCACCCAAGGTACGGGTCAACGCCGTCACCGCCGGGCTGATCCTCACCGAGCAGGCAGCCCTGCACTATGGTGATGAAGGCGACCTGGCCGAGGTCGCGGCGACCATCCCGCTGCAACGCCTGGCCAGCCCCGAAGACATCGGTGACAGCTGCCTGTACCTGGCCTCGTCACTGGCCCGTTATGTCAGCGGCGCCGACATTGCCGTGCATGGTGGCGGCGAGCGCCCGGTGTTTCTCGACGCGGCAAAGTCGCAGTAAGCGCTGCCTCCCGCAAGGCCACACCCCGGTGGGGTGGGCCTTGCCTGAGCCCTACTGCGGCTCGCGCACGCTGAGGTTGACCTCGCTCCAGTAGGCTTGCATCGTCTGGATCCGGCCGTGCTCATCAAAGCGCATCACATCGATGACATCCAGTGCACAGGGCTGGCCGTTCCAGACCATCTCGACGCGAAACGGCATCGCCCCGCAGCCGTTATGGCTGGCCCGTACCGGCCCGGTCAGGCAGGCGCGGACCTTGCCCCCGCCCAAACCCTGGCGATAGAACGCGGCAATCTGTTCGCGGCCGTGGATCGGCGGCTGGCCAAACGGGTCTTCGACCGTGGCGTCATCGGCGTACATCTGCACGATCGCCTCGATATCCCCGGCATCGACCAGCTCGATGTAACGGGCCATCAGGCCCTGGACTTCCTGCGCAGTCGGTAGGTTCATGCTCAAGCCACCTCGAACAATGCAGCGGCGCCCATGCCACCGCCAATACACATGCTTACCACCACATAGCGCACGCCGCGGCGCTTGCCCTCGATCAGGGCGTGGCCAACCATGCGCGCACCCGACATGCCAAACGGGTGGCCGATGGCAATCGCCCCGCCGTTGACGTTCAGGCGCTGGTTGTCGATACCCAGGGTGTCGCGGCAGTACAAAACCTGGCTGGCGAAGGCTTCATTGAGCTCCCACAGGCCAATGTCCTCGACCCTCAGGCCATGGCGCTTGAGCAGTTTGGGAATGGCGTAGACCGGGCCGATGCCCATCTCATCGGCATTGCAACCGGCCACCGCCAGGCCACGATAGATACCCAGCGGTGCGAGGCCGCGTTGTTCGGCCAGCTTGGCGCTCATCAACACCGAGGCCGATGCGCCGTCAGACAGCTGCGAGGCGTTGCCGGCAGTGATGAAACGCCCGGGCTCGGTCCACTGCCCGCCCTGCCACACCGGCTCCAGCGCGGTGAGGCTGGCCAGGGTGGTGTCGGCGCGATTGCATTCGTCGTGCAGCAAGGTCACGGTCTCGAAGCGGGTCTCGCCGCTGGCCTTGTCGACGATCGCCTTGCGTGTGCTCAGCGGCGCCAGTTCCAGGTCGAACAGGCCAGCGGCTTGCGCCTGGGCGGTGCGCATCTGGCTCTGCAAGGCATAGGCATCCTGCTCGTGGCGCGACACGCCGTAGCGCTGGGCAACGATTTCGCCGGTTTCGATCATCGGGATGTACGCCTGCGGGTCGCGCTCAAGCACGGCGCTGGACTGATTGCGGTAGAGGTTCTTGTGCTTGTTCTGCACCAGCGAGATCGACTCCAGGCCGCCGGCAACGGCGATGTCGATTTCATTGCAGATAATGCCCTTGGCCGCCAGGGCAATGCTCATCAGGCCCGAGGCGCACTGGCGCTCGACGGCCATCCCGGCCACCGACGACGGCAGGCCGCCGGCAATCGCGCACAAGCGCCCGAGGTTGTAGCCCTGGGTGCCCTGCTGGGCGGCGGCGCCGATGATCACATCATCGACCTGGTCGGCCTCGATGCCCGCGCGCCGTACGGCCTCGCGCAGCACATGGCCGCCGAGAGCAGGCGCTTCGGTGTCGTTGAAAGCACCGCGAAAGGCCTTGCCGATCGGCGTGCGGGCGGTAGAAACGATAACGGCTTCATTCATGTTCAAGTGCTCCGATGCCTGGATTCAGGCGGGGTAATAACGGCTGATGGTGTCGACCACACAACCCGGGCGCTGCTGGCCCTCGATTTCGACGCTGACGCGGATCACCGCCTGCACGCCGCCACTGACCTGCTCGGCGCTGATCAGCTGGGCATTGCCCCGCACCCGCGAACCCACCGGCACCACGCTGGGAAAACGCACGCGTTCGCAGCCATAGTTGACGCCCATGGCGATGCCGCGCACGTCGACGATCTGCGGCAGGAACAGGTTGACCAGGGCCAGGCTCAGGTAGCCGTGGGCGATGCAGGCGCCAAACGGGCCGCTGGCGGCGCGCTGCGGGTCGACATGAATCCACTGGTGATCGCCACTGGCCTCGGCGAACAGGTCGATGCGCGCCTGGTCGATGAGCAGCCAGTCGCTGGCGCCCAGCACCTCGCCGACGGCTTCGTGCAAGGCGTGCGGCGTGTCGAATATGCGCGTCATGCTCAGGCCCTCTGGCTGGAAACCGACAGCACTTCGCCGGTCATGTACGAGCTGTAGTCGCTGGCCAGGAACATCATCACGTTGGCCACCTCCCAGACTTCGGCGGCGCGACCGAAGGCTTCGTTGGCCGCCAGCTGTTCAAGCACTGCCTGGAGTGCGGAGCGGGCGAGAAAATCATGCAGGGCGATACTCGGGCTGACCGCATTGATGCGGATACCGTGGCTGGCCGCCTCGACCGCCGCGCAACGGGTCAGGGCCATGACCCCGGCCTTGGCCGCGGCGTAGTGCGATTGCTCCTTCTGCGCGCGCCAGCCGAGCACCGAGGCGTTGTTGACGATGACCCCGGCGCGGCGCTCCATCATCTTCGGCAACATCGCGCGGGTCATGCGCATGGTGCCGGTGAGGGTGACGTCGAGCACCCGCTGCCACTCCTGGTCGGGCATGTCGACCAGCGCCCGTGAGCCGCCGAGGCCGGCGTTGTTGATCAGCACATCAACGCCGTGCAGGTCGCGCTCGGCGCAGCTGACCAGGTGCTGCACCTGGGCTTCGTCGGTGACGTTGCACAGCACGCCAAATACCTCGGCAAGCCCAGTGGCCTGGCGAATCTTGCCCACCGCCTCGTACAGGCGGCCTTCGTGGATATCACTGATCATCAAAGCCCGGCAGCCCTCTTCGGCGGCACGCAAGGCGGCGGAAAAACCGATACCGGAACCGGCCGCCGCAGTGATCAGCACGGACTTGCCGCGCAACAGGCCATGGCCCGCTACATAGTTGGGGGTGGACATCGACTAACTCCTTCGGTCAGGGACGCAGGCGCGGTTCTTTGGGCATGCCCAGGGCGCGCTCGGCGATGATGTTGCGCTGGATCTCGTTGCTGCCGCCGTACAGGGTGTCGGCGCGACTGAACAGGTACAGCGATTGCAGCCGGGTGAGCTGGTAGGGCGCGGCCTCGAGCAGTTCGGCGTCGGGGCCGAGCACGTCCATGGCCAGCTTGCCGAGGTTGGCGTGCCAGCTGGACCAGAACAGCTTGTAGATGGTCGCCTCCTTGCGCAGCGCGCCGTCCTGGGCACCGGAGAGCATGCGCAGCGAGTTGTAGCGCATGATCCGCAAGCCGCACCAGGCTTCGGCCAGGCGCTGGCGCAGCAGCGGGTCGCGGGCTGCGCCATTGGCCTTGGCGATGGCGATGACCTCGTTCAGTTCGTTGGCAAACTGCATCTGCTGACCGAGGGTCGAGACCCCGCGCTCGAAGCCGAGCAAGGCCATGGCGATCTTCCAGCCGTCACCCGGCTGGCCGATGAGGTTGGCGGCATCGGTGCTGGCGTTGTCGAAGAACACTTCGTTGAATTCCGAGGTACCGGTCATCTGCTCGATCGGCCGCACACTGATGCCGGCCTGGGCCATCGGCACCAGCAGGAACGACAGGCCGCGATGGCCGACGCTGCCAGGCTCCGTGCGGGCGATCACGAAGCACCAGTCCGACTCGTGGGCCAGCGAGGTCCAGACCTTCTGGCCGTTGATCACCCATCTGCCGTGTTCAAGACTGGCGCGGGTCTTGACGTTGGCAAGATCGGAGCCTGCGCTTGGTTCCGAGTAGCCCTGGCACCAAAACTGCGTGCCGCTGACGATGCCGGGCAGCAGGCGGCGCCTTTGCTCGTCGTTGCCGAAGGCGGCGATGGTCGGCCCGGCCAAGCCTTCGCCGATATGACCCATGCGCCCGGGGCCGCCGGCGCGGGCGTATTCTTCATGGAAGATCACCTGCTGGCTGATCGACAGGCCCCGGCCGCCATGCTCCGGCGCCCAGCCGACACAGGTCCAGCGGCCTTCGGCCAGCTTGCGCTCCCAGGCTTTGCGCTGCTGCGGGTACATGTGTTCGTCGCCCGGACCACCGCGAAAGCGCAGGGGCTCGAACTCACCGCAAAGGTTGCCAGCCAGCCAGTCGGCGACCTCCTGACGAAAGCGCTCGTCCTGTTCACTGAAACTGATCTTCATGGCTGCTCTCCGATGATCAGCGTGGCGATCTGCTGCAGATGCCAGGCCGGTGCGCCGAGGTAACTCTCGCTGGCGCGGGCACGCTTGAAATACAGGTGTGGGTCGTATTCCCAGGTGAAACCGACGCCGCCATGCAGCTGGATCGACTCCGCCGCACAGTGAAAATAGCTTTGCGAGCACTGCGCCTTGGCCAGGGCGGCGGCCAGCGGCAGCTCGGCGGCCACCTGCGGGTCGCCCTGCGGGTCGAGCACTTCCTGGGCCACACAGGCGGCGTAATAGCTGGCCGAGCGTGCGCACTCGACCTGCAGCATCATGTCGGCGGCGCGGTGCTTGAGGGCCTGGAAGCTGGCGATCGGGCGGCCGAACTGCTGGCGCTCCTGCATATACGCGACGCTCAGGTCGAGGACCTGCTGGGCCCCGCCGACCTGCTCTGCGGCAAGACCAATGCAGGCCAACTGCAGCACCTTGTGCAAGGCCGGCCAAGCGTTGCCGACCTCACCCAGCAGCGCCTCGGGGCCCAGATAGACGCGGTCGAACTGCAGGCGCGCCAGGCGCCGGGTCTGGTCCATGGTCGGCAGCCACTGGCGCTCGATGCCTTCGCGGCCGGCCTCGACGGCAAACAGGCTGATCCCGCTCTCACTGGTGCTGCCCGGAGTACGGGCAGCAACGATCAACAAGCCGGCGCAGTCGCCGTCGATCACCTGGCCGAACAGGCCATCGACGACAAAGCCCTCGCCTTCGGCGCTGGCCGTGGCCTGGATATCCTCCGCGCCCCAGCCGCTGCCGCGAGTGAACGCCAGGGTGGCGGTGAGGCGGCCCTCGGCAATAGGCGCAAGCCAGGTGTTTTTCTGCGCCTCGTCAGCGGTCAGCAGCAAAGCGGGTGTGGCCAGGCAGGCGGTGGCGAAGAACGGTGAGCAGAACAACCGCCGGCCCATCTGTTCGAGCAGGATGTTCAGTTCGACAAAGCCCAGGCCCAGGCCACCGTAGGCCTCGGGGATGTGAATCGCCGGCCAGTACATCTCGGTGCACAGGCGCTGCCAGAGGGCCGGGTCGTAGCCTTTGTCGCTGCCCATGGCCGCGCGCACGGCGGCGCAATTGGAGACATCGGCGAGAAAGCCCTCGGCCGAAGTACGGATCATTTCCTGTTCGTCGCTGAATGCAAATTCCATCGCGGCGCCTTTTACTCGTCTGGCGGATGTACCGGCGAGTGTGGCCAGATGCGTTGGCGGCAGAATCGTTTGCCTCGCCTAGTCCGTATGGCCGATGTGCCTGGATTGCAGCCGATCGCGGGTCAAGCCCGCTCCCACTGGATTGGCAGTGCCCTCAAGGTTGGTACGGGACCTGTGGGAGCTGGCTTGCCAGCGATAGGGCCAGTACTGCCAGCACATCAGGTGGCGCCTGGATTGCGACCGCTGCGCGCTCGATCGCTGGCAAGTCCGGCTCCCACTGGATTGGCAGTGCCCTCAAGGTTGGTGCAGGACCTGTGGGAGCTGGCTTGCCAGCGATGGGGCCAGTACTGCCGGCACATCAGGTGGCGGCTGGATTGCGACCGCTGCGCGCTCGATCGCCGGCAAGTCCGGCTCCCACTGGATTGGCAGTGCCCTCAAGGTTGGTGCGAGACCTGTGGGAGCTGACTTGAACTGGTCAACAGATTTTGGACACCGGTTTAGGTTCATACCGCAACCTTGAGCTTTTTCTCCATGGCTACCGGGGTTTCATAGCCGTTGTAGCTGTGGAGACGCTTAAGGTTGTAACGCATCAGATAAGCCTGGATGTCTAACTGTGCTTGCGCTTCGGTTTCGTAACCTTCTGCTGGCATCCACTCAGACTTCAATGCACCGAAGAAGCGCTCCATGACGGCGTTATCCCAGCACTGGCCTCGGTGACTCATGCTCTGTTCCAGACCGTACTCCTCAAGAGCAGCCCTGAATTTATGGCTGGTGTACTGACAACCCTGATCCGAGTGGAACATCACTCCAGCCGGTCTACCTCTAGATTCGACCGCCATTCGTAGCGCCTCGCAGGCAAGCCGGGCATCGGCGATCATTGAGAAAGCCCAGCCCACCACTCGGCGAGCATACAAGTCGATCACAGCCGCCAAGTACAGCCAACGCTTGCCTACCTGGATGTAGGTGACATCGCCGCACCACACCTGGTTGACCGTCGAGACGTTGAAGTTTCGCTTGAGCTGGTTACTCGCGATCAATGCTTCTGTGCCCGATGATCGGTAACGATGCGGCCTGCGTTGCTTGCATTGCAGACCGGCTTCCTTCATCAGCATACGTACCTTGTATCGCCCGGCTTTATGGCCAGCACGACGCAATTCCCGAACCAGCGTTCGCGACCCAGCAGAGCTACGAGAGGCCTTGAAAAGGCTGACCATCGTTGAACGCAGATCCTCTCTGACCGGATCCTTTCGTCCCTGGCGTTTTCGCCATGCGTAGAAACTGCTGCGCCGAACTCCAAGGACGCGACAGCAGTCGAAAACACCAAATTGCTCACTCAGTTCGTTGATCAGCGAGAACGATCCTTGGAGTCCCGAAGCAGGAGAGCACTGGCCTTTTTTAGGATTTCGATATCCCGGTCCTTTTGCCGGACTAGCGCTTCCAGCTCCTGGATTCGCTGCTGCTCTGGAGTGATGGCCTTGGCGCCGACTGGTGTTTGACCTTCTCGTTCCTGGCGCAGTTGCTCGACCCAGCGACGAAGCGCGGTCCGCCCTAGACCAAGGCTCTCGCAGACATCAGGGACTGACTCACCATCGTCCAGCACCATCTCGGCAGCTTTGATTTTGAATTCGTTCGAGTAAGATTTTCGCACTGATTTTGCCTCCAATTGGGCGCCATAATAGCGCCCGACGAAGGTGTCCAAAATCATTAGGCCAGTTCAACTTGCCAGCGATAGGGCCAGCACTGCCAGCACATCAGGTGGCGGCTGGATTGCGACCGCTGCGCGCTCGATCGCCGGCAAGTCCGGCTCCCACTGGATTGGCAGTGCCCTCAAGGTTGGTGCAGGACCTGTGGGAGCTGGCTGCCAGCGATAGGGCCAGTACTGCCAGCACATCAGGTGGCGGCTGGATTGCGACCGCTGCGCGCTCGATCGCCGGCAAGTCCGGCTCCCACTGGATTGGCAGTGCCCTCAAGGTTGGTGCGGGACCTGTGGGAGCTGGCTTGCCAGCGATGGGGCCAGTACTGCCAGCACATCAGGTGGCGGCTGGATTGCGACCGCTGCGCGCTCGATCGCCGGCAAGTCCGGCTCCCACTGGATTGGCAGTGCCCTCAAGGTTGGTACGGGACCTGTGGGAGCTGGCTTGCCAGCGATAGGGCCAGTGCAGCCAGCCCATAAATGCAAAAAACCGCGCCACCCTCGCGGATGGCGCGGCCCGCCTCATCGGCGCAAAACCTCAATCAACTGCCATAGACTTTCTGTGCTGGCAGCGACTCAGCCAATAGGTGCTCCACCGCTGCGCCCACATCAGCCAGCGCCCAGCGCCCCTGGTTATCCACCTGGGGCCCGCGCCGCCAGCCGTCGGCAATCGACAACTTGCCGCCCTCGACTTCAAACATCTGCCCGGTCACCGCCTGGGACGCCGCCGAACCGAGCCACACCACCAATGGCGCGACATTCTCCGGGGCGAAGTAGTCAAAGCCCTGCTCCGGCCGCTTCATCACCTCGGCAAACACTGCTTCGGTCATACCGGTACGCGCCGCCGGTGCCAGGGCGTTGGCGGTGATGCCGTAGCGCCCCAGCTCCGCCGCCTGCACCAGGGTCAGCGAAGCAATCCCGCCCTTGGCCGCAGCATAGTTGGACTGGCCAATCGAGCCCTGCAAGCCGGCGCCGGAACTGGTGTTGATGATCCGCGCGGTGAGCTTGGCGCCGCCCTTGACCTGCTCGCGCCAGTAGCGCACGGCATGGCTGGCCAGGCAAAAGTGGCCCTTGAGGTGCACGGCCATCACCGCATCCCAGTCCGCCTCGGTGAGGCTGGCGAACATCCGGTCGCGGCAGATGCCGGCGTTGTTGACCAGCACATCCAGGCCACCAAAGGTCTCGATGGCCTGGCGCACGATCAGCCCGGCGTCGTCATAGCGGGTGATGTCGTCGCTGTTGGCCGCCGCCACGCCGCCTGCCGCCTGGATCTGCGCCACCACCGCCTGGGCCGCATCACGGTTGATATCGTTGACCAGCACCTTCGCGCCTTCGCTGGCAAAGGCCTGGGCATAGGCGCGGCCGAGCCCGCCGCCGGCGCCGGTGATGATCACTACGCGGTTCTCGCAGCTGTGCATTGTCGTTCTCCCCTGTGTGGTTGCTGGCGCCTACAGGCGCTCGATAATGGTCACGTTGGCCTGGCCGCCGCCTTCGCACATGGTCTGCAGGCCATAGCGGCCGCCACTGCGCTCCAGCTCATGGAGCAGGCTGCACATCAGCCGCGTGCCGGTGGCGCCGAGCGGGTGGCCGAGGGCGATGGCGCCGCCATTGACGTTGGTCTGCGCGTGGGGGTAGCCGGTCTCCTTGAGCCAGGCCATGGCCACCGAGGCGAAGGCTTCGTTGATTTCCACCCGGTCGATGTCGGCCAGGGTCATGCCGGCGCGCTTGAGCGCATGGGCGGTGGCCGGGATCGGTGCGGTGAGCATCCACACCGGGTCGTCGCCGCGTACGCTGAGGTGATGAATGCGCGCCCGCGGCGTCAGGCCGTAGCGCTTCAAGGCCGTCCCCGAGACGATCAGCAAGGCACTGGCAGCATCGCAGGTCTGGCTCGACACCGCCGCCGTCACCCGGTCACAACCAAACAGGTATTCCAGCTCGGCCATCTTCGCCAGGCTGGTGTGGCGCGGCGTCTCGTCATGCTCGACCCCCGCCAGCGGGACGATCTCGCGCTCGAAGTAACCGTGCTCAATGGCACGCAAGGCCCGCTGGTGAGATTCCAGTGCGTAGGCCTCAAGTTCGCCGCGGCTCAGGTCCCAGTGCTCGGCAATCATCTGCGCTGCGCGGAACTGGGTCGGTGGCTGCGCGCCGTAACGCCGCACCCAGCCCTCGGAGCCGCTGAACGGGTCTTGAAAACCCAGGGGTCCGGCGGCGGTCATGGCCGAGGAAATCGGGATCTGGGTCATGGTCTGCACGCCCCCGGCGATCACCACGTCCTGGGTGCCGCTCATCACCGCTTGCGCAGCAAAGTGCACGGCCTGCTGGGACGAACCGCACTGGCGGTCGATGGTGGTACCGGGGACCTGCTCGGAGAGCCCGGCAGCCAGCCAGCTGGTGCGGGCGATGTCGCCGGCCAGCGGGCCGATGGTGTCGACGCAACCGAAAATCACGTCGTCGTAGTCGTCTTCGGGGATGCCGTTACGCTCGACCAGCGCACGCAGCACATGGGCGCCCAGGTCGGCGGCGTGAATCTGGCTCAGGCCGCCCTTGCGCCGCCCGGTGGGCGTGCGCAGGGCGTCGACGATATAGGCTTCAGGCATGGTCTACCTCAACAAGACAGGATCAGAATGTGCTGCCGGCGCCAATCGCCAGGCCAGTGTCGAATAGCGCGGCGCGTACCCGCGCCTTGTGCAAGCCACGGTCGCCCCAGCATTTGTCCAGGGCCCAGGCACGCTTCATGAACAGCTGCAGGTCGACCTCCCAGGTGTAACCCATGGCGCCGTGCACCTGGATGGCGTTCTTCGCCGCCAGCGCCGCCGCTTCGGCGCAAGCAAGCTTGGCGTGGGACACCTGCACGGCCTGGCCCGGCAGGTTATGGGCAACGGCATGGGCGGCGCGGTACAGCGGGCCCTTGGCGAACTCGATCTGCACTGCGACATTAGCCATCAGGTGCTTGACCGCCTGGAACGAGCCCACCGGTTTGCCGAACTGCTTGCGCTCGAAGCTGTAGTCCACCGCCAGGTCGACCATGCGCTTGGCCAGCCCCAGCAGTTGCGCGGCATTGCCCAGGGCGCCGCGGTTGAACGCGCCAGCCCACAAGTGCTGCGCCTGTTCAGCGCTGGCCACGCAGGTAGAAGCACTCGGTGTCCACTGCACCTGGAACAGCTGGCGGCTGGGGTCTACCGACGCATTGCGGATGAGGCTCACCGCGCTGCGCTCCACGGCATGCACCTCGTCGCCATGGGCCAGCAACAGCAGGTCGGCGACATGCGCATCGCTGACCAGCGGATTGCCCGGTTCGGCCACCGCCAGGCGCGCCCGGCCCTCGGCAATCCGCGCCAGCCAGCGCTGCTGGAGCGGCGCATGCTGCGCATCAAGGCCGGCGAGCAGCGGCACGCCAACCAGCATGGTGTCCACCAGCGGCTCGGGTAACCCGGCGTACCCGCACTCCTGGGCCAGGAGGATGAAATCCAGTTCGTTCATGCCCATGCCGCCGCAGGCTTCCGGCACGGTGATGGCGCTCAGGCCCAGTTCCACCAATTGCCCCCACAGCGCAGCGCAGCGCCCGCTGTCGCTCTGCCACAGTTCACGCAGGCGTTCCGGGGTCACTTCGTTGAGCAGAAAGCTGCGCACGTTGTCCTGGAACAGCAATTGATCGCTGCTGAAACTAAAGTCCATGGTCTGCTCCTCAGGCGCGGGGCATGCCGAGCATGCGCTCGGCGATGATGTTGCGCTGGATCTCGTTGGTGCCGGCATAGATCGGCCCGGCCTGGGCAAACAGGAAACCGTCCAGCCACTGGCCGACATCGCCGGCAGCCGGCGCCTCGGGCAGCAGCTCGGCGCGCAGGCCAAGGATGCTCAGGGCGGTTTCGTGCATGCGCTGGTCGAGCTCCGACCAGAAAATCTTGTTGGTCGAGGATTCCGGGCCGATCTTGCCGCCCTTGACCAGTTGCGAGGCGGTCATGTAGGTCGCCAGGGTGTAGGCCTCGGCGTCCAGCCAGGCGCGCATCACCGCCTCGGCAATGGCCGGGTCTCGGTCGGCGGCCTCGCGGTTGGCCAGGTACAGCTGTACCAGGCGCCGGGCGGTTTCCTGAAAGCGTGCCGGCGAGCGCAGCATCAGCCCGCGCTCGAAACCGGCAGTAGACATCGCCACGTGCCAGCCCATGCCCTCGCCGCCCAGGGCGTTCTCCACCGGCACCTTGACGTCATCGAAGAAGATTTCGGCAAAACCCGGCAAGCCATTGAGCTGCGGGATCGGCCGTACACTGATACCGGGGGTGTCGAGCGGCAACAGGATGAAGGTCAGGCCATGGTGGCGCTGGGAGTTGGGGTCGGTGCGAAAGATGCCGAACACCCAATCAGCCCAGACCGCCCGGGTCGACCAGGTTTTCTGGCCGTTGATCACATAGTGATCGCC
The DNA here is from genome assembly GCF_024749185.1 of Pseudomonas wadenswilerensis. NCBI lineage: Bacteria > Pseudomonadati > Pseudomonadota > Gammaproteobacteria > Pseudomonadales > Pseudomonadaceae > Pseudomonas > Pseudomonas wadenswilerensis. Next base: position 2,166,779 of record NZ_CP087191.1, on the reverse strand, counting down.
GACCCGCTCGGCTTTTGAGCGGATCGCCGCCATGTCGGAACCGGCACCCGGCTCCGACCAGCCCTGGGCCCAGATGTCCTGGCCGGTGGCCATGCGCGGCAGAAAGCGTGCTTTCTGCGCTTCGCTGCCGTACTCCATCAGGGTCGGGCCGAGCAGGAAGATGCCGTTCTGGTTGACCCGCGCTGGCGCCCCGGCGCGGTAGTACTCTTCTTCGAAAATCAGCCATTCGATCAGGTCGCAGCCACGCCCGCCCAGCTCGGTCGGCCAAGTGACCATGCCCCAGCGGCCTTCGTTGAGCCGGGCCTCCCAGGCCCGATGCTGGGCAAAGCCAAGCTCTGTGTCGAATGATTGCAGCGGTTGCGCTGGTACGTTGGCCGCAAGCCAGGCCCGTGCCTCGGCGCGGAAAGCCTGTTGGGCCGCAGTGTAAGTCAGGTCCATGGCGGTGCCTTCAGCCGTTGAAGTGGGCATCGCGCTTCTCGACGAACGAGTCACGCGCTTCCTGGGAATCCTGGGTGCGGTAGGCTTCGAGGGTGAAGCCCTGCTCCCAGCGGTATTTGTCTTCCAGATTGCCGTCCTCGATGCCGTTGAGCGCTTCTTTGGCCAGGGCGATCATCGCCGGGCTCTTGGCGGCAATGCTGCGGGCGATCTGCAGGGCGGTCTCGCGCAACGCCTCGCGCTTGACCACCCGTTCGACGGCGCCCAGGCGGTAGGCTTGGGCGGCATCGATCATCTCGCCGGTGAAGTACATGTGGCGCACCTTCTGCACCGGGAACAGGCGCTGCAGGTGGGCACCGCCGCCCATGGCGCCGCGGTCCACCTCAGGCACGCCAAAGCGCGCGCAGTCGGCGGCGACGACGATGTCGGCGGCGCCGCAGATACCGATACCACCACCCAGGACAAAGCCGTGCACGGCGACGATCACCGGTTTCGGGTTGCGGTGAATGGCCTTGAAACTGTCGTAGTTACCCTTGTTGACCGCGACGATCAGGTTGCCGTCGGCGGCCAGTTCCTTGATATCGACGCCGGCGCAGAAGCCGCGGCCTTCGGCGCGGATGACGATCACCCGCACCTGCGCATCGCGGCCCAGCGCTTCGATGGCGCTGGCGATCGCCGCCCAGCCCTGGCAGTCGAAGGCATTGACCGGTGGCCGGTCGAAGACCAGCTCGGCGATGCCGTTGTCGATAGTGACGCTAAATGTGCTCATGCCTTTCCCCTTCATGAAATACGGCGGCTCAGTTCGCCCAGGCGCGCTTCGGCGTCACGGACGATCTGTTCGATCAGTTCGGCGCAGCTCGGCAGGCTATGAATGCTCGCGGCCACTTGCCCGGCCGGCAGTACGCCCTCGGCCGGCAGGCCATCGACCATGGCCTTCTGGATCACCATCGGCGCGTTGGCGGCCATCAGCGCCTGCGCCGCGCTCAGTTCGCCGCTGCCGCGCATTTTCAGGGCGCTGGCGAGCAACTGCGCCAGGCTGGTGCCGCTGTGGCGGCGGTAGGCCAGGCCGCTTTTGAGCGCCAGCAACCAGCGTTTGAGGCCGCCGCTGGTTTCCAGCGCATCGAGCAGCTCGTTGCGGATCATCCGTTGCGGCATGCCGTCGATGGCGCGGCTGACAATCACTGCCGCCGGGTCCTTGACCGCCAGGTAACGGGCCAGGGTTGCGGTTGGCACCGGGCTTTCGGCACTCATCAAAAAGCGCGTGCCCATGGCAATGCCCGCCGCGCCATAGGCCAGGGCCGCGACCAGGCCTTGGCCGTCCTTGAAGCCGCCAGCGGCCACCACCGGCACCTTGAGCGCATCGACCACCTGGCCGAGCAGCAGCGAGGTCGGCACCGAACCGGTATGCCCGCCGCCCTCGCCGCCCTGGATGGTCACTGCATCGGCGCCCATTTCCACGGCTTTCTGCGCATGCTTGAGGGCGCCGACCGTGGGTATGCACACTACGCCGGCGTCCTTGAGCCGGGCGATCATCTGCTTGCCCGGCGAGCGGCTGTAACTCACCGCCTTGACCTTGTGGCGCAGCACCAGCTCGACGATGTCGGCGGCATTGGCCTGGTACATGTGAAAGTTGACCCCGAACGGCTGGGCGCTGAGACGCTTGGTTTCGACGATCGCCGCCTCCATGCGCGCCGGTTCAATGGTTGCCCCGGCCAGAAAGCCGAAGCCGCCGGCGTTGCCGGTGGCGGCCACCAGTTGCGGCTCGGCAACCCAGCCCATGGCGGTCTGGATGATCGGGTAGCGACAACCCAGCAGTTCGGTGAGCGGTGTTTGCAGGCAGACCGTCATGCTTACGCCCCCTCCGGCTTGCGCTGGGAACTGGCCATGGCGCGGGCGTCGTAGCCACCCAGGCGGTCGCCGGACACCAGTTCGTTGTGGGCGTGGGCGAAGTGATGCAGGCCGAATACCATGTCCATGGTCGCGCGCTTGCCCATCAGGTCCTCGGCATTGTTCACCGCCTGCTTGCTCAGTTGCAGGCCCAGGCGCGGCATCTGCGCAATGCGTTCGGCGATGGCCAGGGTTTCCTGCTCCAGGGCCTCGCGCGCCACCACCCGGTTGACCATGCCCATCTGGTAGGCGCGCGGCGCCGGCATCGGTGTGCCCATGAACAGGAACTCCTTGGCGATCCGCGGGTTGAGCTCATGCACGTGGGCAAAGTATTCGACCCCGGGGATGCCCATGCGCACCACCGGATCAGTGAAGTAGGCATCCTCGCTGGCGACGATCAGGTCGCAGACCCAGGCCAGCATCAGGCCGCCGGCAATGCACGCGCCCTGGACCATGGCGATGGTCGGCTTGGGCATCTCGCGCCAGCGCCGGCACATGCCCAGGTACACTTCCTGCTCGCGGGCATAGAGAAACTCGCCGCCCGGCTTGTCGACGTGGTCGTACCACAGGCTGACGCGCTCGAAGCTCTGGTTGACGTCGCGCTCCGGCGTGCCGATGTCGTGGCCGGCCGAAAAATGCCGGCCGGCCCCGCACAGCACGATGACCTTGATCGCGTCGTCGGCGCAGGCCCGGCGAAACGCCGCGTCCAGCGCGTAGGTCATGCGCGAGTTCTGGGCATTGTGGTACTCCGGGCGGTTCATGGTGACCATGGCCACCTCGCCACGGACCTCGTACAGCACCACCTCGGCCTGGTTGTTATTGTTCTGCTCGCTCATCGATTGCTTCTCCGGCAAGGCGTACTGCCCGGGCCCGGCTCAACGCAGGTTGCGCTGGCCGGCGGGGTTGTCTTTCAACTGGCTGGCCCGCAGGTTGTGCGGGTCGAGGCGACGGATCAGCTGCAGCTGCGCCTCGCTTGGCGCGGCGGTGACCGGGCAATCGGCGTCCACCTGCAAGGCGAAGCCGGTGTTGTCCTGAACCTCGTCGACGCTCACCCCCGGGTGCAGCGAGCGAATCCGCACCTGGTGCTGCGGGCCCTGGAAATCGAGGACACACAGGTCGGTGACGATCAGGCGGATGTCCACCTCGTCCAGCGCCCAGCCACGGGCCAGGCGCGCGGGGTTGTAGCCGATCGACGAGACCATATCGACCTCGCCTTCGACGAACACCCGGCGGTTGTGGCTGGGCACGAAAAACGAGTTGGCATGGCTGATCGAGTTGCCCGGAAGGCCGCGCACCCCGAGCATCTGCGCCTTGGGCCGGGCGTAGTCGCCGATGCACGACAGGTTGGCCTGGCCGAAGCGGTCGATCTGGATCGGACCGACCAGCGCATGGCGCTTGCCGCCCCAGACGTTGTCGAAGATTCGCGAAAAGCCCATCCAGCTATCGCGCTTGGCTTGATAGCCGTTGCGCGCGCCGAGGGGTACCGGTTCAGCGACCATGTAGGCTTCCGAGTCGGTCATCAACAGCTGCGGGTTGCTGGTCAGCATGCTCAGGGAGGCGGCCAGGCGCGGGATCACCCCGATGCCGGTGGCCAGGACTTCACCGTCGTCGCGCCAGGCCTCGGAGGCGGCGCAGATCATCAGTTCGGCGAGGCTGTACGTCGTAGCTGGCGTGGTCATAGGGAAACTCGCTTAGAAAACCGGCAGGGGAAGCTGGCGGATGGCGGCCAGGCCACCGACCTGTTCCAGGTACTGCTCGTGGGAGCAGGCGACAAATTGTTCGACATAGGCCTGCCAGCCCTCCTCGGCCTGGGCCGAGGCGGCGTAGGCCTTGAAGTGCGGCACATCGAAGCCGTACAGCGGCGCGCACGACGAGGGGTGCGCACCGCCCGGCACATGGGCCACCGCGGTGGTCAGGTTGCGCTCCCAGAACACTTGATGAGCGCGCTCCGGCGCACTGTGGAAGTAGTCGCTGTCGACCAGGTGATCGCAAGTGACGTAGCTGTGGCGGGCAGCGCGGACGAACAGGTCATCCATGTAATGGTCGGGGCCGCTGATCTGGCAGACCCCGCGGGCATCGGCACGGTCGACGTGGATCAGCGCGGCGTCGAGCGTGAGCGCCGGCATCGCCACCCAGTCCTTGCCGTCGGCATAGGGCGAAGCCACCAGCTTGATCTGCGGGTTGTGGCGCAGCACATCGGTGCCCAGGCCGACCGCCGTGGGAATGAACGGCACGCCCATGGCCGCGGCGCGCAGGCCAAGCAGGAGCATGCCTTCGTCGATCTCCATCACCTCGATGGCGGCGTCCTGGCGGGCCTTGCGAAAGTACGGCTCGAGCGGAATGAAATCGAGCGAGACGAAGGCGAACACCAGCTTCTTCACCTTGCCGGCCGCGCAGAGCATGCCGACGTCGGCGCCGCCGTAGGCGACCACGGTCAGGTCCTTGAGGTCGGAACGCAGGATCTCGCGGATCAGCGCCATGGGCTTGCGCCGCGGGCCCCAGCCACCAATGCCGAGGGTCATGCCGTCACGTAGCTGGCCGACCATCTGCGCCGTGGTCATTTGTTTGTCCATCATCGTTGTCCTCATTGGCGGCCGACACTGAAGTCGTGGCCCCAGTGGCTGACCACCGTGCTTTCGAAGGGGGTGTGCTGGTTCCAGTCGACCACCAGGCCGTCACAGCCGTACTCCAGGTCAAAGCCTGCCGGGGTTTTCATGTAGAACGAGACCATCTGGTCGTTGGTGTGCTGGCCGAGGGTGGCCGAGAGCTTGACGCCGTGGGCGTGCATGCGGTCCAGGGCGCGGCCGACCTCGTCCAGGCCGTCGACCTCGACCATCATGTGCACGCAGCCATGGGGCACCGGGCATTCGAAGATCGCCAGGGAGTGGTGACGGCCGTTGTTGCAGTGCAGGAAGTGAATGCGTTTTTCCGGCTCGGCCGGGTCTGGGGTGAAGCGCACTTTCATCAGGTCCGAAAGACCAAAGCCCATGACCCGCTGATAAAAATCGCGGCAGCACTCAAAGGTTGGCGCCGGCAGCACCACGTGGCCCATGCCCAGCTCATGGGTGACAAAGCCCTTGACCGCCACCGGCGAGACAAAGCGGGCAAAATCCTGGCGCGGGCCCCAGAACAGCTCGTGGCGATTGCCGTCCGGGTCGCTGAACTGCGCCAGGGCCTGGACCTTGCGCAGTTCAGCCTGGGCAGCGTTGCCGCGCTCAACTGCGATATCGGCCTGCTGCAGCTCGGCGATCGCCTGCTCGAACGCGGCCTCGCCGGCCAGCTCCCAACCGCAGGCACCGAAGCCGTCCTGCTCGCTGCGGAGCACCAGGATACGGTACGGGCGCTCGTCCATTTTCAGGTACAGGTGCGCGCTGTCAGCGCCCTCACCGGCCACCATCATGCCCAGCACCTGGGTTGCGTAATGACGCCATTGCGCCAGGTCGGTGGACAGCAGGGTGACGTAACCCAGACCGCGGATATCCATGCTTGTTATCCTCGCGTTGATCGACGTGTTGAGCGCTATTCAAGCCCGACGCGCAAGGCCGGGCATCGTCTGTTGGGACTAGCGGGAGCGGGCTAGTTTCGCGGGACAAGCCCGCGCCTACACAGGAGCGGCTTTGACCCGCGATGCTTACCCTTACTGCTTGCGAAAATGCGGAATCACCTTCTCGCCGATGTTGCGCAGGGTCTCCAGCTGGGCCCATTGCGGCACGGTGCCCATCTGGCAGATGAACAGGATCTCGTCGGCGCCGGCGTCGATCAGGCGTTGCACGTAACCGATGCAATCTTCGACCGTGCCATAGGCATGGTTGGGGTTCATCATCGCCATGGTCGGGTCGGAGAAGTCGACGCTGACTTCCTCGGAGGCAAAGCGCGACTTGATCACCGCCTGGCCGTTGCCGTCGACGTAGGTATCGTCCTTCCACTTTTCCGGGTCCGGACGCTCGCCGCCGCCGTACCAGTAGCCCAGCGACTCCATGAAGTAGCGCTGGCCACGGATGCCGATGCGCCGCGCCAGTTCGTTGTCGTCAAGGACGATGGCCGGGCACAGCGCGGCAATATGCCGGTTGGGACGAAAGCCCACCTGCTTCTTCTCGTCACGGTTGTCCCAGGCCTGGTGATAGACCTCGACCTTCTTGGCGATTTCTTCCGGGCCGCCGAAGCCCAGCACCAGCGCGCCCATGCCGCGGCCACCAGCGTTCTTCAGCGATTCGGTGTTGGTGCAGGCCAGGTACATCGGTGGGTGTGGGTCCTGGTACGGCTTGGGATGGATCGGCCGCTTGGGGATCTGCACGAAGTCGCCGTGGTGCTCGATCTCGTCCTGAACGAAGATTTTCGGGATCAGGTACATGGCTTCATCGATCTGCGGCTGCAGGGTCGCCAGGTCGTAGCCGAAGGTACCGGCCTCCTGCTGGGTGCCGCCCTTGCCCACGCCAAAATGCACCCGGCCCTTGGACAGCAGGTCGAGGGTAGCGATGCGCTCGGCGACCTTGACCGGGTGGTTCATCGCCGGCGGCAGGCACACCACGCCATGGCCAATGCCGATGCGCTCGGTTTTGCCGGCAACAAAGGCGAGCATGGTTTCCGGCGCCGACATGTGCGAGTAGTTGCTCAGTGCGGTGTGCTCCACGCACCAGAAGGTGTCAAAACCGAGCTGGTCGGCCAGCACCGCCTGCTCGACGGTGTCATCGAAGATCTTGCGGTCGCCTTCGCGACTGGAGTCCACCGTCTGTGCTTCGTAAATCAATGAGAATTTCATGCTTGATCCTTGTTCTTGTTAACGGCTCGGTCGGCGCCTGGGACCCGCGCCTTGCCACCATGCTCGGGGATCGCCGCGCCGCTCGAATCCCGCAAACGGACTAGCCGGTTTCTGTGTTCGACCGGTTCAGAGGAAGAAGTCGCTGCTGTCCTGGCCCATGCTCACGCCGCCCAGGTTCCAGGCGTACTTGGCCGGGTTGTTGGCGACGTGGGCGCGGCCGGTATGAATGTCGCGAAAGGCGCGGTTGATGGCGTGGCTGCGAAAGATCGTCGAGGCGCCGCTGTTGAACATCAGCTCGGCCACCGCCTTGGCGCACTTGTCGGCGACCAGCGCCGAGTCGTAGCGCATCTTCACCCGCGCCTGCATGGCCAGCGCTTCGCCGGCCTCGGCGGCCTGGAGCATGAAATCGAAATTGCGCAGCAACACCGTGCGGCACTCGTCGACGCAGACCATGGCATTGGCCAGGGCGGTTTGCGCCGCCGGGTCCTGGAGCATCTTGCGCCCGTCGTTGACGCCGACGCGGCTGCGGTTGTGCTCGACGAACAAGTCGATCGCGCCCTGCAGGGCCCCAATCGCCGAAGACGACACCGCGCGCACGAAGATCTGCCCGAACGGCAGGCGGAACAACGGCGCACTGTTGACCGCGTTACCCGGGCTGTATTGCATGAAGCCGTCGACAGCGCGGTGGGTGCGGTAGTCGGGGACGAAGGCATCGCTCACCTGGATGTCGTGAGAGCCAGTCGCCTCCAGGCCCATGACGTTCCAGTTGTCGATGATCTGGTAGTCGCTGCGCGGCACCAGGAAGGTCCGGTAGTCCGGCGCCCCGCCGGCTTCTTCGGGCGGTACCAGGGCGCCGAGAAATGCCCACTGGCAGTGCTTGCTGCCCGAGGAAAAACCCCAGCGCCCACTGAGCTTGAAGCCGCCCTCGACACGCTCGACCTTGCCCACCGGCATATAGGACGAAGAAATCAGCACGCTGGAATCCTCGCCCCAGACATCCTGGGCGGCGCGGTCGTCGAACAGCGCCAGTTGCCAGTTGTGGATGGCCACCACCCCGAGCACCCAGGCCGACGACATGCAGCCTTCGGCCAGGGTCATCTGCACCTCGAAGAAATCCCGCGGCTGCAGCTCGTAGCCTTCCCAGCGCGCCGGCTGGAGGATGCGAAAAAAGCCGGCTTCGTGGAAATCGCGCAGGGTTTCGGCCGGCAGCTGGCCAAGTTGCGCGGCATGGGCGGCACGTTCACGCAGGATCGGCACCAGCTCGCGGGCGCGCTGGGCCAGACGCTGGCGTATCAGGTCTTGGTTGAGCATGTTGTTGTTCTCCTCTGATCACCCCGTCCGCCGGGGCGCGCGTGCAGCAGAGGCGCAACCGGCCTCTACCCCGGCATTCAAGCAAGGCGCCCGGCGGCCAACATCCCTCAAACGGACCATGCCGCGACGGCGCGCCTCGACTAGTCCCCTCGGACGATGTTGGGCCTTGCGCCGGTTGCAAGAATTCATCGCACTCCAAGCCAACCAGAGGCCGTGCGATGAACAACAACAATCTCAAAGCCGACATGCTCCAGGCCATGCGCCGCCTGGCCAAATCCGTGACCATCATCAGTACCAGCAACGGCACCCAGCGCTTCGCCATGGCCGCCACCGCGGTCGATTCGCTGAGCACCGAGCCGCCGTCGCTGCTGATCTGCGTGAACACCAGCGCCTCACCGCATGCCGCCCTGGCAGACGGTGCCGACTTCTGCGTGAACATCCTCGGTGTCGAGCAGCAGGACCTTGCGCACCTGTGCAGCGGCGCGATCAAGGGCGAGGCGCGCTTCGAGCGTGGCGACTGGCAGACCAGCGAAGAAGGCATTCCGTTTCTGGCCGATGCCCAATCGTCGATTCTGTGCCGCCAGGATGGGCGCATGACCTATGGCACCCACACCATTTTCATCGGCCGCATCCTGCGCATCCGCACCAGCCCGACCATCACCCCGCTGGTGTACCTGGATGGCAGCTACACCACCACGGCGGCGCCGGCGCGCATGATTGCGGCAGCGGGCTGAGGCCGGCGCATGAGCAGCCTGAACGGGTTGATGCCACTGCGAGTGGACAGTGCCGAACAGCTGCACTGGCACGCACAGGCCGAGCTGGTGGTGGTCGGTTTTGGCGGCGCCGGTGTCTGCGCCGCCATCGAGGCCGCCAGCCGCGGGCTCAGCGTGCTGGCCCTGGACCGCTTCGCCGGTGGCGGTGCCACGGCGCTCAGCGGTGGCGTGGTCTATGCCGGCGGCGGCACGCCCTACCAGCAGCGCGCCGGGTACCCGGACAACAGCGAGGCAATGTTCAACTATTTGAACCAGGAAGTCGGCGAAGCGGTATCGGCCGGCACCTTGCGCGATTTCTGCGAGCGCAGCTGCGAGCAGCTGGTCTGGCTGGAACGCCACGGCGTGGCTTTCGAAGCCAGTGTGCCGCCGCAGAAAACCTCCTACCCCAGCGACCGATACTACCTCTATTACTCAGGCAACGAAGCGGTGCCGGCCTACGCCGCGCAGGCCAGCCCCGCACCGCGCGGCCACCGGGCCAAAGGCCCTGGCATGTCCGGTGCCAGCCTGTTTGCGCCGCTGCGCGCCAGCGCTTTGACGCTGGGCGTGCGCCTGCGCAGCCAGTGCGAAGTCCGCCAACTGGTTCTGGACAACCACGACCGGGTACTCGGTGTGGTGGCCTGGCAACTGCCTGCCGATAGCCGCCCTGCCCGCCGCCATGCACGCCTGGCGCGCTGGGCCAGTGCCATCCATATGTACGCCCCGGCGCTGGCCGACATGCTGCGCAAGCGCCTGCGGCAGATCGAGCAGCGCCATGCAGTGCGCACCCTGATCCGCGCCGAAAAAGGCCTGCTGCTCAGCTGTGGCGGCTTCATCTTCAACCGCGCCCTGGTAGCCCGGCATGCGCCGCAGTACCTGGCCGGCCTGCCGCTGGGCACCACCGCCTGCGATGGCAGCGGCCTGCTCCTGGGCCAGAGCGCCGGGGGCACCTTGGCACGCATGGACAAGGTCAGCGCCTGGCGCTTTATCAACCCACCGCTGGCCTGGGCCCGCGGCATGATCGTCAACGGCTTCGGCCAGCGCTACTGCAACGAAGAGGTGTACGGCGCCACCCTCGGCCATGCCATGGTCGAGGAGCAGAACGGCAAGGCCATCCTGATCCTCAATCGCGCCCTGGTGCGCCAGGCGCTCAAGCAGGTCGGCCCGGGCAAGGTGTGGAACTTCCAGCGCCTGCCGGTGCTGCTCAACCTGCTGTTCAACGCCAAACGCGGCAACAGCCTGGAACAACTGGCCGAACGCTGCGGCTTGCCCGTGGGCAACCTGCGCCAGAGCGTGGCGCAGTACAGCCGTGCGGCCCGTGGCGAAATCGCCGACCCGCTGGGCAAGTCGGCAGCCATGCTCTGCCCGCTGGACAGCGGCCCCTGGTATGCGCTGGACCTGTCCTACGACGGCCGCCTGTTCCCCTGCCCGGCCCTGACCCTGGGCGGCCTGCGCGTCGACGAGGGCAGCGGCGCGGTGCTCGACCTGCACGGCACGCCTATCGCCGGGTTGTACAGCGCCGGACGCAATGCCGTGGGTGTCGCCTCCAACCTGTATGTCTCCGGCCTGTCCCTGGCCGACTGCATCTATTCCGGGCGGCGCGCCGCGGCGCACATCGCCGCGCGCACCGCCCCCAACCCCGCACCATCAGGAGAACAACCATGCAACGTGTAGAAGGCAAAGTCTGCATCGTCACTGGCGCCGCCAGCGGCATCGGCCGCGAGGACGCCCTGCTGCTGGCCAGCCAGGGCGCCCGGGTGGTGCTCACCGACCTCAATGAACAGGCCGGGCGCGAAGTCGCCGCGCAGATCGGCAGCAATGCGCTGTTCATCCGCCACGACATCGCCAGCGAAAGCGATTGGCAGCAGGTGATCAAGACCACCCTGGAGCACTTCGGGCGCCTCGATGTACTGGTCAACAATGCCGCCATCCTGGTGGCCGGAACCATCGAGAACACCTCGCTGGAAACCTGGCAGAAGGTGCAGAAGATCAACGGCGACGGCTATTTTCTCGGCTGCAAATATGCCATTGAAGCCATGAAGGACAGCGGCGGCGGCTCGATCGTCAACATGTCCTCGGTAGCCGCCCTCGGCGCCATGCCGATGTTCTGCGCCTACTCGGCCTCCAAGGGCGCGGTGGCGGCGATGACCCGCTCCATTGCCCTGCACTGCAAGCAGCAGGGTTATCGCATCCGCTGCAACAGTGTGCACCCGGACGGCGTCAACACGCCGATGACCCAGGCCCTGGCCGGTGGCCAGCCGATCGACCAGGCGCTGCTCGACCAGGATCCGATGAACCGCATGTGCGCGCCGCGCGATATCGCCAACGTGGTGCTGTTTTTGGCCAGCGACGAATCTAACTTCGTCAACGGTGCCGAACTGCGCGTGGACAACGCGCAATTGATCAGCGGCATCTGAGGCGAGGATGAACATGGGCATGCAAGCGCTTGGGCAGGACTCGCTGGTTTCGGCCACCGGAAGCTATCGGCTGCAGGTTTGCGCGGTCATCGACGAAACCGCCGATGCGCGTTCGCTGGTACTGGAGGTGCCGGCGCAGTTGCGCGAGCGCTTTCGCTACCAGCCGGGGCAGTTCTTGAGCTTTCGCGTGCCCTGTGCCGGCAAACTGCTGACCCGCTGCTACTCCATGGCCAGCTCGCCGCTGTGCGATGCCCGGCCCAAGGTGACCATCAAGCGGGTCGCCGGGGGCCGGGTATCGAACTGGATGAACCAGCAGGTGCAGGTCGGCGACTGGCTCGAGGTGCTGCCGCCAGCCGGGCACTTCTGCCTGGATGAAAGCCAGGCCAGCGACCCGGCGCGACCACTGGTGCTGTTCGGCGGCGGCTCGGGCATCACCCCGGTGATTTCGATCCTCAAGTCGACGCTGCACAGCAGCGAACGGCCGATCCGGCTGGTGTATGCCAACCGCGACGAAGCCTCGGTGATCTTTCGCGACGAACTGCGCCAGCTGAGCCAGGACCACCCGCAACGCCTGCAGGTGATCCACCTGCTCGATTCGCTGCAAGGTTTTTTGCGCGACGCCCAGGTGCAGCAACTGGTGGGCGAAATGCGTGGCGGCGATTACTTCATCTGCGGCCCGGGGCCGTTCATGGACACCGTCGAGCGCAGCCTGCTGGCCTTGGGCGAGGCCGCCGAGTGCATCCATGTCGAGCGTTTCGTCTCCCCGCCCGATCCCGATGAAGTCGCAGCGCAAGAAGCCATTGCCCGCGCGGCCGCCAGTGAGTCGGCCTGCGAGCTGCTGCTGGTCGAGCTCGACGGCCAGCAACACGAAGTCGCCTGCCAGCCCGGCGATACTCTGCTGCAAAGCTGCCGTGCGGCGGGCCTGGAGGTACCGTCATCCTGCGAAGAAGGTTTTTGCGGGGCCTGCATGTGTACGGTGCTCGAGGGTGAAACCCGCCTGGCGCGCAACGATGTGCTCAGCGCCCGGGAGCTGGCAGAAGGCTGGACCCTGGCTTGCCAGAGCCGGCCGTTGGGCGCGCGGGTACGCTTGAAGTTCCCCGGGTGAGGGCCTGTGCCCGCTAGTCTCATCGGACGATCACTGCGGCCCCGACTGCGGTTAGACTCGGCGCCAGAAGCCCCACAACAATAAAACAGAGGTTCAGTTATGGCTCGTTTGCACAACAAGGTCGCCGTGGTCACCGGCGGCGCATCGGGTATCGGCCTGGCGTGCGTGCGCCGCTTCATGGCCGAGGGTGCCCAGGTCGTCGGCCTGGACATTGGCGAGGCCCCGGCGGACTTTCCCGGCCTGTTCATGAGCCTGGATGTGCGCGATGAACCCCGCGTGCAGCAGGTGATGAGCGAAGTCATCAGCCGCTTCGGGCGTATCGATGTGCTGGTCAATGCCGCTGGCGTCGCCGACCAGGGCAGCGTGACCCAGACCACGACCGCCAACTGGCAGCGGGTGCTGGACATCAACCTCACCGGCAGCATGCTCACCAGCAAACACGTACTGGCGCAGATGGAGTCCCAGCGCAGCGGCTCAATCATCAACATCGGCTCGATCTTCGGCCTGCAGGGCTGCGACGGCAACGTCGCCTACAACGTCTCCAAAGGTGGCATCAACCAGCTGACTCGCTCGATGGCCATCGACTACGGCTACGCCAACATCCGCGTCAACGGCCTGTGCCCTGGCCTGATCGAAACACCGATGACCAGCATGGTCCGCGAACAACAGGCGTTCCACGCCTTCTTCGCCTCGCAGCACATGCTCAACCGTTCCGGGCAGCCGGACGAGGTGGCCAATGTCGCGCTGTTCCTCGCCTCCGACGAAGCCTCGTTCGTCAGCGGCCAGATGATTGCCGTGGACGGCGGTTTTTCCGCTGGCCGCCGCTTCGCCCCGCCTAGCGCCTGACCCCGTGTGCCGGGCACCCCGCCCGGCCCCTTCCCTGCTCATTCATCCTCAGCCTGAGGAGGCATCATGCTGCCTGTCGAAAACGCTCAGACCATCGCCCAACTGTTCGCCAACGCGGCCCGGGAATACGCCGACAAGCCGGCCATCGAAGACGGTGGGCAGATCATCAGCTACCGCCAGCTTGATCAGTTGCGCCAGCAGGCCGCCCGCGCCCTGCTGGCCCTGGAGGTACAAGTGGCCGACCGGGTGGCGGTGTGGGCGCCCAACCTGTGGGAATGGATCGTCGCCGCCGGCGCCCTGCAGAGCGTCGGCGCCACCCTGGTGCCACTGAACACGCGCATGAAGGGCAGCGAAGCCGGGCATATCCTGCGCGAAAGCGGCACCTGCGTGCTGTTTTGCATCAGCCGCTTTCTCGACACCGACTACCCCGCCATGCTCGTCGGCGAAGCGCTGCCGGCGCTGCGTGAGGTGATCAGCCTGCGACCGGTAGATCAGCCACAGAGCGGCCTGGCCTGGGAGGCCTTCATGGCCCTCGCGGAACGGGTGCCGGACGCCCTGCTGCAAGCCCGTGAGCAGCACGTCGGGCCGCAGACCCTGTCTGATCTGCTGTTCACCTCCGGCACTTCCGGCAAACCCAAGGGTGTGATGACCGCCCACGGCCAGAACCTGCAAGTGGTGCGCGACTGGAGCGAGATCGTCGGCCTGCGCCGGGGCGATCGCTACCTGATCGTCAATCCGTTCTTCCATTCCTTTGGCTACAAGGCCGGCTGGCTGGCGGCACTGATGCGCGGCTGCACCATCGTCCCGCAGCAGGTGTTCGAGGTGCAGGCCGTGCTCGACTGTGTGCAGCGCGAGCGGATCAACATCCTGCCCGGGCCGCCGACCCTTTATCAGTCACTGCTGGCCCACCCGCAACGCTTGGACTACGACCTGAGTTCGCTGCGCATCGCCGTCACCGGTGCCGCCGCGATCCCGGTAGAGATGATCGGGCGCATGCGCGAGGAGCTGGGCTTTGCCACCATCGTCACCGCCTACGGCCTGACCGAAGCCTGCGGCTTTGCCAGCATCTGCCGCCCCGGTGACAGCGCCGAACGGGTCGCCAGCACCAGCGGCCGGGCCATGCCCGGGGTTCAGATCCGTTGCGTCAACAGCAGCGGCGCCAGCGTGCCGGCCAACGTGCCCGGCGAGGTACTGATTCGTGGCTACAACCTGATGCGCGGCTACCTCAACGACCCGCAGGCCAGCCTGGAAGCGGTGGATGCCGAGGGCTGGCTGCACACCGGCGACATCGGCGTGCTCGATGAACACGGTTACCTGCGCATCACCGACCGGCTCAAGGACATGTTCATCACCGGTGGCTTCAACGTCTACCCGGCGGAGATCGAACAGACCCTGTTGCAGTACCCGGGGGTGGCCCAGGCTGCAGTGATCGGCATAGCCGATGAACGTCTGGGGGAAGTGGCCATGGCCTTTTTGCTGGCGGTGCCTGGGCAGGTGATCGACGTGGCAAAGTTCACTACCTGGTGCCGAGAGCAGATGGCCAATTACAAGGTGCCGCGGCGGGTGCAAGTGGTCGAGGCCTTGCCGCTCAATGCCACGGGCAAGGTGGCCAAGCAGGTGTTGCGCGGCTGGGTGTGAGGGCTGCTGTGCAGCCCATCGCCGGCAAGGCCGGCTCCCACAGGGGCCGGTGCATGCATATCCATTGTGGGAGCCGGCGTTGCCGGCGATCGAGCCCGCAGGGGTCGCAATCCGCCGCTCAGATCACCCGCGCCGGATGCTGCTGGCGCGGGTCCCCCAGCAAGCCACGATGCGAAGGCGGCTGGCGCCCGCCCGCTTCGCTGATGCCATAACCCCCGGCTATCTCGGCAGTGATCAGGGTTTGCCCGGAATAGCTCATCAACTGCGGATCGTTGAGCAGCGCATGAATCACTCGCCCATTGAACTGCGGGGTCTCGGCATCGGCGAGGAACGCCTTGTACTGCTCACCATGTTGTTCGCCGGCAACCCGCGTGCGTTCGGTCAATTGCGGGCCGAGCCACAGCGACAAGGCCGCCACGCCCTGGCCTTCAAAATCGATGGCCATGTCGGCGGCCAGCTTGTCGCAGCCGGCCTTCTGCGCGCCATAGGCCGGCCCGTGCATGTAGCAACCAGCGCCGAACGAGGAAGTGAAACACACCAGCCCCTGACGGCTGCGCAGCAACAACGGCGCAGCATGGTAGCTGGCGACATAGGCCGAACGCAGGCCGACATCGAGGATGCGCACCAGCTCCAGCGGCTTGGCCCAGAACGGCCCCGGCTCGATCAACTGATCATGGATGAAGGCCGCGTTGTTGACCAACAGATCCAGGTGCCCGCATTCGCGTTCAACCTGGGCGAACAGCGCCTGCACCTGGGCATCGTCGCCATGATCGCAGGTCACCGCGATGCCCTGCCCGCCCACGGCGCTGATGGCCTGGGCGGTGGCCTGCAGGTCACCGTCCAGAGCGTGGCCATACAAACGTGAACCGCCCTGCCCACGAGCGCGGCCGGTAATATAAACGGTCATGCCGGCCGCGCCGAGGGCCAGAGCGATGCCTTGGCCGACACCGCGACTGGCGCCGGTAACCACGGCAACCTGCCTGTGTTGTGTATTCATGGGGTGCATCCTCAAGAAACCAGTGCCACCTGGGCCTGGGGGTTACTGGCAAGCGCGCCAATGTGATTGGCGGCCAGGTAGCCGAAAGTCATGGCCGGGCCGAGGGTCGAACCCGCCCCCGGATAGGTACGGCCCATCATCGATGCAGCGCTGTTGCCGATGGCATACAGGCCGAGGATCGGTTGGCCGTCCTCGTGCAATACCCGCGCATGCACATCGGTCAGCAAGCCGCCCTTGGTGCCGATGTCACCGGCGTCGACCCGCACCGCATAGAACGGCGCCTGCAGCAACGGCGCCAGGCACGGGTTGGGCTGCACGCCAGGGTCGCCGTAATAGCGGTCGAACAAGGATTCGCCCTTGGCGAAATCCTCGTCGCGACCCAGGCTGGCCATGGCATTGAAGCGCTGCACGGTACGCGCCAGGCCGGCAGGGTCGACACCGATGCTGCTCGCCAGTGCTTCGAGGCTGCTGGCCTTGTGAAAGTAATCGCGCAGGTGCCGGGGCAACTGCCAGTCGCGCTGGGCATAGCCCGGCAACAGCGCACCACAGGGGTATTTGCGGCGAAAACTGGCGTCAAAGACCATCCAGCACGGCACGCTGCTGGCGCCTTCACGGTTGTTGGCATACATGGCGTAGACGATGTCGGTGTAGGGCGCAGCCTCGTTGACGAAGCGTTCGCCAGCCGCGTTAACCAGGACGCACCCCGGCAAGGTACGTTCGACGAACAGTGCGCGCTGCTTCTCTTCGCCCTGCACATGGGTGGTCGGCGCCCACCAGCTGTGTTCCATCAGCGCGGTACGCGCACCCACTGCCTGGCCTGCACGAATGCCGTCGCCAGTGTTGTTCGGCGGCGTCGCGCTCCAGCTGGCTTGCGAGGGCTGCGGGTGGTACTGGTCACGCATCGCCTGGTTACGCTCGAAGCCCCCGGCGGCAATGATCACCCCGTGACGCGCCTTGATCCTCACCAGTTTGCCGTCGCGGCGGACCTGGGCGCCGCCGATCCGCCCGTCGACAATCAGCAGCTGCTCCAGCGCACAGTCGAGCCACAGCGGTACCTCTCGGTCGAGCATCGAGCAGCGCAAGGCCCCGACCAGGGCATTGCCCAGGGTCAGGAAGCGATCCCGGCGCGACAGCTTGCGGCCCTTGCGGTCACGCCAGTAGCGCCACATCACCCGCAGGGTCAGGCGCAGCCAGCCCTTGCCGCGACACAGCAGTACCTGGGCTTCTTTCATGGTCATGGCCATCCGGCCCATCATCAGCGTGCCCGGTGACGGCGCACGCATCTTGAGGAATTCGTCGCCCAGCTGCACCGCGTCGAACGGCAAGGGGTCCATCGAGCGATAGCCGGGCTTGCCGCCCGGCACTTCGGGGTAGTAGTCGGCATATTGCGGTTGCGCCTCGAAGCGCACCCGCGAGTGTTGTTCGAGGTATTCGAGCATCCGCCGGCCCTGCTCGACATAGGTCTCGATGCGCCCGTCGTCGATCTCGCCATGGGTAACGGCCCTGAGGTAGGCGATGGCTTCTTCGGCCGAGTCCTGCCCGCCCAGGGCGCTGATGCGCGGGTTGTTCGGGATCCAGATACCGCCGCCGGATACCGCCGAGGTACCGCCGTATTCGCTACTTTTCTCGATCAGCAGGGCCTTGAGCCCCAGGTCGTGGGCGCGCAGGGCGGCGGTCATGCCGCCGGCCCCCGAACCGATCACCAGCACGTCGCAACATTGGTCCCACTCGATCCCGGCTTCGTTCATGTGTTCACCTTTTCCAGGGCAACAGACAACAGGCCGCGCCGGCTGTCGGCCGGGGGCATTGGCCCGCTGATTGTTCGGTGCCCGGCACCGGCCAACATCGTCCGATGGGACTAGCGCCAACGCCCTGCTCACTCGGCGGTTTCGCTTAGTCCGCTTGGACGATGTTGCGCCGCCAAGGGGATTCCATAGTCGCCCCAGCTTCACCTCCCACCTTGAATACGGCGGTCGGGCAGGTCTGACCGCGGCATGAGGACGACATGATAAAAACAACAATCGCCCCACCTTCACTGAACACCTGCGTGCGCCTGGGGATGTTGATGCTGGCTGGCGGCCTGGGCAGCCCGGCCAGCGCCCTGACCTTCCAGGCCAACGATGACCTGAGCATCGACTGGGACACCACCCTGACCTACAGCCTGGCCTGGCGTACCGAGGGCCGCGACCACAAGCTGGTGGCCAACGCCGACGGCAACGATGGCGACAACGCTTTCGACAGGGGCAGCCTGATCACCAACCGCGTCGGCTTTCTCACCGAAGCCAACCTCAAGTGGCAGAACGACTTCGGCCTGTTCATGCGCGCTGCCGGCTTCTACGACAACGTCTACGACCAGGGCAACGACAACGGCACCGGTGCCTCCAACTGCCTGGCCAGCGGCAACTGCCGGCGCGCCGACCGCTTCTCCCAGGACACCATCGACCAGCACCGCGACGACCTGCGCCTGCTCGACGCCTATGCCTATGGCAGCTGGGACGTCGGCGGCCACAACCTCAATCTGCGAGTCGGCGATCAGGTGGTGAGCTGGGGTGAAAGTCTGTTCTACCCGGGCATCTCCGCCGCCCAGAGCCCGGTCGATGCGACCAAGGCCACCACCCCCGGGGTCGAGGTCAAGGAAGTGCTGCTGCCGGTGGGCCAGGTGTTCGGCCAGTTCAGCCTGACCGACGCCCTGGAGCTGCAGGCCTACTACCAGTACAAATGGGAGAAGACCGACCTGTTCGGGGTTGGCAGCTATTTTTCCAGCACCGACCTGATCGACCGCGGCGGCTTCAGCGATGCCTCAGGCTTCGTCACCCGCCTCAAGGACGACGAACCCAGTGACAGCGGCCAGTACGGCGTGGCCCTGCGCTACACCGCCGAGTCGCTGAACAACACCGAGTTCGGCCTCTACTACTCGCGCTACCACGACAAGAACCCGTCGCTGGATTTCCAGACCGACCTGGGCCATTACCGCGTGCGCTACTTCGACAACATCGACCAGTACGGCGCCAGCTTCGGCACCGTGCTCGGCGACACCAGCATCGCCGGTGAAGTCAGCTACCGCGACGGCGCGCCGGTGATGGTCGACAACGGTTTCTCCAGCCCCGTGCGGGCGCAGACCCTGCAGGCCCAGGTGTCGATGATCCACGTGGTCGGCCCGACCGCCTTTGCCGACAACACCACCCTGGTCGGCGAGCTGGTCTACAACACCGTGCTCGACAACGACGCCTCGACCCCGGTGACCCTGGCCCCCGGCCTGACCCTGCCCGGCACCGACAGCCTGGTCCTGGACCGCGACGCCTGGGGCTACACGGTACAGGCGACCTTCGACTACAACGACGTGTTCAGCGGCTGGGACATGTCGGTACCGGTCACCTACAGCAGCGCCGCCCAGCACGACAGCGCCCTGACTGGCTCGATCAATGCCGGGCAAGGCGATGAGCGCGCGAGCATCGGCACCACCTGGCGCTACCTCGGCAACTTCACCGTCGAAGCGCTCTACAACGCCTACCTGGGCAATGCCAACAATTCGCCCCTGGCCGACCGCGACAACGTCGCCCTCAACTTCAAGTACCGCTTCTGAAGCCCCTGATGGAGGAGCACCGCATGTCTACTCTCACGCATCCCTGGTTGCGCACCACCCTCGCGGCCGCCCTGCTCGGCGCAAGCCTGGCCCACGCCAATGTCAGCAACGACGATGCCGCGCGCCTGGGCAAGGACCTGACCCCGGTCGGCGCCGAACGCGCCGGCAACGCCGATGGCAGCATTCCGGCCTGGACCGGAAAATGGCGCGGCCTGCCACCACAGCTCAAGTTCGCCGGCCCCGGCACGCCCTACCCTGACCCTTACGCCGACGAAAAACCGCTGTTCACCATTACCGCGCAGAACGTCGAGCAGTACGCCGCCAACCTCACTGACGGCCAGAAGGCACTGTTCAAGCGCTACCCGAGCTCGTTCAAGATTCCGGTCTACCCCAGCCATCGGGACTTCAGGGTCGACCAGGCCAGCGAGGATGCCCTCAAGCGCAACGCGCTCAACGCCACGCTCAGCGCCGACGGCAACGATGCAATCAACGCCTTTGGCGCCTCGCCGTTCCCGATCCCGAAAAACGGCAACGAGCTGATCCTCAACCACAACATGCAGGCGCGGGCGACTACCGAAGAGGCCAACTACCAGCAGGTGGTGGTCTATGCCGACAACAACAAGGCCCTGGAAAAGGTCAACTACAAGATCTACTCGCTGTGGTCCGACCCCAAGCAGAGCGTGGAAAGCGTCAATGGGGTGTTCACCGACTTCCTGCTCACTACGCTTGAGCCGGTGCGCAAGAAAGGCGAAATCATCGTCGGCCACGAGTTCATCAACGCCGCCGCCCAGCCGCGCCAGGCCTGGCAGTACACCCCGGGCCAGCGCCGGGTACGCCGCGCGCCAACCGTCGGCTACGATTCGCCAACCGGCGCCGGCGGCTTTCGCGTCTACGATGAAGACCGCCTGTTCAACGGTGCCACCGACCGCTACGACTGGAGCATCGTCGGCAAGAAAGAGATCTACATCCCCTACAACAACTACAAGATCGACAGCCCCGAGGTGAATACCGCGCAGATCCTCTCCACCAGCGGCCATATCAACCCGGAGCTGATGCGCTATGAAAAACACCGGGTGTGGGTGCTGCAGGCGACGCTCAAGCCATCTGCCCGGCACATCTATGCCAAGCGCCTGATCTACATCGATGAAGACAGCTGGGCCGCGACCCTGGCCGACAACTTCGACGCCCGCGGGCAACTGTGGCGCACCAACATGCAGACCTCGGTGTACGCCTATGAGATCCAGCGTTTCCATGCCCGCCTGGGGATCTACCATGACCTGATCGCCGGCTCCTACCTGGTCGACCGCCTGCTTGACGAGCAGAAACCGGCCAAGCTCAACGCCAGTAACTTTGCCGCCGACGAGTTCACTCCCGGCAACCTGCGCAAGCTCGGTACCCGCTAACCCCCCGCGCAGCAAAACCCAACGCCCCGCCCGATCCGGTCGGGGCGTTGGTCTTTCTCAGCGATAGCAATCCAACAAACGTTCAGCGACTTCCTGCAACTGCGCGTCAGTCAGGCGATTGATCCCGGCAGCACGCTTGCGCCCGCCGCCGGAGGGGAACTGGCGGCAGAAGGCATCTGCCGCCAGCCCGGCATCTTCCGGCACCCGCAAACTGAACCCCCAGCCACCCTCGGCCCTGGCGCTGAGCAAGCCGATCGCCTTGCCTGGCGCCCCTGCTGCCAGCTGGTTGGCCAGCACGCCACTGACCCGACGCGCCCAGGGTTGCGCAGGCAAGCGGTAGATCAGCACGCCCTGGCCCGCCTGCCACGGCTCAAGGCCTGTGGCGGCGGCCATGTCGGCGGCATGGCCGCTGCGCAGGGTGGTAAAGCTGGTGCTGTGGCGGATGAAGTCCAGCGGATCGCGATACGGCAACAGCTCGGCGGCCAGCGCCAACGGCTCGAAGTGCAGGTCGGCCAGGCTGTCGCCATAGGCGTTGTAGTTGAGCAACAGGCCCAGTTCCTCCAGAGCGCGCACATCCTCTTCGTCCAGGCCATGTTGCGCCGCCAGCGCCAGCGCCGGGCCGGTCATACCGTCACCGAAGGCAGCCGCCACCGCCCAGCGGTGATGGCGCCCGCCCAGATAACGGTTGACCAGCAGGCTGGTACACACCTCGGCGGCGGTGTCGATGAACGACTCGAACGCCGGGTGGCGCGGCAGTTCGCCGGCAAAGTGGTGGTCGAAGTAGCGCACCCGGGCGCCGGCATCGAGCAGGCGCCGGGTGGCTTCACGGTTCTGTTCGTGGGCCACGTCCAGCACCGTGACCCGCTCGCCGGGCCCGGCCTGGACCCGGCGTAACAGCTCGATGTCGCGCTTGACCCCGCTGACCAGGTGCACCGTTGGCGCCAGTTCGCCAGCCAGACGCAGTTGCTGCAAGGCGCAGAGCCCGTCGGCATCGCCGTTGAAGGCGCAGTGATCGATGGTGTTCATCTGCCCCCCTCCTCAGTACATCACTTCGCCGCCGTTGGCATCGAGCTGCGCGCCATTGATTGCACTGGCGTAGTCCGATGCCAGAAACACTGCGGCGCGGGCGCACTCCTCGTCGCTGCGCATGCGCCCGCCAGGGATGCCGGCACTGAACTCGGCGCGCACTTGCGCTTCGCTGACACCGCGGGCCACCGCGCTCTGGCGCACCAGGGCCTGCACCGGCTCGCCCCACATCCAGCCACAGGCCAGGGCATTGACCCGCAAGCCGTGGGCCGCCTGTTCGCTGGCGAGATAACGCACGCTGGCGGCCAGGGCGCTTTTCGACGCGGCATAGGCGGCGCCGCCCTGATACGGTTTGCGCACCCCCAGGGTGTTGATCATGACGATCGCCCCCGCGCCCTGTTCGCGCATGGGCGCCAGCACCGCGCGGCTCATGTTCAGCGAACCCAGCAGGTTGACCTCCAGCGCTTCGCGCAGCGGGTCGTTGTCCGCCTCGTCCACGGCCTGGAAACCACCATGGGAGAAGGCGCTGTTGATCAGCGCATCGATACGGCCGAACTGCTTGAGGGTAGCTTCGGCGAAACGCTGGCAGGCCTGCACATCGGTGATGTCGGTGGCCACGCACAACACTTCGCAGTGGTCGGCAACGGCCTTGATGCGCTGTTGTGCCTCCAGCAGCCGGCCCTGGTCGCGGGCGCCGATGGCCACGGCCCGCGCCCCTTCGCGCGCGGCCTCCAGGGCCAGCTTGATACCCAGCCCGGGGCCGACGCCCGAAACCATCACGACTTTGTCTTTGAGTAGCATGGGATGACTCCTTTTATTGTTATGGGTTTGGCTCAGGCGTGGATATGCCGGGCGCGGTACTCGGCGTAGTCACGTTGCAGCAGCGCGTCGCTGAGGCCGAACTGCTCAGGGCTGTAGTGATGGGTGGCGCGTTTTTCCCGGCCGTTGGCGGCCAGCCATTGGTCCATGGCCGCGTTGACCGACGCGGTGCATTCCAGGCCGGCGAAGCGGTAGATGCGCTCGACCACCGCCAGCGGTGCGGCCAGGGTGTCTTCGAACCGCACATCGAGAAAGCGCCCGGCCGGCAGGCTGTCGCGTACCGCCATGGCATGGCGCAGTGCCCGTGCCATGCGCCGGTTCCACTGCTCGCCAACGGCTTGGGCATCGGCCTGGGCGCTGTACAGCTGCCACAGGGTATGGATGAAGCTGGCCAGCGAGGGGATGGTTTTGCCCGGTTCGCGATGGGTAAGCACCACCTGCGCCCCGGGGAACACCTCGAACAACAGCTCCAGGGTATGCAAGTGCTGCGGGCTCTTGAGCAGCCAGCGCCGGCCCGGGGCAATGCCACGGCGTGCCTGCTGCCACTGCAGGAACTGCAAGGTGCGCTTGAGGTAACGGTAGACCTGGGTTTGGTCCTGGCGATCGAGCCAGGCGGTATAGCTGGGGACGTTGACGTAGGAGTCCATGGCGCAGAGGAACGAGTGCTCCATCAGCATGAACTCCTCGTCGGGCTGCTCGGCGTCCAGTGGGTGAATGGCCAGCAACTGCGGGAGGAGCTCGACCATCGCCGCTACTTCGGCACGCGCCCGGCCGATGCGCTGCAGCGGCTGTTCCAGGGTTTCCCCGCTCAGGGGCGCCGGGTAGCGGGTTTCCCACCACTGCGCCTTGCTGAACTGCGAGTCCACCGCCAGGGTGCGTTGCAGCAGCGTGGTACCAGTACGCGGCAGGCCGACGATCACCAGCGGGTCGTTGATCTCAATCTCGAGAATCTCAGGGAGGCGCCGACAGTGGTCTTCGATCACCAGGCGATTGACCAATTGCGCCAATAGCTTCTCGCGCAGCAGCAGGCGCCCTTGTGGCGATAATCGCGCTTCCTGCTCCAGGGCCTGCCCCAGTACTTCAAGGCCCTGGCGAAAATCGCCCGGGCCAAAATCGTCAAGACCGCCTGCGCGAGCACTGGCCTCGGCCAGCAGCAGGTCCAGGGAAAAATCGTTGCCGCTCATACTGCCAGCTCCTTGAGGTCATTGAGTTTGACCACGCGGGTGGTCGGCTGAACCGGTTGTTTGGCGCCAACCCAGCGCAGGCACAGGGTGCCGTGGGGGTGGCCGGCGGTTTCCAGCCAATTGGCCAGGCCCGGGTCGCGGTGGCTGAGGACCATGCGCAGGCTGCCGTTCGCCGCAAGCTGCGCCGCATGCTTGTTCAGGCAGATGCGGTGGTAGCGGTAGTCGAGCGACTCCATCCAGTAGTTGTTGATCTGCAGGTTCCAGAAGTCGCAGGCCGGCATCTGGTCGACCTCGATCAGCAGCGCTTCGTCGTCGGCCAGTGCCCAGTACGAGTGGTAGTAGAAGATGTTCGGATCACCGCCCACTGCCTGGCACAACGCCTGGTCGGCGGCCGGCAACTGGTTGCTGTGCTGCTGGTAGCCCTGGGCCCAGTCGGCGAACAGCCGTGCGGTGTTCTCGACGAAACCACCGACTCGCTGCAGGCTTTGCTGCAGGCGTGCGGCGTCAAGCGGCGCGGGTGCCTGGCCGCCATTCAGGCGCTCGATGTGCAGTTGCGCCGGCTGCTCACTGCTGCGATCGAGGAAGGTCTGGCGCACGATCAAGGCATTGCTCTGCGGCTCAAGGGGCAGCCAGTTACCGCTGGCCGGCGGGTGCTGGCTGAGGATGATCTCGAAGTTGCCCTCGGCATCCAGCTGCAATTGCCCGGCGTCGATAAAGCCGGTCTGGATCATCTTGCCGTCGGTTTCGTAACCACCCTTTTGCGAGCCAAAGCTCAGGTAGGCGACGCTGCCGCGCTGGCCGCTGACACGGTACTCGTGCTCACCGTTCAGGCGTGCATAGCGGTACAGGTTGTCGGGGTTATCGGCACCGATTTTGGCAGTTTCATGGGAGGGGGTGATGAACCCGGGAAAATCTGGATCGGCGAACTCCAGGTGCATCTCCAGGGCGATGCGCAGCAAGCGGGTCAGGTAGCGAAAGCCTTCGGCGCGGGTTTGCTCGTCGGCCGGAGCCTCGGCGCGCAGGATCTGTTCGCCGCTGCGGCGCAACTGCTCGCAAAAACGGGTCCAGCTCTCACCGCTGATGACCGCCTGTTGGGGTGTGTCTGTAGCCATGTCAGTCTCCTCTGCCGGCGGAGGGTCCGCCGTTGTACCCGACCTTAGGGAGGAGCCCGGCAGCGCGGCTTCGTCCGTGCGGACTAAACCGCCGATCTAGTCCGCCTGGACGAGGAGCCGCCGGGCACAAGCGGTGAGGATCGCGCCTGAGCCCCGGCTCACTGGCGCCCCCTTGTGGCGCGCAGTCACCCTCACAGGAGCCACCCATGAGTGCAGAAAAAAACCTGGTCCGTTCGCTGACCGTGGACATCGATGCCCCGGCCGAACTGGTCTGGGCGATCCTCATCGACCTGCCCGCCTACCCGCAGTGGAACCCCTACACGGTCAAGGTCGAGTCGAGCCTGGTGCTCGGCGAGCCGGTCAACCTGTTCCTGCCCGACCCACGCCGGCCTGGTGAGTTGCTGAAGGTGGTCGAACGCCTGGCCGACTTCGAGCCGCATCGCTTGCTGGCCTGGGAGATGCACGCCAGTGCCGACAACCCTGATGCGGCGCGGCGCGAGCAGTTGATCGAACGCAGTGGGCCAGCGAGTTGCCGCTACCACACCACTGACCAGTTCCTCGGCCCGACCGCCGACCAGGTCATGGCCGACCACGGCCCCTGGGTGAAACAGGGCTTCGACGCCGTGGCCGTGGCACTCAAGGCCCATGCCGAGCGGTTGTTCGGGTCGGCGCCTTGACCTTGTCCGTGTCGTCTGGATTGCGGGGCTAGCCCGTTGCCACAGGTACTGCATCAATGCTCAGAACAGCACTAAACCTGTGGGAGCGGGCTTGACCCGCGATGAGGCCAGTCCAGCATTCTTCGTCCAAGCAGACGAAGAAGCCACCGCCCCCCATTACCTACCGTGACGTTCAGCCGGTGCCAATCCCGGCAGAACTCGAGGAGGTATTCGATGTTGACTCATCTGCAATGGCTGGAAGCGGAAAGCATCCAGATCATCCGCGAAGTGGTGGCCGAGTGTGAAAACCCGGTGATGCTGTATTCGATCGGCAAGGACAGCGCCGTGATGCTGCACCTGGCGATGAAAGCCTTCGCGCCGGGCAAGCCGCCCTTCCCCCTGCTGCACGTGGACACCACCTGGAAGTTTCGCGAGATGATCGAATTTCGCGACAAGACCGCTGAACGTCTGGGCCTGGACCTGCTGGTGCATATCAACCCCGAAGGTCTGGAAAAGGCCATCGACCCCTTCACCCACGGTTCGGCCCTGCACACCGACGTGTGGAAGACCCAGGGCCTGAAGCAGGCCCTGGACCACTACGGTTTCGACGCAGCGTTCGGCGGCGCCCGGCGCGACGAAGAAAAGTCGCGGGCCAAGGAGCGGGTGTTTTCGCTGCGCTCCGAGCAGCACCGCTGGGACCCCAAACAGCAGCGCCCGGAGCTCTGGCGCCTGTACAACACACGCAAACGCAAGGGCGAAAGCCTGCGCGTGTTCCCGCTGTCGAACTGGACCGAGCTGGATATCTGGCAGTACATCTACCTCGAACAGATCCCCATCGTGCCGCTGTACTTCGCCAAGGAACGCCCGGTGGTACGCCGCGACGGTACGCTGATCATGGTCGATGACGAGCGCCTGCCACTGCGGCCTGGAGAAACCCCGGAACTGCGCAAGGTGCGTTTCCGCACCCTGGGTTGCTACCCGTTGACCGGCGCCATCGACAGCGACGCCGATAACCTGCCGGCGATCATCAGCGAAATGCTGGTCAGCCGCACCTCGGAACGCCAGGGCCGCCTGATCGACAGCGATTCGGCCGGCTCCATGGAGAAGAAGAAGCAAGAGGGGTATTTCTGATGAACGCGATCACCGATGCACGCAATGGCGACCTGACGCCCTACCTGCAACAGCAACAGAACAAACAGCTGCTGCGCTTCATCACCTGCGGCAGTGTCGACGACGGCAAGAGCACCCTGATCGGCCGCTTGCTGTATGAGTCCAAGGTGCTGTTCGAAGACCAGTTGGGCCAGCTTGAAGCTGACTCGAAAAAACTCGGCACCCAGGGCGAGGAGCTGGATTTCGCCCTGCTGGTCGACGGCTTGAGCGCCGAGCGCGAGCAAGGCATCACCATCGATGTGGCTTACCGTTTTTTTGCCACCGAAAAGCGCAAGTTCATCGTTGCCGACACCCCCGGCCATGAGCAATACACCCGCAACATGGTCACCGGTGCGTCCACCGCCGACCTCGCAGTGATCCTCATCGATGCCCGCCAGGGCCTGTTGACCCAGACCCGCCGGCACAGCTACCTGGTGTCGCTGCTGGGCATCCGCAAAGTGGTGGTGGCGATCAACAAGCTCGATCTGGTGAGCTATTCGCAGGCGGTGTTCGAGCGCATTGAAGCCGAGTATCGCGCCTTCGCCGCACAGATCGGCCTGCAGGATATCCAGTGCATCCCGCTCTCGGCACTGCGCGGCGACAACATGCTCGAAACCAGCCCCAACACCCCCTGGTACCAGGGCCCGAGCCTGCTTGCGCACCTGGAAGACGTGCCGCTGGAGCAAGCCCGGCAGAGCCAGGCGCCGTTCCGCTTGCCGGTGCAATGGGTGAACCGGCCGAACCTGGATTTTCGCGGCTATTGCGGCAACGTTGCGGCCGGCAGCGTGCGCGTCGGCGAGCGCATCCGCGTGCTGCCTTCAGGCCAGCAGAGCGAGATCACCTGCATCCTTGGCAGTGCCGGAGAACAGCAGCAAGCCCTGTGCGGCCAGGCCGTGACCCTGACCCTGAAGGACGAAGTCGATATCAGCCGCGGTGACCTGATCGCCCTGGCCGACGCCCCGCCGGCCGTCGCCGACCAGTTCGAGGCGACCCTGGTATGGATGGACGAAGAAGCGCTGCTGCCGGGCCGCCCGTACCTGATGAAGATCGGTTGCCGCACCGTCGGCATGAGCTGCGCCAACCTCAAGCACCGGGTCGATGTGAACAGCCTCGAGCACCTGGCGGCCAAGACCCTGGAGCTGAACGGCATCGGCGTGTGCAATCTGCACCTGGACCGGCCGATCGCCTTTGATGCCTATGCCGACAACCGCGACACTGGCGGCTTCATCGTCATTGACCGCCTGAGCAACCGCACGGTCGGCGCCGGCATGCTGCACTTTGCCTTGCGCCGGGCGCAAAACGTGCACTGGCAGGCCATCGACGTCAACCGCGAGGCCCATGCCGCGCTCAAGGGCCAGGCGCCACGAATGCTGTGGTTTACCGGGTTGTCCGGCGCGGGCAAGTCGACCATCGCCAACCTGGTCGAGCGCAAGCTGCATGCCCTGGGCCGACACACCTACCTGCTCGATGGCGACAACGTGCGCCACGGCCTGAACCGCGACCTGGGCTTCACCGAAGCCGACCGGGTGGAGAACATCCGCCGGGTGTCGGAGGTGGCCAGGCTGATGCTCGATGCTGGCCTGATAACCCTGGTGTCGTTCATCTCGCCGTTCCGTGCCGAACGCGACATGGCCCGGGGCCTGGCGGGCGATGGCAATTTCCTCGAGATCTTCATCGATGCGCCGCTGGCCCTGGCCGAGCAGCGCGACCCCAAGGGCCTGTACCTGAAAGCCCGACGTGGTGAGCTGAAGAACTTCACCGGCATCGATTCGCCCTACGAGCCACCGGTGGCACCGGATATCCATATCGATACCCAGCACGAGACTGCCGAGGCCGCTGCCGAACGCATCGTCGAGGCCCTGCTGGCGTTGTAACGGCGACCGGGCGCAGCGTTGCACCCTGGAGCGTGCGCTGCGCTCATCAGCGCCCGGCCATCTAAGCCAAACGGACGATTTTGTCTCCCTGACCCAGGTCGATACTCGAGCCATAACAACACGCAGCCAAAGAGGCGCGCATGACCCTGCCCTTTCCTACCTGCCCGGACCTGCACGCCAGCCTCGACATTGCCCCTGCCGAGCTCAGCAGCCTGCTCGGGCTGGTCTATCACGGCCCGCTGGAGTCGACGCCCTGGGCCAGTTTGCTGGACGTCCTGCGCCAACGCTTCGCCGCCAGCTTCTTCACCCTGGTGCTGCGCAATCCCGACCACCAGCGCCCCGGGCTGATCGTCAATGCCTCGGTACATGGCCCGCTGTTGCCTGGCGAGCCCTCCTACAGCGAGCATTACTATTCGATCTGCCCGTTCATCGACTGGCCCGTGGACCAGGTCGCCAGTGCCGACCAGGTGCTGGGCACCGAGGCCTGGCTGGGCCATGAGTTTTACCGCAACTACCTGCGGCCGCTGGACCTGCGCCATGTACTGGTGGCCAACATGCGCACCGCCGCCGGCATGCACTGCGCCCTGTTCGCCTGCCGCGACCACGCCAGCGAGGATTTCAATCAAGCGCAGATCAACTTGATCCGCCTGTTGTTGCCGCACCTGCAACAGGCTGTAGACCTGCATTCGGCAGTGGATCAACTGGATGCCGAGCGCCAGCTCTATGCGGCCACCATCGACCGCCTGATGGTCGGCACGGCCATCCTCGACGAGAACGGCCGGATGATGCGCTGCAACCGCGCCGCCCAGCGCCTGTTTGACAGTCGCGACGGACTGGACTGCAGGCACGACAAGCTGTGTGCCTTTGCCAGCCATGAGAACCGCGCGCTGCAGCATGCCATCCAGGCGGTGTTGAAACAGCGCCAGCGCGGCCTCGACGACCTGCAGGTGCTGACCCTGGCACGGCCCAGCGGCGAGATGCCGCTGAACCTGTTGCTGCGCCCGATTGCCATGAGCTACCAGGCCCAGAACGGCACCCGACGCCCGGCCGTGGCGGTGTTCATCCGCGACCCGGCGGACTCGCCACAGGCCTCGCGCAACCTGCTGCGCAGCCTGTTCCAGTTGACCCGCACGGAAACCGAGGTGGCCATGCTGGTGATGGATGGCCAGACCCTTGATGAGACGGCCGAAGCACTCGGGGTATCGCGCAATACCGTGCGCGCCCACCTGCGCGGTGTCTTCGCCAAGACCGGCGCCACGCGCCAGGCGCAACTGGTCAAGACCTTGCTCAACAGCGTGGCGTCGTTGGGGTAGTGGTTGGCGCCGCCCGTTTGAGTAGAATAGCCGCCGTAGCGCTAGCATCCCCCTGCGCAATTGCGCCTTTGAACGATCAATGGATGATCCTGTTGAAACCCCTCAAGCACCGTTTTCTCGCCATCCTCATGCAGGTCGATCTCAACATTACGATCTGGACCGGCGGCCTCTACATGATCTGGGTGCTGTTCGACCGTGATGCAACGCGGTACTTCGAAGCCTACGTAGTCTTTGCCATCGCCGGCCTTTGCCTGTTCTTCTTCACCGCGCTGTTTGTGCGCTGCCCGGAATGCAACAAATCCATGCACCATCTGTACAAGCCGGGAGAAGGACTGTTGATGCACCGCGGGTTACTGCCCCACGAGGTCTTCACCCAGAAGCTGATCGAGTGCCCCGAGTGCAACCAGGTGGTGAAGTTTCGCGATTAGCGCAAGCTGATAACGATCTTGCGTGCGAGCATGCCCACCAGCATACCGGCGATGGTCAGCAGCACATCGGCGGTGAACTTTGCCGAGTAGTCAGGCGCGTAGATACGGTCATGGGTGTAGAAGGTCGGGCCGGTGTTGAACACAGCGTGGTAGCCATTGGGGAAGAACGCCACCGCGCACAGCACCACGATCAAGCCCAGGGTCCAGGCGCCGGTGCCGTCGTAGGACTGGCTGCGGAACCAGAGGAGAATCCAGGTGAGTACGCCGGCGAGGACCGGCGTCCAGAACTGCGAAGTGAGGGCGCTGTAGAATTCCAGGGTGAAATACATGGGTTTGCTGAGTCCTTTCGGTGACGCCAGTGGAGAAGGTTGGATGACGCGCCTTGAAACGCGGCGGCATGCTATCACGCCGGGCACGACACCGGCGCTCCTGCTCAGCTTCAGCCCTGCGGCGCAATATCGACCTTTTGCAGCCGGTCCAGCCCTACCCCGTAGAAGAACGAAAACGGCCGCCCGGCCTGATACGCGTAGTTGCCACACATCTCGCGCAGGCCCTGGCGCCCGGCGTCGGCCATGTCGAAGGGTTGGTAGGGGTGCTCGCCAAGCGATCCGAACTCAATCGTCAGCCAGGTCGAGCGAAACTTGCCATAGGACATCTCGCTTCCCACGCTGACCTTGAGCCCACCCGTCTCGAGGCGCTCGCGCAGGTCACGGTCGTCAAAATACAGGCTGGCAGGCACGCGCAGGGTCAACTTATCGTGGGTGAGAATGTCCATGCCGCCCTGTAGTTGCGCGCTGTCGGCCTTGAAGCCGGTGATGACGAACGGCAAGGCGCTCTGCACGAAACTGTCGAGCTGGCAGCCCACTTCGGCCTTGACCGTGCTGCTACCGGCGAAGGCATGGCGCCGCTCGCTGTCGCTGATGCGGGTATCGAGGCTCGTCTCGTAGGGAAAGTCGAACCACAGCGGTATTACCTTGCGTCCCATCGCGACGACGTTGGCAGGGGCCGGGCCGATTTCCCGCCCCGCTGCATTCAGTCGTTTGGCCTGGCTGTAGTCCAGCTGCAATTGCACGCTGTA
The DNA here is from genome assembly GCF_024749185.1 of Pseudomonas wadenswilerensis. NCBI lineage: Bacteria > Pseudomonadati > Pseudomonadota > Gammaproteobacteria > Pseudomonadales > Pseudomonadaceae > Pseudomonas > Pseudomonas wadenswilerensis. The sequence continues at coordinate 2,135,010 of NZ_CP087191.1, read as the reverse complement.
GACCACCGCCTTGCGCGCCTGCAGGATGGCATCGAGCTGGCTGGCCAAGGCCTGGCGCTGCGCGGCGCTCAGGGCTGGCTCAGGGCCACGCAGCACGAGGGTGTCACTTTGCTGGGGATCGAGTTCGATCTGCAGCCGTTGCGTATCGATGTGCTGGGCGGCCAACAGCTGCTCGACGGCCTGGCGGTAAACCTCGTGTACTTGCCTGGCGTCATCGCGAGGATGGGCACCGCCGTGGAACTGCAACTTCGCGAGCACCACCCTGGGCTCCTTGAGCAGGGCCACAACGAGCAATACACACAGCCCGATACCCGCACCCACCATCAGCTTCCATGCAGCACGTCGACTCATTACAAGCCTGCTCCTTGACTAAGACATCCGCAGTACACACTGCGGGCGCGGATAATAACCGCCATTAGCGCTTATTGCTTGTGCGGCAAACGGCATTGTTACTGTTTCACCAATAAAGCTTTCAGCCCCGGGCGTTTATCCCCAAACACCTCCGGCCTAAACTGAAATCAGTTTCCAGGCAAAGCACCCTGCCCCGCTTCCCAAATTCCTTGCCGACAGGTCTTGTTTTTGCCTGGGTGACGGCAAGGGTATGATGGCGCCCTGCTTGAATGGAGAGCGCCGCAAGCCATGGACGGATTCTTGAGTAACCTGGTCAAACTTCGAATTGTTCTAACCTTCGGCGCGATTGCCGGATTGTTGCCCGTCACCCTGGTGTTTATCTGGGGGGCACTGTTCTTTCTCGCTGGCGCACTCGGCTCACTGGCGTCAACAGGCTGGCTCGCCTGGGCGATCATTCTGCTGCCGATCTCGATGTCAGTGTTCTGCCTGTGGACGAGCTGGAAAATCTACGCGATCTCAATGGCCACAACCCCCGAAGTACGCTACAAGCGCCTGCTGATTGCCGGGGTGGTCGCGACCGCACTTTGGGGCGTGCCGTGGGCCTACTTTGGCCGCACGTTCCCAACGACAATCTATATCTTCATGATGCCCGGGATTACAGCGGCGGCGATGCTGGCCATTGCACTGAAAAGAGAACAGGCCGTAGCAAAACAGCTGCAGAGCTGATGCTGGAACTGCACGTCGACTAGAAGGAACACCATGCGTATTCATGTATTGAACATGCTGCTGCCTCTCCCGTTGCTGGTGATGATGGCGTGTGCAAGCGCCGCCCTTGCCCCGCCGAGCGAAAAAGCCTTGAACCTGTTACTGGCGGACGAATACCAGGCATCGATCCAGGAAGCGGATCGCGTGCTTTCAAGCGATCCTGGCGATAGCGAAACCTTGAATGTCAAAGCCCGGGCAGTGTCGGCCTTGGGGGATGATCGCCAGGCAATACGGCTAATGAGCCAAGCACTTGCAGCGGCCGAACGCAACGGCCAAGTATCGCTCAGCCAGCAGGCGACCTACTGGAGCAACCTTGGTTACTTCCACGAGCGACTGGGCAACTTCGAGACTGCCCTGAGCCAGCATCAGAAAGCCTTGGACATGCGCATCGCAGTACTTGGCAACGATGACCTGCACACCGCCGACAGTTACAACAACCTAGGTACGACGTTGAGCAAACTGGGGCAGTATGACCAGGCCATCGACAACCTTGAAAAGAACCTGGCGATCAGAAAGCGGCGGCTGGGTGAACACGACGCGTCGGTAGCCACGGCACTGAATAACCTGGGTTTTGCCTACCACCTTCAGCACCGATACCAGGACGCACTGGGCTATTATCAGCTGGCACTGGATATCGACCTGGCCAACCATGGTGCGAACCACCCTAGCGTCGCCATCCGCTGGAACAACATCGGCGACGCCTACTTCGGCCTTGCACAATACGAAAAGGCCGAAGCCTTCCTGAACAAGGCACTGAGCAGCGACATCGCATTCTTTGGCGAGCGTCACCCCAAAGTGTCGCTGCGCTATTACAACCTGGGCAAAATCCATGAAGCCAGGGGTGACACCGGCAAAGCCCGCAGCACCTATACGCAAGCCCTCCAGATAGCCCGACAGTTCTACCCCGAGGACAACTGGCAAATCCGGCATTTACAGGAAAAGTTGCAGGGCTTGGGTAAGCAGGCAAACTAACGGGCGCTGCTTTTGGCGTTGCGTCAGGCGTACTCCCAATCCCGCTCCAGATACTCGACCTGCGCTGGCAACAGTTCACGTAACAGCGCCAGGCACTCTTCGAACATCGCCTTGTCGGGCAAACGCAGTTCGAAGCCGATGGACAGCTCACTGATATGCGGGACCAGGATGCGGCGCTTGCGGTCAATGGTCAGGTAGCGATACTGCTCCCAGCCGGGGCCGTGCTCATGTTCCGTACAGGCTTCGGGCGAAGGCGGCGCCATCTCGCGGGTGAGCAGGATGTAGGCGATAAACAGCGGCGTCAGCAACAGCCACCAGGTGCCGGTCGCCACCGCCAGCCAGAGCATCACCACCGCTTCGATCACCACAACCACCACGATGGTGATTCTGGCGGCGCGATCGGAGCGTACGTACTTGCTGATCGTTATACCGTCGCGGGTGAGCTGGAATGAGAGGTGGGTTCTGACCGTTAATAACAGCAGCATCAGGACGTACATAACGGCACATATCCCGTAGACCCAATTGTCGCCCCCCAGCCAACTGAGCATACCGGCTACCCCGAGCATCCCGATGGTAATCGCCAGGATGCCATTGCGCAGGTCCTTGGGCGCAATGAGGCGAGCCTTGATCGACCAGTTCATCAACGTTTCGGGGGGTGAAGTTGCGAGGGAATCGGATGGATCGGTCGGTTGTGGGTTTTGCACGGATATCCTTATCGTGAACAATGCTGCTGATGCCTACCCCTCAAGCTTGTCGACGCCTCGAGCAGAACTCGATCGCGACCAATACTACACCGGGAACAAGCAAGCCCAGGCCGGTGTAAGCGAATGCAGGTTGCCCGGACAGGCCCACGGCAATAAAGCCTGCGCCCATGGCGATGAGTGGACCGCCGGCAAGGATGAAGGGCTTTTTGCTGGGGTTGTTCATATCAATCCTCCTTGTTGATCTGGCGTCATGTTAAACCAGATTGTCCCATGCACTTTCAAAAGACAGGTAAACAATGAAGCAAACCAGGCTGATTCGCCACGGTGAAAGCGCCGCAAACGCAGGCGAAGCCAGTCGCGATCACGCAAGCATTCCCCTTACGCAGAAGGGTGTCGAACAAGCGCAACGAGTAGCCCGGTCGTTCACCCAGGCGCCGCAGTTGATCGTTGCCTCACCGTTCTCCCGAGCCCAGGCAACCGCCAAGGCGACGGCCACGGCCTTCCCTGCTGCAGCGTTCGAAACTTGGCCAGTTCAAGAATTCACCTACCTTGAACCGGCGCGCTGCGCCAACACCACAGTTACCCAGCGGCGGGACTGGGTCGAGGCGTATTGGGCCAAGTCAGATCCAGCGTTGCGGGATGGCGTGGGAGCGGAGTCGTTTTTGGACTTCGTCTCTCGGGCGAAAGTATTCCTGGATCGACTCGCCGCGCATCCTGCCGAGGATATTGCAGTGTTTTCACATGGGCAGTTCATCAATGCCGTTGTGTGGTTGCTTGAGCGCAAGCCAACGGAAATCGATGGTCGGGCAATGACGGAGTGGCGAGAGTACGAGATTGCCAACCCTGTGCCGAATGGCGGGGGGTATCAGTTGGTTTGGGATTCAGACGATGCCAGGTTTCGGGCACATGCCCGCACGCCCTGATTGATCGCTGAAGACGCCGCTACTCCACGCTCGTTGCCCTGGACCGCTCACACGCCACCCTCAGCCGTTCATGAGCATCGGGCGGCATCGGCGCGGGGCTGGGCGGTAGCCAAATGCAAAAAAGCCCAGCGCGGGGCTGGGCTACTTTACTAACGATGGACAGATAGAAGTAGACGCCTCAACGGTCATTCTTTGAGGACGAGCTGACTGCATTTCTCAGTCCTTTGGAATTATGATCGCCTGGAGTAGTTCGAGAAATAGCCGTCGACTTTGACAGGCCACGAGTATCCTTGGAGTGGGCGATACCAGAGGTGGCGGAACCATGGCCATTATCGTCGTTGCGGTCGCTGCCGTAGTGATTGCCGCTCACGCCATGATCGCGGGTTGCCTTACCTGCATGATCTCCACCAAAGCCATCACCCTTGCTGCCTTGACCGCCCCGGCCTCCGCCATTCCCGCCATGCCCGCCGCCATTTCCTCCACCATGGCCACCGTCTTTCGCGTAGGCTGAGCCAATGGGCGAAAACTCGGCAGGCAGCAGCGCAGTTGCCCCCAGTGCAAACGCACACGCAAAAACAGCTACAAAGGTTTTCTCATGATTCGAACGCCTCCAGAGGCGATGATTGATGTGCCATATGATTCAAAGTCAGCGCTAAAGTTCTGGTGAGGCGACGGAATGCGTCCATGCGTTCGCGAGCCCAAGATCCGACACAAGGCGTGTCCATGAGCGGTTGCAGCGGACTGCTTTGCTGCATCGTCATGAGTTGCGCGACGAGTTCCTTGATTTCGCTCGCGGCCAGTTCTGCCTGTTGATACCTTCGGCATAGGTGTCCAGCGCCAGGGGGAGGTTGAGGCAGTGTACGTTGACCTCGCTCAACGCGCGCTGGCGCGACGACCAGATCGTCCAGACCGTCAGCGCAAGGCGCACATCGCGCTTGAGGGGCAGCATGGCCGGCAGTGAGGGAGTGGACATCATCGAACGCTCCTGCGATCTCACAGCTGAAGGCACTTTACCCTGTACCTCGGAATGCCCTGCGCCACAAGGGCCAGAGCACCTAGCGCTGTAATCAAGTGGTCGTGGGCATGCATCCAATGGGGCGCGGAGCGCTATGACGGGGATACCAGAGCGCGTAAGGCTGCTCCGCTTGAGTGAGCAGCCTTACGCATTTGTTCAGCCTTGTGGTTTGACGCGCGCGCAGTTGCCCTTCAGTAGCGGAACTTGCCGCCATGAATGTCCTGCAGCACCTGCTCAGTCACGCGCACGTAGGTTTCGGTGCCCGGTAGCCAAGCGTAGACCGGGTCTTCGCCGGTTTGGCTGGGGTCGAAGGCTTCGGTCCTTAGCTTGGTTTTCTGGTATTTGAACGTGCCGGTGGTTTCCATGCAGGTCCTGATGCGCAGGAACATGGGCACCGCGTAGTGGGGCATCTGGCTTTTGACGAAGCGCAGCAGGTCGCAAAAATCCAGTTGCTCCAGCGGGGCCGATGGGGTGATGGCGGCCATCCCCGCGCGACCGTTGGTGTTCTTGATTTCCACACCGTAGGCCACGGCTTCGGCGATGTGGGGGTGTTGCACCATGATGTTTTCGACTTCGGTGGTGGAGACGTTTTCGCCTTTCCAGCGGAAGGTGTCCCCCAGGCGGTCGACGAATTGGGCGTGGCCAAAGCCGATATCGCGAATCAGGTCGCCGCTGTTGAAGTAACGATCGCCCTTCTCGAAAACGTCGTACAGCACCACCTTCTTGCTCTTCTCCGGATCGGTGTAACCGTCGAATGGGGCGTCGTCGTCGATCTTGGCCAGCAACAAACCTTGGCCACCCTTGCCGACTTTCTGCATGAAACCGTTCGCGCTGCGCCGCGGCTCGCCGGTGTCGTGTTCGTACTCCACCAGCGACCAGGCGTTGATGGCAAAGCCGATGGTGTTTTCGAAGTTGAGAATGTTGGTAAAGCCGATGTTGCCGTCACTGGCGGCATAGAACTCGCAGACCCGCTCGATGTTGAAGCGTCTCTTGAAGTCGACCCACACGCCCGGGCGCAGGCCGTTGCCAATCATTTTCACCACCGGGTTGTCGCCATCGTTGCCGGCGGGAGGCTGGTCGATCAGGTAGCGACACAATTCACCGACGTAGCAAATGGTGGTGGCCTTGAACTTGCGTGTGTCATTCCAGAACTGACTGGCGCTGAATTTGCGGCGGATGGCGAAACCCGAGGCCCCGGCCAATGCCGAGCCCCAGCTCACGCACAGCCCGGTGCCGTGATAGAGCGGCAAGGTGCAATAGACGATGTCATCGGGGCGCATATCCAGGGCGATCATGCCGAAGCTACCGTAGACTTTCATCCAGCGCCCGTGCTTGAACACCCCGGCCTTGGGCAAACCGGTGGTGCCGGAGGTGTAAATGTAGAAGCAGGCGTCGTCCAGGTAGACCTGCTGGGTGGTCGCCGGATTGACAGCGGAGTGCGCTTCGCTGACGCGGGTCAGGTTGATGTAACCCTCGGGCGCGACGCCCGCATCGCGAGTGGTGTCGGTGTCAGCCAGGAAGAACGTGCTCAACTCATCGATGGCAACCTCGTTACGCACCGCGTCAAAGGATGGCACCAACTCTTCGCCAACGATAATCGCCGAGGGATTGACCAGGCTCAAACTGTGGATCAGGACGTTGTTGGTCTGCGAGGTGTTGAGCATGGCGCAGATACCGCCGATCTTGCTGACCGCCAGCACGCTGACCAGCAATTCCGGGCGATTTTCAATAAATATACCGACCACATCGCCTTTTTTCAGGCCACGGGCAAGCAGGTAGTGGGCGAAACGGTTGGCCCACTGGTTGACCTGTTCATAACTGAAACGATTGTCCTTGTAGAGCAACGCCGGTCCTTGAGGGTTGCGCGCAACCGCCTGTTCGAAGGCCCACCCCAGGCCGCAGGGCTGATCGACCTTGAGCTTGGAAGCTTTGATTCCCCTGACGAGCCGAGGAATGGCCCGGGCGATCGAGGGGATTTTGCGCAACATCATGCCCCAGGTAATCATGTCGCTATTGCTACTCATGTCACCTCCTAGTGAATTGACCGAGGCAGCCAGGCGGTTGGACAAGCGCCAGACCGGCCGATCGTTTTATTGTTATGCACGCCCTGTAAAAACTCCTCGCGCAGCGGGTGCGCGAGGACGCCTGTTGCCAAGCCTCAGAACTCGTCGGCGACCGACTCGAGGATCTTGCCCATCAAGTAAACCGTGGTGCGTGCGACTTGCTTGACCGACTCTTTTTCTTCGTCGGTCACGACCCAGCGGTCGATGGCTGCGTTGACTTGCTCGGAGTGTTTCTCGTCGATGATCGCGTGGGCGACAAAGAAGGTAAGTTGTTGGTCGGTCAGCTTGAGATGGTTCTTGCAGACATCCATCAATGGCTCGAGGTGCTCGTAGCAGTCCTCGGCCCAGAAGCTGTAGCCCAGCCGTGGAATGATGCCGCGGCACACAGAGACGAAATCCAGGTAGCCGTAGAACGCCTCTGTGGCCGGCAGCATCGGCTTATCGAACTCGGACTTGTCGACGCCAATGGCGATCAGGTCGTTGTACGCCATGTTTTCATGGCCCAGTTCTTCCAGCGCATGCTTCATCGCAAAACGCAGCAGGCCGACCTTTTTATGGTCCTGGTTCCAGCACGCCACCGCTTGGTTGATCGCGTTGTTCTTGGTGTAGTGATACACCTGGACAATCGACTTGATGTAAAGCTCACGCTGCAACTCGGGGCGTTTCATCATCTGGAAAAAGCGGCCGGCCTTGATCTTTTCCCATTCGGCATCACAGATGGCTTTCAGCTCTTTGCGAAACGCGGTCACTTCAGTCATTTCACTCTCTTCCTTGGCGGGTTGATAAATCATTCATGACACTTTTTATAATATCAAGCGAACACGGACTTACAGGCGCAGCACGGACTTTATGATGTAGATGAACTTGGAGAAGAACCCCAGGCCTTCGATAGTGTCCCAGTGTTCCATCAGCACACCGTTTTCCACACGATAGATATCGATCACCTTGTAATTCACCGTAAAGAACCTGTGCTTGGCCCAGTGCTTGGCATACAGGAAGACATAATCGCCTTCGGCGCATACCCGTTCAATGCTGGTACCCGACTCGGGGAATGTTTTGAAGAACTGCGTAAAGTAGGTCTTGAAGCCTTCGCGGCGCGGTGGGATAAATACATTGTTGTGTTGTACATAATCCTCGGCAATCAACGTATCGGCGACCGCCAGTTCCCGCTGGCCAAACATGCGCTCGTAAAACTCGATGACCACTTCTTTGTTCCTGGCTTCCATCTTGGATCAACCTCAATGTTGTCGTTGTTTTTGGATGCTCATCCCGCCAGTGACTGCCTCGCGGTACGGGCCGCCAAGGTGTAGCGAATCAAATCATCAATGTCCTTCAGGTCTACAGGGCAGCTTTGCAGGCCGAAGAAGGGCGTGACCGACGGCATCAGATCGCCTTTGTACAGGGCGTAGTAGTGATCACCGCGGGCTTTGATCTGGAAGAAGATACCGTCCTGATCAAAGACGAAGCTGTCGAACTTCGGCGCAAGCCGCGGTTTTACGTAGGTGATGAAGGTTTTGTAGCCGCCTTCCAGGGCGACCAGCGAGGCGCCGGTCATCGCCAAGCCGTTGACCACGTTCTTGACCGGGGAATGCTTGTCGACAATAAGTCGCGAGAGTTCGACGCACTCATTCTCGTAATTGGGCCCGGAGAACCGCACCAGTTGTTCATGGCTGATGAACTCGCCCGACTCGTGAGGGAAAGGCGTAATACGCTGGGTGCCGATAATTTCACCATCATAATAAAAGGCAAACACGTAGGAACGCGGGTCGTACTCATCCAGGCATACGGTGTCGTCGACCGCGTTACCAAACAACGTCTTGTAGTAAACCTTTCGCTGCCCGTACAACCGGCTGCGGGCACGAGACAGTTCGAGAAACTGCGCTGGCGTAACCACCTGCCTGACTTGGACCTTGTCAGACTGGCACAAGTCTTGAAGTACTGAATCATAGAAACTGTAGATTGCCGATCCGGCTGAATCATCCTTTACCAACTGCATATTTGCCGAAGGCAAGGCAGCCTTGTTACTTGCGAGTGACGGCATGAGAATTCCCTTCTTATTGTGATCTGTAGTGTTCAACTCAGCCCAGCGCACGACCTAAGTTTCCACAGTACAATACATAGCTTCGCCTCCTTGCGTAGATGCCTACAAGTTGATGATTTGCTTACTGCGCACAGCAAGGCACGCAACCCTCTTATCGCGGGCGTGCCTTTAAACTAAAGCGACTTGCAGTTAAACCGGTGGCAGCGAGGTCAAGGCTCGACGGATCTGCTCTGCGCGCTCGCCCAGCACTTGGGGCGTAGCGAGTGGAAGGTCCGCATGACCCAGGTTGAAACCGTCACCGACAAAGCGGGCCAGTACATGCAGGTGGGCGTGGCCCACGGTCTGCCCGGCCACAGCGCCATCGCACAGCAGCAGGTTGATACCTTCGCAGGGGTGTTCATTGAGGCTCAAGCCGCTTTCACGCAGGGCGGCCGCCACCCGTTGACCCACACGCATCATGTGGCCACAGGTTTGAGGAGGGATATCACCCAGGCCGCTTGCGTGGGCCTTGGGAATGACCAGGACATGGCCAGGAGTAATCGGCTGGATGGAGAGAAAGGCCAGGCACTGCTCGTCTTCGTAGATAACGGCAGCCGGTGATTCTTTCTTGGCGATTGCACAGAAAATGCAGTTCACGATTAGCTCCCTCTATTGTAGTAGGTGCAAACCCGGTGGAGGCATGAAGATCCGGGTTGCTACAGGCTGCATTCCATTGCAGTTGACCGCACAGCTTGAGGGTGAAATTACCCTTGGCATTCCACACCTGTACACGGGAGTTTTGAAATTTTTTGTATCCGAACTCCAGAAAGAAGCTAACAGATTGATTTAAATGTGTTTTCTTAAGGTTGATTGTTGTATCCGTCCTTTATCAGGTCGTGTGGGCCGAATAATCCCACAGGGCTACCTGCACTTGGAGTGAACAGGAACCCACCTGCCCTATATGATCTCCCATGCAATCCTCCAAATACTCATACCCTGAAAAGGATTTCTCAGATGCCATTTTCACCGAAAGAGCGAGCGGCATTGCTCACACTCAAGGGCGTAGGCACAACCGTCATTACCCGGCTCGAACAGATGGGTATTGAATCGCTAGCAGGGTTAGCCAAATCGGATGTCAGTGACATTTTGGCTCAGGCGTCAGCCGCGCTAGGCTCGACCTGCTGGAAGAACAGCCCGCAAGCGCGAGCAGCCATTACCGCCGCCGTTGACCTTGCGAAAGGGACTGCAGAGCACAAGCCCGCCGGCTAGGTTCGTTCGTCTGCGCGGGTGCAAACCAGCATTAAACATCGCGGAAAAGGCAAAGCATGGACCTGCAATTCAAGCGACTCAGTGAAATCAGCAGCGCCGACATCATCGACCTCAACAACAACCCGGTTGTCTTGCGCCACATGCCCTTGGGCCGCCCTGATTTCGACCAAGCCAAATGCTCAGCGTGGGTCGCCGAAAAAGAGTCGCAGTGGATGCTCAACGGATATGGCCCCTGGGCGTTCATGGTGGATCAAAAATTTGCCGGCTGGGGTGGGTTGCAGCAAACAGAAGGTGATGCAGACCTCGCCCTGGTTTTACATCCGGACTACTGGGGCCTGGGCAAAGCAATTTATGATGAGATCGTTCGGCGAGCCTTTCAGGAGATGGGGCTGGAATCGGTCACTGTCTTGCTTGCACCGACTAGAACCCGGATCAAGGGTATTCTTCGAGTAGGGTTTCAACCGGACGGAGAGGTCAACGTCGACGGCACACGCTTTGTTCGCTACCGGCTTCTCGCAAGCACTCGTGCTTGAGCCCGACGCCAAGCTCAGTGCAGTGAGCGTGCGGGCCCGCCGAGTGACCATAGCTGGTATTTCGCCGGCTGGCCGACGTCCTGGGCTGGCCGCCGTTCCAGTTCGATTTAAAAGGAATGGAGCGAGGGGCAGCTTTACTCGATGCCCCTCGCCTATTGTTCACTACTTCGGTGGTGGGCACTCAGCCTGTAGAAAGGTCATCGAGTAGGTGAAGTGCCGGTCGAAGGAAAGAGGCGGAGTGCCGGGGGCGGTCCATTCCGAATAGTTGCCAGTCATGGTGGTGGGGCTATCCAGCTTGCCCATCGCCATGCTTGCGACATTACCGATCTGAGCGATAGGAATACTTCCGTACCAACGGACCTCTTTTTCGTTCTTGTACCAGCTGCCATTCCAGTTCGGCTCACTGGTGGAATACCAAGTGCTATCGGCCTTTAGGCAGACCGACTGATTAGTCGCCACAGCTCCGCCCGGAATGGTAAACGACGTCATTCGCCACAGGCCAACAGGCGAACTATCAGCTTGAGCTGCGCCGATAGATCCGGCAGCGATGCCGAGCAAAAGAGCAAACCGAACAATGCTTCCATTCATAAAGTTTCTCCATAGAAACGAGTTTCGTTAAGTTGAGCCGAGTGAATTCTCAGCCACAAAACAACTGTACATACATACAGCTGTTTTGTGCAACCTCATTCCGTGGAAAAGACCTTCGGCGCGTAAGGTTCGTGGCTTGCGCCCTTCCGGGTGGTGGATTTCGTTGTTGGCCGGCAGCTGATCTTCAAGGGCGCGACGCCGGGCCGCCTCGCTCTACTTGGTCTGGTTCATTTGGAGGGGCCTTGGCGCGGCGATTGGCAAACAGATAAGCACAGTGCGGCTACCACTCTGGCCGCGAAGGCCGGCGTCTACATGAAAAAATGCCATGACCCACATCCCGTCGCGACCTTCAGCCACAAAGTAGACGATCCGGACACGAAAACCTTCATAGACGCGTCCAAATCCGTCAACATGCTGTTGGAAGACAAAAAGCTTAACAACTCGGCAGACAACGCCATGGAAAGGTACTTAGGGGAGTCGGAGTGGTCATAAATCAGCTGATGTCCCAAGAGCTTGAGGCAGTAACGCTCAGCGGTAAAAATTTGCCAAATGAGCTGATTAGACTGATCGCGGAAGGGTTCAGTGAGTGGGAGGGGTGCTTTCTACTGACCGTTTTCAAGAAAAGACTTCGAACTGTGCAAAGAGCGCTCTGCCCGGACGAGACGAGCGTTGAATGCTGGGTCAACTCACTGCGTATCGACGATTACCTGGAGGACGATCATCTTGCACATGCCTTGCTGTTGATCAACGCAGTGTCTCAGCAGTGGCGCACGCAGTATCCGCAGCACACATTGATCGCAGCAGCTTCAACCGACGAATTTGGCGCAGCCGTTAAATTCTACGTATCACGAACAGAACAATCGTGGCTGAATGGTGATACCGAAGGCTTTGTTCAGCCCGTGCTAGTTACGGACTCGAGACAGTTACCATTCCAGTAAGCTCAAATTACAAGGCACCGCCAAAACCATCTGTCCTGCCCTGTGCCCTTGCTTGAGTTGAAGCCCAGATGCTGGCCAGCACGCCCTCGCAGGCCAAGTTCAAGGCCTATCAAAAGCGCGAACACCATGATGTTGAGTGCATGTTCGGCTTCAGGGTCCGACGGGACTGACCCTCCCGCGCTGCCCGCCAGCGCCTTATCGTTTTCCGTTCGTAGCAGGGAAATCACTGAGCGGGTTTACCGCCGCGTAGGAGCGCTGGCAAAGCCCACCAAGTAGCCGAAGTTTTGTCAGCGCCGACATTTTTCCATGCCCCAGAAACGCGGTTTTCAAGACCGATACGAAGACGCCAGCCCGCCGCACCCTTGCACCACATTTCAGTTCCAAAACTTTCGAGTTACCGCCCGGCTACAGGCCGCATTCTGCCACGGTACGTGCCTTGAGTTTTGGAACCAATTTTCACCCCTCCTTCGGCGTCCTGCCGACCGAACACAATCCCTTCCTCCTGCAACTCGTCAGCTTTCTAACCTGCCTCCTTCACATCCCGGAAATGTCCACTACCGTATATTCCCTGCACCGTTCAAAACGCACAGGGAATAGCCATGATAGGGAAGCAAATTGCCATCTGGTCAGCGGTGGTGTTAAGCCCGTGGGCACATGCTGCCCCCATTACAGCCCCGTCCGATCCTAATGCTGAGTATTCGATTATCAGCGTGACCGAGACCGATTCAGGCCTTGAGGTGATCACTCAGAGAACAGGCATCAGCGGGATCAGCTACTCAAAGCGGCAGTTCGATTGCGTCCAGCGCAGGGTACTGTTCTTGGGCGCCGGCTCTTCGGTGACGGACCTTGAAAACGCCAGCGGTGACGATGAGCCTACGCCCTTGTTCAAAGGATCCCTTGCCCGGGCCATATCGGATGTAGTGTGCAGAGACTTCGTCGCCGGAGCACGCTAGCGCCAGATTCCCGATAGGTTAGTTCCCCAGACTGCTCTGCCTCTCGTCAGCTCCGATGGTCAAAATACGCTCACCTCGATTACTGTACATCCAAACAGTATAAATGGGCGAGACCGTGATCATCGAAGACGACAGCTTCGCGCTGGGCATGCCCACGCCTGTTCAAATGTTGCGCCAGCATGCGCGGCTTGTTGAGGCCGAGTGCGAGCAGCTACAACATGAGCTCGACCAGGCCAGGGAGAACATCGAAAAGCTGGTGGCCATCCATCAGGCCCAGGCGGCCGAGATCACCAGGTTGAACGCCAGGATCGAGCACATGACCTGGGAGCTGTCCGACGCACTCGTGGAAAATACAGAGCTGAAGAATCGGCAGATCGGCGGGATTCCTCGCACCTACGGCGGCATGCCGCCGACGCCAGACGGCCGGAGATAAGTTGAAATTAGTGCAACGAGCGTGCAGGCCCGCCGAGCGACCGCAGTTGGTACTCGGTGACAGCCTGGTACAGCGACTCGGCCTCCAGCCGCAGGCGTTCGACCTCCTGTGCCGGCTGGCCGGCGTCCTGGGCGGCGTGGTAGCGTCGCTGCGCATTGATGGCCTGTTGTATCAGCGGCTCTCCCGCCTCGATAACTCCCACCAGGGTCTTCTTCACACTGCTGCTCCGGATATTTGGTCAGCGCAGTATAGGCCAACGGCTATTCAGGCTTCGCTATGGATCAACCAGATCAGCGACGACCACCAGTTTCACCTTCCGGCCAAAAGAATCCGTTCGATCAAGGACGGTTTCCGGTCAAATCTTCGCACAAGGCGGTCTGTGTCCCAGCTTGATGAGCGGCAAATTCCTCAGTTCCAAACCTCTGTAGCTCCATGCCGATATTACTCAGTCTCTCCAAGCGGGCGCTTTCTCCCAAGACATAAGGCTCCTGGTCTTTACGCGGAAGAAAACCCTGATGCATTCGTACCTCAAAAATTGTCCGTGAAACCCCGTTGATAATTTCTACAAAGGATGTCGAAACCGGTGAGCGCTGAACGTTTGCCTGATGTACCACGGCCCCCGCTTCCGCTTCCGTTCCTCGAATCCTGAGCAATGCACATTCTTTTCCAGGTGAGCCAGACATGACCAGTTCAACGGTGACGCCTCCATTCCCTTCATAACCTCGTACGATTGGCCTTTCCAAGCTCGAGGCGGCATAACAATAATTGCCCGCCCAAAGCCCTGCCACTTGAGCGATGAACACCAATGGCGAAATGAGCGCTTTCAAACACGACATGCTGCTATCTCAATAAATATGGCAGCGCAGCATAGAAACCCCCGGGCTGTTGACCTATAGCACTACTTATCCATAAGCTGTGCATATGACGTACAGCTCAGACGATATTTTCCCTCCTTTCGAAGCCCTGCAAGCTGCCCTTGCCGCCGCCAGTACAGGTTCCTTCACTGCTGCAGCAGCGGAACTGGAAGTTACACATGCGACCATCAGCCGACGTGTGGAAATGGCTGAAAAATGGTTTCAATGCTCCCTGTTCGACCGCCATGCGCGCGGTGTCACCGTGACGGCCACTGGACAAATCGCGCTGGCCAAAGTCGCCCATGCCTTTGACCAACTGAAACAAGCGCGACAGCCCCGGCCCGTCGGCCATACCTTGCCCATCGTCAAATTGGCCACTACGCCGTCCTTCGCGCGTTTCTGGTTGATCCCGCGCCTAACCGAACTCGAAGGTACGACTCAGGATTTACGTATCGAACTGGTCACCTCTGCATTGAATGCCAGCCTGTCCTCAGGGGAGGTCGATCTGGCCATCAGATACGGGCGCGGACAATGGAATGACGGAGACGAGGAGCCACTATTCGAGGAGTCGCTTTGCCCCGTGGTGTCACCCGAAGTTCTCGCCATGAACGAACAGCCGTTGTCTTTAATACAGGATACTGCGCTGCTACACAGCGGCGACACGACACTGTGGCGAGCGTGGATGAGCCATCATGGCAAACGCCTGACTTCGAAGCCCATCGACAGGGTGATGGGTGACTACGCCCAGGCAATCGAAGCCGCCCGCTCAGGATTGGGCATCGCACTTTGGAATCCGACGATTCACTCTCTTGATGGATTCAACGGACAATTGGTCGCGTTGAACGAATTGAGCTGCCCAAGCCCGCTGAGATTCTTCCTGCTGTCGAAGCCTGGACCGGCTCATACACCGCCAATGAGGGTTCGGTCAAGGCTTCTCCGGTTATTGAGTACAGGCTTCCCCTTTTGAAACCAAGGGACGCAGACGTCCCTTTCGTACTGATTCAGGTTCTCCAATGAAGGGCAGCAATGGGTCGAAAGCAGTCTTTTTACAGCTTACCTCCCGATACCTCGTGCCACTCGTAGGGCAATCAATCCTTGATCGCCGTCGTCAGTGATGGCGACAATTCGTTGAGCCGCCGCTGAGTCAAGTTCGCCTCGCGCGGCTCTATGATTCAGAATCGCCTGATATCCATTGATACTTTGACTGATTAGGCTGCAACGCTCCTTCCGCCCCGTGTAGCCCTCTTCATGAAGCATTTGACTCTACAGAATCCCCTGCTCGGCATTGTCGCGACGACGTTGCTGGCCTGCGCGTCGGACGCGATAGCGGCGAATTGCACATTCAACCTTTCCCCCACCACTCAAAGCCTCAACTTCGGCGCAGGCCTGGCCAGTGGTGGCCTGACAATCCCCGCCGACACGCCGGATGGCACAGTGGTCTACCAGGACACCGCGCAGCAATCGACATCGCACAGTTGGTCGTGCAATTCGACCTCGCAATATGGCGTGGCAGTAAATCCAGCGCTAGGCACCCCGGCCAGTCTCGCAACGACCTTCCCCTTAGGTAAAACGGGGCTCTCGTTCCGTATCTGGATGGACATGTTAAGTCGATATGAGCCTTCTTTATTTGCGATCAGCCCAAAAGGCTATGGTATTGCATCCGGCACGGTCCGCCTGGAAATCATCAAGTCAGGCCCATTGGCATCGCAAGTCAATATTGCTGCCGGTAATCTGGGCAACCTGCAATCAGGCGAGCTGATTCTGAATAAATTCAACCTGGCCAATGCTCTGGTAGTGAATGCCGCCTCCTGCCAGACTCCTGCCGTCTCCGTAGCCATGGGTGACGACTATCAACTCCAAGAGTTTCGCGAGGCTGGCGCCAAGCCGCGAACGGTGCCTTTCGACATTGCCTTGAATCAATGCCAGACCGGCATCAAGAAAGTGACCTACTCGCTCAAGGCCAACACCCCGGTCATCGACGGCCCGAACGGCATTGTTGCGCTCAACGCCGGGTCCACGGCTAAAGGCATCGGCCTGCAATTGATGAATGCACTCGGCCAGCCAATCGCACTCAATACCAGCTACCCGTTCGACGCGTTCACCACGACCGGCCTCAACTTCAAGATCCCGCTATCCGCAGCCTACTACCGCCTGGGCACTGAAGAACTCCAGGCGGGCAGCGCCAACTCCGAAGTGACCTTTATCGTGAATTACCTGTGAGGCATTCAAGGAGCGCCTGACTTTCGCGGCGCCCTGCTGCCCTACAGCCGAGATTAGATTCGAACGCAGCTGATACTCGCTGGCAGTCTGGTATAGCGACTCGGCCTCTAGGCGCAGGCGCTCAACTTCCTCGGCGGGCATGCCAGCATCTTGTGCCGCGTGATATTGCCGGTGTGCTTCGATGGCTTGCTGTATGAGTGATTCACCCGCTTCGATAATTCCTGCCACTGTCCTTTTCAAGCTACTGCTCCACCTGTTGATCAGCGCAGTATAGGACGCCTTGCATGCCTGCTCAGCTACCTACCAGAGCGTCGGCCCATGTAAGCCAGCTATCAGCCCCTTATTCACCGCCAAGAAAAACCCCCCGTCTTCAAGGGGCTGTCGTATCTCCAATCGCCGAAGTCTATGAAAGCCACCACTCTGGCGCTAACATCCGGTGAAACCATCTGGAGAGCTTTGGGGATGATCACGTTCAAGGAATTTAGCCTTTCAGGCGGCTGGAAGGTTGAGGTTCGTAAGAGTGGGGTTCATGTTGGCACTATTCGTCGCGCCACTGCTGACTCCCCGTATGCGTACTACAAGGGGAAGGATAATCAACTCACTGTCTCCCTCCGGAATGCATCATTAGATGAACTGAAGAAGGCAATCGAGAAGGATTCCTGAGGTCCTCACGCTCTTCAGGCGGTGCAGGTTCAAGAAAACATAGTGCGCACATACGCTTGGCAGGCTGACAGCGCAATCAGTCCCTAGTCACCGGCATCGGTAATGGCAACAATTCGTTAAGTAGCCGCTGGGGCAAGTTCGCCTCGTGCGGCTCCATGAGCCACGCCGGTGGCGCCAGTCGTGGCCAGCCCCCCCAGCCCCCTACTCAGCCCGGCACCACCACGACTGCGCATAGAAAGCACCGTCCACTTCCTCGATCCCGGTCAGGTTCATTCCGACCTGGGCCATGCCGGTGATCTTCACGTCGAGCAGCCGCGGGAAAGCGTCAGAGGCTGGCCCTGAGCTGAAGATCCAGGCGCTGATTGTCGAACGGCCCAGGCTGTCGCTGTGACCTTCACTAATCTGGATGTCGCCGGCCAGCGGCTGCATCTTTCGCAGCTGATCAGCAGGAATGGCAACGCCAAGCTTTCGTCAGCGCAGGATGAGGAAGCGCATGCCGGGCACCACTGTATAAAAACACAGCATGCTATGGATTTGCCCAGGGCCTGGCAATTACCGATCAGCGGCAAGTCTAACCAGCTACTCTGAGTAGACGCGGGGATCGAGACCGACCATATGTGCGGAAGACTGAGCCAGTACCACGGCATTCACGACTTCGTCGATGCCCTGAGCATGCCCTACCCGCTTGCCAACAGTGTCGGTGACCATCCGCTTGAGCGATACAACGTCGCCCCGACCACCAGGGTCGCCCTACTTCGGCTCGAGGGTGGAGTGCTGCATGCTGACCTAGTGCGCTGGGGTTGGCGGCCGCACTGGGCCAAGGATCGCGCCGCGCCGATCAATGCCCGGGGCGAGAAGGTGGCTCACGGCCCGTTCTTCCGCGCGATCTGGCCGCACCGGGCCATTGTGCCGATCGACAACTGGTTCGAGTGGGTCGATGAGGGCGGGCCGAAAAAGCAGCCCTACCTGATCCGGCGCCGGGATGGCCGCCCTTCCCTGTGCGCCGGCATTGGCCAGTTCAGCGCAAGTACCGGACAGCCTGGCGAAGAGCCGAACGAGCATGACGGGTTCGTCATCATCACCGCCGACAGCGCGGGTGGCATGGTCGACGTGCATGACCGGCGCGCGGTGGTCCTGGCCCCAGAGCTGGCCCGAGAATGGCTTGACCCGACCATGCCCAAGGAGCAGGCGGAACAGATGGCCCTCAACCTGGGCGAGCCTTCGGATGTCTTCGAGTGGTACCGGGTGAGCGCGGCCGTCGGCAATGTGCGTAATCAAGGCCCAGAGCTGATACGGCCGATTTAGTGACGGGTAGCGATTTCACCGCCGAGCACTCGCCGCATGTATTCCTGAACGGCCGTCATCAACAATTCTGCCTCGAGTCGCAAGCTCTCAACCTCTTCGGCTGCGGTTAATGAATCCCGAGCTTCATGGTACCGGCGCGATGCGTCCAGCGCCTGCTTCATCAACAGCTTGCCGGCGGCGATCTTCTCGTCCAAACACTTCATGTGACAAATTACTACCCCAGTTCGCGATCGCATCCAACGCTATGGATGAACCGAGCATGAGATCAACAGTATTCATAGGGAGGGGGGGCAAACAATATTACTTGGCTCCATCCAGTAGCGCATGAGAGGTTTTAGCAAGCAGTAGGTCTGGCGCAGCATAATACATAACCATGATTGAAGAGGCAGACACAGCCGCAACAAGAACCAATGTAAACCAGGCAACCCCAGTATTCTTTAGCACATTAAACTGCAAAGAAATTAAAATATTAAAACCAATGAGCAAGCACCAAAAAATCAAAACAAGCACAGAAGCAGAGACAACACTACCCGCCTTTGAAAAAACATTTATCGATACAGTGATAAACGCAAAAAACGAAACAAACATAGAGAGCGCAGCAATAGAATTCCCTTTAATCTCCTTAACTTCCCTCTGAACCTCATCCTGGGTCTGCATAGATTTTTCGGTCAGCCTCTTCGAAACTTCCAGGCTACCCTCAATGCTTTTAACAAGCGAGGTTGAACGATCGAGCATGGCAGAAACTTTTTCTTCTGCCTGATTAAGAAACACCACCTTTTCATTAAACAGAGCTTCCAACCGGTTAGTCGCACTTAGAATCGCCGCCTGAGTATATTGATCGACAGCCTCCTGCATGTCTTGCGGCGGAGACTGTGCAGCACTACCCGTTGAATCCGTATGCACTGTAAAACTCGGCATTTGCATTGAATACCCAGTACTACTTGACGAGTAATCAAAAAGGCTTCCCTTGCCCTCCTTCTTAGACATCAGTGCTCCCCCGTAAATCGAACAATACTATCCTTCCCGCTTAAAAAATTGAACTCGGTAATTAAAGACTCAGCTTTCTCAGCATCTAGATTCAAATCTACGTTCGGGTCAGTGTTAATATCTCTAACTGTAACAATACCACGACGACCAGACATATATGCGCTCGTAAAAGAAAACATATCATTACAAGAGTAGCCACTGATAGACGTTTTTTTTGTTAGTGAAAATTGAACTTCCGAAACATCATCAGAAGACAACTTTGACACAAGATCAATAAATGTTTTTTCAGCACGCTCATCTGCAGAAAAATATGTCTTCACAAAACCAATCCTAGAATACGCACACCCAAAGCCATGTAACACGCCGAGTAACGCGGAGCAATTTTGCGTGAACTCGCCAAGCAATCTTTCGTCCACCCCTAGAGGCAGATCCAAAAAGAAATCGACTCTAGCATTACTTGATGTCAATCTATAGCCGCGCACCGTATGTATTTGCAAGCGAGGAAATTCATCAGGCATTCCGGGCGCATCTGGCACGATCATAGTATTAAAATCACCGATAACCAAAGCCCCTCTTATCTTCGCACTCAGCTCATCAGGCTGAATTTTCCCCTGCTTTACAAACAAAGCAAGCTGCACAATATGACAAGAGTAATCTTTCACTTTCAACCTCTAAATAAATAGTTTCAACTACTTCTAGTGCTCAGATTCTATACTGTCGCGTGCATCGCTGCGACCCTCTGTTAACCCATCATAAAAATCCTCACACGCCTGCCCGGCTATTCGGGCTCGGTCATACGCTTTCGCCAGCTCTCCCGCTCGAGCATCAGCCCGTGCGAGCAGGTCGGAGAGCACCATGGCGGCGCGGGTGGCTGCCTGGCCCCGGGCGGCAGCAGCGGAATCTGCGGGCACTTGCTTGCGACCGCTGCATATCGGCACCCAGCTGAACGCCACGATCGAGCGCACGACCTGGGAGCTG
Source organism: Pseudomonas wadenswilerensis (assembly GCF_024749185.1). Lineage (NCBI taxonomy): Bacteria > Pseudomonadati > Pseudomonadota > Gammaproteobacteria > Pseudomonadales > Pseudomonadaceae > Pseudomonas > Pseudomonas wadenswilerensis. The sequence goes on along the minus strand of NZ_CP087191.1, from coordinate 2,114,476 downwards.
TCCGATGCCCTGGTAGAAAACACCGAACTGAAGAATCGACACATTGGGGGCTGCCCTGCCACCTGGGGCGCAATGCCGCCGAAGGGCTAGCTCTCAGTGCAGCGTGCGCGCAGGACCGCCAAGCGACCGCAGCTGATACTCAGTGACAGCCTGATAGAGTGATTCGGCCTCCAGGCGCAGGCGTTCGATTTCTGCCGCTGGTTCGCCGGCGTCCTGGGCAGCTTGGTAGCGCCGCTGTGCATCGATGGCCTGCTGAATCAGCGGCTCGCCAGCCTCGATCACTCCCGTCAGGGTCTTCTTCACGCTACCGCTCCGCTATTTGACCAAAGCAGTATAGGGTACCTCGCACGCTTGTCCGGCTACTGTTCCGCCATACATCTTCATCAGCTCTAACGAGCATGTCAGCCAGCGCGAAGGTCAGAGTGCACAAAAGCGGCGTAGAGGGAGTACGCCGCCAAAGAATATGCACTTGTTCCGAAGGAGAAAACTTAATGCTTGATCAATGCAAGCAGCGCGATGTTGCGAGGGCGAGAAACGCCTGAGTAACCGCGATCCCCGGCGAGACCCGGCAATGCATAGTTGACAGTCGCATCAACCCCACCGACGGTAACGGTCGGATAGTCGGTGGTAGAGAAAGGATCTACGCCCATCGCTGCTTGCGAGGCTGGGCCAGTGTTTTGGGTTGTCGATGCACTCCAGATGCCATTGGCCTTACTTTCGGTAGTGTCGTACGGGTACAGAGTGCCCTTTTGGGACGATCCGAATGCGCGCCCGGCATCGATCCCTCTACCATCATCAAAGCCGCGGACAAACTCACCACGCAGATCAGGCAGCGCGAAAGTAGACGCGCCATCCCCTGCTCCATAGGTCGTGCCGATTGCAGCAAAGAGCGCCGAGTAAGTGCTGCGCGAAATCACTGCACCATCTGCTTTGAGCCAACCCGCAGGAACGGAATTGGCAGCCGAAAATTTCACATCGCCCGGAGCAGCTCCCGACGCGATCGAGATCTGACCCAGGGTTACCGCGTGCTGGCTACGTGTTGCATTGGCGACCTGCTGTGCACCGCCGTCACAACTGATCAACACCCAGCACAAAGCGCCGCCGTTGAGCAAAGGGCCAATATGCGAGACCAGCGTGACATTGCCGCCAGCAACGATCTCGTCACCCTGCAGCAGTTGCCCACCCAAGCCATAGATCGGAGCCGCTGCGAGCCCATCAGGGGCATAGGTAGCATCGGCCGGATTGGTCATCGTAGCGCGAAAATACTGAACTACGCCGTTGGTGGTAGGAAGCGCTGCAAAGGGCAGGGAGTTTGAAGCGGTGTAGGTAGTTGTCATCTGACTTTCCTTGTGAGTGACACGAAAAAATTCAATGGTGGCTGCGTCGGTCGGCACCTTGGCCAGACGGCCTGCAACCTCAAAATACTGTATATTTATACAGCCTAATGAACAAGCTAAATCCATCAAAACATCTTCATCACTCGCTTCTTTGATGGCTTGCGCATTCCACTGAGCTCTCAGCAATTACTGTTCGCCAAGCGAGAAGTAGGCCTGCTCGCACGTCACTCCTCTCCCCCGGCTTTGATCAGCAGCTGCTGCCAGATTGCCCGCTCTTTCATCAGCGCGCTCGAACACGTCGGCAAACACCATGGCAACGCGGGCAGCTGTCTGGCTTGTGGCGGCAGTGCAGGAATGGTTGCGAGCCTGGGCTGCGAGACGGCGGGCAAGGTCCTCTGCTGTGTCCCGCAGGCTGCCATTAGCAGCGCGAGCGGCAGCAGCATCTGCAAGCGCCTCGTCGATGATCTTCTGTCCATCTTGAATCGCCTTATTCATTGATTGTTGCCGGGCCTGTTCCTTTTCGCGCTCGGTAGCTTCGGCCAGTGCCCATGCCTGCTGATCGCCTGCATCACGGACAGCCCAGCGCGCCTGCCATTCGGCGTCCATGGTCGAGCGGCCGTGCTCGTAGGTACCCCAGAACGCCCAGGCTACCAACGCAAGCGACACTACCGCGCCGATCGTGCGCGCGCTGATCACGCCAGCACCTTCAGCGCAAGGTCATACAGCGCCCTACGCTCAGCAGCGCCGTGCGGCACCCGGCCAGGCTTGCCGGTGTTGATCACGCTGCCGATATCCTGGAAGCGGCCGGCGTCGGCCAGTTCGTTCAGGCCGTTGGTCGACCACCACCAGGCGGCGGACATGGCGGCGTGCTCAGGCTGCTCGAGCAGCTCGGGGTTGTCCGCTAGCGGCAAGGCCAGGCCGGCGCCGGCGGCGACGTAGTTCGACCGGCCGGTTAGCTGGATCAGGCCGCGCCCACGGTACCGCCAGCCGTCCCCCGGGCGGGTGTTGCCCATGCGCCCGCTGTAGACGATGTTTGCGATCTTCTCCGGCTGCCGCGCGCAGACTGCCGCTGAAGTCGCGGTGAATCGGCTGGGCCAGGTGCGCACCAGCGCCTCGGCGCTGTAGTTCAGGTTCTCAACCAAGTTGCGCAGCTGACCCGACTCATGCCCAATCTGGGCCAGGAACGCCGCCACACGCACAGGGCTGTCGATCTTGTGGCGCGCCATGGCCCGGTTCAGCGCAGGCAAAAAAATGCCCGCGACTGGGCGGGCGTTCGGGAGGATCTGCAGCAACTGCTGCTCGGTCAAAGGGGGCATGCGTTTCTCCAGGCAAAAATAAACCCGCTCGATGGCGGGTGTGGGTGTTCACTGTGGCAGTCAGGCTGGGGCAACTGGCCAATCAATGGTCGCGGGGTAGCCGGCCTGGTCCGGCAGACGAATCAAGGCCACGCGATATTTCTTCCAGGCCTTCAGCGCTGCCAGCTCAGCCTCGGTGACGTCGTCGATATCGACCGCGTCCTGCAGCGGCGCCATAGCGGCATCTGCGGTTGAACGGCGCGCGGCAGTCTCGGCCACCACCTCCGCCAGATGCCGGTCGGCGGTCGCCTGGGCCTTCATTTCCTGGGTGACCATCTGCGACCAGTCGACAACGCCGGTACTGGTCACTTCGTTGGCCTCGCTGGCACCCGTTGGCAGCAGCACCTGCCCGTCAGGCGGGTTGAGAATGTCGACAGGAAAGCGGGCCGCCGCCGGCGCATCGTCCAGGTGTGGCAACAGCAATGTGATTTGCAGTTGCCCCGCCACGCGCTCCACCGGACCAGCCAGCCAGGCGCAGGAGACCGCAGCAGCTGGCAGCGTGGCACCGTCCGGGACCTGGCCAAAGTCGAACGCCTTACCGTTGATCACCAGGACACTCCCCTGCCGCGATACGGCCAGCGTGTCGCTCGACCCCAAGGGCTTCAATTGAATGCGCATCAGAACCACCTCCCCACTGCAAGTACTTCAAAGCTGAACCCACCTGTGCCGGTGGATGTTGGAATGGCTGCAAACCAGGGCGTGACCGAGCTCACGGTCGAGGTGTAGGTCGTCACCCATGCTGCCCGCCCTGACACATCACCGTCGCGCATTTGGATAAAGCACTTCGGCGCGGCGATGAACGTCACCGGCAGGCTGCTCCCCACATCCAGGTATCGAGGAGCGGATCCGCCGCCCGCCAGGCAGTGGTGCCGATGGTGACCCGGTGGGCGCTGATCATCAGGCCGCTGGCAAACTTCCAGTACTCGCCCACGGCGTTGGTGACGTACTGCATGAGCGCCCCTGTAGGGGTGCCGCCAGACTGACTCAGCTCGCCGATGATGTCGGCGGCCGCTGCAGACTTCAGGCCCAGCCCAGTTCGGGCCGTGGCCTGAGTCGTCCCGCCGGTGCCGCCCTTGGCAACCGGAACGACATCTTCTGTCGACACGCTGCCCAGGCCTGCCAGGGTGGCGCCCCACTGCTCAACGATCTGGCGGAGCTTATCGGCAGAATCCTTGACGTAGCCCTGCATGGGCGCCAGCCCATAGGATCCGCCGGTGACTGTCGCGCCCTGATAGGCCGGATAGATCGACAGCACCGCGGCGCTGGCGATGTTGGTCACCTCATACCAGCGCCCGTCAGGCCCTTGGAATGCGTCACCCACCCGGCTGTTGGCGGAAAACGCCGTGCCGGTGCCGGTGACGGTTTGTTGGCCAGCAGTAATGGCCACGCTGCCTGCTCTGTACCAGGGCATGGTATCTCCTAAAATTTGGTTACATCGAAGTAGGGGTCGAGCCTGAGGCTCAAACGTTGAGCTTTGCGAACACCGCGGCAACCCGGCCGATATCCGTCCAGGCGGCGACGTTGACCAGGTACATCTCCAGATAGCCGCCTGAGTACTGCATCCTGATACCGCACGACGATGCCCGCACCGCATGCGCCAGCATCGAGCGAGAGAACGGGTTGAGCATCAGGTACTCATCCTCGGCCAGGCTGGCCGCTACCGGCGTGCGGTAGTAGTAAGCATTGGCGGTTTCCAGCTGGACTTGCCCAACATAAACCCACGAGTTGGAGGCCTTGGTGAAGATCACCGCAGGGGCGCCCGAGTCGTAGACCAAGTTTGCGCTAGCGTCGAACAACCGCAGCCCAAACTGACTGTTTCCAGTGGAAGCAAAGACTGCGGCGAACCACTTGCCGGATGGGCTGTAGGTGACGTTGGCGGCCTCGATCGAGAAACCGGTCCAGTTGCCTGGGCTGCCACTGATATTCAGGTACCGGTAAAGCTCGGTGGCACTGGTGGTGCTGGGCCGGATGAAGATACAGGGCGGCTCCTGGGTGGTGATCGGCGCTGGAAACACAACGCTCGCCACAAACCCGGAAGACGCTGCATAGGTGCCTTTGTGCACCATGCATAGCCTGGGCTTCTCCGAGTCGATCTGGACGAAGGAGTCATCGTTCTTGGCGTAAAATCCAAAGGTCAATTGCGAAACCTCATGACAAGTAGGCGGACCCGAATCACGGTCACAAACCGAAAATCGGTTTCGTTTGGGTGCCGCGACAAAACCGTCACCACGCCCGGGGCGAGCGAGATGTATGGCATGGCCGTCGCGTGGGTATCACGATTGCTCCCATCTACCGCATCGATGGGCAACAGAACTGCCGAGCATTTATCGGGATCGAAGCCTGGGATGCTGATGGTCCTGGACGTGGTGGTGGTGAAGTCGAGCAGTTCGTTGTGAAGGATTTGATAGGTGAAGCTGGTGGTATCCAGTTCCATCACCCCGGCACCCGAGAACGTTCGTAGACCGTGACTCATGCGGTTAAATCTCCAAGCTGCACGCGTAGCACACCCGCTGCATCGAACACCTTCACGGCCCGATTGGTGATCGTCAGACGACCTCCCCCGGCGACCGTGCCGTTGAACTCCAAAGTGCCTGACTTATCCAGGCGCCATCCCGACACCCCAGGCACATAGTCCGTCGAGCTGATAAAGCTGCCGATCTTGGCGTTGGTGATCGTCCCGTCCTGAATGAAACCCTGGTTGATGAACACCTGGCCGCCCTGCACCGCGAATGGTGAAGACAGGTTTCCATTGATCCCATTCACCACGGCGAAGCGGTCGGCGCTGACCAGGAACTGGCTTTGCAACCCGGCAGGACCGTTCTCGATGCCCAGGCCGATGCCGGCGGCAACGTATTGACCCTGAGCGTTCACCTCCATCTTCACCGCCCACATCGCCGAAGCCTTGCCGTCGGCGGCGGCCTGGGCCTGGCTCACGGTCTGCACTGCGGCGTTGGTCTTACCGACCGACACCTCAAGCTGCTCTGTGCGGCGAGCCTGAGCGAAGTCAGCGTTGGCCAGCACGCGGGTCTCCTGCGCGAACTTCGCCGTAGAACCCCACGCTTCCAAGGCGCCAGACAGCTCGCCCTCCCCATTGTCGTCTCGCCCAGCGCTGTACGACGCCTCGACCGAGGTTCGCAGGGAAGCCACGGTCTCGTCAGTCGTCACCTGCGCCTCGGCGACCTCCTGGATATGCGCGGTATTGCCATCGACTGCGGCTTTGAGCTGGCCGATTCGGCTGACCGTGGCCTGCTCGTTGGTCGCCACCACCGACTCCAGCAGGCTGAGGCCGGCCTTGTTGCTCCCCACCTGGGCATCCAGGGTAGTGAAGCGCTCCACGGTCGCCAGGTTCTCAGCGGCCTGAGCGCGCACCTGCTGGGCAAACGACGCCTTGCTGTTGTAGCTGTCGATCGCATCAGCCAGGTCACCCTCGCCACTGTCGTCGCGATTGGCCGCCTGTACGGCGTTGAGCTGGCTTGCCGTGGCGGTGATCTTGCCGTCGACCTCGGTAATGTCGGCGGTGTTCTTCTGCACCTGGGAGGCAAGCGCGTTGGCTGTCGAAGCAATGCTGCCGACATCCAGCCAGTACACGGGGTTTGGCGGTGCGTTGCTGCCATCCTCGGCGGCCGGCACGTCCTGAATAGCCACGTACAGTCGCTGGCCCTGGCGGACGTTGTCGTCCTTCAGGTAGCTGCTGGTAGGCACGTAGACCAGAGCGTCAGTAACTTCACTGATCAGGTCTTCCAGTTCCTGCTTGGCAGTCTCGAGACGATCATTCACCGAACCAGGGCCGTCGCCGGAGATCTTCTCGATTTCCTTGATCAGCTCCTGACCCAGCTCAGTCTCGGTGATCTGGCCGGCAATCAGCTCTAGGATCGGGCCAGCATCCGCACTGGACCGCCCCATCACGCCATTCTCCACCGGATACCACGGCCCGATGTTGCCTGTACGGTCGACCAGGCGTGCCCAGAAGAAGAACGCCACGCCAGCAGCCAGGCCCTGCAGCTTGTAATCACTCTGCGGGTAGGCCAGGTCGGTCAACTTGGTGGCGTCCTCCAGGCTATTGGCAGGGCCGTACCAGATTTCAGTTCGCTGGGTGTCCTCGGCACCAGGAGGGAAGTCCCACTTCAAGCCGATGGCGAACAGCTCACTGGTGGCAGTGAGGCTGGTGACCGCCGGCGGCAGGCCGGCCTTACCGGTCAGTTGCGTGAGACTGGAACTCTTCCAGATCGACGAGATATCGAAAGCACTCACCGCCCGCACCCGGGCCAGGTAGGCACCGGCGTAGATCCCGGTCACGTCGACCGAGGTCGTGCCGGTGCGCTGCAGCTTGATCCAGTTGCCGTTGTCCTTGCGCCACTCCACGTCATAGGCCACAGCGCCATTCACGGCTGGCCAGGCGATGGTCATAGTGCTGACCGCGAGGCCTTGCTCCACGGCGTAGTTCGAGGTCAGGTTTACGCTCGCCGGCGGCGGAACGACTGTGATCGGGATCACGCTGATCGGCCGCTCCTCCAGGCGGGCGCCGGTGTCGATGTGCGCGAATTTACTTGGGTCGTACTGCACCGCGCTGATCTCGAACACGCCAGACTCTGGGCGGGTCACGCTGGTCACACGGTACAGCGGCACCGCCAGGTCGTTGGCGTCAAGCGCCCACACCAGCTCGGGCTCAGGCGCCACCGAGTAGGCGGTGGTGACCGTTACGGCCCGGCCACTCACCGATTGAACGGTTCGCGCCTGGCAGGTGCCATCCGGCAGGTTGAGGATCAAGCGGTCACCTGCCTTGGCCTGGGTGTCACGGTCCAAGCCAATCGTGCGGCCGGACACCGCCGAGATGCGCCCACCAATTGGCCGGCCCGCCAGCAGCTCATCCGCGACCGGGATCACATAGCCCGGCAACGGGATTCGCCCATCGAGCCCGACCTTGAAGGTGATGCCACGATCCCGCGAGTTCGTCAGCAGCGCCCACTTACCGCGGCGCTGGGCCTCCGACTCGCGAGTGCAGCCGATCGCGCTGATCTCCAGCACATTGTCGCCGTAGCGGCGCTGCAGCTTCTGGTCGGTCACCGAGGTGACATCGGTGTCGTAGCTGTTCGCCGGGTTGTCGTAGCTGATCAAGGCGCGGCTGTAGCGCGTGCGCTCCGAGGCGCTCGAGTAGGTGAACTTGCCGTCGATGACGTTCGCCCGGGTGTAGGCGAAGTCGAAGTCGGTGTCGCGCGGCATGTCAGCCAAGCTGTACACCTGCCCCTGCGCCCAGTAAGTCATACCCCGGTAGATCGCCGAAATATCGCGCAGCAGGCCCCAGGCGTCGGCTTTGCTCTGCAGGTTCAGGTTGCAGATGAAGCGCGGCTCCTGGCCGCCCTTCCCGTTCGGTACCGACTGATCGCAATACTGGGCGATCCGGTAAAGCTCCCATTTGTCGACCTGCCAGGGCTTGATGCGTCGGCCCAGGCCAAATCGGTCGTTCACGGTGATGCCGTAGGTGTGCCAGGCCGGGTTATCGGTCCAGGCCTCTTTGAAGGTGCCATCCCAGACCCCGGTGTAAACCCTGGTGCGCGGGTCGTAGTTGCTGGGCACCTGAAATTTGCGGGCGTCACAGTCCACAGTGACCGCCGGAATGTTGCGGAACTGCTCGGCCGAGAACTCGATGTACAGCAGCGCGGTGTTCGGGTAGCGGACCTTGGCGTCGATCACTTCAGTGCGCCCGACGATCTGCATGGTGTCGGCAATCTTGTTGTTGTTTTGGTTGGGCGTCAGGCGGCGGACGCGCAGCAGCCAGCCACTGGTGGCCTTCGGCAGGTCGATACGCCGGGTACGCTCGTAAGTGCTGGTGGTCTTGCCGTCGACTGCCTCCAGCAGCACCTGCTGATAGGCGCCGCCGTCGGTGGCCAGGTCCACGGCATACTCGATCCGGTAGCCGTTGACGTTGCCGCCTTCGTCAATCGACTGGAGCATTGGCCAGGCAAAGCGCAGGCGGATCGCAGACAGCTCCAACCTGTCGATAGCGCGGATGTAGGCGTTGTCGCTACGCAGCTCAACGCTTTCGCTGATCTCGTTCTCAATGGACGGGATGCCTGGGATATGGCCCTGCTCCACCGAGCCGGTGCGCCATTCCCACTTCACGTTCGGGAAGTTCAGATTGCCGGTCGGATCGGCTAGAGGTGTGCTGTCCAGATAGATGTCGCGGGCGGTTGGCGTGCCTTCGAACTCACCCTCGCCCACGGCGATCAGCATTTTTGCCACGGCAACCGAGCGCAGGCTGTCCGGCGCCTCTGTAGGCTGTTTCGGCTTATCCGAGCCGCCCTTGGCGCCGACGATATCCAGTTTCTGTGCTGCGCCCATGCTTTCCTCCAGGCGTAAAAAAACCGCCAGGCGGCGGTCGGTGTTCTGTGTGCGGGTTACATCTGGTCTTCGGCATAGATCGCGGCGCTGATGATCGCGCCGCCCCACCGCCGGCGCCCAAGGCAGAGCGGTACGGGGTTGCCGCTTGCCGTGGTGTTCTTGGCTGAGCCAAACGCATAACCCGGGGTGTTCTCAGGAGCGGCGCTGGTCTTCAGTCCTTTGGCTTGGGGGCTGAGCATCTGGATGACGCCGCCGATCATCAAAGCCGCACCTGCCTGGTAGAGGAACGGCGAAGCAGCGGCAAATGGCGTGAAAGAAACGACATACGCTGCGGCGACCAAGACAGCCCCGATGATGGTCTGCAGACTGCCTCCGCGCTTACTACCAACCACCACAGGTGCAATTCGAATTTCGCCAGTTCCGCTGAAGCCCAACTCCTTTTCCTGAAGATTCTTCGACCCTCTGAAAATGGCGAATTCAAGCCCTCGCGACTTCGCATTGGAAATGAATTTCTCGAACCCTGGGATCTGCACGCAGAGAGCCTTGACCGCCTCGGCCGGGGTCTTCACGGAAAGCCGAAACTCTCGACCGAACTTCCTGAGCACACCGTACAACCTGACAATGGTCATCGGCTCGTAGCAAATAGCAGACATTCATCTTCTCCAGACATAAAAAAACCGCCCTGAGGCGGCTTCGAACTTCGACTTCTCTACAAGCAGGTCCGTGCTACATCAACCCACTTACTCCAGGTGCTGTTGCGAACGTAGACTCGCACTGTGGCGCCACCTGCTGCTTCATCAGCAATAGCCATGGCTGGAGTTCCAACCATGTCAATGTTGAGCTTGATGCTGTACCCACTCTCGGTCTCGGTTGCCACTACATTCGAATTGAGGTCCTGCCATTTCGGAGTGAGACACCGTGAATAGTCCCGCGGGGACTTTGCAGTTTTGGTTTCGAGGCTAGGTCCGCTCTCCTTCAAGTCGTTGGGCGACACACACCCCGCCAGCACCGCCACCGCCACCGCCCCAATCAGAATTCGCATGTGATCCCTCCCTTGAAATGGGTGACTGTAGCGCGGACCTGGCCGGGCATCCAGCGTGGATAAATTCTCAGTACTCTCTCTCTGCGGCGCCGTAGTAGCGTTACGCCTGTACGGTCCCAAAAGCGGGCGGTGTTGCATTGGAGCTGAAAATGGAATTTGTAGAGCGGTTAAATGTGATGTCGGCCAAAGTAAAACAATTGGCATCGACGATCCAAACAGAAGAAGCCACAAAAACAGCTTTCGTGATGCCGTTTATCCATACTGTTCTAGGCTACGACGTCTTCGATCCTTCGGAGGTTGTGCCAGAATACGTATGCGATATAGGCACCAAAAAAGGTGAAAAGATCGACTACGCGATTTTGAAAGGCGGAGAGATCCAGATCCTTATAGAGACAAAAAAAGTAGGCGAGCCACTTAACATCAACCATGCAAGCCAACTATTCCGATATTTCCATGTAACCACCGCAAGAATATCCATCCTTACAAACGGCCGACTGTACAAGTTCTTTACCGACTTAGACGCCCCCAATAAAATGGATGAAAAGCCATTCTTAGAAATTGACCTACTGGACATTGATGAGCACGTAATACCAGAATTACAGAAGCTCACAAAGTCAGCCTTTGACGTTGACTCCATTATCAATGCAGCAGGCGAGCTCAAGTATGTCGGCCAGATAAAGCGAGAGATGTCCACTCAATTCAGTAACCCTGACGATGACTTCGTACGCTTTTTCGCTTCTCGAATATACGATGGCGTGATAACCCAAAAGGTAAGAGAACAATTCGCGCTACTCACGCGAAAAGCCGCCTCACAGTTCATAAATGACCAAATCAATGATCGGCTAAAATCAGCAATCAGCGGAGTTCCCTATCCGACCCCTGCCGAAAACGTAATAAACGAGACTCAGGCAGACTCCATCGAAGCTGCGGAAGATCGAGTCCTCACCACAATGGAGGAGCTTGAAGGCTTCCATATTGTAAAAGCAATAGTTCGGACTGTAGTTGACGCAAAACGCATTGCTCACCGTGATACGCAAAGTTATTTCGGAATTTTACTCGACGACAACAATCGAAAGCCAATCGCAAGACTTCATTTCAACCGAGCACAAAAATATCTAGGAATTTTTGATAAGGACAAAAATGAAACCCGGCATCCGATCAACTCTCTCGATGAGATTTACGAATTCTCCAACTCCCTGAAAGAAACAATTAATTATTACCAAGAGCAAGCCTGAAACTAAGCCAGTCCGTTGCCTGCAAGCCTATGGACTGAGAAATTGGTGACCTAGGAGATTTAGATGAATAAGGAACCAGAAAAGTGGGGGTATAGGGCGGGCCCTAGCGATGCAATGAAGCGTGAGATAGGCCAAATAGCGGTCAATCATGCGCTGTGCGAGACACCCCTTTTTAAGCTGTTTCAGCACTATACCGAAATATCGAGCCCAAAAAGCTTTATCCTTGCAAAGTCTCTAGGCTTGCGCGCGAATAGCTTCTTGCGAGCGGTTAAGGACTTCGCCAACTATAAAACAAAAACATCCCAGCCCGAAACCGCTGCGCCAATCTTGGAGCGTCTAAACAGCTGCCTGAAAGATTACGAAGATCTTTCGAAAATCCGTAACGAAGTTGCACACTGGCAATGGTATCAATCCCCAGAAGGTGCTGAGCACGCAAACGCGGCCTGCGATATCCGCCTAAACTCTGAGGGAAAACAATTGATAAAAGAGTTTACGCTTGAAAATCTGAAGCTTCTTTCACTAAACCTTATGTTCACGAGCACAAACCTTGAGCTTCTAGCGCATATCCTCATGCAGGGTGAATCACCAGAGGCAGCCAAAGACAAGTTCAAGCAATTCGATGAAATAGCTAAAAAAGTTCAAGAGGCTCTGCTTGCACTGCCTGAGCCCTCGGCTGAAGCACTGACATAATCCTAAATAAATCCTCGATTATCGTGTCTGTCAAAGAAGGATCGTAGAGGCTGTAAAAGTAATCCTTTGCAGCTTCTACCATAACGTCAGTCACTACTACTGAGTGAAGCTCCTGGGGGGTGCCCCCAGAAAATGTCGCCAGATTTGCAATCGACTGCGCTCTAATCCAGGACGACCTGTTCATACCGTTCTCCTACAGTGCCGGCGCCTCATGTAAGTGACTTCGCGTCCCGATGACGCAGAACAAGGCGTGTCCGGGCAAGCCAAGGCCCGCCGAACACGATGATTTCTGATGGCCTGCCGTACAGGTGGTGCAGCAGGAATGGTCCCTGGCCGAACACCTGGATCTGCTCATCTGGTAATTGCGGATCTGCGCCAAGGTAGATCCCGGCATGGTTCGGATGCGCCGTGCGCCCCACCTCCATGACGATCATGTCGCCGCGTTGCGGCCGGTCGACCTGGTAGAAGCCAGCCGCCTCATAGGCCTGCTCGTACAGGCTGGGCCCGGCGGCCTGCTCCCACCAACCGTCCTCCCGTGCGTAGGCCGGGAACTCCAGCCCCCACTCCCGCTGATACCAGTCCGCGCAGGCCTGCCAGCAGTCCCAGGCGCCGTGCACGAATGGCCGGCCCAGCAGCGGCGTGCTGCCGCTTGGGGTTATAGTGCGCAGGTCGCCTTCTGGCCAAGACAGGATGTGCCATGGCAGCGCCGTGGCTTCACACATGGCCAGGTCCCGAGGTGACGGTCTAGATGTAGCATCGGGGTGAGAATGGACGATTCCTATCACCTCTCCTCGATCCTCTGCAGTTGCGTATTCCTCCGGCGCGATCCGGAACTCTTCGCCCGGGTCGCTCGCTGTGTTGGTGCATGGCACGTAAATCTGCTTTCGGCCGACGGCCAGGATCAGGCCGCAGCACTCGCGTGGGTATTCAGCCGCGGCGTGCGCTTGCACGGCGGCCAGGATGTGTTTGCGCATGGTCAGCTCCGTGCGATCAGGGATACGGCTGGGAAGCCGCCGAAGGAAAGCTCGTTGGTTTCGCCGAAGCGCAACTTGCAGGAGCTGAGGCAGCCCTTGCACTGATCCTTCGAAGGGTCGTCCGTGGGGTTGTCCTCGTCGTCGAACATCGCGGCGCCGGTGTAGTTGCAGTCAGGGCCCCGATAACCATTGGTCATGGCCCAGTGGCAGAAGGTGGTCATCTGCCGGCCCGGCAGACCGAAGCTGTCAATCTCGCCCGGGGAAGAAAGCTCCCACACGACCATCTCGCCGTCTTCGCCGGTCTTCTGGTCGATGTACCAGATCTCGAGCGCCTCCTGGGTCGGGTCCGCTCCAGGGTTGCCGTCTGGGAAGTTCTCGGCATCCAGGTACTGGGCCAGGGTCTCGCGCACGGTCAGCTGAAACTTCAGCAGGTCGTCGAACGCCAGGCACAGCGCAGTGATACGGCCGTTGACGTTGCCGGCTGACAATGTCGGCCGGGTTGCAGAGCCGTTGCTGTCCGCCCCAATACCTTCGATCTGCACTGGCCAGGCCGCATACTCATTGCCCTGCCAGAAGATCGACTTGGCCGGCAGCTGATCTGCATCAGCCCCGGCTGCAGCCAGTTCTTCCGGCGAGTGTGGAATGGCGTGGCCGTGGAATCGAAGCACATCGGCGCCGTATTCGGAGCCGTCGATCTCGAAGAGGATGACCTCGTTGCCAGGCTCCAGCTTCTGGATGTCTCTGATCAGGGGCATGGATTGACCTTAAGGATGGAATGTCTGCGTGAAGGTTGCAGTCAGGGCGTAGATCCGCCCGCCGCGGTTGCTAGGTTGATAGCCGGCGCACTTGTACAGGCCAAGCTCACCAAGCGGAGGCGTCCACAAAAAGGCTTTGGTGCCCTTGTGGCGATCGAGGAAGGCCTGCACGGCCTTCACTCGCTCCTTAGTGCCGGTGTACGTGACGGGCCAGGACTGCGAGCGGTTGTTCAGGCTTTCGCCAACCGATTGCTCGTAGCCATCGCCGAACTTCTTGGTGCGTACGGCGAACGTAACCTCGCCCTGTTCGCCGCTTTGCACAGGCCAGGTAAAAGTCTCGATAGCCATCACCGCCCCTTGATTGCGTTGCCGAGTTCGTCAAGCTGGCGGACGACCCAGTGAAAGCCTCGGTCGCGCTGAACACGCAGTACAACTACTTGACGAGCTCGGTCTACTCGCAGATTGCCGCTCTTGAGCAGCAAGGGAGGCACGCGGACGCCGTCAAGCTCGCCACCGAAGCCTTCGCAGACGCCATCAACGAGCGCACCCCGAAGATCATCGAGAACCTGAGCTGGTGGGAACGCGGTTACAACGCAGTCGCCAAGGCTGCCGATCAGTTGAAAAACATTGGTCGAGAGAGCATCGACGACGATATTCGCCAGGCCGAGCTCAACTTGGCCGGTGCCGAGCGCGGCGACGTGGGTGCCTTCCAGAATCAAAAGGAGATGGTCACCTTTTATACCGACCAGCTCCAGTTTTTGAAGGACAAGAAAGCAGCTCAGGAGGAAAACGCTGCATTCGATCGCCAGGAGGCGGAAGCCAACGAGAAGACCATCAAGGCTATGGCCAAGGTCGATGCCCTGGAGAAGTCAGCCTGGACCAACTCTAAGAAACGCAGCGAGGCGCTCAAGGAGTACGAGCGGTCGCTGGATGTCATCAGGAAGAAGGATCCAGCCGACGCGCGACTCAATCCTGAGGCTGTCGCCAGGGTCCGCAGCAACATCGCCGAGCAGTACAAGGACCCAGTCGGGCGCCCTGGTGCTGTAGACCTCTCCGGCTTCAATACACAGAAGAACGCTCTCAACTCCATCCTGGCTGAGTACAAAAACAACCAGAAGGAGCTGGATGCAGCCCAGAAGGCCGGCATCATCTCCCAGGAGTCGTACGCAGCCCAACGCGCGGCCATCATCGAGCAGCAGAAGGACGAGGTGACCAACGCCTATCAGGCGGAGATCACGGCGCTCGAAGCTGCCAAGGGCAAGGCCGGCACCTCGGCTGCCCAGCGGGTCCAGTTGGACCAGAAGATCGCCGATGCCCGGGCCAACATGGTCAAGGCGCAGAAGGACGCTGATTCGGAACTGGCCGTGCTGGCCACGAACGAGGAGGGGCGGCTGAAACGACAGAAGGCAGCCACTCAGGCCTACGTCGATCAGCTGGAGCGCCAACGTGCCGCACTTTCGGCTTCCGGTACCAGGGCTGCAAGCTCTCTTGGACTTGGTGATCGCCAAGCCGGACTGCAGCGTGACCTGGATGGGGCCACTGATCGTTTCAACGATGAGCGCGCCAAGTTACTGGATCGCCGCCGCACAGCTCCGGACAAGTACAGCCAGAATGACTACGAGCGTGACCTGGATGTCTTGGGTAAGGCCGAGGACAAGTACCGCGACACCGTGGTCGACAACTACGACAAGATCTCAGAGGCCCAGGGGAATTGGCGCAGTGGCGCCTCGTCGGCCTTCCAGAACTACCTGGAGTCGGCCCGGGATGTCGCCGGGCAGACCAAGAGCTTGTTCACCAATACCTTCAGCTCGATGGACGACGCCGTCGCGAATTTCGCCATATCCGGCAAGTTTTCGTTCGCCGACTTCACCAAATCGATCCTGGCGGACATGGCGCGGATTGCCACCCGGCAGGCTGCCTCAGGGTTGCTGTCGAGCATTGCCGGCAGTGCGCTGGGCGCCTGGTTCAGTGGCGGCAGCGCACCTTCCTCTGCAGGCTCAACCCAGGCCGGCTACAGCCCGGAGATCATGGACAACTTCGTCTCTGGTCAACGTGCCGCCGGCGGCCCGGTAGCGGCGAACTCGCTCTATCAGGTCAACGAACTGGGCCCGGAGCTGCTGAATCAGGGAGGCAAAACCTACCTGATGATGGGGGCCGAGGGCGGCACGATCACGCCGCTGGGGGCCGGGCCGGTATCTGCAGCGGCAGCTGGAGCGGGCGGCGGCACCGTGATCCATGTGTCAGTGAAGATTGATGGCGAGGGAAACGCCAACTCTACAAGCGATACAGCTGGGCTCGAGCAGTTCGCTACACAGATCGGCACGCTCATCGAGCAAAAGTACCAACAACTGAGGGATAAGGATCTCCGCCAGGGCGGGCGCCTCAGCAAGCGAAGCGTTTGGACTGTGGCCACGCATAGCTTCAAGGGTGCCCACTTCGCCACCTTCCCGCCCGACCTGATCCGCCCTTGCGTACTGGCTGGCTCATCGCGCGGCGGGATGGTGCTCGACCCCTTTGGCGGCGCCGGTACCACCGCTCTCGTCGCTATGCAGGAAGGCCGGCAATCGGTCATCTGCGAGCTGAACCCCGAATACGCATCCATCGCCCGCCAGCGTCTGGACACGGCCTGGATCGAAGGCGCCGCCCAACTGGACTTCCTGCTGGATCAGTCACCAGCGAAAGATGCACTAGCAGGCTAAAAAGCAGGCCGCTCAGCTCTCCTCTGGCTCGCTGAAACCTGATTCTTGTTTGAACTTTTCCCAGCGAAATGCCACCAGGCTGCACTGTGTGTACATCTCACCGAATAGGTACCCAGCCTCTGCGTCAACGAAAGCTTGGCGCGCTTTGAAATCAGCGACTAGTCCCAGAATTTTCGCCATCGATCCAGTAATTGCCTGGTAAGCCACCACCACCTCGTAACTACCCAACTCATGTGCTGGGATCTGCCTCAAAGAACTGAGGGATGCCTGCAGCATCTCGCCCAGTACGGAATCCCAGCTCATAGTGAAGACTTGCGGCGGGGGATTTTGGCTGATCATCACTTTCAAGGAGTTGCAGTGCTCCGCAGCGCTCTGAACCACAGCATAGCAAGCAGCAAAACGTTGTTTCGCTTCATCTCTTTTTTCCTGTTGGGCCCTCTTAACCTGACCATTACTAATCGCGAACGCACCCCAAATGGCAGCAATCGAACCGAAAGCTTGAACCCAACTCGCAATTTCTGAGCTGTTCAGCGAGTAAATCCGAATGGCCAGGCCAGCAACAAATATTCCGGCAAGAACCAGAACCACATTTTGAACTGAGAGCCATGGCTTAAACAGGCTCTTCCCATAGTCGTTGAGCATATCCCCTCCCATTTTTTGGCCGCGAATGATACGCATCGAGGTATCCCCATGCCCACAGAAAACCGATCCAGCAACACCGAACAGATGGTCAGCGTGCCGCGCGATGAAATTGAGCGCCTGGTGAAGCTGCTGCAGTACCAAGCCCATCCCTGCCCCTCGCCTCATGCTGAGTTCTGGCAGGGCCTGCTTGATGCGCCAGCCGCCCAGCACCTGGGCGAGCCGGTGGCCATAGTCGACGAGAGTGACGACGGCCTGTTCATCGACTTCATCTACGGGAAAGACGGAAGCCCGCTGCGGTGCGGTGACAAGCTCTACCGCCACCCACCAATCTCCGACGGCTTCAGCGCCGGTGACATGGCCGACCAGGGTGCCAAGGCGTTCAGGGATGGGCAACGAGCGCTGGTGCTGCCCGGCCGAAAGCCCGGAGACACCGAAGAAAGCGACGTACTTATCGACTGCCACAACGAAGGTTGGAATGCCTGCCTCGAAGAAGTCCGCCGGCTGAACACAGAGGCCATTACCCCAGAATGACCAAGGAGCACATTTGTACTCCACTCAATTAATCAGGCCTTTCGAGCGCGCATCGGCGCCTGTGCCACACCCTGCTCGGCAATGTGCCGGGCCTTGCCCACTCCCCAGGCCAGCGCGCGGGTCATAGATTCACTGGAGCGGCAGTCCATGCCTTCTTCATATAGCGGCATACCCGTCGCCGCGTACACCCCGATGAACAACTGGGTAATACCTTTCCGGGACAGCCTGACCTGAACATCGATAGTCGCTCCACCGCTGAGTTCCTCTTCATGAGTTCGGCTATGAAGCGTTGGGTCTGCCCATTCCCAATAGGCGCTACCTCTGGTGCGCATGTCGTTCCTCCTTAGCTAATCAATAAGTAAGGCATACAGGGGGGCCAACGACTACACCGCTACTCCGGTTCTTTGAACCAATTCGAAATTACAACACGCAATTCTTGATAGCCGCGGCAGCGGCAAGGACGAAGTCATGCCTGAAGAAATGCAGCAAGCGCGGCCAGACCACTACCGCTACATCGACGAGATCAGTCCTGAAGGAGTGATCATCGTCTGTCAGCGCTTCGTCGTCCTGCGCGAGTCTGAGCAGTGCTACTGGATCACCCGGGATCGCAACGCTGGATGGGCCGAGAAGTGGGTGGCTGAAGGCCGGAAGAGCCCGCACATCAAGCGCGTCCTGAAAGAATCGTCCGGCCGCCGGTTCGCCTACCCGGACAAGGCGAAGGCCCTGAACTCCTACAAGGTCCGAAAGCGCCGGCAACTTGGCCATGCCGAGCTGGCACTGGAGCGTGCAAAGACCGCCTTGGAAGACCTCAAGGGCGTGGACACTATCGACGACGAGCGACTGTGCTCGGGTGGCGACTTCATCAAAGAGCTGAACTGGGAGGACTACTGATGACCCGCCTCGCCCTCTGCCTCCTGCTGCTGGCCACCGGCGCCAGCGCAACCGAGAACGTCATCGACGTGCAGCACGACAGCCAGCGCGGCGTCACCTGCTACCTGCTGAACGGGGTCGGCATCAGTTGCATCCCCGACAGCCAGTTGCAGGCCGACAACGAGCGCCAGCTCTCCCCGCACGAACAAGACACCCCTACCCCTGCAAAGGCGCCAGTGCGCTGGAATGAAGAGAGGTATTCGCTGTGAGCAAGACAGTCATCCTGACCGGGAAGGCCGTCGTGAACTTCCGGAAGGTCATAGAGAACGTAGCTGACGATGAGGCTCAGGACCTGGTGGAGATGAGCGACCTCCGCGAGAGCCAGATCGTTGAGGATGACCTGCTCGACATAGAGTGGATCCACGACGATGTTGAGATTGAGGTACAGCCATGATGATCCTACCCATCGCCGCCCCGCTCTACATGGCCTGGATGATCGGGAAGGGGCCACGATGAGCATTAACCAGGTCACATATCATCAGGAGGCCTCATGGGCTACATCAACCCGCTACTGAAACTTCCGGCGGGCCGAGCCCTACTGGAACTCCCGGCCGAAGACCGCGCGCGAATCGAAGCAGTGCTTCGAGAGCTGCGCGCCCAGGCCGACGCCGAGGCCGAAAAATCCTGGCTCCGCCGTAAGGGGCCGATGGCCGCCTACTGGCGCGCCGTTTCCACCTACGCCCGGCACCTGGCGCACGCGGTCTCGCATAACGCCCAGCCTTAACCCCCCCTACAACAACTCAAGCCTGCCGGCGTTTCGACCAAATTCCGGTCGCGATCAATGCAAAACCTGGAATGAGCAAGCCCGCAGCGGTGTAACCGAATGCTGGTTGCCCAGACGCACCAACTGCAGCGAAAGCGATTCCCAATGCAGTCATTGGGCCACCAGCGATAGTGAACGTGTTCTTGGCTGTCTTGCTCATATCAATCCTCCTTGTTGACTTCCCATTTAACCATATGCGCCTGCCGGTAGGCGGGCAAGGATGAGCTATGTCCGCAACAACCCGTTTTCACGAAGCCGCCAACGACGCCCTGGTGCAGATCAGCAACAACCTGTGGCCCGAGGCCAAGCTCGCCCTGGTCATCTACACGCCTGGCGAGCCCGGCAAGGACATCGTCCTGAAGGACCAAGGCATTGTCCTTGGTGAGGTGGTCAGCACCCTACGCCGGTCTGGCCTGAGCATTGACGGCGAAAACGCCTACAAGCAGGACCTGTGTGACTCGATCGTCGGAGCTTTGGCTTTCGGCAAGCAGAACACCAACCCGCCTCCCGCTGATCATTGGGGGCAGCGCTTCTGGGATATCGGCCGGGCCGAAGGCGAGCTGCAGGAAGAGCTACTTCTGGCCTTGGCGCAGGTGACCGACTGTTTGAGCAAGGCTCTCACTGGTGGCGAAGTGTCCGCCGCTGCAGCTGGCCACGCGCTGACGAAGGCCGGCGAGCTGATCATCAAGCACCGAACCTAACCCCTCCCCACCTCAGCCGCCATGCGCGGCGTGGAACCTATCCCATGGAAACCGAAATTCTCTCGGAGAAAGAACTGGCCGAGCTGACCGGCTACAAGGCCAGGGGCTACCAGCGCCGATGGCTTGAAGAACGCCAATGGCACTTCGTCGAAAGCCGTGGCGGGCGACCACTGGTTGGTCGCCAGTACGCCCGAATGAAGCTGGGCATGACCTTGGAGGTAGTACCCACGACACCTCCCCCACTACCCGAACCAACCTGGAAACCAGATTTTTCCCGAGTGAACTGAGATGCGACCACGGAGCAAAGAAAACAGGGACCTCCCGCCAAACGTCTACCGCCGGAAGCGCAAGCGCAAGAGCGGGAAGGTCTGGGTCGGGTACTACTACTGCGACGCAACGGGCAAAGAGATATCGCTCGGGACTGACTTGGACCTGGCCCGCCTGAAGTGGGCCGAGCTAGAGGCGAAGGAAAAGCCACAGGACTTGCGCCTGATGAAGGCGATCTTCGATAGGTATGAGCGGGACATCATCCCGAAGAAAGGAGCGCGCACGCAGAAGGACAACCTCTCGGAGCTGCGCCAGCTTCGACCTGTCTTCGATAGCGCGCCAATAGATGCGCTCACGCCAGCAATGATTGCGCAGTACCGGGATGCGCGATCGGCGAAGGTGCGGGCGAATCGCGAGATTGCCACGCTCTCCCATGTATTCAATATGGCCCGGGAATGGGGGCTCACAGCAAAAGAGAACCCTTGCCAGGGTGTGCGCAAAAACAAGGAAACGCCTCGGGACTTCTACGCCAATGACGCGGTATGGGATGCGGTGTACAAAAAAGCAGTACCAGAGCTGAAGGACGCCATGGACTTGGCGTATCTGACGGGCCAGCGTCCTGCGGACGTACTGGTGATGAGGCGGGACGATATCGAGGGGGGGTATCTGGTTGTGCAGCAGAACAAGACACACAAGAAGCTGCGCATCATGCTCTCGGTGGACGGCGTAGATAACAGCCTAGGCAAGCTGATCAAGCAAATGGCTACGCGGAACCAGGAGCACAGCTCCAGCTATTTGATTGTCAGCGAGCGGGGCAAGCGCATGTCTGCATCGATGCTGCGCAATCGCTGGGACGAAGCTCGGGCCCTGGCCAGATCGACAGCCTTGGAGGAAGGCGACAGTCTCTTAGCGTCTCGGATCACGCAGTTCCAGTTCCGCGATATTCGCCCGAAGGCAGCATCCGAAATCAAGGATATTGAGGACGCCAGCCTGCTGTTGGGGCACACCAAAGGCGACATCACCGAGCGGGTTTATCGCCGGGTTGGAGCCATCGCAAAACCGTCAAAATAAGGAAAGTTTCGGAACTCATTCCGAAAAGTATCGGAACTCATAGGCTTATGCCCGAACTGATAAGGGGCTTTTCTAGGCCCCAGAAACGCAAAAAGCCCTGAATAATCAGGGCTTTGAAGATGGCGGAAGCGTAGAGATTCGAACTCTAGGATAGTTGCCCATCGACGGTTTTCAAGACCGTTGCCTTAAACCACTCGGCCACGCTTCCTCGTATTGCGGGCGCCATAATACCGAAATGAAACAAGCTGTCAAACTCTCTATGTGGCCGCTTTGCGCGGCTCTGTTATGATCTTTGCATCTGAACGTTTCAAACCCACAGGAGTGTCGCCATGCGCGAACAGGATTACGCCGTCAATCACGGCCAGCAGGTCGAGCAGCAGGAGGTCAGCCGCGTCCTGCGTAACACATACGGGTTGCTGGCTATCACCCTCGCCTTCAGTGGCATCATGGCCTACGTGGCGCAGCAGATGCGCGTCGGCTACCCGAACATTTTCGTGGTGCTGATCGGCTTCTACGGCCTGTTCTTCCTCACCAACAAGCTGCGTGATTCGGTCTGGGGCCTGGTGTCCACCTTCGCCCTCACCGGCTTCATGGGCTTCTTGCTCGGCCCTATCCTCAACCGTTACCTGGGTATGGCCGGTGGCGCCGAGGTGGTCAGCTCGGCGTTCGCGATGACGGCCCTGGTTTTCGGTGGCCTGTCGGCCTATGTGCTGATTACCCGCAAGGACATGAGCTTCCTCGGTGGTTTCATCACCGCCGGTTTCTTCGTGTTGATGGGTGCGGTGCTGGCCAGCCTGTTCTTCCAGATCAGCGGCCTGCAGCTGGCGATCAGCGCCGGCTTCGTGCTGTTCTCGTCAGTGTGCATCCTGTTCCAGACCAGCGCGATCATTCACGGTGGCGAGCGTAACTACATCATGGCAACCATCAGCCTGTATGTGTCGATCTACAACCTGTTCGTCAGCCTGCTGCAGCTGTTCGGCCTGATGGGTCGCGATGACTGATTGGTTGCTGGTGTGATGCGTTGAGAGAAAGCCCGCTTCGGCGGGCTTTTTTGTGGGTGGGGTTTGGCAAGGCTTTGCCTTGCATCGCTGGCAAAGCCAGCTCCCACAGGGATAGGTGCCAGCCTCAAGGCACTACCGTAAACGGGTGCGGGCCCGTAGAATGCGCTCCTTTTTTCTTCCGGGGCAGCACTCCCATGAGTTCAATCGAGCAAGGACCCGGCGCACCCGCGCAGGCCAATGAACTGGTCCTCGGCCTTGAAGACCGGCCGCGTCCGTTGATCGCGATGCTGGCGGCGTTGCAGCACCTGCTGGCGATCATTGTGCCGATCGTCACCCCTGGCCTGCTGATTTGCCAGGCGCTGGGGGTTTCGGCCCGTGATACCAACCTGATCGTGTCGATGTCGCTGGTGATCTCCGGGATCGCCACTTTCGTGCAGTGCCGTCGCTTCGGGCCTTTTGGCGCCGGGCTTTTGATTGTGCAGGGCACCAGCTTCAACTTTGTCGGGCCGTTGATCGCCGGTGGCGCGTTGATGGTCAAGCAAGGCACGCCGGTCGAAGGCGTGATGGCGGCGATTTTTGGTGTGGTGATTGCCGGTTCGTTCGTGGAGATGGGCATTTCGCGCATTCTGCCGTTCGTCAAACGCCTGATTACCCCGCTGGTGACCGGTATCGTCGTGCTGATGATCGGCCTGACCCTGATCAAGGTCGGCCTGATCAGTATGGGCGGCGGCTTTGCGGCGATGAGCAACGGCACCTTCGCCAATGGCGAGAACCTCCTGCTGTCGGGCGTGGTGCTGGCGATCATCGTGATCCTCAACCGTATTCCGGTGGTGTGGATGCGTAGCTGCGCCATCGTCATCGCCCTGGCCGTGGGTTACGCCCTGGCCGGTTACCTGGGCCGCCTGAACTTCACCGGCATGCACGAAGCTGCGCTGTTCCAGGTGCCCGTACCGCTGCATTTCGGCCTGGGTTTCTCTTGGGCGCTGTTCATTCCGATGCTGGTGATCTACCTGGTGACCTCGTTGGAAGCCATTGGTGATGTGACCGCTACCAGCAAGGTCTCGCGCCAGCCGGTGGAAGGCCCGCTGTGGATGCAGCGGATCAAGGGCGGCGTGCTGGTCAACGGCGCCAACTCGCTGCTGGCCGGGGTGTTCAATACCTTCCCGAGCTCGATCTTTGCCCAGAATAATGGCGTGATTCAGCTGACCGGTATCGCTAGCCGCCATATCGGTGTGTGGATTGCGGCGATGCTGGTGATCCTCGGCCTGTTCCCGAGCGTGGCCGGGGTGATCCAAGCGGTGCCGGAGCCGGTGCTCGGTGGCGCGGCGATGGTGATGTTCGGCGCGGTGGCGGCTTCGGGGATCAATATCCTTGCCAGCATCAGCCTGGATCGTCGCGCGCTGCTGATCATTGCCGTGTCGCTGGCGCTGGGCCTGGGGGTGGCGCAGGTGCCGGAGTTCCTCGCGCATATGCCGTCGGCACTGCGTAATGTGCTGGAGTCGGGGGTGGCCACCGGGGGGATTTGTGCCCTGGTACTGAACTGGTTCTTGCCGGAGCATAAAGACAAGGCTTGAGACAGTGTTGAAGCCATCGCTGGCAAGCCAGCTCCCACAGGGGGCGAGGTAAGCCCTGAAGAGCCCGCGGCATGTTGCTGCGGGCTTTTTGCTTTATCATTCCCGCAGATTTGCTGAAAGAGACTTCCATGAAGTTCGCCATTGCGGTTTTTTCTCCGGCCCATGCGCCCTCCTCGCGCCGCGCCCTGCGTTTTGCCCAGGCGGCGCTCGCTGGCGGGCATGAGATTGTCCGGCTGTTTTTCTATCAGGACGGCGTGCACAGCGCCTCGGGCAATGTCGTGACGCCCCAGGATGAGCTGGACCTGCCCACCGAGTGGCGCGCGTTCGTCAGCGCGCAGCAGCTCGATGCCGTGGTGTGCATTGCCGCCGCTCTGCGCCGCGGCGTGCTCAATGCCGAGGAAGCCCAGCGCTACCAGCGCCCGGCGGTCAACCTGCCAGCGCCCTGGGAGCTGTCCGGGCTGGGCCAGTTGCATGAGGCGGCGCAAGTCGCCGATCGACTGATGTGCTTTGGAGGCGATTGAGATGGCCAAGTCCTTGCTGATTATCAGCCGCCAGGCGCCGTGGGCCGGGCCATCCGCCCGCGAGGCGCTGGATATCGCCCTGGCCGGCGGTGCCTTCGACCTGCCGCTGGGCATGCTGTTTCTCGATGACGGCGTGTTCCAGCTCGCCCCCGGCCAGCAGCCGGCCCAGCTGCAGCAGAAGAACCTCGCGGCCAACCTGCAGGCATTGCCGATGTTCGGTATCGAGGAACTGTTCGCCGCCAGCAGCAGCCTGCAGGAGCGCGGCCTTGCTGCCGACACCCTGAGCCTGCCGGTGCAGGTGCTGGATGACGCTGCGCTGGCCGCGTTGATCGACCGTTTCGACCAGGTGGTGACCCTCTGATGAGCACCTTGCACGTGATTTGCCACTCGCCATTTGGCGACAACCGCCTGAGCAGTTGCCTGCGCCTGCTTGGCAGCGCCGACGGCCTGCTGCTGTGCGGCGATGCGGTGTATGCCCTGCAGCCCGGTAGCGAGCCGCTGCGCGCGCTGCAGGCCAGCCAGCTGGACGGGCGTCTGTTCGCCCTGGACGAAGACCTGCAGGCCCGCGCCATTGCCATCAACGACCTGGGCAAGGCTATCGACTACCCGGCCTTCGTCGAGCTGTCGCTGCACTATGACAAGGTCAACAGCTGGCTATGAGCACCCTGACTGTCGGCGAACGCAGCATCGCCCTGGATAAAGACGGCTACCTGGTCGAGCTCGGTGATTGGTCCGAGGAGGTCGCCAGCGCCCTCGCCGCCCATGAAAACCTGGAGCTGACCGCGGAACACTGGGAAGTGCTGACCCTGCTGCGCGACTTCTACCAGGAGTTCGAGTTGTCGCCGGCCACCCGCCCGCTGATCAAGTACACCGCGCTCAAGCTGGGCGCGGAAAAAGGCAACAGCCTGCACCTGAACCGCCTGTTCAAGGGCACTCCCGCCAAACTCGCCGCAAAACTTGCGGGCCTGCCAAAGCCGACCAATTGCATATGACCGAGCTCACCCCGCTGATCACCGAAACCCCGGCCGAACATCCGTTTGCCCAGTTCGTGCGCATCCTTGGCAAGGGCAAGCGCGGTGCCCGTGGCCTGAGCCGCGAGGAAGCCCGCGAGGCCATGGGCATGCTGCTCGACGGCAAGGTCGAGGAAACCCAGCTCGGCGCCTTCCTGATGCTGCTGCGGCACAAGGAAGAAAGCCCCGAAGAGCTGGCCGGCTTCACCGAAGCGCTGCGTCAGCGGCTGCAGGCGCCGCCGATCCAGGTTGATCTGGACTGGCCAAGCTACGCCGGCAAGAAGCGCCATTTGCCCTGGTACCTGCTGGCCGCCAAGTGCCTGGCGGCCAACGGCGTGCGCATCCTGCTGCACGGTGGCGGCGCCCACACGGCCGGGCGGCTGTATACCGAGCAATCGCTGGAACTGCTGAGCATTCCATTGTGCCGGGACTGGCATTCGGTGTCTGAAGCGCTGGACACCCACAAGCTGGCGTTCATCCCGCTGCAAGACTGGGCGCCACGCCTGCAACGAATGATCGACCTGCGCAACACCCTGGGCCTGCGCTCGCCGATTCATTCCCTGGCACGGGTGCTCAACCCGCTGAATGCGCGCTGCGGCCTGCAGAGCATCTTCCACCCCGGCTACCAGGCCGTGCACCGCGAGGCCAGCCGCCTGCTGGGCGACACGGCGATCGTGGTAAAGGGCGATGGTGGCGAGATCGAGATCAACCCGGACACCAGCAGCCACCTGTATGGCACCGCCAATGGCCTCGACTGGGATGAAGAATGGCCCGCCCTGGTAGCCCAGCGCCACGTCAAACCGGCGAGCCTTGAGCCCGGGCAACTGCTGGCCGTGTGGCGCGGTGATGAGCAGAACAGCTATGGCGAACTGGCCGTGGTGGCGACCATGGCCCTGGCCCTGCGCGGCCTGGGTCAATCCCGAGAGGAAGCCTTCGCCCAGGCGCAACGCTACTGGGATCAGCGCCACTGATCGAATAAGCCGATCAAACAGGCCCGGACTTTGCGCTATTCGTTCGAACCCAGCTCCGTACACTGGGTTCTAACTCAGAACGAATCGCCAAGGAGCTCTGCATGGGCCTGTTGATCGACGGACGCTGGCATGACCAGTGGTATGAAAGCAGCGCAGACGGCGCTTTCCAGCGTGAAAGCGCGCAACGGCGCAACGCCCTGCCCGCCGCGCAAGCCGGCCGTTACCACCTGTATGTATCGCTCGCCTGCCCCTGGGCCCACCGCACCCTGATCTTGCGTAAGCTCAAGGGCCTTGAGAACCTGATCGATGTGTCGGTGGTCAGCTGGCTGATGGGCGAGCATGGCTGGACCTTCGACCAGAGCAACGGCTCGACCGGCGACAAGCTCGAGCACCTGGACTTCCTGCACCAGCGCTACACCCGTGACGATCCGCACTACAGCGGCCGGGTCACGGTGCCGGTGCTGTGGGATAAACACGAGCAACGCATCGTCAACAATGAGTCGGCGGAGATCATTCGCATCTTCAACTCGGCTTTCGACGAGCTGACCGGCAATCGCCTGGACCTGTATCCCGAAGCGCTGCGCGGGCAGATTGAGGCGCTTAACGAGCGGATCTATCCGGCGGTCAACAATGGCGTGTACCGGGCAGGCTTTGCCACTTCGCAGGCGGCCTATGAGCAGGCTTTTGATGAGGTGTTTGCCGAACTGGATCATCTGGAGCGGCTGCTCGGCACCCAGCGCTACCTGGCCGGGGAATACCTGACCGAGGCCGACTGGCGGCTGTTTACCACGCTGATTCGCTTCGATGCGGTGTACCACGGGCACTTCAAGTGCAACTTGCGGCGCATTGCCGATTACCCGAACCTGTCGAACTGGCTACGGGAGCTGTATCAGTGGCCGGGGATCGCCGAGACGGTGAATTTCGAGCATATCCAGAAGCACTACTACATGAGCCACAAGACCATCAATCCGAACGGGATTGTGCCCAAGGGGCCGTTGCAGGATTTTGAGCTGGGGCATGACCGGGAGCGACTGGTGGGGCGGGGAATCTGGAACAAGACTGGAGTGTGAGGCCAGGCAAACCGGCCTCATCGCTGGCAAGCCAGCTCCCACAGGTGCAGTGCATACAGTGCCTGTGGGAGCTGGCTTGCCAGCGATGATTTCAAGGCTGGGCGCCTTCGAACCAGGCCAGCTTCTCGCGAAGCTGTACTACTTCGCCGACGATCACCAGGGTCGGCGCATGCACTTCATGCTCGGCCACCAGCTTGGGCAAGTCGGCCAAGGTGCCAGTGAACACCCGCTGATTTGGCGTGGTGCCCTGCTGCACCAGTGCCGCCGGCGTATCCGCCGCCCGCCCGTGACGAATCAGCTCGGCACAGATGGTCGGCAAGCCAACCAGGCCCATGTAGAACACCAAGGTCTGCGCCGGCGCCACCAGGTCATCCCACGGCAGGTCGCTGGTACCGTCCTTGAGGTGGCCGGTGACGAAACGCACCGACTGGGCATAGTCGCGGTGGGTCAGCGGAATGCCGGCATAGGCCGAGCAGCCACTGGCCGCGGTAATCCCCGGCACCACCTGGAACGGAATGCCCTGGGCCGCCAGCTCTTCGATCTCTTCGCCGCCACGGCCGAAGATGAACGGATCGCCACCTTTCAGACGCAACACACGCTTGCCCTGACGCGCCAGGTCGACCAGTTGCTGGTTGATCTGCGCTTGCGGCACGGCGTGATCGGCGCGGCGCTTGCCGACGTAGATGCGCTCGGCATCACGGCGGCACAGTTCGATGATCGCCGGGGCGACCAGGCGATCGTAGAGCACCACATCGGCCTGCTGCATCAGGCGCAAGGCGCGGAAGGTCAGCAGGTCCGGGTCACCGGGGCCGGCGCCGACCAGATACACCTCGCCCGGCGCCTGGTAGGTGGCACCGTCGATCTTGGCTTGCAGCAGACGCTCGGCTTCAGCGCCCTGCCCGGCCAGTTGCCGCTCGGCAATCGGGCCCTGGAAGACATCTTCCCAGAAGCCGCGACGCTGATTGACGTCCGGGTACAGCGCCTTGACCTTGTGCCGAAAGCGCGCGCCAAGGCCGGCCAGTTCGCCATAGGCAGCAGGGATCCAGGTTTCCAGCTTGGCCCGAATCAACCGCGCCAGCACCGGCGCATCGCCGCCGCTGGACACCGCAACCACCAATGGCGAGCGGTCGACGATGGCCGGGAAAATCACCGAACACAGCGCCGGCGCATCGACCACATTGACCGGTACGCAGCGCTGCTGGGCATCCGCCGAGACCTGGGCGTTGAGCGCCTGGTCGTCGGTGGCGGCAATGATCAGCTGGCAACCGTCGAGGTCGCCCGGCTGGTAACCACGGCTGAGAATTTCACCACCGCTGTGCCGGGCAAGCTCGGCCAGTTGCACTTCGATCTCGGGCGCCACTACCCGCAGCACAGCCCCGGCATCAGCCAGCAGACGCGATTTGCGCAGGGCAATTTCACCTCCGCCGACGATCAGCACACGGCTGCCGCGCAGTTTGTGGAACAGCGGCAGGAATTCCATTTAACCGATGACCTCCAGGCCACCCATGTACGGCTTGAGTACTTCCGGCACGCGGATCGAACCGTCGGCCTGCTGGTAGTTCTCCAGCACCGCCACCAGGGTACGGCCGACCGCCAGGCCCGAACCGTTGAGGGTGTGCACCAGTTCCGGCTTGCCGGTTTCCGGGTTGCGCCAGCGCGCCTGCATGCGGCGGGCCTGGAAGTCGCCACAGTTGGAGCACGAGGAGATTTCGCGGTACTTGTCCTGGCTCGGCACCCAGACTTCCAGGTCGTAGGTTTTCACCGCGCTGAAGCCCATGTCGCCGGTGCACAGCGCCAGCACCCGGTACGGCAGTTCCAGGGCTTGCAGCACGCGCTCGGCGTTGGCGGTCAGGCCTTCCAGGGCTTCCATGGATTTGTCCGGCTCGACGATCTGCACCATCTCGACCTTGTCGAACTGGTGCTGACGGATCATGCCGCGGGTGTCGCGGCCCGACGCACCGGCTTCGCTACGGAAGCACGGGGTATGGGCGACGAACTTGATCGGCAGTTGCTTGGCGTCGAGGATCTCGCCGGCAACGATGTTGGTCAGCGACACCTCGGCGGTCGGGATCAGGTAGAAGTCGGCCTCGCCGTCGCGGCTGATCTTGAACAGGTCTTCCTCGAACTTGGGCAACTGGCCGGTGCCTTGCAGCGCCGGGGCCTGGACCAGGTACGGGGTGTAGGCTTCTTCGTAGCCGTGCTCGCTGGTGTGCAGGTTGATCATGAACTGCGCCAGGGCGCGGTGCAGACGGGCGATCGGGCCGCGCAGCAGGGCGAAACGGGCGCCCGACAGCTTGGCTGCGGTTTCGAAGTCGAGGCCGCCGCTCAGCTCACCGAGGGCAACGTGGTCCTTGATCTCGAAATCGAAGGCGCGCGGGGTGCCCCAACGGCGGACTTCGACGTTGTGGTCTTCATCGGCGCCGACCGGCACGCTTTCGTCCGGCAGGTTGGGAATGCCCAGCAGGATCCCATCCAGTTCAGCCTGGATGCCGTCCAGCTCGACCTTGCCGCTGGCCAGTTCGCCGGCCATGCGCTCGACGTCAGCCATCAGCGGAGCGATGTCTTCGCCCTTGGCCTTGGCCTGGCCGATGGATTTGGAACGGGCGTTACGCTCGGCCTGCAGTTGTTCGGTACGGGTCTGTACCACCTTGCGGCGTTCTTCCAGGGCCTCGATGCGCGCGACATCCAGGCTGAAGCCACGGGAGGCCAGGCGGTCCGCCACTTCCTGAAGTTGGCCGCGTAACAGTTTGGAATCGAGCATATCGTTCTCTCGTTGGTTCAGAATTTGGTCAGGGACAGGCCAGCCCAGGTTGCGAGCAGCCCGCCAAATACGCTGGCCCCGGCATACCCGAAGGCCAGCGGCGCCTGCCCGCTTTCGAGCAGGCGCACGGTATCCAGTGAAAAGGATGAAAAGGTTGTAAGACCGCCGAGAAAGCCGACGATCAGGCCCGCACGCAGCTCGACCGGCACCAGCGGGCGATGCAGAAACAGCCCGTAGAGCAAGCCGATCAGCAGGCAGCCAATCAGATTGACCGCCAGCGTACCGAGATAGAAGTGGTGTGGCCAGTGCGCGTTGACCCAATTGGCAGTGGCAAAGCGCATCAGGGTGCCGACAATGCCCCCGGCGCTGACTGCGGCGATCACGGCAATCATGGTTTTCTGCGCTGCCGCGGGCTGTTGCGGTCGAGTTCGGCCAGGTGCTTGAGCTTCTCGCCGATCTTCAATTCCAGGCCGCGCGGCACCGGTTGGTAGTACTGGCGCGGCGCGAGGTGGTCAGGGAAGTAGTCTTCGCCGGCGGCGTAGGCATCCGGTTCGTCATGGGCGTAGCGGTATTCATCGCCATAGCCCAGCTGCTTCATCAGCTTGGTCGGGGCGTTGCGCAGGTGCAGCGGCACTTCCAGCGAACCGTGCTCGCCAGCTTCGCGCAGCGCAGTTTTGAAGCCCATGTACACCGCGTTGCTCTTCGGTGCACAGGCCAGGTAGGTAATGGCCTGGGCCACAGCCAGCTCGCCTTCCGGGCTGCCCAGGCGCTCTTGCACGTCCCAGGCCGCCAGGCACAGGCTCAAGGCGCGGGGGTCGGCGTTGCCGATGTCTTCGCTGGCCATGCGTACCACGCGGCGGGCGATGTACAGCGGGTCGCAGCCGCCATCGAGCATGCGCGCGAACCAGTACAAGGCGCCATCGGGGTTGGAGCCGCGCACCGACTTGTGCAGCGCCGAGATCTGGTCGTAGAAGGCCTCGCCACCCTTGTCGAAACGCCGGCGGCTGTCACCGAGCAGGCTCTGCAGCAATTCGACAGCGATTTCACCGCCATCCTCTGCCAGGTCCGAGGCGTTTTCGAGGAAGTTGAGCATGCGCCGGCCATCGCCATCGGCGGCAGCCATGAGCATCTGGAAGGCTTCGTCGCCAACGCGCAACTGGCGCTTGCCCAGGCCACGCTCTTCCGTCAGGGCGCGGTTGACCAGCTTGCGTAGCGCGGCTTCGTCGAGGCTTTTCAGCACATAGACCCGTGCCCGCGACAGCAGCGCGTTGTTCAGTTCGAACGAAGGGTTCTCGGTGGTGGCGCCGATGAAGATCAGCGTGCCGTCTTCCACATACGGCAAAAAGGCATCCTGCTGGGACTTGTTGAAGCGGTGCACTTCATCAACGAACAGAATCGTGCGCCGCCCATACTGCCCGGCCTGCTGCTTGGCGATGTCCACCGCGTGGCGGATTTCCTTGACCCCGGCCAACACCGCCGAAACGGTCTCGAAGTGGGCGTCGCAGAACTGCGCCAGCAACCGCGCCAGGGTGGTCTTGCCGACCCCGGGCGGGCCCCAGAAGATCATCGAGTGCAGTGCGCCCGCTTCCAGTGCCTCGCGCAGCGGCTTGCCGCGGGCCAGCAGGTGCTCCTGGCCAACGTACTCGTCCAGGTTGGCCGGGCGCAGGCGCGCGGCCAGGGGCTGGGCTACGGGGTCGCTACGAAACAGGTCCATGGACGGCGCTACTACCTCTTACTCGGAGATGACATCCGCACCTTTGGGGATGTCGAACTTGAACTTGCTCGCCGGGATCGCCTCGTTGGCCTTGACCGCGGTGAACAGGATGTTGGTGCGTTGGCCGACGCTGTCGATCAGTTGCATGTCGTTGACCAGGCCGCGACGGAACGACAGGCGCAGCGAGTCGAACAGGGTGTCCTTGGTTTTCGGCTTGAGCACGAAATCCATGACCTCGCCCTGCTCTTTAGAGGTGATGTCGAAGCTCTGGCTGATCTTCGAGACGTCACCGGACAGCAACAGTGCCGGGGTTTCAGTCAGGCGCTGGTCGAGTTTCTTGATGGTAGCCTGTTCCAGGTCCGGGTCCCACAGGGTGACGTTCTTGCCGTCCGACACCACCACCTGCTCCTGTGGCGCATCGGTGTGCCAGTAGAACAGGCCCGGGCGCTGCACGGCCATCTGCCCGGTGGTTTCCTGCAGCTGAGTGCCGGTGCCATCGAGGGTCAGTTGAGAGAAATTGGCGCTGATGGTCCTGGATTTGTCCAGCAACTGGGTCAGGCGTGCCGCATCGGCATCGGCGGCAATTGCCGAAGCGCTGGACAGGGCCATAGCGGAAACCAACAGCATGCGAATCAGGCGCATGGAAATCCTCGTTGCAGTATGAAGGGGCTGGCCGCCGTCACTGGCCGCCAGCAGGTTGGATCATCAGTCGCGGGACGGCCCGGGGGCAATTACTTCGCGCGAACCGTTGGTGTTCATGGCGGTGACCACACCGGCCATCTCCATTGCCTCGATCATCCGCGCAGCGCGGTTGTAGCCGATCTTCAGCTTGCGCTGTACGGCGGAAATGGACGCACGGCGGCTTTCCAGCACGAACTGCACGGCTTCATCGTACAGCGCATCGGTTTCGGCATCGTCGCCGTCTCCGCCACCACCGCCGCCGTCAAAGCCGCTGCCGGCCTCTTCGACGCCGCTGAGGATGTCCTCGTTGTAGTCCGGGGCGCCCCGCAGTTTCCAGGCCTCGACCACGCGATGGACCTCGTCATCGGAAACGAAGGCGCCATGCACACGAATCGGCAGGCTGGTGCCTGGTGGCATGTAGAGCATGTCACCGTGGCCGAGCAACTGTTCGGCGCCGCCCTGGTCGATGATGGTCCGCGAGTCGATCTTGCTCGAGACCTGGAAGGCCATGCGGGTCGGGATGTTGGCCTTGATCAGGCCGGTGATCACGTCCACCGAGGGCCGCTGGGTCGCGAGAATCAGGTGAATACCGGCAGCACGGGCCTTCTGGGCGATACGGGCGATCAGCTCTTCGACCTTCTTGCCGACGATCATCATCATGTCGGCGAACTCGTCGACCACCACGACAATGGTCGGCAGGGTTTTCAGCAGCGGCGGCACGTCGTCCATGCTTTCGCGCTTGAACATCGGGTCGTAGATCGGCTCGCCGGCTTCTTCGGCGTCCTTGACCTTGCGGTTGAAGCCCGCCAGGTTGCGCACGCCCATGGCCGCCATCAGCTTGTAGCGCCGCTCCATCTCGGCCACGCTCCAGCGCAGGGCGTTGGCGGCGTCCTTCATGTCGGTGACCACCGGGCAGAGCAGGTGCGGAATGCCTTCGTAGATCGACAGTTCGAGCATTTTCGGGTCGATCATGATCAGCTTGGCGTCTTCCGGGCCCGACTTGAACAGGATCGACAGGATCATGGCGTTGACGCCCACCGACTTACCGGAACCGGTGGTACCGGCCACCAGCAGGTGCGGCATCTTCGCAAGATCGGTGATCACCGGCTTGCCGCCGATGTCGTGGCCCAGGGCCATGGTCACCGGCGATTTGGCTTCGTCGTATTGTGGCGACGACAGCACCTCGGAGAAGCGCACGATCTGCCGGTCTTCGTTGGGGATCTCGATACCGACGGTGGTCTTGCCGGGGATCACTTCAACCACCCGCACGCTGGTCACCGCCAGGGAGCGGGCCAGGTCCTTGGCCAGGTTGGCGATGCGGCTGACCTTGACGCCAGCGGCCGGCTGGATTTCGTAACGGGTAATTACCGGGCCCGGGTGGATCGAGTCTACCGAGACTTCGACGCCGAATTCCTTGAGCTTGATTTCCAGCAGGTGGCCAACGCCGGCCAGGGATTCTGGCGAGTAGTTGACCTGTTTTTTCTCGGCCGGGTCGAGGATCGAGATCGGCGGCAAGGTGCCTTCGATGGCGCTGTCGACGAACAGCGGCGCCTGTTTTTCCTTCTGCACGCGCTTGCTCGGTTCCGGCGCCTTGGCCGGGGCCGGCATGATCACCGGCGCCGGCTGCTGCACGCGCTCAGCGACGTGTTTGCTCAAGGCCTGGTCGCGCTCGATGATGCGCTCCTTGGCCTTGGCCTGCTCGCGACGATCTGGCGCTACCGGGGCGACTACCTCGTGGACCTGGTCATCGACCTCGCGCAGCTGCGCCACCAGGCGCTTGCGCTCGTTGCGCGCCTCCCACCAGCGGTTGGCGGCGCCCTGGAACAACTCGAACAGGTCGAGGGTGATCTTGCCGGTGACGTCCATGACCTTGAACCACGACAGGTCGGTGAACACCGTCAGGCCGAACAGGAACAGGGCGATGAACATCAGGGTGCTGCCCTGCACGTTCAGGGCGTTCTTGGCCAGGTCGCCGAGGCTTTCGCCCAGCGCGCCACCGGCCGATGCCGGCAGGCTGGCGGCGGAATGGAAATGGATATGCGCCAGCGCCGCACCCGAAAGCACCAGGAACACCAGGCCGATCAGGCGCCAGGAGAACAACCAGCCACTCCACTGCCACGGCTGGTGGCGTTCGCGGAAGATCTGCCAGGTCTTGATCGCCAGCAGCAACGGGAAGATGTAGGCGAAATAGCCCAGGACCATGAACAGGATGTCGGCGAAATAGGCACCGGCACGGCCGGCGGCGTTCTGTACCTGCTCGACGTTGCTGGTATGGCTGAAGCCCGGATCGGCCTGGTCGTAGGTCAGCAAGGCCATCCACAGGTACAGGCACAGCGCGCCCACGGCGATCAGCGCACCTTCCTTGAGCCGATAGTGCAGCTGCTGGCGCCAGAGCGGCACGGGCAAGGGACTGGGTGTTGCGGTGGATTTCTTCAAAACGCGTCTATTCCTGCGCTCATTGCGCGTCCAACAGTGATTGACCCAACTGAACAGTCAACAAACCACTACTTTTAACATTACTGCCCGCCTACCGCCATGGCGGCACGCCAGAATGAAGCGTAAACGGGGGCCAATTTCCTATACAGCAATTTGAGCACGCATTTTCTTTTGTGACAAAGGCTTATGCGGTGTTTTTGTGCAAGTGTGACAACAAAGGGTCATGCAAGTTGCCTGCAGGCACCACGCCTGTAGGAGCGGGCTTGTCCCGCGAGGCTTTTTCAGGCCATGCTGGGTGCCCTCCCCTCTTCCATCACTGGACCACGATGCTGACCTGGTTGAGCCGCGACACCCTCACCTTTCCGCCGCTGGACAAAGCCCTGCGCGACCCCAACGGCCTGCTCGCCGCCGGCGGCGACCTGAGCGCCGAACGCCTGGTGCAGGCCTATCGCCACGGCTGCTTCCCCTGGTACCAGGACGGCCAGCCGATCCTCTGGTGGTCGCCCGACCCGCGTACCGTGCTGTTTCCCGACGAATTGCACGTGTCGCGCTCGCTGCGCAAGCTCATCCGCCAGGGTCACTACCAGGTCAGCTTCGACCAGGACTTTGCCGCTGTCATCAACGCCTGCGCCGCCCCCCGCGACTACGCCGACGGCACCTGGATCACCGACAGCATGCAGGCGGCCTACCTGAAACTGCACCAGCAGGGCTTTGCCCATTCGGTCGAGGTGCGCCGCGACGGTGAACTGGTGGGCGGGCTGTACGGCCTGGCCATGGGCCGGCTGTTTTTCGGCGAGTCGATGTTCAGCCGCGCCGACAATGCCTCCAAGGTCGGCTTCGTGGCCCTGGTCGAGCATCTGCAACAGGCAGGATTTGTCCTGATTGACTGCCAGATGCCTACCGACCACCTGCACAGCCTCGGCGCCCGCGCCATCGCCCGGGCCACTTTTGCCGACTACCTTCAGCGTTATCTCGACCAGCCCAGCAGCGCCAGCTGGGTTTGCTAGGCGAGTTTTTCCAGCTGGCTTACACTTAAAACAAAAGCACCTCCCGAGGGGTTGATCATGACAGAGCTGGCGCGGTTGAAGTTTTATGCCACTCAACCCCATTCCTGCAGCTACCTGCCAGACGAACAAGCCACCACGCTGTTTCTCGACCCGAGCCAGCCGATGGATGTCAACGTTTACGCAGACCTGTCGGAAATGGGCTTCCGGCGCAGCGGCGACCATCTGTATCGCCCGCATTGCCAGAACTGCAACGCCTGCGTGCCGGCGCGGATCCCGGCTGCACGCTTTCTGCCCAACCGCCAGCAAAAACGCATCCTCAAGCGCAATGCCGACCTCACCGTCAACGCTGGCCGCCCGGCATTCAAAGAGGAATATTTCGAGCTTTACCGGCGCTACATCGAGCAGCGCCATGCCGATGGCGACATGTACCCCCCCAGCCGTGACCAGTTTTCCACCTTCCTGGTCCGCGACCTGCCATTTTCGCGCTTTTACGAGTTCCGCCTGGAAGACCGCCTGCTCGCCGTGGCGGTCACCGACCTGCTGCCCAACGGCCTCTCGGCGGTATACACCTTCTACGAGCCGGACGAAGAACGGCGCAGCCTGGGCCGCTTCGCCATCCTCTGGCAGATCACCGAAGCCCTGCGCCTGGGCCTGGACGCGGTCTACCTCGGCTACTGGATCAAAAACTGCAAAAAGATGAACTACAAGACCCAGTACCGCCCCATCGAGCTGTTGATCAATCAGCGTTGGGTGACGTTGAACTGAAATCATTGGCTTGAGGCCCATTTTTCGGGCACAATGCACGCCACTTTTTTTGCCTGGCGCAGCTGTGCACCGGGCCATTAACTGGACACCGAGGGCTTTACTGCATGTCGAAAGAAGACAGCTTCGAAATGGAAGGCACTGTCGTCGACACCCTGCCCAACACCATGTTCCGTGTGGAGTTGGAAAATGGGCACGTCGTTACCGCGCACATCTCCGGAAAGATGCGCAAGAACTACATTCGTATTCTGACCGGTGACAAGGTCCGCGTCGAACTGACGCCCTACGACCTGAGCAAGGGGCGCATCACCTACCGCGCCCGCTAAGCGACACCAACGAAAACGCCCGGCTAAATGCCGGGCGTTTTTGTTGGCTCTGGAAAAGCATCGCTGGCAAGTCGGGTCGCCGCACCGCAGCTCCCACAGGGATTGTGTGAGAGCCGGCTTGCCAGCGATGGGCTGCATAGCAGCCCCAGCCTGCCTTACGCCATCTCAGCCGTGGTCTCGAAGTCGAACACCAGTTCGCCATCGCGGATGTCGATGTGCACCACACCGCCATGCTCGGCCAGCTCGCCGAACAGGATCTCCTCGGCCAACGGCCGCTTGATCTTGTCCTGGATCAGCCGCGCCATTGGCCGCGCGCCCATCTGCGCATCGTAGCCACCGGCCGCCAGCCAACTGCGCGCCGCATCGCTTACCTCCAGCAACACGCGCTTGTCTTCCAGTTGCGCCTGCAGCTCGATGAGGAACTTGTCCACCACGCTCTTGATCGTCTCGTGGCTGAGGCGGCCAAACTGGATGATGGTGTCCAGGCGGTTGCGGAACTCCGGCGTGAAGCTCTTCTTGATCACTTCCATTGCATCGGAGGAATGATCTTGCTGGGTGAAGCCGATCGAGGCCCGCGCAGCGGTTTCAGCACCGGCGTTGGTGGTCATGATGACGATGACGTTACGGAAGTCCGCCTTGCGCCCGTTGTTGTCGGTCAGGGTACCGTGGTCCATCACCTGCAGCAGCAGGTTGAAGACTTCCGGGTGGGCCTTCTCGATCTCGTCGAGCAGCAACACGCAGTGCGGCTGCTTGGTAATGGCTTCGGTGAGCAGGCCGCCCTGGTCGAAACCGACGTAGCCCGGAGGCGCACCGATCAGACGCGAAACGGTATGCCGCTCCATGTACTCGGACATGTCGAAGCGTACCAGCTCGACACCCAGGGCCTTGGCCAGCTGCCGCGCCGCTTCGGTTTTACCCACCCCGGTAGGGCCGGCAAACAGGAACGAACCGACAGGCTTGTCCGGCGCCTTGAGGCCGGCACGGGACAGCTTGATGGCGGTCGCCAGCGAATCGATCGCCGCATCCTGACCGAACACCGTGAGCTTGAGGTCGCGCTCCAGGTTACGCAGCAGCTCCTTGTCGGAACTGGTCACGTGTTTTGGCGGAATCCGCGCGATTTTGGCGACGATGTCCTCGACTTGCGGCACGTCGATACGCTTGACCCGCTTTTCCACCGGCTGCAGGCGCTGGTAGGCACCCGCCTCGTCGATCACATCGATGGCCTTGTCGGGCATGTGCCGGTCATTGATGTAGCGCGCTGCAAGCTCGGCAGCGGCGCGCAGGGCCTCATCGCTGTACTCGATGTTGTGGTGGCTCTCGAACCGCCCCTTGAGCCCGCGCAGGATGCCCACGGTGTCTTCCACCGATGGCTCGCTGACATCGACCTTCTGGAAGCGCCGCGCCAGGGCCCGGTCTTTTTCGAAGATGCCGCGAAATTCCTGAAAGGTGGTCGAACCGATGCAACGGATATCACCCGAAGACAGCAGCGGCTTGAGCAGGTTGGAGGCGTCCATTACCCCACCGGAAGCCGCACCGGCACCGATGATGGTGTGGATCTCGTCGATGAACAGGATCGCTTGCGGACGTTTGCGCAGCTCGTTGAGCAGCGCCTTGAAGCGCTTCTCGAAGTCACCGCGGTACTTGGTACCGGCCAGCAAGGCGCCCAGGTCCAGGGAGTAGACCACGCTGTGGGCCAGCAGGTCCGGCACCTGGCCGTCGACGATACGCTTGGCCAGGCCTTCGGCGATGGCGGTTTTACCGACACCGGCCTCACCGACCAGCAGCGGGTTGTTCTTGCGCCGACGGGCGAGGATCTGCGCCACGCGCTCGACTTCGAGCTCGCGACCGACCAGCGGATCGATGCGCCCCTGACGGGCCTGTTCGTTGAGGTTGCTGGCATAGGCATCCAGAGGATTGCCCGAGGATGACGTTTCACCGCCTTCCTCGTCCTGCATGTCCTGCTCGCCCTCGGAGTGTTCACCATGGCCAGGCACCTTGGAGATGCCGTGGGCGATGTAGTTGACCACGTCGATGCGGGCCACGCTCTGCTGTTTAAGCAGGAACACGGCCTGGCTTTCCTGTTCGCTGAAAATCGCAACCAGCACGTTGGCACCGGTGACTTCACGCTTGCCCGAGCTCTGGACATGGAAGACTGCGCGCTGCAGTACACGCTGGAAGCCCAGGGTTGGCTGGGTTTCGCGGTCCTCGTCGTGCACGGGGATCAACGGCGTGGTGGAGTCGATGAACTCCTGCAGGTCGTGTTTGAGTTTGTCGAGGTTTGCGCCGCAGGCGCGCAGAACGGTCGCGGCGGCCTCATTATCCAATAGTGCCAGCAGCAGGTGCTCGACGGTCATGAACTCATGACGTTTCGAGCGTGCCTCCTTGAAGGCCAGATTGAGGGTGACTTCGAGCTCGCGGTTTAACATAGCTTCACCTCATACCCAAGTGGCCGGCGATTAACCGTCCTTCTCGATTTCACAGAGTAGCGGATGCTGGCTTTCCCTTGCGTATTGGTTGACCTGCATGGCCTTGGTCTCGGCGATGTCACGGGTAAACAATCCGCACACTGCCCGTCCTTCTGTGTGGACGGCCAGCATGACCTTGGTCGCCAGCTCGCGATTCAGGTTAAAAAACACCTCGAGCACTTCGACGACGAAATCCATCGGTGTGTAGTCATCGTTAAACAAAACCACCTTGTACATGGGTGGCGCCTGCAGGGCCGGTTTGGCCTCCTGTACCGCCAGGCCAGAACCATCGTCCTCATGCGATTGCGGGCGATCCTGATTGAATGTTAGTCGAATCTGGCTATGTGCATGCATGGAAAGAATTTCATCATTTCGACAGGTTGGTTTATGGGTTGACCGCACAGGCGACGCGGGACAGCCGTCACCTCACCTTGACTATCGGCAAAACGGTGTTACAACCAATAAGAACCCACCGTGGTCGATAAAGATCCGCGCAGTCAACCAGAATTTTCGCAGGTTCATATGCGGATGGAGTGGATGATACTCCAGTGATGGAGTCCTTTGCAGAGGGATATGAGGATGGCAAGCGGTAAAGTCAAGTGGTTCAACAACGCCAAGGGCTATGGCTTCATCAATGAAGACGGGAAAACAGAGGATCTGTTCGCACACTACTCGGCTATCCAGATGGAAGGTTATAAAACCCTGAAAGCCGGACAATCCGTCAGCTTCGAGATCATCCAGGGCCCCAAAGGCTTGCATGCGGTCAAAATCGAGAATGCGACCGCACCAACCACAGCCTCCCCCACCCCCAGCCCGCAAACGACTGAAGCCTGAGCCGGCGATCAGACAAAAGAAAACCGGCCAGCCCGCAAGGACTGGCCGGTTTTCTTGTGCCGCTTACATGTGCTTGATCAAGGCATCACCGAAACCGGAGCTGCTGACCAGAGTCGCGCCGTCCATCAGGCGCTCGAAGTCGTAGGTCACGGTCTTGGCGGCGATGGCGCCGTTGGTGCCCTTGATGATCAGGTCGGCCGCCTCGGTCCAGCCCAGGTGACGCAGCATCATCTCGGCCGAGAGAATTACCGAACCCGGGTTGACCTGGTCCTTGCCGGCGTACTTCGGCGCGGTACCGTGGGTGGCCTCGAACATCGCCACGGTGTCGGACAGGTTGGCGCCCGGGGCAATACCGATGCCGCCGACTTCCGCCGCCAGGGCGTCGGACAGGTAGTCACCGTTGAGGTTGAGGGTGGCGATCACGTCGTATTCGGCCGGGCGCAGCAGGATCTGCTGGAGCATGGCGTCGGCGATGGCGTCCTTGACGATGACTTCACGGCCGGTTTTCGGGTTCTTGAACTTCATCCATGGGCCGCCATCGAGCAGCTCGGCGCCGAATTCGTTCTTGGCCACTTCGTAGCCCCAGTCCTTGAAGGCACCTTCGGTGAACTTCATGATATTGCCCTTGTGCACGATGGTCAGCGACTTGCGGTCGTTGTCCACCACATACTGCAGGGCCTTGCGCACCAGGCGCTGGGTGCCTTCCTTGGAGACCGGCTTGATGCCGATGCCGCAGTCCTGGTCGAAACGGATCTTGGTGACGCCCATTTCTTCTTTCAGGAACTTGATGACCTTGGTCGCTTCCGGCGAACCGGCCTTCCATTCGATGCCGGCATAAATGTCTTCGGAGTTTTCGCGGAAGATCACCATGTCGACGTCACCCGGCTTTTTCACCGGGCTTGGCACGCCCTGGAACCACACCACCGGGCGCAGGCAGACATACAGGTCCAGCTGCTGGCGCAGGGCAACGTTGAGGGAGCGGATACCACCACCGACCGGGGTGGTCAGCGGACCCTTGATGGAGACGACGTAGTCCTTCACCGCATCGAGGGTTTCCTGGGGCAACCAGGTGTCCTGGTCGTATACCTGGGTGGCTTTTTCACCGGCGTAGACTTCCATCCAGGAAATCTTGCGCTTGCCCCCATAGGCTTTCTCTACAGCAGCATCAACCACTTTGATCATGACGGGACTGACGTCTACGCCAATGCCGTCGCCTTCGATGAACGGGATGATCGGATTATCAGGAACATTGAGAGAATGGTCCGCATTGACGGTGATTTTGTCGCCGACTGCCGGAACCTTGATTTTCTGGTATCCCATGCTGCACTCCGTTTTTTTTGGTGTGGTTCGTCATCTGGATCCCCTGAGCGTACCCCAGTTGAACGGCAACGGGAACCACGTGCGCAAATGCCCTGCGATAGGGCAGCAACGCCTACATCTTTGGTCTAAAAAAGCCCCTGCGACGGGTTGATCTTGATCAATACGACCAAGGCTTTGGTATACTCGCCCGGTGACCAAAGGGTCACTGGGGGCGAACCGTCTGAAACGAGACCTGCGGCCCCGACAAGACTGGGCTGTTACCGCAGTTCAGCCGTTTGACACTCGACTGATGCAATCCACCATCACCGCCCAGAATCTTCGACCTTCTGCTCATGGATGTGTCTGAGCGAAGCGCCTACCCTGCGCACCTCGAGATTCTGCGCACGCTCAGCAAAACAGAGAGTTAACCCGAATATGCCCACCCGATCCAAGATCATCTACACCTTCACCGACGAAGCCCCCGCCCTCGCCACCTATTCACTGCTCCCCGTCATCGAAGCCTTCACCGCTTGCGCCGACATCGCCGTAGAAACCCGGGACATCTCTCTGGCCGGCCGTATCCTTTCTGCCTTCCCTGAACAGCTCGGCGCCGACAAGCAAGTGGCCGACCATCTGGCAGAACTGGGCCAACTGGCAACCACACCAGAAGCCAACATCATCAAGCTGCCGAACATCAGCGCCTCGGTTCCGCAACTGAAGGCCGCGATCAAGGAACTGCAAGCCAAGGGCTTCAACATTCCTGATTACCCTGAAGCCGCCGCTACCGATACCGAGAAAGAAGCCAAGGCTCGCTACGACCGCATCAAGGGCAGCGCCGTGAACCCGGTCCTGCGTGAAGGCAACTCCGACCGTCGCGCCCCGCTGTCGGTCAAGAACTACGCACGCAAGCACCCGCACAAGATGGGCGCCTGGGCTGCCGACTCCAAGTCCCACGTGGCACACATGAGCCAGGGCGACTTCTACGGCAGCGAGAAAGCCGCGCTGATCGACGCCGATGACAGCCTGCGCATCGAACTGCTGGACAAGAACGGCAACACCACCGTTCTGAAAGAAAAAACCGCGGTCAAGGCCGGTGAAATCGTCGACTGCGCAGTCTTGAGCACCAAGGCGCTGCGCAAGTTCATCGCCGCCGAGATCGAAGATGCCAAAGCCAAGGGCGTGCTGCTGTCGGTGCACCTGAAAGCCACCATGATGAAGGTCTCCGACCCGATCATGTTCGGCCAGATCGTTGCCGAGTACTACCAGGACGCGCTGAACAAGCACGCCGCAGTACTGGAGCAGATCGGTTTCAACCTGAACAACGGTATCGGCGACCTGTACGCCCGTATCAAGGCGCTGCCGGCCGAGCAGCAGGCGCAGATCGAAGCGGACATCAAAGCCGTCTACGACGTCCGCCCGGCCCTGGCCATGGTCAACTCCGACAAGGGCATCACCAACCTGCACGTGCCGAGCGACGTCATCGTCGACGCTTCGATGCCGGCGATGATCCGTGACTCGGGCAAGATGTGGAACACCGAAGGCCAACTGCAAGACACCAAGGCCGTCATTCCGGATCGTTGCTACGCCACCATCTACCAGGCCGTCATCGAAGACTGCAAGCAACACGGCGCCTTCGATCCGACCACCATGGGCAGCGTGCCGAACGTTGGCCTGATGGCGCAGAAAGCCGAAGAGTACGGTTCCCACGACAAGACCTTCCAGGCCAAGGCCGACGGCGTGATCCGTGTGGTTGACGGCAAGGGCAACCTGCTGCTGTCCCAGGAAGTCGAAGCCGGCGACATCTTCCGCATGTGCCAGACCAAAGACGCACCGATCCAGGACTGGGTCAAACTGGCCGTCAACCGCGCCCGCGCCAGCAACACCCCGGCGCTGTTCTGGC
The DNA here is from genome assembly GCF_024749185.1 of Pseudomonas wadenswilerensis. Taxonomy (NCBI): domain Bacteria; kingdom Pseudomonadati; phylum Pseudomonadota; class Gammaproteobacteria; order Pseudomonadales; family Pseudomonadaceae; genus Pseudomonas; species Pseudomonas wadenswilerensis. The sequence continues at coordinate 2,070,813 of NZ_CP087191.1, read as the reverse complement.
TCGACCCTCAGCGTGCCCACGACGGCGTGCTGATCGAGAAGGTCCAGCAGTACCTGAAAGACCACGACACCGCTGGCCTGGACATCCGCGTCCTGTCGCCTGTCGAGGCCATGAAGGTTTCCCTGCAGCGCATCCGCGCCGGCCAGGACACCATCTCGGTTACCGGCAACGTACTGCGCGACTACCTGACCGACCTGTTCCCGATCATGGAGCTGGGCACCAGCGCCAAGATGCTGTCGATCGTGCCGCTGATGAACAACGGCGGCCTGTTCGAAACCGGCGCCGGCGGTTCGGCACCCAAGCACGTACAGCAGCTGGTTGAAGAGAACTTCCTGCGCTGGGACTCCCTGGGCGAGTTCCTGGCCCTGGCCGCTTCCCTGGAGCACCTGGGCACTGCCTACACCAACCCGAAAGCCAAGGTACTGGCGGCGACCCTGGACCAGGCCACCGGCCAGTTCCTGGACACCAACAAGTCCCCTGCGCGCAAGGTCGGCGGTATCGACAACCGTGGCAGCCACTTCTACCTGACCCTGTACTGGGCCCAGGCCCTGGCCGCCCAGAGCGACGACGCCGCCCTGCAAGCGCGTTTCGCGCCACTGGCAAAAGCCCTGGCCGAGCACGAAGCGACCATCGTCGCCGAGCTCAACGCCGTTCAGGGCAAGCCGGCTGACATCGGTGGTTACTACTACCCGGATGCCGAGCTGACCAGCAAAGTGATGCGCCCGAGCCAGACCTTCAACAGCGCGATTGCCGCACTGTAAGGTTCGCTTGACGTAACATCGAAAGCCCCGGCCACGCACCGGGGCTTTCGCTTTTCCGGACTACGGCAGTGCCCTATCGCTGGCAAGCCAGCTCCCACACGGTCAGCGGTGATCCTGTGGGAGCTGGCTTGCCAGCGATAGGGCCCGAGAAATCACCCAAGGATCCAGAACATGACCTGGCAACCCCACATCACCGTCGCCACCCTCATCGAAGACCAGGGCCGCTTCCTCATGGTCGAGGAGCTCAAGGCCGGCAAGCACGTATTCAACCAGCCCGCCGGCCACCTCGAGGCCAACGAAAGCCTGCTCGACGCCGCACTGCGCGAAACCCTCGAAGAAACCGCCTGGGAGGTCGAGCTGACCGGCCTGGTCGGCATCTACCTCTATACCGCCCCCAGCAATGGTGTGACCTACCAGCGCATCTGCTTCGCCGCGCGCCCGCTCAAGCACCATCCCGAGCGCGCCCTGGACAGCGACATCGTCCGTGCCGTGTGGCTGAGCCGCGAGGAGCTGCTGGCCGACCCCGAGCGCTGGCGCAGCGAGCTGGTACCGCGCTGCATCGACGACTACCTGGCCGGCCCGCTGCACAGCCTGGCGTTGATCCGCGACTGACAGCAACGATGCCTTGAAGGCCGCAGCCTGATAGAATCGTTGTCTTTTTCCAGATACACAGCCGGTACCTATGACCAGTCCAGCACTTTACGAACCCGAAAAGACACGCGTTATCGTCGGCATGTCCGGCGGCGTGGACTCTTCCGTCTCCGCCCTCCTGCTGATGGAGCAGGGCTACCAGGTGGAAGGCCTGTTCATGAAGAACTGGGAAGAGGACGACGGCACCGAATACTGCACCGCCCGCGAAGACCTGGCCGATGCCCAGGCCGTGTGCGACCGCATCGGCATCAAGCTGCACACCGCCAACTTCGCCGCCGAGTACTGGGACAACGTCTTCGAGCACTTCCTGGCCGAATACAAGGCCGGACGCACGCCGAACCCGGACATCCTCTGCAACCGCGAAATCAAGTTCAAGGCCTTCCTCGACTACGCCCTGATGCTCGGCGCCGACCTGATCGCCACCGGCCACTATGTGCGCCGCCGCGACACTGATGGCCGCACCGAACTGCTCAAGGGCCTGGACCCAAACAAGGACCAGAGCTACTTCCTGCACGCGGTCGGCGGCAAGGAAATCGCCCGCACGCTATTCCCGGTCGGCGAACTGGAAAAACCCGAAGTACGCGCCATCGCCGAAAAACACGGCCTGGCCACGGCGAAGAAGAAAGACTCCACCGGCATCTGCTTTATCGGCGAGCGCCGCTTCAGCGACTTCCTCAAGCAGTACCTGCCGGCGCAACCGGGCGAGATCCAGACCACCGACGGCGAAGTCATCGGTCGTCACCACGGCCTGATGTACCACACCATCGGCCAGCGCCAGGGCCTGGGCATCGGCGGCCTGAAAGACGCCGGTGACGAGCCGTGGTACGTACTGGAGAAAGACCTCACCCGCAACGTGCTGGTGGTCGGCCAGGGTAACGAACACCCGTGGCTGTTCTCGCGCGCCCTGCTGGCGTCGGAGATCTTCTGGGTCAACCCCATCGACCTGTCCAGCCCTCGACGCCTGACGGCCAAGGTGCGCTACCGCCAAAGCGATCAGGGCTGCACCCTGGAACAGACCGCAAGTGGCTACCGCGCGGTGTTCGACGAGCCACAGCGGGCGGTGACGCCAGGCCAGTCGGTGGTGTTCTATGACGGCGAAATCTGCCTCGGCGGCGGCGTGATCGAAACCGCCGAGCCGTGGAGCGCGCGCGCATGAATGCCATGCAAGAGCAGTTGATTGCCTTGGGTGGCGTGTTCCAGGCCGCGGTGCTGGTTGACCGTATCGCCCGCACCGGCCAGGCCAGCGAGGCCAACCTTGGCTGCATGCTCGGCAGCCTGCTGGTGCGCGACCCCAAGGACACCCTGGAGGTGTTCGGCGGCGACGACCTCAACCTGCGTGACGGCTACCGCGCCCTGGCCAGCGCCCTGGAACGCGACCCGGGCAGCCTGCAGCGCGAGCCGCTGCGCTATGCACTGTCGATGCTCGGCCTGGAGCGTCAGCTGGCCAAGCGCGGCGACATGCTCGATGTGATCGGCAACCGCCTGCCGCAAATCCAGTCCCAGGCCGAGCATTTCGGCCTGGTGCATGAAAACGTCATTGCTTCCAGCGGCGCCCTGTACCAGGACACCCTGAGCACCCTGCGCCAGCGCATCCAGGTACACGGCGACATGCGCCACCTGCAACAGCCGAGCAATGCCTCGAAGATTCGCGCCCTGCTGCTCGCCGGCATTCGCGCCGCGCGCCTGTGGCGACAGCTGGGCGGACATCGCTGGCAGCTGGTGATCAGCCGGCGCAAACTGCTCAAAGAGCTGTATCCGATGTTGCGTGGCTGAACGCCAATCGCCGGCAAGCCAGCTCCCACAGGGACGGCATGCACTGCACCTGTGGGAGCTGGCTTGCCAGCGATGAGGCCAGCAAAAATCTACAGATTTACCGGCAGACCATTTGTCAGCCACCCGACCCGGGCGCGTTTTTCATGTATGATATGCGCCCTTTTCAAAGCCTGACTGTCCGAGAACACCCCATGCAGCTTTCCTCGCTCACTGCGGTTTCCCCTGTTGACGGCCGCTACGCCGGCAAAACCCAGGCCCTGCGCCCTATTTTCAGCGAATACGGCCTGATCCGTTTCCGCGCCCTGGTCGAGGTTCGCTGGCTCCAGCGCCTGGCCGCCCACCCGCAGATCGCCGAGGTTCCGGCCTTTTCCGCCGAAGCCAACGCCCTGCTCAACGGCCTGGCCGATGAGTTCGCCCTCGAGCACGCCGAGCGCGTCAAAGAGATCGAGCGCACCACCAACCACGACGTCAAGGCCATCGAGTACCTGCTCAAGGAGCAGGCCGCCAAGCTGCCGGAGCTGGCCAAGGTCAGTGAATTCATCCACTTCGCCTGCACCAGCGAGGACATCAACAACCTGTCCCACGCCCTGATGCTGCGCGAAGGCCGCGATAGCGTGCTGCTGCCGCTGATGCGCCAGATCACCCAGGCCATCCGTGAGCTGGCCCACCGCTTCGCCGACGTGCCGATGCTGTCGCGCACCCACGGCCAACCGGCGTCGCCAACCACCCTGGGCAAAGAGCTGGCCAACGTCGTCTACCGCCTGGAGCGCCAGATCGCCCAGGTTGCCGCCGTACCGCTGCTGGGCAAGATCAACGGCGCCGTGGGCAACTACAACGCCCACCTGTCGGCCTACCCGCAGATCGACTGGGAAGCCAATGCCCGCGCCTTCATCGAAGACGAGCTGGGCCTGGTATTCAACCCCTACACCACCCAGATCGAGCCGCACGACTACATCGCCGAGCTGTTCGACGCGATCGCTCGCTTCAACACCATCCTGATCGACTTCGACCGCGACGTCTGGGGCTACATCTCCCTGGGCTACTTCAAGCAGCGCACCATCGCTGGCGAAATCGGCTCCTCGACCATGCCGCACAAGGTCAACCCGATCGACTTCGAAAACTCCGAAGGCAACCTGGGTATCGCCAACGCGCTGTTCCAGCACCTGGCCAGCAAGCTGCCGATCTCGCGCTGGCAGCGTGACCTGACCGACTCCACCGTGCTGCGCAACCTGGGCGTCGGTTTCGCCCACAGCGTGATCGCCTACGAGGCCAGCCTCAAGGGCATCAGCAAGCTCGAGATCAACGAAGCCCGTATCGCCGAAGACCTGGACGCCTGCTGGGAAGTCCTCGCCGAGCCGATCCAGACCGTCATGCGCCGCTACAACATCGAGAACCCCTACGAGAAGCTCAAGGAGCTGACCCGTGGCAAAGGCATCAGCCCTGAAGCGCTGCTGACCTTCATCGATGGCCTGGACATGCCGGCAGAAGCACGCACCGAGCTGAAGAAGCTGACTCCAGCCTCCTACATCGGTAACGCTGCGGCTCAAGCCAAACGCATCTGATCTGCGCCCTGCGCGTAAACGCCCGGCTCAGCCGGGCGTTTTTATTACCGAAAGAAAATTACTTTTTTTCAATAGGTTACACATGAATCCTGATACTCCTCTGCAGCTTCTGGGCGGCCTCACTGCCCGCGAATTCATGCGCGACTACTGGCAGAAGAAACCCCTGCTGGTACGCCAGGCCTTCCCGGACTTCGAAAGCCCGATCGACGCTGACGAACTGGCCGGCCTGGCCCTGGAAGAAGAAGTCGAATCGCGCCTGGTCATCGAGCACGGCGAACGCCCATGGGAACTGCGCCGCGGCCCGTTCGAAGAAGATGCCTTCAGCACCCTGCCCGAGCGCGACTGGACCCTGCTGGTGCAGGCGGTCGACCAGTTCGTGCCGGAAGTCGGCGAGCTGCTGGAGCACTTCCGCTTCCTGCCAAGCTGGCGTATCGACGATGTAATGATCAGCTTTGCAGCGCCTGGCGGCAGCGTTGGCCCGCACTTCGACAACTACGACGTGTTCCTGCTGCAAGGCCAGGGCAAGCGCAACTGGAAGATCGGCCAGATGTGCGACAGCGACAGCCCGCTGCTGGAGCACGCCGACCTGCGCATCCTGGCCGAATTCGAGCAAAGCGACGAGTGGACCCTGGAGCCCGGCGACATGCTTTACCTGCCGCCGCGCCTGGCCCACTACGGCATTGCCGAAGATGACTGCCTGACCTACTCGGTGGGCTTCCGTGCGCCGGGCGCCGCTGAAGTGCTGACCCATTTCACCGACTTCCTCAGCCAGTTCCTGCCCGACGAAGAGCGTTACACCGACGCCGACGCCGAGCCGGTCAGCGACCCGCACCAGATTCAGCACGACGCCCTCGACCGCCTGAAAAAGCTGCTCACCGAGCACATGGGTGACGAGCGCCTGCTGCTGACCTGGTTCGGCCAGTTCATGACCGAACCGCGTTACCCGGAGCTGGTCAGCGGCGAGACGCTGGATGAAGTCGAGCTGATCGAGAGCCTGGCCCAGGGCGCGATTCTGATCCGCAACCCGAGCGCGCGCCTGGCCTGGTCGGAAGTCGACGACAACCTGCTGCTGTTCGCCAGCGGCCAGAGCCGCCTGCTGCCGGGCGACCTGCGCGAACTGCTGAAGCTGATCTGCGCCGCCGATGCGTTGCATATTGAAAACCTTGAGCAGTGGCTTGAAAACGATCAAGGCATTACCTTGATCTGCGAACTGGTCAAACAAGGAAGCCTGGGGTTTGCCAATGAATAAGATCCGCGTCCGGCTCGCCGACTGGCAAAAAGACAACGCCGATATCCGCCGTATTCGTGAAGCCGTGTTCATCGCCGAACAGAACGTGCCGCCGGAGCTGGAATGGGATGCCGACGACAACACTGCCGTGCACTTCCTGGCCATGGAAGGTGACTATGCCATCGGCACCGCGCGCCTGCTGCCCGACGGCCATATCGGCCGGGTCTCGGTACTCAAGGACTGGCGCGGGCTGAAGGTCGGCGACGCGCTGATGCAGGCGGTCATCGTCGAAGCGCAGAACCGTGACCTCAAGCAGCAGATGCTCAGCGCCCAGGTGCACGCCACGCCATTCTACGAGCGCCTTGGTTTCAAGGTGGTCAGCGAGGAGTTCCTCGAGGCGGGCATTCCGCACGTGGACATGGTTCGCGAGTCGCGCGAACTGGCCTGATTGCGATTGGGGCAGCCTTGCAGCCCATCGCCGGCAAGGCCGACTCCCACAGGTTCGATGCCAACCTGATCCTTGTGGGAGCCGGCCTTGCCGGCGATGGGCTGCGAAGCAGTCCTCAGCCTGACAACCTCGCTCCCATAACTGCTACAAATTTGCCATCATGTCCACTCCACCCGCGGAGATCATGGACATGCCGCTACGCCCCCTTCTCACCTCCCTGCTTCTGTCGTTCAGCCTGAGTACGCTGGCCGCCACCGAAGTCCTGCCGCTGAGCCACCGCACCAGCGCTGAAATCCTCCCCACCGCGCAAGCCTTCATCGGCAAGGACGGCAGCGTCAGCGCCTTTGAAAACAAACTGATCGTCAACGCCGAGCCCGAACGCATCGACGACCTGCGCACCCTGCTGCAGCAACTGGACACCGCGCCGCGTAAACTGCTGATCAGCGTCGACAACAACGACAGCAACTTCCAGGACAACCGCGGCAATGCCCGGGTCATTCGCTACGGCACTGCCAACCGCGAAGGCGGCCTGCAACAGGTGCAAGCCAGCGAAGGCAGCCCGGCGCTGATCCAGGTCGGGCAGAGCATCCCGATCACCAGCACCAGTACCGATGGCTATGGCCGGGTGCAAAGTGACACCGAATACCGCAACGTCACCCAGGGCTTTTACGTCACCGCCAGCGTCACTGGCGACACCGTGCACCTGAACATCAGTACCAACAATGACCGGATGAGCCAGGAACGTCCTGATGTAGTGAAGGTGCAAAGTACCGACACAAAAGTCACCGGCAAGCTCGGTGAGTGGATCACCTTGGCAGGGGTCAACCAGCAGAGTCAGTCCGAACGCAGCGCTTCGGCCCTCAGTTACAGCACCCAGCGCGGTGAAAACATGACATTGCGGGTAAAAGTCGATGCTTTGGACTGAACCCAGACAAATCAAGGCCTCGACCAAAGGCCTCGAAACTGACTGATGAGTCGTATTAGACCAAAGATGTAGTGGTGATAAAAAACCACTACAAAACATTTGACGACCCCGAAACGTCGAGGCATGATGGCCCCGCTCCCGCTGATCAGAGGCCCTGGCAAGGGCTTTCGAGCCGCGCTCTAACTCACCCACCTGAGCCGGCTCGTGTCTGTACCGCCCACAAGGCAGTTTGACGAGATTGCGACTGGAACGAAGTTGTCCCGAGGGACGGAAGCGCATCAAAAGGTACCCGGCAGCACTGTTCATTGCAGTTCGGCAACCACGAGCCACCCTGCAGCGAAAACCTCGCCCACCTGCTCACTTCCCCTCTTCGAGCCCCATCGTTCGACCGTCGCATATTTCGCCCATACTGACCTTTGCCTGGCTTCTGATCTGCGCAGTAGAGAGCGAGAATTTTTACCCAAGACCGATGCGACGAGGTTTATTTCCATGGCACTGACACGCGAACAGCAAATTGCAGCCCTCGAAAAAGACTGGGCCGAGAACCCGCGCTGGAAAGGCGTGACCCGTACCTACACCGCCGCTGATGTCGTTCGTCTGCGTGGCTCGATCCAGCCTGAGCACACCCTGGCCCATCTGGGTGCCGAGAAGCTGTGGAAGCTGGTCACCCAGGGCGCACACCCGTCCTTCCGTCCAGAGAAAGATTTCGTCAACTGCATGGGCGCCCTGACCGGCGGCCAGGCCGTACAACAGGTCAAAGCCGGTATCCAGGCCATCTACCTGTCCGGCTGGCAAGTGGCTGCCGACAACAACTCGGCCGAGTCCATGTACCCAGACCAGTCGCTGTACCCGGTGGACTCGGTCCCAACCGTGGTCAAGCGCATCAACAACTCGTTCCGTCGCGCCGACCAGATCCAGTGGAAAGCCGGCAAGAACCCGGGCGACGAAGGCTACGTCGACTACTTCGCACCGATCGTGGCTGACGCTGAAGCCGGTTTCGGCGGCGTCCTCAACGCCTACGAGCTGATGAAGAACATGATCGAAGCAGGCGCCGCCGGCGTTCACTTCGAAGACCAGCTGGCCTCGGTGAAAAAATGCGGCCACATGGGCGGCAAGGTACTGGTTCCGACCCAGGAAGCCGTACAGAAGCTGACCGCTGCCCGTCTGGCGGCTGACGTTGCCGGCGTACCGACCATTATCCTGGCCCGTACCGACGCCAACGCCGCTGACCTTTTGACCAGCGACTGCGACCCGTACGACCAGCCATTCGTGATTGGCGAGCGCACCCAGGAAGGCTTCTACAAGGTTCGTGCAGGCCTGGATCAAGCCATCGCCCGCGGCCTGGCTTACGCGCCATACGCCGACCTGATCTGGTGTGAAACCGCCAAGCCGGACCTGGACGAAGCTCGCCGCTTTGCCGAAGCGATCAAGAAGGAATACCCGGACCAGATCCTGTCCTACAACTGCTCGCCTTCCTTCAACTGGAAGAAGAACCTGGACGACGCAACCATCGCCAAGTTCCAGCGCGAACTGTCGGCCATGGGCTACAAGCACCAGTTCATCACCCTGGCGGGTATCCACAACATGTGGCACGGCATGTTCAACCTGGCGCACGACTACGCCCGCAACGACATGACCGCCTACGTGAAGCTGCAAGAGCAAGAATTCGCTGACGCGTCGAAAGGCTACACCTTCGTCGCCCACCAGCAGGAAGTCGGTACCGGCTACTTCGACGACATGACCACTGTTATCCAGGGTGGCAAGTCTTCGGTGACCGCTCTGACCGGCTCGACCGAAGAAGAGCAGTTCCACTGATCACGGATCGGTTGCTGACATTCGGGTAACACGCAAAACCCGGGGCCTGTGATGGGGTCCCGGGTTTTGTTTTTTTATCAGGATGTGGTGGTGCCGCCATCGCTGGCAAGCCAGCTCCCACCGGGCACAGTGCATGCAGCACCTGTGGGAGCTGGCTTGCCAGCGATAGGCCCCCTGCAAATGCACAGGGCTTCCTTATTAATTGCCATTGGCTATGCTAGGTGCACAACAACACCAAGGATCGGCCATGCCCCGCCCCGTCACCCTGCTCTGCCTGGCCCTGCTGGGTGCAGCCTTCTATCTATATGCACTGGCCAGCGGCAACGCGCTGCTGGGCCTGGCGGTCAAACCGATCCCGGTGCTGGCGCTGATCTGCTGGCTGAGTAGCGCCGAGCCCACCGCCTACCGGCGCTGGATCATCATTGGCCTGGGCTTTTCCTTGCTCGGCGACATACTCCTGGCCGTGCCTGGCGATCTGTTCGTGTTTGGCCTGGCGGCCTTTCTCTGCGCGCACCTGGCCTACCTGCGCGGCTACCTGGGCGAGGACCGCCAACTGGCGCCCGCTGCACTGCTGGGCTCGGCGATTGTCGGTGCGGCGCTGCTGGGCCTGCTGATCAGTTCCGGCCTGGGTGAATTGCTGATTCCGGTCACCGTGTATGCCCTGGCCATCAGCGCCATGCTCTGGCGCGCCCTGGCCTGCGGCGGCCTCGCGGCACTGGGCGCGGTTGCTTTCGTGTTTTCCGACAGCCTGATCGGTATCGACCGCTTCGTCAGCCCGTTTGGCGCCGCCCAGTACCTGATCATCCTCGCCTACTGGCTGGGCCAGTGGGCCATCGCCGCCTCGGCCTACACCAGGCAATCGACAAAAGCCTTGATCCAGAGCGCGGCGAGGCAAGAAAAAACAGGTTAAAACACAGGGGGTGGAAACTTGCAGGTGACGGCTATGTTGCACAACTTTGTAGTTGACTCGAACAGTAGGACTAATCGCACAACCTCAAATGATATTAATTATCATTACGAAGTTGCTGATTCATTACGCGTTGCAAGAAACATAATTAACAGAACCCGGGGCAATGCCCGGTCTACGTGGCCTGCAGCCTGTTACGAAAGATTTTTGTTCTTAATCTTACGAATAAATTTGCTGCAGAAATTTTACTTGCACCGGGTTTACCCATAAAATCAGCGCGATAGATTCCGCTGCGACATATCGTCACTGCTCTACTTCTTTTCAAGCCGCAGAGACTGGTCTCTGTATAAGGATTTTCAGCATGCCCGATTCGACAGGACTCATCGCCCACAACTGGGGCTTTGCCATTTTCCTTTTGGGTGTCGTAGGCCTGTGTGCCTTCATGCTCGGCCTGTCCGCCCTGCTCGGCAGCAAGGCCTGGGGCCGCAGCAAGAACGAGCCCTTCGAGTCCGGCATGCTGCCCACTGGCGGCGCCCGCTTGCGTCTGTCAGCCAAATTCTATCTGGTCGCGATGCTGTTCGTGATCTTCGATATCGAAGCCCTCTTTCTCTTTGCATGGTCTGTGTCCGTCCGCGAAAGCGGCTGGACCGGATTCGTCGAAGCACTCGTTTTCATAGCAATTCTGTTGGCAGGTCTTGTCTACCTATGGCGCGTCGGAGCACTTGACTGGGCTCCCGAAGGTCGTCGCAAGCGGCAAGCGAAGCTGAAACAATGAGGCTTTGGCAATGCAATACAATCTCACCAGAATCGACCCGGATGCTCCCAACGAGCAATATCCAATCGGAGAACGGGAAACCGTCTCCGATTCGCTGCTAGAGGACCAGGTCCACAAGAACATCTTCATGGGCAAACTTGAAGATGTGCTCAGTGGCGCGGTCAACTGGGGGCGTAAGAACTCCCTGTGGCCGTACAACTTCGGCCTCTCCTGCTGCTACGTGGAAATGACCACGGCCTTCACGGCGCCCCACGACATCGCCCGCTTCGGCGCCGAAGTCATCCGGGCATCGCCGCGTCAGGCCGACTTCATGGTCATCGCCGGCACCTGCTTCATCAAGATGGCGCCGATCATCCAGCGCCTGTACGAGCAGATGCTCGAGCCCAAGTGGGTCATCTCCATGGGTTCGTGCGCCAACTCCGGTGGCATGTACGACATTTACTCGGTCGTTCAGGGGGTCGACAAGTTCCTCCCCGTGGATGTCTACGTGCCTGGCTGCCCGCCACGCCCTGAAGCCTTCCTGCAAGGCCTGATGCTGTTGCAGGAGTCGATTGGCCAGGAGCGTCGCCCTCTTTCCTGGGTTGTCGGTGATCAAGGCATTTACCGTGCCGAGATGCCGTCGCAGAAAGAGCAACGCCGTGAACAGCGCATCCAGGTCACCAACCTGCGCAGCCCCGACGAAGTCTGATCCAGCGACCTGTTGCCTGCGCATGTGCGACAGGCAGCCTGGCTTCATTCTCTACGTTGACCGAAAGCGACCGAGACCATGACAGCGGACACCGCTATTTATATCCCGCCTTACAAGGCTGACGACCAGGATGTGGTCGTCGAACTGAACAACAAATTCGGCCCCGAAGCGTTCGTCGCCCAGGAAACCCGCACCGGCATGCCGGTGCTTTGGGTTACCCGCGAAAAACTCAAGGACGTGCTGGGTTTCCTGCGCCATGTCGCCAAGCCGTACAGCATGCTCTACGACCTGCATGGCGTCGACGAGCGCCTGCGCACCCAGCGCCGCGGCCTGCCGGGCGCAGACTTCAGCGTGTTCTACCACCTGCTCTCGGTGGAGCGGAACAGCGACGTGATGATCAAGGTGGCCCTCAGCGAAGGCGACCTGAACCTGCCCACCGTCACCGGTATCTGGCCCAACGCCAACTGGTACGAGCGTGAAGTCTGGGACATGTTCGGCATCGACTTTGCCGGCCACCCGCACCTGACCCGGATCATGATGCCGCCGACCTGGGAAGGTCACCCGCTGCGCAAGGACTACCCTGCCCGCGCCACCGAATTCGATCCGTACAGCCTGACCCTGGCCAAGCAGCAACTCGAGGAAGAAGCCGCACGCTTCAACCCTGAGGCCTGGGGCATGAAACGCCAGGGCACCAACGAGGACTACATGTTCCTCAACCTGGGCCCGAACCACCCTTCGGCCCACGGTGCCTTCCGTATCGTCCTGCAGCTGGACGGCGAAGAGATTGTCGACTGCGTCCCGGACATCGGCTACCACCACCGTGGCGCCGAGAAAATGGCCGAGCGTCAGTCCTGGCACAGCTTCATCCCCTACACCGACCGTATCGACTACCTCGGCGGGGTGATGAACAACCTGCCGTACGTACTGGCGGTGGAGAAGCTGGCCGGCATCCAGGTGCCGCAGAAGGTCGACGTGATCCGCATCATGCTCGCCGAGTTCTTCCGCATCACCAGCCACCTGCTGTTCCTGGGGACCTACATCCAGGACGTCGGCGCCATGACCCCGGTGTTCTTCACCTTCACCGACCGTCAGCGCGCCTACACCGTGATCGAAGCCATCACCGGCTTCCGTCTGCACCCGGCCTGGTACCGCATCGGTGGTGTTGCCCACGACCTGCCGCGCGGCTGGGAAAAACTGGTGAAGGACTTCGTCGACTGGCTGCCAAAGCGCCTCGACGAGTACACCAAGGCCGCCCTGCAGAACAGCATCCTCAAGGGCCGGACCATCGGCGTTGCCCAGTACAACACCAAAGAGGCCCTGGAATGGGGCGTCACCGGTGCTGGCCTGCGTTCCACCGGTCTTGACTTCGACCTGCGCAAAGCCCGCCCTTACTCCGGCTACGAGAACTTCGAGTTCGAAGTGCCGCTGGCCCACAACGGCGATGCCTACGATCGCTGCATGGTCCGTGTCGAGGAGATGCGCCAGAGTATCCGCATCATCGACCAGTGCCTGCGCAACATGCCGGAAGGCCCGTACAAGGCGGATCACCCGCTGACCACGCCGCCGCCGAAAGAGCGCACCCTGCAGCACATCGAAACCCTGATCACTCACTTCCTGCAGGTTTCGTGGGGCCCGGTCATGCCGGCCAACGAATCCTTCCAGATGATCGAGGCGACCAAGGGCATCAACAGTTACTACCTGACGAGCGACGGCGGCACCATGAGCTACCGCACCCGGATCCGTACCCCGAGCTACCCGCACCTGCAGCAGATCCCTTCGGTGATCCGCGGCAGCATGGTCGCGGACCTCATTGCGTACCTGGGCAGTATCGACTTCGTTATGGCTGACGTGGACCGCTAAGCATGAACAGCACGCTTATCCAAACCGACCGTTTCGCCCTGAGCGAAACCGAGCGCTCGGCCATCGAGCACGAGATGCATCACTACGAGGACCCGCGCGCGGCGTCCATCGAAGCCCTGAAGATCGTCCAGAAGGAACGCGGCTGGGTGCCGGACGGCGCCATCTACGCCATCGGCGAAGTGCTCGGCATTCCTGCCAGCGACGTCGAAGGCGTGGCCACCTTCTATAGTCAGATCTTCCGTCAGCCGGTTGGCCGGCACATCATCCGCGTCTGCGACAGCATGGTCTGCTACATCGGCGGCCACGAGTCGGTGGTCAGCCAGATCCAGACCGAACTGGGCATCGGCCTGGGCCAGACCACCGCAGACGGGCGCTTCACCCTGCTGCCTGTGTGCTGCCTGGGTAACTGCGACAAGGCCCCGGCGCTGATGATCGACGACGACACCTTTGGCGACGTGCAGCCTGCTGGCGTCTCCAAGCTGCTGGAGGGTTACGTATGACCATCACTTCCTTCGGCCCGGCCAACCGCATTGCGCGCTCGGCTGAAACCCATCCGCTGACCTGGCGCCTGCGTGACGACGGCGAGCCGGTCTGGCTCGACGAGTACCAGGCCAAGGACGGCTACGCCGCCGCCCGCAAGGCCCTGGCGCAGATGTCCCAGGACGATATCGTCCAGACCGTGAAAGATTCCGGCCTCAAGGGCCGTGGCGGTGCGGGTTTCCCGACCGGCGTCAAATGGGGCCTGATGCCCAAAGACGAATCCATGAACATCCGCTACCTGCTGTGCAACGCGGACGAAATGGAGCCCAACACCTGGAAAGACCGCATGCTGATGGAGCAACAGCCCCATCTGCTGATCGAAGGCATGCTGATCAGCGCCCGCGCGCTGAAAGCCTACCGCGGCTACATCTTCCTGCGTGGCGAATACACCACCGCAGCGCGCAACCTCAACCGTGCGGTCGAGGAAGCCAAGGCTGCAGGCCTTTTGGGCAAGAACATCCTCGGCAGCGGCTTCGACTTCGAGCTGTTCGTCCACACCGGTGCCGGGCGCTACATCTGCGGTGAAGAAACCGCACTGATCAACTCCCTCGAAGGCCGCCGCGCCAACCCGCGCTCCAAGCCGCCCTTCCCTGCCGCCGTTGGCGTGTGGGGCAAGCCGACCTGCGTGAACAACGTCGAGACCCTGTGCAACGTGCCGGCCATCGTCGGCAACGGCATCGACTGGTACAAGTCGCTGGCCCGCGAAGGCAGTGAAGACCACGGCACCAAGCTGATGGGCTTCTCCGGCAAGGTCAAGAACCCGGGCCTGTGGGAACTGCCGTTCGGCGTCAGCGCCCGCGAGCTGTTCGAAGACTACGCCGGCGGCATGCGCGATGGCTTCAAGCTCAAGTGCTGGCAGCCAGGCGGCGCCGGTACCGGTTTCCTGCTGCCCGAGCACCTGGATGCGCAAATGTACGCCGGTGGCATCGCCAAGGTCGGCACCCGTATGGGTACCGGCCTGGCCATGGCCGTGGACGACAGCGTCAACATGGTCTCGCTGCTGCGCAACATGGAAGAGTTCTTTGCCCGTGAATCCTGTGGCTTCTGCACCCCGTGCCGCGACGGCCTGCCGTGGAGCGTCAAGCTCCTGCGCGCCCTCGAACAAGGCCAGGGCCAGCAGGGCGACATCGAGACCCTGCTGGGTCTGGTCGGTTTCCTCGGCCCAGGCAAGACCTTCTGTGCACACGCACCGGGCGCCGTTGAGCCGCTGGGTAGCGCGATCAAGTACTTCCGCCCTGAGTTCGAGGCTGGCATCGCCAGCCAGGCACCGGCTGCTGCCGCTGCCGGCCTGCGCCCGGACCTGGCGAAGCCGATCGTCGTCGGCGCATAACGAATAACAACGCGGGCGGTCCGTGCCGCCCGCTTGCCTGCTCAGCTCGCCCGGGGACACCTGTCGCGGGCTGCAGGCACACAGATTTCCATTAGCCACGCCCGCAGACGCGGGCCAACGAAGAACTTTGAACCATGGCCACTATCCACGTAGACGGCAAAGAGCTCGAAGTCAACGGCGCAGACAACCTGTTACAGGCGTGTCTGTCGCTCGGCCTCGACATCCCCTATTTCTGCTGGCACCCGGCGCTCGGTAGCGTCGGTGCCTGCCGCCAGTGTGCGGTCAAGCAGTACACCGACGAGAACGACACCCGTGGTCGCATCGTCATGTCCTGCATGACCCCTGCCACCGATGGCAGCTGGATTTCCATCGAAGACGAAGAAGCCAAGGTATTCCGTGCCAGCGTCGTCGAATGGCTGATGACCAACCACCCGCACGACTGCCCGGTGTGCGAGGAAGGCGGTCACTGCCACCTGCAAGACATGACGGTCATGACCGGCCACAACGAGCGCCGCTACCGTTTCACCAAGCGTACCCACCAGAACCAGGAGCTCGGCCCGTTCATCGCTCACGAGATGAACCGCTGCATCGCCTGCTACCGTTGCGTGCGTTACTACAAGGACTACGCCGGCGGTACCGACCTGGGCGTATTCGGTGCCCACGACAACGTCTACTTCGGTCGCGTTGAAGACGGTACCCTCGAGAGCGAGTTCTCCGGCAACCTCACCGAGGTCTGCCCGACCGGTGTGTTCACCGACAAGACCCACTCCGAGCGCTACAACCGTAAATGGGACATGCAGTTCGCCCCGAGCATCTGCCATGGCTGCTCCAGCGGTTGCAACATCAGCCCGGGTGAGCGTTACGGCGAACTGCGCCGGATCGAGAACCGCTTCAACGGTTCGGTCAACCAGTACTTCCTCTGCGACCGTGGCCGTTTCGGCTATGGCTACGTCAACCGCACCGACCGTCCACGTCAGCCACTGCTGGCCGACGGCACCAAGCTGAGCCTGGATGCCGCCCTGGACAAGGCTGCGGACATGCTGCGCGGGCGCAATATCGTCGGTATCGGCTCGCCGCGCGCCAGCCTCGAAAGCAACTACGGCCTGCGCGAACTGGTCGGTGCCGAGCACTTCTACTCGGGTATGGAAGCCGGTGAGCTGGCCCGCGTACGCCTGGCCCTGCAAGTGCTCAACGACAGCCCGCTGCCGGTCCCGACCCTGCGCGACATGGAAGACCATGACGCGGTGTTCGTACTTGGCGAAGACCTGACCCAGACCGCCGCCCGTGTGGCCCTGGCCCTGCGTCAGTCGGTCAAGGGCAAGGCCGAAGCCATGGCCGATGCCATGCGCGTTCAGCCTTGGCTCGATGCCGCGGTGAAGAACATCGGCCAGCACGCCATGTACCCGCTGTTTATCGCAAGCCTGGCCGAAACCAAGCTCGATGACGTCGCCGAAGAGTGCGTGCACGCAGCGCCGGACGACCTGGCCCGCATCGGTTTCGCCGTGGCCCATGCCATCGACCCGAGCGCCCCTGCCGTCGACGGCCTGGACGCCGAAGCCCTGGCCCTGGCCAAGCGCATCGCCGACGCCCTGGTGGCCGCCAACCGTCCGCTGGTGGTTGCCGGTACCTCGCTGGGTTCCAACGCCCTGATCGAAGCCGCGGCCAACATCGCCAAGGCCCTGAAGCTGCGCGAGAAGAACGGTTCCCTGAGCCTGGTGGTGCCTGAGGCCAACAGCCTCGGCCTGGCCATGCTCGGTGGCGAGTCGATCGATGCCGCGCTGGACGCAGTGATCGAAGGCAAGGCCGACGCCATCGTCGTGATGGAAAACGACCTGTACAGCCGCGTTGCCGCTGCCAAGGTCGACGCTGCCCTGGCCGCTGCCAAAGTCGTAATCGTTGCCGATCACCAGAAGACCGCTACCACCGACCGCGCCCACCTGGTGCTGCCGGCGGCGTCCTTCGCCGAAGGCGACGGTACCCTGGTCAGCCTGGAAGGCCGTGCCCAGCGCTTCTTCCAGGTGTTCGACCCTACCTACCTGGACAGCAGCATCCTGGTTCACGAAGGCTGGCGCTGGATGCACGCCCTGCGTGCCACCCTGCTCAACAAGCCGGTCGACTGGACCCAGCTGGACCACGTCACCAGCGCCTGCGCCGCTGCCGCGCCGCAACTGACCGGCATTGTCAACGCCGCACCGTCCGCTTCGTTCCGCATCAAGGGCATGAAGCTTGCGCGTGAGCCGCTGCGCTACTCCGGCCGTACCGCCATGCGCGCCGACATCAGCGTGCACGAGCCGCGTACCCCGCAAGACAAGGACTCCGCATTCGCCTTCTCCATGGAAGGTTACTCGGGTTCGGCCGAACCGCGCTCGCAAGTGCCGTTCGCCTGGTCGCCGGGCTGGAACTCGCCGCAAGCCTGGAACAAGTTCCAGGACGAGGTCGGTGGTCACCTGCGCGCAGGCGACCCGGGCACCCGCCTGATCGAAACCCAGGGCGACAAGCTGAACTGGTTCGCCAGCGTTCCGGCAGCCTTCGCTCCGGCCCGCGGCACCTGGCAGGCCGTACCGTTCTACCACCTGTTCGGCAGCGAAGAGAACTCTTCGCGCGCAGCGCCGGTGCAGGAGCGCATCCCGCAAGCCTACGTGGCCCTGGCCAAGTCCGAAGCCGACCGCCTGGGTGTCAACGACGGCGCCCTGCTCAGCCTGAACGTGGCAGGCGTGACCCTGCGTCTGCCGCTGCGCATCAATGAAGAACTGGGCGCAGGCCTGGTTGCCCTGCCGAAAGGCCTGGCCGGCATTCCGCCAGCCATCTTCGGTGCATCCGTCGAAGGCCTGCAGGAGGCAGCACAATGACCTGGTTCACCCCTGAAGTGATCGATGTGATCATTACCGTCATCAAGGCCATCGTGGTCTTGCTGGCCGTGGTGGTCTGCGGTGCGCTGCTCAGCTTCGTCGAGCGGCGCCTGCTGGGCTGGTGGCAGGACCGTTACGGTCCGAACCGCGTCGGCCCGTTCGGCATGTTCCAGATCGCAGCCGACATGCTGAAAATGTTCTTCAAGGAAGACTGGAACCCGCCCTTCGTCGACAAGGTGATCTTCACCCTGGCGCCAGTGGTGGCCATGAGCGCCTTGCTGATCGCCTTCGCGATCATCCCGATCACCCCGACCTGGGGTGTCGCGGACCTGAACATCGGCCTGCTGTTCTTCTTCGCCATGGCCGGTCTGTCGGTCTACGCCGTGCTGTTCGCCGGCTGGTCGTCGAACAACAAGTACGCCCTGCTCGGCAGCCTGCGGGCCTCGGCCCAGACCGTGTCGTACGAAGTGTTCATGGGCCTGGCGCTGATGGGCATCGTGGCCCAGGTCGGCTCGTTCAACATGCGCGACATCGTTGACTACCAGGCCCAGAACCTGTGGTTCATCATTCCGCAGTTCTTCGGCTTCTGCACCTTCTTCATCGCTGGCGTCGCCGTGACTCACCGTCACCCGTTCGACCAGCCGGAAGCGGAACAGGAACTGGCCGACGGTTACCACATTGAATATGCCGGCATGAAATGGGGCATGTTCTTCGTCGGTGAGTACATCGGCATCATCCTGATCTCGGCGCTGCTGGTAACCCTGTTCTTCGGCGGCTGGCACGGCCCGTTCGGCATCCTGCCGCAACTGTCGTTCGTCTGGTTCGCCCTGAAGACCGCGTTCTTCATCATGCTGTTCATCCTGCTGCGCGCCTCGATCCCGCGCCCGCGCTATGACCAGGTGATGGACTTCAGCTGGAAGTTCTGCCTGCCGCTGACCCTGATCAATTTGCTGGTGACCGCTGCGCTCGTGTTGCTCAACACGCCAGCTGTTGCGGCCCAGTGAGGATTTGACCCATGTTCAAATATATTGGCGACATCGTTAAGGGCACTGGCACCCAGCTGCGCAGCCTGGTGATGGTGTTCTCTCACGGTTTTCGCAAACGTGACACCCTGCAATACCCGGAAGAGCCGGTCTACCTGCCGCCACGCTACCGTGGCCGCATCGTCCTGACCCGCGACCCGGATGGCGAAGAGCGCTGTGTAGCGTGCAACCTGTGTGCCGTGGCCTGCCCGGTCGGTTGCATCTCGCTGCAGAAAGCCGAAACAGAAGACGGTCGTTGGTACCCGGAGTTCTTCCGCATCAACTTCTCCCGTTGCATTTTCTGTGGCCTCTGCGAGGAAGCCTGCCCGACCACCGCAATCCAGCTCACGCCGGATTTCGAAATGGCCGAGTTCAAACGTCAGGACCTGGTTTACGAGAAAGAAGATCTGCTGATCTCCGGCCCCGGCAAGAACCCTGACTACAACTTCTACCGTGTTGCAGGTATGGCTGTTGCCGGCAAGCCGAAAGGCGCCGCGCAGAACGAAGCCGAGCCGATCAACGTGAAGAGCTTGCTCCCTTAAGGAAGAAAGATGGAATTCGCTTTCTATTTCGCATCCGGTGTCGCTGTGGTGTCCACCCTTCGGGTGATCACCAACACCAACCCCGTGCACGCCCTGCTCTACCTGATCATTTCGCTGATCTCCGTGGCGATGACCTTCTTCGCCCTCGGCGCTCCGTTCGCCGGTGTCCTGGAAGTGATCGCCTATGCTGGCGCCATCATGGTGCTGTTCGTCTTCGTGGTGATGATGCTCAACCTCGGGCCGGCTTCGGTCGCCCAGGAACGCGGCTGGCTCAAGCCGGGCATCTGGCTCGGCCCGGTGGTGCTTGGTGCACTGCTGCTGGTCGAGCTGCTGTACGTGCTGTTCGTCAGCGAAAGCGGTGCCGGCATCGGCCACACCACCGTTGACGCCAAGGCCGTCGGCATCAGCCTGTTCGGCCCTTACCTGCTGGTGGTGGAACTGGCCTCGATGCTGCTGCTCGCCGCGGCGGTGACGGCTTTCCATCTCGGCCGCAACGAGGCGAAGGAGTAATCACATGCCAGCAATTCCTCTCGAACATGGTTTGGCCGTCGCCGGCATCCTGTTCTGCCTCGGCCTGGTAGGCCTGATGGTGCGCCGCAACATTCTTTTCGTGCTGATGAGCCTGGAAATCATGATGAACGCCTCGGCACTGGCCTTCATCGTCGCTGGCAGCCGCTGGGCACAGCCGGATGGGCAGATCATGTTCATCCTGGTGATCAGCCTGGCAGCGGCCGAGGCCAGTATCGGCCTGGCGATCCTGTTGCAGCTGTATCGCCGCTTCCACACTCTCGATATCGATGCAGCCAGTGAGATGCGCGGATGAACCTTATCTTCCTGACGTTCGTATTCCCCCTGATCGGCTTCCTGCTGCTGTCGTTCTCGCGCGGTCGCTGGTCCGAGAACCTGTCGGCGCTGGTCGGCGTCGGCTCGGTGGGCCTCTCGGCCGCCGTGGCCGCCTACGTGATCTGGCAGTTCAACATCGCCCCGCCGGAAGGCGGCGCGTACAGCCAGCTGCTGTGGCAGTGGATGTCGGTGGACGGCTTTGCGCCGAACTTCACCCTGTACGTGGATGGTCTGTCGGTCACCATGCTCGGCGTGGTCACCGGTGTCGGCTTCCTGATCCACCTGTTCGCGTCCTGGTACATGCGTGGTGAAGCCGGCTATTCGCGCTTCTTCGCCTACACCAACCTGTTCATTGCCAGCATGCTGTTCCTGGTTCTGGGCGACAACCTGCTGTTCATCTACTTCGGTTGGGAAGGCGTGGGCCTGTGCTCGTACCTGTTGATCGGTTTCTACTACAGCAACCGCAACAACGGCAACGCCGCGCTGAAAGCCTTCATCGTCACCCGTATCGGCGACGTGTTCATGGCCATCGGCCTGTTCATCCTGTTCGCCCAGCTCGGCACCCTGAACGTGCAGGAGCTGCTGGTACTGGCGCCGCAGAAGTTCCAGGCGGGTGATTTCTGGATGGTCCTGGCGACCCTGATGCTGCTCGGTGGCGCGGTCGGTAAATCGGCCCAGCTGCCGCTGCAGACCTGGCTTGCCGACGCGATGGCCGGCCCTACCCCGGTTTCGGCACTGATCCACGCGGCAACCATGGTTACCGCCGGCGTTTACCTGATTGCCCGTACCCACGGTCTTTTCGCCCTGGCACCCGACATCCTGCACCTGGTCGGTGTGGTCGGCGGCGTGACCCTGGTACTGGCCGGCTTTGCCGCCCTGGTCCAGACCGACATCAAGCGTATCCTCGCCTACTCGACCATGAGCCAGATCGGCTACATGTTCCTGGCCCTGGGCGTTGGCGCCTGGGAAGGCGCGATCTTCCACCTGATGACCCACGCCTTCTTCAAGGCCCTGCTGTTCCTTGCCTCCGGTGCGGTGATCGTTGCCTGCCACCACGAGCAGAACATCTTCAAGATGGGCGGCCTGTGGAAGAAACTGCCCCTGGCCTACGCCAGCTTCATCGTCGGTGGCGCCGCCCTGGCTGCCCTGCCGCTGCTGACCGCCGGCTTCTACTCCAAGGACGAGATCCTCTGGGAAGCCTTCGCCAGCGGCAACAACGGTCTGCTGTACGCCGGCCTGGTCGGTGCGTTCATGACCTCGCTGTACACCTTCCGCCTGATCTTCATCGCCTTCCACGGCGAAGCCAAGACCGAAGCTCACGCCGGCCACGGGATTTCCCACTGGCTGCCACTGGGCGTGCTGATCGTGCTGTCGACCTTCGTCGGTGCCTGGATTCATCCACCACTGGCAGGCGTGCTGCCGCAGAGCGTCGGCCATGCTGGCGGCGAAGCCAAGCACAGCCTGGAAATCGCCTCGGGCGCCATCGCCATCGCCGGTATCCTGCTGGCCGCGATGCTGTTCCTGGGCAAGCGTCGCCTGGTTACCGCGATCGCCAACAGCGGCATCGGTCGTGTGCTGTCGGCCTGGTGGTTCGTCGCCTGGGGCTTCGACTGGATCTACGACAAGCTGTTCGTCAAACCTTACCTGCTGATCAGCCACATCCTGCGCAAGGATCCGGTTGACCGCAGCATCGGCCTGATTCCGCGTATGGCGAAGGGCGGTCATGCCGCCATGAGCAAAACCGAAACCGGTCAGCTGCGCTGGTACACCGCTTCGATCGCCGTAGGTGCCGTGCTTGTGCTCGGTGCCGTTGTTATGGCTGCGGTCTGATATGAACCTTGCGACTTTGCGAAAGGAATTGAGCCCGTCATGATTTTGCCTTGGCTGATCCTGATCCCCTTCATCGGTGGCCTGCTGTGCTGGCTGGGTGAGCGCTTCGGCGCCACCCTGCCGCGCTGGATTGCGCTGCTGACCATGTCCCTGCTGCTTGGTATCGGCCTCTGGCTGTGGGCCAACGGGGACTACACCCTGGCCCCTGCACCGGGCGCCGCGCCTGAGTGGGCGGTCGAATTCAAAGTGCTGTGGATCGAGCGCTTCGGCATCAGCCTGCACCTGGCCCTCGACGGCCTGTCGCTGCTGATGATCCTGCTCACCGGCCTGCTCGGTGTGCTCTCGGTACTGTGCTCCTGGAAAGAGATCACCCGCCACGTCGGCTTTTTCCACCTCAACCTGATGTGGATCCTCGGTGGCGTGGTCGGTGTGTTCCTCGCCCTGGACCTGTTCCTGTTCTTCTTCTTCTGGGAAATGATGCTGGTGCCGATGTATTTCCTCATCGCGCTCTGGGGTCACAGTTCCTCGGACGGCAAGAAGACCCGGATCTACGCCGCGACCAAGTTCTTCATCTTCACCCAGGCCAGCGGCCTGATCATGTTGGTGGCGATCCTCGGCCTGGTACTGGTCAACTACAGCAACACCGGTGTGATCACCTTCGACTACACCCAGTTGCTCAAGGCCGAACTGCCGGCGGGCACCGAATACCTGCTGATGCTCGGCTTCTTCATCGCCTTCGCGGTCAAACTGCCGGTCGTACCCTTCCACTCCTGGCTGCCTGATGCTCACGCCCAGGCACCGACCGCAGGTTCCGTCGACCTCGCCGGTATCTTGCTGAAGACTGCGGCCTACGGCCTGCTGCGTTTCGCCCTGCCGCTGTTCCCGAATGCCTCGGCCGAGTTTGCGCCGATCGCCATGACCCTGGGTCTGATCGGGATTTTCTACGGTGCCTTCCTGGCGTTCGCCCAGACCGACATCAAGCGTCTGGTCGCCTTCTCCAGCGTTTCGCACATGGGCTTCGTGCTGATCGGTATCTACTCCGGCAGCCAGCAAGCACTGCAAGGTGCGGTGATTCAGATGCTGGCCCACGGCCTGTCGGCGGCGGCACTGTTTATCCTCGCCGGCCAGCTGTACGAGCGCCTGCACACCCGTGACATGCGTCAGATGGGTGGCCTGTGGCACCGTATCGCCTACCTGCCGGCCATCAGCCTGTTCTTCGCTGCGGCGTCGCTGGGCCTGCCGGGTACCGGTAACTTCGTGGGCGAATTCCTGATCCTGATCGGCAGCTTCGTCGCCTCGCCATGGGTCACCGTGATCGCCACTTCCGGCCTGGTGTTCGGTTCGGTGTACTCGCTGATCATGATTCACCGCGCCTACTTCGGCCCGGCCAAATCCGATGAAGCCCTGGCTGGCATGGATACCCGTGAACTGATCATGGTGCTGGGCCTGGCTGGCCTGCTGATCTTGCTGGGCATCTACCCGCAGCCGTTCCTGGACACTTCTGCCGCCACCATGAGCGGTGTGCAGCAGTGGTTCGGTACCGCTTTCACTCAACTCGCTTCGGCCCGGTAAGAGCGCTATGGACCTGACGATT
This sequence comes from Pseudomonas wadenswilerensis, assembly GCF_024749185.1. Taxonomy (NCBI): domain Bacteria; kingdom Pseudomonadati; phylum Pseudomonadota; class Gammaproteobacteria; order Pseudomonadales; family Pseudomonadaceae; genus Pseudomonas; species Pseudomonas wadenswilerensis. Next base: position 2,046,870 of record NZ_CP087191.1, on the reverse strand, counting down.
CAACACTTTATCGCGCTTGCGCCGCTGCTGATCACCACCATCACCACTGTCGTGGTGATGCTGGCGATCGCCTGGCGCCGCAACCACTCGCAAACCTTCCTGCTGTCCATCGTGGGCCTGAACCTGGCCCTGCTGTCGATCATCCCGGCCCTGAAGGTTGCGCCACTGGCGGTCACCCCGCTGCTGACCATCGACAACTTCGCCTGCCTGTACATGGCGCTGATCCTGGTCGCCACCCTGGCCTGCGTCACCCTCGCCCACGCGTATCTGGGTGATGGCGGCAAAGGCTACCCGGGCAACCGCGAAGAGCTGTACCTGCTGATCCTCATGTCGGCACTGGGCGGCCTGGTACTGGTCAGCGCGCAGCACCTGGCAGGCCTGTTCATTGGCCTGGAGCTGCTGTCGGTACCGGTCTATGGCCTGGTGGCCTATGCCTTCTTCAACAAGCGTTCGCTGGAAGCCGGCATCAAGTACATGGTGCTCTCGGCCGCCGGTTCCGCCTTCCTGCTGTTCGGCATGGCGCTGCTGTATGCCGACGCCGGCAGCCTGAGCTTCGACGGTATCGGCAAGGCCCTGGCAACCACCAGCATGCCGAGCATGATCGCCCAGCTGGGCCTGGGCATGATGCTGGTCGGCCTGGCCTTCAAACTGTCGCTGGTGCCTTTCCACCTGTGGACCCCGGACGTCTACGAAGGTGCTCCGGCACCGGTTGCCGCCTTCCTGGCCACCGCCAGCAAGGTTGCCGTGTTCGCCGTCGTCGTACGCCTGTTCATGCTCTCCCCTGCTGCCAGCAGCGGCGTGCTGACCACCGTGCTGTCGGTGATCGCCGTGGCTTCGATCCTGATCGGTAACCTGCTGGCGCTGACCCAGAGCAACCTCAAGCGTCTGCTCGGTTACTCCTCGATTGCCCACTTCGGCTACCTGCTGATCGCCCTGGTGGCAAGCAAGGGTCTGGCCGTCGAAGCCATCGGCGTGTACCTGGTCACCTACGTGATCACCAGCCTCGGTGCCTTCGGCGTGATCACCCTGATGTCGTCGCCGTACAACGGCCGTGACGCCGACGCCCTGTACGAGTACCGCGGCCTGTTCTGGCGCCGTCCGTACCTGACCGCGGTGCTGACCGTGATGATGCTGTCGCTGGCGGGTATCCCGCTGACCGCAGGCTTCATCGGCAAGTTCTACATCATCGCTACCGGCGTCGAGTCGCAGCTGTGGTGGCTGGTCGGTGCCCTGGTGATCGGTAGTGCCATCGGCGTGTTCTACTACCTGCGCGTGATGGTCACCCTGTACCTGATCGAGCCGAACCTGCGTCGCCACGACGCCCCGCTGAACTGGGAACAGCGTACTGGCGGCGTCATGCTGCTGGCCATCGCCATCCTCGCTTTCGTGCTGGGTGTGTACCCGCAGCCACTGCTGGACATGGTTCAGCATGCCGGGCTGCAACTGATCGGTTGATCGATCTGGCTATGACAAACACCCCGCTTCGGCGGGGTGTTTTGTTTTGGGCTGCTCTGCAACCATCGCTGGCAAGCCAGCTCCCACAGGATTTGGTAATGATCCTGTGGGAGCTGGCTTGCCAGCGATGAGGCCGGTACAGATCGGCGACTGTGCTTCGTCTGATAGTTGCGACGTCAGATACCCGCTCACAGTCCCGGAACCCCCTCGATGCGCCCCACCCTACCCCGCTCCTCCCTCGCCTTGCTGATCTCCTGTGCCGCGTCGGTCCAGGCCGGCGAAGGCATCGAACTCGGTCAGGTACTGATCCAGGAACAGGAACACAGCGAACTGCAGGACGCTCGCGATCGCCTGCAGCAGGTGCCCGGCGCCAGCAACCTGATCGACATGCGGCGAGTGGAGCAAGGCCGGGTCGCCAGCAACCAGGATGTGCTCGCCTACCAACCCGGGGTGTTCGCCCAGTCGGCCGGCAACGATGGCATCAAGCTGTCGATCCGCGGTTCGGGCATCAACCGCGCACCCGGCGCCCATGGCTCGGGCGTGTACACGATGTTCGACGGTTTGCCGTTGACCGGCCCGGGTGGCACCCCTTATGAGCTGTTCGAGCCGCTGTGGCTGAGCCGCGCCGAAGTGCTGCGCGGCGCCAACGGTTTCGACAAGGGGTCACTGGCCCTGGGCGGCGCCATCGACTACATCACCCACACCGGCCGCGACGCCGCACCGCTGCAACTGCGCTACGAGATCGGCAGCCGCGGCTACGCCAAGCGCCAGATCAGTTCCGGCCAGGTACTGGGTGACCTGGACTACTACGTAGCGCTGACCGATTCCGAATACGACGGTTACCAGGATCACAGCAGCGGCAGCAGCAAGGGCATCGCCGCCAACGTCGGCTACCGTTTCAACCCGAACCTGGAAACCCGCTTTTACCTGCGCTACCGCGAAACCGAGAACGATCTGGCCGGACGCTTGACCCAGGAGCAGATCAAGCACGACCCGCGCGCGGCCAACCCGGCCTACCTGAGCCGCGATGACAGCCGTCCGCAGCCGGGCAGTACCTGGCTGGGCAACAAGACCACCTTCTATCTCGATGACGATTCGCAACTGGAAGCAGGCCTGGTCTATCACGACTATCCGATGGATCTGCGTGAGGGCCCGATGCGCCTGAAGGTCGCCTACACCGACGTCAGCGGCACCCTGAATTATCAGCGCCGCCACACCCTGTTCGGTCACGAGAGCAAAACCACCGTCGGCTGGCGCACCACCAAGCACCTGCCCAACAGCGGTGCTTCGCAGTACGCGCGGGTGAATGGGGTATTCGGTGCGAAAACGCGAGATTTCACCTACCAGGGTGCGGACACCGTCCTGCATGTTGGCAACGAACTGGAACTGATCCGCAACCTGTGGCTGACCAGCGGCCTGGCGGCGATCTACACCCGCCGCGAAAGCGCGGTGACCTATCCGGACAACGGCGGCAAGGTCAGCCAGCAAGACTGGGACTACGCCCCGCGCCTGGGCCTGCGCTACGACATCAGCCCGCAGTTGCAGGTCTATGGCAACCTGAGCCGCTCGGTGGAGCCGCCGCACCCGTGGGCGCTGATCTGGAGCTCGACCAGCAACACGCAACCGATTGAAATGCAAAACCAGACCGCCACCACCCTGGAGCTGGGTGCCCGCGGCGAGTCGTCCATCGGCCACTGGGACCTGGCCTGGTACTACTCGAACGTACGCCATGAGCTGCTGGCCGTGGAGATCGTGCAAGGTCAGCCCGCCAAGGAGTTCAACGCCAGCCCAACCGTGCACCAGGGCATCGAGGCCGGGCTCGACAGCCTGCTCTGGGAACGCGGCGGCGTCGGCAAGCTGTCCCTGCGCCAGGCCTACACCTTTAGCGACTTCCACTACCGCGACGACGATACCTTTGGCGACAACCGCCTGCCGGGCATCCCCATGCACTACTACCAGGCCGAGTTGCGCTTCGACCTGCCCAGCGGCTTGTATGCGGGGATCAACACGCAGATGGCGTCCAAGGTCCAGGTCGACTACGCCAACAGCTACCCGGCCGACGCCTATGCCATTCTCGGCGCCACCCTGGGCTACAACTCGCCGAAACAAGACTGGCAAACCTGGCTCGACCTGCGCAACCTGACCAACAAACGCTACGCCGCCACCGTTACCCCGGGCTACGACGACAAGGGGGCGGACGCCGCCCGCTCGACCCCGGGCGAAGGCTTCGGCGTCTACGCCGGGGTGTCGTACAGCTTCCGCTAACTGGGCAATTGCACCTGCGGCTTGGTCGAGACGAAGATCGCCCAGCTGGACATGAACAGCGCGGCGATCAGCGGGCCGATGACGAAGCCATTGAGCCCGAACACGGCAAGGCCACCGAGGGTGGAGACGAGAATAAGGTAGTCGGGCATCTTGGTGTCCTTGCCCACCAGGATCGGACGCAGCACGTTGTCCACCAGGCCGATCACGAACACACCGTAGGCCGCCAGCACCGCGCCTTGCCAGAAGGCTCCGGTAGCGACGAAGTACACCGCCACCGGCGCCCAGACGATCCCCGCGCCCACCGCGGGCAGCAGCGACAGGAAAGCCATCAGCACCCCCCAGACCAGGGCGCTGGGAATGTCCAGAATCCAGAAGATGATCCCGCCGAGGGCGCCCTGGGTCACCGCCACCAACAGGTTGCCTTTGACCGTGGCGCGCACCACGCGGTTGAACTTCAGTTGCAGGCGACGCTTCTGCTGCTCGGCCAGCGGCACCGCCGTGCGGATCTTGCGCACCAGCTCGGCGCCGTCACGCAAGAAGAAATACAGCAGGTAGAGCATGACGGCGAAGCTCACCAGAAAATCGAAGGTGCCCTGGCCGAAGCTGAAGGCCTGGGTCGCGAAGAACTGACTGCCCTGCACCGCACCCTTGGTGATCTTGTCGCGCAGGCCGGCCAGGTCGCCCATGCCCATGCGCTCGAGGAAATTCTGGACGAAGGCCGGGAGGATGTTCTTGAAGCGTTCGATGTAGCCGGCCAGGTCCAGCTCGCCGCTCTCGATGCTCTTGTACAGCGCAGCCCCCTCCTGCACCAGCAGGGTACTGATAATGATTACCGGCAAGATCGCGATCACCAGGCAGATAAACAGGGTCAGCCCGGCGGCCAGGTTGCGCCGCCAGCCCAGGCGTGCCAGCAGCCGGCGTTGCAGCGGAGCGAAGACGATACCGAGGATCACTGCCCAGAACACCGCGCCATAGAACGGCAGGAGAATCCAGATAAAGGCAATGGTCACCAGCACCAGCAGTGCCAGCAACGCCTTGTGTTGCATGACGGTTTCGTTCATGTGCGCTCCTTGTACGTTCTATTCGTTAGTGCCCCGGGCAGTGGTAAAAGTGCCGTTGATGCAGATCAATAAAAGCCTGCCGCAGCCGGCGTAGCATTCGCGCCTTTTGCCGCAGCCCGATCATGACCCTTCTCGCCAAACCCGAACTGCTCGCCCCCGCCGGCTCGCTGAAGAACATGCGCTATGCCTTCGCCTACGGCGCTGACGCCGTTTACGCCGGGCAGCCGCGCTACAGCCTGCGCGTGCGCAACAATGAATTCGATCACGCCAACCTCGCGCTAGGTATCAAAGAGGCCCAGTCCCAGGGCAAGCGCTTCTATGTGGTGGTCAACATTGCCCCGCATAACGCCAAGCTCAAGACCTTCCTCAGGGACCTGACGCCGGTGATCGACATGGCCCCGGATGCACTGATCATGTCCGACCCCGGCCTGATCATGCTGGTGCGCCAGCACTTCCCGCAGATGCCGATCCACCTCTCGGTGCAGGCCAACACGGTGAACTGGGCCAGCGTCGAGTTCTGGCGCAGCCAGGGCCTGACCCGGGTGATCCTGTCGCGTGAACTGTCGCTGGAAGAGATCGAGGAGATTCGCCAACAGGTGCCGCAGATGGAGCTTGAGGTCTTCGTCCACGGCGCCCTGTGCATGGCCTACTCCGGCCGTTGCCTGCTGTCGGGCTACCTCAACCGCCGCGATGCCAACCAGGGCAGTTGCACCAACGCCTGCCGCTGGCAGTACAAGGCCACCCCGGCGAGCGAGAATGTCACCGGTGAAATCGTTCGCGAGGTAGAGCCGACCCTGGGTCTCGGCGCACCGACCGAGCAAGTGTTCGTGCTGCAGGAAAGCAACCGCCCCGACGAAGACATGCCGGCCTTCGAAGACGAGCACGGCACCTACATCATGAACGCCAAGGACCTGCGCGCGGTGCAGCATGTCGAGCGGCTGACGCGCATGGGCGTGCATTCGCTGAAGATCGAGGGCCGGACCAAGTCGCACTTCTACTGCGCGCGCACCGCCCAGGTGTACCGCCAGGCCATCGACGATGCCGCGGCCGGGCGCGAGTTCGACCGCAACCTGATGCTCAACCTCGAATCACTGGCCCAGCGCGGATATACCGAGGGCTTCTTGCGCCGGCATGTGCATGATGAATATCAGAACTACCAGCGTGGCAACTCGGTGTCCGAGCGCCAGCAGTTCGTCGGCGAACTGAGCGGCGAGCGGATCAACGGCCTGGCCGAAGTGCGGGTGAAGAATCGCTTTGCGGTGGGTGATCATCTGGAATTGATGACGCCGAAGGGCAATTACCACTTCGACCTGCACCAGTTGCGTGATCGCCAGGGTGGCACGATCGAAGTGGCGCCGGGGGATGGGCATACGGTGTATCTGCCGATCCCCGAGCAGGTCGATCTGGCCTTCGGCTTGCTGCTCAGGGATCTGGTTCATTGAATCAAGGCGCGGACTTCGCCAGCGTCGCGCCCTCAACCTCACGAATCACCTGCAGACGATACTGCGGGTCGGCCTTGATCTGCGCCTCGGTGAATGGAATCACCTGCCACTGCTTGGCCGAGAACGCCCGGGTCTGGTCACCGGCATGGGCCGAACCTGCCTCACTGGACTCCGAGAACGCCAGCATGCCCAGGGCATGCGGCCCCCGCTCATCGAAGGTTACCAGTTGCAGGTAGCTGGTGCCGCTGACCACCAGGCGCTTGTCGGCGGCAACCGGTACGCTCTGGATCGCGTTGTACACGCCCAGGCTCGCCGGCCCGCCGTGAATCGGCGTGCCATCGGCAGCCTGCTGGATCTGCCCCCAGCGCGCGTCATTGCTGAGCCCGGCCTTGGTCACTTGCGCGACTGAAGCCAAGGCTGCCTCACGCAAGGCGTTGGCCACGTCGGCCTGATCGACGGCCAGCCCCCGCGGTGTGTGCTGCGGATCGGCGGCGTCGAAGCCGACCCGCCAGAAGTCCTTGCGCCCCTGCAGGGCCTGCATGATGTTCTGGAAGTGCACCAGGCCAAGGCCACTGTCGAGGTTGGCGCGTTGGTCCCAGGCCTTGAGGCTGGCGCATAGCGCGCCGAGCTGGGCATCGGCGGTTTGCCCTGCGCACCACTTGAGCAGGTCAGGCATGACCAGCTCGGCGACATACACCTGGTTGTCCATGACCATCTGCTGCAGGTCCGCCTGGCTGATCTTGCCCTTCTCGCTCAAGCTCGCCAGGCGCTGCAAGGCAAAGCGGCTGCGCGGGCCCAGGGGTTGACCCTCACGGCTGATCAACGGTGAGTAGCCCTGCAACGGTTTGGCCGGGTTGACCATCCAGGCCGAGTCGTTGGAGTGCTGGACGAAGTCGCTACGGCTCAGGCTCGGTTGCAATTGCGCGGGGAAGATGCCGGCCTGCGCGGCGCGCGGGTCGACCTTCCAGTTGCAGGCACTGCGCGAGCCGTCGAGCACGATCATTTCCTGGCCGGCGGCCGGATCGCTGCACTGGGCGAGCAAGGCGGCATCGACGTAGGGCACCACCGACTGGTTCAGGTACAGCGCCTGGCCCTTGGCATCCACCGCCAGGGTGTTGACCCAGGGGATACCCTGCAGGCGCTGCACCGAAGCTTGCAGGCTTTTCAGGCTATCGGCGCGGTTCATGGCATCCCACTGCTCAAGTACCCGCGTGTTGTCGAGGTTGGCGTCACGCAGGCTGAAGGCGTACTGCTTGTTCCAGTCCAGGCGCCCCGGCCACTGCACGATCGGGCCGAATACCGAACTGTAGACGTCACGGGTCACGGGCTTGAACTGGCCATCTTCGCCCTTCACCGTCACGCTCAGGCGTTGATGGGTCATGGCGAGCGACTTGCCGTCGAGCAGGTAGCGGGTCGGGTCCTTGGGGTCCAGCTCCAGCCGATACAGGGTGAAATGCTTGGAAGTGTCTACGGTATGGGTCCAGGCCAGATGGCGGTTAAAGCCGATGTTGATCAGCGGCAGCCCCGGCAAGGCCGCGCCCATGACATCCAGTTTGCCCGGCAAGGTCAGTTGCATCTGATAGAAACGCATGCCGCCTGCCCAGGGAAAATGCGGGTTGGCCAGGAGCATGCCACGGCCATTGAATGAACGCTCGGCACCGATCGCCACGGCGTTGCTGCCGCGCTCGACGGCAAATTGCTCCTGGCGCGCCTGGGCGACGCTGAGGTCGGGGCGCAACTGGGCGACGATGTTGGGCGGCGTTGCTCCGGCCAATGCTTCGGCGAACTGGCCGACACCGCCTTCGACCAGCAAGCGGCGGGTCAGCTTGACCAGATCGAGGGTGGTGACAGGCCGCAGCCACTCTGCCTGCAGGCATTGCGCGCCCTGGCCCTGGGCCTTGAATTCGGCCAATGCGCGGTTGTAACCCTTGGCATAGCCCTCAAGGCGCGCGCGCATGGCCGGCGGTTGTGCCTGCCAGAAGCCGAACACCGCCGTCGGCGTGTTCAGCCAATTGAAGAACAGGTCGCTGGGCAGGTTTTCGCGCTGCTCGAAAGTGCGCTGCTTGGGACCGAAGTAACGCGAACGCTCGCCGTTGACGGTGACCACTTCGTTAGCCAGCAGGCACAGGTTGTCTTGCGCATAGGCATAGCCAATACCGTACCCCAGGCCCTGCTCGTCCTGGGCCAGGATATGCGGCACGCCGAAACTGGTACGGCGGATTTCGGCAGACGCATCGCCCGCTGCCACCCGCGCCTGGACGGGAAGGCTGAGACCGGCGAGCAGCCCGGCCATACAAAGGGTTGCAAAAGGACGAGGCTTGATCACGCGCACTCCAGCTCAATCAGGGAAAAGTCGTTCTGATTGAACGAAATACGCCGGGAAAATTTACGGTTTCAGCCAGCTCAATACGTCTTTAGAAGGTGAATCTGCAGATTTTTTTCGTCAGGTACTGCAGTTTTGCCGCGCTCATTCGTCTTATAGGTGTAGGCAAACACTTTTGCTTATCTGGACAGGCCAAGAAATGGAGCATTCACATGTACAACCAGCAACAGTCAGCGGTGATAGCTGGCCCTGGACGCACGAAGAGCCAACCTGTGACTGAAAGAACTGAAGCCGGCGAAAACGAGCGTCCCGGCAATGAACACATCCGCGAGCTGCTCCGGGCCTTTGGCCTGCGCACCAGCCTGATTCGCCTGAAGGTCATCGATGCCTTGCACATGGCCGATCGCAATGGTCGCAGTATCGGTGTACGCGGGATACACAGCCAGCTCGAGCAACTGGATATCCCGCTGTCGTTCCTCAGCGTTCGCGAAGTGCTCAAGCGCTTGTGCGCCGAAGGCGTGATCAGCCTGGGCAGCGATAAATGCTACAGCCTCAACCCCCAGGCCCGTGAAGTGCTGGAGCAGGCCATCTCTCGTTGAGCGCCCGGCCGGCCAAAGCCGGCCACGCTTACGGCCTCAGGTCTTGACCTTGCGCCGCATGATGCCATTGACCACCACCACAACCACCGCCACACCGATGGCGATGTACTGGAACACTTGCTCGCTGATCGTCCCCTGCTTTTGCAGGTAGGACAGGCCGAGCATGATCCCCAGCACCAGCAGGGAGATCAGGATGGAGTATTTCAGGCGTTGACCTTGAGTCATTGGGTATTTCCTTGCGACATCGGCGAAAAGGCCCGACGCGGGCCGAGCGCATGATACAACGTCCCCCACCGGACAGCGGACAATTTCCCGCTTCTGCCGACAGCACTGCATTGCCAACATGGCTTCCCGGGCTGACGCCCAGACGAATGGAAGTCGACCATGCTCATGCGCACCCTGCTGGCCAGCCTGCTACTGCTTGGCACCTTCAAGGCTCATGCCTTGCCGACCGAATCCCAACCTCGAAACGTTTTGCTGGAACTCGGCGCACAGCTGGCGGGCAGCGCCGGTAGCAGCCAATGGCAACAGCTCTGGCAACGCACCCGACAGGCCGGGCACCTGGACTCTGGCGCACGAGGCGTGCACTTCGATGTGCCCCAGGCACAAATCCCGGCACTGGTTGCCGCTACCCTGGCCACAGCGGATGAGGCCCTCGCGCTGAAGCAGACGCAGGTGCTGTATCGCCGTGACTTTCACCCCAGGGTCATCGGCAAGGTTGCCGCACAGGAGGTGACCGCTGTGTGCGTGTGGGTCGACTGGCGCAGCTTCCCTGAACATGGAGTCAGCCGGCCGGCCAGCTATCTGGGCCAGGTCAGCCTGCTGCTGGCTCGCCCTTGCGAGTGAGCATGGGTTGGCCAACCAGACAAAGGTGAAATTACCTTACCAACGGGTAGTCAAGGCTCAGCGCTTGAGGCTGTATTCCATTCCCACATCGAAGCAATGCCAGTCCTACAGAAAGCGTGCAAATCGGCCACCCCTTCTGCCCCACTTGCTGCCTAGCCTCCGTTCTGCCCGGTAGCCGAGAATCCAGCTCAAGCCACGACAGGCAGACGCGCTTTGCCGCGCTGATGCTACCTGCAATGGCTTCAGCCGCATGGCACGGATCATCAAGGTGCCGAACTATCGCCCACAAGGAAGTCACCATGGAACTGAGCGACCTGGACCGAATCGACGTCGAGCAACTGCCCCACTCGCTGCAGATGCTGATCGAATGCCTTGGCATTGAACATGCCTACAACCTGACGAACACCTATGGCGGACGCCCCAAGTACATTCCCAAACACCGCGAACGCACGGCCCTGGCGGAAATTCTGCCAGCGCCCGCGCTGGATGCGCTGATCAAGCGATTTGCCGGCATGGCACTGGAAATCCCCAAGGTTGACCATTTCCTGCGCCAACTGCGCAACCAGCAGATTCAACAGGAAAGCGCCGATGGCCTGTCGCGCAGCATGCTGGCCAACAAGTACGGATTGAGCCTGCGTCAGATCGGCAATATTCGCCGCCAGGACGCTTGCCCGCGCTGATGTCAGCAGACAACTACCCTAGATTCCCAACCCGCGCACAAGGTGCGCACCCACGATAAGGAAATCCCCCATGGCAACAGTCGACAACGATATGATCGGTTCGGTCATGAACGCCCTACCCCTGGATCGGATGATCGCCGGACCGCTGCAGGCAATGGTCCAGGCCCAAGTCGCCGCCAGCCAGTCTTACGCTGACTTCCTCATGGGCGTCTGTGTCGAGAATGGCAAAGCGGTCGCCATCGAATTCAATTACGACGAAACCGTTACCGATGAACAGGGGGCAGCCAAGGGAACCGTCTCCAAAACCATGCGCATCCCGCTCATGGCGGCGATCGCTCACCCCAACATCGTCATCGAGGAAGGGAATGTCGAGTTCGAAGTAACCATTAGCCAACAGGCCGAATCCAGTAGCGAAACCGCAGGTGAAGTGAGTACTGCCGCGTCCTTTGGCTTCGGCAAGTTCAAGATGGAGCTCAAAGGCCAGGTCAGCCACAAGTCGACGCAAACCCGCAAGACCGATACCCGTGCCCGCTACGCCTTCAATACCAAAGTACGTCGTATGGAACCACCTGAAGCACTGATGCGGGTCATCGATGCCCTCACTGAAGCCGCCAGCAAGCCGGTTACAAGCTCCAGCTGACAGCCACCACCCTTGCGTTGGGTACCTCAGCGTAACCCTTCGCCAATGGCCCTCTCTGCTGGAGGGGGCTTGAGCTGAAGATTTCCAGGAGTGCACACAGCTTGGACCCGCGCCCGCCGAACAACGCGCCCATCATCGCCAGCGACCTGTGCGATATCACTCGCGGCCTGCAGGAAGCCGCCGCGGCCACCAACAACCTGATTGCCCAGCAGTACATCAAGCTGTTCGACCAGTTTTTCGACTATGACGCCGAGGCACTGGGCACGCCGATGAAAGCCAAGATGGTCGAAGTGGCGATGGACGATCAGCACACGATGCAGATCCCGCTGATCGCACTGGTGTCACCGCGGGGGCTGGCACTGGAGCGCATGCAGGTAGACCTCTCTGTGCGGATTCAAAACACCGAAACCACCGAGGCCAGCGAGAGCCTGCAACGCGAGCGCTTCTATGTAACGGTCGGCGGCCAGAGCAAACGCAATGGCGATGCAGCACGCGACCCCGATGAAGTGCAGATCCGCATGCAGTTCCAGGCCTGTGAACCACCGGAAGCGCTGAACCGGCTGATCGAGGAGTACACCAAACTGATTACCCCGCTTCGCTTGTCCACCCCTGTCCAGCCCACGGACGACAGCAACGAGTTCATCGAAGCCGCGACCGTGCGTTGACCAGGACCGCCCCTAGAAATCGCGCTTGTAGAAGATATCCAGGGAACTGGCCAGGCCACTGGCCGCCTCCAGGTAGACCTTCTTGCTGAGCTTGTAGCGCAAGGCAATGGTGTTGGCCGGCTCGAACACCCCCACCCCGTAACGCAGGCTCAAGCGCTCGGTCAGGTTGCCGCTGGCGACCACGGCGGTGTTGTTGCCACTGCCTTGGGTGTCGAGCTGGAAGTCATCGATGCCCAGGCTCGAGGCCAGGCTGCCGGTGATCCCGGCGCTGCCTGCCAGGCCCAGGCCGAGCGCGGCTTCAGCGAGCATGTTGTTGTCTTCCCCCGTGGTGCCCAACGGCCGCCCGAGGACCAGGTAGGACAACGCCTGCTCCTGGCTCATGGCCGGCTCCGAGAACACCTGGGTGGTAGGCTGCTCGGCGCTGCCGCTCAAGCGGATACCGGCAATCACGTCATCGGTCTTGCGAATCGCCTCGATGTCCAGGTACGGCTGATCGATGGGCCCGGCAAACAGCAAGCGCGCACGGCGGATTGTCAGCCGCTGGCCGTAGGCACGGTAACGACCGTCGGCCAGGCTCAGCTCACCACGGGTATCGAGGTTGTCACCGATATGCACGTGCCCCAACAGGTTGGCGGTCAGGCCGAAACCACTGAACGAGAGTTTCTCCTGGCCCACCTGGACGTCGATATCCATGGCCATGGCCATCGGTGCTTTGCCCTCCTCGGTCTGATGCCCCAGGATCACCGTGTCATCGGAGACCTTGACCGTGGACGGCGGCAGTTCACGCACGGTGATCTTGCCCTTGGGTACCAGCACCTTGCCGGTCACCGCGAGCTTGTCGTCGATCAGGCTGATCTTCAGGTCCGGGGCCACTTCGAGGGCCGCGTAGGGTTCGACGTTGACCGGCAAACGCTGGCCCTGCAGTGCCAGGTTGACTGCCAGGGCATGGCCCCAGCCAATCTGCCCGCTCAGGCTGCCCTGGCCCGCATCGCCGCTTTTCCAGCTGCCGTTGAGCTGGACCTGTTCGCCGGCGATCAGCGCCTGCAGTTGCAGGTCCTCAAGGCTGATCGGCAGCTCGGCGCCGCTGACTTCACCACGCGCAAGGTTCAGGCTGCCATTGACCTGGGGAGCCAGCAAGGTGCCGGACAGGCGTCCGCTGCCGTTGAGCTGGCCATTGAGGCGTTCGACCATCGGCGCGAACGGACGGCCGATGGCCAGGTCCAGGCCGCTGAGGCGGAAGTCACCGCTCAGGGGTTTGTTTTTTGCCAGCGGATCAAGCCGGGTATTCACCACCAGCTCGCCGAGCTTGTCGCCCTGGAAATCCAGACGGGTGTCAATGCGCCGCGGGCCCAGGGTACTTTGCAGGCGCAGGGTCTGGTAGGGGAAGTCCAGCCACTGGTCCTTTTCGCGCACACGCAAGGTGCCGCCGCTGGCATCGATGAGGATGGTGCCCTTGGGCCCGCTGGCCGGTACGTCAAGGTTGATGTCGGCATTGAGCAGCCCCTGCCAGGCAAAGTCCTTGGGCAGCCACTGCGCCAGGCTTTGCAGCGGGAACTGCTTGAGGTGGTAGCGCAGGCGCGGCTCGGGCGCCAGGCGCTGGTCTTCACCACACAGGCTGGCCTGGCCGGAACGCCAGCAATGGGCACCGAAATCCACTTGGCCGCTGGCCAGGCGCTGCAGTTTGGCCGGCGCCTGCAGGCGCCAGTCCTGGCCTCCGGCCTGGATTTCGCCGCTGGCCAGGCGACCGCGCCAGTTGCCCTTGTCCAGTTGCCCATCCAGACCCAGGTCAAGCTTGAGCTGCGGCCCGTCCAGGCCCAGTTGCAGTTTTTGCTGGCGAAGATCACCGGCGCCCTTGGCAGTGAGCATTCCGAGGCTGGTATCGCCCAGGCGAATGCTGCCGGCCTGCAGGTCGATGACCGCTCTTTGCGCGTTATCAAGACGCGCCTCCAGGCTCAGGCGCTGCACGCGGTTGTCGGCCTGGGCCAGTTGCTGGCCCTGCAGCACGAAGCTGCCCTGGGGTGCCTGCAAGGTACCGGCAACCTCCAGGCGGCCCTTGACCTGGCCTTGCAGCTGCGGCCAGAGCTGGCCCAGGCGCGGCAGGTTGATATCGATCTGTCCGGCCAGGCGCTGCTGCAGGCTGCCACTGCCATTGATGTGGTTGTCGCCCAGGCGGATGTCCAGGGTACCCAGGGTCCATTCCTGCCCTGCCCCTTGGGCCACTGCTTTAAGCACTGCGGGCTGACCACGGAGACGGCCCTTGAGGTCAAGGTCGGCGTCCAGGCGCAACTCGCCGTTTTTCATTGCCCCCTTGCTGCGCAACGGGCCGGCCAGGGTGCCGGGCAATTCGGCCAGCCAGTACGCCGGGTTCAGCGCCGACAGCTCCAGTGCCGCATCCCAGGCCACGCCATCGGCAAACTGCACGCCGACACTGCCGGCGGCCTTGCCTTGGCCGGCATTGAGCAGCAGTTGCGGCAAGCTGACCTGCTTGAGGTCGCCCTTGAACGGGCTGCTCAGGCTGAAGGCGCCGGCCGGACCGTCCAGGTCACCTTTGAACTCACCCTGGTAGTTGCCATCGCGGTACTGCACCTGGCCGTTGAAACGGCGCAAGGCAACTTCGGGCGCTTGCTCCAGCGGATACAGGCGCAGCCAGGGGAAATCCAGCCAGTCGATGCTGGCTTCGGCGCTCAGGCCTTGCTGCCAGTTGGCCTTGGCCTTGAGTTTCAGCGCCTGCTCGGCGCTGGCAGTGAGGTCCAGGGCACTGAGTTCGGCGCCTTTGGCATCGACCCGGCCTTGCAGGTTGAGCGCCACCGGACCCTGTTCGGCGGGCAGGCTGGCCGTGCCAAGCAGTCGATAGCCGCTTTGCAGGTTGCCCTTGGCGCTCAGTTGCAGTTTGTTCAGCTGCAGGGTGTCGGGCAGCTCGGCCGAGGGTTTGAACGCCTCGCTGCTGATCTGCAGTTGCGCCGGCAGGTTGTCGGCCAGGGCTTGCAGCTCGCCGGTCAGGCGCGCATGCAGGTAGCCACTGCTGTCAGCCTTGAGCTTGAGGGTTTTCTGCAGGTCGCCGTCCACCTGCAATGCCAGTTGCCAGGGCTGCCCATCGACACTCGGCAACTGCAGCTGCCCTTGGGCCTGCAACGGCCAATCGGCTTCGGGCTTGAGCGAGCCCTGCAGGCTCAGCTTGAGGTCATCGCGCTGCAGTTGCAGGCTGTCGATCTGCAGCCCGGCCGTGGTCCAGTGGGCGGCCAGTTGCAGTTGGCTGAGCTGTTCATTGCCGTCCAGGCGCAGATGGCCGATGCGCACGGTGCCCAGCTCGATGGCCATGGGCAGCTTGAGTTCCGGCAGCTGCAGCGGCCCGCTGTCGGGCTTCGGCTCGCCGGGGGCGAAGGCCAGGTTGACCTGGTCGGCTTCCAATTGATCGATGCACAGGGTCATGCGCAGCAGGCAGCCCGGCGACCAGGCCAATACCGGCGCCAGCAGCTCGACCCGATCGCCACCCTGTTCCCAGAGCAAGCGCTCGGCTTGCCACTGCCCAGCCAGGCGCCCCTGGAAGTTATCCAGCTGCAACCCCGGCACCAGCCCCAGTGCCCAGCGGCTGCCGGCCTGGGTACCGAGCATCAGGCCCACACCCAGCACAAGGAGTACGAGCAAGGCCAGCAGGCCAAGAACGATGAATTTGATAACGCGACTCACAGTTCCGGCCCCATGGAGAAGTGCAGACGGAAACCGCCGTCGTCATCCAGCGCGCGGGCCAGATCCAGACGCAGCGGCCCGACCGGAGACACCCAGCGCACCCCGATACCGACACCGGTCTTGAGGCTGGGGAGCTCCAGATTGTTGAATGAATTACCCTGGTCGATGAAGGTCGCCACCCGCCATTTCTCGGCGACCGAATACTGGTACTCGGCGCTGCCGGCTACCAGGTAACGGCCGCCGATGCGATCGCCGTCGGAGTTCTTTGGCGACAGGGTCTGGTAATCGTAGCCGCGCACGCTCTGGTCGCCACCGGCAAAGAAGCGCAGCGAGGGCGGAATCGAGTTCTTGTAGCTGTTGGTGGCGCTGCCGCCGAACTGCACACGGCCGAGGAAGCGATGGTTCT
Source organism: Pseudomonas wadenswilerensis (assembly GCF_024749185.1). Taxonomy (NCBI): domain Bacteria; kingdom Pseudomonadati; phylum Pseudomonadota; class Gammaproteobacteria; order Pseudomonadales; family Pseudomonadaceae; genus Pseudomonas; species Pseudomonas wadenswilerensis. The sequence goes on along the minus strand of NZ_CP087191.1, from coordinate 2,030,801 downwards.
GGCCCAGGGTGGTCAGGCCCTTGAGCAACACATTGGCGTGCAGCAGGTTGGTGTCGGAAACCAGCCCTTCCTTGGCCGCCTGCACATCGAACTGCAGGCGATAGCCGTTGTGCGGGTCAATGCGGTTGTCGCTGCGCAGGTAGGAATAACTAATGCCGGGCATCAGCAGGTTGCTCAGGCCCGAATCGTCACCGAGCTTGTATTCTTCGCGCTGGTACTTCAGCGAGATGACCCGCTGCCAGCCGCTGGGCAATTTGCTGTGCCATTCCGGGCCGACCGTGAGCAGCTTGCTCAAGGTGTCGGTGCCGGCGATTTCTTCGTTCTGGTAGCCACCGGCAAAACGCAGTTTGTCGGTCAGCGGCGGGTCGAGCGGGATGTCGTACCACAGGCCGACGTTCTGCCGCGGCGCCGAAAGCTCGGTTTCCCAACCGTAGCTATGGCCCTGCGGATTGACCCAGTGGCGGGTCCAGTTGGCCTTGCCGCGCGGCCCGACGTCGGTCGAGAAACCCAGGCCCAGGCCCATGGTTCGCGGCTTGCGAGTCTCGAGCCGGACGGCCACCGGGATGCTCTGATCGACTGCGGCGGTGGGTGCGGCATCGACCCGTACGCCTTCGAAATAGCCACTCGATTGCAGGGCATTATTGAGGTCGGCAATCAGTTCGGAATCGTAAGGCGTGTCGGCCTTGAACGGCACCATGCGTTGCAGCAGGTCTTCATCCAGGGGGGTATCGCCGGCGAAGCTGACCTTGCCCAGACGGTAGCGCGGGCCGCTTTCATAGATCAGTTCGATGTCGGCGACGCCCGCCTGCGGGTCGACCGCCAGGCGCTGGCGGACGAAGTGGCCGCTGAAGTAGCCGTAGCGCGATGCCTGGTTCTGGATCAGGCGCTTGGCGTCTTCATAATGACCATGGTTGAGCACCGCGCCCGAGCGCAGCGCCTTGCTGTCGGGAATGCGGAAGGCTTTGAGTTCGCTGGCCGGGCCATCGATGCGGATAGTCACATCACGCAGGTGTACCGGCTCGCCGGGATCGATGTTCAATACCAGCTGCGGCCCCTTGTCGGCCTTGGCCGGTGGTTTGACCTCGCTGTCGATCTGCGCCTGGTAATAACCCAGGGCCTGAGCGGCCTTGCGCGCCTGCTCGACTGCGCCGCGGCTGAAGCGCAACAGCGCCTCTTCATCGCGTTTACCAAGGCTGCCGATATAGCCTTCGACATTGGCCTTGAGTTCGTTATTGGCAGGTTTGACCCGGACCACCAGCTCGCTTTGCGCATACGCGCCGATGCTGGCAAACCATAGAATCAAACCGCAGGTGAATCGTCCTGAATGCGTCATAGGCGCGGATGCTACCAGAGCTTGGCGGCAGCATGGAGCCCAAGGTTTTCCTCGCGGTTGAGCAATTCAGGCCGAAGCCTGCTGCGACGACTGTGGATTGGGATGGAAGAACACGTGTTCGCGGACCGGGCCTACCGCGATCTCGCCAATTTCCTGATAGCCCTGACGCTGGTAAAACGCCAGGTAGTGCTCGTTGCCGGTGTCCAGCACCACGCCCTGGGAATGCTCATCCACGGCACACCAGTCGTGCACCGCCTGCAACAATTGTTCACCATAGTGCTTGCCCTGGAACTGCGGGTGAATCCCCAGCAGCGGCAACACATGCACCGCGTCACTGGGCAGGCAGGCCATCAGCGCGGCCTGGTAATCCAGGTAGCGGCGGGTGCAGCGAAAGCCGGTGCTGAGCACCATGCGCATACGCCAGGCCCAGCTTTCGGTGATGCCCAGGCGTCGCTGCGGCGGGGCAATCAGGGCGATGCCGATCAGGCGGTCATCGACCAGCAGGCCAATGGCGGGCAAGTCCTGGAGAAAATGCTGCTTGACCCGCTCGCGCACGGTGGCGCGAATACGCTGGTCGAACCCCGGGCGCTGGGCTTCGAACAAAAAGGCAAAGGTCGGTTCGTGGCGATAGGCGTGATACAGCAGGGAGCGCGCCTCGCGGCTGTAGCCGCCATCGAGCAGACGGACTTCAGCCGGTGCGGCAGTCGATTCGGGCATGCTGGCAAACCTCCGGAAATGGGCATTCATTGCCTTTGAGGTGTTCGGGGTGCCAACGTTCACCTCGTGCCACAGGTTAGCAACCTATCGAGTGGATCGCCACGCTGGCCGACGCCGCCGATGTCGGCTAGGATCCTGGGTTTTACCAGGATTGTGCTTCCATGAAGATCGTCTCGTTCAACATCAATGGCCTGCGTGCCCGGCCCCACCAGTTGGCGGCGTTGATCGAAAAGCACCAGCCCGACGTCATCGGCCTGCAGGAAACCAAGGTCAGCGACGAGCAGTTCCCGCTCGCCGAGGTCCAGGCCCTGGGCTACCACGTACACTTTCATGGCCAGAAGGGCCACTACGGCGTCGCCCTGCTCTCGCGCCAGGCGCCACTGAGCCTGCACAAGGGCTTTAGCACCGATGAAGAAGAAGCCCAGCGCCGCTTCATCTGGGGCACCTTCGCCGATGCCGATGGCACGCCGATCACCATCATGAACGGCTACTTCCCCCAGGGCGAAAGCCGCGACCACCCGACCAAATTCCCGGCCAAGCAGCGCTTTTACAGCGACCTGCAGGCGCTGCTGGAAACCCAGTTCCAGAACGATCAGCCATTGCTGGTGATGGGTGATGTGAACATCTCTCCGGAAGACTGCGACATCGGCATCGGTGCCGACAACGCCAAGCGCTGGCTGAAGACCGGCAAATGCAGCTTCCTGCCGGAAGAACGCGAGTGGATGGCGCGCCTGAAGAACTGGGGCCTGGTCGACAGTTTCCGCCACCTGCACCCGGAAGTGGCCGACCGTTTCAGCTGGTTCGACTACCGCAGCCGCGGCTTTGAAGACGAGCCCAAACGTGGCCTGCGCATCGACCTGATCATGGCTTCCCAGGGGCTGCTGCCGCGGATCAAGGATGCCGGGGTCGACTATGACTTGCGCGGTATGGAAAAACCTTCGGACCACGCGCCGATCTGGCTTGAACTGGGCTAGTTCAGACGCAGACCCTGTGGGAGCTGGCTTGCCAGCGATGAGACCCGGCTGGCCAAGCACGGTATCGGCCGCGGAAAAGCATCGCCGGCAAGCCGGCTCCCACAGGATTGGCGCAGGTTGGCAAAAACGCTGTCATCTTTTGGTCACCCTTCCGTCTTAATCTCCCGGCACACCCTTTGCCCATGAGTGCCAGACGGCATGTTGCGCCACCTCTCCCTGCTCGTGCTTTGCCTGCTCCCGCTGATTGGCGCCGCTGCCCCGCAGGCGCAATTGCGTATCCAGGGTTCCAACACCATCGGTGCCGCGCTGGCACCGGCGCTGGTCACCGGTTTGCTCGAGCAACAAGGCGCCAGCGCCATCAGCATCGTCAGTAGCGATGCCGCCAACGAACTCCAGGTCCGTGCCCGGGGCAGCAACGGCCAGGCCTTGCTCATCGACATCGCCGCACACGGCTCCAGCACCGGCTTTAGCGCACTCAAGTCCGGCCAGGCAGAACTGGCCGCCTCCTCCCGCCCGATCAAGCCGGTTGAGCTGAGCGAGCTGCAAGCCCTGGGCGACCTCAACAGTGCCGCTGCCGAGCAGATCATCGCCCTGGACGGTGTCGCGGTGATCGTCCATCCCGACAACCCGCTGCCGCAGCTGACCACCACCCAGCTGGCGCAGGTTTTTTCCGGGCAGATCAACCGTTGGGAACAACTGGGTATCGGCAGCGGCCCGATCAACCTGTACGCCCGCGACGACCGCTCCGGGACCTTCGAAACCTTCAAGGCGCTGGTCCTCGACCCGGCCCAGCAACCGCTGGCCGACACCGCCAGACGCTTCGAATCGGCTGAACAACTGGCCAGCCAGGTGCTCGGCGACCGCCAGGCCATCGGCTTCAGCAGCCTGGCCACGGTGCATGGCGCCAAAGTCGTGGCGATTGCCGACGGTGAGTCCCAGGCCATGCTGCCGACACCGGCGCTGGTGGCCAGCGAAGACTATCCACTGTCGCGACGGTTGTACTTCTATCTGCCGCCCGGCCAGGCCAACCCGCTGGCCCGAGCCCTGGTCGAGTTCGCCCAAAGCCCCCAGGGCCAGGCCATCGTTACCCGTAACGGCTTCGTCGGCCAGCAGGTGCAGAGCGGCAAGGTTCAGCCCCGTGCCGACATGCCGCGCCGTTACCTGAGCCTTGCCAATGATGCCCAGCGCCTGTCGGTCAACTTTCGCTTCCAGGAGGGCAACGCCAGCCTCGACAACAAGGCCCTGCGCGATGTGCAGCGGGTCGTCCAGTACCTGCAGGCGCGGCACAAGCTGGCCAACAAGGTGGTGCTGGTGGGGTTCGGCGATGCCAAGGATGACCCGCGGCGCGCTGCCCTGCTTTCGCGGCTGCGGGCCATGGCAGTGCGGCGGGAGCTGGCCCGCAGCGGCGTCGAATTGCGCGAGATCATCGGCCTGGGTGACGAACTGCCGGTGGCGGCCAACACTGCCGAGCAAGGGCGTATCCGCAATCGACGGGTCGAGGTGTGGGTCTACTGACTTGCTGCCTGGCAGCCTGGGCAATCAATTGTTACAGCCTCGATTGGGCGCTCACCCTCCCTGGGGCTAGGCTTGTCCTTAGTGACGCCGGGCCCCTCTGACGGCTGCCAAGCCGCCATGTCGGAGTCACTGTTGCTCAGCAACGTCGACATAAAGGAGGGGCTCATGGCAGCTCTACAGGTATTTCTCGACAACGACTTCCTCGGCACCAGCCTGTGGTTCTGGCTGGCCTTTCTCGGCATCGTCCTGACCCTGCTGGTGCTGGACCTGGGCGTACTGCACCGCAAGTTGCACGAAATCGAAATGCGCGAAAGCCTGCTGCTGTATGGCGGCTATTTCAGCGTTGGCGTGCTGTTCGGCGTGTGGGTGTGGTTCGAGCTGGGGGCGCAGAAAGCCCTGGAGTTCTACACAGGCTTTCTCATCGAGCAGTCGCTGTCGATGGACAACGTGTTCGTCATGGCGATGATCTTCAGCTTCTTCGCCATCCCCCGCCGCTACCAGCACCGGGTGCTGTTCTGGGGGATTCTCGGGGTAGTGGTGCTGCGGGCGATCATGATTGGCCTGGGCAGTGCGCTGGTACAGGAGTTCGACTGGATTCTCTATGTGTTCGGTGCCTTCCTGCTGTTCACCGGGGTGAAGATGCTGTTCTCCGGAGAACAATCCCACCCGGACCTGGCCAATAATCCGGTGCTGAAATTCGTGCGGCGCCACCTGCGGGTGACCGACGAGCTTCATGGCCCGCGTTTTTTCGTGCACATCACCCCCACCGGGCAGAGCAAGGCGCTGCGCTATGCCACGCCGCTGTTCCTGGCCCTGGTGCTGATCGAACTGGCCGACCTGGTGTTCGCCGTCGACAGCGTGCCGGCGATCTTTGCCATCACCCAGGATCCGTTCATTGTCTACACCTCGAACATCTTCGCGATTCTCGGTTTACGGGCGCTGTACTTTGCCCTGGCAGCACTGATGCACCGCTTTATCTACCTCAAGTACGCGCTGGCACTGGTGCTGGTGTTCATCGGCGGCAAGATTTTCTATCACGGCCTGATCGGTGCCGTACCGCCGATGCTGTCGCTGGGGGTGACCATTGCCCTGCTTAGCGGTGGGGTGTTGTTTTCGCTGTTCTCGACCCGTTCGCGGGGCAAGCCCAGCCCTACAAAAGAGACGGGCTTGCGCGGCAAACATCAATGACCGCTACGGAGCATTTCCTTGGGCACGTACTTGCCGATCTCGTACTTGCCGATCGCCGCGCGGTGCACTTCGTCCGGGCCGTCGGCCAGGCGCAGGGTGCGTTGCATGGCGTACATGTAGGCCAGCGGGAAGTCGCCCGAGACACCGGCACCGCCGTGGATCTGGATCGCCCGGTCGATGACCTTGAGGGCCACGTTCGGCGCCACCACCTTGATCTGGGCGATTTCGCTGCGGGCGACCTTGTTGCCCACGGTGTCCATCATGTAGGCGGCCTTGAGGGTGAGCAGCCGGGCCATGTCGATTTCCATCCGCGAGTCGGCGATCTTGTCGATGTTGCCACCCAGGCGTGCCAATGGCCGACCGAAGGCGGTACGTTCCACCGAGCGTTTGCACATCAGCTCGAGGGCCCGCTCGGCCATGCCGATCGACCGCATGCAGTGGTGGATGCGGCCCGGGCCAAGGCGCCCCTGGGCGATCTCGAAACCGCGGCCCTCGCCGAGCAGCACGTTCTCGTAAGGCACGCGCACGTTCTCGAACAGCACTTCAGCGTGGCCATGGGGCGCGTCGTCGTAACCGAACACCGGCAGCGGGCGAACGATTTTCACCCCGGGTGTGTCGGTGGGTACCAGGATCATCGAATGCTGCTGGTGACGCGGACCTTCCGGATTGCTCAGGCCCATGAAGATCATGATCTTGCAACGCGGGTCGCACGCACCGGAAGTCCACCACTTGCGGCCATTGATTACCCACTCGTCACCGTCACGCACGGCGCGGGCAGCCATGTTGGTAGCGTCGGACGACGCCACGTCCGGCTCGGTCATGGCGAATGCCGAGCGGATGTCACCGCGCAGCAGCGGTTCCAGCCACTGGCGCTTCTGTTCTTCATTGGCGTAACGCACCAGCACTTCCATGTTGCCGGTGTCCGGCGCCGAGCAGTTGAACGGCTCGGGGCCCAGCAACGAGCGGCCCATGATCTCGGCCAGGGGGGCATATTCAAGGTTGGTCAGGCCCGCACCCAGTTCCGACTCAGGCAGGAACAGGTTCCACAAGCCCTCGGCCTTGGCCCTGGCCTTGAGCTCCTCCATGATCGCGGTCGGCTGCCAGCGATCGCCTTCGGCAACCTGGCGCTCGAATACCGCTTCGGCGGGATAGACATAGGCATCCATGAACGCCGTGACACGTTCGCGCAGCGCCTGGACCTTGGGTGAATAGGCGAAATCCATGGGCAGTACCTTCAGTGGAAAAGGGATCTGATAAAGATCCTAGATCAGCAGGCAAAATCCACCTAGCCTATTCTCGGCGTGTATAAACATTCATAACCGATATATGATCGACCTATAACACCAACAAGAGCAGCGCCCATGAACCTGAGTAAGGTCGACCTGAATCTGTTCATCGTCTTCGATGCCATCTATACCGAAGCCAACCTGACCCGGGCCGGGCAGATCGTCGGCATTACCCAGCCGGCAGTGTCCAACGCCCTGGCTCGCCTGCGCGAAACCTTCAACGACCCGCTGTTCGTGCGTACCGCCCAGGGCATGGTGCCCACGCCGATGGCGCAGAACATCATCGGCCCGGTGCGCAATGCCCTCTCGCTGTTGCGCGTATCGGTGCAAGAAAGCCGCATCTTCAACCCGCTGCAGGCCAACAAGACCTTTCGCATCAGCATGACCGACCTCACCGAGGCGGTGATTTTGCCGCCGCTGTTCCAGCGCCTGCGCCGCCTGGCCCCGGCGGTGGTGATCGAAAGCTTCCTGTGCAAGCGCCGGGAAACCACCAAGGAGCTGGCTGCCGGGCGCCTGGACTTTGCCGTCGATGCTCCGCTCAACACCGACCCGCAGGTGCGCCACGTCAAGCTGATGCAAGACCGCTACGTCTGCGCCATGCGCCAGGGCCATCCGCTGTTCAAGGACAAGCTCAGCCTGGACGATTACCTGGGCATGACCCACATTCATATTTCCAGCCGCCGTAATGGCCTGGGCTATGTCGACCTGGCCCTGGGCAAGATGGGCGTGCAGCGCAAGGTCGCCCTGCGCTCCCAGCACTACCTGATGGCCTCGCAGGTGCTGCAGCAGACCGATATGGTCATGACCGTGCCGGAACGTTTTGCCCACCGCCACCAGCTCAATCATGTCAGCCTGCCGGTGGACGTGCCGTCACTGGAAACCCACCTGTACTGGCACGAAAGCACCGACCAGGACCCGGCCAACCGCTGGATGCGCGAACAGATCATCGAGCTGTGCCAGGGGGTGGTGGCGCAGGATGAGCGGGCGGCCAAGGCTGAGGTGCCGTTGCAGTGAACACAGAACCATTGTGGGAGCAACTGTCTTGATCAGGCTGTTTGCACTCGCCAAGGGGTATTGTCCCGCAGCATTGCATTCAGCCTGACGATCAGCACCCGCATGCAAGCTACGAGTGCCACCTTGGCGCACTTGCCACGTGCCCGAAGTGCTTCGTAGCGTGCTTTAAATTCTGTGTTGTGACGGATGATGATCCAGCTCGACATGTACAGCACTCGCCTTACATGGGCCCGACCACCCCATATCTGGCGGTGCCCTCGATGGCTACCACTATCGTTGTTGTAAGGCGCTACGCCCACCAGCGCGGCGATCTGACGGCGGTCCAACTGCCCCAGTTCAGGCAGTGAGGCGAGCAGATTTGCGGCGGTTACCCGACCGATTCCGCTCACCGCCAACAACTGACTCGCCCTGGTATCGTCCAGTTGCACCATCGCCTGGTCAATTTCTTCGTCGAGGCGTTTGATCAGCACTTTCAGGTGTTCTATGTGCTCATCAAAGTGGGCCATCGCCATTGCCGAGCGGCATTGCAGGCGACGCCGTTTGTAGTCATCACGGCTCTGCACAAATTGGGCGCGCTGCTTCACCAACTCGCGCAGCTCTTCGCGTTCCGGGCTGATCGGTTGGCTTTGAGGAACGCTGAGGTGTGCAGCGAAGTCCGCAAGGACTTCGGCGTCGATCTTGTCGGTTTTGGCTTTTTTACCCATGGCATCGGCGAATTTCCGGGCACGGGCTGGGTTGATGCAGATGGTTTCCAGTCCTGCTGAGGCCAGGGCGATCAACACATCTTTCTCGTAGCCGCCTGTCGCTTCGATCAGCACTCGACTGATCTTGAAGTCCTTCAGACGCTCAAGCAACGCCTCGAAGCCTGCGGAGTTGTTGGCCACTTCGAAGCGGATTTTCTGAGGTTTGATGCAGATTTCCAAAGTGGCTTTGGCAGTGTCGATTCCAACAGAAGACAACATGGCTGAACCCTCTTACACTCAGTTGTGAGAGCGCTCTGGCTTGGCCCACGCTTGTGATTCGAGAGGCGCTCAATCAACTGTTCGGGCTCGGGCCAGAGTGGAGAGGTGAATGGCAGCTTTGCTCCCACACGTGCTTTAAGCACTACCGGCGTACAGCTTGCCATTCACCGCTCTCACTTCTGATTCTATTCCTACCTCAAGACACAAGCCGGCGTTGCCGGCGATGCAGGGCATAGCCCTGCCAATCCTTGCTTGACGTATACGTCAACCTGCAATTAGCTTAGCTCCATGCCCTTTTACCGAGCCAAGCAATGAGCAGCCAGACCTACAGCATCTCCGACCTGTCCCGCGAGCTGGACATCACCACCCGGGCGATCCGCTTCTATGAAGAACAGGGCCTGCTCAGCCCCGAACGCCGTGGCCTGGAGCGGGTCTACTCGGCCCGCGACAAGGTCAGCCTGAAGCTGATCCTGCGCGGCAAGCGCATCGGTTTTTCCCTGGCCGAGTGCCGAGAGCTGATCGAGCTCTACGATCCTACCAGCGGCAACCTCAAGCAACTGCACAGCATGCTGGCCAAGATCGCCGAACGCCGGGCCCAGCTTGAGCAGCAACTGCTGGACATCCAGCAGATGCAACTGGAGCTGGACACCGCCGAAGAGCGCTGCGAACAAGCCCTGGCCGCCACCCTGAACAACCAGAAAAACAGCCATTGAGCCCTGAGGAACCCTGCCATGTCATTGCCTGAAAAAGTCCGCCTGGTCGAAGTCGGCCCGCGCGACGGCCTGCAGAACGAAGCCCAGCCCATCAGCGTGGCCGACAAGGTGCGTCTGGTCGATGACCTGAGTGCGGCAGGCCTGTCCTATATAGAAGTGGGCAGCTTCGTTTCGCCCAAGTGGGTACCGCAGATGGCCGGCTCCGCCGAGGTGTTTGCCAATATCCAGCAACACAGCGGGGTGACCTACGCAGCGCTGGCGCCGAACCTGCGTGGTTTCGAAGATGCGCTGGCGGCCGGGGTCAAGGAGGTCGCGGTGTTTGCCGCCGCGTCCGAGGCGTTCTCCCAGCGCAACATCAACTGCTCGATCAGCGACAGCCTGCAGCGCTTCGTACCGATCATGGAAGCGGCGCGCCAGCACGGGGTGCGGGTACGAGGTTATGTATCGTGTGTATTGGGCTGCCCCTATGAAGGCATGATCAGTGCCGAACAGGTCGCCCCGGTGGCCCGCGAGCTGCACGACATGGGCTGCTATGAAGTGTCGCTGGGCGACACCATCGGCACCGGCACCCCCGGGGCGACCCGGCGCCTGTTCGAAGTGGTCGGCGCCCAGGTGCCACGGGACCAACTGGCCGGTCACTTCCATGACACCTACGGCCAGGCCCTGGCCAACGTCTATGCCAGCCTGCTCGAAGGTATCAGTGTATTCGACAGCTCTGTTGCGGGCCTTGGCGGCTGTCCTTACGCCAAGGGCGCCAGCGGTAACGTTGCCAGCGAAGACGTGCTGTACATGCTCCAGGGCCTGGACATCGACACCGGTATAGACCTGGAGCGCCTGATCGCCGCGGGCTTGCGTATCAGTGAAGTGCTCGGCCGCGCCAGCGGTTCGCGGGTGGCACGCGCCCGTAATGCACGTTGAACACAGGCGGTAACAGCCAGGTCAGGGCCTGGGTGTTACCGCACCCGCACTTTTCAGGGAAATTCCGGGTAACACGGAAACAAATCGACAGAATTTCTCGGTCCAGATTTTCAGCGAAACCTATAAGTCATTGATTTTATTGTGATTTAAAAAGTTGGCACGGCACCTGCTATATCTCAGGTACAAGAACAATAAAAAGTGCGACACACCCAATAAAAATAAGACGAAACGACTCTGACATAACAAGAACAACACGACAGAGGCGCAGCTAACAGATTTTTTTGGAGAGGATGTGCTTTCCAGGGGCTTGCCCCGCAACCGGACACAGAACAATAAAACTACCCCAAGGTAGCGCAGGTCACGGTTGGATCAGCAATGATGAAGGTAGATCAGCGCTCAAAAAAATACGTTTGCTCTTGATCCCGGATGGGGATCGCCAGTGATACAGAGGCAACGGTCGCCAAAAACAACAACAGGCCGCCCTCCAATAACAAAAAAAGAGCACGCAACAATCTTTGAGGGGAGCCTAGGCTCCCCTCAGTGCTTCCCGCCCTCCCCGTTTTCATCCTCATCGTCCCTCTCGAAGCGGTTTACCACCAGCGGCATCACCCCCAATACCAGTAAGGCCAGCAAGGTGCTGATCACGGCCGTTGCTTCACGCCCCATGCCCGCCGCCACGCCGATCGCCGCCGTCATCCACAAGCCCGCCGCCGTGGTCAGGCCTTTGACATGCCCGGCATCCTGGTCGTGGCCCTTGAGAATGGTGCCGGCACCGAGAAAGCCGATCCCGGCGACGATCCCCTGTACCACCCGGCTCAGCGCCGCGTCGTCGGCCCCGGCCATGCGCGGCACCAGCACGAACAGCGCCGCGCCCAGGGCTACCAGCATATGGGTGCGCACCCCGGCGGCCTTGCCCTTGAGCTCACGCTCAAAACCGAGGACGGCACCAAGCAACGCCGCCATGATCAGGCGCACCGTCACCTGGGTAAGCTGCTTGGCATCGGTGATGTCGGCGAACTCCGCCACCAGGGTGATCCAGACTTGATGCCACCAGGCGTCCATGGGCGTTGTCCATGCAGAAGGGATTAATCGGTGGACAACGGCGGTGACGGCAAGTGCGCCGTTGACCGCTGATCGGTTGTTGCCAGTATCCGGGGCAGCGCTGCGGTCTCAAGCAATAGGACACCAGCCATGAGGAAGCGGCCATGCCTATTGAAATAGATGAAACCAATCAGCGCTGCACCCTGATCAGTGACGACATGCATGTCCAGGGTGAAGCCAAGGATGTCGAAGTCATCACTGACGCCGAACTGCGCATGTCTGTCGCAGTGCTCAAAGGCGAGCGCGTGCCAATCACCGAACAGGAGGCCGATGCCCTCACTGTAGCGGGTGCGGTGGATGGTCGCAGGCATCTCAAGGCATCCGAGCCAGGCTCGGTAATCTAAGGCCTACAGGGTTTCGACCAGAAATCTGATACGGTTTTTATCCAGATACCTGAGCCTGTTATGCAAACAGATGGGGCGCCATAGTGCTCTGGCCTGATCGAGGCCTGATGAGCGACGAACCATGAGCGATAGAATCCCCGTCCAGATCGTTGAAATTGCTGAGCCTTCCACCTTCAAGAAGAAGCCTGCCAGCAGCGACAGACAGATCCACACCCGTAGCTTCACCGGCTTGTTTCGTAACCTGCGCCTGGCTGGCGCGGGTTTTCTGTTTTTGCTGTTCTTCGGCACCGTCTGGTTGAACTGGGGCGGTCGTCAGGCCGTGCTTTGGGACCTGGCCGACAGCAAGTTCCACATCTTCGGCGCCACCTTCTGGCCACAGGATTTCATCCTGCTCTCGGCCTTGTTGATCATCTGCGCCTTCGGCCTGTTTGCCATCACGGTGTTCGCCGGCCGGGTGTGGTGTGGCTATACCTGCCCACAGAGCTCCTGGACCTGGATCTTCATGTGGTGCGAAAAAATCACCGAAGGTGAACGCAACCAGCGCATCAAGCTTGATGCCGCGCCATGGAGCCTGAACAAACTGGCCCGGCGCTCGGCCAAGCACACCCTGTGGCTGGGCATCAGCCTGCTGACCGGGCTGACATTCGTCGGCTACTTCACGCCGATCCGCCCGCTGGCCGAAGAACTGTTCACCCTGCAACTGGGCGGAGTCAGCCTGTTCTGGATCTTGTTCTTCACCGGCGCCACCTACATCAACGCCGGCTGGCTGCGTGAAGCGGTGTGCATGCACATGTGCCCGTATGCGCGGTTCCAGAGCGTGATGTTCGACAAGGACACCCTGACCGTCGCCTACGACCCGGCCCGAGGCGAGTCCCGCGGCCCGCGCAAGAAAGAAATCGACCACAAGGCCAAGGGCCTGGGCGACTGCATCGATTGCCACATGTGCGTGCAGGTCTGCCCGACCGGTATCGACATCCGTGACGGCCTGCAGATGGAGTGCATCGGTTGCGCTGCCTGTATCGATGCCTGTGACTCGATCATGGACAAGATGGGCTACGCCCGCGGCCTGGTCGGCTACAAGTCCGAACACACCCTGCAAGGTGGTACCACCAACTGGCTGCGTCCGCGCCTGCTCGGTTACGTCACCGCCCTGGTGGTGATGATCGGCGCCCTGGTCATCGCCCTGCAGCAGCGGCCGATGGTGTCGATGGACGTGATCAAGGACCGCGGCCTGTTCCGTGAGAACAATGCCGGGCAGATCGAGAACATCTACACCCTCAAGGTCATCAACAAGACCCAGCAAGCCCAGCACTACCGCCTGCGCCTGCTCGACGCCGAAGGCTTCGAACTGCACGGCAAGACCGAGTTCAGCCTGGCAGCCGGGGAAATGAGCGACTTGCCGGTGTCGGTGGCGATGTTGGCCGAGCGCCCACAAAGCAGCTCCCAGGACATCAGCTTCGAACTGATCGACACCGACGAACCGGGCATCCGCAGCGTCGCCCACAGCCGTTTTGTCGCGCCTTTGAACCGCTGATCCCATACACTGCCCGAGCATCCGAAACCTTTCGAGCCATGATGAAACGCTACGAGAAATTCGCCGACGACATTGCCGAACTGATTCGCTCCGGGGTCCTCGGCCCCGGCCAGCGCGTGCCGTCGGTGCGATATGCCAGCCAGACCCACGGCGTCAGCCCGTCCACGGTATTCCAGGCCTACTACCTGCTGGAGCGCCGTGGGCTGATCCGTGCCCGGCCACGCTCGGGGTACTTCGTCAACGCCCACGCGCCGCGCCAGTTCAGCGAGCCGCAGATCATCGAGCAGGCCAGCGAGTCCACCGAGGTGGATGTCAGCGAGCTGGTGTTCTCGATTCTCGACTCGATCAAGGACCCGCAAACCGTGGCCTTCGGCTCGGCGTTCCCCAGCCCCAACCTGTTCCCGCTGCCACGCCTGGCCCGCTCCATGGCCAGCGCCAGCCGCGAGATGGACCCGCGCATGGTGGTCACCGACCTGTCGCCGGGCAACCCGCAACTGCGTCGGCAGATTGCCCTGCGCTACATGGTCGGCGGCCTGATGCTGCCCATGGAAGAGCTGCTGATCACCAACGGCGCGCTGGAGGCTCTGAACCTGTGCCTGCAGGCGGTGACCGAGCCCGGTGACCTGGTGGCCATCGAAGCGCCGGCGTTTTATGCCTGCCTGCAGATCCTCGAGCGGCTCAAGCTCAAGGCGGTGGAGATCCCCGTGCACCCGCGCGAAGGCATCGACCTCGGGGTACTGGCCCAGACCCTGGCCAAACACCCGGTCAAGGCCGTGTGGTGCATGACCAACTTCCAGAACCCGGTAGGCGCAAGCATGCCGGAGGAAAAGAAACAGCAGCTTGTGGAGCTCTTGCGCGAGCATCAGGTGCCGTTGATCGAAGACGACGTCTACGCCGAGCTGTACTACGCCCAGCAGGCGCCGAAACCGGCCAAGGCCTTCGACACCGACGGCCTGGTGATGCACTGCGGCTCCTTCGCCAAGAGCCTGGCCCCCGGCTACCGCATCGGTTGGGTCGCGGCCGGGCGCTATGCGCAAAAGATCGAACGGCTGAAGCTGATGACCTCGCTGTGCGCCTCGATGCCGGCCCAGGCGGCGATCGCCGACTACCTGCAGCACGGCGGCTACGACCGCCACCTGCGCAGGCTGCGCTACGCCCTGGAGGAACAACAGGCGGCGATGCTCGCAGCCATTGCCCGGTATTTCCCGCCACAGACCCGGGTCAGCCATCCAGCTGGCGGTTACTTCCTGTGGCTGGAGTTGCCCGAGCAAATGGACTCGCTGAAACTGTTCCAGATGGCCCTGGCCCAGGGCATCAGCATCGCCCCCGGGCCGATTTTTTCGCCGACCCGGCGCTTTCGCAACTGCATCCGCCTGAACTATGGCAGCCCCTGGACCGAGCAATCGGAAAAGGCCATGGAGACCCTGGGCAAAATCGTCCGTTCGTTCTGAGCGGCGGTTGAACTTCGAGTGCGCTTGCTGCACCCTGCGCGCTCGAATTTCCCAGGGATGGATGGCATGCACAAGCGACAGCATTTTCTTTCGCCGCAACGCTACGAGCGTTTCCTCGAACACGACCAAGAAAGCCGTGCATTCCTGCGCAACAACCGCCTGCAGGCCGGCTCCGACGAACAGGAAGCGGTATTCAGCGGCAAAAGGCTCAAGGGCCTGGCGCTGGACAAACTGCTGATCAGCTATACCGCCGGCGTCGACTTCGACGCCCTGCCCGCCTTGCTCGAGGCGCTGATCACAGAGTACGAGCAACTGCAACGCAAGATGGCGGTGTATGCCGAAGAACCGGACGTCGCCCCGCTGAATCTGGACGATGTCGAAGAGCATCACGAATGCATGCAGGTCATCAGCCTGTGCATCCTGCTCGGCCGCCACGACCTGCTCGAACGCTTCGTCGCGCTGATGGACAACGGCGGCTACGCCGAACAAGACACCCTCTATGAAGACCTGCTGAGCCGGGTGCTGCCCGACCGTTACGATGTCGATGAGTGGTACCAGGACTACGCCACGCCGCTGGTGCAAACCATCTACGCCACCAGCCCCGAGCAAGCGGCCAGCCGCCTGCAGGGCTACTGCGAGCAATGGTACGAGCACTTCCTGCACGCCAGCTGGTACGACACCCATGGCGACGATATAAGCGGCTACGTCGGCTACTGGTCGTTCGAGGCGGCAGCCGTGGCCCTGCTTTACGGCATCGATACCCGCGCACTGCTGCACGTGATCTTCCCCCATGACTTGCTCGAACACGCCCGCAAACTGCCGGTTTACCGAGCCATACGCTGGGAGTGCCTGGGCGACGCTGAAGACCAGCACGAGGACGAAGAAGTTATCGACGAAGAGGACGACGAAGACAGCGACGAAGACTTCGCCTACGACATCAAGGCTGCCGGCGTGACCCTGTCCGATGCCATCGACGCCGGCAACATCCCACACCTGGCCCAGGCCCTTAACACCTATGACACGGTCGAGGCGATCCTGGCCCTGGACCTTGCTGGCGACGCTCAGGAGCAGGACGACGCCTATTTTGACCTGGCCCTGGCCCTGCTCGGCTGGGTACCCGGCCCCGGCCACGGGCTCAAGCGCGTGCTGCGCCTGGTCAATCGCGACCCGCAAAAACACGCCGAGCAGCTTTACGATTTGCTGCGCCATGTGCTGCTCAATTGCAAACTGAAGACCAGCCCGGATGCCCTGCTTGAAGAAAGCCTGAACGCCGAGGTGCTGCGTGCAGAGCTTGCGCAGATCATCATGGCGGTACGTGCCAGTGCGGCTTTCCTGGCACTCGATGAGCAACGCCAGGCGCTGGTGCTGAGCGACCTGGAGCAGGCCGGCGAACACCTGGACGATCTGATCGAACGCATCGACGAACGCCTGATGCCGTGGCTTGCGGTGCAACGCAATAGCTCTGCCGAGGCTTCGGGCAGCAGCCTGCGCACCCCGGCGCAAACCAGCAAACCGCAGTCGCGGCGCGTCGACAGCCTGCGCGAGCACGGTACGGTCAGTACCCATCCGGCGGCCACCGATGCCGGCAAACTCAGCCGGGAGCAGATCAACCCGGCGGCCACCAGCAACTGGCTGGAGCTGAGCCTGGACGACGGCAAGCTGGGCGGGGTTCCCGGCGCGGCCTACAAGGTTATCTTCGCCGACGGCAGCATTGCTGAAGGCCATTTGAACAACCTCGGTCATATCCGCCTTGAGGGCGTACCCTTCGGCCCGGCCAAGGTGTATTACGGTGAAGACCCGCGCCCCTACCAACGCCAGCCGATCAAGGCGCTGGACAGCAGCGCAGCGCTGATCGACCGAGACCTGCGCAGCCTGGGTTTCATCCCCTCGAAACTCGACCGGGACGACCTGTATGCCGAAACCACCGGGCGGATTGCACCGTACTGTGAACTGAACGCCCTCTGGTGGGAATGGGCCAGCGCTCGCTACCACGGCCATTGATCCGCCCGACCTGCAGCCGCGCAGTTGTTGAGTGCTGCGCGGGACGCTACATTTGCCACAGTCCCCAGGTCGGAACACGCGCATGTCGTCGAGCGAACTGCAGTCCCTTCGCCAGCAGCTTGAGCAGTTGCAGCAGCAAAACAATCTGCTCAAAGAACAGCTGGCCGAACGCAACGGCGCAGGCCATGAGCCAGACAATCAGGCCCTGGCCGACACCCAGCAGCGTTACCGATTTCTGTTCGAGGCCATGGACGAAGGCTTTTGCATCATCGAATTCTTCGACGGCCCCCACGGCCCGCTCAGCGACTATATCCACATCGAAGCCAACGCCGCCTACGCCAAGCATGCCGGGATCGACAACGTGGTAGGCCAAACCCTGCGGCAGCTGGTCCCCGATGAGGCGGAAGGCTGGATTGCCCGCTACGGTCCGGTGCTGCACAGCGGCAACCCGATCCGCTTTGACCAGGAGCTGGTGGTCACCGGCCGCCACCTGGACATCTGCGCCTTTCGCCTGGAGCCGGCCAGCCGCAAGCAGGTGGCGGTGCTGTTCCAGGATGTGACTGCACGCAAGCGCGCCGAATCCGCCCTCAGGCGTCTCAACCAGGAGCTGGAACAACGGGTTGCCCAGGCAGTGGCAGAACGCAAGATCCTCACCGATGTGGTCGAAGCCACCCTGGCGCAGATCCAGGTGGTGGATCTGGACATGCGCTGGCTGGCAATCAACCGCGCTGCCCGCGACGAGTTCCGGCAGATTTTCGGCCTGACACCGAGTGTCGGCGACAGCTTGCCGAAACTGATGGCCAAGCATCCCGAAGACTGCGCCCGCGGCCTGCTGCTCTGGACACGGGCGCTCAAAGGTGAGGCCTTCGTCGACGTAACCGAGTTTGGCGAGGGTGACCAGCGTCGCCATTACGAACTGCGTTTCAGCCCGCTGCATGATGCCCACGGGCAACTGATCGGTGCCTACCTGTTCGCCTACGACATCAGCGAGCGGATCCGCGAGCAAAAGCGCCTGCGCAACACCGAAGAGGCCCTGCGCCAGGCGCAGAAAATGGAAGCGGTCGGCCAGCTCACCGGCGGCATCGCCCATGACTTCAACAACCTGCTGACCGGCATCAGCGGTTCCCTGGAGCTGTCGCGCAACCTGCTCGGGCGCGGCCGCCACCAGCATATCGACCCCTACCTGCGTACCGCCCAGGACGTGTGCAACCGCGCAGCCTCCCTGGTCCACCGGCTGCTGGCCTTTTCCCGGCGCCAGACCCTTGAACCACGCACCATCGATGTCAACCGCCTGGTCAGCGGCATGACCGAATTGATCCGCCGCAGCGTTGGCCCGCATATCGAGATCGATTTGTTTACCGCCAGCACTACGTGCCGGGCCAGCATCGACTCATCGCAACTGGAAAACGCCCTGCTCAACCTCTGTATCAACGCCCGTGACGCCATGCCGGCCGGCGGCCGGATCACCATCGAAACCCGTCATCTGCAGGCTGACGACCAGGTCGCCGCGCACCTGGACCTGGCCCCCGGTGACTACCTGGCCCTGAGCGTCAGCGATAACGGCAGCGGCATGCCACCGCAGGTGCTGGCGCGCGCCTTCGATCCGTTCTTCACCACCAAGCCGGTGGGCCAGGGTACGGGCCTGGGGCTGTCGATGGTCTATGGTTTCGTCCGCCAGTCCGGTGGCCAGGTGCGGGTGTATTCGGAACCTGGCCAGGGCACCAGTGTGCACCTGTACCTGCCACGCCTGGACAGCGCCAGCCTGCCGGCCAAAGAGTCGCTGCCGGTTGCACGCAAGCAGCGTGACCTGCGCGACATGACGGTGATGCTGGTCGATGATGAAGCAACCATCCGCATGCTGGTCGGCGAGGTACTCAGCGACCTGGGTTACGCCAAGATCGAATTCGGCGACGGCCATAGCGCCCTGCATGCACTGCAAAACGGCGCGACCGTCGACCTGTTGATCAGCGATGTCGGCATGCCCGGCGGCATGAACGGCCAACAACTGGTAGCCGCGGCCCGCCAACTGCGGCCTGGGCTGAAGGTACTGTTCATCACCGGCTATGCCGAGCAGGCGGTGCTCGGCACTGGGGTTTTCGAGCCCACTACCCGGGTGCTGACCAAGCCGTTCAGCCTCGATACCCTGGCCCAGCGCATCGAGGAGATGATGGGCTGATCAGCGCCCGCCGCCGAGGTCGAGGAAGCTGCCGGTCGAATAAGAAGCTTGGTCTGACAGCAGCCAGAGGATCGCCTCGGCCACTTCTTCGGCCCGACCGCCACGGCCCATGGGAATGCCCGGTTCGAGCTTGCTGACCCGGTCCGGGTCGCCGCTGAGCGCGTGGAAGTCGGTGAAGATGTAGCCCGGGCGCACGGCATTGACCCGCACACCTTCGCCGGCCACTTCCTTGGCCAGGCCGAGGGTGAAGGTGTCCAGCGCGCCCTTGGAGGCAGCGTAGTCGACGTATTCGTTGGGCGAGCCCAACCGCGCGGCCACCGACGAGACGTTGACGATGCTCCCACCCTGCCCGCCATGGCGGGTCGACATGCGCTGCAGCGCGTGCTTGGCGCACAACATCGGCCCGACCACGTTGGTCTTCATCAGCTTGAGCAGGCGAAACTCCGACACTTCCTCGACCCGGCTCTGCTGGCCGATGGTACCGGCGTTATTGACCAGCGCGGTGACCGGCCCCAGCTCGGCATCGACGCGCTGGAACAGCTGGATGATCTCGTCCTCGACACTGACGTCGGCCTTGACCGCAATGGCCTCGGCGCCCAGTTCACGGACCTCGGCCAGCACCCGCTGGGCGGCCTCGTCGTCACGCAGGTAGTTGATGCAGATGCGGTAACCGGCGCGTGCGGCCAGGCGCGCGGTGGCGGCGCCAATGCCGCGGCTGGCGCCGGTGATCACGATAACCTTGTCCATGGATACTCCTTGCCCCCAATGGCGTTGACCCCTCAAGGCTAACGCAGTCAGGGGCCGGGCACAAAGCCGCTTCAGGCAGCCGGTGGCGGTACGGGCGCCTTGGGTTCGGCTTTGCGCAGCGGATACAGGTGCTGGCGCACGATACCTTCAGGCAGGTCCTTGCCGAACACGCCATAACGCGCCGGCCATTCCTTGGGCGGCAGCTTGAAGGTGCCGAACAGCATGTCCACCAGCGGCGTGTGGATTGCGTAGTTCTTGTAAATGTAATCCTTGTGCCGGGCGTGATGCCAGTGGTGATAGCGCGGCAGTACCAGCAGGTAGTTGAGCCAGCCGCCGTCGATACGCACGTTGGCATGGGCCAGCACCGCCTGCACGCCCACCAGGATCACATAGGCGTTCATTGCCTGGGGCGAGAAGCCCAGCAGGATCAGCGGTGCCAGCACCCCGGTGCGGGTCAGGAGAATCTCGCAGAAGTGGATACGCGAACCGGCCAGCCAGTCCATGTGCGTGCTCGAGTGATGCACCGCATGAAAACGCCACATCCACGGCACCACGTGATACAGGCGGTGCAGCCAGTACTGGCCGAGGTCGGCAACGAACACCGCGAGCAGAAACTGCACGACGATCGGCAAGCTTTGCACCTTGGCCTGCAAGGTGTCGGAGACCACCCAGCCGGCCAGCCAGCCGGACGAGGCGGTGACGAAGATGAGGATGAACTGCACCAGCATATGGCTGACGAAAAAGTAGCTGAGGTCGGTGCGCCAGTGCGGGCGCAGGATGTTCTGCTGCGGGTCCTTGGCGTAGAGCTTTTCCAGCGGGATGAAGATGATCGCCGACACCAGCAGCGCCAGCACGAACCAGTCCAGGCCCAGCGAGTACGGGGTCTGGCCGATGGTTTCGGTCTGGATGTTGGTGCCCCCCAGAAACATCGCCAGCCCTGCCGCGCTGATGCCGGTAAAGCCCAGGCGCTTGCGCTTGTTGAGGAGGATGTTCAGGGTGCCCAGGGCAAAGGCCAGGATCAGCCCGATCAGCAGCGCGGTGCGGGCAAAGTGCACGCTGTAGACCTTGCGGAACTCGGCAAAGGTCAGCCACTGCGGAAACAGAAAGCACAATACCGCCAGCAGGCTGAGCAGCCCGAGGGCGGCCGAAATGTAACCGCTGATACGCCCCTGGCCAAGTCTGAACGGGTCGTGGCCGTGGCGTTTGAAATAGGCCTTGATTGCCTGCATGAATCGCTGATCCTTCATAGTGGTGGGCTCCGTGCGGCGCGGAGTATACCGACCTGCGGCCACAAGTGAACGCGTGCATGCCTGGGCAGCTGACAAATCTGTAATCCACTGCTCAGTTTGCTGACAGTCAGTGCTGGCTAAGGTCGTGCCATCCCAGCCCCTGGAATGGCACC
Source organism: Pseudomonas wadenswilerensis (assembly GCF_024749185.1). Lineage (NCBI taxonomy): Bacteria > Pseudomonadati > Pseudomonadota > Gammaproteobacteria > Pseudomonadales > Pseudomonadaceae > Pseudomonas > Pseudomonas wadenswilerensis. The sequence goes on along the minus strand of NZ_CP087191.1, from coordinate 2,009,425 downwards.
CATGCTTCGACACCCGACCCGCCGCACCTTCGTCAAGGGCTTTGCCGCCGGCAGCGCCCTGGCCGGTCTCGGCCTCTGGCGCCTGCCAGCGTTTGCCGCACCTGCGGTGTTCAGCAATGAACTGAGCGGCCAGCACTTCGAGCTGTTTATCGGTCAAACGCCGGTGAACATCACTGGCCGCTCGCGCACGGCCCTGACCATCAACAACAGCCTGCCCGGCCCGACCCTGCGCTGGCGTGAAGGCGACACCGTGACATTGCGCGTGCGCAACCGCCTGGGCGAGCCGACCTCGCTGCACTGGCACGGGATCATCCTCCCGGCCAACATGGACGGGGTGCCGGGCCTGAGCTTTGCCGGCATCGAACCCGGTGGCGAGTACCTCTACCGGTTTACCCTGGCGCAGAGCGGCACCTACTGGTACCACAGCCATTCCGGCTTGCAGGAGCAGGCCGGGGTCTACGGGGCGATCGTCATCGAACCCAAAGAGCCCGAAGCCCATCGCTATCAGCGCGACTACGTGCTGTTGCTCAGCGACTGGAGCGACCAGGCCCCCGCCGAGCTGATGGCGACCCTGAAAAAGCAGTCGGACGCCTTCAACTATCACAAGCGCACCGTCGGTGACTTCATCGACGATGTCGCCAGCAACGGCTGGCGGCAAACCGTCGCCGAGCGCAAGGCCTGGGCCGCCATGCGCATGAGCCCCACCGACCTTGCCGACATCAGCGCCGCCACCTACACCTACCTGCTCAACGGCCAGCCACCGGACGGCAACTTCACCTGCCTGTTCCAGCCCGGCGACACCGTGCGCCTGCGCCTGATCAACGGCTCGGCGATGAGCTACTTCGATTTTCGCATTCCGGGCCTGAAGCTCACGGTCATTTCCGCCGATGGCCAACCGGTGCAGCCGGTCGAGGTCGACGAGTTGCGCATCGCCGTGGCCGAAACCTATGACGTACTGGTGCGGGTCGGTGACCTGCCCGCCTACACCCTGTATGCCCAGAGCATGGACCGCAGCGGCTACGCCCGTGGCACCCTGGCGCGCAGCAATGGCCTCAGCGCCGAGGTGCCGGCACCGGACCCGCGGCCGATCCTGAGCATGGCCGACATGGGTCACGCTGGCATGGCTGACATGGGCGGCATGGACCACAGCCAGATGGCCGGCATGGACCACAGCCAGATGGCCGGCATGGACCATTCGATGATGGCCGGCATGCAGCAGCACCCGGCCAGCGAAACCGGCAACCCACTGGTCGACATGCAGACCATGAACCCCAAGCCCAACCTCGCCGACCCGGGCATCGGCCTGCGCAACAACGGCCGCCGGGTGCTGACCTATGCCGACCTCAAAAGCACTTTCGCCGACCCCGATGGCCGCGAGCCGTCACGGGAGATCGAACTGCACCTGACCGGGCACATGGAGCGCTTCGCCTGGTCGTTCAATGGCATCAAGTTCTCCGACGCCGAGCCGCTGCGCCTGACCTACGGCGAGCGCCTGCGCATCACCCTGGTCAACGACACGATGATGGCCCACCCGATCCACCTGCATGGACTGTGGAGCGACCTGGAGGACGAACACGGGCGCTTCCAGGTGCGCAAGCACACCCTCGACATCCCGCCGGGCAGCCGGCGCAGCTACCGGGTCAGCGCGGACGCCCTGGGGCGCTGGGCCTATCACTGCCATCTGCTCTATCACATGGAGATGGGCATGTTCCGCGAGGTACGCGTCGATGAATGAGCTTCTCAATCGCCCACTGCTCGGCAGCCTCGCCCTGCTGGCCTTGCTGGCCAGTGAAGAGGCTCGCGCCGAAGTCATGGATCATGCCGCCATGGGCCACGGTGCCATGAACCATCAAGGTATGAACCATCAAGGCATGAACCACAGCATGGCGCCGGGCACTCCACGCACGCCACTGCGTCCGATCACCGACGCCGAGCGCCAGGCGGCCTTCCCGCCCCTGCCCGGTCATCAGGTCCATGACCGGCAGATGAACTGGGCGGTGATCGTCGAGCAACTGGAATACCAGAACTTCGAGAGCAGCAGCGCCCTGAACTGGAACGCCAATGCCTGGATCGGCGGCGATGTCGATCGCCTGTGGCTGCGCACCGAGGGTGAGCGCGAACAAGGTGTGACTCACAAGGCCGAGCTGCAGGCCCTCTGGGGGCACGCCATCAGCCCCTGGTGGGAACTGGTCGGCGGTCTGCGCCAGGACTTCAAGCCGGCCAGTGGGCAAACCTGGGCCGCCTTCGGTATCCAGGGCACGCCGCTGTATGGCCTGGAGCTGGAAGCCACCGCCTATGTCGGCGAGCGCCAGCAAACCGCGCTGCGCCTGGAGAGCAGTTACGCTATCCTGCTGACCAATCGCTGGATCCTCGAACCGTCGCTCGAGGCCAATTTCTACGGCCGTAACGACGCGACACGGGACCAGGGCAGCGGCCTTGCCGACAGCGAGATCGGCCTGCGCCTGCGCTACGAAATCACCCGCGGCTTTGCCCCTTACCTGGGCATCAGCTTCAACCGGGCCTATGGCAACAACGCCGAACAGATCCGTGATGAGCACGGCGATATCGGCCAGACCCGCCTGGTCGCCGGTGTGCGCCTGCGTTTCTAGAAGTGGAGAAGTACCATGCTGAGCAAGAAAATCGTCGCCTTCGGCCTGCTGGCCCTGAGTACCCTGGCTCAGGCCGGGCAGACCATCGACGTGTACCGCGACCCCAACTGCGGCTGCTGCAAGGAATGGATCAAGCACCTGCAAGACAACGGCTACACGGTCAATGACCATGTCGAGCCGAACATGAGCGCGGTCAAGCAGCGCCTGGGTGTCGCACCGCGTCTGGCCTCGTGCCACACCGGGGTGATCGACGGCAAGTTCGTCGAAGGCCATGTACCGGCTGAGCAGATCAAGCTGCTGGGCAAGCGCCCCGATCTCAAGGGCCTCGCCGTACCGGGCATGCCCATGGGCTCGCCGGGCATGGAAATGGGCGACCACAAGGACGCCTACCAGGTCATCGGCCTGACCCTTGAGGGCAAGGACGAAGTGGTCGCCAACTACTGATCTGACCGTGATGCTCAGCTATTGGGCGCTGTTTCTCAGCGCCTTCGGCGCAGCCACCTTGCTGCCGCTGCAATCGGAAGCCGTGCTGGTCGGCCTGCTGCTGCGCGAACCTGAAGCCATGGTCAGCCTGTTGCTGATCGCCACCGCCGGCAACGTGCTCGGTTCGATCGTCAACTGGCTGCTGGGCCGCGGCATCGAGCACCTTCGCGGCAAACGCTGGTTCCCGTTCAAGCCCGAGCAGCTGGAAAAAGCCCAGCAACGTTATCAGCGCTATGGCCAGTGGTCGCTGCTGCTGAGCTGGATGCCGGTGATCGGCGACCCGCTGACGCTGATTGCCGGGATCATGCGCGAGCCGTTCTGGCGCTTTTTAGTGCTGGTCACTGTCGCCAAAGCCGGCCGTTACCTGGTGCTGGCGCTGCTGACGCTCGGCTGGATGCAGCACTAGCGCCCCCAGATCTGCGCCTCGGTCCAGCCCAGCTCGGCAAAGTCCTGGGCGCGCAGGTGCGCTTCATCCTCACAGAAGAACTCATCCAGCTGCGGCGGGCGCACCGAGGTGTCACTGAGCATCGCGTGCACCTGGCCGCGGTGGTGGATCTGGTGCTCGAACAGGTGCGACAGCAGGCGCAGGCGTTGCTCGCGCTGCACCCAGTCGGGGCGCACGATATTCACGTAACGGTGCAACTGGTCGTCACGCAGCTGGCTGCAGTAGGTGATCAGCCGGTGGTCGGCCTGGACCTGTTCGGCGTGCAGTTCCAGACAGGTGGCATAAGGCTCATCGGGCTCGAAGAAGCGCTGGCTGTCCGGGTCGGGCGCTTCGCCGCGCTGCTCGCACTCGAGGGCCTGCAGGTAGAACCAGTCGACGGTGAGGATGTGGTTGAGGGTGGCCTTGATCGACGGGAAGAAACTCGCCCGTGGGGCGACGAACTCGTCCTGGCTCAGTTGCCTGCAGGCCTTGTACACCCTGTGGTTGGCCCAGCCATTCTGGTAGGCCATGGTCAGCAGGTAGTGCGAGAGAGGCTCGGCCATGATCGATTCCTCAGCAAAAGCGTTGCAGTTGCATCTCCCGCAAACGGCTGAGCGTACGCCGGAACGGGAACTCCAGATACCCTTGAGTGTAGAGTGCTTCCAGCGCCACCTCGGCTTCCAGGTACAAGGCGATTCGACGGTCGTAGCATTCATCGACCAGGGCGATGAAGCGCCGCACGCTGTCGTCATGTACTGATAGCTGCGGCAGTTCGCGGTCCCCGGCCACCACCCGCTGGGCGCCATCCTCGGTGCCGCGGGCAATCTTCGCCGGGCGCTGGCGGGCGCCGAGGGCCGGCACCTCGCCCAGCAGGATGGCCTGGAAACTGTCGCACAAGGCCATGAAATCCATGGCGGCAAAGGGTTGCTCACAGAGGTCGGCGTAGCGACACCAGAGCACGCTGTCGCAGCGTTGCACTACGTTCAAGCTGCGCGAGCCGATCTGCAGCGGCTGGCCAGCGCTCGCTTGATCACCACGTAACTGGGCGAAGACCTGCTCAAGGGCACTGGGCCGGCCGTTGTCGCGTACCCAGTAGCGTTGCTGCGCCGCGCCCGGATGCAGGCGATGGTCCTGCTCCCCTGCTACGGCGACCACCTGCATATGCTGCTCGATGGCGGCAATCGCCGGCAGGAAGCGCTCACGGTTGAAACCGTCGCTATAGAGCTGCTCGGGCGGCTGGTTGGAAGTGGCAACGATCACCACCCCGGCCTCGAACAGCACCTGGAACAGGCCACCGAGAATGATCGCATCGCCGATGTCGTTGACGAACAGCTCGTCAAAACACAGCACGCGGATTTCTTCGGCCAGGGACAAGGCCAGCGCCTGCAAGGGCTCGGCCGTGCCGTTGAGCTGGAACAGACGTTGATGCACCCAGCGCATGAAGTGGTGAAAGTGCTGGCGCCGGGCCGGTACCTGCAGGCAGGCGTGGAACTGATCCATGAGCCAGGTCTTGCCGCGTCCGACCGGGCCCCAGAGGTAGACACCCGTTGGGGTTTCGCCGCGCTGCAGGGCCTCGAAGCAGGTTTGCAGGGCCGTGGCGGCCTGCAGCTGGGCCGGGTCGCTGACAAACCCCTGGCTGGCAATGGCCTGCCGGTAGAGGGTCAGGGGGGACTGTTCGGAGAAGCAGGACATGCGCGGCGTCCGTCGCAAAAGCAGGCATTCTGCGGCTGCAGCGCAGTATGGGGCAAGCCCGCATTCTGTGGGAGCTGGCTTGCCAGCGATGGGGCCAGTACAGCCTGCACATCAGAAGGCGCCTGGATTACGACCGCTGCGCGCTCGATCGCAGGCAAGCCAGCTCCCACAGGGCTCGGTGCAACTCTAAAGATCCAGCCCGACTTTGAGCAGCGCCCCATCACGCTCATCGGTCAGCAGGTACAGATACCCGTCCGGCCCTACCCGCACATCGCGGATCCGCGCCTTGAGCTCGCCGAGCAAACGCTCTTCATGCACCACTTTGTCGCCGTTGAGTTCCAGGCGAATCAGCTCCTGCGCCGCCAGCGCGCCGATGAACAGGCTGTGCTCCCACGGCTTGAAGCGTGGGTTGTCGTAAAACGCCATGCCGCTGATGGCCGGGGATTTTTCCCAGACATGGTGCGGGTCGACCATGCCATCGACATGCTCGCCCCTGGCTTCGGGAATCGGCATCAGCGAATAGTTGATGCCATGGGTGGCAATCGGCCAACCAAAGTTCTTGCCGGGCTTGGGGATGTTGATCTCATCACCGCCACGGGGCCCGTGCTCGTTGGTCCACAACTCGCCGGTCCAGGGGTTGAGCGCCGCGCCCTGCTGGTTGCGGTGGCCGAACGACCAGATTTCCGGGCGCACGTTATCGCGACCGACAAAAGGGTTGTCCTTGGGCACCGTGCCGTCCGGGAGGATGCGCACCAGCTTGCCCTGCAGCTTGTCCAGGTCCTGCGAAGTCGGCCGCTGGTTGTTCTCGCCAAGGGCGATGAACAGGTAGCCGTTGCGGTCGAACACCAGGCGCGAGCCAAAATGGTTGCCGCTGGAGAGCTTGGGTTGCTGGCGGAAAATCACGTTGAAGTCTTCAAGCTTGGCACTGTCTGCTGACAAGCGCCCGCGGCCCACCGCTGTGCCGGCCGTGCCGCCTTCCCCGCCGCCTTCGGCATAGGACAAGTAGACCATGCGGTCCTGCTTGAAAGTCGGCGACAGCACCACATCGAGCAGGCCGCCCTGGCCCTGCGCCCACACCTCAGGGACGCCGCCCAGTGGTGCCCCGACCTTGCCTTCGGGGCTGACGATGCGCAGGTTGCCAGCCCGCTCGGTCACCAGGATGCCCTGGCCGTCCGGCAAGAATGCCAGGGCCCAGGGGTTGCGCAAGCCCTCGGCGAGGGTGCTGACCTTGACGCTGCCCTCCTCGCTCTTGAAATCGCGCTCGGGCGCGGCGTGGGCCAGCAGCGGCAGCAACGCCGCGGTCATCAGGGTGGGTAGCCAGGTGCGTGGGGACATCAGCGATTCCTTCCAGGGAGGGCCTGTTACTCAGGGCCCGGGCGCAGGTGCGCGCGGCGGGCGGGTGGGTTCCAGGCGCGGGGTGGTCTGTTCGCGGCGGATGTTTTCGCCATTGCCGATACCGCGGTTTTCAAGGGTCGGCGGGCGCGGATTGGGCTGGGTCGAAGGGCCGCGCACAGGCGGCGTGGCCGGCACGCTGCCCTGTCGGCTGTTGGGGTTGGCGCGCATGATCGGGCTGTTGTAGGGGTTGTTGTTGCTGGCCGCCAGCTGCAACGGCGCGGCAACGGGCGCAGCCTGCAGCGGCGAGCTCAAGAGCAGGGCCATTGCCAGGCCCGACAGGGATCGGTTCACGGTATTCACCTCCGGCACCACGCGGCGCCGAAAACCAGCGCGCCCAAGCGTTGGATAGCCTAAGGCGCGACAGGTTCGCCGGGAAACCTCGAATTCCCCCGGAGGTGATTCATTTTGTTACCGGATCAGCTATCGACCTTATGCCGGGCGGCATACAGGCAGAGCATCTCCATGGCCAGGGTCGCGCCGGCCAGGGCAGTAATATCGGCATGGTCGTAGGCCGGCGCGACTTCCACCAGGTCCATGCCCACCAGGTTGATACCGCGCAGCCCGCCGAGGATTTCCAGCGCCTGCACCGTGGTCAGCCCACCACACACCGGGGTGCCGGTGCCTGGGGCGTACGCAGGGTCCAGGCAGTCGATGTCGAAGGTCAGGTACACCGGCTGGTCGCCGACCCGTTGCCGAATCGCCTCGATGATCGCCTGGGTACCGCGGCGATGCACCTGGCGGGCGTCGAGCACGGCAAAGCCCTGGGTATCGTCATTGGTGGTACGCAGGCCGATCTGCACCGAGCGCGCCGGGTTCACCAGGCCTTCACGGGCAGCATGCCAGAACATGGTGCCGTGATCGACGCGCTGGCCCTCCTCGTCCGGCCAGGTGTCGCTGTGGGCGTCGAAGTGAATCAGCGCCAGCGGTCCGTGTTTGCGTGCGTGGGCCTTGAGCAGCGGGTAGCTGATGAAGTGGTCGCCGCCCAGGGTGAGCATGGCGCAGCCGGCTTCGAGAATCTGCTCGGCATGGGCCTGGATGCGCTCGGGCACGGTATGCGGGCTGCCGTAGTCGAAGTTGCAATCGCCGTAGTCGATCACTGCCAGGTGCTCGAAGGGGTCGAACTCCCACGGCCAGTGCCGGGCCCAGGCCTGCTGCACCGACGCCGCGCGAATCGCCCGCGGCCCGAAACGCGCACCGGGGCGGTTGCTGGTGGCGGTGTCGAACGGCACCCCGCTGACCACCACATCGACACCGCGCAGGTCGCGGCTGTAGCGGCGGCGCGAGAAGCTGGTGATGCCGGCAAAGGTGTTTTCGGCGATGGTGCCGTAGAGGCTGTCGCGGGTGATGGCCTGGTCGTTGTCGGGGGCGAGGTCCATGGTCGGGCTCCTGGTCTGTTGTTATTGGCGGCTACGGAAGGTGGTCCAAAGGCGAGTGCGCTGGCGCATGTCGGCCAGGCTCATGCTGCGGTCGGCAAACAGCCGCGCGCGCACTTCGGCCGAAGGGTAGATGTCCGGGTCGCTGCGTACCGCCTCGTCCACCAGGGGCGTGGCGGCCTGGTTGGCATTGGCGAAGAACAGCGTGTTGGTCAACGGCGCCACCGAGTCGGGGCGCAACATGAAGGCAATGAAGGCGCGGGCGGCGTCCGGGTGCGGCGCGTCCTTGGGCATGACCAGGTTGTCCTGCCAGATCAGCGTGCCTTCGCGGGGAATGCGATAGATCACCCGGTACGGCTTGCCGGCCTTTTGCGCCTGGTCGGCGGCCATGGCCGCGTCACCGTTGTAAGTCAGGGCCAGGCACACACTGCCGTTGGCCAGGTCGTTGATCTGCCGGCCGTTGGCGACATAGCGGATGGAGGGTTGCAGTTGCTTGAGCAGCGCCTGGGCGGCCGCCAGGTCGTTTTTGTCGCGGCTGTAGGGATCCTTGCCCAGGTAATTCAAGGCTACGCCAATCACCTCCTGGGGCGAGTCGGACATGGCAATCCCGCAATCCTTGAGCTTGCTGGCGTACTCGGGCTTGAACAACAGGTCGAGGCTGTCCAGCGGTGCATCGCCCAGCCGCTGGCGCACCGCCTCAAGGTTCATGCCCAGGCCCAGGGTACCCCAGGTGTAGGGCACGGCGTACTGATTGCCGGAGTCGACCTCGGCCAGCTTGGCCAGCAGGTCTTTGTCTAGATTGCCGTAGCCGGGCATGGCCTGGGCCTGCAGCGGTTGCAAGGCACCGGCAGCCAGGGCGCGGGCCAGCAGGCTGGCGGACGGCACCACGACGTCATAGCCACTGCCACCGGTGAGCAACTTGGTTTCCAGGACTTCGGTGGTGTCGAAGGTGTCGTAGCGCACCTTGTAACCGGTTTCCTGCTCGAAACGCTGCAAGGTTTCGGGGGCGACATAGTCGGCCCAACTGTACAGATTGAGGACTTTTTCCTCGGCCTGCACCGGCAAGGCCAGGACCAGGGACAACAACCACAGGGATGTACGCATGTCGGGCACCTTTGTCAGTGGATGCCGCCAGCATGCCTGCCGGGTTACATTACTAAAATGGCAAGTCAATTAACCTGACATTCATCGGGAGCAATGTTTGATGTTGGGACAACTGCACGACCTCGACCTGCATCTGCTGCGGCTGTTCGTCACTGTAGTCGAGGCTGGTGGCTTCAGCGCCGCCCAGGGCGTGCTGGGCCTGAGCCAGCCAAGCATCAGCCAGCAGATGGCGCGCCTGGAAACCCGTCTGGGTTATCGCTTGTGCAGCCGCGGCAAGGGCGGCTTTGGCCTTACCGCCAAGGGTGAAGTGCTGCTCAAGGCCACTCGCGAGCTGCTGGTGCAGATCGAGGCGTTTCGCCATCAGGCCAATGGTGTCGCCGGGCGTTTGCTCGGCGAGGTGCGCATCGGCATTTCCGAAGCCCAGGAAAGCACCGTGACCTTGCGCCTGGCGCGGGCCATCGAGCGCTTTCGCCAGCGTGACGAGTCGGTGCGCCTGGAACTGGTCAGCGCCATGCCGGCAGACCTTGAGCGTCAACTGTTGCAGCAACGCCTGGACCTGGCCATCGGCTATTTTTCCGGCAAACAGGCGGCGTTCGATTACACGCCGTTGTTCGAAGAAAACCAGCGCCTGTACTGCGCCAGCCATCATCCGCTGGCCGGCCAGCCGGACGTTAGCCTGGAGGCGTTGCAGCAGGCCGACCAGGTCGAACACCCCTACCGTTTCCAGAGCCGCCAGGAGCCCTTTGACGGCACCAGTGGCGCAGCCCGTTCAGAGCAGGTGGACGGTGCCCTGACCTTCATCCTCTCCGGCCAGCACATCGGCTACCTGCCCTGCCACTACGCCGAGCCTTGGGTTGAGCGCGGCCTGTTGCAGGGCCTGGACCCGGCGCTGGATTTCACCGTGCCGTTCGTGCTGGTGCGCCATCGCGCCCAGGTGCCCAGCGACGCCCAGCAGGCCTTCGCGGCCGACCTGCTGGCAGCCTTCGCCTGACTCAGTAGGCCAGCGACCAGGTCAGGGTGTAGGTGCGGCCACGGCCCTGGTAGTCGTAGAGGTAGGCCGGGCCGTAGGTCGGTGAATAGAACAGCGTCGCGCGCTGGCCCCAGACGGTGCTGTACTGTTTGTCGAGCAGGTTCTGGATGCCGGCACTGAAGGTCCCGAAGCCGGTGTCCTGGCTGCCCAGCAAGTCGAAGGTGGTGTAGCCGCTGATCGTGTGATCGGCATCGTCCTTGAGGGTGAAGGCGTGGTTGGCCTGCAGGCGTGCACTACGGCCATCGCCCTTCCAGCCGACGAAGGCAGTGGACTTGGACAGCGACGCATAACGGGCATCGCGCTTGATCCAGTCGCCGTCCTTGTCTTCCTCTTCCGAGCGCACCAGGTGCAGGGTGCTGCCGGCCTCCCAGCCGCTTTCGAAGTGGCGGGTCAGCGCGCCTTCAAAGCCGAAGTCGCGGCTCTTCTGTTCTTCGACGTTGATGGTCAGGGTGGCCATGTCGGTGGTGATGATCTTGTCCGACCAGATGTAGTACACCGCCGCCTGGGCGTCCCAGTCCAGGTCGGCATAGCGCCAGCCCAGTTCCACCTGGCGGCTCTTGATCCCGGCCAGCGGGTTGTCTTCGACACTCAGGCCCGGCTTGCCGTAGTACTTGGCCGGGTCCGGCAGGTCGAAACCTTCGCCGTAGTTGCTCCAGACCTGGTGGCCGTTCTTGAAGTCGTAGATGGCGCCAAGGTTGAACAGGTTGACCTGGTAGTCGTTGTTGCCGCCGGGCACGCTCTTGAAATCGCCGACATCGACGTCCATCTGCTGGCGCCGGGCGCCGCCGGAAACCGTCAGGTTCTCGGTCGCCTTCCAGTCCAGCTGGGCGTAGGCCGAAATGCCATCGACCCGGTAGCTGGGGTAGCGCGCCGCCTTGCTGGCTTCATCCAGGTCCAGGCCACCGCTTTCGGACGACGTCAGGGCATCGAAGGTGGTCTGGTCGGCATTGAAGCGCTCGCGGTCCAGGTCCACGCCGTAGGTCAGCTTGAGGCTGTCCCACTGCTTGGCGAACAGCGCCTTGAGGCTGCTGACCTCGAAGTTCTGCTGCGAAGCGGCAAAGTACACGCCCTTGGAGCCCGCCGGTTTGCCGGTGTTGTAGTACGGGAACGGATAGAAGTTGTCGTCTTCCTTGCGGTACGAGGCCTGCAGGTAGAAGTCCTGGCCGAGCACATCGCTGTGGTGGTAGTTGGCATTGAGCAGCAGGCGCTTGGTGCGCGGCTCTAGGTCGGTGGAATAGCCACCACGCAGCTCGGCATCTTCCAGGTCCGAAGGGCCGTTGTAGTTGAGGTTGGGAAAGTAGATACCGGTGCTGCCGTGGTTGCCCGAGTCGTAGTATTGGGCCAGCAGGTCGAGGCTCTGCTCGTCGTTGAATTTCAGGCCCAGGCTGCCGAGCACGTCGATGGTGCGGTTGTACTGCAGGTCGGTCTGGGTGTTGTCGATGAATATCTGGTCGCCGGCACCGTCGTAGAAGGCTTCGTTCTGCTCGGCGGACACGCCCAGGCGCGCGTTGACGCGCTCGTTGCCGCCGCTGATCGACTGGGCGATGCGGGTCGACAGGTCGTCGCTGTTGTTGAAGCCGCTGCTGGCGCCCAGCTGGGTTTCAAAGCGCGCCGGCCCCGCCTCGCCCTTCTTGGTGACGATGTTGATGATCCCGCCGGTGGCACCGCCGCCATAGATGGCGCTGGCGCCGGAGAGCACTTCGACTCGCTCGACGTTGAACGGCGAAATGCTGTCGAACTGGCGCGACAGCCCGCGTGAGCTGTTCTGGCTGACGCCGTCGATCATCACCAGCACGTTGCGCCCGCGCATGTTCTGGCCGTAGTTGGTGCGCCCTTCCGGCGCCAGGTCCAGGCCCGGTACCAGTTTGCCGATGGCCTCCTTGAGGCTGACGCCGCTGTCGATCTGCTCGCGCAATTGCTGTTGGTCGACCACCCAGACGGTGCCGGGGATTTCGCTGATCGAGGTGCTGGTACGCGAGGCCACGCTGACTTCGATGGGCTTGAGGCTGACACTTTGCGCCGCCGCGCTCTTGCGCAGGATCACCGTGTTCTGCTCGCTGAACTGCCAGCTCATGCCGCTGCCGGCCAGCAGGCTTTGCAGGGCCTGGGCGATGCTGTAGCGGCCATTGAGCGCCGGGCTTTGCCGGCCGGCCACGTCCTGGCTGGTAAACAGCAGGTGCAGGCCCGCCTGGTCGGCGAAGGCGGTCAGGGCCTGGTCGAGGCTCTGCGCTGGCAGGTCCAGGGATACTTCACGTTCCTGCTGGGTGCTGGCGGCATTTACCGCATCGGCAGCGTGCACTTGTAGCGTGCCGAGCAATGCGGCAACGGCAGTGGAGGCCAGCAGGGCGTGTTTGAAATAACCGGTGGAACGGGCGATTGGCTTGAGCGGACCCTTCACTGTTGTCTTCCAGGCAAATGGTTGTAAATGAGAATGGATTGCTGATCAGTCTCACTACGACGATTGGGCGGGGAAGAACTTGCAGTGGGAATTTGAAAATATTTTTTGCGCAGTTACGACCCTATCGCTGGCAAGCCAGCTCCCACAGGTACGGTGCATGCAATACCTGTGGGAGCTGGCTTGCCAGCGATGAGACCCGTCAGTACACCACCGCCAGCCAGGGCAGGTAGGTAACCTTCAATGCATAGCGCTGCTCAAGGGTGCGCAACAGCCCCTCAGGGTCGTTCAGGTCAAACACCCCGCTGACCTGCAGCGCCGCCAGTTGCTGGTCAGACAGCACGATACGCCCGTGCTGATAGCGCTCAAGCTCGGCCAGTACTTCACGCAGCGGCTTGCCGTTGAAGATCAGCTTGCCGCGCTGCCAGGCGGTTTGCGCCCGGGCATCGGGCGATGTTTCCAGCAACTGCCCGCCGACCCGCGCCTGGCCCTGGGCAACCACCACGCGATTGCGTGCACCGTCACGGCGCACACTGAATACCGCGGCGCTGCCCTGCACGGGCTCAGCCCCGGCATCGACCACGAACGGCCGCGGGTCGGCGGCCGGCTCGAACAAGGCCTCGCCGGCCTTGAGGACAACGCGGCGCTCGCCACGGCTGAAATCCACCGACAAGGCGCTGCCACTGTTGAGGGTGACCTGCGAGCCATCGGCCAGGGTGATGCGTTGCTGCTGGCCAACCCCGGTGTGGTAGTCGGCAAGCAAGGCTGGTGCCTGCTGCACACTGCCATATCCGACCAGCGCCAGCACCAGCGAAGCGGCAATTTTCGAGCCCCAGCGCCGCCGACGTGGCGCCGTCGCTACGACTTCAGCCGCCGCGCGGGTCTGCCCGAGGTCCGCCCACAACGCCTCGGCTTCGCTCGCGGCCTCGGCGTGAGCCGGGCTCAGCGCGCACCAGCGCTGGTAGCGTTGTTGGTCGCTGGCGCTGGCGTTGCCCGAATGCAGCAGTACCTGCCAGTCGAGGGCATCATCGGACAAATCGCTGATCGGCTGCGGCGCGGGCATGGCAAGGGCATCAGTCATGGTTGTGTTTGAGCCAGTCGCGACAATGGCGCAAGGCCTGGCCGATGTATTTTGCCACCATGCTCTCGGAAACGCCCAGCCGTTGTGCAATCTGCGCCTGGGTCAGGCCTTCGACGCGGTTGAGCAGCAACGCCTGACGGGCATTGGCCGACAATTGCAGCAAGGCTTCATCGAGCAGCTCCAGGCGTTCACTGGCCAGCAACGCCGCTTCCGGCGCTGGCGCCGGGCACGGCACCTGGCGCGCCGCTTCGCTGTCGTCGAGGTTGGCACTCATGCGTTGCTCGCGGCGCAGGGTATCGATCGCCAGGTTGCCGGCCACGCGAAAGATGAAGCTGCGCGCATGCAGCACCGGCAGCTCCTGCTGCTCGATCTTCACCAGCTTCAGGTAGGTTTCCTGGGCGACGTCGGCGGCCCGCTGCCGGTCGCTCATGCGCCGGGTCAGGAACTGCAGCAGGTCATCGTAATGTTCCTGGAAGCTTGAAAGCAGTCCGGACACGGGAGACGTCAACATGAAGGATTCGATGGGCCAGTGGGAGGAATTAGCGGGCGTTAATGAGAACAAGTATCTTTCATAACGCACAGCACTTTCAACGCCGCTGTGCATTTGCCACACTCGGAGTTGTTCTCCTGCGCTGGAGCTGTGCCTGTGACCCGATTCCTACGCCTTTGCCTGGCCCTGCTGTTGATCGGCGGCCTGAACGCCTGCGCCCTGTTCCAGTCCCGCGACCCGGTGAACATCAGCGTGATCGGTATCGATCCCCTGCCCGGCCAGGACCTGGAGCTGCGCATGGCGGTGAAGATCCGCGTGCAGAACCCCAATGAAACCGCGATCGACTACAACGGCATCGCCCTCAACCTTGAGGTCAACGGCCAGCCGCTGGCAGCTGGCGTGAGTGATCAAAGCGGCAGTATCGGCCGCTTCAGCGAAGGCGTGCTGGTGGTGCCGGTGAGCATCACCGCGTTCTCGGTGCTGCGCCAGGCCGTGGGCCTGAGCCAGGTGCGCAGCCTCGACGGCCTGCCCTACACGGTGCGCGGCAAGCTGGCCGGCGGCGCCTTCGGCACCCGGCGCTTCAGCGACAGCGGCCGGCTCAACCTGCCACAACCGGCCAGCGCGCCCTGGTAAGACTCAGCCCTGGTTGATGAAGCGCACGCCGGGCTTGCTGCGCTCATCCACGCTCAGCTCGAAGATGTCCGGCCGCGCATAATGGCCGACCACGTCGAAGTCATAGCGGGCGCGCACCAGCTCTGCGGTGTCGATCTGGGCACACAGCAGACCGCGCTCACCGACCAATGGCCCGGCCAGCACTTCACCCAGCGGCCCGACGATCACGCTGCCCCCGGCAATCAGCTGGCGCTCGCCCGGCCAGTCGGCGACCTCGATGCCCAGCGCGTTGGGCGAGTCCTGCACCTGGCAGGCACTGATCACGAAGCAACGGCCTTCGGCGGCGATATGGCGCATGCTCATCTGCCACAGCTCACGCTCGTCCACCGTCGGTGCACACCAGAGCTCCACGCCCTTGGCGTACATCGCTGTGCGCAGCAGCGGCATGTAGTTTTCCCAGCACACCGCAGCGCCGATACGCCCGGCACGGCCTTCGATCACCGGCAAGGTCGAGCCGTCGCCACGGCCCCAGATCAACCGCTCGGTACCGGTGGGCATCAGCTTGCGGTGCACCGCCACCAGGCCCTGCTCGGGCTCGAAGAACAGCACGCTGCAATACAGGGTATGGCCGCTACGCTCGATCACCCCGAGCACCAGGCTGGCGCCGGTACGCGCCGACAACCCAGCGAGGGCCTCGGTCTCGCTGCCGGGTACGTCGATGGCATTGGCGAAGTAGCGGGCGAAGGCCTCGCGGCCTTCGGGCAGGCGGTAGCCCAGGCGCGTACCGAAGGTCTCGCCCTTGGGATAACCGCCCAGCAGCGCTTCGGGCATCACCACCAGGCTGGCGCCCGCGTTACTGATGGCCTGCTCGTACGCAAGGATCTGCTCCAGGGTATGGGCTTTGCCTTCAGGCGATGAACCGATCTGCAAGGCGGCGACGACGGACTTGGTCATTAGCGGGTGCTCCGGGTGGGCGATGGGTATTGCAGATTGTCGGCGCCGGACCAATCATGAATAAAGCCCACTTCGTTTCTGAATGATATGAATCCTGCAAATATCACCGACATCGACCTCAACCTGCTCAAGGTCTTCGAAGCCCTGCACGACGAAGTCAGCGCCAGCCGCGCTGCCGTACGCCTGGGCCTGACCCAATCGGCAGTCAGCGCTGCCTTGCGGCGTTTGCGCGAGGTCTATGGCGACCCACTGTTCATGCGCACCGGGCGTGGCCTGGCGCCAACCCTGCGGGCCAACCAGCTCAAGCCGCTGATCAGCGAAGCGTTGAACAAATGCCGGCAAAGCCTGGCCCTGCTCGATCCGCAAGCCGAACAGTTCGAAGGCCGGGCAGTGACCCTGGGCCTCTCCGATGATTTCGAGATTGCCTACGGCCGGGCCTTGATCGAGCAGGTGCAACGGCTGGCGCCGGGCCTGCGGCTGATCTTTCGCCAGACTCACAGCCAGATCGTCGCCCGCGCTTTACTTGATCGTAGCCTTGATCTGGCGCTGGCCTCAGGCGGGTTTTCCGCCCGCCTGCTCAGCCGCCGGGTGCTCGATGAAGGGGATTATCTGTGCCTGCTCGACCCGCACAGCATGGCGCCCGGGCAAAGCGCATTAAGCCTGGATGAGTTCGTGGCGCGGGAGCAGATTCTGGTGTCGTCAGGGGGGTTTATCGGCATCGTCGACGAGGCACTGGCCGAACTGGGCTTGAGTCGCCGGGTGGCGGCGTCGACCAGCCATTTTGCTGCCCTGGCTTACTTGCTCAAGGGCAGCGAGCGCCTGGCCACCCTGCCCGGCCATGCCGCCCGGACCATTGCCGAAACCGCCGGCCTGGTGGTGCTGCCGTGCCCGCTGGCCTTGCCGCAATATCCGGTGGAACTGGGCTGGCGCACCGGCGGGCAACCGGACCCGGCGCTGGAGAAAGTCCGTGAAGCGGTACTGGCGGTGTTCGCCTGAGGCTTACTTGGCCGCTGCCATCAGCTTGTTGACTTCACTGCGGACCATGTTGGCGTATTCGGGCGGCGACATGCCGTCCAGTTCGGCCCGGACCCATTCGGCCCACTTGCCCTTGCGCCGTGGTTTTTCGGCGATCAGCCGGGCGGCGTCGGCCTTGGCCTTGCCCAGGTTGGTCTGCCAGAGCTCGAACAGTCGTGCTTTCTCGTCCTCGATCTGCGCCCGTTCGGCGAAGCTCTTGTTGGCCAGATTGAAACTCATGAGGGGTGTCCTGCCGCTGGAAAATAGGCGCTATCTTACACTGTAGCCGCCGGGGCCCGGCAAACCGCTGCAACTTTCCGCGCCCGGCGGCATCCACTGTTCAATGCCATCAACTGACGAGGAAGCGCCCATGGCCAGGAAAACCACCGTGCAAAGCGATGCCGAGCAAATCAAGGATCAGGCTTTCAGTGAACTGCAGGCGTTGATCGAAGAGTCGGAAAAACTACTGAACGACAGTGCCGCACTGGTTGGCGAAGAAGCCGAAACCCTGCGCGCCCAGATCGGACTGAAATTGAAGCAGGCCCGTGATGCGGTCACCAGCGTGCGCAGCAAGGCGCAGCCAGTGGTGGATGCCACCCAGGACTACATCGGTGGCCATCCGTGGCAGACGGTGGCGATTTCCGCGGGGTTCGGCCTGGTGGTCGGTTTGTTGCTGGGGCGCAGACCTTAATACCCATCGCGGGGCGAGCCGACTTGCCCCGCGATCCAGTCAACGCAAATTCAACGGCTGCACCAGCCCGCAGGCAATCGCCATCCCCACCAGCGCCGGCAAGTGATCGGCCTGCATGCGCTTCATCACCCGCGAGCGATACAGGTCGACCGTCTTGATGCTGACCTCCAGCTGCTCGGCAATTTCCCGATTGGTATAGCCCTGCACCAGCGGCAGGAACACATCACGTTCGCGGGGCGTGAGGCTGTCGACACGCGCCTGCACCGCTTCCAGCGGCCCGGCATGGCGCACTTGCCCGAGCGCGTCCTGAACGCTATCGAGCAGTAACTGATCGTTGTAGGGTTTTTCGATGAAATCGCAAGCCCCGGCCTTGAAGGCCCGCACCACGATCGGTACATCGGCGTGGCCACTGACAAAGATCACCGGTAAATCGATCCCCCGCGCACGCAACGCGTCCTGCACGCTCAAGCCGCCCATCCCCGGCATGCGCACATCCAGCAGCACACAGGCCGGCACATGGCCGTCGCAGGCGTCAAGAAACGCCTGGCCACTGGTGAACGGCAGCGCCTGCAAGCCCACCGACTCGAGCAACCACACGGTCGAATCGAGCATGCCCTGATCATCATCGACCACATACACCCGCGGTTCCTGCATATCACTCCCCACTGTTTGCCACCGGCGCCAGCCGACAGCACAAGATCAATCCGCCCGCCTCGCCAGGCTGTGCCTGCAAGGTGCCGCCAAAGCCTTCGACGATACTGCGGCTCATGCTCAGGCCCAAACCCAGGCCGTCCGGCTTGCTGGTGTTGAACGGGGTGAAGATGCCATCCAGGCGCTCGGCCGCCACCCCCGGCCCCTGATCGCTGACCCGGATCGTTAGCCAGCCCGCCGCAAGCTCGGCGCTGAGCAGGATACGCGAGGCCTGGCCGTCGTGCTGGTCACGGTTGGCGTCGATGGCATTGCGCAACAGGTTAAGCAGCACCTGTTCGAGCAGCACCCGGTCGGCATACACCGGTGGCAACCCCTCGTCCACACGCTGCTCGATGCTCACCTGATCGCGGCTGGCCTCCCAGTCGCACAGGCGTACCGCTTCAGCCACGACATCGGCAATCGCCAAGGCCTGCAGGCGTCGCGGTTCCTTGCGCAAAAAGGCGCGCAAGCGCTTGATCACTTCAGCGGCATGGGTCGCCTGTTCATTGATGCGCTGCAAGCCTTGGGCGACGCGTTGCGCGGCCTGCGGATCGCGCTCCACGGCTTGCAGGTAACGCTGGCTGGCACTGGCATAGTTGACCACCGCCGCCAGCGGCTGGTTGATTTCATGAGCAATCCCCGAGGCCAGCTCGCCCAGGGTAATCAGCCGGGCGCTGTGGGCCAGTTCGTCCTGATGGCGGCGTTGCTGGCTTTCGCGCAGTTCACGCTCGGTCATGTCGCGGGCCACCAGCGAGTAGTAGCGCTCACCACCGGTAGCGCGATGGGCCAGCAACACCAGCGATACCGGAAACGCCGCGCCGCCCTGGTGCGGGATCAGCCGCGCCTCGGCCTGCCACACGCCGTGCTGCTCGGCACGCTGCCAGCCTTCGCTGTGCAAGCGCTGCTGCAGCTGCGGGTCGAGCAAGGCGTGCAACCCGGGCAGCGGCTCTACCCCCTGCAACCCCAGGGTCCGCCGCGCCGAGCGGTTGAGGTAGCTGAGCCGGCCGTCGCGGTCGCTGAACAGCACCAGGTCGGTGTTGGCTTCGACCACCTCGGCCAGGCGCCGGCGGTTTTCCTGGGCTTCGATACGGACACTGATGTCCCGCGAGACGCTGACAATCTCCACCACGGCACCGGTATAGGTTTCGCGGATGGCGCGGCTGGCGATCTCGAACCACAGGTAACGCCCGTCACGGTGCCGCACCCGGCAGGTCATGGTCTGGTAGCCGTCCTGCTCCAGCGCCTGGGATGCCTGCAACAACGATTGCTGGCGATCCTGGGGATGGAACAGCGACTGCACTTGCACCCCGCGCAGTTCTTCCGGCCAGTAGCCCAGCAGGCGGAACGCGGCGGGCGAGGCATCGATAAAACTGCCGTCAGGCGTGTGCCGGGAAATCAGGTCGGTGGTGTTCTCGGTGATCAGCCGGTACAGGCGCCGGGCCTGGCTGGCGTCACGTTCACCCTGGCGCTCCAGGGTGGCATCACGACAACGCGCCAGCACCTGCTGGGCGGCGTCATCGGGGATGAAGGTCCAGAGCAGGATCTGCCCGGCCACCGGCGCCTCGACCTCATTGATCGCCCGCCCTTGCTCCAGGCAGGCGCGCACCAGTGCCCGGTAGTTGCTCGGCAGCCAGTGCTCGACGTCACGCTGCGGCCAGGGCCCGAGCAGCGCCTGCAAGGCCGGGTTGCTGGCCAGTACGCTGGCTGAAGCATCCAGCAACAGGCTCGGTTGCGGATCCTTGGCCAGCAGCAAGGTGAAAGAAGTATCCAAAGCGGCGCCTCAGGGCTTTTATAGTATTTATACCATATTGCTATAGTCTATCTTCCAGTTACCATAGCCATTCGCGTAAAACTTGCGACAGCGGAAGGGCCTGCCCTTCACGAAACCTGATCAGAGCTAACAATCAGCCATCGGAGGTTTCAGTTCGCCACGGGCGACTGCCTCCTGCACAGGACGACCTCATGTCGATTTTCTCCCAGGGCCTGGCGCCCGCCCCTGTCAATCATGTTGCCTTGAGCCCCTTGAGTTTCATCGAGCGTACCGCCGCCGTCTACGGCCAGTACCCGGCGGTGATCCACGGCGCGATCCGGCGCAACTGGCAACAGACCTACGAACGTTCCCGTCGCCTGGCCAGCGCCCTGGCCGGGCGCGGTATCGGTCAGGGCGATACGGTGGCGGTGATGCTGCCGAACATTCCGGCCATGCTCGAAGCGCACTTCGGCGTGCCGATGATCGGCGCCGTGCTCAACGCCCTCAACGTGCGCCTGGATGCCGAGGCCATCGCGTTCATGCTCGAGCACGGCGAAGCCAAGGTACTGATCAGCGACCGCGAGTTCCACAAGGTCATTGAAGCGGCCCTGGCGCTGATGGAATACCCGCCGCTGGTGATCGATGTCGATGACCCGGAGTACGGAGAAGGCCAGGCGGTCAGCGACCTGGACTATGAAGCCTTTCTCGCCGAAGGTGACCCCGAATTCGCCTGGCACTGGCCCGAAGACGAATGGCAGGCGATCTCGCTGAACTACACCTCCGGCACCACCGGCAACCCCAAGGGCGTGGTCTATCACCACCGCGGCGCCTACCTCAACGCCCTCGGCAACCAGATGACCTGGGCCATGGGCAACCACCCGGTGTACCTGTGGACCCTGCCGATGTTCCACTGCAACGGCTGGTGCTACCCCTGGACCGTCACTGCCCTGGCCGGCACCCATGTATTCCTGCGCCGGGTCGACCCGCAGAAGATCCTCACCCTGATCCGCGAACATCAGGTCAGCCATTTGTGCGGTGCGCCGATCGTGCTCAATGCGCTGATCAACATGCCCGAATCGGCCAAGGCGGCGATCGATCACCCGGTCAATGCCATGGTCGCCGGCGCGGCGCCGCCGGCCAAGGTCATCGGCGCGGTGGAAGAAATGGGCATCAAGGTCACTCACGTCTATGGCCTGACCGAGGTCTATGGCCCAGTGACGGTCTGTGCCTGGCACGCTGAATGGGATGAACAACCGCTGGCCGAACGGGCGCGAATCAAGTCGCGCCAGGGCGTGCGCTACCCGACCCTCGAAGGCCTGATGGTCGCCGACCCGCAGACCCTGGAGCCGGTACAGCGCGACGGCAACACCCTGGGCGAGATCTTCATGCGCGGCAACACAGTGATGAAGGGCTACCTGAAAAACCCCGAAGCCACCGCCGAAGCCTTCCGTGGCGGCTGGTTCCACACTGGCGACCTGGCGGTGTGGCATGCCGACGGCTACGTGGAAATCAAGGACCGGCTCAAGGACATCATCATTTCCGGCGGCGAGAACATCTCCACCATCGAGGTCGAAGACACCCTGTACAAGCACCCGGCGGTACTCGAAGCCGCCGTGGTCGCCCGCCCGGATGACAAATGGGGGGAAACCCCTTGCGCCTATATCACCCTCAAGGCCGGCTGCGAGGGCACCCGCGAAGCCGAGATCATCGCCTTTTGCCGCGAGCACCTGGCCGGCTTCAAACTGCCGAAAACCGTGGTGTTCAGCGAATTGCCGAAGACCTCTACCGGCAAGATCCAGAAGTACCTGCTGCGCGACTGGGCCAAGGCGCTCTGACCCCTTTTGACTGCGAGAACTGCCATGCCTGAATTCAATGCTCCCCTGCGCGACATGCGCTTTGTCCTTCATGAAGTGTTCCATGGCCCGGCCCTGTGGGCGCGCCTGCCAGCCCTGGCCGAGCGGGTCGATGCCGACACCGCCACGGCCATCCTCGAAGAGGCGGCGAAAATCACCGGCCAGTTGCTCGCCCCGCTCAACCGCAGCGGCGATGAACAGGGCGTAGCGTTCGAGGCCGGTGCAGTGCGCACCCCGGACGGCTTTCGCCAGGCCTGGCAGACCTACCGCGACGGCGGCTGGGTGGGCCTGGCCGGCAACCCGGAATTTGGCGGCCTGGGCATGCCGAAGATGCTCGCGGTGCAGTTCGAAGAGATGCTCTATGCCGCCAACTGCAGCTTCAGCCTGTACTCGGCCCTGAGCGCCGGCTGCTGCCTGGCGATCGACGCCCACGCCAGCGACGCGCTCAAGGCCACTTACCTGCCGGCGCTCTACAGTGGCCAGTGGGCCGGCACCATGTGCCTGACCGAGCCCCACGCCGGTACCGACCTGGGCATCATCCGCAGCAAGGCCGAGCCCCAGGCCGATGGCAGCTACAAGGTCAGCGGCACCAAGATCTTCATCACTGGCGGCGACCAGGACCTGACTGACAACATCATCCACCTGGTGCTGGCCAAGCTGCCGGATGCGCCGGCCGGGCCCAAGGGCATCTCGTTGTTCCTGGTACCCAAGCGCCTGGTCAATGCCGACGGTAGCCTGGGCCAGAGCAACGCGGTCAGCTGTGGCTCGCTCGAACACAAGATGGGCATCAAGGCCTCGGCCACCTGCGTGATGAACTTCGACGGCGCCACCGGCTACCTGATCGGTGAACCGAACCGCGGCCTGGCGGCGATGTTCACGATGATGAACTACGAACGCCTGTCGATCGGCATCCAGGGTATCGGCTGTGCCGAGGCCTCTTACCAGAACGCCGCCCGCTACGCCTGTGAGCGCCTGCAAAGCCGGGCAGCCACCGGTGCCCAGGACAAGGAGCGGATTGCCGACCCGATCATCGTCCACCCGGATGTGCGGCGCATGTTGCTGACCATGCGCGCCCTCACCGAAGGCGGACGCGCCTTCGCCACCTACGTCGGCCAGCAACTGGACATCGCCAAGTACGCCGAAGACGCCGATGAACGCGACGCGGCGCAACGTCAGGTGGCGCTACTGACCCCGGTGGCCAAGGCCTTCTTTACCGACAACGGCCTGGAAAGCTGTGTGCTCGGCCAGCAGGTGTTCGGCGGCCATGGTTACATTCGCGAATGGGGCCAGGAGCAACTGGTGCGCGATGTGCGCATCGCACAGATCTACGAGGGCACCAACGGTATCCAGGCCCTGGACCTGCTCGGGCGCAAGGTCGTGGCCGATGGTGGCCAGGCGCTGGCGGCCTTTGCCGCGCAGATTCGCCAGTTCAGCGCAACCGAACCGCCTTTTCGCCAGCCGCTGCTCAACGCCCTGGACGAGCTGGAGGACCTCAGCCAGTGGCTGTGCGAGCAAGCGAGCCGCGACCCGAATGCCATTGGCGCGGCATCTGTGGAGTACCTGCAATTGTTCGGCTACGTCGCCTACGCCTACATGTGGTCGCGCATGGCCGCGGTCGCCCGCGACGCGCTGGTGCAAGACCCGGACTTTTACGGCGCCAAGCTCGCCAGCGCGGCGTTCTTTTTCGAACGCCTGTTGCCCCGGACGCTGTCGCTGCAAGCCAGCATTCGTGCCGGCAGTGCCTCGTTGTTCGAGCTTGACGCCGCGCAGTTCTGAAGAACGGCCTGCGCTGCTGCCCGGTGGCGCAGGCCTACCTTTCGTCCGTGATTTTGTAAGCAATCATTGTCAAATCCGTGGTTTTACGGGGTTTTGGCGGTAAAAAAACCTACAACTGATAGTCATTCGCCATTATCTCGGTTCTCGGCCACCTACCCTGCAAGGTAGAATGGACAAAACCGGGAGTTTCAATGAACCACACCAGTCTCAGCGCCGCCGAACATGATGCCATCACCGATGCCGCTGCGCAGTGGTGCCTGCGCTTGCAAGCTGAAGACTGCACCGCCGCCGAGCGGCTGGCGTTCGAGCAATGGCTGACGGCTCATCCGTTGCACCTGCAGGAATACCAGGCGATGGTGGACATCTGGCAGACCGCCGACCATCTGCCCCGCACCTTCCCCGACAACGTCGTGCCCCTGCCTCAGCGCCGCCGCGGCACCTGGCAGCGGTTCGCCACGGCCGCAGCCATCGCCCTGGTGACCCTGCCGGCTGGCGCCTGGATCGGTTGGGAGCAAGGCTGGCTGCCCAACAGCTATCAGTACCTGGAAAGCAGTGAGCATCTGAGCCGCGTAGTGCTCAGCGACGGCAGCGAAGTCGAACTCAACCTCAACACCGAACTGCGTTTCACCAATTACAAGGACGAGCGTCGGGTCACGCTGATCAAGGGCGAAGCCTTCTTCAAGGTCAGCCACGACAGTCAGCATCCCTTCGTGGTGCACGCGGCCAATGGCTGGACCCGGGTCACCGGCACCCAGTTCAACGTGTGGAAGTATGACGATCAGGTCAAGGTGACCCTGGTGGAAGGTTCGGTATTGGTCAGCAGTGACGGCAAGGCCAGCGACAGCAGCTACCGCCTTGGCCCGGGCATGCAGGCCAGCTACCGGGCGGGTGATTACGAACCGCACCTGGATCAGACCTACAGCCAGGACAACAGCCTGGCCTGGCGCAATGGCAAGCTGATCCTTGACAACCAGAGCCTGGCCCAGGCCCTGCCGATGATCAACCGCTACCTGGACAAACCCCTGCAACTGGCTGACACCAGCACCGGTAGCATTCGCATCAGCGGCATCTACAACACCAGCGAGATCAAGCGTCTGGTCAGTACCCTGCCCAAGGTGTTGCCGGTGTACCTGACCCAGAACAAGAGCGGCAACATGGTGCTTAACCGCATCTCGCCGCCACCCGCCAAAGGCTGAGCCTTGCGCTCAGCCCCTGCGCAGCCCTAGAGCATCATCGCCGCCAGCCAACCGAACGCCAGCAACGGCAGATTGTAGTGGATGAAGGTCGGTACCACAGTGTCCCAGATATGGTGGTGCTGACCGTCGACGTTCAGGCCCGAGGTCGGCCCCAGGGTCGAATCCGACGCGGGTGAACCGGCGTCGCCCAGGGCACCGGCAGTACCGACGATGCACACGGTCGCTACGGGATCGAAGCCCAGTTGCACGCACAGCGGCACGAAGATCGCCGCCAGGATCGGCACGGTGGAGAACGACGAACCGATGCCCATGGTCACCAGCAGCCCCACCAGCAGCATCAGCAGTGCACCGATGCCTTTACTGTGATTGATCCAGGCCGCCGAGGCCTCGACCAGGGTCTTGACCTCACCAGTGGCTTTCATCACCTCGGCAAAGCCCGAGGCGGCGATCATGATGAAGCCGATCATGGCCATCATCTTCATGCCTTCGGTGAACAGGTCGTCGGTGTCTTTCCAGCGCACGATGCCCGACACCGAGAAGATCAGAAAGCCGGCCATGGCGCCGATGATCATCGAGTCCAGCCACAACTGGATGATGAACGCCGCCGCAATGGCGAAGCCCGCTACCAGCAGGGTCAGCGGGTTGTAGCTCACGGCCACCTGCTCGACCTGCTCGATTTTCTCCAGGTCATACACGCGCTTCTTGCGATAACTGATGAACACCGCCACCAGCAAACCGAAGAGCATGCCCGCCGCCGGGATGGCCATGGCATGAGTGACGTTGACGCCACTGACATCCACGCCGCTGCGGCTGACACTGCCCAGCAGGATCTGGTTGAGAAATATGTTGCCAAAGCCCACCGGCAGGAAGATGTACGGGGTGATCAGGCCGAAGGTCATCACACAGGCCACCAGGCGCCGGTCGATCTGCAGCTTGGTCAGCACATACAGCAGCGGCGGCACCAGCAACGGAATGAAGGCGATATGGATCGGCAGGATGTTCTGCGACGAAATTGCCACCACCAACAGCAGGCCGATCAGCAGCCATTTGACCTTGCCGCCGTTGCTGTGCCCCTGCCGGTCGATCATGGCCAAGGCACGATCAGCCAGGGCATGGGCCATGCCCGACTTGGCGATGGCCACGGCGAAGGCGCCGAGCAAAGCGTAGGACAACGCCACCGTGGCACCGCCACCCAGCCCGCCGTTGAAGGCCTTGAGCGTGCCTTCGATGCCCAGGCCGCCGACCAGCCCACCCGCCAGGGCACCCACGATCAGGGCAATCACCACATGCACGCGGGACAGGCTCAATACCAGCATGATGCCGACCGCGGCAATTACTGCATTCATTCTGTGACCTCTAGAAACCAGACAAAAAGCGACCGATCCGGCGACAGACTGCTCGGGAGCAGTGGCCGAACGACAGGTATTTTTATGGAGGGCGCACACTCTGAAGCAGACCCCCGCGCTTGTCAAAAAAACGGAATTTCGCGCCTGCGACAATTAGTCGCTTCCGTGACCGAAAACGACGCATTTCAATTGAACGTTTGAATAAAGAAAACGGCATCGCAGCCGATAAAGTCGGCAGCCTCAATCTTTCAGGATCAAAGGACTTCGCCATGTCGTTCAGACAACTTTCCATTCAGTGGAAGATCACCCTGCTGGCCGGCCTGTGCCTGGCCGGCATCGTTACCCTGCTGGTGGGACTCTCGCTGTACCGCATGGAGCACAGCACGCAACTGGTCAAGGCCAGCAGCATGCAGATGCTCACTGAAGCGGCCCAAGGACGCATCGAGTCCCAGGGTGAAGTCCAGGCCTTGAACATCCGTCGCCAGTTCATGGATGCCTACCAGTACGGTGCCGGCTTCTCCCGCCAGGTACTGTTCCTTCGCGAGCAGGCCGAGAAGCGCTTCCTCGATGCCTTCGACCTGCGCGAAGACATGACCCGCCAGGTGCGCGCCGCGCTGCAGGCCAACCCCGACCTGCTCGGCCTGTCGCTGGTGTTCGAGCCCAACGCCCTGGACAACAAGGACTCGCTGTTCGTCGACCAGAAAGAACTGGGCAGCAACGAGAAAGGCCGCTTTGCCCTGTACTGGTCGCAACCGACCCCGGGCCAGCTGACCTCAATGGCGCTGCCTGAGCGCGACATGAACGACACCAGCATCGGCCCCAGCGGCGAGCCGGCCAACACCTGGTCGGTGTGCCCGCGCACGACCCGCAAGGTCTGTGTGATCGAGCCCTACTTCTATGAAATCAACGGCCAGCAGGTGCTGATGACCAGCATCGTGTTCCCGCTGATGGCGGCCGACAAGGTCATCGCCACCCTGTCCATCGACATCAACCTCAACAGCCTGCAGGCCATGAGCCAACAGGCCAGCCGCAACCTTTACCAGGGCCAGACCCAGGTCGGCATTCTCAGCCCCGTGGGCCTGCTGGCCGGTTACAGCCCGGACGCCAGCAAGCTGGCCCAGCGCTTTGACCAGGTCGACATGGAAAAAGGCGCCGAGCTGATCCGCTTGCTCGGCGATAGCACTCCGCTGCACAGCATCCACCACAACCAGCGCCTGAAAGTGCTGGCCTCGTTCGCGCCGATCCCCGACGGCAAACCCTGGGGCGTGCTGCTCGATGTGCCGGAAAGCGCCCTGACCGGCCCGGCCGAAGCCCTCAAGCAAGAGCTCGACCAGCGCAACACCAGCGGCACCCTGATGGAACTGGGCCTGGGCCTGCTGGCGGCTATCGTCGGCCTGCTGCTGATCTGGCTGATGGCGCGCACCGTGACCCGGCCGATCCTCGGCGTCGCGGCCATGCTCAAGGACATCGCCAGCGGCGAAGGCGACCTGACCCGCCGCCTGACCTACGACAAGCGCGATGAACTGGGTGAGCTGGCCGGCTGGTTCAACCGCTTCCTCGACAAGCTGCAGCCGACCATTGCCGAGGTCAAGCGCTCGGTCCAGGCCGCCCGCGATACCGCCGACCAGTCCTCGGCGATCGCCAGCCAGACCAGCGCCGGCATGGAAGAGCAGTATCGCCAGGTCGATCAGGTGGCCACCGCCTCCCATGAAATGAGCGCCACCGCCCAGGACGTCGCCCGCAGCGCAGCGCAAGCCGCCCAGGCAGCCCGTGACGCCGACCAGGCCACCCGCCAGGGCCTGGCCGTGATCGACCGCACCACCAGCAGCATCGACACCCTGGCCGCCGACATGAGTACCGCCATGGGCCAGGTCGAAGGTTTGGCCGAGAACAGCGAGAAGATCGGTTCGGTGCTGGAAGTGATCCGCTCGATCGCCGAGCAGACCAACCTGCTGGCCCTCAACGCCGCCATCGAAGCCGCCCGTGCCGGTGAAGCCGGTCGTGGTTTTGCCGTGGTGGCCGACGAGGTCCGCAACCTGGCCCGCCGCACCCAGGAATCGGTGGAAGAAACCCGCCAGGTCATCGAACAGCTGCAGGCCGGTACCCGTGAAGTGGTCGGCGCCATGGACAGCAGCCATCGCCAGGCCCAGGGCAGCGTCGAGCAGGTCAGCCAGGCGGTCACGGCCCTGCAGCAGATCGGCGATGCGGTCACGGTGATCAGCGACATGAACCTGCAGATCGCCAGCGCCGCCGAAGAGCAGAGCGCGGTGGCCGAAGAGATCAACAGCAACGTGGCGACCATTCGTGACGTCACCGAGTCGCTGTCGGAACAGGCCAACGAATCGGCGCGGGTCAGCCAGTCGCTCAACAGCCTGGCCAACCAGCAGCAGGGGCTGATGGATCAGTTCCGGGTGTAACCCCGTGGGAGCTGGCTTGCCAGCGATCGAGCGCAAAGCGCTCGCTGGTGGAGCCTCATGCAGGCCTCATCGCTGGCAAGCCAGCTCCCACAAAAACCTGCCGGCTCTCCTCTACTACACTTGCCAGACTCCCTACCCTGCGAGCGAGGCACAATGAAGCCGATCACTACCCTACTGGCCAGCGCTCTCCTTGCGCTGGCTCTGATACCCTCCAGCCACGCCGCCGACAACTCCACGCCCATCCACTTCGGTGACATCACCTGGGAAAGCGGCAGCCTCACCACCGAGATCCTGCGGCTGATCGTCGAGAAAGGCTACGGCTACCCCACCGACACCCTGCCCGGCAGCACCGTGAGCATGGAAGTGGCCCTGGCCCGCAACGACATCCAGGTCATCGGCGAAGAATGGGCTGGTCGCAGCCCCGCCTGGATCAAGGCCGAGCAGGCCGGCCAGGTGTTCAGCATCGGCGATACGGTGAAGAATGCCGATGAGGGCTGGTATGTGCCGGCGTACGTGATCAAGGATCTGGCGCCGAACCTGCGCTCGGTGGCCGACCTCAAACAGTACAAGGCCGTGTTCAAGGACCCCGAATCCCCCGACAAGGGCCGCTTCCTCAACAGCCCCAGCGGCTGGACTTCCGAGACCGTCAACAGCCAGAAGCTCAAGGCCTACGGCCTGCACAATGACTATGTGAACTTTCGCAGTGGCTCGGGCGCCGCACTCGATGCCGAAATCACCTCGGCCATACGCCGTGGCAAACCGGTGCTGTTCTACTACTGGAGCCCTACCCCGCTGATGGGGCGTTTCGACCTGGTACGCCTTGAGGAACCGCCGTTCAATGCCGAGGCCTGGCAGACCCTGACCGACGCCAGCCATCCGCACCCGCAAGGCACGCGTTCACTGCCGGCAAAATTGTCCATCGGTGTTTCGGCGCCATTCAAAAAGGATTATCCGGAACTGGTCGAGTTCTTCGCCAAGGTGGACCTGCCTATCGACACCCTCAACAAGACCCTGGCGCAGATGAGCGAAAAGCGCGAGGCGCCCAAGGAGGCAGCGCTCAGGTTCATGCGCGATAACCCGGGCATCTGGAAAGCCTGGCTACCCGCCGAAGTCGCGGGCAAGGTCGAGGCGAGCCTGTGAGTGGAGGCTTCCCCGAAGCGCTGCACTTCTCCTTTGCCGACGCCGTTAACCGCTTCGTCGATTGGCTGGTACTGGCTTACGGCGATCAATTGCGCAATGTTTCCGATGGTTTGCTGCACGTGCTGGTCGGCCTGGAAAACCTGCTGCGCCTGACGCCCTGGTGGCTGTTGCTGGTGATCGTCGCGCTGATGACCTGGCACGCCAGCCGCAGCATCACCCGCGCCCTGGTGCTCAGCGGCCTGTTGTTTCTGATCGGCGTGGTCGGCCTGTGGGACAAGCTCCTGCAAACCTGCGCGCTGGTGCTGGTGAGCACCGGCCTGTGCGTGCTGATCGGCATCCCGGTGGGCATCCTGCTGGCCAGCCGGCCCTTGGCGCGCAAGCTGCTGATGCCGGTGCTCGACGTCATGCAAACGCTGCCCAGCTTCGTCTATCTGATCCCGGTGCTGATGCTGTTCGGCCTGGGCAAGGTACCGGCGATCTTCGCCACCCTGATCTACGCCCTGCCGCCGTTGATCCGCCTGACCGAACTGGGCCTGACCCAGATCGACCCGAGCCTGATCCAGGCGGCCCACGGCCTGGGCGCCAGTCGCTGGCAGCGACTGCGGCGGGTGCAACTGCCGCTGGCGATGCCGAGCATCATGGCCGGGCTCAACCAGTCGGTGATGATGGCGCTGTCGATGGTGGTGGTCGCTTCGATGATTGGCGCGCGCGGGTTGGGGGAAGATGTACTGGCGGGGATTCAGACGCTCAATGTTGGCAAAGGGGTGGAGGCCGGGTTGGCGATTGTGGCGCTGGCGATGGTGATTGACCGGATTAGTCAGGCGTATGGGCAGGTGCGGCGCGGTTAGAATTTGCAGACCTCATCGCGGGTCAAGTCGGATCGCCGCACCGCCGCTCCCACAAAGTCTGTGGGAGCGGGCTTGCCCCGCGATGCTATCTGACCTTGCGCGGTAGCTCGATGCTGACCCGCAAACCACCCAGCGGGCTTTCCAGCAAACGCATCTGCCCGCCCCAGGCCTCGACGATGTCGCGCACGATACCCAGGCCCAGGCCGTGGCCATCGACCTGCTCGTCAAGCCGGGTACCGCGCTCGAGAACTTGTTCACGGGCCGTCTCCGGGATGCCGGGACCGTCGTCGTCGATCCACAGGCAATAGTGTTGCGGCTGTTCTTCGATGCTCAGCTGCACTTCGCTGTCCGCCCATTTGCAGGCGTTGTCCAGCAGGTTGCCCAGCAGCTCCAGCAGGTCCTCACGGTCCCAAGGCAGGAGCAAACCCGGCGGCACATGCTTGCTCAGCTCCAGGCCTTCGCCATGAATCATGCCCAGGGTCGATAGCAGCCCTGGCAATTCGGCATCGCAATCAAACTGCGCGCCCGGCAATGCGTCACCGGCCAGCCGCGCGCGGTTGAGCTCGCGGCTCAGGCGCTGCTGGATCTGCTCGAGCTGGTCGCGCAACTGGGCACGAACTTCCGGCAGGTCCTTGAGGCGTTCGCTGGAGGCCAGGCTGAGCAGCACCGCCAGAGGCGTCTTGAGGGCATGACCGAGGTTGCCCAGGGCATTACGTGAACGGCGCAGGCTGTCTTCGGTGTGGGCCAGCAAGTGGTTGATCTGCGCGACCAGGGGCTCAAGTTCTGTCGGTACCTGAGTATCGAGCTGCGAACGCTGGCCTTGCTGCAGCTGGGCGATCTGTTCGCGGGCACGCTCCAGTGGGCGCAAAGAGCGCGTCACGGTGATGCGTTGCAGCACCAGGATCAGCAACAGCGCGACCAGGCCCAGGCCCAGGCCGATCTGCTGCATGCGCCTGAAGCCATCCCGTACCGGGGTGTAGTCCTGGGCGACGCTGATGGAAATGGCCTGACCCAGGCGCCGGTAATCGGCGCGCAGTACCAGCAGTTGCTGGCCTTCAGGCCCCAGTTCCAGTCCGGTGTGCAGACCGGGGCTTTGCGGCGCTGGCATGTCCATGTCCCACAACGAACGCGATCGCCAGCTGCCGCCGTCGAAATCAATGCGAAAGTAATAGCCGGAAAACGGCCGCTTGTAGGCCGAGGAAATCCGTCGCTCATCCAGTTCAAGGCCGGTCTGGCCGCGCACCAGCGCCACCAGCAGGTTTTCGCTTTCCTTGCGCAGGCCGGTCTCCAGGTAGCGTTGCAGCCCGGCTTCGAACAGCCACAGGCTGAGCTGGGCCAGGACCAGCCCGACCAGCACCAGTACCGCAATCAGGCCAAGGCTCAAGCGTGCCTGGATCGACTTCACTCGCTGCTCCCGGCATAGCGATAACCCTGGCCGCGGCGGGTTTCGATCACGCTGCGGCCGAGCTTGCGGCGCAGGTGATTGACGTGCACTTCCAGGACGTTGGAATCGCGCTCGGTTTCACCGTCGTAGAGGTGCTCGGCCAGGTGGCTTTTCGAGAGGATCTGTTGCGGGTGGAGCATGAAGTAACGCAGCAGGCGAAACTCGGCAGCGGTGAGCTGGATGTCGACACCGGCGCGGGTCACACACTGGCGGCCTTCGTCCAGTTGCAGGCCGGCGGCTTCCAGGGTCGGCTGGTTGGCCAGGCCACGGGCACGACGCAGCAGCGACTGGATGCGCAGCTGCAGTTCTTCCGGGTGAAACGGCTTGCTCAGGTAGTCATCGGCGCCGGCCTTGAGGCCCTCGATGCGCTCGGCCCAGGAGCCACGCGCGGTGAGGATCAACACCGGTGTCGACAGCCCCGATGCGCGCCACTGGGCCAGCACCTCGAGGCCCGGCAAGCCGGGCAGGCCGAGGTCGAGAATGATCAGGTCATAGGGTTCGCTGCTGCCCTGGTAGACCGCATCCCTGCCGTCGGCCAGCCAGTCGACCGCATACCCCTGGCGTTGCAGGCTCTGGGTCAGTTCATCTGCCAACGGCACGTTGTCCTCGACCAGTAACAGGCGCATCAGTCATCTTCCTCGTCTTTGAGCAGCGCTCCATTGGTAGCATCGAGCTTGATCTCGCGCACTACGCCTTCAGGGGTCAGCAATTCGACCTCGTACTCGTATCTGTCGTGTTTCTCTTCCAGCTCCGCCTCCAGCAACCTCGCCCCGGGATAGCGTCCCAGGGCGTCTTTAAGCAGTTGCTCCAACGGCAGGATGATGCCCCGCTCCCGCAGTTGCAGGGCTTCATCCTGATCGAGGTCACGGGCCGAAGCCAGCGAGCAGAGGGCCAACAGCGCAATGAGAAGTGTCTGTGCTGTTCGCAATCGAACGGTCATTAGTTATCCCGGGCATCCTTGAGGATTTCACCAGTCTTGGCATCCATGTGGACATCCCACTCGACATTCTGGGCGTCACGCAGTTCGACCTTGTAGATGTAGCGACCGTACTCGTCTTCCAGCTCAGAATCGGTGACGGTTGCGCCTGGGTGCTTGGCCACGGCGGCGGCCTTGAGTTCGTCCAGAGACTTGATGGTCTTGGCGTTGACCAGTTTTACGACTTCGTCAGGCTGTACATCTTTAGCCAGCGCAACGTTGGCGCTCAGGGCAAGGGCAGCAGTGGCGAACAGGGCAGTCAAAGTTTTCATCGTGTCTCTCCGTTGAGATCAAAAATGTTTCTACGGGGCCTAGAGTACCCAACCGAACTTAATTGAAGCTGAAAACAACTGGCGACATGATAGCGCAGCCCAGCCCCACATCTGGACGCTGTTCTTTATAATTACCGGCTCAAGACCGCGAGGCCCGTATGAGCGCAATCCATATCAAGTACCCGGCCCTGACCCTCAAGGCCGGCAGCCGTGCCCTGCAACGCATACGCGAAGGTGGCTTGCAGGCAGCGGATGTGGGTGTGTTGCCAGGCGCTGCGGGCGGCCCCAAGGCCTTGGGCATCCAAGGGCTGGACCTGGCATTGTTCGGCCAGTGGTTGCCCGGCGCACCGCGTGAACGGGCGCTGATCGGTGCCTCGATCGGCTCCTGGCGCTTCGCCAGTGCCTGCCTGCCCAACCCGGCCCAGGCCCTGCGGCGCTTGGGGCAGCTGTACACCGAACAAGACTTTGCCAAGGGTGTGACTCAAGCCGAAGTCAGCCGCAGCTGCGAGCGCATGCTCGATGAATTGCTCGAAGGACGCGACGCGCAGATCCTCGAAAGTGCTGACTATCGCCTGAACATCATGGTGGTGAAGAGCCGTGGATTGCTTGCTCACGATCATCGCGGACGCTTGGGCATGGGCCTGTCGTCTGTGATCGCCGACAACCTGATCGGCCGCCCGCGCCTGTCCCGTCACTTCGAGCGGATCATTCTTCATGATGCCCGCAGTGCTCCGCCGCTGCAGCCATTGACTGACTTCCCGTCGCGCTGCCTGCACCTGGACGTCGCCAATTTGCGCCATGCCCTGCTGGCTTCCGGGTCTATCCCCATGGTCATGGAAGGTGTGCGCGATATTCCGGGCGTGGGCCAGGGAACCTATCGGGATGGCGGCTTGCTGGACTATCACCTGGACCTGCCCTACGCCGGCAATGACCTGGTGCTCTACCCGCACTTCACCGACAAGGTCATCCCCGGCTGGTTCGACAAGGCCCTGCCGTGGCGCCGTGGCGATGTTGATCGGCTGCGCAACGTGCTGCTGCTGGCACCCTCGCCGCAGTATCTGGCCAGCCTTCCCTACGGCAAGTTGCCGGATCGTAGCGACTTCAAGCGCTTCATGGGCGATGCTGGCAGCCGTCAGCGTTATTGGCACAAGGCAATGGCCGAAAGCCAGCGCCTGGGCGATGAGCTGCTCGAGCTGATAGAAACCGGCAAGCTGCACGCGCATCTGCAACCACTGAAGTGACCATGCTGGTAAACTGGCCGCCAGCATTGGTTTACTGAGTCAAGACATCGTGGAAATCTTTAAAGAGTTTACGTTCGAATCGGCCCACCGCCTGCCCCACGTGCCTGAAGGGCACAAGTGCGGTCGCCTGCACGGCCATTCGTTCAGGGTTGCCCTGCACCTGACTGGCCCGCTCGATCCACATACCGGCTGGATCCGCGACTTCTCCGAGATCAAGGCGATCTTCAAGCCGCTGTACGAGCAACTGGACCACAACTACCTGAACGATATTCCTGGCCTGGAGAACCCGACCAGCGAAGTGATCGCCAAGTGGATCTGGGACCAGGTCAAGCCGCTGTTGCCTGAGCTTTCCAAGGTGCGCATTCATGAGACCTGCACCAGTGGTTGCGAGTATTACGGCGACTGAGTCGGTAAATGGATGTGAAGAGACCACCCTGCGGGGTGGTTTTTTTTGGCCTGGTTTTCAGTCCTGTGAGAGCGGCGGTGCGACGCCGCTCCCACAGACCCCAGAAAGACAAAACCCCTACCTGCATACGCAGATAGGGGTTTCGGAATTTAATCTTGACGATGACCTACTCTCACATGGGGAAACCCCACACTACCATCGGCGATGCATCGTTTCACTGCTGAGTTCGGGATGGGATCAGGTGGTTCCAATGCTCTATGGTCGTCAAGAAATTCTGTTGCCAGAAGGTCTTGTTAGACACTCCAGCGAATCGGGTATGTGATGCTTGTGAGTTACAAATTCTCGGCTTTGCAGTCTTCACAACACCGCAATCTGGTCATTCGACGCAAATTGCTTGGGTGTTATATGGTCAAGCCTCACGGGCAATTAGTATTGGTTAGCTCAACGCCTCACAGCGCTTACACACCCAACCTATCAACGTCGTAGTCTTCGACGGCCCTTCAGGGAGCTCAAGGCTCCAGTGAGATCTCATCTTGAGGCAAGTTTCCCGCTTAGATGCTTTCAGCGGTTATCTCTTCCGAACATAGCTACCCGGCAATGCCACTGGCGTGACAACCGGAACACCAGAGGTTCGTCCACTCCGGTCCTCTCGTACTAGGAGCAGCCCCTCTCAAATCTCAAACGTCCACGGCAGATAGGGACCGAACTGTCTCACGACGTTCTAAACCCAGCTCGCGTACCACTTTAAATGGCGAACAGCCATACCCTTGGGACCGGCTTCAGCCCCAGGATGTGATGAGCCGACATCGAGGTGCCAAACACCGCCGTCGATATGAACTCTTGGGCGGTATCAGCCTGTTATCCCCGGAGTACCTTTTATCCGTTGAGCGATGGCCCTTCCATACAGAACCACCGGATCACTAAGACCTACTTTCGTACCTGCTCGACGTGTCTGTCTCGCAGTCAAGCGCGCTTTTGCCTTTATACTCTACGACCGATTTCCGACCGGTCTGAGCGCACCTTCGTACTCCTCCGTTACTCTTTAGGAGGAGACCGCCCCAGTCAAACTACCCACCATACACTGTCCTCGATCCGGATAACGGACCTGAGTTAGAACCTCAAAGTTGCCAGGGTGGTATTTCAAGGATGGCTCCACGCGAACTGGCGTCCACGCTTCAAAGCCTCCCACCTATCCTACACAAGCAAATTCAAAGTCCAGTGCAAAGCTATAGTAAAGGTTCACGGGGTCTTTCCGTCTAGCCGCGGATACACTGCATCTTCACAGCGATTTCAATTTCACTGAGTCTCGGGTGGAGACAGCGCCGCCATCGTTACGCCATTCGTGCAGGTCGGAACTTACCCGACAAGGAATTTCGCTACCTTAGGACCGTTATAGTTACGGCCGCCGTTTACCGGGGCTTCGATCAAGAGCTTCGCGTTAGCTAACCCCATCAATTAACCTTCCGGCACCGGGCAGGCGTCACACCCTATACGTCCACTTTCGTGTTTGCAGAGTGCTGTGTTTTTAATAAACAGTCGCAGCGGCCTGGTATCTTCGACCGGCATGGGCTTACGGAGCAAGTCCTTCACCCTCACCGGCGCACCTTCTCCCGAAGTTACGGTGCCATTTTGCCTAGTTCCTTCACCCGAGTTCTCTCAAGCGCCTTGGTATTCTCTACCCAACCACCTGTGTCGGTTTGGGGTACGGTTCCTAGTTATCTGAAGCTTAGAAGCTTTTCTTGGAAGCATGGCATCAACCACTTCGTCGCCTAAAGGCAACTCGTCATCAGCTCTCGGCCTTAAGATCCCGGATTTACCTAAGATCTCAGCCTACCACCTTAAACTTGGACAACCAACGCCAAGCTGGCCTAGCCTTCTCCGTCCCTCCATCGCAATAACTAGAAGTACAGGAATATTAACCTGTTTTCCATCGACTACGCTTTTCAGCCTCGCCTTAGGGACCGACTAACCCTGCGTCGATTAACGTTGCGCAGGAAACCTTGGTCTTTCGGCGTGGGAGTTTTTCACTCCCATTGTCGTTACTCATGTCAGCATTCGCACTTCTGATACCTCCAGCAAGCTTCTCAACTCACCTTCACAGGCTTACAGAACGCTCCTCTACCGCGTCACCTAAGTGACACCCGTAGCTTCGGTGTATGGTTTGAGCCCCGTTACATCTTCCGCGCAGGCCGACTCGACTAGTGAGCTATTACGCTTTCTTTA
>NZ_CP087191.1:0-1970000 GCF_024749185.1 Pseudomonas wadenswilerensis | reverse complement strand
GCGCTTTACGCCCAGTAATTCCGATTAACGCTTGCACCCTCTGTATTACCGCGGCTGCTGGCACAGAGTTAGCCGGTGCTTATTCTGTCGGTAACGTCAAAATACTCACGTATTAGGTAAGTACCCTTCCTCCCAACTTAAAGTGCTTTACAATCCGAAGACCTTCTTCACACACGCGGCATGGCTGGATCAGGCTTTCGCCCATTGTCCAATATTCCCCACTGCTGCCTCCCGTAGGAGTCTGGACCGTGTCTCAGTTCCAGTGTGACTGATCATCCTCTCAGACCAGTTACGGATCGTCGCCTTGGTGAGCCATTACCTCACCAACTAGCTAATCCGACCTAGGCTCATCTGATAGCGCAAGGCCCGAAGGTCCCCTGCTTTCCCCCGTAGGGCGTATGCGGTATTAGCGTTCCTTTCGAAACGTTGTCCCCCACTACCAGGCAGATTCCTAGGTATTACTCACCCGTCCGCCGCTGAATCGAAGAGCAAGCTCTTCTCATCCGCTCGACTTGCATGTGTTAGGCCTGCCGCCAGCGTTCAATCTGAGCCATGATCAAACTCTTCAGTTCAATACTGCTTGGGTTTTGAGAAAACCCTAAACTTGGCTCAGCAATCTCAAATGACTTACTTTCAAATCTTTCGATTTTCGTGTAGCCACTTGTGATGCTGATAATCTTTTTGACTATCAGTCTGAGCTCACAAGCACCCACACGAATTGCTTGATTCAGTTGTTAAAGAGCGGTTGGTTAAGAGCTTTTCATCTCAACCGAGGCGCGCATTCTACGCTTTCCTCAGAGCCTGTCAAGCGTTTATTTTGAAGTTTTTCGTTCAAATTCAACTGCTTGACTCGCTGCGATCTCTCGTCAGCGGGAGGCGAATTCTACAGCGCTTCAAACCGCTGTCAACTGCCTTTTTCACCGCTGTCGATCTTTCGATCGAAGCCCTTCCGGATGACCCTGGAACCGCTAACTCTTTGAAACTCAAGGAGTTTTCAGTTCCGACTGCGCCGGAAGTGGGGCGAATTATAGAGAGATTAAATCGGGCGTCAAGGGTTAATTTAAAAAACCCCCAATAAAAGAATAATGCGCAGTATATTGCTCGTTTTTTGGCCTTTGCGCATCATAGGCTGCTCGTGCTTCTTCTTATATAAGGAATGCCCTCCCGCAATGAACAGCCACCCCCGCAGCCTGGCCGCCACCCTCTTCCCTATTGGCTTGCTGCTGATCGCCATGGCCTCAATCCAGTCCGGTGCCTCCCTGGCCAAGAGCATGTTCCCTGTCGTGGGCGCGCAAGGCACCACCACCCTGCGACTGATCTTCGCCAGCATCATCATGCTGTTGCTGCTGCGCCCCTGGCGCGCCAAGCTCAGCGCCAGCACGCTTCGCACCGTGATCATCTACGGCATGGCCCTGGGCGGGATGAACTTCCTCTTCTATATGTCGCTGCAGACCGTGCCCTTGGGGATTGCCGTAGCCCTGGAGTTCACCGGACCGCTGGCAGTTGCCCTGTATGCCTCGCGACGGGCCGTGGATTTTCTCTGGATCGGCCTTGCGGTCATTGGCTTGCTGCTGCTGATCCCGATTGGCCAGACCAGCGCCGGCATCGACCTGGTAGGCGCCAGCTATGCACTAGGTGCCGGCGTGTGCTGGGCGCTGTACATTCTATATGGGCAGAAAGCCGGCGCCGAGAACGGTATCCAGACCGCCGCCCTGGGGGTGATGATCGCTGCCCTGTTCGTAGCGCCAATTGGCATTGTCCATGCTGGCAGCGCACTGCTTACTCCCGCACTGCTGCCTATCGCACTGGGCGTGGCCATACTCTCCACTGCCCTGCCCTACAGCCTGGAAATGGTGGCACTCACACGCATGCCTGCACGCACCTTTGGCACACTGATGAGTATCGAACCTGCGTTCGGTGCACTTTCAGGTTTGCTGTTCCTGGGTGAAGTACTGACGGTGGCGCAATGGCTG
Organism: Pseudomonas wadenswilerensis; assembly: GCF_024749185.1. Taxonomy (NCBI): domain Bacteria; kingdom Pseudomonadati; phylum Pseudomonadota; class Gammaproteobacteria; order Pseudomonadales; family Pseudomonadaceae; genus Pseudomonas; species Pseudomonas wadenswilerensis. The sequence continues at coordinate 1,968,027 of NZ_CP087191.1, read as the reverse complement.
GCTATCGCTGCAATCATCACCGCTTCAGTGGGTGCCACCCTGTCGCTGCGCAAGGAAAGCCCGGCATTGGTTGCTGCCGACTGATTTGAGAAATATTTGCATTTAAATAGACACTGGTCATTGTGCCGGGCATCCGCCATCTTTAAGCTGTAACCCAACGTCAACCTTGAAGATATCTAATTGACAAGACAGGGACGCGAACAAGCATCGGGAAGACGCAAAGGAAATTAGACACGGGCGACAGACCCGGTACGCATTAAGGACAGGAATGAAACGAATTTTGCTCATCCTAGCCATTTTGGCCATCGCTGGATGTGCGGCGACGGCGAAGACTGAAGTCAAACGCGGCAAGAAGGGCCTGCATATCAATTGCTCCGGCCTTTCATCTTCCTGGGACAATTGCTACACCAAGGCTGCGGCCTCATGTGGCAGCAAGGGTTACAAAGTGATTGCCCGCTCGGGGGATGCCGACGCCGAGCCTGGTGACTACCCCTTCGGCCTCAATCCGGCCGGCTACACCAGCCGCAGCATGATCGTCATCTGCAAGTAATGCATCCCACCAAAAAGGGCGACCCAACGGCCGCCCTTTTTTGCTGCTGTTTGAATACCGGGTTCAAATGGCTGCGGTTCGCCCCTGCAACCATTCCAGCCCAGCGCCTTCCAGCAACGGCGCCAGGCGCTCCCTGACCTGGGCATGATAACCATTGAGCCAGTCGCGCTCTTCGCTGGTCAGCCGTTCAGGCAGCAGGCAACGGGTATCGATCGGGCACAGGGTCAGGGTTTCAAACTCGAGAAAATCGCCAAACGCGCTCGTGCCCACCTCGCGATTGAACACCAGGTTCTCGATACGTACCCCCCACTCGCCCGGGCGATAGGTACCCGGCTCGATCGACGTAATCATCCCCTCCTGCATGGCTGTCTGAGGTGCCGCCGCCGCTTGGTAGGCAATCACCTGCGGTCCTTCATGCACGTTCATGAAGTAACCGACCCCGTGCCCGGTACCATGACCATAGTCGACCTGGTCCGCCCAGATGGGCGCCCGGGCAATGGCATCGAGCAATGGCGACGGGATGCCCCGCGGAAAGCGTGCCCGCGACAAGGCAATAACCCCTTTGAGCACTCGCGTGCAGTCCTGCTTCTGAGCAGTAGTGGGGTTACCAATGGGGACCATGCGGGTAATGTCGGTGGTGCCCCCCAGGTATTGACCACCAGAGTCGATCAGCAGCAAGCCATTACCTTCGATACGGGCATGAGACTCCTCCGTGGCGCGGTAATGCGGCATGGCGCCATTGGCGTTGAAGGCAGCGATGGTCGAAAAACTCAGCGAGACAAAACCTGGACGACGCGCACGCGCGGCACTCAGCTGCTCGTCAACGGTCAGTTCGGTGATTGACTCGGCTCGCTCTTGCGCAGCTTCCAACCAGGCAAAAAACTCGCACAGCGCCGCACCATCCTGCTCCATGGCCTTGCGAATGTGCCCAAGATCAGCTTTGCTTTTTTGCGATTTCGACAGCGTAGTCGGGTTCAGTCCTTCAATCAGGCGCACATCCCTGTCGGTATTCGCCAGCAGGCCACTCGTCACCCGAGCAGGATCAACCAGCAATGTCTGGCCAGCTGGAATAGCCGCCAGCGCCTGGGCGACCTCTGCATAATCACGTAACGTGATGCCATCGACTTCGAGCACACTGCGCAAATGGGCATCGATCTTGTTCAAGTCCATGAACAACGTGGCTTGATCCTGGCAGATCAAGGCAAAGGATACGAACACCGGATTATAGGAAACGTCGCTACCGCGCAGGTTGAACAACCAGGCAATGTCGTCCAGGGTGGCGATGAAATGCCAGTCGGCACCGCGGGCGCGCAGCGTCTGGCGCAAGTTGGCCAGTTTCTGCGCGCGGCTGACCGTGGCCTCGGGCGGCAGATGCTGATACACCGGGTTGTTCGGTAGTGGCGGCCGGTCGTCCCATACCTGGGCCAGAAGATCCTTCTCAGTCAGCAATCGAACGTTGCGAACCTTGAGGCGCTCGCCTAGCTGACGTGCCGAGGCCAGAGCCATTACTGCTCCATCCACGGCCACCACCCCACCTTGCGGGGCCTGATCGGCCAGCCAGTCCAGCGGACCGGGCTTGCCCGGCTGCAGCTTCACCAGCTCAATGGTGCTGCCTGCCAGTTCCTTTTCCGCCTGCTCCCAGTAGCGGCTGTCAGCCCAGAGGCCGGCGAAATCGGCGGTAACGATCAAGGTACCGACCGACCCGTGAAAACCGGACAACCATTGCCTGGCCTGCCAGTACCCCGGCAGGTACTCGGAAAGGTGAGGATCGGCCGACGGGACCAACAAGGCGTCGACGCCCTCACGTTGCATCACTTCACGAATACGTGCCAGGCGCGTATTCACCGCTCCCTGCGTTGAAGACTGAGTGTTCATGCTGACTCCTGCTACCACGGCATCCATTGTTCTTGGCGCAGATAATGGAACAGCCTTCAGCCATGGGCAACCGCCCAGAAAGGTTGCGACTGTAACGAGGTCTTTATTGCCCGCACCGCCTGGTCGATATCCTGCGCCTTGGTATAGCGACCCAGGCTCAGGCGAATGGTCTGCCTCGCGGCTTGCGGCTCAAGTCCAAGCGCCAGCAGCACGTGAGAAGCAGCATTGGCCGCGGAGTTGCAGGCGGAAGTGGAAGAAAATGCCAGCGACTGCGCAAGCTGGGAAAAGTCGGGGTGATCGGCGTTGAACGTGAGGCTGAGCGTGTGCGCGATTCGCTGCCCGGCACTGCCATTAAGGCGCACTCCCGGCAACTGCAGCAATTGATCCAGCAACCGCTGTTGCAGTTGGCGGATGCGTGCAGTTTCTTCCACGAGCAGCGCCTGGGCCACGGCAAACGCCTCGCCCATGCCAACGATCTGGTGGGTGGCCAGGGTGCCGGAGCGCAAACCGCCCTCATGGCCACCGCCATGGATCTGCGCCTGCAGCAGCGGTTTGGCGCGCTCGCCGACATACAAGGCGCCGATGCCTTTTGGACCATAAACTTTGTGCGCGGAAAAGGACATCAGGTCGACCGCCCAGCGGCCCAGGTCGATCGGTAATTTGCCCGCACCCTGGGCCGCATCCACGTGCAGCAGTGCGCCATGCTGGCGAACCACCTCAGCCAACGCCGGGATATCGTTGACGGTCCCCAGTTCATTGTTCACCAGCATCAGCGAAACCAGGAAGGTGTCTTCACGCAGGGCACTGCGTAGCGCCTCGGGGGTGATCAGCCCTTGGTCGTCGGGCGCCAGCAAGGTCAGGGTGAAGCCGTTGTGCTCAAGCTGGCGAGCCGTGTCGAGCACTGCCTTGTGTTCGATCTGGCTGGTGATGATGTGACCACCCTGGCGCCCCTGGGCGAGGCCTTTGAGCGCCAGGTTGTTCGACTCGGTGGCCCCCGACGTCCAGATGATCTGTTCGGCTCGGGCGCCGACAAGCCCGGCGACCTGGTCCCGTGCCCGCTCCACGGCTGCCCGGGCGCTCTGCCCGTAGCAGTGGGAGCTTGACGCCGGGTTGCCGAAATTACCCGAGGCGCCCAGACACTTGACCATGGCCTGGATAACTCGCTCGTCGACCGGTGTCGTGGCGGCGTAGTCGAAATACAGCGGAAGATTGTTCATGACAGCAGGCTCTCTGGTTGTCGTCGCCTTGCAAAGTAGGCGCTTCCTAAATCCATGTAGGTAAAGTGCCACGCCATATTGCACCAACCACTAATAGAACTATAAATTATCAATTTATATATTTATATAACCAAAATACCATCCGCTAATCAGCCCTACTGAACTTCTACCGCTTACGGACTTCACAATCAGTACAGCCCTACCCGGGAGAAAACGCCATGCCACAAGGAAGCAACGCCAGGGACGCCCGCAGCAAAGGCATCGTTGGCCACTCGAAAATGCGCAAGCACGAACTGATCGACGCACTCAAGAAAGCCTCCTGAACCACGCAGAGGATCTGCCCATGCTCCGATCGACCGACCGCAAGCAAGGCGTGGTGCTGCTGGACACACGTCAAAGCACACCCGAGCACGAACACAGCGTGCACCTGAAGCTCGCCCAACGGCTGGCGAAGTTGTTCCACACCGAGGTGGTTACGCCTGCCCAGCCACCAACGGCGAAGGAGAATTTCTATTACCTGCCCACCGAAACCCTGATCGGCGCCGAGCGCTACCGGGCAATGGGTATCGCGGCGCACACCGACCTGTTTGGCGGCTTGGTCAGCCAGCCGTACATGGCGACCAAGGCCATCTCCCATCCGCTGCCCGCCGATGCGCGCTTTCCGCTGGGCTGGACCGATGACTTCGCCCGCCTGGCCAGCGATGCGCTGTTGCGAGGCTATAGCGTTTTCAGCCTGGAGGATGCGATTCGTGCCGCCGGGCTGCTGCTGCGAGAGGGACCGCTGCGCCTCAAGCCCGTACGCGCAACTGCGGGCCGTGGGCAAACGGTGATCGACAGCATCAAAGGACTGGAGCAAGCGCTTGGCACCATGGACGAACAGGAACTCGCGCTCTGGGGCCTGACCCTGGAAGAGAACCTGAGCGAGGTGCAGACCTTCAGCGTCGGCCAGGTCCTGGTGGCGGGAATATTGTGCAGCTACTACGGCACCCAGCAACTGACCCGTGACCACCAGGGCGAGGAGATCTACGGCGGTTCCGATCTGGTGCTGGTGCGCGGGGACTACGACGTATTGCTGCAGTTGGAACTCGAAGATCACCTTCGCCTGGCCATCACCCAGGCAAGAACCTACGAGCAGGCAGCGCTGCAAGCCTTCCCCGGCTTTATCGCCTCACGGCGCAACTATGACGTCGCCCGCGGCCTGAACAGCCAGGGCAAGCTGCGCAGCGGCGTGCTCGAACAATCCTGGCGCATCGGCGGCGCCAGCAGTGCCGAGGTACTGGCATTGCAAGCTTTCGCCGACGACCCGGCTTTGAGGCGCGTGCGCGCCTCCACACACGAAGCCTTCGACGCGCCTGAGCTGCCCGCCGATGCCACGATTTTTTATCAGGGGGACGACAGTGAAATCGGACGAGTCTGCAAATACGCACGGATCCGCGACTATGACCATCCATAGCGAAGGGATCGAGATTCCGGTTGATGGCGAAAGTATTGCCGGGACCATTGTCAGCCCCGGTGCCAAGGTTCCCGGAATCCTCTTTGTTCATGGCTGGGGTGGGAGCCAGCAGCGTGACTTGGCCAGGGCCAAGCAGATCACCGGCCTGGGATGCGTATGCATGACCTTCGACCTGCGTGGCCACGAGAAGACCGAAAGCCAGCGCCTGAGCGTTACCCGCGAGCAGAACCTGGCCGACCTGGTCGCCGCCTACGACCGGCTGGTCAGTCACCCGGCGGTCGACACCAGCGCCATTGCCCTGATCGGCAGCAGCTACGGCGGCTACCTGGCGACGCTGCTGACAGCGTTGCGACCGGTCAAATGGCTGGCGTTACGAGTGCCGGCGCTGTACTGGGACGATGAATGGAACCTGCCCAAGCAAGCGCTCGACCGTCAACGCCTGACCGACTACCGTCAACGCCCCCTCGGCCCGGGGGACAACCGGGCACTGGGCGCCTGCGCCGAGTTTGCCGGTGACGTGCTGCTGGTTGAGTCGGAGCAGGATGACTTCGTGCCGCACAGTACCTTGATGAGCTATCGCTCGGCTTTCGTCAGCGCCCATTCGCTGACCCACAGAATCGTTGACGGCGCCGATCATGCGCTGTCCAGTGACCGCTGCCAGAAAGCCTACAGCTCCATTCTCAGTGCCTGGATCAGTGAAATGGTCATCGGCGCACGGCTTGACCGCTACCCGCACCATTCACCCTGGTATTCCTGAGGTCATCGGCAACTGGCAGTGCAGCCCGTGCTCCGCCGTCCGGGCCAGGCTGCTGAGCGTCTGGAAGGTGTTGAAGTTCACGCCCCTGGCCTGATGCTGACGAATCAGCTGCAGGAACGGCTCCTGCTCGAAGCTGCTGACAGCCGCCTCCCAGGCCGCCCGCGATTGCCATTGCAAATACTGCAAGACCCGACTGCCATCGTCGCTGGCCTGGATGCTGGCTGCGACCAGACCATTGTGCTGCTCGGCCAGGTGCTCGCTGCGCGCCACCAGCGCCTGGGCCAGCGCGCGTTGCCGGGCTGGCGCGACTTCGAACTCGATCATCTGGGTAAAACACAGGCTGTTGTCTGAAACCAGCATGAACATGCTCCCTCTGCCATTGCACTTGCGGTGTGATGGCTGGCAGGGTAAAACCTCAAGTTAACTAGAGGTCAAGAGATATTGTGTCATGCCCGATTCAGCTCAGAGCGTACTCAGCGTGGGTCAGCTGGCGGCGCGCAGCGGCGTAGCCGTGACCGCGCTGCACTTCTACGAGAGCAAGGGTTTGATCCACAGCACCCGCAGCGCCGGCAACCAGCGCCGCTACCCACGCGACACCCTGCGGCGGGTGGCAGTGATCAAGATGGCGCAACGCCTGGGGATTCCCCTGGCAACCATTCATGCCGCGCTGCAGACGCTACCGGTAGGTCGTGCACCCAGTGTGAAGGATTGGCAACGGCTATCAGAGCAATGGCGCCAGGACCTGACCCGGCGCATCGATAAACTCTTGGTGTTGCGTGACCAGCTCGACAGCTGTATCGGTTGTGGTTGCATGTCGCTGCAAAGCTGCCCGTTGCGCAACTGTGATGATCAACTCGGCGAGCAGGGCCCGGGCCCGCAATTGCTCGAGCCCGGCCCCGAATACCACGACTAGTCGCCATACCCAACCAGGCGTTGGGCCAGTGCCTTGGCCTGCAAAGCGACATCGGTCACTGCCGTACTTTCCCACCACAGACCACGCAAGGGTGGGCCCATGGCAAACAGGCGCCGACTGTAGCGGCCCTCGGCATCCTGCACGGCTCCCTGCGCATCCGCGGCGATGCCCAGTGCCAGGGGCCCTGGCTGGATCAGCCGGCGTTGCAGCAGGTTCTGCGGCAAAGGCCGGGCAACCCGGCGCCAATCGTACTCAATACCGGTGGAATTGATCAGGGCGGCAGCGCTGATTCGCTCGACCTGCGTTTGCCCGCGAAAGCGCAGCCTTACCACTGGCTGCCCGTCGGCGCTGGTTTCCACACCCTGCAACGACGCCGCATGAATGCGCAATCGCCCTTGTTCGACCAGTCGCGCCAGCAACGCCGCACCCTGCGGCGGCGAACGATGATGATGGCTTTCCCACCAGGGCCGGAGATGACGCACGAATTGGCGCTTGTGGCGCTCGCTGGCCTGGCTCCAGAGCCTGGCGATATGCACGCGCACGGTATCCAGCGGCGCCTGCCAGTCGATGCCCTGCTGCCCGGCCGCCTGGCATTGCGCACGCAAGGCCCGCAGCAGTTGCAACGGACTGCACAGTGACAGGTCAGCCGCCAGGAAATCTTCCCACGCGGGCGGTTGACGGCGCACCTGCGGCAGCAGGCCGTGGCGGGAAAACACCTCGATCGGCCCGCGATGCCCGGCTGCCTGCAACGACACCACGGCATCGACCATGGTCAGCCCGGAACCGATGATGAGCACCCGGCCGTGCGCATCGATCGCCTGCATGGCCGGTATGTTCCAAGGGTCGACTGATGCCGTGTTCAGCGCATTGTCGCTGACCTGGGCGGTACGCGCAGCGGCAAACATGCCGGTGGCCAGAACAGCCCTGGTTGCGCGTAAAGTACGGCCATCCGCCAGGCTGACATCGACGCCCTGATCGTCCACCGCCAGATCAACGGCCTGGTCCTGGACATGCTCAAGGCAGGAGCCCTGTCGCGCACCCACCGCCTGCGCTTCGGCCAAACGCTGGCGCGCATACACGCCAAACAGCCCGCGTGGCGGAAACAGCTCGGCAACGGGCACCTGCTGCCCGGCTGATTCTGGCCAACCACCCGCTGCAATATGCTGGCCCAGCCATGTGGTCAGGTCGTCGGCATTGTCCGGGGCGACACTCATCCGTGCCGCGTTGCCATTGAGGGTATGCCCCAGGTGCGTGGCGCTATAGGCTTCACCACGGCCTAGGTCGCTGCGCGGCTCGACGATCAGCAGGCGGCGTTGCCCCGGTTGACGCAACAGCTGCGCTGCCAGCAGGGCACCGCTCAAGCCACCGCCAATGATCAGCACATCAGCCGCCGGGTTCTCGGGTTGTTCAGGGGCACTCATGGCGTTCTCCGTCTTGTTTGCTACGGATAATAAGCAGCAAGACGCGCAAAGCGCAGCCCGACCGGTACCAAAGCAGGATCAGCCCGCCCGGGTCGCGAGGCGTCGCCGGTAGTCGCTGGGGGCAAGCCCGGTCACCTTGAAGAACACCTTGCGAAAGGCACCTGGGTCCTGGTAACCGACACCCCAGGCAATCTGATCGATGCTGCGATTGGTGAACTCCAGCATCCGGCAGGCCCGCCCCACTCTGACCTGCTGGCAGTATTCGGTGGGTTTGAGACCGGTGGCACTGCGAAAGCGACGCAGGAAAGTACGCTGCTCAAGGCCGGCGCAATCGGCCATGGCCGTCAGCGAAACGTCGCGCGCACCACTGCCCTGCAGCCAGTGCTGAACCTTCAGCACCGCCTCGTCGCCATGGTCCAGCCGTGGGCTGAAGACGCTGCCGGGCTGTTGCCCGCCGCTGACCCGTTCGACCGCGAGAAACCGCGCGGTCTCCGCCGCCAGCGTCTCGCCCAGGTAACGCTCGACCAGCTTGAGCCCCAGATCGGTCCAGGCCATCAACCCGGCCGAGGTAATGATGTCGCCGTCGTCGAGCAGCGGCAGGTTAGCTTCGACCTGAACCTGCGGAAAACGCTCGGCTAGTGATTGCGCGAAATTCCAGTGAGTGGTCGCCGGGCGCCCATCGAGCAGGCCGCTGGCGGCAATGAAGAACACCCCGACGCAGACCGACACCAGCAACGCACCGTCAGCATGCCATTGGCGCAGGTTGGCGCGGTAGCGCTCCAGCAATTCGGGCGAAGGGGCCTGGGTCAGGCTCGGCGGGATAATCATGGCGCGCACTTGATGACCCGTGCCGGGGTGCGTGTCGAACGTTACCTGCAATTGCCGATCAGGCGTCTCGCTCCAATGGCAAACGCGCAACTGTGGCCGCTCCAACGCCCCCAGCTCATGGCGCAGGCGATTGGCCACGGCAAACAGGTCGGTCAGGCCATGGACTGCGGCCAGTTGCGCGCCGGGATAGACCAGCACGCCAATTTCCAGAGTGTCCTGCGCCGTTGCCATTGTCAGTTTTTCCCGCCAATTTGTCGTTCGCGCCAATCCGCAAGCGCATCGCTCAAGCCTATAACTATCACCACGCCACAACCACTCCCCAGCATGAGGCTTTTGAGATGAGCAAACAGGCACTGATCGTCATCGACATCCAGAACGATTACTTCCCCGGCGGCAAATGGACCCTGGACGGTGCCGATGCGGCGGCTGACAACGCCGCCAGCATCCTTGACGCCGCCCGCACCCGCGGCGACCTGGTGGTACATGTGCGCCACGAGTTCGAATCCAGTGATGCACCGTTCTTCACCCCTGGCTCCGAGGGTGCGCAGATTCACCCCAAGGCGGCTAACCGCGCAGGTGAGCCAGTGGTGCTCAAGCACAAGGTCAATGCGTTTTTGGGAACCGAGCTCAAGCATCTGCTGGATGAAGGGCAAATCAGCAACGTCACGGTTATCGGCAGCATGAGCCACATGTGCATCGATGCCGTCAGCCGCGCTGCCGCCGATTACGGTTATGGCGTCACCGTGGTTCACGACGCCTGCGCCACCCGCGCCCTGGAATTCAACGGCGTCACGGTACCGGCGGCGCAGGTGCATGCGGCCTATATGGCGTCGCTGGCCTTCGCTTACGCCCAGGTGATTTCCACCCAGGAATACTTGACCGACGCCAGCCGCTGAAGGCAGTGACCTGCCTCGTGCTCAGATCACCACATTGCGCACGAAGCGGGTCGCCACTTCGCCGTCATTGCGGTAGGCGTAGCGGCGGTTGCTGGCAAAGGAGAAGAACTCGCCGGCATTGAGCAGGTGTTTTTGCCCCTCGACCTCCAGGCTCAGGCAACCTTCGAATACGAACAACTGCTCGCTCCAGCCATCGGCATCAGCCTCGCAGGGGTAGACCTCGCCGGGTTCGAGGCGCCACTCCCACAGCTCCACCTCGCGGGTGGCAGCGGAACTGGCCAGCAGCACGGCCTTGCTGCCGGGATGCACACCGGTCCAGGCCAGCTCGTTGATCCGGCTCGGGTCGCGGTTGTCCGGCGCCTTGATCAGGTCACTGAAGGCAACCTCCAGGGCTTCGGCGATCCGGTCGAGGGTGGTCAGGCTGACATTCTTTTCGCCGGCCTCGATGGCCACCAGCATCCGCCGGCTGACCCCGGACCTTTCCGCCAGGGCACTCTGGCTCAGCTCGGCGGCATGACGCAGGTGGCGAATGTTCTGGCTGACGTGCTGAAGCACCGACGCGCGTTGACTGGAATCTTTGTGCACTATATTGCTCATCAATAGGGGTTGCGCAGTATACTGCCCACTTTCACCGCAATTGTGCGTCGACCCTCTTCCGTGTGCAAGGCCATGACCCCAACGAACGCTGCTGAACGCCCTTCCGTTTCCTTCCGGCTGAGCAAGGCCGAACTGGTGCTGGTGTTTATTACCGTGCTCTGGGGCGGCACCTTTTTGCTGGTGCACAACGTGATGACGGTCAGCGGGCCGATGTTTTTCGTCGGCCTGCGCTTTGCCGCCGCAGCGCTGTTTGTCGGCCTGGTCTCGGCCCGTTCGTTGCCCGGCCTGACCGCCACGGAGCTCAAGGCCGGGGTATTGATCGGCGTGTCGATCATGCTCGGCTACGGCCTGCAGACCGTTGGCCTGCAAACCATCAGCAGCAGCCAGTCGGCGTTCATCACCGCTTTGTACGTGCCCTTCGTGCCCTTGCTGCAATGGCTGGTACTGGGCCGCCGCCCGGGCCTGATGCCAAGCCTGGGCATTGGCCTGGCATTCGCCGGCCTGATGCTGCTGGCCGGCCCTGGCGGTGGTTCGCTGCAGTTCAGCCCCGGCGAAATCGCCACCCTGGTCAGTGCCGTGGCCATCGCTGCGGAAATCATCCTGATCAGTCGCTATGCCGGTCAGGTCGATGTGCGTCGGGTCACGGTGGTGCAACTGGCCACCGCTTCGGCGCTGTCGTTCATGATGGTGGTACCGACCCAGGAGCGCCTGCCGGACTTTTCCTGGCTGTTGCTGTTCAGTGCCGTGGGCCTGGGGGCGATGAGCGCGGTGATCCAGGTGGCGATGAACTGGGCACAGAAATCGGTCTCGCCGACCCGCGCCACCCTGATCTACGCCGGTGAGCCGGTATGGGCCGGCATCGTCGGGCGCATCGCTGGCGAACGCCTGCCGGGCGTGGCCTTGCTCGGCGGTTTGCTGATCGTCATCGCCGTGGTGGTCAGCGAACTGAAGTTTCGCCGCCGTAGTGAAGAGCAGACGTCGCTGGAGGTTGACGCCGAAGAACGTGAAGCGGGCCTCTGATCGGCAAATGCCGTCTATCCTTTGAAAAAAACTGTTATAAAAAAAAGGATTTATACAGCGCTCTTGTAGGATTCTGCGACAGCTTGCGGGTTGGTGATCGACCAGTCGCCACGTATGATCCCTTACAAACTCCTGCAGATTAGAAATCTATGTCCTTGATAGTGCTACTGCTTCTGCCGTTTGTCGGCAGCTGCCTGGCGGCTGTCTTGCCGCACAACGCACGCAACAGCGAATCGCTGCTGGCCGGACTGGTCGCCCTGGTGGGCACCGTTCAGGTCGCTTTGATGTACCCGCAGATCGCCCATGGCGGCGTGATCCGCGAAGAATTCCTGTGGCTGCCGAGCCTGGGCCTGAACCTGGTCCTGCGCATGGACGGCTTCGCCTGGCTGTTCTCCTTACTGGTGCTGGGCATCGGTACCCTGGTGTCGCTGTATGCGCGCTACTACATGTCCCCGCAAGACCCGGTGCCGCGCTTCTTTGCCTTCTTCCTGGCGTTCATGGGCGCCATGCTCGGCCTGGTGATCTCCGGCAACCTGATCCAGATAGTGTTCTTCTGGGAACTGACCAGCCTGTTCTCGTTCCTGCTGATCGGCTACTGGCACCACCGCGCCGATGCCCGACGCGGTGCCTACATGGCCCTGATGGTTACCGGAGCGGGTGGGCTATGCCTGCTGGCGGGGGTATTGCTGCTCGGCCATGTGGTCGGCAGCTACGACCTGGACAAGGTCCTCGCTGCCGGTGAGCAGATTCGCAACCATGCCCTGTATCCCGTCCTGTTACCCCTGATCCTGCTTGGCGCGTTGAGCAAAAGCGCGCAGTTCCCTTTCCACTTCTGGCTGCCCCATGCCATGGCGGCGCCTACTCCGGTTTCGGCTTACCTGCACTCGGCGACCATGGTCAAGGCCGGGGTGTTCCTGCTGGCGCGACTATGGGCATCGCTCTCCGGCACCGAAGAATGGTTCTGGATCGTCAGCGGCGCCGGCGCCGCCACCCTGGTGCTCGGTGCCTTCGCGGCGATGTTCCAGAACGACCTCAAGGGCCTGCTGGCCTACTCGACCATCAGCCACCTGGGCCTGATTACCCTGCTGCTGGGCCTGAACAGCCCGCTGGCAGCGGTCGCGGCAGTCTTTCACATCCTCAACCACGCTACCTTCAAGGCCTCGCTGTTCATGGCCGCGGGGATCATCGACCACGAAAGCGGCACCCGTGACATTCGCCGTCTCAGCGGTCTGTTCCGGCTCATACCCTTCACCGCAACCCTGGCCATGGTGGCCAGCGCCTCGATGGCCGGGGTACCGTTGATGAACGGCTTCCTGTCCAAAGAGATGTTCTTCGCCGAAACCGTGTTCATCAGCTCCACCGCCTGGGTCGAAGCGGCCTTGCCGGTCATTGCCACCCTTGCCGGTACCTTCAGCGTCGCCTATGCGTTGCGCTTTACCGTCGATGTGTTCTTCGGCCCGCCGGCCACCGACCTGCCGCATACGCCTCACGAACCGCCGCGCTGGATGCGCGCACCGGTCGAGTTGCTGGTAATGACCTGCCTGGTGGTCGGCATCTTCCCGGCGCAATCGGTCGGCCCGCTGCTGGCCGCCGCCGCATTGCCGGTGGTGGGCGGCACCCTGCCCGAGTACAGCCTGGCGATCTGGCACGGCTGGAACGCCCCGCTGATCATGAGCCTGATCGCCATGAGCGGTGGCATCGTGCTCTATCTGCTGTTGCGCAATCAGCTCAAGCTCGGGCGTTTCCCGTCGCCGCCGCTGATCGAGCGATTCAATGGCAAGCGCCTGTTCGAGCACGGCCAGGTGCTGATCATGCGCACCGCCCGGCGCGTCGAGCGGATATTCACCACCCGCCGCCTGCAGAAGCAGTTGTTCATGCTGGTGCTGATCGCCCTGCTGGCCGGCCTGCTGCCGATGCTGCACAGTGGCCTGACCTGGGGTGACCGGCCGAAGATTCCCGGTTCCGGGGTGTTCGTCATGCTCTGGCTGATCGCCATTGCCTGCGCCCTGGGCGCTGCCTGGCAGGCCAAGTATCACCGGCTGGCGGCCCTGACCATGGTCAGTGTTTGCGGCCTGATGACCTGCATCACCTTCGTCTGGTTCTCGGCGCCGGACCTGGCCCTGACCCAACTGGTGGTCGAGGTGGTCACTACGGTACTGATTTTGCTCGGTCTGCGTTGGCTGCCACGGCGGATCGAGGGCGTCTCGCCGCTGCCGGGCACCCAGGAACGCGCCCGCCTGCGCCGCCTGCGCGACCTGCTGCTGGCGGTCGGCGTGGGTGGCGGCATGGCGCTGCTGTCCTATGCCATGCTGACCCGCCCGACCCCCAACGACATCTCCTCGTTCTACCTGAGCCGGGCCTTGCCTGAAGGTGGCGGCAGCAACGTGGTCAACGTCATGCTGGTGGACTTCCGCGGCTTCGATACCCTGGGCGAGATCACCGTGCTGGTGGCCGTGGCCCTGGCGGTGTTTGCCCTGCTGCGGCGCTTCCGTCCGCCCAAGGAGAGCATGCAGCTGCCGGCCCAGCAGCGCCTGCTGGCACCTGACGTAGTCACCGACCTGGTCAACCCGCGCCACGCGGCTGATACCGCGCTGGGCTTCATGATGGTGCCGGCGGCACTGGTGCGCCTGCTGCTGCCGATCGCCCTGGTGGTGTCGATGTACCTGTTCATGCGCGGCCACAACCAGCCAGGCGGCGGCTTCGTTGCCGGGCTGGTGATGTCGGTGGCGTTCATCCTTCAGTACATGGTGGCCGGCACCCAGTGGGTCGAGGCACAGATGAGCCTGCGGCCTCTGCGCTGGATGGGCACCGGCCTGCTCTGCGCCACCCTGACCGGGGTCGGGGCGATGCTGCTGGGCTACCCGTTCCTGACCACCCATACCGCGCACCTGCACTTGCCGTTGCTGGGTGACACCCACCTGGCCAGTGCGCTGTTCTTCGATATCGGCGTGTTCACCGTGGTGGTCGGCTCGACCCTGCTGATCCTCACCGCGCTGGCCCACCAGTCGGTGCGCGGTCATCGCCCGGGCAGCCAACAGAAACCCACTCACGCAGGAGCCGCCTGATGGAAGAAGTCATTGCAATCGCCATTGGTGTGCTCGCCGCCTCCGGGGTCTGGCTGATCCTGCGGCCACGGACCTTCCAGGTGGTGATGGGCCTGTGCCTGCTGTCGTACGGGGTCAACCTGTTCATCTTCAGCATGGGCAGCCTGTTCATCGGCAAGGAGCCGATCATCAAGGACGGCGTGCCCCAGGACCTGCTCAACTACACCGATCCGCTGCCTCAGGCCCTGGTGCTCACCGCGATCGTCATCAGCTTCGCCATGACCGCGCTGTTCCTGGTGGTGCTGCTGGCCTCCCGCGGCCTGACCGGAACCGACCATGTCGATGGCCGGGAGCCTAACGAATGAGTTCGATGAACCAACTGATCGTCGCACCCATCCTGCTGCCGCTGCTGACCGCAGCGCTGATGCTGCTGCTCGGGGAAAAACGCCGGCCGCTCAAGGCGCGTATCAACCTGATCTCCAGCCTGCTCGGGCTGGGCATCGCCATCACCCTGCTGCTATGGGTGCAATGCCAGGGGCAAGCCAGCTCGATTGGCGTGTACCTGCCCGGCAACTGGCCGGCGCCATTCGGTATCGTGCTGGTGGTCGACCGCCTTTCAGCCTTGATGCTGGTGCTGACCGGCATCGTCGGGGTCAGCGCCCTGGTGTTCGCCATGGCCCGTTGGGACCGCGCCGGCGCCAGCTTCCACGCCCTGTTCCAGATCCAGTTGATGGGCCTGTATGGCGCGTTTCTCACCGCCGACCTGTTCAACCTGTTCGTGTTCTTTGAAGTGCTGCTGGCTGCCTCCTACGGCCTGATCCTGCATGGCTCGGGGCGCGCACGGGTCAAGGCTGGCTTGCACTACATCGCCATCAACCTGCTGGCCTCGTCATTGTTCCTGATTGGCGCGGCGATGCTCTACGGCGTCACCGGCACCCTGAACTTGGCTGACCTGGCCCTGAAAATCCCGTTGGTACCGGAGGCCGATCGCGGCCTGCTGCACGCCGGCGCGGCGATCCTGGCCACGGCATTCCTGGCCAAGGCCGGGATCTGGCCATTGAACTTCTGGCTGGTGCCGGCCTACTCCTCGGCCAGCGCACCGGTGGCCGCGCTGTTCGCGATCATGACCAAGGTCGGCTTCTACACCGTGCTGCGCCTGTCGACGTTGCTGTTCTCCGGCCAGGCCGGTGCTTCGGCGTTCTTTGGAGGCGATTGGTTGATCTATGGCGGCCTGGCCACCCTGGGTTGCGCAGCGGTGTCGATACTGGCGGCGCAGCGCCTGGAGCGCATGGCCAGCCTGAGCATCCTGGTCTCGGCCGGCACCCTGCTGGCGGCGATCGGCTTCGGCCAGGCAACCCTGACCGCCGCGGCGCTGTTCTACCTGGTCAGCTCGACCCTGGCACTGTGTGCGCTGTTCCTGCTGGCCGAACTGATCGAACGTTCGCGCTCGGCCAACGAGATCCCCCTGGACGATGACGGCGACGGCCTGCCTTCGCCGGTAGAAACGCTGCATCCCCCCAAAGGCATCAACCTCGATGACGAGCAAAAGGCAGTGATCGGCCAGGTGATCCCCTGGACCATGGCCTTCCTGGGCTTGAGCTTCATCGCCTGCGCCCTGCTGATCATCGGCATGCCGCCGCTGTCGGGCTTTATCGGTAAACTCAGCCTGATCAGTGCGCTGTTCAACCCGCAAGGCCTGGGCGTAACGCCGGAGCAGCCGCTGAGCGTCGAGGGCTGGATATTGGTGGCGTTGCTGGTATTGTCCGGCATGGCCTCGCTGATTGCCCTGACCCGCGTTGGCATCCAGCGCTTCTGGACACCACAGGAACGCCCATCGCCGCTGCTGCGCCGTTATGAATGCATACCCATCGTGGCACTGCTGGGCTTGTGCGTCGTGCTCAGCCTGCGTGCCGAGCCATTGCTGCGTTACACCCAGGACACCGCTGCCAGCCTGCAGGACCCTGAGCAATACGTCAGCGCCGTGCTCGGCACCCGCCCCATCCCTGGACCAACCACCCTGGCTGCGAGTACCGAGGTGCAGCCATGAAGCGCTTGTTCCCCGCCCCACTACTGTCTCTGTCGCTGTGGTTGCTGTGGCTGGTGCTGAACCTGTCGGTCAGCCCCGGCAATCTGCTGCTGGGCGCCCTGCTGGGCTTCGTTGCGCCGCTGCTGATGGCGCCGCTGCGCCCCCTTCCGATCCGCATCCGCCGCCCGGGCACCATCGCGCGCCTGATCCTGCGGGTCGGCGCCGACGTGCTGGTGTCCAACCTGCAAGTTGCCCGCGGCGTATGGTCGGCCAAGCGCCGTCCGCCGCGCTCGCAGTTCGTGCATATCCCCCTGGAACTGCGCGATGCCCACGGCCTGGCCGCACTGTCGATGATCACCACGGTGATCCCTGGCACCATCTGGTCGGAGTTGGCCCTGGACCGCAGCATCCTCTTGCTGCACGTGTTCGATCTGGACGATGAGACCCGGTTCATCGAGCACTTCAAGCACACCTATGAACGCCCGCTGATGGAGATCTTCGAATGACTGGCCTGCTTGCCAATGCCATTCTCGCCAGCCTGTTCATCTTCGCCCTGGCCATGGCCCTGACCCTGGTACGTCTGTTCCGTGGCCCTTCGGCCCAGGACCGGGTATTGGCGCTGGACTACCTGTATATCCTGGCCATGCTGATGATGCTGGTACTGGGCATCCGCTATGCCAGTGACACCTACTTCGAGGGGGCGCTACTGATCGCGCTGTTCGGCTTTGTCGGCTCCTTCGCCCTGGCCAAATTCCTCCTGCGTGGCGAGGTAATCGAATGATCAATGCCAATGAACTGCCGTTCTGGGTAGAGGTGCTGGTCGCCGTGTTGCTGCTGCTGAGCAGCCTGTTCGCCCTGAGCGGCGCCGTCGGCCTGATTCGCCTGAAGGACTTTTTTCAGCGCATGCATCCGCCAGCACTGGCCTCGACCCTGGGCGCCTGGTGCGTGGCACTGGCCTCGATCCTGTACTTCTCGATACTCAAGGAGTCACCGGTACTGCACGCCTGGCTGATTCCGATCCTGCTGTCGATCACCGTACCGGTCACCACCCTGCTGCTGGCCCGCGCGGCACTGTTTCGCAAGCGCATGGCCGGTGATGAAGTACCTGAAGAAGTCAGCAGCGGGCGCGATCGCGGCAACTGAGATCAACCCGTGAGTTGTTGCAGCTCACGGCGGACCATGGCCGCATACTCGGGCGGGCTCAATTGATAAAGCTGGGTTGCGACCCAGTCAAACCAGGCGGCCTGCATCTGTGGGCGTTGCAATAGCCACTGCTCGGCCAGGGCCCGTGCTTGCGCCTGGTGCCGAACATGAAAGTCGGCACGACTGGAGCGTTCGACGGGCTCACTCACTCGCTGGCCTTGAAGGTGGTCAGCTCACCCTTCTGCCACTTGGCAACCTTGCGAGTCACGGCTTTGAGAGTCTTGCTCAGGCCTTCCTGCAGCTGCTCTTTCGCGGCAAACACCAGCACCACGCTCTGCCCTTCTTTAAAGACGATACCTTCGCCTTCAGGAACAGAAACAAAGGCATAGTCACCCAGGCCATACACGGTCAGCTTGATCTCACGAAAGCGGATTTCCAGCTTGCCACCTTCACGGCTGGGCAATACGGCGGCACGAAAATGATCGCCGACCTTGAGCTCCAGTCGCTGTTTGTCATCCACCACCAATGCGGTTTCAGTATCGATCTCGGCCATGTACAGGCCTTCCGCGCTCTGTTCAGTGACATAAACAAAACGCGTTTGAAACTGTTTGACCAGTTTCGCCCTGAGGTCGCCCAGCACAAACAGGGCATGTGTATCCAGATTGCTGACTGCCAATGAAGAATTCCTCAAATACCGATTACACGCCGCTCCCCCGGCAGGCAACAAGGCGCCCGCAAGGCAACGGTACTTCAATTCGAAGTCTGAAAGACTAGTGGATTGGTGCTTGAAAAGTCTGTGCAGACTGGCAAAGCAACGCGCAGGAATGGTTACCCATTACTGCAGGCTTAAGCCAGTTTGCCAATTTTCAGCTAATTTCCTTAAACGGAGACGCTTTTTCTGACAGCACTATCGCAACAAAAGTGCGATAGATGAGATCAAGCCCTTCAGCAGGACGGGCTCCTGGAAATCATCCACAACACACAGGGAAGCGAATATGCACGAAAACACCGAATTCCGTCGAGAGCCTAAAGGCGTTTCCTACATAGAATATGCTGCTCAATCGTTCAACAGGCCACCGCGCTTTGTCGTAATACCGGCCGGTATCGGGTTCTTTCATATCACCGAACAGGCCACCGGGCGGGTCAGGGGCTTTCGCCGTGAGCATACCGAAGCCTGTGCCCTGGCCCGTCACCTGGAAAACTGACTCAGGCCCAGGTTCAACCGGCCTGACGCGCAGCGCCGGGCCGGTCGGTGTCCCGCAACTGCTCCAGCCAGGCTGCACGACACTCCTGGGCCTCAGTGCGGCTGGCAAAAGCAGTGCCACGTCGCTCGCCATTAACCAGCACTACCCAGCACACGCGCTTGCCCAATGCCTGAAGCGACGCAGGCACGCCGCTGCCGATCATCACCGCAACATCGACTTGGCTATTCATCATTCCCTCCGGAATTTATTAGCAACCTAACGATGTGAGCATGATAGAACCTGCGTGCCTGCAGAAAAAGCTATCCCCGGCATAGCTGTTTTACATCGGCGGTAACAAAGCCCCGTTAATCCGCTTGCGGCCGATAGCCCAGGCGCAAACCACCCCAATGCCGTCCCTGCACCTGGATCGGCACCGACAAGTCGTGCATCAGCTCGCCGGTGTCGCGGGTATAGGTTTGCAACAAGACCGCCTGTTGATGACTACCGCAACGAATGCCGGTGCGATCATCAAACTTGCGCTTGCTGCGGTTGTGCGCGGTGTCCACCACCGGGTCCCCGGTCAACGGCTGATTGAAGGCATTGTTGTGAGTAGGCACATAGCCTTGCTGGGTGCAGGCAATGGCGAACACCAGGCCTTCATGAGGCTTGAGCAGCGGCTCCTGGATCGCTGGCAGGACCTGGTCGGTGTACTGGTCGAAGCGCGTGCGGAAACGTACCGGTGAAGTGCCTGGCAGTTGCTGGTAATGGCGGTCGAACAAGTCTCCAAGGCTGATACGGCCTTGGGCGATATCGTGCTCGAACTGTTCGGCGATCTGCTGTGCACCTTGGCGGGCCAGGTCATAAACGCGCTGGTGATAGTCATCCAGGCCGACCTCGGCCAGGCGCTCGCTGATGCTTTCGGCCTGCCCTTCCAGCTGCACGGCTGCCTGGGCCAGGCGCTGGGTTTGCTGGTCGCTGACCTGCAGGTCGCTGCGCATCCGGGCCACCGCCTCGAACAGGCTGTCCAGTTGCACCCGATTGGTTTCGGTGCCCTCGGCAATCTCGCCAATCTGCTGCTCGACCCCGGCGGCCAGCCCGGCAATGCTGTCCAGCTGTTCCCCGGTATGCTCGACCTGATCCACGCCGCTGTGCAGGTCATCCGACAGCTCGCGGATCTGCTCGACCACCTGCGCCGTACGGTGCTGGATGTCGGCAACCATCTGGCCGACCTCCTCAGTGGCGCTGGCGGTGCGCCCGGCAAGGCCACGCACCTCATCGGCAACCACGGCAAAACCTCGACCGTGATCACCGGCCCTGGCTGCTTCGATCGCAGCGTTGAGGGCCAGCAGGTTGGTCTGGCTGGCGATGGTCTGGATTACCAGAGTGACCCGGGCAATATCCTCGCTGCGCTGGTGCAGAGCCTCGATCAATTCGCGACTGGCCGTAGCCCGCGAACTCAGGTGGTGCATGCGCTGGATCGACTCCGCCAGCACCGTACGGCCGGCGGCGCTGCTTTCATGGGCGCTGCGGGCAGCCACCAGGGCTTGCTGGCTCAACTGCGAGGTAGCCTTCTCGGTGCCGATCATTACTTCGGCGCTGCTGACGATCTGTGCTGCCGCACTCAGTTGCGATTGCAGCTTGTCTGCCAGTTGCTGCACCGAGAACGCCACGCCGGCTGCCGACAAGGCGTTGTGGCTGGTGGTTCGTGACAGGTCGCGAGTCAGCTCGGCCAGCGGATCACTGGTCACCTGCGGGGCAACCGTGGCCTTGCGCAGGCGTGGTAACCACAGCGCCAGCAAGGCCAGAGGCAGGCCGATGTAAAACGAAAGCCCGGCAAAAGCCATGGCCGCCAGCAACCCCGCCAGTACCAGGCTCTGCAACACCGTGTCTGACCAGGGCGCGACGCTGGACGACGCAGTTTGCCCTTCAATCACGGCGCTAGGCAGAGATCCTTCTCGCATCATGTTTTGGCTCCATCGCAGCACGTCTTGTTGTGCAGCCATTAAACGCCACTATCTTGCCATTAGCCATGCTTCCTTGGATGTAAGACCGCCGCCCTTGATACAGGGCAAGAAAAACAAAACCCCCGGAGATCGCTCCCCGGGGGTTTTGTCTGAGACCTGCGCAGGTCAGGCCTGGCGCTGGTGCTTGTCGATCTGCTCTTGACGCTCTTGCGCCTCGATGCAGTACTTGGTGGTCGGGCTGATCAGCAGGCGCTTGAGGCCGATCGGCTCGCCGCTGTCGTCACACCAGCCGAAGCTCTCGTCGGCGATCCGGCCCAGGGCCATTTCCAGTTGCGGCAGCAGGCGCTGGTCACGGTCGATGGTGTTGACCAGCCACTGGCGCTCTTCTTCGACCGAGGCGGCGTCGGCAGGATCGGCAGGCGTGTCCAGGCTTTCGATGGTTACACGACTTTGTTCGATGCGCTCATGGATCTCGACCTTCATCGTCTGCAGCAGCTCGGTGAAGAAAGCCAATTGCTCAGCGTTCATGTAGTCATCGGCCGGCATGGCCAGCAACTTTTCCTTTGTCATTGATTTCTCTATAAAAAATACGTGCATTAAGGCGAATCGGGTGCTCCTGGCGAATAGCTCGCCAGGAGCGGAATTCTTCAAGCACCATCCGGCACTCAATTTACAGGGGGCGGCAGTCTAAGGCCGAGATTCACACTGGGCAACAGAAATGACAGTGGTTTTGACCGAAAAGGTGCTAAAGGCTCTCCCCCGGCGCTGGTTTATAACAAAAAAACCGCAGCGCAGGCGCTTTCCCAGGGACAAACGGTCATTCTCCGACAAAAACCTTGTAACAAAGATCCCCTTAACCGAGCAATTGACTCAGCACCGCACGCAACTTGCCCGGTTTCACTGGCTTGTTCAGCAATGGTGTACCCAGGCGTTGCATGGCCCGGCGGCTTTGCTCACTGCGATCGGCGGTAATCATCACGGCATGGATGGGCTGGCCGAAATGTTTGCGCAAGTCACGCACCACCTCGCATCCGGTCACCCCGTGATCCAGGTGGAAGTCGGCCAGGATCAGTTCCGGTGCCCGCCCCTTGAGCACCGCCAGGGCCTCGGCGTAATCACTGGCCGTGCGCACTTCGCACCCCCACTGCTCAAGCAAGGCTGCCATGCTGTGCTGAATGCTGAGTTCATTGTCCAACACCAGCAACCGCCGCCCAGGCAGCGGATCCCCCACACTGGGCTGCGAAAGCGTCGACGCTGGCAGCTCATTCGGCAGTTCTCCCGACAGCGGCACATCGATGCTGAACACCGAGCCGCGCCCCGGCCATGAGCGCACCTTGACCGGGTAATCGAGTATGCGCGCGATCCGCTCGACAATTGCCAGCCCCAGCCCTACCCCTTTGCGCTCGGCAGCGCGGCCGACATCCAGTTGGTTGAACTCGAGAAAGATCGAGTCCAGACGGTCGGCGGCGATGCCACGCCCACTGTCCCAGACTTCCAGGCGCAGGTAATCGCCACGCCGCCGCGCGCCGAGCAGGATGCGCCCATGCTCGGTGTAGCGGCAGGCATTGCTGAGAAAGTTGCGCAGGATTCGCGTGACCAGGCGCAAGTCGGTACGCACGGCGAGCCGACCACCGCGCACACGCAAACTGAGCCCGGCTGCTTCAGCCACCGGTTGAAACTCGGAAGCCAGTGGCGCCAGCACCTCGTCCAGGCGGTACAGGTCCAGGTCCGGCTTGATCGCCGCCTGGTCGAGCCGGGAGATATCCAGCAGGTCGGTGAGCAGGTCCTCGGCGCCCTCCAGGGCCTGGTGTGCACGCTCCACCAGTTGCTGTTCACCCGCGGGCATCTGGCGCTCGCGCAGGGTGGAGATCAATAGCCGCGCCGCGTTGAGCGGCTGCAGCAGGTCGTGGCTGGCCGCTGCCAGGTACTTGTCCTTGCTACGATTGGCGGCCTGGGCGGCGTCACGGGCTTCGATCAGTTCGTTGGTGCGCTCGGCGACCCGCTGCTCAAGCTGGTCATTGAGTTGCTGCAGGCGCTCCTGGGCCAGCTTGCGCTCGGTGATATCGGCGACAAAACCTTCGACCACGCCGTCTTCGTCCGGACGCAGCAACAGGTTCATCAGCACGTCGATATGGCTGCCGTCACGCCGGCGCAGCCGGGTTTCATAGCCGATCAGTGCCTGCTCGCGCTGCAGCACCTGGGCGATGGCCAGCAATTCATCCTGGCCGCCAGCGAACAAGTGGCTGGCCAGGTCGTTGCGCGACAACACCAGTGCCTGTGCATCGGCATAACCCAGCATGCGCGCCAGCGCCGGATTGGCCGCACGCATGCCATCTTCAAGACTGGCCTGGAAGATGCCGTGCACCGCATGCTCGAACAGCCACTTGTAGCGATTGCGCTCGGCCTCCAGCTCTTCAAGGCGTACCGCCAGTTCCGGGTAGTGGCTCTTGCGTACGGTGTGGTTGCTCAGCCCCAGCAGCCCGGCCAGGGCGTCGCCCGCCGGTTCAGAGGGCCTCGCCATACACCACCTCGACATCACGCTGGCTGGAGCTGCGCGGGTTGGTCAGGATGCACGGATCATCCATGGCGTGCTGGGACAAAAACGGGATGTCGGTCATGCCGACGCCATGCAGGCCAAGGGTTTCGTGAAAGCCCACGGCATGCTTGAGCGCAATCAGGTGCTCGACCAGGCGCTGGCTGACCTGCTTGTGACTCAGGCCTCGGCAATCGATACCGAGGGTTTGCGCGATGACCTTGAAGCGCTCCGGTGCGGCGCTGTAGTTGAACGCCACCACATGCTCGACCAGCACCGCATTACACAGCCCGTGAGGCAAATCGAGAAAGCCGCCCAGGCTATGGGACATGGCATGCACCGCACCAAGAATCGCGTTGGAGAACGCCAGCCCGGCCTGCATGCTGCCGAGCATGATCTTCTCGCGCAGGGCGATGTCGGCGGGGTTGGCGATCATCTGCACCAGGTTGCCGTTGATCAGGCGCATGGCCTCCAGCGCATGGGGGTCGGTCAGCGGTCCGTGGCCCGTCGACACGAACGCCTCGATGGCATGCACCAGGGCATCGATGCCGGTACAGGCGGAGAGGAACGGGTCCATGCTCAAGGTGGTTTCTGGGTCAATCAGCGACACATCCGGCACCACCGCCTTGCTGACGATGGAGAACTTCATGCGTTCCTGTTGGTTGGAGATGATCACGAACTGGGAAACGTCGGCGGAGGTACCGGCGGTGGTCGGGATCAGGATCAACGGCGGGCTCGGCACGCGGATGGTGTCGACCCCTTCGAACTCGAGAATGTGCCGACCATGGGCAACCACGATGCCGATACCCTTGGCGCAATCCATGGGGCTGCCGCCACCGACCGCGACGATCACATCGCACTGTTCGCTACGGTAGCGCTCGGCGCCGGCCATGACCTCTTCAACCCGAGGGTTGGGCGAAACCTCGGTGTACAGGCAGTAATCAATGGCCTGTTCTTGCAGGCTGGCTTCGATATCAGCCACCCAGCCGGCGGCGATCACCCCTGGGTCGCTGACCAGCAGGACCTTGCGCGCGCCAAAGGTCTTGGCGTAATTGGCGACATGGTGACGACAACCGGCGCCGAAGATGATTTCCGGGGAGACGAACTTGCGCAACTGGCTCAGTTTCGGGCTCATGGGACGCTTCTATTCTTGTTGTAGTAATAGCGCCAGCCTAAAGCATCCCCCTTCGATTGCAATCAGACCATCGGCGGGCAGAAACAGAAGCGCCGACCGCTGCAAGCAGCGACCGGCGCAAGAGGGATCAGCGATTGGCGAAGTACATGGTCACTTCAAAACCGATACGCAGATCAGTGAACGCAGGCTTTTTCCACATAGGTCCATCCTCTTCTGGCACCACAGGATTGCGGTGCTTCTATTAATACACCGTTGCCGGTGCCGGTCGAATGCTACTTTGGAACCGTTTCTTTCAGGTTATCCGGGCCTTCAGAAGAACCCCAGCGGATTGACGTCGTAACTCACCAGCAGGTTCTTGGTCTGCTGGTAGTGGTCGAGCATCATCTTGTGGGTCTCGCGGCCGACCCCGGATTTTTTGTAGCCACCGAACGCGGCGTGGGCCGGGTATAGGTGGTAGCAGTTGGTCCACACCCGCCCGGCCTGAATGCCGCGGCCCATGCGGTAGGCGCGGTTGATGTCGCGGGTCCAGACCCCGGCGCCAAGGCCGAACTCGGTATCGTTGGCAATCGCCAGGGCTTCGGCTTCGTCCTTGAACGTGGTCACGCCGACCACCGGGCCGAAGATTTCTTCCTGGAACACGCGCATCTGGTTGTGGCCCTTGAGCAGGGTCGGCTGGATGTAATAGCCACCGGCAAGATCACCGCTCAAGCGTTCGCAATCGCCGCCAGTGAGTACCTGGGCGCCCTCTTCGCGGGCGATCTGCAGGTAGGAAAGGATCTTGTCGTATTGCTGCTCGGAGGCCTGGGCACCGACCATGGTTTCGGTGTCCAGCGGGTTACCGCGTTTAATCTGCTGGATCTTCTTCATGACCTGGGCCATGAACGGCTCGTAGATCGACTCCTGGATCAATGCCCGCGATGGGCAGGTGCACACTTCGCCCTGATTGAAGAACGCCAGCACCAGGCCTTCGGCGGCTTTTTCGATGAACGCGGGCTCGGCCTGCATGATGTCTTCGAAGAAGATGTTCGGCGACTTGCCGCCCAGTTCCACCGTCGAGGGGATGATGTTCTCGGCAGCGCATTTCATGATGTGCGAGCCCACCGGGGTAGAGCCGGTAAAGGCAATCTTGGCGATACGCTTGCTGGTGGCCAGGGCTTCACCGGCTTCGCGGCCAAAGCCGTGGACGATGTTGAGCACGCCAGCGGGCAACAGATCACCGATCAGTTCAGCGAACACGGTAATCGACAGCGGCGTCTGCTCGGCCGGCTTGAGCACCACGCAGTTGCCCGCGGCCAGGGCCGGGGCGAGTTTCCAGGCGGCCATCAGCAACGGGAAGTTCCAGGGGATGATCTGCCCGACCACGCCGAGCGGCTCATGGAAGTGATAAGCGGCAGTGTGCTCGTTGATCTCGGCGGCACTGCCTTCCTGGGCGCGGATGCAGCCGGCGAAGTAACGAAAGTGATCGGCAGCCAGTGGCACGTCGGCATTCAGGGTTTCGCGGATGGCCTTGCCGTTGTCCCAGGTTTCACTCAGGGCCAGCACTTCAAGGTGCTGTTCGATGCGATCGGCGATCTTCAACAGGATTCGCGAGCGCTCTTGCACGGACGTGCGCCCCCAGGCATCGGCTACGCCATGGGCGGCATCCAGCGCCAGGTCGATGTCGGCCGCGCCGGAGCGCGGGAACTCGGCAATCGCCTGGCCATTGACCGGCGAGCTGTTGCTGAAGTACTGGCCTGTCAGCGGGGCCACGAATTCGCCGCCGATGTAGTTGCCGTAAACGGCCTTGAAGCTGATCAGGGCATCAGCTGTGCCAGGGGGTGCGTAGATCATGGGGGCCTCATGTGCGCTGCGGGCCTGTCGGCATGACAGGCAGCTGGCTCGATGGTAAGCAGCCGCACGGCAGGCGCGAATCGGCCCTTGGCAGGTGCCGTCTCGTCAATTGGTAGTACGCCTGGGTGGTAACCGGCTACCGCCTGCTCAGGCGCGTGCGGGCGTCATATGGCGCTTCCCCCTGTTTTGGAAGCCTCGCCAGATGACCGCCCCTTCGCCCCATCAGTCCATTGCCGAACAGGCGACCTTGAGCTGCGCGGTCGCCAAGCGCTTCGTCAAGCGTCCCGCCCTGCTCGAAATCGCCGGCCAGATCCTGCTTGAGCACTGGGGCCAACGACGACTGCCACTGCAACACAATCCGCTGACGCTCTATCTGATCAGCCACACCGAAGCTCAAGTTCATATCCGCCAGTTGCCTCAAGTCCTGATCGAGCGATACTGCCTGGGCAGCACCTTGAACCTGAATGACGGCGAGGACTATCTCAGCCGCTACCCGCAACAGGGCCAGGATGTACAACTCAATGTCGACCTGCATACCCTTGAACTGCTGATCAACGATTGTGGCCCCTTGATCGTTGAAGCCTTCCTGCAGGCGCTGGTTGATTTCTGGAGCTTGAGTGACGAGCGCGGTGAAACGCCCTGGAGCTGGTACGCCAGCTACCTGCAAAGGCTGATGAAGAATGCGATCGATGTCAGTGTCAACGCCGGCAAGCTAACCCTGGCTCAAGCGGCCACCGCCGGCATCGTTGCGGCCTTTCCGACACCGTGGCAACGCAGCCGGTTCGCCAATCTGCAAGGCTTGAGCGTCCGGCAGGTGACGGTTGACCTGACGCCAGCACAGGTTATCGATGCCGACCTGTCCAGTGCCTTGCTGATCGAAGATTTTCCCGATCCACCAAAAGCCCAAGTGGCCATCCTGTTTACCCTGGTGGGTGCGCTGGCACCCTTCGAGTCAACCCAGGGTTTTCTCGACATGCTAGCTATGAACTGGCCCAGGTCGTTGCTATCCACGGCTCCACAAGCTCAGTTCAGCCAACCGGCAACATCGGCCTTCGAAGCCCAGGCCGCCGGCTTTCTCAAACAACATTTGCGCTTGATCGAAGTCATCGCCTTGGCATCGAGAACGCCTGAGCAGGCGGCAGCGCTCAACGCCATCATTGATCGCTCGACCTCGATGCTGGACCTGTGTACCGCCCAGGAGCTTGAGCGACAGAACCAGATCGCCTTCCTGCTGCCGGCATGGCTACTCGACAGCGAGCTGGCCATCCGCTACAGCACCTTGTTGATCAATCAGGCGCAATCACATCGAGAGGCCGCCGGCAAAACCTGGCGTGATGACATCGACACCGCCGAGGTCTTCGCCTGCAAGGCCCTGGACGCGAGGATCGAGCACGATCACCCCGGTGCGGGATTCAATGCCAGCGACGTAATGATCAGCAATCATCAAGTCATCGCCAGCGCCATCCCCGGGCAAGGCAGCCTGATCACCGATGGCGTCGTCAAGGTCGTCAATTTTTCCCTCGCACAGCTGGCCATCGACAACCTCGGTGTGCTGGCCGCAGGCACTGTGAGCCTGCAGTTACTCAGCGGTGCCCACCTGCCCGACTGGATGAATGAAGCCTATGTGCGCACCCTGGTGAGTGAACTGGACATCGGCGGACAGTATCCACAGACCTTGCAACGGCAATTGCTCGACGACCCCGACCAGGTGCAGGCGCGGCGGACACTGTTCGGTACGCAGCTGAAGACGCAGTTGCCGCTGCTGGCGCTGGAGCTGCATCTGCGCGACAAGCGCATCAGCCTGCCGGCCTGCCAGGCGGTGGACGCGCTGTTCGCCCACGCCTTGCCCGGGGCCTTCGTACTCAGGCCCCTGACCCTGCTGCGCGCAAGCGGCGCTGCTGCCGATACGCTACTCAATGCCTGGCTGATCGAACCTGGCGATGTCAGGCAAGGCCCTTGCGTGCTGTATCGCCCATTGCATACTGACCCGCTGCTGGAGTTTCACGACCGGATCGCCCTGTTCGACGCGTTCGCCAGCACCGGTCCGTTGCAGGATGACTTGCTCGACCGTCTGCCTGAACATACGCGTCCGATTTATGCCAAGGGCGGCCTGCGTGAGCCGCACATTCACCGCTTCGTCCCTGGCGCCGAGTTCGAACCGCTGCAGACGCCTGCGCCTGCCCGCCTGGGTGTGGCCCTGGCCAAAGGTGCCGTGCACGACCTGATCTACCAGGCCAGCGCCCAGGAGCTGGTCGACCGGGCCAAGCGCCACTCGACCAGCACCGCACAATCGCGCTGGGACGCCTGGAAGCAACTGGGTTGGCTGATGTTCAACACCTTGCTGCCCTTGTTCGAGGGCAGTGTGGCCAAGGTCGCCTGGATGATTCAGGTCCTCGACAGCGCCAAGCGCCTGCTGGTGAGCGATGTACAAAACAGTCCCGGTGAACATCGCCAGGCGTTCGCCGACCTGCTGATCAACATCGCCATGGTCCTGTTCGTGCACGCCACCCGCCGGCTGGGCATCAGGCCAGCGGTGCGCAGGCGGCCCAGCCACGCACTTGTGCCGGCAAAACCGCCAGTCACCCCGGCGCTAGCCGAACCGCAAGCCGAGCTGACCTTCAGCTGGGCGCGCCCGGACCACCGCCTCACCGCCCAGCAAAGCACCCACCTGGAAAGCCTGGCCAGCCCGCTGTCACCCTCCATGCTCGGTTCCCCCATCCAGGACGGGGCGCTGCAGGGCTTGTACCTGCACAATGAACAACTCTATTTCGCCCAGGGCGCTCGCGCCTACCCAGTGCAATTCGATGCCGCCATCGACCAACCGCGCATTATCGCCGGGCCCTGGCTGAGAAGAGATGAGGCCCTGCGCTGGACACTCGATCTGCGCTTGCGCCTGCGCGGCGGTCAGCCTCTGCGCAATCGCCTCAAGCCTGCTGACCTGGAGCAGTCGATCGACAACCTGGATCAGACATTACGCACGCAGCAAGCCGAGGCACTGGCCAGCCAACAACGTCTGCAGGCATTTGCCCGGCAGCTCACCGACGACACCGACCCGCGCATCCTGCAAGGCTATCTGGCCAAGATGGAAACGTTGTCCCAGGACTTCGAGCGACACCAAGAGACGCTGCGTGAACGCAATGAAAAACGCCCCCTCAACCAGTACAAGACACTGCAGGCAAAAGCCCTGTTTGAACGAGCACGTTGCCAGCTGTCCATGCTTTCGACCCTGGGCAAACTGTACAAACCGTTGCGCCAGCGCTTTGTCCAGTCGGTCAGGGAAACCGACGGAGTCTTGCCTGAGCCAGGCTCAAGCGAACATTCAATGCAGGTCGATCTGCTCGACCAGATCGAGCTTTTGCTCGGCAAACTGATCAGCCATAGCGAAACCCTGAGCGCTACCCGCGAGCAACTGCACAAGCTGTCCAGCATCCGTCAACCCACTATCCAGATGATGGAACTGAGCCTCAACGAACCTGCCACCCGCCCCGCATCGCGGTTGTACTGGTACACCCTGCGCAGCGAGGTGATGAGCAACCGCTTGAGGCTGGTGGAGGCAAGCGAGGATGCCAGCGAAAGCGATTACTGGCTGGAACACAGCTGGCGCAACCTCGAGCAGGGCATGCTGCAGCGCATGAACCTGCAGGCCTTGAGCCGTGAGCAGGCAGAGGTTCATGCCCGCGTACTGGACAACATCCAGCGCCATTTCAGCACGGCGCTGCGCCAACTGGGCAATCTGAAAAACCTGCTGCCCGGTCAGCAGGCCGCCGACAGCCTGGTGTCCAGGCTCGAAACCGACCTGGCGTTGATGCTCAAGGAGACCCGCGCCGACCTTGACGAGTACCCGCAACCGCTGCTTGAGCGCAGCAGCCTGCGTCAGTTGCACCGGCAAGTGCCAGGGCTGATCGAAACCCGCGATGAGGGCGTGCTGCTAGGACAGCAGCGACGCGACAGTGAAGGTATCGTCGACATCCACAACCCACAGGACGACAGTATCCGTGCGTCCTACCGTGAAGATCCGCTTACCGGTACCTGGGAGCCCCTATCCCTCGAGCAAGCGCTACCTCCACAGGTCGCAGACGCCGAGCTGGGTGCCCTGCTGCGTGAAGGCATGCGTCTTACCGCTCTGGCCAGGCAAGATATCCAGCGCCTGAAAAACCAGGGCAGAAGCACCTACCTGCCAATCGAAATCGAGGAAATAGCCGATCGCCGACGGCTTGCACTGACTGCGCAGCGCCAGGCCATCGAACGGGCGCTGACGCGGAACAACCAGACCGATCAGGCGGCGGGCAATACGGACGCAGCCCTGCAGATCAAGCGGCTGGATGAAGTCGCTGACGAACTGTTGCATACCGGCGAGCAACTGAGGATAGAGGCTGCCCTGGCGCAAGCACCGAGCATGCGCGAGCTGGAGTACTTGCTGGGCAAGGGCCAGGTGAAACTCAAACGCCTGGTCAAGCGCAAGCCGCTGGCCAGTACCCGGGATTGGGCGCAGGAGTACCTGGATGAGTACGTGGTGCTGCACGCCAACAAACCCTTGTGGTATGCGCACTTTCACTACGCGGCCGAGAACACCCCGGTCGACGACTTCAAGGCCGCACACCTGAAGCTTGCCAGTCAGCGCTATGACCGCGGGCAGTTCGTCGAAGGCAACAAGGTGGTGCACCGCGGGCCGATAAGCCTGGCGGCGGCTCGGCAATGGTTTTTCAAGGAGTGACGGGAGAAAATCGGGCGCTGGCAGCAGCGCCCGATCCATTTCAACGATCCTTGAACTGCGCCTCACGCTTGGCGATAAAGGCGGCCATTCCTTCCTTCTGGTCTTCGGTGGCGAAGGCCGCATGGAACACCCGGCGCTCGAAGCGTACGCCCTCGGCCAGGTTGACCTCAAACGCGCGGTTGACGCTTTCCTTGACCATCATGGTCATCGGGATCGACTTGCTGGCGATGGTCGCCGCCACCTTCAGCGCCTCTTCCAGCAGCTCGGCTTGCGGTACCACGCGCGCCACCAGGCCAGCGCGCTCGGCTTCCTCGGCGCCCATCAGGCGGCCGCTCAGGCACAGTTCCATGGCCTTGGCCTTGCCCACCGCACGGGTCAGGCGCTGGGTGCCGCCCATGCCCGGCAGCACACCGAGGTTGATTTCCGGCTGGCCAAACTTGGCGTTATCGGCGGCAAGGATGAAGTCGCACATCATCGCCAGCTCACAACCGCCGCCCAGGGCAAAGCCGGACACCGCAGCGATGATCGGCTTGCGCCGGTTGGCGATGCGATCAGCGTCGCTGAACAGGTCATCGACGTAGATCTGCGGGTAGCGCAGGTCGGCCATTTCCTTGATGTCGGCGCCAGCCGCGAACGCCTTGGCGGAGCCGGTCAGCACCACGCAACCGATGTTCGGGTCGGCTTCGAGCTGGTCCAGGGCCTGGTTGATCTCGCCGACAATCTGCGCGTTCAGGGCATTGAGCGCCTGGGGGCGGTTGAGGGTGACCAGGCCGACCTTGCCGTGGATGTCCAACAGAATGGTTTCAAATGACATGCAAGCTGCTCCCTTCAAAGATTGCGCGCAATGACCATGCGCTGAATATCGCTGGTGCCTTCATAGATCTGGCAGACCCGCACATCGCGGTAGATGCGCTCCAGCGGAAAGTCGCTCAGATAGCCATAACCGCCGAGGGTCTGCAAGGCGTCCGAACAGACCTTTTCGGCCATTTCCGAGGCGAACAGCTTGGCCATTGACGCTTCGACCAGGGCCGGACGCCCGGCATCGCGCAGCGCCGCAGCATGCAGGACCATCTGCCGGGCCACGGCAACACGGGTAGCCATGTCGGCCAGGCGGAAGGCCACGGCCTGATGTTCGATCAACGGCTTGCCGAAGCTTTCGCGCTCGCGGGCATAGTCACGGGCCACCTCGAAGGCGGCGCGGGCCATGCCCACCGATTGCGAGGCAATACCGATCCGGCCGCCTTCGAGGTTGGCCAGGGCAATCTTGTAGCCTTCGCCCTCCTCGCCCAGGCGGTTGGCTACCGGCACGCGCACGTCGTCAAAGACGATCTGGCAGGTGTCGGAGGCGTGCTGGCCGAGTTTGTCTTCAACCCGTGCCACCTGGTAACCCGCTGAATCGGTGGGCACGATGAAGGCGCTGATGCCGCGCTTGCCGGCCTCGGGGTCGGTGACTGCAAACACGATGACCACGCCAGCGTTCTGCCCGGAGGTGATGAACTGCTTGCAGCCGTTCAGCACGTAATGATCGCCGTCACGCCGGGCGCGGGTCTTCAGGCTGCTGGCATCGGAACCGGCTTGCGGCTCGGTCAGGGCAAAGGCGCCGAGCATGGCGCCGCTGGCCAGCGGTGTGAGGAACTGCTGCTTCTGCTGGTCGTTGCCAAACTTGAGGATGGGCACGCAGCCCACCGAGTTGTGCACGCTCATGATGGTCGAGCAGGCACCATCGCCGGCGGCGATTTCTTCCAGAGCCATGGCGTAGGCCACGTAACCGGTGTCGCTACCGCCCCACTGCTCCGGCACCAGCATGCCGAACAGGCCCAGCCCGGCCATCTCCTCGATTGCCTCTTTAGGGAAGCGATGTTCGCGGTCCCATTGTTCGGCAAAGGGCCGTAGGCGCTCCTGGGCGAACTGGCGGACGGCGTCGCTGATTTGCTGTTGTTCGTCATTGATTAGCATGGTGCACCTCAGTACAGACACTCGACGGCCATGGCCGTGGCTTCACCGCCGCCGATGCAGATCGCTGCAATGCCACGATGCAGGCCTTTCTGGCGCAGGGCCGCCAGCAGGGTGACGAGGATGCGCGCGCCCGACGCGCCGATCGGATGGCCCAGGGCGCAAGCGCCACCATGGACGTTGACCTTGTCGTGCGGCAGGTCCAGGTGCTTCATCGCCGCCAGGGTGACCACGGCAAAGGCTTCGTTGATTTCGAACAGATCGACCTCGGCCAGGCTCCAGCCAGTGCGCTTGATCAGCTTGTCGATGGCGCCGATCGGTGCGGTGGGGAACAGCGCCGGGGCATCGGCGAACGCCGCGTGCCCATGGATCACCGCCAACGGCTTCAAACCTTGCTGCTCGGCCTGGGAACGGCGCATCAGCACCAGCGCTGCAGCACCATCGGAGATCGAGCTGGAGTTGGCCGCGGTCACCGTGCCGCCGTCGCGGAAGGCCGGCTTGAGCTGAGGGATCTTGTCCAGGCGAGCCTTGGGCGGCTGCTCGTCGTCGCTGACCAGGCGCTGGGTCTTGCCCTCGGTCACTTCGACCGGGACGATCTCGCTGGCAAAACTGCCGTCCTTGATCGCCTGCTGCGCGCGGGTCAGCGAGGCAATGGCGAAGTCATCCTGCTGCTCACGGGTAAAACCATTGTTCTCGGCGCAGTCCTCGGCAAAGGTGCCCATCAGGCGGCCCTTGTCGTAGGCGTCTTCGAGGCCATCGAAGAACATGTGGTCGATGATCCTGCCGTGGCCCATGCGGTAGCCGCTACGGGCCTTGTCCAGCAGGTACGGGGCGTTGGACATGCTTTCCATGCCGCCAGCCACAACCACATCAGCGCTGCCGGCCAGCAGCAGGTCGTGGGCCATGATCGCCGCCTGCATGCCCGAGCCGCACATCTTGTTCAGGGTGGTGCAGGTGGTGCCCTTGTTCAAACCGGCGCCCAGGGCCGCCTGGCGCGCTGGCGCCTGGCCCAGGCCTGCCGGCAGTACGCAGCCGAACAGCACCTGTTCGACGCTGTCAGGCGCTACCCCGGCACGCTCGACAGCGGCGCGGATGGCCGCAGCACCCAGCTGCGGCGCGGTCAGGCTTTTCAGGTCGCCCTGCAGGCCGCCCATGGGCGTGCGCACGGCGCTGACGATTACGATCGGATCATTGGCGAGTGTCATGATTGTCTACTCCGAAAATTACTTGGCAGCCATGCGCAAGGCGCCGTCAAGACGGATCACCTCACCGTTGAGCATGCTGTTTTCAATGATGTGGCGGGCCAGCGCAGCGTATTCCTGCGGGCGGCCCAGGCGTGGCGGGAACGGTACTCCGGCCGCCAGCGAATCGCGCACTTCCTGGGTCATGCCGGCCATCATCGGGGTTTCGAAAATGCCCGGTGCGATGGTCATCACACGGATGCCGAAGCGCGCCAGTTCACGGGCCGCAGGCAAGGTCAGGCTGGCGATCGCGCCCTTGGAGGCGGCGTAGGCGGCCTGACCGATCTGGCCGTCGTAGGCGGCAATCGAGGCGGTGTTGATGATCACCCCACGCTCACCATCAGCGCCCGCTTCGCCTTCGGCCATGGCTGCAGCGGCCAGGCGCAGCAGGTTGAAGCTGCCGATCAGGTTGACGTTGATCACCCGGCTGAAGCTGTCCAGGCCATGGGGGCCATTCTTGCCCAGGACCTTTTCGGCGCCGACGATACCGGCGCAGTTGATCAGGCCATGGAGACTGCCGAACGCGGCAACGGCGGCATCGACCGCGGCCTTGGCGGCGCTCTCCTGACTGATATCGGCAACCGCAAAGTGCGCCTTGCTACCCAGCGCCTGGGCCTTGGCAGCGACCGCCTCGGCATTGAGGTCGACCAGCATCACCTGGGCTCCAGCCTCGATGAGCATCTGTGCGGTAGCGGCGCCCAGCCCGGAAGCTGCGCCGCTGACGATGAAGTTCTTGTTGGCAATCTGCATGATGGTCGTTCCTCAGGCGCTGGCAGTCGAAGCCAGCGCGGCTTGTTGTTTGGCTATTTCCTGGTTGCGCAGGATGAAACGCTGCAGCTTGCCGCTCGGGGTCTTGGGCAGCTCGCTGACGAATTCGATTTCCCGTGGATAGGCGTGGGCATACAGGCGCTGGCGGACGTGCTGCTTTAGTGCCTCGGCCAGTTCTTCGCTGGGTTGCTGAGCGCTTGCCAGCACCACGAACGCCTTGATCAGTTCGGTACGCTCCGGGTCCGGTTTGCCAACCACGGCGGCCTCGATCACCGCCGGGTGTTCGATCAGCGCGCTCTCGACATCGAACGGCCCGACCCGGTAGCCGGAAGTGGTGATCACATCATCACTGCGGCCAACGAAGCTGATACTGCCATCGGGGTTGAGCTCCACGGTGTCACCGCTCAGGTAGTACCTGCCGACGAAGGCTTTGGTCGGCAAACCGTGGTAGCCAGCAAACCAGCACAGCGGCGACTGCTCGCGGTCCACGGCGAGAATGCCCGGCTGCCCGGCTGGCAGTTCATTGTGCTGCTCATCCAGCACCACGATACGGTGTCCGGGAATGGCAAAGCCGGCCGCCCCCAGGTGCACCGGGTGCTCCAGGCCGTGGTGGTTGCACAGCACCATGCCCAGTTCGGTCTGCCCGTAATGGTCGTGGATGGTCACTCCCAGCTCGTCGGCAAACCAGCGGATCACTTCCGGGTTGAGCGGCTCGCCGGCACTGCTGACCACCCGCAGGCGGCCCTTGATCGGCGCGCTGAATTCGCTGCCGGCAGCGATCAACAGGCGATAGGCGGTGGGCGAGCCCGCCAGGTTGCTGATCGCGTACTTGTTGATGACCCGACAGGTACTTTCGACGCTGAACGGTCCATCGAAAAAGGTAGTGGCATGGCCCAGGGCCAGCGGCCCGGTCACGGCGTAGTAAAGCCCGTAGGCCCAGCCAGGATCAGCAAGGTTCCAGAAGTTGTCTTCAGGGCGCAGGTCGATGGCATCGCGCATGTAGCCCTGAAAGGCGACGATGGCCCGCAGCGGCACTTCCAGCGGCTTGGCCGGGCCGGTAGTGCCGGAAGTGAACATCAGCAGGAACGGTGCATCGCCCCCCAGCAGCACCGGCTCGCAATGATCATCGGCTGCTGCCAGCGCCATGTGAAAGTCGATATCGCTGGCGTCGTTGGCGGCACCAACACAGATGATTGTCGGGCAGTCATGGACCTCGTCGAGCTTGCTGCGATTGAGCGGCTCGGTGACCACCACCTTGGCCCCGGACTGTTCCAGCCGGTGTTCGATAGCCTTGGGGCCAAAAGCGGTGAACAGCGGCTGGTAGACTGCGCCCAGGCGCCAGGTGGCCAACACGGTGATCAGCAACTCGACCGTACGCGGCATCAAGCCGGCAACCCGGTCGCCGGCGCCTACACCCTGAGCCCTGAGCACATTGGCCAGGCGCGCGGCAGATTGCTGCAGTTGCTCGAAGCTGTACTGGGCGCTGCTACCCTCACGGCCTTCGCAGTTCAGTGCAATACGATTGCCGCCGACATGCCGGTCGCAGCACTCGACGCAGGCGTTGAGCGCTTCAAGGCTGCCTTGCAGGGCAGCCGCAGCGGTATGCGGGTAGTTGAATCCTTGCGCCGCGGCACGGTAATCACGCATCGCCAGACTCCTCGTTTTTTATTGTTGGAATAAAACGATTGATCTGAAGATAGTCGCGCCAGAGCCGTTACGGGACAATGGCCAAAGCTGTCAATCTGGATGACTGGTTTGGCCGCTGCCCTCCCTGGCACCAGGATTAGCCGCCAGGTTCAGAAGCAAGCTGCTGCTTGGTCAGCTCCACAATCAACGCCCGCACCTTCACGGCACGCTCGACCGTCAGCACATCCACTGCACTGTCTTCGGCACCCGCCATGTCGGCCAATTCCTGCAGCCGATCCACGAAGGGGTCTTCAACATCCGCGAACGATTGGGGATAAGCGGCACGCAGATATTCAATCCAGAAATCCCGGGAAACAATGAAGTCCAGCAGTTCATCACCGGCTTCAGCCATGCGCACCGCCCTGGCCGCTTCGTCGAGTTGACGCTGGGTCACTCCCGCCACCCCGCCAAACTGCATGTAACGTGGCTGGCCGGGCAGGTCCAGTTCCTCGGCAAGGCCAACCCGGTAGGCCAGGCTGACTTCTATCTCATCGACTCCAAGCTCGTACTCCCGGCGAGCGCGGATGTCCTCACGGGCAACCCGTTCGACACGTTCGAGGCGAAACAAGCGCCTGGCCACGCCGAGCAGACGGCTGGCCTCGGACGCCAGGCCAGGCTGTTGCTCGGCTTGCCACAAAAAGTAGCCCACTTCGAGGTTACTGAAGCAATCCGCGACACTGTCGACGCACGTCCTCGGTGCCGAGGCCAACTTGAAGAGCTTCGAACGCAGCACCGCGCTGTCCACCGCCTCCTCTATGAGCTCCCAGACCCTTCGGCTCAGGGCCTCGCGGTTCATTCGATAGTCTGCGGTGCCGGTCAGATCGCCCAGTAAACGCAAAAAATCTGCGCTGTGTTCTGTCTGTGATAGTTCATCCCATTGCCTCGCACGCACTTCGTATACGCGCTCATCCAGGGTAGCCAACCAGAGTGCGCGAGCATCGACCTGCAACGCCTGCTCATCCTCTTCTGGCAGTTGCATGCCATCGAGATCGGCCAAGCGCTGCCAGGTCGCCTGCGGCAAGGGATTGCCCTGCAGGTAGATGACGTCACGGATCACCCCGGAAGCATTGAAAAAACGTTCAGGCAAGGTGGCGATTCGATTGTTGCGCAAGTCCGCCTGTATCAGGAATGTTCGGCTGAGCAATCCGCGCGGCAAGGCTTGCAGGCTGGTATTGCGCAGGCTCAGCTCGCGCAGGCGGTGCAAGGGGCGCAGGTTCAGGTTGCGCCGCAGCGGATTGTTGTCCATGACCAGCATGCGCACCTGACTCAAACGCGCCAGCGCATCGACATCCGCGGCCTGCAGGCTGATGTGATTGTGTTCCAGCCTGAGGGTGCGCAAGGCCGACATGTACTCAAGGCCCGACGGCAGCTCGTCAAAAAAGTTGTTGCTAAGGTTCAACCAGCGAGTGCTCGCAAAGGCACGGAAAAACGAAGCCGGCAGCCTGCGCATGCGCATGCGCATGCCGACCATGGCCACATCAACCACATGGGCGAAGCTGATCTCGCTCGGCAGGTTGGGAAAGGTCGGGATACGCAGGCCGACAATGCTCAAACGATACCCCTGGAGAATCCCGTTGCCATCGATAATCGGCTCACTTTGACGACGCCAGCAGCGACGCAGGGCGTCGGCCACGCGATTACGCGGCGACAAAAGGACGGTAGCGCTACCACTTGCTTGCGCAGGCGCTGCAGCCTCCCAGGTGCGCAAGGTCCGGTCCAGCAACTGGTACTCCTGCTCGAGCCTGTGCAATTCAAGTAGCACGGGAGCTCCGCTTTCGCGCAAACCGGCAATGAATGTTTCGCGTTGCCGGGCATCGAGACCGGGAAACAAGGCGCACAGACGATCGATGACGCTTTGCGCCATCGCCCGCCCTGCCCCCCGGCCGCTGAGCAGATAACCCACGCGTCCGTCCGCCAGCCGATGCCCAGGGTTGAACCAGCGCCTGATCGGCACCAGGCCTAGGATACCTTCAAGCGTGCTTGAGCCTGCCGACAACTGTGCAAACAGATCCGTGCGAAGCTGTCTTGCCCCGTCAGGACCGTGCCAACCCAGGTGCTCACGTTGAGCCTGGCTCAACGAAGCCACAATCACCTGGGTCAGGCTCCCGGTCAGCTGTATTCGCTGAGCAGTGGCCCCCTGATCGCCATAAAGCTGGTAAACGCCTTGCTGATGAACGATCACCCTGAGCACTGACGAACTCCCCTCGGGCTGCAATCGATCCAGCAAGCGGCTATAGGGCAGGCGGTCATGCAGTGTCAGGTTCATTGCCTGCGGCCAGCCAGCCAGGCGTCTGAGGGCATAGAACGCCAGGTGCGCACTGTCCAGCGAGCCTCCGTAGCCCAGCACCAGACCTTCGCGTGCCCGGGTCAGGCGCGCTAGCCTCGCCAGCATCCGTGCCTGCTCCGCCAAGCCCAGGGGGATGCGCGCCTCGGCCGCAAGCACTGCCCGCTCGTCATCGCTGGCCTGCTCAAGCAAGGCCAGGCCGTAGGCATCCGGCAAGTGGGGGAAATCACGCTGGATCGTTGCCAGCAGGGGATCGGCGGTCAAGTACTGCGTGGAGAAATGCTCGAACAAGGCCACTCGCAGCGAAACAGCCGCAGCCTGTAGTTGCCTGCGTGCTTGAGCCTGGCCAGCGAGCTTGAGGTACGTCAAAGCATAGCCGTAGAGCTCAGCGTCCAGCGCCTGTTCGGCCTCAGTGCCTTGTAGCTGCTGGATGAAGTGGCCGATACGCAGATCGACGGCAAAGCGCTCAAGGGTGTCACGCAGACTGGCCGGCATTCGCCGATTTTCCACCAGCAGACCGCGCAACTCCTCCTCATCGATCTCCGCCACCTGTAGAACGGCCGCCACCTCGCTGACGTTCATCTGCGCAGCATCCGGCCACAAGCGCTCCAACAGGTGGGGCTTCCCCTGCCAGGCCAGGGGCCGCTCATCACCCAGGCGCCAGGCACGCTCACCGTTGAATTCGACAACCGGCCCGTAGGCGTCCGGCCGGCGTTGGTGGACCAGGCGCCAGGAGCCGTGCTCAGGCGCCTGACGAACTTCGTAAGCTTCACCTCGCAGCGGCAGGTAACTGTGCCCTTCGGTCAGTTGCAGGCCGTCACTGGTCAAGTGCGAATCGGCAGGGATTTGCGCCAGCCGGTAAGGCGATCGTTCGTTTTGCCATAGACGGGGCTGGCCATTGTCGAGGGTAATCGGCAACAGTGACTCGACAAAATCGCTGCGTCTGAATCCGCGTGCCACCACGTGAATACCCGCCCCCAGCGCTGCCGTCACCGCAATGGTTTCGGCAACCCCGAACATATGTTCCAGCGCTTCGCGGCGATGCCCACGCAGCCAGTCCTCAGCGCCCTCGAACACTTCGCCCAGGGTCTGAACCGCCAGATGCCCGAGCAACAAAGCCCCCACAGTGGGAACGAACAGGCCTGCCAGATTCAGTACTGCCCAACCGGCCGATACCAGCCCTGTGCGCCATACCTGGGCATCTGCGGTGTCGACATCCGAGGTCGGCACCGCCAGTACTCGTGCGTCGGCCTTGATCCGCGCCAGTTGCAACTGGCAGAGCCCGGTGAACAGCTCACCGCGTAACAGCGTACCGTTCAAGGCCAGGTCAACGCTGGAGTCCGTGAGCCGGGTCGCCAGCAATGAGGTAAAACCTGGGCGCTGCTGCAGGCCGATCAGAGAACTGAAGTACGCGCTATAGGCCTGGCTACCCTTGAGCAGTTCAGCCAACTCCGCGTTAAAGGCAAACCAGGAACTGTAACAGCGCAAAGGTTGCAGCGGATCAGTCGGCAGATACACGATCAACGCACGAATCAGGCTCGCTTCGGTCCAGCGCAGTGCCCCTGCCGGCGGTTCGCCGCGCACTTCGAAAACCACCGTGGTACTGACCTGGCAGTTCAGCGCGTTCAGCTGATACAGGCGCACTTCTAGCCCGCCATGGTTTATCTGGGCGGCTTCCGAGACGACTTGATCCAACATCTCATAGGCTGTTGCATCGATCTGCCCACGCAAGTGCGCAACCCGCGCAGCCACCTGCAAGGCCAGGCGCTTTTCCTCGGCCAGGTCCTGCCCGTTCGCAATGAACACATCATCCAGGTGCTGCTGGTAGCGTTTGCCCACATCCAGTTCACGACAGACGCTGGCCACCTGGTCAGGCGTATCGATCAGTACCGCTTCGGGTCCACGCCCGGAAACGATGGCAGTGCCCGAGTAATAACTGCTGGCCACTGTCTGGCGAGCGGTAAAGCCCTGCAGCAGGCGCTGCAACAACGGTTGCCTGATGACAATCGTATCGTCCACGGGCAGGCCTATCCCCTGGCTGGGCCTGAAGTCACGTAACACTTCACGCCACCGGTCGCTGTCGATACTGCCCTGGTACTTGAGTTTTTCCCACAACGTGTTCAGCAGCCAGGGCCTGGCAAAGGCATCGATCGCCGTGAGTTCATCAAGGATTGCGTGGACCGTTTGTTGACATCGCCAGAGCCGCAAAAAATCATCGCGCAGACCGCTTATCTGGGTAACAGAGGCCGTTTTGAGCCAGTCGGGCAGGATCTGGCCAATGAACTCGTCGGTCACCCCTGGCTGGGTGATGGCAGGCAGTGCGGCCGGGGACTCGGGCACAGGAATAGTCACGTTTCACGTCCTGGTGATGTGGGAATCCTCCAGCCTAAAAACTGTTAACCATCTCTTGCAGCGGGATGGGTTTCACCCTGCCCGATCAGTGTCCGATAGTGGCCAGGGTTGCAGCCATACCATTTGCGAAACGCCTTGTAGAACGAGCTGCTGTCGGCGAACCCCAGACGCTCGGCAATCTCGGCGAAGCTCACCTGCGCCTCTGCCAGCCAGGCAATCGACAGCTCTTTGCGCACACTGTCCTTGAGGCCCTGGTAGGTCGTGCCTTCTTCGGCCAGACGGCGACGCAGGGTCGAGGCCGATATGCACAGCTGCTGGGCCTGGGTGTCGGTTTCTGGCCACTCGCCGGCGGGTAGCTGGCGCAGCGTTTCCTTGATCCGTCGCGCGAGGCTGGCCGGGTCACGGTACTTGACCAGAATGTTGGCCGGCGCCTCGGCCAGAAAGCGTTGCAACTCTTCCGGCGTACGTTTGAGCGGCAGGTCCAGGCAATCGGCAGCGAAGATCATCCGCGTACGCGGGCGGCCGAACTGCAGGTTTTCCGAGAACATCACCCGGTAGTCATCGCAAAATGGCGGTTCAGCGCAACGCAACTCGATGGCCAGGATCGGAATGCGCCGCCCGGCCAGCCAGCAGGCAACCCCATGGACAATCATCCAGAAAGTGAAATAGGTGAAGGCCCGGCGCGGCTCATCCAGCGGCTCACCGATGACGATTTCCGCCAGGCTCTGCTGGCGCACCAGAACCGGCTGCAGGTGCTCGAGCATTAGTCCGAGAAACGCCAGGGCGTTCTCCAGCGCCGCGCCCAGGGTTGGCTGGGCCATGGAAGAACGGCACAGGAAGGCCAGGCTGCCGGTGCGCAGGCCACGCGGGTCCATGCAGAAGAATTCATCGTGGCAACGGCGGGCGAGCAAGCGCCAGAGCTGCGCGTAGGCACTGGCCGGCACCCGTGCGTCAGCTTCGTGCAGTTGCCCGGGATCGATCCCC
This sequence comes from Pseudomonas wadenswilerensis, assembly GCF_024749185.1. Taxonomy (NCBI): domain Bacteria; kingdom Pseudomonadati; phylum Pseudomonadota; class Gammaproteobacteria; order Pseudomonadales; family Pseudomonadaceae; genus Pseudomonas; species Pseudomonas wadenswilerensis. The sequence goes on along the minus strand of NZ_CP087191.1, from coordinate 1,925,659 downwards.
ACGCGGCCGAGCAAGGCCTGGCTGGGTGCACCCGGGTCATAACTCTGCAGCAGCGCTTCACGCACCAGTTGCATGGAGATGGTGTCTTTCTCCGTCATCAGCAGTATTTCGCCTTGCCTGTGTTATTTGATCGCCATCTTAGGAGCCTGCCGGGAAAAAACCAGCCCCGGTTCAGCGTACCGGAGCCAGGTTGAGAAAAGCCTGGATCAGGCGCAGTTCGCGGCGCCGCTGCAAGCAACCGATCATGTGCTGGTTGACCAGCCCCGCTCCGGCAATGGGCCGCGCCACCACCCGCGGGTCATGGCTGATTTCCATCGAAGATACGATGCCAATGCCAAGCTCGGCCGCCACGGCTTCAGTCACTGCTTCGCGGCTGTCGAGCTCCAGCAGCACCCGCGGCTGAACACCGGCCTCACTGCAGGCCTGATCGAACGTGCGGCGGGTGATCGAGCTGGGTTCGCGCAGCACCATGATCTGTGCGTCCAGTTCCCTCAACTGCAGCTCACCTGTACTGCCCGCCCAAACGTGCCCGGCCGGTAGCAAAGCGCAGATCCGTGAATCACCGAGGCTTTGCAGGTACAGGCCCTTGCGCGGTTCGACTTCGGTCAGGACCGCCACATCGGCATGCTCGCAGAGCAGCGCCGCCAGGGTTTCCTGGGCGTTGCCCAGGCGCAGGTTGACGGTGATGCCCGGGTAAGCCGCACGCAGTTGCGCCAGCATCGGCATGACCCGGTGCGGGCCGTCAGCGGCCACTTCCAGACGCCCGGTGAGCAACTGCCGGTTGGCCTCAAGCATCACCTGCGCTTCTTCGACCAGACCGAACATGGCGCGGGTGATGGCCGCCAGGCGTATGCCCTCCTCGGTCAGTTCTACCCGCCGGGCGGTGCGGCGCAGCAGGGTGATCTGGTAATGCTCCTCCAACGCCTTGATATGCCCGGTCACCGCCGGCTGGCTGATGAACAGGCGGTTGGCGGCGCGGGTAAAGCTGCCCTCACGGGCCACTGCATCGAAGGCGCGGAGCTGGAACAGGTTCATATCTATCGGCCTGACTTATGGCTGGCATAACAACAAACAATTTGATTGATAGCGCACGGAATTGCAACTTAGGCCCCGTAGATTCAGCCCACCGCTTGTGAGGATTACCGGAATGAGTAACGCCCCTATCCTGCTGACCCCCGGCCCCCTGACCACCTCGGCCCGTACCCGCCAAGCGATGATGGTCGACTGGGGCTCCTGGGACCGCGATTTCAACCAGCTGACCGCAAGCCTCTGCGAGCAACTGCTGGCCATCGTCAACGGTGCCGACAGCCACCACTGCGTGCCCCTGCAAGGCAGCGGCACCTTTGCCGTTGAAGCCGCCATCGGCACCCTGGTGCCTCGCGACGGCAAGGTCCTGGTGCTGATCAATGGCGCCTATGGCCAGCGCCTGGCGAAGATCTGCAAGGTGCTGGGGCGCGCCTACAGCACTTTCGAAACCGCCGAAGACGAGCCCACTACAGCTGCTGACGTCGATCGCCTGCTGGCCGCCGATAGCAGCATCACCCACGTGGCGTTGATTCATTGCGAAACCAGTACCGGCATTCTCAACCCGCTGCCTGAGATCGCCCGGGTTATCGCCGGCCACGGCAAGCGCCTGATCATCGATGCCATGAGTTCGTTCGGCGCCTTGCCGATCGATGCCCGCCAAGTGCCGTTCGATGCCCTGATCGCCGCCTCCGGCAAATGCCTGGAAGGCGTACCCGGCATGGGCTTCGTGTTTGCCAACAAACAGTCGCTGGCCGCCGCCGCAGGCAACTCACCGTCGCTGGCCATGGACCTGCAGGACCAACATGCCTACATGGCCAAAACCGGCCAATGGCGCTTCACCCCGCCGACCCACGTGGTGGCGGCGCTGCACGAAGCCTTGTTGCAATACAACGAAGAAGGCGGCCTGCCCGCGCGTCATCGGCGTTACGCCAGCAACTGCAAGACCCTGCTCGACGGCATGGCCGCCATCGGTTTGCACAGCTTCCTGCCAGCCGAGATCCAGGCGCCGATCATCGTCACCTTTCATGCCCCGAACGATCCGCGCTACCAGTTCAAGGACTTTTACGAGCGGGTCAAGGCCAAGGGCTTCATCCTCTACCCGGGCAAGTTGACCCAGGTCGAAACCTTCCGCGTCGGCTGCATCGGTTGCGTTGGCCCGGACGGCATGCAGGCTGCGGTCAACGCCGTCGCCGAGGTCCTGCGGGAAATGGAAGTGCTGGACATCTGACACCTCGAATTCTTTCTACCTGATCAGCGAAACCACCCGCTCAAGGAACCCTGAACATGAACTACAGCAACCCGACGCACCTGCAAGCCGCGATCCTCGACTGGGCCGGCACCGTGGTCGACTTTGGCTCCTTCGCCCCGACCCAGATCTTCGTCGAGGCCTTCGCCGAATTCGATGTCGAGGTGTCCATCGAAGAAGCCCGCGGCCCGATGGGCATGGGCAAGTGGGACCACATCCGCACCCTGTGCGACCAGCCACAGATCGCCGAGCGCTACCGCAAGGTGTTCGGCCGCACGCCGACCGATGCTGACGTCACTGCCCTTTACGAACGCTTCATGCCCCTGCAGATCGAGAAGATTGCCGTGCACTCGGCGCTGATCCCAGGCGCCCTCGAGACCCTGACCGGGCTGCGCAAAGATGGCCTGAAGATCGGCTCGTGCTCGGGCTACCCGAAAGTGGTGATGGACAAGGTAGTGGAGCTGGCCGCGCAGAACGGCTACGTGGCCGATCATGTGGTGGCTACCGACGAAACTCCGAACGGCCGCCCATGGCCGGCCCAGGCCCTGGCCAATGTGATTGCCCTGGGGATCGATGATGTCGCCGCCTGCGTCAAGGTCGATGACACTGTGCCGGGCATCCTCGAAGGCCGTCGTGCCGGCATGTGGACGGTGGCGCTGGTGTGTTCGGGCAACGCCCTGGGCCTGACCTACGAAGGTTACCGCGCCCTGGCCTTGGAGACGCTCGACAGCGAGCGCAAGCGCATTCATGCGCTGTTCGAAGGCTCGCGCCCGCACTACCTGATCGACACCATCAACGAGTTGCCGCAAGTGATTGCCGACATCAACAAGCGCCTGGCGCGAGGCGAGATGCCGCAGGCGGTGTAACCCCACCATCGCGGGGCAAGCCCGCTCCTACAGGTAGGAGCGGGCTTGCCCCGCGATTAGCTGCCTCACTTCTGGTGACGCTCGACCCACACGGCAAACTTGTCGATAAAGGTCTGCAGGAATGGCCGGGTCTTCTCCGACAGCTTTCCGTGCTCATCGAACAGCGTCCCTGCACCGCTGATGTACGCTTCCGGCTGCTGCATGCACGGCACATCGAGGAACACCAGCGACTGGCGCAGGTGATGGTTGGCGCCAAAGCCGCCCACCGCCCCCGGCGACACGCTGATCACTGCCCCCGGCTTGCCGCTCCAGGCGCTCTGGCCATAAGGCCGCGAGCCCACATCAATCGCATTTTTCAATACCCCCGGCACCGAGCGGTTGTACTCCGGGGTCACGAACAGCACCGCATCACTGCTGCGAATCTGCTCGCGGAAGGTCTTGTAGGCCTGTGGCGGATTGGCGTCGATATCTTCGTTGTACAAGGCCAGCTCGCCGATTTCGACGTTGTGCAGTTTGAGGTTGGACGGCGCGAGCTCCGCCAGCGCACGGGCGACCTTGCGGTTGAGGGATTCCTTGCGCAAGCTGCCGACGACGACGGCGACTGAGTACACCTGGCTCATGGCAATTTCCTGACGTGGAGAACAAAGGGAGTTGTAGGTATAGATGATCCCGTGCGGCCCTGAAGTTTTTTTCCAGGCGGGCAAAACTTACCAGGCAAAACAGTGGTCTATGCCTGACAGATCCTTATTTCTTCAGAGGTTGCACGGTAAATGACAGCAGTACTGGTCGGACAGTTTCATGCACGGGACGCAGAGGGCCGCATCTATCCCGTTCATGAGTTCCAGGAAGCCACCCTGCAGGCCGACGGTAGTGGCGCACCCCTGCCGATTACTACCTATAGGCTGGCAATCGGCGACCGGGTCAACCACCTGGGTGAAGATCGCTTCGAGCTGGTACAGAGTGGTGTGGAAATCATCCGTATTCCCTGACCCTGCTCACACCTTGATGCAATCGACGGTATAGACCCGCCCCTGCGCTGTGGTTTCATGCTGCAGCCCATGCACATCCGCGACAAACCCGGGAAAACCGCTGTCAAAGGCGGCGGCAAAAGCCAGGTAGTCGATGATAGAACGCGTCGCCTCGGTAAAGCGCTCCCCCGGCATGATCAACGGAATTCCCGGCGGATAGGGCACCAGCATCACGGCAGCGATTCGCCCGAGCAACTGCTCGATCGGTACCGCTTCGACCTCCCCGCGCACCATCCGGTCATAGGCATCGGCGGGTTTCATCACCACTTCAGGCAAGCGCGTGAACAGCCGTTTGAGCTGCTTGGCAGTGGCATTACTGCGGTAACAGGCATGCAGTTGGTCACACAAATCCCGCAGCCCCAACCCTTGGTAGCGCACAGGATCGAGACCGGCGACACAGGACAGGCTTTCGAGTAAATCGGTATTGGCATCGTAGTTACGCTTGAACTCGAGCAGCTCGGTCAGCAGCGTGCTCCATTTGCCCTTGGTGATGCCCATCGAGAACAGCACCAGGAAGGTGTAAAGCCCGGTCTTCTCCACCACCAGGCCGCGCTCCCAGAGAAACTTGCTGACCACCGCGGCCGGAATCCCGTGCTCGCTCAAGGCACCGCCGGCGCTGAGGCCCGGCATCACCAGGGTGACCTTGATCGGGTCGAGCAGCACGTAGTCGTCACTGACATCGCCAAAACCATGCCAGTCGGCCTGGGGCTGCAGCAGCCAGTCTTCGGTCTTGACCTGCCTTGCACCCTCACCCAGCGGTGGCTGCCAGATGCTGAACCACCAGTCATCCGCAGCCATGTGCTCACGCAGGTTGGCCATGGCCCGGCGAAAGCTCAGCGCCTCATCGAACATTTCCTGCAGCAAGGAGCGCCCGGCCGGGCCTTCCATCATCGCCGACGACACATCCAGCGAGGCGAGGATGCTGTACTGCGGCGACGTGGAAATGTGCATCATGAAGGCTTCGTTGAAGCGATCGCGGTCCAGCTGCCGGGCACCGCCGTCCTGCACATGGATCATCGAAGCCTGGCTGAAGGCCGCCAGCAGCTTGTGGGTCGAATGCGTGCTGAACACCAGCGGGCTGTCGGCGCTGCGCGAAGTGCCCATGGCGTAGCGCCCGCGGAAGAACTCGTGAAACGCCGCATAGGCATACCAGGCCTCATCGAAGTGCAACACCTCGACACTGTTGCCCAGTTCCTGCTTGATCAGCTCGGCGTTGTAGCACAGCCCGTCGTAGGTGGAATTGGTCACCACCGCCAGCTTGACCTTGGGCGGGCGACCCCGGGCCAAAGGATTGGCCTGGATCTTGGCCTGGATCGATACCGGGCTGAACTCACTCAGCGGGATCGGCCCGATGATGCCCAGCTCGTTGCGTTCGGGGCACAGGTACAAGGGGATGGCCCCGGTCATGATGATCGCGTGGACCACCGACTTGTGGCAGTTGCGGTCCACCAGCACCAGGTCATCACGGCCGACCATCGAGTGCCAGACGATCTTGTTGGCGGTCGAAGTGCCGTTGATCACGAAGAAAGTATGGTCGGCGCCGAAGTTCTTTGCCGCCCGCGCCTCGGCAGCTGCCAGGGGCCCGGTGTGGTCGAGCAGCGAGCCCAACTCAGGGACCGACACCGACAGGTCCGAGCGCAGGGTGTTCTCCCCGAAGAACTGGTGAAAGGCCTGGCCGACCGGGCTTTTGCGATAGGCCACGCCACCGCCATGGCCGGGAGTGTGCCATGAGTAGTTCGATTGCGCGGTGTGCTGCACCAGCGCTTTGAAAAACGGCGGCAGCAGGCCATCCAGATAACTGTGCGCAGCCCGCGCCACCTGGCGGGCGAGAAACGGCACGGTGTCTTCAAACAGGTAGAGGATGCCGCGCAGCTGGTTAAGCTCACTGATGACATCGGCGGGAGCATTCTCCAGGGTCACCTGCTCGCCCAGGGCGAAGATCGGCAAGTGCGGTGCGCGCACCCTGGCCAGGCGAATCAGCTCGACCATGTTCTGTAAAAGGTGGGTATTTTCGCCAGCACCTTCGGCGGCAATCAGCATGCACGCCAGGCCATGATGGGTCGCGGCGACCAGGCGGCCTTCGGCGTAATCGACGGCCGGCAGGATGGTGAAGCCGTCCTGGGCCAGCTCCTGGGCAATACCGCGAACACGCTCGCCTGCGACCGTATCGGCCTTGATATCGCGATGCACGATCAGGACGGGGAACTTGAGGTCCTTGTACATGGGCGGGCGCTTCCTCCGGGTAACAGCTTTGTCACCTCAGGGTAGAAGGTCGCCAGCGCCCCTGCGCGGCAAATTGCCTCAGTTTGCTTCGGACAGCTGCTGCCACAGCGCCGGGCCACCGGCTGACTTGGCAATGGCCTCCAGACGCGCCATGTGCAGTTCAAGCTCCTGCTCGGTGGCGCGAATGATCCGCCCTGGCTGGCGGCTGGCGGGCAGGCGGCGGATCTCGCTGCCGCGGTTGTCGTCACCCTCTTCCTCACCATCGGCACCATGCCCGGCAAGCGACAGGCTGGTCTGGCCACCGGTCATGCTCAGGTAGACGTCGGCCAACAGTTCGGAGTCGAGCAGTGCGCCGTGCAGCTCACGGCCGGAGTTGTCGACGCCATAACGTTTGCACAGCGCGTCGAGGCTGTTGCGCTGTCCCGGATGGCGCGAGCGGGCCATCATCAGGGTGTCGAGGATGGTGCAGTGCTGGGAGATGTCGGCGCGGTCGTGCTGGCCGAGCAAGGCGAATTCGTTGTTGATGAAGCCAACGTCGAACGCCGCGTTGTGGATGATCAGCTGGGCGCCCTGGATGAACTCGAAGAACTCATCGGCGACTTCGGCGAATCGCGGCTTGTCGAGCAGGAAGGAGTCGGTGATACCGTGGACGCCGATGGCCCCCTCGTCACTTTCGCGGTCCGGCTGCAAATAGACGTGGAAGTGCCGTCCGGTCAGGCGCCGCCCCATCAGCTCGACACACCCGATCTCGATGACCCGGTGTCCGTCAGTCACCGGCATACCGGTGGTTTCGGTGTCGAGGACGACCGACCTGTTGTTCTGAATCTCCACGCCGATGGTCTCCTGCCGCGTACAGTCTGGTGAAAAGCCGGCCATTCTACCTCAGCTCAAGGAGGAGTGGCGGCCGGTGTGCTCAGCGCAGGCCACGGACCTCGTCAACACCACGGTTGGCCAACTGGTCGGCGCGCTCGTTGCCATGGTGGCCAATGTGCCCGCGTACCCATTTCCAGGTCACCTTGTGACGGCCAACCTGCTCATCGAGCAACTGCCAGAGGTCGGCATTCTTTACCGGTTCCTTGGCGGCTGTTTTCCAGCCGCGCTTCTTCCAGTTGACCATCCATTCGTTGATGCCTTTCATCACGTACTGGGAGTCGGTGACCAGCAGCACTTCGCACTCGCGCTTGAGTGCTTCCAGGCCCTTGATCGCCGCCATCAGTTCCATGCGGTTGTTGGTGGTCTCGCGTTCGCCGCCCCACAGTTCCTTTTCGACGCCCTTGCATACCATCAGCACGCCCCAGCCGCCCGGGCCAGGGTTACCCTTGCAGGCACCATCGGTGAAGATCTCGACGCTATCGCTCATTTACAGCCTTTTCATCAATGATTTGACCCCGTGCCCTTGGGGCCCGGAGCTCAGGGTTCGGAATGGCGCCGGTTGACCTTGGCCATCGGCAGCGGCAGCAGCTTGCCCATCGGCTCACGGCGCTCCAGGCGCAGGGGCCGCAAGCCGACCACCATCTTGCGCGCCACCAGCAGGTAGACACCGCCACCGGCACTCTGCCAGCCACCGGCGATCCGCTCCCAACCGGCCAAGCGCTGTTGCCAGGCGGGGGATGCGAGCGGCGGACGATAGCACCCGAAGCGGCGTTTCTCCAGCGCGAAGCCCAGCAGGTTGAGCCAGTCGCCAACCCGCGACGGGGAAATGCAGCGCGCCTTGCGCAGGGCATCATGGGCAAACACCCGGCGCACGCCCCAACTGCTCCAGGGGTTGATACCGACGATCAGCAGATGGCCGCCCGGGCGCACGCTGCTCGCGGCTTCACGCAGCAGGCCATGGGGCGACAGGCTGAAGTCCAGGCCATGCTGCAGTACCACGACATCGGCGGCATGCTCGCTCAGTGGCCAGGCCTGTTCTTCGCAGACAATCTCGACCCCGGGCAGCGGCGCGCCCAAGCGCACGTTGCGCTGCACCTGCGGGGCCTTGGGCGGCGCTTCGGCGCAGGGGCCGTAGTGCACCAGGTAACCACCGAAGTAACGCCCCAGTTCTTCCTCGAGCAGGCGTTGTTCCTCCTTGAGCATAAGTTGCCCGAGGGGGCCGGCGAACCAGTCGCGGGCCAGGTTGATCAGCTCCAGCCACTGCGGATCGGCCTGGGCGAAGGCTTGATCGGTCATTGCAGTCTCCCTTGAAGGTTCTCGACAGCGCGCATAGCTACTAAGATGCACCCATGTCCACCGTTTGGCGAATCGCACCATGATACAGATCGATGCCCTGCCCGCTTTCAACGATAACTACATCTGGTTGTTACAAGATTCTGCCAACCAGCGTTGCGCGGTGGTCGATCCGGGCGATGCAGCACCGGTACTGGGCTGGCTTGAACGCCATCCCGGCTGGCAACTGAGCGACATCCTCGTTACCCATCACCATCACGACCATGTCGGTGGCGTCGAGCAGCTCAAGGCGCAAACCGGCGCCACCGTGTACGGCCCTGCCCACGAGCGCATCCCCGGCCGCGACCAGGCCCTCGACGACAACGCCAGCGTGCGCGTTCTGGGTCTGGATTTCCAGATCATCGCCGTGCCTGGACACACCCTGGGACACATTGCCTATTATTGCCAGCAGACGGCCACGCCCGTGCTGTTCTGTGGCGATACCCTGTTCGCCGCCGGTTGCGGGCGCCTCTTCGAAGGCACGCCGGAGCAGATGCACCACTCCCTGCAACGCCTGGCCGCCCTGCCTGGCGAGACCCTGGTGTATTGCACTCACGAGTACACCCTCAGCAACCTGCGCTTTGCCCAGGCCGTGGAGCCTGGCAACCCGCACATTGCCCAACGCTTTGCCGACGTTACCCAGTTAAGGGCGCAGGATCGCATCACGTTGCCGTCAACCCTGGACCTGGAAAAGCTGACAAACCCTTTCCTGCGGACCACCGAAACATCCGTTAAAGAAAAACTAGACGAACGGAATGGCCCGATAAACCCCACGCCAAGTGCTGTTTTTGCTGGGTTACGTGCTTGGAAAGATAGGTTCTAAACAGCCCCTGCTGGTGACGGAAAGTTCTGAAAGGTTGACCGTTGGGGGGCCGCTTTCTAGAATCGCCCGACATTTTTGCCCGGAACTTCGTCCCAGCCAATGTCGTCCAATAGCCGCAGAACCTTCAATTCCGTCGCCCTGACGCGCCTGGCCCAAGCCAGTGCGCTAGCCCTGGCCGCCACTCTCGTGGGCTGCCAGAGCACCCGTCAAGTCGACGAATCCGACAGCGTTCGCGCGCACAACTACCAGGCACGGGCCAAGCAGAAACCGCTGATCGTACCGGTCAAGCCGGTCGAGCAGGCGCCTCAGGACGTCTGGGAACGCATGCGCCAGGGCTTTGTGCTGCAGGACGGCGTTGCGGTCAACCCGCGTATCGAACAGCAGCGCCTGTGGTTCGCCAGCAACCCCTCGTTCCTCGAGAACGCCGGCGACCGTGGCAGCCTGTACATCCACTACATCGTCGAACGCCTCGAAGAGCGCAACATGCCGCTGGAGCTGGCCCTGCTGCCGGCGATCGAGAGCGCCTACAACCCCATGGCCTATTCGCGGGCCCATGCGGTAGGCCTGTGGCAGTTCATCCCCTCCACCGGGCGTTACTTCAACCTGCGCCAGACCCGCTTCTACGATGGCCGTCGCGACATCACCGCCTCGACCAACGCCGCGCTGGACTACCTGAACCGCCTGCACGACATGTTCAACGGTGACTGGCTGCTGGCCCTGGCGGCCTACAACGCCGGTGAAGGCACGGTCAGCCGCGCCATCGAGCGCAATGAGAAGCTCGGCCTGCCAACCGACTACTGGAACCTACCGCTGCCGAAGGAAACCCGCGACTACGTACCCAAGCTGCTGGCCCTGTCGCAGGTGGTGATGACACCGCAGGCCTATGGCGTCAACCTCAACCCGATTGCCAACGAACCCTACTTCGAGGCCGTGGCGATCAAGGATCGCCTCGACCTGTCGCGAGTCGCCGCCCTGGCCGAGATCGACGAAGACGAACTGTTCCAGCTCAACCCGGCGTTCAAGAAGCGCATGACCGTCGACGGCCCGCAGCAGCTGCTGGTGCCGACCGCCAAGGCGCAACTGCTGACCGCCTCGCTGTCGAACATGAAGCCTGAAGAGCTGCTCAGCCTGCAGCCGAAAAAAGCCGTATTCGAAGCCGCCCTGGCCGAGGCTGCGCCGCGCACCACCACGATCCGCAACAGCCGTTACCGGGTCAAGCGTGGCGACAACCTGGCCAGCATCGCCAAGGCCAACAAGGTCAGCGTCAAGGACCTGCAACGCTGGAACAAGCTCTCCGGCAAAAACCTCAAGGCCGGCCAGACCCTGGTGATGCAGAGCACCCAGCCGGTTGGCGCGAAGAACCAGAAGAAATCCACCCAGTACAAGGTGCGCAAAGGCGACTCGCTGTACCTGGTGGCCAAGCGCTTCAACGTCGAGATGCAGCACCTCAAGCGCTGGAATCCACGCAGCGGCCACGCCCTCAAGCCGGGCCAGACCCTGACCGTCTACCTCAACCATTGAGGTCCGCGCTCCGGTCAGTGACCGGAGCCGCCTGCCCCGCCCCACGCGGCACTCTTTTTCCAGTCGATACAAGCTGTTACTGTAGCTGGAATAAAGCCCAAGCCGCCTGGATCGGATCTCGACTTGATACGTCCCCTCCTGTTGCTGTCACTCAGCCTGGCCTTGAGCTTTCCCGCGGGCGCGACAATCAGCGAAAGCCACGGTTACGCCCAGTTCGGCACGCTCAAGTATCCAGCCAAATTCACCCACTTCGACTGGGTCAATCCGCAAGCGCCCAAGGGCGGCACCTTGCGGGCCATGGCATTTGGCACCTTCGACACCCTCAACCCCTATACCTTCAAGGGCTCAAGCCCGGTCACCACGCCGAACTTCCTGCAGTACGGGGTGAGCGAGCTGAACGAAACCCTGATGGTCGGCACCGGCCAGTACGACCCGTCCGGCGATGAGGCCACGTCCAGCTATGGCCTGATCGCAGGCTCCGTCGAATACAGCGACGACCGTAGCTGGGTGGTGTTCAACCTGCGCCCCGAGGCGCATTTTCACGATGGCAAGCCGATCACCGCCGCCGACGTGGCGTTCTCCTATCGCACCCTGCTCAAGGAAGGTCACCCGATCTACCGGACCAACCTGCAGGAAGTACAGCGCGTCGACATCCTCAACCCGCGACGCATCCGCTTCGTCTTCAAGCGCGCCGGCAATCCGCTGCTGATCCTGCGCCTGGGCGAGATGCCGGTGCTGCCGGCGCATTACTGGAAAGGCCGCGACTTCAAGGCCACCACCTTCGAGCCGCCGCTGGGCAGCGGCCCGTACCGCATCACCCAGGTGCAGCCGGGGCGGCGCCTGGTGTTTGAGCGGGTAAAGAACTACTGGGGCAAGGACCTGGCGGTCAACCGCGGCAAGTACAACGTCGACCGCGTCGAGTACGAGTTCTATCGCGACAGCGCGGTGGCCTTCGAAGCCTTCAAGGCCGGCGAGTTCGACATTTACATCGAGCACCAGGCGAAGAACTGGGCCAACGGCTACAACTTCCCGGCGGTACGTCGCGGCGATGTGATCAAGGCGCAGATCCCGCACAAGATCCCGACCCAGACCCAGGGCCTGTTCATGAACAGCCGCCGGGCGACCTTCAGCGATGCGCGGGTGCGTCAGGCACTGGGGTTGATGCTCGACTTCGAATGGACCAACCGCGCCCTGTTCAGCAGCGCCTACCAACGCGCCAGCAGCTACTACCCCAACAGCGAGTTCGCTGCCAGCGGCCTGCCGGTGGGCAAGGAGTGGCTGCTGCTGGCCCCTTACCGCAAGCAACTGCCCACGGCGCTGTTCACCGAGCCGTACAAGGTCAGCCACACCGACGGGCGTGGCATCAACCGCCAGACCCTGCGCCAGGCCCTCGACTTGCTCGGCCAGGCCGGCTGGAAGCTCACAGGGCCGCGCCTGCTCAACAGTGCCGGGCAACCCTTGAAGCTGGAGCTGTTGCTGGTCAATCCGAACCTTGAACGGATCCTGCAACCTTATGTCGAAAATCTCGCCAGTATCGGCATCGAAGCGCGCTTGCGCACCGTAGACCGGGCCCAGTACAAACAACGCCTGGACCAGTTCGATTTCGACATGATTCTGATGACCCTGAACCAGACCCTGAGCCCGGGCCTTGAACAATGGCTGTACTTTCACTCAAGCCAGGCCTCGACCAAGGGCAGCAAGAACTATGCTGGCGTGAAAGACCCGGTGGTCGATCACCTGCTCGACACCCTGCTGGCCGCCCAGAGTCGCGAAGACCAAGTGGCTGCGGCGCGCGCCCTGGACCGGGTGCTGCTGTGGCAGTACTACATGATTCCCAACTGGTATCTCGACAACCACCGCCTGGCCTACCGCAATCGCTTTGCCTTTGTGGCCACGCCGCCCTACACCCTGGGGCTCAACAGCTGGTGGATCAAGCCTTCGGAGAAAGCCCAATGATGCCAATGTCCCGCCTGCGCCTGAAGGCCTGCGCACTGCTGCTGGCCTGCCTTGGCGGCCAGGCACTGGCTGCACCGCAACACGCCTTGACCCTCTACGACGAAGCGCCGAAATACCCGGCCAGCTTCAAGCACTTCGACTACGTCAACCCCGACGCGCCCAAGGGCGGCACCTTTCGCCAGGCCGGCTTCGGCGGTTTCGACAGCCTCAACCCGTTCATCAACAAGGGCGTAGCCGCCGACGACATTGGCCTGATCTACGACACCCTGATGACCCAGAGCCTGGATGAACCTTTCACCGAGTACGGCCTGGTCGCCGGCAAGATCGAAAAAGCCCCGGACAACAGCTGGGTGCGCTTCTACCTGCGCCCCGAAGCGCGTTTTCATGACGGCCACCCGATGCACGCCGAAGACGTGGTGTTCACCTTCAACACCCTGATCAAGCACGGCGCACCGCTGTACCGCGGCTACTACGCCGATGTCGCCGAAGTGATCGCCGAAGACCCGCAGCGGGTGTTGTTCAAGTTCAAGCACAGCAACAACCGCGAACTTCCGCTGATCCTCGGCCAGTTGCCGGTATTGCCCAAGCACTTCTGGGAAAGCCGCGAGTTCACCAAGGGCAACCTGGAAATCCCCCTGGGCAGCGGCCCGTACAAGGTCGCCGAGGTCAAGCCGGGGCGCTCGATCCGCTACGAGCGGGTCAAGGACTACTGGGGCAAGGACCTGGCGGTCAACCGTGGTTTCTACAACTTCGACGAGATGACCACCGACTACTACCGCGACAGCGCAGTCACCCTCGAAGCGCTCAAGGCCGGCCAGTTCGACTACCGCCTGGAAACCGCAGCGAAGAGCTGGGCCACCGCCTATGACGTGCCGGCAGTGCGGCAGAAGCGCCTGATCCTCGAAGAGTTGCCCAACGGCAACCCGACCGGCATGCAGGGCTTTATCTACAACATTCGCCGCCCGCTGTTCCAGGATGTACGGGTACGTGAAGCACTGAGCCTGCTGCTGGACTTCGAATGGACCAACAAGCAGCTGTTCAACGGTGCCTACACCCGCACCCGCAGCTACTTCGAGAACTCCGACATGGCCGCCCGCGACCTGCCCGACGCCGCCGAGCTGATGATTCTCGAACCGCTGCGCGGCAAGATCCCCGACCCGGTGTTCACCCGCGCCTTTGCCAACCCGGTTACCGATGGCAGCGGCATGATCCGCGAACAGCAGCGCAAGGCCTACAAGCTGCTGCAGGAGGCTGGCTGGCGCATTGTCGACGACAAGATGGTCGACGCCCAGGGCAAGCCGGTGTCCATTGAATTCCTCCTGGCGCAGACCGAATTCGAGCGCATCCTGCTGCCGTTCAAGCGCAACCTGGCGGACCTGGGTATCGACCTGGTGATTCGCCGCGTGGACGTCTCCCAGTACATCAACCGCCTGCGCTCGCGGGATTTCGACATGATCGTCGGCGGCTACCCGCAGTCCAACTCCCCGGGCAACGAGCAACGCGAGTTCTGGCAAAGCGCCGCCGCCGACAATCCCGGCAGCCGCAACTTCATCGGCCTGAAAGACCCGGCCATCGACACCCTGGTCGAGCAGTTGATCAACGCCGACTCGCGGCAAAGCCTGATCGAGCACTCACGGGCCCTGGACCGGGTGCTGCAATGGGGCTACTACGTGATCCCCAACTGGCACATCAAGACCTGGCGCGTGGCCTACTGGAACCACATTGGCCACCCCAAGGTTTCGCCCAAGTACGACATCGGCATCAACACCTGGTGGATCAAGCCGGATGTCGAGCCGGTGGTGCCGCTGAACCCGGCACCCGATGCACAACCGGCCGAAGGGGCGCAATAGCATGCTGGCCTATATCTTTCGCCGTTTGCTGCTGATCATCCCGACCCTGCTGGGCATCCTGATCATCAACTTCATCATCATCCAGGCCGCCCCCGGCGGCCCGGTGGAACAGATGATCGCCAAGCTCGAAGGCTTCGAGGGCGCCACCAGTCGTATCGCCGGTGGCGGCGCCGAAGTCTCCGTGGCCGGCTCCAACTACCGCGGCGCCCAGGGCCTGGACCCGGCACTGATCAAGGAAATCGAGCAGATGTACGGCTTCGACAAGTCGGCGCCGGAACGCTTGTGGATCATGATCAAGAACTACGCCCGGCTGGATTTTGGCGACAGCTTCTTTCGCGATGCCAAGGTCATCGACCTGATCATCGAAAAGATGCCGGTGTCGATCTCCCTGGGGCTATGGAGCACGCTGATCATGTACCTGGTGTCGATCCCCCTGGGAATCGCCAAGGCCACCCGTCACGGCAGCCACTTCGATGTCTGGACCAGCTCGGCGATCATCATCGGCTACGCCATCCCCGCTTTCCTGTTCGCCATCCTGCTGATCGTGCTGTTCGCCGGCGGCAGCTACCTGGACTGGTTCCCGTTGCGCGGCCTGACCTCGAACAACTTCGACGAGCTGAGCACCACCGGCAAGTTGCTCGACTACTTCTGGCACCTGGTGCTGCCGGTAACCGCGCTGGTGATCGGCAACTTCGCAACCATGACCCTGCTGACCAAGAACAGCTTCCTCGACGAAATCAACAAGCAGTACGTAGTCACCGCCAAGGCCAAGGGCCTGAGCCCCAACCGCGTGCTCTACGGTCATGTCTTCCGCAATGCCATGCTGCTGGTGATCGCCGGCTTTCCCTCAGCGTTCATCGGTATCTTCTTCACCGGCTCCTTGCTGATCGAGGTGATCTTCTCCCTCGACGGCCTGGGCCTGATGAGTTTCGAGGCGGCGATCAACCGCGACTACCCGGTGGTCTTCGGCACCCTGTTCATCTTCACCCTGCTCGGACTGGTGGTGAAGCTGATCGGCGACCTGACCTACACCCTGGTCGACCCACGCATCGACTTCGACAGCCGGGAGCACTGAGATGAACCTGTCACCTCTGAATCGCCGGCGCTTCGAGCGCTTCAAGGCCAACCGCCGCGGTTGGTGGTCGCTGTGGCTGTTCCTGATCCTGTTCGGCCTGAGCCTGGGCGCCGAACTGATCGCCAACGACAAGCCCCTGGCCGTGCGCTACGACGGCGAATGGTATTTCCCGGCGCTCAAGCGCTACCCGGAAACCACGTTCGGCGGCGAGTTCCCGCTGGAAGCCAACTACAAGAGCCCGTACATCCGCGAGCTGCTCGCCGCCAAGGACAGCTTCGTGCTGTGGGCACCGATCCCGTTCGGCTACCAGAGCATCAACTACGACCTCAAGGTCCCGGCCCCTGCCCCGCCGTCGGCGCAGAACTTGCTGGGCACCGACGACCAGGGCCGCGACGTGCTGGCACGGGTCATCTATGGTTTCCGTATCTCGGTGCTGTTTGCCCTGACCCTGACCATCCTCAGCTCGATCATCGGCGTGATCGCCGGCGCCCTGCAGGGCTTTTACGGCGGCTGGGTGGACCTGGTCGGGCAGCGCTTCCTGGAAATCTGGTCGGGACTGCCGGTGCTGTACCTGTTGATCATCCTCGCCAGTTTCGTGCAACCGAACTTCTGGTGGCTGCTGGGGATCATGTTGCTGTTCTCGTGGATGAGCCTGGTGGATGTGGTACGCGCCGAGTTCCTGCGCGGACGCAACCTTGAATACGTGCGTGCGGCGCGGGCACTGGGCATGCAGAACGGCGCGATCATGTACCGGCATATCCTGCCCAACGCAATGATCTCGACCATGACCTTCATGCCGTTCATTCTCACTGGCGCCATCGGCACCCTGACCGCCCTGGACTTCCTCGGCTTCGGCCTGCCGCCCGGTGCGCCATCGCTGGGTGAGCTGGTAGCCCAGGGCAAGTCCAACCTGCAAGCGCCCTGGCTGGGCATGAGCGCGTTTGCCGTGCTGGCGCTGATGCTCAGCCTGCTGGTGTTCATCGGCGAGTCCGCCCGCGATGCCTTCGACCCGAGGAAATGAGATGAGCAAGGAAACCTTGATCGAAGTCCGCGACCTGGCCGTCGAGTTCGTCACCGGCGATCAATCCCAGCGGGTGGTCGAAGGCGTCAGCTTCGACATCCGCCGCGGCGAAACCCTGGCCCTGGTCGGCGAAAGCGGTTCGGGCAAGTCGGTGACAGCGCACTCGATCCTGCGCCTGCTGCCCTACCCCCTGGCCCGGCACCCGAGCGGCAGCATCCTGTTCGAGGGTAACGACCTGCTGACCCTCGACGAGAAAAAGATGCGGCGCATTCGCGGCAACCGCGTGGCGATGATCTTCCAGGAGCCGATGACTTCGCTCAACCCGCTGCACAACATCGAAAAGCAGATCAACGAGATCCTCCTGCTGCACAAGGGCCTGCGCGGCAAGGCGGCCACTGAGCGCACCCTGGAGCTGCTGGCGATGGTCGGCATACCCGAGCCCCACAAACGCCTCAAAGCGCTGCCACACGAGCTCTCAGGCGGCCAGAGGCAGCGTGTGATGATCGCCATGGCCCTGGCCAACGAGCCGGACCTGCTGATCGCCGACGAACCGACCACGGCGCTGGACGTCACCGTGCAGCTGAAGATCCTCGAACTGCTCAAATCGCTGCAGGCCCGCCTGGGCATGGCCCTGCTGCTGATCAGCCACGACCTCAACCTGGTCAAGCGCATCGCCCACCGGGTCTGCGTGATGCAAAAGGGCCAGATCGTCGAACAGGCCGATTGCGAAGAACTGTTCCGCAACCCCAAACACCCCTACACGCAGATGCTTCTCGGAGCCGAGCCCAGCGGCGGCCCGGCCGGCAACCCGCCTGGCGCACCGATGCTGCAGGTCGAGGACCTGCGCGTCTGGTTCCCGATCAAGAAGGGCCTGCTGCGGCGCACCGTCGATTACGTCAAGGCGGTCGACGGCATCAACTTCGATCTGCCCCAGGGCCAGACCCTGGGCATCGTTGGCGAGAGCGGCTCGGGCAAGTCGACCCTGGGCCTGGCGATCCTGCGCCTGCTCGGCAGCCAGGGCAGCATCCGCTTCCAGGGTACGGCCCTGGAAAACCTGACCCAGCAACAGATACGCCCCCTGCGCCGGCAGATGCAGGTGGTTTTCCAGGACCCGTTCGGCAGCCTCAGCCCGCGCATGTGCGTCAGCGATATTGTCGGCGAAGGCCTGCGCATCCACCGCATGGGCAGCGCCGCCGAGCAGGAACAGGCGATCATTGCCGCCTTGCAGGAAGTAGGGCTCGACCCGCAGGCGCGGCATCGTTATCCGCACGAGTTCTCCGGCGGTCAACGTCAGCGGATTGCCATCGCCCGGGCATTGGTGCTCAAGCCTGCGCTGATCCTGCTTGATGAGCCCACCTCGGCATTGGACCGTACCGTGCAGCGCCAGGTGGTGGAACTGCTGCGCTCATTGCAGAGCAAATACAACCTCACCTACCTGTTCATCAGCCACGACCTCGCGGTGGTCAAGGCGCTCAGTCATCAGCTGATGGTGGTCAAGCAAGGTCAGGTGGTGGAGCAAGGGGTGGCGGCGGATATCTTTGCCGATCCGCAGCATGCGTATACACGGCAGTTGCTGGAGGCAGCGTTTCTGGCGCCAACACCGGCCTAGTCGCGTCGCCTGGATTGCGCCCGCTTCGCGCTCGATCGCTGGCAAGCCAGCTCCCACAGGGGCCAGTACATTCCTAGACCCTGAAAACAAAAAAGGCCGCATCAGCGGCCTTTTCTGTTTCAAGCATCAAGCACTCAGTAGCGAGTGATATCCGCCTTGGCTTCCAACTGCTTGCGGTACGCCGCGAAGTCCTGCTGGCCAGCACGCGAAGCGAGGAAGCGGCGGTAGGTCGCCTTCTCTTCTTCAGTGGCCGCAGCGCCTTCGTTGACGCCGTTCAGGCGCAGTACCACCAGGCTACCGTCCGCCAGGGTGACGCTGGTGTACACCGGCTTGTCCTTGGCTTCTGGCTTGCTCATGCGGAACACCGCCTGCAGCTCGACCGGGTCGATACCTTCCTGGCTGCGCGACACCGCTTCCTGGACCTTCCAGGCTTGACCATCCTGGCTGGCCGCCAGGGCAATCTTGCCATCGCGCAGACCGGCGATCAGGGCATCGGCCTTGGTCTTCAGAGCGGCAGTCGCCTGCTCTTTGGCCAGGTGCTTGCGGATGCTCTCGGAGACGACTTCAAGGCCCAGTTGCTCAGGCTTGCGGTGTTCCTTGACGCGCAGCACCACGATGGTTTCCGGATCCAGCTCGATCGCCGTGCTGTTGGAACCCTCTTCCAGCACTTCGGTGCTGAACGCGGCCTGGATCACGGCACGGTTGGCAGTGATGCCTTCGCCGCCTTCGCGACCGAACGCTGGCGAGGTGTGCACGTTGAGGCCCAGTTCCTGAGCCGGCTGGGCCAGGTCGGAGGCTTCGAATGCCGAGTCTTCCAGTTGCTTGGTCACTTCGACGAAGCGCTGTTCGACCTGCTGGGTCTTGAGCTCACGGGTCAGCTTGTCTTTCAGGCTGTCGAAGCTTGGCACTTCAGGCGCCTGCACATCGAGCAGCTTGATCAGGTGGAAACCGTATTCGGTACGCACCGGCCCCGAGACCTGGTCCTTGTTCAGCGCATACAGCGCATCTTCGAAGGCCGGATCATAGACGCCCTGCCCGGCATAGCCGAGGTCACCGCCGTTGCTGGCCGAGCCCGGGTCCTGGGAGAATTCCTTGGCCAGGGTGGCAAAGCTTTCGCCCTTGGCCAGACGCGCCTGGATCTCTTCGATCTTGGCCTTGGCCTGGCCCTCGTTCACCTTGTCGTTGATTTCGACAAGGATATGCGCGGCATGACGCTGCTCGGCGAGGTTGGCGATTTCTTTCTCATACAGTGCCTTGAGCTCGTCCTGGTTGACTTCAACCTGGTCGAAGAACGCGGATTTCTTCAGCTCGATGTAGTCGATGACGACCTGATCGGGGCTCATGAATTCCTTGGCGTGCTCGTCGTAGTGAGCCTTGATCTGCTCGTCGGTGACCTTGACCGCGGCCGGGTCGGCCTTGAACGTCAGCGAGGCGAAATCACGGGTCTGCTTTTCCAGGCGGGCAAAGGCGTCGACCTGGTCATCGGTGACAAAACCGCTGCCGGCAAGGCCGGTGCGCAGTTGGCCGATGAGCATTTCCTGGGCCAGCATTTCGCGGAATTGCAGACGGCCGTAGCCCATCTGGCGAATGACCTGGTCGAAACGCTCGGCGCTGAACTTGCCATCTTCCTGGAACTCAGGCGTTTGCAGGATCAGTTGGTCGAGGGCCGCCTCGGAGAAAGCGAACTTGGCGTCTTCGGCGCCCTGGAGCAGCAACTTGCGATCGATCAGCCCCTTGAGCGCGGCTTCACGCAGCATTTGCTCGTTGAGCATGGCCGGATCGAAATCCTTGCCCAGCTGTTGCATCAGCTGCCGACGTTGCATGTCGACGGCCTGGCTCAGCTCGTTCTGGCTGATCGTGTCGCCATTGACCTTGGCAGCGTCCTGGCTGTTGGTGGTGGCCTGGAAGATGGCATCGAAGCCGGTCAGTGCCATCAAGGCTACGATGACACCGATGATGGTCTTGGCAATCCAACCTTGTGAATTGTCCCTGATATTCTGCAGCATGCGTCCCCCAGAAACGGTTGTACTGAATGAACCAACCGTGGAGCGTGGGTAGAGTCCTGATAGAAGAAAGGCGCATCCGAGGATGCGCCTTCTCGTAACTGGCCGAGCGCCGGGAACCTGATATCAGGCCTCCCGGCGCTCGGCAGCCGGCCCAGGCGTGAGCCTGGCTCGGTTAGGCGTGAGCCTGAAGGAAGCGACTTAGTTGACGGCTTCTTTCAGTGCCTTGCCAGCCTTGAAGCCAGGCTTCTTGGCGGCAGGGATTTCCAGAGTCTTGCCGGTTTGCGGGTTGCGGCCGGTGCGAGCTGGACGGTCGGTGACGGAGAAGGTACCGAAACCTACCAGTACCACGGAGTCACCTGCCTTCAGGGCGCCGGTGACGGAATCAATTACTGCGTCCAGCGCTTTGCCAGCGGCAGCTTTCGAAATATCAGCAGATGCGGCGATAGCGTCAATCAGTTCCGACTTGTTCACTCTAAGTCCCCTTATATCTCTATTGAGTTTGTTTCTAAGTATGTAATGAAAAGCTAAACGAGCGCTGGGTGGCCTGTTGACACTTAAGTGCCGCTTTATAACAAGGGCCTGAAAATACTGTCAAGAAAGCCCCCCAGCCAAATACGTACTAATGTGTGCTGATTCTTTCCTTGGAATCGCTGTCGCGCTTTTCATCCTTGGCGACAATCTCCGGAGCCACATCGGGCAAGGGCTCCGGGGCGTATTGCAGCGCAATTTGGAGGACTTCGTCAATCCATTTGACCGGTTTAATCTGCAGATCCTGCTTAATATTCTCAGGAATTTCCTTCAGATCACGCACATTCTCTTCCGGAATGATCACCGTCTTGATTCCACCACGGTGCGCGGCCAGCAGTTTTTCCTTCAAACCGCCAATCGCCAGCACTTGACCACGCAGGGTAATCTCGCCAGTCATCGCCACATCGGCACGCACCGGGATCTGGGTCAGGGCCGAGACCAGAGCGGTGCACATGCCGATACCGGCACTTGGACCATCCTTGGGCGTGGCACCTTCGGGCATGTGGATGTGGGTGTCGCGCTTCTCGTGGAAGTCAGCAGGAATCCCCAGGCTCCTGGCCCGGCTGCGCACGACGGTTTGCGCGGCAGTGATGGACTCGACCATCACATCACCGAGCGAACCGGTCTTGATCAGCTGGCCCTTGCCCGGAATGACCGCGGCCTCGATGGTCAACAGCTCACCGCCCACCTGGGTCCAGGCAAGACCAGTGACCTGACCGACCTGATCCTGCTGCTCGGCCAGACCGTAACGGTATTTGCGCACGCCAAGGTAGTGCTCGAGCTGCTCGCCCGTGACCTTCACCGCCACTTGCTTGAGCCCGGAGTGCTCCTTGACCACCTTGCGGCAGATCTTCGCGATCTGGCGCTCCAGGCCCCGCACACCGGCTTCGCGGGTGTAATAGCGGATGATGTCGCGGATTGCCGAGACGTCTACCTCCAGCTCGCCCTTCTTCAGGCCGTTGGCCTTGATCTGCTTGGGCGACAGGTACTTGACCGCGATGTTGATCTTCTCGTCCTCGGTGTAACCCGGCAGACGGATGACCTCCATCCGGTCCAGCAACGCTGGCGGGATGTTCATCGAGTTGGAGGTGCAGAGGAACATCACGTCCGAGAGGTCGTAGTCGACTTCCAGGTAGTGATCGTTGAAGTTGTGGTTCTGCTCGGGGTCGAGTACCTCCAGCAGCGCCGAGGCAGGATCGCCACGCATGTCGCTGCCCATCTTGTCGATTTCGTCGAGCAGGAACAGCGGGTTGCGCACGCCAACCTTGGTCATTTTCTGAATCAGACGACCGGGCATCGAACCGATGTAGGTACGGCGGTGGCCGCGAATCTCGGCTTCATCACGCACGCCACCGAGGGCCATGCGCACGAACTTGCGGTTGGTGGCACTGGCGATCGACTCGGCCAGCGAGGTTTTACCCACGCCAGGCGGCCCTACCAGGCACAGTACCGGGCCACGGATCTTTTTCACCCGCTTCTGCACGGCGAGGTACTCAAGGATGCGCTCCTTGACCTCTTCCAGCCCGTAGTGGTCGGCGTCGAGGATTTCCTCGGCCTTGGCCAGGTCCAGGCGCACCTTGCTCTGAGCCTTCCACGGCACCTGCACCAGCCAGTCGAGGTAGGAACGCACCACGGTGGCTTCGGCCGACATCGGCGACATCTGCTTGAGCTTGTTCAGCTCGGCCTGGGCCTTGGCATAGGCATCCTTTGGCAGGCCAGCGGCGTCGAGGCGCTTTTTCAGCTCTTCGACTTCGTTGTGACCTTCTTCGCTGTCGCCGAGCTCTTTCTGAATGGCCTTCATCTGCTCATTCAGGTAGTACTCGCGCTGGCTGCGCTCCATCTGTTTCTTGACCCGGCCACGGATACGCTTCTCGACCTGCAGCAGGTCGATTTCGGCATCCAGCAGCGCCAGCACGTGTTCGACACGGGCAGACAGGTCGAGGATTTCGAGGATTTCCTGCTTCTGTTCGATCTTCAGCGCCATGTGCGCTGCCATGGTGTCGACCAGACGACCGGGTTCGTCGATGCTGTTGAGCGACGAAAGGACTTCAGCCGGGACTTTCTTGCCCAGCTGAACATATTGTTCAAATTGTGACAGCAAGCTACGGACGAAGACTTCAGACTCGCGCTCGGCAGCCTGGGACTCGTCGATCAGCGAGACTTCGGCACGAATGTGCCCGTCAACTTCGTTGAAACGCTCGACCGCACCGCGCTGTTCGCCTTCGACCAGCACCTTGACGGTGCCATCGGGCAGTTTCAGCAGTTGCAGGACGGTGGCGATGGTACCGACGCGGTACAGGGCATCTTCGCCTGGATCGTCGTCAGCGGGGTTCTTCTGGGCCAGCAGAAGGATCTGCTTCTCGCCCGTCATCGCGGCCTCAAGGGCCTCGATGGACTTCTCGCGCCCCACGAACAGTGGGATGACCATGTGCGGATAGACGACGACATCGCGCAATGGCAGGAGAGGCAAGTCGAGGGTGGTCTTCATGATTTCGCCTCTACAGCGGCCTTATGGCCGGAAACCGATGGAATTTGAGCGTGGAGTTAATGTGGGGGCAGGCCCGCAAAAAAACAAGCTCTGCGACAGGAAAAGCAAAGGGGCCCGAAGGCCCCTTGCTTGAATCGAGCCGCATGGCGACTCAGACGTCGGGTGCAGCCTTGGCTTGCGGCTCGCTGTTCTCGTAGATCAACAGCGGCTGCGAAGAGCCATCAATGACGCTCTCGTCGATCACCACCTTGCTGACATCCTTCTGCGAAGGAATCTCGTACATGGTGTCGAGCAGAATGCCTTCGAGGATCGAACGCAGGCCACGGGCCCCGGTCTTGCGCTCCAGGGCCTTGCGGGCCACTGATTTGAGCGCATCGCTGCGGAACTCCAGGTCCACGCCTTCCATTTCGAACAGCTTGGCGTACTGCTTGGTCAGGGCGTTCTTCGGCTCGGTCAGAATCTGCATCAATGCCGCTTCGTCCAGCTCGTCGAGTGTAGCCAGAACCGGCAGACGACCGACAAACTCCGGAATCAGACCGAACTTGACCAGATCGTCAGGCTCGACTTCACGCAGCGACTCGCCAACCTTCTTGCCTTCCTGCTTGCTGCGCACTTCGGCACCAAAGCCGATGCCGCCGCGGGTGGAGCGTGCCTGGATGACCTTTTCGAGGCCGGAGAACGCACCGCCACAGATAAACAGGATGTTACGCGTATCGACCTGCAGGAATTCCTGCTGCGGGTGCTTGCGGCCACCTTGCGGCGGAACCGAAGCGACCGTGCCTTCGATCAGCTTGAGCAGCGCCTGCTGCACGCCCTCGCCCGAAACGTCACGGGTGATCGAGGGGTTGTCCGACTTGCGCGAGATCTTGTCGATCTCGTCGATGTAGACAATGCCCATCTGGGCCTTTTCCACGTCGTAGTCGCACTTCTGCAGCAGTTTCTGAATGATGTTCTCGACGTCTTCACCCACGTAACCGGCTTCGGTCAGGGTGGTGGCGTCGGCGATGGTGAACGGTACATTCAACAGACGCGCGAGGGTTTCGGCGAGCAGGGTCTTACCCGAGCCCGTCGGACCGATCAGCAGGATGTTACTCTTGCCGAGCTCGACATCGTCGTTCTTCTTGTCGCGTTGATTCAGGCGCTTGTAGTGGTTGTATACCGCTACCGCCAGTACCTTTTTCGCACGCTCCTGACCAATGACGTACTGGTCCAGGATGGTGCTGATTTCTTTCGGCGAAGGCAGTTTATGCGCGCTGCTTTCGGCCTGGGCTTCCTGCACCTCCTCACGGATGATGTCATTGCACAGGTCGACGCACTCGTCGCAGATAAATACCGAGGGGCCGGCAATCAACTTGCGCACTTCGTGCTGGCTTTTGCCGCAGAAGGAGCAATAGAGCAATTTGCCGTTGTCCTCGCCGTTACGGGTGTCAGTCATTCGATCGATCCAATCCGGTAGGCTTGCAACACAAGATGAAGGCAATTGCGGGCTTTTTCAAGTCCGCAGGTAGGCGCAATGCGCGCCCGCCTGCTCTGGCACCCGGATTCAGGAGGCCAGTTGCCGCTTGTCGTAGACCGAGTCGATCAAGCCGTATTCGGCTGCGCGCTCGGCGCTCATGAAATTGTCGCGCTCGGTGTCACGCTTGATGGTCTCCAGGTCTTGACCTGTGTGGTAGGCCAGCAATTCGTTCAGACGCGACTTGATGGAAAGGATTTCCTTGGCGTGGATCTCGATATCCGTCGCCTGACCCTGGAAACCGCCCAGTGGCTGGTGAATCATCACCCGCGAGTTCGGCAGGCAATGACGCTTGCCTTTGGCACCCGCAGCCAGCAGGAAGGCGCCCATGCTGCAGGCCTGGCCGATGCAGATGGTCGAGACGTCCGGCTTGATGAACTGCATGGTGTCGTAGATCGACATACCGGCAGTCACCGAACCGCCCGGCGAGTTGATGTAGAGATGGATATCCTTGTCCGGGTTTTCCGCTTCAAGGAACAGCATCTGCGCCGCAACCAGGTTGGCCATGTAGTCCTCTACCGGGCCGACCAGGAAGATCACCCGCTCCTTAAGAAGGCGCGAGTAGATGTCATAGGCGCGTTCGCCACGAGCGGATTGCTCGATAACCATCGGGACCAGGCCGCCTGCGGCCTGGATGTCAGAGCTCTGCTGATAATAAGAATTGCGGGACATGTCCTGCACTCACTCCCAAATAGTCATGTCTTGAATACGCACAAGCCAGCTCGAAGGCTGGCTTGTGGTGTTTTCCTACGAAGCTGGCGTATTACTCAGCGGCGGCAGGGGCCTGGGCTGGTTTTACGGCGTCTTCGTACGAGACCGATTTGTCGGTCACAGTCGCTTTCTGCAGAACAGTATCCACAACTTGTTCTTCCAGCACAACCGAACGGACTTCGTTCAGTTGCTGGTCGTTCTTGTAGTACCAAGCCACGACCTGCTCAGGCTCCTGGTAGGCCGAGGCCATTTCCTGGATCATCTCGCGAACGCGGGCGTCGTCTGGCTTGAGGTCGAATTGCTTGACCACTTCGGCGACGATCAGGCCCAGCACGACGCGGCGCTTGGCTTGCTCTTCGAACAGTTCAGCCGGCAGTTGCTCAGGCTTGATGTTGCCACCGAACTGCTGAACGGCTTGAACGCGCAGGCGGTTCACTTCGTTTTCCAGCAGGGCTTTTGGCACTTCGATCGGGTTGGCAGCCAGCAGGCCGTCCATTACCTGGTTCTTGACCTTGGTCTTGATCGCCTGACGCAGTTCACGCTCCATGTTCTTGCGAACTTCGGTGCGGAAACCTTCCAGGGTTGCTTCCTTGATGCCGAACTGGGCGAAGAACTCTTCGGTCAGCTCAGGCAGCTTTGGCTCGGCAACGCTATTGACGGTCACGGTGAACTCAGCGGTCTTGCCAGCCAGGTCGAGGTTCTGATAATCCTCTGGGAAGGTCAGGTTCAGAACGCGCTCTTCACCGGCCTTGGCGCCAACCAGGCCTTCTTCGAAGCCCGGGATCATGCGGCCGGAACCCAGCACCAGCTGGGTGCCCTTGGCCGAACCACCAGCGAACACTTCACCGTCGACCTTGCCGACGAAATCGATGTTCAGCTGGTCTTCGTTCTGGGCAGCGCGGTCGGCGGCTTCGAAACGAACGTTCTGCTTGCGCAGCACTTCCAGCATGTTGTCCAGGTCGGCGTCAGCCACTTCGGCGCTCAGGCGCTCGACGGCGATCGACTCGAAACCGGCAACGGTGAACTCAGGGAACACTTCGAAAATGGCGACGTATTCCAGGTCCTTGCCTTTTTCGAACGATTTTGGCTCGACGGCAGGGGCGCCAGCCGGGTTCAGCTTCTGCTCGACCACGGCTTCGTAGAAGGAAGCCTGTACCAGGTCGCCGAAGGCTTCCTGACGGGCGGCGTCTTCGTAGCGCTGACGGATCACGCTCATCGGCACTTTGCCAGGACGGAAGCCTGGGACCTTGGCACGACGGGCAGTCTGTTGCAGACGCTTGTTGACTTCGGTCTCGACGCGCTCGGCCGGAACGGCGATGGTCATGCGGCGCTCGAGAGCAGAAGTATTTTCAACAGAAACTTGCATGGATATTCCTCGTTGCACAGACGTTAGCCGGCGATACCCGACTCCAGAATCAAGGGCAAGCATTCTAGTGGCTCAAAGGCCAGAAGTCACCCCGTTCAGGACGACGGGAAAGCACGCCGGTCCATTTCATTTACAGGCCTCGGCAAAAACCCTGCCTGAAGCCCCTCAACACAAGCAGGCAAAGGCCTGGACAGCACACTTGCAGTCGTGACCGCCCCGCCTGCGGGCCCGCTGATAATTCTTGTCAAAACACTACAAAACCGAGCGACGGCGTTATGGCTTCAGCTCGATTTCGTTGATCACGCAATACCCTTCCCAGTCCATCCCCAAGGCTTCGGCAGCTTCGCGGTGCACCTCAAGGCGCATGACCTCAAGCTCCTCAGGGGATTCGGCGATCAGTTGCAGGGTCAACTCCCAAGGTTCAACCCCCTGCTCCTGCGCGGCATCCTCGAAGGCCCAAAGGACCTGCTGAGCCTGCTCGTGCTCGCTAAGCCCGGCGATTTCCTCACGCATCTGCGGATTGGCATCGAGATAGCGCTGCAGGGCGATGGCCTGGCGTTCAAGTGAAATCATCTTGCTCTTCCTTCCTGCGACCGGACGCCCGATCACTGTTTCAACCGGCTGAAATCTATCAGCTTTTGGTCGATTGTCACCAGAGCGTAAAAAGATGTCAGAATAATCCATTCCGGCTGTCGGAAATACCCGAGGCCGACGCCTCGACCAATTGTCCAGGCCCCGACAGCCCGATAAGCTAGCAATACGCCATATCGGTAATACTTTTCATTCCTACCTACCAACTCAATGGAATGACCAGCACCACTGCAAGGATGACCCCCGTGCCGAACAAACTGCTCGCCGCCAGCTGCCTGGCACTCACCTGCCTAACTGCCAACGCCACTTTGCTGGAGGCGTCATTCGACCCTGATGCACGCTATTCGATCGTGAGCATGACCGGGGATGCGGCCGAGCGCACAGTCATCACCCAGCGCGTCGGCTTGAGCGGCACCAGCTACAGCGCTCGCCAGATCGATTGCACAAACCGCACCGTACGCTTCCTGGGCTCAGGTACTTCGCTGGAGGACCTGAAAAGCGCAGTCGCCGACAAGGAATCCACCCCTATCTTCAAGGGATCGCTGGCCAGGGCCATCAGCGAGGAAGCCTGCGGTGAAACGAGCGGGCCAGACACTGTCGTGAGCAGCACCGTGACCTCTGGCACTGAACCTGCTGTCGAAGCCCAATAACGCAGCACCCACCCCAGGTTGCGATCAACACCCGCCCGAACCGTATGGCGCCCGTCGCCCTGGCAGCACTCAATGACCTTCGTTAATTGCACCGAGGCATGAACCCCAGAAACGAAAAAAGCCGCACAAGGCGGCTTTTTCGAGGCGTTCACGCACTTCAACGAAGAGCGGTGAAAGCTTGGATGGTGCGGACGAAGAGACTCGAACTCTTACAGCTTGCGCCGCTGGAACCTAAATCCAGTGTGTCTACCAATTTCACCACGTCCGCATGAAACGCTTAAAACAAAGGCGCCGGATTTTCATCGGGCGCCTTTGGGAATATGGGGTGGACGATGGGAATCGAACCCACGACCACAGGAATCACAATCCTGCGCTCTACCAACTGAGCTACGTCCACCATATTGCATTGGCCGCTTTGCTTGTGTCAAAGCCGCCTGTTGGTACATTCACGCACTTCAGCGAAGGGCGGTGAAGTTTGGATGGTGCGGACGAAGAGACTCGAACTCTTACAGCTTGCGCCGCTGGAACCTAAATCCAGTGTGTCTACCAATTTCACCACGTCCGCATGAAGCTTTTAAAGCAAAGGCGCCAGATTTTCATCGGGCGCCTTTTGGAATATGGGGTGGACGATGGGAATCGAACCCACGACCACAGGAATCACAATCCTGCGCTCTACCAACTGAGCTACGTCCACCATATTGCAGTTACCGCTTTACTTGTGCCAAAGCTGCCGATTGGCGCACCCGGCAGGACTCGAACCTGCGACCATCCGCTTAGAAGGCGGATGCTCTATCCAGCTGAGCTACGGGCGCATATTTAATCTGCTTTCTGTTACGATTACAAATTAACTTTTAGCCGTACCGAACAAGCTAAAAATCCGCTCATTCTGCCTGACCTTGCTAACCAGTGCTAGGCTCTGCCCGACAAGTGCGACGAATGTTATAGACGAGTGGCAAAGTCGTCAACTATTTTTTGAAAAAAATTCATTTTATTGAAGGGCTTAGGGCAATTGCCGGACCAAGCGCCTTTGCCCTCGGGCCCCTTCATGCGAGAATGCGCGCTCTTTTTATTCCCTCTCGATGGTTAATCACGCGTCATGACTGCACACCTTATCGACGGCAAGGCGATCGCCGCCAGCCTGCGCCAGCAGATCGCCCAACGTGTCGTGGAGCGTCGCCAGCAAGGCCTGCGTACGCCTGGCCTGGCGGTGATCCTGGTCGGCACCGACCCCGCTTCTCAAGTCTATGTCTCGCACAAGCGCAAGGATTGCGAAGAGGTCGGCTTTATCTCCCAGGCCTTCGACCTGCCCAGCGATACCACGCAGCAAGCCCTGACCGAGCTGATCGATCGCCTTAACGATGACCCGAACATCGACGGCATCCTCCTGCAGCTGCCGCTGCCGGCGCACCTGGACGCCTCGCTGCTGCTCGAGCGCATTCGCCCGGACAAGGACGTCGACGGTTTCCATCCTTATAACGTCGGCCGCCTGGCCCAGCGAATCCCGCTGCTGCGCCCGTGCACGCCAAAAGGCATCATGACCCTGCTGGAAAGCACCGGTCAGGACCTGTACGGCATGAACGCGGTTGTCGTCGGCGCCTCCAACATCGTTGGCCGGCCGATGGCGATGGAACTGCTGCTGGCCGGTTGCACCGTGACCGTCACCCACCGCTTCACCAAGGACCTGGCCGGCCACGTTGGCCGTGCCGACCTGGTGGTAGTCGCCGCCGGCAAGCCGGGCCTGGTCAAGGGCGAGTGGATCAAGGAAGGCGCGATCGTCATCGACGTCGGCATCAACCGTCAGGAAGATGGCAAGCTGGTTGGCGATGTGGTCTACGAGACTGCCCTGCCCCGCGCTGGCTGGATCACTCCGGTGCCGGGTGGCGTCGGGCCGATGACCCGCGCGTGCCTGCTGGAGAACACGTTGTATGCGGCCGAAGCACTGCATAAGTAAGTGCTGATGGCGGGATAAGAAACGGCACCGGTGAAGGTGCCGTTTTTTTTGTGCCTGGCGTCAGGGGCTCATCGCGGCTCAAGCCCGCTCCTACACCCAACCTGCGTGGTTACTTGCGTGCAGCCTCCCAGGATTTGAGCAGTTCGCTGTAGCTCACGGTTTCGCCCTTGGGCTTCTCGTTGGCCAGTTTCGGCTTCGGTGCCCCCGGCTGGTCGAACCAGTACTGGGCATCACGCTCCTTGTTCAGCTTGGGTGCGCAAGTCGCCTGAGCCTTGGAGCGCTCCAGACGCTCGAGGATGCGGTCCTGATCCTTGGCCAGGCCATCCAGCGCCTCCTGCGGGGTCTTCTCGCCACTCGCCGCCTCGGCGATATGGCTCCACCACAGCTGCGCCAGCCGCGGGTAGTCCGGCACGTTGGTGCCGGTCGGAGTCCATTGCACCCGCGCCGGGCTGCGGTAGAACTCCACCAGCCCACCGAGCTTGGGCGCAAGATCGGTCATGGCCTGGGAGTTGATGTCCGACTCGCGGATCGGCGTCAGCCCGACAATGGTCTTTTTCAGCGAGACGGTCTTGGAGGTGACGAACTGGGCGTATAGCCAGGCGGCCAGGCGCTGCTTCTCTGGCGTCGACTTGAGGAAGGTCCAGGAGCCAGCATCCTGATAGCCAAGCTTCATGCCCTCCTCCCAGTACGGCCCCTTGGGCGACGGTGCCATGCGCCACTTCGGTGTGCCGTCGGCATTCATCACCGGCAGGCCTGGCTTGGTCATGTCGGCGGTAAAGGCGGTGTACCAGAAAATCTGCTGGGCGATGTTGCCCTGGGACGGCACCGGCCCGGATTCGGAGAAAGTCATGCCCTGGGCCTCTGGCGGCGCATAGGCGCGCATCCAGTCGACATATTTTTGCGTGGCGTAGACCGCAGCCGGGCCATTGGTGTCGCCGCCACGGGTAACGCTGGAGCCGACCGGATGGCAGTCTTCGACGCGAATGCCCCATTCATCCACCGGCAAGCCGTTGGGCAGGCCCTTGTCGCCACCACCGGCCATGGAGAACCAGGCATCGGTGAAGCGCCAGCCCAGCGAAGGGTCTTTCTTGCCGTAGTCCATGTGCCCGTAAACGCGTTTGCCGTCGATTTCCTTGACGTCCTCGCTGAAGAACTTGGCGATGTCTTCATAGGCCGACCAGTTCACCGGCACGCCCAGCTCGTAGCCGTACTTTTCCTTGAACTTGGCCTTGAGGTCGGGGCGGTCGAACCAGTCGGCGCGGAACCAGTAGAGGTTGGCGAACTGCTGGTCAGGCAGTTGATAGATCTTGCCGTCCGGCGCGGTGGTGAAGGAGATGCCGATAAAGTCCTTAAGGTCCAGGGTCGGCGAGGTGTAGTCCTTGCCTTCGTTGGCCATCAGGTCGGTGATGGATTCAGTCTTACCATAGCGAAGGTGGGTACCGATCAGGTCGGAATCATTGACCCAACCGTCGTAGATATTCTTGTCCGACTGCATCTGCGTCTGCAGTTTTTCCACCACGTCGCCTTCCTGCAGCAAGTCGTGGGTCAGCTTGATCCCGGTAATCTCGCTGAATGCCTTGGCCAGCACCTTGGCCTCGTACTCATGGGTGGCGATGGTTTCCGACACCACGTTGATCTTCATCCCGCGAAACGGCTCGGACGCCTTGATGAACCACTTCAACTCTTCAAGCTGCTGCTCGGGAGTCAGGGTCGAAGGCTTGAACTCGCTGCCGATCCACTTCTTGGCGGCATCTTCATAGGCATCGGCCCAGGCACTGGCGTGAAAGCTGCCAAGCACCAGCAGGGCTGCCAGGGTCAAATGTCGCCGGTTCTTGTTGTTGTCGAACATTGTGATCTCCCGATTGAGTATTTTCCCGGAGCCCTGCCGATTGCCCTCGGCTAACCCCAGCGCATCACCACCAACAGCCAGGCCAGGGACAGCAGCGAGGCTACCCACAGGTTCCAGTCGCTGAGCCCGATTACCAGCAGGTGCAGGTAAGCGCTGACCAGCAAACCAATGAACAACCGGTCGCCACGGCTGGTGGCGATCGGCAGAAAACCACGACGCTCGACGCACGGCCGGCGCAGCTCATACAGCGTCATGCCCAGCAGCAACAGGCCGATCGAGGCGAAGAAGATCGTTGTTGGCAAAGTCCAGGCCATCCAGTCCATAGCGCGCTCCTCAGACCCGGCCCAGGGCAAAGCCCTTGGCGACATGGTTACGGACAAACCAGATCACCAGCATGCCCGGCAGAATGGTCAGTACCCCGGCAGCGGCCAGCACGCCCCAGTCGATTCCCGAGGCCGACACCGTTCGGGTCATCACCGCGGCAATCGGCTTGGCGTTCACCGAGGTCAGGGTGCGTGCCAGCAGCAGTTCGACCCAGGAAAACATGAAGCAGAAAAACGCCGTGACGCCGATGCCGGAGCCAATCAGCGGCACGAAGATCTTCACGAAGAACCGCGGGAAGCTGTAGCCGTCGATGTAGGCGGTTTCGTCAATTTCCTTCGGTACTCCGGACATGAAGCCTTCGAGAATCCACACCGCCAGCGGAACGTTGAACAGGCAGTGGGCCAGGGCCACGGCAATGTGCGTATCGAACAGGCCGATGGACGAATACAGCTGGAAGAACGGCAGGAGAAACACTGCCGGTGGCGCCATGCGGTTGGTCAGCAGCCAGAAGAACAGGTGTTTGTCGCCAAGAAAGCGGTAGCGCGAGAAGGCATAGGCTGCCGGCAAGGCCACGCTCAGGGAGATCACCGTGTTCAGGCACACGTAGTACAGCGAGTTGATGTAGCCGCTGTACCAACTGGGGTCGGTGAAGATCACCCGGTAGTTGTCGAAGGTGAAGTTCTGCGGCCACAGGGTCAGGCCGCCGAGGATCTCGGTGTTGCTCTTGAACGACATGTTCAGCAGCCAGTAGATCGGCACCAGCAGGAACAGGATGTACAGCAGCAGCGGCAGCGTCTTGCGCAGGTTCATGGGCGGCCCCTACTGTTTGTCGGCATGGGTCATGGCGGTATAGAACAGCCATGACACCAGCAGAATGATCAGGAAGTACACCAGCGAGAACGCCGCCGCAGGTCCCAGGTCGAACTGCCCGACCGCCATCTGCGTCAGGGTCTGGCTGAGGAAAGTAGTGGCATTGCCCGGCCCGCCACCGGTGAGCACGAACGGCTCGGTGTAGATCATGAAGCTGTCCATGAAGCGCAGCATCACCGCGATCAACAGCACGTTCTTCATCTTCGGCAACTGGATATGCCGGAACACCGCCCAGGCCGAAGCGCGGTCGATGCGCGCCGCCTGGTAATACACGTCGGGAATTGCGCGCAGGCCGGAGTAACACAGCAGCGCCACCAGCGAGGTCCAGTGCCAGACGTCCATCACCAGCACTGTGACCCAGGCGTCCATGGTGTTGGCGGCATAGTTGTAGTTGATGCCCAGCTGGTTGAGTGAAGCACCCAGCAGGCCGATATCGGCACGGCCGAAAATCTGCCAGATGGTGCCGACCACGTTCCACGGGATCAGCAGCGGAATGGCCATGACGATCAGGCACAGGGACGACCAGCGGCCCTTGGTCGGCATGGTCAGGGCGACGGCGATCCCCAGGGGGATTTCAATCAGCAGCACGCAGGCCGAGTAGATGAACTGGCGCAGCAGGGAGTCGTGCAGGCGCGGGTCCTGCAGCACCTGGCGGTACCAGTCGGCGCCAACGAAGTAGCGGCTGGACTGGTCGAAAATGTCCTGCACCGAGTAGTTGACCACGGTCATCATCGGTACCACGGCGCTGAAGGCCACCAGCAAAAACACCGGCAGCACCAGCCACCAGGCCTTGTTGTTGGGCACCTTGTTCATGGCCGGGCCTCCAGCAGCACGTCATCGGCATAGAGCATCAGCCACTGCGCCGGAAAACTGATCCAGGCCTGGCCCACCGGCAAGGCGCGGTCCTCGCCCAGGCGCACTTTGAGCGGCACGCCTTGCAGGTCGAGGCTGAGAATCTTGTAGGTCCCCAGGTCTTCGACATCCACCACCCTGGCGCTGAAGCCTTCGTCGAACGGCGCGTCCCAGACCTGGACGAATTCCGGACGGATGCCCACCTGCAGGTGCGTGGTGTTGCTCGCTGCCAGGCGCTCCTGCAGATCCCCAGGCAATGGCAGGTGGATGCCGGCAAAGCCGACCCCGCCGGGCTGCACCTGCACCGGGATCAGGTTCATCCCCGGGCTGCCGATGAAGTAGCCGACAAAGGTGTGGCGCGGCCGTTCGAACAACTCGCGGGGGGTGCCGAACTGGACGATCTGCCCGCCATACATCACCGCGATCTTGTCAGCGAAGGTCGAGGCTTCGAGCTGATCGTGGGTGACGTAGATCATGGTGATGTTGAACTGCTCATGGATCTGCTTGAGCTTGCGCCGCAGCTTCCATTTAAGGTGCGGGTCGATCACCGTCAGCGGCTCGTCGAAGAGGATCGCCGAGACGTCGTCGCGCACCAGGCCGCGGCCCATGGAGACCTTCTGCTTCTCATCGGCGCTGAGGTTGCGGGCTTTCTTCTTCAACAGGTTACCCAGGTCGAGCACCTCGGCGATCTCTGCCACCTTCTTGCCGATGCGCACGTCATCCAGGCCCTGGTTGCGCAGCGGAAAGGCCAGGTTGTCGAACACTGTCATGGTGTCGTAGACCACCGGGAACTGGAACACCTGGGCGATGTTGCGGGCCTGCGGCGACAGCGCGTTGACCACCTTGCCATCAAACAATACCTGGCCCTGGGACGGGCTGAGCAGCCCGGAAATGATATTGAGCAACGTGGATTTGCCGCACCCCGAAGGCCCGAGCAAGGCATAGGCACCGCCCTGCTCCCAGACATGTTCGAGCTCGCGCAAGGCATAGTCGTCAGCGCCCTGCGGGTCACGGCTGTAGCTGTGCGCCAGCTGTTGCAGGCGAATCTCGGCCATCAGGCGACCCTCGCTTCACGCAGGCCCGGCGCCTGCACCAGCTGCCCGGCGGTGTCGAAGACAAACAGCTTGTGGGTGGGGATGAACACCCGGATCGGCGCATCGACGTGGTACTCGTGCACGCCAGGCAGGTGCAGGACCAGGCGAAAGTGCTCGTTGCGCACATGCAGGAAGGTTTCCGAGCCGCTGATTTCCGCCAGTTCCACCAGCACTGCCAGCTCCAGGTCATCGTCGTTGGACGGCACCAGGCTGATATGGCTCGGGCGCACGCCAAAGCGGTAATCGCCATCGCCAATGCGGCGCAGATCGGCGTTCATGGCGAAATGCACGGCACCGGCAAAACTCACCTCATTGCCGCTGATACGCCCGGGCATCAGATTGATCGGCGGCTCGGAAAACAGCTCGGCGGCCAGCACCGTGCGCGGCTGGTGATAGACCTGGGCAGTGGGCCCGCTCTGCACGATGCGCCCTTCATGGAGGATGGTGGTGGTGCCACCCAGGGCCAGGGCTTCGTTGGGTTCGGTGGTGGCGTACACGGCAATGCAATGGCGGGCGGCGAACAGCTCGCGCATCTCCTGGCGCAACTCTTCACGCAGCTTGTAGTCGAGGTTCACCAGCGGCTCATCGAACAGGATCAGTTCGGCGTCCTTGACCAGTGCCCGAGCCATGGCCGTGCGTTGCTGCTGACCGCCCGACAGCTCCAGCGGCAAGCGTTGCAGAAACGGCTCGATACGCAGGATCTGCGCGGTCTGCTGGACTTTCTCGCGGATCAGCGCTTCGGCCATGCGCGCCTGGCGCAAGGGTGAGGCAATGTTCTCGAACACGCTCAGGGTCGGGTAGTTGATGAACTGCTGATAGACCATCGACACATTGCGCTGGCGCACCGGGCGGCCGGTGACATCTTCGCCATTCATCAGCACCCGGCCACGGTCCGGCCGATCAAGCCCGGCCATCAGGCGCATGAGGCTGGTCTTGCCGGCCAGGGTGCGGCCAAGCAGCACATTGAACGAGCCGGGCTCGAAGCTCAGGCAGGCATCGTCGATGCACACCTGGTTATCCACGGTACGGCTGACATGTTCGAGCGTGAGCGACATGGCGCGGCCTTCTTGTTGTTATCGAGCAGGCGCACAAGGCAGAGCCAGATTCGTGCCAGCGGTTGCCAAGCCTTTGCCGGCAAAAGCAATTCAGCGAACTGACCGATGGCCGGGGTTCACACCTGAACAGAAATGAACAGCCTTCGCTGCACAGTTGAACAGCCGCGGCATTGACAATGAACAGGACTGAACAACACTGGATCAGACAAAAACAACAACACTGCCGCCGGCAGAGGACGGGCCCATGGCCGCATCCACCAGCGCCCATGCGCAACTGATCCAGGCCTCCTGGCAGCGCTGCCGCGCCTACGGCCTGGATCACCAGTCACAACCGCAGTTCGGCGAAGCATCCGCCGCCCAGGTCAGCGAACTGCTCGAACGCGAGCATTCACTGCTGGGCACCACCCGCGACGAGGTGCTGCCGCAATACGCGCACCTGCTCGGCAACTCCAGTTACCTGATCATGCTCAGCGACCATCAGGGCCAGTTGCTCGATGCCTGGGGCACCCGCCGCTTTATCGACCCGCGCCAGCGCCACGGCTTTGTCGCCGGCGCCTGCTGGCGGGAACAAGGGGTGGGCACCAATGCCATCGGCACCGCCCTGGCTACCGGCGAGGCGGTGCATGTCAGCCAGGATGAGCACTTCCTCAAGCTCAACCGCTTCATGGCCAGCGCCGCCGCCCCCTTGTTCGACGCCGAGCGCCAGTTGATCGGCGTACTCGATGTGTCCAGCGACAGCTACCTGCCGGCGGCGCAAACCCAGGGCCTGGTGCGGATGATGAGCCAGAGCCTGGAGAACCGCCTGATCCTGGCGCGCTTTGCCGGGGATTACCGGCAACTGAGCTTCAATACCGGCGCCAACAACCTCGACAGCCAATGGGCCGGGCTGCTGGTGTTCGATGACCAGGGCCGGGTGCTGGCGGCCAATCGCCGGGCCGACAGTTTGCTCGGCCAGAATCCGTTGCAACTGAACCTGGAGCAGTTGTTCAGGACGCCCCTGGTGCAACTGCTCGGCCACAGCGCAGAGCAACCGTTCGCCGTGCAGGTGACCGGGCGCAACCGTTTTCATTGCCTGTTGCATGCCCCCACCCAAGCCCCGCGGGCCACACCGGTCAGCCATGCGCAAACCACCTGCGACCCGCGTATCGACAAGGCCCTGCACCAGGCCGGGTTGTTGCTGGAAAAGGACATTCCGCTATTGATCGAGGGCGAAACCGGAGCCGGCAAGGAAGTCTTCGTCAATGCCCTGCACCGCGCCAGCAGCCGCGCCGGCCAGCCGTTGATTGCGGTGAACTGCGCAGCGATTCCGGCCGAGCTGGTCGAGTCGGAGCTGTTCGGCTACGAGAAAGGCGCATTCACCGGCGCCCATCACAAGGGCAATATCGGCCTGATCCGCAAGGCCGACCGGGGCATCCTGTTTCTCGATGAAATCGGTGACATGCCGCTGCCGACCCAGGCACGCCTGCTGCGTTTTCTGCAGACCCGCAACATCCAGCCATTGGGCAGTGGTGAACCGATCCCGGTGGATATCCGCGTGGTCTCGGCGACCAACCAGAACCTCGCCGACCAAGTACGTCTGGGCCACTTTCGCCAGGACCTGTACTACCGCATCGCCGGTCTCAGCCTGATGCTGCCGCCCTTGCGCGAACGCAGCGACCGCCTGGCCCTGATCGAACAGCTCCACCAGCAGCACCGCGAGCCCGGGGCGCCGACGCAACTGCCCGGCAAGGTGCTGGAACTGCTGCTCCAGCACCCCTGGCCGGGCAACCTGCGCCAGCTGGCCAGCGTGCTCCAGGTCGCACTGGCGCTGGCGGGCGGGCGGCCGATTGCTGTGGAGCACCTGCCGGACAGTTTCTTTGCCGATCTGCCCGCCTCCAGGCCGCAGCCCCCCGTGTTGCCGTCACCAGCTAGCGCTGACGACCTCGGCCAGCGCCTGCAAGGCCTCAACGGCAATATCTCGGCCCTGGCCCGGGCCCTGGGCATCAGCCGCACCACCCTGTACAAGCGCCTGCACGCCCAGGGCCAGGCCGGTACAGTTGACGAACGCCTGGGCTGATGGTCAGATGCCTGCCAGTTTCAGGTGCCTGCCGCCGCCGTGCGTCAGGTGAAACGGGAAGCCGGTGCGTCGTTATCGACCAGTCCGGCGCTGCCCCCGCAACGGTAAGCGAGTGAAGCATTCAACCCGCCACTGTGCCCACAGGCATGGGAAGGCGAATGGCTTCAAGCCTCGCAAGCCCGGAGACCGGCCTGAAGCCCCACGACTGCACGCAGTCATTTAGGCAAACCTGCGGAGGGCGGGCACGAGCCGGCTGCCTGGCGCGTGTTGGCTGGGGCCCTCCTGTGCGCTTCGCGAATGTTTTTCGAGAAGTCCATGACAGCAACAACCCCCAAGCGTC
Source organism: Pseudomonas wadenswilerensis (assembly GCF_024749185.1). Taxonomy (NCBI): domain Bacteria; kingdom Pseudomonadati; phylum Pseudomonadota; class Gammaproteobacteria; order Pseudomonadales; family Pseudomonadaceae; genus Pseudomonas; species Pseudomonas wadenswilerensis. The sequence goes on along the minus strand of NZ_CP087191.1, from coordinate 1,886,966 downwards.
GCCGCGGCCGCGTCGCCGAAGATGAAATCCAGAGCAAGCCCGAGTGGTCGCAGATCCCCGAGCATACCCGCCACGTGATGCTCTGCACCGGCCCTCGCTGCGTGCAACGCGGTGCCCTGCCGCTGTGGAAAGTCCTGCGCCGCGAGCTGCTGGTGGCCAACCGTATCGAAACCACTGACGGCGTGCTGCTGACCCGCAGCCATTGCCAGTTCCCCTGCAACCTCGGCCCAGTGCTGACGGTGTATCCGGACCGTTGCTGGTACCGGGTAGCCAACGCCGAAGACGCGCAACGGCTGGTGCGCGAACACCTGATCGAGGGCCAGCCGGTGCCCGATCTGCTGCTCAATGGCCAGGTGTCATGAGGTGGTTCGGCGCCAGCTTGCTGGCCGTATTGAGCAGCAGCGCCCTGGCCCTGGACTATCAAAACTGCGGGCAGACCTGGCAACTGCCACATGACCGTCCACAACGCATCCTGGCCCTCAACCAGCACGCCGCCGACCTGCTGCTGGCCCTTGAAGCCGGCCCAACCCTGGCCGCGGTCAGCTATATCGATGACGACCCGCAAGCCCTGGCCAGCGGACGCTATCGCGGCGTCCCCCTGCTGTCACGCCGCTACCCGGCAACCGAGGTCGTCTATGCCCAGGGTTACGACCTGCTGGTCGGCGGTTTTGCCAGTGCCTTTCGCGACAGCGACGGCGTAGCCCTGCGCACGACCTTGAAAGCCAACGGCATCGGCACTTACCTGCTGGAGAACGCCTGCGCGCCAGCGACCGAAAACGGCTTTGCCGCCGTTGAACAAGACCTGCGTGTCCTCGGCCGTCTGCTGCAGCGCGACGCCCAGGCCAGCCACCTGATCGCCCGCCAGCACCAGGATCTGGCCGCCGCTAAAGCCATCGCCGGGCACGGGCAGCCGCTGTCGGTGTTTTACCTCGACAACGAGGTCAACGGCCTGCACAGCGAAGGCAAGCGCGGCTTCATCACCCAGCTGATCGACGCGGCGGGCGGCCGCAACCTTTACGCCGAGGTCGAGCTGAACCGGGTCACGGTCGATGCCGAAAGCCTGCTGCGCGCCGACCCCGACGTCATCATCCTTGCCGATGCAGTGTGGTCGCCCGCCGCCGGCAAGCGCGCTTACCTGCGCAAGCACCCGGCGCTCTCGCACTTGCAAGCCGTGCGCAACAATCGCCTGATCGACCTGCCCTTCACCCACATCCTTGCCGGCGAACACAGCGCCAGCACCGCGCTGAGCCTGGCGCGGCAGCTGCGCGCCTTCAAGCAAGACCTACCTTGAGTCATCACAGCAGATTCCGCTGTCAAACCCACTATTTCAGCTTTACCGGCTGAGCGCCCAACGCGCTTCAGCCGGGATTTATCATTGATCACGTCGACAATAAGCACACAGCCAACCCCGGATGCGTGCCTCGATGCAAACAACAAATACAGTCTTGATGATCCGCCCGGCGCGGTTCGCCTTCAACCCGGATACCGCCCTCAACAACCGTTTCCAGCAAGCCCTGCTCGAGCCGGAGCAGGCACAGCAGAAAGCGCTGGAAGAGTTCGATGGTTATGTCGACACCCTGCGCCAGCACGGCGTCGAAGTGCTGGTGGTGCAGGACACCCCGGCGCCGCACACCCCTGACTCGATTTTCCCCAACAACTGGTGGAGCAGCCACGCCGACGGCAGCCTGGTGCTCTACCCGATGGAAGGCCAGAACCGCCGCCTGGAGCGCAGCAAGGGCGTGCTCAAGGTGCTCGAAGAGCGTTTTGCCGTCCGTCAGACCATCGATCTGAGCCCCCTGGAACAGCAGAGTATGTATCTGGAAGGGACCGGCAGCATGGTCCTGGATCGCGAGCACCGGATCAGCTATGCCTGCCATTCCGGGCGCACCCACACCCAGGCCCTGCGCCTGTTCGCCGAACAGCTCGACTATCGCCTGTGCCTGTTCCACGCCGTCGACCGCCACCAGGCGCCGATCTATCACTGCAATGTGATGATGAGCGTTGGCCGCGGGCTCTCGGTGGTCTGCCTGCAGGCCCTGCCCGAGGCCGCCGAGCGCCGCGCCCTGGAGCATTCGCTGCGCGACACCGGCAAGGACATTTTGACCCTGGATTTCGACCAGCTCGAAGGTTTCGCCGGCAACATGCTTGAAGTCCACGACAAGCAAGGCCAGCCGCTGCTGGTGATGTCGCGCAGCGCCTGGCGCTCGCTCAGCCCCGAACAGCGCCGGCAGGTCGAACAGCACAGCCACCCGGTGGTGGTGAACATCGACCATATCGAGCGCATTGGCGGCGGCAGCGCGCGCTGCATGCTCGCCGAAGTGCACCTGCCCGTCCGTCACTGATTACAACAAAGGAGTTCATCATGACCCGCTATATCGACGTTACCGACCTCAGCCGCCTGGTGGCATGCAAAGGCCTGAGCACCTGCATCAGCGAAATGGCCGAGTACATCCGTGAGGACTACCTGCGCTGGCAGGACTTCGAAAAATGCGCACGCCTGGCCAACCACTCGCCCGATGGCGTGATCGAGCTGATGCCGGTGTCCGACGCCAACCTGTACGCCTTCAAGTACGTCAACGGCCACCCGAAAAATACCCATCGCGGCATGCTCACGGTAATGGCCTTCGGCGCCCTGGGCGACGTCGATACCGGCGCGCCGGTGCTGCTCAGCGAAATGACCCTGACCACCGCTATCCGTACCGCCGCGACCTCGGCCCTGGCCGCCCGCTACCTGGCGCGCAAGGACAGCCGCAGCATGGCGCTGATCGGCAACGGCTCGCAAAGCGAGTTCCAGGCCCTGGCCTTCCACGCCCTGCTGGGCATCGAAGACATTCGCCTGTATGACCTGGACCCGGCCGCCAGCGCCAAACTGGTCGCCAACCTCAGCGCCTTCCCTGCAATCAAGGTAACCGTCGCCGGTTCCGTCGCCGAAGCGGTGCGCGGCGCCGACATCGTCACCACGGTGACCGCCGACAAGGCCTACGCCACCATCCTCACGCCGGAGATGATCGAGCCGGGCATGCACCTCAATGCCGTCGGCGGTGACTGCCCGGGCAAGACCGAACTGCACCGCGAGATCGTCGAGCGCGCGCGGGTGATCGTCGAGTACGAACCGCAAAGCCGCATCGAAGGCGAAATCCAGCAAATGCCCGCCGACTCGCCGACCACCGAATTCTGGCAAGTGATCAACGGCCAGGTGGCCGGTCGCGAAAACGCCGCGCAAGTGACGCTGTTCGACTCGGTCGGCTTCGCCCTCGAAGATTACTCGGCGCTGCGTTATGTGCTGGACGTGGCCAAGGCCCTGGACATCGGCAGCGAGATCGCCCTGGTGCCGGAACTCAAGGACCCGAAAGACCTGTTCGCGCTGCTGCGTGCACCGGTTGAAAACCTGCAGAAAAAACGCGCCTGAACCCGACCGATTCTGCCGTGCCACCGCGCGGCAGATCGGAAACTGCTGCAAGGGAAGCTTAAACAGGAGGTGCCTCAGCCGATTCGGCTGCCATACACGCGTTAACAGCAAAATCCGGCAGCCGACGCCGGCGCAAACGACACAAAAAAAACGTCGTCATCGCGCATTCTGAGCCCGACCAGAGAGTCACTAAAAGACCAGAAGCGCACCACTGCCCTACATCAACTATAAAACTCAGGGATACTCATATGACTTCGCTGCGAAAGCTCCTCAGCGTGCTGCTCCTGCCACTGTGCGCAAGTGCGGTGCAGGCCAAGGAATGGACCGAGATCCGTTTCGGCGTCTACCCCGAATACCCCCCTTTTGAATCCGTTGCCGCCGATGGCAGCCTGCAAGGCTTCGACATCGAGCTGGGCAACGCCATCTGCGCCAAGCTGCAAGTCAAATGCACCTGGGTGCACAACGAATTCGACGGCATGATCCCGGCCCTGCGGGCACGCAAGTTCGACGCAATCATGTCGTCGATGGCGGTGACCCCGGCGCGGCAGAAACAGATCGACTTCAGCGCCCGGCTGTTCCTCAGCCCGACTTCGGTGATCGTGCGCAAGAACGCCGACTTCGGCGACACCCCCGAATCGCTCAAGGGCAAGCAGGTCGGCGTATTGCAGGGCTCGCTGCAGGAAGCGTATGCCCGTGCCAAGCTGGCGCCGCTGGGGGCCCAGGTCAAGGCCTACCAGGCCCAGGACCAGAACTACGCCGACCTGATCAACGGCCGCCTCGACGCCACCCTGACCGACAAGCTCGAAGCCCAGCTGAACTTCCTCACCAAGCCCGAAGGCGCCGACTTCAAGAGCGGCCCGGCGATCAAGGACCCCACCCTGCCCCTGGACATCGCCATGGGCCTGCGCAAGAACGACAGCGAGCTCAAGGCCCTGCTCGACAAAGGCATTGCTGCGGTGCATGCCGATGGCACCTTCGCCGCCATCCAGAAGAAGTACGTCGGCGACCTGGATATCTACAACGAGTAAGCCGTGTCGTCGTGATCGGTTCGCCCTGAGCTGATCACGGCCGCATTTGCCCTGCGTCCTACCGAGATTTTTCCCGTGAACGACTTCCTTCACTCCCATGGCTGGCAGGCCCTGAGCTTGCAGGGCTTCGGCCCGCTGTTGCTGCAAGGGACCTGGATGACCCTGAAACTGGCGCTGCTGTCGCTTGGCCTGAGCCTGGCCCTGGGCCTGTTCGGCGCCAGCGCCAAGCTCTCGCGGCTGAAACTGCTGCGCGTGCCGGCAACCCTGTACACCACCCTGATTCGCAGCGTGCCGGACCTGGTGCTGATCCTGCTGATCTTCTACACCCTGCAACTGTGGCTCAACGACCTGACCGAACTGCTCGGCTGGGACTACTTCGAAATCGACCCGTTTACTGCCGGGGTCATCACCCTGGGCTTCATCTACGGCGCCTACTTCACCGAGAACTTTCGCGGCGCGATCCTCAGCGTCCCGGCCGGGCAGCTGGAGGCAGCCACAGCCTATGGGCTGAGCAAGGCGCAACGCTTTCGCCTGGTGCTGTTCCCGCAACTGATGCGCTTCGCCCTGCCGGGCCTGGGCAACAACTGGCTGGTGCTGCTCAAGTCCACCGCGCTGGTGTCGATCATCGGCCTCGCCGACCTGGTCAAGGCCGCGCAGAACGCCGGCAAGACCACCAACAACACCCTGTACTTCCTGATCATCGCCGGGCTTGTGTACCTGCTGATCACCACCCTCTCCAACCGCCTGTTCAAGCACCTGGAGCGGCGTTACAACACCGGCATCAAGGGGCTGGCACGATGATCGAACTCTTTGAACAGTACGGCCAGGCCTACCTCTACAGCGATGGCGCCGGGCTTTCCGGGCTGGCCATGACCCTGTGGCTGTTCGTCATCACCATGGTCCTGGGCTTTTTCCTGTCGCTGCCGCTGGCCCTGGCGCGGGTGTCGCGCAACCTGTGGCTGCGCTGGCCGGTGGAGTTCTACACCTTCGTGTTTCGCGGCACGCCGCTCTACATCCAGTTGCTGATCTGCTACACCGGCCTGTACGGGCTGGAGGTGGTGCGCGATCACGCCCTGCTCGACCAGTTCTTTCGCAATGCGCTGAACTGCACCCTGCTGGCCTTCGTGCTCAATACCTGTGCCTACACCGTGGAGATCTTCGCCGGGGCGATTCGCAACATTCCCCATGGCGAGATCGAAGCGGCCCAGGCCTATGGCCTGCACGGCTGGAAGCTGAACCTGTTCGTGGTCTTGCCCGCAGCCCTGCGCCGTTCGCTGCCGGCCTACAGCAACGAACTGATCCTGATGCTGCACGCCACGTCGCTGGCCTTCACCGCCACCATCGCCGACATCCTCAAGGTCGCCCGCGATGCCAACGCCGCCACCTTCCTGACCTTTCAGGCCTTCGGAACGGCGGCGCTTCTGTACATGTTGCTGTCCTTCGCGCTGGTCGGGCTGTTTCGCCTGGCCGAGCGGCGCTGGATGGGTTTTCTTGTTCCTGCCCGAGGCTAATTCATGACCACTACCGCACACGCCCTGGCGACCGCCGAGCCCACTCCCCGCAGCCGCCCAAGCCCGCGCATCGCCAGCGTTGCCGCCGATGCCACGGTCAAGCTGAGCGTTGCCGACCTGCACAAACGCTATGGTGAACATGAAGTGCTCAAGGGCGTCTCGCTGCAGGCGCGCAAAGGCGACGTGATCAGCCTGATCGGCGCCAGCGGCTCGGGCAAGAGCACCATGCTGCGCTGCATCAACTTCCTCGAGCAACCCGATGCCGGGGTCATCACCCTCGATGAACAGACGATCGAAATGCGCCAGGGCCGCGCCGGCACGCGCGCGCCGCATCCGGCGCAACTGCAGAACCTGCGCACGCGCCTGGCCATGGTGTTCCAGCACTTCAACCTGTGGAGCCACATGACCGTGCTGGAGAACATCTGCATGGCGCCGCGGCGGGTGCTCGGGGTCAGCAGCCAGGAAGCCGAAGCCCGGGCGCGCAAGTACCTGGACAAGGTCGGCCTGCCGCCGCGGGCTGCCGACCAGTACCCGGCGTTCCTCTCCGGTGGCCAGCAACAGCGGGTGGCGATAGCCCGGGCCCTGGCCATGGAGCCGGAAATCATTCTCTTCGATGAACCGACCTCGGCCCTGGACCCGGAGCTGGTCGGTGAAGTGCTGAAAGTCATACAGACGCTGGCCGAGGAAGGCCGTACCATGCTCATGGTCACCCACGAGATGGGCTTTGCCCGCCAGGTGTCGAGCCAGGTGCTGTTTCTGCATCAGGGCCGGGTCGAGGAACAGGGAAGCGCCGAGATACTTGACCAGCCGCAGAGCGAGCGCCTGCAGCAATTTCTTTCCAACCGTTTGAAGTGAAGCCGAACCTGCATGGATACCAAGGTCAACAGCCCACAGACCACGCCGCCCCTGGACCGGATCGACGAAGCGATCATCGACGTGCTGCGCCATAACGGGCGCATCACCTATGAAAAGCTCTCATCGCTGGTGCACCTCACCCCACGCCCGTGCCTGGAGCGGGTGCGCAAGCTGGAACGGCGCGGGGTGATTCGCGGCTATGGCGCGATCATCGATGTGCAGATGGTTTCGCCCGGTTTGTCGCTGCTGGTGCTGGTGGCCCTCTCCAACCAGAGCGGGCGCGCGGCGCAAAAGGCGTTTGAAGCCTGCGTGCGCGCCTGCCCGCAGGTGTTCGACTGCCAGCTGATCAGTGGTCACTTCGACTACAGCCTGCGCATGCGTTGCCGTGACATGGAGCACTATCGGGTGCTGACCGAGACCTGGATGAACAACGACGAGCTGCACATCGACAAGCTGGTCGCCCACCCGGAGCTGGCGGTGGTGAAGAACACCGCCCCCCAGCTCTAACCCCGCAATCAGGTACGCGGCGGCGCCACCGGCCCGCTGCGCGACCAGTCCAGCAACAGGCTGTAGGCCACCGCCAGCAAGGTCGGGCCGATGAACAGGCCGATAAAGCCGAAGGCCAGCAGGCCGCCAAATACCCCAAGCAGGACAATCACCAGCGGCAGGTTGCCGCCACGGCTGATCAGGTAGGGTTTGAGCACGTTGTCGACGCCGCTGATGATGAAGGTACCCCAGAGGCCGAGGAACACCGCCATGCCGTATTCGCCCTGCCAGGCCAGCCAGGCGGTGGCCGGGACCCAGGCCAGTGGCGGGCCCATGGGGATCAGGCTGAGCATGAAGGTGACGATCCCCAGCACCAGCGCCCCCGGTACACCGGCGATCAAAAAGCCGATCAGCGCCAGTACGGCTTGCGCCGCTGCCGTGCCGATCACGCCGTTGACCACCCGTTGCACGGTACCGGCCACCAGGTCCAGGTAGTACTCGGCACGCTCGCCGATCAGCCGGTCCAGCAGGCGCAGCACGAAAGCCGCCAGCCGTGGCCCGTCACGGTAGAAGAAGAACACGAAGACCAGGCTCAGGGTCAGCTCGAGAATGCCGCTGCCGATCTGCGCGCTGCGCGCCAGCAGCCAATTGCCGACCTGGCCCAGGTACGGCTTGATGGTGGTCAGCAAGGCCGCGCCCTGCTGGTCGATGGTGTCCCACATGCCCACCAGACGTTCGCCCACCAACGGCACGCCACCTAGCCAGCTCGGTGCATCGGGCAGGCCGTCGACCTGCACGTCGCGTACGAAGGCGGTGGCATCACGAATATGGTCGGCCAGGTTGAAGCCCAGCCACACCAGCGGCAGTGCCACCAGCAAGATCCACAAGGTGGTCAGCAAGCCTGCGGCCAGGGTTTCGCGACCGCCGAGCAGGCGGGTCAACAGGCGCATCAGCGGCCAGCTGGCATAGGCCAGGATGGCGCCCCAAAGTAGCGCCGAAATAAACGGCGCCATCACCCACAGGCCGGCGCCAAGCAGCGCCAGCAGGATTATCTGCACCAGCAGGCGGTCATTATTTGGCATCATGCTTCTCGATCAACGAATCAGTTCGACGTGGAAACCATCGGTCTCTGCGCTACCCACTTCCAGTCGCGCCGAAAGTACTCCGGCCTTTACCAACTGCTCGCGCCAGGCTTCGGCCTTGGCCCCGCTCAGGCTCACGCGCAAGGTGGTGTTGTTGTTCAGGCTGCGCCCGATCAGGTTGACCCAAGCCTGCGCTGGCTCGCCGTTCAAGTCAGGGTAGTCGAGCTTGCCGGTGTCGAGCAGTTCGCGCATCAAGGTCGCTGCAGTTGGCAGCAACTCGCCCAGGGGCGCCTCGGCGACAAACTCTTCGACATGCAGGTAGGCGCGCTTGTTGCCACGGGTGACGCTGTACAGCGCGATCAGGGTGTTGCTCTGCTCGGCGGAGCGGCGCAGCAGGATGAACGCCTGTTGCTCGTCGGCGCCCGACAGCGTGCGGTTCTTGAACACCTCGTTGGCCCACAGGCTGTTCTCGCCACAATCGCGGGCCTGGCACCAGAACAACGGATAACCGCCATCCTTCTGCAAGGCTTCGCGGGCTGCGGTGAAGGCTTCGTTGGCGCTGCGCTCGCGAGGCAGCTCGTAGGTGGTCGAGCTGACCTGGCCACGGCTCTCGATCTTGCCGTCGACCCGCAGCTGGTTGCTGATCTTGCGCAGGCCGCCCAGCGGGTAGATGCGCTCCTGCAACACTGGAGGGCGCTGATCGACCACTTTGGCGTCCAGCGGCACCGGCAACCCCTCGGCCAGCAACGGCGCGCTGGCGAGAACGCCGAGCCCGGCCATCACCGCCTGGATAAAAGGTTTGAGCCTCATAGGCACGCCACCGAGCGCGGGGCGTCAAGGTGGTCAACGGATGTGGCGTTGTCTTGCTCGTTCATGGTTGTCTCCCTGTTCAACCCGCCAAGCCTCGACAGTTGCCCGCCACAAGTCAAGGAATGCCAAAGAAGCGATTGAAACAGTCTGCAACAAGGGTTGCGCCGGCCTCGTCATTCAGGTGCAGGTGATGGCCGCCCGGCAGTTGTTCTCGCTCAAAGGGTAGCTGCTCAAGCAACGCGCCGTGGCGCGCCAGCATGCCCTCGGCTGCCACCACCAGTTTCGCCGGGCAGGCGATGCGCTGCACAAAGCTCATGGCCTGGGCTTCGTTGAGCCGGGTGGGCGATGGCAGGGTCAGGCGGCTGTCACTGCGCCAGCTGAAACCACCGGGTACCGGCATCAGCCCACGCTGGGCGAGCAGCTCGGCGGCTTCGCGGCTGACCGCCACCAGGCCCTTCATGCGCGCCTCGATTGCCTGGTCGAGGGTCGGGTGCACCGCCTTGCGTTTACTGTCCAGGCGCAGTTGCGCCTGCAGGGCCATGCCCATGCGTTCGGCGGCATCCTGAGGGCCGCTGGTGGGCGGGATCACCCCGTCGATCAAGGCCAGGCGAGTGACCCGTTCGGGCAGCGAACCGGCCAGCAGCACCGAAATGATCGCCCCAAGCGAATGCCCGAGCAGGGCAAAATGCGCCCACCCCATCTGCTCGGCGACCCGCAGCACATCGTGGGCGTAATCGGCCAGGGCATAGCCGGCGCCAGCCGGGCGATGGTCGGAATGGCCATGGCCGGCCAGGTCCAGGGCCAGGATGCGCAGGCCCTTGAGCCGGGGCGCCAGGCGGGAAAAGCTGTTGGCGTTGTCGAGCCAGCCGTGCAAGGCGATTACCGGCAGGCCATCGGCGGGCCCGAACAAGTGTGCGGCCAGCTCGATATGACCCAGGTTCAGGCGAACTTCTTCCATTTCGCTACTCATGCCGGGGTGTCCTGCCAGCGGTCGAACAGGTCCTTGATCAGGCTCGCGGTATCGGTGGGGTGCTCCAGCGGAAACATATGGCCGCCGGGCAGACTGTGGTATTCGCCTTTCGGCATGCCACGCACGGCCAGGGCGTGATGACGCTTGACCACTCGGCTATGACTGCCACGGACCATGGCCAGGGGCAACTGCAACTGTTTGGCCGGGCTTGGGCTGGTGTGCGGCAGGCTGCGGTAGATGCTGATCTCCGTGGCCGGATCAAAGCGCAGGCGCAAGCCGTCTTCGTCAGGCTGCAGTCCATGCTCCAGGTAGGCGTCCAGGCATTCCGGGTCGAAATGCCGGAACAACGTCTTGCCAGCAAAGTAGGCCCGCGCGCTGTCACGATCGGCAAAGGCTTCGCGGCGACCCATCGTGCGCCCGGCCGGGGTGATGCGATCGATGAAACCCATGCGCTTGGCTGCCTGGATCAGCCACTGATCGACCCGGGTCAATACCGGCGAATCGAGCATCACCACACCACGGTAGTACTGCGGGCAGCGCATGGCCGCATGCAGGTGCAACACGCCACCCAAGGAATGACCGACGCCCCAGACCGGGCCGGGTTGTTGCTCCAGGTGATGGATCAGTTCGTCGACCAGGTTCTGCCAGTTGTCATTGACCGGAAAACGCGGATCGTGGGCGTGCTGGGCCAGGTGGGTCACCTGATAGTCGGGGGCCAGCGCAGCAAAGAGCTTGCCGTAAGTGGCCGAGGGGAAGCCATTGGCATGGGCGAAGAAGATCTGCTGCGACATGGCCGCCAATCCAGAGGGAAGTGATGGCTCATTGTCGGCAACCGCACCCGCTGCGGCAATGTCCGGAAAGGCCATCGGCGACGGCAATCAGGTCAATACTCGCCGAAACTGGCCATGGAGCGGCGCAGGCAGGCCTGCATATAGGCCAGCTGCTGCTCCAGGGCTTCGCGGGCACGGCGTTTGTCTTCGGCATCGAGCTCGAGCCGACGCAAGGCCAGGCAACTGGTCTGCAGCAGGTGTGACATACGGATGCTGGCCTGGCGCAGCTGCTCCAGCTCGTACTGGCCTTCGAACTTGCGCAGCAGGTAGTCGAGCTTGGCGTCGGCGCTGTCCTGCAGCATGCGGTACTCGGCAAAATCCAGCGCCTGGTGCTTGCGCACCTTGTCGAGCGTCGGCTGCACATCGGCCGAGTACACCAGATCCAGATGTCTACTGCTCATAGTCGAATTCCCTGGGACACCCTGCCCCGCAACTTCAACGCACGCTAACAAGCTGCACGGAGCACGACAACTGGTAAAAATGTCAGGTCGATCAGCGGCTCGGTGCGTCCTGGCCCAGGGGAATCACGGCAATAGTCAGACGCGAAATGCAGCTGGCCTTGCCCTCGTCGCTGCTCAAGCGAATATCCCAGACGTGGGTGCTGCGGCCGATGTGCACCGGCTTGGCCGTCGCCGTCACCCGCCCGCTGCGGATCCCGCGCAGGTGGTTGGCGTTGATTTCCAGGCCCACGCAGTAGAACTTCTGCGGGTCGATGCACAGGTAGCTGGCCATCGAGCCGACGGTTTCGGCCAGCACCACCGAGGCGCCGCCGTGCAGCAGGCCGTAAGGCTGGTGGGTGCGGTGATCGACGACAATGCTGGCGCTGAGTGAGTCCTCGCTGAAGGCCTCAAAGCGGATGTCCAGCACTTCGCCGATGGTGTTTTTCAGCAACGCGTTGAGGTGATCGATATCAGGCTGGGTGTGCCACAGGCTCATGGGATCAATCCTTCTTGTCATTGTTGTAGCGGGTGATTCATGGGTGATGCAGGTTACTCAGGGTCATCAGCCCGGCCAGCGGCCATTCGCCTTCGAGCTGCGCCAGGCTGGCGGTGCTCATTGCCGCCGGGTGCCGGTAGTTACCATGTTCCAGCAAGCCGACCAGGTTGCCCACCAGCGGTTGGTGACTGACCAGCAGCACCTCCTCCACGCCCAGTTTGTCCAGCTCGGCGATGACCGCTTGCGGGTCACTGTCGGGGGTCAGCCAGGACACGGTCTGCACCGGTTTGGCAAACCCGAGCGCTTCATGGACCAGGGCAGCGGTCTGCTGGGCACGTACATAGGGGCTGGCGAGGATCACCTGCAGCGGCTGCCCAAGCAACACCGCCGCGCTGCGCAGCACCTGCTCGCGGCCATGGGCGGTGAGCCGGCGCTCGGCATCGGTGTTGGCCCGCTGCTCGGCCTCGCCGTGACGCAGAACCCAGAGCTTCACAGCTTCGGCTCTTCGTCGCGTACCGGATGCGGCGCAGGCGGTACGCTGTGCGCGGCTTCGCCTTCCGGCGCGCGCGGGGTTGGCCAGTCGGCGAACGGCCAGGGCTTCTGGTCGCTGTGGAAGCTGCCGAAGCGGCCGATCTGGGCCAGGAACTGGCTGAGGCTGTCGCCGAAATTCATCAGGCTGGCGCTCGGTGCACCGTAAATCAGCCGGTAGATCAGTTGCACCAGCACCAGGCCACCGAGCAGCAGTTCGGCCAGTTGCCAGACCACCAGGAATACCAGCATCCACAGTACGCGCAAGATGATCGATTCGCGCTGGGTCTGGTTCGAAGATTCGTTCATGTCCTGCTCCTGCTTAGTTGAAACCACTGGTGGAGATAAAGTCGACATCGGTTTTCGGCTCGCCGCGCATCAGCAGCTCGATCACCTGGGTCAGGGTCCGGCCTTCGAACAGGATCGCGTGCAGCCCGGCCACCAGGGGCATGTACACCTGGACCTCCTGGGCTTTGACCTTGAGCACCTTGAGGGTGTTCACCCCTTCTGCCACTTCACCCAGGCGGCTGACCGCCTCGTCCAGGCTCAGGCCCTGGCCCAGGGCGTGACCGACCTGGTAGTTGCGGCTCTTGGGCGAGGAGCAGGTGACGATCAGGTCACCGACCCCGGCCAGGCCCAGGAAGGTCATCGGGTTGGCACCCTGGCTGACGGCAAAGCGGGTCATCTCGGCCAGGGCGCGGGTGATCAGCATGCTCTTGGTGTTCTCGCCCATCCCCAAGGCCACGGCCATGCCGGCGATGATCGCATAGACGTTCTTCAACGCCCCGCCCAGCTCGACACCGAAACGGTCGCCGCTGGCATAAACACGAAAGGTGCGCCCGTGCAGTACGGCCTGAACCTGCTGGCAGAGGGCTTCGTCTTCACTGGCGACCACGGTGGCCGTCAACGCGTGTTCGGCCACTTCGCGGGCCAGGTTGGGCCCCGACAGCACGCCGATGCGCGCCTGAGGGGCGATTTCTTCGAGGATCTGGCTCATCAGCTTGAAGCTTTGCGCCTCGATGCCCTTGGTCAGACTGACCAGCATCTTGCCGCCCAGTAGCTGAGCGTGCGGCGCCAGCACGCTGCGCAGGGCGCTGGAGGGCAAGGCGACGAAGATCAGCTCGCAGGCCTCGAGGGTCGCCAGCAAATCGTTGACCGGCTCGACCCCGGCATGCAACTTGATGCCCTTGAGGTAGCGCGGGTTCTCGCGGTTGGTACGCATGGCTTCGGCCTGCTCGGGGTCGCGCATCCATTGCCGCACCCGAACGCCGTTTTCCGCCAGCAGATTCGCCACGGCGGTGCCGAAACTCCCGCCTCCCAGAACTGCAACAGGCTGCTGTTCAGTCATATCCAATCCGTTAAAACCAATTAAAGTGGCGACCTGCGCATTATACGGAGCGCCAGTGCCAGAGCCAGTGGCAGATGACCGAATAGGCCTTGGGAACAGTCGCGCCATGACTGGAAAATGCCCGCCACTCGGTTAACATGCCCGACTTGAACCAGTTACCAAGGCCGCACTGTGTCTTTTGGCCCGACCTCCAATCGCCCTTTATTATTGCTGACAGCCCTGCTCAGCAGCCCCGGCATGGCTGACGACCTGTTCGTCGACAGCCAGGCCCTGCCGCAGGTGCTCACCGCCACCCGCCTCAAGCAATCGCCAGCGGCGGTGCCGGGCAGCATGACCGTGCTCGACAGCGAGCTGATTCGTGCCAGCGGCGCCCGCGACATACCCGAACTGTTGCGCCTGGTGCCGGGGATGATGATCGGCTACGGCGCCGGCAACCAGCCGACGGTCAACTACCATGGCAGCAACGTCAACGATGCCCGGCGCATGCAGGTGCTGATCGACGGTCGCTCGGTGTACCGCGCCGGCCTGGCTACGGTGGACTGGAGCGACATTCCGCTGGCCATGGAAGATATCGAGCGCATCGAGGTGTTCCGCGGCCCCAACACCGTCAGCTATGGCGCCAATGCGCTAATGGCAGTGGTCAATATCCTCACCCGCAGCCCGGCCGACAGCCATGGCACGCGCCTGAAGGTTACCCGCGGCCAACGCGGTATCAATGACTGGTACGCAAGCCAGGGCCTGGGCTGGGACGGTGGCGACCTGCGCCTGTCGTTGTCGGGCATGCAGGACGATGGTTTCGACGAAAACCGCTGGGGCCAGGACTACCGCGACAGTCGCCGCCTCAACCGCCTGGCCCTGAGTGCCAGCCACACCCTGGCCAGCAATCAGAGCCTGGAATGGCAATTCTCGGCCAAGGAAGGCAGCGATCAGCGGCCCTACACCTATAAACCGGTGTTCCCCTACATTACTGCCGCAGGCAACAACGCCGACCTCAACGCCAAGGACTACGCCGGTTCGCTGCGCTGGAACATCGACTTCAACCCCGACCACAGCCTCTATGTACAGGGCTCGGCCCAGCACTGGGATCGTGAGCAGGTATGGCGCGCCTGTGATGCGGCGCTGTCGTTCAGCCCGCAACTGACCCAGCTCTGGCGCCTGAACCCGAATTACGCCGAGCAGGTGGCGCGCAACATTACTTCGCCCTTGCCCGCCGGCAGCAGCGAGGAACGCGCCCTGGCCGAGCAGGTACAGCAACAGTGGAGCAATGGCGGTTCGCAGCAGGTCTGCGGTGATATCGACCAGAGCACCCGGGAAACCCGCTACGACCTTGAAGTGCAGGACACCCTGAGCCTGTCCGACAGCCTGCGCCTGGTCAGCGGCGCCAACTATCGCTACGACCGCGCCGACTCGCAGACCTATTTCAATGGCAGCCTGGACGACAGCACCTGGCGCCTGTTCGGTCACCTGGAATGGCGCGCCGACGAGCACTGGATCCTTCAGGGCGGGGCCATGTACGAAGATGCCCGCCTGTCCGGTAGCTCCTTGACCCCGCGGGTGGCGGTCAACTACCTGATTACCCCGCGCCATGGATTGCGCGCGGTATACTCCGAAGCGGTGCGCTCGCCGGACATGTTCGAGAACAACGTCAACTGGAGCTACCGGGTCAATAACCTGGTGCCTGGCGCTTTCGGCCGGCGCAACGCCGAATATTTCGTCAAGACCCGCGGCCCCGGCGATCTTAAACAGGAGCGCATGCGCTCGCGGGAACTGGGCTACAACGGTTACTTCGCCGATGCCGACCTGAGCGTCGACCTCAAGCTGTTCTACGACGAAATCACCGGCATGATCAGCGAGCCGCTGCGCAACAACCAGTACATCGCCAGCAACAGCAACGAGGCCCGTTTCAGCGGCAGCGAAGCGCAGTTGGACTGGCGCCTGAGCCCCGCCGACCGCCTGCGCCTGACCTACGCCTACGTCGACGCCTGGGCCAGCAACCCCGCCGACCGACGCCTGAGCGCCCACAACAGCGGCTCGGCCGGCTGGCTGCGCGACTGGGGCGCGGGCTGGTCCAGCGCCCTCTTCTATTACGGCGACGACGCCCTCAACCAGTACCGCTTCGAACGCCTCGACCTGCGCGTGGCCAAGCGCCTGCGCTGGAACCGCACCAGCCTGGAGCTGGCCGGCATGCTCCAGCAGCGTCTGGACGATGAGCCCACGACCATCGCCGACAATCGCTACGACAGCCGTCATGTGCTGTCTTTCAGTGCGGAGCTGGAATTCTGATGCGCCGCCTGCGGCGCTGGCTGCTGCTGGCCTGCCTGTGGCCCCTGTGCGGCCTGTCGGCTAACGAGATCCTGCTGACCGGCAGCCAGGACAACGCCGGTGTGCGCAGCTTCGTTGAAGCGTTGCGCGAGCGCCGTCCGGCTGATCAGGTGCGTTTCGTGCCAGTCGCCAAGCTACCCCGCCCCAGCCAGATCAAAGCCGCCACCCGGCTGATCCTGCTCGACAGTGCCAGCCTCGAATGGCGCCTGAGCGAAACCGCCGGGCCACCGGCGCTGGCCTTGCGCGTCAGCCGGGTCCAGGCCCAGCAACGGCTGGGCAGCCTGCGCCCGGCTTACCTCAGCCTGCTGTGGAGCGACCCACCCCTGGCCCGGCAGTTGCGCCTGGCCCGCTACCTGTTGCCGCAGGCCAAGCGGGTCGGCGTGCTGTATGCCGAACACAGTCAGTTCCTCCTCGATGAATTGCGCAAGGCGGCGCGTCCGCTGGGCCTGGAAATCGTCGCCGAAGCCTGGCCAGACCTGCGCGACAGCCGGCCTTTGCAAAGTCTTCTGCAAAACAGCGATGTACTGCTGGGCATCGACGATCCACAGTTGTACAACTCGAAGACGGCCAAGAACGTTTTGCTCAGCAGCTATGGCCGGCAGATGGCGCTGATCGGGCCCAATGCCGGGTTCGTCAAGGCCGGCGCCCTGGCCAGCACCCTGAGCGACCAGGACGACTGGCTGGCGGTGCTCGAACGGCTGCTCGACCAGGCGCCCAACCGCTGGCCCCGCACGCTCTACCCGGATCACTTCAGCGTGCTCGGCAACCAGCAGGTTGCCCGCGCCCTGGGCATCGAAGCGATTGACCCGTCCGCCGCCGCCCTGGCCCTGGCCGAAGGAGAAAGCACACCATGAGTCGGCGCCTGAGCTGGGACATTCACACCCGCACGCAGATCATCAGCCTCGGTCCGGCCCTGTTGCTGACCCTGCTGCTGATCAGCTTCTTTACCTTCGTGCGCATTCAGGACTTGCGCCAGGAGCTCAACCACACCGGCCAGTTGATCGCTAATCAGTTGGCCCCAGCTTCCGAGTACGGCGTGATCGCCGGCAACAACGAAGTGCTCGAAAGCCTCATGCGCGCCACCTTGAGCATCCCCCACGTGCGCTTTCTCGAGGTGCAGGACAGCAGCAACCACATCCTCGTGTACGTCGAGCAGCCTGACGAAAGCCACAACCGCGCGCAGCAGGTGGAAGTGTTCCAGGCACCGATCCGCCTGCAACAGATCCGCCTGGACAACGACTTCCTGCACAGCAACGCACCGACCAAGAGCATCGGCGATGACTACCTGGGCCGGGTGATCGTCGGCATGTCGGATGACGCCTTCAACGAACGGCAACAGGAAATCGTGGTCAAGGCCGGGATTCTTGCCCTGTTCGCCCTGCTCTTTACCTTCATCCTGGCCCGGCGCCTGGCCCTGAGCCTGGCCAAGCCGATCAGCGACATGGGCCATGCGGTCAAGGCCATCCAGCAAGGTGAGTTCAATGCGCCGCTGCCGGTGGTCGATGACAGTGAACTGGGCCACCTGGCCCGGCACATCAACAACCTCGCCAGTGCGCTGGGCAAGGCCAGTCACGAACAGCAGCAGGCCATGTCGCAATTGATCCAGGCCCGTGAAGAGGCCGAGCAGGCGAACAAGGCCAAGTCTGATTTCCTGGCGATGATGAGCCATGAACTGCGCACGCCGATGAACGGTGTTCTGGGCATGCTGCAATTGCTGGAAACCACCACCCTCAGCGAAGAACAGGCCGAGTACACGGCCGTGGCCAGTGAGTCGACCGGGCACCTGCTCAAAGTCATCAACGATATCCTCGACTTCTCGCGCATCGAGCGCACCACCCTGGAGCTGGAGCACATCGATTTCAACCTCGGCGAGCTGATCGGCAGCAGCGTGCAGTCGTTCCAGCACCTGGCCCAGCAGCGCCAGCTGGACCTGCAACTGCGTCTGCCACCGGGCATGGAGCAACTGCAGGTGGTAGGCGATCCGACGCGCATCCGCCAGGTGTTGCTCAACCTGATCGGCAACGCGCTGAAGTTCACCGAGCACGGCAGCGTACAGATCGAACCGCGCTGGCAGGTGCTCGACCGCCAGCTGATCTGGTTCACCTGCGCGGTACGCGACACCGGTATCGGCATCGACAGCACGCGCCTGGAAATGATGTTCATCGCCTTCCAGCAAGCCGACAGCTCGATCTCCCGCCGTTATGGCGGTACCGGCCTGGGCCTGTCGATCGCCCGCACGCTGACCGAACGGATGGGCGGCACCCTGCGCGGCGAAAGCCGTGAAGGCCTCGGCTCGACCTTCACCCTGGAGATGCCTCTGGCCTTGTCGACGGCGCAAACGCCGCGCCTGCCCAGCGGCCTGACCCGCCCCGAAGACGACGGCCAGGGCCGGCGCATCCTGCTGGTCGAGGACAATCCGGTGAACCAGACGGTGATCGAAGCCATGCTGCGCAGCCTGGGTTTTGAGGTGTGCATCGCTGTCGATGGCGCCCAGGCCGTGGCCCAGGCCGGGCGCCAGCGCTTTGCCGCAGCGCTGATGGATTGCCGCCTGCCGATTATCGACGGCTACGAGGCCACCCGGCGCATTCGCCTGCTGCCGCAGGCGGCCGCCATGCCGATCATCGCCCTGACCGCCAATGCCTTGCAGGGCGATCGCGAGCGTTGCCTGAACGCGGGCATGAACGACTACCTGGCCAAGCCGTTCAAACGCACTGATCTGCAACAAATTCTGCAACGCTGGTTGCCCGGTCAGGCAGCTGCGACTGGCGATAAATGCTAAATTGCGGCAGTCTTAGAGACTGGACAAGCGCTGCGAAGGGCTTGAAAATAAAATTTCAGTGCACAAGTGTACTTCTTTGCCCCGTGCGCTGTGACTTTCACTACAACGCAATAGTCTATGTGTAGGCTGCCGGCTCAAACGTACGCGTTTTGGGACGGCCGGGAAGATTTGCCCCCTGCCGCACGGGGACTATTGAGGAGCTCGCATGACCAAACAAAACGCCTTTACTCGGGAAGACCTGCTGCGCTGCAGTCGCGGTGAGCTGTTCGGCCCAGGTAACGCGCAACTGCCCGCCCCGAACATGCTGATGGTTGATCGCATCACCCATATCAGCCAGGAGGGTGGCAAGTACGGCAAAGGTGAATTGGTCGCCGAGCTGGATATCACCCCGGACCTGTGGTTCTTCGCCTGCCACTTCGAAGGTGATCCGGTGATGCCGGGCTGCCTGGGCCTGGACGCCATGTGGCAATTGGTCGGCTTCTTCCTTGGCTGGCAAGGCCTGCCGGGCCGTGGCCGGGCACTGGGTTCGGGTGAAGTGAAATTCTTCGGCCAGGTTCTGCCGACCGCCCAGAAAGTCACCTATAACATTCATATCAAGCGCGTCCTCAAAGGCAAGCTGAACATGGCCATCGCCGATGGTTCGGTCAGCGTCGACGGTCGCGAGATCTACACCGCCGAAGGCCTCCGTGTCGGCGTATTCACCTCCACTGACAACTTCTAAGGGTTATCCGCATGCGCCGCGTCGTTATCACTGGTCTGGGCATTGTTTCGTGCCTGGGCAATGACAAAGAGACCGTCTCCGCCAACCTGCGTGCAAGCCGCCCTGGCATCCGATTCAACCCGGAATATGCCGAAATGGGTCTGCGTAGCCAGGTTTCCGGCTCCATTGACCTCAACCTCGAAGAACTGATCGACCGTAAAATCTTCCGTTTCGTTGGTCACGCCGCTGCCTATGCCTATCTGGCAATGGCCGACGCGATCAAGGACTCGGGCCTGACCGAAGAGCAAGTCTCCAACCCGCGTACCGGCCTGATCGCAGGCAGCGGCGGCGCTTCGACCCTGAACCAGATGGAAGCGCTGGACATCCTGCGCGAAAAAGGCGTCAAGCGCGTTGGCCCGTACCGCGTCACCCGGACCATGAGCAGCACCGTTTCGGCGTGCCTGGCCACCCCATTCAAGATCAAGGGCCTGAACTACTCCATCGCCTCGGCCTGCGCCACCAGTGCTCACTGCATCGGTACTGCGATGGAACAGATCCAGATGGGCAAGCAAGACATCGTCTTCGCCGGTGGCGGTGAAGAAGAGCACTGGAGCCAGTCGTTCCTGTTCGACGCCATGGGCGCGCTGTCCAGCAAGCGCAATGACACCCCGGAAAAAGCTTCCCGTGCCTACGACGCTGACCGTGACGGCTTCGTCATCGCAGGCGGTGGCGGCATGGTCGTGGTTGAAGAGCTGGAACACGCTCTGGCCCGTGGCGCCAAGATCTACGCGGAAATCGTCGGCTACGGCGCCACTTCCGATGGCTACGACATGGTCGCGCCAAGCGGCGAAGGCGCCATCCGCTGCATGCAGATGGCCATGTCCACCGTCGACACCCCGATCGACTACCTGAACACCCACGGCACCTCGACGCCAGTTGGCGACGTTGCCGAAATGAAGGGCGTTCGCGAAGTGTTCGGCGACAAGGCTCCGGCCATCAGCTCGACCAAGAGCCTGTCCGGTCACTCCCTGGGCGCCGCCGGCGTTCACGAAGCGATCTACTGCATGCTGATGATGGAAGGCAACTTCATTGCCGGTTCCGCCAACATCGACGAACTGGACCCGGAAGTGGCCGACCTGCCGGTGCTGACCAAGACCCGGGAAAACGCCAAGATCGATACCGTGATGAGCAACAGCTTCGGTTTCGGCGGCACCAACGCCACCCTGGTGCTCAAGCGCTGGGAAGGCAAGTAAGGGCCAGCCCCTTATGCTCGAACGCCCCGACTCGTCGGGGCGTTTTTGTTTGTGCCATCGCGGGTCCTGCTCCGACCTTGTGGGAGCGGCGGTGCGACGACTCGACTTGACCCGCGATGCTTTACACCGAAAACCGTCCCACCAACCCATTCAGCTCAATCGCCAACTGCGACAACGCCTGGCTCGCCGCGTTGGTCTGATTCGCCCCCGCCGAGGTCTGCATGGCCAGGTCGCGGATATTGGTCAGGTTGCGGTCCACCTCCCGCGCCACCTGCGCCTGCTGCTCGGAGGCGCTGGCAATCACCAGGTTGCGCTCGTTGATCAGGCTGATGGCCGCAGCAATCTCTTCCAGCGCCGCCCCTGCGGCATGGGCGCCTTCCAAGGTGCCACGCGCCCGCTCGTTGGTGTGCTGCATACCCTCGACCGCACGATTGGTGCCTTGCTGGATGCCATCGATCATCTGCTCGATTTCACGGGTCGACTGCTGAGTGCGATGGGCCAGTGCCCGCACCTCGTCCGCCACCACGGCAAAGCCGCGCCCGGCATCACCGGCGCGGGCCGCTTCAATCGCGGCGTTGAGCGCCAGCAGGTTGGTCTGCTCGGCAATCGCACCGATCACATCCAGCACCTTGGTAATGCCATGGACCTGTTGCGCCAGCTGCCCGACCTCTTCGGCATTGGCGGTGACGCCGGCCGCCAGGTCTTCGATCGAGGTCACGGTCAGGCGCACCTGCTCACGTCCCTGGCGGGCAATACGATCCGATTCGCGCGATGCTTCGGAAGTGGCCACGGCATTGCTCGCCACCTCCTCCACCGCAGTGGTCATCTGATTGACCGCAGTCGCCGCCTGTTCGATTTCCTGGCTCTGCTGCAGCAGCCCGCGGGTGGCATCTTCGGTCACCGCGCTGAGCTCTTCGGAGGCTGAAGCCAACTGGCTGGACGAATCGGAGATGCGCCCGATGGTATCGCGCAGGCTCTGCTGCATCTGCTTCAACGCCGTGAGCAAGCGCGCCGGTTCGTCCTTGCCCTGCACCGAGATCTGCGGGGTCAGATCACCGGTGGCCACTACCTCGGCAACCTTCAGTGACTGCGCCAGCGGCCGGACGATACTGCGGGTCAGGGTCAGGGCCAGCACCACGGTGAGCACCACGGCGGCGATCAGCAAGCCGATCACCCAGACCCGCGCCTCCTGGTAGACAACCTCGGCAAGGTCGGTCGCGGTGTTGGCATGATGGTTATTGAGCGCGATCAGCTCGTTGAGACTGGCGGTCATCTGGTCGGCCAACTGGTTCATCTCGCCGTTGACCATGGCTACCGCCTCTTCAAGCCGATGCTCGGTGGACAAGGCCACCACCTGGTTCTGCAGCTTGAGATAGCGCTGCTCCAGGCCCAGGTAACGATCGAACAGGGTTTGTTCTTCGGGCAACACGATCAGCGCCTGGTACTTCTGCTGGGCTTTGTCCAGGCCGGACTTGATCTCTTCGATGCGCGACTTGTTCTGTTCCAGCGCCGCAGCATCGCGATTGACCAACAGGCGCAGGGTCAGGGCGCGGATGCGCAGCATATCCTGGGTCATCTGCCCGACCGAAATCACGCTGGGCAACCAATTGCTGTCGACCTGCGCGGACTGCTGGCGCATGCTGGTCATCTGCATCAGGGCAAAAGCGCCCAAGGCAAACACCAGCGCCGCCACCAGACCAAAACCCAGGCCGGCCCTGGGCGCGATATTCATGCTTCTCAAGCTCATCTTCTGGCTCCCTCCAAAAGCGCTGCAAAACAGTGCAGCAGTCCTTGCTTCTAGACGGTATCGGCCTGGGGAAAATTTGCGTAAGACGAAAACGTGATATCAAAAGGCCTTATGATCGCGACACCAGGGTCACCCTTGATCAGCGCACGGTAAAGCGCTGCTCGGCAAGCAGACGATCACCCTGGAAGACCATGAAATGCCATTGTCCCGGCACCACTTCGTGGTTCTCGGTGAACTCGTAGGCCATGACGTCCTGGGCCGCCCCCGGCACCAGCTTCTGCACCACTTCGAACTTGTCGTGACGCTTGCCGTCCGGGGTGCGTACACCGGGGGTGAGGTACAGCAGGGTCAGCGGCGTGTCTTCGGCGACCTTGCCCTCCAGCCGGTAACGCATACCGAACTTGCTGCCCAGGCGCGCCGGGATCTCATCGGTTGGCTGGATGGTCTGGTTGCTCTGGGTCAGCACCCGCTCACCCGGCTGGAAATTCTGGTGGCGGGTTTCGAACAGGCCGTACTCGACCGGGCCATCAACGCGAACCTCGGCAGCGGCCAGGCCACTAACCAGCATGAGCCCGCACAGGGCGCTGAAACGACGTGGGAACATAGTGCACTCCATCAGGTTGATGGCGGCAGGCTATGACACGGGCATGACAGGCTGATGACAGGGCTGTCACTTGCGTGCCTTGGGCAGTACGGCAAGGAAGTTGTCGCGGGCGACCTTTTGCGCAATCTCGGCAGGCAAGGCATCAAGGAACGGATCGAAGCCATGCAACTGCTCGCCCAGGCTGTTGAAACGCCCGACCACGTCGGAACCAAGCATGAAGCGCTCAGGGAAGCGCTTGACCAGCGCCAGCCACTCAACCCTGGGGTTGCCCTTCTCATCCAGCAGATAAGGCTGCAGCACGCTCCAGGAGAGGTCTATGTACAGGTTCGGGTAATCCTCGAGCATCCGCGTCAGGGTCGGCAGCAAAAAATCCAGCTGAGCCTGGTGACGATGAATCTCCAGGCTGGTGCCGGCATGAGCCCAGATGAAGCGGGTGTGCGGGTGATTGCGCAGTGGCTCTTCGATTTCCGCCAGGTACAGCGGGTTGCGTTCACGCTTGGAGGTGATGTTGGAGTGGATCAGCACCGGCAGGTCCTGCTCGGCGGCCAGGTGATAGATGCGGGTCATGGCCTCGTTATTGGCCCTGGGCGTGTCGCCGCTGGTGAGCGCAGTGAGGTCATCATGGCGGGTGAACACCTCGCCAATGCCCTGCCACAGGCCCGGGTGCAGCTCGAGCATGCGCTCGATGTGGGCCACGGCATTCTTGTCCACCGGGTTGAAGCCGGTGAGAAACGGATGAAAGCGCTGGCGTTGTTCGGGGCTGAGTTTCTCCAGTGCTGCCGCTACATAGATATCGGTGGCGCTGTACCAGTAGGCATCGGCATCGTCGCCAGCGTAATAACGCGGGCGCTTGGGCTCATCCTCGTGCCACTTCTTGGCCACCGGGATACCCGAGATCATCGACTGGTCGATTCGGGCTTCATCCATGGCCTTGAGCAAGGCATCCATGCCGGCGGTCTCCTGGAAGAAGTCGACGTAATGCAGGTGCGCATCACTGTAGTGATACTCGCGCGCCTGCGCCGCCTGCAGCGATACCCCCAGCAACAGCACCCAGCCCAGACACCTGGCAATCATCACGCTTTCCTTGTTGGCCGATTCAGACAGGGTAGACCGAGCCGACCACGCGCCAGTTCAGCAGGTTATGCTACAAGAACTTTCCCCCTTGGCCTGGAGCACACCGTGAGCCTTCCCCTGGTCATCCGCCCTCGCGCCGAATCGGTCGAAGGGCAACCTATCCTGCGCCCCCTGCCCTCGGCCCAGTGCCGCAGTGTCGGGCCGTTCGTGTTCTTCGACCACATGCTCGAAACCGAGTACCCGGCCGGGCGCGGCATGAACATCCGCCAGCATCCGCATATCGGCCTGTCGACTCTCACCTACCTGTTCGAGGGCGAGATCCAGCACAAGGACAGCCTGGGCTCGGATCAACGGGTCAAGGCCGGTGAAGTCAGCTGGATGACCGCTGGCAGCGCCATTGCCCATGTCGAGCGCACGCCTGCCGAGCTACTGCCCGGCAACTCGCGATTGCACGGTTTGCAAGTATGGCTGGCGTCACCCAAGGAGCATGAGCAAGGCCCTGGGCACTACAGCCATCATCCGGCGGCGAGCTTGCCGGTCAGTGACACCCTGGGGGTCAGCATTCGCATGATTGCCGGCAGCGGTTTTTGCCTGCAATCGCCGGTGCCGGTGCTGTCACCGACCCTGTATGCGCTGGTGCAGATGCAGGCGGCGACCACCCTGACGGTGCCCATCGAGCATGTCGAGCGTGCACTGTATGTGCTGGATGGCGAAGTCAGCCTGAACGACGAGGCGGTCGAGCCGTGCAGCCTGGTGATCTTGCCGCCCGGCGAGGAGATGAGCCTGTATGCCGACAGCCAGAGCCAGCTGGTGCTGTTTGGCGGGGCGCCACTGGACGGGCCGCGGCGAATGAACTGGAATTT
Organism: Pseudomonas wadenswilerensis; assembly: GCF_024749185.1. Classification (NCBI taxonomy): domain Bacteria; kingdom Pseudomonadati; phylum Pseudomonadota; class Gammaproteobacteria; order Pseudomonadales; family Pseudomonadaceae; genus Pseudomonas; species Pseudomonas wadenswilerensis. The sequence continues at coordinate 1,861,831 of NZ_CP087191.1, read as the reverse complement.
CGTTGCCAGTGATCCGGCGCTGATCGAACAGGCGCGGGCACGCTGGGCGGCCGGAGACTGGCCGACGGTACCAGGGGAAAGTGAACGGATCGAGTTGCCTTGAGATTGATCGCCGGCAAGGCCGGCTCCCACAGGGTGGATGCATGCAGGTCCAGTGCGGGAGCCAGCCTTGCTGGCGATGGGCTGCACAGCAGCCCCGCCCCACTCAGCGCTGGAACACTTCATCGAGCAAATTGAACATCGCGCGGAACGCGCGCTTGGACGTGCGTGCGTCGTACTTCATCTTGCCGGGGATATTCGCTGCGGTATCGGTGAACGAGTGCACCGCGCCGCCATAGCTGATCAGCTGCCAATCAACCTTGGCCGCGTCCATCTCGGCTTCGAAAGCCGGTAGCTGCTCCTTGGGCACGAACGGGTCGGCGGCGCCATGCAACACCAGCATCGAGGCCCGGACCTTGCCCTCCTCGGCCGGCAGCGGCGTATCCAGGGTGCCGTGGAACGATACAGCGGCCAGCAGGCGCGCATCTTCACGCGCCAGCTCCAGCGCACAGCAGCCGCCGAAGCAGAAGCCGAAGGTGGCCAGCTTGCCAGGCTCCAGTACCGCCCTGGATTGGCCCAGCAACTGGTCCAGCGCTGCCTTCAAGCGCTTGCGCAGCTCGACGCGGTCATTCTTCAGCGGCGTCATCGCCGCACCGGCTTCATCCATGTCCGACGGACGCAGGGTCTGGCCGTAGATGTCGGCCAGCAACACCACATAACCCTGGGCGGCAACCTCGCGGGCGATACGTTCGGCGCCCTCGCCCACCCCCATCCAGTTTGGCGCCATCAAAAGCCCAGGCTGCTCGCGGGCGCCCTGGGTATAGAACAAGCGGCTCTCATAGGCTTTGCCGGCAACATGATAGACCAGCGATTCGACGGTAACCTTGCTCATGCACTCCTCCTTGCACCATGAAAAAAGCCCGCCGAAGCGGGCTTTCCTGCAACTACTTAAGCCGACAATTCGACCAGTAGCTTGTTCAGGCGACGAACGTACGCCGCCGGGTCCTTGAGGCTATCGCCCGCCGCCAGCGCGGCCTGATCGAAGAGGATGTGCGAGAAGTCGGCGAAACGGTCTTCGCTCTGCTCGTTGTCCAGCTTCTCGATCAGCGGGTGGCCCGGGTTGAATTCGAAGATCGGCTTGGAGTCCGGCACCTTCTGCCCGCTGGCCTCGAGGATCTGGCGCATCTGCAGGCCCAGGTCCTGCTCACCGATGGCCAGGATCGCCGGCGAGTCGGTCAGACGGTGCGAGACGCGCACTTCGCTGACGCTTTCGCCCAGGGCCGCTTTCAGGCGCTCGACCAGGCCTTCTTTCTCCTTGGCGACTTCTTCCTGAGCTTTCTTGTCCTCTTCGGAGTCCAGCTTGCCCAGGTCCAGGTCGCCCCGGGCGACGTCGACGAAGCTCTTGCCGTCGAATTCGCTCAGGTAGCTCATCAGCCACTCGTCGATACGGTCGGTCAGCAGCAGGACTTCGATGCCTTTCTTGCGGAAGACTTCCAGGTGCGGGCTGTTCTTCACCTGCGCGTAGGACTCACCGGTGAGGAAGTAGATCTTGTCCTGACCTTCCTTGGCGCGGGCCAGGTAGTCGGCCAGGGCAACGCTCTGCTCGCCGCTTTCGTCGTGTGTGGAAGCGAAGCGCAGCAGACCGGCGATCTTCTCCTTGTTGGCGAAGTCTTCGGCCGGGCCTTCTTTCATCACCTGGCCGAAGTTCTTCCAGAAGCCCTTGTACTGCTCAGGCTCGTTCTTGGCCAGCTTCTCGAGCATGTCCAGCACGCGCTTGGTCAGCGCCGATTTCATCGAATCGATGATCGGGTCTTTCTGCAGGATCTCACGCGAGACGTTCAGCGAGAGGTCGTTGGAGTCGACCACGCCCTTGATGAAGCGCAGGTACAGCGGCAGGAAGGATTCTGCCTGGTCCATGATGAACACACGCTGCACGTACAGCTTCAGGCCGCGCGGCGCTTCACGCTGGTACAGGTCGAACGGGGCACGGGCCGGTACGTAGAGCAGCGAGTTGTACTCGAGCTTGCCTTCGACCTTGTTGTGGCTCCAGGCCAGCGGGTTCTCGAAATCGTGACCGATGTGCTTGTAGAACTCCTGGTACTCCTCGTCCTTGATCTCGGTACGCGGACGGGTCCACAGGGCGCTGGCGCGGTTGACGGTTTCCCATTCTTCGGCCGGCTTGTCTTCGCCCTCGGCGGCTTCGACCTGTTTTGGCAGCTCGATCGGCAAGGCGATGTGATCGGAGTATTTCTTGACGATGTTGCGCAGGCGCCAGCCGTCGGCGAACTCTTCTTCACCCTTTTTCAGGTGCAGGACGATGCGGGTACCGCGCTCGGCCTTGTCGATGGTGGCGACTTCGAAGTCGCCCTCGCCCTTGGACGACCAGTGCACGCCCTCGGCGGCCGGCAGGCCGGCGCGGCGGCTGAACACATCGACCTTGTCGGCGACGATGAAGGCCGAGTAGAAGCCCACGCCGAACTGACCGATCAGGTGCGAGTCCTTCTTCTGGTCACCGGTGAGGTTCTTCATGAAGTCGGCGGTGCCGGACTTGGCGATGGTGCCCAGGTGCGCGATCACGTCCTCGCGACTCATGCCGATGCCGTTGTCTTCGAGGGTGACGGTGTTGGCGTCCTTGTCGAAGCTCAGGCGGATCTTCAGCTCGGCGCCGCCTTCGAGCAGCTCTGGCTTGGCCAGGGCTTCGAAGCGCAGTTTATCGACGGCGTCGGAGGCGTTGGAAATCAGTTCGCGAAGGAAGATTTCCTTGTTCGAATACAGGGAATGGATCATGAGGTGCAGCAGTTGCTTCACCTCGGTCTGGAAGCCCAGGGTTTCTTTTTGAGTTTCCACACTCATGGTCTTCAACACTCCGATCTGATGACAGTTGTCGTTGGGCAGGCCAGCGGCCTGCTTTCACGGCGGGATGCACAACAGATGGGGGTGGCTGGGGCTATTTCAAGGGCGAGGTCATTTCTTCGATCTTGAAATGTGCTCGTGCCGTGGCAATCGGCTCATCCGGGTTGCCTTGCCAGGCCGTGATCGCCACATTGGTCACCCGCCGGCCCTGGCGCCACAGCTGGCACTGGGCGTAGGTGTCGCGATAATGGCCGGCACGCAGGTAGTCGATGGAAAAGTCGATGATTTTCGGAATTGCCGCACTTTCACTGAAAATCAGCAAGTACAGCGCAGCCGACAACTCCATGAAGCCGGCAATCACCCCGCCGTGGATCGCTGGCAGCAACGGATTGCCGATATTGTCCTGGCTGGCCGGCAGGCAGAACAGCAGGTCATCGCCCTGACGGCTGCACTGGATACCAATCAATCCGGCATAAGGGATCAACTGCAGCAGCGGTTCGTAATTGCCTTCGGCATGCGCCTGGCGCAGTTGCTGGTGCACTTCTGGCGGGATCATTGGCCACTCCCCTTGAGCTTGTTGGCGAAATTGAGGCCGCCCTTGATGCCCTTGCCCAGACGCATGAAAGTGCCAACCACCTGCGCGATTGGCTGCTCGGGGTCATCCTGGTAAGCCACCCCGCGGGTGAAAATCACATCGCGGGAAACGCGGTAACAGTACGCGTGACCGAAAATATCCTTACCGGCCTCGGCCGGGTGCATGTAGTCGATGCGCAAGTCCAGGGTCGGGCAGACCTCGAACTCAGGCAGCGCGCAGAGGGTGGCCATGCCGCAGGTGGTGTCCATCAGGGTGGTGATCGCCCCGCCGTGCACCGCGCCGGTCTGAGGGTTGCCGACGATCCTCGCGGAGTATGGCAGCACCAGGGTCATGCCCTGGGCGTCAGCGTGATGCACGCGCATCTGGAGTACCTGACAATGGCGTAACGCCGAGAGAAAGCGCTCGGCCATTGCCAGCAAGGAAGTGTCGGTCATTTGAAAAAACTCTCAGGCCATTGAGAACATGCACACAGTCTGGCAAATGTCCATATAGATCCATTTGTTATATATCTGTATGGTGCGCGGAACTTCTACCGGTTACTTGAACTCGAAGGAACAAGTAACTTATTCCACAAGGAGAAACACCCCATGCGTAAACCTTTTGCTTTTGCCGTTATGCTCGCCGCTGCCCTGGGTCTTGCCGCTTGCGATAAAGCCAGCGAAGACAAAGCCCAAGACGCTGCGCAACATTCCGAGAACGCTCAAGAGAAAATGAACGAAGCTCAGGATAAAGTGAACGAGGCAGCGAAAGAAAACGTCGAAGCCGCCAAAGATCAGGCCGAAGCGCAACAAAAAGCCGCTGAAGAAGCTGCGAAAGAAGCCGCTCCTGCTGCCCCAGTTACTCCTGCTGAGCCTGCTAAACAGTAAGCAAGCCTGCCGGAATAAAAAAAACCCGACACTGTCGGGTTTTTTTATGGCTGCCAAAACTGGATTAAACGATTCAGTCGTCACTCTTCAGGCAAGGTTCTCTTTAGCCGGCTCCGGCGCAGGTGCCTCGGTAGGGGTGTAAACCATCACATCGAGCACATCCGAATGGAATTCGCGACGATACAGCACCAGTACCACCCCGGTACTCATCAACATGAACAACCACGGGCTGATAAACCAGCAGAGCATGGCCATACCAAAGTAATAGGAGCGCAGGCCAAAGTTGAACTGGTTGGCGGCCAGTGAAATAACCCTGGCGGCTCTAAGGGCAAACGCCTTGCGTTCAAGTTCGCTGACATGACGCTCACCGATCATCGGCGCCGAGCCCACCAGTACCGCGGCGAAGTTGTATTGGCGCATGCACCAGCTGAAGGTGAAGAAGGCGTAAACAAACACCATTGCCAGGCACAACAACTTGATTTCCGACATCCCCTGGGACGCTTGCTGCACCAGCGGCAGGTCGGCCAGTAGCGATACTGCGCGGTCCGAAGCACCGAGCACGGTGAGAATGCCGGCGAGAATGATCAGGGTGCTGGAGGCGAAGAACGACGCATTGCGCTCAAGGTTGCCGATCACGCTGGCATCGGCGATGCGATTGTCACGCAGCAACATGCGGCGCATCCAGTCTTCCCGGTACAGGTGCAGCACGCTGGCCAGGCAGGCGGTATCGCGGCCCTTCCAGGTGGCGTAGCGGGTATAACCGCCCCAGCACACGGCAAACCAGCAGGCGGCCAGCAGGTGGATCAGATTGCTTTGAATGAAGCTCATGCAAGGTCCTGATTAAGTTTCGAGCACAGTAAATCCCATTGACCGGCTTTCGACGCTTTGCCGCAGAAAAAGACACGTCTGCCGTGCAGAAACGAAAAAGCCCCGCATCCTTTCGGACACGGGGCTCGGAATCTGCCGTGACGGTCACCCTGCTGGCTTGTGGCCGGTGCCCGTCAGATGGCCAATTCTCAGGCCAGCACTTCGCGTGGCTTGCCCAGCATGCGGTCGCACAGCACCGCAACACCCAGGGTAACCACCGAAGGCACCAGCCAGGCCAGGCCCTGCTCGCTCAGCGGCAGGTGAGCGAGGATTTCTGGCAGTTCACTGGCCAGCGCGGTGCCCTTGATGGCATCGATCATGCCGAACAGCAGCGACACCAGCATCACCGGCGCCAGAATGCGTACCTGGGAGTTCCACAGCTCTTTGCAGAAGCTCAGGCCCACGACCACGATGCACGGTGGGTAGATTGCCGTCAGCACCGGGATCGAGAACATGATCAGCTTGGTCAGGCCAAGGTTGGAGATCAGCAGCGAGAAGCCGGCGAGGATCACCACCAGGGTGCGGTACGACAGCGGCAGCACCTGGCTGAAGTACTCGGCGCAAGCGCAGGTCAGGCCGACTGCGGTCACCAGGCAGGCCAGGGCAATCAGCACGGCAAGGAAGCCGCTGCCCAGCGAGCCGAAGGTGTGCTGCACATAGGCATGCAACACCGCCGCGCCGTTGCTGGCACCGGCGGCGATTTCATGGCTGCTGGCACCCAGGCGGAACAGGCTGATATACACCAGGGCCAGGCCGACACCGGCGATCAGGCCGGCGATGATCGCGTAGCGGGTGATCAGCCGCGGCGACTCGACGCCGCGCGAACGGATGGCGTTGACGATGACGATACCGAACACCAGCGCACCGAGGGTATCCATGGTCAGGTAACCATTGATGAAGCCCTGGGAGAACGGCGCGGCGACGTAGGCAGGCTGTGCTTCACCGATACCACCGGCTGGCAGCATGAACGCGGCGATGCCGAGCGCGGCCAGGGCGATGATCTTCAGCGGTGCGAGGAAGCGGCCGACGGTGTCGAGCAGCTTGCCCGGGTACATGGACACCGCCAGTACCACCAGGAAGTACACCAGGCTGTAGATGAACAGGGCCAGCGGGCTTTCACCGGTCAGCGGTGCAACACCTACTTCGAAGGATACGGTGGCGGTACGCGGGGTGGCGAACAGCGGGCCTACCGAGAGGTAGCACACCGCCGCCAGCAGGCCGCCGGCGACCTTGCCGATCGGGCTGCTCAGGGCATCCATGCCGCCGCCGACCTTGGCCAGGGCAATGACAGTGATGACCGGCAGGCCTACAGCAGTGATCAGGAAACCCAGCGCCGCCATCCACACGTGTGGACCGGATTGCAGACCGACGATAGGTGGGAAAATGATATTGCCCGCGCCGACGAACAAAGCGAACGTCATAAAACCAAGTGCCAGGATGTCCTGGCCTTTCAAAACTTTCATTAAGGAAATACCACACTGCTGAAATCGGGATTTAGAGAGGGATTTCCCCTTGGGTGAGGGAAATGCTGCCTGGCTTGATGAGCCAGACCCGTTTAGCGTGTCGTTCCCTTTTGGGGAGCGGGCACAAAATGAGTGCATAGGTTAACGAATTTGACACAGAAACGCACTGCTGCAGGGCTGCTTGTCCGATGTGTGAATATGCGTGTCGCTTGCGCGACAGCTCCAAGCCGCAAGTTACAAGCCGCAAGCTTGCCGCAACACCCTCTTGCAGCTTGAAGCTTGTCGCTTGAAGCTGCTGCCCAGTAAACAAAAAAGGCCACCCGAAGGTGGCCTTTCTTGTTTACTGGGCAGTGATTACTTCTTCACTTCCCAGCCAGTCAGCTCGGCCAGGGCCTTGCCGATGTCTGCCAGCGAACGCACGGTTTTCACACCAGCGTCCTGCAGCGCAGCGAATTTCTCGTCTGCAGTGCCTTTGCCGCCGGAGATGATGGCGCCAGCGTGGCCCATACGCTTGCCCGCAGGAGCGGTAACACCAGCGATGTAGGAAACTACAGGCTTGGTCACGTGAGCCTTGATGTAGGCAGCCGCTTCTTCTTCAGCCGAACCGCCGATCTCGCCGATCATAACGATCGCTTCGGTCTTCGGGTCTTCCTGGAACAGCTTCAGGATGTCGATGAAGTTGGAGCCCGGAATCGGGTCGCCACCGATACCGACGCAGGTGGACTGACCGAAACCGGCGTCAGTGGTCTGCTTGACCGCTTCGTAGGTCAGGGTGCCGGAACGCGAAACGATACCGACCTTGCCTGGCAAGTGAATGTGACCTGGCATGATGCCGATCTTGCACTCGCCCGGAGTGATGACGCCTGGGCAGTTAGGGCCGATCAGGGTAACACCCAGCTCGTCGCACTTGACCTTGGCATCGAGCATGTCCAGGGTAGGAATGCCTTCGGTGATGCAGACGATCAGCTTGATGCCGCCGAAGGCAGCTTCCAGGATCGAGTCCTTGCAGAAAGGAGCCGGAACGTAGATGACCGACGCGTCAGCGCCGGTAGCTTCTACGGCTTCTTTCACAGTGTTGAACACTGGCAGGCCCAGGTGGGTGGTACCACCCTTGCCTGGGGTCACGCCGCCGACCATCTTGGTGCCATAGGCGATGGCTTGCTCGGAGTGGAAAGTACCTTGCGAGCCGGTGAAGCCCTGGCAGATGACTTTGGTGTCTTTATTGATCAGGACGCTCATTACTTGCCCTCCGCAGCTTTGACAACTTGTTGAGCAGCGTCGGTCAGGCTGGTTGCCGCAATGATGTTCAAACCGCTTTCTGCCAGTACTTTAGCACCCAGTTCAGCGTTGTTACCTTCCAGGCGAACAACAACCGGTACTTTAACGCCGACTTCTTTCACAGCGCCGATGATGCCTTCGGCAATCATGTCGCAGCGAACGATGCCGCCGAAGATGTTGACCAGAACGGCCGCGACATTGCTGTCGGACAGAATGATCTTGAAGGCTTCGGTAACGCGCTCTTTGGTAGCACCGCCACCTACGTCGAGGAAGTTGGCTGGCTTGCCGCCGTGCAGGTTGACGATGTCCATGGTACCCATGGCCAGGCCGGCACCGTTGACCATGCAGCCGATGTTGCCTTCCAGGGCCACGTAGTTCAGCTCGAAGCTGGCAGCGTGGGCTTCACGAGGGTCGTCTTGCGACGGGTCGTGGAAGGTTTTCAGCTTAGGCTGACGGTACATGGCGTTAGCGTCGATGTTGATCTTGGCATCGAGGCAGTGCAGGTCGCCGTCGGCCTTGATGACCAGCGGGTTTACTTCCAGCAGGGCCAGGTCGTGTTCTTTGAACAGCTTGGCCAGGCCTACGAAAATCTTGGCGAACTGAGCAACTTGCTTGCCTTCCAGACCCAGCTGGAATGCCAGTTCACGACCCTGGAATGGCTGAGCGCCAACCAGTGGATCGATAGTAGCCTTGATGATCTTCTCAGGAGTCTCGTGAGCGACTTTCTCGATGTCCACGCCACCTTCGGTGGAGGCCATGAACACGATACGGCGGCTCGAACGGTCGACTACAGCGCCCAGGTACAGCTCTTTGGCGATGTCAGTGCAGGATTCGACCAGGATCTTGGTCACTGGCTGACCGTTGGCGTCGGTCTGGTAGGTCACCAGACGCTTGCCCAACCATTGCGCAGCGAACGCCTTGGCGTCTTCCTTGCTGCGAACCAGCTTGACGCCGCCCGCTTTACCGCGACCACCGGCGTGGACCTGGGCTTTGACAACCCACTCGGTGCCACCGATCTTGTCGCAGGCTTCTGCGGCAGCTTCAGGGGTGTCGACTGCGAAACCCTTGGAAACTGGCAGGCCGTATTCAGCGAACAGCTGCTTACCCTGATACTCGTGAAGATTCATGCTTTTTACCGTCTTCGTTAGGTACTGCGCTTCGGCGCTGCGCTCCGTGGGAGTGCCGCGCCACCTGTGACCACTTGCCCCCGGTATGCTCCGGGAGTTCGAGTCCGGCGGACTTTCCGCGGTGAGTCATGCACGCAAGACTCACGACGGGCCACCCGCCGTGGTTTCTTATTGTTTAACGCTTCTTACGGTTGGCGACGTGAATGGCACCGCCATTCACAGCCAGCGCGGCTTCATGCAGCGCTTCGGACAGGGTCGGATGGGAGAAAACCATCATGCCCAGGTCTTCGGCGCTGGTGCCGAATTCCATTGCGATTGCACCCTGCTGCACCAGTTCGGCAGCCGATGGGCCAATCACGTGTACACCCAGAACGCGGTCGGTCTTGGCATCGGCGATGACCTTGACGAAACCACCGGTGTCGTTGGCAGCCATCGCACGGCCACTGGCCGCGAACGGGAAGGTGCCCACGTTAACCTCAACGCCTTCGGCCTTCAAGGTCTGTTCGGTTTTACCGACCCATGCGATTTCCGGGTGGGTGTAGATAACCGACGGGATCAGGTCGTAGTTCATCTGGGCTTTGTGGCCCTTGATGCGCTCGACAACCATGATGCCCTCTTCCGAGGCCTTGTGCGCCAGCATCATGCCACGAACCACGTCACCAATGGCGTAGACGCCCGGTACGCTGGTCGCACAGTGATCGTCGACGAAGATGAACCCACGCTCGTCGATGGTCACGCCGCTGTCGGCAGCCAGCAGATCGGTGGTCACCGGGCGACGGCCGACCGCAACGATCAGCTTGTCGAAAGTGATTTTCTGCTCGCCATTGGCGTCGGTGTAGGTCACTTCGACCTCAGCGCCGTTGACCTTGGAGCCGGTCACGCGAGCGCCCAGCTTGATGTCCAGACCTTGCTTGGTCAGGGTTTTCAGCGCTTCCTTGGAGACAGCGGCGTCAGCGGCCATCAGGAAGGTGTCCAGGGCTTCCAGGACGGTGACTTCAGCACCCAGGCGAGCCCAGACCGAACCCAGTTCCAGACCGATTACGCCGGCACCGATAACGCCCAGGCGCTTCGGTACGGCCTGGAATTCCAGGGCGCCGGTGGAGTCGACGATGACGTTCTGGTCGACCGGAGCCGGTGGAATGTCGATCGGACGCGAACCGGAGGCCAGGATGACGTTCTCGGCTTCGATGATTTCGGTGGTGCCGTCAGCCTTGGTGACTTCGACTTTCTTGCCAGCCAGCAGCTTGCCGTGGCCCTGGATCGAAGTTACGCCGTTGGCCTTGAACAGGGTGGCAACACCGCCGGTCAGGTTCTTGACGATGCCGGCCTTGCGGCCAACCATCGCGGCGACGTCCATCTTCACTTCACCGGTGGAGATACCGTGGACGTTGAAGCTCTCTTTGGCTTCCTTGTACTTCCAGGAGCTGTCCAGCAGCGCCTTGGAAGGAATGCAACCCACGTTCAGGCAGGTACCGCCGAGGGCCAGCTTGCCTTCGCCGTCAGTGTACTTCTCGATACAGGCAGTGCTCAGACCGAGTTGCGCGGCCTTGATGGCAGCTACGTAGCCGCCAGGACCTGCGCCAATCACTACCACATCAAATTTTTGCGACATTCAGAAAATCCTCTTTAAAGCTGCAAGCGATAAGCTGCAAGCCACAAGTTCAAGCGCAAACCGTTCAGGCTTGCCGCTTGAAGCTTGCAGCTTGCAACTGCTCAATCAGATATCCAGCAGCAGACGAGCCGGGTCTTCCAGCAGGTTCTTGATGGTCACCAGGAAGGTCACGGCTTCTTTACCGTCGATCAGACGGTGGTCGTAGGACAGTGCCAGGTACATCATCGGACGGATCACGACCTGACCGTTGACGGCCATAGGACGCTGGATGATGTTGTGCATGCCCAGGATCGCGGCCTGTGGCGGGTTGACGATCGGGGTCGACATCATCGAACCAAAGGTACCACCGTTGGTGATGGTGAAGGTACCACCGGTCATTTCGTCGATCGACAGTTTGCCATCACGGGCTTTCTTGCCGAAGGTGGCGATGCCGTTCTCGATTTCAGCCAGGCTCATCTGCTCGGCGTTGCGCAGTACCGGTACCACCAGGCCGCGGTCGCTGGAAACGGCAACGCCGATGTCCGCATAACCGTGGTAGACGATGTCGGAACCGTCGATCGAGGCGTTGACCGCCGGGAAGCGTTTCAGCGCTTCGGTGGCAGCCTTGACGAAGAACGACATGAAGCCCAGGCGGACGCCGTTGTGGGTCTTCTCGAACAGGTCCTTGTACTTCGAACGCAGGGCCATGACTTCGGTCATGTCGACTTCGTTGAAGGTGGTCAGCATGGCCATGTTCGACTGTGCTTCTACCAGGCGCTTGGCAACGGTGGCACGTACGCGAGTCATCGGTACACGCTTCTCGGTGCGATCGCCAGTGGCGACGACCGGGGCAGCGGCAGCAGCGGCTGGCTTGGCGGCAGGTGCGGCAGCCGGAGCGGATTTCTTCGCTTCGATGGCAGCAACCACGTCTTCCTTGGTGATGCGACCGTCTTTGCCGGTGCCTTTAATGCTGTTCAGGGCGATGCCGTTCTCTTCGGCCAGCTTGCGAGCAGCTGGCGCGCCGATGGCGTCTTCGTCAGCAGCGGCGGCAGGAGCAGCGGCAGCAGCAGGAGCTGCAGCAGCGGCAGGCGCGGCAGCTGCAACGCCACCTTCCTGGATCGAACCCAGGACTTCGTCGGACAGGACGGTCTCGCCCTCGCCCTTGACGATTGCACCCAGTACGCCGTCAGCGGTAGCCAGTACTTCCAGGACAACCTTGTCGGTTTCGATGTCGACGATCAGCTCGTCACGCTTGACGGCTTCGCCCGGCTGCTTGTGCCAGGTGGCAACGGTGCCATCGGCAACCGATTCCGGGAAAGTAGGGGCTTTGATCTCGATAGCCATTATCAGTGGTTCCTTAAATTCGGTTTCTAGTGCGCGATGGCATTAAACGGTGAAGGCATCTTGCAGCAGTTTTTCCTGCTGCTCGGCGTGCATCGAAGCGTAACCACAAGCGGGTGCTGCCGAAGCATCACGACCGGCGTACTCGAGGACCAGGTCCTTGTTGTGACGGGTCAGGATACGACGCATGTGGTGTTGGCTGCTGTACCAGGCGCCCTGGTTCATCGGCTCTTCCTGGCACCACACCACATCCTTGAGATTGGTGTACGGCGCGAGGATTTCGACCAGGTCGTCTTCAGGGAACGGATACAGCTGCTCGATACGCACGATGGCGATATCTTCGCGGCCTTCGGCACGGCGTTTTTCCAGCAGATCGTAGTAGACCTTGCCGCTGCACAGGACCAGACGAGTGACGTTTTTCGGATCGAGGGTATCGATTTCCGGGATCACGGTCTGGAACGAGCCTTCGGCCAGTTCTTCCAGGGTCGAGATGGCCAGCTTGTGGCGCAGCAGCGACTTCGGCGTCAGCACGATCAGCGGCTTGCGCAGCGGACGGATGACCTGACGACGCAGCAGGTGGTAGATCTGAGCCGGAGTAGTCGGTACGCAAACCTGGACGTTGTGCTCGGCGCACAGCTGCAGGTAACGCTCCAGACGTGCCGAGGAGTGCTCAGGCCCCTGCCCTTCATAACCGTGTGGCAGCAGCATGGTCAGACCGCAAAGACGACCCCACTTGTGCTCGCCGCTGGTGATGAACTGGTCGACAACTACCTGGGCCCCGTTGGCGAAGTCGCCGAACTGCGCTTCCCAGATTACCAGTGCGTTTGGCTGGGTGGTCGAGTAGCCGTATTCGAATGCCAGGACCGCTTCTTCGGACAGGAACGAATCGTACAGGTCGAAACGTGGCTGGCCTTTGTAGAGGTTCTGCAGCGGGATATAGGTGCTGGCGTCCTTCTGGTTGTGCAACACCGCGTGGCGGTGAGAGAAGGTGCCGCGGCCGATATCCTGACCGGTCATGCGGATCGGGTGACCTTCGAATGCCAGGGTGGCGTAGGCCATGGTTTCGGCGTAGCCCCAGTTGATCGGCAAGCCACCGGCCTGCATCTTCTGGCGGTCTTCGTAGATCTTCGAAACCTGGCGCTGAACCACGAAGCCTTCCGGCAGTTCCAGCAGCTTGGCCGACAGTTCCTGCAGGGTCTTGAGGTCGAAGCGGGTGTCGTGACGCGCGGTCCAGGCGTGGCCCAGATACGGACGCCAGTCAACGAACAGCTCTTTGTTCGGCTCTTTGACCAGGCTTTTTACCACATGCAGGCCGTTATCCAGCGCGTTGCGGTACTCGTCGACCTTGGCCTGGACGCGCTCGGCGTCAAGACGACCCGATTGGGTCAGGGCGTCGGCGTACAGCTCGCGGGTGGTGCGCTGCTTGGCGATCTGCTGGTACATCAGCGGCTGGGTGCCGTTCGGCTCGTCGGCCTCGTTGTGGCCGCGACGACGGTAGCAGACCAGGTCGATGACCACGTCACGCTTGAACTGCATGCGGTAATCGACGGCCAGCTGGGTCACGAACAGCACCGCTTCCGGATCATCACCGTTGACGTGCAGGATCGGCGCCTGAATCATCTTGGCGACGTCGGTGGCGTACTCGGTGGAACGCGAGTCCAGCGGGTTGCTGATGGTGAAACCAACCTGGTTGTTGATCACGATGTGCACGGTACCGCCGGTCTTGAAACCGCGGGTCTGCGACATCTGGAAGGTTTCCATGACCACGCCTTGACCGGCGAATGCCGCGTCACCGTGGATGGAAATCGGCAGTACCTTGTCGCCAACGGTGTCGTTGCGACGGTCCTGACGGGCACGTACCGAACCTTCAACCACTGGCGAGACGATTTCCAGGTGCGAAGGGTTGAACGCCATGGCCAGGTGAACTTCGCCACCGGCGGTCATCACGTTGGACGAGAAGCCCTGGTGGTATTTCACGTCACCGGAGCCCAGCTCGACCTTCTTCTTGCCTTCGAACTCGTCGAACAGATCGCGCGGGTTCTTGCCGAAAGTGTTGACCAGCACGTTGAGACGGCCGCGGTGGGCCATGCCGATGACAACTTCCTTGGTACCGTAGGAACCGGAGCGCTGGATCAGCTCGTCCAGCATCGGAATCAGGCTCTCGCCGCCTTCCAGGCCGAAACGCTTGGTGCCCGGGTATTTGGTACCCAGGTATTTTTCCAGACCCTCAGCGGCGGTGACGCGCTCGAGCAGGTGGCTCTGAATATCCGCGGAGAAGACTGGACGCCCACGCACGCTCTCCAGACGCTGCTGGAACCAGCTGCGCTGCTCGGAGTCGACGATGTGGGTGAATTCGGCGCCAATGGTGCGGCAATATGTCTGCTGCAAAGCGTCGAAGATTTCGCGTAGGCTCGCTTCCTCTTTGCCGATGAACAGGTCGCCGGCACGGAAGGTCGTATCAAGATCGGCATTGGTCAAGCCGTAATGATTGATCGACAGGTCTACTGGCGCAGGGCGCTGCCACAACCCCAGGGGGTCGAGCTTCGCGGCTTGGTGGCCGCGCATACGGTAGGCCTGGATCAGTCGCAGAACTTCAACCTGCTTCTTCTCGTGTTCACTGCTCACGCTCCCGGCGGAAACCGGTTGGGCGCGGCGCTGGTTCTTTGCCAGCAGTACGAAATGGTCGCGGATTGTAGAGTGCGATACATCGGTAGCGGTGCTGCCTTCGGCGGGCAACTTCTGGAAGTAAGTGCGCCACTCTTCTGGCACAGCGTTAGGGTCGTGCAGGTAAAGCTCGTAGAGCTCTTCCACATATGCAGCGTTACCACCTGAAAGGTGGGCGCTATCCCACATGCGCTGCATCACGCTTTCTTGCATGCTTGGTCACCCTCGGTTAGGGGACGGATCGGCAAGAGCCACAGCACGCCTGGAAAAGTCCTAATGCAGCGACCCAACCAAGCCACCAAGGATCCTACAGATTTTCCGGGTACCAGCCCGGAAGCCCCTGCTGGTCTCATATCTTCATAGGTAAAAGCTTGGGCTTTGTGGGCCCGAGCTCGGGTTTCACCTTGGTGCGGGCAAGGGCCCGCACCTTGGCGTACTACGGGTACAACACTTTTAAAATCAGGTACCGCTTTGCAGCAGCATGTTACGTACGTGACCGATGGCCTTGGTCGGATTCAGACCTTTAGGGCAAACGTTTACGCAGTTCATGATGCCGCGGCAACGGAACACGCTGAACGGGTCATCCAGCGAAGCCAGACGCTCCTGGGTCTTGGTGTCACGGCTGTCGGCCAGGAAACGATAGGCCTGCAGCAGTGCAGCTGGACCGAGGAACTTGTCCGGGTTCCACCAGAACGACGGGCAGGAAGTCGAGCAGCAAGCGCACAGAATGCACTCGTACAGACCGTCCAGCTTTTCACGCTCTTCCGGCGACTGCAGGCGCTCGATGGCCGGAGCCGGCGTGTCGTTCTGCAGGAATGGCTTCACCTTCTCGTACTGCTTGTAGAAGATGCTCATATCGACGACCAGGTCACGAATGACCGGCAATCCAGGCAAAGGGCGGACGATCAGCTTGTTGCGCTTGACCACGGCCGAAAGCGGCGTGATGCAGGCCAGACCGTTCTTGCCGTTGATGTTCATGCCATCGGAACCGCAAACACCTTCACGGCAGGAGCGACGATACGAGAAACCTTCGTCCTGCTCTTTGATCAGTGCCAATACATCGAGAACCATCAGGTCCTTGCCGCCGGTATCGACCTGGAACACCTGCATCTTGGGTGCCGAGTCGGTATCGGGGTTGTAACGATAAACTTCGACTTGCAACATTGTGGCCACCCTTAGTAAGTCCGGACTTTAGGCTCGAACGCCGGAACGGTTTTCGGCGCGAAGTTGACGGCGCGCTTGGCGACGCGCTTCTCACCCGGGAAGTACAGGGTGTGGCACAGCCAGTTTTCGTCGTCACGGTCTTCGAAGTCTTCACGGGCGTGCGCACCGCGGGACTCTTTACGGACTTCTGCAGCGATTGCAGTGGCTTCAGCGACTTCCAGCAGGTTCTGCAGCTCCAGCGCTTCGATACGCGCGGTGTTGAAGGCCTGGGACTTGTCGTTGATCTTGACGTTGGCGATACGCTCGCGCAGACCGGCCAATTGCTCGATACCCTTCTGCATGTATTCGCCAGTGCGGAATACACCGAAGTAGTTCTGCATGCAGCTCTGCAGCTCGCGACGCAGGGTAGCCACGTCTTCACCGGTGTTGCGCTCGTTGAGCTTGTTCAGGCGGCTCAGGGCAACATCGATGTCGGTGTCGCTGGCGTCGAGGTATTCGATACCGTCGCTCAGCGCTTTTTCCAGGTGCAGGCCGGCAGCACGACCGAAGACCACCAGGTCGAGCAGCGAGTTGCCGCCCAGGCGGTTGGCACCGTGAACCGATACGCACGCCACTTCACCTACCGCGA
Source organism: Pseudomonas wadenswilerensis (assembly GCF_024749185.1). Lineage (NCBI taxonomy): Bacteria > Pseudomonadati > Pseudomonadota > Gammaproteobacteria > Pseudomonadales > Pseudomonadaceae > Pseudomonas > Pseudomonas wadenswilerensis. The sequence continues at coordinate 1,845,355 of NZ_CP087191.1, read as the reverse complement.
ACAGACCCGGGATGATGTGATCAACGCCATCGGCGTCCTGGGTCATCGCCTGGCCATGGATGTTGGTGGCAACGCCGCCCATCATGTAGTGGCAGGTTGGAACAACAGGAACCGGCGCGACCACAGGGTCGACGTGAGCGAAGGTCTTGGACAGTTCACAGATACCTGGCAGGCGGCTGTGCAGTACTTCTTCACCCAGGTGGTCAAGCTTGAGCATCACGTGGTCGCCGTTAGGGCCACAGCCGTTGCCGGCGATGATCTCTTTAACCATGGAACGGGCCACAACGTCACGACCAGCAAGGTCTTTGGCGTTAGGCGCGTAACGCTCCATGAAACGCTCGCCGTGCTTGTTGATCAGGTAACCGCCTTCACCACGGCAACCTTCAGTGACCAGTACACCAGCGCCGGCGATGCCGGTCGGGTGGAACTGCCACATCTCGATATCCTGGACCGGAACGCCTGCACGCAGGGCCATGCCGATACCGTCACCGGTATTGATCAGGGCGTTGGTGGTGGAGGAGTAGATACGGCCTGCACCGCCAGTGGCCAGAACGGTGGCCTTGGCCTTGATGTACAGGGTTTCGCCGGTCTCGATGCAGATTGCGATCACACCGACGAACGCGCCTTCCTGGTTCTTCACCAGGTCAACTGCGTAGTACTCGTTGAGGAAGGTGGTACCTGCCTTCAAGTTGCCCTGGTACAGGGTGTGCAGCAGCGCGTGACCGGTACGGTCGGAAGCGGCGCAGGTACGGGCGGCCTGGCCACCTTTACCGAAGTCCTTGGACTGACCGCCGAACGGACGCTGGTAGATACGGCCTTGTTCGGTACGCGAGAACGGCAGACCCATGTGGTCCAGCTCGAACACGGCAGCAGGGCCTTCCTGACACATGTATTCGATAGCGTCCTGGTCACCGATGTAGTCGGAACCCTTGACGGTATCGTACATGTGCCAGCGCCAGTCATCGTTCGGGTCGGCCGAAGCGATGGCACAGGTGATGCCACCCTGGGCCGATACAGTGTGCGAACGGGTCGGGAAGACCTTGGTGATCACGGCAGTCTTGTGACCGCCCTGGGCCAGCTGCAGCGCAGCGCGCATGCCGGCACCGCCACCACCAATGATGATGGCGTCGAATGTAATCGTAGGAATGTTAGCCATGAATCAGATACCCCAGAGAATCTGCACACCCCAGACGAAGTACGCGAACATCGCGACACCACATACCGCCTGGAACAGGAAACGTACGGCAGTCGCCGACTTGCCCAGCGCCATCGGCGTCAGGTAGTCGGTGGCAATGGTCCACATGCCGACCCAGGCGTGAGCGCCCAGGGCTACAAGGGCCAGCAGACTGAAGATACGCATCGCGTTGTTGGAGAACAGAGCGTGCCACTGGGCAAACTCGATGCCCGGGTGCGCGACCAGGTATCCGATCAGGAAAATGAAATAAGCCGCGAGAACGACCGCAGAAACGCGCTGCGCCATCCAGTCATAGAGGCCCGAACGCGAGAGGTTCGTGACGTTGGTTACCATATCCAAACTCCTGCCAGCACGATCACCACCACAGAGACGGCGATGATAATTTTCGAGCCCAGTCGGCCGCCTTCCAGCGTTTCACCGATGCCCATGTCCATGATCAAGTGGCGCACACCGGCTACCAAGTGATACAGCAAGGCGGACAGGAGGCCCCATGCCACGAACTTGGCCAGCGGACTGGTCAAGCATGCCTTCACCTCGGCGAAACCTTCCTCCGAACCCAGGGATTTGCCCAATGCATAAAGCATGAAGCCAAGGCCCAGGAAGAGGATGATGCCGGAAACACGGTGAAGAAATGACGTAACGCCGGTAATGGGGAGTTTGATGGTCCTTAGGTCTAGGTTTACAGGTCGTTGGCTTTTCACGGCTTTTTTCACACTGAAGAGCCCCTAGCAAGCAGGGCAAAGTTGTTGGTAAGTGTACTGGTCAGGTACCCACCACCCAGGGAGTGACGACCCCAGCAACACGGGCTTGCAAGCCCCTGGCGGTCGGGGGCCGATTATAGACAGTTAGGCTACTAATGACAACGCAGACACCTAGCCCAAATAGCGCATTGCCTTTAGCCAACAAAAGGCGTAAACGGGCGGTAATTTCGAGGAAAAACAGCGCCCAAAGCCCTTTACAACCGTGCTTTAGGCAAATTGACATTCGAATTTATCTCACTATAGTGGTGCGGGCCCTGCGTGGGGGGTCTGTCTGATGATTTCAAGCATTAATAGGAGGCCACATGGCTGACAAAAAAGCGCAGTTGGTCATCGAGGGCGCAGCCCCCGTCGAGCTGCCCATTTTAACCGGCACCGTTGGTCCCGATGTTATCGACGTTAGAGGGTTGGGGGCCACGGGTCACTTCACTTTCGACCCTGGTTTCATGGCGACCGCATCCTGCGAGTCGAAGATCACTTATATCGACGGCGACAAGGGTATCCTGCTGCACCGCGGCTATCCGATCGAGCAGCTGGCCGAAAAATCCGACTACCTCGAGACCTGCTACCTGCTGCTCAACGGCGAATTGCCGAATGCCGAGCAGAAGGCCCAGTTCGTCAGCACCGTGAAGAACCACACCATGGTTCACGAGCAGTTGAAGTCCTTCTTCAACGGCTTCCGCCGCGACGCCCACCCGATGGCCGTCATGTGCGGCGTGGTTGGCGCCCTGTCGGCGTTCTACCACGACTCTCTGGACATCAATAACCCGCAGCACCGCGAAATCTCCGCGGTTCGCCTGGTCGCCAAGATGCCGACCCTGGCGGCGATGGTGTACAAGTACTCCATGGGCCAGCCCATGATGTACCCGCGCAACGACCTGTCGTACGCGGAAAACTTCCTGCACATGATGTTCAACACCCCGTGCGAGATCAAACCGATCAGCCCGGTACTGGCCAAGGCAATGGACCGGATCTTCATCCTCCACGCCGACCACGAGCAGAACGCATCGACCTCCACCGTCCGTCTGGCCGGCTCGTCGGGCGCCAACCCGTTCGCCTGTATCGCTGCCGGTATCGCTGCACTGTGGGGCCCTGCCCACGGCGGCGCCAACGAAGCCGTGCTGACCATGCTCGATGAAATCGGCGATGTCTCGAACATCGACAAGTTCATCGCCAAGGCCAAGGACAAGAACGATCCGTTCAAGCTGATGGGCTTCGGTCACCGCGTTTACAAGAACCGCGACCCGCGCGCCACCGTGATGAAACAGACCTGCGACGAAGTCCTGCGCGAGCTGGGCATCAAGAACGATCCGCAGCTGGAACTGGCCATGCGCCTGGAAGAGATCGCCCTCACCGATCCTTACTTCATCGAGCGCTCGCTGTACCCGAACGTCGACTTCTACTCGGGGATCATCCTCAAGGCGATCGGCATTCCAACCAGCATGTTCACCGTGATCTTCGCCCTGGCGCGGACCGTCGGCTGGATTTCGCACTGGAAAGAAATGCTCTCCAGCCCTTACAAGATCGGCCGCCCTCGCCAGCTGTACACCGGCTACGAGTCGCGCGACATCGTCAAGCTGGAAGACCGCAAGTAAGCCCTTGGGCCGAAAACGAAAAAAGGCTGCCTTCGGGCAGCCTTTTTTATTGCGCGCTCATCGCGGTTAACGCCCCTGCAGGAACGGGCTTGCCCCGCGATTATCCAACAGTTAACCAATAGCCCCTGCTCGCCACAACTGTACTTACTATTTCTCAGCCTTCGCCTTCAACGCCTTCAAGGTATTGAACGGCGCATCCACCACAAACTTGTTGGCCACCATCGACGGCACGCTGCCGCCCGGCTCGGTATGCACCTGGTAAGTCACCTCGGTACCACCGTCTTTTGGCTGCAGCTTCCAGAAGCCATCAACCTTGGCCACCCGCACGAAGCCCTTCTCTTCCGGCAGGTATTTCGGCACACCTTCAAGCTTGCGGGTCAGGCTGCCATCGGCGGCCTCGGTAGTGGTGACATGCATGACCGAATCACGCGCAGTGACCGGCCACGGGGTATTGAACTGAGTGTAGGTCCAGCTCTGGTCACCCTCGGATTTCAGCAGCTTCTGCGACTTGCACTCATGGATCCAGGCGCAGGCACCGGCGACATCTTCCTGCAGGGCCCTGACCTTCGCCAGCGGCGCCTTGATAAAGGTTACCCCGCGATAGGCCTTGTAATCGGAACCGGCCACCTCACTGAGCTCGACCTTGATCCCGTCTTCGTTCTTGGCTTGCTTCCAGTCCTCGGCATGAGCCAGCGGCACCAGCACCGCACCAAGACCCAAAACCAGTGCCACTTGCTTAAACGATCCCATTCTCTTGTTCCTTATTGTCGAAGACCCGCGTTTCAAGCTGCCGTCATTTGCTCCAGCCATCCCAGGATCCTGATTGCCTCGTCGCGGTCGTTGCCGCAGGTGTCGGCCTCCGCCTTGAAACCACCGCACACCGCCGGACGCTCGGGCTTGCCGAACAAGCCACAGAGATTGGCAACCGACAGATGCAGGCAGCGCTCACCGGCAGGCTTGCCCTTGGGCATACCCGGTATCGGCGAGCTGATGGAGGGCGCAATGCAGCAGGCGCCACAACCTTCACGGCAATTCATGACAACAGAATCCTCGGAGTAACAAATGATGAATGAACCCGGATAGTAACCGCTTAAACAGGTGTTTGAAATTGCTCGCAGGATGAAATATCAGCCTGAACGTGATGACCGAACAGTCAGTTCCACGCTACTGCTTGAACTCGAACTCGATTGCCGCACCCTCGACATCCTTGCGACTTTCGTTGCGCAGTTGCAGTTGCATTTCGTTGCTGATGAGCCGGCCATTGAGCTGGAACGGGCTATCGGACGGCGGCTTTTCACCGAACAGGTAGGGCAGCAAGGGCTTGGGCAGCGGCGCCTGCTCCTGGGTGTCGGGCTTGAGTTCCTTGACCATGCTGGAGGGCAGGCTCAGGTCGAGCTTGGCCTTGGGCAAGGGTGCCGGTGCCGCTTTGGCGTTTTTACGCGGGGTACGCTTGGTGGCCTTGGTGGTTGCCTTCTTGCGCACCGGTGGCACTTTTGCCTGCTTTGGCTTGACCGCAGGCTTGGCGCTTTTCGTTGCAGGGGCTTTGCCGGCTGGCGCAGTTTCGGCCACAGCTGCCGAAGAGCAAGCCAAGCCACCGAGCAGGCACAGGGACAACCCGATACAACGCAACGCTTTCATAGGCACCGACGATTATCCCTGAAAATGCTTATGCTCCCCGTTCCTGACACGACTGGCAAGCCTAGAAAAAAGCGCCCGAGGCGGACTCCTGGCACAGTTGGCTGGCCAGCATGCCCAGGGTCATCACCGCCCGCTCCGCTTCACGGTTCCACGGGATGCCACAGTTCAGGCGAATGCAGTGGTTGAACTGCTCGGTGTTACTGAAGATCAACCCCGGGGCGATACTGATGCCCTGCTGCAGCGCGCGCACATGCAACTCCTGGGTATTGACCCGCCCCGGCAGGCTGACCCAGAGAATGAAGCCGCCAGTTGGCCGGGTCATCTGCGTGCCTTCCGGGAAGTGCTGCTGTACCGCCAATTGGTAGGCACTGAGATTCTTCCGGTACTCCTGACGGATGTAGCGCAGGTGCCGGTCGTAACCGCCATTCTCCAGGTAGGACGCCACCCCCATCTGCGTCACGCTGCAGGCTGAATGGGTGGTGAAGGTCTGCAAACGCTGGATTTCCGCCTGATACTTGCCAGCGACCATCCAGCCGATCCGCACACCTGGCGACAGGGTCTTGGAAAAGCTGGAGCAATAGATCACCCGCCCCAACCGATCAAAGGCCTTGAGCGACTTGGTCTTGCCCTGCTCGAACATCAGTTCGCCATAAATGTCGTCTTCAACGATCTGAATGTCGAAATCCGAGGCCAGGCGCAGCAACTGTTTCTGCCGGTCTTCCGGAATGGTGCCGCCCAGCGGATTGCTCAGGCGCGCGGTCAATACCAGCGCCTTGATCGACCACTGGTTGGCCGCCAGCTGCAGCGCCTCAAGGCTGATACCGGTGGACGGATCACTGGGGATTTCGATCACTTTCAGCCCGAGCAGGTCGGCCAGCTGCAGCAAGCCGTAGTAGGTCGGCGACTCGGCGGCGATCAGGTCGCCCGGCCGGGTCAGCACCCGCAGCGACATCTGCAGGGCATCGACGCAGCCATGGGTGACCACCACTTCACTGGGGTCGACCACCACGCCGGCATCGCGCATGCGTATGGCGATCTGCCGACGCAACGGCTCGAAACCCGGGCTGAACATGTAGCTGAAGGCCCGCGGGCTATGAAAGCGGGTGACCTTGGCCAACTGCTGGTGCAGCGCCCGCACGGGCAAATAATCGACATGGGGTACCGCCGCGCCGAAGGGGAACACCCCGTCGCGCCGAGCTTCGGTCAGAACCTGCTGGATGATGCTGCTGCGCGTCACCAGGCCGGGGCGCTCGACCCGGGCGATGTCCGGCGTCTGCGCAGTCAGAGCGGGTGTCTGGTGTACGTAGTAGCCGGACTGCGGCCGCGCGCGAATCAGGCCCTGGTCTTCGAGGTTGGCATAGGCCTGCAGCACGGTGGCATGACTGACATTGAGCTGCGAGCTCATCTTGCGCACCGACGGCACACGCTCACCTGGCTGATACACACCGCGGCGAATATCTTCGGCCAGTTGCTGGGCGATGCGCTGGTAGAGCAACAGGTTGGTCATGATCAGTTCTCGACACGCAGGCAATGTAGTTGTTTTTGTACGGCTGTTTCGAGCAAGAATACCGGAACAGTTGCGAAGTGTACTGGGACAGATTGCAGAATAGTCGACAATACAGTTGCGTGACAGAGGCAGGGGTGTGCCATTTGTCACAACCAGGGTGGGGATGTTGAGGCTGCGAGCTTATCCATTCGATGTGGCGCCGCTGCTGGCCCCTTCCGCCCTTACGGCGGGTCCCTTTTGTTCTTGGCAAAAGGAACCAAAACCGCTCGCTCCAGCATACGGCCCTACGCTGCGCTCCGGGTTCCGTCGCTACGGTGCCTCCTGAAGTCGCGAAGTTACGGGCGGCGCCTGCACTGGCGTATCTGCGAAAGCAGATGTTGGCGCAGCCAGGCTGACGCAGGAGCGGGACAAGCCCGCTGGTAAAACGAGTACCAACTTGTTTGGTCTTGATCTTGATCTTGATCTTGATCTTGATCTTGATGTTCATGCACGCATTTCCAGGCGCCGCGAAAAGCGACTTCAGGAGGCCGAGCGTAGGTGCCTGTAGGGGCGGTGCGCAGCACCTTCGGCGTCAGCCGAAGACGCGAGACGTAGACTTGGCGTAGCAAGTCGTAGGCCGCGATGCCCCGGAAGGTGCCGTAGCGAGGGGACCCGAAGCGCAGCGTAGGGCCGTATGCAGGAGCAAGCGGTTTTGCCTACCTTTTCCCAAGAGAAAAGTAGGCCGCCGTAAAGGCGGAAGGGGCCGGCAGCCGCACCACACCGAATGGATAAGCCCGCAGTTTCAAAAACCCAACCCAAGCTCCTGAAGAGCCATAAAAAACCCGGAGAGGGACACTCACCGGGTTTCTTCATCTATTACTCAGCGTGCGGCGCCGAGCTTGCCTTTTTCGTCGGAGAAGACGATCTCGACCCGACGGTTCTGCGCCCTGCCCCGCTCCGAGGCGTTAGCCTCGACCGGATACTGGTCGCCGTACCCTTCGACCTGGATGCGTTTTTCATCGACACCCAGATCGATCAGCATGTCGGCCACTGCCTGAGCCCGATCACGGGAGAGCTTGAGATTGTCTTCCGGCGCACCGGTACTGTCGGTGTAACCCTCGATACGCACGACCCGCTTGGGGTTGAGCTGGAGGAACTGCACCAGCTTGAGCACGGTACGGCTGGCGGAGTTCTTCAGCTCCGCATGGCCGGTATCGAACAGCACGTCGCCCAGGGTCATGACCAGACCACGGTCGCTCTGCTCAGTGGCCAGGCTGACGATCTGCGCCTCCAGCCACTTGCCCTGCTGCTGCACGCTGGCAAGCTTGGCTTCGCGCAGGGCCAACTGCAGGCGCTGACGCTCGAGCTCAAGTTTGGCCAGGCGCTCCTGATTGAGGACCAGGTTGCTGTGCTCGCGGGCAATATCGCTGTAGCGCTGGCTCAGGTAGGCATAGTGGCGCACATCGGCACCGGTCCCCAGATAACTGGACAGGCGCTCGGCACGGGCCAGCGATTCACCGGCACGGATCACGTCACGCGGCGCACTGCGCAACACGTCGGAATCGTCCTTGACCGTCTGGAACTTGGCCGTGGCCTCATCCAGCGCCGTCTCGCTGCGCTGGCTGGCGCAGCCCTGCAGGCCCACTACCCCGACCAACAATAATGCCGCCAAAGGTTTGATCGAACTCACCGCTGCTCTCCCAACTGTTTACGCAGGCGATTGACCCGCGACTGCAGCAAGTCCAGCTGCTCCTTGCTCTTGACCGTCAGCACCTGGGCCTCGGCCAGGCGTGCATCGAGCTCGGCCTGCTCGGCGCGCATGCGCGCGTCGCGATAGGATTCGCTGGTCATGTTGGCGCGGGCGCGGGCCAGTTTGTCTTCAGCCAGCTTCAGCTCTGCCACTTCATCGGTGGCACCAACGGCCTTGGCCTGCTCCAGCGCCTGTTCGGACAGGCGTAGCTGTTCATTGGGGGCCGGGTCATTGGCGCATCCGGCCAGGGCCAGCAGCGCCAGGGCGGCGAATAGTGAATGAGTTCTCACGCAATCTTCCTACTGTTTAGGGGCATCCAGCGGTGCCTGCATCTGCGCTTTCCAGCGCTCGACATTACGTTGCAGTACCGCTTGGGACACGCCGGAGGCCGGCAATTCTGTCAGTTTTTTTGCCAGTTGTCCGCGTAACCAGGCGTCATTGCATGCCGAATTATGCGACAGCGCCAAGTACAGCCCAGGGCGGTCCAGGGGCAAGCCGCGGGCAATCAGCTCGTTGCTCATGCCCAGGGTCTGGGCCATGGCCATGCCGGCGTAGCGACCGGCCAGCACATAGTCGACCTGGCCGAGCAGCAGTTTCTGAAATGCCTGGGTCAGGTTCTGCGCCGGCGCCAGCTTCAACTGACTCTTGGCGTAGGCGGAAAATTCGGGCGTCAGCCGGGCTTTCTCCGACACACTGCCTTGATGCTCGTGCAAATCGGACAAGGTGTTGTAAACCAGTGGCGAATCGTGACGAGTCCAGACCACGTATTCATTGCTCAGCAACGACGGGTGAACATAGTCGACGGTGGTCAGTTCGGCCACCGCGAAGGGTGAATCGATCAACAGATCGACGCGCCCGCTGCGCACCTCTTCCAACGCCTGACTGCGGGTACCGCTGTCGAGGACTTCAATCTTCAGGCCCAACTCGCCGGCAACCTGCCGGAACAGGTCGACGTTGGCGCCAATCAGGTGCTTGGGATCCTGCGGGTCGCGCCATGAATACGGCGGGGCATCGGGGCTGCCGGTGGCCACCAGCCGCTCGCATTTACCCACCGCCCAGGCCTGCAATGGCATCAGCACCGCAGCAGCCACCAGCGCCGTGTTTATCCGGCCACGCCATCCCATGCAACGACTCCCTGATCTTTTTAGCCCGAATGAAAAAGCCCGGTCCGCCGGGCTGTGCAAGGCTGGCCTGCACAGCCCGAACGGACCGGGCTCTTTTATAAGTGAAGCGGCTGGATTAAACCAGCTTCTCCAGCTCAGGGATGGCTTCGAACAGGTCAGCCACCAGGCCGTAGTCGGCCACCTGGAAGATCGGCGCTTCTTCGTCCTTGTTGATCGCAACGATCACTTTGGAGTCTTTCATGCCGGCCAGGTGCTGGATCGCGCCGGAGATACCGACGGCGATGTACAGCTGTGGTGCAACGATCTTGCCGGTCTGACCGACCTGCATGTCGTTGGGTACGAAACCTGCGTCGACCGCAGCGCGCGAAGCGCCAACGGCTGCGCCGAGCTTGTCGGCCAGGGCGTACAGGTGCTTGAAGTTTTCACCGTTCTGCATGCCGCGACCGCCGGAAACGACGATTTTGGCAGCGGTCAGCTCAGGACGGTCGGACTTGGCCAGCTCTTCGCCAACGAACGCCGATTTGCCAGCGTCGTGGGCAGCAGCGACGGCTTCAACGGCAGCCGAACCACCTTCGGCGGCAACGGCGTCGAAGCCGGTGGAACGCACGGTGATGACCTTGACGGCAGCGTTCGATTGCACGGTGGCAATAGCGTTACCGGCGTAGATCGGACGCTTGAAGGTGTCAGCCGATTCAACCGAGATGATCTCGGAGATCTGGTCGACGTCCAGCAGCGCGGCAACGCGTGGCAGGATGTTCTTGCCGTTGGAGGTGGCAGGTGCCAGCACGTGGCTGTAGCCCTTGCCCAGCTCGGCTACCAGCGGCGCGACGTTCTCTGGCAGCTGGTGAGCGTAGGCGGCGTTGTCGGCAACCAGGACCTTGGCAACGCCGGCGATCTTGGCGGCAGCTTCAGCGACGCCACCGACGTTCTGGCCAGCGACCAGCACGTGGATGTCGCCACCGATCTTGGCGGCAGCAGCAACAGTGTTCAGGGTGGCCGGGGCAACGGCACCTTTTTCGTGTTCAGCGATAACCAGGATAGTCATTTAGATTACCTTCGCCTCGTTCTTCAGTTTCTCGACCAGTTCAGCAACCGACTTGACCTTGATACCGGCGCTGCGGGCAGCCGGCGCTTCGACTTTCAGGGTCTTGTTGGTGGAGGCGGTAGAAACGCCCAGCGCGTCTGGAGTAACGGTCTCCAGCGGCTTCTTCTTGGCCTTCATGATGTTCGGCAGCGACGCGTAGCGTGGCTCGTTCAGGCGCAGGTCGGTGGTGACGATGGCTGGCAGGTTCAGCGCAACGGTCTGCAGACCGCCATCAATTTCACGGGTGACGTTGACCTTGTCGCCAGCAACCTCGACCTTGGAGGCGAAGGTGCCCTGGGCGTAACCGCTCAGCGCAGCCAGCATCTGGCCGGTCTGGTTGTTGTCGCTGTCGATGGCTTGCTTGCCAAGGATTACCAGCTGCGGTTGCTCTTTGTCGACCACTGCCTTGAGCAGCTTGGCCACGGCCAGCGAAGTCAGCTCTTCAGCCGATTCGACCAGGATGGCGCGGTCGGCACCCAGTGCCAGGGCAGTACGCAGTTGCTCCTGGGCAGTGGCCGGGCCGACGGTAACGACGACGATCTCGCTCGCAACACCCTTCTCTTTCAGGCGTACGGCTTCTTCTACGGCGATTTCGCAGAAGGGGTTCATGGACATCTTGACGTTAGCAAGGTCGACGCCGGAGTTGTCCGCCTTGACGCGAACCTTGACGTTATAGTCGACCACTCGTTTGACAGCTACAAGAACCTTCATGGATTCCTCGTTACTCTCCGGTGAAAAGAATGTCGCCTGGGGCAAACCCGGCGATTGCGCGTGGGTACAAGGGCACCTCTAAAAACGATCACAGGTGGACGAATTTAACCCTGACCCAGCAGTCTCGATTCGGCCTGTCAGTTGCAAAACCCGTGGGGCATTATTTGTCGTGGCGTGTAAACTCCACTACAAAGCGGGTTGTGGCGTAACTGCCCTGCTTTTCGCCTGGTTTTTAGGGGTGCTCCTGCATCCGACGGTCAGCCTACGGCGAGCGCAAAACCGCTCGTATCTTGACCGTAACGCCCAATCCGGTCAATACGGCAAACCGGTCAGCTTCAAGCCGCGCTTCTTTGATTTTACTGGCCTGCGGCAAATTCAAACAAACGTTTGTATTGGACCCCGCGAGTGGTGTAGATATAATGCGCGGCCAAGAGAAAGCGGTGTAGTCCGTCATCGCTCGAGCTACAGCCCGAGCGTCTGAAAAATGACCGCCTGACACCCGCCAACAAAGAAAAACCGATGAGCCTTGAGTAGGAGAGAACCTGTGGAACGCGAATACATGGAATTCGACGTGGTCATTGTCGGCGCTGGCCCGGCTGGCCTGTCCGCCGCCTGCCGACTGAAGCAGAAGGCCGCCGAAGCCGGTAACGAAATCAGCGTCTGCGTGGTCGAGAAAGGCTCGGAAGTCGGCGCCCACATCCTCTCCGGTGCGGTGTTCGAACCGCGCGCCCTGAACGAACTGTTCCCGGACTGGAAAGAGCTCGGCGCCCCGCTCAACACCGAAGTCAAACGCGACGACATCTATGTGCTCAAGGATGCTGGCAGCTCGATCAAGGTCCCTGACCTGTTCGTGCCCAAGACCATGCACAACGAGGGCAACTACATCATCTCCCTGGGCAACCTGTGCCGCTGGCTGGCCCAGCAGGCCGAGAACCTGGGCGTGGAAATCTACCCGGGCTTCGCCGCCCAGGAAGCACTGTTCGACGAAAACGGCGTGGTCCGCGGGATCATCACCGGCGACCTGGGTGTCGACCGTGAAGGCAATCCCAAAGAAGGCCTGTACACCCCGGGCATGGAGCTGCGCGGCAAGTACACCCTGTTCGCCGAAGGCTGCCGGGGCCATATCGGCAAGCAACTGATCAAGCGCTTCAACCTCGACAGTGAGTCCGACGTTCAGCACTACGGTATCGGCCTCAAGGAAATCTGGGAAGTCGACCCGTCCAAGCACGAGCAAGGCCTGGTGGTGCACACCGCCGGCTGGCCGCTGGACGTGATAAGCGCCGAGAACACCGGCGGCTCGTTCCTCTATCACCTGGAAAACAACCAGGTGGTGGTCGGCCTGATCGTCGACCTGTCCTACAGCAACGCCTACCTGTCGCCGTTCGATGAGTTCCAGCGCCTCAAGCACCACCCGGTGATCAGCAAGTACCTCGATGGCGGCAAACGCATCAGCTATGGCGCCCGCGCCATCAGCAAAGGCGGCCTGAACTCGCTGCCGAAGATGGTCTTCAACGGTGGCGCGCTGATCGGTTGTGACCTGGGTACCCTGAACTTCGCCAAGATCAAGGGCAGCCACACCGCGATGAAGTCCGGCATGCTCGCCGCCGAAGCGGTGGCCGACGCCCTGCTGGCCGGCAGCGAAGGCGGCGACCAGCTCAACAGCTACGTCGAAGCGTTCAAGGCCAGCTGGCTGCATGAAGAGTTGTTCGCCAGCCGTAACTTCGGCCCGGCCATGCACAAGTTCGGCCCGATCTTCGGTGCGGCGTTCAACTACGTCGACCAGAACTGGTTCGGCGGCAAGCTGCCGTTCACCCTGCGCGACACCAAGCCGGACTACGCGTGCCTGAAGCTGGCCGCCGACTCGAAAAAAATCGACTATCCAAAACCGGATGGCAAGCTGAGCTTCGACAAGCTGAGCTCGGTGTTCCTCTCCAGCACCAACCATGAAGAAGAGCAGCCGTGCCACCTGAAACTGGCCGATGCAAGCATCCCGATCGGTACCAACCTGCCGCTGTACGACGAGCCGGCCCAGCGTTACTGCCCGGCAGGCGTGTACGAAGTGGTCACTCAGGAAGACGGCAGCAAGCGCTTCCAGATCAACGCCCAGAACTGCGTGCACTGCAAGACCTGTGACATCAAGGACCCTTCGCAGAACATCACCTGGGTCACCCCGGAAGGCGCCGGCGGCCCGACTTACCCGAACATGTAAGTCTGCCGGTAAATAAAAAAGCCCCCTCGCCGTAGTGGCCAGGGGGCTTTTCAATGGCCGCAATTCAGCAGCGTACAGCTTCGTCTTCGAAGGTAGTCGCTTCTCGCGCACCGAAGTACATCGCAGTCAGCAAGCCCACCGCCCCCATGATCAGACAGAAGCCCACGCACACCCATGGGCTCCACGGCATCAGGGCAATCAGCAGCAACGGAGTGGTACTTGCCCACAAGGCGTAGGCAATGTTGTAGGTGAAGGAAATGCCCGACACCCGAATCTGCGCCGGGAACAACCCGACCATCACCGACGGCACGACCCCGACGACCCCACAGGCCAGTCCGGCCAGGGCGTAGGCCATGCCGGTCCAGCCCCAGCCACCGACCAGACTGGCATAGAGGCCGGCAATACCCAGTGGCAGCAGCAGGCTGTAGATCATCAAGGCACGCCAGGCGCCGATACGGTCGACCAGCAAGCCTGCCAGCACGCAGCCGATATTGAGGAAGACGATGCCCATGCTGCTCAAGGCGAAGGTGTGCCCGGCGCTCATGCCAAAGCGCTGTTGCATCACCGTCGGGGTGATGACTACCAGCACCACCACCGCCGAGGTCAGCACGCAGGTGAGCAGCGCGGCCGGGATCAAGGCGCGGCGATGCTCGCGCAAGACAGTCCGCAGGGGGAATGCAGGCGGCTGGTCACGGCGCTCGCGCAAGGCCAGGAACACCGGCGTCTCGCTCAACCAGCGGCGCAGCCACACACCGATCACGCCAAACACGCCGCCGAGCAGGAATGGATAGCGCCAGGCGTAATCGAGGATTTCCTGCGGGCTGAACAGTTGCGCCAGCGCCGTGGCGGTCAAGGCGCCGAGCAGGTAGCCGAAGGTCAGCCCCGCCTGCAGGAAGCCCAGGGCATAACCGCGCCGCCCGGCTGGCGCATGCTCGGCGACGAAGGTCCAGGCGCTTGGCACCTCGCCCCCTACCGCCGCGCCCTGAAGGATGCGCAAGGCCAAAAGGATCAGCGGCGCCGCGTAGCCGATATCGGCGTAGGTGGGCATCACGCCGATCAGCAGGCACGGCAAGGCCATCATCAGGATACTCAGGCTGAACACCCGCTTGCGTCCCAGGTGGTCGGCAAAATGGGCCATCAGGATGCCGCCCAGCGGCCGCGCCAGGTAACCGGTGACGAAGATGCCGAAGCTCTGCAGCAAACGCAGCCATTCGGGCATCTGCGGTGGGAAAAACAACTGGCTCAGGGTCAGGGCGAAGAACACGAAGATGATGAAATCGTAGATCTCCAGCGCCCCGCCCAGGGCTGCCAGGCCCAGGGTCTTGTGGTCGCTGCGCGACAGCCGCAGCGGGCGCGCAGGGTCAGTGGCAGTCATAGAGGTATCCGCAAGTGATCGGAGCCTGCGCGATCGCGCGCGTCAGGGCAAACGCCAGAGGATAGCAAAAGCCGCCCGGCCATACCCAGCGCAAAGGCCGGTCCAGGCTCAGGACTGACGGGAAAACGCGGTCTGGGCGAAGTTCATCCGCCGCGGGGCATAGCCCTGGAGGGGGGCGTGCTCGGGGATGCCGGGCAGGCGCCCGATCACTTGGGGCGAGTCGATGATGTTCATGAAGGACTGAATGGTCTCGTTGTCCGGGACCTTGGGCAGGCTGATATTCACTGCCCGGCGCTGGCTGTCGGGAATCGAGGGGATCTTCAGATGTTGCGACTCGTACAACAAGGCGTGCTGGATCTGTGGATTGACCCGGCAAAACCGCTCCAGGTCGACCCCGGCATGGCTGGCCAGGTCGATATTGCCCAGCAGCAGATTGAACGGTTGCAGTGCGCTCTGCACCAGACGCTGCAAATCTTCGAAGCTCTCGACCGGAGCGATGCGGTAATAGCCCATGCCATTGAGCATCCGCTCCAGTTGCAGCAACTGGTTTGGGTGCTCGTCGGCAATCAGGATCCGCAGCGATTTGTTCGGCATCGTTTATGACCAAGGCTGAGAGCGTTAACGACGTTCCTTGACCATACTGCGCCAGATCATCAATTGCAGGCTATTGGCGGGCACTTCGCCAGATAAAGGGTCTTTACTGATAGTTGTCGGGAAATCGACATAAATCAAGCAACGCCTCTACGGAATTTTCACAAATTCCCACGCACACCGCCTACTGCGACTCCCAATCGCGCATGCGCAGCCGGCAGTGTTTCATGGCGTTAACAATATGTTTTTCCACCACACTGCGCGAAATACCCAGGCGCTCGGCGATCTGCGGATGCGACAAGCCATCGAGCTTGCGCAACAGGAAACTTTCGCGGCACGGCTGGCTGAGTTCGGCCAGGGCGCGCTGCATCAACTCCAGGCGCTGGTTCAGGTCCATGCTCTGGGACGGCGCGGGGGAAAAGAAACGTTCATCGCTGTCGAGCACTTCAAGCGGCTCGACCTGACGCAGCAGGCCACGCCGATGGCCATCGATCACCAGGTTCAGGGCTGTGCGGTAGAGAAACGCCCGCGGGTGTTCGATTTCACTGCCACCGCTGCGTTCAAGCACGCGGATGTAGGCATCGTGAGCAATGTCTTCGGCTGCCTGCCGATTTCCCAGACGAGCACAAAGGAAACTCACCAGTTCGCGATAGTAGTTTTCCAACACAGCACCTGACCGCGACATCGAAGGGAATTCTCTGACTCAAGGGTGAGCGGATAAGGATGATGGCAGTATGCAATAATACAAATTATAATTATTCTCAGCAAGCTCAGAACCATTCCCGGTAAATTCTGCGCTAATCACCTCGTTTATCTGGGAGCTTCCCGTGCCTGTCGTGATAGGGCGACAGGCTGTAGTCACGGGCCACTCTTTCTGGCTGGAAACCCCGCATGAGACGCTTCTCCAACACCCGTCGCCTGTTGCTCTGCGGCCTGGGCCTGCTCAGCCTGGGCGCCCTGCTCGCCTGGAAAACCCTGCCCACTGGCGGCGACCCGCACAGCACGGTAGCAGTGACCCGCGGCGATATCGAAAGCAGTGTCACCGCCCTGGGCACTCTGCAACCCAGGCGCTACGTAGATGTCGGTGCGCAAGCGTCCGGACAAATCCGCAAGCTGCATGTAGAAGTGGGCGATCAGGTCAAGGAAGGTCAATTGCTGGTGGAAATCGATCCCTCGACCCAGCAGGCAAAACTCGATGCCGGGCGTTTCTCGATCGACAACCTCAAGGCCCAGCTCGATGAGCAGAAAGCCCAGTACCAACTGGCCGAGCAACAGTACCAGCGCCAACGCCACCTGGCTGCCGGGGGCGCGACCCGCAATGAAGACGTGCAAAGCGCCCAGGCCCAGCTCAAGGTGACCCAGGCGCGCATCGACATGTACCGCGCACAGATCCGCCAGGCACAGGCCAACCTGCGTAGCGACGAAGCCGAACTGGGGTACACGCGGATCTACGCACCGATGTCCGGCACCGTGGTCGCCGTTGATGCCCGCGAAGGCCAGACCCTCAACGCCCAGCAGCAAACTCCGCTGATCCTGCGCATTGCCAAGTTATCGCCGATGACCGTATGGGCTCAGGTCTCCGAAGCCGATATCGGTCATGTCAAACCTGGCATGCCGGCCTACTTCACCACCCTGGCCGGCGGCAAGCGCCGCTGGACCAGCAACGTGCGGCAAATCCTGCCGGTGCCGCCAAAACCCCTGGACCAGTCCAGCCAGGGCGGCGGCAGTCCGAACAGTTCCAGTGGCAGTGGCGCCAGCAGCAAAGTGGTGCTGTACACAGTGTTGCTGGATGTCGACAACCCGGACAACGCCCTGATGGCGGAGATGACCACCCAGGTGTTCTTTGTCGCCGGGCAGGCCAGCAAGGTCCTGACGGTGCCGGTAGCGGCACTGGATGAACACGCCGATGGCAATGACCTGCGCATCGCCCAGGTGCTCGACAGCAACGGCAAGATCAACCAGCGCCAGGTGCGCACCGGATTGAGCGACCGCCTGCGGGTGCAGGTGCTCGACGGCCTGGCCGAAGGCGAGCGCCTGCTGATCGGCGCACCTGCCGCGAGCGGGGGTTGAATGTCCACACCCCTGATTGAACTGCGCGATATCCGCAAGTCCTATGGCGGCGTCGATACGCCCAAGGTTGAGGTGGTCCGCGGCATCAGCCTGGCCATCCACCCCGGCGAGTTCGTTGCCATTGTCGGCGCCTCCGGCTCCGGCAAGTCGACACTGATGAACATCCTCGGCTGCCTGGACCGCCCCACTTCGGGCAACTATTACTTCGCCGGCAAGGACGTCGCCGAGCTCGACAGCGATGAGCTGGCCTGGCTGCGCCGCGAAGCTTTCGGTTTCGTCTTCCAGGGTTATCACCTGATTGCCTCGGGTTCGGCGCAGGAGAACGTCGAGATGCCGGCGATCTACGCCGGCACGCCCGCCGTCGAGCGCCATGCCCGCGCCGCTGCCTTGCTCGACCGCCTGGGCCTGGCCAGCCGTACCGGCAACCGTCCGCACCAATTATCCGGCGGCCAGCAGCAACGGGTGTCGATTGCCCGTGCGCTGATGAACGGCGGACACATCATCCTTGCCGACGAACCGACCGGCGCGCTGGACAGCCAGAGCGGTGCCGAGGTCATGGCTCTGCTTGACGAACTGGCCAGTCAGGGTCACGTGGTGATCCTGATTACCCACGACCGCGAAGTTGCAGCGCGGGCCAACCGGGTCATCGAGATTCGTGACGGGCTGGTGCTCAGTGACTCGGCGGCATCGCAAAACAGCCCTGCCCCCACCGCCCCTGGCTTGCAGGCCGAAGACCTGCGCCAGCGCCTGGATCAGGGCGCAACCGCAAGCGGCGCCTGGAAAGGCGAGCTGGTCGAAGCCCTGCAGGCGGCGTGGCGGATCATGTGGATCAACCGCTTCCGTACTGCCCTGACCCTGCTCGGAATCGTCATCGGCGTAGCCTCGGTGGTGGTCATGCTGGCGGTCGGCGAAGGCAGCAAGCGCCAGGTCATGGCGCAGATGGCCGCCTTCGGCTCGAACATCCTTTATCTCAGCGGCAGCGCGCCCACCTTGCGCGAACCGGCTGGCGTCATCACCCTCAATGACGTTGCCGCGGTGTCCAGCCTGCCCCAGGTGAAGATGATCATGCCGGTGATCGGCAACTCGTTGATGGTGCGCTACGGCAACAACAACCAGCAGTTCTATGTCGGCGGCAACAACACCTACTTCTCCGAGATCTTCAACTGGCCGGTGGTCGAGGGCAGCTTCTTCACCGAAGCCGACGAACAGAGCGCGGCGGCCGTGGCGGTCATCGGCCAGAAGGTGCGCGAGAAACTCTTCGGTGCCGGTATTGATCCCATCGGCCAGTACATCCTCGTCGAGAACGTGCCCTTCCAGGTGGTAGGCATTCTCGCCGGCAAAGGCGCAAGCTCGGGCGATCAGGACAGCGACGAGCGTATCGTGGTGCCCTACTCGGCCGCCGCCATCCGCCTGTTCGGCAGCCGCGACCCGGAGTACGTGACCATCGCCGCCGCCGATTCACGCCGGGTTGCCGACACCGAAGCGGCCATCGACCGCTTGATGCGCAAGCTCCACCACGGCAAGCACGACTACGAACTGACCAACGATGCCGCACTGATCCAGGCTGAAGCGCGCACCCAGAACAGCCTGTCACTGATGCTTGGCTCGATCGCCGCGATCTCGTTGCTGGTCGGCGGCATCGGGGTGATGAACATCATGTTGATGACCGTGCGCGAGCGCACCCGCGAGATCGGTATCCGCATGGCCACCGGTGCGCGCCAGCGCGACATACTGCGCCAGTTCCTCAGTGAAGCGGTGCTGCTGTCGATGGTCGGCGGCGTCACCGGCATTGCCCTGGCGCTGTTGATTGGCGGCGTGTTGCTCCTGGCCGATATTGCCGTGGCCTTCTCCTTGCCCGCCGTGCTCGGCGCCTTTGCCTGTGCAGTGATCACCGGCGTGGTGTTTGGTTTCATGCCGGCCCGCAAAGCCGCCCGCCTCGACCCGGTCAAAGCCCTAACCAGCGAATAATCCATGAACCTGCCCAGCCGTCTCAGTTTCCTGTCGATCAGTTTGGTGCTTGCCGCCTGCACGTCGACCGCCCCTACACTTTCGAGCGGCCTGCAGGCGCCAGCGCAGTGGCAAGGCCAGGCGACCAGCACCCCGCTGCCCCACGAGAACTGGTGGCGGCAGTTCTCCAGCCCCGCGCTTGATCAACTGATCGAACAGGCCAGGCGCAACAGCTTCGACCTGGCCGCTGCCGCAGCGCGTATTCGCCAGGCCCAGGCTTCGGCGGTCATTGCCGGCGCGCCGTTGTTGCCCGAGCTCAAGTTCGGCCTCGATGCCAGACGCCAACGCCTGCTGCATGGCAACGGCTTCGACCAGCTCGATGCCAGCAGTCGCGAACGCACCAGCACCTCGTTCGGCACCCGCTTGAGCGCCAGCTACGAAGTGGACTTCTGGGGCGGCAAGACTGCCGCACGCGACAGCGCCCTGTTCAACCTGGATGCCAGCCGTTTCGATCGCCAGACCGTCGAACTGACCCTGCTCAGCGGCGTCGCCAACAGCTACCTGCAGAGCCTGGCTCTGCGAGAGCAGGTGCATATTGCCCGCCTCAATCTGAGTAATGCCGAGGATGTCCTGCGCCTGGTCGAAACCCGCTATCAATCCGGCTCGGCCACCGCCCTGGAACTGGCCCAGCAACGCAGCCTGGTTGCCGGCCAGCAACGCCAGGTACCACTGTTCGAGCAGCAGTTGCAGGAGGCGCGCATCACCCTGGCGACCTTGCTCGGCGAGCCGGTGCAGGCGCTGCCCGCCCTTGAAGAATCGATCACCCGCCTGAACTGGCCGCAAATCGGCAGCGGGGTGCCCAGCGAGCTGCTTAGCCGCCGTCCGGATATTGCCACCGCCGAAGCCAGCCTGGCCGCCGCCCAGGCAGACGTGCGGGTGGCCCGCGCGGCGATGCTGCCGAGCCTGACCCTGGGCGCCGACCTGGGTTCAGGCGCCGATACCTTTGCCCAGGTGATGCGTAGCCCCTACTACACCTTGAGTGCCGGGTTGGCTGCGCCGATCTTCAACAACGGCCGCTTGCGCGCCGAACGCGACAAAGCCCGCGCCAAGCAGGATGAACTGCTGGAGAATTACCGCAGCAGCATCATCAACGGCTTTGCCGATGTCGAAAGGGCCATCAATGGCATCAGTGGCGTCGACCAGCAGCGCCAGTCGCAGGATGAGGAAGTGGAGCAGGCGCAGATCGCTTTCAGACTGTCTGAGCGCCGCTACCAGGCGGGTGCCGAGACCCTGCTGACAGTACTGGAAACCCAACGCACGCTGTATCAAGCCCAGGACCAGCAGGTACAACTGCGCCTGGCCCGGTTGCAAGGCAGCGTGGCGCTGTACAAGGCATTAGGTGGCGGATGGCAGGTGGTTCGCTAAATCATTGACCTGCCTGCACAAACCCTGTGGGAGCAACTGTCTTGATCAGGCTGTTTGCTCTCGCCAAGGGGTATTGTCCCGCAGCATTGCATTCAGCCTGACGATCAGCACCCGCATGCAAGCTACGAGTGCCACCTTGGCGCACTTGCCACGTGCCCGAAGTGCTTCGTAGCGTGCTTTAAATTCTGTGTTGTGACGGATGATGATCCAGCTCGACATGTACAGCACTCGCCTTACATGGGCCCGACCACCCCATATCTGGCGGTGCCCTCGATGGCTACCACTATCGTTGTTGTAAGGCGCTACGCCCACCAGCGCGGCGATCTGACGGCGGTCCAACTGCCCCAGTTCAGGCAGTGAGGCGAGCAGATTTGCGGCGGTTACCCGACCGATTCCGGTCACTGCCAATAACTGACGCGCCCTAGTATCGTCCAGTTGCACCATCGCCTGATCAATTTCTTCGTCGAGGCGTTTGATCAGCACTTTCAGCTGCTCTATATGCTCATCGAAGTGGGCCATCACTGTTGCCGAGCGACATTGCTGGCGACGCCGCTTGTCGTCATCACGGCTCTGCACAAATTGGGCGCGCTGCTTCACCAACTCGCGCAGCTCTTCGCGTTCAGGGCTGACCGGTTGGCCTTGAGGGGCGCTGAGGTGTGCAGCGAAGTCCGCAAGGACTTCGGCGTCGATCTTGTCGGTTTTGGCTTTTTTACCCATGGCATCGGCGAATTTTCGGGCACGGGCTGGGTTGATGCAGATGGTTTCCAGTCCTGCTGAGGCCAGGGCGATCAACACATCTTTCTCGTAGCCGCCTGTCGCTTCGATCAGCACTCGACTGATATTGAAGTCCTTCAGACGCTCAAGCAACGCCTCGAAGCCTGCGGAGTTGTTGGCCACTTCGAAGCGGATTTTCTGAGGTTTGATGCAGATTTCCAAAGTGGCTTTGGCAGTGTCGATTCCAACAGAAGACAACATGGCTGAACCCTCTTACACTCAGTTGTGAGAGCGCTCTGGCTTGGCCCACGCTTGTGATTCGAGAGGCGCTCAATCAACTGTTCGGGCTCGGGCCAGAGTGGAGAGGTGAATGGCAGCTTTGCTCCCACACGTGCTTTAAGCACTACCGGCGTACAGCTTGCCATTCACCGCTCTCACTTCTGATTCTATTCCTACCTCAAGACACAAGCCGGCCTTGCCGGCGATGGCCTGCAAAGCAGGCCCAACACAAGGAATCAGGAAACAATCCCGCGCAATGACAGATGCCGCGCATACCAGGGCCGTTGCGGTACCCGGCGTACCAGGTCGCCAATCTTGTCGTCGTCGCCAAAGGTAATGCGCAGGGCCAGCTTCATGGTTTCGACATCCATTTCCACCGATTTGCCCGGGAACATCCCTGGCGTAGTGCTGCAACCATGGGTCACCGGCCCCAACCAAGGGTCATCGACCTCGACCCAGCGCCCCGGAGCAAACCACTGCACGCCATTGACCTCAAGACGCCGGACTTGCCCGGGGTTGTAGCGCTCGTGAGCGCGGAACCAGTCCTCGATGCGGTCATCGATCCAGCCGTGAAAGCCCCAGAACACCGGATTCACATGGGACGAGAACGGGTCGCCGAGAAAGTCGTTTTCTGCTCCGTACCAGCGCCCGGCAAAATCGGCCGGATCACGGGCAAAAGGCACCGGCGCGCCGTTGACCGGATCGCGCGGCACCGAGGCCCAGCACATGTGCAGCCAATCGTGCAGGTTCATTTCCAGCTCCGAGCCGAACGCCCCGAGGGTCAGTCTCGACAGGTACAGCGGGTCCTGGTACTGCGACTCCCAGACCTGGAAGTTGCTGCAGAACGTCTCGCCGGCCTTGATCGCCGACACCCACTGCCCGTAGGCATTGTCGCCCGGCGCCCGCCAGCTTGGCGGTACGCAGTAGCCGTCGTGATTGTCGTAGTAGCGCGCAAAGCCCTGGCGGTCGAGCTCGACGCTCGGTTGCGGCAAGGGGAAATGCGTCCACGACGGCAGGTCCTGCATTGACCGGGCGGTACCGAGCATGTGCCGGTGCATGAACAGAAAGTCCACGCCCGAGCCATTGCGGTGCTTGCGCGGGCCACGGGCATCACGCTCCTTGTCACGCGGGCCGGGCTGCCAGCCCAGGCCGCGCAAGGCACCGTGCTTTTCTTCAGACAGCCGGTGCCACTTGTCACGGGTTGCATGCCAGAGCTGATGGAACAAACGGTGCTCGGCGCTGATCAGCCAAGCCTGCAACTGCGGCGTGTAGGGCAAGCGTTCACGGGCTTCGGGGAACAGGCGCTTGACCGCGACGAAATGGCTGTCGGCCAGGGGCAAGGCCATCGAGCGATCCAGCGGCTGCAAGCGGCCGCTGAGCGTGCCGCTGCCGGCATTGCCGAAACTGCCCCAGACCTCGTCCAGGCTGGCTGAACATTCGTAGCCAGGCCCACCCTGAGTGCTCATCAGCCGCCAGCGCACCGAGGCCGTGGAGGCACCGACCAGATCACCCAGCACCCGGTAGGCTGCCGGCGCATCGCTGCCCAGGACGCTTTCGCTGTCCACGTACCCACGCAGGCCGCGGCCCTTGGCAGCGACGTCCAGGTACATCAGCACGCCTTCCCGGGGGACGCCTGCCAAGCCGCCGTCGGCACCCGCGAAACGCAGCTCCCAGACCCCGCGCAACTGATCGGCCAATTGCTGGCCGGCAGCATCGGCCAGTTCGACACTGGCCTCACCCGGGGTAACGATGTCGTCTTCTGGATCATGGGTCAGTTGCTTGTGCGCGTAATAGGCGGCTGGCACGGTCGCGCCCGCCACTGCCAGGCCTGCTATGAATCCTCGTCGCGAAATCGTCATCGTCCTACCCGTATCAGCCATGAAGCAGGCCTTATCCAAGCTAGGACGTATGCTGGCGAGGGAAATTTAACCGCGGCGGCCGTCGGCTAATTCAGCAGCCAGGCGTTTCGTTTTCCAGGTACCCCCCTTGCCAGAGGTACCGCCCATGTCCGCCTCCACTTCACTGACCAACGCCCTGGGCAATGGTCTGCGCAAGCTGGCCGGCAAACCCGCCAAAGCCAGCGCCTACCGCCTGTTCGATGTTCAGCTCAAAGCCATCATCGCGCTCAGCCCGTCGCTCACGCGTTTCGTCTTCAGCGGTGAGGATGTCGCGCAAATGCACAGCCTGGCCGCCGATCAGCGCATCAAGATTTTCTTCCCCTCTGCGAATGGCCAGCCACCGCAGTTGCCCAAGCACGGCTCCTGGCAGGATGCCCGCCGTGGCCTGAGCGCCGAGCAGAGCCCGCCGATGCGCACCTACACCATTCGGGCGCTGCGCCGCGAAGCGCAGGAGGTGGATGTCGAGTTTGTCCTGCACGGCGTCAATGGCCCCGCCTCGACCTGGGCGACCCAGGCCAGGATCGGCGATCGCTTGCAGATGGTGGCCCCGAACCTGGCCTTCGATGGTGATCCGGGCGGCTATGAGTGGCGCCCGCCCAAGGCTCTGCGCAACCTGTTGCTGATCGGCGATGAAACCGCCCTGCCGGCAATTGCCGGCATACTCGAACAAATCGCCAGGGACCTGCCCGAGGTGGCAGTCCAGGCCTTTATCGAAGTGCCTGGCGAAGCCGATTGCCTTGATCTGGCTTGCAGCCCGGCGACCGAGCTCAGCTGGTTGCCACGCGATGTACTGCACTGCACCCATGGCGAAGCGATGATTCACGCCAGCCGCGAACTGGCACGCCTTCCACCCACCGTGGCCGGAGCAGGCCTGAAGGTCAAACTGGAGGAGGTCGATATCGACCGGCAGATCCTCTGGGAACTGGCCAAACCCGGCAGCGGTGATTTCTATGCCTGGATCGCCGGCGAGTCTGCCGCTGTGATGAACATCCGTCGCTACCTGATCACCGAGCGCGGGCTGGACCGTAGCGCCCTGACCCTGATGGGCTACTGGCGCGCCGGTCGCACGTTCGACTGAGGGCCATAAAAAAGCCCGGTGCACTGCCCCGGGCTTTTACATGCCTGGGCCGTTTACAGGCTGGCCACCGCCGCAGCGACAGCACGAGCAAAACGTGCCGCCACCTCATCAACCTGCTCGGCAGTGATAATCAACGGTGGCAGAAAGCGCACCACCGCGCCCTGACGACCGCCCAGCTCCAGAATCAGGCCGCGCTTGAGGCATTCGCGCTGCACCAGGGGGGCCAGACGCGGGCAGACGGCTGGATGCCCTTGGGCATCGACCTGCCCTTTTGGATCGACCAGCTCGACCCCCAGCATCAGACCGCGCCCGCGGATATCACCCAACTGCGGAAAAACCTCCTGCAAGCGGCGCAAGTGGGCCACTAGGCGCTCGCCCATGGCCTGGGCGTGAGCGCACAGGTCATGTCGCTTGAGGTAATTGATCACCGCCGAACCCGCAGCCATGGCCATCTGGTTACCGCGGAAGGTGCCGGCGTGGGCGCCAGGCTGCCAGGTGTCGAGCCACTGGCGATAGACCACCACCGCCAGCGGCAGGCTGCCGCCGATGGCTTTGGACAGCACCACCACATCCGGAGTGATGCCAGCGTGCTCGAAGGCGAACATCTTGCCAGTACGGGCAAAGCCACTCTGGATTTCGTCGACGATCAGCGCTACACCGGCTTTTTCAGTGATGCGCCGCACACCGCGTAGCCATTCGATGTCCGCCGGAATCACCCCGCCTTCGCCCTGGACCACTTCGACAATCACCGCCGCCGGCAGTTGCACGCCGCTTTCTGGATCGCTCAGCAGGTTTTCCAGGTAGTGCAGGTTGACCTTCACACCCTCCTCGCCGCCCAGCCCGAAGGGGCAGCGGTAGTCATAGGGGTAAGGCAGAAACTGCACGCCATTGGCGAGCAAGGCAGCCAGCGGCTTCTTCGGCCCCAGGCTGCCCATCAGGCTCAGGGCGCCTTGGGACATACCGTGGTAGCCGCCCTGGAACGACAGTACGGTGTTGCGTCCAGTGGCGGTGCGCACCAGTTTCAGCGCCGCTTCCACCGCATCGGTGCCGGTCGGACCGCAGAACTGGATCTTCGCTTCGCTGCGCAGTTGCTCCGGCAGCAGGCTGAACAGGTCCTGGACGAACTGGTCCTTGACCGGCGTGGTCAGGTCCAGGGTGTGCAGCGGCAGCTCATCGGCCAGCACCTGCTGAATCGCCTCGATCACCACCGGGTGGTTGTGACCCAGCGCCAGGGTACCGGCACCGGCCAGGCAGTCGATGAACTGACGCCCTTCGACGTCCTCGACATAAATGCCACGGGCGCGCTTGAGCGCCAGCGGGATTCGCCGCGGGTAGCTGCGGGCATTGGATTCCTGCAGTTTTTGCCGCGCGAGCAACGGCGACTCATCGAACGCGTAAAGTGTTTCAGGAGCGTCTGCGGTTGAAGATACCGGCAGCGCCTGGGCAAGGCTGGTAGCGACTGACATCTGGGGAAACCCTCGCAAGCAAGCGGATGTGCCCGTCACGCGCCTGTTGCCAGAGGTGTGCGGGTTGTTGTCGCTTGAAAAACGCTTCAGCGCAGCGAGGATTTAGCCACTCGCCCCTCGCCTGTGAGGATTTTTGTCAGCGTCCTGCTGCCCAGGCCAGTCAGGCCGGGTTCGCTCGCAGCGGAATATGCAGCAGCACCCGCAAGCCGTCGCTGCGGCTGTCGAAGCGCAAGCTACCGGCACAACGCTGGACAATCGCCTGGACGATGGCCAGGCCCAGCCCGCAACCGCCACTCTGGCTGTGGCGCCAGAAACGCTCGGTCAGGTGTTCTATGTCTTGCTCGGGAATGCCGGGGCCATGATCGCGCACGAGGAATGCCACCCGGTCCTGGTCCATCTGCACCGCCAGCTCCACGGGTTCGCTTCCGCGGGTATGACGCAGGGCGTTGTCGAGCAGGTTGCGCAATGCCGTCACCGCCAGCGGGGTAGGCATCCCGAGGTAGACCTGGGCCGCGCCCGGCGCCAGCTGCAGATCAATACGCCGGGCGTTGTCGACGCCGGTGTCCTGAATCGCCTGGCGAGCAATCTGCTCGGCATTGCATTGCAGTCCGTCTTCAAACGACAGGCGACCCTCCACCCGTGCCAGCAACAACAGTTGCTCAAGGGTCCGGTGCAGGCGATCAGCGCCCTGCTCGGCATGTTCAAGGGCCTGCTCGCGCACTTCGCCGTCGGTCATTCGCGCCACCTGCAGGTGAGTCTTGATTGCCGTCAGCGGGCTGCGCAATTCATGGGCCGCATCGTCGGTCAGCCGGCGTTCGCGCTCGATGGTCTGGCCGATGCGCAAAAACAGCTGGTTCTGGGTTTCCAGCAACGGCTGCAACTCGCTGGGCAGGCCGCGCACCTGCAGCGGCTCGAGGGAGTCCGGGCTGCGCCGGCGCAAGGCATCGCGCATGCGATTGAGCGGGGCCAGGCCCTTGCCAACCCCCATCCACAGCAAACCGAGACTGCCTAGCAATGCCATCAGCACCGGCGCCGAAGCCGCTAGCAGAATCGAGCGGTTCAGTGCCTCGCGCTCCTGGTGCCGGTCAGCGGTGGTAATGCGTACATCGCCGTGGGCATAGGTAAAGCTGCGCCAGCGCGCACCATCAATGGTCTGGTCGTGGAAACCGCTGCGCTGATCATCAAGGGGCTGCTCGTTGTTGTGGCTGCGGGCGAGGATTTCGCCACGCAGCGAACTGACCTGGCAGGCCATGCCATCGACGCTCAGTTGATCAGCGCTCAGGCGCGTACCCTCGCCCTTGCTCGACAACGGCTGCGGCAACTGGTCGACCAGGCCGGCGACCATGCGCGCCGAGGCCACCAGGCGCTGGTCGAGGGAAAACATCATCTGCATGCGCAGGTCGCGCAGCATCCAGGCCGCGGCCAGCACCCAGATGACGATGAAGGCGGTACCCAGGATCAGGGTCAGGCGCAAACGCAGGGTCATGGTTGCGGCTCCTCCGGCAACTGCGCCGGCCCCAGGCGATAACCCAGGCCACGCACCGTCTCGACGATACCGTTGCCCAGCTTGCGCCGCAGGTGATGGATATGCACGTTCAGGGCATTGCTCTCGACCTCATCGCCAAAACCGTAAACGCTGTCCTTGAGCTGCTCGCTGGAAAGCACCCGGCCACGGTTGTGCAACAGCGCCTGCAACAGCGCCTGTTCGCGACGCGACAGGTCGACCGGCTGGCCACCCAGGCAGGTTTCGCGGCTGCTGGGGTCGTAGCTGAGCGGGCCGTGCTCAATGATGTTCACCGCTCGCCCGGCAGCGCGGCGCAGCAAGGTGTGCAGGCGTGCAGCCAGTTCTCGCAGGTCGAAGGGTTTGAGCAGGTAGTCGTCGCCGCCGGCCTGCAGGCCATCGACGCGGTCGGTGACCGCATCACGGGCGGTGAGGATCAGCACCGGCAACGACTCGCCCTGCTGCCGCAGGCGCTGCAACAGCTTGAGACCATCTTCGTCGGGCAGCCCCAGGTCGAGCACCATGACGTCGAACGCCGCGGCCTGGAGCATGGCCTGGGCCGCGCCGGCACTGGCCACCCGGTCGACGGTCATGCCCTGGGCGGCCAGGCCGGCACTGATGCCGCTGGCGATCAGGTCATCATCCTCGCAGAGCAGTACGTGCATGGTGGGGTCTCGGTCAGTAAAGGCCTTATTCAAGCCCAGGCGGATTAACCCAGGATTATGCCGCGCCCAGGCGCAGCCGTCGCGGCCCGGGCGACAGCCGTTGGTTGCCGGGTTAACTTTCGGTTAATCGGGCTGGGCCAGAGTTAGCGCTTCATCGCATTGCCAAGGCTTCGACATGCGCGTTTTTCTGTTTGCCCTGATGTTCCTGCTAAGCGGCCTGAGCCAGGCCAACCCCTTTGCCCAGAGCGATTTCCTGCCAGTCAACAAGGCCTTCGTGTTCAGCAGCGAACGCCTGGAGTCGGGGCAGATGCGCCTGCACTGGCAAATCACCGATGGCTACTACCTGTACCAGAAACGCCTGAAATTCGACGGCCTGGCGCCGGAGCAGCAGCCCCAGCTGCCCGCCGCCCTGCCCCACAGCGATGAATATTTTGGTGAAACCCAGGTATACCGTGGCGAACTGGAACTGATCCTGCCCGCCAGCGCCAACGGTGAGCTGCGCATGGGCTGGCAGGGCTGCGCCGATGCCGGGCTGTGCTACCCGCCACAAACCAGCCTGGTCAGCCTGGGCGGCGCAACTGTCACCCCCCAGGCCAGCGATCAGGCCCTGGCCGGTGGCCTGCAGCAGTCCAGCCTGGCCTGGAACCTGCTGGCCTTTCTCGGCCTGGGCCTGCTGCTGGCCTTCACCCCGTGCTCCTTGCCAATGCTGCCGATTCTCGCCGGGCTGGTACTGGGCAGCGGTGCCAGTGCCCGCCGTGGCTGGTTGCTGGCCAGTGTCTATGTGCTGAGCATGGCCCTGGTATATGCCGCCCTGGGCGTGGTCGCCGCACTGCTGGGCGCCAGCTTCCAGGCCTGGTTGCAGCAACCCTGGCTGCTGGGCACCCTGGCCGGGCTGTTCGTGCTGCTGGCCCTGCCGATGTTCGGTGCTTTCGAGCTGCAGCTACCGGTGTGGATTCGTGACCGCCTGGAGCGTGCAGGGCACGGCACCCGTGGCGGCAACCTGTATGGCGCCGCCTTGCTCGGAGCTTTGTCGGGCCTGTTGATGGGCCCGTGCATGACCGCACCGCTGGCCGGCGCCCTGCTGTACATCGCCCAGAGCGGCAACGCCGTGCACGGCGGCCTGGTGCTGTTCACCCTGGGCGTGGGCATGGGCCTGCCGCTGCTGTTGCTGGTCACCCTCGGCAACCGCTACCTGCCCCGCCCGGGCGCCTGGATGAACCGGGTCAAGGGCCTGTTCGGCTTTGTCTTCCTGGCCATGGCCCTGTATACCTTGCGCGCGGTACTGGAAGCGTCGCTATGGCTGGGCCTTGCCGGGGCCTGGCTGATCGCCCTGGCCTGGGCCGCCTGGCCGGCCATGCAGGCACTGCGCCCGCTGCGCGCGCTGTCGCTGCTGCTGGGTTTTTGGGGCAGCCTGTTGATCGTCGGCGCTGCCGCCGGTGGCAATGACCCCTGGCAACCGCTGCAACCGTTCACCGCCAGCACCGCCCCGACAGCCCCTGGCGCTCACCGTGATGCCTTCACCACCGTCAGCCAGCCGGCCGAACTGCAGCGCGAGCTGGAGGCGGCCAAGGCCCAGGGCCAGTGGGTGATGCTCGACTACTATGCTGACTGGTGCGTGTCGTGCAAGGTCATGGAAAAACAGGTATTCGCCCGCGCCGATGTGCTGGCGGCGCTGAACGGCGTACGCTTGCTGCGCCTGGATGTAACTGCCGATGCAGCGTCCAGCCGCGAGTTGCTGCAGCGCTATCAGGTCCCCGGCCCTCCCAGCCTGATCTGGATCGGCCCAGAGGGCAGCGAACGCCGGGCCCGACGCATCACCGGTGAAATCGATGCGGCGAACTTCCTCCAACACTGGGTCACTACCCGGAGCCAAGGCTGATGCTGACAGTTTCTCTCGGGCCGCTGACCATGGCCCTGAACCACCTGCTGCTGATCTGCGCCCTGGCCCTGGCCAGCCTGGTTGGCTGGCGCGTCGCCAAGCATGGCGGCGACAACCCGGAGTCGGTACTGTTCGGCCTGTTTCTGCTGGGTCTGCTCAGCGCCCGCCTGGGCTTCGTCATCAGCTACTGGTCGATGTACCGCGACGACCTGCTGCAGATCATCGACCTGCGTGACGGCGGTTTCCTGCTCTGGCCAGCGCTTGTTGCCGTGGCCCTCGGTGCCCTGTGGCAGGGTTACCGCCGCCCCGCCCTGCGTCGGCCGCTGGGTTGGGGCCTGCTCAGTGGTGGTCTGTTCTGGTTGCTCGGCAGCCTGGCCAGCCATCTTTATGATCAAGGCACGCAACTGCCCGAGATGAGCCTGCGCAAGGCCAATGGCCAAGCCGTTGAGCTTGCCGAATACCGCGGCAAGCCACTGGTGATCAACCTCTGGGCCACCTGGTGCCCGCCGTGCCGGCGCGAGATGCCGGTGTTGCAACAGGCCCAGGGCGACTACCCGGACATCACCTTCCTGCTCGTCAACCAGGGCGAAGCGCCGCAAACCGTGGTCACCTTCCTTGCCACCACCGGCCTGAACCTCTCCCACGTGCTATTCGACAGCGGCGGCCAACTGGCGCAGAAGGTCGGCTCCATGGCCCTGCCCACCACCCTGTTCTACAACGCCGAGGGCCGCCTGGTCGGCAGCCACCTCGGCGAGCTGTCGCGGGCCAGCCTCAGCCATGCCCTGCAATCCTTCGAGCGCGCGCCCGCGCCTGCCGCCCCATCCCCCACAAGGAACGTCGCATGCGATCTCTGCTGAAACTGCCCCTCACACTGGCCCTGGGCTTGATGACCAGCCAGCTGGTGCTGGCTGAAGACTTGCCCAAAGCCATCCAGCAACTGGAGGCCAAAGGCGCGAAAATCAAAGGCAGCTTCAACGCTCCCGATGGCCTGCGCGGCTATGCTGCCGAGTACCAGAACCGCGGCCTGGCGCTGTACCTGACTGCCGATGGCAAACACGTGCTGGTGGGCAGCCTGTTCGATGAGCAGGGCAAGGACCTGAGCCAGGCGCCGCTGGAAAAACTGGTGTATGCACCGATGGCCAAGGAAGTCTGGGCGAAGATGGAGAACACCGCCTGGATCGCCGACGGCAAGGCCGACGCGCCGCGTATCGTCTACTTGTTCAGCGACCCCAACTGCCCATACTGCAATATGTTCTGGCAACAGGCGCGGCCCTGGGTCGAGTCGGGCAAGGTGCAATTGCGGCATATCATGGTCGGCATCATTCGCGAGGACAGCCCGGGTAAATCAGCCACCTTGCTGGCCAGCAAGGACCCGGCCAAGGCCCTCGCGCAACATGAGAAGGCCGGCAAGGCCAGCACCCTCAAGGCCCTGGACAAGATTCCCGAAGCCGTACAGAGCAAGCTCGACGCCAACCTGGCGGTGATGGAAGAACTCGGCCTGTCAGCGACGCCGGCAATTTTCTACCTGGACGACCAGCAACAGCTGCAAACCCAGCAGGGCGCACCGCGACCGGAGCTGCTTGGCAAGATTCTCGGCAAGCGGTGAGCGACCGGCTGATGTAACAACAGGGCGGTCAAGGCGTCTGCAGGATACCTGCCTCATCCAACCACAGGACCTTGCCATGACCCGCCCTGCCTGCCTCGACCGTTTCACCCGCTCCTCCCTGGATATCCAGCTGCTGCGCTGGAGCCTGATCCTGATCTTCTTCGGTTTTGGCTATGCCAAGTGGTTCGACTACGAAGCCCAGGCGTTGATCCCGCTGATCGATAACAGCCCGCTGTTGTCCTGGCTGCACCTGGCCTTTGGCATCCAAGGTGCCAGCTATGCGCTGGGGGTAGCGGAATGGGCGATTGGCGCGGCGTTGCTGGCCGGTATCTGGCAACCGCGGGTGGCAGTGATCGGGGCGCTCGGTTCGGTGGTCACCTACCTGACAACCCTGACCCTGATCCTTACCACTCCTGGCGGCTGGGAGAACAGCGCCGGCGGGTTCCCGGCCATGGGTGGAGCGACGTCCTTCCTGATCAAGGACGCCGTGCTGCTGGCGGCTTCGGTCGCCTTGCTCAAGCACGACCTGCTGCGCAGCAGCCCTGCCCCGGCCTGAAGCCCTACAGTGCTTCCAGCTCGGCCATCAGGTCACTGAGACGGTCGACCTTGTCGTCGCTCAGCTCACTGGCCTTCAGGCCTTCGACGTAGGTCGCCAGTTCCTCGACGGTACTGCACTCGAACATCGCCCGCAGCGGCACGTTCAGTTGCAGCACCTTCTGCACCCGTGAGGCGATCTGGGTAGCCAGCAGCGAATGCCCGCCCAACTCGAAGAAGTTGTCGCGCACCCCGACCCGTTCAGCCTTGAGTACTTCGGCCCAGATGCTGGCCAGAGTCGTTTCCAGCTCGCTGCGCGGCGCCAGGTAGGCCTGGCTGTGCTGGGCGCCGATGTCGATGGCCGGCAAGGCCTTGCGGTCGAGCTTGCCGTTGGCATTGAGCGGCAGTTGCTGGAGCCAGCCCCAGTGCAGAGGCACCATATACTCCGGCAACTCGGCACGCAGGCGCTGCTTGACCTGCTCCAGCAACACGCTGGTATCGGCACCCGCAGTGCTGGCCACCAGATAGCCGACCAGATGCTTGCCATTGACCCCATCCTGCACGCCCACCGCCGCATCGCGAATCTCGCTTTGCTCATGCAGGCGCGCTTCGATCTCGCCCAGCTCGATGCGGTAGCCGCGGATCTTCACCTGATGGTCGATACGCCCGACGTACTCGAGCACACCGTCGGTACGTCGACGCGCCAGGTCGCCAGTGCGATACAAACGTTCGCCAGGCGCACCGAACGGATGCGGGATAAAGGCTTGCGCAGTACGCACCGGGTCACCGACATAGCCACGGCCGACGCCGGTACCGGCAACGCACAGCTCACCTACGGCACCCAGCGGCACCAGTTGCTGATCGTCGCCAAGCAGGTACAGGCGGTTGTTGTCGGTCGGCGTGCCGATCGGCAGGTAGCTGCCCCGGGTCGAGGCGGCATCGACGCGGAAGAACGCCACGTCATCCGAGCATTCGGCCGGGCCATAGGCATTGACCAGACCAATGTGCGGATAACGCTGCAGCCATTGCGAGGCCAGCTCCGGCGGCATCGCCTCACCGGTCGGCAGCATCCAGCGCAGGCCATCGAGCTGTTGATGCTCGTTGACGAGCATGCCCTGGATCAACGAAGGCACGCTCTCCAGCACGGTGATGCCGGTAGCCTGCACGTGCTCCAGCAGGCCTTGCGGGTCGTGGGCGATGGCGTTCGGCACGATGGCCACCTGAGCACCGAACAGCGGTGCGGCGAGGAACTGCCAGACCGAGATATCGAAGCTCTGCGAGGCGGTCTGGGCAATCACGTCCTGCTCGTCCAATTGCAGGTAGGGCACCTTGCTCAACTGGTTGTTGAGCATGCCGCGCTGCTCGACCATCACCCCTTTGGGCAGCCCGGTGGAGCCTGAGGTGTAGATCACGTAGGCGAGGTTGTCCGGCGCACTATAGATGCCCGGGTTGCCGTCCGGCCCGACTGCCGCCTGGATCTGCTCCCAGACCAGCAGTTTCGGGCGCCCGGCACAGCTCAGTTCTTCGAGCAAGGCACGCCCCTGTTCGGCACAGGCTGCACTGCACACCAGCACCGGCGTGCGGCTCAGTTCGACGATACGTTGCAGGCGCGTAACCGGCAGGCCCGGGTCAAGCGGCAGGTAACCAGCCCCCGCCTTGAAGCAGCCGACGATCATGCCCAGCAACGGCAAGTCGCGTTCGGCCAGCAATGCCACCGGCTGATCGATCGCCACCCCGGCGGCGATCAGCGCATGGCCCAGGCGGTTGGCCTGGCGGTTGAGCTCGGCATAGCTCAGCGTTTGCTCCAGGCACCGCGCAACCACCCGCTGCGGGTGCGCGGCAACCCGTGCTTCGAACAGTTCGGCGTAACTTTGCTCAAGACTGTAGGCCTGCTCGCTGCGGTTGCAGTCGTCGAGCAAAAAGTGCCGCTCGGTTTCACCGAGCAACGGCAGCTCGCTGACATCCCCCTGGAAGCCCTCGGCCAGCGCCAGCAACAAACGCTTGAACTCGGCCAGCAAGCGCTCGACCGTGGCGGTATCGAAGTAACGCTGGTCGAAGGACAGGTGCAGCCCCAGGTCATCGCCCGGATAGCAGACGGCGGTCAACGGGAAGTTGGTATGGGTGCGCCCGGAATCGGAGCTGGCGTTCAGGCTCTGTGCACGGTCCAGCACGGCAACTTCCACCGGCGCGTTCTCGAACACGAACAGACTGTCGAACAGCGGCTGGCCCTTGGGCAGCTCGCTGCACTCCTGGATGCTCACCAGCGGCAGGTATTCGTACTCGCGCAGCTCCATGTTGCGCTCGAGCAGGCCCTGCAGCCACTGGCGCACGCTGCAGCGCTCGCCCGCTGTGGGCAGTTTCACCCGCAGGGCAATACTGTTGATGAACAGCCCGACGGTGCGCTGCATCTGCGGCATGCTCACCGGGCGACCGGCCACCGTAACGCCGAAGACCACGTCGCGCTCGCCGCTGTAGCGGCTCAGCACCAGGGCCCAGGCGGCTTGCGCAAAGGTATTGATGGTCAACTGATGGGCCTGGGCCAGCTCACGCAGGCGGGCGCCATCGGCGGCATCGAGGCGGGTGTAGCAATCGCCGACCAGCATCCCGGCATTCTCTACCGCGTGGTCACGCAACAATGGCCGGTCGCTGGGCACTGCGGTACTGCGCTCAAAGCCTTCGAGGTTAGTGCGCCACCACTGGCGCGCCTCGTCCAGGTCCTGATGCTGCAGCCAGCTGATGTAGTCGCGGTAGCGCGGCGGCACCGGCAACTGCGCCTGACGGCCCTCGCCCATGGCCAGGTAGATCTCGAAGAAGTCATTCATCAGCAGCGAACGGCACCAGGCATCGATAAGGATGTGGTGGTTGCTCATCATGAACCAGTAGCGGTCCTCGCCCACCCGCACCAGGCGCAGGTGGAACGGCGCCTGCCGGAGCAAGTCGAAACCGGCTTCGCGCTCTTGCTTG
Source organism: Pseudomonas wadenswilerensis (assembly GCF_024749185.1). Taxonomy (NCBI): domain Bacteria; kingdom Pseudomonadati; phylum Pseudomonadota; class Gammaproteobacteria; order Pseudomonadales; family Pseudomonadaceae; genus Pseudomonas; species Pseudomonas wadenswilerensis. Next base: position 1,809,813 of record NZ_CP087191.1, on the reverse strand, counting down.
TGCAGCGCTTGCAGGCGCGCTTCCTGTTCAGTTTCAGGGATGGCTGACCAGTCCTGATAGTCGACCGGCGTCGCGCCCGGTTTGTGAATGATCTGCAGCATGGCCTCGCCGGCGTTCCAGCAGAACGAGGCGCGCAAGGCTTCATGACGGCCGACCACCGCTTGCCAAGCCTCAGCGAAACGCTGCGGGTCGAGGGCACTGTTGATCCGGTAGCGGTCCTGCATGTAGTAGATGCCGGTGCCCGGCTCCAGCAGGGTATGCAGCAGCAGTCCCTCCTGCATCGGCGTCAGCGGGTAGACGTCCTCGATCTGTGCAGCAGCGACCGGCAAGGCATCGATCTGCTCCTGGTTCAGCTGCGCCAGGGGGAAGTCCGAGGGCGTGAAGCTGCCGGTGCCCGGGGTCAGGCAATGCTCGATCAGGGTGATCAGCTCGAGCCGGTAGGCCTCGATCAGTGTTTCGATGGTCTGCGGGTCATAGCGCTCACGGCTGAAGGTCCAGCGCAGTTGCAGTTCACCGCCATACACCTGGCCATCGACGCTCAGCCAGTTGGGCAGCGGCGCCGCCAGGTCGTGGGCGAGCCCGGCGCTTTCATCCACCGGCTGGTACAGCGCATCGGCCTGGAACTGCTGGTCGAACTGGCCCAGGTAGTTGAAGGTAATACGCGCCTGGGGCAGCGCCGCCATGGCTTCGCGCACCGGCGCATCGGCCAGGTAGCGCAGCACGCCGTAGCCCAGACCCTTGTGCGGCACATTACGCAGTTGTTCCTTGATGGCCTTGATCGAAGCGCCCTGCCCCGCGGCTTCTTCGACGTTCAGTGGGCTCAGGCTCAACGGGTAGGCGCTGGTGAACCAGCCGACGCTACGGGTCAGGTCCATGTCCTCGAACAGGCTCTCGCGGCCGTGGCCTTCCAGTTGCACCAGCACCGTGCTGTCACCGCTCCAGCGGCACAGTACGCGGGCCAGGGCGGTCAGCAGCAGGTCGTTGACCTGGGTGTGATAGGCAGCGGGCGCCTCCTGCAGCAGTTGCCGGGTGCGGGTCGCATCCAGGCGCACGCTGAGGGTTTGCGCCTGCCGGTGCAGGTTGGCCCCTTGCGGATGATCGCAGGGCAGTTCGCGGCTGGCGGTGCCCAACTGTGCCTGCCACCAGGTTTGCTCGTCACGCAACGAGTCACTGCCGGCATAAGCCACCAGGCGTGCCGCCCAATCGCTCATGGCGCGGGTCTTGGCCGCCAGCGGCTGACCGCGGTACAGCGCTTGCACATCTTCCAGCAACACGCGCCAGGACACGCCATCGACCACCAGGTGGTGGATGGCCAGCAACAGGCGTTGGCGACCCTCGCCGTCTTCGACCAGCAAGGCGCGCAGCAGCGGCCCCTGTGCCAGGTCGAGGCTGCGCTGCACATCGCTGTACAGCGCCTGGCAGGCGCCCAGATCGGCTACCGAAGCCTGCCAGAGCAACTCGCGATGGTCGGCCTGGACGTACTCGCCCTGCCATTGAGCGTTTGCCTGGGTGAAGCGCAAGCGCAAGGCATCATGGTGCTGCAGCAACTGCTGCAACGCCTGCTCCAGGGTCTTGCCATTCAAGCGTTCGACCGGCACCAGCAATACCGCCTGGTTCCAGTGCTGGGGTTGCGGCACGTCGCTGTCGAAGAACCAGTGCTGGATCGGCGTCAACGCTGCGCGTCCGCTCAGCGGGCCCTGATCGACCTGAGTGGTTTCACTGCGGCTGACCACCGTGGCCAGGGTCTGGATGGTCTGATGCTGGAACAGGTCGCGCGGGGTGAAATGCAGCCCGGCCTGACGCCCACGGCTGACCACCTGGATCGACAGGATCGAGTCGCCGCCCAGTTCGAAGAAGTTGTCCTGCAAACCGACCTGTTGCACGTTCAGTACCTCGCGCCAGATCGTCGCCAACTGCTGCTCCAGCTCGCTGCGCGGCGCTTCATAGTGCTGGCGGCCCTGCTCCAGGTCCGGCGCCGGCAAGGCGCGGCGGTCGAGCTTGCCATTGCCGGTGAGCGGCATTTGCTCAAGCAGCACCAGGTGGGTCGGCACCATATAGTCCGGCAGGTGCAGGCGCAGTTGCGCCTTCAGCGCTTCACGCAGGGCAACCTGCCCGGCGGCGTCCGCCCGCGCCTGATCGCAGACCAGATAACCGGCCAGCTGCTTGCCACCGGGCATGTCCAGGGCCAGGACCACGGCCTCGCGCACCGCGGGGTGTTCGAGCAGGCGGGTTTCGATTTCGCCCAGCTCGATACGGAAGCCGCGAATCTTCACCTGATGGTCGATTCGACCGACATACTCCACCAGACCGTCAGCGCGCTGGCGCACCAGGTCGCCGGTACGGTACAGGCGCCCGCCGTTGTCGCTGAACGGGTCGGCGACAAAGCGCTCGGCGCTCAAACCGGGGCGCTCGTGGTAACCCTGGGCCAGGCCGGCGCCACCGACATACAGCTCGCCAATGCCACCTTGCGGCACCAGGGCCAGGTCGGCATCGAGGATGTACGCCGTGCGGGCCCCGACCACGCTGCCGATCGGCACACTGCCGGCGCCGGCTTCAAGTTGCTCGGGAGCCAGGCACGCCAGGGGCATGACCACGGTTTCGGTCGGGCCATAGGCGTTGAAGAACTGCTGCGGCGTGAACGCCTGGCGAATGCGCTGCAGGTGCTCGCCGGTCAGTGCCTCACCGCCAGTGATGACCAGGCGCACCGGCAGTCTTGCGTTGTGGCTGGCCAACCACTGGGCGAGCTGGCTGCCGTAGCTTGGGGTAAAGCCGAGTATCGATACCTGCTGTTCGCGGATCAGCGTGCAGATTTCTTCCGCGCCCCACTGCCCTTGCCCACGCAGGACCACCCGCGCACCGCAAAGCAACGGCACCAGCAGGCGCTCGGTGGCCGCGTCGAAGTTGATTGAATAGAAGTGCAGCTCGCAGTCATCGCTGCGCATGCCGAAGCGCTCGATCACCGCCTGGCAGTGCATGGCGATTTCGCCATGGCTGACCACCACCCCCTTGGGCTTGCCGGTGGAACCGGAGGTGTAGATCAGATAGGCCTGATGGCCCGGCAAGGTCAGCGACGGCAAGGCTTCGCGGCTGTAAGCCGCGAGGCCGTCACGGTCCTCTTCCAGGCACCAGCGACCGACCTTGGCGGGCAACTCGCCGAGGGCCTCAAACAGCGCACGCTGGCCCAGCAGCAGTTCGATGCCGCTGTCTTCAATCATGTAGTGCAGGCGTTCCAGCGGGTATTCCGGATCCAGTGGCACATAGGCGCCACCGGCCTTGAGGATCGCCAGCAGGCCGACTACCAGCTCCAGCGAGCGCTCCAGGGCCAGGCCGACGCGCACCTGCGGGCCGACGCCATGCTCACGCAGCACACGGGCCAACTGGTTGGCGCGGGCGTCAAGCTCGGCGTAGCTCAGGTGCTGCCCGGCGAACGTCAGGGCCGGGGCATCAGGCTGATGCGCGGCTTGCTCGCTGAACAGCTGATGAATGTTGTGATCCAGCGCCAGGGTGTTGTCTCCCTTGAGCAAATCGCACAAAGCCTTTTGCTCGACCGCCGCCAGCAACGGCAATTCGCCCAGGCGTTGCTCGGGATCACCCAGCACTGCCACCAACAGGTTCTGCCAGTGGGCAGCCATTTGCGCGATACGCGGCGCGTCGAACAGGTCGCGGCTGTAGGTCAGGCAGCAACCCAGGCGGCGGTCGAGGTCGGTGACTTCCAGGTTAAGGTCAAACTTGGTAGCGCGGGCATCGTTTACCAGGTACTCGACCTGCATGCCGGCCAGCTCACGGCTTTGCTGGAACTCCCAGCGCTGGACGTTGCACATCACCTGGAACAGCGGGTTGTAGGCGCTGCTGCGTGGTGGCTGCAAGGCCTCGACCAGCTGATCGAAGGGCAGGTCCTGATGGGACTGGCCGTCGATCACGGTCTGGCGCACCTGCTCGATCAACTCGCCGATACGCATCTGCCCATCAAGCTGGCAACGCAGCACCTGGGTGTTGAGGAAGGCACCGATCAGGCCTTCGCTTTCCGGACGGATGCGGTTGGCCACCGGCGCGCCGATGCGCAAGTCAGTCTGGCCGCTGTAGCGGTAGAGCAGCACGGCCAGGGTTGCGGTCATGGTCATGAACAGGGTCAGGCCGCGCTCGGCATTAAAAGCACGTACTCGCGCTGCCAGCTCCGGGCTCAGGTCGAAGCGATAGAGCTCGCCACGGTGACTCTGCACCGCCGGACGCGGACGGTCGGCCGGCAGTTCGAGTACCGGATGCTCATCGCCCAGTTTGGCTTGCCAGTAGTCCAGCTGGCGCTGGCGCTCGCCGCTTTCCAGCCACTGGCGCTGCCACACGCTGTAGTCCAGGTACTGCACCGGCAAGGGTTGCAGCGGCGATTCGCGCTCGTCGACAAAAGCCTCGTAGAGCTCGCCCAGCTCGCGGGCGAAGATGTCCATGGCCCAGCCTTCGGTCACGATGTGGTGCAGGGTCAGGACGAAGTAATGCTCACGCTCGCCGGCCTTGACCAGACAGGCGCGCAGCAGCGGCCCGCGCTCCAGGTCAAACGGCTGGTGCGCCTGCTCGTCGGCGAAGGCCTGCAGGCGTTGCTCGCGTACCTGCGCTGCGGCACTGGAGAAATCCAGCCAGCTCATCTGCAGGTTGCTGTCTTCGGCGACGCACTGATAGGGCACGCCGTCGATGCTCGGGAAGGTAGTGCGCAGCGTCTCGTGCCGCACGATCAGCGCCTGCAGCGCTTGTTCGAAGCGGCTGACATCCAGCACCCCGCTCAGGCGGGCCATGCCGCCGACGTTATAGGCCGGGCTGTCCGGTTCCATCTGCCAGAGGAACCACATGCGTTGCTGGGAGTAGGACAGCGGCACGGCCTGACGACGGTCGATGCGCTGGATCTCGCCCTGCAGGTTGTGCGCGCCACTGTGCTGGATCGCCTCGACCGCAGAGGCAAAGGCGCCCAGTTCGCTGGCTTCGAACAGGGTGCGCAGCGGCAACTCGACGTTGCAAGCCTGGCGGGTGCGGGAAATGATCTGGGTGGCCAGCAACGAGTGGCCGCCAAGGGCGAAGAAGTCATCTTGCAAGCCGACCCGCTGGATACCCAGCACCTCGCGCCAGATCGCGGCGATCTGCTGTTGCAGGGTGGTGCCCGGCTCGATGTGTTCACGCGATTGCCATTGCGGCTCGGGCAAGGCCTTGCGCTCGATCTTGCCGCTCGGGCCCAGCGGCATTTGCGCCAGGTGAACCAACTGCGCCGGCACCATGTAGGCGGGCAGTTGCTCTGCCAGTGCCGCCAGCCACTGCGCGCTCGCGTCGATACCACTGTAGTAACCGACCAGTTGCGGGCCGGCGGCGGTGTCGCGAATCATCACCAGCGCCTGCTCGACACCCGCCTGCGCCAGCAGGCAGGCCTCGACCTCTTCCGGCTCGACCCGGAACCCCCGCAGCTTGACCTGCTGATCGAGACGCCCGAGGTACTCCAGCGCACCCAGATCAGCCAGCCAGCGCGCCCGGTCGCCACTGCGGTACAGACGCTGGCCGTCGCCATCGGGCTGCGGCACGAAACGTTCGGCGGTGAGCCCCGCACGCCCCAGGTACCCCCGAGCCAGGCCGGCACCGCCCAGATACAGCTCACCCGCTACGCCGGGCGACGTCAGTTCGAGCTCATCATCCAGCACCCGGCACAACACGTTGGCCAGCGGCCGGCCGATCGGCGAGCGCGCACCGTCGGCATCGCTGCACTGCCAGTGGGTGACGTTGATGGCGGTTTCGGTCGGGCCGTAGCGGTTATGCAAGGCCACCTGTGGCAATACCTGCAACACCCGCTCGCGCAGGTTCGCCGACAAGGCTTCGCCACCGGAGAACAACCGGCGCAGGCTGCTGCACTGCGCGGCCAGCGGTTCCTGGACAAACACCTGGAGCAAGGCCGGGACGAAATGCAGGGTGGTTACGCGATGTTCGCGGACCAGTTCGGCGATGCGTTGCGAGTCGCGGTGCTCGCCGGGGCCGGCCAGCACCAGTTGGCAGCCGTTGACCAGCGGCCAGAAGCATTCCCACACCGACACGTCGAAGCTGATCGGCGCCTTTTGCATCAGCACGTCGCTGTCATTGAGCTCATAGCGGTCCTGCATCCATTGCAGACGCTCGGCCAGTGCCGCATGCGTGTTGCCAACGCCTTTGGGCTGCCCGGTGGAGCCGGAGGTGTAGATCACATAGGCGAGGTTGTCGCCGTGCAGGTGCAGGCCCGGCGGCTGGCTTGGCCAGCTGTCGAGCTTGAGGCGGTCCATCACGATGGCGCTGACATCCGTCGGCAGGCTCAGGCGTTCGAGCACATCGCTGTGGCTGAGCAGCAGGCTGGCACCGCTGTCGGCGAGCATGTAGGCCAGGCGCTCGGCCGGGTAATCGACGTCCAGCGGCACATAGGCACCACCGGCCTTGAGAATGGCCAGCAGGCCGACCAGCAGTTGCGGCGAACGTTCGGCGGCGATGGCCACGCAAACATCCGGACCGACGCCCTTGTCGCGCAGGTAATGGGCCAGGCGGTTGGCCTGTTGATGCAAGCTGGCGTAATCGAGGCTGCCACCCTGCCATACCAGGGCAGTGCGCTCTGGAGCCAGACGTGCTTGCTCGTTGAGCTGGTCGACCACCCACTGTTGCGCCGGTACCGTCGGCGCCTGCCCCCATGCGAGCAATTGCCCGCGGCCATCGGCGTCAAACAGTTGCACAGCGCCGATGGCGACCTGCGGTTGAGCGCAGACTTGTTCCAGCAAACCGACCAGCTGTGCGCTGATTCGTGCGACGGTCGCCGCATCGAACAGCTCCACGGCGTAGTCGAACGACAGGATCAGGCGGCCCTGATGGTCTTCTTCACTGTGCAACTGCAGATCGAACTTGGCTTCGCGGCTGTGCCACGGCAGTTCTTCGGCAAGCAGCCCCGGGAGGCGACGCAGGGCGCTGAGGTCGCGTTGCTGGTGGTTGAACATGACCTGGAACAGGCCCTGCTCGCGAGCTTCGGGGAAGGCTTCGAGCAGTTGTTCGAACGGCAGGTCCTGGTGGGCTTGGGCCTCCAGCGTGGCTTGGCGCACCTGGGCCAGCAACTGGTTGAACGGCAAGCGCCCATCGAGCTGCGCACGCAGTACCTGGGTGTTGATGAAAAAGCCCACCAGGCCCTGGGTTTCCAGGCGCGGACGGTTGGCGTTGGGCACGCCGACGCGGATGTCGGTCTGCCCGCTGTAGCGATGCAACAGGCTCTGGAAACCGGCCAGCAAGACCATGAACAGCGTGGCGTCATGGGCGCGGGCGATACTGCGCAAAGCTTCCGCCAGGGTGGGCTGCAGGCGCACGCTCAAGCGGGCGGCGGTGTTGCTGTGGCGGTTTGAACGCGGGTAATCGGTGGCAAGATCGAGCACCGCCTGCTGCTCACCCAGCCGATCCTTCCAGTACGCCAGTTGCCGGGCGCTTTCGCCCTGGGCCAGCCACTGGCGCTGCCAACTGCCGTAGTCGGCGTAGTCCAGCCCCAAGGCCGGCAGCTTGGCGTCCTGGCCTTGGCAGCGGGCCGCATACAGGCGCGAAAACTCGTCGATGAGAATGTTCATCGACCAGCCGTCGGCGATGATGTGGTGCAACGTCACCCACAGCTGATGCTCTTCGCTGTCCAGGCGCACCAGGGTCACGCGCAGCAGCGGGCCCTGCTGCAGGTCGAAAGGCTGCACCGCTTCGGCTTCGCGCTGCGCCAGTACTTCTTGCGCACGGGCAGCAGACAGATCCAGGCGCTGCAAGGTCAACGCCAGGCTCGGCAGGATGCGTTGCAAGGCCTGGCCATCCTGCTCGGCAAACACCGTACGCAGGGATTGGTGACGCTCGACCAGGGCCTGGAAGCTGGCTTGCAATGCCGCTTCGTCCAGCTCGCCACGCAGGCGCAGCGCGCCGGGAATGTTGTACGCCGCACTGTGCGGCTCAAGCTGCCAGGTCAGCCACAGGCGATTCTGTGCCAGCGACTGCGGCAAGGCCTGCGCGCGGCCGAGGCGGCTGATGGCGCCACGGGCGACACCGCCATCGCTCTGCAACGCCGTCACCGCGGCACTGAAGTCGGCCAGGGTCGGTGCCTCGAACAGCACCCGTACGCCCACCTCAAGATCCAGCTCGTCACTCAAGCGCGCGCAGACCTGGGTGGCGGCAATCGAGTTGCCACCGAGCAGGAAGAAGTGATCGTCCGCGGCCACCTGCTCCACGCCCAACTGCTCACGCCACAGACGACCGATCCGGGCCTGCATGCCGGTCGCCGACGCGGTTTGATCGGCTACGGCCGCTGCTTGCTGATCAGGGTAGCGCGCGTAGCAATCGAGGCTGCCGTCGTCCATGCGCAACCGGCAGGCGGCGCGTTGCAGCTTGCCGCTGGAGGTCTTCGGCAACGCGCCGGGATTGAGCAGCAGCACCACCGCCGGCGCCTGCTGGCAGGCATCGGCGATCACCTGGCGCAGGGTCTTGATCAGGCTCGCAGGCGTGATGACTTTCTGCACGTTGCGGCTGATCTCGACGGCAACGCCGATGCCCTCCTCGCCCCGGTCATCGACCGCGAACACCGCCACCCGGCCTTTACGCAGAACGTCGACTTCACGCTCCAGGGTCTTTTCCAGATCCTGTGGGTAGAGGTTGTGCCCACGCACGATCAGCAAGTCCTTGAGGCGGCCGGTAACGAACAGCTCGCCGTCACGCAAAAAACCCAGGTCGCCGGTACGCAGCCAGGTGCGCCCGCCCTGCTCGACGAAGGTGCGGGCCGTGGCTTCGGGGTTGCGCCAGTAGCCTTTGGCGATGCTCGGGCCACTGGCCCAGATTTCGCCGACCTGGTTGTCGGCCAGCAGCGTCAGGTTGTGCGGCTCGACAATCTGCACGGCATGCCCGGGCTGGCTACGCCCGCAACTCATCTGCACCGTGCCCCTGCCCGCTTCTGCGTTGTTGCGCGCCAGCGCCAGGGCATCCAGCTCAAGCGCGCCAATCCCCTGGCCTCGGGTGCTGCCGCTGACGAACAACGTGGCCTCGGCCAGCCCGTAACTGGCAAAGAAACTCTCAGGCACAAAGCCACAGGCAGCGAACTTGTCGGCGAAGGCCTGCAGGCTGTCCTGGCGGATCGGCTCGGAACCGGAATAGGCCACACGCCATTTGCTCAGGTCAAGGCTGGCCATTGCCGCGGCACTGACCCGCTCGCTGCACAGCCGATAGGCGAAGTCCGGCCCTCCGCTGATGGTGCCGCCGTGATCGCTGATCGCTTGCAGCCAGCGCTGCGGCCGGGCGAGGAAGTACGCCGGGGCCATCAACACACAGGGCACGCCACTGAAGATCGGTTGCAGCAAGCCGCCGATCAGGCCCATGTCGTGGTACAGCGGCAGCCAGCTGACGATCACGTCATCCGGGTTTACATCGATGCCGAAACCCTGGCGGATCAGCACTTCGTTGGCCACCAGGTTGCCATGGCTGACCTGCACGCCCTTGGGCAAGGCTGTGGAGCCGGAGGTGTACTGCAAAAATGCAATGTCGTCGGCCTGCAGGGTCGGCGCCTGCCAACTGCCGGCCTGCTCCTGAGCCAGGGTATCGACCGCCAGCAGCTGTGGCGCGCTTGGCTCTGCCAGCACCTCGAGGGCCTGCAGGTTGTCGTGCAAGGCACTGATGGTCAGTAGCAGGCGCGGTTCGGCATCGCCGATGATCGACAGCAAACGCTCCTGATGATGACGCCGCGATGATTCTGGCGGATAAGCCGGCACCGCGATGACGCCGGCGTAGAGGCAGCCGAAGAACGCCGCGACGTAATCCGGGCCACTGGGAAACAACAGGATCGCCCGATCCCCCACTTCGGTGCGCGCCTGCAAGGCGGCGGCGATGGTCCGCGCCCGCTGGTCGAGCTCGCGATAGGACAGCACGGCTTCATCGCACGGATCCTCGGCCAGAAAGCGCAAGGCAACGCGGTCGGGGGTAAGCGCCGCGCGTTGGGCCAATGCCTGGACCAGCGTAACCGGGAGTTCGAAGGCGTCCATCATGGGGGTTCCTGCCAGAGTCTGTACGTAAAATCAGGTCTCGGGTGGCGCGCAGGGCGGGCTTCCAGGCACCGAGGTGCGTCTTGCCAGAGCCGAGGATGTACAGAGAGGAACGGATGGGCCGGAGAAATAATTAAGGCCCGTGGCCAGCGCCAGGCAGGGAGAAAAAAGGTGGAATTTGAAGCCGGTCACAAAGCGCAAGCTTAGAACCAAAAAGCATAGAGACTTATTAACTTTCGCATTTGACAATAATTATCATTACGAATAGTTTGTCGCACGTCGTAGGAAGCCTCCGGATCTGGAGTGCTCCACTTCCCTCTTAGAGATAAGGTGATTTCCATGGCGGAACAACTATCCACAAGTAAGTGCGATTCACCGTTACTCCAGGCGTTTGTCGACAACCGTAGCATCCTCGTGAAGATTGCCGCACGCATCACCGGCTGCCACTCGCGGGCCGAAGATGTCGTTCAGGATGCTTTCTTCCGACTCAGCTCGGCGCCGCAGATCACTTCCTCGTTCAAGGCCCAGCTCAGCTACCTGTTCCAGATCGTGCGCAACCTGGCCATTGACCACTACCGCAAGCAGGCGATGGAGCTCAAGTATTCCGGCAGCGAAGAGGAGGGCCTGAATGTGGTCATCCAGGGCGCCTCGCCAGAAGCTACGCATACCAACTTCACCACCCTGGAACACATCGCCGAGGCCCTGAACGATCTGCCCCAACGCACCCGCTATGCCTTCGAGATGTACCGCCTGCATGGCGTACCGCAAAAGGACATCGCCAAGGAACTGGGCGTCTCGCCGACCCTGGTCAACTTCATGATTCGCGATGCCCTGGTGCATTGTCGCAAGGTCTCAAGCCAGAGGGCTTGAGAGCGGCAAGCTACAAGTTTCAAGCGGCAAGAGGGTGGTGATACCGCTTGCCGCTTGGGGTCAGAGCAACTCGCAACCTTCGAAAAACCGTTCCCTGCCCAGAATCATCAATGCCGCACGCTTGTGCGGAAAGTCGAACTCCTTCTCGCAATGAAAACACTGATCGTGCATGTAGCCGATCATCTTGCCGTTGTCCGCCCGCGGTTCAGCCACGACGCGCTGGGTGCGCGGGTCATCCAGGAACAGGTAATGCACCAGCGCTGACAACCAGCTGGCGACCTTGTGCGGCCCACGGTGCAGCTCTTCGCCCACCAGCATGTGAATGCCACGGTCGTAGTCATCCACCGCATAGAACGGCGCGATACGGTCTTCCTTGGCCCAGTAGGCTTCGAAGTAGGCGAAGGGCTGGTCATCGAAACAGCCGATCAGGGTCAGGCTGTGGGGATCGGCCTCAAGCTTGTTCAGGTACTCGCGGTGTTGCTCCAGGCTCCCGCCCTCCTGCCAGAAGTTCAGCACCCGCGGGTTGTTCTGCCAGCGATTGAAACGCTCCAGGTCCTGGTCGATTTCCAGGGTGCGCAGCGAGACCCAGGCACCCAAGCGCGCATCGAAGCGCCGATACACTTCGCCACGCGGCTTTGGCGCACGCCGAGGGTGTCGCTTGCCGTCGCTGATCTGCATCTGTTGCGGATAGACGCCCGCCAAGGGCTGGCCAAGCCAGGGCTGGGGCAGCTGCCAGAACAGGCTGCGCTCACACAAGTACTGGCCCTTCACCTGCGTGGCGATCAGCAAACCGCTGTTCAAGGCTTCCTGCGGCGGCTGATGCAGCTGCCAGGTCAGGCGCTGGCAGCCGGGATCACGGGCGAACAACCAGTAGCAAACAGCCCACAGGGCCTGTTGCACACGGTCGCGGGCATGCTCTTCAAGCTGGACCTGCAAGGTTTCGCCGCGTTGCAGGCGCACACGCACCAACGGGCTGCCTTCGAGCACCAGGCTCAGGTGGCAATCACCTTCATCAGCGCTGAGGCTGCGCCAGCGAGGCAAGGACAAAGTCGGCGAAGCAGAATCGAATGGCATGATCTGGGCTCACAAGGGAATGATCGGCTCACCCTTGTGAACGTCGCCAGCCCAGGCAAATTTAGTCGGCCTTGGGGGTGCTGACGCTGATACGGTAAGGCTGGAATATTTTCAGCAACGCGCCCTTGTCACGCAGGGACTGCAACAGCCTGGCAAACTCCGCACCACTGATGGGCGCGTCGGGGCGCAACAGTGCGTAGTGATGGTAGACCTGATCGACGCGGTCGGACGCCAGCAACTGCTCGGCGCTTTGCGGGTTACGGACCAGAAAGTCACTGAAGTATGAACGGGTGACCAGGGCGATATCCGCGCGGCCGCGCTGGACCATCAGCAAATTGCTGTCATGGGAATAGGTCAGGGTCGCGTTGTAGGTATCGGCCAGGTACCTGGGGTCGGGATTGAAATCGGCAAAGGCGTAGTGGTAACCACTGTACAGCGCCAGGCGCTTGCCCTTGAGATCGGTGAAGTAGTTCTGGTCACGTCCAGGCTGGCGATGGGTGACGAAGACCTCGGCATCTTCCAGGCCCATGTCGACACTCACATGGGGGATCTGTTGCCAGCCCCATTCGGGATTCTCGAAGATCGCCATGTCGGTGCGGCCCTGCTGAAAGTCGCCGAAGCGCCGCGGGATGGACGTGGGTACCAGGATAAAGCGGTAACGCTGCTGGTTGTTGTTGAGCGCCTCGACCAGTTGCGGCAACAGGCCGGTATCGGCACCCTGCTCAGGGCGCACGGTATAGGGAGGGAAATGCGCCGCCCCAACCTTGACCTCGATTTCTTCGGCCGCCCGGACCGACGGAAGCAGCCACATTGCGGCAAGCATTAACAGCAAGGACACCGTCTGTGGCATGGGCGTTGAACTCAAAGCAACACACTCTTTGCGGGTTTGAACCGGAATCTGCCTAAGCTAGGCGTTTTCAAGGCGTTGCACAACTGTCGGTTGTGCCAAGCACAGCAGGCAAAACGCCAGGGGATACCCGCCGCGCGCGAGCTTGGCTACGCTCTAACCAGTCTTGCATGGGAGCCTACTATGGGCCATTGGCTGGTGATCGACCTTGAAGCAACCACAGACGATGGCGGCTGGCCGGTCTCGGAGATGGAAATCATTGAAATCGGCGCGACCCTGGTCGACCGCCAGGGCAGGGAAGTTGGGCATTTCCAGCGTTTCGTGCGCCCGCGGCGGCGACCGCAACTGACCCCGTTCTGCCGCGAGCTGACCCACATCAGCCAGGCCAATGTCGACACGGCGGCAACCTTCGCCGAAGTCTGGGCGCAGTTCGAGCGCTGGCTCGGTCATCATGCCAAGCACCTGCAGGGCTGGGTCAGCTGGGGCGACTACGACCGTAAGCAACTGCTGCAGGAATGGCAGCAGTATCAGCTCGGCAGCCTGCTCGAGACCCTGCCGCACATCAACCTCAAGCAACGCTTCGCCAAAGCCCGCCAACTGCAGCGGCCGCTAGGCCTCAATGGCGCGCTGCAGCTGGCTGGCCTGCAGTTCAGTGGCCAGCAGCACCGGGCCCTGGAAGACGCACGCAACACCGCTCGCCTGCTGCCCCTGACCCTGCCGGCCAATGGCACCTGAAAGCGGATGACGGCGCTCCGGGCCTTGGGCATACTGGCCTGCCTTTTTAGCCCCTTTTTCAGGAGTCGCCCATGTTTAAAGTCAACGAGTACTTTGATGGCACGGTCAAGTCGATCGCTTTCGGCACCGCTGAAGGTCCGGCCACGGTTGGCGTGATGGCCCCGGGCGAATACGAGTTCGGCACTGCCCAGCGTGAAATCATGCATGTGGTGTCGGGTGCCCTGACCGTCAAACTGCCCGACAGCGACAACTGGGAAACCTTCAGCGCCGGCAGCCAGTTCAATGTGCCGGCCAACAGCAAGTTCCAGCTGAAGGTGGCGGTTGATACTGCTTACCTGTGCGAGTATCGCGGCTAAGCCTGAATCAGGCGCCGACCCCATCGCTGGCAAGCCAGCTCCCACAAGGATTGCGGTGAACAACTTGTGGGAGCTGGCTTGCCAGCGATGGGCTGCGCAGCAGCCCCCTCACTTCAGAAACGCGACAATCCTGTCCGCCGCCGTCGCCAGATGATCGGCATGGCTGAACCCCGAAGCCTTCAGCGGCTTCAGGTCATGATCCCCCGCCTGCAGCCAGCACAGTTCGATCGCTGACGACAGCTCGTACCCCTCCACCGTCTGCCGATTGCCCAGGGCATCGCGTTCACCCTGAATGATCAACGTCGGTGTCTTCAGTTCAGCCAGGTGCGCCACCCGCGGCTTTTCCGGTTTCCCCGCTGCATAAAACGGATAGCCCAGGCACACCAGCGCATCAGCCTCCAACTCGTCAGCCAGGATGCTGGCCATGCGTCCGCCCATGGACTTGCCGCCAATGGCCAATGGCCCAGTGACCAATGGTCGCACCTGCGCGTACACCTCACGCCAGCAGTCCAGCAACTTTGCCTGCGGATTTGGCGGCCTTTTGCCACCATCCATGCGTCGCTGGGCCATGTAGGGAAACTCGAAGCGCAGCACCCCCAGCCCTTGCTCCGCCAGCCTTTGCGCCATTTCCTGCATGAACCCGCTATCCATCGGCGCACCGGCGCCATGGGCCAGGATCAGGCACCCCGAATGCTGGCCATCCCCCTGATTTTGCGGGGCATTCCACAGCCAGCCGCGGCTTTCGACCAGCCGCGCCCATTGATCCCCGTCAATACCGGCCAGTTGCCCATTACTCATGCTTGCCTCGCTGTTTAGTCTGCCTATAACCGTGGATGGGAACCCATACATGAACACAACCAGCAGTACCGCCTACAACTACAAGGTGGTCCGCCAATTCGCCATTATGACGGTGGTGTGGGGAATCGTCGGGATGGGGCTCGGCGTTTTTCTCGCCGCGCAACTCGTCTGGCCTTCGCTCAACTTCGACCTCCCCTGGACCAGCTTCGGCCGCCTGCGACCGCTGCACACCAACGCGGTGATCTTCGCCTTCGGTGGTTGCGCACTGTTCGCCGCTTCCTATTATTCGGTCCAGCGCACCTGCCAGACCACCCTGTTCTCGCCACGCCTGGCAGCTTTCACTTTCTGGGCCTGGCAACTGGTGATCCTGCTGGCTGCCATCAGCCTGCCGCTGGGTTATACCAGCTCCAAGGAATACGCCGAACTGGAATGGCCGATCGACATCCTGATCACCATTGTCTGGGTGGCCTACGCCGTAGTGTTCTTCGGCACGCTGATGAAGCGCACCACCAAGCACATTTATGTCGGTAACTGGTTCTTCGGTGCGTTCATCATCACCGTGGCGATCCTGCACATCGTCAACAACCTGGAAATCCCGGTCAGCCTGACCAAGTCCTACTCGCTGTACGGTGGCGCCACCGACGCCATGGTCCAGTGGTGGTACGGCCACAACGCCGTAGGCTTCTTCCTGACCGCCGGCTTCCTCGGCATGATGTACTACTTCGTGCCGAAACAGGCCGAGCGTCCGGTGTATTCCTATCGCCTGTCGATCGTGCACTTCTGGGCGCTGATCACCCTGTACATCTGGGCAGGTCCCCACCACCTGCACTACACCGCCCTGCCCGACTGGGCGCAATCGCTGGGCATGATCATGTCGCTGATCCTCCTGGCGCCAAGCTGGGGCGGCATGATCAACGGCATGATGACCCTCTCGGGCGCCTGGCATAAGCTGCGCAGCGACCCGATCCTGCGTTTCCTCGTGGTGTCCCTGGCGTTCTACGGCATGTCGACCTTCGAAGGCCCGATGATGGCGATCAAGACCGTCAACGCCCTGTCGCACTACACCGACTGGACCATCGGCCACGTCCACGCCGGCGCCCTCGGTTGGGTCGCGATGATCTCGATCGGCGCCCTGTATCACATGATCCCGAAAGTCTTCGGCCGCGAGCAGATGTACAGCCTCGGCCTGATCAACGCGCACTTCTGGCTGGCGACCATCGGCACCGTGCTCTACATCGCCTCGATGTGGGTCAACGGCATCGCCCAGGGCCTGATGTGGCGCGCAGTCAACGAAGACGGCACGCTGACCTACTCCTTCGTCGAAACCCTGGTGGCCAGCCACCCTGGCTTCATCGTGCGCTTCGTCGGCGGGGCGATCTTCCTCACCGGCATGCTGCTGATGGCGTACAACACCTGGCGCACCGTGCGTGCCCCGGTGGCCGCGACCGCCCCTGCCGCCGCGCAGCTGGCCTGAGGAGACCCTGATGAAACACGAAGTAATCGAGAAGAACGTCTTCCTGCTGGTGCTGTTGATGGTGTTTGCCGTCAGCATCGGCGGCCTGACCCAGATCGTCCCGCTGTTCTTCCAGGACGTCACCAACAAGCCGGTCGAGGGCATGAAGCCCTACACCGCGCTGCAACTGGAAGGCCGCGACGTCTACATCCGTGAAGGCTGCGTGCAGTGCCACTCGCAGATGATCCGGCCGTTCCGTGCCGAGACCGAGCGTTATGGCCACTACTCGGTAGCCGGTGAAAGCGTCTGGGACCACCCGTTCCTCTGGGGTTCCAAGCGTACCGGCCCGGACCTGGCCCGCGTTGGCGGCCGCTACTCCGATGACTGGCACCGTGCGCACCTGTACAACCCGCGCAACGTCGTGCCCGAGTCGAAGATGCCGGCCTACCCATGGCTGGTCGCCAACCCGGTCGACAGCAGCCACACCGAGACCAAGCTGCGCACCATGCGCACCCTCGGCGTGCCGTACACCGACGCCGACATCAGCGGCGCGGTGGAGTCGCTCAAGGGCAAGACCGAAATGGACGCGCTGGTCGCCTACCTGCAGGTGCTCGGCACCGCGATCAAGAACAAGAGGTAAGCGCCATGGACTTCACACTGGATATCGGCCAGCTACGAGGCCTGGGCACCCTGCTGGTGGCCATCGCCTTCATCTGCCTGTCGCTGTGGGTGTTCAACGGCCGGCGTGACCGTGAATTCGCCGAAGCCAGCCTGCTGCCATTCGCCGACGAGCGCCTGGCACCTGCCGCCAACGAACCCGAACCGAGGAGTAACGGGCAATGACCACCTTCTGGAGTACGTACATCTGCGTACTGACCATCGGTAGCCTGATCGGCCTGACCTGGCTGCTGCTGGGTACCCGCAAGGGCGAAACCAAAGGCACCACCGACCAGACCATGGGCCACAGCTTCGACGGCATCGAGGAGTACGACAACCCGCTGCCCAAGTGGTGGTTCTGGCTGTTCGTCGGCACCCTGGTGTTTTCGGTCGGCTACCTGATCCTCTATCCGGGCCTGGGCAACTGGAAAGGCATCCTGCCCGGTTATGAGGACGGCTGGACCCAGACCAACGAATGGCAAAAGGAAATGAACAAGGCCGACGCCAAGTTCGGACCGATCTTCGCCAAGTTCGCCGCCATGCCGGTGGAGGAAGTGGCCAAGGATCCCCAGGCGCTGAAAATGGGCGGCCGTCTGTTCGCCTCCAACTGCGCGGTCTGCCACGGCTCGGACGCCAAGGGTGCCTACGGCTTCCCTAACCTCACCGACAAGGACTGGCGCTGGGGCGGCGATCCGGAAACCATCAAGGCCTCGATCATGGGTGGTCGTCACGGGGTGATGCCAGCCTGGGCCGAAGTGATTGGAGAGCAAGGCGTTGCCGACGTGGCCGCGTTCGTCCTGACCAACCTCGATGGCCGCACTCTGCCGAAGGAAGCCAAGGCCGACCCTGCCAACGGCGAGAAGCTGTTCGCGACCAACTGCGTGGCCTGCCACGGCCCGCAAGGCAAGGGCACCCCGGCCATGGGCGCACCGGACCTGACCCACCCGACCGCGTTCATCTACGGTTCGAGCTTCGCCCAACTGCAGCAGACCATCCGTTACGGCCGCCAGGGCCAGATGCCTGCCCAGGAAGCGATCCAGGGTAACGACAAGGTCCACCTGCTGGCCGCCTATGTCTACAGCCTGTCCCAGGAGGAACCTGCCCAAGGCGAAACCCTGTCTGCCAAGTAAAACGATTGAGTAACTGAGCCTTGACTCAAACCGCCGCATCGGCACCCGATGCGGCGGTTCCCTTCGCCCCTTGCGACCAAGTGTCGCACCCCGCCCTGCCCACGCCTTGCACCCCCCTCGATCACAACTAAGCTTGTTGCCACAGCGACTGAAACAGCCGGCGCGCTTGCACCTTTTTGGGGCATTTTTCGTCAGCGGTTCTGCGCAAAGGCTGATGGGGCCGACTCAAGCGCCGATGTGCGAGTGATCAACGGCACTGAGCAAGCGTTCGGCAGAAGCCTTTGCCTTAGACGAAAAATCAAATTTTGGTACACATATCAACTAATTAATTGTGTACAATTTGCCCGCCGAAAAGGCTCGAAACCGCTGTGGAGCAGGCGTTGGCAAGGATCGGCGCGGGCGCCATCGCGTTGCAATAACCACACGGTTTATACATACTTGCGCCGATTTTTACCCTATAAAAACACCCAAACCGTGGAACCTTAGAATGAGCACAGCAATCAGTCCGACTGCTTATAACTATAAGGTCGTCCGCCAGTTCGCCATCATGACGGTGGTCTGGGGGATCCTTGGCATGGGGCTTGGTGTCTTCATCGCCTCGCAACTGGTCTGGCCCCAGCTTAACCTGGACCTGCCGTGGACGAGCTTCGGACGCCTTCGCCCGCTGCACACCAACCTGGTGATCTTCGCCTTCGGTGGTTGTGCACTGTTTGCCACTTCCTACTATGTCGTGCAGCGAACCTGCCAGACGCGACTGATTTCCGACAGCCTCGCAGCCTTCACCTTCTGGGGTTGGCAAGCGGTGATCGTCGGCGCGCTCGTGACCTTGCCGCTGGGCTACACCACGACCAAGGAATACGCAGAGCTGGAATGGCCGATCGCCATTTTGCTGGCCATTGTCTGGGTCACCTACGGTGTGGTGTTCTTCGGCACCATCGTCAAGCGCAAGACCAAACACATCTATGTGGGCAACTGGTTCTACGGCGCCTTCATCGTGGTCACCGCGATGCTGCACATCGTCAACCACGCCTCCTTGCCGGTCAGCCTGTTCAAGTCCTACTCGGCTTATTCGGGTGCCACCGATGCGATGATCCAGTGGTGGTATGGCCACAACGCCGTGGGCTTCTTCCTGACCACCGGCTTCCTGGGCATGATGTACTACTTCGTGCCGAAACAGGCCGAGCGCCCGATCTACTCCTATCGCCTGTCGATCGTGCACTTCTGGGCACTGATCACCCTGTACATCTGGGCAGGTCCCCACCACCTGCACTACACCGCCCTGCCGGACTGGGCGCAGTCGCTGGGCATGGCCATGTCGATCATCCTTCTGGCGCCAAGCTGGGGCGGCATGATCAACGGCATGATGACCCTCTCGGGCGCCTGGCATAAGCTGCGCACCGACCCGATCCTGCGCTTCCTGGTGGTATCGCTGGCGTTCTACGGCATGTCGACCTTCGAAGGGCCGATGATGGCGATCAAGACCGTCAACTCGCTGTCGCACTACACCGACTGGACCGTTGGCCACGTACACGCCGGCGCCCTCGGCTGGGTCGCGATGATCTCGATCGGTGCCCTGTACCACATGATTCCGAAGGTCTACGGCCGCGAGCAGATGCACAGCACCGGCCTGATCAACGCACACTTCTGGCTGGCGACCATCGGTACCGTGCTGTACATCTCCTCGATGTGGGTCAACGGCATCACCCAGGGCCTGATGTGGCGTGCAATCAACGACGACGGCACCCTCACCTACTCCTTCGTCGAAGCCCTGCAAGCCAGCCATCCGGGCTTTATCGTCCGCGCCCTGGGCGGTGCGTTCTTCGCCTCCGGCATGCTGCTGATGGCGTACAACGTCTTCCGTACCGTACGCGCCTCGAAGCCGGCCGAAGCTGAAGCCGCCGCTCAGATCGCTGTAGTTGGAGCTCACTGATGAAGCATGAAGTAGTCGAGAAGAATATCGGCCTGCTGGCCTTCTTCATGGTCATCGCCGTGAGCATCGGCGGCCTGACCCAGATCGTCCCGCTGTTCTTCCAGGACGTCACCAACAAGCCGGTCGAGGGCATGAAGCCGCGTACCGCGCTGGAACTCGAAGGCCGCGACATCTACATCCGCGAAGGCTGCGTGCAGTGCCACTCGCAGATGATCCGGCCGTTCCGCGCCGAAACCGAACGCTACGGCCACTATTCGGTCGCGGGCGAAAGCGTCTGGGATCACCCGTTCCTGTGGGGTTCCAAGCGTACCGGCCCGGACCTGGCCCGCGTCGGCGGTCGTTACTCCGACGACTGGCACCGTGCTCACCTGTACAACCCGCGCAACGTCGTGCCCGAGTCGAAGATGCCGGCCTACCCGTGGCTGGTAGAGAACAAGCTCGACGACAAGGACACGGTGAAGAAGATGGAAGTCCTGCGCACCCTCGGCACGCCGTACACCGATGAAGACATCGCCGGTGCCCGCGACGCGGTCAAGGGCAAGACTGAAATGGACGCCCTGGTTGCCTACCTGCAAGGCCTGGGCACCATCATCAAAAGCAAACGGTGACATTGATGGATATCGGGATGATTCGTGGCTTGGGCACCGTCGTAGTGATGGTGGCCTTTATCGGCCTGGCGTTGTGGGTGTTCAGTTCTCGGCGCAAGTCCGAGTTCGACGAAGCGACCATGCTGCCCTTCGCGGATGATCCCGAAGCCAGCAAGCACGTCGAGCAAGCGCAAGCGAAAGCGTCTAGGAGTAACAACGAATGACTACCTTCTGGAGTCTGTACGTCACCGTTTTGAGTCTGGGCACCATCTTCGCCCTGACCTGGCTGCTGCTGTCCACCCGCAAGGGCCAGCGCAGCGAAACCACCGAAGAAACCGTGGGGCACGCCTACGACGGCATCGAGGAGTACGACAACCCGCTGCCCAAATGGTGGTTCATGCTGTTCGTCGGTACCATCGTTTTTGCCCTGGGCTACCTGGTGCTGTACCCGGGCCTGGGTAACTGGAAAGGCCTGCTGCCGGGCTACCAGTACCTGGACAACGACAAGAAAACCGAGTTCGCCAACGGCCAGGCCGGCTGGACCGGCGTGCACGAGTGGGAGAAGGAAATGGCCCGCTCGGACGCCAAGTTCGGGCCGATCTTCGCCAAATTCGCCTCGATGCCCATTGAAGAAGTGGCCAAAGACCCGCAAGCGCTGAAGATGGGCGGCCGTCTGTTCGCCTCCAACTGCTCGGTGTGCCACGGCTCCGACGCCAAGGGCTCCTACGGCTTCCCCAACCTCACCGACAACGACTGGCGTTGGGGTGGCGAGCCTGAAACCATCAAGGCCACCATCATGGGCGGTCGTCACGGCGTGATGCCGGCCTGGGCCGAAGTGATCGGCGAGCAAGGCGTTGCCGACGTGGCCGCTTACGTGCTGACCAACCTCGATGGCCGCACCCTGCCCAAGGACGCCAAGGCCGATCCGGCCAACGGCCAGAAGCTGTTTGCCACCAACTGCGTGGCCTGCCACGGCCCTGAAGGCAAGGGCACCCCGGCCATGGGTGCGCCTGACCTGACCCACCCGACCGCGTTCATCTACGGGTCGAGCTTCGCCCAACTGCAGCAGACCATCCGTTACGGTCGCCAGGGCCAGATGCCTGCCCAGGAAGCGATCCAGGGCAACGACAAGGTCCACTTGCTGGCGGCCTATGTCTACAGTCTGTCGCACCAGCCTGAGAAAACCGCTGAAGCGAAGTAATTCGCCCAGCTGGCAAAAGCCCCGGCAGTAAAACTGCCGGGGCTTTTTTATAGACCCCCGCCCCTAGCCATGATCTGCGTCAATTGACACGGGCCAATACACTATTACCTGCGATTCCCCAACGCGGCCAAAGGTCGCACCCCTCCCCCCTACCGGCAACACAGGCGTATCATGCGCCCTAGAGCAGCAAGCTTCCGACTGCGGCCGGCATGTACTGGCCGCGGCACTTCACCACTGCCGTGGGACTCAATGATGAGCAAGCAGATTCCGGTACATGACGTCACCCCGCCTGCCAGTAAAGACAACAGCAGCGTCGATCTCTACGCCTCCCGAGAAAAGATCTACACCCGCGCCTTCACCGGCGTGTTCCGCAACCTGCGCATGGTCGGCGGCGCCGTCCTGTTCCTGCTGTACTTCGGCACGGTATGGCTGAACTGGGGCGGTCACCAGGCCGTCTGGTGGAACCTGCCGGAGCGCAAGTTCTACATTTTCGGCACCACCATCTGGCCCCAGGATTTCATCCTGCTCTCGGGGCTGTTGATCGTCGCCGCCTTTGGCCTGTTCTTCATCACCGTCTACGCTGGCCGCGTCTGGTGCGGCTACACCTGCCCGCAAAGCGTGTGGACCTGGATCTTCATGTGGTGCGAGAAAGTCACTGAAGGTGACCGCAACCAGCGCATGAAGCTCGACAAGGCCCCGATGAGCGGCAACAAGTTCCTGCGCAAGCTGGCCAAGCACAGCCTGTGGCTGAGCATCGGCTTTGTCACCGGCATGACCTTCGTCGGCTACTTCTCGCCGATCCGTGAGCTGGTGATTGAGTTCTTCACCGGCCAGGCCGACGGCTGGGCCTACTTCTGGGTCGGTTTCTTCACCCTGGCCACCTACGGCAATGCCGGCTGGCTGCGCGAGCAGGTGTGCGTGTACATGTGCCCGTATGCGCGCTTCCAGAGCGTGATGTTCGACA
Source organism: Pseudomonas wadenswilerensis (assembly GCF_024749185.1). Taxonomy (NCBI): domain Bacteria; kingdom Pseudomonadati; phylum Pseudomonadota; class Gammaproteobacteria; order Pseudomonadales; family Pseudomonadaceae; genus Pseudomonas; species Pseudomonas wadenswilerensis. The sequence goes on along the minus strand of NZ_CP087191.1, from coordinate 1,787,189 downwards.
AGGACACCCTGATCGTTTCCTACGATCCGCGCCGCGGCGAAACCCGCGGCCCGCGCAAGAAAGACCTCGACTACAAGGCCAAGGGCCTGGGTGACTGCATCGACTGCACCATGTGCGTACAGGTGTGCCCGACCGGCATCGACATCCGTGACGGCCTGCAGATCGAGTGCATCGGCTGCGCCGCCTGCATCGATGCCTGCGACACCATCATGGACAAGATGAACTACCCCAAAGGCTTGATCAGCTACACCACCGAGCACAACCTGTCGGGGCAGAAAACCCACATGGTGCGTCCGCGCCTGATCGGCTATGCCGTAGTCCTGCTGGCGATGATCGGCCTGCTGGCCAGCGCCTTCGTCATGCGTTCGCTGGTCGGATTCGACGTCAGCAAGGACCGCGTGCTGTACCGTGAGAACGCCCAGGGGCGGATCGAGAACGTCTACAGCCTGAAGGTCATGAACAAGGACCAGCGCGATCACGTCTACGTGCTCGAGGCCGGTGGCCTGCCTGACCTCAAGCTTGAAGGCGCACGGGAAATCCGCGTCGCCGCCGGCGACATCGTCAGCCTGCCGGTACAACTGTCGATGGCCCCGGAACAACTGCCGTCGACCACCAACGAAGTCATCTTCACCCTCAAGGACGCTGACGACAGCGCTACCCAGGTTGAAGCCAAGAGCCGCTTCATCGGCCCGCAAATTCGATAAGAGACTGAGCCCATGCCTTCTGCAACTGCCGCTAGCCCCTGGTACAAGCACCTCTGGCCGTGGATCATCATCGGGGTGCTGGCCACCTCGGTGACCCTCAGCCTGACCATGGTGACCATTGCGGTGAACAACCCGGACAACCTGGTCAACGACAACTACTACGAGGCCGGCAAAGGCATCAACCGCTCGCTGGACCGTGAACTGCTGGCCCAGACCCTCAACCTCAAGGCCAGCGTGCACCTGGACGAGCTGACCGGCGAAGTCGACCTGCGCCTGACCGGCAACAGCCAGCCGCAGACCCTGGAACTGAACCTGATCTCGCCGACCCAGCCGGAGAAAGACCGCAAGATCGTCCTGACCCGCAGCGACAGCGAAGCCGGTCGCTACCTCGGCCAGCTCAGCGACAAGGTCGAAGGCCGGCGCTTCGTCGAGCTGCTGGGTAGCCAGAATGAGCATGTCTGGCGTCTGTTCGAGGAAGAAGAAGTCGCCCACGACAAGACCCTGGTTCTCGGTGACGAGGCGCTGCAAGGGGCTGAACACCTGGAAAAATGAGTCGCCCCTATCGCTGGCAAGCCAGCTCCCACAGGTTGCACTATCCCTGTGGGAGCTGGCTTGCCAGCGATGCGGCCACCCTAAAAATCTGCGACGACTACCATGACCAGCCCCACGCCCTGCTACCACTGCGCCCTGCCCGTGCCTGCCGGCAGCCACTTCACCGCCGTGGTGCTTGGCCAGCCACGGGCGTTCTGCTGCCCGGGCTGCCAGGCGGTGGCCGAAGCCATCGTCGCCGGCAACCTGGAAAGCTATTACCAGCACCGCAGTGAAGCCAGCGCCAACCCTGACGCCCTGCCTCAGCAACTGGTCGACGAACTGGCTCTGTACGACCGCGCCGACGTGCAAAAACCCTTTGTCCGTCACAGCGGCGAGCTGGCCGAAACCACTCTGCTGATCGAAGGCATCAGTTGTGCCGCCTGCGGCTGGCTGATCGAGAAACACCTGCGCAACCTTCCCGCCGTGGCCGAGGCGCGGCTGAACCTGTCCAATCACCGCCTGCAGGTGAGCTGGGCCGACAGCCAGTTGCCGCTCTCGAAACTGCTCGCCGAGCTGCGCCATATCGGCTACGCCGCTCACCCCTACCAGGCCGATCGCGCCGCCGAACAGTTGGCCAGCGAAAACCGCACAGCCCTGCGCCAGTTGGGCGTCGCCGGGCTGTTATGGTTCCAGGCAATGATGGCAACCATGGCCACCTGGCCGGAATTCAACATCGACCTGAGCCCTGAGCTGCACACCATCCTGCGCTGGGTGGCGATGTTCCTCACCACGCCGATCGTGTTCTACAGCTGCGCGCCGTTCTTTCGCGGCGCCGCCCGCGACCTGCGCACCCGCCACCTGACCATGGACGTTTCGGTGTCACTGGCCATCGGCCTGGCCTACGGCGCCGGGATCTGGACCGCGATCACCGGCAGCGGCGAGTTGTACTTCGACGCGGTGGGCATGTTTGCCCTGTTCCTGCTGGCCGGGCGCTATCTTGAACGCCGCGCCCGCGAACGCACTGCCGCCGCCACCGCGCAACTGGTCAACCTGCTGCCGGCCTCGTGCCTGCGCCTGGGCGCGGCCGGGCAGAGCGAGCGGATCCTGCTCAGCGAGCTGCGCCTGAAGGACTGCGTGCTGATCCAGCCCGGTCATGTGATCCCCGCCGACGGGCGTATTGTCAGCGGCCAGTCGAGCATCGACGAATCGCTGCTGACCGGCGAATACCTGCCGCAACCACGCAGTGCCGGCGACGCAGTCACCGCTGGCACCCTGAACGTCGAAAGCGCGCTGACCGTCGAGGTCCAGGCCCTGGGCCAGGACACCCGCCTCTCGGCCATCGTGCGCCTGCTGGAACGGGCACAGTCGGAAAAGCCGCGCCTGGCGGAAATCGCCGACCGTGCCTCGCAATGGTTCTTGCTGTTCACCCTGATCGCCTCCGCCGCCATCGGCCTGCTCTGGTGGCAGATCGACCCGGCGCGGGCGTTCTGGATCGTCCTGGCCATGCTGGTTGCCACCTGCCCCTGCGCCCTGTCGCTGGCCACCCCAACCGCGCTGACCGCCGCCACCGGCACCCTGCACAAGCTCGGCCTGCTGCTGACCCGCGGCCATGTACTGGAAGGCCTGAACCAGATCGACACGGTGATCTTCGACAAGACCGGCACCCTCACCGAAGGCCGCCTGACCCTGCGGGCGATTCGCCCCTTGAGCGATACCGATGCCGACCGCTGCCTGATGCTCGCCGCGGCACTCGAGAACCGCTCCGAGCACCCCATCGCCCGCGCGTTTGGCCGCGCCAGCCAGGCCGCTGAAGAGGTCCAGGCAGTGCCCGGCCTGGGCCTGGAAGGCCAAGTCGGCGGGCAGCGCCTACGCATCGGCGAAGCGGGCTTCGCCTGCGCCCTCAGTGGCACCACCGCACCGGCAATGCCGGACGAAGCCGGGCAATGGTTGCTGCTCGGTGACCAGCGAGGCCCGCTGGCCTGGTTCGTCCTCGACGACCGCCTGCGCAGCGACGCTGCCGACCTGTTGGCTGCCTGCCGTGCCCGTGGCTGGCAAACCCTGCTGTTGTCCGGCGACAGCTCGCCGATGGTCCAGAGCGTGGCTGCCGAACTGCAGATCGACCAGGCCATCGGTGGCCTGCGCCCGGACGACAAACTGGAAAAACTCAAGGCCCTGCAACAGCAAGGGCGCAAGGTGCTGATGCTGGGCGACGGGGTCAATGATGTGCCGATACTCGCGGCTGCCGATATCAGCATCGCCATGGGCTCGGCCACCGATCTCGCCAAGACCAGTGCCGACGCGGTGCTGTTGTCCAACCGCCTGGACGCCCTGGTCCAGGCCTTCAGCCTGGCCCGCCGCACCCGGCGGATCATTATCGAGAACCTGCTGTGGGCCACGGCGTATAATGGCGTCATGCTGCCGTTTGCCGCGCTGGGCTGGATCACGCCAATCTGGGCGGCGGTCGGCATGTCGGTCAGTTCGCTGATCGTGGTCCTCAATGCCCTGCGCCTGACCCGCGCCAGCGGCTTGCCGGCCAGCCATGCGCCAGCCACTGCCACGCATCCCGCGACGGCCTGACCAGGAGCCTCCATGCCCGCGCTTTACATCATGATCCCGGCCGCCCTGCTGATCGTCGCCATCGCCATCTACATCTTCTTCTGGGCAGTGGACAGCGGCCAGTACGATGACCTCGACGGCCCGGCCCACAGCATCCTGTTCGACGACCAGGACCCGCAGCACCAGGCTGCCATGGACGAGGCCGACGGCAAGAAACCCGACGACGGTACGCCGCCTCGTGACTGAACTTCTACCCCTGCTCAGCTCCGCCTTGATCCTCGGCCTGCTCGGTGGCGGCCACTGCCTGGGCATGTGCGGCGGCCTGATGGGCGCGCTGACCCTGGCCATCCCCAAGGAACAACGCAGCCGCCGCTTTCGCCTGCTGCTGGCCTACAACCTGGGGCGCATCCTCAGTTACGCCCTGGCCGGCCTGTTGCTCGGCCTGGCCGGCTGGGCGGTGGCCAACAGCCCGGTGGCGACCGCCATGCGCGTATTGGCAGCGCTGCTGCTGATCAGCATGGGCCTGTACCTGGCCGGCTGGTGGAGCGGCCTGACCCGCATCGAAGGCCTGGGTCGAGGCCTGTGGCGGCATATCCAACCCGTGGCCAACCGCCTGCTGCCGGTTTCCAGCCTGCCGCGCGCGCTGCTGCTTGGCGCCCTGTGGGGCTGGCTGCCGTGCGGGCTGGTGTACAGCACCCTGCTCTGGGCGGCGAGCCAGGGCAATGCCGCCGACAGCGCACTGCTGATGCTGGCCTTCGGCCTTGGCACCTGGCCGGTGCTGCTCGCCACCGGCCTCGCCGCCGAACGCACCAGCGCCCTGCTGCGCCAGCGTGGCGTGCGCATTGCCGGCGGTGTGCTGGTGATGCTCTTCGGCCTGTGGACCCTGCCGGGCCCGCACCAACACTGGCTGATGGGCCACTGAAGCGGCGTTGATACAAATCAACACGGGTTTGCCCCGCGCTCCCTAGACTCCGGACACTGCTGCTCTTTCTGGGGACTGCCCGCATGCTCGACGTTCTTCGTTGGGACTCCGACCTGATTCGCCGCTACGACCTGGCCGGCCCACGCTACACCTCCTACCCGACCGCGGTGCAACTGCACAGCGAAGTCGGCTCCTTCGACCTGCTGCACGCCCTGCGTGACAGCCGTCGCGCCGTACGCCCACTGTCGATCTATGTGCATGTGCCGTTCTGCGCCAACATCTGCTACTACTGCGCCTGCAACAAGGTCATCACCAAGGACCGTGGCCGCGCCGCGCCCTACCTGCAGCGCCTGGAGCAGGAAATCCAGCTGATCGCCTGTCACCTGGACCCCAAGCAGACCGTCGAGCAACTGCACTTTGGCGGCGGCACCCCGACCTTTCTCAGCCACGTCGAACTGCGCCAGCTGATGGCCCACCTGCGCCAGCATTTCAACCTGCTGGACGACGACTCCGGCGACTACGGCATCGAGATCGACCCGCGCGAGGCCGACTGGTCGACCATGGGCCTGCTCCGTGAACTGGGCTTCAACCGCGTCAGCCTCGGCGTGCAGGACCTCGACCCGCTGGTGCAACGGGCGATCAACCGCCTGCAGAGCCTGGAGCAGACCCGGGCGATCATCGAAGCCGCGCGCACCCTGCAGTTTCGCTCGATCAACCTCGATCTGATCTACGGCCTGCCCAAGCAAACACCGGAAGGCTTCGCCCGCACCGTCGAAGAAGTCATCAAGCTGCAACCGGACCGCCTCTCGGTGTTCAACTACGCCCACCTGCCGGAGCGCTTCATGCCCCAGCGGCGTATCGACAGCGCCGACTTGCCGGCCCCGGCGGCAAAACTGGAAATGCTCCACAACACCATCGAGCAACTGACGGCCGCCGGCTACGTGTACATCGGCATGGACCACTTCGCCCTGCCGGACGACGAATTGGCGATTGCCCAGGAAGAGTCGACCCTGCAGCGCAATTTCCAGGGCTACACCACTCATGGCCATTGCGACCTGATCGGCCTCGGGGTCTCGGCAATCAGCCAGATCGGCGACCTCTACTGCCAGAACAGCAGCGACCTCACCACCTACCAGGACACCTTGTCCACGGCCCAGCTGGCCACCAGCCGCGGGCTGATCTGCACCGAGGATGATCGCTTGCGCCGGGCGGTGATCCAGCAGTTGATCTGCCATTTCGAACTGGATTTCGAGACCATCGAACGGGCCTTCACCATCGATTTTCGCGGCTACTTCAAGGACCAGTGGCCCGCCCTGCAGGCCATGCACAAGGACGGGCTGATCGAGCTGAGTAACGCGGGCATCAAAGTACTGCCGGCCGGGCGGCTGCTGGTGCGTTCGGTGTGCATGGTGTTCGACGCCTACCTGGACCTGCACAACCGTCAGCGCTTTTCCCGCGTGATCTGATACTGAGGTTTTTTGTCGCAGTTTTCTCTGGCTTCGCCCAATAAAACCGGGGCCAAGCAGCGCTCAGAGGCTCTACAGCGCACAGGCTGTAAGCCTCACCGTCTATAGATGGCATCCTTGCGCCTGCCGACGACACAATCGTCCAAGCTGGCCGAAACACCCTGCCCTGGGTTACCCTTACGGCTTATGTGTGCATTCCCACAAGGATTGAAGAAATGTCCGAGCCAGTCAAACTGCGCCCCCACAACCAGGCCCATTGCAAGGATTGCAGCCTGGCGCCTCTGTGCCTGCCCTTGTCGCTGAACTTGGAAGACATGGATGCACTGGATGAAATCGTCAAACGCGGGCGTCCGCTGAAAAAAGGCGAGTTTCTGTTCCGCCAGGGCGACAATTTCGGCTCGGTCTATGCCGTGCGCTCCGGCGCCCTGAAAACCTTCAGCCTGAGCGACAGTGGCGAAGAACAGATCACCGGCTTCCACCTGCCCAGCGAACTGGTCGGCCTGTCGGGCATGGACACCGAGGCCTACCCGGTGTCGGCCCAGGCCCAGGAAACCACGTCGGTCTGCGAAATCCCCTTTGAACGCCTGGATGAGCTGTCGGTGCAACTGCCACAGCTGCGCCGCCAGTTGATGCGGGTGATGAGCCGCGAAATCCGCGACGATCAGCAGATGATGCTGCTACTGTCGAAAAAGACCGCCGATGAGCGCATCGCCACCTTCCTGGTCAACCTCTCGGCGCGCTTCCGTGCCCGTGGCTACTCGGCCAACCAGTTCCGCCTGAGCATGTCGCGCAACGAGATCGGCAACTACCTGGGCCTGGCAGTGGAAACTGTCTCGCGGGTGTTCACGCGCTTCCAGCAGAACGGCCTGATCCAGGCCGAAGGCAAGGAAATCCATATCCTTGACCCGATCCAGCTGTGCGCCCTGGCCGGTGGTTCGCTGGAAAGCTGACCCCTCGGATAACAGGTATACTGGCGGGCATTCGTTTTTCAGGATACCCGCCTCATGCCCAGCGCCACTTTCGACCTTAAAGCCCTCATCCGCCCGGTACCGGACTTCCCCAAGCCTGGCGTGATCTTTCGCGACATCACCCCGCTGTTCCAGTCGCCGCGGGGCTTGCGCCATGTCGCCGATGCCTTTATCGAACGCTACGTCGAAACCGAATTCAGCCATATCGGGGCCATGGATGCGCGCGGCTTTCTGATCGGCTCGATCATCGCCCACCAGTTGAACAAACCGCTGATCCTGTTTCGCAAGCAAGGCAAGCTGCCGGCCGATGTACTCGCCGAAGGCTACCAGACCGAATACGGCGAAGCCTTCCTCGAAGTGCACGCCGACAGCCTCTGCGAAGGCGACTCTGTGCTGATTTTCGATGACCTGATCGCCACCGGCGGCACCTTGCTGGCCGCCACCAAGCTGGTGCGGCGCATGGGTGCGCAGGTGTTCGAGGCAGCGGCGATCATCGATCTGCCGGAGCTGGGCGGCTCGCAGCGCCTGAATGAGGCGGGTGTGCCGACCTTTTGCCTGACCGAGTTCTCGCTGAGCGAGTATTGATAGCATCGCGGGGCAAGCCCGCCCCCACAGGCTGAGGTTCTGTGGGAGCGGGCTTGCCCCGCGAATAAAGAGCCTGGATTACAGCGAGATAGGTTTGCGCCCGGCGAACGAATGCGCCAGGGTCCCGCCATCGACCAGCTCCAGCTCACCGCCCAAGGGCACGCCGTGGGCGATACGTGAAGCGACCAGGCCCTTGTCGGCCAGCAACTGGGCGATGTAATGGGCGGTCGCTTCACCTTCCACCGTCGGGTTGGTAGCCAGGATCACTTCGGTAAAGCTGCCCTGCTCTTCGATTCGCGCCATCAGTTGCGGAATGCCAATGGCTTCCGGGCCCAGGCCATCCAGCGGCGACAGATGCCCCTTGAGCACGAAGTAGCGGCCGCGATAACCGGTTTGCTCAACGGCATAGACGTCCATCGGACCTTCCACCACGCACAACAGTGTGTCGTCACGCCGCAGGTCGGAGCATTGCGGGCACAGTTCCTGCTCGGTCAGGGTCCGGCATTGGCGGCAGTGCCCGACGCCCTCCATGGCCTGGTTCAAGGCCTGGGCCAAACGAGTCCCCCCACTGCGATCACGCTCAAGTAGCTGCAAGGCCATGCGCTGGGCGGTTTTCTGGCCGACACCAGGCAAGATGCGCAATGCGTCGATCAGCTGTCGGATAAGCGGGCTGAAACTCATGGGAAAAGGCCTTGATGCAAGTGAAGGCGGTTTATACCTGCCAGACTGGCCAACGTCAAATCTTACAGACATTTAGATTAGCATCGTAAGAAGATAATATTTCTATTTCTTAAGCAGGAACATTACCTACATAACATACAGCAATTGGCACACCTTCAAACACCTGCAGAAGCACACCCCATCTAAAGACTCCCAATCGTACAGCATCCGGCTAAATCCTCCCGTTGCCACCACCCTCTTTCCTACATCCAGCCAATCAAATAAACCGCATAATTTCCCGGCGTTAAAAAACAAGTAAATATGCCTCCACAACAACTCACTTACTTATTAACGCACAACCTTTATCAATCTAGCTGGAAAACAAATGAACAAACGTACTTTGGGCTTTGCACTGTCTTTACCGCTGCTGGCCGGTATCAGCCTCCATGCCCAGGCAACTGATGGACAGATCGAATTCACCGGCAGTATCTCGGGCACCACCTGCACCATCAACGGCGGCCCTGGCGGCCAGAACTTCACCGTCCCCATGAGCCCGGCGCACACCAGCGAGTTCTCAGGGGCCGGCAGCATTGCCCAGCCTCGCACCTTCGAGATCTCCCTGACCAACTGTGCCGCCGGTAGCGGCGGACAGGTAGACATCGAGTTCCTGGGAGGCGCCCTGGTGCAAAACGGCCGCCTGAACATGGATGCCGGCCCTGCCAGCGCAACCAACGTGCAGTACCAACTGCTCAACCAACAAGGCGGACAGATCATTATCGGCGGGCCAACCGGTTCGCAGAACACCATTCCGGTTGACCTTGAAGACGGCGCGGCAACCCTGCGCTACACCAGCCAGTACTACGCCACTGCCGCAACGGTCACCCCGGGTGCCGCCAACTCCCGTGTTCAGTACCTGATCAATCTCCCGTAATGAACCGGCAGGCGCGCTCAGCGCGCCTGCTACCCCTAATCAGGTCGGATTTCGCATTCATGACTCGCTTTTTCCCCTCCCTGCTGACGGCCCTCGCGCTACTGGCGGCCAGTGTGCCCGTGCATGCCAGCGTTGTAATTACCGGTACCCGCATCATCTTTGCGGCTCAAGAGCGCGAAGCCACCGTCAACCTTGTCAACAATGGCAAAGACCCCAGCCTGGTCCAGGTCTGGGTAGACGATGGCGATACTCGTGCCGCGCCCGAGACCATCCAGGTGCCGTTTACCGTGACGCCAGTGCTGGCCCGTGTCGAACCTGCACAAGGGCAAAGTATTCGCCTGCTGCATACCGGCAGTCCAATGGCCAGTGATCGAGAGTCGCTGTTCTGGTTCAACATGCTTGAGGTTCCGCCAAAAACCAAGGACAGCAATGTCCTGCAACTGGCCTTCCGTACCCGTATCAAGCTGCTGTACCGCCCGCAGGGCCTGCCGGGCAAGGCCGAGGACGCACCGGCCCTGGTGACCTGGCACCGAGCGCCTGGACAAGACGGCAAGCCTGAAACGCTGGTTGGCCGTAACCCGTCGGCCTACTACGTCAATCTCGGTGAAATAAAAATTGAATATAACGGCAAGTCGACTTCACTGGGCACGGGCTACATTGCGCCTTATTCGCTGGGACACTTCATATCCTCGTCACCTGTCAACCCGCGCTCAACGGTCAACTTCACCAGTATCAATGACTACGGCGCCGGGAATAGCCATAACCAACTATTGAGCTCTACGCCTGCCAGTACTCCATCCCCTTAGCCCACTCTCCCTCCTCGACACTCCGGGCGTTCTCGAAGTTTTCGTGCGTGCCCAAGTTTAATATTGGCGCCCCTGAAAATGACTTTAATATCATTACACTTTCGCTCGCCCCGAAAAAAATCAGTCTCAACAATAAGCCGATTATCTGTTGGTCTGTCCGGTTTGTTGTCATGGCACGTTTCGGTCATGGCCGACACCGCCTTATCCGCGCAGGTTGAATTTGAACCGGCATTCCTGGGCAACGGCAGTAACCTGCCCGTGGACCTGTCGCGTTTCGAGCGGCGCAACGTCGCAAGCCCTGGAATCTACAATGTGGACGTTGTGGTCAACGACGAGTGGCACGGGCGCTTCAACCTCAGTTTCAAGGCCCGGCCTGGTAACGAAGAAGCCCTGGCCTGTTTCGACAATGCCCTGCTAGAGCGTCTCGGCCTGGATAGCAGAAAGTTTTACCCGCACGCGCAACAGCAACTTTCTGCCGCCGAGGCCTGCATACCCATCGACGGAGCACTGGACGATGCCAGCAGCCGCCTGGACTTTGCCAACCAGCGCCTGTACTTGTCGGTGCCGCAAATCGCGGTCAAACGCAGCGCCCGCGAAACGGTTGACCCGTCACAATGGGACAGCGGCATAACAGCGGGTTTTCTCGATTACAACCTCAACACCTACGGCACCCAGCATCGCAGCCAGGGCAATTTTCGCCAGACCTACCTGGGGCTCGGTGCCGGGCTCAATATCGGGCCGTGGCGCCTGCGCCATGATGGTTCGCTGAACTGGAGCGACCAAGGCCAGCAGCGCTACCAGAGCATTGCCAGCTATGCCCAGCGTGATATCACCCCCTGGCGCTCGCAACTGACACTTGGTGAAAGCTACACCTCGGGCGGGCTGTTCGATTCGTTGAGCTACACCGGCATACGCCTGGCCAGCGACGATCGCATGCTGCCCGCCTCGCTGCGCGGCTATGCACCAGTGGTGCGCGGTATCGCCAGCAGTAACGCACGAGTGCTGATCCGACAACGCGGTGTAATCCTGCACGAAACCACCGTCGCACCGGGCGCATTCGAAATCGATGACTTGTATGCAACCGGCTACGGCGGCGACCTGGAGGTCACAGTGACCGAGGCGGACGGCCGCGAACATAGTTTCTCCGTGCCTTACGCCGCCGTTCCGTTGTCCTTGCGCGCCGGTGCCAGCCGCTACAGTGCAACGCTGGGCACCTTGCGCAACCAGCAACTGAACAGCGACCCGGTGTTCGTCGAAGGCACCTGGCAATATGGCCTGAACAACCTGGTCAGCACCTACAGCGGTATGACCCTGGCATCCGGGTATGGCTCAGCCTTGCTCGGTGGTAGCCTGAACACTGAGCTGGGAGCGTTCGGCGCCGACCTTACCCAGGCCCGTACCCACCTGCCCGGGCTAGGCAGTCAGCAAGGCCAGAGCCTGCGCCTGAGCTACGCAAAGACCCTGAGCGAAACCGACACGCAGATCGCCCTGGCCACCTATCGCTACTCCACCCGCGGCTTCTATGGCCTGGAGGACGCCCAGCTCAGCCGCCAGTTCCTGCGCGATGCCGGCGATCAGCGCTACCAGCGCCATCGCAGCCGCACCACCCTGTCACTAGCCCAACCGTTGGCACTAAATTACGGCCAACTGCACCTGAGCACCTCGGCGTCGAGCTACTGGGACCATGCCGGCAGTGATCTGAGCTACTCGATCGGCTATAGCAATCACTACAAGACCCTGGGCTACACCCTCAGCAGTACTCGGGAACGTGACCGCTTCGGGCGCGCCGGCAACACCCTCTATCTGAGCCTGTCCCTACCACTGGGCAGCGAGCGTGTGCGCAGCCTCAGCAGCAGTATTTCCAGGGACAGCAACGGCAACAGCCGGGCCCAGGCCACCCTTACGGGCGCCACCAGTGACGATCAGCACCTGAGCTACGGCATCACCGCCAGCCAGGACCGCCATCATGGCCAGAACAACCATACACTCAGCAGCAACCTACTCTACCGCGGCTCGGCCGCCGAGCTCAGCGGTTCACTCAGCCAGGGACGGCACACTTCGCAAGCCTCGCTTGGCCTGCGCGGCGCCATCGTCGCCCATGCTGACGGTTTAACCTTGTCGCAACCCTTGAGTGAAACCTTCGGCCTGATTCACGCCAAAGACGCCGATGGCGCACGAGTCACCTCCGGCACCGCGCTGAAAGTCGACAGCAGTGGCTATGCCGTAGTACCAAACCTTACGCCTTACCGGCGCAACACGGTTGCCATCGACCCCAAGGGGCTGTCGACCGACGTCGAGTTGCAATCGAGCAGCCAGCAGACCGTGCCGCGGGCCGGCGCCATTCCACTGCTGGTATTCCAGACCCGCTCCGGGCGTTCGGCCGTTATCCACGCCCGCCAGGTCGATGGCCAGCCATTGCCGTTTGGCGCAGCGGTGGTGGATACCGACGGCAATGAATTGGGTGCCGTCGGACAAGGCAGCCAACTGTTCGCCCGCGGCCTTCAGGATGAAGGTGAAATCATCGTGCGCTGGGACAACGGCTCGACAGGCAATTGCCGGATTACCTATGCCCTGCCCGCCGCTGCGAAAAAAACTGCGGGCGCCGCGCCGCAAAACATTCAGTCCGTTTGCCTTGCAACGCCAGCCCACCCTTGAACCGTCGAGACCTGCCCATGCTTTGTTCTTTACCCGCGCGCATCGCCGGCGCGACAGGATTGCTGCTGCTGGCCCATAGCGGCATCAGTACCGCCAGTTGTGTACATATCGGCTCCAGCCCTTCCCAGGCCTACATCACCATAAACTCGCCGCTGACGGTGTCTGCAATAGATCCGGTAGGCAAGGTGATTTATGACAGCGGCACCCGGTACGCGACACGCATGGCCTACCGCTGCTCTGCCGCCCATGGGCAGCGAGCCGGTTTTACCGCGGTCTTCACCCACATCGGCGAAGGCATTCATCAAACCAATCTGGAGGGTATCGGTATCAAGATCACGGGCTCCGAAGCCGGCGCCAGTCGTTTTTATAGCTGGCCGGTCCCCACTATCACGCATCCGGCCGGCACTACCGACGTCACCCCTTGGTACAGACTGCAGTTGATCAAGACCGGACCGGTGAACAGCGGGGTCCTGTTTTTCCCGCAGACAATCATTAGCCAAACCTTTGAGCCGCATACCCCGGCCAACACCGCCAGGCTGACGATGGTGCAAACCAGAGTCGAGGTTGTCTCAGCCGAGCCTACCTGCGACATCGACGCCAGCTCGAAAAACATTCCGGTGAACCTTGGAAACCACCCGCAATCGTTCTTCACAGGCGTGAACAAGACGACTCCGGAAAGGTCATTCAACATTCGCCTTAATTGCATGGGTGGATCTACGGGTGGCTCGCGAAATATCAGCTACACCATTACCGATGCCCATTTTCCGGGCAATCAGACCCTTGCAGTAAACCTGGCACCCGGGGCCGGTGCTCATGGTGTTGGTATTCGACTGCTGGACAGGAACGACACAGCCATACGCCTGGGCGCCGCACGCATGGCCGGTACGGTTGATCATGGAACAACCCGTTATGACATTCCGCTGAAGGCGCAATACATCCAGCAGGTTCCAGCTTCCCAGATTCGCCCAGGAGCGGCCCTTGGGCGCGCGCTGTTCACCATGGATTATCACTGATGTGCCTGGCGCTGGCACAACTGATCAGCAATGCCGGCAGTCGCTTCGAATTCGCCAGCCAGCACCTGCACCCCTCCGCGCCCCGGGCGTCAATGAAGCGAACCATGCGCGACGCTGCGCAATCATTCAGGCCGACGGCGACATTCAACGCCTGGATGCCACCTGCGATATGCCATCAGCTGATCAGACGTCGGGGGCCTGACTTTTCGCCCACATCCATTGCGCGTTGAAGCATGCAGCACGCGCCAATTCCTGCAGAGACACGCCATGACTTCACCGCACGTCCATCCCTTTCCCACAAATTACCTGGTCATGCTGGGCTGTCTGCTTGCCAGCTTGCCCAGCTGGGCAACAGAACCACCGTACAACTCGCTTCTGGGTAGCGGCGTAGGTGGCCCGGATCGATCCACGGCCCGCAACAATTGCCGCTTTGAATCGGGCGGCATTTCAAGGGCAACGTTCGATTTACCTTCACAGCTCATCGTTTCGCCTTCGGCCTCCTATGGCACCGTGGTATATCGGACCAGCGTCAGCGGGCCCCAGTTTCGGGTGACATGCCCGAGCAGCCACCAAAACAATTATGGCTATACGACACCACTGAGTTACTCGCACGAACAATATTATCGCACCAACGTACCAGGTCTCGGCATTCGAATCTTTTTGCGAGAGACAGGCCCTGGAGGCCCCAACAGCACGTATATGAGCTGGCCTCGTGGAGTGTCTTCACACCCTGCTGGCCGTCATCATGTCACTCCAAGCTACGATATAGAGCTGATAAAATTATCGAACGGCCCGGTCAGCGGTACCCTCCAACTTTCCGCCCAATTGGCGACAGCAGTCACAACGCCCATCACTGCAGCTGAGCTGAGACCTTCGCGCACCACGGTTGCTATCATCTCGCCTAACCCGACTTGCTCGGTCGATAACGGCTCAGGAAACATTCCGGTATTTTTGGGTGACCACCCCCGCAGGAACTTCAACGGCATCGGCTACGTAACCAACGAAGTCCCCTTCAACATTAACCTCAACTGCTCGGGCGGATCATCGGGCGGCAGCCTGAACATTCGTTTCACTCTCTTGGACGCCCACTCTCTGGGTAACAGGACCCAAGCTTTGAGCTTGGCACCTGGCGCAAGTGCCCATGGCGTTGGCATTCGTATTCAACGCAATCTGAACGGTACTCCTTCGATCGTTACACTGGGCACGGTACAAACTGCCGGAACGGTCTATCCCGGTACCTCGCGCCATGTGATCCACCTAAGCGCCCAGTACATTCAGCAAGTAGCGCCGTCACAAATACGCCCCGGCCTGGCGCCAGGCCGGGCCACGTTCGCCATTACCTACGATTGATCATCTGCACACACAAAAAAAAAGCCAGGCATTGGCCTGGCTTGTTGATTCTCGTACCTCAGAACGGCATCTTGAAACCCGGCGGCAACTGCATGCCGGCGGTCATGCCGCCCATTTTTTCCTGGCTGTTGGCTTCGACCTTGCGCACGGCGTCGTTGACGGCGGCGGCGATCAGGTCTTCAAGCACTTCCTTGTCTTCCTGCATCAGGCTGTCGTCCAGGCTGATGCGCTTGACGTCGTGACGACCGGTCATCACCACGCTGACCAGACCGGCACCGGATTGGCCGGTCACTTCGGCGTTGGCCAGCTCTTCCTGCATCTTGGCCATTTTTTCCTGCATCTGCTGAGCCTGCTTCATCAGGCCGGCCATGCCACCTTTCATCATGGGGATCACCTCAAATATTAGGTTACGGGGTGCGGCGCGGGTCAGGCCCGGGCCGCTGCTGTTTATCCGTTACTCGCCCTGGGCAACCGGGGCGTCGACAGGTTCAATCGTATCGTGGCGGACCATGGCGCCGAACTGCTGGATCATCTGCCGGATCAGCGGATCATCCTCGATCGAGGCCTCGGCCTGACCCTGACGCTCGGCCCGTTTGCGGGCTGCGGCCTGGGCGGGGGTTTCCTGCTCAGGGCGAATCAGCTCGATGGTCAGTTTGAGCGTGCGGCCCAGGTGCTGGTTCAACGCGTCGTTCAGGCGCCGCTGTTGCGTGCTGTTGAACAGGGCGCTGTGAGCCGGGTCCAGGTGCAGCAGCCAGTCGTCGCCTTCGGCGCTGATCAGCGTACAGTTGGCGGCGATATTGCCGGTCATCCCGGAAATCGGCAACTGCGGGAACAATTCCAGCCATTTCAGCGCCAGGCCCGTGGCCGGTTGCGCGGCGGGCAATGGCTCGGCAGGCGGCGCGTCAACTTCGTTGGCATGCTCGATGGCCAGCTCATCCAGATAACTGTAGCTGGCCGGGTCCATTTCTGGCTCGTAATAGTCTTCGTCCAGCGGCGGCTCGTCGTCGCGATCCATGCCGGCCGGGCTGTAACCAATACCGTCGTCGTGCGCGGGCAGGTCCTGTGGCGCAACTTGCTGAACCGGCGCAGGCGCAGGCGGCTCTACAGCAACCGGCGTGGCCTCGACTTCAGGTTCGCAGGCGACAGGATCGTTCCAGGGCAGGTCGACAACCGGCTCAGGCGCCGGGGCCTCGACCGGCTCGGGTACACGTTCAGGCGCTGGCTCTGGTTCGGCAACAGGTTCAGGCTCGGCAACCACTGGCGCTGGCGCCGCAACCGGTGCAACAGCCATGACCGGCGCAGCCTGGGTGGCGGCTGCCACCGTGCTTGCAGAATCAGCTGTGGCCTGGCTGATCCCCACCGGCTTTAGCACCGGTTTCGGCGCATCGTCGGTATCGGCGGGGCGGAACGCCAGCATCCGCAGCAGGACCATCTCGAAGCCACCACGCGGATCCGGCGCCAATGGCAGGTCGCGTCGACCGATCAGCCCCATCTGGTAGTAGAACTGCACATCCTCGGACGGCAATGCCTGAGCCAGGGCCAGGACCCGATCGCGATCACCCTGACCGTTATCGACCGCCTCCGGCAGTGCCTGGGCAATGGCCACGCGATGCAGCACGTTGAGCATCTCGGCCAGCACGCCATTCCAGTCCGGCCCCTGTTCCGCCAGGTGCCGAACGGCTTCGAGCAAGGCCCGGGCGTCCCCTTCGAGCAGGGCCTGCAGCACGCCATACACCTGGCCATGATCCAGGGTGCCGAGCATCGCCCGCACATCCGCTGCCAGTACCTTGCCTTCACCAAAGGCGATGGCCTGGTCGGTCAGGCTCATGGCATCGCGCATGGAGCCGTCGGCTGCACGGCCGAGCAGCCACAGGGCATCGTCTTCAAAGGGTACGTTTTCGGCGCCGAGCACATGGCTCAGGTGCTCGACCACCCGCTCGGGGGTCATGTTCTTCAGCGAGAACTGCAGGCAACGGGACAGAATGGTCGCTGGCAGTTTCTGCGGATCGGTGGTGGCAAGGATGAACTTGACGTAGGGCGGCGGCTCTTCCAGCGTTTTCAACAAGGCGTTGAACGAGTGGCTGGAGAGCATGTGCACTTCGTCGATCAGGTAGACCTTGAAACGCCCACGGCTCGGTGCGTACTGCACGTTGTCGAGCAACTCGCGGGTGTCTTCGACCTTGGTGCGACTGGCGGCGTCGATCTCGATCAGGTCGACAAAACGCCCCTCGTCGATTTCCCGGCACACCGAACAGGTGCCGCAGGGCGTCGAGGTGATACCGGTTTCGCAGTTAAGGCACTTGGCGATGATCCGCGCGATGGTGGTCTTGCCCACGCCGCGGGTACCGGTGAACAGGTAGGCATGGTGCAGGCGTTGGTTGTCCAGCGCGTTGATCAAGGCCTTGAGCACATGGGTCTGGCCGACCATTTCGCGGAACGAGCGCGGACGCCATTTACGTGCAAGAACCTGATAACTCATCGAAAACCGTCGCGACTGCAAGCTGAAGACCGCTAATCGTAGCGGAGCGGGGGCAAAATTGCACCCTGCCGATATCAACCGCGGATGAAGACATCTGGGGGAGCCCGCACCACACGGTTGGACTCGCAGGCACGCAGGCAACTAAACCGGCTGCGGAGGAATCCGCGGGCGGGTGTTCGAACTGGGGGGGGAATACAGAGTGCCAGCAGGCATGATGGGTGGCAACCCCACCAGCCACACCCCGGCACACAATGTCACCGCTGCGGCTGCTCCCTTCCAGGCCTGACTGGGTGGCATGCAAGCATGCTCGGCAGTCAAAGCGGGCCTTATGGGACAAGGGTTTGAAGCTGATATGGTGGTAAGCCATCTACCCGTGCGGACAGTCAGCATGGGCTCTCAAAACTTGGGGTGTAGTCAGCAATGTCACACTTTGCTGTAACACTTTGGTGTCACACCCATGACCTACATCATCAAGCGCGGGGCGCTCTACTACCTGAATCTCAAGCTGCCGAAGCACCTCTTTCCGAGGTGTAACACTTTGCGTTTGAGCCTGAACATTCGGCATCGTCAGAGCGCGTTGTTCGTTGCCACATCACTGGTTCAGCGGCTGCATCACCACCTCAGCGAATACCCTCTCACAGACCTCCAGACGCTTCGTGCGTTGTGTTCACAGTGGAGGAACGCAATCCCTAAGCCAACCATCCAAACCGCTCTACGGACATCTACGGCCGTTTCAGCGAAACGGAATAACGACAGCCCCACCCTCGCCTCACTCTCCAAGTTGTATATAGAGGAAGGGAAACGCGGAGGCACATGGAGACAGGTCAGCATTAAGGAAGTTGAGCGTGCCTTATCCGACCTTTTCGAGCTTATGGGCGATATACCTGCTGATGCCTTCGACGCGCACAAAGCACGCTTGCTGAAGGATCGGCTCAGTCTCTGTCCGCAGTACTTCGGTTTACGCCCCGAGTTCAAAGGAAAGACGCTGAAGCAGGTGGTTGAGTCAGGCAGTACCTACAAGACGATCACCGCAGTGACCGTGAACAACCGTCTCCGCAAGCTGACCGCCTTCATGAACTGGTGCAAAGCGAACGGGTATGTTTCCGACAACCCACTGGCGGGCATGAAGGTCATGACAGGATCAGCGAAGGAAGCTCGGCTGTCCTTTGAACGACACGACCTAGTTACCCTGCTGAACCATGATGCACTGCGAAAGGAAGCTCGCAAGCACCCGTGGCGCTACTGGCTGCCGCTTCTTGGGCGAGCAACCGGGGCACGACTGGAAGAGCTGTGCCAGTTGCGCGTCGATGATCTCATTGAGCAACAGGGCGTCCATTGCATCCGCATTGATGACAGCCGTGAAAGCCAGAATCTGAAAAACGCCAGCAGCCGTCGAGTGCTTCCCCTGCACCCTTCACTGATTGAGCTGGGATTGTTGCAGTTCGCTGAGTCGGTAAGGACAGGTGGGGCTGATCGCCTGTTCCCTGAACTGGAAGCCGTGAGAGGAAAGCTTGGCCATGCTCCATCGAAATGGTTTGGCCGCTACAAAGCGAAACAGGGTATCACCAACCCACGCAAAACCTTCCACAGCTTCCGCCACACCTTCATCGATGACCTGCGTGATGCTGGCGTGCAGGACTCACTTATCAAGCGGATGGTGGGCCATGAAGACAGCTCCGTGACCTTTGGCATCTACGGCAGCAGGACGCCAATCAAGGCGATGGTCGAGGCGCTGAGGCACATCGAACAACCCCGAATAACCTCCTAATAACTAGGTTTAACCTTGCCCTTCAAACGACGTGACCCAGCCGCCCCTCATTCCAAACTCAATGTTTACGGGGCGAAGGGTCGGCCTGAACTAAGCAAAGGGCGTTCCTCACCATGAAAACCAGTTTTCAGGACGCGGTAAACGGAAATGTCAACCCGAAATGGGTTGCATTTCGTCCGAAATCGTGTAATATCATCGACCTGCCTCAGCAGGTAGAACAGATTACCGAGAAACCTCTACGCGACCACGGTGTGAACAAACCACCCAGAAGTCGAAGGAGGTTTTTTAACGCCTGAATTTTGGCTGACCACCACCGTCGGTCTATGCAGCTCATGAGAACTACCCATGACAAATGCAATCGCAGCAACACAAACCTTGAGGTCAACGACATCGAATAGCTGAGTTCCCGCTCCTCCGTAACGAGAAGAATGACTAGCCCGATGCCGACCTTAAGTCGGTTTTTTATTGCCCATTTTTCAACTGAACGGAGGTAACAACATGCAACAACACAGCCCTTTCGACACCGTCAAAACGATCTACGTCGCACCCTGCGTGGCTGGAATCCGCCTTGACTACAGCCTTGGTGAAGAACTTCCGCTTTTCGGCCCACCGCTCGATGAACCTTTGACCTACGGCTTCGGGTACAACTCTGGTCGTCGACGTAAGGATATAGGGATGCCCTATTTCAAAACGGGAAAGGACACGCCATACAAAGCTTGGCACAACATGATGCGGCGAGCCTACGACCCCAACAAGGCTTCCGCGTATGAAAATTGCAGCGTCTGCATCAAATGGCATGACTATCAGGAGTTCGCCACGTGGTACTCCATGCAGCCCTACGCTTTCGAGGCCGATGCCGAGCTGGACAAGGACATTTTGGACCCGCTGAACACCGTGTATTCGCCAGAGCATTGCTCAGTAGTTCCAAAACTGATCAATCAGATTTTCAGGAACACACGAAGCCGTCGCGGGAAACTTCCCATTGGAGTGTCAATAGCATCAGGTGGAATCGGATTTGTGTCGGTACTTTCGATGTATGGGAGGCCCGTTGCGTTGGGGACATTCCTTGACATAACCGAAGCATTCAGAACCTATCAGGCTGCACAACATGAGTACTGCATTGCACTTGCAGAGAAGTACACAGGCAAGATCGATTCTCGTGTGACTGAGCGTCTTCACACCTGCTCCCGTCATATCCGGGACTAATTTTCGCTCCAAGCACCACCGCAGGTTTACGCCTGCGGCAACCACTACTAACGAGGCACACGCCTATGAAATGAACTTGAATACAGGAGAACAATCCATGTCGCACCCGCTCGTCTCGAATTCGCCAAGCACCACTGAATCCCGCCCCTCTACCAACCTGCTCTCCCCGGCGGAGCTGGAAGCATTGAACGCACGTATTGCCGCAAACGCTGATCAGTGGCTGGCAAACAATGCACCGAAGACCAAGACCAAGCCTCCCCAAAAGCCGAAGAGCACGCGTGGGCGAAAGCCCAAGATGATTGAGAATCTATTTTATGGATTCATCGGTTGCACCACGCTTTGGGGCCGCTACCCAGTGTTTGCGCTGGATATCATCGAAGGTATTGCACGCCTTGACTGGCATGATCGCCCTTTAGGTGTCGGAGGTAAGTCGATGCCACTGTCTGTACGCAACCTGGTCGTGATTCTGGAAAGCCTCCCTGTGGTCACCAACGAGGCAGTAGAAGACTTACTGCAATTGGAAGAACGGCACGCCCGACGTTACGTTAAAGCGATTGAAATGATCATTCCTCGCATGATGGAAAGCCGTCCCCAATCCCTCATCAACGAGATGGAAGGAGTCGAACCCGAGCCGAAAGCCTGTGAGTGGGAGGACTATGATGATCTGCCCAAACCAAGTGCCGAAGAACTGGCCAAGTTGCACTACGACCTTCGCACCTTTACCAAGTACAAGACGGAGGAAGAATACGAGGCAGAACACCCAACTTGTCTGACCCCTATTACCGAAGTAGCGTTCCCGGCCCGCAATCAACACCCTAAGAAGCAGGACGTATTGAGAAAACTCGGACAAGGCATGGCGGTTAAGGCCATTGAGCGGGGCACCGGAATTTCGGCAAAGACCATCAGGAAGTGGCGTGACGAGTTGCAGATCGTGCAAGATGAGTTACAGGTCGCGTAAGCGGCCTTATCACAGGGGGGGGAGTAATACGGCCGCATGTATCATAGAATCACTTCAATGCGGAGCATTGGACAGAATACCATTCCATGCAAACATGAATCAGCACAGTAGCCGTACCGTCCCGATTCTGCATCAGCACACCTGTAAAAAATATAGTATCAATAAACATCAAAGTCCTTGCTCTTGATCTGCTCCATCGATCGAAGGTGACGTGCAATAACTGCCAGTACCCATTGACGAGAAACTACCGAATACGTCTGCATTCGTTTTTTTGCACCAACAAACAAGAGCACGATAAAGATCACAAACAAAGAGCTGGATTTGTGTAAATCTTGTTTATTACTGGAGTACATCCGAAAGAACATCGGCAGTCGCGCCTTAGGTGAGCACAGATGAAAGCTGACATTTTCGGTGCAAACTCTCCAAACAAAGCTTGAGGATTCAAGCTCTTAATTATTCGCCAATGACAAGTCCAACGGACTCAGTGATAGACCTGAATCTGGCAGTCGCAAAGGTCCTCTTAGGAAGACTATCGATTTTCAGCACCACTGACCTTGCACTCAAAAACTCATGCTTTAAGATTGACTGATCATGGCTTGTTGCTGGTGCAAGTTCTTTGTAGTATTCGTCCGAGCACACACCTGTAAAACTCAGGCTTTTACCATTGACTTGGCCGTGAGCCTTAAAACTCGACTCGCCTCCTGGACATGCCCCCTCTCCGCTGATCAGGTATGCCAAACGCATGCCCTGCCCATCGGGAACGACTCTAATGTAGTCGTGCTCGCTTTCCTTACTGATCACCGTAGCCTTGTTCGACCAGCCAAGGGACCAGTATTTTGAACTCAGGTTTTCTCCCGCATAGGCGAATGCAGATAGGAACGCGAAGCAGGGTGCAATTTTCAAAAATGTACGGTTCATATGCTTTCCTTGTCCTGTTCTCAATGCAGCCAAGCATTGGCTGTCATGGCGGTTTTCCCGCTGGGAAGCTGGATCAGTGCCGACTTGTCACCATTCTTAGGCCCTTCGATATAATTGACTTTGGTGGCAGTTGAAATCGTTCGGCACTTTCCCGAGTCGAACAAGCGTTCAGCTTCGTCTTCGTCCTGATCGATCGATGCTTCTACCATCTTTGTCCAGTCACCAGCCTTGTAGCAAACCATCGAACCAGCAACCAGCGTTCGCTTAGGGTAGGTGTCAGCCATAGCGGCAGCAGATGCGATCAGGGGCAGTAGACACAGCAAACGAGTAACGGTGTTCATCAAGCATTCCTTGGGTACGGCAGGAGAGGCAATAATATCCCAAATTCAGATATCTGAAAACCAGATATAGGTTGGAGGCTGCTCATCTCGCAGTTGTCCAGCCATGCCCAAGACGATTTATAAGCCCGAACACGCAGTCCTGCTAACCCTACTGAAGAAACACAGGAAGGCGGCCGGCCTGACGCAGGTACAATGTTCAAAGGCTCTGGGGCGTCCACAGTCGTTCATGAGTGACGTTGAGAGTGGAACACGCCGCTTGGATATCGTGCAGCTTCGAGACTTGTGCAAAGTCCTGGGAATTGGTCTTGCAGAACTGGTAGAAGAGTTTGAGTTGTCGCTGCTGTCAGAGAATTCAATTCTCACCCATGACCCTATTTAGAAAACGACCTTGCGAAGCTGCGGTTAGCACCACAAATCCGCAAGATCGGTCAGTTTCAGCTAGTTTTGCTGGACAGGGTACACCAGCAGTTGCCAAGCGATTCTTGCCCCAGTGTTGTGTTGCCGATGATTCTGGGGTGGCAAGGTGTGCCCACCCGCAATTGCGATTTCATCTCCGCAGCCTGTGCACTTGTAGATTCCGGGATGAGGTGCTGCCGTGCCCGGAGAATGCACTAGGTCAAAGGCTGCATCGTCAGAATGTGTGAGTGAAGGGCCATTCTTGTATAACGCCATAAAATTTCCTGAGTGTGTTTGCCATCCTAGCGTGGCATTTCCAATATAGCCTTTTGATACTACCCTGCAATCTGACTCGTCTGATAAATCAATCCCTCACTATCAAAAGACTAGACGTAACTGGTAGTGCGAAAGCTGCCCGCCAGCCACTATCGAATATCTATTGCAGATAGCTATATGATTCAATTATCATTGATCTATTCAATGTGAGATCAAAGGATAGTCAGCCATGAATGCCCACCTCTACCTCCGAGCATCAACCAAAGACCAAGACGCCAATCGTGCAAAAGCTGCTCTGGAGTTGTTCGCTGTCGAGAAGGGATTGAACATCGTTGGCGTGTATGCCGAGAACATCAGTGGCACCAAACTGAACCGCCCTGAGCTGCTCACCTTGCTCGATACTGCCGAGAGTGGAGAGGTGCTATTGGTTGAGTCCGTAGACCGCTTGAGTCGCCTCTCACAAGCTGACTGGGACATTCTCAAGACCACTATCAAGGCCAAGGGGTTGCGTCTGGTTGTAGCTGATCTGCCTACCAGCCACATGCTGGTTGAAGCGAAGGGAATCACAGGTCAAATCATGGATGTGATCAACAACATGCTGATTGATCTAATGGCAACCATGGCACGACTGGATCAAGAGAAGCGCGTGGAACGCATCAAGCAAGGGCTGGAAAACAAGAAGGCTGCTGAGCCAAATTGGAAACCATCGGGTAAAGGACGGAACGCTGCCAAGTGGGCAAAGGTACAGAAGCTCATGCAGGAATATCCGACTATGTCCGCTGATGAAGTCGCCATGCTTGCTGGTTGTGGTGTTGCCACTGTGTACAGGATCAAGAAAGAGACAACCGCAGCGTGATGGACGCTTGCCGAGCTCCTGTTGGTAGGATTCGTAACTAAAAAGCGACTGGAACTTATTTTCAAATCTTGGCGACGCTCATTGAGCCGTCTCGCACCCGACTAAACAGGTCAGGAAAAAACACCAGATTATTTTTACAACCAACGAATCAAACCGATATCCGAATTGTATCGGAAATTCTGGCGGCGGGCAGTTTTTACCCAACTCAAGCCTTCCTAGCTACTGAAATTCAGCAACCAACAAAAGCCTTGCCCCTACTTTCAAACTATATATTTCAAGCATTATGGAGACCTAGACAACCCTAGTAACCTTGTATGCTCTTGGTCCTTTTGGCTCAATACGAACCTCAAAACTAACGACATCTCCCAGCACAACACCCATATCCACATCCACAAGATCATCGTAAAAGAAAAAAACGTCCCTCCCTTTCTCCCGCCTTATAAAACCAAAACCTTTGAACGAATCATAAGAACTAACAAAACCCCGATCAAAAACCTCAACACCTGACATAATTATTCCCACATCAAAGCTTTAGACGGCACATCGGAGAACTTCGACTTCAGCTGCCTTCGAAGCCCTCTAGCCAAATCTTTATTAGTTCTTGTCAAAATACCAAGACGATTAATCAACTTCCGATAACCATCAACAATCGACACTCTAGTATGAGTAGAACGCGGACGTTTCAAAAGGCGATCAGCCTCTCGAATTATCGCAGCTGTAGTTTTGGAGTCATACAAAGGAAGTATGGACCGCATCCTAGCCCTCAGCTTTTTTGCTTGTGCGTGCTCAAGTCGCGTGAGCTTAGCCACCTGACCTGACACTTTGTTCCAGAGAGCATGGTATTCCTCTGAAAAACAATCCCTCTTATATTCGCACTCACAAATATAGACCGAGTGACGAATATTATCCCTCTCAGACCTCCTGAGCTTGGGCACACCATGCCCAACCCAAACCCCTGTCACAGCGTATTCTGCGGTCAAATCATCGGACCGCTCCATCTTAGTTTTACTCCTCTTTATCCTCAGCCCATGCTGACTAAAAAGCCCCGCCAAATACTTTATTTGAGCAGTTGCCTCGTCTTGAGACAGGAGACGCTTAGCTGAAACAGTCACATCATCCAACAAACGCGAATACACCAGACCTTGAGCTCGCAGCTTACTCACAAAGCTATATTCTGAGTTGAAAAAAATCAAATTAGCAATATAACTAGACGTACAAGCCCCCTGAGGAACTTTACCATCTCGAGTAACAATTCTAGAAAGCAGATCACTTACGTCATCAGGAAACTTGAAAAAATATTTAAAAACACTAAAAACACTATTAAAAGGGATATTGTCGTAAAAATCCCTAATATCTAAACTAATCAAAAACTCAGAACCCGCGTGCATTCTACTATTTTCAATGTAGTCCCTAGGATCAACTTCATCCTTGACACCACCTTGCAAATAGTGAGGAAACTGAACTTTTTCAAATAGCCTTGAATTTATTCTTTTCTGAAGCTTTTTAAGCTCGTACTTAGGCTCATAGACGTTCCTCAGCTTACCCCCTTTTGTTTCGACAACAAAATGAGTGTATGAGTCGGCACTTTTACCAGCCAAATCCGCAAGAAGCTTTGGATGCACTCCCAACGTTTTAGCCAACATAGCTATAGAACCGATGGGGGCGTGAGGATAGTACGGCTTGTCCTTTGCCACGACTTCGTCCTATCAGAGATTAAAAGCAAAAATTAAGAGTCAGTTAGCTTTCGTCACCCCCAAAAAGCAGGGAAATCAACTTCCTGCCAACCCAGCCAAAGATAGCCATAACGGTCAATCTAAAAGCTGCATTTGAGTCAATTCTTTTCCCCGAAGGACTATCTCTAGGCGCCTCGGGAATGCTCTCTTTTTTACCAGCCACATTTATTACGATTTGAAAAACAATCATAGCTACATCCTCTTGCACGTGCAAAGATGGGAAATCCACCTTTGTCGCCAGACCAATCGGAATAAGCAGTTCAAGGAATATTTGTATTGACTCAAATGGACTCTTAACTTTTACGCCAGACAACGGTCGCAGCCGCGCTATGTGGGATTAAGCACAGCCCACATGCGTTGCGGAGGCCACCGAGGCGCCGGTCATGACCCCAAAAGGGTCGCCAAGTAAAGGCATCGATTTCCTTGAATACGTGTGACTTTAAAGAGCGGGAACAGGTGAATGCACCTGCTGGACCGAGCATAGAAAAACGACACTCACGATGTCAACACGCCTCCAAAAAATAATTGAATTTTTCGAATATTGCCGTGAAGACAGAGTTGAGCACAGATTAAGAAAGCTTACCGCCCCACACCTGTGAAATGCCTGCTGACCAGACGAGTAATGACAATGATGCTTAGTGAAAAATTTGGGGGGAGCTGGAGCTATGACGACTGAAGAGCTAACATCCGCAAACAGTGCACCACTAAGGTGTACCTAAACGCTGTCACACCTCGAGATTTTTGAGCGAGAAACCCTTGTAGAATCAAGGACTTAGAGATAGGTGGCAACCCCACCAGCCACACCCCGGCACACAATGTCACCGCTGCGGCTGCTCCCTTCCAGGCCTGACCGGGTTCACGGTTGATCGTTGCGGGGGGACCGATGGGGTCACCATAACGCAGCTCATCTGGCGACGAGCCGCGCCATTGTAACGGCATCAAGCCAAGTTACAACCTTTAATTGCTAAAAACTCATCATTACTCAATGACTTGGCGCTCGGGCAAAGCCGGCAGCGCCTGCAACGTGCTCAGTAACGCCTGCACCCAGGCACGCTGCAGGCGGCTTCTACTGCATTTACCCTTGTAGGTGACGCAGGCTTGTAACATCCGCCAGGTCCCGTCCCACCACCTCTTCGCTCAGGCTCTGGATCAGTTCGGCGGTTTTTTCCTGAAACACCTGGAAGAGGCTCGAGTAGCCGGCGTAGTACTCGGCATCGCTGATCGAGGCCCGACGCTCTTCCAACGCCTGCTCCTGTTGCTCCAGCGAGTTACGCAGGGCAAGGAATGCCGGGGTGTCGCGCTGGCGCAACCAGTCGCACCAGAAGTCCTGCATGCCAAGGTACTCGGCCAGCGCCGCGGGCGTTTCGGCAGCCTGTATCGCCTGCCTGGCCGCCTCGATCTGCTCGGGGCTGATCATCTCCAGGTCCGGGAACAACATGGCCGATGGCTGCCCCGGCAGGTCCAGAGCTTCGGCCAGCCTGACCCGATATCCCAGGCTGACTTCCACTTCCTCGACATCGCGCCAGCGCCCCTGGGCGCTTTCCCGCCGCAGCCTGATATCGTCCAGCACCACCTTGTCGAGCTTGTCCAGGCGGAACAGGCCCTTGCCCAGACGCAGCAGCCGGGCGGTCACCTGGGAGTTCTCGCTCGCCGCCAGGGCCTGAAAGACCTGGACCTGGATTTCCAGGTAGCTGAAGTTCAGCGCAATACTGTTACCGCAGGTACGCGGATGGCCCGCCAGCCTGAACAACTTGGCACGCAACTGACTGTCGGCGCTGGCAGCATCGATCATGCGCCAGACCCTGTCGAACAACTCGGTGCGCGCCACGTCGTACTCGGCGGTCATGCTCAGCTCGCCCAGGATGCGGAAGAACTCCTGGCTACCCGCCTCCTTGCGCAAGCTGAACCACTTCACCTCACGCTGGCGTGTCAACGCTTCGTTGTCGCCCCGGGTCCAGAACAGCTCCGGCCCTATCTCGTTCGACTCGACCAGGCCACCCAGGTTGATTCCGGTCTGCTGACGATAGGCCTCGATTTGCGTAGTTGTCGACGCCGAGAGCGGGTTGTCCTGCAAATACAGGGCACGCGCCGGGCGCGACTGTGACTGGTACAGCGTTTCAGGCAGCTCACTCAACTGGTTGTCACGCAGATCGGCCAGTTCCAGCCGCGTCAGTTCGACGTAGCCTTGCGGAAACGCATCGATTGAGGTGAAACGCAGGTTCAGGCTTCGCAGGCCGGTGAGGCCGGTCAGATGCGGAGGCGTGCCCAAGGGGTTGTTACTCAGGTCAAGCACCTCCAGCCGGCGCAGATTGCCCAGGATACCCGCCGTTCGTTCGGTCAACTGTATGTCGTTATCGGCGCAACGCAGCTCTTCGAGGCGGGTCATGTCGATAATGATGGCGGGCAGTTCCGTGAGCCGGTTACGCCCAAGCTCAAGCACGCGCAGCTTGCTGAATGCATCGAGAAAACCGTTGGGGATGGCCGTCAGGCCAGTATTTTTCAGCGACAGGCGCTGAACATGGCTGAAGTCCACGCCAAGCGGGAACAGCGGCGGCGAACCCAGGTCGGCGCCTTCAAGGTCCAGGCGGTAGCCGCGCAGCTCGCCGGTATCGCCGAATTCCCGAGGTGTCTGCCGGCGCCAGGCCATGATGAGCGTGTCAGCCACACGCTGACGCCGCCGCTGCATGCCACTGGAGTGCGGCCCAGGACGATCCTGCACCCACTCACTCAAAGACTCGCGCAAACCGGCCAGTTCCTCGGCTTTCTCCCTGAGCAGCCTGGGCACATCGACACTGGCCATCGACAGGCCTTGCAGGTAATCGGTGAGTTCAGCATCCGTGAGCCGCGGAAACAACTGCTTGGCCTGGTCGCGATAAAACTGCCATTGCTCGTCCGCTGCACCGCGGCCACTCAAGGGATAGCCGACCCGCCCATCGGCCAGGCGCACTGGAGGCCTGAACCGGTCCTCCAACAATACCTGGCCACTCAGGCGTCGGGCGCGATTACGGTCGGTATCGGCCAACTCCGCCAGTGCCTGAGCCAGTGATTGGCCATCCTCCTGGCGCACGCCCTCTGGCAATAACGGGTTCAACATTGTAAACAGGTCGGTATCGCCCCCCTCCTGCCCCTCGATGCTGAAATGCCCCTCGGCACTTTTGACCACGGTGCGCACCTGGCCCGGAAGGTTTGTTCCGGCACTTGCCAGCAGCACGCCGGCACTGTCCTGGCCGTGCAGTTCGATGCGCAAGCCGGAAGGCCAGCCAGGCAGATGTTCGAGCAAACCGAAGACCAGTTGGTCGAACCGCTGATCGCGCCGCCAGGGCCATTCGAAGCCCTGGCGGACACACAGGAATCGGTACTGACTCAGTTGCCTTCTGGCGCCTTGGGCTATTGCCAGGGGCACCCGTGCCTGACGATGCATGCGG
Source organism: Pseudomonas wadenswilerensis (assembly GCF_024749185.1). Taxonomy (NCBI): domain Bacteria; kingdom Pseudomonadati; phylum Pseudomonadota; class Gammaproteobacteria; order Pseudomonadales; family Pseudomonadaceae; genus Pseudomonas; species Pseudomonas wadenswilerensis. Next base: position 1,757,686 of record NZ_CP087191.1, on the reverse strand, counting down.
GCGACCAGATCCTCGCGGGCCTGGCCCAGAAGCTCTTCGGCCATTCTTACCGGCAAACCAGGAAAATCCCGCTTGAGCAAGCTGCTTTCCTGCACAGCCGGTTCAGCCCGCCTCTGACAGAAATCGAACAGGGCCTGACGTTGCCCCCGCGCTTCGGTCGCCAGTAACTCACAGAGTTTCTGCTGCGCCAGCGTGTCGAGCGCCTCGGCTTCGATGCCCAGTTGCTCAAGCTGCTGCTCGCCCAGCGCATCGCGCAACACCGTCAACAGCAGCGAATCCTGTGCGGCCTGGATGAGCGGCGTCAGTTGCGGGTCCCAACCCGGGAGATGCGGCAAGAGGAAAATCGCCATGGCGTTATCGCTGACAGTCGTCGTCCCAAGCGCCGCGATGAATCCGCTGATGTCCCTGTCCAGACGCCAGTGCACGCAGGCCTGGCGCAATAGAGCCGGTACCGGTGCGTTGTCCATGTGCAATTGGCAGAGCTGCGCCGCATCGACGTCGGCCCAGCGCAATACGCGGGCAATGTCCGCATCGTCCATGCCCTGGGCCAGCGGCCCCAGTCGGCGAAAGGCATAGCGGGCCGAAGACCACTCCCAGGGGCGCTCCCATTGATGCCGCCAGGCCCCTTCGCCATTGTGTTCAAGCCTGGGCTTGAAGGCTTGGGGACGTTCAGGGTGGACAATCTGCCAGGAACCACCGGCGCCATCTTGCTCGACGCGGTAGGCATGACCTTCGATAACCACATGATCATTGCCATGGGCCAGCAAGCGCCCGCGCTGATCGATGGCTGCAGGCGTCACTTCAAGGCGCTGGCGATAGGGCTCGAGCTCCGGACTCCAGAGTTGCAGGGAGCGGTCGAAGCGTTGCACCGGCCGCAAACTCTGAAAAAAGCCGTGCTCGTTCACCCATCGCCCGACCTTGTGCGCCGCAAGCCCGAGCACCGCGCCTACGGCGATGGTTTCAACCACGCCAAGCAAGTGCTCCATGGCCTCATCGGTCCTGTCCTCGCTCCAGTCCTCGATACCGTGGTACACCTCGGACATCAGGTCATAGGCGGTATAGGCCAGCATCGCGGCATTGAGCACCGGGACGAACAGCGATACCAGATTGAGCACCTGCAAGCCGACGCTTTCCAGGGTTTCCAGCAGTTGCTGGCGTTGCTGATGATCGACCTGCGCCGTCGGTACTGCCAGCACCAGGCTGTCCTGGCGCCGCTGCAGGCATTGGCGCCGGACCAGTTGCTCGAACAGCTTGCCACTGAGCGGTTGTTCCCGGACATGCCCATCGATGCCGCTTTCAAGCTTGTTGTTCAGCACTGCCTGCTCGGTCAGCGGCGCGTGGCGCAACAGGGCCTGCCTGAATGTGGTGTAGATCAGCTGGCGGGAAAGCGCGGTAACCATGAAGGGTAAATCAGCGTACTCACGCAACTCGCCCGCAGCCCCTTGCGGTACATAGAGCACCCGCTTGCGAGACACCGGGTAAGGGTAAAGCGACTGCGCCTGGCGAAACACCAGCACGCCCTCCAGCACATGACCATGCAGCACCAGCTGGCAGCATTCGAGCGGTTGCAGGTCGTAGGGCACAGACTGCTCGCCATTGCTGACCGCCAGCAGCATCTGGTAAGCCGACCAACTGATATACCCACGCATGAATGCAACCTGTGCCGAGAGTTCCAGATTGGCCGCTTTGGTGCTGGCCAGGGTCGACAACACCGATGCGCTGGGCTCTCCGGTCCAGGTACTGCCCGGCTGCCCTGGCGCCAGCACCGAGGCGAGATGTTCCTGGTAACGGCGGCCGATATCGACTTCCCGGCACAGGGCGATAAAGTCAGAAGCCGCGATGGCGCTGATCTGCACCTGGGCAAGGTGCACTTTCGACCCTGGTGCCGACTCGACGGCGTCCGCTTGCGCAGCGGTAAAATTCTGCAGGGCCATGTGCAAAAGGCTGCCCTGCTGCCACAGTCTGGAGACCCGCTGAAGGTTCGAAGGCGACCCGATCTGCGCCGATAAATACCAGGTGTAATGATCGAGCTGCACCTGCGTCACATCGACAGACACGCGAAAACGCTGGATCAGTTTCTCGCTCAGCAGCGAGATCGCAAACCGCTCCAGCGGCTCGATCCGTTGCATGACCTGCCTGGCCGCGCGCCCGGCCTTGTGCGCCTTGCTCAGGCTGCGACTGTAGGATTGACGGGTGGAGAGATCAGCCTTCAACAACCATTCGGGGCAGGCGCGTGCCAGGGTATCGAGATTGTTCTGCCGATGACTGTGTTCGGCATCCGGGTCGGTTTTCTGGCGGGCGCGGGTCATGCTGTCCTCCTGTCAGTGATGGCTTCACAAAAGACACGAGGCTATTGAATTGTCCTGCAGCAGCTGCACTACATAGCTATGCCACCGGCGCCAGTTGACAGTCGGCAATGCGCAGATGAATGAAGTGCAATTTGGCCACCACCGCCGACGGCAGCACAAACGGATAGAAATCCACCTGGCCCATGCTGCGCGACAACTCATTGAGCATCGCTGACAGCTCGACCCAGGCATTGATAAAGGCGAGAAAGTCTTTTGCCCCGGGGTCATCCGGGCGGTACAGGTCTTCACGGGTGAAAGGCGGGAAGTCCAGCTCCAGGCTGCTGGCATTCATGCCCAATGCCAGCGCGGTGTCGACGGCATCGGTCATGTGCAGGTAATGCGCCCAGGTTTCGGCCCAGTCTTCCCACGGGTGCATGGTCGCGTAGGCACTGACATGAGCTGCGGCCCAGTCGCTCGGCGCACCTTGCTGGTAGTGGCGCTCCAATGCCTCGCTGTAGCTTTCGCGCTCGTCACCGAACAGGTCGCGAAAGCCGTCGAGCCAATGGCTGTCGGCAATCAAACGGTCCCAATAGTAGTGACCGACTTCGTGACGCAGGTGACCCAGCAAGGTGCGATAGGGTTCGTGCAGCTGCACCCGCACCCGCTCGCGCCAGTCATCATCGGCCTCGCGCACATCGAGGGTGATCAGGCCATTGGCATGACCGGTCACTGGTGCGTTGCCCTCAAGATCGACGCCGATGAAATCGAACGCAAGGCCCGGGCCACCCTCCTCGCCTTTCGGCTCCACCGGCAAGCCCAGGTGCAACAGCTGCGCGGTCAGCCGGCGCTTGGCGGTTTCCAGCTTGCGCCAGCGTAGGTGGTTGTCAGCGATGGAAAGGTCCGGAATGGTCCGGTTCAGGCGACAGGCCAGGCACAGGCTATCCGGCTCGCGGTCGGCCAACAGCCAGTTGCAGGCAGCCGGGGTATCGAGGTTGGCGCAACGCCGCAGCGGCCCGGCCTCAGGCTCGCCATCGAGCAGCCAGAGCCGCGCAGCAGGCCCGGGCAAGAGGCTCGCCACCCGGTTGCTCGGCGGCCAGTAGCCCAGCGCCGATTGGCAGGCCAGGCACTGGCTGTTGCGAAAGAACACCGACTGCCCGCATTGGCACTGCCAGACCCGATCCGGGCGCTGCTGCTGGCTGACAAAGGGCGCCGCGATCCTGGCGCCCAGCTGTTCGAAAAAACGGTACATGGCGATCCCTCCTGGCTGCTTGCCAAGACTAGACCATGGCGACCGCCGCGAGTGCCGTGTTTACACCTCGATGCCGTGACCGGCCAGGAAGCCGACGAAGGCATCTTCATCCAGCACCTTCAGGCCCAGGTCATTGGCCTTGGCCAGCTTGGAACCGGCACCGGGGCCGGCGACCACGCAGTGGGTTTTAGCCGACACGGAACCGGCCACCTTGGCCCCGAGGCTTTCCAGCTTGTCCTTGGCTACATCGCGGCTCATGCGTTCCAGCGAGCCGGTCAGCACCCAGGTCTGGCCGGCCAGGGGCAAGCCTTCGGCGACTTTCTTCTCGCTCGACCAGTGCATGCCGAAGTCGCGCAGCTGCGCTTCGATGGCCAGGGCCAGGGCAGCGTTCTCCGTCACTTGGAAGTACGCACGCACCGCCTCGGCCGGCTTGGCTGCCAGGGCCTGGCGCAGGTCGATGCCGTCGGCAGCGATGATCTTCTCCAGGCTGTCGAGCTTGGCCACCAGTTTCTCGGCGCCGGTCGGCCCGACCGAAGGAATATCCAGCTTGGCAATCAAACCGGCCAGCGTGGTGCTGGCAGCGAATTCGGCGCTCAGCTCACCTTCGTCCTGCAACTGCAGGCCGCGCTCGAGCAGTTGGGCGATCACCGTCCGGTTGTGTTCGTCTTCAAAAAAGCTATGGATCTCGTGAGCGACTTCCAGGCCGATATCCGGCAGGTAGGTCAGCACCTGCGGCAAGGCTGCCATGACCCGCTGCAACGAGCCCAGGGAACGGGCCAGGACCTTGGCCGTCTCCTCGCCCACATCAGGAATGCCGAGCGCATAGATGAAGCGCGCCAGGCCGGGCTTCTTGCTGGCTTCGATCGCTGCCAGCAGGTTGTTGCTCGACAGCTCGGCAAACCCTTCAAGGTCGACGATCTGCTCGAAGGTCAGCTGGTACAGGTCGGCCGGTGAACGGATCAGGCCTTCATCCACCAGTTGCTCGACGCTCTTCTCGCCCAGCCCTTCAATGTCCATGGCCCGGCGCGAAACATAGTGGATAATCGCCTGCTTGAGCTGGGCGGCGCAGGCCAGGCGGCCGACGCAGCGGTACACGGCGCCTTCGCTGACGGTCTCCTTGCCTTTGCTGCGCTTGACCAGCTGGGTGCGCTCGACCTGCGAGCCGCATACCGGGCACTCGGTGGGGATGTGCACAGGGCGGGCATCCTCGGGACGGCGCTCGGTGACCACCTGCATCACCTGCGGAATTACATCACCGGCGCGGCGGATGATGACCGTGTCGCCGATCATCAAGCCCAGGCGCGCCACTTCGTCCATGTTGTGCAAAGTGGCGTTGGACACGGTCACACCGGCGACCTTGACCGGCTTGAGCCGGGCCACGGGGGTTACCGCACCGGTACGACCGACCTGGAACTCGACATCCAGCACTTCGGTCAGCTCTTCCATGGCGGGGAACTTGTGGGCAATCGCCCAGCGCGGCTCACGGGCCCGGAAGCCCAACTCGCGCTGGGAGGCGAGGCTGTTGACCTTGAACACCACGCCATCGATCTCGTAAGGCAGGTCGTTGCGCCGTGCGCCGATGTCGCGGTAGTACTCCAGGCATTCAGCCACGCCGGCGGCATGGCGCAACTCGCGGCTGATCGGCATGCCCCAGGCCTTGAGCTGCTCCAGGGTGCCGATATGGCTGTCCGCAATCGGCGCCGAGACCTGGCCGACGCCGTAGCAGCAGAATTCCAGCGGGCGGCTGGCGGTGATCTTCGAGTCCAGCTGGCGCAGGCTGCCGGCAGCGGCGTTGCGCGGGTTGGCGAAGGTCTTGCCGCCGGCCTCGATCTGCGACCGGTTGAGGCGCTCGAATCCGGCCTTGGACATGTACACCTCGCCACGCACCTCCAGCACCGCCGGCCAACCCTCGCCCTGCAACTTGAGCGGGATGTTGCGCACGGTGCGCACGTTGACGCTGATGTCTTCACCCGTGGTGCCGTCGCCACGGGTTGCGCCCTGCACCAGTTGGCCGTCGCGGTACAGCAGGCTGACCGCGAGGCCGTCGAGCTTGGGTTCGCAGCTGTAATCGACTGCCGCGCCGTTGCCGAACAGATCGCCGGCCGGCAGGTCCAGGCCTTCAACCACACGGCGGTCGAATTCACGCAGGTCGTTTTCCTCGAAGGCATTCCCGAGGCTGAGCATCGGCACTTCGTGGCGTACCTGGCTGAACGCCGACAGCGCCGAGCCACCGACGCGCTGGGTCGGCGAGTCAGCGGTCACCAGCTCCGGGTGTTCGACTTCCAGGGCCTTGAGTTCGTTGAACAGGCGATCGTATTCGGCGTCAGGCACGCTCGGCTCATCGAGCACGTAGTAGCGGTAGTTGTGCTGATCGAGCTCGGCACGCAGTTCAAGAATTCGGGATTCGGCGGTCATGGTGTGTAATCTCTTGCAAAGCAAAAGAGCAGCCGTGGCTGCTCTTTGGGGCATGTCTGAACTATCAGTTGCGTCTTCATCGCCGGCAAGGCCGGCTCCCACAGTGGGAGCCGGCCTTGCCGGCGATGCTCTTAACGTTTCTGGGTCAACGCCCGGCGCTCGAACTCGACGATGCGCTGGCGGTAGTGCTCGATGGTTTGCGCGGTCATCACACTGCGCTGGTCATCCTTGAGCTCGCCGTTGAGTTCGTGGGCCAGCTTGCGCGCTGCCGCCACCATCACGTCGAAGGCCTGCTTGGGATGACGCGGGCCTGGCAGACCGAGGAAGAAGCTCACCGCACGGGTGCTGAAGTGGTCGATGTCATCGAGGTCGAACACGCCCGGCTTGACCGCGTTAGCCATCGAGAACAGTACTTCGCCGTTACCGGCCATGCTTTCGTGACGGTGGAAGATGTCCATTTCACCGAAACGCAGGCCGCTTTCAAGGATGTTCTGCAGCAATGCCGGGCCCTTGAAGCCGCCTTCATCGCGGGAAATCACACTGATCACCAGTACTTCTTCAACCGGTGGCAGGTCTTTGTCCGGCGCAGAACCGTAGCCGCTGGTTTTCGGGCTTTCGTCCGGGAAGTCATCGTCGGCATTGCCGAACAGATCAGGCTCACGCGGTTCGGCGGCCAGGTTCAGGTCGCCCTGCTGGGGCTCGTTGCCGCGCTTGTTACGCTTGTTTTTGCCGACCTTGGGTTCACGCTCACGGTCACGCCCGGCACTCATCGACGGCAGATCGTGCTCGTCCAGCGCAGGCTCTTTGTGGTTATCGAGCACGCGGGGCTCGCCGATCACTTCGGTGCCACCACTGCTGCTGTCATCGTCCGGCAGGTTGGAAAAGCTGCGGTCCAGACGGAATTTCAACTTGCCCTTGCCGCCGCGCATGCGGCGCCAGCCGTCAAAAAGAATACCGGCAATGACAATAATGCCGATGACGATCAGCCACTCGCGCAGACCGATTTCCATGTAATCCCGTGCCTCTGTAAAAAATGCTGAAAAATAAAGGGTTTAAACCCCTTTAAAACGTGGCGCCAACTCTATGTTCTGACAGGCGTTTTACCCACGCAAAAAAATAAGTGACATTAAGCTAGCACGACCAAAGATAACTTTACACCGTCTGTCGCAACTGACAGGGCCATTTACCGCAGGTTCACGCCTTATTGCCTCGAATCAGGCGTCGACCATGGCCATCGCCTCCTCCACATCCACCGCCACCAGCCGTGAACAACCCGGTTCATGCATGGTCACGCCCATGAGTTGATCAGCCATTTCCATGGCGATCTTGTTGTGGGTGATATAGATGAACTGCACCGTCTGGCTCATCTCCTTCACCAGCCGGGCGTAACGCCCGACGTTGGCATCGTCCAACGGCGCATCGACTTCATCGAGCATGCAGAACGGTGCCGGGTTCAACTTGAAAATGGCAAATACCAAGGCCAGGGCGGTCAGCGCTTTCTCACCGCCCGAGAGCAGGTGAATGGTGCTGTTCTTCTTGCCCGGTGGCCGCGCCATGATTGTCACCCCTGTATCGAGTAGATCTTCGCCCGTCAGTTCCAGGTAAGCGCTGCCGCCACCGAAAACTTTTGGGAAAAGTGCCTGTAATCCGGCATTTATCTGATCAAAGGTATCCTTGAAGCGGTTGCGGGTTTCCTTGTCGATCTTGCGAATGACGTTCTCGAGGGTGTCCAGGGCTTCGACCAGGTCGGCGTCCTGGGCATCCAGGTAGCGTTTGCGCTCGGACTGCTGCTGATACTCGTCGATGGCCGCCAGGTTGATCGCCCCCAGGCGCTGGATACGCGCGTCGATGCGCTCGAGCTCCTGTTCGGCTTCCTCCTCGCTGGCCTGTTCGCCCAGGGTCGCCAGTACCCCGTCGAGGTCGTAGCCATCGGCGTGCAGCTGCTCCTGCAGGGTTTTGCGCCGCACGCTCAACCCTTGCCATTCCAGGCGGTGTTGCTCCAATTGGCCACGCAGCAGCTGCGACTGCTGTTCGGCCTGGGTGCGGCGCTTCTCGGCGTCGCGCAGCTCGCGGTCGGCTTCGTCCATGTGCAGGCGCGCCTGACGCATCTCGTCATCGACGCTCATGCGTTTTTCCAGCAGCTCTTCGAGCTTGAGGCGCAGCTCTTCCAGCGGCGCCTCGCCCTCCTCCAGGTTCAGGGTCAGCTGTTCGCGCTTCTCGCTCAGGCGCTCGGACTGCAGCTCCAGGCGCTCCAGGGCCTGGCGGGTAGAATCGTGCTGGGCCTTTAACGAGCCCAGGCGCACAGCCAACTGGTGGGCGTGATCCTTGTGCTGACGGGCCTCCTGGCGCACCCGGTCGAGGCGCTCGCGCAGGCTGTCGCGCTGGGCCAGGAGCAACTCGCGCTGCTCGGTGTCCTGGGCCATCAGGTCGAGGGCTTCCTGCAGTTGCAGGCGCGACTCGCCGAGGTTTTCGTGTTCGATGCTGCGTTGTTCAAGCAGCTCGGCAAGCTCTTCTTCCAGACGCTGGCGGCGCAGGCTCAACTGCTCGGCGCGGGCCTTGCCGGCCGAGAGCCTGGCGTTGAGTTCGCTTTGCTGGCGGGCTTCGTCCTGGGCGCGGCGGCGCAGTTGCTCGCGGCGCTCTTCGAGTTGCTGCTGCTGTTCGCGCTGCTCCTGCAGCCTGGCTTCCAGCAGCTCCAATGCGGCTTCATGTTCTTGCTGCTCTTGGCCCAGGCGCTCCAGCTCCTGGCCACGGGCCAGTACGCCACCCTGGGCATCGCTGGCACGGCTGACGCGCAAAAAGTGCCGGCCAACCCAGTAACCGTCCCGGCTGATCAGGCTTTGCCCGTCTGCCAACTGAGCGCGCAGGGCCAGGGCCTGTTCGAGGCTGTCTACCGGTTTGACCTGGCCGAGCCAGGGCGCCAGATCGATGCGCCCTTCGACCTTGTCGAGCAGGCTGCCGGGAATGCGCACGCCTTCGCCACGGCTGTCGAGCAGGCGCAGTTCGCCCTGATCGAAGGCGCCCAGGTCCAGCCCGTTGAAATCGTCGACCACTACTGCCTGCAGATCGGCGCCAAGCACGGTTTCCACCGCCAGCTCCCAACCCGGCTCAACGCGCAAGCCTTCGGCCAGGCGCGGACGCTGTGCCAGACCTTGCTCACGCAGCCATTGCGCAGTGCCGGTGCCGGGGTCGAGCGCCGCTTGCTGCAGGGCTTCGAGCGAAGCCAGGCGACCGCCCAGGCGCTGCAACTCGCCCTGGGCTTGTTGCTGGGCCTGAACGGCCTGCTGCAATTGATCGCGCAGGGCTTCGAGCTGCTCGACCACCTGCAGCTCGTCTGTCTGTAGCGCTTCGAGCAGCATTTCGCTGGTCGCCAGTTGCTCGCCCAGTTCAAGGATTGCTGCGTCTTCCGGGTCGGCACTGAGCTGATCGCGCTCTTCGCCGAGCTTGCGCTGGCGCTCGGCCAGGCGCTCGAGGCTGGTTTCCAGCTGCTGGATACGCGCCTGCTGCACTTCGGCCTGGCGCCGCGGCTCGGCCGAGCGGGTGTTGAAACTGTCCCACTGCTCCTGCCAGCCGTGCATGGTGGTTTCGGCATCTTCCAGGGTGGCGGCGGCCTCTTCGGCGGCGGCCAGGGTCATCTCCTGCTCGGGCTCGAGCATTTCAAGCTCTTCACCCAGGGTGGTGAGCATCGTACGGTCGTGGCCCAGGTGCGATTCGGTTTCGAGCCGCGCGCGCTCGGACTCTTTCAGGTCATCCTGCAACTGGCGCAGCCGTTGCTGACCGTGCTGGATACTTTGCTCGACCCGGGCGATATCGCCGCCGACCGAATAGAAGCGCCCCTGCACCAGGTTGAAACGCTCGGACAGCTCATGGTGGCCATCACGCAGGCGCTCGATGCTGGCATCGGCATTGCGCTGTTCGGCCACCAGCGCCTCGAAGGCGACTTCCTGGTCGCCGATCACCGCTTCGCGCTGGCCCACCTGATCGTTCAGGGCCTGCCAGCGCAGGGCCGCCAGTTGCGCCTTGAGCTGACGCTCTTCGGCTTTGTATTCCTTGTACTTCTCGGCGGCCTGGGCCTGGCGGTGCAGGCGTTCGAGCTGGCGCTCCAGCTCTTCGCGCAGGTCGGTCAGGCGCTCGAGGTTCTCATGGGTGCGGCGGATGCGGTTCTCGGTCTCGCGCCGGCGCTCCTTGTACTTGGAGATACCCGCCGCCTCTTCGATGAAGTTGCGCAGGTCTTCGGGCTTGGCTTCGATCAGCTTGGAGATCATCCCCTGCTCGATGATCGAGTAGCTGCGCGGGCCCAGGCCGGTGCCGAGGAAGATATCGGTAATGTCCCGGCGCCGGCATTTGGCGCCGTTGAGGTAATAGGTGTTCTGCCCGTCGCGGGTCACCTTGCGGCGAATGGAAATTTCCGCATAAGCCGCGTATTCACCGACCAGGGTACTGTCGGAGTTATCGAACACCAGCTCGATGCTGGCCTGGCTCACCGGCTTGCGGCTGGTCGAGCCGTTGAAGATGACGTCGGTCATCGACTCGCCACGCAGGTTTTTGGCCGAGCTTTCGCCCATCACCCAGCGCACCGCATCGATGATGTTGGACTTGCCGCAGCCGTTGGGGCCGACCACGGCCGCCATGTTGCTGGGGAAGTTGACCGTGGTCGGGTCGACGAACGACTTGAACCCGGCCAGGCGAATGCACTTTAAGCGCATGCTCAGGCAGTCGCCAGCGCCGCCAGCACCAGCTCGCAGCTGCGCTGGCAGTACTCGGCCAGCACCGTGCGGATGCGCAGCTGGTCACGGGCCACCACGGCCTCGAGCAGGTTGGCAAACAGCACCAGGAAGTCGTTCATATTGGCCTTGCGCTGGTCCAGTGCCAGGTAATAGGCACGACTCATGGCCGGCTGCAGGTTCTCGACGGTTTCCTGCAAGTAGGGGTTGTCGGCGAACGGATAGGCAGCGCGCATCACCGCGAAGCTGTCTTCGACGAAGGTACGGATGTCCTGACGCTCAAAAGCGCTGGTCAGTCGCTGCTGGATCTTGAGGAACGGCAGCAGGTCAGCGTCATTGCGCCAGTGCTGTGCCACGGCGTTGCCGAGCAAGGTGTACAGCTCGCCCATCAACGTGCACAGGCTGCGCACGTTGTGCTCGTCGAGCTCGGTCACGTGGGCACCACGACGCGGCAGGATGGTCACCAGATGGCGGCGTTCGAGGATCAGCAGCGCCTCGCGCACCGAACCACGGCTGACATTCAACGCCTGGGTAACCTTCTGCTCCTGGATACGTTCGGCAGGCTTGAGCTCGCCGCGGATGATCCGCTCGGCCAGGTAATGGGCAATTTGCTCGGAGAGGCTGTCCGGCGCCTTGAACGTCATGGTTTTCCTTCAAAATCATTGAACTGTGCACAAGCGCCGAATTGTAGCGCACTTGCCCCCGCGCCGCGCAGTGGCCATATAGCAGAAGTTGGCACGATTGGCGCAAAAGATTCGGATCCCACAGAGCCAACTATGCTCATAACAGAGCACCTGTGAAAGGGCGGAAGCGCCACGAGAAATTTCCTGACCCGAAGGTCAGAAAATTGTTGACCTGAAAATCAAGTCTGCTTACAGTCCGCTCAACAACAATAAGTCGCTTGTGAGGCCTTCCCGTGATCCAGTTTCTACTTAACCAGGAGCTGCGCAGTGAGCATGCCCTGGACCCCAACCTGACCGTGCTCGAGTATCTTCGTGAACACCTGGGCAAGTCCGGTACCAAGGAAGGCTGCGCCAGCGGCGATTGTGGCGCCTGCACCGTGGTGGTCGGCGAGCTGGCCCAGGGCGAGGACGGCCGCGAGCACATCCGCTACCGCAGCCTCAACTCGTGCCTGACGTTCGTCTCCTCGCTGCACGGCAAACAACTGATCAGCGTCGAAGGCCTCAAGCACCAGGGCAAGCTGCACAGCGTGCAGCAGGCCATGGCCGATTGCCACGGCTCGCAATGCGGCTTCTGCACCCCGGGCTTTGTCATGTCGCTGTTCGCCCTGCAAAAGAACAGCGATGCACCCGATCTGCACAAGGCCCAGGAAGCCCTGGCCGGCAACCTCTGCCGCTGCACCGGTTACCGGCCGATCCTGGCCGCCGCCGAGCAGTCCTGCTGCCAGGCCAAGCCTGATCAGTTCGACAGCAGCGAAGCCCAGACCATCGCCCGCCTCAAGGCCATCGCGCCGGGTGAAACCGGTGAGCTCAACAGCGGCGACAAGCGCTGCCTGGTGCCGCTGACCGTGGCCGATCTGGCCGAACTCTACGGCTCGCACCCCGAAGCCCGGTTGCTGGCCGGCGGCACCGACCTGGCGCTGGAAGTCACCCAGTTCCACAAGACCCTGCCGGTGATGATCTATGTCGGCAACGTCGCCGAACTCAAGCGCATCGAGACTCAAGGCCAGTACCTGGAAATCGGCGCCGCAACGCCGCTGACCGATTGCTACGACGCCCTGAGCGCCGAGTACCCGGATTTCGGCGAGCTGCTGCACCGTTTCGCCTCGCTGCAGATCCGTAACCAGGGCACCCTTGGCGGCAACATCGGCAACGCCTCGCCGATCGGTGACTCGCCACCCCTGCTGATTGCCCTGGATGCGCAGATCGTTCTGCGCAAAGGTGAAAGCACCCGCACCCTGGCGCTGGAAGACTACTTCATCGACTACCGCATCACCGCGCGCCAGGAAAGCGAGTTCATCGAGAAGATCATCGTGCCACGGGCCCGTGCCGACTGGGCGTTCCGCGCCTACAAGGTGTCCAAGCGCCTGGACGACGATATCTCGGCGGTGTGCGCGGCATTCAACCTGCGCATCAGCAACGGCGTGGTCGAGGCTGCGCGCATTGCCTTCGGCGGCATGGCGGCGATCCCGAAACGGGCCCGCGCCTGCGAAGCGGCACTGGTTGGCAAGGCCTGGAACCAGGCCAGCATCGAGCGCGCCTGCCAGGCCCTGGCCGAGGACTTCACGCCACTCTCGGATTTTCGCGCGAGCAAGGAATACCGCCTGCTCAGCGCGCAGAACCTGCTGCGCAAATACTTCATTGAACTACAAACGCCGCACATCGAGACTCGGGTGACCGCTTATGTCTAACCATCACGTCGCCAAAAGCCAGGCAGAGCTGGCCGAACTGTTCAGCCAGGACCTGACCACCGGGGTCGGTCGCAGCCTCAAGCACGACAGCGCCGACAAGCATGTGTCAGGCGAAGCGGTGTACATCGATGACCGCCTGGAATTTCCCAACCAGCTGCACGTGTATGCGCGCCTGTCCGACCGCGCCCACGCCCGGGTATTGAGCATCGACACCAGCCCCTGCTACGCCTTCGAGGGCGTGCGCATCGCCATCACCCATGAAGACGTGCCGGGCCTCAAGGACATCGGCCCGCTGCTGCCCGGCGACCCGCTGCTGGCCATCGACACCGTCGAGTTCGTCGGCCAGCCGGTGGTTGCCGTCGCCGCCCGCGACCTCGATACCGCGCGCCGCGCAGCCATGGCCGCGATCATCGAATATGAAGACCTGGAACCGGTGCTGGATGTGGTCGAGGCGCTGCGCAAGAAACACTTCGTGCTCGACAGCCACACCCACCAGCGTGGCGACTCGGTCAGCGCCCTGGCCAGCGCCCCGCATCGCCTGCAGGGCACCCTGCACATCGGCGGCCAGGAGCACTTCTACCTGGAAACCCAGATCTCCTCGGTGATGCCCACCGAAGACGGCGGAATGATCGTCTACTGCTCGACCCAGAACCCCACCGAAGTGCAGAAGCTGGTGGCGGAAGTCCTCGACGTGCCAATGAACAAGATCGTCGTTGACATGCGCCGCATGGGCGGTGGTTTCGGCGGCAAGGAAACCCAGGCGGCCAGCCCCGCCTGCCTGTGCGCAGTGATCGCGCACCTCACCGGCCAGCCGACCAAGATGCGCCTGCCGCGGGTCGAAGACATGCTGATGACCGGCAAACGTCACCCGTTCTACATCGAGTACGACGTCGGCTTCGATGACAACGGCCGCCTGCACGGAATCAACTTCGACCTGGCCGGCAACTGCGGTTGCTCGCCGGACCTCTCGGCCTCGATCGTCGACCGCGCCATGTTCCACGCCGACAACGCCTACTACCTGGGCGACGCCACCATCCATGGCCACCGTTGCAAGACCAATACCGCCTCGAACACCGCCTACCGCGGCTTTGGCGGCCCGCAGGGCATGGTCGCCATCGAGGAGGTGATGGACCATATTGCCCGCCACCTGGCCCTCGATCCACTGGCCGTGCGCAAGGCCAACTACTACGGCAAGACCGAGCGCAACGTCACCCACTACTACCAGACCGTCGAGCACAACATGCTCGAAGAGATCACCGCCGAGCTTGAAGCCAGCAGTGATTACGCCGAGCGTCGCGAATCGATCCGCCGCTTCAACGCCAACAGCCCGATCCTGAAAAAAGGCCTGGCGCTGACCCCGGTGAAATTCGGCATCTCGTTCACCGCCAGCTTCCTCAACCAGGCCGGCGCCCTCGTGCACATCTACACCGACGGCAGCATTCACCTGAACCACGGTGGCACCGAGATGGGCCAGGGCCTGAACACCAAGGTGGCCCAGGTGGTGGCTGAAGTGTTCCAGGTTGATTTCCAGCGCATCCAGATCACTGCGACCAACACCGACAAGGTACCCAACACTTCGCCGACTGCCGCCTCCAGCGGCGCCGACCTGAACGGCAAGGCGGCGCAGAATGCGGCCGAGATCCTTAAGAAACGCCTGACCGAGTTCGCCGCACGGCAATACAAAGTCAGCGAGGAAGACGTCGAGTTTCGCAACGGCCACGTGCGCGTGCGCGATGAGATCCTCAGTTTCGAAGCGCTGGTGCAGCAGGCCTATTTCGCCCAGGTCTCGCTGTCGAGCACCGGCTTCTACAAGACCCCGAAGATCTACTACGACCGCAGCCAGGCGCGTGGCCGGCCGTTCTACTACTTCGCCTTCGGTGCAGCCTGTGCCGAGGTCATCGTCGACACCCTGACCGGCGAATACAAGATGCTGCGCACCGACATCCTGCACGACGTCGGTGCCTCGCTGAACCCGGCCATCGACATCGGCCAGGTCGAGGGCGGCTTCATCCAGGGCATGGGCTGGCTGACCACCGAAGAGCTGGTGTGGAACGCCAAGGGCAAGCTGATGACCAACGGCCCGGCCAGCTACAAGATCCCGGCGGTAGCCGACATGCCGGTGGATTTGCGCGTCAAGCTGGTGGAAAACCGCAAGAACCCGGAAGACACCGTGTTCCATTCCAAGGCCGTGGGCGAACCGCCGTTCATGCTCGGCATCGCTGCCTGGTGTGCGATCAAGGATGCCGTGGCGAGCCTGGGCGATTACCGCGTGCATCCGCTGATCGATGCGCCGGCGACGCCGGAGCGGGTGCTCTGGGGTTGCGAGCAGATGCGCAAGGCAGTGGCGGCGCAGCAGCCTGCTACCGAGGTTGAGACAGTGACACCGTGAGTCCGCTATCGCTGGCAAGCCAGCTCCCACAGGATCTGTGTACACCGGACCTGTGGGAGCTGGCTTGCCAGCGATGAGGCCAGAACAGGCACCGTAGAGGTAACTGAATAATGCACACCTGGATCAACGCCCTGTCCGACCTGCAATCTCGCGGCGAGCCCTGCGTATTGGTGACCATCATCGAAGAACGCGGCTCGACGCCACGCAATGCCGGCTCGAAAATGGTCGTCAGCGCCGAGCAGCTGTTCGACACCATCGGCGGCGGCCACCTGGAATACAAGGCCATGCACATCGCCCGGCAGATGCTCGCCGAGCGCCGTGAAGCGCCGCACCTGGAACGCTTCAGCCTCGGCGCCAGCCTCGGCCAGTGCTGCGGTGGCGCCACCGTGCTGCTGTTCGAGCCGATGGGTCAGGTGCAGGCGCAGATCGCCGTATTCGGCGCAGGCCATGTCGGCCGCGCTCTGGTACCCTTGCTCGCCGCCCTGCCCTGCAAGGTGCGCTGGATCGATTCGCGCGAGCAGGAATTCCCCGAGAGCCTTCCCGCCGGGGTCAGCAAGATCGTCAGCGAAGAGCCGGTGGATGAAGTCGATGAGCTGCCCGCCGGCAGCTACTGCATCGTCATGACCCATAACCATCAGCTGGATCTGGAACTGACCGCGGCGATCCTCAAACGCAATGACTTCACCTGGTTCGGCCTGATCGGCTCGAAGACCAAACGCGTCAAGTTCGAGCATCGCCTGCGTGAGCGCGGCTTTGCCGAGGAGCGCCTGCAACGCATGCGTTGCCCGATGGGCATCGCCGAGGTCAAGGGCAAGCTGCCGATCGAGATCGCCGTGTCGATCGCCGCGGAAATCATTGCCACCTACAACGCCAGCTTTGGCCAGCACAACAACGCTGTCAACGCCGGCCCCATTGCCCAATTGCTGCCGCCGTCACGGCGCAGCCAAGCCATATGACGAGAGCCCTATGAGCGCAACCCGCAAAGCCTACCGTGCCGCCATCCTGCACAGCATCGCCGACCCTGCCGAAGTAGGCGTCGAAGCCTCCTATCAGTATTTCGAAGACGGCCTGCTGCTGATCGACAACGGCAAGATCAGCGCCCTGGGCGATGCCCGCGACCTGCTGCCGACCCTGGCGGCTGACATCGAGGTTGAGCATTACCAGGATGCCCTGATCACCCCGGGCTTTATCGACACCCATATCCACTTCCCGCAGACCGGCATGATCGGTTCCTACGGCGAGCAGTTGCTGGACTGGCTCAACACCTACACCTTCCCCTGCGAGAAGCAGTTTGCCGACAAGGCGCATGCCGACAAGGTCGCGAAGATCTTCGTTGAAGAACTGCTGCGCAACGGCACCACTACCGCCCTGGTATTCGGCAGCGTGCACCCGGAATCGGTCAATGCCTTCTTCGAAGAAGCCGAGCGCCTGGACCTGCGAATGATTGCCGGCAAGGTGATGATGGACCGCAATGCCCCGGACTACCTGACCGACACCGCCGAGTCCGGCTACATCGAGAGCAAGGCGCTGATCGAGCGCTGGCACGGCAAGGGCCGCCTGCACTACGCAGTGACCCCGCGTTTTGCACCGACCAGCACCCCGGAGCAACTGACCCTGGCCGGCCAGCTGCTGGGCGAATACCCCGACCTGTACATGCACACCCACCTGAGCGAAAACCTCAAGGAAATCGACTGGGTCAAGGAACTGTTCCCGGAGCGCAAGGGCTACCTGGACGTCTACGATCACTTCAAGTTGCTCGGTCAGCGCTCGGTGTTCGCCCACGGCGTGCACCTGTGCGACGACGAATGCCAGCGCCTGGCCGAAACCGGTTCGGCCGTGGCCTTCTGCCCGACTTCCAACCTGTTCCTCGGCAGCGGCCTGTTCAACCTGCCGCAGGCCGAGAAGTTCAAGGTCAAGGTCGGATTGGGCACCGACGTGGGCGCCGGTACCAGCTTCTCGCTGCTCAACACCCTGAATGAAGCCTACAAGGTCATGCAACTGCAGGGCGCGCGCCTGAGCCCGTTCAAGTCACTGTACCTGGCGACCCTGGGCGGCGCCCGGGCGCTGAGCCTGGATGACCGCATCGGCAGCCTGCAGCCGGGCAACGATGCCGACTTCCTGGTGCTCGACTACAAGGCCACGGCGCTGATGGACTACCGCATCCAGCAGTCGAACAGCATCGACGAGACGCTGTTCGTGCTGATGACCCTGGGCGATGACCGCACCGTCAGGCAGACCTTCGCCGCCGGCCGCTGCGTGCATCAGCGCTAGGGCTCGCGGAACAGCCCCTTGTACAGCGCGCCGCCGATCACTGCCCCGATCAGCGGCGCCACCCAGAACAGCCACAACTGCTGCAGTGCCCAGCCACCGACGAAAATCGCCGGGCCCGTGCTGCGCGCCGGGTTCACCGAGGTATTGGTGACCGGAATCGAAATCAGGTGGATCAGGGTCAGCGCAAGGCCGATGGCAATCGGTGCAAAGCCTGCCGGGGCACGGCTGTCGGTGGCGCCCATGATGATCAGGATGAACATCGCGGTCATCACCACTTCACTGGCAAAGCCTGCCGCCAATGAATAACCGCCGGGGGAATGCTCGGCATAGCCGTTGGACGCCAGCCCTGCCGACAACTCGAAACCGGCCTTGCCGCTGGCAATGAAGTAGATCACCGCCGCACCGAGAATTGCCCCGATCACCTGGGCGATGACGTAGGGCAGCAGGTCCTTGAGCGGAAACCGCCCACCCACCACCAGCCCGACCGACACCGCGGGGTTGAGGTGGCATCCGGAAATATGGCCGATGGCGAAAGCCATGGTCAGCACGGTCAGGCCGAAGGCCATGGCCACCCCGACCAGGCCGATGCCGATGGGGAACGACGCGGCGATCACCGCACTGCCGCAGCCACCCAACACCAGCCAGAACGTCCCGATCAGTTCAGCACCCATGCGTTTGCTCAGGGGCATCGACATATACCTGTCCTCAAGTAGTTGAAGTTCTACGCATAGCGCGCAAGCCCAACTGCTTGATGAAGGTTTGCGGTGGATCAGGTGAGAATCTAGCAGAGGCTGGATAACCTGCCAGTGGCCGGACATTGGGTGCTACTGGCCTTCAACCCTTGAGCGGCGCAATCCCACCACGCTTCTTGGTCTGCAGCAGGTGCGAGAACACCGCATGCAGGTCATCCGAGGCGCTGTCTTCATCGAGGTTGAGCTTGCTGTCGATGTGGTCCATGTGGTGCATCATCAGGCTCACTGCCTGGTTGACGTCACGGGCCTCGATGGCGTCGATCAGCTGCATGTGCTCGTCGTAGGAGCAATGCGAGCGGTTGCCGCTTTCATACTGGGCGATGATCAGCGAGGTTTGCGACACCAGGCTGCGCTGGAAGCTGATCAATGGGGCATTGCCCGCCGCTTCCGCCAGTTTCAGGTGGAACTCGCCGGACAAACGAATACCGGCACCGCGATCGCCACGGGAGAAGCTGTCGCGCTCCTCGCGGACCATCTGGCGCAGTTCGTTGAGTTGCTCGGCAGTGGCGTGCTCGACCGCAAGCTCGGTGATGGCGCGCTCGACCATGCGTCGCGAGAAGAACACCTGGCGGGCTTCCTCGACCGTCGGGCTGGCCACTACCGCGCCGCGGTTGGGCCGCAGCAGGACCACGCTTTCGTGGGCCAGGCGCGACAGGGCGCGACGGATGATGGTGCGGCTGACGCCGAAGATCTCGCCCAGGGCTTCCTCGCTCAACTTGGTACCCGGCGCCAGACGCTGCTCGAGGATGGCCTCGAAAATGTGCGCGTAGACGATATCGTCCTGGGTTCCGCTACGACCGGCCTTGCCGGTACGCACTGGTTTCTTGAGAGGTTGCAGCTGTTCGTTCATGGGCACTCGAGCACGGAGATCCGCCAGTCGGACCCTGACTGTAATACCAGCCAGTGGGGCGATGGCAAGTCCTGGTAAGAAAATTAAACGATTAAGGTATTGGCACATTGTACACAGCCGCAGGGATTTCTGCAGGTGGCGATGGCCTTTATAGCTGCACTGGCAAATTATCTGAGCACAACAAAGAAAACATTATTTGCATTCTTTGTATACAAACGCATAATCCATCCGTGCAACTTCCTGACCCAGAAGTCAACAAACGGTCCGGTGGCCTGCCATCCCATCCGCCTCACAGAGCCCCCCAGTGCGTGCGCAGGACTGGTTCTGGAAAACAAGAAAAGACTTGAGGAGTACACGCTGTGGAAAGCCGCAAATCCGACGCCCCTACGCTGGATCTTGCCCCACCGCTCGAAACGAGCTGGCTGGAGCGGATTTTCAAACTCAAGCTACATGGCACCACCGTCAAAACCGAGATGATCGCCGGGTTGACCACCTTCATCACCATGGCCTACATCATTTTCGTCAACCCCAACATCATGGCCGATGCCGGCATCGATCACGGCGCGGCGTTCGTCGCCACCTGCATCGCCGCCGCCCTTGGCTGCCTGTTGATGGGCCTGTACGCCAACTGGCCAGTAGGCCTGGCGCCGGGCATGGGGCTCAACGCCTTCTTTACCTACACCGTGGTCGGGACCATGGGCTACACCTGGGAAGCCGCGCTGGGCGCGGTGTTCGTCTCCGGGGTGCTGTTCATGCTGCTGACCTTGTCGCGGGTGCGCGAATGGCTGCTCAACAGCATTCCGGTCAGCCTGCGGCATGCCATGGGTGCCGGCGTCGGATTGTTCCTCGGACTGATCGGTCTTAAAACCGCCGGGATTGTCGTCGACAGCCCGGCGACCCTGATCAAGCTCGGCTCGCTGCATGAGCCTGGCCCGCTGCTGGCGGCCATCTGCTTTTTGATGATCGCGGTGCTCAGCTACCACCGGGTGTTCGGCGCGATCCTGATCAGCATCATCAGCGTCACCCTCGCCGGCTGGGGCCTGGGCCTGGTGGAGTACGGCGGACTGTTCTCGCTGCCGCCGAGCCTGGCGCCGACCTGGATGGCCATGGATGTCGCCGGCGTGTTCAACGTCAGCATGATTGCCGTGGTGTTCGCTTTCCTTTTCGTGCACATGTTCGACACCGCCGGCACCCTGATGGGCGTGGCCCAGCGGGCCAACCTGGTGAATGCCGACGGGCGCATCGAAAACCTGTCGCGAGCGCTTAAAGCCGACAGTGCATCGAGCGTGTTTGGCGCCGTGGTCGGCGTGCCACCGGTGACCAGCTATGTGGAGAGTGCCGCGGGGGTCGCCGCCGGTGGCCGTACCGGGCTTACCGCGGTGGTGGTGGGCCTGTTCTTCATCGCCGCGATGTTCTTCGCCCCGCTGGCCGGGATGATTCCTGCCTATGCCACAGCCGGCGCGCTGATCTACGTGGCGATGCTGATGATGGGCAGCATGGCCCACATCAACTGGGATGAAGCCACCGACAGCATCCCGGCGATTGTCACCGCGATCATGATGCCGCTGACCTTCTCGGTCGCCGACGGCATCGCCCTGGGCTTTATCACCTATGTGGTGCTCAAGGCCGGGACCGGACGCTACAAGGAGATCTCGGCAAGCCTGTGGGTGCTGACGGCGATCTTCATTGCCAAGTTTGTATTCCTGTAAACACAACTGCAGGTAAACAGAGCCTCACCTTCGGGTGGGGCTTTTTGTTGTCGGCTAAACAGTGCTGATGCCTGAGTGGTCCCTGTGGGAGCTGGCTTGCCAGCGATCGACCGCGAAGCGGTCGTAATCCGGGCAACAACTTTGGTGCGAACCGCACTGGCCTCATCGCTGGCAAGCCAGCTCCCACAGGGATAGGCGGGATCTCGAATCACAGGTAAAAAAAAGCCCGCAGTGTGAGCGGGCAAGGACCTACGAAGATTCTTCTAGCGACCAACTAGCTTCCACGATAGGTCGAGTAACTGTACGGCGAGATCAACAGCGGTACGTGGTAGTGATCCTGCTCGGCACTGATGCCGAAACGCAGCACCACCACATCAAGGAAAGCAGGCTCGGGCAGTTGTACGCCGCGGGCACGGTAGTAATCGCCGGCGCTGAACTGCAGCTGGTAGACACCGCTGCGGTAATCATCGCCTTGCAACAGCGGCGCGTCGCAACGGCCATCGCTGTTGGTCAGGGTAGTGTTCACCAGCTCCAGCTGCTGGCCTTCGACCCGGTACAGCTCGACCTTGATCGAGCTGCCAGGGCAGCCATGAGCGGCATCCAGTACATGCGTGGTCAAACGTCCCATTGCTTGCTCGCCTCTGTTCTATCTGTGGGCAAAAAATACCCGCACGCCAGCGTCAGGAAGCCCGACAACGTGCGGCTGTCGGATTATTAAGACATTTCTCTGTAAAATTGTACACAATAATTCGGTATTCTTTCCTGACATGCCGCTCATCCCCTGTAAATAAGCCATCAGTCGCAAAACCACGCCATTGGCCGACGCGACCGTCATTAGCTGACCGATCAGGCAGGTTTCTTGCAGGGCTCCTTATAGAGGCAGGAGTGGGTAAAAAGGCAAAGAAAAGCGAAAAAACAGGCTTACAAATCGCAAACAAAGTTGTATACAATCATTCCATCGTCGTGGCCGATACCCTACCCGGGTGCCCACGCCCTCCGCATTAACGTACAAGAAGGAAGACTGCAGTGAGCGCTGATTACCCTCGCGACCTGATCGGTTACGGCAACACCCCACCCCATCCGCGCTGGCCGGGGAACGCCCGCATTGCTTTGTCTTTCGTGCTCAATTACGAAGAAGGTGGCGAACGCAACATCCTTCATGGCGATAAAGAGTCCGAAGCCTTCCTCTCGGAAATGGTCTCCGCCCAGCCGCTGCAGGGCGCGCGCAACATGAGCATGGAGTCGCTGTACGAGTATGGCAGCCGCGCTGGCGTGTGGCGCCTGCTCAAGCTGTTCAAGGACACCGGTGTACCGCTGACCATCTTCGCCGTGGCCATGGCCGCCCAGCGCCACCCGGACGTGATCCGCGCCATGGTCGAAGCCGGCCACGAGATCTGCAGCCACGGCTACCGCTGGATCGATTACCAATACATGGATGAGGCCCAGGAGCGCGAGCACATGCTCGAAGCCATCCGCATCCTCACCGAACTCACCGGCGAGCGTCCGCTGGGCTGGTACACCGGCCGCACCGGGCCGAACACCCGCCGCCTGGTGATGGAGGAAGGTGGCTTCCTCTACGACAGCGACACCTACGACGACGACCTGCCCTACTGGGAACAGAACAATCCGACCGGCAAGCCGCACCTGGTGATCCCCTACACCCTGGACACCAACGACATGCGCTTCACCCAGGTGCAGGGCTTCAACTGCGGCGAGCAGTTCTTCCAGTACCTCAAGGACGCTTTCGATGTGCTCTACGAAGAAGGCGCCGAGGCACCGAAGATGCTCTCGATCGGCCTGCACTGCCGCCTGATCGGCCGCCCGGCGCGCCTGGCCGCGCTCAAGCGTTTCGTCGAGTACGCCAAGAGCCATGACCAGGTCTGGTTCGCCCGGCGCGTGGACATCGCCCGTCACTGGCATGCCACCCACCCTTTCCAAGCCGAGAAAGCATGATGACCGCATTCAAGACCCTGAAGCCTTCGACCCTGGATCGCGCAGCGTTCGTTGCAGCCTTCGCCGACATCTACGAACACTCGCCGTGGGTCGCCGAAAAGGCCTACGACCTGGGCCAGCTGCAGGAAATCGAGCAGATCGAAGCCCTGCACCAGCGCATGAGCGACATCCTCCTGAGCGCCGACCACGCCGCCCAGCTGGCGCTGATCAACGCGCACCCGGACCTCGCCGGCAAGGCCGCGATCCAGGGTGAACTGACCGAATCGAGCACCCATGAACAAGCCGGCGCCGGTATCCACCAGTGCACCGCCGAAGAGTTCGAGCGCTTCACCGAACTCAACGATGCCTACAAAGAGAAGTTCAAGTTCCCGTTCATCATGGCGGTCAAAGGCAGTAACCGGCACCAGATCCTGGCCGCCTTTGAAAAGCGCATCCACAACTCGGTCGAAGCCGAGTTCAAGGAAGCGCTGGCGCAGATCAACCTGATCGCCCTGTTCCGCCTGCTGCAGCTTTAAGGGCGTCGACCGCCGGGCTGGCCCGAGTGCGCGACGCGAGCGTACCCAGGGCCTGACCGGCGCAACAACGGCCCCCTCCACAACACAGAATAAAGAGAATCCGCATGCGCACTTTAGTGATTGAGCCCCTGAGCAAAGAAGCCTTCGCCCCTTTCGGTGACGTGATCGAAACCGACGGCAGCGACCACTTCATGATCAACAACGGCTCGACCATGCGCTTCCATCGTCTGGCCACGGTCGAAACCGCACAACCCGACGACAAGGCGATCATCAGCATCTTCCGCGCCGACGCGCAGGACATGCCGCTGACCGTCCGCATGCTGGAGCGCCATCCGCAGGGCAGCCAGGCTTTCATTCCGCTGCTCGGCAACCCCTTTCTGATCGTGGTCGCGCCCGTTGGCGATGCACCTGTATCAGGCCTGGTCCGTGCCTTCATCAGTAATGGAAGGCAGGGCATCAATTACCATCGCGGCGTCTGGCACCACCCGGTGCTGACGATCGAAAAGCGGGATGACTTCCTGGTGGTTGATCGCAGTGGCACTGGCAACAACTGCGATGAGCATTTTTTCAATGAGGATGAGCAATTGATCCTCGCCCCCCACCAATAAGAGAAGACCTGAGCGCCCGGCTACAGGGCGCCAGGGTAGAGGTAAAGACTGTGGAAGCACATCTGTTGGAATGGCTGAACCTGAGCGTGCGTTGGGTTCACATGATCACTGGCGTGGCATGGATTGGCGCGTCGTTCTACTTTGTCTGGCTGGAAAACAACCTCAACCGGGCCAACCCGCGCGACGGTCTGTCCGGCGATCTCTGGGCGATTCACGGTGGCGGGATCTACCACCTGGAGAAATACAAGCTGGCTCCGCCAAAAATGCCGGAGAACCTGCACTGGTTCAAATGGGAAGCCTATTTCACCTGGATGTCGGGTATCGCCCTGCTGTGCCTGGTGTTCTACTGGAACCCGACCCTGTACCTGCTGGCCCCCGGCAGCACCCTGAGCGGTGGTGAAGGCATCGCCATCGGTATCGGTTCGCTGATCGCCGGCTGGTTCATCTACGACTTCCTCTGTGACTCGCCGCTGGGCAAACGCCCTGCCCTGCTCGGCCTGGTGCTGTTCGTGCTGGTCATCGCCGCCTGCTACGGCTTCAGCCAGGTGTTCAGCGGCCGTGGCGCGTACCTGCACACCGGCGCGATCATCGGCACCATCATGGTCGGCAACGTGTTCCGCACCATCATGCCGGCCCAGCGTCAGCTGGTCGCCGCCATCGAAGCCAACCAGACGCCCGACCCGGTACTGCCGGCCAAGGGCCTGCTGCGCTCGCGGCACAACAACTACTTCACCCTGCCGGTGCTGTTCATCATGATCAGCAACCACTTCCCGAGCACCTACGGCAGCCAGTACAACTGGTTGATCCTGGCGGGTATCGCGGTGGCTGCGGTGTTGGTGCGTCACTACTTCAACACCCGTCATGACAGCAACAAGTACGCCTGGACCCTGCCGGTCGGTGCCCTGTCGATGATCTGCCTGGCTTACGTCACCGGCCCTGCGCCGATGCCGAGCGCCCCTGAGCAGGCCGCCGCCAAGGTCGAGTACCAGCCGTTGCCGGAAACCGCCCTGGGTGGCAAGACCGCTGCCGAGAAAGCTGCCGAACAGGCTGCCGCTCCAGCACAGCCTGCCGCACCGACCGAGGCGCCAGCCAACGCCACCGCCAAGCTCGACGACGCCGGCTTCGACAAGATCCACAGCGTCATCCAGGAGCGTTGCACCGTGTGCCACTCGGCCAAGCCGACCAGCCCGCTGTTCAGCGCCGCTCCTGCCGGGGTGATGCTCGATACCCCGCAACAGATCCAGCAACAGGCCGCACGCATCCAGGCACAAGCCGTGGCTACGCAGATCATGCCGCTGGGCAACATCACCCAGATGACCCAGCAGGAACGTGAACTGATTGGCGCCTGGGTCGCCAAGGGAGCACCGACCCACTAAGGCAGCCGCAAGCTGCCAGCTGTAAGCGACAAGCAAAAAAAAGCTGCAAGCCAAGCGCGACCTCCTGCTTCTTCTTGAAGCTTGGCGCTTGAAGCTTGCAGCTCCAAGAATAAAAACAAAACCGAGGTGTTGCATGTCCGAGTCACGCAAGGCGTACATCCCTGTTGCGCCCCCACGACAGCCACTGCCCCTGTTCCAACTGTTCCTGGTGGGTCTGCAGCATGTGTTGCTGATGTACGGAGGCGCGATTGCCGTGCCGCTGATCATCGGACAAGCCGCCGGACTTTCTCGTGAAGAAGTCGCTTTCCTGATCAATGCCGACCTGCTGGTCGCTGGTGTCGCCACCATCGTCCAGTCGTTCGGCATTGGCGCAGTCGGCATCCGCATGCCGGTGATGATGGGCGCAAGCTTTGCCGCGGTCGGCAGCATGGTGGCCATGGCCGGCATGCCCGGCGTCGGCCTGCAGGGGATTTTCGGCGCGACCATCGCCGCCGGTTTCTTCGGCATGATCATCGCGCCGTTCATGTCCAAGGTCGTGCGCTTCTTCCCGCCCCTGGTGACCGGCACGGTCATCACCTCGATCGGCCTGTCGCTGTTCCCGGTTGCCGTCAACTGGGCCGGCGGTGGCGCCGATGCCGCGCCCTTCGGCTCCCCCGTCTACCTGATCGTCGCCGGCCTGGTGCTCGCCACCATCCTGCTGATCAACCGCTTCATGCGTGGTTTCTGGGTCAATGTCTCGGTACTGATCGGCATGGGCCTGGGCTACATCATCGCCGGCTCCATCGGCATGGTCGACCTCTCTGGCCTGAGTGAAGCGCCATGGGTACAGGTCGTGACGCCGCTGCATTTCGGCATGCCGACCTTCAGCCTGGCGCCGATCCTGTCGATGTGCCTGGTGGTGGTGATCATCTTCGTCGAGTCCACCGGCATGTTCCTCGCCCTGGGCAAGGTCACCGACCGTGAAGTTACCCCGGGCATGCTGCGCCGCGGCCTGATGTGCGATGCCGGTGCGTCGTTCGTGGCCGGCTTTTTCAACACCTTCACCCACTCCTCGTTCGCCCAGAACATCGGCCTGGTGCAGATGACCGGCGTGCGTTGCCGCTACGTCACCGTGGTCGCCGGCGGCTTCCTGATCCTGCTCAGCCTGCTGCCAAAAGCGGCGTTCCTGATTGCCTCGATTCCGCCTGCGGTACTCGGCGGGGCGTCGATTGCCATGTTCGGCATGGTCGCCGCCACTGGCATCAAGATCCTTCAGGAAGCCGACATCGCCGACCGCCGCAACCAGTTGCTGGTGGCCGTCAGCGTCGGCATGGGCCTGATCCCGGTAGTGCGTCCGGAGTTCTTCGCGCAGATGCCGCAGTGGATGGAACCGATCACCCACAGCGGGATTGCCATGGCCACGGTCAGCGCGTTGATCCTCAACCTGCTGTTCAACATTCTCGGTGGCGCCGAGCGCGCCGCCCACAACGATACCGCCCACCAGCACTGAGCCTTTGGGCGGCGCTTGCCGCCCGGCATCACCCAAGCAATACGCAAGGCCGTCGACCCGTGGGAGCGGGTCGGCCGGGGCGCTTCGCGCCAAAAAAACCGAAAACCAACAATAACAAAGCCGGGAATCACAACATGAAAGGCATCACCACTTCCCTCCTGCTGGGTAGCAGTCTGCTGGCCACCTTGCCAGCCGCCGCAGGGGACTTGCTGCTCTGGCACACCAACAGCCTCACCTACCTCTACGGCAAGGACTTCCAGGTCAACCCTGCAATCCAGCAGACGGTGACCTTCGAACATGCCAACAAGTGGAAGTACGGCGACACCTTCCTGTTCATCGACAAGATCTTCTACAACGGCGGCACCGACCGCAACAAAGGCAACAACACCTACTACGGTGAATTCAGCCCGCGCCTGTCGTTCGGCAAGATCTTCGATCGCAAATTCGAGTTCGGTCCGATCAA
This sequence comes from Pseudomonas wadenswilerensis, assembly GCF_024749185.1. Taxonomy (NCBI): domain Bacteria; kingdom Pseudomonadati; phylum Pseudomonadota; class Gammaproteobacteria; order Pseudomonadales; family Pseudomonadaceae; genus Pseudomonas; species Pseudomonas wadenswilerensis. Next base: position 1,730,267 of record NZ_CP087191.1, on the reverse strand, counting down.
GGACGTGTTGCTGGCCATGACCTACGAGTCTGGCGAAGGCGACAACGAGGCCTACCTGATCGGCCCCGGCTTTGACCTGGCGATCCCCGGTTTCAACTACTTCACCCTCAACATCATGCAGCGCAACACCGAAGGCAGCCGCCCCGGTGATCGCGTCTGGCAGATTACCCCGACCTTTTCCTACACCATCCCCGTGGGCAAGTCCGATGTGCTGATCGACGGCTACATGGACTGGGTGGTGGACAACGACCAGAGCCGGCGCGGCACCTACCACGCCAACCTGCAGTTCAACCCACAGGTCAAATACGACCTGGGCAAGGCCCTGAACCTGGGCGCCAAGCAGTTGTACGTGGGTATCGAGTACAGCTACTGGAAAGACAAATACGGTATCGAGAACAGTGGAAAGCTCGACACCAACCAGAGCGTTACCAGCGCCCTGGTTAAGGTTCACTTCTAAAAGCTGACCAAATGCACAGTTTTTGCCTCACCCGCTCCAGGACGGGGCACTTGAGGACCGGCGCGCAAGTCAGTAATCTGCGCGCCCCCTCGATCAGGGCAGGACGGATCCTGCCTGCGTTTGCTGACCGCTCAGTCAATGAATTCGGGCGGTTGGCAGGCGTCACGCCAACCTGAAATACCCATTTTCAACTGTTCAGAAAGACGTCGAGCAGGATTGCTTGCGCCACCCCGGAAGGTTGGCCCAGCTCTTGCCAAACAGCTGTGGCCAATCGAAAAAAACTGACCCAAAAGACAAGTATTTACCCAAAAGGTGCCACACCAGAGCACCGACACAGAATCAATCAAGGGAGCAACTACGCGATGCGTATTACCAACAGCCTGATCCTCGCCAGCGGCCTGCTGGCGGCCAGCACCGCCGCCAGCGCCGGTGATCTGCTGCAATGGCAGAACAACAGCCTGACCTACCTGTGGGGCAAGAACTTTGCCGTCAACCCGTCGATCCAGCAGACCGTGACCTTCGAGCACGCCGATGCCTGGAAGTACGGCGACAACTTCATCTTCGTCGACAAGATCTTCTACAACGGTGACAAGGACTTCAACAACGGCCCCAATACCTACTACGGCGAGATCAGCCCGCGCCTGTCGTTCGGCAAGATCTTCGACCAGAAGCTGGCCTTCGGTCCGGTCAAGGACGTGCTGCTGGCGATGACCTACGAGTTTGGCGAGGGCGACACCGAGTCCTACCTGATCGGCCCGGGTTTCGACCTGGACATCCCAGGCTTCGACTACTTCCAGCTGAACTTCTACCAGCGCAACACCGAGGGCAGCCGTGCCGGTGACAACGTCTGGCAGATCACCCCGGTCTGGTCCTACACCATTCCTGTGGGCAAGTCCGACATTCTCATCGATGGTTTCATGGACTGGGTCGTCGACAACGATGCCACCAGCCGCCGTGGCACCTACCACGCCAACCTGCACTTCAACCCGCAGGTCAAATATGACCTGGGCAAGGCGCTGAACTGGGGCGAGAAGCAGCTGTATGTCGGTTTCGAATACGACTACTGGAAGAACAAGTACGGCATCAAGGACAGCGATGCCTTCGATACCGATCAGAACACTGCCAGCTTCCTGGTCAAAGCGCACTTCTGATCAAAGAGGCAAAGCCCTTCGGGCTTTGATCGCCGGCAAGGCCGGCTCCCACAGGATCGGTTTAACACCTGCCCCTGTGGGAGCTGGCGTTGCCAGCGATGAGGCTATCAGCCTCTGACAGCACGCCAGAGCTTGCCGATCAACGCAACCACTGCCAACACCGCCGCACCCGCGACAATCCCCACCCCGGCATTGAGCAACGTACTGGTCAGCACCCCGCCGCGCCCTGCGCTGAAGGTTTCAATGGCGTGATGCAGCGGCGCCACGCCGTGCACCAGGATCCCGCCACCGACCAGAAACATCGCCGCCGTACCGATCACCGACAGGCTCTTCATCATGTACGGCGCCGCCCGCAGGATGCCGTTGCCGATCGCCTTGGCCGCGCTCGAGGCCTTCTGGGTCAGCCACAGGCCCAGGTCATCGAGCTTGACGATGCCGGCCACCAGGCCATAGACACCGATGGTCATGACAATGGCGATGCCCGAAAGGACGATGATCTGCTGGGTCAGCGGCGCATGGGCGACCGCGCCCAGGGTGATGGCGATGATCTCGGCCGAAAGGATGAAGTCGGTGCGCACCGCGCCCTTGATCTTGCCCTGCTCGAAGGCCACCAGGTCGACTGCTGGGTCCGCCACCGCCTCAACCAGCGCCGCATGCTCGGCCTGGTCTTGTTCCTTGCTGTGGAGGAACTTGTGCGCGAGCTTTTCGAATCCTTCAAAGCACAGGAACGCACCGCCGACCATCAGCAGCGGCGTCACCGCCCAGGGGATGAAGGCGCTGATCAACAGCGCCGCCGGCACCAGGATCAGCTTGTTGAGGAACGAGCCCTTGGCCACCGCCCAGACCACCGGGATTTCCCGCTCGGCACGCACGCCAGTGACCTGCTGGGCATTGAGCGCCAGGTCATCGCCCAGCACCCCTGCGGTCTTTTTTGCCGCGACCTTGGTCATTACCGAGACATCGTCGAGTACCGTGGCGATATCGTCGATCAATACCAGAAGACTGCTTCCTGCCATGTTTGCCTGATTCCAGCGGGTTGAGAGGGCCACAGTCTAGCTCAAAGTCGCCACCTTGAGCCGCTTGCGAACGCGGTGCTACCATGCGCAACCGCCCTCCCAGGCCCGGTGCCGCCAGCGGCCAGACACGAGGAACAGCGTCAACCATGAGCAGCATTCGCGAGCGCAACAAAGAACTGATCCTGCGCGCGGCCAGTGAAGAGTTTGCCGACAAGGGCTTCGCTGCCACCAAGACCAGCGACATCGCGGCCAAGGCCGGCCTGCCCAAGCCCAACGTCTACTACTACTTCAAGTCCAAGGAAAACCTCTACCGCGAGGTCCTGGAAAGCATCATCGAGCCGATCATGCAGGCATCGACGCCGTTCAATGCCGACGGCGATCCCAAAGAGGTATTGAGCGCCTACATCCGCTCCAAGGTGCGAATCTCCCGCGACCTGCCGTTTGCTTCCAAAGTCTTCGCCAGCGAGATCATGCACGGCGCGCCGCACCTGAGCCCGAGCCAGGTCGAGCAGCTCAACGAGCAGGCCCGGCACAACATCGAGTGTATCCAGGCCTGGATCGACCGCGGCCAGATCGCCCCGCTCGACCCGCACCACCTGATGTTCAGCATCTGGGCGGCGACCCAGACCTACGCCGACTTCGACTGGCAGATCTCGGTGGTCACCGGCAAGGCCAAGCTCGATGACAGCGATTATGAGGCGGCGGCGCAGACCATCATCCGCCTGGTGCTCAAGGGGTGTGAGCCGGACGCTTAGGCAAATTTGCCGAGATCCCTGTGGGAGCTGGCTTGCCAGCGATGAGGCCAGCGAGCGCTTTGCGCTCGATCGCTGGCAAGCCAGCTCCCACAGGTTCCGCGATAGGCCTTAAGCCGCTACCCCCGCATCCGCCGTCAACCCCGCCTCCTCGATCGCACTGATCGCGCATTGCTCGTCGATATCCGAGGTATCGCCACTGATGCCGATCGCCCCCAGCACCACGCCCTGCTGATTACGAATCAGCACCCCGCCCGGCGCCGGTACCACCGGGCTCTGGCCCAGGCCGTTGAGCGCGGCGAAGAACGCCGGGCGCTGCTGCGCATCCAGCGCCAGCAGGCGCGAGCCCTTGCCCAGGGCAATTGCACCCCAGGCCTTGCCCATCGCTACTTGCGGTCGTAGCAGGCTGGCGCCGTCTTCACGTTGCAGGGCCAGCAGATGCCCGCCGTTATCCAGCACCGCCACGGTCAACGGCGCGGAGGAGATCTTGCGCCCGGCAACCAGCGCAGCATTCACCAGGCTGACAGCGACTTTCAAGGTCAAAGCGTTCATGGAAAGGTCCTCTTGTTGTTAGAAGCCCGAGGGCAGGTGTAAAAATCAATAGAACAAATAGAACACAATGGCGAATATTTTTGTATACAATAATTTCGACGCGATGAACCAATTCTGACGAAATGCCATTTTTAAAGGCTTCCCGACGAAAGCGCCGATCGCCGATGAAAATGGATTGACCAGAGTCGCCTGGCGTGAATACACTCTGGTGAAAAGCCATTTGTATACAATTACAAAATCAAAGAGGCACAAAACCATGAGCAAAATGAGAGCAATTGATGCAGCCGTTCTGGTGATGCGCCGCGAAGGTGTGGAAACCGCGTTTGGCATTCCGGGTGCAGCCATCAACCCCCTGTACTCGGCCCTGAAGAAAGTCGGCGGTATCGATCACGTCCTCGCTCGTCACGTTGAAGGCGCCTCGCACATGGCCGAGGGTTACACCCGCACCAAGGCCGGCAACATCGGCGTGTGCATCGGCACCTCCGGCCCTGCCGGCACCGACATGGTCACCGGCCTGTACAGTGCCTCGGCCGACTCCATCCCGATTCTGTGCATCACCGGCCAAGCGCCGCGTGCCCGCATGCACAAGGAAGATTTCCAGGCCGTCGACATCACCAGCATCGTCAAGCCGGTGACCAAGTGGGCGACCACCGTGCTGGAACCCGGCCAGGTGCCGTATGCGTTCCAGAAGGCGTTCTATGAAATGCGCTCCGGCCGTCCAGGCCCGGTGCTGATCGACCTGCCGTTCGACGTGCAGATGGCCGAGATCGAATTCGACATCGACGCCTACCAGCCGCTGCCGGTGCAAAAGCCTGCGGCCAACCGCGTCCAGGTCGAGAAAGCCCTGGCCATGCTCGATACTGCCGAGCGTCCATTGCTGGTCGCCGGTGGCGGCATCATCAACGCCGATGCCTGCGACAAGCTGGTGGAGTTCGCCGAGCTGACCGGTATCCCGGTGATCCCGACTCTGATGGGCTGGGGCATCATCCCCGACGATCACCCGCTGATGGTGGGCATGGTCGGCCTGCAGACTTCGCACCGCTACGGCAACGCCACCATGCTCAAGTCCGACGTGGTGCTGGGTATCGGCAACCGTTGGGCCAACCGTCACACTGGCTCCGTTGACGTTTACACCGAAGGCCGTCGCTTCATTCACGTCGACATCGAGCCGACCCAGATTGGCCGGGTATTCACCCCGGATCTGGGTATCGTTTCCGACGCTGGCGCCGCCCTGGACGTGTTCCTCGAAGTGGCCCGCGAGTGGAAAGCCGCCGGCAAGCTCAAGGACCGCAGCGCCTGGCTGGAAGATTGCCAACAGCGCAAATCGAGCCTGCAACGCAAGACCCATTTCGACAACGTGCCGGTCAAGCCACAGCGCGTTTACCAGGAAATGAACCAGGTCTTCGGCAAGGACACCTGCTATGTCAGCACCATCGGTCTGTCGCAGATCGCCGGCGCGCAGTTCCTTCACGTCTACAAGCCGCGTCACTGGATCAACTGCGGCCAGGCCGGCCCGCTGGGCTGGACCATCCCTGCCGCCCTCGGCGTGGTCAAGGCTGATCCGACCCGCAAGGTCGTGGCGCTGTCGGGCGACTATGACTTCCAGTTCATGATCGAAGAACTGGCAGTGGGCGCGCAGTTCAACCTGCCGTACATCCACGTGCTGGTGAACAACTCCTACCTGGGGCTGATCCGCCAGGCTCAGCGCGGCTTCGAGATGGATTACTGTGTGCAGCTGGCGTTCGAGAACGTCAACGCGCCGGAGCTCAACGGTTATGGCGTCGATCACGTCGCGGTGGTCGAAGGCCTGGGCTGCAAGGCTCTGCGCGTGACCGAGCCTGGCGAGATCGCCCCGGCCCTGCTCAAGGCGCAGAAACTGGCCGAAGAGTTCCGGGTACCGGTGGTGGTCGAGGTTATCCTCGAGCGCGTGACCAACATTTCCATGGGCACCGAGATCAACGCGGTCAACGAATTCGAAGACCTGGCGCTGGTCGGCAACGACGCGCCAACCGCGATTTCCCTGCTCGACTGATCGCTGCGAAGGCCCTGCTGCCGGGTGCACAGGGCCCCTTTTTGCAAGGAGACAACCATGCCACGTTTCGCCGCCAACCTGTCCATGCTGTTCACCGAGCAGGACTTCCTCGCCCGTTTCAAGGCTGCTGCCGACGCTGGTTTCAGCGGTGTCGAGTACCTGTTCCCGTACGATTTCAGCTCGGCTGAAATCAAGCAGCAGCTCGATGCCCACGGCCTGACCCAGGTGCTGTTCAACCTGCCGGCCGGCGACTGGGCCAAGGGTGACCGCGGGATCGCCTGCGACCCGGCCCGAGTCGAGGAATTCCGTGCCGGTGTCGATCTGGCCATCGCCTATGCCCAGGTGCTGGGCAACACCCAGGTCAACTGCCTGGCCGGCATCCGCCCACAAGGCCCGGACTGCGCCACGGTGCGCAAGACCTTCGTCGACAACCTCAAGTTTGCCGCCGACAAGCTGCAGGCGGCCGGGATCAAGCTGGTCATGGAAATGATCAACACCCGCGACATCCCCGGCTTCTACCTGAACACCACCAAGCAGGCGCTGGACATCCAGGCGGAAGTGGCCAGCAGCAACCTGTACCTGCAATACGACATCTACCACATGCAGATCATGGAGGGCGACCTGGCCCGCACCGTGGAAAGCAACCTGGCCAAGATCAACCACATCCAGCTGGCCGACAACCCGGGCCGCAATGAGCCGGGTACTGGCGAGATCAACTATCGCTTCCTCTTCGAACACCTGGACCGCATCGGTTACCAGGGCTGGGTGGGCTGTGAATACAAGCCGCTGACCACCACCGAAGCGGGCCTTGGCTGGTTGAAGAGCCACAACGCGATCTGACGCACTGACGGGCCTCGACCATCCCTGTGGGAGCTGGCTTGCCAGCGATGAGGCCCTCACAGCTACACCGCATTGTTCCCATCGCTGGCAAGCCAGCTCCCACAGGGGCCCGGCCCGCCAGCCGAGATTGAATAATTACAAGAGGCATTTCTCATGGCTAAAATCGGATTTATCGGCACCGGCATCATGGGCCGTCCAATGGCGCAGAACCTGCAAAAAGCCGGTCACAGCCTGTTCATCTCCACCCACCACGATGCCGCGCCTGCCGACCTGGTCGCCGCTGGCGCCGTGGCCCTGGCCAACCCGAAAGAAGTGGCCCAGGAAGCTGAATTCATCATCGTCATGGTCCCCGATACCCCGCAGGTTGAAGCGGTGCTGTTCGGCGACAACGGCGTGGCCCAGGGCGTTGGCCCGAACAAGGTGGTGATCGACATGAGCTCGATCTCGCCGACCGCCACCAAAGCCTTCGCCGAGAAGATCAAAGCCACCGGCGCCACCTACCTCGACGCGCCGGTTTCCGGTGGCGAAGTCGGTGCCAAGGCCGCGACCCTGAGCATCATGGTCGGCGGTTGCCCGAACGCTTTCGAACGCGCCCTGCCGCTGTTCCAGGTCATGGGCAAGAACATCACCCGCGTCGGCGGCAGCGGCGACGGCCAGACCGCCAAGGTCGCCAACCAGATCATCGTTGCCCTGAACATCCAGGCCGTGGCCGAAGCCCTGCTGTTCGCCGCCAAGAACGGTGCAGACCCGGCCAAGGTGCGTGAAGCACTGATGGGCGGCTTCGCCTCCTCGAAGATCCTCGAAGTGCACGGCGAGCGCATGATCAAGGGCACCTTCGATCCGGGCTTCCGCATCAGCCTGCACCAGAAGGACCTGAACCTGGCCCTGCAAGGCGCCAAGGAGCTGAACATCAACCTGCCCAACACCGCCAACGCCCAGCAAGTGTTCAGCACCTGCGCCGCGATCGGCGGCGCCAACTGGGACCACTCGGCATTGATCAAGGGCCTGGAACACATGGCCAACTTCTCGATCCGCGGTGAAGAGTAAGAGGCCAGCTGCAAGCTTCAAGCTGCAAGAAAAAGCAGGCCGCGCATCGATCCGCTTTCTCTTGCGGCTTGGAGCTTGAAGCTTGCCGCTTTCAGCGCCCCTGGGTCAGCCTGCACGGAGGCGGGCCCAGGGGCGTTTTTGATTCCGAAGAACAATAAGATTGGAGCCTGCCATGTCGGTCGATCCGCAACACTTTCTGCGCGAGCTGTTCGCCACGGCCATCGATGCCGCGCATCCCCGCCAGGTCCTTGAAGCCCACCTGCCCAGCGACCGCAGCGGTCGCGTTATCGTCATCGGCGCCGGCAAGGCCGCTGCGGCCATGGCCGAAGTCGTCGAACGCGCCTGGAAGGGCCCGGTCTCCGGCCTGGTGGTCACCCGCTACGGCCACGGCGCCAGCTGCTCGAAAATCGAAGTGGTCGAAGCCGCCCACCCGGTCCCGGACGCCGCCGGCCTGGCCGTGGCCAAACGGGTGCTGGAAATGGTCAGCAACCTCACGGCTGACGACCGGGTGATCTTCCTGCTCTCCGGTGGCGGTTCGGCGCTGCTGGCGCTGCCTGCCGAAGGCCTGACCCTGGCCGACAAGCAACAGATCAACAAGGCCCTGCTCAAATCCGGCGCGACCATCGGCGAGATGAACTGCGTGCGCAAGCACCTCTCGGCGATCAAGGGCGGGCGCCTGGCCAAGGCCTGCTGGCCGGCCACCGTCTACACCTATGCGATTTCCGATGTACCGGGGGATCTGGCCACGGTGATCGCCTCCGGCCCGACCGTGGCCGACCCGAGCACTTCGGCCGAGGCCCTGGCGATCCTCAAGCGCTACAACATCGAAGCGCCCGCGGCGGTTACCGCCTGGCTGAACAACCCGGCTTCCGAGACCGTCAAGGCCGATGACCCGGCCCTGGCCCGCAGCCACTTCCAGCTCATCGCCCGGCCCCAGCAGTCGCTCGAAGCGGCGGCGGTCAAAGCCCGCCAGGCCGGTTTCAGCCCGCTGATCCTCGGCGACCTGGAAGGCGAATCACGCGAGGTGGCCAAGGTCCATGCCGGCATCGCCCGGCAGATCGTCCAGCACGGCCAACCGCTGTCGCCGCCTTGCGTGATCCTCTCCGGTGGCGAGACCACCGTGACCGTGCGCGGCAATGGCCGTGGCGGGCGCAATGCCGAATTCCTGCTGAGCCTGACCGAAAGCCTCAAGGGCCTGCCCGGGGTCTATGCCCTGGCCGGTGACACCGACGGCATCGACGGCTCCGAAGACAACGCCGGCGCGCTGATGACTCCGGACAGCTACGCCCGCGCCGCGGCCCTGGGCCTGTCGGCCAGCGATGAACTGGACAACAACAACGGCTACGGCTACTTCGCCGCGCTCGATGCCCTGATCGTCACCGAGCCGACGCGGACCAACGTCAACGATTTTCGCGCCATCCTGATCCTCGAGAGTGCCTGACATGACGCCCGATAAAAAAGTCAAAATCCTTGCCACCCTCGGTCCTGCGATCAAGGGCATCGACGACATCCGCCAGTTGGTCGAGGCCGGGGTGAACATCTTCCGCCTGAACTTCAGCCACGGCGAGCACGAAGACCACGCCCTTCGCTACCAGTGGATCCGCGAGGTGGAGAGCCAGCTCAACTACCCGCTGGGCATCCTCATGGACCTGCAAGGGCCCAAGCTGCGCGTTGGCCGTTTTGCCGAGGGCAAAGTCCAACTGCAGCGCGGCCAGACCCTGCGCCTGGACCTGGACAGCACCCCCGGCACTGCCTCGCGGGTCAACCTGCCGCATCCGGAAATCATCGCCGCCCTGGAACCGGGCATGGACCTGCTGCTCGATGACGGTAAGCTGCGCCTGCGGGTGACCGCCAAGCACAGCGATGCGATCGAGACCGAAGTCCTCAACGGCGGCGAGCTGTCCGACCGCAAGGGCGTCAACGTGCCGCAAGCGGTGCTGGACCTCAGCCCGCTGACCGCCAAGGACCGCCGCGACCTGAGCTTCGGCCTGGAGCTGGGCGTGGACTGGGTGGCGCTGTCGTTCGTGCAGCGCCCGGAAGACATCGTCGAAGCGCGCCAGCTGATCGGTGACCGCGCCTACCTGATGGCCAAGATCGAGAAACCTTCGGCGGTCACCCAACTGCGCGCCATTGCCGAGCTAAGCGACGCGATCATGGTCGCCCGTGGCGACCTGGGCGTGGAAGTGCCGGCCGAAAGCGTGCCGCAGATCCAGAAGAGCATCATCAACACCTGCCGCGAACTGGGTAAACCGGTGGTGGTGGCCACGCAGATGCTCGAATCGATGCGCTTCTCCCCGGCCCCGACCCGCGCCGAAGTCACCGACGTGGCCAACGCCGTGGCCGAAGGCGCCGATGCGGTGATGCTCTCGGCCGAGACCGCCTCGGGTGACTACCCGCTGGAAGCGGTGCAGATGATGAGCAAGATCATCCGCCAGGTGGAGAATGGCCCGGACTACCAGGCTCAGCTCGACGTCGGCCGGCCGAAAGCCGAAGCCACCGTATCGGACGCCATCAGCTGCGCGATCCGCCGCATCAGCGGCATCCTGCCGGTGGCGGTGCTGGTCAACTACAGCGAGTCGGGGGCTTCGACCCTGCGCGCCGCCCGCGAACGGCCACGGGCACCGATCCTCAACCTGACTCCCAACCTGTCCACCGCCCGGCGCCTGAGCGTGGCCTGGGGTGTGCACTCGGTAGTCAACGATCGCCTGCGCCAGGTCGACGAGATCTGCTCCACCGCCCTGGAAATCGCTCAGGCCCAGGGCATGGCCAGCCGTGGCGATACGCTGTTGATCACCGCCGGTGTGCCTTTTGGCAAGCCCGGGTCGACTAACACGCTGCGGATCGAGAGCTTGATCTGAGTTGAACCCCATCGCTGGCAAGCCAGCTCCCACAGGTGCTGTGCACACCGAACCTGTGGGAGCTGGCTTGCCAGCGATGAGGCCAGACCGGCCAACAACAATTCCGGTGGGACAACCCGGCCCAAAGAGGCTCCCCACTCCACATCAACCCAGACTGCCCCCATGTACACCAAGAATTTCGTCAACCCGTGCCCCGACTGGGCCACGGCCTTGCTCAACGGCTTCAGCCAGGTGCTGCTGCAGCGCAACCCGCTGTGTGGCCTGTGCTGCCTGCTGGCGATCACCCTGACCGCGCCCGACCTGGTCGGCGGCGCGCTGCTCGGTGCCCTCGCCGGGCTGCTGACCGCGCAACGCCGCGGCTACAACCGCAGCGACCGCCAGGCCGGCCTGTACAGCTACAACGGCGTGCTGATCGGCCTGTTGATCAGCTATGCCCTGCCCTGGTCGGCGATCCTGCCGCCACTGATCATCGCCGCCGGCGGCCTGAGCAGCATGCTCGTGCACCAGTGGCTCAAGCGCGGCCCCAAGCAATTGCTGCCCGCCTACACGGCGCCGTTCGTGTTGCTCGGCTGGGCTGCGCTGACCATGGCCGAACCCGCCGGAGCCGCCAGTACCGGCGTCGAAGCCAACCCGCTGTTTGCCCTGGCCCGTGGCCTCGGGCAGATCTTCTTGCTCGACCAGCCCCTGGCCGGCGTGCTGATTGCCATCGGCCTGCTGATCTCCAATCGCTACGCGGCAGTCTGGGCCTTGCTCGGCTCGGCCATCGGTGGCAGCGTGGCGTTGATCGGTGGCGAGGCCACGGCGGCCTATAACGGCCTGTTCGGCTTCAACGCCGCCCTGGCCGCCCTGGCCTTCAGCCAGGAGCGCCAGCGGCCCTGGTTGCCGCTGCTGGCCATCGTCCTGGCGATTGCCCTGCAACCGGTGTTCAGCCTGCTGCCGGTCGCCGGCCTGACCGCGCCGTTCATCCTCGCCTGTTGGCTGCTGCATGCCGGTGGCCGCCTGCTACGCGTGCCGGCGTCCCACAGCCGGCGTCGCTTGCACAGCTGAGGTGCAGCCCCTAGGCTCTGCCCATCTGCCTTTGGAACGAGCCTATGGACACCCCTTCGAGTTGGCGCGAGCAGCTCTACGTCATCGTCTTTCAAACCGACACCGTCGCCGGCCGACGCTTCGACAAGATCCTGCTGCTGATCATTCTCGCCAGCCTGGTGACGGTGATCCTGGACAGCATCGACGAGGTGCACCAGCGCTACGCCGGGCTGCTGGCGGCCATCGAGTGGGGCTTTACCGCGATCTTCCTGGTCGAGTACCTGATCCGCCTGTACTGCTCGCCCAAGCCCTTGCGCTACGCCTTCAGCTTCTATGGCCTGGTCGACCTGCTGGCCATCGTCCCGGGGATCATCGCCCTGTATTACAGCGACGCCCAGTACCTGCTGATCATCCGCGTCATCCGTATGCTGCGGATCTTCCGGGTGCTCAAGCTCAGCCCTTACCTGAAGCAGGCCAACTACCTGCTCACGGCGTTGCGCGGCAGCAAGCAGAAGATCATCGTCTTTTTGCTCAGCGTCTCGACCCTGGTGACCGTGTTCGGCACCCTGATGTACGTAGTCGAAGGCCCCGAGCATGGCTTTACCAGCATCCCCAAGGGCATCTACTGGGCCATCGTCACCCTGACCACGGTCGGCTTTGGCGACATCGTGCCCAAGACTCCGCTGGGCCAGGTGCTGTCGTCGATGGTAATGATCACCGGTTATTCGATCATTGCCGTGCCCACCGGGATTTTCACCGCGGAGCTGGCCAACGCCATGCGCGGCGAACAGCTGCAGCACGACTGCCCGGTGTGTCGGAAAAACAGCCATGAACACGGCGCCGCGTTCTGCTCCCGTTGCGGTAACGCACTGTTCAATAAAACGTAATAAGCAAAGCACTTTTTAATCTTTTAGCGCCTAAGGTCCAACCGCTATAGTCGCTGGCATAATGCCTTTAACGCCAACTCGAACAAGGAATGCGCAGTGAAAAAACTCTTCAGTGCCTCGCTTCTGGCCGCCGGCCTCGCCTTCGGCTCCGTGGCCCAGGCTGCTCCGGCACCTTTGCTGAACGTCTCGTATGACGTGATGCGCGACTTCTACAAGGACTACAACGCCGCGTTCCAGAAGCACTGGGAAGCCGAGCACAAAGAGAAGATCACCGTGCAGATGTCCTTCGGTGGTTCGAGCAAGCAGGCCCGTTCGGTGATCGATGGCCTGCCGGCTGACGTCATCACCATGAACATGGCCACCGACATCAATGCCCTGGCCGACAATGGCAAGCTGGTGCCGGACAATTGGGTCAGCCGCCTGCCGAACAACAGCGCGCCGTTCACTTCGGCCACCGTGTTCATCGTCCGCAAGGGCAACCCCAAGGCCCTGAAAGACTGGCCCGACCTGCTCAAGGACGGTGTCCAGGTCATCGTGCCTAACCCGAAAACCTCCGGCAACGGCCGCTACACCTACCTCTCGGCCTGGGGCTATGTGCTGAAGAACGGCGGTGACGAGAACAAGGCCAAGGACTTTGTCGGCAAGCTGTTCAAGCAGGCGCCAGTGCTCGACACCGGTGGCCGCGCCGCGACCACCACCTTCATGACCAACCAGATCGGCGACGTGCTGGTGACCTTCGAGAACGAAGCCGAAATGATCGCCCGCGAGTTCGGTCGCGATCAGTTCGAAGTGATCTACCCGAGCGTCTCCGCCGAGGCCGAGCCGCCAGTGAGCGTGGTCGACAAGGTGGTCGACAAGAAAGGCAGCCGCGCCACCGCCGAGGAATACCTGAAGTACCTGTGGTCGCCAGAGGCGCAGGAAATTGCTGCCAACAACTACCTGCGTCCGCGTGATGCGGCGGTACTGGCCAAGTACACCGACCGCTTCCCGAAAGTCGACTTCCTGTCGGTAGAGAAGACCTTCGGTGACTGGCGCACCGTGCAGAAAACCCACTTCAACGATGGCGGGATTTTCGACCAGATCTATACCGGGCAGTAAGGGCCTCATCGCCGGGCAAGCCCGCTCCTACTGAATGTGTAGGAGCGGGTTTGCCCGGCGATTGCTTCGCGCAATACAACCCGCCGCCGCTGAAACTCACCGAACAACAGGCCTGATTCGGCTTTAACGCCTGCGGGCATCGGTGCTAAAGTCGCGGCCATGAACCGCACCCCCTCCGACCGCCCGCTGATTGCCTGGACCTTGTACTTCTGTGTCCTGTTCAATCTGTTCGCCTGCGGGATCGGTCACGGGCAGATGATGGGCCTGCAGCTCAATGGCATTGGCGGCGCCTATTGCTCAGCCATGGGCAGCGCCGGGCCGACACTGAAAAGCGATTTCGACGACCAGTCGGTGGCCGGCTGGGACAGCATGCAAACCTGCCCGGTGTGCGCCGCCGCCGTAGTTTGCCTGGGCCTTGCGCTGGTCATCGGCTGGCTGCTGGCGGTCACTCGTGTACGTCGCTATCACCGTGAGCTGCGCAGCAAAGCACCGCCGCGCTATTGCTGGCCCGCCGCCAACCCCCGCGCCTCCCCGCTTCTGGCTTGAACCTCCTGGCAGCTCCCCGGGCTGCCTGAACCGGCCGTTTTTGCTGCGCCTGCCTGACAGGTGCAGGCGGCCGCTGGCTCAATTTCCAGAGTGTGATTCATGCCCTACTCCTATCGCCTTTCCGGTTGCGCGGCGCTGCTGTGCGCGCTGTCCTTCAATGCTGTGGCCGAGACGCCGCTGACCCTGCCCGACCTGCGCATCAACGGCCGCGCCGACGCCGAAGACGGCGTACTGCTCGACACCCCGTCGCAAACCGGCTCACGCCTTGGCCTGACGCCACGGGAAACCCCGGCTTCGGTGAACATCGTCAACCGCCAGCAGATTCAGCAGCGCGGCGCCCAGACTACCCAGGACGTGCTCAACGGCGTGCCCGGCATGACCGCCGCCTCGCCGCCCGGCTCTGCCGGCTCAGTGGCTTATCGGGGCTTTTCCGGGGCACAGATCACCCAGCTGTTCAACGGCATCAGCGTGCAATACGACTCCATCGCCGCGCGCCCGGTGGACAGCTGGATCTATGACCGGGTCGAAGCCGTCGGCGGGCCGTCGAGCTTCCTCTTCGGTGCCGGTGCCGTGGGTGGATCGATCAACTACATCACCAAGCTGGCCAGCCGCGACGAGAACTTCAACGAGGGGCGAATCAAGTACGGCTCCTATGACAGCAGCGAGACCTCGTTCGGCTTCAACCATGCGCTCAACGACGGCGACGGCATCCGCAACTACGCCCGCCTGGATTTCAGCCACAGCAAAAGCAATGGCTATGTCGATCGCGAAGAGCGCGATGCCTGGACCGTGGCGTTCTCCCTGCTCACCGACATCAACGACCAGCTGTCCCACACCCTGGCCGTGGAGTATCAGAACGAAACGGTCGACAGCCCCTATTGGGGCAGCCCGGTGCTCAACCCGCTGGGTGGCGAAATGAAGGTCGACGAGAGCCGCCGCTTCGAGAACTACAACGTCGAAGACGGCCGCTACGAACAGCGCGTGCGCTGGCTGCGCTCGATCACCGACTACCGTTTCAACGACAACACCTCGCTGCGCAACACTCTCTACCACTACAACACCGAGCGTAACTTCCGTAACCTCGAAACCTACGCCTACAACGCCGACAACAGCCGGGTAAACCGCTCCAACGCGCTGCTGCAACGCCACGACCAGGAACTCAACGGCAACCGCTTCGAGCTGCTCCACGAAGGCCAGTTGTTCGGCTTGAACAGCCAGTGGTCGGCGGGCCTGGACTACAGCCACAACGTGCAGATGAGCTACCCGCGCTCGATCACCGGCATTTTCGACAGCGTCGACCCGGCCACCTTCGAACCCGGGCATTTCTATGATCTGAACGGCATGGTCCCGGGCTATCAGAAGAACCGCGAGAACACCGTCGACACCTGGGCGGCGTTCGTCGAAAACCGTCTGCAACTGACTGAGCGCCTGTCGCTGCTCACTGGTTTGCGCTACGACCATATCGACCTCGATGTGCACAACTACCGCACGGTCGATGCCAACAACCCGCTGGACTTCCAGCGCAGCTACGAGCCCACCACCGGGCGCATCGGCCTGGTCTACGAACTGACCCCGGCGGCCAACGT
The DNA here is from genome assembly GCF_024749185.1 of Pseudomonas wadenswilerensis. Taxonomy (NCBI): domain Bacteria; kingdom Pseudomonadati; phylum Pseudomonadota; class Gammaproteobacteria; order Pseudomonadales; family Pseudomonadaceae; genus Pseudomonas; species Pseudomonas wadenswilerensis. Next base: position 1,714,419 of record NZ_CP087191.1, on the reverse strand, counting down.
CTACGTGCAGTACAGCACCGCCGCCGACCCGCCCTCGGGCATGCTCAGCACCGCCAGCTTCGCCTCGGTACGCGACTTCGACCTGAGCACCGGCAAGCAACTGGAAGTGGGCAGCAAGTTCAGCTTCCTCGACGGCCGTGGTGCCGCTACCGTCGCCGCCTACCATATCGAGCGCAAGAACCTGGCCACCGCCGACGCCGCCAACCCCAGCGTCACCCAGCCGGTGGGCAAGCAATCCTCACGCGGGGTCGAGGTGGCCGCGTCGCTGCACGTCACGCCGAAGCTGCTGGCCGAGGGCAACTTCGCCTATGTCGACGCCCAGTACGATGAGTTCAACGAGAACGTCGGCGGCCGCTCGATCTCGCGCAAGGGTAACACCCCGACCAACATCCCCGAGCGGGTCGCCAACCTGTGGCTGACCTACGACATCGACCCGAGCTGGCAAGTCGGTGCCGACAGCCGCTATGTATCTTCGGTGTATGCCGATGCAGCCAACACCCGCTATGCGCCGTCATACACGATCTTCGGCGCCTTCCTCGGTTTCAAGGTCGATGACGACACGCGCATCACCGCCCGGGTGCGCAACCTGACCGACGAGGTGTACGCCCGCTGGACCTCTGCGAGCATGCTCTACCTCGGTGCCCCGCGCACCCTGGAGCTGGCCGTGCAGACGCGCTTCTAGGACGCCACCGATGAAACGTTACCTGTACCTGTGGCACCGCTGGCTGGGCATCGGGCTGTGCCTGTTCATGGCCCTGTGGTTCTTTTCGGGGATGGTCATGCTCTATGTCGGCTACCCCAAGCTGACCCCGCGCGAGCACTTCGCTCACCTGCCGCAGTTGCGCCTGCAGGATTGCTGCGTCGACCTCGGCACTGCCCTGCGCAGCGCCGATGCCGAGCGCAACCCGGCAAGCATCCGCCTGATCATGGTGGCCGGCACGCCGCGCTACCTGTTCGGCTATCCGGGTCACGCCAGCGTGGCGGTGGATGCCCGCACGGGCCAGCGCCTGCAACCGATCGACCGCGACCAGGCGCTGGCCAGTGCTCGTCAGTACGACCCGGGGGCAAAGGCCAGCTATCGCGGCGCAGTGAGTGAGGACCTGTGGAGCCACTCGCGCGCCCTGGACGCCGAGCGGCCGTTACAGCGGGTCCAGCTCGACGATGGCGAGCGTACCCTGCTGTACATCTCCGGCCATACCGGCGAAGTGGTGCGCGATGCCAGCGCCGTGGAGCGCGGCTGGAACCTGGTCGGCGCCTGGCTGCACTGGCTGTACCCGTTGCGTGGCATTGGCGCGGACGGCCTGTGGAGCAACCTGGTGATCTACCTGTCGCTGGCCGGCACGCTGATGGCGCTGCTCGGCGCGGTGATCGGCATCCTCCGTTGGCGTCTGCGCCAGCCCTACCGCAGTGGCTCGCGCTCGCCCTACCGCGGGTTTGCCCGCTGGCACCATATCGGCGGCTTGCTGTTCGGCGTGCTGGCGATCACCTGGATCTTCAGTGGCTTGATGTCGATGAACCCGTGGCGGCTGTTCAGCAGTTCAGCGCCCTTGAACGTTGCGGCCTATCAAGGCGGGCCTTTGACCGCGGCGGCTTTCCCGCTCTCGGCCAACGAGGCGCTGGCGCGGTTTGGCCAGCAAGGCTTCAAGGCCCGTGAACTTGAGTGGCGCTTGATCGGCGGTGCGGGCTATCTGGTCGGCCATGAGGGTGCTGGCCGAACCCGGGTGCTGTCGATGGCCGACGGGCAGGTACTCGAGCGCCTGCCACGGGACGTACTGGAGCGTGCAGCGCAAGCGATTTTGCCTCAGGGCCAGATGCACAGCGAGCAGCTAGAAACCTACGACTTCTACTACTACGCCAGGGCCGAGCACAGCATGCTCGGCCACCTGGAAAAGCGTTTGCCGGTGTTGCGCGTACGCTTTGAAGACCCGCAGCAGAGCTGGCTGCACCTGGACCTGTACACCGGCGAGATGCTGGGCGTGCTGGACCAGCCCCGGCGCGTGTCGCGCTGGTTGTTCTCATTGCTGCACAGCTGGGACTGGTTGCCATTGCTGCAACAGCGGCCGCTGTGGGATGCCTGGATGATCCTGTTCAGCCTGGGCGGGCTGGTGCTGAGTGTCAGTGGTGTGGTGCTCGGCTGGCGACGGTTGGCCAAGTAGAAGCGGGCTTGCCCCGCGATGCGCGATGGCTGACAGAATGCTATCGCGGGGCAAGCCCGCGTCTACACAAGGTCCCTGAACACCAGGGCCTTGAGCCCGCCCGCCGGATCGCTGTCGGGGAATTCCGGCGGGTTGGCCAGGCGTTCGACGAAGGCCAGCCCCGGCGCTTCTGCGGCCATGCCTTCGATGAGAAAGTCCGGGCCGATCGCCGGGTCGTTAACGCAGGCCAGCACCGTGCCGCCGTCGTTCAACAGCTCCGGCAGGCGCCGCAGGATCTTGCGGTAATCCTGGGTCAGGACGAAGCTGCCTTTCTGGAAGGTCGGCGGGTCGATGATGATCAGGTCATAGGGCCCTGACTTGCGCACCTTGCCCCACGACTTGAACAGCTCATGGCCAAGAAAACTCACCTTGCCCAGGTCATGGCCGTTATGCCGATGGTTGTCGCGCCCACGGCTCAGCGCTGAACGCGCCATGTCCAGATTCACCACCTGCTCGGCGCCACCGGCAATCGCCGCCAGCGAAAACCCGCAGGTATAGGCGAACAGGTTGAGCACGCGCTTGCCCGCCGCCTGCTCGCGTACCCAGCGCCGGCCATAGCGCATGTCGAGGAACAAACCGGTGTTCTGCTTCAGGCCCAGGTCCAGCTGATAACGCAGGCCGTCCTCATCGATCAGCCAGTGCTCGCTGGGCGTACCCAGCAACCATTGGCCGGGGCTGTCCGGCAGGTAGCGGTGCTGGATCAGGATCGCCTGGCCGCTCCAGCACGGCGCTTCGGCCAGGGCCAGGAGCATCTGCTCCAGCGCCGGCAACTGGCCTTCGGGCGGCTCGCGAAACAGCGACACCAGCAGCACACCCTGCAGCCAGTCCACGGTGATCTGCTCCAACCCCGGCCAGCAGCGCCCGCGGCCATGGAACACGCGGCGGGTTTCGCCCGGCGCCGGGTCAAGGGCGGCGAGCAGGTGCTGCTGGAGGGTATCGATCACGGAAGTCATGGGCACAATCAGTTGGCTAAAGGCGCCCATTCTACCTTGCCCGGCCCGTGCTGGCAGGCCGTTCGGCCATCGATGAAGGGGATGGGAGGATTAGCTGCACTTTTGTCGCTTTTTTCTCCCCCAGCCGCTGTGGATAGTGCCTCCATCCCCTCTGCTATCGGGTCACTACCATGTCCTCCTTGAAAGTCGAATTTTTCCACGATGTCGTCTGCGGCTGGTGCTTCGTCCTCGCCCCGCGGCTCAAGCAGCTGCAAGCCGAACTCGACCTGGATATCCAGCACCGCAGTTTCATTCTGCAAACCAGCCGTGAGGCGATGATCGAGCGCTTCGGCTCGATGCCCCAGGCCAAGGACACCATCCTCGGCCACTGGCAAGCCTGCGCCCGCGCCGAGGATGAAAAACGCATCAACATCGAAGGCATGCGCCAGCAACCGTTCGAATACCCCAACGGCCTGCTCGCCGCCCGCGCCTGCCAGACCGCCAATGCGCTGGGGGGCAATGCCGCTCACGAGCAGATGTTCGATCGCCTGCAACTGGCGCACCTGGTGCAAAGCCGCAACATCGGCGACAAGGCCACGGTACTGGCGATTGCCGCCGAAGCCGGCTTTGACCCGCAGGCCTTCGAGCACGCCTTCGAGCATGACGCTCCGGCCCTGCTCGAACAGGACCTGCGCCTGGGCCGCCACCTGGGCATCAGCTCGGTGCCGTCGCTGGTGATTGCCGATCGGTACCTGATCCCAGGCGCCCTGGGGCTTGAGCAACTGCGCCAGTCACTGAACAACATTCGTCAGGAACTGGCGGCCAAGCCAGAAGGAGCGGTGCAATGAAAGCGCGCTACTGGGTAGGTTCAGGCAGCGCCGTCGCGGCATTGGCGGCAGCCTTCATGGTCTGGTCGCCAAACGGCGTCAGCGACACCAGCGCACCGGCACCGACCGCGGCGCCAGCTACCCCGGTGGCCGTGGCCAATGTGCAGTCGGGGCCGATGCCGGTGGTGCTGTCCAGCGTCGGCACCCTGGCCGCGGTGCAACAGGTGCAGGTATCGCCGGAAGTCGGCGGACGCATCGTCGAACTCAATTTCACCGCCGGCAAGGCCGTCAGCGCCAACCAGGTGCTGCTCAAGCTCAACGACGGCCCGGAGCAAGGCGACCTGGCCAAGCTCCAGGCCCAGGCCAAGAACGCCAAGCTGGCCCTGGAGCGCACGCGCAAGGTGTTGCTGCTGGCCTCGACCCAGTCGCAACTGGACCAGGCCCAGGCCAACTACGATCAAGTCCGTGGCGAGATCGCCCGGGTCCAGGCGGTGATCAACCAGAAGACCATCCGCGCGCCGTTCGCCGGCGTGCTGGGGATCCGCAAGGTCGACCTGGGCCAGTACATCAGCCCCGGCGACAGCGTGGTGACCCTGACCCAGCTGTCGCGCCTGTACGTGAACTTCTCGCTGCCGGAACAGGCCGCCGCCCAGTTGCAACCCGGGCAGCTGATCAACCTCAAGGTCGACGCCTGGCCGCAGCGCCCGTTCCAGGCCACGGTCACCACCCTGGAGCCGCAGATCGACCCCGGCGCCCGTTCGATGCAGGTCCAGGCGACCCTGGACAACCCCGAACTGCTGCTCAAGCCGGGCATGTTCGCCAACGTCAGCGTCGAGCTGCCGAGCCTGGCCGATGTGCTCAGCGTTCCGGAAACCGCGATCAGCTACAACGCCTACGGCAACTCGCTGTTCGTCCTGCGCGAGAACAACGGCCAGCTGAATGTCGAGCAGGTCTTCGTCAAGCTCGGCGCGCGGCGCAATGACCGGGTGGTGGTACTCGATGCGATCAATGCCAACGACCGGGTGGTGGTCTCCGGGCAGATCCGCCTGAGCAACGGCATGCCAGTGCGCCTGACCCAGGATGCCATGGCCGCCAGCGACCTGAAGAAACCCGACGTGGCCCAGCAACTGTAACGCCGACCTGCGCCTTGCGTGCCTTTGAAAGGGACTTGTTCCGCTATGAAATTCACTGACCTGTTCATCCGTCGGCCAGTGCTGACGCTGGTCGTCTGTTCGATGATCGTCATGCTCGGCCTGCTGGCCTTGCTGAACCTGCCGATCCGCCAGTACCCGCAGCTGGAAAGCGCGACCATCACCGTCACCACCGAATACCCGGGGGCCCGCTCCTCCTTGATGCAGGGCTTCGTCACCCAGCCCATCGCCCAGGCGGTCGCCTCGGTGGACGGCGTCGACTACCTGAGTTCGACCTCGACCCAGGGCAAGAGCGTGATCAGCATCCGCCTCAAGCTCAACGCCGATTCGAACAAGGCGCTCACCGAGATCATGGCCGCGGTCAACCAGGTGAAGTACCGCCTGCCCGAAGGCGCCTATGACTCGGTGATTGCCAAGTCCTCGGGGGAAGGCACGGCGGTGATCTATGTCGGCTTCTCGAGCAAGGAGATCGGCCTGCCGGCCATCACCGACTATATCTCGCGGGTGGTGCAACCGCTGTTCGCCTCGGTGGACGGCGTCGCCGAAGCGCAGATCCTCGGCGGGCAGAAACTGGCCATGCGCCTGTGGCTGGACCCGGCGCGCATGGCGGCGCGCAACATCTCTGCCAGCGATGTCGCCGAAGCGATCCGCAACAATAACTTCCAGGCCGCCCCGGGCCAGACCAAGGGCCAGTACGTCTCGGCCAACATCAACGTCAACACCGACCTGACCAGCGTCGAGCAGTTCCGCCAGATGGTGGTCAAGACCCAGGGCGACACCCTGATCCGCCTCAGCGATATCGGCACCGCCGAGCTGGGCGCCACGTCCTTTGACACCAGCGGCATCATGGACGGTGAACCGAGCGTGTTCATCGGCCTGCACCCGACCCCTACCGGCAACCCGCTGACCATCGTCCAGGGGGTCAAGGACCTGATGCCGCAAGTTCGCGAAAACATGCCGCCGGGCATGACCGCGAACATCGTCTTCGAGGTGGCGCGCTTCATCCAGGCGTCGATCGACGAAGTGCTCAAGACCCTGGTCGAAGCGGTGATCATCGTCGCCGTGGTGATCTTCCTGTTCCTCGGTTCGCTGCGCACCGTGCTGATCCCGCTGGTGACCATTCCGCTGTCGCTGATCGGTGCGGCGGCGATCATGAGCCTGTTCGGTTTCAGCATCAACCTGCTGACCCTGCTGGCCATGGTCCTGGCCATCGGCCTGGTGGTCGACGATGCGATCGTGGTGGTGGAGAACGTCCACCGCCATATCGAGTCGGGCAAGTCGCCGCTGCATGCGGCGCTGGTCGGCGCCCGGGAAATCGCCGGGCCGGTGATTGCCATGACCCTGACCCTGGCGGCGGTGTATGCACCGATCGGCCTGATGGGCGGGCTGACCGGGGCGCTGTTCAAGGAGTTCGCCTTTACCCTGGCCGGGGCGGTGGTGGTGTCCGGGGTGGTGGCCCTGACCCTGTCGCCGGTGATGAGCTCGTTCCTGCTCAGCCGCCAGGTCAACGAAGGGCCGATGGCCCGCGCCGCCGAACGGTTCTTCCACAGCCTGGGCAATAGCTACCGGCGCCTGCTGGACATCTCCCTGCACCATCGCAGCGTGACCCTGGTGGTGGCGGCGGCGGTGTTCATCAGCCTGCCGGTCCTGTACCTCGGCGCCCAGCGCGAACTGGCGCCGGTCGAAGACCAGGCCCAGGTGCTGGCCGTGGCCAAGGCGCCGCAATACGCCAACATCGATTACACCGAAGTCTATGCCATGAAGATGGACCGCCTGTTCGCCAGCTTTCCGGAAACCGACATCACCTGGGTGGTCAATGGCAACGATGGCCCGCGCACCGCTTTCGGCGGCGCCAACCTCAGCGTCTGGGAAGAGCGTGAACGCAGCGCCGACGAACTTCAAGGCGAGATCCAGAAGGCGGTCGGTGAAATCGAGGGTGTCAGCATCTTCGCCTTCCAGCTGCCGTCGCTGCCAGGCTCCACCGGTGGCCTGCCGGTGCAGATGGTGATCCAGAGCTCCCAGGAACACCGGGTGGTATTCGAGGCGATGGAGAAGATCAAGCAGGCCGCCATGGCCAGCGGCCTGTTTGCCGTGGTCGACAGCGACCTGGACTTCAACAGCCCCTTGGTCAATATCACCATCGACCGCAACAAGGCCAACGACCTGGGCATCAGCATGCAGGCCATCGGCGATGCCCTGGCGGTGCTGGTGGGCGAGAACTACATCAACCGCTTCGCCCTCAACGGCCGCTCCTACGATGTGATTCCGCAGGTGCTGCGCAACCAGCGCATGTCCGCCGAGATGCTGGTCGGGCAATACGTCAAGGCAGCCAACGGCGCACAGATCCCGCTGTCGACCCTGGTCAGTTTCGACATGTCGATCGAGGCCAACAAGCTGACCCAGTTCAACCAGCTCAACTCGGCCACCTTGCAGGCCGTGCCGGCGCCGGGGGTGAGCATCGGCGCTGCGGTGCAGTTCCTCAGCGCCCAGGCCGACAACCTGCCGGTGGGCTTCAGCCATGACTGGCTGTCCGACGCCCGCCAGTTCGTGCAGGAAGGCAGCGCCCTGGTGATCACCTTCATCTTCGCCATCCTGGTGATTTACCTGGTGCTGGCCGCGCAGTTCGAAAGCCTGCGCGATCCGCTGGTGATCCTCATCAGCGTGCCGATGTCGATCTGCGGTGCGCTGATCCCGCTGTACCTGGGCTATGCCACGGTGAACATCTACACGCAGATCGGCCTGGTGACCCTGATCGGCCTGATCAGCAAGCACGGCATCCTCATGGTCGAGTTCGCCAACGAACTGCAACAGGCCGAACAGCTCGACCGCCGCAGCGCCATCGAACGCGCCGCAGAGATCCGCCTGCGGCCGATCCTGATGACCACCGCGGCCATGGTCGTCGGCCTGGTACCGCTGCTGCTGGCCAGTGGCGCCGGCGCCCACAGCCGCTTCAGCCTGGGCCTGGTGATCGTGGTCGGGATGCTCATCGGCACCCTGTTCACCCTGTTCATCCTGCCGACCGTGTACTCCTTGCTGGCCAAGGACCACCGCGCCGCCAACCAGTCGCCACGCCACCAGGAACTGGCCGACGTGAGCGCCCTGGCCTGACTTCAACCGGGCACGGCCTGCGCCCTGCCCGCCTGTTTCCCTCCGCCATCCCCGGTGGCCCCCAAGGGCTGCTGCGGGACCGGCTTGGTAAAAAAAGAGAACCGCACATGTTTCGAAAGTCGATCCTGACCCTGCTGATCCTGGCGCCGCTGGCCCAGGCCGAAGAGGCTAACCGCAGCAGCCTGATGTCGGTGTACACCCAGGTGGTGGCACACAATAGTGAAATGGCCGCCGCCCGGGAGAACTACCTGGCGCGCCAGGAGGGCGTGCCCCAAGCCCGCGCCGAGTTGCTGCCACAGGTGGCCCTGGAAGCTGATGCCGGCAATCGCCGCAGCGACCGCCATAATGTCGAGGAACGCAGCGGCAGCCTCTATCGCCTGACCCTCAACCAGCCGCTGTTCGATGCCTCGCGCTGGTTCACCTTCAAGGCTGCGCAAGCCGAGAGCGAGCAGGCCGAGCTGGATTTCTCGGCATTCCAGCAGCAGTTGATCCTGCGCACCGCCGAGGCCTACTTCAACACCCTGCTGACCGAGGACAACCTGGCCGCGACCAAGGCCGAACTGCGCGCCTTCGAGCGCCAGTTGCGCCAGACCCGCCAGAGTTTCGATGCCGGCCTCTCCGACCAGAACGACGTGCTCTCGGCCCAGGCCAGTTTCGACCGCGCCAACGCCAACCTGATCGACAGCCAGCGCCGCAGCGATGATGCCTACCAGGCCCTGATGCGCCTGACCGGGCAAGCGCAGCCGCCGCTGATCGGCATCCGCCACAGCCTGCCGGTGGTGGCGCCGGTGCCGAACCAGGTCGAGCCCTGGGTTGACCAGGCGCTGAGCCAAAACCTGCGCCTGCGCGCCAGCCAGTCGCAATTGAAGGTTGCCGAACAGACCCTGCGCAGCAGCAAGGCCGAACACCTGCCGACCCTAAACCTGGCGCTGGGCTATGCCGAAGGCGACAGCGACCTGATGGACAACCCCAGCCACTTTGGCCAGCGTGCGGGCAACCAGCGCGACAGTTCGGTGATGGTGCAGTTCAAGCTGCCGATTTTCAGCGGTGGCGGCACCAGCTCGCGAGTGCGCCAGGCCAGCCATCGCCTGGACCAGAGCGAATACGACCAGACCAGCCTGCAGCGGGAAGTGGTGGAGCGTTCGCGCAACGCCTTTCGTGCGGTCAACAGTGATGTCGAGCAGGTACGGGCGCGGCGCCAGACCATCATCTCCAGCCAGGGTTCGCTCAAGGCCACCGAAGCCGGTTACGAGGTGGGCAACCGCAACATCGTCGATATCCTCGATGCCCAGCGGGATCTGTACAACGCCGTGCGCGACTACAACATCGCCCGCTACGGCTACATCCTCAATGGCCTGCGCCTCAAGCTTGAGGCCGGCAGCCTCAACCCCGGCGACCTGCAGAGCCTGGCCCAGTTCCTCAAGCCCGACTACGATCCGGACAAGGATTTCCTGCCCGCCGACCTGGCCCGCCAGGGCTGAACCAGGCCGGCGCCGGTTCAGCTGACCAGGCGCTGCGCGCTGTCCTTGTGCTGCTGGCACAGCTCACGAATGATCTGCGCCATCAGCCGCACCTCCGGGCTGTGCTTGAACTCTTCGGCATAGCCCATGTACATCGGCACCTCGCGCTCGCGCTGGTGCTGCAGCGGCACTCGGCGCAGGCTGCCATCGGCCAGCTCGTCGGCGATCACGTGCTCTGGCAGCCAGGCAAAGCCCAGGCCGCGCTCGACGAAGGTCTTGGCCGCCGCCAGGCTGCTGACCGTCCAGCGCTGCGAGGTACCGAGCCAACCGCTGTTCTGCGAACTGCGCGTACCCGAATCGCGGATCACCACCTGGCGGTGAGTCTTCATGTCATCCAGGCTCAGCTCGCCCTCGACCGCCGCCAGCGGATGGTCGGCGGCCACCACGCAGATCAGCGAGACATTGAGCAGGAACTCCTGCAGGTAACCGGACGGCAGGCTGCTGGCGATACCCAATTCGACCTTGCCGTCTTCCAGCAGCTCGCGGGCTCCGGACAGGGCGGTTTCGTACAAACGGATGCGGTGGTCCTTGAAGGTCGAGGAGAACTCATGCAAGCCCTGCTGGAGCAATTCGATGGGAAACAACACGTCAACCGCCATCGCATGCTCGGTAAACAGTCCCGGCTGATACTGGTTGGCCAGGTGTTCGAGCTTCTGCGCCGCCCCCAGCAGGTGCTTGGCCTGGGGCAACAGGGCCTTGCCCAGCGGCGTCAGCACCGCCTTGCGCCCCTCGATGATGAACAGCTCCTGGCCCAGCAGCATTTCCATGCGATTGACCGAATGGCTGATCGCCGACTGGGATTTGTACATGTGCTCGCCAGCCTGCTGAAAGCCGCCGCACTCCACGGTGGAGACGAACGCGCGCCACTGATCGAGACTGATCTTGGAAAACATGCCTACCTCCTTGTATGACCGGCATCGGGACGTCAACTACGTCACCCCGGCGTTTGTACCACAGGCGCAGCGGATACATGAAGCGGGTGACCGGTTCAGCGCTACTTAATTCACTTTTCCCGGCCTTCGCCTTCATGCGACAACTGAATAGCAAAGCGATTGTTCAATCAGGGATGAAACGCCGACCTTCAGGGAGAACGCTATGGATTCAGCGACTCAGGCACGAACAACTAAAGCAACAGCGAAACGGGTGTACAGCGCCCGCCCCTACCGGCATAAACATTCAATAAAGCGACCTCCACCCGGCGCCGCCTGATTATTTAAATAAACAGTTATTGTCGAACAAACCGGCAAAATAAAATAATACTTGTCTTTCACCTGTTCTTTTCGCTTCGTGCTTGCGCGAGGCTTTAGCCTGCCTGTTACAAAGCCCTGCATAGCTGAATGAATACGACACCAGCGCCGTAAAACAACGGCTGCCTGTCATAAAAAAACAACAGTCAACAACCCATGAACCCCCCTCATGAATCCTATCTGAATATTTCGCTTTTCCTGATTGAACCTTCAGCCGCAATAATTCTACCGCCACTTGCAACTGGATAAGTCGGCACCGGAAAACTACAACCCGGGCGTGTATCTGGAACTTCTCGAACGAATAATAAATGGGCATACACATGAAAATCGGCATTGACGATATTGGGCTGTTTGTACCGGAGCACTTCTTTCCACTCGATGAACTTGCCGCACGGCATAATATCGACCCTAATAAATACCTGGTGGGTATTGGCCAGGAATTCATGGCCGTCCCCGCCCCTGACGAAGACATCGTCACCCTGGCGGCCAACGCTGCACTGCCGTTGATCGACAGCGCAACCCGGGCCAGCATTGCCACGGTGATCCTGGCCACTGAAAGCGGCATCGACCAGTCGAAATCGGCCGGTCTGTTCGTCCATAGCCTGCTCGGCCTGCGTGCCGACTGCCGGGTGGTGGAGTTCAAGCAGGCCTGCTACGGCGCCACTGCCGGCTTGCAGATGGCCTGTGCCCTGGTCCGCCAGCGCCCACAGGAAAAAGTCCTGGTGATCGCCACCGACATCGCCCGCTACGAGCAGAACTCCGAGGGTGAATGCACCCAGGGCGCCGGCGCCGTGGCGATGATCGTCAGCGAAAACCCGCGCCTGCTGGAGATCCATCCGCACCAGGGCCGCTACAGCCTGGACGTCATGGACTTCTGGCGGCCGAACTACCGCAGCACCGCGCTGGTGGACGGCAAACTGTCGATCGATGTCTACCTCGAGTCGCTGCAACACGCCTGGCAGAACTACCGTGCCGATGGCGGCCTGGCCCTCACTGACATCAGCTACCTGTGCTTCCACCAGCCGTTCACCAAGATGGCGAAAAAAGCCTTCTCGGTGTTCGAGAATATCGAGCCGGAAGCCGCCAAGGCCCTCGGCGACAAGGCCTACAACACCAGCCAGCTATACGGCAAAGCCATCGGCAACTGCTACACCGCCTCGCTGTACATCGCCCTGCTGTCGCTGCTGGACAAGACCGAGGAAGACCTCAGCGGCCAGCACATCGGCCTGTTCAGCTACGGTTCGGGCAGCGTCGGCGAGTTCTTCAGCGCCACCGTGGTCAAGGGTTACCAGGCCCATTCGCGACGCCAGCAACATGCGCGCATGCTCGCCCAGCGCACGCGCCTGAGCCACGCCCAGTACAGCGACTGGTTCTACGGCAACAACCAGCCGGCCAGCGCCGACTACAGCACCCCGCGCGTGACCACTGGCGCCTTCCGCTACTGCGGCGCCGAAGGTTACCGCCGTCTGTACGAAAGCACCGCCCAGCAGCTGCAGATGGCGAGCTAGGCCATGAGCGAAGTGCTTCTGAGCTGGCTGCAGCCGACGGTTGCCTGCCTGACCCTGAACCGTCCCCATGCCGGCAACGCCCTCAATGAAAGCCTGTTGCGGGCCTTGACCGGGCATCTGGATGAACTGGCCAGCCGCCCCGGGCTGCGGGCCCTGGTGCTGGACGGCGCCGGCGAGCATTTCTGCACCGGTGCCGACCTTGAGTGGATGCGTCGCAGCCTGGCTTTCAGCGAAGCCCAGAACCTGCAGGACGCCGGCCTTCTGGCCGCTGTCCTGCAGCAACTGGACAACTTCCCGGTGCCGGTCATCGTCGTCGCCAAGGGTTCGGTGTTCGGCGGTGCCCTGGGCCTGCTGTGCTGCGCCGACTATGTGCTGGCAGCCGAACAGACGCGATTCTCCTTCAGCGAAGCGCGCCTGGGCCTGGCGCCGGCGATGATCAGCCCCTACGTAGTGCGCGCCATGGGCCTGCGCCAGGCGCGGCGCTACATGCTGTCGGCAGAGATTTTCGACGGCGACAGCGCGGTGCAGCTGCAACTGGTGCACAAGCAGGTGCCGCTGCAGGTGCTTGAGAGTTGCCGCGACCGTTGGCTGGGACTGCTGCTGCAGACCGGCCCCCAGGCCAGCCGCGCGGTCAAGCACATGCTCCTGCGCCTGGGCCGCCAGGACGGCCTGCTCGAAGAGCAACCGGAAAACCTGCGGCTGATCGCCCGCCTGCGCACTTCGCCAGAAGGCCAGCACGGACTCAACGCTTTTTTCAATCGCACCCGGCCTGACTGGGTGGAGTGAACCCTGATGTGTTGCGGGTGAGTTTGCCCCCGCTACCCGGCGCCGCCCGATGACGACGCCCGACCTCATTCAAAAAGGAATTTGCCATGTGTGGTTTTATCGGTGTGTATCAGTCCAATCGCCACAATGTTCCCGACCAGGCAGTGCTTGATGCCCTGGTCGCCATCAATCACCGCGGTCCGGACGAACACAGCCTCTGGCGTGACCCCGGCGAGCACGCCGTGCTCGGCCATACCCGTCTGAGCATCATCGGCCTGGACAACGGCATGCAGCCGATCGTTGCCGACGAAGGTGACTTGGTGATCGTGGTCAATGGTGAGTTCTACGACCACGAACGCATCCGCGCCGAGCTCGAAGCTGACGGTGCCACCTTCAAGACCGCCTCGGACAGCGAGATCGCCCTGCACCTGTACCGCCGCTCGGGCCTGGCCGGGCTCAACCGCCTGCGCGGCGAGTTCTCGATGGTGCTGTTCGACCGTCAGCGCCGCCTGATGCTGGCAGTGCGTGACCGCCTGGGGATCAAGCCGCTGTTCTACGCCCAGCATGAGGGCAACTGGTACTTCGCTTCGGAGATCAAGGCCCTGGTGGCGGCCGGTGTCAGCGCCGAGTGGGATGAAAACGCCTACGCCAGCCGCGCCTTCTACCTGCGCGATCACACCCTGTTCAAGGGTGTACGCAGTGTGCAGCCGGGCTGCTGGATCATGGTCGACCACGGCGGCTTGCACAGCGGCCGCTACTGGGACATGGAGTTTGCCCGCCGCGACGCAGTGGCACCGTCCGACGAAGCCGGGATGATCCAGGCAGTGCGCGAAGCCATCGAGGAATCGGTGCGCCTGCGCCTGCGTGCCGATGTGCCCATGGGCGTTTACCTGAGCGGCGGCATCGACTCCTCGGCCATGCTCGGGATCGCCACCAAGCTGCATGGCGAGCCGCTGGATGCCTTCAACCTGTCGTTCACCGACATGGACGACTACGACGAGAACCGCTTCGCGCGCCTGGCTGCCGAGCACAACAATGCACGCTTCCACACCATCGAAATCACCCAGGACCACCTGGCGGACAATTTCGAGCAGGCCCTGTGGCACAACGAAACGCCATTCTTCAACGCCCACGGCGTGGCCAAGTACATCCTCAGCCGCGAAGTGCGCAAGGCCGGCATGAAGGTCGTGCTGACCGGTGAAGGCGCCGATGAAGTGTTCGCCGGCTACCCGCATTTTCGTCGCGACATGCTGCTGTACAACAACGAGCAGCAGGACCCGAAAGTCATCAGCCTGCTGCGCCAGCGGATCAAGGACAACGAACAGGGCTACACCGGCGCCAACATGCCCCATGACATCCACTGGATGGTCAATCAGCTCAAGCACGGCGTGTCCTGGCTGGACAACCAGGCCGGCTGGTTCAAAGCCCTGGAAGGCCTGTACCGCGCCGATTTCCGCGATCACTTCGCCGGTATCGACCCGTACCGCCAGTTCTTCGACCGTCTCGACCACAGCAAGCTGCAAGGCCGCGATCCGGTGCACAACTCGATGTACCTGTGGGCCAAGTCGTACCTGCCCAACTTCGTCCTCACCACCCTAGGTGACCGCATGGAGATGGCCAACAGCATCGAAGGCCGGGTACCGCTGCTGGACCACCACGTGGTCGAGCTGGCCTGCCAGATGCCAGTGTGGATGAAGGTGCGTGGCGCCACCGAGAAGTTCGTCTTCCGCGAAGCCATGCGCCCCTACCTGCCGACTGCACTGTACGAGCGCAAGAAGCACTACTTCCGCGCGCCGCCGGCCACCCTGCAGCAGCAAGGACGCCTGTATCAACTGGTCCAGGACACCCTCAACAGCAGCGACCTGGACGCCCTGCCGTTCTTCGATGCGGCCAAGGTGCGTGCCCTGCTCAACCAACTGCCGAGCCTGTCGGCCCAGGAACAGGGCCTGCTTGACCCGATGCTGATGGAGCTGACCAGCCTGTGCCTGCTGCAACGTCGCTACCGCATGACCAGCCAGCAATGGAACCCCCTGGATGCAGGGGTGGCGGCATGAAAATCGCGATCATTGGCGCGGGCCTCAATGGCCTGGCCTGTGCCCTCATGCTCAAGCGCTTCGGCCTGGACTGCACGGTCTACGAACGCAGCCACGGGCCACGGGATTCCGGGACCGGGATCTACGTCTGGCCCCAGGGCGTGCAGGTGTTGCGCTTTCTGTTCAACGATCGTGAGTTCATGCAGCACGGCAAAGCCATCGAGTACCTCGACACCCATGGTCGCGATGGCCAGTTGATCCACAGCCAGCCGGTGCGTCCGGCCGGGCTGGGGATCCCGGCACCGGCGGTGATGTTCCCGCGCAGCGAGCTGTTCGGCCTGCTGCGCGAGAAGCTCGGTGGCGAGCAGGTACGCTACGAAATGGGCTGCGAGCGGATCGAGAACCTCGGCGATCGGGCCCGGGTGCACTTCAGCAATGGTCATCAACAGGACTTTGACTTGGTGATCGGCAGCGATGGCGTCGGCTCGACCGTACGCCAATGCCTGGAGCCGGGGCTCGAGCCCTACGACACCGGCCTGGTGGCCAGCCGCGGCATGGTCGAGTTCGACTCGCCGCTGCTGCACAGCGACCGCTGCCAGATCTTCACCTCGGCCTTCTCGCGGGTGGTCACCTACCCGCTGGCCGCCGACCGGCCGTACCGGTACTGGTTCGCCGCTTACCAGCACCACAACCAGCCGTTGCACGACCGTGACGGGCTGCTGGAGCTGTTCGCCGACCTGCCCGCGGACATCCTGCGGATGATCGAGCGGACCCCGCACGAGCAGATCCTCACCCACAAGATGATGGCCCTGACCGGCGCCGGGCGCTGGCACAACGGCCGGGTGGCGATGCTCGGCGACAGCATCCACGCCATGCTGCCGACCCTTGGCTATGGCCTGACCCTGGGCCTGGAGAACGGCTTCATGCTCGCCCAGGCCCTGGTCGGCCTGTGCGACGACAGCCTCGATGCCGCCCTGCAGCGCTACGAAGTGCGCGCTGCCGAGCGCTCGCGGGTGATGCTGGAAGTGATGCGCGACATGACCGACCTGTACTACTTCGAAGAAGACAGCGCGGTCACCCCGGCGCGCATCCTGCCGATCGTCAACCGCTTCCACGACCTGGCCCATACCACCGTATTCTGAGGGAACGAGCATGAGCGAAGCCTATCGCAACGACGTGCGCGCCTTTGTCAGCCAGCACATCAGCCCCAATGTGGCGCAGTGGGAAGAGTCCGGGGCCTACCCGCCACAACTCAATCAGCTGGCCGGCGAAGCCGGGTTGCTCAACCTGGGCCATACCAGCGCAGTGTTACCGGACGATCCACAGCGCCTGGCGATCCTGGTCGAGGAACTGACCCGCAGCGGTGCCCAAGGCATCACCATGGGCCTGGGTTCGCACCTTGTGAGCCTCAAGGCCCTGCAGGCCAGCGCCCCGGAACTGGCCGCCGACCTGATCCCGGCGGTGCTCGATGGCCGCCAGAGCATCGCCCTGGCGATCACCGAAAGCCAGGCCGGCTCCGACCTGCGCGCCCTCACCTGCCGCGCCGAACGCCACGCCGACGGCTACCGGTTAAGCGGCCACAAGGCGTTCATCTGCAACGGCGCGCGGGCCGACTGGCTGTTGCTGGTCGGCCACTGTGAAGACGGCCTGGCCTTGTTCCTGGTCGACGGCAAGGCCGCCGGTATCAGCCATACGCCGCGCCAATGCCTGGGCTGGCGCTGCCTGCCGCTGGCCGACCTGAGCTTCGACAACACCCCCGTGGTACGCCTGACCCAGGGCGGCGGTGTCGGCCGTCTGCTGCAAGGTAGCCTGCAGCAGGAGCGTCTGAACCTGGCGGTAATGGCCAGCACCTCTGCCGATATCGCCCTGCAGCAAGCCATTGCCTGGTGCAGGCAGCGCAAGGTCGGCGGCAAGGCCCTGATCGACAAATCGGTGATTCGCCATCGCCTGAGCGAGCACTACGCGCAACTGAGCGTCAGCCGTCATTACGTGCAGGCCTGCGTGACCTTGCAGGCCGCCGGCCAGTTGAGCCCGCACCAGGTGGCAATCGCCAAGAACAGCGCGGTACAGACCCTGGAAACCATCGCCCGCGATGCCGTGCAATTGCAGGGCGCCCACGGTTGCATGGCGCCCAACGGCGTCGAACGCATTCACCGCGATGCCCGCCTGCTGGCGATCGGCGGCGGTACCCACGAAATCATGCTGGAAATCATTGCCCGGCAACTGTGAAGGAACACAGCCATGAGTCAGATCAGTGAACACGCCGCCGCCCACTCCAGTGCGCTGCTCGAACACGCCTACCAGCGCTACTGCGGGCTCGAACTGCTGGAGCAATCGCCTGGCGCCTGCACCTGCCGCCTGCGGGTCACCGAAGCCATCGACAACCTCAGCCACACCCTGCACGGCGGGGTGATCTATTCGATGCTCGATGTGGTCAGCATGCTTGCCACGCTGCCGATTCTCGGCCCCGAGGAATATGCCCTGACCAGCAGTTTCAATACCATGCTGATGTCGGCCAGCCCCTTGCACAGCGAGCTGGAGTTCAAGGCCCGGGTGATCCGTGACGGGCGCAATCTGATCTTCACCCAGGCCGACGCCTGGCGGCTCAATGCCGATGGCAGCCGCACCCAGGTGGCCAGCGCGCAACTGACCAAGTTTCGCCTCAAACACCAGTGGTAAGGGCTGCTCCCGCAGCCCCGGCAAACAGCCCGGTAGCGCACTCGCCTGCGCCACCGGGCTGTTTGCGTTGGGGGCCGGGAAATACATGAAGACCCTTGAAGTTTGAACCTGAATATATGCGCTATTTTTGTCCGGCCAATTGTTAAAAACTCTAGTGACTCCCTCATCACAAGAGTTCAAGCCATGAATCACAAAGTATTGGTCATTCGTTCTTCGATCAAAACCGACGGCGGTTTTTCCGGGCAACTGGTCGACAACTTCCTTGCAGAACTCAAGGAGGTGATTCCAGAAGCCTCGATTGTCGTGCGCGACCTGCACGCCCAGCCGATCCCGCACCTCAACGCGGTGACCATGGATGCCCTGTACGGTGGCGATGCCAGCAGCGCCGAAGCCAGCGCCGCGCTGAAACTGTCCAACGAACTGATCGAAGAACTGCAGGAAGCCGACCGCGTGGTCATCGGCCTGCCCCGCTACAACTTCGGCGCACCGTCGATCCTGCATGCCTGGGTCGACTATCTGGTACGCGCCGGCGTCACCTTCAACTACGTCGATGGCGCCCCGGTCGGGTTGATCAACGACAAACCGGTGCATGTGCTCAACACCAGCGGTGGCGTCTACAGCCAGGGCAGCGACAGCCTGGCCGGCTGGCTCTCGCAGACCCTGGGCTTCATCGGCCTGCAGCACGTCGAATTCATCTACGCCGAAGGCCTGGGCATGGGCGAGGAAAGCCTGGCCAACGGCCTGGCCGCTGCCCGTCGGCAGATCCAGCACAGCATTGAATCCATGGGCGCACGCCCGCGCCTGAGCCTGGCTGCCGCGCAAGGGAGGTAACATGTCCAAAGCGAACGACAACACCCTGGGTGAAGCGCTGATCCTCAGCGAACTGGTGGCCGAACCCAACCGCTATCACCTGTACATCTCCCACGCCTGCCCATTCTCGCACCGCGTGCACCTGGTGCAGAGCCTGCTGGGCCTGGGCGATGCGCTGGATGTCACCTCGGTGGCGGCGCGTCGCTACGACAAGGGCTGGGAGTTCGATGAACGCGACCAGGATCCACTGCACAAGGACGTAACGCTGCTGTCGACCCTGTACCAACGCTCGCACCCGGACTTCAGCGGCAACCAGTCGGTGCCGGTGCTCTGGGACCGACGCAAGGACTGCATCGCCCACAACGATTCGGCCGAGCTGGCCCTGCAGATGGCCACCCGCCTGCTGCCCCTGGCGCGCACCCCGCTGGACCTGGTGCCGGAGCGCTCCAGCTGCGACATCGTCGAGCTCAACAGCTGGCTGCACACCAACATCAACCGCATGGTCTACCACATGGGCTTTGCCCCCGACCAGCACAGCTACGACAAGGCCTACGCGCAGTTCTTCGCGGCCATGGACAGCCTGGAAAACCGGCTGCGCAAGCAGCCTTACCTGGTCGGTGGCACGCTGAGCCTGAGCGACCTGTTCCTGCTGCCGACGCTGATCCGCTATGAAGCGGTGTACTACGTGCACTTCAAGGCCAACTTCAAGACCTTGAGCGAATACCCGGCGCTGTATGAGTACCTGTGCCGCCTGGTACGGATTCCGGAGATCTACCGCACCATCGACATGGCCCATATCAAGCTGCATTACTACTACTCCCACGACCACATCAACCCGACCCGTATCGTCCCCCAGGGCCCAGCCCTGCCCTGGCTGAACTGACCTGGGCCTGTCGCGGCGCCGTGGCCCGCGGCAGGACTCCTCGCAATCAGGCAGGAGCGTCTACACTGGCTTTCCCACCCTTAGCTGGAGAACGGCCATGAGCGACACCCCATCCATTGTCCTGGTTCATGGTTTCTGGGGCGGCGCCGCCCACTGGAGCCGGGTCATCCTTGAGCTGTCACGCCTGGGCCACCGCAACCTGCATGCGGTGGAAATGCCCCTGACCTCGCTTGCCGACGACGCCGAACGCACGCGCAAGATGGTCGCCTCAATACCCGGCAAGGTGTTGTTGGTCGGTCATTCCTATGGCGGCGCGGTGATTACCCAGATGGGCAACCAGAAAAATGTCGCGGGCCTGGTCTACATTGCCGCCTTTGCCCCTGATAACGGCGAGAGCCCCGGCGGCATCACCGCCCAGCACCCGCCGGAAGCGGCCGCCAACCTGCAACCGGACGGCGATGGCTACCTGTGGATCAAACCCGACAAGATGCATGAGAGTTTTTGCCAGGACCTGGGCAAGGATGAAGGGCTGGTCATGAGCGTGACCCAGAAAGCGCCGCTGGCCAGCACCTTCGGCGACACCATCGGCGACCCTGCGTGGAAACACAAACCCACCTGGTACCAGCTCTCGACCCACGACCGGATGATCCACCCGGACAACCAGCAACTCATGGCTCAACGCATGCAACCCAAGGAGCTGCTCAAGCTGGACGCCAGCCACGCCTCACTGGCCTCCAGGGCCGCCGAAGTGGCGGCCCTGATCGACCGTGCGGCGGTCAGTCTGGCTTGACCGCCGGGACCTTCAGAGCGGGTTTGAACCACCAGCCTTGCTGCATGCCGGCCGCGGCCAGCAGGATCGCGGCCACGCCCAGCCATTGCAGTGGTTCAAGCCGATGGCCGAAGGCGAACCAGTCGACGAAGATCGCCGCGATCGGGTAGATGAACGACAGCGCCCCGGTCAAGGCGGTCGGCAGTTTCTGGATCGCGCCATACAGCAGCACGTACATCACCCCGGTGTGAACGATGCCCAGGGTCACCAGGCTGGCGAGCGCGCCGACATCGCCTGGCAGGCCGCTGGTGTTGGCCCAGGGCGCCAGCAGGAGAATGCCGGTGCACACCTGGATCAGGGCGATCAGGTGCGGCGGGGTGCCGCTCAGGCGCTTGATGATCAACGCCGCCACTGCATAGAGAAGCGCCGCGCCCAAGGCCAGGGCGATGCCCAGCAGGTAATCGTTGCCACTACCGCCCTGGCTGCCATGGGCGCTGACGATCGCCAGCATCCCGGCAAAGGAAACCGCCAGCCAGAACAGCTTGGGCACGGTGATCTTCTCACCGAGAAACAGCGCCGCCAGGCCGACCAGCATGAACGGTTGGACGTTGTACACCGCGGTACCGATGGCAATCGAGGCGCGGGAATAAGACGCGAACAGCAACACCCAATTGCCGACGATGGCCACGCCGCTGAGCACCGCCAAGGCGAAGGTGGTCAGGGTCAGGAGGCTGGGCTTGAGAAAGCCCATGGCCAGGCAGATCAGCAACAAGGTCCCGGCACCGAACACGCAGCGCCAGAACACCACATCCAGCACCGGTTGCCCGGACACCAGCACAAACCAGCCAATGGTCCCGGAAATCAACATCGCGGCGACCATTTCGAACGACCCACGGCGTATTGAACTGTCCATCACTCACCTCCTTGACGATGGGCAAATTATGGCAAGGGTGCCGGGGCCCGTTCCAGTTGATAAAACAGGCTAGACTGACTCTCTACCTTTACTATCAAGGCAGTTTTCGATTTTTGCCTAACGAGGCCCGTATGACCGACGACATTGACCAGCTGTTGATCAAGGCACTGATGGAAGACTCGCGGCGCTCGCTCAAGGCCCTGGCGCAGCTCAGCGGTTTGTCTTCGCCCAGCGTCAGTGAACGCCTGCGCCGGCTGGAGGAGCGCGGCGTGCTCAAGGGCTACACGGTGGAGATCGACCCGCGCTGCTTCGGTTACCAGCTGCAGGCCATTGTGCGGGTGCGGCCGTTGCCGGGGCAGTTGCAAGAGGTTGAACGGCAGATCATGGCCATCCCCGAGTTCACCGAGTGCGACAAGGTCACCGGCGATGACTGCTTTATCGCACGCTTGCACGTACGCTCGATGGAAGAGCTCGACACCGTGCTGGACAAGCTCAACAGCCATGCCGAGACCAACACCGCAATCGTCAAGAAAACCCCGGTGAAACGGCGCTTGCCACCGATGGCCTGAACGATCCGCGGCCACTGTGGGAGCTGGCTTTGCCAGCGATCGAGCGCGCAGCGGTCGCAAGTCAGGCCGCAGATGGGGTGCTGACCGCACTGGCCTCATCGCCGGCAAGGCCGGCTCCCACAGTGGCGCTGTGTGTCCCCTGCAAGAGCTGCGGCGTTACTGCACCGGCTCACTCGAGGGCCTGGCAATCAGGCCCTTCAGTTCACTGGTCATCGGAAACTCCAGGTTCAGGCCATTGGGCGGGATCGGCTGCTGGAACCAGCGGTTGTAGATTGCCTCGATGCGCCCGCTGCGATAGACATCCGCCAGCGCCTCGTTGACCAGCGCCAGCAAGCCGTCATCACCCTTGCGCACCATGCAGCTGTAGATCTCCTTCGATTGCGCCTTGCCCACCACGACCCAGTCGTGCGGGTTGCGCGCCTTGGCCCGCTCGCCGTACAGCAGTGCATCGTCCATGTAGAACGCCGCAGCGCGCCCGGACTGCAGCATCATGAACGCCTCGCCGTGGTCCTTGGCACTGATCACCGAAGCCCCCAACTGGTGCTCCAGGTTGTAGTTCTTCAGGTACTTCTCATTGGTGGTGCCCGCCGTGCTCACCACATTCTTGCCCTTGAGGTCATCCAGGCCCTGGATGCCGCTGTCCTTTTTGGTCAGCAGCTGGCCTTTGACGAAAATAAAGCCATAGGAGAAATCCACCTGCTTCTGCCGCTCGGCAGTAACCCCGGTGGTACCGCACTCCAGATCGACCGTACCGTTCTGCACCAGCGGGATACGCGTCTGTGAGGTCACCAGGTTGTAGCGCACCTTAAGCGGTGGCACTGCCAGCTTAGCCTGCAGGTGCTTGACGATTTCAGCCGCCAGGTCGACCGAGTAGCCCATGGGCTTGCCGCTGTGATCGCCCACATAAGAAAAAGGAATGGACGAGTCGCGATAGCCGAGGGTGATGCTGCCGGACTCGGCGATCTTCTTCAGGCTGCCGGTGAGCGGCGGCGTTTCAGCCAGAATCGGCTGTGCAAAACACAATGACAGGGCAAGTAGAGCAGGACGGTGCAAACGGGTAATCGACATCGGGACACTCCTTGCGTTTGTTGTTCTTGTTCAGGTCAGGCCGCCCGTGGGGTCAGGCCGTGCAGGTCGACCGACGGCGCGCGGCCGCCTATCAGTTCGGCCAACAGTCGGCCACTGGCGCAGGCCAGAGTGAAGCCCAGAGCACCGTGGCCAAGGTTGAGCCAGAGGTTGCGATACGCCGTAGCACCGAGCAACGGCACGCCCCTGGGGGTTGCCGGGCGCATGCCGGCCCATTCGCGGGCATGCTGATAATCGGCGGCACCGGGCAAGGTCGCCTCAGCCAACTGACGCATGCTGGCCAGCCGCGGCGGATCCAGCGATTCATCAAAGCCGACGATATCGACCATGGCGGCAATGCGTAGCTGGTTTTCGAGGCGGGCATAGACGATCTTGCGGTCGTAGTCGGTAATGCTCACCTCAGGCGCCCGGTGCCCGGCCTGGATCGACGCAGTCAGGCTGTAGCCCTTGAGGGGATAGATTGGCAGGTGCAGCCCGGGCAGGCCGAGGCTGGCACTGCGGTGCCCGGCACACAGCACCAGACGCTCCACCGGCAAGACCTGCTCACCCAGTTCCAGCGCCTGCACCACCCCGCCACTGTGGTGGATGCGCGTCACCGCCTGGCCGAGCATCAAGCGGCATTGCCCCGAAGCCTGAAGGCGCTCGACCAGGGCCAGGCAGAAGCGGTGACAATCAGCGACCTCCTCGTCGGCGGTGAACACCCCGCCAATGAACGGCGCATGGGTCAATGCCGGCTCCAATGCGCTGATCTCCTGCGCATCCAATACCTGCTGACCATGCGGGTCGAGCAGATGCAGGCGGGCATGCTCGAAGCTTGCGCGGTTGCGAAAGGTCACCAGCTTGCCGTTGCGCCGCCAGGCAAAGCCGTCCAGGCCATCTTCCTCGCGCCATTGCGCCAAGGTGCTCTGGCTGTGCAGCGCCAGGCGCAGCAGGTGTGCGGCATTGGCGCGATTGACCGAACTGCGGCAGGCGGCCATGAACGCGCCCATCCAGCGCCACTGCGCCAGGTCCAGGCGGGGGCGCAGTTTCAGCGGCGATTCGCTGCGCAGCAGCCAGCCCAGCGCTTGCAGCGGCACCCCGGCATCGGCCAGCGGCGCGACATAGCGATAGGACAGCTGCCCGCCATTGGCAAAGCTGGTGCCGCCCGCAAGGTTGTCCCGCGCCTCGATCAGGTCGACGGCAAAGCCTTCGCGCACCAGGGCATACGCCGTTGCCAGACCAATAACGCCGCCGCCGATGACCGTTACCCGCTGTGCCATGTGCTTTTCATCCGCCAATCTGAAGGCCTTCAGACTAGGCCCGGTGACAGCCTGGCGATAATGAATAAAAATGGGTAAAGCATAAACAAAGGTTATGGGCGATCCCATGCGCTTGCGTCATATCGAAGTGTTCCAGGCCATCCGCCAGACCGGCTCCATCAGCGGCGCCGCGCAACTGCTGCACGTGACTCAGCCAGCGGTGTCGAAGATACTCCAGCATGCCGAAGCACAGCTGGGCTTCCCGCTGTTCCTGCGGGTGCGCGGCAAGTTGCAGATCACCCCCGAGGCCCTGGCGCTGGAGCGCGAAGTCGACAAGGTCAGCGACAGCGTAGAGGGGGTTCGGCGCCTGGCTGCCAGCCTGCGCCGGCAACCGGGCATGACCCTGCGCATGGGGGCAACGCCGGCGTTGGCGCTGTCGCTGTTCCCCCCGGTGATCAGCCAGTGGGCCGAGCGCCATCCACAATCCGAGTGCGAACTGTCGAGCTTGCACAGCCGCGAGCTGGTGCAGCAGTTGTTGATGCGCGAGATCGATGTCGCCCTGACCTTGCGCCATCCCGAACACCCCGGCCTGAATGTGCAGCCTCTGGCCCATGGAATGCTGGTGGTACTGGCGCCCAGAGGCTATTGGAGCGAAGACCGCCAGGGCGTGCCGCTGGCAGTCGAGTCCCTGGCCGATGCGCCGTTGATCGGCCTGAGCAGCAGTGACCCGCTGGCCGCCCAGGTCGGCCACTACCTGAAGAACCTGGAGCCGGCGCCGCGGATCAGCATCCGCGTGCAGACCTATTCCCTGGCCCGGGCCATGGTCGAGTCCGGTGCAGGGTTGGCGTTGATCGATCCTTTTACCGCCCAGGATTCGGCGCGAACGCTGGTTCGGCCGTTGAATCCTGCCCTGCCTATTACCCTTTACGCCCTGACCCGCGCCAACGAGAGCCACCCGCACACACTGGATGAGTTGCTGGAGCATTTTGCCGAGCGTGCGCGGGAGCAGATTGCGCGGGTCACCAGAGGCGTTTGAGCCGGCATGAAAAAGGCCCCGCCTGAGCGGGGCCTTGCACCAGCAAAGAAGCACCCCGAGAGTGCTTCTGATGGCGCATCAGATCATGAAGCCGGACCGTATTTTTTCGACGTCACGAAGCCAGGCGCTACCCACTTTGGACCTTTGATAGGGTGGCCATTGTTATCCGTGGCGAATACGCCATCGGCAAACAGCTTCTCGAATGTACGTTGCAGCTCGCCACTCTTGATGACCTCGAACTTGTAATCCACGTACATCCGGTCAATGCGCGGATACGAAGATCCCGGAATCAATGCCGTCAGTACATCCGCTACCGACTCATTCAAGATAATGTCTTTGATAGTGCTCATTTCAAATTCCTCATTGCTTCCCTGTATTCCTGCCGGTCACCCGCCTCTTTGGCTTCCTGGGTATACAGCGGATTAGTCCGTTCATTGATGCTGTAATCTTCAAGCGTTGCCGTATGGGCATCGTTCCATACCGAACGATCTTCGTGACCGTCCTTGACGCCTAGCGCTCGATAACGCTCCAGTTCCCTGACTTCATGCGTGTAAAAGCGTTTGTCCGTATCAGTGACCGGAATCTCGCCGCGCAGGATCTTTTCCAAGCGATCAATCATGACATTGTTGGCATCAGAGGGTGCGAAACGCCCGGTGTGAAGCTTGACCTGCGCGAGCCCCGCCTGAGTGACCGATGCGCTCTTCCAATCCAGCTCCCGGACGGGGCCGCCCGCCTTGGCAGGGTTGTACTTTCGTCCGCTATGCACGCCGACAGTGGTGGCACCATCATAAGGCGAGCTGAACACACCATACAGTGGCGCCAATCCCGAGTCGGCCGGAAAGACGTAAATGCCGTCATGGATATCCAACGGGTTAAGCGCTGGAAAGACCTCACCCTCAACCTGGACCGGCGTCAGGGTAACCCCGTTGTAAACTGGAACGTCTACAGGTTTTGCCGGGGTACCCGTGGAGCTGTTGCCGGGCGATGCGATCGGAAAGCTCAGGGTGATTGGCGGCGTATCGGCGCTGGTGAACGTGTAGGCACTGCGCGCAGGATTGAGCGTCAGCATCCTGACCTTGACCTTCGGCGACAGGCCACCTGCCGAACCGGTCTTGACCACCGAGTACTGCGTACGGCTGCCAACCACCCGATACGGCAGGTCGACCGTACCGCCAGCAGCGGCGATCGCCGCCAGGTTCTGCGGCAGATTCGGCGCCAGGCTGCTGGCCGGAACGGTCAGCGAGGTCGATGGAAATCGGTCACTGTTGCCTAGCGAGGGTGAGTAAACCAGCAAACCGATACCCACGCCGGTGGCGCGATCGAGCACAACACCGGCTGCAGCTTGCAACAGTTTTATAGCACCCTGGATGGCGGCATCGAGGGTGAACTTCGAACCCGTGGCGAGGCCAATGGAACCTGCCACGGCACTGAGTTGGGCCTTGTTTCCGGCAACCGGCACCCGGAAGGTGTTGGCCGCGCGAATCGCCTCCTCGGCCGCCAGACGTGCCTGTTCCTCGGCTTTACGCTTGGCTTCGGCCAGACGCGCTTGCTCTTCGGCCTGACGCTTGGCTTCAGCCAGGCGCGCTTGCTCTTCGGCCTGACGCTTGGCTTCAGCCAGGCGCGCTTGCTCTTCAGCCTGGCGCTTGATTTCGGCCAGACGACGCGCCTCCTGTTCGGCCGCAACCCGCCGCGCCTCGGCTTCAGCAGCCTGAACCTGAGCCAGCCGCGCCGCCAGCGCAGCCGACTTGCGGTTGAGAATGGCGATGGCTTCGGCAAGGATCCTGGCCTGATAGGCGGCACTGTAAGAGTCGCCGAAGCTGTCTTGCTGAGCTTTGCCCAGCGCCGGGTACTGGCCCAGGTTCCAGCCCATTTCCCGAGCTACGATCTGCAACTTTTGGGCATCCGTAAGCGTCAGCGGATCGCTGCCGGAATAAACCAGCGCCAAGGCCTGATAGGCACCGAGCAGGGCATTTTTTGTTTGAATCAGGCCATCTACCGTGCGCTTGGCGTTTTCGGTTTCGACCGAGGTCTGGTAAGTGGCCTCGTTGCGCACACCGGCTGCCTGCAACTCGCTTTCGGTATCAGTCGAAACTGTTGCCAACTTGGCCGAAAAGAAGGCTTTGAGTTTGCTCTCGATCGCACGCAGCGAGGAATACACCCGACCCCGTAAGTGCTGTTTGGTCAGCGACTGCAGCGCATCCGGCTGCTGAAGAATGGCGAGGTTGTAGCTCAAGTCCGCGTTGGGATCGTAGCCACCGCCCCCACCCGGACCGTAAATCTGTTCCCTACCGGTGATGATGATAGGGGGTAATACAAGGCTTCCTGGCATGTTTCTATCCTTTTACTGCTTGGACGTTTTCAATCAAGACATGGTTTTTGAACCCCGGTCGTTGGTTGGTCACCCTTCGTGGGCGACAAAACTACTGTATATTTGAACAGTATTATTTTACCAGCTCATTTTGCACATGATTCAACGGAAAGACGTTAAAGAGAAATACTCTCAAACGGAGCTGACTGTTGACGCATATCCAGTCGCCGCCGCCCCTCAGGTTTGCTAGCCTTGCGCTGTTTTTTCGCATGGACGCCCAGCTCAAATGATCCCCCTCCCAAGGCTGCTGCTCTCGCTCAGCCTGGCAACCCTGTTGCCCTGCGCCACTGTTGAAGCGGCCCTTCCCGTCAGTGTCTACCAAGGCACCCAGGGCGATACCGCCGTGGAAGTCGCCCTGACCTACGACGCCCAGCACCAGACCGTCGAGGGGTACTGGCTGGAGGCGCAGCGCCAGTGGCTGATCCCGCTTGAACGCACGCCCTACGACCATCGCTTGCCGCTGCTGATCAATCTCCTGGATAACCCGGACCTGCCATCCGCCGCGCTGCTGATTCAGCCTTTCGCCTTTAGCCACGACCGCGAACTGCGCGGAACCCGGGTGAACCTGCGCAACCGCGAGCGACAAGCGCTGGAGCTCAAGCGCGTTACGCGTTTCAGTGACCGCCGGGACGCCTCCTGGCAGGGCGAACTGCTGCAACTTCCGCTGGACGGGCGCAGGCTGTTTCGCGTGCACGCGCACAAGGCCGCAGGCGAGTATGTCGGCACCGTCGACCGCATCACTATCCTCGATCGCACCAGCGGCCAGCCGGTGCAGGTCATCGACAACCTGGCGCTGTTCTTCCAGGGCAGCGCCAGCCTGAGCTTTGCCGACTTCAACGGTGATGGGGTGATCGATTTCAAAGCCACCCCGGTCGGGCAGCTGGCCAGCGGCGGTGCTGCCGGACAAGACCCGCAGTACTACGTCTACCAACCGGCGAGCAATCGCTACGAGCTCAAGACCGAGCAGCAAGCCAGGGAGCCCAACCGATGAACACCTTGGGCAAATGCCTGCTGGCCGCCGGGTTGCTTGGCCTGAGCCTCGGCACTCAGGCCTACCAGTCTGTTTATCAGGGCTCCCTGGGCAAGCAGGCGATCACCTTGGTGATCGAGAAAACCAATGACTACAAGCATGGGTTCTACTTCTATGATCGCTACCGCACGCCGATCCGCCTCAAGCGCTCGGTCAACAATGGCCGCCAGTTATCCATGGATGAACTGGACAGCAGCGGTCTGCCCACGGCTCGCCTGAGGTTCTACAACCCCGACGACAACGGCGCCTCGAAGCCCATGCTCGGCACTTGGACGGCCTACGCCAATGCCAGGCAGCTACCCCTGGAGTTGCGCCTGGTGGCTGACTTCGGTCATCAGCAGGTCTGGCCGGCGGGCACCCCGTCGTTACCCCAGGCGGCATCTACCGAGCGCTTCTATTTCCAGATTCCGCTGGCCGACGACCACGACCGGGTGAAGACCATCGAGGTCATGGACAAGGCCAGCGGCAAACGCGTGCAAACCCTCGACGTAGGCCTGCCCGGTTGCTACAGCCAGGGTATCGACAGCGTCAAGGTACGTCTCGAAGGCGGCAGTACCCAGGTGCTGCTGGAAACCAACAGCTATTGCCTGGGCAAGGTGTTTGAATGGCGCGAGGCCAAGGGGCAGTTCGAAGCATTGAACTGAGCATCAGCTCGGGCAGGTGTGCTCGCCGTTGTTCAGGCCCTGCTTGTAATTGCGGCTGAGCAGGCTGGCCTTGCCATCGTGCCAGGTGAGGGTCAGCACATACATCGAGTCGAAATCCTCGCCATCCCAATCGTCGGTGATCACCCGTTTTTCACCCAGGGCCTTGCCGGCCACGGTGTTGATCAGTTCCGGCAGGTAGCCGTGGGACCAGGCGGTATAGACGGTGGCGTTGCGGTATTTATCCTGCAGCAGCTCGTCGGCCAGCTCGCCGGTGTCGTTGGCGCCGAAGTCGATGTTCACCGGCAGGCCAAGCTTGATGGCGCTCGGGCTGATGGTCATCAACGGGCGGATGTAGCTGTAGGCGTCGTCCTTGCTGCCCTCTTCGACGTGCCGGGAGGGGTTGGCGGCAAACACATAATCGGCCTTGCCGAATTTCTCTGGCAGCAGCGTGGCCAGGTCCAGCGCCCGGTTGAGTCCCTGGCAATTGAGTTGCCCAAGGCCTTCGCCGGGCTTTTCGGCGTGGCGCAGGAACACCAGGGTCTGTACACCGTCCATCGGTTCGGCGCGGCTTTCCACCGCCTCGACGGCCAGCAGGCCGACTCCGGCAAGCAGGGCAAGGGACAACGCAGCGTGACGGTGACGCTTGAACAGGGACGGCAACTTCATAGGGCTCTTCACAGCAAAAAGGGTTGAGGCTGACCCGCCTGTGCCCCCGCGGCCGAAGCCGCGGGGGAATCCCTGTCTGATGTTCCATCCGTGGAATCGGGCATGCTTCAGAGTACAAGAATGCCTTTTGGTTCGATCCCTGAGCGCTCGGCCCTGAGCCAGAGCCACTGTAGCGTGGTGATGTTGCTGAATTAAGACGGACGGCGCTCAATCGTCGCGGGTAAGGACTTCGAGCAGTTCGATCTCGAAGGTCAGGTCGGCATTGGGCGGGATCTTGCCCATGCTGCGTTCGCCGTAAGCCAGATGCGCCGGCACCAGCAGCTTGCGCTTGCCGCCGACCTGCATGCCCATCAGGCCCTGGTCCCAGCCCTTGATCACCCGGCCGGTGCCGATCACGCACTGGAACGGTTTGCCGCGGCTGTGGGAAGAATCGAATTCGCTGCCGTCGGCGAGCCAGCCGGTGTAATGGGTAGTGATCAGCGCGCCCTTGACCACGGCCTTGCCATCGCCTGGCTGGATATCGATGATTTGCAGTTCGCTGCTCATGCTTGACCTCGTTGAAGCGGGATATGCCTTTAGTGGGCAGCGTTTTCGCAGGGTTGGCAGGGTTTTGCAAGGCCCATGACCATCATGGTATCGCAGGGCAAGCCCGCCCCCACACATGCCTCAGGCTGTCGCTGGCGCCCTGCCCGGCTCATGCTGGCGCATCGACCAGCACACACCGCCGATCACCAGGACAATCGCCAGACCTTCCAGCAGGCTCGGGCCGCTCTGGCGCCAGATGAAGGCATAGAGCAAGGCAAACAGGGTCTCGAAGACAATCAACTGGCCGCTCAGGGTCAACGGCATGCGCTTGGACGCGGCATTCCACAACAACGCCGCCAGCCACGAGCCGAACACCGCGCAACCCAGGCTGTACAGCCAGAACAGCGTCCAGCGCTCAGGCGCCGCCTCGACCTGCAACTGGGTTGGCTGCCACAAGGCAAGCACCAGCACCAGTACCAGGCTCAACACCCCGGTCATCACCCCGCTGAGCACCGACCACTGGTGGCTGTCGAAATGCCCACACTGCTTGAGGTAGCGGCTGTTGTGCACCGCGTACCAGGTCCAGCAGGCCAGCGCGCCGAGGGCATAGAGCACACCGGCAAGCTTGTCGGCCAGTGCACCGGGTTCGACCGCAAAAGTCTGCAGGTTGATGCACAGCATGCCGGCGAGAATCAGGCCCAGCGGCAGGAGTAATTGCCGCAGCGTCACCCCGCCACTGTCGTGACGACCGTACAGGGTGATGGTCAACGGCAGCACGCCGACGATCAACGACGCCGGCGCCACGCCCAGGCGCTGGATTGCCGCCACCAGGCAGATGAAATACAGCAGATTGCCGATCAGGGCCAGGCGCCCGATCATCCACAGGTCGCTCAGGGTCAAGCGGCCCAGGGCCGTGCGCATGGGAATCGCCAGTACCAGGGTCACCAGGCCGAACAGGACAAAGCGCGCACAACTGAGCAGCACCGGGCTGAACTCCGGCAACAGCTGCGGCACCATCAGCACCAGCCCCCACATCGCACCGGCTACACCGGCGTAAGCCACACCCCGTTTCACTTGCCTGCTCCTGTTCAAAGAAGTGCGCAGGCTAACGCCAGGGCGCCGTTCCGACAAAAGATGATTTGGCATGCAGACATTCCCACAGGGAATACCTTTCATGCCGAAAGCATCGACCTTATGATTGAGGCATTCCCCAGACTGGACCCTAAGCATGAGCCGCTTCAGCCGTCACTTGCCGCCGCTGGACACCCTGATTGCCTTCGAAGCGGTGGTCCGCACCGGCAGCTTCACCCGCGCCGCCAGCGAGCTGTACCTGACCCAGAGCGCAGTGAGCAAACAGATCAAGGTGCTGGAAGAGCACCTCGGCGCGATCCTGTTCGAGCGCCGCGCCCGGGGTATCGCCCTGACGACAGCCGGTGAAGGCTTCAACGCCATTGTCGAACCCATGCTGGAAAGCCTGTTGAACAATGTGCTGCGCCTGAAAAGCGGCCACGGCAGCCGTAATGTCAGCGTCATCTGCACCCATGCGGTGGCCCAGTACTGGTTGTTCCCGCGCCTGCTGCGCTTCAACGAGCAGCACCCGGAGCTGACGGTGAACATTCACGCCAGCAACGAAATCAGCGAGAGCGATATCGGCAACTACGACTTCGGCATCCTCTATGGCCATGGCCACTGGAGTTCACTCAAGGCCAGCAAGTTGTTCGATGAGGCCATCTACCCCATTGCCAGCGTCAAACGTGCCCTGCCCGCGGTGCATTCACTGAGCGAGCTGCAGGCATTGCCGTTGATCCAACTGGACGCCTCGGCCTGGAACTGCCTGGACTGGCAGGACTGGTTCGGCCACCAGGGCTTGCGCTACCAGGCGCCGGCCAATGCGGTGACCTTCAACCAGGTCAACCTGGTGTTCGATGCGGTGATGCAGGGGATGGGCGTGGGGCTGGGCTGGGAGTTCATGGCCCGCGAGCGGATCGACAACGGCTTGATCCGCCAGGTGTCGGCGTTTGTCGTGCACACCGGCCAGGCCGACTACCTGGTGCACGACAAACAGGCCCTGCGCTCGCCGGCGGCGCAAGTGTTCGAGGCATGGTTACTGGCGCTTAGCTGAACAGCGCCTCGACTTCAGCTGCAGTCATTGTCGGTGTGCCTCTGGCCAGACAGTAATACTCCGGTTTCTTGTCTATATACACCTGCAGATCGAAGATCCAGTCGGTATCGCCCTCCAGCACGCCGACCGACACCGCATCGAAATTGCCGGATTTCAGCCGGTACAACAGGTGCGTGCCACAGGTGCCACAGAAACCGCGCTGGGCCCAGTCGGATGAGTCATGGAACACCGGCTGGCCGCGGGTGAACTGCACCGGCTCAGCGCAATGCACCGACAGGAACGGCCCGCCGCCCCACTGCCGGCACATGCTGCAATGGCAGGCGTTGACGCTGGCTTTCTCCAGGCTGACGCTGAGTTTGACGGCACCGCACAGGCAGCTGCCGTGTTTTTCCAGGGACATGGTCAAGGCTCCTTGCTGGGAGAGGTAGCCGGCAAGTCTAGCAGCTGTCAGCCGGTGACCGGGGTCAGCACCGGCTCGCCGGCAAAGAATGCCTGCAGGTTCTTCAGCACCAGTTGCACCGTGTCGCGCGCGGCCTCCGGCGACTGACCGGCGACATGCGGCGTCAGCACCACATTGGGCAAGGCCTTCAGGGTGACGGGCACTGCCGGTTCTTCATCGAACACATCCAGCGCCGCACCGGCTATCACCCCGTTTGCCAAGGCCTCGACCAGATCAGTGGTGCTAACCACGCTGGCCCGGGCGATGTTGACCAGAAAACCCTCTGCGCCCAGGGCTTCAAGCACCGGCCTGTCGATCAGCTGGCGGGTATTGGCACCACCCGGGGTAGCGACGATCAGAAAGTCCGATTCACGGGCTAATGCCAAGGGGCTGTCGCAGTAGTGATAGACCACATCGGTACGCGGGTTGCGGTTGTGATAGCTCACCTGCATATCGAAGCCCTGCGCCGCACGTTTGGCAATCGCCAGGCCGACCGCGCCAAGGCCGAGAATACCCAGGCGCTTGCCGCTGACCGACGGGCTGATCACCCGGTTCCACTCGCCACGGCGGGTCGAGGCATCGGCACGGGGAATATCGCGCACAACCGCCAACAGCAAGGCCATGGCATGGTCAGCCACCGCCTTGGCATTGGCGCCAGCGCCGTTGGTCACGGTGATACCCTGCGCAGCGGCGGCCGCCAGATCGACCTGCTCGTAACCGGCGCCGATCACGCAGATGATTTTCAAGGCGGGCAAGGCAGCAATTTCATCGGCGCACAGGCCCAGCGGACCGCGGGTCAGTACCGCATCGATCTCGCTGCCATGACGGGCAATGGCCTCGGCACGCAAAGCCGGGGTCTGCGCGCGGATCAGGCGAAAACCGTTGCTCTCCAACAGGGGCAGGTAGGCGTCGACCGTTTCTACCAGCACCAGTACCGTCTGTGTCATGCCAAGCTCCCGGGCTATTCGCGAGGGGGCATTATGCGGACTTCAGGCTACTGGGCGAAAGCCCGACCCAGACCGCCCGGCACGCCACTGCTGTCGGTTTCCTGCCAGGGACCGTTGAGGTTGGTCGACCAGCTCCAGCCGTTGTTCCAGCGGTAGTAGGTGCGCTGGCGGTAGAAGGTGTTGGGCTTGCCGTCGAGCACGTACACACCCAGGCGCGGGTCCCAGTGGCTGGCACCACCGGGCGGTGGTGCAAAGCTCGGTGAGGTGCGCTGTACCGGCTTGGGCACCGGGGTGACGGCCGGTTTGCTCGGCACCGCGCCCGGCTTGGGCGCAGGCTTGGTGCTCGGGCCAGGCGGCAGGGTCTCGATCGGCGGCGCGGTGGGTTCGGAGGGCTGATGAACGGTACATGCACTCAAGCCCACAACCAGGGAGAGAAGGGTCAGGCGTGCGATGCTGTTCATAGTCGGTCTCTTACTGGTCCGGGCTGTCGATGGTCAGGTGTTGCGCGGCGGTAGTGCTGCTGGCCAGCGGAGCACCCTTGCCAACCCATTCGCCCTGGGTCGGCTGGCCAGCGCGAGAGATGCGCGCAACCAGTTGGACTTCAGGGAAGCTCGACAGTTTCATGTTCGGCATCATCGCATCGCTGTCGCTCAACTCCACTTCGATCGGCAGCTGCGCCACGGTAACCCGCTTGGCCGCCAGTGGCATCGGCGGGCCGGAACTTGCACGGGCGAAGATGAACACGGTGTCGTCAGGCTTGACCTTGTCCTTGAGCGCCGCTGCCAGTTCCACCCGTACCTTCAGGCGTGCCGTGCCCTGCTCGGCAACTGCCGGTGCGGCCTTGCCCTCGCCAGCCTTGAGCTTTTCGCTGGCGCGTTCGATACCGCCCTGCAACGCTGCCCGCGAGGCGTCGCCTTCAGGCAGTTGTACCAGCAGGCGGTTCCAGTAGTCGATGGCTTGCTGGTAGTGCTCGGACTCAAACGCAGCGATGCCGAGCAGGCCGAGGCTGGTGACTTCGTTCGCGTCGGCCTTGAGCGCTTCGTCGGTCAGGGCCTGGGTCTGGGCGTTCCACTGCTTGTTGTTGGCAAAGTACAACGCCTGGGCCCACTGTCCGAGCAGCTCCGGCTCACGCCCGGCAACCGCCACGGCGCGCTCGAAGACTTTGGCGGCATCGGCAGGACGCTCCTGGGCCATGTAGGCACGACCGAGGAAGTACAGGCCTTCGGCCGAGTCCGGCTGGGCCTGCACCGCCAGCTCCAGGCGGCGGGTCATTTCTTCCATGGACTGCGGCGCCTTGGCAAATTGCTGGGTCAGCTCGACCTGCTCGCTGGCACCGAAATGCAGGTACAGGCCCAGGCCCATCAACGGCACCAGCACCGCCGCCAGCAGCGGCAAGGGTTTGCCCAGGCGACCCAGGCGCTGCGGTTCGACGCCCTCGGTATCGGCCAGCAGCTCGCGCGCGGCCTCATCGCGGCCTTTGCCGAACTGCTCGGCATCGAGCACCCCGGCGGCCTGCTGGGCAGCCAGCTCGGCAACGCGTTCCTGGTACAGGGCAACGTTGAGGGCGGTGCGGTCTTCTTCCTGTTGCGCACGACGGCTGCGCAACACCGGGATCAGCAAAAAGCTCAGGGCCACCAGCAACAGCAGGCCTGCAGCAAGCCAGAAATCAGTCATGGGTCTGTTCTTTGTCCAGCAATTTGGCGAGGCGCTCACGCTCCTCGGGGGAAAGGTCGGCGCTGCCTGCAGCTGCCTGGCCACGGCGCTTGCGCACAATCAGCGCAAGCACGGTAAAGCCGCCCAGCAGCAACACGCCCGGGCCGAACCACAGCAGCCAGGTACGAGCACTCAGGGCGGGCTTGTAGCGGACGAAGTCACCGTAGCGATCAACCATGAAATCGACGATCTGCTGGTTGCTCTTGCCTTCGCCGAGCATGCGGAAGATCTCCCGACGCAGGTCGGCGGCGATCGGCGCATTGGAGTCGGCGATGTCCTGGTTCTGGCACTTGGGGCAGCGCAGTTCCTTGGTCAACTCGTGATAACGCTCGCGTTCCGCCTCATCGGCAAACTGGTAGGTGTCGATTGCCGCCTGGGTCACCCCGGCCAGGCTCAGGCCGAGTACGGCGGCTGCCAGCCAGCGCTTCATGGCTTGGCCTCATCGACCAGGCTCTGGTACTGCGTCGCCAGTTGCTCGCGCCAGACGGTGGCGTCGACCACGCCTACGTGCTTGTAGCGGATGATGCCCTTGGCGTCGATCAGGAAGGTTTCCGGCGCGCCGTACACCCCCAGGTCCAGGCCCAGGCTGCCCTGCTCGTCACGGATATCCAGCTGGTACGGGTTGTGGAACTCGGCCAGCCATTTCAGTGCGGCGGCGTTGTCGTCCTTGTAGTTGACCCCGTGGATCACCACGCCCTGCTCGGCCAGCTTGTTCAGGTACGGATGCTCGATCTTGCACGACGGGCACCAGGTGGCCCAGACGTTGACCAGCGCCGGCTTGCCGAGCAGGTCGGCCTCGGTCAGCGGTTTGCCGTCTACCGACGCCAGGGCAAAGGCCGGGAACGGCTTGCCGATCATCGCCGAGGGCAGTTCGCTCGGGTCGAGGAACAGGCCGCGATAGAGAAACACCGCCACCAGCAGAAACACCGCCAGCGGCAGCACCATGATCCAACGCTTCATGCAGTTGCTCCAGACATGCCCAGTGCCTCACGCACGCGGGTTTTCACCTTGACGCGATAACGACCATCCAGTGCTGCCAGCAAGCCGCCCAGGCCGGTCAGCAAACCACCCAGCCAGATCCAGCGCACGAACGGCTTGACGTGCACCCGCACCGCCCAGGCGCCGTTATCCAGTGGCTCACCGAGGGCAACATAGAGGTCACGGGTGAAACCGGCATCGATACCGGCTTCTGTCATCATCGACTGCTGCACGGTGTACAGGCGTTTTTCCGGGTGCAGGACGCTGATCTCGCGGCCATTCTCGACCACTCGCACGGTGCCCTTGTCGGAAGTGAAGTTCGGCCCTTCGAAGTGCTTGGCGCCTTCGAAGATGAACTGGTAGCCGGCCAGTTCCACCGACTCGCCCGGTGCCAGGCGCAGGTCGCGTTCGGCGCTGTTGTTGCTCGACAGCACCACGCCCAGGGCGCACACCGCCAGGCCCAGGTGCGCCACCTGCATGCCCCAGTAGCTGCGGCTCAGGCCGCGCAGGCCCTTGAACAGGCCTTTGTGGCGGGTCTTGTCGAGGATGTCGCGGGCACCGGCGAGGATGACCCACGCGGCCAGGGCGAAGGTGGTCAGCACCTGCCAGTCGAAATCGTCGACCAGAAAGCCGCCGATCGGCGCCAGCACGGCGCTGGCGATCAGCACCGGGGTGAGCATGCCCAGCAGCCATTGGCTCGGGGTGTCTTTCCAGCGCACGATCACGCCCACCGCCATCACCACCATCAGCACTGCCATCAACGGAATGAACAGTGCATCGAAGTACGGCGGGCCGACCGACAGCTTGGCACCGGTCAGGGCGTCGAGGATCAACGGGTACAGGGTGCCCAGGAGGATCATCGAAGCCGCCACCACCAGCACCAGGTTGTTGGCCAGCAGCAGGGTTTCCCGCGACCACAGGGCAAAGCCGACCTGGCTCTTGACCACCGGTGCACGCAGGGCAAACAGGGTCAGCGAACCACCGACCACGAACAACAGGAAAATCAGGATGAAGATGCCGCGCTCGGGGTCGGAGGCGAAGGCATGCACCGAGGTCAGTACCCCGGAACGGACCAGGAAGGTCCCCAGCAGGCTCAGGGAGAACGCGGCGATCGCCAGCAATACCGTCCAGCTTTTGAACACGCCGCGCTTCTCGGTGACCGCCAGCGAGTGAATCAGCGCGGTGCCCACCAGCCAGGGCATGAACGAGGCGTTTTCGACCGGGTCCCAGAACCACCAACCACCCCAGCCCAACTCGTAGTAAGCCCACCAGGAACCGAGGGTGATACCGATACCCAGGAAGGCCCAGGCGACGATGGTCCACGGCCGCGACCAGCGGGCCCAGGCGGCGTCCAGGCGGCCGCCGAGCAAGGCGGCAATGGCGAAGGCAAAGGCTACCGAAAAGCCCACGTAGCCCATGTACAGCATCGGCGGATGGACGATCAGGCCGATGTCCTGGAGCAGCGGGTTGAGGTCGGCGCCGTCGCTTGGCACCTGCGGCAGCAGGCGTTTGAACGGGTTGGAGGTGATGATCAGGAACGACAGGAAGCCGACGCTGATCATGCCCATCACCGCCAGCACCCGCGCCAGCATCACCTGCGGCAATTGCCGGGAGAAGATCGACACGGCAAAGGTCCAGCCGCCGAGGATCATCGCCCAGAGCAGCAGCGAGCCTTCGTGGGCGCCCCACACGGCGCTGAACTTGAAGTACCAGGGCAAGGCACTGTTGGAGTTGTTGGCGACATAGGCGACCGAGAAGTTGTCGGTCATGAAGGCGTGGGTCAGGCAGGCGAAGGCGAACGCCAAAAAGGCGAACTGGCCCCAGGCTGCCGGGCGCGCCAGGCTCATCCACAGGCTGTCGCCGCGCCAGGCGCCGAGCAGCGGGATGGTGGCCTGGACGCAAGCGAAACAGATCGCCAGGATCATCGCCAGCTGGCCCAGTTCAGGAATGATCAGTGCCGCATTCATGGCTTGGCTCCAGCATCGGTGGCGGCCTGGCCGCTTTCCTTGAGGGCTTTGGTGACTTCCGGCGGCATGTATTTCTCGTCGTGCTTGGCCAGCACTTCATCGGCCACCACCACGCCTTCGGCATTGAGCTTGCCCAGGGCGACGATACCCTGCCCTTCGCGGAACAGGTCCGGGAGGATGCCGCGGTAGGTGATAGGCACCGACTTGCTGAAGTCGGTGACCACAAAGCGCACGTCCAGCGAGTCACCGGAGCGTTGCAGCGAGCCTTTCTCGACCATGCCGCCAGCGCGGATGCGGGTGTCCAGCGGCGCTTCGCCATTGGCGATCTGGGTCGGGGTATAGAACAGGTTGATGTTCTGCTGCAGGGCGCTCAGGGCCAGGCCCACGGCAATGCCAATCCCGGCCAGCAGGCCGAGGATGATGAACAGACGCTTTTTACGCTGCGGATTCACGGTTTGTTCTCCCGGCGCAGACGGCGCGCCTGTTCTTGCAGGTAACGGCGCTTGGCGCGCACGGGCGCGGCGACGTTGAAGGCCAGCACCAGCAGGCAGATGCCGTAGGCCGACCAGACGTACAGGCCGTGATGGCCCATGGCGAGAAAATCACTGAAGGAGGTAAAGCTCATCGTGCCATCTCCCGACCCAGGCTGTTCAATACCTCCTCCTTGACCCAGCTGGCGCGCGCCTCGCGCTTGAGCACTTCAAGGCGCATGCGCAGCAACAGCACGGCGCCGAAGAAGCAGTAGAAGCCCAGTACCGTCAGCAGCAGCGGCAGCCACATCTCGGCAGGCATCGCCGGTTTTTCGGTGAGGGTGAAGGTGGCGCCCTGGTGCAGGGTGTTCCACCACTCCACCGAATACTTGATGATCGGGATGTTGATCACCCCAACGATGGCCAGCACCGCGCAGGCCTTGGCCGCGCTCTCACGATTGCTGATTGCATGGCTCAGGGCAATGAGACCGAAGTACAGAAAAAGCAGGATCAGCATCGACGTCAGTCGTGCATCCCAGACCCACCAGCTGCCCCAGGTCGGCTTGCCCCAGATGGCGCCGGTGACCAGCGCTACGGCGGTCATCCAGGCACCGATGGGCGCCGCGCACTGCAGGGCGACGTCGGCGATTTTCATCTTCCACACCAGGCCCACCACTCCGGCGACCGCCAGCATCACATAGCAGGACTGGGCGAGCATCGCCGCCGGCACGTGGATGTAGATGATCCTGAAGCTGTTACCTTGCTGGTAGTCCTGGGGCGCGAAGGCCAGGCCCCAGACCACGCCGATGCCGATCAGCAGGATGGCGGCAATCGCCAGCCACGGCAGCATCCGCCCGCTGATGGAATAGAACCATTTGGGTGAACCCAGTTTGTGAAACCACGTCCAGCTGATTGCGCTGCTTTTCATCACGGTACATCCAGGGTCTTTGCTGGGCAGGGCCCAGACCTCATTATTCGCCGACGCTGATCTTCAGGCCAGCCGCTATTGCAAAGGGTGCCAGAGTTACTGCCAGGGCGGTCAGGCTGCCAAGCCAGAGCAGATAACCGGTCGCCGGCATAGCTTGCAATGCCGCCTGCAAGGCGCCACTGCCCAGGATCAATACCGGGATATATAACGGCAAAATAAGTAGCGCCAGCAGCAGGCCGCCACGTTTCAAGCCGACTGTCAGGGCTGCACCCACAGCGCCCAACAGGCTCAGTACCGGGGTACCGAGCAAAAGCGATGCCAGCAGTACCGGCAGGCACGCCGCAGGCAAACCTAGCATCAGTGCCAGCAAGGGTGCCAACAATACCAGTGCCAGGCCGGAAAAGGCCCAGTGTGCCAGTACTTTTGCCAGCACCAGAAGAGGCAGGGGGTGCGACGAAAGGACCCACTGCTCCAGCGACCCATCCTCGAAATCACTGCGGAAAAGCCCGTCCAGCGAGAGCAGAACCGATAAAAGCGCGGCGACCCAGACCAGTCCCGGAGACAAGGTTTGCAACAATTGAGTCTCCGGACCGACCGCCAACGGGAACAGGGCGACGACGATGGCGAAGAACACCAACGGATTGGCAAGCTCGGCCGGACGTCGGCACAGCAGACGCGCTTCACGACGCAACAACAGTACAAACACACTCATGCGGCCCACTGCCCCAGGTTCAGTTCACGGTAACCGGACGGCTTGCGTTCCAGCGTGTGGTGGGTGGTCAGCACAACCATGCCGCCCTGCTCGCAATGGGCGGCCAGGTGCGCTTCGAGCTGGGCCACGCCCTGCTTGTCGAGGGCAGTGAAGGGTTCGTCGAGAATCCACAGCGGCGGGCTGTCCAGGTACAGTCGGGCCAGGGCCACGCGGCGTTGCTGGCCGGCCGACAGGGTATGGCAGGGGACGTCTTCGAAACCGCGCAGGCCGACCGCTTCCAGGGCCGTGCGGATTGCCGCCGGCGCGGCCGGGCGATGCAGGGCGCAGAGCCAGGCGAGGTTCTCTTCGGGGCTGAGGACATCCTTGATGCCGGCCGCGTGACCGATCCACAAGAGGATGCGCGCCAGTTCGTTGCGTTGTTCAGCCAAAGGCTTGCCGCTGAGGAGAATCTGCCCGGCGGTCGGGCTCATGAGGCCGGCCATCAAGCGCAGCAGGCTGGTTTTGCCGCTGCCGTTGGGGCCGCTGATCTGCAGCATGTCGCCTGCGCCCAGGTGCAATTCGAGGTTTTCGAAGAGCATTCGCCAGTCGCGCTCGCAGGCCAGGCCCACGGCTTGGAGATGAGGGGTCACGGTTTCGCCTTATGCTTGGGATGCCTGTCTCAAGTCGGTCCCGGCCTTGCCGTTATACTGGCAACGACGATGTGGCCCGGCCGCGCTGATCGCCAAAGATCGGGCGGCATTATACATGTGATGTCCTACTGCAAAGAGGGCTATTTCAACAGGTTGCGAGCGGATGACAGGCGAAATCAACAACCTTGCTGCACAGATTCCGGCCAACCCGCAGCTGCGCTCGGCGATGACCGGTGAGCTGCTGCGCCTGCTGCAACCGCAACAGGCCTTGCTGGCCCCGGGCGAAACCGCCAAGGCCGAGGTATTGGCCCTGCGCCAGGTCGGCCAGGACTTCCAGATGCTGCTCAAGCTGACCCAGGACAACGGCAAGCAGACCAACATCCAGGCCAGCAGCACCCTGCCCCTGGCCCAGGGCAGCCAACTGGCGGTGAGCCAGAGCAGCAGCGCCAACCTGACCATCACCGTGCAGCAGGCCATCGCCAGCAGCGTGGCCACCCTGACCCGCATCGACACCCGCGAACTGCCTGTTGGCACCCTGCTGCAAGGCAAGGTCGTAACCAGCCAGGCGCTCCCTCAGAACCCCGGTCAACTGGCCCAGTTCCGCTCGCTGGTGACCTTGCTCGGCGGCCCTCAGGCCGGCGCCACCCTGGCCATCGACAGCCCGCGCCCGCTGCCGGTGGGCAGCCTGCTCAGCGCTCGGGTGCAAAGTGATCAATCGCTGAGCTTCGTACCGCTCAGCGGGCGCCAGGAGCAACTGGCGATTACCCAGCAGCTAAGCACCCAGCAGAGCCGCCAGGCGTCCCTGCAAGGCTTGCTCGCGACCCTGCAACAATTGCGCAACGACAATAGCCAAACGGGCGAAGTGCGCGCCACGGTAGACAAGCTGCTGGCCAGCCTGCCGGACATCCGCCAGCTCAGCGACCCCAAGGGCCTGGCACAGGCCTTGAGCAACAGCGGCGTGTTTCTTGAGGCCAAGCTGCTGGCCGGGCTGCCCGCTGCGCTTGCACCCGACCTTAAAGCCCAAGTGGTGCGCCTGGTGGCGCAACTGCTGCCGGGGCTACCCGGCAACGCCACGTTCAACCCGGCTGCCGCCGCCAGCACCCTGGCCCAGGTCATGCCCGGCATGGTCCGCAATGCCCTGGGCATGCTCGGCCAGGTCAGCCCGCGGCCACATCCCGGTGGCTTTCCCCTGCCCTCGCGCCTGCTGCAGAGCCAGGACGGCGAAGGTGACCTTGAGCATTTGCTGCGCCTGGCCGCTGCGGCCATATCGCGCCTGCAAAGCCATCAGCTGGCAAGCCTGGAACAGACCGGCACCACCGCCGATGGCAACCTGCAGACCACCTGGCAACTGGAGATCCCGCTGCGCACCGGCCAGGACTTCATGCCGCTACAGATGAAACTGCAACGCGAAGAAACCCCGGAGCAGCAAAGCGACCCGGAGCGCGAACGCCGCGACCCGCTGGAAATGCTCTGGCGCATCGAGCTGTCCTTCGACCTGCATCCGCTGGGGCCGCTGCAGGTACAGGCGCAGATCAGCCAGGGCAGCCTGTCCAGCCAGCTCTGGGCCGAACTGCCGAGCACCGCACAATTGATCGAAAGCCAGCTCGGCCACCTGCGCGAACGCCTGCTGGCGCGGGGCCTGAACGTCACCGAACTGCACTGCCATCACGGCACACCGCCCCAGGGGCCGCGCACGCACCTGGAACAAAGATGGGTGGATGAACAGGCATGATTGATAAGACTCCACGCCAGGCCATTGCCCTGACCTACGACGGCCAGCAGGCCCCGACCCTTAGCGCCAAGGGCGACGACGAGCTGGCCGAGGCAATCCTGGCGATTGCCCGCGAGCACGAAGTGCCGATCTATGAAAATGCCGAACTGGTGCGCCTGCTGGCGCGCATGGAACTGGGCGATCAGATTCCCGAGGCCCTGTACCTGACCATCGCCGAAATCATCGCCTTTGCCTGGCAGCTCAAGGGCAAGGTGCCGGTGGGGTTTGTCGATGAAGGGCCGCAGGAGCGCGATATCACCCCCACCGACCTGAGATTGCCGGGTACCTGAAAGCATCGCGGGGCAAGCCCGCTTGTATGGGAAGACTTGAAGGGATTGTGCAAAACCTGTGGGAGCTGGCTTGCCAGCGATGAGGCCGGTATAGCCAGCACACCAGGCAGTGACTGGATCACGACCGCTGCGCGGTCGATCGCCGGCAAGGCCGGCTCCCACAGGCCGCGATTGATTTCAGCTGCG
Organism: Pseudomonas wadenswilerensis; assembly: GCF_024749185.1. Taxonomy (NCBI): domain Bacteria; kingdom Pseudomonadati; phylum Pseudomonadota; class Gammaproteobacteria; order Pseudomonadales; family Pseudomonadaceae; genus Pseudomonas; species Pseudomonas wadenswilerensis. Next base: position 1,670,765 of record NZ_CP087191.1, on the reverse strand, counting down.
GTGCAACTTGCTCATCAACTCCGCCTCAGCCTGGGTCAAACCGCAGGACTGGGTCAGTTCATCAACGCTGGCACCCATGCCCACCAGCCGCGCCGCTTGCGCGAACGACAGGCTGTTGGGGTCACGCTGTTCCAGTTGCAGGAGCTTGTCCGGCAAGGGCGCAACCACCGCCCGCAGCTCGTGCAGGGCTTCACCCATGCGCACGCTGCCGTTCTGGTAGTCGTCCAGGCGTTTGCCCAGGTCCTTGATGCGCTGGTCACGCACAGCATCGCCCTGGGCCTGTTGCGCGGCCAGCTCACGCTGGCGCTTGCTGTAGTTCAGGAAGAACCACAGGCTGACCGCCCACAGCAGCGCCAGAAATATGACTGCAACCTCGAGGATCAACTCAGATGTTCTCCAGCTCGGACCACTCTTCCTCGGTCATCATCTTGTCCAGCTCGACCAGGATCAGCAGTTCGTTGTTCTTGTTGCACACGCCCTGGATGAACTTGGCCGATTCCTCGTTGCCGACATTCGGCGCGGTCTCGATTTCCGACTGACGCAGGTAAACCACTTCAGCGACGCTGTCGACCAGGATGCCGACCACTTGCTTGTCGGCCTCGATGATGACAATACGGGTATTGTCGGTGATCTCGCTCGACAGCAGGCCGAAGCGCTGGCGGGTGTCGATCACGGTGACCACGTTACCGCGCAGGTTGATGATGCCCAGCACGTAGCTCGGGGCACCCGGGACCGGGGCGATCTCGGTGTAGCGCAGGACTTCCTGCACCTGCATCACGTTGATGCCGTAGGACTCGTTGTCCAGCTTGAAGGTCACCCACTGCAGGATCGGATCTTCGGAACCTTGTGCAGACGATTTTTTCATTCCCCTATCCCTCAAAATCCGCCATCGGCGGAGTGCTCAGTGCGGTCGCGGCAGATGCGGCCGATTATTTATGGGTGCTGTGCAGCTGCTTGACCGCACCGCTGGCGATCAACTCGGCCAGTTCGGCGACGTCGAGCAACGCGCACATGTGTTCGATAACGGTGCCAGCCAGCCAAGGCCGCTGGCCACGCTGGCTGCGCCATTTGATTTCGTTGGGGTCCAGACGCAGCGAACGGCTGACCTGATGTACCGCCAGGCCCCATTCGTAGCCCTGGACCGAAATCACGTACTGCAAGCCCTGGCGAAAATCATCCCGGTAACGATCGGGCATGACCCAGCGGGCGGTGTCCAGGACCTTGAGGTTGCCGCTCTGGCTCGGCAGGATGCCGAGGAACCAGTCAGGCTGGCCGAACAACGGTGTCAATTCGTGGCCCGCCAACGAGTAGATCGAGCCAAGGCACACCAGCGGTACCGCCAGGGTCAGCCCCGCGACGTCGAACAACAGGCATTCGAACGGCTCGGCGGCCCAGGCCGGACGGCCGTCGATCGTGGCCGGCGGTACCGGTTGATTCGGTGCCGGCGGCAGGTGCACATCCACCAGTGGCTCGATCGGCGCAACCTGGGCGACCTCGACCGCAGGCTCAGGCTCAGGCTCAGGCACTTCGACCACGGGCTCGACCACCGGCGGCAAGGTCAGCGGCAACACCGACCGTGGCGGCTCGGCAAACGGCAGTGGCGCAGGCGTCACGACCGCCTGGGCTGCGACCTGGGCATCACGGGCCTGCTCTTCACGTACCGCCGCCTGGAACTCGTCCGGCTCGACCGATACCGGCACTGCCTCATCGAGTTCTTCGGTGGCCTCCTGCAGCAAGCCATCGAGGTAGCTCTGCAGGGCCATTTGTGGCCGGCTGGCAAGCTGTTGAGGGCGATTCATCAGGCCACCTGCAAGGCAAGGTTCTGCGTCAGCAGGTGCTTGAGCAAGGCCCGGTAAGCCACCACGCCGCGGCTCTTGCCGTCGAATTGCGAGGGCGTCTGCCCGGCCCGGCTGGCATCACGCAGGCGCGTGTCGACCGGGATATAGCCTTGCCAGATATGTTCGGGGTACGCGTCGCGCAGCACCCGCAAGGTGCCCATGGAGGCCTGGGTGCGGCGGTCGAACAGGGTCGGCACGATGTGATAGGGCAAGGCCTGCTTGCGCGAGCGGTTGACCATCGCCAGGGTGCTGACCATGCGCTCCAGGCCCTTGACCGCCAGGTACTCGGTCTGCACCGGGATCACCAGCTGCTGGCTGGCCGCCAGGGCATTGACCATCAGCACGCCGAGCAACGGCGGGCTGTCGATGATGGCGTAGTCGAAATCCTGCCACAGCTGCGCCAGAGACTTGGCGATCACCAGGCCCAGGCCACTCTGGCCCGGCGACTGGCGCTCGAGCACGGCCAGGGCGGTACTCGAGGGCAACAGCGAGATCTTCTCGTCGCTGGTCGGCAGCAGCAACTGCCCGGGCAAGCCTTCGGGCACCGTGCCCTTGTGCAGGAACAGGTCGTAGCAGCTGTGCTCCAGCGCATCGGGGTTATGCCCGAAATAGCTGGTCATCGACCCGTGCGGGTCGAGGTCGACGACAACCACGCGCTTGCCCGCCTCGGCCAGCAGGCCGGCCAGGGCGATGGACGTGGTGGTCTTGCCGACTCCACCTTTTTGATTGGCTACTGCCCAGACTCTCATTGCGTTGCTTCCTCCCGGTACGGCAGCCTGCCCTGCCGGGATCGGTTATAGGGTCGGTGACGGGGAATTGACGCGTTTGTCGCCCACCGTCGGTGCTACCGCAGCCGGTGCAGTTTGTGTGCCAGCCCGCTTCATGGCCGCATCCGGAGTGGCATTGGCGCTGCCAGTACCGGTCAGGCTGCGGCGTACTTCCAGGTTGCGCGAGATCACCAGCACCACCCGTCGGTTGCGCGCGCGACCTTCAGCGGTGTCATTGCCGGCGATCGGCTGAAACTCGCCATAGCCGACCGAGGCCATGCGCGCCGGATTCACCCCTTCCATCGCCAACAGGCGGACGATGCTCGCCGCCCGCGCCGACGACAGCTCCCAGTTGGTCGGGTACTGCGCCGTGCGGATCGGCAGGTCATCGGTAAAGCCTTCGACATGCACCGGGTTGGCGAACGGCCTGAGGATATTGGCCACCTTCTCGATGATGTTGAACGCCACATCGCTAGGCATGGCGTCGCCGCTGCCGAACAACAGCGAGGAATTGAGTTCGATCTCGACCCACAGTTCGTTGCCGCGCACGGTCATCTGGTCGGACTTGATCAGGTCGCCGAAGGCGTCGCGTACGTCATCGGTGATGGTCTTCAACGGGTCGCTGCTGGTTTGTGCCAGGCCTGCGTCGACCTGCTCACTGTCCTTGATCAACGGCTCGGCCGGCTTGACGCTGAGCGGGCGCTCGTCGCCGATGGGGATCGGCTTCATGCTCCGCTCGGGGTCGTTGAACACGCCGATCAGGGCCTGGGAAATGACCTTGTACTTGCCCTCGTTGATCGAGGAGATCGAATACATGACCACGAAGAAGGCGAACAGCAAGGTGATGAAGTCGGCGTAGGACACCAGCCAGCGTTCGTGGTTTTCATGCTCTTCGGGTTGTCGACGGCGCGCCATGTGTTACTCCATGAAGCCCTGAAGCTTCAGCTCGATCGAGCGCGGGTTTTCGCCCTCGGCGATCGACAGCAAACCTTCCAGGAGCATTTCCCGGTAGCGCGATTGACGCAGGGCCAGGGCTTTGAGCTTGTTGGCGATCGGCAGCAGGATCAGGTTGGCACTGGCCACGCCATAGATCGTGGCGACGAACGCCACGGCAATGCCGCTACCCAATTGCGACGGATCGGCCAGGTTGCCCATCACGTGGATCAGGCCCATCACCGCACCGATGATACCGATGGTCGGCGCATAGCCGCCCATGCTCTCGAACACCTTGGCGGCCTGCACATCACGGCTTTCCTGGGTGTAGAAATCCACCTCGAGGATGCTGCGGATGGCTTCGGGTTCGGCGCCGTCGACCAGCAACTGCAGGCCTTTGCGCGCATACGGGTCCGGCTCGGCATCGGCGACCCCTTCAAGGCCCAGCAGGCCTTCCTTGCGCGCGGTCAGCGACCAGTTGACTACCCGGTCGATACCGCCGGCCAGGTCGATCCGTGGCGGGAAGAGGATCCAGCGCACGATCTGCAGCGCGCGCTTGAAGGCGCTCATGGGCGACTGCAGCAAAGCTGCCGCCAGGGTACCGCCAATTACGATCAGCGCCGCCGGGCCATTGAGCAGCGCCGACAGGTGACCGCCCTCGAGGTAGTTGCCGCCGACGATGGCGACAAACGCCAGGATGATCCCGATAAGGCTCAAGACATCCATCAGACGCAGGCCTCGACCAGGTGCTTGCCGATCTCGTCCAGGCCGTAGACGGCGTCGGCCAGGTTGGCTTTGACGATGGCCATGGGCATGCCGTAGATCACGCAGCTGGCTTCATCCTGGGCCCACACCGTGCTGCCGCCCTGCTTGAGCAGGCGTGCGCCTTCCCGACCGTCGGCGCCCATGCCGGTGAGCACCACCGAGAGCACCTTGTCGCCATAGGACTTGGCCGCCGAGCCGAAAGTGATGTCCACGCACGGCTTGTAGTTCAGGCGCTCATCGCCCGGCAGGATCTTCACCGTGCCGCGGCCGTCGACCATCATCTGCTTGCCGCCAGGGGCCAGCAGGGCCAGGCCCGGGCGCAGCATGTCGCCGTCTTCGGCTTCCTTGACGCTGATCTTGCACAGTTTGTCGAGGCGCTCGGCAAAAGCCTTGGTGAACGCCGCCGGCATGTGCTGGATCAGCACGATCGGCGCCGGAAAGTTGGCCGGCAACTGGGTCAGGACCCGCTGCAGGGCAACCGGGCCGCCGGTGGAAGTGCCGATGGCGACCAGCTTGTACGGCTTGCGCTTGGGCGCAGGCGACGTGCTGGCTGCCGCTGCGCTGGTACGTACCGGGGCTGCGGCGCGCGGCGCGGGCGTGCTGCCCAGGCTGCTGACGCTTGGCTGCGCGGCCGGCGCCGGAGCCGGGGTTGGCGCCGGGCTTGCGTAGGCACTGAAACGACGGTTGCTACGGGAAATGGTATGGACCTTTTCGCACAGCAACTGCTTGACCTTCTCCGGGTTGCGCGAGATGTCTTCGAAGTTCTTCGGCAGGTAATCGACCGCACCGGCATCCAGGGCATCGAGGGTGACGCGCGCGCCTTCGTGAGTCAGCGAGGAGAACATCAGCACCGGGGTCGGGCAACGCTGCATGATGTGACGCACGGCGGTGATGCCATCCATCATGGGCATTTCGTAGTCCATGGTGATGACATCGGGCTTGAGCGACAGCGCTTGGTCGATCGCTTCCTTGCCGTTGGTCGCGGTACCGACGACCTGGATAGTCGGGTCCGCTGAAAGAATTTCCGAGACACGGCGGCGGAAGAAACCGGAATCATCCACCACCAGGACCTTGACTGCCATAAACACTCCATTAGGGGGCGCGGCGTAACGCCGCGCCACCAGAATCAAATACGCCGGGCGGCGTAACGCTTGAGCATGCTCGGTACGTCGAGGATCAGCGCAATGCGCCCGTCACCGGTGATGGTGGCGCCCGACATGCCCGGGGTGCCCTGGAGCATCTTGCCCAGCGGCTTGATGACCACTTCTTCCTGGCCTACCAGTTGATCGACGACGAAGCCGATCCGCTGGGTACCGACCGAAAGGATCACCACATGGCCTTCGCGCTGCTCTTCATGAGCGGCGGAGCTGACCAGCCAGCGCTTGAGGTAGAACAGCGGCAAGGCCTTGTCACGCACGATCACCACTTCCTGGCCGTCGACCACGTTGGTGCGCGACAGGTCGAGGTGGAAGATCTCGTTGACGTTGACCAGCGGGAAGGCGAACGCCTGGTTGCCAAGCATGACCATCAGGGTCGGCATGATCGCCAGGGTCAGTGGCACCTTGATGACGATCTTCGAGCCCAGGCCCTTGGTCGAGTAAATATTGATCGAGCCGTTGAGCTGGGAAATCTTGGTTTTCACCACGTCCATGCCCACGCCACGCCCGGACACATCGGAAATCTCGGTCTTGGTCGAGAAGCCCGGGGCGAAGATCAGGTTGTAGCACTCGGTCTCGCTCAGGCGATCGGCCGCGTCCTTGTCCATCACTCCGCGCTTGACCGCGATGGCGCGCAACACGTCGGCGTCCATGCCCTTGCCGTCATCGGAGATCGACAGCAGGATATGGTCGCCTTCCTGTTCGGCCGAGAGCACCACCTTGCCGCCACGGGACTTGCCCGAGGCCTCGCGCTCTTCCGGGGTCTCGACACCATGGTCGACGGCGTTGCGCACCAAGTGCACCAGCGGGTCGGCCAGGGCTTCGACCAGGTTCTTGTCGAGGTCGGTCTCTTCACCGACCAGCTCCAGGTTGATTTCTTTCTTCAGCTGCCGGGCCAGGTCGCGAACCAGGCGCGGGAAGCGCCCGAAGACCTTCTTGATCGGCTGCATGCGGGTTTTCATCACCGCGGTCTGCAGGTCGGCCGTCACCACGTCGAGGTTCGACACAGCCTTGGACATGGCCTCATCGCCACTGTTCAGGCCCAGGCGCACCAGGCGGTTACGCACCAGCACCAGCTCGCCGACCATGTTCATGATCTCGTCGAGACGTGCGGTATCGACCCGTACGGTGGTCTCGGTTTCGCTGGCCGGGTGCTTCTCGGCAGCCGGTGCGGCCTGGCGCGCAGGCGCCGCTGCCGCAGCCTTTGCCGCCGGGGCGGGCGCGGCGGCAGGAGCAGCAGCCTTGGCGGCAGGTGCCGGCGCAGGCTTGACCGCAGCTTTGGCTGGCGCTGCGGTGGCGGCAGGCGCTGCAGTGACAACGGCATCCGGGACGAACTTGCCCTTGCCGTGCAGCTCGTCGAGCAGCGCTTCGAACTCGTGCTCGGAGATATGATCGCCGCCTGCCGCAGGCGCAACGGCCTCGGCAGGTGCACTCGCGGCGCCCGGCAGTGCATCGACGGCAAAGTTACCCTTGCCGTGCAACTGATCGAGCAGTGCTTCGAACTCATCGTCGGTGATGTCACCACTGACGTCACCGCCTGCGGCGGCTGCAACGGGCGCTTCAGCTGCGGCACCGAGGCTGTCGGCGGCGAACTGGCCCTTGCCGTGCAACTGGTCGAGCAGCGACTCGAACTCGGCGTCGGTGATTTCGTCACTGGCCGGCTCGGTCACCTGGGCCTCGGCTTCGGCCTTGACCGCATTGAGCGAATCGAGCAGCTGTTCGAATTCGGTATCGGTGATATCCGCTTCGGCCTCGGCCGCTGGCGTTTCAACCACCTCCGGTTCAGGTGCAGCAACCTCGTCTTCCCCGGCAGGCTCGGCCAGGCGCGACAGCGCCGCCAGCAGCTCAGGGGTGGCCGGGGTGATATCGGTGCGCTCGCGCACCTGGCCGAACATGCTGTTGACCGTGTCCAGGGCTTCCAGGACCACGTCCATCAGTTCGGCATCAACGCGCCGGGCACCCTTGCGCAGGATGTCGAACACGTTTTCGGCGATATGGCAGCACTCCACCAGCTCGTTGAGCTGGAGGAAGCCGGCGCCCCCTTTTACAGTGTGAAAACCGCGAAAAATTGCATTGAGCAAATCGGCATCATCCGGACGGCTTTCCAGCTCGACCAGTTGCTCGGACAGTTGCTCAAGAATTTCGCCGGCTTCTACCAGGAAATCCTGAAGGATTTCTTCATCGGCGCCGAAGCTCATTAAACGTGCTCCCTAAAAACCCAGACTGGACAGCAGATCGTCGACATCGTCCTGACCGGACACGACGTCTTCACGCTTATCGGCATGAATCTGCGGACCTTCACCCCGAGTCGGATGTTTTTCTTGATCTTTTTCAGCGCGCAGCTGCTGGTGGTCATGTTCGATACCGGCAAAGCGGTCGACCTGGCTTGCCATCAGCACGAGCTTGAGCAGATTGCTTTCTACTTCGGTAACCAGCGTCGTGACGCGCTTGATCACCTGGCCGGTCAGGTCTTGGTAGTCCTGAGCCAGAAGGATGTCATTGAGGTGCCCGGCGACCTTGCGGCTGCCCTCCTCGCTGCGTGTCAGGAAACTGTCGACACGCTTGGCCAGCTCACGGAATTCCGGTGCCGCCACTTCGCGGCGCATGAAACGCTGCCAGTCGACGCTCAACGCCTTGGCCTCGTCGCTCAATTCATTGAGTACCGGCGTGCTGGCTTCGACCAGGTCCATGGTGCGGTTGGCCGCGCCCTCGGTCAGCTTGACCACGTAGGACAGGCGTTCGGTGGCATCGGTAATCTGCGACACTTCCTCGGCCTGCGGCATGTGCGGGTCGATCTGGAAGCTGACGATCGCGCTGTGCAACTCGCGGGTGAGTTTGCCGACTTCCTGGTACAGGCCTAGGTCACGGGTCTGGTTCAGCTGATGGATCAGTTGCACCGCATCGCCGAACTTGCCTCGTTCCAGGCTGTCGACCAGTTCCTTGGCGTGTTTCTTGAGTGTCGACTCAAACTCGCCCAAGGATGATTGTGTTTGCTCCATAGCGCCCCCGTGGCGTACCTCAGCTATTGACGCGCTCGAAGATCTTTTCGATCTTTTCTTTCAGCACCTGGGCGGTAAATGGCTTGACCACGTAGCCGTTGACCCCGGCCTGGGCGGCTTCGATGATCTGCTCGCGCTTGGCTTCGGCAGTCACCATCAGCACCGGCAGGTGTTTCAGGCGCTCGTCGGCACGCACTTTGCGCAGCAGGTCGATACCGGACATGCCGGGCATGTTCCAGTCGGTCACCAAAAAGTCGAAATGACCGCTTTCAAGCATTGGCAGCGCGGTGTTGCCGTCGTCGGCTTCCTGGGTGTTGGTAAAGCCCAGATCACGCAACAGGTTCTTGATGATCCGCCGCATCGTCGAAAAGTCGTCCACGATGAGGATTTTCATGTCTTTGTTCAATTAGACCTCCAAGCAGTCTTTAACGCGTTCAGCGCGGAACGCGCATTCAATCAATTCGGCATTACATTTCACGACTGCATCGAACCGGTGTTCAACGCGCCCGCCATTCCCCCAGGCGACCACGCAAACGTGCCGCGCACTGGCTGTGCAACTGGCTGACACGCGACTCACTCACCCCCAGGACCTCACCGATCTCCTTGAGGTTGAGTTCTTCGTCGTAGTACAGCGCCAGGACCAGACGCTCGCGTTCCGGCAGGTTGGCGATGGCATCGGCCAAGGCTGCCTGAAAACGCTCGTCTTCCAGATCGCGCGAAGGCTCGAGCTGGGCACTGGCACCGTCCTCGTGCAGCCCTTCATGTTCGCCGTCCTGCAGCAGGTCGTCGAAACTGAACAGGCGGCTGCCCAGGGTGTCATTCAAAATCCCGTAATAATCATCGAGACTCAATTGAAGTTCGGCAGCAACCTCGTGATCTTTAGCGTCACGGCCGGTTTTTGCTTCAATTGCTCGAATCGCGTCACTGACCATGCGGGTATTGCGGTGTACCGAACGCGGCGCCCAGTCGCCCTTGCGCACTTCATCGAGCATGGCGCCGCGGATGCGGATACCGGCATAGGTCTCGAAGCTTGCACCCTTGCTCGCGTCGTACTTGTTGGAGACTTCGAGCAGGCCGATCATTCCGGCCTGGATCAGGTCCTCCACCTGCACACTGGCCGGCAAACGCGCCAGCAAGTGGTAGGCGATGCGCTTGACCAGCGGCGCGTAACGTTCGATCAACTCGTACTGGGCATCACGCGAGGCCTTGCTGTACATCCGATAACCGCTGGCGTTCATAGCACCGGACCCGCGCTCGTCGGTTGCACCAGGCGCTCGACAAAAAACTCCAGGTGACCCCGTGGGTTGGCAGGCAGCGGCCAGGTATCGACCTTCTGGGCAATGGCCTTGAATGCCAGCGCGCACTTGGAACGCGGAAAGGCTTCATAGACCGCTCGCTGCTTCTGCACCGCCTTGCGCACACATTCGTCGTAAGGCACCGCACCGACGTATTGTAAGGCGACATCGAGGAAGCGATCAGTGACCTTGGTCAACTTGGCGAACAGGTTGCGCCCTTCCTGAGGGCTCTGGGCCATGTTCGCCAGGACGCGGAAGCGGTTCATGCCGTAATCGCGGTTGAGCAACTTGATCAGCGCGTAGGCGTCGGTGATCGAGGTGGGCTCGTCGCACACCACCAGCAGCACTTCCTGGGCGGCGCGGACAAAACTGACTACCGAGTCACCGATACCCGCAGCGGTGTCGATCACCAGCACATCGAGGTTGTCGCCGATCTCGCTGAAAGCCTGGATCAGGCCGGCGTGCTGGGCCGGAGCCAGGTGCACCATGCTTTGCGTGCCCGAGGCCGCCGGCACGATGCGCACACCACCGGGGCCTTGCAGCAGCACATCGCGCAGCTCGCAACGGCCCTCGATGACGTCGGCCAGGGTGCGCTTGGGCGTCAGGCCCAGCAGCACGTCAACGTTGGCCAGGCCCAGATCGGCGTCCAGCAGCATGACCCGACGGCCAAGCTCAGCCAGCGCCAATGACAGGTTCACTGACACGTTAGTCTTGCCAACGCCACCTTTGCCGCCGGTCACGGCGATCACCTGTACGGGATGCATGCTACCCATGTTTGTTCTTTACCTTGTCTTACTTAGACCGAGGCCACATGACTGGGCTGCGCTTTCAACACCTGAAAAATGCCTGGCAGACCATTGATGTAGGTACTTTGCAACGTATTCAAGTTCACCTCAGCCCACGCGTTTGCCGGAGCTGTGGTAGAGATCAGCGAACATGTCGGCCATGGCCTCTTCGCTGGGCTCGTCCTGCACCTGCACGCTCACTGCGCGGCTGACCAACTGGTGCCGGCGCGGCAGATGCAGGTCGTCAGGAATGCGCGGGCCATCGGTAAGATAGGCCACCGGCAGTTCGTGACTGATTGCCAGGCTCAACACCTCGCCGAGGCTGGCGGTTTCATCTAGCTTGGTCAGGATGCAACCGGCCAGACCACAACGTTTGTAGCTGTGATAGGCGGCGGTGAGCACCTGCTTCTGGCTGGTGGTTGCCAGCACCAGGTAATTCTTGGCCTGAATCCCGCGCCCGGCAAGGGTTTCCAGTTGCATGCGCAGCGCCGGGTCGCTGGCCTGCAGGCCGGCGGTATCGATCAGCACCACGCGCTTGCGCAGCAGCGGGTCGAGGGCCTGGGCCAACGACTGGCCCGGGTCAACGTGAGTAACCGACACGTTGAGGATCCGCCCCAGGGTCTTGAGCTGCTCCTGGGCGCCGATACGGAAGCTGTCCATGCTCACCAGGGCCAGGTTCTGTGCGCCGTACTTGAGCACGTAACGCGCGGCGAGCTTGGCCAGGGTGGTGGTCTTGCCCATGCCTGCCGGACCGACCATGGCAATGACACCGCCTTCTTCAATCGGTTCGATTTCCGGCACCTGAATCATGCGCGCAAGATGCGCCAGGAGCATGCGCCAGGCATGGCGTGGCTCTTCGATCTCGGTGGTCAGGTCAAGCAGCTCACGGGCAATCGGACCAGACAGGCCGATGCGCTGCAGGCGGCGCCAGAGGTTGGCCTGCTGCGGCTTGTTGCCCTGCAACTGGCTCCAGGCCAGCGAGCCGAGCTGGACTTCGAGCAGCTCACGCAGCCCCGACAGTTCCGAGCGCATCGAGTCGAACAGGCGCGGATCAATGGGTGCGGCGGCCGGCGCAGCAGTCGTCACCGGCGCTTCGACCTGCGGATCGACCAGCGGCTCGGAGGCAGTCAGCGGCAGGCCGGCAAACAGCTGGCGGTTGGCGTCTTCGCTGTCGCTGCGGCTGCTCAGTTCGGCCTGCGCGGTGACGATGCGCGACTGGGTCTTGCGCAGCTCGTCTTCGAGCTCGACATTCGGCACCCGCGGCGCCAGGGCGGACAGCTTGTAGTCCAGCGCAGCCGTCAGCTCGACACCACCAGCAATCCGGCGATTACCGATGATGGCGGCCTCGGCCCCCAGCTCATCGCGAACCAGCTTCATGGCCTGACGCATATCGGCGGCGAAAAAACGCTTAACTTGCATAACCCACTACCTCAGCCGTTCGGGCCCACTGTGGCGACGATGGTAACTTGCTTGTTGTCAGGTATTTCCTGATACGCCAAAACATGCAAATTCGGTACAGCCAGGCGACCGAAGCGCGACAGCATGGCTCGTACCGGTCCTGCGACCAGGAGGATCGCCGGCTGCCCTTGCATCTCCTGACGCTGGGCGGCTTCGATCAACGAACGCTGAAGCTTTTCGGCCATGCTCGGCTCAAGAAGAACACCGTCTTCCTGGCCTTGCCCAGCCCTTTGCAAACTATTGAGCAAAATCTGTTCCAATCTTGGCTCAAGGGTGATCACAGGCAGCTCGGACTCAACGCCGACAATGCTTTGCACGATGGCGCGACACAATCCGACGCGCACCACCGCCACCAGCGCGGCGGTATCTTGACTCTTGGCCGGGTTGTTGGCGATAGCCTCGGCAATGCTGCGAATATCACGCACCGGAACCTGTTCGGCGAGCAACGCCTGCAGGACCTTGAGCAGCCCCGACAAGGAAATGACGCCCGGCACCAGCTCCTCGGCAAGCTTGGGCGAGGCCTTGGCCAGCACCTGCAACAGTTGCTGCACTTCTTCGTGGCCGATCAGCTCGTGGCAATGCTTGTGCAGGATCTGGTTGAGGTGGGTCGCAACCACGGTACTGGCATCCACCACGGTGTAGCCCAGCGATTGTGCCTGGCTGCGCTGGTTGACGTCGACCCACACCGCCTCCAGGCCAAAGGCCGGGTCGCGGGCGGCAATGCCGCTGAGGGTACCGAACACCTGCCCGGGGTTGATCGCCAGCTCCCGGTCCGGGTAGATCTCCGCCTCAGCCAGGATCACCCCCATCAGGGTCAGGCGGTAGGCACTAGGCGCCAGGTCGAGGTTGTCGCGAATGTGCACCGTAGGCATGAGAAAGCCCAGATCCTGGGACAGCTTCTTGCGCACGCCCTTGATCCGCGCCAGCAACTGGCCGCCCTGGTTGCGGTCCACCAGCGGGATCAGCCGGTAACCGACCTCAAGGCCGATCATGTCGATCGGGGTGACGTCATCCCAACCCAGTTCCTTGGTTTCCATGGCGCGCTGCGGCGATGGCAGCAGGTCCTGCTGGCGCTGCACCTCTTCCAGGGCCTTGAGCTTGACCTGGTTCTGCTTGCGCCACACCAGATAAGCACCACCAGCGGCCAGCAGGCCGAGACTCAGGAAGGCAATGTGCGGCATCCCCGGCACCAGGCCCATGACGATCATCAGGCCCGCGGAGACCGCTAGGGCCTTGGGCGAGTCGAACATCTGCCGGTTGATCTGCTTGCCCATGTCCTCGGAGCCCGAGGCGCGGGTGACCATGATCGCGGCCGCCGTGGACAGCAACAACGATGGCAGCTGCGCCACCAAACCGTCACCGATGGTCAACAGGGCGTAGACCTTGCCGGCATCGGCAAAGGTCATGTTGTGCTGGAACATGCCGACGGCCATGCCGCCGATCAGGTTGATGAACAGGATCAGCAGGCCGGCGATGGCGTCACCGCGAACAAACTTGCTGGCACCGTCCATCGAGCCGTAGAACTCGGCCTCGCCGGCCACTTCGGCACGGCGTGCCTTGGCCTGGGCCTGGTCGATCAGGCCGGCGTTGAGGTCGGCGTCAATGGCCATCTGCTTGCCGGGCATGGCGTCGAGGGTGAAGCGCGCACTCACCTCGGAAATTCGCCCGGCGCCCTTGGTCACCACCACGAAGTTGATGATCATCAGGATCGCGAAGACCACGATACCGACCACGTAGTTACCGCCGATCACCACCTCGCCGAAGGCCTGGATCACCTTACCGGCGGCCTCGTGGCCGTCGTGACCGTGGAGCATCACCACCCGCGTGGACGCCACGTTGAGCGCCAGGCGCAATAGCGTCGCCACCAGCAGGATGGTCGGAAATGCGGCGAAATCCAGTGGGCGCAGGGCGTAGACGCAGACCAGCAGGACCACGATCGACAAGGCGATGTTGAAGGTGAAGAACACGTCGAGCAAAAACGGCGGGATCGGCAACATCATCATTGCCAGCATCACCAGCAGCAACAGCGGCACACCCAGGTTACCCCGGCCTAGACCGACCAGGTTGCTACGGGCACTGTTGATTAACTGAGAGCGATCCACCGGTATTCCTCGTTAGCTCAAGCAAAACTTTGACGCCTTTGAGGCGCGCAGCGCTGCCTTTGCAAGAAGCCTTCCAACTTTGTTGAACGAGGTGGTTTGAGTGACTCGGGGCTGCTGCGCAGCCATCGCCGGCAAGGCCGGCTCCCACAATGAATCTGCGTAGACTTGGTCAGGAGTCGCGACGCAGATCCGGCGGGATCGGCAGGTCCTTGAGCGGCTCCGGCGGCTTGCCCTTGCCGGCGCGGTACTGGCGGATCTGGTAGACATAGGCCAGCACCTGGGCCACTGCCAGGTACAAGCCGGCGGGAATCTCTTCTTCAAGCTCGGTGGAGTAGTAGATCGAACGCGCCAGCGCGGGCGATTCGAGCACCTGGATCTTGTGCTCGTTGGCGATCTCGCGAATCTTCAGGGCGATAAAGTCGGCCCCCTTGGCCAGCAGCAGCGGTGCCGCACCCTTCTCCGGGTCGTATTTGAGCGCTACGGCATAGTGGGTCGGGTTGGTGATGATCACGTCCGCCTCGGGGATCGCCGCCATCATCCGCCGCTGCGAAGCCTCGCGCTGCAACTGGCGAATGCGCTGCTTGACCTCGGGCTTGCCCTCGGAATCCTTGTATTCGTCGCGCACTTCCTGCTTGGTCATCAACAGTTTCTTGTGCGCCTGCCAGAGCTGGATCGGCACGTCCACCGCTGCGATGATCAACAGCCCCGCCGCCATCCACAGCGCACTCCAGCCAACCACCTGGACGCTATGAATGATCGCCTGCTCCAGCGGCTCGTTGGCAATCGCCAGCAGATCATCGCGGTCAGCCGACAACACCGTCAGGGCGACGATCAGAATCATGAAGAACTTGGCCAGCGCCTTGAGCAGCTCGGACAAGGCGTTGACCGAGAACATCCGCTTGATCCCCGATAGCGGGTTCATGCGGCTGAACTTCGGTGCCAGCGAACTGCTGGAAAACAGGAACCCACCCAGCGACACCGGGCCGATGATTGCCGCGATCAGCAGCACCAGCAACACCGGCTGGGTAGCCAGCAGGGCCATCTTGCCGGAGGCCATGAGGAAAATACCCATGGACCGTTCATCGATGAGCACCTCGCGGGACAAGCTGAAATTGATGCGCATCAGCTCCATCAGGGTTTGCGCCAGGCCACCGCCAAACGCCAGCAGCGCACCCGCGCCCGCCAGGGTCACCGCGACCGTGTTGAGTTCCTTGGAACGCGCAATCTCGCCCTTCTCGCGCGCGTCCTTCTTGCGTTTCTCGGTGGGGTCTTCTGTTTTGTCCTGACCGCTTTCGCTCTCTGCCATGCTCAGCGCGCCCGTGCCAGTTCACGCAGCCACTGCAAGGCTTCGGAAGCCAGCGACTGATAGTGAGGGAGTATATCGGCCAGGGTGATCCAGAAGATCACCATCCCCAGCACCAGGGTCAGCGGAAAGCCGATGGAAAAGATGTTCAACTGCGGCGCCGCCCGGGTCATCACGCCAAAAGCAATGTTGACCACCAGCAGCGCGGCAATGGCCGGTAGCACCAGCAGCAGCGCCGCCCCCAGCACCCAACCCAGATGTCCGACCAGGTCCCAGAAATGATTGACCAGCAAGCCGCCACCCACAGGCAAGGTGGTAAAGCTCTCGGTCAGTACTTCGAAGACCACCAGGTGGCCGTTGATAGCGAGGAACAGCAAGGTCACCAACATGGTCAGGAACTGGCTGACCACCGCGACGTTGACGCCGTTGGTCGGGTCGACCATGGAGGCGAAGGCCATACCCATCTGGATCGCGACGATCTGCCCGGCAATGACGAAAATCTGGAAGAACAACTGCAGCGCCATGCCAAACAGGGCGCCGATGACGATCTGCTCGGCCACCAGCAACAGCGCCTTGAAGTCCAGCGCCTCGACCACCGGCATCGGCGGCAAGCCAGGGACGATCACCACGGTAATCGCCAGGGCGAAATACAGGCGAATGCGCGCCGGCACAAGGGTTGTACCAAAGATCGGCATGGTCATCAGCACAGCGGTGACGCGAAACAGCGGCAGGATGAAACTGGCCACCCAGGCACCAATCTGCGCATCGGTCAGCTCGAGCATCGCCGGATCAGCCAATCAGCTGCGGAATGCTGCCGTACAACGACAGGATGTATTCCATGAATTTCTGCACCAGCCACGGACCGACCACGATCAGGGTCACCAGCATCACCAGCAGGCGCGGCAGGAAGCTCAGGGTTTGTTCGTTGATCTGGGTGGCAGCCTGGAACATCGCCACGATCAGGCCCACCAGCAGGCTCGGCACCACCAGGATGGCAACCATCAGGGTGGTCAGCCAGAGCGCGTCACGGAACAGGTCGACAGCCACTTCAGGGGTCATGGACTACTTCTCCTCGCGGCGTCAGACGCCGCCGAAACTGCCGGCCAGGGTACCCATGATCAGCGCCCAGCCATCGACCAGGACGAACAGCATGATCTTGAACGGCAACGAGATGATCAGCGGCGAGAGCATCATCATACCCATGGCCATCAGCACACTGGCGACCACCAGGTCGATGATCAGGAACGGGATGAAGATCATGAAGCCGATCTGGAACGCGGTCTTGAGCTCGGAAGTGACGAAGGCCGGCACCAGGATGGTCAGTGGCGCCTGATCGGGGCTGGCGATATCCGTGCGCTTGGACAGGCGCATGAACAGGTCAAGGTCGCTCTCGCGGGTCTGCGCCAGCATGAAGTTCTTCAGCGGCGCCTGGGCCTTGCTGATCGCGTCCTGGGCGCTGAGCTTCTCAGCCAGGTACGGCTGCACGGCTTCCTGGTTGATCCGGTCGAACACCGGCGCCATGATGAACAGGGTCAAAAACAGCGCCATGCCGTTGAGAATCTGGTTCGACGGCGTCTGCTGCAGGCCCAGGGCCTGACGCAGAATGGAAAAAACGATGATGATGCGGGTAAAGCTGGTCATCAGCACGACAAATGCCGGGATGAAGCTCAGCGCCGTCATGATCAGCAGGATCTGCAGGCTGACCGAGTACTCCTGCTGGCCGTCAGCCCCGCTGGACAGGGTGATCGCCGGGATCGACAGTGGATCGGCCGCCAAAGCCATAGGCGCCACCAGCATCAGCAGCAGCGCCAACATCATGCGCAACGCGCCCATTACGACCTTCCCTTCTGATCCTTGCCCATCAGCTCCATCAGGCGCTGGGCGAATTCTGGTGTTGCCTGACGCGCACTGGCGGGCACTTCAATCGGTTCGGCCATGACATGCAGGGCCTCGATGGTACCCGGCGAATGACCGATGAGAATCTGCTCCTTGCCGACCTGTATCAGCAGCAGGCGATCTCGCGGCCCCAGTGAACGGCTGCCGAGGATCTCGATGACCTGAGCACTGCCCGGTGCGGCGTTCTGCACCCGGCGCAGCAGCCAGGCAAGCAAAAAGATCAGCCCCAGCACCAACAGCAAGCCCAGTACCAGCTGGGTCAACTGCCCCGCCGCGCTGCCGCTTGCCGCAACCGGCGCCACGACTGCGGCAGCCGGTTGCGTCGTGGCCAGGGCGACGTCTACATACAGGCCACAGGCCAGGGCCAGGCTGTTGCGCAGGAGCCTGTTCACTCAGCGCAGCTTCTTGATACGTTCGCTTGGGCTGATCACGTCAGTCAGGCGGATGCCGAACTTTTCGTTGACCACAACCACTTCGCCATGGGCGATCAGGGTGCCGTTGACCAGCACATCGAGCGGCTCACCGGCCAGGCGGTCAAGCTCGATCACCGAGCCCTGGTTGAGCTGCAGCAGGTTGCGGATGTTGATTTCGGTGCTGCCCACTTCCATGGAAATGCTCACTGGAATATCCAGGATCACATCCAGGTTCGGACCATCGAGGGTGACCGGCTCGTTGCTGCGCGGCGAACTGCCGAACTCTTCCATGGCCAGGCGGTTGGGCGATGTATTGCCGGCATCGGCAGCCAGCAAGGCGTCGATATCGGACTGCCCGGCGTCGCCGGTTTCTTCCAGGGCCGCGGCCCACTCATCGGCCAGGGCCTGCTCCTCCGGGGAGGTGATATCGTTTTCGTTAGCCATTTTGTCCTCGACGGGCAATCAATTCGGAGTTGGAACCACGAGCGCCTCAGCGGCGCTCGATCGGATCGATAATCTGCAGGGCCAGGTTGCCCTTGTGCGAACCCAGCTTGGCCTTGAACGACGGCACGCCGTTGGCCCGCAGGATCAGCTCTTCCGGCAGCTCGACCGGAATCACGTCGCCCGGCTGCATGTGCAGGATGTCGCGCAGCTTCAACTGGCGACGGGCGACCGTGGCACTGAGCGGAACGCTGACGTCCAGCACGTCTTCACGCAGGGCCTTGATCCAGCGTTCGTCCTGGTCATCCAGGTCGGACTGGAAGCCCGCGTCAAGCATTTCGCGCACCGGCTCGATCATCGAGTACGGCATGGTCACGTGCAGGTCGCCGCCGCCACCATCGAGTTCGATATGGAAGGTCGAGACCACCACCGCCTCGCTCGGCCCGACGATGTTGGCCATGGCCGGGTTGACCTCGGAGTTGATGTACTCGAAGTTGACCGGCATGATCGCCTGCCAGGCTTCCTTGAGGTCGACGAAGGCCTGGTCCAGTACCATGCGCACCACGCGCAGCTCGGTCGGGGTGAACTCGCGGCCTTCGATCTTGGCGTGACGTCCGTCGCCGCCAAAGAAGTTGTCCACCAGCTTGAACACCAGCTTGGCGTCGAGGATGAACAGCGAGGTACCGCGCAGCGGCTTGATCTTCACCAGGTTCAGGCTGGTAGGCACGTACAGCGAATGCACGTACTCACCGAACTTCATCACCTGCACGCCGCCGACCGCGACGTCGGCGGAGCGACGCAGCAGGTTGAACATGCTGATGCGGGTATAACGGGCGAACCGCTCGTTGATCATTTCCAGGGTCGGCATGCGTCCGCGGACGATCCGGTCCTGGCTGGTCAGGTCATAACTTTTGACACTGCCGGGTTCGGCATTGCTCTCGGTTTGCACCAGACCATCGTCGACGCCATGCAGCAAGGCATCGATTTCATCCTGGGACAGCAGGTCCTGCACGGCCATCTGGGGCTCCTACTGCAATACGAAATTGGTAAACAGCAACTGGTCGACGACCGGCTTGCCGACTTCCTTCTGCGCCACTTCCTGGACACTCGCGGTGGCCTTCTGACGTAGCATTTCCTGGCCGACCGGGCTGGCCAGGGTGTCGAAACCCTGCCCCGAGAACAGCATGACCAGGTTGTTGCGAATCACCGGCATATGCACCTTGAGGGCGTCCAGCGCTGCCTGGTCACGGCCTTGCATGGTGATGCTCACCTGCATGAAGCGCTGGCGGCCGTTCTGGTTGAAGTTGACCACGAAGGCCGGCGCCAGGGGCTCATAGATCGCCGCAGGCTTGAGGTTGGCCAGGGCCGGATCAACCGCTGGCTTGCCCTCGGACGCGTGCAGGAAGAACCAGGTGGCGCCAACCGACAGACCGATAGCCAGCAGCAATGCCAGCACCAACAGCAGGATCAGCTTGAGTTTGCCTTTAGCGGCGGGGTCTTTCTCTGCTTCGCTCTTCGCCATGCCAATAATCCGTCATTCATCGGAGATTTCAGTCACATGGCGAGGGTTGAGCAAGTGTTATGCCAACCTGGAAGGGCAAGGCTGCGCCTTGCATCGCCGGCAAGGCCAGCTCCCACAAAGACCGCAGCCAATCAGGCGTAGTAATCCACGGCGCTTGAGCCCACAACCGACTGCTGCTCGACCGGCATTGCGCCTGGTGCGATTTCAGCGGATTCGCCAGACTCATTGCGCCGCGCAGCCACGCCGCTGAGCTTCGGCGTGTCCTGGGCACCCTGCTGCTGTCCGCCACGGGACTGGTCGGCGACGTTGACGTCCGGCTGCCCGAGGCCTTGCTGGGCAAACATCTCCTTGAGACGGTGGACCTGGTTTTCCAGCGCCTCGCGCACCCCGGCATGACCACTGACGAAGGTCACCTGTGCCTGCTGCTCGGGCGCCAGGTTGACGCGAATGTCCAGGCGCCCGAGCTCGGCCGGCTCAAGTTTGATATCCGCCGATTTCAGGTTCTGGCTGGACAGGTACATGACCCGGTTGACCAGACCCTCGGTCCAGCCGCTCTGGTTCATCGCCAACGGTTGATTGAGCGGCGCGGCCACCGGCACGGCATTGGCGGTCTTGGCCGTGGCCGCCTGGGTCAGGCTGCTCAGGCGCTCGGCAAAGTTGTCAACACGGGTATCGCTCGAAGCGCTCTTGAGATCCTTGAGACCATCATCGATCAGGCCGCTGAAGGCTTTTTCGCCCGGCTCGCCCTGTTCAGCATCGGCACCGGGCTTGTCCAGCAGGGCCGCCAGTGTATTGACGGCAGGCTGCGCCGTTGCCGCTTCAGGCTGGGCATTGCCGGCCTTGCCTGCGGTATGGGCGGAGGTGGTGCCCTGGGCCTGGGCACTTTGCTCCAGGGCCAGGCGCAAGGCCGGCAGGTCAGCCAGCGGATCGGCCTCGGGATCGAACTCGGGCTCTTCGGCTATCGCCTGGCCTGGCGTCGAAGCCACCTGCAATTGTGCAGCCGCAGCCTGGATCACCGGCGCCACGGCTTCAGCCTGGGCCTGGATCAACTGCGCCCCCGGCTGCGCATCGGTCACTTGCCCAGCCACCAGACTGGGGTCGAGCAAGGTCGGGTCAGACAACTGCGAAGGTTCGACCTCGGCGCTGTCCTGGTCTTCAGGCAAATTCTTGCCGCTGTCGGCAACCTTCGACTGGTCGGCGGCAGCATTCTTGCCGCCAGTTGCACCAGCGGTGGTTTTCTCAGGCACAGGCGTGTCTTTGACGCCTACAGCCGTCTCACGAGACTGCTTGGCATACACATCGGAAAAGCCGGACGCCTTGTCGTTAGGGGCCTGCAGCGATTTATCCGGCGCACCGGCAGCGGCGCGCGACGGCTTCGCCACGGCACTGGTTTGCAGCAGGGGGTTGGAGGCGACAGGCATGTAGGAGTCTCCGCTACAGAAGTCGTAAACGTGAATTAGCGAAGACTACGCAAAACTCGCGCCAGGTTTGAACTTATGCTCAACCAATCGACACCCGCTGGCGTTCGTCGTAATACAAGCCACGGACCGCTGCGTACTCGCGGTCGATCTGGTTGATCAAATCTTCGATTCCTTGCAGCGGCCCATGGTTGACCCGATCTTCGAGCTGCCGGCACAACTCGGCCAGCGCCACGGCGCCCATATTGCTGCTGCTGCCCTTGAAACTGTGCGCCGCATGCGCCAGCTCGTCGGCGTTCTTCGCCCCATGCAACTGGCTGAGGCGTATTTCGGAATCTGCAAGAAAGGTCTCGAGCAATTGCAGGTAGCCATCTTCCATGACCTCCTGCAAGTCGCTGAGCACCTTGCGATCGATGTGAATTTCGGACACTTGCTCACTCCTTGATCAAGTTGGATTATGCCAGAGCCTCCCAGGCGAACTCCACGCATGCGCGACGCCCCTCGTCGACCCATTCGGCACGCCGGCTCAACCGGCGTATGAGGTTCAGCCCGCGCCCGCACAACCCTTGCTCGGACACAGGCCTGGCGAGCACTTTACTCACATTGAAGCCCTTGCCGCTATCTTCGACCTCAATTATCAGACGCCCGCCCCGCGGCCCGGGTTCAACCCTCAGGTGCACGCGGATGAACCCCTCGCTCAGGGCCTGCAGACGCTCATTGCGCATCTGGTAATAACTTGCAAAGCTGCGCGCATCGCGCTTGAGCGCTGAGTCCAGGCCCAGCACCCCATGTTCCAGGGCATTGGAATACAGCTCGGTCAGCACACTGTGCAATGCCCCGCTCTGAGCCCGCAGACCATGAATCTCCTGCAGCAGCTGCAGCAAGTACGGTAACGGATTGAAACGCTTTAGCGTGTCGGCACGAAATTCAAATTGCAACGACCAGTCCAGCGGGCTCGACTGACCACTGTCAGAATAGATCACCGGAGGCGGCGACAACAGTTGCGGCTCGACCACCTCGATATCCAGCAGGCTGACGTCGTCTCGCGAGCGCCCGCGAAAACCCTCCAGCGCCTGCAGGACTTCTTCGAACAACAGCGCCGGCCGACGGTTGGCACCCAGAACCTGACGCAGGCGTTCGACGCCAAACAACTGCTCGTTGTCGTCACTGGTATCGACCACGCCATCGGACAGCAGAAACAGGCGCTCGCCCAGGGCCAGGGGCAGCACTTCGGTAGTGTCGTCGAAGCGCTCCGGCGTCAGGATTCCCAAGGGCAGGTGACGCGAAACCAGTGGCATGGGTTCGCCGCCACCGGCCGGCAACAGATAACCGTCGGGCATCCCACCATTCCAAACCTCTACCACCCGCCGCTGAAAGCTCAGGTTGAGTAACAGTGCACAACAGAACATGTCCACCGGCAGGATGCGCTTGAGCTTGGCATTCATCTCCCGCAAGGTTTCGGCCAGGCCGTAGCCCTTGGCGGTCATGCCGTAGAACACTTCAGCCAACGGCATGGCACCTACCGCAGCCGGCAGGCCGTGCCCGGTAAAGTCGCCGAGCAGTACGTGCATATCACCCGCCGGGGTGAAGGCCGCCAGCAGCAAGTCGCCGTTGAACAAGGCGTAGGGGGATTGCAGGTAGCGGATGTTCGGCGCACTCAGACAGCCGGCATGGGCCACCTGGTCGAACACCGCCTTGGCCACCCGCTGCTCGTTGAGCAGGTGATTGTGATGGCGGGCGATCTGGTCGCGCTGCTCAAGCACCGTGGCCTGCAAGCGGCGCAAACGGTCCATCGCCTTGATTTTGGCGGCGAGGATCACCGGGCTGTAGGGCTTTGCCAGAAAATCGTCGCCACCCGCCTCCAGGCAGCGCACCAGTGCCTGTTCTTCACTCAAGGATGTAAGAAAGATGATCGGCACCAGCGCCTCACCCGCCAGCGCCTTGATCTGCCGCGCCGCCTCGAAACCGTCCATCACCGGCATCAAGGCATCGAGCAGAACGATGTGCGGGCGCTGTTCGGCAAACAGGGTCACCGCCTGCTCGCCGTTTTCGGCGGTGAGCACTTGATGCCCCTGTTTACGCACGATAGTGGCGAGCAGCAAACGGTCTGCCGCGCCATCTTCGGCGATCAGTACAGTGAGCGCTTCGAAATCATGGGCTGGCTGGCTCAACTGATGTCGAACAGCTTTTCGAAGTTGGAGATGGCGAGGATCTTTCGCACATCGGAGCTGGTGTTGACCACGCGGATTTCCGAATCGTCCCCCCCCACGTGATCGCGCAGCAGCAACAGCATGCCCAGGGCCGAACTGTCCAGATAGGTGGCGTCCTTGAGGTCGACAACCACTGACTCCGGCTTGCGCGGCTCGTCCTCGTAGGCGTGGCGAAATTCCTGATGCTTGCCGAAGTCAAAACGCCCTTTGACCTTTATCGTCAGCTTTTTCCCATCCGGGGATACTTCAGATACAACTGCCATGTCGATGATTCCTTCCATTGCGACGATTGCAGACACCTAGAAGGTTTAGCAGCCCCGCCCCCCACCGGCAAGCCCTGCCGATCAACGCACGGATCAGTAGCGGTCGTGGCGCGGCAGGCGCTGGGACAACTCGTCGAGCAGCTTCTGCTCGCGCTTGTCTTCAAGCATTCGCGCCTCGTCGATGTAACGCTGCACCAGCTTGCGCAAGCCTTCGACCCGGGCGTAGGCCTGTTGCCAGGTGCTCCGGGCGTTTTTCAGGTTGTTCTGGTGCCAGGCCAGGCTCTGGCGCTGCTGGGTCATGGCCGTTTCGAGCTGACCGAGAAAGCTCTGGTAGTTGACCAGCCAGCTACCGGACACGCCCTGCGCACCACGATTGATCCACTGCAACTGGTAGTCGGCGCGAAAGCGGTCGAGCTCGCCGAGCTTGGCCTGGGCCATGCTCACCTGCTGCTGGAACTGCCCAAGGCGCTGGGCGGCCTGGCGTTCGGCGTTCTCCGCCATCTCCACCACCGGCGCCAGACGCGCGGCACGGCTTGGCTGGGCCATGATCTATCAGCCGCCTGCCGCAGGCAGGGGGGCGAACACGCCAGCCAGGTGCTCGCGACTCTGCTGCATGCCGACGTTGTCGTTCAGACCCTGGCGCAGGAAATGCACCAGACGCGGCTGCAGGGTGATGGCCAGGTCAGTTTCGGCATCGCCACCGGCCACATAGGCGCCGACGCTGATCAGGTCGCGGCTCTGCGACAGGCGCGACCACAGCTGCTTGAACTGCTGCGCTTCGGTCATCTGCTCGGGGCTGACCACTTGCGGCATGACCCGGCTGATGGAAGCCTCGATGTCGATGGCCGGGTAATGCCCCTCCTCGGCCAGGCGCCGGGACAGCACGATGTGGCCGTCCAGCACACCCCGCGCCGAGTCGGCGATCGGGTCCTGTTGGTCGTCGCCCTCGGACAGCACGGTATAGAACGCGGTGATCGAGCCACCCCCGGCCTCGCCATTACCGGCGCGCTCCACCAGCTTGGGTAGCTTGGCGAACACCGACGGCGGATAACCCTTGGTGGCTGGCGGCTCGCCGATGGCCAGGGCAATTTCCCGCTGGGCCTGGGCGAAACGGGTCAGCGAATCCATCAGCAACAGGACGTTCTTGCCCTTGTCGCGGAAGTACTCGGCAATGCGCGTGCAGTACATCGCGGCGCGCAAGCGCATCAGCGGCGCATCGTCAGCGGGCGATGCCACTACCACCGAGCGCTTGAGCCCTTCTTCGCCAAGAATATGCTCGATGAACTCCTTGACCTCACGGCCCCGCTCACCGATCAGGCCGACGACAATGATGTCCGCTTCGGTGAAGCGGGTCATCATGCCCAACAGCACACTCTTGCCGACGCCGGTACCGGCGAACAGGCCCAGACGCTGGCCGCGGCCGACCGTCAACAAACCGTTGATGCTGCGAATACCCACATCCAGCGGCTGGCTGATCGGGTCGCGGTTGAGCGGGTTGATGGTCGGGCCGTCCATCGGCACCCAGTCCTCGGCCTTCATCCCGCCTTTGCCATCCAGGGCACGACCGGCGCCATCGAGCACCCGCCCGAGCATGCTCATGCCCATCGGCAGGCGGCCGCTGTCCGCCAGCGGCACCACGCGGGCACCGGGAGCGATGCCGGCCACGCTGCCGACCGGCATGAGGAACACCTTGCCGCCAGCAAAGCCCATGACTTCAGCCTCGACCCGCACCGGGTGATAGCTGTCGTCATTGATCACCACGCAACGGCTGCCGACCGCCGCGCGCAGGCCTTCGGCTTCGAGGGTCAGGCCGACCATGCGCAGCAGGCGGCCTTCTACCACCGGCTGGGAGGGTAAATTGACGGCATCGGCGTAAGCCCCCAGACGCTTGCCGAAGCTGGTTCGCTCAAGGCGCATCGGGGCTGTCCAGGTCGACCTGCAAGTCCGGCGCCGCCGGGTGCAGGCCTTGGTCGTGGAGCTGATCGAAGAGCTGCGTCATGGCCTTTTCGATACGGGTTTCCATGCTCGCGTCGATGCGGCTGTGATCGGTTTCGATGCGACAGCCGCCCGGCAGCAGGGCTTCGTCTTCGAGCAGCTTCCAGCGCTCTTCGTGACGCTCGCGCAGGGCCTTGACCAGCTCGAAGTCCTGCGGATTGATATGGATACGGATGTTCTCGGCGCCCATTGGCAGCAGCTTCAGGGCTTCACGCAGCACCTGGGCGATCTGGCTGGAATCGCTGCGCAGTTCGCGACCGATAACCTCGCGGGCGATATGCCCGACCAGGTGCACCACGGCTTTTTCGATCTGGCTGTCCTGCTCGGCGATAGGCTCGAGCAGATGCCCCATGAGCTGTTCGAGGCCGGCCAGCTTGGCGCTGAGGGCCTCTTCGGCTTCCTGGCGGACCTTGAGCTGGGTGCTGTGAAAGCCCTCGCGCTCGCCGGTGGCAAAACCTTCGTTGTAGGCTTCCTGGCGGATGCTTTCGAGTTCTTCGAGGGTCAGTGGCTGGACTTCTTCCAGCGGCACTTCTTCGATTTCGTCCTGAACCGCTTCGGGCTCGGGCTCGGGTTCCGACTCAGGCTCGGGGTCGAAACTGGGCAATGCCCAGCGATCGAAGCCATCGACGTCGTTGGCGCGAATCAGCTCACTGAGGTGCTCGTTGGTTGACATGATTTCACGCACTCATAAAGCATCGCGGGGCAAGCCCGCTCCTACAGGACCTCTGTGGGAGCGGGCTTGCCCCGCGATAAGGTCTTAGATCATCTCTTCGCCGCCCTTGCCACCGAGGACGATTTCCCCGGCTTCGGCCATACGGCGGGCGATGGTGAGAATTTCCTTTTGCGCCGTCTCGACGTCGCTGACGCGCACCGGGCCCTTGGCTTCGAGGTCGTCGCGCAGCAGCTCGGAAGCACGCTTGGACATGTTCTTGAAGATCTTCTCCTTGACCTTCTCGTCGGCGCCCTTGAGCGACACCACCAGCACGTCGGAAGAGACTTCGCGCAGCAGCGCCTGGATACCGCGGTCGTCGACGTCGGCCAGGTTGTTGAAGACGAACATCAGGTCTTCGATCTGCTCGGAGAGGTCGCCGTCGATGTCGCGGATCGCGTCCATCAGCTGGCCTTCGACGGAGCTATCGAGGAAGTTCATGATGTCCGCAGCCCGCTTGATGCCACCCAGGGTGGTGCGCGCGGCATTGGAGTTGCCCGAGAACTGCTTCTCGAGGATCTGGTTCAGTTCCTTGAGTGCGGCCGGTTGTACGGTGTTGAGCGACGAGACGCGCAGGATGATATCCAGGCGCACCTTGTGGTCGAAGTTGCCCAGTACTTCACCGGCCTGGTCCGGATCCAGGTATGCCACGACGATGGCCTGGATCTGCGGGTGCTCGTAGCGGATGACGTCGGCCACCGCGCGCGGCTCCATCCACTTGAGGCTGTCCAGGCCGCTGGTGTTGCCACCGAGCAGGATGCGGTCGATCAGGCCGTTGGCCTTGTCCTCGCCCAGGGCCTGGGTAAGCATCTTGCGGATATAGCCGTCGGAGCCGACACCCAGGCTGGTCTGGTCGCCGACGATCTCGACGAACTCGCTCATCACCTGCTCGACCTGCTCGCGATGGACGTTGCCCATCTGCGCCATGGCCACGCCGACCCGCTGCACTTCCTTGGGCCCCATGTGCCGCAGTACCTGCGCGGCATCGGTTTCACCCAGTGACAGCAGCAAGATCGCTGCCTTGTCGACACGGGTCAGTTTGGCGGTAAGGGCTCGGTTATCACTCATCGGCGTTGATCCACTCTTTCACGACCTGGGCCACACGACCCGGGTCTTCGGCCACCAGGCTCTTGATTGCATTGAGCTGTGCGTCATAACCCTCGCTCGGGCTTGGCAGCAGAATGCTTTGCGGACCACCCAGGCTGACGCGGTCGTTGGCCAGTTCGCCATCCAGACCGAGCATGCCGCCCAGTTCCATGTCGCCATCGGCACCGGCGCCTTGCTTGCCATTGCCGGTGATGTTGTTGAGGACCGGACGCAGCACGCCGAACACCAGGACCAGGATGAACAGCACGCCCATGACCTGCTTGATGATGTCCCAGAACCACGGCTGCGAGTAGAACGGTATTTCGGTGATCACTTCACCACGGTCGGCGGCGAACGGCACGTTGATCACACTGACGCTGTCGCCACGGCTGGCATCGAAGCCCACCGCGTCCTGCACCAGACGGGTAAAGCGCGCCAGGTCTTCGGCGGCCCATGGCGTGCGGGCGGCATCGCCGGTGGCCGGGTCGACCTTGAGCTGGTCATCGACCACGACCGCCACCGACAGGCGGGTCAGACGACCTTGCTGCTGACGGGTATGGCTGATGGAGCGGTCCAGTTCGAAGTTCTTGGTCGATTGCTGACGCTTGTCGGCCGGGTACGGGGCAAGCATCGGCTGGCCGGTGGCCGGATCCATGATCTGCTGACCGTTGGCGTCGAGCAGCGGCTGGCCGGGCTGAATGGCGCTGGCAGCGGTTTGCGTGCCACCGGTGGTCTGCGGCGCCGAGGCCGGGCCGGGCGGCTGGTTGCTCAGGGCACCTGGCACGCCTTGCGGGCCCATGCTGCTGGAGCGTTGTTCGTTGACCGACTGCTCGCTGCGCAGCGCTGGCTGGTCCGGATTGAACTGCTCGGAGGTCGACTCAACGGCACTGAAGTCCAGGTCTGCAGAGACTTCAGCCTTGTAGCGGTCGTTGCCCAGTACCGGTTGGAGGATGTTGTGCACACGCTGGGTGAGCAGGCCTTCCATACGGCGGCTGTAGTCGAACTGCTTGCCGGCCATGGTCAGCTCGGAGTTCTCGACCTGGTCGGAGAGCAGGTTGCCCTTCTGGTCGACCACGGTGACCTGGGACTTGTTCAGTTCCGGCACGCTGGTCGCCACCAGGTTGACGATGGCCATCACCTGACCGGCTTCCAGGGCGCGGCCCGGGTACAGCTCGACCAGTACCGAGGCACTTGGCTTGCGCTCGTCGCGGACGAACACCGAGCTCTTCGGGATCGCCAGGTGCACCCGGGCACCCTTGACGTTGTTGAGGCTGGAGATGGTCCGCGCCAGCTCACCTTCCAGGCCACGACGGTAACGAGTGGCTTCCATGAACTGGCTGGTGCCCAGGCCCTGCTCCTTGTCGAGGATCTCGAAACCGACATTGCCATCGCTCGGTGCCACGCCGGCGGCTGCCAGCTTCAGGCGGGCACGGGAAATATCGTCGGCCTTGACCAGCAAGGCGCCGGAATTGGGTTCGACGTTGTAGGGGATGTCGGCAGCGGCCAGGGTCTCCATGACCTGCTTGGTGTCCATGCCGGCCAGGCTGCCATACAGCGGCCGGTAGTCCGGTTGCTGCGACCACAGCACCACGGCAAAGCCGATGGCTACGCTCGCGGCCAGACCGACCAGCAGGCCGACCTGACGCAGCATGGGCATCTGCGAGATGTTTTCCAGGAACGACATGCCGAACAACGGCGGCTTGGGCGCTGCCCCGCTGCTTTTCGCGGGCACGTTATCGACGACTGCTTCGGCCATGACTCAATCTCGCCCTTATACCGGCATCTGCATGATGTCTTGATAGGCCTGCACCAGCTTGTTGCGCACCTGGGACAAGGCCTGGAACGACACAGTGGCTTTCTGCGAAGCGATCATCACGTCGGTGAGGTCAACGCCGCTTTTACCAATCTCGAAAGCGTTGGCCAGCTGCGAGGAAGCCTGCTGGGTGTCGCTGACCTTGTTGATGGCCTGCCCCAGCATGTCGGCAAAATTGCTCGAACCGAGCTCAGGCGCAGCGGCAGCCTTCGGCATCGACATGGCGTCCATTTGCATGGCCCGCATGTCCAACATCAATCGATTAAATTCAACACCTTGGCTCATGGACTTCTCTCTCCGACGGCCCGCATTTTTTTGACACTCACGCAGCGGATAGGCAGGACATAGCAACAAGAGTGCCAGCTCTGCCCGCGGCCCGAACAAAAACTCTAATTCAACACCCTGTCAGCTCGCGTACAGGCTAGCCTCGACGTCCATGCCGGCATCGCGCATCTGCGCCAGCTTGTAACGCAGGGTGCGTGGGCTGATACCCAGGCGCTCGGCGGCTTCCTTGCGGCGGCCGCGTTCGGCACGCAGAGTGTCGATGATCATCTGGAATTCATGGCGGCGCATGTCATCACCCAGCCCGCCTGCGGCCTCGGCCTCGATCGGCGCAACCGCGGCGACCGGCGCTGCGGCGAATACCGGCAAGGCACCGGCAAGACAGAAATCCGCCGCTTCGATCACCCCGCCCTGCTGCAGGATCAAGGCGCGCTGGATGGCGTTGTCCAGCTCGCGCACGTTGCCCGGCCAGGCGTAACCCTGCAGACAGGCCTGAGCCTCAGGCGACAGGCGAACGGGGGCGTGCTTCATTTTATTGACGTGGCGCGCCAGCAAGCGTTCGGCCAGCGGCAGAATATCGGCGCTGCGTTCGCGCAGCGGCGCCCATGCCAGCGGGAACACCGACAGGCGATAGAACAGGTCTTCACGGAACCGCCCCGCAGCCACTTCACCGGCCAGGTCACGGTTGGTGGTGGCAACCACGCGAATGTCCAGGGCAATCGGCTTGCGCCCACCGACCCGCTCCACTTCACGTTCCTGCAGCACCCGCAGCAGCTTGGCCTGCAGACCCAGGGGCATTTCGGAAATCTCGTCGAGCAGCAAGGTGCCGCCATCGGCCTGCTCGAACTTGCCGGCCTGGGCAGCAATGGCCCCCGTAAACGAGCCCTTCTCGTGACCGAACAGCGTGGCCTCGAGCATGTTGTCCGGGATCGCCGCACAGTTGATCGCCACGAACGGCTGCTCGGCGCGCAGCGACTGCTGGTGAATGTAGCGCGCCAGCACCTCTTTGCCGGTGCCGGACTCGCCCGAGATCAGCACGGTCGAATCGCTTCGCGCCACCCGCGCAGCCAACTCCAGCAACTGCGCACTGGCAGGCTCGCGCGCCACCGGCCCCTCGCCTTCGCCAGCGCCGGCCACACCCAGGGCGTGACGCGCCACCAGTTCGAGCAGGGCCTTGGGCTCAAATGGCTTGACCAGGTAATCGGCCGCGCCCTGGCGCATGGCCTCGACCGCACGCTCGACGGCGGCATGCGCGGTCATCAGCAACACCGGCAGCTGCGGCTGGCGCGCGCGCAGCAGGGTCAGCAACTGATGGCCATCCATACCCGGCATGTTCACATCGCTGACCACCAGGCTGAACGCCTCGCCAGCGACCACTTCCAGTGCTTCTTCGGCCGAACCCACGGCCTGATAGGCAAAGCCGCCCAGCTCCAGGGTATCGGCCAGTGCCTGCCTCAGGGCGCGGTCATCTTCGACCAGCAGCACCTTGATTGCTTTCATTACTCTGTCTCCGCCTGCTGCGCACCGATCAGCGGCAGGCTGATCCGTGCACAGGTGCCACGACCGGGTCGCGAACGTAATTGCAAACTGCCCTGGTGGGCCCTGGCCACCGCCTTGACCACCGCCAGGCCCAAGCCGGTACCGGTGGCCTTGGTGGTCAGGAACGGCTCGCCCAGGCGCGCCAGCAAGGCACTGTCGATACCGGTGCCGGCATCGCTGATGCACAGGTGCAGGACCTGCTCACGCCGGTACAGGTGAACCTTGAGCCGCGCCGGCTCGCCACTGGCCTGCAGGGCGTTTTCGATCAGGTTGAGCATGGCGCCGACCAGGGTGTCGCGGTTGCACAGCAACTCGCCCAGGTGACTGTCGCACTGCCAGCGCACCGCATGCCCCTGGACATGAGTCTGCGCGGCCTGCTGCAGTGCCTGGAACAGGGCCTTGGGCGTCAGCCGGTCAGTCAGCGGCAACTCGCCGCGGGCAAACACCAGCATGTCGCGCACCTGATGCTCCAGCTCGTGCAGGCGCTCCTTGAGGTTGCTGGCAAAGCGTTGCTGGGTTTCTACCGGCAGGCTCTGCTCGGCCAGGTGACTGGCATAGAGCATGGCCGCCGACAAGGGCGTGCGAATCTGGTGGGCCAGGGAGGCAACCATGCGCCCCAGCGAGGACAAGCGCTCGTGGCGGGCCAGCTGGTCCTGCAGGTGACGGGTTTCGGTCAGGTCATTAAGCAGTACCAACTGCCCGGGCTCGGCATCCAGCGAGCGCGTGGCAATCGACAGGCGCCGGCCATCACGCAGCGACACCTCGTGGCCGTCATCCTCGCGCGGAGCGAAGCTGCGAGCGATCACCTCACGCCACAGCTCACCCTCCAACGGCTCGCCAAGCAGGTCGCAGGCAGCGGGATTGGCCTCACGCACGCGGCCCTGGCCATCGATGACAATGACCCCGCCGGGCAACAGGTCAAGCAGGTTCTGCAGACGGTTGGCCAGGCGCTCCTTCTCGGCCAGCTCGGCCATGCGCTGGGCACTGACCACCGCCAGCTCGCCCTTGAGCTCGGTGACCCGGGCTTCGAGCAGGCTGTAGGACTCACTGAGCTGGGTGGACACCTGATCGAACATGGCAAAAGCCTGTTCAAGACCAAGGCGGCTTTCCTGCTCGGCGGCGTTTGGCCCCTTCGGCTCAGGGACACAGGAGATGGTAGCGACCTGGGGCATCGTGCTCTCTCGCGTGACTGACCGTCATAAAACGGTGTGGAGCCTGCGATATAGCAATAGCCGTGCCGGATAGTTTCAGAAGGACGCTTACTGGAGCTGCAGAGAACTGGCAAAGGCCGCCAGGACGGGCGTTACAGCCCTTTGAAAGATAGGGTTATTCGCCATGATGGGCCCATTGCGCTGCCCATCATGGCGACACAGGCGTCAATCCTCCGCCTGTTCATCCCCTTCGCGCCGGCTCATGCCGTACTTGCGCATCTTCTCCACCAGGGTGGTGCGGCGGATGCGCAGGCGCTCGGCGGCGCGAGCGACGATACCGTTGGCGTCATCCAGCGCCTGCTGGATCAAGCCTTGCTCCAGACCACCGAGGTAGTCCTTGAGGTCCAGGCCTTCGGGCGGCAGCATGGCGTGGTTGGCGAAGTTCGGCGTATGGCCATTGATGGCCACGCGCTCTTCGAGGTCCGAGCGCAGGCTGTCGACCAGTTGCTCGTCTTCGTCATCGACGTAGCGGAATTTCTTCGGCAGCTCGGAGACGCCGATTACCCCGTAGGGATGCATGATCGCCATGCGCTCGACCAGGTTGGCCAGCTCGCGGACGTTACCCGGCCAGCCGTGACGGCACAGCGACATGATCGCGGCCGAGTTGAAGCGGATCGAGCCGCGCTTCTCGTGCTCCATGCGCGAGATCAGCTCGTTCATCAGCAGCGGGATGTCCTCGACGCGCTCGCGCAGCGGGGCCATCTCGATGGGGAATACATTGAGGCGGTAGTACAGGTCTTCACGGAAAGTGCCCACCTCGATCATGCTTTCGAGGTTCTTGTGGGTCGCGGCGATGATGCGCACATCGATGCTCTGGGTCTTGTTGCTGCCGACCCGCTCGAACGTGCGCTCCTGCAGCACGCGCAGCAGCTTGACCTGCATCGGCAACGGCATGTCGCCGATTTCGTCGAGGAACAGGGTACCGCCATTGGCCAGCTCGAAACGCCCGGCGCGGCTGGTAATGGCCCCGGTAAAGGCGCCCTTCTCATGACCGAACAGTTCGCTTTCAAGCAGCTCGGCCGGAATGGCCCCGCAATTGACCGGCACGAACGGCGCTTCGCGGCGCTTGGAGTGGTAATGCAGGTTACGCGCGACCACTTCCTTGCCAGTGCCCGATTCGCCGAGGATCAGCACGCTGGCGTCGGTGTCGGCCACCTGCTGCATCATCTGCCGCACGTGCTGAATGGCGCGGCTGGTGCCGACCAGGCTGCGGAACAGGTTCGGTTCGCGCTGGCGTCCACGCTCGCGGGCCTGGTCGTACATCTCGCGATAGACCTGGGCACGGTGCAGCGAATCGAGCAACTTGCTGTAGCTCGGCGGCATCTCGAGGCTGGAGAGCACGCGACGGCGCAGGTCGTCCGGCAGCTCGGCAGAAGAAATTTCGCCCAAAAGCAGAACCGGAAGGAACTCATCCCACCCAGCCACTGTCTTAAGCAAGCCCATCAGACTTGCCGGAGCATTCACGGTCCCGATCAGGACACAGAGTACTTCACGACTGGATGACAACGACTCGACAACCTGCTGCCAGTCATGGCTCGAGCAGGGCAGATTTTCTTCGCCAAGAAAATTCAACACCACCGCCAGATCACGGCGGCGAGCGCTATCGTCATCGATCAGGAGAATTTTGGTTTCACGCCACATGCAATAACAACTTCCCTAGTCATCTCGGCGCCCTTGTAAGGGCAAGCTCGACATCATTCCGACTGAACGGTCAGTGTTCGGACGTCTGAAATTAGAAAACAGCCACTAGTTAAGTCAAAAAACCGTACATAGTCAAATTTATGGCGCACTGCTTTTGGTTTTGCCCAGTTTCAGCTGAACAAATGGTATACCTTTGCCGCGTTTTTCGCTTGCCGGATCTGCGACATCTCATCGACTATTGTTTGACGCTCGCCACTTGCAACCTCAATTAATTCCCTGTAGACGCCCAGAAGCTCCTCGAGCTTGCTGCGCAGTGTCGCCTCGTCGACCGTCGCTTCGACCAGCACATCGTCCACGCACAGGCGGCAGCTGACGTCGAGTTCGCTGATCGCCTCCCAGTCACGGCTGGCCAAGGCACCCAGCAGTGCCTCGCGGGTTTGTTCGATACGTTCGAGCACGACACTCATTGCAATCTCCTAGGCATCGGTGAGCTGATCGCCGATCGCGTCCCAGCCTTCCTTGACGGTAATCAGCAGACGCGCCACCTCGTTGAGGATCTCCGGGTCATTCTGCACGTTCGCTTCGACCAGGCGCTTGCTCATGTACGAATACAGGTTATCCAGGTCGGTCAGCGAGTCAGCATGGTTTTCCAGGTCCAGGCCTTCGCGCAAACCGCCAACGATACCGATCGCCTTGCCTATCAGGATGCCGCGCTGGGCCACGTCGTTGCGCGCCATGGCGCCCTTGGCCTGGGCAATTCGATCAAGACCACCCTGCATCAACATCTGCACCAGACGGTGCGGGCTGGCCACGGAGGTCTGGGCCACGCCGTTGACTTTCTGGTACTGCCGAAGGGCCAACATCGGATTCATGCTCTACCTCGTCACCGCAAAAAAGGTTTCGTATACCGCTTGTATCGCCCGCGCGTCAAAAAACTTTAGCGCGGCCAGCAAAAAGCCCGGAGTCCCCTTACGGGTACTGCCGGGCTTCTGGCACATCGGTCGATCAGGAATTCTTCTGCTGCGCCTCGATCGAGGCGAACATCGAAACGATGTTCTTGCGTTCCGCCTCGAGCTTGCCGACCAGGGTATCCATGGCCACGTAGCGCTTGGTCAGGGATTCGGTCAGCGATTTGATGCGCCGATCAAGGGCCAGCTGCTGATCACTCAGATCCTTTTGCAGCCTGTCCAGGCCAGCCTTGCGGGAATCGAGGATACCGCCGGTCTGCAAGTACGGTTCGACAGCCTTTTTCATGTTCGCAAACACGCCATCGGTGCCGGTGAACAGCTCCTGCACGTCAGGACCGAGCTTTTTATCCTTCATCGCCGCGTCGTACTTGGCGGAGTTGAACTCCAGGGTACCGTCCTTGGCCGTGTTGATACCCAACTGACTGAGCGTGGTCAGGCGACCACTCCCCGACGGGGTAGACAGCTGCTTGCGCAGGTCGGACAGCAGCGAGCGGGTGGTCGGATCGTTGGTCAGCGGCCCGAGCACGGTCTTGCCGTCTGCGTCCTTGGACACCGACGTCAGGGCATTGGCAGCCTTGACCAGGGTATTGTAGGCGTCAACAAAAGCCTTGACCGACGTCTTCAGGCCTTCGGTATTTTCACCAACAGTAACCTTGATAGCCTTGGTCTTATCAGTTCCGGTGGCCTGGAGCAGCTCCAGACTCATACCACTGATCGCACCATCAACGGTGTTGCTCTTGCTAGTAACTGGCAGACCATCGATGGTCAGCTTGGCGCTCTGGGCAACGCCGTCGATATAACCGGCACCGTTACCCGCCATCGGGGCAGTGCCGTTGATCTTCAGCTCGGCAATGCCATCGACCGAGATATCGGTACCCTCACCGGTCTTGGTCGAACTGAACACCAGGCGCGAGCCGTCCTTACCGTTGACGATGTTGGCACTGATGCCTTTCTCGGCCAGCGAGGTATTAATGGAGTCGCGCACCGTCTGCAGAGTCGCACCCGGGCCAACCTTCACGGTATGGGTCACGCCATCCTGGGTGATGGTCAGGTCACCTTCAGGTATCGACGTGCTGGCACCGCCGGTAAAGTTCTGACTGGCCACCTTGGACGAGGTGGCGAGATTTTCGACCAGGACCGAGTAGGTGCCGGGTACAGCAGTATTGTTCGAGGTCGCCTTGACCGTGGCGTCGCTACTGGAGGTCGCGGTATAGGCGTTGAAGGACGGAGCCTTCGGATCGTTGAGCTTTTTCATCGCTTCCTGGTACACAGAAAGCGCACTCTTGAGCGACGCTACCCCGGAAAGCATGGCCGTGTTGTTGGCGGTCTGGCGCTTGATCTGGTTCGCCTTGGGATCGGTATCCGCCTTGACGAGCACATCAACGATCTTGTTGATGTCTACCCCGGAACCCAGACCGATACTCGGTAAAATTGTACTCGCCATTGCTACTCCCTCATGGTTACGCGCCGCCCTAGCCTTGCCAGACTAGCGAACTTGCGGTTCAGCCGCCAACTTCAGGCCTTGGCATTGAACAGCAGGCTGTTTACATCGCTCAGACTGTGAGCGATCTTCAACGCCTCTTCCGAAGGAAGTTGGCGGATCAGCTCTCCGGTCTCACTGGCGATGACTTTTACTACAATTCGGCCGGATTCTTCATCCGTGGAAAACTCAAGGTTACGTCGCGATGATGCAAGGAACTTCTCGATATCCTTGACCGCGCTCTTCACCTTCTCTGCTTCGGACAGCCCCTTGTCGGCAGTATCCTTGGCCGGCGTGATGGCTTCAACAGCCGCTACGGGCTTCGCCGCAGGGCGTTCGGTGGTCGCTTCGACCGGCTTCACCGTCGGGTACGACAGGTTCAGCTTGACGCTCATATCCATGTCACCACCTCTCAATGCAAAAGGCGGAGGAGCGCCATAGATGCACTCCCCCGCCGACAACTACCAGGTGATTAGCCCAGCAGCTTCAGTACCGCCGACGGCAGTTGGTTGGCCTGGGCCAGAACCGAAGTCGAAGCTTGTTGCAGGGTTTGCTGCTTGGTCATCTGAGCAGTTTCAGCGGCGAAGTCGGTATCTTGTACGCGGCTACGAGCAGCTTCGGCGTTCTCGTTGATGTTTTGCAGGTTGTTGATGGTGCTGGTCATACGGTTTTGTACAGCACCCAGCGCAGCGCGGGAGTCACCGATGGTGCCGATAGCCTTGTCGATTGCAACCATGGCAGCCGAGAAGTTGGTTTCGGCAGTGGCGCTGTCGCTACCGGCGATGGTGATGGCGGTGGTGATACCCAGGTCGCTGGCCAGGAACTTGCCGCTCAGGTCGATCGTGATCTGGTTTTGGGAACCAGTGTTGGAACCGACCTGGAAGGTCATGACGCTAGCCGAACCGTCCAGCAGGTTCTTGCCGTTCAGCTGGGTGGACTGGGCGATACGAGTCAGTTCCGCACCCAGTTGCTTGAACTCGCCATCCAGCGAGGTACGGTTAGTCGAGTCGTTCGAGTCGTTTCGCGACTGTTGAGCCAGTTCACGCATACGCTGCAGGATGTTGACCTGCTCTTGCATCGCGCCTTCAGCGGTCTGGGCGATCGAGATACCGTCGTTGGCGTTTTTGATTGCCATGGTCTGACCGCGGATTTGCGAGGTCATACGGGTAGCGATCTGCAGGCCGGCGGCGTCGTCTTTGGCGCTGTTGATTTTCAGGCCGGAGGACAGACGGCTCATCGAGGTGCTCAGAGCGTCGGAAGCGCGGTTCAGGTTCTTCTGAACGCCCAGGGAGGTAGTGTTGGTGTTAACGGTTAATGCCATGACGAATTCCTCGTGTTTGGGATACTGCGGCTTCCGGCCCTGGCATCCGCCGGGTGTGGCCTAGAGAACCTTCGTAATAGTTATCGTCGTCTGGCGCGGTTGCTTTAGGGCTTTTTAGAAATTTTTTAATGGCACCCTGCCACCCCAATGAAATCAAGGGTTTGACGCCAGAAAAACCACTTTCACACCAACGGCAGGCATAAAAAAAGCGCCACCGGTGCAACCGGCAGCGCTTTTTAAACGGCAAGGCTCTATCTCAATCCTTGCATTCGATGATCGCCGACCCCCAGGACAGGCCAACACCAAAACCACTGAGGGCGACGCGCTTGTGCTGAGAACCGAGCACGTGTTTTTCCAGCAGCAGCGGAATGCTCGACGACACGGTATTACCGGTCTCGACCATGTCCTTGACGAACTTGTCCGGGTCATCCTCGAAGCGCCGGGCGACTGCATCGACAATCGCCGCACTGCCCTGATGGATGCAGAACAGATCGATATCCGCCGGTGCCAACTGGCTTTCGCCCAACAGCTCGTGCAGGTGCGCCGGCACCTTGAGCAAGGCAAAGTTGAAGACCTGACGACCGTTCATGAAGAACACCCCGTCACTGACCTTCAGGTGCGCAGCGCCGCCACCGTCGGTACCGAACTTGGCCTTGCCCAATTGCCAGTGGGCGCCCTCGCCCATCCAGGTGACGGTAGCGGCATCACCGAACAGCATGGTGGTGTTGCGATCTTCCGGGTCGACGATCTTCGAATACGGGTCAGCGGTGATCAGCAGGCCGTTTTTCAGCCCCGCCGCTTCCATGAAGCCTTTCATGGCATACAGGCCATAGACATAGCCCGAGCAGCCCAGGGAAATATCGAAGGCAGCCACGTGGGTCGGCAGGCCCAGCTTGTCCTGGACGATGGCGGCAGTGTGCGGCAAACCTTCTTCGTCGCCGTTCTGGGTAACGACGATCAGGGCGTCGATGGACTCAGGCACCAGGCTCGGATTGGCAGCGAACAGGGCCTTTACCGCCTCCACACACAGGTCGGAGGTTTCCTGGCCTGCATCCTTGCGCGGCAAAAAGGTCGAACCGATCTTGCCGAGAATGAATTCCTGGTCCTTGGCGAATTTCGCACCCTGGGCGTAATTGTCAACGCCCTCGACAGGTACGTAACTCGCAATGCTTTTGATGCCAATCATTGTGGCTTCCCGATAGATATGCGGATTTTCACGGGCACTGGAACCTGGTAACCAAGGGCTTGCGAGCCTGCGCGCACCCCGCCCGCCAGTACCGCCCGACGACTCAATAGATTAAAGATGCCCGTTTCGACTGCCAAGTCACTGTTGGACAAAGATTACCCATTATAATCGTCAGCCGTTACCGCTACAGCGGATCGCCAGGCGGGCTGCGCCTGCGATACAGCGATCACAGGCGCAGGTTGGCGTTATCGCAGGATCAACCCGGCAGCCAGGCGTTGCGCCACTGCTGCAGGTGCTCGCCTTCAAGCAGCCAACCGTGATGCACCGCGGCCCTGAGCTCGGCGCCCAGGCGCTGGGCGGCGTCGCGATCGGCCAGGTGCATGCGAATGGCCTGCAACCAGTCTTGCAAGGTGTTGCTTACCAGGGTCACTGGCAAGTCATTGCAACCCTGGTAGCAGCGTACGTCGCTGGCAATCACCGGGAAACCGCAGGCGCCGTACTCCAGCAGGCGCAGGTTGCTCTTGCATTCGTTGTACAAACCCTGGGCCATTGGCGCCAGGGCCAGGTCCAGATCCAGGCTTGCCAGCTTCGCCGGATAACGCGCCAGCGGCACGTCGACATGGAACTCGCGCACAAAGGGGCGCAAGGCGGCCGGGCAACTGCCCAGAAACACCCAGTCCACTTCCGTGGCCAGCGCCTTGACCAGTTCGCTGATCAGTTCCAGCTCTTCGATCCGCTCAACCCCACCCGCCCAACCGACACGCGGCTTGGTGCCCATCCGCCGTTGCCCTTGCAAGTCGCGCCACCAGGCACCGGGCAAACGATTCTCGACGATGCGAATATCATCATGCAGCCCGGCGAAGACCTCGGCCAGCGCCGGTGTCGAGACCAGCAGGCGGTCGGCATAGCCCAGGCCTTGCTGCAAGCTGGCGAACAGATCCTCGGGCATCTGCCGACGCAACGCGCTCTGCGCGGGCAGCTCGGGAAGATAGGCATCCAGCTCGAAGACCTTGAAGGCGCTGGAGAAGGCCTGCATCCGCCGCATGGCCTGCAGGCTCTGCGCATCGAGGGGGCGCTGGAGTACGATGGTGTCCGGCGCGTAACGATGAAGATCGGCAACCTGCAGCAGGTTTGCCGACAGCGCACCATCGATCAACCCCGCAGCCTTCATCGCGGCAAATGGCTGGATTACCCGCTGCTGACCGCTGCCCTGCAAGTCGGCATTGTGCGCCAGCACCACCGGCAACGGACGCCAGCTGTGCAGCGGGCGCCAGGACAGCGCCGGCTCGACTGGAACAAAGCCGCCCTGATGCTGCAGGGACAGATTGGCGTTGTACGCCGGGTCGCTGGCAAGCACCGGCAACCAGCGAGCGTACAGTGCATCCTCCTCCTCGACAGTCGCTGGCGTTGTTGTCTGGGGTGCCATCAGCATTTGCACATGGGGTGTCCAGACATTCAGGTAGCCCGCTTGCTGCAGCTTCAGGCACAAATCGACATCGATCCAGCGCATCAGCAGCGGCTCTTGATCGAAACCACCCGCCTCGAGAAACAGCTCTCGGCGCAGCATCAGGCATTCGCCGCTGAGCGCGGCATAATTCTGATCGACCAGCAGCCGCTGCAGGTAGCCGGCATCCTGGTGGGCACTGCCTTCGAAGGCGCGACCGACTGGGCCACATAAACCGAGCACTAGCCCGGCGTGGTGAATCTTGCCTTCGGCCGACAACAACTTGGCGCCTACCGCACCGACCTCCGGACGCTGAGCATGATTGAGTAGTTGCTCAAGCCAGCCTTTGCCCAAAATGCCCGCCGCCGGGTCCAGCCACAACAGGAAGTCGCCGCGGGCCTCGCGGGCCGCCTCGTTGTACAGCACGGCCCTGGCTTGACCGGAGGCAAAGCGCAGCACCCGCAACTGCTCGCCGCCCAACTGCTCGACACCTGCCAGCCATTGGCGGGTTTGGCCGTCTGCGCAGCCCGGATCCAACAGCAGTACTTCGTAGTGCGGGTAGTCCGTGTTGGCCAGCAACGCATCCAGGCAACGCTGGAACAGCTCCAGCGACCCTTCGAGCAGGATCACGATGCTCACCGATGCTTGCTGGGCATGCCCGTAGTCAATCCGGTAGTGGCCAGGCAAATGCGCCGCCACTTGCGCCTGCAGGTAACCACGCGCGTGCAGGTGGCGTTCGATCACTGCGCGCTCGTCAGGGCAATCAACCAGGCTCGGTGCATCACAAACCAGCAGCGGCTCGCTGACATGTCCGATGCAGGCCAGGCCACGTTCTTCAATCAGGCGCAACTGGTAGTGC
This sequence comes from Pseudomonas wadenswilerensis, assembly GCF_024749185.1. NCBI lineage: Bacteria > Pseudomonadati > Pseudomonadota > Gammaproteobacteria > Pseudomonadales > Pseudomonadaceae > Pseudomonas > Pseudomonas wadenswilerensis. The sequence goes on along the minus strand of NZ_CP087191.1, from coordinate 1,629,666 downwards.
AGCTCGAATGCACGGCCGCAACTGCTATCAAACCCACCCAGCTCAACAAACATGTCGCGGCGCAGCAACCAGTGCTTCGACAATCCGGCCGGACAACTGAGCAGCAAGTCAAGGTTTAGGTCCGAACGCAGCGAGACGCCTTGCGCACCTTCATTCAAGCGCATGGCTTCGTCGGCATAGAGCGCCAGGCAATCGGCGGGGGCGCCGAGCAGATCCAGGGCAACCATCAACAGCCCGGCAGGCGTGAATTCGACCCCCGCCTCGACCATCATCAACCAGTCGGCGCTGCTCTGCGCTGCCAACTGATTGATCGCCTGGGCAGCAGCGTGAGCGTCCACCACTTCGACCTGCAGATTGCTGTAAAGCAAAGTATCGGCGGCCAGGCTGGCGAGCGTGCGCTGCAGCAACTCGGCGCGGCTGCCATCATCGATCACCAGCACGGCAAAGCGTGGCGAAGGGTTGGCGGCCAGGCGCTCGATCATCAGCGCAAGTTGCTGCGGGTCCGGATAACGCGCCTGCAACCAGTGGTTCATGGCCAGATGCTGGGCGCGTGCCTTGTCCCGTGCGGCTGCCTGGGTTTTTTCGATAAACACATCCAGTTGCCGCCAGAATGGTGCCGTCACTTCAACGTAGCGCTGAAATGCGCCCTTGACTGCCAGGCGCGCATGGTCCACGGCATCGGGTTGATCAAGCATGGCAAAGCCGGTGCCACTGCCTACAAAGCAGGTGTCCAGGAACTTCTGGTCGATCCCGTAGCCTGGCATGAATATCACCGGGCAGCCGCACAACAGCGCCATCACACAGGTCATTGACCATTCATAGGTGTAAAGGATATCTGCCGACTTCAGCACCTGTGCAAGCTCCGCCAGGGTCAGGGGCGTGGCCATGCTGAGCAGGCGAATGCCTTCGGGCAGCTGCGAATAGTCCACCTGCTCCAGCGGGTGGCGGTTCTGATAGAGGTAAGCACCTTGCCGTGGTTGCGACGCGTCGGGCGGACAGAACAAAGCGATGTCGATAATCGGCAGATTGAGCACATCGCCATCAGGCTCGCCGCTGTCCACAGCAATCATGGCCCCCGAATAGAACATCAGGTCGTCCGGACCTGGCTGCATGCCTTTGCCAGTCAGAAAGCCTTCGAAGTTGAGCAGCAGGCGTGCACTCACCGGGCACTTGAGCGGTGCACCGACCGCCACTTCGGGATACACGGCGATTGGCATCTTGCCGGCGCTGCGATGACGAAGCTCGGTCTGCGTATCGAGCTTTGGCGTCCTGAGGTCAGGGTTGAGCGCCTCGGCCCCGCATACGTAAGCCTCGCGCCCACTGAGGTTGAGGATGTGACACAGGTAATGAAGCGTGGCAACGCCCGATGAGGTCTCGCGGTAATCGGGCGCCAGTATGTAATAGGGATGCTCAGGCTTGGCGAACATCAACTGCAAGCGGGACATCGCCTGCTCAAGCAGCCGAGGGTCGATCTGCGGGGCATTCGACATCGTGGTAACTCCAGTATTCAATGAAACACCGACGTCGTGGTTCAGGCCACTGAACGTGAACTGTCGGCGGTAAAAAACGCGGTGATGATTGCGCAGACCTGAGCCACCTGCGGTGCCTGCATGTCGGAATACAGGGGCAAGCGCACCAGCCTATGGGAAATGTCCGTGGTGACCGGCAGTTCGCCGTGGGCACGGGAATAGCGCAGACCCGCCGGTGAATCATGCAATGGCACGTAGTGGAAAACCGCGTGCACCCCCTGCTCGCGCAAATGCGCGATCAACGCTGTGCGCTGTGCTTCGCTGCGGCACAGCAGATAAAAGATGTGCGCGTTTTCCGGTTTACCGTCCTGGGTGCCCGGCAACGTCAGGCAGCCGTCGATTTCCAGCGGCCGCAGCGCGGCAAAATATTGCTCATACAGGTCACGCCGATGAGCGTTGATGGTTTCGCCATGTTCGAGCTGGGCGTACAGGAACGCCGCGGTGAGCTCGCTGGGCAAGAATGAAGAGCCGACATCTACCCATGTGTACTTGCTCACCTCTCCCCGGGCGAACGCCTTGCGGTTGGTGCCCTTCTGCCAGATGATCTCCGCCCGCTCGATCAGGCGTGGGTCGTTGATCAGCAACGCCCCGCCCTCGCCACTGATGACGTTCTTGGTCTCATGAAAGCTCAGGCAGCCCAGGTGACCAATGGTGCCCAGCGCGCGATGCTTGTCACGCGCCAGGATCGCCTGGGCGGCATCCTCGATGAGAAACAGGCCACGGGCATCACAGATGCGCTTGAGTGCATCCATGTCGCAGGGTTGGCCAGCATAGTGCACCGCCACCACCGCCTTGGTTTTCTCGGTGATGGCGGCCTCGACCAGGCGCTCATCGAGGTTCAGGGTATCCTCGCGAATGTCGACGAACACCGGTACAGCACCACGCAAGACGAAGGCATTGGCCGTGGAGACAAAGGTGAAGGAAGGCATGATCACTTCATCCCCTGGCCCGACATCGGCAAGGATTGCCGCCATTTCCAGGGCCGCGGTACAGGAGTGGGTGAGCAACGCCTTGGGGCACCCCAGATGGTGTTCAAGCCACTTGTGGCACTGCTCGGTAAACTGCCCGTCACCGGCCAGGGAGCCATTCATGACCGCCTGGGCAATGTAGAACAGCTCTTTGCCGACCACGAACGGTTTACCGAATGGGATCTTCTGATTACTCACGTTACTCACTCCAACCTGCAAGCCGCTCGGCTCAGGCAAAATCTGCCAGCGACAAATACCCACCGATCAGTGCGTCGATGAAATCGACCTGCACGGCCTGGCTCACGTTGTTTTTCTCGAAGAAATCCAGCGCCCGGCGGTAGTAGTAAGCCTCGATGGCCTGGTCGGCATCGGTATGCCCGGCATCAAAGCCATGCTGGGACAATGCCGAGCACTTGACCGCCGCGTACTTGCGCGCGCACGCCTCGATCGACACATCGAGGAAGGCACTGCGCTGTGGCGAGGTGTACTGGAAGTACTCCTGGGCCGGGGCAGACAACGGTTGATCGAGCAGCAAGGCACTGAGATGTTCGGCCAGCCACGGTGCAAAATGGTAGCCGTCACGACGGGTGCCCGAGGCAATGAAGGTGTTGTCGTTCAGGCGCCCGATCACCGGGTAGCCGTCCAGGCTTACCGGACGATAACCGAAGTTGTAGCGCACGAAACCGCTGGCACGGTGTTGATGATTGACCTGGTTGATCGCACCGTTGATCAGCGCCGCGACCGATTCAGCGCGCGGCACCTCCTCGTCCAGAGTGGTGATCAGGTTGGTGGCGCCGACCACGAACAGGTCGTCCTGGTACGGCGCGTGATAGATGCCGCAAGCACCACCGCGGTTGGGCGTACGCACGACGTAGCGGCCCTTGATGCCCGGATTCTTCAGCACGATGGTCGCACCGACGCCGTTGATGACCTTGATGCAGGCCTCTTCCCACAGGCGAGTGGCGGAGCTGCCGTTGGCCAGCACCACGCGATCACCCTGCAGAACACTGCCGTCTTCGAGCCTGACGCCTTGAGTGCGTCCGCCCTCCTTGAGCAAGCTGGTCACCTTGCCATCAACAAAGCGCACACCGCGCGCTTCAAGGCTTGCCTGCAACGCATGGACAACACCGTCCGGGTTGACCACGCCTTCGCGGGGCAGGAACAAGGCGTTGCGGCTGCGGTACTCGGAACCGGGGGCATAGGAGGTTTCTATGCTCGGCTCGACAGCTTCGAACGGCTCGTCGAACTCCTTCAGGTATCCCTTGATCGCATCGTACGCAGCATCTTCATAAGCGTTGGATGCGTTGTTGTTGAGCAGAATGGTGCCCAACCGATAAAACTCGGACGGGATGCCAAACTCTTCGACGAAGCCGCCCCAAAGGCGCGCGGATGCCTGGCTCAACTCGAACTTCAGGCGATCACGGGGATGCTTGAGGGCATCGGGCTCCAGTTCCGCGAAGGAGTTGAGCATTGCCGCCGCCGCCATCGAGGCGCTGTTCGGGCGCCCGGACGGCCCCACCACCACGATCTGTTCGGCGGCCACTTTGCGCGACAGGCCGGCAGCAATTGCCAGGCCGACCATGCCATTGCCAACAATTAGAAACATCGTCCGTAACCTCAGAGAAATTTGAATCGTTCAGGCACTACGCCGGCTTGCGCACCAGTAAAGTGAACTCATACAGACCATAGTCATGCAGCAGCGCCACTTGCCCGGAGAAAGCCCTTTTGCAGTAGTCAAAGTAGAAGCACGGATCGCCGTAGTACAAGTAATCACGCATGTACTCCAGGTCCGAATAACTGGTCAGGCAGTTGAATGAAAAGCCCTTGCGACTGCAGGCATTCATCGACTCGAGAACCGTGCGGATATAGGCCTCCCAGTCCTCGCGCGCTGTGGCCTGGCAAACATTGAAAATGCCACTGGCAAGCGAGTAGTCGGCAACGCGCGAACAGGTTTCAGCTACTTCGAACCGCGCATTAGGCGCGGTGCCATGCTCTTTGTCGGCCGCTTCGATCATTGCCGCCGACAAATCGAAACCATAGTAATCAACGCTCAATGCCTGTTGTTTGATGTACGACAGTAACGCGCCGTATCCACAACCGATGTCATTGAGGCTGAAACCCTGCTCGCGCGCCTCTGGCGGGACGATCTTGAGCAACTGCTCGAAACGCAGGTGCTGCGACTCGCTACCGTTCCAGTCCACCCCTTGGGCAGTGGCGCCAAAGTCCCTGACCTTGGACGAGTAGTAACTGTTGACCTCCTGCAGGATCGATTCAACTCCACGGCTCATGGCTGGCGCTCCAGGAAACTGGCAGCCTGCGGACCGGTGTTGAGCAGCAGGTCAACCACACTGACGCCGTGCTGGAACTCGCCAAACAGCTGCGGGTACCGAGGGTAACCGTCGTAGTTCATGTACGAGACCGACAGCCCCTCACGGGCAAAGGCCTCTTCATCGAGATAACACTGCGCCGCCGGCCCCGACAGGTACTCATTGGCCTCCAGCGACAGGCACAACTCGATCAGGCGCTCGTTCTTGCCCTGGGCCTGGCCAAGGTCTTCGGAGCGGTAAAGTGGCGTGTCGATCTGCAGCATCCGGCATATCTCGGAGATGAACAGGAAGTTGATGTCCGAGAGCAATGTCAATTTCTCGGCTCGTTCGAACAGTCCTTGCATTTCCGGGGCCATCTTTTCGAAACAGGCCGCGCGCCGATAACTCATTTCGATGCACTTCCAGTGCTGGCGGCTCCAGTCGGGTGAACTGACTTCCACCTCGTTGATCAGCTGCGTGTAACGCCCCTTGTTTTTCACCGGGATCGACAGCCAGTGCTCGCCTTGCGCAGTCTTGATCTTGTTGCGATTGCGCCAGTCGCGACGGGTGAACTGCACGTCGTCGTAGAGCACAAACGCATCAACACTGCGAATCAGGTCAAAGTAACCTTTCCAAGGAATGTAATTTGACTGCACCACAGCCACTTTCTTATGCATCATCGCCTCTTCAAACTACCCAATCGCAACGAAAAAGCCGGGCTTCACACCCGGCTTTCGTTTTGCCTGCTACTTGAGATCAGCCAGCCAGTCGAGCTCGAGCGGTGCCCCTTGCCCTCGTGACCGGGAGACGTCCACTGCGGTGGCGACATCGACGATTGCCCGCGCACTGAAGGCCGACGGCCAGCGCGTAACCAGGGCCTGCAACGCCTGGTCATCAATCTGCGGTACCGCTGCGTTGAGCAGCTCTGCCTGCGGCGTCCAGATCACCAACAAGCCCGCTTGCGCCGCTTTCAAGCACAAGTCGATGCCCGTGGCATCCATGGTCTCGAGCCCGGCGCATTGCTCGAACAGCTCTTTGCTCAGCATCAGGCAATCGTCAGACACCGCCTGGCAGCTGCGTACCGTCGCCAGCCCCAACGCCGACGCTGTCTCGCGGGAAGCGCCCTGCCAGGCATTGCGCACCTGCCCATTGCCGTGCAATTCATAACCGGCATGACTGATCAGACCGTCACGGTCATACATCTGGCAACCGACAACACCGACCTCGGGGCGCTGCGCCTGATTGAGCATCGCTTCAATCCAGGCCGGCGACGCCACTTCACTGCGACTGGACATCAGCACCAGGTACTGGCCCTGGGCCTGGATTGCCGCTTCGTTGATCATATCGGCGCGCAGCGCCGACTCGCTGGCAAACAACCGGACCCGCGAGCCAAGCCCCTGTACCGTGGCCAGACCTGCCGAGATCGGCTCGGCATTGGCCGCCTCGCAGACCACGATCACTTCGTAGCGTGCATAACGGGTACGCTGGACGATGCTTGCCAGACTGACCTTGAGTTGCTCAAGATCCGAATCGGCTGACAGCAGAATGCTCACCTGCGGCGTCTGCGGGTGACGGAAGTCGACCTGGAAAACACCGCCGGCACTTTCGTTGACCTGCCCGCGGTAGCCGAGCTGGTTCAAATGACGCTTGAGCGTGGTCAAGGCGTCAGCGGCCAGTGCCTCGGACGCTTGCTGACCGATCACCAGGTATTCATCCAGGTGAGCCATGCCGCCGATGCCGCTGTGCTCAACCAGGCGCAGCAGCAGGTCAAACTCGAGTGCGTGAGCACTGGTTTCGCTGTACCCACCAAGGTCAACGACATTCTGCCGGCGAACCAACCAGTGCCGCGACATCAGGTCAGGGCAGCTGCGCAGCAGGTCCAGGTTACAGCCAGGACGCACGACACTGAGCAGGCGACCATCACTGTCACGCTGAATTTCATTGGCACAGATGGCCTGGCACGCCTGCGCCCCGGCCAACTCTACCTGTAAGCGCAGCAGACCACCTGGAACCAGCACATCGCCAGCCTGCATCAACATCACCCACTCACTGGGCAGCTGGCGCACGACCTGGTTGAGATGGGCAACCAGGTTGGCCTGGGTGACCTTGATGAAATGCAAGGTATCCTTGGCCGTGGTAATGGCAGGCAGGTTGCCGGCCTTGAGCACCACCACCTTGAAGTTGCGCAGACCGCTGCCTACCAGGCTGTCGAAAGTGCTCTGCAGCGCGGCATCGCTGTCGTCCAGATCGAGGACGATGAACGCCATCTGTGGCGATGGCGTCTTGTCCAGGTGGTCGAGGATGCGATTGCGTGCAACAGCATCGGGGGTGGCCGCGGCAATGGCCTCCAGCACTTTGCCCGACGGCGTGTCAGCCAGCAGCGAGGCAACCGTTACCGCTTGCACAGCCTCAAGCTGTTCGCGCCAAATCGTCAGGTCCCGCGACTGAGCCAGCTCTTGCACACCCAGGGCGCCCACCAGGCGCTGACACACCTGCACATTGAACACACCCAGTTCGAAAGCCTCCCAGTAGCGGGCCTTGAGGCTATCGGCACTGTCGTTGGCATGCACAGTCAACAATGCCTGCTGACGTACCCAGGTACCTTCCAGCGCGCGGCTTTGCACCTGGCCGGCCGGCCAGGCGTGAACCAGAAACTCGATCGAACGCAACTGACCGAACACAGTGGCGTTGTAGTAAGGCATCTCGACGAATTGTTTCGGCTCGAACGTCAGCTGCGGCTCGGCCGACACGCTGTTCCAGCGCGAAGTCAGCAGCAACGGCGCTTCACTGCGCTCGTGCGTGTTGCGTACGAACGCATTGAGCACTTCGAAGCCCTTGGCATCGGCAAACACCGCGGCCTGTCCGCCATCCCATTGCTTGATCTGGCGAACGATGTGGGTCAATTGCTCTTCGCGACCGGCTGAAGATATTTCCCAGGGACGGTATTCGACCACCACGCTGGTTTGCGCCAGCAGGCTGCCAGCGCCTTTGGCCAGCAAGCCGTAGGAAACCGCCGCGCACCAGCCTTCGAACGACAAGCCTGCAGGTACACTGGCCACCACCGTTTTCAAAGCCTCGACCCTGACTACCGACCGCCATGCCTGCAAGCCGTACTCAGCATGCAAGGCGATACGCCCCAGGGCGCTATTGGCCTGTTGCCGGGACTTGGGCGCGGTGCCGAGCTTATAGTAGGTCACTTCGTTGTTGCCCGGCTGATAACCCAGGGAGTACCCCTGAGCCATCAGGCAATCAACGTCCGCATGCAAGGCCCGCACTGCTGCGGCAATGCCTTCGGCCAGGAGAAAATCGCACTCGAGGGTCAATACCGCAAACGGGGTCTCGACCTGGTTCAGGGCCTGCAACAATTGCTCGGACCAAGCGCTTCCCGATACTGCCGCCGAAGGCGCTGCGAGTGTCTGCAGGTGCGCGAAGCGCGCCTGATAATAATGGGCGGCACGCCCTGTGTAGCCAGGGTCTTCCTGGCCGAGTAAGACGACGGTGACGTCATCCAGCCGTGCCGCACAACCGATTGCTTGTTCGCCCATAGCGCACCTAATTCTCATGTTGTTCTGTCAACGACTGGCAGAATTGCCGGCCATTGTCGTTAATCGGCCAACCATGCGTTGGCCCAGGGCTGAAGTTTGTCCGGCGTCAGCATGAAGTCGCGCAGCACCACTTCACGCAAAGCATCACCCTGGCGATAACTGGCCTGAGGATCGGCCAGGTGCATACGAATCGCTTCCAGCCATGCCTGCGTCGTATTGCCGATCACTCGCGTACAAGGCAGATACCCCTGGTAAGCCTTGGTGTCGGCACAGACCACCGGGAAGCCGCAAGCGCCATACTCGAGCAAGCGCAGGTTGCTCTTGCAGTCGTTGAACAGGTTGCTCTCGAGCGGCGCCAGCGCCAGATCCAGGTTCAGGCTTGCCAGCTTCTGCGGGTACAGCGACATCGCGATGCCGGTATGGAACTCCTTGACGTAGGGCCTGAGGACATCCGGACACATGCCGAAGAACACCCAGTCCACTTCATTCGCCAGTTCCTTCACCACGTCGGCGAGCAGCTCCAGATCGCCACGATGGCTGGTGCCCCCCGCCCATCCAACGCGCGGCTTGAGGGAGGTCTGGCGATGGCTCTGCAAGCCGCTCCACATTTGTGTGGCAAGCATGTTCGGCACTACCCGGATATCGTGGTGCAGGCTCGACAGCGCGTCGGCCAGCGGCTGGGTAGAAACCACCACGCGATCACAAAGGGCAATGCCAAAGCTCACCAGCTCGCGGATGTTCTCCGGCATGTTTCGTCTGTGTGCGTTCTTTTGTGGGACATCGATGATGTAGTCGTCGATCTCGTAAATACGCCGGGCATTGGAGAATTCTTTGATGTGTTCGATCTGCCGGGACGAAGTGGCCATGTAGCGGCATTGCAGGATGATGGAATCCGGCTTGCAGCGCTCCAGCTCGATCGTGTTGGGGGTGGCGTAATCCAGTTGCCCCTGGATCCACCCTGCGCGCTCCAGCTCGGTAAAAGGCTGCGCTACCCGATAGTGCCCGACCGCCGTGGTGTTGATCGGTAATGCCAGCACAAAGGGCAATGGGCGACTGATGAACGGATCCCAACCGGTACGCAAGCCCGGCTCCAGATTGTAGCTTGATAGCTTCAGGCTGAGATTGCGGTTATAGGCCGGATCATTGGCCACCCGCGGCAGCCAGCGCTGATAGAACGCGTGCTGATCCCTCTTTTTGAGCGAGGGGTCGGCGGAACTTTCGATAGACTCGCGCGCCACCAGCGAAAAGGGCGTCCACACTACCAGGTAACCCTGGTCCCGCACGCGCAGGCACAGATCGGCATCGAAGAGCTGGGATTTGAATGCCTCGGACTCCAGGCCACCCAGTTCCTCGAACAGTTCACGCCTTACCAGCAGGCAGTCAGCGCTGACCGCACTGAGGTTCTGCACCGCCACCAGGCGATTCATGTATCCGCTGCTGTCGACCATCTGGGCGAAAAAGGGGCTCCCCGCCGGCCCGTGCAAGCCGAGCAACAACCCGGCGCTGACGATCATGCCGGAGCTGTTGCACATCTTCGGCCCGACTATGCCGACTTCCGGGCGCTGAGCCTGGCTCATCATCTCGGTCAGCCACTGAGCGTCAAACATCATGCAGCCTGCATCGAGCAGTAGCAGGTAGTTGCCCCGTGCCTGTTCACTGGCCTGATTGAACTGTTGTGGCCCGCCAGCGGCACTGATCCGGATGATGCGCAGCTGGTCACTGCCGAGCTCACTCATAGCACTGAGCCAGCCCTGCATGTCTTCAGGCTCACCGCCGTTGACAGCAATCAGGACCTCATAGTTGCGATAAGCGGTGTGTTCGAAAATCGACTCGACACAGCGCCGCAACGACTGCAGGTGCTGGCCGGCGGCAATAATGATGGAGACCGCCGGTGTATCACTGTGCCGGTAGAGGACTCGGGTCAGCATGCTGTTCTGCGCCGATACCAGTTCAGCTTCGATACCCAGCCGTTGCAGGTGCGCCTGCAGGATACGCGGCGCCTGGGCTATGCAGGCTGGCGCCGACTGCCAAGCGGTATAGTTGTACTGACACTGCACCAGCAACTCGGCCACATGCTCGACCACCTGCAGACCATGAGCTTCAACCAGCCTCCAGAGCAGATCCTGAGGCGCGAGCACATCATAGTCGGCCTTGAACCCTCCCGACGCCAGTAGCTGAGTACGCTGGAAAGCCAACATACGGCCGACAAAGGGAACGCTGCGCATCAGGTCGAGGTTGAAGTCGGGCTTGAAGATCGGTTGCCCGACCTGCAGGTTGTCGTCGCTGCCCTCGTCGGTGTACAGGCATAATCTGTCCGGATGCAGGGCCATGCGCTCGGCCATGATCACCAGGGCATGGGGATGCAGGCGATCGCCGGCCTGCAGGAGGAAGACCCAGTCCGCCGTCTCGGCTTTCGCGATACGCGCATTCAGTTGCTCGAAACCACTGCCGCGCAGCTGGATACGTTCGACGCCAGCCTCATCCGGCAGCTGCTCCTGGGCACCGAGTACCCAGACCTGATGCGCCGGATAAGACTGGCAGGCCAGGCTGTCGAGTGTCGATTTCAGGGCATTCGCCTCTGCTTGCGGATCGAACACCACAGTCACTATGCGTGGCTGACGTGGCCATTGCTCGAGGCGTTTGGGCAACAGCCGGACTTGCGCTGCTGACAAGGTGCGACAATCAAGCCACTCGGCGTAGAGCTCGGCAAAACTCAGGCTGTGGGTACCGACCTGTTGCTGATAGCCGCCCAACTGCCCAGCATACAGGCGGGTCAGTTCGTACTCGTCCCACTCCAGAGCCTGACCTGGACGAAAGTCCTCAAGCGGTACATAGCGAATCCAGCCAATGGCTGGCGGCGGCTCACTGGTGCGCGCTTCGAGCATCTGCTGCAGCCATTCGCTCTCGCTCTTGTGAGCGAGGGTCATACCCGCCTGGTGGCTCAGGCGACCGGCGTGGACGCGCTCAAGACTGAGCATGTCGGACAGGCAGGCCAGGTGCCCGCGACGCAACAGGCAGATGTACAGCGCCATATCCAGGCGCGCAACGAATCCTGCGCCCTGCTGCGCCAACTGGGGAAGGTATTCCTCTACCGGGCCCCGGCGCATGAGCATATGGCTGATGCCACCAAACAGGTTGGGCACCTTGCTGGCGACCGCATCGAGCAAATCGCCGCCGTTGAGGATCGCGCTGCAGGGGGAGATCAGACAGTTGTCCGGGCGCGATGGCAAGACTGTCTCGTCCGCCGCGCATAGAAGCCGATGGTTGACTACCAGGTTGACTTGCGGGCAATCCGCCATGACTTGCGCCTGCCGCTCGATACAACCATCGATCAACCAGTCGTCATCACAGAGGAACTTGATGAAGGTTCCTCGGGAATGCTCAAGGCACTGCAGCAAATTACCAGCGAAACCCAGCGTCACAGGGTTGTGTACATAACGCAGTTCGCACTTCGCCTGCCCAGCCCACTCATCGACAATGGCCTTGATCTCCCCTCCCTGGCTGTCGTCGCAAACGATGACTTCCAGGTTCGCGTAGCGCTGGAAAATGGCACTCAGCAAAGCACGGCTGAAGAACTCTGGGTTAAAGGCGGGAATGGCAATGCTGACAAGTGGCTGTTCGATCATGGAGGCAAACCTGGAGAAGCCTTCGGGTGATGCCGGCACTGGGCATCACCCGAAGGTAGAGTGCGAAGATGTATCAGAGCCGATTGAATAGGCTCAGCGAGGAGATTTTGGTGAACGCCAATTGTGATGCTTGCAGCATGGTCTGTTGCAGGCTGAGGCGAGTCAGCACCTCGGCCGGGTCAGCGTCGCGAATCGAACTCTGGGTCTTGGTGTTGGCCATCTTCAGGCTTTCGTTGGTGTCGGCCTGGACATCCAGGGCGGCACCGCGGGCACCGATCGAGCTGATCGCCTCGGCGACCTTGTTGGCACCGCTTTCCAGGTTACCGATTGCCGATTGCAAGGCACCCTGATACTTCTGCCGTGATGCCAGATCCTTGTCCACCGGCAGCTCCAGTGCCTTGCGGAACTCGGAGATGGTATCGAGGATGTTCTGGGTCTGATGGTTATCGACCTTGACCGAAAACTGATCGCCAGCAGCTGGCGGTGCCGAGAAATCGAAATCGACACCGGCAATCTTGGCCTTGGTTGCCGGGGTACCGGTCAGCGTGCCAGTGGCAACCGGGCGCGCGTCTGGCCCCATGGGCTGGGCATAGACTTCATAGGCGGAAGCACTGGTGAACTTGATGACTGCGCCACCACCGGGGAAGGCGTTGTTGTAGGCCGTCGAGTCGCTGATACTGGCGCCCGTGATTTGCGACGACGAGGTATTGCCAGGGCTACGCGAACCGCTGACTTCATCTGGCTTGGAGCCGAGTGAAAAGGTATGGCCGGCGATCAGCGCATCAGCGTTTGGCTTGTCGGCGTCGCTCAGGTTGATATCGAGGGCCATCTCGACACCACGGAAGGTCACGCCACCCGGTTTGCTCGGATCGAACTTGCCCTCGCCGGTAGCCTCCAGAGTCACGTCGTTGTTGGCCGCATCGGTGATCTTGAACTGCGTGCTGCTGGTGAAGGTGATGGTGTACGGCTCACCGCCACGGAAGCGATCGTTGTACTGGGTGCTGCCCGAGACCTGGCCATTGGACAGACTGACGCGGCCGTCATCCACGGCCGGCGAGGTCAGCTTGGTCTGGCTGCGGCTGGTGTTCAGCGCCTGTTCGAACACACTGTAGCCACTCTCGTTGGAGGCCATGGTGAGCATGTCACCCACCTGAAGGCTCAGGGTACTCTGGTCGCCCTGGTAGGTGTAGGTCCCATCGGCGTTACGCACGTATGGCGGGGTGTCGCCACGCGAGCCGGAGAACAGGTACTTGCCGTTCTCGTCACGGCTGTTCATCAGGCTGTAGAGCTGCTCTTCGAGCTGGGTCAGCTCCTGGGCATCGGCCTTGCGGTCGGCGTCGGTGTAGCCACCGCTGCCGGCACTGATGGTCAGTTCCTTGACCCGCGCCAGGATATTGGTGATGCCGTTGAGGGTCGATTCGGAGGTACCCAGACTGTTGCGCACGTTGGTGATGTTGCCATCGTACTGGTCGATCAGGTTGCTCTGCTGCTGCAGTTGCAACAGGCGCGCAGCGCCCACCGGATCATCGGCGGCAGTACGTACGCGAATGTTATCGCTGGCCTGCTGACCGGTCTTCACCACATTGGAGAAGTTGCGCTGATAGTTCGCGGAGCTGGTTTCGTAGAACTGGGAAGTAGAAATACGCACGGTCTACCACTCCTTAAAGGGCGTTGATCAGCGTGGAGAAGATTTCCTGCGCCGCTTTGATGATTTGCGACGAGGCCGTGTAGTACTGCTGGAACTTGATCAGGTTGCCGGCCTCTTCATCGAGCTGCACGCCCGACAGCGAATCGCGCGAGGCCCTGGCCGACTCATGCAGAGCGCCGGTAGAGTCGACATCCATCTGCGCCTGGGCGGTCTTGCCGCCGACGTTTTCCACCAGCTTGCCGTAAGCGTCGGTCAGGCTGATGCCTTTGCCATTGGCGCCAACTTCGACGGTACCCTTGGTCTGCAGGTCGATCACCGCCTGGCCGTTGCGATTATTGTCCGAGCCCGAGCCGGTCATGCCGACGGTGTAGCTGTCACCTTCCTTGGGCGCGCCCGATACGCTCATGTCGAAGGTGAAGGATTTCTGGTTGCCGTTGGCATCCTTGATCGCCGCGCCGGTGGAGTCGACCATCGGCACCGAGAACTGCAGTTTGTTTTCCTGGCCCGGAATAATGGTGCCGGTACCCAGCGTGCCACCCTTGGCATCGAGCAGCTTGTAGGTTTGCGGGTTGACCTTTTCGTCACCGAACACCAGCTTGACCGGGGTCGAATACTTCAGGCCATTCTGCAGGTCCAGGCGCTGGGCCGGATCGTAGATGTCCAGGGTCGACGTCAGGTTTGGCTGGCCGATGATCCCGGTGCCCTTGTTGCCGGCACCGCTGGTGGAAGTCAGCGGCGATGCCAGCGCCAGGCGCTTGGGATCGGTAAGGACGGTGTCCAGGTTGGTCGCGGCATTGCGTGTCGGGGTGATCTTGAAGGTGTCACCGGCCTTCACCGCACCGCCATTGAGGTTGAGGCTGAAACCGTCGATGACCGGCGCCGGATCGTCGGTAAGATCGTAGGAACCGACCACGCTGCCTTCCGGCAGCTTCTTGACGTTGTAGCCGGTGGCACTGGTGAAGGTCACCTGGTAGTTGCTGGTGCTCAGCTTGCCGGTGTCCTTGATGGTCACATCGAGGTTGCCGGAGCCTGCGCTGTTGCCCGCCTGGGCGATGCTGCGCTGGCTGATCAGCTCGGGGCTGTTGATGTTGTTGAACAGGGCCGCACCGAACTCGCCGTTCTTGTCGATGCCCTGGGCCAGCTGGCTGTTGATGCGATCGGCCATGACCAGGGCCACGCGCCCCAGCTCGTTCAGCGACGGGTCCAGTACTTCGCTGCGATAACGCAGCAGGCCGCCGATCTCGCCGCCCTTGAGGCTGGAAGTGACGTCCATGGTGGTGCTGCCACGATTGAGCTGCACGACGAAACGGGTCGGGTCGGTCTTGCTCGGTGCAGTCTCCAGGTTGTTGGTGGTTTTACCCAACACCAGCGGCTGACCGTTTTCCAGGTAGATGTCGAGGTTGCCTTCGCGCTCGACCACCTGGGTACCGACCAGCTCGGAGAGCTGACGCACTGCTTCGTTGCGTTGATCGAACAGGTCGTTCGGAGTGCCCTGCACCACCGCTACCCTGGAGATCTGATCGTTGTACTGGGCAATGGTTGCCGTCAGCTTGTTGACCTGGTCGGCCATCGAAGCGAGGTTGCCATTGATGTTGTTATTCTGCTCGTTGAGCTGGTTGGCGATGGTGTTGAAGCGCTTGCTCAGCGATTGCGCACTGGTCAGCAGCAACTGGCGCGACGCATCTTCATTAGGCTTGGCAGCAGAACTCTGCAAGGCACTGAAGAAGCTCTTCAAGGCGCCGGTGATGCCGGTATCGGCGCCCGACAGCATCTGGTCGATCGGCCCGACCTGCTTCAGGTACGAGGCGGCATCGCTGCTCAGCGAGGTGGTGGTACGCAGCTGGCTTTCAAGGTAGGCGTTGTACACCCGGCGCACATCGGAGAGGGTGGTGCCGGTACCGATGAAGACGTGGCCGACCTGCTGCGCGCCATTGGCCCGCTGCACGTTCTGCTGGCGCGAATAACCGGCAACATCGGCATTGGCAATGTTGTTACCCGTGGTGTGCAGGCCCGCCTGGTTGGCGTTGAGCCCCGACATCCCGATGTTGATCAAACTCGCCATGGTTCAAACCTTATAGTTTCGTTGTAGTGCCAATCGCTGCGTAGCTTTCGTACGATTTCATCTGTTTGGCGATCTGCGAAATCTTGCTCGCGTAATCCGGGTCGGTTGCGTAACCGGCTTTCTGCAGCTCGCGTACAAACTGTTCCGGTTTATCGGCAGCCTTGACCGCTTCTTTATAGCGCGCGTTGTTCTGTAGCAGGCTGACCAGGTCATGGAAGCTGTCCTGGTAGGAATCGTAGGAGCGGAACGCCGCGGTCTCCTTGACGAACTGACCGTCACGGAACTCGCTGGTGATCGCCCGCGCCTGGCCGCCCTGCCAGTTGCCGGTGGCCTTGATGCCGAACAGGTTGTGGCTGCTGCTGCCATCGGCCTGACGCATGACCGACTTGCCCCAGCCGGTTTCCAGCGCCGCCTGGGCCACCAGGTAGCGCGGATCGATACCGATGCGCTTGGCGGCCTGCTCGGCCATCGGCAACATGGTGGCGACGAATTCATCGGAAGAACCGAACGCACGCTTGGCCGGCGCCAGCGGCGGCTGGGCCACGGCGCGACCATAGATGCGCATCGAGCCCGGCGCGGCAAAGCTCTGCGCCGACTGCCAGTCGCCTTTGACCACGGCATCGGTCATGGCCGTGGTGCGCTGCGGCAAGGCTGCGGTGTTGGTGGTGGCCGCAGCGGTGCCGGCCGACGGTACGATGCCGGCCAGCAGGCGATCGGTCAGCTTGCCCGGCAGGGCCAGGCGACGCGAGTTGAGCGCTGCCATATCGTTGCGGGTGACGGCGGTTTCTTCGCTGCGCACAGGCTCGGCCACCTTGGCCGCCCACAATGGACGCTGCTGGGTGTCCACCCGCGGGAACGGGCTGTTGTTGGTCGCGGCGCTGGCCTTCTGCTTGGACAACTGGCGCATCAGCACTTCCTGCAGACCGATACCGCCGCCCTCGCGGGACATGCTCACCGCCAGCTGCTGGTCGTACATCTGCTGGTACTGCTTGGTGGTCTCGGTATTGAGCGGGTTGTCCTTGGCCAGCACGTCGCTGGCCGAGCGCATCGACTTGAGCATCTCGTTGAGGAACAACGACTCGAATTCCTGGGCCACCTTGCGCAGGTTGGCGTCGCTGTCGCGATCGCCGACCTTCAGCGAGTTCAGACGATTGAGGTCGGTGTAAGCCCCGGTATCGGCGGCATTGAATGCGCTTTTCGGCATATCCATGGCCAGCCCCTCAGATCACGATCAGGTCGGCTTGCAAGGCGCCGGCCTGTTTCAGGGCTTCAAGGATCGCCATCAGGTCACCGGGTGCAGCACCCACCTGGTTTACCGCACGGACGATTTCATCCAGGGTGGTACCCGGGCCGAACTTGAACATCGGCTTGGCTTCCTGCTCGGCATTGACCCGCGAGCGCGGCACCACGGCGGTTTCACCATTGGAGAACGGCCCCGGCTGGCTGACGATCGGGTCTTCGGTGATGGTCACGGTCAGGCTGCCGTGAGTGACCGCCGCTGGCGACACCTTGACGTTCTGGCCGATGACGATAGTGCCGGTACGCGAGTTGATGATGACCTTGGCCACGGCCTGGCCCGGATCGATCTCGAGGTTCTCGAGGATCGACAGGTAGTCGACCCGCTGGCTTGGATCGAGCGGCGCAGTGACCCGCACCGACCCCCCATCCAGGGCCTGGGCTACACCCGGGCCGAGCAGTTCGTTGACCTTGTCGACGATGCGCTTGGCAGTGGTGAAGTCCGGGCGATTGAGGTTCAGGGTCAGGCTGTTGCCCTGGTTGAATCCGCTGGGTACGGCGCGCTCGACCGAGGCGCCGCCCGGGATACGACCGGCCGATGGCACGTTGACGGTGATCTTCGAACCGTCGCGGCCCTCGGCATCGAAACCGCCCACCACCAGGTTGCCCTGGGCGATGGCATAAACGTTGCCATCGATACCCTTGAGCGGTGTCATCAGCAGGCTGCCGCCGCGCAGGCTCTTGGAGTTACCGATCGACGAGACGGTGATGTCCACCACCTGACCCGGCTTGGCGAACGCCGGCAGGTCGGCATGCACCGACACCGCGGCAACGTTTTTCAGCTGCACGTTGCCCGACCCCGGCGGCACCTTGATGCCGAACTGCGAGAGCATGTTGTTGAAGGTCTGCAGGGTGAACGGCGTCTGGGTGGTCTGGTCACCCGTGCCGTTGAGACCCACCACCAGGCCGTAGCCGATCAGCTGGTTGGTGCGCACGCCGGAAATGCTGGCGATGTCCTTCAGACGCTCGGCCTGCACGGCGAACGCAGTGGACAGCAGAATCGTAGCGGCAATCAGCTGCTTGAAGTTGAACATGGTCATCCGAACCTAGAAAGGCCAAAGCGGGCTGATGAAGAACCGGTCGAGCCAACCCGGCTGGCTGGCATCGGCGAACGAGCCGGTACCCGAGTAGGTGATGCGTGCATCGGCGACACGGGTTGAAGGCACGGTGTTGTCGGTGGCGATGTCATCGGCACGGATCATCCCGGCGATACGCACCAGCTCATCGCCGGTGTTGAGGGTCAGCCACTTCTCGCCGCGCACGGCAATGATGCCGTTGGGCAGCACGTCGGCAACGGTGACGGTGATCGAGCCGGTCAGGGTGTTGCCCTGGGCCGCCTTGCTGTCACCCTTGGTTGAGCGGTCGCCGCTGTAGCCGGCGCTGAGGCTGAGGTCGCCATCACCGAACGGGTTGTTGGTGGTCACGCTGCTGCCGAACAACGAGGTCAGGCCGAGTTCGGCCTTGCTGTTCTTGGCGATCTGCGAGTTGGCGTTCTTGCTCGCCTGGGTGCGCTCGTTGAGGGTGATGGTGATGATGTCACCGACCCTGAAAGCCTTGCGATCGCTGTACAGGTTCTGGTCGAAACCGGCCTGGTAGATCGAGCCGTTGTTGGCCGCCGCCGGCAATGGCGTGCGCGGCAATACCGGCGCGTAGTAGGGATCGTTGGGCTTGGGCGTCGGCGCGACGCAACCGGCCAGCAAGGCGATCCCACTCAGGGCTAGTATGCAAAACAAACGACTCATGACTCTGACCTCACGGTGTAACAGGCGCCGTTCAAGCGACCTCGAAGACTTCACTTACAGGTTCTGGGTAACGTACGAGAGCATCTGGTCAGCGGTGGAAATGACCTTGGAGTTCATTTCGTAGGCACGCTGGGTGGTGATCATGTTGACCAGCTCTTCCACGGTGCTGACGTTGGAGTTCTCCAGGGTCTGCTGCTGTACCACGCCAAAACCGTTGAGGCCCGGGGTACCGATTTGCGGCGCGCCGCTGGCGGCGGTCTCCAGGAACAGGTTGCTGCCCATGGCCTGCAGGCCGGCCGGGTTGATGAAGTCGGCGGTCTGGATGTTGCCGATGATCTGCGCCGCCGGGTTGCCGGCAGTGGTGATCGACACGGTGCCGTCCTGGCCGACGGTGAACGTCTGCGCGTCTGGCGGCACGACGATCGCGGGCTCCAGGGCAAAACCGTTGGCGGTGACGATCTGGCCATCGGAGTTCAGGTGGAAGGTACCGTCACGGCTGTACGAAACAGTGCCATCAGGCTGCAGGATCTGGAAGAAACCACGACCGTTGACCGCCATGTCCAACGGGTTCTCGGTGGTCTGCAGGCTACCGGTACTGAAGTTCTTCTGGGTGCCGACGATGCGCACACCGGTACCCACTTGCAGGCCCGACGGCAGTTCGCTGTCCTGGGTCGACTGGGCACCTGGCTGACGCTTGATCTGATAGAGCAAGTCCTGGAACTCGGCGCGATCACGTTTGAAGCCGGTGGTCGAAACGTTGGCCAGGTTGTTGGAAATGGTGGTCAAGTTGGTGTCCTGGGCGGACAAACCGGTTTTACTGACCCAAAGAGCCGGAAGCATGCTGTTCTCCTCGCGCGCCTGTTTTACGGCGCTACGTCTGTGTTATTAGCCGATTTGCAAAACACGAGCCATGGCTTCGTCGCCTTCCTTGGCCGTGGTCATCATCTTGATGTGCAATTCGAATTGACGGGACAGCGCCAGCACCGAGGTCATTTCCTCGACCGCATTGACGTTGCTCGACTCCAGGAAACCGGAGACCACCTGGACGTTGGCATCGGCGACGGCAGGCTGGCCGTTCTTGGTGTGGATCAAGCCGTCCAGGCCCTTGGTCATGTTCTTCAGGTCCGGGTTGACCAGTTTGATCCGGTCGACCTCGGCCATGACCCGCGGGCCCTCGCCCATGGCGCGGATGCTGATGGTGCCGTCCTGGCCAACCTCGACCTTCTGCTCTGGCGGCACGGCAATCGGCCCGCCATTGCCCATCACCGGCATACCGTTGCCGGCCCGCAGCACACCCAGACCGTCAATGTTCAGGCTGGCGGTGCGCACATAGGCTTCACTGCCATCCGGGGCCTGCACGGCGATGAAGCCGTCGCCGCCGATGGCGATGTCCAGGTCACGGCCGGTTTCCTGCATCGAGCCCGGGCTGAAATCAGTGGCCGGGCGCTCGGTCATGGCATAGGCCCGCGCCGGAAAGCTGTCACCGAATACCGGCATCGAGCGCGCCTGCTCCAGGTCACGCTGAAAACCGCTGGTGGAAATGTTCGCCAGGTTGTTGGCATGGGCCTTCTGCGCCAGCGCGTTCTGGCTGGCGCCGGTCATGGCCACGTATAGCATCTTGTCCACAGTCATCCTCCGCTGCGCTGGCGAACACTTGCCGTCCGCCGCTGCTTTGCAGAGCCTGAAGCAAGTTTCAAACCAACTTTTGAAAAAGGCGGAAAACGCCCGAAAGACAAGGGGTTCAAGCGCGCGCGAGATCTCACGCAGAAGATGCGCCGTCGAAAATACGGCGCCGGTTTGCCGCTAGCGGCAAGCTCAGTGGTCGCGGCAAGCCGCGTTATTGAACGGACCGGCAAAACGCTTCCAGCCCTCGCCCGGCGCAAACTGTGCGCACACCAGGCGCCCGGTGACCTGGCTTTCCCAGCGATACCAGGGCGCGGCATCAGCCCAGGCCTGGCTCATCAACAGCACGGCGAACAGCGCCATCAGCAATCGTTGCAACATGATCGATACCTCTGAAATGCAAGACCCCTTCCGAGAAAGGGGTCCGCTCACACCGATTACCTCACACCCGCATCAGGTCATCTGAATGATGGTCTGCATGATGGTGCTCTGGGTCGAGATGGTCTTGGCGTTGGCCTGGTAGTTGCTCTGCGCCTTGATCAGCTCGACCAGCTCGTTGGTCAGGTTGACGTTGGAGTCTTCCAGCGAGTTGGAAGCGATAGCGCCCAGGGTGCCGGTCTTCGGCGCATCGATACCCGGAATACCCGACGCGTAGGTTTCGGTCCAGCGGGTGCCACCCATAGGTTGCAGGCCCTGCTCGTTGGCGAAGCTGGCGATGGCGACCTGGCCGATGGCGCGCGACTGCTGGTTGCTGAAGCTTGCGAACATCACGCCGCTGGAGTCGATGCTCAGGCTCGACAGAATCCCGGTAGCGTAACCGTCCTGGCTTTGCGACAGGCGCGTGGTCGGGGTGTTGTACGAGGTGGTGTCGGTCATGTCGATGGCGATGCCGCCAGCGTTGGCGGCCGAACCGTTGGTACCCCAGACCGGAGGCTTGGCGTTCGGATTGGTCACTTCGGCAGGGATCCAGCCGGTCAACTTGAAGACCTTGTTGACCACCTCGTAACCCGAGCCCGCGGCACCGGCAGTCATGGTCTTGACGCTACCGTCGGAGTTGAACTCGATGGTGCCTTCCAGCGCCTTTGGCGGCTCTTCGGCCGGGTTCAGCGGGTTGCGGCCATCGATCAGGGTGTACGACTTCCAGGTGTTGGTCCCGGTCTTGACGTAGTACTGATCCATGACGTGCTCATTACCCTGGCTGTCGTAGATCTTGGTGGCGAAGGTCTTGTTCCAGCTGTTTTCGTCAGTCGGGCTGAAAGTGGTGGCCGCCGGGATGATCTTGTCCGACGAGTTCAGGTTCAACCCCTGGTCGATCGAAGTGGTGCTCTTGGGCGCCAGCGCCGAGGTATCGATCTTCAGGTCGGTCAGCACGCCGTTGATGATCTTGCCGTTTTCATCGACACCGTAGCCGCGCAGGCGCAGGCCGTCAGCGGTGACGACGTAGTTGTCCTTGTTGGTCTGGAAGGC
Source organism: Pseudomonas wadenswilerensis (assembly GCF_024749185.1). Lineage (NCBI taxonomy): Bacteria > Pseudomonadati > Pseudomonadota > Gammaproteobacteria > Pseudomonadales > Pseudomonadaceae > Pseudomonas > Pseudomonas wadenswilerensis. Next base: position 1,607,854 of record NZ_CP087191.1, on the reverse strand, counting down.
ACCGGCGCGGGTGTAGCTGAGCGAGCCGTTGTCGCTCAGCACGAAGAAGCCCTGACCCTGGATGCCCATGTCCAGCACGTTGCCGGTGTTGTTGATTTCACCGTTCTTGAACTGCTGCGATACCGCTGCCAGGCGCACACCGTTACCGATGTTGCTGGTGCCAACGCCCAGCTTGTTGGCCGAGTAGACGTCGGCGAATTCCGCGCGCGACGATTTGAAACCGGTGGTGGCGACGTTGGCGATGTTGTTGCCGGTCACGTCCAGTTGCTTGTTGGCTGCATAGAGACCGCTAAGGCCGATATTGAATGACATCTTTCACTCCTTGTGCCGCGTTAGCCGGCTCTATATACCGATGGTTTGGACTTTGGACAGGGCGATGCTGCCCAGGCCGGCAAGATTGAGCATCATCTCGCCGCCAGTCTGACTGATGGTGACGCTGCTGACGGTGGCCGGCAGCATGGTGTACATGTCCAGCTGCTTGCCATCGACGGTGGTCTTGGCGGCAAAGGTGTAGGTACCCGGATCGACCTTCTCGCCCTTGTCGTTGGTACCGTCCCAGACGAAAGAGGCATTGCCGGCCTTCTGCGCCCCCATGTCGATGGTCTTGACCAACTTGCCATCCTTGTCGGTAATGGTGACGGTGGCATTGCTGACCGCCTGCGGAACCACCACCGAACCGTTGAGGCTCTTGGTGGTATCGACCACGGCCTTGTCGGTCTGGGCAACCACCGAGCGACCGACCAGCGACGAGGCCTGCAGTGCCTGCGAAGACTTGTAGTTGCCGGAAATCGCGGTCACCGACTCGTTCAGCGAGGTGATGCCTTCCAGGCTGCTGAACTGCGCCAACTGGGCCACGAACTCGCTGTTGTCCTGCGGATCGAGCGGGTTCTGGTGCTGCATCTGGGTCACCAGCAACTGCAGGAACGCGTCCTTGCCCAGTGCCTGCTTGTTGGCGCCGGTCTTGCTGTTGGTGGCCGAGGCGATACCGGCGGCACTGTTGGCACTGGTTTCGCTGTTCTTCTTGCCCGACGCCTTGATGACGTCGTTCAGGCTTACGCCGGCTGTTGGATCGTTAACGCTTGCCATTGGCTTCGTCCCTTATCACTGACCCAGGGTCAGGACCTTCTGCATCATGGTTTTGGCCGTGTTCATCAGCTCGGCATTGGTCTGGAACGAGCGGCTGGCGGAGATCATGTCAGCCATCTCTTCCACCACGTTGACGTTCGGGTAGTAGACGTAGCCGTCCTTGTTCGCTGCCGGATGGTTCGGCTCGTAGCGCGCCTCGAGATTGCTCTGGTCCTCGACCACGCCGAGCACCTGCACACCTTGGCCGGCAGCATCCTGGTCCTGGAACAGCGACTGGCTGACACCGGCCTGGGCCTGCTGGAAGGTGGTGGCAAATACCGGGTGACGGGCACGGTAGGTCTGGTCGATGCTCGACGAGACGGTCTCGGCGTTGGCGATGTTCGAAGCGACGGTGTTCAGACGCGTGGTCTGGGCGCTCATGCCGCTACCGGCAATGTTGAAGACACTGGCGAGGGACATGACTTACTCTCCGCGCAGGGCCGATATCAGCCCTTTGAATTTACTGTTGAGCAGCGTGAAGCTGGCCTGGAAGCCCACGGCGTTTTCCGCGTAGCTCGACTGTTCGAGCTGGGCATCGACGGTGTTCTGATCGATCGACGGCTGCATCGGCGTGCGGTACTGCAAGGACTCGTCGCCCATGCTCAGGCCTTCGGCCTCGATGTGCCGGGCGTTGGTACGATCCAGCGCGAAATGACCCTTGCTGGTCTGCTCGGCCTGGGCCGCCAGAACCGAAGCGAAGTCCATGTCGCGCGCCTTGTAGTTGGGCGTATCGGCGTTGGCGATGTTGTTGGCCAGCACCTCGGCACGCTGGGCGCGAAAGCCCAATGCCTTTTCGTGGATGCCGAGCGCTTTGTCGAAGCTGATGCTCATGTCGGGGAAACCTTCGAAGGTTTTTCGTTGACTGAGCTAGAGCAAGAGCCATGCCAAAAAACAAAACCCCGTAAATACGGGGCTTTGAGGAGTTTGCCGGTGGCGGCAATGCCAGAAAAGCGGCAAAGGATTTCCGCCGGGTGTCAGCAAAGCGGCAATCGCTGGCACTGCGACACTAGCGAACCTTACCCAAGCACGAACCACTTGTTTAATATCGGCAGCACTGCAAACGCCTCTCAAGGAAGAAACGCGTGCCACGCTCACTGCTCAACCGATCCGTCCTGGCGCTGGCTGTCACCAGCGCCCTGCCCGCCCAGGCACAGACCCTAGCACTGGCGGAACAAGGCTTTACCGCGACCCGCCTGACCAGCACTGAAAACCTCGAGCTGACCGGTGCAGTCCATACGACAGGGCCCGGCATGACAGGCGTGAACCTGAGCGGCGGCAACCTCCAGGGCAACCTGATAAACCAGAGCAGCATCCAGGTTATCGGCCCTGACACAGTAGCCATGCGCCTGGCAGGCGATGGCAACGCGCCCCTGCAACTCGACAGATTCATCAACCAGGGCACCCTGGACGCCAGCGGCGAGGGTGCAACCGGCCTACTGATCGATGGCGTAGCGTTTCATCAAGACAATCAGATCATCAACAATGGCACCATCCGCGCCACCCAGACCGCCATTGCAATAGTCGATGCAAGCGTCAACGTAGCAACGGACGACCCGGTCTGGGGCCCCGACCGGGACCGGCAACCCTTGACCCTCATCAACACCGGCAGCCTGTTTGCGACCGGCAATGCCATCGATGCGAGCGCAACGGATCGACAGGTCAATGTCACGCTGAATGATCAAAGCAGCGTGCGCGGCAACCTCAAAGGCCTGAGCAACATCCAGGTACTGGGTGATGTGCGCGTTGATGGCAGCCTCATCGAGGTCAACAAACCAGGACTCTTCGGAGCAAAGGGTTGGCTATCTGTCGGCTCGGGCTTTCTCGAGCGCACCGGCAACCTGCAACTGCAATCAGCCCATACCACCCTTGACGGCAACCTGGGCATCAACCAGGGCTCATCACTCAGTTTGACCCTGAGCAGCACTACCCGGCCGGATACCCCGATACTGGACGTCAGTGAAACCGCCGCCTTCGGCGCCAACAGCCAGATCAGCCTCACGGCCACCGGCAGCGACTTCAGCGCCCAGGGCAGCCGCTATATTCTGCTGCGCGCCGACCAGTTGAGCATTGCCAACAACACCCTGGACGTTGTCAGCAGTTCCGCCCTGCTGAGCGTCGACAGTTACAGTTTCGACGAGCACAGCATCCAGGCAACGGTCACCGGCAAAGGCCAGGACGCGATCGACCAGATGTTGCTGCGCCAAGGCGCCACCAGCAACACACGCGCAGCACTCAACGCTTTTACCAGCGACCGAGTGCTGGCAACTCTCGAGGCCAGCAACCCGTTACTACAAGCATTCGCCAACAGCGACGAGCGCGAACTGGCCCAACTGGCCAGCCAACTGACCCCAGAGATCAATGGCGGCGCCACCCAGGCAGCAATGACCAGCCAGCGCCTGAACAGCGAGGCAGCCAACCGGCGCAGCGCTCAACTGCGCGAGCAGGACTCACAGCCATCCGGGCTATGGATACAAGGCCTGTACAACGATGCCGCACAAAGCCGCCGTGACAGCATCCAGGGTTACAACGCCTACAGCCGAGGCATTGCCATTGGTGCCGACACCAGGATCAACGAGCAACTGACAGCCGGCCTGACCTACAGCTACATCACCACCACCTTGAACGGCAGCAATCGCAACGCCAGCGAAGTCGACAGCCAAGCTTTCACCCTGTACGGCGGCTTCACCCAGGACAACTACTTTGTCGACGCCAGCCTGACCTATGGCCTGAACAGCAACCAGAGCAAGCGAGACATCGCCGGCAGCCGCGCCAAAGCCGATTACGACAGCGACCTGCTGGGCTTGAACCTGACAGCTGGCTACACCTACCGCATTACTCCGCACGTGCTGGTCGAGCCGCGCCTGGCGGCCCGTTACAGCCTGGTCACGCTCGACAGCTATCGCGAGAAAGGGTCCGCCGCGGCACTGAAGGTCGACGACCAACGATACGAAGCCATCGAACTGGGTGCCGGCCTGCGCGCCGCCAGCCGCCACGCAGTCGGCAGCGGAACACTCGAACCCCACGCCCGCCTGATGGCCTACCATGATTTCGCCGCCGACCAGGCACGCACCACATCCAGCTTCGCACTGGGCAGCAGCACCTTTGCCAGTCATGGCGCAGCTGTCGCCCGGGACAGCTACGAAGCTGGCATCGGCGTTGACTACCACCTTGGCGCAGCCAGCCTGGGACTCGATTACGACTACTACGGCAAGTCCGGCTTCGACGCCAATTTGCTATCAGCCACCCTGCGCTATCAATTCTGACCTGCAGACACAAACAAGGCCGGCACCCACTGATGGCGATGCCGGCCTTGCTGCATGCATGAACCGTCGCTTACTTGGCCTGGTAAATGATCCCCGGGCTGCACTGGACCATCTGGTAATGATCCGGCAAACCGTTGAGCGCTTCGGACGCGCCCAGGAACAGGTATCCGCCCGGCTTGAGCGTGCCGTGAATGCGCAGCAGGATGTCCTTCTTGACCTGGGCCGAGAAGTAGATCAGCACGTTGCGGCAGAACACGATGTCGAACTTGCCCAGGCTCGCATAGCTGTCGAGCAGGTTGAACGAGCGGAACTCGACACGGCTGCGAATCGGCGCCTTGACCGCCCAGCGCCCCGGCGCCTTGACGTCGAAGTAACGTTGCAGGCGCTCCTGGGACAGGCCGCGGGCAATCGCCAGGCTGTCGTATTCGCCGGTCTTGCAGTTGTTCAGCATCGAGCCGGACAGGTCGGTGGCAACGATCTGCGCACCCATCTTCAACTGGCCAATGTTGCTGCGCTCGAACTCGTCGATAGCCATGGAGATCGAGTACGGCTCCTGCCCCGACGAGCAGGCCGCCGACCAGATGCGCAGGCGCTGTCCGGGGTTGGCCTTGATCTGCTCGGGCAACACCTTGTTCTTCAGCACCTCGAATGGATAGGTGTCGCGAAACCAGAGGGTCTCGTTGGTGGTCATGGCATCGACCACCTGCTCGCGCAAACCACTGCGCGGCTGGCTCTGGATACGCTGCACCAGTTCGCCCAGGGACTTGATGCCCTGCTGCTCCATCAGCTTGTTGAGACGGCTGGAGACCAGGTATTGCTTATTTTCGCCCAGCAGGATGCCACAGGCTTTTTCCAGGAAGACCCGGAACTGTTCGAAATCCAAATTACCCGTAGACAATGATGCCGCCTCTTAAATCGTATGTACCGCCAGGAGCGAACGCTCCTGGCCGTTAGTGCGTGGCCTTGATCCGATCAACAACGCGCTGGGCGAGGTCGTCCGGGCGGAACTTGGCCAGGAAGTCATCGGCACCGACCTTCTTGACCATCGCCTGGTTGAACACCCCGGAAAGCGAAGTATGCAGGATGATGTGCAACTTTTGCATGCGCGGGTCGCTGCGGATCTCGGCCGTCAGGGTGTAGCCGTCCATCTCCGGCATCTCGATGTCGGAGATCATCATCAGGAACTCTTCTTCCGGCCGTTTGCCCTCGTCGACCAGCTTGCGCAGGTAGTCGAGCGCCTGACGGCCGTCGTTGAGCGCCACCACCTCGACGCCGACGGTCTGCAGGCAACGGCTGACCTGCTTGCGCGCCACCGACGAATCATCGACTGTCAGCACCCGCAGCATCACCGCCTTGTCCTGTACCTCGGCATCCACCACACCGGCGGAAATCGCCTCGGAGGTCGGTGCCACTTCGGCGAGGATTTTCTCCACGTCGATGATCTCGACCATCTTGTTGTCGACCCGGGTCACCGCCGTCAGGTAGTGATCGCGCCCGGTGCCCTTGGGTGGCGGATGGATCTCCTCCCAGTTCATGTTGACGATGCGCTCCACCGAATGCACCAAAAACCCCTGGGTCTTGGTGTTGTACTCGGTGATGATGACGAAACTCTTGCTGGTTTCTTCACTCAGACCGGGCATTCCGGTCGCCATCGCCAGATCGAGGATCGGGATGGTTGCCCCACGAATATTCGCGACACCGCGCACGACGGGGCTGGATTTGGGCATTACGGTCAGGTTCGGGCATTGCAGCACTTCCCGCACCTTGAACACGTTGATGCCATAGAGCTGCTCGCCATTGAGACGGAACAACAGCAGCTCCAGGCGGTTCTGCCCTACCAGTTGCGTGCGCTGGTTCACCGAATCCATTACACCAGCCATGCCAGACTCCTTCACCAAACGCTTCGAGCTTCGTACCCAGTCGGCACGCGCTTTGCTTTTTTTAATCGTATGAACATGAAAACGACATTTTTCCGACGCCTGACCCGCCACCTGCCCGGCTTCCTTGCTGCGCTGTGCCTGCTGGCCCCTGGCGCTCGAACTCTGGCTGACGCTTTCACCTTGCCTGAACAGCTTATCGGTGTCACCCAGGGGTTTCTTGAATTCACCGTAGAAGATTACCTGGCCACCAGCCAGACCGAAGGCCGCTACGAGATCCAGGTCAACAACCTCGATCCGCGCCTGCGCATGCCGCTGTGCGACCAGCAGTTGGGCGCCGCGCTGGAGAGCCCGGCGCAGCCGATGGGCCGCGTCACCGTGCGGGTTCGTTGCGACGGCAGTTCACCGTGGACGGTGTTCGTGCCCGCCCAGGTACGTCTGTTTCGCAATGTGGTGACCGTGGTTCGCCCGCTCAAGCGCGACAGCATCGTCGGCGAACAGGACGTAGCCCTGCGTGAACGCGACGTGGGCATGCTCAACCAGGGTTTTCTCGGCAGCCTCGACCAGGCGGTAGGGCTCAAGGTTATCCGACCAACGGTCATGGATCAGGTCCTTACCCCCCAGCATCTGGAACAGGCCGAGGTGGTGCGCAAGGGTGACCAGGTGGTGATAACCGCCCGCAGCGGCAGCCTGGCCGTGCGCATGCCCGGCGAAGCGTTGAGCAAGGGCGGCCTGAGCGAACAGATCCGGGTACGCAACCTCAACTCCAAGCGGGTGGTCAAGGCCAGGGTCACCGGGCCGGGCCAGGTGGAAGTGGCCATGTAGGTACTTGAATCAACAACAATGCTGGCGATCAGGAACTGCTTTTCCTAAACTGTGTCCCATTGGATGCCCCGAACCGGCCGCGCACGCCATTGAGCATTTGCGCCTAAAGTTTCTTTCGGGTCGGCCGAAAACAAGGCAAGCGTCCAAATACCCAGAGGTTTTCTGATCATGGTCATCGACTTCAGTCGTTTGAATAACTCCCCGTCCGTTGCGGGCGGCGTGCGTACCGGCAGCAGCCAGGAAAGCACCGCCAGCACTGCTTCGGCCAAGGCTGGCAGCGTCGTTGAGAACAGCGCCAGCGGGGAAACCGTACACCTCAGCCACGAGGCCCAGCAGTTGCAAAAGGTCAGCGACAAGCTGCGCGACCAGCCGATTGTCAACAGCGCCCGGGTGGCCGAGTTGAAACAGGCTATCGCCGACGGCAGCTACCAGGTCGACAGCAACCGCGTCGCCAGCAAACTGCTTAATTTCGAAGCCCAGCGCTAGCCCCCGGCGCGCTGACTTCAGGACGCTTGAACCAAAGAGCCAGCCATGCACGACACTACTCTGCTGCAACTGATCGAAAACGATATTGCTCCAGCGCAAGAACTGCTCGAATTACTGCAGACCGAGAATGTAGCCCTGCACGGCCGCGACATGCCGCTGCTGGAAAACATTCTGGCGCGCAAGCAGTCGCTGGTGATCCTCCTCGATCAGCATGGCCGCCAGCGTAGTGAGCTCCTTGCAGGCCTGGGCCTGTCCCAGGACCGCGAGGGCGTCGCCCAACTGGCCAGCGAGTCATCCTTCGGCGAGTTGCTGTTGCAGCAACTGGATGTACTGGGCCAACTGCTGGCTGACTGCCAGGCAGTCAACGAGCGCAATGGCCGCTCGATCCAGCTCCAGCAAAGCACCACCGCCAACCAGATCAGAATCCTCATGGGCGGCGAAGCGCCGTCGCTCTACGACAGCCGTGGGGCCACCTCTCCCCTCGCCAAGCCACGGGCGCTGAGCCAGGCTTGATTCCCCTGTATCAAGGCACGGAACATACTGGCAAAATGCCGTAACTTGCGTGTGACGATTTTGCCTGGAGAATGATTAACCGTGTTCAATGAAGCAGAAGCTCCGCAGCCTCCGAAGGTGCTCACCACCCCTTTGGAAATTGCCGCCAACTTGCGGTCGCTGCTAGAGAGCCATGACCCGCTGATCATCACCTTCCACGAACGCAGCCAGCGCTTTCAAAGCTATGTCGTTGAAGTCGACCGCGAAGGCAACCGCCTGGCCCTTGATGAAATGATCCCTCGCGACGGCGAACGCTACCTGCAAAATGGCGAACCGTTTCGCGTTGAAGGCTTTCATGATGGCGTGCGCATTGCCTGGGAGTGCAACACCTCGCTGAGCATCGTCGAAGCCGACGGCCATCGCTGCTACCGCGGCACCCTGCCGACCGAGGTCGCCTACCATCAGCGCCGCAATGCGTTTCGCGCGGCGCTGAAGCTTACCCAACTGGTGGATGTGGCACTCGACGGCGACAAGCTCAAGGGCAATGGCACCTTGCGCGGCAAGCTGCTGGATATTTCCGCCACTGGCTGCAAGTTGCGCTTTGAAGGCAATGTCGAAGAGCGCCTGCAACTGGGCCAGGTCTACGAAAAGTTCGCCACCGGCGCACCACTGGGGTTGTCCCAGGTCGAGGTCGAGCTGCGCCATCTGCATTTCGAAGAGCGTATCAATGCCACTTTTGCCGGCGTACGCTTTCACAACCTCAACGGGCAGATGCAGCGCAAGGTAGAAACCTTTGTGTATCAGCTGCAGCGTGAAGCGCGGCGGTTCGATAAAGACGATTACTGAGTCGCAACCCATCGCTGGCAACGCCAGCTCCCACAGGTGCGCTGCATACGTGGGAGCCGGCCTTGCCGGCGACGGGCCGCAACGCGGCCCCGACCACTCCATCACACCTGCGTCGGTTTGACCTCTTCAGCCACAACTTCAGCTTCAGCCCCCTCCTCCGCCTCGGTATCCTCGGCTGCCACCGGCGTCTGCATCTGATCCTGCACCACCTGCTCGTCAACCCGTGGGTCCAGCGCTGCCGACAAGGGTGAACCTGCCGCCGGCATTGCCACGTGATGCAGCGGCGCATCGTCGACCTGGTGCAAACCGGTAACCGCTTTCGGCCGGATCCGCCAGACCAGCACCAGAGCAAAAAATACGAAGAAGGCATAGAGCATCTGGTTGCCCAGCAGCTTCATCATCACCCCGGCCACCAATGGCCCGATGCTCGCCCCCACGCCATAGGTCACCAGCAGCATTGCCGTCAGCGAAACCCGTCGCTCGCCCTCGACGTGGTCGTTGGAAAACGCCACCGCCAGCGGGTACAAACAGAACTGCAGCAGCGACACCGCAAAGCCCGCGACAAACAGCACCTCCAACGGCACGGCCGGCATGATCGCCAGCGGCAAGGCGACAATCGCCAGGCCCACCGCAACGCTGCGAATCAGCACCGCGCGGTCGTAGCGGTCCGACAACCAACCCAGCGGCCACTGCACCAGCAGCCCGGCGAAAATGCAGCACCCCATGAACAGACCCACCTGCTCGGTACTCAGCCCCTGCTTGGCCGCATACAAAGGCGCCAGGCCATAGAAGGAACCGACAATGAGCCCGGCACCGAGCACCGTACTCAGCGACTGCGGCACACGCTTGATAAAGAAGCGCGGCTCCATCGGCGCAGGTCTGAGCGGCGCCGGGTGAATCCGGCGAGTGAGCGCCACCGGCACCAGGCACAGGGCAAAGCACATGGCCACCAGCATCAGCAATTCAAGACCCAGTTGCGGATGCACCACCAGGATCAACTGACCGAGCACCAGGCCCAGGTACGAAGCGATCATGTAGCCGCTGAACACCGCGCCCCGCTGCTTGGCATCGGCCTGCTCGTTGAGCCAGCTTTCAATGACCATGTATTGGCACATCATGCCGAGACCAACGATGATCCGCAGCACCACCCAGGCCGGCAGCCAGCTGACCAGGCCATGGCCGAGCACCGCCGCGCCGACGATCCCGGCGCAGGTGGCATAGGCACGGATATGCCCGACCCGGGCAATCAGCCGGTGGCCGATCTTGCCGCCCAGGGCCAGGCCGAAATAGTTGGCGGCCATCAGCGCACCGACCCAGAGGCTGTCGACGTGGTCGGCCGCCAGGCGCAAGGCCAGGTAGGTACTCAACAAGCCGGAGCCGATCAACATCATCAGCGCAGCGAAATACAGCGCGCGAAAAGACTTCCAGATCTGTCGCATCAGCGTCCCGAACGGCTCCTTGAGCTGGTGGAAAAACTGCTTGAAAGCATAAGTGAAAAAAACCGTGTTGCAGGCGGCTGGCATAAAAAAACAGGTGGCAGACGCTTATCGAAGAATGTCTGCCACCTGCTTTTGAATTGTCCGAGCACTGCGTCAAAAACGCCTCGCGGGTTACGCCTGAGCTGCCAGTACGCGACGCTCCCACGGGGTGATCTCATCGAAGAAACTGGTCAACTCCAGGGTCTTGGTGGCGATGTAACCTTCGATGAACTCCTTGCCGAACAGTTCCCGCGCCAGCTCGCTACGCTTCAGACGCTCCAATGCCGCATGCAAGGTACATGGCAGGCTCAAATGATCCGGCACCGCGAATTCGCCCTGGATTGCTGGCGCCGGTTCAAGCTGCTGTTCGATACCGTACAGGCCGGCCGCCAGGCTTGCGGCAATCGCCAGGTACGGGTTGGTATCAGCGCCTGGCAGACGGTTCTCGACCCGTCGCGCCACGGGTGAACTGGCCGGAATACGCAAGCCGGCCGCGCGGTTGTCTTCGGACCAGCAGGCATTGTTGGGCGAGGCGTAGGGGTGGCAGAGGCGCTGGTAGGAGTTCACGTTCGGCGCGAACAGGGCAGTGATATCCGCCATGCAGGCCTGCTGGCCGCCGATGAAGTGATAGAAGGTCGGCGTCGGCTTGCCCTCGGCATCGCTGAAGACATTACGCCCGCCATCCACCTCCACCACGCTCTGATGAATGTGCATGGAGCTACCCGGCGTGTGCGCCAACGGCTTGGCCATGCACACCACGGTCAGGCCATGCTTGAGCGCAACTTCCTTGAGCAGGTGCTTGAACAGCAGGGTCTGGTCGGCCAGCAGCAGCGGGTCGCCGTGCAGCAGGTTGATCTCGAACTGGCTGACGCCCATCTCGTGCATGAAAGTATCGCGCGGCAGACCCAGGGCGGCCATGCAGCGATAGACCTCAGCGAAGAACGGACGCAGGCCATTGTTGGAGCTGACGCTGAACGCCGAATGGCCCTCTTCACGACGACCGTCCTTGCCCAGCGGTGGCAGGAACGGCTGGTTGGGATCGCTGTTGGGGGCGAAGACAAAGAACTCAAGCTCGGTCGCCACCACCGGCGCCAGGCCACGGGCGGCGTAACGAGCGATTACCGCCTTGAGCAGGCCGCGACTGGACAGTCCAGAGCTTTCGCCGTTGAGCTCGACCGCATCGCAAATCGCCAGGGCCCGCGGCTCATCACTCCAGGGCAGGCGATAGATGTGCTGCGGGTCGGCCACCAGCGCCAGGTCGCCATCGTCGCTGCCATAGAAGCGCGCCGCCGGGTAACCGCCCATGATGCATTGCAGCAGAACGCCGCGGGCCATCTGCAGGCGGCGGCCTTCGAGAAAGCCTTCAGCGGTCATCACCTTGCCCCGCGGCACTCCATTGAGGTCCGGGGTAATGCACTCGATCTCATCAATGCCCGTCAATCGCTCGGCGAGTGAGTTTTGGCCATTGGTCGTCATGACTCTATCCTTGTTGTTTTCGCATGCCGGGAACGGCGACGGTTACAACATAGGCACCGGGCGTTCGAAATTTCAAGCGCCAAACGGACGATGTGAACGTAATTTTCTACACAGCCTAGCCTGGCAGGGTCAGGCCATTGGCCGGCAGCGGCAGCGCGGTTTTATAGCGCACCTGTTTCAGGGCAAAACTCGAACGGATATTGGCCACCCCCGGCAAGCGCGTCAGGTAGTCGAGAAAGCGCTCCAGGGCCTGGATGCTCGGCAGCAATACGCGCAACAGGTAATCAGGGTCGCCGGTCATCAGGTAACACTCCATGACCTCCGGGCGCTCGGCAATTTCCTCCTCGAAACGATGCAGAGATTGCTCGACCTGCTTCTCCAGGCTGACATGGATGAACACATTCACATCCAGGCCCAGCACCTCCGGCGCCAGCAAGGTCACCTGCTGGCGAATCACCCCGAGTTCTTCCATGGCCTTGACCCGGTTGAAGCAGGGTGTCGGCGAGAGGTTCACCGAGCGCGCCAGCTCGGCGTTGGTGATCCGGGCATTTTCCTGGAGGCTGTTGAGAATGCCGATATCCGTACGATCCAGTTTACGCATGAGAGAAAATCACCTGTTTTTTGTCTTTATAAGGAATGTTTATCCGCAAGCCGAAGCAAAGGCAACGAACTTGAGAAAAATATTCTTCAGGCGCCGGAATATCATGTAGGACAAGACTGACTCCATGGTCACAAGCCGGGTGTCAGTAGCGACCGCTTCAAAGCTCAACAAAAACACAAGACAGAGCGAGCGTAAAAAAGCATGAACGAGTACGCCCCCCTGCGTTTGCATGTGCCCGAGCCTACAGGCCGGCCAGGCTGCCAGACCGATTTTTCCTACCTGCGTCTGAACGATGCCGGTCAGGTCCGTAAACCTCCCGTCGATGTAGAAGCCGCCGATACCGCGGACATCTCCTATAGCCTGATCCGGGTGCTGGATGACAAGGGTAATGCCCTGGGCCCCTGGGCCGAGGACGTCAGCCCCGAGATCCTGCGCCAGGGCATGCGCACCATGCTCAAGACCCGGTTGTTTGACAGCCGCATGGTGGTTGCCCAGCGGCAGAAGAAGATGTCGTTCTACATGCAGAGCCTGGGTGAAGAAGCCATCGGCAGCGGCCAGGCCATGGCCCTGAACCGCAGCGACATGTGCTTCCCCACCTATCGCCAGCAAAGCATCCTCATGGCCCGCGACGTGTCGCTGGTGGAGATGATCTGCCAACTGCTGTCCAACGAGCGCGATCCGCTCAAGGGCCGCCAGCTGCCAATCATGTATTCGGTGCGCGAAGCCGGCTTCTTCACCATCAGCGGCAACCTGGCGACCCAGTTCGTCCAGGCGGTCGGCTGGGCCATGGCCTCGGCCATCAAGGGCGATACCAAGATCGCCTCGGCCTGGATCGGTGACGGTGCCACTGCCGAATCGGACTTCCACACCGCGTTGACCTTCGCCCACGTCTACCGTGCGCCGGTAATCCTCAACGTGGTCAACAACCAGTGGGCGATCTCCACCTTCCAGGCCATCGCCGGTGGTGAATCGACCACCTTCGCCGGTCGTGGCGTGGGTTGCGGCATCGCCTCCCTGCGCGTCGACGGCAACGACTTCATCGCCGTGTACGCGGCCTCCCGCTGGGCCGCCGAACGCGCCCGCCTGGGCCTCGGCCCGACCCTGATCGAATGGGTCACCTACCGTGCCGGCCCACACTCGACGTCGGACGATCCGTCCAAGTACCGTCCGGCCGACGACTGGAGTCACTTCCCCCTGGGCGACCCGATCGCCCGCCTCAAACAGCACCTGATCGCCATCGGTCACTGGTCCGAAGAAGAGCACCAGGCGGTCAGCGCCGAGCTCGAGGCCGAGATCATCAAGGCGCAGAAAGAAGCCGAGCAGTACGGCACCCTGGCTGGCGGCCAGATGCCGAGCCCGGCCTCGATGTTCGAGGATGTCTACAAGGAGATGCCGGAGCACCTGCGCCGGCAGCGCCAGGAACTGGGGATCTGACATGAACGATCACAACACTTCAATCCAGTTGGAAACCGCTATGGCGACCACCACCATGACCATGATCCAGGCCCTGCGCTCGGCCATGGACATCATGCTAGAGCGCGATGACAACGTCGTGGTGTATGGCCAGGACGTCGGCTACTTCGGTGGCGTGTTCCGTTGCACCGAAGGCCTGCAGACCAAGTACGGCAAGTCGCGGGTATTCGATGCGCCAATCTCCGAAAGCGGCATCGTCGGAACCGCCGTGGGCATGGGTGCCTATGGCCTGCGCCCGGTGGTGGAAATCCAGTTCGCCGACTACTTCTACCCGGCCTCCGACCAGATCGTCTCGGAAATGGCCCGCCTGCGTTATCGCTCGGCCGGCGAGTTCGTCGCCCCGCTGACCCTGCGCATGCCCTGCGGTGGCGGTATCTACGGCGGCCAGACCCACAGCCAGAGCCCTGAAGCGATGTTCACCCAGGTCTGTGGCCTGCGTACCGTGATGCCTTCCAACCCTTACGACGCCAAAGGCCTGCTGATCGCCTCGATCGAAAACGACGACCCGGTGATCTTCCTTGAGCCCAAGCGCCTGTACAACGGCCCGTTCGACGGCCACCACGACCGCCCGGTAACCCCGTGGTCGAAACACCCGGCCAGCGCCGTACCGGACGGCTACTACACCGTGCCGCTGGACAAGGCGGCGATTACCCGCCCGGGCAAGGACGTCACCGTGCTGACCTATGGCACCACCGTCTATGTCTCGCAGGTGGCCGCTGAAGAAACCGGCGTCGACGCCGAGGTCATCGACCTGCGCAGCCTCTGGCCGCTGGACCTGGAAACCATCGTCGAGTCGGTGAAAAAGACCGGCCGTTGCGTGGTGGTCCATGAAGCCACGCGCACCTGCGGCTTCGGTGCCGAGCTGATCGCGCTGGTCCAGGAACACTGCTTCCATCACCTCGAAGCTCCGATCGAACGCGTCACCGGTTGGGACACCCCCTACCCGCACGCACAGGAGTGGGCGTATTTCCCCGGCCCTTCGCGAGTGGGCGCGGCATTGAAACGGGTCATGGAGGTCTGAATGGGCACGCACGTCATCAAGATGCCGGATATCGGTGAAGGCATCGCACAAGTTGAACTGGTGGAATGGTTCGTCAAGGTCGGCGATACCGTCACTGAAGACCAGGTCGTGGCCGATGTCATGACCGACAAGGCCACCGTCGAAATCCCTTCGCCGGTCAGCGGCAAGGTCCTGGCCCTGGGCGGCCAGCCCGGTGAAGTCATGGCGGTGGGCAGCGAACTGATCCGCATCGAAGTCGAAGGCGCCGGCAACGTAGGAGCGGGCTTGCCCCGCGAAGAGGCCAGTGCAGTCGCTGCACCTGCCCCTGAACCAGCAGCAAAACCTGCTGCACCAGCACCCGTTGCTGCACCCGCAGCCTCCACCCACCAGCCCGCCGCCATCGTTCCGCGCGAAGCCCACGAACGCCCACTGGCCTCGCCTGCCGTGCGCAAGCGTGCCCTGGATGCCGGCATCGAGCTGCGTTACGTACATGGCAGCGGCCCGGCCGGACGCATCCTGCACGACGACCTCGACGCCTTCCTGGCCCAGCCAACCACCAGCAGCCAAAGTGCCCCTGGCGGTTACGCCAAGCGCAACGACAGCGAGCAGATCCCGGTGATCGGCCTGCGCCGCAAGATTGCCCAGCGCATGCAGGATGCCAAGCGCCGCGTCGCCCACTTCAGCTACGTCGAGGAAATCGACGTCACCGCCGTGGAAGAGCTGCGCCAGCACCTGAACAAGAAGTGGGGCGACAGCCGTGGCAAGCTGACCCTGTTGCCATTCCTGGTGCGCGCCATGGTCGTCGCCCTGCGCGAGTTCCCGCAGATCAACGCCACCTACGACGACGAAGCCCAGGTCATCACCCGCCACGGCGCGGTGCATGTCGGCATCGCCACCCAGGGCGACAATGGCCTGATGGTACCGGTACTGCGCCACGCCGAAGCCGGCAGCCTGTGGAGCAACGCCGGCGAGATCGTGCGCCTGGCCAACGCCGCCCGCGGCAACAAGGCCAGCCGTGAAGAACTGTCGGGCTCGACCATCACCCTGACCAGCCTCGGCGCCCTCGGCGGCATCGTCTCCACCCCGGTAGTCAACACCCCGGAAGTGGCGATTGTCGGGGTCAACCGCATGGTTGAACGGCCGATGGTCATCAATGGCCAGATCGTCATTCGCAAGATGATGAACCTCTCCAGCTCGTTCGATCACCGCGTGGTCGATGGCATGGACGCGGCACTCTTCATCCAGGCCATCCGCGGCCTGCTCGAACAACCTGCCAGCCTGTTTGTGGAGTGACCATGCAACAGACGCTCAACACTACCCTGCTGATCATCGGCGGCGGCCCCGGCGGTTATGTCGCGGCCATTCGCGCCGGCCAACTGGGCATTCCCACGGTGCTGGTCGAAGGCCAGGCCCTGGGTGGCACTTGCCTGAACATCGGCTGCATTCCGTCCAAGGCGCTGATCCACGTCGCCGAACAGTTCCACCAGACCCAGCTGCACAGCCAGCAGTCGAGCCTGGGCATCAAGGTCTCGCCACCGAGCCTGGACATCACCCAGAGCGTGGCCTGGAAAGACGGCATCGTCGATCGCCTGACCAGCGGCGTCGCGGCCCTGCTGAAAAAACACGGGGTCAAGGTGATCCACGGCTGGGCGAAGATTCTCGATGGCAAGCACGTCGAAGTCGACGGCCAGCGCATCCAGTGCGAGCACCTGCTGCTGGCCACCGGCTCAAGCAGCGTCGAACTGCCGATGCTGCCGCTGGGTGGCCCGATCATTTCCTCCACCGAGGCCCTGGCGCCGAAAACCCTGCCCAAGCACCTGACCGTGGTTGGCGGCGGCTACATCGGCCTGGAGCTGGGCATCGCCTACCGTAAGCTTGGCGTCGAGGTCAGCGTGGTCGAAGCCCGCGAGCGCATCCTGCCAACCTACGACAGTGAACTGACCGCACCGGTGGCCGAGTCGATCAAGAAGCTGGGGATCAAGCTCTACCTCAAGCACAGCGTCGAAGGTTTCGATGCCGACAAGCAGGCGTTGCAGGTACGTGATCCTGAGGGTGAACTGCTGCAACTGAGCACTGACCAGGTACTGGTCGCGGTCGGGCGCAAGCCGCGCACCCAGGGCTTCAACCTGGAAAGCCTGGCGCTGAAGATGAACGGTTCGGCGGTTGCCATCGACGACCAATGCAAGACCAGCATGCTCAACGTCTGGGCCATCGGCGATATCAGCGGAGAACCGATGCTCGCCCACCGGGCCATGGCCCAGGGTGAAATGGTTGCCGAACTTGTTGCCGGCAAGTCGCGGCGCTTCGAGCCGGCCGCCATTGCCGCGGTGTGTTTCACCGACCCGGAACTGGTGGTGGTTGGCAAGACCCCGGAACAGGTCGAGCAGGATGGCCTGGACTGTATCGTTGCACAGTTCCCGTTCGCCGCCAACGGCCGAGCCATGACCCTGGAATCGAAAAGCGGTTTCGTGCGCGTGGTCGCCCGTCGCGACAATCACCTGATCCTCGGCTGGCAGGCGGTCGGCGTTGGCGTCTCGGAGCTGTCCACCGCCTTTGCCCAGTCACTGGAAATGGGCGCGTGCCTGGAAGATGTGGCGGGAACCATCCACGCTCACCCAACCCTGGGTGAGGCGGTACAGGAAGCGGCACTGCGCGCCCTGGGGCACGCCCTGCATCTGTAGACACTGAAGCGGCTGAGGCCGATTTGACCCGCTGCTCCGTGCAGCGGGTCCTTTTTCATTCACCGATTTCATCCTTGCCGGCCGCCTTGGCCCGGTACAGCGCCTGGTCCGCCCGGCACAGCAGCTGCGCCTGCCCTTCACCTTCCAGCCACTCGACCACGCCATAGCTCATGGTCAGCAACCGCTCGCCCACCGGCGGCGCCTGCTCCAGCGCCTGGCGAATCTGCCGCGCCAGCTGCAGCGCCTCTTGCCGCTGCGTGCCCGGCAGCACCGCAACGAACTCATCACCGCCCCACCGCGCCAGCAGGTCATCGCTGCGCAGGCAGACCTTGATCCGCTCCACCGAGGCGATCAGCGCCTGATCACCCTGGGCATGGCCGTACTGGTCGTTGATCGGCTTGAAGTCGTCGATATCCATGATGATCAGCGCCAGCGGCTGGCGAAAGCGCCGCGCCCGCTCGCACTCCTGCTGCAGGACCTTTTCCAGGCGGTAACGGTTGGCCACCAGGGTCAGGGCATCGCGCTCGGCCAGGTCGCGGTTCTCATCGAGCTGGCGCTGCAGTTGCTGATTGACCCAGGACAGCTCGCGGGTGCGCTCGGCGATCTGCGCTTCCAGGCTCAGGTTCTTTTCCTCCAGCCGATCAACCAGGCGCCTGGCGTCATCGATATTGCGGTGGGCACCGAGCATCCGCGCCACCGAACCATCCTCGTTGCGCGCAATTATGTGGCCGCTGTCCTCGATCCACAGGTAGCTGCCGTCCCGGCAACGACAGCGGTACTGGATGCGGTACCGCCCGGCGCGATCAGTGAGGTAATCCTCGAAATGCGCCATCACCCGCGGATAGTCCTCGGGGTGGATCACCCCTTCCCAGGTCAGCACCGTATTGTCGAGGGAATGGCTCGGGTAGCCGAGCATCCTGTACCACCCGGGATTGCGGTAGACGTAACCGGTGTTGGCATTCCAGTCCCAGATCCCGTCGCTGATCAACTCCAGCAGGGTTTGCAACTGCTCTTCCCTGAAGTCGGCCAGCGGGGCCTTCAATGGTGGTGTATCTGACGTTTGAGTCATGGACGATCTCCCTTGTCCAGGCAACTACGCCCCAGCCGGATGTTGGTGCTGCCGGTTTGAATTGATTTGCCGCTGACGGCAAGGGTTTTCCTCTTCGGGGCAAAGCATGCTCCGATTCCCTACCCGCCGTACAGCGCCACCCCCTGAATATACTAGCTCGTGGACCTGTCAGCAGAGCTGGCACAAGACTTGCCATTGATCGATGGTCAACTTGCATCCATCAAGGAGAGTGATCAGGTGAGTAGCATCAATGCCGTCAGCGCCCAGCCGCTGACCATCAACCCGACCCGTGGCGTGGCCGAGGCGGCCGCCGCCGAACAGGCCCAGTTCCGCCCGCCGGTGCCCACCAGCAGTGCCAATCGGCAGCAGCACAGCCATGGCAATAGCTCGCAGCAAAGTGCCGAAGACGCCCGCGAGGAAGCTTTCGCCAAGCTCAAGGTACAGCTGCAGAACCCGGATGTGGACATGCGTGAGCGGGCCAGCATCGGCACCAGCGAATCCGGCAAGAGCGCCACTCAGGCGTTTCGCGAGTACATGGCCCTGAGCCCGGCGGAGAAGATCAAGCTCAAGCTGCTCAACGAACTGGGCATCAGCCAGGAAGAGTTCGAGGCGTTGCCACCTGCCGAGAAGGACAAGATCGAACGCAAGATCGCCGAGCAGATGAAAAAGCAGACCGAGCTGGAGTCGCTGGCCAGCCTCAACTCCCAGCTGCAAGGGCCGGCAATCTCAGCCAAGCTGGTGGCCAATCTGACTGCGACCCAAGGTGGCAGCGATGACAATAAGGATCAAGACCTGGCATCCGCCTCTGCTCTGACCCAATCGGCGAATGCCTGAACCTCGGGGCGCTGCAAGGCTTCTTGTCGGCACACCAGGTAGTAGGCGAAACGCGCAGGCCAGGGTTTGTCGAGGGCCAGTTGCAGCCTGCCGCTGGCCAGGTCTTCCGCAGCGTGGGTGTCCTGTACCAGCGCTATGCCCTGGCCTGCAGCCGCTGCACGCAACAGCAGCAGGTCATCCTCGAAACTCGCACCGCGTGCTGCCCGCGGCTCATCGGCCACGCCATGAGCCTGTAGCCAAAGCATCCAGTCGGCGCGATCGGCATCGTGCAGCAACGGATACTTGAGACAATCGGCGGGGCGCTTCAAGGCCGGCCCTTGCGCCAGCAACTGCGGGCTGGCCACCGGCAACAGGACCGGTGCCAGTAAACGAATCGACGCCAGCCCCGGGTACTGGCCGAGCCCATGGCGCAAGGCGACGTCGATACGCTCACGTTGAAAATCCACCAGCTTGGCCGAGGCCTCGACGCGCACTTCGATCTGCGGGTGCAAGGCATTGAAACGGCCCAGGCGCGGTACCAGCCAGGAGGCTGCGAAAGACGGCACGGTGCTGATGGTCAGGGTCTTGCCCGGCGCCAGTTGCTCCAGCAATGCCAGCGATGCCTCGATCTGATCGAAGCCCTTGAGCAGCCCCGGATACACCCGCGCGCCGGCTTCGCTCAGGTGCACGCCATGGCGGCCACGC
Organism: Pseudomonas wadenswilerensis; assembly: GCF_024749185.1. Lineage (NCBI taxonomy): Bacteria > Pseudomonadati > Pseudomonadota > Gammaproteobacteria > Pseudomonadales > Pseudomonadaceae > Pseudomonas > Pseudomonas wadenswilerensis. The sequence goes on along the minus strand of NZ_CP087191.1, from coordinate 1,587,644 downwards.
ACGAACAACACCACGCCCATGCGCGCCTCGAGCAGGCGCACCTGCTGGCTGACCGCCCCCGGCGTTACCCCCATGCGCTCGGCGGCCGCCTTGAGGCTGCCCAGACGTGCCGCTTCAGTGAAGGCCCGCAATGCCAACAACGGTAGAACCGCGCCCATTTCTACCCTCTCCATGGTTTAGAAAATCTATCGCCTAAACGCAGAATTGATCGTTTTTCAATCAGCCAAGGCCTGCCTAGCATAGCCCTTCTCTGAACACTCCTGAAGAGAAGGCCCATGCCGTTGATTCTTTATAGCGATAGCTCACCTAATGGCTTCAAGATCACCATCGCCCTGGAAGAACTAGGGCTGCCCTACACCCTCAAGCACGTGCAGATCGACCGTGGCGAGCATCGCCAGGCTGACTTTCTCAAGCTCAACCCCCATGGACGCATCCCGGTACTGGTCGATCCCGAGTCCGATATCACCCTCTTCGAGTCTGCGGCGATCCTGCTGTACCTGGCCGAAAAGAGCGCACGCCTGCTGCCGGATACCCCCAGCGAACGCTGGGCGGCCATTACCTGGTTGCAGTTTCACGCAGCGAGCATGGGGCCGATTCTGGGTCAGCGCGTGCATTTCGAACTGTTCGCCCAGCAGCCCTGCCCCGAGGCCATCGCCCGCTACCGGCGCCTGAGCGAAGAACTGTTCAGCACCCTCGACCAACGCCTGGCCGACCGGCCCTGGCTGGCGGGCAGCAGCTATTCGATCGCTGACATCGCCACCTTCGGCTGGACCCATATCGCCCGGGTTATCGACTTCGATTTCAGCCAGTACCGGCATCTGAGCGCCTGGCATGAGCGCGTCAGTCAGCGCCCTGCCGTCCAGCGCGGCATCCGCCTGCCAGCACCTGCCACTGGCCCCTGAAGCGCAACAAGGAATTTGCCGATGAACCCGACATTAACGGGCGCCAGCGCCCATGCCTTCGCCCATCACCCCGGCTATCGACGCATGTTCGCCGCCGACCACCTGACCCTGGGTATCTTCCTGCCGCTGCGCTTCTACCGCGGCGACATGGCGGTGCTCAATGGTCAGGCCGCGCTGGTCGGCGAGATCGACCGCCTCGGCTTTGCCGCCGTCTGGGTGCGTGATGTGCCGTTGTACGATCCGCACTTTGGCGATGCCGGCCAGCTGTTCGATCCTTTCGCCTACCTCAGCTACCTGGCCGCGCACACCCGGCGCATCGCCCTGGCGACGGGCAGCGCGATCTTCGCCTTGCGTCATCCGATCGACCTGGCCAAGGCCGCCACTACCATCGACCAGTTGTCAGGCGGGCGCCTGGTCATGGGTATCGCCTCCGGGGACCGCCCGATTGAGTTTCCCGCCTATGGCCTGGAGCACAGCGAGCGTGGCGAGCGCTTTGCCGAGGCAGTGCGGTATTTTCGCCAACTGCTGCAGGTTGGCGACCATCCGATTCAATCAGCACTGGGCCACCTTAATGGCGCGCAACTGCTGCCCAAGCCCGTCAGCGGAGCCATCCCCCTGCTGGTGACCGGCAGCTCGCGCCAGTCCCTGCAGTGGCTGGGCGAGCAGGCCGATGGCTGGCTGACCTTTCCTGAGGCGACCGAGAACATTCTCGGCCCTCGGCGCCTGGCCGAAAAAATCCGCGCCTGGCGCGACCACATTCCCGGTGGCGGCTTTCGTCCGCACGTGACCAACGAGTGGATCGACCTGGACGCCAACCCCGACTTTCCACGCACGGCCATGCAAGGCGGCTACGTGCTGAGGACCGGGCGCAAGGGGCTGATTGATCTGCTCGGGGAATGGCAGGATGCCGGGGTCAATCATGCGGCGCTGGGCATACAGTTTTGCCAGCGGCCGGCAGACGAAGTGATTCAGGAGCTGGCAGAAGAAGTGCTACCGCTGTTTGCGTCCCATGAAGGGCCGCTGCCGTTGCGGCAAGACTGGTAGGCCCCAGGCCGCTGTTCACGCAGCAGCGGCCTGGCACCACAAATCATCGACTTCTTGAAATCACTGCACTCATGTATTGATTCAAATCGCGAAAATCCTGAACCCTCCAGGCGTACGGCGATAGCTTTACGCCATTCTCTCGCAATGTTCTCGGAATCAGGTCGCCATTGGGGCGAAGTATTACCGATGAGACAATAACGCCCGGATAATCAGCCAATCGTTTTTTGAAAGCGGCGGTTGTAAGGTCCGGGGTAGGAGGGTTGCTTTTGTTAGCCAACGGCCCTGTACCCTTGAGATCTGCGCCGTGACACATGACGCACCTCTGTAAATAGAGATTTTTCCCGTTATCCGCAAAGGACAGTGATGGTTGAATTAGCGATAAAGCCCCTAGGGAAGCAATGAATAATTTTTTCATTTCTCATGCAGCCTTAATGAAAAAAACCCCTCCAGATGATTCTGAAAGGGGCTTTATTTATTCCTTCCGCTGCCACGCTGCCGTCACAGAGAAACGCAGTCAGACAGATGGCCAGAAAGGCCCGAATTCGTTGGTGTCCCAGGGCAGGTTCGAACTGCCAACCTTCCCCTTAGGAGGGGGATGCTCTATCCAATTGAGCTACTGAGACGCAGAGCCGGCAACGAGCGTCGCGCGGCAGGGACGGCGTGCATGTTAACCAGCAGGCCGGCATTTGTCATGTCATCCGTGGGGCTTTTTGCCTGTGGGCTTTTTAGCGGATCGTGCAATCTGCAATGAGGCAGTCAGCCATCATTGCAGATTGCACGGAAAATCACGCGAAAAACCAACGTAAGCGACTGATTTTAAAGGGTAAAAACCGATAAAAAGCCTGGCATGCAGTGTGCTTTATCTATTTCATGAAAAGTGGCTAGGGCTCAGCCCTCACCTTTGCGGAGTATGCCCATGAACAGCACCCTGCTTCTGCTCAACGCCCTGGCTCTGGCCGTTCTGGTTGGCCTGGTCGTGCAACCCGACGGCATTGCCGTGCCTGCGCAGGCCCATGCCGTGCCGGCGATGAAGGCGCAACTGGCGGTGTTTGGCACCCAGGCCGCGCAAGTACAAAGCGCACCCCAAGTCAGCAACGAACGGCTGGTGTTCTAGGCTTCAGCTCGCGCCAAGCAGGCCTTGCTCGCGCAGCAGCCCAAGCAAGCGCTGGACCGCATCGGTCAAGGACGTGGAGTTGTCCAGCACTTGCACTTCACCCTCCTCTACCCTCACCTGCTGTGCCCGCGCCAGACGCTGCTCGATGTCTTGAGCGGTTTCCCGGTTACGATCCAGCAAGCGCTGGCGCAATACCTGATGATCAACCCGCAGCAGCACCGGTAACAGATCCGGGTAGCGTTCACGTGCCTGCTGCAAATGCGCGCGCGAGCCATTGACCAGCACCGCCTGCCCTTCAGCCAGCCAGGCATCGATTTGCACCGGTATGCCATAGGCCAGGCCATTGGCCTGCCACTGCAGGGCAAAGGCGCCCTCGGCGCACAGGCGTTCGAACTGTTCAGGGGATACACCGATGGCATCTTCGCCCTTGGCCTCGGCCGAACGGGTGATCACGCGCCGGGCGATGTGCACGTTCAGGCGCTGCAGTTCAGGGCGCGCCGCATCGATGAGGGAATCTTTTCCGGCACCTGAGGGTCCCATCAGGTACACCAGACGACCCGGGTTCACTGTACGCCGCGTCGCGCTTGCGTCATGCTGCATAGCTACTATGCTCAATGGTAAGAAAGCACGCGCATTCTAGACGCTTTCCAAGGCCTTTTCTGCCTGTTGCATGCCGTTGCCGACGAAGGTCTGCAGCAACGGAAAAAGAGAAAATGAAAACTTTTCAAACCAGTGCTCATTTCTGATAATTGGTACTGGCAAAACGCCTTTATCCGGTTCAATATTTGTCACAGAATTGACGCCAAGGAACCGGCGATAATGAGGCATGATTCACGCCTCATTCACAATTCAGGTTGAACATTTTGACGCCGGGATGGTCGTAGTGACATCGTGCGGCCAATTTCGAGAACCGCTTCCCCTGAACCAAAAACCGGTCAATTATATGCGCCCAATGAAACAGGCTATTTACTCAAGCCGCACCGCTGACAAATTCGTCGTCCGCCTCCCCGACGGAATGCGTGAGCGCATTGCCGAGGTAGCGCGCAACCACCACCGCAGCATGAACTCGGAAATCATCGCTCGCCTGGAGCAGAGCCTTATTCAGGAAGGTGCACTGGGTGAAGAACTGAGCATGCGTCTGGACAGCCCGGAACTGTCCCTGCACGAACGCGAACTGTTGCAACGTTTCCGCCAGCTTTCCCATCGCCAGCAGAATGCGCTGGTGTCGTTGATTGCCCATGACGCCGAGATGGCAGCTGACGCTTCCTGATTTCGTGGCACAATCACTCAAGGCCAATGCTCACGCATTGGCCTTTTTTATTACCTCGATCAAACCCGTTTGCTGCGCGACAGTAGCCAGAGCAGATAGAAACCGCCGAGCAAACCCGTACTCAGGCCGATGGGCAGATTGAGATTCAACGCCAGGCGCTGGCTGAGCAGGTCGGCCACCAGCAACAGCACCGCGCCCATCAACGCTGCCGGCACCAACGGCACTTCAGGCGCACCGGTCAAACGCCTGGCCAGCTGTGGAGCAGCCAGGGCGATAAAGGCGATAGGCCCGGCAGCTGCAGTGGCAATCGCGGTCAACGCCACGGCAGCCAACACCATGATCAGCCTTGTGCGCTCCGGCGCGATACCGAGCTGACTGGCCGTGTCATCGCCCATTTCCAGCAGGTCGATGTGTCGCGCATGACCAATAACCACCGGCACAATGGCAATGAAACCTGACGCTGCCGGCAGTACGTGGGACCAGGTGCGGGTATTGAGCGAACCGGCCAGCCAGATTTGCGCCGACATGGCCCGGTCGAGGTCGCCCATGACCAGCAGCACTGTATTCAGGCCCGAGAGCATGGCGCCGACACCAATCCCCACCAGCACCAGCCGATAGCCACCGGTGCTACGCCCGCGCATCGACAGCACGAACACCAGCAAGGCCGTGCCCACTCCTGCGAGCACCGCCGCCAGCGAGGTTCCCAGGGGGCCAGCATCGAACAGGATGATCTGCACAATGGCGCCGCTGGCAGCCCCGGTGGTAAAGCCGATGACATCCGGAGACCCGAGGGCGTTGCGCGAGATCGACTGGAAGATCGAACCGGCCATGCCCAGCGCGCCGCCCACCAGCAGCGCAGTCAGCACCCGCGGCAAGCGAACCCGCTGAATCACCCGGTCGGCGGTCGGATTGTCGCCTCCCCCGAGCAAACTCTCGAACACCTGGCCAGGTGTCAACGGCAACGATCCCACGCCCAGCAAGAGGATCGCCAGGCCCACGGCTATCAGCGCCAGCACTGCACAGACCACGGCAACCCGTGGCCGCCAGCGCAGTGAATAGTTACCCAGGCGCAGCACCGCCCCCGTCATGACCGGCTCATCCGGAACTTGCGCACGATGACAATGAAGAACGGCCCACCGATCAGCAAGGCAATGATCCCGGCGGCGACCTCCGCTGGCGCAGCGACAACACGGCCGATTACATCGGCGCCCAGCAGCAGGATCGCGGCAATCAGCCCGGCATAGGGCACTATCCAGCGGTAGTCCGGCCCCACCACCCGCCGGGCTAGATGCGGTGCGACCAGGCCGACGAAGCCGATCGGCCCGGCAGCCGCGGTTGCCGCCCCGGCCAGCAGCATCACTGCCAGGCAAGCCAGCAACCAGGTAGCGCGAAGATTGACGCCCAGGGCCTGGCCAAGATCCGTGCCCAGGGCCATGGCATTGAGGTTGCCGACGATAGCGATGGCCAGCGCCAGCCCGACAGCGGCGACCAACGCGAGCACGCCAAGGGTCTGGAAGCTGCTGCCTTCAACCGAGCCGGCCGACCATCTGCGAAAGCTGTCGAACACCTCAAGCGGGGCGTTGAGCAGGAGGATGCCGGTGATCGACGCCAGCATCACCGACAACCCCGCCCCGGCCAGCACCAGGCGCACCGGGTTGGTACCGGTTTCGTGAGCCTGGCCAAGAATGAACACGGCAAGCGCGGCCAGCCCGGCACCCGCAAAGGCGAAGCCGACATACTCGACAATGCTCACCAACTTGAACAGGGTCACGCCGATGATGACCGCCAGCGCAGCACCTGCGTTGATGCCAAGCAGCCCGGGTTCGGCCAGCGGATTACGTGTCACCGCCTGCATCAGCGCCCCGGCCACGCCCAGGGCCAGGCCCGCCAGAATGGCTACCAGGGTGCGGGGAACACGCAGTTCTCGAATCACCAGATGCTGATTGTTCTGTGGGTCATACGACCAGAAGGCATCGGCGATTTCGCCAAGACCGATGGCGCGTGAACCGATCAGCAGGCTGCAGACTGCAACCAGCCCAAGCACGCCCAGGCCAGTCAGCAGCCCCGAGGAGCGCATGCGCCGGTGCCGGTTGAAAGCCACGGTGCGCAACGCTGCAATCGCCATGGCTCAGCGCAGATGCCGGGCGACGGTATCGATCATCTGCCGGCCAGAGTAGTAGTCGACACGGAACGAGGTCGGCCCCAGGGCGTAGACTTTGTTCTGCGTCACCGCGGGCAGGTTGGCCAGTAACGGGTCGGCAAGAAACGCCTGTACATCAGCGTCGGTGGCGCCGAGCAGAAACACGCTTTCACCGGTGATCGCCGCCGAAAGGTTTTCGCGGGAGATGAACTCGAAGTCCACGGCGCGGGTAACCTCGCCACTCAGGGCCGGTGGCAGGCTCGCGACCTTGACCCCCAGCGCAGTGAACAACCGGGCCTGCGGGCTGGAAGCGCGGCCGACGGAATAGCTGCCACCGATGTTGTAACCGACGATGCTTACACCGCCTTTGGGCGGATTGATCGAGGCCGCGGTGAGTGCGGCGTAATCGTCAAAGTCCTTGATCGCTGCCTGTGCTTGCGCCTCCAGGCCTGCGGCCTTTCCCAGAGTGGTGGCAATCTCTTGCCAGCTCTGGTTCGAGTAATTGACCACCAAGGTCGGTATGCCCTGGGCCTCCAGCTCGGCCTGGTGCTGGACCACGCTGTCGGCACCGGTGGCGGCGAGCACCAGCAGGTCCGGATTGACGCCGAGCACCGCCTCGATATCGAACACCAGGTTGGGGTACAGCACCTCGACCTGGCGCGCATCGGCGACGCTCGCCCACTGGCTGAAAAAGCCCTTGCTGTCGGTCATCCGGCTCGGGGTGGTGGCAGCAGTGGCCACCAGCGGTGCCTTCATGGCCAGCAGGATGCCGGTGACACTCGGCGAGGTCGAGGCAATCCGCAGCGGCTTGGACTGCCCGGCCGCGACAGCGGTTGCCGGACGCAGCCCGACGGCGGTACAGGCGAGCAGGATCAGCGCCGCAACAGCCAGCGTTGGCGCAAATGTGAGCTTTTTCATCGGCGATCTTTCTTCGGCTACAAGTGAGGCAGGAAGGGTTCGACAGCGGGTGCTTGCCCGCCTAAACGTGGATGCGATGCAATCTCATTCCATATTGCAGAATTAATTCTGCACATGCAATACTCGCCGCCGAGCTGCCAGCCAGGAAAGGCCACCCATGACGCATCGCCTGCATGCTGACACCGTGACGCTGTGTTACGACCAGCGCACCATCTCCAGCGACCTGTCCATCGCCATCCCCGATGGCTCCTTCAGCGTGATTGTCGGGCCCAATGCCTGTGGTAAATCCACCCTGCTGCGCGCCTTGTCGCGGCTGCTTGTTCCCGCCCAAGGCCGAGTGGTGCTTGACGGTAAAACCATCACCGAGCTTCCCGCCAAGGAGGTCGCCCGACGCCTCGGCCTGCTGCCGCAAAGCGCCACGGCACCGGAAGGCATCACGGTTGCCGACCTGGTGGCACGCGGGCGATTCCCTCACCAATCATTCTTGCGCCAATGGTCCGCGGCCGATGAACAGGCGGTCAACTCTGCCATGGCCGCAACCCAGGTCAGCGAGCTGGCGGAACGGGTGCTGGATGAACTCTCTGGCGGCCAGCGTCAGCGGGTATGGATTGCCATGGTGCTGGCGCAGGACACACCGATCCTGCTGCTCGATGAGCCCACCACCTTCCTCGACATCGCCCACCAGATCGAACTGCTCGAACTGCTCAGCGATCTCAACCGCCAGGGTCGGACCATCGTTGCGGTACTGCACGACCTCAACCAGGCCTGCCGCTACGCTTCACACCTGATTGCCATGCGCGGCGGCGCGGTGCTGGCCCAGGGCGAGCCTGGCGCAATATTCACCGAAGCGCTGGTAGAGGAGGTATTCGGCCTGGCCTCGGTGATCATTGCCGACCCGGTCACCGGCACCCCGCTGGTGGTACCCAAGGGACGCCAGATGCAGATTCAACCGCGCTGATCGAAAATCCGCCCACCCGTGGCCTGGTTGACCAGGCCGGCTTCACGGTGCAAGGCGTCGCGATCCTCTGCTGATTTGAGCTGGCCAAGGTCAGTGACCGTGGTCATCACGCAGACAATTTCCTGCTGGGCGTCGAACACCGGCGCCGCCTGGCCGGTAACATTCGACAGCAAATGGCTGGTCAGCTCGGCCCAGCGGCCGCTACGCACCTCATCGAGCAGCGCCTTGCTCGGCGGCGTGCCGCGAAAATGCGCCGGCTGCTGCTTGCGCGCGGCATCGATCACCGCCTTGGGCAGGAAGGCCTGGAACACCAGGCCGCAGGCGGTATTGTCAATCGGCAGGATATCGCCCAATGCCAGCGGGTTGATCGAGAAATAGGCACTGCGGTACCAACGCACCAGTGTCGGCCCGCGGTCGGTCCAGATCGCCACCCCGCCGCTGGCGGCATGCTGCTGGGCCAGGGACTTCATGTGCTGGGCGGCGATGTCTACCGCGTCGACACGCTTCAAGGCGCTGATGCCAATGTTCAAGGCGGCCGGCCCCAGGTCGTACAGGCCGCTGGCCGGGTCCTGCTTGGCCAGGCCTTCCTTGACCAGGCTCTGCAGATAGCGGTGGGCGGTCGAGCCGCCGGTAGCGGTGCGCCGAGCGACCTCCCCCAGCGCCAACTCACTCTCGGCATTGGCCAGGACCTGGAGAAAACGCACCGCGATCGACACCGACTGAATAGTGCCGGAGCGCTTTTCCGGGGCTGCTTGCGCTTCTTCGTCCAGGGCGGTCATCTCATTGTTCAATTGTTCGCTCTCCTCGCCGGCGCGCACGGTCGCGCTTGTTGGCGGCCATGATACCGATTCCATGAACCTGTACCTATTCCCATTTTGCGGAATGAATTCTTTATTGAGGAACGCAATGGCACCATGCTACCCTCGAACGGGAAAGAGGATCATTCTCATTTGGGGGCATCTTGAAGGCACATCCACACCGCACACTGCGCCAAGGCTTTAGTGTGTTGACACTCTCGACATTGCTGGCATCGCCTTACGCCTTTGGACAATCCGTCGTCACTACCCACAAGCAGAGCGTTGTTTTCGAGCCGATCATCGTCACCGGCGAAAAGCTCGAACGCGACCTGAAAGACACGGCCTCTTCCGTATCGATCAAGACCGCCAAGGAGATCGACAAGGAAAAGACCGGCAGCGCGTCGGTGTCGGAAGTGCTCAATGATGTACCCAACGTGATCTACACCGACTCGGTGGGCGCGCCGATCATTCGCGGCCAGGACACCCAGGGCCCGAACAATGGCCAGAACGTGTTCTGGGGTGGCACCGTGCCGCGGGCGACGATCAACCTCGACGGCCATTACCTGAACTACAACGAGATGTTCTTCGGTGCCACCTCGGTCTGGGACGTGGACAGCATCGAAGTGTTCCGTGGTCCACAGACCACCTCGCAAGGGGCCAACGCCATTGCCGGTGCGATCATCGTCAACACCAAGGATCCGACCTTCACTCCGCAGGCGGCCTACCAGACCGAGATCGGCAGCTACGATGCCAAGCGCAGCTCGGTTGCCATTTCCGGCCCGCTGATGGGCAATGAACTGGCCGGACGCCTGGCGGTGGACTACTCGGCGCGCGACACTTTCATCGACTACGACAATCCGAAATTCCAACCCGGCAAGACCGACCAGAATTTCCGTGCCGTCAATGCCCGGGCCAAGCTGCTGTGGGTGCCTGAGTCACTGCCGGGGCTTGAGGCCAAATACACCTTCTCGCACAACGATAGCAATCGCCCGACCCAGGAAGCGGCCTCAGCGCCCTTTCACAAGCTCGACCACGACACCACCACCATGCCCAGCTGGGAGCAAGACACCAACACCAGCGTGCTGGATGTCAGCTATGACTTCGACAACGGCATCAAGCTGTTCAACCAGGCGCAGTATTCGCTGTCCAACGTGCAGCGGGTAACCGGCGTTGCCGGTGAAGGCGATGCCGATATCAAGCAGAAGAACGCCTCCAACGAATCGCGTATTACCTTTGGCGACGCGCTTGATACCGTCAGCGGCATGGGCGGCATCTACTATGCCCACACCAAGACCGACGAAACCCTGAACCTGCGCGGACTGTCGGCCTTCGATGACACCAAGGAAAACCTCGGTATCTTCGGCGAGCTGAACTACCGCCTGAGTGACCGCTGGACCCTGAGCACCGGCCTGCGCTATCAGCAGGATCACATCGAGCGCCAGGGCAATTCAGTGCTTGCGCCCACGGCACTGGACTACGGGAAAACCTTCTCCGCCCTGCTGCCCAAGGTCTCGCTGGCCTTCGCCGCGACGCCGGACTGGACCGTCGGCGCCCTGGTCAGCCGCGGTTACAACCCCGGCGGTGTGTCACTCAACCTGACCACCCGGCAGTGGGCATACTTCAAGGAAGAGTCGATCTGGAACTATGAGCTGTTCAGCCGCGCCAACCTGCTCGACGACCGCCTGATCCTCAGTAGCAACCTGTTCTACATGGACTTCAAGGACGCCCAGTACAACATCCCGGTGGTGATCTCCCCGGGCGTCGCCCAGTCCTACACCATCAACGCGGAAAAGGCCCATGCCTATGGCCTGGAGCTGAGCGCCGACTACCGCGTCCTCGATAACCTGACCCTCAAGGCCAGCGCCGGTACCTTACGTACACGCATCGACAAGATCTCCAGCAACGCCGACTACCAGGCCAACGAGTTTGCCCGGTCGCCCGGTTACACCTTGAGCTTCGGCCCAAGCTGGGACATCACCGACAAGCTCAACTTCAACGTCCAGGTCCGTCACCTGGATGGCTATTACTCCGACACCGCCAACACCTCGTCCTACTCGGTCAAGCCCTACACCCTCACCGATGCGCGGATGAGTTATCAGTTCAACAAGCAGGTGCAGCTGTACGGCTACGTCAAGAACGTATTCGACGACCGCTCCCCCACCTACATGCAGCAGAACCGTGGCATTGGCGGCACCGAGGCGAGCATGACCCTGCCACGCATGGTTGGCGTCGGCGTCAAGGGCGCGTTCTGAGCCGGTCTATAGATAACGAGGAGAACCGCAAGGATGAGTACCCCCAAGCGCCTGCACATTGGCCTGTCACTGGCGCCTACCTGGCTGAGCGGCGATGGCTGGCGTCGTGACAACAGCAACATCGAAGGCATCTTCACCGCCGAGTTTGCGATCGATCTGGCCAAGCGCGCCGAAGCTGCGCACCTGGACTTTGTCTTTCGCCCCGATGTACATGCCCTGGTGCCGGAGATGCTGGAAAGCGGCTCCGGGTTCGCCAGCCTGGACCCAAGCATTCTGTTGGCTGCGGTTGCCCAGCACACATCCAGGATCGGCCTGGTCTCGACCGTATCGACCACCTTTTTGCCGCCTTATGTGGTCGCCCGTCAGTTGCAGTCATTGAACTGGATCAGCAAGGGCCGGGTTGGCTGGAACATCGTCACCGCGCTGCAAGGCCATGAGAACTTCGGCCTGACGGCGATGCCCAGTGCCGATGAACGTTATGAGCGGGCTGCGGAGTTCACCCGGGTAGTGCACCAACTGTGGGAAAGCTTCCCCAGCAATGCGCTGAAACTGGATCGCAGCACTGGCCGCTATGCCGACGCCTCACAGGTTCGCCCCATCGACCACGCCGGCACTCACCTGAAGGTCAAGGGTCCGCTCAACCTGCCGATGTACGCCAACACGCGAATCCCGTTGGTGCAAGCCGGCGCCTCGGACTCGGGTCGTGACTTTGCCGCTGCGGTTGCCGACCTGGTGTTTGCACCGACACCGGATATCGAAGCCGCGCTCGACCTGCGCCGCGATCTGTCCCGTCGCGCGGAAAAACACGGCCGCTGCCCCGCCGACATTCGTCTGCTGCCCGGCCTGAGCCTGTACCTGGCCGACACCCGCGAGCAGGCCCGCGAGCTGTTCATGCAAACCCACGCGCGCATCGACAAGCCGCGCAAGTTTGCCTCGATCAAGGAGATGATCGGGATCGACCTTAGTGAATGGCCAGAGGACCGGCCGATCACCCGCGATGACCTGCCGCCACCCGCAAGCAATCCCAACAGCCGCACCCACACCAATCTGCTGCGGCGCCTGGTCGAACGTGAATCGCTGCGGGTCAGTGAGTTGTTGCTGCGTCCGGAGGTGATCTCCGCTGCGCACTGGCAAGTGATCGGTACGGTGGACGATGCGCTCGAGAGTATCGTCGAGTGGGCTGCGGCCGGGGCAATCGATGGCTTTATCGCAGCGCCCGGTGGCTCGGTGGAGTCGGTGCATCTGTTTCTTGAGCAGGTGATGCCGCGCCTGGTGCAGGCCGGGTTGTTCCGCGAGGGCTATAGCGGCTCGACCTTTATCGAACACCTCACAGAGCAATAAACGCCAGGCAAAAAAAAACACCCCTCGCGAGGGGTGTTTTTTTGTCCGATGGCCGCTCAGAGTAGGAAGATAGTGGCAAGGCCCAGGAAGATGAAAAAGCCCCCACTGTCGGTCACGGCCGTGATCATCACGCTGGAGCCCATCGCCGGATCGCGGCCCAGGCGTACCAGGGTCATGGGGATCAACACCCCCATCAGCGCCGCCAGCAACAGGTTGAGGGTCATGGCGCCGGTCATCACCACGCCGAGCGACCAGCTGTCATACAGCAGGAAGGCAACCACACCGATCACCCCACCCCAGATCAGGCCGTTGATCAACGACACCGCCAGCTCCTTGCGCATCAACCGCGAGGTGTTGCCGGGGCTGACCTGGTCCAGGGCCATGGCGCGCACGATCATGGTGATGGTCTGGTTACCGGAGTTGCCGCCGATACCGGCAACGATCGGCATCAGCGCCGCCAGTGCCACCAGCTTTTCAATCGAGCCTTCGAACAGGCCGATCACCCGCGAGGCGACGAAGGCGGTGATCAGGTTGATCGCCAGCCACGCCCAGCGGTTACGCAGCGAGCGCCAGACCGAGGCGAAGATGTCTTCTTCTTCGCGCAGACCGGCCATGCTCAGCACTTCGCTTTCGCTCTCTTCACGGATCAGGTCGACCATCTCGTCGATGGTCAGACGGCCGATCAGACGATCGCTCTTGTCCACCACCGGGGCGGAAATCAGGTCGTAACGCTCGAACGCCTGAGCGGCATCGTAGGCGTCTTCGTCCGGATGGAAGCTCACCGGGTCGCTGGCCATGACCTCGGCGACTTTCTTCTCCGGGTCGTTGACCAGTAAACGCTTGATCGGCAGCACGCCCTTGAGGATGCCGTCGTAATCGACCACGAAGAGTTTGTCGGTGTGGCCTGGCAGCTCCTTGAGACGGCGCAGGTAGCGCAAGACCACTTCGAGGCTGACGTCTTCGCGGATGGTGACCATCTCGAAGTCCATCAGCGCACCGACCTGATCCTCGTCGTAGCTCAGGGCCGAACGGACACGTTCGCGCTGCTGGGCATCGAGGCTTTCCATCAGCTCGTGGACAACGTCACGGGGCAGCTCTGGCGCCAGGTCGGCCAGTTCGTCGGCGTCCATTTCCTTGGCGGCGGCGAGCAGCTCGTGATCGTCCATGTCGGCGATCAGGGTCTCACGGACCGAGTCGGACACTTCCAGGAGGATGTCACCGTCGCGCTCGGCCTTGACCAGTTGCCAGACGGTCAGACGATCGTCCAGCGGCAGGGCTTCGAGGATGTAGGCAACGTCAGCGGAGTGCAGGTCGTCGAGCTTGCGTTGCAGCTCGACCAGGTTCTGGCGGTGAACGAGGTTTTCTACCAGGTCATGGTGATGACCTTCCTGACGGTGGGTCAGGTCTTCGACCACGCGTTGACGCTGCAACAGTTCGACCACCTGGGCCAGGCGATCCTGCAGGCTCTCTTGCGTCTTTTTTACTTCGATTTCAGTCATAGGCGAACTCCACTCCCAGCAGCGGAGCACGCCGGGAGGATCAATCAGTCAATTCTTGATTGGCAAAACTTGCTATTGAGTAACTACTGGGTAAGTCCATGGTGGTATTCCACAAGCCCCGGCGGGGCTGACGGGCGCAATCATACACCGCTTGAGCTGTCTGGGTGCTGAAAAAATCGCGGCTATAACAATCGTTTGCGAGACATACTTGTGACAACGTATGCAGGCAACAGTGCGACGGCGGCAGCGCGAAAAAAAACACATCGGGGTCGGCAAAAAATAGCGCGGGGCAGGCACGGCAATGATGACAGTGTAGTCATCACGCCTTACCGGAAGATGAATGCCGGAAAGCAAAAAGCCCGCCTTGGTAGGCGGGCTTTCTGTTGTATGGTGCACTCAGGAGGATTCGAACCTCCGACCGCTCGGTTCGTAGCCGAGTACTCTATCCAGCTGAGCTATGAGTGCAAGTTGGCGCTTGATGGACCAGATCACCTCTGGTTACAGCTAAAGCAACTTTCAAACTGAAAACTGCTTTGATGTATGGTGCACTCAGGAGGATTCGAACCTCCGACCGCTCGGTTCGTAGCCGAGTACTCTATCCAGCTGAGCTATGAGTGCAGGGTTGGCGCTTGATGGACCAGATCACCTCTGGTTGCAGCTGAAGCAGCATTCAAGTTGAAAACTGCTTCGTCGTATGGTGCACTCAGGAGGATTCGAACCTCCGACCGCTCGGTTCGTAGCCGAGTACTCTATCCAGCTGAGCTATGAGTGCATTTGTTACCGCGCATTATAGGCCGCTAAATCTTTTTGCCAACCACTTTTTCGTTTAATTTCAACGACTTAGGCGATTCAGGCAGATTACAGCGTCCTACATGAATAATGGCGGAGAAGGGGGGATTCGAACCCCCGATACCCTTGTGAGGTATACTCCCTTAGCAGGGGAGCGCCTTCGGCCACTCGGCCACCTCTCCGCAACACGGGGCGTATAATAACCAGACCCTTCCCCGTTTGCAAACTCTTTTTTGAAAAAAACTCGATAAAAATTAATGGGTTGGTTCTTCGTCCTTCTCTTTCTTGATCCGCAGGTAGATTTCCTCACGGTGGACGGCCACTTCTTTAGGGGCGTTTACCCCTATCCGCACTTGGTTTCCTTTGACGCCGAGCACGGTCACGGTGATTTCGCCGTCGCCAATGATCAGGCTCTCGGCGCACCGACGAGTCAGAATCAACATAGCTTTCTCCTCACGCAATTCAGTTCAGGGATAACAGTCTGCAAAAAAAAGGGCTTCAGCCTACAACCCGTGACGGCTGCTGACCTACGCCTAAGTATTGACTAGCGCGAGCAAAAGCACAGATTTCTCACACCAGCCAGAAAAACGAAGGGCGCGGCCAAGCCGCGCCCCCAGAGGCAGCCGCCTTACTCGCCCTGTCGGGCCGGGGCGTCCAGCTCGAAAGCGGTGTGCAGGGCGCGCACCGCCAGTTCCAGGTACTTCTCTTCTATTACCACCGAGACCTTGATCTCGGAGGTGGAGATCATCTGGATGTTGATGCTCTCCTTGGCCAGCGCTTCGAACATGCGGCTGGCGACACCGGCGTGGGAACGCATGCCGACGCCGACGATCGAGACCTTGGCGATGTTGGTGTCACCGACCACTTCGCGGGCGTTGAGCTCGACGGAGGTCTTGTCCAGGACCTTGTGGGCCTTGTCGTAGTCGTTGCGGTGCACGGTGAAGGTGAAGTCGGTGGTGTTATCGTGCGAAACGTTCTGCACGATCATGTCGACTTCGATGTTCGCGGCACTGATAGGGCCGAGGATCTTGAAAGCAACGCCCGGGGTATCCGGTACGCCGCGGATGGTCAGCTTGGCTTCATCGCGGTTGAAGGCGATGCCGGAAATGATCGGCTGTTCCATGGATTCCTCTTCATCAATGGTAATGAGGGTACCCGGACCCTCCTGGAAGCTGTGCAGCACGCGCAGCGGGACGTTGTACTTGCCGGCAAACTCGACGGCGCGGATCTGCAGCACCTTGGAACCGAGGCTGGCCATTTCCAGCATCTCTTCGAAGGTGATCTTGTCCAGGCGCTGGGCCTGGGCCACCACGCGCGGGTCAGTGGTGTAGACACCATCGACATCGGTGTAGATCTGGCACTCGTCAGCCTTCAGCGCTGCCGCCAGGGCCACGCCGGTGGTGTCGGAGCCACCACGACCGAGGGTGGTGATGTTGCCGTGCTCGTCGACACCCTGGAAACCTGCGACCACGACCACGCGGCCAGCCTTGAGGTCGCCGCGAATCTTCTGGTCGTCGATCTGCAGGATGCGCGCCTTGTTGTGCGCGCTGTCGGTGAGGATCCGCACCTGGTTACCGGTGTAGGACACCGCCGGAATACCACGCTTGATCAGGGCCATGGCCAGCAAGGCGATGGTCACCTGCTCGCCAGTGGAGACGATCACATCCAGTTCACGCGGAACCGGCTGATCGCTGATCTTCTTGGCCAGGTCGATCAGGCGATTGGTTTCGCCACTCATCGCCGACAGTACAACCACCAGGTCATCGCCGGCTTCACGGAACTTCTTGACCTTGTCGGCAACCTGCTCGATTCGCTCGACTGTGCCGACCGAGGTACCGCCAAATTTCTGTACGATCAACGCCATTTCAAAGCCGCCTCAGCCCATGAAGGGCACCCAATAAACATTCAAACGACGCCATGGCCCACCACTAGACGGCGGGCCGATGTACGCCTTAAACGCCCTGCTCCACGAATGGCACGGTCAGGGCCAGCGCGCTGTCCAGCGCTGCGGTGTCTACGCCACCACCTTGCGCCATGTCCGGACGACCACCGCCCTTGCCACCCACCGCGGCAGCGGCTTGCTTCATCAAATCACCGGCTTTGAGTTGGCCAGTCAGGTCTTTGGTCACACCGGCAACCAGTACGACCTTTTCCTCATGGACACTGCCGAGCAGGATCACTGCGCGGCCGAGTTTGTTCTTCAGTTGATCGACCAGCGCCAGCAGCGCCTTGCCATCCTGGCCATCGAGACGTGCGGCCAGGACCTTGACGCCCTTGACCTCGACGGCTGCGTTGGACAGGTCGTCGCCAGCAGCGCTGGCGGCCTTGGCCTGCAGTTGCTCCAGCTGTTTTTCCAGCTGACGGTTGCGCTCGAGCACGGCCGAGAGCTTGTCGATCAGGTTGTCGCGACTGCCCTTGACCAGTTGCGCGGCTTCCTTGAGCTGCTCTTCGGCAGCGTTCAGGTACGCCAGTGCGGCAGCGCCGGTGACCGCTTCGATCCGGCGTACGCCGGAGGCCACGCCACCTTCGCTGATGATCTTGAGCAGACCGATATCACCGGTACGCTTGGCGTGGATACCGCCGCACAGTTCGACGGAGAAATCGCCGCCCATGCTCAGCACCCGCACGCTGTCGCCATACTTCTCGCCGAACAGCGCCATGGCGCCCTTCTGCTTGGCGGTTTCGATATCGGTCTCTTCGGTTTGCACCTCGGAGTTCTTGCGCACTTCGCGGTTGACGATGTCTTCCAGGGCCTTGAGCTGCTCTGGCTTGACCGCCTCGAAGTGACTGAAGTCGAAGCGCAGGCGCTGGCTATCGACCAGCGAGCCCTTCTGTTGTACGTGATCGCCCAGCACCTGGCGCAGCGCCGCGTGCAGCAGGTGGGTGGCGGAGTGGTTCAGCGAGGTGGCGTGCTGAACATCGGCATCGACCCGGGTCTGCACCTGAGCACCGACGGTCAGGGTGCCGCTGGCCACCACACCGTGGTGCAGGAAGGCGCCGCCGGTCTTGGTGGTGTCGCGCACATCGAAGCGCACGTTGCCCGCCTGCAGGTAGCCGGTGTCACCAACCTGGCCGCCGGACTCGGCGTAGAACGGCGTACGGTCGAGGATGACCACACCCTCCTCGCCTTCACCCAGCTGCTCGACGACCTTGCCGTCCTTATAAAGAGCAACGATGCTGGCACTGCCTTCGGTGGCGTTGTAGCCGGTGAACTCGGTCGCCACGTCGACCTTGACCAGGGTGTTGTAGTCCAGGCCGAAGGCGCTGGCGGAGCGGGCACGCTCACGCTGGGCTTCCATCTCGCGCTCGAAGCCTGCTTCGTCGATGGTCAGCTCGCGTTCGCGGGCGATGTCGGCGGTCAGGTCCATCGGGAAACCGTAGGTGTCGTACAGCTTGAACACCACGTCACCCGGCACTACGGTGCCCTTGAGATCGGCCAGGTCCTGCTCGAGGATTTTCAGGCCCTGCTCCAGGGTCTTGGCGAACTGCTCTTCTTCAGCCTTGAGCACGCGCTCGATGTTGGAATGCTGTTGCTGGAGCTCGGGGAAGGCTTCGCCCATCTCGGCCACCAGGGCGGCGACGATCTTGTAGAAGAAGCTGCCAGTGGCGCCCAGCTTGTTACCGTGGCGGCAAGCGCGACGGATGATGCGGCGCAGCACGTAGCCGCGGCCTTCGTTGGACGGCAGCACGCCGTCGGCAATCAGGAAGCTGCAGGAACGGATGTGGTCGGACACCACTTTGAGCGACGACTGCTCTTCGTTGGCGCAGCCAATGGCGGCGGCCGAAGCGCTGAGCAGGTTGCGGAACAGGTCGATCTCGTAGTTCGAGTGCACATGCTGCATGACCGCACTGATGCGCTCCAGGCCCATGCCGGTATCCACCGACGGTGCTGGCAGCGGGTGCAGCACGCCATCGGCGGTGCGGTTGAACTGCATGAAGACGTTGTTCCAGATCTCGATGTAGCGATCGCCGTCTTCTTCCGGCGAGCCGGGTGGGCCGCCCCAGATGTCTGCGCCGTGATCGTAGAAGATCTCGGTGCACGGGCCGCACGGGCCGGTATCGCCCATGGTCCAGAAGTTGTCGGAGGCGTATGGTGCGCCCTTGTTGTCGCCGATGCGCACCATGCGCTCGGCCGGTACGCCGATTTCCTTGGTCCAGATGTCGTATGCCTCATCGTCGCTGGCATAGACGGTGACCCAGAGTTTCTCTTCCGGCAGGTTCAGCACCTTGGTCAGGAAGGTCCAGGCGTAGGTGATGGCGTCTTTCTTGAAATAGTCACCGAAGCTGAAGTTACCCAGCATTTCGAAGAAGGTGTGGTGACGGGCGGTGTAGCCGACGTTTTCCAGGTCGCTGTTCTTGCCACCGGCGCGCACGCACTTCTGGCTGCTGGTCGCGCGGGTGTAGGCGCGCTTTTCCTGGCCAAGGAAGCAGTCCTTGAACTGGTTCATCCCCGCGTTGGTGAACAACAGGGTCGGGTCGTTGCCCGGAATCAA
Source organism: Pseudomonas wadenswilerensis (assembly GCF_024749185.1). NCBI lineage: Bacteria > Pseudomonadati > Pseudomonadota > Gammaproteobacteria > Pseudomonadales > Pseudomonadaceae > Pseudomonas > Pseudomonas wadenswilerensis. The sequence continues at coordinate 1,568,127 of NZ_CP087191.1, read as the reverse complement.
GGAGCTGGAGGCAACTCGGGTGTGTCCCTGCTCTTCGAAGAAGCGAAGGAAGGCTTCACGGATTTCTGCGCTTTTCATAGGTTCTTCCACGGAAACGGCGGCCTTAAGGCAAATGCTTGCGTCAAATTGACGAAACGACGGCAAAGGGCCGCATTATATCGGGCCTTAGGCTTGGGTGCAGTGTGTTTATGCTATAGAAACCGTCAATTGGACGGCCTGCAACGACAACGTCAGCGAAAAACCGCTCGCGACCACTCCGCCCGACCTCTCTGGGCCTGATTTGATCTGGTGACACGATATTACTGGGGCCGCACAAAGCAATTGGCAAGGTTTCCCGGATGAAATGTCGTTGATCCGGAAAAAATCGTTAGCAGCCTATACGTTTACCTGACATCTGTGCTAATAATTCCTCGCCGTTGACAACCGACGGTAACGTTCTCAGGGCGGGGTGCGATTCCCCACCGGCGGTAATTGCGCGCAATGCGCATAGCCCGCGAGCGCTTGCAGGCCTGCCTGCAAGGTCAGCAGACCCGGTGTGATTCCGGGGCCGACGGTCATAGTCCGGATAAAGAGAGAACGGGAGAGGTGCATCCGCGCCTGTCGTTGTGCAGCTGCATGGCGAAATCCCCTTCGATCCAGCGCCCTGTTTCTCATCCAAACAGGAGTCCGTTTCAATGCAACCTACCGCAATCGATAGCAAGAACCCTTCCCACGAGCGCATCGCCTTCATCCAGGCCTGCTGGCACAAGGATATTGTCGACCAGGCTCGCAAGGCATTCGTCGAAGAGATGGGTAAACAAGGCTATCAGGCGAGCGATATCGATTTCTTTGAAGTCGGCGGCGCTTTCGAGATCCCTCTGCACGCCAAGCTGCTGGCCCGTGGTGGTCGCTACGCCGGCATCGTCGCCGCCGGCCTGGTGGTCGATGGCGGCCTGTACCGCCATGAGTTCGTCGCCCAGTCGGTGATCAGCGGCCTGATGCAGGTGCAGCTGGAAACCGAGGTGCCGGTGTTCTCGGCTGTGCTGACCCCGCACCACTTCCATGCCGGTGACGAGCATCAGAACTTCTACTTCGAACATTTCCTGGTCAAGGGCGCCGAGGCGGCCAAGACCTGCGCCGATACCCTGCACAAGCTGCGCGCCCTGCGTCGCAATGAAGTGCCGCAAAAAATGGCCGGCTGAATAACCCTGTAGGAGCGGGCTTGTCCCGCGATGCGATGCAGCAGGTAGATCGCAATCGCGGGGCAAGCCCGCTCCCACCCAATCAGCCTAGCTGTTCGGGGTTGGCGGGAACGATCAGAATCCCCGCCCGCAAACCATTCTTGACCTTCGGGTTGGGGAAGATGATGCGCGCGCCCTGCTCCTCGACGATCCAGCGGGTGTCGGCGATATCCTCGGCCAGCAGGTAGCCGGGTTCGAGCTCCGAGAAGTTCTCTATATCCGCAGGCAGGTTCAGACGAAAATGCTCGCTGTGCTTGATGATCTCGCGAGCCACGCTGAATAGCTGCAGGCCATCCAGGGCTTGAGGCTCTTCAGGCTCGGTGCCTTCGATGATCTGCTTGAGACGGGTCTCCAGGCGCTCGACATTGACCTGGCCGTTCTCCCCGAACGGCCGCGCCTTGCCCAGCTCCAGGGTGAAGGCTTCAGCCTCCAATTGCTCATAGGTGTAGGCGGTGAAGGTGATCGACACCTTGCTTTGCAGCAGCACCGCCTCCATGCCGGCCGCACTCAGGCGCGCCAGTTCGCGACGCGAATGCTGGCGACCTTCCTTGTACGGATAGAGGGCGAACTGCTCGATCTTCGAACCACGAATGGCGGTGTGCAGGTCGTAATGCAGGCGGGTGCGCTCGGGGACGCTGAAAAAAGTCGCCGCCAGGCGCTCCAGCTCACAGGCACGCAGGGCCTCGGCACCACTGGACTGATCGTGGCGGCCATTGAACAAGCGGTTGACGTCCTGCTCGATGTAACGCTCGCCGCGGCGGATCGCCTCGGGGTTGCCGAACAGGAACAGAATACGCGCACGCGGTTTGAGATCGCCGCGGGCAATGTCGTGCAGCAGCCGATCGAGCAACTCGATCGGTGCGGTTTCGTTGCCATGGATGCCCGCCGACAGCAGCAGGTCCTGGCCATTGTCACGAGCCTCGGGCGGGCGCACTTCGAGGGCGCCCTCGCCGAGCCAGCGCATGCGTACGCCGTCGACAGTCAGCTGGGTCTTCTCTGCCGGTTCGCGACCGGCCAGGGTCAGTTCAAGCAGTTTGCCGAGGGCGAGCATGGGCTATTCCTTAGTGATGGTGGCCGCAGTCGGGACCATGGACGTGTTCTTCATCGTCGCCGGCATCGGCCGGTTCCATTTCCAGCTGCAGGCTGACCAGGTTGGTCGCCAGCGGACGCAGCAGCAAGTTGGCGTACTCGGTATCGTCTTCTTCGACGTCGACGCCGATCAGCAGCTGACCACGGCCATCCTGCTGAATCCATACCTCCTTGCCTTGCCAGACCACCGCAAAGCGGGTGCAGGAAGTTTCCAGCTGGGTACCATCGTCATCTTCAAGGATCAGCTGCAGGGCGTCGGACATAGTCGAATTCTCTCTCAAGGTTGAAGTTGGAACGGATAGACCGAACCCAGTTTGAGGATCTGGGTCAGTTCATCCAGGGCCGTACGACATTCCAGCAACAACTGCGGATCGGCCAGGTCGGTTTCGCTCAGGCGATCACGGTAGTGCTTGTCAACCCATTGGGTCAGGGTGTCGTACAGCGGTGCGGTCATGATAACGCCTGGATTGACCGCCGCCAGTTCCGTTTCATTCAATGCCACGCGCAAGCGCAGGCACGCCGGCCCGCCACCGTTCTGCATGCTCTGCTTGAGGTCGAAGACCTTGACCTCGCTGACCGGTCCGCCAGAGCCGGTCAGTGACGACAGATACGCCCAGACCCGCTCATTGTTGTGGCACTCTTCCGGCACGATCAGCAGCATCGAACCATCGGCGCGAGACAGCAACTGGCTGTTGAACAGGTACGAACGCACGGCGTCCTCTACCGTGACAGCCGAGCGCGGTACGCAGATCGCCTTGAAGTTACCGCCTCGTTTAGCCAGTTTAGCCTGCAGTTGGCCAAGTATCGCCTCGGTCTCGAGGAAGGCATCTTCGTGGTAGAACAGCACTTCGCCGTTACCCACCGCGATCACATCGTTGTGGAACACGCCCTGGTCGATCACCGCCGGGTTCTGCTGGGCGTAGACCACGCCCTCCTCGCTCAGACCGTGCAGGCGGGCGACGGCTTGCGAAGCTTCGAGGGTCTGGCGCGCCGGGTATTTCTGCGGCGCCGGATAGCGGGTGTCGAAGGCGCTGCGCCCGTAGACGAAGAATTCGACACCGGCCTCGCCGTAGCTGCGGCAGAAACGGGTATGGTTGGCTGCACCTTCATCACCGAACTGCGCCACGGCCGGCAAGGCGGCGTGGTGGGCAAAGTGCTGCTGGTTGGCGAACATCGCGCCCAGCACACGGCTGGTAGTCGGGTGCTCGATACTGCGGTGATATTTGCAGTTGAGGTTGGCAGCCGTGAAGTGCACGCGACCGTCCGCCGTGTCGGCACTCGGGCTGACGGTGGCGGCATTGGCCACCCACATGCTCGATGCCGAGCAACTGGCGACCAGCAACGGCATGGCGTCCTTGGCGGCACGCTCGATCACTTGCGCATCGGTGCCGGCAAAACCCAGGCGGCGCAGCGCGGCCACGTCCGGACGCTCCTGCGGGGCCAGTACGCCCTGCTGGAAACCCATCTCCATCAACGCTTTCATCTTCGCCAGGCCCTGACGCGCCGCTTCCCGCGGGTTGGACGCCTGCTGGCTGTTGCTTTGCGAAGCAACGTTGCCGTACGACAGCCCGCCGTAGTTGTGCGTCGGTCCGACCAGACCATCAAAATTCACTTCAAACGATTTCATCGGCAAGGCTCCGTGGACCTTTTGTTATAGGGAGACGCCTGGCGTCAGTGTGGCAGGCAGGGTCAGGCTGGCGGTCTCCAGCGAGGCTACCGGGTAAGCACAGTAATCCGCCGCGTAGTAGGCGCTGGCGCGGTGGTTGCCGCTGGCACCCACTCCACCGAATGGTGCGCTGCTGGCGGCGCCGGTCAGTTGTTTGTTCCAGTTGACGATGCCGGCGCGGCTTTGCAGCCAGAAGTACTGGTAGCGCGCGTGGGAATCGGACAACAGGCCGGCTGCCAGGCCGTACTGGGTGTTGTTGGCCTCACTGATGGCCGCATCGAAATCGCTGTAGCGAATCACCTGCAGCAGCGGGCCGAAGAACTCTTCGTCAGGGCGATCGGCTACCGCGCTGACATCGATGATGCCCGGGGTCAGCAAGGCGGCCGTGGCCTGCGGCTGGGTCATTTGCAGCAGCGCGATACCACCGTTGCCCAGCAGTTGCGCCTGGGCATCGAGCAGTGCCTTGGCGGCGCCCAGGGAGATCACCGAACCCATGAACGGCGCCGGCTGCTGATCGAAAGCGCCGACCGAGATGTTCTTGCTCACCTCGACCAGGCGCTTGAGCAGCGCATCGCCCCAGGCGCCTTGCGGCACCAGCAGGCGGCGTGCACAGGTGCAGCGCTGGCCGGCGGAAATGAACGCCGACTGAATGATGGTGTACACCGCGGCGTCCAGGTCCTTGACCTCGTCGACCACCAGCGGGTTGTTGCCGCCCATCTCCAGGGCCAGGATCTTCTCCGGACGGCCGGCGAACTGCTGGTGCAGCAGGTTGCCGGTGCGGCTGGAGCCGGTGAAGAACAAACCGTCGATGCCCGGGTTGGCAGCCAGGGCCACGCCAGTTTCGCGGGCGCCCTGGACCAGGTTGAGCACGCCTGCCGGCAGGCCGGCCTCGATCCAGCACTTGACCGTCAGCTCGGCGACTTTCGGGGTCAGTTCGCTGGGCTTGAACACTACGGTGTTACCGGCCAGCAGCGCCGGGACAATATGACCGTTGGGCAGGTGACCGGGGAAGTTGTACGGGCCGAACACCGCGACCACGCCATGGGGCTTGTGGCGCAGCACGGCGGTGGCATCGGCCAGCGGGCCGCTCTTTTCACCGGTGCGCTCGCGGTAGCTCTGTACCGAAATCGCCACCTTGTTGACCATGCTGGTCACTTCGGTCGTGGCTTCCCACAGCGGCTTGCCGGTTTCTTCACCGATGCAGCGCGCCAGTTCATCGGCATTGGCCTTGAGCGCGGCGGCAAAGGCTTCGAGCACACTGATGCGCGCCTCCAGCGACTGCAGCGCCCAGCCGGCAAAGGCCTGACGCGCGGCCTTGACGGCGCTGTCAACCTGCTCGGCGCTGGCGCCCTGGCCTTGCCAGACAACCTGCTGGCTAACCGGATCGAGCGATTGCAGCGCTTCGCCCTGCCCTGTCTGCCAACTGCCGGCGATAAAGTGAGTCGTCATTATTTGGCCTCCCGGGCAGCGGACAGTGGTACGGCACGCACCTGGTCACCGGCGCTCAGGCGCAGGCGTTTGGCGGTCTGTGGGTCGACCACCAGGGTGCCGGCGGCAAAGCGCGCAGGTGCGGCGGTGATGCGGCAGTCTTCGCGCTTGCGGTTGTGAATGATGAACGGGGTCGCGTCGTCGCCCGGGGTACCGACGGCCAGTACCAGCGCCTCGCTGTCGTGCACTGCGCGGATCTTGGCGGTTTCGCACTCCACCGCAGGGCCCGCGTCGAAGATGTCGACATAGCCCTGGTAGCTGAAACCTTCGCTTTTGAGCATTGCCAGCGCCGGCTCAGTGTCGGTGTGCACCCGGCCGATGACGTTGCGCGCCGCTTCCGAGAGGAAGCAGGTGTACAGCGGGAACTTGGGCATCAGCTCGGCAATAAAAGCCTTGTTGCCGACGCCGGTCAGGTAATCGGCCTGGCTGAATTCCATCTTGAAGAAGTGCCGGCCCAGGCTTTCCCAGAACGGCGAACGGCCCTGTTCGTCGGACATGCCGCGCATTTCAGCGATGATCTTGTTGCCGAACAGCTCCGGGAACTCGGCGATGAACAGCAGGCGCGCCTTGGCCAGCAAGCGGCCATTGAGGCCACTGCGGTGGTCGCCACGCAAGAACAGTGAGCACAGCTCGGAGTTGCCGGTCAGGTCGTTGGCCAGGAACAGGGTGGGGATTTCCCGATAGATGTTCAGTTCCTGGGAAGCGCTGACGGTCAGGCCGACCCGGTAGTTGTACCAGGGCTCACGCAGGCCGACCGCACCGGCGATGGCGGAGATACCCACCACTACGCCTTCGTCGTTTTCCAGCACGAACAGGTAATCGGCATCACCGCGTTCGGCTTCGCCACGGAAAGTCTTCTCGGCCCAGCCGACCCGGTGTGCCAGGCGCTCTTCGTTGGCCGGCAAGGTGGTCAGGCCGGTGCCGGTGCTGCGCGCCAGCTCGATCAGCGCAGGTAAATCGCTGCTGCGTACGGGACGAACGATCATGCTATCTCCTCGGGCGGCGGCCTTGGGCCTGCCGCAAAACTCGACCTGGGTGCTCGGTTATCGAACCGCAGGGATCAAACCGCGACCAGACGGACGCTGGCGCCTTCACCGACGCCCAGGGCTTCGGCAGCTTCAAGACTCAGGCTGACCGGCTTGCCGGGTGCCCAGTCGAGCTCCAGCAGCACCGCGCGGTAATCCTGCAACTGGCCGTTGCTGACCAGGTACGGGCGCCCGCCCTTGCTGGCGGCATCGTCCAGCTTGACCGGCATCACCCGGCTCTGGGCAATCGAACGGATACCGGAAACCCGCGCATGCAGGGTCGGACCGCCGTCGAAAATGTCGATGTAGTGATCGGTCTCGAAGCCTTCGCGCATCAGGATGTCGAAGGTGATCTGCGCCCGCGGGTGCACCTGGCCCATGGCCTCCTGCGCGGCATCCGGCAGCAAGGGCACGTAGATCGGGTAATGCGGCATCAGCTCGGCCAGGAAGGTCCGGCTCTTGAGACCGCACAGGCGCTCGGCCTCGGCGTAATTGAGGTCGAAGAAGTTGCGCCCGATGGCATCCCAGAACGGCGAATCGCCATGCTCGTCGCTATAGCCGACGATTTCGGTGACCACCGACTCGGCGAAGCGTTCCGGGTGGGCGGCCATGAACAGCAGGCGGCCACGGGAGTTGAGCTCGGCCCAGCCGCTGCCGACCAGCTCCGGCAGCACGTAGAAGCTGGTCAGCAGGCTGTTGCCGGTCAGGTCGTGGCATTGCGACAGGACGTGAATCTTGTTGTGGATCTTCAGCTCCCGGGACGCATGCACGAAGGTCTCGTTGCGAAAGCTGTAGAACGGCTCGGAATAGCCAGCTGAGGCGACGATGGCCGAACAGCCGACCAGCTTGCCGGTGCTGCTGTCTTCAAGGACGAAGAAATAGCTCTCTTCTCCGTTGAAGCTGACTTCGGCAGCGAAGGACGTTTCCGAAGCGGCAATCTTGTCGCTCAGGCGACCGGCATCATCCGGCAAGGACGTGACACCAATGGGGCTGTCTGCGGCAAGACGCTGTACTTCACCCAGATCAGCCATTTGCGCGGGGCGCATCACCAGCATGGTGTCACTCCTTTCGGGAAAACAGGCCGACATCCGCCGGCTCAAAGAAAAACAGCAGGCGCCCGCAGGCACCTGCTCTGGAATTCGGTTTCACCGGCCCGGCAGGGCCGATGAAAGGACTTCAGGCTTGAATCAGGCCTGAGTCAGTTTTGCTGCAGCGCGCTCGAAACGGTCCAGGCCTTCATCGATATCAGCATCCTCGACCACCAGGCTCGGGGCGAAACGCACGACGTCTGGGCCGGCTTGCAGCACCATCAGGCCTTCTTTCTCGGCGGCGTTGAAGACATCCTTGGCCTTGCCTTTCCAGGCCTCGGACAGCACGCAACCGATCAGCAGGCCAACCCCACGTACCTGGGTGAACAAGCCGTATTTCTCGCCGATCTGCTCCAGGCGTGCCTTGAACTTCTGGTGCTTGGCCTTGACGCCGGCCAGCACTTCAGGGGTGTTGACCACATCCAGCACCGCGCTGGCGACGGCACAGGCCAGCGGGTTGCCGCCGTAGGTGGTGCCGTGGGTGCCGACGGCCAGGTGCTTGGCCAGGTCTTCGGTGGTCAGCATGGCGCCGATCGGGAAACCGCCGCCCAGGCTCTTGGCACTGGAGAGGATGTCCGGAGTCACGCCGTAGTGCTGGTAGGCAAACAACGAGCCGGTACGGCCAACGCCGGTCTGCACTTCGTCGAAGATCAGCAGCGCGTTGTGCTTGTCGCACAGCTCGCGGGCGCCTTGCAGGTAGGCAACGTCAGCCGGGACCACACCGCTCTCGCCCTGGATCGGCTCGATGACCACGGCGCAGGTCTTGTCGGAAATCTGCGCTTTCAGCGCTTCCAGGTCGTTGTACGGCACGTGGCTGATACCCGTGATTTTCGGCCCGAAACCGTCAGAGTACTTCGGCTGGCCGCCGACGCTGACGGTGAACAGGGTGCGACCGTGGAAGCTGTTAACGGTGGCGATGATCTCGTGCTTCTCGGGGCCGAAACGGTCGTGGGCGACACGCCGGGCCAGTTTGAACGCCGCCTCGTTGGCTTCGGCGCCGGAGTTGCAGAAGAACGCACGGTCGGCGAAGGTCGCATCGACCAGCTTGTGCGCCAGGCGCAGGGCCGGCTCGTTGGTGAACACGTTGGACACGTGCCACAGCTTGTTGGCCTGCTCGGTCAGGGCGCCAACCAGCGCCGGATGGGCATGGCCAAGGACGTTAACGGCGATGCCGCCGGCGAAATCGATCAGCTCGCGGCCCGCCTGATCCCAGACGCGGGAGCCCGCTCCACGGACGGGAATGAAAGCCGCCGGTGCATAGTTGGGGACCATCACCTGGTCGAAATCGGCGCGTTGCACCGGAGCTTGCTCAACGGACATCGGAGTCTCCTGAAGAGGAACGCCTGCCTGGAACTGGCGAGCGATGGGGGGATTGTAAGGACAGATCGGCGCCTGACCTTGCCGCCAAGCGACAACTTCTTATAGCGCCAAACCCTGTTTTACCAAGGCTTACGGCAATGCGACAAATAGGGTCGCAAAGGCGCAGTTTAAACGCTGCGGGTGTGGTGGGGACACAACTGTATTCGGGCTGCTGCGCAGCCATCGCCGGCAAGGCCGGCTCCCACAAGGGGCTCTGCATACACAAGAACTGTGGGAGCCGGCGTTGCCGGCGATAGCATCGGCTATCAGCCGCGCTCCGCGGGCACCGACGACAGTTCGAACGGGCTGCTGCTACGTCGCTGATTACGATCTTCCCGCGGCGTTGCGCCAAAGAAGTTGCGGTAGGCGCTGGAGAAATGCGGCCCGGAAGAAAACCCGCAGGACAGCCCGATCTGGATGATCGACTTGCTGGTCTGCATCAGCATCTGCCGCGCCTTGTTCAGGCGCAGTTCCAGGTAGTACTGGCTCGGCACGCGATTGAGGTATTGCTTGAAGATCCGCTCCAGTTGGCGGCGCGATACACACACATGCTGGGCGATCTCGTCGGTGGTCAGCGGCTCTTCGATGTTGGCTTCCATCAGCAGCACGGCCTGGGTCAGCTTCGGATGGCTGGAGCCGAGACGGTTTTGCAGCGGAATGCGCTGGCGCTCGCCACCCTCACGAATGCGCTCGACCACCAGCTCTTCAGACACCGCACCGGCAAGCTCGGCACCATGATCGCGAGCCAGCACCGCCAGCAGCAGGTCGATTACCGACATGCCGCCGCACGCCGTCAAACGGTCGCGATCCCAATCGAACAAGTGGCTGGTGGCAATGACCTTGGGGAAGCGTTCGGCGAAATCATCCTGCCAGCGCCAGTGCACCGCAGCCCGATAACCATCGAGCAGGCCCAACTGCGCCAACGGGTAAACCCCCGCCGACAGGCCGCCGACCACGCAACCGGCACGTACCAGCTGCTTGAGTGCGCTGGCCAGGCTCGACGCCACGGCCTGGGGCGGCTCGTCAGCCAGCAAAAACAGCTTCTGGCAACCTTCGAGCTTGCCGGCCCACGGCTCGCCCGGCAGGCGCCAGGCACCTTCGCCAGGTGCTTCGGCCTGCAGGAACGACAGCTCGTAGACCACTTCCGGATGGACCTTCTGGGCAACCCGCAACACCTCTTCCGCCAGCGCCAGGGTCAGGGCCTTGGTGCTGGGCCAGATGAGAAAACCGATTCGCTGGGTGGTCATGGGGTGCGGTCCGAAACCTGAAAAAGGTCAAGAAGTTAGAGCCTGGTCATGCTGCGCGTACGATGCAGCATGACCCATTTTGGTGCAAAACGGCAATCTTACTTCAGGCTGCCCGAAAGGAACTGTTGCAGACGCTCCGATTGCGGGTTGACCAGCACTTCGCGTGGGTTGCCGCTCTCTTCCACCAGGCCCTTGTGCAGGAACACCAGCTGGTTCGACACCTCGCGGGCAAAGCCCATTTCGTGGGTGACCACGACCATGGTCCGGCCTTCCTGGGCCAGCGACTGCATGACCTTGAGCACATCACCGACCAGCTCCGGGTCGAGCGCCGAGGTCGGCTCGTCGAACAGCATCACTTCCGGCTCCATGGCCAGCGCCCGGGCAATTGCCACGCGCTGCTGCTCACCACCGGACATATGCCCAGGATAGGCGTCCTTGCGGTGGGCAACACCGACTTTGGCCAGGTAGTGCTCGGCTTTTTCCAGGGCGTCTTTTTTCGACATGCCCAGCACGTGCACCGGCGCTTCGATGATGTTTTCCAGCGCGGTCATGTGCGACCACAGGTTGAAGTGCTGGAACACCATCGACAGGCGCGAACGCATGCGCTGCAGTTGCTTGGGATCGGCGGCCTTGAGCGCGCCGTCCTTGTTGGCCACCAGCTTGAGCTCTTCGTTGTTGAGCAGGATCTTGCCCGCGTGCGGCTGCTCGAGCAGGTTGATGCAGCGCAGGAAAGTACTTTTGCCCGAACCGCTGGAGCCGATGATGCTGATCACGTCGCCTGCCTTGGCCGCCAGGGACACGCCCTTGAGCACTTCGTGACTGCCGTAGCGTTTATGCAGATCTTGGACTTCGAGTTTGTACATGCTGTCGATTCTCACAAAGCAGTCAGACTTGAGCTAACGCTCAGGGCGAAAAAGTGGGCGCAGGCCTCAGTGCTTGCGCGGCGCCAGGTAGCCGAGCCAGCGACGCTCGGCCAGCTTGAACAGGCGCACCAGAATGAAGGTCAGGCACAGGTAGAACACGCCAGCCGTGATATAGGCCTCGAACGGCAGGTAGTACTGGGCGTTGACCGTGCGCGCTGCACCGGTGATGTCGATCAGGGTCACGATCGACGCCAGGCTGGTGGTCTGCAGCATCATGATCACTTCGTTGCTGTACTGCGGCAGCGCCCGGCGCAGGGCCGACGGCAAGAGGATGCGGCGGTACATCTTGACCCGCGACATGCCCATGGCCTTGGCCGCCTCGATCTCGCCGTGCGGCGTGGCCTTGAGGCTGCCGGCGATGATTTCGGCGGTATAGGCACTGGTGTTGATGGCAAAGGCCAGGCAGGCACAGAAGGTCGCACTGGACAGCCACGGCCAGAGAAAGCTTTCACGTACCGCTTCGAACTGGGCCAGGCCGTAGTAGATCAGGAACAGCTGCACCAGCATCGGTGTGCCACGGATCACGTAGGTGTAGAGCCAGGCGCTCATGTTCACCAGCGGCTGCTTGGAAACGCGCATAAGGCCCAGCGGGATCGCCGCCAGCAAACCGAACAGCAGCGACAGCGCCAGCAGCTTGAGGGTGGTCAGCAGGCCGTTCAGGTACAGCGGCAGCGCTTCCCAGATGACGTTGTAGTCGAAAATCATAGATCAGCCGCCTTTACGCCTACCGAGTAGCGCTTCTCGAGGTAACGCAGGGCCAGCAGCGAAACACTGGTGATCACCAGGTACAGCGCCGCTACCGCCAGGAAGAAGGTGAAAGGCTCGCGAGTGGCATCGGCCGCCTGCTTGGCCTTGAACATCATGTCCTGCAGGCCGACCACCGAAATCAGTGCGGTAGCCTTGGTCAGGACCAGCCAGTTGTTGGTGAAGCCAGGAATCGCCAGGCGAATCATCTGCGGCACCAGCACCCGGAAGAAAATCTGCAGGTTGCTCATGCCATAGGCCATGCCGGCTTCGGCCTGCCCCTTGGGAATGGCCATGAACGCACCACGGAAGGTTTCCGACAGATAGGCACCAAAGATGAAACCGAGGGTGCCGATACCCGCCATCAGCGGATTGAGGTCGATATAGTCGTCAAAGCCCAGCAGCGGCGCGACGCGATTGAGCAGATCCTGGCCGCCGTAGAAGATCAGCAGGATCAGTACCAGATCGGGAATCCCGCGGATCACGGTGGAATACAGATCGCCGAGCCAGGCCAGCCAGCGCACTGGCGACAAACGCAGCGCCACACCGATCAGACCGAGCACGATGGCCAGGGCCATGGACGACAAGGCGAGCTGTAGCGTCAGCCACGCTCCGTCGAGGATGACTGCCCCGTAGCCTTTCAACATGATGAGGTCCTCGACCTTAGGGATGAAAAAATGGTGCAAACCTCAGAGTCTCTGCTGCTTGCACCATTGAACAGGTGAAACGTCGACGATTTACTTGGCTTCTGGGCCGTAGATGTCGAAGTTGAAGTACTTGTCCTGAATCTGCTTGTACTTGCCGTTGGCACGGATGCCGGCGATGGCCGCGTTGATTTTGTCTTTCAGCGCGTCGCCTTTGCGTACAGCGATACCAATGCCGTCACCGAAGTACTTGGCGTCGGTGAACGATGGGCCAACGAAGGCGAAGCCTTTACCGGCGTCAGTCTTCAGGAAACCGTCTTCCAACAGCGTAGCATCGGCGACGGTGCCATCCAGACGGCCAGCGGCGACGTCCAGGTAGATTTCATTCTGGGTGCCGTAAGGAACGATGGTGGCGCCTTGCGCACCCAGCACTTCCTTGGCAAAGCGGTCGTGGATCGAGCCACGCTGCACGCCGATCTTCTTGCCCTTCAGTTCAGTCAGGCCTTCGCTGACGGCAGTACCTTCCTTCATCACCAGGCGCGCCGGGGTCAGGTAGTACTTGCCGGTGAAGTCCACGGACTTCTTGCGGTCTTCGGTGATCGACATGGAGGACAGGATGGCGTCGATCTTGCGCACCTTGAGTGCCGGGATCAGGCCGTCGAATTCCTGCTCGACCCACACGCACTTGACCTTCATCTCTTCGCACAGGGCGTTGCCGATGTCGTAGTCGAAGCCGACGATGCTGCCGTCCGGCGCCTTCGATGCAAACGGTGGGTAGGCGGCTTCGATCCCGATTTTCAACGGTTTCTCATCAGCCAGCGCTGCCAGGGAAAACACGGACAGCGCCAGGGCGCCAAGCAGTGCGAGTTTCTTCATCTGGAACTCCATCGGTAAAGGGCAATACAAGGCAGGGTTGAGGACTGCCCGATATGCGAATGGGTACAACGCGAGCTGCGCAGGGTCGGCATTGAAGCAGACGCGGCGAGCGAGTGATCGGCATTTTAACGACAGCTCCGAAGCCGATATTTCTTCAATGCGACAACTAGTTACAGAAGCGCAGGAACACGGGGTCGGAGATATTGACAGCTTTCACGGAATATGCAAAAGCAAAAGACAAATAACCAATCAATGAAGCAATAAGCGGGCCTATTATTGGCAAAGCCTTCTAATCCGGCAAGCGTAGCGTTTCAGCAGGCCGCAAAGCCGCAAAAAAATGCTCCGAAAAGGCACTTGGGCGTTTCGCTTTGCCCCGCTTTTGTGCGAAAGCGGTGACAGAAGGGTTACCGATGATTGTCGAAGTAACAGAATGCACAAAGCCCCGCCGGCAGATGCCGGACGGGGCATTTGAGTAACACATGAGGGCCTCATCGCTGGCAAGCCAGCTCCCACAGTGGAAACATCACCCTGTGGGAGCCGGACTTGCCGGCGATAGGCTGCGAAGCAGCTTCAGACTCAGGCCGAAGCCTTGCTCATGTCCTTGTGGGTATCGATCAGGTGCTGCACCACACCCGGATCCGCCAGGGTCGAGATATCACCCAGGCCGTCGTACTCGGCCGTGGCGATCTTGCGCAGGATGCGGCGCATGATCTTGCCCGAGCGGGTTTTCGGCAGCCCCGGCGCCCACTGGATGACATCCGGCGAGGCAATCGGACCGATCTCCTTGCGCACCCAGTTCTTCAGCTCCAGGCGCAGTTGCTCGGTCGGTTCGACGCCACCGTTGAGGGTGACGTAGACATAGATACCCTGCCCCTTGATGTCATGCGGCACGCCAACCACTGCGGCCTCGGCGACTTTCGGGTGGGCGACCATGGCGCTTTCGATCTCGGCGGTGCCCATGCGGTGGCCGGAGACGTTGAGCACGTCGTCGACGCGGCCGGTGATCCAGTAGTAGCCGTCTTCGTCGCGACGGGCACCGTCACCGGTGAAGTACATGCCGCGGAAGGTCTTGAAGTAGGTGTCGACGAAGCGGTCATGATCGCCATACAGCGAACGCGACTGGCCCGGCCAGGAATCGAGGATCACCAGGTTGCCTTCGGCAGCGCCTTCGATCAGGTTGCCGAGGTTGTCCACCAGTGCCGGTACCACGCCAAAGAACGGACGGGTCGCCGAGCCCGGCTTGAGCGCGGTAGCGCCCGGCAGCGGGCTGATCAGCACGCCGCCGGTCTCGGTCTGCCACCAGGTATCGACGATCGGGCAACGCTCCTTGCCGACGGTGTGGTAGTACCAGTTCCAGGCTTCCGGGTTGATCGGCTCGCCCACCGAACCCAGCAGGCGCAGGCTGGAGCCGTCGGCACCGGCAACCGCGGCCTGACCTTCGGCCATCATCGCGCGAATGGCGGTCGGCGCGGTGTAGAGGATGTTGACCTTGTGCTTGTCGATGATCTTCGACACGCGGGTAATGTCCGGATAGTTCGGCACGCCTTCGAACAACACGGTGGTCGCACCGTTGGCCAGCGGGCCGTAGACGATGTAGCTGTGGCCGGTGACCCAGCCGACGTCGGCGGTGCACCAGTAGACTTCGCCCGGACGGTAGTCGAACACCCGCTCGTGGGTCAGTGCGGCATACACCATGTAGCCGCCAGTGGTGTGCAGCACGCCCTTGGGCTTGCCGGTGGAACCGGAGGTGTAGAGGATGAACAGCGCTTCTTCGGCACCCATTTCCTTCGGCGCGCAGTGACTGGAAGCAACCTTCATCAGGTCTTCGTACCAGATGTCGCGGTGCTGGTGCCAGGCGATGTCGCCACCGGTGCGCTTGCAGACGATGATCTTCTGCACGCTGCTGGTTTCCGGGTTGGTCAGGGCCAGGTCGACATTGGCTTTCAGCGCAGTGCGGCGACCGCCACGCAGGCCTTCGTCGGCGGTGATGACGATCTTCGACTTGCAGTCGATGATGCGCCCGGCCAGCGCCTCAGGCGAGAAGCCGCCGAATACCACCGAGTGGATCGCACCGATACGGGCGCAGGCCAGCATGGCGACCACGGCCTCGGGGATCATCGGCATATAGATGGTGACCACGTCACCCCGGTGCACATCCTGGCCGCGCAGGGCGTTGGCGAACTTGCACACTTGCTCGTGCAGTTCACGGTAGGTGATGTTGCGGTGTTCGGAAGGGTCGTCGCCTTCCCAGATGATCGCGATTTGATCGCCGCGCTCGGCCAGATGACGGTCCAGGCAGTTGTAGGAAACGTTCAGAGTGCCGTCAGCAAACCATTTGATGTCGACATGGTGGTCGTCAAAGGAGGTCTGCTTGACCTTGGTGAAAGGCTTGATCCAGTCGAGGCGTTGAGCCTGCTCGCGCCAGAAGCCGTCCGGGTTGATCACCGACTGCTGGTACATGGCCTTGTAGGTCGCCTCGTCGGTCAACGTGTTGGCCGCAACCTCGGGACGAACGGGATACAGGGGAGCCGCACTCATCTTTGTTACCTCGGTGTAATAGTTGTTTTTGTATGACCTCGTTGTAACTGTACCAGACTGCGCCGGCCATTCGACGTTGGTAGTAACGCCCTCGTCTTTTCTCCCTGCAACCAGCGACGAAGGCTCAAGGCCGGGCCTGCACGGTGGAAAAATAAAAAAATCCGGCAGCCTGCCAGGCGATTGTTACAGTTTCTGCCAACAGTGTTTATCAAAACCGTGGCTGTTTAAGCCCAGGCCGCACTCCTAGAATTCACCTCGCCAGCAACGGCACCACGATTAACTTTCTTGTAGCCCCCCACGAAGGGAAGTTAATCGGCAAATAATCGTGATAGTTGATGATGTTGTACACGCGGCGCCACAAGCGCTGCGTGCCCCCTTACGACCTTAGACAGGTAAAAATGAAGATGAAAGCTTTACTGGTATTGGCACTGGGTAGTCTTTGCAGCGTGGCCATGGCCGAGGAAGTTGCAAATGGCGGCGCCGAGCAGATTCCGGTTGAACAGTACAGTTACTCGCAGCACCTGGACATCGCCAAGGTTATTTCCATGAGCGAAGTCCCGAATGTCTGCGAAGTGGTCCCGGCGCGCATGACCTACGAAGACTCCCAGGGCAAGCGCCACATTCTCGAGTACCGGGTGATGGGTAACGGTTGCTCGAACGGTTGATCCAACGGATTGACCGCCTGCAGCGCCTCGGTTGTTAACGAACGAGGCGCGCTGCACTCATTTACCGTCATGCCTGCAACTAACAACCTGCCTCTATTACCCATGCTTTATTAACGACGGATTAATTAATCCGACTTGCCAACACCATGTTCACGCAACTTGTTGGCAATTGTTGTATGGGAAACACCCAAGCGTTTACCCAGTGCACGGCTGCTGGGAAATTCGCTCATCAATCGTTCCAGCACTGCCTTCTCGAAACGCCCGACAATTTGCCCCAGGTCGCCCTCAAGGGAAAACTCGCCCAGCGGTTGCCGGCCACCGTAGTCCGGCAAGCGGATATGCTCGCTCTTGACCACCCCGCCGTCGCACAACGAAACCGCCTGGAACAACACGTTCTCCAGTTGCCGCACGTTGCCCGGCCAGTGGTACTGGCTCAGGCGCTCCATTGCTGCAGGTGCAAGCTTGGGCAGTGGGCAACCGATCTGCCGGCTGGCCTGGTCGAGAAAGTGTTCGACCAGCGGCGGCAGGCCGTCCAGGCATTCGCGCAACGGCGGAATGTGCAGCGACAGCACGTTAAGGCGGTGGTAGAGGTCCTGACGGAACTCGCCACGGGCGCACAACTCGGACAGATCGACCTGGGTTGCGCAGATCACCCGCACATCCAGGTACACCTCTTCGTCGCTGCCTACACGACGGAAACAGCCGTCCTGCAGGAAGCGCAGCAGTTTCACCTGCAAGCGCGGACTCATCTCACCGACGCCATCCAGGAACAGGGTGCCGCCCGCCGTCAGCTCCAGCAGCCCAAGCTTGCCCTCTGCCCGCGCGCCTTCAAACGCCCCTGGGCCGTAACCGAACAATTCGGTCTCGGCCATGGACTCGGGCAAACCGGCACAGTTGAGCGCCATCAGCGGCGCCTGGCCTCGAGGGCTGGCCAGGTGACAGGCACGGGCCAGCAGCTCTTTGCCGGTGCCGGTTTCACCTTCGATCAGCAGCGGTGCATCCAGCGGCGCCATGCGCCGCGCCTCGCGCACCACCGCCGCCATGACCCGCGAGCTCTGGAAGATACTGTCGAAACCGCGCAACTCCTGCTTGCGCACGTTATAGATGCGTTCGCCGATGCGGTCAGCGCGGTGCAGGGTCAATACCGCGCCGGCCAGGGCCTCGCTGTCGTCATGCTCGGACTGCAGCGGCGCGATATCGGCGAGGAACACATCGCCCTTGACCTTGACCCGCAGGCCATTGATCCGCGACTTGTTGGCGCGCACCAGCTCCGGCAGGTCGAAATCCTCGGCATAACGCGACAGCGGAATGCCAGGCACCTCGTCGACCCGCACCCCGAGCAATTGCGCCGCCGCACGGTTGGCGGCAACGATGGAGCCACCCATATCGATCGACAGCACCGGGAAATCCAGGGCGCCGAGCAGGGCATTGAGCTCCATGTGCCGGCGCTCACTGGGCATCAAACCTACGCGCTTGACGCCGAAAACCCCGGCAATCGATTCGAATTTGGGCCGCAGGGCCTGGAACTGCAGGTTGATCAGGTTCGGGCAGTGCAGGTAGATGGCATTGCCATGCTCGCCACCGACCTCGCCGCGGGCGACGTTGATGCCGTACTCGACCAGCAGGTTGAGAATGTCGCGCAGGATGCCGATGCGGTTTTGGCAATGCACTTTAATACGCATGAAATGTCCTACAAGAAGGTCTGGTACGCGGCACGTCGGGCATTTTTTTACAGCGACCGAAGAATAGTCGTAAAGATTATGTGACAGATAGCTGAGGTTTCAAGGGTTAAAGCCCCCGTTTTTTCTGGATGCTGGCTATTTCGTAAAGTTATCGTTACAAAATCCAGGCCGAAATCATCGCAAATCCGCCGCCAGGCCGCTGCAAACAGCACAATTGAGGGTTATCACTAGGGGTAATGGCTTGATCACATAACAAGAATGGCCCTCAGCAGGAGAGCAGTATGAAACAGACGCAATACGTGGCTCGCGAGCCCGATGCGCAGGGTTTTATCGACTACCCGCAGCAGGAACATGCGGTGTGGAACACCCTGATTACCCGTCAATTGAAGGTGATCGAAGGCCGCGCGTGCCAGGAATACCTGGACGGCATCGAACAGCTGGGCCTGCCTCACGACCGTATCCCGCAGCTGGGCGAAATCAACAAAGTGTTGGGCGCCACCACCGGTTGGCAAGTTGCCCGCGTACCCGCACTGATCCCCTTCCAGACCTTTTTCGAACTGCTGGCCAGCAAACGCTTTCCGGTGGCGACCTTCATTCGCACCGAAGAAGAGCTCGATTACTTGCAGGAACCGGACATTTTCCACGAGATCTTCGGCCACTGCCCATTGCTGACCAACCCGTGGTTCGCCGAATTCACCCACACCTATGGCAAGCTCGGCCTGCAGGCCACCAAGGAAGAGCGCGTGTACCTCGCCCGCCTCTACTGGATGACCATCGAGTTTGGCCTGGTCGACACCCCGCAGGGCCGCAAGATCTACGGCGGCGGCATCCTGTCTTCGCCCAAAGAGACCGTCTACAGCCTGTCCGACGAGCCCGAGCACCAGGTTTTCGACCCGATGGAAGCGATGCGCACGCCGTATCGCATCGATATCCTGCAACCGCTGTACTTCGCCCTACCCAACCTCAAGCGCCTGTTCGACCTGGCCCACGAAGACATCATGGGCATGGTTCACACGGCGATGAAGATGGGCCTGCACGCACCGAAATTTCCACCCAAGGTCGCCGCCTGAGCGACCTTGCAAACCAATAACAAACACTTGCGGAAAACCTTATGAACGCCTTGAACCAAGCCCACTGCGAAGCCTGCCGTGCCGATGCTCCACAGGTCAGCGACGAAGAACTGCCGGTACTGATCAAGCAGATCCCGGATTGGAACATCGAAGTCCGTGACGGCATCATGCAGCTGGAAAAAGTCTTCCTGTTCAAAAACTTCAAGCATGCCCTGGCCTTCACCAACGCCGTTGGCGAAATCTCCGAAGCCGAAGGTCATCACCCAGGCCTGCTGACCGAATGGGGCAAGGTCACCGTGACCTGGTGGAGCCACTCGATCAAGGGCCTGCACCGTAACGACTTCATCATGGCCGCGCGTACCGACGAGGTCGCCAGCACCGCCGAAGGCCGCAAGTAATGCACTTCGGCGCCATCGGGCGCGTACCCGGCGATCCGATCCTCGGGCTGATGGAGGCATATGCCAAGGACAGCAACCCGAACAAGTTCGACCTCGGTGTCGGCGTGTTCAAGGATGCCCAGGGCCTGACGCCGATTCCGGCCGCGGTCAAGCAGGCCGAACAGCGCCTGCTTGAGCAGCAGGCCAGCAAGAGCTACGTCGGCGGTCATGGCGATGCGGCCTTTGGCCGGCTGATCGGCGAACTGGTCCTGGGCAGTGATTCGTCGCTGCTCAGCAACCAGCGCGCCGGCGCTACCCAGACCCCGGGCGGTACCGGTGCCCTGCGCCTGGCAGCGGAGTTCATCGAGCACTGCCTGCCTGGCCGCGGTATCTGGCTGAGCGACCCGACCTGGCCGATCCACGAAACCATCTTCGCCGGCGCCGGCCTCAAGGTCAGCCACTATCCCTACGTCGGTGCGGACAACCGCCTGAATGTCGCCGGGATGCTCGCTGCCCTGGAAGCCGCGCCAACAGGCGATGTGGTATTGCTGCACGCCTGCTGCCATAACCCGACCGGTTTCGACCTGAGCCAGGATGACTGGCGTGCCGTGCTGGACGTGGTGCGCCGTCGCGAGTTGCTGCCGCTGATCGACTTTGCCTACCAGGGCTTTGGCGATGGCCTGGAAGAAGACGCCTGGGCGGTACGGCTGTTCGCCGCCGAACTGCCCGAGCTGCTGATTACCAGCTCTTGCTCGAAGAACTTCGGCCTCTATCGTGACCGCACCGGCGCCCTGCTGGTGTGCAGCCATGATGCCGAAAAGCTGGTGGATGTGCGCAGCCAGCTGGCCTTGCTGGCGCGCAACCTGTGGTCGACGCCACCGGACCATGGCGCGGCGGTAGTGGCGCAGATTCTTGGCGACGCCAACCTCAAGCGCCTGTGGGTCGAAGAAGTCGAGGCCATGCGCCAGCGCATCGCCGAGCTGCGCGTCGGGCTGGTCGAGGCCCTGGCACCCCATGGCCTGAGCGAACGCTTCGCGCACATTGCCGAACAACGCGGGATGTTCTCCTACACCGGCTTGTCGCCGGAGCAGGTCAAGCAACTGCGTGAGCGCCACAGCGTGTACATGGTCGGCACTGGCCGGGCGAACATCGCCGGCGCCGATGCGGCACGCCTTGAAGCACTGGCTGCCGCCATCGCCGACGTCTGTCGTTAAAAGCATCGCCGGCAAGGCCGGCTCCCACACGGGATCTGCATATACCAAACCCTGTGGGAGCTGGCCTTGCCAGCGATGGGCTGCGAAGCAGCCCCGAAGATCCCCCGCTCTTCAACACCAATCAGCAGGAAAATTCATACTGTCATTCAGACTCCTGTATCCTGCACGGGCTTTCACAAGCCCATGCGCGCCTTGCGCAGCCTTTCCACACACTTGCGAGGAACGACGAGATGCATGAAATCCCGAATCTTCCCTTCCCAAGCCTGAACCCAGAAGAGCAGACTCCTGCCACTCACAGCGCCGAACCAGCCCAGGCTGACTACGACGGCGACGAAACTTCCAGCGCCGACCAGGAATAATCGCGCAACGATCAGACTGTGTGAAAACGGCTGATGCAGGGACCACCCCGTCAACACGTTTTCACACCGTCAAGAATTCCTCTATTACGAAAGCCCCCTCATGCCCGACTCACCGCGCTCCCTTGCGGTCACCCTGCAAGTCGTCTCCATCGTCCTGTTTACCTTCATCGGCTACCTGAACATCGGCATCCCCCTGGCCGTGCTGCCCGGCTACGTGCATAACGACCTCGGCTTCGGCGCCGTGGTCGCAGGCCTGGTGATCAGCGTGCAATACCTGGCCACCCTGCTCAGCCGCCCCTACGCCAGCCGCATCATCGATAATCTGGGCAGCAAGCGCGCCGTGCTCTACGGCCTGGCCGGTTGTGGCTTGAGCGGCGTGTTCATGCTGATTTCAGCGTGGCTGCAACATGCGCCATGGCTGAGCCTGGCCAGCCTGTTGGTCGGCCGCCTGGTGCTGGGCAGCGCCGAAAGCCTGGTCGGCTCGGGCTCGATCGGTTGGGGCATTGGCCGGGTGGGCGCGCAACACACCGCCAAGGTGATCTCCTGGAACGGCATCGCCAGCTATGGCGCCTTGGCCATCGGCGCACCGCTGGGCGTGGTGCTGGTGCAGCAGTTCGGCCTGTGGAGCATGGGCGCCAGCATTTTGCTGCTGTGCGTGCTGGGCCTGGCCCTGGCCTGGCCGAAAACCGCCGCCCCTGTGGTTGCCGGTGAACGCCTGCCGTTTCTGCACGTGCTCGGCCGGGTATTCGGCCATGGCTCGGGGCTGGCCCTGGGCTCGATCGGCTTCGGCACCATCGCCACCTTCATCACCCTGTACTACGCCAGCCACAGCTGGAACAACGCCGCCCTGTGCCTGAGCCTGTTCGGCGCCTGTTTCATTGGCGCCCGGCTGCTGTTCGGCAACCTGATCAACCGTATCGGTGGTTATCGGGTCGCCATCGCCTGCCTGTCGGTGGAAACCCTCGGCTTGCTGTTGCTGTGGCAGGCGCCGAGTGCCGAGCTGGCCCTGGCCGGTGCGGCGCTGAGCGGCTTTGGGTTCTCGCTGGTGTTTCCGGCCCTGGGGGTCGAAGCGGTCAATCTGGTCTCCGCCTCCAATCGCGGCGCGGCCGTGGGCGCCTATTCGCTGTTCATCGACCTGTCGCTGGGCATCACCGGGCCACTGGCCGGGGCGATTGCCGCCGGATTCGGCTTCGCTTCTATCTTTGTCTTTGCTGCCGGCGCGTCGTTCTGCGGCCTGTTACTGAGCCTGTATCTGTACCGCCAGGCCCGCCTGCAACCAACGCGGCACCTGTCTCAATAATCGATCTTGCCGCGCCCGGCCTTGATGGCCCCGCGCTTGCTCTTGGTGTCCAGGCGCCGGGTCTTGGAACCCAGGGTCGGCCGGGTCGGGCGTCGCGCCTTCTCGACCTTGATGGCCGAGAGGATCAGTTCGCGCAGGCGCTCCAGGGCATCGGCACGATTCTGTTCCTGAGTTCGATACTGCTGGGCCTTGATGATGATCACCCCGTCACGGGTAATGCGACTGTCGCTCAGGGCCAGCAGGCGTTCCTTGTAGAACGCCGGCAACGATGAGGCCTGGGTGTCAAAACGCAGGTGAACGGCACTGGAGACCTTGTTGACGTTCTGGCCGCCGGCGCCCTGGGCGCGGATGGCGGTCAACTCGATCTCGTCGTCCGGTATCTGCACCGCGTTGGATAACTGCAACATCGTAAATCCTTTAAAAGCAATGAGGCCGGTTGCTCAACGGCGTTCACGAGCGCCCCCCCTCCGCCCCCTGGCACAGTACCTCAGCCACCCGGTGCACGCAGCCCTGATCAACTGGGGACAATTGGCGAAACAAAATCAGTAGCTCGTTTTCGACTTCGCTCAAGGCTTGCACCGATGAAGCGTCACTTTCCGTGTTGAATGCGCAGGTTTTATGCTCCGACATGATCACCCTTCCCTAACGAGACTGAATGCATCGACGTTACGAGCAATTCCCTGCGGACCCACCAGGACCGTTCCGAGCGTTTCGTAGGAAAATTGAGATAATAGCTATGCGCCACTACCTTTCGCGTCGTGCATGGCCCCGACAATTCTATGCACAACTTCTTGGTCGGCGATAGCCAATGATCGGTATTGAGCCAGCAATCGCTGTTCCGGCTCGTTCAACGAAGCGCCACCATCAATCGTGCGCACCCCCGTAATCACGTATCGCACATCGACACCTGCGCCTGCTACCGCCGCCAGGTAAGCGGCGTCCGGGTTGCGCTCGCCTTTTTCATAACTGCCCTGGGTATTGCGGTTGACCCCGCCAAGCTGGGCGAAATCATCCTGACGCAAGCCCAGACGGGTACGCTCCTGGCGCAATCGCTCTCCGCTCTCTGCCGATTTCGGTGCAGTATTTGCACAATTTTTCAATCAAAACCCCTTTACACGAACATTTTTTTGGGCATAATCGGCATCCGAACAACACAGACGGCCTTGCCGAGCACTATGCTCCCGCTGTTTACCCTGGGCAAGGCCAAGCAAAGCACATAAAACCAAACATTCGCACGCTCTATCGTCTAACAAAAACGTGTGAAAAATCGTCACGGATGACACAGGATCAGGGATTCGTCCCTGGTAACTGGCAGAGCAAGCTTGCCTTGCGCTGCCTGAAGAGCCATCCGCTGCCGATTCCTGCATAAGACCAACAACGGCACGGAGGTTCATTCATTTTCAAAGGACCGAACAATGAACACCAAACGTTTGTGCACCCTGACCGCACTGCTGACCTTTGTCAGTGCTGGCGCACATGCCAGCAGTACTGACGTCAACATCAGCGGCACCATCACCCCGGCAGCCTGCACGCCGTCGCTTTCCGGAAGCGGCCAGGTCGATTTCGGCAATATTTCCATGCCAGAACTCCCTCCCCAACCCGTCATTCCCGATCACTCGATCCTGCCGCCGCGCAACCTGACCTTCACCGTCGTTTGCGACCGTCCAACCCGTTTCGCCCTGGTAGCCACCGGCAATCGCCGCGATAGCGCCTCGATGCCAGCGCCCAGGGCTTTCGGTCTGGGCACCACCACCAGCGGCGAGGCCCTGGGCTTTTACAGCGCGGTGTGGGCGGACAGTGACGCGACCCTCGACAGCCTGCCAGCCGACACCCTCTATTCCGAAGACAAAGGCAGCACCTGGACTCGTATGCCCGGTGGCGGCTTCGAGCACCTGGGCGACAAGCCCGACTCACGCCTGGGCTTTGCCCGGCGCGGCCAGAGCAGCCCGTCAGCCGCCGAGCAGTTGAACCTGCGCCTGGAGGTTACAGGCTGGCTGCGCAACGACATGACACATCTGGACGAAGAGCTGCTGGATGGGCACATGGTCATCGAGCTGCAGTACCTCTAGCCGGTCACAGAACGCAAACGCGTAGCGGTCCTTCACCGACCGCATAAAAGATCCCGCCGAACGCCCGAGACTTTTCCCTGCCATTGGCCAGGGAGCGGTCAACTGCGCTCGCGAAACGGGACATCTCGCAGTACCCAACACCAACATTTAAAAGGAAAACCGTTGTGAAAAACTCCGTCCTGTCCCTTGCTGTGCTGATGTCCCTGGCAACGGCCAACGCTATGGCTGCCACCACTGACCTGACCGTGACCGGGATCATCACCCCCGCCGCCTGCACGCCAACCTTGAGCAATGGCGGCTTGGTCGAATACGGCAGCCTCGCCTTGACCGACCTCGAAGACACCCCCAGCCAGTACAACCTGCCGGCGAAGTCCTTGAACTTCGCCATTGAATGCAGCGCACCGACCACCTTCGCCTTGATCGCCAACGACAACCGCCGCGACAGCAGCCCCGCCAGCCCGTGGCTATTCGGGCTTGGCAAACACCAGGATCAGTCGATCGGGCAATATGGCATGACCTGGCAGTACGAAAGCACCGTGGTCGACGGCACACAAGGCCTCAACCTGCTATCCGAGGATGGCGGCAACAGTTGGAACGAAATCGGCGACGGCGTCCTTCAAGACGCTGGGCGAGTGCCAAATGCTCTCACGGGATTCTCCATTGGCACTAACCTGGGCCCGACGCCAGCAACCAGTGTCAACGTAACCATGGATGTGCGCGGCAGTATCAACAAAGGCCTGACCCTGAACGGCGCCATGGAGCTGGACGGCAGCGCGACCATCGAAGTCATCTACCTCTAACACCCGCCGCTGACACAAGAGCCCACCGAACGCCATCCCCTCCCTGCTGCCCGTTACCTGGGGGGGGATGACCGTATTCGCGATACGGGCCACCAGCAACCGCCAACACCAGAAGGAAAGCGTTGTGAAAAAGTCTGCACTGTCCCTTGCGGTGCTTGTGAGCCTGGCGTCTGCCACGGCCATGGCCGCGACCACAGACCTGACCGTAACCGGCAACATTACGCCATCGGCGTGTGCCCCGACATTCGCCAACGGCGGTGTGGTTGATTATGGCTCCCTCGCGGTAACCGAGCTTGAAGAGATCTCTTACGGCTACCTGCTGCCTGCAAAGTCGCTAAACCTCTCCATTGAGTGCAACACCCCGGCGACCTTTGCCCTCATCGCCAATGACAATCGCCGAGACAGCGGCCAGGCTGCCGGGGCAGTGTTCGGCCTTGGCAAGCATCAGGACCAGAACATTGGTGGATACCGGCTCAGATGGAATAGCGAAGATGTCCTGATCGATGGGGCGCAAGGCACGACCGTGGAATCAATGGATTCCGGCAACTCCTGGAAGATTGTCTCGACCGGCATGGTTGAGGAAGCAGGGTACTGGCCGCAGTTTCGACTGGGCTTCTCCACGGGTGTCGAGCCCAGGCCTTCAGCAGCGAGCAGCGTGAGCGTCGTCATGAACATCCATGGTCATGTCAAAAAGGAGCTGCCTTTCAGCGACCGCGTAGAGCTGGACGGCAGTACGACCGTTGAGCTGGTCTATCTCTAGTCGCTCACTCCAGGGGTCGTGAACAAGGATTCTCGCGACCCGGTCCTACTCCACGGCCAGCGCACTCCCCCGCTTCGAGCTTGCCGGATGCAACTCGAGGGGAGCGGCGCTCGGCACCGCACAAGAACCTTACAACCATGACTATTGCGTGCAAATCCTTTGCCGGCAGCCTGCTGCCTGCGATTCTCATCTGCACCCTACCTCTGATACAGGTACACGCCGACGGTATGGTGCCCCGGACTTCGGTGGTGATCGTTGAAGAAGCCCGCGCCAACGGCAGCGACTTCGTGGTCACCAACACCGACCCCCATGCCGCCCTGCTGGCGGTGTTCATCGAAAACCCGAGTGAAGACACCGACAACCTGCTGGTGGTGCAGCCCACGGTGGCCCGGGTAGAGGCAGGCAAAGAGCAGCAGGTGATCTTCCACTACGTGGGTAACGAGCCGCTGCAGACCCAACGCCTGCGCCGGGTGATCTTCGAAGGCATCCGCGAAACCGCGCCGGGTGACCCCGGGGCTATGCGGGTCAACTTCGGCGTGCGCCAGAACCTGCCGGTGATCCTTCACCCCAAGGGCCTGGCGCGCAACAGCGAACCCTGGAAAGGCCTGGCCTGGCGCATCGACGGCAAACAGCTGCGGGTGGAGAACAACACGCCCTACGTGGTGCGCCTGGCCCAGGAACTGAAACTGCTGCCCGGCCAGCACGCCCTCGACCTTGGCCGCACCTACGTGCTGGCCAACGAAACCATCACCCTCGACTTGCCTGATGCCGCCGCCGCGGCCAACACCGTGCGCTTTCAACCGGCCACGGTCTATGGCTTTGCGGTCGATCCCTATGAGGCAAGCATCCTGTGAAGGTCATCGTTGATGCCATTGGCAAACCCCGTCCGCGCGAGCAATTGATACTGGGGTTGTGTCTCACCCTGCTGGGCCTTGAGACTTTCAAGCCGGCGCGCGCGGCCAATGAACCCACCCCGCCGGAGCACAGCGTGTTCGACCAGGAGGTACTGCGCCAGCGCGGTATCGACCCTAAACTTGCCGCTCTGTTCGGCCGGCAAACGCGCTTCCCGCCTGGGCGCCAGCAGGTCAGCCTGAGCGTCAACGGCCGCGACAAGGGCACCACCCAGGCGCGTTTCGGCGAAGATGGCAGCCTGTGCGTCGATGACGCCTTGCTGGCCTTCGCCGGGCTGCGCCAACCCGCCGAATGGTCCACCACCCTGGATGAACAGGACATGCCCACCGACCCGGACTGCCGGGCCCTGGGCACGGCCTTCCCCCAGGCCCAGGTCGAATTGCAACCCGGTCAGCACCAGGTGCGGTTGTTCGTGCCGGACCAGGCGCTGCGGGACGAGCGGCAATGGGCCGATGGCTACAGCCAGGGCGGTGTCGCCGGGTTGTTGAACTATGACATCTTCGGCTCGTTCAACCGCTATGACGGTGAATCCAGCCGTTATGCCGCAGCCAACACCGAAGTGGGGGTGAACCTGGACAACTGGATCCTGCGCAGCCGCCAGGTGCACAGCCGCTTCGACGGCAAGGTGCGCAGCGAGATGCTCGACACTTATGTGCAACGCAGCTTCGCCCAGCAGCGCAGCCTGTTCCAGGCCGGCGAGATCAGCCTGGTCAACCCGGTGCTCAACGGGGCGCAGATCATCGGTGCGCAGGTCACTCCCGAGTACGGCCTGCTATCACAGTTGGACACCGCCAGCGTACAAGGCATCGCCAACAGCCAGGCGCGGGTCGAGGTGCACCAGAACGGCGCCTTGCTGTACAGCACGGTGGTGCAGCCCGGGCCCTTCACCCTCACTAACATACCGCGCATTACCTCGCGCTCGGACCTGGAAGTAACGGTGATCGAGACCAATGGCGAGCAACGGCGCTTTCGCGTGCCGGCCAGCCTGGCGACCAGCGCCCGCCCGCAAAGCGGTTACAGTGTCGGCGCCGGCGTGGTGCGCAGTCATGTTCATGGCACGGACGACCCGGCGGTGGTGAGCCTGGGCCAGACCGGCGCCCTGGGTAATACCTCAAGCTTGAGCAGCGGCCTGATCCTCGCCCAGGGCTATCGCAGCTTGGGCGCCAGCCTCGGCACGGCGCTCACGCCACGGGTCAGCGCTGAAGTCTTTGCCATCGGCACACACGCCAGCAGCCTTGATCAACAAGGTGCGCAACTGGGCGGCCAGCTCAACTGGCAACTGCACGAACAATGGAGCAGCCTGGTGGCCGGCAACCACCGCAGCCGCGGCTACCGCGAATTGCTCGACAGCACCTACCGCGACAACGATCAGCTCATCTCCAGCTACCGCGACCAGTTCAGCACCAGCCTGCGCTGGGCCAGCCACACCCTGGGCAGCCTCAATCTGGGTTACACGCAAACCACTTATTACGAGCACGACAGCAGCCAGCGGCTGTTCCTGTCCTGGGGCAACAGCTACAACGGTGTAACGCTCTCGGCGACGGTGGAAAAAGCCCTCGGAAGCAACGATGGCTACAACGACGACGCCCTGTACTTCAGCGCCAGCCTCCCGCTGGATGGTCGTCGGCGCCTGCGCAGCAGCGTGCGCCATAACGACACCAGCACCACCAGTACCGTTGCCTACAACGAACAGGTCAACGACAGCTTTGGCTACCGCCTGGGTGCCGAGCACCGTTCGGGCGATTCCAGCACCCTGGCCAGCGCCGGTCTTTCCGCGTTACCGCGCTACACCCAACTGGACCTGAACTACAGCGGCGATGGCGATAACACCAACTACAACCTGGGCCTGCGCGGCGGTATCGCGGTACATGGCGCCGGGATCACACCCTCGCCCTACCCGATCCGCGACACCTTCGCGATCCTTTCGGTCACCGACACCTCCGGGGTCAAGGCCAGCACGCCCAGCGGGCCGGTGTGGACCGACTACGCCGGCAACGCGGTAATCGCCTCGCTGGCCGCCTATGGCAAAAGCCCGGTCGAGGTAGACAGCCAGAGCCTGCCGACCCACATCAATGTCGACCAGGGTGCCGGTGTGCTGCACGCCAGTCGCGGGGCAGTGCCGCGCCTGAGTTTCCGGGCCTGGAGTACCCGCCGGGTACTGCTGACCTTGCTCGACGACAGCGGCCAGCCCTTGGCCAGTGGCGCTTCGGTGTTCGACGACCGCGGGCGCTTCATCAACCTGGTGCAACCGGGCGGACTGGTGTTCATCGACAACAGCGCCGATATCGGTCACCTGATCGTCAGCGACCACCAGGCCCGCGAGTGCCGCGTGACCCTTGACCCCGACACTGTCGCCGTCAGCGACAGCTACTACACCCAGGTCCAACGCACCTGCAGTTGAAGCCCTTTCGCGACGACATGACGCCAGACGGCAGCCACACGTTGTGTCGTCCTTCCACACACCGCTCTGGTGAGGACGCGTCAAATCATGAACACCCGGCAAAATTCCCAGCTTGTATTGCTTCTTCTCTTCAGCCTGCCGCTGACTGCCATTGCCGGCGAATGCCGACTGCACGTCACTCCGGCGCCGCTGGACTATGGCACCCTCGACCGAACCCGCCTGCAACCCGGCAGCCCGGGCCTGGCGCTACTGGAGAAAACCGCCCAATTGACCTTGAGCTGCAGCGAACCCACCGACCTGAGCCTGTTCTACACAGCCAATGCCCTGGATACCGAGCGCTTCGAACTGGCCGCTGGCGGTCACTACCGAATGCGTGCCGAGGATGCCTTTGTCGACGGCGAGCGAGTCGACCTGGCCCGGATCGAGCAGGCCGGCGCGCTACCGGGCCCGGCCAGTGGCTCGCTGGGCTGGCAACCGCGTAGTGGCATTGTCCCCGTCCGCGCCGGCAAGGCGGTGCAAGGCCGCAGCCTGAGCCTGAACCTGGTATTCGAAGCCGAACTGTCCGCCAAGGCCTTTGAAGTGCGCGAGTCGACCGCGTTCCGTACAACCGGGCAGTTCGTTGCTCCGCTACCCGGCAGCCATGCAGAACTTGCCTTGCAATGGCAGATCCAGCCAGCGGCCTGCACGCCGATGCTGTCCCAGGGCGGGGTGGTGAATTACGGCAAGATCAGCATGCAGACCCTGAACAGCGACAAACGCACGCGTCTGCCCACGCGCCAGCTGAACCTGTCGATCCAGTGCGACAGCCCGGCGCGCTATGCCCTGCTGATGCAGGACAACCGCGATGGCAGCGCCGTGGTCGACTCCCTTAACTTCTATGGTTTGGGCCGTGATGCCAGCGAGAACAAGATCGGCCTGTACGAGGTGCAGATCGACCCGCTGCACATCAGCGCCGACCAGTTGCCGGCGGTGTACATCACCCAGTCGACCCGCGGCACGGGCTGGAGCACCGCGGGCAGTACCAGCAAACCGCTGACCACCACCACCCTGCTCGGCTTCAACGATGTCGAGAACAACATTAGCGGCCCGATCGCCATCCGCCACCTGAGCACGCCGATCAACATCATGCCGGTGATCGCTGCCACCGACGAGCTGGACAACCGCCAGGACATCCACCTCGACGGCTCGGCCACGATCGAGATCATCTACCTGTAAACAAAAACGCCCCGCAGAGCGGGGCGTTTTTTTCAACCGGGTGAATCAGCGTTTAAGCGATGCCGGGGTTGCCGCGGCCGCCGCTTTGCTGCGGTTGGTTTTCAGGCTGTAGCACACGCCCATCACCAGCAGCCAGACCGGAATCGCATAGACCGAAATCTGGATGCCCGGGATCTGCAGCATGATGCCCAGGATCAGCACCACGAAGGCCAGGCAGATGTAGTTGCCATAGGGGTACCACAGGGCCTTGAACAGTGGGGTCTGGCCGGTCTTGTTCAGGTGCTGGCGGAACTTCAGGTGCGAGTAGCTGATCATTGCCCAGTTGATCACCAGGGCGGCAACCACCAGCGACATCAGCAGTTCCAGCGCATGCTGCGGGATGAAGTAGTTGAGCAGCACCGCAACCAGGGTCACCGCAGCCGAAGCCATGATCGAACGCACCGGCACGCCGCGCTTGTCGATCTTCGCCAGGCCCGCCGGGGCATCGCCCTGCTCGGCCATGCCGTAGAGCATGCGCGCGTTGCAATAGGTACCGCTGTTGTACACCGACAGCGCCGCGGTCAGGACCACGAAGTTGAGGATGTGTGCGGCAACATCACTGCCCAGCAGCGAGAAAACCTGCACGAACGGGCTGGCGCCATAGGTACCACCGGCCGCATCGAGGCTGGTGACCAGGCTGTCCCATGGGGTCAGCGACAGCAGCACCACCAGGGCACCGATGTAGAAAATCAGGATGCGGTAGATCACCTGATTGATCGCTTTGGGGATCACGGTCTTCGGCTTTTCGGCTTCGGCTGCGGTGAAACCGAGCATTTCCAGGCCGCCGAAAGAGAACATGATGATCGCCAGGGCCATCACCAGGCCGCTGACGCCATTGGGGAAGAAGCCGCCGTGTTCCCACAGGTTGCTCACCGAAGCCTGCGGGCCGCCGCTACCGCTGGCCAGCATCCAGCTGCCCAGGGCGATCATGCCGACGATGGCCAGGACCTTGATGATCGCGAACCAGAACTCGGCCTCGCCGAACACTTTGACGTTGGCCAGGTTGATCGCGTTGATCAGGATGAAGAAGGCAGCCGCCGAGGCCCAGGTCGGGATCTCCGGCCACCAGTAGTGCACGTACTTGCCGACCGCGGTGAGTTCCGACATACCCACCAGGATGTACAGCATCCAGCAGTTCCAGCCCGACAGGAAGCCAGCGAAACCGCCCCAGTATTTGTGCGCGAAGTGACTGAAGGAACCGGCCACCGGCTCTTCGACGATCATCTCGCCGAGCTGGCGCATGATCATGAAGGCGATGAAGCCACAGATCGCATAGCCGAGGATCATCGACGGGCCCGCCGACTTCATCACCCCGGCCGAACCCAGGAACAGCCCGGTACCGATTGCACCGCCCAGGGCGATCAACTGGATATGGCGATTTTTCAGGCCGCGTTTCAGCTCGCCTGAATGTGTGTTTTGTCCACTCATGAACGAAGTCACCTGCTTGTTTTTATCTGTGACGGAATCGGACCCACCGCGCTCGTGGCGCAGCGGAATTAACAAGGTGATTACCTTGAAGATCTTGGACAACTGCTGCCCATCCAGGGCAAAAGCCGTGGGCGAATCAGCCGGGTGTCAGCAAGAGTGCGCGGTACGCATTGGGGTCACAGTTAAAACGCGGCGCATTGTATACCCCTACAGACGCGCAGGGGTCAACACGTTGCGTAACTGTCTGACGACAAAACGCACCGGTCCTGAGGAAGG
Organism: Pseudomonas wadenswilerensis; assembly: GCF_024749185.1. Lineage (NCBI taxonomy): Bacteria > Pseudomonadati > Pseudomonadota > Gammaproteobacteria > Pseudomonadales > Pseudomonadaceae > Pseudomonas > Pseudomonas wadenswilerensis. The sequence goes on along the minus strand of NZ_CP087191.1, from coordinate 1,535,653 downwards.
GTTCTAGCCTGGGGGGGTAATTGGCGTACATGGCGCCTCCATTTGTTCTTATTGAATGCCCGGCTCTCCGGCCCGGCTTTGCACACGGCAATGGCGCCTATCTCACCGTTCCCAGGGCTTGCGAACAAGCCGTTGACGGGCACGTAAAGCGCCCTGGCCCGGGCGTTCCGGCAAGTTCTGTTTACAGCGGGGAAGATCTGCACCGAAGGCCCGCTTATCGGCCAGTATTTGTAACGATTTATTTACAAGGTGGTTTAAAAACTTGCCACACCTTACGGAAGTGTCTGTAAGACAAGGAAATTCGGGCAAAAAAAGCCAACCCGAAGGTTGGCTCCTACCCCACCCGACTTACGGGCGCGGCTTGTTGCGGGTGCTGCCCGGACGCTTGGGCGCCGGCTTGCCGCGCTTGTTCATGTCGCTCGGGCGCTCGGCCACGGTGCTGCCACGGCCGCTGTCCTTGCGTGGGGCCTCGCCACGCGGTTGACGGGCTGGACGCTCGTCGCCACGCGGCTGACGAACCGGACGCTCGGCTTCACCCCGGGGCTGGCGCGCAGGGCGCTCGCCGGTAGCAGCGCCATCCTGAGCCGGACGCAGGTTACGCACGCGCTCACCACGGCCCAAAGGACGGGTGGACTTGCGCTGCAGGCGCTCGAGCTTGTCCTTGCTCTTGTGGTTCAGTGCCGGCATGGCCACCGGGGTCAGGCCCACTTCGGCGGCGAGGATGTCGACTTCCTGCTGGCTCATTTCGCGCCAGCGGCCCATCGGCAGGTCGGAGTTGAGGAACACCGGACCGAAACGCACGCGCTTCAGGCGGCTGACCACCAGGCCCTGGGATTCCCACAGGCGGCGTACTTCACGGTTGCGGCCTTCCATCACCACGCAGTGGTACCAATGGTTGAAGCCTTCACCGCCAGGGGCTTCCTGGATATCGGTGAAACGCGCCGGGCCGTCTTCGAGCACGACACCGGCCTTGAGGCGGGCAATCATGTCTTCGTCGACTTCACCACGCACGCGCACCGCGTACTCACGGTCCATTTCGTAGGACGGGTGCATCAGGCGGTTGGCCAGCTCACCGTCGGTGGTGAACATCAGCAGGCCGGTGGTGTTGATGTCGAGGCGGCCGATATTGATCCAGCGGCCTTCTTTCGGCCGTGGCAGGCGGTCGAACACGGTCGGACGGCCTTCCGGGTCGTCACGGGTGCAGATCTCGCCGTCGGGCTTGTTGTACATGATCACCCGGCGCACGGTTTCAGCGGCTTCTTCGCGCTTGATCACGCGGCCGTCGACCGAGATCGCATCGTGCAGGTCGACACGCTGGCCAAGGCTGGCATTGACGCCATTGACCTTGATCCGGCCCTGGCTGATCCAGGCCTCGACGTCACGGCGCGAACCCACACCGATACGGGCGAGAACTTTTTGCAGTTTCTCGCCTGATGGCGGCAATGGCTGGGTTTCTTGCAGGTCTTTTTCACTCATGCTGGGCACCTCCCGGTGTATTTACAAAAATCTGGTATGGCGGACAAGCGCCAAAAAGGGTCGCGAATCATACGCTGATCGCGGCGTGAACGCACCTGAGACTAGCCGAAATTGTAAAAGTTGCCGGCGCTTCGCGCCCAGCGGCTGAAGTTACTCGCGCGGCATTTGCGGTTCGGTTTCCAGTGGTTCGGCGTCAAGGTCGGCAGGCGCCTCGTCGATCAGGTCATCGAAATCGGTCTTCAGCCCTTCTTCCATGGCGTCCAGCTCGGTCAGCAAGCTGCGGAAGCTGGTTTCTTCCTGGGGCTCTTCCGGCTCGGCGCTGGCATCGGCCAGGGCCTGCAAATGCGCCGGCACCGGCGCGTCGTCCAGCGCCAGTAGCGGTTCGGGCTCCGGCTCCATCTCGCGCAGTTCGGCCAGTGGCGGCAGTTCGTCGAGATTCTTCAGGTTGAAGTGGTCGAGAAAAGCCTTGGTGGTAGCGAACATTGCCGGTTTGCCGGGCACTTCACGGTAACCGACGATACGAATCCACTCGCGCTCGAGCAGGGTCTTGATGATGTTGGTGTTGACCGCCACACCGCGCACATCTTCGATCTCGCCGCGGGTGATGGGCTGGCGGTAGGCGATCAGCGCCATGGTCTCCAGCAGTGCCCGGGAGTAGCGCTGCGGGCGCTCTTCCCACAGCCGGCCGACCCAGGGCGCGTAGTCCTCGCGAATCTGCAAACGGAAACCCGAGGCCACTTCCTTGAGCTCGAAGGCGCGGCCGGTGCAGGACTTGCGCAGCACCTCCAGAGCCTTCTTGAACACCGCAGGCTCCGGGCGCTCGGCTTCCTCGAACAGCTCGTACAGGCGCTCGAGGGATTGCGGTTTGCCCGAGGCCAGCAAAAAAGCCTCGAGCAGGGGCGCCAGGTCGCGCGGTTCATTCAGGTTCATGGGCTTGCTCAGTTGTTACTCGGCGCGGGCGCGGACATGGATCGGCGCAAAAGGCTCATTTTGCACCAGTTCGATCAAGGATTCCTTGACCAGTTCGAGAATCGCCATGAAAGTCACCACCACCCCGAGCTTGCCTTCCTCGGCCGTGAACAGTTCGACGAAGGGCACGAAGCCGCCCCCCTTGAGGCGCTCGAGCACTTCGCTCATGCGTTCGCGGGTCGACAGCGCCTCACGGCTGACCTGGTGGCTTTCGAACAGATCACCGCGGCGCAGTACTTCGGCCATCGACACCAGCAGCTCTTCCAGGCTGACCTCGGGCACCAGCTTGCGCGCCTTCGCCTGCGGCGCGTCCAGGCGCGGCACGATCACCTCGCGGCCGACCCGGCTGAGACCATCGATGCCTTCGGCGGCAGCTTTGAAGCGTTCGTATTCCTGCAGACGGCGAATCAGCTCGGCGCGCGGGTCGGCTTCCTCTTCCTCGACCTCGACGGAGCGCGGCAGCAGCATCCGCGACTTGATCTCGGCAAGCATCGCCGCCATCACCAGGTACTCGGCGGCCAGTTCCAGACGCACGGTCTTCATCAGTTCGACGTAGCCCATGTACTGGCGGGTGATTTCCGCTACCGGGATGTCGAGGATATCGACGTTCTGCTTGCGGATCAGGTACAGCAGCAGGTCCAGCGGGCCTTCGAAAGCCTCGAGGAACACTTCCAGGGCATCCGGCGGAATGTACAGGTCCACCGGCATCTCGGTCATGGCTTCGCCATACACCAGTACCAGCGGCAGTTCCTGCTGGGCGCCTGCTTGCGGGTCGATGCTCGGTTCGGTGGTGGTGGCCTGGCTCACGCTTCGACCATGAACGGCGCAGGGTCGCCGCAACCGACGCGGATCACTTCCGGTTCATCGCCGGCCAGGTTGATCACGGTCGAGGCCTTGAGGTCACCAAAGCCGCCATCGATGATCAGGTCGACGTGATGTTCCAGGGCCTGGCGGATCTCGTAGGGGTCGGTCATCGGCTCGTCTTCGCCGGGCATGATCAGGCTGACGCTCATCAGCGGCTCGCCGAGTTCTTCGAGCAGGGCCAGGGCAATCGGGTTGGACGGCACGCGCAGGCCGATGGTGCGGCGCTTTTCGTGCAGCAGCAGGCGCGGCACTTCGCGGGTGGCGTTGAGGATGAAGGTATACGGCCCTGGCACATGGGCCTTGAGCAGGCGGAAGGTAGCCGTGTCGATCTTGGCGAACAGGCCCATCTGCGACAGGTCGCAACAGATCAGGGTGAAGTTGTGGTTCTTGTCCAGCTGGCGCAGGCGGCGAACCCGTTCAATGGCGTTCTTGTCGCCGATCTGGCAACCCATGGCGTAGGAGGAGTCTGTTGGATAGACCACCACGCCGCCCTTGCGAATGATTTCGACGGCCTGTTTGATCAGGCGCGGTTGCGGGTTTTCCGCATGAATCTGGAAAAACTGACTCACGTTCTCTTCCTGTTCAGACTGCCGCGATAGGCTGCTCATGTTTGAATCGGCGCCACAGTGGTGGCAGGTCCTCTGGCAATGGCCGGTAGACACCGATCTCGCCCCAGGTGCCAGGGCCATGGAAATCACTGCCGGCACTGGCCAGCAGACCGAATTCACGGGCCAGGATCGACAGGGTGCCTACCTGTTCAGCCGGCATCATGCCGTTGACCACTTCCAGTGCCTGCCCGCCTGCTTGAATATAGTCGGCAATCAGCCGGCGGCGCTTGCTGCGGGTTAAATCGTAGTGCATCGGGTGGGCCAGGCTGACCCAGGCATCGGACTGGCGCAGGGTCTCGACGGTCTCTTCCAGCGTCGGCCAGTGCAGTTTCACATCACCCAGCTTGCCGGCCCCCAGCCACTTGCGAAACGCCTCGGCGCGGTCTTTTACGTAGCCTGCGCGCACCAGGTACTCGGCAAAATGCGGGCGCGCCGGGGCATTGCCGCTGTCGCCCAACTCCTGCTGAATGGCCCGGGCGCCGTCGAGCGCACCTTTCATGCCTTTGAGCGCCAACCGTCGGTCGATTTCTTCCGAGCGCAGCCAGCGGCCACGGTGCAGCGACTCGACGGCGGCCTGTAAAGGCGTGGCGTCGAGGGGGAAGTTGTAACCCAGTATGTGGATGGTCGCCCCGCCCCAGGTGCACGACAGCTCGATGCCGCTGACCCACTGCATGTCCAGGGCCTGGGTCGCAGCGCGGGCTTCGAGCTGGCCTTCGAGGGTGTCGTGGTCGGTCAGCGAGAGCATCCGCACGCCGTGCTCATGGGCCCGGGCGACCAGGACCGTTGGCGACAAGGCGCCGTCGGAGGCCGTACTGTGGCAGTGCAGATCAACATTCATAGGTGGCGCTTTCGCTGTCATTGATGTTTGTTATTATGCCGTCACATCCTGCTTCTGGCTGCCACTGTGAAACAATTCATCGATTTCATCCCGCTGCTCCTGTTCTTCATCGTCTACAAGCTCGAACCGCGCGCTGTTGAATTCGCCGGGCACAACTTCGAGCTCGGTGGCATCTACAGCGCCACGGCGATGCTGATCATCAGCTCGCTGGTGGTCTACGGCGCCCTGTTCCTTCGTCAGCGCAAGCTGGAGAAAGGCCAGTGGCTGACCCTGGTCGCCTGCCTGGTGTTCGGTGGCCTGACCCTGGCCTTCCACAGTGAAACCTTCCTCAAATGGAAGGCGCCGGTGGTCAACTGGCTGTTCGCCCTGGCCTTCACCGGCAGCCACTTCATCGGTGACCGGGTGCTGATCAAGCGCATCATGGGTCACGCCCTGGCCCTGCCGGAGCCAGTATGGACGCGCCTGAACATCGCCTGGATCGGCTTTTTCCTGTTCTGCGGCGCGGCCAACCTGTTCGTCGCCTTCACCTTCCAGAGCATCTGGGTCGACTTCAAGGTATTCGGCAGCCTGGGCATGACCGTGCTGTTCCTGGTGGCCCAGGGCGTCTACCTGTCCCGTCACCTGCACGACAGCGACCCCACCACCCCGCCTTCCACTCCCAAGCACGAGGAATGACATGCTTTACGCCATCATTGCCACAGACGTAGCCGATTCGCTGGAAAAACGCCTGGCCGCACGCCCGGCGCATATCGAGCGCCTGCTGCAGCTCAAGGAACAAGGCCGCGTGGTCCTGGCCGGCCCGCACCCGGCCATCGACAGCAACGACCCGGGCGCCGCAGGCTTTAGCGGCAGCCTGATCGTCGCCGAATTCGATTCGCTCAGCGCCGCCCAGGCCTGGGCCGACGCCGACCCGTATATTGCCGCCGGCGTCTACGCCAACGTCATCGTCAAGCCGTTCAAGCAAGTCCTGCCGTAATGCCCAAGGGCGGTGGCCGAGCCGGCGCACCGCCCTTTGCAGCTTTCTCTTCGCAATTGCTCATTATTCTCGCCCGATGGCCGACAACCTCCTGAACCATCCAATGGAATCAGGAGTTCCGATGCGTCAAGGTCCGTTGTCCCTGCTGCTGTGCCTGTTGCTGCTGACCCCATTGGCCCAGGCCGAAGAGCCCGCCAGCTCCAGCACCCCGCTGTCGCTCAGTGCCGGCAGCCAGATCACCGAGCTGCAACAGCGCCTGAAGGAAAGCGAGCGCCTGCGTGAAACCCTGGTCCAGCAACTGCACAACGCCGACAGCGAACGCGAAAGCGCTCAGCTCACCCGCCTGCGCCAGGAAAACCAGCGCCTGAAACTGGCGCTCAAGGAATTGCAGGCCAGCGCTGCGCCGAAACTCATCACCGACCAGCAACAATGGTTTTTGATTGGTGGCGCAGTTGCCCTGTTTGCGGCACTCTGCGGTATCTTTGCCAGTGGCGGACACAGAAAGCGTCGGCAATGGTTGAATTGAGTGAGTCATGAGCGAGCTGTTACTGATTGATGATGACCAGGAACTCTGCGAGCTGCTCGGCAGCTGGCTGACCCAGGAAGGTTTCGTGGTACGTGCCTGCCACGATGGTCATAGCGCCCGTAAAGCGCTGGCCGAACAGGCGCCGGCCGCTGTCGTGCTGGACGTGATGCTGCCCGATGGCAGCGGCCTGGAGCTGCTCAAGCAACTGCGCAGCGAACACGCCGAAATGCCAGTGCTGATGCTTTCGGCCCGTGGCGAGCCGCTGGACCGGATTCTCGGCCTGGAGCTGGGCGCTGACGATTACCTGGCCAAACCCTGCGATCCGCGCGAACTCACCGCCCGCCTGCGCGCCGTGCTGCGCCGCAGCCACCCCAATGCGACGCCCAGCCAGGTGGAAATCGGCGACCTGTGCTTCAGCCCGGCCCGTGGCGTGGTCAGCATCGACGAGCACGAACTGACCCTGACCCTCTCCGAAAGCCGCATCCTCGAAGCGCTGCTGCGCCAGCCCGGCGAGCCGCTGGACAAGCAGGAACTGGCGCAGCTCGCCCTGGGCCGCAAGCTGACCCTGTACGACCGCAGCCTGGACATGCATGTCAGCAACCTGCGCAAGAAAATCGGCCCGCACGCCGATGGCCGCCCGCGCATCGTCGCCCTGCGCAGCCGCGGTTACTACTACAGCCTGTAATGTCAGCGCGGCGCGCCGGCATCTTTACCCAAGCTTTACCCTTGCCTGACCGCCGCTGACCTTGATCTCCCTAGACTGGGCACATCCGGTAACGACCGGCCTCAGAAAGGAGAGTCACCATGCGCAAGACCCTTATCGCCCTGATGTTCGCTGCCGCCCTGCCCACCGTCGCCATGGCCATGCCAGATGCCGGCGGCCCGCGTCACGGCGAGCACCACCGCGGTGGAGCGCCTTTCGCCCAGCTGGACCTGAGCCGTGAACAGCGCCAGCAGATCGGCACGCTGATGGGCGAGCAGATGAAAAGCCGCCACGAAATCACCCAGCGCTACCTGGAAAAGCTCCCGGCCGCTGACCAGAAGGCTCTGAAAGACGAGCTCAAAGCCAAGAAAGACAAAACCCAGGCCGAAATTCGCGCCCTGCTCAAACCTGAACAGCAAAAGCAGTTTGACGAGATGACGAAGAAGCAGGACGAGCGCCGCGCCGAATGGGCCGAGTTCAAAGCCTGGAAAGCTGAAAAAGCCAACAAGGCCCAGTAAGCTGTCAGCCACCCGCCCGGCCTGCCCCAGCAGGCCGGGCTTTTTCCGTTAGAGGTGCCTCTTTTGCGTTCATTGTTCTGGCGCGTCCTGGCCAGTTTCTGGCTGGCCATCGCCCTGGTTGCCGGGCTGTCGATCCTGCTCGGCCACATGTTGAACCAGGACGCCTGGATTCTCAGCCGCCACCCGGGCCTCAACACCCTGGCCAAGAACTGGACCCAGCGCTATGAGCAGCAAGGGCCGGAATATGCCCAGCACTACCTGGAACACCGCAAGCGCCGCTACAACATCGATGTGCAGGTGCTCAACGACAGTGGCGATGCGGTGGTTCCCGGCACCTTCCCACGCCGCGCCGCCGCCTTCGAGGCGCGCCGCCACAATGATGACCGGCGCCTGCCATGGCGACGGCTGACCGAGGAATACACCAGCCCCGACAGCGGTGAGACCTACCTGCTGATCTATCGCATCCCGCACCCGGAACTGGACGCCTGGCACCGTGACAGCTTGCTCTGGCCGTTGAGTGCCTTGGGGATCGCCCTAGTGGTGCTGACCCTGTTCAGCCTGTTGGTGACGCTGTCGATCACCCGCCCGCTGAGCCGCCTGCGCGGCGCTGTGCATGACCTGGGGCAGACCACCTACCAGCAGAACAGCCTGGCGCGCCTGGCCAACCGCCGTGACGAGTTCGGCGTGCTGGCCAACGATTTCAACCGCATGGGTGCACGGCTGCAGAGCCTGATCGGCAGCCAGCGCCAGCTGTTACGCGACGTTTCCCACGAACTGCGCTCGCCCCTTGCGCGCCTGCGCATCGCCCTGGCCCTGGCTGAACGTGCCGAACCCGAGCAGCGCCAGGCCCTGTGGCCACGCCTTACCCGTGAATGCGACCGCCTGGAAGCGCTGATCAGCGAGATTCTGGTGCTGGCGCGGGTCGATGCCGATCAGGCGCGGGCCGAGCCGGTGGACCTCGATGCGCTATTGGCCTCCGTGCACAAGGACGCGCAATTGGGTGCGCCGGAGCAGGACATCCAGCTGCAGCATGAAACCGGGCTCAACCTGCAAGGCTGGCCGACGCTACTGGAACGGGCGCTGGATAACCTGTTGCGCAACGCCGTGCGTTTCAATCCGGTTGGGCAACCGATTGAAATTACCGGGGTACGGGATAACGACAAGATAGTGCTGAGCGTGCGTGACCACGGGCCGGGAGTGGCCGCGGAGCACTTGGCGCAACTGGGTGAGCCGTTCTACCGTGCGCCCGGGCAAAGCGCCGCCGGCCACGGCCTGGGCCTGGCGATTGCGCGCAAGGCGGCGGAGCGCCACGGCGGCAACCTGAGCCTGGGCAATCACCCGGAAGGCGGGTTTGTGGCCAGGCTGGAATTGCCGCTAGTCGGGCCGGGCAAGGCTTGAGAATGCCGGGGCTGCTGCGCAGCCCATCGCTGGCAAAGCCAGCTCCCACAGGTCCGGTGCACACAGGTCCACTGTGGAAGCCGGCCTTGCCGGCGGTAGGGGCGGCACAGCCCCTGCAAAAACTTACCCCCAGGCACTGACGAAGTCAGCCGTCGCCAGCACTGGCGCCGTGCGCGGCTCATGCTGCGGGGTACCCAGGTACAGGAAGGCGATGATCTCTTCGTTATCCGCCAGCCCCAGCCCCTTGGCCACATGCTTGCTGTACGACAGCTCACCGGTGCGCCACACCGCGCCGATGCCCTGGGCATGGGCGGCCAGCAGAATACCGTGGGCGGCACAACCGGCCGCCAGACGCTGCTCGGATGCCGGCACCTTGAAATGATCCTGCAGGCGCGCTACCACAACCACCAGCAACGGCGCCCGCAATGGCATGGCCCGGGCCTTGTCCAGCGCCGCCTCACTTGCCTCACCGCTGAGCTTTACCGCTTCGGCGAGCAGTTCGCCAAGCTTCGTCCGCGCCTCGCCTTCTACCGTCAAAAAGCGCCAGGGCCGCAACTGGCCGTGGTCCGGCGCCCGCAGCGCGGCCTGGAACAGCGCCTCGCGTTGTGCGGCATTGGGTGCCGGCTCCATCAGGCGTGGGACCGAAACACGGTTGAGCAATGCGTCGAGAGCCTCCATTGGCTACCCCTTGTGAATAAATGTCGGGCTATTCTAGCGTTTACTTAAAGGGGGCCATAGGTAGAATGGCGCCCTTCCGTTTCGAGTCAGAGCAGATCACATGGCGTTGCCGACCTTAAGGATCATTGGTTTCATCATCGGCATCTTCCTGATCACCCTGGCGATCAGCATGGTTGTGCCCATGGCCACCCTGGTGATCTTCGACCGCACGGGCGATCTGCCGTCGTTTCTCTGGGCCAGCATGATCACCTTTATTGCAGGCCTTGCCCTGGTCATTCAGGGCCGCCCCGAGCATGTGCACCTGCGCCCGCGCGACATGTACCTGCTGACGGTCAGCAGCTGGCTGGTGGTGTGCATTTTCGCCGCCCTGCCGTTTTTGCTGACCCAGCACATCAGCTACACCGACGCCTTTTTCGAAAGCATGTCCGGCATCACCGCCACCGGCGCCACCGTGCTTAGCGGCCTGGACAACATGTCACCGGGCATCCTGATGTGGCGCTCGCTGCTGCACTGGCTCGGCGGTATCGGCTTTATCGCCATGGCCGTGGCGATCCTGCCGCTGCTGCGTATCGGTGGCATGCGCCTGTTCCAGACCGAATCCTCGGACCGCTCGGAAAAGGTCATGCCGCGCTCGCACATGGTCGCCAAATCGATCGTGCTGGTGTACATCGGCATCACCACCCTGGGCGCCCTGGCCTTCTGGCTGGCCGGCATGAACCCCTTCGATGCGATCAACCACGCCATGTCGGCGATCTCCACCGGCGGTTTCTCCACCTCCGACCAGTCCCTGGCCAAGTGGGACATGCCGGCGGTGCACTGGGTCGCGGTGGTGGTGATGATTCTCGGCAGTATGCCGTTCGCCCTGTACGTGGCGACCATTCGTGGCAATCGCAAGGCATTGATCAAGGATCAGCAGGTTCAGGGTTTGCTGGCAATGCTGGTAGCGACCTGGCTGGTACTGGGCACCTGGTATTGGGCCACCACCAACCTGCACTGGCTCGACGCCCTGCGTCACGTGGCCCTGAACGTGACCTCGGTGGTCACCACCACTGGCTTTGCCCTGGGCGACTACAGCCTGTGGGGCAATTTCTCGCTGATGCTGTTCTTTTACCTGGGCTTCGTTGGCGGTTGTTCGGGCTCGACCGCCGGCGGCATCAAGATCTTCCGCTTCCAGGTCGCCTACATCCTGCTCAAGGCCAACTTGAATCAGCTGATCCACCCACGGGCGGTGATCAAGCAGAAATACAACGGCCACCGTCTCGATGAAGAGATCGTGCGTTCGATCCTGACCTTCTCGTTCTTCTTCGCCATCACCATCTGTGTCATCGCCCTGGCCCTGTCGCTGCTGGGTGTGGACTGGATGACCGCGCTGACCGGCGCCGCCAGTACCGTGTCCGGAGTGGGCCCGGGGCTGGGCGAAACCATCGGCCCGGCCGGCAACTTCGCCACCCTGCCGGATGCGGCGAAGTGGATCCTGGCGTTCGGCATGCTGCTCGGCCGTCTGGAGATCATTACGGTGCTGGTGCTGTGTATGCCTGCGTTCTGGCGTCACTGACCGACTCGTTCTCTACCGGGGCCGCCGCGGCCCCGCTCAAACGCGCCCGGTACTCGCCCGGGGTGATATCGAACCAGCGGCGAAACGCCCTGAAGAAGTTGCTCGGGTCGGCGAACCCCAGAAGATAGGCGGCTTCCAGCAGGGTCATGCTGGCTTGCGCCAGGTACTGCTCGGCAAGCTCGCGGCGGGTATCGTCCAACAGCGTCTGAAAGCTCGTGCCTTCTTCCTGCAATCGCCGCTGCAAGGTGCGCTGGGACAGGTGCAAGGCCTGGGCGATGGTTTCGCGCTTGGGCTCGCCCTGGGGCAAGACCCGGCACAGCACCTGGCGTGCGCGGTGGGTGACCCGGCTTTCCGAGAAGCGCGCCAGGTATTCGCCGGCAAAACGGTCGTGCAGCACAGCCATGGCTTCGTTGGCAGTCGGCAGCGGTGCCTCCATGTCGGCACGTTCGAACACCAGCGCATCGTAGGGCGCGCTGAATACCAGCGGGGCATGGAATGCCGTCTTGTAAGGGGTCAGGTCCCTGGGCTGCGGGCCCTGGATCAGCACCCGCCGCGGCTGTATCACCCGCCCGCTGAGCCAGCTGCACAGCGACAGGGCGCAGGCCAGCGAGGCTTCGGCGCTGTGTCGGGTGGGCGGCAGGTGATCGCCATGAACGGTAAGAACCAGCGCATAGCCGTCGGGCTCCAGACGGAAACTAAGGTCGGAGCTTTCGGCGATGATCCGCTGATAACGCACCAGCCGCTCGAAACCCTCGGCCAGGGTGCGGCTCGACATCAACGCATAGCCGACCACATGAAAGGAAGCCGGGCGCACCACCCGCGCCATGTTCAGGCCGATCGCCTGGTTGCCGGAGAGCTCGACCGCCAATTGCCAGAGGCGGGTCATCGAATCCTGGGTAAAACGTGCGTCGGGGTCATCGAGCGCGGCGAAATCCAGGCCGAGCTGCTTGAACATGGCACGGCAATCGAGCCCTTCCAGTTCGAGTGCCTTGACGATCCCTGATGCCCAGCTTGCTGAAGTGGTTCTTTCGCTCATGGCTGGCTTCTTTTCTTACCGACAAGCCGCTCCTGCGGCGAACTCAAAGGATACTCAATTGGCGCCTATTGTCACTGCTCTGTAGTGTTACTCACTCTAGACTCAGATCAGGCTCCACGCCGTGTATCTTCGTCAGATCGACCAGACCCTGGAGCAGTGTCGTGAACAGCCCTCAGCAATTTCGCAGTTTTGCCGAGTTCTACCCCTACTACCTGGGCGAGCACAGCAACCCCACCTGCCGTCGCCTGCACTTTGTCGGTACCAGCCTGGTCATCGCCCTGCTCGCCTTTGCCCTGGGCAGCGGCAACTGGCTTTTGCTGCTGGCCTTGCCCTTTGCCGGTTACGGCTTTGCCTGGGTCGGCCACTTCTTCTTCGAGAAAAACCGCCCGGCCACCTTCAAGCACCCGCTGTACAGCCTGATCGGCGACTTTGCCATGTACCGCGACATGCTGCGCGGCAAGGTCAGCTTCTGATTTCGGCCCGCAAGGTCAGAAACCCGTCCCGCGCGGCCACTGCCCCGACCGATGGTGGGGGTAGAGTGCCCTGAAACACCGCGCTTCGGAGTGCCGATGAATCAGCAGGCCCGTTTTATCCACATGCAGGACGGTACCGAGCAGGACTGGGCGATCATCGCCGATGATTTCAGGGCCTATACCAGCCAGCTGGCCAATCGCATCCTGGCGCACCTGCGCCTGCTCGACGGCGACTTTGGCGGCTTTCCCATCGACCGCCTGAGCCACTCCCTGCAAACCGCGACCCGCGCCTGGCGCGACGGGCGCGATGAGGAATATGTAGTCTGCGCACTGCTGCACGACATCGGCGACACCCTCGGTAGCTACAACCATCCGGACATCGCCGCCGCCATCCTCAAGCCCTTCATCAGCCCGGAAAACCTGTGGATGGTGGAAAAACACGGGGTCTTCCAGGGTTACTACTTTTTCCACCACCTGGGCATGGACCGGCACCTGCGCGAACAATTCCAGGACCATCCGCAATACCAGCAAACCATCGAGTTCTGCGCCCGCTACGATGCGGCGGCGTTCGATCCGGGCTACGACAGCCAGCCCTTGAGCTTCTTCGAACCGATGCTGCAGCGCCTGTTCGCCCAGCCCCGGCAGTCGATCTACAAGGCCGCGCTACAACAACCCGCCGCCACTGCCTGAATCAACCAGCTCTTCGAGCCCGGCCAGGCGCCGGGCGGCTTCGGCTTGCGCGTCCGCCAGACGATAGAGTTCGATAGTGCCATCCCAGTGCTCGATCAGCGCCGTGCACGACTCGACCCAATCGCCGCAGTTGAGGTAATCCACTTCGCCGACCTTACGGATCTCGGCATGGTGGATATGCCCGCAGACCACGCCGTGAAAACCGCGCTTGACGCATTCATGGGCGATGGCCTCCTCGAAGTCGCTGATGAAGCTGACCGCGGTCTTGACCTTGTGCTTGAGGTACGCCGACAACGACCAGTAACCATAGCCATAGCGCGCACGCCAGTGGTTGAGCCAGCGGTTGAGGGTCAGGGTGAACTCGTAGGCCGAATCGCCCAGAAACGCCAGCCAGCGGTGATAGCGGGTGATCACGTCGAACTGGTCGCCATGAATCACCAGCAGGCGCCGGCCATCGGCGGTCAGGTGCTCGGCCTGGTCGACCAGCTGGATGTTGCCCAGCACCAGTTTGGAATAGCGGCGCAGGAACTCGTCATGGTTGCCGGTGACGTAGATGACTTCGGTGCCGCGCTTGCTCATGGTCAGCAGACGGCGGATCACGTTGGTGTGCGCCTGGGGCCAGTACATGCCGCCACGCAGCTTCCAGCCATCGATGATGTCGCCGACCAGGTAGATGCGGTCCGCCTGGTAGCCCTTGAGGAACTGCGACAGGTGCTCAGCCTGGCAATCCCGGGTACCCAGGTGCACGTCCGATATCCACAAGGTGCGTACGCGCTGTTTGCGCGAGGGTCTGGCAAGCTCGGCACGGGTCATCGGCAGGCTCCGGGAAGGTTTGCGCCAGCTTGCCAACCGGCGGTGAATCGACCGTGACCGCCAGGTGTCGATCTGATGACATGCCCGGCCCGCCTCCCAGCCTGTACACTGCGGCGATTGCCGGAGGACCTTTCGATGAGCAGCGGCTCGATACTTTCCCTGCGCCATTATCGCCACGACCTGATCGCCCATAGCCACGAACACCCGCAACTGGTGTTCGGCCTGCGCGGGCGCCTGGAATTCGAGGTCGAAGGCCGCGGCGCGCGGCTTGACCGCCAGGCACTGATGGTGGTCCCGGCCGGCCGCCACCACACCTGCGGCAGTGCTGCCGGCAGCGACTGCCTGGTGCTGGATATCCCCACCGACAATTGGCTGAGCCAGTGTCTGGGCGGGCACCTGGACGCCAGCCAGCGCCTGCTGGAGCGGGCCGGGCCATTGAACCTGGACCATCGCCAGCAGCAACTGGTCGACTGGCTGGCGGCCAGCCCGATCAACGATCCGCTGATTGCCCAGCAAGGTGCGGTATTGCTGCTGGCCAGCCTGAGCAGTGACGCATCGCGGGCGGCGACAACAAGGTCACTGCCCTACGCGCGCTTCGACGCCCATATCGAGCAGAACGCCGCCTACCCGCTGCAGGTGGCCGACCTGGCGCGCCTGGCCGGGCTGTCCAGCGCGCGCCTGCATGCGCGGTTCATGGCCGAATGCGGGGTCACGCCCATGGACTATGTGCGCCAGCGCCGCCTGCTGCGTGCACGGCAACTGCTGCGCGATACCTGCTTGCCGATCGGCGAGATTGCCTGCCAGGTCGGCTACAGCTCGCAAAGCGCCTTTGCCGCCGCCATGCTCAAGGCCTTTGGCCGCTCCCCCGGCGCCCTGCGGCGCGACTCTGCAGACAATTGACGCGAGGACCGCGACAGACAGCGCCAGCGCCCGGCTCGTAAACTGGCGCCGCTGCCCTGGCCTACCACAAGGATCTCCATGAATCACCGCACTGCCCTCGGCGCCCTGCACATCGGCGCACTGTTCTTCGGCCTCACCGGCGTGTTCGGCAAGTTGGCCAGCGCCGCGCCTGCAATCATCGTCTTCGGCCGGGCCGCCTTTGCCGTGCTGGCCTTGGCCATATTCGCAGGATTTGCGCGTAAGGCCTGGCAGCCCCTGCAGGCTCAAGACTGGCGCCGTCTGCTGCTCGGCGGGGTGTTGCTGGCCGGGCACTGGGTAAGTTTCTTCATCGCCGTGAAAGTCGCCGGCGTCGCCATCGCCACCCTGGGTTTTGCCAGCTTCCCGGCCTTTACCGTGATCCTCGAAGGGCTGCTGTTTCGCGAGCGCATCCGCAGCAACGAGATCGTTCTGGTGCTGCTGGTGAGCATCGGCCTGGTGCTGGTAACCCCGGACTTCGACCTGGCCAGCCAGGCCACCGGCGGGCTGCTCTGGGCGTTGCTCTCGGGCCTGCTGTTTTCGCTGCTGTCATTGACCAACCGCGCCGGCTCCGGGCGGATTCCGGCGGTGCAGGCAGCCTTGTGCCAGAACGCCGTGGTCGCCTTGTGCCTGTTGCCGGCGGCGGCGCCAGCGCTGGGCGCCGTCAGCGCCATGGACTGGCTGTGGATCGGCCTGCTCGGCGTATTCTGCACAGGTGTGGCGCACAGCCTGTTCGTCGCCAGCCTGGCGGTGATCAAGGCGCGCACCGCCGCAGTGGTCTTTGCCCTGGAGCCGGTCTACGGCATTGCCATGGCCTGGCTGATTTTTGCCGAAACCCCGACCCTGCGCATGCTCCTGGGCGGCGTCCTGATCATCCTCGCCATCGTCATTTCCAGCCGTCTGGCGACCGGCAGCCAGATCAGCAAGACCGCGGCCGTAGAAGGCTGAGGGTCAGGGCCGGTCGTTGTGGCCGAGGTCGCGCTGCGGGTCGATCTGGTCGCGCACGCGCTGCTTGAGCACCTTGGCTTCCGGGAAGCCGCCATCGGCCTTGCGCTCCCAGATCTGCACGCCATCACAGGTAATGCGGAAGGTGCCGCCGGTGGCGGGCTCAAGGGCCACCCGGGCCAGGTCGTCGCTGAAGGTGCTCAGCAGTTCCTGGGCCAGCCAGGCGGCACGCAGCAGCCACTGGCACTGGGTGCAGTAGGTAATGACAATTTCCGGTTTAGGCGCGGACATACACTGAAGGTCTCCTGACAGGTGGGCACGCTTATACTAGCGGTCTTTAGCCTTCGCTCCGAGAGCCATGATGCACCGCCTGCTGTTATCCCTGCTGCTGATGTTCGTTTCCTTCCCGCTGCTGGCAGCCGAAGCGCCCCGACCGAAAGTCGGCCTGGTGCTCTCCGGCGGTGCTGCCCGCGGCCTGGCCCATATCGGCGTACTCAAGGCCCTGGAGGAACAGGGCATCAAGGTCGATGCGATTGCCGGCACCAGCATGGGCGCGGTGGTCGGCGGCCTGTACGCCTCCGGCTACAAGATCGACGAGCTGGAGAAACTCGCCCTGAACATCGACTGGCAGCAGGCGCTGTCCGACGCGCCGCCGCGCAAGGACGTGCCGTTCCGGCGTAAACAGGACGACCGCGACTTCCTCGTCAAACAGAAACTCAGCTTTCGCGACGACGGCAGCCTGGGCCTGCCGCTGGGGGTGATCCAGGGCCAGAACCTGGCGCTGCTGCTGGAAAGCATGCTCGCCCACACCAGCGACACCCGCGACTTCGACAAGCTGCCGATCCCCTTCCGCGCCGTCGCCACCGACATCGCCAGCGGCGAAAAAGTGGTATTTCGCCGTGGCCACCTGCCCCAGGTGATTCGCGCCAGTATGTCGATCCCGGCGGTGTTCGCTCCGGTCGAGCTGGATGGCCGGCTGCTGGTCGATGGCGGCATGGTCGACAACATCCCCCTGGATGTCGCGCGCGAGATGGGCGTGGACGTGGCGATCGTCGTCGATATCGGTACCCCGCTACGCAGCCGCAAGCAACTGGCGACCGTGGTCGATGTGCTCAACCAGTCAATCACTCTCATGACCCGGCGTAACTCCGAGGAGCAACTGGCGGCCCTGCACCGCGACGACATCCTCATCCAGCCCCCCCTGTCGAGCTTCGGCGTCACCGATTTCGGCCGGGCCCAGGACATGATCGACGCCGGTTACCGAGCCGCGCGCGCCCTGGACGCGCGCCTGGCAGTGCTCAAGCGCCCGCAAGCCAGCGACGGCGAACTGCTGGCCGCGCGCTCGCCCAGCCAGCGCACCCCGGTGATCACCGCGATCCGTATCGAGAACGACTCGAAGGTCAGTGACGACGTGATCCGCTACTACATTCGCCAACCCATCGGCGAACCACTGGAGCTGGACCGCCTGCAGACCGACATGGGTACCCTTTATGGCCTGGACTACTTCGATCGCGTGCAATACCGGGTGGTACACAAAGGTGCTGACAACACCCTGGTGATCAACGCGCGCGGCCGTCGAGGCGGTACCGACTACCTGCGTCTGGGCCTGAACCTGTCGGACGACATGCGCGGCGACAGCGCCTTCAACATCGGCGCCAGCTACCGGGTCAATGGCATCAACACGCTCGGGGCCGAATGGCTGACCCGGGCGCAGATCGGCGACCAGCAGGAGCTTTACAGCGAGTTCTACCAGCCGCTGGATGCCGGCTCGCGCTACTTCATTGCCCCCTACCTGAACCTGGGCTCGCAGAATATCGAGGCAACCCTGGACGATGACCCGGTCGCCGAATACCGCCTGGAGCGGTATGGTTTCGGTCTTAACCTCGGACGACAGATCGGCAACAGCGGCGAGGTGCGCTTCGGCGTCGGCCAGGCCTGGGGCAAGGCCGATGTCCGGATCGGCGATCAGGACCTGCCAAGATTTAGCTTCAGCGAAGGCTTCTACGAGCTCAAGTACTCGTTCGACACCCTTGACAACGTCTACTTCCCCCACAGTGGCGAGGACATCAACCTGGTGCTGCGCCAGTACGACGAGGGTCTGGGATCCGACCAGCGCTACCGGCAATGGGCATTCAAGCTGGACAAGGCCATGAGCAGCGGCCCCAACACCTGGGTGCTGGGCGGCCAGTACGGACGTACGCTGGATGACGCCGAGGTGGTGACCTCAAGCTTCGTGCTCGGCGGCGCCCGGCAGCTGTCGGGCTTTCGCCAGGACTCGGTGTCCGGGCAGAACGTCAGCCTGATGCGCATGGTCTACTACCGTCGCCTGACCCCGCGCGCCTACTTGCCATTGGACTTCCCGCTGTACCTCGGTGGCTCGCTGGAGCGCGGCCGGGCCTGGAACAACGACAACGAGTTCGACAGTGGCTACATCAATGCAGCCAGCATCTTCGTCGGTTTCGAGACGCCCCTGGGGCCGCTGAACTTCAGCTACGGGGCCAACAGCGAGAATCAGAAGGCGTTGTACCTCAATCTCGGTCACACCTTCTGAGGGTGATCAGGACTTTTCCAGGTTGGCGAGGATCCGCGCGTGGACACGCATGCACACGCGCAACTCCTCTTCATCGACACCGACAAACAGCTCGGCGCGCAAGGCATTGGCAATGGTTTCGATCTGGTCGATCAGCGGCTTGGCCGGCGGGCAGAGAAGAATTTTTTTCGCCCGGCGGTCTTCAAGCACCGCCTGTCGGCGAACCAGGCCCTGGGTTTCCAGGCTGTCGAGCAGACGGGCCAGGGTCGGGCCTTCGACGCCGACGCTCTGGGCCAGTTCGCGCTGGGTCGGCGCCTCGTCGAAACGGGCCAGGTGCAGCAGCACCAGCCAGCGGGCCTGAGACAGGTTCAGACCGGCCAGGCGGCGATCCAGTTCGGCACGCCAGCCGCGGGACATGTGTGCCAGCTGCATCCCGAATTTGTGTTGGTCGGTCAACGGCATAGAGAAACTCATTATCAGAACTAATTATTAGTCAGCTAACCATGACCTTGAGCCACAGGCAAGGCTCATACAGCTGCCGGTGGCTCGATAATCGTTATAAATGATGAC
Organism: Pseudomonas wadenswilerensis; assembly: GCF_024749185.1. Taxonomy (NCBI): domain Bacteria; kingdom Pseudomonadati; phylum Pseudomonadota; class Gammaproteobacteria; order Pseudomonadales; family Pseudomonadaceae; genus Pseudomonas; species Pseudomonas wadenswilerensis. The sequence goes on along the minus strand of NZ_CP087191.1, from coordinate 1,516,572 downwards.
AAAGCCGGGTTTACATCTCGAATTCGGCGGCCAGTGCCGCGCGCACGCAATACAGCACCCCTTCAGGTACTCGCCCGCCAAACTGTTCGGCAATGGCCGACACCGGCGGCAGCTCGCCTTCGCCATCGAGGAAGGCATCCTGCATCTCGCCCAACAGGTCTTCCGGCAGGTCCAGGGCCTGGTCCAGCAACAGCTCCTGGCGGCCAATGGCTTCGGCGAGCAGGCTGTAGACGTTCTTTTCGCTGCAGTTCAACTGCCCGGCGATCTGCATCGGGGTCATGCCGGCCCGGGCCAGGCTGACCAGTTCGTGACGCAGGTCGGTGACGATTTTCGGCGCCTCGACACCGCCGCCCAGCACTTCGAGGAAAGCGTCGCCGTAACGCTCCAGCTTGCGCGCACCCACGCCGCTGACCCGGCCCATCTCGCTGAGGCTGGTGGGCTGGCTGCGCAGCATCTCCAGCAAGGTCGAGTCGGGGAAGATCACATAAGGCGGTACGCCGTGCTCTTCGGCCAGCTTGCGGCGCAGCGCGCGCAGGGCTTCCCACTGCTCGCGCTCGTCGCCACGCACCAGCTGGCTGGCCGGGCTGCCGCCACTGCTGCTGCCACCCTTGCTGCTGGTTTGTGGCTTGAGGTCCTTGCGCAGCTCGAGGCTGATTTCACCGCGCAGCAACGGCCGGCAGGTGTCGGACAGGCGCAGGCCACCGTAGCCTTCGAGGTCGATGTCGGCCAGACCGCGTGCCACCAGCTGGCGGAACAGCGAGCGCCAGTCGTGCTCGGAACGGTCCTTGCCAACGCCATACACGGCCAGCTTCTCGTGGCCGAAGTTACGGATTTTTTCGTTATCGCGACCGAGCAATACGTCCACCAGGTGACCGACGCCATAGCGTTGACCGGTACGGTACACCGCCGACAGCGCCTGGCGCGCAGGCTCGGTGGCATCCCAGGTCTGCACGCCATCGATGCAGTTGTCGCAGTGGCCACACGGCTGCGGCAGCTCTTCATCGAAGTAGTTGAGCAGGATCTGGCGACGGCAGCGGGTTTCTTCACACAGGGCAAGCATGGCGTCGAGCTTGTGTTGCTCGATGCGCTTGTGACGCTCGTCACCCTCGGAGTTCTGCAGCATCTGCTTGAGCATCACCATGTCCTGCAGGCCGTAGGCCATCCAGGCGTCGGCGGGCAGGCCGTCACGACCGGCACGGCCGGTTTCCTGGTAGTAGGCCTCGAGCGACTTGGGCAGGTCCAGGTGGGCGACGAAGCGCACGTTGGGTTTGTCGATGCCCATGCCGAAGGCGATGGTGGCAACCATGATCAGGCCTTCCTCGTTGAGGAAGCGCCGCTGGTTGGACGCCCGGGTCTCGGCAGGCAGGCCGGCGTGATAAGGCAAGGCCGGGAAGCCCTGCTCGCAGAGGTAGGCCGCTACGTCGTCGACCTTCTTGCGCGACAGGCAGTAGACGATACCGGCGTTGCCGCGCCGCTCGCCGAGGAACGCCAGCAACTGCTTGCGCGGCTGCTCCTTGGGCACGATGCGGTAGAAAATGTTCGGCCGGTCGAAACTCGACAGGAAGCGCTCGGCGTTCTGCAGGTGCAGGCGGGTGACGATCTCTTCACGGGTGCGCATGTCCGCGGTGGCGGTCAGGGCGATGCGCGGCACATTGGGGAACAGTTCGGCCAGTTGCCCCAGTTGCAGGTACTCGGGGCGGAAGTCATGGCCCCACTGCGACACACAGTGGGCTTCATCGATGGCGAACAGGGCGATGTCGAGGGTACGCAAAAAGTCGAGCATGCGCGGCTGCACCAGGCGTTCGGGGGCCAGGTAGAGCATCTTCACTTCGCCCCGGCGGATACGCCCGGCCAGTTCGCGCTGCTGCTCGGCGCTGAGGGTGGAGTTCAGCGAGGCGGCGGCGACGCCCAGCTCGTCGAGGGTCGCCACCTGGTCATCCATCAGCGCGATCAAAGGCGACACCACCACCGCCAGGCCCGGGCGCAGCAGGGCCGGGACCTGGAAGCAGAGGGACTTGCCGCCGCCGGTGGGCATCAGTACCAGCGCATCGCCACCCTTGGCCACACACTCGATGATCGCACCCTGGCGTCCCCGAAAGCTGTCGTAACCGAAGATGTCCTTGAGGACGCGCTGAGCCTGTTCGAGCATAAAAACTCCAAAAATCGCAGAACCATCCTGGGCACAGGCTGGACGAAAAACCCGCCTGCCACACTCAAAAATGCGTAAGCGGTTTTTACCCGCCCCCGTTATTGCGAGGGTCGCGGGATAAAAATCGGGCATTATACCGGAGCCTGCGCCCGCGCAGGATGCTCTGCGATAGACGTCTTCCTTTGCCTCGTTTGCGCTGCAAGGTGCTAGAATTCAGTATCGTTTATTCCCAAGGTAGCCCCGTAATGTCCTTCGCCGAGCAATTGACCCGCCTGCAAGCCTTCCTCGACGCCGACGAGCTGCACGAAGAGGCGCTGGACTACGTTGCCGCCCACGGCTACATGACCGCGCTGTCGATCTGTGCCGAGTCGGTTCCGGACCGCGAATGGATCGACGCCCTGTTCGCCGAAGAGCCGCATTACAAGGACGACGCCGAGCGCGAAGCCATCGAAGGCACCCTGCTCGCCCTCAAGGCCCACATCGCCCGCCAGCTGGCCAGCGACGAAGAGTTCGAGCTGCCATGCGACCTCGACCTGGGTGACGAGCCGGACGACTCCGACCTGCGCGGCTGGTGCATCGGCTTCATGGAGGGCGTGTTCCTGCGCGAAGAGGCCTGGTTCGAATCGGCTGAAGAAGAAGTCAGCGAGATGCTCCTGCCGATCATGGTCGGTTCCGGCCTGTTTGATGAGCAGCCTGAGTTCGCCGACATCGCCAGCGATGCCAACCTGATGGACGACATGATTGTGCAGATCCCGGAAGCGCTCACCGCGCTGTACCTGCTGCTGCACGCTCCGGACGAGAAGCCAGCCCTGCTCAAACCTCGCCACCACTGAGTCGGCGTCAATGCGCTACCTGCTGCTGGCCACCGGCTGGCTCAGCGTCGCGCTGGGGGTGATCGGGATCTTCCTGCCGGTACTGCCCACCACCCCGTTCCTGCTCCTGGCCGCTGCGTGCTTTGCGCGCAGCTCGCCGCGCTTTCACCACTGGCTGGTCAACCACCCGCGGCTCGGGCCGTGGATTCGTGACTACCTCAGCGGCGAAGGCATTCCCCTCAAAGGCAAGCTCTACGCCATCGCCCTGATGTGGCTGAGCATTGGCCTGTCCTGCTACCTGGTGCCGCTGATCTGGGCGCGGGGCTTCATGCTCACCAGCGCGGTGCTGGTGAGCATTTACATCTTGCGGCAGAAGACCCTGCGGCGCCCGTCCTGAGACAGCCCCCACAGATCTCTGTGGGAGCTGGCTTGCCAGCGATGAGGCCATTGCAGTCAGCACATCAGGTACTGGCTGAATTGCGACCGCTGCGCGCTCGATCGCTGGCAAGCCAGCTCCCACAGGCCTACACCGTCAGACGGTATCCACCTTCAACGAATGATCATTGAGCATGCCGTTGATGATCGTCGCCGTGTCCTGCCCCGCCGCAACCACCCCGCCCGCCCCTGCCGTCACGCCGTAGTGCTGGGCCAGGTTTACCCCTGCCAGGTCGATGGTCTGGGTCGGAGCCGCCCCCGCTACCGAACTGACCTCGATGGTCGACACCACGCTGGCGCCACTGCCGGTGACCTTGAAGTGCAGGTAGTCATCCAGCGACGCTGTCGTCGTATTCTCACCCTGCAGCAGTTGCGACAGGTCCAGATGATCGGTGCCAGGCGTAAAGTCAGTGACCACGTCATGGCCGGTGTTGCCCTGCTGATACAAAAAGGTATCGCTGCCGGTGCCGCCGGTCAGCGTGTTGTTGCCCGGCCCGCCGATCAGTACATCGTCGCCGCCGCCACCGATCAGGGTGTCGTTGCCCAGGCCGCCGTGAAGCAGGTTGGCATTGCCGTTGCCGGTCAGGGTGTCGTTGTAGTCAGTACCGATCAGGTTCTCGATCGCCACCAGGGTGTCGGTGCCCGCGCCACCGGTATTCTGTCCACCGGCAGTATTGAGGTTGACCGTCACGGCGCTGACGGCACCGCTATAACTGGCGGTGTCGATACCTGCGCCACCGTCGAGCAGGTCGTCGCCGGCACCACCGATCAGCTGGTCATTGCCGTCACCACCGTAAAGGAAGTCGTTGCCATCCCCACCGATCAGGACGTCATTACCGGTACCGGCATTGAGGGTGTCATTACCGGCGCCTGCCAGCAGGGTATCGTCGCCGCCGGTACCGGTGAGGGTGTTGCCCTCCTGATACGTGATGTCGACATTGCCAGTGCTGCTGCCGCCATGCCCGTCGCTGAGAGTATAGGTGCCGTTGTAGGTCTCGTTTTGCGCGTTGGAATAGTCGACAGTCATGGTCAACGCATAGTTTTCAGCGTTGTTGACGTTGCTGCCCGACGTGTTGGTCAGGTTGACCAGGTGAATGCTGTAGACACCATCATGACTGGCGGTAAAGGTGTTTCCGTCAGCGATGGTCTGATAGCTGCCGTTCTCATCCTTCCACTCCATCAGGATGTTGCCCGTCGGCCGGTCGTGATCCAGCTTGAGGGTCTCACCTTTTTTCAAGGTGACCGTCAGCACGTCCTCGTCGTTGGCATTGTTCGCGGTCACGTTGCCCAAGTAGCCGTTGACGATCAGCGCGGCAGTCATGGCGTTGGCCGGGCCTCTGAAAGCGCTGCGCGGCAGGTCCCGGAGCTGGTTGGCAGCCGAGTTGCCGGTACTGCTGAAGTTGACCTGCGGCGGTGTTGCGCTGCCCACCGTGAAGCCGGCGCCTTTGGCTGCCCAGCCGGTTTCGAAGGTGGTCGTCGAAGCCACACTGAGTCGGTCATTGTTGGCATCGCTGTCATTGGCCAGCAGTGCCGCGGCCGGTACCACGATGCTGCTGGAGAGGATGTTGCTGATGATGTGATCGGCGCCCGCTACCGGCGCGGTGTTGGTGTAGACCTTCACCACCAGGTTGGCGCTGCTCAGGTCGCCGTCGTTGTCGCTGGCAGTGAAACCGATGTTTTCCGTCCTGGTGCTGCCAGTGTCCTTCGGCGGTGTGTAGGTAAATTCACCGGTATCCATGTCGACCAGCAAGGTGCCACCGAGCACGGTCTTGATGTTGAAGGTGTTGGTCACCGTATCGAAGCTGCCACGGTCGGTTCCACTGGCGGTATAGCTGCCTTGGCCATTATTGGCCTTGGGATCGTAAGTGTAGGTGGTGCCGTCGACCAGCAGCGACTTGATGAAGCCGCCGTCGGCGCCGAGGATTCCGCCACTCAACAGGCTGCCGGTGATCGGCGCGCCCTGCACGGTGCCGGACAACACCGAGTTGAGCTGGCTGAGGTCGGTGACCACGGTAGCATTGGTGTCGGTGTGGGTACTGCCATCGTAGGACAATGGATTGAGGTTTTCGGCATTGACGCCGCCGCCCAGGCCAATGGCATAGGATTTGACGCCATTGTTGTCGAGGAAAGTCTCCCAGGCGGCTTCCCGAGGCGCGGTAATGGAATGCCCCGAGGTCGGAGCACCGTCGGAGAAGAAGTACACGATGTTCTGCGCCCCGGCTATCTTGCCACCGGTGGTGTAGGCCGATTGCGCCGTATCGATCGCCGAGTCGTAATAGGTCGAGCCGTTCGCGCTCAGGCCGTTGACGATAGTCTTGGCCTGGTCGACGGTCACCCAGACTGCCGATTGCTGGTCGGCACCGCTGGAGAAGGTCACCAGTTGCACCTTCACATCGCCCATCTCGTCGTACTTGTCGAGCAATGCGTTGATCGCCTGCTTGGCCAGTTGCAGGCGGGTCAGCCCCGGTACGCCGGAAGCTTCGTTCATACTGCCGGACACGTCGATGATCAGCAGCAGGTTGGAATCCACCTGCCCCGGCGTCACCGAACGTTCGGCCCCGACCACGCTTGGCACGTCGTCAATGATGTTCACATCAAGGGTGGCATTGGCTGAACTGCCATCCCTGTCAGTGGCAACAACCGTGATCGCCTCATTCAGGCTGTTGGTGCCATTGGCGTTGGGATGGTTTTCGTTGTCGAGCAAAGTGTAGCTGTACGTCACCACACCGGTCGCCGGGTTGTAGCCGGTGATGGTGATGGCATTGCCCAATGGCGTGGTGCCGCTTTGCGGGAAGCCATTGACCACACCGCCACTGACGACGCTGACACCGCCGACGGTCAGGCTTTGCAGGCCGTCAGGGGCGGTTACGGTGAAACTGCCGGTCTGGGTCAGGGCCGGTGAATTCGGGCTGCTGCCGTCGCTGAGGTGCTTCTCGTAAACGGTCAGCTCACCACCGTTGATGTTGAGGCCGTCAATGGTCACCGGGTTATCAAGGTTGCTGACATTGAGCTTCAGTGTCGCGGTGCTGGTGTCACCATCGGCATCGCGCAAGGTGTAGGTAAAGTTTTCGACCCCAGTGCCGCCACCGGGCAGGTTGATGAAATCCGGATCGTTGGCGTTCAGGGTGTAGGTGTAGGACCCATCGGCAGCCAGCACCAGCGTGCCGTAGGTACCGACGAAGGTTCCACCGGTAATCGGCCCGCTTACGCGGTCGGCACCTTGAACGTCATTGGTCAGCACATTACCGGTCAGGGTCAGTTGCGTTTCGCTGGCAGTGACCGCGTTGGTGTCGTTAACCGCCTTCGGTACATCGTCGACGATGTTCACATCGATCGAACCGCTTGCCGTGCTGCCATCGGTATCGGTGGCCGTGACGGTAAAGCTCTCGCTCAGGCTGTTTGTATCGTTGGCCGTAGGGTGATTCTCGTTGTCGAGCAAGGTGTAGGTGTAAGTCACCACACCCGTCGCCGGGTTGTAACCGGTAATGGTCAGCGTGTTGCCCAGGGCCGTGGTTGCCGATTGCGGGAAGGTATTGGCAACGCCCCCGGTAATCACACTGATGCCCTGGACAGTCAGGGTCTGCAGGCCGTCGGGCGCGGTCACGGTGAAGGTGCCGGTCTGGGTCAGGGCCGGATTGCTCGGGCTGCTGCCATCGCCGAGGTTCTTCTCGTAGACCGTCAGCTCGCCACCGTTGACGTTAAGGCCGTTAAGGGTCACCGGATCGTTGAGGTTGCTGACGTTCAGCACCAGGTTGGCGGTGCTGGTGTCGCCGTCGGCGTCCTTCAGGGTGTAGGTGAAAGTCTCGATGCCGTTGCCGCCACCGTGCAGGTTCTTGAAGTCCGGATCGTTGGCGTTGAGTGTGTAGGTGTAGGAGCCATCGGCGGCCAGCACCAGCGTGCCGTAGGTGCCAGCGAAGGTACCAGCAGTAATCGGCTCGGCTGGAATGCGGTCTGCACCCTGCACGTCGTTGGTCAATACATTGCCGGTGAGGGTCAGCTGGTTCTCGGTGGCAGTGACGGCGTTGGTATCGCCCGCTGCGGCCGGGATGTCGTCGACGATATTGACGTCGATAGAGCCGCTGGCGGTGTTGCCATCGGTGTCAGTGGCGGTCACCGTGAAGCTTTCACTCAGGCTGTTGGTGCCATTGGCGCTCGGGTGCGCTTCATTGTCGAGCAAGGTGTAGCTGTAGCTGACGACTCCGGTGGCCGGATTGTAGCCGGTAATGGTCAGCGTGTTGCCCAGGGCCGTGGTTGCCGATTGCGGGAAGGTATTGGCAACGCCCCCGGTAATCACACTGATGCCCTGGACAGTCAGGGTCTGCAGGCCGTCGGGCGCGGTCACGGTGAAGCTGCCGGACTGGGTCAGGGCCGACGTGTTCGGGCTGCTGCCGTCGCCGAGGTTCTTCTCGTAGACCGTCAGCTCGCCACCGTTGACGTTCAGGCCATCAAGGGTCACCGGATCGTTGAGGTTGCTGACGTTCAGCACCAGGTTGGCGGTGGACACATCGCCGTCGGCATCGGTCAGCGTGTAGGCAAAGGTCTCGACGCCGTTACCGCCACCCTGCAGGTTGAAGAAGTCCGGATCGTTGGTGTTGAGCGTATAGGTGTAGGAACCGTCGGCGGCCAGCACCAGGGTGCCGTAGGTGCCGACGAAGGTGCCGGCGGTGATCGGCCCGGTCGCCACACGGTCTGCGCCCTGCACGTCATTGGTCAACACGTTGCCGGTCAGGGTCAGTTGGTTCTCTGTGGCAGTGACCGCGTTGGTATCGCCCGCTGCGGTCGGGATGTCGTCGACGATATTGACGTCGATGGCGCCACTGGCGGTACTGCCATCGGTGTCGGTCACGCTGACCGTGAAGCTCTCACCGAGACTGTTGATGCCATTGGCTGCGGCATGGGTTTCGTTGTCCACCAGGGTGTAGCTGTAGCTGACCACGCCGGTTGCCGGGTTGTAACCGGTAATGGTCAGCGTGTTGCCCAGGGCCGTGGTCGCCGACTGCGGGAAGCCGCTGGCCACGCCGCCACTGACCACGGTGATGCCGCCGACGGTGAGCGTTTGCACGCCGTCGAGTGCGGTCACGGTGAAGCTGCCGGTCTGGGTCAGGGCCGGCGCATCCGGGCTGCTGCCGTCGCCGAGGTTCTTCTCGTAAACGGTGAGTTCGCCGCCCTCGACATTCAGGCCATCGAGGGTCACCGGATCATTGAGGTTGCTGACGTTCAGCACCAGGTTGGCGGTGGACACATCGCCGTCGGCATCGGTCAGCGTGTAGGCAAAGGTCTCGACGCCGTTACCGCCACCCTGCAGGTTGAAGAAGTCCGGATCGTTGGTGTTGAGCGTATAGGTGTAGGAACCGTCGGCGGCCAGCACCAGGGTGCCGTAGGTGCCGACGAAGGTGCCGGCGGTGATCGGCCCGGTCGCCACACGGTCTGCGCCCTGCACATCATTGATCAGCACGTTGCCGGTCAGGGTCAGTTGGTTCTCTGTGGCAGTGACCGCGTTGGTATCGCCCGCTGCGGTCGGGATGTCGTCGACGATATTGACGTCGATGGCGCCACTGGCGGTACTGCCATCGGTGTCGGTCACGCTGACCGTGAAGCTCTCACCGAGACTGTTGATGCCATTGGCTGCGGCATGGGTTTCGTTGTCCACCAGGGTGTAGCTGTAGCTGACCACGCCGGTTGCCGGGTTGTAACCGGTAATGGTCAGCGTGTTGCCCAGGGCCGTGGTCGCCGACTGCGGGAAGCCGCTGGCCACGCCGCCACTGACCACGGTGATGCCGCCGACGGTGAGCGTTTGCACGCCGTCGAGTGCGGTCACGGTGAAGCTGCCGGTCTGGGTCAGGGCCGGCGCATCCGGGCTGCTGCCGTCGCCGAGGTTCTTCTCGTAAACGGTGAGTTCGCCGCCCTCGACATTCAGGCCATCGAGGGTCACCGGATCATTGAGGTTGCTGACGTTCAGCACCAGGTTGGCGGTGGACGCATCGCCGTCGGCATCGGTCAGCGTGTAGGCAAAGGTCTCGACGCCGTTACCGCCACCCTGCAGGTTGAAGAAGTCCGGATCATTGGTGTTGAGCGTATAGGTGTAGGAACCATCGGCGGCCAGCACCAGGGTGCCGTAGGTGCCGACGAAGGTGCCGGCGGTGACTGGCCCGGTCGCCACACGGTCTGCGCCCTGCACATCATTGATCAGCACGTTGCCGGTCAGGGTCAGTTGGTTCTCTGTGGCAGTGACCGCGTTGGTATCGCCCGCTGCGGTCGGGATGTCGTCGACGATATTGACGTCGATGGCGCCACTGGCGGTACTGCCATCGGTGTCGGTCACGCTGACCGTGAAGCTCTCACCGAGACTGTTGATGCCATTGGCTGCGGCATGGGTTTCGTTGTCCACCAGGGTGTAGCTGTAGCTGACCACGCCGGTTGCCGGGTTGTAACCGGTAATGGTCAGCGTGTTGCCCAGGGCCGTGGTCGCCGACTGCGGGAAGCCGCTGGCCACGCCGCCACTGACCACGGTGATGCCGCCGACGGTGAGCGTTTGCACGCCGTCGAGTGCGGTCACGGTGAAGCTGCCGGTCTGGGTCAGGGCCGGCGCATCCGGGCTGCTGCCGTCGCCGAGGTTCTTCTCGTAAACGGTGAGTTCGCCGCCCTCGACATTCAGGCCATCGAGGGTCACCGGATCATTGAGGTTGCTGACGTTCAGCACCAGGTTGGCGGTGGACGCATCGCCGTCGGCATCGGTCAGCGTGTAGGCAAAGGTCTCGACGCCGTTACCGCCACCCTGCAGGTTGAAGAAGTCCGGATCATTGGTGTTGAGCGTATAGGTGTAGGAACCATCGGCGGCCAGCACCAGGGTGCCGTAGGTGCCGACGAAGGTGCCGGCGGTGATTGGCCCGGTCGCCACACGGTCTGCGCCCTGCACATCATTGGTCAGCACGTTGCCGGTCAGGGTCAGCTGATTTTCCGTGGCAGTCACCGCATTGGTATCGCCGGCCGCCGTCGGTACATCGTCGAGGATGGAAACATCGATGCTCATGCTCGCACTGCTGCCATCGCTGTCGGTGGCAACAACGTTGAAACTCTCGCCAAGGGTGTTGCTGCCATTGGCAGTGGCATGCGCCTCGCTGGCGTTCAAGGTGTAGCTGTAAGTCACCTCACCCGTAGCCGGGTTGTAGCCGCTGATGGTCAGGGTATTGCCCAGTGCGGTCGTGACCGATTGCGGGAAACCATTGACCACCCCTGCACTGATCACATTGATGCCGCCAACCGTCAGCGCCTGCAGACCATCAGCCGCGGTCACGGTAAAAGTGCCGCTCTGGGTCAGCGCCGCCGCGTCGGGGCTGCTGCCGTCCGCCAGGTTTTTCTCGAACAGCACCAGCTCGCCGCCGTTGATGCTCAGCCCGTTGAGCTCCACCGGATCATTGAGGTTGCTGACGTTCAACACCAGGTTGGCGCTGGAATCATCGCCATCGGCATCAGTCAGGGTGTAGGTAAAGGTCTCGATGCCATTCCCACCGCCATGCAGGTTGATGAAGTCCGGATCGGCAGTGTTGAGCGTATAGGTGTAGGAACCATCGGCCGCCAGCACCAGCGTGCCGTAGGTGCCAACGAAGGTGCCGGCAGTGATCGGCCCGCTCGGTACCCGGTCTGCGCCCTGCACATCGTTGGTCAGCACGTTGCCGGTAAGGGTCAGCTGGTTTTCCGTGGCGGTGACGGCATTGGTATCGGCCATCGCCTGCGGCACATCGTCAATCACGGAGATATCCAGCGAACCACTGGCTACGTCGCCATCGGTGTCACTGACCAGTACCGCGATGCTTTCGCCAAGCCCATTGGCGCCAGCGCCGCCTGGGTGGTTTTCGGCTCCGCTCAAGGAGTAGCTGTAGCTGACCACGCCGCTGCCAGCATCGTAGCCGGTGATGGTCAGCACATTACCCAGGCCGGTGGTGATCGACTGGCCAACGCCAGTCACCGCTCCAGCAGTAACAATGTTGATGCCACCGACATTGAGGTTGAACACCCCATCAGGTGCCTGCACCGTGAAACTGCCACCCCGGGTCAGGGCCGCCGGATCACTGGCCGAACCCTGGGCCAGATTGGCCTCGTTCAACGACAACTCGCCACCCTCGATATCAAGCCCCTGGAGGTTGACCGGGTTGTCGACCGCAGGCAGCGGCGGTGCATCGTCATTGTTGTTGATCAGGCCGACGTCCAGCTCCGGCAACTCGGGAAAACCGTTGAAGCCTGCAGTGGGAAAGCCAATCTGCGGATCTACCCGCCCGGCCACCTCATCGAGAATGACGAAGGTATGCCCGCCGCCCAGTGCACCCGGCGCACCGCCAGTGCCCGGCCCCGCCGCAGTCGGGTCGGCTTCCTGGGTCGGGTCGGCGCCGGCGGCGATGGCTTGCTGGAGTTTCTCGACATCAGTCAGTTGTGCCTGGCTGGGGGTCGTCGACTCCGACGTCTCGACATGAGGCGCTTGGTTCGCCAGCAGCTCAGGGGTCAGGGTCAGGCTGCTACCGCGGCCGAGGGTAAGTTCGGCACCGTTTTGCAGGTGGACGGCGACAGCGCCCGCAAGGCCTGTGTCCAGCTGCTCGCCGGCATACACCTTATCGCCTTCGACCAGAGGCCGGCGGCTGCCATCGCTGCCCACAGCGAAGACTTCGCCCACTACCTTGCTGACGATACCGATTAACTTAGCCATGAGCGCACTCCTCCACTGCAAATCGGTTGATTGCAACAAGCGTGCGCTGAACTATCGCGTGCCCAACCCGACGGGATTACCCCGGGCCAGCGCTGAAAACAGCCTGCCAGTACGCCGTGATTTCAATGAAATCAACAACTTCGCCTGTCAGTGCTGCGGTGAAAGTGGTTGAACGAAGTGGCCTTGTGACATATGCCAAAAAATTGTCGCCAAATTTCGCCCCGCCTCCATCCCCTCCGCTACATCCATGCCCTCTGCTGCAAAAACACGGGAACTTTCTCTGACGCCCGAAAAATGCCCTCTAGCGCTATTCCACGGGCTGCCTGATATGAACAATGTCGCGGATTTCTTAGACCGCATAAGTTTTTTTTCGCATAACTCTTATGAAAAAATCTTCTTAGCTGCGCGCGTAAATGTTCTTAGCTCTGTTGTTACAAGCCTGATACGGTTTGACCTCAGGTTTTCGTCACTTTTTTGACGAACCGCAGGACCATTATTAGAAATCAGGGAGAAGTAACCCATGCGCGTTTTGACCCCCATCACCAGCGCAATTCTGTTGGCCATGGCATGTACCAATGCCCAGGCGATGTCACTTAATGAGGCTGTGCAAAACGCCGTGGATCAACATCCGGAAATTGGAGCCAGCAAGAACAGCCGGCTGTCGGCCGATGAAGATGTGAAGTTCGCCAGAGGCGGTTACTACCCCAGAGTCGACCTGGTGGCCGGCTATGGGCGCCAGCGCTCCGACAACACCAACACCCGTGGCACCAATGTCGACGGCACGCGCGACCATAATAAAGAGACATTGACCTACACCCAGTCCGACCTGCGCCTGCGGCAGATGCTCTTCGACGGCTTCAACACCGCCAACGAAGTCGGCCGTACGGAAGCGGTGGTGAACTCGCGCGCCTACTACACCCAGGCCACCGCCCAGTCCGTCGCCCTGAGCGCCATCGAGGTTTACCTCGAGGTGCTCAAACGCCGTGAGCTGGTGACCCTGGCCAAGAACAACCTGCAAGCGCACCTGCGGGTCAACGACCAGATCGGCCTGCGTAGCGAGCGTGGCGTCGGCAGCATCGCCGACCGCGACCAGTCCACTGCCCGTCGCGCCTTGGCGGAAAACAACCTGTACACCGCCGAGGTCGACCTGGCCGATGCCGAGGCCAGGTTCTATAGCGTCGTCGGTCGCCCGGCCGATGAGCTGGAAACCCCGGTGACCATCAAGGGCGAAGTGCCTGGCGACCTGGGGGCTGCGCGCCAGAACATGCTCGACAACAACCCCTACCTGAAATCCGCCCAGGCCGATGTCAATGCGGCCGAGCAGCAATACGAAGTGGCCAAGTCGCCGTTCTATCCGCGTCTGGACGCGGTGCTGGCCACCGGTGCCAACAACAACACCGCAGGCCAGGTCGGCCATGACAACAACGACTGGCAGGCCGGTGTCGAGCTCAACTACAACCTGTTCCGTGGTGGCAGCGACAAGGCCCGCCTGCAGTCCGATGCGCACAAGATCAACCAGGCCATGGACATCCGCAACAACGCTCTGCGCCAGCTTACCGAGGACCTGTCGCTGTCGTGGAACGCCATGAACAACGCCCGCGTGCAACTGCCGGCGGCCCGCGAATACGCCGAGACCTCCACCCGCGTGCGCGCGGCCTACCAAGACCAGTTCGGCCTCGGCCAGCGCACCCTGCTCGACCTGCTCGACAGTGAAAACGAGCTGTACAACGCCAACCGCCGCTACACCGAAGTGCGCTACACCGAAGAGTTCTCCATGTACCGGGTCCTGGCCAACATGGGTGAATTGTTGAGCAAGCAGCGCATCTCGTTGCCCCCCGAAGCGATCGCCAAGAGCGAAGTGAAGAGCGAGGCGCGCTTGCCCGATATGCGCTAATCCCCTCCACCCGCTGCAGGAGTAGGCGACCTTGACCAGCATGCAACCTGCGAGCTCGGCATTAGATCCGCGCCAGAGTTTCGATGACCCGTTACTCGATGGCTTGCTGATCCTCTGCAAGCTGCATGGTTGCACTGTCAGTCGCGCCGGTCTGAGTGCCGGCCTGCCCCTGCCCGAGCAACGCCTGAGCCTTGAGCTGCTGCCCCGGGCAGCAGCACGGGCCGGGCTGCAGGCGCGGGTTCTACGGCGTGAATTGGGGTCAATCTCGGCGCTCAACCTGCCAGTGCTGGTGCTGCTCAAGGACGGTCGCTGCGCAGTGCTGCGCCGTTGGGGCGAAGATGGCCGGGCGTTGATCCTGCCCTGCGAAGCCGAAGGCGGCGAGCAGTGGGTCAGCCGCGAAGAACTGCTTGAAGCCTACGCCGGTGAAGCCCTGTTCGCCCGCCCCCGCCACGAACTGGAAGACCTGCGGGCCCCGCTGATGCCGCGGGTCAACGCCTGGTTCCGCGACACCCTCAAACTCTCGCGCTGGCTGTACAGCGACGCCATCCTCGCCAGCCTGCTGATCAACCTGCTGGGGCTGATGGTGCCGTTGTTCGTCATGCAGACCTACGACCGGGTGGTGCCCAACCAGGCCACCTCGACGCTCTGGGTGCTGAGTGCCGGCCTGTTGATCGGCACCCTGTTCGAATTGACCCTGCGCGTAGTCCGCGCCCACCTGCTCGACCAGGCCGGAAAAAAGACCGACCTGATTCTCTCTGCCACCCTGTTCGAACGCATCACCGGCATGTCGATGAAAGCCCGCCCGGCCACGGTCGGCGGCTTTGCCCAGAGCATTCATGACTTCCAGGGCCTGCGTGAATTCCTCACCGCGGTGACCCTGACCAGCGTCATCGACCTGCCCTTCGTGGTGTTGATGCTGGCAGTGATCGGCCTGCTCGGCGGCTGGCTGGTGGTGATCCCGCTGATCGCCTTTCCGCTGACCATTGTCTTCGCCCTGTTCATCCAGATACGCCTGCGCGACACCGTGCAAAAAAGCCTGGCCCTTGGCGCCGTGCGCCAGGCCTTGCTGATCGAAACCCTCGGCGGCCTGGAGACCCTCAAGGCCTGCAGCGCTGAAAGCGAGCGCCAGTACCAGTGGGAAAGTACCCACGGCGCCCTCACCCGCCTCGACGCCCACGCCCGCAACCTTTCGGCCGTGGCCACCAACGGCACGTTGTTCATCCAGCAGTTCTGCGGCATGGCCACCATCGTTGCCGGGGTTTACAGCATCATCGCCGGCAACCTCAGCGTCGGCGCCCTGGTCGCCAGCTATATGCTCGGCAGCCGGGTATTGGCACCGCTGGGGCAGATCGCCGGGCTGATTACCCGCTACCAGCAGGCACAACTGACCATGCGCAGCACCGATGCGCTGATGGCCCTGCCCCAGGAACGCCAGGCCGGCCAGCAGCCGCTGGAACGCACCCAGTTGCACGGCGCCCTCGACGTCAGCCATGTGAGCTTTCGCTACACCGGACAGAACGCTGCCGCCCTCAATGACATCAGCTTCAGCGTCAAGCCGGGCGAACGTATCGGCATCATCGGCCGCAGCGGTTCCGGCAAGAGCACCCTGGCGCGCCTGCTGATGGGTTTCTATGCCCCGGACGAAGGGCAGATCCTGCTCGACAATCTCGACCTGCGCCAACTGGACATCGCCGACTTGCGTCACCAACTGGGCTACGTCGCCCATGACTTGCCGCTGCTGGCGGGCAGTTTGCGCGACAACCTGACCCTTGGCGCGCGCTATGTGAGTGATGCGCGGATGCTCGAAGTCGCCGAGCTGACCGGCGTCAGCGAGCTGGCCCGGCAACATCCGCAAGGCTTCGACCGCCCGGTGGGCGAGCGTGGCCAACTGCTCTCCGGCGGCCAGCGCCAGGCCGTGCTGCTGGCCCGGGCGATGCTGCTCGAACCGCCGATCATGATCCTCGACGAACCCACCAGCCACATGGACAACAGCAGCGAAGACCAACTGCGCCAGCGCCTGCATGGCTGGGTCCAGGGCAAGACCCTGCTGCTGGTCACCCACCGCACCTCGATGCTCAGCCTGGTCGACCGGCTGCTGGTGCTGGACAACGGCAGGATCGTTGCCGACGGACCGAAGGAAGCGGTCATCGATGCACTGCGCAAAGGCCGCGTTGGCGCGGCACTCTAGGGGGTCCATCCATGTCCGTAAGCCAAGGCCTGCGCAGTTACTTCCAGAGTTTCGGCAAGACCGCCGAACACGAGTTCATGCCCGATGTGGCCGGCGCCACGCTGCAGGACTCGCCGCGCCTGTCACACATTACCGTATGGCTGGCTGCAGCTTTGTTACTGGTAGCGCTGCTCTGGGCCAAGTTCGCCGTGCTCGATGAAGTGACCATGGGCGAAGGCAAGGCCATTCCGTCGAGCAAGGTCCAGGTGATCCAGAACCTGGAAGGCGGCATCGTTACCGAGATCTTCGTGCGCGAAGGGCAGATGGTGAACAAGGGCGATACCCTGCTGCGCCTGGACGACACCCGGTTTCAGTCCAACAAGGGCGAGAGCGAGGCCGACCGTTTTGCCCTCACGGCCCAGGTCGAGCGCTTGTCAGCCGAAGCCGAAGGCCGGCCGTTCCAGCTCTCCGAAGAAGTGCGCAGCAAGGCGCCGCAGGTGGCTGAAGACGAGCTGTCGCTGTACCAGTCACGCCAGCGTCGCCTGACCAGCGAGAAGCAGACCCTCAACGAACAACTGCGGCAGAAGACCCAGGAACTGGCCGAGTTCCGCTCCAAGGTCGAGCAATACCGCTCGGCCCTGGCCCTGTTGCAGCAGGAGCTGAACATGTCGACGCCGCTGGTCGGCACCGGGGCGATTTCACCGGTGGAGATCCTGCGTCTCAAGCGCAGCGCCGTCGAAGCCCGCGGCTCGCTCAACGCCACCAGCCTGGCGATCCCCCGGGCCGAAGCGGCGGTAGCGGAGATCAAGAGCAAGATCGAAGAGTCCGAAGCCGGGTTTCGTTCGGAAGCTGCCAAGGAGCTCAACGAAAAACGCACCGACCTGTCGAAGATCACTGCCTCGAGCATCGCCATCGATGACCGGGTGACCCGCACCACGGTGGTTTCGCCGGTTCACGGGATCATCAAGCTGCTCAAGGTCAACACCATCGGCGGCGTGGTCCAGCCCGGCAGCGACCTGCTGGAGATCGTGCCGCTGGAAGACAACCTGCTGATCGAGGCCAAGGTGCGGCCGCAAGATGTCGCCTTCCTGCACCCCGGGCAGTCGGCGATGGTCAAGTTCAGCGCCTACGACTACACCATCTATGGCGGCCTGAAGGCCAAGCTCGAACTGATCAGCGCCGACACCGTCACCGACGACAAGGGCAATGCCTTTTACCTGATCCAGGTGCGTACCGACCGCAACCATCTGGGGGGTGACAACAAGCCGTTGTTGATCATTCCGGGCATGACCGCGACGGTGGATATCATCACCGGGCACAAGAGCGTGCTCGACTACCTGCTCAAGCCGGTGCTCAAGGCACGTACCGAGGCGATGCGCGAACGCTGAAGCGTTCGAGGGCTGCTCTGTACGCAGCCCATCGCCGGCAAGGCCGGCTCCCACAGTGAGTGTGTCTACCGGTCCTGTGGGAGCTGGCCTTGCCAGCGATCGAGCGCGAAGCGCTCGCAGTGGCTCAACGTAGATGATTGCGCTCGTACGTCTCGCGCCCCATCGCCGCGATCTGCCCCTCGATCAGCGCCTCGAACGGCTTTAAAAGCGCATCAAAGTTCTGCGGCGCCTCCAGCACGTTCAACGCCTGCACCACCGCCTCCAGGGTCGACAACGCGCCCGGCTGCGGCGCCTTGCGCAGGCGATAGCGCGAAGGCTGGACCTGGGTCAGGGTCACCCGCGGCAATGCGCCCAGCAACGGATTCAAATGCAGCAATTTGCTCGCTTTACGCCAGGTACCATCAGGCACCACCAACTGCCACGGTCGATCATCCTGGTCATCACCATAAGCGACCAAGGGCTGCGCCTCATCCCCCGGAAACAGCAAGACGCTGCGATACCCCGGCGCCTCAAGCAGCTCAGCCAGATCCTCGAACACTTCCCCCACCTGCAACTGCGCATTGCGCAAGCCAAGCGCTGCCAGCTTCGCGGTATTGAGGGCATGGCGCACTTCACTGGGGTGCTGCAGCAACAGCACACGGGTGCGGCTGTCGAGCGACGGGATCAACGGGCAAAGGCAATGAGCTTGTGGGCGCAAACAGCGCTCGCAGTGGATTCTGGACATCGGGTTCTCCTGAGCGGGCAAAGTGTGCCACAGCAGTCCCGAAAAAAGCCCACTTCCCTGTGGGAGAGACGATAAAGCTTCAGCGGTTGAAGCGCTCTGCCAGACCGTACAGATAGTCGGCCATGCGTTCGAGGTCCTGGCTGATCTCCGCGCCCTGCTTGGCCTGCCCGGCGCTGTGATCGCAGAGCTGGGCAATGCGGGTGATCTGCTGGTTGATGTCCTCGGCGACATGGCTCTGCTGTTCCGAGGCGGTCGCCATTTGCTGGCTCATGCCGGTGATGCGGCTGACCGCCTGGGTAATCCCCACCAACGCCGACTGCACCGCCTCGACGCTGTGCACACTGTCGCGAGAGATTTGCTCGCCCTTGCTGGCACTGGACACCGCCCGCTCGGCTCCGGCGCGCAACGAGGCGATGATCTGGTGGATCTCCTCGGTCGAAGTGCGGGTACGCTGGGCCAGCGAGCGCACCTCATCGGCGACCACGGCAAAGCCCCGACCCTGCTCACCGGCCCGCGCCGCTTCAATCGCCGCATTGAGCGCAAGCAGGTTGGTCTGCTCGGCAATCGAGGTGATGACATCGACCACGCTGCCGATCGACTGGGTCTGGTCCGCCAGGGCATTGACCGCCTGGCCGATGTCGCTGACCGCCTCGGCCATGCTGCCCATGGCGCGCAGGCTTTGCTGCGCTAGGTCGCTGCCCTGCTGGGCCAGATGATCAGCGTCGGAAGCCGCCGTGGCGGTGCTCTGCACGTTGTGGGTAACTTCCTGGATGGTCGCTGCCATTTGCGCAATGGCCGTGGCCGACTGGTCGGTTTCGCTGCGCTGGCGATCGAGCAGTTGCGCCTGGGCGCCCGACAAGTCGGAAGACTGCGCGGCACGCGCCTTCACGCTCACGCCGGCATCCACCAGGCGGGTCAGCGCGGTTTGCAGGCGCGCTTCTTCACTGAGGATTGCCAGGTCCAGCTGGCCCTGCAGGCCGCTGTTGTCGCTATAGGTCAGGGCCACCAAGGGGCTGGTGAAGGCTTTCGGGTGTTCGTCCAGGGTACGACGGATCACCCGGTTGTGCCGCGCTTCGATCAGGTACCAGGCGCTGAGCAAACTGGCCATCAATACGCCCAGGGCAGCGTATTGCGGCAGCCATAGGTAACTGATAGCAGAAAGAACAGCGGCGCCCACCAGCGGCCAGCCCTGTTCCAGGGCGGCCCCCAGCCGCGCCGCCAGCGGAACCGGGCCACGACCCTGGCGCAGTCGTGCATACAGGGCCGTGGCCCGGCGGATCTGCTCGCGGGTCGGAACCGAACGCACTGACTCATAGCCGCTGATCCGGCCGTTCTCGTAAATCGCCGTGACGTAGGCGCTGACCCAATAGAAATCGCCATTCTTTGAACGATTTTTCACCACGCCCATCCAGGGTTTGCCCTGTTTGATGGTTTCCCACATATGACCGAACACTGAGGGAGGCATGTCCGGATGACGCACCAGATTGTGTGGCTGACCGAGCAATTCTTCGTAGGTAAAACCGCTGATGGCGACAAAGGCGTCGTTGCAATAGGTGATGCGGCTGTTGAGGTCTGTCGTGGAAATCAGCCGCTGTTCGCTCGGAAAGACTCTTTCATGCTCAGTGACGGGCAAATTCATGCGCATCTGGGCGATCCCTGCTTAGGAAATGATGGGAAATTTCATCAAGCCAATACAGGTTTAGCAGAGCGATTACGGGGTTGCGGCCGATATTTTCAGGATTTTTTGCAGCCGCGACTAAATTTTTCAGTGGCCGTTTCGTTTAGGCAGGAGTGAGTTGCGCCTTGAGCAAGTCGCGGAAGGTCTGGATCAAGGGTTCGCGGCTGCGGCCACGGCGAATTATCATGGAAAACGGCGCCTGATAGCCGAAGGTCGCCGGCGATAGCACCCGTAAATCCCCCTTGTCGACCCAAGCCTGGGCATAGTGTTCCGGCAGGTAGCCAATGTAGGCGCCCGACAACACCAGGATCAGTTGCGCCTCCATGCTTTCCACTGTCGCCGCGCTGTGCTTGAAGCCGTGGCGGGCAAGCTCCGCCTGGCTCCAGTAGCCACGACCGACCATGCGCTGCTGGGTAATCACCTGCTCGGGAATGCGCCGCTCGTTGAACAGCGGGTGGCGGTTGCTGCAGTAAAGCCAATGCTGTTCACGGTACAACGGCTGGTACACCAGCCCGCTCATACGTGTGGAAAAGGCACCGATGGCCAGGTCCAGACGGTTGTCCTGCACCCCCAGCTGCAGCTCGTAGGGGCTGGATACCGACAAGTGCAAATGCACTGCCGGGTGTTCCTGGCTGTAGGCACCGATCGCCTCGGCCAGGGGTAGGGCCCGATCACCCACGGTGGAGTCGATCACCCCCAGGTTGAGGGTGCCGCGCAATTCGCCCTTGAGCGCCGCCGCGTATTGCTCGAAGCCGTCCATTTCCGCCAGCAGGCGCAAGGTCTCCTGATGGAACAGTTCGCCCTTGCTGGTCAGGCTGAAGCCGCCGCGGCCGCGATGGCAGAGGACGATGCCCAGCGCCGCCTCCAGCTGGCTCATGTAGGTACTGATGGCCGAGGTCGACAGGTTCAGCTCGCGCTGGGCATTGGCAAACCCCTGATGACGCACGACGCTGACGAAGATGCGCAGGAGTTTCAGGTCAGGCAAGGCAGAGGCCATTTGATCGCGGTCCGCAGGGCAACAGGTGGCCGGATTCTAACGCCATCCCCGGCATTAGTTCAGAAAAACCTGAACTAAGTATTTGCCTGTAGCGATTCTTTTCACCCACTACCTTTTGCAGACTCTGCCGCAATGCACCTGCTTGCCGGCATTTCAGGGTTTGTCCCAGGCCAGCCAGACAGGTTCCAACAACTACAACAATCGAATCGATGAGGCCCGACCGTGGACAAGATTCTGCACCAACCACTGGGCGGCAACGAAATGCCGCGCTTCGGCGGCATCGCCACCATGCTCCGTCTCCCTCACCTGCCTAGCGCCGAAGGCCTGGATGCCGCGTTCATCGGTATTCCCCTGGACATCGGTACTTCGCTGCGCTCCGGCACCCGCTTCGGCCCACGGCAGATCCGCGCTGAATCGGTGATGATCCGCCCGTACAACATGGCCACTGGCGCTGCGCCCTTCGATTCGTTGTCGATTGCCGATATCGGCGACGTGGCGATCAACACCTTCAACCTGCTCGACGCCGTGCGGATCATTGAAGAAGCCTACGACGAGATCCTCGAACACAATGTCATCCCCATGACCATGGGTGGTGACCACACCATCACCCTGCCGATCCTGCGGGCGATCCACAAGAAGCACGGCAAGGTCGGGCTGGTGCACATCGATGCCCACGCCGACGTCAACGATCACATGTTCGGCGAGAAGATCGCCCACGGCACCACCTTCCGCCGCGCCGTCGAAGAAGGCCTGCTGGATTGCGACCGTGTGGTGCAGATCGGCCTGCGCGCCCAGGGCTACACCGCTGAAGACTTCAACTGGAGCCGCAAGCAGGGCTTTCGTGTGGTCCAAGCCGAAGAGTGCTGGCACAAATCGCTGGAGCCGTTGATGGCCGAAGTGCGCGAGAAAGTCGGCGGCGGCCCGGTGTACCTGAGCTTCGACATCGACGGTATCGACCCGGCCTGGGCACCCGGCACCGGCACCCCGGAAATCGGCGGCCTGACCACCATCCAGGCGATGGAAATCATCCGCGGTTGCCAGGGCCTGGACCTGATCGGCTGCGACCTGGTGGAAGTCTCGCCACCTTACGACACCACCGGCAACACCTCGCTGCTGGGTGCCAACCTGCTGTACGAAATGCTCTGTGCACTGCCGGGCGTGGTTCGCCGCTAACGGTTGTACACCAGGAGTTGCAACAGGGCAGGAGCCATGACAGTCGGGCCGCAACGACGGCCCACTGAGTAGACGAATGACCTGGCGTCAGGCTTGCCTGGCGCCGGGGTCGATCTCACCATAATAAAGATAATTGGAGACACCCATGGCCTTGGACATATTCGTTGTTCTGATCTATGCGGCCGGCATGCTCGCGCTCGGCTGGTTCGGCATGCGCCGGGCAAAAACCCATGAAGATTACCTGGTAGCCGGGCGCAACCTCGGCCCAAGCCTGTACATGGGCACCATGGCCGCCACGGTACTGGGCGGCGCGTCTACCGTCGGCACCGTTCGCCTGGGCTATGTCCACGGGATTTCCGGTTTCTGGCTGTGCGCGGCACTGGGCCTGGGCATCATCGCCCTGAACCTGTTCCTGGCCAAGCCGCTGCTGCGCCTGAAGATTTTCACCGTCACCCAGGTGCTGGAAAAACGCTACAACCCCATGGCCCGCCAGGCCAGTGCAGTGATCATGCTTGCCTACGCGCTGATGATCGCGGTGACTTCGACCCTGGCTATCGGCACCGTCCTGCAAGTGCTGTTCGACCTGCCGTTCTGGGGCGCGATCCTGCTCGGTGGTGGCGTGGTAGTGGTCTATTCGACCATCGGCGGCATGTGGTCGCTGACCCTGACCGACATCGTCCAGTTCGTGATCAAGACCGTCGGCCTGATGTTCGTCCTGCTGCCCATCTGCCTGTACAAGGTCGGTGGCTGGGATCAACTGGTGGCCAAGCTGCCGGCGAGTAACTTCAGCCTGACCACCATCGGCTGGGACACCATCATCACCTACTTCCTGATCTACTTCTTCGGCATCCTGATCGGCCAGGACATCTGGCAACGGGTGTTCACCGCCCGTGACGAGAAGGTCGCCAAGTACGCTGGCACCACCGCAGGTGTCTACTGCGTGATCTACGGCCTGGTGTGCGCGCTGATCGGCATGGCCGCGCATGTCCTCCTGCCGGACCTGGACAACGCCAACAACGCCTTTGCCGCGATCGTCAAATCCGCCCTGCCTGATGGCATCCGCGGCCTGGTGATTGCCGCTGCGCTGGCCGCGATGATGTCGACCGCCAGTGCCGGCCTGCTGGCAGCCTCCACCGTTCTGACCGAAGACCTGCTGCCGAAGCTGCGCGGCGGCAAGCAGTCGAGCCTGGGCATCAACCGCCTGTTCACCCTGCTGACCGGCATTGCCGTACTGGGCATCGCCCTGGTGGTAACCGATGTCATCAGCGCCCTGACCCTGGCTTACAACCTGCTGGTGGGCGGCATGTTGATTCCGCTGATCGGCGCCATCTACTGGAAACGCGCCACCACTGCGGCGGCGATCACCAGCATGACCTTGGGCTTTGTCACTGCCCTGGCGTTCATGATCAAGGATGGGATGGATGCCAACACGCCGATCTACTACAGCCTGGCGATCGGCCTGGTGAGCTTTGTGGTAATCAGCCTGATGTCGCGCCGCCCGGTAGGCGCCGTCAACCTGGCCTGACAGGCAGGTGCACCACGGCCGTCGCATCAGCAATGATGCGGCGGCCAATGTGTTTTAGCGACGTTGCTGGCGCTTGCGCTGTTCTTCGTCGGTAGGGATCGGCACCGGCTGCAGCGGTGGCGGGATCAGGCCCAGGGCAGCGGCCAGGTCGTGGAGCCAGTTGAACAGATGGTTTCTCATAACTCCCCCTTACGGGTCAGCCTGCACGGCGAATAAATCCTGCGATGCTTCATACAGATCATAGCCCGATGTCTTACATTGCGCATGTCGAAAACATACGACCAAAGCCAAGTTTGATCTTGATCAAGCACTGACCGCCAGTTCCGTCGCCTGTGCAACTGTTTCCCCTTGTTGCAAATCGATCCAGGCGCTCAAGTTTGCCCCGCGCATGCCCTTGCGCCACATCAGCCAGGTGGTGGCCTGATCGAACGGCGCCTGCAGGCGATGCACCGCCACCCGCTCCCTGCGCGGCAGGCTGTCGAGCCCGCTTTTAGCCTTTTTTACGGAAATAGGCCGTAGTCGCGCGCACAACACAGACCAAGTGTCGCCGAAAATGCGCCCGTTCTGCATGCGTGTGGTCGACTAGCCGAGCAGGCTGCGCAAGCGCCGGCGCACCCACTGCTCAGCGCTGACCAGCGTTACCCCAAGCAGCACCATGACGGCCCCGAGTACGAAGTTCAGGCTCAACGGCTCGCCGAGCAGCAGTACGCCGAAGGTCACCCCGAACAAGGGTGTGATAAAGGAGAACACTGCAAGGTTCGAGGCCAGGTAGCGACGCAGCAGCCAGAACCAGGTCAGGTAGCTGAAGAACGACACGATCAGGCCCTGGAACAGCAGGCTGCCAATCGACAGCGGGGTGAACTGCACGTGGGTGACCTGGCCACTGGCAACGGCAATCAACAGCAAGCCGACGAAGCCGACCGCCAGTTGGTAGAACAACGTCAAGGTTGCCGGTGCCTCAGACAACCGCGAAGCACGCACCACTACCGTCGTCGCCCCCCAGGCCAGGCCCGCCAATACGCCAAAGGCATCGCCCAGCAGCATGCGCCCGTCCAGTTGCTCCAACGAAACGCCGCCGGCAAAGGCAAAGGCAATGCCGCAGAACGCCAGCAGGATACCCAGCCATTGCAGAGGCCTGAGCCGCTCGCTTGGCAGCATGAAGTGCAGGCCCAGGGCCGTGAACACCGGTGCCGTGTAGAGGAATACCGACATGTGCGCGGCCGAGGTCAGCTTCAGGCCTTCGGCAATGAACAGAAACTCCAGGCCGAACAGCGCGCCGGCCAGCAGGCCTCCGCGCCAGGTGCTGGCCACCTGATCCCAACCGCCGCGAAAACACATCAGCAGCCCGACCAGAACCGCCGCCATGCCTGAACGCATGGCCTGCTGCATCACCGGCGCGATATCCGGCGCGGCCCACTTGATCATCACCTGCTGGATGCCCCAGATCAGGCACAGCACCAGCATCACTTGCAGGGCGAAGGCATCGGTATTGCGGCGGGTGGCGCTCATCGGGCGCTCCCGGTATCAGGCAACGACATGGCAGGTTCTCGGCAGAAGTGGATCCAGTGCCGATTATCAGCGGCGGCAGGCGCTCAATGCCAGCCTTGTGTTGCCTGCGTCAGGCAATCTGTGCCTTGGAAGCCACCTGATCGAAGGTAGCCTCGTCCAGCGGGTCGTCCTGCTCATCCAGTACCTGACGCGGGTGATCGTTGCCCGGAATGCTGCTGTCCAGCAGGCTCAGCAGCCGCGAGCCACGTTCGGTGAGGACAAAATTCTCACCGTTGCCGCCCTCATCTTCCGGGCGTGAAGCAAAGTAACCGCGCTCGAACAGTATCTTTTCGTACTCACAGGCCAGCGTTTTCAGATGATCGAGATCGCCAGGTGCCGCACCTTCAGCCGCAAGCTGGGCAGCATGCTGCTCGGCATAGGGTCTCGGGGTGAAACTGTGTCCGGCGCTGTTCTGCGCTTCATGCAACAGGCGTTCGATCAGGTCCCAGTCGTAGGTGGTCATCGGCATAGCCTCAATCAGGGGTCGGTAAGATTGTGACCGGTGCGCGAGGCTGCGGTTCGACTGAACTTTCGCGTCCCGGCCAGGCTCAACCGCAAGACTTCACCCTGATTGCACAGGAGCCTGCCCATGAAGACCCTGATGAACATTGCTGCCGCCGCCAGCCTGTTGCTGGCCTTGCCCAGCTGGGCCTGCACGCTGGAAGAAGCGACGGAGAAACGCGAAGAACTGGCCAAGGAAGTGAGCAAGCTTACCGAGCAGAATCCGCAGAAGGCCAAGGAGATCAACGATGAGTTGCAAGGCATGAAGCTTGAGAGTGCCAGCAAGGACTTGCCGGACAAGTGCCAGCTGATCGACAAGCGGTTGCAGGAGCTGAAGGCAGCGGAGAAAAAGACCTGAAATCGGGGTGAAGCTATCGCTGGCAAGCCAGCTCCCACAAGGTCTGTAGAAAACCTGTGGGAGCCGGCCTTGCCGGCGATGAGGCTGGCGCTTACTCCGCAGCCGGCGCCGGCTTGCGGCGCTTGAGCGGTGCCAGGCCATCGGCGCTGGCCAGTGGGGCATTAGGCTTCGGCTTGGCGGTCGGCTTGCGCTTGGCAACGACCTTCTTGTCGCCTTTCTTGTCAGCCTTTTTCTTCTTCACACCGGCAGCCTTGCCCGAGGCCTTGACCTTCTTCGGCCCGGTATAGGTGCCTTTGACTTCCTTGATCACCCGGCGCTCGAAGCTCTGCTTCAGGTAGCGCTCGATGCTCGACATCAGGTTCCAGTCGCCGTGGCAGATCAGCGACACCGCCAGGCCTTCGTTACCGGCACGGCCGGTACGGCCAATACGGTGTACGTACTCGTCGCCGCTGCGCGGCATATCGAAGTTGATCACCAGATCCAGGCCGTCGACGTCCAGGCCGCGCGCGGCGACGTCGGTGGCAACCAGAATCTTGGCGCCGCCCTGTTTCAGGCGCTCGATGGCCAGCTTGCGGTCTTTCTGATCCTTGTCACCGTGCAGGACGAACGCTTTGTAGTCCTTGGCCACCAGATGACCGTAGATGCGGTCAGCCATCACCCGGGTGTTGGTGAAGATGATCGCCTTATCGTAGGTCTCGTTTTCCAGCAGCCACTGGATGATCTGCTCTTTGTGCTGGTTGTGGTCGGCAGTGATGATCTGCTGGCGGGTGCCTTCGGCCAGCTGGCTGACACTGTTGAGCATCAGGTGTTCAGGGGTTTTCAGCACCTTGCCGATCATGTCGCGCAGGCCGGCACCGCCAGTGGTGGCGGAGAACAGCATGGTTTGCTCGCGGTTCGGGCACTCGTTGCACAGACGCTCGACGTCTTCGGCAAAGCCCATGTCGAGCATGCGGTCGGCTTCGTCGAGAACGATCACCTGGACATGCTCCAGGTGCAGGTTGCCGGCATTGAGTTGCTCGAGCAGGCGGCCCGGGGTGCCGATCAGCACGTCCGGCACCTTGCGCAGCATCGCGGCCTGTTCCTTGAAGTCTTCACCACCAGTGATCAGGCCAGCCTTGATGAAGGTGAACTGGGAGAAACGCTCGACTTCCTTGAGGGTCTGCTGCGCCAGCTCGCGGGTCGGCAGCAGCACCAGGGCACGAATCTCGACGCGCTTCTGCTTGAGGTCCACCAGGCGGTTGAGCATCGGCAGGACGAAGGCTGCGGTCTTGCCGCTACCGGTTTGCGCCGTCACCCGCAGGTCACGCCCTTGCAACGCCAAAGGGATGGCCGCTGCCTGCACCGGCGTCGGCTCGACAAATTTCAGCTCGGCCACGGCTTTGAGCAGGCGTTCGTGCAGGGCGAATTGGGAAAACACGGGTGTACCTCGGGCATGTGCAAAAAATTCAGTTGCATAGGGTAACGTTTTCCGGCGTCGGAGCCGAATTTCTTTTGGCAACTTCTTGCCGATCCGCGCTCTAATGGCCTTGTTTTCGACTTGCGGACCCTCTACGACACCGTTATGGACATTCAACAGCTGTGGCAAAACACCCTGGACCTCTGGGGCACCCTCGATCAACACCCGATACTGCACGCCGGTATCGGCCTGGGCGTATTGCTGGTGATCGCCCTGCTGCTCGGCCGTGTGGCGCGCTTTCTGGTGCTGCACGCCGCCCGCCTGCTCGGCCGCCAGCCGGCCCTGCACTGGGTCAATGACCTGCGCGAGAACAAGGTATTCCAGCGCCTGGCCCAGACCACCCCGTCGCTGGTGGTGCAGTTCGGCCTGAAGCTGGTGCCGGAGCTGAGCGCCACCAGCCAGCATTTCCTCGGCAACGTTGCCCTGGCCTTCACCATCCTGTTCCTGACCCTGGCCCTGAGTGCCCTGCTCGACGCCCTGCTGGACATCTACGCACGCACCGAACATGCCCGCACCCGCTCGATCAAGGGCTATGTGCAGTTGGCCAAGATGGTCCTGTTCGTGTTCGGCGCCATCGTCATCGTCGCCACCCTGATCGACCGCTCGCCGCTGTTGCTGCTCTCAGGTCTCGGTGCCATGTCGGCAGTCATCCTGTTGGTCTACAAGGACACCCTGCTGTCGTTCGTCGCCAGCGTGCAGCTGACCAGCAACGACATGCTGCGGGTCGGCGACTGGATCGAGATGCCCCAGGTCGGCGCCGATGGCGATGTGGTGGACATTACCCTGCACACGGTCAAGGTGCAGAATTTCGACAAGACCATCGTCTCCATCCCCACCTGGCGCTTGATGTCCGAGTCGTTCAAGAACTGGCGCGGCATGCAGCAATCGGGCGGGCGGCGGATCAAGCGCAGCCTGTTCATCGATGCCGGCGGCGTGCGCTTCCTGCGCTCCGATGAGGAGCAGCGCCTGAGCGAAGTACGCCTGCTGACCGACTACATTGCCCGCAAGCGCAGTGAGCTCAGAGCCTGGAACGAGGCCCAGGGCAATGTCGCCGAACTGTCCGCCAACCGTCGCCGGATGACCAACATCGGCACCTTCCGTGCCTATGCCCTGGCTTATCTGAAAAGCCACCCGGAGATCCAGCCGAACATGACCTGCATGGTCCGCCAGATGCAGACCACCGCCCAGGGCGTGCCGCTGGAAATCTACTGCTTCACGCGCACCACGGCGTGGGCCGACTACGAGCGGATCCAGGGCGACATCTTCGACTACCTGCTGGCGGTGATGCCGGAGTTCGGCCTGAGCCTGTACCAGCAGCCGAGTGGCAACGACCTGCGTG
Source organism: Pseudomonas wadenswilerensis (assembly GCF_024749185.1). Classification (NCBI taxonomy): domain Bacteria; kingdom Pseudomonadati; phylum Pseudomonadota; class Gammaproteobacteria; order Pseudomonadales; family Pseudomonadaceae; genus Pseudomonas; species Pseudomonas wadenswilerensis. The sequence continues at coordinate 1,487,730 of NZ_CP087191.1, read as the reverse complement.
CCGGCCTGTTACCCTCGACCTTGCCCAGCCAGCAGCGGGCGCTGAGTGCCGAGACGACTGAGCCATAGCGACGCCAGGATCACCGCCCCGCCGATGAACAACCGGCCCAGCGGCTCGTGCTGGTTCCAGATCAGCAGGTTGAGCAGCAAACCGACCGGCACGTGCAGGTTGTTCATCACCGCCAGGGTGCCGCCTGAAACCAGGCAGGCGCCCTTGTTCCACCAGTACAACCCCAGCGCCGTCGGGCACAGGCCCAGAAACAGCAGCACCAGCCATTGCACGTCGGTGCTCGGCAGGTGCTGGGTGTTGCCGAACAGCAGGAAGGCCGGCAGCACCACCAGCAAGGCGCCCAGGTAGAAATAGCCGAACCGCCGGTAATGCGGCAGGTCGCTGGGGTTGCGCGCGATCAGGTGGCGGTACAGTACCTGCCCGGCGGCATAGGTGAAGTTGGCCAGTTGCAGCAGCAAAAAGCCGATGAAGAAGTCCGGGCTGATGCTGTCGAAGCGAATCACCGCCGCACCGGCAACCGCCACCAGCGCCGCCACCAGCGCCCAGGGGTTGAAGCGCCGGTTCAGGGCATCTTCGATCAGGGTCACGTGCAAGGGCGTGAGGATAGTGAACAGCAGCACCTCCGGCACGGTCAGCACACGAAAGCTCAAGTACAGGCAGACATAGGTGATGCCGTATTGCAGCGCACCGATCAGCAGCATCGAACGCATGAAGCGTGGTTCGACCTGACGCCAGCGGGTCAGCGGCAGGAACACCAGCCCGGCCAGCAGCACCCGCGCCAGCACTGCGAAATAGCTGTCGACATGCCCCGCCAGGTACTCGCCGATCAGGCTGAAGGAAAACGCCTGGATCAGCGCGACGATCAATAAATAGCCCATGTTGGCCCCTTGCTGTGGAGGCGGCGACCTTAGCGGTTAGCAGCACACCCGGCAACTGCTGAAGGCCCTGCGGACCTGTGGGAGCTGGCTTGCCTGCGATCGAGCGCGAAGCGGTCGCAATCCAGACGCCGCCTGATGTGTTGGTGGTACTGGCCTCATCGCGGGTCACGTCGAGTCGTCGCACCGCCGCTCCCACAGTAATCACCATAAAAAAGCCCGGTCATGCACAAGGCAGTGACCGGGCAGGTACACCCAAAGGAGCAACAGGTGTCAGGCGGGAAAATTCATTGCCGGCTCATGCCACGGCGGCGAGCTGCGCCTTGGCCTGGTTCAGGCCCTTCTCGTGGAAATCACCGCCCATGTTCAGGCCTTCGGCGTGGATGAAGGTCACGTCATGGATACCGATAAAGGCCATGACCTGGCGCAGGTAGGGTTCCTGGTGATCGCTGCTGGCGCCGGCATGGATGCCACCGCGGGCAGTGAGGATGTAGGCGCGCTTGCCGGTCAGCAGGCCCTGCGGTCCGGTTTCGGTGTACTTGAAGGTGATGCCGGCGCGCAGTACATGGTCCAGCCAGGCCTTGAGGGTGCTGGGGATGGTGAAGTTGTACATCGGCGCAGCCAGGACCAGTACATCGGCCGCCAGCACTTCATCGGTCAACTCGTTGGAGCGGGCCAGGGCCTGCAGCTCTTCGGCATTGCGCTGGGCTTCGGGCTTCATCCAGCCACCGAGCAGGTTGCCATCCAGGTGCGGCACCGGGTTGACGGCCAGGTCGCGCAGGGTGACCTGGTCGGCCGGGTGGGCGGCTTGCCACTGGCTGACGAAGTCACGGGTCAGTTGCCGGGAGATCGAGTCCTGCTGGCGGGCGCTGCTTTCGATGACGAGTACACGGGACATGGGGCTTGCCTCCATCGGCGAGTTCGGTAAGTCGATGGAGGCAAGATTAATGATTGACCTATCGATAAAAAAGCGTAAAAACTGGGTCCAATCTATCAGTTAAATTGTTTTATTGCGGTTTGCAGCTCAAGGCAATGCGCAGCTTGATGATTTCCCGGTTGAACTTGGCGGTGGCATCGACGCTTTTTTTCGCCGGCACCAGCACACGGCGCACCCGAGGCGCTTCCGGGCCGTTGCGGAAAGTCACCTTGCACTGCGCATCGACGTCGCCATAGTTATTGACGGTGATCGAACCGATATCACGGTCGGTGTCGTAGGTGGTGTAGTCGACCTTGACGCCGTCGATGTCCTTTTCCACGTCGATGGGATAGGCCAGGGCCGTGAGCGGAAGCAGGGCCAGCAATACAGCACAACATTTCTTCATACGACGCTCTCCATGAAAGAGCGCCAGCTTAGGACAACAGGAGCCGAAGATGAAAGCGCCGCGCGTAACCCTGGATCAGTGGCGGACCCTGCAGGCGGTGGTCGACCACGGTGGTTTTGCCCAGGCCGCGGAGGCCCTGCACCGCTCGCAATCCTCGGTGAGCTATACCGTGGCACGCATGCAGGACCAGCTCGGCGTACCGCTGCTGCGCATCGACGGGCGCAAGGCGGTACTCACCGAGGCCGGCAACGTGCTGCTGCGCCGCTCGCGGCAACTGGTCAAGCAGGCCAGCCAGCTTGAAGACCTGGCCCACCATATGGAACAGGGCTGGGAAGCCGAAGTGCGCCTGGTGGTCGATGCCGCCTACCCCAACGCCCGCCTGGTCCGCGCCTTGAGTGCGTTCATGCCGCAAAGCCGTGGCTGCCGGGTGCGCCTGCGTGAAGAGGTACTGTCCGGGGTCGAGGAAGTCCTGCATGAAGGCGTCGCCGACCTTGCCATCAGCGGCTTCAATATTTCCGGCTACCTGGGCACGGAGCTCAGTTCGGTCGAGTTCGTTGCCGTTGCCCACCCCGAACACAGCCTGCACCGCCTGGGTCGGGAGCTGAACTTCCAGGACCTGGAAAGCCAGTTGCAGGTGGTGATCCGCGACTCCGGCCGCGCGCAGCCCCGCGATGTCGGCTGGCTGGGCGCCGAACAGCGCTGGACCGTCGGCAGCCTGGCCACCGCCGCCACCTTCGTCAGCAGCGGTCTGGGCTTTGCCTGGTTGCCGCGCCACCTGATCGAACGCGAGCTGCGTGAAGGCCTGCTCAAGCCGTTACCGCTCGATCAGGGTGGCAGTCGCCACCCACTGTTCTACCTTTACTCGAACAAGGACAAACCCCTGGGCCCGGCGACGCAGATCCTCGTCGAGTTGCTGCGCAACTTCGACACCGCACCGCTGGATGTGCCCTTCGCCGCGCCCGCCCAAGCCTGACAGGAATCACGCCGATGGCCTACTTCGAACATGAAGGTTGCTCGCTGCACTACGAGGAATACGGCCAGGGCGAGCCGCTGGTGCTGCTGCACGGCCTGGGCTCCAGCTGCCTGGACTGGGAGATGCAGGTGCCGACGCTTGCCCACCACTACCGGGTGATCCTCATGGACATCCGTGGCCACGGCCGCTCCGACAAGCCGCGCGAGCGCTACAGCATCGCCAGCTTCAGCGCCGACCTGCTGGCCCTGCTCGAGCAGTTGCAGACCGGCCCGGTGCACCTGGTCGGCCTGTCCATGGGCGGCATGATCGGTTTCCAGTTTGCCGTCGATCACCCCGAGTGGCTGCGCAGCCTGTGCATCGTCAACAGCGCCCCGGAGGTCAAGCGCCGCAGCCGCAGCGACTGGATCTGGTGGGCCAAGCGCTGGGCCCTGGCCCGGGTGTTGAGCCTCGAAACCATCGGCAAGGGCCTGGCCGAGCGGTTGTTCCCCAAGCCGCAGCAGGCCGATTTGCGGCGCAAGATGGCCGAGCGCTGGGCCAAGAACGACAAACGCGCGTACCTGGCCAGTTTCGACGCCATTGTCGGCTGGGGCGTGGCGGAACGCCTGGGGCAGATTCGCTGTCCTACCCTGGTCATCAGCGCCGACCAGGATTACACCCCGGTACAACTTAAAGAGCGCTACGTTGCCCTGATTCCACAGGCACGGCTGGCGGTCATCGAAGATTCCCGGCACGCTACGCCCCTGGATCAACCTCACGTATTCAATCAGACGCTGCTGCAGTTCCTGGCGGCGTCCACCACCTCTCAAGGATCATTGAGCCCATGCTGAAAAAACTCCTGCTCGCCACCTGTTCAGTCGTCTTCGCCACCAGCCTGATGGCCGCCGAAAAAGCGCCTCATGTACTGCTGGATACCAGCTTCGGCCAGATCGAAATCGAACTGAACGAAACCAAGGCGCCGATCAGCAGCAAGAACTTCCTGCAATATGTGGACAGCGGCTTCTACAACAACACCGTCTTTCACCGGGTGATCCCGGGCTTCATGGTCCAGGGCGGTGGTTTCACCGAGCAGATGGTGCAAAAACCCACCAAGGACCCGATCCGCAACGAAGCCAGCAATGGCCTGCAGAACGTCCGTGGCACCCTGTCGATGGCGCGCACCTCCGACCCGAACTCGGCCACCAGCCAGTTCTTCATCAACGTCGCCGACAATGCCTTCCTCGACCCGGGCCGCGACCGTGGATACGCGGTGTTCGGCAAGGTCGTCAAAGGCATGGAAGTGGTCGACCAGATCGTCAACTCGCCAACCACAATGAAAAAAGGCATGCGCGATGTGCCGGTCGACCCGGTGTTCATCAAGTCGGCCAAACGTATCGACTGACCTTGGGCTTCACAGGGACGTGAACCAGGCCCGAGGGTCGAACTGAACAGGAGTTACCGTTTTCATGCTGTTTCGCCGCTTCGAAAAGCTCATCGACATCTTCCGTGAGGCGCCTACTGCGGCGCCGCCCACCACGGTATGGCCGTTCTATGTGTACTACCTGCGCCAGGTCTGGCCGAGTTTTGCCGCGCTGCTGGTGATCGGATTCATCGGCGCATTGATCGAAGTGGCCCTTTTCAGTTACTTGAGCCGGATCATCGACCTGGCTCAAGGCACCCCTTCGCCTGATTTCTTCAGCGATCACGCTGCCGAACTGCTATGGATGCTGGTGGTGGCGCTGATTCTGCGCCCGGTGTTTCTCGGCCTGCACGACCTTCTCGTACACCAGACCATCAGCCCGGGGATGACCAGCATGATCCGCTGGCAGAACCATACCTTCGTGCTCAAGCAGAGCCTGAACTTCTTCCAGAGCGATTTTGCCGGGCGCATCGCCCAGCGCATCATGCAGACCGGCAACTCGCTGCGCGACTCGGCGGTGCAGGCGGTGGACGCGCTGTGGCACGTGCTGATCTATGCGATCAGCTCGCTGGTGCTGTTTGCCGAGGCCGACTGGCGGCTGATGCTGCCGCTGATTACCTGGATTGCCTGCTACATCGGCGCACTCTGCTACTTCGTGCCACGGGTCAAGGCCCGGGCAGTCATCTCCTCCGATGCCCGCTCCAAGCTCATGGGCCGCATCGTCGATGGATACACCAACATCGCCACCCTGAAACTCTTCGCCCACACCGACTTCGAGCAACAGTACGCCCGCGAAGCGATCAGCGAACAGACCGAAAAAACCCAACTGGCCGCCCGCGTGGTCACCAGCATGGACGTGGTCATCACCAGCCTCAACGGCCTGCTGATCGTCAGCACCACGGGCCTGGCGCTGTGGCTGTGGACCCAGTCGCTGATCACGGTCGGCGCCATCGCCCTGGCCACCGGCCTGGTGATCCGCATCGTCAACATGTCCGGCTGGATCATGTGGGTGGTCAACGGCATCTTCGAGAACATCGGCATGGTCCAGGACGGTCTGCAGACCATCGCCCAGCCGGTGAGCGTCACCGACTCGCCGAGCGCACCCAAGCTCAAGGTCGATCGCGGCGGGGTGAAGTTCGACAACGTCAGTTTTCACTATGGCAAGGGCAGCCGCATCATCGACAGCCTGAACCTGGACATCCGCCCTGGCGAGAAGATCGGCCTGATCGGCCCGTCCGGCGCGGGCAAGTCGACCTTGGTCAACCTGCTGCTGCGCCTCTACGACCTGGAAAGCGGGCGCATCCTCATCGATGGCCAGGACATCGCCCAGGTGACCCAGGCCAGCCTGCGTGCGCAGATCGGCATGATCACCCAGGACACCTCGCTGCTGCACCGCTCGATTCGCGAAAACCTGCTGTATGGCCGGCCCGACGCCACTGAAGAAGAGCTGTGGGAAGCCGTACGCCGGGCGCGTGCCGACGAGTTCATCCCGCAACTGTCCGATGCCCAGGGCCGTACCGGCTTCGATGCCCATGTGGGTGAGCGTGGGGTCAAGCTCTCCGGCGGCCAGCGTCAACGCATCGCCATTGCCCGGGTGCTGCTCAAGAATGCGCCGATCCTGATCATGGACGAGGCGACTTCAGCATTGGACTCGGAAGTTGAAGCAGCAATCCAGGAGAGCCTGGAAACCCTGATGCAAGGCAAGACCGTGATCGCCATTGCCCACCGGCTGTCGACCATTGCCCGCATGGACCGCCTGGTGGTGCTGGAGAAAGGCCGGATTGCCGAAATGGGCAGCCATTCGGAGTTGCTCACGCATCAAGGGCTGTATGCACGGTTGTGGCATCACCAGACCGGGGGGTTTGTCGGGATCGACTGAACACCGTGGTGTCTTCATCGCTGGCAAGCCAGCTCCCACACAGGACCAGTGTGGGAGCGGGCTTGCCCCGCGATGACGCCCTCAACCTTGCCGATAAGGCAAAGCCAAACGCGCTTCCCCGGCATACGCCAACACCCCTGCCCGCTCCTGCTCCAGGAACTCCTCCACCGCCCGGCGCAAGCCCGGGTGCAGCAGGTAATGCCAGGAGCGGGTGATCACCGGTTCAAACCCGCGAATCAACTTGTGCTCACCTTGCGCCCCGGCATCGAAACGCTGCAGGCCTTCGGCAATCGCCAGGTCCATGCCCTGGTAGAAACAGGTCTCGAAGTGCAGCCGGTCGAATTCGTCCAGGCACCCCCAGTAACGGCCATACAGGCTGCCACCACCGATCAGGCTGAAGGCCATGGCGACATCACGGCCGCCCTGACGAGCCAACACCACACGAATCGCAGCGGGCATGCGCTCAGCCAGCAGGCTGAAAAACTCCCGGGTCAGGTAAGGCGCGCGACGGCGTACGGCATAGGTATTGGCATAACAGGCAAAGACGAAATCCCACTGTGCCTCGCTCAGTTCATCCGCGCGCAACCAATAAAACTCGATGCCCTGCCCCGCCACCTGTTCGCGCTCCTTGCGCATCTGCTTGCGCTTGCGTGAGCTCAAGGTGTCGAGAAAATCCTGGAAGTCGCGGTAGCCCTGGTTACGCCAATGAAACTGGCATCCCAGGCGCTCCATCCAGCCTTCGCGCTCGCGCATCAGCGCATCCGCCTGCGCATCGGTGAAGTTGATGTGGGCGCCGGACATCCCCTGTTCGAACAGCTCGTCGGTCAGTTGATCCACCAGCTCGGCCGCCGCCTGCGGGTCGCCAAGCAAGCGCGGGCCGGTCACCGGCGAGAACGGCACGGCGCAGAGCAGCTTGGGGTAATAGGCAATGCCTGCCCGCTCACAGGCATCGGCCCAGCCGTGGTCGAATACGTACTCGCCGAATGAATGGGTTTTCACATAGGCGGGCAAGGCGGCGCGCAACTGCCCGGCGCTGTCGGTCAGCAACTGGTGCGCCGGGCTCCAGCCGGTGTTGCGGCTGACGCTGCCGCTGTCCTCCAGACTGGACAGAAACGCGTGGCGCAGGAACGGTTGTTCGTCCGGCACCAGGGCATCCCAGGTGGCAGGCGTGAGTTCGGCAAGGTGTTGCAGGATGAGCTTGGGCATTGACGCAGTCTGCCTCGTCGCGCAGGCGAAAAAAAGCCCCGCGCAAGCGGGGCTGAAGATCTAACGGATGAGGAGCGGTGTTGCTTAGAACACGTACTGCGCGCGCATTACGAAACCGTCGCCGCTGTCGTCGCCGGCAGCGTTCTGGGCATTGTCGACCTTGGCCTTGACGTACACGCCGCTGAGTTTGATCGACTCGTTGGCGTACCAGTTCAGGCCGACGTTGTGGACCTTGCCTTCGATATCGCTGACGTTGGCAAACGCGCCGTTGTCGTCATCGACGCTCAGGTGGTCATAGCGGTAGAACACTTCCCAGGCACCGATCTGCTTGTTCGACGGCTTGATGCTGTCGAACTTGCCGAGCTTGTAGCCACGGGCCTCACCGGTGATGGTGTAGGCCAGCTGGCCGTAGTAGCCGTCAGCCTTGATGTCGGAGAACGCGGCGCTGTCGGCTTCGACCTCACGCTTGATGTATTCGCCCTGTACCGAGAACGGGCCCATGGCCCAGGCCGCTTCCAGCCCCCAGGCCTGGTCGGTGTCGTAGGCACCGGCCGGGGTGTTGTTCTGGCCACCCAGGGTCAGGCGGTTGCCATTGGTACCGGCATCCTGACCACCGTCGGTGCTCACCCCGCGCATGCCCAGACGGCTGCGGATACGACCATCGAAAGCGGTGTCGGAAAGGTCACGCTGGGCGTAGTTGATACCGAAGTGCAGGACGTTGCCGGCTTCGTGCATCGGCGCGAAGACGCCGCGCAGGTTGAACTGCTTGGTGCTGTCGCCGTCCTTGTCCTGGTTGGTGGCGTCCTTGGCAAAGGCACCGACCGAACCATACAGCGAATCGCCGGCGTTACCCGACGCCTGGATACCCAGGCCGCCGTTGTGCGAGTTGGTCCAGTCGACCAGGTCGTAGGCAGCGGTACGTTCCTGCGCCGTCACCCACTTGGAGCTGGTGGCTTTTTCCAGACCGAATTCAGGGTCGAAACGACCGAACTTGATCGACACCGGCTTGAAGCCGTTGTAGGCCAGCGACGCTTCGTCGAAGTAGCCGTCTTCGGAACGGTTGTCACCACCGGAGTTGTGCGAGAAGTCGTAGGCGATCTGGTAGGCCCAGTCGGTGTACATCACGCCGCCCAGTTCCAGGTAGGCGCGGCGGAAGTAACCGGCGTCGGCGGTGTTGCCGTTGTTGGTGTAGAAACCGTCGAAACGGCTGTAGTCAGCCTGGATCCGACCGCCCAGCTTGAAGCTGAATTCCTTGTCGGTGGTAGCGACCTCGAGGCCACCCTTGGTCTTGACTACGATATCGGCGCCGTCGGTGGTCACGGTACCCGCAAAAGCCTGGGCGGTAACGGCCATGGCCAAGGCGCTGGCTACGAAACCTGCGAAGTGCTTACGGATCATCGAAGAAGCTCCCCTACTTTATGGTCTTGATAATGTTGAAAAAACACGCGGCTCAGGCCACTTGTGCTGGGGAGGAATCTTGGCGGGGGTGTATGTCAGATCAGTGGCTTTTAGATAAATGTTTTGTGACAGGGGAACTTTTTTACTTCGAAAGGAAATAAGCCGGAAAGCTCCGTTGCAGAGCCTCCCAAGCGTGATTCAGGAGTTTTTCAGTTCACGGGCCAGACGCTCGGCCAGGGCATCGCTGTCGACCACCGGTTCTTCCGGCAAGGCCCGTACCGTGGCCTGGGCCATGCGCATCTGCTTGAGAAAGCGGCGGCAATGGCGACAGAACATCAGGTGCTGGCGGACCATCAGACGCTCGCCCAGGGTCAGTTGCTCATCGAGATAGTCGCTGGAGCGGGCGACGAGTTCCTTGCAGCTCAGCATTGGCCGGTTTCCTCGAAATGTTCCAGGGTGGCGAAGACCTTCAGGCGCGCCCGATGCAGCAGCACGCGGACATTGGAGAGGGAAATCTCGAGAAGATTACAGATCTGCTCCAGCTCCAGGCCCTGTCGCTCGCGCAGCACCAGCACACTGCGTTGCAGCTGCGACAGGCTCAGCAGGGTGTGCTCCAGGCATTCACGCATCTGCTCACGACTGAGCATGGCCTCTGGCGTGTCTTCATGCCAGGCCGAAGGCCCTTGCAACCAGTGGCCGTCGGTGGCGAAGCGCTCGTCACCGATCGTGCCATGGGGGCCTGGCAGGTCATCCAGGAGCACTTCGCGACGGTTCTGTTTGTAGCGGGTCTTGGCTGCGTTGGCGGTAATGGTAAGCAACCAGGTCTTGAGGCTCGAGCGCTGCTCGAATCCCTTGAGGTTACGTACCACCGCCAGCCAGGCGTCCTGTACCGCTTCGTCGGCATGCCGGCTGCCGACAATCGCGTAGGCGACGGCGCGCATGGCGCCCTGATAGGTGTCGACCAGTTCCTTGAACGCTTGTTGCTCACCCTTGAGCAGCCGCTCCAGCAAGCGGGCTTGTTGTTCGCCAGTCATCGCCATCCATCCATCGTTCTGCGGGTAGAGTCCGATTAGGCGGATTTGTTACAGCTAAAGCCATCAGCCAAGTGTCCCAGCACAGTAGGACACTTCGTAAGCAACTGAAGCTCAACGCTTGCGCAGGATCACGCTACCGATCGAATAACCGGCGCCGAACGAGCTGAGCACGCCCAGGGCACCCTGTGGCAGGTCATCCTGATGCTTGTGCAAGGCGATCACCGAGCCGGCCGAACTGGTGTTAGCGTAGCTGTCGAGGATCACCGGTGCCTCTTCTTCCAGCGCATCACGGCCGAGCAGTTTCTTGACGATCAAGTGGTTCATGCTCAGGTTGGCCTGGTGCAGCCAGAAGCGCTTGACGTCGCTGACGTTGAGGTTGTTCTCGGCCAGGTGCTGGCCGATCAGCTCGGCAACCATCGGGCAGACCTCGCGGAACACCTTGCGGCCTTCCTGGACGAACAACTTGTCGGGAGCGCCGATGCCCTCTTCGGCAGCACGGTTGAGGAAGCCGAAGTTGTTGCGGATGTTGTTCGAGAATTGGGTCAGCAGTTTGGTGCTGACAATGTCGAACTGGTGTTTGGAGGTGGCCAGGTCGGCGCGCTCCACCAGTACGGCCGTCGCTGCATCACCAAAGATGAAATGGCTGTCGCGGTCACGGAAGTTCAGGTGGCCGGTACAGATTTCCGGGCTGATCACCAGCACCGCGCGGGCCTGGCCCAGTTGCACGCTGTTGCAGGCGGTCTGGATGCCGAAGGTGGCCGACGAGCAGGCCACGTTCATGTCGAAACCAAAGCCGTTGATGCCCAGGGCCTGTTGCACTTCGATGGCAATGGCCGGGTACGGGCGCTGCAGATTGGAGCAGGCAACGATGACCGCATCGACGTCTGCGGCTGTGCGGCCGGCGCGTTGCAGGGCCTGCTCGGCGGCAGCCACGGCCATCTGGCAGAGGATCGACGGTTCGTCATTGGAGCGCTCTGGCAGGCGCGGCTTCATGCGCTGCGGGTCGAGGATGCCGTCCTTGTCCATGACGAAGCGGCTTTTGATGCCCGAGGCCTTTTCAATGAAGGCGGCGCTGGACTCGGCCAGGGCCTGGACCTCACCGCGCTCGATGGCGGCGGCGTTGTCGCGGTTGAACTGCTGCACGTAGGCGTTGAAGGATTCCACCAGCTCTTCGTTGGAAATGCTGTTGGCCGGGGTGTACAGGCCGGTGCCGCTGATGACGACGTTATGCACGGTCGTTCCTCTGTTCGGGGCCATTGCCAGCCCGGCAACGGCCTGTTCGGTCGGTTTGAATTGGTACCAAAGTACCAACTTTGACTGGCAATGACCCTGGCTTGCCGGGCCACTGCGCAGTGCTGCATGCGTGAGCCGCGCAGGCCCGGCAGGTAATTCCGGGGTGCGCGGCGTATATCAGCCAAGTGTGCCACAACTGCGGGGGTTTAGGCTTCCACCTGACTCCACTGCTTGCTCAGTCGTTTGTCGGAAACCGGCACCTTGGTGCCCAACTGCTGGGCGAACAACGACACCCGGTACTCCTCCAGCCACCAGCGGTACAGCTGCAGCTGCTCGTCGCGCTTGCCTTCTTGGGCGTGCTTGTCGAGGCGGATCTGGTACTGGCTCCAGAGGTTGCCCAGTTCACTGCTCCAGACCCGGTCCTTCTGCACCTGGGCGCCGAGTTTCTCCAGGCGCAGCTCGATCGCCTTGAGGTAGCGCGGCAGCTCCTTGAGCCAGGGCCCCGGGGTTTCGCGGACAAAGCCCGGGTAGACCAGGTTGCCCAGCTGCTGCTTGATGTCGTTGAGGGCCACGGCCTGGGCCAGGTCGATCTTGCCCTTGAAGCGCTTTTGCAGGCCGTGCCAGAGCTTGAGGATTTCCAGGGTCAGGCGCGCCAGGCGTTCGGCGTGCTCGGCCCAGCTACCGCGTTTGCGCTCGGCTAGCGAGGCCAGGCCTGCGCCATCACGCGGCAGGGTGCTTTCGCCTTCAAGGATGCAGCTGTCCAGGCTGGCCAGCAGGATATCTTCGACCAGCGCCTCGACCCGGCCCAGTTCACGGTACAACAGGCCCAGCTCGGTCAGCCCCGGCAGCTTGCCACGCAGGAACTTGGCCGGCTCCGCCAGTTGCTGCAGCAACAGGCGCTGCAAGGCGCGGCGGTGCTGGAATTCGGCTTCGGCCTGGGTCGAGAAACGCCCTTCCTTGACCGTGCCGTTTTCTTCCACCAGGGCCGGATAGACCGTCATCGACAGCCCGGCAAACTTCTGCTGCGCGGTCTCGGCCACCTGGGTGAAGGCCTTGGCCTGCACCGGCTGCTGGCTTTGTGCGGTCTGCGGTACCGCCAGAGCGGCCTGGCTGGCAGCGGCAAAGCGTGCAGTCAGCTCAGCCAGGTCGCGGCCTTCGCCGAGGAACTTGCCCTGGCCATCGACCACTTCCAGGTTCATTTTCAGATGGCTGTCGACCTGCGCGGCGGCTTCGGCCCAGGCTTCATCGCTGACCCGCGCACCGGTCATGCGCAGCAGCTCGCGGCCCAGCGCCTGGGGCAACGAACCTTCGCCGAAGCTCATGCGTTGCAGCGCGGCCTTGACGAAGTCCGGCACCGGCACGAAGTTCTTGCGCAGCGCCTTGGGCAGGTTGCGCACCAGGGCGATGCACTTGGCTTCGAGCAGGCCCGGCACCAGCCACTCCAGGCGCTCGCCCGGCAGGCTTGGTAAGAGTGGCGCGGGCACCCGCACGGTGACGCCGTCGCGCGGATGGTTAGGCTCGAAGTGGTAGCTCAGGGCCAGGCTCAGGTCGCCCAGGCGCAGGGTGTCCGGGTACTGCGCGGCGGTGACTTCACTGGCTTCGCGGGCCAGCACGTCTTCCTCGCGCATGATCAGCAACTGCGGGTCTTTCTGGCTGGTGACCCGGTACCAGCTGTCGAAGGTTGCGGTCTGGTGGATCTCCGCCGGCAAGCGCGCTTCATAGAAGCCGTACAGGGTTTCTTCATCGGCGAGGATGTCGCGCCGACGGGCCTTGGCTTCCAGCTCGTCGAGTTGCTCCAGCAAGCGCCGGTTGGCGGTCAGGCATTTGGCTTTGGACTGGATCTCGCCACCCACCAGTGCCTCGCGGATAAACAGCTCGCGGGACATCACCGGGTCGACCGGGCCGTAATGCACTGGCCGCCGGCCGACCACGATCAGGCCATAGAGGGTGACCTGCTCGAAGGCCACCACCTGGCCGCGCTTCTTTTCCCAGTGCGGTTCGAAATGGTTCTTCTTGATCAGGTGCCCGGCCAGCGGCTCGATCCAGTCCGAATCGATCTTGGCCACCATGCGCGCATAGAGCTTGGTGGTTTCCACCAGCTCGGCGGTCATCAGCCACTGCGGGCGCTTCTTGCCCAAACCGGACGACGGGTGCACCCAGAAGCGCCGCTGACGGGCACCGAGGTAGTCACCGTCTTCGGTCTTCTGGCCGATCTGGCTGAGCAGGCCGGACAGAATCGCCTTGTGCAGGCGCGGGTAGTCAGCAGGCTCTTTATTGATGCTCAGCTGCAGGTCGCGGCAGATCAGGCTCAACTGACGGTGAGCATCGCGCCACTCACGCAAACGCAGGTAGTTGAGGAAGTTCTTCCGGCACCAGTTGCGCAGCGGGCTGGCGGTCAGGGCCTGGCGTTGCTCTTCGAACCCACGCCACAAATTGACCAGCGCGGCGAAATCGGAGTCGACGTCCTTCCATTGCGCATGAGCCTGGTCGGCCGCTTGCTGGCGCTCCGGCGGACGCTCGCGCGGGTCTTGTATCGACAGCGCACTGGCGACGATCAACAGCTCGTTGAGGCTGCCCTGCTTGGCGCCTTCAAGGAGCATGCGGCCCAGCCGCGGGTCGACCGGCAAGCGCGCCAGTTGCCGGCCCAGGGGGGTCAGCTGGTTCTCGCGGTTGACCGCCGAGAGCTCCTGCAACAGATTGAAGCCGTCGCTGATGGCCTTGCCATCCGGCGGCTCGATGAACGGGAACGCGTCGATCTCGCCCAGGCGCAGGTGCAGCATCTGCAGGATGACCGCAGCAAGGTTGGTACGGAGGATTTCCGGGTCGGTAAAGGCCGGCCGCGCGTTGAAATCCTCTTCGCTGTACAGGCGCACGCAGATGCCCGGCTCGACCCGCCCGCAACGGCCCTTGCGCTGGTTGGCACTGGCCTGGGACACCGCTTCGATCGGCAGGCGCTGGACCTTGGCCCGGTAGCTGTAGCGGCTGATGCGTGCGGTGCCGCTGTCGATCACATAGCGAATGCCCGGCACCGTCAGCGAGGTTTCGGCGACGTTGGTGGCCAGCACCACACGCCGCCCGGGATGGGACTGGAAGATCTTTTGCTGCTCGGCCGGCGACAGGCGCGCGTACAACGGCAGGATCTCGGTGTGGCGCAACTGGGCCTTGCGCAGCATCTCGGCGGCGTCGCGAATCTCGCGCTCGCCCGGCAGGAACACCAGCACGTCACCCGGGCCCTTGCCCTGGCTGCGCTCGAAGGCGGCGATCTCGTCGAGGGTGGCGAGGATCGCCTGGTCAACGGTGAGGTCGTCCTCGACGCGGTTGCCCTCCTCGTCCTGCTCACTGGTTAACGGCCGATACCAGGTTTCCACCGGATAGGTGCGGCCCGACACTTCGATGATCGGCGCATCGTTGAAGTGCTTGGAGAAGCGCTCAAGGTCGATGGTCGCGGAAGTGATGATGACCTTGAGATCAGGGCGGCGTGGTAGCAGGGTCTTCAGGTAGCCGAGCAGAAAATCGATGTTCAGGCTGCGCTCGTGGGCTTCGTCGACAATGATGGTGTCGTAGCGCTCAAGAAAACGGTCGTGCTGGGTTTCGGCCAGGAGGATGCCGTCGGTCATCAGCTTGACCAGGGTGTTGGCGTCGCTCTGGTCTTCAAAGCGCACCTGGTAGCCGACCAGCGCCCCCAGTGGCGTGCCGAGCTCTTCGGCGACCCGGGTGGCGACGCTGCGGGCGGCAATCCGCCGTGGCTGGGTATGGGCGATCAGGCCGTGCTGGCCGCGGCCCAGTTCCAGGCAGATCTTCGGCAACTGGGTGGTTTTGCCCGAGCCGGTTTCGCCGGCAATGATCAACACCTGATGCTCGGCCAGGACCTTTTTGATCTCGTCACGCTTGGCCGCAATCGGCAGGCTGTCATCGTAACGGATGCTCGGCACGCTGGCCTTGCGCGCAGTGACCTGGGCGCAGGAGGCCTGCACCTTGTCGACCCACTGCGCAAGCTTCGCCTCATCCGGGCGCTTGCGCAGCTCGTGCAGCTGCCGGCGCAGGCGGTGACGCTCGGAAATCATGGCGTGGTCGAGGTTTTTCAGCAGTTGATCAATCGCGTGGTCAGTCATGGGGGCTTTTTAGTCGTGCAGGTGAGCCTGCTTTTGCATGATCGGCTTTTCAAGGGCTGCGATTGTCGCAGATTTGCCGACGCTCGGCACGGTTGCGGGCTGGCGAGCCATTGTTTAGCCAAGACTTACCTGAAGTTGTACAAAGGCTGATTTAATGAACCTTCCCCGGCATGGGAGTATCCAGGCATGACTTCGTCTCCCGGCTTGCCCCGTCCGCTGCTGCGCCCTTCGTTCCCGAAGGTGCGGGCATGCTGCGGGGAAAATCCGCTGGTGCACATCATTCTCGCCTTCTGGGCCTTGTGGCACTGCCGCCATGCCCGCCCACCGGACGCCCGCCTCGCCCTGCACTGAACCGTGCGGCCAGCTTCTGGCCGACCTTCCTTGTCGAAGACTGCCGCCTGACCGGCTAGGCAGTCCTGTGCGCCTGACGGCGCGAGCGAGAGCACCATGCAATTTGCCCCCATCGAGCAGGCCCGAACGTTCCTGGCCGCCAACCCCGATATCGAGATGATCGAGCTGTTCATCCTCGACGCCAATGGCGTGCCGCGCGGCAAGCTGCTGCACCGCGAAGAGCTGCTGGCGGTGTACGAAAGCGGTCGGCCATTGCCCAGCACCATCCTCGGCCTGACCCTGAACGGCGACGATGTGGAAAACTCCGGGCTGGTCTGGGATGTCGGCGATATCGACTGCCGCGCCTACCCGCTGGAACACAGCCTGGTGCGCCTGCCCTGGCGGCAAATCCCCACGGCGGCACTGCAGGTCAGCATGCACCCCAGCGAAGGCCTGCCGGCAAGCATTGCCGACCCGCGCCACCTGCTGGTCAAGGTCATCGATGCACTGAAGGCCGAAGGTTACTACCCGGTAATGGCCTGCGAGCTTGAGTTCTACCTGCTCGACCAGAAGCGCGACAGCCATGGCCGGCCGCAACCGGCACTGGACAGCGACGGCGGCCGGCCGCGGGGCACCCAGGTCTATGGCCTGCGCGAGCTGGAACAGATCGAGCCGTTTCTCGCCGACCTCTATGCCGCTTGCAAAGCCCAGGGCATTCCGGCGCGCACGGCGATTTCCGAATATGCCCCGGGCCAGGTGGAAATCACCCTGGAACATGGCGATGCGCTGCTGGCCATGGACCAGGCGGTGCGCTACAAGCGCCTGGTCAAGGGCGTGGCGCACAAGCACGGGATGCAGGCCTGCTTCATGGCCAAGCCGTTCGATCACCTGGCGGGCACCGGCATGCACATGCACGTGAGCCTGGCCGATGCCCAGGGCAACAACCTCTACGCCAGTGAAGACAAGGCCGGCACGCCGCTGCTGCGCCAGTCGGTGGCCGGCATGCTCAAGCTGCTGCTCGATTCGCTGCTGCTGTTCTGCCCCAATGCCAACTCCTACCGACGCTTCCAGGCCAACAGCTATGCGCCGCTGGCACCGACCTGGGGGGTCGACAACCGTACCGTCAGCCTGCGAGTGCCAGGCGGCCCGGCCAACAGCCGACACATCGAGCACCGCATCTGCGGCGCCGACGCCAACCCGTACCTGGCTGCCGCAGCCATCCTTGCCAGCCTGCATCACGGCATCCGCCAACAGCTCGACCCGGGCGCGCCGGTCGAGGGCAATGGCTACGCCCAGGCCACCGAACTGCTGCCCACCGACTGGCTGACTTCGCTCACCGCCCTGGAGCGCTCGAGCTGGGCCCGCGAGGCCTTCGGCGCCGAATTCCTCGGTGTTTATCTGGCGGTCAAGCGTGCCGAGTACCGCCAGTTCATGGCCGAGGTCGGCGAACAGGACTGGCGCTGGTACCTGACCCAGGCCTGACTCTTTATTTTTGCGCCAAGGATTTTTTGTCATGAATGCAGCCGTGAATGCCGGCCCTGCCCAGCGCAGTGCCTCCTACTACACCGCAAGCCTCAACGACGCCACCCAGTATCCGACCCTCAAGGGCACGGTGAAGGTCGATGTGGCAATCATCGGCGGTGGCTTTACCGGGGTCGCCAGCGCCGTGGAGCTGGCCGAACGCGGCCTGAAGGTCGCCATTGTCGAAACCAATCGCATCGGCTGGGGCGCCAGCGGGCGCAACGGCGGCCAGGTTACCGGCAGCCTCTCGGGCGATGAAGCGATGCGTAAGCAGATGCGCGACAAGCTCGGGGACGAGGTCGATGACTTCATCTGGCACCTGCGCTGGCGCGGCCACCAGATCATCGAGCAAAGGGTGGAACGCTACGGCATCGACTGCGACCTCAAGCGCGGCCACCTGCACGCGGCGATGAAAGCTTCGCACATGGGCGAACTGCGCGCCTTCGCCGCCGAGGCCGAGCGCCGTGGCATGGCTGATCAGGTCGAGCTGCTCGACCAGAGCGCCATGCGCGAACACCTGCAAAGCCCGCTGTACCTCGGCGCCCTGAAAAACCGCCGCAACCTGCACCTGCACCCGCTCAACCTGTGCCTCGGTGAAGCCCGTGCCGCGCACAGCCTGGGCGCACTGATCTTCGAAAACTCCGAGGTGCTGGACATCGTTCATGGCGATCAGCCGGCGCTGGTGACTGCCCACGGGCGGGTCGAGGCCAAGCAGATCCTGCTGGCCGGCGACGTCTATCACAAACTGGAAAAGCGCCAGCTCAAGGGCAAGATCTTCCCGGCCATGGGCGGCATCGTCACCACCGCACCGCTGGGTGAGCTGGCGGCGCAGATCAACCCCCACGACCTGGCGGTGTACGACTGCCGCTTCGTCCTCGACTACTACCGGCTGACCGCCGATGGCCGCCTGCTGTTCGGCGGTGGTGCCAACTATTCCGGGCGCGATTCACGGGATATCGCCGGTGAACTGCGCCCGTGCATCGAGCGCACGTTTCCGGTGCTCAAGGGCGTGCCGATCGAGTTCCAGTGGAGTTGCGCGATGGGTATCGTGGTCAACCGCATCCCGCAACTGGGCAAGCTTTCGGATAACGTCTGGTACTGCCAGGGTTATTCCGGGCACGGCATCGCCACCAGCCATATCATGGGCGAAATCATGGCCGAAGCACTGACCGGGACACTGGAGAAATTCGATACCTTTGCCGGCTGCAAACACATCAAGGTGCCGATGGGCGATGTGCTGGGCAATCCGTTGCTGGCGGCGGGGATGTTGTATTACCAGATGCTCGAAAAATTGCGCTGAAACCATCGCTGGCAAGCCAGCTCCCACAAGGTCTAATTACACCGTACCTGTGGGAGCTGGCTTGCCAGCGATCGAGCGCGAAGCGTTCGCCTGAAACTCAGGCGATCTTCTTCAGGCCCAGCTTCTTCAGCTCTTCATCACGCAGTTCACGGCGCAGGATCTTGCCAACGTTGGTGGTCGGCAGCGCATCGCGGAACTCGACGAAGCGCGGTACTTTGTAGCCGGTGACATTGGCACGCATGTGCTCCATCACCTGCTCCTTGGTCACCGTCATGCCCGGCTTGACCACGATGAAGATCTTGATCACTTCACCGGACTTCTCGTCCGGCACGCCGATGGCTGCGCACTGCAGCACGCCCGGCAAGGCCGCCAGCACATCTTCGAGTTCGTTCGGATAGACGTTGAAACCGGAGACCAGGATCATGTCCTTCTTGCGATCGACGATGCGCATGTAGCCGTCGGTCTGGATCAGGGCGATGTCACCGGTCTTCAGCCAGCCATCGCTGTCGAGGATCTCGTTGGTGGCGTCTTCACGCTGCCAGTAGCCCTTCATCACCTGCGGCCCTTTCACGCACAACTCGCCGATTTCGCCCAGGGCCAGTTCGACACCGGCGTCGTCGATGATCTTGCACAGGGTCGAGGGCATCGGAATACCGATGGTGCCGATCTGGTTCTGCTCGGCCGGGTTGACCGCTGCCACCGGGCTGGTTTCGGTCATGCCGTAACCTTCGCAGATGGCGCATCCGGTCACTGCCTTCCAGCGCTCGGCGACACTCATCTGCAGCGCCATACCGCCCGACAGGGTGATCTTCAGGCCGGAGAAATCCAGCTTGCGGAAATTCTCGTTGTTGCACAGGGCGACGAACAAGGTGTTCAAACCGACAAAGCCGCTGAACTTCCACTTGCCCAGTTCCTTGACCATCGCCGGCAAGTCGCGCGGGTTGCTGATCAGGATGTTGTGGCTGCCGATCAGCATCATCGCCATGCAGTGAAAGGTGAACGCGTAGATGTGGTACAGCGGCAGAGGGGTGATCAGGATCTCGCAACCTTCGTTGAGGTTCGAGCCCATCAGCGCCCGGCATTGCAGCATGTTGGCCACCAGGTTGCGGTGGGTCAGCATTGCGCCCTTGGCCACCCCGGTAGTACCGCCGGTGTACTGCAACACGGCGACGTCGTTACTGTCCGGATTGGCTTCCTGAACAGCCTTGCCACGACCTTTGCTCAACACATCGTTGAACTTGACCGCCTTGGGCAGGTTGTACGCCGGAACCATTTTCTTCACGTACTTGATCACGCTGTTGATCAACAAGCGTTTAACCGGTGGCAACAAGTCGGCCACTTCGGTGACAATAACGTGTTTGACCTGGGTCTTGGGCACCACCTTCTCGGCCAGGTGCGCCATGTTCGCCAGGCAGACCAGCGCCTTGGCGCCGGAATCGTTGAACTGGTGTTCCAATTCCCGCGCGGTATACAACGGGTTGGTGTTGACCACGATCAGGCCCGCACGCAGGGCACCGAAGACGGCAACGGGGTATTGCAGAACGTTGGGCAGCTGCACGGCAATACGATCACCCGGCTGCAGGTCGGTATGCTGTTGCAGGTAAGCGGCAAAGGCCCCCGACAACTCATACAACTCGCCGTATGTAATGGTTTTGCCCAGGTTGCTAAAGGCCGGTTTATCGGCAAAGCGCTGGCAAGACTGCTTCAATACCGCCTGAATATTCGGATACTCATCAGGATTGATTTGCGAGGCAATCCCGGCTGGGTACTTATCCTTCCAAAAATTTTCGATCATGGAAGCCCACTCCTCCAGCAGCAGCGAATTCTTCACCGCAGTCGATGCGATTATTATTGATATAAGATTACGGTTTATTGCAAACCTGATAATCCGAAGCGGGCCGAGAGTAGCAGCTTTGCCAAGGGCCGCCTAGAGCTAAAGTAGCCCGAACAGTCACGGAAATGACTCTTGATTATGTCGTAGTCATTTTTAGAGTAAAAATTCTAAAGCACACTGTTGGAGCGGGCTTGCCCCGCGATAGCGCCCTGTCCGGCACGGCACATCGCGGGGCAAGCCCGCTCCCACAGTGACTCAGCGCCGCCGTCAGGCTATATCCCGAAGCTCCCTGCGCAAAATCTTGCCCACCGCCGTCATCGGCAACGAGTCCCTCAACACAATGTGCTTGGGCACCTTGTAGCCGGTGAAGTTGGCCTTGCAATAAGCCTTCAGCTCTTCAAGGCTCACCCCACCCTCGCGCGGCACCACGAACAGCTTCACCGCCTCGCCCGAACGCTCATCAGGGACGCCGATCACCGCGCAACTGGCCACTTGCGGATGGCTCATCACCACCTCTTCGATCTCGTTCGGATACACGTTGAAACCCGAGACGATGATCATGTCCTTCTTGCGGTCGACGATACGGGTAAAGCCATCCGGGTCGATCACGGCAATATCGCCAGTCTTGAACCAGCCTTCGCTGTCCAGCGCCTCGGCGGTCGCCTCGGGGTGCTGCCAGTAGCCCTTCATTACCTGCGGGCCCTTGATGCACAGCTCGCCGCGCTCTCCAAAGGGTTGCTCCTCCCCCTCATCGTCAATGACCTTGAACGCCGTGCCCGGCACCGGAATGCCCACGGTCCCCAGGCGCGCCAGCTGGCCATAAGGGTTGGTACTGGCCACCGGCGAGGTCTCGGTCAGGCCGTAGCCTTCGACAATGCGGCAACCGGTGATGCTCTCCCAACGCTCGGCGGTGGCGCTGACCAGTGCGGTACCACCGGAATTGGTCACTTTCAGCGCCGAGAAGTCGAGGTTCTTGAACTCGGGGTGGTTCATCAACGCCACGAACAGGGTGTTAAGCCCCAGCAGTGCAGAGAACTTCCACTTTTTCAGCTCCTTGACGAAGCCGGGGATGTCCCGCGGGTTGGTGATCAGCACGTTGTGGTTGCCGGTGACCATCATGCACATGCAGTTCGCGGTGAAGGCATAGATATGGTAGAGCGGCAGCGGTGCGATCATCACCTCCTGCCCCTCCTTGATCAGGCGCTGGCCATCGGGCCCATGCTGGGAGAAACACGCCAGCACCTGGAGCATGTTGGCCACCAGGTTACCGTGGGTCAGCATCGCGCCCTTGGCCAGGCCCGTGGTGCCGCCGGTGTACTGCAACACGGCGATGTCGTCGAGGCTCAGCGATACCGGCTTGAGCGACTGGCCACGGCCCTGGGCCAGGGCGCTCTTGAATGGCACAGCCTGTGGCAGGCGGTAGTCCGGAACCATCTTCTTGACCTTGCTGACGATGGTATTGACCAGCCAGCCCTTGGCCGTCGGCAGCATGTCGCCCATCTTCGCTTCGATGAGGAATTCGATGCCGGTGTCCGGCAGCACTTCCTGCACCAGCTTGCCGAACATGTTCAGGTACACCAGCGCCCTGGCGCCGGAGTCCTTGAACTGGTGGCGCATCTCGCGGGCGGTGTACAGCGGGTTGGTGTTGACCACGATCAGCCCGGCGCGCATGGCGCCGAATACGGCGATGGGGTACTGCAGCACGTTGGGCATCTGTACCGCGATGCGGTCGCCCGGCACCAGGTCGGTGTGCTGCTGCAGGTAAGCGGCGAAGGCCGCGGAATAGCGTTCGAGTTCGGCGTAGCTCAGGGTCACCCCGAGGTTGCTGAACGCCGGGCGGTCAGCAAACTTCTTGCAGGAGCGTTCGAACACTTCGACCACTGACTTGTAAGCGTTTATGTCAATTTGCGAAGGAACGCCTGCCGGGCGCTTGTCATTCCAGAAATCAGCTTGCATTTATTCTTGTCCTCATACCTGAGCCGTTCCGGCCCCCTTGCCTGCTTGGCGAAGAAGGTGCTCTGCCGACGTTAGCAGGTATGTCGCAGGTGGCAAATACGCCAAGCGCTGTCATTAACATTGTGAATCTTATTGCTGATGACCCTGCGATTGTGTGCCTGGGTTATACACTGTGCTGACTCACCGACTTGCGTGCACAAGGACCCGCCATGCACCACGACGCGTTCTGGCTTCCGGCCAGCGATCACTGCAGCCTCTACGTTTATCAATGGCTGCCGGCCACGCCGATCAAGGCGGTGGTGCTGCTGGCCCACGGCATGGCCGAGCATGCCGGGCGCTATCAACGCCTGGGCGAGGCGCTCAGCAAGGCCGGCTACGCCCTGTTCGCCCATGACCAGCGCGGCCATGGGCGCACCGCCGAACTTGGCACTTTAGGCCTGTTCGCCCGACACAATGGCTGGAACAGCGTAGTCAACGATCTGGGCCCGCTCAGCCAGCACATCGGCCAGCAGTTTCCGGGCACACCGGTATTCCTGTTTGGCCACAGCATGGGCAGCTACATCGCCCAGGCTTACCTGATGCACCATGGCGCCAGCCTGCAAGGCGCGATTCTCAGCGGCTCGAACTTCCAACCCCCTGCCCTGTACCGAACGGCTTGCCTGATTGCCCGCTTCGAAGCCTGGCGCCAGGGTCCGCTGGGGCACAGCGCGCTGATCGAGTGGTTGTCGTTCGGCTCGTTCAACAAGGCCTTCAAGCCCAACCGCACCGCCTTCGACTGGCTCAGCCGCGACAACGACGAAGTCGACAAGTATGCTGCCGATCCGTTGTGCGGCTTTCGCTGCAGCAACCGTTTGTGGATCGACCTGCTGATGGGCCTGGAGCAAATCAGCCAGCCGCGTAACCTGGCGCAGATCGATCCGAACCTGCCGATCCTGGTGATGGGCGGTGAATGTGATCCGGTCAGTGCCGGCAAGCGTCTCAAGGATCTGGCGGGTGCCTTGCGCCTGGCCGGCAATCAGCATGTGCAGCTGCAGCTCTACCCCCAGGCGCGGCATGAGCTGCTCAACGAAACCAACCGTGACGAGGTCACGGCCGCCATCATCGACTGGCTGGACCAGGCCCTGGCCATTGGCCGCCCCGCCCGCAGCGAATGACGACCGCCCCGCACGATAGAAGGAAAGCCAAGCGATGACCCAGGTCACCAACACCCCGTACGAAGCCCTCGAAGTCGGCCAGACCGCCAGCTTCAGCAAGACCGTCGAAGAACGTGACATCCAGCTGTTCGCTGCAATGTCCGGTGACCATAACCCGGTGCACCTGGATGCCGAGTTCGCGGCCAAGAGCATGTTCAAGGAGCGCATCGCCCACGGCATGTTCAGTGGCGCGCTGATCAGCGCCGCGGTGGCCTGCGAACTGCCTGGACCGGGCACCATCTACCTGGGCCAGACCATGAGCTTCCAGAAGCCGGTCAAGTTCGGCGACACCCTGACCGTGCGCCTGGAAATCCTCGAGAAACTGCCGAAGTTCAAGGTGCGCATCGCCACCCGCGTGTTCAACCAGAACGACGAGCTGGTGGTTGACGGCGAGGCCGAGATTCTCGCCCCGCGCAAGCAACAGACCGTCGAGCTGGTCAGCCCGCCGCCGATCACCATCGGCTGAGTGTCACAACTCGCTCAGGCGGCGCTCGATAAAGCGCCGCTCGGGGCCCTGACGGGTCAGTTCGAGAGCTCTGCAATAGGCCTCGCGGGCTTGATCCAGCAGGCCTAGCTGGCGGCACAGTTCAGCGCGGGCCGAATGGGCCAGGTGGTAGTCCTGCAACTGACCGCGGGCCAGAATCGCCTCCACCGCCGCCAACCCCGCCTGGGCGCCATCGCGCCGGGCCAGGGCAGCGGCGCGGTTGAGTTCGACCACCGGCGACGGCCAGCGCTGCCACAGTACATCGTACAGACCGACGATCTCTGCCCAGTCCGTGTCCTCGGCACTGGCCGCTTGCGCATGCACGGCGGCAATCGCTGCCTGCAAGCTATAGACGCCAAACTGCTGGCTACGCAGGGCCTGCTGCACCAGCTGGCAGCCTTCGGCAATCAGTTCACGGTTCCACAGCCTGCGGTCCTGCTCATCCAGCAGCACAAGCTCGCCCTCGGCATCGCTGCGCGCCTGCTGCCGCGAAGCCTGCAGGAGCATCAGCGCCAGCAGGCCGAGCACTTCCGGATCGGGCAGCAATTGCTGGAGCAAACGCCCAAGGCGGATCGCTTCATCGCTCATGTCGCGGCGCATCAGGCTCTCCCCCGAAGACGCCGAGTAGCCTTCGTTGAACACCAGGTAGATCACCCGCAACACGCTATCAAGACGCTCCGGCAGTTCGGCCAGAGACGGCACCTGATAGGGAATTCGCGCATCGCGGATCTTGGCTTTGGCGCGGACGATGCGCTGGGCGATGGTCGCCGGGCTCTGCAAAAACGCGCGGGCGATTTCTTCGGTGGTCAGGTCACAGACTTCGCGCAAGGTCAGCGGCACCTGGGCATCGGCGGCCAGCGCCGGGTGACAGCAGGTGAAGATCAGGCGCAGGCGGTCGTCCTCCAGCTCTTCGTCATTCACCTGAGCCTCCTCGAGCGACTCCAGCGCCTGCACCAACTGCGCCTGGGAACGGTCGAAACGCGCACGCCGGCGCAGGCTGTCGATCGCCTTGAAGCGCCCGGTGGACACCAGCCAGGCCCTGGGGCTGGCAGGAATACCGTCACGCTGCCAGCGTTCGACGGCAATGAAAAATGCTTCGTGCATGGCCTCTTCAGCCAGGTCGAAGTCGCCCAGCAGGCGAATCAGTGTCGCCAGGATGCGCCGCGACTCCTGGCGATAGACCGTCTCCAGTTGTGCCCGTACCGTAGCAAGCGTGGCCATCAGTCGGGCATCTGCGTAGTCACCAGCGCCACCAGGCGATCCAGGCTCTCACCCCAGCCACGGTGAAAGCCCATCTCTTCGTGGGCCTGGCAATCGGCGGCACTCCAGTGCCAGGCGCGGGCGGTGTACTGGGTCTTGCCGTGAATGTCGTCGAAGGTCACGACAACGGTCATGAAAGCCTTGTTCGACGGGACCCAACCCGGGCCGAAAGCATCGGTAAAGACGATCCGCGCCGGCGGCACGATCTCCAGAAACACCCCCTGATTCGGATACTCGCTGCCGTCAGGTGCACGCATCACAGTACGAAACAAGCCGCCCACCCACAGCTGCATTTCGCATTCCGGCGTAGTCATGCCGTTGGGGCCCCACCACCGGGCAAGCAGTTGCGGCTCGGTCCAGGCGCGAAACACCTTGGTCCGCGGCGCGTCGATCAGACGCGTCAACGACAGCTCATGCTGCGCCTTGGGCTGCTCGGGGTGTAGAAGGCTCATCGTGTTGTTCTCCTTGGTTTCAGGGTTGCAACTCGCGGATTGGCCGCACCTCGACACTGCCGACCCGCGCAGCGGGAATGCCGCGGGCAATGTTCAAGGCCTCGTTCAAGTCCCGCGCATCAACCAGATAGAAGCCGGCCAGTTGCTCCTTGGTTTCGGCGAAAGGGCCGTCGGTCAGGCTCATCTGCCCGCCGCGCACACGCACGGTGGTTGCGGTCTGCACCGGTTTGAGCGCCTCCGCGGCGAGCATTCGGCCGCTGCCCTGGATCGATTCGGCGTAGGCCATGCACTCGGCGTCGGCCGGGCTTTCGGGCAAGCTATGCAGCAGACTTTCGTCACAGTAGACCAGGCACAGGTATTTCATCGTCGTCTCCACAGCTGGGGATACTATGGCGGTAGATCACACCGCCTTAGAAAGCGCGATTCGGCATAACTCTCGGGGTTCTAAGCTCAAGGCTTGAGCGAGAACAGCGCGGCACCTGATTCCATGTCGAACGGCGCTGACCAGTGCTCATGAATCACCTTCCATTGCCCGTCGATCCGCTGGTAGCCCACGGTCGCGCGCATGTAGCAGCCTTGATCCTCACCCCCTTCGCTGCTGGCCGGGCCACAGCGATTGAGCCAGTGGGCCAAAGCCAGTTCCGGGGTGGCCTGGATCTGCAATTGCTCGATTTCGAAGATCATTTCGCCGGGGCAGTGATCCATGCAGGCCTGCCAGTGGGCGCGATAGGCGGCCTTGCCTTGGAACTGCAATTGCTGGATCGCATCAAAAGCGCGAATGTTCTCGGCGTAAGGCGCGGTAATGGCCTCGACATCCCGCGAGCGTACTGCGGGAAGCCATTGTTCGATGAGTTGGCGGATTTCGTTCTCGGCGGCGCTGTTCATGGTCGTGTCCTCTGCGCGATCAGGCGCCGAACAACTCGGCGCGTTCACAGATGGTCGAATGGCAGCGGCTGAAATCGACAGACTGGGGAAACTGATTGCGAGCCTCAGAAACCCAACCCAAGGATCACATACGCGAAGAACCAGAAAAGACTGACGGTGGTCCTCCAGCGGGTAATCGGGCCAAAGCGCCTGGCTTGTTGTGCAGCGCTACAGCGTTCGATCATTTGTCTTCCAAAGGTAACCAGATTTCCATCACGCTGTGGCTGTCGTTGGGGTTGAAGTCCCGGCCATAACGCTCGAACTCAGGCGCGTTGGCCACGGTTTCGCCGGACACCGGCACCCAGTCCTGCCAGATTGCCTGAAAGGTAGCCTTGAGATTGTCGAGGCTACCGTGGTGCTCAAACACCGCATAACGCCGGGCCTTGAGCTCGACATGCCGAAACTCTGCAGGCAGCGGCTCAGTGCCCTGCACTTCAACCCCGGCGATATAGTCGAAATTGCCTTTGCCATCACCGTTGCAGCACACCCCGTAGGCTTCCTCGCCCACCTGCCCGGGTACCCGGCCAATGTGCTGCTCGAAGCGTTGCCACAGGGTGGGGATTTGCTGGAGGGTGGCCTGGCCATAGCGCTTACCAAGTCCGGCAACCGTGAAGGTACGACCATCTTCGAAACGCGCGGGTTTGATCGGGGGAGTCTGCAGAGTCATGTCCTTTGCCTCGTTCGCCAGGGTAATGGGCACAGCGCATCCGTACCCACCGCTAGAGTAGCGGCAATTGCCCATTCTCGTAATCTGCTTGAGGTTCTGCCCCGGACGAAAAGAGCCCCTTGCGGAGCTCTTGGCCTTATTGCGGAAGAAAACTGTCGCCGGAGCGTTTGGCGCGTTTGGCGGCGTGTTTTTCTTTGGCGGTTTTCAGTGGTTTTTTCTTCGTCATCTTTTTCGCATCAAGACCTTTCATCGAAGATCCTCCTGCCTGACGGCACCTGCGCACCGGTGTCTCGAATCATTATAGACCCGGGGTGGCCGCAGGCACGGCGAGGATGAACTCGCGGTAACCGGAAAGAACCACGTAGCCGGCGAAATAACAGAAGATGCCCGCCGACAGCAGGTACGACCAGGTCAGCAAGCGGTCACCCAACAACCGCCCGCCATGGCTGGCAATGCCGCACAACGACAGGCACCAGATCAGCCCGGCGGCAAAGAAGCCGGAGAGAAACAGCCCGGCTTCGAACAGGCTGCCGCCACCGGAACGGGAAATCAGCACCCCGCCGACCGCGGCAAACCAGAGAATGGCGCTGGGTGACGACATGGCCAGGAAGATCCCGCGCATGAACTCGCGCCAGCCCGATTCCACGACCACCTCGCCACGGGTCTCCAGGTGGGTGTTGCCGCGCAGCGCCGCCAGCAGCATCTTGATGGCAAACCACACCAGCAACACCGACCCGCCCAGCCACAGCACCCAGCGTACCGTTTCAAATTGCAGCAACACGGTCATCCCCGCCAACGCCGCAATGGCATACAGCAGATCACCGACACAGGTGCCCAGCCCCAGCCAGAAGCCCTGCAGGAACCCCCGCTGCATGGCCAGGGTGATCATGGCGATATTGGCAATGCCGATATCCAGGCACAACGACAAACTCAGCAGAAATCCATTTGAAAAAGGCATCGACGTTCCGTAACCGCTGTTGAGGGCAGGCGCTATTTAAACGGTTTTTCGCCGGGCTGTATTGGAAGAAATTGCCTTTATTCAGGCTTGTGCTGCACGCTCAAAAACTTCATCGGCCCATTGGTTGAGGCTCTTGCCTGCCGACTGAGCTGCGATGGTCGCCGCGGCGTGGACTTCTGGCCTGATACGCAGCATGACCTTGCCGGAAGCGGGTTTTTCCGGCTTGACCCCACGCTCGGCGCAATCGGCCAGGTAGTCATCCAGCGCCAGGTGAAACGCCTCGTGCAACTGCCTGACGGCGCTGGCGTGGAAGCTGATGATGTCACGCACACCCAGGACACGACCGACGAAAATATCGTCCCGTGGGTCGTATTCGACTCGGGCGGTGTAGCCCTTGTAGCTCATAGTGTTCATGGTTGAACTCCTGCCCGTAGAAGAAACTCGCGGGCTTCTTCCACCTGATATCGCTTGGCCTCTTTGCCCGGGTGCGGCCGGTGACAGCGCCAAAGCTGATCACCCAGGATCAACTTGACCCTGGAGCCCTCACGTTCCTGCACTTGCCCGCCCAGGTACAGCACTAGCGCCTCGATGTCGGTAAACACCAGGCTGGCGCTGGTCGGTGTGCGGAAGATGCTGTCGAGGATCGTTCGATATCGATTGTTCATCGGAAAATGCTATCAAAATAAGATAGCACTTTTTCCAATGCTTCAATTCAGGATTTTTCAATCACCCGCCAATACCTGCGCATACCGCTGCCGATCAATATTCGCCCCGCTGAGAATCACCGCCACCTTGCACCCCTGCTGGCGCTCTCGCTCCTGGATCAGCGCGGCAAGCCCGGCGGCGCCTGCGCCTTCAGCGGTGTTGTGGGTGTCTTCGTGGTAGATGCGCATCGCCTGGGCAATTTCCTCATCGCTGACGCGCACGATGCGCGCGGCGTGCTGGCGGATGATTTCGAAGGCTTCGGGCAACGGCATACGGCAGGCCATGCCGTCGGCGAAGGTGTTGGCCGTGGCGGTGGTGACGATGCGGCCCTGCTCCAGGCTCTGGGCAAAAGCGTCCGCGGCGCTGGACACCACGCCGACGATCTCGGTGCGCAGGCCAAGCAGGTTGCGCGCCTGGATCAGGCCGCATATGCCCGAGCCCATGCCGATCGGTACGTAGACGCAATCCAGCTCGTGTACCGCTTCCAGCAGCTCCAGCGCATAGGTGGCGACGCCGCGGATCAACTCGGGGTGAAACGGCGGGACGCTCTCGTAGCCGTGCAGCTGGGCCAGGCGCGCGGCCTCTTCGCGGGACTGGTCAAAGTCGGCGCCGTGCTCGATCAACTGGGCGCCAAGGGCACGCATCGCCGCGTTCTTCTCCTGTGAGTTGCCTTCGGGAACCACGATGATGATCGGCAGCCCGGCATTGCGTGCGGCCAGCGCCATGCTCTGGCCGTGGTTGCCACGGGTCGCGGTGACCAGGCCGCGAACCGTCGGCTTTTGCGCCAGCAACCACTGCACATACATCAGCCCGCCGCGCACCTTGAAGGCGCCGGTCGGTGCATGGTTTTCATGTTTGACCCACACCTCGCAGCCCAGCCGTTGCGCCAGGCGCGGCCAGGCATATTGCGGGGTGGCGGGTACGCTGGCATGAACCAGGCGGGCAGCATCGCGCAGGGCAGGCAGATCGAACATGAAGCACCTCGGCAGGATCGGATTTGACCTGATCCTAGTCGCCGCGCATTGTATGGGTAAATTCTTATATTGCATGGCCAACAATAAATGTGGACCCCTGCCCTCACCGAGGATGCCCAGCCGCGCTACCTGGCCCTGGTCGACGCTATTGCCGCCGCCATCGAGCGCGGCGAGCTGAAAGTCGGCGAACGTCTGCCGCCACAACGGCGCCTGGCCTGGAACCTGGGGCTGAACCCCAGCACCACCCAGCAGGCCTACCGCGAGGCGGCGGCACGGCACCTGGTCTCGGGCGAAGTCGGGCGTGGCACCTATGTGCTGGCCGGCAGCAAGGAGGCTACGCTGTTTCGCCTCAAGCAGCGCGACGTGCAATCAAGCCTGATTGACCTGTCGACCAATGTGCCCGTGATCGACCCGGCCAACCGCGACAGCGAAACGACCTTGCAGGCGTTGTTGCAGGACGGTCAGGCGGGCTGCCTGGACCATTACCTGAGCGCCGAAGAGTTGCTGCGCGGCCGTGTGCACGGCGCCGCCTGGCTGGCCAATCGCGGCCTGCAACTGAACGACCGGCAACTGCTGCTGTGCGGCGGCGCCCAGCAGGGCTTGTTCACGACCTTGCTGTCACTGTGCCAACCGGGCGAAGCAGTGCTGGTCGAAGCTCTCACGGCCCCCGGCATCAAGGCCGCCTGCCGGCAATTGCGCCTGCCGCTGCATGGCATCGCCCTGGACGATCAGGGCATTGTTGCCGATGATCTGGATCGGGTCGCCCGTGCCACCGGCGCGCGCGTCATGGTGCTGACCCCGAGCCTGCACAACCCTACCGGTGCATGCATGAGCAGCGCTCGCCAGCAGGCGATTGCCGAGGTGGTCGAGCGGCATGACCTGCTGGTGATCGAAGACGATGTCTACGGTGCGCTGACCGACCAGCCACCGCTGTGGCGGTTGCTCGGGCGGCGCGGCCTGTTGATCAGCAGCCTGTCGAAAACCGTCGGCGCCGGCCTGCGCCTGGGCTGGATCGTGGCTGACCCGGCGTTACTGGCGCAGGTCGATCCCCATGCCCAGGCCACTCACTGGCAGGTGTCGCCGCTGAACCTGCAGATTGCCTGTCGCTGGATTGCCGATGGCACGGCGCAACGGCGTCTGGCCTGGCAGCGCGAGGAAGTCCGCCAACGCTGGCGCCTGGCCTGCAGGATTCTGGGCAGCTACCTGGTCAACAGCAGCCAGCCTGCCCCACACATCTGGGTCCAGGCCGGGCACAGCGCCGCACGCTTGACCGAGGCTTGCCGGGCCAATGGCGTGGCGGTGGTGCCAGCCGAGGTGTTCGCGGTAAAACAGCATGACCTGGCAGCGATCCGCATCAGCCTGTCGGCGGCTGCCAGCCGGGCCGAACTCAAGCAGGCATTGGAGCACGTAGCAAAGGCACTGGAGGCCTGATGAGCAAGCACGCTTTCTATACCGAGGCGCAAACCTACCTCGCCGCGATGGACCCGCAGTGGGCCGCACACATCGAGGCGGTGGGCCCTTGCCTGCATCAACCCAAACCCACCCGTGACCCATATCAGGCACTGGTGCGGGCCATTGCCTACCAGCAACTGCATGCCAAGGCGGGCGATGCGATTCTCGGACGCTTTCTGGCGCTCTACCCGGGGTGCGGGTTTCCCAGCCCCGAGCAGGTGCTGGCGACCACCCCGGAGCAATTGCGCGGCTGCGGATTCTCGGCGAGCAAACTGGCAACCATCCAGGGTATCGCCAAGGCACGTGTCGAAGGGCGGGTGCCAGACTACCAACAGGCCTCGGTACTGGAAGATGAAGCGCTGGTCGAGCGCCTGATCAACCTGCGTGGCGTAGGCCGCTGGACCGTCGAGATGCTGCTGATCTATACCCTGGAACGCATGGACATCCTGCCGGCCGACGACTTCGGTGTGCGCGAGGGCTACCGCCGCTTGCAAGGCCTGGAGACGCAGCCGACGCGCCGGCAAATGATCGACCTGGGCAAGCGCTGGAGCCCCTACCGGACCGTTGCCGCCTGGTACCTCTGGCGCGTACCGGCCAAGCGAGTTTGAACGCAAGACCCGGAGTTATTCCTGTAGCCCGACCCCGTAGCCTGAACCCATCGATCACCGCCAGGAGCAAACCGTCATGAGTACAGGCAAACCACGGATCAGCGAATCCGACCCGCGCTGGCAGGCCATCCTGGCCCGCGACCCGGCTGCGGACCAGGCCTTCGTCTATGCCGTGCGTACCACGGGCGTCTATTGCCGGCCGAGCAGCACCTCGCGCCTGCCGCGCATCGACAACGTCGAATTCTTCGACACTGCCGAACTGGCCGAAGCCGCCGGCTACCGGCCGAGCAAGCGCCGCGGCGC
Organism: Pseudomonas wadenswilerensis; assembly: GCF_024749185.1. Lineage (NCBI taxonomy): Bacteria > Pseudomonadati > Pseudomonadota > Gammaproteobacteria > Pseudomonadales > Pseudomonadaceae > Pseudomonas > Pseudomonas wadenswilerensis. The sequence goes on along the minus strand of NZ_CP087191.1, from coordinate 1,455,372 downwards.
CAACCAGACCGATGTCGCCGAACAGCACCGGGCCCAGGTCACCCGCGCCTGCACCTTGATCGAAAGCGCCGACCCGGCGCCCAGCCTGAACCAGCTGGCTGAACAACTGAAGATGAGCCCGTTCCACTTTCACCGGGTGTTCAAAGCCGTGACCGGGCTGACGCCCAAGGCCTATGCCACGGCTCACCGTGCGCGCAAGGTACGCACTCAACTGCAGCAGTCGGCAACGGTCACCGACGCCTTGTACGAGGCCGGGTTCAACTCCAACAGCCGCTTCTACGAATCGAGCAATGCACGCCTGGGCATGACCCCGGGCGCCTATCGTGACGGCGGTGCCAATACCGACATCCGCTTTGCCATCGGCCAGTGCACGTTGGGGGCAATTCTGGTGGCGCAGAGTGAACGGGGGATTTGCGCAATCCTGCTCGGTGACGATCCGCAGGCGCTGCTCAATGACCTGCAGGACAAATTCCCCAAGGCCAACCTGATCGGCGGCGACGAAGGCTTCGAAAGCCTGATTGCCAGGGTCGTGGGTTTTATCGAGGCACCGGGCATCGGCCTGGACCTGCCGCTGGACCTGCGCGGCACAGCCTTTCAGGAACGCGTCTGGCAGGCCTTGCGGGCGATCCCGGCTGGTTGTACGGCCAGCTATGCCGAGATCGCCCAGCGGATCGGCTCTCCCAGGGCGGTGCGCGCCGTGGCCCAGGCTTGCGCGGCCAACGCCCTGGCTGTGGCCATCCCGTGTCACCGGGTGGTGCGCAGCGACGGCAACCTCTCGGGCTACCGTTGGGGCGTGGAGCGCAAGCGTGAACTGCTGGCGCGCGAGAGCCAGTGAGGCGGGTTACTGGAAGTTGACGTCGAAGGCCTGGTAGAAGGCGTTGCCGGTATCAGCGACCAGCCACAGCAGCACGATGACGTGATGGCCGCGCTTGTTGCCGGGTAGCTTGACCTCGTGTTCGACCTTGGCCTTGAGCTTGTCCTTATGATCGAAATACGGCGTATACGGATAGAGGTCGTCGGCAAACGGCGCCGTCTCGAGCTGGGCACGACTGATGCGTTTGTTCACATCCCATCCATCTTTGGTAATAAACCAGCGATAGCCACGGGTGGTGTGCGGGGCCGTGTATTCCCACTTCACATGAAAGGTCTGGCCTGGCGTGACATTCAACAACGGCCAGGTAAAGGGCGAGCCCAGTTTGGCGGACATTTCGGCATTGGTGTAATTGACGACGTCGCGAGCATCCTCTTTGCCGCCACTTAGAATATATCCATCCGCCGGTGGCACGACACTGGCGACATCCGACTGGAAGGGCGCGGGTACCGGCCCACCCACCAGGCTGGGGAAGTTTTTACCGCCTTCCATTTCGTTGACTTGCCAGTTGCCGAGCAATCCCAGTTCGACAGTCTTGGAACCACGGCTGGCCGGTGAAATGACCCGACCGTGACGCAGATTCTTTTCAGGGCTGTTCATTGCATTCACTCCTTGTGAGATAGAAAAACCTGTCCACCCTGGACACGATTCACCCTAGCTCAAGCCCTGCAATGCGCAACCCAGAGGCGCCAAACGGTATCAACCGTTGCTGCAGCCGTCGCCCATGGCGCGGTATGCGATGGTGTGGCGCTGACCCTGATGGTCTTCGTAGGTCATGGTTGCCGGTACCACTTCACAGACATTGGGAATGGTCGACAAACTGATGACTTTGGCAATATCCAGGTTAGTGCTGTAGTCATACTGCTCAACAACAGGTTGCGCAGCAGCACTATTGATTTCATCCGCCATGGCGAACGACGACATGGCAACCAGGGCAAGTGCAAATAAACTTTTCATGATAATAGGCCTGCAAAGCAATCAAACTAATCGATTGACTTCATTTGCCAATAAGGGCGCGGAGAAGTTGTTATATCAAGCAATGGGACATAACACGAAGTACCGACCCCACTACAACTTATTCCGTGGGATGTGGTTAGTTTACAAGGTACTTCGGGCGGTTAAATCGCGAAGCCGGACATTCACTGTTACCGCCTGTGCAACAATAAGCCCGACACAACGCCCTCGACACTTTTCGCCTTCCCGTGTAAAAGCCCGGGGTAGAGCCTTTGCCAGATCAAACCAGTGACCTTGTTACGCTATTGCCCGCTGCCCGCCGCCGAGCGGCCCCTGCTGAATAAATTCTACCGAAACCAGGGTTCGCCCATGCGCGCGGCTGCCCAGGGCCAGCTTTGGGTAGCCAGGGCCGATGAGATCGTCGCTGCCTTGTGCCTGAGCCAAGTACCAGGCGGCCATTGGCTGACCGGGTTGTTCGTCGCGCCCGCCTGGCGCGGCCAACGGGTCGCCCGCCAGCTGATCGAAGCGGCCGCGAGCGAGTTGCAAGGGGACATCTGGTTGTTTTGCCATCCGGCTCTGGTGGGCTTCTACGAGCGGCTGGCGTTCAGCACCAGCGACGCCCTGCCCGCCACTCTGGCCGAGCGCCTGGCCCGCTACCAGCGCAGCAAGCCCCTGTTGGCGATGACGCGGATTCAGTCGTCGCTGGCCGGGTCCAGCCCGGGGAACAGCACCTCGGTATAACCGAAGCGGCTGAAATCGTGGATGCGCGAGGGGTAAAGGCGGCCGATCAGGTGATCGCACTCATGCTGCACCACCCGGGCATGAAAACCTTCGGCGTTGCGCACTATCGGCTGCCCCTGCGGATCGATGCCTTCGTAACGGATCCGCTGGTAGCGCGGCACCACACCACGCAGCCCCGGCACCGACAGGCAGCCTTCCCAGCCGTCCTCGACCTCGGTGCCCAAGGGTGTGATCAGCGGATTGAGCAGAATGGTGCGCGGCACCGCCTCGGCATCCGGGTAGCGCTCGCTGCGCTCGAAACCGAAGATCACCAGTTGCAGGTCGATACCGATCTGCGGCGCGGCCAGGCCAACACCGCCGACATGCTCCATGGTTTCGAACATGTCGGCGATCAGTCGCTCAAGCCCGGTGCTGCCGATCATGTGCTTCGGCACAGGCGGGGCGATGCGCAGCAAGCGCTCATCGCCCATTTTCAGGATGTCATGAATCATGCTGGCTTCGACTCAGGGGTTCGCTGGCAGGCGTGGTTTCATGATCGAGTGAATGATCGCGGCCAAGCCCGGAAACATGCTTTTTATCATGCTCGTGGGCGACACCATCAAAGTCTTTTTCGCCGGGGTCCTTGCCTTCCTCGGACATATGCTCGATCACCGCATTCATCTCCGCGCCCAGCAACAACACCGCAGCGGAGATATAGAAGTACAACAGCAGGACAATGATCGCCCCGATGCTGCCGTACATGGCGTTGTAGTCGGCGAAAGTCTTGACGTAATAACCGAAGCCTAAGGACGCGATGATCCACACCACTACCGCCAGCACCGAACCGGGGGTAATGAAGCGAAACTTCTGCTTAACGTCGGGCATCACGTAATAGATCAGGGCCACCGCGACCATCATCAGAATGATGATTGCCGGCCAGCGCAGCACGGTCCACAAGGTGACGATGAACTCCTGCATGCCGATCTGCGAGGCAATCCACTCCATCACCTGCGGCCCCAGCACCATCAGTGCGGCAGCCGCCAGGAGCATGCCGGCAATGCCGACGGTGTAGATCACCGACAACGGGATACGCTTCCACACCGGGCGCCCTTCGACCACGTCGTAGGCGGCGTTCATCGCGCTCATCATCAGCCGCACACCGGCTGACGCGGTCCACAGGGCGATGACGATACCCACCGAGAGCAAACCGCCCTTGGATTGCTGCAACTGGTCGATCACCGGGTTGACCTGCTCCAGCGCCTGGGGCGGCAATACCAGTTCAGACTGCAGGCGCAGCCAGGAGAAGAAATCCGGCAAATGCAGGAAGCCGATCAGGGCGATCAGGAACAGCAGGAAGGGAAACAGCGAAAACAGCATCTGGTAAGCCAGCGCCGAGGCGTAGGTGGACATCTCGTCATCGAGAAACTCCTTGACTGTGCGCACCAGCACACGGTGCAACGGCAAGCCGCGCAGGTCGGGGAAAATCATAGCGTCTCCTTTCGCCGCTCGAGGGTCATGGGCAAAGTTCCTCAAACACTTATCAGACAGGTTCGACCTGAAGTCTAATCGACGATCGCCTCACAGTTGCGACTGATTGCTGCAGATAGCACAACGGCCACCCGAGGATGGCCGTCGTCCTACCCTGCACACAGGTTCAAGGCTTCTTCATGGCGTCCTTGACCTTGCCAACCGCTTGCTGAGCTTCGCCCTTGAGTTCCTGGGCCTTGCCCTCGGCGCGCAGCTTGTCGTTGTCGGTCACCTTGCCAACACCTTGCTTGACGTTGCCAACAGCCTCGTTGGCCATACCTTTTACTTTGTCTTTAGTGCCACTCATGGGAGTTCTCCTGAAGGGGAAATAACACGCGGTCAGAGTCGACAGTCTGTGGACCCATGGCCTGTTGCGAGAGTTTCAATTATTTGCCCGCTGGCAAAACAGCGGGCGAATATCGCCCCGATTCGCTCAAGCAAGCCGCTGAATCGCAAAGGCTTATCCTAGAATCGACAGCCACGCTGCAGGCTTTTTGCGCCTGCGCTATAACAACAACAGCCGACTGCGGAAACCTTTGCCCATGCGCGTCACGCCCCTGCTGGCAGCCCTTTTGCTGCCCCTGTCCGCCATTGCCGCCGCACCGGCAACGGCCCTGACCACGCTGGTGGTCGATCGATACGCCGATGACCAACAGCCCGGCAGCCTGCGTTGGGCGATCGAGCGCAACAACGAAAAGCCCGGCCAGTACCGGATCGAAATCCGCCCGGTAGGCAAGCCCCCGTACCTGATCAAGCCAGCCTCGCCGCTGCCGCCGATCCAGGGCCCGGTAAGCATCGAAGGCACGGCCTGGGCCCGCGACGGCCAGTTCATCGCCATCGACGGCTCGGCCTACATCATCGGCGACGGCACCCAGGCCTGCCCCGGCGCCGTACCCGGCCAGTTCGGCACCAATGTACGCACCACCACCGGCCCCGGGCTGGTGCTGCGTGACACCCAGGGCGTGCGCATTTCCGGCCTGGAAGTGCGTAATTTCTGCATCGGCATCCTGCTCAACCGCGCCAGCAACAACGTCATCGAAGACAACCGCATCGTCGCCAACAAGGGCGGTGCCGGGATCATGCTCACCGGCGACGATGGCCAGGGCAACCCGACCGCGACCACCACCAATAACAACAAGGTGCTGCGCAACCAGCTGATCGATAATGGCGATGGCCTGGAACTGACCCGCGGCGCGGCGTTCAACCTGGTGGCTGACAACCTGTTCCGCTCCACCGAGGCCAACCCGGAACCGTCCCAGGGCATCGAAATACTCTGGGGCAACGACAACAGCGTGGTGCGCAATCGTTTCGAGAACTACTCGGACGGCTTGCAGATCAACTGGGGCCAGCGCAATTACCTGGCCGCCAACACCTTTACCGGCAACTCGATCGGGGTCAGCGTCAGCGGCGCCGGTAATATCCTTGACGGCAACCTGATCCATGGCAACCGCATCGGCGTGGCCCTGCGCCCGGAGCCAACCACCACCAGCAACCGCCTGAGCGCCAACCGCATCTGGGACAACGGCAAGGACATCCGTCGCTGCCAAGCCGGTGGCTCGTGCATTGCCGAGCAGCGCACCGGGGCTATCGTCTTTGGCGTACCGGCGCTTGAGCATGCGATCTATGAGGGCTCACGGGGGATTGGCGTCGATCAGTCGGCGAACAACCGGGCGATCATCTGCGACGCCAAGGCGCCCGTAGAAGGCTGCCAGCCGTTGCCCAACCGTAACCAGCCAGCACCGCAGCTCACTGAACTCAAGGACGGTCGCTTGAGCGGTACGGTCCATGCTGAGCCTCACAGCCTGCTGCGTGTTGAAGTATTCGCCAATGGGCAAGCCGCTGGCCGCGAAGCCGAGCAGTACCTGGGCGAAGTGATGGTGCCGACTGACGCACGCGGCGAGGGGCACTTCGACTATCGGCTGGAACAGGCGCAGCGGTTCGGCGCCTTTACCGCGACGGTGACACGCACCGATGGTGCCACCTCACCGCTGAGCCAGCCGTTGTCGCCAGCAACGGCCAGCGCCAACCGCTAAGCCCCGTTGCGGGGTCAGTGTTTTCTGGCATCGCATTGGGCGCGCAGATCGCGGTTGTCGATGCTGCCGCAACTGCTGCCTTTCATGGCGTTGCAGTAGGCGCGCTGATCCCGGTCGTCGATCGAGCCACAGCTGCCACCCTGGGTTTCGGCATTGCAGGCGGCACGCAGGTCGCGGTTGTCGATACTCCCGCAACTGCCGCCTTTCTTGGCATTGCAGTAGGCGCGCTGGTCACGGTCATCGATGGAGCCACAGCTGCCGCCCTGGGTTTCGGCATTACAGGCGGCACGCAGGTCGCGGTTATCGATACTCCCGCACGAGCCCCCTTCGCGGGCATAACAGTAGGCACGTTGATCGCGGTCATCGATACTGCCGCACCCTGCATAGGCATAGCCACTGAGCATCAACAACAGGGCAATCACTACTTTCATTTGCGTTCTTCCTTGGGTTGCCAGGGAGGCGCCTGGCGCTGGTCGATCAATTGGCTGGCGCACCATTGCGCGCCATCATATTGATATCAAAGCAGGAAATAAGTTCCGCGCACGCCTGCGCTTGCCACGGCGGCTTTATGTTTCAAGTTAATCCCAGCACAATAAGCGACCTTTCAAGCGTCACCCGTAGGAACCTGCATGAAACTCGACAAACCCACCGCCATTGCCCGCCGCAACCAGGAACTGGAAAGACCCGTGCTCAACAGCGACAACACCCTGTTTGCCGTGCTCGACACCAAGCGCAGCCTGTGGTGGTTCGATGTGCCGGTGAAGCTGCTGCGCAAGGGCCAGCCCGACTGGGTCAACCTGCTGCTGCACACCCCGGAAACCGACGAGCTGCAGCATTTGAAGGTGCCGGTGAACTACCTGCAGGCGCATCAGGAAAAAATGGAAGTGCGCCACCCGGGCAAGCGCCGCTCGACCATCAGCCTGGCGCTGAGTGCCGATCGCGATTCGCTGCTCAAAGACCTGCGCCCAGGCGGTGAAAACCTGAATTTCGCAGGCTTCAAGCAAGTCTGATCAGGCCAGTTCGATGCGGTCGGCGTGGATGACGATGCGGCCATCCTTGTACAAGGCACCGATGGCTTTCTTGAAGTTGCCCTTGCTGACCCCGAACAGATCGCTGATCAGCTGCGGATCGCTCTTGTCGCTGACCGGCAGCACGCCGTTGGCGTCCTTGAGCTTGGCGAGGATCTTGTCGTGCAGGCTGTTGGCCAGGTCCTGGCCGATGGGCTGCAGGCTCAGGGCAATCTTGCCGTCGCTGCGCAGCTCCTTGATGTAGCCCTTCTCCTGCTTGCCCGAACGCAGGAACTTGAACACTTCGTTCTTGTGAATCAGGCCCCAGTGCTTGTTGTTGATGATCGCCTTGAAACCCATCGGGGTTTCTTCGGCCACCAGCAAGTCGACTTCCTGGCCGACCTTGTAGGTCGCCGGCACCTTGTCCAGGTAACGGTCCAGGCGCGCGGTGGCGGTGATGCGGCGGGTACGCTTGTCGAGATAAGCGTGCACCACGCAGTACTCACCGGCCTTCATCTGGCGCTTTTCTTCGGAGTACGGCATCAACAGGTCTTTGGGCAGGCCCCAGTCGAGGAAGATGCCGATGCTGTTGATCTCTTTGACCTTGAGGCTGGCGAACTCGCCGACCTGCAACTTGGTCTTTTCCGTGGTGGCGATCAGCTTGTCTTCGCTGTCGAGGTAGACAAAGACGTTCAGCCAGTCTTCGACCTCGGTGGGCGTGTCCTTGGGGATGTAACGGTTAGGCAGCAGGATTTCGCCGTCCGCCCCGCCGTCCAGGTACAGACCGAAGTCTGTGTGCTTGACCACTTGCAAAGTGTTGTAACGCCCAACTAAAGCCATTTCCGGAAATCCTCGTTGCGAGCGGGGCATTCTACACCTGAAGCGGCGATTGCGCCCGGTTGCCAATGACGGCCTGTCAGCAAAATGAACCGTGCGGGCCTGGCCTGTTCTATAAAGACAAGCAAGCCTTTGCAAGGATTCGCTCATGTACGCCAGCCTGTCCAAGTACCTGCGCACCGTTCTGTTGCTGGTGATATCGGCCATGCTGGTGGTCGCCTGCAACCGTATCGACCTGGCCTACCGCAACCTCGACATGCTGGTGCCCTGGTCGCTGAACGACTACCTGAGCATGAACCGCCAGCAGAAGACCTGGCTCAACGATCGGCTCAAACAGCAGCTGGCCTGGCATTGTCGTACGCAGTTGCCCGGTTACCTGACCTGGATCGACGAAATCCAGACGATGGTCGCCAACAATGCGGTAACCGACCAGCAACTGCAGGTGCGCACCCAGCAAGCCCGGCAAGCGATTGCCAAGGTCGCCGACCAGATCACCCCCTCGGCCGCCGAGCTGTTGCGCAGCATGGACGACGATCAGGTGCGGGAAATGCGCGAGGCGTTTGCCGAAGACATCCGCGAACGTCAGGCCAAGTACGTCAATACGCCGTTGGCGCGGCAGATCGAACGCCGCGCAGAGCGCATGGAAAAGCGCCTGAGCACCTGGCTGGGCGAGCTCAGCCCGCAACAGAAGTTGCGGATCATGACCTGGTCCCAGGGCCTGGGCGAGCAGAATCGCCAGTGGATTGCCAACCGTGCCCATTGGCAGGCGCAGTTCAGCGCGGCGATGGACCAGCGCCACAGCGACACCTTCGAGCCACGCCTGGAAATCCTCCTGAAGAAACGCGATAGCCTGTGGACCCCGGAGTACCGGAGAGCCTTCCAGCGTACCGAGCAGGAGGCGCGGCGGTTGCTGGTGGATGTGATGGCGCAGAGCAGCGAGCAGCAGCGCCAGTACATGGGGCAGAAGCTTGGGCAGGTGCGGCAGAGTTTCAGCGAGTTGAAGTGCTTGAAGGGGTGACCCCCTGAAATCATCTCATAACCCCTGTGGGAGCTGGCTTGCCAGCGATGAGGCCAGTACAGCCTGCACTGCAGGCGGCGCCTGGAATACGAGCGCTTCGCGCTCGATCGCTAGCAAGCCAGCTCCCACAGTGTTCAGCTCTCCCGGCACTTGCGCCGGTACGGGAACACATCGATCACCTTGCCGCCGCGGATCGCCGCCTGCAGGCTCTTCCAGTAATCGGCGTCGTACAACTCGCCATGCAGCTGGCTGAACAAGCGGCGCTGGCCACTGTCGGCAAACAGAAACGGCGGAAACTCCTCGGGGAACACATCCAGCGGCCCGATCGAATACCAGGGCTCGGAGGCCATTTCATCCTCGGGGAAACGCGGCGGCGGGATGTAGCGGAAGTTGACCTCGGTGAGAAAGCAGATCTCGTCGTAGTCGTAGAACACCACCCGCCCGTGGCGGGTAACGCCAAAATTCTTCAGCAGCATGTCACCCGGGAAGATATTCGCCGCCGCCAGTTGCTTGATGGCCAGGCCATAATCCTCCAGGGCTTCGCGTACCTGGGCGCCGTTGGCGTTTTCCAGGTAAAGGTTGAGCGGGGTCATGCGCCGCTCGGTCCAGCAGTGGCGGATCAGTACGGTGTCGCCGTGCACTTCGACGGTGGACGGCGCCACTTCCAGCAGTTCGGCCAGGCACTCGGGCTCGAACTTGCTCAAGGGGAAGCGAAAGTCGGAGAACTCCTGGGTGTCGGCCATGCGCCCGACGCGGTCGACGCTTTTCACCAAGCGGTACTTTTCGATCACCGTGGCGCGGTCGACACTCTTGGACGGCGAGAAGCGGTCCTTGATGATCTTGAACACGGTATTGAAGCCCGGCAGGGTGAACACGCTCATGACCATGCCGCGCACGCCGGGCGCCATGATGAAACGGTCATCGGTGCCGGCCAGGTGGTTGATCAGGGCCCGGTAGAACTCCGACTTGCCGTGTTTGTAGAAGCCGATCGAGGTATACAGCTCGGCAATGTGCTTGCCCGGCAAGATGCGTTTGAGAAAACCGACGAACTCGGCCGGCACCGGCACATCGACCATGAAGTAGGAACGGGTGAAGGAGAAGATGATCGACACCTCGGCCTCGTCGGTGATCAGCGCATCGATCTCGATACCGTGGCCTTCGCGGTGCAATAGCGGGATCACCAGCGGCCATTGCTCGTCCTGGGTGTACAGGCGCCCGACCAGGTAGGCGCCCTTGTTGCGGTACAGCACCGGGGAAAACAGCTCGATGGCCAGGGCCGGGTCCTTGCACACCCAGTCCGGCAGGTTTTCCCGCAGCTGTGCGTCAAGGCGCGCCAGGTCGCCGGCAAGGTCCGAATACGGCACATCGAAGCGGTAGTCGGTAAAAATCTGCGCCAGCAGGGCGCTCAAGCCGTTTTGCGGCCGGTAGGTGCGCGTTTGCGCTGCCCGTTCGTGGCTGCGCAATGATGGCCGGGTGGTATGGATGAACATGCAACCATCGCTGATCAGGTCATGGCTGAACAGGCTGCAGAAGATCGAGTTGTACCAGGTCTCCGAAAGTTCGTCGTCCAGGCGCGGGTCGATCAGGCCTATATAGGCGCTCTTGACCAGCGGCCACAGCGAGACATCGAGCAGCACCTCGTCCTCGAAACCCTGACGCAGCCAGCCACTGACCTCGCTGACCTTTTCCTCATAGAGGTTGATGCGCGCCGCCGAGGCGCTTTGGGTCTGTTGCCACTGGGCCTGCTCGAAACGCTCGCGGGCGCCATCGGTGATCTGCCGGAAATGTTCGCGGTAATCGTCGAAGCCATCGAGGATCATCCGGGCAATATCGGCGGCCGGCCATTGCTGGGGCATACGTCAGACCTCTGCGGGAATGTCAAAGCCTGAGCTTAGCCAGTCGCCACGGGCAGGGAAAGCCTGTTGGCGCGGGTGTATCGGCCAAACTCGCCGAGCGCGCAATTCAAGCGCAAGAAAGGGAGAGAGCATGGCCCGGTTTGTAACGTAAACTCGCGCCCTGCCCCCAAAGGACCCGGAGAGCCCATGAGCCCCATCGCCATTTCCCGCCTGTTGATACTCGCTGCTGTCTGGGGGGCGAGCTTCCTGTTCATGCGCATCATTGCGCCGGTGCTCGGCACCCTGCCCACGGCGTTTTTCCGCGTCTCCATCGCCTGCCTCGGCCTGCTGGTGATTCTTGCCCTGCTGCGGGTGCGCTGGGACTTCAATGGCAAGCTCAAGGCCTGCCTGGTGCTGGGCATGATCAACTCGGGGATACCGGCCACCCTCTATTCAGTGGCGGCCCAGGTGCTGCCAGCCGGTTACTCGGCGATCTTCAATGCCACCACGCCGTTGATGGGCGTGCTGATTGGCGCGCTGCTCTTCCGCGAGCCGATGACCCTGGCCAAGCTCGGCGGCATCTTTCTCGGCTTGTTCGGGGTTGGCATTCTCAGTGGTGCAGGCCCGGTGGCGTTCGACGCCAAGCTGCTGCAAGGCGCCCTCTCGTGCCTGGCGGCGACCGCTTGCTACGGCCTGGCCGGTTTTCTCGCCCGGCGCTGGCTCGACCAGCAAGGCGGCCTCGACAGCCGGCTGTCGGCGCTGGGCAGCATGATGGGCGCGACCTTGCTGCTGTTGCCGTTGTTCGGCTACAGCGTGCTGACCCAGCCGCCGGCAAGCTGGGGTGGCTGGCAGGTATGGGCGTCGTTGCTGGGGCTGGGGCTGGTGTGTACCGCCTTTGCCTACATCCTTTATTTCCGCCTGATCAGCGAGATCGGCCCGGTCAAATCCAGCACCGTGACCTTCATGATCCCGGCCTTCGGTGTGCTGTGGGGCGCCTGGCTGCTGGATGAGCCGCTGTCGATGGCGCACCTGTATGGCGGGCTGTTGATTGCCGTGGCGTTGTGGCTGGTGCTCAAGCCGGCTCGCGCCTGACGGGTCCCGTGGGAGCCGGCCTTGCCGGCGATGAGGCCGGTACAGTCAGCACCCTCAACCGCTGACTGAATTGCGACCGCTGCGCGCTCGATCGCCGGCAAGGCCAGCTCCCACCCTGCAGATGTTCTGGTTTCACCCATGAAACCAGCCTTTCACTTCCGTTACCGAAAAAAGCCTCTTTTCCTTGCACCAGCAATTGCCACGCGCAGTTGTTGTGCAATTTCGTGCCATATAGAAAACCTTGTTTCATATATAAAACAAACAGGTTTTTGCCTTAATCCAATAACTCTCTAATAAATAAGCACTTTTTAAATAAAACAGGGCCAATACACATTTGGCATTGTTCATGCACTAAACGGCGTATCACCTATAAAACAGACCAGAGAGCTTCCCCAATGGCTGTGAAAGAGATGTACGCAATCCCCTCTCAATGGAATACGCCGAACTCCAAGGAAGACCTGGAGCCGACCGAAATCGAATTTCGTAACGTCGGTAAATGTTTCCCGGCCAAGGGCAAGGCCGAGGCGCCCTTTGCCATTCGCGAGGTGAACTTCAAGATCCGCCGCGGCGAGGTGGTGTCGATCATCGGCCCATCCGGTTGCGGCAAGAGCACCATCCTCAATATGGGCTCCGGCCTGTACCGCCCTAGCGAAGGCGAAGTCTTCGTCGGCGGCGAGGCGGTGGTCGGGCCGGTGCGCAAGGTGGCCTTCATGTTGCAGAAAGACCTGCTGATGCCCTGGCGCAGTATCCGCCGCAACGTCGAGCTGGGCCTGGAAATCCAGGGCATGCCCGCCGCCAAGCGCCAGCCGATTGCCGAAGATCTGCTCAATCGCTGCCACCTGCAAGGCTTTGCCGACCACTACCCGTTCCAGCTGTCGGGTGGCATGCGCCAGCGCGCCGCCCTGGCCCGGACCCTGGCCATCGACCCGCAGGTGCTGTTCCTCGACGAGCCATTCTCGGCCCTCGATGCGCAGACCAAGATGATCCTGCAACAGGACCTGGCGCGGATGTTGTTCGAAGAGAAGAAAACCGCGCTGTTCATCACTCACGACCTGGTCGAGGCGATTGCCATGTCCGACCGCCTGCTGGTCATGAGCGCCCGCCCCGGCACCATCATCGAAGAAATCACCGTCGACCTGCCGTTCCGTGACAACCCGCTGGAGCGCCGCAAGCTGCCGGAAATCGGCCCGCTGGCCGGGCGCCTGATGGAACTGCTGAAAGTCGGCGAAGACACCGAACTGCATTGATCAACGGCCACCGGCCCATCAACCGATTCAGGAGTACGCATGTTCAAGTCCCTGCAACGCCTGGCACAGACTTCGGTCATCGCCCTGGGCCTTGGCCTGGCGCTCACTGCCCAGGCAGAGCCGACCAAGGTCACCTACCTGCTGCCCGCGCCGCCCAACTCACCGGCCTTCGCGCCGTGGATCATCGCCAAGGAAAAGGGCTACTACCGTGCCAGGGACCTGGACCTGACCTTCATCGCCGCCAAGGGCGGGGTCGATGTCGCCAAGCAGATCGGTGCCGGCAACGCCATGCTCGGCGGCGCCATCGGTGATACCCCGATCGTGGTCCGCGCCAACGGTATTCCGGTGCGGGCGGTGGCAGTGCTCGGTGCCGGCGGGGTGACCATGATCGCCACCAACGCAAGCGAGAACATCCAGTCGATCAAGGACCTCAAGGGCAAGACCCTGACCGTGATGTCCTACTCCGACACCACCTACTACGCCCTGCTCGCCTCGCTGCGCAAGGCCGGCCTGAGCAAGACCGATGTCGACATTCAGGCCGCCGGCCCGTCGGGCGTGTGGCAGCTGTTCTCGGCCAACAAGGCCCAGGCCATGGCCGGCGTACCGGACTGGGTGGTCAATGCCGAAGAAGCCGGGGTGGAAATCAACCTGATCCCGCAAAACCAGATCTTCGAGAGCATGGCCCAGGCAATCCTCGCCTCGGACGACGCCATCAACAACCAGCCGCAAGTGGTCGGCGGCGTGGTCCAGGCCACCCTGCAGGGCATGCGCGACATCATCCAGGACCCGAAAGCCGCCGCCGCCACCTTCGCCAAGGCGGTCCCGGCCTACGCCGGCAAGGAAGCGGCGCTGGAGAAAACCTTCCGCCTGTATGTCGAGCACGTCTACGCCAACCAGAGCGTGCTCGGGCGCATCGACCCGGCGCGCCTGGACGCGGTACGCAAGTTCTATGTCAGCGAAGGCATCGTCGCCAAGGAACCCAAGCTCGACGAGCTCTACAGCAACCGGTTCATCGAAACCACCACGGCCGCGCAATAAGCCTGGATGCACAACAAGGTATTAGCCCGATGAGAAACCTCAACACCTCCGTGCTCGGCAGCGTCGCCCTGCTGATCCTGTTCCTGCTGCTCTGGCAGTGGGGCCCCGGCCTGCTCGGCATGCCCGAGTTCGTCATGCCGCAACTGAGCCGCGTGGCCCAGGAAAGCCTGGTCATGTGGCAGTCCAGCGGCCTGCTGCAACACACCCTGATCACCGCCTTCGAGATCATCGTCGGCTTTGGCCTCGGCGCCCTGCTGGGCGTGGCCATCGGAGTGTCGCTGGGCCTTTCGCCGTCGGCCGAAGCCATGCTCTCGCCGTACATCCTGGCCCTGCAGATCGCCCCGAAGGTCGCCTTCGCGCCGCTGTTCGTGATGTGGCTGGGCTACACCATCTACCCGAAGATCCTCATCGCCATCCTCATCGTGTTCTTCCCGGTGATGATCAACGTGCTCTCGGCGATCCGCACGGTTGACCCGGACATGATCAACCTGGTGCGCACCATGAACGCCAGCCGCTGGCAGATCTTCCGCCTGGTGGAGTTCCCTTCGGCCATGGCCGCGCTGTTCTCCGGCCTGCGCATCGCGTCGACCCTGGCGGTGATCGGCGTCACCGTCGGTGAGCTGGTCGGCGGCAACCAGGGCCTGGGCTTCCTCTTGGTCGACGCTGAAGGCCAGGGCAACACCGCCGGGGTCTTCGTCGCCATCGTCATGCTCACCCTGATCGGCGTGCTGGCTTACGGCGCGGTGGTCTGGGCCGAGAAACGCGTTCTGCACTACCTGCCCAAAGCCATGCTGAGTACCCAATGATGAGCCCATTCAACTCCATGCTCGAAGGCCGCCGCGTGCTGGTCACCGGGGGCGCCCGCGGCCTGGGCTATGCCTTCGCCCAGGCCATCGGCCAGGCCGGCGCCCGGGTGGTGATCGCCGACATTCTCGAAGAGCGCGTGCTGCAGGCGGCCTGCGAGCTGCGCGAACAAGGCTTGCAGGTGACCGGCGTGACGCTCGACCTGGGCAGCCCGGAATCGATCAATGCCTGCGTCGCCGAGGCCGTTGCCGCACTGGGCGGCCTCGACGGCCTGGTCAACAACGCCTCGATCACCAACTCCGGCGGCAAGACCTGCGAGCAACTGGACATCGACACCTGGGACCAGGTCATGCAGGTCAACGTCCGTGGCACCTGGCTGATGACCCGCGCCTGCCTGCCGGCCCTGCGTGTCAGCGGCAAGGGTGCGGTGATCAACCTGGCTTCCGACACCCCGCTGTGGGGCGCGCCGAACCTGCTGGCGTATGTCGCCAGCAAGGGCGCGATCATCGCCATGACCCGCAGCCTGGCCCGGGAACTTGGCACTGACAACATCACCGTCAATGCCATCGCCCCCGGCCTGGTGCTGGTGGAAGCCACGGCCTATGTGCCCGAGGCGCGCCACCGCCTGTACACCGAACAACGGGCGATCCAACGCCCGCAACTGCCAGAAGACGTCAGCGGCGCCGTGCTGTTCGCCCTGTCCGACCTGTCGCGCTTCATCACTGGACAAACCCTGCCGGTCAACGGCGGGTTCGTCATGCCTTGACCAAGGAGAAACCCATGACCGACCTATCCGTACACAACAACGCTGCAAAGACCTGGGAACAACCCGCAGGCTCGGACCTGGCTGGCTGGATGCAGACCCGCATCGCCCGCTATGAAACCCGCAAGTACGACTGGGATGCGCTGAAGTTCCAGGCCGACTACGACCCCAAGTTCCGCCGCGCGCAAATGCGTTACGTCGGCACCGGGGGCACCGGGGTCAACAGCGACATGAACACCATCCCGTCGGAGAACTTCACCTTCTCGACCATGGTCATCCCGGCCGGCCATGAAGGCCCGCCGCATATCCATACCGACGTCGAGGAAGTGTTCTTCGTGTTGCGCGGCAAGCTCAAGGTGATCATCGAGAAAGACGGCGAGCGCTTCGAAACCGTGCTCACCGACCGCGACCTGATTTCGGTACCGCCGGGCGTGTACCGCGAAGAGATCAACATCGGCGATGAAGACGCGCTGATGTGCGTGATGCTCGGCGCGAAAAAGCCGGTCACCCCGACCTACCCGCCAGCGCACCCGCTGGCCTCGATCAAGCGCGGTTAAGCCCATGTTGCACGCCACCGATCACGCGCTCGCCGCCCTTGAGGCCCAGTTGCAGCAGCGCTTTCCCCAGCGCCTGGTGCCACTGGCCGGCGGCGCCCAGGCGATCCGCGAAGCCGGGCACGGGCCTGCCATCGTGCTGCTGCATGGCATTGGCTCGGGCGCTGCGTCCTGGCTGCAGGTGGCGCTGCAACTGAGCCCCCACGCCCGGGTGATTGCCTGGGATGCACCGGGCTATGGCGACTCAAGCCCGCTGGCCGCCCCTGCACCGCAAGCGGCGGACTATGCCCGGCGCCTGCTGCAATTGCTCGACGCGCTGCACATCGACGACTGCGTGCTGGTCGGCCATTCCCTGGGCGCTCTCAGCGCCGCGGCGTTGACCCATCGGCAGCCGCAACGGGTGCGCCGCCTGGTGCTGATCAGCCCGGCCCGTGGCTATGGCGACCCGGCCCGGGCCGAGCAGGCCCGGCAGGTGCGCAGCCAACGCCTGCACAACCTCGAACAGCTGGGCATCAGCCAGATGGCCCGCCAGCGCAGCGCCCACATGCTCTCGCCAACGGCCAGCAGCGATGCCCGCGCCTGGGTGCAATGGAACATGGCGCGCCTGCTGCCCCAGGGTTATCGCCAGGCCATCGAGCTGCTGTGCGGCGATGACCTGCTGCGCTACGCCGCCCTGGCCGTGCCCTGCGACGTTTACTGCGGCGCCGCCGACAGCATCACCCGCCCTGAGGACTGCCAGGCCCTGGCCAAGGCCCTGGGGGCAGCGTTCGCGTTGATTACCGAGGCCGGCCACGCCAGCCCGATCGAACAACCCGAGGCCGTGGCAAGCCTGCTTGCCCGAGCCCTCGAAGCCTCTCTGACAGGTACTGCGCTATGAATGATTCGGATCTGTTGAAAGACAACCAGGACAAGTACATCGTCCCCGGCCTTGAGCGCGGCCTGTTGCTGCTCTGTGAATTCAGCCGGCAAAACCGCACCCTCACCGCACCGGAACTGGCGCGGCGTCTGGAGCTGCCGCGCTCGACCATCTTCCGCCTGCTGACCACCCTGGAAACCATGGGCTTCGTCACCCGCAGCGGCAACGAGTACCGCCTGGGCATGTCGGTACTGCGCCTGGGCTTCGAATACCTGGCCTCGCTGGAACTGACCGAGCTCGGTCAGCCGCTGCTGGCGCGGCTGTGCGATCACCTTAATTACCCGAGCAACCTGGTGGTGCGTGACGGTCGCTCGATCGTCTACGTGGCCAAGGTTTCGCCACCGTCGGTGTTCTCCAGCGCCGTCAACGTCGGCACCCGCCTGCCGGCCCACGCCACCGTGCTGGGACGCATCCTGCTCGAAGACCTGAGCCTGGCCGAGCTGCGCGAGCTGTACCCGGAAGAACACCTGGAACAGCACTCGCCGTGCACGCCGAAAACCGTGCTGGAGCTGTTCGACCTGGTGCAAAGCGACCGTCAGCGCGGCTATGTCAGCGGCGAAGGTTTCTTCGAGTCGTCGATCTCGACCATCGCCGCCCCGGTGCGCGATCACAGTGGCCGGGTGGTTGCCGCCATGGGCGTGACCATTCCCACCGTGCAGGTTGGTCACATCAATTTTGACGGCTTACTCGGCCATGTCCGTGGCAGCGCCGACGAGCTGTCGCGCCTGCTCAACTACACCCCGCACGCAGGCTCCAGCCGCGTCACCGCGCTGATGAGGGACTGACATGAGCAACCTCTATCAACTGCAAGGGCGCACCGCCATCGTCACCGGCGGCTCCTCCGGGATTGGCCTGGCTTGCGTCGAGCAACTGCTCGAAGCCGGCGCCGCGGTGGCCTTCTGCGGCCGTGATCAACAGCGCCTGGACAGTGCCGAAGCACGGTTGCGCGAGCGCTTCCCCGAGGCGCGTTTGCTGGCCCAGGGCTGCGACGTGCTCGACAGCCAGTCGGTGCAGGCCTTCGCCGCCGCCAGCCTGGCCGCGCTGGGCCCGGCCCAGGTGCTGATCAACAACGCCGGGCAAGGCCGGGTCTCGACCTTCGCCGACACCACCGACGAAGCCTGGAGCGAAGAGCTGCAGCTGAAATTCTTCTCGGTGATCTACCCGGTGCGCGCCTTCCTCCCCCAACTGCAAGGCCAGGCCGGTGCCTCGATCGTCTGCGTCAACTCGCTGCTGGCCAGCCAGCCGGAGCCGCACATGGTCGCCACCTCGGCGGCCCGTGCCGGGCTGAAGAACCTGGTGCGCTCGATGGCCACCGAGTTCGCCGAACAAGGCATCCGGGTCAACGGCATCCTCATCGGTCTGGTCGAGTCCGGCCAGTGGCGCCGGCGCTTCGAGGCCCGCGAAGAGCGCGGCCTCGACTGGTCGCAATGGACCGCACAACTGGCACAACGCAAACACATTCCCCTGGGTCGCCTGGGGCTGCCCAAAGAGGCTGCCCAAGCAATCCTGTTCCTGGCTTCGCCCCTGTCGGCTTACACCACTGGCAGCCATATCGATGTTTCTGGAGGCCTGTCCCGCCATGCGTAATGAAAACACTGTCACCGTTGGCGCTGCCATCACCGCGTTCCTCGAACAATGCGAGGTCAAGGCCGCCTTCGGCGTGATCTCGATCCACAACATGCCGATCCTCGATGCCTTCGCCGTGCGCGGCAACATCCGCTTCGTCATGGCCCGCGGTGAAGCCGGGGCGACCAACATGGCCGATGCCTATGCCCGCACCACCGGTGGCCTGGGCGTGTGCCTGACCTCCACCGGCACCGCTGCGGGCAACGCTGCCGGTGCGCTGGTCGAAGCACTGACCGCCGGCACGCCGCTGCTGCACATCACCGGGCAGATCGAAACGCCGTACCTGGACCAGGACTTTGCCTACATCCACGAAGCCCGCGACCAGCTGACCATGCTCAAGGCCGTGTCCAAGGCGGCCTTTCGCGTGCGCAGTGTCGAGACCGCGCTGAGCACCCTCAAGCTCGCCGTGCAGACCGCCCTCACCGCACCGACCGGCCCGGTCAGCGTCGAGATCCCGATCGATATCCAGTCGACCTTCATCCCGATGCCGACCGACCTGTCGCCGCTGCCGATCCCGGTTGCCGTGCCGGCGCCTGAAGCCCTGGACCTGGTCGCCGAACGCCTGGCCAGTGCCACCCGCCCGCTGCTCTGGCTCGGCGGCGGCGCCCGCCACGCCGGCGCGCAGGTCAAGCGCCTGCTGGACATGGGTGTCGGCGTAATCACCTCGACCCAGGGTCGCGGCGTGGTCAACGAAGACGACGAGCGCTGCCTCGGCGCTTTCTCGCAGAACAAGCTGGTCGAAGGCTTCCTGCAAAGCTGCGATGCGCTGGTGGTAGCCGGTTCGCGCCTGCGCAGCAACGAGACCTTCAAATACGCCCTGAAGCTGCCGCGCACCACCCTGCGCATCGACGCCAACCCAGCCATCGAAGGACGCAGCTATTCCAGCGAACTGTTCATCTGCGGCGACTCGGCCCTGGCCCTCGATGGCCTGGCTGATCGGCTTGAAGGCCGGCTGAACATCGACCCGAACTTCATCGACGAGTTGAAGGCGGTGCGCACGCAATCCCGCGCGCAACTGGTGGCCGACCTCGGCCCGTACTCGGCGATGGTCGAGCAGTTGCAGGGGCTGACCGGGCGCAATTTCTCCTGGGTACGCGACGTGACCCTGTCCAACAGCATCTGGGGTAACCGCCTGCTCAACCTCTACCACCCGCTGGCCGGCGTGCACGCCCTCGGCGGCGGCATCGGCCAAGGGTTGGCCATGGGCATTGGCGCGGCGGTGGCAGCGGCGGAAACCGACCCGCAGCGCAAGGTCTTCGCCCTGGCCGGTGACGGCGGCTTCATCCTCAACCTCGGTGAGCTGGCGACCCTGGTGCAGGAGAAAGCCAACGTGGTGATCCTGCTGATGAACGACCAGCGCTACGGGGTGATTCGCAACATCCAGGACGCCATCTACGGCGCCCGCCACGCCTATGTCGAACTGCACACCCCGGACTACACCAAGCTCGCCGAGTCCATCGGCCTGCGCCATGGCCTGGTCAGCGACCTCAAGGACTTCGGCCCGGTGCTGGACAACGCCCTGAGCCAGGGCGGGCCGTTCCTGCTGGAAGTCGACATGCTCAGCGTCGGCGGCTTTGCCACCCAGTTCGCCGGCCCGCCCAACAGCGAAACCAAAGCCCAGAAAGCCACGGCCTGAGGACTTGAAGATGCTCAATATCACCATGATCGGCTGCGGTGCCATTGGCGTCGCAGTGCTGGAACTGCTGGAGAACGACCCGCAGCTGCGCGTCGAGCATGTGATCGCCTCGGCCGGCTCCGAAACCCTGGTAGAGCAGCGCCTGGCCAGTTTCAAGCGCCCGCCGCAGGTGCTCACCGCCCTGCCCGCCGACGCCCGCCCGGACCTGCTGGTGGAATGCGCCGGGCACAAGGCGATCGAGGAACACGTACTGCCGGCGCTGGAGCGCGGCATCGCCTGCCTGATCGTCTCGGTCGGGGCCCTGTCGGAGCTGGGCCTGGTCGAACGCCTGGAGGCTGCCGCCGCCCGTGGCAACACCCGCATCGAGCTGCTGCCCGGCGCCATCGGCGGCATCGATGCGCTGTCGGCGGCCAAGGTCGGTGGCCTGGATTCGGTCGACTACACCGGCCGCAAACCGGCCAGGGCCTGGAAGAACACCCCGGCCGAGCAGGTCTGCGACCTGGACGCCATCGACCAGGCCACGGTGATCTTCGAAGGCAGCGCCCGCGAGGCAGCACGCCTGTACCCGAAGAACGCCAATGTCGCCGCCACCCTGTCGCTGGCCGGGTTGGGCCTGGACCGCACGCGGGTGACGCTGATTGCCGACCCGCTCAGCGAAGAGAACGTGCACCACTTCGAAGCCCGTGGCGCCTTCGGCGGTTTCGAGATGAGCCTGCGCGGCAAGCCGCTGCAGGCCAACCCGAAGACCTCGGCGCTGACCGTCTACAGCGTGGTCCGTGCCCTGGGCAACCACGCCCATGCCATTTCCATCTAGGGGAACGACGATGACTCTGGAACAGACTTTACCTATCTGCGTCGCCGGCACCTGGCGCCTGGGCGGTGGCGAGCGCTACGCCACGCGCTACCCGGCCACGGGCGAGCCGGTGGCCTGGCTCAACGCCGCCAGCCTCGAGGATGTCGAAGACGCCGTGCAAGGCGCCCATCAGGCGTTTCTCAACAGCGGCTGGGCCCAGCGCAAGCCCCACGAACGCGCCACAGTGCTGTACCGCATCGCCGAGCTGATCCGCCAGCGCAGCGAAGAGCTGGCGCAATTGCAGCGTCAGGACAACGGCAAACCGATCAATGAAACCCGGGCGCTGGTGGCCAGCGCCGCCGGTACCTTCCAGTTCTTCGCCGCCGCCTGCGAAACCCTGGAAGAAACCATCACCCCGTCGCGCGGCGACTTTGTCAGCATGAGCGTCTACGAGCCGATGGGCGTGGTGGCGGCCATCACCCCGTGGAACTCGCCGATCGCCAGCGAAGCGCAAAAGGTCGCCCCGGCCCTGGCCGCCGGCAACGCCGTAGTGATCAAGCCGGCGGAAATCACCCCGCTGCTGGCCCTGCAACTGGCGCAGATCTGCGAAGAAGCAGGCTTGCCCAAGGGCCTGGTCAGCGTGTTGCCGGGCAAGGGCTCACTGCTCGGTGATGCGCTGACGCAGCACCCGCTGATCAAGCGTGTGTCGTTCACCGGCGGGACCAAAACCGGCAAGCACATCGCCCATATCGCCGCCGACAAGATGATGCCGGTGTCGCTGGAGCTGGGCGGCAAGTCGCCGACCATCGTCCTCGATGACGCCGACCTCGATCACGCCGTGGCCGGAGTGTTGTACGGCATCTTCAGCTCCTCGGGCGAGGCCTGCATTGCCGGTTCGCGGCTGTTCGTCGCCCGCGCCCTGTATGCGCCGTTCATGCAGCGCCTGGTGGCCGGGGCAGCGCGTTTGCGCCTGGGTGACCCGGCTGACGAATCGACGCAGATGGGCCCGCTGATCAGCGCCGCGCACCGCGAGTCGGTGGAGCGCTATGTCGCTCTCGGCCTGGCCGAAGGCGGTCGCCTGCTGCTCGGCGGTCAGCGCCCCAGCGGCGGCATCTACGATCAAGGCTATTTCTACCCGCCGACCATCCTCGAAGGCCTGGGCAACAACCAGCAGACCTGCCAGGAAGAGATCTTCGGCCCGGTGCTGGTGGCCCTGCCGTTCGACAGCGAAGCCGAGTTGATCGAGCAGGCCAACGACAGCCTCTACGCCCTCGCCGCCGGCATCTGGAGCCGCGACTACAAGCGCGCCTGGGCCCTGGGCCGCAAGATCCAGGCCGGCACGGTGTGGATCAACACCTACAAGCAGTTCTCCATTTCCACGCCGTTCGGCGGCTGGCGTGACAGCGGCCTGGGCCGCGAAAAGGGCCGCCTGGGGATCCTGCAGTACATGGAACAGAAAAGCCTCTACTGGGGCATGAACGAACAACCACTGGCCTGGGCCGGTGCGGAGGCAAGGCCATGAGCGTATTGGGCATCGATGAAGTCACCTACGGCGTCGAAGACCTCGCCACCTGCGTGCGCTTCTTCAGCGACTGGGGCCTGGACAAGGTCAGCGAACAGGCCGACGAGGTGATCTTCGAAACCCTCAACGGCTGCCGGGTGGTCCTGGCCGACATCAACAAGGCCGGCCTGCCAGCGGCCATCGAGCCGGGCTCGACCGTGCGCGAAGTGGTCTGGGGCGTGGAGAGCGAAGCCGACCTGGCCCTGTACAGCCAGCGCATCGCCAACGACCCGGGCTTTGTCGAAGGTAACGGACGCATCGGCTGCACCGACCCCAACGGCCTGGCGATCCGCCTGCAGGTGACCCGCAAGCGCGCGCTGGACATCGAGTGCAGCGGCCACAACACCTGGCAGACCAAGGGCCGGATCAACAAGCCGGCGCCGGTCTACGAGCGCGCCACGCCGATCGAAGTCGGCCACGTGGTGTTCTTCGTCAAGGATGTGAATGCCTGCGAAGCCTTCTACCACGAGCGCTTCGGCTTCCAGGCCTCGGACCGCTACCCCAATCGCGGCGCGTTCTTGCGCACCGCCGAGGAAGGTGGCCACCACGACCTGTTCATGCTCCAGCTGCCCGCGCCACGGGCCGGCCTTAACCACGTGGCCTTCACCGTGCGCGACCTGCACGAAGTGTTTGGCGGC
The DNA here is from genome assembly GCF_024749185.1 of Pseudomonas wadenswilerensis. NCBI lineage: Bacteria > Pseudomonadati > Pseudomonadota > Gammaproteobacteria > Pseudomonadales > Pseudomonadaceae > Pseudomonas > Pseudomonas wadenswilerensis. Next base: position 1,431,902 of record NZ_CP087191.1, on the reverse strand, counting down.
GGCATGCACATCTCGCGCAGTGGCTGGGCCACCGAGATCGGCCCGGGTCGCCACCCGGTGTCGTCGGCGTTCTTCTGGTACTTCAAGAACCCGGCCGGCGCCCTGGTCGAGTACTACGCCGACGAAGACCAACTGACCGGCGAATGGCAGCCGCGCGAGTTCGAACCGGGCCCGACGGTGTTTGCCGAATGGGCGATTGCCGGCGGCATCGATGGCAATACCCGGCGCCAACAGCATGTCGAGGCGCCGCAAGGCAAGTTCCTTACCGACAAACCCAAACCCTGAGCAGGAGTTGTCCATGTCTTCGTTGAACATCGCCATCAACGGTGCCGGCATCGGCGGCCTTACCGCCGCCATCGCCCTGCGCCAGGCCGGTCACCAGGTCACGGTATTCGAACAGTCCAAAGCGTTTTTGCGGGTCGGTGCCGACATCAACCTCACGCCCAATGCCGTGCGCGCCCTCGACGGCCTCGGTGTAGGCCCGGCCGTGCGTATCCCGGCAGCGCGCCCCACCCATCGCATCAGCCGCCTGTGGAACACCGGCGAAGAAACCTCGCGCCTGGAGATGGCCGATGCCGCCGAAAGCCAGTATGGCGCCCCGCAACTGACCATCCACCGCGCCGACCTGCTGGCCGCCCTGGCCGATGTGTTCCCGCTGCAGAACGTGCAGTTCGCCAAGCGCGCCGAACAGGTGCTGCAGGATGCCAGCGGCGTCGAGTTGCGCTTCAAGGATGGCAGCCACCATCGTGCCGACCTGCTGATCGGCGCCGACGGCATTCACTCGGTGGTGCGCAACGCCCTGTTCGGTGAAGAGCAGCCACGCTTCACCGGCGTGGTCGCCTACCGCGCCGTGGTCCCGGCCAGCCGTGTAGCCCAGGTGCCGAACATCCAGGCCTTCACCAAATGGTGGGGCCCGAACCCGCAGAGCCAGATCGTCACCTTCCCGCTGAACCAGGGCCGCGACATCTTCATCTTCGCCACCACCGCCCAGGACAGCTGGCACCTGGAGTCCTGGACCACCGCCGGTGACGCCGCCGAGCTGCGCAGCCACTACCAGGACTTCCACGCCGACGCCCGGGCCCTGCTCGACGCCTGCGACGATGTCCTCAAGACTGCGCTGTACGAACGCGACCCGCTGCCGTACTGGTCCGAAGGCGCGATCACCCTGCTCGGTGATGCCTGCCACCCGATGATGCCGTTCATGGCCCAGGGCGCCGGCCAGGCCATCGAGGATGCGGTGGTGCTGGCCCGTCATCTGCAGAACGTAAACAGCCCTGCGCAGATCGCCAGCGCGCTGCAGGGTTATCAGCTGGCACGCCTGGAGCGTACCAGCCAGATCCAGATCGGTTCGCGCGGCAACCAGTGGCTCAAGGCCGGCGGCAACGCCGACTGGGTCTACGGCTATGACGCCTGGGCCGTGCCCACCGCCAGCGCCGCCTGAGGCCTGAACATGAGCGAAACGATGCAACTGACGGTGCTGCTCAGGCACGACCAGTCAAAGAACCTGGAAGAGATCCAGGCGCACATGAAAACGATGGGCTGGTGGGACAGCTTCCCGCCTGCGGGCGTCGAGCTGGTGTCCTGGACCGTGGCCATGGGCCTGGGCCAGATCGTCACCCTGCGCCTGCCGCCGAGCCTGCTCGGCAAGGTCAATGTGGAACTGGAGCGCGCCGCCTGGGGCGTGTTCCGCACCGAATGCTATCCGACGTACGACTTTGTCCCGGTCCGCGAAATGATCCGCGAACGGGTCCGCAATGGAGGTCAATGACATGAGCAACAACCAACCGTACCTGGAGCCCCATCAGGCGCGCAAACGGCCCAACACCCCGTTCGAGGAGCTGCTCGGCGACTCCATCGAGCGCGCCTACGGCAACGGCGTGACCCAACTGCCCGAATTGCTGGCGCACCTGAACCTGGCCGGGCCGCCCTGCCCGCTGACCAGTGGCGAGTGGACCGAAGATTCCTATAAAACCCTGATGGCGCGGCTGGGCGCATGACCCGCCGGAGGTAAAACAAGATGAATATGCAATTCACCGTCGATCCTGTTGAGAACCACCTGGCCAACGGCCTCAAAGACCTCTGGTTTCCTGTGTTGCCCTCGCAGCTGCTTGGCGAGAAGCCGGTGTCGGTGCGCCGCCTGGGCTACAAGATCGCCCTGTGGCGCGACAACGATGGCAGCGTGCATGCCCTCGAAGACCACTGCCCGCACCGTGGCGCGCCGCTGTCCCAGGGCCCGGTGCTGGGCGACCGCCTGCAGTGCCCGTACCACGGCGTCGAAGTACGCTGCGACGGTACCGTGACCAAGGTCCCCGGCAGCCCGGGCTGCAAGCTTGAAGGCAGCCGCCCGACGCGCATGTTTCACACCCGTGAAGCGGCCGGGGCGATCTTCCTCTTCAACGCTACCGAGCCGCACCTGGACACCCCGCCGGAACTGGTGCTGCCCGAGCAGCTGACTTCGCCCGAGTGGAGCAGCTTCCTCTGCTACACCGAGTGGCAAGGCGATTACCGCTACGTGCTCGACAACGTCATGGACCCGATGCACGGCACCTACCTGCACAAGATGTCGCACTCGATGAGCGAAGGCGAAGCCACCGCCAAGTTCGTCACTCGCGATACCGAGCAGGGTTTCTTCTTCGAGAAGGAAGGCCAGCGTGGGGTCAACTTCGACTGGACCGAATTCCTCGACAACGGCTGCCACTGGCTGCGCCTGGAAATCCCTTACCCGAAGACCGGCGGCCCGGGCGGCAACTTCACCATCATCGGCAGCTACACCCCGAGCAGCCGCAGCCTGTCGGCGGTGTTCCACTGGCGCGCGCGGCCACTGACCGGCTGGCAGCGCGACACCTGGCGCTTCCTCTACAAGAACCGCCTGGAAGCCCGTCACTGGGCGGTGCTGGAACAGGACCGGGTGCTGCTGGAGTTCATGGAGTACGACGCCAACCAGCGCGAGAACCTCTACCAGCATGACCTGGGTGTGGTGCGCCTGCGCCGCTACCTGAAAGGCAAGGCCAAGGAACAACTGGCGCTGATCGAAGCGAAACAGCTGTGATGAACCTGGCCGTACAACGTATCCAGGCCCAGGGCTTGACCGAGCCGGCCAGTGCCAGTTGGTCCAACGCCCTGCTGCTCGGCAACGACCTGGTGATGTCCGGCATGACCGGTCATCCCGCCACCCGTCAGGCCGTCGAGCGCGGCACGCCACTGGGTGCTTACCAGCAGACCCTGGTGGTGCTGGACAAGGCCCGGGCACTGGTGGAAGCGGCAGGCGGGCACATCGGCAATATCTATCGGCTGACGGTGTACCTCACCGACATTGCCGACAAGGACGAAGTGGGTCGCGCCCGCCGCGACTTCTTCACAGGTTTTGCCTGCTACCCCACCTCCACCCTGGTTGCAGTGAGCGCCCTGGTGTTCCCTGAACTGCTGGTGGAAATCGAAGCCAGCGCCCGGCTCGACATTGACTTGCGCACTGCGCCATTGAGGTGACCGATGTCCAACTCCTCTACCATCACCGCGCTGGTGCACACCCTGCGCCACGAAGCCGAAGGCATCATCAGCGTCGAACTGCGCCCGTGGGGCGATACCGTGTTCGCGCCGTTCGAAGCCGGCTCGCACATCGACCTGCACCTGCCCAACGGCCTGGTGCGCAGCTATTCATTGCTCAACTCGCCGAGCGACCAGGGCCGTTATGTGGTCGGCATCCTGCGTGATCGCAACAGCCGCGGCGGCTCGGCGTTCGTCCATGAGCAACTGCGCGTTGGCACGCAACTGAACATCTCGCCGCCACGCAACAACTTCGCCCTCGACCCGCACGCCAGCCACAATGTGCTGGTGGCCGGGGGTATCGGCATCACGCCGATCTACTGCATGTTTCGCCAGTTGCTGGCCCTGGGTAAATCCGCCGAGCTGGTCTACTGCGCCCGCTCACGCAAGGAAGCGGCGCTACTGGAAGAGCTCAGCGGGGTCGATGCCAAGGTGCTCTACCACTTCAACGACGAGAAAAACGCGGTGCCGGACCTGGCTCACTACCTGGCCGGGCAGCCCAGTGATACGCACTTTTACTGCTGCGGCCCGACGCCGATGCTCGATGCTTTCGAGAGCACCTGCGAAAGCCTGGGCTACCCCCATGCCCACATCGAACGCTTCACCGCCGCCGAGCTGCCGCCTTCGGAAGATGCCCAGGACAGCTACAGCGTCGAGCTGAAAAAGTCCGGCAAGACGCTGAACATCGAGCCCGGATTGAACCTGCTCGATGTGCTGCTCGAAGCCGGTTGCGATATCGAATACAGCTGCCGCGAGGGTGTATGCGGTTCGTGCGAGACCCGGGTGCTGGAGGGTGATATCGACCACCGCGATGGTGTACTGACCAAGGCCGAACGGGCGGCGAATACATCGATGATGGTCTGTGTGTCGGGCTGCAAGAGCCGGCGCATGGTGCTTGATCTGTAACCCTTTCAACACGCGCAATTGGCCGGCACCGGGTGTGCCGGTTTTTTTTGCTCCGCTGTCGGGCCTCATCGCTGGCAAGCCAGCTCCCACAGGTCCGGCGGCCCCAAAACAGTCAATTACTTATTCATTGATAAAACAACCCACGCACTGTCAACGCGCGCTGTGCAGTTAAACCGCACTGCCATTGCCCACTGCTGTTACTTAAATCCCGGCCTGTTCCACCCACGGCACAACTTCATGTGTTTCAGATATAAATAATTGTTTTACATGATATTTATCTGACAACAAACCGTTTATCCGCACTGGCACAGTTCCTGCTCTTTCCCTCTCGAGTTCAAATATAAAAACAACGTACCACCTATAAAACAATAAAAAACCCACCGATGTGCCACCGCTGACTCTCGCTTAACGCCTTGCTCAAGGCGGCGGACAGCTGTTGCCCACAGACACTGCTCAACCTTGCGGGGCATTGATATGAACAAGTACGTGATAAGCCTGGGCCTGATCATCAGCAGCGCCGCCAGTTTCGCTTCCGAGCCCGGCCCTGCGGCGCCGGACCAGCCGCCAGCAGTGAAAAAACCATTCCCGCACATTGCCTGGCGCAGTGACGACGGCCAGAGTTCGCTGGATATCGGCGGCGCGCTGCGGGTCAACTACCGCGATGAACACTGGGACACCACCGAGAACAACGGGCGTTTCCTCTTTGATACGTTCCGCCTGGATGTCCAGGCCACCCACAAACAACTGTTCAGCGATGTCGGCTACTGGTTCCAGGATGATGGCAAGCGCTCGATCGACCGCGGCTACGTCGGTTATCGCTTCAATGCCAATTCCAACGTGCAACTGGGCGCGCCGTTCAAACCCTTTGGCCTTGAGCCGTACCCGCAGTTTGGCTGGAGTTACCACATCCCGTTTTTCATGGGTTATGGCGTCAGCGCCGGCACGGGCCTGAAATACAGCTACAAGGACAAGGACTGGGACCTGCAACTGGGCTACTTCCCGCGCATGCTGCCCAGCGGCATTCGCTACTCGCCGGAAGTCGGCCGTTATAGCGATCTCGACGACAACGCCGTGGCCTTCACCCAGTCGCGCCAGGACAACGAGAAGCGCAACCAGGTCAATGCCCGGGTCGCCCGGACTTTTACCGGTGACGGCTGGAAAACTGAAATCGGTGCCTCGCTGGCGGCGGCCGAACTGTACAACGCCACTACCCGTGACGATGGCGACTACTGGGCAGGCGGCGTGCATGCGATCGTCAACGCCGGCAACTGGACCGTGACCAGCCAGGCCATACGTTACGAATACGATCCAGAGAACCCCGACGGCGTCAGCAATGACTCGGTGCTGATGGGCGGCAACGGCCTGACCCCGGCCTACCTGATCGCCTCCAAGGCCACCATCGGCTCGATCAACGTCGGCTACGACATCTTCACCCCGAGCCTGGGCCAGTTGAAGAAGATCAAGGTGTACAACGACTACAGCCGCATGATGAAAGACAAAAGCGGCTGGGATGATTCGCAGATGTTTACCGTGGGCGCGCAGTTTCTGGCCATGCCGATCATGGCCTGGGTCGACTTCACCTGGGCGAAGAACGCCAACCCCTTCGGTGGCGCCGAGAACGGCACGGGCTGGACCAACACCAACTCGGTCGGCAGCAACGACTGGTACTACCGCACCAACATCAACATCGGCTACTACTTCTGAGGGCAGACCGCCCGGCGTTGTGCCGGGCGGCCTGCAGTGCTAGTCAGCTTGCAGTTGCGCCTGTGCGGCAGCCGGCTTGCGGAACACGAACAGCAGGCCAATGACGATCAGCCCCATGCCCAGCAAGCTGAGTGCCGCCAGACGGTTGCCGAAGATCAGGTAGTCCATCACCGCAGTGACGGCCGGCACCAGGTAGAACAGACTGGTGACATTGACCAGATTGCCCTTGGCGATCAGCCGGTACAGCAGCAAGGTCGCCAGCAGCGACACCACCAGTCCCATCCACAACAAGGCGCCGATGAAGCTGTCGGTCAGCTCCACCTGCAGCGGCTGAAACGGTGCGAACACTGCACACATCAACAGCCCGGCAAGGTACTGCAGCGGCAAGGTGCCCATAGGGTTGCTGGTGATGCGTTTTTGCATGATCGAACCAAAGGTCATGCTCATCAGCGCCAGCAAGGCAAACAGCATGCCGCCCAGCGACACACCGCCGAGGTTGATGCCCTGGTAGACCACCATGATCAAGCCGCTCAAGCCCAGGCCCAGGCCGAACAGCCGGCTCCAGGAGCGCTGACGCTCCATCAGCACCACGGTGAGGATCGGTTGCACGCCCATGACCGTGGCCATGACCCCGGGAGTGACGTGGGTGTTGAGCGCCAGCAGGTAGAAGATCTGATAGGCACCCAGCAACACGCAACCCGTGGCCAGGGCTTGCAACACCGCCGGGCGGGTGCGCGGCCAGTGCAATCTGAGCAACGGGCTGAGCAACAGCAGGCCCGCCAGGGCCAGGGCCGAACGCAGCAGCAGGAAGGCAAAGGGGCTGGCGTGGGCCAAGCCAAGCTTGGAGACGATCGCCCCGCTACTCCAGAGCAGGACGAACAGGCTGGTAGTGGCCGCCGAGGCCACGGATTGTTTCGATAAAACAGACATGAATGCCACCTGTAATTCGGGCAGATAAGCCGAACGGTGCCACCCGCGAGGGGCAGCCAACCGTATTCAGTAGGGTGCAGGTGTGTGGGGACGCAGCGATTGGCCGCTTAGCCCAGCACTACCACGCTTGGCGGTGCAACGCTGCACACGACCACGCTACTGACAGGTGGGGGGTAGTGACTGATCATGGCCGGCTGCTGAATCCCGCGCACAACGACAACCGCGTCAGGCGCGGTAGCGAATACGGTGGATAGGCAGGAAGCTGGCATGAGCAGGTCTTCGGTGAGGTGAAGTGGGGTGACTATAGACCAGCCTGTTTCAGGCTGGCAAGTCGGTGGTGAATGCAGATCCACTGTGGGAGCCGGCCTTGCCGGCGATGGGCCGCAAAGCGGCCCGAAACAATCAGAACAACCAGCGATACAGCAGGTAGGCAACCACCACCGCCAGCACCGGTCGCAACGCCCGGTAGGCTTTGGGATTGGCTCGCTTGAACTGCTTCACGCGGCTGCTGATGACATTGCTGAAGCGCTTGCTCCAGGCATAGGCCTGGTTGATCCCGCCAACACGTTCTTCGTCGGTGTTCTGCGGCGCGGTGGCGCGGCCGAGGAAGGCACTGACCTTGCGGTTGATGCGAGTCATCAGTGGGCTGTTAAGCGGCCGCTCGACGTCGCAGAAGAGGATCACCCGGGTGGTCTCGGTTTCGTTCTTCACCCAGTGCACGTAGGTTTCGTCGAACATCACGTCTTCACCGTCGCGCCAGGCATACACCTGGCCATCGACGTAGATCCGGCAGTCGTCGGAGTTCGGTGTCGACAGGCCCAGGTGATAGCGCAGGGAACCGGCGAACGGGTCACGGTGCGGGTTCAGGTGACTGCCGCCAGGCAGCAAGGCGAACATCGCGCCCTTGACGTTGGGGATGCTGTTGACCAGCTCGACGGTCTTCGGGCACAGCGCCTCGGCCGAGGGCAGCGGCTTGTCATACCACTTCAGGTAAAAACGCTTCCAGCCCTTCTTGAAGAACGAACCGAAACCGGCGTCGTTGTCTTTTTCGGCGGCGCGGATATAACCCTCGTCGAACAGGTGCATGGCCTCTTCGCGAATCACTTCCCAGTTGTCCTTGAGCACGTCGAGTTCAGGGAAGCGGCTGCGGTCCAGGTACGGCTTGGACGGCACACCGGAAAACAGGTACATCAGGGCGTTGTAGGGGGCGAACAGCGCCGAATGGTTGACGAACTGGCGCAACATTGGCAAACGCGCCTTGCCGCGCAGGTGTACATACAGCGTGCTGCCGAAAAACAGCAGCAGTACACCTGCCTTGGCGACAAAGGAAAAGGTCATGCAACACTCCTTGGAATTTCGATCAGGCCATCACTGCCGGATTAATCGAACATATTAACCGATCCGGCCCCGGTGAAAACCTGCGGGGCCGGGATTCAGTGTCAAGGATTGTGCAACAATCGACGCTGGCGGTTATTGCCCGGGATCAGCACCGCCGCGACTTACTGCTGGGTTTCCTGCTCGGTGAACAGGTCGGCGAACAGCATGCTCGACAGGTAACGCTCGCCGGAATCCGGCAGGATCACGACGATGGTCTTGCCTTGCATCTCCGGTTTTTCCGCCAGGCGCACCGCCGCGGCCATGGCCGCCCCGGAGGAAATGCCGCAGAGGATGCCCTCCTCCTGCATCAGGCGCAGGGCCATGGCCTTGGACTCTTCGTCGCTGACCAGCTCGACCTGGTCCACCAGGGACAAGTCGAGGTTCTTCGGCACGAAACCGGCGCCAATGCCCTGGATCTTGTGCGGGCTGGGCTTGATCTCTTCACCGGCGCGGGCCTGGGTGATCACTGGCGATACGATCGGCTCGACCGCTACCGACAGGATCGCCTTGCCCTGGGCCTGCTTGATGTAGCGCGACACGCCGGTAATGGTGCCGCCGGTACCGACGCCGGACACCAGTACATCGACCGCGCCATCGGTGTCGTTCCAGATTTCAGGGCCCGTGGTCTTCTCGTGGATCGCCGGGTTGGCCGGGTTTTCGAACTGGCCAGGGAGGAAGTACGCCGACGGCTCGCTGGCGACGATCTCGTTGGCCTTTTCGATAGCGCCTTTCATGCCCTTGGCCGGCTCGGTGAGCACCAGTTCCGCGCCCAGGGCCTTGAGCACCTTGCGCCGCTCGATGCTCATCGATGCCGGCATGGTCAGCAGCAGCCTGTAGCCACGGGCAGCGGCGACAAAGGCCAGGCCGATGCCGGTATTGCCCGAGGTGGGCTCGACGATGGTCATGCCCGGCTTGAGTTTGCCGCTGCTTTCGGCGTCCCAGATCATGTTCGCGCCAATCCGGCACTTGACCGAATACCCGGGATTGCGCCCTTCGATCTTGGCCAGCACGGTCACCCCGCGCGGGGCGATGCGGTTGATCTGCACCAGCGGTGTATTGCCGATGGAATGCGCGTTGTCAGCAAAGATACGGCTCATGGCGGGGTCCTTTTATGCACCAGGCGGAAAACTTCAAGGGTAAGCCTGCAACGCCAGTGCGTCCACAACCGGCGAACCCCTGCAACTGACAGGGGTCAACCGATCACCACCTTGCCGGAAACCGCCGCCGATGAAACGCCGCTACCGCTGGCCCTTGTGGGGGCTTTTAGGCATCGCCCTGTTGCTGCTGGCCCTGCACCTGACCTTGCCGGTGCTGGTGCGCAACTACCTCAACGATAAACTCGCCGACATGGGCGACTACCGCGGGCAGATCACCGACGTCGACCTGGCGCTGTGGCGCGGCGCCTACAAGATCAACGGCCTGAACATCGTCAAGACCAGCGGCAAGGTCCCGGTGCCGTTCCTGGAGGCACCGTTGATCGACCTGTCGGTCAGCTGGCATGCGCTGTGGCACGACCAGGCAGTGGTGGCTGAAGTGATCTTCCTCAAGCCACAACTGAATTTCGTCGACGGCACCAGCAAGCAGACCTCGCAAACCGGTCAAGGCACCGACTGGCGCCAGCAGCTGGAAAAACTGCTGCCGATCACCCTCAACGAAGTGCGCATCGACGACGGTATCCTGAGCTTTCGCAACTTCAACTCCAAACCGCCGGTCAACCTCAAGGCCACCCAGCTCGACGCCAGCATTCGCAACCTGACCAACGTCGAGGACCGCAAGGGCCGGCGCGATGCCACCTTTGACGGCAAGGCCCGTCTGCTGGGCGATGCCAGCGTCGAAAGCAGCGCCACCTTCGACCCCTTCAGCGATTTCCAAGACTTCAGATTCCGCCTGCGCGCCACCGGTATTGAACTGCGCCGGCTCAACGACTTTGCCAGTGCCTACGGCAAGTTTGATTTCAATGCCGGCCATGGCGACCTGGTGATCGAGGCCGAAGCCGAGAAAGGCCGGCTCAAAGGCTACATCAAGCCGCTGCTGCGCGACGTCGATGTGTTCAACTGGCAACAGGACGTAGAGAGCAAGGACAAGGGCTTTTTCCGCTCGATCTGGGAAGCCCTGGTCGGCGGCGGTGAAACCGTGCTGAAGAACCAGCGCAAGAACCAGTTCGCTACCCGCGTGGAACTCAGCGGCAGCGTGCATAAAAGCGATATCAGCGCCTTCGAGGCGTTCTTGCAGATATTACGCAACGGCTTCGTCCAGGCCTTCAACTCCCGCTATGAACAGCCACCGCCCAAGGCTGACTGAGTCACCGAGTGACGGTCCATTCAGAGACTGAATGGGCCGTCTGCGTTCCCAGTCGCCCGGAGCCCGCGTTATAGTCGTGCATGACAATTTTTCCGCCAGGGGCCATGTACCCCCGGCGCTACGTTAGAGGATCGGTTCATGAAGTTCGAAGGCACCAGCGCTTATGTCGCTACAGACGACCTGAAACTGGCGGTCAATGCGGCGATCACCCTGGAGCGGCCGCTGCTGGTCAAGGGCGAGCCGGGCACCGGCAAGACCATGCTTGCCGAGCAACTGGCCGAATCCTTTGGCGCCAAGCTGATCACCTGGCACATCAAGTCGACCACCAAGGCCCACCAGGGCCTCTACGAGTACGACGCGGTCAGCCGCCTGCGTGACTCGCAACTGGGCGTCGACAAGGTTCATGACGTGCGCAACTACCTGAAGAAAGGCAAGCTCTGGGAGGCTTTCGAGTCCGAAGAGCGGGTCATTCTGCTGATCGACGAGATCGACAAGGCCGACATCGAGTTCCCCAACGACCTGTTGCAGGAACTGGACAAGATGGAGTTCTACGTTTACGAGACCGACGAGACGATCAAGGCCAAGCAGCGCCCGATCATCATCATTACCTCGAACAACGAAAAAGAGCTGCCGGACGCCTTCCTGCGCCGCTGCTTCTTCCATTACATCGCCTTCCCCGACCGCACCACCCTGCAGCAGATCGTCGATGTGCACTACCCGAACATCAAGCAGGACCTGGTCAGCGAAGCGCTGGACGTATTCTTCGACGTGCGCAAGGTGCCGGGCCTGAAGAAAAAGCCGTCCACCTCCGAGCTGGTCGACTGGCTCAAGCTGCTGATGGCCGACAACATCGGCGAAGCGGTGCTGCGCGAACGCGACCCGACCAAGGCCATCCCGCCGCTGGCCGGGGCCCTGGTCAAGAACGAACAGGACGTGCAGTTGCTCGAGCGCCTGGCCTTCATGAGCCGTCGCGGTAACCGCTGAGCCGGGAGCAATAGCCATGCTGCTCAATCTGTTCAATGAAATGCGCGCGGCCAAGGTGCCGGTTTCGGTGCGCGAACTGCTCGACTTGCTCAATGCCCTCAAGCAGCGCGTGACCTTTGCCGACATGGACGAGTTCTACTACTTGTCGCGGGCCATCCTGGTCAAGGACGAGCGCCATTTCGACAAGTTCGACCGGGCGTTTTCGGCCTACTTCAAGGGCCTGGAGAACCTCGACCGGCACCTGGAAGCGCTGATTCCCGAAGACTGGCTGCGCAAGGAGTTCGAGCGCTCGCTGACTGACGAGGAGCGCGCGCAGATCCAGTCCCTGGGTGGGCTGGACAAGCTGATCGAAGAGTTCAAGAAGCGCCTTGAAGAGCAAAAGGAACGCCATGCCGGCGGCAACAAGTGGATCGGCACCGGCGGCACCAGCCCGTTCGGCTCGGGCGGCTTCAACCCCGAGGGCATCCGCGTCGGCGATGCCGGCAAGCGCCAGGGCAAGGCGGTCAAGGTCTGGGACCAGCGCGAGTACAAGAACCTCGACGACCAGGTCGAACTGGGCACGCGCAACATCAAGCTGGCCTTGCGCCGGCTGCGCAAGTTCGCCCGCCAGGGTGCGGCCGAAGAGCTGGATATCGACGGCACCATCGACCACACCGCCCGCGATGCCGGCCTGCTCAACATCCAGATGCGCCCGGAGCGGCGCAACAGCGTCAAGTTGCTGCTGCTGTTCGACATCGGCGGCTCGATGGACGCCCACGTGAAGATCTGCGAAGAGCTGTTCTCGGCCTGCAAGACCGAGTTCAAGCACCTGGAGTATTACTACTTCCACAACTTCGTCTACGAGTCGGTGTGGAAGAACAACCTGCGCCGCACCTCGGAGCGCACCTCGACCCTGGACCTGCTGCACAAGTACGGCGCCGACTACAAGGTGGTGTTCGTCGGTGATGCGGCCATGGCGCCCTATGAAATCACCCAGCCGGGCGGCAGCGTCGAGCACTGGAACGAAGAAGCCGGTTACGTGTGGATGCAGCGCTTCATGGAGAAGTACAAGAAGCTCATCTGGATCAACCCCTACCCGAAGGACACCTGGGGCTATACGGCGTCGACCAACATCGTTCGCGAGCTGGTCGAGGACCGGATGTTTCCGCTGACCTTGCGCGGGCTGGAGGAAGGGATGCGGTTTTTGTCCAAGTAGACACGGGGCCGCTACGCGCCCCATCGCCGGCAAGGCCGGCTCCCACAGAGGTTTGCATTCACCTGTGGGAGCTGGCTTGCCAGCGATGAGGCCCTCTCAGCCAACAAACCTTTCAAGAAACGCCCGCTGCTCAAGCCACGCCATCTCCTGCACCACCGGCCGAAACCGCACCACACTCCCCGGCAGCATCTGCGCCATCCTCGCCAGGGCCAGCGGCGTCAATGCGCCCAGGCGTGGATAACCACCAATGGTCTGGCGATCATTGAGCAGCACGATCGGCTGGCCGTCCGGCGGCACCTGCACCGCGCCTAAAGGGATACCTTCAGAGATCATCGCCGGGCCCTGATACTGCAACACCGGCCCCAACAGGCGAATGCCCATGCGATCGCCCCGGCTGTCGAGGGTCCAGTCACGGTTGAACGCTTCGAACAGGCTCATACCGCTGAAGTCGCCGATCTGCGCCCCCAACAGCAGATCAAGCGGCAACCTGTCGGTAAAGTCCGGCCAGAACGCCTCCGGCACTTCTTTAGGCGCCGGTGCCGCACCGCCATATTCCAGCTGTTGGCCCTTGGCCAGCGGCGAACCCAGGCCATCCAGCCCGCCCAGTTCCTCGCGCACCACGCTGGCACAACTGCCCAGCACCTGCGGCGCCTTGAAGCCACCCGGCGCGGCGATGTAGGCACGGGCACCGTGCAACGGCGCATTCAAGCGCAGGCGCTGGCCCTTGTTCATGCTGAAGCTGCGCCAGGGCTTGAGCGGCTGGCCGTCGAGCCGTGCGTCCAGGTCGGCACCGGCCAGGGCCAGGCAGCAGTCCTGCTCGGCAATCAGGCTGAAGCCACCGAGGGTGACCTCGACCACGGCGGCCCCAGGCCCATTGCCCAGCAGCCAGTTGGCCCAGCGCATCGACACCCAGTCCAGCGCCCCGCCCTGGGTCACGCCCAGGTGGCGCACGCCAAAGCGCCCGGCATCCTGCAACAGGCACAGCGGCGTGCTGGCCTCGATCGACAAGCGGCTCATGCCTGTGCCTCCAGCGGGGTATCGTCGCCGCCCAGGTTGATGAAGGTCGCACGCTCGACAGCGACGAAACGTACCCGATCGCCTGGCTGCAGCAGGCTGTAGCCCTCGCGCTGACGGTCAAAGAGTTTGCTCGGGGTGCGCCCGATCAGGTTCCAGCCACCAGGAGAAACCGCTGGATAGGCGGCGGTCTGCCGCTCGGCAATCCCGACACTGCCGGCCGCCACCCGTTTGCGCGGGGTGGCCAGGCGCGGCGCGGCCAGTGCTTCTTCGACCAGGCCCATGAAGGCGAAGCCGGGGGCAAAGCCAAGGGCGAACACCTGATATTCACGCTCGCTGTGGCGGCGAATGATGTCTGCCACCGTTGTGTTGCAACGCTCGGCCAGCAGCTTCAGCTCCGGGCCGACGCTCAGGTCGTACCACACCGGGATCTCATGCTCACGGCCACCGCTGCCAGCGTCCGCTTGCAGGTCACTGAGCGCTTCACGGATGCACGCCTGTGCCACGGCTGGTGATACCTGGAGCAGGTCGAAATGCACCATCAGCGTGGTATAGGACGGCACCAGATCAACCAGGCGCTCGGCAAAAGCGCTGCGCAGGCGCTGGCTGGCGGCGAGCATCCACGGCATGTTGCTTTCGTCGATGCGCTCGAACAGGCGCACCATCAGGCAGTCGATGGCCACCACTTCAATACGGTAGTTCATGGCACCGCCTGGGCATCAAGGGCCTGACGGATCTGCCGTACAGCGGCGATCGAGCTGTCGTTGTCGCCATGCACGCACAGGGTATGAGCCTGCAACTGCAACGGGCTGCCATCGCTGGCAATCAGCGGCTCGCCCCGGGCCAGGCGCAGGGCCTGCTCGACGATCACCGCCGGATCGTGGTGCACCGCCCCCGGCAAGCGCCGCGACAGCAGGTGGCCGCTGGCGTCATAGGCGCGGTCGGCAAACGCCTCGAACCACAGGGTCACACCGTACTCATCACCCAGGGCCTGGGCCGCGCTGTTGTCGGCGGTGGCCATCAGCATCAGCGGCAACTGCCGGTCATAGGCGGCCACCGCTTCCAGCACGGCACGCAGCTTGAGCGGGTCGGCCATCATGTCGTTGTACAGCGCGCCGTGGGGTTTGACGTAGGCAACCTGCGTCCCCTGGGTACGGCAAATGCCGTCCAGGGCGCCGATCTGGTAATGCAGCAGGTCGCGGATTTCCTCGGCGCTGCAGGCCATGGAGCGGCGGCCGAAGCCAGCCAGGTCCTGGTAGGCGGGGTGGGCGCCGATGCGCACCTGGCTGGCCACGGCCAGGGCCACGGTCTTGCGCATGATGCCGGGGTCGCCGGCGTGGAAGCCGCAGGCGATGTTGGCGCAATCGACATAGGGCATGACCTGGGCGTCCAGGCCCATGGTCCAGCTGCCAAAACTTTCACCCATATCGCAATTCAATAGCAGGCGGCTCACGACTGACACTCCTTCAGGCTCGGCCTCATTGGGCTTCTAGTTCTTTGCCGCGGGTTTCCGGCAGGCTCAGTGCTGCCAGAATTACCACTCCGTAGGACACCGCGGCAAATCCGCCAATGCCCAGGCCCAGGGGGATCTTCTGGCTGAGCAGGCCGATCAACAGCGGGAAGAACGCTGCCAGGGCACGGCCGATGTTGTAGCAAAAGCCCTGGCCCGAGCCGCGGATGCGGGTGGGGAACAGTTCGGTGAGAAACGCGCCCATGCCGCTGAAGATCCCCGAGGCGAAGAAGCCCAGGGGGAAGCCCAGCCACAACATCACGCCGTCGCTGACCGGCAGCTGGGTGTAAAGCAGGACAATGATGAACGAGCCGACGGCAAACAGGATGAAGTTCTTTTTGCGCCCCAGCAGGTCGGTCAGGTAGGCGCTGATCACATAGCCGATGTAGGAGCCGAAGATCACCATCGCCAGGTAGCCACCGGTGCCGAGCACACTCAGGCCGCGCTCGTTCTTGAGGAAGGTCGGCAGCCACGAGGTGATGGCGTAGTAACCGCCCAGGGCGCCGGTGGTCAGCAACGAGGCGCGAAGGGTGGTGAAGAGCATGCCCGGGGCGAAGATTTCATAGAAGTGCGAAGGCGCTTCGGTCTTTTGCGCAGCCTTGGCCTGCTGGTAGATCTCCGGGTCCTTGACCAGGCGCCGGACGAAAATCACGAACACCGCTGGCACGATGCCCAGCAGGAACAGCGCACGCCAGGCGTCTTCGGGCGGCAACAGCGAGAACAGCACCGCATACAGGATCGCCGTCAGGCCCCAGCCAATGGCCCAGCCGGACTGCACCATGCCCACCGCCTTGCCACGGTCCTGGGCGCGGATCACTTCACCGATCAGCACCGCGCCAGCCGTCCACTCGCCGCCAAAGCCAAAGCCCATCAGGGTGCGGGCAATCAGCAGCTGTTCGTAGTTCTGGGCAAAGCCGCAGAGGAAGGTGAAAAACGCGAACCACAGCACTGTCAGTTGCAGGGTGCGCACGCGGCCGATACGGTCAGAGAGGATACCGGCAATCCAGCCACCGAGGGCCGAGGCGATCAGGGTGCTGGTGTGGATCAGTCCGGCCTCGGCGGTGGTGATGCCCCACAGGGCAATCAGGGTGGGGATGACGAAGCTGAGCATCTGCGTGTCCATGCCATCCAGGCCGTAGCCGATCTTGCAGCTCCAGAAGGTCCGGCGTTCCTGCTTGTTGATGTTGCGGTACCAGTCGAATGGCCCCGCCACTGACCTGGCTTTGACCTGTTGCTGCACGCCCGATGGGTTCATGGTTGCCTCAGCTTGTTGGTATTGTTTTAACGACGACAACATGTGTCGCGGCCTGAGGATCATTTTTCGACGGGTGCGGGTTGTCGTCCAACGAGAAAAACCAGCTGTCTGGCATAAGAAAAACTTGATCAGTGAGCGCGCCATGAACCTCAAATTCCTCGAAACCTTCGTCTGGGTCGCCCGGCTCAAGAGCTTTCGCCTGACCGCCGAAAAACTCTTCACCACCCAGGCCTCGATCTCCAGCCGCATTGCCGCGCTGGAGGCCGACCTCGGGGTCAGGTTGCTGCTGCGCGACTCACGGGGCGTGAGCCTGACCCCGGAAGGCAGCAAGGTGCTGGAATACGCCGAACAGATGCTCGATACCGCCAAGGCCCTCAAGCAATCGCTGGACAGCGACCGGGCCAAGGTCGGGCGGATTCGCATCGGCGTGATGGACACGGTGATCCACACCTGGATGAGCCCGCTGGTCTCGGAGCTGATGGAGCGCTACCCGCAGGTGGAGATCGAACTGGTCGCCGATACTGCACTGAACTTGCGCGAACAGCTGCAAAAAGGCTTTCTCGATGTGATTCTGCAAACCGACCTGTTACGCCAGGAAACGATCCGCAGCCTGGACCTGGCGCGCTACCCCATGGGCTGGATCGTCGCCAGCCAGTCGATCTACAACCGCGACTACGCGTCGCTGGCGGACCTGGCCCGCGAGCGCATCATCACCTTCTCGAAGAACTCGCGGCCCCACCAGGAAGTGCTCAGCCTGTTGCAGGCCGAAGGCGTCGGCGCGCCACGGCTGAACTGCGTGAACTCGGTGGCGGCTATTACCCGCTTGTTGCGTGATGGTTTTGGTATCGGCGCCCTGCCGCCAGCGCTGGTCAGCGAAGAGCTGGCCCGTGGCGAACTGATTCTGTTGCCGCTGGCCCGGCAACCACCGAGCCTGGAGCTGGTGGTGGCCTGGCAGACCGGCGTCGAGCTGGTCGATGAAGTGGTGCAGCTGTGCCGCAACGTGCTGGAGCGCTACGCTCGCGATGCCGGGCCGCAGCGCATCGTGCTGGTTTAGCGCCAGCTCTCCTGCACGGCCTTGCGTCGCCCGCCGAGTGCCACCCAGCCGAGCAACAGCAGCAGGCTTTCGACCACCAGCGCCAGCACCAGCGCGCAGCTCAGGCCCCAGGCCAGGGCTTCGGGGTTGAGAAGGATCTGGTAGCGATAGCCGTTGAGGGTTTCTTCGCGCAGTTGCGGGTTGGCGGCCGCCAGCACATGCCAGGTTTTTGCCAGCCACGGGCCTTGGAGAATCTGCCACTCCTGCTCGAACTGGCGGTTGCGGATCAGCAGGCTTTCAATGCTGTTGGCATCGCTGGTGAACACCGGATCGTCGCTGCTGCGGTAATGGCGCACCAGCGCCTGCAGGTCGCCGTTGAAGAAGCGCTTGGCGGTGTCTTCAAAGCCCTTGAGGCCCTCACGGGATTCGAGCAGGTGCGCCTCGACCCGCTGGCCGTAATCGACGATATAGCCCGGAACCTGCAGCCCGACCAGCAAGCCGCAGGTAAACAACAGCAAGCGCAGGTAACTTCTGAACATGGACTGATCCTTAGCTGGCCTGACCTTCGGCGATGCATTCGCCACGGCGCCACAGGGCCCACTGGCCAGGCTCGTAGCGGTGCCAGGTTTCGTTCTCGGTGAGGGCCTCGGTGGCGATCACCGTGACCACATCGTTAGGGGTGGTTTCGGCCTGGAAGTCGACGATCACGTCGACGTCCTTCAGCCGTGCCGGGCCGAACGGCGCACGTCGGGTGATGTGCACCAGCTTGGTCGAGCAGAAGCAGAACAGCCAGTCGCCATCGCTGAACAGGCAGTTGAACACGCCCTTGCCACGGTATTCGGCACAGGCCTCGACCAGCACCGGCAGCAACTGCTCGACCTCAACCGGCTCGGGGAAGGCTTCGCGCACGCGGTTGAGCAGGTCGCAGAACGCCGCTTCGCTGTCGGTGTCGCCAATCGGCCGGTAAAAGGTCGCCTGGCCCTTGAACTCACCGAGCTGGCCATTGTGCGCAAAGCACCAGTTGCGGCCCCACAGCTCGCGCACGAACGGATGGGTGTTGGACAGGCAGACCTTGCCGACATTGGCCTGGCGAATGTGGCCGATCACGACTTCGCTCTTGATCGGGTAGCGCTGCACCAGGTTGGCGACTTCCGACTCGCAACTGGCAGCCGGGTCCTGGAACAGGCGCAGGCCACGGCCCTCGTAGAAGGCGATGCCCCAGCCGTCACGGTGCGGGCCGGTGCGCCCGCCGCGCTGCATCAGCCCGGTGAAGCTGAAAACGATGTCGGTCGGCACATTGGCGCTCATGCCCAGTAGTTCACACATGCTTGGCTGCTCCGGGCAATCCTACAGACGCGGCTCGACCCGCGTGCCGCTGCCGCCCAGCGGCGCTGCAGGTGGCGGGTTACGGTAGCGGTCGCTGCGGTCGGCGGCGAACGGCTCATCGCTCACAGGCTCGTCGGCATCACGCTGGGCGGCCGCTTCGGCCTGCTCGCGGCGGGCCTTGGCGCGCCGCTCAAGCGGCCAGCGGATGAGCACGAACAGCGCATACAGGGTGAACGCGAGCATGCCGTACATGGCCAGGTCAGCAGCGGCGCGCAGGGCGTTGTTGCCGACCTTGAACAAGGTATCGAGGGCGGCGATGGCGATGGCCGGGGCGAATTTTTCCTTGACCGGGTCGACGATGGTCGGGGTCAACAGCAGTACCGCCATCAGCACCCGCAGCGGCTCACGCAGCCAGCGCCACATCCATGAGGTCAGGCGAAAGCCCACCAACAGGCATCCCAAGGCGGCAAGGGCGTAGAGGCCCCAGGCGAGCAGATAGTCGTTCTCGGTCATGGTGTCCATGGCAAGCTAGGCAAATAGATGCTTATGATAAACACTTTTCCGCGCGCAGGCGCCCCCCAGCCAAGAGAACCCCGCATGTCCGCAGACGCCACCGCTCCCCGTGCCCCGATTGCCCGCAAGGCCGAAGGTGCCGATCCCTATGCCTGGCTGCAGCAGCGCGATACCCCTGAGGTGCTGGCTTACCTGACCGCCGAGAACGCTTATCAGGAGGCACAGCTGGCCGATCAGGCGCCGCTGCGCGAACAACTGTTCGAAGAGATCAAGGCGCGCATCCTCGAAACCGACCTGTCGCTGCCCTCGCCCTGGGGCCCGTACCTGTACTACACGCGCACCACGGCCGGTGACGAATACGCCCGCCATTACCGCTGCCCGCGCCCGGCCGATGATTCCAACACGGTTGATGAAAGCCGCGAAGAGCTGCTGCTCGACCCTAATGAGTTGGCCAAGGGTGGCTTTTTGTCGCTGGGCGCATTCAGCATCAGCCCCGACCACCAGCGCCTGGCCTACAGCCTGGACACCACGGGCGACGAGATCTACACCCTGTACGTCAAGGAGCTGGCCGACGGCGCCATCGAGCAGCTGCCGTTCGAGGACTGCGACGGCAGCATGACCTGGGCCAACGACAACCAGACGCTGTTCTTCGCCGAACTGGACGACACCCACCGTCCGCATAAACTGCTGCGCCACCGCCTGGGCAGCGGCGTGGTCGACGCGGTCCATGAAGAAACCGATGGCCGCTTCTTCCTGCACTGCTATCGCGCCAGCTCCGAGCGCCAGCTGATCCTGCTGCTCAACAGCAAGACCACCAGCGAAGCCTGGGTGCTCGATGCCGAACACCCCGAGCAGGCCTTTACCTGCCTGGCGCCCCGGGTCGAGGGCCATGAGTACTACCCTGACCACGGCCAGTTCGAAGGCCAGTGGCGCTGGTTTATCCGCAGCAACCAGGACGGCATCAACTTCGCCCTGTACCAGGCTGTTGCCGACGTAGTGCCCACCCGCGAGCAATGGCAACTGTTGGTGGCCCATCGCGACACGGTGATGCTCGAGGGCCTGACCCTCAACGCCAGCGCCCTGAGCCTGAGCCTGCGCGAAGGCGGCCTGCCGATCATCGAGGTGCACCCGCAAGGCTTGCCGGCCTACCGCGTGGAGCTGCCGGACGCCGCCTACAGCCTGTACGTGCAAGACAGCCTGGAGTTCGTCAGCCCGCGTATCCGCCTGCGTTACCAGTCGCTCAACCGCCCGGCCCAGGTGCGCCAGCTGGAGCTGGCCAACGGCGCCCAGCAGGTGCTCAAGGAAACCCCGGTGCTCGGCCCGTTCGACCCGGATGCCTACGTCAGCCAGCGCCTGTGGGCCACCGCCGCCGATGGCACCCAGGTGCCGATCAGCCTGGTGCAGCGCCGCACCGACGTTGGCAAGCCGGTGCCGCTGTACCTGTACGGTTACGGCGCCTACGGCGAAAGCCTCGACCCGTGGTTTTCCCACGCCCGCCTGAGCCTGCTCGAACGCGGCGTGGCCTTTGCCATCGCCCACGTGCGTGGCGGCGGCGAGCTGGGTGAAGCCTGGTACCGCGCCGGCAAGCAGGAGCACAAGCACAACACCTTCGGCGACTTCATCGCCTGTGCCGAGCACCTGATCGCCCAGGGCGTGACCCGCGCCGAGCAACTGGCGATCAGCGGCGGCAGTGCCGGTGGCCTGCTGATCGGCGCGGTACTCAACCAGCGCCCCGAGCTGTTCAAGGCAGCGATTGCCGAAGTGCCGTTCGTCGACGTGCTCAACACCATGCTCGACCCCGAACTACCGCTGACCGTCACCGAGTACGACGAATGGGGCAACCCTGAAGAACCCGAAGTGTACGAGCGGATCAAGGCCTACGCGCCGTATGAAAACGTCCGTGCCCAGGCCTACCCTGCCCTGCTGGTGATTGCCGGTTACAACGACAGCCGCGTGCAGTATTGGGAAGCGGCGAAGTGGGTGGCGCGCTTGCGGGTGACCAAGAGTGACGACAACCCGCTGCTGCTCAAGACCGAAATGGGCGCCGGCCACGGCGGCATGAGCGGGCGTTACCAGGGGCTGCGCGATGTGGCGCTGGAGTACGCGTTCGTATTTAACGTGCTGGGCGTGGTGTAAATCGGAAAATTTGTTGTCTGATCCACCAAATCGCCGGCTTCCACAAATCCTGTGGGAGCTGGCCTTGCCAGCGATGGGCTGCGCAGCAGCCCCAGAACAGACACCATAAATCTAAAAGAACGACGCCAATGCCTGAACCCACCCACCTCAACAACGAAATCCGCGACATGCTCATGGATTGCGGCCTGTTCGACCCGTTGCTGCCTGGCGACTTCCAGGCCGCCGCCGGTTATTTCAGCATCAGCAGCATGAGCGAAGGCACGGAAATCTTTCGCGAAGGCGACGCCGGCACCTTCATGTGCATCATCCACCACGGCGTGGTTTCGGTGCGCAAGACCGATGCCGAGCAGCGCCAGGTCGAAATCGCCACCCTGCGCAAGGGCCGCGCCTTCGGTGAAATGGCCGTGCTCGACGGTGAACGGCGCTCGGCCAGTTGCATTGCCGCCAGCGACTGCCAGTTGCTCAACCTGGGCAAGGACTCGCTGGAAAAGATGCTCAACGACGCCCCGAAGATCGCCGCCAAGATCATCCGCGCCCTGGCCGTGGCCCTGTCCCGGCGCCTGCGCATGCAGGACGGTCAGCGCCTGGCACAGCAGGTCTAGTTGCCCTTGCCCTTGCTGTTGTCCGGGTTCAAACCGGGCAGTGGCTGGTCCTTGGGCGGATTGGGCACCGGCATCGGCGGTAGCAAGGGTGCCCCCGGCCGGCTGTCACCCGCCCGGGGAATGGTGCTCGGCGTCACCTGCGGATACGGCGTTGGCGTCGCCGTGCCCGGCGCACCCGGCACCGGCGTGATCAGCCGAGGCTGTACGTCGGCAGCCACGGCAGGTTGCAGGCTGGCACAGATCAGTACGGCAATGATCGAGTAACGCATGCACAGGCTCCTTGAGGGTCCTGCCTACAGGCTACTCCCACGGCGCACGGTTTGCCTGTCCGAATTGCCCGCCATCGGGCTAAACTTCAAGGCATAACCGTAACAAGCCCGAGAAAAGGTAATCCCATGAGTTCGTCATCCTCTGCCGCCGCCACCGCACGGCTAGACCGCATCCTCGCCGACGCCAAGCGCGACAAGGAAATGGGCTACCGTGACAAGGCTCTGCGCATGTACCCGCACGTGTGTGGCCGCTGTGCCCGCGAGTTCGCCGGCAAGCGCCTGAGCGAGCTGACCGTGCACCACCGTGACCACAACCACGACAACAACCCCCAGGACGGCTCCAACTGGGAACTGCTGTGCCTGTACTGTCACGACAACGAGCACTCGCGCTATACCGACCAGCAGTACTTCAGCGAAGGCTCGACCAGCAGCCCGAGCATCGCCAAGGCCACCCACAATCCGTTCGCGGCCCTGGCAGGCATGCTGAAGAAGGACTGAAGCCGCCCACAGTTGCCGGCAAGCCCGTATAATCGCGTCTTTTTTGCGAAGGGCCCCGGCACGTGGCGAACAAACGGTACAGCTGCATTGGTCTGTTCAACCCCAAGTCAGCAGAGAACGTCGGTTCGGTGATGCGCGCTGCGGGTTGCTACGGCGTCAACTCGGTGTTCTACACCGGCAAGCGCTATGAGCGCGCCCGCGACTTCGTCACCGACACCA
Source organism: Pseudomonas wadenswilerensis (assembly GCF_024749185.1). Lineage (NCBI taxonomy): Bacteria > Pseudomonadati > Pseudomonadota > Gammaproteobacteria > Pseudomonadales > Pseudomonadaceae > Pseudomonas > Pseudomonas wadenswilerensis. The sequence goes on along the minus strand of NZ_CP087191.1, from coordinate 1,408,587 downwards.
AGCGTGTGCACTACGACATCCCGCTGATCGGCATCGACGACCTGCAGAAGATCATCCCCCTGGGCTGCACGCCGGTGGCGGTGGAACTGGTCGACGGCGCCCGGCCACTGCCCGAATACACCCACCCGGACCGCGCAATCTACATCTTCGGCCCTGAAGACGGCTCCCTCGACCCGAGCGTGCGCGCCTGGTGCGAAGAGACCATCTACATCCCGACCAACGGCTGCATGAACCTTGCCGCCACCGTCAACGTGGTGCTCTACGACCGCCTGGCCAAAGGCCTGAACACCCGCTCCGGGCCGAAATTCAAGTAAGTCGAATGAACAGGCCGGCTTGCCCGGCGGTCTGCTGTAGACCATCGTCCCTACTGGAGAATGACCATGTCCGAGAAACAGACGCTTATCCCGGCCAATTCAGCGCATATGGCCAGCGAACATAACGTCCACGGCTGGGAGCGCGCAGGTTCCGTCGCCACCGGGGTGATCATGGTCGGCAAGGGCCTGCGCCGCGGCGGCGTGTTTGGTTTGATTCAGGTGGCCATCGGCGGAGTTGCCCTGGCCCGTGGCATCACCGGCCACAGCTCGGTGAAAAGCCTGATCGAGCGCGGCCGTAGCGATCTCGATAACATCCGCGCCAAAATCGAACGCAGCGGCGCCGAGCTGCAAGCACTCAAGGCCAACGCCGAAGCCGCCACCCGCGGTACCACGGTGACCGGCAACGATGCCCTGAAAGACCCCAAGCCTTAACGCAGCAGCTTGCTCTGCAGCACCTCGGAAGATCTACCCAGCACGCTTTCGCTGAGCTGGATGAACTCCGCGGTGCTGACGCTGTTCAGGCGCATCATCGCCCGGGTGACATCATCCAGCGAGCGCTGGTTATGGGTGTGCAGGCGGATTTCCTGGTCCAGCGCCCGCAACAGCAGCACGCCACGGGCGATCACCGCGCTGTCGACCTGCTCGCCGCGCAAACTGCTGACCTTCTTGCCACTGCGCTCAAGGCTCGCCTGCTGGGCCTGATAGCGCTCCTCGGTCATGCCTCCGGCGCGGCGCAGCAGTTCGCTGGCGTAATACTCGGCCAGGCTTTCACCGATCCAGTCGCTGTCCTGGCGGTCGTTGATCTGCGCGAACACATGCACCAGTTCGCGCAGCACCGGGCTTGAGCCGTTCTCGCCGACCAGCGGGCGACTGCTGTGCAGGTATATGGAGTTGTGCCCGGCCCGGACGCCACGCCACAGCTCGTCCCGGGCGCCAACCAGCAGCAGCTTGGGCGGGTTGCGCGGGAACACTGCCTGCAACTGCGGCCAGACGAAGGTCAGCAAGGTCAGGTTGTCCAGGCGCCGCATGGCCTGCCCTTGCGGCGCGGCAACGCTGACTTCGGTTTCGCCCAGGCGCGCGCGGCGGGTGCCGATGGTTCCGGCGAGCATCCAGCCGGTCGGGCGGTCGAACAGGCGCGAGACGTTGTCGATGCGAAAGCGGTTCTTGCCAATGCGCGGCCACGGGGTCTCGACACTTTTCCAGCCCTTGGGCAGCTCGAAGCTCAGGCGCGCCACCAGTTCGGTGCCGTCGTGCTGGTCCAGGCGGGCCGGGGGCACCAGATCGTCACCACGAAACAGCGCCCAGTCCGGGGTCATGCGGGTTTCATAGGCGCCGCCCTTGAGCCGCTGGCTCAGGCGCACCTTATAAGTCAGCTGGCTCTTGCCTGGCGCCGGTTGCCAATGGCCGCGCTGATCATCGCCCTGCACCTGCCATTGGCCATCGGCCTGAAAATCGCTGTAGGCGCCGTCCTTGCCCAGGTCGAAGTCCAGGCTGCGCACTGTCGCCCCATCGGCCAGGGTAAGGCGCACCTCGGCCTGCTCGCTTTGCGGCAGCAAGCGCACGTGGTAATCCAGATCGACTTTTTTCGCCCAGGCCGGCGAACTGGCCAGCAGGCCCAACACCAGCCACCAATGGCAATGCACACGCATACAGAAACTCCTTGTTCCCCCAAACGCGATACCCGACAAGCCTGGGCGGCTCAACCGGCGCGGAAAATCAGATAGTCTTCCCAGTCGTCTTCATCGACGCTGTCTTCGCTGAGCATGCGCCCGGATTGTGAAATCCGCTGCTTGTGCACCTGTTCGCGGTCACCGCAAACCAGGTGGTGCCAGTCGGGCAGGTCCTTGCCCTCGCTGACCAGGCGGTAACCGCAGGTGGTCGGCAGCCATTTGAACTGGTCGGCCTTGCCTGGGGTCAGCTGAATGCAGTCCGGTACGATCTGCATCCGCTGCGGATAATCGCTGCACTGGCAGGTCTTGAGGTCCAGCAACTTGCAGGCAATTCGCGTGTAATAGACGCTGTTGTCGTCTTCATCTTCAAGCTTTTGCAGGCAGCACAGGCCACAGCCGTCACACAGCGACTCCCACTCCTGCGGGTCGAGTTGCTCGAGGGTTTTACGCATCCAGAATGGATTGGCGTTGGCAGTCATGTAACGGGTGTCCTGTTTCAATTCGTGCGCGGCGGCGCGGCGGCGCCAGTCTAGGGCCTGTCACCGGCCATTGCCAGACCGCTTGTCAGCGCTGATGCGACACAGTAGTTTGACCAGCGGTCACCACCCCAACTCTCAGGAACTCAAGATGAGTGCAAATCCTCGCGTTGCCGATCACGCCATCAACGAACAGTTCATCCAGCGCTGGTCACCGCGCGCCTTCACCGGCGAGCCGATCGACCAGGCCACCCTGCTGAGCTTCCTTGAGGCTGCCCGCTGGGCACCTTCGGCCTACAACTCGCAGCCTTGGCGCTTTCTCTATGCCCGCCGCGACACGCCGAACTGGGAACGCTTCCTCGGTTTGCTCAACGAGTTCAACCGCAGCTGGGCCCAGCATGCGTCGGCGCTGGTGATCATCATTTCCAAGACCAGCTTCACTGCACCGGGTGCAAGTGAAGAAACTCCGGCCCTGTGGCACACCTTCGACACCGGCTCGGCCTGGGGCCACCTGGCGTTGCAGGCGAGCCTGAGCGGCTGGCACACCCACGGCATGGCCGGTTTCGATCAGGAACTGACCCGCAAGGAGCTGAAGATTCCCGAAGGCTACGCCCTGCACGCGGCAGTGGCGATCGGCAAGCTGGGCGACAAGTCGACCCTTGCTGAAGGCCTGCAGGCGCGGGAAGTACCGAACCCGCGTCGGCCGTTGAGCGAGTTGGCGGCTGAGGGTGATTTCAGCCTTTGATTTTTCGGGCTGTCTTGCAGCCCATCGCTGGCAAGGCCAGCTCCCACAGGGTCAACGGTGCCTTCAAACCTGTGGGGGCCGGCGTTACTGTTAGTAGCCGCGCTGAAAGTCCACTTCCCCACGCAACCCTTCACCCGCCTGATACGCCCGCAGATTCTCGACAAACAAGCGCACCATCGCCGCCGGCGAGGTCGGTGCCGAGCTGTGCCCGGTCAGCAGCAAGCCCCAGGCAGTCCAGAACGGATGACGTTGCGGCAGCGGCTCCTGCCGACAGACATCGATCACCGCACCTGCCAGATGGCCTTTCTTCAAAGCCTCGACCAGGTCGCCATCGACCACCGCCACGCCGCGCCCGGCATTGATGAACAAGGCCTCGGGGTTGAAGCGCTGGAACAGCGCGGCGTCATACAGGTCATGGGTCGCCGGGGTGTCGGGCAGCAGGTTGATCACATAATCGACCTGGCCGACCAAACGCCCCAGGTCCTCAAGACCGGCCACTTCAATAAACGGCGCCTGCTCGCGCGGCTGGCTGGCGATACCGTACAGCTGCACGCCAAACGGCAGCAGAAACTCCGCCACCCGTTGACCGATATCGCCGGTCCCGACGATCAGCACCCGCCGCCCTTCCAGGCTGCGCCCCGGACGCTCATCCCACTTGCGCTCGACCTGGCTGACCAGGCGCGCCAGCACCTCGCGCTCGTGGCCGAGCATGTAGGTGAGCACGTACTCGGCCATGACCTGGCCAAAGATGCCCACCGCCCGGGTCAGGCGGTAGTCACGCTGCAGGCCGTCAGCCAGCAGCGGCGTAATCCCGGCCCAGGTCGATTGCAGCCACTGCGGCTGATGGCCCTGGCGCAACAAGGTTGCCAACAGGTCCGGCTGGCCCAGCCACACCGGGCTGTCAGCGGCCAGCCGTGCCAATTCGGCCGAGTCACCACTGTTCAGGACTTCCAGGTCCGGTGCCGCCTCGCGCAACAGGCGAGCGTAGAGGGCATGATCCTGTTCAGCGATCAAAACACGCATGTTCATAACAACCTTGGATAACGGCAAAGGCCGCCAGCGGAGGGCGGCACTACAGCGAAAGGGCGGTCAGACCGGGTCGTTGCGACGCAGCAGCTCTTCGGGCAAGTGCTCGATGTACTCGTCCTCGGCCGGTGGCATCTGCAGGTGATAGCCCTGCTGTTCGAGGTTTTCCAGGACCTTGGCGATATCCTCGCGGGCCAGCTGGCGCTCCGGGGTCAGCACCAGGTCGAAGGCATGCACCGGTTTGCCGAAGAACGGCAGCAGGCCTTCGGGCACGCGCTCCAGGCCGTCGGCCTTGAGCACGTACAGGTACATTTCGTTCTTGCGCGGGCTCTTGTAGATCGAGCAGATACGTTTCATGACTGGTCTCCGGCGCCCGCCAGGCAATCGAGCAGCGCCTGCCCCATGCGCTCACGGCGCCAGCCGCGCAGCGACTCGGGGAGTTGATAGGGTCCGTTGGGGTAGCCACTCTTGAGCAGCAGTTCCAGGGTTTTCTTGCGCAGCATCAGCTCGGGGGCGATGTTCAGGCGCTCGGCCTCGGCCTGGCCGATGGCGCGCAGCTGCTTGAGCAGCGCCGACGCTTCGATCGGCAGCGGCTCGGGCACCGCCGGCGGCCATTCAGATGGCGGCAGGCTGGCAGCCTGCTTGATCAGGCCGAGCAGGAACTCGCCATCCTGACGGATGGTACGCGGGTGCATGTCTTCGATCTTGGCCAGCGCCGACAGCGAATCCGGCTGGGTGCGGGCCATCGGCCACAAGGCGTTTTCGCGAACGATGCGGTTACGCGGCAGGTCGCGGGCGCGGGCTTCGCGTTCACGCCAGGCGCACAGCTCGCGCAGTACCGCCAGTTGCGCGCGCGACAGCTTCCAGGCCAGCTTGGCATCGCGGTACAGCTCATACGGGTCGATCTCGCGGCGCAACTGGGCAACCAGTTCGGCACCGTCTTCGAGCACCCAGGCATTCTTGTCATCCGACAACTGCGGGCGCAGGCGCTCGTACAGTTCGGCCAGGTGCACGGCGTCTTCGGCGGCGTAGCTGACCTGGGTTTCCGACAGCGGGCGTTGCAGCCAGTCGGAGCGGGTTTCACCCTTGGGCAGGTCGATGCCGAGCACCTCCTGGACCAGGCGCGAATAGCCCATGGAGAAGCCCAGGTTGAGGTAGCCGGCGGCCAGCTGGGTGTCGAACAATGGCGCCGGCAAGCTGCCGGTCAGGCGTGACAGCACTTCGAGGTCTTCGCTGCAGGCATGCAGGACCTTGATCACCTGCGGATCTTCAAGCAGGCCGGCCAGCGGCTGCCAGTCGCCTATGCGCAGCGGATCGATGAGGTAGGCCCGTGCCCCGTCACCGACCTGGATCAAACCGGCTTTCGGATAGAAGGTATCGACCCGCATGAACTCGGTGTCGAGTGCCACGAAGGGCAGCGTGCGCCACTGCAGGCAGTGCTCTGCCAGGCTGCGATCGTCGCAAATCCAGTGAATATCGATGGCCACAAGGCTCTCCCACAAACAATGGCGCGCAGTATATACGGCGCAGGCCATCGTCGGGAAACCACTCGACCGCTATCCCTGCCGCCGCTACCGCGTCGGTGATCAGTGCCTGGCCAACATTCGGCCGGCAGCTGGCAAACAGGTCCAGTTCGGGCTTGTACAGGTTGGTGTGCACCTGCAGCAGGCCGAGCATGGAATGAAACAGGTTGTCCTGGCTCAGCGGCTCGTTGCGGACCTTCTGCAGGCAGTCGCTATCGATGCCGAAGCTGGCCTTGTAGCTGTCGGAAAACCACGCCAGCAGCGGCACGTGCTTTTGTTGTTCCGGTGCCAGCATGTAAGGCGTGCCGTGCAGGTACAGGTTGTACTCACCGAGCGATTCGCCATGGTCGGACAGGTACAGCATGGCGGTGTCGACCTTGTCCTGCTTGCTACGCAGGAGGTCGATCAGCGCGGCCAGGACATGGTCGGTGTACACCAGGGTGTTGTCGTAGGCATTGACGATGCTGTCCTGGCTGCACTGGTTCAGGGCATTGCTGCGGCACACCGGGGTGAAGCGCTCGTATTCTTTCGGGTAACGCTTGTAGTAGTCCGGCCCATGACTGCCCATCTGGTGCAGCACCAGCACCGTGTCCTGTTGCAGGCTGTCGATGAAGCTGTCCAGGCCCTTGAGGAGGATTTCGTCGCGGCACTCGTCATCGGCGCACAGTGCCGGGTCCTTGAGGTTGCTGACATTCTCGAACACCACCCGGTCGCAAGTGCCCTTGCAGCCGGACTGATTGTCGCGCCAGCGCACCGCGAGCCCGGCCCGCTGCAGCACATCGAGCAGGCCTTCCTGGTTTTTGGCGGTGCTGGCGTCGTAATCCTTGCGGGTGAAGCCAGAGAACATGCACGGCACCGACACGGCGGTTTCGGTGCCACAGGAGTGCACATCGGTGAAGGCGATCAGGCCCTTTTCCTTGCTCAACTGTGGGGTGGTATCGCGCCCGTAGCCAAGCACCCCGAAGTTCGGCGCGCGGGCGCTCTCGCCGACCACCAGCACGGTCAGCGACTTGCGCGAACGTTGCTGCCAGGCGACGTCGAGCTTGGCGTCCTCGCCGATGGCGCGAAACGGCGTGGCGGCGCTGCCGACCCGCTCGCCGACATAGCCCAGGGAGGCGCCGACAAAATTGCTCGGCACCAGCATCAGGCGGATTTCATGGTGATTGCGAAACAGCGAAGCCAGGCCCTGGTAATTAATCAGCGCAACAGCGCCCAGCACCACAATACAGGCGACACTGGCGAGTAACTTGCCGAACAACTCGCGGGCCCAGTTGCGGTATAAAACCGGTACCTTGTACAACAATATAGACGGCAAAACACCTAACACAGCGATATATAAAAAAAGTTTAATCGAGAGCAGGTCACGCACTTCCGTGGCATTGGTCTCCATGGCATTGCGCAGCATGCCGACATCAATCATTACGCCGTACTGGCTCATGAAGTAAGCCACCCCGGCACTGACCATGAACAGGGTGATCAGCAGCGGTTTGAGCAGCATCCGGAAGGCCAGCAGGGTCAATACCAGGTTGAACGCACACAGAATCATCACGCCAAAGGCCACACGCAATAACAGGCCGTGCGCATCGCTCGCAAGTACCAACGCCAGGTGTTGCCACAACAATGAGTTGAAGCCGATCAACAGGTACAGGCTGGCAATCAACGTGACCCATTCGGCCCGCAGGGGTTTGACCTTGAACATGACGATTCGCTTATTTGAACGGCGGGAACAGTGCCCTTGCGGCACCACCTGGAAACTGCCCGAACTTTAAGTAGCGAGTCATCAATTTTTTGTGAAAAAGACGCCAACAAATAGTCGGCTGGCGTCTATTTAAAAGACGTGTTCAGCCTGTGTTCAGCCAGACGATTATTTACGCTGGCAGATGCACTTTTGAATAAGAATCGCGATCGATATCGATCACCTCGACGCACAGCTGGATGTCCAGCCCCGGCGTGCTCGGAACGGCCTCCTTGAGCACCTCCAGCAGGCTGGCCGACAGTTGGCGTTTGATCTCGGCGGAGCGACCGCTGAGGATTGCCAGCTTGATGTGGGCGAACGCGCGTTCCGCAGGGGCAACACCCACCCGGAAACCGGCCAGGGCCACGGCGCGGCTCTTGATGTCCAGCTCTTCGGCGAACTGGCCGCTGCCCACCAGGGCATTGTTGAGACGCAGCAACAGGCGGTCGACCTCAAGGTTTTTCAGGTTGTCGCTGTATTCCACATGAAGATGAGGCATTGCACGGAGTCCTGGGGTGGGCAAATGTTGCAACAGACTACCCCAGCCCCGAAACCCGGCAAAGACGACTATCCTCTAAGTTCATGACTTCCACCCCACAAACCCCGGAGAGGTGAAGAAATGCCGGTCAAGCACGATTTGCTCGCAGACTTGAATCTGACCAAGGAACAGTTCATCGAGAAGAAACAACACGACCCGCGGCTGAGTCAGCTGCATGAAGACTACAACAGCAAAGACGCCGAAGTCGTCGATGCCGAGAACAAAAGCGCCGCCGATGACACGGTCACCCGGCTGCGCAAGGAACGCCTGAAGATCAAGGACGAGATCGTCGCCCATCTGAAGTAAACCCTGTAGGAGCGGGCTTGCCCCGCGATCGCGATCTACCTGCCCCATCGCATCGCGAGGCAAGCTCGCTCCTACGGGCAGCCCTTATGGCCGCGCCCACACCACCGGAAACCAGTCCTCGCGCATGCGATCGCCGGTCTTCAGGTCAATCCCTGGAAACGGCGGCGAGGTCCGCCCAGGGCGCTGGATATAGCGCACATCATCACCCATGAAGCGGGTCGAGAAGGCCCGGCGGCGATTGCTGCCGATGTTGCCGGCGGCGCCATGCACGGTACGAAAATCGAACACCACCGCGTCCCCCGGTTCCAGCTCCGGCGAGAGGATCTGGTACTCGCCGTTCTCCACATCCGGCATGTCCATGAACAGGCTTTCCCCGGAGCCTGCATCGCTGGCGCCATAGAAATCCTTGTTGCTGGCCCAGCTTTTGGGCCGCACCGGCTTGGGCCAGCGATGGGAGCCGAGCACCACGCTCAAGGTGTTGTGACGGCTGACCGGGTCCAGCGGTATCCAGTAGCTGGCGGTTTGCAGGCCGTCGACGCAGTAGTACGGCAGGTCCTGGTGCCAGGGCGTGGGCTTGGAGGTGCCCGGCTCCTTGACCAGGATATGTTCATGAAACACCTGCACTTGCCGTGACTGCATCAGCGCTCCGGCAATCGCCGCCGCCGGCGAATTGAGCACGAACGCCTTGAACGCCGGGATGCGTTGCCAGTTGCAGTAATCCTCGAAGAAGCGCCCGCCTTCGCCACTGCCGACGTTCTCGATGGCAAAGGCGCTGGGCGCGGCCAGGTTCTGTTCAAAACCTTCGCGCAGGGGTTCGATCCAGTCACGGAACACGCCACGCAACACCACTGCACCGTCACGCTGGAACTGTTCGATATCGGCATTCATCGGGGCCACCTCTCTTGTTGTAATGAACAAAAGTATTGGGCGGCCCCGCGCGGCCGGTAAACCACAGATTACCTATGCGCCACTATAGGCAATCTGTATGGCGCGCCGGTTGTCAGCCCGCCACCTTTGGCCGGTTAATGGCCCTGCCTGTGTCCTACGGCGCCTTGCTATCCAAGAATAAGAACAACGAGGAGTTACCTGGGATGAACGAAAACAGCACCGCCATGCGGCGCGGTCTGAGTACCCGCCACATTCGCTTCATGGCGCTCGGTTCTGCCATCGGCACCGGGCTTTTCTATGGCTCCGCAGCCGCCATCAAACTGGCCGGCCCTTCTGTGTTGCTCGCTTACCTGATCGGTGGCGCGGCCATCTACATGATGATGCGCGCCCTCGGCGAGATGGCCGTGCGCAACCCGGTGTCCGGCTCGTTCGGTCAATACGCCAGCCAGTACCTGGGGCGCTTTGCCGGCTTTCTCACAGGCTGGAGCTACGCCTTCTCGATGCTGGTGGTGTGCCTGGCAGATGTCACTGCCTTCGGCGTCTACATGAGTTTCTGGTTCCCCGACACGCCGCGCTGGATCTGGGTGCTGGGCATCGTCTTCTTCATTGGCGCCCTCAATCTGTGCAGCGTCAGGGTGTTTGGTGAACTGGAGTTCTGGTTGTCGCTGCTGAAAGTCACCGCCATCGTCTCGATGATCCTCGCTGGCGCGGCCGTGCTGATGTTCGGCATCCAGTTGGGCGGCAGCGGCGAGCCCCTGGCAGCGGTGAGCAACCTGTGGAGCCATGGCGGTTTCTTCCCCAATGGCGTGGGCGGCATGATCGCCTCGTTCACCGTGGTGATGTTCGCCTTTGGCGGCGTCGAGATGATCGGCATCACCGCCGGCGAAGCCAAGGATCCGCAACGGGTGATTCCACGGGCGATCAACTCGGTGCCGCTGCGCATCCTGCTGTTTTATGTGTTCACCCTGTTCGTGCTGATGTCGATCTATCCCTGGTCGAAGATCGGCAGCGAAGGCAGCCCCTTCGTGCAGATCTTCAGCGGCCTGGGGATCGGTTCGGCGGCCACGCTGCTGAACATCGTGGTGATCTCGGCAGCGGTGTCGGCGATCAACAGTGACATTTTCAGCGCCGGGCGGATGATGTACGGCATGGCCCACAACGGCCAGGCACCCGCCAGCTTCGCCCTGCTGTCGCGCTTCGGCGTGCCGTGGATGACCGTGGTGGTGATGGCCGTCGCCTTGCTGCTGGGGGTGGTGCTCAATTACCTGGCCCCGGACAACCTGTTCCTGATCCTCGCCGCCGTGGTGACCTTCTCGATCGTCTGGGTGTGGCTGATGATCCTCCTGTCGCAAATCGTCATGCGCCGCGGCATGAGCGCCGACGAGGTGGCCAGGCTGCACTTCCCGGTACCGCTCTGGCCAGTCGGCCCGGCCTGTGCGGTGGTGTTCATGCTGTTCATCTTCGGCGTGCTGGCCTGGTTCCCGGACACGCGCATGGCCCTGTACGTGGGCATCGGCTGGCTGGCCTTGCTGTCGCTGGGCTACTGGCTGTTCGTCGCCCGCCAGCCGCTGGCAACGCTGGCAGATCCGGCCAGCCGCTGATCAGGCCGGAAACTGCTCGCTGGCCCAGTCGAGGAAGGCCTGCGCCGCCGGAGAGGGGCGCATGGCGCTGGACTGGGCCAGCACCACCGGCTGCGGGCTGACCGCTTCCAGCAGCGGCCGGCAGGCCAGGGGTTGGCCGTCATAGCTGCAATCGGCCACCGGCCGGGTGCAGGACAAGGCCACGCCATAGCCATGGGCGACCAGCCCGCGCTGCATCTCGAAGGTCTGGGTCAGTTGCAGGCTTGCCGGTTGCAGGTCGTGGGCCCAGAACAGCGACAGGAAATACTCGCGGGTCCTGGCGATGTCTTCAAGGATCAGGCATTCATTGGCCAGGTCCACCAGCGACACCCGCTCCTGCAACGCCAGGGGGTGGTCCGCCGGCAGCAAGGCGTAAGGCGTCAGCTGCGCCAGCACGCGTTTTTCGATCGGCGAATCGAGCCCCACGTCATAGGTCAGCGCCAGCTCCACCTTGCCATCGGCCAGGCGCCGATTGACCTCGGCAAGATCGGCCTCGAACAGGGTGATGGTGACTTCCGGATGGCGCCGGCGAAAGCCGCTCAGCAGGCGTGGCGCGTAATACGGCCCCAGGTCCTGGAAGCAGATCAGGCTCAAGGCGCCGCGCACCACCTGTTGCTGCTCGCCCTTGCCGCCGATTGCCGTGGCCAGGTTGAGCATATCGCGCGCCTGCTCGAGCAATTTGCGCCCCGCCGGGGTCAGTTCCAGGCCACGGCTGACCTGGCGATGAAAGAGCTTTTCGCCCAGGCTCGCCTCCAGCTGCGACAGCGCCAGGGACACCGACGGCTGGGAAATGTGCTTGGTTCGCGCCGCAGCGCTGACACTGCCCTGCTCGGCGGCAGCGACGAAATACTCCAGCTGGCGGAAAGTGAAGCCGATCATCGCTATGCCCCCTCCGGGATGCTTGAACCAACCGCTGCGCCGTTACCCCGCCAGGGCCGGGCTCAACGCCGCTGGCGTACGCCAGGGTATATCGGCCCAGGCGCCGCTGCCGGGCGTCAGCAACTGGTGCAGATGCTGCTCGTTGAACACTTCGCCCAGCGAGTCGACGCGAAACGCCGCGACCCACTGCTCGCGCCCCAGCTTATAGGCCTTGCCGAAATCTTCCCAACTGTCGAAACAATCCTGCGCCCGCTGCGCGTTGAGCAACAGCACGCGCCAGGCGAGCTCGGGCTCGAGCCAATGCATCAGTACCCCACAACGGACCAGAAACGCCACCCGCGCACAGGCAAAGGCCATGGCCGCACGCGGCTCATCGCTGGCCGTCAGCCCTTGCAGGTCGAGGCTGTACCATTGCTGTTCGAGGGTAGCACTGAAGTGCGCACGCACCGCCTCGTCATTGGAGTTGCTGCGAATCCCGGCCTGGTGCAGCAACGCCGCCCGCACGATCGTCTGGGCCTGTTCGGTGAAGTGGTCGCACGCTGGCGAGTAAAAGCCCTCGACTTCCATCGCATCGGCCATGGGCCTGGCCAACAGCAGCGACCAGTGCTTGCGCTGGCTGAACAACGGCGCGGCCCCGCGCGGGCGGAATGCACGCCACAACAACCAGGCTGAAATAACCGCCGCGATAAGCAAAAACATGCTGCTCTCCTTACCTTGCCCGGGTCTGCCAGGCCTGGATTTCCTCGGCCTGGGGCGGCGCCATGTCTGGCCACGGCACGCCTTCGGTCAGGTACAGCGGATCATCGGGCAGACGCTGCAAGCGCTTGCTGAAGATATGCCGGGTGGCGTATTTGACCGACACCGCCTGCGGGGCAACCTGCAAGAACTGCTGCGGCTGACGCCCGGCCACCAGCCACTCGACCATGGCTGACGGCGCATCGAGGCGCTCGTACAGCTGGGGGTAGCGGGCCACCAGACGGGTCTGGGCGGTCGGGTCGCTGACCTCTTCGATGCGCAGCCAGCCGGCTTCGGTGCGCACGATGCCGATGGCGATACAGTCAGCGGGCGTCTGCTGGTCGGTGCCCAGGGCATTCAGGCACTGCAGCAGGTCCTGGTAATAGCGCTCGACCGGCGGCCGGTTCTGCTTGCCCTTGACCTGCTCGACGGTCAAGCTGCCGTCGGCCTGGACGATCAGGCTGATGGTGATGTGTGGCTGGCCCTGGCCGTCGCGAAAGCTGAACACGCGCATGCGCCGCTGCTCCACCGCTTCGGCATAACGCTCGCCGTAGCCGCCGGTCAGGGCGCGGCGATCGGCGAACTGGCCCAGGCAGTGGCGCATCACATAGCTTTCAAAGGCCATTTCAGCGCGCAGCAAGGCACTGTCGGGGCGCAGCTCCTGCAAGACGTGCTCAGTGGTGGTCACCAATGTGGCCAAGGCCTCGGGCTGGCTTTGGCGCCAGCCCTGCTCGACCCGCGCGGCCATCTGCGCGTGTTCCTTGTCCCACAGCGCCAGCGCCTGGGGGCAGTTGATGCGATCGAGCTTGCCGGCCAGCGCAGTGCCCTGACGCGAGGTCAGAAACTCCACCAGCAAGGCCTCCTGCGCCAGCAGTGGCGCCTGCTGCGGATCCACCCAGACCAGGGGCGCGAGCGCCTGCTGCGAGCCTTTACCGGCGTCGCTCAAATGCCTGGTCACCCATGGCGGCGGTTCGCCTCCCAGCACCTCGACAGCCTGCTCCAGGGTCAGGATGCGTCGCGCCGGCTCGAAGTTGCCGACCAGATGACGGTAGAAATGGTTGAGCAACCATCTGCCCACCTCCGGCGCATCACCACGGGCTTTGCTACGTTCGGCAATGCCGCGTTTGAGTTGATCGGCATTGAGTGCGTTGCGCGGGGCGTAACCGGACTGTCGCAGCTCCGGTGTCACTTCCATATTTGCCACCAGGCCTTGCCGGCCGGTTTTTCCGGTGCCTGCAGCTCGGCGATGCTCTGGCGGAAGAGCTCATTGTTGCCCTGGTCGACGGCGTTCTCCGGATCACTGCGCAGGATCGAGCGCTGGTAGTAGGCTATGGCCTCTTCCTTGCGCCCCAGGCCCTTGAGCACATCGCCGGCGCAGCCCAGCAGCGAGCTCTCGTCCCTTTCGTTGATCTGCGGCGCATATCGCAGCCACAGGCTGGTGGCCGCCTCCGGCAGGCTGTAGGACAGGTACATGGCCACTTTCATCCGCGCGAACAGCGGCGAGTACTCCAGGTCCTTGTCGCTGATTTCGCGCTCTTCCTGCCACTTGAGGATGCGCTCCAGCCAGATCAGGATTTCGCGTTCGCGGTCGAGGCGGTACAGGGCGCGGCTGACTTCCAGCAGGTACTCTTCCGGGTCGTGGCGGCTGTAGCCATAGTCGGCTGCGTAGTGCCAGAGCTGTTCGGCGGCTTCGGCGATGCCCGCGTCATCCCCCAGCTCAATGCGGTTTTGCAGGGTGCCATGATAGTGCTCGGCGAACGGACTGGCGGCAATGCCACGGGCATGCAGCTCCAGGGCCTGCTCATACATGCGCTGGTCGTTGTAGCAGCGGTAGTTGATCGCCAGGTTGTTGCAGAGCATCGAGTACATGTGCGCACAGGCATCGTAACGATGCCCGCGACCGGTGGCGAAGCATTGCTCCATGCGAGCCTGGCCGTGTTCGTAGGCCAGCTTTTGTACTTCGCGCAACAACGACCAGGCCTGATCTGCCTCCTCGCTCGAGAGCTTCTCGACTTCCACCTCGACCAGGTCGTCGATGTTGCAAGCGAAACTGTAATAGTTCATGCCACCGGCCATTGTCGGCAGCGGTTGGCGCAAGGCATCGACAATGCCGAACACACTGGCATGAGCGCTGAACAGGCTGTAGGCGCTGCGGTGGTCTTGCATATTGCCGGCCGAAACGGCCTCGCGCAGCATCGTAAGTTCAGTGTTGGCGTCAATGCGCCCGGCCTGGCGTTCACGCACTGCCAGCAGGCGGTTGATCCAAGGGTGGTTCGGCGCGCGGCGGCGGGCTTCTTCCAGGGCCAGAGCGAAAACGTTGTCGAGCTGCTCAAGGTCATCGCGGGCAGCATGCAGCGCATCGAGCAACGGGCCCAGGGACGGCGTCGACTCGTCGCGCCATGGCAGCCCGGAAACAAACCGCTCCAACACCTTTTGATCATCACAGGCGCGCATCACGCACAACGGCCACCACGCCGACTGGTCCTCGGCATCGAGCAGGCGATCGTGTACCCAGTAGGCAGTGCCCGGCCACATCTGGCTGCGAACTCCATAGATTTCCATGAATGCACGCTGCCCGGCGTCGTCGATCTGACCGTTTTCAAGCAACCAGGGCAAGTGGAATTCGACAAAGTTGTCACTGCCGCTGGAGTCCAGTTCCAGGGTCGCCACCTCACAGATTTTCAAGGCGCCGGGCAGGTCGCCCTGGGCCTTCAATGAGCGTGCAGCCAGGCGCGCCAGGCGCACTTCCCACTCCCGGCGCTGGGGCAACGACAGCTCGGCGATCAACTGCACTACAGGTTGCTCGAACATCGCCAGGCGCAACGGCACGATTTCGATCAGCGCATCGCCCAGCCACAGCCAGTCGTTGCCGTCGACATCCTGACCTTCGCCAGCGGTACGCAACGCGGTAATTGCCGCCAGCGCCGCTTCGCGAGCCTCTTCGTCACGCTCGTGGGCAGCCAGCACCCGCGCCCGGCGCCGCTGCTGGTCGGCATCGTCCCAGGCCCGCAGGGCATGGCGGCCGGGGTTGATCAACGCCAGGGTGTGACGCACCTCGATGGCCTTGAGGGCGACGTCGAGGGTGGTGTGCTGCAGATCGTCGAAAATGCGGTAGCGCCGGTACTGTTCGATATCGAACGCCAGCGCCTCGTTGCTCAGTTGCTGCAGGGCGTCGAGGGCCTGCAGCAGGCCTTGCTCGTCTTTGAGGTAGTTGCACAGGCGCAGCTGGTAGATCAGCAGGTTGACCTTGAGTTCGTTGCGCGCCTCTTCTGGCGTCGCCTCGATCAGCGCCTGGCCGTCGTCGGCCAGCACCGCCCTGGAGGCTTCGGCGTCACCGGCGTTGACCCACAGCACGTGCAGACGGTCGATCGATTCCAGCGAGGCAGCCTTGAGCGGCTGGACGCGCAGCTGGCCCAGCAGGTAATCGGCACCGTGTTCCTGATGCTCGACCTCAAGACGGTCCATGAATTGATCCAGCTGAATGCCGGACAGCACGGTGCTGTTTTGCGTCATCGTGAACTCCATTTGCGAATGACTTGTGCATCGCCCGGTGCCCCGTACTGGCTCTTCAAGGAGACGACGGGTACCCGCATACGGCTGCACTCAACAGGCAACGATAGCGAAAGGGATCGGGCGATACAGCGGGGGTGCTGCACGCTACCAGTTGGCGTTTGAAAAACCAAGAGCGTGCAGGTGATAGAAGGCTCAGGGCGTGGTCAGGGTAATCAGGAAGGTGCCGGAAGTGACAGGCTTGCCGGAGACATCCACCAGGGCGTACTGCTGATGGTAAAAACGACCCGTCTTGCCGCTGTCGGCCACCAGCTTGACGTTGACCGGAGCGTGATCGGGGGCACTGACCGACGCTTGCGGCTCGACCCTGTGCAAATCGATCCGGGTGCCCCGCACCTGCGCCGGGCAGTCATTGAGGTTCAAGGCGCCTGCCTGGGCTGAAGCCGTGCAAGGCGACTCGACGACACTACCGGTGAAATTGATCACCCCCTGGGCGATCGGTGTCTCAGCCACGCAGGCCCCGCTTGCGCCCAACAACAACCCTGCAGCGATAGCAACATACTTGCGATTCATGCTGACACTCCGGCGATAGCGGTTAGTACCTCGAGTATCGGCCAGGCGCGGAAAAATCTAAGGATTGTCTGATAGCCAAAGGTGCGCTTTGCCAAGCGCGTCGCAGAACGGTGTAAACAAGCGCCGACCGGTTCGTCAACCCGCCTCCCGAAGCCTATGGTTAAACATTGGCGGGTGGTTGAGACGCTCAATCAGCGGAAACGAAAAAGCCCCCGGACCTTTCGGTCAGGGGGCTTTCTCTTGTATGGCGGAGAGATAGGGATTTGAACCCTAGGTACTGTTGCCAGTACAACGGATTTCGAATCCGTCCCGTTCGGCCACTCCGGCATCTCTCCAGTGGCGCGCATGATACCAGCAGTTTACCGAAAGGCAAAGCCTGTTTGCGAAAAAAATTCGCGTGGTATCAGGCGCTTGCGTGAATTTGCCGGTTACAGCGGCACGCCCAGGCGTTTGGCAACTTCTTCGTAGGCTTCGATAACGTCGCCCAGACCCTGGCGGAAGCGGTCCTTGTCCATCTTCTTGCGGGTCTCTTTGTCCCACAGGCGGCAGCCGTCCGGGCTGAACTCGTCACCAAGGACGATCTCACCGTGGAATACGCCGAACTCGAGCTTGAAGTCGACCAGCAGCAGGCCGGCGTCGTCGAACAGCTTGTTCAGCACTTCGTTGACCTTGAGCGACAGGGCTTTCATCTTCACCAGTTGCTCGGCGGTGCCCCAGCCGAAGGCAACAACGTGGGATTCGTTGATGAACGGATCACCCTTCTCGTCGTTCTTGAGGAACAGTTCGAAGGTCGAAGGCTCGAGCTTGATGCCTTCTTCGACGCCCAGGCGCTTGACCAGGCTGCCGGCAGCGTAGTTACGCACGACGCATTCGACCGGGATCATGTCGAGCTTCTTGACCAGGCACTCGTTGTCGCCCAGCAGTTTGTCGAACTGGGTCGGGATGCCGGCTTCTTCAAGCTTTTGCATGATGAAGGCGTTGAACTTGTTGTTCACCATGCCCTTGCGGTCGAGCTGTTCGATGCGCTTGCCGTCGAACGCCGAGGTGTCGTTGCGAAACAGCAGGATCAAGCGGTCAGCGTCGTCGGTCTTGTAAACCGACTTGGCTTTGCCGCGGTAGAGTTCTTCACGTTTTTCCATGATGGGCTCCGCTTGCTAAATGATGGGCTAGGCGATTTCACGCCAGTCGAGCCCGGAATCCTGATTGGCCACTTGTAGCCAGTCCGGGTCGCAGCCGAGGGTATCGACGAAGCATTGCCGGGCCAGCTGTGGCTGGTTGTTCTTGCTGCTGAGATGGGCCAGCACCAGGTGTTGCAGGTTCTGCCAGTCCAGCTCCGACACCAGGCGCGCGGCCTGATGGTTGTTCAAATGTCCGTAGTCGCCGCCCACCCGCTGCTTGAGAAACATCGGATAAGGCCCGCGTCCGAGCAGGTCGCGACAGTGGTTGGCCTCGATCAGCAGGGCGTCCAGCCCCTGGTAGCTGCTGAGCAGGGCCGCATCATACGAGCCCAGGTCGGTCAGCACACCGAAGCGCCGGCTGCCATCGCCAAATACGTACTGCAGCGGCTCCAGCGCGTCGTGAGTGACGCCGACGGCGGTAACGCTCAAGTCGCCCAACTGCAAGGTGTCGTTGGCGGCCAGGAAGCCTGCGGCTTCGACCGGCTTGCGCATGCCGCGCAAGGTGCCGCGGCTGAGGTAGACCGGTACATTGTAGCGCCGTGACAGCAACCCGACCCCATGCACGTGGTCGGCATGTTCGTGGGTGACCAGCACCGCGCTCAATTGCGCCGCAGAAACGCCGAGCAGCGCCAGGCGCCGCTCGGTTTCACGCAGGGAAAAGCCGCAATCGACCAGTAGCAACGTATTGCCACTGGCGATCAGCGTGCCATTTCCCTGGCTTCCACTTCCAAGTACGGCGAAGCGCACTTAACCCAGGTTGTCCTGAATCACGCTCAGCACGCGGCGGGCGACGTCTGCCGGGGCCACGGTGTTGATGTTCTTCTCGACGGTCACCTGAACGCTTTCGCCCACCTTGCTCAAGCGAACCTGATAACGCTCGGCACGGGCTTCACGCTCTTCCTTGCTCGGCGCGCTGCCGAACAGGCGACTGAAGAAGCCTGGTTGCTCCTTGGTCTCGGCCTTCTCGGCGAGGTTGATGTAGTACAGGCCCAGGCTGCGGTTGATGTCTTCAACGCGCCATTCACCCTGTTCCAGGGCACGGCCAACGCTGGACCAGGCGCGATCGAGGTCGGCGCCCAGGTTCAGCACCGGGTTGCCGCTGCCGTCTTCGCTCAGGCTGACGCGGCTCGGGGCATCGAAATCGCGGGCTGCGAGCAACGACACCGAACCGCCCTTCTCGGCACTGCGGGTCATGCTGGCGAGCATTTCGTCGACCAGGATGGCGTCGACACCGGTGTTGTTCGAACGCGCCGGGAAGTCTTGCTCGGCAGTGCTGCCGGCCGGACGTTCGACGGTGACGATGTAAACCTCACTGGTGTTGCGCTGCACGCCCGGCTCGATGCGGATGCGCGCACGGACTTCGTTGTCGCTGCTGCTCGAGGCACTGCCCAGACGCTTGGCCATGGACGCCGAGAGCTCGTCGAAACGCTGCCAGGTGGTGTTGAATTCGCCGGTTTGCGGACGCTCTTCGGCGATCCGGAAGCCGTTGTCTTCGAAGAACTGACGCGCCACCGGCCAGACTTCAGCCGGCGAACGCTGGGCCAGGACCCAACGCGAGCTGCCGCTCTTCTGCAGGCTGAAATCGCTGATGTCGGCACCGGCAGTCAGCGGTTGCGGACGCGGCACTTCGAACTCGCCCTTGACGTTGTCGTCGGCGACGTTGCGCGGAATCGGCAGCAGCGGATCGAGCCGCTTGGCACTGCTGACGTCCGGTGGCAGCTGCATCGGCGGCTTCTGGGTGGCCTCCAGATAATCGCTGCCACGGTCACGGAAGTAACCCTCTTCGCCCCAGAGCCAGCCACAACCGCTGGTGCTGGAGATGATCAAGGCAAGGGCGGAAAGACCAGCCAATCGCTTCATGCGGTGTACGTCCTCAATTAAAACTTCAGGCCGCACTGGCGCATCGCCTGGCGTACCGTATCGTGACAGGATTCGCTCAGCCAGGTCAGTGGCAGGCGGATGCCCTTGTGCATCAGGCCCATTTCAACCAAAGCCCACTTCACCGGAATCGGGTTGGCTTCGATGAACAGGTCCTTGTGCAAGGGCATGAGTTGTTCGTTGATCGCGCGAGCCTTCTCGGCATTGCCCGCAAGGGCGGCTTCGCACAGGTCGGCCATTTCCCGCGGGGCGACGTTGGCGGTCACGGAAATGTTGCCCTTGCCGCCCAGCAGGATCAGTTCGACGGCGGTCGGATCGTCGCCGGACAGGACGATGAAGTCCTTGCTCACGCCGTCAAGGATGGCTTTGGCGCGCTTCAGGTCGCCGGTGGCTTCCTTGATGCCGATGATGTTCGGCACGGTCGACAGACGGATCACGGTCTCGGCCTGCATGTCGCAGGAGGTGCGGCCGGGTACGTTATAGAGGATCTGCGGGATGTCGACGGCTTCGGCAATGTGTTTGAAGTGCTGGTACAGGCCTTCCTGGGTCGGCTTGTTATAGTACGGCACCACCAGCAGGCAGGCATCGGCACCGGCTTCCTTGGCGTTGCGGGTCAAGTGCACAGCTTCGCTGGTGGAGTTGGCGCCGGTGCCGGCGATCACCGGGATACGGCCATTGACCTGCTTGACCACCGCCTTGATGACTTCAATGTGCTCATTGACATCCAGGGTCGCCGACTCGCCGGTAGTACCGACGGCAACGATGGCGTGGGTGCCGTTTTCCAGGTGGAAGTCCACGAGTTTGCTGAGGCTGTCCCAATCAAGACGCCCTTGTGCATCCATGGGTGTGACCAATGCCACCATACTGCCCGCAATCATGAAACTGCTCCTGCCGGAAAAAGAGAGCGGTAATGGTACTGGCGCCATCGGCCTTGCACAAGCGAAGCAGGCGGGCGGAGCATTCCCCTCCGCGGCCATTTTCGCTACCCTTCTGTCTTTGATCGGTACATAGTGGCCCGCCGGGCTGCCGACAATGCGCGTAGCCAGCGCCCCAAGGCTCGATCCTGAGCCCCGGGCTCCTGCCTACCGGCCTTTATGCCACGTCTGGTACCGACCGCTCATCGCTTTAGGAATGCTGCATGTCCACCCCCACCGTTCGCGAACAATTCCTTGTCATCAGCGCCCTGGGTGCCAATCCCATGGAGCTGACCAATATCCTGTGCCGGGCCAGCAACGACAATCGCTGCTCGGTCGTCACCTCGCGCCTGACCCGCCACGGCGAGTGCAGTGCCCTGGTGCTGCAGGTCGCCGGCAGCTGGGACGCCCTGGCGCGCTTTGAAACGGCCCTGCCGGGCCTGGCCAAGAAGCACACCTTCACCGTCAACGTGGTGCGCAGCGCCGAACTGGAAGTGCGCCCGCTGTCGCTGCCGTACGTGGCCTATGTCAGCGCCGCCTATCGCCCGGACATCATCAACGAGCTGTGCCAGTTCTTCATCGACCACCACGTGGAGCTGGAGAACCTGACCTGCGATACCTACCAGGCCCCGCAGACCGGCGGCACCATGCTCAACGCCACCTTTACCGTGACCCTGCCGGCCGGTACCCAGATCAGCTGGCTGCGCGACCAGTTCCTGGACTTCTCCGATGCCCTGAACCTGGATGCGCTGATCGAACCGTGGCGCCCACAGAACCCGATGTAAGGAAGCTTTACATGGCCGTTGAACTCGACCAACCCGTCGCCGAATTCCAGGCCCAGGCCACCAGTGGCCAGAGCGTCAGCCTGGCTGAGCTCAAGGGCAAGCAGGTGGTGCTGTACTTCTATCCCAAGGACAGCACCCCGGGCTGCACCACCGAAGGCCAGGGTTTCCGTGACCAGCATGCGGCCTTCGAAGCAGCCAACACCCTGGTGTTTGGCGTTTCGCGCGATGGCATCAAGTCCCACGAGAACTTCAAGGCCAAGCAGGCCTTCCCTTTCGAGCTGATCAGCGACAAGGACGAGGCCCTGTGCCAGCTGTTCGACGTGATCAAGCTGAAGAAGCTCTATGGCAAGGAGTATATGGGCGTGGACCGCAGCACCTTCCTGATCGACAAGGATGGCGTGCTGCGCAAGGCCTGGCGTGGGGTCAAGGTGCCAGGGCATGTGGATGCCGTACTGGCTGAGGCGCAGGCGCTGAACAAGGCCTGATAGCGCTTTACCTGTGGGAGCTGGCTTGCCAGCGATTGCATCACCGCGCTAGCCGCAAGGGCCAATGCACCTGTATCGCTGGCAAGCCAGCTCCCACAAAAGCTCAAAGCAGCGGCGCCACCATTGGCTCGCGCCGCGGCCAGGCATCCAGCACGGCCTTGAACAAGGTCGCCAGCGGGATGGCAAAGAAGATCCCCCAGAACCCCCACAACCCGCCAAACAGCAGCACCGCGCAGATGATCGCCACCGGGTGCAGGCTCACCGCCTCGGAGAACAGCAACGGCACCAGCACGTTGCCATCCAGGGCCTGGATGATCGCGTACACCGCCATCAGGTAGATGAACTGATCGCCCCAGCCCCACTGGAACAGTGCAATCAGGGTCACCGGCACGGTCACCACCACCGCGCCGACATAGGGCACCACCACCGACAGGCCGACCAGCAGGGCCAGCAACGCCGCATAGTTGAGCCCCAGGCTGATGAAGGCGATGTAGGTGGCCACGCCACAGATCAGGATCTCGATGCCCTTGCCGCGGATGTAGTTGGCGATCTGCCGGTTCATCTCTTCGGCCACCCGGGTCATCAGCGCCCGCTCCTTGGGCAGGTAACCACTGACCCAGTGGGCGATCTGCTCGCGGTCCTTGAGAAAGAAGAACACCAGGATCGGCACCAGCACCAGGTAGATCATGATGTTGACCAGCAGCGGCAGGCTCGACAACGAGAAGGTCAGCGCCCACTGGCCGAACTTGCCGATCTCGCCGCGCATCACCTCGATGGCCTGCAGCACCTGCTCGTCAGAGACCAGGTGCGGGTAGCGCTCGGGCAACAGCAGCAACAGCGACTGCCACTTGCCGAGCATGCCCGGCAGTTCGTTGAACAGGGTTATCAACTGATGCCAGAGCAGCGGCACCAACACCAGCAGGAACACCGCCAGGGCGCCCATGAACAGCATGAACACCAGCGCCACGGCATAAGGCGTGGGCACCCGCAGGCGCTCCAGGGCGTTGACCAGGCCCTGCATCAAAAATGCCAGGACCATCCCCGCCAGCACCGGCGCAAGCATGCCGCCCAGGGTCAGGACGGCGGTGAACGCCAGAAACAGCAAGACCGCCAACACCACCGCTTCTTCATCGGAGAAGTAGCGCTGCATCCAGTCGCGAAGCACCTTGAACATTGACGATCCTTTAACAGAGAAAACTCAGGCCTTCTTCAACCAGTAGCGGTACACACCGGCCTCGACCTCTTCGAGCAGCAGCGTATGACCGGCCAATTTGGCAAAAGTGCGAAAGTCGCGCTGGGAACCGGCGTCGGTGGCAATCACCTTGAGCACTGCGCCACTGGCCAGGCGATTGAGCTCCATCTTCGCCTTGAGCAGCGGCAGCGGGCAGTTCAGCCCGCTGGCGTCGAGTTCGGCGTCATGGGTCGGGATAGCGCTCATGGGGTTCTCCAGGCAGAAATACGGGCACAGGTAGCATTTTGAACAAGCCCGGTAGGATACCGCCACTGGTCGCCAACGTGTGAGCGGGCTACAGTAAGGTTCTTTGTCGACCAGAGCTTCGTGCATGAATTTTCTGCGCCCTACCCTGCTGACGCTGGCCTGTTTGATGGCGCTCCCCAGCCATGCCGACGACCTGCCGTCACTCGGCGACGCCAGTTCTGCCATTGTCTCCCCACAACAGGAACACCAGTTGGGCCGCGCCTGGCTCAGCCTGCTGCGGGGCAATGTCAATCAACTGAACGATCCCCAGCTCAAGGATTACGTCGAAACCAGCGTCTACCGTCTGGCCGAAACCAGCCAGCTGCAGGACCGGCGCCTGGAGTTCATTCTCATCGACAGCCGTGAACTCAACGCCTTCGCCGCCCCTGGCGGGATCGTCGGGGTCAACGGCGGGCTGTTCCTCAATGCCCAGACCGAGGGCGAGTACGCCTCGGTACTGGCCCACGAACTGGCGCACTTGTCGCAACGCCACTTCGCCCGCGGCGTCGAGGCCCAGCAACGCATGCAGTTGCCGATGATGGGCGCGCTGCTGATCGGTATCGTCGCCGCGGCGGCGGGTGCCGGCGATGCCGGTATTGCCGCGATTGCCGGCACCCAGGCGGCAGCCATCCAGGAACAGCGGCGCTTCTCCCGGCAGAACGAACAGGAAGCCGACCGCATCGGTATCCTCAACCTTGAGAAGGCCGGTTACGATCCGCGCAACATGCCGACCATGTTCGAGCGCCTGATGCGCCAGTACCGCTATGACGCCAAGCCGCCGGAATTCCTCCTGACTCACCCGGTCACCGAATCGCGGATCGCCGACACCCGAAACCGCGCCGAACAGGCGCCCAAGGGCGGCACCGAAGACAGCAAGCGCTATCAGCTGATTCGTGCCCGGGTGGCGCTGATCTATGAAGGCACCCCCGGCCTTGCGGCCAAGCGCTTCCAGGCGCAGCTCGATGAAAACCCGCAGCAGGACGCCGCCCGTTACGGCCTGGCGCTGGCGCAGATCAAGGGCGGACGCCTGAACGAGGCGCGCGAGAACCTCAAGCCGCTGCTGGCCAAGGCACCCAACGACATCACCTACAACCTGGCGCAGATCGACCTCGACATCACCAACAACCGCTTGCCCGATGCCCAGCAACGGGTCGAGCGGATGCGTGGCCTGTACCCGGGCAACTACCCGCTGCAACAGGCGCGCATCGACCTGCTGCTCAAGCAGAACCGCCCCGCCGAGGCGGAGAAGGCGCTGGATGCCTTGCTCAAGAATCGTCCGCAAGACCCGGATGTCTGGTATGACGTGGCGGAAGTGCGCGGGTTGTCGGGCAACACCATCGGCCTGCACCAGGCCCGCGCCGAGTACTTCGCCCTGGTGGGCGACTTTGACCAGGCCTTGCAGCAGCTCGACTACGCCAAGCAGCGGGCCGGCAACAATTTTGTCCTAGCGTCGAAGATCGATGCGCGTCAGCGCGAGCTGATGGAGCAGCAGCGGATGGTCAAGGACATGATGCGCTAAGACCGCATGAGGCTGCTTCGCAGCCTATCGCCGGCAAGGCCGGCTCCCACAGTAGATTTGCATGCACCGAACCTGTGAGAGCTGGCTTGCCAGCGATGGGGCCGTCAGGCGTTACCGGACAGCTTCATCCGCGCCGCCTGGGTAAAGTCGAGCATGCGCTTGAGCGGCTTGATCGCCTGAGGGATCAGCGCCGGCTCGACGAAGATCTCGTTGCTGCCTTCACGCAGGCACTGCAAGGTACGCTCCAGGGTATTCATCGCCATCCACGGGCAATGCGCGCAACTGCGGCAAGCCGCGCCGTTACCGGCGGTGGGCGCTTCGATGAAGATCTTGTCGGGGCACAGCTGCTGCATCTTGTAGAAGATGCCGCGGTCGGTGGCGACGATGAAGGTCTTGTTCGGCAGGGTTTGCGCCGCGGCAATCAGCTGGCTGGTGGAACCGACCGCATCGGCCAGGTCAATCACCGCCTCAGGCGATTCCGGGTGCACCAGAATCGCCGCATCCGGGTACAGCGCCTTCATGTCGGCCAACTGGCGCGACTTGAACTCTTCGTGAACGATGCAGGCACCGTCCCACAGCAGCATGTCGGCACCGGTCTGTTTCTGGATATAGCGGCCCAGGTGCTGGTCCGGGCCCCAGATGATGGTCTCGCCGTTATCCATCAGGCTTTCGACGATTTCCAGCGCGCAGCTGGAGGTCACTACCCAGTCAGCTCGGGCCTTGACCGCCGCCGAGGTGTTGGCATACACCACCACGGTGCGTTCGGGGTGCTTGTCGCAGAACGCCGAGAACTCTTCAACCGGGCAGCCGAGATCGAGCGAGCAAGTCGCCTCGAGGGTCGGCATCAGCACGCGCTTTTCCGGAGTGAGGATCTTGGCCGTCTCGCCCATGAAGCGCACACCGGCCACCACCACGGTCGTGGCTGCGTGGTTCTTGCCAAAGCGGGCCATTTCCAGCGAGTCGGACACACAGCCGCCGGTTTCCTCGGCCAGGGCCTGGATCACCGGGTCGCAATAGTAATGGGCAACCAGCACTGCATTTTGCGCCTTGAGCTCGGCGGCGATGGCGGCACGGTAGTCGGCCTCTTGCTCGGGCGTCAGCGGCTTGGGCTGCTTGGCATCGAGGTGAGCCTGGACGAGAAGGCGTTCGGAAATCTGGGTCATGATCGCTGGACCTGCAGGCGCTTGAGCGCGTAAGTCGAGTGTATCACCGAGCCCTGGCAAATCGGCTACAGGCTCCGCAGGCAGGGCGAAACAGCCTTGCACACAGAACCACGGACCAGCTGCGGCCTCGGGTTTTTATAGGATGCCGAAGGCTACAGATAATCGGATGAATTCAAAAGGTTTTTTTAGTGAAACAAGCCCGGGGCGGGCGCCCCGGGCCTGAACATCAACCGCCTGTCGCCTGCATGGCGCTGGCATTGGCCATGATCACGCTGGCGAACTGCTCGACGGTCATCTTCTGGCCGTTGAAGTCGACCATGCCATCGGCATAGTGCAGCGTGGTAACGATGTCGTTGCCCTCGACCTTGGCCATCTGGCTTTGCACCGCCATCATGCTGACCATTTCCCCGGCCTGGGCCGCTTGCTGGGAGACGATGGCAGCATCGGTCTGGCCTTCGAACTGCGCCTGCAGGGTCGCCAGGTCACCGATCATCGGCTTGGACAGCGACAGCTTGCTCTGCAGCTGGGTGATCAACTGCTTGTACAGCTCCTGCGGTGGCAACTCCAGAGAACTCGGGTTGGCCAGGTCAACGCTGAAGTTGAAACGGCTTTCGCCATTGGCAGTCTTGAACGACAGGTTCTCCAGGGCGATCTGCGGCTTGGCCGCCAGCAGACGCTGCACATCGCTGCGCACCTGGGCCGTTTCGGCCTCGGTCATCGCCAGGTCCGGCATGCCTTCACCTTCGGCAGCGGCCTTTTGGAACTCCGGCAGGCGGCTCTGGTACCAGCCGATCAGCGCCTGCATGGCCGGGATGTCGAGACGCTTGAGGCTCCAGACCATCTCGCCGGCACCGATGGCCTTGCCGTCGAAGTTGATGTCGGCAACCTTGTATTCCATGCGCACCGAGAGCTTGTCACCGTCGTTCTTGTACTCGTTGTTCTGCGCCAGGCCCTTGAGCGCCAGGACCTTCTGCTCGTCGCCGAAGGTCGCGACCGTGTCAGCCACGGCCATGTCCATCTTGCCGACATAGAAGCCGAACGGCGTCTTGGTCATGTCGCCGGTCAG
The DNA here is from genome assembly GCF_024749185.1 of Pseudomonas wadenswilerensis. NCBI lineage: Bacteria > Pseudomonadati > Pseudomonadota > Gammaproteobacteria > Pseudomonadales > Pseudomonadaceae > Pseudomonas > Pseudomonas wadenswilerensis. The sequence goes on along the minus strand of NZ_CP087191.1, from coordinate 1,381,585 downwards.
GCTCAGGCCCTTGATCTCGACTTTCAGCACTTTGCTGTCGGGGTCGACCAGGTTCAGGCTCAGGCCGGCCGACTGGCCGGTGAGTTGCACATGTTCGGCGCCTTCGTTGCCGTGGCCACTGACTTCAAACCCGGAGAACTTCAGCGACGAGCCGTCCTTGCTCCACTCGATCGGCGCCACCTGGAAAGCACTGTCCATCGAGCGATCGTAGCCGTAGGCAACCTGGCCTTGCAGCGGCGAAACGTCCTTGGTCAGGGCGAACCAGTCAGCGGTGGCAGCGTCTTTTTCCAGGGCGTAGTGGCTGGCAGCCATGACCGGCATCAGTTTCAGTGCCTTGACCCGCGACAGCGGAAACGGCCCGTGTTCGATCTGGTCGACAAAATTCAGCTCGAAACTTTTGCTTTCTTCACCAACCTGCAGGTTCTGCACCTTGAGGCGGTATTTGGCGGTACTGCTGAACAGACGGCTGTCCAGCGATACCAGTTGCAGCTCCATAGTGGTTTCCATGCCCAGCAGCGCCTGCTTGGTCTGGGCATTGGATTCGGCGATGGTGGTTTCGAGCACGCCGGGCAATTGCTTGCCGGTGTACCAGGCACCCGCGGTGCATGCCGCTGCCACTACCACTGCGAGGCCGAGTACGCCTGTAGATTTCTTCATGAATTGTTTCGCTTCCATTTGTAGAGAGTTGTTGCTTTGGCTAAGCCTTGCGGCCTATTCGTTGACGTCCATGTACTCGCGGGCCCAGACGATGTAGTCGTCCGGCTGCGTGTAGGTATGGGTGAGTTCGGTGGCGCTCAGGTCCGAGGTGCTGCAGGTGATGCCGCGCTGCTCGCGCAGGCAGTCGTAGGTGGCCTTGATCGCGGCAAAGTAGGCGCCATGACCATCGACGGCAATGCGCACACCCAGCTCGGCCAGGCGCGCATCATCATGCAATTGCGGGTTGCCGTAGGTCACCAGCATCAGCGGCACGCTCAGGTGTGCGGCGATCTGTTCCAGGTGCTCGAAGTCGCGGATGCCGACAATGCACAAGGCGTCAGCGCCAGCGTTCTGGTAGGCCACGGTGCGGGCGATGACTTCTTCGGTAGGAATCAGCGCCGCGTTGGTGCGGGCAATGATCGACAGCTCAGGGTCAACCCGCGCCTCCAGCGCTGCACGGATCTTGCCGACGCCTTCGGCGATGCTGATCAGGTCGGTGGACTTGCGCCCGAACTGGGCCGGCAGCAGGGTGTCCTCGATGGTCAGCGCGGCAATCCCGGCACGCTCAAGTTCGGTCACCGTACGCATCACGTTGAGCGCGTTGCCATAGCCGTGGTCGGCGTCGGCGATCACCGGCAACTGGGCCACCCGGCCGATCCGCGTCGCCTGCTCGGCGAATTCGCTGAGGCTGATCAAGGCAAAGTCAGGGGCGGCCAGCACCTGCAGGGAGGCTACCGAGCCCCCGAGGATACCCACCTCGAAGCCCAGATCGGCGGCGATACGCGCCGACATCGGGTCGAACACGGAGGCGGTGTGGTAGCAGGCAGGGGAGGCAAGCAGTTGACGGAACGCGCGACGCAGGTCTTGGTGGGAGGCTCTTGGCATGGTCTTTCCAGGCTATCGACTTCATTTAGTAGGTCGAACATTACCACTGGTGGCTATCTGACTGACAGCGCCGCGCGTTTGAGGGTCTCGCTGGGCAGTTCCTTGAACAGCTTGCGGTAGCTGTCGGAAAACCGCCCCAGGTGCCAGAACGACCAGTGCATGGCCACCTCGGCGACGGTGGTGTCGCTGGGCCCGCAACTGAGCAGTTCTCGCCGTGCACTGTTGAGCCGGCGCAGGCGCAACCACTGCGCCGGGGCCATGCCGGTGAAGGTCTTGAAGGCATGCTGCAACTGGCGCAAGGACACCCCGGCGACCTGCGAAAGCTCCATCAGGTTAAGCGTTTCTTCAGGACAGTCCGCCGCCCATTCACCGACTTTACGCATGATCGCCCGTTCCTCGGTACGCCGCCATAACGCCCCGCGATCGAGGCAGATGCACGCGTTATCGAGGATGAACAGGCAGTCTTCGAGCAGCTGTTCGGCCAGTGCATCCTGGCTTGGCGGGTCGATGGTCTGCGAGATGCGCGTGAGCGTCCCGCTCAACCAGCGGCTGAACAGCTCGTTCTGCATCGAGTTCAGCGGCGCCATGAACAGCCCGTCGAGGCGGGCGATGTCCAGGCCGTGGCGCTGGACGAATTCCGGGCCGAACACCACGGCCACTTCCTGGTAGTTCTCCGGAGTGATCCAGATGTTGCGGCTTTCGCCATTGAGCACGTAGAGGCTGTGGTCGCTGCGGTCGAAACAGAACGCCAGGGAGCCGGCCGGCGCACTGAAGTTCTGCTCGACCCGGGTGTTCATGCACTCCTCGTAGATCTCCACGCCGTGCAGGTCGAGGCAGCGCAGCTGACCGGCGAAATGCCCGGGAGACATCTGTTGGTAGTGCTGGGTCCAGCCCGGGGTGGCACGGACCTGTTCGGTGACATCGGCGGTGTTGAAAGCTTGGACCCGCAAAGGCGTTGACGCTGTCATGAGCTGCTCTTTATGCACTCTTTTGGTGCATTTTAGTCTTGCTGAAAGTGGATAGATCGAATGCGCAAGCGTCACCCAAGATAGACCTCAACGCGCTACAGGGGAAGCCGCTTGGGTGGCAAGCCGGTCGCAACTGCCGGTCCTGGCGTGGATAAAACCAACAACGAGGTCTTTATGAATGCCCCTTTCGATCAGCTGTCTGCGTGGCTGAAAGAACACAAGATTACCGAAGTCGAGTGCGTGGTCAGTGATCTGACCGGTATCGCCCGCGGCAAGATCGCACCGACCAACAAGTTCCTGCATGAACGAGGCATGCGCCTGCCGGAAAGTGTGCTTCTGCAAACGGTAACCGGGGACTTTGTCGACGACGACATCTACTACGACCTGCTCGATCCTGCCGATATCGACATGGTCTGCCGCCCGGATTCAGCGGCGGTGTATGTGGTGCCATGGGCCATCGAGCCGACCGCCGTGGTCATTCACGACACCTTCGACAAACAGGGCAACCCGATCGAACTGTCGCCACGCAACGTGCTCAAGAAAGTCCTCAAGCTCTACACCGACAAGGGCTGGCAGCCGATCGTCGCCCCGGAGATGGAGTTCTACCTGACCCAGCGCTGCGAAGACCCGGACTTGCCGCTGCAAGCGCCACTGGGCCGCTCGGGTCGCGCCGAAAGCGGCCGGCAGTCGTTCTCGATCGATGCCGCCAACGAATTCGACCCGCTGTTCGAAGACGTCTACGACTGGTGCGAAGCCCAGGGCCTGGACCTCGACACGCTGATTCACGAAGACGGCCCGGCGCAGATGGAAATCAACTTCCGTCACGGCGACGCCCTTGACCTTGCCGATCAGATCACGGTGTTCAAGCGCACCATGCGCGAGGCCGCGCTCAAGCACAACGTCACCGCCACCTTCATGGCCAAACCGGTGGGTGACGAGCCGGGCAGCGCCATGCACCTGCACCAGAGCGTGATCGACATCGCCACCGGCAAGCCGATCTTCGTCGACGACAACGGGCAGATGAGCGAGCTGTTTTTGCATCACATCGGCGGCCTGCAGAAGTACATCCCCAAAGTGCTGCCGATGTTCGCCCCCAACGTCAACTCGTTCCGGCGCTTCCTGCCCGACACGTCGGCGCCGGTCAACGTCGAATGGGGTGAAGAGAACCGCACCGTGGGCTTGCGCGTGCCGACTTCCAGCCCCGAGGCCATGCGCGTGGAAAACCGCCTGCCGGGCGCCGATGCCAACCCCTACCTGGCGATTGCCGCCAGCCTGCTGTGCGGCTACCTGGGCATGGTCGAGAAGATCAACCCCAGCGCCCCGGTGCAGGGCCGCGCCTACGAACGGCGCAACCTGCGCCTGCCGATCACCATCGAAGACGCACTGGCGCACATGGAGGACTGCCCGACCATCGAGCAGTACCTGGGCAGCAAGTTCGTGCGCGGCTATGTGGCGGTCAAGCGCGCCGAGCACGAGAACTTCAAACGGGTGATCAGTTCCTGGGAGCGCGAGTTCCTGCTGCTCAGCGTTTGAGCCCGACCTTGTAACAAGTATCGAAAACAACAATTCGAAAAGGTGTCGATATGCGCCCCATGAAAACAGTCGTTACTGCAACCCTGGCGCTGCTGGTCAGCGCCGCGGCCCAGGCCCAGCCCAGTGTCAGCGTGTACAACTGGACCGACTACATCGGTGAAACGACCCTGGCGGATTTCCAGGGCAGCACCGGTATCAAGGTCATCTACGACGTGTTCGACTCCAACGAAACCCTGGAAGGCAAGTTGCTGGCCGGCCGCACCGGCTACGACGTGGTCGTGCCTTCCAACCACTTCCTGGCCCGTCAGGTCGAAGCCGGGGCCTTTCTGAAACTGGACCGCGAGCAGCTACCGAACTGGAAGAACCTCGACCCGGTGCTGCTCAAGGCCCTGCAGGAGAACGACGCCGACAACCAGCACTCGGTGCCCTACCTGTGGGGTACCAACGGCATCGGCTACAACGTCGACAAGGTCAAGCAGGTGTTGGGCGTTGATCACATCGACTCCTGGGCGGTGATGTTCGAGCCCGAGAACCTGAAAAAACTCAGCCAGTGCGGCGTGTCATTCATGGATTCGGCCGACGAGCTGTTCCCGGCAATCCTCAACTACATGGGCATGGACCCACGCAGCAACAAGCCTGAAGACTACAAGAAGGCCGAGGCCAAACTGCTGACCCTGCGCCCCTACATCACCTACTTCCACTCGTCCAAGTACGTCTCGGACCTGGCCAACGGCGATATCTGCGTAGCCTTCGGCTATTCGGGCGACGTGTTCCAGGCCGCCAACCGCGCCAAGGAAGCCAACAACGGCGTCAACATCGCCTACGCCATTCCCAAGGAAGGCAGCAACCTGTGGTTCGACCTGCTGGCCATCCCCTCCGACGCCAGCAACCCTAAGGAGGCCTATGCCTTCATCAACTACCTGCTCGACCCGAAGGTGATCGCCAAGGTCAGCGGCGTGGTCGGCTATGCCAACGCCAACCCGCCGGCCAAGCAGTACATGGATGCCGAACTGGTCAACAACCCCGAGGTGTACCCGCCGCAAGAGGTGCTGGACAAGCTGTATGTCTCCAATACCCCGACGCCGGCGATCATGCGCCTGATGACCCGCTCCTGGAGCAAAGTGAAGTCGAACAAATGAACCAGTACACCTCTGAACACGCCCGCTCCTACTACAGCGCCACGGCCCACAAGCTGGCGCCCTACTCTGCCCTGAGCGCCGACCTGCAGGCCGATGTCTGCGTGATCGGCGGCGGCTTTACCGGGGTCAACTGCGCCATCGAACTGGCTCAGCGCGGGCTCTCGGTGATCCTCCTGGAAGCCCGGCGCATCGGCTGGGGCGCCAGCGGTCGCAACGGCGGCCAGTTGATTCGCGGTATCGGCCACGAGGTCGAGGGCTTTGCCCGCTACGTCGGCCAGGACGGGGTGAAGTACCTGCAACGCGCCGGCATCGAATCGGTCGAAGTAGTGGCCGAGCGCATCCGCGCGCACGGCATCGATTGCGACCTGCGCTGGGGTTTTTGCGAACTGGCCAACACCCCGGCGCAGTTTGCCGCCTTCCGTGCCGAGCAGCAGAGTCTGGCCGGGCTGGACTATCGCCATGAAACACAATTGGTCGGGCCCGGGCAGATGCATCAGGTGGTCGCCTCCGACGTCTATGCCGGCGGCCTGATCGACCGCGGTTCGGGCCATCTGCATCCGCTCAACCTGGTGCTTGGCGAGGCGCGCGTGGCCGAGTCCCTCGGCGTAAGTATCTTCGAACAGAGCGCGGTGCTGGAGATCAGCCATGGCGCCACCGTGCAGCTACGCACCCGCCATGGCACGGTTCGCGCCGGCAGCCTGGTGCTGGCCTGCAACGCCCACCTGGATGAACTCGAGCCGCGCTTGAGCGGCAAGGTACTGCCCGCCGGCAGCTACATCATCGCCACCGAGCCGTTGTCACAGACGCAGGCCGAGCAATTGATTCCGCAGAACCTGTCGCTGTGCGACCAGAAGGTCGGTCTGGACTATTATCGGCTGTCTGCCGACCGGCGCCTGCTGTTCGGTGGCGCCTGCCACTACTCCGGGCGCGATCCTGCGGACATCGCCGCCTACATGAAGCCGAAGATGCTCAAGGTATTCCCGCAACTGGCGGACACCCGCATCGACTTTCAGTGGGGCGGCAAGATCGGCATCACCGCCAACCGCTTCCCCCAGGTCGGCCGCCTGCAGCAGCACCCGAACGTGTTCTATGCCCAGGGCTACAGCGGCCATGGCCTGAACGTCACCCATTGGACCGCGCGGCTATTGGCCGAGGCCATTCATGCCGGGCACAGCCAGGGCCTGGATGTGTTCAGCGCCGTGCCGCACCTGACCTTCCCGGGTGGCAAGGCCCTGCGCTCGCCACTGCTGGCCCTGGGGATGTTCTGGTACCGCCTGCGTGAGGTGCTGGGCTAACTCAGCCGGCCGCCGGCAACACGCTCAGCGGGTCGATCGGCTTGCCGCTCTGGCGGATTTCGAAGTACAGCTGCACCCGGTCGGTGTCCAGGTCGCCGGCTTCGGCGATCTTCTGGCCCTTGCTGACGGTCTGGCCTTCCTTGACCAGCAACTTGCTGTTGTGACCGTAGACGCTGGCATGGGAGGTGCCGTGCTGGAGGATGATCAGGTTGCCGTAACCACGGATGTTCGTCGCGAACGCCACCTTGCCGCCGAGGCTGGCGTACACCGGCTGCCCCGGAGTGGCGGCGATGCGAATGCCCTTGTTGAGCTTGTCGGCGGACGAGTAGCGGCGGATCACCGTGCCCTGCAGCGGCCACGCCCACCCGCGCAGGGTGACCTTGGTGGCCGGCGCCACGGGCCTGGCCTTGCTGGCACTGCTGGTGCTACGGGTGGTGGTGGTGCGCGTGGTGGTTTTCGAACCACCGAAACGAATGGTCTGGCCGACATTCACCGCATAGGGCGCGCTGATGCCGTTGTAACGCGCAAGCTCCTTGAAGCTCCAGCCATGGCGCGAGGCGATCGAATACAGGGTATCGCCGCGCTTGACCTTGTAGGTGCCGGCCACGACTTTGTTGGCAGAGGTACCGGGGCTTGGGGAATGCGAACTGCATGCGGACATCGCCAGCATTACGGCGATCAGAACAAACCTGAAAAACACACCACTTCCTTTTCCCGGAGACGCCATTGACGAGGGCGCTACTATAAATCAGTCGGCGACATTACGCGGCAAAGTCCGTGCAAGTTCGATAAAGGCGCGGGTCGCTGGCGAGATGATTCGCTCATCGACCACCGCCAGCCCCACCGTACGCATGACCGGCGGATCGAGCGGGCGCTGCACATAATCCAGGGTCGTGCGCAACGGCAAGGACGATTGGGCAACGATGCTCAACCCGTCACCGCGGGCGACCACCTCCAGGGTGCTGAGCAGTTGCGAGGTGCGGTAGCGAATCCGTGGCTGCAGCCTGGCGGCGAGAAACAGCCGCGAGACGATCTCGGCGGAACCGGCTTCGGTCAACACGAAAGGGTCGAGGCAGAGCTGCTTGAGGGTCACGGCGGGGTGCTGCGCCAGTGCATGGTCGGTGGGCATGAGCACGACCATCTGGTCCTCCAGCAACGGGCAGGTATCGAACTGCTCCTCGGGCAGCACCACAAAGCCGACATCAATGCGCCGCTCCTGCAGCCATTGCAGCACCTGGCGATCCGGGCCTTCGTCGACATGCACCTCGATGCCGGGATAAGCCTGGCGATAGGCGGCAAGGATGGCCGGCAGCAAACGCACCGAGGCCGTCGGCCCGAACGAGCCGATGCGCAGCGTCCCCCGCTTCATCCCGAGGGCATCCAGAGCCTCCTGGCGCATGGTTTCGGCCAGGCCGAGCATCGCTTGCGCCCGTTGCAGCAGGCGGCTGCCGATATCCGTCAGTTCGATATCCCCCTGCTGACGCTCGAACAAGGCCACGCCAAGCTCCTGCTCCAGGGCACGAATGGCGTGGGAAACACCCGATTGCGAGATTTTCAGTTGCGAAGCCGCCAGGGTGAAGCCTTTACGCGCCGCCACCACGGCGAAGATTTCCAGCTGGGTCAAGGTCATCGGCAGCGACATCCCATGAGCGATTGCTCATTTCCATATGAGTTTGCATTCGTAGAAGTATGGCGCATCGACTTTACCTCGTCAGCCAGGTCCGCCCATGCCGTCTCACTATTGCACCTACCTGAAACTCGCACTGGTTTCGATGATCTGGGGCGGCACCTTTGTCGCCGGCCGCGCCCTGGCCAGCGGTATCGATCCACTGTTGCTCGGCAGCCTGCGCTTTATCCTGGCCAGCGTGGTGCTGATAATCATCCTGCTGGTTTCGAAAAAAGGTTTCGTGCGGGTTAACGGGTCCCAGCTCGTGCAGATCCTGGGCTTGGGCTTTTTCGGGATCTATGCCTACACCCTGTTCTTCTTCCACGGCTTGCAGTACACGGATGCCTCAAGGGCCTCACTGATCGTTGCGAGCAATCCTGCGGTCATGGCGATCGTGACCTACCTGTGTTTCAGGCAGCGCCTTGGCCGGACCCAACTGCTCGGCGTCGCCCTCTGCCTGCTGGGTGCCGGCTGCGTGGTACTGGCCAGGGCGCCTGGGGCGATCGGCCAGGGCAACTGGATCGGTGATGCGTCGATCTTCGGCTGCGTGCTGAGCTGGGTGATCTTCAGTGTGTTCTGCACCCGCGTGGTAAAGCAGATCGGCGCGCTGCACACCGTGACCTATGCGGTGTTCGCCGGGGCGGCGATGCTCAGCTTGCACGCGGTGGTCAACACCAGCATGAGCATCGCCTCAATACGCTTGCTGTCGGCGCGCGACCTGATCAGCCTGGCGTATCTCGGGGCTGTGGGTTCGGCGCTGGCGTACGTGATGTACTACGACGCCATCGCCCGTATCGGAGCGACCCGCGCCGGCAGCTTCATCGCCCTGAATCCGCTGACCGCCGTAATGGCCGGTGCCTTGCTGCTGGGCGAGCAACTGACCGGCGCCATGCTGGCCGGCGGGACGTTGGTGATCACCGGCATACTGCTGGTCAACCGGGTGCCTGCGGCGCTCAGTTGTCCTGCTTCCAATGCAGGTTCACCTTGCCTGTCTCGCCCGGAACGAGAGTGACCGCACCCAGCTGTTGTTCCCCATTGCGCGAGGCAACCAGGTTGTATTTGCCCGGCGGCAGCTTGACGTAGACCATCGGGCCGACCTGGTTGAGTTGCAGCACGGTTTGACCTTGCGGCCCCTGGATCGTCAGGTCGACATCCGGCACGTACTTGTTTTCCGGGCCGGTGGAGAACGTCAGGTGCAAGTTGTAGCCCTGGACTTGCTGAATGGCCCGCGACTCATCGATGCCGATACCGCCGGTGACATAACTTACGCCATTCTGCTCCTGGGATTGCAGCTGCACCCCGGACATATCGACAGGCTCCTGGTACTGCGAAGCCTGCAAGCGCTGCGCCGGCCAGGCCAGCAGTACAACGGCCAATGCAGTGGAAAACGCCAATATGCTGAAGGATTTCATTGCCATGACTCCTGCGCGACAGCGTACAGACCATTTTACGCCGCTCCTCCCTGGCGTTTAGATCGATTCGGCGTGAGGGTCGCGAGCAATACAATGACGATTTCGTACCGTGCTAGAGTCTGCGGCCCAATCTGAAGGTGGACCACGAATGGAACTCTCCCCCGCCGAACATCAGCTGCTGCAAGCCCATCACCTGGCTCTGTTTGAAGGCTGCGTGATCTTCGACACTCAACCGCCCATCGACGCACAAGCTCTGGCCCGGGTCGAAGCCCACCTGGCCGGCCCGGTGCCTGCCGGTCTGTTGCAGCTATGGCAGACCTGCTTTGGCGGTCGCGTCGGCTACGACCTGGAGGTGGTCTACGATGGCCATCGCCACCCATTCTCCTTCAGTGAACTGTTCTATCCGGACAGCGACGGCTACCGCGACCTCTGGGGCTGGATCGAACACGAACTGGAACAGGCCGAAGAAGCCGCCCGGGAACAGGGTCGCCCATGGAGCGGTAAACTGGACTACCTGCCTTTCGCAGGTTTCGAGTACCTGGAGCGCCTTTACGTCTGCGTCACCCCGGGCCCGGACCATGGCGCGGTGATTGCCTGGAGCCGCGGGTTGCCGCCGGCCTGGGCCGGCAGCCTGCACCAGGACAGCCTCGCGCGCATCGCTGATGACGTCGGTGGACTGTTTCGCCTGCTGGCCTATGAAGAAGACCCGTTCGACCCGCAGGCCGAGTACAGCAGCGCCAGCGAACTGCTTGAAGCGCTGGATGAACTGGAGGGGGCCGGTGAGGTGGGCGTGGCGCTCAAGGCAAGGCTTGAGGCGTTGCTGCGTCAGCGCCTGCTCGACTGGCGCCCGGCCCTGGCTGACGGCAGCCTCGCCCATCAGCCGCGCCTTCGCCAGCTGGCGATGCTCGATGCCGCCGAACAGGGCGACATCCCGCGCTTGCAGACGCTGCGCGACGCGGGCTGCGATCTGACCGAAACACTGCGCGGTCGCGGTGCAAGCCTGGAATCTTGCCTGCAGCACGGGCACCTGGAGGCTGCCAGCTGGTTACTCGACCAGGGGGTCCCCGTGCAAGCAGACACCCTCCTGGTGGGCGCAGCCCAGATCACCCCGGCATTGGCTGCCCGCTTGCTGGGCATGGGCGCCTTGAGCGAACCTGGCGCCGTGCTGAGCGCCGTTGCCCAGGACCACATGGCAAGCGCCGAGGTCATGGCCCGCCCGCTGCTCGAAGCTTCGCCGGCCAGTGCCAGCGCCTTGCGCGAAGCGCTACTGGAGCGCGCCGAGCAGCAGCGACGCGACGCCAAACGGATCAAGGCCGGCAAGCTGTTCAGCAATCGCAGCGCCGTTGACTACCTGGCCGAAGCCGAGCGTATCGACACGCTGCGCCAGCGCCTGTTCACCTGAGGACGACTGTCAGCCGTTGCGGGCTTTGATGTAGGCAAGAAAGCTGTCAAGGTCCGAACTGCTGAGCATCCTCGATACCGCCTTGACTTCGTCCATGGGCCAGTCCCACCAGGCAGATTCCAGCAGGATGTTGCGCACGTCTTCGTCAAACCGCCACCTGATCTGCTTGCAAGGGTTGCCACCTACCACCGCAAAAGGAGGCACATCGCGGGAGACCATCGCTCCGGCGGCGACAATTGCGCCGTGGCCGATGGTCACGCCCGAGAGGATCACCGCGTTGGTGCAGATCCAGCAATCACTGCCGATCACCACATCGCCTTTGCTGGGCGCATAGTCCTTGATGTCCTTGACGGCATCGACCATGGCCGGAAACGGGTAGGTGGTCAGCCAGTCGGTACGGTGCTCACCGCCCAGCAGAATCTGTACCCCCGCCGCGATCGAGGTGTAGGAGCCAATTTTCAGTACAGTGTCGTCGCCAAATTCGACGACTTCCGGAATGCCATAGGTGCCTACCCCGACACTGTATCGGGGATAGCGCAGCCTGATTTTTTCTGCAGCGCGCTCGAGCTTGTCCATCGAGCGCAATCGCTTGCGCTCCCGACGCTGTTTCAAGAGGTCGAATAACTTCACAAAGGGGTCCTTGCTGATCAACGGTGCAGTACGAGGCGTTTCAAGCGTTTGAGCGTTGTACGGTTGTAATTGCGCAACGGAATCGTGCGTAACAGGCTCCAGGCGAACTTCTTGTCGGCAACCACCGCATACTTCAATGCCTTGTTGACCAGCACCGTCCTGCCCTTCTGGTAACCGGGATGCGCCTGATAAGGCGCCATTGCCAGCATATCGGCATCGAGCAACACCTTGAACCTTCGAGACAGGTTATTGGGGTGTCGACGGTAACGGGTGACACAGACGGGCAACTCGTGAATCTCGTAACCCTTGCTGGCAATTCTGAGCGTTATCTGGAAATCCTGGACTTTGATGTTCGGGTCGTAAAACTGCGCCGCCTGCAAAGCCTCCATGCGGTACAACGCGCCGGGGGCGCCAATGACCACCGCTTCGCTGACGATCTGATCGAAGCTGAATTTCTTCACCTTGGTACGGTGCTGGGTCTTGATCTCGGCACCGTCGCTGTCCATATAAGCGATCAAGGCACCTACGCAGCCCACTTTCGGGTGTTCATCCAGATACCTGGCCCTGACGCTGAGCGAATGGGGAAGCATGATGTCGTCCAGATCCGGGGTGGAAACATACACCCCCCTGGCATGCTTGAGGCCGTTGTTCAGCGTAGCGCTGACGCCCTGGTTCTGCTGGGTCAGGAGCTTGAAATCGTAAGTATCCTGCAGCGCCCGGAGCATCGCCAGGCTGTTGTCCGTCGAGCCATCGTCAACAATGATGACTTCGAAGTTGGAGTAGTCCTGGGCAAAGATGCTTTGCAGCGCAGCCTCAAGGTACTTCTCGGCGTTGTAGCAAGGAGCAACGATGGAAACCAGCAGCTGCGATGCCAGTGGCTGGGAGAGCGGCTGCAGATGCTCGGTGGTCATTGCGGGTAATGCCTCGCGCCGGCCTCTCTGTGGAGGCTGTTGCTGATCGTCTGAATCAAAAAGTGGCCACCATCATGCTGGAACTCGTCGCCATTGTCATGATGCGGCGGCACCTCGGTGTCAGCCGATGCGCCCGCAGCCAGAAATATTCAGAAACATCTAAATACTGAAAAGAATTCAGCCGGAGAGATTATCATTAAACTGCAACTGCTAATAATTCTCATAAACACTTGCATTTATTTATCCCTGGGTGACACCTTACATGACTTGCGAAATTGCCCGTAGCCGTTCTTCACACTCCTTCATGGCTTCAGCACTGGGCCTGGCCGTCGCTTCGGCATCGAGCTGTTCGCTCGCAGAGCAGACTTCCAGCCCGCCTCTTGAGCTGGGTAACATCAACATTGATGCCCAGGCCAGCGGCGACTACAAGACCGAACGCTCGGCCTCGAGCAAATACGCCACACCGCTGCTCGACACCCCGCAGACCATTACCGTGGTGCCCTCCCAGGTGATCAAGGAGCAGCAGGCGCTGAGCCTGCGCCAGGTACTGTCCAACGTCTCCGGCATCACCTTCAACGCCGGTGAAGGCGGTGGCGGTTCGGGCGACAGCATCAACATCCGCGGCTTCTCGGCCAACAGCAACATCCAGATCGACGGCCTGCGCGACAGCGCCCAGACCAACCGTACCGATACGTTCAATGTCGAGCAGGTCGAAGTCATCAAAGGCCCCAACTCGGTGTTCGGCGGCGCCGGCACCACTGGCGGCAGCATCAACATCATCAGCAAGCAGCCCCAAGACCAGGCCTTCACCCGCCTGGGCGGCAGCGTCGGCACCGACAACTACTACCGCATGACCCTGGACAGCAACCAGCCACTGGAAGGCGTGGGGCAAGACAGCGCGTTTCGCATCAACCTCATGGGCCACCAGAACGACGTGGCCGGCCGCGAACAGATCGACCGCGAGCGCTGGGGTATCGCCCCTTCCCTGCGCCTGGGCCTGAGCGAATCCACGCGCCTGACCCTGAGCGCCTTCCACCAGGTCGATGACAATCTGCCCGACTACGGTGTGCCGGCCCTGGATGGCAAACGCCTGGCGGGGGTAAACCGCGAGGACTACTTCGGCTGGAAGAACCTCGACAAGGAAGAGATCGAGCAAAGCTCATTCACCGCCAACTTCGAGCACGACTTCAACGATAACCTGCGCCTGCAAAACCTCACGCGCTACAGCCACATCGCCCGCGATACCACGGTGTCCGCTTCCCACGTCAACACCACCGGCGTCCCCCCGGGCCGTTACCGCCCCGCAGGCCCGCAAGGCTATGGCCGCGACGCAACCACCGAAATGTGGATCAACCAGACCAACCTGATCAGCAACTTCAACCTGCTGGGCATGCGTCACGACCTGGTCAGCGGCATGGAAGTGTCACGCGAAACCATGGACCTGAAAACCTACGGCTACGGGCTCAGCAACGCCCTGTATCCAGCCAACGGTTACGACCTGAGCAACCCGCCAGGACACTGGTCGGGGCCCGCCAACAAGGCCACCAGCGGCTACACCGACACCGAACTTACCAACCAGGCGCTGTATGTGTTCGACACCATCGCCCTGCATGAGCAATGGGACCTGAACCTGGGCCTGCGCTATGACAAGTTCAAGGGCGAAGCCCAAGGCTACGACGCTGCACATGTGCGCACCTCCGACTTCGAGTCCACCGACGAGAAGCTCAGCGGGCGTGCCGGGCTGGTCTACAAACCCACCGAGAACGGCCGTATCTACCTGGCCTGGGGCAACTCCTTCAACCCCTCCGCCGAGAGCCTGGCCTCTACCGGCGGCGGCCTGAGTGCTACCACCGAAAACCTGGCCCCGGAGAAAAACGAGACCTGGGAACTGGGGACCAAGTGGGAGTTGCTCGACAAGCGCCTGGAACTGGACGCGGCCGTGTTTCGCGTAGAGAAGACCAACGCCCGCGAAACCATGGCCGACGGCTCGACCCAGTTGGCCGGCAAGCAACGCGTGCAGGGTGTGGAAGTCGGCGTGACCGGGCACATCACCGAGCAGTGGGACGTGTTCGCCAACTACACCTTCCTCGACAGTGAAACCCTCAAGGCCGCCAACACCGCTGCCGGTATCGCCCGTGAAGGCCAGGCGCTGGGCAACACGCCACCGCGCTCGCTCAACCTGTGGACCACCTACGAGCTGCCGGCTGGCTGGACCCTCGGCTATGGCGCGCGCTATGTCAGCGAACGCAACGTGACCTCCAGCACCAGCGCCAAGCTCGACGCCTACTGGCTGCACAACGCCATGGTGGCGTACCGGGTCAACGAAGACCTCGACCTGCAGCTGAACGTCAACAACCTGTTCAACAAGGACTATGTCGAGCGTGTACGCCAGCAGAACGGCACCGATGCGCGTTCTTCGGCCATCGAGTATGGCGATGCGCGTTCGGCGATTCTCTCGGCGACCTATGCGTTCTGATTTGTAGGAGCGAGGGTGCAACCTGCCTCGCGATTGCGTATGTCCTTCATATCGCAATCGCGGGGCAAGCCCGCTCCCACAGAAACGAAAAAGCCCGCGACCTTTGCAGGACGCGGGCTTTTTCTTACAGCGTATGGTGGGTCGTGTAGGATTCGAACCTACGACCAATTGGTTAAAAGCCAACTGCTCTACCAACTGAGCTAACGACCCGTTGGATGGCGCGTATAATACTGATTTCTAACAGGAAATCAACACCCCATCGCAAAATAATTTAAAAATATCTGGTCGGGTCCTCTACACCGGCAGCTTTGAAGCCGTCGGCGCGCAGGCGGCAGCTGTCGCATTTACCACAGGCGCGGCCTTCATCGTCGGCCTGATAGCAAGAAACGGTAAGGCTGTAGTCAACCCCGCGGGCCATGCCGGCCTGGACGATCTGCGCCTTGCTCAGGTTCTGCAGCGGCGCCTGGATACGGAAGCCCTGCCCTTCGACACCGGCCTTGGTCGCCAGGTTAGCCATGCGCTCGAAAGCCTCGACGAACTCCGGACGGCAATCCGGGTAACCGGAATAGTCCACGGCATTGACGCCGATGAAGATATCGCGGGCCTCCAGCACTTCTGCCCAGCCCAGGGCCAGGGACAGGAACACGGTGTTGCGCGCCGGCACGTAGGTGACCGGGATGCCTTCACTCGGTGCTTCGGGCACATCGATGCTGCTGTCGGTCAGGGCCGAGCCACCGATGCCGTCCAGGCTCAAGCCGATGACCTTGTGCTCGACCACGCCCAGGTCGCGGGCTACCCGCGCTGCGGCGTTCAGCTCAGCGCGATGGCGCTGGCCGTAGTCGAAGCTCATGGTGTAGCAACTGTAGCCTTCAGCCTTGGCCATGGC
Organism: Pseudomonas wadenswilerensis; assembly: GCF_024749185.1. Lineage (NCBI taxonomy): Bacteria > Pseudomonadati > Pseudomonadota > Gammaproteobacteria > Pseudomonadales > Pseudomonadaceae > Pseudomonas > Pseudomonas wadenswilerensis. Next base: position 1,365,686 of record NZ_CP087191.1, on the reverse strand, counting down.
GACCACGGTGGCCGAGTCCAGACCACCGGAAAGCAGAATTACCGCACGTTTCTCAGTCATTGCATCGCTCCTGTCAGCGTCCCGGCTCGTCGTTCCATAGCAGCTTGTGCAGCTGCATCTGGAAGCGAACCGGCAAATTATCGGCCACGATCCAGTCGGCCAGGTCAGTTGCGCTCACCTGATGGTGGCTTGGCGAGAACAGCACTTCGCCGGCACGTTTTTCCAGGCCGTACTGAATGAGCTTGGACACCGCCCAGTCATAGTCTTCACGAGAGCAGATGACGAACTTGACCTGATCGTTGCGGGTCAGCAGTTCGATGTTCTCGTAACGGTTGCGGTGCACTTCTTCCGAGCCTGGGGTCTTGAGGTCGACGACGCGGCTGACCCGGGTATCGACCCTGGAAATATCCAGGGCACCACTGGTCTCCAGCGAAACGTCGTAACCGGCGTCACACAGTTGCTTGAGCAAAGGGATAGCGTTGGGCTGGGCCAGCGGTTCGCCACCGGTTACGCAGACATAACGCGGCTTGAAGCCAGCGACCTGTTCGAGGATCGAATCAAGGGTGCGGATACTGCCGCCGCTGAACGCGTACTCGCTGTCGCAGTACTGGCAACGCAGCGGGCAGCCGGTGAGGCGAACGAATACCGTGGGCAGCCCAGCGGTACGCGTTTCACCCTGCAAAGAGTAAAAAACTTCGGTGATACGTAATGTGTCTTGCATAGTCGCCACGGGCGTAACAGCTAAACAGGCTGTCCGCCTCCGTCAGGCACCACTGAGAACTCGACATCGCGTAGTTCGCAGCAGCGTGTTTCATAAAAGGGCAGTGATTCTAACGAAAAAACCCGCGACTAGCGCGGGTTTCTTTTAAAGCGACCGACTCAGAGCTTCTGCAAGTCGCGCTGGGCCAGTTGTGCAGCCGAGGTCCCCGGGTACTGGGTGACCACCTGCTGGAGAATGCCCTTGACCCGGTCGGTGTGACCCAGGCGGCGCTCAACATCGGCCAGCTTGTACAGCGAATCGGGCACCTTGTTGTGCTTGGGATACAGCTGGCTGACCTTGGCGAAGGCTTGCCCTGCGGCTTGCAGGTCACCCTTGGCCAGGTTCACTTCACCGAGCCAGTACTGCGCGTTGCCGGCGTACTGGCTGTTCGGGTACTTGCGCAGGAAGGCGTTGAACGCCTGGCTGGCCTTGTCGAAATCCTTGGCTTTGATCAGGTCGAAAGCAGCATCGTAGTAGAGCTTTTCTTTCGCCGGATCGCCAGGTTCGCTACTGGCTGCTGGCTGGCCGGTGGCAGCACCAGCGGCAGCGCCTGCAGCGGCACCGGCGGCTTCGCCACCGGTGGAGGAATTATCAGGAGTGGCGGCAGGTGCAACACCGCTTCCAATACGCCGATCCAGGTCCTGGTAACGCTCCAGGCTCTCCTGTTTCATGCGTGACACATCATTTTGCAGCTCTTCAATGATGCCTTGTTGACGCGCGATCTGCTCCTGCATTTGCTGCAGTTGCATGAACAGCTGGCCCTGTGCCGAGGCAGGGGCCGTAACCCCTCCCCCGGCATAGGCGCCGTTCGTACCATAACCCGCAGGCGGATAGCTGCTTGCGCCGCTATAGCCTGCGTTGTCATCAACAACAGGAACCTCAGCCCAGGCCATGAGAGGCAGGGTGAGAGCCAGGACGGTTACAGCACGACGGCACGTTCGCATATCGAATTACTTACGCAGTTCGACGCGACGGTTCTGAGCCCAGGACTGCTCGTCGTTACCGGTAGCAACTGGACGCTCTTCGCCGTAGGAAACCAGTTCCAGCTGGGCAGGAGAAACGCCTTGCAGTACCAGGTAGCGTTGAACGGCTTTCGCACGACGCTCGCCCAGAGCCATGTTGTATTCGCGAGTACCACGCTCGTCGGTGTTACCTTCCAGCACGACGCGAGCGCCGTTGCCTTTCAGGTCCTTGGCATGAACGTCCAGAGCGCGCATGGCTTCTGGCTTCAGGTCCGAGCTGTCGTATTCGAAGTAGAAGGTGGTGATTGCGCGCAGAGCAGCTTCTTCGCTCAGGCTGCCGTCAACAGCGCCAGTGTTGGCACCGTAGCCAGCGTTAGGATCGACTTGGCCTTGACCTGCGTCGTCACCGCCTTTCGAGGAGCAACCTACAGCTACGGCCATGGCCAGAGCCAGCGCAGCAAACTTACCAAACTTCAGCATTTCCATCGTGAAACTCCTAATGAACCCCAGTGTGTTAAGTAAAACGTAAAGCGCCGCGTCAGTTCAGGTAAGGGGACCAGGACGGTTCTCTGACTTCGCCTTGAGCGGTAGGAAGCGGGAGCCTCACGCGTCCGTTGAGAGAGACGAGCATCAAGACTCCCCGGCCCTGCTGGCGGGTGGCGTAGATTAGCATGGTGCCGTTGGGCGCAACAGTGGGTGACTCATCAAGACTTGTTTCCGAGAGAATCTTTACACTGCCGCGTTGCAAATCTTGTGCAGCCACTTTGAAGTTGGTGAAACCTTGTTGGCGATGAATCATCACCAGGGTCTTTTCATCCGCCGACAGTTTAGGGTTGGCGTTGTAGTTACCCACGAAAGTTACCCGCTCTGCACCACCACCGGAAACATTGGTTTTGTAGATCTGTGGTTTACCACCGCGGTCGGAGGTGAAGTAGATGGTCGAGCCATCTTTACCCCAGAACGGTTCGGTGTTGATACCAGGACCTGCAGTCACGCGCGACAGTTGGCGCGAACCCATGTTCATCACATAGATGTCCGGGTTGCCGTCCTTGGACAGCACGAACGCCAGGCGCGAACCATCCGGAGACCAGGCTGGCGCACCATTGAGGCCTTCGAAGTTGGTGATCTGCTCACGGCGACCGGTGTCGATGTGCTGAACGAAGATGCGCGGACGCTTCTGCTCGAACGACACATAGGCAATACGCTTGCCATCCGGGGCAAAGCGCGGCGACAGGATCGGCTCACGCGATTGCAGCAGGGTTACTGCCCGCGCACCGTCGTAGTCGGAACGCTGCAGGGTGTAACGGGTGTTGTTGGTCGAGAAGCGCTCGGCAGTCACGTACAGCATGCGGGTAGAGAACGCACCCTTGATGCCGGTGAGCTTTTCGAACGACTGGTCGGCGATGTAGTGCGACATGTCGCGAAGTTGGTCGACACTGCCCGAGACGCTGCCGGTCAACACTTGCTGCTCGGTGGCGACGTTGAACAGCGCGTACTGCACCTGCAGGCGACCGCCCGCAGGGACGATGCTGCCAACCATGATGTACTGGGCGCCCAGGGCTTTCCAGTCACGGAAGATCACTTCGCTGGCCTGGCTCGGCTGGCTGATCATGTTCTGCCGCGGGATCGGCGAGTAATAACCGGAGTTGCGCAGGTCATTACCAATGATGTCAGCCATGTCTTCAGGCAGCACGCTACCGCCCTGCAGACCGAACGGCACGACGGCGATCGGCGTCGCGCGATCGCTGCCGCTGGTGACCAGGATGTTCTTTTCATCTGCTACGGCCAACCCTGCTGCACAGCAGAGAACGACCAGCAGTCCTCGAAGAAGGTTAATCACAAGGCTAGATCCTCAGGTGTGAATGTCATCTTGAATGAACGATAGGGATTGAATTCGCTCGGTTTCAAGCCCTGCATCTCGGTTAAACGACCAATGTTCTTGACCGCTGCCACAGCCGAGCTGTCAAACGGACCGTCACCACTGGAGCGGGCTACGCTCACCGAGGTAATGGTGCCATCGGGCAACATGCCGATCTGCAGGACCACCGTCATGTTCTTGCGCGCAGAAGGCGGACGTGCCCAGCCCTCGGCCGCACGTGCACGAATCAGGTCGTCGAAATCGCCGGCTACCTGATCACCCTGCTCGTCAGCCAGGGCTTGCTGCCGTTCGGTGGTGTCGGACAGAAGCTCGGCCAGGGCCTGGGCTTTCTTGTCTTCCGCCGCCTTGCGGGCTGCATCCTGTGCCTTCTTCTTGGCTGCATCAGCTGCAGCTTTCTTCTTGGCGTCTTCGGCGGCTTTTTTCTTCGCCTCTTCAGCCGTTGCTTTTTTCTTCGCGTCCTCGGCCGCCTTCTTCTTGGCGTCCTCGGCTGCTTTTTTCTTGGCTTCTTCAGCCGCCTGCTTCTTGGCCTCTTCGTCAGCCTTTTTCTTGGCTTCCTCTTCGGCCTTCTTCTTGGCGATGTCAGCCTGTTGCTTCTCGGTGGCCTTCTTCGCCTCTTCGGCTTTCTTGGCTTCGGCGGTTTTCTTCGCTTCCTCGGCCTTCTCGGCCTGCTCGGCTTTCTTCGCTTCGGCTTCGGCTCGCGCCTCTTCGGCCTTTTGAGCAGCTTCTTCTTTCTTTTGTTCCGCAGCCTTCACTGCCTGCTGCTCGACCTTCTTCTGTTCCATCTGCTCTTCTTCGGTTTGACGCGAAGCAGTCTTCTTGGCTTCACCGGCAATCTTCTGATTGGTCTGGGTGGTCGCCTGACTCTTGGATTTCAGCTGGTACAGGGTTGCCTGGACAATAGGCTTGGCCGGCGGCAGTTCCGGGGTCATGGCAAAACTGACGAACAGCATGCCGAACACCAGAACGTGCAGCGCAATGGCCCAGACACTGGGCCAGAAATAGCTTTCCGAGGCGGATGGCTCTCGCTGTTGCATCAGGGCGCCTCGGTAATCAGGCCAACGTTACCGACACCTGCCTTCTGCAACCCGCCCATGGCACCCATGACCGCGCCATAGTCGACGGACTTGTCACCACGGATGAAGACCTGGGTCTGCTTGCCCTGGTCACGGCCGGCGCTGATGATCTTGGTCACGGCGTCGGTCATTTGCGGCAAGGTCATGGCCTTGTCCATCTGCTTGTCAGTGTCGACCTCGCTGCCAAGGTTCCAGAAGTAGGTCTTGTCAGCCTTGATCGAAATGGTCAGGACCTGGGTGTTGTTGTCCTGCGGCAAGGCTTCACTGGAAACCTTGGGCAAGTCGACCTTCACGCCCTGGTTGAGCATGGGTGCGGTCACCATGAAAATCACCAGCAGTACCAGCATCACGTCGATGTATGGCACCACGTTCATTTCGGCGACCGGCTTGCGTTTGTGGCGAACTCGGGCCATGGGCTTTTACCTGATCACTCTTCGCTGGTGTGCACTTTACGGTGCAGGATGGCCTGGAACTCGTCGGCGAACGTGTAGTAACGGCCGATCAAGACTTCACTGCGGGCAGCGAAACGGTTGTAGGCAATAACCGCAGGGATCGCGGCGAACAGGCCGATCGCGGTGGCGATCAGGGCTTCGGCGATACCCGGGGCCACGGTGGCCAGGGTCGCTTGCTGCGCCGAGGCCAGGCCGCGGAAGGAGTTCATGATGCCCCAGACGGTACCGAACAGGCCGATGTACGGGCTGGTGGAACCAACGGTGGCGAGGAACGGCAGGCTCTGCTCGAGCTTCTCTTCTTCACGGGAGATGGCGACGCGCATGGCCCGGCCAACGCCCTCCATGACCGCATCAGGGTCGACGCCCGGCTGCTGGCGCAGACGCGAGAATTCCTTGAAGCCGGCGCGGAACACCTGTTCTACGCCCGAATCCGGGTCCGGGTTGCTGCCAGCCTGACGGTACAGCTTGGACAGGTCGATGCCCGACCAGAAGCGCTCTTCAAAGCTGTCCAGCGCACGACGACCGGCGCGCAGCATGGTGCTGCGCTGAAAAATCATGATCCATGACGTTACCGATGCGGCAACCAGAATCAGCATGACCAGCTGTACCACGATGCTGGCATTGCTGACCAGGCTCCACATGGAGGTATGGTCGACGACGTTAGCTTCCACGCTTAATCTCCTGCATTTGAATGAGTACCCGGATCGCCCGCCTCGGCAAAGGCCGCGCGCAGCGCTGGGGGAATGGCCCGGGGTTTGAAAGTATCGGCGCGCACACAGGCCACCAGGAACTGCCCTTCGCAGAGCAGCGTTGCATCTTTTTCGCGCCATACCTGCTGCACGAAGCTCAAGCTGGCGCGGTTCAATTCAAGCACTTGCGCGGTGACCCGCAATTCGTCGTCCAGCCGCGCTGGCGCGTGATAGCGCGCCTCGCTGGAATGGACCACGAACAACAGGTTTTCCTGCGCCATTGCCGACTGGGCAAAGCCCAGGGCACGCAACCGCTCGGTGCGGGCACGTTCCATGAATTTCAGGTAATTGACGTAATACACCACGCCGCCGGCATCGGTATCTTCGTAATAGACACGACAACGATGTGCGAACGGCTCTAGCTCAATTTGCGCGCGCATACTCTAGTGCTAACTCCTCAGCTTGCCAATCCGCCCCGGCAACTGTTTTTCATCGATTATGTCGTATTGCCAGCGTGACTGAGCCATGCCCGCGGATAGGACCACAGAAACGCTGGATAAATCTGTCACTCATCGGCCTGGGCGGAAAAACCCTCACCGGTGATCGATTCCCCCATCCGATTGGGAATATTCAGACCGAAATGCAGGTACGCGTGCCGGGTCACCACCCTGCCCCGTGGCGTGCGCATGATGTAGCCCTGCTGGATCAGGTAGGGCTCGAGCACGTCCTCGATGGTGTGACGCTCTTCGCTGATGGCCGCAGCCAGGCTGTCGACCCCCACCGGACCACCGTCGAACTTCTCGATCATGGTCAGCAGCAAGCGCCGGTCCTGGTGATCGAACCCGCGCTCGTCGACATCCAGCAGGTTCAGCGCCATGTCGGCAACCGGTTTGGTGATATGGCCCTTGCCGCGCACTTCGGCGTAGTCGCGCACCCGCCGCAGCAGGCGGTTGGCGATCCGTGGCGTACCGCGGGCCCGGCGGGCGATCTCGAAGGCGCCTTCGTCCTCGATGGGCAAGCCAAGAATGCCACCGGAACGGCTGACGATGGTCGCCAGGTCCTCGGTGTTGTAGAACTCCAGGCGCTGGACGATGCCGAAGCGGTCACGCAGCGGGTTGGTCAGCATGCCGGCACGGGTGGTGGCACCGACCAGGGTGAACGGAGGCAAATCGAGCTTGATCGAGCGCGCCGCCGGCCCTTCGCCGATCATGATGTCGAGCTGGAAGTCTTCCATGGCCGGGTACAGCACTTCTTCGACGATGGGCGACAGGCGATGGATTTCGTCGATGAACAGCACGTCATGGGGTTCGAGGTTGGTCAGCAAGGCAGCCAGGTCACCCGGGCGTTCGAGGATCGGCCCCGAAGTGCTCTTGATCGACACGCCCATCTCCTGGGCAATGATATTGGCCAGGGTGGTCTTGCCCAGCCCCGGCGGGCCGAAGATCAGCGTGTGGTCGAGGGATTCGTTGCGCCCGCGGGCGGCCTGGATGAACAAGGCCATCTGTTCGCGCACCACCGGCTGGCCGATGTATTCGGCCAGGCGCAATGGACGGATCGCCCGGTCCTGGACCTCTTCTCGGTCGCGCCCGGTGGCGGCTATCAGTCGATCGGCTTCAATCACTTAGATCATTCCCTTAAGGCTGCGACGGATCAGCTCTTCACTGCTCAGGCCCTTGGCATCCACGGCGGCCACCGCCTTGCTGGCTTCCTGGGGCTTATAGCCCAGGGAAATCAGCGCGCTGACGGCATCGGCCTCGGCGCTGGAGACGCTGGCAATCGGCAGTGGACCATTGGGCACAAGGGCAAACATGGCCGGTGAGGTTTCCCAGGCCTTGAAGCGATCCTTGAGTTCAACCAGCAGGCGCTCGGCGGTCTTTTTACCGACCCCGGGCACCTTGACCAGGGCCGAGGCATCCTGGGCCTGGACACAGCGTACCAGTTCGTCGACATCCAGGCCCGACATCAATGCCAGGGCCAGCTTGGGCCCCACGCCGTTGAGGCGGATCAGCTCGCGAAACAGCTCGCGTTCGCGCTTTTCATGAAAGCCATACAGCAGATGAGCGTCCTCGCGCACCACCAGGTGGGTGTGCAAGGTCACCACTTCGCCAACCTTGGGCAAGCGGTACAGGGTGGTCATCGGCACTTCGAGCTCGTAGCCCAGGCCGTTGACGTCGACAATCAGGTGCGGCGGCTGTTTTTCAGCCAGGGTGCCGCGCAAACGTCCAATCACGTTCCGATCCTTCCTCATGGGCACCGGCAAGCGACCGGTCAACCCTAACAGCAAATGCAATGGCCGAAGGCATTGCCCGGGCAAAATTTGTTTCAGCGGATGATGCTATCAGAGCCGCAAGCGCCCGCTGCGACTACGCGCCGTGCCCAGGCCATGGGGCACCAGGCTTGAGCGGGTGTGGGCATGGCACAAGGCGATGGCCAGGGCGTCGGAAGCGTCAATCTGCGGCTTCTGGGTCAGCTTGAGCAGGTGCATGACCATCATCTGCACCTGCTCCTTATTGGCCCCACCGGTGCCGGCAACTGCCTGCTTGACCTGGGTGGCGCTGTACTCGGCAATCTCCAGGCCTTCTTCGATGGCGGCGACAATAGCCGCGCCGCGCGCCTGACCGAGCTTGAGCGCCGAATCGGCGTTGCGCGCCATGAACACCCGCTCGATGCCCATGGTAACCGGGCCGTGCTGGCGAATGATCTCGCGCACCCCGCGAAACACGATCTGCAGACGCTCCGGCAGCTCGCCCGCGCCAGTACGGATGCATCCGGAAGCCACATACTCGCAGCCACGACCGCTATGGCGCACCACGCCATAACCGGTGATGCGCGAGCCGGGGTCGATGCCAAGAATCAGAGTCATACGTCTTTGCGCCATAGTAAAAACAGAAGCCGGACCGGCTCGCAGGTGCAATGCAACTGCAGGCAGATCCGGCCTCGGGCCGGCAGGAGCGGGCTTGCCCCGCGATTGCGCACTACCGCCCAATCGCATCGAGAGGCAAGCTCGCTCCCACCTGAATGAACAACTTGAGACTAGCCGAGCTGTTCCATGACTTCGTCAGGAATCTCGGCGTTGGAGTAGACGTTCTGCACGTCGTCCAGGTCTTCAAGCATGTCGATCAGCTTGAGCACCTTCTGCGCGCCGTCCAGGTCAAGTTCGGCACTGGTGGTCGGCTGCATGACGATTTCCGCGTCCGCTGCCTTGAAACCGGCCTCTTCCAGGGCATTGCGCACGGCATAGAAGCTGTTGAACGAGGTGAAGACCTCGAACGAGCCATCTTCGTTGCTGACCACGTCGTCGGCATCGGCCTCCATCGCCGCTTCCATCAGCGCGTCTTCGTCGACACCGGCGGCAAAGCTGATCTGGCCCTTGCGCTCGAACAGATAGGCCACCGAGCCGTCAGTCCCCAGGTTGCCACCGCACTTGCTGAACGCATGGCGCACAGCCGCTGCGGTCCGGTTGCGGTTGTCGGTCATGGCTTCGACCATCACCGCCACGCCACCCGGGCCGTAACCTTCGTAGCTGAGCTCTTCGACGTTGTCGGCTTCGGCCGTGCCAGCACCGCGTGCAACCGCCCGGTCGATGATGTCGCGGCTCATGTTCGCCCCCAGCGCCTTGTCCAGGGCCAGGCGCAAGCGCGGGTTGGAGGCTGGATCGCCGCCGCCCTGCTTGGCGGCAACGGTCAGCTCACGAATCCACTTGGTGAAGATCTTGCCTCGCTTGGCATCCTGGCGCTCTTTGCGGTGCTTGATGTTTGCCCACTTGGAATGACCAGCCATAACGCACTCCGAATCCTTTGTAACAATGCCACGCCCCGGCCGCGCTCATGCCCGACCGAGACCTTGAAATTCATGCGCCTTAACGCAAAGGCGCATCCATATGGATGCGCCCGGGGTCTGCTTACTCAGCCTTGGGCTGTTCGCGCAGACGGATATGCAACTCACGCAGGGCCTTGGCATCGACCAGGCCAGGGGCCTGGGTCATGACGCACGCAGCGCTCTGGGTTTTCGGGAAGGCAATGACTTCGCGAATCGACTGGGCGCCAGTCATCAGCATCACCAGACGGTCCAGACCGAAGGCCAGGCCGCCATGCGGCGGTGCGCCGAACTTCAGGGCGTCGAGCAGGAAGCCGAATTTCTCTTCCTGTTCAGCCGCTTCGATACCCAGCAGACGGAAGACCGCCTGTTGCATTTCTTTGCGGTGGATACGGATCGAACCACCACCCAGCTCGGTACCGTTGAGCACCATGTCGTAAGCACGCGACAGCGCGGTGGCCGGGTTGGCCTCCAGCTCTTCGGGGCTGCATTTTGGCGCGGTGAACGGGTGGTGCAGCGCAGTGAAGCTGCCGTCGTCGTTCTCTTCGAACATCGGGAAGTCGACAACCCACATCGGTGCCCACTCGCAGGTGTGCAGGTTGAAATCGTTACCGACCTTGATCCGCAGGGCGCCCAGCGCCTCGCTGACGATCTTGGCCTTGTCGGCGCCGAAGAACACGATATCGCCGTCGACCGCGCCAACGCGATCGAGGATCACGTTGAGGTTGGCCTCAGGGATGTTCTTGACGATCGGCGACTGCAGGCCTTCAACGCCCTTGGCGCGCTCGTTGACCTTGATGTAGGCCAGGCCCTTGGCACCGTAGATGCCGACGAACTTGGTGTAGTCGTCGATGCGGCTGCGCGGCATGCTCGCGCCACCTGGCACGCGCAGGGCGGCAACACGGCTCTTCGGATCGTTGGCCGGGCCGCTGAACACCTTGAATTCGACTTCCTTGAGCTGATCGGCAACGTCAACCAGTTCCAGCGGGTTACGCAGGTCCGGCTTGTCGGAACCGTAGCGGCGCATGGCTTCTTCGAAGGTCATGTGTGGGAATTCGCCGAACTCCAGGTCCAGGACTTCCTTGAACAGCTTGCGGATCATGCTTTCGGTCAGGCCCATGATCTCGGACTCATCGAGGAAGCTGGTCTCGATGTCGATCTGGGTGAATTCCGGCTGACGGTCGGCGCGCAGGTCTTCGTCGCGGAAGCACTTGGCGATCTGATAGTAGCGGTCGAAACCGGCAACCATCAGCAACTGCTTGAACAGCTGCGGCGATTGCGGCAGGGCGAAGAAGCTGCCTGCGTGGGTACGGCTCGGCACCAGGTAGTCACGCGCGCCTTCAGGGGTGGCACGGGTGAGGATCGGCGTTTCGACGTCGAGGAAGCCGTTTTCATCAAGGAAGCGGCGGATGCTGGTGGTGATGCGCGATCGCAGGCGCAGCTTCTCGGCCATTTCCGGGCGACGCAAGTCGATGAAGCGATAGCGCAGGCGGGTTTCTTCACCAACATCGGAGTATTCGTTGAGCGGGAACGGCGGGGTTTCCGCTTCGTTCAGGACGGTCAGCTCGTAACCCAGCACTTCGATGGCGCCGGACGCCATGTTGGCGTTGACCGCGCCAGCCGGACGCGGACGCACCTTGCCGGTGATCTGTACCACGTACTCGCTGCGCACGCGATCGGCGGCGGCGAAGCTTTCTGCGCGATCCGGGTCGAAGACGACCTGGGCCATGCCTTCGCGATCACGGATATCGAGGAAAATCACCCCGCCGTGGTCGCGGCGACGATGGACCCATCCGCAAAGGGTAATTTCCTGACCTTCCAGGCTCTCGTTCAGTTGGCCGCAATAATGGCTGCGCATCATGATGGTGGTTTCGCTTCTCGTCATTCGTATGTTCAGTGGAGGCCTTGATGCCCCAAAGGGCTAATAGTGCAAGACCCTGCCGGTGCAATCAACTCAGTCGGCCTTGTCGCCGCCTGCCAGGTTCTTTTTCGCACCGGTCTTGAAGTCGGTTTCGTACCAGCCCGTACCGCCCAGACGGAACCCCGGGGCCGAGATCAGCTTTTTCAATGCGGGCTGCTCACACGCCGGGCAATCGGTCAGCGGCGCGGCGCTGAGCTTCTGGAGGACTTCCAACTGATGATTGCAGGAAGCACATTGATAGTCGTACATGGGCATAGGCGTGTCTCGTTAACCACAGCGCGGGCTGGTTCAGGCAGTAAAGCGCGGGATTATATATGGTTAAGGAGTGCTGTGCAGCCCGGCAACCGACTAGCGTGCCACCTTTGCCCCCAGCAGATAGACCACGCAGACCACGCGGATCAGCCCGCTGAAATTTTTCACCCCGCCATGGCGCAGGTGCACTTCGCGGTCAACGTACGACAGCACCGCGTTGACCGAGCATTTGTTCGCCTCGGCAATGCGCTCGAGGATGGTCCAGTAAATCTCCTCAAGGCGCAGACAGGTGGCAAAACCGTTCAGCCGTACCGAACGCGATAACGGCTGGGCCAGGCCCATGTTGAAATTTGCCTCGAAAGGATCGATGCCATCCTTGTGCGGCACGCTGGCTGCGCGCCCCGTGCGATTCATCCATGCCGACATAGTCGTACCACGCCACTGTTTAACAGGGAAACAAACCCGGACGTTTGGCACGCACGGGAACTTGCCCTTAATAAAGCGCCGTGACTCGCGCCGGCACCAGCAGACGCAGTTATTCTGAATGTAGGAATTCTCGGCGCTGGACCCGGTACTTGAAAACACCGGAAAGTGCTTCCGTGCCAACTAAAATGCCCGAACCTCATATAGAAGCTCGGGCATTCAAACAACGCGCGTTAAATCAGCCGGTCACTTGCCTTCAAGTAGCGAACGCAGCATCCAGGCAGTTTTTTCATGCACCTGCATGCGCTGGGTAAGCAGGTCGGCGGTCGGCTCGTCGCTGACCTTGTCGAGCAGCGGGAAAATGCTGCGCGCCGTACGGGTGACCGCCTCCTGGCCTTCGACCAGCTGCTTGATCATCTCATCGGCGGCGGGCACGCCCTCCTCTTCTTTAATAGAGGAAAGCCGCGCATAGATGGAATACGCTCCCGGCGCCGGGAAGCCCAGGGCGCGAATACGCTCGGCAATCGAATCGACCGCCAGGGCCAGTTCGTTGTACTGCTCCTCGAACATCAGGTGCAAGGTACGGAACGCCGGGCCTGTGACGTTCCAGTGAAAGTTGTGGGTCTTCAGATAAAGAACATAAGTATCCGATAACAGACGCGACAAACCATCCACGATGGACTTGCGATCTTCTTCACTGATACCGATATCGATAGCCATGCAGTTCCCCTTTCCTTGGCGCTTGCTGATCAAGCGGCTACAAACCACTGTACCAAGAGTTTTCACCGGCTGCAGCCTCGTGCCTGCGACACAGGGCTGCAGCCCACGCGACACACGGTTGGCCGCTGATTTGAGAACCCCGGGGCTTTGCTGTTAAATAGGCAGCGTGCCGCCCGCGCCGATTGTCATTACGCGGGCGCATAGGCTGACCCATTTCACGTTTTTGCGCTTTTTTACCCGTGCGCGCCGTGAAGTCAGCTCTTCCTGTGATCCGCCTTATCAATGTGAGCCAACCAACATGTTCAAGATCGTCCACCTGTTGACGGGCGTTGCAGCCTTGCTGCTGTCCTTCATACCCAGCCTCAGAACCGAAGCCATTCCCTTCCTGCAGCAACCGGAGGCGATTTTCCTCGCGCTCTTCGGCCTGCTCAACCTGGTCATCGCTCCCGTGCTCCCGCAGCACTATCGGGGCGCCCGCCAGCAACTGCAACGCGCCGCCAGTGTTTTGCTGGTTGTTGCCGTGATCCTGCAGACCGTGACCCTGCTGGCCCGTCCCGAGCTCGGTAACCTGCCGGCCCTGGCCTGCGCCCTGCTGGCCACCGTCCTGCACCTGATTGCCGGCTTTGCCAAAAGCGCTGCAAACCGTAGCCAGAACACCCAGTACGACATGTCCAATCGTGATACCGGTACGGTGAAGTGGTTCAACACCTCCAAGGGTTTCGGCTTTATCTCCCGCGATTCGGGCGATGACATCTTCGTCCACTTTCGCGCCATTCGTGGCGAAGGCCACCGGGTTCTGGTCGAAGGCCAGCGTGTCGAGTTCTCGGTAATGAACCGCGACAAGGGCCTGCAGGCCGAGGATGTGATCGCCGCCCCACGGCGCTGATCGGCTGAAACAAAAAACCGCGACGGCATCACTGCCCATCGCGGTTTTTTTACGCCCCGAAATCAGTAATGCGGCGGCGGTGCTTCTTCTTCGCTGGCTTCGTACTGACCGACCATCTCTTCGTAGCGCTTTAGTAGCGCGGCCATCTGCAGCTGCAGACGCTCAACAACGCGCTGCTGCTCGACCAGCACATCGTTCAAGGCCAGCAAGGTATCGTCCTGAAAGGCCAACCGGCTTTCCAACTCGGTCACTCGCGCTTCAAGGGTCATGATTCAAGCCTCCATGAACTGAAAGTCGTCAACCAATATCTCGGCAAGACGCAAACGGACATCCGCCAACTGTTGCGGCGAATATTCAATCGCAGGTTTATTGCCCCATACTGGCGCCGGCCAGGCCGGATCAGTGCGACGACGAACAATGACGTGCATATGTAGCTGGCTAACTACATTGCCCAGGGTCGCCACATTCATTTTATCCGCAGCAAAGCTGTCCTTGAGCAGTTGAGCCAAGGCTGTAGTTTCTTTCCAGAGCTGCTGCTGATCACTGTCATCAAGTTGAAACAATTCGCTGATATCCGCACGGCGCGGGACCAGGATAAACCAGGGATAGTTGGCATCCTTGCTCAACAACAGACGACAAAGAGGAAAGTCACCCAGGCACAAGGTGTCTTGTTGAAGGCGTTGATCCAGAACAAACACAGCGAAATCTCCTACAACCGCACAGAACCTCGCCCACGCAACCACCGTGAGCCACAGCCAGCAGGATACTCCTCCTCAGCCTCAAGGGCATTGGTTGCTGCCCTATAAAATGAAGAGATGCACCACTTTGCCCCCGCGCCTCGCCGCGAAAGGTCCTTGGGCGAGCAGGTGTTACGCCGCCCGAACGGTGAAACGCTACTTTTCGCACCAAAATGAAGCCGTCCGTCCGCTCTGTGCCCACCGAACATCCACAAACTACTCAGCTTTAGCCTTCAGCGGTAACGCTTTGACTTTACGGGCAACTTTTATACTTATTCCAGCGGGATCGCTGACGGCTAACCAAAGGTTCTTTGACCCCCGGTTTATCGGCACCAAACCGCCCTTGAGCGCAGAAAAGTGAAAATTTCGTGAACCCTGTTCGATTTTGTGCACGCTTGTTGCATTGTCATCCGCCACAGTCGGCACGCCACCTGCATTGATGCGGTGAGCGGCGACAAATAACAACAGCCGCATGGGGTAACCAGGGAGTTTCGGGGGCAGGGGCTAGATTATTTTTACCTATCCTTAATCCACTTGAAACAGCGCTGGAGTTGTACGGCCCGCGAAAACCCGGGGCGTGATTTGCGACAAGGACATAACTGTTAGCGACATGACCGTAAAGTTACCGAAAGGTTCTCAACGCCCATATCGCCAACGATGGTCAGCGTGATATACATTTTCGCCGACACAAAAAGAAAGAGCCGCGCTGTATAAAAAAACCAAACAGCGACGGCAGTACTCTTCCTAAAAACCAAAGGAGCAAATCACGATGCGCGTGATGAAGTGGAGCATAATCGCCCTGGCTGTTGCAGCCGGCACCTCGCAATTGGCAGTGGCCTCTTCTCAGGATGAGTCCAAGGGTTTTGTTGAAGACAGCAAGCTGAACGTCAAACTTCGCAACCTCTATTTCAGCCGCGACTTCCGTAACCGTGAAAACAATCCGCTGGGCAAGACCAAAAGCTATGCCCGCGAATGGGGTCAGGGTTTCATCGGCACCTTCGAGTCCGGTTTTACCCAAGGCACCGTAGGCGTAGGCGTTGACGCCATCGGCCTGCTGGGCCTCAAGCTGGACGGCGGTAAAGGCACCTCTGGCACCGGCTTGTTCCCAACCGGCTCCGACGGTCGTTCGCAAGACGACTATTCCAAGGGCGGTGGCGCGGTCAAGTTCCGCATTTCCGACACAGTCCTGAAAGTGGGTGACCAATTCACCGCATTGCCAGTCTTCGCCACTGACGACAGCCGCCTGCTGCCTGAGATGGCCCAAGGCACCCTGATCACCAGCAACGAAATCAAGGGCCTGACCCTGCACGCTGGCCACTTCACCAGCCTCACCGGGCAAGAACAGACCAACCGCGACAGCCTGCACCTGACCCAGGCCGACGTGGTCGGCGGCACTTATGCCTTTACCGACTCCCTGAGCACCAGCCTCTACTACTCCAAGGTCGAAGACTACTGGCGCAAATATTACGCCAACGTCAACTGGGCGCTGCCGATCAGCGACGATCAGGGCCTGGTGTTCGACTTCAACATCTATGACACCAAGAGCGACGGCACGACCAACTATGCCGCCTACGATGGCGACAAACTTGATAACCGTGCGTACAGCCTGTCGGGCGCCTACAACATTGGCGCGCACACCTTCACCCTGGCCTACCAGAAAGTCAGCGGTGACGGCGACTACGGCTACGGCGTTGACGGTGGCGGCACCATCTTCCTGGCCAACTCCATCGCCCGTTCCGACTTCAACGCTGAAGACGAGAAGTCCTGGCAAGCTCGCTACGACCTGAACATGGCCACCTTCGGCGTACCAGGCCTGAGCTTCATGACCCGTTATGTCAAAGGTACCGGCGCCAATGTTGCCTCCACCGACAACGGCAAGGAATGGGAACGCGACATCGAGGCCAAGTACGTCCTGCAGGAAGGCCCGGCCAAAGACCTGAGCTTCCGCATTCGTCAAGCGACTTATCGCTCCAGCGATGGCGTTTACTACGGTTCGGACTCCATCGACGAACTGCGTCTGATCGTCGAGTACCCGCTGAGCATCCTGTAAGCCTCGGGCTTTCAGTATTCCCAGTACGAAAGAGCCCGGCACTGCCGGGCTTTTTCTTGTCTGAATTCGGGCTGACAACGCCTTCGTGCTCCGGCATCCTGTACGCCACCGAATCGCCCCCGTACAATGCGGGGTCATTTAAAGTCTTAAGCAACCGACAACGGCCTACCATGCGCACCAGTCAATATTTGCTCGCTACCCAGAAAGAAACCCCTTCCGACGCGGTCGTCATCAGCCACCAGCTGATGCTGCGTGCCGGCATGATCCGCAAGCTCGCATCCGGCCTGTATACCTGGCTGCCGATGGGCCTGCGGGTAATGCGCAAGGTCGAAGCCGTGGTCCGCGAGGAAATGAACGCCGCTGGCGCCCTTGAAGTGCTGATGCCGGCCATCCAGCCTGCCGAGCTGTGGCAGGAGTCCGGCCGCTGGGAACAGTACGGCCCCGAGCTGCTGCGCCTCAAGGACCGTCACGGTCGCGAGTTCTGCGTGGGCCCGACCCACGAAGAGGTCATCACCGACCTGGCCCGTAACGAGCTCAACAGCTATAAACAGCTGCCGCTGAACATGTACCAGATCCAGACCAAGTTCCGTGACGAGATCCGTCCGCGCTTCGGCCTGATGCGTGGTCGCGAGTTCATCATGAAGGACGCCTACTCCTTCCATGCCGATCCGGCTTCCCTGCAGGAAACCTACGATCGCATGCACCTGGCCTACAGCAACATCTTTACCCGCCTGGGCCTGGACTTCCGCCCGGTGCAGGCCGACACCGGCTCGATCGGTGGCAGCTACTCCCACGAATTCCACGTGCTGGCCGAGTCCGGTGAAGACGATGTGATCTTCAGCGACAGCTCCGACTACGCCGCCAACATCGAGAAGGCCGAGGCCATCCCGCGGGAAACCGCGCGCCTGGCGCCGACCGAAGAGCTGCGCCTGGTCGACACCCCGGACGCCAAGACCATCACCCAACTGGTCGAGAACTATGGCCTGGCGATCGAAAAGACCGTCAAGACCCTGATCGTCCACGCCGCCGAAGAGGGCAAGCTGATTGCCCTGATCGTCCGTGGCGACCACGAACTGAACGAAATCAAGGCCGCCAACCTGCCAGAGGTTGCCAGCCCGCTGGTCATGGCCACCGATGAAGAACTGCGCAACGCCATTGGCGCCGGCGCCGGCTCCCTTGGCCCGCTGAACCTGCCGCTGCCGTGCATCATCGACCGTTCGGTCGCCCTGATGAGCGATTTCGGCATCGGCGCCAACATCGACGACAAGCACTACTTCGGCGTCAACTGGGAGCGCGACCTGCCGGTTCCGCAAGTGGCCGACCTGCGTAACGTCGTTGCAGGCGACCCGAGCCCGGATGGCCAGGGCACCCTGGTGATCAAGCGCGGTATTGAAGTCGGGCACATCTTCCAGCTCGGCACCAAGTACAGCGAAGCCCTCAAGTGCCAGGTCCTGGGCGAGAACGGCAAGCCGGTGACCCTGAGCATGGGTTGCTACGGTATTGGCGTATCGCGCGTAGTTGCCGCGGCCATCGAGCAGAACTACGACGACAACGGCATTATCTGGAGCGATACCCTGGCACCGTTCCAGATCGCCCTGGTACCGCTGCGCTACGAAACCGAGCAGGTTCGCGAAGCCACCGACAAGCTGTATGCCGAACTGACCGCCGCCGGTTTCGAAGTGCTGCTGGATGACCGCGACAAGAAAACCAGCCCGGGGATCAAGTTCGCCGACATGGAACTGATCGGCATTCCACACCGCATCGTGGTCAGCGATCGCGGCCTGGCCGACGGCAACCTGGAATACAAGCACCGCACCGAGCGTGACGCACAGCCGCTGCCAGTGGCCGAGGTGCTGTCGTTCCTGCAAGCCCGCATTCGTCGCTAAGCCAACGCAAGAGTAATCATGTTCAAGCGAAGTACCATCAACCTGGGGGGCGCCGCACTGTGCGGCGCCCTGTTCCTCAGCGGTTGCGCCAACCAGATGTCACAGCGCAGCGAACATGAGGAACGCATCGAGCGCAAGCTGCTCGAACACAGCCTGCAGATCGATGCCGGGGACCCCAAGGTACTCGAGCTGCCGCAACGGCGTGTGCGCATCCACGAACAGAAGAACTTCGAAGTCACCGAGTTTGAAGTCACCCGTCGTTATGATCGCTACACGCCTTACCAGCCCTGGCGCGAAGTCTATGAGATTCCGCTGGGCGCGGTGGCGGTGGTGGCCGGTGTCGGCGCCAACGTGGTCAACGTCTTTGCCCTGGGCAACTTGCCCGACAGCGTTACCCACGACTGGTTGAGCTATGGCTTCGACGGCCTCAACCCGTTCATGAACGCCCAGTCCAACGGCCGTGCCCAGCAGAACCTGGCGGGCATCACCGAAGTGCAAAAGGACAAGCGCCAGGAATACACCAGTGTGCCCTGGAGCGAGCGGCCGGTATCGGTCAAGGCCGGCAAGATGGACCATGAGCTGACCACCGACCGAAATGGCGTGCTGCACCTGAACCTGCTCGACAGCCCGTTCAGCGAGCAGAACCTGACCCACATCGGCACCCTGCATCTGCAGGTAGTCGATGAAGACAACAACGTGCGTGGCGATGCCAGCCTGCTGATCAGCGCCAGCCTGCGCGGCAAACTGGTGGAAGCCCACGAACTGATTTTTGACGACCTGGAAGACGATGAAGTCAGCCAGTGGGTGCATCGGGTCAAGCGCCTGTCGGAGCTGGGCCTGGAAGAAGAAGCCAGTGAACTGGAGCAGAGCCTGATCGAGCTGACCCGCAACGATCCGGAGCTGCAACAGGAGTTCCTCAAGTCACTGACCAAGGACGCTGGCCGCCTGGTTGCCGACCCCGGCGCGCACTGACCTTCGCTACACCCGGATAGCGCCAGCCTGCTGGCGCTGCCCTCCTCACTCCTGAGTGAACAGCTCCAGCTGCTCATGGGCACCGCGCAAATCCTGCAAGCGCACGCCGATCCCCAACAGTCTCACCGGCTTGCCACCACGGGCAAAGGCCTGGCTGAGCAATTGCTGATAGCCACCAAGGTCACGCCCCGCCCCCGACTGCTCAAGGGTGGTCTGGCTGAAATCATGGAACTTCACTTTGACGAACGGCTTGCCCGGGCGATAACTGTCATCGATACGTGCCATGCGCCCGGCCAGGGTTTCCATCAGCTCTGGGAGTTTTTCGAGGCAACTGGCCAGGTCCGGTAGATCGGTGTCGTAGGTATTTTCCACGCTGACCGACTGACGACGGCTGTCATTCTGTACCGGACGGTCATCGATGCCCCGCGCCAGCCCCCACAGCCGCTCGCCAAAGCTACCGAACTCACGGGCCAGGGCCAGGCGGCTCCAGTCGCGCAGTTCCAGGCAATTGATAATGCCCAGGCGCCCCATCTTGTCGGCGGTGACCTTGCCTACCCCGTGCAGCTTGCTGACCGGCAAAGCGGCAACGAAGTCTTCGACTTCATTCGGGGTAACCACAAACAGGCCATTGGGCTTGCGCCAGTCACTGGCGATCTTGGCCAGGAACTTGTTCGGCGCGACACCGGCCGACACGGTGATATGCAGCTGTTGGGCAACCCGCCGGCGAATATCTGCAGCAATCCGCGTGGCGCTGCCGGCGAACCAGGAACTGTCCGACACATCCAGGTAAGCCTCATCCAGCGACAGTGGCTCGATCAGATCGGTGTACTCGCGAAAGATCCCGTGAATTTCCCGCGAGGCTTCTTTATAGGCATCCATGCGCGGTTTGACGATCAACAGGTCCGGGCACAGCTTGAGGGCATGACGCGAGGACATCGCCGAGCGCACCCCGAACGCCCGCGCCTCATAGTTGCAGGTAGCGATCACCCCACGCCGCTCCGCCGAGCCGCCCACCGCCAGTGGCCGTCCGACCAGGCGCGGATCGTCGCGCATTTCGATGGCGGCGTAGAAACAATCGCAGTCGATATGGATGATCTTGCGTTGAGACATAGGGAGCGTAAGAACAGGTTTAAAGTGATGTAAGCAGTATCTCACCCGATAGCGCCCCACGCATCACAACTAATTCATTCACCCCCGGATCCCCTGCGAGGCCCGCCCTTGCTGCCCTGCAGCCCTTTTCAGGTGCGCTAAGCGATTGAAGGAGAAAGGATTTCTGTAAACAGGCTATTGACAGCTCCGGGCAAAACTGTAGAATCTCATTCCACAGGCGCGGGATGGAGCAGCCTGGTAGCTCGTCGGGCTCATAACCCGAAGGTCGTCGGTTCAAATCCGGCTCCCGCAACCAGATTCAGGAAAGGCCACTCTCACGAGTGGCCTTTTTCTTTGCCCGGAATAAAGTGCCAGGTAATTTTTTATTGTAAATCAACAATTAAGCGTTGACAGCCAAGCTCAACGCTGTAGAATCCGCCCCACAGACGCGGGATGGAGCAGTCTGGTAGCTCGTCGGGCTCATAACCCGAAGGTCGTCGGTTCAAATCCGGCTCCCGCAACCAAACAACAGAAAAGGCCACTTTGAAAAAAGTGGCCTTTTTTGCATCTGCTCGTTCGACCATTCGCCCTCCTCGCCTGCCCCCTTCCCACCCGGGGCAATATGAAACTTCTTTAACTATCCTCAAGGCACTCAGCGGCCCGATCATATCGGACATTACGCTTCCAAAGGGATTGGTACTTTGACCGGATACAACCTTCCTGCCGCGCGCAAGCCACGAGGTGGTTGATGCGCGCCCAGACGCCCGAAACACAAGCTCCTGTTACTACCGCACTGCCCAATGCCGAGCATCGCCTGCGCTGGCTCGAACGGCTGAGCAAATACCGCCAGCCGATCGGCCTGGGTGTGACCTTGCTGCTGTTTGCCGTGGCGTTGATCGCCTGCCGCCATCTGCTCAGCGAGCTGGACATCTATGCCCTGCATGACTCACTGCTCAGCGTGCCCCCGACTTCGCTGATGGGTGCGGTCATGGCCACGGTCGTCGGCTTCGTCATCCTGCTTGGTTACGAGTGGTCAGCCAGCCGTTACGCCGGCGTCCAGTTACCGCCGCGTACTCTGGTGATGGGCGGCTTCAGCGCCTTTGCCATCGGCAACGCTATCGGCCTGTCGCTACTGTCTGGTGGTTCCGTGCGCTATCGCCTATACGCCCGTCACGGCATAGGCGCCGCCGAAGTCGCCCGGATGACCCTGTTCGCCAGCCTTTCCCTCGGTTGTGCCCTGCCGCCTCTCGCGGCCCTGGCGACCTTGAGCAATCTGCCGGCTGCCGCTGCAGCCTTGCACCTCTCGCCTGCGCTGCTGGCAACGATTGCCCTGGCCGTGCTTGGCTTGAGTGCGGCGCTGGTCTACGGACTTTATCGCCGACGGCTGCCCGAACAACCACTGGCGGACAATCTGCTGGTGCAGGCAGGCCGGCGCACCCTGCGCTTGCCGGGCACGCGCCTGACCCTGCTACAACTGTTCATTACCGCCCTGGACGTTGCCGCTGCCGCCACCGTGCTTTACCTGCTGCTGCCGCAAGCACCGCCGTTTGGTGCCTTCCTGCTGGTCTACCTGCTGGCGCTGGCAGCCGGGGTACTCAGCCATGTGCCCGGCGGTGTCGGGGTGTTCGAAGCGATCCTGCTGGCGGCCTTTGCCGACAAGCTCGGCGCTGCGCCACTGGCCGCCGCACTGCTACTCTATCGCTTGATCTATGTGGTGTTGCCGCTGCTGCTGGCCTGCATTCTGCTGCTCGCCAGCGAAGCCCGGCGCCTGTTGTTTGCCCAACAGGCGATCAGGGCTGCTTCCGGGCTGGCGGCACCGGTGCTGGCGGTACTGGTATTTTTGTCCGGCGTGGTGCTGCTGTTTTCTGGCGCCACCCCGGAAATCGACGGACGCCTGGAACACCTGGGCTTTCTCGTACCGCACCGACTGATCGACGCCTCGCACTTCGGCGCCAGCCTGATTGGCGTGCTGTGCCTGCTGCTGGCCCAGGGCCTGCGGCGGCGCCTGTCGGCCGCCTGGATCCTGACCACCATCCTGCTACTGGTCGGCGCCCTGCTCTCGCTGCTCAAAGGCTTTGACTGGGAAGAGGCCAGCATCCTGACCTTGACCGCGTGCCTGCTGGCCGTCTTCCGGCGCTCTTTCTACCGACCCAGCCGCTTGCTCGAGCTACCGTTCTCGCCGGTCTACCTGGCGGCCAGCGCCTGCGTCCTGGGTGCGTCGGTGTGGCTGCTGCTGTTCGCGTACCAGGACGTGCCCTACAGCCATCAGCTGTGGTGGCAGTTCACCCTCGACGCCGATGCCCCGCGCGGTTTGCGCTCGGCCCTGGGCAGCGCGGTATTGCTGGTGATCGTCGCCCTGACCTGGTTGCTGCGCACCGCACGTCCGGTGATCCACTTACCGTCGGCCGAAGAACTGCAACGGGCCAGCACTATCCTGCAGGCCTCCGACCAACCCGACGGCGGCCTGGCACTGACCGGCGACAAGGCGCTGCTGTTCCACCCCAACGACGATGCCTTCCTTATGTACGCCCGGCGCGGGCGCAGCCTGGTGGCGCTATACGACCCCATCGGGCCGGCCCACGAGCGTGCAGAAATGATCTGGCAGTTCCGCGACCTGTGCGACGTACATCACGCCCGCCCGGTGTTCTACCAGGTCCGGGCCGAGAACCTGCCCTTCTATATGGACATCGGCCTGACCGCGATCAAACTGGGCGAAGAAGCCCGGGTCGATCTCAAGCGCTTTGACCTCGAAGCCAAGGGCAAGGAAATGAAAGACCTGCGCTACACCTGGAACCGCGGTGGCCGCGACGGGCTCAGCCTTGAGGTGCACGAGCCAGGCCAGGCGCCGATGGATGAGCTCAAACTCATTTCCGATGCCTGGCTCAGCGGCAAGAACGTGCGCGAGAAAGGCTTCTCCCTCGGTCGCTTCAGCCCAGAGTACCTGCAGCACTTCCGGATTGCCCTGATCCGCTTCGAGGGCCGCCCGGTGGCCTTTGCCAACCTGCTGGAGACCCGCAGCCTGGAACTGGCCAGCCTCGACCTGATGCGCGCCCACCCCGAAGCGCCGAAGTTGACCATGGAATTCATGATGATCGGCCTGATCCAACACTATAAGCAGCACGGCTATGGGCGCTTCAGCCTCGGCATGGTGCCGCTTTCCGGCCTGCAACCACGTCGCGGCGCGCCACTGACCCAGCGCCTGGGCTCGATGGTGTTCCAGCGCGGCGAGCAGCTTTACAACTTCCAGGGCCTGCGTCGCTTCAAGGACAAGTTCCAGCCGGACTGGGAACCCCGCTACATGGCCGTGCCGGCCGGACTCGATCCACTGGTGGCACTGGCTGACACTGCCGCCCTGATCGCAGGCGGCCTGACTGGATTGGTGAAACGCTGATGATTCGACGCTACTGGCTGTATGTACTGATCCCCTTGCTGCTGGCCCTGCTGGCCACAGCCCTTGGCTTCTGGCTATGGACCCGCCCGGCACCCGAGGCGACCCTGGAGCACCTGAGCCTGACTGATGGCAGCAGCCTGATCCGGGTCAACCCAGGTACCCGTGCCAAGGCGCGAGTCGCCATCGCCGTGCCCCAGGACCAGGCCCTGAGCGAGAAACAACTGCTTGACCTGAGCCAGAGCGGCGAAGCGCAGCTGGTCCAGCTGATCCTCCCACCCGCCGATTGCAGCAAGCAGCAACAGGCCATGCAGCAGGCCCTGCAACAACTCAAGGGCGCTCCGACGCTGGTTGCCGGTATCGGCCCAGGCGCGGCCCAGGCCTGGAGCTGGCTGGCCAGCCAAAGCGATGACAAGGCCCAGGCAATCTCGGTGGACTTCAATCTGGAGCAACCCGGCTGCGCCACGCCACTGCCCAAGTCTGCCGCCCACGGCCACTGGAGCGTGGCCTGGAACGACAACCCGGATGACGCCAGCGCGGCCTTCGTGCGTGATCAGCCGAATGCCGAGACCAGCATCAGCGACTACGACATCCACCTGCCGCAGGTGCTCAAGGCCCAGTTGACCCAGGCGCTGGTCGGCGACGATGGCAACGCCATGAGCATCCCGGTGGTCGAGGTGCCGGCCGGGCAAACCACCGATACCGTGACCCTGTTCCTCTCCGGCGATGGCGGCTGGCGTGACCTGGACCGCGACGTGGCCGGTGAGATGGCCAAGCTCGGCTACCCGGTGGTCGGCATCGACACCCTGCGTTACTACTGGCAGCACAAGAGCCCGGAACAGAGCGCTATCGACCTTTCGGAACTGATGCAGCACTACCGGCAGAAATGGGGGACCAAACGCTTCGTGCTGACAGGCTACTCATTCGGCGCCGACGTGCTGCCGGCGATCTACAACCGCTTGCCGGCCGAAGACCAGAAGCGCATCGATGCAGTGATCCTGCTGGCCTTTGCCCGCAGTGGCAGCTTCGAGATCGAGGTCGAGGGCTGGCTGGGCAATGCCGGTAAAGAAGCGCCGACCGGCCCGGAAATGGCCAGGCTGCCAGCCGCCAAGGTGGTCTGTGTGTATGGCGAGGAAGAGGCAGACGAGAGCGGCTGTACCGACCACACTGCCGTCGGCGAGCGCCTGAAGCTACCCGGCGGGCATCACTTCGACGAGAACTACCCGGCGCTGGCCAAGCGCTTGATTGGCGACATCGAGAACCGCCAGGGCAAGACCCGCGTCGCCGAGCAGGATTGAAGCGCGCCCCGGCGCGCAGCTGCAAGCTGTCAGCCTCAAGCTGCAAGCTAGAGCCAATCGCGCACGGCTCTTGCTTGCAGCTTGAGGCTTGTAGCTTGCAGCTACCTATATCTCTACCTGTGTACCCAGCTCGATCACCCGGTTCAACGGCAAATTGAAGAACCTCAGATTGCCGTTGGCATTCTTCAGCAAAAAGGCAAACAACAGCCCCCGCCAACGCGCCATGCCCACCAGCCGCGACGCAATCACCGTCTCGCGGCTGAGGAAGTAGGTGGTACGCATCGGGCTGAAATCCAACCCCTCAAGATGGCAGAGCTTCAACGCCGCTGGCACATCCGGCTCGTCCATGAAGCCAAAGTGCAACAGCACCCGGTAGAAACCCTCGCCATATGCCTCGACTTCAAAGCGTTCCTGCGCCGGTACCCGCGGCGTATCCTCACTGACCACGGTCAGCAGCACCACCTGCGAATGCAGCACCTGGTTGTGCAGCATGTTGTGCAGCAAGGCATGTGGCACCGCATCCGGGCGCGCAGTGAGGAACACCGCAGTTCCCTCGACCCGATGCGGCGGCTGCACGCGAATGCTGCCGATGAACAGCGGCAACGGCAGGCTGCCTTCGTCCAGGCGCTCGACCAGGATCTGCTTGCCGCGCTTCCAGGTGGTCATCAGGACGAACAGGACAATCCCCGCCAGCACCGGAAAGGCCCCGCCCTGCACCACTTTCGGCACGTTGGCGGCGAAGAACAGGCCATCGACAAAGAGAAAGCCCAACAGGATCGGTACCGCCAGCAGCGGCGGCCACTTCCACAGCAGCAACATCACCGTGGACACCAGCAAGGTGGTCATCAACATGGTCCCGGTCACCGCCACGCCGTAGGCCGAGGCCAGCGCCCCGGAGGATTCGAACCCAAGCACCAGAAGAATCACCCCGATCATCAGCGACCAGTTCACTGCCCCGATGTAGATTTGCCCCTGCTCGTCACTGGAGGTGTGCTGGATCTGCATGCGCGGCACATAGCCAAGCTGGATCGCCTGGCGGGTCAGGGAGAAGGCCCCGGAAATCACCGCCTGGGAGGCGATCACCGTGGCCAGGGTGGACAAACCGACCAACGGTATCAGCGCCCAGTTCGGCGCCAGCAAGTAGAACGGGTTGCGCGCCGCCTCCGGGTTCTGTAGCAGCAAGGCACCCTGGCCGAAGTAGTTGAGCACCAGCGCCGGCAGCACCAGGGCGAACCAGGCGCGGGCAATGGGTTTACGGCCGAAGTGGCCCATGTCGGCGTACAGTGCTTCGGCGCCAGTCAGTGCCAGCACCACGGCGCCGAGAATCGCCACGCCCATGCCTGGGTGGACGATAAAGAAGCGCACCGCCCAGACCGGGTTGAAAGCCTTGAGCACCTCAGGGCTCTGGATGATGCCATGCACACCCAAGGCGCCGAGCACCACGAACCAGGTGACCATCACCGGCCCGAAGAGGATGCCGATGCGCGCCGTACCGTGCTTCTGGATCAGGAACAACGCCACCAGCACGATCAACGCCACCGGAATGACCCAGTGATCGATGCCGTCGAAGGCCAGTTCCAGGCCCTCCACCGCCGACAGTACCGAAATCGCCGGAGTGATCATGCTGTCGCCGTAGAACAGCGCCGCGCCGATCAGCCCACAGCCGACCATCAGCACCTTGAGTTTCGGGTAGGGCGCCGAGGCCCGCCGGGCCAGGGCGGTAAGGGCCATGATGCCGCCTTCACCCTGGTTGTCGGCGCGCAGGATGAACAGCACATACTTGACCGACACCACCCAGATCAGCGACCAGAGGATCAACGCCAGGATGCCCAGCACGCCGTCATGGTTGACCGGCACGCCATAACCGCCGGAAAAAACTTCCTTGAGGGTATACAGGGGGCTGGTGCCGATATCGCCGTACACCACCCCTACGGCTGCCACCAACAGGCTCAGCGGCTTTGCCGACGAATGCCCGCTATCGGTCTGACTGCTTGCCTGAACCATCCACCACTCCCGCAACCAAGACCCTTGAGGCCGGTAAGATTCGCGCCAGACGCTATGATTTCTGCTATCGCGCCGCCGGCACTGTCAGGGCCCGATGCAAACGCAGGCATATCGCCGCGAAGCATAGCTGAGCGTTCGTCGTATTTCTGCTGGTCAAGTGACTTTGCGCTCGCTAGAATTGCGCACTTTTTGATCAGAGGCGCCCAAAGCGCCCATCAGGTTTGCCCGCCTGTCCGGCCAGGCAAGCCCTTCAACACCGAGGTTAGTCATGTCCACCACCCCTACGCCCACCACGCCCAAGGTCGGCTTCGTTTCCCTGGGTTGCCCCAAGGCCCTGGTCGATTCCGAGCGCATCCTGACCCAGCTGCGCATGGAAGGCTATGAAGTCGTGCCCACCTACCAGGACGCCGACGTGGTGGTGGTCAACACCTGCGGCTTCATCGACAGCGCCAAGGCCGAATCCCTGGAAGTGATTGGCGAAGCCATCAAGGAAAACGGCAAGGTCATCGTCACCGGCTGCATGGGCGTCGAGGAAGGCAGCATCCGCGACGTGCACCCGAGCGTATTGTCGGTGACCGGTCCGCAGCAGTACGAGCAGGTGGTCAATGCCGTGCATGAAGTCGTGCCGCCGCGCCAGGACCACAACCCGCTGATCGACCTGGTGCCACCACAGGGCGTCAAGCTGACCCCGCGCCACTACGCTTACCTGAAGATTTCCGAAGGCTGCAACCACAGCTGCAGCTTCTGCATCATCCCCTCGATGCGCGGCAAGCTGGTCAGCCGCCCGGTCGGCGAAGTGCTGAGCGAGGCCGAGCGCCTGGTCAAGGCCGGGGTCAAGGAAATCCTGGTGATCTCCCAGGACACCAGCGCCTACGGCGTCGACGTCAAGTACAAGACCGACTTCTGGAACGGCCGTCCGGTCAAGACGCGCATGCTCGAGCTGTGCGAAGCGCTGAGCAGCCTGGGCGCCTGGGTGCGCCTGCACTATGTGTACCCGTACCCGAACGTCGACGACGTGATCCCGCTGATGGCTGCCGGCAAGATCCTGCCGTACCTGGACATCCCGTTCCAGCACGCAAGCCCCAAAGTGCTCAAATCGATGAAGCGTCCGGCCTTCGAAGACCGCACTCTGGCGCGCATCAAGAACTGGCGCGAGCAGTGCCCTGAGCTGGTCATCCGTTCGACTTTCATCGTCGGCTTCCCGGGTGAAACCGAAGAAGACTTCCAGTATCTGCTCGACTGGCTGACCGAAGCCCAACTTGATCGCGTCGGCTGCTTCCAGTACTCGCCAGTTGAAGGCGCCCCGGCCAACGACCTGGGCCTGGATGAAGTCCCGGACGACATCAAGCAGGAGCGCTGGGACCGCTTCATGGCCCACCAGCAGGCCATCAGCACCGCGCGACTGCAACTGCGCATCGGCAAGGAAATCGACGTGCTGATCGATGAAGTTGAAGAAGAAGGCTCGGTTGGCCGCAGCTTCTTCGATGCCCCGGAAATCGACGGCAACGTGTTCATCGACGGCAACCACGGCTTCAAGCCGGGCGACACGGTACGCTGCCGAGTGACCGACGCCGACGAGTACGACATGTGGGCCGAACCGATCTGATTCGGCGCCGATAAAAAAAGCCCTGCCAGCAATGGCGGGGCTTTTTTTTGCAACTATGGTTTCTTCAGTTGCCCCGAGGAGACCACCGCAATGCGCAGGCATATGACCGTGCAGACCCCTGGCCTGCGTGACTACCCGGAGCTGGCGCGGGTGTGGGAAGCGTCCGTGCGTGCCACCCATGACTTTCTCCCCGACAGTTACATCTGCCTGCTGCGCGAGCTGCTGCTCAGCCAGTACCTGGACGCGGTGATGCTGATCTGCTGTAAAGATACCAGGCAGCGTGTCCATGGCTTTGCCGGGGTCGCCGGCGGGCGCGTGGAGATGCTCTTCATCGACCCCGAGATGCGCGGCCAGGGCCTGGGCTCGCGACTGCTGCGGGTGGCCATCGATGAACTGCACGCCGAGCAACTGGACGTCAACGAGCAGAACGCCCAGGCCCTGGGCTTCTACCTGCGCCAGGGCTTCGAGGTGGTGGGCCGCTCAGAAACGGACGGCATGGGCCAGCCCTATCCCCTACTTCACATGAGGCTGATTCGTACGCAGTCTGCCCGCACCGGCTGAAGGTCTGTGTAATCCCCCTCTGAAAAATGACGAAACTGCAGATTAATGGCCGGATCAACGAATGTTCCCGGCCCCAACCCCGCCGGGGCAGTTACAATGGGCACCTTTCCCTGTGTCTACGGCTGTCGTCATGTCTGAACCCATTCGCCTTTCCAAACGCCTTATCGAACTGGTCGGTTGCTCCCGGCGGGAGGCCGAGCTGTACATCGAGGGCGGCTGGGTCACGGTGAACGGCACCGTGATCGACGAGCCGCAGTTCAAGGTCACCGAGCACAAGGTCGAATTGCGCCAGGGCGCCAAGGCCGAAGCCCTGGAGCCGGTCACCCTGCTGCTCAACCAGCCCGCCGAGCTCGACCTCGACAGCGCCTGTGCCAGTATCAGCGCCGATAGCCTCTCGCAAGAGCACAGCTACAGCCGTCGCCCGCTCAAGGGCCACTTCGCCCGCCTGAGCTGCGCCGCCCCCTTGCAGCAAGGTGCCAGCGGCCTGCAGGTGTTCACCCAGGACTGGCGCGTGACCCGCAAGCTTGATGCCGACCTGGCCAAGCTCGAACAGGAATACATCGTCGAAGTCAGCGGCGAAATGATTGCCCACGGCCTGGAGCGCCTGAACCGTGGCTTCAACTGGAAAGGCAACGAACTGCCGAAGATCAAGGCCAGCTGGCAGAACGAAACGCGCCTGCGCATGGTCCTGAAAAACCCGCCAGCCGGGCTCATCAACCTGCTCTGCAGCAGTGTTGGGGTCACGCCGGTGAGCATGCGCCGGATTCGCCTGGGCGGGGTCGCCATGAGCAAGCTGCCACTGGGCCAGTGGCGCTACCTGGCAACCAGCGAAAGATTCTAAGCAACACGGCGCCGTCACCCAGACGGCGCCCCTGAACAGGATTGTCCCCATGATTCACAACGATGTACTGCGCAGCCTGCGCTACCTGCTGGACGTCAACGACGCCAAGCTCACCGATATCATCAAGTTGACCGGCTTCGAGGTGTCCCTCGCCGACATCGCCTCCTACCTCAAGAAGGAAGACGAAGAAGGCTTCGTGCGCTGCCCGGACGAAGTCATCGCTTACTTTCTCGACGGCCTGGTGATCTTCAAGCGCGGCAAGGACGACAGCCGCCCGCCACTGCCCATCGAACTGCCGGTGACTAACAACATCGTCATGAAGAAGCTGCGCGTGGCTTTCGAGCTGAAGGAAGACGACCTGCATGCGATCCTCAAGGCCGCCGACTTCCCTGTATCGAAACCGGAGCTCAGCGCCCTGTTCCGCAAAGTCGGCCATAACAACTACCGCCCATGCGGCGACCAGTTGCTGCGCAACTTCCTCAAGGGCCTGACCCTGCGGGTTCGTGGCTGATTCCCCGATGAACTACAGCGTTGCTCCAATCGGCCACGTTCGCTCCTGCTTCAAGGAAAAGTTCGCCATTCCGCGCCAGCCACAACTGGCACCGGCTGCCCGTGGGGTATTGGAGTTGCTGCCGCCCTACGACAACGGCGAGGCCGTGGCCGGGCTGGAGCAGGTCAGCCATGTCTGGCTGCTGTTCCTGTTCCACCAGGCCCTGGAAGACAAGCCACGGCTGAAGGTGCGCCCGCCACGGCTGGGCGGCAACAAGTCCATGGGCGTGTTCGCCACCCGGGCTACCCACCGGCCCAACGGTATTGGTCAGTCGGTGGTCAGGCTGGAGAAGGTCGAGGCCGGTCGCTTGTGGTTGTCTGGTATCGACCTGCTCGATGGCACGCCGGTGCTCGATATCAAACCCTACGTGCCCTACGCCGATTCGGTGGCCGGAGCGGTCAACCGCATGGCTGATGCGCCGCCTGCGCCGATTGCGGTGAGCTGGAGCGATACTGCCCTGTGCCAGGCACGCGAGCACGCCCTGCGCCTCGCCGAGCCACTGGTGGAGCTGATTGAACAATGCCTGGCCCAGGACCCGCGCCCGGCCTACCAGGTACCGCCACCCGAGCGCGTGTACGGGGTCAAGTTCTGGGATGTACAGGTGCGCTGGCACTACCCGCAGCCGGATCAGATCCGGCTGCTGGAAGTGGTGATGGACCAGTAGGGCACAAAAAAAGCAGGCCGAAGCCTGCTTTTTTTTGTTTTCAGCGCCGCTTACTTCTCGACGAATGCACGCTCGATCAGGTAATCACCCGGCTCGCGCATACGCGCCGAGATCTTCAGGCCGAAGCTGTCGAGCACTTCGCTGGTCTCGTCGAGCATGCTCGGGCTACCGCAGATCATCGCACGGTCGTCCTGCGGGTTGATCGGTGGCAGGCCGATGTCGCTGAACAGCTTGCCACTGCGCATCAGGTCGGTCAGGCGGCCCTGGTTTTCGAACGGCTCGCGGGTTACGGTCGGGTAGTAGATCAGCTTGTCACGCAGCGCCTCGCCGAAGAATTCGTTCTGCGGCAGGTGCTCGGTGATGAATTCGCGGTAGGCGACCTCGTTGACGTAGCGTACGCCGTGGACCAGGATCACTTTCTCGAAACGCTCGTAGGTTTCCGGGTCCTGGATGACGCTCATGAACGGCGCCAGGCCAGTACCGGTGCTGAGCAGGTACAGGTGCTTGCCCGGGTTCAGGTCGTCGAGTACCAAGGTACCGGTAGGCTTCTTGCTGATGATGATCTCATCGCCTTCCTTCAGGTGCTGCAGCTGGGAGGTCAGCGGGCCGTCCGGCACCTTGATGCTGAAGAACTCCAGATGCTCTTCCCAGTTCGGGCTGGCAATCGAGTAGGCGCGCATGAGCGGGCGGCCATTTGGCTGTTGCAGGCCGATCATCACGAACTGACCGTTCTCGAAGCGCAGGCCCGGGTCGCGGGTGCACTTGAAGCTGAACAGGGTGTCGTTCCAGTGGTGAACACTGAGGACACGTTCGTGGTTCATGTTGCTCATGTACGGGCTCCTGAAGAAAAACGCGGCGCTAAGCGAGAGCGCGATTGCGCAATAGTTTAGTGCCAGCGACAATATCTGTTAAATGAATTATCAAGATATGCCTTATCGGTTATATAGATATGCGATTTACCCTTCGTCAGCTCCAGGTGTTCGTTGCCGTGGCCCAGTACCAAAGCGTCTCGCGGGCCGCTGGGATACTGGCGTTATCGCAGTCGGCCGCCAGTACATCGATCACTGAACTTGAGCGCCAGTCCAGCTGCCAGCTGTTCGACCGCGCCGGTAAACGCCTGAGCCTCAACGCCTTGGGCCATCAACTGCTGCCCCAGGCGGTGGCCCTGCTCGACCAGGCCAAGGAAATCGAGGACCTGCTCAACGGCAAGTCGGGTTTCGGCTCGCTGGCGGTGGGCGCGACCCTGACCATCGGCAATTACCTGGCCACCCTGTTGATCGGCAGCTTCATGCAGATTCACCCGGAAAGCCAGGTCAAGCTGCATGTACAGAACACTGCGCATATCGTGCAACAGGTTGCCCATTACGAAATTGATCTGGGTCTAATCGAAGGCGACTGCAACCATCCGGATCTGGAAGTCCAGCCCTGGGTCGAGGATGAACTGGTGGTGTTCTGCGCGCCTCAGCACCCGCTGGCCAAACGCGGCCAGGCAAGCATGGAAGAGTTGACCCACGAGGCCTGGATCCTGCGCGAACAAGGCTCCGGCACGCGCCTGACCTTTGATCAGGCCATGCGTCACCACCGCTCGAACCTCAACATCCGCCTGGAGCTGGAACACACCGAGGCGATCAAACGGGCGGTCGAGTCGGGCCTGGGCATTGGCTGCATCTCGCGCCTGGCCCTGCGCGACGCATTTCGTCGCGGCAGCCTGGTGCCGGTGGAAACCCCCGAACTGGACCTGGCCCGGCAGTTCTTCTTCATCTGGCACAAGCAGAAGTACCAGACTTCCGCCATGCGCGAGTTTCTTGAACTGTGCAGAAGCTTTACCGCAGGCGTCAGCCGCAGCGACGAGATCGTCCTGCCGACCATTGCTTAAAGCAGGATCACCGCCCAGACCAGGCCGACCATGCTCAGGGCGACGAACTGGGCAGCACTGCCCATGTCCTTGGCATTTTTCGACAACGGGTGGCGATCGAGGGAAATACGATCGATCGCTGCCTCCACCGCCGAATTCAGCAGTTCGACAATCAGGCCCAGCAAGCACACCGCGATCAGGATCGCCCGCTCGGCGCGGCTGACATCCAGCCAGAACGCCACCGGGATCAGCAAGACGTTGAGCAGCACCAGCTGCCGGAACGCAGCCTCGCCAGTGAAAGCGGCGCGCAGGCCGTCAAACGAATAGCCCGCGGCATTGAAAATACGTTTAAGGCCGGTCTGGCCCTTGAAAGGCGACGACATAGAAGATCACTTATTCCACTGAAAGCGCTGCAGCCTAGTGTAGATCGGGTTAAAAAAGCGTGAAGGCCAATGGCCTTAACTGGCTGAAACCGATTCCAGTTGTTGCAGCAGCAAGGCGGCCTGGGTACGGGTACGAACGCCGAGCTTGCGGAAGATCGCCGTGACATGGGCCTTGATAGTCGCTTCCGACACGTTAAGCTCGTAAGCGATCTGCTTGTTCAGCAAGCCCTCACAGACCATGGTCAGCACCCGGAACTGTTGCGGCGTCAGGCTCGCAAGGCCTTCACTGGCGGCCTTGGCCTCGGCGGACACGTCGACTTTCTCGAAGGCCTGCGGCGGCCACCAGACCTCACCATCGAGGACCTTCTGCACGGCGTCCTGAATCACTTCCAGCGGGCTCGATTTGGGGATGAAACCACTGGCGCCGAACTCACGCGACTTGACCACGACTGCGGCTTCTTCCTGCGCCGAGACCATCACCACCGGAATCTGCGGATACTGCCCGCGCAACAGGACCAGCCCGGAGAACCCGTAGGCTCCAGGCATGTTCAGGTCCAGCAGCACCAGGTCCCAGTCGGACTTTTCAGTCAGGCGGGTTTCCAGTTCGGCGATGCTTGCCACTTCAACCAGACGTACATCCGGGCCCAGGCCCAGGGTGACGGCCTGGCGCAACGCACTGCGAAACAGCGGGTGGTCGTCGGCAATCAGGATTTCGTATGTGGCCATCGATCTAATGATCCTGTTCTGTGCAGGCGCAGGAAGGAAGAATAGGCGCCTGGCGGGCAACTCGAGGCTACGGCAACGCCGTAAGCCCAAAAGGCACATCGAGGCCAGGAAAAACAGCGTTTCAAGCCTTCGTCGTGCCCGAATCGGCGCCAAGGATGCCGAGCCTGGATCGGGTGGTCAAGTTCAATACCCGCCCCTGCTCGCCCCCCTGGCCACCAATCCGAGCATTATGCCGCAAAGTGCCGCGCCTGCCCCTTGTACTATAGGAAGGTATGCAAACGCTGGTGCACGGTGTCCTGTTCATCCAGCGGCAATTGATGCTTGGCACTCAGGTAATGGGTGGTGAACACGTCCAGGTAGGCGTCCAGCGCCTCGGCAGCGCGTTGATCACCCGCCAGTTCCAGGCACATGGCCGCCACTTCGGCGGTGCAAAAGTGATCGTCACGCTTGGAGCGGCGCAGGCGATAGCGCGAAATCTGCTCCGGTTGCAGGCTCAGTACCGGAAAACGGTTCAGGTACGGGCTCTTGCGAAACATCTTGCGGGCTTCGGTCCAGGTGGCGTCCAGCAGGATGAACAGCGGACGCTTGCCCGGTACGCGCGCCACCTCGTTGACCACCCGCCCAGGCTCGACGAACTCGCCGGGGAAGACAATGTAAGGCTGCCAGTGCGGCTGCTCGAGCAAGGCCAGCAAGGACTCGTCGACGGCCGTACGCTGCCAGCCGAATGCCGAGGTGTCGGCAATCAGGTCGGCGATCAGCCAGCCGGTATTGGTCGGTTTGAGTGGCTCGGTGTCATGCATCAGCAGGCACATGCCTGAATCGGCCGGCACTTGCGGGCGCCAGGCACACAGGCAATAGCTGAAAATCACCCGGCATTGAGGACAGCGCGGCGCCCGGGAGCCGCGGGCAACGAAGGGTTTGACACTGCGCGCCAGGCGCTCGGCGCGCAGGCGCGATACGGCATGGCTCATGACTGGGCACAACGTGGGCAAGAAAGGGATGGCACTGCTCGGACTCGGCAAGACAGAAAACCCGCACAGTTTATCAGAGCCTGCCTACTGGTTGACGGGATTTGCCGTGCAGCTCTAGCGCCGACTCCCTATAATCCTCAACCTGTCGCTACCCGCTGGCATTGCCGTTGCGCCCGTGACGGAACACCGTGCGCCGTTGTTGGTCCAATTGCCAGTTACTGAACCAGGAGAGATTCATGCTGCGTTTCATCGCCCCGTCCTTGAGCCTGTTGCTCGCCCTGCCACTGGCGGCAAATGCTGCGTCCAAGCAGGAATACGAGCTGAGCCAGATGCTGCAAAAAGTTGCCAAGCAGAGCAGCGTGGGCACGCCGCGGGCGATCAACGAAGACATCCTCGACCAGGGCTACACCGTCGAAGGCAAACAGCTGATCAATCACCTGAGTGTGCTCCCCAGCCATGCGCAAAAAATGCAGGCCGACCCGAACAGGGTGCGCAGCCAGTTGGGTGACAGCGTGTGCAAGAACTCCGGCTTTCGCCAGTTGCTCGCCAAAGGCGCGGTGCTGACCTACCGCTTCACCGAGTACAACACCAACCGCCCGGTTAGCGAACAGGCATTCAATGCCGCCAGCTGTGGCCTGAAAATCCAGAAGTAACTGTTTTAGGCCACTCGCTCCCTGTCGCGCCGCTGTTTTTCATCGGCGCGCAGTTCGGCCACCAGCGCCTGGATATACCGCGAGTGCCGCTCCCCTCCCCCCAGCCGTCGCAGGCACTCCTGTTCAAGGCTCAGGTTATTGGCCTGCGCCGCGCGCTCAAGCATCCGGTACAGCTGCTCGTCGAGCTCTAGGTTAAGCCGTTGCATGCTGCAGCCTCCCTGCACCGCGACTGTCGCTCTGGACTTTCAGTTAACCAGACCCACGCAATGATTGGATCCTGGCTGACGAGCGGTCCCTGCTCATGCCCGGTTCAGAGCGGATCATCCTGCATAAACACGCGCCAGGGTCTAGATTGATAGCAACCACCCTGTATTTTTCGGGCAAGCAAAGGGGGTTGCCCATTGCTGCTATGCGTTGCACTCGAAGACATGAAGAACAATAAGTTGTATGGACCCATTACCACTGCACTGAGACCTTGCAGGTCTACTGCAATGCTCGGGGGCCACACTCGAGCCACGGCAGCCAGCGACACATGCAGTGTCGCGGCCGGGCAGCCCATTGCCACCCGGTCAGAGGTTTTGCTGCAGAAGGAGACGTTTGAATGCCTTACCAACCGAACGAACTGCTATCGAGTCACTTCAGGAACAACGGAATCGACCTGAGCAAGATTGAAGAACAACTGAACCTGGTCGCGCCCAACAGCCCCAACCTGCCGCTGTACCGCGACATGATGCTGACCGTCCTGCGCATGGCCCATGACGACCGCAACCGCTGGAACGCCAAGATCACCCTGCAAGCCCTGCGCGAGCTTGATCACGCCTTTCGCACCCTTGAACAGTACAAGGGGCGCCGCAAGGTCACGGTGTTTGGCTCGGCTCGAACACCCATTGAACACCCGATGTATGCCCTGGCCCGAGAACTTGGCGCAACCCTGGCACGCTCCGACCTGATGGTGATTACCGGCGCCGGTGGCGGCATCATGGCCGCCGCCCATGAAGGCGCAGGGGTGGAACACAGCCTGGGCTTCAACATCACCCTACCCTTCGAGCAACATGCCAACGCCACGGTGGACGGCACCGACAAGTTGCTGCCGTTTCATTTCTTCTTCATTCGCAAGCTGTTCTTCGTCAAGGAGGCCGACGCCCTGGTCCTGTGCCCAGGCGGGTTCGGTACCCTGGATGAAGCCCTGGAAGTACTGACCCTGATCCAGACCGGCAAAAGTCCGCTGGTGCCGGTAGTACTGCTGGATTCGCCAGGCGGCACCTTCTGGCAGGAAGCCCTGAATTTCATCACCCGCCAACTGGAAGAGAACCGCTACATCCTGCCCAGCGACATGAAACTGCTGCGCCTGGTGTACACCGCCGACGAAGCGGTGGAAGAAATCAACCAGTTCTACAGTAACTACCACTCCAGCCGCTGGCTGAAGAACCAGTTTGTGATCCGCATGCAGCATCCGCTCAGTGAAGCGGCATTGTTTGATTTGCAGGAAGGGTTTGCCGATTTGCGCCTGAGCGGCAACTTTCATCAGCACGCCTACGGAGGCGAGCAGCATGACGAAGCCCGCTTCAGTCATTTGACACGCCTGGCCTTTGCCTTTAACGGGCGCGATCAGGGACGCCTGCGCGAACTGGTGGACTTCATCAACCTGTCGGAAAACTGGGCCAAGCCGGAGCCCATGCACACCACCCAACGGGCACGTGAAGCGCTGAAAGTCACCTGAGCCGTCAGTCGTCCAGCCCTCGGCCGCTCAACAGGCGGCCGACCGACTCCATGGAGAAGCCACGGTAAACCAGAAAACGGGTTTGCTGTGCGCGGCTGCGCGGATCGACAGGTAACTGGCCGGCAAACTTGCGCTGCCAGACATCCAGTAACCGGGCCGACCAGTCCACCCCGCATTCACGCAGGGCCTGGTCGATATCACCACGGTGCAGCCCGCGCTGGCCCAGCTCTTCACGAATACGCGCAGGGCCATAGCCCGAGCGTGAACGGTAGCTGATGAAGCTTTCCAGGTAACGGGCTTCACTGAGCAGGCCCTCTTCCGTCAGACGGTCGAGCTCCTGATCAATCAATTCGGGGGGAGCGCCGCGCTGACGCAACTTGCGCGTCAGCTCGACTCGACCGTGCTCGCGACGTGCGAGCAGGTCCATGGCTGTCCGCCTTACGGCGACGGGGGTATCGAGTACGGCGGACATGGGGGCGATCAGTAGGCGTCAGCTTCGGCCACATCGTCTTCAGGCTCAGCAGTAACCGCAGCAGCTTTGCCAGCCGCTTCAACGGCACCGGCATTCAGCAGCTTGTCGCGGATCTGCTTCTCGAGAGTCGCGGCGATTTCCGGGTTCTCCTGGAGGAACTTGGCCGAGTTGGCCTTGCCCTGACCGATCTTGCTGCCCTGGTAGCTGTACCAGGCACCGGCTTTTTCCAGGAAGCCGTGCAGCACGCCGAGGTCGATGATTTCGCCGTTGCGGTAGATGCCCTTGCCGTAGAGGATCTGGAACTCAGCCTGACGGAATGGCGGCGCCACCTTGTTCTTGACGATTTTGACCCGGGTTTCGCTGCCGACCACTTCGTCGCCTTCCTTCACCGCGCCGGTACGGCGGATGTCGAGACGGACCGAAGCATAGAACTTCAGCGCGTTACCACCGGTGGTGGTTTCCGGGCTGCCGAACATCACGCCGATTTTCATGCGGATCTGGTTGATGAAGATCACCAGGCAGTTGGCATTCTTGATGTTACCGGTGATTTTACGCAGCGCCTGGGACATCAGACGAGCCTGCAGGCCCACGTGCATGTCGCCCATTTCGCCTTCGATCTCGGCCTTGGGTACCAGGGCTGCCACGGAGTCGACGATGATCACGTCAACAGCGTTGGAGCGCACCAGCATGTCGGTGATTTCCAGGGCCTGTTCGCCGGTGTCCGGCTGCGAGACCAGCAGGTCGTCGACGTTGACGCCCAGCTTGCCGGCGTATTCCGGGTCCAGGGCGTGCTCGGCGTCGACGAAGGCACAGGTAGCGCCAGCTTTCTGTGCCTGGGCAATCACCGACAGGGTCAGGGTGGTTTTACCGGACGACTCAGGGCCGTAGATTTCGACGATACGACCTTTTGGCAGACCGCCAATGCCCAGGGCAATGTCCAGGCCCAGGGAGCCGGTGGAAATGGCCGGAATCGCCTGGCGCTCGTGATCGCCCATGCGCATGACCGCGCCTTTACCGAATTGACGCTCGATTTGCCCCAGGGCCGCAGCCAAGGCGCGCTTCTTGTTGTCGTCCATTGAAGTCCTCACGTAATCGATAGGGCCTGACGGCCAGAACACCTGTATAAGTAGCCAGTATTATTCCACAGGGTTTTCTTCCCGCCTACCCCCGATGTGCGATTTACTCTGCACCAAGCTGTAACAAGCCCTCTAGCGCGGCGATTACCGTTTGTCGGCGAACCGCGTCACGGTCGCCGTCGAAGTGCCTGCGCTCGCTGCTGACATCGCTGCCATCGGCCCAGGCCAGCCATACCGTACCCACCGGTTTCGTCGGCGAGCCGCCATCAGGCCCGGCCACGCCGCTGACCGCCACGGCAAAACGCGCGCCACTGGCGGCCTGGGCGCCACGGACCATGGCCTCGACCACTTCCTGGCTGACCGCCCCTACTTGAGCGAACAGCGCCTCGGGCACCGCCAGCTGGCGGGTCTTCTGGCTGTTGGAATAGGTTACGTAACCGGCTTCGAACCAGGCCGAGCTGCCCGGAATGCGGGTAATGGCCTCGGCAATGCCACCACCGGTGCAGGATTCGGCCGTAGTCACCTGGGCATTGAAGCGGCGCAGATGTTCCCCCAGGCGGGCGGACAGTGCAGTGATCGGGTCCATGACAAGCTCCTTGTTCAGTGCAGATGCTTGCGCCGCGCCAGTACCTCACGAGGGAAGCGAAACAGCAGGTTGTAACTGAAGAATGCCATCACATAGAACGCCAACAGTGACAGCATCGCGACAAATGGAAAGAACGCCACGCTCAACCCGAAAAAGCGAAATTTCCTCGAGTGAGTGGCAAAGTCGGTGAACGTAAAATAGTTCTGGTAGATCAGAAAAGCATCCAGCAGCACACAACCCAAGGCGATCACGGCATATTTGCCGATAGAGACCTGAGGAGGCGCAGCCGGCTGCAGCCGCGATCGCCTCATGATACCTACCGTGATCCACAAGGAGAAAACCGGAGCCGCCACGGCAATGTAGTTGCCGATTGCCTTGGCCGTCAGCGGGAAGAGCGACGACCAGACACCCACCTGGCCAAACAAACAGCCATCGAGAAATCGGTCAAGCTCGAAGTAGAAGCCCTCATGTGCCTCGGCAGGTACCCGCCAGGCCAACAGCAAGATCGGTAGCAGGCTGACGGCAATCAGCAGGTACGGGATATGCAG
Source organism: Pseudomonas wadenswilerensis (assembly GCF_024749185.1). Classification (NCBI taxonomy): domain Bacteria; kingdom Pseudomonadati; phylum Pseudomonadota; class Gammaproteobacteria; order Pseudomonadales; family Pseudomonadaceae; genus Pseudomonas; species Pseudomonas wadenswilerensis. The sequence goes on along the minus strand of NZ_CP087191.1, from coordinate 1,325,217 downwards.
GTAGGCACCCTGCTGTTCGCTCCCTTTCAGCACATTCATCCTTCAATCCGCCCTTTCATTTGCTCGTCAGGGTGCTACTGCATTGAGCACCATCTGATTGAATGACTCCATAGCCTGCGCATCGATATAAGACGAAACGGCAGCCAGAATCACCCCCGTGGCAATGATACCCGCACCAGCGGCCAAGCCGGGTGCCAGCACCAGCGCCAGGCCCGCCCCCAGCACTGCACCGGCGGCAGCCCCCACCAGCGTACCCACGGCAATGCTTTCAAGCTCGAGAAAAAACGGTTTCCATTCACCGCTGCTGAAACCGCTGGCCGCCTTCTGCGCCAGGGTCGTTGCCTGGACCACTTTACCGGTGACGCCAAAGGCCTTGCCCAAGCGTTGCAGGTTGTCGGCATAGGTTGCCGCATCCAGGGCGTTGAGGGCCTGGGCGATGGCGGCGGTGTCCTTCTGGTTCATCTTGAAGCCCGGGTTGCGCGTGAGTTTTTCAAACGCCTGCATGGCTTGATCGTAGCTTTTGACCGTCTTGCCAGCGATGCCTTGCTTCAGTTCCTCTGCAGCCTTGCCCATCTGTGTGCCGAAGCGGCTGGAGACTTCCTTGCCGACATCACTGGCAAAGGCCAACGCACTTTTGTACGCCTCCTGCTCCGCGGCCTCGCGCGCTTGCGCCTGCAGCTTGTCGAGCTTTTCCTGAAGCATGGCATTGGCACTGAGGTCGACATGCAGGCTCAAGCCAGCGGTCAGCACGTCCAGTACCTGGTCGATGGCAGGCGGGATCTGCTCGTCGTCGAGGGTTTTCAACTCAGCGACCATCTTGTCGATGTTGCGCTCGAGCAGCTCGCTGCCGGGCGAGGTGGACAGGCGCAGGCGGTTGAACTTGATCAGTTCATCGCGCTTGGCCATCATCCCTTTCACCGCACTGACGGAGCGTTCAAGCTTTTGTGCCGGGCTCAGGGCAGCATCACTGCCTGCCGCGGCTTCGGCGGCTTTTTGCTCGGCGTCGAGGGTAGCCGGCAGGTTGCGCTCCTTGACCACGAAACTGCCGCGAATCTCGTCGCGCACTTCCAGGATCTGGTAGGGAAGAATGCCCCAGACCCCTACGCCAACATCGTAGTAGGCGTCGATACTGGGCCAGCCGTCCCCGGACAACACCGATTCGACGATGGTGGAGTTGAACACCACCGCGCCATTGAACGCCGGGCCGGCGGTTTTGCTGACGCCGTCGATCGATACCGACACGGAACCGACCACGGAGCTGATATCACCAGCGCCCCAGAAGCCGCCGAGTATCCCGCCACTACCGGCACCACCACTGCCGTTGCCGGTGTTGCCCGGCGGAATGCCACGATCGACAACAATATTCTTTTCACCCATTACAAAGTCCTTTTCGTTGAAACGTCATTAAATAAATGTGCGCTCAGCGCACCAGCCCGCGCACGTACGCCTGGCAAGCGCGCAAGGCGATCAGTCCGCGGTCACCGTCTTCGGTGATGGCGATAATTCGTCGAGCATGCGCCGGGTCAAGTCGGGCGCGTACGGGGTCATGATCCACGCTGCCGGTGCCGGCGGTGGCAGGCAGGCCGGCGCAACCGGCGGCGTCGCGCTCGACCAGGACCGACAGCCGCAGGTCAGCAGTAGCCAGGCGATCACGCAGGCGTGCCTGAGTCTGTTGGGCATCGAGTAGCTCCTGATAATGGTGTTGCTCACTGACCTCCAACCGTTGCGCCAGCCCCTGGCGTTGCAGGCGTTCGGCGACCAGTTGCGCGGCAGCGGATTCGGCCTGTGCTTGCCATTCCCGCCCATGCAGTTCGGCTTGCTCCGCCAATTGCCGGCCCATGCGCCAGCCCTGGACCTGCCAGGTCAGCGCACAGGCCAGCAGCGTCAGCAGCAGCAATGCTCCGAGCTGCAGGCGGTTCAACACAGCACCTCACGGGCCCGCGCCCAGAGTCTCAGGCGATCCTCCAGGCCGTTGAGCCCGCCATTGATATGCCGGGTGATACGATTGAATTCGCCGCGGTCTGCCAGTTGATTGAGGCCGCGCGAGTGCCAGAACCAGGCCGCCGACTCAGCCGCCCATTGCGGCTGTTCGAGCAGTTGCGGTTGCTTGAGCAGGCGCTCGTCACTGAACAGGGCCATGCTGCAGGCCCGATAGTTGTTGCGCCCGGTGACCTGGATCAGGCCGCGGCCGCAATACAGCTGGCCGTCGCCATCAGCTTCGGGGGTATTGCCCAGGCGCAGGGCCAGGGTGCCGGTGTCGTAGCGCGCCAGGTAGCGATCGTTGCCCAGCTCTTTCACATAGCGCAACTGGCCGGACTCATGCCCGATCTGGGCGAGGAAAGCCGCTTTGCGCCGCGGGGTGTCGATTTCCCAACGGGCCATGGCGACTTTCAACGCAGGAACGAAAACGCCCGCTTGCTGGCGGGCGTCGGGGAAAATCAATTTCAGCGTTTTTTCAGTTAGCTCCATAGATTCCTCACGCGTATTGCTAAGTCCATTCAACGGGAATCACCGCCCTTGCGCGGTCTGGCGCCCTTGGCCCGGGCCTTGCCCTGCTTGCCACCATTGCATTCGACCGTGGTCGTCCAGCCGGAAGCCGTGAACACCTGCTCCACCGACTCCACCAGGTACTCACCATCGAGTCCGATCTTGAAGCCCTTCAATTCCACGCTCCGCTCGGTAAACACATCTGTACGCCCGGGCATATCCAGACGGACACTGGCGGTACTGCGGTTGAGCGCCGCCAGCCTGGCTTTGGCCACCTGCTCGGCGGAGGCCTTGTCAGGGTAAAGGTGGCGGTCAGTGTGAACCGGCGCCATCCCCTGCGGCGTCTCGTCGTTCGCCAGGTCGACCACCACGAGCTGACCACTACGCTTGTCCTGATGGCGGGTCTGCACCGCCTTGTAAGTCCCCTTGTCGGCCAGGCGAAACTGCCAACGGGTGACGTCCGCACGACGCAGGCCAACCACGCCAAGCGCCTTGCCACTAGCGCTCTGCCCACCCTGACGCGGCAGCACCAGCAGGACGCCGTCGCCAATCTTGGCGGTGCAGTCGTACTGCTTGGCCAGGCGGGTGATGAAGTTGAAGTCCGACTCGTTGAGCTGATCGACCCGTAGCACCCTGGTCAACACCGGGCACGCCGGCTGCCAGCCGTTGCGTGCGGCAATGTCGCGCACGATCTGCTGCAACGGGATGCCCTCCCAGCTGCCGCTGCGCGTGGTCTTGCCGGTACCGCGCATGTCGCTGGCCTTGCCACGGATGACGATGCTGTCAGGCGGGCCGGATAACTCGACTTCATCCACCGTGTAGCGCCCCAGACGGGTCAACGTCTGACCGGCGTACCCCAGATGAACCTCGATGAGTGCCCCGCGTGCAGGCAAGGTAACCGCGCCATCGCGATCATCGATACGCAACTCGAAATCGTCCGACTCCATGCCAGGCTTGTCCGAGGTGCGCAGCAGCAATAAGCGATCATTGATTAGCGCAGTAATGTCGTTGCCATCGGCGACGATACGAAACACAGGTTGCATGGCTCATGCTCCAGAAAAGCAGACCCCGCACGAAGCGGGGTCTGCTGGTTGTACGCAAGTCCGGAGCGTCAGTCCCATAGCTGCACCGTGGCATTGGCAGCGTTGATCAGCTCTGGCAATTGAACCAGCACCCCGGCACGAAATGGCTGGGGTTCGTCGGCCAGCCCCTGATTGGCATTGAGCACCGTCTCGACGCTGCCATTGAGATGCCCGTAGTAGTGATGGCAAAGGGTGTCGAGCACGTCCCCTTCAGAGGTTCTGCAGGTCGTCGCCATAACTCACAAACTCCAATGTGAAACCCTGTTTTCGCGGGATGCCACCCGCCAGTAAGTTGCTCTGGTCTTCATCGATGCCGAGCAGGCACCAGTTGCCCAGCACCTCGCCGTAACCGGTGATCAGGCTCAGGGGACGTAACAGCCGTCCGATGCTGCGCAACGTCTGTAACTGGCCAAGGCCACCCTTGAAGGTCGGGAATATCGCCCCCCTGATATTGATTTTTTCCTCGCCAAGGCCCACCGCCTGCTGGGCAGCACTGCGCGTCAGGCGCTCCTGGCCGACCCAGCGAAAGCTGGTCTGGCGACGCAGCTCTTCGAAGGCCGCCGTATCGAGGTTGAAGTAGTAACCCGGCGACTCGCCATCCAGCGGTTGCAGGATCAACAAGTGCGGGAACGGTTTGACTGCCTCCGCAGCCGGTGTCACCTGAGGCGCAAAACTGCCGGTGGGCAGGATATTGCCCAGCGACGGGCTGATCTTGCCGGCAATTCGGTTGATCGTCGCCGCGGCCTTTGCAGCCTGCTCGCCGAATGCCTGAACCCGCTCCTGCACCTGCACCACCACGGCCAATCCCTGGTCGTATTTGGCCGAGACACGGTTGACGGTCGCTTGTGCGCTATGAATGGCGCGCATCGTACGTTGCAACTTTGCCCCGATGATCGGCCCGACAAATGGGATGGCCTCAAGCTCGGCGACTGCGCCGCTGATGTCGCTGACAGCACCGTTCATGGGCGCCAGCATTTCATCGGCGCTCCGCCGCCCCGCCTGCCCTGCCGCCACCACGGAGCTCAGCGCCGACTGTAACTGCTGCATGTAGGTCATGGACTCTCCTTAAACATACACATGTGGAACGTCGGACAACTGCCGAGAGGTCGCCATGCGCATCAGCTCCTCGAATTCACGGCGGACCAGGGCCTGCAGGTTCTGGGCGAGCAGCGCAGGGTCGGTAACACTGCCCTGGACCGTGATGGGCATGCTGGGGGTAAAGGTGAATTGCTGGGTGACCGATTGCGGCTGGGCAATGCCCTCCCCCGTTGGCTTGATGGGCGCTTGCAGAGCGTCGCTTGCAGGCATGGCACTCGCCAGAGAACGCGCGACATCGCCAGGCTGTGCCGCCACCGGTTTGCTGCTCTGATCCTGCTTGTCTGCAGGCTCTGCCTCTTGATCGGAAGACACCATGCGCTTGCCCAGCCAGCCACCAATTGCCTCGCCGGCCATGCCACCGAGCACGGCGCCAATCGATGTACCGATTACCGGGACGAACGAGCCGACGACTCCACCGATGACGGACCCGACCAGGCCGCCAGCGGCGGCGCCGTAACCCTCGGCTTTTTCTTCCGGAGTGTCGGCAGTCATGAACGTGGCGACAGTATTGATACCCGCCGTCAGCAACGCCGGGCCGCGAACGCCCTTGATCGCCGCACCAATCTTGCCAGCTGTCCCCACCGGGCTGGCGGGAGGCGCTGGCGGTGGTGTGGACGGACCTGGCGCAGGTGCTCTGGGCGACGGTGCCCGCCGAGTCGTTGAACGAGGCTGGCGTTGCGGTGCCCTGCGTTGTGACGTCCGGCCTTGCGGCGCCTTTCGTCCGTTTCGGGACGGCTTGCGTCGCTGACCCGGCTTTCTCACGCAACAACCCATGTCACTGGCATTGACGACGAACACATTGAGCGGGTCATTGAGCACATTCACGTTCGACAGATCACTGCCCTGCCCCGGATCATCCGCTGCGCCCACCGACGTCGGCTTGCCTTTGAGCCATTCAAGGCCTTTGCTCAACACACCCTTGGCAGCTTCACCGCCTTTGAGTGCGAGGAACGTCGTACCGAGCACGGTGGCACCCGCTATCAACCACTTGATCGCATCCGGAGCGCCAGTGAATGCCTTGGCCATGCCAGTCACGGTCTCGGCCAATCCATCCGTCAACGGCCGCATGGAATCACCCAGGCTGCGCAGCGATTCGTCAACTGCGTTGGACGCTTCGGTCAAACGCTGATCGGAAGTCCCCCGGCGTGCGACCAGATCCCTGTCGAGCACGCCCGTGGCCTTCGAGGGTTCCTTACTGTCCAGGGCCTGGTCCAATCCTTGGTTCTGCGACGCAGACAGGCTGTCGGCAACTCCTTCGCCGGTACCCTTGCGCTGAAACACAATGTGCTCCAGCGCCTTTTCCAGTTCATCCGGTCCACGCACCCGAGGGTTCTTCTGAACCTCGCCGACCAGGCGTGCCGCCTCCTTGGCTGACACATCCTGGCCAACCGAGAACTTGGCCGTCGCGGGGGCAAAGTCCAGGGCTTTATCCAGGCCCATCCCCGTGTCGAACAACTGCTTGATCAGCTCGGCTGCCTGGTTACGCTCCATCCCGGTTGCCTCGGTGATCGCCGCCACCTTGGCGATGATCGCCTGCTCCTGCGCCGAAGGGTCCGTTCCGTCGGCTCCCCCGGCGCTGATCGCAATGTCGCGGGTGATCTTTTGAAACTGTGCGCTGATCTGGGTGGGTAGCAGCAACGCCCGAGAGATCTTCAATGCCTCGCCGAGTACCGGAAGGTCCTCGATGACTTTCAGGTTGTCTCTCTCGGGTGCTACCTCCGTTGCCGGCGGCGCGGCCTTGTCCACAGCCACCGATACTTGCTGCTGACGAAACCGGCCCAGCGCAACGACTTGCTGCTCAAGCAGGTTCAGCGTTGCTTGCAGGTAGGGCCGCAGCTCACCCAACCAGGCGAAGCTGCCTTGCGACGCAGGCGTCCCGCCGTTGCGCAAGCTTAAGAGCCCAGCGTAAATGCTCTCCAGAACCCTGGTGTTTTTCTTGATTCGGTCTTCGACCGACTTGAACGCAATGCCTACCGTGAATGCGGCGGTGGCACCGAGCTCCAGTTTCAATGGCGGATTGCTCGTCATCTGATTCCCCTATAGCCACGCCACAGGCTTAATCCGAGAGCCACCAGACCATATCGCTGAACGACATGGTCATGATTTCAGCGGCAGTAAAGTTCAGCTCCCTGGCCAGGCGCTTTGCCGCCGCCCTCTGCACCCTGGGGTCAAACCTCGTCGTCTTGCACCAGGCGAAAATAACCGGCCTGCAAGCGGCTGTAGTCTTTCAGGGCAAGCCCTTCAAGGTCCTTGACCCCCACCTCGGCCAGCGAGGCAAAAAGGTTCAGCTCACGTTGCTCATCGTCACTGTTCGCCACCGATTGCGCGGAACGAATGTCACGTACGGTCGGTGCCCGCAGGGACAGGCTGTCGACGTGAACACCATTGGCCTCGGACGGCCTGGTCAACGTCACGACAACCCGCTCGGCGCTCACGGCCAGCCAGCTCGGCGTCTTGTTTGCTTGAGTCATGTGATCCCCTTACAGGCCCAGGGCCGAACGTTGGGCGGCGAGTTGGTCGACGCCATTGATGACGCGCTTCATGCCCAGCGGATCGATTTCGTAGACCAGGCGGCCATCGACTTCGAGCTTGTAGTAGGTCACGGCCACGTTGTGCTTGATCTCGGCCTTGTCGCCCGGCTTCCAGTCGCCCATGTCGATTTCTTTCAGCGCCCCGCGCAGGGTGACGATGACCGGGGTGATCTTGCCTTTGAGGCCTTTGAAGGCACCGCGGAAGGTGCCGTTGAAGGCCGAGCCGTCGGCCAGGCCGAAAAACTTCAGCGACTCGCGGCGCACGCCGGTAGTGACGAAGCCAGCTTCCTGCTTCTCCATGCCCTGGTCGATTTCAATCGCCATGTCCATGCCGCCGGCACGGTGCTCCTCCATCTTCAGGGTGAGCTTTGGCAGGGTCAGGCTGGGGACGTCACCTTGAAAGCTGACGCCATCGACGAACAGGTTCAGGTTCGCCAGGGTTTCGGGAATCATTGCCATGGTTATTGCTCCTTAAACGGCTTGGTCGAGGACTTCGGTCAACCACTGGTTGGTGACCTCGACACGGAAGTTCGGGTTCTCGGCTGGCGGCACGTCGGTGAAACGGATGTTCCAGTAGACCTTGCCTTGCTCCAGCTGGCTGGCGGTGTTCAGCTCGGGGTCGGCGAACACTTCGAAATTGATGATTGCGCCCTGGGCTTTCAGATCACGCATGAACGCCTGCAGACCTTCGGTCACATCCTTGACGTAGGTTGCGGTGATCGAGCGGTCGACTGCCCACTTGTGGCCGTAGAGGATCGCGTCCATGACGATGTCCATGGTCCGCACGCGGGTGACGAAGGCCCACTTCGGATCGCTGCTCAGGGTACGGTTGCCCCACAGGCGGAAACCGTCATCGCGGATCACGGTGGTGATGTTGGCGTTGTTGAGCAGGTTGGCCCGGCAGGTGGCATCGCCATCCAGGTATTCGATCGCGCGGCTGGTGCCGGTGATGCCGACGAACTCCTTGTTCGATGGCGAGGCCCAGAAGCCGTACTCGCTGTCGGTCCAGGCGAACAGACCGGCAACCCAGGCCGACGCAGGGGCATCGAGGGTCGCGCTCTTGCCGGTGTCCCAGTACTGCACGCCCGGGTCGACCAGGTAGGCACGCTTGGCGCCGAAGTTCTCGGCGTAGGCGATGGCCGCCTCGTCGGTGGTGTTCGGGCCATCGATAATGGCCAGGCCGCGCAGCTTGTCGGCCAGGGCCACCAGGGCAGTACCGACCGCCAGGGTGGCGCTGTGTTTTGGCGTCACCAGCAAGCGAGGCTGGGCGTTGAAACGGCTTTTGCCGTCCAGCAGCGCCTGCAGGCCGGTGCGTTTGCCGTCGGCCAGCACGCCGCCGATGATGGCCGAGGTCTGCGCCGCCTCTTCTTCAAGCTTGGCCACGCCGCAAGCGACGATCACCGCCTTGGCGCGGCTGTAGATGGCCTGGCAGGCGCGGGTGATTGCCGCATCGGCGCCGAACGCGGCGATGGCTTCACGCTCGCTGGTAATCAGCACCAGGTCGTTGGCCTTGGCGGTTGCGCCCGGGCCTTCGGTGAAGGTGTCGACCAAGCCGATGATCGAGGAAGAAGGCAGCGCGATGGTACGTGCGCCGGTGTCGACGTTGGTAACGGTAACGCCGTGGAAGAATCCACTCATGGGTAAGTCTCCAGAAATGCAAAGGCCCCGCAGTGCGGGGCCTTCAGAGGGTTTGTTGCGGATAAGAAAAAGCCCCGGCGGTGCGGGGCTTTATTGGATTTGGGTGGCGATCCAGGACGGCGCTACAGGTTTATGCTCGTTCTCCGGGAAAACCTCGGCTTGCGGCCAGTCACGCAGCTGCTGCATATAGCCCAACAACTCGGTAAATTGCGTCACGGTTAAAGTAGACTTGCGCTGCAGATCCTCTTCGTCTCGGTGCCGGTTGCGTAACCACTCGACCCTGGACAACTCCGAATTTCGCCAAGCACGTTGCTCAACGGCTGCCAGCCCTTCAAGCGCCCGATACTCAACTACGCCATTAACGTAGTAACACTGTTGGCCTCGTTGAAGAGTAAGACTTTGCTCAAATGACTTACTGCTCACAGGAATAGCGCCCTCTGGCACCTCTCGATTCACCACCGTGTCCAAACGGCCAATCAAACGTCCATCTTCAGCTACAACGAACCAGTATCTATCAGACATCTTTAGTTCCCCCACGCCCAGTAATATCCATATCCTGCTCCGCCTAGCGAACCGCCAACGGACCACAGGAACGCATTCCGGTTAACCACTTGCACCACGTGCCCATAGCTACCGGCATGCCCACCGGTGGTGGCCGCCTCGATAGTAATGTTCATGCCGAACGCGTTGTTGGGGAACGGAATGGAGAAATTGCGATAGTCCGTGCTCCCTTGAGACTCGTAGACGTAACCCCATTGAAAAATGAAGCCGCCAAGCCAATAGGGAAGTGCGATATAGCCATTCTGCGTCAGGCTGTAGGCCACGCCGAAGCGCAGTTTCTTTGGCGTCACAATCAGGGTGTCGTCCGTCCCTGCATTGACTTCGGCTTGAGTGCCGATGCGCGCAAGGCCGGCCAGCGCTTCTGTCGCTTGTTTCACTGTCCGGGCGACGAAACGAGCCACGCCGGCCACACTTATCCACTTGAGCGAGGTGGTACCTGCATCGATTTCCGGCTCGGTGGCCTGCATGCCAAAATCTACAACCTCATGGCTGACCCCAGCATCGCCTACCGGCGCTCCGGCAGGCCACCTGCGCACCCCTGCATAACCGCCTGCCGCTACGAGGGCAACAGAACTCTTGCTTGGATCATGCCTGACCCAGGAGGCGCCATCGTAGTAAGCATTCTGTGCAATCGTCGACTCAAAAAGAGACGTCAGAAATGCAAATTGACCGCCATGAACATCAAGGCTTCCCCTGCCAGTGGGTTGCGGTTTGGAATTGCGTCGGTAATGCCGTAACCGGCCAGGGTTGAGGAGCGGTTGGCTTTGGTAGCCAGTTGATTGAGCATGGTGGTGGCAAAGTTAGGGTCATTGCCCAACGCTGCGGCTAGCTCGTTGAGGGTATCGAGCGCAGTCGGCGCCGAGTCAACCAAAGCCGCGACCAATAGCCGGCAAAAATCCAACGTTGCGATCTGATTACCCGTTGCCCCAGCTGCTGCTGTCGGCGCCCTGGGTGTCCCCGTAAAAATGGGTGAATCTACCGGCGCTCGAGTGCTGTCCGTTGGGTGACGGTGATCTTCGCGCGACTTTTTCGTCGAAACACCAGCAATCGCAGCGCCATCCATCAACGGTGCCGCACTGCCACGCTCCGCTGACAACTCCTGCTGGACAAAACCGGTGCTTGCCAATCGACCGTCATTTGATCCGGTGGGCACGGTCGGCAAATTCCTCATCCTGTACACCGTGCCTGTGCCTTGAGCAAACCACTCGGTAGGATGAACGCGGACCAGTTCGAGCTCAGTACACGGGTGCATTGTCAACGACGGGAGCGAATTGCTGCCGCCAACCCAAATCTTCTCCCCTTCAGCTGGAAACAGTTCAACCGGCACAGAGCCCATATTCTGCAAGTTCAGCTTTGCGCCTTGATGCAACTCGGACGCATGTGGCAAGGTCAAAACCTGATCCGTCGCGTTGCCATAGAAATAGAACATCTTGCCCGCATCGCCAGCAGTGATTTGACCACTGGTATTTCGAGCGGTTACGCCATTGTATCCAGGCGTGAGATTTTGAAACTGTAACGCTGTAGAGCCCAACACGATGGGTGCGTCTGTGACGAGTACCCATTGCGTGTCCGCCAGCTTGATCCCTTGCTCGACCATCACAGTAAGGCCAGGTGTCACGTCCCCATCGCCGTTCGCGTCGTGCGCACGTACCCACGCGTCGGTACCGGCAACGTAGATTCCGTTCTCCCTGGCTTGCACCTGGTCCTTGACCAGCACCCGGTCCCCGGCGCGGATTGCAATACCATCCAATACAGGCAGACCACCCAGGTCAATTGGCCCTGTAGTTGCCGCGCGTACGCTGTTCTTGCTATCCAGCTTGCCGATTTCCTCGGACAACCGCAGCTCTACAAACTCACGGGTGGCCAGCACTACGGCGGGGTCAATCTTCAAGGTCACGTTGGCTGCGCTGGTAACGATGAAGTTCATGCGCACGACTTGCGTCTTGCCGGAGCCCTGGGTGAGCAGCGGTTTGAAGCTCGGTGCACAGTTGGCTACGGCCACCAGATCACCGTCGGCATCGTAAAGCCCTATTTCCCGGATCCACCAGCCGCCAACGTCGGGAGGGATAACCTGTTCGGCGATCACGATGCTTGCATTGGCGGGGTCGACCTTGACCTGATTGAGCGGCGCACGGCGGCGCTCGTTGATCAGTCGGGTCTGGGTTCGGGACGGGGTAGGATCGGTGCCGTTGGCATCACCTACACCCATTTGCGCAAAGGTCCAAGGCACGCCCAGGGCATCGGCGTTGGCCTGCTTGGCCTCACCTATTGCCGTGAGAATGGCAAAGAACTGGCTGTTTTGATCAGTCATAAATAAACGTCCAGAGTTTCGATGTGGTGTGTGCGACCCACAGGGCCGAAGCCGCCCTTGACTTCAATGTCGCGGGACGCAGGAGGAAAAACGTCAATCTCATCACCTTCGGACACGCTCATCGCCAAGCGAAGATGCCCGGTAGTGGCGAGCGTGATCGCAAGCCCCGTCAGGTGGCGACTGACCGGCTTGGCGTCATCGATCAGCCGGGTCAGCTCCTGATACATTTCCTCGGAGATTCCGTTCTCCAGTACCCCGACCTGAAGCGCAAAAGTGCCCGGCACGCCTTGCGGTACCGTCTGCCACCACTCCTTCACTTCGATCAGGTAACCCAGCGGCTCCACCACCCGGCGCAACGCGCCGATAGTCCCTTTGTGCGCATGCACATAGAACGCCGAGCGGATCACCGAGCGCTTGATTGCCTCTGGCCAGGTTTCATCCCAGCGGTCTACCGACCAGGCCCAGGCCAGTTGGTGCAGCAAGTGCGCCGGGCAGGTGTCGGGGTTGTACAGCGCACGCAGGGGTATTTCGGTAGTTTCAAAACCAGCGGCCTCGATGGCCTGTTCGAGATCGGTACCGTTGAGCGGGAGCAGACTGTCCATGTCAGCTTCCTCGCGTCACAGTGATCCCTTCGCACCAGGCCGCTTGCGCCCGGGTCGGGCGGAGGTCGGCCCAGTTGTTCAGGTCGACCCGGCTGACGCCGTTGATGTGTAATTGGGCATCCACGCCCGAACGGGCCACTTCGACACCCAGGCGCCGGCGCGGATTGATCCAGGCTTGCAGCCGGCGTTTGCACTCGGCAAGCGTCGCTTCGATCTCCGGGCCGTTGCCGCTCATGTGCACCACCGCATCGATGCGGTAGCGCAGAATCTGCGCGCCTTGCACCGTCAGGCGGTCACCAACCGGACGCACGTCATCGTCATTGAGCTTGAGCCGTACGGTGTCCAGTAGCTCGGCTGCGGCGCTGCCATCGCCCTCGAGCGCCAGCACCGTCACCACCACCTGGGCCGGCAACGGGCTTTCGGCCGTGGCATCGGCCACCTGCCCGGAAGCGTTGCGGGCATGCAGGATGTAGCTGTTGCGCGGCCCCGCCGTGGTCAACCCTTCATAGACCAGTTGCACCCGCTCGCGCAGGGCGTCGTCTTCTTCGAGCACCTGTGGCGTTGGCGGTACCGTGCCGGGGTCTTGTGCCTGCACCACCAGCCGCTGCAGTTGCACATTGGCCGCCAGTTGATCCAGGTCGGAACCCTGCGCATAAGCCAGCAACAGCGCCTTGGCGGCATCGTTGACCCGCGCGCGGTTGAGCAGCTTGCGATAGGCGCCGACTTCCAGCAGCTTGGTCACCGGATCGCTTTCGACTGCGGCGTCCCAGTTGTCGCCCATATGCGACCGGAAGGTCGCCAGGTCAGCCTGGAAGAGCGCCTCGAAATCGAGGTCTTCCAGCACCTGCGGCGCGGGCAGCGCCGAAAGATCCACACTACTCATGCCGTCACCTCCAAAGTCTGGTTGGCTCCCAGGTACTGTCCGCTCAGTTGCAAAGTGATCCGCCCACCAACCACCCCCGTTACCCTGACCCGCTCCAGCTTCAGACGCGGCTCCCAACGGCCCAGTGCGCGTGCCACCTCTGCCTGCACCGCGCTTTTCCAGCCTTCGTTGACCGGCAGATCGACGAAGCGGCGCAGCTTGCTGCCGTATTCCGGGCGCATGCGCCGGCCGCCGAGCGGTGTGGTGAGGATGTCTTCGATGGACTGACGCAAATGTGCAATGCCGGATAACGGCTGGCCGCTCCGGCGATCCATGCCGATCATTGATGTTCTCCAGGCGTAAAAAAGCCCGCAGTGGGCGGGCTGGTTTTCAGTGTTTGTGATTGGCGGTGTTGCCGCCCGTGTCGATGATCTTGCCGCCACCGAGGATGTCGCCGGTTACCCGCAGCGGACCGTTGATCTGCACCTCACCGGTCAGGGTGATGCTGGCGGCTTTCGCCTCGATGGCCTGGTCGGTCACCACTGCCGAACTGCCGCCGACCTTGATGCTGACGGTACCGCTGGGCAACTCGATGCTGTAACTGCGGGCCTGCCAGTCGTAAACCAGCGAGCCACCATCGTCGAAACGCCAGACCTCGACATGCTCGCGGTTGTCCGCTGGTGCGCCGGCGTTACCGTACAGGCCCGGCACGAAGGTGCCTTGGGCCGGCTCGCCACTTGGGCTGATCAACACCCCTTGCTCGTTAAGGCTGGGTGCGCGCCAGTGGCGGGCCTTGCCGGCGGCCTGGCTGTGCCAGCGCAACCAGGCGCTGGTCCAGCCGGCGCCGTCGGACACCCGCACCCGGGCGGCGGCAAGGTCAACGGCGACCACCCGGCAAGGAATCACCAGGCCGGCGAGCATGCGGTCGTGCATGGCACTGGCGTAGCTCATTGCATGTCCTCCGGCGATTGGTAATCCGCTTCAAAGCCCGGACCGGTGTCGGGGCTGAAGGCAAAAGCGAGTGGGCCCGGTTGATCAGGCCATGGCCACTGCACGGTTCCCAGGTGCAGGATCTGCTGCCATTGCACCAACCAGCCAACGGCAGGGGTTGCCCCCGGAACCGGTTGAACAGGCTCGGCCAGCACACTCATCGCCGCTTCAACAAACTCCAGCTCCCAGAATTGTTTGCGCAACAGTACGATCAGTTGGGTAGCCAAAGTGACAGCTTCCAATGCCGCGTGTTGGCGACCGGAGTCAATCACGATGCGCGCTTCAACGGTCGCGATGACGCACGAACGACCGTCGCCTGGATCATTTGCCGGTTTAAGGCTGGAAATGGAATGAAACAACGCTGGCAGCGCTGTGTGCTGGTCCGCCGCCCCATAGGCGTCGACGGTTTCAAACTGAGGCAAGGCGGCCTTGATAGTCGCGCTGATCGCCTCATGCAAGCGGTTCAGTTCGCTCATGATCAGTCCTGTGTCGTGGAGCTCGCAAAGGCTATTCGCGGCTAAAAACAGGCAAAAATAAACCCGCCATAAGGCGGGTTCATCGAAGCTGTTGTAAAGGCACCCATGAGCACCCGTTAGTTATCGGCTAGCCCGTAACAAAAGTGTCTGGCGAAACCAGAGCACACCGGCGAAGCTGCAGCAGATAAGCGTCATCATCATAAAGTAGGAAAAATAACGAATCAGGTCGTGGTTCTTGACTGAAGTGATCCGACGATCAAAGCGCTCATCGAAGACAACGCGCCCGTCACTATTCAGAACTTCGCGAATCTTCAGTTCGTCCACCCCACCACTCGCAAAAACATCAACCATCACCCCTGGCGCCAGGCCCGCGGCTTGGTAGAGTTCTTTCGAGACATAGACTATCTGTTTGGACGAGGGGCGCGGGTTCGCTTCAGTCAGTCGAACCTGGAAGTACACGGTCGAACTGTCTTGGCGCATCTCGGTGGGGACACTGACAATCTGCCCTTTGAACAGAGTCGGTGCTTCATCCCCGAGTTTGTCAAATGATTGAACAAAAAGCAGGAAGGTAAGCCCCATCAACAAAAAAACACCTGCCATCCCTAGCAGAACCCTGATTTGCTCGTAGACTGTTTTTCCACGAAACAACGACAGCCAAGAGTCAGACATGCACCATTCGCTTTTGCTGCAAAAAAGGATGCCCAACATCCATGGGCATCCGTCCCCCTAACATAGAACCTCTGGCTGCTCGTTTATCAACCACGCCAATGAAAATATCCATTTTTCCTGACACGATTATCTCCCTCGCCCAGCCCCCGCAATGAAGGTATGCCAACACGGCCTGGAATGAGTGGCCGTATTGACTGGTCAGCCATAGCGCCAGA
This sequence comes from Pseudomonas wadenswilerensis, assembly GCF_024749185.1. NCBI lineage: Bacteria > Pseudomonadati > Pseudomonadota > Gammaproteobacteria > Pseudomonadales > Pseudomonadaceae > Pseudomonas > Pseudomonas wadenswilerensis. Next base: position 1,309,695 of record NZ_CP087191.1, on the reverse strand, counting down.
CCTTGTCCGGGTGTTGAACTCAGTGTTCACTCTCCCCCTTTGCACCACTTGCAGGTTCAACCCCCAAGCGCTTCGCCGCCCATCGTTCATAAAGGCCGATGGCGACATCGGCGCCGGCCATGGCGGTAAGGCAGCCGAAGGCGCTGGCGCTCCAGATCGACATGCCGCTGGCGTACAGCAGCATCACCGTGGACACGCCGCAGACCATGCAGGCCCCCGAGCGCAATACCAGGCGCCGAAAAAGCGCCCAGCCCCGAGCGCCGGCCTTGTCCGCGCGCCACATCTCTCCGGAAAGGCCGCCCAGCAAGGCCAGGACGATCACCAGCCAGATCGGCATTTCCAGCAACGTCTGTTGCTCGTTTGTCACTGTCCTGTCTCCTTGGTAGTTCCGCTCGGCAGCTTGCCAGCGGCGTTTGTTGTAGAACCGATCACTCGGCATTCCAAAAAGCCCGGCCTCCCCAGGCTTTTCAGTAATGCGTTGTCGAACCGCCCGCCACGACTGGTGCGCTGGGCAACTCCGCTTCAAATTGTTCCTCCGGCCGCGGCCACCTGCCCGCCGGATAACTGCTTCTGGTGCTTTACGCTGCGCACCCGGGCCAGTTGCCAACCCTCTGAACAGTTCAGGCCTGTTCATCGCTGCCTTTGTCACTGCCGGTGTCGACCGGCGTGAGGCAAAGATTATGCATTTATGCATATGCAGTCAATGCATTTGTGGAAATATTTATGCATAAGAAAATGCACCTACGCATGTAAGCCTTGATCTGCTTGGGCTGGATTGCTTTTCTGAAGGCGAAAAAAAACCCGCCAAAGCGGGTTTTCAAAAGAAACAGCCTACTCAGCGGGCGTACATGCCCCACCAGAACACATGCCCAAGGATGCTGATCTGCTCTTCCTGCATCTGCTGGAAGCTGTAGTCTTCATCCGGGTGCTCATCGCGGTTGAAGCTGCGCAGGCGAATGCCGGTAGGCAGGCGATAGAGCTGCTTCACCCGCAACTGGCCGTTGTGGTTGATGGCATACAGATCGCCGTCGACGATATCGCCGATGCCGCTCTTGCCGGCATTGACGCCGACCGTGGCGCCATCACGCAATACCGGCAACATGCTGTTGCCGCGCACCGTCACGCACTTGGCCTGATCGAACTGCACACCATTGTGACGCAGGCTGCGCTTGCCGAAACGCAGGCTGGCCTTCTCGCTTTCTTCGATGACGAATCTTCCTGATCCTGCTGCCAACTCGACCTCGCGAAGAAACGGAATGGACACTTCGTCGTCCTCGACGGGGGTGTCGTCATCCCACAGGCTGATGTCGTGCAACTCGGCGTGGCTACGCGCCGGCGCGGCTTCACGGCTTTCGCCGAGCTCGACGCGACCGCGCAGCTGGTCGGTGCTTACACCGAAATACTCGGCGATCTTCGACACGTGCTTGTCGGACGGATCGACGATTTTCTCGCTGAGGATGCGCGACAGGGTGGATTGCGGCACGCCGGTACGCCGGTGCAGCTCCGTGGGGGAGAGACCGTGGCGATCGAGCAATGCTCTTAAGACGGATGCTACGTTGCGTTTTTGCATAAAATGCATAATGCCGGGGCCTTCAATAGAATGCAAACCCTGTTATGCACGGATATGCACGGACAAATGGTCGCGCCCGCCCGTTTGCCCTCGGCAGCCCAGGCAAAATCCCTGTACCATTGCCCGCTTGCCTTTGGTCTACAACGACACTGCGAGCCAAGTTTTTGCAATGAGCGATCTTTCCGCACACACCCCGATGATGCAGCAGTACTGGAAGCTGAAAAACCAGCACCCGGACCAGCTGATGTTCTACCGCATGGGCGACTTCTACGAGATCTTCTACGAAGACGCGAAGAAGGCCGCCAAACTCCTGGACATCACCCTGACCGCCCGCGGCCAGTCGGCGGGCCAGTCGATTCCCATGTGCGGTATCCCCTTCCATGCGGCCGAGGGCTACCTGGCCAAGCTGGTGAAGCTGGGCGAATCGGTGGTGATCTGCGAGCAGATCGGCGACCCGGCCACCAGCAAGGGCCCGGTCGAGCGCCAGGTGGTACGCATCATCACCCCCGGTACGGTCAGTGACGAAGCGCTGCTCGACGAGCGTCGCGACAACCTGATCGCCGCCGTGCTGGGTGACGAGCGCCTGTTCGGCCTGGCCGTGCTGGACATCACCAGCGGCAACTTCAGCGTGCTCGAAATCAAGGGCTGGGAAAACCTGCTGGCCGAGCTCGAACGCATCAACCCGGTCGAGTTGCTGATTCCCGACGACTGGCCCCAGGGCCTGCCGGCAGAAAAACGCCGTGGCACCCGTCGCCGTGCACCGTGGGATTTTGACCGCGATTCGGCACGTAAAAGCCTTTGCCAGCAGTTCGCCACCCAGGACCTCAAGGGGTTTGGCTGCGAGAAGCTGACCCTGGCCATCGGCGCCGCGGGTTGCCTGCTCGGCTACGCCAAGGAAACCCAGCGTACCGCCCTGCCGCACCTGCGCAGCCTCAAGCATGAACGCCTGGACGACACCGTGGTGCTCGACGGCGCCAGCCGCCGCAACCTCGAGCTGGACGTGAACCTGGCCGGCGGCCGCGACAACACCCTGCAATCGGTCATTGACCGTTGCCAGACCGCCATGGGCAGCCGCCTGCTGACCCGCTGGCTGAACCGCCCGCTGCGCGACCTGAAGGTGCTGCAGGCGCGTCAGGGCTCGATTCGCTGCCTGCTCGATGGCTATCGTTTCGAGAAACTGCAACCGCAGCTCAAGGAAATCGGCGACCTCGAGCGGATCCTCGCCCGTATCGGCTTGCGCAACGCCCGGCCACGGGACCTGGCACGCCTGCGTGATGCCCTCGGCGCCCTGCCTGAACTGCAAAACGCCATGGCCGAGCTGGAGGCGCCGCATCTGGCGCGCCTGGCGGCCATCGCCGGAACCTACCCGGAACTGGCCGACCTGCTGGCAAAAGCCATCATCGACAATCCGCCCGCGGTAATCCGCGACGGCGGCGTACTCAAGACCGGCTACGACAGCGAGCTGGACGAGCTGCTGGCCATGAGCGAGAACGCCGGGCAGTTCCTGATCGACCTGGAAGCCCGCGAGAAAGCCCGCACCGGCCTTGCCAACCTCAAGGTCGGCTACAACCGCGTGCACGGCTACTTCATCGAGCTGCCGAGCAAGCAGGCCGAGCAGGCGCCCGCTGACTACATCCGTCGCCAGACCCTCAAGGGCGCCGAGCGTTTCATCACGCCAGAGCTGAAAACCTTCGAAGACAAGGCGCTGTCGGCCAAGAGCCGCGCACTTGCCCGCGAGAAGATGCTCTACGACGCCTTGCTCGAGAACCTGATCGGTCACCTGGCGCCGCTGCAGGACACCGCTGCGGCCCTGGCCGAGCTGGATGTACTGAGCAACCTCGCCGAGCGGGCGCTGAACCTGGACCTGAACTGCCCACGCTTCGTCGACGAACCGTGCATGCGCATCACCCAGGGCCGTCACCCGGTGGTCGAGCAGGTGCTGACCACGCCGTTCGTGGCCAACGACCTGGCGCTGGATGACAACACTCGGATGCTGGTGATCACCGGCCCGAACATGGGCGGTAAATCCACCTACATGCGCCAGACTGCACTGATCGTGCTGATGGCGCATATCGGCAGCTTCGTCCCGGCCGCTGCCTGCGAGCTGTCACTGGTCGACCGCATCTTCACCCGTATCGGCTCCAGCGATGACCTGGCGGGCGGCCGTTCGACCTTCATGGTCGAGATGAGCGAAACCGCCAACATCCTGCACAACGCCACCGAGCGCAGCCTGGTGCTGATGGACGAAGTCGGCCGCGGCACCAGTACCTTCGACGGCCTGTCGCTGGCCTGGGCCGCCGCCGAGCGCCTGGCCCAGTTGCGTGCCTACACCCTGTTTGCCACTCACTACTTCGAGCTGACGGTACTGCCGGAGAGCGAGCCGCTGGTGGCCAACGTGCACCTGAACGCCACCGAGCACAACGAGCGTATCGTGTTCCTGCACCACGTGCTGCCCGGCCCTGCCAGCCAGAGCTACGGCCTGGCCGTGGCGCAACTGGCTGGCGTGCCGTCGCCGGTGATCCAGCGTGCCCGTGAACACCTCGGCCGGCTGGAAACTGCCAGCCTGCCCCACGAAACACCTGCCTTGCAGCAAGGTGCGCCAGCTGTACCGCACCAGAGTGACCTGTTTGCCAGCCTGCCGCATCCGGCCATCGAGAAGCTCGGAAAGCTGGACCTGGACAACATGACGCCGCGTCAAGCTATCGAAATGCTCTATACACTGAAGACTCTGTTATAACGCGCGCCCGCACAAGCTGATAGAATCCCGCGCGGTTTGGCGGCGCTGCAGGTTACTAGCCTGGCCTGCGGCCGAACAACCAAACCGAGCGGCCCTGTCTGGAAGGGCACCGCTGCCGTCGCCTGAGGAGAGAATTAGAAATGACCTTCGTCGTCACCGACAACTGCATCAAGTGCAAGTACACCGACTGCGTAGAAGTCTGTCCGGTGGACTGCTTCTACGAAGGCCCGAACTTCCTGGTCATTCACCCGGACGAGTGCATCGACTGTGCACTGTGCGAGCCTGAATGCCCCGCCGTCGCCATTTTCTCGGAAGACGAAGTGCCTGCCGGCATGGAAAACTTCATCGAGCTCAATGCCGAGCTGGCGGAAATCTGGCCGAACATCACTGAAAAGAAAGACTCGCTGCCAGATGCCGCCGAATGGGATGGCAAGACCGGCAAGATCGCCGATCTGGAGCGCTAAGCGCGCGGATCAACAAAAAAGGCCCTTCAAGGGCCTTTTTTCATGTTTATTGCGGGCAAAAAAAAGGGGCGGTTTGACCCGCCCACATTTTTTCCGTAGTCCCTCTGTTCCCTTTCATCATCCTGATGAATCGCATCCTGCGATGTCCTTGGCTTTCATCCTTGAGAGCCTGTGTCAGTCCGTAGACACAGGACAAATATTAGCGCTTCCAAGATTTACCACAACAGCACAAAGCTCTCAAAAAGCTGCGGTAACCATATTGTCATAAACAAAATATTCGTTATATATCAGTAGCTTAAACAAACGCGCACACTGAAAACGACAACGATTTACTACAGCGTACAGCTATGACTTACATCACGGGTAAGCGATGGCTTACATGAACTAGAACAGTACCAACATCGCCGTCGGATTGCGCCCAAACCCGGATGTTTCAACAACGCCATCGGGAAGCCGTTCACGGGTAATCTGTGTTCTGCAGATGCAAAAACGCCCCGACTTGTCGGGGCGCTCTTCACAACGATATCGCAGTTTTATTGAAACAGCGACTCGCTGGACAGGCCGTTCTTCTCGAGGATCTCGCGCAAGCGCTTGAGGCCCTCTACCTGGATCTGCCGCACCCGTTCCCGGGTCAGGCCGATTTCCAGGCCAACATCTTCAAGCGTACTGCTTTCATGACCGCGCAGGCCGAAACGGCGGATCACCACCTCGCGCTGCTTGTCGGTCAGCTCGCTGAGCCACTGGTCGATGCTCTGGGACAGATCGTCATCCTGAAGCAGCTCGCACGGATCAGTAGGACGGTCATCGGTCAGGGTATCGAGCAGGGTTTTATCCGAATCAGGCCCCAGGGACACGTCCACCGACGATACCCGCTCGTTGAGCCCAAGCATGCGCTTGACCTCGCCGACCGGTTTTTCCAGCAGGCTGGCGATCTCTTCCGGGGACGGTTCGTGATCGAGCTTCTGGGTCAGTTCACGGGCGGCGCGCAGGTAGACGTTGAGTTCCTTGACCACGTGAATGGGCAGACGGATGGTCCGGGTCTGGTTCATGATCGCCCGTTCGATGGTCTGCCGGATCCACCAGGTGGCGTAGGTAGAGAAACGAAAGCCGCGTTCCGGGTCGAACTTCTCGACCGCACGAATCAGGCCGAGGTTGCCCTCCTCGATCAGGTCGAGCAGCGAAAGCCCGCGGTTGACGTAACGCCGGGCGATTTTAACCACCAGGCGCAGGTTGCTTTCGATCATGCGTTTGCGCCCGGCCGGATCGCCACGTTGCGACAGGCGCGCAAAGTGCACTTCTTCTTCCGGTGAGAGCAATGGCGAGAAGCCGATTTCATTGAGGTAAAGCTGGGTCGCATCAAGTGCCCGAGTGTAGTCGATGTACTTGTGCTGTTTGAGCGTAGAGCCTTGTTTGGCCCTGGTCCGAACCGTAGATACAGCAGGTTCGCCTAACATCTCATCATCCGTTTCCAAAACAATGCCGGTCTCCATCAGGAGAACATCATCGTCGATGTCAGACTCCGGCACTTCTTTACTGAGAGCCATTGTTATAGTCCTTTGCTGAGTTCGAACTCAGACTCAAGCGACGCCTATATCCTTGGCAGCGCTGGAGCCTGTCCCCTCTACGCGAGGAACAGGCCGGGCCTAGCAATCAACGACGTGGCAGGAATTGCAGCGGATCGACAGGTTTGCCCTGGCGGCGAATTTCAAAATGAAGCTTCACCCGGTCAGTACCCGTGGACCCCATTTCGGCAATTGTCTGCCCTACCTTGACCTGCTGTCCCTCCCGAACCAAAAGCCTGCGGTTGTGGCCGTAGGCACTGACGTAGGTATCGTTGTGCTTGATGATTACCAACTCGCCGTAGCCCCGCAAGCCACTCCCGGCGTAGACAACCGAACCATCAGATGCAGCAAAAACAGGCTGTCCCAAATCACCGGCGATATCAATGCCTTTATTCAAACTACCGTTTGAAGCGAATTTTCCAATCAACACGCCGTTGGCCGGCCAGGCCCAGCCGGCCGTGGAGCGCCCTGCAGGGGGGACTTGCACGGGTGCGGTGGTAGCCACCACCGGGGCAACTGGCGGGGTGTTTGGCGTGGTTGCAGGCGCTGTAGTGGCCGGAGGCGTTATCGGCTTGCCGGTGCTGTCCAGCGGACGCTTGATGATGGTGGTCTTGCTCGAGGACGATGGCGAGCTGGTCACCACTGTGGTGCCGGCAACCGGCGCCGGGCCACTGGAGCGGCCGTCGAAACGGATCGCCTGGCCCGGGCGAATGGTATACGGCGGTGCGATACCGTTACGCGCGGCCAGGGCCTTGTAGTCCCAGCCATAGCGAAAGGCAATGGAAAACAGCGTATCACCGGGACGCACCACGTACTGACCGGTGGTGACCACGGGGCGTTTAGGGGCGGCGTTGTTGCGATCGACCACGCGAACGCTGTTGGAGGACGTGCTGGAGCACCCCGTCACCAGCGTGCCCACGGCCAGTGCAATCAGCAGAAGCTTGAAGCTTGATGGATCCTTGCGCTGCCGAATGATTGTGTGACCCACCCGCCGCTCCCTCTAAATGGTGACCGATGTTAGAAATGCAATATTGTTGCAATTATACCCGAGCGCGCCGCCCTGCGGACGTCAGGCCTTGTGCCAAACGTGATCTGCAACAGACTATGGTAGCCCGCCAGATAGACAGGGCAATGCCGCCGAAATTCGCCCGAGCGAAAAAAAAGCCCGGTCAGGCCAGTGGCCCGGTCAGCAATGGCACAAAACGCACGGCGCCCAGTACCCGTCGCGAGAAACCGTGCTCTTCACGCACGATCAGCATCAATTGCTGGGTCTCGCCGGCCGGCCCCACCGGTATGACCATGCGCCCGCCCGGGGCAAGCTGGTCGAGCAAGGCCTGGGGCACCTCTGGCGCCACGGCGGTGACGATGATGCCGTTGTACGGCGCCAGTGCCGGCCAGCCCTCGCAGCCATCGCCCCAGCGGAATACCACGTTGCGCAGGTTCAGCTCGATCAGGCGCTCCTTGGCGCGATCCTGCAAAACCTTGATGCGCTCCACCGAAAATACCCGCTCGACCAGTTGCGCGAGAATCGCGGTCTGGTAACCGGACCCGGTGCCGATCTCCAGCACCTTGTCCAACGGGCCGGCTTCGAGCAGCAGTTCGCTCATGTGCGCAACCATGAACGGCTGGGAGATGGTCTGGTTGTTGCCAATCGGCAACGCCGTGTCTTCGTAGGCACGGTGGGCCAAGGCTTCATCGACGAACAGGTGACGGGGCGTACGGCGCAGTACGTCGATCACCTTGGGGTTGGACACCCCTTCTTCGATCAGGCGCTTGATCAGCCGCTCGCGGGTTCGCTCAGAGGTAAAACCGATACCATGGCGCATCAGATCATCCTGTTCGCGCATCAGAGTAATCCCTCCAGCCAGCCATCGAGGCGCTCGAAGGCATCGTTGAAGGTCCGGTCGAGCTGCAGCGGGGTGATCGAGACATAGCCCTGCATCACCGCATGGAAATCCGTACCCGGGCCACCGTCTTCGGCATCACCGGCCACGGCGATCCAGTAGCCTTCCTTGCCCCGCGGGTTGACCACCTTGGTCGGTGCCGCTGCGCGTGCGCGATGGCCCAGGCGGGTCAACTGGATGCCGCGGATGTGCTCCAGCGGCAGGTTGGGGATGTTGACGTTGAGTACCGTGCGCGGCGGCAGCTCGAGGCTGGTATGGGCCTCGACCAGTTTACGCGCGAAATAGGCGGCCGTCGGCAGGTTGTCGGGCAGGCGCGAGAGCAACGAGAAAGCGAACGAGGTACCGCCGAGAAAGCGCCCCTCGAGAGCGGCGGCCACGGTGCCGGAATACAGCACGTCATCGCCCAGGTTGGCCCCCAGGTTGATACCCGACACCACCATGTCCGGGGTGGTCTCCAGCAGGCCGTTGAGGCCCAGGTGGACGCAATCGGTCGGCGTGCCGTTGAGGCTGATAAAACCATTGGCCAAGGTTTGCGGGCACAACGGCCGATCAAGCGTCAGCGAACTGCTGGCGCCGCTTTTGTCCTGGTCCGGGGCGATCACCACACATTCGGCATAATCCGCCAGCGCAGCATGCAGCGCGGCGAGACCGGGTGCGGTAACCCCGTCGTCGTTCGAAATCAGAATACGCATGGGCTGTCCGTCTGCCCTGCCGGCACCAGATCAACAAGCTCGCGCACCACCACGGTGGCGAAGCATCCGGCCGGAAGGACGAATTCCAGTTGCAGGATATCAGGCTCGGGATAATGCCACGTCAGCCCGCTAATGGGCAGTCGCAGAATGCGTCGTTCGTGACTCATGCCCGCCCGGGCCAGCCACTGGCACAAAGCCGCATGCTGCTCACCGATACGTTGTTCGAGCTCGCCGGCCGCACCCGTGGCGCCCGACTGCCCTTCGCCCCACAGCGGACCGGTAGGGTGCAGGTCAAGAATCGCCAGGCGCGGATCGGAACATTCGGCCTCGCCCGCCGGAAAAAAGCTGCGGCTGTCGGTAAACGCCAGCAGATCACCGACCTGGGCCTGCTGCCAGCTGCCATCGGCGACACGCTGGGCCAGCACCTGGTTGAACAGATAGCTGCGGGCGCTGGAAAGCAGCCTCGAACGGACGTTACGTTGTTCTGGCAGCGCCTGGCGGCTGGCCCAGTCGCGGGCATCGTGCACATTGCCACCGCCATGACCGAAGCGCTGGGTGCCGAAATAGTTCGGTACGCCCTGGCTGCGGATCTGCTCAAGTCGTGCATCCAGGGCCGCACGCTCAGCCTTAAGGCCCGTCAGGCGCAAGGTAAAACCGTTGGCCGAATGCGCGCCACGCTGCAGTTTGCGCGAGTGGCGGGCCTGTTTGAGGATACTCAGGGTTTCGTTTTCGGCCGCGCTCAGGTCCGGGTCGGCCTTGCCCGGCAGGTGCAGGCTGAACCACTGGCGGGTCAGGGCCTGGCGATCCTTGAGGCCGGCGTAGCTGATGCTGCGTACCGGCACACCGGCGGCGCGGGCCAGGCGACGGGCCGCCTCTTCGGTATTCAGGTCACGTTTTTCGACCCACAGCCACAAGTGTTCACCGGCTCCGCTCAGGGGAATGTCGAGCACTTCATCGACCTGGAAGTCTTCAGCGGTCGCCTTGAGGATTGCGCTGCCCAGCGCTTCGCCCGCGGCACGCGGGCCCAGCAGTTCGAGTTCGGTCATGCCGGCAGCAACAGGGCAACGGCGTGAACGGCAATGCCTTCCTCACGCCCGGTGAAGCCGAGTTTTTCGGTGGTGGTGGCCTTGACGTTGACCTGGTCCAGTTCGACCTGCAGGTCTTGGGCGATCAACTGGCGCATGGTGTCGATATGCGGGGCCATCTTCGGCGCCTGGGCGACGATGGTGGCGTCGACATTGCCGACCTTCCAGCCCTTGGCCTGGACGATCTGCACCACGTGGCGCAGCAGCACGCGGCTGTCGGCGCCCTTGAACTGCGGATCGGTGTCGGGGAAGTGCTTGCCGATATCGCCCAGCGCCGCAGCGCCAAGCAGGGCATCGCTCAGGGCGTGCAGCAGGACGTCGCCATCGGAATGGGCCAGCAGCCCGAACTTGTGCGCAATGCGCACCCCACCCAAGGTGATGAAATCGCCTTCCGCGAAGCGGTGCACATCGTAGCCGTGGCCAATACGCATAAAAAAACGCCCTGATTGAGTCAGGGCGTGATTCTACCTGCTTTGCCGGCGCTTGGGCTTGATTTGTAGGATCAGTTACCCGCACCTGTCAGCGCTGCGGCATGATGACGCAAGTGGTCATCGATGAAGCTGGCGATGAAGTAGTAGCTGTGGTCATACCCCGGCTGCAGCCGCAAGGTCAGCGGATGGCCCGCCGCCCTTGCAACCTGCTCCAGCATCTGCGGTTTGAGCTGATTGTCGAGGAAGTCATCGCGATCGCCCTGGTCAACCAGCAGCGGCAAGCGCTCGCTGGCTTGGGCAAGCAACACGCTGGCATCCCATTCGCGCCAGCGTGTACGGTCCTCACCCAGGTAACGGCTGAAGGCCTTCTGCCCCCAGGGGCAATCCATCGGGTTGCTGATCGGCGCGAACGCCGACACCGAACGGTAATGTCCGGGGTTGCGCAAGGCGCAGACCAGCGCGCCATGGCCGCCCATGGAATGACCACTGATACCGCGCTGGTCGGAAGCCGGGAAATGCGCCTCGACCAACGCCGGCAGCTCCTCCACCACATAGTCGTGCATGCGGTAGTGCTGGGCCCAGGGTTGCTCGGTAGCGTTGAGGTAGAAACCGGCACCCAGGCCAAAATCCCAGGCGCCGTCCGGATCAGCCGGCACCTGCGGGCCACGCGGGCTGGTGTCGGGGGCGACGATGATCAATCCCAGCTCGGCAGCCAGCTTGTGTGCACCGGCCTTCTGCATGAAATTTTCGTCGGTGCAGGTCAGGCCGCTCAGCCAGTACAGCACCGGCAGCTTGCCGCCCTGCTCGGCCTGCGGTGGCAGGTACACGGCAAACACCATGTCGCAACCGAGCACCTGGGAGCGATGGCGGTAGCGTTTATGCCAGCCGCGGAAGCTCTTCTGGCAAGAGATGTTTTCCAGGCTCATGGCAGACCTCAGAAGTGGATGACGCTGCGAATGCTCTTGCCTTCGTGCATCAGGTCAAATGCCTTGTTGATGTCTTCCAGGCCCATGGTGTGGGTGATGAAGGTATCCAGCGGGATCTCGCCTTTTTCCGACATTTCCACATAGCTTGGCAGCTCGCTGCGGCCACGCACGCCACCGAAGGCCGAACCGCGCCAGACCCGGCCGGTAACCAGCTGGAACGGACGGGTGGCGATTTCCTGGCCGGCACCGGCAACGCCGATGATCACCGACTCGCCCCAGCCCTTGTGGCAGCATTCCAGCGCCGCACGCATCAGTTGCACGTTGCCCACGCACTCGAAGGAGAAGTCCACACCGCCATCGGTGAGGTCGACGATCACGTCCTGGATCGGGCGGTCATAGTCTTTCGGGTTGACGCAGTCGGTGGCGCCCAGCTGCCTGGCGATTTCGAACTTGCCCGGATTGATGTCAACGGCAATGATCCGCGAAGCCTTGGCCTTGACCGCACCGATGATCGCCGACAGGCCGATGCCGCCCAGGCCGAAGATGGCCACGGTGTCGCCCGGCTTGACCTTGGCGGTATTGAGCACCGCACCGATACCGGTGGTCACGCCGCAACCGAGCAGGCAGACCTTCTCCAGCGGCGCTTCTTTCTGGATCTTGGCCACGGAGATTTCCGGCAGCACGGTGTACTCGGAAAAGGTCGAGGTACCCATGTAGTGGAACAGCTGCTGGCCCTTGTAGGAGAAACGCGTGGTGCCGTCGGGCATCAGGCCCTTGCCCTGGGTTGCGCGGATGGCCTGGCACAGGTTGGTCTTGCCGGAGCGGCAGAACTTGCACTGGCCGCACTCGGGGGTGTACAGCGGGATCACGTGATCGCCGACGGCAACCGAGGTCACGCCCTCACCGATGGCTTCGACAATGGCACCGCCTTCATGGCCAAGGATCGACGGGAAGATGCCTTCCGGGTCGGCACCGGACAAGGTGTAGGCGTCGGTATGGCAGACACCGCTGGCGACCACGCGCAGTAGCACCTCGCCGGCCTTGGGCATGGCCACGTCGACTTCGACGATCTCCAGCGGTTTCTTGGCCTCGAAGGCAACGGCGGCACGGGACTTGATCATCAATCTTCTCCAGCAAAGGGTCAGTTCAGGCTTGCAGTGTAATTCATCGTTATTTGATGAATAATCCAGGCAAAGACAAAACATTATTGCTGTACAGGGACAATCAATGAGCAATCGCTGGGAAGGCATCGACGAGTTCGTTGCGGTCGCCGAGTCCGGGCAGTTCACTGCTGCCGCCGAGCGCCTGGGGGTGTCATCGTCCCACGTCAGCCGGCAGATCGCCCGCCTTGAAGAGCGCCTGCAAACCCGCCTGCTGTATCGCAGCACCCGGCGGGTGACCTTGAGCGAAGCCGGGCAGACCTTCCTGCAACACTGCCAACGCCTGCAGGATGGCCGCGAAGAAGCCTTGCGCGCCATGGGCGACCTGACCAGCGAACCCAAGGGCCTGCTGCGCATGACCTGCGCCGTGGCCTATGGCGAACGCTTTATCGTGCCGCTGGTGACGCGTTTCATGGCGCTGTATCCGCAATTGCGGGTGGACATCGAACTGAGCAACCGTCCCCTGGACCTGGTGCATGAAGGCATGGACCTGGCGATTCGCCTGGGCCGTTTGCAGGATTCGCGGCTGGTGGCGACGCGCCTGGCGCCACGGCGCATGTACCTGTGTGCGTCACCTGCCTATCTGGAACGCTACGGCCGGCCCCACAGCCTGTCGGAGCTGGCGCGGCACAATTGCCTGATCGGCAGCGCCGACAGCTGGGCACTGCAACTGGACGGGCGGGAAATTGGCCAACGGGTTCAAGGCAACTGGCGCTGCAACAGTGGCCAGGCGGTGCTGGATGCGGCGTTGCAGGGAATGGGCTTATGTCAGTTGCCAGACTATTACGTACTCGAACACCTCAAATGCGGCGCGCTGGTGTCGCTGCTTGAGGGGCATCAGCCGCCGAATACAGCGGTGTGGGCGCTGTATCCGCAGCAGCGGCATCTGTCGCCGAAGGTGCGCAAGCTGGTGGATTATCTGCGCGAGGGATTGGCGTTACTGCCTGAGTATCGAGGTGCCTGATAGATCATCGCCGGCAAGCCGGCTCCCACAATAGACCTGTGTACCCTGGACCTGTGGGAGCTGGCTTGCCAGCGATCGAGCGCACAGCGGTCATCACAGGCAATGCCGGTGCTCAACCGCGCTTGGCCCAGCGCTGGCGCAGCCACTCCAGGTCTTCGGGGCGGGTGACCTTGATGTTGTCGCTGCGCCCTTCGATCAAGCGCGGCGCCTGCCCGGCCCATTCGATAGCCGAAGACTCGTCGGTAATCGCCACATCGGCCACCAGGCTGTCGGCCAGGGCCCTATGCAAGGCACCGAGGCGAAACATCTGTGGCGTATAGGCCTGCCAGACGGTGCTGCGGTCGATAGTGGTGCTGACCCGGCCATTGGCATCCGCGCGCTTGAGCGTGTCGCGCGCCGGCACCGCCAGCAGCCCACCCACCGGATCATCGGCAAGCTCCGCCAGCAGGCGGTCGAGGTCACTGCGTGCCAGGTTCGGCCGGGCGGCGTCGTGCACCAGCACCCAGTCGGAATCCGCCGCGCCCTGGGCGTGCAGCAACAACAAGGCGTTGAGCACCGAATCGGCACGCTCCTGGCCGCCTTCGGCGCGCTGGATGCGTGGGTCGCTGGCGCAACGCAAACCGGGCCAGAAAGGATCGTCAGCGGCAACGCTGACTACCACCCCTTTGACACAGGGATGGTCAAGAAAACAGTCGAGGCTATGCTCGAGAATGGTCTGCCCGCCCAATTGCAGGTACTGCTTGGGACGGTCGGCAGCCATGCGGGCACCGACGCCCGCGGCGGGAATCACGGCCCAGAAGGCCGGCAAGGTCTGGTTCATTGGGCAAGCTGGTAGAGGGTTTCACCCTCCTTGACCATACCCAGTTCGTGGCGAGCCCGTTCTTCGACGGTTTCCATACCTTTCTTCAGCTCCAGCACTTCGGCATCAAGCACGCGGTTACGCTCCAGCAAACGCTCGTTTTCAGCGTGCTGGTCAGCGATCTGTTGCTTGAGTTCGGTGACCTGGGCCAGGCTGCCATTGCCCACCCACAGACGATACTGCAGGCCACCGAGCAGCAGGAGCAAGACGAGGAACAACCAATAAGGACTGCGCATCAGGGTATCCAGTGGAAAAGACCGCCACATCTGCAGGTCGCTGATGGCACGAAGCCTGGCCGAAGCCAGGCTTTGTGTTCAGACACCTGCAGCAAGGGCCTCTGAACGATCAGTATGACCGTTCGGCGCCGCTTTGCTGCTGTCTTTTTACCATCTCTTGCTTAGCCGCGAAACTCGGCACGGCCACGGTACACAGCCTTGCTGCCCAGTTGCTCTTCGATACGCAGCAGCTGGTTGTACTTGGAGACGCGGTCGGAACGGCACAGCGAACCGGTCTTGATCTGGCCGGCAGCAGTACCCACGGCCAGGTCGGCAATGGTCGAGTCTTCGGTTTCGCCCGAACGGTGCGAGATCACTGCGGTGTAACCAGCAGCCTTGGCCATCTGGATGGCCTCCAGGGTTTCGGTCAGCGAGCCGATCTGGTTGAACTTGATCAGGATCGAGTTGGCGATGCTCTTGTCGATGCCTTCTTTCAGGATCTTGGTGTTGGTCACGAACAGGTCGTCGCCGACCAGTTGCACCTTGTCACCGATCTTGTCGGTCAGAATCTTCCAGCCAGCCCAGTCGGACTCGTCCAGGCCGTCTTCGATCGAGATGATCGGGAAACGCTCGGTCAGGCCTTTGAGGTAGTCGGCAAAACCGGCGGCGTCGAAGGACTTGCCTTCACCGGACAGGTTGTACTTGCCGTCTTCGTAGAATTCGCTGGCCGCGCAGTCCAGGGCCAGGGTCACGTCGGTGCCCAGCTTGTAACCGGCGTTGGCGACGGCTTCGGCGATGGCCGACAGTGCGTCTTCGTTGGACGCCAGGTTAGGCGCGAAACCACCTTCGTCACCGACAGCGGTGTTCAGGCCACGGGCCTTCAGCACAGCCTTGAGGTGATGGAAAATCTCGGTGCCCATGCGCAGCGCGTCGGAGAAGGTCTTGGCGCCAACCGGCTGAACCATGAACTCCTGGATGTCGACGTTGTTGTCGGCGTGCTCGCCGCCGTTGATGATGTTCATCATCGGAACCGGCATCGAGTACTGGCCCGGGGTGCCGTTGAGGTTGGCAATGTGCGCGTACAGCGGCAGGTCCTGATCCTGGGCAGCGGCCTTGGCGGCAGCCAGGGACACGGCGAGGATGGCGTTGGCGCCCAGCTTGGCTTTGTTCTCGGTACCGTCCAGCTCGATCATGGCGCGGTCGAGGGCTTTCTGGTCAACCGGGTCCTTGCCCAGCAGCAGGTCGCGGATCGGGCCGTTGATGTTGGCAACTGCCTTCAGTACGCCCTTGCCCATGTAACGGCTCTTGTCGCCATCACGCAGCTCCAGCGCTTCGCGCGAGCCAGTGGAAGCACCGGACGGCGCGCAGGCGCTGCCGATGATGCCGTTGTCGAGCAGTACGTCCGCTTCTACGGTGGGGTTACCACGCGAATCGAGAACTTCACGACCTTTGATGTCGACGATTTTTGCCATTGTTGTAAGCACTCCAGAATTGACGAAAACAACGCAGCTGAGAAAAATCTTGCCGCTCGCCGGGCAATTTGAAACAGGCAGGCCCGGCGAAAGCAGACCCCTGACCCGAGGGTCAGAGGTTGAACGGGGGGTACTTTACCGGAGAATCGAGGATTACGCGGTTTCTACCGTCGGAAAACTCTTCACCAGGTCATCAAGTTGCTTGAGCTGGGCCAGGAAAGGCTCCAGTTTGTCCAGGCGCAGGGCGCATGGACCGTCACACTTGGCGTTGTCCGGATCCGGATGCGCCTCGAGGAACAGGCCGGCCAGGCCCTGGCTCAGGCCCGCCTTGGCCAGGTCGGTGACCTGGGCGCGGCGACCACCGGCGGAATCGGCGCGGCCACCCGGCATCTGCAGGGAATGGGTCACGTCGAAGAACACCGGGTACTCGAACTGCTTCATGACGCCGAAGCCGAGCATGTCCACCACCAGGTTGTTGTAGCCGAAGCTCGAACCACGCTCGCAGAGGATCAACTGATCGTTACCGGCTTCTTCGCACTTGGTCAGGATGTGTTTCATTTCCTGGGGTGCAAGGAACTGGGCTTTCTTGATGTTGATCACCGCGCCGGTCTTGGCCATGGCCACGACTAGGTCGGTCTGGCGCGAGAGAAAGGCCGGCAACTGGATGATGTCGCAGACCTTGGCCACCGCGGCAGCCTGCTCCGGCTCGTGCACGTCGGTGATGACCGGCACGTTGAAGGTCTTCTTGATCTCCTCGAAGATCTTCATCCCCTCTTCCAGGCCCGGGCCACGGTAGGAGTTGATCGACGAACGGTTGGCCTTGTCGAAGCTGGCCTTGAACACGTAGGGGATACCGAGCTTCTCGGTAACCCGCACGTACTCTTCGCAGACCTTCATGGCCAGGTCACGGGATTCCAGCACGTTCATGCCGCCGAACAGGACGAACGGCTTGTCGTTGGCGATCTCGATGTTACCGACGCGAATGATCTTCTGGGTCATGTATCAGGCCTTGTTCTTTTGAGCCAGTGCCGCCTTGACGAAACCGCTGAACAGCGGATGGCCGTCACGCGGGGTCGAGGTGAACTCCGGGTGGAACTGGCAAGCGACGAACCATGGATGATCCTGGGACTCGACCACTTCGACCAGCGCACCGTCGCCGGAACGACCGGAGACTTTCAGGCCGGCTTCAACCAGCTGCGGCAGCAGTTTGTTGTTCACTTCGTAACGGTGACGATGACGCTCGACGATCACGTCCTTGGCGTAGCAATCGTGGACCTTGGAGCCGCTTGCCAATTGGCACTCCTGGGCGCCCAGACGCATGGTGCCGCCGAGGTCCGAAGCTTCGGTACGGGTTTCGACCGCGCCGGTGGCATCTTCCCACTCGGTGATCAGGCCGACGACCGGGTGACCGCTGTTGCGATCGAACTCGGTGGAGTTGGCATCTTTCCAGCCCATGACGTTACGGGCGAACTCGATGACCGCCACTTGCATGCCCAGGCAGATACCCAGGTACGGGACTTTGTTCTCGCGAGCGTACTGCACGGCCGTGATCTTGCCTTCGACGCCACGCAGGCCGAAACCGCCTGGAACCAGAATGGCATCGGCGCCTTCGAGCAGGCTGGTGCCCTGGTTCTCGATGTCTTCGGAGTCGATGTAGCGCAGGTTGACCTTGGTACGGTTCTGGATGCCAGCATGGCTCATCGCTTCGATCAGCGACTTGTAGGCGTCCAGCAGCTCCATGTACTTGCCGACCATGGCGATGGTGACTTCGTGCTCGGGGTTGAGCTTGGCGTCGACGACCTTTTCCCACTCGGACAGGTCGGCACCGTTGCATTGCAGGCCGAAACGCTCGACGACGAAGTCATCCAGGCCCTGGGCGTGCAGCACGGCCGGGATCTTGTAGATGGTGTCGACGTCTTCCAGGGAGATCACCGCACGCTCTTCGACGTTGGTGAACAGGGCGATCTTGCGGCGCGAAGACACATCCACCGGATGGTCGGAGCGGCAGATCAGCACGTCCGGCTGCAGGCCGATGGAGCGCAGCTCCTTGACCGAGTGCTGGGTCGGCTTGGTCTTGGTCTCGCCAGCGGTGGCGATGTACGGGACCAGGGTCAGGTGCATCAGCATGGCGCGCTTGGAGCCCACTTCGACGCGCAGCTGACGGATAGCCTCGAGGAACGGTTGCGACTCGATGTCACCCACGGTACCGCCGATTTCCACCAGGGCCACGTCGGCATCGCCGGCACCCTTGATGATGCGGCGCTTGATCTCGTCGGTGATGTGCGGAATGACCTGGATGGTCGCGCCCAGGTAATCACCACGGCGCTCCTTGCGCAGCACGTGCTCGTAGATACGGCCGGTGGTGAAGTTGTTGTTCTGGGTCATGGTCGTGCGGATGAACCGCTCGTAGTGGCCCAGGTCCAGGTCGGTCTCGGCGCCGTCGTGGGTGACGAACACTTCACCGTGCTGGAACGGGCTCATGGTGCCCGGGTCGACGTTGATGTACGGGTCCAGCTTGAGCATGGTGACCTTGAGCCCCCGCGCCTCCAGGATGGCCGCCAATGAAGCCGAGGCAATGCCTTTCCCCAATGAAGAAACAACACCGCCCGTGACGAATATGTAGCGCGTCATGAAAAACCCTAGAAGTCTGCGTTAAAGCGGTCAGTGCCGCCGGGGAAAGCGAAGGAAGGCCGAAGCCCCCGATCACCTGCGTCAATCACAGTGCATCTTAAAAAACTGCCGCGTCTGGTCACACCGGGGGTTGGATACCCGGTTAGGAGCTCGCTAAACATTTTTAGAATCGCCCAGCAAAAAACTGCTTGGTAATCGGCAACTGCTGTGATTTCGGGGAAGCCACAGAAGCTGTATCAAGAAGGGAGCGTAGTCTACCCGAATGTGCCTTTCATCTCAAACCTTGCTCGCTCGTCGGCGCATGCCAATGCAATTGCCAGTCACCCTGGCTCAACCCCGGCAGGTTGGCCACCGCCAGCAATTGCTCGCCACAATACAGCAACGGCAGGCGCGAACGGACGAATGACGGCAGCTGCGACTCGTTGAGCAGGCGCTTCAGATCACGCTGGCCGCGGCCGTTGATTGCCAGGGTTTCGCCGCCCTGGCGGTAGGCAATGTGCAATGGCCCCTGCGGCAACGTGCCGCTGAGGCTGACGCTGCCGTTATGGCTCAACGACAGCGGTTTGCCCGGATTCGGCCACGCCGCCTGGCCGCCTGCAGGGTTCAGCCAATCCCCCTCCAGCCACCAGATACGTGCATTGGCGCGATGCAGCTCACCGTCGGTCAGGCACCACAGTGGCCGTCCGTCGGATGCTGCATCGCGCAGGGCGTCCCAACCGGCCCAGTGACGGCTATCGGGCAAGCGTGTGCGCGGGGCCAGCCAGTACTGCAGGGCGTTGCGCTGACGGGCCGGGGATAGCTGGCGCAGCACCCCGAGGTCCAGCGAGTCCAGGCCTAGCCAGTCGAACGGTGCCGGGGTCGCAGCCTGGGCCAGATCCTCCAGCGCCAGCTCATCGAGCAGGCCCTGGGCTTCGCTCAGGTGCTGGGCGCTGCGTGCCAGGTTTTGCGCCGCTTGCGGCCAGCGCTGCAAGAGCGCCGGGAACACCTGGTGACGCAGGTAGTTGCGGGAGAACTGCGTGTCGTGGTTGGACGGGTCTTCGATCCAGGTCAGGTGCTGTTCCTGGGCGTAGCACTGCAGCTCGTTGCGCGAAACGCCCAGCAACGGCCGCACCAACATGCCCTGCCCTAGCGGCCGCCGCTCGGGCATCGCGCTCAGGCCACGCAGCCCGGCACCGCGCAACAGGCGAAACAGCAGGGTTTCAGCCTGGTCTTCGCGGTGCTGGCCGGTCAGGAGGATTTCGCCGGGACACAAGGCAGTGCGGAAAGCGGCGTAGCGCGCATCACGGGCGCCCTGTTCGATGCTGGCGCGGGGGGCGACCTGCACACGGATGACCTGCAGTTCGACGCCCAGATCGTCGCACAGGCGCTGGCAATGATCCGGCCAGGCATCAGCCGCAGCTTGCAAGCCGTGGTGGATGTGAATGGCGCGCAGTGGAGGCAAGGTTTGCTGGCGGGACAGGGTTGCCAGCAAGTGCAGGAGGACGGTGGAGTCCAGGCCGCCGGAGAGGGCGATGCACCAGGAGGGGGCGGTGAACCAGGGGGACAGCCTTGAGTAGAGATCGAGCATCGGGTAGACCTCTTTTACGAGTGCTGCGCACTCGTTCGCTGGCAAAGCCAGCTCCCACAGGTCAGGCAGTGAATCCAATTCCTGTGGGAGCGGGCTTGACCCGCGATTGTCAGATCAGAGCCCGTAGCTCATCAGACGGTCATAACGGCGCTTGAGCAGCGCGTCGTTGTCGAACTTCTTGAGCATGTCCAGTTGCTCGATCAGCTCGCCGCGAACGCTGGCGGACATCTTCGCCGGATCACGGTGCGCGCCGCCCAGAGGCTCGGCGATGACCTTGTCGACGATACCCAGGCCTTTCAGGCGCTCGGCAGTGATACCCATGGCTTCGGCAGCGTCCGAGGCCTTTTCGGCGGTCTTCCACAGGATCGAGGCGCAACCTTCCGGCGAGATCACCGAGTAGGTCGAGTACTGCAGCATGTTCAGCTGGTCGCAGACACCGATGGCCAGTGCACCGCCGGAACCACCTTCACCAATTACGGTGGCGATGATCGGGGTTTTCAGGCGGGCCATGACCCGCAGGTTCCAGGCAATGGCTTCGCTCTGGTTGCGCTCTTCGGCGTCGATGCCTGGGTAGGCACCCGGGGTGTCGATGAAGGTCAGGATCGGCATTTTGAAACGCTCGGCCATTTCCATCAGGCGGCACGCCTTGCGGTAGCCTTCAGGGCGCGGCATGCCGAAGTTGCGGCGAACCTTCTCGCGCACTTCGCGGCCTTTCTGGTGGCCGATGACCATCACCGGCTTGTCGTCCAGGCGGGCGATACCACCCACGATCGCGGCGTCATCGGAGAAGTGACGGTCACCGTGCAGCTCGTCGAACTCGGTGAAGATGTGCTCGATGTAGTCCAGGGTGTACGGACGGCGCGGGTGACGGGCCAGGCGGGCGATCTGCCAACTGGTCAGGTTGCCGAAAATGCTTTCGGTCAGGGTGCTGCTCTTGTCTTGCAGACGGGCGATCTCATCGCCGATGTTCAGCGAGTTGTCATTGCCAACCAGGCGCAGCTCTTCGATCTTGGCTTGCAGGTCAGCAATCGGCTGTTCGAAATCCAGAAAATTCGGGTTCATAGGCATCCGTCTTGGGTCTACGGCCAGGCGGCCGGCCGGTTGATCCGTTTGGCGCCCTACCTTAAGGGATCGGGCGCATTCAGGTCGAGATTAAAAATTCATCGATATTGCAAAAAGACGTTCTCACGTCCGAACTGGTCACGCAGGGCTTGAATCAGGCCATCGGCAGGGTCGATACGCCAGCTTTCGCCGAACTGCAGCATGGCCTTGGCATCGCTGCCGGTGTATTCCATGGTGATCGGGCAGGCGCCGCGATGACGCTTGAACAGCTCACCCAGCCAGTTCAGGCGGTCGCCCTTGAGGGCATCGGTGTGCACCTTCAGGCGCAGGCTTTCGGCCAGGTTGGTGCGGGCATCTTCCATGCTCATCACCCGCTTGACCCGCAGGCGCAGGCCGCCGGAGAAATCATCGTTGCTGACCTCGCCTTCAACCACCACCATAGCATCGGTCTGCAGCAGCGCCTGGTTGGCCATGAAGGCGTCGGCAAACAGCGAAGCCTCGATCCGCCCGGAGCGGTCGTCGAGGGTGACAAAACCCATCTTGTCGCCCTTCTTGTTCTTCATGACGCGCAGGGCAATGATCATCCCGGCGACAGTCTGGGTGTCGCGTGCAGGTTTCAGGTCGATGATGCGCTGGCGGGCAAAGCGGCGGATCTCGCCTTCGTACTCGTCGATCGGGTGACCGGTCAGGTACAGGCCCAGGGTGTCTTTTTCACCACGCAGGCGCTCCTTGAGGGTCAGCTCGCGGGCCTTGCGGTGGTTGGCGTAGACGTCGGCATCCTCTTCGACGAACAGCCCGCCAAACAGGTCGGCGTGACCACTGTCGGCAGTACGTGCGGTCTGCTCGGCCGCCTTGATCGCCTCTTCCATCGCGGACAGCAGCACTGCGCGGTTGCGGTCGATGTTGGCCTGGTAGGCCTTGAGTTCATCGTGGAAGTACGGCCCCAGGCGGTCCAGCGCGCCACTGCGGATCAGCGCGTCGAGGGTGCGCTTGTTGATGCGCTTGAGGTCGACCCGCTCGCAGAAGTCGAACAGGTCCTTGAACGGCCCCGTCGCGCGGGCTTCGACGATGGCCTCGACTGGCCCCTCGCCCACGCCCTTGATCGCGCCCAGGCCATAGACGATGCGGCCGTCGTCATTGACGGTGAACTTGAAGTCGGAGGTGTTCACATCCGGCGCATCGAGGCGCAGCTTCATGCTGCGCACTTCCTCGATCAAGGTCACGACCTTGTCGGTGTTGTGCATATCCGCCGACAGCACCGCGGCCATGAACGGCGCCGGGTGGTGGGTCTTGAGCCAGGCGGTCTGGTAGGAGACCAGGCCATAGGCGGCGGAGTGGGATTTGTTGAAGCCGTAACCGGCGAATTTCTCTACCAGGTCAAAAATGTTACCGGCGAGGTCCGGATCGATGTTGTTGCTGGCACAACCTTCGATGAAACCGCCGCGCTGCTTGGCCATTTCCTCGGGTTTTTTCTTACCCATGGCCCGGCGCAGCATGTCCGCACCGCCGAGGGTGTAACCGGCCATCACCTGGGCGATCTGCATCACCTGTTCCTGGTACAGGATGATGCCGTAGGTCGGGGCCAGAACGGGCTTGAGGCCTTCGTACTGGTAGTCCGAATGCGGGTAAGCCAGTTCGGCACGACCGTGTTTACGGTTGATGAAGTCGTCAACCATGCCCGATTGCAGCGGGCCGGGACGGAACAACGCCACCAGTGCGATCAGGTCTTCGAGGCAGTCGGGCTTGAGCTTCTTGATCAGCTCCTTCATGCCCCGCGATTCAAGCTGGAACACCGCCGTGGTTTCAGCTTTTTGCAGCAGGTCGTAGGTCTTTTTGTCATCCAGCGGGATGAAGTCGATGTTCAGGTCATCCAGGCCTTTCTTGGCCTGTTCGCGGTTGATGGTTTCCATCGCCCACTTGATGATGGTCAGGGTCCGCAGGCCCAGGAAGTCGAACTTCACCAGGCCGGCGGCCTCGACGTCATCCTTGTCGAACTGGGTGACCAGGCCGCCGCCCTCTTCATCACAGGCGATCGGCGAGAAGTCGGTGAGCTTGGTCGGCGCGATAACCACACCACCGGCGTGCTTACCGGTACCCCGGCAGACGCCCTCGAGCTTGAGGGCCATGTCCCAGATTTCCTTGGCGTCTTCGTCGCTCTTGAGGAAATCGCGCAGGATCTCTTCCTGCTCGTAGGCTTTTTCCAGGGTCATGCCGACTTCGAAGGGGATCATCTTCGACAGGCGGTCAGCCAGGCCGTAGGACTTGCCCTGCACCCGCGCCACGTCACGCACCACCGCCTTGGCGGCCATGGTGCCGAAGGTGATGATCTGGCTCACGGCGTTGCGCCCGTAGGCGTCGGCCACGTATTCGATTACCCGGTCGCGACCGTCCATGCAGAAGTCGACGTCGAAGTCGGGCATCGATACCCGTTCCGGATTGAGGAAACGTTCGAACAGCAGGTCATAAGCCAGTGGGTCGAGGTCGGTAATCTTCAGCACGTAGGCGACCAGCGAGCCGGCACCCGAACCCCGGCCCGGGCCGACCGGCACGCCGTTGTTCTTGGCCCACTTGATGAAGTCCATAACGATCAGGAAGTAACCGGGGAAGCCCATCTGGATGATGATATCCAGCTCGAACTTCAAGCGGTCGAGGTAGACCTGGCGCTTCTCTTCGTAATTCGGCGTGGTTTCTTTCGGCCACAGTACCGCCAGACGTTCTTCCAGGCCTTCGTGGGAAACGTGGCGCAGGTAGTCGTCGATACCCATGCCGTTGGGCGTCGGAAAGTCTGGCAGGAAGTGCTTGCCCAACTGCACCTGGATGTTGCAGCGCTTGGCGATCTCGACGGTGTTGGCAATCGCCTCGGGCAGGTCGCTGAACAGCTCGGCCATTTCCTCCGGGCTTTTCAGGTACTGCTGGTCGCTGTAGTTACGCGAACGGCGCGGATCGTCCAGGGCCCGGCCTTCACCGATGCACACGCGGGTTTCGTGGGCGTCGTAGTCGGACTGCTTGATAAAGCGTACATCGTTGGTCGCCACCAACGGCGCGCCCAGCTTGTCGGCCAGGGCCACGGCGGCGTGCAGGTATTCTTCGTCACCGGCGCGGTTGGTGCGCTGCACCTCGACGTAGAAGCGCTCCGGGAACATCTGCAGCCAGTCGCGCAGCAGCGCTTCGGCTTCATCCGGGTTGCCATTGAGCAACGCCATGCCGATGTCGCCTTCCTTTGCCGCGGACAGGGCAATCAGCCCCTCGCTGGCCTCAACGATCCACTGGCGCTCGATGATCACCAGACCATTGCGCTGGCCATCGACCCAGCCGCGGGAAATCAACTCGGTAAGGTTGCGGTAGCCCTTGGCGTCCATGGCCAACAGGCAGATGCGCGACAGCGGTGCATCCGGGTCGCTGTTGGCCAGCCACAGGTCGGCACCGCAGATCGGCTTGATACCGGCGCCCATGGCGTTCTTGTAGAACTTGACCAGCGAGCACATGTTGCTCTGGTCGGTAACCGCGACCGCCGGCATGTTCATCGCCGCCAATGCCTTGGCCAGCGGCTTGATCCGCACCAGGCCATCGACCAGCGAGTATTCGGTGTGCAGGCGAAGATGAACGAAAGAAGCCGACATGATGATCCTATAGCAGCACAAAACAACAAGGCCCGGATTGTACCGGGCCTTGATCAAAACAACAGCCAGTGCGGGGCGATCCTGACTACTGACGCCCGTCGCGTCCGGTCAGACCTCGGCAAACCCGCCGTTGATGGCATCGCGGGCTTCGAAAGCGGCACGCACGGGTGCGAACGAGCGCCGGTGAATCGGCGTCGGCCCCAGGCGCGCCAGGGCTTCGAGGTGCACCGGGGTCGGGTAGCCCTTGTGCCCGCCGATGCCGTAGCCGGGGTAGATCAGCTCGAACGCCGCCATCTCGCGGTCACGGGTGACCTTGGCCAGGATCGACGCCGCCGCAATGGCCGGCACCTGGCTATCGCCCTTGACCACCGGTGCCGCCGGCACCGACAGCTGCGGGCAGCGATTACCGTCGATCAGCGCCAGTTTCGGCGTGACGCTCAGACCTTCGACTGCACGCTGCATGGCCAGCATGGTGGCGTGGAGGATATTGAGCTGGTCGATTTCCTCGACCTCGGCGCGGGCGATGCAGAAGCTCAGGGCTTTTTCACAGATTTCGTCAAAGAGCTTTTCACGCTTGGCTTCGGTGAGCTTTTTCGAGTCGTTGAGCCCCAGAATCGGCCGCTGTGGGTCGAGAATCACCGCAGCGGTCACCACCGCGCCGCACAGCGGGCCACGGCCCACTTCGTCGACACCGGCGACCAGGTCCTCGACCAGGTTGAAGTCCAATCCCATTTGCATCTATCGGTTTTCCAGCAGGGCCAGCACCGCGTCAGCTGCCTGGTTCGAGGCATCGCGGCGCAAGGTACGGTGAATCTGGTCAAAGCCTTCGGTCTGCTGCACACCGCCATGCACCAGCGGCGCCAGGGTCTGGGCCAGCGCTTCGGCGCTGGCCGCTTCCTGCAGCAACTCGGGCACCAGCATGCGCTGGGCCAGCAGGTTGGGCAGCGACACGTACGGGCTTTTTACCAGGCGTTTCAAAATCCAGTAGGTCAGCGGGGCCAAACGATAGGCCACGACCATTGGCCGCTTGAACAGCAAGGCTTCAAGGGTCGCAGTACCGGAAGCGATCAGCACCGCATCGCAGGCGGCCAGGGCCTGGTGCGAGCGACCGTCAAGCAGGGTCACCGGCAAGTCGCGGCCCTGGAGCATCTGCTCAAGCTGGGCACGGCGTTCGGCATTGGCGCACGGGGAAACGAAACGCACCCCCGGCACCAGTTCGCACAGGCGCTGGGCGGTATCGAGGAACAGCGCACCCAGGCGGCCAACTTCGCCGCCACGGCTGCCCGGCATCAACGCCACCAGCGGCCCCTCAGCCAGGCCCAGCTGTTCGCGCGCAGCGGCACGGTCAGCGTCCAGCGGAATGCTGTCGGCCAGCGGATGGCCGACAAAGCGTACCGGCACACCCTTCTCTTCATAGAATTTGGCTTCGAACGGAAACAGCGTGAGCATCAGGTCGCAGCCTTCGCGAATCTTCAGCACGCGCTTCTGCCGCCAGGCCCAGACCGAAGGGCTGACGTAATGCACGGTCTTGATCCCGGCCTTGCGCAGGTTCAGTTCGATATTGAGCGTGAAATCCGGGGCATCGATACCGATAAAGACGTCCGGACGCTCGGCGATCAGGGTCTGGATCAGTTCCTTGCGACGCTTGAGCAGCTCGCGCAGGCGCCCTAGCACCTCGACCAGACCCATCACCGCCAGGCGCTCCATGGGGAAGTACGAGCTCAGGCCTTCAGCCTGCATCAACGGCCCACCCACACCAATGAAGCGTACTTGCGGATGACGCGCCCTGAGCGCGCGCATCAGCCCGGCGCCGAGAATATCGCCGCTGGCCTCACCGGCCACCAGCGCTACACAAAGCTCGGCCATATCAGCGGGTGATGCCGCGAGTGGAGTTCTGGATCGACTTGAGGAACACGTCGACTTCAGGGAACTGGGTAGCCGGCTCGACAAGCTCGGCAATCGCCTGCTCGACGGTCAGGCCCTGGCGATAGACCACCTTGTAGGCCCGGCGCAGGGCGTGAATGGCGTCTTCGCTGAACCCGCGACGGCGCATGCCCTCGAAGTTCATGCTGCGCGCTTCAGCCGGGTTGCCGAACACGGTGACGTAGGCCGGTACATCCTTGCCGATCGCCGTGCCCATGCCGGAAAAGCTGTGGGCGCCGATATGGCAGAACTGATGCACCAGGGTGAACCCGGAGAGGATCGCCCAATCGTCGACATGCACATGGCCAGCCAATGCAGTGTTGTTGACCAGGATGCAATGGTTGCCAATGACGCTGTCGTGACCGATATGGGCATAGGCCATGATCAGGTTGTGATCACCCAGGGTGGTTTCCGAGCGGTCCTGCACGGTGCCACGGTGGATGGTCACGCCTTCGCGGATCACGTTGTGATCGCCAATCACCAGGCGTGTGGCTTCACCCTTGTACTTGAGGTCAGGGGTGTCTTCGCCTACCGAGGAAAACTGGTAGATGCGGTTGTGCCGACCGATGCGGGTCGGCCCTTTGAGAATCACGTGTGGACCGATGACGGTCCCCTCGCCGATCTCGACTCCGGCACCGATGATCGACCAAGGGCCTACCTCGACTCCGTCGGCGAGCTTCGCCGATGGATCGATGATTGCCCGAGGGTCAATCAAACTCATAGTTTGCGTTCCGCGCAGATGATCTCGGCCGAGCATACCGGCTTGCCGTCGACCGACGCCTGGCACTCGAACTTCCAGATCTGGCGCTTGCAGCTGATGAACTTGGCTTCGAGGATCAGCTGGTCACCCGGCAGCACCGGCTGGCGGAAGCGCAGCTTGTCGGAACCGACGAAGTAGTACAGGGTACCGTCCGCAGGTTTGACGTCGAGCATCTTGAAGCCGAGGATGCCGGCCGCCTGGGCCATGGCCTCGATGATCAGCACGCCCGGCATGATCGGATGCGCCGGGAAGTGACCATTGAAGAAAGGTTCGTTGATGCTGACATTCTTGTAGGCACGAATGCGCTGGGCCTCGACGTCCAGTTCCACCACCCGGTCCACCAGCAGGAACGGGTAACGGTGAGGCAGGTATTCGCGAATCTCGTTGATGTCCATCATTTCGGGGGGAAGCCTGTAGTAAAGATAGGGAGCGCCGGTTTTCACACGGCGCTCCTTTAGCAAATCAAAGAGTCAGTCTAGGGCTGTTCACTCTTGATCAGGAAATGGTATCAGCCTTCTGATGAAGCTTTATCGCCGGAGGTCACGGCGGCGAGACGCTTTTCCAGCTGTTGAAGGCGTTTTGACATCTCGTCCAGCTGGCGAATTCGTGCGGCGCTCTTGCGCCACTCGGCCAGCGGCTGCATCGCCGTACCGGAAGAATAGGCGCCTGGCTCGGTAATCGAGCGCGTCACCATGGTCATCCCGGATACGAAAACGTTGTCGCAGACATCGATGTGTCCAACCATGCCGACACCGCCGGCAATGGTGCAGTGCTTGCCGATCTTGGTGCTGCCGGAAATTCCGACACACGCCGCCATCGCCGTATGATCGCCGATCTGCACGTTGTGGGCGATCTGGATCTGGTTGTCGAGCTTGACCCCGTCACCGATGCGGGTATCGGCCAGAGCGCCGCGGTCGACCGCGGTGTTGACGCCGATCTCGACATCGTCACCGATGCTCACACCACCGATCTGGGCGATTTTCTGCCAGACGCCTTTCTCGTTGGCAAAGCCGAAGCCTTCGCCACCGATCACCGCGCCCGACTGAATGACCACTCGCTTGCCGATACGCACGTCGTGGTACAGGGTCACCCGCGGGGCCAGCCAGCCGCCCTCGCCGATCACGCAACGCGCGCCGACGAAACACTGGGCACCGATGGTCACGCCCGGGCCGATCTGCGCACCGCTCTCGATCACTGCACAGGCACCCACACTGGCGCTGGCATCGACCTGGGCATCGGCGGCAACCACGGCGCTGGGATGAATTCCCGCTACAGCCCTGGGCTTTGGATCGAACAGGTGGGAGATGCGCGCGTAGGCGAGGTACGGATCGGGAACGATCAGGGCGTTACCGGCAAAACCCTCGGCGTCGGCCGGCTTGAGCAGGATCGCTGCCGCGTGGGTTTCAACCAGGTACTTGCGGTACTGCGGGTT
This sequence comes from Pseudomonas wadenswilerensis, assembly GCF_024749185.1. NCBI lineage: Bacteria > Pseudomonadati > Pseudomonadota > Gammaproteobacteria > Pseudomonadales > Pseudomonadaceae > Pseudomonas > Pseudomonas wadenswilerensis. The sequence continues at coordinate 1,280,659 of NZ_CP087191.1, read as the reverse complement.
GGCGAGAAAGCTCAACTGCCCCGGCCCGGCTTCCTGAAGGGTCGCCAGGCCAGTGATTTCCAGCTCCTCGGGGCCACTCAGGGTGGCGCCGAGGAACTCGGCCAGCTGACCGAGTTTCATGGTCACGGTCATGATCAACGGGACTGATTCATGCGCTCGATAACCTGGCGGGTGATGTCGTACTGAGGTTTGACATCAATGACCGCGCCACGCTCGAGAACCAGGTCGAAACCGCCTTTCTTGATCACTTCTTCAACCGCGCCATCCAGCTTCGGCTTCAGTTGTTTCAGCATTTCGCGATCAGCCACGGCCTTGGACTCGTTCAGCTCCTTGGACTGGAACTGGAAGTCACGGGCTTTCTGCTTGTATTCAAGCTCCAGGCGCTCGCGCTCAGGCTGGGCCATCTTGTCGCCACCGGCACGGATCCGGTCGGCAATGCCCTTGGCGCTGCTTTCCAGGTTCTTCAGCTTGGTCAGCTGCGGGCCGAATTTCTTCTCGGCATCGACTGCGTACTTCTTCGCCGCGTCCGACTCGAGCAGAGCCATTTGATAGTTCAGCACGGCAACTTTCATTTCGGCGAAAGCCGGGGTTGCGATCAGGGTCGCAGCCAGTACTGCCAGTTGAGTCAACTTACGCACGATGCACTCCTACAGAATCCGTTGTCGTTAGCAAGGGGCAGACCTTAGAAGGTCTGACCCAGAGAGAATTGGAACACCTGGGTATCGGCTTCGTCCGGCTTCTTCACCGGCATTGCCAGGCTGAAGCTCAACGGACCGAGCGCGGTAATCCAGGTCACGCCCAGGCCGACGGAGCTGGCCAGACCCGACAGGCCGACCTTCTCGCAGTTCGGCTTGGAACCGCAGTTGGTGTCGAAAACGTTACCCACATCCCAGAAGACCGAGGTGCGCAGCGAGCGTTGGTCCTTGACGAACGGCAGCGGGAACAGCAGCTCCACACCACCCTGGACGAGGACGTTACCACCGAACGGCAGCGGATCCTGGTCCGGGTCTTCAATGGTACCGGGCTTGTTGCCCTTGCTCGGGGTACTGCGTGGGCCCAGGCTGCTGTCCTTGAAGCCACGTACCGAGTTGAAACCGCCGGCATAGTAGTTCTCGTAGAACGGCAGACCGGAGGTCGAACCGAAGCCATCACCATAGCCCAGCTCGGTGTGCAGGCGCAGGGTGTAGTCGTTGGTGATCGGCTTGAACAGCTGGCCACGGTAATCCAGTTTGAAGAACGACAGGTCACTACCCGGAGTGGTCGCTTCCAGCACCAGGCTTTGCGAGTGACCACGGGTGGCCAGCACGCCCTTGTTCAGGGTCGACTCGGACCAGCCGGCCGAGGCCTTGAAGTTCAGGTACTTGTCGCCTTCCTTGTCGACGAAGTCAAAGATCTCGTCAACGGTGTACTTGCCGGTCTTGATCTCGTCCTGCTGTACGGTCAGGCCGAAGGTCAGGCGCGAGGTCTCGCTGATCGGGTAGCCAACACTGACACCGGCACCCAGGCTGTCAACCGCATAGCTGGCCACGTCGACGTCGAGGTCATCGTAGTCGGTGGTGCGATAGAAAGCGTTGTAGCCCAGGCTGACGCCATCGGCGGTCCAGTAGGGGTCAACGAAGCCGAAGTTGTAGCGGCTCTGGTATTCACTGCGGGTCAGACCGATGGAAACCTTGTTACCGGTACCGAGGAAGTTGGTCTGGCTGATCGAACCACCGAGGATCAGGCCGGCGCTCTGGGCGAAACCGACGCTGGCGGTGATCGAACCGGAAGCTTGTTCTTCAACGCTGTAGTTGACGTCGACCTGGTCGTCGGTGCCCGGTACGGCCGGGGTCTCGACGTTGACTTCCTTGAAGAAGCCCAGGCGCTCCAGACGGGTCTTGGACTGGTCGATCAGGTAGGTCGAAGCCCAGCCGCCTTCCATCTGGCGCATTTCACGACGCAGCACTTCGTCTTCGGACTTGGTGTTGCCGCGGAAGTTGATGCGGTTGACGTAGGCACGCTTGCCCGGGTCGACCACGAACATGATATCGACAGTGTGGTCATCGTCGTGCGGCTGTGGCACACCGTTGACGTTGGCGAAGGTATAGCCTTCGTTACCGAGACGGCGGGTGATCAGCTCGGAGGTGGTGGTCATCACCTTGCGCGAGAACACCTGGCCTGGTTGGACCAGCAGCAGCGACTTGATCTGGTCTTCCGGCACCTTGAGGTCACCGGAGAGCTTGACGTCACGTACCGTGTACTTCTCGCCTTCGTTGACGTTGACGGTGATGTAGACGTGCTTCTTGTCCGGGGTGATCGACACCTGGGTGGAAGCGATGTCCATGTTGATGTAGCCGCGGTCCAGGTAGTAGGAACGCAGACGCTCCAGGTCACCGGAGAGTTTTTCGCGGGCGTACTTGTCATCGTTCTTGAAGAACGACAGCCAGTTGGTGGTCTTGAGCTCGAACAGGCCGATCAGGTCTTCATCGGGGAAGACGGTGTTGCCGACCACGTTGATGTGCTGGATCGCAGCGACAGTGCCTTCGTTGATCTTGATCTTCAGGCCCACGCGGTTACGCGGTTGCGGCACCACCTCGGTGTCGACCTCGGCCGAGTAGCGGCCCTGGGCAACGTACTGGCGTTGCAGTTCGTTGCGCACACCTTCAAGGGTGGCACGCTGGAAGATCTCGCCTTCGGACAGACCGGACTGCTTCAGACCTTTCATCAGGTCTTCGGTGCTGATCGCCTTGTTGCCTTCGATCTCGATGCTCGAAACCGAAGGACGTTCGACCACGGTAATGATCAGGACGTTGCCGTCCCGGCTCAGTTGGATGTCCTGGAAGAAACCGGTCTTGAACAGGGACCGGGTCGATTCCACCAGGCGCCGGTCATCGGCCTCATCGCCGACGTTCAATGGCAAGGCACCAAAAACGCTGCCCCCGGAAACCCGCTGCAGACCATTGACACGAATATCGGAGATGGTGAAGGACTCGGCGTGAACTTCAGCGATCATCAGTACGGCGAGAACCGCAGTTAGCAGCAGACGTTTCATGAAGTCCTTTCTTATTCCAACTGGCAATAAACGACCCACCGCGGGACGCGGCAGGTTCGCAATTGAGCGAAGCTTTACAGTCGACCCAAATCGTTGATCAGGGCAAGCAACATCACCCCGACTACCAAACTGATACCGATCTGGATCCCCCAACCTTGCACCCGATCCGAAAGCGGACGACCACGCGCCCACTCGATCAGGTAGAACAGCAAATGCCCCCCATCCAGTACAGGAATGGGCAGCAAATTAAGAACCCCCAGGCTAATGCTCAGGTAGGCGAGGAAATTCAGGAAATCCCCAACACCGGACTGGGCCGAAGCGCCCGCCACTTTAGCAATGGTTATCGGTCCGCTCAAGTTTTTTACCGAGAGCTCGCCGAACAGCATTTTCTTCAGCGATTCCAGGGTCAGGACACTCATGTTCCAGGTCCGCGAAAGCCCCTCCCCTACGGCCTCGAGCGGCCCGTAACTGACTTCGCGAAGCATGGCATCTGGCCACTTCACCGCTTTGACCCCGGCACCGAGATAACCCGTGGCCGATTTGCCTTCACCGCGGCTGGCCAACGTCACCGGCAGCTCCAGCGGCGCCCCGTCACGCTCGATGCGCAGGACGATCTTGCTGCCAGCCCGGCCACGTACGGTATCGACCACTTGCTGCCAGTTGTTCAGCGCCTGACCATCGAGCGCCAGCAAACGGTCACCGGTTTTCAACCCGGCAGCATTTGCCGGCCCCTTCGGGTCGAGTTCAGCCAGCACCGGCGGCAATACCGGGCGCCACGGGCGCAAGCCCAGCGAGCGAATCGGGTCCGGATCGTCGGCGCCCTTGAGCCAGTTATTGAGGGTCAGCACGTGCGGGCTGTCAACGGACGCGCCCTCCTCGCGCACACTGATGTGCAACTGGCCGCTTTCACCCAGACGGCGGATCAGTTGCAGGTTGACTGCCGCCCAGCCACTGGTTGGCTTGCCATCAATGGAAACAATTTCCTGGCCAGCTGTGAGCCCGGCCACTTCGGCGATACTCCCCGCCTCGACCGCACCGATGACCGGACGCTCCTGCTGGGTGCCGACCATGGCCAGGACCCAGAAGAAGAAAAACGCCAGGAGAAAGTTGGCCACCGGGCCCGCGGCAACAATCGCGATGCGCTGGCGCACGGACTTGCGGTTGAACGATTGCTCGACCTGATCGCGCGGCACCTCGCCTTCGCGCTCGTCGAGCATCTTCACGTAGCCGCCCAGCGGAATGGCCGCCACCACGAACTCCGTGCCATGGCGGTCATGCCAGCGCAGCAGCGGCATGCCGAAACCGACGGAGAAACGCAAAACCTTGACGCCGCAACGCCGGGCCACCCAGAAGTGACCGAATTCGTGAAAGGTGACCAGCACACCCAATGCCACCAGGGTGCCGATAATCATGTAGAGCGCACTCATGTCTTTCTCCGAATGACGTTCAGCGGCACCGGGCCTGACGCACTGATGCGCCAGGCCTCAGCGACCGTGATGAGCCAACCATTGTCCGGCCAGTTGCCGCGCACGCTGATCAGCGGCAAACACCGCATCAAGCGACTCGACGGCAACCACCGGCTCCTGATCGAGCACTTGTTCGATCATACTCGCGATCTCGGGGAAGCGGATGCGCCGCTGGAGAAATGCCTCCACCGCCACTTCGTTGGCCGCGTTGAGCATGGCCGGCGCGCTGTTACCCGCCTCGGCCGCCTCACGGGCCAGGCGCAGGCAAGGGAAACGCTGCTCGTCCGGCGCCTTGAAGTCCAGCCGGGCAATCGCGAACAGGTCCAGTGGCGCCACGCCTGAATCGATACGCTCCGGCCAAGCCAGAGCATTGGCGATCGGCGTGCGCATGTCCGGATTGCCCAACTGGGCCAGCACCGAACCGTCGACATAATCGACCAGCGAGTGGATCACACTTTGCGGGTGCACCACCACCTCAACCTGGCTCGGCCGGGCATCGAACAGCCAGCAGGCCTCGATCAGCTCCAGGCCCTTGTTCATCATGCTCGCCGAGTCGACCGAGATCTTGCGGCCCATGGACCAGTTCGGGTGGGCGCAGGCTTGCTCGGGACTGACATCCACAAGCTCGGCCATCGGCGTTTCGCGAAACGGCCCGCCAGAGGCGGTCAACAGGATACGGCGCACGCCAACCTGAGCCAGGCCGCGGGAGTAATCACCCGGCAGGCACTGGAAGATCGCATTGTGCTCGCTGTCGATCGGCAGCAGCACCGCACCACTGCGACGTACCGCCTGCATGAACAAGGCGCCGGACATCACCAGCGCTTCCTTGTTGGCCAGCAACACCTTCTTGCCCGCCTCGACTGCCGCCAGGGTCGGGCACAGGCCCGCAGCGCCGACGATCGCGGCCATCACGGCATCCACCTCGGCAGCTGCGGCCACCTGGCACAAGCCCTCTTCGCCGACCAGCACTTCAGTGGCCAAGCCGGCTTCCGCCAGGCCTTCACGCAGTTGCTGCGCAGATTCGGCTGTCGGCACCACGGCAAACACCGGGGTATGGCGCACGCACAGGGCCAGCAGCTCTTGCAGGCGCGAATAACCGCTCAGGGCGAACACCTGGTAACGATCCGGATGGCGGGCAATCACATCGAGGGTGCTCAGGCCGATGGAGCCAGTCGCACCCAGCACGGTAATACGTTGCACGCCGCTCACATCGCGCCCCAATTGGCTGCCCAGAGCAGCACGGCAAACACCGGAATAGCCGCGGTGAGGCTGTCGATACGGTCCAGCACGCCACCGTGGCCGGGCAGCAGATTACTGCTGTCCTTGATCCCCGAGCGGCGCTTGAACATGCTTTCGGTCAGGTCGCCAACCACCGACACCAGCACCACCACTGCAGCGCCGAACAAGCCAAGCATCAGCTCGCCTGCGCTCCAGTCACGGTAGATACCCACCGCAGCGGTGATGACCAAACTCAGGACCAGGCCGCCATAGACGCCTTCCCAGCTCTTGCCCGGGCTCACCTGCGGGGCCAGTTTGCGCTTGCCGAAGGCGCGGCCGGAGAAATACGCACCGATGTCCGCACCCCAGACCAGCACCATGACCGCCATGATCAGCCAGTTGCCCAGCGGCCACTGCTTGAGCAGCACCAGGCCTTGCCAGGCCGGCAGCAGGATCAGCAGCCCGATCAGCAGGCGGCAGGCAGCACTGGCCCACAGCTCGCTGCTGCGCGGATAGGTGAGCACCAGCCAGGTGGCCAGCCCCCACCACAATACCGACGCACCCAGCACCCACGGTGCCAGGTCGGGCATCAGGTAGAGCAGCATCAGCAGCCCGGCGACGACCGCCGCATAGGCTACCCGCAGGGATTGCGCGACCAGGCCGGCCAGGCGTGCCCATTCCCAGGCGCCCAGGGTCACCACCACACCGATGAACAGGGCAAAATCGCCACCGTTCAGCAGGAAGAAGCCACACAAGGCGATCGGCAGCAGGATCAGCGCAGTAATGATGCGTTGTTTAAGCATTAAGCACGGGCTCCAGCTTCGACCTGCTCGCTGGTTTTCCCGAAGCGGCGCTGGCGCGAAGCGAAATCGGCCAGCGCGGTGCGCATGGCCTCGTGTTTGAAGTCCGGCCAGAACAGGTCGGAAAAGTACAACTCGGCGTAGGCCAGCTGCCACAACAGGAAATTGCTGATGCGGCGCTCACCACCGGTACGGATACACAGATCGGGCAGCGGCAGGTCGCCTGTGGCCAGGCAGGTCTGCAGCAGCTCGGGGGTGATATCGTCCGGACGCAGGTGACCGGCCTGGACTTCCCGCGCCAGGCGCTGGGCGGCCTGGGCGATATCCCACTGACCGCCATAGTTGGCGGCGATCTGCAGGATGAAGCGGTTGCTGCCAGCGGTCAGCGCTTCGGCTTCACGCATGGCGGCCTGCAGCTCAGGGTGAAAGCGCGAGCGGTCACCGATGATGCGCAGGCTGATGTTGTTGTCGTTGAGTCGCTTGGCTTCCCGGCGCAAGGCCGAGAAGAACAGCTCCATCAACGCCCCGACCTCTTCAGCCGGGCGCTGCCAGTTTTCACTGGAAAAGGCGAACAGGGTCAGCACCTCGACCTTGGCCTCGGCGCATACCTCGATGACCGCGCGCACCGCATCCACACCGGCCTTATGCCCGGCAACACCGGGCAACAGGCGCTTCTTCGCCCAGCGATTATTCCCATCCATGATGATCGCGACATGGCGCGGCACCGATGGGGACACACCTTGCTTGGTCTTTTCCATTGAAAAAAGTCCCGACCCTTAAACGGCCATCAGGTCCTTTTCTTTCTGCTTGACGGCAACTTCGATCTCAGCCACGAATTTGTCAGTCAGCTTCTGGATTTCGTCGGCGGCACGGCGTTCGTCGTCTTCGCTGATTTCCTTTTCCTTGACCAGATCCTTGAGCTGGCTCAGTGCATCGCGACGGATATTGCGCACGGCAATACGGCCATCTTCAGCGGCGTCACGAGCCTGCTTGGTGAAACCCTTGCGGGTCTCTTCGGTCAGCGCCGGCATGGTGATCAGCAACAACTCGCCCAGGTTGGTCGGGTTGAGGTTCAGACCCGCACTGCCGATAGCCTTGTCGACAGCGCCCAGCATATTGCGCTCGAACGCCACGACCTGCAGGGTACGGGCATCTTTCACGGTGATGTTAGCCACTTGCTTGATCGGCGTATCGGCACCGTAGTAAGGAACCATCACACCTTCCAGAACGCTAGGATGCGCCTGGCCAGTACGGATTCGGCTGAAAGCGTGCGCCAAGGACTCCAGCGACTTTTGCATGCGCTCTTGAGCGTCTTTCTTGATTTCGTTGATCATTTTTGAACTTCCTCGATCAGAGTTCCTTCAGCGCCGCCATGCACGATGTTCAGCAGGGCGCCGGGCTTGTTCATGTTGAAGACGCGCAGCGGCATCTTGTGGTCGCGGCACAGGCAGATTGCCGTCAGGTCCATCACGCCCAGCTTGCGATCCAGCACTTCATCGTAGGTCAGATGATCGAACTTCTCGGCATGCGGGTCTTTGAATGGATCTGCAGTGTATACACCATCGACCTTGGTTGCCTTCAATACCACGTCGGCATCGATTTCGATGGCGCGCAGGCAAGCGGCGGAGTCAGTGGTGAAGAACGGGTTGCCGGTACCGGCAGCGAAGATGACCACTTCTTTCGAGTTCAGGTGGCGCATGGCTTTGCGGCGATCATAGTGATCGGTCACGCCTACCATGGAGATGGCCGACATGACGATCGCGGTAATGTTCGCCCGCTCCAGCGCATCGCGCATGGCCAGGGCATTCATTACGGTCGCCAGCATGCCCATGTGGTCGCCAGTGACGCGGTCCATGCCGGCTGCACTGAGCGCCGCGCCACGGAACAGGTTGCCACCACCGATCACCAAGCCTACCTGAACACCAATACCGACCAGTTGGCCGACTTCCAGCGCCATGCGATCCAGGACCTTGGGGTCGATCCCGAACTCTTCCGAGCCCATCAGGGCCTCGCCGCTAAGCTTGAGTAGAATGCGTTTATAGCGAGCTTGATAACCACTGCCCTGCTGAGCCATTGCGAATCTCTCCTGCGGCGTTTGTAAAAAAATCTGGCGGGCTGTTTTCAGCCTGCGCGTAACTCTAGCGTGGCGCAGCTACTGCGCCAGCGAAAGGCGGTCTCGTAAACCGCTCCCGCTTTGACAAAGAGGCTGCGCGCGTGAGCGGGCAGCCTCTTCGGGGCGACAGAGGTGAATCTGTCTTATTGCTTGGCAGCAGCCAGCTGAGCGGCAACTTCTTCAGCGAAGTTGTCGACCGGCTTCTCGATGCCTTCGCCTACTTTGAAGTAGGTGAAGGAAACGATTTCAGCGCCAGCTTTCTTGGCCAGCTCGCCGACCTTGATTTCCGGGTTCATGACGAACGCTTGCTCGACCAGGCTGGCTTCGGCCAGGAACTTCGAGATACGGCCTTTGACCATGTTCTCGACGATGTTCTCAGGCTTGCCCTTGATCTTCTCTTCGTTCAGGGTCAGGAAGACGTTCTTCTCGCGCTCGATCGCTTCAGCCGAAACTTCCGATGGCAGCAGGAACTCAGGGTTGCTTGCAGCCACGTGCATGGCGATTTCTTTGGCCAGCTGGACGTCGCCGCCCTTCAGGACAACAGCAACACCGATCTTGTTGCCGTGCAGGTAGGTGCCGACAACGTCACCTTCAACGCGCACCAGGCGACGGATGTTGACGTTCTCGCCAACCTTGGCAACCAGGGCTTCACGAGCCGATTCGCGGGAAGCGATCAGCGGAGCCGCGTCAGTCAGCTTCTCGGCGAAGGCTTGCTCAACGCTTTCGGCCACGAAGGTTTTGAAGTCGTCTTGCAGGGCCAGGAAGTCGGTCTGCGAGTTGACTTCCAGCAGAACGGCGGACTTGTCGTCGGCCTTGATGGCGATAGCGCCTTCAGCGGCAACGTTGCCGGCCTTTTTAGCGGCCTTGATGGCGCCCGAAGCGCGCATGTCGTCAATGGCTTTCTCGATGTCGCCGCCGGCCTTTTCCAGGGCCTTTTTGCAATCCATCATGCCTTCGCCGGTACGCTCACGCAGTTCTTTGACCAGCGCTGCAGTAATTGCTGCCATTTCAAATTCCTCTTGGATAGGTTTTCAACCATTCCACCCGATACTTGACGGGCGTTCAATTCTGTAAATCCACTTACCAGCACTCATGCAGTAACAAGATTGCAACGGCGATGCTGACAAGAGGATTTCAAGGTGGCAAAAAGGGGGCAAAGCCCCCTTTTCGCGTGCCGAGTAGACGCTAAGCGTCAGCTACTCAGGCTTCGGCAGCCGGTGCTGCTGCTTCTTCGGCGTACACTTCGGTACCGCCAGCAACGTTGTTGCGGCCACGGATAACGGCGTCAGCCATCGAACCCATGTACAGCTGGATAGCGCGGATGGCGTCATCGTTACCTGGGATGATGTAGTCAACGCCTTCTGGGCTGGAGTTGGTATCGACAACGCCGATGACCGGGATGCCCAGCTTGTTGGCTTCGGTGATAGCGATGCGCTCGTGGTCAACGTCGATCACGAACAGGGCATCAGGCAGGCCGCCCATGTCCTTGATACCACCCAGGCTGCGATCCAGTTTTTCCAGATCGCGCGAACGCATCAGGGCTTCTTTCTTGGTCAGCTTGGCGAAAGTGCCGTCTTCGGACTGGACTTCCAGGTCGCGCAGACGCTTGATCGAAGCACGGATGGTCTTGTAGTTGGTCAGCATGCCGCCCAACCAGCGGTGATCGACGTACGGCGAACCGCAACGTGCTGCTTCTTCAGCAACGATCTTGCCAGCGGAACGCTTGGTGCCGACGAACAGAATCTTGTTTTTGCCCTGGGCCAGGCGCTCTACGAAGGTCAGTGCCTCGTTGAACATTGGCAGGGTTTTTTCAAGGTTGATGATGTGAATCTTGTTACGCGCGCCGAAAATGTACTTACCCATTTTCGGATTCCAGTAACGGGTTTGGTGACCGAAGTGCACACCGGCCTTCAGCATATCGCGCATGTTGACTTGGGACATGATAGTTCCTTGATAAGTCGGGTTGGGCCTCCACGTATCCCAATGACCAACCCGCGACCCTAAGATCGAAGGCACCCAGGTCATCGTGTCGACACGTGTGTGGGTTTAGTGCTTCCGGAGCTATCCCCGGAAAGCGGCGCATTTTATACCACAGAAGCCCGCCAAGCGAAACCCGAATTACCATAGAACGTCACAGGCTTTTGCACACACCGCCCATTAGCGCCAGAATGGCCCTTATATAAAGGCTGTATCAGCGCCATAGCCGCCTGAATCGGGCATGGCTCTGTTAGAATCCGGCCTTTCCCCAGATTATTCGCGCCTTGCTGCGCCGTAGAGAGCCTGTAATGACCGTTACCATCAAAACCGCCGAAGACATCGAAAAGATGCGCGTCGCCGGCCGCCTGGCCGCCGAAGTCCTGGAGATGATCGAAGAGCACGTCAAGCCCGGTGTCACCACCGAAGCGCTCGACCGCCTGTGCCACGACTACATCGTCAACGTCCAGAAAGCGATCCCGGCGCCACTCAACTACAAGGGTTTCCCCAAGTCGATCTGCACCTCGGTCAACCACGTGGTCTGTCACGGCATCCCCGGTGACAAACCGCTCAAGGATGGCGACACCCTGAACATCGACGTCACGGTGATCAAGGACGGCTACCACGGCGACACCAGCCGCATGTTCCACGTCGGCAGCGTGCCGGTGTGGGCCGAGCGCCTGTCCCAGGTCACCCAGGAATGCATGTACAAGGCCATCGAACTGGTCAAGCCGGGCTGCCGCCTGGGCGACATCGGTGAAGTGATCCAGAAGCACGCGGAAAAGAACGGCTTCTCGGTGGTGCGCGAGTTCTGCGGCCACGGCATCGGCAAGGTGTTCCACGAAGAGCCGCAGATCCTGCACTACGGCCGCGCCGGCACCGGCATGGAGCTCAAGGAAGGCATGACCTTCACCATCGAGCCGATGATCAACCAGGGCAAGGCCGACACCAAGGTGCTGGGCGACGGCTGGACCGCCATCACCAAGGACCGCAAGCTCTCGGCCCAGTGGGAGCACACCCTGGTGGTGACCGCGACCGGTTACGAAATCTTCACCCTGCGTAAAGACGACACTATTCCGCGCACATCGGCCTGACTCTTACAGGAAAGCCTCTCGATGCCCCAGGTGGATCCCGAGCTGTTCGATCGCGGCCAGTTCCAGGCGGAACTGGCCCTCAAGGCAAGCCCCATCGCTGCCTTCAAGAAAGCCATCCGCCAGGCCGGCGAGGTGCTCGACAACCGTTTTCGCAGCGGTCGCGAGATCCGCCGGCTGATCGAGGACCGCGCCTGGTTCGTCGACAACATCCTGCAACAGGCCTGGAATCAGTTCACCTGGAGCGAAGACGCCGATATTGCCCTGATCGCCACCGGCGGTTACGGGCGCGGCGAGCTGCACCCCTACTCCGACATCGACCTGTTGATCCTGCTCGACAGCGCCGACCATGAAGTCTTTCGTGACTCGATCGAACGCTTTTTGACCCTGCTCTGGGACATTGGCCTGGAAGTGGGCCAGAGCGTGCGCTCAGTCGATGAATGCGCCGAACAGGCCCGCGCCGACCTGACGGTTGTCACCAACCTAATGGAAAGCCGCACCATCGCCGGCCCCGAGCACCTGCGCCAGCGCATGCTCGAGGTGACCAGCACCGCGCACATGTGGCCGAGCAAGGAATTCTTCCTGGCCAAGCGTGCCGAGCAAAAGGCCCGGCACCACAAGTACAACGACACCGAGTACAACCTGGAGCCCAACGTCAAGGGCTCACCGGGCGGGCTGCGCGACATCCAGACGGTACTGTGGATCGCCCGCCGCCAATACGGCACCCTCAACCTGCATGCCCTGGCCGGCGAAGGCTTCTTGCTGGAAAGCGAGAACAACCTGCTGGCCTCGTCCCAGGAGTTTCTCTGGAAGGTGCGCTACGCCCTGCACATGCTGGCCGGGCGCGCCGAAGACCGCCTGCTGTTCGATCACCAGCGCAGCATCGCCGCCCTGCTCGGTTTTGGCGACGAGAACCCCAAGCGCGCCATCGAACAGTTCATGCAGCAGTACTACCGGGTGGTGATGAGCATCGCCGAGCTCAGCGACCTGATCATCCAACACTTCGAAGAAGTCATCCTGGACGACGACAGCGGCAGCGCCCAGCCGCTGAATGCGCGCTTCCAGCTCCACGACGGCTATATCGAGGCAGTGCGCACCAACGTTTTCAAGCGCACGCCGTTCGCCATGCTGGAAATCTTCGTGCTGATGGCCCAGCACCCGGAAATCAAGGGCGTGCGCGCCGACACCATTCGCCTGCTGCGTGAACACCGGCACCTGATCGACGACGATTTTCGTAACGATATCCGCAACACCAGCCTGTTCATCGAGCTGTTCAAGTGCGAGATCGGTATCCACCGCAACTTGCGACGAATGAACCGCTACGGCATTCTCGGCCGCTACTTGCCGGAGTTCGGCCTGATCATCGGGCAGATGCAGCACGACCTGTTCCACATCTATACAGTCGATGCGCACACCCTGAACCTGATCAAGCACCTGCGCAAACTGCAGTACACCCCGGTTTCGGAGAAATTCCCGCTGGCCAGCAAGCTCATGGGCCGCCTGCCCAAGCCGGAGCTGATCTACCTGGCCGGGCTCTACCACGACATCGGCAAGGGCCGCCAGGGCGACCATTCGGAGCTGGGCGCAGTGGATGCCCAGGCCTTCTGTGCACGCCATCAGTTGCCGAGCTGGGATAGCCGCCTGATTGTCTGGCTGGTGCAACATCACCTGGTGATGTCGACCACTGCCCAGCGCAAGGACCTCTCCGACCCGCAAGTGATCCACGACTTCGCCCAACTGGTCGGCGATGAGACCCGCCTGGACTACCTCTACGTGCTGACCGTGGCGGATATCAACGCCACCAACCCGAGCCTGTGGAACTCCTGGCGCGCCAGCCTGCTGCGCCAGCTCTACACCGAGACCAAGCGCGCCCTGCGCCGCGGCCTGGAAAACCCGCTGGACCGCGAAGAACAGATTCGCCAGACCCAGGGCGCGGCCCTGGACATCCTCATTCGCGAGGGCACCGACCCGGACGACGTCGAGCAACTGTGGTCGCAGCTGGGCGATGACTACTTTCTGCGCCATACCGCCGCCGACGTCGCCTGGCACAGCGATGCCATCCTTCAGCAGCCGGCCGATGGCGGACCACTGGTACTGATCAAGGAAACCACCCAGCGCGAGTTCGAGGGCGGCACGCAGATCTTCATCTATGCCCCCGACCAGCACGACTTCTTCGCCGTGACCGTGGCGGCCATGGACCAGCTCAACCTGAACATCCATGACGCGCGGATCATCACCTCGAGCAGCCAGTTCACCCTCGACACCTATATCGTGCTCGACAACGATGGCGGCTCTATCGGCGACAATCCCGTGCGGGTCAAGCAGATTCGCGACGGCTTGACCGACGCCCTGCGCAACCCCGACGACTATCCGACCATCATTCAGCGCCGGGTACCGCGCCAGCTCAAGCACTTCACCTTTGCCCCGCAGGTGACCATCCATAACGATGCCCAGCGCCCGGTGACCATCCTCGAACTCAGCGCCCCCGACCGCCCCGGCCTGCTGGCGCGGATCGGCAAAATCTTCCTGGAGTTCGACCTGTCGCTGCAAAATGCCAAGATTGCCACCCTCGGCGAACGGGTCGAAGACGTGTTCTTCATTACCGACGCCGACAACCAGCCCCTGTCCGACCCGCAACTGTGCAGCCGCCTGCAGGATGCGATCGTCGAGCAACTGCGCGTCGACCAGGCGACCGGGGTGCCTTTGACCCGCCTGACCATTTGACCGTTTGACGAGACCTTGCGCCGATGAACAATGCTTTGAACCAGCTTCAGCCCTACCCGTTCGAGAAACTCCGTGCGCTGCTCGGCAGCGTTCAGCCAGCAGCGGACAAACGCGCCATTGCCCTGTCGATCGGTGAACCGAAGCATGAGTCGCCGGCCTTCGTCGCCCAAGCCCTGGCCGACAGCCTCAAGCAGATGGCCGTGTACCCGACCACTGTCGGCCTGCCGGCCCTGCGCCAGGCCATTACCCGCTGGTGCGAACAACGCTTTGGCGTGCCGGCCGGCTGGCTGGATGCCGACAAACACGTGCTGCCGGTCAACGGCACCCGTGAAGCGCTGTTCGCCTTCACCCAGGCCGTGGTCAATCGCAGCGACGACGGCCTGGTGATCAGCCCCAACCCGTTCTACCAGATCTACGAAGGCGCAGCCCTGCTGGCCGGCGCCACCCCGCACTACCTGCCGTGCCTGGACAGCAACGGCTTCAACCCGGATTTCGACGCGGTGTCGGCCGAGACCTGGCAGCGCTGCCAGATACTTTTCCTCTGCTCCCCAGGCAACCCCACCGGCGCCCTGGTGCCGATGGAGACCCTGAAAAAGCTGATTGCCCTGGCCGACCAGTACGATTTCGTGATCGCCGCCGACGAGTGCTACAGCGAGCTGTACTTCGACGAGCAAAGCCCGCCGCCGGGCCTGCTCAGCGCCTGCGTGGAACTGGGCCGCAGCGACTTCAAGCGTTGCGTGGTGTTCCACAGCCTGTCCAAGCGCTCCAACCTGCCGGGCCTGCGCTCAGGCTTCGTGGCCGGCGACGCCGAGATCATCAAGCCGTTCCTGCTCTACCGCACCTACCACGGCTGCGCCATGCCGGTACAAACCCAGCTGGCGAGCATTGCCGCCTGGAACGATGAAGAACACGTGCTGGCCAACCGCGACCTGTACCGCGAAAAGTTCGATGCAGTACTGGCGATCCTCGCCCCGGTACTGGACGTTCAGCGTCCGGACGGCGGCTTCTACCTGTGGGCCAAGGTGCCAGGCGATGACGCCGCGTTCACCCGTGACCTGTTCGAAGCCCAACACGTGACCGTGGTGCCGGGTTCGTACCTGTCGCGCGAAGTGGATGGCGTCAACCCGGGTGCCGGGCGGGTGCGCATGGCATTGGTAGCGCCATTGGCCGAGTGTGTAGAAGCAGCCGAGCGGATTCGCGCGTTCTTGCAGAAGTAAACGGCCCCATCGCGGGGCAAGCCCGCTCCCACAGATGATGGTAGGAGCGGGCTTGCCCCGCGATGCTTTACTTCACCGGCCCCAGATTCGCCTCACTCATGTCCAGCTCCCCCAGCACCTGACGCACCACGTCATCACCGATCTGATGCTGGCGATGCAGGTTGTACAGCTCCAGACGCTGGGCCCGCAGCGCGCGCAGGCGCAAGCGCCGTTCGAGTTGGTCCATTTGCGCGGCCAGGGCCTGGGCTTCGGCGCTGTCGTTGAAGGTATCGAGCTGATGCCGGTATTCAGCCATCAACCGCGCCTTGAGTTCAGCCGCCAGGGCTGCCTGGGAGGCATCCAGCGGGGTACCGGCCTCGGCCAGATCTTCTGCCTCAAGCGCGTGAATCGCCGCCTCGGCCGTGCGTCGCCAGGCCTCCTGGGCTTCCTGGCGCAGGGCGTCATCCGGGCTTTTGGTGACACCGCGCAACAGCAGCGGCAAGGCGATGCAGGCGGCGACCAGCGACAGCAGAATCACCCCGGCAGCGATGAAAATCAGCAAATCACGCTCCGGGAAGTCCTTGCCGGCGCTGATCAACAGCGGCACCGACATGACACCGGCCAGGGTCACTGCCCCGCGCACGCCGCCGACGGTCAACAACCAGCAGGAACGGGCGTTGGGCACCAGCACCAGGTCTTCTTTACCGCGCCAGCGGCGGATCACGCCAATCAGGCGCCAGATGCTCTGCACCCAGATAAAGCGCAGGGCCAGCAGTACCGCAAAGATCGCCACTACATCCAGGCAGCGCCATAGCAAGGTCGGCCACAGCGAGGCTTCGTGACTGGTCACCGCCTTGATGATGTCGGGCAACTGCAAGCCCAACAACAGAAAGATCAGACCGTTGAAAGCGAACTCCAGCAGCGACCAGACGCTGCGGTTGAGCAGGCGCGTGCTGGTCTGCCGGGGCAGCAGGTCGAGCCAGCTCTGCATCATCCCCGCCGCTACCGCCGAGAGAATGCCGGAGGCACCCAGGCGCTCGGCCAGCACATAAGCGGCAAACGGCAGCAGCAACATGAACACGACATGGGTGGCCGGGTCATCCCAGCCGCGGGCGATCATCCAGGCGCGCAGGCGGCCGACCAGCCAGCTCAGGGCCACACCGATGGCCAGGCCACCGACGGCGACCAGCACGAAGGTCAGGCTGGCCTCGGCCAGGGAGAACACGCCGGTGATTGCCGCCGCCAGGGCGAACTTGAAGGTCACCAGGCCCGAGGCGTCGTTCATCAGCGCCTCGCCCTGGAGCATGTGCATCAGGGGCGTCGGCAGGCGGTCCTGGGTGATTGCCGAGACCGCCACGGCGTCGGTGGGCGACAGTACCGCCGCCAGGGCAAAGGCCACCGGCAGAGGAATGCTGGGCAGGATCCAGTGAATGAAATAGCCGGCACCTACTACGGTAAACAGGACCAGGCCGACCGCCAGGGTCAGGATCGGCCCGCGTAGCCGCCAGAGGTCGCGCTTGGGCATCCGCCAGCCATCGGAAAACAGCAGCGGTGGCAGGAACAAGAACAGAAACAATTCCGGGTCCAGGGCCACGTGCAGGCCCAGGGTCGGCCACGCCAGCAAGGCGCCAGCGGCAATCTGTACCAGCGGCAGGGGCAGCGGGATCATCCGCCCGACCAGTTTGGAAACACTCACCAGCATCAGCAGGATGAGAACGGTGTAGGCTGATTGCATTCAGCGAGTCCTGTTCAATTCAAACGCATTCAATAACTTATGCGGGGCTGGGCACGGCATTGCCATTGAAACGACATATTAGCCGCTTAGGCTGCCGGCGCACCGCTGCACAAAAGTCGCAGAACCGTCCAGAACCTGTAACACAATGCTACAAAGAGCCGTGGCAACGCCAACCCAAAGCCGCCGACCATGGCATAATCCTTCACCATTTTTTCCCAGGGGGGCAAGACATGACCAAACGCGACACGCCATTGCACCTTTATGGAATCAAGGCCTGCGACACCATGAAGAAAGCCCGCACCTGGCTCGAAAACCAGGGCCTGGGCTACGATTTCCACGACTACAAGACCCAGGGCATTGACCGTGCGAGCCTTGAGCGCTGGTGCAATGAACATGGCTGGCAAACAGTACTCAACCGTGCTGGCACCACCTTCCGCAAACTAGACGACGCCCAGAAGGCCGATCTCGACCAGCTCAAGGCCATCGAACTGATGCTGGCCCAACCGTCGATGATCAAGCGCCCTGTGCTCGACCTCGGTAAGCGGACCCTGGTCGGCTTCAAGCCTGATCTGTACGCGGCCGCCCTTCAGTAACCCGGCGCCGAGCTTTCATTCAATTTCGCAAGAGGTAACTGCATGTCCACTTCCCTGTTCAGCCTGGCCTTCGGTGTCGGCACCCAGAACCGTCAAGGCGCCTGGCTGGAAGTCTTCTACGCACAACCGCTGATCAACCCGGCTGCCGAACTGGTCGCTGCCATCGCCCCGGTCCTGGGCTATGAAGGCGGCAACCAGGCGATCGCCTTCAGCACCAGCCAGGCTGCCCAGCTGGCCGAAGCCCTCAAGAGTGTCGATGCTGCCCAGGCCGCACTGCTGACCCGCCTGGCCGAAAGCAACAAGCCGCTGGTAGTCACCCTGCTGGCCGAAGACGCCGCGCTGACGTCCACCCCGGAAGCCTACCTGAAGCTGCACCTGCTTTCGCACCGCCTGGTCAAGCCACACGGCCTGAACCTGGCCGGTATCTTCCCGCTGCTACCGAACGTGGCCTGGACCAGCCAGGGCGCCGTCGACCTGGCGGAGCTTGCCGAGCAGCAACTGGAAGCGCGCCTGAAGGGCGAGCTGCTGGAAGTGTTCTCGGTGGACAAGTTCCCGAAAATGACCGATTACGTAGTCCCTGCCGGCGTGCGTATTGCCGACAGCGCCCGTGTACGCCTGGGCGCCTACATCGGCGAAGGCACCACCATCATGCACGAAGGCTTCGTCAACTTTAACGCCGGCACCGAAGGCCCGGGCATGATCGAAGGCCGCGTTTCCGCGGGCGTCTTCGTCGGCAAGGGTTCGGACCTGGGCGGCGGCTGCTCGACCATGGGCACCCTGTCCGGCGGCGGCAACATCGTCATCAAGGTTGGCGAAGGCTGCCTGATCGGCGCCAACGCCGGTATCGGCATCCCGCTGGGCGACCGCAACACCGTTGAAGCCGGCCTGTACATCACTGCCGGCACCAAGGTGAACCTGCTGGACGAGAACAACCAGTTGGTCAAGGTCGTCAAAGCCCGCGACCTGGCCGGCCAGACCGACCTGCTGTTCCGCCGCAACTCGCTGAACGGTGCCGTGGAGTGCAAGACCCACAAGTCGGCCATCGAGCTGAACGAAGCGCTGCACGCCCACAACTAAGTGGTACCATCGGGTCTGGCCTAACGCCAGGCCCGATTTTCAGGTCCGATCATCATGTTCCAGCCCTCCCCCTGGCGCGCTGACTTTCCAGCCATCGACGCCCTGCAACGCCAGCACCAGACCTACCTGGACAGCGCCGCTACCACGCAAAAACCGCAAATCCTGCTCGATGCCCTGAGCCACTACTACGGCCATGGTGCTGCCAATGTGCACCGTGCCCAACACTTGCCCGGCGCCCTGGCGACCCAAGCCTTCGAACGCAGCCGGGAAAAGGTCGCCGGCTGGCTGAACGCCGTCGACAGCCAGCAAATCGTCTTCACCCATGGCGCCACCTCGGCCCTGAACCTGCTCGCCTATGGGCTTGAGCCGCTGTTCGAGGCCGGTGACGAAATTGCCATTAGCGCCCTGGAGCACCACGCCAACCTGCTGCCCTGGCAACAGTTGGCACAGCGCCGCGGACTCAAGCTGGTGGTGCTGCCACTGGACAGCCGCGGCCTGATCGACCTCAACATCGCCCTGCAACTGATTGGCCCGCGCACCCGGGTGCTGGCGGTCAGCCAGTTGTCCAACGTACTTGGTGCCTGGCAGCCGCTGGAGCCCCTGCTGGCCCATGCCCAGGCCCAGGGCGCGCTGACCGTGGTCGATGGCGCCCAGGGCGTGGTCCACGGCCGTCATGACGTACGCCAGCTGGGCTGTGACTTCTACGTATTCTCCAGCCACAAGCTGTATGGCCCTGACGGCGTCGGCGTGCTCTACGGCCGCAGCGAGGCCCTGGCGCGCCTGCGTCATTGGCAATTCGGCGGCGAGATGGTGCAGATCGCCGACTACCACAGCGCCAGCTTTCGCCCGGCGCCGCTGGGCTTCGAAGCCGGTACCCCGCCGATTGCCAGCGTGATCGGCCTCGGAGCCAGTCTCGATTACCTGGCGGGGCTCGATGCCCATGCGGTCGCCGAGCATGAAGCCGGCCTGCACCGGCATCTGCTGCGCGGCCTCAACGACCGCGAAGGCATCCGCCTGCTTGGCCAGCCGCAACTGGCCCTGGCCAGCTTCGTAGTCGACGGTGTGCACAACGCTGATCTGGCCCATATGCTCACCGAACAAGGCATCGCCGTGCGCGCCGGCCATCACTGCGCCATGCCATTGCTCAAAAGCCTCGGCCTGGACGGTGCGATCCGCGTGTCCCTGGGCTTGTACAACGACTCCGACGACTTGCAGCGTTTCTTCGAAGCTCTGGATCAAGCCCTGGAGTTGCTGCGATGAGCCTGCCGATGGCCGCACAGGAAGCCCTGAATGTCTTCGAACAGGCGGCCGGCTGGGAACAGCGCGCACGGTTGCTGATGCAATGGGGCGAGCGTCTGGCGCCCTTGAGCGAAGAGGAAAAGTCCGAATCCAATCGTGTTCATGGCTGCGAAAGCCAGGTCTGGCTGGTGGCCGAGCAGCAGGACGGCCAGTGGCGCTTCAAGGGTGCCAGCGATGCGCGGATCATCCGCGGCTTGCTGGCGCTGCTGCTGGTACGGATCGAAGGGCTGTCCAGCGCCGAACTGGCACAACTGGATCTGCCTGCCTGGTTCAATCAGCTGGGCCTGGGCCGCCAGCTCTCGCCTTCGCGCAGCAACGGCCTGAACGCCGTGCTGCAACGCATGTCTCAGCTCGCCGCGGGCGCCTGAGCCTTGCGCTCGGACGGGCGGCGGGCGCCGCCCACAAGCTTTTCCACCGCCTTGCTGGCGGCGACCATGCCGAAGGTTGCAGTGACCATCATCACCGCGCCGAAGCCGCCGGAGCAGTCCAGCTTAACCCCCTCGCCGACAAAGCTCTTCTGCAGGCAGACGCTGCCGTCGCCTTTGGGGTAGCGCAACTGTTCGGTGGAGAACACACAGGGCACGCTGTAGTTGCGGGTCACCGTGCGGGAAAAACCATAATCGCGACGCAGGGTCGAACGCACCCGCGAAGCCAGCGGGTCGTTGAAGGTCTTGTTCAGGTCGGCGACGCGGATCTGGGTCGGATCGATCTGCCCTCCAGCACCACCGGTGCTGATGATGGTGACCTTGTGGCGCTTGCACCAGCCAATCAGCGCGGCCTTGGCCATGACGCTGTCGATGCAGTCGATCACACAGTCGATGTGCTCACCGATGTACTCGGGCAGGGTTTCCTTGGTGACGAAATCCACCACCGCATGCACCTTGCACGCCGGGTTGATGGCCCGCAGGCGCTCGGCCATGACCTCGGCCTTGGCGCGGCCGATATTGCCCTCCTGGGCATGCAACTGACGGTTGGTATTGCTGACGCAGACATCATCGAGGTCGAACAGGGAGATTTCGCCCACGCCGCTACGGGCCATGGCTTCGGCCGCCCAGGAGCCGACCCCGCCGATACCGACGATGGCTACGTGGGCCTCGCGCAGGCGCTGCAGGCCGTTGTCACCGTACAACCGGGCGACACCGGCAAAGCGTGGATCTTCTGTACTCATGGCCCAACCCCGAAAAAACCGGCGCGTATTATAGGCCTCTTACGACGCGATGGCACCCTGCTGTACCCGCCGCCTGAGTCGTGCATTGGTAAAGGTAGTTGTAATCCTGCTTTAATGTCCCATGCAATCCAAAGACTTGGACGACAAAAGTACGGGCTAAGAACTTCAGCTCCTGAAGCCAATCCAATCTTCTGCCACCGACCTGTTCTCACATTGCCAGGACAGGACGCACGCAGGATTCGCGCCCTCCGGCGCCCGCCCGTTCCACCTTTCGGAACCCGAACTATCTATGTCATCGCGTAAATTTGGTATCAACCTGGTGATAGTCATGGCCATCGCCGCGCTATTCACCGGGTTCTGGGCGCTGATCAACCGCCCGGTTTCCGCCCCCAACTGGCCGGAGCAGATTTCCGGTTTCTCCTATTCGCCGTTCCGCCAGGGCGAGAGCCCGCAAAAGGGCCAGTACCCGAGCGAGGACGAACTGCGCCAGGACCTCGAACAGCTCAGCAAGCTGACCGACAGCATCCGTATCTATACGGTGGAAGGCACACAGGCGGAGATTCCGCGCCTGGCCGAAGAGTTCGGCCTGCGCGTGACCCTGGGGGTGTGGATCAGCCCGGACCTTGAGCGCAACGAGCGGGAAATCGAGAAAGCCATCGAACTGGCCAACAGCTCGCGCAGTGTCGTGCGGGTCATGGTCGGCAACGAAGCGCTGTTCCGCAAGGAGATCACCCCGGAGGCGCTGATCCAGTACATGGACCGGGTGCGCGCGGCGGTAAAGGTACCGGTGACCACCAGTGAGCAATGGCACATCTGGAAAGAACATCCGGAGCTGGCCAAGCATGCCGACCTGGTGGCTGCGCACATCCTGCCATACTGGGAATTCATTCCGATGAAGGATGCCGGCCAGTTCGTCCTCGACCGTGCCCGCGACCTCAAGCAACAATTCCCACGCAAACCGCTGCTGCTGTCTGAAGTCGGCTGGCCAAGCAACGGCCGCATGCGTGGCGGTGCCGAAGCGACCCAGGCCGACCAGGCCATCTACCTGCGCACCCTGGTCAACAAGCTCAACCGCCAGGGCTACAACTACTTTGTCATCGAAGCCTACGACCAGCCGTGGAAAGCCAGCGACGAAGGCTCGGTGGGCGCTTACTGGGGCGTATTCAATGCCGCACGCCAGCAAAAATTCAACTTTGAAGGCCCGGTTGTAGCCATTCCGCAATGGCGCGTGCTGGCGGTCGGTTCGGTGGTACTGGCGATGCTCTCGCTGACCCTGCTGCTGATCGACGGCTCGGCCCTGCGCCAGCGCGGCCGGACCTTCCTGACCTTTATCGCCTTCCTTTGCGGTTCGGTACTGGTGTGGATCGGCTACGACTACAGCCAGCAATACAGCACCTGGTTCAGCCTGACCGTGGGCTTCCTGCTCGCCCTCGGCGCCCTCGGCGTGTTTATCGTGCTGCTCACCGAGGCCCATGAGCTGGCCGAAGCGGTGTGGATTCACAAACGCCGCCGGGAATTCTTGCCGGTGCAGGCCGACGCGGCCTACCGTCCCAAGGTCTCGGTGCATGTGCCGTGCTACAACGAGCCGCCGGAGATGGTCAAACAGACCCTCAACGCCCTGGCGGCGCTGGATTATCCGGACTACGAAGTCCTGATCATCGACAACAACACCAAGGACCCGGCGGTCTGGGAGCCGATCAAGGCTCACTGCGAGATGCTCGGCGAGCGCTTCAAGTTCTTCCACGTCGCGCCCCTGGCCGGTTTCAAGGGCGGTGCGCTGAATTATCTGATCCCGCATACCGCCAAGGATGCCGAAGTGATCGCAGTGATCGACTCGGACTACTGCGTCGACCGCAACTGGCTCAAGCACATGGTGCCGCACTTCGCCGATCCGAAGATCGCCGTGGTGCAATCGCCCCAGGACTACCGCGACCAGAACGAAAGCACCTTCAAGAAGCTGTGCTACAGCGAATACAAGGGCTTCTTCCATATCGGCATGGTCACCCGCAACGACCGTGACGCGATCATCCAGCACGGCACCATGACCATGACCCGGCGCTCGGTGCTCGAAGAGCTGGGCTGGGCCGACTGGTGCATCTGCGAGGATGCAGAGCTCGGCCTGCGGGTGTTCGAGAAAGGCTACTCGGCGGCCTATTCCCACGAGAGCTATGGCAAGGGCCTGATGCCTGACACCTTCATCGACTTCAAGAAGCAGCGCTTCCGCTGGGCCTACGGCGCCATCCAGATCATCAAGCGCCATGCCGCAAGCCTGCTACGCGGCAAGGACTCGGAACTGACCCGTGGCCAGCGCTATCACTTCCTCGCCGGCTGGCTGCCGTGGATTGCCGATGGCATGAATATCTTCTTCACCGTCGGCGCCCTGCTGTGGTCGGCGGCGATGATCATCGTGCCGCAACGGGTCGACCCACCGCTGCTGATCTTCGCCATTCCGCCACTGGCGCTGTTCGTCTTCAAGGTCGGCAAGATCGTGTTCCTCTACCGCCGTGCGGTAGGCGTGAACCTCAAGGACGCTTTCGCCGCGGCCCTGGCCGGCCTTGCCCTGTCGCACACCATTGCCAAGGCGGTGCTGTACGGTTTCTTCACCAGCAGCATCCCGTTCTTCCGCACGCCGAAGAACGCCGACAGCCATGGTTTGCTGGTGGCGCTTTCCGAAGCCCGTGAAGAGCTGTTCATCATGTTGCTGTTGTGGGGTGCGGCGGCCGGGATCTACCTGGTTCAGGGCCTGCCGAGCAACGACATGCGTTTCTGGGTGGCCATGCTGCTGGTGCAGTCGCTGCCGTACCTGGCGGCACTGATCATGGCCATGCTGTCGTCGCTGCCCAAGCCGGTGGATGCCGCACAGCCGGCCCAGGCCTCCTGACCCCGGGGCGGCCTTGCCGCCCTTTCGCCGGCAAGGCCGGCTCCCACAGGACGGGTAAACACCCAACCTGTGGGAGCTGGCTTGCCAGCGATGAGGCGCTGACAAACAGCGCAGATCCAAGGTCCTCAACCCCTGCTTTTGCTATAAGATAACCCCCCTCGAATTCGTGCCCTGCCTTGCCCCGGAGCTCCCCATGACGGCCCCAGCCGACCTCTCGCCTACCCTTGAACTGGCCTGCGACCTGATTCGCCGTCCGTCGGTAACCCCGCTGGACTTCGATTGCCAGAAACAGATGATGCAGCGCCTGGGCGATGCCGGTTTCATGCTCGAACCGATGCGGATCGAAGACGTCGACAACTTCTGGGCCACCCATGGCACCCAGGACGGTCCCGTGCTGTGCTTCGCCGGCCACACCGACGTAGTCCCGACCGGCCCGGTGCAAGCCTGGCAGAACGATCCGTTCGACGCCCTGATCGATGCCGATGGCATGCTCTGCGGGCGTGGCGCTGCCGACATGAAGGGCAGCCTGGCGGCCATGGTGGTGGCCACCGAGCGCTTCGTCGCCGACTATCCCAACCATCGCGGCAAGGTCGCCTTCCTGATCACCAGCGATGAAGAAGGCCCGGCCCACCACGGCACCAAGGCCGTGGTCGAGCGCCTGGCAGCACGCAACGAGCGCCTGGACTGGTGCATCGTCGGCGAGCCATCGAGCACCAGCCTGGTCGGTGACGTGGTCAAGAACGGCCGTCGCGGCTCACTCGGCGCCAAGCTCACCGTGCGCGGCGTACAGGGCCATGTGGCCTACCCGCACCTGGCGAAGAACCCGATCCACCTGGCCACTCCGGCCCTGGCGGAACTGGCTGCCGAGCACTGGGACGAAGGCAACGCGTTCTTCCCGCCGACCAGCTTCCAGATCTCCAACCTCAACTCCGGCACCGGCGCCACCAACGTGGTGCCGGGCGAGCTGACCGCACTGTTCAACTTCCGCTTCTCTACCGAATCGACGGTCGAAGGCCTGCAGCAGCGAGTTGCCGCCATCCTCGACAAGCACCAGCTGGATTGGCACGTGGACTGGGCCTTGTCGGGCCTGCCGTTCCTCACCGAGCCGGGCGACCTGCTCGACGCCGTATCGGCGAGCATCAAGGCGGTCACCGGCCGTGAAACCAAGGCGTCGACCAGCGGCGGCACCTCCGACGGGCGCTTCATCGCCACCCTCGGCACCCAGGTGGTCGAGCTGGGCCCGGTCAACGCCACCATTCACCAGGTCAACGAGCGGATCCTGGCCAGCGACCTCGACGTGCTGACCGAAATCTACTACCAGACCCTGACCCGGTTGCTTGCCTGATGCTCACCTGCCCAATCTGCAGCGCCGCGCTGAGCACCCTCGACAATGGCGTGGCCTGCCCGGCCGGCCACCGTTTCGACCGTGCCCGACAGGGTTACCTGAACCTGTTGCCGGTGCAGCACAAGAACAGCCGTGACCCGGGCGACAACCAGGCCATGGTCGAGGCCCGCCGCGACTTTCTCAACGCCGGGCATTACGCCCCGGTAGCCCGGCGCCTGGCCGAGCTTGCCGCTGAACGCGCACCGGCACGCTGGCTGGATATCGGCTGTGGCGAGGGTTACTACACCGCGCAGATCGCCGCAGCGCTGCCCGAGGCCGACGGTTATGCCCTGGACATCTCCCGCGAAGCGGTCAAGCGTGCCTGCAAGCGCAACCCGGCGCTGACCTGGCTGGTGGCGAGCATGGCCCGGGTGCCGCTGGCCGATGCCAGTTGCCAGTTCCTGGCCAGTGTCTTCAGCCCGCTGGACTGGCAGGAAGCCCTGCGCCTGCTGAGCCCCGGCGGCGGCCTGATGCGCGTCGGCCCGACCAACGAGCACCTGATCGAGTTGCGCCACAAGCTCTACGATGAAGTGCGCGACTACGCCGACGACAAACACCTGGCACTGGTGCCAGCGGGCATGCAGCACGCCCATAGCGAAACCCTGAAATTCCGCCTCAGCCTTGCCGATAGCAAGGCCCGCGCCGACCTGCTGGCCATGACCCCGCATGGTTGGCGCGCCAGCGCCGATAAACGCGCGCGCGTCATCGACCAGGCCGAGCCTTTCGAGGTCACGGTATCGATGCGTTACGATTACTTTGTGCGCCAAGACTGAGCGCACCCGGAGCCCCTATGCGCCAACCCGATATCGAGATTTACCTGAAAGACGCCGACGTCGACCACAAGCAGATCGCCGCCTGGCTCACCGAGGCACTCGGCCCGTGCAGCGACTGGCAGCAGAAAGGCCAGACCTACAAGTGCAAGGCCGGTAACATTCCAGTTACCTGGTTACCGAAGGCTGTGGGCAAATGGAACAGTCTTTACCTGGAAAGCGACCAGACGCCGTGGGACGACGACATCGCCTGCGCGCGCGCCGCCTTTGCCGCGCTGAGCGTCGAAGTGCGCTGCGCGCCGGGCACCTGGGTCGAGGAAGAAGGTGAAGAGGATGCCGATCGCTGGATCCGCATCAGTGCCGACGGTGAAGAGGAAATCACCTGGCGTACCAACTGAAATTGCTTCTTCGAAAAGGCCCGCCCCGGTTGTCCGGCGGCGGGCCTTTTCGCTTGTGGGCCCAGGCTCGAGGCTTGTGGCCCGGCGCTTACAGCCCGACTACGTCTTCTGCCTGCAGGCCTTTCTGGCCCTGAGTCAGATTGTATTCGACCTGCTGCCCCTCAAGCAGGGTGCGATGACCCTCCCCGCGGATGGCACGGTAGTGAACAAACACGTCCGCGCCACCTTCACGCTGAATGAAGCCGTAACCTTTGGCGTCATTGAACCACTTTACACTTCCAGTCTCACGAGACGACATCTGAACTACTCCGGATTTTTATTTTGGAATCGCCTGGCATGCAGAGAGGTCACGGCCCCCTGCCGACGCAGCTTGCACAAATCTCTTGCAAGCGGCGGACCGAGTATATGACACACTTAAATTAATTTTCATGACCGGGGCGCTTTTTGCTGAACTTGCGCAGATACGGCACACTAACCGACTGAGCAATCACTCGAAAATCTCATCCAGAGCACACACCGTATGACCCGTTCCCCCCTGCGCCGCCTGATCTTCGGCGCCCTGCGTCGCCTGTTGTACCTGTGGGTTCGCTCCGAGACCATCAACCAGTCGTCCTTCACCCTGAACCTGGATCGCAGCCGGCCGGTGTTCTACGCCCTGCAGTCGCCGTCGCTCACCGACCTTGCCGTGCTCGACCGCGAATGCACCAAAGCCGGGCTGCCACGCCCGGTGTTGCCCACCGCCGTTGGCACCCTGCAAGAGCCCGCAGCATTCTTCTACTTGACCCCGGAGCCCGACTGGCTCGGCCGCCAGGACAAGCGCGGCGCCCCGCCAACCCTGGCGCGGCTGGT
This sequence comes from Pseudomonas wadenswilerensis, assembly GCF_024749185.1. Classification (NCBI taxonomy): domain Bacteria; kingdom Pseudomonadati; phylum Pseudomonadota; class Gammaproteobacteria; order Pseudomonadales; family Pseudomonadaceae; genus Pseudomonas; species Pseudomonas wadenswilerensis. Next base: position 1,252,892 of record NZ_CP087191.1, on the reverse strand, counting down.
CAACGCCATCAGCCAGCATGCCGAGGAAGACGCGCAGATCATTCCGGTCAGCGTGTTCTGGGGCCAGTCGCCGGCCAGTGAATCCAGCCCCTGGAAGCTGCTGTTCGCCGACAGTTGGGCGGTTACCGGGCGCCTGCGCCGGTTGCTCACCGTACTGATCCTCGGGCGCAAGACCCGCGTACAGTTCTCGGCACCGATTCACCTGCGCGAACTGGTGCAGCACAACAAAGGTCACGAGCGCACCGTGCGCATGGCCCAGCGCCTGCTGCGCGTGCACTTTCGCAACCTCAAGTCCGCCGTCATCGGCCCGGACATTTCCCACCGCCGTAACCTGGTCAAGGGCCTGGTGCACGACCCGCTGGTGCGCCAGGCCATCGCCGATGAGGCCGAGCGCGAAAAGATCCCGCTGGCAAAAGCCGAGGCCCAGGCCCTGCGCTACGGCAACGAGATCGCCTCGGATTACACCTATACCGCCATCCGCTTCCTCGAAGTGGTGCTGAGCTGGTTTTGGAACAAGATCTACGACGGCATCAAGGTCAACCACATCGAGCAGGTGCAGGGCATCGCCCCGGGCCACGAAGTCATCTACGTGCCGTGCCACCGCAGCCATATCGACTACCTGCTGCTGTCCTACCTGCTGTTTCGCAACGGCCTGACCCCGCCGCACATCGCCGCCGGGATCAACCTCAACATGCCGGTGATCGGCGGCCTGCTGCGCCGTGGCGGGGCGTTCTTCATGCGCCGTACCTTCAAGGGCAACCCGCTGTACACCGCGGTGTTCAACGAGTACCTGCACACCCTGTTCACCAAGGGCTTCCCGGTCGAGTACTTCGTCGAAGGCGGCCGCTCGCGCACCGGGCGCATGCTGCAGCCAAAAACCGGCATGCTCGCCATTACCTTGCGCAGCTACCTGCGCTCATCGCGCACCCCGATCGTCTTCGTGCCGGTGTACATCGGTTATGAACGGGTGCTCGAAGGCCGCACCTACCTGGGCGAACTGCGCGGGGCGAGCAAGAAGAAAGAATCGATCTTCGACATCTTCAAGGTCATCGGCGCGCTCAAGCAGCGCTTCGGCCAGGTGGCGGTCAACTTCGGCGAGCCGATCCGCCTCGGCGCCTTCCTCGACCAGCAGCAACCCGGCTGGCGCGAGCAGGAGCACGGCCCGCAGTTCCGCCCGGCCTGGCTCAACGAAACCACCTCGCGCCTGGGCGAGAAAGTCGCCCGGCACCTGAACGAGGCAGCGGCGATCAACCCGGTCAATCTGGTGGCCCTGGCGCTGCTTTCCACCAGCCGCCTGGCCCTGGACGAACGCGCCCTGACCCGCGTGCTGGACCTGTACCTGGCGCTGTTGCGCAAGGTGCCCTACTCGCCGCACACCACGCTGCCTGAAGGCGATGGCCTGGCACTGATCAGCCACGTCAAGGGCATGGACCTGCTGGCCGAACAGAGCGATGCACTGGGCAAGATTCTTTACCTGGACGAGCAGAACGCCGTCCTGATGACCTATTACCGCAACAACGTGCTGCATATTTTCGCCCTGCCGGCCTTGCTGGCGAGCTTCTTCCAGAGCAGCTCGCGAATGAGCCGCGAGCTGATCCTGCAGTACACCCGGGCGCTGTACCCGTACCTGCAATCGGAGCTGTTCATTCGCTGGGAGCTGGATGAGCTGGACGCGGTCATCGACCAGTGGCTGGAGGCCTTCGTCGAGCAAGGCCTGCTGCGCTTTGAAAACGGCGTGTACCTGCGCCCGGCGCCGAGTTCGCGGCAGTTCGTGCTGCTGACCCTGCTGGCCCGGGCCATCACCCAGACCCTGCAGCGTTTCTACATGGCCACCGCCCTGCTGCTCAACAGCGGCCAGCACACCCTGAGCGCCGAAGAGCTGGAAGACCTCTGCGTGATCATGGCCCAGCGCCTGTCGATCCTGCACGGCCTGAATGCACCGGAGTTCTTCGACAAAACCCTGTTCCGCCACTTCATCCAGACCCAGATCGAGCAAGGCGTACTGCGTCCGGATACCAATGGCAAACTCGGTTACCACGAAAAACTCAGTGAACTGGCCGAAGGCGCAGCCAAGCGCGTGCTGTCGGCGGAAATACGCCTGTCGATCCGCCAGGTGGCCCTGCAGCGCAGTGAAGAGGCCACCGAAACCGCGGCATAGGCCATACTGGCCAGTGTCTTTGGAGCAACACGAATCAAACCGCCGGGCGACCGCAACCGCGGCGCCGGCGCTAAGGAGCTACTGATGAAAAAACTGTCCCTGATCCTTCTTGGCAGCCTGCTGGCCGCGTGCAGCAGCACCCCTGAAGCGTCCAAGGCCAGCCTTGATGGCGAAGTCTTCTACCTGCAGCGCATTGCCCTGCCGCCTGCCGCCACCCTGAGCGTCGCCCTGCAGGACGTGTCGCTGATGGACGCTCCCGCCGTTACCCTGGCCAGCCAGAGCGGCCCGGTCAAAGGCAATGTGCCGCTGCCCTTTCACCTGAGCTACGACCCGGCCCAGGTCAAGCCCGGCCACCGTTATGCAGTCAGCGCGCGGATCGAACTGGATGGCAAGCTGCTGTTCATCAACACCGAACACCACGGCGTTCAGCTTGATGGCAACGACCCGCAACCGGTGCGTATCAAGGTCGATGCCGTTCGTTGATTGATTGTTCTGCCCTTCGCATAAGGATGCTGCCATGTTTCGCCCAGCTCTAACCTTTACCGGCCTGTGCGCCGGCCTGCTGCTGTCGGCAAGCGCCCTGGCGCTGTCGCTCGGCGACCTCTCGCAAAAAGATGCCTCCACTGGCCTGAAGGACGCCCTGACCCAGGGCGCCCAGGTGGCGGTGAAACAACTGGGCACCCCCGGTGGTTTCAACAATAACCCGGATGTGCGTATCGAGTTGCCGGGCAACCTTGGCAAAGCCGCCAAGAAGATGAAGGCGTTCGGCATGGGTGCCCAGGTCGAGCAACTGGAAACCAGTATGAACAAGGCCGCTGAAGCTGCCGTGCCGCAGGCCCAGGCGCTGCTGGTCGATGCCGTGAAGAAGATGACCGTGGAAGATGCCAAGGGCATCCTCAGCGGCGGCAACGACTCGGCCACCCAGTACCTGAGCAAGACCAGCCGCGAGCAGATTCGCGCCAAGTTCCTGCCGATCGTCAAGAAGGCTACCGACCAGGTCGGCCTGGCCCAGCAATACAACAGCTTCGCTGGGCAAGCGGCGACACTGGGCGTGCTGGATGCCAAGAATGCCAACGTCGAAGGCTATGTAACCGAGCAGGCGCTCAACGGCCTGTTCGAGATGATTGCCAAGCAGGAAGAAACCATCCGCCAGAACCCGGCTGCTGCGGCTACCAGCATTGCCAAGAAGGTGTTTGGCGCGCTTTGAGCCTCTCGCTCCAAAGGGCTGCTTGCGCAGCCCATCGCCGGCAAGGCCGGCTCCCACAATAGATCTGTGTCACCGCCCTCAGGCTTTCTTGACCCTGAACCACGCCGCATACAAGGCCGGCAGGAACAACAGCGTCAACGCCGTCGCCACGATCAACCCCCCCATGATCGCCACCGCCATCGGCCCGAAGAACACGCTGCGTGACAGCGGGATCATCGCCAGCACCGCCGCCAGGGCGGTCAGCACGATCGGCCGGAAGCGCCTTACCGTCGCCTCGATAATCGCCTGCCAGCGGTCCAGCCCGGCAGCGATGTCCTGTTCGATCTGGTCGACCAGGATCACCGAGTTGCGCATGATCATCCCCGACAGGGCAATGGTCCCGAGCATGGCGACAAAGCCGAACGGCTGGCGGAACACCAGCAGGAACAGGGTTACGCCAATCAGCCCCAGCGGTGCGGTGAGGAACACCATCACCGTGCGCGAGAAGCTGCGCAATTGCAGCATCAGCAGGGTCAGCACCACAACGATGAACAGCGGTACCCCGGCGTTCACCGACTTCTGCCCGCGGGTAGAGTCTTCCACCGTGCCGCCTACCTCTAGCAGATAGCCATCGGGCAGTTCTGCACGCACCGGGTCCAGGGTCGGCAGGATCTGCTTGACCAGGGTAACCGGTTGCTCTTTGCCGTAGATGTCGGCGCGCACGGTGACATTGGGCAGACGGTTGCGGTGCCAGATCACGCCTTCTTCAAAGCCGTATTCCAGGGTTGCCACCTGCGACAGCGCCACACTGCGGCCATTGTCGGTAGGCACCGCCAGGCTTGGCAGGTTGGCAAGCTCGCTGCGCTCCTGCTGGGTACCGCGCAGGAGGATCTCGATCAGCTCGTTGTCCTCACGGAACTGGCTGACCGCAGAGCCGGTCAGCGAGCTTTGCAGAAACTTCGCCAGGTTCGCCGTGCTCACTCCCAGGGCGCGGGCGCGGTCCTGGTCGATGTTCAGGTAAACCACCTTGCTCGGCTCTTCCCAGTCGAGGTGGACGTTGACCACATGGGGGTTCTCGCGCACCTTGGCCGCCACTTTGCGGGCCAGGGCGCGGACTTGCTCGATATGCTCGCCGGTGACCCGGAACTGCACCGGGTAGCCCACGGGCGGGCCGTTTTCCAGGCGCGTGACCCGCGAACGCAGGTCGGGGAATTGTTCATCGAGGGTGGCGATCAGCCAGCTGCGCAGTTGTTCACGCTCCTCGATGGTTTTCGCCAGCACGACGAACTGGGCGAAACTTGGCGCTGGCAGTTGCTGGTCCAATGGCAGGTAGAAGCGTGGCGAACCCGTGCCCACATAGGCTACATAGTTGTCGATGCCGGCGCGTTCCTTGAGCAGCGCTTCCAGACGCTTGACCTGCTCGGCGGTATTACTCAGCGAGGCGCCTTCGGCCAGCTTCAGGTCAACCATCAGCTCCAGGCGCCCGGAAGCCGGGAAGAACTGCTGGGGCACGAAGCGGAACAACAAAATACTGCCGATAAACAGGGCGATAGTCGCCACGATCACCGTCTTGCGCCGCTCCACGCACCAGCCGACCAGGCGCCGCACGCGCTGGTAGAACGGTGTGCCATACGGATCTGGCCCACCTTCGGCAGTGCCATGCTTGGCCGCGTGCAGCTTGGCCAGGTCCGGCAGCAGGCGCTCGCCCAGATAGGGCACGAACACCACCGCGGCAATCCACGAAGCGAGCAAGGCGATGGTTACCACCTGGAAGATCGAACGGGTGTATTCGCCCGTTCCGGACTGCGCGGTGGCAATCGGCAGGAAGCCGGCGGCGGTGATCAGGGTGCCGGTCAGCATTGGGAAGGCGGTGCTGGTCCAGGCATAACTGGCCGCCTTGAGCCGGTCGAAACCCTGCTCCATCTTGATTGCCATCATCTCCACGGCAATGATGGCGTCATCCACCAGCAGGCCCAGGGCCAGCACCAGCGCGCCGAGGGAGATCTTGTGCAGGCCGATACCGAAGTAGTACATGGCGGCAAAGGTCATCGCCAGTACCAGCGGAATGGCCAGGGCCACCACCAGGCCGGTGCGCATCCCCAAGGAGAAGAAACTCACCAGCAAGACGATGGCCAGGGCCTCTACCAACACCTGGACGAACTCGCCAACGCCGGTCTTCACCGCTGCCGGCTGATCGGACACCTTGCGCAGCTCCATGCCGGCCGGCAGATTGTGGGCGATGCGGGCGAACTCGGTTTCCAGGGCCTTGCCCAGCACCAGGATATCGCCGCCGGCCTTCATCGATACCGCCAGGCCGATGGCATCTTCGCCCATGAAGCGCATGCGCGGTGCGGGCGGATCATTGAAGCCTCGGCGCACATCGGCGACATCGCCAATACGGAAGGTGCGGTCACCGACCCGGATCGGGAACTGCTGGATCTGCTCGACCGTGGTGAAGCGCCCGCTGACCCGCAACTGCAGGCGCTCGGATGGAGTCTCGAAGAAACCCGCGGTGCTCACCGCGTTCTGCTCTTCCAGCGCCTGCTGCACCGCTGCCAGGGGCAGGCCGAGGGTGGCCAGCTTGAGGTTGGACAGCTCGATCCAGATCTTCTCGTCCTGCAGGCCAAGCAGCTCGACCTTGCCGACGTCCTTGACCCGCTGCAACTGAATCTGCACCCGGTCGGCGTAGTCCTTGAGCACGGCGTAGTCGAAGCCATCACCGGTCAGCGCGTAGATGTTGCCGAAGGTGGTGCCGAATTCATCGTTGAAGAACGGCCCCTGAATACCCTGGGGCAAGGTGTGCCGGATATCGGCGACCTTCTTGCGGATCTGGTACCAAAGCTCGGGGATGTCGGCCGAATGCATCGAATCGCGGGCCATGAAGGTGACCTGCGATTCACCGGGCCGTGAGAACGAGACGATCCTCTCGTACTCGCCGGTTTCCATCAGCTTCTTTTCGATGCGCTCGGTCACCTGGCGCGAGACTTCCTCGGCGCTGGCACCAGGCCAGATGGTGCGAATGACCATGGCCTTGAAGGTAAAGGGCGGGTCTTCGCTCTGCCCCAGTTTGGTGTAGGACAGCGCGCCGACCACGGCCAGCAGAATCATCAGGAACAGCACGATCTGCCGATTGCGCAGGGCCCAGGCGGAAAGGTTGAAACCCATCGGGACTTACTCCTTGGCCGCCAGATTCACCACACGATTGGACCGATCCACCGGACGTACCTGCTGCCCCTCCTGGAGCACATGCACGCCGGCCGCCACCACCCAGTCCGAGGCATTCAGGCCTTCAAGCACCGGCACGCTGTTTTCACCGTAGGCACCGACCCGTACCGGCACGCGCTTGAGGGTGTTGTTGGCATCGACACGCCAGACATAGGTCTGGCCGTTCTCTGCGGTCAGCGCCGAGAGCGGCACCGCCAGCGGAATCTGCTCGGCGTGCTGGATGAACACCCGGGCACTCTGGCCAAGCTCGGCCGGCACCTTGCCGGCGGTAAAGGCGATGCGCGCCGCAAAGGTTCGCGAGCGTGGATCGGCCGAAGGTGACAGCTCACGAATACGGCCATTGAAGCGTTGATCCCGTTGCGACCAGAGCTCCACCGACACCGGCTGGCCGACCTTGAAGCGCCCGAAGTTCTGCTCCGGCAGGCCGATCAGCACTTCACGCTCGCCATCGGTGGCCAGGGTGAACACCGTCTGGCCAGCGGACACCACCTGCCCCACTTCGACCTGGCGCTTGGCAATCACACCATCCTGAGAGGCCCGCAGCACAGCGTATTCCGCCTGGTTGCCGGCGACGTCGAACTCGGCGCGCACCTGTTTGAGCCGGGCCAGGCCCGCGCGGTAAAGGTTTTCAGCATTGTCATATTGCGAACGGCTGACCATCTGCCGGTCGAGCAGGGTCTTGTAGCGGTCGCGCTCGGCCTTGACCAGGCTCAGGTTGGCTTCGGCGGCGGCCAGTTGGGCACGGCTGGCTTCCAGTTGCAGGCGCACATCCTGGGGGTCGAGCTCGGCCAGCGCCTGCTCGGCCTTGACCCGCTGCCCCTCCTCGACCAGGCGCTTGCTGACCTTGCCGCCGATGCGGAAGGCCAGCTCCGGTTCGAAGCGCGCCCGCACCTCGCCAGGGTAGCTGTCGGCAGCGGCGCTGGCCGGCTGCGGCTGTACCACCATGGCCGGACGAAGGGAAGTCTGCGGTGCGCTTTCCTGCCCGCAGGCAGCAAGCAACAGCACAAGACTGACGGGCAAAGCGAGGGGCAAGGCAAGGCGCAACATGATGAATGACCTTTCGCGAATGGCGCTTTGAATATTTATACTGACGGGTATATTAAATCAGGGAGCCGGACCGGGGAAGCAGGCGTCCGAGAGAAATCCCATATTTATGCCGGGAGCAGCGCGTCGATATTTGCCCGCCGAAAGACCGGTCGCGATGTACCATGTGCACTTACTGGAATATGTATCTTTTCACTCATGCCCAAAGTCACCGCTCCTACCGGCCCCGGCCGGCCCAAGGACCTGGCAAAACGCCAGGCCATTCTCGAAGCAGCCAAGGCGCTGTTTCTAACCCTTGGCTATGCCAACACCAGCATGGATGCGGTCGCGACAGCGGCAGGTGTGTCAAAACTCACGGTCTACAGCCACTTCACCGACAAGGAAACGCTGTTCTCCTCGGCGGTGGTCGCCACCTGCACGGCGCAGCTGCCCGAACTGATCTTCGAGCTGCCTGAAGGCGTGCCGCTGGAGCAGGTATTGGTGAAGATCGGCCGCGGCTTTCAGGCGCTGATCAGCAGCGACCTGTCGGTCAAGTTGCACCGCTTGATCATGGCCTTGGGTAATCAGGACCCAAAGCTCAGCCAGATCTTCTTCGAGGCCGGCCCGTTGCGGGTCCTGCACGAGATGGAGGCGCTGTTGCGCCAGGCGGATGCGCGCGGGTTGCTGTGCATCGAGCTGCCGGCCAACGCCGCCGAGCACTTCTTCTGCCTGCTCAAGGGTGCGGCCAACTTCCGCTTGTTGCTCGGCTATGCCCCGGCGCTGGATGCCGAGGCCGCCGAGGCCCATGTCCAGGAAGTGGTGGCGCTGTTCATGCGCGCCTACCGGCCTTAAGGCTTGAGGGCTTTTTTCGGGTAGATGTCGTAGCGGCTGGATTTGCCTTCCAGGCTGTGGCTGGGCTTGGGGCCGTCGATGATCGGCGCCTTGCGCGGGCGCTTGACCACCACCCGGTGGCTGGCCAGGGCCAGGGCGGCTTCGAGCAGCGCCGGCGCATCGAGGTCGTCACCGACCAGCGGGCGGAACACGCGCATTTCCTTTTTCACCAGGGCGCTCTTGTCGCGGTGCGGGAACATCGGGTCAAGGTAGATCACCTGCGGCGGCTCGCCTTGCCAGTTGCGCATGTGCTCAATGGCATTGCCGCTGAGCAGATGCATACGCGCGACGATCGGGCCGACCTCGGCGTCGCTGCGGGCGCGGGCCAGGCCATCTGCGAGCAAGGCGGCGACCAGCGGCTGGCGCTCGATCAGGGTCATCTGGCAGCCCAGGCTTGCCAGCACGAAGGCGTCCTTGCCCAGCCCCGCCGTGGCGTCGAGCACCTGCGGGCGTACGCCCTGGGCGATACCCACGGCCTTGGCGATCATCTGCCCGCTACCGCCACCGAACACCCGCCGGTGGGCCGCCGCGCCTTCGACGAAATCCACCCGCACCGGCCCTGGCGCTTGCGGGCCCAGTTGCTGGATCTGCAGGCCATCGGCGCCGACCTGCACGGCAAAGCCTGCGTTGTCATCGCTCAGCGGCAGCTCCAGGCGCTGCGCCCACTCGGCAGCCAGGGCCTGATAATCGGCCGTCAATGCCTCGACCCGGATGCCGCCGTCCGCCAGTTGCTCCACCATCAAATCCTGTACTCAAAAAAATTAAATGATCGTCGGCCACGGCCGATATACGAAGTATTCGCTATTTTGCCAGACCAGAACGCTCTGCGACTGCCATGACCGACATTCTTCAGCTCAACTCAGGTTATATCTCGCCCGTCGGCGACTATGGCCGGCACAATACCCAGGCATTGGGTGGTGTCAGCCACCTGTGGCAGGATTTTTTTGCCCGCGCCCTGGCTGAGCAGCAAGGTGAAGACGGCGCGACCGAGGCCGTGGCCGCCGAGCAGTTCGACAAGGTCACTGGCGAGCCGCTGGGCGGCAGCCAGGTGCTGGCGCAGATTCACAGCCAGCGTCTGTGCGATGTGCATGACACCGAACTGGCCCCGCCTGAGGCACTGTTCCTGCCCATCGCCGAGCTGGAGCCTGAACTGCTGGAAAAACTCGCCCCGCCGTTCAGCGCCGCCGAACTGATCGAGCAGCAACGCCAGCTGGATATCAGCAACACCTGGGTACGCCCGGTGGTCATGAGCCAAGGCCACCCGCTCCCGGAACCAGGCCCGGCGCCACAGGCCAAGCCGCTGTACCTGCCGATTGCCGAGTTCGAGATGGACCTGCTGGACAAGGCGCCCGAGCCTTTCGACGAAGCCACCATGGCCGTGCAGCAATCGCAGCTGGACTTCGACAATCGCTGGGCACGCCCGGTGGTGCTGAACAACGTACGCATCGCCGCCTGAGCCTCAGCGGCAGATTTGCCAGAAGCCCATATCCAGATGAAAGTGATTGCGGTGCGCGGCGTTGTAGTCGGGCCCCAGCACCGTGTTGAAACTGTCGCAGGCACTGGCGTGCAGATCCTTTAGAAACTTCGCTTTGACCCCCTCCCCCGGCCAGTCCTTGAGCAACTGGATGCGCTGCCCGTCGGCCAGGCGAAAGCCGGCGATGTCCAGGGCGTTGGCCGTGGCATGCTGGCTGAGGCGACCATTCTTGCGGTTGTACATGTTGCGACAGGCGAAGCTGCCCAGGTGATCGACCTGCACCACCGGCTGGGCAAAGGCGCGCTGCGCCGCCGGCTGCAGGGCATGGCGCTCGAACAGCGCGTAGGCCACCGCCAGCGGGCAACTGGCGAGAAAGCTGCTGCTCAGGCGCACCGACGAGCCCTCGACCCGCAGCACGTTTTCCAATGGGCAGGGCGCATTGGCCGGGCTGTCGGCCTGCTTGCGGTAACGCAAATTCGAAGTCGCCAGCGCCTGTTCGCACAGCTGCGGATCATCCTGCAGGCGGCCCAGCTTGTACGGTGTAAGCAGGTTCGGCGGCTCGCGCACATCGAGTGCCGCCCAGGGGTTCCAGGCATCCGGCAGGCGCCACCCCAGGCGCCAGGCAGCCACGGATACAGCAATCAATATCAGGCACAGCACGACGAGCAATCCTTTGCGCATGGGCGATCAGCGCCTGAACAACTGGTTGAGCTGGTCGAATGACAACGCCTGGTCGGCATAGTCAAAACGGCCTTGATCGTGAATCCGTTGCGCGGCGTTGAAGAACGCCCCATAGGCCGCCCGCGCCAGCGACGAACCGACGCTGATGCGCTTGACGCCCAGGGCCTGGACATCGCCAAAACTCAGCTGCACGCCGCTCAGGCCCATCAGCACGTTGACCGGTTTGGGCGCCACCGCCAGCACTACCCGACGGATCTCTTCAGCCGTACGCAGGCCCGGCGCATAGAGCACATCGGCACCGGCTTCGGCGAAGGCCTGCAGGCGGGCAATGGTGTCGTCCAGGTCGATGCGTCCATGCAGCAGGTTTTCAGCACGGGCGCAGAGCATGAACGGGAAGTCCAGGCTACGGGCAGCGGCGACGGCCGCCTCGACCCGCTCAACCGCGTGATGGAAGCTGTAGATCGGCTCGTCGGCGTTGCCGCTGGCATCCTCGATTGAGCCACCCACCAGACCGACGGCGGCGCCCTGCAGGATCGCCTCGGCGCAACCCTTGGGATCGTCGCTGAAACCGTTCTCCAGGTCGGCGGCCACCGGTAATGCCGTGGCATCGACAACAGAGCGCGCATTCGCCAAGGTTTCATCCAGGGTCATCGCCCCTTCGGCGTCCGGACGCCCCAGGGAGAACGCCAGGCCAGCGCTGGTGGTGGCCAGCGCCTCGAAGCCGAGGCTGGCCAGCAGCTTGGCGGAACCGGCATCCCAGGGGTTGGGGATGACGAAGGCGCCATCGCGCTCATGCAGGGCTTTGAAGGCTTCGGCACGCAGGGTTTGCACATCCATGATCACGACTCCCGGGCAGGCGGCAGGACGCGTTCAGAGCAGACCAAGTTGTTCGGCTTCTGGCGTCCTGTCCAGTTCAGGCAAGGCCGCAAGCCCCGGCAGGCGTTCCATCAGGCCCTGATGGAAACGCCGGGCCAGGGCGGCGGCCAGGCGGTTGTCGGCAGTATGCAGGAAAACATAGGGGCTGCGCCCCTCCTCGATCCAGGCCGCGACCTTGTCCAGCCAGGGCAGCAGGAACGGCTCGTTGGCGGCAAGCTCAGGGTGGCCGATGAAGCGGATCTGCGGGTGCTGGGTGAACGCGGTCGGGCGTGGCGGCACGCGCGGCTTTTTCGACTGGGCGTGGAGCACTTCGGGGCTGCGCGCGGTGCAACTGAACAAGGCCCGGGGATCAAGGCAGATACGCTCCACGCCTCGCTCGAGCAGCAAGCGGTTGAGCAAGCGCTCCTCATCGCCCTTGCTGAAGAACGCCGCGTTGCGCACCTCTACCGCAATCGGTACACCGACCTCATCAAGGAAAGTCACCAGCTCGCCCAGCCGCGCCGGGCCGAAGGTTGCCGGCAGCTGCAGCCAATACGGCGCAACGCGTGCACCGAGAGGCTTGAGCAATTCGATGAAGGACTGAGCGGCGGCCAGTTGACCGTGCAGGTCACCGCCGTGGCTGATATCGCCGGGGAACTTGGCAGTAAAACGAAAATGCGCGGGCATCACTTGCGCCCACCGCTCGATAGTCGCTGGTGCCGGGCGGGCATAAAAGGTGGTGTTGCCTTCTACGGCATTGAAAACCTGGCTGTAGAGCCCGAGAAAGTCGCCGGTTCTGGCGTCCGCCGGGTACAGGTACTCGCGCCAGGCGTTTTCACTCCAGGACGGACAACCGACAAAATAGGGAAGCGTGGACAGACTCATCCATCAAATGTACAGGTCCAGCCCCAGTACTTCCATCTCCCAGTCAACGAAACCGGCAGTGGTCAGGTAGCTGGCCAGGGCATGGGCGGTGCGCTTGTTGCGCGCCCGCGGGAAGATCATGTCCTGGGGCCGTGCCGGCAGGCCACCGGTGCGCGCCTGGCCTTGGCTGGCGCTGGCTTGCGGCTGCACTTCGAACTCGCCCGGCAGATCCTCGTCTTCCACGTCATCGCTGCGCACCGGCGCTTTGCGCGGGGCACGCTTGATGGGGTAGGACTGCGAGGAAAAACCGTCGATACGCATGGCGATTACTCAAGAGCAATGATGGCAATTTAGCAGCATCGTTGATCCTTCGCTAATGCCCGATTGATAACTGGACCACAGTTCGGGCAAAAGGTTTTACTTGGCCTGAGAATAGTCGACGAGTTGCACTCAGCGCGCTTTCGGCGTGGCCACTTTGTCGCGCAGGTACACAGGCTGCGCAAGGTCCGCGGCAATGGCCTCGCCACGCTGCCAGGCGAAGGTCGCCAGGCTCAGCAGGTCCTGGGCATGGGGCAGCAGGCTGGCATCCTGAGCGTTGACCTTGACCGCCAGGCGCTCGGCATAGCCCCAGCCGGTGCCTGCACCGAACCAGTCGCCGCTGGCGCCCGCCGGCAGTGCGACCTGCTCTGGCGGCAACACCGCTTCATTGCCCTGCAGGCGCATTTCGCCGTCGACGTTCCGATAGCAGCCCCAGTACACCTCGTCCATGCGCGCATCGATTGCCGCCGCCACCTGCTGCACACCCTGCTCGCGCATGGCGCGCTGGGCCAGCACTGCCAGGTTGGACACCGGCAGCACCGGACGCTCCAGGGCAAAGGCCAGGCCCTGGACCACACCGATGGCAATACGCACGCCGGTAAAGGCGCCCGGGCCACGGCCAAAGGCGATGGCATCGACCTGCTGCAGGGTGACACCGGCGTCGGCCAGCAACTGCTGGATCATCGGCAGCAGCTTCTGCGCGTGCAGGCGTGGAATCACCTCATAGTGGCTGGAAACCTTGCCGTCATGCAGCAAGGCAACGGAGCAGGCTTCAGTGGCGGTATCGAGGGCCAGCAAGGTGGTCATCGGAGAATCCAGGGGCAAGAAAAAAGAGCGGCATTATAAACAACAACGGCCCGCAAGCGGGCCGTTGTCTGCACTACCGAGCGTCGATCAGCTCAGTGCGGCCAGGACCTTGGCGGTGATCGCATCTACCGAGCCCACGCCTTCGATATGGCTGTACTTCGGCTTGCCGCCATTGGCAGCCGAGAGCTTCTGGTAGAAGTCCACCAGTGGCTTGGTCTGGTCGTGGTAGACCGACAGGCGATGACGCACGGTTTCTTCGGTGTCGTCTTTACGCTGTACCAGCGGCTCGCCGGTTTCGTCGTCCTTGCCTTCAACCTTTGGCGGGTTGTAGACCACGTGGTAGACGCGGCCCGAACCTTCGTGCACACGGCGGCCAGCGATACGCTGAACGATTTCTTCGTCTTCGACGGCAATTTCGACCACGGCATCCAGCTCGACGCCGGCAGTCACCAAAGCTTCAGCCTGAGGAATGGTGCGCGGGAAACCGTCGAACAGGAAGCCATTTGCACAGTCAGCCTGGGCAATGCGGTCCTTGACCAGGTTGATGATCAGCTCGTCGGAGACCAGCTTGCCAGCGTCCATGATTGCCTTGGCTTCCAGGCCCAGCGCAGTGCCGGCCTTGACTGCGGCGCGCAGCATGTCGCCAGTGGAAATCTGTGGAATACCGAACTTCTCGGTGATGAACTTTGCCTGAGTACCTTTACCGGCCCCGGGAGCTCCCAGCAGAATTACGCGCATCTCGTGCTCCTCATTTTTTTGTAAGCAAATCAGTGGGTTTGCCACGCAGGGCCAATCCCGGAATTTGGGTGATGATCGTAATTTCGATCAAAAGGCTGCTCAAGATACACAGCGCCCGCAAGCCACACAAGCGGTCGAAAGTCGGAAAAACCCACGCACGGTGGCCACTTGAAGCACAGGTTGCGCCGGGCGCAACCTGTTGCTTTACAAGCATTCTGCCCTTCTTGGGTAGACGATCGGCAGGCCGGATTTTTAACTCAGCCAGTATTGCGCAAGCCTGCCGCGATGCCGGCCACGGTGACCAGCAAGGCCTGTTCCAACGGGCTATCCAGAGCGGCTTCACGCCCGCGCGAGCGCGCCAGCAGTTCAGCCTGCAATAGATGCAGCGGGTCCAGATAGGTGTTGCGCAGGCGGATGAATTCCAGGGTCTCGGGGCTGTGCGCCAGTAGCACCGGCTGCCCGGTCAACCCCAGCACCACCTGGCACGCCTGCGACAATAGGTCGCGCAAATGTGCACCCAAAGGTCGCAGTTCTGGTTGCACTAGACGTTCGTCGTAGGAGCGGGCGATGTCGGCGTCGGCCTTGGCCAGGACCATCTCCAGCATGTCGATGCGTGTGCGGAAAAACGGCCACTGCTCGCGCATCTCGGCCAGCAACGGCCCCTGGCCGCGAGCCAGAGCGTTGTTCAGTGCCGCTTCCCAGCCAAGCCAGGCCGGCAGCATCAGGCGGGTCTGGGTCCAGCCGAAAATCCACGGGATCGCCCGCAGGCTTTCGATGCCGCCGGCGCGACGCTTGGCCGGGCGGCTGCCCAGCGGCAGGCGGCCGAGTTCCTGTTCGGGGGTGGACTGACGGAAGTATTCGACGAACTCGGGGTTGTCGCGCACTACGCCGCGGTAGGCCTTGACGCCGTCGGCAGCCAACTGGTCCATCAGCGCGCGCCAGGCCGGTTGTGGCGGCGGCGGTGGCAGCAAGGTCGCTTCCAGCACCGCGGCCAGGTAGAGGTTGAGGTTCTGCTCGGCGATGTCCGGCAAGCCGAACTTGAAGCGGATCATCTCGCCCTGCTCGGTGGTACGGAAGCGCCCGGCTACCGAGCCCGGTGGCTGCGACAGGATCGCCGCGTGGGCCGGGCCGCCACCGCGGCCAACGGTGCCGCCACGGCCGTGGAACAGCAGCAGTTCGACCTGCTGTTCGCGGCAGATGCGCACCAGGGTTTCCTGGGCGCGGTACTGGGCCCAGGCCGCGGCCGTGGTGCCAGCATCCTTGGCCGAATCGGAATAGCCGATCATCACTTCCTGCGGGCCGTGCAACCCGGCGCGGTAACCCGGCAGGCCGAGCAGGCGTTCCATCACCGGGCCGGCGTTGTCCAGGTCGGCGAGGGTTTCGAACAACGGCACCACGCGCATCGGCCGCAGCACGCCGGCTTCCTTGAGCAGCAACTGCACGGCCAGCACGTCGGAAGCGGCGCCGGCCATGGAGATCACATAAGAGCCCAGCGAGGCTGCTGGCGCTGCGGCAATCTCGCGGCACGTGGCGAGCACTTCGGCGGTGTCGGCCTGGGGCTTGAAGTAGCTTGGCAACAGCGGGCGACGGCTGTTGAGTTCCTGCTGCAGGAAGGCAACGCGCGCGTCTTCATCCCACTCGGCATAGCGGCCAAGGCCCAGGTATTCGGTGATTTCGCTCAGCGCCGAGGTGTGCCGGGCGGCGTCCTGACGCACATCAAGGCGCACCAGGAACAGGCCGAAGGTCACTGCCCGACGCAGGCAATCGAGCAGCGGGCCATCGGCAATCACGCCCATGCCACAGGCATGCAGCGATTCGAAGCACAGCTGCAGGGGTTCGAACAGGTCGCGGTTGTCCTGTAGCACCTCGGGTGCAGGGGCCTGCGCGGTGGTCAGCGAGGCTTGGGCCCAGGCGCGAGTGACCCGCAAGCGCTCACGCAACTGCTTGAGCAAGGTGCGATAAGGTTCGGCCGACTCGCCTACCTTGGCCCTGAGCGCTTCGCTGGCCTGCTGCATCGACAGCTCGGCGGCCAGGGCATCGATATCACGCAAGAACAGGTCAGCGGCCATCCAGCGCGCCAGCAACAGCACTTCACGGGTGACCGGCGCGGTGACATTGGGATTGCCATCACGGTCGCCGCCCATCCACGAGGCAAAGCGGATCGGCGCTGCCTCCAGTGGCAGGCGCAGGCCGGTGGCTTGGTGCAGGGCCATGTCGACCTTGCGCAAATGGTGCGGGACCGCCTGCCACAGCGAATGCTCGATCACCGCAAAGCCCCATTTGGCTTCGTCCACCGGGGTCGGTCGGGTACGGCGGATTTCTTCGGTGTGCCAGGCTTCGGCGATCAGGCGCTGCAGGCGCTCGCGGATCTGCTCGCGCTCGGCGGGGATCAGGTCGCGGTGATCCTGGGCAGCCAGTTGCGCGGCAATCGCGTCGTACTTCTGGATCAAGGTGCGCCGGGCCACTTCAGTCGGGTGGGCGGTCAGCACCAGTTCGATGCTCAGCTTGCCCAATTGCCGGGCCAGGGCATCGTCGCTGTGGCCGGCGGCCTTGAGCCGCGCCAGCAACTCGGGCAGCACACGGGCTTCGAAAGGTTCGGGCTGGCCGGCGTCACGGCGGCGAATCAATTGATACTGCTCGGCGATGTTGGCCAGGTTGAGAAACTGGTTAAAAGCCCGGGCCACCGGCAGCAGCTCGTCTTCAGCCAGATCATTGAGGGTCGAGCTCAGTTGCTCGGCACCGCCACTGCGGTCGGCCTTGGCACTACGGCGAATGTCCTCGATGGTCTGCAAAAACGCTTCGCCGTGCTGCTCGCGCACGGTGTCGCCCAACAACTCGCCCAACAAATGAACATCTTCACGCAAGCGCACATCGATATCAGTCATCAGCCCTGTCTCCGGCATTCGGGAAAACCGCTCTGGGACCAGAGTGCCCCAGTACCGGCCGAGCTTCAAGGCAGAGCCCGGGCTGAACTACGCTCAACACAGGCACACAGGAGAACATCATGAAAATCCGTGATCTTGCCCAGCATTGGGAACAGCACGCCAAAGGCTCGCTGAGCCCCACCGGCCATGTCCTGCACCTGGACATGGAAGCGGCGGCGCGCCTGGCAGCCCTGGCCGAGATGTACCCCAAGCGCCGGCCCGAAGAACTGCTCGGCGAACTGCTGGGGGCAGCGCTTGAAGAGCTGGAAGCGAGCTTCCCGTATATCCAGGGCTCGCAGGTGATTGCCACCGATGAAGAGGGGGATCCGCTCTATGAGGACATCGGCCCGACCCCGCGTTTTCTTGCGTTGTCACGCCGCTACCTGCACGAAATGAGCAACGCCAAAGATGCCGGCAACCCTTGATTGACCCCGCCTTCACCCGCGTTCCGAGCGCCCGCGCAGGCGCTCGCGTACCGCAGGCATGCCTGGAAGTTCAACGAAAAACCCACTGACCGATCAGTCAGAAAAAACCGCGAACACGCGGTATTTTTTTCTGAACTATTCAAAAAACGCTTCGGTCACAGCCAATAGCCATCACGGCAAAACCCTCTCAGAACCGGGTGAGAGCAGTCCCCGAAGCTGACGGGTCGCGCCGATGGACTGTTACGGAATTCGTTGTTCATCAGGAGTGATCCAATGGAGTTGACCACCATGAAGACCCGCACCGCAAACACCTCATCCACCCATCTGCGCGGGCTCAAGCTGGCCGCGCTGGCACTGGGCAGCAGCCTGGTCCTGGTCGGCTGTGCCGGCAACCCACCCACCGAGCAGTACGCAGTGACGCAATCGGCGGTCAATTCCGCTGTCAGCGCCGGCGGTACCGAGTTCGCCGCCGTCGAAATGAAGGCCGCGCAGGACAAGCTGAAACAGGCGGAAATCGCCATGCACGACAAGCAGTACGACGACGCCAAGCGCCTGGCCGAACAGGCCGAGTGGGACGCCCGCGTCGCCGAGCGCAAGGCCCAGGCCGCCAAGGCCGAGAAAGCCGTACAGGATGCCCGCCAGGGCGTTCAGGACCTGCGTGAGGAAGGCATGCGCAGCGTCGAATGACGCCCGCCCGCCGACCCGTGCATTCGTAATCGATCAAAGGATGAACCATTATGCGTAAACACGTGATGATCCCAGCCCTTCTGGCCCTGAGCGTTGGCCTGGCCGCCTGCTCGACGCAGCCGAACGCCAACCTGGAATCGGCCCGGACCAACTTCTCTGCCCTGCAGAGCAACCCGCAGGCCGCCAAGGTCGCGGCCCTTGAAACCAAAGACGCCCAGGACTGGCTGAACAAGGCCGACAAGGCCTACATGGACAAGGAAGACCAGAAGAAGGTCGACCAGCTCGCCTACCTGACCAACCAACGGGTGGAAGTGGCCAAGCAGACCATTGCCCTGCGTACCGCCGAAGGCAACCTGAAAAACGCTGCCGCCCAGCGTGCCCAGGCCCGCCTTGATGCCCGCGATGCGCAGATCAAGAAGCTGCAGGACAGCCTCAACGCCAAACAGACCGACCGTGGCACCCTGGTGACCTTCGGTGACGTGCTGTTCGACTTTGACAAGGCCACCCTCAAGAGCAGCGCCTACCCGAACATCACCAAGCTGGCGCAGTTCCTCCAGGAGAACCCTGACCGCAAGGTGATCGTCGAGGGCTACACCGACAGCAAAGGCAGCGCCAACTACAACCAGACGCTGTCCGAGCGTCGCGCAGCTTCGGTGCGCGCGGCGCTGGTACGCGCCGGGGTAGATCCTGCGCGCATCGTCGCCCAGGGTTATGGCAAGGAATATCCGGTTGCCGAGAACACCAGCAACTCGGGCCGCGCCCAGAACCGTCGGGTGGAAGTGACCATTTCCAACGACAACCAGCCGGTGGCACCGCGCTCGGTGAGCCAGCTGAATTGATGGTTGCTGAGCAGTAACAAGAATCCCGCCGAGTCTGGCGGGATTTTTGTTTGTGTTGCCGGCCTCATCGCTGGCAAGGCCAGCTCCCACAAATGGATCTGTATACGCCGCCCAACCTGTGGGAGCCGGCCTTGCCGGCGATTGGGCTGCAAAGCAGCCCCGGGGCTTACTGGATTTCTTGCGGGGTCTCCTGCCCCAGGCAGCGCACGGCCTGCTTCTTGTTGTTCACCAACACGCCAGTCAGGCCCTTCTGCGCGGTATCGAACATCACCAGCACGCCATCAACGCATTGCGCCACCTGGCTGGCCGGCTGCAGGGAGATCTTGTAGTCCTCGCCCGGTATGGTCTTGAGCATGGTGAAGTCGGACAGCAGCAAGGCATCCTCCGGCTTGGCGAAATGCAGGTAACCGTAGTACCACAGGGCCGCGACGGTACCGATGATGCTGCAGACACCGGTAATGATCAGCGGGATGGCGTTGCGTTCTTCACTCATTGCGACTTCTCGTCAGGGTAATTGGGGACTTCGGCCAGGCGCCGCAGCCCGTTGAAACGACTCGGGTCGTCCAGAAAGCGCAACATGACCTGGCGCCAGGTCTTGTCGGCAAAGGTCTGCACATGCCCGCCACGGGTTAGCTGCAACACCCTCGGTGGTGGCGCAGCCTGATACAACTGGATGCCGTTGGCCAGCGGCACGATGGGGTCGTCGATGCTGTGAAAGAACAGCTTGGGCGGCGTTTTGATCCGCGCAATCGAATGGATCGCACTGTCGCCATCAGGCACCAGCCACGACAACGGCACCTGCAACGGCCAGGTCATCCAGGAATTGCTCAAGGCAAACCGCCCGACCTGGCGATAGCTGGCCGGCACGCCATCGAAGACCATGGCCTTGAAGCGCTCGGCCTGGCGGGGATGCTCGGCCAGGTAATGGATGGCCATCGAGCCGCCCAGGCTCTGGCCCAGCAGGATCTGTGGCTTGCCCTGCACCTCGGGCGCCTTGTCCAGCCAGTCCAGCGCCGCGGCGATGTCCTGGTAGACCTCGGGCAGCTCCGGCTTGCCCTCGGACAGGCCATAGCCGCGGTAGTCGAGCAACAGCACCTGATAGCCCTGCTCCGGCAACCACCAACTGCCGCCCAGGTGCCAGGCCAGGTTGCCGCCATTGCCATGCAGGTGCAGCACTGTGCCCTTGACCTCGACACCGGGCTTGGCCGGCAGCCACCAGCCGTGCAGGCGGGTGCCGTCGGCCGCGGTCAGGGTGACGTCACGGTATTGAAGCTTGGCTTTCTCGGGGGTGAACGGCTGGCCAGGCTCGGGATAGAACAACAGCGAACTGCAGCCGCCCAGACTCAGCAGCACCAGCAGCAGGCCCAGGGGCCTGCGCCATACCTCAGAGAATGTTCGAGTAATCGGCTTCAATCCGGTCCAGGCTCAGGTGGTTGAGAAAGTTGGAGAAACACATCCAGGCCGACAGCGCGTTGAGGTCGCGGAACTGCTCCGGCAGGTACTTGGGCGGTTCCACCAGGCCTTCGTCGACCAGTTGGCGCAGGGTGCGCATGTCTTCAAGGGTGGTCTTGCCGCAGAACAACAAGGGGATCTGTTCGAGCTTGCCCTTGCGCACGGCCAACTGAATATAGTTGTAAACCATGATAAAGCCCTTGAGGTAGGACAAGTCCTTGGTAAACGGCAGGCCGTTCGGGACCGATCCGCGGAACACCCGGCTGGCGTTGCCATAGCTTTCGGCCATCTCGAAGCCCTGGGCACGGAAGAACTCGTAGACCTGCATGAAGTCGGCGCCCTCCTCGACCATATGGATGGCCCGGGTACGGTTGGTCAGCTTGCGCAGGCGGCTGGGGTACGAGGCGAAGGCGATCACCTCCATGAGGATCGCCAGGCCTTCCTGGGTCACGGTCGATGAGGGCGGGCCCTTGGCCAGGAAGGTGCAGATCGGCTGGTTGAGACCGTTCAGGGTGGTGCCGACGTGCACCAGGCCTTCGTGAACCTCCAGCGCACGCACGTCGCGGCTGTTGAACATGGCGTCGGCGCGGATCTTGATGTAGTCGGCGCCGGCAGCGGCGTCGGCGACGATACCGTCGGACTCGAATACGCGAATGGTGTCTTCAGCCTCGTTGAACACCTTGTTCAGGCGGCCCTGGAGCATCTCCACCGCCTGCTTGGCGGTGAGGTTCTTCGGCTCGTCCTTGAGGTCGCCACGGCCGTCGATGTTGTTCAGGTAGTCCGAGAGCATCAGGCCCAGGTCGGCCAGGGTCGGGTCACCGGCATGGAAGGCATCGGAGGCGGCGCCATACAGCTCCTGGGAGATCAGCCCGAAATCCTCTGTGCCGCGCGCCTCGAGCATGCGCACCACCATGCGGTATTCCTTGCACATGCGCCGCATGATCTGCCCGACCGGGTTGAACTGGCCGAGCTGGCGGGTGATGTCGCGTTCGATGTTCTGGAACTCGAGCTTGACCGCGGCGGAGTCGAACGACAGCGGCCGGCCCTGGTAATAGGCGCGGTCTACCGCTGGCGGCTCCTTGCCCTTGCTCTTGAGGAAACCCTGGCGGATGTTGTCGTCCCACTTCACCGCATCGAGCACGCGAATGGGCGTTTGCGCCAGGACAATGCGATCAGACAGGGCGCGTATCGTCTGCTGGTACTCGTCCACCCTACACTCCTTGAGTTGCAATCATTACTTGCCGGCCCGCTTGAAGCGCGCCACTTCGATGAACAGGTCGGAGTTGGCCGGGTCGTCCAGGTAAGCCAGGACGCGCTCGGCCGGGCTGTCGATAAGAATGCCTTCGCCGTTGTCTTCCGGCACCTCGATGGTCCGGCCGCTGAGTTCTTTCTTCTGCACAGCCTGGTTGACCTGCTCGACGTCGAGGTTGTAGATCACCAGTTCCTTGTCGTCGAGCACTTCAAAGCCGCCAATCAGGAAGTTGCCACCCAGGCGCTTGGGCACACCGGCCGAGAGGTACCAGCGGTTGCCGTGCTGGGACACAGTGAAGGCGTACTCGTCGCGCTTCTTGTCCTTGCCGATGGCCACCGCCTTGTAGGCGTTGCCACCGCTGCGGCTGATCTGCAGGGTCAGCGGTTCACCCCAGGCGTCCTTGCTGGTCCAT
Organism: Pseudomonas wadenswilerensis; assembly: GCF_024749185.1. Classification (NCBI taxonomy): domain Bacteria; kingdom Pseudomonadati; phylum Pseudomonadota; class Gammaproteobacteria; order Pseudomonadales; family Pseudomonadaceae; genus Pseudomonas; species Pseudomonas wadenswilerensis. Next base: position 1,230,681 of record NZ_CP087191.1, on the reverse strand, counting down.
TTTCCGAGCAGAGCCTTGGGCGCGGGCTTGTTGGCCGGGATCGGCTCATTGAAGGTGACCAGACAACCGCCAAGCAGCAAGAACGACAATGCCAACAGCAGGGTTCTGGCTTTCATCAACCTCTCCTTGAAATAGGTTCGCGCCTTACACCGACGCCAATACCAGATGCAGGTACCGGGTAAGGATAGCGAGCATCGGCGCTTCAGCCTGGGCCTGTTCGCCGTCGAGCAGGCCCTGATATTCCATCTGCTCGATAATCGCCGTCAACACCAGAGCATCCTGTTGCGGCTGACGCGAGCCTACCACTTGCAGCATCTGTACGGCGCCGCGCAGAAGAATCTGCTCGTGCAGCTTGACCAGTTCGGCCAGGCGCGGGCACAACAGCGCCTCCTGGCGGAAGGCCTGCTCGGCCATGAGAAAGTCGCGGCGGTTGTGCAACTGGCGCTGTACATAGTCAGTGGTCATCTTCGCCACTTCATCGGCCAGGCGCGCCCGCCACTGCGGGCTGCCATCGCCCTGGGAGAGCAACTGGCGCAGCAGCACCTCGGTGTTCTCCCAGAGTTTGGCCATGTAGGCCGCACTGCGTTCCACGTACTGGGCGAAGGTGTCGGTGAGCAGGTCTTCGATGTCCTTGAAGTAATAGGTGGTCGCCGACAGCGGCACCCCGGCCTCGGCCGCCACCGCACGGTGACGCACGCCGCGCACGCCGTCACGCACGACAATGCGCATGGCCGCATCGAGGATCTGCTGACGGCGCTGCTCGCTGCCTTCACGGCTGGCTTTGCGGCCCTGGTACTGCACGCTTTCGGCCACCGCTGTAGCCACGCCGGCGGCGCCTTGTTGAGTCATAGCGGGAGTCACTGCTGGTCTACCCCAAACGTTGGATCCGATCGATGAATTTCTTGCAGGCATGAAAAAGCCGCCCCGGAAGGCGGCTTGTTCAGTTCGCTCAGGCCTGTGGGCGCATGTGCGGGAACAGGATCACATCGCGAATCGATGGTGAGTTGGTCAGCAGCATCACCAGGCGGTCGATGCCGATGCCTTCACCAGCGGTTGGCGGCATGCCGTATTCCAGGGCGCGGACGAAGTCGGCGTCGTAGTGCATGGCCTCGTCGTCACCAGCGTCCTTCTCGGCCACTTGGGCCATGAAGCGCTCGGCCTGGTCTTCGGCATCGTTGAGCTCGGAGTAGGCGTTGGCGATTTCGCGGCCACCGATGAACAGCTCGAAGCGGTCGGTGACGTTCGGGTTGTCGTCGTTGCGGCGGGCCAGCGGCGAGACCTCGAACGGGTACTGGGTGATGAAGTGCGGCTGCTCCAGCTTGTGCTCGACCAGTTCTTCGAAAATCATCACCTGCAGTTTGCCCAGGCCTTCGAAGCCCAGCACCTTGGCACCGGCTTTCTTGGCGATCTCGCGGGCCTTGTCGATGTCCTGCAGGTCGGCGGCGGTGAGTTCCGGGTTGTACTTGAGGATCGAGTCGAACACCGACAGGCGTACGAACGGCTCGCCGAAGTGGAACACCTTGTCGCCGTACGGCACGTCGGTGCTGCCCAGAACCAGCTGGGCCAGTTCGCGGAACAGCTCCTCGGTCAGGTCCATGTTGTCTTCGTAGTCGGCGTGGGCCTGGTAGAACTCGAGCATGGTGAACTCGGGGTTGTGCCGGGTCGATACGCCTTCGTTACGGAAGTTGCGGTTGATCTCGAAGACTTTCTCGAAACCACCCACCACCAGGCGCTTGAGGTACAGCTCCGGGGCGATACGCAGGAACATCTGCATGTCCAGGGCGTTGTGGTGGGTTTCGAACGGCTTGGCCGCGGCACCACCGGGAATGGTCTGCAGCATCGGCGTCTCGACTTCGAGGAAGTCGCGGGCCATCAGGAAGTTGCGGATGTGGGCGATGACCTGCGAGCGGACGCGGAAGGTGTGACGGGTTTCTTCGTTGACCATCAGGTCGACGTAGCGCTGGCGATAGCGCTGCTCGGTGTCGGTCAGGCCGTGGTGCTTGTCCGGCAGCGGGCGCAGCGACTTGGTCAGCAGGCGCACGCTGGTCATTTCGACGTACAGGTCGCCCTTGCCGGAACGCGCCAGGGTACCTTCGGCGGCGATGATGTCGCCCAGGTCCCAGGTCTTGACCGCGGCCAGGGTTTCTTCCGGCAGGGTCTTGCGATTGACGTAGACCTGGATGCGCCCGGTCATGTCCTGGATCACCATGAACGAGCCACGGTTGAGCATGATGCGCCCGGCAACCTTGACCGGAATCGCTGCAGCTTCCAGCTCTTCCTTGGTCTTGTCGACATACTGTTTCTGCAGGTCGTTGCAGTAGCTGTCACGGCGGAAGTCGTTGGGGAAGGCATTACCCTTGGCGCGCTCGGCAGCAAGTTTTTCCTTGCGCAGCGCGATCAGGTTGTTTTCTTCCTGTTGCAGGTCTTGCGGGTCGAGTTGTAAGTCGCTCATGTCGTCACATTTTCCATCACGGGTTCATTGTCCCTCGCCTTGGGCAAGGGATCGCGGGGCAAGCCCGCTCCTTCAGGGAGCAGGCCGGGGCCGCGCGGTTACAGCCCTTGCTTGAGGCTGGCTTCCAGGTATTCGTCGATATCGCCATCGAGCACCTTGTCGCAGTCGCTGCGCTCGATGTTGGTGCGCAGGTCCTTGATCCGCGAGGCGTCGAGCACATACGAACGGATCTGGTGACCCCAGCCGATGTCCGACTTGCTGTCTTCCAGGGCCTGGGAAGCGGCGTTGCGCTTCTGCATCTCCTGCTCGTACAACTTGGCCCGCAGCATTTTCATGGCGGTGTCCTTGTTGGCGTGCTGGGAACGTTCGTTCTGGCAGCTGACCACGGTGTTGCTCGGTACGTGGGTGATACGCACGGCCGAGTCGGTGGTGTTTACGTGCTGACCACCGGCGCCCGAGGAGCGGTAGGTGTCGATGCGCAGGTCGGCCGGGTTGATCTCGATCTCGACCTTGTCGTCGATCTCGGGCGAGACGAACACCGCCGAGAACGAGGTGTGGCGACGGGCGCCGGAGTCGAACGGGCTCTTGCGCACCAGGCGGTGCACGCCGATCTCGGTACGCAGCCAGCCAAAGGCGTACTCGCCCTTGATGTGCACGGTGGCACCCTTGATGCCGGCGACTTCACCCTCGGACAGCTCCATGATGGTGGCGTCGAAGCCACGCTTGGCGGCCCAGCGCAGGTACATGCGCAGGAGGATGTTGGCCCAGTCCTGGGCTTCGGTGCCGCCGGAACCGGCCTGGATATCCAGGTAGGCGTTGTTCATGTCCATCTCGCCGCTGAACATGCGACGGAACTCGAGCTTGGCCAGGGATTCTTCCAGGCCCTGGAGCACTTCGACAACGTCGTTGACGGCAGCTTCGTCGTTCTCTTCGACGGCCATGTCGAGCAGCTCGCGGGAGTCGACCAGGCCGCCGGACAATTCGTCCAGGGTATCGACGATCTGCGCCAGCATGGCGCGCTCGCGGCCCAGTTCCTGGGCGTACTCGGGCTTGTTCCAGACGTTCGGGTCTTCGAGCTCGCGGTTGACTTCGATCAGGCGGTCATGCTTGTGATCGTAGTCAAAGATACCCCCGAATGGACTCGGAGCGCTCGGTCAGGTCCTTGATGGTGTTCAGGATCGGTTGGATTTCCATGGGCGGGCAGCTCTCGTGCGTATTCTGTAGAAAAGCCGGAGAGTATAGCTGAGTTACAGCTTCAAGCGGCAAGCTACAAGCGACAAGAGGCCGGAGAAATGCCGGGCGCTGCGGTTTTTCTTGCTGCTTGAAACTTGCCGCTTGTGGCTGCTGTCAATCCACCCCAACCTGGTTGCGGCCATTGTTCTTGGCCAGGTACAGGCCCTTGTCCGCCGCCGAGATCAGCTGCCGGCAATGGCTGCCGATGCCCGGGGTCAGGGTCGCCAGGCCGATGCTCACGGTCAGGACCGAATCGGGGTTGGGCATGGTGTGGGCGATGTTCATGGACGCTACGGTCTGGCGCAGTTTTTCTGCGACCAGGCGCGCGCCGCCGGGCGAGGTGTTGGGCAGCACCAGGGCGAATTCCTCGCCGCCGTAACGGGCCGGCAGATCGCTGGGGCGGGCGCAGGAAGCACGTATGGCCTCGGCCACCTTGCGCAGCGCTTCATCCCCGGCCAAATGGCCGAAAGTGTCGTTGAACGACTTGAAGTAGTCGACATCGATCATCAGCAGCGACAACTGCGCCTGTTCACGCATGGCCCGGCGCCATTCCAGCTCCAGGTATTCGTCGAAATGGCGGCGGTTGGAAAGCCCGGTGAGGCCGTCGGAGTGCATCAAGCGCTGCAGCACCAGATTGGTGTCGAGCAGTTGCTGCTGGCTGACGCGCAGGGCCCGGTAGGCCTCGTCGCGTTGCAGCAAGGTCAGGTAGGAGCGCGAGTGGTAGCGGATGCGCGCCACCAGCTCGATGGTGTCCGGCAGTTTCACCAGGTAGTCGTTGGCTCCGGCGGCAAAGGCCGCGCTCTTGACCAGTGGGTCTTCCTTGGTCGACAGGACGATGATCGGGATGTCCTGGGTGGCCGGGTTGTTGCGGTATTCGCGCACCAGGGTCAGGCCGTCCAGGCCAGGCATGATCAGGTCCTGGAGGATTACCGTGGGCTTGATCTGCACCGCCTGGGCCACCGCCTGGTGCGGGTCGGCACAAAAGTGGAAGTCGATGTTCTCTTCGTGAGCCAGGCCACGCCGCACCGCTTCGCCGATCATTGCCTGATCGTCGACCAAGAGGACCATCGCCGAATTTTCATTCATGGTCGGAAAACCGTCGAGCGGTAAATCATTCATGCGCTGTCACCTGGTCACTGCCGGCCAGCCGGCGTGGCTCAATACATATCGTCATTTTGGAAAAATTTCCATCAATCGCGAGGCGATTCGCTCCAGCGGGCGAACCTCCACGGCGGCGTCTATCGCGGCGGCTGCCTTGGGCATGCCATACACCGCGCTGCTCTGCTGATCCTGGGCGATGGTCAAAAAGCCCTGTTGGCGCATCAGCTTCAAGCCCTGGGCGCCGTCGCGGCCCATGCCGGTGAGCAATACGCCGACCGCGTCGCCGCGCCAGTAGCGGGCCACGCTTTCAAAAAACACATCGATGGAGGGCCGGTAGATCTCGTTCACCGGCTCCGCGGTGTAGGCCAGGTTGCCGTTCTTGAGCAGGCGGATGTGGTGATTGGTCCCGGCCAGCAACACCTGCCCCGGCTGCGGCGGCTCGCCTTCGCTGGCCAGGCGCACCGCCAGCCCCGAGGCGCTGCTGAGCCACTCGGCCATGCCGGCGGCGAACACCTGGTCAACGTGCTGGACCAGCACAATGGCCGCCGGAAAGCTCGTTGGCAAGGCCTTGAGCAGCACCTCCAGCGCTGCCGGGCCACCGGCCGAGGAACCGATGGCAACCAGGCCCTGACGTTGGGCGGCCTCACGCACCGGTGCGGCCATGGCCCGGGTCGGGCTGCTACGCTGCTGGCCGATCAGCCAGCCAATATTGAGGATCTTGCGCAGCAGCGGCGCTGCCGCCTCACGCGGATCGCCAGCGCCCAGCGCCGGGGTGTCGACCACGTCGAGGGCGCCGTGGCCCATGGCCTCGAACACCCGGTGGACGTTCTGCTGCCGGTCGACCGTGACGATCACGATGGCACAAGGGGTTTCGGCCATGATCCGCCGGGTGGCCTCGATGCCATCCATGATCGGCATGATCAGGTCCATGAGAATCAGGTCCGGCAATTGCTCGGCGCACAGTTTGACCGCTTCGGCGCCATTGCTGGCGACCCAGATCACCTGATGGGCCGGTTCAAAGGCCAACGCCCGGCGCAAAGCCTCTACGGCCATGGGCATGTCGTTGACGATGGCGATTTTCATCCCTGCGCTCCCCCGATCAACTCGACGACAGCGTCGAGCAAGGCATCATCGTGAAAACTGGCCTTTGCCAAATAGTAGTCGGCCCCGGCGTCCAGTCCACGGCGACGATCTTCTTCGCGGTCTTTGTACGAGACCACCATCACCGGCAGCGATTGCAGGCGGCTGTCGCGGCGCAGCAGGGTGACCAGTTCGATACCGTCCATGCGCGGCATGTCGATATCGGTGATCAACAGGTCGAAATCCTCGCTGCGCAAGGCGTTCCAGCCGTCCATGCCGTCTACCGCGACGGCCACTTCATAGCCTTTATTGCTCAGTAGCTTGCGTTGCAGTTCGCGCACGGTCAGCGAGTCGTCGACCACCAGCACGCGCTTGCGCGCCGCCTCGCGCACACTGCGCTGACCGCGCTCGATGCGCTCCAGGCGGCCGGTGCTGAGGAGCTTTTCCACCGAGCGCAGCAGGTCTTCGACGTCAATGATCAGCACCACCGCACCGTCGTCGAGCAAGGCCCCGGCAGAAATATCCTGGACCTTGCCCAGGCGCGCATCCAGCGGCATCACCACCAGCACCCGCTCGCCGATCAGGCGTTCGACCGCCACGCCGTAGAGCATCTCGCGCTCGCGAATCACCACGACCTTGATGCTCTGCCCGTCCGCCTGACTTGGCGGGCGATTGAGCAGCTGGCTGGCCGAGACCAGGCCGATATGCCGGCCCTCGTGCCAGAAATGCTGGCGGCCTTCGATCTGCACGATGGCTTCGGCCGGCAGCTCCAGGGTGCGTTCGATATGCGCCAGGGGGAAAGCATAGGCTTCAGCGCCGACCTCGACCACCAGGCTGCGCACTACCGACAGGGTCAGCGGCACTTCGAGGTGGAAGCAACTGCCCTGGCCGCTGGTCTGGGTCAGCTCGATCGAGCCGCGCAGCTGGCGGACCATATGCTGCACCGCGTCCAGGCCGACACCGCGCCCCGACACTTCGGTCACCCGGTCGCGCAGGCTGAATCCGGGCAGGAAGAGGAAGGTCAGCAGCTCGGCTTCGCTCATCTGCTCCACAGTCTCGGCGGGCGACAGCTGGCGCTCGACAATGCTCTGGCGCAAGTGCGCCAGATCGACGCCGCCGCCATCGTCGCTGATCTCCAGCACCAGCAACCCGGCCTGATGCGAGGCACGCAGGCGGATCTGCCCTTCCATCGGCTTGCCGGCCAGCAGTCGTCGCTCCGGCAGTTCGATGCCGTGATCAACTGCATTGCGCAGCAGGTGGGTCAGCGGCGCTTCGAGTTTTTCCAGCACGTCGCGGTCGACCTGGGTCTTCTCACCTTCGATTTCCAGGCGCACCTGCTTGCCCAGCGAGCGGCCAAGATCACGGACCATTCGGCTTTGCCCGGTCAGCACATCGGCGAACGGGCGCATCCGGCAGGCCAGCGCGGTGTCGTAGAGAAGCTGCGCACGCTGGCTGGCCTGCCAACCGAATTCATCCAGGTCAGACGCCTGCTGCAAAAGGATCTGCTGGGTTTCCCCCAGCAAACGCTGGGCCAGGGCCAAGGCGTCCTGGACTTCCGGGCTCTGGCCAGTGCTTTCGAGTTGATGCTTGAGGCCATCCAGGGCACGGATACTCTGCCCGTGCATGCGCTTGAGGCGCTGCAGGGTGGCCAGGTAGGGCTTGAGCCGCTGGGTTTCGACCAGCGATTTGCTCGACAGGTCGAGCAGGCTGTTCAGGCGCTCGGCAGTAACCCGCAGAACCCGCTCGCCGCCTTCGCCTGCGCGTTTGCCGCTGCGCACGGGCGCCGCTTCGACTTCAGGCTCAGGGTCGGCGGCTATGGGGTCAACCGGCAGCGGCTCGGGCAGCTGCATCGGCGCAAACGCAGGTGCCGGTACGGCGCTCGGGTCGAGCAGCGCAGCCATTTGCACCAGAAACCCCTCGACCGCGGCGTCGATGCTGACATCACCGGGCGTGGCGATACGCATCAGCAGGTCAGTGCCCTGCAACAAGGCATCGATATGTTCCGGACGTAGCAGCAGCCGGCCTTCCTGAGCGCCGACCAGGCAGTCTTCCATCACATGGGCGACACTGACCCCGGCATCGACGCCGACAATCCGCGCCGCCCCCTTGAGTGAGTGAGCCGCACGCATGCAGGCTTCAAGCTGGTCGGCCTGAGTCGGGTTGCGCTCCAGCGCCAGCAGCCCGGCACTGAGCACCTGGGTCTGGGCTTCGGCCTCCAGGCTGAACAGCTCGAGCAACGAGGCGTCGCGCATTTGCTCTGGGGTCATGACAGGCTCCGGTTCACGGCAGACAGCACTTGGTCTTCATCCAGCACACGGACACTGCGCCCGCGCCATTGCAGCACCGCTGCGGTAAAACGGGTTTCGCCCTGCTCTGCCGTCAGGCGGCCGGGGTCCAGGCCATGGATACCATCCACTTCGTCGACCTGGACCACCACCGAGCCGCCCGCAGCGGCAATGATCAACATGCGCGGCATGACCCGCGCCGAGGTCGAGGCCGGCGCCTGGGATTCAAGGCCGAGCAGATCGCCCAGTGACAGGCACGGCACCAGCGCACCCCGTACATTGGCCACGCCATGCAGCACCCGCGAGCGCTGGTGCGGCAAGGAATGCACCTGCTGCAGCGGCGCGACTTCGACCAGGCAGCGGGTGGCCAGTGCCAACCACTCCTCGCCCAGGCGAAACAGCAACAACGAGCGGCCGCTGCTGGCTTGCTCAGGCGCCTCGCTCTGCTCGTGGGCTTCCTGGGACAGCGAGTAACGGTCCAGCAGGCGCGTCGCTGCTGCCGCATAGACCTCGCAATTGCGGCAGTGAATATGTTCGTCGAGCAGCTGGCAACTCTTGTCGCCATGCACACCGATACGGTTCCAGCAGTCGTCGATGCTGGCGGCGTCACTGGCGACCAGTTGCACGTCGTTTTCACCCATCATTGTTCAGACTCCCGGTCGGCGCGCCGTGCGGCCCGCTCCTGCAGGCGCCTGGCACCTGCGACATCACCTTGAGAAGCCAGCAACGCGGCCAGATGCACCAGCGCCTCCGGATGCTGGGGATCGAGGTACAACGCCTTGCGGTAGTGGCCCAGGGCATCGCTGCTGTCGCCAGCAGTGTCACTGAGCAGGCCCAGCCAGTAGAACACCTGGGCGCTGGGCGGGTACTGCTGCAAATAGCGGGCGCAGGCGGCCTGGGCCTGAGCGCTGCTGCCTGCATTGGCCAGTTGGGCGATCTGCGCCAGCAATTCGCCTGCCGACTCCGGCTCGGCGGGCCTGGCAGGCGGCGGGGCAATCGGCTTGATCCTGCGCACCACGGCAGGCGCCGGACGCGGCACGCTGGCCGCCGACACCGGCACCGTCAACGGCAAAGGAATGGCTAACGGCTTGCTCGGCGGCGCCGGCTCCATTTCAGCCTGGCGTACATAGGCGAACGACTGAGCTATGCCTACCGGGCGCATACCCATGCGCGCCAGCAAGCTGCCTTCGGCCGGGCCGATAAACAGCACGCCCTGCTCATGGATCAGACTTTTGAGCACCTCGAACACCCTCTGCTGGGTGGGTACGTCGAAGTAAATCAGCAGGTTGCGGCAGAAAACGAAATCGTAGCTGCCTTCTCGCGCCTTGAGCGCCGGATCCAGCACGTTGCCCGCCTGCAGCTTGACCTGCTGGCGGACCCGCTCGTCGAGGCTGTGGCCGTCACCGGTCTCGCTGAAATGCCGCTCACGAAAGTCCAGGTGCGAACCGCGGAACGAGTTGCGGCCATACAGCGCCTGTTCGGCACGGCTGATGGAATTGGGGCTGATGTCCATGGCGTCGACGCGAAAGCTGTGGCCAGCAATGCCGCCGTCGAGCAGGGCCATGGCGATCGAGTACGGCTCCTCGCCGGTGGAGCACGGCAGGCTGAGGATGCGCAGTGGGCGCAAGCCGCCCAGTTCGCTCAGACGCTTGCGCGCCAGGGTCACCAGGGCGTTGAAGGACTCCGGGTAGCGGAAGAACCAGGTTTCCGGGACGATCACCGCTTCAATCAGCGCCTGCTGCTCCTGGTTCGACTGCTGCAGCCGCAGCCAGTAGTCATCCAGGTCCCGGGCTTCCAGGGTCGCACAGCGCAGGCGCAAGGCGCGCTCGACCATTGGCGCGCCGACCGAAGCCACGTCCAGGCCGATGCGATCCTGCAAAAAGCGAAAGAACCGCTGTTCGCCACTCATGCCAGCCCCTCGCCACTTGCCGCAAGCTCAGGCGGGAACAACAACTGGCGCACCTCGGCGCTGAGCAAGTCCTGCACCCCGATTCGCTGCAGCAAACCCTGGGCATCCTCACGTACCGGCCCCAGGTAAGGCGCCTGCTGGTTGTCCAGGCCATAGGGCTGGAACTCGGCGGGGTCGCAACGCAGGGTATCGGTGGCCTGTTCGAGGATCAGCCCCAGCAGCAATTGCGGGCGCAAGGGGTCGACGCGGTAGTGCACCAGCACCAGGCGCGTGCTGGTGCGCACCGGCGCCGGCAGGCCGAAACTCAAGGCGCCGACGTCGATCACCGGCACCAGCGCACCGCGATGGGCGAGCACCCCGGCGACCCATGCCGGGGTCTGGGCGATCGGTTTGAGCGGCAGGCGCGGCAGCACTTCGGCGACCTCATGGGCGTCCAGGGCAAAGCGCTGGTCGCCGATGCGGAACACCAGGTACAGGGTGCCGTGGGAGGCCGCATCCTGATTGCGGCGAGGCTGAAGGTCGTTCATCGGCAGGTCAGACTTTGAACCGCGACACGCCGCCACGCAGGCCGGTGGCCACCTGGCTCAGTTCGTCGATGGCAAAGCTGGCCTGACGCAGCGACTCGACGGTCTGGCTGCTGGCATCGCCCAACTGCGCCAGGGCGTGGTTGATCTGTTCGGCACCGGTGGCCTGGGCCTGCATGCCTTCGTTGACCATCAGCACCCGCGGCGCCAGGGCCTGGACCTGATGAATGATCTGGGTCAGTTGCTCGCCAACCTGCTGCACCTCGAACATGCCGCGGCGCACTTCCTCGGAGAACTTGTCCATGCCCATGACCCCGGCCGACACCGCCGACTGGATCTCGCGAACCATCTGCTCGATGTCATAGGTAGCGACGGCGGTCTGGTCGGCCAGGCGCCGTACTTCGGTGGCGACCACGGCAAAACCACGGCCGTACTCACCGGCCTTTTCCGCCTCGATGGCGGCGTTGAGCGACAGCAGGTTGGTCTGGTCGGCGACCTTGACGATGGTCACCACCACCTGGTTGATGTTGCCGGCCTTCTCGTTGAGGATCGCCAGCTTGTTGTTGACCAGATCGGCCGCGCCCATCACCTGGTGCATGGTCTCTTCCATGCGCGCCAGGCCCTGCTGGCCGGAGCCTGCGAGGATCGAGGCCTGGTCGGCGGCCGAGGTAACTTCGGTCATGGTCCGCACCAGGTCGCGGGAAGTCGCGGCGATTTCCCGCGAAGTTGCGCCAATTTCGGTGGTAGTGGCAGCGGTTTCGGTGGCGGTCGCCTGTTGCTGCTTGGAGGTGGCGGCGATTTCGGTCACCGAGGTGGTCACCTGCACCGACGAGCGCTGGGCCTGGGACACCAGGTTGGTCAGTTCGCCCATCATCTCGTTGAAGCCGCTTTCCACCGCGCCGAACTCGTCCTTGCGGTCCAGGTTCAGGCGCACGCTGAGGTCGCCGCCGCTGAGTTTGTCCAGGGCATGGACGATACGCTGCATCGGTGCGGTGATGGCACGCATCAGCACCAGCCCGCAGAGGGTCGCGGCTACAATGGCCAGCAGCAGCGAAACGATCATGCTGAACTTGGCCGTGGCCACGGCACTGACGATGGAGTCGGTGGCGCTCTCGGCGGAAAGACGATTGCGCTCGATCACCCCGTTCAGGTGCTTGCGGCCATTGACCCAGGCCGGGGTCAACACCTCGGCGAGCAGGCGCTGGGCTTCGGGGTAATCTTTCTTGCGATAGGCCCCCAGCACGGTATCCACTGCTTTGAGGTAATCGGCCTCAAGCTGGCCGAACTGGTCAAAGCTGGTCTGATCGTCCTTCTCGCGAATGGTCGACTGGTAGCTGGCCATGTGCTGCTTGAGGCGCTCTTCAAAGCCCTTGTACAGCTCCATGTCGGCCGAGGTGATCTCGCGATGGTCGCTCAGGCCCACCAGCTGCTGGGTCAGCACATAGCTGTCGACCCAGGCGCTGCGGATCATGGAGCTGTAGTAGACCCCGGGGATGCTATCGGTTCGCACCGCTTCTTCACCGGACTCTATGGCCACCAGTCGCGAATAGGCGGCGACCACCATCAGCGACATGATGGCGATAATCACGGCGAAGCTCGCCAGGATCCGTTGGCGCAAGGTCCAGTTTTTCACAGTCAGCCCTCAAGTGTTCTACGCGAGCAGGAAAAATGGGCAGAGTATAGCCCAGCGGCTGCGCGCTTTTGAGGCTGACTTAAAAGCTGGATCGGGCCAAACGGGCTAGATACTGGCCATTAGCCCGATTTCATTGACTGGCGGCAAGTTTCACCTGGTTTTCCAGCTCGCTCTTGAGTGCAGGATCGAGCTTGAGCTGGCGCGCCAGTTCATCCAGGTAGGCACGCTCCATGAAATGCTCCTCGTCCACCAGCATGACGCTGGCGATATACATCTCGGCGGCCATTTCCGGGGTGCTGGCGGCGCGGGCGACATCGGCCGGGTCCAGCGGTTTGTTCAGTTCGGCGTGCAGCCAGTGTTGCAGCTCCTGGTCGCTGGACAGCTTGACGAACTCGCCTTCGATCAGCGCCCGCTCGCGCTCATCGACGTGGCCATCGGACTTGGCCGCCGCCACCAGCGCCTTGAGGATCGCCTGGCTGTGCTGCTCGACCTGGGCCGGCGGCAGGCGGTCAAGCGTTTGTGGCTCGCCCTGCACGGCAGCCCCCTGCTTGGCCTGCCAGTTGCCGTAGGCCTTGTAGGCGATGACCCCAAGGGCAGCCAGGCCACCATAGGTCAGGGCCTTGCCGCCGTACTTGCGGGCCTTCTTGTTACCCAGCAGCAAACCCATCGCACCTGCCGCCAGGGCACCGCCGCCAGCACCGGAGAGCAGGCTGCCAAGGCCACCGCCGCCCTTGCCGCCAAGCAGGTCGCCAAGACCGCCGGTTTTGCCGGCGGAGCCTTTGCCGGCCTGGTTCTGCAACAGGTCCTGGCCGGATTTGAGCAGTTGATCGAGCAAGCCACGGGTGTTCATTGGGCATCTCCATGGAGAGGAAAGAAAGCCGAAGAGTACTGCCCCAGGCTGAAGTGAAGCTGAATGCATTTGCTTCCAGATGTTGCCCAGAACCGGGCCACGCTGGACCCACGCAACAGCAACTACGCTTAAACCAGCTATACCTGCACTTTCACTGCCCCGACATAATTTGAACAAGAGGGAACACCATGTTCGTGCACAAGACCGCCACGCTCTGCGCCCTGAGCACCGCCCTGCTGGCCAGCGCCAGCCTGCAGGCCGCCGAACCCTTGAAAGCCGTGGGCGCCGGCGAAGGCCAGCTGGATATCGTTGCCTGGCCGGGTTACATCGAGCGCGGTGAAAGCGACAAGGCCTACGACTGGGTGACCGGCTTCGAGAAGGAAACCGGTTGCAAGGTCAGCGTCAAGACCGCCGCCACCTCCGACGAGATGGTCAGCCTGATGACCAAGGGCGGTTACGACCTGGTCACCGCCTCCGGCGATGCCTCGCTGCGGCTGATCGCCGGCAAGCGCGTACAGCCGATCAACACTGCGCTGATTCCCAACTGGAAGAACCTCGACCCACGGCTCAAGGACGGTGCCTGGTACGTGGTCAACAAGCAGGTGTACGGCACGCCCTACCAGTGGGGCCCGAACGTGCTGCTGTACAACACCAACGTGTTCAAGCAGGCGCCCACCAGTTGGGGCGTGGTCTTCGAGCCCCAGGACCTGCCGGACGGCAAGCCGAACAAGGGCCGGGTCCAGGCCTACGACGGGCCGATCTACATCGCCGATGCCGCGCTGTACCTGAAATCGACCAAGCCCGAACTCGGCATTCAGAACCCCTATGAACTGAATGAAGCCCAGTACAAGGCGGTGCTCGACCTGCTGCGCCAGCAACAGCCGCTGATCCACCGCTACTGGCATGACGCCACGGTGCAGATGAGTGACGTCAAGAACGAAGGCGTGGTCGCCTCCAGCTCCTGGGGCTACATGGTCAATGGCCTGCAAGCCGACAAGCAGCCGGTGGCTTCGACCATCCCCAAGGAAGGCGCCACTGGCTGGGCCGACACCACCATGCTGCACAGCGAGGCCAAGCACCCCAACTGCGCCTACAAGTGGATGGACTGGTCGCTGCAGCCCAGGGTCCAGGGCGACGTGGCGGCCTGGTTCGGTTCGTTGCCGGCGGTACCGGCGGCCTGCACCGGCAGCGAATTGCTCGGCGCCGAAGGCTGCAAGACCAATGGTTTCGACCAGTTCGACAAGATCGCCTTCTGGAAAACCCCGCAGGCTGAAGGGGGCAAGTTCGTGCCGTATAGCCGCTGGACCCAGGACTATATTGCGATCATGGGGGGCCGCTAGGGCCCTATCGCGGGGCAAGCCCGCTCCCACCTCAAGACGCGGGCTTGCTCCCATTTGCTGGAGCTTCGCACCATGACCCTTGCAGTGCAGTTCACCAATGTCTCGCGGGCCTTTGGCGAGGTCAGGGCCGTTGACCAGGTGTCGATCGACATCCACGACGGCGAGTTCTTCTCGATGCTCGGCCCCTCGGGCTCGGGCAAGACCACCTGCCTGCGCCTGATCGCCGGCTTCGAGCAACCCAGTGCCGGTTCGATCCGCATTCACGGCGAAGAGGCTGCGGGCCTGCCGCCCTACCAGCGCGACGTCAACACAGTGTTCCAGGATTACGCCCTGTTCCCGCACATGAACGTGCGCGACAACGTCGCCTATGGCCTGAAGGTCAAGGGCGTGGCCAAGGCCGAGCGCTACACCCGCGCCGAAGAAGCCCTGGCCATGGTCGCACTGGGCGGATATGGCCAGCGCAAGCCGGTACAGCTCTCCGGCGGCCAGCGCCAGCGCGTGGCCCTGGCCCGGGCCCTGGTCAACCGCCCACGGGTGCTGCTGCTGGATGAACCACTGGGGGCGCTGGACCTGAAACTGCGCGAGCAGATGCAGGGCGAGTTGAAGAAGCTGCAACGCCAGCTGGGCATTACCTTCATCTTCGTTACCCACGACCAGACCGAGGCGCTGTCGATGTCGGACCGGGTCGCGGTGTTCAACCGTGGTCGCATCGAGCAGGTCGACCCCCCGCGCAACCTGTACATGAAGCCGGCGACGACCTTTGTCGCCGAGTTCGTCGGTACCTCGAACGTGCTGCGCGGCGAACTGGCACAGCAGCTCAATGGCAGCCAGCTGCCCTTCTCGATTCGCCCGGAACATATCCGCCTTGGCGACCAGCCGGCCGCCAGCAACGAAATCCAGGTCAGCGGCCTGCTCCACGACATCCAGTACCAGGGCAGCGCCACCCGCTACGAGCTGCAGCTGGACAACGGCCAACTACTCAGTATCAGCCAGGCCAACAACCAGTGGCAGGAACACACCGTGCCCTGGCAGCCCGGCCAACGCCTGCAGGCGCGCTGGGCCCGCGAGGCGATGACCGCGCTGCAGGAAATCGTGCCCGACGAGGGCCGCTGAGATGAGCCTGACCGTGGAAAAAGCCGCGCCGGCCCCCATGCGGCGTTTCTCCAACCTGCTCTACCGGCGACCGAACCTGTACCTGGCGCTACTGTTGATACCGCCGCTGATCTGGTTCGGTGCAATCTACCTCGGCTCGTTGCTGAGTTTGCTGTGGCAGGGCTTCTACACCTTCGACGACTTCACCATGGCGGTCACCCCGGAGCTGACCCTGGCCAACTTCGCCGCGCTGTTCAACCCGTCGAACTTCGACATCATCCTGCGTACCCTGGGCATGGCCATCGCCGTGTCGATCGCCAGTGCCACCCTGGCCTTCCCGATCGCCTACTACATGGCGCGCTACACCAGCGGCAAGACCAAGGCGTTCTTCTATATCGCGGTGATGATGCCGATGTGGGCCAGCTACATCGTCAAGGCCTATGCCTGGACCTTGCTGCTGGCCAAGGGCGGCGTGGCCCAGTGGTTCGTCCAGCAACTGAACCTGGGGCCAGTGCTGCAGTTCATCCTCGGTATTCCGGGGGTGGGCGGCAGCACCCTGTCGACCTCGCACCTGGGGCGTTTTCTGGTGTTCGTGTACATCTGGCTGCCGTTCATGATCCTGCCGATCCAGGCCTCGCTGGAGCGCCTGCCGCCGTCATTGCTGCAAGCCTCGGCGGACCTTGGCGCCAGGCCGTGGCAGACCTTCACGCAGGTGATCCTGCCGCTCTCGGTACCGGGCATCGCCGCAGGCTCCATCTTCACCTTTTCGCTGACACTGGGCGACTTCATCGTCCCGCAACTGGTCGGCCCGCCCGGCTACTTCATCGGCAGCATGGTCTACGCCCAGCAGGGCGCCATCGGCAACATGCCCATGGCCGCCGCCTTTACCCTGGTGCCAATCGTGCTGATCGCCGTGTACCTGTCCATCGTCAAACGCCTGGGAGCCTTCGATGCACTCTGAACGCGCCTCGATCGGCCTGCGCCTGGCGGCCTGGGGCGGGCTGGTGTTCCTGCACTTCCCGATCCTGATCATCTTCCTCTATGCCTTCAACACCGAGGACGCCGCCTTCAGCTTTCCGCCCCAGGGCTTCACCCTGAAGTGGTTCAGCGTGGCCTTCTCGCGCCCGGATGTGCTGGAGTCGATCACGCTGTCGCTGCAGGTCGCCTGCCTGGCCACGCTGCTCGCCCTGGTGCTCGGCACCCTGGCCTCGGCGGCGCTGTACCGGCGCAGTTTTTTCGGCAAAGAGAGCATTTCGCTGATGCTGATACTGCCCATCGCCCTGCCCGGGATCATCACCGGCATCGCCCTGCTCTCGGCGTTCAAGACCCTAGGCATAGAGCCCGGTATTTTCACCATCGTCGTCGGCCACGCCACCTTCTGCGTGGTGATCGTCTACAACAACGTCATCGCCCGCCTGCGGCGTACCTCGCAGAGCCTGATCGAGGCGTCGATGGATCTCGGGGCCGACGGCTGGCAGACCTTTCGCTACATCGTTCTGCCCAACCTCGGCTCGGCTCTATTGGCCGGCGGCATGCTGGCCTTTGCCTTGTCGTTCGACGAAATCATCGTCACCACCTTCACCGCTGGCCACGAACGCACCCTGCCGATCTGGCTGCTCAACCAGTTGAGCCGGCCGCGCGATGTGCCGGTTACCAACGTGGTGGCCATGCTGGTGATGCTGGTGACCATGCTGCCGATCCTCGGCGCCTACTACCTGACCCGCGGCGGCGAAAGCGTTGCCGGCAGCGGCAAATAACTCCTGGAGGACTGGAACCATGCAAACCCGACTGTTGATCAACGGCCAACTGGTTGAAGGCGAAGGCGCAGGCTACGCAGTGCTCAACCCGGCGCTGGGCACTGTGCTGGTGGAGGTCAATGAAGCCAGCGAAGCCCAGGTCGACGCCGCCGTGCGCGCCGCCGACCGCGCCTTCGAGAGCTGGTCGCAGACCACGCCCAAGGACCGCTCGCGGTTGCTGCTCAAACTCGCGGACACTATCGAGGCCCACGGCGAGGAACTGGCGCGGCTGGAATCGGACAACTGCGGCAAGCCCTATGCCGCCGCGCTCAACGACGAGATCCCGGCCATCGCCGACGTGTTTCGTTTTTTCGCCGGTGCCACCCGCTGCCTGGGCGGCTCGGCCGCAGGTGAGTACCTGCCGGGACATACCTCGATGGTGCGCCGCGACCCGCTGGGCGTGGTCGCCTCGATCGCACCGTGGAACTACCCGCTGATGATGGTGGCCTGGAAGATTGCCCCGGCCCTGGCCGCCGGCAACACCGTGGTGCTCAAGCCGTCGGAGCAGACGCCGCTGACGGCCTTGCGCCTGGCGGAACTGGCCAGCGAAATATTCCCGGCCGGCGTGCTGAATATCCTCTTCGGCCGCGGCCCGAGTGTCGGCACGCCGCTGGTGAGCCACCCGAAAGTGCGCATGGTGTCGCTGACCGGCTCGATCGCAACCGGCGCCAACATCATCGCCAGCACCGCCGACAGCGTCAAACGCATGCACATGGAGCTGGGCGGCAAGGCACCGGTGATCATTTTCGATGATGCCGATATCGACGCCGCGGTCGACGGCATCCGCACCTTCGGCTTCTATAATGCCGGCCAGGACTGCACCGCCGCTTGCCGTATCTATGCCCAGAGCGGCATCTACGAGCAGTTCGTCGAAAAACTCGGCAAGGCCGTCGCCAGTATCAAGCATGGTCTGCAGAACGACCCGGACACCGAGCTCGGCCCACTGATCACCGCCCAGCACCGCGACCGGGTAGCGGCCATGGTCGAACGGGCGCTTGCCCAACCGCATATCCGCCTGATAACCGGTGGCAAGGCGGTGGCCGGTGACGGTTTCTTCTTTGAACCGACGGTGCTCGCCGATGCCCAGCAGGATGACGAGATCGTCCGCCGCGAGGTGTTCGGGCCGGTGGTCTCGGTGACCCGCTTTGAGGATGAAGAGCAGGCCCTGGCCTGGGCCAACGATTCGGACTACGGCCTGGCGTCATCGCTGTGGACCGCTGACGTCGGCCGTGCCCATCGCGTCTCGGCGCGCCTGCAGTACGGCTGTACCTGGGTCAACACGCACTTTATGCTGGTCAGCGAAATGCCCCATGGCGGTCAGAAACTGTCCGGCTATGGCAAGGATATGTCCATGTACGGGCTGGAGGACTACACCTGCGTCCGGCATGTGATGTTCAAACATTAAGGTAAGGACACCCATGGAAATCACCCGACGCGACTTCATCAACGGAGTCGCCATCGGCGTTGCAGCGGGCCTGACCCCGCTGCAACTGCTTCAGGCTGCCCCCGGCGGGCGCTACTACCCACCGGCCCTGACCGGTTTGCGCGGCAGTCATCCCGGCGCTTTCGACGTTGCGCACCAGATGGGCTGGGAGAAAAAAACCTTCGTCACCGACGCCCTGCCGATCAGCGAAGAGTATGACCTGGTGGTGGTCGGCGGCGGCATCAGCGGCCTGTCGGCAGCGTTCTTCTACCGCGAGAAACACCCGGCTGCGAAGATTCTGATCCTCGAGAACCACGACGACTTCGGCGGCCATGCCAAGCGCAACGAGTTCAGCGCCGGCGGGCGGATGATCCTCGGCTACGGCGGCAGCGAAGCCTTCCAGTCGCCCAATCACCTGTACAGCAAAGAGGTCAACGGCCTGCTGAAAAAGCTCGGGGTGGACATCAAGCGTTTCGAGACCGCCTTTGACCGCAGCTTCTATCCCGACCTGGGCCTGTCGCGCGCAGTGTTCTTCGACCAGGAGACCTTCGGCGAAGACAAGCTGGTCAGCGGCGACCCGACGCCGATGGTCGGCGATGACATCGCCCCTACGCAGCTCAACGCCCGTTCGATCGGCGATTTCATCAACGATTTCCCCCTGCCCGAAAGCGACCGCAAGGCCCTGATCGACCTGCACCAGGCCCCCAGGGATTACCTGGCCGGTAAGTCGCTGGAAGACAAGACCGCGTACCTCGAGCGCACCAGCTACCGTGATTTCCTGCTCAAGGACGTCGGCCTGTCGGCCAAGGCGGTCAAGTACTTTCAGGGCCGTACCAATGATTTCATGGCCCTGAGCATCGATACCGTGGCCGCTGCCGACGCCTACTATGTCGGCTTCCCCGGTTTTGCCGCGATGAACCTGGAGCCGGTCAGCGAGGAAGCCAAGGCGGAGATGGAAGAGCCCTACATCTACCACTTCCCCGACGGCAACGCGTCGCTGGCGCGCCTGCTGGTGCGCAGCCTGATACCGACGGTGGCGCCGGGCCAGAACATGGAGGACATCGTCCTCGCCAATTTCGACTACAGCCAGCTCGACCGCGCCGGGCAGCCGGTGCGCCTGCGTCTGAACAGCACGGCGGTCAGCGTGCGCAACGTCGACGGAGGCGTCAATGTCGGCTACAGCCGCGCCGGGCAACTGGCCCAGGTGCGCGGCAAGCACTGCATCCTGGCCTGCTACAACATGATGATCCCCTACCTGCTGCGCGACCTGTCGGCCGAACAGGCCCATGCCCTGAGCCAGAACGTCAAGTTTCCGCTGGTGTACACCAAGGTCATCGTGCGCAACTGGCAGGCGTTCCAGAAGCTTGGCGTGCACGAGATCTACGCCGCCACCCAACCCTACAGCCGGATCAAGCTCGACTACCCGGTGAGCCTCGGCGGCTACGAGCATCCACGCGACCCGGCGCAGCCCATCGGCCTGCACCTGGTCTACGTGCCGACCAGCCCCGACAGCGGCATGAACAGCCGCGACCAGGCCCGTGCCGGACGCGGGCGCCTGTATGGCACTTCATTCGAAGTGCTGGAAAGCCAGCTGCGCGAACAGTTGCAACGCATGCTTGGCCCCGGCGGCTTTGACCACGACAAGGACATCCTGGCGATCACCGTCAACCGCTGGCCCCACGGCTACGCCTGCTTCAGCAACACCCTCTACGACGATCCCGAGCAGACCGAAAAGTGGATAGCACTGGCGCGCCAACCCGTGGGCAAGGTCAGCATCGCCAACTCGGACGCGGCCTGGAGCGCCTATGCCCATGCGGCGATTGATGAGGCGTGGCGGGCGGTGGGGGAATTGGCTTAATTCCGCGGCGCCTGCATCGCGGGGCAAGCCCGCTCCCACAAGATCTCCATCATCCTTGATAAACCCACCCTGAGAGCGGCGCCAAACCTGTGGGAGCGGGCCTTGCCCCGCGATCGAGCGCGAAACGCTGGTAATTCAGTCAATCGCGCAAGTCTGACTCGTGTATCGGCTGGTCACGACTGGTAGCCCGTTGGTACTGCGCCGGCCACACTGCCTTGTTGCCCCCCAGGTCGTCGTCGGCGTGCAGCGGCCAGTACGGGTCGCGCAGTAGCTCACGGGCGAGGAAGATGATATCGGCCTGCGCCGTACGCAAGATGGTTTCAGCCTGCATCGGGTCGGTAATCATGCCGACCGTCCCGGTGGCGATCCCCGCCTCCTCCCGCACCTTGGCCGCAAACTGGGTTTGATAGCCCGGCCCTGTGGGGATCTCGGCTTTTACCGAGGTGCCGCCGGACGACACATCGATCAGGTCCACTCCCAACTTTCTCAAGCGCTTGGCCAACTCCACGGTCTCATCCGGATTCCAGCCATCTTCCACCCAATCGGTGGCCGACAGACGCACGAACACCGGCAGCTCAGCCGGCCAGACCTCACGCACCGCTTCGGTCACTTGCAGGGTCAGGCGGATACGGTTTTCGAAGCAGCTGCCGTACTGGTCACGGCGCTGGTTGCTCAAGGGCGAGAGGAACTGGTGCAGCAGGTAGCCATGGGCGGCATGCACTTCGGCCACCTTGAAGCCGGCCTCCAGGGCACGCCGGGCGGCAGCGACAAAGGCCTGGATGATGTCAGCGATCTGCGCTTCGGTCAGTTCGGCAGGTGCGGTGTGCTCCGGGTCGAAGGCAATCTTCGAGGGCCCCACCGGCACCCAGCCACCATCGTCCACCTTGACGCTGCCATGCTTGCCCAGCCAGGGCCGATGGGTGCTGGCCTTGCGCCCGGCATGGGCCAGCTGGATGCCTGGCACCGCGCCCTGGGCGGTGATGAAACGGGTGATGCGTTGCAGCGCCGGGATCTGCGCGTCGTCCCACAAGCCCAGGTCCTGCGCGGTAATGCGCCCATCGGCAGTCACGGCAGTGGCTTCGGTGAAAATCAGGCCGGCGCCACCCACCGCGCGGCTGCCCAGGTGCACCAGGTGCCAGTCATTGGCCAGGCCGTCGACACTGGAATACTGGCACATGGGTGACACGGCAATGCGGTTGGGCAGGATCAGCTGGCGCAGGGTGTACGGCTCAAGCAGCAGGCTCATGGGGCACCTCTCAAATCAAGTGGTAAGGCTCCAGATGGTTGACCGGCCGACTACAGAATCTTCCCCGCAGGTTCTTCGACCCATCATCCGAAGCCTAGACCACTTTGCCCCGTCAGTTCAGCGCGGCTCGATATGGGCGATCATCAGTTGCACGCTTTCCTGCCCGCGGAACTCGTTGACGTCGAGCTTGTAGGCCAACTCCACCCAGCGCACCGTCGGGTTGGGCCAGACCTCGCGGTCGATGCCAAAGGCGATGCCATCGAGCTTGAGCGAACCGCATTCGCTCTTGAGCACCACCTTCAGGTGCCGCTCACCGACGACGCGCTGCTCGACCAGCTGGAACACCCCGTGGAACAGCGGCTCGGGAAAGTGCTGGCCCCAGGGCCCGGCATGGCGCAGGGCGCGGGCCAGCTCCAGGTGAAATTCCTCGACCGCCAGGGTGCCGTCGGACAGCAGACGGCCGGTCAGGTCCTCTTCGTGCAACTGGCGCCGGGTTTCTTCGTCGAACGCCTGGGCAAAGGCCGGGAAGTTGTCGGCGGGCAGCGATAGGCCGGCAGCCATGGCGTGACCACCAAACTTGCTGATCAACTGCGGGTGACGCGCCGCCACGGCATCCAGTGCATCGCGAATATGGAAGCCCGGCACCGAACGCGCCGAGCCCTTGAGCATGCCCTCGCCAGCATCGGCAAAGGCGATGGTCGGGCGGTGATAACGCTCTTTCAGGCGCGAGGCGAGGATGCCGATCACGCCCTGGTGCCAGTCCGGCTCGAACAGGCACAGGCCGAACGGCATCGACTCCAGCGCCAGGTCCTTGAGCTGGGCCAGGGCTTCGCGCTGCATGCCCTGCTCGATGGACTTGCGGTCCTGGTTCAGTTCGTCGAGCTGGCCGGCGATTTCCCGTGCCAGGTTGGCATCGTCACTGAGCAGGCACTCGATGCCCAGGCTCATGTCGTCCAGGCGTCCGGCGGCATTGAGCCGAGGGCCGAGGATAAAGCCAAGGTCGGTGGAGGTGATGCGCGCATGATCGCGCCGGGCCACTTCAAGGATGGCCTTGAGCCCCGGCCGGGCCCGCCCGGCACGGATTCGTTCGAGGCCCTGATGGACCAGGATACGATTGTTGGCATCCAGCGGCACCACGTCAGCCACGCTGCCCAGGGCCACCAGATCGAGCAGCTCGCCGATGTTCGGTTGCGGCGCGTTGTCGTAATGACCGAGGCTGCGCAAACGCGCTCGCAAGGCCATCAGCACATAGAAGATCACCCCGACCCCGGCCAGCGCCTTGCTGGGAAACTCGCAGCCCGGCTGGTTGGGATTGACGATGGCGTCTGCCGCCGGCAATTCATGGCCCGGCAGGTGGTGATCGGTCACCAGTACTTTCAAGCCCGCAGCCTTGGCGGCTGCCACGCCTTCGACGCTGGAGATGCCGTTGTCGACGGTGATCAGCAACTGCGGCTGGCGTTGCAAGGCCACCTCGACGATCTCCGGGGTCAGGCCATAGCCGTACTCGAAGCGGTTGGGCACCAGGTAATCGACATGGGCGGCACCGAGCAGACGCAGGCCGAGTACACCGACGGTACTGGCCGTGGCGCCGTCAGCGTCGAAGTCGCCGACGATGAGGATGCGCTGGCGTTCTGCCAGTGCCGCCACCAGCAGGTCGACCGCCGCCTCGATGCCCTTGAGCTGCTGGTAAGGCAGCAAGCGCGCCAGGCTTTTATCCAGCTCGGCTGCCGACTGCACGCCGCGGGCGGCATACAGGCGGGTCAGCAACGGTGGCAGGTCGCCAAGGAATGGCAGCGTGGACGGCAACGGGCGGGGATCGATACGCATGGGGCGATTGGGGCTTCTCGTGAATCAGGAATGTTCGACCGGAACGGGCGCGCGATCAGCGCTCGCCCATCAGCCATTGAAGCTGGACTTCGTGCTGGCCGCGATCGTCGGTGACGAACACCGTGCCTTCGCTGATCATCACGTCCCACTTGATCGCCCGCGGCATGTCCTTGGCCAGGGTTTCCAGAACCTCCTGGGGCACGGCGGCGATGTTCAGGTTTTTCAGGTTCTTGACCGCTGGCACCACCTTGGTTTCCCACACGCGCAGGCTGCCATAGGCCAGCAGGCTGGTGCGCTCGGTGCGGCGCGAGCACCAGGTCAGGCGATCGGCATCCGGCTGGCCAACTTCGATCCAGTGCAGGATGCGGTCATCCAGGCTCTTTTCCCACACCGCTGCTTCGTCCACATCCGACAGACCGCGGCCAAAGGCCAGTTGCTCGTTGTACCACAGGGCGTAGGCCAGCAGGCGCACGGCCATGCGCTCCTCGGTTTCCGACGGGTGACGGGCGATGGTCTGCTTGACGCTTTCGTACACGCCGCGGTCAAGGTCGGTGAGGTTCAGTTCAAACTTGTAGGTGGTGGACGGCTGGGCCATGGACGGGCTTCTTGCGGCAAGGAAAGTCGCCCAGTCTAACCGATCCGCATGTTCCTTGCGCCGCGGCAGTATCTGGGCGCGCCCAGCTATGATAAAAACGGGGGCCCTGACCAGCTGCCACGGACGCCTCATGCCTACGCCCAGCAAACCCCTCGCCGGCCTCAAAGTCATCGAACTCGGCACCCTGATTGCCGGTCCGTTCGCTTCGCGCATCTGCGCCGAGTTTGGCGCCGAGGTGATCAAGGTCGAGTCGCCCGATGGCGGTGATCCGCTGCGCAAGTGGCGCAAGCTGTACGAAGGCACGTCACTTTGGTGGTTCGTCCAGGCCCGCAACAAGCAGTCGCTGACCCTCAACCTCAAGCACGCCGAAGGGCTGGATATCCTCAAGAAGCTGCTGGCCGAAGCCGACATCCTGATCGAGAACTTCCGCCCCGGGGTACTGGAAAAACTCGGCCTGGGCTGGGACGTGCTGCACGCCCTCAATCCGAAGCTGGTGATGGTGCGCCTGTCCGGCTTCGGCCAGACCGGGCCGATGAAAGACCAGCCGGGGTTCGGCGCCGTCGGCGAATCCATGGGCGGGCTGCGCTACATCACCGGTTTCGAGGACCGCCCGCCGGTGCGTACCGGCATCTCCATCGGTGACTCGATTGCAGCGTTGTGGGGCGTAATCGGCGCATTGATGGCCCTGCGTCATCGCGAGGTCAACGGCGGCCAGGGCCAGGTGGTGGACGTGGCCCTGTACGAAGCGATCTTCGCCATGATGGAAAGCATGGTGCCGGAGTTCGACGTGTTCGGTTTTATTCGCGAGCGTACCGGCAACATCATGCCCGGCATCACCCCCTCCTCCATTCACACCAGCGCCGATGGCAAGCATGTGCAGATTGGCGCCAATGGCGATGCGATCTTCAAGCGCTTCATGCAGGCCATCGGCCGCGATGACCTGGCCGACGATCCGGCCCTGGCCAGCAATGACGGCCGCGACCTGCGCCGCGATGAACTGTACGGGGTGATCGACCGCTGGGCCCGGACCCTGCCGCTGGATGCGCTGATGCAGGTGCTCAATGACGCCCAGGTACCGGCCAGCCGCATCTACAGCGCCGAGGACATGTTCAGCGATCCGCAGTTCCTTGCCCGCGAAATGTTCCTCCAGGCCAAACTGCCCGACGGCAAGCCGTTCAAGATGCCGGGTATCGTGCCCAAACTTTCGGACACGCCGGGCTCCAGCGAATGGGTTGGCCCGGAACTGGGCGCGCACACCGATCAGTTGCTGACCGGGTTGGGCTATGACGCGGCGGCGATTGCCCGGCTACGCGCGCAAGGAGCGGTCTGAACGGCACATTGCTTGAATTCCGTGGCAACGGTGGAGACCCGAACATGACCTATCACTGGCAAGCGAGCGTGCGTCGTGGATTGCCGTTGTTGTTGGGTCTGCTGCTGAGCTTTGGCCTGCCGGCCTCGGCCTGGGCCAAGGAGCGTTTGTTCTGGCTATTGCGTGATTTGCCGCCGCTGACCATTTTTGAAGGCACGGGCAAAGGCCAGGGGGTGATCGACCGGTTGCTGCCGCTGCTGATCGACCAGATGCCCGAATACGATCACAGCATTGTCCGGGTCAACCGCGCCCGGGGCATCCAGATGCTTCAGGAATCCACCTTCACCTGCGACCCCACATTGCTGTGGACGCCAGAACGAGCGCGCTACGTGCACTTCTCGATACCCAGCCTTGGGGTGTTGAGCAGTGGCCTGGTGGTGCGGCGCAAAGACCAGCGCCTGCTCGAACCCTATCTCCAGAACAATCAGGTCGACCTGCACGCGCTGCTCGGCAACACGTCGCTGAAGCTCGGAGTAGTCGCCCAGCGCAGCTACAGCGCAGCCGTTGATGAACTGCTCAAGACCCTGCCCGACACTACCCTCAGCCGTCATTACGGCAATGATGCGGTGACCAGCCTGTTGCAGATGCAGCAGCATGACCGCCTGCAACTGGTGCTTGGCTACTGGCCGGAGGTGCGCTACCTGTTACAGCAACAGGGCTGGCCGACGGATGACTATGCCTTCTACCCGATCCAGGGTGCCGAGCAGTACCAGTTGCTGCGGGTCGGCTGCTCCGACACGCCCCTCGGGCGCGAAGCCATCAGCCATATCAACAAGCTGTTGCTGCCCCTGCGCGACGACACCTTGCCCGACCTGTACGCCCAGTGGCTGGCCCCGGAAATGCGCGAGCAGTACCTGCACGACAGCCTGCGTCTGTTTGGCGAGCACCCTTGAGCCCTGATCCGCAGGCAAAAAGAAACCCCGAGCGGTGGGGAGGCCGCCCGGGGTTAAACAGAAGCCCATAGGGGCTTCGCACGACAGCTTCACGACATCGGAGCAAAATCCCGATCAGCTGTCCTTATAAGGTCTGATTGCCCCCACCGGCAAAGGTTCCATCACGCCCCGGCGCTGATCGAGCGGCCTTGCTGCAGGTGACGCTGGGCAGCGATCACACAGGGCTGCAGGCGACCTTCGACGATCAGCAGGTCGCGCTGCAGACCATCGACCAGGTCGACCAGCAGGCGCTGGTCCTGCAGCTGGCTGGGTTTGACGGTGCGCCGGAGGACGGTACGCGACGCCTCATCGGTCAGGCGCAGATCAAAATCACACCCCGCGCTCAAGCGCACCAGCCTGACCTGGTAAGGCGCCAATGCTTCGCCAAGCAGCAATCTGATACATTCCATCTCATTCATTGTTCATCTACCTGTCGAGAAGGGGTCTTTCACTGACCCTGAGGCAGCCGGAAAAGTTCTATCAGTGCGATTTCCTCGACCCAGCATGCCCGGCAAAAATGACAGATTGAAATCCAGCGGATTGATCGGAGCTTGCCTGTGACAGACCCTACCCCGGGTGAGCTGCGCATCATCCTTGCCGATGACCACCCGATCTTTCGCATTGGCCTGCGTGCCGTGCTGGAGCAGATTCCAGGCATTCGCGTGGTGGGCGAAGCTGGCGGTCCACTGGAGCTCACGACACTGTTGCAAGGCGTGGAATGCGACGTGCTGGTGACCGACTTCATGATGCCGCTAGAGCAGCAGAACGACGGCCTGAAGCTGCTGGAACAGTTGCGTCGGCACCACCCTCAATTGCCGATCCTGGTGGTGACCATGATCAACAACGCCGGGCTGTTTCGGGCGATGCTGGCCCTGGGGGTCAATGGCCTGCTGAGCAAAGCCAGCCTGGCCGACGAGTTGCCCCAGGCCATAGTTCGCCTGCAGCGCGGCAAGATCTACCTGGCCGACTCTGTGCAGCAGTTACTGTTGCAGGAGGGTGCCGTGCGCGAAGACCTGGCCCGTGACCAGGCGGCCTTGTCGCCACGGGAACTGGAAGTTGCCCGCCTGCTTGCAGCAGGCCATACAGTCGGTCGGATCGCCGCCCTGCTCAACCGTAGCAAACAGACAGTGAGCAGCCAGAAGGTCAGTGCCATGCGCAAGCTGGGCCTGGCCAATGACGCTGCGCTGTATCTCTACCTGCAGGAACATGGCCTGGGCTAACGGTAGTTCAAGCCCTGCGCCGCTGTCTGGATTCGTCCGACTCACGCTCCAGCATCCACTGGCAAAGGTCTTCCCCTGCCATCGGCCGGGCAATGAAATAGCCCTGCATCACCGGGCTGCCCAGGGCCTTGATCGCCATCAGGTCATCAACCGTCTCGACCCCTTCGACCACCACCTTCAGATCCATGCGTCGGGCCATGATCAGGGCACCGGCCACCACCGCCGCCTTGCGGCCATCGACGGCCATACCACGGACAAACTCGCTGGGCAGTTTCAATTCGCTGAACGGCAGCTCCAGCAGGCGCTGCAGGTTGGACACACCCATGCCGAAGTCATCGATCGACAGCTGGCAGCCAAGAATGCGCAGGTGCAGCAGCCCTTCGAGCTGGGTACTGTCGAGCTGGCAGCCATGGGTTTCGATGACTTCCAGGGTCAGGGCACTGGCCGGCACGTCATGGCGCTGGAGGGCAGCGATGACCTGCGCAGCGAAATCGTCGCGCACCAACATCTGCGGTGCGATGTTCACCGCCACCGGCAATGGCTGCCCCTTGTGCTCCCTGAAGCGGACGCTGAAGGCCAGGGCCTGGTCGAGCACATGCCAGCTCAGCGTCTCCAGCAAGCCGGCGCCCTCGACCAGCGGGAAGAACTGCCCGGGGCCGAGCAAGCCAAGGCTCGGATGCTGCCAGCGTACCAGCGCCTCGACGCCTGCCAGAGTGCCGTCGAAACCGACCTTGGGCTGATAGTGGACCACCCATTGCGCCTTGCTCTGCGCTACTTCATCCGCTGACAGGGCCAATAACTCGGCATGTACCGGTACCGCGACGGCCGGGGGCGTATCGCCGGGCTCATCCAGGTAGCGGCGCAACAACTTGTGCAGGGAAACGCTGCAGGCCGGCTTCTGCAGGCTGCCGAGGACCCTCAGGCCCAGTTGCCGGGCAAGGTCGGCAACGCTGTCGAGCACCCCACGCTCGGCACTGCTGAGGATGATCAGTGCCGCGGCAAGCCCGCTGTCGGCTAGGTGACGGATCAGTTCCAGGCCGTCCTGGCCGTCCATGTGCAGGTCGCAGATGGCGATATCGACCCGCCCACGCCGGGACAGGGTCTGCCGGGCCCCCTCGACCGACTCAGCCGTCAGCACATCGAAGACGCCATTGGCGTTGAGCATCTGATGCAAGGCCATCAGTTGGAAAGGATGATCCTCGAGAATCAGAACCTTCAGTGAGCGCATGAATATTTCCCCGCAGTAGCCGATCTGTACGACAGCACCCTGCAACTTTAGGAAAATCGGCCTAGGACGCCCATAGGACATGTCCTAAAGTTCAGGCGACATTTTCCACAGCTCTTGTTGAATGTCCTGCTGCAACTGGTCTATCGCAGCCTTCAGCGTTGTCCATGCCGATGTCGCCAATGCCGTGGAACGCCCTTGGCGGGCGCTTTCCAGCTGCGCACAAGCCTGCGCCAGGGGCAGCGCATCAATCAGGCAGGCAACGCCTTTGAGGCGATGCAACGCCACGCCGATGCGCTCCCAGTCCTGCGCCTCGACGGCAGATGCCAGCAAGGCTGACTCCTCGCACAGGTTTTTCAGCAACTCTTCCAGCATGCGTTGCAGCACGGCGGTATTGGCCTGGGTCATCTTCTGCAGGGTCTGCATCCTGAAGCTGTGCCGGGGAGCCAACTGCTCGATCACCGCGACCAGCTGGGCAAGTGCGACCGGCTTGACCAGGCATTCATCCATGCCGGCCTCAAGGCAGCGGGCGCGCTCTTCCTGCATGGCGTTGGCGGTGTAACCGACGATGGCGATGGCTGGGCTCTGGCTGCCGCGCTCCAGGCGGCGGATGCCGCGGGCCAGCGCATAACCGTTCATTACCGGCATGTTGCAGTCGCTGAGCACCAGGTCGAACTCGCCGCCCTGCCAGGCCTGCAGAGCGCTCTGACCGTTTTCCACGGCCACCACCTCATGGCCGAGAAACTCCAGTTGCTGGCTGAGCACCAGGCGACTGGCCGACAGGTCGTCGACCACCAGGATCCGTCGCGCCGGGCCGCTGGGCAACCTTGGCGCGGGGTCTTGCGGCGCAGGTTCGGCGGCCACGGCTTCGAGGGTAAGTTCGACACTGACTTCGGTGCCTTTGCCCAGCACGCTGCGCAAGGCAA
Source organism: Pseudomonas wadenswilerensis (assembly GCF_024749185.1). NCBI lineage: Bacteria > Pseudomonadati > Pseudomonadota > Gammaproteobacteria > Pseudomonadales > Pseudomonadaceae > Pseudomonas > Pseudomonas wadenswilerensis. The sequence goes on along the minus strand of NZ_CP087191.1, from coordinate 1,200,765 downwards.
TGCTGCCGCCCATCAACTCGACCAACTGCCGGCAGATGCTCAGGCCCAGGCCCGAGCCACCATATTCGGCGCCGGCGCCTGCCTGAGCAAACGGCTGGAATAGCTCGCTTTGCTGTTGCGCGCTGATACCGATGCCGGTGTCGCGCACACACAGCCTGAGGCCAACGCCATGCAAGCTGTCGTGCCCACTGCGGCTAACCTGTAGTTCGACCAGGCCCAGGTGGGTGAACTTCAGGGCGTTGCCCAGCAGGTTGACCAGCACCTGACGCAAGCGCAGCGGGTCGAACCAGTACACCCCTTGCGCCTCGCTGGCCAGTTGCAGGCGCAGGTCCAGCCCCTGACCGAGGGCCTGGGCGTGGAACTGCTCGACAATGGCGTTGAGGAATGGCTTGAGCGCCCGCGCCTGCGGTTCCAGTTGCAGGCTGCCGGCCTCGATGCGGGCAAGATCGAGGCTGTCACCGATCAGGGCGATCAGCTCGCGGGCTGACTGATGAGCCGTTTCCAGGCCTTGCGAAGGTACCTGGCCATGCGCCAGGGTCGTCTCCCGCTCAAGTTCAAGCAGGCCGATGATGACGGCCATGGGGGTACGGATTTCATGGCTCATGGTCGCCAGGAATGCACTTTTGGCCTGGTTGGCCTGCTCGGCCTGCTGGCGGGCTTCAACCAGCGCTGCTTCCAGCTGCTTGCGCTCGGTAATGTCGATCCAGCCGCCCAGCAGGCCCTGCAGTTGGCCGTCGGCACTGTAGAACGGCACGGTCCACTGGTAGGCGTCGGTGCGCTGGCCCTGGAATTCGATGCGCCGGTCAACGAATACTGGCTTGGGGTCCTCGAGCAGGCTCAGGTAATCGGCGTGCAACTGTCTGGCCAGTGCCTCGGGAATGACTTCGATGTCCGTCAGGCGCCGGCCCTTGACGTCTTCCAGGCGCAACGAGAAGGCTTGCTCATAGCTTTTGTTGCAGGTGATCAATCGCCCTTCCAGATCACGTACGTAGATCGGATTGGGGATACCGTCGAGCAACGCGCGCTTGAAGGCCAACTGGTCGTTGAGGGCTTGCTCGGCCCTTTGCCGCTGACGGATCTGCACCCGCAGGCGGCTGCTCCAGACCAACGACACCAGCCCAAACAGCACCGCTGCAGCCACAGTCCAGTAGATCCACGGCGCAATCCGCTGCCAGGCCGGCGCTGGCGGCGCCAACGCGCCCAGCCACTTCATGCGTACGGCGCGCAACTCGGCGACCGGGAAGGCTTCCAGAGCCTTGTTCAGAATGCTTTCCAGCTCCGGAGCGCTGCGCCGCACCGAGAACCTGTCCGGTGCCCACTTGCCCTCAACCCCGCGCCCGACTTTGAGCACAGGGTCGTTGCCGATCACGCTGTAGGCACCGATTTCGCTGTCGATAGTCGCCAATGCTTCACCGCTGCGCACCTTTTCCCGGGCTTGCTCCAGCGAGTCCACCAACAGTAGGCGAACACCGGGGTGGTCCTGGCGAATGGTGCCTTCCAGTGCGTGCTGCGCCGGCAACGCCAAGGTCTGCCCGGACAGTTCATCCAGGGACGCCAGGCCCAATTGCGCCTGGCGAACGATGAACACCCAGCTTTGCCCGCCAATGGAATGGGTAAAGTCGAGAAACTCGCGGCGCTCCGGGGTTTCGCTCAAGGTGGTGCTCATGTCGGCCTGGCCGCTCCTGAGCATCTCCAGGCTCTGGGCTATCGATTCAGACGGCGCATAGACGAATTTCAGCCCGGTCATTTGCGCGACGGTCGCCAGTACATCGCTGTTAAGGCCAACCCAGGCGCCCTGACGATTGCGGAACAGATAGGGTGGGTACTGGCTGCCGACCACGGTGACCGCCGGGTGGCTGGCAATCCACTCACGTTCGGCCAGGGTCAACTCGACCCGGTGATGCGCCACGTCCGAGCCCAGCCCGGAGGTCCAGCGACCGAGAATCTCGCGCCGCACCGACTCATCGAGGCTGGCCAGGGCGTCGTTGAACATGTCCTGCAGCAGCCGATCCTCGGCGCGCACGGCAAAGGCGAAGCCGATCGGCGGCAAAGCGCTGGGGCCGACCACCTGCAAGCCCAGATACGGGCGCAAGGCATTGAAGGCGCGGATGATGATCTCGTTGCCGATAAACACATCCACCTCACCCTGGTTCAGCGCCTCCAGGGCACTGCTCAGGTTAGGCGCCAAAAGCACCTGACTGTCGGGGTAGACCCGATGCATGACCCGGGTGTCGGCGTAGCCATCGAGCAGCACCACTTTCATCCCGGCCAACGACGGTGGCGGCACTGGCGCGCCACCGCGCACCACGACCATCGAGCGATCGGGAATGTAGTCGTCGGAAAACGCCAGGCCCGCCACACTGCGCTCGAAGCCATTGGCGCTGGTCAGCACATCGATATCGCCATGGCGCAGCGCCTCGATGGCTTCCTCGCGTTTGGCGAAGGCCAGTACCTGGGTTTTCACCCCGAGGCGTTCAGACACCAGGCTCAGGTAGTCGGCGCTGATGCCCTGGTAGCGATTGCGGTCGATGGTGATGTCCACCGGCTCGTAATCGGCAAACGAGATGCCCACCCGCAACACCCGCGACGGCCCCAGCCACTGTTGCTGCGCGCGGCTCAAGGCCAGCGGCTCAAGCTCGGTGAACGGCGGCGCCAGGGTAAAGGACAGACTCTGCGCGGCCTGCACCATGTGCCCCATACCTAGCCCGAACAGGCAGACCAATACCAGCCCTGCTGCGCGACGACGTCCTGTGCTCATTGATACCCCTGATTCGTTGCTGCAAACCAATGCCAGTGTAGAAATAAAAAAGCCCGTCAGAGACGGGCTTTTCATGTGCCGATCAGTCGATCAGAGCGGCTTGCCGCGATTACCGTGCTGGCTGACGAAGGCCTGAACGGCTTTCAGGTCATTGGCCAGTACCGTGCATTTTTCTTCGCGGGCGAACAGGTCGCTCAGGTGCGCAGGCAATTCCAGGGCCTTGCCGACCCCGGCCTTCTCCACCGCTTCCGGGAACTTGACCGGGTGCGCGGTGCCCAGTACCACCATTGGCGTATCCAGGCTGCGGCGGCACTCGCGACCGGCCTTTACGCCGATCGCGGTGTGCGGGTCGAGCACTTCGCCAGTCTGGGCAAAGACTTCGGCGATGGTTTCGCAAGTCTGCGCGTCATCGACGGCCAGCGAATCGAACAGCTTGCGCGCTTCGGTCCAGCGGTCTTCTTCGACGCTGAAGCCGCCACCCTGCTTGAAGTTGTCCATCAGGCCGGCAATGGCCGCGCCGTTGCGCCCGTGCAGGTCGAACAGCAGGCGTTCGAAGTTCGACGAAACCATGATGTCCATGGACGGCGACAGGGTCGCGTGCAGGGTTTCCTTGACGTACTGGTTGCCGCTCATGAAGCGGTGCAGGATGTCATTGCGGTTGGTGGCGACGATCAGCTGGCTGATCGGCAGGCCCATGTTGCGCGCCAGGTAGCCGGCAAAGATGTCGCCGAAGTTGCCGGTCGGTACCGAGAACGCCACCGAACGCGCCGGGCCGCCCAACTGCAGGGCTGCGTGGAAGTAGTAAACGATCTGGGCCATGATCCGTGCCCAGTTGATCGAGTTCACCGCCACCAGGCGAGTGCCCTTGAGGAAGCCCTGGTCAGCAAAGCTGGCCTTGACCATTTCCTGGCAGTCGTCGAAGTTGCCTTCGATGGCGATGTTGTGGATGTTCTCGCCGAAGATGGTGGTCATCTGCCGGCGCTGAACTTCCGACACGCGCTGGTGCGGATGGAGGATGAAGATGTCGACGTTGTCGCAACGGCGGCAACCTTCGATGGCCGCAGAGCCGGTGTCACCGCTGGTGGCGCCGATGATCACCACGCGCTCGCCACGCTTGGCCAGCACATGGTCGAGCAGGCGGCCGAGCAGTTGCAGGGCGAAGTCCTTGAACGCCAGGGTCGGGCCGTGGAACAGTTCCAGCACCCATTCGTTGCTGTTCAGCTGACGCAGCGGCGCGACCGCGGCGTGGGCGAACTCGCCGTAGGTTTCTTCGAGAATCTTCTTGAAATCGGCATCGGCGATGCTGCCGGTGACGAACGGGCGCATCACCCGGAAGGCCAGTTCGTGGTACGGCAGGCCGGCCCAGGAAGCGATTTCTTCCTGGGTGAAACGCGGCAGGTTTTCTGGCACGTACAGGCCGCCGTCGCTGGCAAGGCCTGCCAGCAGCACGTCTTCAAAGTTCAGGGCCGGTGCCTGGCCGCGGGTACTGATGTAGCGCATTTTTGCAAACCTTCGGTTTGAGCTTCAAGCTTCAAGCTTCAAGCTGCAAGTCACCGCAGTCCCGCTGTGATCTTGCAGCTTGTAGCTTGCCGCTTGCCGCTGTTGTCAGTTGAGTTGTTCGACGCGGATACGCACCACGTTGCCGACCACATCCTGCAGGGCTTCCAGGGCGGTGATGGCATCATTCATGCGCTGTTCGACCACTCGATGAGTGAGCAGGATCATGGGCACCAGGCCGTCCTGTTCCTCGACTTCCTTCTGCATGATCGATTCGATGTTGATGCCGCGCTCGGAGAGGATGCTCGCCACCTGGGCCAGCACGCCCGGATGATCCTTGGCCTGGATGCGCAGGTAGTAGGCGCTTTCGCAAGCTTCGATCGGCAGGATCGGGTGGGCCGACAGCGAGTCTGGCTGGAAGGCCAGGTGCGGTACACGGTTCTCCGGGTCGGAGGTCATGGCGCGAACCACGTCGACCAGGTCAGCCACCACCGACGAAGCGGTCGGTTCCATGCCGGCGCCGGCGCCGTAGAACAAGGTGGAACCGGCAGCGTCACCGTTGACCATCACTGCGTTCATCACGCCATTGACGTTGGCGATCAGGCGATCGGCCGGGATCAGCGTCGGGTGCACGCGCAGTTCGATGCCGTTGGCAGTGCTGCGGGCCACGCCCAGGTGCTTGATGCGGTAGCCCAGCGCTTCGGCGTAGTTCACGTCAGCGGTGGTCAGCTGGGTGATGCCTTCGGTGTAGGCCTTGTCGAACTGCAGCGGGATACCAAAGGCGATGGACGCCAGGATGGTCAGCTTGTGCGCGGCATCGATGCCTTCGACGTCGAAGGTCGGATCGGCTTCGGCGTAACCCAGGGCCTGGGCTTCGGCCAGCACGTCGGGGAACGCACGGCCTTTTTCACGCATTTCGGTGAGGATGAAGTTGCCGGTGCCGTTGATGATCCCGGCCACCCAGTTGATACGGTTGGCCGAGAGACCTTCGCGGATCGCCTTGATCACCGGGATACCGCCGGCTACGGCCGCTTCGAAAGCGACGATGACGCCCTTCTCGCGAGCCTTGGCGAAAATCTCGTTGCCGTGCACGGCAATCAGCGCCTTGTTGGCGGTGACCACGTGCTTGCCGTTGTCGATGGCCTTGAGCACCAGTTCGCGGGCGATGGTGTAGCCGCCGATCAGCTCGATGACAATGTCGATTTCCGGGTTCGTTGCGACCTCGAACACATCAGCGGTAATGGGGGTACCGGTAATCTGGCAATTCGGGTTTGGCGAACGCATGGCAATCTGTGCCACTTCAATACCACGCCCGGCACGGCGGGCGATCTCCTCGGCGTTACGCTGAAGTACATTGAAGGTACCGCCACCGACGGTCCCCAACCCACAGATGCCTACTTTGACCGGTTTCACTGTGAACTCCCCATGAAACGACCGGCTGGCAGCCGATCGTGAAACTGCCGCCACCCCAAGGTGACGGCTTCAGATTGAATTACTTGGCCAGGGCCAGCTTGGCCACTTGCGGTGCCGGCTGGTAGCCCGGAATCACCTGGCCGTTTTCCAGGACGATGGCCGGCGTACCGTTGACGCCGATCGACTGGCCCAGGGCGAACTGCTTGCCGACCGGGTTGGCGCACTTGGCGGCCTTGATTTCCTTGCCGTCGATCATCTTGTCCAGCGCCGCCTTGCGGTCGCTCGAGCACCAGACCGCCTGCAACTGCTCGTCACCCGGCGAACCCAGGCCCTGACGCGGGAAGGCGACGTAGCGCACTTCGATACCGCGACGGTTGAGCTCAGGCACTTCGGCGTGCAGCTTGTGGCAGTACGGGCAGGTGGTGTCGGTAAACACCGTGATGTGCGACTTGGTTTCGCCCTTGGCAGGATAAACCACCATCTCGGCCGCTGGAATGGCATTGATGGTCTTGGCGATGGCCTGTCGTTCGGTCTTCTCGGTCAGGTTGACCGGCTTGCCGTCCTGGATCTGGAACAGGTAGCCCTGCATGACGAACTGGCCGTCGCCGCTGGCGTACAGCACGCGGCCGCCTTCGAGCTTGACTTCATACAGACCGTTGAGCGGGCTGGTGGCAACGCTGTCGACCGGCACGCCCAGTTCCAGGGACTGCAGGGTCTTGCGGATCGCCTGCTCGGCGTTGTCGGTGGCAGCGGCAAAAGTACTGACCAGCGCCAGGGCGGCGGCGGCGAAAATCTGGGTCACGCGCATGGGAACTCCTGAAGGCGGACAGGGGGCCGGATGCAGCACGCCCGTACTGAAAACGGGGTGTCATTGCGGCCCTCGGTGCAAACCGCCCAAGCCTACCACAGAAGCGGCGGTGGTCGGAGGCGTGCTCGATCGGGAGCGCAAGGCTGCGTGCGCCAGCGGTCAGCGTCTACCTCAGCTATCAATCACCGTCTGCCAGCAAGACCTCATCTGCATCACTGGAGACTTTCAGAAAATCAACAAAAGCAAACACATCGCGATCAATGTCCTGTAACAGCAGCGCAATCAACATCTTCTGCTGCCTGGGATAAATCCTGGATCGCCCATAAGGATCGATATAAAGCCCCGTCTTTTCACGCAATTCAATAAATGCGCCCTGCACACGCTTCACCTCAGCGTCACTCAGTTGAAGGTAGGGCTTGTCGCCTAGTACATCCGACAGATAGGAGATGTCTAGCATTTCAAAAATGCCTTAACCTTTACTTGAATCCACCGAAAAGCAGCTTTCGAGATCGCTGTCAAACGCATGGACAAACTTTAGTGAAAATGAACTCATCCAGTGGTTGATGAGCCTTACCGTGCTATGCCTATCCTGAGCTAACTGCTGCGTACTGAAGTAACTGTTTTTCGACTTGTTCTTGTACAAGGAAAAAGTGAGTTCATAGCTGACAAGCGATACGTCCCTGTCAGATGGACGACACCAGACATCAATGGTTGCTTTGATCTGACTGCGATCACCCGTAACGTATTCGCTGAACGCATAAAAAATATCGGAGTCGAAAAAATTCGCTCGAACCATCATTTGCTCAAGCGGGTTATCGATCCCATCAAGGATATTGGGATCAGCGTCAATGAAGCTATTCTTGACTACTGCCCAGCCAGCCGGCATCTGCAAAAAAGCCAACGGGTAATTTAAAGCCAGGCGTTGAACTATATTCATTTTTCAACCTTCGACAGCGGATACTCACCCAGCCGTTACAGCTGGAACAGCTAAACCACCTCAACCACTGCAACGTACCGTCTGCCTTCATACACTTTCAAAGAACACCCTTTTCTTAGTAAAGAGGATGGCGCGTTCTCCACCAGAAAATAGGCTTTACCAAGACCGGTTCTGCTACCGACATCTTCTGTATTGCTTTCTATTTCCAACACTAGACTCCAGTTCGTCTCTATCCCTGATTCATTTCGAAGCAGGTCGGTCGTAACATAGAAAGGTGTTTTGTGAGGCAGCACGGCTTTCCCGCCTAATTGCTCATCGACCCAACGCACTCTGACATCAACAATTTTTTTCATTTTATTTTCCTCCACAAGCTATCCGGCGAGTCCATTTCGGTTTGACTTTAGCTTTATTGAGATCACTGATCTCTATGTACCTAGCTTTACCAATTGCATCTAGGTTTGCACTAGAGAATGCCGCGTTAGCAATTTTGTCAGGTACTTTTACCTGAACAATCCGGAAATCACCGCCATGCCCCATCGTTTTCCCCCACGTCACAGCGTCTTTATAGGACTCAGCGAACCACTTTCCTTCCATGGTTCCGTGAGATGACCATGTTCCGGTTTTCATTAGGCTGGAATATTCATCAAGGCTCATGGACCTGTACAGGGTCGTTTCCAATCCTAGCGGGTCGATCCACCGTACTGGATTCTGAGCGTATTGATAGAGATTGGAGCCTCCCAACAAGCCAATCGGGTCGGGTTGGGTGAACCGCCCGATATCCGGGTCATAAAACCGAAACGTGTTGTAGTGCAGGCCCGTCTCACGGTCCAGGTACTGGCCCTGGAATCTGAGGTTCTGTTCCTCGATGAAATGCGCCTCACGCACTTCCTGCAGGGTATTGCCCCAGACCTGATACCGCGCCTGCCAGACTGCTTCGCCACTGTCATCCGTCAGCTGTTCGGGCAGGCCATTGAGATCGTTATGGTAGTAGCGCACCTGTTGGTGCAGCCCCGTGCCGTCAACCCGCGCCAATGGCTCGTGACTGCCTTCAACATACAGGTACAGGCTGGTCTGGCTGTATCGATGCTCCTGTAGCAAGCGCAGGCCATCCCAGGCGAAGCGGGTCTGGTCGAGCAGATTGCCCTGATCGTCGTATTCGCTTTTCTCGACACGCCGCCCCAGCGGGTCGTAGCGCATGTTCAGTACCCGTTCGCGCCCACCATGCTGGCTGCGCACCTGGATCAGGCGGTGCTCGGCGTCGTAGCTGAAGTGCTGGATGCCACGCCGGCTGCTGCGTTTCTCGATCAGGCGGCCGAAGCCGTCGTAGCGATAGCGTTTGTCCTGGTAGGTGAGCACGCGGTTATGGCGCACCAGGCCGATGCCGGCTTGCGGCCCATCGAGCAGGTTGGCGGCGGCGTCGTAGGCGAAGGCTTCACTTTGGCCCTGGCCGGCGTCCTGGCTGGCCATGATCCGCCCGCTGGCATCGTAATGCAGTAATTGCTGGTGCTGGCTACCGGGCTGCTGGTTGAAGCGGCTGATCAGGTTGTCTGCGGGATCGAAGTCGAAACGTTGCTGCACCGCAGCCGGCAGTTGCGGCGGCTGGTGGTTGGGGCGGCGCAGCCGTGAACGCAAACGACCGCTGCGGTCGTACTCGCTGCGGGTACTGATACGCCCCTGGGTGCGCAGCACTTCGCGGTGCAGGCGGTCGCGCTCGAAGTCGCTGATCACCTTGCCGTCGAGATTTAGCTGATGCAGGTGACCGCTGCCGTAATACAGCCGGTTGAGCCAGCGACCATCAGGCAGCTGGCTCTGGATCAGGTTGCCGAGTTCGTCGTAGTGATGCTTCAGCACACCATTGGCACTGTGTTCTTCGACAAGTTGGCCGAAAGCATCATAAGCGAAGGCCAGTTGTTCGCTGTTGCCCATGTTGTCGGTAAAGCTCACCGCCGTCAGTTGATCGAGAGGGTCATAAGCATACGAAGCAAGACCATCATCGGTATGCCTTGCGATCAACCGCCCCGCCGCATCCCGCTCCAGCTTGTGGGTGATTGGTTGCTGATGACTGCCATCCGGCGCCGGGATGAATTGCACCTGGCGGATGTCATCGAGGGCGTCATAGCAAAGGCGCTTGGCACTGCCATCCAGATTCTGCTGCAGCGTCAGGCGATCCCCCAGGTCCCAGGCAAACCGGTAGCTTTCACCATTTTCATTGGTCAGGGCCTGAAGACGACCGTAGGCATCGTAGGCAAGCTGTACGTTGCGGCCATGGGCATCGATTCGCTCGCATACCTGACCACGACGGTCATGGCGGTAATGAGTGGGATGCCCGGCCAGGTCGATGTAACGATCCAGCAGGCCGCGCGCATTGTGCAGGTAATGTTCACTGCGGCCGTCGGGCAGCACCCTTTTGAGCAGCCTTCCCTTATGGTCGTACGAATACTCCATGCGTTCGCCGAGGGCATCGGTGACAGCCTGCAGATGCCCGCGCCGGTCATAGCTGAAGCGGGTCGGATACCCTGAGCAATCGACCTGCTCAATCAGCAGGCCCAATTCGTTCCAGCGCAGGTGCTTGTGCTTGCCCGCCGCATCGATGATCTCCACCACCTGGCCGCGTTCGTCATGGCGGTAGCGGGTGGTGTGGCCTAGCGGGTCGGTTTCGCTGCTGCAGTTGCCGCGCTGGTCGTAGCGATAGCTCCAGCGCTTGCCGGCCTTGTCGGTCTGTACCCGGGGCAGCGACCAGTGTTCCAGCCACTGGGTCGCCTCGCTGCGACCCAGTGGGTCGATGCTTTCGCAGAGGTTGCCGGATTCATCGTACAGATACTGCCATTGCCCGCCCTGCGGGTCGGTGGCGGCCAGCAGCTGGCGTTCGTCGTTCCACTCGAAATGCCAGGTGTGGCCGAGGGCGTCGGTGTACTGGGTGATCTGGTACTGCGGGTTCCAGTGGCGGCTGCTGACCCGCTGCAGGCCGTCGGTGACCCGGGTGATGCCGGCTTCGAGGTCGTAGTCGAAGCGGTATTCGTCGCCGTCGTCGGTCCAGTGTCGGGTCACGCGCCAGTCGTCTGCAGCACGAGTCCATTCGTAGAAGCAGCGCAGGCCGCTGGGCAACTGGTGCTCGACCATGCGCCGGCCCTGGTCATAGGCGAAGCGTCGTTGCACCTGGCCGCTGGCGTCGCGCACTTCCGCCAGGTCGCCGTTGCCGTCGTAGGCATAGCTGACCAGCAGTTCGCTCGACTCGTCGCGGTACCATCGCTCGATATGGCTGACCCGTGCCGGCCACTGGGCGCTGTAAACCAGCTGCACCTGGACCTCATCGAAAGTGTCACGCAAGCGTAGTAATCGTCCGCTGGTGTCGTAGTCCAGGTAGATGCGGTTGTCGTTGCGGTCACCCAGTTGCGCCAGGCGCAGGCGTTGCGGGTTACCCGGGGTTGGCTGGAACAGGCGATAGAGGCCGTCGACGCTTTCGATCAGCAACTCGCCATTGTGCGCGTGCCGCACGCTGAGGCCTTCGCCGGCGCTGAACACGGCATCACCACGAGGGATATGGCCCATGTCGACGACCCGTGCCTGTTCGTCGGTGAACAGCAGGCGCTCGCCGCCTTCAGGGTGCGCTTCGATGGCGACGAAGACTTCGTAGTCGACGCTCCAGCCAGCGCCAAACAGGCCGTCGCGGCGTTCATCCCGGCTGTTGTAGTAGCGCTGCCAGTCCAGCGGGATCAGTCCGGGCAGGCTGAAATCGAGTTCGGCTTCGCCGCTCAACAGCTTGGCGCCTGTGGGGCTGTGGACCGGGTTGGGTGAGCCGGCGATGGCGCTGGTGATCGCGCCGGTCACCTGGCTGGTGACGGCGCTGCTGATGCCGCCAATCGCCATGCAGCCGAACTTGCTGTAGAACTTGCCGCCGCGCCCGCGCAGCATCATCAAGGCGGTAATCGCCAGGCCGATGCCCGGGGTCTTGCCGCTGCGAATCTCACGGACCACGATCGAGCCGCCGCCGATGCGCACGTTATCGGAGATCAGCCCGGCGTCGACGATCACCGCCTCGCAGGTGCTGCGATCGCCGCTGCGACAGGCCGGGTGGCCGTTGATGGTGACCTTGCTCGAGCCTTCGGCCAGGTACTGCGGCGGCATCGGCGGGTGCTTGCTGCAGAGGATCTTGTCGTCGTCGGCAGGCTCGGTGTTCGGCGCCGGGCTGGCGACCGTAGGCCGCCACATCTGCGAAAAAAAGCCCTTGGCCATGTCGAGGAAGCTTTCTTCCTCCTCCTCGGCCGGCGGCTGAGCCGCGTCGCTGCCGGCGGGCGCAGCGGCGGCAACGATGACGCCTGCAGCGCGTGCGGCCGGTTTGCCATTGGTGTGGGTATTCTTCGAGCCGGTGAGGATGTTGGCCTGCACCGAGGGCGGGAACAAAAAGTTGCCGATGCCCTCGCATAAACTGCTTAAGCCCTTGTCGGCCCCGGTCTTGCTCATGGCCACGCCGACCACAATGCCCACCACTGCACCCAGCACGAAGCAGCCCAGGCCGCCGGTAGCCACGGTAAGGCCCAGCGCCGCGGTCACCGCCGCGGTGGCCAGCACGCCGATGGCGACGTTGGCGGCCACCTCCAGCACGCCGCTGACGATGTCGGCCATCATCGAGGTGTGCATCAGCGCATCGCCCTGGCGGGCGGCCCACAGGGCGTCAGACATTACTGACCGGCAACGGCACGGCTGCAGGGCACTTGAACCTGGTCATGCTTGATTTCCATATCGAGCGTTTGAGGTGTCGGAATCTGCTGGATGATCGCCCGAGCGTCAACCCCGAGGGTGATGCAAAGCGTGTAGTTCCTGCAGCCGCGCACGGGCCACATGGGTGTAGATCTGGGTGGTCGACAGGTCGCTGTGGCCCAGCAGCATCTGTACCACGCGCAGGTCGGCGCCGTGGTTGAGCAAGTGCGTGGCAAAGGCATGGCGCAGGGTGTGCGGCGACAGGCTCTTGTCGATACCGGCCACCAGCGCCTGGTGCTTGATGCGGTGCCAGAAGGTCTGGCGGGTCATTTGCTCGCCGCGCTGACTGGGGAACAGCACATCGCTGGGGCGCCCACCGAGCAGCTCGTTGCGCCCGTCACGCAGGTAGCGCTCGATCCACACCACCGCCTCTTCACCCATGGGCACCAGGCGTTCCTTGCTGCCCTTGCCCATCACCCGCAGCACGCCCTGGCGCAGGTTGACCTGGTCGAGGGTCAGGCTGACCAGTTCGGTGACGCGCAAGCCACAGGCGTAGAGCACTTCGAGCATGGCCCGGTCGCGCTGGCCGATCGGCTCGCTCAGGTCCGGCGCCTGCAACAAGGCCTCGACGTCGGCTTCCGACAGAGATTTGGGCAACGGCCGACCCAGTTGCGGCATTTCCACCTGCAGGGTCGGGTCGACGCCAATCAGTTTTTCCCGCAGCAAGTAGCGATAAAACCCTCGCACACCGGAGAGAAAGCGTGCCGTCGAACGCGGCTTGTAGCCCTGTTCCAGGCGCCAGGCCAGGTGATCGAGGATCAGTTCGCGCCCGGCATGGGGCAACTCGACGCCCTGCTCCTTGAGCCAGCCGTTGAACAGCGCCAGGTCGCTGCGGTAGGCATCGCGGGTGTTGTCGGCCAGGCCCTTTTCCAGCCACAGGGCGTCAAGGAACTGATCGATAAGCGGATGTTCAATAGCGGGCATGACAACTCTGCGGCAGGCGACGAAAACGACGAATTGCCGCTAGTCTTCCATAACACTGCCGGCATAGGGAGCCTGAATGAACGAACAACAGATATTGCTGGCATTTGGTGGTATCGGTCTGGCCGCATTGTGCTGCCAGTGGCTGGCCTGGCGCCTGAAACTGCCAGCGATTCTTTTCCTGCTGCTCAGCGGCATTCTCGCCGGCCCCGTGCTCGGCTGGCTCGACCCGCAAGAATTGTTCGGCCCGCTGCTGATGCCGCTGGTATCACTGGCGGTGGCGCTGATCCTGTTCGAGGGCAGCTTGACCCTGCACCTGTCGCAGTGGAAAGACATCGGCAGCGTGGTACAGCGCATGGTCACCCTCGGTGCGCTGTCGACCTGGTTGCTGATTACCCTGGCCACCCATTGGCTGCTGGGTTTTGACTGGATGCTGGCTACCCTGTTCGGCACCCTGACCCTGGTCACCGGGCCGACGGTGATCGTACCGATGTTGCGGGTGGTGCGGCCCAAGGCGGCCATCGCCAACATCCTGCGCTGGGAAGGCATCGTCATCGATCCGATCGGCGCGCTGCTGGCGGTGGTGGTGTACAGCTTCATCATCGCCAGCGCCGCCGGCGAGGGCCTGAGCCATAGCCTGGTGACCTTTGCCGGGGTGATTGTCTGCGGCAGCGGTTTCGGCGTGGCCGGCGGCTGGTTGCTGGGCCAGGTAATCCGTCACCAGTGGTTACCGGAGTATCTGCACAATCTGGCTTCGCTGGCGGCGGTGCTGGGGATTTTCATTGCCTCCAACCAGGTAATGCACGAGTCGGGACTGCTGGCGGTCACCCTCATGGGCATGTGGCTGGCGAACATGAAGGGCGTGGATGTACGACAGATCCTGCACTTCAAGGAGAACCTCAGCGTGCTGCTGATCTCCGGGCTGTTCATCCTCCTGGCTGCGCGCCTGGACCTGGATGCCCTGATTGGCCTGGGCCCGGCGGTACTGGCCTTGCTGCTGGTCATCCAGTTCGTTGCCCGGCCGCTGAACGTCGCGTTGTCGACCTTTGGTTCGCAACTGAACTGGCGCGAACGCGCCCTGCTCGCCTGGATCGCCCCACGCGGCATCGTTGCCGCAGCAGTGTCGGCGATTTTTGCCATTCGCCTGGACGAAGCCGGACATGCAGGCGCCCTGTTGCTGGTGCCGCTGACCTTCGCCGTGATCATCGGCACCGTGGTGCTGCAGAGCGCCACCTCGCGGCCATTGGCGCGCCTGCTCAAGGTTGCCGAGCCCGCCCCCAGCGGCTTTCTGATCGTCGGCGCCAACCCGCTGGCCCGGGCCGTGGCCAAGGCCCTGCAGCAGCTGGATTGCCGGGTGCTGCTGGCCGATTCCAGCTGGGAAAACATCCGCGCCGCGCGCATGGAGGGCTTGCCGACTTACTTTGGCCACCCTGCCTCGCAGCATGCCGATGCGCACCTGGACCTGGTGGGCCTGGGCCATCTGCTCGGGCTGTCGCCGGCGGGCGAGCTCAATACCCTGGCCTGCACCCGTTTTCGCCATGACTTTGGCCCGCAGCGGCTGTTTGTCCTGGCCAGCGGCCTGGAGGCCAAGCGCAGCGACAAGCACCGGGCCAGCGATGAGCATCGCGGGCAGACGCTGGGGAGCCAGCCGCTGACCTACGGGCAGTTGGCCGGTTTGCTCAACAACGGAGCGGAGCTGTACAGCACGCACCTGACCGAAACCTTTGGATGGGCGGACTATCAGGCGCTGCATGGCGAGCGGGCGAACCCGCTGTTTGCCCGCGATGGCAGCGGCTGGGTGCATGTGTTCGGGCCGGACAGTGTGCTGAAGCCTGGGCCAGGGTGGACGCTGGTGGCGTTGATTCAGCCGCAGTAGGAGCGGGCTTGCCCCGCGATGAGGCCGGTGAAGCCTGCACATTATCGCGGGGCAAGCCCGCTCCTACAGGATGGTCAGAAACCGGGCAGTACCGGCACCGGGCGCTTGTCTTCATCAATGGCGACAAAGCTGAACAGGCCGTGGATAGCCTTCTCGCGGCTGTCACAGCTCATGCTCTCGACAAACACCTCGACCTCGACCTTGAGGCTGGTGTTACCTACCGTCGCCACCCGCCCAACCAGCTCGACGATGGAACCTGCGGCAATCGGGTGCTTGAAGTCGATGCGGTCGGTGGACACGGTCACCAGCGGCAAACGGCAGAAACGCGTCGCGGCGATGAACGACACTTCGTCCATCCAGGCCAGCGCGGTGCCGCCGAACAGGGTGTTGTGGTGGTTGGTGGTGGACGGGAATACCGCCTTGGTCACGCGGGTCACCGACAGTTCGGTGCGGCGTTCGATTTCCTGCTCTCTGGGGGTCATGGGCTTCATATCGGCAAACAAATTTCAGACAACAAAAAAGCAGCCCGAAGGCTGCTTTTTTCGCATGGTGGCCGCAGTCACCGGTCAAGCTGTCCTCAGGACAGTTTTTCCTTGATGCGAGCGGCTTTACCGGACAGGTCGCGCAGGTAGTACAGCTTGGCTTTACGCACGTCACCACGACGTTTCACGGCCAGGCTGTCGATTTGCGGGCTGTAGGTCTGGAAAGTACGCTCTACGCCAACACCGTTGGAGATCTTGCGAACAGTGAAAGCACTGTTCACACCACGGTTACGCTTGGCGATTACAACGCCTTCGAAAGCCTGCAGACGCGAACGATCGCCTTCCTTCACTTTCACCTGAACGACGATGGTGTCGCCCGGGGCAAAGGTCGGGATCTCTTTGGTCATCTGCTCTGCTTCGAGTGCAAGAATGATTTTGTTGGTCATGCTGTGCTCCTAAGGTAAATCAACTGGATTTACCATCGATACGTTAACTATCGTCCCGCTCACGGAGGTATTCCGCCAGCAGCTTCTTCTCTTCTCCAGAAAGTGAGCGACTTTCCAGAAGATCGACGCGTCGTTCATAGGTCCGCCCAAGGGACTGCTGTAAACGCCATCGCCGGATGTGTGCATGGTTGCCACTAAGCAACACGTCGGGAACACGCTGATCCGCATACACCTCAGGTCGGGTGTAGTGCGGGCAATCAAGCAGACCATCGGTGAAGGAGTCTTCCTCCGCCGAGTCCGCATGCCCTAAAGCTCCGGGCAGCAGTCGTGTAACCGCATCGATCAGGACCATCGCCGGCAGCTCGCCGCCAGACAGGACATAGTCTCCAATCGACCACTCTTCATCGACATGAGCTTCAATAAAGCGCTCGTCGATGCCTTCATATCGACCGGCTATCAGAATCAACGATTCGTGCTTCGCCAGGTCTTTGACCGCCGACTGAGTCAGCTTGCGGCCTTGTGGGCTCAGGTAAATCACCTTTGCCGCCTCTCCGGTTGCCTGCCTGGCATTCACCAGGGCGTCTTCCAGAGGCTTGATCTTCATCACCATGCCCGGACCACCGCCAAACGGCCGATCATCTACCGTATGGTGACGATCTGTGGTGTAGTCCCGCGGATTCCAGCAGGTCAGTTGCAACAACCCCTGTTTCACCGCGCGGCTGGTAATGCCGTACTCACTGATGGCCGAGAACATCTCGGGGAACAGCGTGATGACGTCTACGCGCAGGCTGGCCATTGCTTAGAAGTCCGCGTCCCATTCGACCCTCATTTCGCCTGCAACCAGGTCGATCTTCAACACGCATTGCCCGGTATAAGGCAACAGGCGTTCTCGATCATCCAGGCTGCCCGCGCAGGGCTTGACCACCATTACATCGTTCGCGCCGGTCTCCAACAGGTGATCAATCTTGCCGAACAGCTGTTCGTCCTGATTGATGACTTTCAGACCCACCAACTGGTACCAGTAGTACTCGTCGGCAGACAGGTTGGGCAAAAGGCTACGCGAGATACAAATCTCATAACCGCTCAGAAGACGGGCTTCATCACGATCGTCGAGGCCTTTGAGCTTGGCGACCAGGTCCTTTTGAGTGGAACGGCCACTGACCAGCTCGACCTGTTTTACCTTCCCTTCGTGCCGAAGCGTCCAGTTAGGGTAATCCAACAGGTTTTCAATCGGATCGGTAAAGGAAAAGACCTTTACCTCGCCGCGAACGCCGTGAACCGAAAAAATCTTGCCGACGACGATCAGGTCATCAGCTTTTTCTGGCGTCGCGCTCATACTATTCAGGCAGCAGCCTTAGCAGCATCTTTCAGCAGTTTTGCAACGCGCTCGGATGGCTGTGCGCCAACGCTCAGCCAGTGAGCAACGCGGTCTTGTTTAACGGACAGGCGAACTTCCTGGCCACGAGCGATAGGGTTGAAGAAACCAACCTGCTCGATGTGCGAACCGGTAACCGGGTTACGCGAGTCGGTCACGGTCAGGGTGTAGAATGGGCGCTTTTTAGAGCCACCACGGGCAAGACGGATGGTTAGCATTGAACATCGTTCCTGTAGTCGGTGCTGCAAATCATAATGCACAGCGGGCACACGGGTGCCCGAAAGGCCGCATATTCTCAAGGAATACACGGACTTTTGCAAATGCCTTTTTACGCCAGGTAAAAAGGCCAGCCTGCAGATCTGCGGTTCGTGCTGCCTCTATATAAAGGCAGCGGTGTTCCCGCCGGGGCGGGGTTCCGATCGTCGGCCCGTTTCCAGGCCGCCGATCCGAATGGGGTTACAGCTTGGGCATGCCGCCGCCGGGCATCATGCCACCCAGGCCGCGCATCATTTTGGCCATGCCGCCTTTGGCAGAAAACTTCTTCATCATCTTCTGCATCTGCTTGTGCTGCTTGATCAGACGGCCGATGTCCTGCACCTGGGTGCCGGAACCGAGGGCGATACGGCGTTTGCGCGAACCGCTGATCAGCTCAGGGTCGCGGCGCTCGGCCGGGGTCATCGAGTTGATGATCGCTTCCATCTGCTTGAATTGCTTCTCGGCGGCGCCCTGGGCGCTGCCCATCTGGGCCAGGTTGACGCCGCCGATGCTCGGCAGCTTGTCCATCAGGCCGCCCAGGCCACCCATGTTCTTCATTTGTTGCAGCTGGTCGCGGAAGTCTTCGAGGTCGAAGCCCTTGCCCTTCTTCAGCTTCTTGGCCAGTTTGTCGGCCTTTTCCTTGTCGAGGGTCTGTTCGGCCTGCTCGATCAGGCTGAGCACGTCGCCCATGCCAAGGATGCGCGAAGCGATACGGTCGGGGTGGAACGGCTCGAGCGCGTCGCTCTTCTCGCCCATACCGATGAATTTGATCGGCTTGCCGGTAATGGCGCGCACCGACAGCGCGGCACCGCCACGGGCGTCACCGTCGACCTTGGTGAGGATCACACCGGTCAGCGGCAGCGCGTCGCCGAAGGCCTTGGCGGTGTTGGCGGCGTCCTGGCCGGTCATGGCGTCGACCACGAACAACGTCTCGATCGGCTTGACCGCGGCGTGCAGGTCCTTGATCTCGGCCATCATTTCGGTGTCGATGTGCAGACGACCGGCGGTGTCGACGATGACCACGTCGATGAACTTGAGCTTGGCTTCGCGGATTGCCGCTTCAGCAATGGCCACCGGCTTCTGGCTGATATCGGACGGGAAGAAGGTCACGCCGATGTCGCCCGCCAGGGTTTCCAGCTGCTTGATCGCCGCCGGACGGTAGACGTCGGCCGACACCACCATCACGGTCTTCTTCTTGCGCTCTTTAAGAAAGCGCGCCAGCTTGCCGGCGGTGGTGGTCTTGCCCGCACCCTGCAGACCGGCCATCAGCACCACCGCAGGCGGCGCGGCGTTGAGCGCCAGGTCTTCGTTGGCGGCGCCCATCAGGCCTTCGAGCTCGGCCTGGACGATCTTCACGAACGCCTGGCCCGGGGTCAGGCTGCGCGACACCTCGGTGCCGACCGCACGCTCCTTGACCTTGTTGACGAAATCCTTGACCACCGGCAGGGCGACGTCAGCCTCGAGCAACGCCATGCGCACTTCACGCAGGGTGTCTTTGATGTTGTCTTCGGTCAGCTTGGCCTTGCCGGTGACATGGCGCAGCGTCTGTGACAGACGGTCGGTCAGGTTTTCAAACATGGTGATCCTTTCGGGCTCTGTAGAACCGAGGTTTATCAGCTGCCTCTGGCGTATTCGGCCGGCCTTGGGCAGGGGCAGGTCGGCGATTATAACGAAGACTTGGCCCAGCGCACACCATGCCGTCGGCTGGCAGTCTTCCTAGGCGGGCGCGATCTATGCCAAACTCATTCTCTTTCGGGCTTGCCTAACAGGACTTATGCTCCCCTTGTCACCCAGCTTGCTACCCAATCTCATCGCCGCCTGCCTGTATGCCGCCGCGACCTTCTATCAAGGCTCACGCCTGGCCCAGGGCACCAAGGCCGACAAACGCCTGCTCGGCCTGCTTGGCGCACTGGCGGTCATCGCCCAGGGCACCGCGCTGTTCTGGCAACTGCTCACGCCCCTGGGCCTGAGCCTGGACTTCTTCAGCGCCGCCAGCCTGATCGCCACTGCAGTGATCGCCCTGACCCTGCTGGCCTGCCTGCGCATCCCGGTGGAGAACCTGCTGCTGTTGCTGTTCCCGCTGGGCATGACCACGGCCCTGATCGCCCAGTTCGCGCCGTCGGGCACGGTGCCGCTGATCAACGAAGAGCCGGGCATCCTCGCGCATATCCTGCTGTCGATCCTGGCCTACGGCATGTTCACCATCGCCGTGGTCCAGTCCTTGCTGCTGCTGTTGCAGGATCACCAGCTCAAGCACAAACACCCGTCCGGGCTAATCAAGAACTTCCCGCCGCTGCAGACCATGGAAAGCCTGCTGTTCGGCTTCCTCTGGGCCGGCTGGGGCCTGCTGTCGCTGTCGCTGCTCTCCGGCTGGCTGTTCCTCGACAACCTGTTCGCCCAGCACCTGGTGCACAAGACCCTGCTGGCTTGCCTGGCCTGGATCGTCTTCAGCGTATTGCTGTGGGGCCGCACCCGCCTCGGCTGGCGCGGGCACAAGGCGATCCGCTGGACCCTGGCCGGTTTCTGCCTGCTGATGCTGGCCTATTTTGGCAGCAAGCTGGTACGCGAATTCATCCTGCATATCTGACGAGCACAGGTAAATGGACGCTCTGCCGTTAGGACCGCTACTCGGCGTATTGGCACTGGCACTGCTCTGGTCGGCGTTATTCACTGCGGTGGACGCCGCCCAGCAGCAGCTCAATGGTGCGCGGCGCAACGCCCAGACCGGCGCACACCCCGACCTTGCCGTTACCCCCCAGGCCCTGGTGCTGTGCTCGACCCTGGGCAAGCTGCTGGTGCTGGCCCTGGCCTGCCTGATCGGCCAGCGTTACAGCGGCGAACACGGCTTCTGGCTGGCGGGCCTGGGTGCCGCAGCGCTGCTGCTGATCGTCGCCGAGTACCTGCCACGGCAACTGGCCCGACGTAACCCGCAGGCCTTCATTGGCCTGGGCAACAGCCTGCTCAAGGTGCCGCTCAAGCTGCTGCAACCCCTGGCCTGGCTGCTCGATGGCTGCGCGCGCCTGCTGCTGCGCCCGTTTCGCGTGCAAAGCCATGCCGTGGCCGTGCACGACAACGACGATGCCGACAGCTACGCCGCCGATGAACCCGACACCGACCAGCGCCTGAACCTGCCCGAAAGCCTGCTGGCGCTGGATAAAATCACCGTCAACGACATCCTGGTGCCGCGCAACGATGTCGACGGCATCAACCTCGATGAGTCGATCGAGGCGATCATCGAGCAGTTGATCATCAGCCGCCACACCCGCCTGCCGGTCTACCACAGCGACATCAACCAGGTTGAAGCGATCCTCAACACCAAGCTGATCAGCCACCTGCTGCCCAAGGCCGAGCTGACCCGCGAAACACTGCAAGCAGCCTGCTACGAACCCTACTTCGTGCCGGAAAGCACGCCGCTGCAGCTGCAATTGCTCAACTTCCACAAGCAACAGCGGCGCCTGGGCGTGGTGGTCGACGAGTACGGTGAAGTGCTCGGCATCGTCACCCTGGAAGACATCCTCGAAGAAATCGTCGGCGAATTCGAAGACGAGCACAGCCTCGACAACCCGCACATTCACCCGCAAGCCGACGGGCGCTTCGTCATCGAAGGCAACGTGTCGATCCGCGAGCTGAACCGTACCCTGGGCTGGCACCTGCCCAGCGATGGGCCAAAAACCCTCAACGGCCTGGTCACCGAAGCCCTGGAAAGCATTCCGGCAAGCGCGGTATGCCTGAAAATCGGCCGTTATCGCCTGGAAATCCTCGAAACCGAGGACAATTGTGCCAGCCGCATACTGGTCTGGACGCTCAAGCGCTAGCTATACTCAGTAACGCTTACCCAGCCCCAGCCGTCTCGCCCGCTACCCGCACCGGCGTCACACGGCCAGTCAGCCTGACTGAATATTGCGCGCAATAGCGGTACTGGTTCACACCCCGAGCCTTGCCCGCGCCCGCCCCCATCCCCAAAGGGCGTATGTTCAGTTGCGCGACCATAACAATTCGCTTCGGCGCACGCCCTTGCCTGCCTGTTCACCAGGCCTGCGGCCATGCCCATGGAGCTCTCGACTGTCAGGGATAATCGCATGACGACCAGCAGCACCTACTCCGATACCGCCCAGGCCAGCCCCGGCAACTCGCCAGCGCGGGTCGCCACGGCCAGCTTCATCGGCACCGCCATCGAGTTCTACGACTTCTACGTGTACGCCACGGCGGCAGCGCTGGTGATCGGCCCGGTGTTCTTCCCGCAGACGTCGGGCACCGCACAGATGCTCTCGGCCTTCCTGACCTTCGGTATTGCCTTCCTGGCCCGGCCCCTGGGCTCGGCGCTGTTCGGCCACTTTGGCGACCGGGTCGGGCGTAAATCGACCCTGGTGGCCTCGCTACTGCTGATGGGGGTCTGTACCACCCTGATCGGCGTACTGCCCGGCTACGACAGTATCGGTGCCTGGGCGCCGATCCTGCTCTGCGTGCTGCGCTTCGGCCAGGGCCTGGGCTTGGGCGGCGAATGGGGCGGTGCGGCGCTGCTGGCCACCGAGAATGCGCCCAAGGGCAAGCGCGCCTGGTTCGGCATGTTCCCGCAGTTAGGCCCTTCGATTGGTTTTCTGGCGGCTAACGGCCTGTTCCTGACCCTGGCCATGCTGCTGACCGATGAGCAGTTCCGCAGTTGGGGCTGGCGCATTCCGTTCCTGCTCAGCGCCGCTCTGGTCATGGTTGGCCTGTACGTGCGCCTGAAGCTGGAAGAAACGCCGGTGTTCGCCAAGGCCGTGGCTCGTCACGAGCGGGTGAAAATGCCGGTGGTCGAGCTGTTTGCCCAGTACTGGGCCCCTACCCTGCTGGGTGCTGGGGCCATGGTGGTGTGCTATGCGCTGTTCTACATCTCGACGGTGTTTTCGCTCAGCTATGGCGTTTCGACCCTGGGCTACAGCCGTGAGACCTTCCTCGGCCTGCTGTGCTTCGCGGTCCTGTTCATGGCCCTGGCCACGCCACTGTCGGCCTGGCTCAGCGATCGTTACGGGCGCAAGCCGGTGCTGATTGTCGGTGGCCTGCTGGCGATCGCTTCGGGCTTTACCATGGAGCCGCTGCTGACCTCGGGTTCGACCACGGGGGTGGCGTTGTTCCTGGCCATCGAGCTGTTCTTGATGGGCGTGACTTTCGCGCCGATGGGGGCATTGCTGCCTGAGCTGTTCCCCACCCACGTGCGTTACACCGGGGCGTCGGCAGCCTATAACCTGGGCGGGATTGTCGGGGCCTCGGCGGCGCCGTTCTTTGCCCAGAAGCTGGTGGCGATGGGCGGTTTGAGCTGGGTCGGCGGGTATGTGTCGGCGGCGGCTGTGCTGAGCCTGATTGCGGTGTTGTGCCTGAAAGAGACGCGGCACTCGGAGCTGTAAAACCATCGCGGGGCAAGCCCGCTCCTACACCGGTAGGAGCGGGCTTGCCCCGCGATTGCCTAGAACTCTACCTTGACCGCCTGCGAAGCACGGGTTGCCTTGGCGCGGGCAGCTTCGATCGACTCGTCACGGGCCAGGCACACGCCCATGCGCCGCTGGCCATTGACCTCAGGTTTGCCGAACAGGCGAATCGCGGTATCCAGCTCGCTCAACGCCGCGCCCAGGTTATCGAATGCAGTCTGCTGCGACTGACCTTCAACCAGGATCACCGCCGACGCCGACGGGCCGAACTGGCGAATCAGCGGGATCGGCAAGCCCAGAATCGCCCGCGCATGCAGGGCAAATTGCGACAGGTCCTGGGAAATCAGGGTCACCAGGCCGGTGTCGTGCGGGCGCGGCGAAACTTCGCTGAACCACACCTGGTCGCCTTTGACGAACAACTCGACACCGAACAACCCACGACCGCCCAGCGCCTCGGTAACCGCCTTGGCCACCCGCTCGGACTCGGCCAGGGCCAGCGGGCTCATCGCCTGCGGCTGCCAGGATTCCTGGTAATCGCCCTTTTCCTGACGGTGGCCGACCGGTGCGCAGAAGGTAGTACCGCCGACATGACGAACGGTCAGCAGGGTAATTTCGTAGTCGAAATCGATAAAGCCTTCGATGATCACCCGGCCCTTGCCGGCACGCCCGCCTTCCTGGGCGTAGTCCCAGGCCTTGTGCAGGTCGTCAGCGCTGCGCAGCAGGCTCTGGCCCTTGCCCGACGAGCTCATGACCGGCTTGACCACGCACGGGAAACCCAGGTCTTCGACAGCCTTGGAATACGCCTCGAAGGTATCGGCGAAATGATAGGGCGAGGTCGGCAGGTCCAGCTCTTCCGCTGCCAGGCGACGGATGCCTTCGCGGTTCATAGTCAGCTGCGCGGCGCGGGCGGTCGGCACCACGGTGAAGCCTTCGTTTTCCAGCTCGACCAGGGTCGCGGTGGCGATGGCTTCGATTTCCGGGACGATGTAATGCGGCTTCTCGGCCTCGATCACTGCCCGCAGGGCGGCGCCGTCGAGCATGTTGATCACGTGGCTGCGATGGGCCACCTGCATGGCCGGGGCATTGGCGTAACGGTCCACGGCAATCACTTCAACGCCCAGGCGTTGCAGCTCGATCACCACTTCCTTGCCCAGCTCGCCGCAGCCACAGAGCAGTACGCGGGTCGCGGTCGGCGACAATGGGGTTCCGATACGGGTCATTTCAGGTCCTCAGAGGGAAGAACATCCTGGGCCGCCCCGTACTCGGTGCAACCCGGTGAAAAGGAGCGCCATTTTACATGAACCGCGGCCGCTGGCCTCAGCCGGTGACCACCCGTTTGCGCACGCGCCAGGCCATGGCCAGCCAGACCACGGTGACACCGGCGAATTTCGACGCCATGGCGGTGCCGACCACGGCCGGGGTCAGGGCCCCGATCATGCCGAAGAAGATAAAGGTGTCGATCGGAATGCTCAGTGCCGAACTCAGCCACAGGCGATCATGCAAGGGCCGTTTGGTAAGGGTGAACACCAGCCAGTCGATGCACTCGGACACGGCAAAGGCGGTGGCACTGGCCAGAGCAATGGCCGGCTCCGAGGTGACATAGGACAGCACCAGGGCCGCCAGCATGGCGATCAGCGCACCATGGCCGAAGCGGGTCTGGACCATGTCGCGCAGGATGAACACCAGGCCGCCCCAGGCAGACCAGATGACATCCAGGTGCGGGGCACTGGAGAAGGCGTAGTTGATCAGCACTACGCTGCTGATATAGGCAATCAGAAAGAACATGGGATCGACCGCTGGGCAAGCGCTACAGGGTACTGCAGCGACTGCCGGCGGCCAAGGGGCGGATCATGCGCCGACGCTGAAGATCAGCCCGGCAGCGACTGCACGCTCATGGCACAGCTTGAGCACCTGGCGGCGCTCAATGTTGTCCATCCGCCCCCAGCGGGTGATTTCAGCGGCGGTGCGCTGGCAGCCGGTGCAGATATCATCGTCGTCCAGCGCGCAGATCTGCACGCAGGGCGAGGCCACCAGGCGTTCAGGCGTACTCATCAATCCTCCTGCGGGGCCAGGTCGCGGGCATAACGCTCGGCGTTGTGCACATAGTGAGCGGCGCTGGCTTCGAGCAGTTTTTTCTGCGCGTCGGTCAGCTCACGCACGACTTTGCCCGGCGAGCCCATGACCAGCGAGCCGTCGGGAATCTCCTTGCCTTCGGGGATCAGCGCATTGGCGCCGATAATGCAGTACTTGCCGATCCGCGCGCCGTTGAGGATCACCGCGTTGATGCCGATCAGGCTGTAGTCGTCGATCGAGCAACCGTGGAGCATGGCGTTGTGACCGACGGTCACGCCCTTGCCCAGGGTCAGCGGCGAGCCCATGTCGGTGTGCATCACCGTGCCGTCCTGGACGTTGCTGTTCTCGCCGATGTCGATCAGTTCGTTATCGCCGCGCAGCACCGCGCCGAACCAGACGTTGGCACCGGCCTGCAGGCGCACCTTGCCGATCAGCGTGGCGGTGGGCGCAACCCAGCTGCGCGGATGGGTTTCGACCCGCAGGTCGCCCAGACGGTATTTCATGCGTGGTTCCTCACGGTGCGGCATGGCTGGCGGGTGGTCCCGCTCAAATTGGGGTAAAGCGTTCAGGCGGCTGATGCAGGCTGATGTTGGCATCGTAAAGCAAGTTGACCAGCTCGACGATCATGATCGCCGACAGGCCCCAGATCTTGTACTCGCCATACCGATAGCTGGGCACGTACCAGCTGCGGCCCTGATAATCGATACGGTGGGTATGGTCGCGCGGGTCCTGGCGGAAGAATTCCAGCGGCACGGTGAACACCGCGGCAATCTCGGCGTCGTTGGCCTGGTACTCGACAAAATCGGGGATCAGCCCGACGAAAGGCGTCACTTTCAGCCCATGCAGGGAAATCAGCGGGCTCAGTGGGCCGATGATTTCCACCAGGCCCGGCGGCAGGCCGATTTCTTCTTCGGCTTCACGCAGGGCGGTAAAGATCAGGTCGGGGTCTTCCGGGTCGCGGCGCCCACCGGGAAAAGCCACCTCGCCACCGTGGGTCGACAGCCCTTTGGCGCGCAGGGTCAACACCAGCTCCGGCTCTTCGCTACGGGTGATGGGCAATAACACGGCGGCCTCGGGAAAACGTCGGTCCGTCTCCAGGGTACTCGGCGTATGACTGCTCACGCGGCGAAGTAGCTCGTCCAGCATTGCTCTCTCTCGATTCCAAAGCCTGTCCTGCATGATGCACCAAAGCCGCGGGCCGCCCAAGTCCCGGCGACGATCCGGCTTGCGGCCCCGGTGACAGTGGCGCCAAGATAGGCGCACCTAACAGGAATAAAAGCATGAAATTCTGTAGCGCGTGTGGCAATCAGGTAATTCAGCGTGTTCCCGAAGGCGATACCCGCCTGCGCTATGTCTGTGATCACTGCCAGACCATTCATTATCAGAACCCCAACATCGTCGCCGGGGTACTGCCGACCTGGGGCAGCCAGGTACTCTTGTGCCGTCGCGCCATCGAACCGCGCCGCGGCTACTGGACCTTGCCCGCCGGGTTCATGGAGAACGGCGAGACGGTGGAACAAGCCGCGCGCCGGGAAACCATCGAGGAAGCCTGCGCCCGTGTCGGGGCGGCGAGCCTGTACCAGCTGTTCGACCTGCCGCACATCAACCAGGTGCATGTGTTCTTCCGCGCCGAGCTCGCCGACCTGGACTTCGCCGTCGGCGTCGAGAGCCTGGAGGTGCGGCTTTTCGACGAAAGTGAAATCCCCTGGGACGAGCTGGCTTTCCGCACCGTCAGTCGTACCCTAGAATGCTATTATCGTGACCGCATCGAGCAGCGCTTCCCGATTGGCAACGAATGCCTTTCACCCATGCTCGTCCCGTCACCCAATACCTAGCTTTCTCAGGGATATCGTTTCATGCGCTGGTTGCTTGCCCTTTTCTGCCTCAGTGTGGCTTCGATGTCCCAGGCGGGTTTCACCGAAACCATCATCACCCGGCCGGTCGACAAGACCGCGCCTTCGCCACTGCAACCGCAACAGCCACGGCCTGCGATGATCGACAAGATCCTGGTGATCAAGTCGGAGCGGCGCCTGCAACTGATCAGTGGTGGCACGCCGCTGAAAACCTACCGCATCTCCCTGGGCAAGCAGCCCAAGGGCGCCAAGGTGCAGGAAGGCGACAAGCGCACCCCCGAAGGTTTCTACTGGATCGACTGGCGCAAGCAGAGCGACCGCTACAACCTGGCCATGCACGTGTCCTACCCAAACATCAGCGACGCCGCGCGCGCCCGTCGCGAAGGTGTCCCGCCGGGCGGGATGATCATGATCCACGGCACGCCCCTGAGCGAGGAGTACCCGGAAGAGGTGTTCCACACCCTGGACTGGACCGAAGGCTGCATCGCCATGACCAACCGCGACATGCGCGAGGTGTGGAACATGGTGCCGGACGGCACCATGATCGAAATCCGTCCCTGATCACTCTCCAGGCTACTTCCGACAAATAAGTCGGAAGTTTCCCGCACAACTCAGGCTTCAGCCCTACCCATCTACCGGCCCGGTAGCACATCTATTCGAATAGTAGCGCCCATAAAATCCACGCACCTGGATATCCTCTGGACGCTACTGCATG
Source organism: Pseudomonas wadenswilerensis (assembly GCF_024749185.1). Classification (NCBI taxonomy): domain Bacteria; kingdom Pseudomonadati; phylum Pseudomonadota; class Gammaproteobacteria; order Pseudomonadales; family Pseudomonadaceae; genus Pseudomonas; species Pseudomonas wadenswilerensis. The sequence goes on along the minus strand of NZ_CP087191.1, from coordinate 1,173,193 downwards.
CCCTGTTCACTCAGCATTGTTGCTGCACGCCTTGGTATCCCGCATCCGGCCGCCCCGGGTATCTTCGTCGTTTTACTGCTCATGGTGGGCCCCGCCAGCGCTCATGAACACCTAGGTGTACAGCCGCTGCGCGATCAACGCCTTTACCTTGAGCAACTCGAACAACGTCAACGCTTGCGCAAGCTGCAACGTACCGATGAGTTACCCGAGCCCGCTACCGATGTGCCAACACCCGCCGAGGCCACGCCCTGCTGGCCGCTGAACGGTGTACGCCTGGCAGGCAACCGGGAGTTGACGTCCGCAGAGCTGGCCGCCAACGTGCAACCGCTGGTGACGCCGTGCATGGACGTGGCGCAAATCAACCTGATCCTCAAATCCATCACCCAGCAATACGTGCAAGCGGGGTATCCGACCAGCCGCCCTTACCTCGTCAACCCGCCGCAAGCCGGCACGACCCTCGACATCGAGATCGTCGAGGGCTTTGTCGAATCGATCGAGTTGGCCACCCCCGATCTGCCGCTGTCACTGAGCAGCGCATTCCCGACCTTGCTCGGCGAGCCCCTGCGTTTGACCGAACTGGAACAGGGCATGGACCAGTTGAACCGGCTGCGGGCATTCGAGCTGGGCGCCGACCTGATGCCCGGAGAGCTTGAAGGCGGCACCCGCATCGTGATCACGTCACGGCAGGTCAACCCCCGCTGGCGCCTGGGCAGTACCTATGACAATCGCGGCAGCGAGCTGACCGGACGTGACCGTGTCGGTGCCAGCCTGACCCTGGACAGCCCGCTGCAGCTCAATGACTACACGCAGCTCTCGGTAACCTCGACGCTCGGTTCAGGCCCCCGCTACAGCCGCGGCTACGGCCTCTACTACAGCATCCCCTATGGCCCCTGGACCTACGCGCTTAACCTCAACCAATTGCACTACCAGGCGCAGCTGCCGGGCCGGCGAGTGCGCAGCAGCGGCCAGAGCGATTTTTATGGCCTGAGCCTTGAGCGCAACCTGTGGCGCAACCAGTACGGCCTGCTCAGCGCCAGCCTGCGCCTGGATCAGAAACGCCAGGACAATCGTCTGGCCGGGCAACGCCTGCAACTGCAAAGCCCGACCCTCACCAGCCTGGAAGCGGGCCTGAACCTGTTGTGGCTCGACGCCAACTTGTGGAGTGCCAATCTGGGCATTGTCCAGGGACTGGACCGGTTCGGCGCCGATAGCGCGCCCCTGGCCAGCAATGCGCCGCAGCCGCAGTTTCGCAAGTACCGCGCCAACCTCCTGCATCTGCGCCAAGGTCGTGACCCGGCTTGGCCCTGGCGCTGGCAGAGCGAACTGAACCTGCAGTACAGCCCCGATGCACTGCCTGCGGTCGAGCAGTTTCTGCTCAGCGACAACAGCGCCGTGCGCGGCTTTCGCCAACAGGTGGCGGCAGGCGCCACGGGCGCCGTGTGGCGAAACACCCTGAGCCAGCCATTGGCCCTGGACTTGCCCGCCGGGCTGGTGATTCGCCCGCAACTGGGCATGGACCTGGGCTGGAGCAAATTCGACCACGGCCGCACTGCGCAACAACTGGCCGGTGCCCATGCCGGCCTTGAGCTGAGCCTGCCCGACAGCCTGCTCAAGCTTGACTACCAACGCGCCCTGCACGCCAGCAACACTCGCCGCCAGGACCTGGAGACCGGTTACTGGCTGCTGGAGTGGGTAATGAACATCTGATGTCCACAACAAGAAAGAGAAGACCGTGATGCCCAAGACGCCCTCCCCCGCAGTACAACGGCGCAGGCTCAATCGCCTGCGCTGGATGATCGCCCTGAGCCTGATGACCCCAGGCGTCAGCCTGGCCGATAACGGCCTGCAGGCGGCAACCGGCATTGCCGGTACGCCACTGATCACCGATCAGCACGGCGTGCCGGTGATCGACATCGTCGCCCCTAATGCCAGCGGCCTGTCGCACAACCAGTTCCTCGACTACAACGTCAACAAGCCCGGGTTGGTGTTGAACAACGCCCTGCAGGCCGGGCAATCGCAACTGGCCGGCGCCCTGGCCGCCAACCCGCAGTTCCAGGGCCAGGCCGCCTCGACCATCCTCAGTGAAGTGATCAGCCGCAACGCCTCGCGCATCGAAGGCCCCCAGGAAATCTTCGGCCGACCGGCCGATTACATCCTGGCCAACCCCAATGGCATCACCCTCAACGGTGGCGGCTTCATCAACACCACCCGCGCAGGCTTTCTGGTCGGCACGGCCGAACTTGAAGACCAGCGCATCAAATACCTCGATACCCGCGCCGCCAATGGCACGCTGGAGATACTCGACGCTGGCCAGAGCAACCGCGCCGGAGCCCTCGAGCTGATCGCCCCGCGCATCGAAAGCCGCGGCACGCTCGAAGCCCGGGACGAGTTGAGCCTGGTGGTCGGACGCAACCGCATCGACGTGGCCGACGGTCAGGTCATCGAGCACCTGGCGGCGCCGGCCGGCAGTATCGATGCTCGCCTGTTCGGTGCCATGCAGGCCGGGCGCATCCGCATCCTCAGCACCGCCCTCGGCGCCGGCGTACGCATGGGCAGCAGCCAGTTGCAAGCGCGCGACGGGATCGACATGGACTCTGCCGGTACCCTGGAGATCAGCGCCAGCGCCGAGCAGCCCGGCCGCTTGTACAGCGAAAACGGCGCGGTGAACCTCAAGGCCGCCGACGACCTGAGCCTCGACGCAGTGCGCGTGCAGGCGCCACAGGTAAACATCAAGGCCGGGAAAAATCTCACCCTCGATGCCCGGACCCGGGAAACCATCAGCCGCGAACGGCAGAGCCGCGAAGAAAAATGGTGGTTCGTCACCACCGAAACCTACGACCGCGAAAGCACCCGCACCCAGCGACAACAGGTCGGCAGCCAGATCCTGGCCAGCCAGGACATCAACCTGCAGGCGGGCGACGACCTGCGCATGGTGGCCGCTACCGTCGAGGCCGGCGGCGACCTGTCGGTCAACGTCGGCAAGGATCTGACCATCAGCGCTGGAACCGATAGCCTGCAGGTCGATGAGCAGATCCGTCACCGCAAGCACCTGTGGCGCGGCGACAAGGACAGCAGCAGCTACCAGGAAAGCGCCCGCGCCAGCGCGCTTTCCGGTCTGCAGGTTTCCCTGACGTCCAAAGGCAGCACGCAGATTCTGGGCAGCACGCTGAACAGCGCGGGTGACATGAGCCTCAAGGCCGGCAATCTGGAAGTGGCCGCCGTTACCCTGAAAAGCGATGAGAACACCCGCAACTACAGTGGTGACCTGGTTTCCGGCACCTTCTTCGGCAAGAACGGGCAAACCGAGGCCAAGGGTCAACAGGGCAGTGGCAGCACCCTTCAGGCCCAAGGTGCTTTGACTGTGGCAGCTGACCAGGTGCAGATCAAAGGCTCCAGGGTTCAGGCCAAAGGTGATGCGTTGTTGCTCAGTGAAAAAGCCCGGCTGTCGGTAGAAGCAACCCAAAACCAGTCCAGCGTTGATCAACGCGAGACTGACAGTAAGCTGTTCGGCCTGATTACCGAGACAAGCCAACGCCAGGAACAGCGTCAGCAGGTGCTGAGCAGCGACGTTGCCTCTGAAAGCAACCTGCGCCTGGCCAGCGCCGATGACCTGCAGGTGATAGGTTCAAGGCTCGAAGCCGGCAAGCAGCTGCACCTGCAGGCGCAGAACAACATCAGTGTCAGCACTGCCGAACAGCTTCAAAGCGTCAGCGAACAGAACCAGCAACAAGGCTTTACCGCCAGCGCCAGCCAGACCCAGGATGCCGCCGACGGCAAACCCGACTCGCGCCAGTACACCGCCTCGGTGGGATACGGCACTGTCCGCACCGACACCACGAAAACCGATCTTGAACAGGTTGCCAGTACGCTCAAGGGCGCCGGCGTACAACTCAACAGCGGCAATGACATCAACCTCAATGGCTCCTACATCGAGGCCGTCGAGGGCGACCTGCAGCTCGATGGCCGCGCGGTCACCTTGACGGTAGCCCATGAGCAACAGTCACAGCAGACCACCAGCACCGAAAGTGGCGGCGGCCTGCGTGTCAGTGGTGGCATCGATGCCGTCGGCAGCGCCTTCGAGGGTTATCACAAGCGCCAGGTACTGGATGAACGCGCAAGCCAGGCGCAACGCAGCAGCCTGGTGGCCGCCGGTGACGTGCAATTGAAAGCCGTCAAGCTGGTCAACGAGGCCGCCAGACTCACGGCAGGCCGGTCATTGGAGCTGCAAGCCAGCACCGTGGACAATCGTGCCGTCGACGATACCCAGGAATCCGAACTGACCCAGACCAACTGGCAAGCCAGCCTCGGCGCCAGCCTGGTGTACAAGGACCTGACCCGCCCGGTGGAAAACCTGGTCACCGGTACCGAGGCCAGTCGTTTCCAGCAGGCATCGATCGAAGACGCTCTCGCCCCGCCAACGCTGGGCGCCGACCTGGAGTTCAAGCATCTCAATCGCAAAGAACTCAAGCGCAGCAGCACGGCGCAGGTCACTGAGCTTACCGCCCAGCACATCACCCTCAAGGCCGACACCCTCAACGATACGGGCACCCAGTACCGGGCAACACAGGGACCATTGGCGATTCAGGCGCAAAGCCATCGTTTTGCTGCGGCCCAGGACAGCACTGGCAAGCGTGTCGAGCGCCTGGATGTGGACGCCGCCGTGCGCGTCGAAACCAGCACCGGCAGCGATATCAACCTGCGTCTTTCCGGCAAGGGCGGCTCGCTGCTGACCGACAACAGCTCGCAAACCGCACGCCCTGGCAGCCTCTACGGCCAGACCGGTATCCAGATTCAGGTGGGCAGCGACGGTCTGTACGAGGGCACCCGTTTCAATGCCGGGGACGGTTCGCTTGAGATTTCGGCCAAGGGCAACCTGAGCCTGGTCCAGGCCAACGATCAACAACGCCAGCAGGAGAACAAACTCGAGGGCAATGCCTGGTTCAAAGCAGGCAATGCCCCCGCAGGCAGTGCCCTGGAACTGCGCGGCTACCTTGACCAGAGCAAGCTGGACAGTATCGATACCCAGGCCCGCGTGGTAGAAATTGATGCCAAGGGCAAAGTACAGCTGCAGGCGGGTGGCGCCCTCGAGCTGGTGGGTGGGCGTATTGGCAGTAGCGCGGCAAAGGTCTCGGATATCGAGTTGCAGAGCGCAGGTGCGCTGAAGGTCAGCACTGGCGTCGATACCCACGAGGCCCAAGGCAGCAACCTTGGTGGTGGCCTGGAATTGCTGGGCAAGAGCACCAGCAATGGCAAGGGCGGTGGCCTGGGTGGTCACTTCAGCACTGGGCGGGTCGATGAAAGCAGTTCCACGGCTAGCGGGGCCAACTGGTTTGCCAAGGAGCAACTGCTGCTGAGCAGCGCCGCCGGCCAGGACGATGCGCTGAAGCTGCAAGGCGTCAAGGCATCGGCAAACCAGATCGCCGTCACTGCCCGCGAAGGCGGCGTGCTGATCGAGGCCGCCGCCAGCAGCGATCGGCGCAACAACCTCGATCTCACCGCCGGTGCCGGTATCAACGCAGCACCGGGGGCATCCTCGCAACAGGCCAAACGCGGGCTGTATGCCCGCGGGCAGGTGAACATTGATCGTCGTGACAACCTCACCTTCGACAACAGCCAATGGCGCGCCGGGCAAATCAGCCTGACCAGCCTGACTGACACTCGCCTTGAGGGCGTTGGCCTGGATGCCGGGCGCATCGACGGACAGGTTGGCGGTGATCTGCGCATCACCAGCCGCCAGGATCAGGTCGACAGCCTGAAAGTGGCGGTGGATGCACGCTTGAGCCAGGAGAGGAACCCACAGGGCTACATCAACGCCGCCAATGCCGTGGCTGGCCCCTTGGCTGGAAAGGTCGAGAAGCAGGTCGGCAGTGCGCTGCAGAAAGTCGACCCGAAGACTTCGCCAACCTTCACCCTCAAGGTCGAGCACACCCAGCGCAACACCGTCGCCAGTCAAAGCGCGCTCAACGCCCGTGAAGGCATCGCCCTGGAGGTGGGCGGGAGTGTACTGCTCTCCGGCGCCAGCCTGCAGGCGAACAGGGGCAAGGTGCAGCTGGGCGGCGCGCCCGTCACCCAGCAAGCCCTGCAGGGCCGTGACTATTACCGCGAGGTGGGGGTCAATGCCTCGAATGCACCGGTAGACCTGGTCAGCGGCCTGATCAATGTCTACGGTTCCGGGGGCAACGCCAACGGCGGTGAACAGCCGGTTGACCTTGGCCTGCTACGCACCAGCGGGCATGACCGCAGCAGTATCCTGGCCTCGAGTATCAAGGAGGGTGGCAAGCCGCGCTGAGGCCGCCTGCCCGTCACCACCTGAGGTTGCGGTTCATGCGGGTTCCATCCGTCTTGAGCCAGCCGGCAGCCAGTAACACCGGGTACAGGGCCGTACCCGGTGTTACCTCCCCCTGCAGGTTCCCGCGACGGGCCAGCAGGTCAGCATCCAGCTCACCCTGATGCTGACCCTGCAACTGCAATTGCGCCAACAGGTGCATGCCGGCCGTGCAATCAATCCGCACCCGGGCCGCGCCCAACGGCACTGACCATGGCGCAACCAGCGCCAGGTTGCGGCCAGCGATCTCACCCTGGCTGACCCGGCACTGCCGACCGCTCCCCTGCACGTCGATCCGGCCGCTCCACTCGCCCGTCAGGCGATAGGACGAAGGCATTGTGAGCGTGCGCTGCAACGGCTCGACAGCCGCGCTCCAGTTCCACGGCCAGCCAGCGACCTTGACCTGCCAGCTTTGCCCCTGGAACCCTAGCTCCACCTGCGCCCGCAGACGCCAGGGTTGCCAGTGCCAGGCAACCGGCCCCACCTGCCCCAAGCGTTGCGCCTGGCCTTGCCAAAGGCTGCCGGAAACGCCCTCGGCGGCAACGGGTGCGAGCAGCCACCTGGCCGGCAGCCCGGCCAACACAGTCAGCGAGAACACCAGGCTGAACCAGCCGACGCGCTTCACTGCTGCAGCTCCAGCTCGAAGTTCATGGCGCTCTCGGCTTGCTCCAGCGACCAACGCAGCGGACGCACGCCTTCGCGCTGCACGGCCAGTAACCAGCGCTGCAAACCTTGCTCATCGACTGCACGGCCCTTTATCTGCCAGCTGTTTTTTTCCGCCAGCACCTCGTTGAGCACGATGCTGTTTGCCTGGGCTGATTGCTGCAGTTGCTCGACACTGAACCGCGCATCGACCTGCAAGCCGGCCGCCGACCGGGCCAGGGCCTGCCACTGCTGGGCGTCCTGCCAGCGGGCCGTGCCTTCACGAATCATCAAGGTGATGAGCAACAACCCTACCGTTACCCAGGCTGCCGGCAACAACCAGCGGCGCTGCATCCACTGACTCATGATGCCGCTCCCAGGTCGAACATCAGTTGCAGGTGATCTTCGCCACCCGCCACTGCAACCGGCACACCGACCTGCTTGGCGATAGCCTCCCAGGTCGCGACCTCTGGCGGCTGATCGCCGCGAAGCCGCAACGTCCAGCGTTGCCCGTCGAAGCCGCTGGCGGTCATGTGCCAGGCGGGCTGCGCTTGCAGCCATTGCTGTAATGCGGCCTGCAATTGCCCGATCTGGCGCAGGCGCAGTTGGCGATCCTCCTCGGCCTGACGCTGACGCTTGAGTACCTGGGCGGCCTGACGAGGTGAAGTGACCGGCCCCGTCACCGCGAGCACTTGCGCTTTGTAGACCTCGTTCTGGCGCCATTGCTGGCTCAGCCACAGGCCGCACCAGAGCAGGCCCAACAGCGCGCACGCGGCGATCAGTCGCCAGTGCCCGGGGGCCATGGGAAGCCGCAGCCGCAGCTGACGCGAAGGGCGCAAATCAAACAGGCTGGGCAACCGCTCCAGCATGGCCAGTCGAGGTGGCCAGGCCCCCTCAAACGCTTCGCTTTGCAGGCCCGGCCATGGCGCCGGCAGGTTCGGCCCGAGCAAGGACGGCCAGGCCAGCCAGTGCTGTCGTGATTGCTCGGTTACGCCCTTGAGCAACAGCAGATCAGGGCTGCGCTGCCAGCGCAGGGCGGTGCCTGCCGGCGTATCCGCCAACAACTGAAACTCGGCCCAGCAACGCTCCACGCTTAGCCCCCAGTCCGCGCACCGGGCCAGCCACTGGCCGAGCAGCGCCTGATCGACGCTGACCAGCTCCAGCTGATTGCCCTGGCGCGAAACACAGCCACATCGGATGGACTCGGCTGGCTGCAGCAAACGCTCTTCGACCAGCAGCGGCCACTCGTCACGTTTGAGCCCCGGTGGCGCCGGAAGCTGAAAATGGCTGCACTGGTTACCCGGCAGAATCAGCACCACGCGAGCGCCGTCAGGGCTGGGAAGCAGCCCCTCCCCGGCTTCGCGCCTGCCGTCTGCCAGGCGCAGCCAGCTCCAGGGCGCTTGCCCCTGGCCCGGTCGCAGCAGCAGCCAGTTGCTGCTGCGTGGCGTTTGCCAGCGTTCAAGCCATTTCATCAGGGCGCCTCCGGCAGGGCGAAGGTACAGACATAAGGTGCTCCATCACGCTTGAACTCAAGCCGCACGCCGAGATCCGGGGCGGATCGCTCGGCAGAAGGAAAGGCCAGCCAACGGCCCGATTGAAAAAAGGAGAAACTCGGCGCGGTGACCTGATCGAGCTGATCGCGTTCACGCCATTGCGGTTTACCCACCGCATACAGGTCGGCGGAGGTTTCCAGCAGCAGGCGTTGCCCGCGCGAGTCATAACTCAGGCGCTGGCGCTGCAAGCGCGAACCGCCTTCCGCTTGCGGCCAGGCGCCGCGGGCCACCCATTGCAGTTGCAAGGTGGCGGGTTGCCAGTCCAGCCAGTTGATTGCCAGGGGCAGGCGCTGTTCATAGAGCTGGCGTAACACCGTCGAATCGAAACGCCGCTCCAGGGCCAGGCAAAAATTCAGTACCGGCGAGCCCTGCGCAGGTTGCTGCAAGCGTTCGCGCACGCCCACCCAGGCATTGACCAGCGTCGCCAGCAAGATCCCCAGCACGGCGGTCAGGGCCAGGGCCACCAGCAGTTCAAGCAAGGTCAGGCCCTGCTGTCGGCGCTTCATGGGCGCACCAGGAAGATGCGGTACTGGCCGAGGGGATCGCGCCCGTCACGGTCGGCAAACAGGTGCAACTCACCACGGCGCAGGTTGCGTACTCCGGTGGAGGTCAGTTGCAGTTGCCAATGACAGTGGCCATCGCCCTGCTGCAATTGCCCGGCAACGCTGTTCTGCATCGGCCAATAGCGCTCAACGGCGAAACGCGCCTGCAGCTCGCGGGCGCAAAACACGCCCAGGCGGTGTTGCTGCACGCTCTGCTGCACCGCCAGACGCTGGCGCAGCACCTGGCTGGTCATGATTGCCAGGGCTGCGGCAATGCCCAGGGCCACGGTCACCTCCAAAAGGGTGAAACCTCGTTGCGCACGCATCACCGTGGTGCCCTGTGCAGTTGGCCATCACCGCTCCAGTGCCAGCGCTGGGTACCCTCAGGCCAGTGCCAGTTCAAGACAGCACTGCGCGCAACGCCGTAGGCCGAGAACACCAGTCGTGGCTCGTGGCTGGCAGGCCAGTCGGCGTGCAAAGCTGGCGGCCAGTCGCCCAAGGCGACGGTCTCGAGCTGCCAGCGCTCATCGACCCGACGGACAAATTCGGGACGGCTGCCATTCCAGCGCAAGCCACGAATCTCCCCGCCATGCAGCGCCAGCTCCGCCTGCTGGCGGCTGGCGCTGGCAAGGCGCTCAAGAGCCTGCTGCATCGGCGCCTTGCCACTGTCGAGCCAGGCAATACTCAGGGTACTCATCAGCCCGGCGATCAGCAGCACCACGAGCATCTCCAGCAGGGTAAAACCACGCTCGCCGCGCATGCCTAGAGTTCCCAGTTACCCAGATCGGCATCGATGCCTTCACCGCCCTCGACGCCATCGGCGCCCAACGAGTAAATATCGATACGTCCGTGCTGCCCGGGGGCACGGTACTGATACGCCGTGCCCCACGGGTCTTGCGGCAGGCGGCGGATATAACCGTCGGCGCGCCAGGCCCGAGGCTGTGGTTCTACCGTCGGTTTGCTGACCAGCGCCGACAGGCCCTGCTCGGCCGACGGGAAGCGCAGGTTGTCGAGGCGATACATGTCCAGCGCCTGTTCCAGGGTCGACAGGTCGGCCATGACCTTCTGCTTCATGGCCTTGTCCTGGCTGCCGAGCACACTGGGTGCGACCACGGCGATCAACAGGCCGATGATGAAGATCACCACCATGATTTCCATCAGGGTAAAGCCGCGCTGACGCGCGCGTGGGCTGTGCATGGTCTTGCTCCTTTTCAAAGTGTCAGGCCCTGGTTGAGCTGCATGATCGGCAACAGCACGGCGAGGACGATAAACAGCACCACCGCGCCCATCACCAGGATCATCAGCGGCTCGAACAAGGCCATGGCGCTGTCCACCTGGCGGGCGAAGCCGCGCTCCTGGTTGTCGGCGACCCGTTCGAGCATGTCCGGCAGAGTGCCGCTGGCCTCGCCGCTGGCGACCATGTTGAGCAGCAACGGCGGGAAGTGGCCGCTGGCATCCAGCGCCCGGTGCAGGCTGACTCCGCCCTGCACGTCAGTGCCGACCCGTTGCAGGGCCAGGTGAATGCGCCGGTTGTTGACCGTGGCCGTCGCCACTTGCAGGGCCTCAAGCAACGGCACGCCGCTGCCGGCCAGAATCGCCAGGCTGCGCGACAGGCGTGCGCTCTCCAGCACCGCCAGCAGGTTGCCGATCCGTGGCAGGCGCAGCAGCAGGTCGTCGCGGCGCAAACACCAGTGCGGGCGGCGCAGCAACCAGGCGCCGAGCAGTGCCGCCAGCCCCCCGCCGAGCAGCAACCAAGGGCCGACCAGTACCAGCAGGTCGCTGATGCCGATCAGCAGCGAAGTGATCCACGGCAGATTCTGTCCGGAGTGAGCAAACTGTTCAGTGAGTTTGGGCACCACGAAGGTCATCAGGCCGACCACCACCGCCAACGACACGCCCATCAGCACGCAGGGATAGATCAGCGCCGTACGCGCCTTGTGCTGCTGGCGCTGGACCTGTTCCAGGTGTTCGGCCAGCCGCTCCAGCACCTGGGCCAGGCGCCCGGAACGCTCGCCGGCCTCGACCAGTGCGCAATACAAGCCGGAGAACAAGCCACCCTGGCGCGCCAGGCTGCGGGCCAGGCTCAAGCCTTCGGCGAGCGAACCGCGCACCGCCACCAGCAGGTTGCGCAACGCCGGTTCCACCAGTTGCCGTTCCAGGGTCGCCAGGGCATCCACCAGGGGAATGCCGGCGCCGGTCAGGGTTGCCAGTTGCCGGGTCAGTTCGCACAACTGAGCGCGGTTGACCCGTTGCCGGCGCGGCAGAGCATTGCTGGCGTCATGGCGTTGCAACTGCCGGGCGAACAGCCCCTGCTCACGCAGCAACTGGCGGGCATGGCGCTCGCTGTCGGCCTGGATACTGGCCTTGCGCGCCCGCCCGTTGAGGTCTACCGCCTGATAGCGAAAGGTCGGCATGGCTCAGCCCTGCACCGCGCGCAGCACTTCGGCCAGGCTGGTATCGCCCCGGCGCAGGCACTCGCTGGCCATGCCGGCCAGGCTCTGCCGACGCCCGGCCAGGTATTCCTGCATGGCCACTTCGCTGGCGCCGTCGTAAAGCAAGGCAATCAGCCCGGCGTCCAGTTCGATGAACTCGTAAAGGCCGAGCCGGCCACGATAGCCGGTGCCCTGGCACTGCTCGCAACCGACGGCATGAAATGTCTCACTCAACTCGGCCAACTCCGGCCACAGGTGCCGCTCGGCCGCCTGCAAGGGTTGTGGCCGGGCACAGCGGCACAGACGCCGTACCAGGCGCTGGGCCATGACCCCGCGCAGGCACGAGGCAATCAGGAACGGTTCGATACCCATGTCACGCAGACGTGTCACCGCGCCCACGGCGCTGTTGGTGTGCAGGGTCGAGAGCACCAGGTGGCCGGTGAGGCTGGCCTGCACGGCGATCTGCGCGGTTTCGCGGTCGCGGATCTCGCCGAGCATGATCACGTCCGGGTCCTGCCGCAGGATCGCCCGCAGGCCGGTGGCGAACGTCAACCCGGCGCGCGGATTGATTGCGGTCTGGCCGATGCCGGCGATGGCGTACTCGACCGGGTCCTCGACGGTGAGGATATTACGGCTGCCGTCGTTGAGGCTGTTGAGGCTGGCATAGAGGGTGGTGGTCTTGCCCGAGCCGGTCGGCCCGGTGCTCAGGACGATGCCGTTGGGCCGCGCCAGGCAAGCGCGCAAGCCCTGCTCCACGGCCACCGGCATGCCGAGGTTGGTCAGCGCCAGCAGGCTGGCCTGCTTGTCGAGCACGCGCATCACCACCCGCTCGCCGTGAATGCCCGGCAGGGTCGAAACCCGCACGTCCACTTCACGCCCAGCCGAGCGCAGGGTGATGCGGCCGTCCTGGGGTTGGCGTTTCTCGGCGATGTCCAGCCGGGCCATGACCTTGATCCGCGACACCAGCATCGCCGATAGCGCTCGCGGTGGGCGCAGCACTTCGCGCAAATGGCCGTCGACGCGCAGGCGCACCACCAGGCTCTGCTCGAAGGTCTCGATATGAATGTCCGATGCCTGCAAGCGCAGGGCCTGGGCGAACAGGCCGTTGATCAGGCGGATCACCGGCGCTTCGTCATCGCTCTCCAGTAGGTCTTCGATGCGCGGCATTTCGCTCATCAGGCCGTCGAGGTCGACCTGCTCGCCGATGCCTTCGATCAGCGCTGCGGTGGCGCCTTCGCCGGCCTGGTACAGCTGCCCCAGCTGGCTGTCGAAACTGGCGCTGTCGAGGTGGCAGACCTCATCCGGTTGGCCCTGCACGCGCAGCAGTTCCTGCAATTGATCGCTGTCGGCATCACTGCGCAGCCACAGGCTCCAGCCCGTCGCCGACGGCGCCACGGCAAGGCCGGCCTGGCGGGCCAGGCGATAGGGCAACAGCTCCATCACCAGACGCCCTCGTCCAGGCGCTGGCGGCTGGCCGGGAAGGCTTGCAACAGCTTGCCGTCGTCGCTGATGGCCGGCAGTTTCAGCGCGGTTTCCTGCTGCAGGTTGCGGTACTTCTCGGTGCTCAGGCTGGCCAGGCTCGGGCCGTCACGCAGGATCCGCGGGCGAATGAACACCATCAGGTTCTGCTTCACCCCCTGGTGGCCGGAGGAACTGAACAGCCGCCCCAGCCAGGGAATATCACCGAGCAGCGGCACCTTCTGTTTGCTCGAAGTGACCTCGTCGCTGATCAGGCCACCGAGGATCACCAGGCCGTTATCCTCGACCATGACCTTGGTCTTGATCTCGCGCTTGTTGGTGATCACGTCGCTGGCCGAGGCGTTGTCGGCAATCGACGAGACCTCCTGGACGATGTCCAGGCGCACGGTATTGTCGATGTTGATCTGCGGCTTGATGCGCAGCTTGACCCCGACTTCCTTGCGCTCGATGGTCTGGTAGGGGTTGGTGTTGTCCTGGGTCACGGAGCCGGTGACGAAGGGCACTTCCTGGCCGACCAGGATCGACGCTTCGGCGTTGTCCAGGGTCAGCAAGGTCGGCGTCGACAGCAGGTTGAAGCCGCTTTTGCTTTTCAGCGCATTGACCAGCACGGCGAAGTTGAAGCCGCCGCCGAAGTTGCCAAAGCCTGCGGTCAGGCCGTTGGTGCCGGACAGCAGCTTGGCCAGCGCGGCGTTGTCCTTGCCCGCCGCCGCCCCGGCAATGGCGGCGATGCTGGGGCCGCTGCTGCCGAAGTTGACCGTGCCGGCACCGAACTTCTCATCGGCAAACAGCCACTGCACGCCCAGCTCTTCGGCGCGCGAATCCGACACTTCGGCAATGATCGCCTCGACCACCACCTGCGCGCGGCGCACATCCAGTTGCTCGACAATGTTGCGATAGGCTGCCAGCTCGCTGTCGGGGCCGACCATGACCACGGCGTTGGTGCCTTCTTCATATTCCAGGCGGATCCCCGAGCTGCTGACCGGAGCCGGCGCCTTGTCATCCTTGCTGCCTTCGCCGGTGCCGGCCGGCAGCGTGTCGTGGCTGAGGCTGCGCAGCACCTTGACGACTTCACTGGCATTGGCATGGCGCAGGTAGATCACCTGGGTGTTGGAGCTGCGCAGGTTCTCGCCAGGGCGATCCAGTTGCGCCAGCAAGGCCCGCACCCGCTCACGGCTGTCGGCACTGCCGCGCACCAGCAGGGCATTGCTGCGCGGGTCGGCCACCACCTGGGCGCTGTCGGCGCCCTGCTCGCGGGCCAGCAACTGACTGATCAACTTGCTGGTGTCGTTGGCACTGGCATGTTGCAGCGGCATCACCTGCATCGGCTCGTCACTGACCTGATCCAGTTGCAGCAGCAGGCTGTCGATGCGCTCCAGGTTGCTGCGCCAGTCGGTGATCACCAGCAGGTTCGCCGCCGGATACGGAGTGATCACCCCGACCCGTGGATCAATCAGCGGCTTGAGGATCCCCAGCAGCTGTTCGCTGGCAGCGTTGCGCACATTGAACACGCGGGTGGCGACACCGTCACTGCCTTGCGCCGATTTGCCCGCTGTCTCCACCGGCACCGGCTCAAGACGCGCGGCCTGGTCGGGGACGATCTTGACGCTGCCGTTGGGCAGGTCGACGGCAGCAAAGCCCTGGGCGCGCAGTTGGGCCAGGAAGATGTCGTAGATCGCTTCGCTGTCGTGACGGTCGACGGTGCGCACGGTGACCTTGCCCTTGACCCGTGGATCGACGATGAAGGTGGTGCCGGTGATCTGCGAGACGCTGTCGATGAACTCGCTCAGTTCGGTATCGACGAAATTGACTTCGTACAACGGCGTCTCGTTGTCATCCAGCGCCACCGGCTCTTCGGCCCAGGCCAGGTTGAGGCCCAGGCTCAGCACGCTGGCCAGGCAGAGTCTTGCGATCATCATTCATCCTTGGCGCTTGAAGCCGGTCACGGCAGGCCGTGGCGGCCAGGGCAGGCGTTCGCGCCGCCCCTGGTTGTCGAAAATCAGGCCCTGGTCATCGATGCTCTCGAGCACGATGCCCGGGGCCAGGCGCTGGCCACGGCGCAAGCTGCGCGTGACCTGGCCGTAGCGCAGCACCACCACCGTGGCGCTGACCGGCACGGCCCTGAGGCCGCCCAGGTACTGCAGCGGTAAACGGGTCAGCGGCACAGCGCCGCTGTCGACCTGGGCCTGCCAGTGGCCAAGCATCAGGCCCGGCATGGGCGCAACGTCCTGCACCTGAGCCACGGCCGGCAGCGGCGCACGGCTGAGCTGCAGCACGCACTGGGCGGCGAGCCAGGCGGCCAGGCTCAGCAGCGCGGCGCTGAACAGGCGCGCACTACCGATCACGCGTTCAGCTCACGGGGATGCCAGCCGGGGTGACCCTGGACATAGCGCAGCTGCGGCAACTGCAACGCCGGCAGTTGCCAGTCGGCAGGCTGCTGCGCCAGCCAGGCTTCGACCCGTTGCCACAGCGGCTCGCCGCTGCTGGAGGCGTACTGCAAACCAAAAGTGCGGCACTGTCCCTGGGTTTCACTGAAGCCGGAGACGCGCTTGCCGTTCGGGCTGTAGCTGAGTTGCCAGGGCTGGCCCAGCCAGCGCGGCAGGTCCTGGCTGTTGTCGAGCAACAGCGGGTCGCCGAACAACTGCTCAGCGGCGTTTTCCAGCACCTGCTCGACTTGCCGGGCGGGCGCTTCGACCACCGGTGCCGGGTAACTGCCGGTCAGGCTGATCAGGTGTTCGCGGGTGATGGCCTGGCCGGCGGCCAGGGGGCTGTCATAACGCAGACCCGGGAGCAACACCGGGTAGCCGCTGTCGGCTGCCAGGGCCTGATGCAGCAGACGGTCCCAGTTGCCGCCGCGAGTATCGCGGCGCCATAGCGCCTGCGGTGCACGGGCCAGGGGTTGATCGAGCCAGGCCGCGTGACCGGCGCGTTGCTGCGCCAACAGCCCACGCAACTGCGCAGCACGGGCCTGGGCAGTGGCTGTCAGGCTGCTGTCGAAGGCGGGATGAAAATCTGCGCTGAACTGCCATTGGCCGGCCGTGCGTTGGCAGCGCACCTGAAAGGCACCGCAGGCGCGATTACCGGCAAACAGCACCGGCACCCGCTTGCCGCTGGCTTGCAGCACGGCGACCGGTTCCGGCCAGAAGTCCTGGCCACGGGCACAGAGCAGCAGATCGGCATCGCTCAGACGCTCGGCCAGCCACAGGCCGGGGCCGGTGCCGACATCGGCCAGGGCGATCACCAGGTCCGCTTGCCCGCGGGCCTGCTCGAAGGCCGGCAACAGCGACTGGTACCACTGTTTGAGCGAGGCTTTCTGGTCCTGGGCATAGGGGTCGGTGATGCCGACCACGGCGACCCGTACAGCGCCTCGGCGAACCACCATGAAAGGCGCAACACCCAGCGCGGTGGCCTGCTCCGGAGCCAGGCCGGCGCCCAGCACGGTCTTGCCATATTGCCGGTAAAGGCCGGCGCAGCGCTGCGGCCAGAGCACCCGCTCATCGCTGCTGACCCGCACATCGCTGGCCAGCAACTGGCTGCCTTCAACACCACTGCTGCCCTGGGTCAGGTAGGCCAGCCCGCTGCCATTCCAGCCCTGGCCGTTTTCCAGGGTCAGGCAGTTGTCGGCCCCGGCGCGTTGGCGCAGTTGCTCCAGCAAGGCCGCCAACACGGCATAGCCGCCGGTGCGCACGCCATCGGCCAGGCTGGCGTCGAGCAGCGGGTTGAGTTCGGCACGGGCCTGGCGGGCGCTGGCGCCGGTCATCCATGGCGCCTGACCCAGGTGAGTAACCGGTCCCAGGCGCGTGGCCGGGACCACGGGTTTACCCGCCTGGCGGGCGTCGAGGGTGTCGGCGAAATACAGCACATCCAGCGAAGCATCGTTGCCGGCCGACGTCCCGCCCAGGCCAGCACAGGCCGTGAGCAGCGGCGCCGCAGCGCCAACGCCAATCCAGTTCAACACTTCCCGTCTGTGCATGTTCAGCCTGTCCCGTCGCCTTCGCGCTTGTTGGTTGTCGGGCCGGGATATTGGGGCGCCTGGATTACAGTTTGATGGCAGTTAATCGACAGCCAGGGCAAAACCTCAGGCAAATCAGGTGGTAACGATTTATTTCCTTCAACGCCTTTTAACAAAACTGCCAATCAATCATCACACTTGCTCACTAAAGTCCCGGTTTCTTTCACGCCGCATCATTGAACAAAAGGAACTGAACTGATGAGTCGAGACACCGGCGACAACCTGAACCGCAACCAAAGTGGCAACCTGCCCATGGACAGCGTTCTGGAGTCTTACCTGAGCCGCCGCAGCGTGGTACGCGGTGGCCTGGGCGCCGCGATCGCGATGATTGCCGGGACTGGCCTGACGGGTTGCTTCGACAGCAGTGACTCGGATGACGACGAACCGGTCGTCGAGCCACCAACCCCGCCGAAACTGAAACTGGGCTTCACCTCCATCCCCGGCTCGCGCACCGACGCCTGCGTGGTCGCCGCCGGATACACAGCCTACGTCCTGGCGCCCTGGGGCACGCCGCTGAACACCAGCGCCAACCCGTGGAAAGCCGACGGCAGCAACACCGCCGCCGACCAGGCCAACTCGGTGGGCATGCACCATGACGGCATGCATTTCTTCCCCATCAACGGCAGCTCCGAAGACGGCCTGCTGGCGATCAACCACGAATACATCGACGCCGACGCCCTGCATCCCAACGGCCCGACCAGCGACAGCAGCGGCAAGCGTCCGGTCGAGGAAGTACGCAAGGAGATCAACGCCCATGGCGCCGGGGTGATCCGCCTGAAGAAAGTCAGCGGCCGCTGGCAGGTGGTCGACAACGACCCGCTCAACCGCCGCTTCACCACCGCCACGGTGATGAACATCGCAGGCCCCCTGCGTGGCAGCGAGCACGTCAAGACGCGTTTCTCGAAGAACGGCACCCAGGCTCGCGGCACCAACAACAATTGCGGCAACGGCTACACCCCGTGGGGCACCTATCTGACCTGCGAAGAGAACTGGCCGGGGATTTTCGTCAACACCAGCACCACCCTGCCGGCCGACCAGAAGCGCATCGGCGTGAGCACCAAGACCGGTAACTACAAGTGGGAAAGCGTGGCGGGCGATCCGACTGAAGTGGATGGCGAATTCAGCCGCTTCAACATCACCCCGAGCGGCGCCAGCGCCAGCGATGACTTTCGCAACGAGGCCAGCACCTACGGCTACATCGTCGAGATCGACCCCTACACGGCCAATACCCTGGCCGTAAAACGCACGGCACTCGGGCGCTTCCGTCACGAAGGCTGCTGCCCGGGCCTGCCGGTGGTGGGCAAGCCGCTGGTCTGGTACATGGGCGACGACTCGAACAACGAGTACCTGTACAAGTTCGTCTCCACCGCGCTGTGGGAAGCGGCCGATGCCAACCCGGCCGACCGCCTGGCCACCGGCAACAAGTACATGGACCAGGGCAAGCTGTATGTCGCCCGCTTCAACGCCGACGGCTCGGGCGTGTGGTTGCTGCTCGACGTCAACACCCCGACCAGCAGCGGCAAGACCCTGGGTTCGATCTATGGCGACCTGCCGGGGATCATCCTCAACACCCGCGGTGCTGCCGACGCCCTGGGCGCAACGCCGATGGACCGCCCGGAATGGACCACGGTCAACCCGCTCAATGGCGACGTGTACCTGACCCTGACCAACAACAGCGCGCGTACCGCTGCCAAGGTCGATGCCGCCAACCCGCGCGGGCCGAACCGCCACGGCCATATCATCCGCTGGCACGACAGCGACGATCAGTTGAGCTTCAGCTGGGACATCTTCGTGTTTGGCGCCAACGCCGCCGGTACTGCCGACATCAACCGCTCGGGCCTGACCGAACTCAACCAGTTCGCCAGCCCCGACGGCATGAGTTTCGATAGCCGCGGCATCCTCTGGTTCCAGACCGACAACGGCGAAAAAACCCTGACCGACTACACCAACGACCAGATGCTGGCGGTGATTCCTACCGACCTGGTAGATGCCGCTGGCAAGCAGGTGCCGGTCAATGCCAAGAACCAGGTCGACCTGCGCCGCTTCTTCGTCGGCCCCAACGGCTGCGAAGTCACCGGCATTGCGTTCACGCCGGACAACAAGTCGATCTTCGTCAACATCCAGCACCCGGACAACTGGCCGTCTACCGACGTCGCCACTGCCGTTACCCCGGCCGGCACCAAGGTGCGCCCCCGGGCCTCGACCGTGGTGATCCAACGTGCCGATGGCGGTGAAATCGGCGTGTAACCCAAGCGGCGCTCGCCGCAGCCCTTACCAGGGTTGCGGCGAACGGCTGATCACTTGCACCTGCTGGGCCGGCACCAGCGCGTGCCACTGCACGATCCCTCGTGCCCGCAGCTGAAATTCGCTGCGCATCTTCTGCCCGTCCTGTTCGAATTCCAGTTGCAGGGCAAAATCACCGCTGTTGAGCAGCAAGCCTTCGCTCAGCCGGGCAAACGTCGCGTCGTCCATGGCGCCCAGTGCCTGGCGCAACGCCCCTGCATCGTGATAACCACCAGCGGGCCGGCCGGTGATGATCCGGGTCAGCAGCGAACGCGACACCTCCCCTTCGTACAGCGCTTCGAGCAACGGCAACTGCTCCAGGCTCAAGGCATTGGCATTCAGTCGCCAGCCGCTGGTCTGCGGCAGCGCGCACAACTGTGGATAGCGTTGCTGGCGCTGGGCGTCGGGCTCGAGCAGCAGGTTCAGTTCACTCATGTCGACCATCATCTGGTTGGCCGCTAGACGCGCAGGTGACTGGCGCAGGTACTGATCGCTCTCGGCGCCGCTGAGTCGGGTCTGGCCGTCGCTGTCGATCCAGTCCGCGAGGGCATCGGTCAGCCGTTGGGCGGCCATGTCATCGCCAAGCAGGTAGCGCAATTGCCGCGCGGCACGTTCGCCCTCTTCGCCAATCAACGCATTGACGTTGAAGCAGCTGTGCAAGTCGCGGATGCGCAAGGCCGCCGAGCCGCCGGCAAAGGCATAGGACAACGGCTGCCCGCGCAGCGCTTGCCAGAACAACGGGCTGGCGCGCCAGGCCGGGTCTTTCAGGGCCTGTTCGGCAAAGGCCAGGCCGGCGGTTTCCATGGCCCTTGCCTGCACCCGTTGCTGCACCAGGCGCACGCTGTCGATCTGCTGGCGACCGTCCTGCACCAGCCAGGTCAAACCTGCGGCAAGCATCGCCAGCACCACCAGCACCATCAACAGCGCCGCCCCTTGTTGCCTCTTCGCACCCATGAACTGCACATCCCGAGCAAATAAGGCGTCAGTCAACACAACGGATGTTGCAGGCACATGGCAAATACATCTGCACGTCACTTTTGCGTCATAAAGCGCAGGCAGGATAAGGCCTTCTTTTTCATGAGCTTGGAGCGTTTTTCATGGGTGGTATCGGGATCTGGCAGTTGCTCATCGTGTTGGTGATCGTGTTCATGCTGTTCGGCACCAAGCGCCTCAAAGGCCTGGGTGCGGACGTGGGCGATGCGATCCAGGGCTTTCGCAAATCCATGGGCAATGGGCCGGCAGAGGACGACGTCATTGCCCAGGTCAAACCGCAGGCGCCGCTAAAGGCAGACAGCGTGCAACAAGCGGAACACCAGCGCTGATGTTCGAAGTCGGTTTTACCGAACTGCTGCTGGTGGGCATCGTCGCCCTGCTGGTGCTCGGCCCCGAGCGCCTGCCGGCGGCGGCGCGCACCCTGGGCCGCGGCCTGGGTCAGGCGAAACGCGCCATGGCGTCGATCAAGGCCCAGGTGGGCCGCGAACTGGACACCCAGGCCTTGAGCCAGGAACTCGATGCCGTGGCGTTGCAGCGCCTTGAGCAGGACCTGCGCCGCGGCGTCAGCCTGCAGCCGGACAACAGCCCAACCAGCGGAAACCCTTGATGAACACAGCAACCCACGACCCGGGCATGCCGCTCACCGCTCACCTGCGCGAACTGCGCAAGCGCCTGGTGCGCTGCCTGCTGGCCATCGCCGTGGTTTTCCTCGGCCTGTTCCCGTTTGCCCAGACGCTGTACACCCAGGTCTCGGAGCCGCTGCGCCGCTACCTGCCCGAAGGCGCGAGCATGATCGCCACCAGCGTCACCTCGCCGTTCCTGGCGCCGTTCAAGCTGACCCTGATGGCGGCGCTGTTCGTGGCCATGCCGGTGCTGTTGCACCAGGCCTGGAGCTTCATTGCCCCGGCCATGTACCGCCAGGAAAAGCGCATCGCCCTGCCACTGCTGGTGTCGAGCATCGTGCTGTTCTATTCCGGCATGGCTTTCGCCTTCTTCGTAGTCTTCCCGATGATGTTCGGCTTCTTTGCCAGCGTCACCCCCGATGGCGTGGCGATGATGACCGACATCGGCCTGTACCTGGACTTCATCCTCGCCCTGTTCCTGGCCTTCGGCCTGGCGTTCGAAATCCCGGTGGCGACTTTTATCATCGTCTGGGCCGGGGTCACCGACGTCGGTACCCTGCGCAAAAGCCGCCCCTATGTGATCGTCGGTTGTTTCGTGGTTGGCATGCTGCTGACCCCGCCGGATGTGTTCTCGCAAACCCTATTGGCGGTGCCGATGTGGATATTGTTTGAAGTCGGATTACTGGCCTGTGCTGCGGTCGAGCGCAAGGGCAACCAGGAAATCGCCTGCAACAGCTGACAAGTGGTATTGACGTGGTATGCAAGTGGTATTAAATTTTTAATACCACTCGCCACCTGAAGTCACCGCCATGCCCCCGTTGACCGCCCTGCGCCCCGACGACACCCTGGCCACCCCGCTTTACCTTCAGTTGGCGCGCAATCTGGAACAGGCCATCCACGCCGGGCAGTGGAAAGCCGAACAGGCCCTGCCTTCGGAAAGAAGTCTCAGCGAAGCCCTGGACATCTCCCGGGTTACCGCGCGCAAGGCCCTGGAAGTACTGCTCGAACAAGGCCTGATCCGCCGCATCCAGGGCTCTGGTACGTTCATCACCCCGCGCCTGGAACAACCGCTCTCACGCCTGTCGAGCTTCAGCGAAATGCTCCGCCTGAAAGGCTTTACCCCAAGCTCGCAGTGGCTGGAGCGCAGCGTCGACGCGCCGTCGGCCGATGAGCTGGTGCGCCTGGGCCTGTCGCCCAACGAACAGGTGGTACACCTCAAGCGCCTGCGCAAGGCCGATGACATCGTCATGGCCGTCGAATACAGCACCCTGCCCGCGCGCTTGCTGAGCAACCCCGAAGCCATCGGCGATTCGCTGTACCAATATCTCGACCAGATCGGCAAACCGGTGGTGCGTGCCCTGCAACACATTCGCGCGATCAACGCCAGCGCCGAACTGGCCGCACGGGTCGGCATCCAGCCCGGCACCGCCATGCTGCTGATGACCCGGGTCGGCTACCTCGACGACAACACCCCCATCGAACTGACCGACACCTACTGTCGCGACGACTACTACGACTTTGTCGCCGAGCTGCGACGCTAGCGGAGCCCCCATGAGCGAACACAACATACTCACCCCGACGGGCTGGGTACGCGGACGCCTGTTGCTGCGTGACGGCCGCGTCGCCGCCATCGACGGCCAGCCGTGCGATCCTCAGGGCAATGATTTGCCCTACCTGCTGCCCGGTTTCATCGACCTGCACGTGCACGGCGGCGGCGGCAGCGATGTGATGGAGGGCGCCGGAGCCTTCGCCACCATCGCCCGTACACATGCCCGGTTTGGTACCACTTCGCTGTTGGCCACCACCATGACCGCGCCGAAGGAAGAACTGACCCAGGTGCTCGGCGAACTCGGCGCCTACGCCCGCCAGCCGCGCAGCAACGGCGCGCGGGTGCTGGGTGTGCACCTCGAAGGACCGTACATCAACCCGGGCAAGCTCGGCGCGCAGCCGAACTTCGCCCACTTGGGGTTGCTTGAGGAAGTCGAAGCCTACCTGGCCCTGGCGCCAATCAAGGTGATCACTATCGCCCCGGAAGTCGCTGGCCACCTGCCGTTGATCCGTGCCTTGAGTGAGCGCGGCGTGCGCCTGCAGATCGGCCACACCCTGGGCAGCTATGAAGAAGGCGTGGCGGCACTTGAGGCCGGCGCCACCAGTTTCACTCACCTGTACAACGCCATGAGCCCGCTGCATCACCGCGAGCCGGGCATCGTCGGCGCGGCCCTGGCCCATGCGCGCTACGCCGAACTGATTCCCGACCTGCTGCACGTACACCCCGGCGCGATCCGCGTGGCCCTGCGCTCGATCCCCTGCCTGTACTGCGTGACCGACTCCACCGCCGCCGCCGGCATGCCCGATGGCGAGTACAAGCTCGGCAGCCACACCGTGACCAAATGCCTGGGCGGCGTGCGCCTGCCCGACGGCACCCTGGCCGGCAGCACCCTGACCATGGACCAGGCCCTGCGCAACCTGGTGAAGATCGGCCTGCCTCTGGCCGAAGCCTCTCAGCGCCTGTCGCAATTCCCCGCCGACTACCTCGGCCTGGAGGAGCGCGGACGCCTGCAGGCCGGTAGCTGGGCCGACGCAGTCAGCCTGGATCGCAACCTTGAACTGATCGGCGTAATGGTCGAAGGAGAACACCTTGAGCTCTAAAATGCTTGCCGAGGCCCTGGCCTCGGCCACCGTCGTGCAGACCCAACTCGAGCGTTGCGATGCCCGTATCGCCGAGGTCGCCGAACACCTGCGCCGCCTCGCACCGCAGGTTGCCCTGACCGTGGCCCGGGGCAGTTCGGATCACGCCGCCAGCTATTTCGCCTACCTGACCATGCAACAGCTTGGCCTGCCGGTGGCGTCGCTGCCGATGTCGGTGGTGACCCTGCAGAACTCGCCCTTGCAGGTGCGCGGCCAGGTGGCCCTGGGCTTTTCCCAGTCGGGCCAGAGCCCGGACCTGGTCAACAGCCTGCAAACCCTGCGCGAACGCGGCGCCACCAGCGTCGCCCTGGTCAACGCCGAGGATTCGCCGCTGGAACGCGCCTGCCAATACAGCCTGCCGCTGTGCGCCGGCCCCGAGTTGAGCGTTGCCGCCACCAAGAGTTTTATCGCCACCCTCAGCGCCAGCGCCCGCCTGGTCGCCCACTGGCAGCAAGACCCGGCGCTGCTCGAGGCTGGCCTCGCCCTGCCCGGGCAACTGCGCGAAGCAGCGGCGCAAGACTGGAGCCTGGCCATCGAACAACTGCGCGATTGCCAGCGGCTGATGGTCATCGGCCGGGGCGCCGGGTTTGCCGTCGCCCAGGAAGCAGCGCTCAAGTTCAAGGAAACCTCGGCAATCCAGGCCGAAGCCTTCAGCAGCGCCGAAGTGCGTCACGGCCCGATGGCACTGATCGATGCCCATTACCCGTTGCTGGTATTGGCGCCTCGTGGCGTGGAACAGGCAGGCCTGCTGCAACTGGCCGAAGACATGCGCCAGCGCGGCGCCAAAGTGCTGCTGGCCGCACCGGCGGACATCCCCCAGCGCAACCTGACCTTGAGCAGCGCCGCCCACCCGGGCCTCGACCCGCTGCTGGCGATCCAGAGCTTCTATGTCATGGCCGCAGGCCTGGCCGAGGCGCGTGGCATGGACCCGGACCAGCCCCGTCACCTGAGCAAAGTGACCCGAACTCACTGAGGCACCGAGGATCTTGCGCATGCCCGACAACAAGAACATCACCCTCCATGCACCCCTCGAAGGCCCCCTGTTGCCACTGGACCAGGTGCCCGACCCGGTGTTCGCCGGCGGCACCCTGGGCAATGGCATCGCCATCGACCCGCTCAACGACTGCCTGCAGGCACCCTGCGCCGGCACCGTCATTCACCTGGCAAAAACCCTGCACGCCCTGACCCTGCGTGCCGACAACGGCGCCGAGATCCTTATGCACATCGGCCTTGATACCGTACAGTTGCAGGGCCGCGGCTTCGAAGCGCTGGTGGCCAATGGCGAGCGCGTCGAACGGGGTCAGCCGCTGATTCGTTTTGACCTGGACCTGGTCGCACAACACTGCACCAGCCTGATCACCGTCATAATCCTGAGCAATAGCAGCGAATACCGATTGCTGCCGCGCACGACCCGTTCGGTGGCCCTGGGTGCGCCATTGCTGGATGTCATTCCCAACGCTGGCGTCGGCGCAGTCAAAGCTGCCAGCGCAGGTGAGACAGTGCGCGGTAGCACCAAGGTCGCCCATCACGGCGGCCTGCATGCGCGCCCTGCAGCATTACTGCGCCAGACCGCCCAGGGTTTCGCCAGCCACGCCGAACTGCACTTCAACGGCCAGGTCGCCGCGCTCAACAGCCTGGTGGCGATCATGGGATTGGGGGTGGGCGAGCAGGATGAAATCGAAATCGTCTGCAGCGGTGCCGACAGTACGCCAGCCTTGCACGCCTTGTTGGCGGCAGTCGCCACAGCGACCGTCGGCGAACAGCATGCCGGACCTGCCGTCAGCGTCCAGGCCAAACCCGTCGCCAACCTGGAGCCCGGCATTCTCAATGGTGTATGCGCATCACCTGGCCTGGCCAGCGGCCCGTTGGCACGCCTGGATGCCATTCGCCTGCCGCACGACTCCGGCGGCCATCAACCCGGCCCGCAGCATCAAGCCCTGAACGTCGCGCTAGCCAGCGTCAAGGCCGCCATTGAAGCTGACCTGCAGCACCTGCAACAGGGCGACGCCGCAGCCATCTTCGAAGCGCACCTGGCACTGCTCGACGATCCGTCCCTGATCGACGCCGCGCGCCAGTGCATCGACCAGGGCACCGCCGCCAGCCACGCCTGGAGCCAGGCCATCGACGCCCAGTGCGCGATCCTCAAGGCACTCGACAAGCCGCTGCTGGCCGAGCGCGCCAACGACCTGCAGGATTTGCAGCAACGGGTATTGCGCGACCTGCTCGGCGAAACCCGAGAGCTGAACCTGCCGCCTTCGGCAATTGTCGCCGCCCATGAACTGACGCCCTCGGACCTGCTGCTGCTCGACAAGCACGCGGTAGCCGGGTTGTGCATGGTCGCCGGTGGCGCGACCTCGCATGTCGCCATCCTCGCCCGCGCCCGTGGGCTGCCATGCCTGGTTGCCCTGGGCCCGGAGCTGATGAACCTGCAGGCAGGCCAGGTACTGGTCATGGATGGCGAACAGGCCCGACTGGAAACCGCGCCAGACACCGAACGCCTGGCCCAGGTCGCGCAGCTTCGCCAGCAACAGCAGCAACGCCGCGATGAGCAGCAAGCCGCCGCCCAGGGCAGCGCCCAGACCCGTGACGGACGCCTGATCGAAGTCGCCGCCAATGTCGCCTCGGCTGTCGAGGCCGCCCAGGCCCTGACCCTGGGCGCCGACGGCGTCGGCCTGTTGCGCACCGAATTCCTCTTCGTCGACCGCCACACCGCTCCGGATGAGCAGGAGCAACGCGCCGCCTACCAGGCAGTGCTCGACGCCATGGGCGATCGCCCGGTGATCATCCGCACCATCGATGTCGGCGGCGACAAGCAACTGGACTACCTGCCACTGCCCCATGAAGCCAACCCGGTGCTCGGCCTGCGCGGCATTCGCCTGGGCCAGCTGCGCCCCGAGCTGCTCGACCTGCAATTGCGTGCCCTGCTGCAGGTCAGCCCGCAGCGCCGCTGCCGGATCATGCTGCCAATGGTCAGCGAGGTCGATGAACTGCTGGAGATCCGCCAGCGCCTGGATCGACTGACCAGCGAGCTGGGCATCAGCCAGCGCGCCGAACTTGGGGTGATGATCGAAGTACCGGCCGCCGCCCTGCTCGCCGAGCGCCTGGCCGAGCACGCCGACTTCTTCTCCATCGGCACCAACGACCTGTCCCAGTACACCCTGGCCATGGACCGCGACCACGCGGGCCTGGCGGCTCGCGTCGACGCCCTGCACCCGGCGCTGCTGCGCCTGATCGACCTCACCTGCCAGGGCGCCGCCCGTCATGGCCGTTGGGTCGGCGTGTGTGGCGCCTTGGCCTCGGACCCACTGGCCACTTCGGTACTGATCGGCCTTGGGGTCAGTGAGCTGTCGGTCAGCGCCCCGCAGGTCGGCGAGATCAAGGAGCGCGTGCGCCAGCTCGACAGCACGCAATGCCGCGCCTTCAGCCAGCAGTTGCTGGGTCTGTCCAGTGCCCACGCGGTGCGCCAGGCCTGCCGTGACTTTGATGCGCGGCCGCTACAACCACGCCACTCTCCACTTAGCACAGAACAATAACCGGAGCGCACCATGTACCAGCACTTCATTCAGGGCCTGCAACGGCTCGGCCGCGCCCTCATGCTGCCCATCGCCATCTTGCCGATTGCCGGCCTGCTGCTGCGCCTGGGCGACACCGACCTGTTGGACATCGCCCTGATCCACGACGCCGGCAATGCAATCTTCGCCAACCTGGCGCTGATCTTCGCCATCGGCATCGCCGTCGGCTTTGCCCGTGACAACAACGGTACGGCGGGCCTGGCCGGGGCCATCGGCTACCTGGTGCTGGTGTCGACACTCAAGGTGATCGACCCGCACATCGACATGGGCATGCTCGCCGGGATTATCGTAGGACTGCTCGGCGGCGCGCTGTACAACCGTTTCAAGGACATCCAGCTGCCCGAGTACCTGGCCTTCTTCGGTGGCCGGCGTTTCGTGCCGATTGCCACCGGCCTTTCAGCCGTTGGCCTGGGCTTGCTGTTCGGCTTGATCTGGCCGCCGCTGCAGAACGGCATCAACAGCCTGGGCCAGTTGCTGCTCGACAGCGGAAGCATCGGCGCGTTCTTCTTTGGCGTGCTTAACCGCCTGCTGATCGTCACCGGCCTGCACCATATCCTCAACAATCTGGTGTGGTTCGTCTTCGGGAGTTTCGAGGGTGCCAATGGCCTGACCGTGACCGGCGACATCAGCCGCTATTTCGCCGGTGATCCCCGGGCCGGCCAGTTCCTGGCCGGGATGTTCCCGATGATGATCTTCGGCCTGCCCGCTGCGTGCCTGGCCATGTACCGCCATGCCCTGCCGG
Organism: Pseudomonas wadenswilerensis; assembly: GCF_024749185.1. Taxonomy (NCBI): domain Bacteria; kingdom Pseudomonadati; phylum Pseudomonadota; class Gammaproteobacteria; order Pseudomonadales; family Pseudomonadaceae; genus Pseudomonas; species Pseudomonas wadenswilerensis. The sequence continues at coordinate 1,145,310 of NZ_CP087191.1, read as the reverse complement.
CGCGGCGCAAGCTGATCGGCGGCATCCTCCTGTCGATGGCCCTGACCTCGGCGCTGACCGGGGTCACCGAGCCTGTCGAGTTCGCCTTCATGTTCCTTGCGCCGATGCTTTACCTGATCCACGCCGTCCTCACCGGCCTGGCCATGGCACTCTGCGACCTGCTCAACATCCGCCTGGGCTTTACCTTCTCCGGTGGCGCCATCGACATGGCCCTGGGCTGGGGCCGTTCAACCAATGGCTGGATGGTGTTCCCGGTAGGGCTTTTGTATGCGCTGGTGTACTACTTTGTTTTCGACTTCTGTATCCGCCGCTTCGATCTGAAAACCCCGGGCCGTGAAGATCAGCCCAGCGAAGAAGCGCCGGCCCCAGACAGCAGCGCGCCACGCGGCAAGCGCTACATCGATGCCCTTGGCGGCGGCGCAAACCTGCTCTCGGTGGACGCCTGCACCACCCGTCTGCGCCTGCTGCTTAAAGACCGTAGCCTGGCTCAGGATGCCGTGCTGAAAACTCTCGGCGCCATGGCCGTAGTGCGGCCGGGTTCCGGTGGCAGCCTGCAGGTGGTGGTCGGACCGCTGGCCGATACCATTGCCGACGAGATTCGCAACCAGTTGCCACATGCCCTGGCGAACACTGCTGAGCAGCCACAAGCGAAAAACGAGGCGACAGAAACCATGGCCGCTGACGGTTGGCTCAGCGCCCTGGGCGGCAAGGATAATCTGCTGAAGGTGGAGTGCGTGGCCCTGACCCGCGTGCGCATCGAGTTCAAGGATGCGCGCAAGGTGGCACGCGAGCGCCTGCTGGCGCTGGGGTGCCAGGGGGTCAGTCCGCTGACGGATGGCACCTGGCATCTGTTGATGGGCAAGCGTGCTGCTGCCTTGAGCCAGGCGTTGCAGGGCTGAAAAGCATCGCGGGTCAAGCCCGCTCCCACTGTGGGAGCGGGCTTGACCCGCGATGAGGCCCGAGCAGACACAAAAAAGCCGCGACCCGATCACAGGTCGCGGCTTTTTTTCAGCCCTTAGAAGTCCGCTAGCTGCCAGACCTCATAAGCCGGGGTTTCATAGGGATGACTGAGCTTTAGCGCAGCGACCACCGAGCCAATCAACTGGTCGGCCACCACCAGCTCGACCCGCCATTCTTCGACCTGCTCGACCACGCCGGTCTGCCCGAGGAACGGCTGGCTGCCGTCCAGCGGGCGGAACTGGCCCTGGCCCAGCACCTGCCAGGCGCAGCAATCGTAGTCGCCGATGCGCCCGCCGCCAGCGGCGAACACAGCAGCCTTGACCACCTCCACATGGCTAGGCGGGACGAAGAAGGCGAGCTTGTACACCCTTAGTTCACCCACACCCGGGCGTTGCGGAACATGCGCATCCACGCCGCGTCTTCGTTCCAGTCATCCGGACGCCAGGAGTTCTGCACGGCACGGAAGACCCGCTCAGGGTGCGGCATCATGATGGTGACGCGACCGTCGCGGCTGGTCAGGCCGGTGATCCCGCGCGGCGAGCCGTTCGGGTTGGCCGGGTAGCTCTCGGTGACCTTGCCGTGGTTGTCGACGAAGCGCAGGGCCACGCAACCGGACAGGTCGGCTTCGAGCAGGGCTTCTTCGCTGGCGAATTCGGCATGGCCTTCACCGTGGGCGATGGCAATCGGCATGCGCGAACCGGCCATGCCCTGCAGGAAGATCGAGTTCGACTTCTGCACTTCGACCATGGCCACTCGGGCTTCGAACTGCTCGGAACGGTTACGCACGAAGTGCGGCCAGAACTCGCTACCCGGAACCAGTTCGTGCAGGTTGGACATCATCTGGCAACCGTTGCACACACCCAGGGTGAAGCTGTCGGTACGCTCGAAGAAGCCCTGGAAGGCATCACGGGCACGGGCGTTGAACAGCGCCGACTTGGCCCAGCCTTCACCGGCGCCGAGAACGTCACCGTAGGAGAAGCCGCCGCAGGCCACCAGGCCCTTGAAGTCGTTGAGGTCAACGCGACCGGCGAGGATATCGCTCATGTGCACGTCGATGGCGTTGAAGCCGGCGCGGTCGAAGGCTGCCGCCATCTCGACCTGGCCGTTGACGCCCTGCTCGCGCAGCACTGCTACCTGCGGGCGCACGCCCTTCTTGATGTACGGCGCGGCGATGTCCTGGTTGACGTCAAAGCCAAGCTTGACGCTCAGGCCCGGGTTGTCTTCTTCCAGCAGTACGTCGAACTCTTGATCGGCGCAGTCGGCGTTGTCGCGCAGGCGCTGGATCTGGTAGCTGGTCTCGGCCCACTGGCGTTGCAGCAGACGACGGTCGCCCTTGAACAGCTCTTCACCGGCCAGCTTGATCAGCACTTCGCCGTTGTTGATCGGCTGACCGATCACCGCGACGCAGTCTTCACCCAGGCCAGCAGCACTGAACTGGGCCAGCACGTCCGGCGTTGCGTCCTGACGCACCTGGATCACCGCACCCAGCTCTTCGTTGAAGAGGATGGCGGCGATTTTCTCGCGCTTGCTGGTCAGGGTGTCCAGTTCCAGGTCCAGGCCGCAGTGGCCGGCGAAGGCCATTTCCAGCGCGGTGGTCAGCAGGCCACCGTCGGAACGGTCGTGGTAGGCCAGCAGGTGACCGTCGGCGTTCAGGCCCTGGATCACAGCGAAGAAGGCCTTGAGGTCTTCGGCGTCGTCGACGTCCGGTGCCACTGCGGCCAGCTTGCCGTGGGTCTGGGCCAGGATCGAGGCGCCCATGCGGTTCTTGCCACGGCCCAGGTCGATCAGGATCAGGTCGGTCTCGCCCTTGTCCATGCGCAGTTGCGGGGTCAGGGTCTTGCGCACGTCGAGCACCGGGGCGAAGCCGCTGACGATCAGCGACATCGGCGAAGTGACGCTCTTCTCAGCGCCCTCCTCGCTCCACTTGGTCTTCATCGACATGGAGTCCTTGCCCACCGGAATGGTCAGGCCCAGCTCAGGGCACAGTTCCATGCCGACAGCCTTGACGGTGTCGTACAGGCGGGCATCTTCACCCGGGTGGCCGGCAGCCGACATCCAGTTGGCCGACAGCTTGATGTCGGACAGTTTGCCGATATGCGCGGCAGCCAGGTTGGTCAGGGTCTCGCCGATTGCCATGCGCCCGGACGCCGGAGCGTCGAGCAGGGCCAGCGGGGTGCGCTCGCCCATGGCCATGGCTTCACCGGTGTAGACGTCGAAGCTGGTGGCGGTGACGGCGCAATCGGCCACCGGTACCTGCCACGGCCCGACCATCTGGTCGCGGGCAACCAGGCCGGTAATGGTGCGGTCGCCGATGGTGATCAGGAAGCTCTTGCTGGCGACGGCTGGGTGACGCAGTACGCGCTCGACCGAGTCGTTCAGTTCCAGGGTGCTTGGGTCGAAGTCATCGCCCAGCTCCGCTTCGCGAGTCACCGAACGGTGCATGCGCGGCGGCTTGCCGAGCAGCACGTCGAGCGGCATGTCCACCGGGGTGTTGCCGAAATGGCTGTCGGTAACGGTCAGGTGCGGCTCTGCGGTGGCCTCGCCGACGACCGCGAACGGGCAGCGCTCACGCTCGCAGATGGCCTGGAAGCGCTCGAAGTCGCCTGCGCTCACCGCCAGGACGTAACGTTCCTGGGATTCGTTGCTCCAGATCTCGTGCGGGGCCATGCCCGGCTCGTCGTTGGGCACGTTGCGCAGTTCGAAGCGGCCACCACGGCCACCGTCGTTGACCAGCTCCGGGAAGGCGTTGGAAATACCGCCCGCGCCGACGTCATGGATGAAGGCGATCGGGTTCTTGTCGCCCAGCTGCCAGCAGCGGTCGATGACCTCCTGGCAGCGGCGTTCCATTTCCGGGTTCTCGCGCTGCACCGAGGCGAAGTCCAGGTCAGCGGAGCTGGCGCCGGTATCGACCGACGAAGCCGCGCCGCCACCCAGACCGATCAGCATGGCCGGGCCACCGAGCACGATCAGCTTGGCGCCGACGGTGATTTCAGCCTTCTGTACGTGATCTTCGCGGATGTTGCCCAAGCCACCAGCCAGCATGATCGGCTTGTGATAACCGCGCACTTCTTCACCGTGCGGGGTATTGATCGACTGCTCGAAGGTACGGAAGTAGCCGGTCAGGGCCGGACGGCCGAATTCGTTGTTGAACGCGGCGCCGCCCAGCGGGCCTTCGACCATGATGTCGAGGGCGTTGACGATACGGTCCGGCTTGCCATAGGCCTTTTCCCATGGCTGTTCAAAGCCCGGGATGCGCAGGTTGGAGACGGTGAAACCGGTCAGGCCAGCCTTGGGCTTGGCACCGCGGCCGGTAGCGCCTTCGTCACGGATTTCGCCACCGGAACCGGTGGAGGCGCCGGAGAACGGCGAGATGGCGGTCGGGTGGTTGTGGGTCTCGACCTTCATCAGGATATGCACCGGCTCCTGCACCGCGCCGTACTGGCGGGTTTCAGGGTTCGGGAAGAAGCGCCCGGCCACGGAACCGACGATCACCGAGGCGTTGTCCTTGTAAGCGGACAGCACGCCTTCGCTGTGCATCTGGTAGGTGTTCTTGATCATGCCGAACAGGCTTTTTTCCTGGCTCTGGCCGTCGATATCCCAACTGGCGTTGAAGATCTTGTGGCGGCAGTGCTCGGAGTTGGCCTGGGCGAACATCATCAGTTCGATGTCGTGCGGGTTGCGCTTGAGGCCCTGGAAGCTGGTAACCAGGTAGTCGATCTCGTCTTCGGCCAGGGCCAGGCCCAGCTCGACGTTGGCTTTTTCCAGGGCGGCGCGGCCACCACCGAGGATGTCGACGGCGGTCAGCGGCTTGGGCTGGGCGTGGCTGAACAGGCCGGCGGCCCCTTCGAGCTTGCTCAGCACCAGTTGGGTCATGCGATCGTGCAGGATGTCGGCAACGACGGCGGCATCGGCGTCGCTCAGCTCACCGCTGACGTAGTAGGCAATGCCCCGCTCCAGGCGCTGGATGTTTTCCAGGCCGCAGTTGTGGGCGATGTCGCTGGCCTTGCTCGACCAGGGCGAGATGGTGCCGAAACGCGGAACCACCAGGAACAGGCGGCCGCTCGGCTCCTGGACCGGTACGCTCGGGCCGTACTTGAGCAGGCGCGCGAGCACTTGCTGTTGGTCGGCACTCAGATCGCCGTCAACCTCGGCGAAATGCGTGAATTCAGCATACAAACCACTAACAGCGGGGACTTTCTGGCTCAGTTGCTCGATTAACTTACCGTGGCGAAAGGCAGAAAGGGCAGGAGCGCCGCGCAGGATCAACATCGTCGGGACAGCCTCAGGAAGGGGGTGTGCTTAGAGGCCGTGCATTCTAGCCTAATTCCAGCGCTTCCGGCACCCGAAACACGCCATTGCGACACCTCCGCATGTCGGCCCGGCAAAGCGGACTCGGGGGTCAAAAAAAACCACCCATTTCGACCTGCATTTCGCCCTAAACGCAAAGATCGCTAGCAGACAAGCAAACCGTTGTCGAGATATGGCGCAACCGGTCCTTTGCGTATACTGCAACCTATGTTCGCCCAAACCGCTTTGCGCCAGCGGTGCGCCAGATGGCTCATCGCAACCGGACTCTTCCTGATGCTCGGTGCCTGTGTTGAAAAACCCAGCACCCTCGAGCGCGTCAAGGAGGACGGCGTGCTGCGCGTGATTACCCGCAACAGCCCGGCCACCTACTTCCAGGACCGCAACGGCGAAACCGGCTTCGAGTACGAGCTGGTCAAGCGTTTCGCCGACGATCTGGGCGTGGAGCTGAAGATCGAGACCGCCGACAACCTCGACGACCTGTTCAACCAGCTCGGCCAGCCTTCCGGCCCGGTGCTGGCGGCAGCGGGCCTGGTCAGCAGCGAACAGCGCAAATCGCAGGTGCGTTTTTCCCACCCGTACCTGGAAGTCACCCCGCAGATCATCTACCGCAACGGCCGCCCACGGCCCACTGACGCCAAGGACCTGGTCGGCAAGAAGATCATGGTGCTCAAGGGCAGCACCCACGCCGAGCAGATGGCCGAGCTGAAAAAGCAGTATCCGGCGCTCGAATACGAAGAATCTGACGCCGTTGAAGTGGTCGACCTGCTGCGCATGGTCGATGAAGGGCAGGTCGACCTGACTCTGGTCGACTCCAACGAGCTGGCGATGAACCAGGTCTACTTCCCCAAGGTACGGGTGGCCTTCGACCTCGGTGACGCCCGCGACCAGCGCTGGGCCGTGGCCGCCGGCGAAGACAACAGCCTGCTCAACGAAATCAACGAGTTTCTCGACAAGGTGCAGAAGAATGGCACCTTGCAGCGTCTGAAAGATCGCTACTACGGGCACGTCGATGTACTGGGTTACGTAGGCGCCTATACCTTTGCCCAGCACCTGCAGCAGCGCCTGCCACGCTACGAGAAAGCCTTCCAGGCCTCGGCCAAGAAGGAACAGGTCGACTGGCGCCTGCTGGCTGCGATCGGCTACCAGGAGTCCATGTGGCAGGCCGAGGTCACTTCCAAGACCGGCGTACGCGGCCTGATGATGCTGACCCAGCGCACCGCCCAGGCCATGGGCGTGTCCAACCGGCTGGACCCGGTGCAAAGCATCCGCGGCGGCGCCAAGTACTTCATGTACGTCAAATCCGAGCTGGATGACAGTATCGAGGAGCCGGACCGCACCTGGTTCGCCCTGGCCGCCTACAACGTCGGCAGCGGCCACCTGGACGATGCGCGCAAGCTGGCCAAGCGCGAGGGCCTGAACCCGAACAAGTGGCTGGACGTGAAGAAGATGCTGCCGCGCCTGTCGCAGAAGCAGTGGTACAGCAAGACCCGCTACGGTTATGCCCGCGGCGGCGAGCCGGTGCACTTCGTCGCCAACATCCGCCGCTACTACGACATTCTCACCTGGGTAACCCAGCCGCAGCTTGAAGGCAGCCAGGTGGCCGATAGCAACCTGCATGTGCCGGGCGTGAACAAGACTAAGCCGAGCGAGCAGACCCCGCCGTTGTGAGACTGGGGGCCGCTGCGCGCCCCATCGCCGGCAAGGCCGGCTCCCACAATGGATTTGTGCATAGGCCGGACCTGTGGGAGCAACTGTCTTGATCAGGCTGTTTGCACTCGCCAAGGGGTATTGTCCCGCAGCATTGCATTCAGCCTGACGATCAGCACCCGCATGCAAGCTACGAGTGCCACCTTGGCGCACTTGCCACGTGCCCGAAGTGCTTCGTAGCGTGCTTTAAATTCTGTGTTGTGACGGATGATGATCCAGCTCGACATGTACAGCACTCGCCTTACATGGGCCCGACCACCCCATATCTGGCGGTGCCCTCGATGGCTACCACTATCGTTGTTGTAAGGCGCTACGCCCACCAGCGCGGCGATCTGACGGCGGTCCAACTGCCCCAGTTCAGGCAGTGAGGCGAGCAGATTTGCGGCGGTTACCCGACCGATTCCGCTCACCGCCAACAACTGACTCGCCCTGGTATCGTCCAGTTGCACCATCGCCTGGTCAATTTCTTCGTCGAGGCGTTTGATCAGCACTTTCAGGTGTTCTATGTGCTCATCAAAGTGGGCCATCGCCATTGCCGAGCGGCATTGCAGGCGACGCCGTTTGTAGTCATCACGGCTCTGCACAAATTGGGCGCGCTGCTTCACCAACTCGCGCAGCTCTTCGCGTTCCGGGCTGATCGGTTGGCTTTGAGGAACGCTGAGGTGTGCAGCGAAGTCCGCAAGGACTTCGGCGTCGATCTTGTCGGTTTTGGCTTTTTTACCCATGGCATCGGCGAATTTCCGGGCACGGGCTGGGTTGATGCAGATGGTTTCCAGTCCTGCTGAGGCCAGGGCGATCAACACATCTTTCTCGTAGCCGCCTGTCGCTTCGATCAGCACTCGACTGATCTTGAAGTCCTTCAGACGCTCAAGCAACGCCTCGAAGCCTGCGGAGTTGTTGGCCACTTCGAAGCGGATTTTCTGAGGTTTGATGCAGATTTCCAAAGTGGCTTTGGCAGTGTCGATTCCAACAGAAGACAACATGGCTGAACCCTCTTACACTCAGTTGTGAGAGCGCTCTGGCTTGGCCCACGCTTGTGATTCGAGAGGCGCTCAATCAACTGTTCGGGCTCGGGCCAGAGTGGAGAGGTGAATGGCAGCTTTGCTCCCACACGTGCTTTAAGCACTACCGGCGTACAGCTTGCCATTCACCGCTCTCACTTCTGATTCTATTCCTACCTCAAGACACAAGCCGGCGTTGCCGGCGATGGGCTCAGGCCTTCGCCCGCCGCGCCTTGAAGAACTCGGACAGAATCGTTCCGCACTCCTCTGCCAGCACGCCCCCCTCGAATAGCACCCGGTGATTCAGAAAGCCCTGGCTAAAGAACTGCCCCTGGCTCTGCACCACGCCCGCCTTGGGCTCCAGCGCGCCGTACACCACCCGGTTGATCCGCGAATGAACGATCAGCCCGGCGCACATGCTGCACGGCTCCAGCGTCACGTACAGGGTACTGCCCGGCAGCCGGTAGTTGCTCGCTGCCTGGGCGGCGGCACGGATGGCGACCATCTCGGCATGGGCGCTGGGATCGCTGCCGCTGATCGGACAGTTGAAGCCACGGCCAATCACCTGGCCATGCTGGACCAGCACCGCGCCGACAGGCACTTCGCCCATGGCCGCGCCTTGCGCCGCCAGCTCAAGCGCCAGGCGCATGAATTCCTGATCGCGGCTGCGATCGATGATTTGCGGTTGGCGCATCACGCCACCTCGATCGCGGCCATCAGGCCGGTTTCCATATGGTCGATCACGTGGCAGTGGAACATCCAGGTCCCCGGGTTATCGGCCACCAGCGCCACCCGCGCGCGCTCGTTCTTGCCCAGCAGGTAGGTGTCGGTGAAATAGGGCTCGACCTTGCGCTTGTTCGAGCCGATCACCTTGACACTCATGCCGTGCAGGTGAATCGGGTGCTGATACTGGGTCATGTTCTTCAGCTCGAAGATGTAGCTCTTGCCCTTTTGCAGCGTGGCGATCGGCCGGTCGGCGCAGGTCTTGTCGGTGATGTCCCAGGCCTTGCCGTTGATCTGCCAGAGGCTCGGTGGCTTGCCGTTGTCGGTGTTGACCGAGACCGAACCGACCCACTCGAAATTGAAGTTGAGCTTCTCGGCGTTGGCCAGGTCCGGTTCGGCAATCGGGTTGGCCGGCAGCGCCGGTGGCCAGTCGCCCGGAGCTTCGCTGCTGGCCACCGAACGCAGGGTGCCCAGGCGCACCGGGCCATCGCGCAGCGACAACTCTTCACCGGCCGGCGGCATCTTGATCGCCAGGCAGATACGCATGCCCGGGCCCAACCAGTAGTCCTTGCCCAGCGGGCGCGGAGTGATGGGATTGCCGTCCAGCGCATAAACCCGGGCCTCGAAGTTGCCTTTGAGGTTGATACGGTAGGTCAGGGTGTTGTCGAGGTTGAGCAGGCGCACCCGCACGATCTGCCCGGCAGGCATGTCGACCACGGCGTTGGCCTGGCCATTGATGGTGATCAGCCGGCCAGCGGTGCCACCTCGGGCAGCCTCGCGCGGGATGCTGAAGGGCAGGTAAGTGCCCTGCTCGTCCACATGCCAGTTCTTCAGGCTCAGGGTGCGCTCGTGCTTGAAGCCGGTGGGTTCACGTTCCTCGACGATCAGCGGACCGACCAGGCCGCGGCCGAGCTCTTCGGAACTGTTGACGTGCGGGTGGTACCAGTAGCTGCCGGCATCCGGCACGCGGAACTTGTAGTCGAAGTACTCCCCCGGCAACACCGGCAGTTGCGAGACATAGGGTACGCCGTCCATCTCCAGCGGCAGACGGATGCCATGCCAGTGAATGGTGGTGGCCACCGGCAGGTGGTTGATGAAGCGTACCCGCAGCCATTCGCCCTGGCGCACCCGCAGCTCGGTGCCCGGCGCCGACGGGCCGAAGGCCCAGGCCTCGGTCTTGAATCCGGAGACCAGCTCGACATCCAGCGGCGCGGCGATCAGCTCGTAGTCATGCCCGGCGTTCGGATCGGTACGCCCCAGCCAGTACCGGGACGCGCCACCGGCGCCCAGGCCAATCGCCACCAGGCCGGTCAGGCCACCGAGTATTTGTCGCCGGGTAAAGGACATGCAGCAGGTACCTCGTAATGCCAGGAACAACATGCCGGTACCGGGCTGAAAAGCGCCAAGGGACCGGCGATGAAGGGCGAATACGATACACCTGCAATTGAGAAAGATTAAGTGAAGAGTTGCCGCAGGGCCTAGCTTCCAGGCCTTATCACGCCTGGCGGGGCAGTAATGGCGTCACGAAACGCAACAGGCTGATCCTGCGTCTGCAGTGCCAGGCGCAAGTCCCCCTGTACGATACCGTCGGGGTTGCCCATGCTCGGTAAATAGTATTCACCTGCATCCAGGGTGATACCGGTCGCCTGTCCCGGCCCGGCATCGACCAGACGCAAGCCCGGCACCCCTTGCAGCTCCGCCAGACCCGGCACGCGCTTGTAAAAATTGCTGTGGGTGTTGCCGACCAAGGCCACCCATTTGCCTGCGCCAGTCTCGGCTTGCCCGGCGGAAACAATCCCGCTGGCATAGTAGTTCATGACCTTCTGCCGTAACGGATTGCCCGGGTGCTCGACCTCAAGGCCCTCCAGTTGATAGCTCGCGACACAATCCACAGCCTGTACCCTGATATCGTTGGCCCGGGCTTTTCTAACCAGTTCCAGGAAGCTGTACCGCCCGGTGGTATCGGTGCGCTGCCCGACATCCAGCCGCTCCAGATAGCGCCGCAATTGCGCACTCATGCGCCCGCTGCGATGGAACAGGTCCAGGTCCGCCTGGTGCAGATCCGTCATCAGGTGCTCGAGATAAAGCGTGCGTACGCCTTTGGCATACATCGGCGTGAGGTTTTCCAGCAGCCAACGCTTGCTGGCGATCGAGTCGTGCGATTCGCCAATGACCACGCCGGCGTGCTCGTCGAACAATTCGATGAATGCCCGCTGCGGGCTGATCGAGGCCGCTGGCGGGTGAATCCTGAACCTGGGCAGGGTTATCCGGGTGAAGAAAGTCTCGGCATCGGTGCGCAATTGCTGCCGAATCTGCTCCAGGCTATCGCGCACTTCCATCAGCGGCGACTCCGGGTCGTAGTAATCACCGCCGATCGCCCGCCGATTACTCGCACTGACCAGTTCCAGCACCGCAGGCCGGGCCGGTTCGGGGACTTCATAGCGCCCTGGTACAGCCTCGAAGGGCGAATAATCCACCATTGCGGCCGCCGGCTCGGGCGTCAGCCCTCCCAGGCACTGGCCGCCCCCGCGCAAACAGGCGGACTCGAGCACGATCCACTGCCCCTGCTCGTCCAGGCGCACGGGTATTACGCCATTGAAGGCAAACGGATTGTCTTCAGGAACAATCAACCAGGTACGCAAGGCCTGGTCATAGCGAACCCGGTAGGGTACGCCCTCGAGCTCGATGTACTGGGCACCATCAGCCAAAGTACTGACACCTTGCACAAGGCCGCTGGTAGCTGCTGGTTCATCGATGATCTCATTGCCTTCAAGCTGACCCAGCTCTTGCGCCGCACCACGCCCCAGCGGCAACAGAAACGGCAGGTTGAGCAGCAGGTCGACCCCGGCAAGGATGGCCCCGAGCAAGCCCGCCCGACGTTCTTCGGGGTTGTCGCCATCGACCGCCTGCTCGACGTTCAATGCAAGGCTCGCAGTACCTACAGCCACCGCCAGCAGTGCCAACGGCCAGCCGGCAGGCGCCACGGCACCGAGCAGGCGCGAGGCCACGCCCAGGTAGCCCACCCACAACTGCGCACGCAGCTCGGCATTGGTGCGCAAGGCGGCATCGGTTTCAGCCTCCATGTGCCGCTTGGCGTTGTCGCGCATCCAGGTGAAAACCTCCCCTGTGATCGGCACACGCTGAACCTGGCTGGCAAAGGCCTGGAGACTACCCTTCGCCCAACTGTCGAATTGATCGCGCTGCCTCTGCTGCGGATCACCGGAGAAATACACCAACAGCTGCTCGCTGCTGGCAGGCGCCTGCAGCCAGCCGAACAACCACCCGGCCACCTCTTGCTGGCGGCTGAACCCCTGAAAGGACGGCGTCGCACCGGGCAAATAGAGCACATGCTGACCGCCCGCCCCCTGCAACCAGATCACATCAGTTGACAGCTGCCCGGCCAGGCTCAGTGTCGCGATATGAATCCCGGCGGCGGGCGGCTTCGCCTGGTCAAAATGCCGTAATTGCGGCATGACACTGCTGTCGAAACCGACGGCATCGAACACCAGTTGCAACTGCTGTTCGTTCAGTTGCCCGCTCAAGCCCGCCTGCAGGGCTTCGGACAGGTAGTTGAGCTTGCTCAGTGTGCGAACGTCAGCGCCGTGATCGCTCCAGAATGCCGTCCTGCGTCGCAGGAAAGCCGCGCCGAAGTCCAGTTGCCACAGGGCATTGAGCACCTTCTGTGGATCCAGGCGTACTTCGTTGGTTTCATCGAACCGTCGTGCTCCGGGCCCCTCGGTGTAGAAACCGCCGTACAGGAGCAGTAGATCGGCGTTGTCCTGATCACTGACGCGAAAGCGGCGCATCACCAGCTCAGTCAGGGTCATGGATTGAACGGGCGTGCCGTAATGCTCCCAACCTGTAAAGGTTCTGCTGCTACTGGCCGCTCCAGAGAAACGGTGCCAGTAGATGCGATCCGGATCTGCGATCAGGTTACCCTCGGTGCGCAGCAAGCTTTTTGCAGCCTCACGAGCCTCGTTGTGCAGATCGGGAAAGGCTTGCACAACCCGCAGGGCAATGGCTGACAGGTCGTTGTGCAATAACACGGACAACGGTGTTTCATTCATGACGCTAGCCTCCGGTACAAGGGAGACCCACTGTGCGAGACAGCGTTGAACCGCGGCATTAGATAGTTATCGCGACAAAAAAAGCGCCATGCCCCGAGGGGACATGGCGCTTTCTCAAGCAACCGGCGGGATCATTCCCACTCGATGGTCGCTGGCGGCTTGCTCGACACGTCGTAGGTGACGCGGGAGATGCCTTCGATCTCGTTGATGATCCGGCCGCTGACGGTTTCCAGCAGCTCGTAAGGCAGGTGTGCCCAACGCGCGGTCATGAAGTCGATGGTCTCTACCGCACGCAGGGCCACGACCCAGGCGTAACGACGGCCGTCACCAACCACGCCCACCGATTTCACCGGCTGGAACACCACGAAGGCCTGGCTGACCTTGTGGTACCAGTCGGCCTTGCGCAGTTCTTCGATGAAGATGTGGTCGGCGCGACGCAGCAGGTCGGCGTATTCCTTCTTCACTTCACCCAAGATGCGCACACCCAGGCCCGGGCCCGGGAACGGGTGACGGTAGACCATGTCGTACGGCAGGCCCAGCTCCAGGCCAAGACGACGAACCTCATCCTTGAACAGCTCACGCAGCGGCTCGACCAGCTTGAGGTTCATCTCTTCCGGCAGGCCACCAACGTTGTGGTGCGACTTGATCACGTGGGCCTTGCCGCTCTTGGCGCCAGCCGACTCGATCACGTCCGGGTAGATGGTGCCCTGGGCCAGGTACTTGATGTTGTGCAGCTTGGTGGACTCGGCATCGAATACGTCGATGAAGGTGCGACCGATGATCTTGCGCTTCTTCTCAGGGTCAGCTTCGCCGGCCAGGTTGCTCAGGAACTGCTCTTCGGCATTGGCGCGGATTACCTTGACGCCCATGTTCTCGGCGAACATGGCCATCACTTGCTCGCCTTCGTGCAGGCGCAGCAGGCCGTTGTCGACGAACACGCAGGTCAGCTGGTCGCCGATGGCCTTGTGCAGCAGCGCAGCTACTACCGAGGAGTCAACGCCGCCGGACAGGCCGAGCAGGACGTTGTCGCTGCCAACCTGGGCGCGAATCTGGGCGATGGCGTCTTCAGCGATGTGCGACGGGGTCCACAGCGCTTCGCAGCCGCAGATGTCGAGGATGAAGCGCGAGAGGATGCGACCGCCCTGCTTGGTGTGGGTCACTTCCGGGTGGAACTGCACGCCGTAGTAGCCGCGGGTGTCGTCGGCCATGCCGGCGATCGGGCAGCTCGGGGTGCTGGCCAGGATATGGAATTCTTCCGGGATGCGGGTGACCTTGTCACCGTGGCTCATCCACACGTCCAGGCCGAGGACGCCGTCGGCATCGACGTGGTCTTCGATGCCGTCGAGCAGGCGGCTCTTGCCGACTACGTCGACGCGGGCGTAACCGAACTCACGCAGCTCGGAGCCTTCAACCTTGCCGCCCAGCTGTTCGGCCATGGTCTGCATGCCGTAGCAGATACCGAATACCGGTACGCCCAGGTCCCAGACGGCCTGTGGCGCGCGCGGGCTGTCGGCTTCGTGCACGGACTCGGGACCGCCGGCGAGGATGATGCCGCGCGGGGCGAATTCGCGAATCGCTTCATCGTCCATGTCGAACGGGTGCAGTTCGCAATACACGCCGATTTCGCGCACACGGCGGGCGATCAGCTGGGTGTACTGGGAACCGAAGTCGAGGATCAGGATGCGGTGAGCGTGAATGTCGAGGGCCATGACTCAATCTCGTCAGTGGAAATCGGAAACGACGCGGGGCTGTCGATAACAGCCCCGCTAGCAAGTGTTGCCTGAAGCATCAACCTACGCGGTAGTTTGGCGCTTCTTTGGTGATTTGAACGTCATGCACGTGGGACTCGGCCATGCCGGCACCGGTGATGCGCACGAATTCAGGCTTGGTGCGCATCTCTTCGATGTTGGCGCTGCCGGTGTAACCCATCGAGGAACGCAGGCCGCCCATCAGCTGGTGGATGATCGCGGTCAGGGTGCCCTTGTACGGCACGCGGCCTTCGATACCTTCCGGTACCAGCTTCTCGGCACCGGCCGAGGAGTCCTGGAAGTAACGGTCCGAAGAACCCTGGGCCTGGGACATGGCGCCCAGCGAGCCCATGCCGCGGTAAGCCTTGTAGGAACGACCCTGGAACAGCTCGATCTCGCCCGGGGCCTCTTCGGTACCGGCGAACATCGAACCCATCATCACCGCAGAAGCACCAGCAACGATGGCCTTGGACAGGTCACCGGAGAAGCGGATGCCGCCGTCGGCGATCAGCGGGATGCCCGTGCCTTCGAGGGCGGCGGCGACGTTGGCGATGGCGCTGATCTGCGGCACACCGACACCGGCGACGATACGGGTGGTGCAGATCGAGCCTGGGCCGATACCGACCTTGACCGCGTCAGCACCGGCTTCGGCCAGGGCCTTGGCGGCAGCGCCGGTGGCGATGTTGCCGCCGATGACCTGAACCTGCGGGAAGTGCTCTTTGACCCAGCGAACGCGATCGATCACGCCCTTGGAGTGACCGTGAGCAGTGTCGACCACCACCACGTCAACGCCCGCGGCAACCAGCGCCGCAACGCGGTCACCGGTGTCTTTGCCGGTACCGACCGCAGCACCGACACGCAGGCGACCCTGGTCGTCCTTGCTGGCCAGCGGGTAGGCCTTGGCTTTTTCGATGTCGTTGACGGTCATCATGCCCTTGAGGGCGAATTTTTCGTCGACGATCAGCACGCGCTCGATGCGGTGCTTGTGCAGCAGCTCGCGGGCTTCGTTCTTGTCGGCGCCTTCGCTGACAGTGACCAGACGCTCTTTGGGCGTCATCACTTCACGTACGGTGGCATCCAGACGGTTTTCGAAGCGCACATCGCGGGAGGTGACGATACCGACCAGGTCGCCATCGTGGAGCACCGGTACACCGGAGATGTTGTGCAGGCGGGTCAGCTCGAACAGGTCACGTACCGTGGCGTCAGCCTCGATGGTGATCGGGTCCTTGACCACGCCAGCCTCGAACTTCTTGACCTTGCGCACTTCGGCAGCTTGCTGCTCGATGGTCATGTTCTTGTGGATGATGCCGATGCCGCCTTCCTGGGCCATGGCAATGGCCAGACGGGCTTCGGTCACGGTATCCATGGCGGCGGAAACCAACGGAATGTTCAGCTCGATGCCACGGGTCAAACGGGTCTTGAGACTGACTTCATTGGGTAGCACCTCTGAATAACCAGGCACTAGGAGAATGTCGTCGAAGGTCAGGGCTTCTTGGCTGATACGCAGCATCGCGGGGGCTCCCGGGCGGGAAAAATGGAAGCGCGCCATTATACTCATCCCGTGCCCTTCGCTCAATGCCAAGATGGGCCTTCGGTCAGTTACCTTCGCGGGTTACCTGCACGACGGCCACCGGTTGGTCCAGCCAATCGGCGAAGTTATCCAGAAAAGCCTGCGTGAACCCCGCCGCACTCCAGTTATTGAAGATGAAGCCGAGGTTGGAAAACGCGCAGGGCTGGAGGAACAGAAAACCGTTGATGTCATCTTCATGGCCGCACAACGGGCAAACGAAGTTTTCTGTGCGCCCGGGCATCCAGTCCTCCAGGCTTTCGAATAGCGCCACGCCGACTTCCTTGCGGCATTCAGCGCAGCCGGCTTCTTCAAGAAAGCCCTCGGTCGGGGTATAGATACAGCGCTTGGTAATGACCTCAAGGCCATTGACCGGCAGGTCGTACGGCAGCAGTTCCGGCCGTTCGACCACCTTGCGCGCGCCTTCGGCGATGGCATAGGCCATGCGGTTGCCGGTGCTGCCACAGGTGCTCAGTTGCTCCTCGATGACCTTCTCGCGCACCAGCCAGCGCAGGATTGCCCGGGCACGGGGCTCATGCACGGGGACGGTGGAAATCTTCGGGACAATAATGCTCTGGGTCGTCATGACAGCGGCCAAACAGGTTCAAAGGTGCCAGTTTACCTCACTCAGGTAGCGGCCGATCAGGGCGATGCCGCTGGCCAGCACCAACCAGGTGACCAGGCGTACGAAGGTGTCGCGTGACATGTTCAGGGTCAGGCGCCGGCCCAGGTACAGCCCGACGGCCATCATCGGCAACAAGCACAGCGCCAGCAGCAACAGCGGCAGGTCGGCATACACGCCGGCGATCAGGAACAGGCTCAGGCGCACCACGGTGCTGCAGCTGATCAACGCGCTCTGGGTGGCCCGCGCCTGCTCCTTGGAGGGCAGGCGGGCATTGAGGTAGAGGGCATATAGAAAGCCGCCGCTGCCGAACAAGGCACCGAACAGGCCGCCCACCGTTCCCATCGGCACCGACCAGGCGGCCGACAGCTGCGCCGGCTTGACCTTCACCGCCAGGCTGTACAGGGCATAAGCGCTGATAAACAACCCCATCAACAACAGCAACAGGTCGGACTTGAGGTTGAGCAAAAACACCACGCCCAGGGTACAACCCAGCGCCATGCACGGCAGCAGGCGCATCAGCTCCGGGCGCGCCACCGCTTTGCGCGCCGGCAGCCAGTTGCCGAAGGCGGCGACAAAATCCAGCAACACCAGCAAGGGGATGATCCGCGACAGCGGCATGAAGTTGATCAGCACGGGACCGGCCACCAGTGCGGTGCCGAAGCCGGCGATGCCGAAGACGATATAGGCGGCGCCGATGCCCAGCAGGATCGGCAGCCAGTCGAGGGCGGTAAAAGGTAATTGGGCAAGCAGGGTCGAGAACATGGCGGTCTTCACCAGTGGATGTAGGGAAACTTTAGTCAGCAGCAAGCCATGCCGACTAATATGCAATTACCTTATTAGCCATCTTGAAACGGCATAGCATCGATGATTTCCACCCGTCAGTTGCGTTACTTCGTCGAAATTGCCGAAAGCGGCAGCTTCAGTGCGGCCGCCGAACGCCTGTTCATCGCCCAGTCGGCCCTGAGCCGGCAGGTCAAGGAGCTGGAGTCACACCTCGACACCCTGCTGTTCGAGCGCACTGCACGCCAGCCGCGACTTACCGCAGCGGGCCAGGCATTTTTGCCGCGAGCGCGGACCTTGCTGGTGGACCTGGAAAAAGCCGAACGCCTGGCCCGTGAGGTTGGCCAGGGCGTGCGTGGCAGCCTGCGCCTCAGTCATTCCAGCACGGTGCCGCTGACCGGCCAGTTGCTGGCGCGCCTCAGCGGCTATCTGAATGACAACCCGGGCGTATCCATGGAAATCGCCCAGCAGTCGTCCGAGGCGCAGCTTGAAGAACTGGCCGCGGGTCGCCTGGAGCTCGGCCTGCTGCGCTTGCCGGTGCTGCGTCAGCATGAAGGGCTTTGTGTCCGGCCATTGTTCGAAGAACCCCTGTTGCTGGCGGTCGCCGAGGGTCATCCATTGGCTGAAGAAAGCAGCGTTTGCCTGGCGCAGCTGCGTGACGAGCCTTTTATCTCCATCCCCCATCGCCAGCGTGGCGGCCTGAGCTACCTGTCTGCCGAATTGTGCATGGGTGCAGGGTTCTTTCCGCAATCGGCGCGCGTGGTGTCGCGCAAGACCACTCAGTTGCAGTTGATCCAGGCAGGTTTTGGGGTGGCGTTGTTGCCGCAATGCATGGAGGAGATTGCCCCGGCTTCGCTGCGCTTCATTGCCCTGGCCGATGAGGGTTGCCGCAGTACGGTGGCGCTGGCCTATCGGCGCGATGCCGGGGCTTTGGTTGAGCAGTTCATCCTGCATATGGGGGCTGCTGCGCAGCCCATCGCCGGCAACAATGGGCCGGAATACACAGCTCCTGTGGGAGCTGGCCTTGCCAGCGATGAAGACACCGCCGAGCCACTGCCACCCCGGCTCCACAATCCTTTATGATGCAGCCCATGATCAAAGACCCCTTCGAAAGACTCGGCCTGGACCGCGAAGTCCTGACCGTCAGCCAACTCAACGGCCGCGCCCGGGTGCTGCTGGAAGACGTGTTCCGCAATGTCTGGGTCGAAGGCGAGATCTCCAACCTCGCCCGCCCGGCCTCCGGTCATGTCTACTTCACCCTCAAGGACAGCGGCGCCCAGGTGCGCTGCGCGCTGTTCCGCCAGAACGCCGCGCGGGTCCGCCAGGCCCTGCGCGATGGCCTGGCGGTCAAGGTGCGCGGCAAGGTCTCGCTGTTCGAGGGCCGTGGCGACTATCAATTGATCCTCGACACCGTCGAGCCGGCCGGCGACGGTGCCCTGCGCCTGGCCTTCGAAGCGCTGAAGGAAAAGCTCGGCGCAGAAGGCCTGTTCAGTACTGAAGCCAAGCTCGCCCTGCCCGCTCACCCGCAGCGCATCGGCATCGTCAGCTCGCCCACCGGCGCGGTGATTCGCGACATCATCAGCGTGTTCCGCCGCCGAGCACCGCAGGTCGAGCTGACCCTGATCCCCACCGCCGTACAAGGCCGCGAAGCCATCAAGCAGATCGTCCGCGCCCTGCAACTGGCCGACAGCCGCGGCTTCGACGCGCTGATCCTGGCCCGGGGCGGCGGCTCGCTGGAAGACCTCTGGTGCTTCAACGAAGAAGCCGTGGCCCGCGCCATCGCCGCCTGCAAGACGCCGATCGTCAGCGCCGTCGGCCATGAAACCGATGTCTCGATCAGTGACTTCGTCGCTGACGTGCGCGCCCCGACGCCGTCTGCCGCCGCCGAGCTGCTGGCCCCGGACAGCAGCGACCTGCAACGGCGTATCGACAGCCTCAAGCGCCGCCTGTTGCTGCGCATTCAAAGCCGCCTGATGCACGACCGCCTGCGCCTGGACAGCCTGACCCGGCGCCTGCGCCACCCGGGCGAACGCCTGCGCCAACAGGCCCAGCGCCTGGACGATCTGGACATGCGCCTGCGCCGCGCCTTCGAGCAGCGTCTGAACCAGCGCCGCGAACGCCTCGCGCGCCTGGACACGCGCTTGGCCGCGCAACACCCCGGACGCACCCTGGCCCTGCTCAAGCAACGCCTGGACAGCCTCGCCGAACGCCTGCCGCGGGCCATGCGCGACACGCTCAAGGACCGCCGCCAGCGCCTGCAAGCCCAGGTCCAGACCCTGCACGTGGTCAGCCCCCTGGCGACCCTGGGCCGTGGCTACAGCATCCTCCTCGACGAGCGAGGCCAAGCCATCCGCAATGCCGCCCAGACCCACAACGGCCAACGCCTGACTGCCCGCCTGGGCGAAGGCGAACTGCAGGTACGGGTCGAAGACAATCACCTGACTCCGGTCACGCTTTCTTTACTGGATTGAATCATGCCCCGTCTGTTTGCCCCGCTGTTGCTGCTGTGCCTGATGTTCGCCAGCAGTGCCCAGGCCAGCTACATCACCCGCCAACTGAACAAGCCGGTACCCGGCGGTGTGGCGGTCATCGACCTTGGCCCGGCCGCCGCGGCACCGAGCGCGCGCTTTGATGGCAAGCCGGTGCTGGTGGTCAAGGAGCAGGACCGCTGGCTGGCCATCGTCGGCCTGCCGCTGACGCAAAAGCCCGGTACCGCACAGCTCACCGAGGGCACGCGCACCCTGAACTTTACCGTCGGCAGCAAAAAGTACCCGGAGCAGCGCATCACCCTGAAGAACAAGCGCCAGGTCAACCCCGACCCGGCCGACCTCAAGCGCATCGATGCCGAGCTTGCCGAGCAGATCAAGGCCTACCGCAGCTTCAGTCCCAACCTGCCGAGCAACCTGATCCTCGACAAGCCGGTCAGCGGCCCGCTGTCGAGCAAGTTCGGCGTGCGCCGTTTCTTCAATGGCGAAGAACGCAATCCGCACGCAGGCCTGGATTTTGCGGTACCCGCCGGCACGCCAATCAAGACCCCGGCCAACGGCAAGGTCATCCTTGTCGGCAACTACTTCTTCAATGGCAACACGGTGTTCGTCGACCATGGCCAGGGCTTTATCAGCATGTTCTGCCACATGTCGAAGATCGACGTAAAACCCGGCCAGCAGCTTAGCCGCGGCGCCGTGGTTGGCCGGGTAGGTTCTACCGGCCGTGCCACAGGCCCGCACATGCACTGGAACGTCAGCCTCAATGATGCGCGGGTCGATCCGGCCATTTTCATCGGTGCCTTCCAGCCCTGAGGGCTGAGTTGCGCTATTAAAAAAGACCGCGCAACTGGCGCGGTCTTTTCATTCATGAAGCGCCATAAAATCTCGACAATTCTCGTTTTTTAAGCATTTATCTCAATTTTTTCGCAAGGCTTGCCATCTTTAACCCCACTGGTTAGGGTTGAAGCCATGAAAACCTTTCAGACCCTCATCCTGCTTCGTCAACATCGCAGCCTCTGCCTGGTCAGTGCACGACTACCAAGCTGAATCGCGTCGCCTCGCCTTTTCATCTCGTTTTCGTTCGGCGGGCCCCTTTCAAGGCCGCACATTCAAGGATTGCTTTCATGACCATGCTCAAAGACCCTTCGAAAAAATACAGCGCCTTCGCGACCGTCAACTTGCCTGACCGCACCTGGCCTTCGAAGACCATCACCGAAGCGCCGATCTGGTGCAGTTCGGACCTGCGCGATGGCAACCAGTCGTTGATCGAGCCAATGGATGCGGCGAAGAAGCTGCGCTTCTGGAAGACCCTGGTCAGCGTTGGCGTGAAAGAAATCGAAGCCTCGTTCCCGTCCGCTTCGCAAACCGACTTCGACTTCGTGCGTACCCTGATCGAAGACGGCCATATTCCGGACGACACCACCATCCAGGTGCTGACCCAGGCCCGTGAAGATTTGATCGCTCGTACGTTCGAATCCCTGCGCGGCGCGAAAAAGGCCATCGTCCACCTGTACAACGCCACCAGCCCGTCGTTCCGCCGCATTGTCTTCAACCAGGACAAGCAAGGCGTGAAAGACATCGCGGTGAACGCGGCGAAATTGTTCGTCAAATACGCCGCCCAGCAGCCGCAAACCCAGTGGACCTTCCAATACTCGCCAGAGACCTTCAGCGCCACCGAACTGGAATTCGCCAAGGAAGTCTGCGATGCGGTGATCGAGGTGTGGAACCCTAGCCCTGAGCACAAGATCATCCTCAACCTGCCGGCTACCGTCGAAGTCTCGACGCCGAACATCTACGCCGACCAGATCGAGTGGTTCGGCCGTAACGTCAACCGCCGCGACAGCGTGATCATCAGCCTGCACACCCACAACGACCGCGGCACTGGCGTAGCCGCTACTGAACTGGGCCTGATGGCCGGCGCCGACCGTGTCGAAGGCTGCCTGTTCGGCAACGGCGAGCGTACCGGCAACGTCGACCTGGTGACCCTGGCGTTGAACCTTTACACCCAGGGCATCGACCCTGAGCTGGATTTCTCCGACATCGACGGCGTGCGCAAGGTGGTCGAGGAGTGCAACCAGATTCCGGTGCACCCGCGTCATCCGTACGTTGGCGACCTGGTTCACACCGCGTTCTCCGGCTCGCACCAGGACGCCATCCGCAAAGGCTTCACCCAGCAGAAGGATGACGCCAAGTGGGAAGTGCCGTACCTGCCGATCGACCCGGCCGACATCGGCCGCAGCTACGAGGCGGTGATCCGCGTCAACAGCCAGTCGGGCAAGGGTGGCATCACCTACCTGCTCGAACAGGAATACGGCATCAGCCTGCCACGGCGCATGCAGATCGAGTTCAGCCAGGTGGTACAGGGTGAAACCGACCGCCTGGGCCTGGAGATGACTGCCCAGCAGATCCACTCGCTGTTGCACCGCGAGTACCTGCAGGCCAACTCGCCGTACGCGATGGTCAGCCATCGCCTGCAGGAAGAGAACGGCCACAGTGCGGTGGAAGTGGAAGTCGCCGGTGAAGGCGAGACCACCCTGCATTGGCGCGGCAAGGGCAACGGTGCCCTCGAGGCCCTGGTGGCCGGCTTGCCGATCGCCGTGGAAATCATGGACTACAACGAGCACGCCATCGGCGCGGGTACCAACGCCAAGGCTGCGGCCTACATCGAACTGCGTGTCGCCGGTGGTCGTCCGGTGCATGGCGTGGGTATCGATGAGAACTTCACCACTGCCAGCTTCAAGGCATTGTTCAGCGCCCTGAACCGTTCGTTGAGCCAGCAGGCTGCCAAGGCGGCCTGAGCCATACGCTGAGCTGCAACCGAGTGCCCGCCTCCATCCGGAGGCGGGCACTTTCGTTTGCGCCCGAGAAAAATCGTCGGTCAGCTTGACGGCAACCCCCGGTATACTCCCTTCCTCGCTTTACCCTGCGCTGCGCGCACATCATGAAAGGACACTCGATGAGCAACTACCTCGAGCGGGCACTGAGCGGCCTGCGCACCATCGGCATCAACCTCCTGCGCCCTGTCCAGGACGCCCCCGTGCTGATGCTGCTCGACCGCGTGGCGCAGTACGACAGCAGCAAGGTCACCTCGATCGCCGCGGTCCTGCAGCAATCCACCGCTTTCAACAGCATGGTCCGCGAGCAGATCGAGGGCATGGACATCTCCACCCGCTTCATGGACATCACCCAGAGCTTCACCTCGATCCGCGAAGACGCCGCGGCCATGGCCGGCTGGATGGACGACGGGCGCCTGGACAGCATGGAAAAACTCAAGCTGGCCTGGATGAACGTGCGCCGTGGCTCGATCCCCAGCCGCTTCAACGACATTCGCGACAACTACCTGCAGGTGTGCAAGTCGGCCAACGACCAGATCAGTCGCGAGACGGTGATCCTTGAGTCCTACATGGACTTTCGCATGGCCATGAAGGCTGCAGAGGTCGAAGCCCAGCAGGTGCTGGCCATTGCCGGCCAGGCCCTGGAACAGCGCACGGCCGAACTGAATGAGGCAAACCAGCAAGTCGCCGCTGCAGAATCGGCCGAGCCGGCCGAACGTGCCGCGCTGGAACTGCGCCGCGACGAAGCCGTGCGTGCCCTGCAGGACGAAGACAAGCGCTACCAGATCGTCAAGGACATCGCCGATGACCTCAAGGTCGGCTACAACACTGCCGAGATGGTCTTCGCCCGCATCAACCAGGTACACGTGATCAAGGAGCGCCAGTACCAGCGCATGGTCTCGTTCTTCTCGACCAACGAAGTGGTGCTTACCGGCCTTGCCGTGTCATTCACCGCCAACAGCGGCCTGGCCGAGGCGACCCATACCCTCAATGCCACCACCGATGGCATCAGCAAGGGCCTCGAAGCTCTCGGCAGTACCGGCAACCAGCAGCTCGAAGCTGCGGTCAAGGCCAGCTACGGCTCGACCATCAAGGTCGATTCGGTACGCGCGCTGGCCGACGCCACGCTGTCGTTCCAGACCGACATGAACAGCCTCACCGAAACCTACCGGGCCGAGTCGAGCAACGCTTCGCGCGACATCGCTGCCGCGGTCGAGGATGCCAAGCGTAAATTCGCCGCGCTGCTCAGCAAGGCGGCCTGATGACCAGCATCCCACTCTCCGAACAGCTCGGAGCGATGGCGTTCGTCGACGAATTGCGCCACCAGCAGATGCAGCTCCAGGAACACCTGAACCTGCCCAAGCGCCGCGCCGAAGTCGCGGCGCGTATTCGTGACTACTACCAGAGCCACAACATCGCCTTCGACGAGGCGCTGATCGACCAGGGCGTGCGCGAGTTCTTCGCCCGCCGGCTGATGTTCGAAGCCCCGCCGCTGAGCTGGCGGGAAAAGCTGCTGAGCAAGGCATCGATGGCGCGCGGCCAGCTCTACAAGCTGTTCCTGGCAATCATTGCCGCGGCGCTGATCACCCAGTGCACACGCATTGCCCACGACAGCGGCATTACGGTCGAGATCGAAAACAGTGCCCGTGACCTGCGCTGGCATGATGAAGACGTGCGCACCGAGATCCAGCTCAATCACAAGCAGCTCGAGCAGTGGCAGCAAAAGGCTTTGGCCCAGCCCGATGTCGCCGTCAGCCGCATTCTCGATCAGGTCCGGCAAACATTGCCGCCGCTGGATCAGACCTTTGCCAGCGATGTGCCGCAGTTCGTGCGCAAGACCAACCGCGACAGCGTCAAGACCCTGGTCACGCAGCGTGAGGCGCAGATCAAACTGGCCCGCCAGGCCATCTCCTCGGCCCGCTCTGGCTTCGCCACGGTAGAGGGTATCTACCAGCAGCGCGATAAACTGGCCAGGCTCCTGGCGATGCCGGCCTATACCGAAGGCCTCAAGCCGTTCCCCAATCTCAAGGAACTTGCCAGTTCGGCTGACCAGCAACTGCTGCAAGTCAAGGATACTGACACGCTCAAAGCGGCCGGCTTCCAGGTCGGCAAACTGGATTATGAGATCGATCGAGTCTCCTATTGGCTCGAACAGATCACCCTGCGCGATCAGTTGCAGCAGCGCCTGCAGGCGATGCCGCTGGCCGCCGGTGACCGAGCGCAACTACAAGCGCTGCTCGCCCAAGCCAACAACAGCCTGCACAACGAGGACGTCAGCCAGACCGGCGATCAGCTCAAACACCTCAAGCGGATGCTCGACTTCGCCGCCGTGCCGCTGACCCTGCAGATCGTCGACCGCACCGGGATCAAGTCCGGGGTCGAGCGTTGCTACGACCCCGCCGGCTGCAACCGCGGCGAGGACACCGACAAGGGCAAGAGCTGGTTCCTGGTGGTCGAGGCCACTGACGCCGGCGGCATCAGCGCTGAAGTACCGGTCACCAGCTCCGAAACCGGCAAACAACGCTGGAGCCGCCTGTTCGCCGTGCGCGTCAGCCAGGCCGAATACCTCAAGGTCAAAGTGGACAAGCTCGATGATGGCCATATCGATGACCGCATGATGGGCAGCAAGGCTGCCAACTCGCTGACCCTGCGCTTCAACCAGCGCACCACGGGCAACCCTGACATGATCATGGACTGGTGAACACATGACCCCTTCTACCCTCACCGGCACCGTGGCGCAGAACGCCCGCAGCAGCGAGGCCTTGCTGCGCAGCGCCGAGCAACTGCTGTCGGCCCTGAGCGATCAGGAAGCGCGCCTGGAACAGGACATCCTCACCCGGCTGAGTAACATCGCCACGCTAAAGCTCGAACATCGACCGGCCCTGGACCAGGACACCCTGCTGCAACTGCAGGCACGCCAGGATGCCGAAGCGCAACTGCGCGCCGAACTTGCCCGGGTCGAAACCGATATTGCCGTGTCGCTGGCCGACCAGCACGCCGTGCGCAGTCGCATTGAGAGCATCGACCGCCAGGTCAAGGATCAACTGGTGCTTGAGCCTGACTGGTGCGAGCTGGGCGAGCAGTTGCGGGCCGCGCAAGAGGCCAACGGCGAAGCGCTTACCGGCTATCAGGAGATCCGCCAGGAGTGCGTAGACAAGCTGCCTTCGTACAGCGCCAACCCGATCTACTACCACTTGCTCAAGCGCGATTACGGCACTGACCAGTACCGCTACAACTTCCTGCACCGCTGGCTCGACAACAAGCTGGCCAAGCGCGTCAACTTTGTCGGTAACCGCAACAACGAGCTGATGCTGCGGGCCATGCAGACCCGCAACGAAGAGCTGCAAGGCGAACGCCTGAGCCTGATTGCCGGGCTGCAGGATGCTATCGACCAGCGTCTGGCCCAGGCGCGTACAGCAGCAGGGATGGACCCGCTGACCCGCGAAGACGTCACCCTGAACAAGCACATCGTCGCCGCCAAGGCCCGGGCCAACGAGCAACACCAGCAATTGGCCAATTTTGCCGGTAAACAGGACCCGCATTACCTGCGGATCCGTCAGAACATCACCGAACGCCTGCAGGCACAGACCATCGAACAACTGCTGGTCGAAGTACAAAAGACCCCGGACAACAACGACGACAAGATCGCCGCCCAGCTCAAGGAGCTGTACCCGCGCCTGCGTGACGTACAGGACCGCCTGCCCGAGCTGCGCGACCAGCATGACCGTGCCCTGCGCGACTATGAGCGGGCCAAGGAGCTGGAGCGGGCGCTGCGCACCGACTATTACCGTGACAGCGACTACAACTACTACACCACCTTGAGCATCGAGCGCCTGCTGGCCGACTACATGACCCGCGACCTCAGCCTGCACGCGCTGGAAACCGTGCTGCAAAGTGGCCGACGCCTGGTGCCGCGCAGTTCTTCGTCCAGCAGCTCTTCGTCGTTCAGCTGGTCGAGCTCCGGTTCCAGTAGTTCAAGCTCAAGTTCGAGTTCCAGCGATTTCTCCACCTCCAGCAGCAGCGGTGGTGGCAGCTTCAGCACTTCGGACAGTTTCTGAGCAGGCAAAAAAAAAGGTGCGCCGACCAAGCGCACCTCAAAGCCGTGTAGCACACAACGAATTCGGTTTCAGTCCAGCAGTGCCAGGGCCTCGGCACTGCAGGCCTGGATACGGGCCCAGTCGCGGCTCTTGATCCAGCTGCTGTCGAGCATCCAGGTACCGCCCACACACATCACATTGGCCAGGGCCATGTAGTCCTTCACATTGCCCGGGTTGACCCCGCCGGTGGGGCAGAAACGCACGTCGCCGAACGGGCCGCCATAGGCCTTGATCGCCGCCACGCCGCCGCTGATCTCAGCCGGAAACAGCTTGAAGCGCCGGTAGCCCAGGGCATAGCCCATCATGATTTCCGACGGTGTGCTGATACCTGGCAGCAGCGGGATGTCGCTGTCGACGCCGGCCTCAAGCAAGTCCTGGGTAATGCCCGGGGTGACCACGAACTGCGCACCAGCCGCCTGCACGGCAGCAAACATGTTGCGGTCGAGTACGGTGCCAGCCCCGATGCACAGCTCCGGGCGCTGCTCGCGCAGCACCTGGATGGCCTTGAGGCCGTGGGACGAGCGCAAGGTCACTTCCAGGGTCTTGATACCACCGGCTGCCAGGGCATCGGCCAGAGGCAGGATGTCTTCTTCGCGGGCGATGGTGATCACCGGCAGAATGCGCGCCTGGGTGCAGATCTGATCGATCCGGGCAATCTTGTCGGCCATGGAAGCTCCCGGCTGTTTCAGTTCATGCGTGGTCATAACGGCGGATCCTTGGCTCATGGGCACCAGTAAATATCCAGAGGGTCTTGTAAGAAGGCACGAATCGGCATCTCGGCCTGGTCATCGCCGGCCAGCGCGGCGCGCAGGGTAGCGAGTTTGCCCGGGCCTTGCACCGACAAGGTGGTAAATCCGGCGCGGGCCAGCAGCGCCCGGGTCATGCTCAGCCGTTGATGCGGCACGCTCGGCGCCAGCATCGGTAGGCAACGACGGGGGCTGTTCGGGTCGAGACCTTCGGCAAGGTTCGGGCTGTTGGGGAACAGCGAGGCGGTATGGCCGTCATCGCCCATGCCCAGTACCAGTACGTCGATACCCGGCAGTTCGGCCAGGGCCTGATCGGCTTCCTGCGCAGCGGCCTCAAGACTGCCTGCGGCGCGATAGAGGCTGAGGAAACGCGCCTTGGCAGCAGGACCGGTCAACAAATGGCGCTTGAGCAGGCCGGCATTGCTGTCGGCATGCTCGACCGGCACCCAGCGTTCATCGGCCAGGGTCACCAGCACCTTCGACCAGTCCAGCGGCTGCTTGAGCAGCGCGGCAAAAAACGCCACCGGACTGCGGCCGCCCGACACCACCAGGGTGGCCTGGCCCTTGGCGGCAATGGCCGCATTCAGGCGCCCTGCCACATCCTTGGCCAGCCCTTCAGCCAGCAGCGCGGGTGTATTGAAATCACGTGCCGTGACCTTCGCCGGCAGTTGCAGTTCAGATATCGCCATACCAGGACCTCCCATCGCGGGTAATCAGTGCAATCGAGCTCATCGGCCCCCAGGAACCGGCGGCATAGGGCTTGGGCGCGTCGCCCGACTGTTTCCAGCCGGCGATCAGCTGATCGCACCACTTCCACGCGTATTCGATTTCATCCTTGCGCACAAACAGGTTCTGATTGCCGCGCATCACTTCCAGCAACAACCGCTCGTAGGCATCGGGGATCCGCGCACTACGCCAGGTGTCGGAAAAATTCAGCTGCAAGGGCCCGCTGCGCAGCTGCATGCCTTTGTCCAGACCCTGCTCCTTGGTCATTACCCGCAAGGAGATACCTTCGTCCGGCTGCAGGCGGATGATCAGCTTGTTGCCGATCTGCAAACGCTGTTCCGGGGCGAAGATGTAGTGCGGGGTTTCCTTGAAGTGGATGACAATCTGCGACAGTTTTTGCGGCATGCGCTTGCCGGTGCGCAGGTAGAACGGCACCCCGGCCCAGCGCCAGTTGCGGATATCGGCACGCAGGGCGACGAAGGTTTCGGTGTCGCTCTGGGCGTTGGCGTTGTCTTCTTCCAGGTAACCGGGCACCGGCTTGCCTTCGCTGTAGCCGGCAATGTACTGGCCGCGCACCACCTGGGTGCTCAGGCCCTCGCCCTTGATCGGCGCCAGGGCTTTGAGCACCTTGACCTTCTCGTCACGGATGCTGTCGGCCGAGAGGTCGCTGGGCGGGTCCATGGCAATCAGGCAGAGCAACTGCAACAGGTGATTCTGGATCATGTCGCGCAGTTGCCCGGCCTTGTCGAAATAGCCCCAGCGCCCTTCGATGCCGACCTTCTCGGCGACGGTGATTTCCACGTGGGAGATCGAGTTCTGGTTCCACTGGGTTTCGAACAGGCTGTTGGCAAAGCGCAGGGCAATGAGGTTCTGCACCGTCTCCTTGCCCAGGTAGTGGTCGATACGATAAACGCGGTTTTCCGGAAAATACTGGGCCACGGCGTCGTTGACCCGCCGTGAGGATTCCAGGTCATGGCCGATGGGTTTTTCCAGCACCACCCGGGTACGGGCGCTGAGGCCGGCTTTGTCGAGGTTCTCGCAAATGCCGCCATACACCGCCGCCGGGGTGGCGAAATAGGCGATCAGCTGGCTGTCGCTGCCGACCTGTTCGGCCAGGGCCTGGTAGTCCTCGGCCTTGAGGAAATCCACGTGCAGGTAGGTCAGGCGCGCCAGAAAGCGCTGCAGCACCGGCGCCTCGATCTGCCCGGCAGGCACGAACTCCTGCAGGTGCGCCTCGATCGACGCCAGGTGCTCATCGACACTGCCCGGCTCGCGGGCCAGGGCCAGCACCCGGGTGTCGGCGTGCAACAAGCCGGCCCGGTCGAGCTGGTAGAGCGCCGGAAACAGCTTGCGCAAGGCCAGGTCGCCAAGGGCGCCAAACAGGGCAAAGGTGCAGGGTTCAACGCTGATCGAAGCCATGATGTTGGTTCTTTTATCAAGTTGACGTAGAAATACCGTTTTCAATCGCAGTTTTCAAGGAATAATGTAGTAAAAACCACAACATTTTACCCAATGGACAGATTCAAGTGGTGTGCCAACCATGCCATCAGTACGATAGGCCACCGTGTCAAAAGCCCGCTGCTGTCGCCAGCCGGCTGTCTCAACGACCCAAGGAAAACACCCATGGACCGCGTGCGAAACCTCCTGGAGCAGATCCAGGGCCGCCTCGAAGAGCTGAACAAGGCTGAGCGCAAAGTCGCCGAAGTCATCCTGCTCAACCCCCAGCAAGCCACTCGTTTCAGCATTGCCGCCCTGGCCCAGGCTGCCAAGGTCAGCGAGCCGACGGTAAACCGCTTCTGCCGCTCGTTCGGCGTCAGCGGCTACCCCGAGCTCAAGCTGCAACTGGCGCAGAGCCTGGCCAGCGGCGCTGCCTACGTCAGCCGGGCAGTGGAGGCCGACGATGATCCGGCGTCCTACACCCAGAAGATCTTCGGCAGCGCCATTGCCTCGCTGGACAGTGCCTGCCAGCAATTGGATCCGCAGCTGATCAGCCGCGCCGTCGACATGCTGATCCAGGCCCGGCAGATCCACTTCTTCGGCCTCGGCGCCTCGGCCCCGGTAGCGCTGGATGCACAGCACAAGTTCTTCCGCTTCAACCTGGCGGTGTCGGCCCATGCCGATGTGCTGATGCAGCGCATGCTGGCCTCGGTGGCCCACACCGGCGAGCTGTTCGTGATCATCTCCTACACCGGGCGCACCCGCGAGCTGGTCGAAGTCGCGCGCCTGGCCCGGGAAAACGGCGCCTCGGTGCTCGGCCTGACCGCCGCCGACTCGCCGTTGGCCAAGGCCAGCAGCCTGAGCCTGAACATCCCGCTGCCGGAAGACACCGACATCTATATGCCGATGACTTCGCGGATCATCCAGCTGACCGTGCTCGACGTGCTGGCCACCGGCATGACCCTGCGCCGCGGCGTCGACTTCCAGCCGCACCTGCGCAAGATCAAGGAAAGCCTCAACGCCAGCCGTTACCCGATCGACGACGAACTCAACTGAGCAAGTGCGCCTGCAGACGCAGGTGCGCTTGCTCACCCGGCGCCAGGCTCAGGCTGTCACTGCTGCCACTGGCCGCCTCGACACAGACGAAGCCCAGGGTTTCGCTGCCACTGACACCCATCAATGGCCGACTGCCGGGGTGCCAGACCACGGTGTCTTCGCTGTCACCGGTGTCGATGCACAACTGGCGCTGCCAGGCCGGGTCGTGCAACTGCAGGGTCGCCGCATTGGGGAACACCCGCTGGCACCCGCCGTGGACCTTCAAGGCGCCCTTCTGGCGACAGGCCTGACGGTTCAAACGGTCGTAACCCTCAATGTTTTCTAGCCCAGATAGCGCTATCTCAGAAACGTCACTAATACGCCAGTAAGCCAGCAGAGCATGACTCAACTGACAAGGCTGGCTGTCCTGATGCTCGGTACTGAGTTGCAGCTCCATGCGTTTGCCCAGCTTGGCCACCAGGTCGACCTGCCAGTCGCACAGTTGCAGGCGCCACTTGAGGGTCACGCCCTCTTCGGTTTCGCTGCTGTCGATCAGCTTCCAGTCGAGCAGGCGCGCCCAACCGTGGGCCGGCCACATGTCTTCGCTGGGGTGACGGCCGTACCAGGGCCAGCACACCGGCACACCGCCACGGATCGCGCCGACTTGTGGCCACTGCGCCGCACACCACAGCCACGGGCGCTCGCCCTGTGGTTGGAAGTGCAACAATTGCGCGCCCTGACGGCTGAAGACTGCCTGGCATTGCGGGTGATCGATGATCAGCACATCGCGCTGCTGGTAACGCTCCCACTCGAAGGTCGGCCGCGGCCTCTGCGAGGTGAAGAAACGTTGTAGCGGGTGCTCTGGCATGGCGGGGAACTCTTGTTATTCAGTGGGAACGCTATCGCTGGCAAGCCAGCTCCCACAGGATCAGCGCAATCCATGTGGGAGCTGGCTTGCCAGCGATCGACCGCACAGCGGTCGCAATATGCGTAAATTTACAACATATCGCCTCAGAACGACGACTGAATCTTCAACCCGGCGACCAGCGCGTTATCCACCTCGTCCACCCCGCCCGGGCTCTTGATGTACTGCAGGTTCGGCCGCACGGTCAGCCAGTTGGTGACATGGAAGCCGTAGTACAGCTCGGCGTTGTACTCGGTCTTCTGGATCGGCACGAAGCCGGCATCGTTGTAATCCTCTATGCCGCTCTGCTGATTGAGCAACTGCGCACGGTCCTTGACGTCGTCATTGACGTGAATCCGCGCCACACCAAAGCCGATGTCATCCTTGGGCCGGCCATCGAAGGCGCCCTTGTAGACCATACCTACCTGCTGGTAGTTGTCCACCACGTTGGTAGCCTTGTCGTGCACGGTGAAGTTGGCGAACAGGCTCAGGCCGCGGTTGGCATCACCGCCGTGCGCGGTGACCTGCTGCTGGGCCACCACCCACCAGCCGTGCTTGCTCGAGTGCGACTTGAAGGCTGCGCCGGTCAGCGCCTGGGGCTGGCCATTGACGTCGTCATAGACGTCATCGGCCTTGGCCGTGCTGTAGTAGTAACCCAGACGGTACTCACCCGGCAGGCCGTTGACCTGCGGCGACCAGACCAGCTCCACCGGCAGGATCATGCCCTTGGTGCCGCTGCCGCTGAGCTTGAAGCCGTTGCCGGTTTCAAGGTTGGACGGGTTCTGTTCATACACACCGACCTGGGCGAAGAACTCCGGAGTGATGTTGTATTTGACCCGCATCGCCCACTGGCTGACCGGCCAGTTGTACCAGATACCGCCAACCCAGTTGCCCACTTGCGAGCCGCAGAACGCCAGGTTCTGGAAGTCGCAGGGGAAGCTGTTGAAGTCCTCGCCTTCGCCAAAGCGCCCGACCTTGATGTCCAGGGCGCCATCGAAATACTTCTGCTTGACCCACATCTGGGTCAGGCGCCAGGTCTGGCCGCGCCCCCAGACTTCCTGCACCGAACTGAACTGCCCGGCACGCGGGTCGCTAATGCGGTCGTTGGACAAGTTGCGGCCGCTACGCTCGGTGATCGCCAGCTTGAACTCGGCATCCTGCCAGCCGAAGATCTTCTCCAGGTCCAGGTGCGCGCCGAGGGCGAACTGGTCGCTGTAGCGCGCGGTCTTGTCGTCGTTGTAGCCACCGTTGAGGTTACCCGCCACCTCACCGACGTAGTCGAGGGTGAAGTCGTAGCCTTTCTCCAGCAGCTCGGTGCGGGTACCGCCCCAGTCGCCGCTCATCCATTTCGACTCCGGAGCAAAGGCGCCAGCCGCCTGCGCCCCGCAACTGAGGCCCAGGGCCGCCAGCAGGGTCAACGGCGCCAGAGGCTTGATACGCTTGAAGTGATCCATCCCTTGTTTCCTCGTTTTATTGTTCTCGATGGGTGTCTACGTTCTATAACGAATTCAGCGGCCCTTGAATTGGGCGACATTGTCCTTGCTCGCCGGCGCTGGCGCGGCGACACCCAGGCGCTCGCCGGTGGCGGCATCGAACAGCAGCACCCGTGCCGGATCGAACTGCAGGTTCAGGGTGTCGCCGACCTGGGTCGGCACATCCGGGGCCAGTCGGCAGCAGACCTTGGTCTGGTTGAGGGTGACGAACACCAGCAGGTCCGGCCCGGTGGGCTCGGTGATCTGCACTTCGGCACGAATACTCGGCAAACCATTGGCCTGGGCCGGGGCCAGGGCGATCTGTTCCGGGCGCATGCCGAGGATCACTTCACGGTCCTCCAGACCCGCCACATTGAAGCCCAAGGGTAGCTCGCAGCGGGCCTGGCCACTGTCGAGCAGGGCCAGCAGGCGGCCGTCCTTGCGCTGCAGGCGCAGGGGAATGAAGTTCATCGGGGGCGAACCGATGAAGCTGGCCACGAACAGGTTGGCCGGATCGTTGTAGATCTGCTGCGGGGTGCCGAACTGCTGGATCAGCCCGTCCTTCATCACCGCCACCTTGTCGCCCAGGGTCATGGCCTCGATCTGATCGTGGGTGACGTACACCGTGGTGGTCTTCAAGCGCTGGTGCATCAGCTTGATTTCGGTGCGCATCTCCACCCGCAGCTTGGCGTCGAGGTTGGACAGCGGCTCGTCGAACAGGTAGATCTTCGGCCGCCGCGCCAGCGCCCGGCCCATGGCCACGCGTTGCTGCTGGCCACCGGACAGTTGGCCAGGCTTGCGCGTCAGCAGGTGCTCGATCTGCAGCAGCTTGGCCACTCGCGCCACCTCTTCGTCGATGGCGGCGGCAGGCATCTTGCGCATTTTCAGGCCGAAGGCGATGTTGTCGCGCACATTCATGGTCGGGTACAGCGCGTAAGACTGGAACACCATGGCGATGTCGCGATCCTTGGGGCTCATGCCGCTGATGTCGGCATCGTCCACCAGGATCGCCCCGCCGCTGATCTGTTCGAGGCCGGCGATGCAGTTCATCAGGGTCGATTTACCGCACCCGGACGGGCCGACCAGAATCAGGAATTCGCCGGAGTCGATCGACAGTTCGATGTTCTTCAGGGTGTCCGGCAGACCGCTGCCGTAGCTCTTGTTGACGTTGCGCAGTTCAAGCGTTGCCATTGTTGTTTACCCCTTGACCGCGCCGGCCGTGAGCCCGCGCAGGAAATACTTGCCAGCCAGCACATAGACCAACAGGGTCGGTAACCCGGCGATCATCGCCGCCGCCATGTCGACGTTGTATTCCTTGACCCCGGTGCTGGTGTTGACCAGGTTGTTCAGGGCCACGGTGATCGGTTGCGCATCGCCGCTGGCGAACACCACGCCGAAGAGAAAGTCGTTCCAGATCTGGGTGAACTGCCAGATCAGGCAGACCATGATGATCGGCACCGACATCGGCAGCAGGATGCGCCCGAAGATGGTGAAAAAACCCGCGCCATCGAGCCGCGCCGCCCGCACCAGAGCCTCCGGCACGCTGCAGTAGTAGTTGCGGAAAAACAGCGTGGTGAAGGCCAGGCCGTAGACGATATGCACCAGCACCAGGCCGCTGGTGGTGCTGGCCAGGCCAAGCTTGCCGAGGGTGAACGAGGCCGGCAGCAGCACGGTCTGGAACGGCAGGAAGCAGCCGAACAAGAGCAGGCCGAAGAACAGCTGCGACCCCCTGAAACGCCACATCGACAGCACATAGCCGTTGAGCGCACCGAGCAGGGTCGAGATCACCACCGCCGGCACGGTGATCTTCACCGAGTTCCAGAAGTAGCCGCCGACCGTGTCCCAGGCCTTGATCCAGCCGATGCCGGTGATCACCTCGGGCCAGCTCAGCAGGTTGCCGGTACGGATGTCTTCCGGCGACTTGAAGCTGGTCAGCAGCATCACGATCAGCGGGATCAGGTACAACGCACAGGCCAGGATCAGGGTCGAGTAGATGGCCAGGCGGCTGAAGCTCAACGAGCGGGGAGCGAGGGACCTAGTCATGGCGTTTGTTCCTCAGTTCCGAATACAGGTACGGCACCAGGATCGACAGGATCGCGCCGAGCATCAGGATCGCGCTGGCCGAGCCCATGCCCATCTGCCCACGGCTGAAGGTGAAGGAATACATGAACATCGCCGGCAGGTCAGAGGCATAGCCCGGGCCGCCCGCAGTCATGGCCGCGACCAGGTCGAAGCTCTTGATCGCGATGTGCGCAAGGATCATCAGTGCGCTGAAAAACACCGGGCGCAAACTTGGCAAGACGATGCGCAGGTAGATGCTCGGCAGGCCGGCGCCATCGACTTGCGCGGCACGGATGATCGACTGATCGACGCCGCGCAGGCCGGCCAGGAACAGCGCCATGACAAAGCCCGAGGCCTGCCACACGGCGGCGATCACCAGGCAGTAGACAACCCGGTCGGGGTCCACCAGCCAGTCCAGGCGAAAGCCTTCCCAGCCCCAGTCGCGAAGCATCTTGTCCAGGCCCAGGCCGGGGTTGAGCAGCCACTTCCAGGCGGTGCCGGTGACGATCATCGACAGCGCCATGGGGTACAGGTAAATAGTGCGAATGAACCCTTCGCGGCGGATGCGCTGGTCGAGCAAAATCGCCAGCAGCACGCCGATCACCAGGCTGATGGCGATGAACATGCCGCCGAACAGCAGCAGGTTCTTGCTCGCCACCCACCAGCGGTCGTTCTCCATCAGCCGTGCATATTGCGCCAGGCCCACCCACTTGTAGCTGGGCATGAAGCTTGAGTTGGTGAAGGACAGGACGAAGGTCCAGAGGATGTAGCCGTAAAAACCCACCAGGACGATCAACATGCTCGGCGCCAGTACCAGTTTCGGTAACCAGCGCTGCAGGGCGTCCAGGGGTGAGGCCTTGTTGATTGTGGCAACAGTGCTCATCAGAAAGTCTCGGTTGAAGGGCGGCGCTGCGCACCGCATCGCTGGCAAGCCAGCTCCCACAATGGACTGCATGCACCGACCCTGTGGGAGCTGGCTTGCCAGCGATGAAGCCCCGCAGAGTCGTTGCCTACACCATCACTTGGCCGACTTGATCGCCGAATTCAGCTGCTTGACCGCCGTTGCCGGATCGGCTTTCGGGTCGTTGAAGAAGTTGGTGACGACATCGAAGATCGCCCCCTGCACCGCCAGCGAGGTCGCCATGTTGTGGGCCATGCTCGGTTGCAGGCCGTCACCCTTCTCCGCTTCCTTGAAGTCCACCGCCGACTTCTGCGTGCAGGCGTCGAACTGGCTCATGTCCATGTCCTGGCGCACCGGCAAGGAGCCCTTGTTCTGGTTGAACACGGTCTGGAACCGCGGTTCCAGGGCGACCTTGGCCAAGTCGTTCTGGGCCTTGATGTCGTTCTCGTTCTTGAGCTTGAACATCGCCAGCGAATCGATGTTGTAGGCGAAACTGCCCTGGGTGCCGGGGAAGGCC
Source organism: Pseudomonas wadenswilerensis (assembly GCF_024749185.1). Lineage (NCBI taxonomy): Bacteria > Pseudomonadati > Pseudomonadota > Gammaproteobacteria > Pseudomonadales > Pseudomonadaceae > Pseudomonas > Pseudomonas wadenswilerensis. The sequence continues at coordinate 1,108,608 of NZ_CP087191.1, read as the reverse complement.
ACGCACTGGTAGTCCTTGCCTGCCACTTTGCCGGCGGCGGTCCATTCGCTCTTGGCCCAGTCGCCCATGATCTGCATGCCGGCCTTGCCATTGATGACTTCGGCGGCAGCAATGTTCCAGTCGCGCCCGGCGCGGTTGGGATCCATGTAAGTGCCCAGGCGCTTGAGGGTTTCGAACACCTTGACCATCTGCGCGCCAGTCAGGGTGTCTTCATCCAGTTCGACGAAGGCTTTGTGATAGCCCTGGGGCCCGAGGATGCTCAGCACCAGGTCTTCGAAAACGGTGCTGTCCTGCCACGGCTGGCCGCCATGGGCGAGCGGGATGAAACCGGCCGCCTTGAGCTTGTCGGCGGCGGCGAACAGTTCATCGAGGGTGGTCGGCACCTTGGCCCCGGCCTTGTCGAACACCTGCGGGTTGATCCACAGCCAGTTGACCCGGTGGATGTTCACCGGCACCGCTACATAGTGGCCGTCGTACTGCATGATCTGGGCGACTTTCTTTGGCAGCAGGGCGTCCCAGTTGTTGGCTCTGGAGACATCGTCGAGTTCGGTGAGCAGGCCCAGCGCACCCCACTCCTGGATGTCCGGCCCCTTGATCTGGGCGGCGCCTGGCGGGTTACCGGCCACTGCGCGGCTCTTCAGTACGGTCATGGCCGCTGCGCCACCGCCACCGGCGACGGCGTTGTCCTTCCAGGTGAAACCGTCTTTCTCGACTTGTTCCTTGAGGGTTTTCACCGCCGCGGCTTCGCCTCCGGAGGTCCACCAGTGAGTGACTTCGACCATGCCGTTAGCGGCAGCAACAGCACTCAGGGGCAACAAGGAGGCGAGGGAAATGACAGCGGCGAGGCGATTGATCGCATTCATCGAGAGGAACCTTTTCTTGTTGTTATGCAGGTGCAAGTCGTGGTGCTTGCGCTTGCATTGGAGTCTAACCAACGGCACCCGGGCCGGAGGTAACGAAGGGATGCGCGAATGTCACCAGCTGGTGACATTCGCCCAGGCAGAATTTCAGTCAACGCTGCGCGGCAGGCTCAAGGTCACCCGCAAGCCGCCCTCACGCAGGTTGCGCAGGCTCACCTCGCCGCCGTGGCTGTGGGCGATATTGCGCGCGATACCCAGGCCCAGGCCGTAGCCCTGCTGCTGTCCGGCCAGGCGAAAATGCGGCTCGAACACCTGCTCCTGACGTTGCTCGGGCACGCCCGGGCCCTCGTCATCGACCTGCAAGACAAAGCCAATGTCACTGTCGAGGATGCGCAGGTGGGCGCGCTCGCCGTATTTCAGAGCGTTGTCGATCAAGTTGCCAATGCAGCGCTTGAGCGCCAGTGGCTTGCCGGGATAAGGCGCCTGGGCGCGACCTTCGAGGGTGATCTGGCCACTGCCCAGGTACGGTTCGACCAGGCATTCGAGCACCTGGTTGAGGTCGATACGCTCGATGTTCTCGTGGATGTCGGTGTCCTTCACACATTGCAGCGCGCCCTTGACCAGCATCTCCAGCTCGTCCAGGTCGCGGCCGAACTTGGCCTGCAACTGCTCGTCATCAAGCAACTCGACACGCAGGCGCAAGCGCGTGATCGGCGTGCGCAGGTCGTGGGAGATGGCGCTGAACAACTGGCTGCGTTCGGTCAGGTAGCGGCTGATGCGCTCGCGCATGGCGTTGAAGGCCCGGCCCACCTCCTCCACTTCACTGCCACCGCCTTCGGTCACCGGCTCGACGTCGGCCCCCAGCGACATCTCCCGTGCGGCCAGGGCCAGGCGCTTGAGCGGGCGGCTCTGCCAGTGCACCAGCAGACCGATGAACAGCAGCAGGAACGAACTGGTCAGCACGATGAACCACAACTGCTGGCTGGGCAGGCCCTGCTCTTCGAGGCTGGTGTAGGGCTCGGGCAGCAGCGAGGCGATGTACAGCCACTCGCCTTCAGCGAGGCGAATCTGGGTCACCAGCACCGGCGGGTTGATCGGCTCCAGGGTCAGCGCATAGTGGGCCCAGGAACGCGGCAGCTCATCGAGCTTCAGGCCGCTGTTGAAGATCCGCAAATCCTGCGGGCTGACAAACTGGATGGAAATTTCCAGCTGCGCGCCGAGGCGCTGGTGCAGCACATCAGCGACGGCGTCGATCACCGCCTCCTTGCGCGGCGTGGCCGGCAGCACCTGCATGCCCAGCGGTTTGTCGTTGAGCGAAACGACGAAGCGGGTACCGCCCATGCTACGCAACTGGTCGAGCACCATCGGCCGGTAAGCCACCGGCAGGGAGCGAAAATAACTGACGCTGGCACTCATCGAATGGGCCAGGCTGCGCGCGCTGGCGACCAGGCCTTCCATCTGGCTGGCACGCAATTGCGACAACCAGATCACACTCGACAGCCCCTGGGCCAGCAACACCACCAGCAAGGTCAACAGCAGCATGCGCCCCAGCAGCGAGCGTGGCAGCGGCAGGCGCCAGCGCCCTTCAGTGCGCGGGCGCAACGCTGGCCGCCAGCAGGTAGCCACTGCCGCGTACGGTACGGATCAACCGTGGCGGTTTTTCGGTGTCGCGCAGGCGTTGGCGCAGGCGGCTGACCGCCATGTCGACAATGCGGTCCAGCGGCATCGGCTCACGGCCACGGGTGGCGTTGCCGATGGTGTCGCGGTCGAGGATCTGTTGCGGGTGATCGAGGAACAGCTTGAGCAAGGCGAAGTCGGCACCGGAGAGAATCACCTCTTCACCATCGCGGTGGAACAAGCGGTGGCTGATGGTATCCAGGCGCCAGTCATCGAAGGCCAGCACATCACAGCCACTGCGCTCCTGGCCAAAACCGGCACGGCGCAGCAGCGCCTTGATCCGCGCCTGCAGTTCGCGCGGGCTGAAGGGTTTGCCCAGGTAATCATCGGCGCCCAGTTCCAGGCCGATGACCCGGTCGGCTTCGTCGGAGCTGGCGGTGAGCATGATGATCGGCACCTGGGCCAGGCGCGGATGCTGGCGCACCCAGCGACACAGGCTGAAACCGTCTTCGTCGGGCAACATCACGTCGAGGATCACCAGGTCGCAGTCGCTGGCGTCCAGGGCCTGGCGAAAGCCGCGCCCGTCGGCCACCGCCTGGACGCTGAAACCGGCGCGGCTCAGGTAGGTCTGCAGCAGTTCACGAATGTCCTGGTCGTCGTCGACCATCAATATCGACTTGCTCACGCATCACTCCTTGTTGAACAGGGTGAGTGCTTCGCGGGGCAAGCCCGCGCCTACACCTCAGCCGGCTTGTTGCAGCGCCACGCCGGCCCCGAGCAAGCCGGAGAATTCGGCGGTCACCAACCATACCGGGAGATCCTTGAAGTAGCCACTCATGCAGCCCTTGTCGGCAAAGCTGGCGCCAAAGCCGCTGCGCAGGAACAGCTCGGCAAAGCGTGGAACGATGCCGCCGACGATAAACACCCCGCCACGCCCGCCGAGGGTCAGGACGTTGTTGCCCGCCACCCGGCCCAGGAAGCGGCAGAACTGCTCGATCACCGCCAGGGCAACGGGCTCACCGGCCAGCGCCGCGTCGGTGATCGCCGCCGGACTTTGCAGCGGCGCAGGCTGACCATCCAGGGCACAGATGGCCTGGTACAAGCGCAGCAGGCCGCCGCCGCTGAGGACGGTTTCGGCGCTGACATGGCCGATTTCGCTTTCGATCTGCTGGCGGATCTGCGCTTCGCGGGCATTGCCCACCGGCAGGTCGACATGCCCGCCCTCGCCCGGCAAAGCCATCCAGCGGTCCTCACCCAGGTTGAGCAAGGTGCCGACGCCAAGGCCGGTGCCCGGGCCGATCACCAGCGCCGGGCGGCTGGCATCAGGCGTGCCTGCGCAGACGGTACGGTACTCGTCCGCCTGCAAGCGGGTCATGCCCAGGGCCATGGCGGTGAAGTCGTTGATCAGCAGCAACTGCTCGACCTGCAAGGTTTTGCAGAACGCCTGGCGGCTGAGCCGCCAGTGGTTGTTGGTAAAGCGAAACTCATCACCGTCGACCGGCCCGGCCACCGCCAGGCACACCGCGCCCAGCTCGCCGCGGGCCAGGCCCTGGTCAGCCAGGTAAGCGCCAATGGCCTGTTCCGGGCTGGTGTAGTCCGCCGTGGCAAAGACCTGCACCGCGTGCATGCGGTTGTCTTCCCAGAGGGCGAAGCGTGCATTGGTGCCGCCGATATCGCCGACCAGTGCGCGCTTCATTTGAGTGTCTCCAGGGCCGAGGTGAAGGCGCTGGCGCCTTTCTCTGCCGGGCTCAGGGCGGTACGCAGGAAGCCGAACAGCTCGCGGCCGCAACCCAGGTCGTTGCCGGTCGGTGGTGCGGGCAGTTCTCGATCGGCCAGCTCGGCTGCACTGAGTTTCACCGTCAGGGTACCCGCCACGCCGTCGACCCGGACGATATCGCCATCGCGCAGGCGCGCCAGCGGGCCGCCATCGAAGGCTTCGGGGCAGACATGAATGGCCGCGGGGATTTTCCCTGAAGCACCGGACATACGCCCGTCGGTTACCAGTGCGACCTTGAAGCCACGGTCCTGCAACACGCCAAGGAACGGGGTCATCTTGTGCAGCTCGGGCATGCCGTTGCAGCGCGGCCCCTGGAAGCGCATTACCGCAACGAAATCACGCTCCAGCTCGCCGGCCTGGAAGGCATCGGCCAGCGCCTGCTGGTCATGGAACACCAGTGCCGGGGCTTCGACCACCTGATGCTCGGGGGCTACTGCGGACACCTTCATCACCCCGCGACCGAGGTTGCCTTCCATGACCCGCAGACCGCCTTCGGGCGAGAACGCCCGTGCCACTGGGCGCAGGATCGCCTCATCAAGGCTGGCCTTCGGGCCTTCGCGCCAGACCAGTTTGCCGGCCTCAAGGAACGGCTCCTGGGTGTAGCGACGCAGGCCATGGCCGGCGACGGTGTTGACGTCTTCGTGGAGCAAACCGGCATCGAGCAGTTCGCGAATCAGGAAGGCCATGCCGCCGGCAGCCTGGAAGTGGTTGATGTCGGCCTTGCCGTTCGGATAGACGTGGGACAGGGTCGGCACCACTTCCGAGAGCTCGGCCATGTCCTGCCAGGTCAGCTGGATGCCGGCGGCCTGGGCAATCGCCGGCATGTGCAGGGTGTGGTTGGTCGAGCCGCCGGTGGCGTGCAGGGCAACGATGGAGTTGACCAGGGATTTCTCGTCGACAATCTCACCCAGCGGCATGAAGGCGCCACTGGCCTTGGTCATGCGCGTGACCTGCTGCGCAGCCTCGACAGTCAGGGCATCGCGCAGCGGCGTATACGGGTTGACGAAAGAGGCGCCCGGCAGGTGCAGGCCCATCACTTCCATCAGCAGCTGGTTGGTATTGGCAGTGCCGTAGAAGGTGCAAGTGCCGGGGCTGTGGTAGGACTTCATCTCCGACTCCAGCAGCTCTTCGCGACTGGCCTTGCCTTCGGCGTAACGCTGGCGCACATCGGCTTTCTCCTTGTTGGAGATGCCCGACGGCATCGGCCCACCCGGCACGAACAGCGTCGGCAGATGGCCGAAGCGCAACGCGCCCATCAGCAGGCCGGGGACGATCTTGTCGCAGATGCCGAGCATCAGCGCCGCATCGAACATGTTGTGCGACAGGGCGATGGCGGTGGACATGGCGATCACTTCGCGGCTGGCGATGCCCAGTTCCATACCGGGTTCACCCTGGGTGACGCCGTCGCACATGGCCGGCACACCGCCGGCGAACTGGCCGACCGAGCCGATTTCGCGCAGCGCCTGCTTGATCTGTTCGGGGTAATGCTCGTAGGGCTGGTGCGCCGAGAGCATGTCGTTGTAGGCGGAGACGATGGCGACGTTGGCCGCGTTCATCATCCGCAGGCTTTGCTTGTCCTGGCTGCCGCAGCCGGCGACACCGTGAGCGAAGTTGGCGCACTGCAGCTTGGCACGCATCGGCCCGTCGCTGGCGGCCCCGCGAATCAGCTCAAGGTAGCGTTCACGGGTGGGGCGACTGCGGGCGATCAGCCGTTGGGTGACCTCAAGAATGCGCGGATGCATGTACTGGACTCCAGGCTATCGGTGGTTGCGACCTCTGCGGCGGTTTCCCTTATCAACGATCGCGGCCTAGGCTCAATGGCAGGGGCGATGCGTTGCGGGAGGAACGGCTTGGCCGATCGCTCGTTGTAGATTGAATAAAATATTGCCAGCAAAAAGGCTTGTTTTCTATTTTTTTACGAATAATCTTGTAATTCCAACAACAAAATCAGATGCAGTGAAGCAAAACTTCAATTGCCACGGGCTTCACCCGGTCTCCCAGAGGTAGCTCCATGACCCTTCGTATCGCAATCAATGGCTTTGGCCGCATCGGCCGCAACATCCTTCGCGCACTCTATACCCAAGGCTACCGTCAGGATCTGCAGGTCGTCGCCATCAACGACCTGGGCGACAGCGCGATCAATGCCCATCTGCTCAAATACGACAGCGTCCACGGCAGCTTCGCTGCCACGGTTGAATCCGATCACGAGAGCATTACCGTCAACGGCGACCGCATCGCCGTCAGCGCCATCCGCAACCCGGCGGAGCTGCCATGGAAAGCCGAAGCCATCGATGTGGTGTTCGAGTGCACCGGTTTGTTCACCGAGCGCGCCAAGGCCGCCGCCCATCTTACTGCCGGGGCCGGCAAAGTCATTATCTCGGCGCCGGCCAAGGGGGCTGATGCCACCGTGGTGTACGGGGTCAACCATGACATCCTGCGCCCCTCGCACCAGATCATCTCCAGCGCTTCGTGCACCACCAACTGCCTGGCGCCGCTGGCCCAGGTGCTGCACCGCGAGTTCGGCATCGAGCAGGGGCTGATGACCACCATTCATGCCTACACCAACGACCAGAACCTTACCGACGTCTACCACAGCGACCCGTTCCGCGCCCGTTCGGCGACCCAGTCGATGATCCCGAGCAAGACCGGCGCCGCCGAAGCCGTGGGCCTGGTGCTGCCGGAACTGGCCGGCAAGCTCACCGGCATGGCCGTGCGGGTGCCGGTGATCAACGTGTCGCTGGTCGACCTCACCGTCAACCTTGAGCGCGAGGCCACGGCCGAGGCCGTCAACGCGCTGTTCAAGGAAGCCAGCCGGCATTCCAAGGTGCTCGGCTACAACAGCCTGCCGCTGGTGTCCTGCGACTTCAACCACAACCCGTTGTCGTCGATTTTCGATGCCAACCATACCCGGGCCAACGGGCGCATGCTCAAGGTGATGGCCTGGTACGACAACGAATGGGGCTTCTCCAACCGCATGCTGGATAACTGCCTGGCGCTGCACAACGCCCGCTAGGACCATCCCTTGCAGGAGCGGAGGCAGTACTTGACCAACGCGCTGATGATAAGCATTATCATTCGCCACGCCATGGTCGGGTACCGCTGTGAGTCAGTCCCAGTTCAACGCCGTTTTCCTCGCGCAGCGAGTCAGCCTGCTGCGTACGCTGCAGCGCATGGTGGATAACCCCAGTACTGCCGAAGACCTGTTGCAGGAGACCTACCTGCGGGTGACCCGCGCCCTGGGCGAACGGCCCATCGAGCACCTCGAGCCTTTCGTGTTCCAGACCGCGCGCAACCTCGCCCTCGATCACTTGCGCGCACGCCGGGCGCAGTCGCGCAACCTGGTCGACGATGTGCCCGAGCAAGTCCTGCACAACGTCGCTGCGCCCAGCAGCAGTGCCGAAGACGCCGCCCACGCCGAACAACTGCTCAAGCGCCTGAGCGTCAGCCTCGCGCAATTGACCGAACGCCAACAGCGCATCTTCATCCTCAGCCGCCTGCATGGCGCCAGCTACCTGGAAATCGCCGAACAACTGAAAGTGTCGGCAAGCACGGTTCAGAAGGAACTGAAACTGATCATGGCCATCTGTGTAGGGGTAGCCGACCGGCTGAAGTAAACAGCCCGTCGTGGATCGCAGCTAAAACCTTGCCATCCCCATGGATACCCCGGATCATTCGCAAAAAAGCGCCAGCCCCGCCAAGGACCCACCCGTGACCGACAGTCCCTCTCCTCGCCCCTCGCCGCCTGGCCAAGCCGCCAGTGACCGGGCCATGGACCAGGCCCTGGACTGGCTGATTCGCCTGCAATGTGCGTCAGAGCAAGACACCCAGGCCTTCGAAGCCTGGCTCGAGGCAGACCCGGCCAATGCCCGCGCCTATGTCGAGGCCGAGGCGGTCTGGAACGGCGCGCCCCTGCGCCAGGCCGCCGGGCAACTGCATCAGGTACAGCGCCGCAGCCTGCGCTCACGTATCCGCCCACACTGGAAGCCCCTCGCTACGGCCGCTGTGCTGCTGGTGGGGATTTTCACCGTAGGCAACCTGCCGGTGCGCCTGCAGGCCGATCATCTGACCGTAGTGGGTGAACGCCAGCGGGTACAGCTGGACGACGGTTCCAAGGTCTTGCTCAACACCAATTCGGCGTTTGCCAGCGACCTGCGCGACAACCGCCAAGTGGCCCGGCTGCTGCAGGGCGAGGCCTACTTCGAGGTTCCCGGCGGCGCCCAGCCACCGCTGGAACTGCAGGCCGGCCCGCTGCGTGCCAGTGTGCGCGATACCGATTTTGCCGTGCGCTACCTCAACGGCGAAGCCCAGGTTCGGGTGCAACGCGGCGACGTCGACCTGCAGGCCAGCAGCGACCAGCGCATTCGCCTGTCGGCGGGTGACAGCATCAGCGTCGGGCCCAATGGCTTCGGCCAGCGCGGACGCCTGGATGCGCAAAAGGACCTGGCCTGGGTCCAGGGCCGCCTGGTGTTCGAGAACTGTCCGCTGAGCCAGGTGCTGGCCGAACTGCGCCGCTACTACCCCGGCTGGATCATCAACGGCAACGAGCAGCTGGCAAACGTCGCGGTCACCGGCAACTACCGCCTCGACCAGCCCCTGGAAACCTTGCGTGCCCTGGCCCACATCACCTCGGCACAGTTGCACGAGTACCCGGCGCTGGTGATTCTCAACTGAGGCAAAAGTTTTTTTACGCGATCCCTGAAGCTGTTACGTCTCGTTATAGCCAATGCAACTGATTCTTATTTTTGAATCAGCCAGCACCTATAACATTCGCGCGACAGGGAGCGCTTTCGATGTCCACTGGTTTCACTCGTCGATCTTCAGCCACTTCACGTACCCCCGGCCTGCAGCGTTGCACGCTCTCCCTGTTGACCCTGGCCATGCTCGCCAGCGGCGCCTGCAGCCTGCCGGCGTTGGCCGCGGAACCGGCCCAGGCCAGTGCCCCGCGCATGGGCGACTACCGCTTCGCCATCAACCAGCAGCCGCTGGTGTCGGCGCTCAACGCCTTTACCGCGGTGACCGGCTGGCAAGTGGGCTTCTCTGCGGAACTTGCCGAGGGCGTCGCCTCGCCGGGCGTGCATGGCTCGCTGAAACCGGAAGCGGCCCTGCAGCGCCTGCTGGCCGGCACCGGCCTGAGCTACCGCACGCTCAACAGCGGCAACGTGGTGATCGAACGCAGCGCCAGCAAGGCCATCGCCCTGCAGCAAATCACCGTCAGCGCCACCCGTAGCGCCCAGGACATCAGCCAGGTGCCGAGCACCGTCAGCGTACAGACCCGCGAGCAGCTCGATCGCCAGAACGTCAACAACATCAAGGAACTGGTGCGTTACGAGCCTGGCGTTTCGGTCAGCGGCACCGGCCAGCGCAGCGGCCTGAACGGCTACAACATCCGCGGTATCGACGGTGAGCGGGTGCTGACCCAGATCGACGGCGTGTCGATCCCCGACAGTTTCTTCTTCGGCCCCTACGCCCAGACCCAGCGCAACTACGTCGACCCTGAGATCGTCAAGCGCGTGGAGATCCTCCGTGGTCCGGCTTCGGTGCTGTACGGCAGCAACGCCATTGGCGGCGCGGTCAGCTACTTCACCCTCGACCCCGACGACATCATCAAGCCTGGCCAGGACGTCGGCGCACGCCTGAAGACCGGCTACAGCTCGGCAGACGAAAGCTGGCTGAACTCGGCCACCGTCGCCGGCCGCCAGGGCGAGTTCGACGGCCTGCTGCACCTGAGCCAGCGCAACGGCCATGAAACCGAGTCCTACAGCAGCCACGGCGGCACCGGCCTGGCACGCACCGCCGCCAACCCGGAAGACGTGCGCACCACCAACATCCTCGCCAAGGCCGGCTGGAACTACGCCGACGACGCGCGCCTGGCCTTCACTTACGAAAACTACAAGGACGACCGTGACCTGAAGCTCAAGAGCGCCGTGGGCGGGCCGTTCATTCCGGGCTTCGGCGCGATGAACGCGTACCGCGACCGCACCGGCAACGATACCGTGACCCGCGAGCGTTTCGGCATCAACCACGAATTCGCCCTGGGCAGCGTGCTGGCCGACAACATGAAGTGGAGCCTGAACTACCAGATCGGCAAGACCGACCAGCGCACCGAAGAGCTCTATTTCGCCTCGGGTCGCCAGGTGTTCCGTGACCGCCAGACCACCTACAAGGACCGCCAGTGGGTGTTCGACGCACAACTGGACAAAGCCTTCAGCGTCGGCGCCACCGAGCACTTGCTGACCTACGGCACCACCCTCAAGCACCAGAAGGTCACCGGCTCGCGCAGCGGCACCGGCACCTGCCTGAATGTCGGTGGCAGCTGCCGCTTCATCGGCCAGGTCAGCACCAGTGACAGCCAGGCGCTGGTCAGTGACTTCCCCGATCCGACCGTCAACACCTACAGCCTGTTCGCCCAGGACGAGATCCGCTGGAACCAGTGGACCTTCCTGCCGGGCGTGCGCTACGACTACACCAAGCTCACCCCGCACATGACCGACGAGTTCCTGCGTGGCGTCGGCGCCAACCCCACCGACCCGGTCGACGACGACGCCAAGAAATGGCATCGGGTCTCGCCCAAGTTCGGCCTGACCTACGCCTTCAACGACAACTACACCTGGTACGGCCAGTACGCCGAAGGCTTCCGTACGCCGACCGCCAAGGCGTTGTACGGCCGCTTCGAGAACCCGGGCCTGGGCTACAGCGTGCGCGGCAACTCCAACCTCGAGCCGGAAAAGAGCAAGAGCTACGAGACCGGCCTGCGTGGCAACTTCGAGGCCGGTGACTTCGCCGTCGCGGTGTTCTACAACAAGTACCGCGACTTCATCAACGAAGACGCGGTGCAGGGCAGCAACCTCGGCCAGACCTTCGAAGCCAACAACATCAAGCACGCCACCATCAAGGGTGCCGAGTTCAAGGGCCGCCTGAACCTCGACGCCTTCGGCGCACCGCACGGCCTGTATACCCAGGGCTCGCTGGCCTACCTCTATGGCCGCAACGACGACACCGGCCAGCCGCTCAACAGCGTCAACCCGCTGACCGCGGTGATGGGCCTGGGTTACGAGCAGGAGCAATACGGCGCGCTGCTGAGCTGGACCCTGGTCAAACGCAAGAACCGCGTCGACGACACCACCTTCTTCGCCCCCGACGGCACCAGCAAGCAGTTCCGCACCCCGGGCTACGGTGTGCTCGACCTGACCGGCTTCTACAAGGTCACCGACGACATCACGGTCAACGCCGGCCTCTACAACCTGACCGACAAGAAGTACTGGCAGTGGGATGACGTGCGCGGCTACGACGGCCTCGGTGAAGCGGCGGTAACCGCCCCCGCCAACCTCGACCGCCTGACCATGCCGGGCCGCAATTTCGCCATCAACCTGGTCTGGGATATCTGAACCGCAGTGCGGGGCAAGCCCGCTCCTACAGATTTTGCAGGAGCGGGCTTGCCCCGTGAAAAGCCTTTGAGGTGAGGTTTTTTTACTGTCACGCGTCTTCTCATTCGTCTAGTCATCAGGCACGCCCATTTCGCAAGGAATCACCATGACCGCCGCTACCACCACCGAACGCGCCAGCCTGCGTTCGCAGCGTTTGAACCAGCTGACCCACGCCCCGCACACCGAACTCGACGCCCTGGTCAAATCCCACGCGCCGTTCGAAACCCGCGAGAGCTTCGCCCGCTTCGTGGTTGCCCAGTACCTGTTCCAGTCCGAGCTCAAGGCGCTGTACACCGACCCGGCACTGATCGCCATCGTCCCGGACCTGGCCGCACGCTGCCGCGCCGAACAGGCCGGCCTGGACCTGGCGGACTTGAACACCGAGATCCCGGCCGACTTTGCCGGCGCCCTGCAGCGCCCAAGCCTGGGTGAAGCCATGGGCTGGATCTTCGTTTCCGAAGGTTCCAAGCTCGGCGCTGCGTTCCTGATCAAGCGTGCCGTCGGCCTGGGCCTGTCGGACAGCTTCGGTGCCCGTCACCTGGGCGAACCGGCCGGTGGCCGCGCCGAAGGCTGGAAGCAGTTCACCCGCATCCTCGACGGCCTGGAACTGAGCGCCGAAGAAGAAGCCAAGGCCGAGCAAGGCGCCGTGGCCGCCTTCGAGCGTTTCACCGAGCTGCTCAAACACGCCTACGCAACTGCGCCTAAAGCCGAACTGGCCTGATGCGCCGTACCCGGTTACCCTCGTGGTAACCGGGCCTTGCCCGTGCACACCGACAAGCCCATGACCCGCCCAGCCGCTTCAAAACTCTCGCGCCTGCTCTTCGGCCTGCTGGCCTACGTCAGCCTGGGCATCGGCCTGGTGGCCATCGTGATTCCCGGCCTGCCCACCACCGAATTCATCCTCCTCGCCGCCTGGGCCGCCACCCGCAGCTCGCCGCGCCTGAGTGCCTGGCTGGAAAACCATCGCCTGTTTGGCCCGATCCTGAGCAACTGGCGCAACGGCAAGGTAATCCAGCGCCGGGCCAAGGTCAGCGCCACTGTCAGCATGCTGCTGTGCGCCGGCGTGATGCTGGTGTTTCTGGAGCATCGCTGGCCGGTATTTCTCGCCATCGCCGGCATGACGCTGGGCAACCTGTGGATCTGGTCGCGGCCAGAAACCGCGCCCTTGAGCCTCGTCGACCGTTCATCGGCGCGCACTCATGGCTAAGGCTATAAAGCCGATGAACTGTTATCGCTAAAAGGATGTAGCGAACCGAGCCCGCCCAGTGGCTCGGTCCTCTACCGGCCTGCCTTTTAGCGAGTACGTCCATGTTCGACACGCTCTCGATCCGCCTGAAAATCGTCCTGCTCTCCGGCCTCTGCCTGCTTGGCGTGGTCGCACTCGTCGTCGGTATCAACCTGTATCAATCGCACCAGAGCGATGAACTGGTCGGCGACGCCAGCACCACCATGCTCACCCGCAACGTCCAGGCCCTGCTACAGGCCCGCGCCGGCGAAAAGGCCGAGATGCTGCGGCGTACTTTCAGCGACAGCCAGACCGTCATCACCGCCCTCGCCGATCAGGTCCAGGACCTGCAGCAATTGGCCCGCGACCGCGGCCTGAGCGCTGGCGACCTGCGTGAAGCGATCAACCAGAGCCTGGCCACCAGCTTCAAGCGCAACCCCGACGTACTGGGCGTGTGGCTGGCATTCGAGCCCGAAGGCCTGGACGGTGGCGACAGCGCGTTTGCCAACGATGCCAAGCGCCTGAGCAACGAGAGCGGCCGCTTCGCCAGTTACTGGAGCCGCGCCCAGGGCCAGGCCTTGAACACGGTGATCAGCGACGCCGACCTGAACAAGACCGAAATCAACCTCAGCGGCACGCCGTACAACGTCTGGTACACCTGCTCGCGCAACAGCGCCCGCGCCTGCCTGCTCGAGCCCTACTCCGACACCGTCGGCGGCAAGCAGATGCTGATGACCAGCATCACCATGCCCTTGCTGCACAACGGCAAGGTGATCGCCGTGGCTGGCGTTGATATTTCCCTCGATGCCCTTCAGGCCGCTGCCGCCAAAGCCCAGCAGGAGCTGTTCAATGGCGCCGGGCGCTTGATGATCGTCGCCGCCAGCGGCCTGCTGGCGGCCAACAGCAACGATGCCGGCAAGGTCGGCAAGAGCATCGACCAGGACGGCCAGCCGGCGCTGCAAAAGCTGGCCGCCAATCAGCCGCTGATCCTTGAGCAAGGCGAGACCATCCGCGCCGTGAACCCGGTGCAACCGATTGCCGACAGCAAGCCCTGGGGCATTCTGATCGACCTGCCCAAGCAGGTACTGCTGGCCGACGCCACCAGCCTGCAGGCCACCCTCGAAGACGCCCGCACCAGTGGCACCCTCAAGGTGGTGCTGTTCGCCACCCTGGCCGGTCTCGGCGGCCTGTTGCTGATGTGGCTGACCGCTACCGGTGTGACCCGCCCGCTGAACAGCGTGGCCAGCATGCTCGAAGACATCGCCAGCGGCGACGGCGACCTCACCCAGCGCCTGCGCTATGCGCGCAAGGACGAACTCGGCCGGCTGACCGGCGGCTTCAACCGTTTCCTCGACAAGCTGCAGCCGACCATCGCCCAGATCAAGCAGAGCATCACCCAGGCCCGGGCCACTGCCGACCAGTCCTCGGCGATTGCCCAGCGCACCAGCGAAGGCATGCAGGTGCAGTTTCGCGAGATCGACCAGGTGGCCACCGCCTCCAACGAGATGAGCGCCACCGCCCACGACGTTGCCAACAGCGCTGCCAGTGCCGCCGACGCCGCCCGCGGAGCCGACCGCTCGGCCAAGGACGGCATGGCGATCATCGAGCGCAGCACCCGCGACATCACCGTGCTCGCCGAACAGGTCAGCAAGGCTGTAAGCGAAGTGGAAACCCTGGCGCAGAACAGCGAGCAGATCGGCTCGGTGCTTGAAGTGATCCGCAGCATCGCCGAGCAGACCAACCTGCTGGCCCTCAACGCCGCCATCGAAGCGGCCCGCGCCGGCGAAAGCGGCCGTGGTTTTGCCGTGGTGGCCGACGAAGTACGCAACCTGGCGCGCCGTACCCAGGACTCGGTCGAAGAGATCCGCCTGGTGATCGAACGCATCCAGAGCAACACCCGCGAGGTGGTGGCGACCATGCATTCGAGTCACGGCAAAGCCCAGGAAAACGCCGGGCAGATCCACCAGGCGGTGCAGGCGCTGGACAAGATCAGCGAGGCGGTAACGGTGATCAGCGACATGAACCTGCAGATCGCCAGTGCCGCCGAGCAGCAAAGCGCGGTGGCCGAAGAGGTCAACCGCAACGTCTCGGCGATCCGTGGCGTGACCGAGACCCTGACCGGCCAGGCCGCCGAATCGGCCCAGGTGAGCAGCCAGCTCAACACCCTGTCGTCGCAGCAGATGGCCCTGATGGATCAGTTCAGGGTTTGACCTGGCGCCGCTGATGGTCTGCAATGGCCCTTCTGCTGGAGGGCCATTGATGACCGCGCTACTCGACACCCTTGTCGCCGAACTGCAGCTGCCAACGGCACTGCGCAATACCCTGCGCTTTCGCGGCAACGGCGCCCTGCCTTCGACTTTCGCCGTCACCGCGCTTGCCAGCAGCAGCGTTGCCGCCTGTGGCCTGGCAATCGCCGAACTGCTGCAGCGCCAGCTTGAGCAACAGCCTGCCGTTGAAGTTGACCGCCGCCTGAGCTCGTTCTGGTTCGCCACCAGCCTGCGCCCGCAAGGCTGGAGCACACCGCCCTTGTGGGACCCGATTGCCGGTGACTACCGCGCCGAGGATGGCTGGATTCGCCTGCATACCAACGCAGCTCATCATCGCGCCGCCGCCGAGAAGGTAGTGGGCCGTGCGGCTGACCGCGCACAAATGGCCGACCTGGTTGCGCGCTGGCGCGCAAGCGAGCTGGAAAGCGCGATAGTCACCGCTGGCGGTTGCGCCGCGCACATGCGCAGCGGGTCCGAATGGTCGGCCCACCCTCAGGGCCTGGCAGTGAATGCCGAGCCGTTGATTCACCGCCAACTGGCTCCAGCCTTTACAAGCAGACGCTGGAGCGGTAACGCCGTCCGACCTCTGGCCGGGGTCAAGGTGCTGGACCTGACCCGCATCCTCGCCGGCCCCACAGCCAGCCGCCTGCTGGCTGGCTTCGGCGCTGAGGTACTGCGGATCGACCCGCCAGGCTGGGAGGAACCGGCGGTTGTTGCCGAGGTGACCCTGGGTAAACGCTGTGCGCGCCTGGACTTGCACGATGGGGATGATCGACGGGTGTTTGAACGCCTGCTCAGTGAAGCCGATATTCTCCTGCATGGTTACCGCGCCGACGCCCTCGAACGACTGGGGTATGCCAGCGAACAGCGCCGCCAGCTCAACCCCGGACTGATCGATGTGAGCCTCAACGCCTACGGCTGGAGCGGCCCCTGGCAACAGCGCCGGGGCTTCGACAGCCTGGTGCAGATGAGCTGCGGCATCGCTTGCGAAGGCATGCGCTGGCAACAGGCCGACCAGCCCGTGCCGCTGCCGGTGCAGGCATTGGACCATGGCACCGGGTACCTGATGGCGGCTGCGGCGATCAAGGCCTACAGCGAACGCCTGGGCAGCGGATGCGGGGCAACCCTGCGCCTGTCGCTGGCGCGCACGGCAAAGCTGTTGATCGATCAGGGGACGCTGGCAGCGGATGTGCCGTTGCAGGCTGAGACGGCAGCGGACCTGAACCCGCAGCTGGAGCAGACGCCCTGGGGGCTGGCGCAGCGGCTGAAGGCGCCGCTGCTGGTCGAAGGGGCGCCGTTGGTTTGGCAGCGAGGGGCTTGTGAGCTGGGTTCTGCTGCTGCCTGTTGGTGAATGTGAGGGCCTCTCGCTGGCAAAGCCAGCGCCCACAGAGTTTGCTGCACACCGATCTACTGTGGGAGCCGGCCTTGCCGGCGATGGGCTGCGCCGCAGCCCTGATTAAAGGCTCAACACCCCACTGTACAACCCATAAGCCGCCAACCCCGCGCCCACCAGAACGGCGGCAAAGATCAGCTTCTCCCAGGTGGTAAACAGCGCCTGCCCCTGCTCATGCTTGGCCCGGGCAAACAGGATCACCCCCGGCGCGTACAACAGCGCCGACAACAACAGGTACTTGAGCCCCCCGGCGTACAGCAGCCAGATCGCATACACCAGGGCGGTGCCGGCAATCACCAGGTCCTTGCGCCGCGCACCCGGATGCCCTTCATACGATTCCCCACGTACCGCCAACAGCACTGCATAGGCCGCCGACCACAGGTATGGCACCAAAATCATCGACGACGCCAGGTAGATAAGGCTGGTGTAGGTCCCGGCGGAAAACAGCGTGATCAGCAAGAACAGCTGAATCATCACGTTGGTCAGCCACAAGGCATTGGCCGGCACGTGGTTGGCGTTTTCCCGGGCCAGAAAGCGCGGCATGGTCTGGTCGCGGGCCGTGGCAAAGAGGATCTCGGCGCACAGCAAGGCCCATGACAGCAAAGCCCCCAACAGCGACACCGCCAGGCCGATGCTGATCAGCAAGGCCCCCCAGGGCCCGACGATATGCTCGAGCACCGAAGCCAGCGACGGATTCTGCAAGGCGGCCAGTTCCGGCTGGGTCATCACCCCGAGCGACAGCACGTTGACCAGCACCAGCAGGGCCAGCACGCCAATAAAGCCGATCACCGTGGCCTTGCCGACGTCCGAACGCTTCGCCGCCCGTCCGGAGTAGACACTCGCACCCTCGATGCCGATAAACACGAACACGGTCACCAGCATCATGTTGCGCACCTGGTCGAGCACTCCACCGAATTTCGGGTTGCTCAAGCCCCAGATGTCACGGGTAAAGATGTCGGCGCGAAAGGCTACGGCAGCGATGACGATGAACATCACCAGCGGCACGATCTTGGCCACGGTGGTCACCTGGTTGATGAACGCCGCCTCCTTGATCCCGCGCAACACCAGAAAATGCACCGCCCACAACAGCAACGAGGCGCAGGCGATGGCAATCGGCGTGTTGCCCTCGCCAAACACCGGAAAGTAGAAACCCAGGGTGCTGAACAGCAGCACGAAGTAGCCGACGTTGCCCAGCCAGGCGCTGATCCAGTAGCCCCAGGCCGAAGAAAAGCCCATGTATTCGCCAAAGCCGGCCTTGGCGTAGGCATACACCCCGGAATCCAGCTCGGGTTTGCGGTTGGCCAGGGTCTGGAACACGAAGGCCAGGGCCAGCATGCCCACCGCTGTGATCCCCCAGCCGATCAGTACCGCGCCGACGTCGGCACGTGCGGCCATGTTTTGCGGCAGCGAAAAAATCCCACCGCCGATCATCGAGCCGACCACCAAGGCGATCAACGCACCCAGGCGCAATTTCTGTCCAGGTTCGGACATGCAGATCCCCTTCTGTCTCGTGTTTGTAACGCCAGAGGTACACCCTGAGTTAAATATATGCAGAGTGTAAGCGTTCATATGTATTAAACCACTAAGCTTCCGCTGCTCATAACTTGTGCGTCTATGCCTGACGAACTAAATAGGGAGTTTTGTGCACTATTTCCGCCTGTTCAAGCCAATAAGATATTTTCTCAGGAAAAATTTGCGATTCCCCCAAAACGGACTAGCTTCAATTCTCACAGCCCCGCAAGAGCGATTGCTCTAAAAGGCCATGGAGGTGCCAGTGGACAAGGCTTGCAGCACTGCGATCGGCATACTCCGGGAGGCTGTTTCAGTCACTGATCTCAATGGAATGTCCTCATGAACTGACCTGAATCAGCTAATGACTTCGCCGCTGGATTTATTCTAGCGCCATCTCTTCTCCTGGTACGGAGTTATTCAATGTCAGACGCTCCCGGAAAACTACGACTTGGTGCGCTGGTTGCACTTGTTGTCGGCTCGATGATCGGCGGCGGGATCTTTTCGTTGCCGCAAAACATGGCCGCAAGTGCCGATGTAGGCGCTGTTCTGATCGGCTGGGGCATCACCGCCATCGGCATGCTGACCCTGGCTTTCGTGTTCCAGACCCTGGCCAATCGCAAGCCTGACTTGGACGGCGGGGTGTACGCCTACGCCAAGGCCGGTTTCGGCGATTACATGGGCTTTTCTTCGGCCTGGGGCTACTGGATCAGCGCCTGGCTCGGCAACGTCGGCTACTTCGTGTTGCTGTTCAGTACCCTCGGCTACTTTTTCCCGATCTTTGGCGAGGGCAACACCCCGGCAGCGGTCATTGGCGCCTCGGTGCTGCTCTGGGCCGTGCATTTCCTCGTGCTGCGCGGGATCAAGGAAGCGGCGTTCATCAACCTGGTCACGACCGTGGCCAAGGTCGTGCCGCTGGCGTTGTTCGTGCTGATCGCCGTGTTCGCCTTCAAGCTGGACATCTTCACCGCTGACATCTGGGGTTCGATGAACCCGGACCTGGGCAGCGTGATGAACCAGGTGCGCAACATGATGCTGGTCACCGTGTGGGTGTTCATCGGCATCGAGGGCGCGAGCATCTTCTCGGCCCGGGCAGAAAAACGCTCGGACGTGGGTAAGGCCACGGTCATCGGCTTCATTACCGTGCTGCTGTTCCTGGTGCTGGTCAACGTGCTATCGCTGGGCATCATGACCCAGCCGGAACTGGCCAAGCTGCAGAACCCGTCGATGGCCGCCGTGCTTGAGCACGTGGTCGGTCACTGGGGCGCGGTGCTGATCAGCGTCGGCCTGATCATCTCGCTGCTCGGTGCCCTGCTGTCGTGGGTGCTGCTGTGCGCCGAGATCATGTTCGCCGCCGCCAAAGACCACACCATGCCGGAGTTCCTGCGCCGCGAGAACGCCAACCACGTGCCGGCCAACGCCCTGTGGCTGACCAACGCCATGGTGCAGATCTTCCTGGTCATCACCCTGTTCTCGGCCAGTACCTACCTGTCGCTGATCTACCTCGCCACTTCGATGATCCTGGTGCCTTACCTGTGGTCGGCGGCCTACGCCTTCCTGCTGGCGCTGCGCAGCGAAACCTACGAACAGGCCCTGGCCGAACGCAAGAAAGACCTGGTCATCGGTGCCATCGCCCTGCTCTACGCGGTCTGGCTGCTGTATGCCGGCGGCGTCAAATACCTGCTGCTTTCGGCCCTGCTCTATGCCCCTGGCGTGATCCTGTTCGCCAAGGCCAAGCGCGAGGTCGGCCAACCGATTTTTACCAACGTGGAGAAGCTGATCTTCGCCGCCGTGGTCCTTGGCGCCCTGGTGGCTGCCTACGGCCTGTACGACGGCTTCCTGACTCTGTAACCACCCGTTTTCGCAACTTGGAGGAAATGAACCATGTCCACGGATAAAGTTAAGTACGGCGTACATTCCGAAGCCGGCAAACTGCGCAAAGTGATGGTCTGCTCCCCTGGCCTGGCGCACCAGCGCCTGACGCCGAGCAACTGCGACGACCTGCTGTTCGATGACGTCATCTGGGTCAACCAGGCCAAGCGCGACCACTTCGACTTCGTCACCAAAATGCGTGAACGCGGCATCGAAGTGCTGGAAATGCACAACCTGCTGACCGAGACCGTGCAGAACCCCGAAGCACTGAAATGGATCCTCGACCGCAAGATCACCCCGGACACCGTCGGTGTCGGCCTGACCAACGAAGTGCGCAGCTGGCTCGAAGGCCTGGAGCCACGCAAACTGGCCGAGTTCCTGATCGGCGGCGTGGCCGGTGAAGACCTGCCCGACAGCGAAGGCGCCAGCGTCATCAAGATGTACCGCGACTACCTGGGCCACTCCAGCTTCCTGCTCGACCCACTGCCCAACACCCAGTTCACCCGCGACACCACTTGCTGGATCTACGGCGGCGTGACCCTCAACCCGATGTACTGGCCGGCGCGACGCCAGGAAACCCTGCTGACCACCGCGATCTACAAGTTCCACCCCGAGTTCAGCGGTGCCGACTTTGAAGTCTGGTACGGCGACCCGGATCATGACCACGGCAAGGCCACCCTCGAAGGCGGCGACGTCATGCCGATCGGCAATGGCGTGGTCCTGATCGGCATGGGCGAGCGCACCTCGCGCCAGGCCATCGGTCAACTGGCGCAATCGCTGTTTGCCAAAGGTGCGGTCGAGAAGGTCGTAGTGGCCGGCTTGCCGAAATCCCGCGCCGCGATGCACCTGGATACCGTGTTCAGCTTCTGCGACCGCGACCTGGTCACGGTCTTCCCGGAAGTGGTCAAGGAAATCGTCCCGTTCGTCATTCGTCCGGACAGCAGCAAGCCGTACGGCATGGACGTGCGCCGCGAGAACAAGACCTTCCTCGACGTGGTCGCCGAATCCCTCAACCTCAAGCAGCTGCGCGTGGTGGAAACCGGCGGCAACAGCTTCGCCGCCGAACGCGAGCAATGGGATGACGGCAACAACGTGGTGGCGCTGGAGCCCGGCGTAGTCATCGGCTACGACCGCAACACCTACACCAACACCCTGCTGCGCAAGGCCGGTGTCGAAGTCATCACCATCAGCGCCGGCGAACTGGGCCGTGGCCGCGGCGGCGGTCACTGCATGACCTGCCCGATCGTGCGCGACCCTATCGACTACTAAAACGACCATCAACCGCCTGCACCCACGGGTGCAGGCGGGCCGATCACCGCTTTCCGTTCACCAGAACAGGAGAATCATCATGGCGTTCAACATCCACAACCGTAACCTGCTGAGCCTGGAACACCACACCCCTCGCGAGTTGCGCTACCTGCTGGACCTGTCCCGTGACCTGAAACGTGCCAAGTACACCGGCACCGAGCAGCAGCACCTCAAAGGCAACAACATTGCGCTGATCTTCGAGAAAACCTCGACCCGCACCCGTTGCGCCTTCGAAGTGGCTGCCTACGACCAGGGCGCCAACGTCACTTACATCGACCCGAACTCTTCGCAGATCGGCCACAAGGAAAGCATGAAGGACACCGCCCGCGTACTCGGGCGCATGTATGACGCCATCGAGTACCGTGGCTTCAAGCAGGAAATCGTCGAAGAGCTGGCCAAGTTCGCCGGTGTGCCGGTGTTCAACGGCCTGACCGACGAATATCACCCGACCCAGATGATCGCCGACGTGCTGACCATGCGTGAACACGCCGACAAGCCGATCCACGACATCAGCTACGCCTACCTGGGCGATGCCCGCAACAATATGGGTAACTCGCTGCTGCTGGTCGGCGCCAAACTCGGCATGGACGTGCGCATCTGCGCGCCGAAAGCCCTGTGGCCGCACGACGACCTGGTCGCCCGTTGCAAAAAATATGCGGAAGAAAGCGGCGCGCGCATCACCCTCACCGAAGACCCGAAAGCGGCGGTCAAGGGCGTCGATTTCATCCACACCGACGTCTGGGTATCGATGGGCGAGCCGGTTGAAGCCTGGGGCGAACGCATCCAGCAACTGCTGCCGTACCAGGTCAACGCCGAGCTGATGAAAGCCACTGGCAACCCGCGGACCAAGTTCATGCACTGCCTGCCAGCGTTCCACAACTCCGACACCAAGGTCGGCAAACAGATCGCCGAGCAGTACCCGCACCTGGCCAACGGTATCGAAGTGACCGACGACGTGTTCGAGTCGCCAGCCTGCATCGCCTTCGAGCAAGCGGAAAACCGCATGCACACCATCAAGGCGATCCTGGTGTCGACCCTGGCTGACCTGTAATCCATTCAGGGAGCGAACCTTCGCTCCTGTGGGAGCCGGTCTTGCCGGCGATGGTATCGGCGCAGTACCCGTTACTGCGCGGTGCCTGAATCGCTGGCAAAGCCAGCTCCCACAAGAGCTTCGCTGCCAACGCTAAAAGGACATCATCATGCGTATCGTTGTTGCATTGGGCGGCAACGCCCTGCTGCGCCGTGGCGAACCCATGACTGCAGACAATCAGCGCGCCAATATCCGCATCGCCGCCGAGCAGATCGCCAAGATTCACCCAGGCAATGAACTGGTCATCGCCCACGGCAATGGTCCGCAAGTCGGCCTGTTGTCGTTGCAGGCGCAATCCTACAAGCCGGACGAAGCCTACCCGCTGGACGTGCTCGGGGCCGAAACCGAAGGCATGATCGGCTACATCATCGAACAGGAGCTGGGCAACCTGCTGGACTTCGAAGTGCCGTTCGCCACCCTCCTGACCCAGGTCGAAGTGGACGCCAACGACCCGGCCTTCAAGGACCCGACCAAGTTCATCGGCCCGGTCTACAGCAAGGAAGACGCCGAGCGCCTGGCCAAGGAGAAAGGCTGGGTGGTCAAGGCCGACGGCGACAAGTACCGCCGTGTGGTCGCCAGCCCGAAACCCAAGCGCATCTTCGAGATTCGCCCGATCAAATGGCTGCTGGAAAAGAGCAGCATCGTCATCTGCGCCGGTGGCGGCGGCATCCCGACCATGTATGACGCCGACCGCAAGCTCAAGGGCATCGAAGCGGTGATCGACAAAGACCTGTGCTCGGCGCTGCTGGCCGAACAGCTCGAAGCCGACCTGCTGGTGATCGCCACCGACGTCAACGCGGCGTTCATCGACTATGGCAAGCCGAGCCAGAAGGCGATTGCCCAGGCGCACCCGGACGAGCTCGAACGCCTCGGCTTTGCCGCCGGCTCCATGGGCCCGAAAGTCCAGGCCGCTTGCGACTTCGCCCGCCATACCGGCAAAGTGGCGGTTATCGGTTCGCTGGCCGACATCGAAGATATCGTCAAGGGTACGGCCGGTACCCGGGTGAGCACCTCGAAGCCTGGAATCAGCTACCGTTGAATGCAGTGGGCGGGCTTGCGGGCCCGCCGTTTTCACCTTTGCGGAGGATTCCATCATGGCCCAGTTCAAATCCGGTCACGTGCATATCGAGCGCACTGCGCTGAACAAGGCTGATCACAGTTACGACCTGAATATCGAGTACGCAGTAGTCCGGGAAGCCAACAAACACGGCATTGATTTCCACATGCATGGGAGCATCGAAGGCAAGACCGTGGAGGAAAAGTTCTTCCTGAGCAAAGAAGAGGTATTGCCGAGCTTCCTGAGTGTCGCCACGCGCAGGGCGCAAAGCTACATGCCGTCGCCCAAGAAATTCGAGAGCCTGGGCTCAACGCACAAGATCTACGACCTGATGTTCGAGGACATTCGCGAGAAGCTGGATGTGAAGTCGGGGGATTCGGTCAATCCCGAGCACTTCGAGTAGCCCTACCGGCCTCATCGCGGGGCAAGCCCGCTCCCACCCAGGTAGGAGCGGGCTTGCCCCGCGATTGCACTGAACAGCATACTGGCCGCCTTCGGCAGCCTTGAACCCCTCCCCCATGCGCATCCACGTCAGTTTCATCGACCGCGTCGGCATCACCCAGGAAGTGCTGGCCCTGCTCGGCGCCCGCAACCTCAACCTGGACGCCGTGGAGATGGTGCCGCCGAACGTCTATATCGACGCCCCGACCCTCAGCCCCCACGTGCTCGAAGAGCTGCACGACGCGCTGTTCAACGTGCATGGCGTGCAAACCGTACAAGTGGTCGACATCCTCCCCGGCCAGCGTCGTCACCTGCAGCTCGATGCCCTGCTCGCGGCCATGAGCGATCCGGTACTGGCCTTGGACAGCGCCGGCCATGTACTGCTGGCCAACCCGGCGCTGGTGGCGCTGTGCGGCCAGGAGCCGTCCGACCGTTCGGTGGCCGACCTGTTTGGCGATCCTGGCCTGCTTGAAGCCCTGATCGAACAGGGCTTCCACCTGCCCCTGCGCGAAGTGACTCTCAACGGCCAGACGCTGCTGCTCGATGCCACGCCGATCACCAACGCCGGTGCACTGCTGACCTTGTATCAGCCCAATCGCATCGGCGAACGGCTGTCGGCGCTGCACCATGATCACGCCGAGGGCTTCGATGCACTGTTGGGTGATTCACCGCCGATCCGCACCCTCAAGGCCCGCGCCCTGCGCGTGGCGGCCCTGGATGCACCGCTGTTGATCCACGGTGAAACCGGTACCGGCAAGGAGCTGGTGGCCCGCGCCTGTCACGCCATCAGCAGCCGTCACAGCGCACCCTTCCTGGCGCTCAACTGCGCGGCGCTGCCGGAGAACCTGGCCGAAAGCGAGCTGTTCGGCTACGCCCCCGGCGCCTTTACCGGCGCACAACGCGGCGGCAAGCCGGGGCTGATGGAACTGGCCAACCAGGGCACGGTGTTCCTCGACGAGATCGGCGAAATGTCGCCGTACCTGCAGGCCAAGCTCCTGCGTTTTCTCAACGACGGCAGCTTTCGCCGGGTCGGTGGCGACCGTGAGGTGAAGGTCAATGTGCGGATCCTCAGCGCCACCCACCGCGACCTGGAAAAGATGGTCGCCGAAGGCACCTTTCGCGAAGACCTGTTCTACCGCCTGAACGTGCTCAACCTGCAGGTGCCGCCGCTGCGCGAGCGTGGCCAGGACATCCTCCTGCTGGCGCGCTACTTCATGCAGCAGGCCTGCACCCAGATCCAGCGCCCGCTGTGCCGCCTGGCCCCGGCCACTTACCCGGCGCTGCTGGGTAACCGTTGGCCGGGCAACGTGCGTCAGCTGCAGAACGTGATCTTCCGCGCCGCCGCCATCAGCGAAAGCAGCCTGGTGGACATCGGTGACCTGGACATCGCCGGCACCTCGGTGGCCCGTGGGCATGACGCTGAAGTCGATAGCCTGGAACAGGCCGTGGAAGACTTCGAGCGCAACCTGCTGACCAAGCTCTACAGCAGCTACCCCTCGACCCGCCAGCTGGCCAGCCGCCTGCAAACCTCGCATACCGCCATTGCCCATCGCCTGCGCAAATACGGCATCCCGACCAAGCCCTGACCGGCCGTACTGAAATCGCTACAGCGTAACAATATCGATACAGCACAGTTTCAGGGCCATGGCGCAAGGTTCTGATCCCCTTGCGCTTTTTTTCCCGGCTTCGGGTGTAGCGATTTCGCTACAGCTGTAAACTTTCCATTACTCAGAAAATTTATAACATATTGTTTTATAACGATATTTTATAGATGGCCGCATTATTGCTATGGCATTGCTCATCCCTGGGCTCACTTGAGCCACGCCCACAGCCGTCCCCTGCGGCCCTTGAGGAGTTTCCATGAGCGAGTTGCGATTCACCGAAGATCACGAATGGCTGCGTACCGAAGCTGACGGCAGCGTCACCGTCGGGATTACCGCCTTCGCCCAGAACGCCCTGGGCGATGTGGTCTACGTGCAACTGCCGGAGCTGCAAAGCTACGACAAAGGTGCCGAAGCTTCGACCGTCGAATCGGTCAAGGCTGCCAGTGGCGTATACATGCCGCTGACCGGCGAAGTGGTTGCGGTCAACGAACAGCTCGAAGGCAACCCCGAGCTGGTCAACGAAGATCCGCTGGGTGAAGGCTGGTTCTTCCGTTTCATCCCGGCCGACGCCGGCGCCGTCGCGCAACTGCTCGACCAGGACGCCTACGACCGCCTGATCAAAGCCAACGCTGACGCCTGAGGAACCGCCATGACCATCAACCTCGGCACCGCCAACGAATTCATCGCTCGCCACATCGGCCCACGCCAGCGCGACGAGCAGCACATGCTCGCCACCCTCGGCTTCGACTCGCTGGAAGCCATGAGCGCCGCCGTCATCCCCGACAGCATCAAGGGCACCAGCGTCCTGGAGCTGGGCGCTGGGCAAAGCGAAGCCGAGGCCCTGGCTTCGCTCAAGGCTATCGCTGGCAACAACCAGCTGTTCAAGAGCTTCATCGGCCAGGGTTACTACAACTGCCATACCCCGGCGCCGATCCTGCGCAACCTGCTGGAAAATCCGGCCTGGTACACCGCCTACACCCCATACCAGCCTGAGATTTCCCAGGGCCGCCTGGAAGCGCTGCTGAATTTCCAGACCCTGATCAGCGACCTCACCGGCCTGCCGATCGCCAACGCATCCTTGCTCGACGAAGCCACCGCTGCCGCCGAAGCCATGACCTTCTGCAAACGCCTTAGCAAGAACAAGGGCAGCCACGCCTTCTTCGCTTCCGTGCATTGCCATCCGCAGACCCTCGACGTGCTGCGTACCCGGGCCGAACCGCTGGGTATCGACGTCATCGTCGGCGACGAGCGTGAACTGGGCGATGTCAGCGCCTTCTTCGGTGCCCTGCTGCAATACCCGGCCAGCAGCGGTGAAGTCTTCGACTACCGTGAGCTGGTCGAGCGCTTCCACGCCGCCAATGCCCTGGTTGCCGTGGCTGCCGACCTGCTGGCCCTGACCCTGCTGACCCCACCGGGCGAATTCGGCGCCGACGTGGCCATTGGCAGCGCCCAGCGCTTCGGCGTGCCGCTGGGTTTCGGTGGCCCGCACGCGGCCTACTTCTCTACCCGCGACGCGTTCAAGCGCGACATGCCGGGCCGCCTGGTCGGCGTCTCGATCGACCGCTTCGGCAAGACCGCCTTGCGCCTGGCCATGCAGACCCGCGAGCAGCACATCCGCCGCGAGAAAGCCACCAGCAACATCTGCACCGCCCAGGTGCTGCTGGCCAACATCGCCAGCATGTACGCCGTGTACCATGGTCCCCAGGGCCTGAAGCAGATCGCCGAACGCACCCATGCGCTGACCGCGATCCTCAAGGCCGGCCTGCAGCAGCTGGGTGTGAATGTCGAGATTGAACACTTCTTCGACACCCTGACCCTGGCCACTGGCAGCGCCACCTCCGCTCTGCACGACCAGGCCCGCGCCCAGCGCCTTAACCTGCGCCAGATTGACGCCCAGCGCCTGGGCCTGTCGCTGGATGAAACCAGCACCCAGGCAGACGTGGAAGCGCTGTGGCAACTGTTCGCCGACGGCAAGGCCACTCCGGACTTCGCCGCCCTCGCTGCCAGCGTTCAAGCGCAATTGCCTCGCGCCCTGCTGCGCCAGTCGGCGATCCTCGAGCACCCGGTGTTCAACCGCTACCACAGTGAAACCGAGCTGATGCGCTACCTGCGCCGCCTGGCCGACAAGGACCTGGCCCTGGACCGCACCATGATCCCGCTGGGCTCGTGCACCATGAAGCTCAACGCCGCCAGCGAAATGATCCCGGTGACCTGGGCCGAATTCGGCAACCTGCACCCGTTCGCCCCGGCAGAACAGAGCCAGGGTTACCAGCAACTGACCAGCGAACTGGAGGCGATGCTTTGCGCCGCCACCGGCTACGACGCCGTGTCGCTGCAGCCCAACGCCGGTTCCCAGGGTGAATACGCGGGCCTCTTGGCCATCCGCGCCTACCACCAGAGCCGTGGTGAAGCACGCCGCGACATCTGCCTGATCCCGTCCTCGGCCCACGGCACCAACCCCGCCACCGCCCACATGGCCGGCATGCGCGTGGTGGTCACCGCCTGTGACGCCCGCGGCAACGTCGACATCGACGACCTGCGTGCCAAGGCCATCGAGCACCGCGAACACCTCGCCGCGCTGATGATCACCTACCCCTCGACCCACGGCGTGTTCGAAGAAGCCATCGGCGAGATCTGCGCGATCATCCATGACAACGGCGGCCAGGTGTACATCGACGGTGCCAACATGAACGCCATGGTCGGCCTGTGCGCACCGGGCAAGTTCGGCGGCGATGTCTCGCACCTGAACCTGCACAAGACCTTCTGCATCCCCCACGGCGGTGGCGGCCCGGGCGTTGGCCCGATCGGCGTCAAGTCGCACCTGGCACCGTTCCTGCCCGGGCACGCGCACATGGACAACAAGCAAGGCGCGGTCTGCGCCGCACCGTTCGGCAGCGCCAGCATTCTGCCGATCACCTGGATGTATATCCGCATGATGGGAGGCGCCGGGCTCAAGCGCGCCTCGCAGATGGCCATCCTCAACGCCAACTACATCGCCCGCCGCCTGGAAGAGCACTATCCTGTATTGTACACCGGCAGCAACGGCCTGGTGGCGCACGAGTGCATCCTCGATTTGCGTCCAATCAAGGACAGCAGCGGCATTAGCGTCGATGACGTGGCCAAGCGCCTGATCGACTTCGGCTTCCACGCCCCGACCATGTCGTTCCCGGTAGCCGGCACGCTGATGATCGAACCGACCGAAAGCGAGTCTAAAGAAGAACTGGACCGTTTCTGCGAGGCGATGATCCGCATCCGCGAAGAGATTCGCGCGGTAGAAAGCGGTAGCCTGGACAAGGACGACAACCCGCTGAAGAACGCCCCGCACACCGCCGCCGAGATCGCCGGTGAGTGGAGCCACCCGTACAGCCGCGAGCAGGCGGTGTATCCGCTGGCATCGCTGGTGGAAGGCAAATACTGGCCACCGGTCGGCCGGGTCGACAACGTGTTCGGCGACCGCAACCTGGTCTGTGCCTGCCCGTCGATCGAGAGCTATCAGGACGTCTGAGTCCGGCCTGCTGGCCTCATCGCTGGCAAAGCCAGCTCCCACAGGTTTCGAGAACACCAAAGAACCTTGTGGGAGCCGGCCTTGCCGGCGATGCTTCTCCCCAACAATGAGGGTACGACCATGTCACTAAGCGTCTTCGACCTGTTCAAGATCGGCATCGGCCCCTCCAGTTCCCATACCGTCGGCCCCATGCGCGCCGCCGCGCGCTTTGCCGAAGGCCTGCGCCGCGACGAGCTGCTCAGCGCCACGGTCTGCGTCAAGGCCGAACTCTACGGCTCGCTTGGCGCCACCGGCAAAGGCCACGGCAGCGACAAGGCCGTGCTGCTCGGCCTTGAAGGCGAACACCCGGACACGGTCGATACCGAAAGCATCCCCGCACGCCTGCAGGCCATCCGCAGCAGCGGCCGGCTCAACCTGCTCGGCGAGCATGAAATCGACTTCGTCGAAAAGCAGCACCTGGCAATGATCCGCAAGCCCCTGGCCTTTCACCCCAATGGCATGATCTTCCGTGCCTTTGACGCCGCCGGTTTGCAGATTCGCAGCCGCGAGTACTACTCGGTAGGCGGTGGTTTCGTGGTCGATGAGGACGCGGCCGGCGCCGATCGCATCGTCGAAGACAGCACCGTTCTGCCTTACCCGTTCAAGACTGCCAAGGAACTGCTCGGCCATTGCACCGCGCAGAACCTGTCGATCAGCCAGATCATGCTGGCCAACGAAGCGGCCTGGCGCCCGGAAAGCGAAACCCGCAGCGGCCTGTTGCGCATCTGGCAGGTCATGCAGGACTGCGTGTCCGCCGGTTGTCGCAACGAGGGCATCCTGCCTGGCGGGCTCAAGGTCAAGCGCCGTGCCGCAGCGCTGTACCGCCAGCTGTGCAGCAACCCGGAGGCGAGCCTGCGCGATGCGCTGTCGGTGCTCGACTGGGTCAACCTGTATGCCCTGGCCGTCAATGAAGAAAACGCCTTCGGCGGACGCGTGGTCACCGCGCCGACCAATGGCGCCGCCGGTATCGTCCCGGCAGTGCTGCACTACTACATGCGCTTTATCCCGGGCGCCAACGACGACGGCGTGGTGCGCTTTCTGCTCACGGCCGCCGCCATCGGCATCCTCTATAAAGAGAACGCCTCGATCTCCGGTGCCGAAGTCGGTTGCCAGGGCGAGGTCGGCGTCGCCTGCTCGATGGCCGCCGGCGCCTTGTGCGAAGTGATGGGCGGCAGCGTGCAGCAGGTCGAGAACGCCGCCGAGATCGGCATGGAACACAACCTGGGCCTGACCTGCGACCCGATCGGCGGGTTGGTCCAGGTGCCCTGCATCGAGCGCAACGCCATGGGCTCGGTCAAGGCTATCAATGCCGTGCGCATGGCCCTGCGCGGTGACGGGCAGCACTTCGTCTCGCTGGATAAAGTCATCCGCACCATGCGCCAGACCGGCGCCGACATGAAAAGCAAATACAAGGAGACCGCCCGCGGCGGTCTGGCCGTCAACATCATCGAATGCTGACACCCTCTCAAGCCCCAAGGAGTCATCAATGTCCACCGAAACACTGCTCAAGACCCCGCTGCACGCCCTGCACCTGGAACTGGGCGCCCGCATGGTGCCCTTCGCCGGTTACGACATGCCAGTCCAGTACCCGCTGGGGGTGATGAAAGAGCACCTGCACAGCCGCGAGCACGCCGGCCTGTTCGATGTTTCGCACATGGGCCAGATCCGCCTGAGCGGCGCCGCTGCGGCCAAGGCCCTGGAATCCCTGGTGCCGGTCGACATCATCGACCTGCCGGTGGGCATGCAGCGCTATGCCATGTTCACCAACGAACAAGGCGGCATCCTCGACGACCTGATGGTCGCCAATCTGGGCAACGACGAACTGTTCCTGGTGGTCAACGCGGCCTGCAAGGAACAGGACCTGGCCCACCTGCGCAAGCACATCGGCGATCAGTGCCAGATCCAGCCACTGTTCGAAGAGCGCGCCCTGCTGGCCCTGCAGGGGCCGGCGGCGATCAAGGTACTGGAGCGCCTGGCACCTGCGGTTGCGAAAATGACCTTCATGCAGTTCCAGCCGGTGCAACTGCTGGGCGCCGACTGTTTTGTCAGCCGCTCGGGCTACACCGGTGAAGACGGTTTCGAGATTTCCGTTCCGGCAGAAAAAGCCGAAGAACTGGCGCGCCGTCTGCTGGCCGAACCGGAAGTAGCCGCAATCGGCCTGGGGGCACGTGATTCGTTGCGCCTGGAAGCCGGCCTGTGCCTGTACGGCCACGACATGAACACCCAGACCACACCGATCGAAGCCAGCCTGCTGTGGGCCATCTCCAAGGTCCGCCGCGCCGACGGCGAGCGTGCCGCTGGCTTCCCGGGCGCCGCAGCGATCTTCGCCCAACAGCAAAGCGGTGTTGCGCGCAAACGCGTGGGCCTGCTGCCGCAGGAGCGAACGCCGGTCCGTGAAGGCGCCGAGATTGTCGATGAAGCGGGCACGGTAATCGGTAGCATCTGCAGCGGCGGCTTTGGTCCGTCATTGAATGCGCCAGTGGCAATGGGTTACCTGGATGCGGCGCATACCGCACTGGATACCCCGGTGTGGGCCATTGTTCGCGGCAAGCGCGTGGCGATGAAAGTCAGCAAGATGCCGTTCGTTGCGCAGCGCTATTATCGCGGCTGAATCGTTACTTGAAACAGAGTGTCATGACGCGTTCGGGTTTTCGATTTCGAACGCGTTTTATAACTTTCGAAAAGCGTTGCAACACCGCTTGGAATGAGCCGGAAAAAATCCACCGAACGGTGGCTAAAAGGCACAGCGGCAGCGGTCTGCAGGGCTTGTTTTTGTCTTCAAAGTTAGCGTATTGTCTGTGCACTGTGTTTGCATGGGTCGCTATGGTTCGTGACCTGGGCAGTAGCTCTGATGTTTGCTACACCCGTTCGACGTCTCTTACTTTCCTGCAACCCAGCCCAGTACTCTTTCATTTGGAAGAAGCTGTTACTAATTCTAAGTTTCAAAGGAAATAAGACAATGTCCCAACGTCAGAGCGGTACCGTCAAGTGGTTTAACGACGAGAAAGGTTTTGGTTTCATCACTCCAGAAAGCGGTCCGGATCTGTTCGTACATTTCCGCGCTATTCAGGGCAACGGCTTCAAGAGCCTGAAAGAAGGTCAGAAAGTCACCTTCATCGCCGTGCAAGGCCAGAAAGGCATGCAGGCTGACGAAGTTCAAGCCGAAGGCTGATCTTCATCAACAAAGAAGCCTCTGCTGGCAACAGCAGGGGCTTTTTTGTGCGCGCAATTCCGTAGAATGGGCGTTTTGCGCAAGGAGGGCCTCGCCAGTGCCCAAGCACCTGTTACAGCCCGAGGGTGAATTTCCCCCTGTCGACCTTGGCCGCCGCCTGGCCGCCATGTTCTATGATTTCCTGCTGTGCACCGCGCTGCTGATCGTCACTGCCGGTGCATACAAGATGATCCAGATGGCCTTTCTCGGTGAGGCGCGCATGCGCGAATTGACCGAAGCCGGCGCCCTGGACGGCGACCCGCTGCTATCGACTATTTTGCTCTTCGCCCTGTTCGGTTTCTTTGCCAAGTTCTGGACCCATGGCGGCCAGACCCTGGGCATGCAGGTGTGGGGCATCCGCGTGCAGAACGCTGATGGCAGCGCCATCAGCCTGTGGCAGGCGCTGCTGCGTTTTGTGGTGTCGATCGGCTCGTGGCTGTGCCTGGGCCTGGGTTTCATCTGGGCACTGTTCGACAAGCGCAAGCGCAGCTGGCACGACATCTACTCCGACACTCAACTGGTGCGAATTCCCAAGCTCAAGAAATAGCAGGCAGAAAAAAGCCGACCCAAGGGTCGGCTTTTTCTTGTGTGCAACGCCCTATCCAGCGCGCCGCAACAACCACAACCCCGCCACCGCACAGATCGCCGCCGGCAGCACCACCGCAAGCAACGGCGGGAAGCCGAATACCTGACTGGAAGGCCCGAGCAGGTCTTGGGCGATGCGGAACACAAAGCCCACCAACACCCCGGTGAATACTCGCTGGCCCAAGGTCACCGAACGCAGGGGGCCGAAGATGAAGGAAATGGCCATCAGCACCAGGGCCGCAGTCACCATCGGCTGCAGCACCTTGGTCCAGAACGCCAGCCAGTAACGGGCGTTGTTCAGGCCCTGGTCGGACAGGTAGTGGATGTAATCCCACAGGCCGGTGATCGACAACGACTCTGGCGCCACGACCACGGTATTGAGCAGTTGCGGAGTGACGGAAACATCCCAGCGCTCTTCGGCGGCCTTGACCACTTCGGTGTGGTCACCGCGGAAATGCGTGGTGGTCACATCGCTGAGCTGCCAGTGATCGTCCTGGTACTGGGCGCGCCGGGCAAAGCTGGACGTCAGCATATGCCGCTCGTTGTCGAAGCGATAACGGGTCACGCCATACAGCAGACCATTGGGCTGCACCGAGTTGATGTGCACGAACTCATCACCCTGGCGGTGCCACATGCCACGTTTGGAACTCTGCGCCTCACCACCGCCCTGGGCCAGGGAGCGGTCGGCCTGGGCCTTGTTCTCGGTTACCGGGGCCAGGTACTCGCCAATCAGGATACCGGCCAGCATCAACACCAGCATCGGCTTCATCACCGCCCAGACAATCCGGCCAATGGACACGCCAGCGGCGCGCATGATGGTCAGTTCGCTGCTGCTGGCCAGGCTGCCCAGGCCGATCAGGCAGCCGATCAGCGCAGCCATCGGCAGCATGTCGTACAGCCGCCGCGGCGCGGTGAGCAAGACGAAGTTGCTGGCGTCCATCACCGTGTAGGTGTCGGTGATGTCGCCCATCTCGTCGATGAAGGCAAACAGCGAAGCCAGGCCGAGAATGATCCCCAGCACGGCCAGAATGGCCATCAGCACGCTTTTGCCGATGTAGCTGTCGAGCTTAACCATGGGCCACCTCCGCACGGCGAGCGGCACGCTTGAGGCGCAACGGCTCCCAATACATAAGCCCCAGGCCGATCAGCAAGAACAGGCCGTGAACCCACCAGATGCCCAGGCCGATCGGCAGTTTGCCTTTCTCCAGGGCGCCACGCACGGCGATCAGCATTGTCAGGTACGCCATATACAGAAGAATCGCCGGCAGCAGCTTGAGGAAACGGCCCTGGCGCGGGTTGACCCGCGACAGCGGCACCGCCAGCAGGGTCACGATGAATACCAGCAGCGGCAACGACAGGCGCCATTGCAGCTCGGCACGTTCGCGCAGGCCGTCACTGCCAAAGAGTTGCGAAGTCGGGATGGCCTCACGCTCGGTGATTTCCTCGCTGACTTCAGGCTTGGGCAACAGCACCCCGTAGGTGTCGTACTTGATCGCACGGTAGTCGGCCTGGCCGGGGTTGCCGTCATAGCGGTAACCGTTTTCCAGGATCAGGTAACGGTTGCCATCGGCGTTGACCTGCTGGTGGCCCTTTTCCGCGACCAGTACCGACGGTCCGCGATCCTTGGTCTTGTCCTGACTGAAGCGTTTCTCGGAAATGAACACGCCGCCCAGGTTGACCCGGTCTTCCGACAGTTCTTCGGTGTAGGTCACCCGTGAACCATCGCGCAGGGTCTGGAAGCGACCCGGCACCAGGGTGTCGAACTCGGTCAGGGCGTCCTGCTGGTTGATGATCTGCGCCACCTGGGTAACGCCCTGGGGCGCCAGGCTCAGGCTCAGCCAGGCCACCAGCAGGGCAACCAGTGCCGCCGGAGCCATGGTCATGCCCAGCAGCCGCTGCTGGCTCATGCCGGTGGCCGACAGCACGGTCATCTCGCTTTCCAGGTACAGCCGGCCATAGGCCAGCAAAATACCGAGGAACAGGCCGAGGGGCAGGATCAACTGCAGGAACCCCGGCAGGCGATAACCCATGATCAGGAACAGCACGCTCGGATCGAGCACGCCCTGGGCCGCCTGGGCCAGGTACTTGATGAAGCGCCCGCTCATGATGATGACCAGCAGCACGGCGCTGACGGCACTCAAGGTCACCAGGACCTCGCGGGACAGATAACGAAAGACGATCAAACCAGACACTCCTGGGTTGTCAGGCTCGGACAGCCGAACAAGAAATCCATAACAGCCAAGATAGTAGCCCGCTCGCCAGAGCGGACCCGGGTAAAAGTTGGCGCATTATCCTGTGATTGACCGTGCCTGTCACTTGGCGCTGCACAATGGTTCATCTCGGGGTTGTCAGGGCGGGCGAAGCAGGCTCAAACTGGGGGCTTTAGCACTGGTACGCGACCACGCGGCCACGACAGCGCCTGCATAGACAACGCGCACCGACAGATCATTCGGGGAACCTGACATGGAACTGGTTGTAAAAAGCGTAGCCGCAGCATCCTTGAAAACCGCCACCCTGGTACTGCCCGTGGCAGAAGGCGGCAAACTCGGCGCCATTGCCAAAGCCATCGACGAAGCCACCGGCGGTGCCCTGGCCAGCGTGCTCAAGCGCGGCGATTTGGCCGGCAAGGTCGGCCAGACCCTGCTGCTGCACAGCGTGCCCAACCTCAAGGCCGAGCGCGTACTGCTGGTCGGTACCGGCAAGGATGCCGAACTGGGTGATCGCAGCTGGCGCAAGGTCATTGCCAGCGTGCTGGCAGTGCTCAAAGGCCTGAACGGCAGCGATGCGGCACTGGCCCTGGACGACGTCGCCGTCACCGGCCGCGATGCCTTCTATGGCAAGACCCGCCTGCTTGCCGAAACCCTGCTCGATGGCCAGTACGTTTTCGACCAGTTCAAGAGCAAGAAGGCCGAACCTCGCGCCCTGAAGAAGATCACCCTGCTCAGCGCCAAGGCCGGCGCCAGCGACGTTGAGCGCGCGGTCAAGCACGCTGTCGCCATCGCCAACGGCATGGGCTTCACCCGCGACCTGGGCAACCTGCCACCGAACGTTTGCCACCCGAGCTACCTGGCCGAACAGGCCAAGGCCCTGGGCAAGGAATTCAAGGGCCTCAAGGTCGAGGTGCTGGACGAGAAGAAGATCAAGGACCTGGGCATGGGCGCCTTCTACGCCGTTGGCCAGGGCAGCGACCAGCCGCCACGCCTGATCGTGCTCAACTACCAGGGCGGCAAGAAAAGCGAGAAGCCTTTCGTGCTGGTGGGCAAAGGCATCACTTTCGACACCGGCGGCATCAGCCTCAAGCCCGGCGCCGGCATGGATGAAATGAAATTCGACATGGGCGGTGCTGCCAGCGTCTTCGGCACCCTGCGCGCCGTGCTCGAACTGCAACTGCCGATCAACCTGGTGTGCCTGCTGGCCTGCGCCGAGAACATGCCAAGCGGCGGCGCCACCCGTCCGGGTGACATCGTCACGACCATGAGCGGGCAGACCGTCGAGATCCTCAACACCGACGCCGAAGGCCGCCTGGTGCTGTGCGATACCCTGACCTACGCCGAGCGCTTCAAGCCACAGGCAGTGATCGACATCGCCACCCTGACCGGCGCCTGCATCGTCGCCCTGGGCAGCCACACCTCAGGCCTGATGGGCAACAACGACGAGCTGGTCGGGCAACTGCTCGACGCCGGCAAGCGCGCCGACGACCGCGCCTGGCAGCTGCCGCTGTTCGACGAGTACCAGGAGCAACTGGACAGCCCGTTCGCCGACATCGCCAACATCGGCGGGCCGAAAGCCGGCACCATCACCGCCGGTTGCTTCCTGTCGCGCTTTGCCAAGGCCTACCACTGGGCCCACCTGGATATCGCCGGTACCGCCTGGATCAGCGGTGGCAAGGACAAGGGCGCCACTGGCCGCCCGGTACCGCTGCTGACCCAGTACCTGCTCGATCGCGCCAACGCCTGAGATGACGCTGGCCGTCTGCGCCTTCGGGCGTAGCCGGCCGGCAGGCTGACCATGACCAAAGTCGATTTCTACATATTGCCCAGCGCCGCGCCCTCGGCGCGCCTGGATTTCGCCTGCAAGCTCTGTGACAAAGCCTGGCGCCTTGGGCACCGGGTCTACCTGCATTGCAGCGACGCCGCCCAGCGCGATGAACTGGACGCACGCCTGTGGGCGTTCAAGGGCGAGGCCTTCGTGCCCCACAGCCCGGCTGAAGACGACCCGCAGGGCAGCGTGGCCCTGGGCCTTGGCGATGATGCCGGCAGCCATCAGGACCTGCTGATCAACCTTGACCTCAAGGTGCCGCCGTTCGCTACCCGCTTTGCCCGGATAGCCGAGATCGTGGTCGAAGAGCCGGCGATTCGTCAGGCGGCCCGAGAGAGTTTCCGTTTCTACCGCGAACAGGGCTATGCTCTGCAAGATCACCGCTTACAGCGACTCTGAAGACGATGGACAAATCCACTCCCCTGCCCCAATCCGCGCACTTGCTGGACGACCTGGAGTCGATCCGCCAGTTGCTAGGTGATGCATCCCTCGAACCACCGCTGTTGACCGACACCGTCGAGGAGCAGATCCCGCTGTTGCTCGAAGAGGCCGAAGCGGTGCCTCAGCCTGCACCTGAAGCCCCTGCCGACCCGCAGGCCAAGCGTCAGGAAACCCTGCTGCACCTGGACGCCGAACTGCGCGCGGCCGCGCAACTGATCATGCAGGACGTGATCAACGATTTCGCCCCGCATATCGAGAGCGAGATCAAGCGCCGCCTCGATGCCAGGCTTGAGCGCATGCTTAACCAATAAAAAGGCAGTTACAAGCTTCAAGCGACAAGCTGCAAGAGCCGTGCGGCGCTCTGAGCTTGTCGCTTGAAGCTTGCCGCTTCGTTATACTCTCCGGCTTTCCTGAATAAATGCCTAAGGGTCCCGCCGCGCATGGATAAGACCTACCAGCCGCACGCTATTGAAACTTCCTGGTACAACACCTGGGAGTCCGAGAATTATTTCGCTCCGCAAGGCGCGGGCGATTCCTACACCATCATGATCCCGCCGCCGAACGTCACCGGCAGCCTGCACATGGGGCATGGCTTCAACAACGCGATCATGGACGCCCTGATCCGTTTCCGCCGCATGCAGGGCCGCAACACCCTGTGGCAGCCAGGTACCGACCACGCCGGTATCGCCACGCAGATGCTGGTCGAGCGTCAACTTGAGGCCAAGGGGCAGAGCCGCCACGACCTGGGCCGCGAGAAATTCCTGGAAAAGGTCTGGGAATGGAAGGATCAGTCCGGTGGCAACATCAGCCGCCAGATTCGCCGCCTGGGCTCGTCGGTCGACTGGAGCCGCGAGCGCTTCACCATGGACGACGGCCTCTCGGAAGCTGTGAAAGAAGCCTTCGTGCGCCTGCATGAAGACGGCCTGATCTACCGCGGCAAGCGCCTGGTCAACTGGGACACCAAGCTGCACACGGCGATCTCCGACCTTGAAGTGGAAAACCACGACGAGAAGGGTCACCTGTGGAACCTGCGCTATCCGCTGGCTGACGGCGCCAAGACCGCCGACGGCAAGGATTACCTGATCGTCGCCACCACTCGCCCGGAAACCATGCTCGGCGACGCCGCCGTTGCCGTGAACCCGGAAGACGAGCGTTACAAGGCGCTGATCGGCAAGTTCGTCGAGCTGCCGCTGGTTGGCCGGCGCATCCCGATCATTGCCGACGACTACTGCGACCCTGAATTCGGCACCGGCTGCGTGAAGATCACCCCGGCCCACGACTTCAACGACTATGAAGTCGGCAAGCGCCACAACCTGCCGCTGCTGAACATCTTCGACAAGAATGCCTTCGTCCTGCCGACCGCCCAGGTGTTCAACCTCGATGGCAGCGTCAATGAAAGCGTCGACGCTACCCTGCCTGCCCAGTATGCCGGCCTGGACCGCTTCGTCGCACGCAAGCAGATCGTCGCCGATTTCGACGCCGCAGGCCTGTTGGTCAGCGTCGACGACCACGCCCTGAAAGTACCGAAAGGCGACCGTTCCGGCACCATCATCGAGCCGTGGCTGACCGACCAGTGGTACGTGTCGACCAAGCCGCTGGC
This sequence comes from Pseudomonas wadenswilerensis, assembly GCF_024749185.1. NCBI lineage: Bacteria > Pseudomonadati > Pseudomonadota > Gammaproteobacteria > Pseudomonadales > Pseudomonadaceae > Pseudomonas > Pseudomonas wadenswilerensis. The sequence goes on along the minus strand of NZ_CP087191.1, from coordinate 1,069,745 downwards.
GGAGCCGGCGATTGCTGCCGTTGAAGACGGCCGTATCCAGTTCGTGCCCAAGCAGTACGAAAACATGTACTTCTCGTGGATGCGCGACATCCAGGACTGGTGCATCAGCCGTCAGCTGTGGTGGGGCCACCGTATTCCGGCCTGGTACGACGAATCCGGCAAGGTCTATGTCGGCCGCAGCGAAGAAGAAGTCCGCAGCAAGCACAACCTCGGCGCCGACGTGGTCCTGAACCAGGACAACGACGTACTGGACACCTGGTTCAGCTCGGGCCTGTGGACCTTCTCGACCCTGGGCTGGCCGCAGCAGACCGAATTCCTCAAGAAATTCCACTCCACCGACGTGCTGGTCACCGGCTTCGACATCATTTTCTTCTGGGTAGCCCGGATGATCATGCTGACCATGCACCTGGTGAAGAACGATGACGGCACCCCGCAGGTACCGTTCAAGACTGTCTATGTGCACGGTCTGGTGCGCGATGGCCAGGGCCAGAAGATGTCCAAGTCCAAGGGCAACGTCCTTGACCCGCTGGACATCGTCGACGGCATTACCCTGGACGAGCTGCTGGAAAAACGCACCAGCGGCATGATGCAGCCTAAACTTGCCGAGAAGATCGCCAAGCAGACCAAGGCCGAGTTCCCTGAAGGCATCGCCAGCTACGGCACCGACGCCCTGCGCTTCACCTTCTGCTCGCTGGCCTCCACCGGTCGCGACATCAAGTTCGACATGGGCCGCGTCGAAGGCTACCGCAACTTCTGCAACAAGATCTGGAACGCCGCGCGCTACGTGCTGGACAAGGGCGAAGACTGCGGCCAGAACGGTGAGGCCTACGAGCTGTCGCTGGCTGATCGCTGGATCATCTCGCAACTGCAGCGCACCGAAGCCGAAGTGACCCGCCAGCTCGATCAGTTCCGCTTCGACCTCGCCGCCCAGGCGCTTTACGAGTTCATCTGGAACCAGTATTGCGACTGGTACCTGGAACTTTCCAAGCCGGTCCTGTGGGACGAGAACGCGCCGGTCGAACGCGCCCGTGGCACTCGCCGCACCCTGGTACGGGTACTGGAAGTGGCACTGCGCCTGGCCCATCCGTTCATGCCGTTCATCACCGAAGAAATCTGGCAGCGCCTGGCGCCGCTGGCCGGCGCCGAAGGCAAGACCATCATGCTGCAGCCATGGCCAGTGGCCAATGAAAGCCGCATCGATGCCGCTGCCGAAGGCGATATCGAGTGGCTCAAGGAGCTGATGCTCGGCGTGCGCAACATCCGCGGCGAAATGAACATCGGCCCGGGCAAGCCGCTGCAACTGTTCCTGAAAAACGCCAGCGCCGAAGACCAACGCCGCCTGCAGGAAAACGAAGCGCTGCTGAAGAAGCTGGCGAAGATCGAATCCTTCACCGTGCTCGGCGAGCAGGACGAAGCGCCACTGAGCGCCACCGCCCTGGTTGGCGACCTGCAGGTGCTGGTGCCGATGGCCGGCCTGATCGACAAGGACGCCGAGCTGGCTCGCCTGAACAAGGAAATCCAGCGTCTGCAGGGTGAGGTCCAGCGCGTCGGCGGCAAGCTGTCCAACGCCGCCTTCGTCGACAAGGCACCGCCTGCGGTGATCGACAAGGAGCGCGCGAAGCTGGCTGAGGCCGAACAGGCCCTGGCCAACTTCACCGAGCAGCATGCGCGGATTGCCGCCTTGTAACACTCGCTGATCTCAGCGACGCTATCGCGGGTCAAGCCCGCTCCTACAGTCTCTGTGGGAGCGGGCTTGACCCGCGATGCTTTCCACCGGACATCAAGATGACCACAACCAACAAACCGACCCTGCACCCGCGCAACCGCCACCAGGGCCGCTACGACTTCCCCCAGCTGATCAAGAGCAGCCCTGAGCTGGGCCGGTTCATGATCACCAACCCCCACGGCAAGCCGAGCATCGACTTCGCCAACCCGGACGCGGTCAGGGTATTCAACCGCGCCCTGCTCAAGGCCCAGTACGGTATCCAGCACTGGGATATTCCGGCCGATTACCTGTGCCCACCGATTCCCGGTCGTGCTGATTACGTGCACGTGCTGGCCGACCTGCTGGCTGAAGAAAACGGCGGTGAAATCCCCCGTGGCGCGCAAGTCCAGGCGCTGGACATCGGCATCGGCGCCAACTGTATCTACCCGTTGCTGGGCCACAGTGATTATCGCTGGCGTTTTCTCGGCTCGGACATCGACGCCACGGCGCTTGCGGCAGCCGGCGCAATCGTCCAGGCCAACGGCCTGGGCAAGGCCATCAGCCTGCGCCAGCAAGGCAATCGCAAGCACATCCTGCTGGGGCTGCTGAACAGCGACGAGCGCTTCGACCTGACCTTGTGCAACCCACCTTTCCACGCCTCGCGCGAAGAAGCCACCCGCGGCAGCCAGCGCAAATGGCGGGCCCTGGGCAAGGCCGATCCAAAGCGCAAGTTGCCGGTGCTGAACTTTGGCGGGCAGAACAACGAACTCTGGTGCGAGGGCGGCGAGATCCGCTTTGTCAGCCAGTTGGTGGCCGAAAGCGCCAGCCTTGGCCAGCAGGTGCTGTGGTTCACCAGTCTGGTGTCCAAAGCCTCCAACCTGCCCGGTATCCAGGCAGCGCTAAAAAAGGCCGGTGCTGTCGAACAGCGAGTGGTGGAGATGGGCCAGGGGCAGAAGCAGAGCCGCATGATCGCCTGGACCTTCCAGGATGCTGCGGCGCGCCAGGCCTGGCGCAACAGCCGTTGGGCGATGTAGGAGCGGGCTTGGCTCGCGATACGATGTGACTGACAGGCCGCGATCGCGGGGCAAGCCCGCTCCTACAGAGGCATAAAAAAACCGCGTCCGGGCAACCCGGACGCGGCTTTTTCGAGCTGCTTACAATTACTTGTTTACAGCGTCGGTCAGCACTTTGGCTGGTACGAACTTGACGACTTTCTTGGCAGCGATTTCGATGGCAGCGCCAGTCGAAGGGTTGCGGCCGGTACGGGCAGGACGCTCGGTGATTTTCAGTTTGCCGATGCCTGGCAGGGTGATTTCGCTGCCATTTTCCAGTTGATCAGCAACGATCTGGCCCAGTTGCTCCAGAGCGTTACGCGCGGTGGTTTTTGGCGCGTCGATAGCTTCAGCGATATCGGCGATCAGTTGGTCTTTGGTCAATGCCATGGTGGTGTTCCTTCCCTATCAAATTCAGTGAGTATGCAGAGTGCTACGTCAGTCATCGAGCCAGACCTGCGGGGTAACCGGCGGTCCGGTGTTACAGCCACGTCAATCGCGTATGTAGATACGTAAAACGACGTTTGGTTCGACGTGACGCGAGCGGTCTGCCAGCAATGCGCCACACACGGGGCGCAAGACCGGGCAAAACTACCACAGGAATAGATAAATATCCGCCTCCCACAGGGCAAATGTGCAGGTTTTTCGGGGGTTTGCGCGAAAAAACGCAAAATTTTGAACAAAAAACGAACAACCGACATATCTGCCAACATCTGGCCGCTGAATCACCCCTGTGCTGAGGTACACTTGGCGACCTTGCAACGCGGCCAGCACCGCCCATTTTCGACCGAGAATCCCATGCCGATCCGTCATTGCATCGTCCACCTGATCGACAAGAAACCCGATGGCAGCCCCGCCGTGCTGCACGCCCGCGACTCTGAACTGGCCGAGTCCGGGGCCATCGAAAACCTTCTGGCCGACCTCAACGACAGCTACAACGCCAAACAGGGTAAAGCCTGGGGCTTCTTCCACGCAGAATCCGGCGCCCACCCGTTCAGCGGCTGGCTCAAGGAATACCTGGATGAAGGCAGCACCTTCACCGCCTTCAGCCGCGTCGCCGTCGAGCACCTGCAAAAGCTGATGGAAGAGTCCAACCTGTCCGTCGGCGGCCACGTCCTCTTCGCCCACTACCAGCAGGGCATGACCGACTACCTGGCGATCGCCCTGCTGCACCACAGCGAAGGCGTGGCGGTGAACGCCGAGCTGGACGTGACCCCGTCGCGCCACCTGGACCTGGGCCAGTTGCACCTGGCTGCGCGCATCAATATTTCCGAGTGGCAGAACAACAAGGCCTCCAAGCAGTACATCTCGTTCATCAAGGGCAAGAACGGCAAGAAGGTCTCGGAGTACTTCCGCGACTTCATCGGCTGCCAGGAAGGCGTCGACGGCCCGGGCGAGACCCGCACCCTGCTCAAGGCCTTCAGTGACTTCGTCGAAAGCGAAGACCTGCCCGAGGAAGCCGCCCGCGAGAAAACCCAGACCCTGGTCGACTACGCCACCAGCCAGACCAAGGCCGGCGAGCCGGTGGCCCTCGAGGAGCTGTCGGGACTGATCGACGAAGACCGGCCACGGGCCTTCTATGAGCACATCCGCAACAAGGACTACGGCCTGTCGCCGGAAATCCCCGCCGACAAACGTACCCTCAACCAGTTCCGCCGCTTCACCGGCCGCGCCGAAGGCCTGTCGATCAGCTTCGAGGCGCACCTGCTGGGCTCGAAGATCGAGTACGACGAAGAAGCCGGTACGCTGATCATCAAGGGCTTGCCGACGCAATTGACCGATCAGCTCAAGCGCCGCAAGGACTGAGACCGGGCCAGGAGGCCACCAGGGCTTCCTTGGCGCTTTTGCGCAGCTTCTTCACCAGCCGCTCCTGTTGCAGGGCCTTGGCCTTGTCCGGCCAGGCTTCGACATAGACCAGCGCCACCGCCGGGCTAGTGCTGAAGTAGCGTGCACCCTGGCCCTTCTGATGGGCCAGGAAGCGCCGCTCGGGGTTATCACTGATCCCGCAGTACAGCGAGCCATTGGCGGCGCGCACCAGGTAGACGTACCAGGGTTTGTTCAGCGGTTCGGGAGTGGGCTCGGACACGGTGGCTACTATCGACGGCAAAGCGCACAGCTTAGCGCCTCAGCGCCCCGCCTGGAACGCCCGCAGGCCTTTCTGGGCCTGGGCGCGCACCTTGCCCTGCACCAGCGGTGACCAGCCCAGCAACCACCCGGTGGTACCCAATGCCTGACGCGACCAGCGCCACAAGTCGAAGCTGTCGTGGTGTTCGCAAATCTTGCCGTCACGAAACACGAAGCGTGCCTGGATGTCGTTGACCACGGTGCGGCCGGTCTGGCTGAACAGGTAGCGGGCCACCCAGTGGGCACTGCCGCCACGCTCGTCGGCACGCACACTGTCGAAGGCCAGGGAAAAGTCCTTGGCGCGGGTGGTGAGCATGCGCCACATGTCAGCGGCATCCTTGCCGCGCAAGGTGCCGAAGGCCGGGTCGCTGAAGACGATATCGTCGCTGTAGCAGGCGATCATGGCTTCGGCGTCCAGGCGCTGGAAGGCCTGGTAGAAGCGGGTGATCAAGGCGGTGTTGGCGTCGCTCATGGGGCGGGTCCGTTTCCGAGGGAATAGACCTGAACGATAGTCCGCAGATGTGGCAAAAAGCTATGGGCATTTGCCTGGCGAATGCCTGGTTAAATCCGGGCTGCTTCGCAGCCATCGCCAGCAAGGCTGGCTCCCACAAGAGTGCGCCGTACTCTTGTGGGAGCCGGCCTTGCCGGCGATGGCTTCAACGCACTCTCAAACCCGCTCGCTGACTACCTGCACATGCAGGTTGCGCCCGGCCTTGAGGCCAAAGCCGATAGCGCCGACACCGAGCACGGCAAAGATCCAGCCCACCGCGTTCCAGCCACCGGTCAAGTCATGCACCAGGCCGACCGCGAACGGCCCCATCGAAGCCAGGGTATAACCGATGCCCTGGGCCATGCTCGACAGGTTGGCCGCCACATGGGCGTCCTTGGAGCGCAAGACGATCAGGGTCAGCGCCAGGGCGAAGGTGCCGCCCTGCCCCAACCCAAGCACGATGGCCCAGCCCCACAGGCCGTCCAGCGGCGCGTACAGGCAGCCAAACAAACCGGCCAGGGCCATGAGCATGACAATCACGATGGCCAGGCGCTGGTCCTTGCCGCGGGTTGCCAACCAGGGCGCGCTGAGGGAGCTGATCAATTGCACGATCACCGAACCGGACAGCACCAGCCCCGCCTGGGTCGGGCTCAGGCCGCGACCGATGAGGATCGACGGCAGCCAGCCGAAAACGATGTAGGCCAGCGACGACTGCAGGCCCATGTACAGGGTCACCTGCCAGGCCAGCGGATCACGCAGCAGGCCTCGTACGCGGTAGGCCACGTGGTGGGCACCATGGCCGTGACGGGCCTGGGGCAACCAGATCAGCGCCGCCAGCAGTGCGGGGATCAGCCAGAAGCCCAGGCCCAGCGACCAGCTGTCGCCCAATTGCTCGGTCAATGGCACAGTAGCGCCAGCAGCCATTGCCGCGCCCAGGCACAAGGCCATGGTGTAGACCCCCGTAAGGGTCCCGGCATGCTGGGGGAAATCACGCTTGACGATGCCCGGCAGCAACACACCGATCACACCAATGCTCGCCCCGGCCATGAGGCTACCGACGAAGACGCCGGTGGCGCCAAAGGCGCTACGCACCGCAATCCCCGCAGCCAGCACCAGAAGAATGCCGAGGATCACTCGCTCACTGCCAAAACGACGCGCCAGAACCGGTGCCAGCGGGGCGAAAAGGCCCAGGCACAGCACCGGCAAGGTGGTCAACAGGCCCGCCTGAGAGGCTGTCAGGCCGAGGCTGTCGGACACCTGGCTAAGCAGCGGCGCCATGCTCGACAGCGCCGGACGCAGGTTCAACGCCACCAGTACCAGACCGAGCAGCAACAGCCAGGGCCGGCTCAACAGCAGGGGCTGGTGCTGGACCTGTTCGTCGTCGGCTTCGGCGTCGATCAGCAGTTCTTCAAGTTCCGGCGCGCGTCCTGCGCGTTCGGTCTGGACAATATCCTGGGACATGGCGGTCTCGGTGTCAGGGTTCATTGATAAGTGTCCGGGTCAGGGCCTTGGCGCGCTCCGCGTCGCCTTGCTCTACTGCCTCGAGGATCTCCCGGTGCAGGTCCAGCACCGGTTGGCGTCGCGGTCCTTCGTTCATGCTGTGATGCAGAGTGCTGGCCAGCACGCCGGAAAAGTAGCGGTACAACTCGCTCAACGCCGGATTGTGCGCAGCGTCGACCAGACGCTGGTGGAACACCAGGTCGCAGGCGATATAGCAATCCAGGTCGTGATGAAAATGCGCACTGCTGTCGCGCAAGGCTTCGTGCAGGCCCTTGAGGTCTTCGTCCGTACGGCGCAACGCCGCCAGGCCGATGGCTTCGGCTTCGAGGATGTGCCGCGCTTCGCGCGCCTGCTTGAGGCTGCAGCGCGACAAGGCCTGTACGGTTTGCAGGGGGTCGACCGTGGCCCGCAGGTAACTGCCGTCACCCTGGCGAACCTCGACCAACCCGCTGAAGGCCAGTACGCGCATGGCTTCACGCACGGTATTGCGGCTGATACCCAGTTCGCTGGCCAGCTCTGGCTCAGTGGGCAGGCGCTGGCCCACGGTCCAGGCGCCGCTGGCGACGCGCTGGCGCAGTTGCTCGACGGCTTGTTCGACCAGGGAGCGCTTGATCAGTAAGGTCATGACATCCAATCATCGGATGAATTTGAGAAAGGGAGGTTACCGGTAAAATCCATCGCGGGGCAAGCCCGCTCCCACAGAGGGTCACTGTGGGAGCGGCGGTGCGACGCCTCGACTTGCCCCGCGACAAGGGCTGCGCTCTATCAGTTCAACGCATCAAGCAACGCCTGGTTCTGCTCCGGCGTACCAATGGTGATGCGCAGGAACTGGGCAATCCGCGCCTGCTTGAAGTGCCGCACGATCACCCCTTGTTCACGCAGGCGGGCTGCCAGTTCGGCAGCATCCTGCTGCGGGTGGCGGGCAAAGATGAAGTTGGCCGCCGACGGCAATACTTCGAAACCACGGGCGCTCAATTCCTTGACCAGCAACTCGCGGCTGTCGATCACTTTGCGGCAGGTTTCGTCGAAGTACGCGCGGTCTGCAAACGCTGCCGCCGCACCGACGATCGCCATACGATCGAGCGGATAGGAGTTGAAGCTGTTCTTGATCCGCTCCAGCGCCTCGATCAGGTCCGGATGGCCCACCGCCAGGCCGACCCGCAAGCCCGCCAGCGAACGCGACTTGGACAGGGTCTGGGTGACCAGCAGGTTGTCGTAGCGATCCACCAGGCTGATCGCCGTCTGACCACCAAAATCGATGTAGGCTTCATCGACCACCACCACCGAATCGGGGTTGGCCTTGAGCAGTTGCTCAATGGCCTCCAGGGCCAGCAGGCAACCGGTCGGCGCGTTGGGGTTGGGGAAGATGATCCCGCCATTGGCCTTGCGGTAGTCCCCGACGCGGATCTGGAACTGTTCGTCCAGCGCCACCGCCTCGAACGGGATGCCGTACAGGCCGCAGTAGACCGGGTAGAAGCTGTAGCTGATGTCCGGGAACAGCAGCGGCGCATCGTGCTGGAACAGGCCATGGAAGATGTGCGCCAGCACTTCATCCGAACCGTTGCCGAGGAACACCTGGTTGCCCTGCACCCCGTAGTAGTCCGCTACCGCCTGCTTGAGCAGGTCGCTGTTAGGGTCCGGGTACAGGCGCAGGTTGTCGTTCAGCTCGCCGCGCATGGCTTCCAGCGCCTTGGGCGATGGGCCGTAGGGGTTCTCGTTGGTGTTGAGCTTGACCAGCTTGGCCAGCTTTGGCTGTTCGCCCGGCACGTAAGGCACCAGGTCCTTGACGAAGGGGCTCCAGAATTTACTCATGTTCAGTTCCCCTTCTTGTCGGCAAGGATGCGGTATTCGGCGCTGCGGGCGTGGGCGGTCAGCGATTCGCCGCGGGCCAGTACCGAGGCGGTGTGGCCCAGCTCGGAGGCGCCCTGCTCGGAGCAGAAGATGATCGACGAACGCTTCTGGAAGTCATACACCCCCAGTGGCGACGAGAAGCGCGCGGTACCGGAAGTCGGCAATACGTGGTTGGGGCCTGCGCAGTAATCGCCCAGGGCTTCGCTGGTGTGGCGGCCCATGAAGATCGCACCGGCATGGCGAATCTGCGGCAGCCAGGCCTGCGGATCGGCCACCGACAACTCCAGGTGCTCCGGCGCAATGCGGTTGGCAACGTCCATCGCCTGCTGCATGTCGCGCACCTGGATCAGCGCACCACGGCCGTTGATCGAGGTCTTGATGATCTCGGCGCGCTCCATGGTCGGCAGCAGCTTGTCGATGCTCGCAGCAACCTTGTCGAGGAACGCGGCGTCGGGGCTGACCAGGATCGCCTGGGCATCTTCGTCGTGCTCGGCCTGGGAGAACAGGTCCATGGCGATCCAGTCCGGGTCGGTCTGGCCGTCGCATACCACGAGAATCTCCGACGGACCGGCGATCATGTCGATACCGACCTGACCGAACACATGACGCTTAGCGGTGGCCACGTAGATGTTGCCCGGGCCAACCACCTTGTCGACCTGCGGCACGCTTTCGGTGCCATAGGCCAGAGCGGCAACCGCCTGGGCGCCACCGATGGTGAAGACCCGGTCGACACCGGCGATGCAGGCGGCGGCCAGGACCAGCTCGTTGACCTCGCCACGCGGGGTCGGCACCACCATGACCACTTCACCGACACCGGCGACTTTGGCCGGAATCGCGTTCATCAGTACCGACGACGGGTACGACGCCTTGCCGCCAGGCACATACAGGCCGGCGCGATCCAGCGGCGTGACCTTCTGGCCGAGCACGGTGCCGTCGGCTTCGGTATAGCTCCAGGAGTCCTGCTTCTGCCGTTCGTGGTAGTTGCGCACACGCTCGGCGGCCTTTTCCAGGGCTTCGCGCTGGGCCGGGGTGATACGGGTCAGGGCCAGTTCCAGGCGCTCGCGACCGAGGATCAGGTCGTCGATCGAGGTGGCCGGCACGCCATCGAAACGCTGGGTGAACTCTACCAGCGCCGCATCGCCACGCTCGCGCACGGCCTTGATGATGTCGAGCACGCGCTGGTTGACCGCGTCGTCAGAGACACTTTCCCAGCTCAGCAGATGATCCAGATGTCGGGCGAAATCCGGGTCAGCGGCATTGAGTCGGGCGATTGCAGTGGACGTGGTCATAGCGAGGGCCTCAATAAATGGCGAATGCTCAGGCGCCCTAAGCTACCAGTCCATCCGCGCGGGCACCCGAGAAAATTGGCTATGACGCGGATAGACGGGCGCGACAGCGAAGGTCGCGCGCAGAAGTCAGCCGCGGTGTCGCGATTCGACAGCCTGGCGCAGGGTGTCGATCAGGCTCTGGATGCGGGCGTGCTGCATCTTCATCGAAGCCTTGTTGACCACCAGCCGGGAGCTGATGGTGGCAATCAGTTCCTGGGGTTCCAGGCCGTTGGCACGCAGGGTGTTACCGGTATCGACGACGTCGATGATCTTGTCGGCCAGGCCGATCAGCGGCGCCAGCTCCATCGAGCCATACAGCTTGATGATATCGACCTGACGGCCTTGCTCGGCGTAGTAACGCTTGGCGACGTTGACGAACTTGGTGGCGATGCGCAGACGGCCTTTAGGCTCGGCAGCGCCGATCTTGCCGGCGGTCATCAGCTTGCACTGGGCAATCTGCAGGTCCAGCGGCTCGTACAAGCCCTGGCCACCGTACTCCATCAGCACGTCCTTGCCGGCCACGCCCAGATCGGCGGCACCATGCTCGACATAGGTCGGCACGTCGGTGGCGCGCACGATCAGCAGACGTACGTCTTCCTGAGTCGTAGGGATGATCAGCTTGCGGCTCTTGTCCGGGTTCTCGGTCGGAACGATACCGGCTTCCGCCAGCAGCGGCAGGGTGTCGTCGAGAATCCGACCTTTGGATAGCGCGATGGTCAACATGGGAAACGTCGGTCCTTATGCGGCTACAGCCGGCCGGGCACTCAACAGGCCCGACCGCATTAATTCGGTGCAGCAATTGGCTGGCGCGTCCCTGCGCCACTCACAGACTAGCCCGGTACGCGACGGATCTTGGCGCCGAGCATCTGCAGTTTTTCCTCGATGCACTCGTAACCACGGTCGATGTGGTAGATGCGGTCGATCAGCGTATCGCCTTCGGCAACCAGCGCCGACAGCACCAGGCTGGCCGAAGCCCGCAGGTCGGTGGCCATTACTGGAGCGCCTTTGAGGGTCTTGGTCCCGGTAACGATGGCAGTGTTGCCTTCGACCTGGATCAGGGCACCCATGCGGTGCATTTCGTAGACGTGCATGAAGCGGTTTTCGAAGATCGTCTCGATCACCGCACCAGTGCCTTCGGCAATGGCGTTGAGCGAGATGAACTGCGCCTGCATGTCGGTCGGGAACGCCGGGTACGGAGCGGTACGCAGGTTGACGGCTTTCGGCCGCTTGCCGTGCATGTCCAGCTCGATCCAGTCTTCACCGGTGGTGACTTCGGCGCCGGCTTCCTTGAGTTTCTCAAGGACGGCTTCAAGGATGGTCGGATCGGTGTCCTTGACCTTGACGCGGCCGCCAGTAACGGCAGCGGCGACCAGGTAGGTACCGGTTTCGATGCGGTCAGGCATGACGCGGTAGGTCGCCGAACCCAGGCGCTCGACGCCATCGATGGTGATGGTGTCGGTACCGGCGCCCTGGACTTTCGCACCCATGGCGTTGAGGAAGTTGGCAAGGTCGACCACTTCCGGCTCGCGCGCGGCGTTTTGCAGCACGCTGCGGCCTTTGGCCAGGGCTGCGGCCATCATGATGTTCTCGGTACCGGTCACACTGACGGTATCGAAGAAGAAGTGTGCGCCACGCAGGCCGCCTTCAGGGGCCTTGGCCTTGATGTAGCCACCTTCGACCTCAATCTTCGCGCCCATGGCTTCAAGGCCGCGGATGTGCAGGTCGACCGGACGCGAACCAATGGCGCAACCGCCAGGCAGGGCCACTTCGGCTTCGCCAAAGCGGGCAACCATCGGGCCCAGTACCAGGATCGAGGCGCGCATGGTTTTCACCAGCTCGTAAGGCGCGACCAGGGTCTTGATGGTGCGTGGGTCGATTTCGACCGAGAGCTTCTCGTCGATCACCGGCTCAATGCCCATGCGGCCGAACAGCTCGATCATCGTGGTGATGTCATGCAGGTGCGGCAGGTTGCCAACGGTGACCGGGCCATCGCAGAGCAAGGTGGCCGCCAGAATCGGCAGGGCAGCGTTCTTTGCCCCGGAAATGCGGATTTCGCCATCGAGGCGAACGCCGCCAGTAATAATCAGTTTGTCCATTAGAGTCTCGCCGCCAAGTTGGCTCAGGTGCGCTCAGCCCAGGCTGCGCTGCTGAAAAATTTCATGGTTACCGCATGGATGCTGCCATCGGTGATCCACGGGTTAAGGTGAGCATAGATCTGCTGCTGACGCTTGACCGGGCTCAGGGCCGCCAATTCGTCGCTGATCACGTTCAACTGGAAGTTGCAGCCTTCGCCTTCAACTTCGACCCGGGTTCCCGGCAACTTTTCTTCAAGGAAGTTCTTAACTTCTACGGCCTGCATGCTCAACCTCAATCGGCGCCCTTTGCGCGCGGGTCGGCCATCATACAAAAAAGCCCCTCGCCTGCGAACCCCGTAATCGGAGACTCTGACAGAGGGGCCAGTCGCTGGCTGGCGGTCATTGACCGGCCAGCACCTCGTCGAGGTCATAAACCTCGGCGATTTCACGCATGTCCTGGGGCATCGTGCGAACTTCGACGGCCTTGCCGGCCGCCTTGCCATCGCGCATGAAGGCCAGCAGCAGGGACAGACCGACGCTGCTGGATTTCTCCACTTTCGAGCAATCCAGCACCAGGCCCGGGGCCTTGCACGCCGCAATCAAGGCCTTGCCTTCCTTGCGCAAGGCCGGCCCGCTGCGATAGTCGAGCACCCCGGCCAGGCTCAATATACCTGGCTCGCTCATGGTCACGGCGCTGTCGGTCATTGCGCTTGCTTCTCAGCCGCTTGTTCGGTGGTTTCCTTGGCCTTGGCCACTTCACCGGCCCACCCGTCGATGGTCTTGTCCAGGTCGTTGCCGTTGCGCTGCATGGCATCGGCGAACTGGTCACGGAACAGCTTGCCGATGTTGATACCGTTGACGATAACGTTGCGCACCTTCCACTCGCCATTGAGCTTGGTCAGGGTGTACTGCACCGGGTACACGGCACCGTTGTTGCCCTTGACGCTCATGTCGACGCTGGCACGCTCGTCACCATCTTTCTTCTCGCTGCCGACGGTGATGCCCTGGTTGTTGTACTCGAGCAGGGCATTGCCATAGAACTGCATCAGGCTGCGCTTGAAGTTCTCCTGAAAGCGCTGCATCTGCTCAGGGGTGGCCTTGCGCGAATACTTGACGGTCATGATGCTTTTCGAGATGCCATCGGCATCGACAACCGGGCCCAGGTTGGCGTTGAGCGCATCGTAGAACGCGCTCGGGTTGGCCTTGTACTGCTCTTTGTTGGCCTTGAGGTCAGACAGCAACTGGGTGGTGGTCTTCTCGATCACTTCTTTGGGTGACTGAGCAGCCGCACCGGCCATCAATGGCAGCGCTGCCAGCAACACCAGCAAGCCGCGTCGCAGGATAGAAATCATGGAAACTCCTTATTTAGCTTCTTTGCCAACGGTATTGAGCAGGAACTTGCCAATCAGATCTTCCAGTACCAACGCCGACTGGGTGTCATGAATGGTTGCACCATCCTTGAGCACCGCATCTTCTCCGCCCACGCTGATACCGATGTATTTCTCGCCGAGCAACCCGGCGGTGAGGATGGATGCAGTGGAATCGACAGGCAGGTTATCTACCCGTTTTTCCAGCTGCAGCGTCACCCGACCGGTAAAGGTGTCACGATCCAGATCGATGGCAGTGACCTTGCCGATGGTCACACCGGCCATGGTCACTTTAGCTCTGACAGTCAAACCGGCGATATTGTCGAAATTGGCATAAAGTTTATACGTGTCGCTGCTCGGGCTCGCCGACAGGCCGCTGACGCGCAGGGCCAGCAGGATCAGCGCCAGGATCCCGGCCAGAAGAAACAGGCCGACACCGATTTCCAGGGTGCGGTTTTGCATCAGAAATCTCCAAACATCAAGGCGGTCAGAATAAAGTCCAGACCCAGGACTGCCAATGAGGCATAGACCACGGTCTTGGTGGTGGCACGACTGATCCCTTCTGAGGTGGGCTCGCAGTCATAACCCTGGAATACGGCGATCCAGGTCACGACGAAGGCAAAAACCAGGCTTTTGATCACCCCGTTGAGCACATCATCGGTAAAGGAAACACTGTTCTGCATGTTGGCCCAGAACGAGCCTTCGTAGACGCCCAGCCAGTCCACCGCGACCCACGAACCACCCCAGATGCCGACCACGCTGAAGATCAGCGCCAGCAACGGCAGGGAGATGAAACCGGCCCACAGCCGCGGAGCGACAATGTACTTGAGCGGGTCGACACCGATCATTTCCAGGCTGGACAGTTGCTCGGTGGATTTCATGTTGCCGATCTCGGCGGTCAGCGCCGAACCGGCGCGGCCAGCGAACAGCAGCGCGGTAACCACCGGCCCGAGCTCACGCAGCAAGGTCAGGGCGACCATCTGCCCCACCGCCTGCTCGGAACCGTACTTGGTGAGGATGCTGAACCCCTGCAGGGCCAGCACCATGCCGATGAACACGCCGGAAACGACGATGATCGCCAGCGACAGCACGCCCACCGAGTAAAGCTGCCGGACCAGTAGCTGGAAGCCGCCGCCGGTGCCACTGCGCCCTACCAGCGAATGCAGCAGGAACAGAAAGGAACGGCCGAGCACGGCCAGTACGTCGATGGCCGAGCGGCCAAAGCGACGAATACGTTCGAGCATGGATTTTCTGCGCATCAACGCTTCCCCAGAAGATCGGCGCGGTAATCCGGCGCAGGAAAGTGAAAGGGTACCGGGCCATCCGGGTCGCCTTTCATGAATTGACGAATGCGCGGGTTGTCGGAGCCCATCAGTTCTTCTGGCGTACCCTGCCCCAGCACCTGGCCATCACCGACCACATAGATATAGTCGGCAATACTGGCGGTTTCGGCCAGGTCATGGGAAACGACGATGCTGGTGATGCCCAGGGCATCGTTGAGCAGGCGAATCAGCCGCACCAGCACACCCATGGCAATCGGGTCCTGGCCGACGAACGGTTCGTCGTACATGAGGATCTGCGGGTCAAGGGCAATCGCCCGGGCCAGGGCGACGCGGCGCTTCATGCCACCGGACAGCTCGTCGGGCATCAGTTCGATGGCGCCGCGCAAGCCAACGGCCTGGAGCTTCATCAGGACGATGTCGCGAATCATCTCGTCAGACAGCTGAGTATGCACCCGCAACGGGAACGCCACGTTCTCGAACACATCGAGATCGGTGAACAGCGCACCACTCTGGAACAGCACGCCCATCTGCTTGCGGGCATCGAACAGGTCGCTGCGCGACAGGGTCGGCAGGTTCTGCCCGGCCACCCAGACCTCGCCACTGGCCGGACGCAACTGTGCGCCCATCAGCCGCAGCAGCGTGGTCTTGCCGCACCCGGAAGGCCCCATGATGCCGGTAACCTTGCCGCGGGGAATGCGTATATCGACATTATTGAAGATGCTGCGCGAACCGCGCTTGAAGGTCACACCCTTCAATTCGACCGCGTAGGCGTTATCAACGCTCATCTAGACTCCTTGCGATGCAGCCTTCTCACTCAGACGCGCGCCCCCTTCGTGGAGGCACGCACGCGCCGAGCGGGCCGAACAGCGGCGAACTATAGCACCGCTGATAGGGCCGCCCCAAGGCCGCCACGGTGCTTGTTCAGGTATGGTTAAGCTAAGTGGACGACTGTATGACAATCACAAGGTGAGGCTTTTGCCCTTTACCGCTATAATCGCCGCCTTTTCATCAGGCAATCCGATTTTCGACATGAGCCAATCCAGCGACCTGATCCAATCCGCGCAGCGCACCATCCGTTTCGAACTCGAGGCGGTTGAGGGCCTGCTGGCCCACATCGACGCCGATTTCGTCAAGGCATGCGAGCTGATCCTGGCCAGCAAAGGCCGGGTAGTGGTGGTCGGCATGGGCAAGTCGGGGCACATCGGCAACAAAATCGCCGCCACCCTGGCCAGCACCGGTACGCCGGCGTTTTTCGTCCACCCGGCCGAAGCCAGCCATGGCGACATGGGCATGATCACCCGTGATGACGTGATCCTGGCCCTGTCCAACTCGGGCTCGACCGCCGAGATCGTTACCCTGCTGCCGCTGATCAAGCGCCTGGGCATCCAGCTGATCAGCCTCACCGGCAACCCCGACTCGCCGCTGGCCAAGGCCGCCGAAGTCAACCTCGATGCCCGCGTTGCCCAGGAGGCCTGCCCGCTGAACCTGGCACCGACGTCTTCGACCACCGCGGCCCTGGTCCTGGGCGACGCCCTGGCCATCGCCTTGCTCGAAGCCCGTGGTTTCACCGCTGAAGACTTCGCGTTCTCGCACCCAGGCGGCGCCCTGGGCCGACGACTGCTGCTGAAAGTCGAGAACGTCATGCACGCGGGTGAAGAGCTGCCCCAAGTACAACGCGGCACCCTGCTCAAGGACGCACTCCTTGAAATGTCTCGCAAAGGTTTGGGTATGACCGTGGTGCTTGAAGCCGACGGACGGCTGGCCGGGATCTTCACCGACGGCGACCTGCGCCGCAGCCTCGATCGCAACATCGACGTACACAAGACCCTCATCGAAGACGTCATGACCGCCCACGGCAAGACCGCACGCGCCGAAATGCTCGCCGCCGAAGCCCTGAAGATCATGGAAGACCACAAGATCAGCGCCCTGGTGGTGATCGACAAGGACGAGCGCCCGGTCGGCGCCCTGAACATGCACGACCTGTTGCGTGCGGGAGTGATGTAAATGACCCAGGACCTGCTCCAGCGCGGCAAGGCCATCAAACTGGCGGTTTTCGACGTAGACGGCGTACTCACCGACGGACGCCTGTACTTTCTCGAAGATGGCAGCGAATTCAAGACCTTCAACACCCTCGACGGTCAGGGCATCAAGATGCTCATGAACTCGGGCGTGACCACCGCCATCATCAGCGGGCGCAAGACCCCGGTGGTCGAGCGCCGGGCAAAGAACCTCGGCATCCCCCACCTGTATCAGGGGCGCGAAGATAAATTGGTGGTTCTGGACGAGCTTCTTGGCCAGCTCAACCTAAGCTATGAACAGGTCGCCTATCTGGGCGACGACCTGCCCGACCTGCCGGTGATCCGCCGGGTTGGCCTGGGCATGGCAGTGGCCAATGCCGCTACCTTCGTCCGCGAGCACGCCCATGGCGTAACCCGCGCGCGCGGTGGCGAAGGCGCAGCCCGCGAGTTCTGCGAACTGATCCTGCAAGCCCAGGGCAACCTGGACGCGGCCAATGCCCACTACCTGTAGAGCGACACATGTTCAGTAAGAAAATCCGTAACATTGCGCTGTTCAGTGTGCTTGCCGCCTTGCTGGTGGCGGTTGGCTACTGGAACATCAGCCCCGAGAGCTTTCTCGACAACAAGCCGGTAGCCGCGCCCGACCAGAGCGCAATCGACTACTACGCGATCAATGCCCATAGCGTGCAGTTCCTGCCCGACGGCAAGATGCAGTACGAGATGACCGCCGACAAGGTCGAACACCTCAAGGTCAGCGAAGTCACCCTGCTGACCACGCCTGACCTGCAGATGTACCGCGGCACCACCTACCCGTGGCACGTGCAGAGCGAGCGCGGCGAGGTCAACCCCGATGGCAGCGAAGTCGAATTGATCGATTCGGTACGGGTTGCCCGCACCGATGAAAAAAACCGCACCATGATCATTACCACCAGCCGCATGACGGTATTCCCGCAGAAGCAATATGCGCAAACCGAGCAAGCCGTTAGAATCGACGGCGCCGGTGGCGTAACTACGGGCAATGGAATGAAAGCGTATTTGAAAGACGGCAGGATGGACCTGCTGTCCAACGTAAGAGGACAGTATGAGGCTCGTTAAAACCCTCCCCTTTTTGCTCAGCCTGAGCGCAGCACTGGGAAGCGCGAGCGCCTGGGCCCTGCCGACCGACCGTGACCAGCCGATCCGTATCCAGGCTGACCATGCTCAACTGGATGACAAACAAGGCGTCGCCACCTACACCGGTGACGTGATCATCACCCAGGGTTCGATGATGATCAAAGGCAACACCGTGACCATCACCCGCACTGCCGGTGGCGACATCGACGTGGTGACCTCGGTGGGCAACCTGGCCTACTTCGAACAGCAGCAGAGCGCGGCCAAGCCAGACAAGATGCAAGGCTATGGCAAGACCATCCAGTACAATGCGCCGCAAAACCGCATCGTCCTGATCGACCGCGCCAAAGTGATCAACGAAGGCAACACCACCGAAGGCGAGAAGATCGTCTACGACACGGTGAAACAGATCGCTACCGCCGGTCGCGGTGGCAAAGTCACCGAGTCGCGTCCGCGCATCGACATGGTGATCCAGCCGAAGAAGAAGGCCGAGTAAATGGCAACCCTCAAAGCCCAGCACCTGGCCAAGAGCTACAAGAGCCGGCAAGTGGTTCGCGACGTCAGCCTGTCGATCGACAGCGGCCAGATCGTCGGCCTGCTCGGCCCCAACGGCGCCGGCAAGACCACCTGTTTCTACATGATCGTCGGCCTGGTCCAAGCCGATCAGGGCCGCGTCCTGATCGACGACCTCGATGTCAGCCACCAGCCCATGCACGGCCGCGCCCGCGCCGGTATTGGCTATCTGCCGCAGGAAGCCTCGATCTTCCGCAAGCTGTCGGTGGCCGACAACATCATGGCGATCCTCGAAACCCGCAAGGACCTGGACCGCGATGGCCGGCGCAAAGAGCTGGAAAGCCTGCTGCAGGAATTCCACATCAGCCACATCCGCGACAACCTCGGCATGAGCCTCTCCGGTGGCGAACGCCGCCGCGTCGAGATTGCCCGCGCCCTGGCCACCGCGCCCAAGTTCATTCTGCTCGACGAACCCTTTGCCGGTGTCGACCCGATTTCGGTCGGCGACATCAAGCAGATCATCCACCACCTGAAGGCCAAGGGCATTGGCGTTCTGATCACCGACCACAACGTCCGTGAGACCCTGGATATCTGCGAAACCGCTTACATCGTCAACGATGGCCAACTGATCGCCGAAGGCGATGCAGAAACCATCCTGGCCAACGATCTGGTCAAAGAGGTTTACCTCGGCCATGAGTTCCGCCTGTAGGCTCAAGGTGTAAGGCGCTGCCAGAGCGCTCTCGATCAAGCCAGTTCATGGCTTAATTGTTACGGCGCTCTAGGCAAACGCTGCAATTTCAGGCATATAATTTGCTTAAAGTTGGCGCTTCGGTGCCCTTGTAGTGGATGGCGCATGTGCGCCGGCAAATAAGGTGTTAAGCCCCTGCCATGAAACCATCGCTCGTCCTAAGAATGGGCCAGCAACTGACGATGACCCCGCAGTTGCAACAGGCCATACGTCTGCTCCAGCTTTCTACCCTGGACCTCCAGCAGGAAATCCAGGAAGCGCTGGAATCAAACCCGATGCTCGAGCGCCAGGAAGATGGCGACGACTTCGACAACAGCGACCCGATGGCCGACAACGCCGAGAGCAAACCCGTCGCCGAAGTTCAGGAAACCAGCTTCCAGGAGACCGCCCCGACGGTGGACAACCTCGAAGAAGGCGAGTGGAACGAACGCATCCCCAACGAGCTGCCGGTCGACACCGCCTGGGAAGACATCTACCAGACCAGCGCCAGCAGCCTGCCCAGCAACGACGATGACGAGTGGGACTTCACCACCCGCACCTCCGTTGGCGAGAGCCTGCAAAGCCACCTGCTCTGGCAACTGAACCTGGCTCCGATGTCCGACACCGACCGGCTGATCGCCGTGACGTTGATCGACTGCATCAATAACCAGGGCTACCTCGACGAAACCCTGGAAGAAGTCTGTGATTCCTTCGACCCCGAGCTCGACATCGAGCTGGATGAAGTCGAAGCCGTGCTGCACCGTATTCAACAGTTCGAACCGGCCGGCATCGGCGCGCGCAACCTCAGCGAGTGCCTGTTGCTGCAACTGCGCCAGCTGCCGCCGCGCACGCCGTGGATGGCCGAAGCCCAGCGCCTGGTCAGCGACTACATCGACCTGCTCGGTGGCCGCGACTACAGCCAGCTGATGCGCCGCATGAAGCTCAAGGAAGACGAACTGCGCCAGGTCATCGAGCTGGTACAGAGCCTCAACCCGCGCCCCGGCTCGCAAATCGAGTCGAGCGAAGCCGAATACGTGGTGCCGGACGTGATCGTGCGCAAGGACAACGAACGCTGGCTGGTCGAGCTCAACCAGGAAGCGGTCCCCCGCCTGCGGGTCAACCCGCAGTACGCCGGCTTCGTTCGCCGCGCCGACACCAGCGCCGACAACACCTTCATGCGCAACCAGCTGCAGGAAGCGCGCTGGTTCATCAAGAGCCTGCAAAGCCGCAACGAGACCCTGATGAAGGTCGCCACCCAGATCGTCGAGCACCAGCGTGGCTTCCTCGATCATGGCGACGAAGCGATGAAACCGCTGGTGTTGCACGATATCGCCGAAGCGGTGGGCATGCACGAGTCGACGATTTCCCGGGTGACCACGCAAAAATACATGCACACGCCCCGCGGTATTTACGAGCTGAAGTACTTTTTCTCCAGTCACGTCAGCACCTCCGAAGGCGGCGAATGCTCGTCCACGGCGATCCGCGCGATCATCAAAAAACTGGTTGCAGCGGAAAATCAGAAAAAGCCATTGAGTGACAGCAAGATCGCTGGTTTACTGGAGGCACAAGGCATCCAGGTAGCACGTCGCACCGTCGCCAAGTACCGCGAGTCCCTCGGCATTGCACCGTCGAGCGAGCGCAAGCGATTGATGTAACGGCTCCTGAGGTGTGCCACCGCAGTTCAGTGGCAGGCGCAACACCTGCCTCTTATGCACCGGCAACAAAGGAGAAGCTGTATGCAAGTCAATATCAGTGGACAGCATGTAGAAGTTACTCAGCCCCTGCGTGAGTACGTCGAGCAAAAATTGAAACGGCTGGAGGGGCATTTCGACAAGATTACCAATGTGACGGTAATCATGAAGGTCGAGAAGTTGCAGCAGAAGATTGAAGCAACGCTGTTCATTCCCGGCGGCGAAGTGGTTGCAAATGCCGAACACCAAGACATGTATGCAGCGATCGATGCCTTGACTGACAAGCTCGACCGCCAACTGAAAAAACACAAGGAAAAACAGCAAAGCCTGCTGCAAGGTGCAGCGGCCCGCTGATCCCCCTCATCCATGATCCGACTTGAAACCATCCTGACCCCCGGCCGTTCCCTTGTGAACGTGCCGGGCGGCAGTAAAAAGCGTGCGCTCGAACAGATCGCCAATCTGATCGGCAAACAAGTGCCCGAGCTGGACACCCAGGACGTGTACGAAGCCCTGATCGCCCGGGAAAAACTGGGCTCTACCGGCTTCGGCAACGGCATTGCCATTCCGCATTGCCGCCTCAAGGGCTGCGAATCGCCGGTCAGCGCACTGTTGCACCTTGACGCCCCTATCGATTTCGACGCCATCGATGGCGCTCCGGTCGACCTGCTGTTCGTACTGCTGGTCCCGGAAGCGGCTACCGATGCGCACCTGGAGCTGCTGCGCCAGATCGCCAGCATGCTCGACCGCCAGGACGTACGCGACAAACTGCGTGCGGCCACCAGTAACGAATCCTTGTACCAGGTCGTGCTGGACGTACAAAACGGGCACTGAACATGCGCTTGATCATCGTTAGCGGCCGGTCCGGCTCCGGCAAGAGCACCGCCCTCGATGTACTTGAGGACAACGGTTACTACTGCATCGACAACCTGCCGGCGGGCTTGCTGCCGCAGTTGGCCGAAAGCGCCCTGATCAACACTGAATTGATGCAGCCCAAAGTGGCCGTATCGATTGACGCGCGCAACCTGCCCAGCCACCTCTCGCGCTTTCCCGAGTTGCTTGAGGACGCCCGTAGCCGGCACATCCAGTGTGACGTGTTGTACCTGGATGCCGATGAAGAAACCCTGCTCAAACGCTTCTCGGAAACCCGCCGCCGCCACCCGCTAACCAACAACGAACGCTCGCTGGCCGAAGCGATCGAGGTCGAAAGTGAACTGCTCGGACCGATCGCTGACCTCGCCGACCTGAAAATCGACACCACCAACCTGAACCTGTATCAGCTGCGTGATTCGATCAAGTTGCGCCTGCTCAACCAGCCGGAGCCAGGCACGGCATTTCTGGTCGAGTCCTTCGGCTTCAAGCGCGGCATGCCGGTAGACGCCGACCTGGTGTTCGATGTGCGTTGCCTGCCCAACCCCTACTGGAAGCCGGAACTACGTGACCATTCGGGCCTCGAGCAACCGGTAATCGATTACCTGGCAGCGCAGCCGGATGTCGAGGACATGTTCCAGGACATCTCCAGCTACCTGCTCAAATGGTTGCCACGCTTTGCCGCCAGCAACCGTGCTTATGTCACCATTGCCATTGGCTGCACTGGCGGCCACCACCGCTCGGTGTACCTGACCGAGCGCCTGGGCCAGTTACTGCAACAATCGTTAAAGAACGTCCAGGTCCGCCACCGCGACCTCTAGCCCACAGGACCAGCGCCTCGATGCCCGCAAAAGAAATCACCATCATCAACAAGCTGGGGCTGCACGCCCGGGCGGCGGCAAAGTTCGTTGGAGTCGCTGGCAGGTTCCCCTGCCAGGTTCGCGTTGGCCGAGCCCCGGAATCATTGGTCGATGGCAAGAGCATCATGGCGGTCATGATGCTGGCGGCCGGTAAAGGCACCGCCATTCATCTGCACACAGAGGGCGAACAGGACGATGATGCACTCAAGGCCCTGATCGAGCTGATCAACAATTACTTCGACGAGGGCGAGTAACCGCCCCCGTTTTCTCACGAAAGCGCCGTATCCATCACCATCATCAGGCAGAAGCCGATGCACAGGCCAAGACTGGCCAGCCGGTGATGGCCATTGCTGCGTGATTCCGGAATGATTTCCTGGGTCACCACCAGCAACATCGCACCCGCCGCGCAAGCCAGCCCCAATGGCAGCAACAACTCCGCCACGCTAACCAGCCAGGCGCACACCACCGCCGCCAGCGGCTCGACCAGACCTGAAGCCGCACCGATCAGAAACGCCTTGAAGCGGGCCATCCCCGCCCCTGCCAGCACCAGGGCGATGACCAGGCCTTCGGGCACATCCTGCAAGGCGATACCCATGGCCAGGCTGTCGGCATCAGGCATGCCGCCGCCGGCAGACACGCCAATGGCCATCCCTTCCGGAATGTTATGGGCAATGATGGCGATGACGAACACCCAGATCCGCGCGGCGATCACCGGCTGCTGGGCAGTGCCGACCAGCGCCTCCGGTGAAGCGCCGGAGACCTTCAGGTCCACCAGGTACAGACAGAAGGCCCCGAACAACAAGCCGAAGCTGACCAACCCACCCGCACCCCATTTACCCAGGCCAATGGCCTGGGCGGCATCCAGCCCGGGAATGATCAGCGAGAAAGCCGTGGCTGCCAGCATCACCCCGGCCCCGAAGCCCAGCAGGGTATCGGCGAGCGCCACCGGCATGTTGCGGATCACCAGCACCGGCACGGCGCCCAGGGCAGTGCCCAGGGCGCACAGCGCACCGCCTTCAAGTGCCCGCAACATGCGCGGCTCAAGATCAAGCCAGGCGATACCCTGAGCCACCAGCAGCGCGAAGCCGACCAGCAACAACAGGGTACCGAGCGCCAGGCGAAACAGCCGCACTCCGGCAATGGACATCACATCCGAACGCATACCAGCGCGACTCACACAAGCGCGGCTGCGTAACGACGCTCTACCTCGGACCAGTCGATCACGTTGTAGAACGCGTTGATGTATTCCGGACGGCGGTTCTGGTACAGCAGGTAGTAAGCATGCTCCCAGACGTCCAGGCCGAGTATCGGCGTGTTGCCGTTCATCAGCGGGCTGTCCTGGTTACCACTGCTTTCGACCACCAGGGTCTTGGCCGGGGTCACGCTCAACCAGGCCCAGCCGCTGCCGAAACGGGTCAGCGCAGCCTTGGTAAAAGCCTCCTTGAAGGCGTCGAAACCACCCAATTGCTCCTCGATGGCCTTGGCCACGGCGCCTTGTGGCAAGCCCCCGCCCTTGGGCGACATCACCCTCCAGAACAGCGAATGGTTGGCGTGGCCGCCGCCCTGGTTAATCACTGCGTTCTGCAACTTCTCCGGCAACTGCCTAACGCTGGCGACCAGTTTTTCCACCGGCCACTCCGCATACTCGCTGCCTTCTACCGCCGCATTGAGGTTGTTGATATAGGTCTGGTGGTGCTTGCTGTGGTGAATCTGCATGGTCTGAGTATCGATGTGCGGTTCCAGCGCATCGTAGGCGTAGGGCAATGCAGGCAAGGTGTAAGGCATTTCACTGGATTCCATATTGTAGGGGTGAAGGCCCGGCGCTTTCCTGGCCGGCATGCAGGGCCGGCTGCGGCTCGTGCCGGTAGAGCAGGCGTTCGGTACGCGGGTACTGGCCGTACTCGCCGATGAAGCTCAACAACTCGGTGTAGGTCTTGCTGCTGTGGCGCAGCGCAGCTGTGCGCAGCATCGGCGCCATGCGCGGATCCTGGGCGGTCTGTAACAGCCGCTGATGAATGGCGCAGAGGTACTCGGCGCTTTCCTGCGGCTGATTCAGGCGCAGGTGCAGGTCGGCCAGGTTGTGGTGAGCGATGACACAAACGGCCACCGCCTCGTCGGCGTCATGCCAGCGCTCGAACAACACCTGGGCAAGCGCCAGGGCCTGCAGATACAACTCGCGGGCGTCGACCAGCTCGCCCTGTTCGAACAGGCGGTTGGCAATTTCGGTGGTGCGTTTCCAGTGCTGCATGGCAAACCTCCAGAGCGGTGGACCGGCTCAGATCCCGCCAGCGGTGAGCTTTTCCGGGTCGAGCAGCGCTTCAAGCTGGCTGCGCGGCAGGTCGGTATGTTCCAGGGCCACGTCAATGATCGGGCGTCCCTGCTTGTAGGCGGTCTTGGCGATCTCGGCAGCCTTCTGGTAGCCGATGATCGGGTTCAGCGCGGTCACCAGGATCGGGTTGCGCGCCAACGCTTCCTTGAGCTTGGGCTCATTGACCTTGAAGCTGGCAATCGCCTTGTCGGCCAGCAAGCGGCTGGCATTGGCCATCAGCTCGATACTGCTGAGCAGGTTCTGGGCGATGATCGGCAGCATCACGTTGAGCTCGAAGTTGCCCGACTGCCCGGCCACGGCGATGGTTGCGTCGTTGCCGATAACCTGCGCGGCAACCATGGCGGTCGCTTCCGGAATCACCGGATTGACCTTGCCCGGCATGATCGAGGAGCCCGGCTGCAACCCTTCGAGCTCGATTTCGCCAAGGCCTGCCAGCGGCCCGGAGTTCATCCAGCGCAGGTCGTTGGCGATCTTCATCAGCGCCACGGCGGCGGTCTTGAGCTGACCGGACACCGCCACGGCGGTGTCCTGCGAGCCGATCAGGGCGAACAGGTTCTGCCCCGGGACAAATTCGACGCGGGTCAGCGCGGTCAGTTGCTGGCTGAAGCGCGCGGCGAATTCAGGGTGGGCATTGATGCCAGTACCTACGGCAGTGCCGCCCTGGGCCAGCGCCTGCAGGCTTGGCAGGGTGGCCTGTAGATGGCCGATGGCCGCCTTGATCTGCGCCGCCCAACCACCCAATACCTGGCTCATGCGTACGGGCATGGCGTCCATCAGGTGGGTGCGGCCGGTCTTGATGAACGGATGCACCTGCTCGGCCTTGGCGTCGATCACCTTGACCAGGTGGTTCAGCGCCGGTAGCAGCTGCTCGTGCAACGCCAGGGCGGCACTGACATGAATGGTGGTGGGAATGATGTCGTTGCTGCTTTGCCCGCAGTTGACGTGATCGTTGGGGTTGACCGTGTCGCCCAGCACGCGGCTGGCCAAGGTGCCGATCACCTCGTTGGCGTTCATGTTCGAGCTGGTACCGGAGCCGGTCTGGAAGATATCCACCGGAAAGTGCTGCATGAAGTCACCGGCCAGCAGTTGCTCGACGGCTTTGACGATCGCCTCGCCCCAGGCCTGGTCCAGCTGCTTGAGCTCGATATTGGCCTTGGCCGCGGCAGCCTTGGCCAGCAGCAGCGCGCGGATGAACTGGGTCGGCATGCGTTGCTGGCTGATCGGGAAGTTGTTCACCGCGCGCTGGGTCTGAGCGCCATACAGGGCCTCGGTCGGCACCAGCAGTTCACCCATGCTGTCGCGCTCGATACGGGTATTACTCATCATCAAGTCCTTGCATCAGTTCATCGTAGGAAATCGAAGGCAGCAGCACGCAGTTCGCCAGTTGCAGGGCGAAGGGCTGCCAGCGCTGGTTGTGTTCGCGACGGTCGAGGTTGCGCAGTTCCAGCAGCGGTCGCCAGGCCTGGTCCAGGCACAGGCAGCGCCAATGCCAGGGCAGCGCGCGATCGCAGGCGGTATCCAGCAGCAGGCGGAAAGAGGTCAAGGCGACGGTCCAGGCGCTGGTATCGGTGCAACACACCAGATAGCGGCCTTCGGTGAGGTAGTGTTCGATCAGCCGCGGCTCGTCCGGGTCAAGGGCACAGCGAATGCGCCGGCTCAGCCAGCGCCAGTTTTCCAGGTAGGGCAATTCGTGGAGGACTGGTTTCATGAACATCATCGCCTAGATAATGATATTCATTATTAAGTGATAATCAGAATCAGTTCAAGGAAATGAAAAAAGAAAAAGCAAAAAGCCCGACACATGGCCGGGCTTTTGGAGGGGGTGTAGGAACGGGCTCTGCGCGCTCGATCACTGGCAAGTCCAGCTCCCACAGGTCCAGCTTACATCGAACCATTGTGGGAGCTGGCTTGCCAGCGATGAGGCCGGTAGGGGCTTAACTGCCCGCTACGGTCATCCGCTCGATCAACACGGAGCCTGTGTGGATATTGCTGCGGGTTTCCAGATCATTACCAATCGCGACGATTTGCTGGAACATATCCTTCATATTGCCGGCGATCGTCACTTCTTGAACGGCGAACTGAATCTCGCCGTTTTCTACCCAGTAACCTGCGGCACCACGGGAATAGTCGCCAGTCACCATGTTCAGGCCATGGCCCATCAGCTCGGTGACCAACAGGCCACGGCCCATGCGCCGCAGCAAGGCAGGCTGGTCTTCTACACCATGGGTAACAAACAGGTTATGCACGCCACCGGCGTTGGCAGTACTCGGCAAGCCGAGCTTGCGCCCGGAATAGGTACCCAGTACGTAGGACACCAGTTGGCCATTTTCAACGAACGGTTTGGCGTAGGTCGCCAGGCCGTCACCGTCGAACGCAGCACTGGCCAGCGCCCTTTGCAGGTGCGGACGCTCGTCCAGGGTCAACCAGGAAGGGAACAGGCGCTGGCCCATGGCGCCGTCGAGGAACGATGACTTGCGGTACAGGTTGCCGCCGGAAATCGCCGAGAGGAAGCTGCCGAACAACCCGCCCGCCAGCTCGGCCGAGAACAGCACCGGCACTTCACAGGTCGGCACCGGGCGTGCGCCCAGGCGGCTCGCCGCCCGTTGCGCGGCGCGTATACCGATGCTGCGCGGGTCAGCCAGAAATTCGCCCTGGCGGTTGACGTCATACCAGTAGTCGCGCTGCATCTGCCCGTCGGCTTCGGCGATCATCACGCAGCTCAGGCTGTGCCGGGTCGAGGCGTAGCCGCCGATGAAGCCATGGCTGTTGCCATAGACGCGGCAGCCCTGGTGAGTGTTGAGGGTGGTGCCGTCGGCGTTCTTGATCCGCGCATCGGTGTCGAATGCCGCAGCCTCGCACTCCAGGGCCTTTTCGATGGCCTGCTCGGGGGTGATGTCCCAGGCGTGATACAGGTCGAAATCCGGCTGTTCACGGGCCATCAGCGCCGGGTCGGCAAGCCCGGCGCACTCGTCTTCGGAGGTGTGCCTGGCAATCGCCAGGGCCGCGGCAACGGTTTCCCGGATCGCCTCGCTACCGCTGGCCGAAGTGCTCGCCGAGCCCTTGCGCTGCCCCACGTACAGGGTGATACCAAAGCCCTGGTCGCGGTTGAACTCGACGGTCTCGACTTCGCGCTGGCGCACCGAGGTCGACAGCCCCTGCTCCAGCGATACCGCCACTTCACAGGCACTGGCCCCCTGGCGCCTGGCTTCGGCGATGATCTGTTCGACCTGTTCCTGCAACGCCGGCAGGGCCTGCGGACCTACGCTCTGGACTGCACTCATGGTTTTCTCCACTCAAATTCTGCGTTCGGCACGGGTCAATCTACGACCGGACCGGACAAGCGGCCCCCGACTGGTTATCATGGCGGCGATTCTCAGCGGACTGCCCCCATGGTTGATTCTTACGACACCGCCTTTGACGGCGAAAAAAGCAAAACCCAGATCAAGCGCGAGATGCAGGCGCTGGTCGACATGGGCGAGCGCCTCACCACGCTCAAGCCCGACACCCTGGCCAAACTGCCGTTGACCGACGAGCTGCGCGCGGCTCTGGAAGAACACAAGCGGCACACCGCGAACGAGGCCAAGCGGCGTCACAAGTCGTTCATCGGCAAGCTGATGCGCGACCAGGACATCGACGCGATCAATGCCCTGCTTGACCAGCTCGACGCATCCTCGCGCCAGTACAACGAGCGGTTCCACAACCTCGAACGCTGGCGCGACCGGCTGATCGACGGTACCGACGAAGTCCTGGAGAAGTTCGTCCAGGAGTTTCCGGAAGCCGATCGCCAGCAGCTACGCTCGCTGATCCGCCAGGCCCAGCACGAGCTTGCGCGCAACAAGGCACCAAGCGCGAGCCGCAAGATCTTCAAGTACATCCGCGAACTCGACGAGGTCCAACGCGGCCTGCGTTGAGCCCCGCACACGGGCAGGCGCCCTGCCTGCCCGGTTTCATCTTCATGCGCCCGTGCCACCGACGGTGATCGCATCGATCTTCAGGGTCGGCTGGCCAACGCCCACCGGCACCGATTGCCCATCCTTGCCACAAGTACCGACACCGCTGTCCAGTGACAGGTCGTTGCCGACCATCGATACCCGGCTCATGGCTTCCGGCCCGTTGCCGATCAGGGTTGCGCCTTTGACCGGGGCGGTGATCTTGCCGTCTTCGATCAGGTACGCCTCGCTGGTAGAGAACACGAACTTGCCGCTGGTGATGTCCACCTGGCCACCGCCGAGGTTGGCGCAGTAGATGCCCTTTTTCACCGAAGCGATGATTTCTGCCGGGTCGCTGTCGCCGGCACGCATGTAGGTGTTGGTCATGCGCGGCATCGGCAGGTGCGCGTAGGATTCGCGGCGGCCGTTGCCAGTGCGGGCCATGCCCATCAGGCGGGCATTGAGCTTATCCTGCATGTAGCCCTTGAGAATGCCGTTCTCGATCAGCGTGGTGCACTCGGTCGGCGTACCTTCGTCATCGACGCTCAGCGAACCACGGCGGCCTTCCAGGGTACCGTCATCGACAATGGTGCACAGGCTCGAGGCGACCTTTTCGCCCATGTGGCCGCTGTAGGCCGAGCTGCCCTTGCGGTTGAAGTCGCCTTCCAGGCCATGGCCCACCGCCTCGTGCAGCAACACCCCGGACCAGCCCGAACCGAGCACCACCGGCAGGGTACCGGCCGGCGCCGGAATGGCTTCGAGGTTGACCAGTGCCTGACGCAAGGCCTCACGGGCAAAGCCCATGACCCGTTCGTCGGTGAAATAGCGGTAATCGGTGCGCCCGCCACCACCATGACCGCCACGTTCGCGGCGACCGTTCTGCTCAACGATGACACTGACGTTGAAGCGCACCAGCGGGCGAATGTCGGCCGCCAGGCTGCCATCGGCGGCGGCGACCAGAATGCGCTCCCAGACCCCGGCCATGCTCACGGTGACTTGCTGGATACGTGGATCGAGCTTGCGCGTGGCGGCGTCGACGCGCTTGAGCAGCTCGACCTTTTCGGCGCGGCTGATCACCTCAAGCGGGTTGTCGGTGCCATACAGCTGGGTAACGTCCTGGCTGTTGAACGCCTGCACGCTGCCGTTCTGCCCGGCACGGGAAATCGAACGGGCCGCGCGGGCCGCCGAGGTCAGGGCTTCAAGGTTGATGGCGTTACTGTAGGCAAAGCCGGTCTTCTCGCCGGACTGGGCACGCACGCCCACGCCTTGGTCAAGATTGAAGCTGCCTTCTTTGACGATGCCGTCTTCCAGCGCCCAGGATTCGGAAATCTGCCCCTGGAAGTACAGGTCGGCGGCATCGATGCCTGGCCCGGCCAGCTCGCCCAGCACCGACTGCAGGCTGTCGAGGGTCAGGCCGCCCGGCGCCAGCAGGTGTTCGCTGACAGTGGATAACATCTCGCTCATAGTCACTCCGAGGTGTGCGCAGGCCGCAAAGCGTCCTGCGAGAAAAAGCGCCGGTGCAAGGTCACCGGCATCCGCGCCCGGATGGACGCTTGTTCGCTGCTGTCGCGTTCGCTCAGCAGCACGGCTTCGCCACTTGCCTGTTCGGCGACGATGCGCCCCCAGGGGTCGACGATCGCCGCATGGCCATAGGTTTCCCGCGGCCCCGGGTGGGTTCCGCCCTGGGCCGCGGCCAGGACATAACATTGGGTTTCGATGGCCCGCGCCCTGATCAGCACTTCCCAGTGCGCGGCACCCGTCACGGCGGTGAAGGCCGACGGTGCACTGATCAATTCGGCCCCGGCCTCGCGCAACGCGCTGTACAGCTCGGGGAAGCGCAGGTCATAGCAGACGCTCAGGCCCAGGCGTCCCACCGGGGTATCGGCGACCACCACCTGCCCGCCATGGGCATAGTCATCGGATTCGCGATAGCGACCGCGGTTATCGGCCACATCGACATCGAACAAGTGCAGCTTGTCGTAGCGCGCCACCTGCTCGCCGTGCTCATCGATCAGCAAGGAACAGGCATGGGACTTGGCCTCGGCCTGGCCGACCGGCGGCAACGGCAAGGTACCCGCCACTATCCATAACTTGAGGTCGCGAGCTGCCTGTTTCAACCAGGGCAGGATCGGGCCTTCGCCCAGCGCTTCGGCACGGCCGATTGCAGCGCTGTCACGCCGGCCCATGGCGGCGAAGTTCTCCGGCAGCACGGCAAGCCGCGCGCCACCTGCAGCCGCCTGCTCGAGCAGGTGCCGGGCTCGTTCCAGGTTGGCCAGAACGTCGCTCTGGCTGACCATCTGGATAACCGCTGACTTCATGCCGGCTCCTAGCGCGATTTTTCGAAGGGTTTGATAAAGCTAATCTTAGGCTCTTTCCACGGCCCCTCGACGCGATAATGCACACTGGCGTAACGCGCCACCCGATCACCGAGCAGCCGGTCGACCAGGAACAGCGCCCCGCCGATGGCCGGCGCTCCGACAATCAGCGCGGCAATCGGCAGGTTGTTGGTCACCGGCAAGGTGACCAGCAGGTTGGCATCGACCCGGTCGCGGACCATGTCCAGGGTACCGTCCAGTTCAAGATTGCTCGAGGGGCCGGTCACGGTGATCGGTTCACGGGTCACATAGACCCCCTCACTGGCCACCAGCAGGCCCTTGACCCGGTCGTAGCTCAGGCCTTTGTCGAGCAAGTCGGAAAAGTCCAGGCGCAGGCGCCGGCCAATCGAGTTGAAATTGAGCAGGCCGAACACCCGCAGGGCCTGGGCACCGCCTTCGACTTCAACGAACTGGCCCTTGCGCAAGGCGGCATCGAGGCTACCGGAGAAACGCTTGAGACCGACCCAGGCCGGTGAGCCGGGCCAGCGACCATCGACATCCAGGCGAAAATCTCGGCTGGTAACCGTCGGCGCGAAGTTGAAGGCCTTGAGGATGTCCGCCAGGTTCTTGCCTTCCAGGCGACCCTTGTACCAACTGCTGCTGGCTCCCGGGACGCCTTCCCAACCGCCGTTACCGTCGATCTGCAGGCCTTTGACGTTGACGTCCAGGTCATTGAGGGCGATGCCCTTGGCGGTCGGGCGGACTTTTACCGCCCAGCTGCCGAGCGGGTCGTCACCGCGGAACAGCTTGTCGATCGATAGATCAACGGCCGGAATCTTGCGCGGATCGATGCTGGCCATCGGGTCCGGGCCATCATCGGAAGTAGTTTCAGCAGGGTCGGCAGCCGGCAGGTGAATGGTCTGCAGGTTGATCACCATCGGCGCGCCCTTGGCATCAGGGATGCGTGCGTTGCCGATGACTTCCTTGCTGTCCAGGCGCACGGCCCACAGGTTGCCGCCGCGGTCCACACGCACCACCGCCTGGGCCAGGTTCAGGCCAAAGCCCTTGAGCTGGCCGATGCTCAGGTCGACGCCGCGCAGCATCTGCTTGGCGCTGCCACCGGGGTCGTTACCGGCAACGCGATCAAGCTGTTTCTGCCAGGGTTCCAGGTCCAGCTCTGCCAGACGACCACGCACCCGCAGGCCCTGGCCCGGTGGCAACTGGGCGGTCCCGGCGCCGAAGAGCAATTCGCCGCGACCCTGGTCGAGCTTGTCCATGGGCGCCGCATAGATCGCCTTGGCGACATCGGCGTAAGTGACATTGAACCGCCGCTCCGGCCCCTGCAGGCTCATGCTGAACTGGCTGTTGCGAGTCTCGTTGGCGGCCTTGCCGAAAGGCGCGGGCAAGTCCACCGCCAGGCCCTTGAGGCTGGAATCGACCGTCAGCTGGTTGTCGCGACTGCCCAGGCTCACCTGCAACTGATAAGGCAATTCGCCGGACAGCGGCAAGGTTTGCTTGAGCTGCAGCCAGTCAGTCAGTGCCTTGAGGGGCATCTGACCTTTGGCGTTGACCCGTGTCTGCAACTGACCAGGCTTGCCTTCGGCAAAGATTTGCGCGGTCATCGGCTTGTCGAAGGCCCGCGCGCTGATGTTCTCGCCACTCAGGCCCTTGTCGAAGTCAAAGCGGAAGTCGCCCTTGAGCTGGTGCAACTCCAGGGCGGGCGAGGCGATCTTCAGCCGTGCGTCGCGGGTATCGAAGTCGACCACGATCTTCGGTTGCTGGCCTTTGGCCAAGGGGATATCCAGCTTCAACTTGCCCTTGAGGCTGCCCTCGCCTTCCCAGCCGGCGAAAATCTGCCCGGTACCGATAGGCGCATCCTGGAGGATTTTCAGGCCGTCACCGAGCCCGCCGTCGAATTCGCCGTCCAGATACAGGTGATTGTGTTCACCGGCCGCAACATGGGGAATGTTGACCGCCACGTTACGCACCTGGGTATTGAGCAATTGCCCGCTTTGCGCCTTGATGCGTACGCCATCGTCGTCGATGAAGACATCACCCGTGACTTTCTGCACCTGCGGCCAGCCCGGCTGGAAATCCAGTGCGGCATCGTGGACCTTGAAGAACAGGCTGATACTGCGGGCCTGCTCCGCGGCACCATGATTGAGCGAACCCTGGTACTGGAAATAACCTTCATCGACCGCGCCTTTGAGGATTGCCGTGCGCAGCCACTCATCCAGCGCCGGGCTGAGCACCTCGGGCAGGTACTTGGCGGTGTAACGACCATCACCCTCGACCAGGCCGACGCGCAGGTCCATGTAATCTTCGCGGGTTTCATCGAACAGCAGGCGAATCAGGAAGTCGCCAGCGATCTTGCCCTCTTCGCCCAGCACCTTGAGATACGGTGCAATCAGGGTGAAGCCTTCCTGGTCCAGGCGCCAGGTCAGACGCGCGTTGGCCTTCTGGTAGTGCCAGGGTTTTTCGAAGATCGGGTACAGGTGCAGCATGAAGGCATCGGTATCCAGGCGCAGTTCGCCCTGACCGAGGTCGCCGCTGATGCTGCCGCTGACATTCCCAGCGGCCGGGGCACCGTGGTAGGCGTCGAAGCCAACCCGCTCCAGGTTGGCGGCAAAGCTCAAGCGCTGGTCACCGGTCGCTTTGGGCCGGACGTCCAGGCGCACATTGCGCAAGGCGCCGGTGACCTTGAGGCCATCGACCACGGCCATGAGTTTTTCCGGCAGCGGCGCCAGTGCATCGACCAACGGGGTAACCGGCGTCAGATCGAGGCGGTCGGCCTGGATCTGCCAGGTTTCTTCGCTCGATTCAGTGGCGGCCGTCTGCTTGAGCTGCAGGTGGGACTCCCAACGGGTCTTGCCCAGGCTCATGGCCAGCGAGTCGACCAGTACGTCAACGCCCTTTTCGCCTCGCTGGAACCAGGCATTGAGGGCCAGGTTGTCGATCTGCACCGGCTTGCGTTCGGTATAGTTACCGCGCAGCTCCGGCGCATTGAGGCGAACCATCGCGCTCTGCAGCTGGCCCTTGCCCCAGTTCACCCAGAACTCGCCGCCCGCACGCAGTTCGGCAGCCTGCCACTTGCCCAGCAGGCGCGGCGGCAGCCAGCGCGCCCAGTCGCTCTGGGGCAGGCTGAGGTAGGCATCGATTTCACCATCGCGCCACTGGCTGGGGCGAATGCGGCTGCGCAGGCTCAACGCCAGCGGCTGGCCATCGGGCAGGGTCACCCGCGCGTCCAGGCGCTGACGCACGCTGCCCGTCTGCAGGCCGAGACTGACGTAGGTGAGGGTCATGGGGTCGCGCTGGAACGGCTCCAGGGTCACCTGGCTGTCGACCACCGTGACTTTGGACACAACCTGTACCTGCTTGAGCAGTTGTTCGGGGTCCAGCGGCTGGTCGTCTTTTTTCGGCAACCCTTCCAGGGCCCAGGCGCCGCTTTCATCTTCGCGCAGGCTCAGGTGCAGGCCGCCGACTTCAAGGTTAGCCAGGCGCACCTGGCGCTGAACCAGACTGGCCCAGAGGTCAGGCACCAGCTTGACGCCATCCAGGCGCAGGGCACTCGGCCCTTCGCCGACCTGGATGTCGCGTACCCGCACTATCGGCGCCAGGCCGCTCCAGTGCCCTTCCAGGGCGCCGATATGCACCGGCATGCCCAGGGCCTGCTCGGCCTTGTCTTCGACTTCGGCCCGGTACTCGGCCACCAGCGGGATGAACTGCCGGCCAAGACTGACATACAACGCCACCAGAACCGCCAGCAAGGCACTGATGCCCAGCCCCCAGCGGGTCAAGGCGCCGAGAACGCGCATCAGTCGTTCCATGCCAGTGGCCCTCCGGTTCGTGCCTTAACTATGGCCGCAAGCCGGCGGTTTGCCAGCCCGGACAGCGCGCATTGGTGTTCAGACCGAGTCAGAGCAGCACCACATCGTATTGTTCCTGGGAATACATGGACTCGACCTGGAAGCGAATGGTTCGGCCGATGAAGGCTTCGAGCTCGGCAACGTTGCCCGATTCCTCGTCCAGCAGGCGGTCGACCACCTTCTGGTTGGCTAATACTCTATAGCCTTCGGCCTGATAGGCGCGGGCTTCACGAAGGATCTCGCGAAAAATCTCGTAACAGACAGTTTCGGGGGTTTTCAGCTTGCCGCGTCCCTGGCAGCAATAGCACGGCTCGCACAGCACCTGCTCGAGGCTTTCGCGGGTGCGCTTGCGGGTCATCTGCACCAGCCCAAGCTCGGTGATGCCTATGATGTTGGTCTTGGCATGGTCGCGCTCCAGCTGTTTTTCCAGGGTGCGCAGCACCTGGCGCTGGTGTTCTTCATCTTCCATGTCGATGAAGTCGATGATGATGATCCCGCCGATGTTGCGCAGGCGCAGTTGCCGGGCAATGGCGGTGGCCGCCTCCAGATTGGTCTTGAAGATGGTCTCTTCGAGGTTGCGGTGGCCGACAAAGGCCCCGGTGTTGACGTCGATGGTGGTCATCGCCTCGGCCGGGTCGACCACCAGGTAGCCGCCGGACTTGAGCGGGACCTTGCGGTCGAGGGCGCGCTGGATCTCGTCTTCGACGCCATAAAGGTCGAAGATCGGCCGCTCGCCTGGGTAATGTTCCAGACGATCGGCGATCTCTGGCATCAGTTCGGCGACGAACTGCGTGGTTTTCTGGAAGGTTTCCCGCGAGTCGATACGGATCTTCTCGATTTTCGGGTTGACCAGGTCGCGCAGGGTACGCAGGGCCAGGCCCAGGTCTTCGTAGATTTCGGTCGGCGCGCCGACGGTCTTGATCTGGGTGCCGATCTGCTCCCAGAGCCTGCGCAGGTAGCGGATGTCCATGAGGATTTCATCGGCCCCGGCGCCTTCGGCGGCGGTACGCAGGATGAAACCGCCGGCGTCCTGGATGTTTTCCTGGGCGATGCAGTCGGTGACCACCTGCTTGAGGCGCTCACGCTCGGCCTCGTCTTCGATCTTCAGGGAAATGCCGACATGACTGGTGCGCGGCATGTACACCAGGTAACGGGACGGGATCGACAACTGGGTGGTCAGGCGCGCGCCCTTGGAGCCGATCGGGTCCTTGGTCACCTGCACCACCAGGCTCTGTCCTTCATGCACCAGGGCACTGATGCTCTCGACCGACGAGCCTTCGCGCAGGGAAATTTCCGAGGCGTGAATGAACGCTGCGCGGTCCAGGCCGATGTCGACGAACGCCGCCTGCATGCCCGGCAGCACCCGCACCACCTTGCCTTTGTAGATGTTACCGACGATGCCACGGCGCTGGGTGCGCTCGACATGCACCTCCTGCAGTACACCATTTTCCACCACCGCCACGCGTGATTCCATCGGTGTGATGTTGATCAGAATCTCTTCACTCATGGCAGGCTCTCGTCAAAGGAATTCAGTAATGATGGATCGCTCGCGGGCGACTGGCTAGGGCTGTTCTGGCTTATCCTCGCTCAACGGGCCGGCAGGCGCTGCCAGCAAGGGATGCCGAATTGACCGAGCAGCTCGGCGGTTTCATTCAGCGGCAGGCCGACCACCGCCGAATAGCTGCCTTCAAGGCGTTGTACGAAAACTGCCCCCAGACCCTGTATGGCATAGCTGCCGGCCTTGTCGGCCGGTTCGCCGCTGGCCCAGTAGGCCTCGGCTTCCTCAGCACCGATGGAGCGAAACAGCACATGGCTGCTGACACTGACGCTCAGGCAACGCTGATGATCGGCCACGGCGACGGCGGTCAGCACCTGATGCTCGCGCCCGGAAAGGGCTGCCAGCATCGCCAGGGCATCTTCGCGGTGTTGTGGCTTGCCGAGAATTCGACCTTCGAGCACCACGGCGGTATCGGCACCCAGCACCGCTACCGGGCTGTCGTCACCCTGGGGCAACGACGCCAGGCCGGCGCAGGCTTTTTCCCGCGCCAGACGCTCGACATACGCCTCGGCCAATTCGGCGGGCAGCGGCGTCTCGTCGATCGCGGCACTCAGCGAAGTAAAGGGAATGCCGATCTGGGTGAGCAACTCACGGCGGCGTGGCGAGCCAGAGGCCAGGTACAGCAGGGTCATCTTGACGTCTCCCTGTCAGCGTCGAATGTGAGTGCTCAGTTGATGCTCAGGCGGCGGCGCAGACCACGCAGGCCATAGCTGATCCACGGCCAGAGCAAGGCGCTGATGACCGCCGACCAGATCAGCGCCAGGGTCGGCAGGCGGTTGCCGGTCAGGGCACTGAGCCACAGCTGGATCAACTGGGCCAGGCCGAAGATCACCAGGATCACCAGGCTCTGCTGCCACATGGGGAACATCCGCAAACGCTGTTGCAACGACAGCACCAGGAAGGTGATCAGGGTCAGCACCAGGGCGTTCTGCCCCAGCAAGGTGCCATACAGCACGTCCTCGGCCAGGCCCAGGACGAATGCGGTGGTCATGCCCACCCGGTGCGGCAGGGCCAGGGTCCAGAAGGCCAGCAGCAGTGCCAGCCACATCGGCCGGAACACTTCGGCGAAGGGCAGCATCGGCGATACGCTGAGCAGCATACCGATCAGAAAGGTCAGCCAGACGACCCAGCCATTACGGCTGCGGGTGCTTACCATCAGTGTCTCTCCCGGGAAATGACTGGCGCGCCCGGCGTTGCAGCAGGGGCTGCGGGGGCTGCCGTGGCGGGCGGATGGGCACTGGTTGCCGGAGTGGCGGGTGCGGCAGGCGCTGGTGCTGCTGGCGTCGAAGCGGACGCTGCCGGTGTGACCGCAGCAGGCACAGCCGGGGACGTGGCCGGCGCAGTACCCGCCGCCGAAGCAGGCAGGCCCTGACGATCAGCCTGTTCCTGGGCAATCGCGGCATCGCTGGCACGTTGCTCGGGCGAACGGCTGTCGGTGAACACCAACAGCAGGTAGCGGCTGCGGTTAAGCGCAGCCGTCGGGATCGCCCGGACGATGGCAAACGGCTGGCCGGAGTCGTGGATCACTTCCTTGACCGTGGCCACCGGGTAGCCAGCCGGGAAGCGCTGACCGAGGCCCGAGCTGACCAGCAGGTCGCCTTCCTTGATGTCGGCGGTGTCGGCAACGTGGCGCAGCTCAAGGCGCTCCGGGTTGCCGGTACCGCTGGCAATCGCCCGCAAGCCGTTGCGGTTGACCTGCACCGGAATGCTGTGGGTGGTGTCGGTGAGCAGCAATACCCGCGCGGTGTAGGGCATCAGTTCGACCACCTGGCCCATCAGGCCACGTGCGTCGAGCACCGGCTGACCGAGGACCACGCCATCGCGCTCGCCCTTGTTGATCAGGATCCGGTGGGTGAAAGGATTGGGATCGACGCCGATCAATTCGGCGACTTCGACCTTCTCGTTGACCAGCGCCGACGAGTTGAGCAACTCGCGCAGACGCACGTTCTGCTCGGTCAGGGCCGCCAGCTTCTGCAGGCGACCTTGCAGCAGCAAGGCTTCGGTCTTGAGTTTCTCGTTTTCGGCAGCGAGTTCGGTACGGCTGCCAAACTGGCTGGCAACCCCCTGCCACAAGCGCTGGGGCAGATCGGTAACCAGGTAGGACGGCATCAGCACCAGGCCCATCTGGCTGCGCAGAGGCTTGAGCAGGGTGAAGCGTGCATCGACCACCATCAGGGTGATCGACAGCACAACCAGCACGAGCAGGTGTACGCCCAGCGAAGGGCCCTTGGCGAAAAGCGGTTTAATGGGCCGCTCCTCGTGGACGACGATTCAAGAGGTCATTCATACGGCAACGCACCGGCCTGCTTGCGGATTGACGGAAAACGACGCCCACACGGACGTCAGCCCAGCACATACAGGTAGCACTGTGGGCACTACCTGTAAACCGGGCGGCGTGAACTGCAGGCTCCGGCTTATTCGCTGGAGAGCAGGTCCATGGTGTGTTTGTCCATCATTTCCAGGGCACGGCCACCACCGCGAGCCACGCAGGTCAGCGGGTCTTCGGCGACGATTACCGGCAGGCCGGTTTCCTGGGCCAGCAGCTTGTCGAGGTCGCGCAGCAGGGCGCCACCACCGGTCAGCACCAGGCCACGCTCGGCGATGTCCGAAGCCAGCTCTGGCGGCGATTGCTCCAGGGCGCTCTTGACCGCCTGGACGATGGTCGCCAGGGATTCCTGCAGGGCTTCAAGCACTTCATTGGAATTCAGGGTGAAGGCACGTGGCACGCCCTCGGCCAGGTTGCGGCCGCGGACATCGACTTCACGGACTTCGCCGCCCGGGTAGGCAGTACCGATTTCCTGCTTGATGCGCTCAGCGGTGGATTCACCGATCAGGCTACCGTAGTTGCGACGTACGTAGGTGACAATGGCTTCGTCGAAACGGTCGCCACCGACCCGTACGGATTCGGCGTAAACCACACCGTTCAGGGAGATCAGCGCGATTTCAGTGGTACCACCACCGATATCGACGACCATCGAACCGCGGGCTTCTTCAACCGGCAGGCCGGCACCAATGGCGGCCGCCATCGGCTCTTCGATCAGGAACACTTCGCGGGCACCGGCGCCCAGCGCCGACTCGCGAATGGCCCGGCGCTCGACCTGGGTCGATTTGCACGGCACGCAGATCAGAACCCGCGGGCTTGGCTGCAGGAAGCTGTTCTCGTGAACCTTGTTGATGAAGTACTGCAGCATTTTTTCGCAAACGCTGAAGTCGGCGATCACGCCGTCTTTCATCGGACGAATGGCAGCAATGTTGCCAGGCGTACGGCCCAGCATGCGCTTGGCCTCGGTACCGACAGCGACGACACTTTTCTGGTTGCCGTGAGTACGAATGGCCACAACCGATGGCTCATTCAGGACGATACCGCGCTCACGCACGTAAATAAGGGTGTTGGCAGTGCCCAGGTCGATGGAAAGATCGCTGGAAAACATGCCACGCAGTTTCTTGAACATGGGAAAGTGACCCTAGGCAACGCGTGGGTAAAAAAGTGCGGCAAACTCTAACAACGGCGGGGATTTTGGGCAAGGCACCAATATGTTAAATTGGCGGTTTTTCCGAGCAAGCCTGCACATGATCGCGGCCTTATGACCGTAATACTGCCAGCATGTTCCTCATCGCGGAGCAAATCCGTTTCTGTTTTCCCAGGAGATCCCCATGGCGCTTGAACGCTGCGACGTGGAAAAGATCGCTCATCTGGCCCGACTGGGCCTGAATGAAGGCGATCTGCCACGCACTACCGATGCCCTGAACAGTATTCTGGGACTGATCGACCAGATGCAAGCGGTCGACACCACTGGCATCGAGCCACTGGCCCACCCTCTGGAAGCCACTCAGCGCCTGCGCGCCGATGTGGTAACAGAAAGTAACCATCGCGACAGCTACCAGGCCATCGCCCCGTCGACGGAAGACGGCCTGTACCTGGTTCCGCAAGTCATCGAGTAAGGGAATAGAGCCTGCCATGCATCAACTGACCCTGGCCGAGATCGCCCGCGGACTCGCCGACAAGAAGTTTTCTTCCGAAGAGCTGACCCGTGCCCTGCTGGCGCGGATCAACCAGCTCGACCCGCAAATCAACAGCTTCATCAGCGTCACCGAAGAACTGGCCATCAGCCAGGCCCTGGCCGCCGACGCCCGCCGCGCCGCCGGCGAGAACGGCGCCCTGCTCGGCGCGCCGATCGGCCACAAGGACCTGTTCTGCACCCAGGGCATCCGCACCAGCTGCGGCTCGAAGATGCTCGACAACTTCAAGGCGCCGTACGACGCGACGGTGGTCAGCAAGCTGGCCGAAGCCGGCACCGTGACCCTGGGCAAGACCAACATGGACGAATTCGCCATGGGTTCGGCCAACGAGAGCAGCTACTACGGCGCGGTGAAAAACCCGTGGAACCTCGAGCACGTGCCCGGTGGTTCTTCCGGTGGTTCGGCTGCCGCGGTTGCCGCGCGCCTGCTGCCGGCAGCCACTGCCACCGACACCGGCGGCTCGATCCGCCAGCCGGCGGCACTCACCAGCCTGACCGGCCTGAAACCGACCTACGGTCGTGTTTCGCGTTGGGGCATGATCGCCTACGCGTCGAGCCTCGACCAGGGTGGCCCGCTGGCCCGTACCGCCGAAGACTGCGCGCTAATGCTGCAAGGCATGGCCGGCTTCGACCCCAAGGACTCCACCAGCATCGATGAACCGGTGCCGGACTACAGCGCCAGTCTCAACGCCTCGCTCCAGGGCCTGCGCATCGGCCTGCCGAAGGAATACTTCGGTGCCGGCCTCGATCCGCGCATCGCCGACCTGGTCCAGGCCAGCGTCAAAGAGCTGGAAAAGCTCGGCGCGGTGGTCAAGGAAATCAGCCTGCCGAACATGCAGCACGCGATTCCGGCCTACTACGTGATCGCCCCGGCAGAAGCCTCGTCCAACCTGTCGCGTTTCGACGGCGTGCGTTTCGGCTACCGCTGCGAGAACCCCGTCGACCTCACCGACCTGTACAAGCGCTCCCGTGGCGAAGGCTTCGGTGCCGAAGTGCAGCGCCGGATCATGGTCGGTACCTACGCTCTGTCGGCCGGTTACTACGATGCCTACTACCTGCAGGCGCAGAAAATCCGTCGCCTGATCAAGAACGACTTCATGGCTGCGTTCAACGACGTCGACGTCATTCTCGGCCCAACCACGCCAAACCTGGCCTGGAAAATCGGCGCCAAGAACAACGACCCGGTCGCTGAGTACCTGGAAGACGTCTACACCATCACCGCCAACCTCGCCGGCCTGCCAGGCCTGTCGATGCCGGCCGGTTTCGTCGATGGTCTGCCGGTTGGCGTGCAGTTGCTCGCGCCGTATTTCCACGAAGGCCGCCTGCTCAACGTCGCGCACCGCTATCAGCAAGTCACTGATTGGCACACTCGCGTACCTAACGGCTTCTGAGGGATCACCACATGCAATGGGAAGTTGTCATCGGGCTGGAGATTCATACCCAGCTCGCCACCCAGTCGAAGATTTTCTCCGGCAGCTCCACCACCTTCGGCTCCGAGCCGAACACCCAGGCCAGCCTGATCGACCTGGGCATGCCCGGCGTACTGCCGGTGCTGAACCAGGAAGCGGTGCGCATGGCCTGCATGTTCGGCCTGGCCATCGATGCCGAAATCGGCCAGCACAACGTGTTCGCGCGCAAGAACTACTTCTACCCTGACCTGCCCAAGGGCTACCAGATCAGCCAGATGGAACTGCCGATCGTCGGCAAGGGCCACCTGGACATCGCCCTCGAAGACGGCACCGTCAAGCGCGTCGGCATTACCCGTGCGCACCTTGAAGAAGACGCCGGCAAAAGCCTGCACGAAGACTTCAGCGGCTCCACCGGCATCGACCTCAACCGCGCCGGCACGCCACTGCTGGAGATCGTCTCCGAGCCGGACATGCGCAGCGCCAAAGAGGC
This sequence comes from Pseudomonas wadenswilerensis, assembly GCF_024749185.1. Taxonomy (NCBI): domain Bacteria; kingdom Pseudomonadati; phylum Pseudomonadota; class Gammaproteobacteria; order Pseudomonadales; family Pseudomonadaceae; genus Pseudomonas; species Pseudomonas wadenswilerensis. Next base: position 1,027,269 of record NZ_CP087191.1, on the reverse strand, counting down.
TGTTGCCTACGTCAAGGCCATCCATGCCCTGGTGCGCTACCTGGGCATCTGCGACGGCAACATGGCCGAAGGCTCGTTGCGTTGCGACTGCAACGTTTCGGTTCGCCCGAAAGGCCAGGCCGAGTTCGGTACCCGCTGCGAGATCAAGAACGTCAACTCGTTCCGTTTCATCGAGCGCGCGATCAACACCGAAGTGCAGCGTCAGATCGAGCTGATCGAAGATGGCGACCGGGTCATCCAGGAAACCCGCCTGTATGATCCGAACAAGGACGAGACCCGCTCCATGCGTAGCAAGGAGGAAGCCAACGACTACCGTTACTTCCCCGACCCGGACCTGTTGCCGGTGGTCATCGAGAACGCCTTCCTCGAAGACATCCGCGCCACCCTGCCCGAGCTGCCACCGCAAAAGCACGAGCGTTTCCAGAGCCAGTTCGGCCTCTCGGCCTACGACGCCAACGTGCTGGCGACCAGCCGTGAGCAGGCTGACTACTTCGAACAGGTGGTCGGCGTGTGTGGCGATGCCAAGCTTGCCGCCAACTGGGTCATGGTCGAGCTGGGCAGCCTGCTCAACAAGCTGGGCGTGGAAATCGACCAGTCGCCGGTCAGCGCCGCGCACCTGGGCGGCATGCTCAAGCGCATCCTCGACAACACCATCAGCGGCAAGATTGCCAAGGTAGTGTTCGAGAAGATGGCCGCCGGCGACGGCGATGCCGACCAGATCATCGAAGCCGAGGGCCTGAAACAGGTCACCGACAGCGGTGCGATCGAGAAGGTCCTGGACGAAGTGTTGGCAGCCAACGCCGAGCAGGTCGAGCAGTACCGCGCCGCTGACGAAGCCAAGCGCGGCAAGATGTTCGGCTTCTTCGTCGGGCAGGCCATGAAAGCCTCCAAGGGCAAGGCCAACCCGCAGCAAGTGAACCAATTGCTCAAGAGCAAGCTCGAAGGGTAGTTCGCATTACCCTGTGGGAGCCGGCGTTGCCGGCGATGCAAGGCGAAGCCTTGCCAGTTTCTGGGGCTGCCGAGCAGCCCATCGCCGGCAACGCCGGCTCCCACAGGTGATCACTTCACCTCGGAGCAACTGATTTGATGTGGCGTCCCCTCAGCGCACTCGCGCTCTTCACCCTGCTGGCCGGCTGCGCCAGCCACGATATCGACTCCCGCGGTTACGACAAGACCGGCACCGCCTCCTATTACGGCTCCCGACACCACGGTAAACGCACCGCCAGTGGCGAAGCCTTCAACCAACACGGCATGACCGCTGCCCACCGTAGCCTGCCCTTCGGCACGCGGGTCAAAGTCACCAACCTCAACAACGAACGCAGCGTGGTAGTCCGCATCAACGACCGCGGCCCGCATACCCGTGGCCGGCTGATCGACCTGTCGCGCGCTGCCGCGGAAAAACTCGGGATGATCCGTAGCGGAACCGCGCGCGTACGGGTACAAAGTCTCAGCGACTGACCTGCCCCCGGAGCACGACCATTTTCGACCTGGCCGCTTTACCTACTTTCAGCCTGTTGCAACTGAGCATCGGCCTGCTGTTGCTGATCGCCGGCGCCGAACTGCTGGTACGCGCCGCCCTGCGCCTGGCCGCCAGCCTGCAAGTCCGACCACTGATCATCGGCCTGAGCCTGGTGGCATTCGGCAGCAGCGCACCGCAACTGACCGTCAGCCTGCAGGCGGCCTACACCGGCGCGCCGGATGTCGCCGTCGGCAGCGTGATCGGCAGCAACATCTTCAACATCCTGGTAACCCTGGGCCTGGCCGCGCTGATCATTCCGCTGCGGGTCTCGCGCCAGTTGGTGCGCCTGGACATCCCGTTGATGATCGTCGCCAGCCTGGCAGTGTACCTGCTGGCCTTCAACGAACTGCTGGGGCGCCTGGAGGGTGCCCTGCTGTTGTGCGGCCTGTTCGGCTACCTGGCGATACTCTGGCACCAGTCCCGACACCATGCCCGCACCTACCCTGCCCCCGGCCCGCGCCCGCAGCGTGGTGGCCGATTCTGGCTAGGGAGCGTGCTGTTGATGCTGGCCGGGCTAGGCCTGCTCAGCCTGGCCGGCCATCTGCTGCTGGAGGCAGCAGTGGAGGTAGCGCAGGACCTGGGGCTGTCGGAACGGGTCATCGGCCTGACCGTGGTGGCCGTCTGCACCTCCCTGCCGGAACTGGCCACCTCGCTGATCGCCGCCCTGCGTGGTGAGCGGGAGATCGCCGTAGGTAACGTCATCGGCAGCAATCTGTTCAACCTGCTGGCGGTACTCGGCCTGACCGCGCTGGTCGCCCCCGAGCCGCTGTCGATCTCGCCCAATGCCCTGGCCTTCGACCTGCCGGTGATGCTCGGGGTCGCGGTGCTGGCATTGCCAGTGTTCTACTCGGGTTACCGGGTGACGCGTGCCGAGGGGCTGGTGTTCCTCTGCCTGTACCTGGCTTATGGCCTGCATGTGGTGGCCTTCACCACCGGCATGCCGCTGGCCAGCCGACTTGAAAAACTGATGCTGTTCTACGCATTGCCAGCACTGGGGGCGTTGTTGCTGTACACCACCCTGCGTGCCTGGCGCCGCCAACACTAAGGAAAACAACATGGGCGACAACAACAAATCCGGCGAACAGGTTCGCCGCCAGGTCATGGGCGATGCCTTCGTCGATCGCGCACTGAACAACGCCACCGACTTCAGCCAGCCGCTGCAGGACTTCGTCAATGAGCATGCCTGGGGCAGCGTCTGGAGCCGCGAAGGCCTGCCGCTGAAAACCCGCAGCCTGATCACCCTCGCCGCCCTCACCGCACTCAAGTGCCCGCAAGAGCTCAAGGGCCACGTGCGCGGCGCCTTGAACAACGGTTGTACGGTCGAGGAGGTTCGTGAGGCGCTGCTGCACTGCGCGGTATACGCCGGCGTGCCGGCGGCGGTCGATGCCTTCCGCGCCGCCCAGGAAGTGATCGACAGCTACCAGCAGGGCTGATCGATCACTTAGGGCGAGGCCGTCAGTTGCTGACGACGGCGGCCTTCTGCCCCTTCTTCTTCAGCCAGAAAGCCACGCCCAGGGTGGCGATCCAGGCCGGGATCAGCATCACCGAGATGCGGATCGGCGGGGTCAGGTACATCACCACCAGAATCAGCCCGATGAACGCCAGGCACAGGTAGTTGGTCACCGGGTGGCCCCAGCTCCGGTAGAAGGTCGACTCGCCCGACGCCTGCTTGGCGCGGCGGAACTTCAGGTGGGTGATGCTGATGCTTGCCCAGTTGATCACCAGCGCCGATACCGCCAGCGCCATCAGCAGGCCGAAGGCCTCGCCCGGCATCAAGTAGTTGATCAGCACGCACAGGCCGGTGGCCAGGGCGGAAACCGCCAGTGCGGTCAGCGGCACGCCGCGGCGGTTGACCTTGAGCAGGGCACGCGGCGCGTCGCCCTGGCTGGCCAGGCCGAACAGCATGCGGCTGTTGCAGTACACGCAACTGTTGTACACCGACAGCGCGGCGGTCAATACCACCACGTTGAGGATGGTCGCCACCAGGTTGCTGTCCAGGTTGTGGAAGATCATCACGAACGGGCTGCCGCCCTGCACCACCTTCTGCCACGGGTACAGCGACAGCAGCACGGCCAGGGCGCCGATGTAGAAAATCAGGATGCGATAGACCACCTGGTTGGTGGCGCGCGGTATGCTGTGGCGCGGATCGTCGGCTTCGGCGGCGGTGATACCAACCAGCTCCAGGCCGCCGAAAGAGAACATGATCACCGCCATGGCCATCAGCAAACCGGTGAAGCCATTGGGGAAGAAGCCGCCGTACTGCCAGAGGTTGGCCACGCTGGCATCCGGCCCGCCATTACCGCTGGCCAGCAGCCAGGCGCCAAAGCCGATCATGCTGACGATGGCGATGACCTTGACCAGGGCGAACCAGAACTCCATCTCGCCATAGACCTTCACCTGGGTGAGGTTGATCAGGTTGATCACCACGAAGAAGATCGCCGCCGTCGCCCAGGTCGGGAAGTCCGGCCACCAGTACTGCACGTAGATGCCCACGGCCGTCAGCTCGGCCATGCCGACCAGGACGTAGACCACCCAGTAGTTCCAGCCGGAAACGAAACCGGCGAACTCGTTCCAGTAGCGGTGGGCAAAATGGCTGAAGCTGCCGGCAACCGGCTCGTCGACCACCATCTCGCCCAGCTGGCGCATGATGAAGAACGCCATCAGGCCGGCAATCGCGTACCCCAGCAGCACGGCCGGGCCGGCCATCTGAATGGTCTGGGCAATGCCCAGAAACAGGCCGGTACCGATGGCGCCACCCAGGGCAATCAACTGGATATGGCGATTTTTCAACCCGCGCTGTAATCGCTCTGGGGGGTTCTGTTCTTGCATGAAGTGTCCTTGAAGGTGGAAGGCAGTGTTGGCTTTATTGTCGGCACAGAATCTAGATCCAGCCGCCCCACTGCAAGAGGAAAATGCCGATATTCGTGGTTATGGCGGCCATCAGCGTGGTTATCACGATGATCGAGGCGGCCAGTTCATGGTTACCGTTGGCCGCTCGGGCCATGACATAACTGGCGGCGGCGGTCGGGCTACCGATGTACAGGAACAGGATGCCCAGCTCCGCCCCGCGAAAACCGCAAAGCCAGGCCGCCAGGGTGCCGATCACCGGCAGCCAGATCATCTTCACCAGGCTGGCGCTGACCGCCAGGCCGCCACTCTCACGCAGCGAAACCAGCGACAGGGTACCGCCGATGCAGATCAATGCCAGCGGCAGGGTCATCTGCGCCAGGTAATCGCCGGAGGTCAGCAGCCAGTTCGGCAGCGGCACTTGCCCGTAGGCCATGGGCGTGGCCAACAGCACGCTGATGATCAGCGGGTTGCGCAGGATACTCTTGAAGATGCTCCAGGGGTCGGACTTCATGCTCGGGCTGTACACCGCCAGCACCACCGACGACAGCGAGTTGTACAGCAGGATCACCAGGCCGGCGAGGATCGCCCCCAGCGAGATACCGTAATCGCCGTACATGCTCGCTGCCAGCGCCAGGCCGATGACCCCGTTATTGCCGCGGAAACCGCCCTGAGTGTAAATCCCGCGATCCTCGCGCGGGCAGCGCCACAGGGCCACCCCCCAGGCCAGGGCAAAACTGCCCAGAGTGGCTGCCACGAAAAACACCAGCAGCCCGGGTTTGACCGCTGCGGTCAGGTCGGCGTGATAAATCCCCAGAAACAGCAGCGCCGGCATGCACACGTTGAACACCAGCGACGACGCGGTGTGGATGAAGCCGTCGTTGATGGCCTTGATGCGCTTGAGCAGCACGCCCATGAACAGCATGGCGAACACCGGCGCCGTGATGTTCAGCGTCTGGATAAAAAGGGCGAGCATGCAGGGTGGTCCCGATGGCTGTCGTTAGGGGGCTAATGATACGTCAGCCATCCGTTGATGCCTCGCATTCTGACGTAAGAAAAAAGAATTGTTGACGTAGGAAATGGTTTGGATATGATCAATACAACTGTACATACATACAGTTATTTATCGAAATCCATGACATCTCAAAGGAGTTGAATATGTCAGGTATGCAAACCGGACTGCACGCCCAGAAGGCGCTCGCCACCACCGTGGTCGCCGACCTCGATGCCCTGTTCAGTGTCGACGGCATCAAGATTCCCGGCCCCGACACCCGCGTCGTATTGGTCATCGACGGCCACCACACCATCAAGTACCACCGCCTCGGCCTGCCGGCCAAACCGCCAGCCAGCGGCAAGCCGGTGCTGCGTTTTGAAGGCGGCGAACACACCGCCATCGGCGACAACGCCCTGCTGCGCTTCAGCCAGGACAGCGCGCCGATTCCAGCCTGGAAAGTCGCCCTGCACCTGGCCAATGGCCTGACCCTCAGTTACGGCCAGATCGTCGCTCTGGGCGGCGACTTCTATGGCATTCCCGAGCGGCCGATTGCCGATGGCGCCAATGCTGAAGAACGCGTCCAGCGTTTTGCTGCCGCCTTTGATTCGCTGGCCGTGCTTCCCGCCTCCCGGGAAGAAGCCGGCAAGATCCTCGCGGTCATGCAGCAAGAAATCGCCGCTGCCAACCAGGCGATCAAAGACGGTCGCCAGCCCCACGAAGCCTACGATCAGTTGGGCGATACCCTCTCGGAAGAATGGAACAAGATCACCGGCGGTGGCAGCTTCGTCTCGCCGATGTTCCCCCTGGGCCGCTACCTCAAGCTTGCCGCCAGCAACTGGGACCACTTTGGTGAATGGGCGCTGCTGGCCTACATCGCCGGGCACACCGCGGCCCTGCGCCAGGCCGTGAAAGCACGGGCCAGTGGCGATGACGGGCAACTGGAACTGGCCTACGCGATGAACGCCTTCGCTGATCACTTCCTCACCGACCTGTTCTCCGCCGGCCATGTGCGTGTACCGCGCAAGGCGATCAAGGACAACGTCACCCCGGCCGACCTCGGCTCGCTGATCTCGCGTTTCATGCACGATGAAGACAGCAAGTACGGCCTGGTGCTGCGCAATGCCCAGGGCGATACCTGGCGTGGTTATGGCGACAAGCGCTATTTCGACAGCATCGACGTGACCAACCGCAAGCAGGTGGGCCTGGCCGTGCAGAAGTCTGTCGATGAAATTTTCCAGGCTTTCGACACGGGCAATCTACCTGCGCCGACAGCCTACGGTGCGCTGCGCATCGCCGCCGACCTGCAGGCCGCAGTAGAAGGGCAAGTGCCGGGCAACTTCGCGCCGCTGTTTGCCCTGCGCAACGGCAAACTGATGCGCCGCGCCGACGTCAACAACCTCAATGACCCGGCGCAGATCGACAACTGGTGGGGCTGGAGTACTTACCTGCTGCTCAAGGACTACACCCCGAACAAACCCACCGGCCACCTCGAAGCCCCTGCCGGTGCCCCGAGCGTTCGCGCCGACGGCTGGCAGACCCAGGTGCCGAGCCAGCCAAACTGGCTGCCTGGTCATGCCGTGCGTTACGCAGTGAGTGTGGTCAACGGCCTGAACGAATCGTACATCGGCCCGTGGAGCGACTATGCCGAATTGACTGAGCGCTTCCAGCCGACCCTGACGGTGCCGGTGGACACCTCCGGCAAGTCTGTTTCGCGCAACCTGTTCCGCCAGTTCCGCGGCGGCTCGCCGGAACTGATCGCCTCGCTGGATGCGGGCACCACGACCTATATCGATCAACACCAGTGATAAGGAAATCACTTATGAGCATTACCCTGAACATTGAACTGGCGTCGGGCCAGTCGCTCAAGGATGTACCCCTGGAACTGTTGCGCGATGGCGTGGTGATCAGCCGCGCCAAGCTGGCTGCAACGGGCAAGGTGGTGTTTGATGCCGCGCCCGGGGCCGGGCAGTTGGCAGTGCGGGTGGATCGAACGATCCTGAATCGCTAAGGGCTGCTTCGCACCCCATCGCCGGCAAGACCGGCTCCCACAAAGGTCAGTGCCATGCACAAGTCCTGTGGGAGCTGGCCTTGCCAGCGATGGGGCCAGAACAGATTTGAAGCTATCAGCGCCGCACCGGGCGCTTCTGCAGTTTGCGCTGCAAGGTCCGCCGGTGCATGCCCAGGGCCCGGGCCGTGGCGGAGATATTGCCTTCATGCTCGGTCAGCACGCGCTGGATGTGCTCCCACTGCAGGCGGTCCACCGACATCGGGTTTTCCGGCACCAGGCTGTCGAGGTCGGCGTGTTCGGAGAGCAACGCGGCCAGCACATCGTCGGCATCGGCCGGCTTGCACAGGTAGTTGCAGGCGCCGCGCTTGATCGCCTCGACCGCAGTGGCGATGCTCGAGTAACCGGTGAGGATCACCACGCGCATTTCCGGGTCCAGCTCCAGCAGCTTGGGCAGCAGTACCAAGCCGGAATCGCCGTCCATCTTCAAGTCCAGCGTGGCGTAGTCCGGCACGTCGTCCTGGGCGATTTTCAGGCCCTCCTCGGCAGAACCTGCGGTGCTCACGCGAAAGCCGCGGCGACTCATGGCCCGGGCCATCACCCGGGTAAAGGTGGCGTCGTCGTCAACCAGCAGCAGGTGCGGCAGCTCTTCGCCTTCAACCTGGATTTCATCACTCATCACACATCTCCTCGCGCGTCACGCGGCAGGCGCAGCTCGGTGAGCGTACCGCCTTCCTCATGACTATAGAGTTTTACCGAGCCGCCAGCACGGGTCACGCTGGCCTTGCTCAAGAACAGGCCCAGGCCGAAGCCTTTGCCCTTGGTGGTAAAGAAGGGTTTTCCAATCGATTCGGCAATGGCCGCCGGCACGCCGGGGCCGTGGTCGCGGATGCTGATCACCATGTCCTGGGCGTCCCAGTCCAGGCGTACTTCCAGATCATCCGGGCAGGCATCGGCGGCGTTGTTCAACAGGTTCAGCAAGGCCTGGGTCAGGTCCGGCGGCGGCGCCAGGCGCGGCACGCTGCCCTGGCCCAGGCGCTGGAAGCGGTAGCTGGCCTCCGGGCGCATCAGGTGCCAGCGGTTGAGCGCCTCGTCGAGCCAGAAGGTCACTTCCTGGTTCTCGACCGCCAGGCGCCGGTTGGCTTCCGCGGCGCGCACCAGGTTCTGCAGGGTCTCCTTGCACAGCTTGACCTGGTCCTGCAGCACCGCCAGGTCTTCCTGCAGCAGCGGGTCGCTGTGGTCCTGGCGCATTTCCTTGATCAGCACGCTCATGGTCGCCAGCGGCGTGCCCAGCTCATGGGCGGCGCCAGCGGCCTGGGTGGCCACGGCCAGCAGTTGCTGGTCACGCAGTCCCTCCTCGCGGCGTTCAGCGCGCAGTTGCTCCTGGCGACGCAGCTCTTCGGCCATTTTCGCGGCGAAGAAGGTAATCACGGCGGCGGCCAGGGCGATACTCAGCCACATGCCGTAGACCTGCATCTTCTCCCGGGCCATGGGGAAGGTTTCGAGCGGATAGAACTGCACCAGCAGCAGGCTGTAGGCCGCCAGGGCGATACCGGAGAGGATCAGCGAGTAAACCCAGGGCAAGGTCACCGCAGCGATGGCCAGCGGCACCAGGTAATAGGACACGAAGGGGTTGGTCGAACCGCCCGAGTAATACAGCAAGGCACTGTGGATCAACAGGTCACAGGCCAGCTGGAAGGCATACTCCAGCTCGGTGACCGGCAAGGTCAGGCGCAGGCGCAGGGCCGTGAACGCGCACAGCAGCATCGACAGGCCAAGGGTGATGACCAGCGACAGCCACGGCAGCGGCAGTAGTTCGGTCCAGTAGGCGACACCGACCGAGCCGGCCTGGGCAGCAAGCACCAGGATGCGGATGAAGGTCAGGCGCCAGAGGTTCTGACGGGTTGCAGACAACATTTGTACGGGGGCGAGCATGAGCTCTCCTGATGAGTGCTCCAGGCGAATCGTCGCGAGTATACCGAAGCTGTGGCCTGGTCTGCAGTGATGCGGCAAAGCGCCACACTTTTTTACATAACAATGATGGCCATTTTGAACCTCACTACACTGTTGCCAGTCTTATGGGCCAGCGTGCAAAGGTTATGTCCGTGCCCGCGCCTCAATTTCAAGGAGTCATACATGTCTATCACCCGCAGCAGCGCCGCCCTGGTCATGGCCACCAGCTTGCTAGCCAGCCTTCCGGCACTGGCTGAAGAAGCGCCCCGCTACAACCAGATTTCGCTGCGCGCCGAAGTCAGCAAGGAAGTGGCCCGCGACCTGATGGTCGTGACCCTGTACAGCGAAGCGCAGAATACCGACCCGGGCAAGCTGGCCACGCAAATCACCGAGACCATGAACAAGGCGGTGAAACAGGCCCGCGAAGTCAAGGACGTGAAGATCAGCCAGGGCAGCCGCAACAGCTATCCGATCTACGACAACAAGGGCCAGAAGATCACCGGCTGGCGTGAGCGCGCCGAACTGCGCCTGGAAAGCGCCGACTTCCCGGCCCTGTCGCGACTTACCGGTACCCTGCTGCAGGACCTGAAAATGGGCGGCATGGACTTCTCCATCGCCCCGGCCACACGCAAGACCAGCGAGGACGACCTGCTCAAGGATGCCGTCAACGCCTTCAAGGCCCGCGCCCAACTGGCTACCGAAGCCCTGGGCGGCAAAGGCTACAAAGTGGTCAACCTCAACCTCAACAGCAGCGGCTACCCGCATCCTTATGCCCGCAGCGCGCCAATGATGATGAAAGCCGGCATGGCCGAAGACGCTGCTGCCGTTCCGGAAATCGAAGCGGGCACCAGCCAGGTGACCCTCAGCGCCGACGGCACCATCGAAGTCCAGATGCCCTGATCGACGTTACTTTTCCGCTGTTTCGCGGCAGCTTCGGCTGCCGCGAACGCTGTTACTTGTAGCACCTCGCGCCCCAATTTAGTGCAAAGACTGACTCGATATAGAGATATCGTCTTCGAAACACACTGAAACACCCCCTCGCAAACGATCAACTCCGTAAAAAATTATACGGATGCGACATTCCTGTACGTTCGTCCCACTGTTTTCTGTCACACATCCCTTTGAGTGTTGCATTGGGTATGGGGCCTGCATAAGTATCCGCAGGTCGGCTCACAAGGCCCCCTCAAATCAAAAATGACAACAATGAGGCCACCATGCTCAAACACGCGGTCATTCCGTTTCTGGTCGGCGCAGGCTTGCTTGCCAGCGCACCCTCCGCCCTTGCGGCGACTAACCTGGTGTTTTGCTCCGAAGGCAGCCCCGCGGGCTTCGACCCGGGCCAGTACACCACCGGAACCGACTTCGATGCTTCAGCCGAGACCGTCTTCAACCGCCTGAGCCAGTTCGAGCGTGGCGGCACCGCGGTCATCCCGGGCCTGGCGACCAGCTGGGACATTTCCGAGGATGGCCTGACCTATACCTTCCACCTGCGCGAAGGTGTCAAGTTCCACACCACCGAGTTCTTCAAGCCGACCCGCGCGTTCAACGCCGACGACGTGCTGTTCACCTTCAATCGGATGCTCGACAAGGACATGCCGTTCCGCAAGGCGTATCCCACCGAGTTCCCGTACTTCACCGACATGGGCATGGACAAGAACATCGCCAAGGTCGAAAAGCTCGACGACCACACGGTCAAGTTCACCCTCAATGGCGTCGATGCCGCGTTCATCCAGAACCTGGCCATGAGCTTCGCCTCGATCCAGTCCGCCGAATACGCCGACCAGTTGCTCAAGCAGGGCAAGCCCGCCGACATCAACCAGAAGCCGATCGGCACCGGCCCGTTCGTGTTCAGCAAATACCAGAAAGACGCGCAGATCCGCTTCAAGGGCAACAAGGATTACTGGAAGCCTGACGATGTGAAGATCGACAACCTGATCTTCGCCATTACCACCGATGCCTCGGTGCGCATGCAGAAACTCAAGAAGAACGAGTGCCAGGTCACCCTGTTCCCGCGCCCGGCCGACATCGAACCGCTGAAGAACGACCCGAACCTGAAGATGCCTGACCAGGCCGGCTTCAACCTCGGCTACATCGCCTACAACGTGATGGACAAGATCAAGGGCAGCAACGAGCCTAACCCGATGGCCCAGCTCAAGGTCCGTGAAGCGCTGGACATGGCGGTGAACAAGCAGCAGATCATTGACTCGGTGTACCAGGGCGCCGGCCAGATGGCAGTCAACGCCATGCCGCCGACCCAGTGGTCCTACGACACCACCATCAAGGATGCCAAGTACGATCCGGAGAAGGCCAAGCAACTGCTAAAGGAAGCCGGCATCAAGGAAGGCACCGAGATCAACCTCTGGGCCATGCCGGTGCAACGCCCGTACAACCCCAACGCCAAGCTGATGGCCGAGATGCTGCAATCGGACTGGGCCAAGGTCGGCATCAAGGCCAAGATCATCAGCTACGAGTGGGGTGAGTACATCAAGCGCTCCAAAGGCGGCGAAAACGGCGCCATGCTGATTGGCTGGAGCGGCGACAACGGTGACCCGGACAACTGGCTGGGCACCCTGTTCGGTTGTGATGCCCTGGAAGGCAACAACTTCTCCAAATGGTGCTACAAGCCGTACGACGACCTGGTCAAGCAAGCCAAGGCCACCTCCGACCAGGCCAAGCGCACCGAACTGTACAAGCAAGCGCAACACATCCTCAAAGAACAGGTTCCGATGACACCCATCGCTCACTCGACGGTGTATCAACCTATGCGTTCAACCGTACAGGACTTCAAGATCAGCCCGTTTGGCTTGAACTCCTTCTATGGGGTCAGCGTGACCAAGTAGCAGCCAACCGGATCGGCCCCGCGACGCCACACGGCACCCGGGGCCGTACCCTGATGGCCTGGCAGGTCAACCGCTAGCGCATCGACACGGAACCGTCGCCCGCCCTATCGGATACCTCCTACACACCTCTGCGTAATCGCACCTATCTGCAACGCCCTGATGGACCTACCGTCAAGGGTGCAGCGTAGTCGGCGCGATTCGTACAGCTGTGCGCCATGGACCACGTGAAAAACAACAAGAGAGAAGGGACTGTCATGCGCCACACCCCGATTTATGCGGCACTGCTGGGCTTCGGCCTGCTCGCCCAGGCCCCGGCAAGCCTGGCCAAAAACCTGGTGTTCTGCTCCGAAGGCAGCCCGGGCGGATTTGACACCGCCCAGTACACCAGCGCCACCGACAATGACGCCGCCGAACCGATCTATAACCGCCTGGTGGAATTCGAACGCGGTGCGACGGCCGTCAAGCCGGCCCTGGCGAAAAGCTGGGAGGTTTCCGACGATGGCCTGACCTACACCTTCCACCTGCGCGAAGGGGTCAAGTTCCACAGCAACAAGGATTTCACCCCGAGCCGCGACTTCAACGCCGACGACGTGCTGTTCACCTTCAACCGGATGCTCGACCGCAACCACCCGTTCCGCAAGGCCTACCCCACCGAGTTTCCCTACTTCGTCAGCATGAGCCTGGACAAGAACATCGCGCGGATCGAGACGACCGACCCGATGACCGTGGTCTTTACCCTCAACAGCGTCGATGCCGCTTTTGTGCAAAACCTGGCGATGAACTTTGCCTCTGTGCTCTCGGCCGAATATGCCGAGCAGCTGATGACGTCGGGGCGCCCCAGCGACATCAACCAGAAGCCGATCGGCACCGGTCCGTTCGTGTTCCAGCGTTACCAGAAGGACTCGCAGATCCGCTACCGCGGCAACAAGGACTACTGGGACCCGAGCCAGGTGAAGATCGACCAGTTGATCTTCTCGATCAACACCGACCCGTCGGTGCGCATCCAGAAGCTACGCAAGAACGAATGCCAGGTCACCCTGCACCCGCGCCCCGCCGATCTCAACGCCCTGAAGAGCGACCCGAAGCTGCAGGTCATCGAGAAGCCCGGTTTCAACCTCGGCTACATCGCCTACAACGTGCGGCACAAACCCTTCGACCAGCTCGAGGTGCGCCAGGCCATGGACATGGCGATCAACAAATCGGCCATCGTCAAAGCGGTGTACCAGGAGGCTGGGCAGCTGGCGGTGGGCAGCATGCCGCCGACCCAGTGGTCCTACGACGACAGCATCAAGGATGCCGATTACAACCCGGACAAGGCCCGCGAATTGCTCAAGGCCGCCGGGGTCAAGGAAGGCACTGAAATCACCCTCTGGGCCATGCCTGTGCAACGCCCGTACAACCCCAATGCCAAGCTGATGGCCGAAATGCTCCAGGCCGACTGGGGCAAGGTCGGTCTGAACGTGAAGATCGTCAGCTACGAATGGGGCGAATATCTCAAGCGCACCAAGGACGGTGAACACGACATCTCGCTGATCGGCTGGACCGGCGACAACGGTGACCCGGACAACTGGCTCGGCACCCTGTACAGCTGCGACGCGATTGGCAGCAACAACTACTCCATGTGGTGCGACCCGCAGTACGACGCCCTGGTCAAGAAAGCCAAGACCATCACCGACCGCGAGCAACGCACCGCGCTTTACCAACAGGCGCAACAGCGCCTCAAGCAACAATTGCCCATCACCCCGATCGCCCACTCGACGGTCAACCAGCCGCTCAGTGCCAAGGTCGTGGATTTCAAGGTAAGCCCCTTCGGGCGCAACAACTTCTCAGGCGTCAGTACCGAATAAACCACTGCATCGGCCACGGGGGTGCACTCCACCCTCGCGCCCGATATCAGCCTGAATATGCCCGATCGCCTTACAGCAAACGATTGCAACCCTTGTACCAACCGGCAAGACGCCCAGCTCACAAAGCCAGGCGGTAACTAAAAAAAGAAAAGAAAAGAAAAGGGAGCTTTACCTTGAGACGAACCAAAACCGCAGTACTGGCAATGTCCCTCAGTGGTCTGTCAGCCATGGCCCAAGCCGAGCCCGCCAGCCAGGACTTCGTTCCGGTCAGCGTCAAATCCACCAGCGCCCAGAGCGAAGCCAAGGGCTTCATCGAAGGCCAGAGCCTGTCCGGCTCGACCCGCAACTGGTACGCCCGCGAACGCGCCACCCGCGCGCCAATGTGGAAGTACTACAAAAGCGACGGCACCCAACACGACACCCACAGCCGTGACAACTGGGTACAGGGCACCATCCTCAACTACACCTCGGGCTTTACCGAAGGTACCGTCGGCTTCAGCACCGAAGTCGCCGCCTACAACGCCATCGCCCTGGAGCGGGGCCGTGCCGCAGTCGCCGGGCCGAACAACCGGACCCTGACCCACAGCGATGGCGACGTAATCGGCCAGTGGAGCAAGATGGGCCTGGCCAACGTCAAGGCGCGGGTCTCCAACACCACCCTGACCGCCGGCCGCCAATCGATGGACACCCCGGTGCTTGCCTATATCGGCAACCGCGCCTTGCCGTCGAGTTTCGAGGGTGTGAGCATCCGCAGCGAAGAATTCGACAACCTGTCCTTCGATATCGGCACCTTCGACCGGCTCTCGACCCGGACCGAACAAGGCACCAGCAAATTCGTTGCCGAGTATGGTGATCGCGCCTTTGAAGCCGATCACGTCAACATCGCCGGCGTCAGCTACCAGCCACTGAAGAGCCTGAAAACCAGCTTCTACGTGTCCAACGTCGAAGACCTGTGGAACCAGTACTACTTCGGCGCCAGCCATGAGCTGGGCGACAGCGCGGTGCTGAGCCTGACCACTGGCCTGAACTACTACAAGACCAAGGACGAAGGCAAAAGCAAGCTCGGCGACATTGATAACGACACCTACAGTCTGTCGTTCGGCCTGACCCACCAGGCCCACAACCTGACCTTCTCCTACCAGCAGGTCAACGGCAACGAATACTTCGACTACCTGCACGACACCAACGCGATCTTCCTGGCCAACTCCCTGCTCTCGGACTTCAACGGCCCGAACGAGAAATCGATGCAGATCGCCTACGTGTTGAACATGGCCCAGTACGGCGTACCCGGCCTCAAGTTCAACCTGTACAACGCCCGCGGCTGGGGCATCGACGGTACCCACTACAAGAGCACCGGCTACGACGTCCGTGGCCTGGACGACGAGAACCACTACGAGTGGGGCATCGGCACCACCTACGCGGTGCAGAGCGGCACGCTCAAGGACACCACCATCCGCGCGACCTACACCGCCCACCGGGCCAGCAAGGCCCAGGCCGACGGCAGCCTGGACGAGCTGCGGATTGTCACCACCATTCCATTCAATTTCCTCTAGAACGCCCTGGCCCGGTCGGTTCGCCGAATCGACCGGGACGGCTACTCTGGTTAATCGATTGCAGGAGGTTTCATGAAACTGTTACCACTACAGGCTGCCCTGGCAGCCGTCCTGTTGAGTACTGCGGCGGGCCTCTCGGCCAAGCCGCTGGTGGTGTGTACCGAGGCCAGCCCGGAAGGCTTCGATATCGTCCAGTACACCACTGCCGTGACCGCCGATGCCTCGGCCGAGGCCATCTTCAACCGCTTGGTCGACTTCAAGCCAGGCACCACCGATATCCAGCCGGCCCTGGCCGAACGCTGGGACATCAGTGACGACGGCCTGACCTACACGTTCCACCTGCGCGAAGGGGTCACGTTCCACACCACCGATTACTTCAAACCCACGCGCGACATGAATGCCGACGACGTGTTGTGGAGTTTCCGACGACAGCTGGACCCGAATCACCCGTGGCACAACAAGACCAGCATCGGCTTCCCCTATTTCGAAAGCATGGGTTTCAAGGACCTGCTCAAAAGCGTCGAGAAGACCGACGAGCACACCGTGGTCTTCACCCTGACCCGCCCCGAAGCGCCCTTCCTGCGTGACCTGGCCATGGCCTTCACCTCGATCTACTCTGCCGAATATGGCGACCAGCTACTCAAGGCCGACAAGACCACCGACCTCAACAGCAAACCAATCGGCACCGGCCCGTTCATCTTCCAGCGCTACAACAAGGACGCGCAGGTTCGCTACAAGGCCAACCCGGAGTACTTTCGCGGCAAGCCTCCAGCCGATGCGCTGATTTTCGCCATCGCCAATGACAACAACGTGCGCCTGCAGAAGCTCAAGGCCAACGAGTGCCAGGTGGCGCTGTATCCCAAGCCCGACGACATCCCCAGCATCAAGGCCGACCCCAAATTGAAAGTGGCCGAGATGGAAGCACTGACCACCGGCTACATCTCGCTCAACACTGAACACAAGTACCTGAGCGATGTGCGCGTGCGCAAAGCCATCAATATCGCCTTCGACCGCCAGACCCACGTCGACCAGCTGTTCGGCAAAGGCAACGCGCTGGTCGCGGTCAACCCTTACCCACCGACCATGATCGGCTACAACACCGACAACAAGAACCCGCCCCGCGACCTCGACAAGGCTCGTGCCCTGCTCAAGGAAGCCGGTGTGCCCGAGGGCACGGTGCTGACCTTGTTCACCCGCAACGGCGGCGGCCCGACCAACCCCAACCCGCGACTGAGCGCCGAAATGCTCCAGGCAGACCTGGCCAAGATCGGCCTGACGGTCGACATCCGCGTGATGGAGTGGGCGGAGATGCTGCGCCGCGCCAAAAAAGGCGAAGCCGATATGGTTTCCACCGGCTGGGCCAGCGACAACGGCGACCCGGACAACTTCCTCAGCCCACTGCTTAGCTGCGACGCGGTGAGAAGTGGCGAGAACTATGCCCGCTGGTGCAATCAAACTTTCCAGCAGTTGATCACCAAGGCCCGCGAAGTCACCGACAACGATGAGCGTGCAGCGCTCTATGTAAAGGCTCTGGCGGTGTACGATGAAGATCAACCGTGGATCAGCATGGCGCACCCGCAGATGTTTACCGCCATGCGCGACAACGTTGAGGGGTACCACATCAATCCCCTCACCAATAACAACTTCGCCACTACCCAGGTGAAGTAGAACAAGAACGACCGCCGGCGCCCCACCCGGGTGCCGGTGGGCATGCCTGACCGGCTGATGAGGTACTCCAGAAGATGTTTAGTTTTATTGCCCGGCGACTGGGATTGCTGATCCCGACCTTCTTCGGCATCACCTTGCTGACGTTTGCGCTCATACGGCTGATACCCGGCGACCCGGTGGAGGTCATGATGGGCGAGCGCCGGGTCGACCCGGAAATGCACGCCCAGGCCATGGAGCGCCTTGGCCTGAACAAGCCGCTGCCCGAACAGTACCTGGACTACGTCAGCAAGCTCGCCCAGGGTGACCTTGGCGAATCGCTGCGCACCCGCGAAAGCGTCTGGACCGAATTCCTCGCGCTGTTCCCGGCAACCCTCGAACTGGCCATGGCGGCACTGTTTTTCGCTGGCGTGATCGGCCTGCTGGCCGGGGTGATTGCCGCGCTCAAGCGGGGTTCGCTGTTCGACCACGGGGTCATGGGGATCTCACTTGCCGGCTATTCGATGCCGATCTTCTGGTGGGGCCTGATCCTGATCATGTTCTTCTCCGTGAGCCTGGGCTGGACCCCGGTTTCCGGACGCATCGACCTGCTCTACGACATCGAGCCGAAAACCGGCTTCATGCTCATCGATACCCTGCTCAGCGACGAAGAAGGCGCCTTCAAGGATGCGCTGATGCACCTGATCCTGCCGGCCATCGTGCTCGGCACCATTCCGCTGGCGGTAATCGCACGGATGACCCGTTCCTCCATGCTCGAAGTGCTGCGTGAAGACTACATCCGCACGGCCCGGGCCAAGGGCCTGTCTCCGGCCCGCGTGGTGTTCGTGCACGGCCTGCGCAACGCGTTGATCCCGGTGCTGACAGTATTCGGCCTGCAGGTCGGCACCCTGCTTGCCGGTGCGGTACTGACCGAAACCATCTTTTCCTGGCCGGGCATCGGCAAGTGGCTGATCGAAGCCATCGGCGCCCGTGACTACCCCGTGGTACAGAACGGCATCCTGTTGATTGCCTGCCTGGTGATCCTGGTCAACTTCGTCGTGGACATCCTCTACGGCCTGGCCAACCCACGCATCCGTCATCAGCGCTGAGGGCCCCGTCATGACTACCCCACTTCCGAAATCTGTCACCACCCCGGCCACCGCTGTCGACCAGAGCCTGCTCTACCCTTCGCCGTACAAGGAGTTCTGGCAGGCCTTTTCACGCAACAAGGGCGCGGTCGCCGGTCTGATGTTCATGAGCCTGATCGTGTTCTGCGCGCTGTTCGCCCCCTGGGTGGCGCCGCACAATCCCAGCGAACAGTACCGTGATTTCCTGCTGACCCCGCCGGTATGGCTCGAAGGTGGCAACTGGCAGTTCATCCTCGGCACCGATGAGCTCGGCCGGGACCTGCTCTCGCGGTTGATCCAGGGCTCGCGCCTGTCGCTGCTGATCGGCCTGTCGTCGGTGGTGATCTCGCTGATCCCGGGGATCTTCCTTGGCCTGCTGGCCGGATTCTTCCCGCGCATCCTCGGCCCGTCGATCATGCGCCTGATGGACGTGATGCTGGCCCTGCCCTCGCTGCTGCTGGCCGTGGCGATTGTCGCCATCCTCGGCCCTGGCCTGATCAACACCGTGATCGCCATCGCCATCGTCTCGTTGCCGTCCTATGTGCGCCTGACCCGCGCGGCAGTAATGGGCGAGCTGAACCGCGACTACGTCACCGCCGCACGCCTGGCCGGTGCCGGCCTGCCACGGCTGATGTTCGTCACCGTGCTGCCCAACTGCATGGCGCCGCTGATCGTCCAGGCCACCCTGAGCTTCTCTTCGGCGATCCTCGACGCTGCCGCCCTGGGCTTCCTCGGCCTTGGTGTGCAGCCGCCAACCCCCGAGTGGGGCACCATGCTGGCTTCGGCCCGCGACTACATCGAACGCGCCTGGTGGGTCGTGAGCCTGCCTGGCCTGACCATTTTGCTCAGCGTGCTGGCAATCAACCTGATGGGTGACGGACTGCGCGATGCGCTGGACCCGAAACTCAAGAATGCCGCCTGAGGAGATCGCCATGTCACTTCTGCAAATAAAAAATCTGAATGTGCGCTTTGGCGACGCCAACGCGGTACCGGTGGTCGACGGCCTGGACCTCACGGTCAATGAAGGTGAAGTGCTGGCCATCGTCGGCGAATCGGGTTCGGGCAAATCGGTAACCATGATGGCACTGATGGGCCTGATCGACGCGCCGGGGCGGATCACCGCCGATGCCCTGACCTTCGACGGCACCAATATGCTCAAGCTCAGCGGCCGGCAACGGCGCAAGGTGGTGGGCAAGGATATGGCGATGGTCTTCCAGGACCCGATGACCGCCCTCAACCCCAGCTACACCGTGGGCTTCCAGATCGAAGAAGTGCTGCGCCAGCACCTCGGCCTGCGTGGCAAGGCCGCCCGCCAGCGTGCCCTGGAATTGCTCAAGAAGGTGGAAATTCCCGGCGCCGAAAGCCGCCTGGACGCCTACCCGCACCAGCTTTCCGGTGGCATGAGCCAGCGGGTGGCGATCGCCATGGCGATTGCCGGCGAACCCAAACTGCTGATCGCCGACGAACCGACCACCGCCCTCGATGTGACCATTCAGGCGCAGATCATGGAGTTGCTGCTCAACCTGCAAAAAGAGCAGAACATGGCGCTGATCCTGATCACCCACGACCTCGCCGTGGTTGCCGAAACCGCCAAGCGCGTGTGCGTGATGTACGCAGGGCAGGCCGTGGAAGTCGGCCAGGTGCCGGAATTGTTCGACGTGCCTGCGCACCCCTACAGCGAAGCGCTGCTGGCGGCGATTCCCGAGCACAGTGAAGGCGCCGAGCGCCTGGCGACCCTGCCAGGTATCGTCCCCGGTCGCTATGACCGCCCCGAGGGTTGCCTGCTGTCGCCGCGCTGCCCCTATGTGCAGGACAGCTGCCGTCGGCAACGGCCGACCCTCGATCCCCAGGCCCATAGCCTGGTGCGTTGTTTCTATCCGCTGAACCAGGAGGTGGCGTAATGACCGTCGTCCTTACCGCCCGTGAACTGACCCGTCACTATGAAGTTTCCCGTGGCCTGTTCAAGGGCCATGCCCTGGTACGTGCACTCAACGGTGTGTCCTTTGAACTGGAAGCGGGCAAGACCCTGGCCGTGGTTGGCGAGTCCGGCTGTGGCAAGTCGACCCTGGCCCGGGCCCTGACCCTGATCGAGGAGCCGTCGTCCGGCTCGCTGAAGATTGCCGGCCAGGAAGTCGCCGGGGCCAACAAGGCCGAGCGCAAGCAACTGCGCAAGGACGTGCAGATGGTGTTCCAGAGCCCTTACGCCTCGCTCAACCCGCGGCAGAAGATCGGCGACCAGCTGGGCGAACCGCTGCTGATCAACACCAAGCTGTCCAAGGCCGAGCGCCGCGAAAAGGTCCAGGCGATGATGCAGCAGGTCGGCCTGCGCCCCGAGCACTACCAGCGCTACCCGCACATGTTCTCCGGTGGTCAGCGCCAGCGTATCGCCCTGGCCCGGGCGATGATGCTGCAACCGAAAGTGCTGGTAGCCGACGAGCCGACTTCGGCCCTCGACGTGTCGATCCAGGCCCAGGTGCTGAACCTGTTCATGGACCTGCAGAAAGAGTTCAACACCGCTTATGTGTTCATCTCCCACAACCTGGCGGTAGTGCGCCATGTGGCCGACCAGGTGCTGGTGATGTACCTGGGCCGGCCAGCGGAAATGGGCCCCAAGGAGGACATCTACACCAAACCGCTGCACCCTTACACCCAGGCGCTGCTGTCGGCCACGCCAACCATTCATCCGGACCCGCTCAAGCCGAAGATCAAGATCGCCGGCGAGCTGCCCAACCCGCTCAACCCGCCGCCTGGCTGTGCTTTCCACAAGCGTTGCCCGTATGCCACTGAGCGTTGTGCTGCCGAGGAGCCGGCGTTCAGGCAGGTGGGGACGCGGCAGGTGGCGTGCCATTACGCCGAGCAGTTCCTCTAAGGGCTGCTTTGCAGCCCATCGCTGGCAAGGCCAGCTCCCACAGGATCCCTGTGTCCCGGACCCTGTGGGAGCCGGCCTTGCCGGCGATTGGGGCGCGCAGCGGCCCCAACGGCAGTTGAGCCTTGATCAGCCTTGGGGCACTATCAGTCAATGACCCCAGACCCAATCCCCGACGGCCCGGAACAAACCCCGGAAACCGCCGCCACCGTCCTGCGCTACCACCTGTGCTGGAAGCATCGCGACCTCGACGGGGTCATGGCCTTGTATCACCCCGATATCCAGTACAACGACTACTTCCAGAACCGCGTCCTGCACCTGGATGAGCTGCGCGAATACGTGCGCGTGAGCATGCCCGGCGAAGCCGATGAAGATATCGTCCATAGCGATCGCATACGTGTCGACGGCTGCACCGCCTTCATCCAGTACCAGGTCACCCTGCGTGGTGGCGAGGGCCTGGTGGCGTTCCAGTCCAGCGAAGCGATCACCGTGCGCGACGGGCTGGTCTGGCGGGTCAACGAGTACGCCTCGCTGGTCCGCACCCCCAGCCAGGACCCCGGCCACAACGACCTGCGCCCGGCAGTCAGCCGCCTGGGCCTGTCACCGCGCCAGCTGAGTTTCATGGCCCAGGACCTGGAGCAGTACTTCCAGCGCCAGCAACCTTACCTCGACCCGGAACTCGACCTGCAGCGCGTTGCCCGCGAAAGCGGCTACAGCCGCAACCAGATCTCCTACCTGCTCAACCAGGTGCTCGGCCAGAGCTTCTACCGCTACGTCAACCAGGCTCGCCTGCAACACCTGCTGACCAGCCTTGGTGCCACCTCCACGGTCGCGCGCATCGACGAACTGGCCTTTGCCGCCGGCTTCAACTCGCTGTCGGCGTTCTACAAGTGTTTTCGCCAGCACACTGGCCTGTCGCCCAAAGCCTATGTGAAGCAGAATTCTCTGCGTGCACGCACGTAAGACACAGCGCCCCGCAAGCTTCTAGGATCGCCACAGACCGTTACCAATGTGGAGCCGAACAATGCTGGCATGGCGCAGTATCAGCCTGTGGATGGACCAACTCGATGAGCCGTTGAGCGCCCGCCCGGCGCTGCAACAGGACCTGGACGTCGACGTCTGCATCATCGGCGCTGGCTATACCGGCTTGTGGACCGCCTACTACCTCAAGCGCCTGGCGCCGCAGCTGAACATCGCCATCGTCGAAGCGCAGATTGCAGGCTTTGGTGCCTCCGGGCGCAATGGCGGCTGGCTGATGGGCAACCTGCTGGGCGAAGACCGCCTGCTCGCCGGCTGCACGCCCGAACAGCGGCGCGCCGCCTACGACCTGCTGCACGGCATCCCCGATGAAGTTGCCCAGGTGCTCGAACGCGAAGGCATCGACTGCGACTACCGCAAAGGTGGCGTGCTGTATTGCGCAGCGCGCTACCCCGAGCAGGAAACCAGCCTGCGCGCGTACCTGAACAAACTCTACAAACAGGGCCTGACCGAAGCCGACTACCGCTGGCTTAGCCCCAGCGAGCTGGCGCCAGAGCTGCGCATCAGCCGCCCTTATGGCGCAATCTTCAATCCCAACGTCGCCACCATCCAGCCGGCCAAACTGGTGCGTGGCCTGGCCCGCACGGTAGAGGCCATGGGGGTGAAACTCTATGAGAACAGCCCCGTCACCCAATGGCGCGCTGGCGAAGTACGTACCCTGCAAGCGCGGGTCAAATGCCAGTGGCTGGTACCGGCGGTCGAGGGCTACTCGGTCAACCTGCCGCCACTGGGCCGTTATCAATTGCCGGTACAAAGCCTGCTGGTGGCCACCGAGCCGCTGCCCGAACAGATCTGGGATCAGATCGGCCTCAACCGTGGCCAGGCTTTCAGCGAGAACAGCCGCCAGGTGACTTACGGCCAGCGCAGCGCTGACAACCGCCTGGTGTTTGGCGCGCGCGGGGGGTACCGATTCGGCGGACGCCTGCGCGAGAACTTCGACCTCACCAGCAGCGAAATCGAGCTGCGCCGCTACCTGTTCGGCGAACTGTTCCCGCAACTGAAGAACGTCAACATCACCCACGCCTGGGGCGGCAACCTGGGCATGGCCCGGCGCTTTGCACCGCACATGTTCTGCGACCGCAAACAGAGCATTGCCCTGGCCGGCGGCTACGGCGGCGAAGGCGTTGGCGCCAGCAACCTCGGTGGACGCACCCTGGCCGATCTGATTCTTGAGCGGCGCGGCGTGCTCACCGAACAACCCTGGGCCAGCCACGACCGTGCCCTGCACAGCCTGCCCGGCTGGGAGCCGGAACCCTGCCGCTGGCTGGGCTACAACGCGATCATCAAGAGTTTCGTCCATGAAGACCAGACCCTCGCCAACCCGTCCAGCGCCCCCTGGCGCCGACGCCTGGCCAGCGGCGTGGCGGACTTCATGGAAGGTTTCATGCGCTGATTTTTCGATCCCCCTGCACAGGACTCACCGGTATGAGCATTACCCAGTTCAAGAACACCGACAGCGTCACCCTGGACGAATCCAACCCGGTGGCCGTGCCGCTCGGCGAGCCGGTCTCGATCGCCTCGGTGACCTGCGTCGAGCGCAGCGATGGCGTCGAAACCGGCATCTGGGAATGCACCCCGGGACGCTGGCGCCGGCAGATCGTCCAGCAGGAGTTCTGCCACTTCATCAAGGGCCGCTGCACCTTCACCCCTGACGGCGGCGAACCGCTGACCATTGAAGCCGGCGACGCCATCCTGCTGCCGGCCAACAGCACCGGCATCTGGGATATCCAGGAGACCGTGCGCAAGACCTACGTGCTGATTTTCTGATCATTTGATCGCCTGCCTCCTTCGATAAAAAACAGACCAAGCAAGGAATCCAGACATGCGCCCATTGCTCTTCGCACCACTATTGCTGGCCGCCTCCATCGCCCAGGCGGCCGATACGGTGAAAATCTACAACTGGTCCAGCTACATTGCCCCCGACACCCTGAAGAACTTCCAGCAGGCCAGCGGCATCGTGCCGACCTACGACGTGTTCGACAGCAACGAAACCCTCGACGGCAAGCTGATGACCGGCAACTCCGGCTATGACGTGGTGTTCCCGTCCAACCACTTCATGGCCCGGCAGATCCAGGGCAAGGCGCTCAAGCAACTGGACAAAAGCCAGCTGCCCAACTGGAAAAACCTCAACCCGGTGCTGCTCAAGGCCCTGGAGGTCAACGACCCGGGCAACCAGTACGGCTTCCCCTACCTGTGGGGCAGTACCGGGATCGGCTACAACATCGACAAGGTCAAGGCGGTGCTGGGCGACAATGCCCCGGTGGATTCCTGGGACCTGATCTTCAAGCCCGAGTACATCAGCAAGCTGAAAAGCTGCGGCGTGGCGGTGCTCGACAACGGCCCGGAACTGCTGCCCATCGCCCTCAACTACCTGGGTTTGCCGCACCACAGCCAGCAGCCGAAGGATTACGACAAGGCCAAGGAACTGCTGATGAAGGTGCGCCCGTATATCAGCTACTTCCACTCCTCCAAGTACACCGCTGACCTGGCCAACGGCGACATCTGCGTGGTAGTGGGCTTCTCCGGCGACGTGCTGCAGGCCAGGAACCGGGCCGAAGAAGCCAACAACGGCGTGAAGGTCGGCTACTCGATCCCCAAGGAAGGCGCGCCGATGTGGTTCGACATGGTCGCCATGCCGGCCGACGCCCCGGACGAAAAAGCCGGCTACGCCTACATGAACTACCTGCTGCAGCCTGAGGTGATGGCCAACATCAGCAACCATGTGCAATACGCCAACGGCAACCTCAAGGCCGACCCCTTGGTCGACCCCGCGCTCAAGGCCAATACCATGATCTATCCGAGCGACGAGATGCTCGGCAAGCTCTACGCCCTGGAAGCGATGCCGGCGAAGATCGACCGTATCCGCACCCGGATCTGGACCAGCATCAAGGCCGGCAATTGATATAAGTAACACCCCTGTCCTGCTTGCCCGCGGCAATCTCCAGCGATTGCCGCGGGGATCGGCCCCCGGTTGCCTTTTACCACCGGGACCGTTTCATACTGCAACAGGAATTGATCCGCGACGAACATCTGAGCCGCAACTACCAGCAGCAACTGCTGCCCCTGATCAGTGGCCTGGCCGAACGCCTCGACATCTCGTTTGCACCCGCTCCGCTGCCGTCACGCCAGACACAGGTTCTGGCGCCGTACGACCGGGCCATCGCTGCCCGGCTGCCGGGCAATGTGGTCAAAGCGCTCAACCGCTACTACAGCGAACGTGACGAGATTGCCGGGGTCCTGGGTAGCCTGCGGGAGCGGGCCAAGGCGCAGGCTGTTGCTGCCCATGCACCGCTCTGGTTACGCAAGGCATCGGCAACCGATCAAGATCACCGGCACCCGGGACCTCAACCAGGCCCGCCAGGTGTTCTTGAATGACAGCGAAAAACGCGCGCAGATCATGCTGTCCAATGCCGACAGCCTGGCATTGCTGATCTACCGGTTAGGCGCAGAACTGCACCCATGAGGGAGGCAACCCCGCCGCACCGAAGGCGGCGGGGTATGACAATCAGTGATGCTCGCGGGTCGCGCGGAACTTCACATCCGGCCAGCGCTCTTCCATCAGCGCCAGGTTGACCCGGGTCGGAGCCAGGTAGGTCAGGTGACCACCGCCGTCGATGGCCAGGTTTTCCACGGCCTTGTTCTTGAATTCCTCGAGCTTCTTCTTGTCGTCGCAGCTGATCCAGCGCGCCGACCAGACGGTGATGGGCTCGTAGGCACACTCGACCTTGTACTCTTCCTTCAGGCGGCTGGCGACCACATCGAACTGCAGCACACCGACGGCGCCGAGGATGATGTCGTTGCTGCGCTCCGGGAAGAACACCTGGGTCGCGCCCTCTTCAGCCAGTTGCTGCAAGCCCTGGCGCAGTTGCTTGGACTTGAGCGGGTCTTTCAGGCGCACGCGGCGGAACAGTTCCGGAGCGAAGTGCGGAATACCGGTAAAGCCCAGGGCCTCGCCTTCGGTGAAAGTATCGCCGATCTGGATGGTGCCGTGGTTGTGCAGGCCGATGATGTCGCCGGCCCAGGCCTCTTCCAGCTGCTCACGCTCGGAGGAGAAGAAGGTCAACGCATCGCCGATGCGCAGGTCCTTGCCGGTGCGCACGTGGCGCATTTTCATGCCTTTTTCGTAACGGCCCGAGCAGATACGCATGAAGGCGATACGGTCGCGGTGCTTGGGGTCCATGTTCGCCTGGATCTTGAACACGAAACCGCTGAACTTCTCTTCGGTCGGCTCGACGGCGCGCTCGTTGGCCTCGCGCGGCAGCGGACGTGGCGCCCAGTCGACGACGGCATCGAGCACGTGGTCGACACCGAAGTTGCCCAGCGCGGTACCGAAGAACACCGGAGTCAGCTCGCCACGCATGAATTCGCCCTGGTCGAATTCGTGGCAGGCGCCCTGCACCAGTTCCAGCTGCTCGAGGAAGCGCTCGTACTCGTCGCCAAGGTGGGCGCGGGCTTCATCGGAGTCGAGCTTCTCGATGATCTTCACCTCGGTGCGCTCGTGGCCGTGGCCCGGGGTGTAGACGATGATGTAGTCGCCCGCCAGGTGGTACACGCCCTTGAAATCGCGGTAGCAACCGATCGGCCAGGTGATTGGTGCGGCCTTGATCTTCAGGACCGCTTCAATTTCATCGAGCAGTTCGATCGGGTCGCGGATGTCACGGTCAAGTTTGTTGATGAAGCTGACGATCGGCGTATCACGCAGGCGGCAGACGTCCATCAGGGCGATGGTCCGTGGCTCGACCCCTTTACCGCCGTCGAGCACCATCAGCGCCGAGTCGACGGCGGTGAGGGTACGGTAGGTATCTTCCGAGAAGTCTTCGTGGCCCGGGGTGTCGAGCAGGTTGATCATGTGCTCGCGATAGGGGAACTGCATCACCGAGGTGGTGATGGAGATACCACGCTGCTTCTCCATTTCCATCCAGTCGGAGGTGGCATGGCGGTCGGACTTTCGCGATTTCACCGTACCGGCGACGGCAATTGCCTTGCCCATCAGCAGGAGCTTTTCGGTGATGGTGGTCTTACCCGCATCGGGGTGGGAAATAATGGCGAAGGTGCGGCGTTTCGCGACTTCGGCGGCCTGGTTGGTCATGGGAAATCGCCTGGCAGGTGATTCAAAAAAAGGGCGCAGATTATAGCCCAAATTTGCCCCCGAACTGAACCGTTGGGTTAATCAGCGCTGGCCAAATGCCGCTTCAGATGGGAACCTTTACGGCTGTGGAGGCGTCCACTCCCCTGATCCGCAATCGGTCATGACCGTTCGTCAGGGTTGGTTTCACCGGCACTACGAGCCTGACGAGGCTTCGCTTATGGCGTGTTCCGCTCCGTTTTCGGACAACGCGCTGCTTATCGCGATCACACTGCCTGCCGCCTGGAATGGTGGCCGCCACGGGAGTGTGTTCGCCGACAACAAAAGGAGTCCGCCTGTGGCTAAAAGCTATGGCAAGGGGCTGATGGGATGTGCCTTCGTGCTCGTCATCCTGGCCCTGCTGATCCACTGGATCGGCATCGATACGATCGCGCACTACCGCGCCGATCTGTGGTTCTACCTGCAAGCGCACCTGATGCTGGTGTTGCTGTCGATGGTGGCGGCGTTAGCCGTGGGCATACCCGCTGGGATTGCCTTGAGTCGACCGCACCGGGTCGACCGCGCCGAACGCTTCATGCAGTTTTTCAACATTGGCAACACCATCCCCCCTCTGGCCGTTCTGGCCATTGCCCTGAGTTTCCTGGGCATTGGCGCCGGTCCCGCGATCTTCGCGCTGTTCCTCGCCTCCCTCCTGCCGATCGTGCGCAACACCTACGAAGGCCTGAAAAACGTTCCCGCCTCGCTCAAGGAAGCCGCCACCGGCATCGGCATGACCCCGCGCCAGACCCTCTGGCGGGTCGAGCTGCCCAACGCCGTGCCGATCATCGTCGGCGGTGTACGGGTGGCGCTGGCGATCAACGTCGGGACTGCGCCGCTGTCGTTCCTGATTGGCGCCAATAGCCTGGGCAGCCTGATCTTCCCCGGCATTGCCCTGAACAATCAGCCGCAACTGCTGCTTGGCGCGGCCTGTACCGCCCTGCTCGCCCTGCTGCTCGACGCCCTGGTGGCGCAGTCCAGCCGCCGTTGGCTTGAACGCGGCCTGGCCCACTAAGCGAAGGAACTCTCATGAAAAGAATCGCCTTGTTGCTGGGCGCGGCCCTGCTGTTCGCAGGATTTGCCCAGGCCGCCAGCAAACCTGTGATCCGCCTCGGTGCGCGGGTCTTCACCGAGCAGACGGTGCTGGCTGAAATCACCGCCCAGTACCTCAACCAGAACGGCTTCGACGTTCGCATCACCGGCGGGCTGGGCAGCAACCTTGCCCGCAGCGCCCACGAAACCGGCCAGCTGGACATGGTCTGGGAATACACCGGTGTATCGCTGGTGTCCTACAACCATGTCGACGAACGCATGCCCAGCGCCGCAGCCACCTACGCCAGGGTCAAGGAACTGGATGCGAAGAAAGACCTGATCTGGCTGACGCCGTCGAAGTTCAGCAATACCTACGCCCTGGCCCTGCCACGCAAGGTTGCCGAGCAGTACCCGCAGATCAACAGCATCAGCGAACTGAACCAGCTGCTGCGCGACGAGAAGGACCGCCCCCACGTGGTGGCCCTGGACACCGAGTTCGCCAACCGTCCCGATGGCCTGGTGGGCCTGACCGAAACCTACGACCTGCAACTGACCCGCCGCGACATCCGCCAGATGGACGCCGGCCTGGTCTACACCGCGCTGCGCAACGGCCAGGTGTTCAGCGGCCTGGTGTACACCACCGACGGCCGCCTGAGCGCCTTTGACCTCAAGCTGCTGGAAGACGACAAGCACTACTTCCCCGACTACACCGCGGCGCCGGTGGTGCGCAAGGCCGTACTCGACGCCAATCCGCAACTGGCCAGCCTGCTCAAGCCACTGGCCGAACAGCTCGACGACGAGACCATGCGCCAGCTCAACGCCAAGGTCGATGTCGAGCACCAGAGCCCGGGCAAAGTCGCCGCCGAGTACCTGCGCCAGCACCCACCTGCACAGGAGCAGCCATAACATGCTCGATACCTTTACCCACCTCGACTGGGCCCAGGTACTGCACCTGACCTGGCAGCACATCACCCTGGTCGGTATCGCCGTCAGCCTGGCGATTCTGTTCGGCGTTCCGCTGGGCATCCTCATGACCCGCTTCCCGGCGCTCGCAGGCCCGTTACAGGCCAGCGCCACGGTGCTGCTGACCATCCCCTCGATCGCCCTGTTCGGCCTGCTGCTGCCGTTCTACTCCAAGTTCGGCCAGGGCCTGGGGCCGTTGCCGGCGATCACGGCGGTATTTCTCTATTCGCTGTTGCCGATTCTGCGCAACACCTACCTGGCCCTGACCAACGTCGAGCCGGGCATTCGTGAAGCCGCCCGTGGCATCGGCATGACCTTCGGCCAGCGCCTGCGCATGGTCGAGCTACCCATCGCCGTGCCGGTGATCCTCGCTGGCGTACGCACCGCCGTGGTCATGAACATCGGCGTCATGACCATCGCCGCAACCATCGGTGCCGGTGGCCTGGGCGTGCTCATCCTCACCTCCATCAGCCGCAGCGACATGTCGATGCTGCTGGTCGGCGCCGTACTGGTGAGCCTCCTGGCCATCTTCGCCGACCTCATGCTGCAAGCCCTGCAACGCTCCCTGACTCCAAAAGGACTGCGCAAATGATCGAACTCCAGAACCTCAGCAAGACCTTTCACGCCAACGGCAAAGACGTCAAAGCCGTCGACTCCGTCAGCCTGACCGTCAACGAAGGCGAGATCTGCGTGTTCCTCGGCCCGTCCGGCTGCGGCAAGAGCACTACGCTGAAAATGATCAACCGCCTGATCGCGCCCACCTCGGGCAAGGTGCTGATCAATGGCGAAGACACCACCGGCCTGGATGAAGTGACCCTGCGCCGGCGCATCGGCTATGTGATCCAGCAGATCGGCCTGTTCCCCAACATGACCATCGAGGAGAACATCACCGTGGTCCCGCGCCTGCTCGGCTGGGACAAGCAGAAATGCCACGAGCGCGCCCGCGAGCTGATGAGCATGATCAAGCTCGAACCCAAGCAGTACCTGCAACGCTACCCGCGTGAGTTGTCCGGTGGCCAGCAACAGCGCATCGGTGTGATCCGCGCCCTTGCCGCTGATGCGCCATTGCTGCTGATGGACGAGCCGTTCGGTGCGGTCGACCCGATCAACCGCGAGATGATCCAGAACGAATTCTTCGAGATGCAACGGGCGTTGAACAAGACCGTGATCATGGTCAGCCACGACATCGACGAGGCGATCAAGCTGGGTGACAAGATTGCGATTTTCCGCGCCGGCAAGCTGATCCAGATCGACCACCCGGACACCCTGCTGGCCCATCCTGCGGACGACTTTGTCAGCAACTTCGTTGGCCAGGACAGCACCCTCAAGCGCCTGTTGCTGGTGCGTGCCGAAGACGCCGCCGACAACGCGCCGTCGGTAAGCCCGGAAACACCGGTGGCCGATGCCCTGGAGCTGATGGACGAACATGACCGTCGCTACCTGGTAGTCACCGACGGGCAGAACAAGGCCATGGGCTATGTGCGCCGCCGCGACCTGCATCGCCAGCAAGGCAGCTGCACCGATTTTCTGCGCACCTTCAACGCCACCGCGTCGCACGATGAGCACCTGCGCATCCTGCTGTCACGGATGTACGAGTTCAATCGCTCGTGGTTGCCGGTGCTGGATGCCGAGCAGGTGTTCCTCGGCGAGGTGACCCAGGAATCGATCGCCGCCTACCTGAGTTCGGGGCGTTCGCGTGGGGGCAAGACCTGCATTGTCTCGCCGGCACAAGCGCTGGCCTGACGCTGAAACGCATCGCGGGGCAAGCCCGCTCCTACATGTGGGAGCGGGCTTGCCCCGCGATCAGGCCTCAGAAGCCTACACTGGCCTGCACATAGAAGGTGCGCGGCTCACCCAGGTAGATCCCCGAGTTGTTGTCGCTGGAGCGGGTGTAGTACTGCTTGTCGAAGATGTTCTTCACCCCGGCCGCGAGCTTGAGGTTCGACAGTTCCTTGCCAAAGTCATAGCCGCCGCGCGCGGCCCAGGTCACGTAGCCCGGAATGTCGCCGTACTGGCCATCGGCACTCGGCTCGGTGATGTAGTTGCCGTTGAAGCTGCCGTCGGCATTCATGCCGGTCCCCGGTGCGCGCTGTTTCGATTGGGCGTAGGCATCCAGGTTCCAGGTCCAGCGATTGATCTCATAGCGCAGCCCGGCATTGACGATTTGCCGCGAATAAAACGGCAGGTCACGGCCCTTGAAGCCGGGGATCTCGCCTTCATAGGTGGCACGGGTGTAGGTGAAGCCAGCATTGGCACTCAGGCCCTGCAGACGCGGATCAAGGCCCGACAGGTCGTAGTGCATCGAGGCTTCGATGCCCTGGTGCTTGGTCGCCCCGAGGTTGGTCCAGCCGATGTCGTTGCTGATGTACTGCAGCTCGTCATCGAAGTCGATGTAGAACGCGGTCAGCTCACCACCCCAGGTACCGTTGTTGTAGCGGGTCCCCACTTCATAGGTCTTGGCTTTCTCGGCCTGCAGGCCGTTGGCGGTCTGGTCGCCGCTGCCACCCTGGCCGAGCTGGAAGTACTGCAGGCTGCCGAACGAGGTCTCGTAGTTGGCGAACAGCTTCCACTCATCAGACAGGTGATACATCACGCTCAGCGCCGGCAGCGGCTCGTTGCTGGTCACGCTGCGGTTCTTTTCCTGCACGGGCACGCCGTTGGTACCGCGCACCGGGCGCTCGTGCCAGTCGGTGTTGATGTGCTCGAAGCGGATACCCGGGGTGATGGTCCAGTTGCCGACATCGATCTTGTCATCGATGTAGTAAGCGCTGGCTTCGGTACCGCCGGTACGGTCCTGGAACACATGGCCGTCGGAGGTCGGGGTCACGGTCGGCACGTTGTTGATCAGCGCCAGGCGGGTCGACTGCTCGTGCATCGCTTCTTTCAGGTAGCGATAACCGACGCTGACTTCCTGAGTGGTCGGGCCGGCGAAGAAGATCCGTGAAACCCGTGGCTCGATGGCGAAGGTGTGGTAGCTGCGCGGGTACGACGACAGGGTCTTCTGGTCGCGGGCAGCGATGCTGCTGCCACGGAAACTGTCGGTGTAGTAGGTCTGCACTTCGAACTGGGTGACGTCGTCGATCTGGCGCAGGTACTTGAAGGATACGTCCTTGCGTCGGCCGCTGAACGTATCGTAATCGCGGTCGGACTGGTACGGGTCGTCGTCGAACTGGGCCTGGGTCAGGCCGCCGGGCATGTCGGCCTTGGCGTCGTAGTAATGAAAATTGAGCCAGAACTCGTCGCTGTCGGTGACCGCCCAATGGGTCTTGAGCAACACGTCATCGATATCGTTATCGTTGTTGCTGCTGCGATAGCCATTGCCATTGACCCCGGAGTACAGCAGCGCCGCGCCCAGGCCGTTATCGGCAGTGCCGCCGAGAAAAGCCGACTCGATGTGCTTCCAGCCGCCATGGCGGGAGGTTTCCATCGTGGTCGACAGCTCACCGGTGGCCTTTTCCGGGATCGCCCGGGTGACGAAGTTGATCACCCCGCCGACGTTCTGCGGACCATAGCGCACGGAACCTGCGCCACGCACCACGTCGATGCTGTCGAGGTTGCCAGAGGAGATCGGCGCCATCGACAGTTGGGGCTGGCCGTAAGGCGCGAAGGCTGCCGGGATGCCGTCGATCAACACCGTGGAGCGTGGCGACAACCGCGAGGTCAGGCCACGCACGCCGACGTTCAAGGCGATGTCGCTGCCGCCGGTGCCGTTGGAGTCCTGCACCTGGACCCCCGGCACACCGCGCAGCACGTCGCGTACGTTCAATGCGCCCTGCTCGATCATCGCTTCGCGGCGCACCACGGTACGTGCGCCGGGATGGTTATGGACCACGGTTTCTTCGGCGCTGCCAAGCCAGTCACCGACGACCTTGACGTCGGTGGGTGCCAGCTCCAGGCTGCCGGTAGTCAAGGTCCCGGCAGTCTGCGCCGGGTGCAGGACGACGGTGCCCTGGGAAATTTCGTAGATCAGGCCGCTGCCCTCAAGCAACGCCCGCAGCGCCTCTTCCGGTTGCAGGTTGCCGGAGACCGCTGGCGCCTGCTTGCCCGCCACCAGCTCGGGGCTGAAGAACAGTTGCAGCGAAGTCTGCTGGCCCAGCTGGCTCAACGCCGAAGCCAGCGGCTGGGCCTGGATCTGGATGCTGGCAGGCGCCGGGGCGGCATGGCCGCTGGCGATACCGCCGCTGACAGCCAGTGCCAGGGCCAGGGGCAACCAGCGGGAAGAACGCGGGGAAACGTTGTTGTTGTTCACGTCGTCGAGAGGTCCTGAGGGTCCGTACAGATGTCAATGCCGTGCAAATGGAAATGCTTGGCAGTTGCAGTTGGGCAGGAAGACGAACAACTGAAAAAAAACCTGAATTTATTTTGCGATTATTTCGCTGGAGCCGTCGGCATGGGCCTTGATGGTCACCGGCAGGATGCTCGGCAACGCCCGCAGCAAGGCGTCGGTATCGTCGGCATTGAAGGTGCTGCTCAAGCGCAGCGCGGCGACTTTGCCGGGGGCAACACGCAGGGGCAGCTCACGGTAGCGCGAAACGTCCTTGACCACTTCGCTGAGGGGTACATCGTTGAACACCAGCTTGCCCTTGCGCCAGGCGGTCACTGCTGCGGCGTCCACCGCGTAGGGCGCCGCCACCTGGCCGCGGGCATCGATATGCGAACCGAACCCGGCGGTCAGCAGAGCCCTGGAGGCATCACGGCCTTCAACCCGCACCGAGCCGTTTTCGACCGCCACGCGGGTTTGTTCCGGGTCCTGGCGAACATCGAAGCGAGTACCGGTGACCGTCACCGTGCCATGCCCGGTGCTGACCATGAAAGGCCGCCCGCTGTCGTGGGCGACGCTGAACATCACCTCGCCCTCACGCAATTCGATACGCCGCTGACCGGCGCTGAACTGTACGACCAGTTGCGTTCGACCGTTGACTTCAAGCTGTGAGCCATCCGGCAAGTCGAGCTGACGACGTTCGCCCAGGGCCGTCTGCACCTGGTCCTGATAATTGAGCTGGTGCTGCTGCCAGCCAAACCAGCCCAAACCCAGCGCCAGGCTCGCAACACCGGCCGCCAATGCCTGACTGATGAAGCGCCGACGCGGCAACTGGCTGACCGGATCGGCCTGGCACAGGGCCTCAAGACGCGCACGCGGCACGTGCCCGGCAGCGTCCCAGAGCGTGCCGAGCAGATCGAATTCGTATTGGTGCTGCGGGTGCTCGGCCAGCCAGCGCTGCAGCTCACCCTGTTGCGCCAGCGCCAGGGCGCCATCACGGCTGCGGGCAAACCATTGGGCCGCCTGCTCGCGCACGGTTTCGCTGCCGCAAGGGCACGCGTGCTGATTCATGAAAACATTCGCCTGACTCATCTCGTCGACACATCCAGGTGCTCACGCAGATGCCGGAGCGTGCGGATCATATACTTTTCGACCATGTTCTTGGTCAAGCCCATGCGCTCGGCGATCTCGGCCTGGGTCAGGCCTTCGAGCTTCTGCCAGATGAACACCCGCCGGCAGTTGAGGGGCAACTCGGCCAGGGCACGCTCGACGCTGTCGGCCAGTTCCACGGCATTCATGTAGGCCTCCGGATCGCCGCTGGCATCACTGCCGAGCTCGAAAGCATCCTGCTCCAGGGCCTGGCGACGGTCTTCGCGACGGTAGCCGTCCACGGCAATGTTGCGCGCAGTCTGGTGCAGATAAGCCCGCGGTTGCTCGACCCCGGCCTGGTCGCTTTCCAGTACCCGCACAAATGCATCATGCGCCAGGTCTTCGGCCTGCTGACGACTGCGCAGTTTGCGCGTCCAGGTACCGATCAGCTCATGGTAGTGGTCGAGAAAGCCTTTGTGTCGCGACACGATGCACCGGTCTTCACAGGCGAGTAGGAATGGCGCGAATAGTAATGTTTCTTATTAAGACCGGCAATCGAAGATCACCGCGGCCGACGAAGCGCCGGACAGGAAAAAAATCCGCGAAAAAGTGTGTAGCCGACCGGCTGTCAGGGCGGAAAAAAATATGAACGGCCGCCGATTAATCGCACGCTGCGCTTGAGCGTCGCTGCGCCCCCAAATGACCGATATTTACCGCACTTTCGCCACCAACTTCGACTATTGCATCCATTTGCGTGTTCTACGGTAGATCCCGGCGTATACCGGTATTTTTAACGCTTTTGCCATCAAATTGAACATCTACTGTTTACCTGGGTCGGTAACAAAGTGGCTGGCCGCCCCGGGGCGACGGACGTGTGCAAAAACGCGACATTTTTTGTTGATCTCGAGCCCCTCAGGTCCTAAAGTTCGCGCCGAACGTCCATGCTGGAAACGATCCATCCGGCTCAAGTACTGACGACGAGACAGCAAGGTCACCCGTAGCTCGCTTTATCACGCACGGTTGACCTTTTTGCTTTCGGCGACATGCCTTGGGAAGTAGGCGAACCAAAGTGGGGATACGGAGGACGTTCAGTTGCAGCCACTTATTTTTTCAGTTTGCCCATGGAGTCCCTAAGCATGTCGATTCAGGTCGAAGACTACTTCGCGCGCGATACCTTCCAGAAAATGAAGGCCTTCGCCGACAAGCAAGAAACCCCGTTCGTGCTCATCGACACCCAGATGATCAGCCAGGCCTATGATGACCTGCGCGCCGGTTTCGAATTCGCCAAGGTCTACTACGCGGTCAAGGCCAACCCGGCCGTGGAGATCATCGACCTGCTCAAGGAAAAGGGCTCGAGCTTCGACATCGCCTCGATCTACGAGCTGGACAAAGTGATGGGCCGCGGTGTCAGCGCCGATCGCATCAGCTACGGCAACACCATCAAGAAATCCAAGGACATTCGCTACTTCTACGAGAAGGGCGTGCGCCTGTACGCCACCGACTCCGAAGCCGACCTGCGCAACATCGCCAAGGCCGCGCCGGGTTCGAAAGTCTATGTGCGCATCCTCACTGAAGGCTCGACCACCGCCGACTGGCCACTGTCGCGCAAGTTCGGCTGCCAGACCGACATGGCCATGGACCTGCTGATCCTCGCCCGCGACCTGGGCCTGGTGCCTTACGGCGTGTCGTTCCACGTTGGCTCGCAACAGCGCGACATCAGCGTCTGGGACGCGGCGATTGCCAAGGTTAAGGTGATCTTCGAGCGCCTGAAAGAAGAAGACGGCATCGAACTCAAGCTGATCAACATGGGTGGCGGCTTCCCGGCCAACTACATCACCCGTACCAACAGCCTGGAAACCTATGCCGAAGAGATCATCCGCTTCCTCAAGGAAGACTTCGGTGACGACCTGCCGGAAATCATCCTCGAGCCAGGCCGTTCGCTGATCGCCAACGCCGGCATCCTGGTCAGTGAAGTGGTGCTGGTGGCGCGTAAATCGCGTACCGCCGTCGAGCGCTGGGTATACACCGACGTGGGCAAGTTCTCCGGCCTGATCGAAACCATGGACGAGTCCATCAAGTTCCCGATCTGGACCGAGAAGAAAGGCGAGATGGAAGAAGTGGTGATCGCAGGCCCCACCTGCGACAGCGCCGACATCATGTATGAGCACTACAAGTACGGCCTGCCGCTGAACCTGGCGATCGGCGACCGCCTGTACTGGCTGTCGACCGGTGCCTACACCACCAGCTACAGCGCGGTGGAATTCAACGGCTTCCCGCCGTTGAAAGCCTACTACCTGTAACGCCTGAACGAGGGCGGCGGCAAGCGTCGCCCTCCAAGGGGAAACCCGCAGTCATCAAGCATGCACTCCGTCCAGTTGTGCCAGGCGCTGTGCATACGGCTGCGCCATTGCCCGCAGGCGCGGCTGCATTGCCTGCTCAAGGCTCGGCACACTGGCCCGCAAGAAGTTGGCATTGCCCGCCAGCAACGCCTGTTCCAGCCAGTACAGCGCACCGTCGATATCGCCGGCTTCAGCCAGCACGCCCGCGTAGCTGAACTGCCCGCGAAAATCCCCGGCTTGCGCAGAGCGCTGATACCACTGGTTCGCCAGTACGTGATCGACACGACAGACGAGCCCCTGCTCCAGGTATCGCCCCAACAGGTTCATCGACTTGGCATGCCCCGCGTCGCTAGCCTGCAGATACAGCGCGAATGCGCCTTCATGGTCCTGCACTACGCCACGCCCGGTAGCCAGCAAGTTGGCCAGGTTGTACATCCCCCAGTCCAACCCGGCCTGCGCAGCCTGACGATAATGTTGCGCGGCCCTGACGACATCAGCATCGCCACCCCAGCCATGCTCCAGGCAACGCCCGAGCATGTTGTGCGCCATGGCGCTGCCACGGTTGGCGGCGATGGCAAACCAGCGCCGGGCCAGGGCCGGGTCTTTCTCGATGCCACGCCCGTCGAGAAGGATCTGCCCGAGCAGCAACTGCGCCTCGACGATGTCCTGCCCTGCGGCGGCCAGCAATGCCTGGGCAGCTTTGCCCGGGCTGTGTTCGAGCATCTGGGCGAACTGTTCGCTGTCCAGTTCCTGGCGGTTGCGCAAAGCGAAGGTCATGGCTCAGACCTCGATCCAGCGGCGCAACAGGTTGTGGTAGGTGCCGGTCAGCTGGATCAGTGCCGGGTGATCGGGTACATCGGCGCCCAGTTGCTGGATGGCGTTATCCATCTCGAACAGCAACGCGCGCTGACTGTCCTCGCGCACCAGGCTCTGGGTCCAGAAGAATGCGGCATAGCGCGCGCCACGGGTCACCGGGTTGACCTTGTGCAGGCTGGTTCCCGGGTACAGCACCAGATCCCCCGCCGCCAGTTTCACCTGTTGCACGCCGTAGGTGTCCTGGATCACCAGTTCACCGCCGTCGTAGTCCTCGGGGTTGCTCAGGAACAGCGTCGACGACAGGTCGGTACGCACTCGCTCCTGGCTGCCGCGGGGCTGGCGCAGGGCGTTGTCGATATGGAAGCCGAAATTGCCACCCTCTCGGTAACAGTTGATCAGCGGTGGAAAGACTTTGTGCG
Organism: Pseudomonas wadenswilerensis; assembly: GCF_024749185.1. NCBI lineage: Bacteria > Pseudomonadati > Pseudomonadota > Gammaproteobacteria > Pseudomonadales > Pseudomonadaceae > Pseudomonas > Pseudomonas wadenswilerensis. Next base: position 988,995 of record NZ_CP087191.1, on the reverse strand, counting down.
GCAAGGCCGCCGACATGAACTGCGGGTGCTGCCACAGACGTTCGATCAAGGCCGTGCCAATCTCCTTGGCCAGCGGATGGCCTTCCGGCAACTGCAAGTTGTGCTTGGCCTTGGCCGACTGGTAACCCGCGGTGATCTTGCCGTCGGCCCATTCGGTTTGCTCCAGCGCCTCACGAATGCGCTGAACCTCCTCGGTGGAAAACAGGCCGGTAATAGGTAGCAGCATGGCTCGGGCACCTGAAGGTGAAAGGATGCCAATGGTATTGATTCCCATTGGCTCTCTACAAGCCCTTTCGGCGGGTGGGACGTTTCAGCAGGAAAAAACCGCCAGTTACAAAATGTAAAGATTGTAAATTCAGCACAAATAGCAATTCTTCTCAATTGTTACTCATATTTGTTTACATTATATTTCGCGGCCTAAAATCTGGGGAAGGGGACCACCATGCCGCGTCACTACGTGCCAACCGCTGTCAGTTCACCACGTTTGCTTGCCTCCGCCATCGGTGTAGCGATTACCGCTACTTCTGCTTCGCAGATGGCTCACGCGGCAGATCCCGTCCCGGCCAGCGAGAACGTTGTTTCTCTGGACGCGACCAGTATTGAGGGTGTCCAGGATGAAACCAGCTACAAGACCGACACCGCGACTTCAAAAAAGTACACGGCCCCACTGCGTGAAACCCCCAAGAGCGTGACGGTCATCCCCCAACAGGTTATCCGCGACACTGGCGCCACCAGCTTGGTAGATGCCTTGCGTACCACCCCTGGCATTACCTTCGGCGCCGGTGAAGGCGGTAATCCGGCAGGTGACCGTCCGATCATTCGCGGCTTCAATGCCGAAAGTGACGTTTTCGTCGATGGCATGCGCGACGTTGCTTCGCAGAGCCGGGAGATTTTTAACGTCGAATCGGTAGAAGTAAGCAAAGGTCCAGGCTCAGCCTTTACCGGAGCAGGCTCCACAGGTGGTAGCCTCAACCTGGTGAGCAAAACCGCCCGGTTGGGTGACGCTTACAATGGTGGTTTCACTTGGGGTTCTGACCAGACCAAGCGCACAACCCTGGACCTGAACAAGCAACTGACCGACACATCGGCGTTCCGCCTGAACCTGATGAAACATGAAGCCAACGTCGCCGGCCGCGACGATGTTGATGTCAGCCGTTGGGGCGTGGCGCCTTCCTTTGCCTTTGGCCTGGGCACCGATACCCGCGTAACGGTTGGCTACTACCACCTGAACACCGATGACATGCCTGACTACGGCATTCCGCTGACTCGCAGCGCGGACCGTAGCAAATACAATGTCGACAACCCCGCACATGTTGACCGTGACAACTTCTACGGCTTGAACGGACGCGACTACCGCAAGACCACCAACGACAGTGGCACCATCAGAATCGAACACGACCTGAACGATAACCTGACCCTGTCCAACAGTTTCCGTATGTCGCGCTCCACGCTGGATTACATCGTTACCAACCCTGACGACAGCAAGGGCAACGTCGCCAATGGCCAGGTCTATCGTTCGACCAAAAACCGCAACTCGACCACCAAAGGCTGGGTCAACCAGACCGACCTGAGTGCCAGGTTCAACACCGGTTTCATCGAGCACAGCCTGGTGACCGGCCTTGAGTTTACCTACGCCGATACCCACAACCGTGGCTATGTCGTGACTTCGGATGCCGGCACCGGCACTACCTGCAACCCTGCCCTGCTGGCCTCCGGTGACTGCACCAGCCTCTACGACCCGTCACCGGACGACAACTGGTCGGGTTCGATCACCGACAGCCCGGCATTTACCGACACCGATACCAAAACCAGTGCGGCTTACGTGTTTGATACGCTGACGCTCAACGATCAGTGGTCGGTTAACCTGGGCCTGCGTTATGACGACTACCAGACCAAATCCAGCGGCTACAGTACCGGCGGACGCGCCAGCCCGGCGGGCAGCTTCTCGCGCGAGAACAATGCCCACCTGTGGAACTATCAGTTGGGTGTTGTCTACAAGCCGGCAGCAAACGGCAGTATCTATGCGGCCTGGTCGACATCCAGCAACCCGACGGGTGAAACCAGCGGCAACGGCGGACTGGAACTTGCGCTCAACAACGCCGACCTCGAGCCGGAGCGCAATCGAAATTACGAGTTGGGTACCAAATGGGACTTCTTCGACGAAAACTTGTCGTTGACCGCAGCATTGTTCCGTACTGACAAAACCAACGCGCGGGTCACCGACCCGGACAACGCGACTTACCAGGTGCTCGATGGCGAGCAGCGCGTCCAGGGTCTGGAACTGACGTACTCCGGTAACTTGACCCGCAAGTGGAAGGTCTACGGCGGCTACACCTACATGGAGAGCGAGATCGTCAAGACCACCACCGCGGCCAACAAAGGCAACCATATGCCAAGCACGCCGCGGAACAACTTCACCTTCTGGTCGACCTACGATGTTGTGCCACAACTGACCGTTGGTGCTGGCGCGACCTTTGTCGATTCACGCTTCGGCGATGAAGCCAACTCGGTCGAGGTGCCTTCGTACTGGCGGTACGACGCAATGGCGACCTACCGTCTGACGAAGAATGTGGATCTGCAGCTCAACCTGCAAAACCTGACGGACAAACGCTACTTCGATCAGGTGTTCCAAACTCATTACGCACACGTCGCTCCCGGACGTACCGCTCTGATGAGCGCGAACTTCCACTTCTGATTCGTGCGAGCAGCAAGCCCCGTTCATTTAGGTGACCGGGGCTTTTGTGTATCAAGGCATAATGTGCGTCGCATTCGCATTTGCGGCACGACAAGGTGATTGATGTGGTGAAGAAATCCCTGTTTCAACTGCACTGGTTCTTCGGTATCACCGCAGGTCTGGTGCTGGCCCTGATGGGTATTACCGGCGCCATCTGGTCATTCCAGGATGAACTGCTGGAGCTGTTCAATCCCCAGGTGCTCACCGTCGAGGTGCGCCAGGAAGGCGTGCTGCCGATGCCTGAGCTGGTGCGCAGGATCGAGGCCGAACAAGGCGACAAGGTTGCCATGCTCTGGGTCCAGCCCCGCAGTGACAGGGCCGCGCGGGTTTTCTTCACCCCTCCTCCTGGCGAGCGTCGCGGTTTGTTGCGCTATGCCGACCCGTACACCGGTAAGCTGCAGGGCGAGGTAGCCGGTCAGGGCTTTTTCGACCTGATGCTGCAGTTGCACCGCTTCCTGGCCATGGGTGATAGCGGCCGGCAGATCACCGGTGCCTGTACCCTGATGCTGATTTTCTTCTGTCTCTCCGGCCTGTACCTGCGTTGGCCACGCAAAGCGCTGAACTGGCGGACCTGGCTGACCCTGGACTGGGCGAAAAAGGGCCGCGCCTTCAACTGGGACCTGCACGCTGTGGCCGGCACCTGGTGCCTGTTGTTCTACCTGCTGTTTGCCCTCACCGGCCTGTTCTGGAGCTACGAGTGGTACCGTGAAGGCTTGAACAAACTGCTCGCCGATGGCCCTGCCGCCGGCCAGCAACACAAGCGTGGCGAGGGCCGCGGCGGCCGCCCGGGTGGTGCGCCAGGTAAAGACGTCAAGCCGCTGGTGGTCGACTACGAGGCCATCTGGAGCAACCTGCAAGCAGCTGCCGGCCCTAGCATGAGCAGCTACAACCTCCGCCTGCCGCCAGTTGGCGGGCAACCGGCAATGATCTTCTATTTGCTTGAAGGCGCCGAACACGAACGCGCGCTCAACACCCTGAGCATCGACCCGGCCAACGGCCAGGTAAAGAACAACGAGCGCTATGCCGACAAGTCGTTCAAGGCGCAACTGCTGGCCAGCGTCTATGCCCTGCACGTGGGCAGCTACTTCGGCCTGACCGGGCGAATTGTGGTGACCATCGCCAGCCTGACCATGCCGCTGTTCTTCGTCACCGGCTGGCTGCTGTACCTCGATCGGCGGCGCAAGAAACGTCAGGTGCGTGAAGCACGGGGCAATCTGGTGCCATCGAACGGGCAAGACGGCGGCTGGCTGGTGGGTTTTGCCAGCCAGAGCGGCTTTGCCGAGCAACTCGCCTGGCAGAGTGCCGGGCAACTGCAGGCCGCAGGTTTGCCGGTACAGGTACGGCCGCTGGCCGAGCTTACCGAGCAGGACCTTAACCAGGCCCGCCAGGCGCTGTTCGTGGTCAGTACCTTTGGTGACGGTGAAGCCCCCGACAGCGCGCGTGGCTTCGAACGCAAGGTACTTGGCCAACCTTGGGCCCTGGGCAACTTGAACTATGCCCTGCTGGCCTTGGGTGACCGCCAGTACCCGCACTTCTGCGGCTTTTCCCGGCGCTTGCAGGCCTGGCTAGGCGAGCGCGGGGCGACGACGGCGTTCGCCCCGGTTGAAGTCGACAGCGCCGATCCAAAGGCCCTGCAACACTGGCAACAACAGCTGGCACAGCTGACCGGCAGTACGCCGCCCGCCGCCTGGCAGGCACCCGAGTTCGCTAACTGGACGTTGGTCAGTCGCCAACTGATGAACCCGGGTAGCCAGGGCTCGGCAGTCTATCTGCTTGGCCTCACGCCTGAGCGACCCGCGCAATGGGAGGCCGGTGACCTGGTGGAGATCCTGCCGCGCAACAGCGCCCGGAGCCTTGAGCAGTTCCTCAAGGGCCTGGGGCTTGAAGGCGAAACAGCCGTGCAGGTCGAAGGCCTGCAAGAGAGCCTGCTGCAAGCCCTGGCCAGCCGCCAGTTGCCGAAAAGCCGCGAGCACCTGGTCGGCCTGCACGCCCAGGCCCTGGTCGATGCGCTGATCCCGCTGGCCGCTCGGGAATATTCGATTGCCTCGATCGCCAGCGATGGCGTGCTGGAGCTGATCGTGCGTCAGGAGCGCCATGCCGATGGCAGCCTCGGCCTTGGCTCGGGGTGGCTGACCGAGCATCTGCCTGTGGAAAACAGCGTCAGCCTGCGTTTGCGTCGTAACAGTGGTTTCCACCTGCCGGCGCCGGCAACGCCGATGCTCCTGATCGGCAACGGTACCGGGCTTGCCGGGTTGCGCAGCCTGCTCAAGGGCCGCATCGTGGCCGGCGAACAGCGTAACTGGCTGCTGTTTGGCGAGCGTAACCAGGCTTACGACTTCCTGTGTGGGGATGAACTGCAGGGCTGGCAGCGCAGCGGTGATCTGGCGCGGCTGGACCTGGCCTTCTCTCGCGATCAGAGCCACAAGGTCTATGTGCAGGACCGTTTGCGCGAACAGGCAACCGAGCTGCGGCGCTGGCTGGATCAGGGCGCATCGATCTACATCTGCGGCAGTTTGCAGGGCATGGCCAGTGGCGTCGATGAGGTGCTGAACGAGGTGCTGGGGGCTGCCGAGGTTGAACGGCTGATCGAGCTGGGGCGCTATCGGCGGGATGTGTACTAGCCTTCAGGACCTCATCGCGGGTCAAGCCCGCTCCCACCGCGGGGAGCGGGCTTGCGATGGCGGTCAATGCAGATCGAACGTGTCGGCATCCAGATTAGCCGGAAACCGCGTGCGATAGGCCGCCAGGTCTGCCGCACTCAGTACGACGGTAAACACCCCGTCCGCCTCGCCTGCGCTCAGCAGGCTCTCCCCCTGGAAGTCCAGCACCTGGCTGTCACCGGTATAGGCAAAGCCCTTGCCGTCTGTACCCACGCGGTTCACCGCCGCCACATAACACAGGTTCTCGATACCCCGCGCCGGCAACAGGCGGTTCCAGTGCTGGCGACGGGCTGCTGGCCAGTTGGCGGTGTACAGCAGCAAATCGGTGTCCTGGGCATCGCGACTCCATACCGGGAAACGCAGGTCGTAGCAGATCAACGGCCTTACCCGCCAGCCCTTGAGCTCGAACTGCACCTGGCGCTCGCCCGGCGTGTAGTGCTTGTGCTCACCGGCCATGCGAAACAGGTGGCGCTTGTCGTAGAACAGGATCTCGCCATCGGGCCGTGCCCACAGCAGGCGGTTGCGGTGGCTGCCGTCGGCGGCCTGGATGATCACGCTGCCGGTGACCACGGCATCGAGCTTCTTGGCCTGGCTCTTGAGCCACTTGTAGGTCGGTCCGTTCTCGGGCTCGGCCAGGCTTTCGGAGTCCATGGAAAAGCCGGTGGTGAACATCTCCGGGAGGATGATCAGGTCAGCGCCGCGGGCCTGCTCCAGCAGGGTTTCGAAATGCTCATAGTTGGCCAGGCGGTCCTGCCAGACCAGGCTGGTCTGCACCAACGCGATGTTCAGGTTGGGCAGGCTACTCAGATCGCGCATAGTTTTTCCGCTGCCTGACGCAGCGTCTCCTCGCGTTTGGCAAAGCACAGGCGCACCAGGCGCTGCTCGGGGATGGGTTGCTGGTAGAACACCGACACCGGAATGGTCGCCACGCCGTGTTCACGGGTCAGCCACAGCGACATGTCAACGTCGTTCAAGTCCGGGCGAATCTGCGAATAATCCACCAACTGGAAATAAGTCCCCGGCGTGGGTTTGAACTGAAAGCGCGAAGACGTCAGCAATTCGCAAAACAGGTCGCGCTTGGCCTGGTAGAAGGCCGGCAGCTCTTCGACATGCTCGGGGTGCGCCGCCATGAAATCAGCCAGCGCCCATTGCAGCGGCGTCACGCCGCAGAAGTTGACGTACTGGTGGACCTTGCGCAGCTCGGCACTGAGGGCCGGTGGCGCCACCACATAACCGGTTTTCCAGCCGGTGACGTGGTAGGTCTTGCCAAACGAGCTGACCACGAAGGCGCGCGGGTACAGCGCTTCATGGGCCAGCACGCTGGCGTGCTGCACGCCGTCGAACACCAGGTGCTCGTAGACTTCGTCGCTGATCAGATAGATATCACGCTCGGCGATCAGCAGCGCCAGCTTGTCCAGGTCATCGCGGCTGATCAACGCGCCGCTGGGGTTGTGCGGCGAGTTGAGGATGATCATCCGTGTGCGCGGGCTGAGGGCGTCGGTGAGCTTCTGCCAGTCGATGGCAAACTCGCCGTCAGTGAGCTGGACATGCACGCAGCGCCCGCCCGCCAGTTCCACCGAAGGCTCGTAGCTGTCGTAACTGGGGTCGAAGACGATGACCTCATCGCCCGTACGGATTACCGCATGGATAGCACAGAAGATCGCTTCGGTGGCACCGGGGGTAATGGTGACTTCATGCTCGGCATCGACGCTGACGCCATAGCTGCGGGCGATCTTGTTCGCCACCTGTTGGCGCAAGGCAGGCAAGCCGGTCATCGGGCTGTACTGGTTATGTCCGGCACTGACATGCCGGCCGACCGCATCGAGCAGTGCTTGCGGGCCGTTGAAATCGGGGAAACCCTGGGACAGGTTCAAGGCGCCGGTTTGCGCGGCGAGCTGGGACATGGTGGTAAAGATGGTCGTGCCGACGTTCGGCAACTTGCTACTGATCATGGAGCCCTCTTTCCTGCATCACTATCCGGCTCGAGGCGGCGCGGTCTGAGACCGAGCATAGCGGATTGATCGGTCAGGAAAAAGGTTGTAACAGTCGCAGGCCAATCGCGGGTCAAGCCCGCTCCCACAGAGTAGGAGCGGGCTTGACCCGCGATGCTTGTTAGCGTTTGTCTTTACGCTTCTTCTCGGCTTTCTTGTGGTGCGACATCAAGCGACGCTTCTTGTTGACCTGGCGGTCGGTCAAGGTGTTCTTGTTGCCTTCGTACGGGTTGTCACTGCCCTTGTACTCGATGCGGATCGGCGTACCGACCAGCTTGAGCACGCGGCGGTAGGTGTTTTCCAGGTAACGCGAATAGGACTTGGGTACCTTCTCGACCTGGTTGCCGTGGATCACGATGATCGGCGGGTTGGCGCCACCGAGGTGGGCATAGCGCAGCTTGATCCGGCGGCTGTTGACCATCGGCGGCTGGTGCTCGCTGACCGCGTCTTCGAGGATCTGGGTCAGGCGGCTGGTCGGCCAGCGGGTGACCGCCGACTTGAACGAGTTCTGCACCGACTGGTACAGGTTGCCCACGCCGGTGCCGTGCAGCGCCGAAATGAAGTGGATGTCGGCGAAGTCGACGAAGAACAGCCGGCGTTCCAGCTCGGTCTTCACGTAGTCGCGCTCGCCCGGCTGCATGCCGTCCCACTTGTTCAGGGCGATGACGATGGCGCGACCGGCTTCCAGGGCAAAGCCCAGCAGGTTCAGGTCATGGTCAACCACGCCTTCGCGGGCGTCCATGACGAAGATCACCACGTTGGCGTCCTTGATCGCCTGCAGGGTCTTGACCACGGAGAACTTCTCGACCTCTTCGTGGATCTTGCCGCGCTTGCGCACCCCGGCGGTGTCGATCAGGGTGTACTTCTCTTCGTTACGCTCGAAGGGAATGTAGATACTGTCGCGAGTAGTGCCGGGCTGGTCGTAGACGATGACCCGCTCTTCACCGAGCATGCGGTTGACCAGGGTCGACTTGCCGACGTTCGGCCGGCCGATGATGGCGATCTTGATCCCGTCTTTTTCGCTCGGGCCAGGAATACGCACCGCTTCCTCGCCTTCGGCGACGTCGGTGTCGATTTCTTCCTCGTCCTTGTCCCGCGGGAAGTCGCTGAGTACAGCTTCCAGCAGGTTGTTGACGCCACGGCCCTGGGCGCCGGCAACACCAATGGCGTTACCCATGCCCAGTGGCGAGAATTCGGCGATGGCGGCCAGCGGATCGATGTTGTCGATCTTGTTGGCAACCAGGAACGAGCGCTTGTTGCGCTTGCGCAAGTGCTCGGAAATCATCTGGTCGGCGGCGGTCAGGCCGGCACGGGCATCCACCAGGAACAAGACCACATCGGCTTCTTCGATGGCCAGCAGCGACTGCTCGGCCATTTTCTCGTCCATGCCTTGCTCGTCACCGGAAATACCACCGGTGTCGACCAGGATGTACGAACGGCCTTGCCAGCGCGCTTCACCGTACTGGCGGTCTCGGGTCAGCCCGGACAGGTCGCCGACGATAGCGTCGCGGGTCCTGGTCAGGCGGTTGAACATGGTGGATTTACCGACGTTCGGTCGGCCCACCAGGGCGATTACGGGAACCATTCGGCTCTCCACTGCGTAAATTCAGAAAATACAAAGGCCGCTGCACTGCAGCGGCCGGAGTTCGAGCGGCACCCAAAGTGCCGCAGCCCGAGGCCGGCATGGCCTCAAGCATAGCCTCAGCGGATGGTCAGCGCCTCGAGCTTGCCGCTGTTGCCGTACACATAGATGGTGTCACCCACCACCAGCGGACGGGCGCGCAGGCCATCGCTGTCGATACGCTCACGACCGACGAAACGACCATCGACCTGGCTGAGCAGGTGCAGGTAACCCTCCAGGTCACCCACCGCTACGTAGCTGGAGAACACTTCCGGCGCCGACAACTGGCGGCGTGCCAGCGAGTCGTTGCTCCACAGGGCGCTGGACGAACGCTCGTCGATGCCTTCCACGGTGCCCGAAGCCAGGCTCACGTAGACGTTACCGAAGCCCTGGGCCACACCGGTGTAGCTGGAAGCATCACGCTGCCACAGTACCCGGCCGCTCTCCAGGTCCAGGCCGGCGGCGCGACCCTGGTAGCTGGAAACGTACAGGGTACCGCCGGACAGCAGCAGGCCACCGTCGATATCCACGACCCGGTCAAGCTCCGAGCGACCTTGCGGGATGGCCACGCGCTGCTCCCAGACCGGCACGCCGTTCTGGGTGTCGAGGGCAACCACCTTACCGGTCGACAGGCCGGCAACGGCCAGACGGTTGGTCACGATCGGTGCGCCGGTACCACGCAGGGTGAGTACCGCCGGGGTGCTTTCGTAGATCCAGCGACGGTCGCCGGTGCTGGCGTCCAGGCCAATAACGCGGTCGTCCTGGGTTTGCACCACCACCACGTCACCGTTGGTGGCCGGCGGCGCCAGCACTTCACTGGTAACGCGCGAGCGCCAGCGTTCTTCACCGGTGCTGGCATCCAGGGCAATCACTTCGCCCTTGAGGGTGCCGAGCATGACCATGCCGTAACCGACGCCAACGGCGCCGGAAACCGGCAGTTCGAGGTCCTTCTTCCAGGCCACGTCGCCGTTGTTGCGATCCAGCGCCATCACCACGCCGGTTACATCGGCGGCGTAGATACGGTCATTTTCGATCGCCGGAACCAGCATGTTGAAGGATTCGCCCTGACCATCACCGATCGAGCGGCTCCACTGCTTCTTCAAGACCACTTCTTCGGTGAACTTGGTGAGTTCGGCCGGTGGCAATTCCTTTTTGCTGTTGCTGCTGCAACCCACGGCCAGAAGGGCCAGGGTCAGCACTGCTGCATGTTTCCAACCGATCACGTCACGCATCCCCTTTGGCCAGGTCGTCGAGCTTGAGTTGCAGGCCACCGATCGCGGCGTCGTCAGACAGCGCAGCCTTGGCTTTTTCGTAAGCGGCATGGGCATCGCCAGCGCGGCCCAGTTGCACCAGCAGGTCGCCCTTGAGCTCTTCACGGCTGGCCAGGAACGCCTTGTCGGCATCGCCTTCAAGCAGCTTCAGCGCTTCGTCGACCTTCTTCTGCGCGGCCAGGACACGGGCCAGGCGCTGACGGGCGATTTCACCCAGGGTCGCGTCGGCCGGCTTGTCCATCACCAGCTTGAGCTCGGCAGCGGCGTCATCGAGCTTACCGCTCTCGACCGCAACCTTGGCCACGAACAGGCTGGCGTACTGGGCATAGGCCGAGCCGCCGAATTCGTTCTTGAGCTTGCCGGACAGCTCGGCGACCTTGGCCGCGTCAGGCTCGCCGCTTGGCGTCAGGGTAGTCTCCAGCAGGGCCTGGTAGAGGTTCGAGGCGCCTTGCGACTGGTTGGTCTGGTATTTCTGCCAGGCTTGCCAGCCGAACACCACGACCAGCGCCAGCAGGCCACCGGTTACCAGCGGCTTGCCATTGCGGTCCCACCAGTCCTTCATCGCGACCAGTTGTTCATCATCGGTACTCGACACCCCAATACTCCTTTTCACCAAATCGGCTGTTGACTCGCCTCACGCCTGCGCGAGCGAGGCTTCCAGGTGCTCTGCCAGAGCATCCCAGGCAATGTTTTGTTGTTCGCCCTGACCGCGCAGGGGTTTGAAACCTACCACTTGTTGCGCCAGTTCGTCGTCCCCCAGGATCAAGGCGAACAGCGCGTTGCTCTTGTCGGCCTTCTTGAACTGGCTCTTGAAGCTGCCAGCACCGGCGTTGACCTGCAGGCGCAGGTTCGGCAGACGGTCACGCAGGCGCTCGCTCAGGGTCAGACCAGCCAGTTCGGCCTGCTCGCCGAAGGCGCACAGGTAGACGTCAACCTGACGGTTGATCGACTCCGGCACCTGCTCGAGGGTTTCCAGCAGCAGGATCAGACGCTCGATACCCATGGCGAAACCAACGCCCGGGGTCGGCTTGCCGCCCATCTGCTCGACCAGGCCGTCGTAGCGGCCACCGGCACACACGGTGCCCTGGGAGCCGAGCTTGTCGGTGACCCATTCGAAAACGGTCTTGCTGTAGTAGTCCAGGCCACGCACCAGCTTGGTGTTGATCACGAACGGAATGCCGGCGGCATCCAGGCGTGCTTTCAGGCCGTCGAAGTGCACGCGGGACTCATCGTCCAGGTAGTCTTCGAGTTTTGGCGCGTCGACCAGCACCGCCTGGGTGTTGCTGTCCTTGCTGTCGAGGATGCGCAGCGGGTTGCTTTTCAGGCGGCGCTGGCTGTCTTCGTCCAGTTGCTCCAGGCGCGCCGAGAGGAACTCGACCAGCGCGTCACGGTAGCGGGCACGGGCTTCGCTGGTGCCCAGGCTGTTGAGCTCGAGCTTGACCGCGTCACGGATGCCCAGCTGGCCCCAGAGGCGCCAGGTCAGCATGATCAGCTCGGCGTCGATGTCCGGACCGTCGAGGTTGAAGACTTCGACACCAATCTGGTTGAACTGGCGATAACGGCCTTTTTGTGGGCGCTCGTGGCGGAACATCTGGCCGATGTACCAGAGCTTCTGCACCTGGCCACTACCGGTGATGCCGTGTTCGAGCACAGCGCGCACGCAGGCGGCGGTGCCTTCCGGGCGCAGGGTCAGGGAGTCGCCGTTACGATCATCGAAGGTGTACATCTCTTTTTCGACGATGTCGGTGACTTCACCGATCGAGCGCTTGAACAGCTCGGTGAACTCGACGATCGGCGTACGGATCTGGCGATAGCCATAGGTATCCAGCAGGCCGGCGACGGTGTTCTCGAAATAACGCCACAGCGGCGTCTGCTCGGGCAGGATGTCGTTCATGCCACGAATGGCTTGCAGCGATTTGCTCACGGAAAATCCCTTAACAATTCTGTGTCAGTCAGCCACGGGCGATCAGCGCCGCGTCGGCCTCGGCTTTTTCAGCCGCTTTCTGGCGGATGAGCTTTTCCAGCTCATCGACCAGGTTGTCATTGGTCAGCTTCTGCGCAGGCTTGCCGTCGATGTAGATCAGGTTCGGCGTGCCACCGGTGAGCCCCACATGGGCTTCCTTGGCCTCGCCCGGGCCATTCACCACGCAACCGATAACGGCGACGTCCAGCGGTACCAGCAGGTCTTCCAGGCGCCCTTCCAGCTCGTTCATGGTCTTGACCACATCGAAGTTCTGCCGCGAGCAGCTCGGGCAGGCGATGAAGTTGATGCCACGCGAACGCAGGTGCAGGGACTTGAGGATGTCGTAGCCGACCTTGACCTCTTCGACCGGGTCAGCTGCCAGCGAAATGCGAATAGTATCGCCAATCCCGTCGGCGAGCAGCATACCGAGGCCCACGGCGGATTTCACCGTGCCCGAGCGCAGGCCGCCGGCTTCGGTGATGCCCAGGTGCAGTGGCTGGATGATCTGCTTGGCCAGCAGGCGGTAGGCTTCGACGGCCATGAACACGTCGGAGGCCTTGACGCTGACCTTGAAATCCTGGAAATCCAGGCGGTCGAGGTGCTCGACGTGACGCATGGCCGATTCGACCAGCGCCGCCGGGGTCGGCTCGCCGTACTTTTTCTGCAGGTCTTTTTCCAGGGAACCGGCGTTGACGCCGATACGGATCGGGATACCGCGGTCGCGGGCGGCATCGACCACCGCACGCACGCGGTCTTCACGACCGATGTTGCCCGGGTTGATGCGCAGGCAGTCAACGCCCAGCTCGGCTACGCGCAGGGCAATGCGGTAGTCGAAATGGATGTCGGCGACCAGCGGTACGCTGACCTGTTGCTTGATCTTGCCGAAGGCCTCGGCAGCGTCCATGTCCGGTACCGAGACGCGCACGATGTCAACGCCGGCATCGATCAGGCGGTTGATCTGCGCGACGGTCGCGGCCACGTCATTGGTGTCGGTGTTGGTCATGCTCTGGACCGCGATGGGAGCATCGCCGCCAACAGGCACATTACCTACCCAGATTTTCCGGGATTCGCGACGTTTGATCGGAGATTCGCCGTGCATGACTTATTGTCCCAACTTCAGGCGAGCGGTCTCGCCACTGGTGAACGGCGCAACGTCGACAGGCTGGCCGTTGTAGCTGACCTGCACGCCGCGGGCAAAGCCCAGGCGTACCGAAAACGGCGGCTTGCCGGTCAGGTCCAGGCTGTCGCCCTTGCGCTTGATGGCGCTGAACAGCAGCTTGCCGTTGCCATCGGTGACCGAAGTCCAGCAATCGGCGTTGAATTGCATGTGCAACTGGCCGCTACCGGCCGGGGCTGGAGCGGCAACAACAGGAGCCGTTGGCACTGCGGCAACTGCGCTGTTGACCACCGGCGCCGCCGGCGCTGGCGCAGGTACAACCGGGGCCGGCGGGGCCACTGGTGTTACCGCAGTGCTGACAGCAGGGGCGGCAGGGGCAACAGGTGCGGCAACCGGGCTGAGCGGTGCTTGCTCAGCCGGTGCGGCGGCCACTTGCTCGGTTGGCGCCGGGGCCTGCTCAAGGTTCAGGGTAGTGCTTTCCGGTTGCTGACCAGCGGTCACTGCCTGGTCTTCAGGCTCGTCCAGCGGGTGAATCTGGGTGGTGCCGTCGGCGCTTTCGACTTCGACGTGTTCCAGGGCCATGTTGGCCAGGTCCTTGCCACGCAGGCTGGTCTGGTCCTGCCACCAGAAGAAGCCGCCACCGATCACGACCACCAGCAGCACCAGGCTGACGATACGCAGGATGTTGTGGGACAGGCGCACCGGCTCTTCGATGCGGCCAAGGGCGTGCACGTCGCTGCCCTGGGCGTGGGTGCCGGTGCACTGGTCGAAGGCTTGCACCAGGGCGGCCTGGTCCATGTCCAGCAGCTTGGCATAGGCACGGATGTAGCCACGGGCAAAGGTATGCCCCGGCAGCTTGTCGAAGGCGCCGGCTTCAAGATTGTTCAGGGAACTCACGGTGAGGTTGAGCTTTCGGGCCACTTCGACCTGGGACCAGTCCCTGCTCTCGCGGGCCTGACGCAGGATTTCACCGGGATTTTCGCGAGTCGCTGCTGCTGCTTCGGGATGCGCCGCTTTCATCATTGCTCCGACAGGTATTGCTGATATTCCGGCGTACCGGGATAAAGTCGTTGTAATTGCAGGCCCAGTTCGCTGGCCTTGTTCCGTTCTTCGAAGACGCTGGCCAGGCGACTGCCCAGCAGCAGGCTGCGGGCACTGTGGTCGCTCAGCTGGCTGAAACGATCGTAGTAGTCACGGGCCGGCACATAATGCCTGTCTTCGTAAGACAACTCAGCCATTTCCAGCAACGCGCGCGGCTGCTGCTGGTTGAGTCGCAAAGCTTTTACCAGGTATTCCTGCGCTTCGGCGCGCTGCCCCAGCCTGAGCGCGGTCAGGCCGAGGTTCTCGAACACCCGGGAGCGTTCAGGATACAGGGTATCGGCCGCCGCTTGGGCAAACATCTGCTGCGCCTGGGCGTATTGCCCACGAGCATAAAGGAAACTGCCGTAATTGTTGCGAATTCGGCTGTCGTCCGGGCGGCTGGCCAGGGCCTTGCGAAAGTGCGCCTCGGCCAGTTCCGGCTCGTCTTCGGCCTGAAACACCAAAGCCAGGGCCGCATTGGCTGCGGCATCCTGGCTATCGAGGTCGAGGGCTTTTTTCAGCGGCGCTTTGGCCTGCTCGGTCAAACCTTGTTGCAAATAACCCAGGCCCAACTGCACATAGGCCTGTCGCGCCTGTTCGCGACCTTCACGACTGCCCAGCGCGTCCGAACTCCCGCCGGACACGCAACCTGCAAGCAGGGCGAGCGCCAGGATCGACAGCGCGAAGCGCAGGGTCATGGAGGTCCTCTCTTCAGTTGCGCGCGGCGCTTTCTTGCACTTCACCGTCGGCGTTCAACTGACGCACGGCGATATAGCGCTCGCTGCGGCGGGTACGGTCCATCACCTGGCCAACCAGCTGACCGCAAGCGGCGTCGATGTCTTCACCACGGGTGGTACGCACCGTGACGTTGTAACCGGCGTGATGCAGGTGGTCCTGGAAGCGGCGGATGGCATTGTTGCTCGGCCGCTCGTAACCGGAATGCGGGAACGGGTTGAACGGGATCAAGTTGATCTTGCACGGTACGTTCTTGAGCAGCTCGGCCATTTCCACGGCGTGTTCGAGCTTGTCGTTGACGTCCTTGAGCAGGGTGTACTCAATGGTCAGTACGCGCTTTTCGCCCAGTTGCGACATGTAGTTCATGCACGCTTCGAGCAGGACCTTGAGCGGGTACTTCTTGTTGATCGGCACCAGTTCGTTGCGCAGCGCATCGTTCGGCGCGTGCAGCGACAGGGCCAGGGAGACGTCGATGTGCTTGGCCAGCTCTTCGATCATCGGTACCACGCCGGAGGTGGACAGGGTCACCCGGCGCTTGGAAATGCCGTAGCCGAGGTCGTCCATCATCAGGTGCATGGCGGCGACCACGTTGTCGAAGTTCAGCAATGGCTCACCCATGCCCATCATCACCACGTTGGTGATGGCGCGATCGATGGTGGCCGGCACGCTGCCGAACGACTTGTTGGCAATCCACACCTGGCCGATCACTTCGGCGGCGGTGAGGTTGCTGTTGAATCCTTGCTTGCCGGTGGAGCAGAAACTGCAGTCCAGGGCGCAACCGGCCTGGGACGAGACACACAATGTGCCACGCTTGCCCTGGGGGATGTACACGGTCTCGACGCAGCTGCCGGACGCCACGCGCACCACCCATTTACGGGTGCCGTCGCTGGAGATGTCCTCGCTGACCACTTCCGGACCGCGAATCTCGGCAACAGCCTTGAGCTTTTCGCGCAAGGCCTTGCCGACATTCGTCATGGCGTCGAAATCATCGACGCCAAAGTGGTGAATCCATTTCATTACCTGACCGGCACGGAAACGCTTCTCCCCGATAGAGTCGAAGAATTTTTCCATTTCCGGCTGGGTTAGCCCCAACAGGTTAGTTTTGCCAGTCGATGTCGTCATGGATTCACCCTCACCCGTAAGCTTTCGCTTAGCGAGTGGTTACCTCGGTAGCTGCGAAGAAGTACGAGATTTCGCGAGCAGCAGCGGCTTCGGAGTCCGAACCGTGAACGGCGTTGGCGTCGATGGACTCGGCGAAGTCGGCGCGGATGGTGCCGGCAGCAGCTTCTTTAGGGTTGGTAGCGCCCATCAGCTCACGGTTCAGAGCGATGGCGTTTTCGCCTTCCAGAACCTGAACAACAACAGGGCCGGAGATCATGAAGGCAACCAGGTCACCGAAGAAACCGCGCTCTTTGTGCTCAGCGTAGAAGCCTTCGGCTTCGGCTTTGGACAGTTGCTTGAGCTTCGAGGCAACGACGCGCAGGCCGGCTTTTTCGAAACGGGTGGTGATCTCGCCGATCACGTTTTTAGCAACTGCGTCAGGCTTGATGATGGAGAAAGTACGTTGAACAGCCATGGTGAAACTCCAGAAACGTTGAGTGAAGCGAAAAATTAAACCCGCGAATTATACGCGGGTTCCAAGGGATTGCCTAACCTGCCGAGCGCGCTCAGTCGGCTTCTTCGATCCAGGCCGCCTGGATGGCTTCGAGAACCTTCTCGCCGCCACGCTGCGGATCGTCACTGAATTCCGGCAATGCCAGCACCCACTGGTGCAGATCGACGAAGTTCACATAACGAGGATCGACTTCCGGCTTGCTTTCGGCAAGCTGGATTGCAATTTCAAGTACATCAACCCATTTCAGACTCATGATGGCTCCCTGAATCAGTGCGGCGCTTCGGCGGCCAGGTTGATCGTGTACTTCGGAATCTCGATGGTCAGGTCTTCCTCACCAACGATCACCTGGCAGGCCAGGCGCGACTGACGCTCCAGGCCCCAGGCCTTGTCGAGCATGTCTTCTTCGAGTTCGTCGGCTTCCTCGAGCGAATCGAAGCCTTCACGCACGATGCAATGGCAGGTGGTGCAGGCACACACACCACCACAGGCGCTTTCCATCTCGATGTGGTGCTCGTGGGCCAGTTCCAGGATGTTGGTTCCTGGCGCCACCTCCACCACCAGCCCTTCCGGGCAGAACTTCTCGTGGGGCAGAAAAATCACCTGCGGCATCAGTTATTCCTCGATCTCATTCAGGTTGCGCCCGGCCAAAGCGGCTTTTACCGTCGAATCAAGGCGACGGGCGGCAAAGGCATCGGTCACCTGCGACAGACGCTTGGTCTGTTGCTCGATGGCCGCGCCATCGGTGCCGTTGATCAAATCACGCAAGTCTTGCATCTGTTGCTCGATCGCCAGGCGCTCTTCGGCGTCCAGCAGGCGCTCGCCATCGGCGTCCAGGGCGCCCTGCACCGCTTCGAGCAGGCGCTCGGCGTCGACCTGGTGTTCGCGCAACTGGCGCGCCACCTTGTCGAAACCGGCATGTTCGAAGGAATCCTTGAGCATGCGGGCGATTTCGCCGTCGGTCAGGCCGTAGGACGGCTTGACCTGGATGCTCGATTCGACGCCCGAACCCAGCTCGCGCGCCGAAACGCTGAGCAGGCCGTCGGCATCGACCTGGAAGGTCACGCGGATCTTCGCCGCACCGGCGACCATCGCCGGAATGCCACGCAGTTCGAAGCGCGCCAGGGAGCGGCAGTCACTGATCAGTTCACGCTCGCCTTGCAGCACGTGAATCATCATGGCCGACTGACCATCTTTGTAGGTGGTGAATTCCTGGGCACGGGCAACCGGGATGGTGGTGTTGCGCGGAATCACCTTCTCCATCAGCCCACCCATGGTTTCCAGGCCCAGGGACAGCGGAATCACGTCGAGAAGCAGCAATTCGCCACCATCGCGGCGGTTACCGGCCAGGGTATCGGCCTGGATAGCGGCGCCGATGGCGACCACCTGGTCCGGGTCGATTTCGGTCAGCGGGGTACGGCCAAACAGCGCGCCTA
Source organism: Pseudomonas wadenswilerensis (assembly GCF_024749185.1). Classification (NCBI taxonomy): domain Bacteria; kingdom Pseudomonadati; phylum Pseudomonadota; class Gammaproteobacteria; order Pseudomonadales; family Pseudomonadaceae; genus Pseudomonas; species Pseudomonas wadenswilerensis. Next base: position 970,775 of record NZ_CP087191.1, on the reverse strand, counting down.
CAGCCTCGCGCACACGCGGCACGCGGGTCGAACCACCGACCATTACCACTGCGGCGACCTCTTCGAGCTCGACGCCGCTGTCACGCACGGCACGGCGGCAGGCCTTGAGGCTGCGGGCGACCATCGGCTCGATCAGGGCATCAAAGGCGCCCCGGGTCAGCTCGGCCTGCCAGCTGCCATGGGCAACCGTCACCGAATCAGCGTCAGTCAGGGCCTCTTTGGCCGCGCAGGCGGTTTGCAGCAACTGGCGCTGGGCACCCGGATCGAGGTCCGAGGACAGGCCGGCCTGCTCGACGATCCAGTTGGCGATAGCGTGGTCGAAGTCGTCGCCGCCCAGGGCGCTGTCGCCACCGGTGGCCAGCACTTCAAAGACCCCGCCCGTCAGGCGCAGGATCGAGATATCGAAGGTACCGCCACCCAGGTCATAGATGGCCACCAGGCCTTCGGCATTCTGGTCCAGGCCATAGGCCACCGCGGCGGCGGTCGGCTCGTTGAGCAGGCGCAATACGTTGAGGCCGGCCAGACGCGCGGCGTCCTTGGTGGCCTGGCGCTGGGCGTCGTCGAAATAGGCCGGCACGGTGATCACCGCACCAACCAGCTCGCCGCCGAGGGTCTCTTCGGCGCGCTGGCGCAGCACCTTGAGGATATCGGCCGAGACTTCCACCGGACTTTTCGGCCCCTGGACAGTGTCGATGAACGGCATATGCGACTCACCGCCGACAAAGCGGTACGGCAACTGCTCGCCCAGCTGCTTGACGTCTGCAAGGCCACGGCCCATCAGGCGCTTGACCGACAGCACAGTGTTGAGCGGGTCGCTGGAGGCGGCGTCGCGGGCGAGCTGGCCGACGTCGATGTGGTCGGCGTGATAGCGCACGGCGGACGGCAGGATAACCCGGCCTTGGGCATCCGGCAGGGGCTCGCTGCGGCCGCTGCGCAGGGCAGCAACCAGGGAATTGGTGGTACCTAGGTCAATACCCACCGCCAGGCGACGCTGGTGCGGCTGAGGGCTCTGACCGGGTTCGGCGATCTGCAGTAGGGCCATGCTTATCTGAATACCAGGGGCGCCGCCAGAAGCAGCGCCGGGTTAATCGTCGAGGCGCTCTTCCAGCTGGCGCACTTCGTAGGCGAGCTTGTCGAGAAACTGCATGCGGCGCATCAGGCGCTCGGCCTGTTCACGCTGCGCAGCATCATCCCAGCAGGCGGCGAAGTCCTCGTTGAGTGCTTCCTGGGCAGTTTTCAAGCGACGCTTGAACACGGCCACGCCATCGAGGTCGGCACTGTCCTGGAGGTCTTCGAGCTCTTCGCGCAGTTGCATCTGCTGGAAGAGGAACTCGGGATCATGGACGGTGACTTCCTGCGGCACTTCATGACCGCCGATCGCCAACAGGTAGCGGGCACGCCGGGGCGCGCTCTTGAGAGTCTGGTAAGCCTCGTTCAGCGCAGCCGAACGCTCCAGCGCAATGCGCTGTTCACGTTCGGAGGCATCGGCGAAGCGATCCGGATGGACCTCGCGGGCCAGCTCGCGATAGCGAACGGCCAGCTTGTCGAGGTCCAGACGGAAGCCAGGTTGCAGGTCAAACAGGGCGAAATGACAAGGAGTACCCACGCGCAGCCTCAGACGTTGAAGCTTTCGCCGCAGCCACACTCACCGCGCACGTTGGGGTTGTTGAACTTGAAGCCTTCGTTCAACCCTTCCTTGACGAAATCCAGCTCGGTACCGTCGAGGTACGTCAGGCTTTTCGGATCGATGATCACCTTCTCGCCATGGCTTTCGAAGACCAGGTCTTCGCTGTCCGGCTGATCGACGAACTCGAGCACATAGGCCAGGCCCGAGCAGCCAGTGGTGCGCACGCCAAGGCGAATACCTTCACCTTTGCCGCGTCCGTCGAGGGAGCGCCGCACATGTTTGGCGGCGGCTTCTGTCATGCTGATAGCCATCGAGACTCCTTACCTGCAACAGGCGACCTTAGAGCAAACCTTTCTTCTGCTTGTAATCGCGCACGGCCGCCTTGATGGCGTCCTCGGCGAGTACCGAGCAGTGGATTTTAACCGGCGGCAGCGCCAGTTCTTCGGCCAGCTGGGTGTTCTTGATGGTCTCGGCTTCGTCCAGGGTCTTGCCCTTCATCCACTCGGTAGCGAGGGAGCTGGAAGCGATGGCCGAACCGCAGCCGTAGGTCTTGAACTTGGCGTCTTCGATGACGCCCTGCTCGTTGACCTTGATCTGCAGGCGCATGACGTCGCCGCACGCCGGAGCGCCGACCATGCCGGTGCCGACATCCGGGTCCTCGGCATTCATCTTGCCGACGTTACGCGGGTTTTCGTAATGGTCGATGACCTTTTCACTGTATGCCATGGTGCAATTCCTTCCTCATCAGAGAGCCGCTCTTGCCGGCGACTACTTAGTGCGCAGCCCACTCGATCTTGGAGATGTCGACGCCGTCTTTGTACATATCCCACAGCGGCGACAATTCGCGCAGCTTGGTTACGGCCTCGCAAACCTTCTGCGCGGCGTAGTCGATTTCTTCTTCGGTGCTGAAACGACCGAAGGTGAAGCGGATCGAGCTGTGTGCCAGTTCGTCGTTGCGGCCCAGGGCACGCAGCACATAGGACGGCTCGAGCGAAGCCGAAGTACAGGCCGAGCCGGACGAAACGGCCAGGTCCTTGAGCGCCATGATCAGCGACTCGCCTTCGACGTAGTTGAAGCTCAGGTTCAGGTTGTGCGGAATGCGCGCGGTCATGCTGCCGTTGATGTACAGCTCTTCAAGGCCTTCGACCTGCTTGTAGAAGCGGTCGCTCAGGGCCTTGATGCGCACGTTCTCGCTGGCCATCAGCTCTTTGGCGATGGCGAAGGCTTCACCCATGCCGACGATCTGGTGGGTAGCCAGGGTGCCCGAACGCATGCCGCGCTCGTGACCGCCGCCGTGCATGGTGGCTTCCAGGCGCACGCGAGGCTTGCGGCTGACGTACAGCGCGCCGATGCCTTTAGGGCCGTAGGTTTTGTGCGCCGAGAACGACATCAGGTCGACTTTCAGCTTCTGCAGGTCGATTTCGACCTTGCCGGTGGACTGCGCGGCATCGACGTGGAACATGACGCCGCGGGCGCGGGTCAGCTCGCCGATGGCGGCGATGTCGTTGATGGTGCCGATTTCGTTGTTCACGTGCATGATCGACACCAGGATGGTGTCTTCACGCAGGGCTGCTTCGACCATGGCCGGAGTGATCAGGCCATCGGCGCCCGGCTCGATGTAGGTGACTTCGAAGCCTTCACGCTCCAGCTGACGAGTGCTGTCCAGAACAGCCTTGTGCTCGATCTTGGAGGTGATCAGGTGCTTGCCCTTGGTGCTGTAGAAGTGCGCGACGCCCTTGATTGCCAGGTTGTCGGACTCGGTGGCACCGCTGGTCCAGACAATTTCCCGCGGGTCGGCATTGACCAGGTCGGCGACCTGGCGACGGGCGTTCTCGACCGCTTCTTCGGCTTTCCAGCCAAAGACGTGGGAGCGCGACGCCGGGTTACCGAAGTTCCCGTCGACCAGCAGGCAGTCGCTCATCTTCTGGGCAACGCGTGGATCGACCGGGGTGGTCGCGGAGTAATCGAGGTAGATCGGCAACTTCATTGAATATCTCCTATCAGGCGGTCGCGCCGCGCGTCGAAACGGTCATTCGACGGCAGACGTCTCAATCTTGTCCAGCTGCGTTGCCCGGCCTGCAATACGACGCAGGTCCTGGCGCTGGGCGACTTCTTGTACCTCACGGCGAGTGACAAGGTCAGCCAGGCTGATGCCGCTGAGGAATTCGTGAATCTGCTGGCTGAGGTCGCACCACAGGTGGTGGGTCAGGCAGGTGTCGCCGGCGTGGCAATCACCCAGGCCCTGGCAACGCGTGGCATCGACCGATTCGTTAACCGCATCGATGACCTGGGCGACCTGAATGCTCTCCATGCTTCGCGACAGCTGATAGCCGCCGCCAGGGCCGCGCACACTGGAAACCAGGCCGCTGCGGCGCAGCTTTGCAAACAGCTGCTCCAGATAAGAGAGGGAGATGCCTTGGCGCTCGGAAATGTCGGCCAGAGACACCGGCCCATTCTGCGCGTGCAACGCCAGGTCGAGCATGGCGGTCACGGCGTATCGGCCTTTTGTAGTCAGTCGCATGGCTAGTAGGTACCACGGGGTTACGGGATGGGAGCGAGTATGCTATTCCCGAGCATTTAAGTCAACTATAAGACCTAGTGCTTTAGTCGGGTTTACCGCAAGAGGGCGGCGGAATGATAGCAAACTAAGGGGCGCTTGCGCACGCCCCTTCTGTCAATGCGTCGACGCGTCGCTACGCACCTCATCCTTGATCTCGGCGAAGTCTTCTTCACGCAAAGCCGGCAGCTCCTTGGCGCAGTAGTCGCTGCCCAGGTTCTTCAGCGCGCCGCACATGTCCTCCAGGCGTCCGTCGACAGCCTGCAGGTGGTCGAGCAACTGACCAATGGCGCGAGCCACCGGGTCGGGCATGTCCTCGCTGACACCATAGGCATCGAAGCCGATCTTCTCGGCCATGGCCTTGCGCCTGGCCTCGACCTCGGCATCGGTCTTGACGATGATCCGCCCCGGGATACCCACGGCGGTCGCACCGGCCGGCACCGCCTTGGTCACCACCGCGTTGGAGCCGATCTTGGCCCCGGCGCCGACGGTGAACGGCCCCAGCACCTTGGCCCCGGCACCGACGACAACGCCATCTTCCAGGGTCGGGTGACGCTTGCCCTTGTTCCAGGTGGTGCCACCCAGGGTCACGCCCTGGTACAGGGTGACGTCGTCGCCAATCTCGGCGGTTTCGCCGATGACGATACCCATGCCGTGGTCAATGAAAAAGCGTCGGCCAACCTTGGCGCCGGGGTGAATCTCGATCCCGGTCAGCCAGCGACCGAAGTTCGACACCAGCCGGGCCAGCCACTTCCAGTCCCGCCGCCACAGGGCGTGCGCCGCGCGGTGCAGCCAGATCGCGTGCATGCCCGGGTAGCAGGTCAGCACTTCAAAGGCATTGCGCGCCGCCGGATCACGGTGGAAAACGCTCTGGATATCTTCACGCAGACGCTCGAACATCTATTGATCCTTCCGCTTATGCGGTTCGCCACGGGCCGCTTTCTGGGTTTCCGTGAGAATGCCGCGCAAAATACTCATTTCCGAACGATCGACCGAGCTGCGCCCATACAACCGACGCAGGCGCGGCATCAGGTGCTTGGGCTTCTGCGGGTCGAGAAAGCCGATAGCGACCAGGGTCTTTTCCAGGTGCCCGTAGAACAGCTCCATTTCATCCATGGTCGCCAGCTCGCTGCTGCGCTCCGACGCCACGTCGATTTTTTCCGTCTTCAACGACTGCCCTTCCAACGCCAGCCAGGCCATGCGCACCTCATAGGACAGCACTTGCACCGCGGCACCGAGGTTCAGCGAGCTGAAGTCCGGGTTCGAGGGAATGTGCACATGAAAGTGGCAACGCTGCAGCTCTTCGTTGGTCAGGCCCGCGTGCTCACGACCAAACACCAGGGCGATCTCCTCGCCCTGGGTGGCATGCTCGATGGCTTTGCTGGCGCACTCGCGCGGATCGACCAGCGGCCAGGGGATGCGCCGCTCGCGGGCACTGGTGCCAAACACCAGGTTGCAACCGACCAGCGCATCTTCGAGGCTGGCGACCACTTGCGCACCGGCCAGCACGTCATCGGCACCCGACGCACGGGCATCGGCCTCGGGGGACGGGAAACTCTGCGGGTCGACCAGCACCAGCCGCGACAAGCCCATGTTTTTCATGGCACGCGCAGCGCCGCCGATATTGCCGGGGTGGCTGGTATTGACCAGAACAACACGAATATTTTGCAGCAAGGCGAGCGCTCACAGACGTTGCGAAGGGGGAGCAAATCTTACAGAAGCGACCGACTTTACGCTACGAAAGCAAATGTCACCCTTCTTCGCGCAAAGTTTTCTGCTAGAATGTTCGGCTTTCTTTAACGACCCAGGTGAAACGTCCATGCAGCCCATGCTGAATATCGCGCTGCGCGCCGCCCGCAGCGCCAGTGAATTGATTTTCCGCTCCATCGAGCGCCTGGATAGCATCAAGGTTGATGAAAAAGACGCCAAGGATTACGTCTCCGAAGTCGATCGCGCCGCAGAGCAGAAAATCATCGATGCCCTGCGCAAGGCCTACCCGAACCACTCCATCTACGGCGAAGAAACCGGCCTGCATGCCGGTAGCGGCGAAGAAGGCAAGGACTACCTGTGGATCATCGACCCACTGGATGGCACCACCAACTTCCTGCGTGGCGTTCCGCACTTTGCTGTCAGCATTGCCTGCAAATACCGTGGCCGCCTTGAGCACGCCGTGGTACTGGACCCTGTCCGCCAGGAAGAATTCACCGCCAGCCGTGGCCGTGGCGCCCAGCTGAACGGTCGTCGCCTGCGCGTCAGCCCTCGCACCAGCCTGGAAGGCGCCCTGCTGGGTACCGGCTTCCCGTTCCGCGACAACCAGATGGCTGACCTGGACAACTACCTGGGCATGTTCCGCGCCCTGGTCGGCCAGACCGCCGGCATCCGCCGCGCCGGTGCTGCCAGCCTGGACCTGGCCTACGTTGCCGCCGGTCGTTTCGATGCCTTCTGGGAATCGGGCCTGTCGGAGTGGGACATGGCTGCAGGCGCGCTGCTGATCCAGGAAGCTGGCGGCCTGGTGAGCGACTTCACCGGTGGCCACGACTTCCTCGAGAAGGGTCACATCGTTGCCGGCAACACCAAGTGCTTCAAGGCCGTCCTGACTGCTATCCAGCCGCACCTGCCTGCTTCGATCAAACGCTAAGTTCGATCGAACACAAAAAAAGCACCCTTCGGGGTGCTTTTTTTTGGCCTTATGAACCACCTTCTCTCTGTGGGAGCTGGCTTGCCAGCGATGAGGCCGGTATAGCCAACACTGTAGCCGGTGCCTGGATCACGACCGCTTCGCGCTCGATCGCCGGCAAGGCCAGCTCCCACAGAGACCGCGCCGCTACTGGCTTGGCTGGGCCTGGCTCAGCACCAGCTTGCCTTCTTTATCCAGCGGAATTTGCGAGCCTGGGTCACGATCCATGCGCACCTGACCGACCTTGTCGCCGATCGAATACTTCACGTCATAGCCGACAACCTTCTCGCTCAGGTCATTGACCGTGTTGCAGCGGGTTTGCGTAGTGGTGTAGGTATCACGCTCCTGCATGCCTTCCTGCACCTTGTTGCCGGCATAGCCGCCACCGACCGCACCGGCCACGGTAGCGATCTTTTTACCGGTGCCGCCGCCGATCTGGTTACCCAGCAGGCCACCTGCCAGGGCACCGACCACGGTACCGGCGATCTGGTGCTGATCCTTCACCGGCGCCTGACGCGTCACGGTGACGTCCTTGCACACTTCACGGGGCGTCTTGACCGTCTGCTTGACCGGTTGCACCGCCAACACCTCGGCGTATTCCGGCCCGCCCTTGACCAGGCTGTAGGTGGCAACAGCACCTCCGGCTGTTACACCGACAGCACCCAGAACCGCACCCACCAGCATCGACTTGTTCACGTGAACCTCCTGATCGTACCTGCGGAACATTGCCCGCCTTCTCCCTGCCTTGGAGCATAAAAAAAGGCGCGAGTTCAACACTCGCGCCTTTTTGTACGACCCACAATGTGGGAAAACCCTTATGGACGTTCGTCCACACCTTCGGCTTTCACCGTCGGGATCAGGTCTTCACTGTTCAGGTTGAGCCAGATCAGCACCACGTTGGCGATGTAGATCGACGAGTAGGTACCGGCCATGACACCGATGAACAGCGCCAGGGAGAAGCCCCACAGGTTGTCGCCACCGAAGAACAGCAGTGCGGCAATGGCCAGCAAGGTCGATACCGACGTCGCCACGGTCCGCAGCAGGGTCTGGGTGGTCGAGATATTGATGTTCTCGATCAGCGAGGCCTTGCGCAGTACCCGGAAGTTCTCACGCACCCGGTCGAACACAACGATGGTGTCGTTGAGCGAGTAACCGATGATCGCCAGCACCGCCGCCAGCACCGTCAAGTCGAAGGTGATCTGGAAGAACGAAAGGATACCCATGGTCACGACCACGTCGTGGATCAGCGACAGGATCGCACCCAGGGCGAACTTCCACTGAAAGCGGAAGGCCAGGTAGATCATGATGCCGCCCAGGGCCAGCAACATGCCCAGGCCGCCCTGGTCGCGCAGCTCTTCACCGACCTGCGGGCCAACGAATTCGACGCGCTTGACCACAGCCGGGTTGTCGGTACTGACCTTTTGCAGCGCCTCGGACACACGATTACCCAGCAGCGGGTCATCGCCAGGCATGCGCACCAGCAGGTCGGTAGTCGCACCGAAGCTCTGCACCACGGCATCCTGGAAGCCGGCCTTGACCAGCTCCTCACGGACCTGGCCGAGGTTGGCCGGACGCTCGTAGGTCAGCTCGATGAGCGTACCGCCGGTGAAGTCCAGGCCGAAGTTGAGCCCTTTGTAGAACCAGCTGAACAGCGCCAGCACGGTCAGAAGCAGGGTGATGCCGAACGCAAGGTTGCGCACACCCATGAAGTTGATGGTACGTAACATGGCAGCCCCTTAAACCCACAGCTTCTTGATATCACGCCCGCCGCAGGTCAGGTTGACCATTGCGCGGGTAACCATGACGGCCGTGAACATCGAGGTGAAAATCCCGAGGGACATGGTAACCGCGAAGCCCTTGACCGGGCCGGTACCCATGGCGAAGAGGATGCCGCCGACCAGCAAGGTGGTCAGGTTGGCGTCGACAATCGCCGTGTAGGCACGGTTGAAGCCTTCGTGGATGGCGCGTTGCACCGACATGCCATTGGCCAGCTCTTCGCGGATCCGCGAGAAGATCAGCACGTTGGCGTCGACCGCCATACCCATGGTCAGGACGATACCGGCGATACCTGGCAGGGTCAGCGTCGCCCCCAGCAGGGACATCAGCGCCAGCAGCATGACCATGTTACCGGCCAGGGCGATGGTCGCGATCAGGCCGAAGAAGCGGTAGATGGCCATGATGAACAGCGAGACGAACAGCATGCCCCACAGGGAAGCGTCGATACCCTTGGTGATGTTGTCGGCACCCAGGCTCGGGCCGATGGTGCGCTCTTCAGCGAAGTACATCGGCGCCGCCAGGCCACCGGCACGCAGCAGCAGGGCCAGTTCCGACGATTCGCCCTGACCGTTCAGGCCAGTGATACGGAACTGGCTGCCCAGTGGCGACTGAATGGTCGCCAGGCTGATGATCTTCTTCTCTTCGGTGAAGGTCTGCACGGCAACGTCTTTCTCGACGCCGTCGACCATCTGCTTGACGTAGCGCGTGGTAGGACGCTGTTCGATGAAGATAACCGCCATGCTGCGACCGACGTTGCTACGGGTAGCGCGGCTCATCAGCTCGCCGCCATGACCATCCAGACGGATGTTCACTTGCGGACGGCCTTGCTCGTCGAAGCTGGCCTGAGCGTCGGTGACCTGGTCACCGGTGATGATCAGGCCACGCTCGACCGCCGCCGAACGACCGCCTTCGCGGAACTCGAAGGTTTCGGTGGTGGCTTTCGAGGCACCAGGCTCAGCGCCCAGGCGGAATTCGAGGTTGGCGGTCTTGCCGAGAATACGCTTGGCTTCGGCGGTGTCCTGCACGCCTGGCAGCTCGACCACGATGCGGTTGGCACCCTGGCGCTGAACCAGTGGCTCGGCTACACCCAGCTCGTTGACGCGGTTACGTACCGTGGTCAGGTTCTGCTTGATCGAGTATTCACGGATTTCCGCGACCTTGGCCGGGGTAATCGCCAGGCGCAGCACGGACAGGCCGTTACGCTCGGTGGTGGTCAGCTCGAAATCATTGAAATTCTTGCGGATCAGGCTACGGGCCTGTTCGCGGGATTCATCATCGGAGAAGCCCAGCTGGATGCCGCCATCTTGTTGCGGCAGGCTGCGGTAGCGCACGCGCTCTTTGCGCAGCAGGCTTTTGACTTCGCCTTCGTAGACTTTCAGGCGGGCCGACATGGCCTTGTCCATGTCCACTTCAAGCAGGAAGTGCACACCACCGGAAAGGTCCAGACCCAGCTTCATCGGGCTTGCGCCCAGGTTGCGCAGCCATTGCGGGGTAGTCGGGGCCAGGTTGAGCGCTACTACATAGTCGTCGCCCAGTGCCTTGCGCACTACGTCCTTGGCTGGCAGTTGGTCTTCCTGTTTGGTCAGGCGCACCAGGCCAACCTTGCCCTTCTCGCCCAGGCTTGCAGCCTTGACCTGGATACCGGACTCATTGAGCGCTTTGCTCACGCGGTCCAGATCGGCCTGAGTGACCTGCAGTGCAGTACTGGCACCGCTGACCTGAACGGCCGGATCATCAGGGTAGAGGTTGGGAGCGGAATAAATAAAACCGATCGCCAGTACCACCAGGATCAGTGCGTATTTCCACAGAGGGTATTTGTTCAGCATCACGCCGCCCGTTCAAGACGCGGGGCGCCTTGCGCGCCCCGTCGATTGGTAAAAAACTGAAACTTAGATCGCTTTGAGCGTGCCTTTAGGCAGGGTCGCGGCTACGGCGCCCTTCTGGAACTTCAGCTCGACGTTGTCGGACACTTCCAGAACCACGAAGTCGTCGGCAACTTTGACGATCTTGCCGGCGATACCGCCGTTGGTGACAACTTCGTCACCTTTTTGCAGGTTGCTCAGCAGGTTCTTCTGCTCTTTGGCACGTTTGGCCTGCGGGCGCCAGATCATCAGGTAGAAGATGACCAGGAAACCGACCAGGAAAATCCACTCGAAGCCAGTACCGGCTGGGCCGGCGGCTGGGGCAGCTGCGTCCGCGTATGCGGCAGGGATCAGAAAGCTCATTTAGCACTCCAGTTGCAAATCAGTACTTGTTAGGGATCGACAGAACATCAGTCCAAGGGCGGCACAGGCAGCCCGCGCTTGGCGTAAAAGGCATCGACAAAGGCGGCCAATGTACCTTGTTGAATAGCCTCGCGTAAACCAGCCATCAACCGCTGGTAATGGCGCAAGTTATGGATCGTATTCAACATACTGCCCAACATTTCGCCGCATTTATCCAGGTGATGCAGATAAGCACGGGAGAAGTTCTGGCAGGTATAGCAATCGCAGGTCGCGTCCAGGGGCGAATCATCGTGGCGATGGAACGCGTTACGGATTTTCAGCACGCCGGTATCGACAAACAGATGACCGTTGCGCGCGTTGCGCGTGGGCATCACGCAATCGAACATGTCGACGCCGCGGCGCACACCCTCAACGAGATCTTCCGGCTTGCCTACCCCCATAAGGTAACGAGGTTTGTCAGCCGGCATGCGCCCTGGCAGGTAATCCAGGACCTTGATCATTTCGTGCTTGGGCTCGCCCACCGACAGGCCGCCGATGGCCAGGCCGTCGAAGCCGATCTTTTCCAGGCCTTCGAGCGAGCGCATGCGCAGGTTTTCGTGCATACCACCCTGGACAATGCCGAACAGCGCCGCGGTGCTGTCGCCGTGGGCGTTTTTCGAGCGCTGGGCCCAGCGCAGGGACAGCTCCATGGATACGCGGGCGACGTCTTCATCGGCCGGGTACGGGGTGCATTCGTCGAAGATCATCACCACGTCCGAGCCCAGGTCGCGCTGGACCTGCATCGACTCTTCCGGGCCCATGAACACCTTGGAGCCGTCGACCGGCGAGGCAAACGTCACGCCCTCTTCGCGGATCTTGCGCATGGCGCCCAGGCTGAACACCTGGAAACCACCGGAGTCGGTAAGGATCGGGCCCTGCCACTTCATGAAGTCGTGCAGGTCGCCATGGGCCTTGATCACCTCGGTGCCCGGGCGCAGCCACAGGTGGAAGGTGTTGCCGAGGATCATGTGCGCGCCGATCGCCTCGATGTCGCGTGGCAGCATGCCCTTGACCGTGCCATAGGTGCCCACCGGCATGAACGCCGGGGTCTCGACCACGCCACGGGGGAAGGTCAGGCGGCCGCGACGGGCCTTGCCGTCGGTGGCGAGCAATTCGAAGGACATACGACAGGTGCGACTCATGCTTGATCCTCGGGGCCGCGTGGCGCCGGATTGCGGGTGATGAACATGGCATCACCGTAACTGAAGAAGCGGTACCCGTTCTCGACCGCCGCCGCGTAGGCAGCCATGGTCTCGGGGTAACCGGCGAAGGCTGAAACCAGCATCAGCAGCGTGGATTCAGGCAAATGGAAGTTGGTCACCAGGGCATCGACCACATGGAATGGCCGGCCCGGGAAGATGAAGATATCGGTGTCGCCGCTGAACGCCTTGAGCTCGCCATCACGGGCGGCGCTTTCCAGCGAGCGCACGCTGGTGGTGCCCACGGCAACCACCCGCCCACCACGGGCGCGGCACGCGGCCACGGCGTCGACCACATCCTGGCCGACCTCCAGCCACTCTTTATGCATGTGGTGGTCTTCGATGCGCTCGACCCGCACTGGCTGGAAGGTACCAGCCCCCACGTGCAGGGTGACGAAGGCGGTTTCCACGCCTTTGGCGGCGATCTTGGCCAGCAGCTCTTCATCGAAGTGCAGGCCGGCGGTTGGCGCGGCCACGGCGCCAGCGCGCTCGGCGTACACCGTCTGGTAGCGCTCGCGGTCGGCGCCCTCATCCGGACGGTCGATGTACGGCGGCAGCGGCATATGGCCGACGCGATCGAGCAGTGGCAGCACCTCTTCGGCAAAACGCAGCTCGAACAGCGCATCGTGACGGGCGACCATCTCGGCCTCGCCACCGCCGTCGATGACGATCGGCGTGCCCGGCTTGGGCGCCTTGCTCGAACGTACGTGGGCCAGTACCCGGTGGCTGTCGAGTACGCGCTCGACGAGGATCTCCAGCTTGCCGCCGCTGGCCTTCTGGCCGAACAGACGCGCCGGAATCACCCGGGTATTGTTGAACACCATCAGATCGCCCGGGCGCAAATGCTCGAGCAGGTCGGTGAACTGGCGATGCGCCAGTGCCCCGCTCGGCCCGTCCAGGGTCAGCAGCCGGCTGCTATGGCGCTGCGCCAGCGGATGGCGAGCAATCAGGGAATCAGGAAGCTCAAAGGAGAAATCGGCGACGCGCATGATGGTGTTCGGTTCGACAGGGCCGGAAAGTTTAGCCGAAATGGTGAAAATTGACCATGAAACCTGATTGACCAACGGTAGGCGCCTCTCTATACTTCGCCGCCACAAGCCCTGATGGCGGAATTGGTAGACGCGGCGGATTCAAAATCCGTTTTCGAAAGGAGTGGGAGTTCGAGTCTCCCTCGGGGCACCAAACGCAACAAGAAACCGACCCTAGGGTCGGTTTTTTTGTGCCCGGCAGATCAGGCGCTGCACCTGTCGGTGGATTTCATCGCCGTGAGGCAGACACGCCCAACGCGCCGTTATTGCAACACGTGCAGGCCTAGCGCATTGCGCAGTGGATAGCCCCTTATTGCACCACCCCACACGCAATCCGCGCCCCACCACCACCCAGCGCCTGCGGGTGATCGCTGTGGTTATCACCGCCGCCATGCACCATTAGCACATGGCCCTTGAACTCTTCGGCCTTCAGGCGTGGGGCCAGGACCGGATATCGGGCGGTGCCGTCGGCACTGACATACAGGGCCGGCAGGTCGCCTTTATGCCCGGCATCGTCGTATGGGCCCAGGTGTTTTTTACTCTGTTGCGGATCCCAGTGCCCGCCCGCAGCACCTGCCGGCGTGGTCTTGCCATCGGCGGGTGCGGGTGCGCAAGAAGGTTTTTCGTGCAGGTGAAAGCCATGTACACCCGGCGGCAAGTCGCGCAGGTCAGGCGTGAGCAAGGTGCCGTATTGGTTCTGCTCGATGGTGATGGTACCAACAGGTTTGGCGCTGCCATCGACGCCCACCAGGGCCATTTCCACGGTCTGGGCCTGGGCGGCGCCCGCTGTTGCCAGGGCGGCAGTGAACAAGAGTGCTTTCATGAGGTTGCTCCTTGTGGGTCGATGCAGCCGAAAGGCACCTTATCAAGGTGGACCCTGGCGCAGCGTGGGGATTCCATTTCCAGGTTTGTCTTGAGCGTTTGCGCATCTGCCACTCGTAAACTGAATATGTTCTACACTAAGTGATACTTTCCATCACTTTGTGTAGAGCTAATGCCCAAAAAAGTGCTGTTGCCCGCCCAACCACTGCGACGCCTGTATGAGGGCCTGTACGCACTGGCAACGCCTGAGCGCTATCTGTTCACGCCGGCAGACATGCGCGCTTTGGTCCCTGAGCTTTCCGATACGGCCTACCGAGCCCTCCTGAGCCGAGCGTCCCGGGACAACAAACTGATACGTCTGTGCCGTGGCTTGTACCTGTTCACCCCGGCCAAAGCCAACCTCGGCCTGGTGCTGTATCACGCCGCTGCGCGCCTACGGGCGAACGCGTTCAATTACATCAGCCTGGAAACCGCACTTAGTGATGTCGGGATCATTTCGCAGGTCCCGATCAACTGGATTACGGTAATGTCTTCCGGCCGCAGCCAAACCTTGGTGTGCGCCTCATTCGGCACCATTGAGTTCATCCACACCCAACGCAAGGCTGCAGCACTGAGCGAGCACCTCGACTACGACCACCGCTGCCGGCTGTGGCGGGCCAAACCCGCGTTGGCCCTGCGCGATATGAAAGTCGCGAAAAGAAACCTCGACCTGATCGACTGGAGTGTCGCCAATGAGTTTGTTTGACCAACTGGTACAGCATGCGCTGCAAAACACTCCGGAACTGGCCCCCTTGCAAGTGGTGGTGGAAAAGGAGCTGCTGCATCACGACATCATGCGCGTACTGAGTGAGTCGGGCATGCTCGAAAAACTCTGTTTCATCGGTGGCACCTGCCTGCGCGCCTGCTACGGCTCGAGGCGATTGAGCGAAGACCTGGACTTCACGGGTGGCGCCGACTTTCAGCGCGAAGACTTTGCAGCACTGAAAGCCACCTTGGTGGGCAAACTCAACGAGAAGTACGGCCTGCAGGTCGATGTCAGTGAGCCAACCCGCGAACAAGGCAACGTCGATACCTGGAAACTGCGCATACAGACCCGCCCTGAAGCCCGGACCCTTCCCGCACAGCGTATCCACATCGATATCTGCGCCATCCCTTCTTACCAGAAAAAACCCATGACCTTGCTCAACCCCTATGGGGTAGACATGGGCACCGAAGGCTTGATCCTCAACGCTGAAAGCCTCGAAGAAATATTTGTCGACAAGATCCTCGCCTTTGCACTGAGCCGGGGACGGATCAAGAACCGGGACTTGTGGGACCTGACCTGGCTAAAGCAACGTGCCATAACCCCGGCTTACGAGCTACTCAAAAACAAACTGCACGATCACGCTGTAGCCGCCGAGATATTCGTGAACCAAGGCGCAGCACGAACGGCCTCTCTACTGAAGGATGAGCAGGTCAAAATCGATTTTCGTGCCGAGATGCGTCGCTTCCTTCCGGCCGACGTCGTGGCGCAGACCGTGGATAACGAGCGTTTCTGGGAATACCTGGCCAATACGGTCGACCAACTGTTCACCGACGCGCAGCGCAATCTGGCCGGCAGTGCAACGCCCAATAGCCCTGAAGCGTTTCTGATGTAGCGAGTGCACCCAGCATTTCTTTCACCCTTCAGCTGATCGAGATTCTCTAATGCAATTGACCCACCGCCCCGTCCAGCCTCAGGACATCGCTGCCATCTGCTGCTTCCCCCAGGGCCCGGACGAGCTGTTCTACATGTTCCCCAAGGCCAAGTACCCGCTGACACCCGCGCAACTGAGCGAGGCCATCGCCCAGCGCAGCGGCTCGACCGTGGTCGTGGGCGACGGTACGGTGCTGGCCTTTGCCAACTTCTACAAGGCCGAGCACGGCGGCGTTTGCGCCCTTGGCAATGTGGTGGTGGCCCCCGCCGCGCGCGGCCATGGCGTAGCGCGGTATCTGGTGCAGAGCATGATCGAACTGGCGCGCCGTCAGTTCGAGGCCCGTGAGGTACAGGTCTCATGTTTCAACAGCAACACCGCCGGGCTGCTGCTTTATCCACAGCTGGGCTTTACACCCTTCGCCATCGAAGAACGCCAGGGTCCCGGCAATACACGGGTGGCGTTGGTGCAGATGAAGCAGACGCTGTAGCCCATCGATGAGCTGCAACGAACCTTGAGCGCGCGGCGGCGTCCGATCCTGTGCATCCGCCGTTCGAGGTTCACCTGTGAAAGACGCCATTGCCCGCAAATACCGCCTGATCGTCAAAACCCTCGGCTACGTCGGCTGGTCGCTGTTCTGGCTGCTGATCTGGGACGTGCTGGTAACCATCGACTTCATGCTGTTCTTCAACAGCAAGTTCACCCTGCCCTTGATGCCGCTGACCCTGCTCGGTTCGGCGCTGGTGGTGCTGGTCAGCTTTCGCAACAGCAGCGCCTACAACCGCTGGTGGGAAGCGCGCACCTTGTGGGGCGGGCTGGTCAACAGTTCACGCAGCTTTGCCCGCCAGGTGCTGACGCTGATCGATGATTTGGATGACGGCGTCAATCCGATCAAGACGACGTTGCTGCGCCGCCATATCGCCTATGTGAACTGCCTGGCCGCACACCTTCGCGGCGAACCGTGCCCGGATGAACTGATGGCCTTCATCCCGCCCGAAGAATTCGCCCGGCGCAGCCGCTCGAACAACTTCGCCAACGACATCCTCACCGGCTCTGCAGCGCTGCTAACCCGCGAATACAAGGCCGGGCGCCTGGACAGCATTCGCCTGGCGCGGCTGGAATCGACCCTGGTCGACCTGTCCAACAGCCAGGGCGGCATGGAGCGCATCGCCAACACGCCGCTACCCTACCCTTACGTGTATTTCCCGCGGCTGTTTATTTCGCTGTTCTGTTTGATCGTGCCGATCGGGCTGGTCGAATCGCTGGGCTGGTTTACCCCGCTGGCGTCGACCGTGGTGGGGTTCATGCTGCTGGCCATCGAGCGCATCGGCACGGATTTGCAGAGCCCGTTCCGGATCAGTGAGCATCAGATTCAGATGGATGCGATTTGTGAAACCATCGAAAGGAATTTGGAGTCGATGCAGCGGGATGCGCAGTGTGGGGAGGTGGTTGGCGAATCTACCCATTAACGTGCAATAGAGTGCGGGCGAATCAGTGTCTCGACGAAGCATGAGGGAGGGCCAGAAGATCAATCCCTAGTGCCCGGATGACCTTCAGCACAGTGTCAAAACGAGGCTTCGCACCGGGGGTCAACGCCTTGTACAAGCTCTCGCGCCCCAATCCACTGGCAGTTGCGATCTGGCTCATGCCGCGAGCCTTGGCGATATAGCCGAGGGCGCGAATCAGTTCGTCATGATCACCATCCGCCAGCACTTGAGAGAGGTACTCGCTGATTGCCTCATCGCTATCGAGCAACGCGGCCATATCAAACGTAGTAAGTGACAAACTCATATCAAATTTCCTTGGCCAGCTTCCTGGCCAGTTGGATATCAACAGATTGCGATGACTTGTCACCACCTGCCAACAAAACAATGACTACACCGTCCCGAGCCGTGAAATACACCCGATAACCCGCCCCCACATCGATGCGCATCTCGGACACCTGACCACCGACGGACTTCACATCTCCCAGATTTCCCGCCGTGCGATTGCCACCCTTGCACGCATGTCGCGTACGGAAATCAACCAAGAGGTGAATCTGGGCGTATGCAAAACACTGTATTTCAAGGCTCACACCAATGTATCCCATTGGATACAAGCAAGCAACCAGCAACCCACACCTCTCATCGCCTGGCCAGAAATTTGGCCAGGTTATGCAGATGCCTGAAGATGGCAACAATGACACTGAGAGAAAGGTTGCTGGATACCGCTGCTTCGCTGTTTCGTGTAGTCCATTTCCCAAGCATAATCCCCAGGCACTTCAGTTGTTGCGCCTGCGTCGCTAGCTGCCTAGTCTTGGCCGGTCGTTGCCAAATCAACGACCGGTTTTGACAGACCGCTGTTGATACAGTCGCACTGCTCTATGGCAGCTGTGCGTGGGGCACATTCGTGTGCGCCGGTTCCTGTATCACCGGTCTGTCAACCCACGTACTGCTGCCACCCTCCTGTTTGACAGCGGGTTTGTGGCGGCTCGACCGATACAGGAGTTGACCATGCTGAAAATAGTCCCCGATCCCCCGCATCTCCCCACCGATTCCCCTCATTGCCTCGAAGACATCCTCGTACAGGCCGGCGAGCATCTGACCTGTGCCCTGGCTGTCAGCCAGCAAGCAGTGTTGTTACATCCCGATTTGCATGGACAGGCGCTGGTGCGTACTGCCCTGCACGAGATGGAAACAGCGCGCTGGCGGGTTGAGCAGGCGCTGGCCTGCGTTCAGATAGCCCACTGATAGCGAGCGCTTCGCGCTCGATCGCTGGCAAGGCCAGCTCCCACAGGGTTCGGCGAACACAGGTCCACTGTGTGTGGCAGCTTGATTAGGACAACTGCTTCACAGGTCCGGCGAACAGAGATCCACTGTGGGAGCCGGCCTTGCCGGCGATGGGCGGCAAGGCCGACCCGAGGATCACCCCATGAGCAATGAAACGATCGGCACAGCAAGCCTTACCAGGTTGTTCCACATCAACCCGGGCATCCCCTGCGAACAGGCACTGGAACACGCCTCGCTGATGCTCGGCTGTATCAACAAACTGACCGCGCTAGGCGCCACGGAAGAAGACCCCACCCTGGTCTGGGCCGCGCATCTGCTCGGCGAAATGGCCAAGGCGATTGTCGATGACGTGAGCCTGGGGTTGCCGCTCAAACCCGCACAAAGCGCTGCCTGAGCACATCACTCAAGGCATCCACCAGCAACACCAGCACCAGCATGGCGATGATCACCGTGCTGGCCTGGGCTTCCTGGAACAGGCTCAGAGTGGTGTAGAGCATCTGCCCCAGGCCACCGGCACCAACAAAACCCAGCACGCTGGCCATGCGGATGTTGTTTTCCCAGCGGTACAGGCTGTAGGCCAGCAACTGCGGCCAGAGGTTGGGCAAGGTGCCGAAGCAGAACGCCGTGACCTGGCTGCCGCCTTGCAGGCGAATGGCCGCAGCCGGTTCTGGCGCGGTGTTTTCCAGGGCTTCGGCGAACAGGCGGCCGAGTACGCCTGAGGTGTGCAAGGCCAAGGCCAGCGTGCCGGCATTGGGCCCAAGGCCTGCGGCGAGGACGGTCAAGGCCGCCCACACCAGCTCCGGAATCGCGCGCAATGCGTTGAGCAGCAGGCGCGCAACACCTTGCAACGGCCAGCCAAAACGCCCGGCAGCCGGCAAGGCCAGCAACAGGCCGAGCACCACCGCAAGCAAGGTACCCAGCCCTGACATGGCCAGGGTTTCCAGTGCGCCTTTGCCAACCGCCCGCAGGTGATCGGGGCTCAGGTCGGGGCTGAGGAATCGCAGCGCGTAAGCGCCCATCTGCCCTAACCCGCCATCGCCAAACAGCGCCTGCAGATCAAGGCTCAAATAAGCGAACGAAGCTGCCACCGCCGCCAACAGCACCAGCACCAGCGCCGTGTTGATCAACGCTCTCATGCCAGCCTCCCGCGCAGCAGGCGACTGAGCTGGTCGGCCAGCCATACCAGCAGCAGAAACGTCAGCAGCATGCTCGCCACCTCGGCGCCGGCGAACATGCGCATGGACAGGTCGATCTGCTGGCCCAACCCGCCCGCGCCGACAAAGCCCATCACCACCGAGGCACGGATCGCACATTCCCAGCGGTACACCGTGTAGGACACCAGCTCCGCCGCCGCTGCGGGCAGGACGCCGTAAAAAAACGCGCTCAAGCGGCTGCTGCCGGCATGCAACAAGGCATGGGCCGGGCGCTGGTCGACCGATTCGAAGATCTCCGCGTAGACCTTGCCAAGCATGCCGCTGTAGGTAATGGCGATGGCCAGCACCCCGGCGGTCGGGCCCAGGCCGACCGCGCGGACGAACAACAGTGCCCAGACGATCTCCGGCACGCTTCGCAGGAAGATCAACAGGCCGCGCACCGGCAGGCGCAGGGTGCGCGACCAGAAGCCCAGGCGACCGCCACGGGAAGCGGCGCGCAACGACAGCGCCCGGCTGGCCAGCAGGCTGGCCGGGATCGCCAGCAGCAAGGCTAGGGTCATGCCGGCGGTAGCCACTGCCAGGGTCTGCAAAGTGGCATCCCAAAGCAGCCGCAGGAAATCAGGCTCATGGGCCGGCGGCCAGAAGGCGCTGACAAAATTGCCCATCTCGCGGCGGTTATCGGCCTGCAGCAACACCCCGGGGTTCAGCTCACTGAGGCGGATGCCCGGCCACAACAGGGCAATCGCCAACAGCGCCAGCAACAACCTGGGCAGTGCCGCCGGGTCGCGGCTATCGGCCTTCAGCATCGGGGAATCTGCAGGCTCAAAGCCGGCAGCGGTAACGGCGGCGACACCAACTGTTCGTTGGCATACAGCGCATCGAGCATCTCGCTGGAGACCTCGCTCGCCGGGCGATCAAAGACGATACGCCCTTCGCGAATACCGATTACCCGTGGAAAATGCGCCAGCGCCAGCTCTACCGCATGCAGGCTGGCGATCAGGGTCACGCCGCGCTCGCTGGCATGCTGGTTGAGGGTTTTCAGGCTGTGTTCGGCCAGCACCGGATCCATGGCCGATACCGGCTCGTCGGCCAGCAGTATCTCTGGTTGCTGGTACAGCGCCCGGGCAATGCCGACCCGTTGCAACTGGCCGCCGGACAATTGCCCGCACTGAACAAAAATCTTCTCGGCCATGCCCAGGTCAGTCAGCACTTCGCGCACACCTGGAACATCCGCCGGGTGCAGCAGGTTGAGTAGCCCGCGCAGGGTGCTCCACTGCCCCAGGCGCCCCGCCAGCACCGCCGTCACTACTCGCTGGCGCGGTGGCAACGGCGGTGCTTGATGGATCAGGGCGATCCGCGCGCGCAGGCGCTGGCGCGCACCCGCGGACAACCGCCAGGGCGCCATATCGAGCAGTTCGACGGTGCCGGTACTGGGCTCGATGGCCGTGCCCAGCAACTGCAGCAGGCTCGACTTGCCCGCCCCCGACGGACCGATGATTGCCACCCGCTCGCCGCCAGCAATCTGCAAGTCGATCCCGTGCAGCGCCTGAACCTGGCCGTGGCGCAAGCTGGCATCGCTCAAACGCAGGGTCATTTCAGCAGTTCGGCGGCGCGAGCGGCCTCTTCGATACCCTTGTAGTTGTCCGGGTTGGTTTCGATAAAGCGGCTGGCGGCCTGCAGGTCGAGGATAGCCTTGTCGCCAGGCTTGGCCGGATCGAGATCGAGGAACGCTTGCTTGATCTTGTCTTTCAGCGCCGGGTCGAGGCTGCCACGCACCGTCCAGTTATAGTCGAAGTAGCTTGGGGTGGTGGCAAACACCTTGACCTTGCTGGTATCGACCTTGCCCGACGCCACCAGCTTTTCCCAGACGCTGGCGTTAAGCACCCCGCCATCGGCCTTACCGGCCTGTACCCAGGCCGCAGTGGCATCGTGGGCACCGGAATAGGCAACGCGGCTGAAGTAGGTTTCTGGCTTGATGCCATCCTTGAGCATGAAGTAGCGCGGCATCAGGCTGCCCGAAGTGGACGAAATGGAACCGAAGGCAAAGGTCTTGCCCTTGAGGTCGGCCAGGCTTTTCACATTTGGGTTAGCGGTGATGAATTTGCTGGTGAACTTGGCGTCCTGTTCACGCTGTACCAAAGGTGTGGCTGTCGGATCCTTAAGGTGCACCTGTACGAAAGTGAAACCGCCCAGCCAGGCCATATCCAGCTTGTTGGCGACCAGCGACTCGACCACTGCCGGGTAATCTGCCACCGGCACGAACTCGACCTTCATGCCCAGCTTCTGCTCCAGGTATTCGCCCAATGGCTTGAACTTGCGTAGCAGTTCGGTGGGCGCTTCGTCAGGGATGGCACTGACTCGCAGCGTGTCGGCCGCCTGGGCCAGGTAGGACGAGCAAGACAACACCAGGCCGGCAAACAGCGCCAGGGGACGTTTGAGCATGGGGATTCTCCGGTTCAATAGCGGGGAAAGGGCCGGCATGGGCCACCCCGGAAATTATAAGAGGCATCGGCGCAAAGGCCAGCTTTGCTACACTCGGGCGTTCACGACAAGTCGAGGTGCCTATGAACGAGCCGATCCGCCTGACCCAGTACAGCCACGGCGCCGGCTGTGGCTGCAAGATCTCCCCGAAGATGCTCGAGGTGATTCTCGCCGAAAGCGGCACCCAGGCGCTGGACCCGAAACTCTGGGTCGGCAACGCCTCGCGCGATGACGCGGCCGTCTACGCCCTTGATGACGAACGCGGCGTGGTGTCGACCACCGACTTCTTCATGCCCATCGTCGACGACCCGTACGACTTCGGCCGCATCGCCGCCACCAACGCCATCAGCGACATCTACGCCATGGGCGGCGACCCGCTGATGGCCATCGCCATTCTCGGCTGGCCAGTCAACGTGCTGGCCCCGGAAGTGGCCCGTGAAGTGATCCGTGGTGGCCGCGCGGTATGCGCCGAAGCGGGCATTCCCTTGGCCGGTGGGCACTCCATCGATGCCCCCGAGCCGATCTTCGGCCTGGCCGTGACCGGCGTGGTGCAAAAACGCCACATGAAACGCAACGACACCGCTAGCGTCGGCTGCCGCCTGTACCTGACCAAACCGCTGGGCATCGGCATCCTTACCACCGCCGAGAAAAAGGCCAAGCTGCGCGACCAGGACAAGGGCCTGGCCCGCGACTGGATGTGCACTTTGAACACCCCGGGCAGCCGCTTCGGCAAGCTGGCCGGGGTCAAGGCCATGACCGACGTCACCGGCTTCGGCCTGCTTGGCCACCTGGTGGAGCTGGCCGACGGCAGCGGCCTGAGCGCACGCCTGAACTACAGCGCGGTGCCCCGCCTGCCGAGCGTCGAGCACTACCTGGCCGAAGGCTGCGTGCC
Source organism: Pseudomonas wadenswilerensis (assembly GCF_024749185.1). Lineage (NCBI taxonomy): Bacteria > Pseudomonadati > Pseudomonadota > Gammaproteobacteria > Pseudomonadales > Pseudomonadaceae > Pseudomonas > Pseudomonas wadenswilerensis. The sequence continues at coordinate 947,857 of NZ_CP087191.1, read as the reverse complement.
CGGCGGTACCCTGCGCAACTTCGACAGCTATGGCGAGAAAATCGCCCCATTGAGCGACGAGCAGAAGCACCTGCTGTGCGACCCGCAAACCAGCGGCGGCCTGCTGGTGGCGGTGGCGCCAGAAGGGGAAGCGGAGTTTCTCGCCGTTGCGGGCGAGCTGGGCCTGAACCTGGCGCCAATCGGCGAGCTGGTCGAGCGACAGAGCCATGCGGTTGAGGTGCTTTGATGCGTGACAACTGCACCGACTACCGCCAGCTGTTTCTCAACGATGTAGCCATGATGGACATGCGCGCCCCGGTGGAATTCACCAAGGGCGCCTTTCCCGAAGCTATCAACCTGCCGCTGATGAACGACCTTGAACGGCAGAAGGTCGGCACCTGCTACAAGCAGCACGGCCAGCAGGCCGCCATCGCCCTGGGCCATCAACTGGTCAGTGGCCCGCTCAAGGATCAACGCATTGCCGCCTGGGCCGCCTTCGCCCGAGCCAACCCCGAGGGTTACCTCTACTGTTTTCGCGGCGGCCTGCGCTCGCAGATCGCCCAGCAGTGGCTCAAGACCGACGCCGGCATTCACTATCCCAAGGTGGTCGGTGGCTACAAAGCCATGCGTAATTTCCTGCTCCATACCACCCAGCAAGCGGTGGCCGACTGTGACTTCGTGCTGATCGGCGGCCTCACCGGCACCGGCAAGACCGAAGTGCTGCAACGGCTGGATAACGCTGTTGACCTCGAAGGTCACGCCAATCACCGCGGCTCCAGCTTCGGCAAACGCGCCACCGGCCAGCCGGCGCAGATCGACTTCGAGAACCAGTTGGCCATCGATGTGCTGAAAAAACGCGCCCGCGGCGTCGAGCAGTTCGTGCTTGAAGACGAGGGCCGCATCGTCGGCAGCTGCACACTGCCGCTGGAACTGTACCAGGGCATGCAGCACTACCCGCTGGTGTGGCTGGAAGACAGCTTTGATAACCGCGTCGAGCGGATTCTGCGCGATTACGTGATCGACCTCAGTGCCGAGTTCGTTGCCCTGCACGGTGATGAAGAGGGTTTGCGACTGTTTGCCGAACGCCTGACCCAGAGCATGGCCAACATTCTCAAGCGCCTCGGCGGCGAGCGCTACCAGCGGCTGTCGGCGTTGCTCGAGCAAGCGCTGCAAGAGCAACTGCGCAGTGGCGCAGTAGACTTGCACCGCGCCTGGATCAGCGGCCTGCTCAACGAGTACTACGACCCGATGTACGCCTACCAGCGCCAGAGCAAGGCCGAGCGAATCGAGTTCGCCGGTGACCAGCGCGAAGTGCGCGAATACCTGCGCGCTCGCGCCAGCCGACGCTGACCTTACGGCTGCAGCAGGGCCTGCAGCTCGTCGGCGCGGTCGCGGGTGCTGCTGAGGATGCACCCGGCGCCATTGAGCTGATCGACGGTGCCGCCGGTGAGGCTGTAATACAGGTTGCAGTTGGCGTCGCGATACTTGATCCAGACCCGTTGGGCTTCACGCAGTTGGGTTTGCTGAGGCCCTTCGAGGCCGGTCATGGCCTTTTTGTAGGCGCTGTTCAAGCGGCTATCCTGGCGCTTGATCTCGGCGCCGTTGCAGTTGTTCATGGCCAGCGTTGATTCGGCGGTTTTCATGCAGGCGCTGTAGGCCGGGGAGTACTCGTCCTGGGCCTGGGCTATTGAGGAACAACAGACCCATAGGCCGATAAGCAAAAATGGACGTTTCATGCTGCGGACTCCGTCTTGGGTAGGAGCGGGCTTGCCCCGCGATCAGGCCGGCCCAGACACTACATCGACATCGCTTGAATTACGAGCGCTACGCGTTCGATCGCGGGGCCGCTCCTGCGCACACCTGCATCACCTTCTCGCGCAACCAGCGATGCCCCGCCTCTCCTTCCCGGCGTTGATGCCATGCTTGCTGAAAGGCAAACGGCCTGATCGCCAGCGGCGGCTGGAACCTGCGCAAGCGCGAATCCAGCTTGCCGCTGTCCAGGCTGCGCCGGGCCACCGTGAGGATCAGGTCGGTGCCGGCAATCACTTCCTGGGCCGCAGCCCAATGGGGCAAGGCCAGCGCCACCCGGCGCTGGGCGCCGATACCCTGGAGGGCCAGGTCGATTTCGTTATCGACGCCGGGGCGCACCGCCACCAGCACATGCGGCCGCACCAGCCACTCGTCCAGGCTCAGACCACCACGCGTAGGCAAATGACTGCGATCGGCAATACAGGTGAAGGTCTCATCGAACAGCGTCTGCGCCCGCAGTTCCGTCGCCAGCTCAGGAAAGACCGCCAGGGCCAGATCGGCCTCACCATCGAACAGCTGGCCGAGCATGGCCTCACGGCTGCCCTGGGAGACAATCAGGTCGATCCCCGGCGCCTCATTACGCAGGAGCCGCATCAGCCCCGGCAATACGACCCGGGCGCCGTAATCCGACATTGCCAGACGAAAACTGCGCTGCGCCCGCTGCGGGTCGAAACCGGGGCTACCGAGCAGGCCATCCAGTTGCTCCAACGCCTGCTGCAAGGGCTCGACCAGCGCCTGAGCCCGCGCCGTGACCTGCAAGCGCCCCCCTCGGCGCACCAGCAGCGGATCACCGAAAAGTTCGCGCAGTTGCGCCAGGGCATGGCTGACCGCCGGCTGGCTGCGGTGCAGGCGCAAGGCGGCACGTGAGACATGTTGCTCGGCCAGCAGGGCATGCAGGGTCAACAGCAGGTTGAGGTCGATTCGGCGCAAATCATCCATCCGGCGAATAACTCCTGTGCAGCATTCGAATTTCCATTATTGGGGTGGATAACCAAGACTTTGGCAAGTCACTTTTGAGGAGCCTTGCCATGAACCTGCCCGCCATTACCGCCACCTTGCTGCCGCTGGCCATCGCCCTGCTGGCCGGCGCCGCCGTGCCCTTCCAGGCTGGCAGCAACGCCGCGCTGGGGCGCTTGCTCGGGCATCCGTTGTGGGCGTCGTTGGTGTCGCTGGCGGTGAGTGTGCTGATGGTGATTCCGGCGTTACTGGTGCTGCGGGCGCCGCTGCCGCAACTCAATGCGTTGGCTCAAGCCCCTTGGTGGGCCTGGTTGGGAGGCGTGGCCGGCGTCGCCTACATCACCGCCGCGCTGGTGCTGACACCACGCCTGGGCGCTGCTGGGTTCATCGTCTGCGTCATTGCCGGCCAGGTGCTGTCGTCATTGATCATCGACCAATGGGGCCTGATGGGCTTGCCCGAACGCCCGGTCAACGGCCTGCGTCTGGCCGGCGTCGGGCTGATCGTGGTCGGCATGCTGGTGGTGCAGTGGGGGACGTCGACGTCAGCCCGCTAGATAGCGTCCTTGTCGATCTGGATCGGCGGCGGTGGCTCGATCACTTTCTTTAGCTGGAAGTGCAGGCTAGGGGTCTGGATCGCGTAGACGATGGTAATGTTGAGCACGATTGCCAGGCCGCCATCAAGCCAGTGCCACCCGGGCATCTGTGCGCCTTTGAGTACCTGCCGACACCACCAGGCCTGAGCGGCACAGAAGAAGCTGATCGAGGCCAGCCAGAGGTAGTAACCAGGCCCAAAGCCGGTGACATCCAGGAAGTCGTAGCTCTGGTTGTTCGGCAGCCGCTCGACGAGCAGCGAGCTGAGCGCCAGGTACAAGGCGCCAAGCCCCAGTACCAGCGAAAGCCAGCGCCAGCGCCGATGAGTGATGATCGCCAGGCCCAGCAGCGGGTTGGCGAACCAGCTGAAAACCTGCATGACAATGCCCCAAGGCCCGTAAAGCATCGCCTGCAAGGCATGCAGCCGACTATCGCCAGACAGATAGATGGCATCGAAACACAGGCTCAGCAAGTACAACGCCAGGGTGATTGCAACGTAGAACCGGGCCATCAGTTGCCTCCACACTCAATGCACGACGTTTGCTCGGGTACCGAACGAAACGGCACTTTACTCCAGGGCGTGAAGGCCAGTGGCACGGTCACCACAATCCCGGCGATCAGCACCCAGGCCGGCCAGCCCAGCAGCGGTACCCTGCTGCTGCCCGCAGGTTCATGCCGGTAGCGCCACTGGCCGAGGATGAACACCAGCATCGCCAGCAACCACACGTAGTAACCAGGCAGTAGCCCCGGCCCGTTGGGCGAATCAGGCACCGGGGTCCAGTCGAGCCAGCCCAGCGGTATCATCAGGCCACTCAGCAACAGCGCGGCGCAGCCCAGGTACAGGGCTACCCGCGGTTGTTTGCGGTGCATCACCAGGGCGGCGAAATACAGCGGGTTGGCAAACCAGAAGGACCCATTCAACACCCCGAGGGCCAGGGCGTGCATGCCGCGCATCACATCGTGTTCACGGGCGCAGGCCTGGAGGAACAGGCAGGTGAGGTAGCATCCCAGGCTTAAGGTCAGATAGTTCAGCGGCACCAGTAAATCCATTTGGCTGGTCAAAGAGCGCGCGACAATAGCGCAGACGGCGCTGCCGCGCTTGATTATTCAACCTTCCAGCGGCGCCTGATCGAGCAGCAACCCGTACAGCCCCGAGTCCGACAGCTCACCGGCCACGCACCAGCGCTGGCGCAGCAGCCCTTCAAGCACAAAGCCCTGGCGCTCCAGGGTGCGTGCCGAGCCGTGGTTACGCGGGTCGATCTCGGCCTCCAGGCGCCGCAGGTGCAGGCCGTGAGCGAGGTAGTCGATGAAACAGGTCAGCGCCTCGTCCATGAAGCCGCGGCCTTGCGCAGTGCTGGCCAGGCAATAGCCGATTTCACCACGGCGCGAGGTGGGATCGAGGTTGAACAGCTGGGTCATGCCGATCAGTTCGCCGTTGTCACGTCGATAGATGCCCAGCTTGAGCATCTGGCCGGCGGCACAGGCGTTGCGGTCTTCGGCCAGTGCGGCCTGAGCCTCTGCCAGCGCTTGCCAGGGGCCGTGGTTCCAGTAACGCATGACCTGCGGGTCGGCCATGATGGCAAACCACGCTTCGGCATCCTCGGGCACCATCGGGCGCAGCTGCAAGCGCGGGCTTTCGAGGCACAGGTCAGCGGGAAAACTGTACATGCGGGTCACGCGGGACCTCCTGTCCGATCCATGAACCGCCCAGTGTAACCTTCAAGCCGCGCCTCAGGCGACCTCCGCGCCCTCGTCCGGCCAGATCGGCTCGTTGGCCTCAAGCGGGGGCAGGCCATAGGCGGCACGGGCCGCATCGCAGCTGGGGTTGGCTTCGCCATTGACCCAGGCCGCATCGAACTCGCGGCACGGGGTTGAGCGCTGTTCATACAAGGTGCAGCTCACACCTTTGCCAATCTCGCCTTCGAGCCCGATGCAGCGACAGGGCTTGCTGTCGGTACCGATCATCGCAACGCGGCTGGGGCTGATCTGGACCACCAGATCGTCGGGCACGACACCGCCCGCCGACGTGCACTCACCCCAGAAGAAAGACACACGGAAATACCCGCAGCAGGCGCCGCAGTTCAAACAAGGATTATGTTCGGACATGATGAGAAGGGGGGGAGGTTGATTATCGTTATAGGGAGAAACCCGCCGCCATTCTATGCTTTGCCGGATGTTTGAGAAGGGGGGTAATGCAGAAATAAATCGCCGCTGACGGACGGTGGTGATGGCGCCCTGCCCAGCGTTGAATTTGCCCTATCGGGGCTGCTTTGCAGCCCTTTCGCCGGCAAGGCAGGCTCCCACACACTGCCCTTGTGGGAGCTGGCCTTGCCAACGATGGAGCGCAGATGCTCCCGTTACTTCTGGGCCGGCTTGCTGCCCACACCATCAGCCCTGAACATCTGACGGATGCCGCGCACCGCCTGACGAATGCGGTCCTGGTTTTCGATCAGGGCAAAGCGCACATGGTCATCGCCATAGTCACCAAAGCCGATGCCCGGCGACACGCAGACCTTGGCCTCGGCCAGCAGCTTCTTGGCAAACTCCAGCGAACCCAGGTGTGCATACTCTTCGGGGATCTTCGCCCAGACGTACATCGACGCCTTGGGGTTCTCGACCATCCAGCCCAGCTCGTGCAGGCCCTTGACCAGCACGTTGCGGCGCTGGCGGTACTGCTCGGCGATGTCGCGCACGCACTGCTGGTCACCTTCGAGCGCAGCAATGGCCGCCACCTGCAGCGGGGTGAAGGTGCCGTAGTCGTGGTAGCTCTTGATGCGGGCCAGGGCGCTGACCAGCTCGGGGTTGCCGACCATGAAGCCGATCCGCCAGCCGGCCATGTTGTAGCTCTTGGACAGGGTGAAGAACTCCACGGCAATGTCCTTGGCGCCGGGCACCTGCATGATCGACGGTGCCTTCCAGCCGTCGTAGACGATGTCGGCGTAGGCCAGGTCGTGGATCACCAGCACGTCGTACTGCTTGGCCAGGGCCACCACCCGCTCGAAGAAGTCCAGCTCGACGCACTGCGCGGTCGGGTTGGACGGGAAGCCGAGGATCATCATCTTCGGTTTCGGGATGGATTCGCGGATCGCCCGCTCCAGTTCGTTGAAGAAGTCCACACCCGGAATCAGCGGCACCGAACGCACCTGGGCACCGGCAATCACCGCACCATAGATGTGAATCGGGTAGCTGGGGTTGGGCACCAGCACGGTGTCGCCATGGTCGAGGGTGGCGAGCATCAGGTGCGCCAGGCCTTCCTTGGAGCCGATGGTGACGATGGCTTCGCTTTCCGGGTCGATCTCGACCTCGTAGCGGTCTTTGTACCAGCGCGAAATCGCCCGGCGCAGGCGTGGGATGCCGCGGGAAGTCGAGTAGCCGTGGGTGTCTTCACGCTGGGCGACCTGCACCAGCTTCTCGACAATGTGCGGCGGCGTGGCGCCGTCGGGATTGCCCATGCTCAGGTCGATGATGTCCTCGCCACGACGGCGTGCAGCCATCTTGAGCTCGGCGGTGATGTTGAACACGTAAGGGGGGAGACGATCAATGCGCGCAAAACGGCGCGGCGAACCTTGGTCAGCCATGGCTTCCTCGAAGACGTAAGCGCCCGGAACCGTCCGAGCGACGTTGGCCACTGCGGTGGCCGAAGCTGAAGATAGGGCCTCGGCCACCGCGCTGTCCAGTATAAAAATCAGGGCTAGCGGATTTCCTTGTACGACGAGGCCTGCCAGGTTATCGGCGCTGCCAGTCCGGCCAGCGGCAGCAGGGTGCCACCCTTCACCGTAGAGAAGCCGGTGCCCTGGCTTCCCAGCGAAACGGCCCGCTCCCCCTGCTCCGCCTCGGTCAGCAGGGTGTAGGAATGCTTGCGCATCGCCTGGTACTTGCTGTCGTCTCGGGCAAGCACCTGGTGGTAGGCCTGCAGGTCACCCTCGCCGAGGTTGAGCATTTTTTGCAACTTCACTCCCCAGCGGGTCAGGCAGACTTCGGCAAAATGCCGCACGATCAGCCCAGGCTCGGCCAGAACCTTGCCACCGGAGGCGCCGTCGGCAGCCGCGTTACCCACCAGCGTGGCGTGGCGCCCCGGCACCGGGTAGATATGACAGCGGGTTGCAGCGTGCGTCTTGGGAATCACACAGGCAAAGCCCTTGGAGCGCTCGTCACGGGAATAGAAGCCGACGTATTGTTTGACGTTCTCGCCCAGCTGGACCCGATGCGCCTGGAAGTTCAGCAGCCCCGGCACCGGATCGACGGCGAAGATGTTCACCGGGATATGCTTCAAGGCGTTGTCTTTGAGCATGGCATTGGCCAGCATGTGACAGCTCACCCCGCCGCGACTCCAACCGACCAGGTTGACCTGGGTCGGCAGCGCCCCGTCCTTCCTGAATATCTTGATGATCTGCTCCTGCAATTGCTGCGGGGTGACGACGCGCTCGCCATAGCTGTAAGTGCGCCACAACCATGAGCCGCTCACCTGCATGTCCTCTATGGGAATCCCGGCAGCCTTGAGCTGCTTGTATTCCTGCTCGCTGAGGGTTTTTCGCTGCCAGCTGAACTGGCCCTTGATGATATGCAGGGCATGGCTGACGTTCTCTTCCCAGCCCCTGCCGAACAGGGTCCCGGAGAGCCCGTAGGCCTTGGTCTGGATGAACAGCTCATCGGCCTGCAGGTTGCCACTGCCAGGGCCGTCGATGGCGACCCAATGGGCGAACTCCTTGCCCTGGTCGTTGGAGGCCAGGGTCGAAACCAGCTCGCCATTCCAGAAATTGGGGTTCTTGTCGTCAAAGCGGTGGGAACCGGTACCACAAAAGTAAACAGTCAAAATGCTCATGCCATGATCCTGTGGGGTTGAGGATCAGCACACGTTATTGCAGCCCTGGCGCCACCAGCAGGCGGAAAGACACCCTGACAACGGGCACGAAACCCGCTGCCAGGGCCAGCGCCTCAGTAGACCTGAACTCGCCAAAGCTCGCGCGAAGCCGAAGCCGGCGACATCGGCAAGCGGCCATGCAGGGTCTGGTAGTTGTCGATCAGCACCAAATCGCCTTCGGCCCACTCATGGGCGATCAGGCAATCCTCGTCGTAGGCCAGGGCATTGAGCTGTTCGAGCAGGGCCTGCTGGGCCTGCGCCTCGAAACCTTGCACTTCCTGGCTCAAGGTCTGCAGCGTCGAATCCGTGCCCTCCTGGTAGCGCAAGATGCGCTCACCGGTACGTGGGTGCAGGTCCACCAGGCTGTAGCTACGCGGCGAGCCACCGAAATAGGTCATCCGCGTGTAATAGGTGATGTCCACTGCCTGCCACTGCCGGGCGACCTGATTGCCTACCTTGCGCAGGGCATTGCGACTGTCGACGATGGTGGTCTGGCCCTCACCCGCTTGCGGCGGGGTCTTGCAATAGAGCATGAACTTGCTCGCGCAGAACTTCGGATCGCGTTGCACCTGGGCGTCACTGGACGGCAGCATGTTCAGGTCCCAATGCAGCGGAGTCTTTTCCAGCGAGTGCACCACGCCTTCGGGCTTGTCGGCCGGCTTGACCACATGCACCTTGCCGAACGCCCACTGGTAAATGGTGCCGAAGCGCTCGCAGTCGCGGGCGAAGCTGTCACGGTCATCGAAGCTGCAGCCGCGCAGGCAGACGAAACCGAAGGTTTCCACCAGCGCTTCGAGCAATTGCGTTGAAAACCGCTCGAAGCCCAACCCTAGCGGGTCACGCACCAGCAGCCCGAACAGGGGGCGCTTCTGCAGTTCGAATTCGAATTCCTGCAGCGATTCACCCAGGGTTTCATGGTAAAGCCATGGCCGCCCCTGGTACTGCACCAGCACATGCTTGTCGATGTCCACCTCGGCACGGCCACGCAAGGTCTGGCTACCGTCGAGATGACGCACCGGTACCGCATGCCAGGGGCTGGAAACCCGCGACAGACCGTCGGCCAGGGCCAGGGTGAACTTCGGCCCGGCATTGTCGTACTGATGCACCGACAAGCGAATGTCTTCAGGGAAGAAGCGATTGACCGCGGCATTCAGCGCCTGCCCGCGGAACATCATCTGATAGGCCTTGTAGCCGATCTGCAGCAGGTGCTCGTCTTCGCTCTGCCCCGCTTCACGGCACAGGCGCAGGTCGTTGTAGAGGTGGCTGCACAGCTTGTCGTGGGCGTGACTGAGCGTCTCGTCATGGCGGCTTTGTTCGATCAGCGCCTCGACGCTCTTCCACGGCAGGCGGGCCTGCTTGATCAGGGTCGCGCGCACGGCATCGGCGCTGCTGGCCTGGGGGAACAGGTCTTCCATGCTTACCCAGTTGATGGTGTGGGTGGTGCACAACTCGCGCAGTGCCTGGTTGTAGGTCCTGCGTACTTCGTCGGGTACGCCGACGATGTCGTTGAACGTCGTGCCGTCACTCAGGATCGACACCACGCAACCTGGCGCGTGCAGCGCCGCAATCTCCTGGCCCAGCTGGTCCAGGCGCTCGATGGCCATCGTCTCGCCGTAGTCCGGCAGCACACCGAACGTCTGGTCACGCGCGTTCGGCGATTTGCACGGGAAGCCCGGCAGCACCAGGCGTACCGGCGCCTGTTGATCGTAGAAGCAGGCAAGGCTGATGGCCAGGTTGGCCCGGCCCGCCGTTTCGAAGCGATCATCGCCGTCCTTGAGCAGATAACCTGCCAGCACGTCGCTGACCGCCTTGATCCAGGTGTCTTTGTGTTGCATGACCTTTCTTCCTTGAGAGGTGGTGTTTCAGCGCTGGCTGGCGAGGGTGCCAGCCATGCAAGAAGTGAGCGCCCCGTGCAGGGCATGCAGCAGCTCTGCCGGCTGTTCGCAATAGAGATCCGCCGCCTGCGCCTGTAGCGCATAGACCCGACCATAGCCCCAGGTCACCGCAGCCGCGTGCATGCCGGCGGCCCGGGCGGTCATCAGGTCGATGACGGTATCGCCGACGAACAGGCATCGGCACGGTTCGATTGCCAGGTAGCGGGCAGCCTCCAGGGCTGCGTCGGGTTGCGGCTTGAGCGGATGGCCGCGCCGCTGGCCAAGAACAATTTCGAAGGTGCCCGGGGGGAACAGCTGCCCGGCCACCTGCAGTGCCATGTCATGGGCCTTGTTGGTGACGATGGCCATCGGCAGTTGTAATTGGCGGCAACCCTCGAGCATCTCCAGTACACCGTCGAACGGCCGGGAGAACTGCACCAGGTGCTGCTGGTAACAGCCGATGTAGCGCTCATGCAGCGTCTTGTCGTCGCTAATGCCCAGGCGTGCGGCAACCCGCTCGAGCATCGCCCCGGTGCCGCCCCCCACATAGGCACTGATGGTCTCCAGCGGCAAGGGTGGGTAGCCCTGCTCCTGCAGCACCCGGTTCAGGCACCAGACGATGTCGGGCAAGGTATCGACCAGGGTGCCGTCGAGGTCGAAGATCACGGCTTCAGCCGCTAGCGGTCCAGGCATCATTGCGCACTGGCGTAGTGGCAAGGACGGCCTTGGCGGAACACCAGGCGGCTGTAGCGCTCGTCGATGTTGCTGCGCTTGTCGAGCATCACCACCCCGCGGCGCTTGATCGCCACCGAGTGCCAGGGCGTGCGCCACAGGTCGCTGGTGGGCACCAGGCGGATGCCGATTTTCGCCGACACCGCCAGTTGCGGGTGGATCGACAGGCGCAGGCACTGTGGATAACGCGCCTGCAGCAGTGCGCTCCAGGCTTCGCTGCGCTGGATGACCCGCTGGGATGCCGGCTTGGCGATCTTCTTCACGGCGTTGAGGCTCATGTCGGCGAATTCGGCAAGACCCGAATAGTCCTCGGACAAAAAGCGATGGATGCCGCAGTACATCAGCATCATGTGCGGCTCGTCCTGGAAACGCTGACCCAGCGCGATCAGCGATTGACCGAATTCGATCATCAGCTCTTCGCGCATCGAGTCCAGGCAACCCAACTGCGGGTAGGCATCCTTGAGATCGAACAGGGCGAAGCTTCGCGGGTAGTGCTGTTCGGCGTAGCGCTGGATCTCGTCGGTGTAGGCCTTCACGTGTTCGTCGGGCACGCGCACCAGGTCGGAAAACACGTAGCCGTCGGAACAGATGTGAATCAAGGCGCCCGGCGCGTACAGGGCCTGGATTTCAGCGCACAGGTGCTGCAGCTCGTCGATGGCGTGGCGCTCGGCAAGGTCTGGCAGGTGGCTGAGGGTTTTTTGCCGGTTCGGCGACTTGCCCGGGAAGGCGGGCAGGACCATCTCGATGCGCAGGCCGGCTTCGATTGCCTTGAGGACTTTATCCAGATGCGGTTCGAGCACTTCGGCCGACAGCTCATCATCCTGCCCGGGCGCCAGGCTGCGACGGCGGAACAGGCAGTCGAGCACCTGCAAGGCAGTCTCGAGATGCGGGGAAGTATGGCGTTCGCGCAGCAGCGCGAGGCACGCCCGTTGGGTAACGGCGTTTGGCTCGATCATGGACAATCCCTTGTGTGGTGGATCACGGCCAGTATCCTCTGGCCATGCGCAGATACTCCTGATCTGCGCCGCGATAAAATCCGGCAAACGCCGGGTATTTGTCAACAGCAGTTTCGGTCGTTGTGGGAGCGGGCTTGCCCCGCGATAAGACCGCAGAGACAAAAAAAACGCCCCAGGCTGTGAAGCCTGGGGCGTTTTCATTACACGCTGATGAATCAGTGCGCGTAAGTCAGCAGCAGCTCGGCCGGCACCTTGGTGTCCAGCGACATCATCACGCTCAGGGCAGTGATGGTGAAGATCGAGAACACGAACAGCTTGCGTGCCCACAGACGATCGTCCACCGCCTTGTAGCCGGTCCAGGCCATGTACAGCCAGTACATGCCCATGGCCGCGGCCACCGCCATGTAGCTCATGCCCGCGTAGCCACCCAGGGTCAGCATCAGGGTCGCTACCAGGAACGCCACGATGTACCAGAGGATGTGCTTCTTGGCCACCAGGATCCCGCGCTTGACCGGCAGCACCGGAATCGATGCGGCCAGGTAGTCGTTGAAGCGGAAGATCGCAATGGCGTAGGAGTGCGGCATTTGCCACAGGCTGAACATCACCAGCAGGGTCAGTGCAGCCAGGTCGAAGCTGTTGCTCACCGCGCAGTAGCCGATCACCGGAGGCATGGCACCGGACAGGCTGCCCACCAGGGTGCCGTGCACCGATTTGCGCTTGAGGTACAGGCTGTAGAAACCGACATAGATGACAAAGCCGATCAGGCCGAACAACGCCGCCAGGGCATTGGCCTGCACATACAGCAGGCCAAGGCCGGCCACCCCGAGCAGGGTGGCGTAGGCCAGCGCGACTTTCAGCGAGATCTGGCCCTGGACCATCGCACGGTTCTTGGTGCGCTCCATCTTGATGTCGATGTCACGGTCGATGCAGTTGTTGAACACGCAACCGGACGCCACCACCAACGAAGTGCCAATCACCGTGGCCAGGAACAGCATGAAGTCGACATGCCCTTGCGCGGCAAGGAAGAAACCGCCTGCCACAGAAAGCACGTTACCGAAAATGATCCCCGGTTTGGTGATTTGGATAAAGTGCTTAACGGACATGTCGTCTTACCTCACTTCGCCATCATGCTGGTGTGGATGCTGAACATGATCCACAGCGACAGGCCGACCAACAGTGCAATGACCATCGCTGTAAACAGGAAGGTCGACACGTTGGAGCGCTGCTCGGCAGAACGGTCCATGTGCAGGAAGTACACCAGGTGTACCACCACCTGAATGACCGCCAGGGCCACCACGACCATGATCGTGATGTCTTTCGGCATGCTCGGGAACATCACCAGGCCGAACGGAATCGCAGTCAGGATCACCGACAGGATGAAGCCGATCACATACGACTTGACGCTACCGTGGTTGCCCTCGGCGTGGCTGTTATGTGCGTTAGCCATTTACAGAACCCCCAGCAGATACACGACGGTGAACACGCAGATCCAGACCACGTCCAGGAAGTGCCAGAACAGGCTCAGGCAGCTCATGCGGGTCTTGGCGGTACCGGTGATACCGTGCTTGTTGATCTGGTACATCATGACCGCCATCCAGATCAGACCTGCGGTCACGTGCAGACCGTGGGTACCGACCAGCGCGAAGAACGCCGACAGGAAGCCACTGCGCTGCGGGCCGAAGCCTTCGGCGATCAGGTGATGGAACTCATAGATTTCCATCGCGATGAAGCCGGCACCAAACAGGAAGGTGACAGCCAGCCAGCCCAGCACGCCGCCCTTGTTGCCTTTGAACATCTGCAACATGGCGAAGCCGAAGGTGATACTGGAGAACAACAGCAGTGCGGTTTCAACCGCGACAAAGTCCAGCTGGAAAATGTCATGACCCGACGGGCCGCCGGCAAAACTGCCGGACAGCACCGCGTAGGTGGCGAAGAGCGACGCAAACAGGATGCAGTCGGTCATCAGGTACAGCCAGAAACCGAAGACGGTCATCTGGCCCGAGTCGTGGTGGTGATCGTCATGCCCATGGTCGTGACCATGAGCATGCGTGTCTGCATTGATTACATGACTGGACATTGATTAAACCCGTTCAAACGATTTGACACGTGCGCCATCCGGCGAACCGGTAGCCAGGCCCAGGGCCTTCATGCGCTCGCCTTCGATACGCGCCACTTCCTCTGCAGGAACCATGTAGCCCTGGTCGTCACGCGCAGCGTGAGCAACGAAGACAGCGATGGTGCCGACCAGGCTGGCAGCAACCAACCACCAGATGTGCCAGATGAAGGCGAAACCGAATACGGTGAGCAACGCACCCATGAACACACCGGTGGAGGTGTTGTTCGGCATGTGGATCGCTTCGTACTTGGCTGGAACCTTGTAAGCCTTACCGGCTTGCTTGGTTTCGTGCCATGCATCCAGATCGACGTTCTCAGGCATGCTGGCGAAGTTGTAGAACGGCGGTGGCGACGAAGTCGACCATTCCAGGGTACGGCCGCCCCATGGGTCGCCGGTCACGTCCATGTTGTCCTTGCGGTCGCGGATCGAGACGTACAGCTGGATCAGCTGGCAAGCGATACCGAACAGGATCAGCACGGCGCCGAACACGGCTACGTACAGGTAGGGTTCCCACAGTGGGTTGTCGGAGTGGTTCAGACGACGGGTCATACCCATGAAGCCCAGTGCGTACAGTGGCATGAAGGCCACGTAGAAACCGGAGATCCAGAACCAGAAGGCAGCTTTGCCCCACTTCTCGTTCAGGGTGAAACCGAAGGCTTTCGGGAACCAGAAGGCGAAGCCGGCAATGTAGCCGAATACCGCACCACCGATGATCACGTTGTGGAAGTGGGCGATTACGAACAGGCTGTTGTGCAGAACGAAGTCAGCACCTGGAACAGCCAGCAGTACGCCGGTCATACCACCGATCGAGAAGGTAACCATGAAGCCCAGGGTCCACAGCACCGGCGCGGTGAAGCGCAGACGGCCCTGGTAGATCGTGAACAGCCAGTTGAACAGCTTCACCCCGGTCGGAATCGAGATCAGCATGGTCGCCAGACCGAAGAAGGTGTTGACGCTGGCGCCCGAACCCATGGTGAAGAAGTGGTGCAGCCATACCGCAAAGCCCAGTACCGCGATCGCGCCCGAAGCGTAGATCATCGACTTGTGGCCGAACAGGCGTTTGCCGGCGAAGGTCGAGGTGACTTCCGAGAACACACCGAAGGCCGGCAGGATCAGGATGTAAACCTCAGGGTGACCCCAGGCCCAGAACAGGTTGACGTACATCATCGGATTGCCACCAAGTTCGTTGGTGAAAATGTGGAAATCCATGTAACGGTCAAGCGTCAGCAGAGCCAGTGCAGCGGTCAGGATCGGGAACGAAGCGACGATCAGAACGTTGGCCCAGGTACAGGTCCAGGTGAAGATCGGCATGTCCATCAGCTTCATGCCAGGCGCGCGCATTTTCAGCACGGTGGCGAGGAAGTTGACACCCGTTAGCGTCGTACCGAGGCCCGATAGCTGTAGCGCCCAGATGTAGTAGTCGACACCCACGCCAGGACTGTACTGGATACCCGCCAACGGTGGATAAGCGACCCAGCCGGTCTTGGCGAATTCACCGACGCCCAGGGAGACGTTGACCAGCACGACGCCGGACACCAGCAGCCAGAAGCTCAGGGAGTTCAGGAACGGGAAGGCAACGTCACGCGCACCGATCTGCAGAGGCAGGGCCAGGTTCATCAGGCCGGTGAAGAATGGCATTGCCATGAAGATGATCATGATCACACCGTGGGCGGTGAAGATCTGGTCATAGTGTTCGGGAGGCAGGTAGCCCTCGGAGCCGCCGGTGGCCATGGCCAGCTGCGTGCGCATCATGATGGCGTCGGCAAAGCCGCGCAGCAGCATGATCATCGCGACGATGATGTACATCACCCCGATCTTCTTGTGGTCGACCGAAGTCAGCCACTCGGACCACAGGTAGGTCCATTTTTTGAAATAGGTGATTGCACCGATCAACGCGAGACCGCCGAGCGCAATCATGGCAATGGTCACCATGACTATCGGCTCGTGATACGGAATCGCATCCAGACTTAGTTTACCGAACATCTCTTACTCCTCTGCCCCAGCAGCCGAATGCATAGTCACGTCCAACCCTTCGGTACCGGCCGCTGCTTTGCTCTGCTCTTTTTCGTGGACCGGCCGACCGCGGTTCATGCCTTCGTACTTGTCGACGATGGACTGGAACTGCTCAGGCGAGGCCACGCTGTACAGCGCGACTGGATTGTTTTCGCTCGTTTTGGCCAATGCCGCGTATTCAGCCGCATCCAGCTGTTTAGGCGATTGCTTGACTTCGTTCACCCATGCTTCGAAATCAGCCTGGGAGGTGGCGGTTGCCTTGAACTTCATACCGGTGAAACCAGCACCGCTGTAGTTCGCGGAGATACCGTCGAACTCACCGTTCTCGTTGGCGATCAGGTGCAGTTTGGTGGTCATGCCAGCCATCGCGTAGATCTGCCCGCCCAGGCCCGGGATGAAGAAGGAGTTCATCACCGAATCGGAGGTCACGCGGAAGTTGACCGGGGTGTTGGCCGGGAAGACGATCTTGTTGACCGTGGCAATGCCTTGTTCCGGGTAGATGAACAGCCATTTCCAGTCCAGGGCGACCACGTCGATCTGCACCGGCTTCACGTCGGAAACCAGCGGACGATACGGGTCCAGCTCATGGGTGGTCTTGTAGGTCACATAACCCAGGGCAATGATGATCAGAACCGGGATGGTCCAGACCGCCACTTCGATCTTGGTCGAGTGCGACCAGTCCGGGGTGTAGGTGGCTGCCTTGTTGGAAGCGCGATACTTCCAGGCAAACGCGAGGGTCATGAAAATGACAGGAATCACCACCAGCAACATCAAGCCGGTAGCGATCAGGATAAGGTTCTTTTGCTCAATGCCGACCTGGCCCTTCGGGTCGAGCAGGGTCCAGTTGCACCCACTGAGTAAAAGCATGCCTAAAAAGGGCAGAATGCCAAACAGTCTGGGGTAACGCTTTTTACTCATCTCACGACCTCTAGAGCAGCTTGCTTCAATGCAATTTGTGTTTTGGTCGCCAACACTTCGTCCTGCCAAGCGTCAGCATTTATGGGATCGAATACGGTCACGCCTTGAGGCCAGCTGCGGCGGCTCGGCATAAACCGGATATTGCGGTGTTTATTATTTTGACTTCAGTAGGCAACAGGCCTGTCTTCAGACCAATTCCATTTGGTGCGGGAAATCACGGAGGGGGGTCAGCCCGGCATCGCCGCAGGCGATGCTCGTCAGAGTCAGCGAAAAGAGCCTGGGGCTCCTTTAATCCTGCGACTCGCAAGCGGTGCCGAACGGAAATTGGGGGCGATTGTAGATAGGTAACCAATCGTTGACTATGACTTATTGAGCAACAGTCCTTTACCAATTACGTAACAATCACGCCTGAAAAATCAGTTTCGCGACAGTTTGTCGCACCCCGTCCAATACCCCTGAAACGCCCGCTCTACAAGGGCTGGAACTTGATCAGGATCAAGTATGGTGCGACAAACCTGGTAAATCTCATTGCACAACGGGCTTGCGTCAATACATGACTTTTGTCTAAGCCTGACGGCGGTTGCGGTAGATGCCCAGGGGCACCAGAACGGCAGTCAGTACAAAGGCCACCAGGGCCCATTGCGCCAGGGACAGGCCCATGACCGGCGGGTAAGGCGTGGAGCAGAAACCATCGACCTGGAACACCAGCGGCAGCACCGAAGCCAGCGGCAGGCCGTCGACGATCGGTTGCAAGGTGTCGATGCCGCAACTGACCGCCGGATTGGCGAGGATATACACATGGTTGCCGGCGGCGGCGATACCACCGATGGCGCTGAGCACCACCAGGCCCTCGAGCAGGGTCAGGCTGCGCTTGCCGGGCATGGCGGCACCGATAAAGGCGAACAGCGCGATCAGCAGCAAAGCATAGCGTTGCAGGATGCACAGCGGGCACGGCGCCTCGCCCAGCACGATCTGCATGTACAGCGCCCCGCCGATGAGGGCCAGACAGATAACCCCCAGCAGTACCAAAAAGCGCCGTTCCCGATTCAGGCGCGATGTTTGCTCGTTCATTGCTGTTCCTTCGTAGACTGGATGGCTCGACTGCCGATCCGCAATTCTACACGCTGTAGCAGACCATAGAGAGCGGCAAAAGTGCCGCGCCAGGCCCCTGTGGAGAGTGGCGAACAGCAGAATGCTGATTTGCCACTATCTTAGTCCTGTGGATTACCCTATCATTAACACTGTACAAATAAACAGTATCGAATACATCGATTACCAAAGGCATGTGAGGTGATGAATGGCCGTCGAAGTGGTATACCGCAGCAGCCGCGACCTGGAGCGCTTGTTCATGGATAAAGCCGAAGCAGACCGTCACGACAAGATGCTTGAACTGGCCGAGCTCCTGGCCGAGGTCCTGAAAAAAGCCGTGCCGTCGCTGAGCGAACAGCAGGTCGAGGATGCCGGTATCTATATGGCGAAGAACCGTGACGTGTTCGCCAAGGCCTTCAAGAGCCAGCCAGACGCCCTGTCCGATCTGCTCGGCGACAGCGCCGCCGAATAATCGACCTTCAGCTGTAGATCAGCCGCTCGGCAAGCATCTGCGCCACCCGCGCCGGCGAGCGTTTCTCGGCCTGGGCATGGGCAAAGACTTCGGTCAGCCGCGAAGGGATGCGCGCCAGGTGTGCGGTAATGGTGCCCAGGTCCTCGCCACGGTGCCTGAGCGCCACGTAGATCAACCCGCCAGCGTTGATCACGTAATCCGGCGCATACAGAATCCCGCGGCTTTCCAGCTGATCAGCCACCTGCAAGGTGGTCAGCTGGTTGTTGGCCGCGCCCGCCACCGCTGCACAGCGCAACTGCATCACGCTCTGGCCATTGAGCACCGGCCCTACCCCGCACGGCGCAAAGATGTCACAGGGCGTGCTGATCAACATCTCATTGGCAACCGGCCGCGCATTGAACTGCTCGATGGCCAGTTGCACCCTGCCCGGGTCATGGTCGCTGACCAGCAGCTCGGCACCCGCCGCATGCAGTTGCTCGGCCAGCGCATAGCCAACATTGCCCAGCCCCTGTACGGCAATGCGCAAGCCTTCGAGATTATCGCTGCCCAGACGCGCCATCGAGGTGGCGCGAATTCCGGCGAACACGCCCATGGCTGCATGGGGTGACGGGTCGCCGGCAGCGGTGGTACTGGTCACGTGCTGGGTGGTCTGGGCGATGCAATCCATGTCCAGGGTCGAGGTGCCGCTGTCCACGGCAGTAATGAAACGCCCCTGCAAGGTTTCGACAAAGCGCCCGAACGCCTCGAACAAGGCCGCGCGGTTTTCCACATGGGGGTTGCGAATGATCACCGCCTTGCCGCCGCCCAACGGCAGCCCTGCCAGGGCGGCCTTGTAGCTCATGCCCTGGGCCAGGCGGATGGCGTCGATCATGGCGCTGTCGTCGTCCGGGTAGGCCAGGTAGCGACAGCCTCCCATGGCCGGCCCCAGGTGTTCGCTATGGATGGCGACTACCGCTTTCAGGCCGGTCGGCGGGTCGATGCACAGGTGCAGCGACTGCGTGCGGGTGCTTTGCATGAGAGCAAACATCAACGGGCTCCTCGATGAGGTGCTGATCCCAGTATAGGTCGCGCTTTACCGACTGATGACAACACTCGGACCACTGGACTAAAACCCGCACCAGCGCTACAACAGAAGCTTGAGCGGAGATTGTCATGAACCCACGTAGCGCCTGCCTGGCTTGCCTTGAACGTGACCCGGTCGCCTTGCTGGAAGCGGCACTATGGATCGCCGCCGAGCACGACGACAGTGTGGTGCCGGCACAGGTATTGGCCGAGGTTCAGGCCTTGCAGCAGGAGGTCAGCGCCGGCCTGCCGATGCTGCCGCTCAGCGAACTGGCCCAGCCGTTGCTGCGCCACCTCAACACCCTGGGCTTCCAGCAGGACGAGTACCACCCCCTGCGCCCCCAAGCGGCGCTGCTCGACAAGGTCATACAGCGTCGTCGCGGCCAGCCTCTGGCCCTGGCCCTGCTGACCCTGGAACTGGCTCGCGGCTTGTCGATCCCCCTTGAAGGCGTGAACTTCCCCGGGCATTTCCTGTTGCGCGTACCGGGTGCCGATCACCTGCTCGACCCCTGCGGCGGGCGCCGCCTGTATCCGGCCGACTGCCGCGAACTGCTGGGCCGCCAGTTCGGCCCGCAACTGGCCCTGAGTGCCGACCACCTGCTGACCGCCAGCCCGCTGCAGATGCTCCAGCGCCTGTCGCGCAACCTGCGCCAGCTGCACGCCAGCCACGACGATCACCTGGAGGCCCTGAAGGACGCCGAACGGGTGTTGCAGCTTGGCCCGGGCACCGCCGCCGACTACATGGCACGGGCAACGCTGTATCAGCACCTGGAGTGCCCACAGGCCGAACGCTTCGACCTGGAGCACGCCCTGCTGCTCAGTGACGATCCAATCCAGCGCTTGCGCCTGACTGAACGCCTGAGCCACCTGCCTCCTGCGTCGTCATCGGTGCACTGACAGCCTCGGCCGGGCTGCGCACCTGAATGATCAACAATGCCGCCAGCACCGCAGGAATCGCGCAGAAGAAGAATATCTGCTCGACCGGCAAATGCATGGCCAGCAGCAGGCTGCCGAACAGCGGCCCCAGTATCGAACCAAAGCGCCCCACTCCCAATGCCCATCCCGTGCCGGTCGCCCGCACCTGGGCCGGGTAGAAGTTACTGGTAAAAGCATTGAGGGTCAGTTGCCCGCCGATGATGCAGAAGCCAGCGGCAAACACACAGACCACCAGCCAGCGCGGGTTATCGTGGTTCAGGCCGACCAGTACGGTAAACACCGCCGCCGCCAGCAGCACGGCGCTGAGCAGGCGCACCTTGCGCTTGAGACGGTCGGCGAACCAGGCCATGAATACCGCGCCGAGGGTGCCGGCAAACAGGAACATCGAGGTCACCAGGTTGGCCTGATTCAGGGCCAGGCCGCTTTCCAGCAACAGCGAGGGCAGCCAGCTGATCATGAAGTACAAGAGGATCAGGCTGACGAAGAACGTCGACCAGATCAGCAGGGTCGGCCTGGCATAGCCGTCACGAAACAGCGCCACCACGGTGAACTTGTTCTGGTTTTCTTCCATGGCCTGCACACTGGCCGCAGGCGGCTGCCAGCCCGGGAGCATCTTCGTCGTGAGCTTGAGCAGGCGCGCATAGGGCGGCGCGTCACGCAGCAGGCGTGGCAAGGATTCGGGCAGGTACAGGGCCAGGAACGGAAACAGCAGCAGCGGCGCAATACCGCCAGCAAGGAACACCGCCTGCCAGCCGAAACTGTCGATGAACCCGGCAGCGACGAAACCACCGGCAGCGCCCCCTAATGAGAAGCCGCAAGCGGCCAGAGTGACCATCAGGGTGCGCAAGCGCGGCGGTGCATACTCGGACATCAGCGCCATGGCACTGGGCATCGCTCCACCCATGCCGATACCGCAGACAAAACGCGCCAGCATCAGGCTGTTGAGGGAGTTGGCAAAGACCATCAGCACGGTCAGGCTGGAGTACAAGAGCACACAGCACAACAGCACCCGGCGCACGCCGAAGCGATCCGCCAGCGGTGTCACCGCCAGCGATCCCAGGGTCAGGCCCAGCAGGTTGGCACTGAACACCGGCCCGAACGCGGCCTTTTCCAGGCCCCAGTCCTGGGCCAGGGAAGGGATCACATAGCCCAGCACCTGAGCATCATAACCATCGGTAACCAGCAACAACACGAGTAACAACAGCAATAACCACTGATAACGCGACACGGGCCGGGCATCCAGCGCCGTGCGAAAGCTGGCAATCTGATTGTGCATCGCAAGGTACCTTTTATTGTTATGGGTATCAGGTGCGGGCAGCGTGGTTTATGGGGTGTCGGGCTGCCTCGACGGGTGAGCCTGGGCAAACGCCGAATGCGCCTCGGCCAGGGCAGCGACCCGGCGAATGCGCGGGAAGCCACTCAAGTCGATATTGAAACGCTCGGCTGCATACAGTTGCGGGATCAGGTAGACATCGGCCAGCCCCGGCTCGTCGCCAAAGCAGAAGCCTTCATCACCGATCAACTGCTCGACAGCGGCCAGGCCCTGGCTGATCCAGTGGGCGATCCACTGGTTGACCTGGACGTCGTCATGGCCCAGCCCACGCAGCTGATTGAGCACGCTGACGTTGTGCAGCGGATGGATATCGCACCCGATCAGTGCCGCGACGCCACGGGCCTGGGCCCGGCGAACCGGGTCCTGTGGCAGCAGCGCTGGCTGTGGATAAACCTCTTCCAGGTATTCGATGATCGCCGGCGACTGCACCAGCACTTCACCCGAGTCGATCTTCAGCGCCGGCACCCGCCCTTGCGGGTTGAGGGCCATGAAGTGTTCTTCGCGCTGTTCGCCCTTGAGCAGGTTGACCGGCAACTGCCGGACCTCCAGCTGCTTGAGCGCCAGGGCAATCCGCACCCGGTAGGAGGAGGTCGAGCGGTAGTAGGTAAAGAGTTCCATGGACCTGCCCTCTCAGCGTGCCGGAAGGATCTTGCCGCGGCATTCGCCGAAGCCGATCGAGGCCACGCCATCGCGCTTGCAACGCGCACGCAGGATGATCTCGTCGCCGTCTTCGAGGAACTTGCGCACCTCGCCAGACGCCAGTTCGACCGGCTCCTTGCCACCCTGGGTGATTTCCAGCAGGCTGCCGAACTGGCCAGGCTGGGCACCAGACAAGGTGCCGGAGCCGAACAGGTCGCCCGACTGCAGCTGGCAACCGTTGACGCTGTGGTGGGCAACCATCTGCGCCACGGTCCAGTACATGCTCAGGGTGTTGCTCAGGGTCAGGCGATGCGCGGGCAGGTTCTGCTCGCGCATGCGCTCGGTCAGCAGCAGCACTTCCAGCTCAATATCGAAGGCGCCGTTGGCCTGGTCGCGCTTGTCGAGCAGGTACGACAGCGGCTGCGGGTCGCCTTCCGGACGCGCCGGCTGGGCACAGCGAAACGGCTCCAGGGCTTCGGCGGTAACCACCCATGGGGAGATGGTCGAAATGAAGCTCTTGGACAGGAACGGGCCAAGCGGCTGGTACTCCCAGGCCTGGATATCGCGCGCCGACCAGTCGTTGAGCAGGCAGAAGCCGGCAATGTGCTCAGCCGCTTCGGCCACCGGAATCGAATCGCCCATGTCGTTGCCCTGGCCGATCCAGATGCCCAGCTCCAGTTCGTAATCCAGGCGCGCGCACGGGCCGAAGCTCGGTTCGTTCTGGCCGGCGGGCAGGGTCTGGCCTTTTGGCCGGCGCACATCGGTACCGGACGGACGAATGGTCGAGGCACGGCCGTGGTAGCCGATCGGCACGTATTTATAGTTGGGCAGCAGCGGGTTGTCGGGGCGGAACAGCTTACCGACATTCTTGGCGTGTTCGATGCCGACATAGAAGTCGGTGTAGTCGCCAATGCGTGCGGGCAGGTGCAGCTGGCACTCGCTGGCCGGATACAGCAGCGGCTTGAGTGCGGCCTGGTGTTCACTGTGCTCGCCGAGCAGCTCCAGCAGGCGTTCGCGCAGGGCTACACGAGCGGTACGGCCGAGGGCGAAGAAAGCGTTCAGCGCACCACCACGGGTGGCTTCGACCGCAGCGCGGGCCTGGCCGTCGAACAGGCCGGCAGCCAGCACGGCTTCAAGGTCGAGAATGGCATCACCGATGGCCACGCCACAGCGCGGCGCCTGGTCCTTGCGGCTGAAGATACCCAGGGGCAGGTTCTGCAGCGGGAAGTCGCCGTGGCTGTTGGCGTGTTCTACCCAACTGCGGGCAAGGGCGGACTGATTCATGGGTTATCTCCGATTCGGGGTAAAGGTGCTCGGCAACGAGGCCCAGCAACTATCGTAGTCGGCCTGCAATTGCGGGCATTCGAGCGCATGACGGCTCGGGCGCAGCACCTGGCTGGTCTCGAACATGAAGGCCATGGTGTTGTCGATCTTGTTCGGTGCCAGCTCGACGGCAATGGCCTTGCTGCAGGTCTCGGCATCCGGGCCATGGGCGCTCATGCAGCTGTGCAGCGAGGCGCCGCCGGGCAGGAAGCCTTCGGCCTTGGCGTCGTACTCGCCCTTGATCAGGCCCATGAACTCGTTCATCAGGTTGCGGTGGAACCACGGCGGACGGAAGGTGTTCTCGGCCACCATCCAGCGCGGCGGGAAAATCACGAAGTCGAGGTCGGCCATGCCCGGCACGCTGGTCGGCGAGGTCAGCACGGTGAAAATCGATGGGTCCGGGTGGTCGAAGCTGACCGTGCCGATGGTGTTGAAGCGGCGCAGGTCATATTTGTACGGCACGTTGTTGCCGTGCCAGGCGACCACGTCCAGTGGCGAATGGTTGAGCTGGCAGCCCCACAGTTCACCGAGGAATTTCTGCACCAACTGCACCGGGCCATCGATTTCTTCGTAATGGGCCACCGGCGCGAGGAAGTCGCGCGGGTTGGCCAGGCCGTTGCTGCCGATCGGCCCCAGGTCCGGGATGCGCAGCGGCGCACCGTGGTTCTCGGCCAGATAGCCGCGGGCCTGGGCATCGAGCAGTTCGACACGAAACTTCAGGCCACGGGGCAGCACGGCGATTTCCAGCGACTCGACTTCCAGCACGCCCAATTCGGTGACGATGCGCAGGCGACCCTGCTCGGGCACCAGCAGCAGTTCGCCATCGGCGTTGAAGAACACCCGCTCCATGGAGCGATTGGCGCAATAGGTATAGATGCTGATACCCGCCGGTTTTTCACCCGCCGAGTTGGCCGCCATGGCCACCCAGCCGTCAATGAAGTCGGTCGCTTCGCTTGGGATCGGCTGTGGGCTCCAGCGCAGGCGATTGGGCGTCACCGGGCCCAGCGGGCCACCGGCCAGCTGGCGCTCCAGGCGCTCGAAGCGCGGGTGCAGGGCCGAAGGGCGAATGCGGTACAACCAGGTGCGGCGCAACTCGCTGCGGGCCATGGTGAAGGCGGTGCCGGAAAACAGTTCGGCATACAGGCCGTACGGGGCTTTTTGCGGCGAGTTCTGCCCGACCGGCAGGGCGCCAGGCAAGGCTTCGCTGGCGAATTCGTTACCGAAACCGCTCTGGTAGCCGAGGACAGGGGTGTTATCGAGGTTCATCGAGCCTCCGGGCCCAGTGCAGGCCGGTCAATGGCAGTTGGCTGCGGGCCTTGAAGGGGGTGGCAGCGCTTCTGCGTTATTTTTATCGTAATTACATTACGCATAACGTAATTTGATTGGTGAAGACCGTCAAGCTATAAAGACGCCCATTGAACTCCCCGGATCGACTCCATCATGGCCAAAGCCAGCTCCCCCGCCGACAGCTCCGGCAAACAGAAGGTCCGCTCGGCCGAGGTCGGTACCGACATCCTTAAAGCCCTGGCCCAATTGTCGCCGTCTACCTCACTGTCGCGCCTGGCCGAGCATGTCGACATGCCGGCGAGCAAGGTCCACCGTTACCTGCAGGCCTTGATTGCCAGCGGTTTTGCCGAACAGAACCCGGCCACCAACCACTACGGCCTGGGCCGCGAAGCCCTGCGCGTAGGGCTGGCAGCGTTGGGCGGGATGGACGTATTGAAAGAGGCGGCGCTGCCGCTTTCGCTACTGCGCGATGAGCTCAACGAAAGCTGCTTCATCGCCGTGTGGGGCAACCAGGGCGCCACCGTGGTCAATATCGAGCCGGCGGTGCGGGCAGTCACCGTGGTCACTCAGATCGGCTCGGTGTTGCCTTTACTCACCTCTTCGACCGGGCTGGTATTCGGCGCCTACCTGCCCGAGCGCGAAACTATCGAGCTGCGCGAGCAGGAACTGGCCGCGTCAGGTCACAGCGCCGACGATTACGAGGCCTTGTTCGCAACCATCCGCCAACGCGGCCTGCATCATGTCCATGGTCTGCTGATGCCGGGGGTCGATGCCCTTTCGGCTCCCGTGTTCAACGCCGTGGGCAAGATCGCCGCCGTGCTGACCGTGGTCGGCCCGACCTCGATCTTCCATGCCGATGAGCAGGGGCCCGCAGCCGGGCAGTTGCTGGCTACGGCGAAGATGATCAGCTGGCGCATGGGGCACGAAGGCTAGACCGGGATAGCCATGTGCATGCTCTTGTGTTCGAGGATTTCCAGGAACTGTTTGAGTTCTTCCTCCAGCGCCCGATTCACACTGTAAATCGATTTCGCCCCCACCGGGCGCAAGTCACTGAACAGTTGTTTCAACAACCGAACGGTGGGTGAACTCGGTCCTTTTGAAAGGCCCGACACGAGTTTCGCCAGCCGCCCGCTGATACCTGACAAGGAAACAAGGCCAACCCCCGCTGTCAGAAAGAACTTCGTGGCTGCCGCCCGATCTCCATCCAGGTAAGCGATGACGCCCTGTCCAAACGCGCGCAGGGTCATGACCACGCTGAGGGCTAGGCTTGCCGGTGGAAACGGAACCGAGAGTATTGCCGCTACCCCGATCGCAACCTCGAACAACAAACCGGAGATCCTTTGCGCCACACTGGTGGTGTCTTCGTCCACATCGGCAACGATGCGCTCGACCATTACGTCGAACTCACGGGCCAGGTCGGTAATGCGCTTATAGTCACTGATCGCCGCCAGGATAATCGCCTCGCCATCCCCTGCCCGCTGGAAGCGCTCGATCAGGGCGCCGACAATAGGCTGATCGCGAATACTGACCCGCAGGTAAAAATAGTCCTGCAGGGCAGGATCGTCCCATTGCCGGGCCAGTGCCTGCGGCGCTCGAAAGAACAGGCCATCAGGGGCCTCCGGCGTGTAGACAAGATCCTCTACCACGCCTTGCACCACATTCCTGAACAAATACACACCCTCGACCCGTCGGCCACTCAGCGCGAATTGGAACACCCCGTTCTTGTGTGAAGTCCGATCACCACCAACAACCGCAGGCTCAAGATCGAGTAATTCATCGACAGCATTCTCCAGCCACCGGCTGCGCACAGCCGTCAGTCGCCCCGCCATGGTTTCGCTCAGCCAGGCGCGGCGCATCTGCAAGCGCAATAGCTCGCGGTGCAGCAGGCGACGGCGCCTGTAGTGCGGGTCAGTCGCATCGAGCAAGCGACTGCGAATCGTCTGGATGTAGCGCTCCCCCAGCCTGGCCGAACGAATGTAGCCGTCGAGAAAACGACGATCCAGGCGTGACAGGTCCTGGCCAACGGTTGAAGTGATTATTGCGAAGTCGGCGAAATTGAAACTGCTGTCGTATCCACTGATGACCGTGCGGGTAAGGCTTGCGACGTTACCAGGCTCGAGCTCGACCAGCACGGTATCAGGATCGACCTCAGGCCCAGGCGCGCCGGCAAATGTGTTGATCCTTTCTTTGACCAGGCGATGGGCGTAATCGGCAAAGGGCTCGATGTTGTTAATCTGCTGGTAGGCGTTCTGTACCAGGGTAAGTGACGCATCGATGTTGCTCAGTTGCTGACGCTGGAACAGCGGCGCATCGATGTACCACTGGGGCGTGGCGAACTGCAGCTGCTCCAGCACCCCATTGACCTTCATAAAGGCAATTTCCGACAGCAACTCCTGCCAACCGGCGTCAGGCCAGCGCTCCAGCGTAACGGTTTGTCGCGACCAATAACCAGGCAGTCTCTGCGCCTGCTTGAGTAGCTGAGTGAACTGCGGCCGCGCGTCGACCGACAGTTGGCCAAGCAAGTAGGCTTGCCCCTGATCCGTCAGCGCCCACCGGGCGATTTCCAGGCTGAGCTGCCGTGCATTGCGCAACACCCGAAGATCGCCTCCCGGCGCGCCTGGGGCGTAAAGCAGGAAGCGCTGATCATCACTCTGGCCATAGCTCAGGTAAAACACATCCCTGAACGCCAACTGGAAGGGATCGAGGATCACGCCACCGACTTCGATTCCAAGCTCGCTCAGGGCCCCTTGGTGGTTACGAGCCGCTTCCAGGGCGTCGAAGGCCCTCCCGTCGAGCCCCTGGTAACGCGCTGCCAGGGCACTCAGAGCCAGCCGCGCATTGACCACTTCACTCATCAGTTGCGGGCCAGGGCCGTCAAAGTACACGGCTTGCAGCGCTTCCCGGTAACTCAAACGGATATCCAGTTGATCGATCATGGCCTGGATAAAGCCCGGTGTCAGTTGTACGGCCAGCTCGCTGTCGATGATCTGCGCTTGCAGTTCGCGGCCGTGATAACCACCGGAAATTACCCATTGCACCAGCGTCATCTCGCGCTCACCACACAGCACTTCACCCACGATATCCAACACATGCCTGACCCCCACCCGCAGTCGCCGGACATCAACGTCAAGCCCCATGGCTTGCGTCAGGTAATCGGCTATCTGCTCAGCGGCATAGTCCTGCGCACTGGCCATGCCTTGCAGATGTTCATCGACCCGTTGCTGGCACACGGCAACAGCTCGTTCGCGTAACTCGTAGGCCGTACGCTCTTCACCTTCGAGAAAGCGTAACCATTCAGGCAGGTGGGCGTGACGGTGCTGCCTGAGCCTGGTTGCCAGGCGTTGTTGCAACAGGTCTTGTACTGGCACCTCGCGCAAGGCTTGGCGGATATCGTCGACCTGGCTTCGAAACGGAATATCGCTCAACGGCACCAAGGTCAATCGCGGCGCTTGACCTTGCGCAAGACGCTGCCTAATTCCATGCGGCAACGGTTGGACCAGGGGATCTTCGGCAGCCGGCTTGCTCAGGCGCAGCGTCATGCGGTCGATGAATCGCCGTGTACTGCCCTGCTCCTGCAAGCCCTCCTGCAGGCTGTAAAGCCAGAGTTTGCTCGAAGATGACGCTTCGAACGACTCGCCGATGACAAACACCAAAGGCAACGTCAGCGCTTCGCCCCCAATGCTCAGCGCCAAGAGACGGACATGCTCGTCTGGATCAAAGATCTGCTCTTCCAGGGCGGCGAGTGCCGACTGCTGTCCTGGTTGGCGCAAAGCCACGAAACGCAGGTCGAGAAAAAACAGTTTCGTCACCTGTATGAACAGGCTCAGCGGGTTGGTACCAGGCTTGCGCGCCTGCTTCCAGAACTCATCGAAAGCTGCATCCGTCAGGGAGGGCAGCGACTCGAGCTGGTTCTTGATCTGAAAGGTGGTACTGCTGAGTTCCAGCAGAATTGTCTCCAGGCTGTTGTCGTCGAAGCTAAATCCTGGTGCATCGAAAAAACGGGACAAATCCATGTGCTGATCTCTTTATTCGGTGATAGTCATATCGCGACAAATTGACTGGTTCACCGACAGCAGAATTTCAGCGCAACCGTTCCCTATTGATACTGACGAAAAGCTCCAAAGTGGCTTGCTCAGCAACCCGAGAGAAGTGTCCTACGGCTAAAACCAGCAACAGCCTATTGATACCTCGGAATGGACAAACCCCAAGCAGACTTGTTTACACATGCTCACAGTCATCAATGAAATAACGGGTTACTGTCTTGTGGCTTCACTGTTACCAGTGCTGTAACAGTGAATGTCAGAAACACCTATTTTTCCGCTACCGCCAGGCACCTATTCTGGTTGCACCAAGACGGTGCTGACGCAGATCGAAGCAGTCAGCCCGATTCCATCAACCGGCGTGCACACTCCGCCTGATGAAGCTTGGCCCAGGTTCACCGACGTTGATTTTGAAGCTCCTTGATCTGCGTCTTACTTGGCCGCTGCACTGCAGCGGCCTTTTTTATGCCCGCAATTCAATCGTCATCGGCGTCGTCAAAGTGAAATCGGTGTAACAATCGATGGGCAACAGGCGCCAGGATCAGACCGATGGTGGCAACAAATACCAGCCCGACGTACAAGCCGTAGCCGGCAAAGAACAGCTTGCCGCCGATACTCTCGGGCAGGATCACCGGCCCGACTCCGCCCAGCAGCAAAGTGGCGTTGAACACCGCATCGTGCCAGGGCACGTCTGGCTCGAAGTACAGATGGCCGAGCACACCGAAGAGGATCGAGCCGATCAACATCAGGCAGGCTGCCAGGCCGTGACGCATCATGCGATAACTGAACTGACGGGAAGAAATGACCGGGTCCGTTCTGGATTCGTACATCCTCTGTGCTCCTGCAGCAAGGGGGGCCGCCCAGCATAGGCAACTTCAACTGGCGACCACAACCTTGGGGCAGGTTCAGCCCTGTGGATACTTCTGCAGATTGGCCATCATCTGCTGCAAGGCTTGCAGGCTGTCTTGCGGGTGCACAGCGTTGTCGAAGTTGCCGATCTGCTGCCAGTTGGCCGCAATATCGTCGGGTGAAAAGCCCTCGCGCGGGTCAAAGCCGACACCCAAGCTGCGTTCCCAACGCACCTTGCCGACCCAGCCGCCGCCCACTTCATATAGGCCGCCACTGTCCTGACAGTCGTCACTGCCCAGGTACACCACCAGCGGGCTGACCAGTTCCGGCTTGAGCTGTTCGAAGACCTGCGGTGGAATCAGTCCTTCGGTCATGCGCGTGCCGCCGGTAGGGGCAATGGCGTTGACCAGGATGCCATTCTTGCGTCCTTCAATGGCCAGGGTGCGGGTCAGGCCATACAGGCCAAGCTTGGCCGCGCCATAGTTGGCCTGGCCGAAGTTGCCATAGATGCCCGAGGTCGAGGCGGTGAAAATCACCCGCCCCCAATTCTGCTCGCGCAGGTGTGGCCAGGCGGCGCGGGTGACTTTGTAGGCACCTTCAAGGTGAACCTGATAGACCTGCTCCCAGTCACTGTCCTCCATCTTGTGGAAGGTCTTGTCGCGCAGGATGCCGGCGTTGTTGATCACTACATCGACCCGGCCGAAGCTGTCCAGGGCCTGTTCGACAATGCGCTGACCGTCGGTGACCGAGTCATGGTTGGCCACTGCCGTACCACCCTCTTCGCGGATCTGCGCCACTACCCGGTCGGCGGCCGAGGCGCTGGCGCCTTCGCCATGGGTCGAACCACCCAGATCGTTGACCACCACCCGGGCACCATGCCGGGCAAACAGCAGGGCATGGGCGCGGCCCAGGCCGCCGCCAGCGCCGGTGACAATCACCACTTTATCGTCCAAGCGAATCGTCATGCTCGTTTCTCCAGCAGAACAAAAGAGAGGGATGCCCGAGTGTCAGCCAGCACTGGCTGGCACACAATCAAGCGGGCAGGCGCTGAATGGCAGGCGATAAGGCCGGGCGATGATTGCGCACACCGGGTCGCTCAGGACCAGGCGACTCTCTGCGGCACATTCACCAGGGGTTGCTCACGAAACGCCAGATAATGGCGCAGCACCTGTACCGGTGCTTCAGTATGCGGATAGTGGCCAATGCCCTGGAGCATCACGGTGTTGGCATCGGGCACCAGCTCCTGATAGCGTTCGAGCATATGGATACCGGAAATCGGGTCGACCGCGCCGTTGATCAGCCGCAGCGGCACCCCGTCGGCCTGCAATGCACCGACCCAGCGCTCGCGGTGGGCGACCCGCTCGGGCAGGTAAGTGATCAGCTTGTGCAGGATGCGCGTGCCGCGGTTGGAGGCAATCAGGCTCCAGTAGTCGTCCAGCGCGCTTTCGCTGGGATGGGTGCAGGGCCCGTAGATCTGGGTGACGTTACGCACCAGATCATCGCGCCCGAACGAGCGCCCGACCAGCCAGCCCAGGCGGCTGAGCAACAGCTTCTGGATCAGCAGCGGCCGATGACGTTCGGGGAACAGACCACCATTGAGGAACACGCAACTGGCGATCTGCGCGCGGCCCTCGTGGTGGCGGGCGAGCAACTCCTGGGCGACGCTGCCGCCATAATCATGCCCGAGCAGATGCACCGGCTGCTCGACCTGAAGATGCGCGAGCAATGCCTGCTGCAGGTCGGCCTGCTCCAGCAGGCTGTAATCATGGTGCAGCGGTTTGGCCGAGTCGCCAAAGCCGAGCATGTCACAGGCAATCACCCGAAAACGCTGGGCCAGGGGTGTCCACAGGTAATGCCAGTCCCAGCTGGCGGTGGGAAAGCCATGAATGAGCAGTAGCGGTTCGCCCTGCCCTGCGGTCCAGTAGCGGATGGTCTGGCCACGGAACGAGAAATTCAGGCCCCGGGTCCGCCAGACGCACAATGGAATTTCGGCCAAAGGCATCACAGTGGTCCCGGTAGGTTGTAGGTAGTCGTGTTGGGCAAGGCATCGGCTGCGATCATTGCAATCACCTCGGCACATTCGTGTGCTCTACTGATCGACAGTCTAGTCAGGCAGGCCCGCCCGAGAGTTGCGTTCGCAGCCAGCTTATTGACCTTGGGAGTCAGCAAGCAAAATAGCGAGGTGAATCACAACAGCAAAGTCAGCAAGGGCGCGGCGAAGAGGTTGAGCAGGCCGGTCAGGACCATGACCAGGCCGGCCACCGACCCCTCCTCGCCCCCCACCTCATGAGCGCGGCTGACGCCCGCCCCATGCGCGCCGACGCCAAACAGCGCGCCACGGGCCAATGGCGTGCGCAGCGGCAGGTACTTGAGCAGCACGCCACCGAACATTGCCCCCAGCACCCCGGTAAACATCACGAACACCGCGGTCAACTCCGGCACGCCGCCCAGGTCCTTGGCCAGCGGCATGGCAAAGGGCGTGGTGATCGAGCGCGGCACCAGCGACAGGCTGACCGAGCTGTCCAGCGCCAACAGGTGCGCCAGGCCCCAGGAACTGCCGATCGATGCCGCACTGCCGACCAGCATGCCCAGGGTCAGGGCCGGCCAGTGGCGGGCGAGCAAGGCGCGCTGTTGCCAGATCGGCACGGCAAAGGCCACGGTGACCGGGCCCAGCACCGACATCAGCCAGTGGGTGTTGCGCGCATATTCGGCATAGGCGGTATGCAGGGGCACGGCAATCGCCAGCAGCACAGCCGGTACCAGAATCAACGGTGACAGCAGGTAGCGCGCGGTGCGCCGGTACAACCAGCGACTGCCCAGATAAGCCAGCAGGGTCAGGGCCAGCCAGAACAGCGGCATCGGCTCAAGCGTCATGACGCAACCTCCAGCGGCAGATCCACTCCACCGTCACCGCCGTCACCACCATCACCAGCAAGGTACTGACACCAATCACCAGCAAGATCCGCCAGCCTTCATCGCGCAGCAGGCTGCCGTAATCGAGCAGGCTCATCAGCGCCGGAATGAAGAACAGCAGCATCTCGGCCATCAGCACCCCGGCCCCCAGTTGCAACATGGCCGGCTTGAGCACGCCAACGGCGAACAGCAGCAACAGCAGCGCCAGGCCGATCACCCCGCCCGGAATCGGCCAGGCCAACCAGGCGGCCAATACGCCACCAACCTTGTAAAGAGCAAGCAACACCGCAAGCTCGGCGAGCAGGCGGACAAATCGGTTAAACGCAGGGGGTTTCATCGCAGGGATCCTCTCAGGCCTTCATTTTAAAAGCCCGCTCCCCACGCCAAAAGCGAATTGTTAGACTGCCAACTATTCCAAATTGGAATTCAGGCAATGGAATTCAAACAGCTACGCAGCTTTCTCGAAGTGGTGCACCGCGGCGGCTTTACCCAGGCCGCGCTGACCTTGCACATCAGCCAGTCCGCAGTGAGCAAGCAGGTCGCCCAACTGGAACAGGACCTGGGGGTGCCGCTGTTGGAGCGTCAGGGTTCGCAACTGCACCTGACCGCCGCTGGCAAAATCGTCCTTGAGCGCGGTGAAGCCATGCTACGCCTGCGCCAGGAGCTGCTCAGCGAACTGGATGATCTCAGCCAGCTGGCCCGCGGCGAATTGCGCCTGGGCTTGCCGTTACTGGGCAGTGACGCGCTGTTCGCCCGGTTGTTCGCCGAATACCGGCGGCGCTATCCGAACATCAGCATTCAACTGTTCGAAGGCGGTAGCCGCAGTGTCGAGCAAGCAGTGCTCAGCGGCGAACTGGAACTGGGCGGCAGCCTGACGCCCAGCGACCCGGTCTTCGCCTACCAGCCGTTCTGCAACGAGCCCCTCGACGCCCTGTTGCCCACCGATCACCCGTTGGCGGCCGCCGGCCGGGTCAGCCTGGCACAACTGGCCGATACACCGTTCCTGCTCTATCAGCGCAGTTTCGTGCTCAATGACCGTTTGCTCAGTGCTTGCCAGCAGTCGGGCTTCACGCCCAGGGAAGGTGGGCGCAGCGGCCAGGCCGACTTTCTCGCCGCACTGGTGGCGGCAGGCCAAGGGGTGGTGCTGTTACCGAGTGTGGTTGCCCGAGGCCTGGAGCGGCCTGGGGTGGTGCGTCTGGCATTGAGCCAACCGACGGACCTGCGCTGGGACATTGCCTTTATCTGGCGCCAGGGCGCCTACCTATCGCGTGCCGCCCAGGCCTGGCTGCAGCTGCTGCGCGAGCAGCCACAGCCGCAGTGATCAGCCGCGCAGCTTTTCCACCAGCTCGGCAATCCAGGGCTCTGCGTCGGTTTCCGGAGTAACGGTTTCGCTGGCATCCAGGCGCAGCATCGGCAGCACTTCCACCAGGCCCATCTCGGCGAACAGTTCACGCAGTTGCTCACCGCCGCCGCAGAAGGTGTCGCCGTAGCAGGAGTCGCCCAGGCCGATCACCGCGCCTTTGAGTCCGCGCCACTCGGCGGGCAGCACGTCACGGATTGCACTGAACAGCGGCATGATGTTGTCCGGCAGCTCACCCATGCCGGTGGTCGAGGTTACGGCCAGAAATGCCTGGGGGGCAAAACCCTGAATGTCCTGCAAGGTCGCCCGGTTAGCGTGCCAGGCCTCGAAACCTGCTTGTTTGAGCAACTTCTCGGCATGCCGGGCGACTTCTTCGGCGGTGCCGTATACCGAACCGGAAAGGATGGCGACTTTCATAGAGGTTTCCGAAACTGAGTAAAAACGTAGGATACTAGCATCCGGCACTGGCAAAAGGCCTTAATCTGCCGCTGTACAGCGACGGTCAATCTACTAGAATCAGCCAGCATGCCCGATCTACAGCCCTTGCGGACCTAACAAGATGATCAATGCCACACTGCTGCAGCGCATGATTGACGCCTCCAACGACGGGATCGTGGTGGCTGAACAGGAAGGCGATGACGACACTATCCTGATCTACGTGAATCCGGCCTTCGAGCGCCTGACCGGCTACGACGCCAACGACATCCTCTACCGCGACTGCCGTTTCCTGCAGAACGATGATCGCGACCAGGACGCCCGCGCACTGATTCGCCAGGCGATCAAGGATGGCCTGCCAAGCCGGGAAATCCTGCGCAACTACCGCAAGGACGGCAGCGCGTTCTGGAACGAACTGTCGATTACCCCAGTACTCAACGAAGCCGACAGACGCAAATACTTCATCGGCATCCAGAAGGATGTCAGCCGCCAGGTCGAAGCCGAACTGCGGGTGATCGCACTTGAGCGCCAACTGGCCGAGGCCCAAGCGCGCATCGCTGCCCTGGAAGCCGACCAACGGTCTTAACAAACGCGCCGTTTGGTTGTCCATGACGCTGAAGAAACGCATTCACGATTGTAACTTCGAGTTCGACCATGCAAGCAGATGCCCTTCTGACCCAGGATGAACTGGACTTCATCCGCTCCATGCAGCACGCGCCTCAGCCCATCCCGGCTGAACCGGCGTCGCGCCTGCTGGTCAATGGCGGCAGCGAAATCAAGAACCTGCTGACCCGGCTGATCGCCGACGAGCAGGTGACCCTGCAGGCACAGTTCAACAACCAGCAGATGACCTTCCCGCTGCAACTGGTCGAAGACGAGTTCCATGCCCTGCACCTGCAACTGGGTGCACCGAACATCTATGAAGAAGGCGCCGTGGTCCGACCCTGGCGCCTGACGCTTGAGCAACCGGTTGCCCTGGAGGACGAACTGGGCTTGAGCACCGGTTTGTGGGTCAGGGAAATTTCGTTCAAGGGTGTGCTGCTGGAAGTGCGCGAGCAACCCGAACCGCCCAGGCACTTCGATCTCTGGTTCAGCCCCGACGGCGATGCCCCCATTGCCCTGCACGGCACCCTGCAACGGCGCACCGGCGAACATCTGGCCGCCTACAACCTGGGCCAGAGCCTGCCGGCAGAAATCGAGCGCTTACGCGAATACATCCTCCAGGCCCACCGCCGCACCCACCCCGAGCTGCACCCTCAAGAATCCAGGTGACCGGCCAGGTATTGCTGCAGTCGCCGACGCATCAACCGACCTTCACTGCCCAGGCACGCGACTTGCGAACCCATCAGGCTATCCTGAGCCAGGTCCGCTGCCTCCCCCGCCAGCAATAACGGGCATTCCAGGGCCAGCGCCAGGCGCGCCAGGCGCTTGGGCAAGTCACTGGCCGGTGGATGGTTGGAAAACAGCACCAAGGCATGGGGCGTCATGCGCTCGCAGACCAGGCTCAACTCTTCCAGGGGCTGGCCAAGGCCGAGCACGCTGATGGCGATTTCACTGGTGCCGAGCAACAGCGCCGCCACCAGCAACTCCAGCTCGCGGCACTGGCCGGGGATCGCTGCCAGCACCACGCGCACTGCTTGCTGCTCGCGCGCCAGTTGCAAACGCTGCAACACCCGTCCACGCAGGAAACTGTCGAGGAACAGCCATTCACTGGCCTGGCCGAAGGCTTCGTGGGTGCTGCGCAGCTCCTGCCAGACCGGCATAAGGATGTCCTGGAATGCCACCAGCTGTGGATAACTGCTGAATACCTGGCCATAGACCTGCTCCAGGCGACGCTCATCAAATGCCCTGACCGATTGGCGCAACTGCGCTTGCCACTGAATGAAGTCGGCCTGTGATTCGTCGCTGCGCTGCGGCTGGTTTTCGACCTTGAGGTTCTGGCTTTTGGCGAGGATGCGTCCCACTTTGCTGACTGCGACACCGCGCTCGATCCAGCCGAGGATGCTGCGCACCTCGTCGATATCCGCTTGCGAGTACAAACGGTGCCCACTTTCGGTGCGCGTGGGCTGAATCAGCCCATAACGGCGCTCCCAGGCCCGCAGGGTAACCGGGTTGATGCCGGTCATGCGGGAGACTTCGCGGATCGGGAACAGTTCTTCGTGGTCGAGCTCAGGCGTACTCAATGAAGGCTGGTCAGGTTCGATCATTGCCGGGAAACCGCGAGTTTGTGGGCCAACGGGCATTCTACTCCGCCTGCCGCGAGCACTACCATTGGCATTTCTCTCAGGTTGGCGACCGCCAGCACTGACGGGTCAGCTTATTTAAGGAATAATCCGCGCCCGATTCTTGCATCGATTCTTGCAAAGAAGCGAATGCCGCCCACCACCCCGGGCGGCGTTCAAGCGGTAGGCCTACCCGCCACGCCCAGTTGCCAGGAGATATACCATGTCTACCCCACCCGTAACCCTGATGGTTACCCGCCGCGTCGCCGATGGTCGCTACCAGGACCTGATGGCCTGGCTGCACGAAGGCGAACAGCTGGCCACCGACTTTCCCGGCTACCTGGGCTCAGGCGTGCTCGCCCCGCCCCCGCAAGGTGATGAGTTCCAGATCATCTTCCGCTTCACCAACGAACAGACCATGCACGCCTGGGAGCACTCGGCCTCACGCAAGGCCTGGCTGGACCGTGGCAATGGCCTGTTCGCCGAGCCGTCGGAACAGCGGGTCAGCGGCCTGGAAGGCTGGTTCGGCAGTAACCCGGTGCAGCGCCCGCCGCGCTGGAAGCAGGCGGTGGCGATCTGGCTGGCGTTCTTTCCGGTGTCGCTGCTGTTCAATCTGCTGTTCGGCCACTGGCTGGGCGCGCTGGACCTGGTGCCGCGCATCCTCCTCAGCACCCTGGGCCTGACGCCGCTGATGGTGTATTTCTTCATTCCGCTGTCGACCCGCCTGCTGGCCAACTGGCTGAACGCCAGCCCAACCCGCCCGGGGCCGCAGGGCGCGCGCAATCCCGCCTAGTTCGGGTATGCTGGGGGTTATCCAAGCGAACCAGTAAAAGTTGACCGCCCCCACCATGAACAGCCCAATTCTTGTCACCGGAGCCAGCCAGCGAGTCGGGCTGGCGCTGGCCCTGAACCTGGCGCAGGCCGGCCATACCGTGGTCAGCGCCAGCCGCAGCAAAAGCCCCGAGGCCGCGCACCCGAACATCATCCAGTTCCAGGCCGACCTGTGCCAGGAAGACGAGCGCCTGGCCCTGATCGAACACCTGCAAGGCAACTACGACGGCCTGCGCGCCATCGTGCACAACGCCTCGTTGTGGCTCGACGATGACCTGGCCAACCTTAATACCATGTTCAAGCTGCACGTCGAGGCGCCCTACCACCTGAACCTGGCCCTGGGCGAGCAACTGGCTAAGGTGGACAAGGCCGACATTATCCATATCTGCGACGAGACCTCCTCGCGCGGCAGCGGCAGCCATATCGGCTATGCCGCGACCAAGGCCGCCCTGCAGAACATGGTGCTGTCGTTCGCCGCCAAGTACGCGCCGAACATTCGCGTCAACGCGATCCTGCCGGGCTTGCTGATCCTCAAAGAGAACAGCGACGAGGCCTACCGCCAGCAAACCCTGAAAAAGGCCCTGCTGGAATTCGAACCCGGCGCCCAGCCGCTGATTGATGCCGTGCGCTTTCTGCTCGACAGCCAATACAGCACCGGCAGCAACCTGGTCATCAACGGTGGCCGCCACCTGAAAAACCGCATCGCGGTAGACTGAGCTACCGCTGTCACGAGAACGTCCATGAACGATCAACAGAAACTCGAACTTGAAGCCGCCGCCTTCCGCCGCCTGGTTGCCCACCTGGACAGCCGCAAGGACGTGCAGAACATCGATCTGATGAACCTTGCCGGCTTCTGCCGCAACTGCCTGTCCAAATGGTACAAGGCCGCCGCCGATGAAAAGCAGATCGAGCTGAGCATGGATGAGGCCCGCGAAGTGGTCTACGGCATGCCCTACGCCGAATGGAAATCCCTTTACCAGCAAGAAGCCAGCGCCGAACAACAAGCGGCGTTCGCCAAAGGAAAGCCCAATGACTGATCTCAATACCCTGCGCGCCAGCCTGAAGTCCGGCGAGCACATCTTCGCCGATACCCTGGCCTTCATCGCCGAGCACTACGCCTACCAGCCACAAGCCTTCAACAACGGCGGCGTAGACAACGCTGCCGGGCAGAACGAAGGTTCGTGCAAGACCCTGGGCCTGGCCTTGCTCGAAGGCCTGAGCAATGAAGAAGCTTTGCTGGCGTTCGGCGAACACTACCGCTCGGTGCTGGCCACCCCGCAAGGCAGCGACCACGGCAACATCCGCGCGCTGATCGAGCATGGCCTGGCCGGAGTCAAATTCGCCGAGCAGCCGCTCAAGCGCCTGGGCTGATCAAACGCCCCGGTGTACCTTCGGCCAGTTGCCCCTGCTGCAGCCAGTGCAGGGCAATTGGCCAGAGCCTGGGCTGGAAGCGACTGTGGAAAAAGGCGAAATGGCCGATCCGGCTCTCGTCGATATCGCCAGGGGCGATGCGCAGATGGCTGCGCTCACTGGCCTCGAAGTACCCCAGTAATCGCTCGATGGCGGCAACCGTGCCGAACGGATCGTCGCTCAGGCTGATGGCCAGGGTCCTGGCCCTGACCCGAGCGAAGGGTAAATCAACCAGCGCCCGTGCACTCGGACGTTGCTCATAGGCTGCAGACGGCGTGCTCCAGTCCTGCACCACCCCGGCCGGGGTATCCTCCAGCCAGCCCAGGCGCTTGCCGGGAAAATAACCGAACACCCGCGTCAGCAACGGCATCAGTACGTGCCATTTGCCGAACAGTTGCCAGCGGCTGTCGGCGGCATAATCGCGCCAGTAGGCAAACTGCGCGCCCACCGTCACCAGCCTGCGCAGCTGATCAGCCGAAGGCGCCAGCCCCGCCGCACAACCTCCAAAACTGTGACCGACCACGTCGATCGGCTGGCCGGGAAACAGGCGTTGGGCACGTTGCAGCATGGCTTCGAAATCCAGCGCGCCCCAGTCGGTCCAGGAGGCCTTGAATTGGCGCATCGACGCCGGGCGCGACTCACCGATGCCGCGATAGTCATAGGTGATGACCTCGAAGCCATGGGCGAACAGATACTGGGCAAAGCGGGCGTAGTAGCTGCAGCGCACCGAAGTGGCGGCGTTGATGATCACCAGCGGGCGCGTAGCGTCCGGCACCTGGTGGCGCCAACAGAAACCGCCGAGGGAGTACCCGTCGGCGGTTGTTTCGCGAAAGGCCTGGCCGCTGTTGCTGGCAACGGGCAAAACCGGGAATGCTTCGAGACTGCTCATCGACCTCTGTTATGCCGAAGCCGCTACCTGCGGTGCAGGGACCTTGCGCAAGCCGCTCAGTCGCGACCCATCGTAGCGGGTTTCGCGAAACAGGCGCCAGCGTCCGAACAATCCGTACACGTGCATAACTCGACCCTGCTCGTGATAGCCCATGCGCAGGTGCAGTTTGAGCGCCGGAATATTATGGGTTTCGCAGACATCCACTACCTTGTCGCAGCCTTTGGCGCGCATGGCCTCCCACAAGCTGATCTGGGCATCCACCGACAGGCGGGTACCGAAGTAGGCGCGGATCATCTCGCCGCCGAATTCAAAGAACTCACCGGGCTTCACCGGAAAGGTGCAGCCGTAATAATGACGGTCGTGATAGTCGCGCATGCTGCCGAAGATGAACGCCACGGCATCGCCCTGCTCATCCAGGTACATGTGCCCGGTGTGGCCTTCGGCGGCCAGCTCGCGCATGGTCTTTACGCGGTCGCCGAAGTGGCGGGCGAAGGCGTCGGCGTTCTCCGGGGTGATTTCCACCAGGCGTACCGCAGGATGGTCGCGCAGGTTGTGAGGCGCAACCGGGCTGATCAGGTCGCGTTCCATCCACAGTAACTCCCAATGGAAGAAGATGTAACGCTCACACAGGGTTTTCAGGGTTTTCTGCAAACCCTTCTGCCTGATCCGCTCTTTTAGTTTTTGCAGTCCACTCATAGCACCTCCTGACCAAACCTTGGCGGTTGAAAAAGGGCATGTAAAGAGTGGTATAGATCAGCGCGGCGGCGGGAATATCAAAAGGCCAGTGGCAGACTTGTTTCAAATTGTGTTTCGAGGATGAAACTGTTGCCGCACCCGGGGAAAACAGGTGCGGCAACAAACGCTTAGCGAGGGCTGATTACAGCTCGATGCAGTCAAACCGTACGTCGGTCGCCACATCGGCGTCATAGTCAACATCCTGACGCTCGAAACCGAACAGGTTGAGGAACTGCTTCTTGTAACCGGCGTAGTCGGTAATTTCGAACAGGTTCTCGGTGGTCACCTGCGGCCACAGGGCCTTGCAGGCATCCTGTACGTCGTCACGCAGTTCCCAGTCGTCCAGGCGCAGGCGGCCTTCTTCGTCCAGCGCCGCTGGCGCGCCATCGGCACGGTACAGGCGGTCACGGAACAGACGATCGAGCTGGTCCTGGGTACCTTCGTGAACGTTCTTTTCCTTCATGATCTTGAAGACCATCGACAGGTACAGCGGCATCACCGGGATGGCCGAGCTGGCCTGAGTAACGACGGACTTCAGTACCGCGACATTGGCGCCACCACCGACCTTCTTCTCCAGGCGCTTGGCGGTTTGATCCAGGTCCATCTTGGCCTTGCCCAGGGCGCCGTGCCAGTAGATCGGCCAGGTGATTTCGGTACCAATGTAGCTGAAGGCCACGGTGCGCGCTTGTGGCGCCAGAACGCCGGCGGCGTCCAGGGCGTCGATCCACAGTTGCCAGTCCTGGCCACCCATGACGGTGACGGTGTCGGCAATTTCCTGCTCGCTGGCAGGCTCGATGGACGCCTCGATGATGGTGTCCTTGTTGGTGTCGATGGCGGTCGACTTGTACGGCTGGCCGATTGGCTTGAGCGCCGAGCGCACCAGTTCGCCGGTCTGTGGCAACTTGCGCACTGGCGAAGCCAACGAGTAGACCACCAGGTCGACCTGGCCGCCCATTTCGCTCTTGATCAGCTCGATGACCTTGGCCCGCGCTTCATCGGAGAATGCGTCACCGTTGATCGACTTGCTGTACAGGCCTTCGGCCTTGGCGAACTTGTCGAAAGCGGCAGAGTTGTACCAGCCCGCGGTGCCGGCCTTGGTTTCAGTGCCCGGCTTTTCGAAGAACACGCCCAGGGTATCGGCCTTGAAACCGAAGGCGGCAGTGATGCGCGCTGCCAGGCCGTAACCGCTGGAAGCACCGATCACCAGCACCTTTTTCGGACCATCCTCGCGCACGCCCTGCTTGCGGGTGGCTTCGATCTGATCACGTACGTTCAGCTCGCAACCGGTCGGGTGCGTAGTGGTGCAGATAAAACCGCGGACTTTGGGATGGATGATGGCCAATGTCTGTACCTCGTCAGTGAATTTGCTGAGGGAGCCGAATCGCGTGGACTCGAGGTTCCGTTTGCTGTGAGGGTGAGACTACACCCGCAGCGTTGCCGACACATCCGGCCCCCTGGAATCCTTCAGGGCGCTACTTTGTCACAGCGCGGAAAACTTCAGCAACCGCTGATCTCAGACCCGGAACGCACCGATCAGGCGCTTGAGCTCCAGCACCTGGGTCGACAGCTTGCGGCTGGCGTCTTCGGTCTGGTGCGCGCCCTGGGTGGTGTTTTCCGCCGCCCGGTTGATCTCGACAATGTTCTGGTCGATATCGTGGGCCACCGCCGTCTGCTGCTCCACCGCCGCGGCGATCTGCTGGTTCTGGTCGACGATACTGCCAATGGCGCCAAGGATGTTCTCCAGCGCCTGCTGCACCTGCTGCGATTCGCCAACCGTGCCCGAGGCCATCTGATGGCTGCTGTCCATGGCCTTGACGGCGGCCCCTACACCGCCCTGCAGGCGCGAGATCATCTGCTCGATCTCTTCGGTGGACTGCTGGGTACGCTTGGCCAGGGTGCGCACTTCATCGGCGACCACGGCAAAACCGCGGCCCTGCTCGCCCGCCCGGGCCGCCTCGATGGCGGCGTTGAGGGCCAGCAGGTTGGTCTGTTCGGCGATGCTCTTGATCACCTCCAGCACCCGGCTGATGGCCTGGCTGTCACTGGCCAGCTGGTTGATCACCGCCACCGACTGGTCGATCTCACCGGCCAGGCGGGCGATGTTGCCCTGCTGGGTCTCGACCAGGCCGCGCCCGCTGACGGTTTCCTGGTTGACGCTATGGGCGCTGCTGACCGCCGCCGCAGCGCTGCGCGCCACTTCCTGGGCGGTGGCCGACATCTGGTTCATGGCCGTGGCCACCTGCTCGACCTGCCCGCGCTGGCCGCTGACCGCCTGGTTGCTGCGCGCCGATACCGCATGCACCTGCTCGGCCTGACGCTCGACCTCGGCGACGGTGTGACCGACCTGTTCAATCAGGTCATGGATGCGCCGCACGGTGCCGTTGAACACCTGACCCAACTCGCCCAGTTCATCGTGGCTGCTGGCCTGGAAATTGACCGTCATGTCGCCGGCCGCGACCTTGTCCATTACCGCGCCAAGGCTCTTCAGCGTGTTGCGGGTCGAGGCATAGAAGCCGCTATACAGGTAGACGATCAGCAGGAATACGGCGGCCAGCGCCGACACCAGCAAAATCATGTGCAAACGGTGCTCGGCCAGGCGCTGCTCGAGCTGCTGGCCGAGAAACTCGCCAATGGCGGTATTGAGCGTGTAGGTCTGTTCCATCAAGCCGCTAATCTGCTTGTAGAACCCCGGCCACGGCGCATCGAGGGTGTCGGCCACCACCACCTGTTCTTCGATCAGTTCGCTGGCCTGCTTGAGCGACGCCTGACTGCTGCTGGCCAGGCTGCCGAGCCTGGCTTGCGCGCCAGGCTCGGTGGCCAGCGCCTCATCCAGGCGGATGGCATAGTCAGCGCCGAGCTTTTCCAGCTTCAATAACAGGTCATCGAAGCGGGCGCTGGAAGCCGAATTGACAAAACCCTGGCCTAGCGAATACGAGCCGATGGCCCGCCCTTCGCCGAGGGTCTGGGTCACTTGCGGTGTCACCGTGGTCATCAGCTCGCTGAGCTGGCGGATCGCCGAGTCGCTGTCCTGGCTAAGCCCGGCCTGGCTGGCAATCACCTTGCTCAGTACCTGGGCCTGGCCCAGCAGCTTGTCGAACAGCGCCACCTTGCTCAACAGCGAAGTCTCGCTCTGAGCGGCCTTGAGGGTATCGAGCATCTCGCTGCGCTTGTCGTCGAAGGCCTTGGCCTGGGCCTCGTCACCGGTCATTGCAATCAAGCCGGACAAGCGGCTCTGCACCTGTTGCTCGACGCTGGCGATCTGCGCCTCGACGTCCTCGGCCTTGCCCGACTGGCCGAGCACGGCGTTGATCTGCACCAGGTTGCCGAGGGTTTCCACATCGCCGCGCAAGGCCAGGCTGCTGCCGAGCAGTTCCAGGCTCTGCAGCTCGGTGCGGGTGGCATGGAACTGCGCATAGGAATCGCGGACCAGGTAGTAGTTGGTCACCAGCATGGGCAGGAAAAACAAAATACTGATCAGGCTGAACTTCATCCCGAAGCTCAGGCGGTTCATCAGCGCGATGGCCGGATACAACAGGCTCTTCAAGGGTGGTGCCCTCCGATTCTTATTGTTTTTACGGTTCCTGCCTTTGCACCATCCTCTGTAGGAGCGGGCTTGCCCCGCGATTGCGGCTTGCACCCCCACAGTGGCACAAGGCCACCGAACGTATTCAGCAACACCTGTATAGCGCATATCGGATCGGGGGTTTGTAACTTAAGGTTAACCGCCAGCGGAGCGACCAACGGCCGCTCCGCGATGGGCTTCAGCCGAGCACTGTCCACAGGGCGAAACAGGCGTACCAGAGCACTGCCGAG
Organism: Pseudomonas wadenswilerensis; assembly: GCF_024749185.1. Taxonomy (NCBI): domain Bacteria; kingdom Pseudomonadati; phylum Pseudomonadota; class Gammaproteobacteria; order Pseudomonadales; family Pseudomonadaceae; genus Pseudomonas; species Pseudomonas wadenswilerensis. The sequence continues at coordinate 903,413 of NZ_CP087191.1, read as the reverse complement.
CGCAGCAGCAACTCCCACAGGTTGTCCAGCCCGAGCAGGCCATCGGGGCCCGCCGAAGTGCTGGCGGGCAGGTCACCCGCGACGCGGCCGACCGAGCCGATCAGGCCGGCGGCGCTGATGTGCCAGTTCAGCAGCTCGTGCAGCATCACCCGGCTGACCGCAACGAAGTTGCCGACCAGGGCGAAACTTACGCCCAGCACGCGCACGGGTGCCCAGTCAAAGGCGTGGCGCAGTTGCAAGGCATGGTCGCGCAGCGTAGGTGTCCGTGCATGCCCGGCGGTCAGGGCCAGCAGCCGATAAGCCAGGGCTGCGGCCGGACCGAGCAGGAAATACCAGAAAATCACCGCAAAAAAGCTCTGGTAGGCCTGCCACAGCAGGTTGCCCTGCACCCGTTCCAGCAAGGCCTGGGCATTGTCGGCGGTCAAACCCAGGTCGCGTTCGGCGACATGCACCGCTGCTTGCTCGTCGCCGCGCCGCCAGGCGTCGCGAAACGGTCCTTGCGCTGCCTTGATGTCGCCACGGCCGAGGCTGTAGATCAGCACCAGCAGGTGCACCGGCAAGGCCAGCAAGCCATAGGCCACCGGCTCCAGCACGTGCAGGAGCAAGGCCAGCAGCGCCACCGGCAGCAGCACCAGGATGATCAGTACCCACCAGGGATGGCGCCTGCCGTCACGCTCAAGGCGAGCAAGCTCGGTAACGAAAAAACCATCGCGTTGCAGACGCTGGCGCAAGGCCGAGAACTTCTCGAACCACAGCACCAGCAACAGCACCAGAAAACTCATGTTTCACTCTCCTTGTCCTTGAGGCCGGCGCGGTAGCGCGGCCAGTCAAAAGCGCTACCCGGGTCGGTCTTGCGTCCCGGAGCAATATCGCTGTGGCCCTGAATCCGTTCAGTGCCAATGGCCGGCCAGGCATCCTGAATCTGCCGGGTCAATGCTTGCAGCGCCTGATACTGGGCATCGGTGAAAGGCAGCTCGTCGGTGCCTTCAAGCTCGATACCGATGGAAAAATCGTTGCACGCCTCGCGCCCCTCGAAACAGGACACCCCGGCATGCCAGGCGCGGTCCAGACAGGAGACAAACTGAGTGACCTCGCCGTCACGCTCAATAAGAAAATGCGCCGACACACGCAGGTGCTTGATACCTTCGAAATACGGGTGTTCGCAGGCATCCAGGCGGTTCTGAAAGAACTCCTGGACCTTGCCGGTCCCAAATTGCGCCGGCGGCAGGCTGATATTGTGGATAACCAGCAGGGAGATGACTTCACCCTCGGCGCGGGCATTGCAGTTGGGTGAAGGACAGTGGCGGACGCCGGCGAACCAGCCAGTAGCGCGGTCCAGTTGCATAGAAAATCCTGAGACACGGGGGCACGGGCTCAGTATGCCCCGTGGTGGCGCTGGATGCATCGTTAAAACGCGTAGGAATCTAGCGTGCTTGCGCCTGGCGCAACTGGCTGAGTACCGAGTCCAGCGCCCGGTCGAACAGCAAGGTGTCGTCCAGCTGGCGCACATGCCCGCGGCGCAAGGCTACGGCAAGGGCCATGCGCGACCATTCACGGACCTTGAGGCCGGTGCGGTTGACGAAGATGAAGCGGTCTGTGCTGTCGATCCGGGCGATCAGCTTGCAGCGCTGCACGTCGTCTTCATCGACCAACTCGACCCAGGCGCCGATACGCAGACGCTCGACCTGCAGCAACGCCGGATCATCGTCGGCCAGGCGCACCTGGGCCGCTTGCGGCTCGCAGGCTTGCGGGGTGGGCAAGACTATTTCATCGAGCACCAGTACCTGCTCGCTGGCGTCATTGTGGATAACACGCCCACCCACTACCGGTGTATCGAACATCTGCACATGCAGGGTTTCGAGCTGGGCAAAAAATTCGCTGGTGGCAAACGGATCGAACGCGGCACTGGCCAGGCCATCGCGCAATGCCTTGAGCAGTCCCGGCACCAGCTCCAGCAGGCGCAGGCGCGCCTGGTCTTCAGTGTGCGGTTGCACGCTCCAGATCAGCTCATCCATGGTCTCCAGCGCTTCGAGCCACTGGCTGGAGGTGTCGCCATGCTTGAGGCAGGCCAGCAACACCACCTGGCTCCAGGCTTCTTCGAGCAGGCGCACCACCACCCGCGGCAACGAGCGGCCAAGCAGACGCCGGTTGAGTTCCTGCTGCACCCGCTGACGAGCCAGCGCGGTGCGTGCGCGGCCCTCCTCGGCGTCGCGCGTGCGTTGTTCCAGCAGCTCGTTGCGGCGTCGCTCATCACTACTGAAAGCGAGGAATTCAGCGAGCAGTTCGGAGAAAATCGCCGGGTCGTCTACAAAGTCGCTGAGCAGCCGCTGGACGATTTTTTCGACCCGCAGGTACAGGCTGTCGCGCTGGCAATCATCACTGGCGCCCCAACCCATCGCTGCCGTGGCGATCTCGTTGAGCAGGCGCCGGGCCGGGTGACTGCTGCGGCTGAAGAAGCTCTTGTCGAGTACCGCCACTTTGAGCATCGGGATCTGCATGCGGCCGATCAGGGCGCGCAGCGAACGCGGCAAGTTGCGGTCGGCGAGAATGAACTCGAAAAGCATGGCGATGAGGTTGATGACATCCTCGTCGACCACTTCGATCTTGCGGTAGGTGCCGCTTTTTACGCTGACCCGGGTCAGCAGTTGTTCAAGCTGCTGGTGCAGGTCGAAGTCATCGGTCTCGGGTGTTGGCGGCACGTAATGCTGCAGGTGCGAGAGCAGGCGCAACAGGTCACGGGTACTGATCGCCTGCACCTGCTCGCACGCCTCCAGGCGCGGGGCAACACGCCCGCGCACCGGCGAAAGCAGGGCCTGCAACGAGGCAAACACCGCCTGGCCGTTGGCATCCAGCGAATCATTGGGCGATTCGTTGCCGGCTGCGCTGGCCGAAGCCTCGCGTTCAGCCTGCGGGCGGTCCTGGGCGCGGCGCCGCGGCACGGCCTTGAGCTCGGGGAGCACGCCAGTGGCAATCAGCAGTTGATTGGCTTCGCCGTACAACTGGTCGGCGTCGTGCAGCACATAGCGCTCGAACAGCTTGAGAATGATCAGCTTGACCTTGATCCCCACGCCCAGGCTGCGCCCGGCACGCAAAAAGTAATCGCAGAGCATCGCCGGGCCCAGCGGGTTGCGCGGATCGTCCAGGGCCTGGCCCACCAGGGCGCTGAATCGCAGGGTCAACTGGTTGAGGGCGATGCCGTCGCGGGCCAGCACCCGCGCGACCATGGCATCCAGCGCCACGGTGCGTTCCAGCTCGTCATTGGCCACCAGTGCCAGGCGGTCGTAGCCATGGCTGTGCAGGGCCGGCAGTGAATCGGGCTGACCGATCTGCACGAAGGCTTCATAAAAGTGGTCAAGATAGCCGCGCTCGATGTTCTTGCGCTTTAGGCGCAGGTCGCGCATGGCTTCGAAAAGGATGTTCTGTTCGACGTTGTTGGCGGCCTTGTCGGCCATCTCGAACAGGGTGTCGTCGGCGTTGTCGAACAACGCCTGCAGGCCCTGGCGCAGTTGCAGCGCGGCCTTGTCACGTACCTGCAGAAGCACCACCGGCAGACGAGCGAGGGGCGCATTGTGCGCCTGATCGGTGATGGCCTTGATCGGCACCACCTTCCCGTCGTTGTGCATCCTGGTCTCCTTGCAGGTTCGATTTTGAGCTTTTTGGGTGGTCGTCAAAGCTATGACGCCAAATACAAGGCGCATTATCGAGTAAAAACCCTTCACTCGCCAGTGCGCGCATACCGCTGCTGATAGACCGGTGCCAGCGTGAAACGCTCATTCGGCCTGACCAAAGGTCAAGCTTCGGCCGCCACTGCAGTGTTTGCTGCAAGCGCGGGCTGCCCTGCCCTATAATCGCCGGCACTTAGCTTGTGGAGCCCGCCATGCCGAATTTACGCCTCGCCGACCTGACCGCCGAAATCGAAGCCAACGTGCGCCGTGCGTTGCTCGAAGACATCGGCAGTGGCGACATCACCGCCCAGCTGATCCCGGCCGAGCGCCTGGCCAAGGCCACCATCATTACCCGCGATGACTGCGTGATTGCCGGTACGGCCTGGGTTGATGCGGTATTCCGCCAGCTCGACCCACGGGTAGCGGTGCACTGGCAGGTCAAGGATGGTGACCGCACCACCGCCAACCAGGTGCTGTTCCACCTTGAAGGCCCGGCCCGTTCCCTGCTCAGCGGCGAGCGCTCGGCGCTGAATTTCCTGCAGATGCTGTCGGGCGTTGCGACTCACGCGCAGTTCCTTGCCGACAAGGTGGCCGACACCCAGGTCAAGCTGCTCGACACCCGCAAGACCCTGCCCGGCCTGCGCCTGGCGCAAAAGTACGCGGTGACCTGCGGCGGTTGCCACAACCATCGCATCGGCCTGTACGACGCCTTCCTGATCAAGGAAAACCACATCGCCGCCAGTGGTGGCATCGCCGAAGCGATCACTGCCGCGCACCGCATTGCCCCGGGCAAGCCGGTGGAGATCGAGGTAGAAAGCCTGGACGAGCTCAAAGAGGCCCTGGATGCGGGCGCCGACATCATCATGCTCGATGAGCTGAGCCTGGACGACATGCGCGAAGCGGTGCGCCTGAACGGCGGCAAGGCCAAGCTTGAAGCCAGTGGCGGCGTGACTGAAAGCACCCTGCGGGTGATTGCTGAAACGGGCGTGGACTACATCTCGATCGGGGCGATGACCAAGGATGTAAAGGCGGTGGATCTGTCGATGCGCCTTAGCCTCTGAGGCGGATTGCAGACACAAAAAAACCGGCCATCAGGCCGGTTTTTTGTTAGCTCACAAGATCAACTGTGGGAGCTGGCCTTGCCAGCGATCGAGCGCAGAGCGCTCGCGCAATCCTCAGAGCGCTGCGTTCTGCAGGCCGTCCAGGTAGCGCTCGACATCCAGCGCCGCCATGCAACCGGCACCGGCCGAGGTAATGGCCTGACGGTAAACATGGTCAGCCACGTCACCGGCAGCGAACACACCTTCAACGTTGGTCGCAGTGGCGTTGCCGTCACGGCCGCCATTCACCACCAGGTAGCCGTCTTTCAAGGTCAGCTGGCCTTCGAACAGCGAGGTGTTCGGCGTGTGGCCGATGGCGATGAATACGCCATCAACCTTGATTTCGTCGAAGCTGCCGTCGTTATTCTTCAGGCGCGCACCGGTGACGCCCATGTTGTCACCCAGCACTTCGTCCAGGGTGGCATTGAGCTTGAGCTCGATCTTGCCTTCGGCCACGCGGGCGTTGAGCTTGTCGACCAGGATCTTCTCGGCGCGGAAGGTCTCGCGGCGGTGAACCAGGGTGACCTTGCTGGCGATGTTGGCCAGGTACAGGGCTTCCTCAACAGCGGTGTTACCACCACCGACCACGGCGACCGGCTTGTTGCGATAGAAGAAACCGTCGCAGGTCGCGCAGGCGGAAACGCCCTTGCCCATGAACGCTTCTTCCGATGGCAGGCCCAGGTAGCGAGCGCTGGCGCCGGTGGCGATGATCAGTGCGTCGCAGGTGTAGGTGGCGCTGTCGCCCTTGAGAGTGAACGGCTTGCTGGCCAGGTCAACGGCGTTGATGTGGTCGAACACCACTTCGGTCTCGAAGCGCTCGGCGTGTTCCTGCATGCGTTGCATCAGCGCCGGGCCAGTCAGGCCGTGGGCGTCGCCCGGCCAGTTGTCGACTTCGGTGGTGGTGGTCAGCTGGCCGCCGGCCTGCATGCCGGTGATCAGCAGCGGCTTGAGGTTGGCACGCGCAGCATACACGGCAGCGCTGTAACCGGCAGGGCCGGAACCGAGGATGATCACTCGCGAATGGCGTACTTCAGACATGTCACACTCCTGTCGAGCTGGCGTTCAATTGCCAGCATCGTATCGCCGGGATCGCCGGCTGGAATAAAAAAGAACCTGCGAAGCACTTGGGGAAGGCTTTTAGCCGCAGGTCCTGAAAAACGTTAACTCGCCGCCTTACAGGCTGGCGGCGTTCTCGGCCAGGTAGTCGGCAACGCCCTTGGCATCGGCCTTCATGCCTTTCTGGCCTGGGCGCCAGCCGGCCGGGCAGACTTCACCGTGCTGTTCGGTGAACTGCAGGGCCTCGACCAGGCGGATCATCTCGTCGACTTCACGGCCCAGCGGCAGGTTGTTGACCACCTGGTGCTGCACAACGCCTTGCTGGTCGATCAGAAACGAGGCACGCAGGGCCACGCCGTCATCGTGCTCGATGCCATAGGCACGGGTAATCTCGTGCTTGACGTCGGCGACCATGGTGAACTCGACCGCGCCGATACCGCCCTTCTCGACCGGGGTGCTGCGCCAGGCGTGGTGGGTGAACTGCGAGTCGATGGAAACACCGACCACTTCCACACCCAGCTCGCGGAACTTGTCCATGCGGTTGTTGTGGGCAATGATTTCCGACGGGCAGACAAAGGTGAAGTCCAGCGGCCAGAAGAACAGCACGACGTATTTGCCGCGCAGGGAAGAAAGCTTGAAGCTGTCGACGATCGAACCGTCGCCCAACACTGCCGCCGCATCGAAATCAGGGGCTTGCTTGTTGACCAGAATGCTCATGGAAACTCCTTGAAAGTCAGAATTCGAAGGCGTTGAAAAGTTGTGCGCACTTTAGCGAGGTGGCAGAGATTAAGGAAATATCCTTAGACAATCCACCTTATAGGCCGGCTCTATTCATCAATAAAATCGCACGCGGTTTATCTATGAAGCCCAGCCCGGGATGCTGCCGAGGTTTTGTTACAGCCCGTTTCTCGCTCTGCGCCGCGCTTTCGCCCGCCGCACAAACTCGGTAAGGTCAGCGCGTTTGCCTTTACCCGGAGCCTCCCCCTTTATGCAAGCCCCTGTCCTCTCTGGCCCACAGTACCTGCGCGAAGGACTGAAACTGGTCCTGAGCCCGAGCCTGCGCCTGTTCGTGCTGCTGCCGCTGGCGGTCAACCTGCTGCTGTTCGTCGGCCTGGTCTACTTTGCCGGCCATCAGTTCAGCCTCTGGGTCGATTCGTTGATGCCCAGCCTGCCGAACTGGCTGAGCTTTCTCAATTATGTGCTGTGGCCGCTGTTCGTGATTCTGGTGGGGTTGATGGTGTTCTTCACCTTCACCATGCTGGCCAACATCATCGCCGCGCCGTTCAATGGTTTCCTCGCGGAGAAGGTCGAAGTGGTGGTGCGCGGCACCGATGATTTTCCCGCCTTCAGCTGGGCCGAACTCACTGCCATGGTGCCACGCACCCTCGGCCGCGAGGCGCGCAAGCTGGGCTACTTCCTGCCACGGGCCATCGCTCTGTTCATCCTTTCGCTGATCCCGGTGGTGAACATCGTCGCCGCGCCGCTGTGGCTGCTGTTCGGTATCTGGATGATGGCCATCCAGTACATCGACTACCCGGCGGATAACCACAAGATGAGCTGGCAGGACATGCTCGCCTGGCTGCGCGAAAAACGCTGGCAGAGCCTGGGCTTTGGCGGTTCGGTGTACCTGGTGTTGCTGGTGCCCTTCCTCAACATCCTGATGATGCCGGCGGCGGTGGCGGGCGCCACGCTGTTCTGGGTGCGCGAACGTACCTGAGGCATCGCCGCGTAGCCGCCCGGCTACGCGGCACCTCCATCAGCTCGACAGCTGGTTGGAGAACTGCCCCACCGCATTGACCACCTTCTGCGCACCGTCCTGAATCTCGACGATCACCGTACCGGTTTGCCCGGCCAGTGACAGGCCTTGCTCGGCCTGGCGCTTGCTGCTGTCGATGATATCCACCGCCGCCTTGGCCAGGTGTTCGTTCTGCTGCACCACTCGGGCGATTTCCTCAGTCGCGGTGCTGGTGCGCGAAGCCAGTTGCCGGACCTCGTCGGCGACCACGGCAAAGCCCCGGCCCTGCTCGCCGGCACGTGCGGCCTCGATGGCGGCGTTGAGGGCCAGCAGGTTGGTCTGCCCGGCAATGTCGCTGATGGTCTTGATGATCGAACCGATCACCTGCGACTGCTTGTCCAGCGCCTCAATACCTTCGGCGGCTTCCTGCATGTAGGTTTCCAGGCCGCGCATGACATCCACGGTCTGGGTCACCACCTCGGTGGCCCTGCGCGCACAGGCGTCGGTTTCCAGCGAGGTGTTGTAGGCGATGTCGGCAGCCTGGGCCACGGCCGTTTCCTGGTTGACCTGGTCGGTGATCACGGTGGCGAACTTGACCACTTTGTAGAGCACGTCATGGGCATCGATGATCGGATTGTAGGACGCCTCCAGCCACACCACGCGGCCATGGGCATCAATGCGCTTGAAGCGTTCGGCGACGAACTCGCCGCGGCGCAGCTTGTCCCAGAACGCGTGATAACCCACCGAGTTGTACTCTTCCGGTTCGCAGAACAGGCGGTGATGTTTGCCCACCACCTGGTCGAGCTTGTAGCCCATGGTCTGCAGGAAGCGCTCGTTGGCCGTCAGCACTTCACCGTTGAGGTTGAACTCGATCACCGCCGTGGAGCGCATCAGCGCCTTGATCAGGCTCTCGTGCTCGCGGGAGGTTTCGATGGTGCGGGTCAGATCGCTGGAGTGAAGGGTGAAGTATTTGATGCGCCCTTCGCTGTTTTTCACCGGCTGCAGGATCGAGCGCAGCCAGGCCTCTTCGCCATTGCCCCGCAGCAGGCGGAAAGCGCCATTGAGATGCTCGCCACGGGCAATGGCGTGCTTCATGCGCTGGTAAAAGTCGAGCTGCTTGACGTGCGCCGGGACGATTTCCTCGATGTTGCGGCCAATCAGTTGATGGCTGCTGTAGCGCATCTCTTTTTCGAAGTTGCTGTTGACCGATTCGATGCGCCCCTGCGGGTCGAGCTGCAGCACCAGCATCTCGCTGTCGAGGCTGCACTTTACTTGCTCCACTGATTGCAGTTCTTCGCGCAGCCGGAGGATTTCTTGCTTGAGTTTGCTGTTGAACATGACGCTCTCCCGGAGCGAAATCAGTCATTCGAATGCTTCTGCATCGGCTGGCGGACCTGCAATCTTGAGTCACTTGCTGGGAAATATTTACGCGCCTGCAATCGCCAGTAATCAGGCGTCATCGATCTGTCATTTGGCGGTCACAGAGCGGCAATCGGCACGGTCGAAACTGGCTTCATGAGCACACTGTCCCTGCATGTCACCCTGATCAGCGAAACCTTCCCACCGGAGATCAACGGCGTGGCCAACACCCTTGGCCGCCTCAGCGATGGCTTGCGATCACGCGGCCATCGGGTCGAGCTGGTACGCCCGCGGCAAGCGGCTGAACAGCCCTCGGCCAGCGACGACAACCTGCTGCTGTGTCGCGGCTGGCCGTTGCCGGGGTACCCGGGTTTGCAATGGGGCCAGGTGTCGATGCACAAACTGCTGCGCCGCTGGCGCCGGCAACGGCCGGATGTGCTTTACATCGCCACCGAAGGCCCGCTGGGTTTGAGTGCCCTGCGCGCGGCGCGGCGCCTGGGCATCGCCGTGGTCAGTGGCTTCCACACCAACTTCCAGCAATACTCCAGCGAGTACGGCCTCGGCCTGCTGGCGCGGCTGCTTACCCACTACCTGCGCTGGTTCCATCACCGAACCCACACCACCCTGGTGCCCAGCCTCAGCCAGCGCCTGGAGCTGGAACGGCGCGGCTTCGACAACCTCAGCCTGATGGCACGGGGAGTGGACAGCCAGTTGTTTACCCCGGCCAGGCGTAGTCAGACCTTGCGCGAGCAATGGGGCCTGGGCGTCGACGATATCGCCCTGCTGCATGTCGGACGCCTGGCCGCCGAAAAGAACCTGGGTTTGTTGCAGCCGTGCCTGGACGCCCTGCAACAACAGTACCCGCAGCGGTGCATCAAGCTGATCGTGGTCGGTGACGGGCCGCAACGCAGCGCACTCGAGCAGCGCCTGCCGGGCGCGATGTTCTGCGGCGCCCAGCGCGGAGAACGCCTGGCCGAACACTACGCTTCAGGGGATATCTTTGTGTTTCCCAGCCTGACCGAAACCTTCGGCAACGTCGTGCTCGAAGCCTTGGCCTCAGGCCTGGGTGTGGTCGCCTACGATCAAGCGGCGGCAGCCCAGCACATCCGCCACGGGCATAGCGGTGCGCTGGCCATGCCAGGGGACGAAGCGGCCTTTATCGATGCCGCCTGCTGGTTCCTGGAAGAGCCGGAAACCCTGCGCCGGGTGCGCCTCAATGCCCGCCAGCATGCCAGCCGTCAGGGCTGGCCGGCGATTGTCGAGCAATTCGAGGCGCATCTGCAGGCAGCCTGCCGCCAGAGTCAGGTCAGCATGGCGCGCCCGACTGCAGCGGCAATTGCGATCAAACCAGGGTCGTCAACGCCTCGCGGCTGAACGGCAGGATGTCCTGCTCGCGACCATCGCGCACCTTGGCCGCCCATTCCGGGTCGACCAGCAAGGCACGACCGACTGCCACCAGGTCGAATTCGTCGTTGTTCAGGCGCTGGAGCAGGTTTTCCAGGCTGGCCGGCTGGGCCACCTTGTCGGTCGCGACCATGAACTGCAGGAACTCGCCATCCAGGCCGACACTGCCGACGGTGATGGTCGGCTTGCCGGTGAGCTGGCGGGTCCAGCCAGCCAGGTTGAGGTCCGAACCTTCGAACTCAGGTTCCCAGAAGCGTCGGGTCGAGCAGTGGAAGATATCCACACCAGCATCCACCAGTGGTTGCAGGAATGCGCCCAGGGCATCGGCGCTCTGCACCAGACGCGCGCTGTAGTCCTGCTGCTTCCACTGCGAGAAACGGAAAATGATCGGGAAGTCCGGGCCTACCGCGGCGCGCACGGCCTGGATCAACTCGATGGCAAAGCGCGAACGGCCGGCCAAGTCGCCGCCGTATTCGTCCGTGCGCTGGTTGCTGGCTTCCCAGAAAAACTGGTCGATCAGGTAACCATGGGCACCGTGGATCTCGACGCCATCCATGCCAATGGCCTGGGCATCACGAGCGGCCTGGGCGAAAGCCTCGATCACTTCACGAATATCCGCCTGGGTCATGCCATGCACCACGACCTGGCCGTCCTTGAGCTTCTCGCTCGGGCCATGGCCCGGCACGCTGGCATCCGGCTCGGTACCCAGGCGGCGCACGCTACCCACGTGCCAGAGCTGCGGCACGATGCGCCCGCCTTCAGCGTGCACGGCTTCAACGACTTTCTTCCAGCCGGTCAGGGCATCTTCGCCGTAAAAACGCGGCACATTCGGGTAGCCATTGGCGGCTTTATGACCGACCGTGGTGCCTTCGGTGATGATCAGCCCAACGCCTGCGGCGGCGCGGCGACGATAGTACTCAACCACTTGTGCGTGAGGGACGCCACCAGGGCAGAAGGTACGGGTCATCGGTGCCATGACCACGCGGCTCGGCAGCTCGAGGGCGCCCAGTTGGAAGGGAGTGAACAGTGCGGTGGCGGACATGCGGCGCTCCTGGGAATAGGGAATGCGCCTGAGGATAGGGTGAGCCGTTCGGGTGGCCCAGTACTATTGATCTGGGTGATTGAACAGCATCGCGGGGCAAGCCCGTTCCTACTTCTGCAGGAGCGGGCTTGCCCCACGATGGGGCCGATCAGGCCAGAGCCTTCTCGATCGCCTGCACCACCGCCGGATCATCCGGCGCGGTGCGTGGCGAGAAGCGCGCCAGTACCCGGCCGTCCTTGCCGACCAGGAACTTCTCGAAGTTCCAGGTGATATCGCCCGGAAACTCGGCGCCTTCGCCGGCCAGCAAGCGGTACAGCTGATGACGGTCATGACCGTTAACTTCGAGCTTGCTACCCAGTGGGAAGCTCACGCCATAGTTCAGGCTGCAGAACGTCTGAATTTCCTTCTCCGTGCCCGGTTCCTGGCCGGCAAACTGGTTGCACGGCAGGCCCAGCACGCTGAAGCCTTTGCTCTTGTACTGCTGATAAAGGTTTTCCAGCGCCGCGTACTGCGGGGTCAAGCCACACTTGGAGGCGACATTGACCACCAGCACCACCCGGCCCTTGAACGGTGCCAGAGGCAATTCCTGGCCGTCCAGCGCTGTCAACTTCAGGTCGTGAAATGCACTCATGACGTACTCCCCTTTCCAGATCCCGGTTGCCGCTGGGGGCTGCAATCAGTAAACCCAGCCCATTAAAAAGGCGCCCTGCCAAGCCGTCTTCCCCTGCTGGAGCGACGGACTTGCCCGGGCGCCTTCGCGACTCTCTGAGCTTAGCGCAGAAAATCAGTGGTGATGGCCACCTTCGCCATGGACATGGCCATGGGCTACTTCTTCTTCGCTGGCTTCACGCACATTGACGACCTTGACCTTGAAGTTCAGGCGCTGGCCAGCCAGTGGGTGGTTGCCGTCAACGGTGACGTCGTCGCCGTCCAGGTCGCGAATGGTGACGATCTGCATCTGGCCATCCGGCGCCGAAGCGTGGAACTGCATGCCCACTTCCAGCTCGTCGACACCTTCGAACATGCTGCGGTTCAGGGTGCTGACCAGCTCGGCCAGGTATTCGCCGTAGGCGTCTTCCGGCTCGACGGCGACTTCCAGTTCGTCACCGGTGGTTTTGCCTTCCAGGGCTTTTTCCAGACCCGGGATGATGTTGCCTGCGCCATGCAGGTAGACCAGCGGAGCGCCGCCGGCGGAGCTGTCGATGACCTCACCAGCGTCGTTGGTCAGGGTATAGTCGATGGAGACAGCCTTTTTGGCGGCGATCAGCATGGGGCGAGACCTTTTGCATAAGAATGTAGAACGAACAAGTGTAACCAAGGCATCGCCTGAAAGCGAACGCAACCCGGACAAACGGGTTGCCGGATATTTGCGGCGGGTGCGCTCAGGGGGCCGATAGCGATACCCTTGGCAATTGACTCTTTTGCACAGCTCATTTCGAGAAGCTCGCATGCAGACATTTTTTATCGCGCCGACCGACTTTGGCGTCGGCCTGACTTCCATCAGCCTGGGCCTGGTGCGCACCCTGGAGCGCGCCGGGTTGAAGGTCGGCTTCTTCAAGCCGATCGCCCAGCCGCACCCGGGTGATACCGGCCCTGAGCGCTCCACCGAACTGGTTGCCCGTACCCATGGCCTGAAGCCGCCACAGCCGCTGAGCCTGGCCCATGTCGAGCGTATGCTCGGCGATGGTCAACTGGATGAACTGCTCGAAGAAATCATCACCCTGTACCAGCAGGCCTGCGTCGGCAAGGACGTGGTGGTGGTCGAAGGCATGGTCCCGACCCGCCACGCCAGCTACGCCGCGCGGGTCAACCTGCACCTGGCCAAGAGCCTGGATGCCGAGGTGATCCTGGTGTCGGCGCCGGAAAACGAAGTGCTCACCGAGCTGTCCGGGCGCGTCGAGCTGCAGGCCCAGCTGTTCGGCGGCCCGCGCGACCCGAAAGTGCTCGGGGTAATCCTCAACAAGGTGCGCACCGACGAAGACATGAACGCCTTCGCCGCGCGCCTGACCGAGCATTCACCGCTGCTGCGCGGCGGCGACTTCCGCCTGCTCGGCTGCATCCCGTTCCAGGCCGGCCTCAACGATCCGCGTACCCGCGACGTGGCCGAACTGCTCGGCGCCCAGGTGCTCAATGCCGGCGACTACGAAACCCGGCGGATGAACAAGATCATCATCTGTGCCCGCACCGTGGCCAATACCGTGCCGCTGCTCAAGCCCGGCACGCTGGTAGTGACCCCGGGCGACCGCGACGACATCATCCTTGCGGTGAGCCTGGCGGCGATCAACGGCGTGCCGCTGGCCGGCCTGCTGCTGACCAGCGACAGCAAACCCGACCCGCGCATCCTCGAACTGTGCCAGGGCGCGCTGCTGGCCGGCCTGCCGATTCTCTCGGTAAGCACCGGCTCCTATGACACCGCCAACCAGCTCAACGGCCTGAACAAGGAAATCCCGGTGGATGACCGCGAGCGCGCGGAGCTGATCACTGATTTCGTCGCCAGCTACCTGGACGCCGACTGGCTGCACCAGCGCTGCGGCACACCGCGCGAACTGCGCCTGTCGCCCGCGGTGTTCCGCTACCAGTTGATCCAGCGCGCCCAGCAGGCCAACAAGCGCATCGTCTTGCCGGAAGGCGCAGAACCGCTGACCGTGCAGGCCGCGGCCATCTGCCAGGCCCGCGGCATTGCCCGCTGCGTGCTGTTGGCCAAGCCTGACGACGTCCAGGCGGTGGCCCGCGCCCAGGGCATCACCCTGCCCGAGGGCCTGGAGATCCTTGACCCGGACCTGATCCGCGAGCGTTATGTCGAGCCGATGGTCAGCCTGCGCAAGAGCAAAAGCCTTAATGCGCCGATGGCCGAGCAGCAACTGGAAGACCCGGTGGTGATCGGCACCATGATGCTGGCCCTGGACGAGGTCGATGGCCTGGTCTCGGGCCTGGTGCACTCCACCGCCAACACCATCCGCCCAGCCCTGCAACTGATCAAGACCGCGCCGGGCTGCAGCCTGGTGTCGTCGGTGTTCTTCATGCTGTTCCCCGAACAGGTGCTGGTGTACGGCGACTGCGTGATGAACCCGCACCCGACAGCCAACGAGCTGGCGGAAATCGCCCTGCAGAGCGCTGACTCCGCCGAAGCCTTCGGCATTGCCCCGCGAGTGGCGATGATCAGCTATTCCAGCGGTGACTCGGCCAGCGGCGAAGAGGTCGAGAAGGTCCGCGAAGCCACCGTGCTGGCCCAGGAATCCCAACACGGCCTGCTGATCGACGGCCCGTTGCAGTACGATGCCGCGGCCAACCTGGACATTGCCCGGCAACTGGCGCCCAACAGCCAGGTGGCCGGCCGCGCCACGGTGTTCGTGTTCCCCGACCTGAACACCGGCAACACCACCCACAAGGCCGTGCAACGCAGTGCCGACTGCGTCAGCCTCGGGCCGATGCTGCAAGGCCTGCGCAAGCCGGTCAACGACCTGCCACGCGGCGCCCAGGTCGACGACATCGTCTACACCATCGCCCTGACCGCCATTCAGGCCAACCGCTCACTGGATAGCTGAACATGCTCGGATTGCTACCCGCGCCACTGCGCGGGGTTATCGCCTCGCTGCTACTGGGGCTCAACACCATCGTCTGCTGCACCCCGTTGTTCATCGTCAGCCTGTTCAAGCTGTGCCTGCCGTTCGCGGCCGCGCAACGGCTCACCGATGAACTGATGCGCCACATCCACGAAGCCTGGATCAGCAACAACAATGCCTGGATCAACCTGCTGGGCAAGGCCCGCTGGCAGGTCGAGGGCCTGGCCGGGCTGGACTACCAGCACAGCTACCTGGTCACCAGCAACCACCAGAGCTGGGTCGATATCCTGGTACTGCAGTACGTGCTCAACCGCCGTATCCGCCCGCTGAAGTTCTTCCTCAAGCAGGTGCTGATCTGGGTGCCGGTAATCGGCCTGGCCTGGTGGGCGCTGGGCTTTCCGTTCATGAAGCGCTATTCCAAGGCGTACCTGGCCAAGCACCCGGAAAAGGCCGGCAAGGACCTGGAAACCACCCGCCGCACCTGCGCCAAGTTTCGCGGCAAGCCGACGGCGATCTTCAACTTCGCCGAAGGCACGCGCTTCACCGAGGCCAAGCATCGCCAGCAGCAGTCACCGTTCCAGCACCTGCTCAAGCCCAAGGCCGGCGGCATTGCCTTTGTACTGGATGCCATGGGCGAGCAACTGCAGTCGATCGTCAACGTCACCATTCATTATCCGAACGGTGCACCGGGCTTCTGGGACTTGCTGTGCGGGCGGGTCAGGCACATTGTCGTGCACTTCGAGGAACTGGCGATTCCGGCGGAGTTCCTGGGCAAGAACTACGACCAGGATGAAACCTATCGCCTGGCCTTCCAGCAATGGATCAACCAGCTGTGGCAGGACAAGGACGCCTTGCTCGAACGGCTGCGACAAAACGCCGACGGGTAATTTGCCGGACAGCATCTATGCTCACTTCCTACGATGTTTTTCATTAGCCATCACAAGGAATGTAAGCCTATGAAACCGTTGCGCCGCTTTGCCCATGCTTTTGCTGTTGTTTCACTTCTGTCTGCAGCCAGTTTCACGGTGCAGGCAGAAGAGAAGCTGATCGACGCTGTCGCCACTGAGGATGTGGTGGATACCAAAGTCCTTGCCGTTGACCTCGACAAGCGCGTCGTGACGGTGGCAGGGCCTGAGAACTCTGAGGTGCCGATCCAGGTGAGCGAACAGGCCAAGGACCTGCATAATCTCAAGGTCGGCGACCTGGTCAACATCACAGTCAACCGCTCGGTTGCCACTGTGCTCGAAACCGACCTCACCAAGGCCCCGGGCATCAGCAAGGAGGCCGGTGTCATTCGCGCCACCAAGGACAACCCTAACCCAGGTGGCGAGGCATTTCGGCAGATCAAGGTCACCTCGAAGATCACCAAGATTGATCTGAAAACCCACGAAGTCACGCTGACGCCACCTGAAGGTCCACAAAAGGTAGTGAAGGTCGAAGACCCTGAACTTCAGGCGCGCATGAAGAATCTCAAGGTCGGCCAGTCTGTGGTCATCGTTTATACCGATGTGCTGAAGATCACCACCAGAAGCCCAAGCTGAGTCGCCTGACCGACCGTATCGCCGGCAAAGCCGGCTCCCACAGTTAATCTGGGCACACTCCGGACCTGTGGGAGCTGGCCTTGCCAGCGATCGAGCGCAACGCGCTCGCAACTCAGGCGCCGCCTGGCATCCTGATCAAACGGCTCTCCAGCCCATCGAGCAACGCATCAACCAATGCCTTGGCCATTTCATGGGAATGCAGGGTCGCCTGAAGAAACCCTCGCCCCGGCTCACGGGTATGCTCGACCGCCAGCGGCCCGGTCAGGCTTGCGCACTTCAAATACAGCGACGCATGCACCAGCGCATCTTCGACACGATCTTTTTCATGATGAAGCTCCTGATGTTAAGGGAGCTGCACCATCAATGTCGCCAAACAGAAATGGTGGCAGCTGTACGCAGGTTGGCGAACCGAGACATCAGGACAACCCGGCAGGGCCGAAGCCCTCCTGCGCACAACTGCCATAACGACTGACGTCATGGAAGCAGGATGATGTACTCGGGTCGCCAAACCCGATCGCTGATACATCAGCGACCCAGTGAGCCTAGTGGCGTACTTCCCCCGGAGCAATCATCTGCAGGGCGACAGAATTCGTAGGATAGGTCCTGGGACGCTCAAACTACCAGCCCAAGGCTGTTGCAGGATGCTAGCCAGGCCTCTGTGGGAGCTGGCTTGCCAGCGATGAGGTCACTGCAGGCACAAAAAAGGGGAGCCAGGCTCCCCTTCTTCACATCTTGCGACTTACTGGTACTGCTGCCCGGGAATCGGCTTGAGGTTGACCTCTACCCGACGGTTCTGCGCGCGGCCGTTGGCGTCGGCGTTGCTGGCGATAGGCTGGTCCGGGCCCAGGCCGCGGGCGCTGACGCGGCTGCCATCGACACCCTGGGAGGTCAGGTAGGTGACCACCGATTGTGCACGACGCTGGGACAGGTCCATGTTGTGCTGGCGGCTGCCGGTGCTGTCGGTGTAGCCGACCACTTCAATGGTGTTCTGGTTGAACTGCTTGAAGGAGTTGGCCAGGTTGTTCAGCGGCGAGTAGAAGCTCGGGGCAATGTTGGCCGAGTCGGTGGCAAAGGTGATGTTGCCCGGCATGATCAGTTTGATCTGGTCGCCCTGGCGTTGAACCTCGACACCGGTGTTGGCCATGCTTTCACGCAGCGCGGCCTCCTGCTTGTCGGCGTAGTAACCATAACCTGCGGCGGCAGCACCGACGGCGGCAGCGCCGATCAGCGCACCTTTGCCGCGGTTGTTATGGTCGATGGCAGCACCGGCAATGGCACCGGCCAGCGCGCCCAGGCCGCCGTACTTGGCGGTTTTGCTCATCCCTGTGGAGCCCTGCTGCGCCTGACCCTGGCTGTCATACGGGTTTTGGCTGGCACAACCGGACATCAGCGCGGCAGCGGTAGCGACGATAATCAAACGACGCATGGTGAACATGGACAAGCTCCTACTGTAATTCGAAAGTGCAGCGGATCTGATTCGGATCTATGCCAGCCTTGGATTGCAGCAAAGCGAAAAAATTCCCTTAACGGTCAGGCGCGCACGAACGGGTTCTGGCGCATCTCGTCGCCCAGGCGGGTATCCGGACCATGCCCGGTCACCACCGTGGCCTGTTCATCCAGGCTGTACAGGCGCTGCTTGATCGAACGAACGATAGTCGCCTGATCGCCACCCCACAAATCGGTGCGACCAATCCCACGCCGAAAAAGCGTATCGCCTGCAATCAGCAGCTTGGCGTCAGCGAACCAGAAACTCATCGAGCCCGGCGTATGACCCGGGGTGTGCAAGGCCACGCCACAGCCGCAGGCCAGCTCTTCATCGTCGGCCAGCCAGCGGTCCGGTGCCGGCACCGGGGTGTAGGGCACGCCGAACATCTGGCACTGCATTTCCAGGTTGTCCCAGAGGAACTGGTCGTCCTTGTGCAGGTGCAAGGTGGCGCCGGTCATCTCCTTCAGCTGCCCGGAGGCGAGGAAGTGATCAAGGTGCGCGTGGGTATGGATGATGCTCACCACTTTCAGGCCATGGGCGTCCAGGCGGGCGAGGATCTGCTCAGGGTTGCCACCCGGGTCGACGACGAGGGCCTTTTTGCTGATCGGGTCGCCGATGATGGTGCAGTTGCACTGCAAAGGGCCGACGGGGAAGGTTTCGCGGATCAGGGCGGGTTTTGCCGGGTTCATCGGAGCAATCCTGTGGAGCAAATGACGGAGTGTCGCACAGGCCGGTTGTGCCTGCGACGACGCTCGTCACTTCACTTCAAGAAGTCGCTCGCCACGCTTCATGGCAGATAAAGCCTGAACAGCCCTCCCCCCAAGGCCCCGCCATTGGCAATCTCGATCCGCCCTTTCACCCCGTTGCGTTCATGCAACGCGGCAATCCGTGCCGCGAAGTACAGGCCCAGGCCGGTGCTGCCGCTCTGGCCATCGATACCCTGCACATACTCCTGCTGACGCTCGAGCATGCGCGCCGGGAAGCCCGGGCCGTCATCGTTGATGCTCAGCACCAACTGTTCGCCTTCGTCACTGACGCTGATCAGCAAGGTGTGCCCGGCATAGCGAATGGCGTTGTTGAGGATGTTGGCAACCACCGAACCGACCAGTTCGCGGTCGAAAAAGCCCAGCGGGCTGGCGGTTTCGATGCGCCAGCTGGCGAGGATGTCGCGGTGCTGCAGCAGGTTCTGCTGGGCGGCGAGCTGGGCTTCGATAAAGTCGTCGAGCTCATGATAGTCGGGGCACATCGGCAGTTGGTTGACGCCCAGTTTGTACAGGCCCAGCAACTGCACCAGCATGCCGTTGAGGTGGCTGAATTCGTGCTCCATCACCCCCTGTTCGCTGCCACTGCGCAGGGCCTCCGGCAAGCGCGCCAACCACTGGCTGTGAGCCTGGGTCAGGGCGGCGAGGGAGTTCTTCATGTCGTGTACGGTGGAGGCGATCACCGTGGAAAAATCCAGCCCCTGGTTGTCCTGGTTCATGCGCCAAAGGCCCGAATGTGCAGTTTGCGGTAGCGATCGTAACGGTTGTCGCTTTTCGGGATGCCGGTCACGCTGCCCAGGCACGCGCGGCACTCGTCCATGATCGCCGGCGGCGGTGTCTCACCACCGATGCGCAACAGCGCCTGTGCGGTGTTGAGGGCGATGCTGATGTTCTTCGGCTGCAGCGTCAGTGCCCGGCGGAACTGCGCCAGGGCTTCGCTGAGCTGACCGGCCTGGTAGCTGCGCACGCCCTGGCGGTTGAGGTCGACCGCTTCAGTGACTGCGCCGAGTACCGCCGGATCATCAGTCAGCTGTGCCACGCTCTGCATCACCTTGGGGTCGTCACCGTAGGTTTCCACGCAGCCCTTGAGAATCGCGGTACCGGCAGATTCCTGGCCCAGTTTCTGCAGTTGCGTGGCCACTACCAGCGCCGCTTCCACCGAGAAAAACTGGTCCATCTTCTCCAGCCGGGCCATGGCCTGTTCGGTCAGTTTGGCGGCGGTTTCGGCGTCGCCGGCCTGCTGCAGGCTGGCGGCTTTCATCAACCGCGCGCGCACCTGCAGGCCCTGGTCTTCGACATTCTCTTTGGCCACTTCGCTGAGCACGGTGTTGATCTCGACCCGGGTGCGCGCATCCAGGCCGTTGCCGGCGTTCTTGTTCATCAGGGCCTGGACCAGCCCGAGGTTGCTCTCCGGGTCCTTGTAACGCGAGCTCTGGCCCTGGTTGACGGCGTGCCGGTAGGCCTTGGACGAGGTGTCGTAGTCGTCGTTGCTCAGGGCCAGCTTGCCCAGCATCATCTGCCGGCGTACGGCCAGCGGCGAGAGACGCACGGCCTCTTCCAGCACGCCCTGGGCGCGCTTGCTTTCGCCCAGGGCTACCAGCACCTCGGCCAGGCCGTCGTACAGGCCGGGCATCATCGGGAAGGCCTTGAGCGCCTGCTCGTAAACGCCCTGGGCCTGGGCCAACTGGTTGCGCTTGTACAGCAGGCTGCCGAGGGCTGCAAAGGCCCAGGGCGTGGCGCGGCTGGCGATGATGGTGGTGAGAAACTTCTCCAGCTCATCGAAGCGGTTGAGGTCGCGCAGGGCATCGGCGCGGTAGCGCAGGCACAGCGGGGCGAAGCGCGGGTCCTTCTTGCACAGCTCGGCGCAGGCCGCCAGCACTTCGGCCGGGCGGCCGCGGTCCAGGGCCTGGAGGATCGGCTTGAGCAGGGTTTTGCGCTGCACCAGTTTTTCCAGGCGCTGGGCCAGGCCGATGCGGTTGAACGGCTTGGTCAGGTAGGCGTCGGGCTCGTGCTCCAGCGCGCTGAGGACGATCGCCTGGCTGCTTTCGGCAGTGACCATGAGGAACACGCACTCATGGCTGATCAGCTTGTCGAGGATCAGGTCCTCGAGCACCTGCTGGCCGTTCTTCTTGCCATCGCCCAGGTGGAAGTCCTGGAGGACAAAGTCGTAGCGCTTCTGCGCGCACATGCGCAGCGCCTGCTCACCGCTGTCGGCCGTGTCGACATCGCGTACGCCCAGCTCGCGCAGCATGGAACGGGCCGAGCTGCGAAAATCAGAGAAATCATCGACGATCAGAAAGCTTTTTTGGCTGTAGACCTGCATCCACGAGACCTGTCATGGCAAATAAAAAAATGGACGCAGAGACACCTTCACGGACAGGCTCGGCTTCGCGGGTAGATTCGCTGCGGCGGTGAATCGGGCCGCACTCGCAGAGTATCGGCCACACAGGGCGATAGCTTGAGGCTTGCAGAGCGCATATTTGGCGGACGTTCGTACCAGTCACGGAGCAAATAATGGCATTGCGCCATCATCGTTTATAGCCATTGGATAGTAAAGCGCCGCAGCCCTGCTTGCCGGTGCCGGGCCGGCGCATGGCTAATGCAGCATGCCCAACGCCTTGGCCCGGGCCACCGCCTGGGTACGACGCTCGACGCCGAGCTTGCTGTTGATATGGCTGGCGTGGGTTTTCACCGTGTGCAGGGAGATGAACAGGCGCTCGCTGATCTCCTGGTTCGAACAACCCTGGGCAATCAGTTCGAGCACGGCCATCTCGCGGGTGCTCAAGGCCTCGCTGGCGCCGCTGGCCGGTTCAATTGATTCAAGCGCGGGCAACAAGCCCAGCAAGCCGATTTGCGCCGGGCCCGGAGGCTGCAACAGCAACTGTTCGCGCAACCACTGCGGGTGATCCTGCAACAGGCGCTGGAAGGGTTGCAGCGCCCCGCCGCGAGCCGACTCCAGGGCCAGCACCAACAGGTCGCGCGCCTGGCCTTCGTTGTTGTTGGCCAGCAGCAGCACCATCCACTGGCACAGCGCGGTGACACAGAGCATCTGCCCACCACTGGCCTGGCCACGCTCCACCAGCGCCTGCAAGCGCCGCCCGGCCTGCTCCAGGCGGCCCTGGGTGCGTTCGAGCAAGGCCTGCTGCAACTCGATATGCGGCGGCAACAGCGGGTGGAACTCCGGTGCGGCCGCCGCCTGTTCGCCACCGTAGGTCTGGCCCAGGCGCAGCAGCCAGGATTCGGCCAGGTCGGTGCGGCCCTGCGCAAGCCACAGCTCGCATTTGACCAGGGTGATCATCGCCAGATAGAAAATCGGCGGCACGTCCCAGATGTGCATCAGCCGCTCGGCTTCGGCAAGCTCGGCGAAGGCTTCGGCGAATCGCCCTTCGCGGCCATCCAGCGCAGCGATCACGCAATGGCCGATCAGCACGCTGATGTCACGGCAGGCGCGGGCCTCGATCAGCCCGGCACGCAGGCGGCTACGCCCGGCCTCCGGCTGTAGCCTTGCCGCCAGTAGATAGCCCTCATACAACGTCAGTCGTGCCCGCGCCGCGTACAGCCGTTGCGCCGACAAGCCCTGCAGGCGTTGCAAGCCCTGGCGCACTTCATCCAGGGCGCGCAGCACCTCGCCGCGGGCGTGCAGCACCCGCGCCCGATCGTAATGGGCCAGGGCTTCAAATAACGGATTGCCCACCCGCTGAGCCAGTTCCAGTGCCTCACGGTTCCAGCCACGGGCGCGCCAGAAATCGGCATCGGCGATGGCCAGGTTGGACAGGGTCGAAAGGCATACAAGGCGCTGCCCGTAACGTTTGAACGGCAAGCTGTGCAGGGCTTCGGAGCAGTATTCGAGGGTGCGCTGGCGGTCGCCACGACCGCGCGCGATCACCCCGCTCAACGCCAGCCACTGGGCCAGCATGGATTTTTGCGCAGTGGCCGAAGGCGCCGGCAGGAAGCGGCTCAGGTGGCTGGCCAGTTCTTCGGCAGCATCCAGCTGCCCGGCCAGGCCCAGGGCCCAGCTGTACAACACGATCAGCCGCGGGGTGCTGATCAGCAGGCTATCGGGCAGGTCCATCTTCCAACGCAGGAGCATGCCGACGTTCTGCTCGGCCAGCAGTTGTTCTTCGGACAGGTTCTGCACCAGATTGGCGGCCACATCCAGGTGCCCGGCGCGCAGGGCCTGCTCGACGGCTTCATCGAGCAGGCCCTGGCCGTGAAACCAGCGGCAGGCACGCAAATGCAGGCTCGACAGCGGCAGGCTGGCCTGGCGGGTGCGCAGCAGGTCGGAAAACAGGTGGTGATAACGGAACCAGCGCCCGTGTTCGTCCAGCGGTACCAGGAACACCTGGTGGGCCTGCAGGTAACGGAGGATCTCGGCGCTGTCATGGCTTTCACGCAGGGCGTCGCAGAGTTCTGCGCAAAAGCGCTCCTGGCAGGCGGTGTCGTAGAGAAAGCCCTGCACTTCGGCCGGCAGTATCTCGATGACTTCTTCGAGCAGGTAATCGCGAATCAGCCCTTCGCCGCCATGCAGCGCCTGAGGCAAGGCGCTGTCGGCGCCCGCCTCGTTGGCGGCCAGCAGCCAGAAGCGCAAACCGGCGACCCAGCCATCGCTGCGCTGGATCAGGTTGTCCAGCGCCTGCCCGCGCAACACCGTGGGTTGCTGGCCAAGCACGGCGAGGGATTCATCGGTGGTCAGGCGCAGGTCCTGCTCGTTGAGCTCAAGCAACTGGCGCGACAGGCGCAGGCGCGCCAGGTGCCAGTCCGGCCGTTGCCGACTGGTCACCAGCAGCACCAGGCCAGGCGGCAGGTGATTGAGGAAGAACTGCAGGCAGCGATCGAGCACCGGCCCCTGAGCCAGGTGGTAGTCGTCCAGCACCAGTAGCAAGGGGTTATGCGGTTGCAGGTGACGAGCGAGTTCATCGAGCAGACCGTCGAGCCACTCTTCGAAAGCAAACGGCTGGTGTCGCTGACGCATCTTCAGCAGGCCCAGGGCCTGGCCGCCGAGCGCCGGGCAGTACTGCTGCAAGCCTTCGAGCAGACGCTCAAGGAAACGCCCGGGGTCGTTGTCGCGCCGACTCAACCCCAGCCACAGGCTGCTCCAGTGGTTGGGCAGGCCCTGGCAGAACTCCACCGCCAGCGAACTTTTACCGAAGCCCGCCGGTGCGTTGACCAGCAGCAAACGCCCACCGAGCCCCGCGTGCAAACGCTGGCACAAGCGCGCCCGCGGCACATGGCCTTCGGGCAGTGGCGGGCGAAAGAAACGGCCCTCCAGGATGCTCATGGCCTGGCTGGCGAACCCTTGCGTACGGGACAGATCAGTCATGGCCGGCTCGTTTTAGTTAGGGAATCTTCGGCAGTACGGATCAGGGCAGACTAGCGGGTTAAACCGCACATTTGAAGATGATTGCCCCGTTTTGCGGAAAAAAGACTACAACAAAAAACGACAAACCCGAGCCGGTCAGGATGCGCAAACAGAAACGCCCCGGCAAGCCGGGGCGTTCTGGGAGATCACACGGAGGTTTGAAGCTTAACGCACGCCTGACTGGCGAAGCGCTGCAGGCTGGAAGTCAGCCTTGGAGGCAGTGAAGCCGAAGTCGTAGGCTTTCTTTTCCTCGTTCTTCATGCCCAGGGCCAGGTAACGCCCCGATTGCAGGTCGTAGATGGCTTCCAGGGTGTACCACGGCACCTGGACGTTGTAGTAGTCCTGGGAGTGGGCCTCGGACACGCGCCACAGCTGGTTGCGACCGTCGTACTGGTCGATCACCGCGGCTTGCCAGGTGTCTTCGTCGATGTAGAAGTCACGCTTGGCGTAGATATGGCGCTGGCCCGGTTTCAGGGTCGCGACCACATGCCATACCCGGCGCAGCTCGTAACGGGTCAGGTCCTGGTTGATGTGCCCGGCCTTGAGGATATCGGCGTACTTGAGCTTCGGATCGTCGAGCTTGTAGCTGTTGGAGGCGATGAACAGCTCTTTCTTGCCTTCCAGCTTCCAGTCGTAACGGTCCGGCGCGCCGTTGTACATGTCCAGGTTGTCAGAAGTTCGCAGGCCGTCAGCAGCGGTACCAGGACCATCATAGGAAACTTGAGGTGCCTGGCGTACGCGGCGCTGGCCAGCGTTGTACACCCACGCCTTGCGTGGTTCCTTCACCTGGTCCAGCGTTTCATGAACTAGCAAGACCGTACCCGCCAGGCGCGCTGGCGCAGTTACCTCTTGTTTGAAGTAAAACAGAATGTTGCCAGGGTTACTTGGGTCGTAGTCTTTCATCCGGTCACGGAAGACGAACTGATCCTTGAAGTACACCAGGCTGTACGAGCCGCTCTGCTGCGGCGTGGCCTGGGTTACCAGGCGGGTCACGCTGCCACCGCGGTAACGGGTGATGTGGTTCCAGATCACTTCGACGCCGCTTTTCGGAATCGGGAACGGCACGGCGGTGTCGAAGTTTTCCAGGCCGTTGCCGCCACCCACCAGGTTGGTACTGGTGGCGTTTTTCTTGATTGCCGCGAACACCGCATCCGGCACGCTCGCGCCCCGGTGGGTCGGGTACACCGGCATCTTGAAGCTGTCCGGGTAGCGCTTGAACATCGCGACCTGGCCTGGGGACAGTTTGTCCTTGTACTGGTCGACGTTCTGCGCGGTGATGGTGAACTTCGGTTGCTCGGTGCCGAACGGGTCGGAAAGGAAGCCCTTGCCGTCGACGTTACCGGCGCTTTTGGAAAGCGGCTTCCAGGCGGTGATCGAGCCGTCGGCGTTGCCGGCCTTTTCCGCGCCCATCGGCGTCAGGCTGGCGCCCAGCTTGGCCGCCTCGTCGGCGGAAACCGCCGCCATGACACTGGTCGCCAACAGGGACAGGCCCAGTACACCGGCTTGCAGCAGAGTCTTGGTTGTTTTCATCTTCATGGTCGTCCTGAATCCGAATTCTTAGAAGTTCACGCCGAAGCTGAGGGCGATGAAATCGCGGTCATCCACGGTGGTGTACTTGCCGTCGAAGAAGTTGGTGTACGACAGGCTGGTGGTGTAGGTGTTCTGGTACTCAGCGTCCAGGCCCAGGCTGATCGCCTTGCGCCCTTCCTCGAAGTTGCTGCCAGGGCCTGGCGAATAACCGGAAACGTCATGCGACCAGGCCACGCTTGGCTTGAGGTTGACCCCGGCGAACACGTCGTTGTAGTCCCAGATCGCCCGGGCACGGTAGCCCCACGCGGTGCTGGTGGTGTAACCGTCGTTTTCGCAGTTGCGGCTACGGTTGGCACCCGAAGCACCAGGGCCTGCACCGTTGATGGTGCCGGTGTTGATGATCGCCGAGCAGGTGTCGAGGTTGCCGGCACCTGGGGTTGCTGGCAGCGGGCCTGGGCCATAGACCGGGTCGCGGCCGTAACGCACATCGTGGGCACTTTCCAGGCCGCCGACATGGGTCACGCCCACTTCACCCACCACGGTCAGACGGCTGGCGCCCATGACCTGGTCGAAGAAGTGCGTCAGGGTGGTCTGGAACTGGGTGATTTCCTTGCGACGGTAGCCGTGCAGGTCCTGGCCCGGTACACCGTTGAGCAGCGAGGCATTGGCCAGGGTACCGCCGATCGGGCGTACGCCGGCGTAGAGGATATCGGTGGTGTTGAGCTGCACCGGCGCGTTTGGCCGGTAGCTGATTTCACCGCTCCACGCCGTACCGGTAGGCAAGGTGGTGGAGAAGCTCAGGCCGTACAGGCGGATGTCTTCCGGGTACTCGACGAAGTAGCTGGAGTTGCCGGCGACGATCAGCGGCGCCAACGGACGCAGTGCTGCCGGCAGCCCGGCCAGACCGGCATAGACGCGCGGATCGGCACCGTGGGCGCTGAAGATCGGCGCACGGCTGTGGTAGTTCATGAAGTAGGCGCCGAATTCGGTACCCAGCGGGTCGTACATGTAGCGGAAGGCCACACCGAACTGGCCGCTGTCACGCGCATCGCGGTCAGGGCCACGGGCGACCTTCACACCTTCGCCGTTGACGTCCACACCCTGGGTAGCGAGGAATCCGCGGGCGGCCGCTGGCAACGCATTGGCGCTGTTGAGCACGCGCAGGTTGTCGGTACAGCCGTCGGCAATGATGTCCGGCTGGGAGAAGAAGGTGCCGCAGTTGTCGACGACGGTCTGGTCCCATTCGATCTGGTAGAAGGCTTCGGCCGAGAGATTGTCGGTCAGGCTCTGGGACACGTAGAACATGTTGACCGGAATCAGGCCTTCCTTCACCTCGGCGCCCGGGCGACGGAATGCGGCGACGTCGATCGGGTTGATCGAGTTGATACCGTTGCCAATGAAGGTACTTTCACCCCAGCTGACCACCTGCTTGCCCAGACGCACCGAGCCCGGCTGATCGGCGATGGAGTAGTTGTGATAGACGAAGGCGTCGAGGATCTGCCCGCCGGACGACTTGGCGCCCTCTTTGCGGTTGGAATCGCTGATGTCCTTGAACTCGCGATGCTCATCCTTGAGTTCGAAGTCGTACCAGTACTTGCCACGGACGAATACCCCGGTATCGCCGTACTTGAGCTCCAGGTCATGGATGCCCTTGAAGATCTTCGAGAAGGTCTCACCGCGCTTGAAGTTCAGGTGGCCGTCATCGGAGGTTTGCGACAGGCCCTTGCCGCCGTTGTTGACGCCGATAAGGTTCTTGTTCGGGCTGGCTGTCGACCAGCTCGCCCCCACCGACAGCGACGAGTCGAACGAGCCTTCGATTTCACCGATGTTGAAACTGACGCCGAATGCAGGACCGGCGAGCGTAGAAGCGAGGCTGACGGCCAGGGGTAGTTTCGCCCGGCGCCAGAACAGATTTGCTGATGTCATCGACGCTACTCCATGTACTTTATTTTTATGGCAGTGAGTCCTTTGCAGAAACGCATCGGTCGAGCGGTGTGAGCGCACCTTTTTGCTCGAGCGAGTGGCTGGGCACATGCATGTGCGATCCCCCCGTTCCTGAAAATCCCCTGAACCGACTATAGCCAGCAGGTTGAACTGCTTGATCCCTCTAAAGTGTGATTTGCATCCCAACCCCTCTGGCGTGGTCTGCATGACCGGCCACTACGCTGGCAGGGGGAAGAATGGCTTAATTTTGTCATTTGACAAGGCGGCCATGCGTCTGGCGTGCGGGTCGCGCCGAATCAGGCGCGACCCGCCAGCTTTTATAGGGTCGAGAGGAAAGTGCTGTTACTGGCTTGCAACTGGCTGATGTCCAGGCGGATGCGCTTCTTGTCGAGCTTGCCGACGCTGGTCTTGGGAATTTCAGTAACAAGGGCAATCTGGCTGGGGATCGCCCACTTGTTGATGTGCCCCAGTTCCACGAACGGCTTGAGGTGTTCCTTGAGCGCCTTGGCGTCGATGCTCTGGCCTTCGTGGATCACCAGCAGGGCAAATGGCCGCTCACCCCACTGCGGATCGGCGACACCGACCACCGCCACTTCGCGGACCGCTGGGTGGCGGCTGATCAGGTCTTCAAGCTCCAGTGACGAGATCCACTCACCGCCGGTCTTGATCACGTCCTTGATGCGGTCGCGGATATCGATCACGCCCATGCTGTCGAGGGTGGCGACGTCACCGGTGTGCAGCCAGCCGCCCTGCCAGAGTTCGGCGCCTTTCTCGGGCTCGCGGAAGTAACCCATGGTCAGCCAGGGTGCGCGCAGCACCAGCTCGCCCTGGCTCTCGCCATCGGCCGGGAGGAAGTTGCCGTTGCCGTCGACAATCGCGGTTTCCACCAGCGGCACCGGTACCCCGGCCTTGATCCGGTAGGTGATGCATTCGTCTTCGCTACCGGCCAGCAGCTCGTCGTTGAGGTGGGCGCAGGCCACCAGCGGGCAGGTCTCGGACATGCCGTAGGCGGCGGTCAGCTGAATCCCGTGAGCCTTGGCCGCCTCGTACAGGGCGCGGTTCAGGGCACTGCCGCCAATGATGATTTTCCAGCCGCCGAAGTCCTGTTGCTGGGCGCCCTTGGCGTTGAGCAGCATCTGCAGGATGGTCGGTACGCAGTGCGAGAAGGTCACCTTCTCGTTGCGCCACAGCTCACAGAGCATCTCCGGCTCGTAACGCCCCGGGTAGACCTGCTTGATGCCAAGCATGGTCGCCACGTAGGGGATGCCCCAGGCGTGGACGTGGAACATCGGGGTGATGGGCATGTACACATCGTTGCTGCCGAGCAGGCGCACGCTGTCGATACTGCCGGTTACCGAAGCTGCCGCCAGGGTGTGCAGCACCAGTTGCCGGTGGGTGAAATACACCCCTTTTGGGTTCCCGGTGGTGCCAGTGGTGTAGAAAGTGGTGGCGATCGAGTTCTCGTCGAAATCAGGGAAGTCGTACACCGGGCTGGCCGCCGCCAGGAGTTGCTCGTACTCACCGACCAGGTTGGGCAGGTCGGCGGTTTTCTGCTCGCCATCGGTCAGCAGCAGGGTTTTCTCGACCGTGGTCAGTTGCCCGGCGATGGCCTGGTAAAGGCCGACAAAGTCGCTGTTGACCAGCACGAAGCGGTCATCGGCGTGATTCATGGTGTAGAGGACCTGCTCCGGTGACAGGCGCACGTTGATGGTGTGCACCACCGCGCCGATCATCGGAATGGCGAACATGCATTCGAGGTAGCGATGGCTGTCCCAGTCCATCACTGCCACGGTGTCACCGGCCTTGACTCCCGCCTCGGTGAGCACATTGGCCAGCCGCGCGATGCGCTCGTTGAGGGTCAGGTAGCTGTAGCGCAGTTGATCGCGGT
Organism: Pseudomonas wadenswilerensis; assembly: GCF_024749185.1. Taxonomy (NCBI): domain Bacteria; kingdom Pseudomonadati; phylum Pseudomonadota; class Gammaproteobacteria; order Pseudomonadales; family Pseudomonadaceae; genus Pseudomonas; species Pseudomonas wadenswilerensis. Next base: position 873,980 of record NZ_CP087191.1, on the reverse strand, counting down.
AGACGATTTCGCGGGTTTTCTCGTAGCGGCTGCCGGACAGCAACAGGCGCTTGATCAACAGCGGAAACTGATAGGCGCCCTCGGCGGGAGGGATGACGCGAGTCTGCAACATAGGAGTCCCTTTTCTAGAGTGCACAGGCTGGGCAAGACATGTCCTACTCTAGAACGCCACAGCAGCGGCCAAATCAGCCAAAGGAATGATTTGGCTGCTGCAGGGACTAGTGGCGCTCAACCATTGCCGCTTAGTGCATCTCGGTAAAGGCGATCTTCACCCCCAGGGCAATCAGCACCGCGCCCATGGTGCGGTCGAACCAGTGGCCCATGCGCGCAAAGGCGGCGCGTACCCGCTGTTGGCTGAACAGCATGGCCACCAGGCAGAACCACAGGCCGGTAGCCACGGCCAGGTACGCACCATAGCCGGCCTGGATCGCCAGCGGCGTGTGCGGGTTGATGACGACGGTGAACAGCGAGAGGAAGAACAGCGTCGCCTTGGGATTCAGGCCGTTGGTCATGAAGCCTGCGACAAAGGCCGCACGTGGCGTGCGCTCGACTGTCGAGGCCTGCACGTTTTCGCTGCCAGACGCACCGGGGCGGGCGCGCAGGGCCTTGAAGCCGATGTACAGCAGGTAGGCTGCCGCCAACCACTTCAGCGCGTTGAACAGCATGATCGACTGCGACACGATCAGGCCGATACCCAGCAGCGAATAGCCCACATGCAGGAAAATCGCGGTGCCGACGCCCAAAGCGGTCCAGGTACCGGCGCGCCGGCCGTGAGTAACACTCTCGCGTACCACCACGGCAAAGTCCGGGCCGGGGCTGGCCACCGCCAGCAGGTGAATCAACGCGACAGTCAGAAATTCGGCCCAGTACATGGGGGCTCCTTGCGGCAAAGAAGGCAATCGGGGGCGCTACATTACGCTTTCGTCCTTTCCGGCAACAGTCTCTGGTGGGAGCGGGCTTGACTCTCCTCCTAAGGGCAGACGTTAACTTCAGCGCTTTTGCCCCTGGACCCGCCTTCGATGAGCAAACGAATCCTGGTGATACTCGGCCACCCTTCGCGCAACAGTTTCTGCGCTGCATTAAGCGACAGCTACATCACCAGCGCCCGCGAGCAAGGCCATGACGTCTGCCTGCTGGAGCTTGGCAACCTGGCCTTCGACCCGATCCTGCATGACGGCTATCAACAGGTGCAACCCCTGGAACCCGACCTGTTGCACGCCCAGCAATTGATCAGTTGGGCCGAGCATCTGGTGTTCGTCTTCCCGGTCTGGTGGGGCGGTATTCCAGCCCTGCTCAAAGGCTTCTTCGACCGGGTCCTGCTGCCCGGCTTCGCCTTCAAGTACCGCAGCGGCTCGCCCTTCCCTGCGCAACTGCTCAAGGGCCGCAGCGCCGACCTGCTGGTGAGCATGGATACGCCGCCCTGGTACTACCGCTGGATCTATCGCATGCCTGCTCTGCAACAGATGCGCCGCACCACCCTGGGCTTCTGTGGAATCAAGGCGAAAAAGACGTTAACGTTTGGCCCCATCATCAGCTCGACCGACCAGCAACGCGAAACCTGGCTGCAGCAGGCGCGCACGCTGGCTCGTCGGTACTAAAGGGACGTTTGATGTACATCGGCAAAGCCGCGCAACTGTCCGGGGCGACCATCAAGAGCATTCGCCACTATGAGCGCATCGGCCTGTTGCCGGCGCCCAGGCGTCAAGGGAGCTATCGCCTGTATGATCAGCAGAGCATCGCCCTGCTGAGCCTGATCAAATGCGCGCAAAAGCTCGGTTTCAGCCTCAAGGAAATGCAGGCGCTGGTCGGCGATGATCAGGCCGGGCTGCCGATGGAGCGCGTGCGCCAGGCGATTGCCGGCAAGAAAGCCCAGCTGCAGGCGCAGATCCAGGCGCTGCAGCTCCAACATCAAGGCCTGCTCGAGCTGCAAAGCAGTCTTGAGCAAAACCATTACGATTGCTTCGACTACACCGCTTGAGCCCTCACTGGAGCCGCCCTATGCCCACATCCCGTCGCGCCGTGTTTCTCGACCATAGCTCCCTGGACCTGGGTGACCTGGCACTGGATCGTCTCAAGGCCTGTTTCGATGAGCTGCAACTCTACCCGGCAACAGCGCCGGCGCAGGTCGCCGAACGCCTGCAGGGCGCAACCGTGGCGATCAGCAACAAGGTCATGATCGACGCCGCCACCCTGGCGGCCTGCCCCGAGCTGAAGCTGATCCTGGTGGCCGCCACCGGTACTAACAATGTCGACCTGCAGGCGGCCCGCGCCCAGGGTGTGGTGGTCAGCAATTGCCAGGGCTACGGCACGCCGTCGGTGGCGCAACACACCCTGACCCTGCTGCTGGCGCTGGCTACGCGCCTGAGCGACTATCAAAAGGCCGTCGCCGACGGCCAGTGGGCAAAGGCCAAACAGTTCTGCCTGCTGGACTTCCCCATCGTCGAACTGGAGGGCAAGACCCTCGGCCTGCTCGGCCATGGTGAACTGGGCGGTGCGGTAGCGCGCCTGGCCGAAGCCTTCGGCATGCGCGTATTGCTTGGCCAGTTGCCCGGCCGCCCGCCCCGCGAAGATCGAATTGCGCTGGATGAGCTGCTGCCGCAGATCGACGCCCTGACCCTGCACTGCCCGCTCAACGAACACACCCGCCACCTGATCGGTGCCCGGCAACTGGCCCTGCTCAAGCCCGGCGCCTTTGTGATCAACACCGCCCGCGGCGGCCTGATCGACGAGCAAGCACTGGCCGACGCCTTGCGTGCCGGCCACCTGGGCGGCGCGGCGACCGATGTGCTCAGTGTCGAGCCGCCGGTCAACGGCAACCCGCTGCTGGCTGCGGACATCCCGCGCCTGATTGTCACCCCGCACAGCGCCTGGGGCGCAGTCGAATCACGGCAGCGTATCGTTGAGCAATTGAGCGAAAACGCCGAGGCGTTTTTCGCCGGCAGCCCGCGCCGCCAGGTCTAAGCCAGGCCAGGCTCTGGTAAACTGCGCCACTTTTTTCAGGAGTCGCCGTCCATGGACCCGCGCAGTGAAGTGTTGCTTCGTCAGGCCGATCTTTTCCAGGGCTCGCTGTTGCTGGCCGGTTTGCCTGCCGACGACCTGCTCGGCAAATTGCCCGCGGCCCATGGCTGGAGCTGGCATGCCGGCGATCAGGCGGCGCTCGATGCACGCTTCGCCGGGCGCAGCCACTTCGGCGTAGAAGCGCCAGCCCAGGCCTTCGACGCCGCCGTCTTGTTTTTGCCCAAGTCCCGCGACCTGGCCAATTACCTGCTCAACGCCCTGGCTTCGCGTTTGGCCGGCCGTGGGCTGTACCTGGTCGGCGAGAAACGCGGCGGCATCGAAGGTGCGGCCAAGCAGCTGCACGCCTTCGGCAAGCCGCGCAAACTCGACAGCGCCCGCCATTGCCAGCTGTGGCAGGTCACGGTGGAACACGCGCCTGAAGCCAAATCACTGGAAAGCCTGGCCGAGCATTTCCAACTGGAGCTGGCCGATGGCCCGCTGCAGATCGTCAGCCTGCCGGGTGTGTTCAGCCACGGTCGCCTGGATCGCGGCAGCGCCCTGCTGCTGGAAAACCTCGATCAATTGCCCACCGGCCACGTGCTGGATTTTGGTTGTGGTGCGGGTGTCCTCGGCGCGGCCATCAAACGTCGCTATCCGCAAAACCGCATCACTTTGCTTGACGTTGATGCCTTCGCCGTCGCCAGCAGCCGCCTGACCCTGGCCGCCAATGGCCTGGAGGGTGAGGTGATCAGCGGCGACGGCATCGATGCTGCACCGCGCGAGCTGGACGTAATCATCAGCAATCCGCCGTTCCATACCGGGGTGCACACCAACTATCAGGCCTCAGAGAACCTGTTGAGAAAATCTGCCGATCATCTGAAAAAAGGCGGCGAAATGCGCCTGGTGGCCAACAGCTTCCTGCGCTATCAGCCGCTGATCGAAGAGTCCCTGGGCAACTGCAGGATCCGCGACGAAGGGCAAGGCTTTCGTATCTACCAGGCAACACGCGGTTAAAAAGAGCGCTTGCCGAAACGGATTTGCCTAGGCAGAATCCGCTCCGTCCTAGGGGAGTAGTCTCCCGCGAGCACCCAGCTCGCCCGGTACGCGTCAACATACTTGGTCCACAGACCATGGCGCGTGCGACCCACGGTCCGCACAGACGGACCCAGGGTTTGACAAGACCTATGACACGAACACCTTACCCGGGGCGGGAAGGCTGTACGTGTCATAGCCGTGTCGACCCGCCCCCGTAGGAATCCTGATGCTGGAATCATTGCTCGTCCCCACCGCGATCGTGGCCCTCGCCGAAATTGGCGACAAGACCCAATTGCTCGCGCTGATCCTTGCCGCGCGCTTTCGCAAACCCTGGCCGATCATCGCCGGTATCATCGCTGCAACCCTGGCCAACCATGCGGCTGCAGGCGCTGTCGGTGCCTGGGTCAGTACCTTCTTCAGCGCCGCTACCCTGCACTGGATTCTCGCGGCCAGCTTTGCTGCCACGGCGTTGTGGACGCTGATTCCGGACAAGATGGATGACGACGAATCCAGTACGGCACGGCGCTTCGGCCCGTTCCTGACCACCCTGATCGCGTTCTTCATCGCTGAAATCGGCGACAAGACCCAGGTCGCCACGGTGATGCTGGCGGCGCAGTATCCGCACCTGATCATGGTGATCATCGGTACCACCCTGGGCATGTTGATTGCCAACGTGCCGGTGGTACTGGCGGGTAACTTTGCTGCGGAGAAACTGCCGCTGACCCTGATCCGCCGCCTGGCTTCGGCCGCGTTCTTCGTCCTGGCCGCTGTGGCGGTGTATTCGGCGATGCAGGTCAGTGGCTGGATAGGCTGACCGGTGGTGACTTCATCGCTGGCAAGCCAGCTCCCACAGGCCTTGTATACACAGGCCCCTGTGGGAGCCGGTCTTGCCGGCGATGGGCCGCAGCGCGGCCCCGGCTATAACTTACTTGCGGGCCTGCTCGTACAACGGCATCACCTTCGGAATCGCCGCCTGCAACGACGCCTGGCGGCTCGCCGAGGCCGGGTGAGTGCTCATGAACTCCGGCTGCGAACCGCCCGAGGCCTGGGCCATCTTGTCCCACAGGCTGATCGCCGCATTCGGGTTGTAACCGGCACGGGCGGCCAGTTCCAGGCCGATCAGGTCGGCTTCATTCTCGTTAGCCCGGCTGTTGGGCAGGGTCAGGCTGTACTGCACTACAGTGTCGGCAATCGCCAGGCTGTCCTGGCCCAGGCCCAGCAAGGCTCCGGCGCCCTGGCGAGCCATCTGCACGCCATAGGCCTTGGACATCGCTTCACGGCCATGCTCGCGCAGGGCGTGGGCGATTTCATGCCCCATCACCGCAGCCAGTTCGTCATCGGTCAGCTTGAGTTTGTCGATCAGGCCGTTGTAGACGAAGATCTTGCCGCCAGGCCCGCAGTTGGCGTTGAGCTCGTCGCTCTTGATCAGGTTCACTTCCCAGTTCCACTGTGCCGCATCCGGGCGGAACTGCGGGGCCTGGGCAATCAGGCGGTTGGCGATGGCCTGCACGCGCTTGGCATTGGCGCTGCTCTTGTCTAGCACACCTTTGCTCGAGGCTTCGCCCAGGGTTTGCTGGTAGGACTGAGCGTACATCTGGTTGACCTCATCGGTCGACAGCATGCTGAACATGTATTGCTTACGCTCGACACCCACGGCGCCGCCGCTGGTGGTGTTCACCGCCTGGCAGCCAGCGAGCAGGACGCTGGCGCTCAATGCACCGATTACAAATGACTTACGCATGAAAACACTCCCTTCGAACATGCCGCGTATCCTAGGCCGACTCGGTTGAGCCCGCCATATCCCTGATGAAGATTTCTCCAGACGGTGCTCATGCTTTCGCCCCGCCGGGCCGATAACGCAAGGCAGACGCCTTTCCTTGCGCTTGGAGCCCCACATGAAGTTCCGGTCGATCCAGTTTTCCGTCGCCGCCCTGGCTGGCGCCATTGTCCTGAGTATTGTCGCTGCCCTGGTGCTCTATGCCGTGTACTCCGGCGAACGCACCCAGGAGCTGGTGCAAAGCCGCACCCAGCAGCAATTCGAAGCGGTGATCGAGCAGCGCCTGACCGCCCTGGCGCGGACTCAGGTCAGCGAGATCCAGCGCGGCCTGGAAGCGCCGCTGCTGATTGCCCGCGGCCTTGCCACCAGCAACGCCATGCTCGGCATGCAGGACGCCAGCGGCAATCCGCTGCTGAAGATCGAACGCCAACAACTGATTGCCCTGCTCAAGCAGACGGCGCTGACCAACCCGCTGATCCTCGGCACCTACCTGGGTTGGGAAACCAATGCCCTGGACCACGATGACGCGCGCTTCGCCGGTACCTCGGTCACCGGTATCGACAGCGCCACCGGGCGCTTCCTGCCCTGGTGGTTCCGCAACGAAGACGGCAGCCTGGGCCTGGACAAGCTGGCCGACGTCAATGACCAGACCATCCTTGCCACCGGCGTGCGCGCCAGTGAGTACTACCTGTGCCCGCGGGAATCGAAGAAAGCCTGTGTCATCGACCCGGCGCCTTATAAGGTCGGCGACAAGGTGGTGATGCTTGCCTCGTTCGTCGAGCCGATCATGATCGACGGCAAGTTCCAGGGCATTGCCGGCGCCGACCTCTCGGTTAACTTCATCCAGGAACTGCTCATTACCGCCGACCGCCAGCTGTACGACGGCGCCGGCGAACTGGCGCTGGTGTCCGGCAACGGCCGCCTGGTGGCCTTCACCAAAGACCCGGGCAAGTTTAGCGAGAAAGCCAGCGACGTCCTCGACGCCAATGCCGCTGGCACCCTGGCGCAATTGAGCGGCGAAAAACTGCACTACGAAGTCGATCAGGCCGCTGGCCGCATCGAGCTGTACCTGCCGTTCAAGATCGCCAATACCGACGCCCGCTGGACCCTGCTGCTGGAGCTGCCGATCAGCGCGGTGATGGCCGATGTGGAAAAACTGCAAAGCGACCTCAGCGCCCAGCGCCGCACCGACATCACCGGCATGACCGTGGTCGGCCTGGGCATCGCCGCCCTTGGCCTGCTGGTGATCTGGCTGCTGGCCCACGGCATTGCCCGGCCACTGCGGCAGATGGTGGCGATGCTCGATGACATCGCCCAGGGCGAAGGCGACCTGACCCGCCGCCTGAGCAGCGATCGCGCCGACGAACTGGGCTCGATCGCCAAGGGCTTCAACACTTTCCTGAGCAAGCTGCAGGCGATGATCAGCCAGGTGGTGGCCTCGGTGCAGAAGGTCAGCGACTCCTCGGAGCACACCGCCGACATCGCCATCCGCACCAATCAGGGCGTGCACAAGCAGATGGCCGAGATCGACCTGGTGGCCACCGCCGTACACGAGATGACCGCCACTGCCCAGGACGTGGCGCGCAACGCCACCCATGCGGCCCAGGCCGCCAGCAATGCGGACCAGGCGGCCCACCAGGGCCTGGCCATCGTGCGCGATACGTCCCATTCGATCAGCGCCCTGGCCGAGGAAATCGGCCGCGCGGTCGGCGTGGTGCAGAATCTGGCCCGTGACAGCGAAAACATCAACGCCATCCTTATCGCCATCCGCGCGATTGCCGAGCAGACCAACCTGCTGGCGCTCAATGCCGCCATCGAGGCGGCCCGCGCGGGTGAACAGGGCCGTGGTTTTGCCGTGGTGGCCGACGAGGTGCGTAACCTGGCACAGAAAACCCAGCAGGCCACGGAAGAAATCCAGCAGATGATCCAGCAACTGCAGCAGGGTACCCGCGATGTGGTGCGGGTGATGGAAGACAGCCAGGGCAAGACCGACGACAGCGTGCAGCAGGCCGCCCGCGCCGCCGAGGCACTGGAGAGCATCACCCAGGCGGTATCGGTGATCAACGACATGAACACGCAGATTGCCAGCGCTGCCGAAGAGCAGAGCGCGGTGGCCGAAGACATCAACCGCAATGTGATCAATATCGGCCAGGTGGCTAACGAGGTAGCTGGCGGGGCGGATGAGTCGAGTACCGCCAGTGCCGAGCTGACCAAGCTGGCCGAGCAGCAGCGGCGCTTGATCAATCAGTTCAGGGTGTAAGGTCTTGGGGCTGCTTCGCAGCCCATCGCTGGCAAGGCCAGCTCCCACAAGGTCAGTACACACACTCCACTGTGGGAGCCGGCCTTGCCGGCGAAGCCCTTTCAAGCACCCTCAAGCCGGGGTCAAACACTCCGGCCCATTAAGCTTCGGATCGTTGACCATATTGGCCAACACCCGCTCACGCAGCGGTGCCTGGCCGCCCGCCAGCAGCTCGTACAAGCGCGCTGGCGGGGTTTCGGGATCAAGCCAGGCTGCCTGCCCGGCCGCATCGAGAATCAGCGGCCGACGCTGGCTCAGCGCTGCCTGGGTCACCACTGCGGTGCTCAGCCAGACCTGGTCCTGCACCGGATACGCCTCCCAGATCGCGGCAAAAAACAGCGAAGAGCCCTCCCCCGGCGTCAGCCAGTACGGCCGTTTGCGCTGGGTGCCACGCCACTCGTAGAAACCGTTGGCCGGCAGCAGGCAGCGGCGCAGGCGAAAGGCTTCACGAAACATCGGCTGTTCGGCCAGGGTCTCGGCCCGGGCATGAGCCGGGGTGCGCGATAAATCGGTGAGCCAGGCGGGAGTCAGCCCCCAGCGTGCCCGCGCCAGTTCCATCTGACCATCGTCGAGGCGGCGCTGAATCAGCACCGAAGCGCCGGGGGAGATGTTCCATTGCGCCTGCTGGTCACTGGGAAATCCCGGCAAGGCAGCAAAGGCGGGAGACCAGCGAAACAGTGCATAACGTCCACACATGAGGGCAAAAACCTAGCAAATCAGGGTTCCGGGGATGTTCTCCGGTTCGTCGCCCGCAAGTGGCTGGGCGCTATTGTACGCGGCGATCAGCTGGCGTGCGCTGTCGGCCTGCTCATCGGCGACCGCCAGGCCCAGCAGGCCGTGCATCGGCAGGTCGCCCATGGCGCCCATCAGGTCGCGGCCAACCAGGTGCACGGGGATGCCTTCACTGGCGAGCATGCCGATGAGCATTTCGGCTTCCAGCAGGCTTTCGGGATCGTAGATTCGCCGCATCAGTCATTCTCACCATAAACGTCCAGCATCCATTCCTCGCCATGCACCTGCAGCACGAACCTGATCGGCTTGCAGCACACCTGGCAGTCCTCGATGTACTCCTGATCACCGCCCGACAGGTCCACCGTCGTCTCGACTTCTTCACCACAATAAGGACAATCGTAGAACGCTGTCTCCAGCATCGCGGCCTCCCGAGTGACTTGTGCGTATAATTGCCGGTCTATTTACAGGTCCTGAGTGTGTCTGAGCCGTTTTTCAGACCCCGGCCCCTACCTATTACCCTAGCCGTTTCCAACAAGAGAGCATGATGGGCGAATTCGATGCCATCCGACCGTACGACGACGCTGAAGTCCCTGCCGTTCTGGCACGGCTGCTCAGCGACCCGGCATTCCTCGATATCCTCACCCACTTCCGCTTCCCGCGCATGGCCGGGGCCTTCGGCTGGCTGCTCAAGCCGCTGATCGCCCGGCGCCTGCGTAAAGAGTTTGCCGGGGTCAGCTGCGTCTCGACCCTGCAGGACAAGGTCGAATACTACGTCGACCACACCATCGAGCGGGCGACCGACGGCGTGACCTACACCGGCGTCGAGCAGCTCAAGTCGGGTACCGCCTACCTGTTCCTGGCCAACCACCGCGATATCGTCATGGACCCGGCGTTCGTCAACTATGCCGTGTACCACGCCGGCCTGCCGACCCCGCGCATCGCCATCGGCGACAACCTGCTGCAAAAGCCGTTCGTCAGCGACATGATGCGCCTGAACAAGAGCTTTATCGTTCATCGCTCGATCAGTGGCCGCCGGGAAAAGCTTGCTGCTTACCAGTTGCTCTCAGCCTACATCAACCATTCGATCCGCAATGATTGCCAGTCGATCTGGATCGCCCAGGCCGAAGGCCGGGCCAAGGATGGTGATGACCGTACCGATTCGGCAATCCTGAAAATGTTCCACATGAGCCGCAAGGACGAGCCGTTCGGCGCAGTGATCCAGTCGCTGAACCTGAGCCCGGTGTCGATCAGTTACGAGTACGACCCGTGCGACCAGGCCAAGGCCCGCGAGCTGTACATTCGCGCCACCACCGGCACTTACAGCAAGGCCCCCGGTGAAGATGACGTCAGCATTGCCCAGGGCATTACTGGCTACAAAGGCCGTGTGCACATCAACTTTGCCCCGCCGGTGACCGCGTTTGTCGAGGACACCAAGCAACTGGCCGCCGAGATCGATCGGCAGATCCTGGCCGGCTACCGGTTGTTCCCGGTGCATTACCTGGCGTATGCGCAATGGGCTGATGCCGATCCGGCGCTGGACGTGCCGGCAGCGGCCAAGGTGTTCCCGGCCGATGAACTGGCCCGCGCCCAGGCCGAATGGCAACGCCGCCTGGACGCCTGTCCGGCCGAGCAGCGGCCGTACCTGGTGCAGCAGTATGCGACGCCGGTACGCAATCAGTACCGGGTCAAGGCGGGGTTGGCGCTTTAGGTCGCACCGCGTCGCCTGCATCGCTGGCAAGCCAGCTCCCACAGGAACACTCTGGGGGAGCTGGCTTGCCAGCGATGGGCTGCGAAGCAGCCCCGATCACACCCAGGTGCTGAACCAGGACAGCAACAAGGCCAGCGCCAAAAAGGCAAAACCGAGAATGTAGTAGAAACGGTTGATGCGCAGGCTCATGCCATCGACCACCACTTCATCGGCGGCCATGCCCGCCAGGGTTTGCGCCGCGCGGCGGCGGGCGCTGTGCAGCAGCAAGCCGCCCGGGCAGGTCAGCACCAGAGCCAGCAGGTTGATCAGCTTGGCCGGATGGGCGGCAAACAGCCCCCAGATCACTTGCAACGACATCGCAAAACCTCAAAAGAAGTACATCGATACTTTCGACACGGCGGGCATTCTACCCAAGCCCCGTGCCCCTGCCTGCCCTTTGCGACAAACGACGATTAATTCGCACCGTCACACGCTCGTCATCTAGGCACGCCACTCTATCGGCCGTCGTCACCCACCGGAGCTTGTCATGCTGCACGCCGAAAACCAGGACCGCCTCTACCTGATCGCCCAGAGCGACGAGCAGCAGGCGCTGATCGACGGCCTGGCGTTCAACGTCCAGGACCGCCAATGGCTGGTGTACTGCGCCTTGGGCGGGCACGCTCATGATGATCTGCCCGAAGTCGACGTTCCGACCGGCATCAGCATGCTGGACTTCTACGTCGAAGCCGCCTGAGCGCCCAGAAACGCAAAAGCCCGATGCCTGCCACGCAGACATCGGGCTTTTTGCTGTTGGGATTTATTCGCCGAGGATCTGCCCGATGGCCTGGTCCTTGAACAGACGGGTCAGCGCATCGCTGAGCACATCGCCCACCAGCTTGGTGTTGGTCTCCTGGTTGGGTGCCATGCCGAAGCGCTGGTCCAGCGAAGCACCGTAACGGCCGCTGTAGCGACGGTTGGCGTTGGCCACGTCAGCCTTGAAGGTCGCACCGATGGTGGCTTCGGTCACGTACATGCCTTCTTTTGGCGACTGGTACTTGAGTTCGGCCAGGGTCACGGTCAGCTGGGGCGCGTTGTAGGCGTTCGGCGTCGGGGTGAAGCCCAGCAGACGCACCGCCGCTTCGGCCTGGGCCTGCAGTTTTGGCAGGATGTCGTTGCCGGCCACGGTGATGGCGCTGGTTTCCGGGTACAGGCCGCCACGGGTGCCCAGGGTTTGCGAAGCACGGCCATCAACCACCTTGACCACCACCGGCTGACCATGGCCGACCGGCGCCAACTGGGCGTTGAGTTTCGGTTGCGGGCTGAGTTGTTGCGGGCTGTGGGCACAACCGGCCAGGGTCAGACTGGTCACCGCGATCAAACCGAACAACAAACGTTGCAACATGCTCATCTCTCCAGAATAGGCAGCAAAGGCCGCCAGTATAACCAGCACGGGGCAGCCCAGCTATCGGCGTGCCATTAGTGAATAAGACAGGCGTGCCCAGCCCCGGTTCGCTGTCACAATCGTTTCATCACTGCACGGTTATCCTTGCCTCAGTTCTTCACAGGGATACCTCGCCATGTCCTCGCTCCTGGCCTTGCTGTTCAAACGCAATCCGCAACGCTGCTTCGCCCGCCTCGACGCCTTGGGCCATTGCCAGGCCTTCAAGCAGTGTGCGCAGGCTCCTTCGACCAGCGGCTGGGTGGAAATCAACGAAATTCGCCTGGCCTGGCTTAACCGCCCGCTGCCCGCCAGCGCCCGTGTTTCAAAGCGTGTCAGCGGAAACTGGCTGCAGCGCAGCCTCGCCGCCTGAGTTTTGCCTCAATAAAAGTCGCTAATAAAGAGCTTTTCTGCCCGCGACATCGCTATAATCTCCCCCCGATTATAAGGACGTCTCCTGATCGGGCCTCGCAGTACCGCCAATGCCCAGCATTGCGCATCCCCCGCACCGCCCACAGAGAGCCTTCCACACAGGTCTTGCACCAGCCAGTGTGCCTGCGTCATTCGGCCCTCTGCTCTGCCTGAACCTGCCGGGTCTGCCATCGCGCAGTCCATTTTGAGGTTCACGTCTCCAAAAGAGCGTGAAAAAACGGGTTTTCACAACTTCACGAGAGTGTGGCGAGCAATGAACAGTCTGGCATGTGCAAAAGCACCTAAAGTGTCCCGAACAGCCCTGAACAGCTGGCAACAGCGCTCATTTGCAATGGGTGCCTGAAACCGGTCCATAACGCACGACGGATACCTTGACCATAAGTCGAATTGCCGCACCGGCTGTAAAATGCGTTCATAGGCAACGCAAAGCCCGGTTGGTGGTGTCCGCTGAAGTTGCAAAAACTGCGAAGAATCGGACATGGCGATCCTGGCAAGCCAGGGATCCTATGCTGTCAATTTGGTGCTGAAGATTTTGGAGACGCGTTAATGGCGCAGAACGAAGCAGTCGATGTAGTACTGGTAGGGGCAGGCATCATGAGTGCCACCCTGGCCGTACTGCTCAAGGAACTCGACCCGGCGATCAAGCTGGAAGTCGTCGAGTTGATGGATTCGGGTGCCGCGGAAAGTTCCAACCCGTGGAACAACGCCGGGACCGGCCATGCCGGGCTGTGTGAACTGAACTACACGCCACAGGCCGCCGACGGCAGCATCGATATCAAGAAAGCGGTGCACATCAACACCCAGTTCGAGGTGTCCCGGCAGTTCTGGGCCTACCTGAGCAAAAAAGGCGCGTTCAGCTCGCCACGGGCGTTCATCAACCCTGTGCCGCACCTGAGCTACGTCGAGGGCGAAAAGGGCATCAGCTTCCTCAAGAAGCGCTTCGAGATGCTCAAGCAGCATCATGCCTTCGCCGAGATGGAATACACCGAAGACAAGGCGCTGATGAACGAGTGGATGCCGCTGATGATGCCAGGTCGCCCAGCCGACCAGCAGATCGCTGCCACCCGCGTCATGAAAGGCACCGACGTCAACTTCGGCGCGCTGACCAACAAGCTGCTCAAGCACCTGGCCAACGCTCCCGAAGCACAGGTCAAGTACTGCAAGAAGGTCACCGGCCTGCGCCGTAACGGCAGTGGCTGGACCGTCAGCATCAAGGACGTCAACAGCGGCAGCAGCCGTGAAGTCGACGCCCGCTTCGTGTTCCTCGGCGCCGGTGGCGCGGCCCTGCCGCTGCTGCAACTGTCGGGTATCGAGGAGAGCAAGGGTTTTGGCGGCTTCCCGGTCAGTGGCCAGTGGCTGCGTTGCGACAATCCGGAAGTGGTCAAGCGCCACCAGGCCAAGGTCTACAGCCAGGCTGCGGTAGGCTCGCCACCGATGTCGGTGCCGCACCTGGACACCCGCGTGGTCGACGGCAAGACCTCGCTGCTGTTCGGCCCGTATGCCGGCTTCACCACCAAGTTCCTCAAGCACGGCTCGTTCCTCGACCTGCCGCTGTCGGTACGCATGGGCAACATCGGCCCGATGCTGGCCGTGGCCCGCGACAACATGGACCTGACCAAGTACCTGGTCAGCGAAGTGATGCAGTCGATGGAGCAGCGCCTGGACTCCCTGCGCCGCTTCTACCCCGAGGCCAAAGCCGAGGACTGGCGCCTGGAAGTGGCTGGCCAGCGCGTGCAGATCATCAAGAAAGACCCGAAAAAAGGCGGCATCCTGCAATTCGGTACCGAACTGGTCGCAGCCAAGGACGGCTCCCTGGCCGCCTTGCTCGGTGCTTCGCCGGGTGCTTCGGTGACTGTGTCGATCATGCTGGAACTGATCGAGCGCTGCTTCCCCGAACAGACCAAGGGCGCCTGGGCTGCCAAGCTCAAGGAAATTTTCCCCGCCCGGGAAAAGGTCCTGGCCACCGACGCTGCCCTGTATCACAAGATCAGCGCGCACAACGACGAGGCCCTGGGCCTGGTCGAAAGCAGCCCGGCACAGAGCTACGCGTAACTTGCCGGCATAAAAAAACGCCCTTCGGGGCGTTTTTTTATGGGCGCTGTTTTATCAGCCGCGGGCGTTATCGATGATCTCGATGTACTCGGCGGCGTTGCGCTGGTCCTTGATGATCTCGACGAAGGTCTGGCCGTGCTCGTCCTTGCCGTCCAGGTCATAACCGGCTGCGACGAAGAAGCCGACATAGCGCTCGAAGTCATCGATGCGCAGGCCGCGGTAGCCCTTGATCAGCTTGTGATGCGACGGCGAAGTAACGGCATCAGCCGGCTCGTACTGGAGGAACGACTTGATGTAGTCGTCGCTGATCTCATCACCAATCACTTGCTTCTTGTCTTTACGCATTGCCGACTCCAACTGAACCATCACGGACATTTTCACGGGTCGGCAGTTTACCCCCGGGCAGCGCCGGCACTCAACGCGCGCGTACGCTACCAGTGTGCAGATCCGCCCAGATGTGGCCATTGGGGTAACTGAGGAACTGCACATAGACGGTATCGTTGCGCAGCAGGTCGAGCATCACCCGGTACTGGGCCAGCGGGTAGTTGAGCGTCAGGGTCTTGCTCTTGTCGTCGAACACCGGCTTTTTCAGGCTTTTGCTTTCGGCATCGAAGCTGATCAGCACCTGGCTGATGGTCGCACCCTTGCTCAGCGGCTTGCCCTTGAGGCGCAGGATCAACGGCGAAGTGACGGGGATCGGTTGCTGGTTGGACTGGCGCTGATTGCCCACCACCACCGAGTAGCTGGTGACCTGCAGCAACTGCTGCGAATCTGCCACTTCCTTGCGCACCCCAAGGTCATCGGGCGGCAGGAACTGGCTGTGCAGGGGCGCCGCGGCCAGCGGCAGGCTCAGCAGGAACAACAAGGGGAAAAATGCACGCATGACAGGCTCCTTGGGGGCAGCCTGGCACTCTAGCATGGGACTGCGTCATCGCAATTTCAATCGAACTGCGCGCGCATCCAGGCGTGATACTCGGCAACTCCCGGTTCGCCTTCGCGCGGTGCCCAAGCGGGGTGCTCACCTTCACCAACAGGACGATACGGGCCAGACTTGCACTCAAACATCATACTGTCGGCCTCCAGCACCACCAGGCCGTGAAAGGTACCTGGCGCCAGGTCGACGCCCAGGCAGTCGCCTCCCGCCTGCAACACACGCTTATTCACGACCGCACCTTGCTCGTCAAAAATCAACAGGCCCAAGGTGCCGCGCAGCACGATCAGACACTCGGCCTTGTCTGCCGACAGGTGCCGGTGCGGCGGAATATAGGTAGAAGGCTGCAGACCTACTGCCATGCGGTGGCAGGGCTCGTCCATTTCATGGAAGTTGTGGTGCTGGCGGCCGCGCGGATTGGTCGCGGACTTGGCGGCCAGCTCGGCAAACAGTTGTTGATCGAGAAAGCCAGGCTGGCGCATGAGTCAGAGCCCTTTAACCGCGTAGATGCCGTTGGCATTGCGCCAGTAACCTTTGTAGTCCATACCGTAACCGAACACGTAACGGTCAACGCAGCTCAGGCCACAGAAATCGGCCTTGAGGTCGGCGCTGGCCTTGCGGTCATGGTCCTTGTCGATCAAGACGGCAGTATGCACGGCACGAGCACCGGCATGTTTGCAGAAATCGATAATTGCACTGAGGGTATGACCTTCGTCAAGAATATCGTCGATGATCAGCACATCGCGATCAATGAACGAGACTTCCGGCTTGGCCTTCCAGAACAGGTCACCGCCGCTGGTCTGGTTACGGTAGCGGGTGGCGTGCAGGTAGGACGATTCCAGCGGGAATTGCAGATGGGTCAGCAACTTGCCGGCGAAGATCAAGCCGCCGTTCATCACGCAGAAGACTACCGGATTGCTATCGGCCAGCACTTCGGTGATCTGCGCGCCCACGCGGGCAATGGCTGCTTCGACTTCGGCTTCGGTGTGCAGGCAGTCAGCCTCGCGCATGACTTGACGGATGTGCTCGAGATCGGCGGACATGGCGCTCTCCAAGGGGCGGCAATTGAGAAAAGCGGGCAAAGGTACGCATCCCGTCGCATCAGATCAAGCATTTCTGGACTAACGTCCAGTAAGCCTGAGGACATGCATGGCTGAATAGATTAATCTAGCGCGGTTTTTTGCCCGCCCCCCGGAGCTTTTCCCTATGCCTACCCGTGAGATCCGCCATCCGCTGATCCGCCACAAGCTCGGCCTGATGCGCCGCGCCGATATCAGCACCAAGAATTTTCGCGAGCTCGCCCAGGAAGTCGGTACGCTCCTGACCTACGAAGCCACCAAAGACCTGCCCCTGGAAAGCTATGAAATCGATGGCTGGTGCGGCAAGGTCCAGGTCGAGAAGATCGCTGGCAAGAAGATTACTGTAGTACCGATCCTGCGCGCCGGCATCGGCATGCTCGACGGCGTGCTCAGCCTGATTCCTGGCGCCAAGGTCAGCGCCGTGGGCGTGGCCCGCAACGAGGAAACCCTCGAAGCGCACACCTACCTGGAAAAGCTGGCACCGGAAATCAACGAGCGCCTGGCCCTGATCATCGACCCGATGCTGGCCACCGGCGCCTCGATGGTCGCCACCATCGACCTGCTGAAGAAAGCCGGCTGCAAGGACATCCGCGCGATGGTCCTGGTTGCCGCGCCAGAAGGCATCGACACCGTCGAGAAAGCCCACCCGGACGTACAGATCTATACCGCATCCATCGACAAGTGCCTGAACGAGCACGGCTATATCATCCCTGGCCTGGGCGATGCCGGTGACAAGATCTTCGGTACCAAGCAGAAGGACGCCTGAACATGCAGGATGAGTTCAACGACCCGCTCTGGCGCCAGGTCGTCTCCGGCGCGCAGATGCTCTTCGTCGCCTTCGGCGCGCTGGTATTGATGCCACTGATTACGGGGCTGGACCCCAACGTCGCGCTGTTCACTGCGGGTCTGGGAACTCTGCTGTTTCAGGTGGTAACTGGCCGTCAGGTTCCGGTATTCCTGGCGTCCAGCTTCGCCTTCATTACCCCGATCATCCTCGCCAAAGGCCAGTTCGGCCTGGCCGAGACCATGGGCGGGGTAATGGCTGCAGGTTTCGTCTACACCTTCCTCGGCCTTGCCGTAAAAATCAAAGGCACCGGCTTTATCGACCGCCTGCTGCCACCGGTAGTGATCGGCCCGGTGATCATCTCGATCGGCCTGGCCATGGCACCGATTGCCGCCAACATGGCCATGGGCAAGGCGGGTGACGGCACCGAGCTGCTGCCGTACGGCACCGCCATGATGATCTCCATGCCGGCGCTGCTGACCACCCTGATCGTCGCGGTGTTCGGCAAGGGCATCTTCCGTCTGGTGCCGATCATCGCCGGTGTACTGATGGGCTTTGGCCTGTCGTTCTACTTCGGCGTGGTCGACACCGCCAAGATCGCCGCCGCGCCATGGCTGGCCCTGCCGCACTTCACCGCGCCAGCATTCAACTGGCAGGCGATCCTGTTCATCGTGCCGGTGGCCCTGGCACCTGCGATCGAGCACATCGGCGGCGTGATTGCGGTGGGCAGCGTGACTGGCCGCGATTACCTGAAGAAGCCTGGCCTGCACCGTACCCTGCTCGGTGACGGCATCGCCACCACCACCGCCGGCCTGTTCGGTGGGCCGCCCAACACTACCTACGCCGAAGTGACTGGCGCAGTGATGCTGACCAAGAACTACAACCCGAAGATCATGACCTGGGCGGCAATCTTTGCCATCACCCTGGCTTTCATCGGCAAGTTCGGCGCGCTGCTGCAAAGCATTCCGGTACCGGTAATGGGCGGCATCCTCTGCCTGCTGTTTGGCTCGATCGCCGCAGTGGGCATGAACACCATGATCCGTCACAAGATCGACCTCAGCGAGGCGCGCAACCTGGTGATCGTTTCGGTGACCCTGGTATTCGGTATCGGTGGCGTGCTGATCGGTAGCGGCACTGGCCCGGACGACTGGGGCCTGAAGGGCATCGCCCTGTGTGCCGTGGTGGCTATTGCCTTGAACCTGCTGCTGCCGGGTAACGACAGCTGGAAAAACAAGGCGCTGGACGATCAGTTGCCTTGATCTGATTGCCTGATGGGGCCGCTGCGCGGCCCATCGCTGGCAAAGCCAGCTCCCACAGAGTGCATGCATTGCCATTGTGGGAGCCGGCGTTGCCGGCGATGGGTCGCACAGCGGCCCCTTGCATTCAATCTGCTTGCAGACACATCCCCTTCAACGCCTGCACCCACTGTGGGTGATCATTCAGGCACGGCACCAGCACCAGCTCTTCGCCGCCCGCCTCGACAAACTGCTCGCGCCCACGATCACCGATTTCCTCCAGGGTCTCGATGCAATCGGCGACAAATGCCGGGCACATCACCAGCAGCTTTTTCACCCCTGACTTACCCAACTCATCCAGGCGCGTTTCGGTATAGGGCTCGATCCACTTCGCCCGCCCCAGCCGTGACTGGAATGACACCGACCATTTGCCGTCGGCAATGCCCATCTTCTTCGCAAACGCCTGGGCGGTGCGCAGGCACTGGCCGCGGTAACAAACTGCAAGCATTTCGGGCGAAGCGTCTCGACAGCAATCGGCATCCTGGAAGCAATGGTTGCCGGTCGGGTCGAGCTTTTTCAGATGCCGCTCGGGCAGGCCATGAAAGCTCAGCAGCAGGTGGTCGTAATCCTGCTGCAGATAAGGCTGCGCACTGGCGGCCAGGGCATCGATGTATTCAGGCTTGTCG
This sequence comes from Pseudomonas wadenswilerensis, assembly GCF_024749185.1. Lineage (NCBI taxonomy): Bacteria > Pseudomonadati > Pseudomonadota > Gammaproteobacteria > Pseudomonadales > Pseudomonadaceae > Pseudomonas > Pseudomonas wadenswilerensis. The sequence goes on along the minus strand of NZ_CP087191.1, from coordinate 854,816 downwards.
TAGAACGGCTGCAGGATCGCCATCTCAATCGGCAGCTTCTGCTCGGCAATCACCTGCCTGGCCTGCTCGATGACCGTGGTCACGGTGCTGTCGGCAAACTGTGGATACAGCGGCGCCAGGGTGACCTTCTGCACGCCCTGGCTGGCCAGGCGTGCCAGTACTGTCGGCAACGAAGGCTCGCCATAGCGCATGGCGATTTCCACCGGGCCGTGGCTCCACTGCTCGCGCATGGCCGCCTGCAGGCGACGGGTCAGCACCACCAGTGGCGAGCCCTCGTCCCACCAGATCGAAGCATAGGCATGGGCCGACTGCTCCGGGCGCTTGATCAGAATCAGCGACACCAGCAACCGGCGCACCGGCCACGGCAGATCGATGACATAGGGGTCCATGAGAAACTGATTGAGGTACCGGCGCACGTCGGCGACAGAGGTGGAAGCCGGTGAACCCAGGTTGACCAGCAGCAAAGCGTGATCGGTCATGCAACGTCCTATTTCAGAGGCGGCTGGACAGTTCATCCAGGGCCGATTGCAGATCATTGAAGCGGAAGGTGAAACCGGCGGCCAGCAAACGTACCGGCCGCGCCCTTTGCCCCCCCAGCAGCAGGGTCGACAGCTCGCCCAGCCCGGCCTTGAGCACCAGCGCCGGCAGCGGCATGAACGCCGGGCGATGCATGGCCCGGCCCAGACGCCTGGCAAACTCGCGGTTGCGCACCGGCTCCGGGGCGCAGGCATTATAAGGACCGCTGGCATCCTTGTGCTGCAAGAGAAAATCAATCAGGGCGATCTGGTCGTGTATATGAATCCACGGCATCCACTGCCGACCATCGCCAATAGGCCCGCCCAGCCCCAGTTTGAACGGCAGGCGCAGGCGCGACAAAAAGCCGCCCTCGCTCGACAGCACCAAGCCGGTACGCACCAGTACCACACGAATACCCAGAGGCTGGGCAGCCATGGCGGTTTCTTCCCAGGCGATGCACAGCTGGCTGGCAAAATCCTCCTTGACCGGCTGCGAGGCTTCGGTGAGTTCACGCTCGCCACCATCGCCATACCAACCTACCGCCGAGCCCGAAATCAGCACTTGAGGGCGCTGCTGGCGCGCCTCCAGCCAGGCCAGCAATTGTTCGGTCAGGGTGATCCGACTGGCCCAGAGCAATGCCCGTCGACTGGAACTCCAGGGCCGATCGGCTATCGGTGCACCGGCCAGATTGATCACCGCATCCACGGTGTCGTCATCGGCCAACTCGTCAAGCCGGGCAATGCCGCGCACGCCAGCACCACATAACCTGCCCACCTGTTCAGGGCGACGACTCCAGACCGTCAGCCGATGCCCCTGGGCCAGCCAGTGCTGGCACAGGTGTTGGCCGATCAACCCGGTACCGCCGGTCAGCAATATATGCATGGCTGTGTCCTCACATGGCGCGCCAGTGGTCTATTTTTAACAACAAGGCACTTTTTTGACCGATCGCTCTCGGATAAACATAGGCCAACCTGTGGTAACGAGCGGAATCATCTTATACAGGATTCATGCATTGTACAGGTTTACCGGGCAGCGTAGTCTGCAACCATAAGGTTCGAAGAGGCCATCATGACTGTACCTATTGCCATCATCGGGGCCGGTATTGCCGGCCTTTCCGCGGCCCAGGCATTGCAGAAAGCCGGGCAGACCGTTCATTTGTTCGACAAGGGCCACGGCAGCGGGGGACGCATGGCCAGCAAGCGCAGCGATGCCGGCGCCCTCGACCTTGGCGCCCAGTATTTCACTGCCCGTGACCGGCGTTTTGTCGACCAGTTGCAACAATGGGTGGCCGCCGGCTGGGCGGCAGAATGGAAGCCGCAGCTGTATCACTACCAGGATGGTGTACTGAGCCCCTCCCCCGATGAACAGACGCGCTGGGTCGGCGTACCGCGCATGAGCGCCATCACCCGCGGCCTGCTCAAGGATGTCACGGTGAACTTCCGTTGCCGTATTGCCGAGGTCTATCGCGGCCAGAAGTACTGGCACCTGCAGGACACAGACGGCTGCAGCCACGGTCCGTTCAGCCGGGTGGTGGTCGCCGTGCCGGCACCCCAGGCTACCCAGCTGCTGAGCGCCGCCCCCAAGCTCGCCGCCACTGCGGCCGGCGTGCAGATGGACCCGACCTGGGCCATTGCCCTGGCCTTCGACACACCGCTCGACACCCCGATGCAGGGCTGCTTCGTACAAGACAGCGCCCTCGACTGGCTGGCGCGCAACCGCAGCAAACCCGGGCGCGATGAACATATGGACACCTGGGTACTGCATGCCACCGCAAGCTGGAGCAAACACCATATCGACCTGGCCAAGGAGGCCGTCATCGAGCAGCTGTGGGGCGACTTCGCCGAGCTGGTCGGCTGCGTGGTCCCGGCTCCGAATTTCTCCCTCGCCCATCGCTGGCTTTATGCCCGGCCGGCCAGCAACCACGAATGGGGTGCCCTGGCGGATGCCGACCTGGGCTTGTATGCCTGCGGCGACTGGTGTCTGTCTGGCCGCGTCGAGGGTGCCTGGTTGAGCGGCCAGGAAGCGGCCCGGCGTTTGCTGGAACACCTGGAATAGCTTATCGGGGCTGCTTCTGTTCAGCCCCGCTGCGCGTGTTTCGACATCCTGCACAAAGGTTGTACAAGTAATTTGACTTGCACAGGTTTATCTCTATGATGAGATTTATCTGTACAGCTTTTTATTTTTGTACAATATTTTTCAGGATCTGTTCATGGACGCTCATGACCTGCCACGCAAACCCCGCATCGCTGTCAGTGCCTGCCTGATCGGTCAGGAGGTGCGCTTCAACGGTGGTCACAAGGCTTCGCGACTGTGCAACGAGGTGCTCAGCGAACACTTCGAGTTCGTCCCGGTGTGCCCGGAAGTCGCCATTGGCTTGGGCGTGCCTCGCGCACCTATCCGTCTGATCGGCGATCCAGCCGACCCGCAGGCGGTGTGCAGTCGCGACCCGGGCCTGGATCTGTCCGGTCCGTTGCGCGCCTATGGTCAACAGATGGCCAAGGATCTTGGCGACATCTGCGGCTACATCTTCATGCACAAATCACCGTCCTGCGGCCTGGAACGGGTCAAGGTCTATCAGGCCAATGGCTACCCGGCAGCGGAAGGCGGCCGCGGGCTGTTCGCCGCCGCGTTCTGCGAACAGCATCCTGACCTGCCGGTGGAGGAAGACGGCAGGTTGTGCGATCCGGTACTGCGGGAGAACTTCATCACCCGCGTGTACGCCTACGCCGACTGGCAGCAACTGCTCACCGATGGCGTCAGCCGTGGCGCCCTGATCGCTTTTCATGCCCGCTACAAGTACCAGCTGATGGCCCACAACCCTCAACGGTACAAGACGCTGGGCAAACTGCTGGGCAGCATGACCCGTGACGATGACCCCGAAGTGCTTGCCCCGCACTATTTCAGCCAGCTGATGCAGGCCCTGCGCCGCTGCGCCAGCCGCGGCACCCACAGCAATGTGCTGCTGCACCTGAGCGGTTACCTGCGCGATGCCCTGAGCCGCGACGACAAGCAGGAAATCCAGCAACTGATCGCCCAGTACCATGCCGGCGTAGTACCGCTGGTGGTGCCTCTGACGCTGCTCAAGCATCACTTGCGCAACCACCCCGACCCCTACCTGGCGCAGCAGGTATACCTGCAACCGCACCCGGAAAACCTGAGCCTGCGCAATGCCATCTGATGCGCTGCTGCCGATCCGCGAGGTGACGCGCCTGACCGGCGTCAACCCGGTCACCCTGCGCGCCTGGGAACGCCGTTATGGCCTGATCGTGCCGCAACGCACCGGCAAGGGGCATCGCCTCTACAGCCAGGAAAACGTCCAGCGCATCCAGCAGATTCTCACCTGGCTCAACCGCGGTGCCGCGGTCAGCCAGGTCAGATCCTTGCTGGAAGCCACCCCCAGTGCAGCGCAATCGCCTGCCGGCAGCGACTGGCAAGGCCTGCGCGAGCAACTGAAAGAGGCCATTGCCGCCCTCGCCGAGCGCCGCCTTGAGCAACACCTGAACCAGGCCATGGCCCTGTACCCGGCGGCAACGCTCTGCGAACACCTGTTGATGCCGCTGCTTGCCGATCTGGAACTGCGCTGGCAGGGCCAGTTTGCCGCAGGGCTTGAGCAAGTGTTCTTTCATTCCTGGCTGCGCAGCAAACTGGGCACGCGGATCTACCACAACAACCATCAGCTCGGCGGAGCCCCGTTGCTGCTGGTCAACGGCTCGGACCTGGCCTTCGACCCACGGCTCTGGCTGAGCGCCTGGCTGGCGAGCAATGCCGGGTTTCCGGTGCAGGTCTTCGACTGGCCGCCGCCCGGCAACGAGCTGAGCCTGGCTGTAGGCCATCTGCAGCCCTGGGCGTTGCTGCTGAGCGTCGACAAGTCGGTCGACATATCCCGATTGCAACGAAACCTGGCCAACGTCGAAATTCCGAAACTCCTATGTGGCCGCGCAGTCAGCATTCATAAGCATGCCCTGCAGGCCTGGACGGACGAGACGCTGTTTGCCCTCGACTCTCCCCAGGCAGCGCTGCACTGCCTGCAACGACTCAGTGGACGCGCGCCATGAACACCACCGCCAATGGCAAAGGAACACCATGCAACTGATCTGGCTGCGCAGCGACCTGCGCGTACTCGACAACACCGCGCTGACAGCGGCCTGCGAACACGGCCCGACCCTCGCGGTATGGCTGCTCAGCCCCGGGCAATGGCTGGACCATGACGATGCGCCGTGCAAGGTCGACTTCTGGTTGCGCAACCTGCAAAGCCTGCGCGCAGCGCTGGCGCAGTTGAACATTCCCCTGCTGATCCGTCACGCCGACACCTGGCAACAGGCACCGCAAGCCTTGCTACGACTGTGCCGTGAACACCAGGTACAGGCTGTGCATTTCAACGCGGAATATGGCGTCAATGAAAGCGTCCGCGACCAGGCGGTACAAGCCGCCCTCGGCCAGCAAGGCATTGCCGTACACGGCTATCTCGACCAACTGCTGTTCAAGCCCGGCAGCATCCTTACCCGCAGCGGCGGCTACTTCCAGGTCTTCAGCCAGTTCCGCAAGGTCTGTTACGAGCGCCTGCACCTGGGCTTGCCGCGCCTGGTCAACGAGCTGAAGGCGCAAGCGCCGACAGCTGTCGCCAGCGACCCGGTGCCCAGTGAAGTCGCCGGTTTCCAGCCGCCCCCACAATCCTTGCGCGACCTCTGGCCAGCCGGTGAGGATGAAGCGCAGCGACGCCTGCAACGCTTCATCGACGAACGCGCCGAGGATTACCAGGAGCAGCGCGACTTTCCCGCGGTCGCCGGCACCAGCCAATTGTCGGCCTATCTGGCTGCCGGGGTGATCTCGCCGCGCCAGTGCCTGCACGCCGCGCTAAGCCACAACTTTGGCGAGTTCGACAGTGGCAACCGGGGCCTGGTGACCTGGATCAACGAACTGCTCTGGAGGGAGTTCTACAAGCATATTCTGGTTGGCTACCCGCGGGTCTCGATGCACCGCGCCTTCCGCCCGGAAACCGAGGCCCTGCCCTGGCGCTACGCGCCGGATGAACTCAAGGCCTGGCAACAAGGGCAGACCGGTATCCCGATCATCGATGCCGCCATGCGCCAATTGCACGCCACCGGCTGGATGCACAACCGCCTGCGCATGATCGTCGCCATGTTCCTGACCAAGAACCTGTTGATCGACTGGCGCGAAGGCGAACGCTTTTTCATGCGCCACCTGATTGACGGAGACCTGGCCGCCAACAACGGCGGCTGGCAGTGGAGCGCCTCGACCGGTACCGATGCCGCGCCGTACTTTCGTATCTTCAATCCGCTCAGCCAGTCGCAACGCTTCGATGCAGGTGGTAGCTTCATTCGGCAATGGCTACCGGAATTGGTGGATGTAGCTGAAAAAAATATCCACCATCCAGTGATTACTGACGATCTTTTTGCTTCTAACCTTTATCCACAGCCTATTGTGGACCTCAGTAGCAGTCGCCAACGTGCGTTGAATGCATTCAAGAATTTACCCACGCGGCAGGAAGAGAGGGCAGTAACGTGAGCGAACCCATCGCGCGTAAAGTGTGGGTCACCGGCGCCAGCAGCGGCCTGGGCCTGGCATTGGTGCAACAGCTGCTTGAGCAGGGCTGGAAGGTCGCGGCCAGCGGCCGGGCATCGCCTGAACTGACGGGCCTGTCGCAGCTCAACCCCGAGCAGCTGTTGTTGCTCGACGGCAGTCTGGATGATGGTGTGCAAGCGGCGCAGGCCGGCCAGCAACTCCAGGCACACTGGGGCGCCCTCGATTGCCTGCTGGTGAATGCCGGCACCTGCGATTACCTGGACGCCAGCCTCTCGCCGACGGCAATTTTCGAAGCCATCGCCAGCAGCAACCTGAGCGCCTCGGTCCACTGCCTGAACGTTGCAGTGCCGCTACTGGAAAAAGGCCAGGCACCACAAGTCCTGGCGGTGCTCAGCCGCTATTCCGCACTGCAACTCTACGAGCCAAGCCAGCCGGCAACACCGAGCAACAACCTGGCAGAAGTGTTTCGTGCCGAGCGGCAGAATCTGCAGAGTAAAGGCATCGACCTGACCCTTGTCGCGCCCCAGGCCTTGAAAGTGCCGCTGGTCGGAGTTCAGGTCATGCCCGAACAGTGGACCCCGGAAAGCGCCGCCGATGTGATCGTCCAGCGGCTCCCCGAACGAGCCCCGGAATTACTGCTCGAAGCCCTCAACCTCAACAGCCTCTGGCCATTGCCCGAGCGACCTTCAAGCCCTGTGTAAACCACAGGGCAGCACTTGAAGTCAGAGCGGCATACGGTAGTGCAATGCGTAACTTTCTACACCATCGTTGGGCGTTTGCAGCCCGGCGTTGGAGTAGTGAATGGCGCGCACACCAACTTCGTGGCCACCGGCAAAGCGCAGGCCGAAGCCGATACGGTCTTCGAACTGGAAGGAGGAGCCAAGTTTGTTGCTCTCAACTTCGGTACTGGAGAATGCGGCGACACCAATACCGGCTTCGATGTAGGGCTTGACTGACTCACCGGCGAACTCATAAACAAACACCGGCGCAAACGACAGGCTGTGGTTACTTGCCGTCTCGTCGCCATCCCAGTAGGTGTAGGCACCATCCCAATAGCCGGTAATACGGCCTACGCTGGTTTGCCACCAGCTGGCATCCCAGTTCGATTGCAGGCCCAGCCGATAGGTCATGGTCGAGTCGCCGGTCTGCCCGATCGAGAACGAAACGTCCGCTGCTTGAGTTGTGAAAGATTGCCCCAGGGTAACGGCTGCAAGAGCAGCCAAGCAAAGCAGTTTCTTCATGAGAAACGTCCTATTTCCTAATGCTGTTGTTGGTTTTCTTGTCTCACCAGACAATAAATAGAAATCGGCAACGTTGCGTTAGTTCAGTCAATGTTGAGTGCTTTTCACACTTTTTTTACATTGCAAAGCTTCGCACACTGTCAGATTTATTCCACAACATTGGAAGGATCTTTCTCATATGTTCGGGGCTGGCGCTGGTCCAGAATTGCGCATCCCGAGCAGGTCCCGTGGCCAGCAGCTCGCGCTCACCCAGAAGGCGCTGTAATTGCCGGGCAACCGCGGCGCCGGTATCAATGATCGCCACCGAGGCCGGGAGCATTTGCGCCAGCAAAGGCTTGAGGAAGGGGTAATGGGTGCAGCCCAGGATCAGGGTGTCGCAGCCGGCATCGAGCAAGGGTTTCACATAGCCTTGCAGCAGCTCGCGCACCACCGGGCTGTTCAAGTCGCCAGCCTCGATGCACTCCACCAGCCCCGGGCAAGGCTGGGTGACGACGCGAACGTCGTTGGCAAAGCGATCAAGCAAGGCGACGAATTTGGCGCTTTGCAGGGTGCCGGTGGTGGCCAGCACGCCAACGACACCGCTGCGGGTCGCGGCAGCGGCGGGTTTTACCGCCGGCTCCATACCCACTATCGGCCAGTGTGAAAACTGTTCGCGCAAATCTGCCACCGCCGCCACTGTCGCGGTATTACAGGCCAGGACCATGGCCTTGGCGCCCTGTGCACGGAAGAACTCGGCAACCACACGGCAACGCTGGCGGATGAATTCCGGCGACTTCTCGCCATAGGGAATGTACCCGCAGTCGCCGACATACAGCAGCGACTCATTAGGCAGCAGGCGCTGGATCTCGGCCAGTACCGACAGGCCGCCGACCCCGGAATCGAAAACGCCGACCGGCGCCGCCGCAGCTTCAGTCATGATGCTCGCCACAGACACTGCAGCCTGGGTCACGCTTGACCCGCAGCTCACGGAATCGGCTACCGAAGGCATCGATCAACAACAGGCGCCCCACCAGCGGCTCACCGAAACCGGCCAGCAGCTTCAAGGCCTCGAGTGCTTGCAGGCTGCCGACCAGGCCGACCAGCGGGCCAAGCACACCGGCTTCGCTGCAGGTCAGCTCGGCTTCGCTGCCATGCCCGTACAGGCAGTGGTAGCAGGGGCTTTCCGGGCGGCGCGGGTCGAACACCGACAACTGCCCTTCCAGACGAATTGCCGCGCCGCTGACCAGCGGCTTGCCCTGGGCTACACAGGCGGCGTTGACCGCTTCGCGGGTGGCGAAGTTGTCCGAGCAATCCAGCACCAGGTCCACGACCTTGACTGCCTCGGCCAGGGAGTCTTCGTCCAGGGCACTGCGATGAGCCTGCAAGGTGATTTCAGGGTTTATTGCAGTGAGGCGTGCAAGCGCCGAGTCGACCTTGCTCAGGCCCACCGAAGCGGTGTCATGCAGTACCTGGCGCTGCAGGTTCGTGACGTCCACCGTGTCGAAGTCAGCCAGGTGCAACTCGCCAACGCCAGCCGCCGCCAGGTACAGCGCCACGGGCGAACCGAGGCCGCCGAGGCCGACGATCAGCACCCGACTGTTTTTCAGCCGCAGCTGACCGTCGATATCTACCTGCGCCAGGAGGATCTGCCGGCTGTAGCGCAACAGTTCCTGATCGGTCAGCACGACAGCCGCCCCAGGGTGATGCGCTCGTGGGCGTTGAGGTCCAGGCGGCTTTCAATCTGTTCGAAGTCATGTTTGGCCAGCAGCTCGCGCACCGCGGCGGCCTGGTCGTAACCGTGCTCGAGCAGCAACCAGCCACCGGGCAGCAGGTGCTCCGGCGCCTGGCTGATGATGCTGCGCAGGTCATCCAGGCCGTCTTCGCCGGAGACCAGCGCGCTGCTTGGCTCAAAGCGCACGTCGCCGGCCACCAGGTGCGGGTCGGCGGCGGCAATGTACGGCGGGTTGCTGATGATCAGGTCGTAGCACTCGCCTGCCAGGGCATCGAACCAGTGACTGCTCCGCACCGTCACGTTGTTCAACTGCAAGCGCTGGCGGTTGCGCTCGGCCAGGGCCACGGCTTCGAGGACGCGGTCAACGGCGGTGACCTGCCACAGCGGACGTTCGCTGGCCAGGGCCAGAGCAATGGCGCCGGTGCCGGTGCCAAGATCGAGCAGTTTGACGGCGCTTGCCGGCAACAACTGCAGGGCGGTTTCAACCAGCAGTTCGGTTTCCGGCCGTGGGATCAGGGTATGCGGGGCCACCTCCAGGTCGAGGTTCCAGAACCCCTGCTGACCGAGGATGTAGGCCACCGGCTCGCCGGCACGCCGACGTTGCAGGTAGTCGGCAAAGGTCAGTGCCGCTTCGCTGCTGACAATCCGCTCCGGCCAGGTGTGCAGGTAGCTGCGCGACTTGCCGATGGCCGCAGCCAACAGCAGTTCGATATCCAGACGCGCCGTCGGCGAATCCGGCAGCTCCGCACCGCGGAGCAAGCTGGCAATAATCGTCATTTACTCACCCAGTGCAGCCAGTTGGTCAGCCTGGTATTCGGCCAGCAACGGCTCGATAACCGCGTCGACCCCACCGGCCAGAACGTCATCCAGGGAATACAGGGTCAGGTTGATGCGGTGATCGGTCACCCGCCCCTGTGGATAGTTGTAGGTACGAATTCGTTCGGAACGGTCACCCGAGCCGACCAGCAGCTTGCGCTCGCTGGCCATGGCATTCTGCGCCGCGCTGGTCTGGATGTCGTTGAGCTTGGCCGACAGCCAGGACATCGCCCGGGCACGGTTCTTGTGCTGGGAGCGTTCTTCCTGGCACTCGACGACGATGCCGGTGGGCAAGTGGGTGATACGGATCGCCGAGTCGGTCTTGTTGATGTGCTGACCACCGGCACCGGAGGCGCGGTAGGTGTCGACACGCAAGTCCGCCGGGTTGATCTCGATCGCTACCTGCTCGTCAGGCTCGGGCAGCACCGCCACGGTGCAGGCCGAAGTGTGGATACGGCCCTGGGATTCGGTTTCCGGTACGCGCTGAACTCGATGAGCACCGGACTCGAACTTCAGCTTGCCGTAGACGCTGTCGCCTTCGACCCGGGCGATGATTTCCTTGTAACCGCCATGCTCGCCTTCGTTCTCCGAGAGAATCTCCAGGCGCCAGCCACGCTTTTCGGCGTAGCGCGAATACATGCGGAACAGGTCGCCGGAAAAGATCGCCGCTTCGTCACCGCCGGTCCCGGCGCGGATCTCCAGAAACACGTTGCGCCCGTCGTTGGGGTCCTTGGGCAGCAACATGCGCTGCAGCTGGTTTTCCAGCAGCGCCAGTTGCTCCTTGGCTTCGCGCACTTCCTCAACGGCCATTTCGCGCAGGTCGGGGTCGCTGTCCTTGAGCAGCGCCTGGGCGCCGGCCAGGTCATCCTGGACCTTGCGCCACTGGGCGTAGGCAACGGCTACCGGCTCGACTTCAGCATATTCACGGGAATAGGCGCGAAAGCGAGTCTGGTCGGAAATGACCTCGGCATCGCCCAGCAGGGCGGTCAGTTCCTCGAAACGGTCCTGGAGCGTGTCCAGTTTATTCAGCAGCGACGCTTTCATTGCGGGGTTTTATCCGTCGAACCCTCGGAGAGGGCAAAGAGTTCCTGGGCCATGGCCAGCGCATCGAGGCGGCCTTCGGCAGAGAGCTTTTTCAGCTGCACGCTGGGCGCATGCAGCAATTTGTTGGTCAGGCCACGGGCCAGTTGCACCAGCACTTCGTCGGCGCTGGTACCGTTGGCCAGCAGGCGCTGGGCCTTTTGCAGCTCTTCGTCGCGCAGGCGTTCGCTCTGCTGACGATAAGCCTTGAGTACATCCACCGCAGCCAGCTCGCGCAGGCGCAGCATGAAATCTTCGGCGCCCACCGAAACCAGCTCTTCGGCGGCCTGGGCAGCGCCCTGGCGGCTCTTGAGGTTCTCGGCGACCACTTCATGCAGGTCGTCGACGGTATACAGGTAGACGTCGTCCAGCTCGCCAACCTGCGGCTCGATATCCCGCGGCACGGCAATGTCGACCATGAAGATCGGCTTGTGCCGGCGCTGCTTCAGCGCGCTTTCCACCGCGCCCTTGCCGAGGATCGGCAACTGGCTGGCGGTGGAGCTGATGACGATATCGCTGTTGACCAGCTCCTGGGGAATGTCGGCCAGCAGTACCGCATGCGCACCGAATTGTTCGGCCAGTGTGCTGGCCCGCTCCAGGGTGCGGTTGGCCACGACGATGCGGCGCACCCCCTGCTCGTGCAGGTGGCGGGCGACCAGGGTAATGGTTTCACCGGCGCCGATCAGCAGCGCCTGGCTACGACCCAGGTCACTGAAGATCTGCTTGGCCAGGCTCACCGCGGCAAAGGCTACCGACACCGGGTTTTCGCCGATGGCGGTGTCGGTGCGTACCTGCTTGGCGGCACTGAAGGTGGCCTGGAAAAGCCGCCCGAGCAATGGGCCGATGGTCCCGGCTTCGCGGGCCACGGCATAGGCCGACTTCATCTGCCCGAGGATCTGCGGCTCGCCGAGCACCAGCGAGTCAAGCCCGGAGGCCACCCGCATCATGTGCCGCACGGCATCGTGATCTTCATGGATGTAGGCGCTGGCGCGCAGTTCATCCAGGCTCAGTTGATGATATTCGGCCAGCCAGCGCAGGATACTCTCTGCGCCCAGGTGGTCCTGCTCTATATAAAGCTCGCTGCGGTTGCAGGTCGAAAGGATCGCGGCTTCGCGGCTGGCGGTCAGTCGGCAGAGCTGCTGCAAGGCGTCCACCAACTGCTCAGGGGTAAACGCCACGCGCTCGCGTACGTCTACCGAGGCAGTCTTATGGTTGATACCGAGGGCAAGAAAGGCCATGCAAGGTCGCTGATTGTGACGAGAAGCCGATAATTGTCCTACTTCGCAGGGCGTAGAACAACCACCGCTCGCTATTGTCTCTATAGTCTACCCCTACCGAGACCTTCGCTTATGGGTTTGCCCCGGCGCTTGTGTCATGATGATCCGACCGCTGGTAAGCCGCCCAAATCCCGATTATGAATAGATCCTACGCGTTGCTCCTTGCCCTTGCCTTGCTCCAGGGCTGCCAGACCCTGGCTCCGAGTTCACCGGATGCCAAGGCGCCTGCAGATGCCGCTCCGGTGCAACCGGCCAAGCCCACCGTCTACGGATCGTTCAGCCAGGACACCGTGTACAGCCTGTTGACTGCCGAACTTGCCGGCCAGCGCGACCGTTTCGACATCGCCCTGGACAACTATGTCAGCCAGGCGATCAAGACCCAGGATCCGGGCATTTCCGAGCGCGCCTACCGCATCGCCGAGTACCTGGGCGCCGACCAGGCCGCCCTGGACACCTCGCTGATCTGGGCCAAGAACGACCCGAACAACCTCGACGCCCAGCGCGCCGCTGCTATCCAGCTGGCCCGCGGCGGCCGCTATGACGAGTCCATGGTCTACATGGAAAAGGTCCTGCAGGGCCAGGGCGACACGCACTTTGATTTCCTCGCGCTGTCAGCGCTCGAAACCGACCCGGACACCCGAGCCGGCCTGCAAAACAGTTTCGATCGCCTGCTGGTGAAATACCCCGACAACGGTCAGCTGGTGTTCGGCAAGGCCCTGCTGCTGCAACAGGATGGCAAGGCCCAGGCCGCCCTCGACCTGCTCGAAGAACACCCGCCCGAGGCTGGCGAGATTGCCCCGGTACTGCTGCGCGCCCGCCTGTTGCAAGGCCTGGAGCGCGGCAAGGAAGCCCTGCCGCTGCTGCAAAAAACCATTCGCCAGTACCCGGACGACAAACGCCTGCGCCTGACCTATGCGCGCATGCTGGTCGAACAGGATCGCCTGGCTGACGCCAAAGCCGAATTCGTCAGCCTGGTCCAGCAGTACCCGGATGACGACGAACTGCGTTACTCGCTGGCCCTGGTCAGCCTGGAAACCAAGGACTGGGACGAAGGCGCCGGCTACCTCGAAGAGCTGATCGCCCGCGACAGCCATGTCGATTCGGCACACCTGAACCTGGGCCGCATTCATGAAGAGCGCAACGACCCCGAAAGCGCCCTGAACGAATACGCCCTGGTCGGCCCCGGCAACGACTATCTGCCGGCGCAACTGCGCCAGGCCGATATCCTCATCGCCAACGGCCGCAGCGCCGAGGCCTCGCGGCGCCTGGCCGCAGCCCGCGACGCCCAGCCCGACTACGCCATCCAGCTGTACCTGATCGAAGCCGAAGCCTTGGGCAACAACGACAAGGACGCCCAGGCCGGGCAGGTTCTGCAGCAGGCGATCAAGCAGTACCCGGACGACCTCAACCTGCTCTACACCCGGGCCATGCTGGCGGAAAAACGCAACGACCTGACCCAGATGGAAAAGGATCTGCGCAGCATCATCAGCCGCGAGCCGGAAAATGCCATGGCCCTCAACGCCCTTGGCTACACCCTGGCAGACCGCACCAGCCGTTACGCCGAAGCCAAGGCGCTGATCGACAAGGCTCACCAGATCACCCCGGACGATCCGGCGGTGCTCGACAGCCTCGGCTGGGTCAACTACCGCATGGGCAACCTTGACGAAGCCGAGCGCCTGTTGCGCCAGGCCCTTGAGCGTTTCCCCGACCACGAGGTCGCCGCTCACCTGGGTGAAGTACTCTGGGCCAACGGCAAGCGCCGCGAAGCCCGCCAGGTCTGGGCCAAGGCCTTCGAAGCCCAGCCCGACAGCCCCATCCTGCGCAAGACCGTCCTGCGCCTGACCGGATCCGAGACTCTATAAGCCTATGTTTTTGCGCCACTGCATCACCTTTTGCCTGATCGCCCTGCTTGCCGGCTGTGCCGGCTTCGGCTCCCGCGAGGCCCTGCGGGGCGAGGGCAGCCCACAGCTGTGGCGCGAGCACAAGCAACAGCTGAGCACCCTCGATGGCTGGCAGATCAACGGCAAGGTCGGTATCCGCGCGCCGAAAGACTCCGGCAGCGGCACGCTGTTCTGGCTGCAACGCCAGGATTACTACGACATCCGCCTGTCCGGACCGCTGGGCCGCGGCGCGGCACGCCTGACCGGGCGCCCCGGCGGCGTCACCCTCGAAGTCGCCAACCAGGGCCGCTTCGAGGCGCAAAGCCCGGAAGCCCTGCTCGAAGAACAACTGGGCTGGGAGCTGCCGATTTCGCACCTGGTCTGGTGGATTCGCGGCCTGCCCGCCCCCGACAGCAAGAGCCAGCTGACCCTCGACGGCGACAGCCGCCTGGCCAGCCTCAAGCAGGACGGCTGGGACGTGCAGTACCTGAGCTACGCCGAACAGAACGGCTACTGGCTGCCCGAGCGCATCAAGCTGCACGGGCAAAACCTCGACGTGACCCTGGTGGTCAAGGACTGGCAACCACGGCAACTGGGCCACTGATCTATGAACACTGCAACCCTGACCCTGCCGGCACCGGCCAAGCTCAACCTGATGCTGCACATTCTTGGCCGCCGCCCCGACGGTTACCATGAGCTGGAAACCCTGTTCCAGTTTCTCGACCATGCCGACGAGCTTTCCTTTGCCCTGCGCGAAGACGGTGAAATTCGCCTGCACACCGAGATCGACAATGTTCCCCATGACAGCAACCTGATCGTCAAGGCTGCGCGCAAGCTCAAGGCCCTGACCGGTTGCAGCCAGGGCGTGGATATCTGGCTGAAGAAAATCCTGCCCATGGGCGGCGGCATTGGCGGCGGCAGCTCCGACGCCGCCACCACCCTGCTCGGCCTCAACCATTTGTGGCAACTGGGCTTGAGCGAAGACCAACTGGCCGAGCTGGGCCTGACCCTGGGTGCTGACGTACCGGTTTTTGTCCGTGGCCATGCGGCGTTCGCCGAGGGCGTGGGCGAGAAGCTGACCCCGGTCGACCCCGAAGAGCCCTGGTACGTCGTGCTGGTCCCGCAAGTATTTGTTAGCACAGCAGAAATTTTTTCAGATCCGCTGTTGACACGTGATTCCTTGCCCCTTAAGATGCGCCCCGTTCCCAAGGGAAACAGTCGAAATGACTGCCAACCGGTGGTAGAGCAGCGTTACCCAGAGGTACGCAAATCGTTGAATTTGTTAAACGAATTCACTGATGCTCGGCTTACCGGAACTGGAAGTTGTGTGTTTGGGGCCTTCCCAAACAAAGCTGAAGCTGATAAAGTTTTGGCCCTTCTTGCAGAGACCCAAACAGGGTTTGTAGCTAAGGGAAGTAACATTTCGATGTTGCATCGCACGCTGCAGAGTCTGCTCTAGGAATCGAGCACCGGGTGCTCGCAGCAACAGATACAGGGGCGTCGCCAAGCGGTAAGGCAGCAGGTTTTGATCCTGCCATGCGTTGGTTCGAATCCAGCCGCCCCTGCCATTTTCCTTATACTCATCCAGGTATACCCTCAGCCTTCAGGTACTGCGCGTGTCCAAGATGATGGTCTTTACGGGGAACGCTAACCCCGATCTGGCTCGGCGTGTCGTACGTCAGCTGCATATCCCACTGGGTGATGTTTCTGTCGGGAAATTCTCCGACGGCGAAATCAGCACTGAGATTAATGAAAATGTTCGTGGTAAGGACGTTTTCATCATTCAGCCGACTTGCGCGCCAACCAACGATAACCTGATGGAACTGGTAGTGATGGCCGATGCCTTCCGCCGCTCCTCAGCTTCCCGAATCACTGCCGTGATTCCTTACTTCGGATATGCCCGCCAGGATCGCCGTCCGCGTTCGGCGCGTGTAGCTATCAGCGCCAAAGTCGTCGCTGACATGCTCACCGTCGTAGGTATCGACCGTGTTCTCACCGTCGACCTGCACGCTGACCAGATCCAGGGTTTCTTCGATATTCCGGTAGATAACATCTACGGCTCCCCCGTTCTGGTGGATGACATCGAAGACCAGCGTTTCGAAAACCTCATGATCGTGTCCCCGGACATCGGCGGCGTCGTGCGTGCACGTGCTGTTGCCAAGTCCCTGGGCGTTGATCTGGGTATCATCGACAAACGCCGTGAAAAGGCCAATCACTCCGAAGTGATGCATATCATCGGCGACGTCGAAGGACGTACCTGTATTCTCGTCGACGACATGGTCGACACCGCCGGCACCCTGTGCCACGCGGCCAAGGCCCTGAAAGAACACGGCGCTGCCAAGGTTTACGCCTACTGCACGCACCCTGTCCTGTCGGGTCGGGCGATCGAGAATATCGAGAACTCCGTGCTGGACGCACTGGTGGTGACCAACACCATCCCGCTGTCCGCTGCAGCACAAGCCTGTGACCGTATCCGTCAACTGGATATCGCACCGGTTGTTGCCGAAGCGGTTCGCCGCATCAGCAATGAAGAATCGATCAGCGCGATGTTCCGCTGAGGGTTTTACCCTCGCGAACCTCTCGTTGACGAAAAGCGCCCCGCCCCAACACTGGTTGTTGGGGCGGGGCTTTTTTGCCCACCCCGTTTGGCGCTGGTCGCAAACGCCTGCGGGAGATGGCTATTTTGGAGATACAAAATGACTGATTTCACTCTGAACGCCCAAGCGCGTACCGACCTGGGGAAAGGTGCGAGCCGCCGCCTGCGTCGTCTCGCCGCCCAGATCCCTGCCGTTGTTTACGGTGGTGACAAAGAAGCGCAATCCCTGACCATCGTGGCCAAGGAAATCGCCAAACTGTTCGAAAACGAAGCTGCTTACAGCCACGTTATCGAACTGAACATCGACGGCAAGAAAGAAAATGTCGTTGTTAAAGCGATGCAGCGTCACCCAGCCAAGCAGTTCATCCTGCACGCCGACTTCGTCCGCGTTGTTGCTGGCCAGAAACTGACCGCCAAAGTCCCTGTGCACTTCATCAACGAAGAAGCTCCGGTCAAGAAAGGCGGCGAGATCTCCCACGTTATCAACGAGATCGAAGTTTCCTGCGAAGCCAAAGACCTGCCTGAGTTCATCGAAGTCGACCTGGCCAACGCCGCCGTCGGCGCGATCATCCACCTGTCGGACCTCAAAGCTCCGAAAGGCGTTGAATTCGTCGCTCTGGCTCACGGTAACGACCTGGCTGTTGCCAACGTTCACGCTCCGCGTGTTGCGCCTGAAGCTGCAGAAGGCGCTGCTGAGTAATCTACTCGGCACGCCGGTGTTGACCGGGTTACAGCGCCCAGCGCTGTAACCCACAACTCCAAGGAAGAGCCCCTGACGTGACCGCCATCCAACTGATCGTCGGCCTGGGAAACCCCGGCCCCGAATACGAACAGACCCGGCATAACGCAGGGGCTCTTTTCGTAGAACGCATTGCCAGCGCCCAGCGCGTCAACCTGACGGCTGATCGCAAGTATTTCGGCCTGACGGCAAAATTCAGCCATCAGGGCAACGACGTTCGTCTTCTGATTCCGACCACCTACATGAACCGCAGCGGCCAAGCCGTTGCTGCACTGGCGAATTTTTTCCGCATCCCGCCAGATGCCATCCTGGTGGCCCACGACGAACTCGACCTGCCTCCCGGCGTCGCCAAGCTCAAGAAGGGCGGCGGCCATGGCGGGCACAACGGGCTGCGCGACATCATCGCCCAGCTCGGCAACCAGAATGACTTTCACCGTCTGCGGCTTGGCATCGGCCACCCGGGTGACAGCAGCAGGGTCTCCGGTTTCGTCCTCGGCAAGGCGCCACGCGCCGAGCAGGAGAAGCTGGATGCCAGTATCGATTTTGCCCTCGGCGTGCTGCCGGACATCCTCGCCGGCGACTGGACGCGTGCGATGAGAGAGCTGCACAGCCAAAAGGCCTGACTCCACGAAGAGGGATTCACCATGGGTTTCAATTGCGGCATCGTCGGCCTGCCCAACGTCGGCAAGTCCACCCTGTTCAACGCCTTGACCAAATCCGGCATCGCCGCTGAGAACTTCCCGTTCTGCACCATCGAGCCGAACAGCGGCATCGTGCCGATGCCTGATGCGCGCCTGGACGCCCTGGCGGCCATCGTCAAGCCGAACCGCGTGCTGCCGACCACCATGGAATTCGTCGACATCGCCGGCCTGGTCGCCGGTGCCTCGAAAGGTGAAGGCCTGGGCAACAAGTTCCTCGCCAACATCCGCGAGACCGACGCCATCGCCCACGTGGTGCGCTGCTTCGAAGACGAGAACGTGATTCACGTCTCCAACAGCGTCCACCCCAAGCGCGACATCGAGATCATCGACCTGGAACTGATCTTCGCCGACCTCGACAGCTGCGAGAAGCAACTGCAGAAGGTTGCGCGCAACGCCAAGGGCGGTGACAAGGATGCCCTGGCACAGAAAGCCATCCTCGAAAAACTGATCCCGCACTTCACCGAAGGCAAGCCAGCGCGCAGCCTGATGAAGAACATGGCGGACGACGAGAAGGCCCTGATCCGCGGCTTCCACCTGCTGACCAGCAAACCGGTGATGTACATCGCCAACGTTGCCGAAGACGGTTTCGACAACAACCCGCACCTGGACGCGGTCCGCGCGATCGCCGAAGAAGAAGGCGCGATCGTGGTGCCGGTGTGCAACAAGATCGAAGCTGAAATCGCCGAGCTCGACGACGGTGAAGAGAAGGACATGTTCCTCGAAGCCCTGGGCCTCGAAGAGCCAGGCCTGAACCGCGTGATCCGCGCCGGTTACTCGCTGCTCAACCTGCAGACCTACTTCACTGCCGGCGTGCAGGAAGTCCGCGCCTGGACCGTCCGCGTCGGCGCCACCGCCCCGCAAGCAGCCGGCGTGATCCACACCGACTTCGAGAAAGGCTTCATCCGTGCCGAAGTGGTCGCCTATGACGACTTCATCCAGTACAAGGGTGAAGGCGGCGCGAAGGAAGCCGGCAAATGGCGTCTGGAAGGCAAGGACTACATCGTCAAGGACGGTGATGTGATGCACTTCCGCTTCAACGTCTGATCCGCTTCCTGGGTCCTGCCGGATCCGGATGAGCCCGAAACCCCTTGAGGCTATGCTTCAAGGGGTTTTTCTTTGCCTGCGTTGCGTACAAACGCTGGCCAATACCCAGGTCTATACTCAAAGCCGCATTCAAACGCCTCCCGTCCACAGACCAGGTATTGGCGCATGGCTAAGAAGAAGGAACAGCAAAGCAACAACGAACGCCTCCCGCGCAAGGAGTACGAGCAAGCGCTCAAGGCCCTGCACGTCGAGCTGGTCAAATTGCAGCAGTGGGTGGTGGCCAAGGGCCTGAAAGTCTGCATCGTCTTCGAAGGTCGCGACGGTGCCGGCAAGGGCGGCACCATCAAGGCCATCAGCGAACGCGTCAGCCCGCGGGTGTTTCGTGTGGTGGCGCTGCCAGCGCCGACCGAGCGGGAAAAAAGCCAGATGTACGCCCAGCGCTACATACAGCACATGCCCTCGGCCGGGGAAGTGGTGATCTTCGACCGCAGTTGGTACAACCGCGCCGGCGTCGAGCGGGTGATGGGATTCTGTACCGAGGAGCAGGCCAGCAAGTTCCTTTCGGTGGTGCCATTGTTCGAGAAGATGCTGGTCGATTCCGGTATCGTTCTCATCAAGTACTGGTTGGAAGTAAGCCCCCAAGAGCAGGAACGGCGCCTGAAAGAGCGCATCACCGACGGGCGCAAGATCTGGAAACTGACCCCGATGGACCTCAAGTCCTTCACCCGCTGGGACGACTACACCCGTGCGCGGGATGACATGTTCGCCGCCTCCGATACCTCCTGGGCCCCCTGGTATGTGGCCGTTTCCGAGGACAAGCGGCGGGTGCGCCTGAACATTATCAGCCACTTTCTCAAACAGGTGCCCTACGAGGACATCACCCAAAAGCAGAAGATCGAGTTGCCCAAGCGCGGCAAGATCGGGCGCTACAAAAGCACCCGCTACACCTCGCGCATGGTTCCCGAGCGTTTCTGAAAGGCACCTGGCACGCGAGTTCTACGCCGCGCCCTGATCGGCGCGCTGAGCCCGGAATGCACGACGCCGGGCACTGCGAGCGAACACCACGAACAGCGCCGCCATGGCCGTCAACGCCATCGGCAGGCCATGGGGCGCAACGTCCATGGCCGCGCCGCTGAGCAATGGCCCGAGCAGGCTGCCGACACCCCAGAGCAAGCCGACGCTGGCATTGGCGGTGACCAGGTCCTGGCCCTTGAACTGCTGGCCGATCAGCACCAGCGCGAGGGTATAGACCCCGCCCGCCACCGCGCCGAGCACCACCAATGCCGGCCACAGCAACCATTGCATGCCGATCAGCCACGGTAGCGCCAGGCCAATCAGCATCGCCACCACGCCACATACCAGGTGCACGGTGGTGCGTTCGCAGCGGTCGGCCAGCCAGCCGATCGGCAGCTGGAAGAGCATGTCGCCGGTAAGGATCACCGTCACCATCAACGCCGCGACGCCCACTGCGTAGGCATGGTTGGTGGCATACACCGGCAGCAGCGAAAGAATCACCGCGTCGAAGAACGAGAAGAACAGCACGCCCATGCACAAGGCCGGCGCCACGCGGAAAAAGCCTGCCAGGGAAAAGCTCTTGCCGCCCTCCTCGCCATGCTCGACATGATCATTGGGTACCGTCAGCACAATGCACAGCAGCGCCAGGCCGTAGCAGGCAGTCACCACCGTCGTCACCCAGGTACTGTGCGCCCCGAGCAACGCCAGCATCGCCGGGCCGAGCATCTGGAACCCGGTGAATGCGGTAGCGTACAGGGCCATGATCTTGCCACGGTTGTGCTCCGGGCTCAGCTCGTTGACCCACGACTCACCGAGGATGATCGCGATCCCCATGCCGATACCCAGCCCCAGGCGCAACATGCCAAGCAGGTAGATCGAAGAAAAAGCCCATTCGAGCAGGCCGATGCTCAGGGTGCACAGGCCGAAGCACAGCAGGTAGATGGTGCGCCGGGTCAGGTGCCGGCAACAGGCATCGACCATGAACGCAGAAAGCATCATCCCTGCCGCCGGAATCGCCGAGACAACACCAATCTGCAAGGTACTGGCACCGCCGTCGAGCAAGCGCAGCGACACCAGCGGCAAGCTCGCCCCGAGGCTGAAACCGACCACCGAGACAGCAAACAACAAGCCCAGCAACAAACGCGTATTCATCACAACTCCAGACTCACCGGCGCAGGCACGACATCGCACCTGCGCAGGCGCATACATGACCGTAAAAAAGATTCGGATACAGGCGCGCCAGCCACGGCAAAATGCCGGGCATGCAGCCGCCAGGTCAGGAGGTGTGACGGTGAGGCGAGAAGGTAAAGGCGAACAGCACGCTGCGCCGACGCTTGAGCACCGTGTCACACGGCCAGTCGCACACCACGGCCTGGATAACAGCCGGCTGGATTGCGCGAGGACGGGAAAAGCGGTTCATGGGTCGACTACAGGCAAAAAGGAAGGTCGGCACTCTAGGTGAAGCCCGGGCCAGACGTCAATCTCGCCGTGCTACTCTCGCGCCATCATGGAAGAGGATCAGCGCATGTCCGAGCATCATCAGTTCATTTTCCCCCGCTATCGCCACCTGCCCGCAGCGGACTGGAAAGCCCTGGAGCGACAGCTGCTGGCGCGCGGCTGGCTCGAGCCCGCTGCGGCCGATGCCCTGGATGAAACCGGCGACAGTGATGACAGCCTCTGGTGCAGCCCGCTGTACCGGCCGAGTGCCGAGCTGTTCCGGCGTCTCGGGATCGAAGCGGACCCCGCGCAGATCGTGCGCCTCTTCGAATTCGAGCCCGGCCAGCCGTTTGTCTGCGCCGGCGAGAACTTCACCTTGCCCGCGCAGTACCAGCAAGCTCAGGTGGCCGAAGAAACCTTCATGCAGTTCATGGGCGACGCCATCGAAGCGCCACACACGACATGGCGCAGCCCTGAGGAGGGTACCGCCTACTACCTGATGGACCTGGATTGGAACTTCAGCTTCGGCGTTGGCGAGCAAGTACTGCGCAGCGACCGCCTGAACCGCGCCGAAGCCGAACGCCTGGCGGCACTGATCGGCGAGCTGGCCGGGCAGCCGATGAGCTGCGCCCACCGGCATCGCTGATGGGGCCTCAGCGCTTGCCGGTGGACGGCAGGAGGATTGCCAGCAGGCCGAACAGCGGCAGGTACGAGCACAGGCTGTAGACGTACTCGATGCCCTTGAAGTCGGCCAGGTACCCCAGCAGGGCTGCACCGATGCCGCCAAAGCCGAACATCAGGCCGAAGAAGATCCCGGCGATCATGCCGACATTGCCCGGCACCAGCTCCTGCGCGTAGACGACGATGGCCGAGAACGCCGAGGCGAGGATGAAGCCGATGATGACGCTGAGCACGCTGGTCCAGAACAGGTCGACATAAGGCAGCAGCAGGGTGAAGGGCGCCACGCCGAGGATCGAGAACCAGATCACCGCCTTGCGCCCGATACGGTCACCGATCGGCCCGCCGAAGAAGGTCCCGGCCGCTACCGCGCCGAGGAACAGGAACAGGTGCAACTGCGAGCTGGCCACCGAGAGGTCGAACTTCTCGATCAGGTAGAACGTGAAGTAGCTGGTGAAGCTGGACATGTAGAAGTACTTGGAGAACACCAGCAACCCCAGCACCACCAGGGCGCCGATCACCCGCTGGCGCGAAAGGCCGTGGGTAGCGCGCTGGCCCTGCTTGGCCTTGAACAGGTTCAGGTGTTCCTTGTACCAGCGGCTCAGGCCATAGGTGACCAGCACGGCACAGACCGCGAACAGGCCGAACCACACCACATTGCCCTGGCCGAAGGGAATGATGATCGCCGCCGCCAGCAACGGGCCGAAGGCGGAGCCGGCGTTGCCACCGACCTGGAAGGTCGATTGCGCCAGGCCAAAACGCCCACCCGAGGCCAGCCGGGCGATACGCGAGGTTTCCGGGTGGAAGGTCGACGAGCCAATACCCACCAGCGCCGCCGCCAGCAGAATCATCGGGAAACTGCCGACATAGGCGAGCATGACAATGCCCACCAGGGTGCACAGGGTGCCCAGCGGCAACAGGTTCGGCATCGGTTTGCGGTCGGTGTAGAAACCCACCCAGGGCTGCAGCAACGAGGCGGTGATCTGGAACGTCAGGGTGATCATCCCGACCTGGGCAAAGGTCAAACCATAGTTGGCCTTGAGCAGCGGGTAGATCGACGGCAGTACTGACTGGATCAGATCGTTGATCAAGTGCGCCAGGGCACAGGCGGCGATGATGCGCATCACCAGCGGGCTGCTCTGGGCAGTCGCGGTGCTGGCGGGTGACGTTGACGAGGCAGTGCTCACAGCCATGACAAAAGCTTCCATCCGGTGGGCGGGATCCAATTATCCAGAAATCGTTAGCAAGCGCACTATTCTTTTCGACCAACGTACTTTCGACGCACTTGTTAATAATTCTCAATAACGTTAGCATCGGCTGCGTTTTCACAGACTCCACTGCCTGCCTATCCGAGGCCCGCATACGCCATGTCCGACGACCAGGACAACCGCAGCCTGTCGCTGCTCTATCAGCATCATCGCAGCGAACTGCTGGCCTTTCTGACCCGCCGCGTGCGCTGTCGGGAAACCGCCCGCGACCTTCTGCAAGATGCCTTTGTCCGGCTGATGCACAGTGAGCGCGGCGAGGTTGGCAACCTGCGAGCCTTTTTGTATCGCATCGCCAACAACCTGAGCATCGACCATGCTCGGCGCAGCCAGGTACGTGGGGTCAATGACGAGCAGGCGCTGGAGCAACTGCTCAACGAAACCTCACCCGAGCGCAGTGCCGTGGCCGGAAACACCCTTGACCATCTTGAACGCCTGATCGACGGCCTGCCCTCGCCGACCCGCGAGGTGTTTCTGCTCGCCCGGGTCGAGCAATTAAGCTACAAGGACATCGGCGCACGCCTGGGGCTCGACCCGCGTGCGGTCGAGCGTCATTTGAACAAAGCCCTGAGCCATTGCGCCGCGGCTGCCCTGCATAACCGAAACAAGACTGACCTGCCATGAACCCATCGCCAAATTCCTCCCATCCGACCGAACCTGGCGACCGGGACCAGCAAGCCCTGGACTGGTTTACCCGGCTGCGCGCCGACGACCTCGGCGCCGAGCAGCGCCAGGCCTTCGAACAGTGGCGCCAGGACCCGGAGAACGCCCGCACCTTTGCCGAAGTCGAGCTGTTCTGGCAACAGCTGGAACTGCCGGCACGCCGCCTGCACAAGATCGAACGCCGCGCGGCACCACGCTCCTGGGGCGGTTGGGCAGTGGCCGCCAGCGTCTTGCTGATCAGCGGCCTGGTGATGCTGCAACTGCCGTTGCTGCAGCGCCTGAACAGCGATGTCGCCACCGCCGTTGGCGAACGCCGGCAGATTCAGCTGGCCGATGGCTCGCGGCTGACCCTCGACAGCGCCAGTGCCGTCGATGTCGACCTGCGCGGCCCCGTGCGCAAGCTGCGCCTGGTGCAAGGGCAGATGTTCATTGAAGTGACCCACGATGGCCGGCCCTTCGTGGTCGATATCGATGATGCTCAGGTGCAGGTGCTGGGCACGCGGTTCTCTGTCAGCCGCGGTCGCGATCACGATGAAGTGGTGCTGCTCAAGGGCAAGGTCGAGGTCAGCAGCGCCGGCGACAAACGCATGCTCGCCCCCGGTGAACGGGTGACCCTGAGCGGCAGCCGCCTGGACCAGGTCGAGAAGGTCGACGCCGAACGCCTGCTGGCCTGGCGCGACGGGCAGCTGCGGGTACGCGAGGTACCCTTGCGCAAGGTGCTGGAACAACTTGCCGAGTATCAGGGCAGTCGCCTGCTGTACATCGACGAACAGGTCGGCCGGCGCCCGGTCAGCGGTAGCTTCAACCTCGACCAGGCCGGCAGTGCGATCGATGCCCTGGCGCGCAATCAGAACCTGAGCGTCAGCCACCTGGCCGGCCAATGGATCATCGTGCGCTGAGCCGGTGAATTAATTTTTTTAGTTTTCGGTAATTGCCGTTCCTGCTGCGTCACACCTCCACATAAGAAGCATTATCGTTTGTATTCTCTGGGGGAGGACACATGCAGTACCCACGCGATTTCGTATTCAGCCGTCAACCGCTGGCCCGCGCCATCCTTGCGGCCAGCCTGTTTTGCGTCACCCTGAGCCTACCGGTACAGGCCGCCGAGCCTGCCCAGGCCCAGGCCCAGTCGCAGGATTTCAA
This sequence comes from Pseudomonas wadenswilerensis, assembly GCF_024749185.1. Classification (NCBI taxonomy): domain Bacteria; kingdom Pseudomonadati; phylum Pseudomonadota; class Gammaproteobacteria; order Pseudomonadales; family Pseudomonadaceae; genus Pseudomonas; species Pseudomonas wadenswilerensis. The sequence continues at coordinate 829,471 of NZ_CP087191.1, read as the reverse complement.
CATCCCGGCGCAACCCTTGGCCGATGCCCTGGACCAGTTCAGCGCCCAGAGCGGGCTGCAGGTGATCTACGACGCCAATCAGCTCAACGGACGCTCGTCGCCCGGGGTAAAGGGCCGCATGAGCCCGACCCAGGCGCTGCAGGCACTGACCGCTGGCAGCAGCGCGCGCTTGAGCCAACCCAACGCCAGCAGCTTCGTCATCGACCTGCCGATGGAACTGGGCAGCGCTTTGCAACTGGATGCCCTGAGCATTTCCGGCAAGGCACCGGGGTCGACCACTGAAGGCACCGGGCTCTATACCACTTACTCCTCCAGTAGCTCGACGCGGCTTAACCTCACCCCGCAGGAAACCCCGCAGTCACTGACCGTGATGACTCGCCAACGCTTGGATGATCAGCGTCTGACCAACCTCAGCGACGCGCTGGAAGCCACCCCCGGGGTGATCGTCGTGCGCGATGGCCTGGGTGCCGAGACCGACAGCTATTATTCGCGCGGCTTCGTCATCCAGAACTACGAGATCGACGGCGTCCCTACCGTCACGCGGATGGACAACTACACCCAGAGCATGGCGATGTATGACCGCATCGAGATCGTGCGCGGCGCCAGCGGCCTGATCAGCGGCATGGGTAACCCGTCGGCGACCATCAACCTGATCCGCAAGCGCCCGACCGCCGAGGGCCAGGCCAGCGTTACCGGCTCGGCGGGCACCTGGGACCGCTATGGCACCGGCTTTGACGTCTCCGGGCCGCTGACTGAAAGCGGCAACGTGCGTGGCCGCCTGGTCGCCGACTACAAGACCGAAGGCGCCTGGGTCGACCGCTACAAGATGGAAAGCCAGTTGCTGTATGGCATCAGCGAATTCGACCTGAGCGAAGACACCCTGCTGACCATGGGGTTCAGCTACCAGCGCACCGACGTCGACTCGCCGCTGCGTACCGGCTTGCCAACCCGCTTCAGCACCGGCGAACGCAGCAACCTCAAGCGTTCGATCAACATGGCCCCCGACTGGTCCTACAACGACCACGAACAGACCAGCTATTTCGCCTCGGTGGAGCAGCAATTGGGCAATGGCTGGAGCGGCAAGATCGAGTACAGCCATTCGGAAAACAAGTTTGACGAAGTGTTCGGCTTTCTCATGGGCAACCTGCAGCCTGACGGCAGCGGCCTGACCCAGTTGCCGACGCGCTTTTCCGGCACACCGCGCCAGGACAACCTGGACATGTACCTGACCGGCCCGTTCAGCCTGTTCGGTCGTGAGCATGAACTGATTGGCGGCGTGACCCTGTCCAAGTACAACGAAAACGTGCCGAGCTGGGGCGGCTGGCGCTACGACTACAACGCAACGCCGGGTGCGGCGGTGGATAACATCTTCGACTGGGACGGCAAGCAGCCCAAGCCGGACTGGACCATCAGCGGCAAATCCTCGATGGAGGAGACCCAGTACGCCGCCTACCTCTCCTCGCGCCTGCACCTGACCGACGATCTCAACCTGATTCTCGGCAGCCGGGTGATCGACTGGAAACGCGATACCGAAGATCGTCCATACGGCGGCGAAAAAACCGAAGTCAGCCGCAAGGAAACCGGAGTATTCATCCCCTATGCCGGTGTGGTCTACGACCTTGATGAAACCTGGGCGCTGTACGCCAGCTATACCAAGATCTTCAACCCGCAGGCCTCCTGGGTCACTGACGAAAACAACAAGCCGCTCGACCCGATGCAAGGCATCGGCTACGAGGTCGGCGTCAAGGGCAGCCATTTCGACGGCAAGTTGAACTCGAGCCTGGCGCTGTTCAAGCTCGAACAGGACAACCTGGCGATCTGGCTGCATGACAACGTCTACGATGCCAAGCAGGACACCACCTCCAAGGGCCTGGAGATGGAGCTCAATGGCGAGCTGGCCGAGGGCTGGCAGGCGTCTGCCGGATACACCTACACCCTGACCACCGACAACCAGGATGAGCGCATTGCCACTGTGTATCCGCGCCACAGCCTCAAGACCTTCACCAGCTACCGCCTGCCCGGGATGCTCGACAAAGTCACCGTCGGCGGCGGCGTCAACTGGCAGAGCAAGGTCGGCCTCGACCTGCACAGCTTCGACCAGGGCAGCTACGCGCTGGTCAACCTGATGGCGCGCTACGACATCAGCGAAAACCTCAGCGCCACGGTCAACCTCAACAACGCCTTCGACCGCGAGTACTACTCGATGGCGTCGTCGTACGGCAACTACGGGGCGCCACGCAACCTGATGACCACGTTCAAATATGACTTCTGAGCCCGTTTACGGCTAAGCGGTTGATCGCGCGTTAATTTTTTTGAAAAAGAGTGTTGACACAAATCCGTTTCAGGCGAATAATGCGCGCCACTTGGCTACATAGCTCAGTTGGTTAGAGCATAGCATTCATAATGCTGGGGTCCGGGGTTCAAGTCCCTGTGTAGCCACCAAGTACTAAAAAGGGCTTACCGCAAGGTAAGCCCTTTTTTCTTGCCTGCGATTTTTACCCCTCCCGCTTAGCGCACATTGGCGAACACCACCGCCAGCCCCAGGCCAATCAAGGCCACGCCAATCACCCGGTCAACCAGACGCTGGCGTTCGAGCATGGCCCGACGCAATACCGCGCTGGAGAAAAACACCGCCACCAGGCTGAACCACAGCCAATGGGCGAACGACATGAACGCGCCGTAGCCGAAGTTGATCGCCAGCGAGCTGCCCGGCTGCACCACCTGGGTATAGGCGCTGACCACGAACAGCATGGTCTTGGGGTTCAGGGCGTTGGTCAGAAAGCCCGAGCGCAAGGCCGCCAGCACGCCAAGCTGACTGCTGCTGCCGCCCTCCAGGGAAATCCGCGTGGTGTTGGTCAGCGACTTGTAGCCAAGATAAATCAGGTACCCCGCTCCCAGCACCTTCATGGCCAGGAACAGCGCCGGACTCTGGCTGATGATCACCGCGATGCCCAGCACGGTGTACAGCACATGCACCTGTACGCCAAGGGCGATGCCCAGGGCCGCAGCCAGGCCCGCACGGCGGCCAAAGGCGTAGCTGCTGCGGGTCACCATGGCAAAGTCGGCGCCCGGGCTGATCACCGCCAGCACGGTGAACAGGGCAACGGCTATGAGTTCATTCACGTAAAGCTCCTCGATCTGCTAGGCCAATGCACAGATACGTCTGCGCGCTGCCATTATCGAAAGCTTCGGGTAGGGCCAAAAGCGATTTATAGTGAGGCAAATCCGCTAGTTTTTCTCACAGATATGAAACTGCCTGCACTGTCCGCCTTTCGCTATTTCGACGTTGCTGCGCAAACCCAGAGTTTCGTGCGCGCCGCCGAGCTGCTCAATGTCACCCACGGCGCCGTGAGCCGGCAGGTGCGCCTGCTGGAGGAGTCGCTGGGGGTGCCGCTGTTCGAGCGGCGCAATCGGGCGATCTTCCTCACCGCCGCCGGCCGCGCCCTGCACGGCACCACCCTGTCGGTGTTCGAGCAACTTGAAGGCGCGGTGTACCGCCTGCAGCAACAGGCGCGAGAGAACGTACTGGTGCTGTCGTGCGAACCGACCATCGCCATGCGCTGGCTGATCCCACGGCTGCCGGCCTTTCATGCCGCCCACCCGGATATTCACCTGCACCTGGTGGCGGCCGGCGGGCCGATCGACTTCGCCCGCAGCGGTGTCGACCTGGCCCTGCGCCGCGATGACTTTCACTGGGACGCCAACCTGCATGCGCTGAAGATCTGCGACGAATGGGTCGGCCCGGTGTGCAGTGGCGGCCATGCGCTACCCGAACAGGGCCTGGCCGGCCAACGCCTGCTGCACAGCGCTTCGCGTCCCAATGCGTGGAACACCTGGCTGCGCCAAAGCGGCGAATCGGCTCAGGGCAGCAGCCGCGCCGATTACGAACACTTTTACCTGTGTATCCAGGCTGCCGCTGCCGGGCTGGGTGTGGCCATGGCCTCGCGCCTGATGGTCCAGGATGAAATCGACAGCGGCCAACTGCGGGCGCCGCGCGGTTTCATCCAGGATCAATCGGCCTATTTCCTGCTCAGCCCCCAGGCGATTCTTGAAGACGACAAAAGCCGCTGCTTCGCCGAATGGGTGATCGAGCAATCGGCAGCCTGCCTGGCTCACCTGGCCTGAGCTTTGCCGGCCACCGCCGGGGCGCAGAAGGATGACCCGGCGCTGAAGTCGCCGCCCCAGGTGCGGTAACCCGCCGTGTCGATGTGAATGCGCCCCGACGGGTAACGCCCCAGGCCCATGTTCCAGTCCTTGCCATGGGCCTGCCAGAAGCTGCACAGCGGCGTCGGATCGGCCCAGTCCGGCAGCAGCAGGTCGACCGCGAACGCACGGGTATGGGCGCTCCCCATGGCGCCCCCCGCACAGCGGTTGAGCACCGGGTTGCGGTAAGCCGAAACCACCTCATAGCGCTTGAGCACGCCCTGGTCACCCAGGGTCTTGAGCAGTAGCAAGGTCGAACGCACCGCCGGCCACTGCGAGCCTGGCGCCACTGCAAACGGCTCGGCCCTGCACAAGCGCCAGTCACTGGCCGAACGCAGCAGCTGATGGATTGGCACTACGCCATACACGCGTGCATCCACCAGCATCTGGCGAAAAGGCCGAGTCTGATGATCACCGGCCCACTGGGCAAACAGGTACAGATCACGCTCTTCGGCCTGCGCCTGCGCAACGCCGAGCACTGTCAGCAAAAATCCTGCACCGATACCAGCCTTGCACCACGGTTTCATCAGCCTGCTCCCCTTCCCAATCCCCAGGAAATTCCTCCAGTATGGCAAGCCTCCCGACTGCGGGGAGAAACTGACAAGGAGTTTAAGCATGCACAAGACTGCTCCATTGACCTTCGCCCTGGCCACACTGGCCTTCAGCAGCGCCATCCAGGCCGACGCCCGGATCGACCTGGGCAACCAGGAACGCGTGAACCGGCTGTTTGCCTACCCCAACAACTGCAACGTCATCTGCTTTCGCGACTGGACGCTTGAGCAGACCGTGGAACACTACCTGACCCAGAGCGTGCAACGCGACGGATACACAGGCGCGACCGTGAAGGTCAGTCGTGACAACGACAAACTGCATGCTGACATCCAGGGGGTACCGAGCGACTACAGCAAGCCCCTGCAAGCGCTGCTCGACACTGGCGAGCTGGCCTATCAAGGCGCCAGCCAGCTCAACCGCGAAGGCAAATGGGCTTATAGCTGGAACCTCTTCCTGCCCCTGGGCATGGCCCTGGAAAAGCGCCGCAGCATTGAGCTTTTGCACTTCCCGCCGGATTACTCGCTAACCCAGGCCCAGGACTACCTGCGCTCCAACACCACCGACCGCTGGGCCACGCTGCTGACCTTCAACGGCATCCCCGCTGATCAAACCCCGGCCTACCAGACCATCGTCGACATCGCCCCGATCGCGGCGCCAGCCAGCGCCGGCAAAGACCTTGAAGGCGTGTATGGCTACTTCAAGGACTATCAGGCGCAGATGGTCAAGGAGGTGACCCGGACCGGCAATGGCGCATCCTTGCCAATGGTTGCCTTCGGCTCGCCGGTGCGCAGCTGGATCGAGCAGCAGTATGGGCCCAAGCTCTACGTTCTGGGCCTCGCGACCATCAGCCCTACGCCTGGGCAAAAGGTCCCGGTGCTGGGTGCCAACCACCCGAGCGCGATCTGGTATGCGTCGGATAAAACCAACCATGACGGCGACCAGGACAAAGCCGACCAGGCCGGACTGAAGATGATGGGCCAGGATTTGAGCGCCGCCTGCTGGCAGTCGGGCATGGGCCGCAACCCGGCGGCGGATGCCAAGGCCACCCTTGGTGCCTGTACGCAGAAGTGGCAGGTGACAGCGAAGAAGCAGACCTGCGAGCTGTATTTCCGCACGATTCGCAACATGACCCCGGAGCAGGCCAGTGCCAAGTGCAATACCGGGGCGGTGACGCGGACGTTGCGGGACTTGCAGAAGACTTGAGGTGAAGCCTGTCGCGGGGCAAGCCCGCTCCCACTTCTGTAGGAGCGGGCTTGCCCCGCGATGGCCTCAGTCCTGCGGACGCAACCGGTACTGCGGCGGCAACTGGTCGATGCCGCTGATGGTCGCATTCAAGCTCTTCCAGCGCCCATCCTTGATGCCATAGATGCAGCCATGCACCGACAGGCTCTGCCCACGGTGCCAGGCATTCTGGACGATGGTGGTATGGCCGACATTGGCCACCTGCTGGATCACGTTCAGCTCGCACAGGCGATCCACCCGCTCTTCCTCGGTCGGCAGCTTGGCCAGTTCCACGCGGTTTTCGTAGTACAGGTCGCGAATCGAACGCAGCCAGCCATCGATCAGGCCCAGCTGACGATCCTGCATCGATGCCCGCACCCCGCCGCAGCCGTAATGGCCGGTGACCAGGATGTGCTTGACCTTGAGCACGTCCACCGCGTACTGGATCACCGACAGGCAGTTCAGGTCAGTGTGCAGCACCACGTTGGCGACATTGCGGTGAACGAACAGGTCGCCCGGCAGCATGCCGACGATCTCGTTGGCCGGTACCCGGGCGTCCGAACACCCGATCCAGAGGAACTCCGGTGTCTGCTGACGCGCCAGCTTGGCGAAGAAATCCGGATCTTCCTGCTTGATCGCATCGGCCCAGCGCGCGTTGTTATCAATCAGTTCTTGTAGATCGTGCATGTGCAAGCCTCATGGTTGATGCGCATCCTGTGACAGGCGCCGGCCTGTTCAGGTCACGCCTTTGAATCTTCCGCCAAATGGCAGGTCAACCGTTTAGGCCCTTCTGCAGGAGGATCGACCATGAGCCAGAAACACCGCCCGCTTCACGCCCCGCAGCCCGCCCCGAGCGATGAAGACGAAGACCCCATGAGCTCGGTTGAAGAATTGCACTTTGACGAGGATACCCCCAACGTCGATGTCGGTTTCGACCCAACCGACGACGACCTCGAGCCAGAAACCCTGATCCCCGAAGACGGCGCCCGCTCAGCCAACGAGCCGGGAGCAAATCACCCTGCGGACTGGGACTTGAGCGTAGTCGACCAAAGTGACATCGGCGGCGGCAACGGCCTGGATGAAGCAGAGCTGGCCCGGCGCGACCCGCTGGACGGCAAGCCGGAGCGTTGAACCCCTACTCGAACAGGGTACAGGCCATGACCAAGGCATCTTCGCGACCGCCGGCTACCGGGTAATAGTCACGACGACGGCCAATTTCGTTGAAGCCGTAGCGTTCGTACAGACGATAAGCCGACTGGTTGCTGGCGCGCACCTCCAGGAAGCACTCGCGGCCATTGATTGCGTAGGCACGCTTCATCAGCTCTTCCAGCAGGGCCAGGCCCAGGCCGCGCCCCTGGCTTTCAGGCTTGACGGTAATGTTGAGCAGGTGCGCCTCGTCGATGATCACGTTGATCACGCCGTGGCCGACCTGCTGCTCGCCTTCGAACATCAGCCAGATTTCATAGGACTTGAGCCCGTCGAGGAAAATCCCGCGGGTCCAGGGGTGACTGAAGGCGGCGTATTCGATCTTCAGTACGGCATCCAGATCCGCCTCGGTCATCCGGCGGAAGCTGATCGTGTCACTCATTGCTTGGTTTCCAGCGCGCCATCAGCCGGCGCATGGCTTGCCAGACGTCCGCCTTGCGTTGCGGCTCGTCCATCAACAGTTCGAGCCCCGGCAAGGCCCAGGCAGCGCCCAGCCCTTCAACCGGCAACTCGCGATAATAAGCTTCGGCATTGGCCTCGCCGGCAAAGCGCACGGCAGGCAGGCCGATCAGCCACAGGCAGACGCACGGCGCTTCTTCAAGCCGGGCCTGGATAAAGCCCTGGACGAAATCGGTCGCCGCCTGCGGCCCCTGATCGAGGTTGCCGCGCACCAGCAACGGCCAGCGCACCGGCTCACCGATGATCTGCGGGCTGTCCGGCAGCCCGGCGGCGCGCAGCATGTCCTTGAGCAACAGATAGGAAGGGTCGCGGCTCTGGAACGGCTCGCCGGTGGCCAGTTCCACCAGCAGCAGGCAATTGCCGGCGCGCAGCAACTGCAGGGCAAAGCGTGGGGGCGGCACCGGTGCGGGCCTGGCAGCGACCGGCGCCTTTTCGGCCTCTTCCACCGGTTTGGCCGCGACTTTCGGGGTGCTGCCGGGGCGCGGAATCTCGATCTTCGGGCGCTCGCCGGAGCGCACCACCGGCGCACTCGGTGCCACGACGGCGGCCGCTGGTGCCTGCTCAAGCGGCTCTAACGCCTGTTCCTCGAGCGGCGCCACCGGCAGCAACAGCTCCGGGCGCGATGGTGCCGCGAACGGCAGTTCGGCACGCGGCAGCCAATGCACCACTTGCATGGCGTTGAGATAAGCGCGGCGGCGGGACTCGATTAACAAGAAGGATCGGCCATCTGTGGATAAGTCAGGGGCGATATTCTAACGTTGTTCGCCGTTCGGCGCCGCTGTTGATCGGCAGAAAACCGCCCGACAGCAGGATCAAGCGATCAGGGGGTGAATCGACAGGCGTCTGATGCAGTACAATCGGCGCTTTTATTTGGCAACGAGTCGACCCGCCAATGATCGAACCCAAGCGCGTCCTGCGCGCCCTAGCCGAACACTGGGCCCTGCTCGAGCCGTTGTGCGAGCGCTTCGACGGGGGCACCCTGAGCCTGGCCGAACTTCGCCAGCAACTGGCCACCCAGCAGCTGGAGAGCACGCCCCAGGACATCACCAGCCTGCTCGACGTGTGGATCCGCCTGGATATCCTGGTGCCGGTGGCCAAAAGCCCGAACCGTTTCGAGCTCAACGCCCAGATCCATGACTTTCTGGCGTACCTGCGCCGCGAGCACCGCCTGGGCCTGTGCCTGGAGATCGAAGCCTACCTGCGCCACCTCGAGCGCCTGGCCGGGCATATCCAGGATGCCTTCGAGATTCGCGACGGCAACGACCTGGCGCGCCAGCTGCGCCTGCTCGACATGCGCGTGCGCGACGTCCTGAAGAAGCTCGACAACGACGAACAGGCGCTGGTCGCCGTGGCCGAACGGGCCAAGACCAGCGACCGGCAGATCCCCCTGCGCCAGCGTTACGCCGAAGTCCTGGCAACCTGGGACGAATACGTCGAGCCGATGATCCAGCTGGTCAACGCCGACGGCGCCTTCGAGCAAGGCGTGCGCAAGGTCGAGACCGTGCTGCTGCGCTTGCTCGGCGAGCAGGCCCGCCTCGGCCATCTGGTCGACGACGACATGCTCCTGCGTACCCACGCGCGCATCCTCGAAATGCAGACCAGCGCCCAGCTGACCCTGCGCCATGCCCGTGAACTGCTGCTGCCGCTGCGTGAAGAAGCCCGCCGCCACAACGCCGTGACCCGTGGCGCCGCCCTGGCCCTGTCGGTGATCCGCCGCAAGGGCCTGGACGCCGTGCCGCAAGCCGCCATGCCGCTGTTCACCCGCCCGCAGAGCACCTTCCTCGGCAGCGCCAGCCAGGTCGAAGCCTACGTCTATGCCCTGGCCCGTTTCGAGCCAAAGCCTGCGCAGTTCCCCAAGGCCCACAAGAGCCACAAGGGCGACGCCCCGCGCGCACCGCGCACGGTCAAGGAGATGCTCGAACGCTGCGAAGACGCCCTGCCGCTGCCGGACCTGATGGTCTGGCTGCTCGACCAGGAGCCCGAAGGCGCCACCGACGAGCTGCTGTACTGGTTCTCGCGCCTGTCGCGGGAAAAACGCTTTGCCCGCGAGCGCCTCGAGCGCCGTGAATACACCACCCGCGAACACCTGGTCAGCCTGCGTTCCTTCGCTCTGACATCGAGCCGCGAACCATCGCCTGAGCCAACTGCGAGCCCCGCCCATGCATCTTGATCTTTCCGAACTGTCCCAGCTCGCACCGATCTTCCGCGAGCTGTTCAAGGGCTTCCACATCAGCCGCCGCGACCCGGAGCTGTACGCCCAACTGTCGAACTTCCAGGACCAGTACCGTGGCCTGTTCAAGGCCCTGGGCTTTGAACTGGTGTGCGACACCCGCGGCTTCTACTACTTCGTCCCGGACCTGGCCGCCGCCCAGGTCAACAAGACCGCCCAGCGCCTGTCGCTGTTCACCTTCATCCTGGTCGAACACCTGGCCGACCAGGGCCGCGACCCGATGTCGGTCCTCGACGGCGGCAGCCTGGGCCGCGACGAGCTGCCTTCGCTGCTGGAAAAGTACCGCGACCTGTTCATCCAGGCCGAAGTGCAGACCCCGGACGAGCTGGAAGAGAAGATCATGCGCCGCATGACCCAGCTCGGCTTTGCCCACGAAGAGAACGGCATCTACCGCTTCCTGCCGCCGATGCACCGCTTCCTCGACGTCTGCCTGTCGGTCCAGCAGGACCGCGACCTGGCCGCCAGCCTGCACAGCGCCCTGCCGCTGCCAACGCCGGTGCTGGTCGAGGAAGAGAGCCCGGAAGAGCTGAACCGTACCGACGACCCACTGGACCTCAGCCCGTTCGAAGAAAGCGAAGAAGACGCCTTGGCCCGAGCCATTGCGCAAGAGCAACAGGAGATTGACGCATGAGCCAGGAACGCTACGGCATTCGCCGCTTCGCACTGCTCAACACCGCCGGCTACAGCCTGGGCCTGTTCCCCCTGGAACACCCGCTGTCGGTGTACGGTGCCAACAACCTGGGCAAGAGTGCCTCGATCAACGCCCTGCAGTTCCCGATCCTGGCGCGCATGTCCGACATGAGCTTCGGCAAATACAGCCTGGAGCAGTCGCGGCGCTTCTACTTTGCCAGCGACACCAGCTACATCCTCTGCGAGGTCAACCTGCCTCATGGCCCGCACGTGATCGGCGTGGTCGGCCGCGGCCCGGGTGGCGGTTTCGGTCACCAGTTCTTCGCCTATGCCGGCGAGCTGGACCTGGCCCACTACCAGAAAAACGACACCTGCCTGCGCCAGAAAGAGCTGTTCAGCAACCTCGAGCGCAACGGCCTGAAAGCCTACGAGCTCAAGCCCGACGAGCTGCGCCGCCTGCTGGTGGGTGGCCATACCTCGATTCCGCTGGACCTGACCCTGATCCCGCTACGCTCCACCAGCGAGCAGAGCCTGAAGACCTTCCGCGCCCTGTTCATCAACCTGCTGCACATGCGCGAGATCACCGCGGCCAAGCTCAAGCAGCTGTTCCTCGATGCTTTCGAGCACAGCCTGCGTTCCGGTAGCGTCGACTACATCGCCGCCTGCGAAGAAGCCTTCCGCGACGTACGGCGCATGGAGCAGGATTACAACTCGCTGGTCGCCGCCGGCCCGCTGGTCGAGGCCCTGGCCAACGGCGTGGCCCAGCGCGAGATCCTGCGCGGCAAACTGCATCGCCTGTCGCCACTGCTCGACTCGCTGCTCGGCACCTGGCAGGACTACGCCAGCGCGCGCAAAGAGGAGCTGGTGATCCAGGCCGAACACTACAAGAACGAACAGGACAGCCTGCAGAACGACCAGCGTGGCGGCACCCAGGAGCTGATGCGCCTGGAGCGCGAGATCACTGGCGTGCAGCGCTGGCTTGGCGAGCTGTCGGTGCTCAAGCACCGCTTCGCCCTGGTCGATAACGTCAAGGTCCTGGAACAGCAACTGCTGGCCGCCAAGGACGCCCACGACGAACTGGCCGGCGCCCTGGCGCAGTCGCGCCAGTTCAGTGCCGAAGACCTCGAAGAGCGTCTGCGCGAGCTGGAAAAACGCCTCAAGTCGGTCAAGCAGCAGCTCGATCATGCCGACAACAACAGCTATGCACGCCTGCGTGAAGAGTTCTCGCAGCAGGACGTCGAGCGCCTGATGCGCCTGTTCAACGGTGCGCTGTTCAGCCTGCCGCTGGGCGAGCGCGGCATCGAGCTGGACGACAGCGATGTCTGGGTCAAATCCCTGGAAGCGGTGCTCGACGGCTTCAAGGGCGAGCGTTTCGAAGCCCCGGGCCTGTCCATTGACCTCTCCCACATCGAACCACCAGCGCTGCAGGCCCTGGCCGACCGCGCCGCCCTGCGCGACCAGAAGGAACGCCTGGAGAAAGAGCTCAAGCAGCTCAAGACCCAACAGGCCGTAGCCGCCGACCGCGCCGCGAGCAAGACCCAGACCGAAGCCCTGTACCAGCAGGTACTGGATGCGCAAAAGGCTCTGGAAGACTTCCGCCGCACCCAGACCTTGTCCGCCGAAGAAGGCGACAAACTGGAACAGCTGGCGCAGATGGAAGCCGCCCAGGACGAACTCAAGCGCTCCAGCGACGCCTTCACCGAACGCGTCCAGCAACTGTCGGCCAAGCTGCAACTGGTCGGCCGCCAGATCGCCGACATGGAAGCCAAGCAGCGCACCCTCGACGACGCCCTGCGCCGCCGCCAGCTGCTGCCTGCCGACCTGCCGTTCGGTACGCCGTTCATGGAGCCGGTCGACGACAGCATGGACAACCTGCTGCCGCTGCTCAACGACTACCAGGACAGCTGGCAGGGCCTGCTGCGGGTCGATGGCCAGATCGAAGCGCTGTATGCCCAGGTACGCCTCAAAGGCGTGGCCAAGTTCGACAGCGAAGACGACATGGAGCGCCGTCTGCAGTTGCTGATCAACGCCTACTCGCACCGCACCGAAGAAGCCCTGACCCTGGGCAAGGCGCGCCGCGCCGCGGTTACCGACATCGCCCGGACCCTGCGCAACATCCGCAGCGACTACGACAGCCTCGAGCACCAGCTGGCGCTGTTCAACCGCGAGATCAACAAGCGCCAGGTTTCCAACCTGCAGAGCTTTCGCATCGTCCTGGCGCCGAACAAGGAAGCGCTCAAGCACATCGACCAGATCATCCACAGCGCCGGCCAGTACGAGGAAGGCGAGACCCTGTCGGTGTTCGACCTGAGCCAGAGCGCCGAGCAGGACAACAAGAACGAAGAGGCCAAGGAGTACCTGGCGCGGCTGGTGGCAGCCAACCACAACCAGCTGGGCCTGAAGGATCTGTTCGAACTGGCCTTCGAGATCACCAAGGTCGGTGGCCAGCCGGTGATCCACACCGACATCGACGGTGCGGCGTCCAACGGCACCACCATGACCATCAAGGCGCTGACCAACATGTATTTGTTGCTGCACCTGATGGACCGCGACCTGGCCGGCCGCGTACGCCTGCCGTACTACCTGGACGAGGCGGCCGACATCGACGAACGCAACCAGGCAGCGCTGCTGGAAACCAGCTTGCAGCTGGGCTTCGTACCGATTCTGGCGAGCGTGAAGCCGCAGGTTTCGGCGCATGTCGCCATCGACCTGGAAGGCGGCAGTGGGCCGAACGGGATCTACATTGACGAGGCCGACTGGAAGTACATCAGCCGCCGTGATGTGGAGAAGGCGGTGGTGCGGGAAGAAGAGGCCGAAGCTTCGGCTTGATGGCCTCTTCAGGGGCCTTTCAGGCCCCATCGCCGGCAAGGCCGGCTCCCACAGGGACTGCATGCACAGGACCTTGTGGGAGCCGGCCTTGCCGGCGATGCATTCAACTCGGTTTTACTGAGCCCACGGCAAGATCGGAATCGCCGTTACCGCGTTCTGCGGACTGCCTTCGATCACACGATCCGAGTACACCAGATAGACCAGGGTATTGCGCTTCTTGTCGAGAAAGCGCACCACCTGCATGGTCTTGAACACCAGCGAGGTGCGCTCCTTGAACACCTCGTCGCCGTCCTTGAGCTGTTCCTTGAAGCGAATCGGCCCGACCTGACGGCAGGCGATCGACGCTTCGGCACGGTCTTCAGCCAGGCCCAGGCCGCCTTTCAAACCGCCGGTCTTGGCCCGCGACAGGTAGCAGGTCACGCCTTCCACCTTCGGATCATCAAACGCTTCGACGACGATGCGGTCATTCGGCCCGACGATCTTGAACACCGTCGATACCTGGCCAATCTCCTCGGCCGACGCCAGTACCGGCAATGCCAGCAGCGCCGCTGCAACTATCCCTTTGAACACACGTATTTCCTCAGACCAGAATCAGGTTGTCGCGGTGCACCAGTTCCGGCTCGGCGATGTAGCCCAGCAGGGTCTCGATCGCGTCCGATGGCTGGCCAATGATTTTCTGTGCTTCCAGGGCGCTGTAGTTGGCCAGGCCCCGGGCGACTTCAAGGCCGTCCGGGCCGACGCAGACCACCATCTCGCCACGGCGAAAGCTGCCCTGCACGGTCTTGACGCCCACCGGCAACAGGCTCTTGTTGTCCTTGCGCAACGCCTTCACCGCACCCTCGTCGAGCACCAGGGTGCCACGGGTCTGCAGGTGCCCGGCCAGCCACTGCTTGCGCGCGGCGAGCATGCCGCGCTCGGGCGACAGCAGGGTGCCCAGGCGCTCCCCAGCCTTGAGCCGGTCAAGCACGCGCTCCAGGCGACCACCAACGATGATCGTGTGAGCACCGGAACGCGCCGCCAGGCGCGCTGCACGCAGCTTGGTCTGCATGCCGCCACGGCCCAGGGCACCGCCGGTACCACCGGCTACCGCGTCGAGGCTCGGATCGTCGGCGCGGGCTTCATAGATGAGCTGCGCGTCGGGGTTGTTGCGCGGGTCGGCATCGAACATGCCGTCGCGGTCGGTAAGGATCACCAGCAGGTCGGCTTCCACCAGGTTGGCCACCAGCGCCGCCAGGGTGTCGTTGTCGCCGAAGCGGATCTCGTCGGTGACCACCGTGTCGTTCTCGTTGATCACCGGCACCACACCCAGCTCCACCAGGGTGCGCAGGGTACTGCGGGCGTTGAGGTAGCGCTTGCGGTCAGACAGGTCGTCGTGGGTCAGAAGGATTTGCGCGGTATGCCGGCCATGCTCGGCAAAGCTCGACTCCCAGGCCTGCACCAGGCCCATCTGGCCGATCGAAGCCGCCGCCTGCAGCTCATTCATCGCACTCGGTCGCTTGGCCCAGCCCAAACGGCTCATCCCGGCGGCAACCGCCCCGGACGACACCAGCACCAGTTCGACACCTGCCTCATGCAACGCCACCATCTGCTCGACCCAGACACCCATGGCCGCGCGATCCAGGCCCTTGCCATCTGCTGTCAGCAGGGCACTGCCGATTTTCACGACCCAGCGCTGCGCACCCGTCACCTTGCTCCGCATCTTCTTCCAACCTATTCAGATCTTTAGATACCAAAACGCCGCTCCTGAGAGCGGCGTTTAGTGTACTGCAACGAATCAGTCGCGCACGTAAATGATTTCCGGGCCGTCTTCGTCGTCCTCATCATCCCAGTCGTCATCGTCGTCGCCGATGTCGTGCACGCTCTTGACGCCG
The DNA here is from genome assembly GCF_024749185.1 of Pseudomonas wadenswilerensis. Taxonomy (NCBI): domain Bacteria; kingdom Pseudomonadati; phylum Pseudomonadota; class Gammaproteobacteria; order Pseudomonadales; family Pseudomonadaceae; genus Pseudomonas; species Pseudomonas wadenswilerensis. The sequence goes on along the minus strand of NZ_CP087191.1, from coordinate 814,270 downwards.
CTGCGGCGCAGGGCGCGGGCGTCGTCCAGGGCCTGCAGCTGGGCACGGGCTTCGTCTTCGATGCGCTGATCCAGGTCAGCCAGTTCTTCGGCGTAGGCCGGGTCGTTGGCCAGGCGGTCGGCGCGATCTTCGAGGTAGCGCATGATGTCGCGGCTGAGCTGCTCGGTACCCTGCTTGGAGATGGCCGAGATCACATAAACCGGACCTTCCCACTGCAGACGCTCGACCACTTCCTTGACCCGCTCGTCACGCTCGTCGTCCATCAGCATGTCAGTCTTGTTCAGCACCAGCCAGCGGTCACGCTCGGCCAGCGACGGGCTGAACTGGGTCAGCTCGTTGACAATGACTTCGGCGGCATCGGCGCTGCTGCTTTCATCCAGCGGCGCGAGGTCGACGAGGTGCAGCAGCAGGCGGGTACGCGCCAGGTGCTTGAGGAAGCGGATACCCAGGCCGGCACCGTCGGAGGCGCCTTCGATCAGGCCGGGAATGTCGGCGATGACGAAGCTCTTCCAGCGGTCGACACTGACCACACCCAGGTTCGGCACCAGGGTGGTGAACGGGTAGTCGGCGACTTTCGGCTTGGCGGCCGATACCGAGCGGATGAAGGTGCTCTTGCCGGCGTTTGGCAAACCCAGCAGGCCGACGTCAGCCAGTACTTTCATTTCCAGCTTCAGATCACGCTGCTCACCCGGTTTGCCCGGGGTGGTCTGGCGTGGCGCACGGTTGGTACTGGATTTGAAACGGGTGTTGCCCAGGCCGTGCCAGCCGCCCTGGACCACCATCAGCTTCTGGCCTGGCTTGACCAGGTCGCCGATGACTTCCTGGGTGGCCGAGTCGATCACCGTGGTGCCGACCGGCACGCGCAGGATCAGGTCGTCGCCCTTCTTGCCGGTGCAGTCGGTGCTGCCGCCGTTGGAGCCGCGCTGGGCCTCGAAATGACGGGTGTAACGGTAGTCGACCAGGGTGTTGAGGTTGTCGTCGGCAACCATGTACACGGAGCCGCCGTCGCCACCGTCACCGCCGTTGGGACCACCGTTCTCGATGAATTTTTCGCGGCGGAAGCTCATGCAACCGTTACCGCCATCACCGGCTTTGACCCGGATCGATACTTCGTCAACAAACTTCATAAAAACCGCCTCTCGTCAGCTGGACGAGCTGAGTGACACAAAGACATAAGGCTCTTGCAAAAGTGAGCGCGGCGGCCCCGTCACGACAGTAACAACCCACGCCGGCAGCCCATACAAACAGCTTTGCAAGAGACTCACCCCACAAACGAAAAAGCCCCGTCGCGAGACAGGGCTTTTCCAGCGTTCGCGCGATTACTCGGCGACAACGCTCACGTAACGACGACCGAAGGCGCCTTTTACTTCGAACTTGATCTTACCCGCGATCTTGGCGAACAGGGTGTGATCCTTGCCCATGCCAACGCCGTAGCCAGCGTGGAATTGGGTGCCGCGCTGACGCACGATGATGTTGCCAGGAATGATAGCCTGGCCGCCATACATCTTCACGCCAAGGCGTTTGGCTTCTGAGTCGCGACCGTTACGGGTACTACCACCAGCTTTTTTGTGTGCCATGGTTCAATTCTCCAGAAATGGATTCAGGCGATTACGCCGAAATACCGGTGATCTTGATTTCGGTGAACCACTGGCGGTGGCCCATACGCTTCATGTGGTGCTTACGGCGGCGGAACTTGATGATGCGAACTTTGTCGTGACGACCTTGGGAGATCACTTCAGCGACAACCTTGGCACCAGCAACGACTGGAGCGCCGATGTTCACGTCGTCGCCATTGGCAACCAACAGAACGCGGTCGAAAGTCACGGATTCGCCAGTGGCGATTTCCAGTTTTTCGATTTTCAGGTATTCACCTTCGGCGACTTTGTACTGCTTGCCACCGGTAACAATTACTGCGTACATGGGTATTTCTCCGATAATCCTGCTCACCCAGCTCTTTATAGGAAGAGTATTGGCTGGCATGGCTGCATAGGGCTGGAACGGCCCAGTGCAATTGCGTAAGGCAGGTGCTGCCCAGGAAGTTCAGGGTGCGCGATTGTACGCAAGCCCCGCTTTGCTTGCAAGTCCCACCCCCGGCCCGCAGGCAGCGCGCCTTGACACGCCGGGACCCGCGACCTAGCATGCCGCGCAACCTTTATGGAGCACCTGTGGCCGATGCAACCCCAAGCTTTCTACCGTGCGGTAGCCGACGACTTCAGCGCCGTTGACGAGATCATCAAGAAACAGCTGACTTCGCGTGTACCGCTGGTATCGAAAATCGGCGACTACATTACCTCGGCCGGCGGCAAGCGCCTGCGCCCGCTGCTGGTACTGCTGTGCGGCAAGGCCCTGGGCCGCGAAGGCGACGACCTGCGCCTGCTGGCCGCCACCATCGAGTTCCTGCACACCGCCACCTTGCTGCATGACGACGTCGTCGACATGTCCGGCATGCGCCGTGGCCGCTCGACCGCCAACGCCCTGTGGGGCAACGCGCCGAGCGTGCTGGTCGGTGACTTCCTGTACTCGCGCTCGTTCGAGATGATGGTCGAACTGGGCTCGATGCCGGTCATGCAGATTCTCTCCAAGGCCACCCGGGTGATCGCTGAAGGCGAAGTCCTGCAACTGTCCAAGGTCCGCGACGCCAGCACCACCGAAGAAGTCTACATGGACGTCATCCGCGGCAAGACCGCGATGCTGTTCGAGGCTTCGACCCACAGCGCCGCGGCCCTGGCCCAGGCCTCCGAGGAGCAGAGCGAAGCCCTGCGCACCTTCGGTGACCACCTGGGCGTGGCCTTCCAGCTGGTCGACGACCTGCTCGACTACAAGGGCGACGCGCAGACCCTGGGCAAGAACGTCGGTGACGACCTGGCCGAAGGCAAGCCGACCCTGCCGCTGATCTACACCATGCGCGAAGGCACCGCCGAACAGGCCGCGCTGGTACGTCAGGCGATCCAGAAAGGCGGCATCGAAGACCTCGAGAGCATCCGCGCAGCCGTTGAGGCGTCCGGTTCGCTGGACTACACCGCCAAGCTGGCCCGCGACTACGTGGCCCGCGCCATCGCCTGCCTGGACGTGCTGCCAGCCAGCGAGTACCGCGATGCGCTGGTCGAGCTCAGCGAGTTCGCCGTCGCCCGCACGCACTGATCCCCTGCTCCGGCCCATCGCTCGATGGGCCCGATTAGCCTCAGACGGTCAAAACCCTATACAATGTAGGTTTTGTACCTGTACGTCTTGAGGAACCTTAGTGAGCACTTTGCCACCCTGCCCCAAATGCAACTCCGAATACACCTACGAAGACGGCGCCCAGCTGATCTGCCCCGAGTGCGCCCACGAGTGGTCGGCTGCCGGTGAAGCCGAAGCGGCCAGCGACGAAACGGTGAAAAAGGATGCAGTGGGCAACGTCCTGCAGGACGGCGACACCATCACCGTGATCAAGGACCTCAAGGTCAAGGGCACCTCGCTGGTGGTCAAGGTCGGCACCAAGGTCAAGAACATCCGCCTGTGCGATGGCGACCACGATATCGACTGCAAGATCGACGGCATCGGCCCGATGAAGCTGAAATCGGAATTCGTCCGCAAGGTCTGATTCTGGTGGGTTTCGGGGCCGCCCTGCGGCCTCGACAGCCCACAGCCGGGAAAAAACCGCCAATAGGCACTTGCTATTTTGATAATAAGAATTATTCTCATTGAACGCTTTCAAGGAGAATAGCCATGACTTATCTGATAGACGCCTGGCTTGACCGCCCCCATCCATACCTGCGCATCCTGCACCGGGAAACCGGCGAGGTCTGTGCCGTGCTTGAAGAAGAAGCACTGGACGAACTGCGCGACCAGGGTGACCTGGATCTCAATGGCCTGAATTCGAGTGAGCCGAGTGTGCTCAAGGAACTGGTGAGGAACCTGTTCCTGTTCTGCTATGCGCGGGCGTTGCGCCCTGGCGGTGGGACCGATTGGAACTGAACAGCATCGTGGGGCAAGCCCGGCTCCCACAACGGACCGGTGTGAACCAACCCTGTGGGGAGCTGGCCTTGCCAGCGATGAGGGCCGAAAGGCCCTCTGACGTTCTTACAGAACGTCCAGCAGCTCGACGTCGAACACCAGCACGCTGTGCGGCGGAATGCTGCCAACGCCCTGAGCGCCGTAAGCCAGCTCGCTCGGAACGTACAGGCGCCATTTGCTGCCGGCATTCATCAGTTGCAGGGCTTCGGTCCAGCCGGCGATCACGCCGCTGACCGGGAACTCGGCTGGTTGGCCGCGCTCGTAGGAGCTGTCGAACACGGTGCCGTCGATCAGGGTGCCGTGGTAGTGGGTACGCACGCTGTCGTCGCGGCTTGGCTTGGCGCCTTCACCTGCGGTCAGCACTTCGAACTGCAGGCCCGAAGCCAGGGAGGTGATGCCGTCACGCTTGGCGTTTTCAGCCAGGAAGGCCTTGCCTTCGCCAGCGGCCGCTTCGGCCTTGGCAGCCGCTTCGGCCTGCATGATTTCGCGGATGACCTTGAAGCTGGCCGACAGGTCGGCTTCGCTGACGCGGCTTTCCTTGCCGTCGAAGGCATCGGTCAGGCCGGCCAGGATGGCGTCCAGGCTTACGCCTGGTGGCGGGTTGTCACGCAGTTGGCCACCCAGCTGACGGCCGATGCCGTAGCTGACGCGAGTTTCGTCGGTAGACAGGTTGAGTTCGGACATTTGCTTGCTCCGCTGCAGGGCGCATGACAGCCGCGCCCTTTATGAAAAGGGCGAGCAGCCTAGCACACTGCGCTGGCGCAGATCAGCTACCAGGCAGAACGGCGTGGCATCGGTATTTTCAGGTCGCCGTTACCGGCATCGCCGCCGCCACACATCTCGTCGTCCATCGACCAGTGCACCAGGTGCAGCGGCACAGCGGGCAAGCCTTCAAGCAGGCGTTGCGCATCGACCACCGAATGCACTTGCAGACGCTTGCCGAGCTTATCCACTAACGGATGCGCATGGCCTTTTACCCGGGCCTCAATCAAAAAGTCACCACCTTCGATGGCGATCAGATTGAGCTCTTCGACATGACCGGCCCTGGCCTCGGTGCTCAGTTGTTGAAGGTTCATTGCGATACCTCATTACTGGAACTTCGAGTGACCGTTCATTTTTTGTACAGCCGTGTACAAAGCACAAGGCAAAAACGCAACCGCCCGTCCGTTTTGCAACGGACGGGCGGTTGTTGACCGGCTCAACGCCTGATCAGTGCTTGGTGACCTTGTCCAGGTAACCCATGGCAAAGGCCGAGACCACGAAGGTCATGTGGATGATCACGTACCACATCAGGTACTGGGTCTCGATGTTGCGCGCGTCCATGAACACCCGCAGCAGGTGGATCGAGGAAATCGCCACGATCGAGGCAGCGACCTTCATCTTCAGCGAAGACGAGTCCATCTTGCCCAGCCAGCTGAGTTTTTCCTTGTCTTCGTCGATGTCCAGTTGCGAGACGAAGTTCTCGTAACCGGAAATCATCACCATCACCAGCAAGCCGCCAACCAGGGCCATGTCGATCAGCGACAGCAGCACCAGGATCAGGTCGGCTTCAGCCAGGGCGAAGACGTTGGGCAGGACGTGGAAGATCTCCTGGAAGAACTTCAGTGCCAGCGCCAGCAGGCCCAACGACAGACCAAAATAGATCGGCGCGAGCAGCCAGCGCGAGGCATACATCGCATTTTCGATAATACGTTCCATTGAAAACTCGTCAGGTTGGCAAAAAAGCGAGCGCGAGTATAACAGCCACCCATGACAGAAAAAGCCCGTGGCACGCTGCCACAGGCGTGGCGCAGGCGTCTCAGGTTTCCGGATGGAACTGGAAGTCGCCGACGTGATGGACGCGTTCGCCGTTGATCCGGCGCAGCTGGGCTTGCAGGTGCACGCACCAGATCTGCGGATCGTCGGCCAGCTGATAACCGTGCAGGGTCAGGCTGTCGACAATGGCGTTGAGTACCGATTCGGCCACGAACGGCCCGTGAAACGGCCCCTGGGCCTTGATCGCAGAAGGCTGCTCGCCAGCCATGCCGGCGGCAAACAGCAGGGTCCACATGCCGTTGTCACCGGCCAGTGGGCGGATACTGCATTCAATGCGGGTCACCAGGCCCAGGCATTGACGGGTGAGGCTGAGGCTGCGCGGCATGGCGAAGGTCCTCGGTAAACCCTTGTTCAGCCCTCAGGTGAAGGCTGTCTCATTCCTGTACCTACGACTGTCCCTGAACTGAAGAATAGAAGAATTCCGCCCATGCGTGGAAAAACCGGCGCCGAATGGTCATGTTCCATTTAGCGCCGTTTTTTTGACTCGTACCACTCAAATCAGGACGGTTTGACCTGGGCCAGGGCCTGTTCGGCCTGCTCCTTTTCTGCCTCCTTGAGGTCCTCTTCGCTGATCATCTCGGCGATTACCCGCAAGCGCTCCACCACCCGGGCGTTGACGCTGCCTTCAGGGAACTGGCCCTCTTCATCCGGCTCACCGGCAGGCTCACCGACCAGCAGGCTCAAGGCCTCGTCGGCCTGGCTCACTGCGTAGACGTGGAACATGCCGGCGCGCACCGCCTGCAGCACTCGCTCATCGAGCATCAAAGTGGCGACGTTGGCGCGCGGGATGATTGCCCCCTGCTCGCCGGTCAGGCCACGTGCTTCGCACAGGCGGAAGAAGCCTTCGATCTTCTCGTTGACCCCACCCACTGCCTGCACTTCACCGAACTGGTTGATCGAGCCGGTGATGGCGAAGCACTGCTTGAGCGGGGTTTTCGACAAGGCCGAGATCAGCGTGCAAGCCTCGCCCAGCGACGCACTGTCACCGTCGACATAACCGTAGGACTGCTCCAGGGCGATACTCGCCGAGATCGCCAGGGGGAATTCCTGGGCATAACGGCTGCCCAGGTAACCGGTGAGGATCATCACCCCCTTGGAGTGGATCGGCTGGCCGAGGTTGACCTCGCGCTCGATGTCGACGATGCCGCTGCCACCCGGGTAGACCGTGGCGGAAATCCGCGCCGGTATACCGAAAGCCGAATCGCCGACTTCCAGCACGGTCAGGCCGTTGCACTTGCCCACCGCGGCGCCGTCGGTGTCGATCAGGATGATGCCGGCCAGCATGTCGTCGAGAATCCGCGCCGACACCCGACCGGTACGGGTGGCCTTGGCCTTGAGGGCGCGCTCGATATGCCCGGCGTCGGTCATTTCGTCGTTGGCCAGGTGACGGATGAAGTCCGCCTCGCTGACCAGCTGGAACAGGTCGCCGATGCGCGCCGACAAACGCCCCTGGTGCTCGGCCAGGCGCGCACTGTAGGTGGCCAGGCGCGCCACCGCATCGGCGCTCAGCGGCGCCATGCCCTCCTCGCTGGTGCGGGTCTTGAGCAACTGGGCGAACTGCTCCAGGCTCTCGTCGACCATGGGGATGTCTTCGTCGAAGTCGACCAGCACCCGGAACATCTCCTGGAAGTCCGGATCGTGATCCTGCAGGGCGTAGTACAACTGCCGTGCGCCGATGATCACCACCTTGATGTTCAGCGGGATCATCTGCGGGTTGAGGGTGACGGTGGCCAGGCGGCCGAACTCGCCCAGCGGCGACTCCATCTTCAGCTTGCGTGACTGCAAGGCGCGCTTGAGGGCGTCCCAGACAAACGGCTCGCTGAGCATCTTCTCGGCTTCGAGGATCAGGAAACCGCCGTTGGCCCGGTGCAGGGCACCCGGGCGCAGTTGCCGGTAGGTGGTGTAAAGCGCGCCCTGGTCGGTGCTGTATTCGATACGGCCGAACAGGTTGTCGTAGGTCGGGTGCGGCTCGAACACCACCGGCGCGCCGCCGCTGACGTGATGGCCGACCACCAGGCTTGGCGCGTACTGCTCTTCGAGCAGCTTGCGCGCCTGGGCGTCGGTCTTGCTGTCATCGACCAGCTGTTCGACCACGGTGCGCAGCAGGTAGACCTGCATGGCCTGCAGATAAGCGCAGACGGCGGCGTTTTCTGCGTACTTTTCAGACAGCGGCGCCAGCAATGGCTGCAAGGCCAGGGTGATGGTTTCTTCGTTGAGGTGGCGTAGCTGGTTGCTCGATTCGCGCTTCCATTGCGGCAGGCTCGCCAGCTCTTCGTTGAGGCGCTCTTCCAAGACGGCGATATCGTCGTGGAAACGCTCCCGCTCGGTTTCCGGCAACTGGGCGAATTCGGCTTCATCCAGCGCCTTGCCGTCGGCCATCGGGGTGAAGGCGACATTGCTGCTGTCGCGGTACAGGGCCACGTCCTTTTCCAGCGAGGCGCGCTCGATCACATCCAGGGCGCGGTCGTAACGCTGGTTGAAGGCGCGGTCGATGGCGCTCTTCTTCTGCTGGTAGGACGGGTGCTCGAAGACCGCTGGAAAGGTTGCCAGCAGGTTGTCGATCAGACCGCCGATGTCGCTGATGAACGCCCCGGCGCTGCCCGGTGGCAACTCCAGCGCGCGCGGCTCGCGTGGCTCGTCGTAGTTGTTGACATAGACCCAGTCCGACGGCGTTTGCAGGCGCTTGCCTTCGGCCTTGAGGTAGCGTTTGACGAACGAGAAGCGGCCAGTACCGGGCTCGCCCATGACGAATACGTTGTACCCAGGACGCGGCATGGCGACGCCGAACTGCAAGGCTTCGACCGCACGTTCCTGGCCAAGCACACCGCGAAAAGGCTCCAGATCATTGGTGGTGGAAAAAGCGAACTGTTCAGCGGAAAACGGCCGGGTCAGGGCTTCGGGCGCAAGACGCAGGCTCGCAGCGACAGGATCGGGCATCGGGCTTCCTTACTTCGGCGGGGCGGATGTCAGCATTCTGGCGCCGTGCGCGTGCGCCTTGCAAGGCTCATCGCTGCTAATTGTCGCAGGGGCGAAAAGCCGATCTACGTCAATATTTTCAGGCAATCTTTCGCAATAAATCACGGAACCGTTAGATCGTGCCTAAACTCCAAACTGCGCGGCTGGGTAAATAACCGACCCGCCCTGGCAACTGGTCCTACAGATATGCCAGACAACCCTGACCTTTGGTATGTAATTCTAGAAAGAGAACAATGCTATGAAACGGATTCTTCTGGGTACTCTGTTCACCGCGGTCTCACTCAATGCCATGGCCCAGGCGCCTGGCGGACCGGACTGCGGCTGGGGCAACATGCTGTTCGAGGGCCAACGCGGCACACCGGCCCACTTCCTTGCGTCCACCACCAACGGCACGTCCGGTAACGCCACTTTCGGCATGACCTCGGGCACCAACGGCTGCTCGACCAACTCTGCGCTGACCTATGGCGGTAAATCATGGTTCGCCATGAACGGCATGATGAACGAACTCTCCGAAGACATGGCCAAGGGTCAAGGTGAAGCACTGACCACCTATGCCGTGGTGCTTGGCGTCGCCCCGGAAGATCGCGCGCACTTTGCCGCGGTTACCCATCAACACTTCCAGGACATCTTCAAGACCGCCGACGTAACGGCTGAAGACGTGCACAGCAACACCCTCGCGGTGCTGAAAAGCGATCCGCGCCTGGCCAAATACGCCACCCAGGCTTAAGCTCGGCCCACCCGCCCCGTCACCGGGGCGGGTTGTTGTCCGCCTCTATCGGCATCATTCAGACTTAGTTGCCCGACATGCTCAAACGCCTTGCCTACCTGGCGCTCTGTGCCTGCGCCCCGCTGCATGCTGCCCCTTCATTCGATGACGCACGCCTGAAGCAACTGGCGGCCGACCGCTACTGGATCGCCCTCGGTCATTACGAGACGGCCAAGCTTGGCGGCTGGCGCAGCTACGTCGACGACCAGCGCTTCTTTCTCGCCGAAGACGGCGCCCATCACCCGGACCAGGAACTGCGCGCCACCGTCAACGCGCTGTACGCACCGGCGAGCCTCGGCGACAAACACGCCCAGTGCGTGTTCCCGGCGCGTACCCGCTGGCTGCGCGAGCAGTTGCAGCTGACCGACCTGCCGAGCCCGGACTGCAAGGAATACAGCCAGTGGTTCAAGGACGTCTCGCCGCACAGTGCGGTGATGATCTTCCCGGCCGCCTACCTGAACAGCCCGTCGTCGATGTTCGGCCACACCTTGTTGCGGATCGACCAGGCCGATGTGCAGAGCAACGAAACCGCCCTGCTCAGCTACGCAATCAACTTCGGCGCTTACATCGAAGGCAGCGACAACAGCATCCTCTACGCCTGGAAAGGCCTGATGGGCGGCTATCCGGGCCTGTTCGCCCTGGTGCCCTACCAGGAAAAGCTCTCCGAGTACCGCAGCCTGGAAAACCGCGACCTGTGGGAATACCGACTGAACCTGACCCCGGAAGAAACCGGGCGCATGGTCGAGCATGTCTGGGAACTCAAGCAGATCCAGTTCGACTACTTCTTCTTCGACGAAAACTGCTCCTACCGCCTGCTCGAACTGTTGCAGGTGGCGCGCCCGAGCCTGGACCTGACGTCGCAATTCCCGTTGACCGCAATCCCCACCGACACCGTCAAGGCGGTCAAGCAGTCCGGCCTGGTCGAGCGCATCGACTATCGGCCGTCACGCGAACGTGAACTGCTGGAGCGGGCCAAGCCGCTGGATGCCAGCGAGCAACAGCAAGTGCTGGCGGTCAGTGCCGACACCGCACAACTGCAAAGCCCAGCGTTCACCGCCCTGCCCCGCGAGCGCCAGGCCCTGGTGCAGGACGCCGCCTATCGCCTGGAACGTTACCGGGCCAACGGCCAGGAGCGTGATCCGGCACGCACCCAACGCAGCTTCGAGCTGCTGCGGGCAATCAACCGCAACCCGCCGCCGGAGCTTGAAATCGAGCGCCCGGGGCTGCCTGAAGACGGCCATCAGTCGCGCACCTGGCAGTTGGGCCTGGGCAGCCGCGATGATCGCGCCTATGCCGAGTATGGCCTGCGCATGGCCTATCACGACCTCAACGACAATGCCTACGGCTTCCCCCTCGGCGCACAGATCGAGATCCTTCAGCTCAAGCTGCGCCAGTACGAAGGCAACGACTGGCAGGTGCAACGCCTGGACCTGGCCACCATTCGCTCGTTGACCCCGCGCAATGCCCTGCTGCAACCCTGGTCGTGGCAGGTCGCCGGGGGGCTTGAGCGAGTGCTGGGCAAGCATGGCGATGAGGTGCTGGTCAGCCACGTCAACGGCGGTGCCGGCGGTACCTGGCAGCTGGCCGATGACCTGCTTGGCTTTGCCTTGGGCACAGTGCGGGTCGAGCACAACAATGACTTCGCCGGGTTCATTGCCCCGGCAGCGGGCTTCAATACCGGGCTGCTGTGGCGCAATCCACTGGGCAACCTGAGTGTCGAGGCCAAGGCCGACTACTTCACCAATGGCGAGGTGCGTCGTAGCCTGAGTTTGAACCAGCAGTGGGAGCTGTCCCGTGACCTGGGCCTGCGGCTCAGTGCCAGCCGCGACTTCAGCAAGTTGGCGTCGGCGCAGAACGAGGTGATGCTGGAGCTTAAGTGGTACCAGTATTAGTAAGGCTGCGCCTTGCATCGCTGGCAAAGCCAGCTCCCACAGGTCAGGTGTACACAGTCCAGTGTGGGAGCCGGCCTTGCCGGCGATGGGCTGCGCAGCAGCCCCAATACCCTGATCACATCCTTTTGACACGCCACCAACAATTCCCCACCTAGACTTTCCCTGGCAAGCGGAGAGTCTGAACATGCGGCGGTATTGGCTGGCAGTAGCGCTAATGGGTGTACTTGCGGGTTGCCAGACAACCCACGAGCAACTGATCAATCAGGGTTATCCACCGGCCTACGCCGATGGTTTCCAGGACGGTTGCAGCAGCGGCCGCCAGGCCGCCGGGGTGATGGCCGGGGATTTTCGCAAGGACGTACCGCGTTACCTGCACAACCGCCAGTATGAGTCCGGCTGGGACGATGGCTTTCGCCAGTGCCACGCCATGCAGGAGAACCAGGACCTGCAGGAATACCGGGCCCGTCACTGGGAGGATCGTGATGAGCAGTGGCAGGAAGAAAAAGATCGGGATGCCGCGCGCGCCTATCGACGCAAGTAGGTCGCAATCGGACATCCGATGCAACTGCGGGACTGTCAGCATGGTCTCCCATGAAAGGAGGCCCTCATGAGCCGAGCATTCGTCAACGAAGACCAGGCCGCCGACCAGGCCAACCAGCCGGTGGAGCGCCGGGTCAGCGAGCAACCCAACCATGTCACTGCCCGTGGCCTGACCCTGCTGCAACAACGGCTCGCCGAACTGAACAGCCTGCGCAGCGAACTCCTGAGCCAGGGCGACCAGACCGACAAGCAGCGTCTGGCCGAAACCGAACGCGACCTGCGCTACTTCAGCGCCCGGGTGCAAAGCGCCCAGGTCGTCGCGCCCGCCACTTCCCATGAAAAAGTGCAGATTGGCAGCCGGGTACGGTTCGTCGATGAGCAGGGCCGCCAGCATCAGGTGCAACTGGTCGGTGAAGACCAGGCCTATGCCGCCAGCGGCCTGATCAACTGGGGTTCACCCCTGGGCCGGGCGTTGCTGGGAGGCGCGCCCGGTGACGAGGTGCTGTGGCGACGACCGGCAGGGGATCTGTCGATCGAGATCGTCGCCATCGAACCCGAGGCTTAGACCACGCCCTGGGCCAGCATGGCGTCGGCAACCTTGACGAAGCCGGCGATGTTGGCGCCCTTGACGTAGTTGATCCGGCCGTTCTCTTCGCCGTAATGCACGCAGGCGTGGTGGATCGACTGCATGATGTTGTGCAGCTTGCTGTCCACTTCACCGGCAGTCCACAACAGGCGCATGGCGTTCTGCGACATCTCCAGGCCACTGACGGCCACGCCGCCGGCGTTGGACGCCTTGCCCGGGGCGAAGAGGATGCCGGCCTCGATGAAGATATCCACAGCCTCGAGGGTGGTCGGCATGTTGGCGCCTTCGGCCACGCAGAGGCAGCCGTTGCGCAGCAGGGTGCGGGCGTCTTCGGCGTCCAGTTCGTTCTGGGTCGCGCATGGCAGGGCGATGTCACACGCCAGGCTCCAGGGCCGCTGGCCTCTGCGGAACTCCAGGCCAAAACGCTCGGCCAGCTCGCTGATACGGCCGCGCTTGACGTTTTTCAGCTCCATCAGCGCATCCCACTGCTCGTCGGTCATGCCGGCTTCGCAGTACAGGGTGCCTTCGGAGTCGGACAGCGAAATCACCTTGCCGCCCAGGTCCATGACCTTGCGCGCGGCGTACTGGGCAACGTTGCCGGAACCGGAGATGGCCACCCGGCGCCCGTCGATGCGCAGGTCCTGGCGTTTGAGCATCTCTTCGGCGAAGTACACGCAGCCGTAGCCGGTAGCCTCCGGGCGAATCAGGCTGCCGCCGTAGGTCATGCCCTTGCCGGTCAGCACCGAAGTGAACTGGTTGGCCAGGCGCTTGTACTGGCCGAACATGAAACCGATTTCGCGGGCGCCGACGCCGATGTCACCGGCCGGCACGTCGAGGTCGGCACCGATGTGGCGGTACAGCTCGCTCATGAACGCCTGACAGAAGCGCATGACCTCAGCATCGCTCTTGCCCTTCGGATCGAAGTCCGAGCCGCCCTTGCCGCCGCCCATAGGCAGCGAGGTCAGGGAGTTCTTGAACACCTGCTCGAAGGCCAGGAATTTCAGCACGCCCAAGTTTACCGAGCGGTGGAAACGCAGGCCGCCCTTGTACGGGCCGATGGCACTGCTCATCTGGATGCGGTAGCCGCGGTTGACCTGGACCTTGCCCTGGTCATCGACCCACGACACGCGGAACAGGATCGCCCGCTCCGGCTCGACCATACGCTCGAGGATACCGGCCTGCAGGTAATGCGGATTGGCTTCGAGGAACGGCCAGAGGCTGCGCAGCACCTCTTCGACGGCCTGATGGAATTCAGGCTGGGCGGGGTCGCGTTGCTTGAGGCGAGCGAGAAAATCTTCGACAGATTCGATCATGTAGACATTCACCAGATAGAGTTGGACTTATGTTTTTTCCTCGACTTTACCAAGAAGCAACCGCACCGCAACAGGGCGACATGTCGTTTTTATGAAATTAAATGGTGCATTTGTATAAGTGTATACATGTTGTAGCGCACCGCGGGGCAAGCCCGCTCCTACTGGGCTGCGGTAAATTTTGGGCAAAAAAACGGGGCCCGAAGGCCCCGTTCCAGTGCAGAACCCTGAGGGTTATGCCAGTTTTTTGTGCCGTACGCGGTGCGGCTGGGCAGCAGCTTCGCCCAGGCGCTTCTTGCGATCGGCTTCGTACTCGGTGTAGTTGCCTTCGAAGAACACCGCCTGCGAATCGTCTTCGTAGGCCAGGATGTGGGTGGCCACACGGTCAAGGAACCAGCGATCGTGAGAGATCACGATGGCGGCGCCCGGGAAGTCCAGCAGGGCTTCCTCCAGCGAACGCAGGGTTTCCACGTCCAGGTCGTTGGACGGTTCGTCGAGCAGCAGGACGTTGGCGCCCTCTTTCAGGGTCAGGGCCAGGTGCAGACGGCCGCGCTCACCACCAGAGAGGTCCTTGACGAACTTCTGCTGGTCACCGCCCTTGAAGTTGAAACGGCCAACATAGGTGCGCGACGGGATCTCGTAGGTGCCGATCCGCAACTGGTCGGAACCGTCGGAAATCTGCTGGAACACGGTCTTGTTGCCGTCGAGGTCTTCACGGCTCTGGTCAACGCAGGCCAGTTGCACGGTGTCACCGATCTCGATGCTGCCCGAGTCCGGTTGTTCCTTGCCCATCAGCATGCGGAACAGGGTCGATTTACCGGCACCGTTACCGCCGATCACGCCGACGATGGCACCTTTGGGCATGGCGAACGACAGGTTGTCGATCAGCACGCGATCGCCATAACCCTTGCAGACGTTCTTGAACTCGATGACCTTGTCACCCAGGCGCGGACCTGCCGGGATGTAGATCTCGTTGGTCTCGCTGCGCTTCTGGAATTCCTGCGACTGCATTTCTTCGAAGCGTTGCAGGCGGGCCTTGGACTTGGACTGACGAGCCTTGGCGCCTTTGCGCACCCACTCCAGTTCTTCCTTCATGGCCTTCTCGTGGGCCGACTGCTGCTTGGATTCCTGGGCCAGACGATCGGACTTGGCTTCCAGCCAGCCCGAGTAGTTGCCTTCGTACGGAATACCGGCGCCGCGGTCGAGTTCGAGAATCCAGCCAGCGACGTTGTCGAGGAAGTAACGGTCGTGGGTAATGGCTACCACGGTGCCCGGGAAGTCGTGGAGGAAGTGTTCCAGCCAGGCGACGGAGTCGGCATCCAGGTGGTTGGTCGGTTCGTCGAGCAGGAGCATGTCCGGGGCCGACAGCAGCAGGCGGCACAGGGCCACACGGCGTTTTTCACCACCGGACAGGTGCTCGACCTTGGCTTCCCAGGCCGGCAGGCGCAGGGCGTCGGCGGCTACTTCCAGCTGACGCTCGAGGTTGTGGCCGTCGCTGGCCTGGAGGATGGCTTCGAGCTTGGCCTGTTCGGCGGCGAGCTTGTCGAAGTCGGCATCCGGCTCGGCGTAGGCAGCGTAGACCTCGTCCAGGCGCGCCTGGGCGTCCTTGATCACGCTGACCGCTTCCTCGACCACTTCACGCACGGTCTTGGACGGGTCCAGCTGTGGCTCCTGGGGCAGGTAGCCGATGTTCAGTTCCGGCATCGGACGGGCTTCGCCGTCGAACTCGGTGTCTACACCCGCCATGATTTTCAGCAGGGTGGATTTACCCGAGCCGTTGAGGCCGAGCACGCCGATCTTGGCGCCTGGGAAAAACGACAGGGAGATGTTCTTCAAAATTTCCCGCTTCGGCGGGACAACTTTGCCCAGCCGATGCATGGTATAGACGTATTGAGCCATGGAAAACCTAGCGTCAGAGACGAAAAAATAGAAGCGAAACAGATGAAGGGAGCCGTAGCCCCCAGGAAAGGGCCAAAGCTACCGCAATGCGCCGGGTTGGGCAAACCGCCGACGAACAGGGCTGGCACTTTGCCACGTTTGCGGGCATGCTAGCCGCCCTTCGGGCGTCCGGCTTATAGTGCGCAACCGGAGCCGTCGCCAGGAACGCGGCACTTGCCAACCAGCAGCTCTAAACCTGCCATCCAGCCATACCGCAGGATCAACGTTTGACCAATCTCACTCAGCCGTCCTCCCTGCGCAAGCCGGCCACTGCGTCAGGCTCGCCGCTGCGCGGCTCATTGAAAGGCGCGCTGGCCCTGTTGGTCCTGTTGCTGCTCGGCCTGCTGCTGTGGCAGTTGATTGCCCAGTTCCGTCATACCCAGGCTGACCAGTATCAGCAGAGCTTGAACGACAGTGCCGAGCTCGCCGATCACATGAGCCTGAACATGGCGCTGAAGGCCCAGGTGGCGCTCAATCAGGTCCAGCAATACCGCTCGTCGCCTGGCCCTGAGCAATTGCCGAACGTCATCGCCCAGTTGCGCCAGCAACAACCGAACCTGCTCAGTGTCGCCTGGGTCGGCGCCGATGGCAGCCTGCAAGCCGACAGCCTGAACGGTACGCCCGATTACCAGGCGCTGGACGAGTTGCTGCGGCTCAACCAGGGCCGCGACTTCTATTACAGCAACAGCGCCGACAACCAGCAGGTCTACCTGTTGTTGCGCCAGCCGGGGAAAGCCCCCAGCGGCTATTGGCTCCTGCGCCTGGCGCCGAGCTACTACAGTGACCTGACCACTCACCTGGACCGCCCGGATCATCCTTTGTGGCTGCTGGAAAACAGCCGCACCGGCGAGATCATCAACCGTCACCAGCCGACGCCCGGCAGCGACGAGCCGCTACAAAGCGTGATGCTGGCGTTCCTCGACAACAGCACCTGGCAACTGCGCGGCCTGTTCGATGCCGGCCTGGCCCGCCAGCAACTGCTGCCGGCACTGATCGGCAAATGCATGCTCGGCTTGTTCTGCGCGCTGATCCCGCTGCTGGCCCTGATCAACATGCGCCGTCGTCATCGCCTGCTGCAGGAAAGCCGCCGGCGCTACCACGACATTTTCGAAGGCACCGGGGTCGCCCTGTGCGTACTCGACCTCTCCGGCCTGCCCGGCCAGCTCGAACGTTATCGCCTGCGCAGCCGCCCGGCCCTTGAGCAGCGCCTGGCCTTCGACCAGCCATTGCGCCGGGCGCTGCTGCAAGAACTGAAGGTCACCGAAGTCAACCAGGTGGCCTTGCAACTGCTCGGTGTCAATTGCTGCGACAGTGCCTGGCAGCGCCTGGTCGAAGGCGCGCAGACCGACAACGACGGCATCGGCATCCAGCTGCTCGGGGCAATCCTCGACAACCAGCAACAGCTGGAGCTGGAGGTGCGCCTGCCGGTGGCTGATGGCGAGGACCTGCACCTGTGGCTGATGGTGCGTTTCCCGCAGCAGCGCCGTGATTACCAGGCGGTGATCCTCAGCATCAGCGATATCACCAGCCGCAAGCAGGTCGAGCTGTCGCTGCTCGAACGCGAAAGTTTCTGGTCGGACGTAGTACGCACCGTGCCCGACCAGCTGTACGTGCAAGACGTGCAAAGCCAGCTGATGATCTTCAGCAACCGCAACCTGGGCCAGACCCTGGGCTACAGTCGCACCGAGCTGGCGCAGATGGGCGATCATTTCTGGGAGTTGCTGCTGCACCCGGACGATGCCCAGCTTTACCGGCAATTGCGCCAGCAGCAACGCAACTCGGGTTATGTCGAGCAACTGCATTGCCAACTGCGATTCCGCCACCACGACCAGTGCTGGCGCCGCTTCGACATCCGCGAACAGGCCCTGACCCGCAATAACGCAGGCTGCGTGACGCGGATCATCGGTGTCGGCAAGGACGTTACCGAACAGATCGAAGCCAGCGAATCCCTGCGCGACAGTGAGCAACGCTACCGCATGCTCGCCGAAAGCATCAGCGACGTGATCTTCTCCACCGACAGCCTGCTGCAGTTGAACTACGTCAGCCCGTCGATCCAGGCGGTCCTGGGCTTTGAAGTGGAGTGGATCTTCGAAAACGGCTGGCACTCGACCATCGCCAACCCGGCCCAGCTCACCGGCATCTACAGCCTGGTCGAGCGGGTCAACAAGGCCCTGGGCGACCCCGAGCAACTGGAGCAGTTGCGCACCCAACTGCCGACCCAGCTGTTTTTGTTCGACTGCCTGCGCGCCGATGGCCGCAAGATCCCTATCGAGTTGCGCCTGGTGCTGGTCTGGGATGACCAGGAGCGTTTCGAGGGCATCCTTGGCGTCGGCCGCGACATCAGCCAGCAACGCCGCGCCGAGAAAGACCTGCGCATGGCCGCCACGGTATTCGAGCACTCGACCTCGGCAATCCTCATCACCGACCCGGCCGGCTACATCGTCCAGGCCAACGAAGCCTTCAGCCGCGTCAGTGGTTATGCCGTGGCCGATGTACTGGACCAGTTGCCGAGCCTGCTGACCGTCGATGAGCATCAGGATGCCCACCTGCGCTACGTGCTCAAGCAGCTGCACCAGCGCGGCACCTGGGAAGGCGAAGTGTGGCTCAAGCGCCGCAGCGGCGAACACTATCCGGCCTGGGTCGGCATCACCGCAGTGCTCGATGACGAAGGCGACCTGGCCAGCTACGTGTGCTTCTTTACCGACATCAGCGAGCGCAAGGCCAGCGAACAGCGCATCCATCGCCTGGCCTACTATGACGCCCTGACCCACCTGCCCAACCGCACCCTGTTCCAGGACCGCCTGCACACGGCCCTGCAGCAGGCCGAGCGGCAGAAGGCCTGGGTGGTGCTGATGTTCCTCGACCTCGACCGCTTCAAGCCGATCAACGACTCCCTCGGCCATGCCGCGGGCGATCGCATGCTCAAGGACATGGCCGAGCGCCTGCTCGACTGCGTCGATGACGACGACACCGTGGCGCGCATGGGCGGCGACGAATTCACCCTGCTGCTGCAACCGCGCGCCACCCGCGAAATGGCCCTGAACCGCGCCATCCACGTGGCCGAACAGATTCTCGGCAGCCTGGTGCGGCCATTCGTGCTGGAGAACCGCGAGTTCTTCGTCACCGCCAGCATCGGCATCGCCCTCAGCCCGCAAGATGGCAGCGAGCTCAGCCAGCTGATGAAGAACGCCGACACCGCCATGTATCACGCCAAGGAACGCGGCAAGAACAACTTCCAGTTCTACCAGGCCGACATGAACGCCAGTGCCCTGGAGCGCCTGGAGCTGGAAAGCGACCTGCGCCACGCCCTGGAACAGAACGAATTCATCCTTTATTACCAACCGCAGTTCAGCGGCGACGGCAAGCGCCTGACCGGTGCCGAAGCGCTGCTGCGCTGGCGCCATCCGCGGCGCGGGCTGGTACCGCCGGGGGATTTCATCCCGGTGATCGAGGAGCTCGGCCTGGTGGTCGATGTCGGCGACTGGGTGCTCAAGGAGGCCAGCCGCCAGCTCAAGGCCTGGCACCAGGCCAAGGTGCGGGTGCCGAAGGTCTCGGTGAACATCTCGGCACGGCAGTTCTCTGATGGTCAATTGGGCGAACGCATCGCCACCATCCTCAAGGAAACCGGCCTGCCGCCGGCGTGTCTGGAGCTGGAGCTGACCGAAAGTATCCTGATGCGCGAGGTCAACGAGGCCATGGTGATCCTCGACAGCCTGAAGAACCTGGGCTTGAGCATCGCCGTCGACGACTTCGGCACCGGCTATTCGTCGCTCAACTACCTCAAGCAGTTCCCCATCGACGTGCTGAAGATCGACCGTACCTTCGTCGACGGCCTGCCCGAGGGCGAACAGGATGCGCAGATCGCCCGGGCGATCATCGCCATGGCCCACAGCCTGAACCTGGCGGTGATCGCCGAGGGCGTGGAAACCCATGAGCAACTGGAGTTCCTGCGTGAGCACGGCTGTGACGAGGTACAGGGTTACCTGTTCGGGCGGCCGATGCCGGCGCATCAGTTCGAAGCGCAATTCAGCAACGAAACGCTGTTCATGTTCGAGTAGCCCCATCGCTGGCAAGCCAGCTCCCACAGGTTCTGCATGCACCGTTCCTTGTGGGAGCTGGCTTGCCAGCGATTGGAGCACCACCGATCCCTGAATGAAGCCCACTTGTCTGCGACATGATGCCCTTTCATATGCCAGACAAAAGCTGATGAGGTAGAATGCCCGCCTATTTCAGCACGATCCTTGAGGACCGCCATGTTCAGCCGTGATTTGACCATTGCCAAGTACGACGCCGATCTCTTTGCCGCCATGGAGCAAGAAGCTCAGCGCCAGGAAGAACATATCGAGCTGATCGCCTCGGAAAACTACACTAGCCCCGCTGTCATGGAAGCCCAGGGCTCGGTGCTGACCAACAAGTACGCCGAAGGCTACCCGGGCAAGCGCTACTACGGCGGTTGCGAGTACGTCGACGTGGTCGAGCAACTGGCCATCGACCGTGCCAAGGAACTGTTCGGCGCCGATTACGCCAACGTCCAGCCGCACGCCGGCTCCCAAGCCAACAGCGCCGTCTACCTGGCCCTGCTGTCGGCCGGTGACACCATCCTGGGCATGAGCCTGGCCCACGGCGGTCACCTGACCCACGGCGCCAACGTCAGCTCCTCGGGCAAACTGTACAACGCCATCCAGTACGGCATCGACGCCAACGGCCTGATCGACTACGACGAAGTCGAGCGCCTGGCGGTCGAGCACAAGCCAAAGATGATCGTTGCCGGTTTCTCGGCCTACTCGCAGATCCTCGACTTCCCGCGTTTCCGCGAAATCGCCGACAAGGTCGGTGCCTACCTGTTCGTCGACATGGCTCACGTAGCCGGTCTGGTCGCTGCAGGCGTGTACCCGAACCCGGTGCCGTTCGCCGACGTGGTCACCACCACTACCCACAAGACCCTGCGCGGTCCACGTGGCGGCCTGATCCTCGCTCGCGCCAACGCCGAGATCGAGAAGAAGCTGAACTCCGCAGTATTCCCGGGCGCCCAGGGCGGCCCGCTGGAGCACGTGATCGCCGCCAAGGCCATCTGCTTCAAGGAAGCGCTGCAGCCTGAGTTCAAGGCCTACCAGCAGCAAGTGGTGAAAAACGCCCAGGCCATGGCCGGCGTGTTCATCGAGCGCGGTTTCGACGTGGTTTCCGGCGGTACCGAGAACCACCTGTTCCTGCTGTCGCTGATCAAGCAGGAAATCTCCGGTAAAGATGCCGACGCCGCCCTGGGTCGCGCCTTCATCACCGTCAACAAGAACTCGGTACCGAACGACCCACGTTCGCCGTTCGTCACCTCCGGCCTGCGCTTCGGCACCCCGGCTGTGACCACTCGCGGCTTCAAAGAAGCCGAGTGTAAAGAACTGGCTGGCTGGATCTGCGACATCCTCGCCGACCTGAACAACGAAGCGGTGATCGACGCCGTTCGCGAGAAGGTCAAGGCCATCTGCGCCAAGCTGCCGGTGTACGGCAAGTAAGCACAGCGGCATGATGTGAAAAAGCCCGGCTCTTGAGCCGGGCTTTTTTGTATCTGCCCCTGTGCTGCCCTAATTATCTAACACTTGAGGACTCACCTTCGCCCTTACCGTGAAGAGGTGCAGCGCCGCTGTGCTTCTGACACTCACAACTCAGGTGAATCCATGCCAACCCATCGTCAACAATCCTTCATTGCCCAACTGGAAACCGCCAGCCACCCAATCAACTTTCTCGGTGAGCTGGTGGGCTCGCCAGTGAAAGTAGCGCTGGTCCGCTCAGGCGGCGGCGCCTTCAGCGGTGCAATCCAGTACCGCGATGACTCGCATTTTCTTGGCCATCAGGCGCCTGCCAACCAGGCCATGGTGCCGCTGACCCTGTACTTTCGCCACACGCCGGAAGGCTACAAGCTGTATGTCCGGTCCCCCGGTCCCCAGCATGGCAAACGCCTTGGTGCGAATGAAACGGGTCTGCTCGGTGCCTTTCCGGTAGAGAGCTGTCCACCCAGCACTTTCAGCCTGCTCAACCCGAATGGCCGGCCAATCAACCACGAGCACCTGAACAACCTGCGCCTTCCCATTCACTTGAAGTTGAACAATGGCAGCTTGACGCACCGCCGCACCATTCACGACTCCAAACAGATCTATCTGGGTACCAAAGGGGGAGCACCACTGGAAATCACCCTCAATATCCTTGAGTTGAATGCGCCTTACCTTAGCGAGCCGAACGAGATCTGAGACATTCCCCCTATCGCCGAAACGCGGTAGGGGGAGCTCAAGTCAGCGCCGCGAATCCGGCGCGAATCTTCGCCTCCGGCAAATCATCCGCAATAAACACCATCACACTCTCGCGCGCCTCCCCCTCTGCCCACTCGCTGTCCCAATCAAAGCCATAGAGCTTGAGCACCCCCTGGAACACCAGGCGCCGATCCTCCCCGGCAATGTTCAGCACGCCCTTGTAGCGCAACAGCTGCTTGCCATGCTCTTCCAGCAACTGGTTCATGAAGTCGCTGAGGCGATCTATATCCAGCGGCGAATCAGTGCGCAACACCAGGCTGGAGATTCGATCCGGCGTCGCCGTCTGCCCGGCCGGGCGCAGACGCAAACCGCCGCCCAGGTCGGCATTGAGGTTGAAACCGCGGACATCGAGCAGCTCGGCCAGATCGATCTTGCCGTTGTCCACTACCCGAATCGGGGCGCGGCGGTTGATCCGCCCCAGACGCTCGCTCAGTGCCTGGAAGCTGGCGGCGTCGACCAGGTCGGTCTTGCTCACCAGCAGGCGGTCGGCAAAACCGACCTGTGCCTGGGCAATGGTCTGGGTCAGGTGCAGATTGGCGTGCGCGGCATCGACCAGGGTGATGATGCCGTCGAGGATATAGCGCTCGCGCAGCTCTTCATCGATGAAGAAGGTTTGCGCCACCGGCGCCGGGTCGGCGAGGCCCGTGCACTCGATCACCAGGCGGTCGAAGGCGATCTCGCCGCTGTCCAGGCGCTCAAGCAGCAGGAACAGCGCCTTGGTCAGGTCGGTGTGGATGCTGCAGCACACGCAGCCGTTGGCCAGGGTCATGACCTGCACCGGTTCATCACCGAGCAGTTGGGTATCGATACCGGCATCGCTGAATTCGTTTTCGATAACGGCGATCTTCAGGCCGTGCTCGGCCTTGAGCAGGTGGCGCAACAAGGTGGTCTTGCCGGCGCCGAGAAAGCCGCTGAGCACGGTAACGGGAATTGGAGGTAACAAACCGAATACTCCTGAACGCTGAAAATGACTGTGGGAGCCCGGCGCAAACCGGGCTCCCACAGCTTTGTCACTTGCCTTGCATGCCGCTTTTCAACAGCACTTGGGCCCACCCTTGCCGCCGTAACGAGCCTCCTGGCGTTCGCGGAAGAACTCCTCGTAGGTCATTACCGGTTTGTCCGGGTGCTTGGTCTGCATATGCTCGACGTAGTTGTCGTAGTCGGGCATGCCGACCATCAGGCGGGCTGCCTGCCCCAGGTACTTACCCAGTCGACCGAGATCGTTGAACATCACTGCATTCCTCTTGGGTTACGCATCCGGCAGGGCCTGGAACGGGGACTCTTTGTCAGTCCGCTCTTTTTTGCCCAGGGCAGCGATGCCGACCTTGAGGGCGAAGAACAGAATGCTGAAGACCACGAACAGGAACAGGCCGGTCAGGGCCGCGTTGGTGTAGGCGTTGAAGATCACGTGCTGCATCTGGCCGATGTCCTTGGCCGGGGCCAGCACCTGCCCTGCGTCGAGCGCCACGCTGTACTTGTTGGCCAGGGCCAGGAAGCCGACCGCCGGGTTCGGGTCGAACAGCTTAATGAAGCCGGCGGTGGTGGTGCAGATCAGCAGCCAGACCGCAGGCACCAGGGTGACCCACATGTAGCGCTGGCGCTTCATCTTGATCAGTACCACGGTGCCGAGCATCAGGGCGATACCGGCGAGCATCTGGTTGGAGATGCCGAACAGCGGCCACAAGGTGTTGATGCCGCCCAGTGGATCGATCACGCCCTGGTACAGCAGGTAACCCCAGAGCGCCACGCAACCGGCGGTGGCGAGCAGGTTGGCGCCCCACGATTCGGTGCGTTTGAGCGCAGGCACAAAGCTGCCCAGCAGGTCCTGGAGCATGAAGCGCCCGGCACGGGTACCGGCGTCCACTGCGGTGAGGATGAACAGTGCCTCGAACAGGATCGCGAAGTGATACCAGAAGGCCATGGTGTTCTCACCCGGCAGCACCTGGTGGAGGATCTGCGCGATACCCACCGCCAGGGTCGGCGCACCACCGGCACGGGCCAGGATGGTGTGCTCGCCGATGTCCTTGGCTACCGCCTCAAGGGCATCCGGGGTAATGGCAAAGCCCCAGCTACTGACGGTTTGCGCAACCGAGACAACATCAGAACCGACCACTGCGGCCGGGCTGTTCATGGCGAAGTACACGCCTGGTTCGATCACCGAGGCGGCAACCATGGCCATGATCGCCACGAACGACTCCATGAGCATGCCGCCGTAACCGATGTAACGGGCGTTGACTTCGTTATCCAGCAGTTTGGGCGTGGTCCCCGAGGAGATCAGCGCATGGAAACCCGACACCGCACCACAGGCGATGGTGATGAACAGGAACGGGAACAGGGTGCCCTTCCACACCGGGCCGGTACCGTCGGTGAACTGGGTCAGCGCCGGCATTTTCAGCTCGGGAGCGATGATCAGGATACCGATGGCCAGGCCGACGATGGTGCCGATCTTGAGAAAGGTCGACAGGTAGTCACGCGGTGCCAGCACCAGCCACACCGGCAGTACCGCGGCAACGAAACCGTAGCCCACCAGCATCCAGGTGATCTGCACGCCAGTGAAGGTGAACGCCGGGCCCCAGACCGGATCGGCGGCAACCTGGCCCCCCAGCCAGATCGACAGCAACAGCAGCACCACGCCGATCAGCGAGATCTCGCCGATATGGCCCGGGCGGATGTAGCGCATGTAGATGCCCATGAACATCGCGATCGGGATGGTCGCCATCACCGTGAACATGCCCCATGGGCTCTCGGCCAGGGCCTTGACCACGATCAGCGCCAGCACCGCGAGGATGATGATCATGATCAGGAAGCAGCCGAACAGGGCAATGGTACCGGGGATCCGGCCCATCTCTTCGCGGACCATGTCGCCCAGCGAGCGGCCGTTGCGGCGGGTGGAGAGGAACAGGATCATGAAGTCCTGCACCGCACCGGCCAGCACCACCCCGGCAATCAGCCAGAGCGTGCCCGGCAGGTAGCCCATCTGCGCCGCCAGCACAGGACCGACCAGCGGGCCGGCACCGGCAATCGCGGCGAAGTGGTGACCGAAAAGAATATGTTTGTTGGTCGGCACGTAGTCCAGACCATCGTTGTTAACCACCGCCGGGGTGGCCCGACGCGGGTCCAGCTGCATCACCTTGGTGGCGATGAACAGGCTGTAGTAGCGGTAGGCGACCAGGTAGATGGCCACCGAAGCGACGACGATCCACAAGGCGTTGATGGCCTCACCACGACGCAGGGCGACCACACCCAGCGCACAGGCTCCTATGACTGCCAGCGCCAGCCACGGAATGTGGCGTAGCAGGCTATTATTGTTGTTCATGGTTTGCTTCCAGCTAGTGGATAAAAGACAGCCTTTCGAGTCTAGCGATACTGGCAGGAAAGGCCAGCCCCCACGTTGGTCTAGAGCCCTCCAGCGCGGGCTGAGCAAATCTGGTTATGCGCCCTTGCGCAGACCTTGGCAAGTGCTGAGCTATAGTCAGGAAGAACCCTGGAGTGTCTGAACATGAGCGACCACCAAGAACGTCGACGTTTCAAACGCATTGCCTTCGACGCGCCCACCGAACTGGTACAGGGCGAACACCGCTGGCAGGTCAGCCTGCTGGACATCTCCCTCAAGGGCATATTGATCGAATCCCCCGAACCCTGGGATGCCGATCTCGAAGAACTGTTCGATGCAGTGATTCACCTGGGTGAAAACGCGCAGGTAGAGATGCAGGTGCAACTGCGCCACATCGACGACCGCCAGCTCGGCTTTATCTGCCTGCACATCGACCTGCATTCGCTGGAGCATCTGTGCCGCCTGATCGAGCTTAATCTGGCCGATCGCACCGAACTGGAGCGCGAGTTCCACGAACTGATCGAAGTTTAGAAACTCTTAGCTTCCTACCTACCATCACCCAAACACCTTTCTTGTCCACTTAGACAGCTTTCCAGCCAGTTCCACGGTGCCCTCACGAGGCCCTGTGGCGCTGGCCTGTGGCTGTTGGAACAGAATCTGCATCCAGCCCTGAAGCCAAACCATCAGTAGGACTGTTCCTACGCCAATCTAAAAATTGTATACAATTGTTCTGGCATTCGCGTGTAGGACTTGTCTACAGTAGCGCCACAACAATAAAACTGAGAACTTGCCCCATGAATACGTCCTCCCCTAGCACGTCTTCAGCCCAGCGTCCCGAAGACGAGAACCTGGGCCTTGGCGCCAACCTGGCTTATGGCCTGCAGCATGTTCTGACCATGTACGGCGGTATCGTCGCCGTGCCACTGATCCTCGGCCAGGCGGCCGGCCTGGGCCCTGCCGACATCGGCCTGCTGATCGCCGCATCGCTGTTTGCCGGCGGCCTCGCCACCCTGCTGCAAACCCTCGGACTGCCGTGGTTCGGTTGCCAGTTGCCGCTGGTGCAGGGCGTGTCGTTCGCCGGTGTGGCGACCATGGGGGCGATCCTCAGCAGTGAAGGCGGTGGAGGCTTGCCCGGGGTACTGGGCGCAGTCATGGCGGCCTCTCTGATCGGTTTTCTGATTACCCCGGTGTTCTCGCGGATCACCAAGTTCTTCCCGCCGCTGGTGACCGGTATCGTCATCACCACCATCGGCCTGACCCTGATGCCAGTGGCCGCACGCTGGGTCATGGGTGGCAACAGCAAGGCCCCGGATTTCGGCAGCATGGCCAACATCGGCCTGGCCGGGCTGACCTTCGTCATCGTCCTGGTGCTGAGCAAGCTGGGCAGCGCGACCATCTCGCGGCTGTCGATCCTGCTGGCCATGGTCATCGGCACCCTGATTGCCTGGTCGCTGGGCATGGCTGACTTCAGCAAGGTCCTCGACGGCCCGCTGGTGGCGATGCCGACGCCGTTCCACTTCGGCATGCCGACCTTCCACATCGCCGCCATCCTGTCGATGTGCATCGTGATTATGGTGACCCTGGTGGAAACTTCGGCGGACATCCTCGCCGTCGGCGAGATCATCGACACCAAGGTCGATTCCAAACGCCTGGGCAATGGCCTGCGTGCCGACATGGCGTCGAGCATCCTGGCCCCCATCTTCGGCTCCTTCACCCAGAGCGCCTTCGCCCAGAACGTCGGCCTGGTAGCCGTGACCGGGGTCAAGAGCCGCTATGTGGTCGCCACCGGCGGGGTGATCCTGGTGGTGCTCGGCCTGCTGCCGATCATGGGCCGGGTCATTGCCGCGGTGCCGACTTCGGTACTCGGTGGCGCCGGCATCGTGCTGTTCGGCACCGTTGCCGCCAGCGGTATCCGCACCCTGTCCAAAGTCAGCTACAAGAACAACGTCAACCTGATCATCGTCGCCGCTTCCCTGGGCTTCGGCATGATCCCGATCGCTGCGCCAAACTTCTACGCGCAGTTCCCCAACTGGTTCGAGACCATCTTCCACTCCGGCATCAGCTCGGCGGCGATCATGGCGATCGTGCTCAACCTGGTGTTCAACCACTTCACCACCGGCAACTCCGACCAGCAGTCGGTATTCGCTGCCGCCTACGAACGCACCATCCACTACTCGGACATTTCCGCGCTGCGTGATGGCGACTACTTCGAAGACGGCAAGCTGTTCAACGCCGAGGGCATAGAAGTGCCGGTGATGAGCGAGGGCGAGCATGGAGAGCCGCCGGCGCGACGAGAGGCGGTTTCGGAACACTGAATGAGTTAGCGGTTGAATCTTCAGGGCCGGTGCACATGCACCGGCCTTTTTGTTTCAGCGCGAAGCAAAGTAGCCATTGAGCTGCTGCAAATCCTGCGGTTCCAGCACCCCGGCCAGATAACGCAACTGCAACCAGGCGCGCAGGTAGTCGTAGCGCGCCTGGGCCAGGTCGCGGCGGGCACTGTAGAGCTGCTGTTCGGCATCGAGCACGTCGAGGTTGACCCGTTCGCCACCGGCAACGCTTTTGCGCGTGGAGGTAATCAAGCCACGGGCTGACTCCACTGCCAGTTCATAGGCACGGATCTTCGCCGTACTGCTGGCGCACAAGTTGAACTGCTTGCGCAATTGATTGACGGTATCGGCAATCTGCCCATCCAGGCTGAAGCGCGCACTGTCACGCTCGGCAGCCGCCTGGCGGGTGGACGCCGACACCCCGCCGCCGGCGAACAGCGGCAGGCTGATCTGGATGCCGATGCTGTCGGTGTCATAGCGCTGGTCGTAGCTGCTTTCGGAACTGGAGCTGGATTTGCCGGTGCTGGCATAGGCACTCAGGGTCGGCAGGTGGCCGGCGCGCTGACGCTCGACGGCATAGTCGGCGGCTACCAGGGCGTGACGCTGGGATGCCAGCTCGGCGTTGTGGCTCACTGCCAGGTCGCGCCAGCTCTCGAAACGTAGCGGTTGCAAGGGTTGCACGCGAAAGTGGCCGCTCAGCGGTGCCAGGTCCTCGACCTCCAGCGGCTCGCCAATAATTGCCTGCAAGGCGCGCAGGGCCGCATCGAGGTTGTCGCTGGCCTCGATTTCCTGGGCCTGGGCCAGCTCATAGCGCGCCTGGGTTTCCAGCAGGTCGGTACGGGTACCCTCGCCGCCCTTGAGCAAGCGCCGGTTCAATTGCAGTTGCTCGGCATAGGCACGGCGCTGGGCCTGGGCCAGGGCGATCTGCTCGTTGGCGAACAGCGCTTCGCTGTAGGCGCCGAACACCCGCACCGCCAGCTCCTGGCTGCGGCTACGAAAGCGCTCGTCCGCCAGCAACGCCTTGGCCACACCCTGGCGGTACTCGGCCCAGGCGCCGTAGTCGAACAGCGGCTGTTGCAAGGTCAGTGTCGAGGAGTAGCTGCGATAGTCACGCTGGCTGGTGACGTTGCCGCGGGCGTTGGTCTGGGTCACTTCGGAATCGTTGCGGGCATTGTTGTAGCGGTAGGACAGGTTCGGCAGCAACGCTGCCCGGCCGATGGCGCGGCTCTCAAGGCCGGCATCGCGCTCGGCGATGGCGGCATGGAAGGTCGGGTCGTTGCGCAGGGCCAGGGCATAGGCATCACCAAGGTCCACCGCAGCGGCCGACAGACTGGTGCCCAGCAACAGCAGGCAGGACAACACACGCATCGACATCATTCCTCCGCCAGGGCGACATGCACCCGGTCGGTCAACGGCTTGAACAAGTAGTTGAGCATCGAGCGCTCTCCAGTACGCACGAAAGCTTCCACCGGCATGCCCGGGCGGATGTCCTGGCCGGCCAGTTGCTGCAAGCCGGCGTCACTGACCTTGGCGCGTACCTG
Organism: Pseudomonas wadenswilerensis; assembly: GCF_024749185.1. NCBI lineage: Bacteria > Pseudomonadati > Pseudomonadota > Gammaproteobacteria > Pseudomonadales > Pseudomonadaceae > Pseudomonas > Pseudomonas wadenswilerensis. Next base: position 784,950 of record NZ_CP087191.1, on the reverse strand, counting down.
GTAGTAGGGCTGCTGGGTTTTCTCATCGACCAGACGGTCGGCCGAGACCAGGGTCAGCTCGCCTTCGACCCGTGGGGTTTTGCTTTGGTTGAAGGCGACAAACATGATTTCTACCGGCAGGCCCGGGTGCAGGCGGTCGACAAGCTCCACCGGAGCACGCGCATCGATCAGCAAGGACGCATCGCTGGGGACGATCTCCATCAGTTGCTGACCGCGGGCGATCACTCCGCCATTGGTGAACACGCTCAGGCCCACCACGGTGCCGCTGGCCGGTGCGCGCAGTTGGGCGTTGGCCAGTTCGAAGGCGGCGCTGCGCAGGCGATTGCCGAGGTCTTCGGCGCTGGATTGCATGTCGCTCAACTGCTGGCCGACTTCACGTTGGTACTCTTGCTGACGCTGGGCCATGCGCAGTTTCAGCTCCAGAACCTGACGGCGGGTGCGGCCGATATTGCCCAGGTCTTCCGAGATCGCCCCGTTGATCTGCGCGTACAGGCGTTCGCTGTCGAGCAAGCGGTTGCGCGGGATGTAACCGTCGCGGGCCAGTTCACGCAGGCCCTGCAGTTGCTCATCGAGCGCGGCGCGTTGCTCCTGCTTGTGGCTCATCGAGCCCTGCACGCCGGCCAGCATGGCCTCGGCACCGGCGATGTTTTCGCGCAGGCCGGCCAGTTCCATGTCCAGTGACTGACGCCGGCTGCTACGCAACTGGCGCTGCAACTCCAGGGCGGTGGTTACCCAGGGCTCGCTGGACAGTGCCTGCAACTCGGCCGGGAAAGTGATGCTTGCCAAGCCGTCACGCTCAGCTTGCAGGCGCGCCTCGCTGGCCCGGGCGTTGACGTATTGCACCCGCAACGAATCATGCTGGGCCTGGGCCTGGGTGGCGTCCATCTGCACCAGCACCTGCCCGGCACTGACGCTGTCGCCGTCGCGTACCAGCAGGCGCTCGATGGTGCCGCCGGTGGGATGCTGCACAGCCTGGCGACTGCCGGCGACTACCACGTTGCCTGACACCGGCACGCCCTTGTCCAGCGGTGCCAAGGCGGCCCAGAGGATGAAACCGCCAAAGCCGCCGATCACCAGCCAGCGGCCCAAACGGCTATGGCGGCGGGCATCGAGGGTCAGCAGGTTGTCGGGAATGGCATGCGCGTGAAGCGACTGAGGGACGGTCATGATCAGGATCTCGGGGTGCCGTAGCTCATGCTGACGCTGGCCGCGCTGCGCAGCGCCGGAGTAGGAGTAGGTGTAGGAGTAGGAGTAGGAGTAGGAGTAGGAGTGGGAGTAGGAGTGGGGATGCCGGCCGGCTTGTGGCTGCGCTGCAGGTCCTGCAACACCCGCGCGGTCGGGCCGAAGGCCTGCATTTGACCGTTCTGCAGCACCAGCAACTTGTCTACCGCCGCCAGCAGGCTGGATTTGTGGGTAATCAGGATCAGCGTGCGCTGCTGCGCCTTGACCTGTTTGATCGCCTCCAGCAAGGCGCGCTCGCCGAAGTCATCGAGGTTGGAGTTGGGTTCATCGAGCACGATCAGCGCCGGCAGGCCGTACAACGCCCGGGCCAGGCCGATGCGCTGGCGCTGGCCACCGGAGAGCCCCGCACCGCCTTCGCCGAGCTGGGTGTCATAGCCGTTGGGCAGTTTCAGGATCAGCTCGTGCACACCGGCTAACCGCGCGGCGGCCACTACCAGCGACGAATCGACCTCACCCAGCCGGGCGATGTTCTCGGCAATGCTGCCAGCGAACAGTTGTACGTCCTGGGGCAGGTAACCGATGTGAGCGCCGAGCAGGCCCTTGTCCCATTGCTGCAACTCGGCGCCATCCAGGCGCACCTTGCCGGCTGCAGGTGTGGCGACGCCGACCAGCAAGCGTGCCAGGGTCGACTTGCCGGAGCCGGACGCACCAATGATGCCAAGGCTGTCGCCGGCCGCCAGTTCGAAGCCAAGGTTGACCAGGCACGGCTTGCGCGTGCCCGGTTGTACCGCACTCAACTGCTCCACCAGCAAGTGCCCGAGCGGCGTCGGCAGTGGCATGCCGGCCGCGCGCGGCGGCTGCTCGCTGAGCAGGGTGTGCAACCGCTCATAGGCCTGGCGTGCCGAACCCCATTGACGCCACACGGCGATCAGCTGGTCGATCGGCGCCAGTACCCGGGCCATGAGAATGGAACCGGCGATCATCATCCCCGGGGTGATCAGTTGCTCGATCGCCAGCCACGCGCCCAGGCCCAGCACCAAAGATTGCAAAGCCAGGCGCAGGCTCTTGGACACCGCCGTCACCGCCGCCGTGCGCTCGCTACCGAGGTTCTGGCGCAGGAGAAAGCCGTGGTGCAATTTGGCCCAACGCTGACGCACCGCCGCCAGCATGCCCATCGCCTCCATCACTTCGGCATTGCGCAGATTGGCGCCGGCCTGCTGCCCGGCCTGCTGCGACAACTGCCCGGCTTCGGCGAACGGCGCCTGGGTCAGGCGCTCGTTGATCCAGGCGAGGATCGTCAACAGCACGGCACCCACCAACGCCATCAGTCCCAGCCATGGGCTGAACAGGAACATCACCAGCAGGTACACCGGGAACCACGGCGCATCGAAAAAGGCAAACAACGCCTGGCCAGTAGCGAATTGGCGCAAGCTGGTCAGGTCGCTCAGTACCTGGTTCGCCGCGCCCTTGTGGCCGGCCAGGCTGGCTTGGTAAGCGGCCTCGAACACCCTTGGGTTGAGGCGCATGTCCATCTGCGTGCCGAGGCGGATCACCACCAGGCTGCGCACCCATTCCAGCAGGCCCATGAAGGCGAACAGGCCGAGGACCATCAGGCTGAGCATCAGCAGGGTCATCTCGTTGCCCGAAGACAGCACCCGGTCATAGACCTGCAGCATGTACAGCGCCGGCGCCAGCATCAGCAGGTTGATCACCGCAGTGAACAAGCCAATGTTGGCAAAGCCGGCGCGGCAGGCCTTGAGCGCCTGCAACACCTCGTTCGCAGGGCGGGAGCGGGTTGCTTTCATGAAGGACCTCAACAGGGCAAGCCCACGGGCGATTGACCTCGCCGGCGCAGGCTCGCAGAATTCGCACCACCGCAGCCTGGGCCCGGCAAAGACGCAGACGGCGGGGTAAGCAAGCAGCGAATGGAGGAGTGATCTTCCATTCGCTTTTTTTTGCCTGGGGTCAGGCGGCCAGGGCGAAGTCCTCGGCCAGGGCCTGGACACCCACCACATCGGCCGAAGCCACGCTCAGCGGACCGGCAGCCAGCGCGGCGCTGACCACATCGAAGCTGTCGTCGGTGGACACGCCGTAACCGGCCAGCAGGTTGTCCAGCACGCCTTCCAGGGCCGAGGTGTTGCCCTGCATCAGGCCGTAGATCACGCTCTGTACTTCGTTGCCGACGCGACCGGCACCCAGCGCCGCATCCAGATCCAGGCCATTGAAGCTGACCACGTAGTTGCTCAGGGTGAAGTCGCTACCGCTACCACCGCCCAGCACCTGCCCCAGGGAAACATTGTCCAGCTCGCCCCACAGGTAGTGGTTGAGGTTGTCACCGGCTGGCAGGCCGCGGTCGAACACATAGTGCAGACCATTGGCAGTGTTGCTGTCGGCGATGAATGCGTAGTCGGAGCCCTGGCTACCGTGGGTAGCGTACTGGTCGCCGCTCAGGCTGCCGTTGCTGAAGCCGCCGGTATTGCTTTCGCCATGACCTGCAGTGGCGAAACCCGCGGTCCAGAACGCCAGGTAGTCATCGATCGACGAGCTGGAGAAGGCGGCATCGTAAGTAACGGAAAGAGTCATAACGGTTCCTCGGTGCATTGCATGATTGCGAAGGCGTATTCCCTGCCTTCGTGTCGCCCGACATGGGCAAACCCGGTGTGGATCAGAATTTGTATTCGAGCATTCCGCTCAAGGTCCGGCCGCGGGCCAGCGACAGGTTGTCGGTGTCGCCCATGGCCACGAAGTAGGCTTCGTCGGTGGCGTTCTCCAGCGACAGCGCCAGGTTCAGGCTCGGCGTCATCCAGTAGCTGGCGTACAGGTCGTAGACCTTGTATTTGGGCCATTGCGCCTGGTCGATCAGGCGGTAGCCGTGGTCGTTGAGGTTCTCACCGTTGCCCTTGCTGTAACGCAGGCGGGCGCCGACATCGAGGGTACGATCAAGAAAGCGCATGCCGACCGTCAGCGAGCCACGGTCAGCCGGCATGTAGCTGGCGTTACCCATGATGTGGCCGCAGCTGACGGCCTGGTCGAGGTCGGCGGCGTCCTCGGCACGCGAGACGCGTACCGGCAACATGATGACGCGGCTGCCGACCCGTACCGGGCGCATCACCGTTCCGGCGTTGGCCAGGCGCTGTCCGCCACCCATGTACAACTGCTTCGAGCAGAAATCATTGCTGCCGATCATGTGGGTGTAACTGAGTTGGCTGTAGTAGCGCCCTGCGTCGTAATCGAGGCTGTACTCAACCCCGCGAAAACGCGTCTGCTCAAGATTGTTCTGGTAGGCCGAGCGCCCGAGCGAAGTACCCAGCGCAGTTGCCCCGGGGAGATCGGCGTTGACATCCATGAACGAGAAATTGTCGATGCGGGTATCGAAATAGGCGACCTTGGCGCCAAAACGATCTCCTTCCTGCAACAGCGACTCCTTGAACAGGTTCACCCCCAGTTCCCAGTTGTGCGACTCCTCGGCCTTGAGGAACGGATTGGGATAGAGCATCTCGCTGCCACCGCCATGGGGGCGGCCGCTCATGAACACTTCGGTCACCGACGGCGGACGCCAGCCACGTCCCCAGCGGGTATAGACCTGCATCCAGTCGACACCGGGTCTCACCGCGATGCCGAAGGTGGGCGAGAAGCGGCCCTGCTCCTGTTCTTCGTCAAAGATCAGGTGGGTCTGGACACGTTGAAGGTTCTCACCAGTGACACCCCTTGGGTACATCCAGGTGGTGATACCGGTTTCGCCCGTCAGGCGATAACGGTCATAGCGTAATCCGGCATCGACCGTCAGCCAGTCGCCATGCTCGTACTGCACATCGCCGAACAGGCTAGCCATGATGCGCTTGCCTTCAGGCGTGGTGCCCTGAACGTAAGGCAAGGCCTGTTCATTAGGGGCCGGGACCCGGTCGGTGTTCGGCTTGAAGCTATCCTGGAACAGCTCGGTACCGTAGTTGAAGGTGATCTTGTCGGCATCGCCCAGGTAGAAGCGCGAAGTGTTTTGCAGCTGCAGGCCCCAAGTATCGGTCTGAAAACGATCGCCGTACGCCTCGACGCGGTTGTTGCTGCTGGCGGAGGCATCGTTACCGGCATTCCAGCGATCCTGCCGGGTCGAGACGAAATACAGCTTGGCCTTCAGATCGACCAGGTCGTTGTCTGGGCTGTAGCTGTAATCGAGCGAGGCATTCCTGGCGTTGAAATCACTGCTGCCGGTACGCTTGTAATAGAACTGCCGGGTTTGGTTGTCGTAGTAGGTCCAGGCGTCCTTGCTGTCGGTGTCGGTTTCCATGTAGTTGAGCTGCAGGCGCTGGTCGTTGGGCAGGTTCAGGCCCAGCTTGAGCAGTTGCGAACGGGTGACGCTGCCGGTCTCGCCGACTTCGGAGTGCAGCCAGTCCTTCCAGGCTTCGGGGTAGCTGGTCTTGCCGCGGATCTGGGTGCCGAGGTTATCGGCGTTGTTGGTGCCGGCGCGGTAATCCCCGAAGTGCCGCTCACTGACGCCCAGCAGTACATCGCCTAGCTCATTGCCGAAGGCAAACAATGCGCTGCCATTGAAGTTTGTGCCATTGCCCAGCTCGCCGATGCCATTACCCGCGCGCAGGCGGCCACCGTATTCCTTGTCGGGCCCGAGAAAATCACTGGCCTGCACTGTATTGAAGCTGGCGATACCGCCAATAACGCCGGCACCACCCATGCCCGCCTGGGTGCCTTTTTCGATCTCGATGGAGCTGATGAACTCCGGGTCGATGAACATCACCCCGTTGCGCTGCTGGTGGCCGTTGACGTTGAAGTTCTGGCGCATGCCGTCGATATTCATGTTGACCCGGCCATAGTCCTGCACGCCGCGAATGTTCACCGACAGCCCCGGGTCACGCTGGTTGACAGCGGTGTAGACGCCGGCGGTTTCTTCGAGCATGTCGGCGGCATGGCGTGGCGGGCGCTTGTCGATCTGCTCGCGGGTGATGACGCTGACCGACCGGGGCGTCTGATAGACCCAATCGGCATCGCTGTTCGAATCGACATGAGTTGCACCCAGCTCCAGCGCCTGACCGTCGTCCCGCACGCGCTCCAGGCCGACCCGGTCAGTGCCGCTGAAGCGATAGCGCACAGGCGAGCCGCGCAACAACAGGCCGAGCCCTTCCTGTGCCGAGTGCTCGCCACGCAAGCCGTCACTGCGCAGGCCAGCCAGCTTGCGGCTGTCGAAAAACACCTGCACCCCGGCCTGTTCGGCGAAGGCCAGCACGGCGCTGTCCAGGGCCTGGGCGGGAATGTCGAAGTGGATCAGTGCGGTGCGCTGGCTCGGGTTGGCGGGTTCGGCTGCCTGCACGCTGCCGATCCCCATCGGCAAGGTCCAGGCACCCAGCATCAGGCTGCTGGCAAGGGCTACCCGACCGAACGGTCGGGTGCGTCGTTGTTGTTGATTGCTCACGTCTGTTGCTCGCTGTGTTGGCGTTTTCTAGTAATGAAAATCAATCTCAACAAACAGACGTGCAACGCGGGGAAAGTCAGTAAAGAAAATCCAAAAGAAATTTACCCGGCGAACATCAGACGCCGCAGGTGAGCGCCGACTGCCCTTGTTCGCGGGCCTTGCCGCTGGTTTCGATGATCGATGCCGTCACCGCAACCTCATCGCCACTGGCCGAAATGTCACCGTCTTCAGCCACGCGGTAGCTCAGCTTGCGAAACAGCGAACGCACCTGATCCGGCGGTGCATCAAAATAGATCCCGTGCCATTCATAGCCGATGAATACACCAGTGACCTTGATGCCATGGAAGGGCTGATTGACCGGAGAGCTCACCTCCTCTTCCTGCGCTTCTACAGGCAGCGCCTGACGTTTGGCGATAGCCTGATCGAAGTACGGCTCAAGCTTTGCGCCGAACTCGCACGTGGCGGGGTTGAACTGCACCAGGTCGTCGGCCGCCAGCACTTGGGTGCTGGACAGTCCGAGCAGCAAGGCGCCGGAGATGGATGAAGCAATACACGCGAAAAAACCACTGGCCATATCCCTGCCTTCAGATCGTCGTCAAAACGCCAGTTTCGTGGAAAACAGCGCTACCGACAATCGGCCATGCGGCACTCAATAGATCAGGGTCAGCCCAGGCAGGTCGAGGCGGCTGGCCTTGAGCTCGTCGGTCAGCATGCCCAGCGCGGCATCAAGGTTGTCCAGGCGAAACATGCCGCTGACTTCACGCCGGGCCAGGGCCTGGTCGGTGATCAGCACGTGCCCGCCACGATAGCGATTGAGTTGCGCGGCAACCTCGCCCAGCGGCTCGCGCTCGAACACCAGCACACCACGCTGCCAGGCGGTAGCGCGACGTACATCGTGCTCGGGCCATGGACGAATACCGTGGGTCGTGTCGTAGCGCAGGCTCTGACCTTCCTTGAGCACCTGCTCGGCGCTGCCCGCTTGCGGGGTGGCCTGCAAGGTGACTGCAACACTGTGTTCGAGCATGCCGACCCAAGTGCCGCCATCAGGCTCGGGGCCGACCACGAAACGCGTGCCCAGGGCACGGCTGCTGCCCCCTGCCCGCTCGACCACGAACGGCCGTTGCTCATTGCCGGAGACCGGCGCAACGGTAAACACCGCCTCACCGGCCAACAGGCGTACACGACGTTCGCTGTCGCTATAGACCAGTTCGATGCCACTGTGACTGTCGAGGTCGACTTTACTGCCATCGGGCAAGGACACCTGGCGAACCTCACCTTTGGCCGTGGCGTAGTCAGCGCGCAATGCCAGTGAAAGGCTGGGCGCCTGCTCCACCCCCACCACCGCCAGCACCAGCAGCGCCGCCGTACTCAACGCCCAGCGCAGGCGTGAACGGCGTCGGCGCCCGGCCAGTGGACGAGCCACCGCAGGGAGCGCGATTGATACAGGCTGGTCCATACGCCCAAGACGGCCGAGGTCGGCCCAAGTCGCCTGGGCAAAATCCAGCGCCTGCGCATGGCGCGGATCACTGGCCAACCACCGCGCCAGCGCCTGCTCCTGCTCGGGGTTCAACGGGCCGGCGCTGCGCAGCACCGCCCACTCGGCGGCCTGCTCGCGAATGGCTTGCTCTGGCGAGTTCTGGCTGGTCACACGGTTCTCTCGAATTCTGGTTATGTGAGTGCTGACGTCTGAAGGCGCATTTCCCAGTAAACCGTTCGTCATCCTGGTTCCTGCAGACACTGCATCACATAGGCCAGGGCCTTGGCCAGATGCTTCTGTACCGAGCTGTCGGAAATATCCAGCGCCCGCGCCACCTCGGCGTGGGTCATGCCCTCAAGCCGATTGAGACGGAACACTTCCTGGGTACGTGGCGGCAAGTCGGCCAGTGCCCTGCGCAAGCGGCGCATGTGCTGTTCGGTGGCGGCGTTTTCGTCCAGGCCGGGGCTGTCTTCGACGATGGACTCCAGTGCTTCATGGGGCACCGAATCGGTCTTGCGCCGTTGCTGCTGGCGCACGTGATCGATCATCAGGTTGTGCGCAGTGCGATAGAGGTAGGCCGGGGTGTTGTCGATCCGTTCACGGCCCTGTTGCTCGGCCAGGCGCAGGAAGCTTTCCTGTACCAGGTCGGCGGCCAGTTGCGGGTCGCGCACCTTGCGCGTCAGCAACCCCTGCAAGGTTTTCGCGTGCTTGAGGAACAGCCGCTTCAAGTCGGACTCCGCCACGCGAACTCCCTGTGGATGGCCGGAAAGAAGACGGCATGCTACTCGTTAGTGAGAATCAGTTGCAACTTCAACCCGGCAAGCCTTGCACTTACCGGGGCTTTCAGGTCACTCGAACAACGCATCCAGCGCCTGCTCAAGACGGGTCACGGCAATCACCTGCAACCCGGGTGGCGCCTCTTTCGGCGCATTGCCCTTGGGCACGATGGCACGCTTGAAGCCATGCTTGGCCGCTTCCTTCAAGCGCTCCTGGCCGCTGGGCACAGGCCGCACCTCACCGGACAGACCGACCTCGCCGAACACCAGCAGGCCGTTGTCCAGCGGGCGGTTGCGCAGGCTGGACATGATCGCTGCCATCAACGCCAGGTCGGAGGCCGTCTCCAGCACCTTGACCCCGCCGACCACGTTGAGGAACACATCCTGGTCATGGGTAGGGATGCCGCCGTGGCGATGCAGCACCGCCAGCAGCATCGCCAGGCGGTTCTGGTCCAGGCCCAGGGTGACGCGCCGCGGGTTGGACAGGTGGCTGTCGTCGACCAGCGCCTGGACTTCGACCAGCATGGGCCGGGTACCTTCCCAGGTGGCCATGACCACACTGCCCGACACTTCTTCCTGGGCACGCGTGAGAAAGATTGCAGAAGGATTGGAAACTTCCTTCAGCCCGCGGTCGGTCATGCCGAACACACCCAGTTCGTTGACCGCGCCAAAACGGTTTTTCACTGCGCGCAGCAGGCGCAGGCGGCCGTCGGATTCACCTTCGAAATACAGCACGGTATCGACCATGTGCTCGAGCACCCGCGGGCCGGCCAGCGCGCCTTCCTTGGTCACGTGACCAACCAGGAAAATCGCTGTGCCGCTCTGCTTGGCATAACGCACCAGCAAGGCTGCACTTTCACGCACCTGGGAAACACCGCCGGGGGCCGACTGCAACTGCTCGGTGAAGATGGTCTGGATCGAGTCGATGACCATCACCTTGGGCTTCTCGACCCGTGCCGTGGCGATGATGGTCTCGATGCAGGTTTCGGTCATCACCCGCAACTTGTCCTGGGGCAGGCCCAGGCGCCGGGCGCGCATGGCCACCTGTTGCTGGGATTCTTCGCCAGTGACGTACAGCGCCGGCATGCGCGTGGCGATGTTGCACAAGGTCTGCAGGAGAATGGTCGACTTGCCGATACCCGGGTCGCCGCCGATCAGCACTACCGAGCCGTCGACCAGGCCGCCGCCGAGCACCCGGTCCAGCTCGGTGCTGGCGGTGGTGAAGCGCGGGATCTCCTCGACGCTGACTTCAGCCAGCGTCTTGATCTGTGCCTGCTGCCCGGCCCAGCCGGTGCGCCCGCTGGGGGCCGCAGCGGCACCGCTTTCCAGTACGGTCTCGACCAGGGTGTTCCAGGCCCCGCATTCACCGCATTGCCCGGCCCACTTCGGGAAGGTCGCGCCGCACTCGGTGCAGCCGTACATGCGCTTGGCCTTGGCCATGGGACGGTCCTCTGGAAAAAGGGACCATGATAGCCGACCTCGACCGCATGGGCGGCCACAGAAATCGACAAAACTATTCGGTATAACCGCAGTCTGTTGCAGCAGCGCGGAGCATGAAGCGCATAGCTGAATTACACTGCGTTTACCAAACTCATCTGTTACAAGGAATAAACCATGGGCGTGCTCAGTGAATTCAAGGCCTTCGCGGTCAAAGGGAATGTCGTCGATATGGCCGTCGGTATCATTATCGGCGCCGCCTTTGGCAAAATCGTTTCATCTTTTGTAGGTGACGTGATCATGCCGCCAATCGGCTTGCTGATCGGCGGTGTCGACTTCAGTGACCTGGCGGTAACCCTCAAGGCTGCCGAAGGCGACATACCGGCCGTGGTCCTGGCCTACGGCAAATTCATTCAGACCATTCTCGACTTCATCATCGTTGCCTTCGCGATCTTCATGGGCATCAAGGTTATCAACCGCCTGAAACGCGAAGAAGCTGCGGCGCCAACCCTGCCGCCGGTACCGACCAAGGAAGAAGAGCTGCTCACCGAGATCCGCGACCTGCTCAAGTCGCAAAACCAGCAACCCAGAGATCCGGTATAAAAAAACGGCGCCTGCGGGCGCCGTTTTTCTTGCTGCTTACCAGTAGGTCTCGACAGCCACCTGCCCGGGGCGGCGGCTGAGGCTGAGGTTCATGTCGCGCTGTTTGAGCACCTTGCGGGTGTCGTCGATCATCTGCGGGTTGCCGCAGAGCATCACCCGTGAATGCTCCGGGGTCAGCGCCAGGCCCGCCGCGCGCTCCAGCTCGCCATTCTCGATCAGGGTGGTAATGCGCTGGTTCAGCGCACCAGGATGTTGTTCGCGGGTGACGATCGGGATGAACTGCAGCTTGCCGGCATGTTCGGCCAGGTAGTCGCGCTGCTCCAGGCCGGCGATCAGGTCCAGGTACGCCAGCTCGCGCGCTTCACGTACCGAATAGACCAGCTTGATCGACTCGAAGCGCTCCCACACCTCGAAGTCCTGGAGGATCGACAGGAACGGCGCAATGCCGGTGCCGGTCGCCAGCAGCCACAGGTCGCGGCCGTCGACAAAGCGGTCGAGGGTCAGGTAACCAAAGGCCTGGCGATCGATCAGCAGGCTGTCGCCTTCGCCCAGGCGGCTCAGCTCACTGGTGAATTCACCACCCGGCACCACGATGGAAAAGAAATCCAGATGCTCGTCGAACGGCGAGGACACCATCGAATAAGCGCGCCAGACCACGCTACCGTCAGCCTTGGTCACCCCCAGGCGGGCGAACTGGCCGGCACGAAAACGAAAGCCCTGGTCGCGGCTGGTGCGCAGGCTGAACAGGCTGGGGGTCAGCGGCTGGACGTCGAGCAGCGTCTGGCGGGTGAACTTTTCAGCACTGGCAGTCATGACTTACTCCAAAAAACAGATAGCCCAGTGTCGCGCAAACGCCGCAAGATAAACACCGCAGGTTTGTAGTGGCATCGGCCTGTGTCGATCCAACCGGGAATCAGCCAGGATGGCGCACTCCGGCACGCTGCAACAACATTTCAACAGCCAGAGGCGAAAATAGAAGCAGTGCCTGGTAATAGCTCAATGATTTCACACTGATATCAACCAAATAATAACGCGTCGCAACTTGAAACTAACTGCCACGCCTTAAAGAACCTGCCTATCGAAACGATCACATTTCTATAGCAAAAAAACCCAACAAAACCGTCGGACTTTTCCTACACTGCTCTCCACGTTTATCCGTTGTTGGATCCACCAACAAGAGACTGGCCCCATGCCGCACTGGAAAGAACAGCAACTAGAGCAGTTGCTTGGCGAAACCGACGAAATACGGATGTTTGAGCTCGCGGTTTCCCTGGCCCAGCAACTGGACATGGAGTACCTGGCTTTCGGCATGCGTGTGCAGATAGCGACCCAGGCGCCTCAACTAAGAACCTTCAACAATTATCCCGATGCCTGGAACGACCACTACCAAAGCTGCAACTACCTGAACATCGACCCCATCGTCACCCACTGCCATCGCTCGCTGATGCCGATCCTGTGGTGCGATGACCTGTTCCGAGAGACGCCTCAATTCTGGGAAGACGCCAAATCCCACGGTCTGCGCCATGGCTGGAGCCAGTCGGCACACGATATGCGTCACAACGAAAGCATGCTCAGCGTCGTCCGCAGCCAACAGCCAATCAGCCTCGAAGAACTCTACGACAAGGCCGGCCAGACCATCTGGCTGTGCAACCTGCTGCACACGCTGATGATTGACCGGCAGCCGGGGCACGACACGCCGTCCTGCAATTTGTCCGCGCGGGAGACCGAAGTGCTGAAATGGTCTGCCGCCGGCAAGACCGCCGCCGATATCGCCTGCATCCTTTCGCTGTCGCAGAGCACGGTGAACTTTCACATCCGCAGCATCATCACTAAAACCAACGCGAGCAACAAAGCCGGCGCAATCGCCATTGCAGCGATGCGCGGCCTGATCTGAGGCAACAACCCCGCACTCTTTCAAAGCACGGTAGAATCACGGCCCTGTAGAGCGCGCCGCGCGCACGCACATCAATGCCCCAGAGCCTTACACCATGCCCCTGCTGACCAGCCCCTTCGCCGAACTCGACCTGCTTCGCCAGCCCGAGCAAGCCAACGACCCCCTGCAAGCCTTCGATGCTGCCGACGAGTATTTGCTGGAGCACATGGCCGAGCAGTCCCCTACGGCAATTACCCGGGTGCTGGTGCTCAATGACAGTTTCGGTGCCCTGGCCATCAGCCTGGCACCGCATGTATCGGTGCTCAGCAGTGGCGATTCGCACCTGGCTCATCTGGCCCTGGAAAAAAACCTGGTACGCAACGGCCTGGCCTTCGACGCAGTGCCGTTCGTGGCGGCCAGCAGCCCCTGGCAAGGCCCGTTCGACCGCGTACTGGTACGCGTGCCGAAGACCCTGGCCTTGCTCGAAGAGCAGTTGATCCGCCTGCAGGGCCAGCTGGCGCCCGGCGCGCAAGTGGTTGCCGGGGCCATGATCAAGCACCTGCCACGGGCTGCCGGCGATCTGCTGGAGAAGTATATCGGCCCGGTGCAGGCATCGCTGGCGAAGAAAAAGGCCCGGTTGTTGATTGCCAACTTCGAGCCGAAGTCGCCATTTGTCTCGCCCTACCCGACCCGCTATCAACTCGATGCGCCACGCCTTGAGCTGCTCAACCACGCCAACGTGTTTTGCCGCGAAGGCCTGGATATCGGCACCCGGGCGTTCCTGCCACACCTGCCCAAAGACCTCGGCGACGCCCGAGTCGCGGACCTGGGTTGCGGCAATGGCGTGCTGGCCATTGCCAGTGCCCTGGCCAACCCGCAGGCGCAGTACACCCTGGTCGATGAGTCGTACATGGCCGTGCAGTCGGCGCTGGAGAACTGGCAGGCCGCACTGGGCCAGCGGGAAGTCACTGTACGCGCCGACGACGGCCTGGCCGGGCAAGCGCCGCAGTCGCTGGATGTGGTGCTGTGCAACCCGCCGTTCCACCAGCAGCAGGTGGTCGGTGACTTCCTCGCCTGGCGGATGTTCCAGCAGGCTCGGGAGGCGCTGGTGGTCGGTGGCGCGCTGTATATCGTCGGCAACCGTCATCTGGGTTATCACAGCAAGCTGGCGCGGTTGTTCCGCGGGGTCGAACAGGTGGCGGCGACACCGAAGTTCGTGGTGCTCAAGGCGCGTAAATAAACCAGCACTGCGTCGCCTGCATCGCTGGCAAGCCAGCTCCCACAATAGACCGGTGTCCACTGGCCATGTGGGAGCTGGCTTGCCAGCGATGAGGCCCTAAAAAAAACCCTCCGCAGCTGACGCTGCGAAGGGCTGTAAATCCGCCGCAAGGCGGGATGGGAAATAGCGTTTCAGTGCGTGCTCAGTCCGGCCGCACTCATGAACAGGCGCATCAGCCAGGCAACAATCGCCAGGCTCACCACGCTGCCCACCCAGATCAGCGCCAACCAGCCCAGGCGCTGCCAGAGCGGTTTTTTCTCTTCGTCAATCGTGCCTTTGCCAGCCATTGCCATGCTCCCCTAGTGGTAGCCATCTTCGTGGGTCACCTTGCCGCGGAACACGTAGTAGCTCCAGAAGGTGTAACCGAGGATGAACGGGATGATGAACAAGGTCCCGACCAGCATGAAGCCCTGGCTTTGCGGCGGCGCGGCAGCGTCCCAGATCGAGATCGACGGCGGGATGATGTTCGGCCACAGGCTGATGCCCAGGCCGCTGTAGCCAAGGAAGATCAACACCAGGGTCAGCAGGAACGGGGTGTAGTGAGCGTTACGCGCCACCGCCCGGAGCAAACCGTAAAGGGTCACCAGCACCAGGATCGGCACCGGCAGGAACCAGAACAGGTTGGGCAGGCTGAACCAGCGCTCGGCAATGTCCGGGTGGGCCAGCGGCGTCCAGATACTGACGATACCGGTCACCGCCAGCAGCACCAGGGCCAGCGGGCGCGCCAGGTCGTGCATCTGCAGTTGCAGCTTGCCTTCGGTCTTCATGATCAGCCAGGTGCAGCCGAGCAAGGCGTAGGCAACGATCAGGCCCAGGCCGCAGAACAGGCTGAACGGGGTCAGCCAGTCGAGGCTGCCGCCGGCGTAGCTGCGATCGACCACCTTGAAGCCTTCGATGAAGGCACCCAGGGCCACGCCCTGGAAGAAAGTCGCCGCGAGCGAGCCGCCGATGAACGCCTTATCCCACAGGTGACGCTTGGCCGCAGTGGCCTTGAAGCGGAACTCGAAGGCCACGCCACGGAAGATCAGCCCGATCAGCATCAGCATCAACGGCAGGTACAGCGCCGAAAGCACCACGGCGTAGGCCAGCGGGAAGGCGCCGAACAGCGCCGCACCACCGAGTACCAACCAGGTTTCGTTACCGTCCCAGACCGGGGCGACGGTGTTCATCATCACATCGCGGTCCTGCTCACCCTTGACGAAGGGGAAGAGGATGCCGATGCCGAGGTCGAAGCCGTCCATGACCACGTACATCATGATGCCGAAGATGATGATGATGGCCCAGATAAGCGGAAGATCAACACCCATGATTCAGTTCCCCTTGTTCAGGCTGGCGTGCTCGCCATTGTCATGATCGTCATCGGCGGCAGACAGCGGCCGTGCCGGGGTGCGTTGCTGGCCGGGGCCACCCGGGTTGGTCTCGTCGCCTTCACCGGTTTTCGGCCCTTTGCGCACCAGGCGCATCATGTAGCCAAGGCCGGTGCCGAACAGCGCGAAGTAGACCACCACGAACATCACCAGGGTCAGGCCGAGCTGGCCGTAGCTGTGGTTCGAGGCACCATCGGCGGTACGCATCAGGCCGTAGACCACCCAGGGCTGACGACCGATCTCGGTGGTGAACCAGCCGGCAAGAATCGCGATCAGGCCGGACGGGCCCATCCACAGGGTCAGGTAGAGGAACGGCCGCGAGCTGTAGAGCTTGTCGCTCTTGCGCAGCCACAGGCTCCAGAGGCCGACGAAGATCATCAACATGCCAAGGCCGACCATGACCCGGAACGACCAGAAGACGATGGTCGAGTTAGGCCGGTCTTCTTTCGGAAACTCCTTCATCGCTGGCACTTGCTTGTCCAGGCTGTGGGTCAGGATCAGGCTGCCCAGCGCCGGGATTTCCACTTTGAAGCGGGTGGTCTCGGCTTCCATGTCGGGGATGCCGAAGAGGATCAACGGGGTCGGTTCGCCCGGCACGTTTTCCCAGTGGCCTTCGATCGCGGCGATTTTCACCGGCTGGTGCTTAAGAGTGTTGAGGCCGTGGAAGTCGCCGATCACTGCCTGCACCGGCGCTACGATCAGGGCCATCCACATGGCCATCGACAGCATCTTGCGGATCGCCGGATTATGCCGGCCGCGCAACAGGTGCCAGGCGGCCGAAGCGCCGACGAAGAACGCGGTAGCAACAAAGGCGGCAGTAGCCATGTGTGCCAGGCGGTAGGGGAACGACGGGTTGAAGATCACCGCGAACCAGTCCACCGGCACAACCACGCCGTTGACGATTTCGTAGCCCTGCGGGGTCTGCATCCAGCTGTTGGAGGCGAGGATCCAGAAGGTCGAGATCAAGGTGCCGATGGCTACCATCACTGTGGCAAAGAAGTGCAGGCCACGGCCGACACGGTTCCAGCCAAAGAGCATGACGCCAAGGAAACCGGCCTCGAGGAAGAAGGCCGTGAGTACTTCATAGGTGAGCAGCGGCCCGGTGACGGAGCCGGCGAAATCGGAAAACTTGCTCCAGTTGGTACCGAACTGGTAGGCCATGACCAGGCCGGAGACCACCCCCATGCCGAAGTTGACGGCAAAGATTTTCGACCAGAAATGGTAAAGGTCACGGTAGACGCTGTTGTTGGTCTTCAGCCACAAGCCTTCGAGAACAGCCAGGTAGCTCGCCAGGCCGATGGTGATGGCCGGGAACAGGATGTGAAAGGACACGGTAAACGCGAACTGAATTCGGGCGAGATCTAGAGCCTCTAATCCGAACATAGTGCTTCCTCTGTCAGGTAATCCGGCGTCAGGCGGAGGCCTTGGCGCCAACTGCCCCCACGGTAGTTGAGTGCGGCAAGTTGGAATTGTTCTGTAAACATCACATCGCAGGGAATTCGGCCGTCTGGCCCTACCGTTGCAAATGAAACAATTGATCCAGATCAACGGTTGCCTGAAAGGATAGTCCTGAACGGGCTGCTCGCTTGTGTGGTTGATTGCCGCGTGACCGGTTGTCTCACCCCCTTTACCGCGCCCCAAAACAGTGCGCTTACCGCACAAACGCGGTATTCCTCGCAACCCGCTGTTACAAAGTGATGCTAATCTGCACCGCCGATCCGTTCGCCGAGGCTCTGTTTCGCCGATGTCAGACCCTGTTCTGCTGCTGCGTCATCACCGTCCCTTCCTGGCTTTCTGGCTGGCCCGGGTATTTACCGCCAGCGGCTTCCAGATGCTCACCGTGGCGATCGGCTGGCACCTCTATCAGTTGACCGGCAATGTCCTCGACCTGGGCCTGGTGGGCCTGGTGGAGTTCGCCCCGCGGGTGCTGTTCATGCTGCACACCGGGCACGTCGCCGACCATTATGACCGGCGTCGGGTAGCCGCCCTGTGCCAGAGCGCCCAGGCCATGATCGCCCTGGTACTGGTACTTGCCAGCAGCACCAACAGTGTCAGCCGCGAGCTGATCTTCCTGTTGGCGTTTTTGCTCGGCAGCGCACGCTCCTTCGAGATGCCGGCGACTCAAGCGCTGCTGCCCAATGTGGTGCCTTCCGAGCTGTTCCCGCGCGCGGTGGCGGCATCGGCTTCGGCCATGCAGGCGGCAACCATCGTCGCGCCGGCGGTGGGCGGTTTTCTCTATGCCTTTGGCAGCGTCTGGGTCTATGGCCCGACGGTGGCGCTGTACCTGATTGCCTGTGTACTGACCCTGGGCCTGGTCTCGCGTCAGCAGCCGAGCAACCAGGGCCGTGCCAGTCTTGAATCACTGATGGCCGGAATTCGCTTTATCCGCAGCCGCCCGGACATTCTCGGCGCCATTTCCCTGGACCTGTTTGCCGTGCTGCTGGGCGGAGCCACTGCATTGCTGCCGGTGTTCGCCAAGGACATCCTGCTGACCGGCCCCTGGGGCCTGGGCCTGCTGCGTTCGGCGCCAGCGGTGGGTGCTTTGCTGATGTCGCTGTGGCTGGCGCGCTTCCCAGTGGAGCGCAAGGTCGGGCGGGTGATGTTCACCGCCGTGGGGGTGTTTGGTGTGGCGACCATCGCCTTTGGCCTGTCCACTTCGTTCTGGTTTTCCCTGGCCGTGCTGGCGGTGCTGGGTGCCGCCGACATGATCAGCATGGTGATTCGCGGCGCCTTCGTGCAACTGGAGACACCGGATGAGATGCGTGGCCGGGTGAGTGCGGTGAACGGATTGTTCATCGGTGCGTCGAACCAGCTCGGTGAGTTCGAGTCGGGGGTGACGGCGCACTGGTTCGGCACGGTGCCGGCGGTGGTGCTGGGCGGGGTCGGGACCCTGGTGGTGACCGGGGTGTGGATCAAGCTGTTCCCGACCTTGGCTGGACGCGATCATATGCAGAACAGGCCCGAGGATTGACCTCAGGGGCCTCATCGCTGGCAAGCCAGCTCCCACAAGTCCGGTGCATGCAAAACCTGTGGGAGCGGGCTTGCCCCGCGATAGTCACACCCGCAACTCAGTTGCCACCCGCTTGCGCACCACCCTGCCCGCCAGTTGCTCGACCAATACCAAGGCAAACTCCAGCGCCGCCGCCGAGCCCTGCGCGGTGATGCAATTACCATCCACCACCACCGGCTGATCGACAAAACTGCACCCGGACAATCCCTGGCTGACAGCCGGATCACAGGTCATGCGCCGCTGGCGCAACACCCCGAAGGCCTGCAACGCCAAGGGCCCTTCGCCGATCGCGGCAAAAAACTTCCCGGTCTTGGCCTGGTCCTTCACCTGCTGCGCCAGCGGTTGGTGCGCAGCCATGTGCTGCGCGCCTTTTTCGCCCCCGGGCAACACGATTAGATCAAACGGCTGGGCCAGCAGATCCACCAGCATGCCGTCGGCGGTCAAGCGCGTGCCACGGGCACAGGTGAGCATCCGCCGGCCTTCGATACTGGCCACCACCACTTCCACCTTGGCCCGACGCAGCACGTCGATCAAGGTCACGCTTTGCAGGTCATCCACGCCTTCGGCGACTACGATCAGGGCTCTGTGGGTCATCAACTGCTCTCCGCCGGGGTATCTAACAAGCTTAGTCGCTCATAGCAGCAGGGTCAGTTGACACTCATGGCCCTTGCGCGCGCGGTAGCCGTCACCGCTGTCGACCCAGCCGGTGGCCCGGTAAAACGCCAGGGCGGTGTGGTTGCCCGGGTCCACCGACAGTTGCAAACAGCGCACGTCGGGCCACAAATCGCGCACCAGGCCCGGCAGCGCCTGCATGAAAAATCGCCCCAAGCCGCGGCCCTGCAGGCGCCGATCCACCTGCAAGGCATTGATCGTCGCGGCATCGGGCCGGGCCCAGGGCGCCAGGAACGCCCCACGCTGGAGCAGCAGGAAGGCGCTCGGCACATTATTCACCAGCAGCGCCACGCCGCGCAGGTCAGGGCTGTCGGTACTCAGCAGGATGTACAGCGCGCTGGCCATATCGCCGGCAAAGTGCTGTTGTTCGGGCCGCACCTGGATGTCGATCAGTTGCTCGCGCTGGGCCGGGGTGAGGTCGCGGTAGTCGGTCAGTTGCACAGCATGGTCAACTCGGGATGGGGGGAACGGCGCAGAACCTGCAGATATCTGCAGTGTATCGCGACATTAATTACCGCTGCCCGAGCATGCTGGTATGATGCGCGGCTTTTTTCCGACCCAGGGAAAAACCACAGTCTCCCGGTACAGTCTGTGCTTTGCTAACTGGGTCGATACATTCACGGCGCCGGGAGCGCCACGGGGAGCAGGCATGCTGGAAAGGCTGTTTCAACTAAAAGCACACGACACCAATGTCCGCACCGAGATTCTCGCGGGCGTGACCACCTTCCTGGCCATGGCCTACATCCTGTTCGTCAACCCGAGCATCCTCGGCGAGACCGGCATGGACAAGGGTGCGCTGTTCGTCGCCACCTGCCTGGCCGCAGCCATCGGCTCGACCACCATGGGCCTGATCGCCAACTACCCGATCGCCCTGGCACCGGGCATGGGCCTGAACGCCTTCTTCACCTACACCGTGGTCCTGCACATGGGCCACACCTGGCAGGTGGCATTGGGCGCGGTGTTCATCTCGGCGGTGTGCTTCTTCCTGCTGTCGATCTTTCGCATCCGTGAATGGATCGTCAACAGCATCCCGTTGCCGCTGCGTTCGGCAATCGCCGCCGGTATCGGCCTGTTCCTGGCACTGATCGCCCTGCACAACGCCGGCATTGTGGTCGATAACCAGGCCACCCTGGTGGGCCTCGGCGACCTCAAGAAGCCAGCGCCGATCCTTGCCACCCTGGGCTTCTTCCTGATCGTCGCGCTGGAGGCCATGAAGGTCCGTGGCGCGGTGCTGATCGGCATCCTGGCGGTGACCGTGGCCTCGATCGCCCTGGGCGTCACCCCGTTCAACGGCGTAGTGTCGATGCCGCCGTCGCTGGCGCCGACCTTCCTGCAGCTGGACATCAAGGGCGCGCTGGACGTCGGCCTGATCAGCGTGATCTTCGCGTTCCTGTTCGTCGACCTGTTCGACAACTCCGGCACCCTGATCGGCGTCGCCAAGCGCGCCGGCCTGATGCGCAAGGACGGCCACATGCCGAAGATGGGACGTGCGCTGATCGCCGACAGTACTGCGGCCATGGCCGGTTCCCTGCTGGGCACCTCGACCACCACCAGCTACATCGAATCCGCCGCGGGCGTGAGCGCCGGTGGCCGCACCGGCCTGACCGCCATCGTGGTGGCCATCCTGTTCCTGCTGGCGCTGTTCTTCGCGCCGCTGGCCGGCAGCGTGCCAGCCTTCGCCACGGCACCTGCGCTGTTGTTCGTCGCCGTGTTGATGGCTTCGGGCCTGGCTGAAATAAACTGGGACGACATTACCGAAGCCGCGCCGGTGGTGGTTACCGCCCTGGCCATGCCGCTGACCTACTCGATCGCCAACGGCATCGCCTTCGGTTTCATTGCCTGGACCGCGATCAAGCTGCTCTCCGGCCGTGCCCGTGACCTCAACGCGGCGCTGGTGATCCTCTCGATCCTGTTCGTCATCAAGCTGGGCTGGTTCAACGCATGAGTGCTGTCTTCGACCCTTCGACCTACACCCAGCAGCTCGACGCCAAGGTCGCGCGCCTGCGCGAGCTGCTGGCGCCATTCGCGGCTCCCGAGCCTGCGGTGTTCGACTCGCCGCGCGAGCACTATCGCCTGCGTGCAGAGTTTCGCCTGTGGCGTGAAAACGAGCAGCGCTTCTACGCAATGTTCGCCCCGGGCGAGAAGTACACGCCGATCCTGATCGAAGACTTCCCGATTGCCAGCCAGCAGATCAACGACCTGATGCCGCGGCTCAAGGCCGCCTGGCAGGCCAGTTCGGCGCTGAGTTTCAAGCTGTTCCAGGTGGAGTTCCTCACCACCCTGGCAGGCGATGCGATGATCACCCTGTGCTACCACCGTCCACTGGACGAGCACTGGGAAGCCGCGGCGCAGCAACTGGCCAGCGACCTGGGCGTGAGCATCATCGGCCGCTCCAAGGGCAAGCGCGTGGTGATCGGCCGCGATTACGCGGTCGAAGAACTGCAGATTGCCGGACGCACCTTCCGCTACCGCCAGCCTGAAGGCGCCTTCACCCAGCCTAACGGCGCGGTCAACCAGAAGATGCTCAACTGGGCCTATGAGGCCCTGGGCGAGCGCCAGGACGACCTGCTCGAGCTGTACTGCGGCAACGGCAACTTCACCCTGCCGCTGGCCACCCGGGTACGCAAGGTGCTGGCCACCGAGATCAGCAAGACTTCGGTGAATGCCGCCCTGCACAACCTCGACGACAACGCTGTGGATAACGTGCGCCTGGTGCGCCTGTCGGCTGAAGAGCTGACCGAAGCGCTGAACGAAGTGCGCCCGTTCCGCCGCCTGGAAGGTATCGACCTGAAGAGCTACCAGTTCGGCAGTGTGTTCGTCGACCCGCCGCGCGCCGGCATGGACCCGGACACTTGTGAACTGACCCGGCGCTTCGACAATATCCTGTACATCTCCTGCAACCCGGAAACCCTGGCGGCGAATATCGCCCAGTTGCACGACACCCATCGCATCGAGCGTTGCGCGTTGTTCGACCAGTTTCCGTATACCCATCACATGGAGAGTGGGGTGTTGCTGGTTCGGCGTTAGTCGGCGTCGGCTTCATCGCTGGCAAGCCAGCTCCCACACACCCTGTGGGAGCTGGCTTGCCAGCGATAGGGCCCTTCAGCCCTGCCCCGAACACATCAACAACGGCACCAGCTGATCCTCATCGGTCAACGCCCCATGGTGCCCCCGCCACTGGCTGGCGTGCTTCTCCACCTCGCTGCGAATGATCCCGCCGGCCCCGCTCGGGACCACGATCAGATCGCCAATCCGCGCTTCAGCCTGGCTCAGCAACACATCGCCGAACAGCCCCTTGGCAATTGCCTGGGCCTTGCTCAATATCCGGTACTGATCCCCGAGACGATTCTGCCAACGCTCGTGTACACGATCCTGCTGGTGCTCGTGGGTGTACAGGTAGCGCGCGCGGATATCCCCGGCCATCGCCCGCACGCCCTCCTGCAGCACCGGATCCTGGTCAAAGTCACGCACCTGTTCGCTGTCCAGCGCCAGCATGCCGTGGTCGGCAATCACCATCAGCCGCGCCTGCTCGGGCAAACGGCGGGCGATGGCCTGGGCCAGCTGGTCGGCAATCTGCAGTTGCTTGAGCCAGCCCTCGGAGCCGGGGCCGAACAAGTGTCCGGCAAAGTCCAGGTCACCGAAATAGGCAAAACAGAACGCCGGCTCCGGCACCGCCAGGGCGGCATTGACCAGTTCCGGATAGGCGTCATAGGCCGGCGCAGGGAGAATCCTGCCAGCCTTGTAGATCGCCCGAGTGAAGTCGGAACTGGCATAGCGCCCGAGCATCACCGTGCTGATGGCGATGCCCTGCGCGGCGGCCTGGCTCCAGGCATCGGCAGGCACGATAAAAGTCTCCGGCAGCGGCGCGATGCTGGGCTGCGCCTCGACCTGCAGAGGCGACGTGGTCCACGACAGCGGCGACAGTTCGGTCTGCTCATCCAGGGCGAAGCCGCAGCCAACGATGCCGTGGGCGCCGCTGCCCAGCCCTGAGGTCACCGAGGCCAGGCTGGTCGCGGTGGTGGCCGGAAAACCCACCTTGAAGTGGCTGTCCGGCTGCATCAATGAGGCAAGAAACGGTGCATGCCGGGCATGGGCCTGCAGCAGGTTCCAGCCCAGGCCATCGATCAGCATCAGGCAAGTGCTGCGCGAATGATCAAGGCGAAAGGCATTGCGAAAACCATGGCCACCCAGGGCCGCGAAGATCGACTGGGTCAGGTTGGCCAAGCCTGGCCAGGTTTCACCCAGCGACTGCAGGTCGTTGATCGGCGTTGCCATGTCTCCCTCCGTGGTCAGGTACAAAGCAACAGGTGTAGCACAGGCTGTGCGATCAGCGCACAGAAAACACGCCTGCGACCTTGCGGCCAATTGACCAAATTAACCATTCGGTACATTTTCTAACTGAATCACTCCCACCCCATCACCAAGAACAACAATGGAGTTTTCAGCATGAGTTTGGCCCCCTCCTCCGGCATTCTCGCCGGCCTTATCGGCGCCGGCATCCAGGCCTCGCGCACCCCGGCGCTGCACGAGCGCGAAGGCGCCGCGCAAGGCCTGAATTACCTGTACCGGCTGATCGACCTGGACCAGCTCAAGCTCGACAGCAGCGCCCTCGAAGAGCTGCTGACAGCGGCTGAGTACATGGGCTTCACCGGCCTGAACATCACTTTCCCATGCAAACAGGCGATCCTGCCGCTGCTCAACGAGCTGTCGCCGCAAGCCCAGGGCATCGGCGCGGTCAACACCGTGGTGCTCAAGGATGGCAAGCGCATCGGCCACAACACCGACTGCCTGGGCTTTGCCGAAGGCTTTCGCCGTGGCCTGGCCGATGCGGCGCGCCGTCAGGTAGTGCAGATGGGCGCTGGCGGCGCAGGGGCTGCAGTGGCCCATGCGCTACTGGAAGAAGGCGTCGAACAGCTGACGGTATTCGATGTAGAGCTGGCCCGGGCCCAGGCCCTTGTGGATAACCTCAACCAGCACTTTCCAGGCAGCCGGGCCAGGGTCGGCCATGACCTGCGAAGCGCCATGGCCAGCGCCGACGGCCTGGTCAACACCACGCCCATGGGCATGGCCAAGCTGCCGGGCATGCCGGTGCCCAAGGCGTTGCTGCGAACGGATCTGTGGGTAGCGGAGATCGTTTATTTCCCGCTGGAAACCGAGCTGCTATGCGCAGCCCGGGCCCTGGGTTGCCGCACCCTGAGCGGGGCAAACATGGCGGTGTTCCAGGCGGTGAAGGCGTTTGAACTGTTCAGCGGAGTGAAGCCGGATGCGGCGCGGATGATCGAGCACTTCAACAGCCTGGGTGGCTGAAAAGCATCGCCGGCAACGCCGGCTCCCACAATGGATCTGCATGCGCCGCAACTGTGGGAGCTGGCTTGCCAGCGATGGGCCGCAAAGCGGCCCCGGATCCTCAGGCCTGCAAGAACCTCAGCACCGCCTCGCAAATCATTTGCCGATGCCGTTCCTTGACCGCCTTGTCCTCGAAATCCACCTGGAAGATCTCGCCAAAGGTATGCCGGTTCGACACTCGGTAGAAACAGAACGAGCTGATCAACAGGTGCACATCCAGCGCCTCCAGCCCCTGGCGGAAGACGCCCTCGGCAGCCCCGCGCTTGAGCACTTCATCCAGCGCTGTCAGCACCGTCTTGTTCATCGAGCGAATGGCCGACGAGCGCTTGACGTACTCGCCGTGGTGCATGTTCTCGTTGCAGACGATGCGCACGAAGTCGACGTTGCGATCATGGTGATCAAAGGTGAACTCCACCAGCCGGCGGATGCCCAGGCGCGGCTCGAGCTCGGCCAGGTGCAGGTTGCTTTCGGTACTGCGGATATCGCCGTAGAGCTTCTCCAGCACCTCGACGTACAACTGCTCCTTGCTGTTGAAATAGTAGTAGATCATGCGCTTGGAGGTTTGCGTGCGCTCGGCGATCGCATCGACCCGGGCGCCGGCCAGCCCCTGCTGGACGAATTCGCTGATCGCCGCCTGGAGAATATTCTCGCGGGTCTTTTCCGGGTTGTTCTTGCGGCCCTTGCGCGGCGCGGGTTCAGGGGCTGCGCAGAGTGCTGGGGTAGTCGTCATACGGGACTCATGGCCATCGGTTAACCCGGCAATTATGAGCCCCGGGTGCTGAGTAAGGAAGCCTCGCAGCCTGTGCCCTACAACTTGGCCTGCGCTGGCGAGCCGGCGCGCGCCTTGGCCATCGCGGCCAGCCGCACGGCGACGTTGGCCGCGCCATAGCCACTGTAGCCGTTACGCCGTTGCAGTACCTCGAAGAAGAAGCGCTCCTCGAACGGCTCGGTGTACACATGAAACAGCTCACCGCCCTGGGCATCGCGGTCGTAAAGCACGTTGTAGTAGGCCAGCTCGCTGAGGAACTCGTCGTCGAAATCAAAACGCGCGGCAAGGTCGTCGTAATAGTTGAGCGGGATGTCGAGCAAGGCCACGCCAGCTTCCTTGGCCTGTTTGACCGCGGTAAAAATATCCTCGCAATCAAACGCGATGTGGTGCACGCCCGAACCGCGGTAATGCGACAAGGCATGGGCAATCGCCGTGTTGCGGTTTTCCGAAATGTTCAGCGGCAGGCGGATGGTGCTGCAGCGGCTGCGCAAGGCGCGGCTCTTGACCAGGCCGTAGGGGTCGGGCAACACCACTTCGTCATCGGCGCTGAAGTCCAGCACGCTCTTGTAGAACAGCGCCCAGCTGTCCAGGCCGTCGGCCGGCAAGGCCAGGGCCATATGATCGATGCGGGTCAGACCGATGCTGCTGCCCGCTTGCTGCTGCACACTGAAGTCGGTGTCGTAGATGGTCCGGCCCTGGGCGTCCTGATCCACCAGGTAGATCAGGCTGCCATCCGGTGCGCGCACCGCCGCCAGCTCGCGCTCGTTGGGACCGACCAGGCCACGGTAGGGCTGGCCATGGTAGGCCACGGCACGGGCCAGGGCCTGGGCGCTGTCCTTGACCCGGATCGCCGTGGCGCACAGCGACGGGCCATGGCTTTCGAAAAAGTTGTGGGCGAACGAATAGGGTTCGGCGTTGAGGATCAGGTTGATGTCGCCCTGACGCAGCAGGCTGACATTCTTCGAACGATGCACGCCGGCGCGGGTAAAGCCCAGGCACTCCAGCCAGTTGCCCAGCTTGGCACCCAGGGCGTCGTCGACGGCAAATTCGAGGAACTCGATACCGTCATAGGCACTGGCAGGCGGTGGGGCGAACAACAGGTCGTCGCTGGCCGGCGCTACGCGGTCTTGCTCCAGGCGCTGACGGGTCTTCTCTTCCAGGTACAACAGCGAGCGCAATCCATCGGCGGCATTGGCCCGTGGCGGCGCGGCGCGGAAGCCATCGTTGAAGATTTCCAGCGACAGCGGGCCGCTGTAACCGCTGACCAGGATCGGCGCCAGAAACCCCGGCAGGTCAAACTCGCCCTGCCCCGGGAAGCAGCGAAAATGCCGGCTCCACTCCAGCACGTCCATGGCCAGGATCGGCGCGTCGGCCATCTGCACGAAGAAGATCTTGTCCCCCGGCACCTGGGCGATGGCCCGTGGGTCGCCCTTGAGCGACAGGGTGTGGAAACTGTCGAGGATCATCCCGAGGCTGGCATGGTCGGCGGTTTTGACAATGTCCCAGACCTGCTCCCAGGTATTCACATGGCGGCCCCAGGCCAGGGCTTCGTAACCGATGCGCAGGCCACGGGCACCGGCGCGCTCGGCCAGCAGGCGCAGGTCGTCCACCAGCAGCTGGCGCTCACCGAGGGAATCGGCGGCGACGTTGCTGCACACCAGCACCAGATCGGTGCCCAGCTCCTGCATCAGATCGAATTTGCGCTCGGCCCGTTCCAGGTTGCGCGCCAGGCGATCGCGGCGGCAGCCCTCGAAATCGCGAAACGGCTGGAACAGGGTAATTGCCAGACCCAGGTCGGCGCAGCGCTGGCGAATTTCGCGCGGACTGCCGGCGTAGTACAGCAGGTCATTCTCGAAGATCTCGACCCCGTCGAAGCCTGCGGCGGCGATGGCTTCGAGTTTTTCTGGCAAAGTACCGCTCAAGGATACGGTGGCGATCGAACGCTGCATTATTCTGGCTCCGATGGGCAGGCAAAAACCGGTGGAGGAATTATTGGCGTTGGCCAATTTTTGCTCAATTCAAAAGGTACGAACTAGTTAGTTTTGTGTTCGATTATCGCCCAAAATAGCGTTCAGCGAATTGACCCTTTTTTGACCACGGGCGCACCATTTCAACACCAAGGCTTGACCCATAAACATAAAAATACGGGTAACCCGCGATGATCCACACTCAATCCACCCGCATGGCCCAGCCCCTGGGCAGTACTCCGCACGCCGGCATCGGCGACAAGTTGCGTGGCGCCATGGCCGTCGGCAAGACCCGCTGGGTCATGCTCGCCCTGGTGTTCTTCGCCACCACCTTGAACTACATCGACCGCGCCGCCCTCGGGGTGATGCAGCCGATCCTGGCCAAGGAAATGAGCTGGACGGCGATGGATTACGCCAACATCAACTTCTGGTTCCAGGTCGGCTACGCCATCGGCTTCGTGCTCCAGGGCCGCTTGATCGACCGGGTCGGGGTCAAGCGCGTGTTCTTCTGCGCCGTGCTGCTCTGGAGCCTGGCCACCGGCGCTCACGGCCTGGCCACCTCGGCGGTGGGCTTCATGGTCTGCCGGTTCATTCTTGGCCTGACCGAAGCGGCCAACTACCCGGCCTGCGTCAAGACCACCCGCTTGTGGTTCCCGGCCGGTGAACGGGCAGTGGCCACTGGCATCTTCAACGCCGGTACCAACGTCGGCGCCATGTTCACACCGATGCTGCTGCCGTTGATCCTCACCGTGTGGGGCTGGCAAGCGGCGTTCATGGGCATGGGCGCGCTGGGCCTGGTGTGGGTGGTGTTCTGGGGCCTGAAATACTTCAACCCGGAAGACCACCCGACCGTCAGCAAGGAAGAGCTGGCCTACGTGCAAGGCGAAGCAGAAGCGGATCAGGCTCGCGTGCCGTTCTCACGCATCCTGCGCATGCGCGGCACCTGGGCCTTCGCCCTGGCTTACTCGGTGACCGCGCCGGTGTTCTGGTTCTACCTGTACTGGCTGCCGCCGTTCCTCAACCAGCAATACAGCCTGGGCATCAGCGTGACGCAGATGGGCATCCCGCTGATCGTCATCTACCTGAGTGCGGATTTCGGCAGTGTCGGCGGCGGCATTCTCTCGTCGTTCCTGATTGGCCGCGGCATGGCCCCGGTCAAGGCGCGGCTGCTGTCGATGCTGTTGTTTGCCACCACCATCATCGGCGTGATCTTCGCCGCTGGCGCCAGCAGCCTGTGGGTCGCGGTACTGGCGATTTCGCTGGCGATCGCCGCGCACCAGGCCTGGACCGCCAACATCTGGAGCCTGGTGATGGACTACACGCCCAAGCACATGATGAGCACGGTGTTCGGTTTCGGCGGCATGTGCGCGGCCATCGGCGGCATGTTCATGACCCAGTTGGTGGGTTATATCCTCACCACCACCAACAACAATTACACCCTGCTGTTCACCATGATCCCGGCCATGTACTTCATCGCCCTGACCTGGATGTACTTCATGGCCCCGCGCAAGGTGCCGACAGTCGAGGCCTAACGACGCCGCTGCAGCCAGGCGGCGCCCAGGCCGCTCAGGCAGATCAAGGCAATCCCCACCAGCCCGGCCATGTCCGGGCTGTGTCCGAACAGCACCAGGCCGAGAATCCCGGCGAATACGATCTGACAGTAACTGAACGGCGCCAGCATGGCCGGCGGCGCATGGCGGAAG
Source organism: Pseudomonas wadenswilerensis (assembly GCF_024749185.1). Lineage (NCBI taxonomy): Bacteria > Pseudomonadati > Pseudomonadota > Gammaproteobacteria > Pseudomonadales > Pseudomonadaceae > Pseudomonas > Pseudomonas wadenswilerensis. Next base: position 756,070 of record NZ_CP087191.1, on the reverse strand, counting down.
GCCTGGGTCAGGAACAGGTGTGCGGTCATCCCGCAGGTGCCCAGGGCCACTGCCATCAGGCCGTGGATCAAACTTGGAGTCTGCCAGAACATCGGCACCACGGCGCTCATCACCAGGGTGTTGAGCAGGCCGGTGAAGAAGTTGCTGGTCGTCGGGCTGTCGGTGCCGCTGAGCTTGCGCGTCAGCAACTGGTAGAAGCAAAAGCACAAGGCCGAACCGAACGGCAACAACACCGCCGGGGTGAACAACGCCCCACCTGGATGAATGATCACCGTCACCCCGACGAAACTCACCAGCACCGCCACCCACTGCCCGCGCGTGACCTTCTCGCCCAGCAGCGGCAGCGACAGCGCAGTGACCAGCAAGGGGGCAAGGAAGTTGACCGCAGTCGCCTCGGCCAGCGGTATGTACTGCAAGGCCGTGGTGAACAACAGGCTGGTGCCCAGCAGGCACAGCGCGCGCAAGGTCTGCAGCCCCGGCCTTCGCGTACGCAGCACGCGCAGGCCCGACTGCGGCAGGAAGATCACCATCATCAGCAGGGTGTGCACCAGATAGCGCGCCCACACCACCCAGAGAATCGGATAGAACCCCGCCAGGTACTTGGACAAGGCGTCGTGGCTGGCGAACAGCAAGGTCGCCAGCACCACCAGGGCAATGCCCTTGAGCGGTTGGCTGACAGCGTCGAGCGCAGTGGGACGGGGCATCGGTAAAGGCTCGCGGGTTCAGAGTTGACGGAGCAGCTGACAGGTCTTGTCCAGGGCCACCTGCGCCCGCTGCAAGGCACTCAGGCCCTGGTCGCGGACGGGGATTTCCAGGCTCAGCGCGATGTTCTGCGGCAGGCTACGCAACAAGCCGGGCAAGTCGCAATTGCCATCACCGGGAAAGCGCCGCTCGTTGCGCGCCTGGCGCAGGATCTCGGCCATGTCGTCCGGACGCGGACCGGCCACGTCACACAACTGTGCATAGCGTAGCCGCGAGGGCGGCACCTGGCGCAACTCGTCCAGCGATGAAGCCGAGCGGTCGAAGTGAAAGGCATCGACCAGCACCCCGCCATTGTCGCGTCCGGCTTGCTCGACGATACGCCAGGCCTGAGTGAGGTTCTTCGCATCGGTCCAGGGCATGAATTCCAGGTGCGGGTGCAGGCCGTACTGCCCGGCCAAATCGCACAGCGCGGCGAAGTTGTCGGTCTGGCGCTGCTCGTCGGGGTCATTGCCGGCGACCAGCAGCTCACTGGCGCCGAATTCCGCGCCCACTGCCAGCAGCGCTTCGAAGTCGGCGACAAGGGTGTCGGGCTTGAGCCGCAGGATCTCCACATCCAGCACCTTGATGCCGGTGTCAAGCAAGCGCGCAGCGGTCTGCCGACGCAGGCCGGCGTCGGCCACCAGCGGGAAGTGATGCTCCTCGGCCGTGGCCGGCTCCAGACGCAAGCCGACATGGCTGTAACCGGCGCGAGCGGCGACCTCGACCATTTCCACCGGCGACAGCTCGAGTACCGTCAGGGCGGCGAGGGACATCACGCGTTGAGTCATTGTTGTTGTCTCGGCGAGTTGAATTTGGAAATATTTAGAACTTAGTTCCAATTTCAATGCAAGCAAAAAAACGACACCCATCGCTGGCAAGCCAGCGATGCTTTTAAACGAACAACTCGGACGCAGGACTCGCCGCCGACAACTCCGCCACCGCCGCCAGCAACACCGGCGCCAGCTCGTGCATGCGCGCCTCGCTCATCCGTGCACTGGGACCGGCGACGCTGAGCACCCCCAGCGCGTGGCCGTCGAGCGGGTGACGCACTACTGCCGCCAATGCCGAAGTACCCACCGCCGAACTTTCCACCACCCAGGCATAACCATGCTCGCGGGCAATACGCAGGCGTTCGAGCAGCTCGGCATTGGATTTCGGCGCATTGGGGCCGAACTCCGCCGGGTCGGCAATCCCCTGGCGCTCCACCAGCAACAAAGCCTGGGCATCACTCAGGCTGGACAGCCAGGCATGCCCGGAGGCGGTGTAGAACAACGGCGCATCACGGCCCATGTCGGGGTCGTAACGCAAGCCGGAACGGGCGCCCTGGGCCTTGGCGATCCAGGTCTGACGCTCGCCGTCGATCACCCCCAGGCGCACCAGTTCGCCAGTCTGCTGCGCCAGTTGCTCGAGGATCGGCTGGACAATATCGGCGCCACTGCTGGCCAGGTAGCGAAAGCCCATGGCCACCAGGCGAGTGCTCAGGTGATAGCGGCTGCTCTCGGCATTCTGGCGCACATAGCCCAGGCGCATCAGCTCGGCGAGCATGCGGTGGGTGGCGCTCTTGGGGATGTCCAGCTCTTCGGCCAGGGTCTGCAGGGGCAGCCCGCGCGGGGCGCTGGTAAGGCGTTCGAGAAGGTTGAACGCGCGTTCGATCTGACTGCCGGCCATGGTCATGGTCCCTGAAATTTGTGCCGATTCTAAAGAGCCCCGGCGAAAGCGCAAATCACTGTCCGATCTTCGCCCACTTTGTCGTGGCACGCCTTGGCTGAGCGATCTCTCGAACCATAGAATATGGAATCAAGTTCCAAAATATAACAAAACTTGTTGGAGGATACTGCTCATGCCCGTCGACACCCCGCTGGTCGAATGCGATGTACTGGTCATCGGCTCCGGCGCCGCCGGACTGGCCGCTGCGGTGACTGCCGCCTGGCATGGTGAAAAAGTCATCGTGGTCGAAAAAGACCCGGTGTTCGGCGGTGCCACGGCCTGGTCCGGCGGCTGGATGTGGGTGCCGTGCAACCCGCTGGCACAGCGCGCCGGGATCATCGAAGAGCGCGCCCAGCCGCGCAGCTACCTGGAGCATGAACTGGGCGAGCGTTTCGATGCGCCAATGATCGATGCGTTCCTGGAAGCTGCGCCCAACATGGTGTCGTTCTTCGAGCGCCATACCCAACTGCAATTTGCCGACGGCAACGGCATTGCCGACATTCACGGCAACACCCCCGGCGCCGGCACCGGCGGGCGTTCGGTGATTGCGGCGCCTTACGACGGGCGCCAGGTGGGTAAGAAGCTGCTCAAGCGCCTGCGCAAAACCCTGCGCGAAACCTCGTTCATGGGCATGCCGATCATGGCCGGCAAGGACCTCGGTGCCTTCCTCACCCTCACCCGTTCCTGGCGTTCGCTAATGCACGTGAGCAAGCGTTTCAGCCGCCACCTGCTCGACCTGGCGATCCACGGCCGGGCCCTGCAACTGGTCAATGGCGTAGCGCTGGTTGCGCGATTGGCCAAATCGGCTGAAGACCTTGGCGTGTTGCTCTGGGAGTCAGCAGCGGCTCGCCAGTTGATCCAGGATCAGGGCCGGGTAAGCGGTGCCGTTATTGAAACCACCCGCGGGCCGATCCGCATCCATGCCCGCAAGGCCGTGGTACTGGCCGCCGGCGGCTTTGCCAATGACGTCGAACGGCGCAAGGCGCTGTTCCCGCGAACACCCACCGGCCACGAGCACCTGGCCCTGCCGCCGCTGGGCGCCAACGGTGACGGCCTGCGCCTGGGCGAAAGCGTTGGCGGCCAGGTTGCCAATGACTTGCACAGCCCGGTGGCTTGGGCGCCGGTGTCGCGGGTGCCGCACACGGACGGCAGCATTGGGCATTTCCCGCACATCATTGATCGGGCCAAGCCCGGCATCATCGGCGTGCTCGCCGACGGCAAGCGCTTCGTCAACGAGGCCGACGGCTACTACGACTACGTCAGCGCCATGGTCGCCCAGGCGCCCGGGGACAAGGTCGAGTCGTGGTTGATCTGCAGCCATGCCTTCCAGCGTCGTTATGGCCTGGGCATCTCGCGGCCGTTTCCTTTACCGGTGCAGCCGTTGATCAATTCCGGCTACCTGAAAACCGGCGATAGCCTCGAAGCCCTGGCGCGGGCCTGCGGGATTGACGCTCAGGGCCTGGTCGCGACGGTCGCCGAGTACAACCTGCATGCCCGCAACGGCGAAGACCCGCAGTTCGGGCGCGGCTCCACGCCTTACAACCGCAAACAGGGTGATGCCCTGCACGGGCCCAATCCGTGCGTGGCGCCGATCGAACAGGGGCCGTTCTATGCGGTGAAAGTCGAACCGGGCTGCTTCGGCACCTTTGCCGGGCTCAGGACCAACGCCCATGCGCAGGTACTGGACGAGCAGCGGCAGGCGATTGCCGGGCTGTATGCGGTGGGCACTGACATGGCCAGCATTATGGGCGGGCACTACCCGGCGGGCGGGATCAATCTGGGGCCGGCGGCGACGTTCGGCTATATCGCCGGGCGGCATATTGCCGGGGTGACAACGTACGAATGATCGCGGGGCAAGCCCGCTCCCACAGATTTATTGTGGGAGCTGGCGTTGCCAGCGATGGTCTGCAAAGCAGCCCCAAGAAAGCATCAGAAATCGAAGAACACCGTCTCGCCTTCGCCCTGAATGCGGATATCGAAGCGATACGCCAGCTTGCCGTCCACTTCGCAACGAGTCGCCACCAGTGTCTCGCGCCGCTGCGGCTGCTCGATCAGGTTGAGCACCGGGCACTTGGCATTGGCCTCGGCTTCGTCATCGAAGTACAGGCGGGTCTGCAGGTGGATGTTGATGCCACGGGCAAACAGGCTGATGTTGATGTGCGGCGCCATCGGCACGCCCGCGGCGTTGTTCGCCACACCCGGCTTGATGGTGTGCAAGGCCCACTCACCGGCATCGAACGTCGTGGCCGTGCGGCCGAAGCTGTTGAACGGTTTTTCCGGATCGAAGTCGCCCTGGTAGTCGCCATTGTGGTCGGCCTGCCAGAACTCCAGGAACGAGTCGCGCACCAGATGGCCGTTGCCGTCATAGACATTGCCGAACACCAGGATGTGCTCGCCCGGGGCGTCAGTCCGCGCCATGCGGTTCCAGATCTCCTGGTCGCGGGTCGGGTTGCCGGCGGCCTCCAGGGCCAGGCCGATGTGCACGTAGGGGCCGGCGGTCTGCGAAGGGGTTTCCGGCAGCAGTTCGATAGGCATGGGGCGCCTCCTCAGCAGTTTTCGAAGTGGGTCTTGCGCTGCCCGCGCAACACGATGTCAAAGCGGTAGGCCAGGCAATCCATGGGGTTGGCATTGCTCATGTCCAGCCGTGCGATCAGGCTCTGCACCGCGTCAGGGTTGGCAATCGACTTGACGATCGGGCACATCGGGATCAACGGATCGCCTTCGAAATACAGCTGGGTGATCAAGCGCGTGGCAATCGACGGGCCGCTGATCGACACATGGATATGCGCCGGACGCCAGTCGTTGGGGCCGTTGCGCCAGGGGTACGGACCCGGCTTGATGGTGCGGAAGCTGTAGTAGCCTTGGCTGTCGGTCAGGGCCCGGCCGACGCCACCAAAGTTGGGGTCCAGCGGCGCCAGGTAGCGGTCGTTCTTGTGCCGGTAGCGGCCACCGGCGTTGGCTTGCCAGATCTCGACCAGGGTGTGCGGGATCGGTTTGCCGTGCTGGTCGCAGACGCGGCCGGCCAGGACGATGCGCTCACCGATCGGCAGGCCGCCGTTGTTGAAGTTGAGCAGCAGGTCGTGGTCGTGCGGGCCGAACTTGAGGTGCGAGAAATCCGGGCCGGTGCTTTCGCTGACCGACTGCGGGATGCTCACCAGGGCCTGGCGCGGCGAACGGGCGACGGAAGTCTTGTAGTCCGGGGTGAAGGCTTTCGGGTGCCAGTTGCGATCACGGATAGCGAAGCGACTGTTGTCTTGCGCAGACATGCCGTTCTCCTGTCTTGGAATTATTGGAGGGCCTGGGCGTGGCAGGCGAGCATGCAGTTTCCGGTATGCGGGGCCCGGCGAATACTGAAAAGAACCGCACCATACATAACCAAATGGTTATGAATAGATCAGGAATCTGACAGAGCCCCACGCGGTGAACTAATCTTTGTCCTCATGTTTCCAAGCTCCGGAGAGCACTCATGCAATGGCGAAAAGGCAGGCGTAGCGACAATGTGGTCGATGCCCGTGGCGAGGGCGGTGGCGGCATGCGCTTCGGCGGTGGCAAAGGCCTGAGCATCGGCGCGATCCTGTTGATTGTCGGGATTGGCTGGATAACCGGCCAGGACCCGCTGCAGATCCTCGGCCAGCTGGCCGGGCAGATGGGCCAGGAACAGACCGCACCGGTCAGCCCTGGCACCGGCAAGGCGCCGCCGGCCAACGACGAGCAGGCGGAATTCGTACGGTCCGTGCTGGGCGACACCGAAGACACCTGGAAGGCCATCTTCGCCCAGGCCGGCCGCCAGTACAAAGACCCCAACCTGATCCTGTTCAGCGGCCAGATCAACTCGGCCTGCGGCTTCGCCTCTTCGGCGGTCGGCCCGTTCTATTGCCCGGCCGACCAGAAGGTCTACCTGGACATGAGCTTCTTCCGCGAAATGGAGCAGCGTTTCTCGGCCGCCGGCGACTTCGCCCAGGCCTACGTGATCGCCCACGAAGTCGGCCACCATGTGCAAACCCTGCTCGGCGTCTCGGCCAAGGTCCAGGCCGCGCGCCAGCGTGGCGAGCGCATGGAAGGCGACAACGGCTTGCTGGTGCGCCAGGAACTGCAGGCCGACTGCCTGGCCGGCGTCTGGGCTTTCCAGGCGCAAAAACGCTTGAACTGGCTGGAGCCCGGCGATATCGAAGAGGCCCTGAACGCCGCCAACGCCATCGGCGACGACCGTCTGCAGCAGCAGGGCCAAGGCCGGGTGGTCCCGGATTCGTTCACCCACGGCACCTCGCAACAGCGCCAGCGCTGGTTCAAGACCGGCTTCGCCAAGGGCGATATCAACCAGTGCGACACCTTTAGCGCACGCTCGCTCTGACCCGCCTGCCCCACCGTTTCGCGGCCACCTGAAGTCTCAGGCTGGCCGCAGAAATGCCCTGTTACCTACCGCTGATCATTTTTGCTGAAAAAGCGTTTCAGCTCCGGCGCAAGCCGCCGATAAACCCTGCTCAGAACATCGGCTGGCCATCAATAACAACAACCTTCCACCGATTCGGATCAAGAAGCACAACGTTCCTGGAGGGATTGCATGAATAGCTGGTTTGCCAACATCAGCGTCAACCTGAAACTCGGCCTGGGCTTTGGCCTGGTGCTGTTGCTTACCGGCCTGCTGGCCCTGACCGGCTGGAACAGCCTGGGCAGTCTGATCAATCGCAGTAACTGGATGAGTGACATCACCCAGCTCAACAGCGACTTGACCAACCTGCGCATCACCCGCCTGCAGTACATGCTGACCAACGGCGACGATGCGGCGGCCGGCAACGTTCAGGTCAAGCTCAATGCCTTCAGCGAACAGCAGCAAAAACTGCTGAAGAGCTTCAAGAGCCCCGAGAACATCAAGCTGCTCCAGGACCTGGGCCAGACCATCAGCGAATACCAGGTGTCGATCAACAAGATGCGCGCCGGCTACAAGACCAGCCTGGCCGCTCGCGATTCGATGAACCAGGCCGCGGCCCGCGCCATCGAGCTGATCGAAGCGATCAACCGCGACGTGCTGGCCCTGCCCGAGGGTGACGCCAGCCGCCTGGAGCAGTTCCGCACCACCACCCAGGCCAAGGAACAACTGCTGCTGGTACGCCTGGCCGTGCGCAGCTACATCGCTGACATCAGCAGCGAGACCGAGCAACTGGCCTTGCGTCAGCTCGACACCGCCCTGGCCGAAATCGCCAGCCTGAACCGTCAGCTGCCTGGCGAAGCCGCGCGCATCAAGCAGTTCGAGACTGCCGTCATGGCTTACCGCGACGCCGTGCGCCAGTTCCGCGACGCCACCGCTGATATCGCCGTGTCACGTCAGGAGATGACCGTTCAAGGTGCCGACATCGTCAAGACCAGCGACGCCCTGTACCAGATCCAGCTCGACCGTCGCGACATTGAAAGCGCTCAGGCCCGCACCCTGCAACTGACCGCCACCTTGCTGGCGCTGCTGGTCGGTGTACTGGCCGCCGTGATCATCACCCGGCAGATCACCCGTCCGCTGCGCGAGACCCTGGCCGTGGTCGAGAAGATCGCCGCCGGCGACCTGACCCACAACCTGCGCGTCACCCGCCGCGACGAACTGGGTGTGCTGCAGCAAGGCATCCAGCGCATGGGCTCGACCCTGCGCGACCTGATCACCGGTATCCGCGACGGCGTCACCCAGATCGCCAGCGCCGCCGAAGAGCTGTCGGCCGTCACCGAAGAAACCAGCGCCGGGGTCAACAGCCAGAAGGTTGAAACCGACCAGGTCGCCACCGCCATGCACGAAATGGCTGCCACTGTTCAGGAAGTCGCGCGCAATGCCGAGCATGCTTCCGAGGCTGCCACCGAAGCTGATGGCCAGGCTCGCGCCGGTGACCAGGTAGTCGCCGAAGCGATCAGGCAGATTGAACGCCTGGCCGAAGAAGTGCACCGCTCCACCGAGGCCATGGGCCAACTGCAGCAGGAAAGCCAGAAGATCGGCAGCGTCATGGACGTGATCAAGTCGGTGGCCGAGCAAACCAACCTGCTGGCGCTCAACGCTGCCATCGAAGCGGCCCGCGCCGGTGAAGCCGGTCGTGGTTTTGCCGTGGTGGCGGACGAGGTTCGCGGCCTGGCCCAGCGCACGCAGAAATCCACCGAAGAGATCGAAGAGCTGGTCGCTGGCCTGCAGAGCGGTACCCAGCAGGTGGCCAACGTGATGCTCGGCAGCCGCAACCTGACCGACAGCAGCGTCGAGCTCACCCGCAAGGCCGGTGCCTCGCTGGAAAGCATCACCCGCACCGTGTCGAACATTCAGTCGATGAACCAGCAGATTGCTGCAGCGGCGGAGCAGCAGAGCGCGGTGGCCGAGCAGATCAGCCGCAGCATTCTCAATGTGCGCGATGTGTCCGAACAGACGGCGGCGGCCAGCGATGAGACCGCAGCGTCGAGTGTTGAACTGGCGCGCCTGGGTAACCAGTTGCAAACCATGGTCAGCCACTTCCGCGTCTGACCCGCTGAAGCCGGGGCTGCTTTGCAGCCCATCGCCGGCAAGTCCGGCTCCCACAATGGATCTGTTTACACCGAACCCTGTGGGAGCTGGCTTGCCAGCGATAGCTTCACCACCTATTTAACGATCTGCCCCACTCCCCGCCCACGCGGATCGGAAGCGGTTTCCAGCGCCGTGCCATTAACCCGGATGGCCTGGATGTCGCCCATCTCCCAACCCTGATCTTCCAGGGTGTAGCCCATCTTCTTCAGCTCTTCAGCGACCTTGCCGTTAAGCGGTGCAAAGGCATCGAAATAAATGGTGTCCTTGGGCAGCAACTGGTGATGCACGCGCTGCGCAGCCACGGCTTTTTCCAGCGGCAGGTTGTAGTCATAGAGGTTGTTCAGCACCTGGAAGATCGAGGTGAAGATCCGCGAACCACCCGGGGTACCCAGCACCAGGGTGACATTGCCATCGCGGGTCACCAGGCTCGGGCTCATCGACGAGAGCATGCGCTTGCCCGGCTCGATCGCGTTGGCATCGCCACCGACCACACCAAAGGCGTTGGCCACACCCGGCTTGGAACTGAAGTCGTCCATTTCGTCGTTGAGCAAAAAGCCCGCGCCCTTGACCACCACGCCGCTGCCGTAGTCCCAGTTCAGGGTGTAGGTGTTGCTGACCGCGTTACCGTCCTTGTCGACGATGGAGAAGTGCGTGGTCTGGTGCGGTTCGAGGCCCGGGCGGACTTTCGCGGTTTCCGAGATGGCGGTCGGGTTGACCTCCTCGGCGCGCTTGGCAATGTAGTCCTTGGCGATCAGCTGCTCGACCGGCACCTTGGAGAACGCCGGGTCGCCGAGGTAGTCGGCGCGGTCGGCAAACACGCGTTTTTCGATTTCGGCCAACAGGTGGATGTAGCGCGCCGAGTTCAGCTCGACACCCTTGAAGTCAGCGGCGCGCGCTTCCTTGATACCCAGCAGCTGGGCCAGGGCGATACCGCCCGAGCTTGGCAGTGGCGCGGTGTAGACGGTGTTGCCACGCCAGTCGATCTTCATCGGCTCACGCCATACCGCTTTGTAATCCTTGAGGTCGTCCTTGCTGATCAGGCCCTTGTCGGCCTGCATCTGCGCCACCATCAGGTCGGCGGTCTTGCCCTGGTAGAACTCGCTGACGCCCTTGTCGGCAATGCGCTCCAGGGTTTGTGCCAGCTCCGGCTGCTTGAAGGTCTCGCCGACTCTCATGCTGCCGAAATAGTCGTTGAAGTTGGTGCTGTCCTTGAACAGGCCCAGGGCATCTTCGCGGTACTGGTACTGCTTGGACGCGACCTTGAAGCCATTCTTGGCATAGCCAACCGCCGGGGTCAGCAGCTCGGCCCAGGGCAGCTTGCCGAATTTCTGATGCGCCTCCCACAGCCCCATCACCGTGCCAGGCACGCCAGCGGCACGGGAACCGACCAGGCTGAGGTTCTCGATGATCTCGCCCTTGTCGTCCAGGTACATGTTGCGGCTGGCGGCCTTCGGCGCGGTTTCGCGGTAGTCGAGGAAGTAGGCCTTGCCGTCGACATAGAGGGTCATGAAACCACCGCCACCGATGTTGCCCGCCTCGGGGTAGGTGACCGCCAGGGTGAAGGCGGTGGCCACTGCCGCGTCCACCGCGTTGCCGCCTTTTTTCAGGATATCGGCGGCGACCTGTGCACCATATTGATCGGGTGCAGCGACCGCACCGCCCTCCAGGCTAACCGCGTAAGCCGCGTTACTGGCGAGGATCGCGGCGCCCAGGGCCAGGGATCGGAACATCACAACGCGCATGAGAGCTTCCTTAGTGTTGTTTTCGTTGAACAGCCATTAAGGCTGATGTCAGACGAGTTATCAAACACGGCAGGAAATTTCGCCGCTCACAGGCAGAAGATGTCGCGGATGGATGCTTCAGCAGGCGTAGATCGCCAGCTTGTTCTGGATGAAATCGAGAAAGCACTGGATGCGCAGCGCCAGCTGGGTGTTGCGGTAGTACACCGCATTGATCGGCTGGCGATAGCCACTGTTGTGCTCGGGCAGGAGCACCTGCAGGCGCCCGCTGCGGATGTCTTCATGGGTCATGAAGTGCGACAGGCAGACGATGCCTTCACCGGCCAGGGCCAGTTCGCGCAGGGTTTCACCGCTGGAGGCCGACAGCGCCGGGCGGATCAGCAGGCGATCGCCTTCGGCATGGCGCAGTGGCCAGTGGTTGAGGGTCTCGGTCTGGGTGAAGCCGAGCAGCGCATGGCCTTGCAGGTCTTCAACCTGCTCGGGCGTGCCATGCCGGGCCAGGTACTCGGGGCTGGCCAGCAGGTTCAACGGGCTGCAACCGAGCGCGCGGGCATGCAGGCTGGAGTCGGCCAGCTCGCCGATGCGAATGGCAACGTCGGTGCTCTGTTCGATCAGGTCGATGATCAAATCGCTGGTGTTGAGCTCCAGCTGGATCTGCGGGTACAGCGCGCGGAACTCACCGACCCAGGGCACGATGGCGTGCAGCATGAACGGCAGCGCGGCGTTGATGCGCAAGCGCCCGGACGGCGTCTGGTGGTGCACCGACAGATGCTCTTCGAGCTCGTCCATCTGCTGCAGGATCGACTTGGCCCGCTCGAAGAAAAACCGCCCTTCTTCGGTCAGGTCCATGCGCCGGGTGGTGCGGTTGATCAGGGTGGTGCCGAGCTTGGTTTCCAGGCGCGACAGGGTCCGGCTGATCGCCGACGGCGTCTGCCCGCCCTGCTCGGCGGCCGCGGAAATCGAGCCACACTCGATCACCGAGACGAACACCTGCAATTCATCGGACCTGGCTTTCACGGCTGTACCCCGGGGTTGGCAACAGCCGTGATAGATAGCCGCTTGGCGCGGCCAGCGCAAGGCTTCATCAGGCTTGAGCCTGGAAAACCTCGGCCAGGTGCTGCTCGTAGGCGGCCACGGCGGCTTCGACGTTGGGGCGCTTCATCACATCCACGGCAAGGTAGGTCGGCAGGCCGCTCATGCCGAGGAACTGGTTGGCCTTGTGGAACGGGAAGTACACCGCGTCCACGCCCTTGCCTTCGAAGAAGTCGCTGGGGTCGTCGAAGGCTTGCTGCGGTGCATTCCAGGTCAGCGACAGCATGTACTGCTTGCCCTGGATCAAGCCGCCGCTGCCGTACTTTTGCGAAGCATCGGATCGGGTGCGGCCGTCGCTGGCGTAGAGGCTACCGTGGCCGGCGGTGAAGACTTCGTCCAGGTACTGCTTGACGGTCCACGGCGCGCCCATCCACCAGCCAGGCATCTGATAGATGATGACGTCGGCCCAGAGGAACTTCTGCACCTCTTCGGCGTTGTCGTAGCCGCCGTCGATGTAGGTGGTCTTGACGTCGAAACCGGCGCGGTCAAGGAATGCCAGTGCGGTTTCATGCAGGGTTTCGTTCAGGCGGCCATCGGAGTGGGCGAATTTTTTACCACCGTTGAGCAACAGGACTTTTTTCATGGGGTGCCTCATCTGTGTTCGATCAGGGGCAACGGAGCCTGTGACCGAGTGAATTTGATGGCGGCAGAATAGGGGCCGGCCTCGCGGGGAAACAGCCGCGCGGGGGCAAAATACATTTGACTAAAAAGCACGAATAGCACGCATATTGTTGCCTTAGAATCGTTTCACCCCTTCCTTTCAGAGGCCTCTTCATGAGCGAGCAATACGGTTTCATCCTCAAAGCCAAGACCCGTCCGGAAATGTCCGAAGCCTTCGAAGCGCTGTTTCGCGCCTACGTCGAGCCAAGCCGAGAGGAACCGGGCTGCGTCGAATACCACATGCTGCGCGACCAGCAAGACCCAAGCCTGTTCGTCTTCTACGAGATCTGGGCCAGCAAGGCGGCGCTGGATGTGCACTCGGCCCTGCCGCACATGGCGGCGTTTTTCGAGAAGCGCATGGACTACCTGGAGCGTGACTTCGATATCCAGTTGATCGACATGCTCAGCCCCTCTTCGGCTAGCCGTTGAGCAACAGGTGCGCGCCGAGCAGGGCCAGGCCGGTAAAGAAGCAGCGCTTGAACAGCACGGCGCTGATGCGCTGACGCAGCCACTGGCCGCCGAGCATCCCCAGCAGCGCCGGCGCCAGCACCAGCAATGACGCGCCCAGGGCCTGCGCACCCAGCGCATCCTGGCCCGCCAGGCCGATCGCCAGGGCCAGGGTCGAGACGCTGAACGACAGGCCCAGGGCCTGGACCATTTCGTCGCGGCTCAGGCCCAGGCTCTGCAGGTAAGGCACCGCAGGAATCACAAACACCCCGGTGGCAGCGGTGATCACCCCGGTGCTCAGCCCGCAGAGCGGCCCAAGCCAGGGTTCATGTGCAGCCGCCAGGCGCACTGCTCGGCCGAACAGGCCGTACAACGCATACGCCAGTAACGCCCCACCCAAGGCACGCGCCGCCCATTCGCCACTGTTGATGCCCAGCCAGGCGCTGCCCAGCAAGGTGCCGACAAAAATCATCGCCAGCATCGGCCACAGCCTTTTCAGCAGGGCCCGCAAGTGTCCACCAAAGGCCAGTTGCCAGAGGTTGGTCAGGGTCGAGGGCACGATCAGCAAGGCCGCTGCCTGCGCCGGGGACATAGCCATTCCGAGCAGGCCCATGGCTATGGTCGGCAGGCCCAGGCCAATCACGCCCTTCACCGCGCCGGCCAGCACGAAGGTCGCCAGAACCAGCAGCGTCAGCGCTGGACCGATATCCTGATAGAAGCCGAACAAGGTAGTCATGGCGCTATCCTGCACCTCGCCACTGAGACTGAAAATCTGCCATATACTCAGCCAGACTATTGCCCAGGAAGAGGCTGATGCATTTCGATCTGATTGACCTGCGACTGTTCCAGCACACCCTGGAGTGCGGCAACATCACCGCTGGCGCCCAGCGCAGCCACCTGTCGCTGCCGGCCGCCAGCGCGCGCATCCGCGCCATGGAAAGTTCGTTGGGCACACCGCTGCTCGAACGCAACCGCCGTGGCGTGCAGGCCACGCCTGCGGGACAGGCGCTGCTGCAGCATGCCCGGCTGATCGCCCAGCAGGTCGAACGCCTGCAGTTCGACCTCGGGCAGTACGCCCAGGGCCTGCAGGGCCAGGTGCGACTGCTGTGCAACACCGCAGCGTTGACCGAATACCTGCCGGAGCTGCTTGCCGGGTTTCTTCAGCAGTACCCGGCCATCGACCTCGATATCCATGAACTGCCGAGCCTGCGCATCGTTCAGGCGATCACCCAGGGCGTGGCGGATATCGGCATCATTTCCAGCGCGGTGGCCAGCGAACACCTGCAGACCCTGGCGTTTCGCGACGACCCGCTGGTACTGATCATGCCGCCCGCTCACCCACTGGCCGTCGACGCCAGCCTGCGCTTTGCCGACACCCTCGGCCACGGCTACGTCGGCCTGCAGGCCGACAGCGCCCTCGCCCTGCACCTTGAAGAGCAGGCCCTGCACCTGGGCCGGCGCCTGCAAGTCCGGGTGCGCGCCGAAGGCTTCGACGGGGTGATCCGCATGGTCGCCCATGGCGCCGGTTTGGGAATCGTGCCACTGGCAGCGGTACAGCGCTGGCAGGGCGTGTTGCCGTTGCACAGCCTGGCGCTAAGCGAGCCGTGGGCCAACCGTCAGTTGCGCCTGTGCAGCCGGGATTTTGCCGGACTGCCCGGGCATGCGCAGGCCTTGCTCGACTGCCTGAGTGCCGGCGCTATTGCTCCGGCAGGGGCAATCCACCGACAATCGCCCCCGCGGACCTAGTTGTTGCTGCACTGATCGCCAACCGAGTCGTAAAGGGAGTTTCACCGTGCCGTCGATCTACCAGCTCAAACCCCGCTTTCAGGCGCTGTTGCGCCCGACGGTCGAGCGCCTGTACCAACGCGGCGTCACCGCCAACCAGGTGACCCTGAGCGCCGCCGTGGTTTCCGTGTTGCTCGGCCTGTTGCTGGCCTGGCTGCCACACCTCACCTGGCTGTTCGCCCTGGTGCCGGTGTGGATGCTGCTGCGCATGGCCCTCAATGCCATCGACGGCATGCTCGCCCGCGAATTCGGCCAGCAATCGAAGCTCGGTGCCTACTACAACGAACTCTGCGACCTGGTCGCCGACAGCGCCCTGTACCTGCCTTTTGCCTTGCTGCCGGGCGTCTCATCGGCGCTGGTGGTGATCGTCGTGCTGGCGGCGCTGATCAGCGAATACGCCGGGGTCATGGGCCCGCTGGTCGGCGCCGAGCGCCGCTACGACGGTCCCATGGGCAAGAGCGACCGGGCTTTTGTCTTCGGCGTGCTCGGTGCCGGCGTCGCCGCAGGACTGCTGCCTGCCAGCTGGATCAACGGCGTGCTGCTGGTGATCTTGCTGCTCTCGCTCTATACCCTCTACAACCGGGTCAGCCGCGGTCTGGCGCAAACCCGCTGAAGCTCTTTGTGCCAGATAAGGATATTTGCCATGCGCAACGCGCAATCGCTGCACTTCACCACCCACGACGGCGTCGAACTGCATTACCGCCACTGGCCCGCCAACGTCGCTGACGGCCAGCCACGCCGCGCCGTGGTGCTGTTCCACCGCGGCCACGAACACGGTGGGCGCATGGCCCATCTGGCCGATGAGCTGCAGTTGCCCGACCATGACTTCTTCGCCTGGGACGCCCGTGGCCACGGCCAGTCGCCAGGGGCCCGTGGCGACAGCCCGAGCTTCGCCTGCAGTGTGCGCGACGTGCAGACCTTCATCGAACATATCGCCCGCGAGCACGGCATCGCCGAAGAGGACATGGCGGTACTGGCGCAAAGCGTCGGTGCCGTGCTGATCGCCACCTGGGCCCACGACTACGCGCCCAAGGTGCGCTGCCTGGTGCTGGCCTCGCCGGCCTTCAAGGTCAAGCTGTACGTGCCGTTCGCCCGCCCGGGGCTGAAGCTGATGCGCGCCTGGCGCGGCAACTTCTTCGTCAACAGCTACGTCAAGCCGCGCCTGCTCAGCCACGACCCCGAACGCATCGCATCGTATGAAAGCGACCCGCTGATCAGCCGGCCGATTTCGGTGACCATGCTGCTTGGCCTGTATGAAGCCGCCGACCGCGTGGTGGCCGATGCCCAGGCGATCCAGGTGCCGACCCAGCTGTTGATTTCCGGCGCCGATTTCGTGGTCAAGCGCAAACCCCAGGAGCAGTTCTTCGAGCGCCTGGGAAGCGTGCACAAAGAAAAACACATCCTCCCCGGGTTCTTCCACGACACCCTTGGCGAACGTGACCGCAGCCATGCCCTGGCGCGGATCCGCCGGTTTATCGGGCACTGTTTCAGCCAGGCGCCGCAGCGCCCTTCCCTGCTCGCTGCCGACCAGCTGGGTGCCAGCTGCGCCGAGGCCGAAAGCCTGGCCGCGCCGCTGCCACGCAACTCACCGGCCGACCTCTACTGGCGCGCCACCCGCGCCAGCCTACGGCTGGGCAAGGGCTTGTCGGACGGGGTCAAGCTGGGCTTCGACACCGGCTTCGACTCCGGCAGCACCCTGGACTACGTCTACCGCAACCAGCCCACCGGCAAGGGCGCGATCGGGCGGATGATCGACCAGAACTACCTCAACGCCATCGGCTGGCGCGGCATCCGCCAGCGCAAGCTGCATGTCGAGGAACTGCTGCGCCTGGCCATCGAACGCCTGCGCGAACAGGGCAAGCCGGTGGATATCGTCGATATCGCCGCCGGCCATGGCCGCTACATCCTCGAAGCGCTGCAGGGCCTGGAGCGCAAGCCGGAGTCGATCCTGCTGCGCGACTACAGCGAGCTCAACGTCCAGCAGGGCAGCGCGCTGATCGCCGAAAAAGGCCTGGCCGACATTGCCCGCTTCGTCCAGGGCGATGCCTTCGATGCCCAAAGCCTGGCCAGCCTCGACCCACGCCCGACCCTGGCAGTGGTCTCGGGCCTGTATGAACTGTTCGCCAGTAACCAGATGGTTGGCGACTCCCTGGGCGGCCTGGCCCAGGCCGTGGAGCCCGGCGGTTACCTGGTGTACACCGGCCAACCCTGGCACCCGCAGCTGGAGATGATCGCCCGCGCTCTGACCAGCCACCGCGCCGGCCAGGCCTGGGTGATGCGCCGGCGCAGCCAGGTGGAGATGGATCAACTGGTCGAGGCGGCCGGCTTTCGCAAGGTCTGCCAGCGTATCGATGAGTGGGGCATCTTCAGCGTCAGCCTGGCCCAGCGGGTCGCTTGATGAGCACTGCGCGCGAGCCAGGCTTGATCAAGCGCGGGGTGCTCTGGCTGCTGTTGCTCGGCCCGCTGTTCTTTCTCAGCTACGGCCTGACCAACACCTACACCGCCGGGCGCAGCGACGTCGGCAGCCTGGTGTTTGCCTGGGAAGGCAGCATCCCGCTGTGGCCCTGGACCATCATCCCGTACTGGTCGATCGACCTGCTCTACGGCCTGTCGTTCCTGCTGCCGCTGAGCCGTCGGGAGATGGACCGCCATGCTCTGCGCCTGCTTAGCGCGCAGGTCATCTGCATCCTCGGTTTTCTGCTCTGGCCGCTGCGTTTCACCGTCGAACGGCCAGCGCTGGATGGCCTGTTCGGCTGGTTGTTCGATGTGCTGATGGGCTTCGACAAACCGTTCAACCAGGCGCCGTCGCTGCACATCGCCTTGCTGGTGATCATCTGGGCGATGTTTGCCCGGCATATCCACGCCAGGCTGCCACGCTTGCTGGTACATGGCTGGATGGCGCTGATCGGCCTGTCGGTGCTGACCACCTGGCAACACCACTTTATCGACCTGCCCAGCGGCGCGCTGGTGGGGGTGCTGTGCGTTTGGCTGTGGCCGGTTGACGGCCGGCCGGTGCTGCGCCATCTGCAACTTGCCCGCGATCCGCAGCGCTGGCGCCTGGCGCTGCGCTATGGGGCCGGGGCGGCAGTGCTGGTGGGACTGGCGCTGTACCTGGGCGGCGTCGCCCTGTGGTTGATGTGGCCGGCGGTCGCGCTGCTGGTGGTGGCGCTCAACTATGCGCAACTGGGCGCCGAAGGCTTTCAGAAAGGGGCCGATGGCCGGCTCTCGTATGCCACGCGCTGGTTGCTGGCGCCCTACCTGATTGGTGCCTGGCTCAACTCACGCTGGTGGACGCGGCGTCATCCTCAAGCGGATGAAGTGTGCGATGGCGTGTACCTCGGGCGAATTCCGGGCAAGGGTCAAGCCGCGCACTTCGCCGCCATTGTCGATCTGTGCGCCGAACTGCCAGCGTCGCTTGCCCCGAGCCAGGCCTACTGCGCCCTGCCCAGCCTCGATCTGGTCGTGCCCACGGCCGAGCGCTGCCGGGACGCGGCAGCGGCCATCGAGCAACTGCGCCAGCAGGGCCCGGTGCTGGTCTGCTGCGCCCTCGGTTACTCCCGCAGCGCCAGCGCCGTGGCCGCCTGGCTGGTGCTCAGCGGGCGCTGCAGCGATGCCCGGCAAGCGCAGCAACGCATCAGCCAGGCACGCCCCGGGGTGGTCCTGCATCCGCAGCACCTGCAGGTGATTGAACGCCTGCAAACGGAGCCTTGCCTGTGAGCGGCGAAATCCACCTGGCCCTGGTCGCCAGCCTGCTCAAGCGCGGGCGGCAGGTCGAGCGCCTGGCCGACGGCATCAGCTTGCTGGCGGTGTTTTTTGGCCTCGCGGTGCTGCTGATCGGCACGCCCGCCCCGTGGTTGAGCAGCGTGCTGTGCAGCGTGTTGCTGTTGGCCGGCTTGCTGCAAAAGTTTTTCGCCATACGCGTAGCACTGGATGCCGATCTGTTTGCGCACCTGGCCACCCGCAGCGATCAGCTCACGCAGCACACCCAGGCGCTGGACCAGTCGTTGTGCGCCCTGGGCCTGAAGGCCAACCCGGTCGACAACCGCGACTGGCAGGCACGCGGCCTGGCAGCCATGGGCCTGCTGCGCAAACAACTCCTGTGCTTTGCGGTACAGGCCCTGCTGGCGCTGGCCGGCATCCTGCTTTTGCCCTTGTTTCACTCCGCCGGATAAGGACCTTGCCCATGCTTGCTGCCCTCACCGCCTTTGCCATCACCTCGGTCGCCCGCCTGATCACCGGCGCCCGCGCCCTGTGGCTGGGCTGCACGCCGCAACCGGTGCAACGGCTGTACTACGCCAACCACAGCAGCCACGGCGACTTCGTGCTGATCTGGGCCTCGCTGCCCCAGCCCCTGCGCCAGCACACGCGACCGGTGGCCGGTGCCGATTACTGGCAAAAACCCGGCATCCGCCAGTTTCTGATCAAGCGGGTGTTCAATGGCGTGCTGATCGACCGCCAGCACAGCGACGCCACAAGCAACCCTTTGCAACCGATCCAGGATGCGCTGGCCCAGGGTGATTCGCTGATCTTCTTTCCCGAAGGCACGCGCAACCTCAGCGACGAACCGTTGCTGGCGTTCAAGAGCGGACTGTTCCACCTGACCAGCGCCCACCCGCAGGTCGAGGTGATCCCGGTATGGATCGCCAACCTCAACCGGGTCATGCCCAAGGGTCGCGCCCTGCCGCTACCCTTGCTGTGCACCCTGAGCTTTGGCGAGCCGCTGCACCTGCAAGCGGACGAAAGCAAGCACGCGTTTCTCGACCGGGCCCGCCAGGCCCTGTTGGCCCTGGCCCCGAAGGAATCCTGAGATGGACAACAACACCCTTTCGCTGTTCGCCGGCATTGGCGGCCTGCTGTTGCTCGCCAGCCTGATCGGCCGCCTGCTCAAATGGCGCGCCGGCCCGGCGCCCCACGCGGTAATCGACAACCTCAACGCGCGGATCAACGCCTGGTGGGTGATGGTCCTGGTCATCGGCCTGGCGTTTCTGTTCGGCAAGCTGGGGGTGATCCTGCTGTTCTACTGCGTGTCGTTCTACGCCCTGCGTGAATTCCTCACCCTGACACCAACCCGGCGCAGCGACTACCCGGCACTGGTCGCGGCGTTCTATGTCGCCCTGCCGGTGCAGTACCTGTTGATTGCCATGGACTGGTACGGACTGTTCAGCATTTTCATCCCGGTCTATCTGTTCCTGCTGCTGCCGATCCTGGCCAGCTTCGGCGGCGATACCACGCGCTTTTTGGAGCGTGCCTCGAAGGTGCAGTGGGGGTTGATGATCGCGGTCTACTGCCTGTCCTCGGTACCGGCCTTGATGACCCTGGATATCCCCGGATACGAAGGCCGCAACCTGCTGCTGATTGCCTGGCTGATCCTCGTGGTGCAAATCTCCGATGTGCTGCAGTACGTCTGCGGCAAGCTGTTCGGCAAGCACAAGGTGGCGCCCAAGCTGTCACCCTCAAAGACCGTCGAAGGCCTGGTCGGTGGCGTGGCCCTGGCCACTCTGATCGGCGCCACCCTGTGCTGGATCACCCCGTTCAGCTTCTGGCAGGCGGCGCTGATGGCCCTGACCGTCAACCTCATGGGCTTTGCCGGCGGCCTGGTGATGTCGGCGATCAAGCGCGACCGCGGCGTGAAGGACTGGGGCCATATGATCGAAGGCCACGGCGGCATGCTCGACCGCATGGACTCGGTATGCTTCGCCGCGCCGGTGTTCTTCCACTTCGTCCGTTACTGGTGGGCCTGATCGTCAGACCAACAGGTCGTAGGACAGCTTGCCGATCAAGATCAGCAGCAACACCAGGAACAGCGCGCGAACAAAGGGCACGCCCTTGTGCACCGCCAGCCAGGTGCCGGTCAACGCGCCGAGGATGTTGAAGGCGGCCATGGGGATGGCGATCAGGTAGAGCACGTTGCCGGTGGGGATGAAGAACATCAGTGCGGCGACGTTGGTGGCGATGTTCACCAGTTTCGCCGACGCCGAGGCATGCAGGAAGTCGAAGGCGAAGCAGCGAATGAACAGGAAGATCAGAAAGCTGCCGGTGCCGGGTCCGAACAGGCCGTCGTAAAAGCCGATGGCGCCACCGATGACGACCGCCAGCAGCTTCTCGCGGGTGCCGATGCGCATCGGCTTGTGCAGGGTACCGAAGTCCTTTTTCCAGAAGGTGTAGATCGCCATCAGCACAATCAGCACCAGCACCGCCGGGCGCATCAGCGACTGCGGCACCAGTGACACCGTGGCGGCGCCGACGAAGGCCATGGCAAAGGCTGCACAGGCCGCCGGGATCACCAGCCCCCAGTCGATCACCACCTTGCGCACGAACGAGCGTGCGGCAAACGCCGTACCGCACGCCGAGGCAACCTTGTTGGTGCCCAGCAATGCGGCCGGTGGCGATGCCGGCAGCACGTTGAACAGCGCCGGAATCTGGATCAGCCCGCCACCACCCACCGCCGCATCGATCAGCCCGGCGGCAAAGGCAAACACACAAAGAACGACGATATCGACCATGGTTTCAGGCTCTGGCAGTCAAGGACGGGCGCGCCAAGGTTAACCAACGTCCGGGTTTTGTGTTGCAATGCCATATTGCAAAAACTGCAACGAGGTAACACATGGCCCTGGATATGCTCGCGGAGCTGGAAGCCTTCGCAATGGTTGCCCGCAAGCGCAGCTTCGTCGCCGCAGCACGCGCCCTGGGAAGCTCGCCCAGTGCTGTGACCCGTGCCGTGCAAGCCCTGGAAGAAAACGCCGGGGCCAAGCTGTTCAATCGCTCGAGCAACGCCGTAAGCCTGACCGAGGCAGGTGAACGCTTGCTGCCCTACGCCTACAAAATGCTCGATCTGCAACGTGAGGCCGATGAGGAGCTGACCGGGCTCAGCGGCCTGGCTTCCGGCTGGGTGCGGTTTTCCGCCCCCGAATCGCTGGCGCAGGTATTGCCCGGTCTGATTGCACAGTACGGCGAGCGCTACCCGCAGGTGAACGTCGATGTGATCTTCAGCGACGAGCCGATCGACCCGGCCAAAAGCAAACTGGATTTCTCGATTCGTGGCGCCTTCGCCCAGGACAGCGAGCTGATCGGCTACCCCCTGTGGCGCTACTCACGCTCGCTGTATGCCAGCCCCGCTTACCTGCACCGGCATGGCGTACCCGAGACGATCGAGGCACTGGAAGCGCATGCGCTGATCCTGCATACCGCGCCGCGGATTCTCAAGGAGTGGAAGTTTCGCAGCGCCGATCAGGCCGTCAGCCTGCGAGTGCACCCCAGGTTTCGCTTCAGCTCCGGGGTTGCCGTATTCCAGGCCGCCCTGGCCGGTGTCGGCATCGCCCGCCTGGCCGACTGGCTGGCCGAACCCGAGGTGCAGGCTGGGCGCCTGCAGCGGGTCTGCGCCGAGTACCGGCTGACCGCCAGTAACGGCGACAGCCCGCAAATGCACGCGGTGTACCCGGCCGGCACGCTGCCGCAACGGGTCAAAGCGCTGCTGGAAGTGATCCGCGGCTTTGGCGACAGCCTTGATCGATAGGCACTGATTTGCGCTCCCAGACACCTGAAGGTCGAGACCAGACATTTGCCGGGCACCGATCGCGCCTATGGTGATGGACCTTTGAGCCATCCTCTGGAGCCTGGAATGTCCGATTTCATCACCGTGCTGCGCGAGACCTGCCCTACCCCCGTGCTGGATGCGACCAAGTGGCAACGCATCGGCGGCGACCCGCACACCGTCAACCTCAACGCCTATGTGTCGGCCGATGGCAGCAAGATCATGGGCACCTGGATCTGCACGCCGGGCAAGTTCCAGGTCAATTACGAGAAGTGGGAGTATTGCCATTTTCTGGACGGCTACTGCGTGATCACCCCGGAAGGTGAGCAGCCGGTGCACCTGAAAGCCGGTGATGTGTTCGTCATCGAACCGGGGATGAAAGGCACCTGGGAAGTGGTGGAGACAGTACGCAAGTACTTCGTTTTTGCCTGATGCCGGGGCTGCCTTCGCAGCCCATCGCTGGCAAGGCCAGCTCCCACAGAATGATGTGTGCGCAGTACCTGTGGGAGCCAGCCTTGCTGGCGATGCTCTTTTTACTCGGGCTTGCGATAACCTTCGACAATCGCCGAGAAATCCTTGCCACCCTCGCCGCGCAAACTCATGGCCTGGTACAGCTGCTGGGCCACCGCGCCGAGAATTACCGGCTGGTGCGCCTGACGTGCGGCTTCTGTCGCCAGCCCCAGGTCCTTGAGCATCAGCTCGGCACCAAAGCCACCGGTATAGCCACGCGATGCCGGGGCCGTCTCGATAATGCCCGGCCACGGGTTGTAGGTATCCGAACTCCAGCAGCGGCCGGTTGAGCTGTTGATGATCCCGGCCAATACCTTGGTGTCGATCCCCAGCGCATTGCCCAGGGCCATGGCTTCGGACACGCCGATCATCGAGATGCCCAGCAGCAGGTTGTTGCAGATCTTGGCAATTTGCCCGGTGCCGACATCGCCGCAGTGGACGATGTTGCGGCCCATCTGCGCCAGCACCGGTTGCAGGGTGGCGAACAGCGCGTCGCTGGCACCAACCATGAAGGTCAGGGTGCCGGCCGCAGCGCCACCGGTACCACCGGACACCGGTGCATCGGCCAGGTCGACGCCCTGTTTGGCCGCAGCAGCCGCTACATCGCGGGCCGTCTGCGGGTCGATGGTGCTGCAGTCAACCACCGGGGTACCGGCCTTGACACCGGCCAGCACACCGTCTTCGTTGAGGTACACACCGCGCACGTGGGCAGCAGCTGGCAGCATGGTGATCACCAGCTCGCTCTGCTGCGCGGCGTCGCGCGGCGAGCTGCTGATCTGCCCACCGAGCTCGGCAAGTTCAGCCAGCACGGTCTTGTTCAGGTCGAACAGGTTCAGCTGATGCCCGGCCTTGATCAGGTTGCGGGCCATGGGTGCGCCCATGTTGCCCAGGCCGATGAATGCGATACGCATGATGAGCTCCTTAGCGCAGGCTGATGGTGGTGTTCACGCCATCGTTGACGCTGTCATCATCGAACCAGCGGCTGGTGACGGTCTTGGTCTGAGTGTAGAACTGCACCACCTGTTTGCCGTACGGGCCGAGGTCGCCGAGTTTGGAGCCGCGCGAGCCTGTGAAGCTGAAGAACGGTACCGGTACAGGAATCGGAATGTTGATGCCGACCTGGCCAACGTCGATTTCGTTCTGGAACTTGCGCGCCGCCGCACCGCTCTGGGTGAACAAGCCGGTGCCGTTGCCGAAGGGGTTGCGGTTGACCAGGGCGATAGCTTCGTCGAGGGTGTCGACTTCCAGCACCACCAGCACCGGGCCGAAGATTTCCTGGGTGTAGATCTGCATGTCGGTGGTCACCCCGGAGAACAGGGTCGGGCCAACGAAATTGCCTTGCTCGTAGCCTGGCACACTGACTTCGCGGCCATCGAGCTCAAGCTTGGCGCCTTCCTTGATGCCGCTTTCGATCAGGCCCAGCACCCGCTCCTTGGCGCGCTTTGAAATCAGCGGGCCGACATCGGTACCCGGCTCGCTGCCGGCGTTGACCTTGAGGTTGGCGGCCAGCTCTTTGAGCTCCGGCAGCCACTCGCGGGCCTTGCCCACCAGCACCGCGACCGAGGTGGCCATGCAGCGCTGACCGGCCGCGCCGAAACCGGCACCGACCAGGGCATTGAGGGTTTGCGTACGGTTGGCGTCCGGCAGCACCACGGCGTGGTTCTTCGCGCCCATCATCGACTGCACGCGCTTGCCGTGCTGACCAGCCAGGTTGTACACGTGAGTGCCGACCTCAGTGGAGCCGACGAAGGAGATCGCCTTGATGTCGCTGTGGGTGCACAGCGCATCGACCACCTGCTTGCCACCATGGACGACGTTGAGCACGCCGGCCGGCACACCGGCTTCGATGGCCAGCTCCACCAGCATCATGGTCGACAGCGGGTCCTGCTCGGATGGCTTGAGCACGAAGGTGTTGCCGCAGACGATGGCCATCGGGAACATCCACAGCGGGATCATCGCCGGGAAGTTGAACGGGGTGATCCCGGCGCAGACGCCGATCGGCTGGCGCAGGGTGTAGGTATCGACGCCGCCGGCAACGTTCTCGGCGAACTCGCCCATCTGCAGGCTGCCGATGCTGCAGGTATGCTCGACCACTTCCAGGCCGCGGAAGATATCGCCTTCAGCGTCGGCAATGGTCTTGCCCTGTTCGGCACTGAGGACCACGGCGATGCGCTTGGAGTGTTCACGAATCAGCGCCTGCAGCTTGAGCATGATGCGCATGCGCGCGCCGATCGGGGTGTCGCGCCAGGTCTTGAACGCACGCTGGCCGGCGGCGATGGCGGCGTCGACTTCTTCGGCGGTGGCGAAGGGTACGCGGGCCAGCACTTGCTGGGTGGCCGGGTTGACCACGTCGCGCCATTCGCTGGTTTTCGATTCGACCCATTGGCCGTCGATCAGCAGCTTGACCTGCTCGACCTTGGTCTGGCCGGGGGTGAGGGATGCGTTCATGTGCGTTCTCCTGAAATTGTTGTTAGGGAGAGATCGACGCCACCGGATCAGCCACGGCGGGCGCTTGGGTCCAGGGCTTTTTTGGAGTATAGATGTGCAAACATCTAATAAGAACGCACATAAAAGCCGGACCAACATGCAAAAAAACATCACCTCCCTGGGGTCGTTGAACTGGGATGACCTGAAGTTCTTTCTTGAAGTGGCGCGCACCCGCAAGGCCAGCAGCGCAGCCAAACGCCTGGGCGTCGACTACACCACGGTGTCGCGGCGGATCAGTTCGCTGGAAGTGGCGCTGGGCACCTTGCTGTTCGAAAAATCGCGGACCAACGGCTTTGTCCTGACTGCCGAAGGCCAGCGCCTGCTCAGTTATGCCGAGTCGATCGAAAGCACCCTGCACATGGCGTGCGAGCAGGTCTCCGGTTCCGGCGTGGCGCTGTCGGGGCATGTGCGCATGGGCTGCACCGAAGGCTTCGGCAGCTTCTTCGTCACCCCGCAGTTGAGCCATTTCGTCGACGCCTACCCGGCGATCTCGGTGGACATCCTGCCGCTGCCGCACTTCATCAGCTTGTCCAAGCGCGAGGCCGACATCGTCATCGCCCTGGAGCGCCCGGAGCACGGGCCTTACGTGTGCTGCAAGCTGTGCGACTACCGCCTGCGCCTGTACGCCACCCAGGAGTACCTGGACAGCCACGAGCCGATCACCCGCAGCAGCGACCTGGCCCGGCATCAGTTCATCAGCTATGTCGACGACCTGGCCTTCAGCTCCGAGCTCCTTTACCTGGCCAACCTGATCCCGGCCGCCAGCGCCAACCTGCGCAGCACCAGCGTGATCGCCCAGTACGTGGCGGCCCAGCAGGGTCGTGGCCTGGCGATACTGCCGTGTTTTCTGGCCGCGCAGGACCCGCGCCTGGTGGCGATTTTGCCCGAGGAAGTGGCGATTACCCGGCAGTTCTGGATGTACTGCCGCGAGGATCTGAGGAAGCTCAAGCGGATCACCCTGTTGTGGGATTACATCAGGGAGGTTACTGAGCTGAATCGCCCGTTATTGCTGGGCGAAACGCGGGATCTTCGGTTCGCAGACTGAGAGTCTACAAGGAGAAAGGGAAGCTTATCCTAACGAGGTCTGCGGGCTATTGGCAACGATTTGTGACAGGGTTGGTACAGACCTTGTGACAGTCGAAAGGGTTCTTACAGTGGCGCACATGGCGCGTTAAGGACACCATGCACGCATCGGTGTGGCGCCTGCGCGAGGGCATACGGGGGAACCTGCGCGAGGATGAATTGGTGAGGTGATGTCTCGGAAATTTCTATCAAATTCCCGCCAAGGAGACACACGCGACCGCAGCAAAAGAGCACATTGGATGCGCAGTTGCACTTTTGACATAGAAAACCATAGGTGCAAAGCTGCCCTGAAACCAAATCTCACCTACACCGCCAGAAGGATCGAGTGAATGGAATGGCATCCCGTGCTACGCGAGCTTCATTTGCATGGAGGAGGACGGCTATTCAATGGGATGGACCCAAAGGCAACGGTGCGCCCCAATACAGTTAGCAGCAGAGGCATTCAAATCACGCTGAAAAGCTTTGGAAGCCTTTACTCCGACACGAAAAGATTAGGGTTGAATGTCATTGGTTGTGATTTTTTCACTACAGAAGAAGCAGCTAAAGGCGTTAGCCCACCTGAGTGGCGGTCTAAGAACATTGCGGCGAACCCGGCTTGGCTGTGTACAGATCAAGGTCACGAGTGGTCATTTATTGCCAACGGCGCTTTCAAACAAAAAAACGGTTTACTTTACGATTTAGCCTCTCGAATCTCTCACCAGCTCAGAGCTTGTGAGTGGCGCCTTCGTCAGCTATCAGAAGCCTATGCGGAGCAGTTAAATGGCCGACTTCAGGCAAAACCCTTTAAGGCGGATCATCGCTTCCTCGATGGCTATACGTCCTTATGCTATTTAGCCCTACAATCGTTTCTTGTAGACGCCTGCGTACTGAGAGATTACCTGTCTGAATTTTACTCGGAAGTAATGCTTAGAAATTCCGATTCAGATGCCAACAAGATAACTACCTTGAGCGGACTCCTGAAAAAGTGGAAATCCCAACCGCCCACAGATGCCGCTGGAAGGGAGATCAACGCATCAGCGAAATCTGGTCAATGGCTGTTCGAGCTTGGGGCTTATAGGGATCTGGTTGTTCATGTTGCCCCTTTGGCAAACGCAGGAAGAACGCTTTTTGCGGTCACACGAACCCTTGAACTAACTCAGGGAGAACTGTTGCCAGCCATTAAGCTACCTTTGCCAAGCAATCCGGCAGCCTTAACAAAAGAGCGGGTGTCTGGCCGTTACTTCGAGGACCCTGAACTGACATTTGCGCGATTTAAAAACATCATTGAGGACGTTTCCTCCGCTCGGGACTCTCTGGAATACGCACATCTTTGCATGCAGCAGCTTGGCGCATTGGCCAGCTCTGTCTCCAAACTATCTCCGATAAAACCTGAGATTCCGCTGATCACACGGAAAGACGTTATAGGGGACATTAAGATTAGTTGAGACTAAATGAGCGCACGGCCAATTATGCGGGGTTAAATCAGACGGCCTTACAGGGTCCTTTGGGAGCTCCTGATCCCCAGCCGCCCATCACTGCCCGAGTAGAACGCATACGACATCCCCAAAGTCATCTACGAGATTTGTAAGATCAGTTTTATTAGAGGCAATAGAATCAGAGGGAGCTGGGGCAGGCTACTCTGTTGTTGGATACCATCCTGAGTAAAACCTATCAAACATGAGGTCTCGAATGACTACTTCCCTTACCGTATACGAGGTCTTTGCCAATTCACTACCTGTTATTATAGGTGGCGCACTGGCTATCGTCGGTGGTATATCAGGTCAAGTCGTTGTCCACCTTCTATCTTCACGGCGCGAGAGAAACAAACTTTTAGGCTCCAAAGTGGAAGCTCTTGTTAAAGCTCTTTATGCACACTCCCAGTGGCTTAGCGATAAGTACAATACACTGGTCTTTCGTAACGAGGACCATGATGTGCCATCACCTCTTGATGAAGCTCGCATGCTTCAGAGCCTATATTTCCCCGAGCTCAAGGCAGAAATTTTGGCTATTATGGCCGCCCAACAACCGCTGATTAAATTCATCCATGAACAGCGAATTGCTCGAATGGAAAGCCAAGAAAATTGGATCAAAAAATTTAACAGAACCCCTTACGATGAAGCATACAAAAATCACCTATCAGCCCTGAGTAACGCAGTTCAGAAAAGCGTCACGCTGGTGAAGCGCCATCTTGAAATCTGAAACTTGGCAGACCATTGAGCTTTAAGGTGATAGCGCACAGATTACTCTTTGAGGTAACTGGATTATTGCGACCGATAGACCACCACCTACTTAAAGACAACTTTAGATAAGAGCAAGATCTATTTAAATAATTATAACTAATATTATTCGATTAGCAGCCTTTAGAATCTTTAAGTTAAAGGTCCCCATGAACATTGAGCAATACACGGTGGCCCCAATCCCGTGCAAGGCTTCCCAGCGATGCCCTTGAGTGGCAACGGCTAACGATCAGCAATATCAATGTTCGCTCCTTCCTACTGGAGCCAGACGCGAAGGTCTGCTTACCGGGGACAGTTGAGTGTTGGCGTGTCACTTTGAAGGTGGTCGCACTTGGCACTCGGTGGTCTCAGGTCGGGTCGTTGAGGAGCCCGGTAGATGCCCGCAGAGGTTGATACTCTCTGGGTGGCCATAGTGAGGCTACTGACCATGTGGCTATTGCATGGACTTCCACTGAGGAGCCCCAATGATCAGACCCTTTTCATCCCTGCGCGCTGAAAAGCCCAAATGGTTCTCCTTGATTGTAGCGAGCCAATGCTGGGCAGCTCTGGGGTTCTCAAAGTAACACTTATGGGTTATTCCTTTAATGGTAGTCTTCCCAATATATCGAACACCTGAAGTGTATTTGTGATCACGGGTCACGCCTGTAGGCAGATGCGGGTCCTTCTTTGGATACTTATCTTTAAGAGCCGATGCGCGATTGCCAAAGTTCTCATGATAAGTAAGCGGGCGTAGGTTACACGGATGATTGTTGTTTGGGTTACCGTCGATATGGTCAATAACCAGAGACTCATCAAATCCCCCGTTAGCCATTCTATAAACAATGCGGGATTTTTGGACTCGAACTTTGTATTTAATATCTCCA
This sequence comes from Pseudomonas wadenswilerensis, assembly GCF_024749185.1. NCBI lineage: Bacteria > Pseudomonadati > Pseudomonadota > Gammaproteobacteria > Pseudomonadales > Pseudomonadaceae > Pseudomonas > Pseudomonas wadenswilerensis. Next base: position 726,689 of record NZ_CP087191.1, on the reverse strand, counting down.
TCCATCCACGTCACTTCTACTTGTTGACGGAGTGAGCTATTTGAGTAGGTGCCCACGGGGGCGCCCTCTGAGGTTCCTCTACGGGTCTTGCCGGGGATCAGCTTGAAGTCTCGCGCGACGATGCCCTCGTGGTCGTCACTGAGCTTATAACGAGCCTCAAGGATCTCAATGGGCGGTAATAGGCATACAGATACATTGGTGCCTTGAAGCTTTATCTTGGTGGCGGTGGTCATAGTTGGTCTCCTGTGTTGGGTAGGTATGTGCCTGTGGCCATAGTGAGGGTTTTAAATCCTACGACCAGTTTCCTACCCTTCGAGACCAGTAGCCCACGTTCCTACGTTTACGCGGCAAGGCCAGGCCAAGACCCAGAGTCGATTAAATTTCTCGTAGGACCGTAGAAAGTAACGCCGTCACCCAGCTTGACGCCCATGAAGTCGTATTGACATCACCGCGAGATCAGTGATTCGATCAGGACCCGAAAATCATGGATAGGAAATACCAAATGGCATGGCATACCAGCGCATCGAAACTCACCTTGGTCACTGATACCAATGAGTGGTGGCGAACAATCTACAGTACAGGCGACGCCGTACCAGTCTCGGGGATCTACACCTGCACGGGCTGCAAGCGCGAAATCACCTCAAACAAAAACGACCCATTCCCCCCTCAGAATCATCATCAACACACAGCAGCGCAAGGCGCGGTCAGGTGGAAACTGAATGTTCGGACCAACACTACTGGTGAGTAGGTAAAGCCTCAAGGTTCGGGACTCACTCTAAAACTGAGTCCCCGAATTTCTTCCTAAGATTCAGATTTGAAGGTTCGTAACGAGCGCCTCAGTGGCTCTCAACGCGCCCACAAAGCAAACCCTTGAGCATTTCAGCAATGACCATTACCGGGACACCTGAGCCATAGATATCAAAGGTGACCGTTCCCGAAGCGTGCCCCATTACAGCCTGAGCATGAGCAGTAGGAATGCCCCTAACTTGCATCAGAGAGGCCAGTGAGTGACGCAATGAATGGAAGGTCAGGCCAGACTTGAAGGACTCCCCGAGGGCTTGAGGGATAGCTTGCTGATTCGCCCACTCTCCCGCAGTCTTGTAGCCAATCTGAGCCAGCCTTTCAGAGCCATTATGTTTGCACTCCTCGACATACTTCAGGAACGCTTGAAGGTCGAATCCGTAGGCGCCATCAGTCAACGGCACCAGCCTCTCACTTCGCTTGTTCTTGATGGACTTACCCTCACCTGCCTCATTGATGTGGATAACGACAATGCCTGACTCAAGGGTCTGAATGTCGCTAACGCTCAACTGAGAGATCTCATTAAGGCGCCCACCCGTGATGATGCCCAGACTCAGTAACCAGCGTTTCCATGATGTATCAGGGAGCTCGTTAGCGTAGGTCATGAGGCTGCCTATCTGGTCTTGAGAGAACGCTCTACGGGTGGACTCAAGACCCTTGGTCAGCTTGAGTTTCTTATCGTATGACTTGAGTAAGTGACCATTCTCAACCGCCCATGTAAGAACGGCAGATAGCTTGATAATCAGCTTGTTCACAGTAGAAGCCATACGCCCCTCTGAGAGACGATCCCGAAGGGCCACAAGATCAGCCCTTGAGTGGTTCCTTAGGTCAAGCTCTCCAAGTTGAGCCGAGAGAGTGTTATGGCAGACTTTGGTTTCCTTGAGAGTAGAAGCCTTTTGGTCCTGCCCACGGTCAGCCAAGTAGAGACCCGAGAGAATCTCAAAAGTCATCGAAGGAGTTAAAACAGATACAGACGAAGGGACAACCTCCCCCGCTTGCCCGTGACTGCCTTCAAGGTCCCGAATGATCTTCACCAAAGGTACGGAGTCGCCTTGTAGTCTTGCCTGAGCAGCAATCATCACCTGCTTAGCGTTCATCACATGTTCGTGCTGATCGACACTGAGCGGCATCGTGGCAGCGATCTCAGCGAGGTTCGTCTTCACGTCTTCGTAAAGGTCGCCCCAGTCACGCAACGAATGGACCTCATGAGCTGTAGACAGCAGATTCTCAGCCATCCACAGCAGATGCTCCTTCAGCTCGCTAAAGGTCGCCTTGGGATGATCCAGATGGAATGCCTTAATGGTCTCTGCAAGTCGTTGTGAAGCGTCCATAGCGGCTCGTCTATCGGTAGTCTTAAGGGAAACGGACGCAGATTGAGTGGTGCTGCCAGTTTCGCGGAGGCGCAGATAGTAAATGCCGTTGCGTCGATAGTGGTAGAGCTTGGCGAGCCGGGTAGTCGGCCTCAGATGAACGGCAAAACTTGTGACAGCACTTGTGACAGGACGACGCTCTGCAAGGATGTTCATGGCGGTTAGCCCCCGAATTCATTGGGTTAACCTTTCTTTCCTTGCAATTCTGGATGTACTGCCGCGAGGACTTGAGGAAGTTGAAGCGGATTACCCTGTTGTGGGATTACATCCGCGAAGTCACCGAGCGCAACACCCCGCTGCTGATGGGCGAGTCGCGCACGATGAGCTTTGCCGACTGATCAGTCGGAGGCGACCACGATCGACACCCGGCGGTTTTCCAGGCGCCCGGCGCGTGTGTCGTTGCTGGCCACCGGCTCGCTGCTACCGAGGCCGCGGGTTTCGACGTTCTCGGGGCGCATGCCGATGCCCACCAGGACATTGGCTACGCTCTGCGCCCGACGTTTGGACAGTTGCTGGTTGTAGGCGGCCTTGCCCGAGGCATCGGTGTGTCCGTCGACCCGCACGCGCTGGATGTTCACCGACAGCAGCGACTTGCCTATGCGCTCGACGATAGTCCTGCTCTGGGCGTTGAGGGTGTCGACATCGCTGCCGAACAGCACTTTGCTCGACAGGCCGAACTCCCAGCCTTCATCGGTGAGCTGGAAGCCCTCTTGCTTGAGCAGGGCAATCTGTTCGGCGGTCAGGCCCTTGGGCGGCACGCTCTGGCAGCCGCCCAGGGCGAACAGCGCCAGGGCCAGGCAGATAAAGTGAAAACGTAAACGTTGGCTCAGGTGAATCACGGTTCAGCTCCTGTTTTTTACGTGTTGGGCAGAGCGCTCCGTCTCTGCCATTTGCCCCTGGCCGCGCAGATTGCGCTTGGCCTGATACATCGCCGCATCAGCGGCATTGAGCAGGTCTGACGGCGTCAGGCCGTCATCGGGGAAATAGGCAATGCCGATGCTCAGCGAGGTGACGATGATCTGCCCTTCGCCCAGGCGGATCGGCAGTTTCATGCTGGCGGCAATCTTCTCGGCGATGCGCAGGGCATCGTCGCGCTTGTGCAGCGGCGCCAGCAGCACGGCGAACTCGTCCCCCCCCAGGCGGGCCACCAGGTCATTTTCGCGCAGCTGCGCGCGCACCCGTGTCGCGACGCTGATCAACACCTCATCGCCAGCCGCGTGACCAAAGCTGTCGTTGACCTCCTTGAAGTTGTCACTGTCGAGAAACAGCAACGCCAGGTGCTCCTGGTGTTTTTCCGCATTGCGCAGGGTGCGGCTCAGGCGGCCCTCGAAAAACGCCCGGTTGGGCAGGCCGGTGAGGCTGTCGTGGCTGGCCTGGTGGGCAAGGCTTTCATTCTCGCTCTGCAGGTGGTTCTGCCAGGACTCCAGCTCGTCGAGCAAGGCGTTGAAGTCGTTACCCAGTTCGTTGAGCTCGGCGATCTGCGCCGGCGGCACGCGGCGGTCGAAGCTGCGCTCGCGGCGTGCGGCATGGGCGACATTGGCCAGGCTGCGCAGCGGCCCGACGATATCGCCGAACATTCGCCGCGACAGGTACAGCGCGCTGAAGGCGCTGAGCGCCGTGCACAGCAGGATCCCGGCCAGGCCACTGAGCAGGAAGCGCACCAGGCTGCCGCCCTGCCCCACCAGCTCGATGCGCCCGACCTGCTGGCCCTGGTGCAGCACCGGCAGGATGATTGGTTCTTCCAGCAGGCTGCGGACTATCAGTTGCTCGGCCTGCGCCAGCAAGCCGCTTTCGCTGCGCTGCCAGCGGGCCAACAGCTCGCCGTTGTCGTCGAAGACCTTGGCGTCGGCCACCTCTTCAGCGGCGGCGATCAGCGCCAGCGCCTCGTTGGCCGCGCCAGCGTCGTTGAACACCACCGCCGCTTCAACGGTGTAATTGATCGAACGAGCAATCAGATGCAGGTTGTGATTGGCGTACACGCGCAGGGCCAATACACCGAGCAGCGTCAGGGAGACCCCGGCAAGGCCGACAGCCAATAGCGCGACGCTCAGGTGGCGGCGGCCGAGGACGGCACGCAGGGTCGGGCGCTCGCGCCCCTTGCCAAAGCCGATCATGGTTGCGCCGCCCGCCGCCGCGATAGCTGCAGCACGCTGGGGTGAATGCGCACGCCGCTGCGCGCCACCGAGTCGAGGTTGACGTCAAAGGCCACCTGGCGATCACTGACCCGCAGGCAGAACAGGCTGCCGACCGTACACGGGTCGTCAGCTTCGCTCATGCTCAGGACCGGATGACCGCTCAACGCAGTAAACAGTCGGCTGCGCTCGTCCTGGCTGAGCTTGCCGATATAGATCGCATCGCATTCACTGGCGATGCGCGGGTCGTCGGCCAACAGCCGGCGTACCTGCACCGGCCGGCCTGTGGCCTGGGTAGTCCCCTTGACCAGATCGTCGGCGTATTCGGTCGGGCCGATCAGGCACAGGCGAAGTTGCGCCGGCTCAACCGGCCAGCGTGCATAACTGAGGATACCCAGCACGACCTGGGTCACTGCCTTGGCCCGCTGCTCGGCCAGGTTCGAAGTGGCCTGTGCCTCGGCGCAGGCTTGTGCGCCGAACAGCAACAGCAACGCGCCCAGCAGCGAACGCGTCAGGTTTGTCACACGTCCCGATATCGGGGCGGCCACATTCATGAAGGAAATCTCTTAAAACCACGCAGGATGATGCCGCAACGATAGCACAGAGCCCGATTTTCCAGCGAGGGAGCAGCCTGCCGGCGATCCGGTAAAAGGCCGAATCGTCGTGGTTATACCTGCTCCAGCATCAGCCCCGAGATGCGTTTGACCTTGCGCCGCACCGCGTCCTCAAACACACCCTGACGCGGCTCGATCAAACTAAAGCAGGTCTTGGCCCGGGTGATACCGGTGTAGATCAATTCCTTGGTCAACACCGGGTTCAAGGCATCCGGCAGCACCAGCGCAGTATGGGTGAACTCCGAGCCCTGGGACTTGTGCACGGTCATGGCGAACACGGTTTCGACCTCGTTGAGCCGGCTCGGCAGGACGAAACGCACGCCGCCGTGCCCGTCGTTGCGGGCGAAGGCCACGCGCAGCACCTGCTGCCCTTCATGCTGCTCATCCGGCAGGCGCAGGGCGATGCCGATATCGCCGTTCATCAGGCCCAGGCCGTAGTCGTTGCGGGTCATCAGCACCGGGCGGCCTTCGTACCAGGGCTGTTCGCTGTCGATCAGCCCGGCGGCACCGAGCACCCGGCTGACCCGTTGATTCAGACCCTCGACACCCCAGGGCCCCTTGCGTACGGCGCACAGCAGCTGGAAGGTCTCGAAGCCCCGCAGCACCTGCATGGCCCAGCTTTCCCAGCGCGGGTCATCCACCGGCGTGCCGAGCGGCGGGCGCTGCTGACGGAGGGCCTGCAGGTAGCTGCGATAGCCCTGTGGCCCGTCGCTGCCGCGGCCCAGGCCGTCGAGCAACAAGCGATCGAAGTTGCGGTCCTGTTCGCCGCGCAGGCTCAGGGCGAACACATCGTTGAGTTTCTGGTTGAGCAAGGCCCGCGCCTGCTCGGCGTCCTGGCGGTTGACCAGGCGCGCCAGCTGGCCGATGCCGCTGCCTTCGCCGAAGCGCCGCGAATAGCGCAGCATCACCACTTGCTGCGCCAGGGGATACTGCCCGGAACTGCCCGGCAGCAGCTCGCTGCCGGCCAGGGCCTCACCACTGACCTGCTCCAGCCAGGCCTGCGTCTCGGGGCTGTAGCGCCCGGCTTCGGCATCGCGGCACAGGTCGCCGAGTACCGCGCCGGCCTCCACCGAAGCGAGCTGGTCCTTGTCGCCCAGCAGCACCAGACGCGCATGGGGCGGCAGGGCGCCAAGCAGGTTGGCCATCATTTCCAGGTCGATCATCGAGGCTTCGTCGACGACCAGCACATCCAGCGGCAGCGGGTTACCGGCATGGTGACGGAAATGCCGCGAGCCCGGGCGACTGCCGAGCAGGCGGTGGACGGTGGAGACGTCGGTGGGAATGTTCTCACGGACCTCGGCGGCCACCGCCAGGCGCTCGACCTGCTGGCCGATGGACTCGGTCAGGCGCGCTGCGGCCTTGCCGGTGGGTGCCGCCAGGCGGATGCGCAGTGGCCGGCCAGCCTCGACGGCGGGCGCTTGCAGCAAGGCCAGCAAACGCACCACCGTGGTGGTTTTGCCGGTACCCGGGCCGCCGGTAATGATGCTAAAGGCACTGCGGGTGGCCAGGGCGCAGGCCAGCTTTTGCCAATCCACCTGACCGCTGGGAGCGCCGCCGTCGAACAGTTGCGCCAACCGCGCCGAAAGATCCGCCGGGGTCGGCTCGACCTGCTGCAGGCGCTCGCGCAAAGCGTTGTCGATACGCCGCTCGTAGGCCCAGTAACGGCGCAGATACAGGCGCCGGCCATTGAGCACCAACGGGCGCGCGCTGTCTTCCGCACTGCTGCCGTGGGCCACCAGCCGACTGTGGTTCAGTTGCTGCAGCCAGGTGTCGAGCTCCAGGCGCTCAAGCAGCTGCGACGGCAACAGCAGCGGCCCGGCCAGGGCATCGCCTTCCGGTGGCAGCGACAGGGCGAAATCCGGCTCGGCCAGGGTTTCACCCAGATCCAGGCAGACATGGCCGTGGCCCAACTGATGACTGGCCAGTGCCGCCGCCAGCAGCACCAAGGGTTCGCCGCCCGGGTCGCGCTCACCGAGAAAACTCACAAAGGCCCGGTCCAGGGCACGCAACCAGCCACGCTCGACCCAGCGATCGAGCAAGGCAAGCAGGTCTGCGCCTTTGCTCAGCGGCTCCAGCGCGGCCAGATGGCGGGCATCCAGTGGCGTAGGGAGCAGGTCGTCGAGGCTACGGCTCATGGTGCGTCTCCGAGAAACAGGTCGTGTTGTTGCGGGGTGCTGACACCGCGGAACAGGGCGTCGAGCTGCTCGATCAGCTCGCGCGGGGGCTTGACGAAATACAGGCCGCGGGATGGCGAATCGACACCGCGCAAGAAGACAAACAGCGCCCCGCCGACATGCTGGTCGTAGTCATAACCGGGCAGCCGCGCGCGCAACTGGCGGTGCAGGGCCAGCAGGTAGAGCACGTATTGCAGGTCGTAGCGGTGGCCGAGGATCGCCCCTTCCATGGCCAGTTCGCTGTAGGCCTGGTCATCAGGACCCAGCCAGTTGGATTTGTAGTCCGCCACGTAATAGCGGCCATCGTGTTCGAAGGCCAGGTCGATAAAACCCTTGAACATGCCATTGAGCAGCGCCGGTTGCGCAGCCAGGCGTGCAACGCCCTGGTGGGTGTATTCGCACACCAGTTGATCGAGCCGACCTACATCGACCTTGTGGCTGGCAAACCAGAATTCCATTTCGATCTGGTACTGGCGTAGCTGGCTCAAGGACAACGGCGAACTGTCGGGCGCCAGGGCCATGGGTTGCTCGAGCAATTGCTGCAACCACTGGCTGAGGGTCGGGATCCAGCCGGTCCAGTCGCGGCGGTTGCAGCGCTGGCCAACGGTGCGGGTCAATTGCTCGGGATCGGCGCTGACCTGGGCAAAACCTTCATGCCCGGCCCATTCGAGCAGGCCGTGGAGGAAGGTGCCGGGGTTCGGCCCGCGGGGGAAGCGGTGAATGTCGCCGCTACCGGGCATGACTTCACGCAACTGCTGCAGGTCGGGGCGCTCGTCATCGAGCAGTTGTTGCGCCTGGGAGCTGTCGGCCGCCAGGGTCATGGCCTCTTCGCCGATGCGCAAGGCGCTGTAGGACGCGATCCACCAGTTTTCTGCAGCCCGGCGTTTGGGCTGGCGCGCGGGTAGCAGTTCGGCCTGGTTGAGCGGGGCGCTGTAGGCCTGCTCATCAGGCGCTGGCAGCTCGATGCTGGCGATGGCCGGGCAACCGGCCTGCAAGGCCTGCAGCCAATCGCCCAGCTGGGTCGAGGCTGACAGGGCGCTGCCGCCGCCCAACAGGTAACCCAGGGCTGAACGATGCAGGGTCGAGGTCTTGCCGGCGCCGCGCTTGAGGTCGGCAACGCCGAGCCAGCAGGCATGCTGGGCGCGGGTCAAGGCCACGTAGAGTAGGCGCAGGTCTTCGGCCAGGCGCTCATCGTCGGCCCGGGCGATCTGTTCGGCATCCGGGGTCAGGGTCAGGTGCGCCTGGCCTTCGCTGTCGTGCCAGGCCAGTGGCAAGCGCGAGCCATCCACCGGCTTGCTGGTGCAGATGAAGGGCAGGAACACCAAGGGATATTCCAGGCCCTTGGACTTGTGGATGGTCACCACCTTGACCAGTTGCTCGTCGCTTTCCAGGCGCAGGATCTGCTCCTCGCCGGCCTGGCCGGAACTGGCCAGGTGCTCGCCCAGGTGACGAATCAACGCCTGCTCGCCATCCAGCTCGGTAGCCGCCTGCTGCAGCAGCTCGGCCAGGTGCAGCAGGTTGGTCAGCACCCGTTCGCCATCACTGCGGGCCATCAATACCTGGGGCAGATCGAAGTCATGCAGCAGGCGCCGCAGCATCGGCAGTACACCCTGGCCGCGCCAGATCAGCCGGTACTGGCGGAACTGCATGACCCAGCGCTCCCACACCCGCTCATCCTGGTTCAATTTTGCCAGGGCGCTGAGCGGCAGGTTGAGGGTAATGCTGGCCAGCGCCGCCTTGAGCAGGCGCTCGGCATCCGGCTCGGCGCAGGCTTTGAGCCAGGCCAGCAGGTCATGGGCTTCCTGGGCGGCGAACACCGAGTCCTTGTCCGACAGGTAAACGCTGCGCACATCGCGGGCCGCCAATTCGGCACGAATCAACTGCGCCTCGCGGCCATCGCGCACCAGAATGGCGATATCCGAAGGCAGGCAGCCGCGCAGCGACCGATCGGACTGCACGAAACCACTGCGACCCTGCTGCCCGCCATTGAGCAAGGCAACGATCTGGCTGGCACAGCTGGCGGCCAGTTGCTGACGATAAACAGCGCCGGATACCGGCTCTTCACTGCTCAGTTGCCAGAGGTTGAGTGCGGGTACCGGCGAGCCATCGACCTGCAGCTGCTCGCTGCGGCCCTTGGCCTTGACCTCGAGAAACGGCACCGGGTTGTTGCTGCCGTCGCGGAACAGGAAGGCGCCACGGCCCTGCTCGCGCACTTCGGCCTGCATGAACACATGGTTGACCGCCGTGACCATGGCCTGGCTCGAACGGTAGTTGGTATCGAGGCTGTGCAGGCGCCCGGCCGTGGCCCGCCGCGCCCCCAGGTAGGTGAAGATGTCGGCGCCGCGGAAGGCATAGATTGCCTGCTTGGGGTCGCCAATCAGGAACAGGCCGGTATCGCGTGCGTTCTCTTCAATCCGGTAGATGCGCTGGAAGATCCGGTACTGCACCGGGTCGGTGTCCTGGAACTCGTCGATCAGGGCCACCGGGAACTGTTCACGGATCAGCCCGGCGAGGCGCTCGCCGGCATCACCGTGCAACGCGTGGTCGAGACGCAGGAGCATGTCGTCGAAGCCCATCTCGGCGCGGCGGCGTTTTTCCTGTTCAAAGCGGGCGCCGACCCAGGCAGCAGCGTGCTCGAGCAGACAGGCATCAGGCGTGGGCAGGCCCTGAAGCTGGTCGCGCAGACCCTCCATCGCCTGGAGTGCCGGGTGGACTGGCGGCTCGCCCTTCCAGGCTTCGGTCATGCCGGCACGGGTAAAGCGGCTGAAGCCGGTGCCCAGGTCCAGCTCCAGCGCCTGGTCGTCCTCGGCCCAGGCCTTGAGTTTTTCGCACCAGGGCTCGAAGTAGCGCGCCTGCATCTTGCGCCCGTCAACCTGCTTGGCGGCCAGGCCGTCACGGCAGATCTGCAGCAACTCGCCGGACCATTGCGCCCAGGGCGCCTTGAGCGTGCGCAGCAGTTCAGTACGTTGCTGCAGCACCGCTTCGATCAGCGCCTGGGGCTCTTCCTCATCGCTCTCGATGCGCTGCCGGCCGAACAGCGCGCGGACCCGTGGCAGCAAGGCTTCGGGGCTGACCCAATGGGCGCGAACCCAGGCCAGCGCATCGCCCTGCATGCTGTAGCAGAAGCGTCGCCAGTAATCGCGCATGACCTGGCCGAGCAGGTCACTGTGGTCGGTTTCCAGGGTCTGGGTAAACAGGCTGCCGCTGTCGAAGGCGTGCTCGCGCAGCATGCGTTGGCACCAACTGTGGATGGTCGACACCGCAGCTTCGTCCATCCACTGTGCGGCCACGTCCAGGCGGTTGGCGCACGCCGCCCACAGCGACGGCTCATAGTCATCGCGCAATTGCTGGAGCAAGGGATCGGCTTCGCTCAACTCACCACGGAAGTAGCGCGCGGCTTCTGCCAGGCGGGTGCGGATGCGTTCACGCAGCTCCTTGGTAGCGGCGTCGGTGAAGGTCACCACCAGGATCTGTGGTGGCAACAGCTCGCGGCCAAAGCCCTGTTCACCGCCATGGCCGAGCACCAGGCGCAGGTACAACGCCGAGATGGTGAAGGTCTTGCCGGTACCGGCACTGGCCTCGATCAACTGGCTGCCATGCAAGGGAAAGGTCAGTGCCAGGGGGGCTGGGGCAACACCAAGGCTCATCGAGCGCTCTCCTCTTTCCCCGGCGTCTGCCAGGGCGCTTCGAATATCGGGCGGTACAGGGCCTCGCACCAGCCTTCGAATTCTTCACTGGCACTGAGTGCCGCGAAATCGCTGAACTGTCGGGCCAGCGCGGTGCTTTCGCTGCGCTCGCCGAAGGTGTTCTGACCATCGCCGTCGTAGGCCTTGGCGGCTGCAGCCAGGGCTTTGTCGGCATCGCTCTGGGCCAACCAGGCAAAGGCGGTCTTGACTGCTACCGGGAGCGGCGCATTCATACCCGCCTGGCGGGCCAGCAGCAGATCGCCCAGCAATTCAGCGGCGCGGGCCTGCTCCAGGGGGGCGAGCAACAGGGTGACATCGGTGGCGACCACTGCACTGTGCAATGGCAAACCAACCGCGCAGGCGGCCAGGTGCATGACCCAGGTCGGCGTCAGCCGGTGCCATTTCAGTGTGCGGCCACTGCTGATGCCGTTGGGCAAGGTAGTGATGCTCAGCAGGGATTGATCCTCCCGCTGATAGACCCGGCCCAACCAGCCTTCGAGCTTGAGCTGGCGGTACTCGAAACGGATCGGCAAGGCGTTATCCACAGGCATCGGCCATTGCTGCAGCAACTGTTGATAACGCTGCAACAGGTCGGGCAATGGCTCGATCAACTCGGCCTGCAGGCATTCGCCGAAGCCGGCCAGTGGCAACAGCCCGTAACCCTGCAGGCGGCGGGCCTGGGTGGTAAGCGCCCGGGCGCTGTCATCCGGATCGGCCAGGGCTGCGGCCAGCAGGCTTTCGCTCAGGCTGTAGCGCTGCAGGGCATCGAGGACGAAGGGCTCCTCATCGGCCAGCGGCGCTTGCGCCGACTCGAAAAAGACCTTCAGCCGCTGACTGAAGAAATGCCGCACCGGATGGCGCAGAAAGTCCTGCAACAAGCTCAGCGTCAGCGGTTCATCGCTGTTGTATGGCGGCAGCTCGTCCTCATTGATCTGCTCTTCGCCAGGGAGGTGCAGCGTCCGCCATTCCCGTGCATAACTGAACAGGCTGCTGCCCTTGTGGAAGTAGCGGGCGCTGAACGGCTGCAACGGATGCTCCACCGTCAGGGCATGCAGCAACTGCTCACCTGCATTGAGCTTGCCACCGATCTCGGCATCGGCCAGACGCCAACCCGTAGCCAGATGGTCGCGTAACTGGCCAATCAGCACCGAGGCCGGGCGTTCGCTGTTATCGCGGATGCTGCGCCCGACCCAGCTGACATACAGCTGGTCACGGGCCGAAAGCAGCGCTTCGAGCAACAGGTAGCGGTCGTCTTCACGGCGCGAGCGATCACCCGGACGGTAGTCGCTGCCCATCAGGTCGAAGTCCAGCGGCGGTTGCGCACGCGGGTAGTCGCCATCGTTCATGCCCAGCAGGCAGACCACCTTGAACGGGATCGCACGCATGGGCATCAAGGTGCAGAAATTTACCGAACCTGCAAGAAAACGCTGGGACAAGCGCCCTTGGTCGAGCCCGGCCAGCCAGGCTTCGCGAACCACGGTGAGCGGCAGCAAGTCTTGCAGGCCAACCGATTCACAGGTCTGCAACCAGGTTTCGCGCAGGGTCTGCAGTTGCACCAGCAGATAGTCGTCATGCTCGGTGTCGGCGAGGAAGAACACTTGCAGCAAGGCATGCAGGCGCTCGCCCCACTCGGCAGCAGTTGCCGGTTGGGAAAGTTGCTCGTGAGCGATTTCCAGGGCGTCGAGCAGGGCCACCAACGGGCCGATCAAGGCGGCATCCAGGCCGCCGATTTCATCGAACGGCTCGATACCATCGCAGCCTTCGCCGACACCGACGGCGTAACCCAGCAGCATGCGCCGCAAGCCAAATCGCCAGCTGTTCTGTTCGAGATCCGCCGGCAAGCCGAGGCCCGCGCGTTGCTCGGCGTTCAGGCCCCAGCGAATGCCGGCGCCTTCGATCCAGCGGTGCAAGGTCGGAAGGTCGCTTTCCTTGATGGCGAAGCGCGCACGCAAGGCTGGCACATCGAGCAGGTCAAGGACCTCGCTCACCGCGAAGCGGCTATCAGGTAGCTTCAGCAAGTGCTCCAGGGCAATCAGCAGCGGATCTCGGCCACGCTGGCCCTGGTCGGTCAAGGTGAAGGGGATGAAGCGCGGATCATTGCGGTCCAGTTGGCCGAACACCGCGCGGATGTGCGGCGCATAGGTATTGATGTCCGGGAGCATGACGATGATGTCCCGTGGGCGCAGCGTCGGGTCGGCACTGAAGCGGGCGAGCAACTGGTCGTGGAGGATTTCCACTTCACGTTGCGGGCTGTGGCCGATGTGGAAGCGCACCGAGCGATCTTTGGCCAGGTCGACGTCAGGCCAAAGCTCACGGGTTTCGGCCAGCGGACGCAACTCAAGAATGTCGTCCTGCAACTGGTTGAGCAGTGTTGTCGGGGCGCTGTCGCTGAACAGGTCGATACGCCCGTCGCTGAAGGCTGCGCGGTAGCTGCCAGGGTCGTCATAGCTGTCGAGCAGGTTGATATAGTCGCGGCCTTGCTTGCCCCAGGCGGCGAGCAACGGATGTGCGTGTTGATGCAGGGTTTCGGCATCGATCAGGCTGGGCATGCCCTGCTTGCGTTGCTGGCGCTTGTATTGATGGCGCAGCAGGTCCTTGTCGGCAACGATGTCGGCCCAGTGGTGACGGCAGGGGTTGTGCACGCAGAGCAGCACCTGGCTGAAACGAGCCAGCCCTGCGAGCGCTTCGAGCGCCTGGGCAGGCAGCGACGAAATGCCGAAGACGATAACCCGGGATGGCAAGCCAGGTGGCGCCTCCTGCAGGCTATTGATCCGCTCGATAAAGCGCTGATGGACTCCGGCGCGGCTCTGGGCCATGCCCTCTTCACCGACATCCAGCAACAGGGCGCGCCATAGCTCTGCCTGCCAGCAGTTGGCGGCCGGCAGCGGCTTTGATTCGCCACGGGCGGTATTGAGTACATGGCGGCCGGCGGCCCAGTCCTTGAGCCAGTCGGCCCGATACACCTGATACTGGTCGAACAGGTCGGCAAGGCGTTCGGCCAACTGGTAGCGCTTGCGCAGGTCGCTGTCGTCGGTGAGAAAGCGCTGCAAGGGCTCGAAGTGCGGTTTGTCGATGACTTCAGGCAGCAGGCGCATCAAACGCCAGGTCAGCGGCGCCTTGTCGAGCAGCGACACCTCGGGGATTTCTTCGCGGCCCAGCACCTTGCGGTACAGCTGCCACATGAAACTGCCGGGTAGTTGCACCTCGACTGCGGCGGCGATGCCACAGCCACCTTGATCGTCGTCTTCAGGATCTTCGGCTAGGGCCAGCTTCAGCCACTGGGCGATGCCGTTGCTCTGCACCAGGGCGATTTCGTTTTCCAGCGGTGCCAGCGGGTAACGCCGCATCCAGCTCACCACCAGACTGCGCAGTTCATCCAGGCGATTGCCGTGAACCACCATGAAACCTGGTATGAGTGGGTTTGCGTGCGGCATTGGGCATCCTTGAGGCTGTGCGGGCAGAGGGAAACCTTATCATGCTCGGGGAGCCTGACTGTGTTGTGCAACAGCCAGAAAGACAAAACCCCTACCTGCATACGCAGATAGGGGTTTCGGAATTTAATCTTGACGATGACCTACTCTCACATGGGGAAACCCCACACTACCATCGGCGATGCATCGTTTCACTGCTGAGTTCGGGATGGGATCAGGTGGTTCCAATGCTCTATGGTCGTCAAGAAATTCTGTTGCCAGAAGGTCTTGTTAGACACTCCAGCGAATCGGGTATGTGATGCTTGTGAGTTACAAATTCTCGGCTTTGCAGTCTTCACAACACCGCAATCTGGTCATTCGACGCAAATTGCTTGGGTGTTATATGGTCAAGCCTCACGGGCAATTAGTATTGGTTAGCTCAACGCCTCACAGCGCTTACACACCCAACCTATCAACGTCGTAGTCTTCGACGGCCCTTCAGGGAGCTCAAGGCTCCAGTGAGATCTCATCTTGAGGCAAGTTTCCCGCTTAGATGCTTTCAGCGGTTATCTCTTCCGAACATAGCTACCCGGCAATGCCACTGGCGTGACAACCGGAACACCAGAGGTTCGTCCACTCCGGTCCTCTCGTACTAGGAGCAGCCCCTCTCAAATCTCAAACGTCCACGGCAGATAGGGACCGAACTGTCTCACGACGTTCTAAACCCAGCTCGCGTACCACTTTAAATGGCGAACAGCCATACCCTTGGGACCGGCTTCAGCCCCAGGATGTGATGAGCCGACATCGAGGTGCCAAACACCGCCGTCGATATGAACTCTTGGGCGGTATCAGCCTGTTATCCCCGGAGTACCTTTTATCCGTTGAGCGATGGCCCTTCCATACAGAACCACCGGATCACTAAGACCTACTTTCGTACCTGCTCGACGTGTCTGTCTCGCAGTCAAGCGCGCTTTTGCCTTTATACTCTACGACCGATTTCCGACCGGTCTGAGCGCACCTTCGTACTCCTCCGTTACTCTTTAGGAGGAGACCGCCCCAGTCAAACTACCCACCATACACTGTCCTCGATCCGGATAACGGACCTGAGTTAGAACCTCAAAGTTGCCAGGGTGGTATTTCAAGGATGGCTCCACGCGAACTGGCGTCCACGCTTCAAAGCCTCCCACCTATCCTACACAAGCAAATTCAAAGTCCAGTGCAAAGCTATAGTAAAGGTTCACGGGGTCTTTCCGTCTAGCCGCGGATACACTGCATCTTCACAGCGATTTCAATTTCACTGAGTCTCGGGTGGAGACAGCGCCGCCATCGTTACGCCATTCGTGCAGGTCGGAACTTACCCGACAAGGAATTTCGCTACCTTAGGACCGTTATAGTTACGGCCGCCGTTTACCGGGGCTTCGATCAAGAGCTTCGCGTTAGCTAACCCCATCAATTAACCTTCCGGCACCGGGCAGGCGTCACACCCTATACGTCCACTTTCGTGTTTGCAGAGTGCTGTGTTTTTAATAAACAGTCGCAGCGGCCTGGTATCTTCGACCGGCATGGGCTTACGGAGCAAGTCCTTCACCCTCACCGGCGCACCTTCTCCCGAAGTTACGGTGCCATTTTGCCTAGTTCCTTCACCCGAGTTCTCTCAAGCGCCTTGGTATTCTCTACCCAACCACCTGTGTCGGTTTGGGGTACGGTTCCTAGTTATCTGAAGCTTAGAAGCTTTTCTTGGAAGCATGGCATCAACCACTTCGTCGCCTAAAGGCAACTCGTCATCAGCTCTCGGCCTTAAGATCCCGGATTTACCTAAGATCTCAGCCTACCACCTTAAACTTGGACAACCAACGCCAAGCTGGCCTAGCCTTCTCCGTCCCTCCATCGCAATAACTAGAAGTACAGGAATATTAACCTGTTTTCCATCGACTACGCTTTTCAGCCTCGCCTTAGGGACCGACTAACCCTGCGTCGATTAACGTTGCGCAGGAAACCTTGGTCTTTCGGCGTGGGAGTTTTTCACTCCCATTGTCGTTACTCATGTCAGCATTCGCACTTCTGATACCTCCAGCAAGCTTCTCAACTCACCTTCACAGGCTTACAGAACGCTCCTCTACCGCGTCACCTAAGTGACACCCGTAGCTTCGGTGTATGGTTTGAGCCCCGTTACATCTTCCGCGCAGGCCGACTCGACTAGTGAGCTATTACGCTTTCTTTAAAGGGTGGCTGCTTCTAAGCCAACCTCCTAGCTGTCTAAGCCTTCCCACATCGTTTCCCACTTAACCATAACTTTGGGACCTTAGCTGACGGTCTGGGTTGTTTCCCTTTTCACGACGGACGTTAGCACCCGCCGTGTGTCTCCCATGCTCGGCACTTGTAGGTATTCGGAGTTTGCATCGGTTTGGTAAGTCGGGATGACCCCCTAGCCGAAACAGTGCTCTACCCCCTACAGTGATACATGAGGCGCTACCTAAATAGCTTTCGAGGAGAACCAGCTATCTCCGAGCTTGATTAGCCTTTCACTCCGATCCACAGGTCATCCGCTAACTTTTCAACGGTAGTCGGTTCGGTCCTCCAGTCAGTGTTACCTAACCTTCAACCTGCCCATGGATAGATCGCCCGGTTTCGGGTCTATACCCAGCGACTAAACGCGCTATTAACACTCGCTTTCGCTACGCCTCCCCTATTCGGTTAAGCTCGCCACTGAATATAAGTCGCTGACCCATTATACAAAAGGTACGCAGTCACCTAACAAAGTAGGCTCCCACTGCTTGTACGCATACGGTTTCAGGATCTATTTCACTCCCCTCTCCGGGGTTCTTTTCGCCTTTCCCTCACGGTACTGGTTCACTATCGGTCAGTCAGTAGTATTTAGCCTTGGAGGATGGTCCCCCCATATTCAGACAAAGTTTCTCGTGCTCCGTCCTACTCGATTTCATGACTAAGAGATTTTCGCGTACAGGGCTATCACCCACTATGGCCGCACTTTCCAGAGCGTTCCGCTAATCTCAAAGCCACTTAAGGGCTAGTCCCCGTTCGCTCGCCACTACTAAGGGAATCTCGGTTGATTTCTTTTCCTCAGGGTACTTAGATGTTTCAGTTCCCCTGGTTCGCCTCTTGCACCTATGTATTCAGTACAAGATACTCAGCTTATGCTGAGTGGGTTCCCCCATTCAGAGATCTCCGGATCAAAGTCTGTTTGCCGACTCCCCGAAGCTTATCGCAGGCTACCACGTCTTTCATCGCCTCTGACTGCCAAGGCATCCACCGTATGCGCTTCTTCACTTGACCATATAACCCCAAGCAATCTGGTTATACTGTGAAGACAACATTCGCCGAAAACTTGTAATTACTCACAAATTTTACCTTAGCCTGAACACACACCAGTGAAAGTGCTGTCCAGTCTATCTTTCTATCACATACCCAAATTTTTAAAGAACGATTCTGAAAAAGTTCAGAAATCAATATTCGAGCCGAATATTCATTTCTAAGCTTTGACGTAAGGTGGTGGAGCCAAGCGGGATCGAACCGCTGACCTCCTGCGTGCAAGGCAGGCGCTCTCCCAGCTGAGCTATGGCCCCGTATTGCTACAGGCTGCACCACATGTAATTGGTGGGTCTGGGCAGATTCGAACTGCCGACCTCACCCTTATCAGGGGTGCGCTCTAACCAACTGAGCTACAGACCCAATCGTCTTCTTCAATGAATCAAGCAATTCGTGTGGGAGCTCATAAGACAGCTGATGTCTGTCGATTAAGGAGGTGATCCAGCCGCAGGTTCCCCTACGGCTACCTTGTTACGACTTCACCCCAGTCATGAATCACACCGTGGTAACCGTCCTCCCGAAGGTTAGACTAGCTACTTCTGGTGCAACCCACTCCCATGGTGTGACGGGCGGTGTGTACAAGGCCCGGGAACGTATTCACCGCGACATTCTGATTCGCGATTACTAGCGATTCCGACTTCACGCAGTCGAGTTGCAGACTGCGATCCGGACTACGATCGGTTTTGTGAGATTAGCTCCACCTCGCGGCTTGGCAACCCTCTGTACCGACCATTGTAGCACGTGTGTAGCCCAGGCCGTAAGGGCCATGATGACTTGACGTCATCCCCACCTTCCTCCGGTTTGTCACCGGCAGTCTCCTTAGAGTGCCCACCATAACGTGCTGGTAACTAAGGACAAGGGTTGCGCTCGTTACGGGACTTAACCCAACATCTCACGACACGAGCTGACGACAGCCATGCAGCACCTGTGTCAGAGTTCCCGAAGGCACCAATCCATCTCTGGAAAGTTCTCTGCATGTCAAGGCCTGGTAAGGTTCTTCGCGTTGCTTCGAATTAAACCACATGCTCCACCGCTTGTGCGGGCCCCCGTCAATTCATTTGAGTTTTAACCTTGCGGCCGTACTCCCCAGGCGGTCAACTTAATGCGTTAGCTGCGCCACTAAAATCTCAAGGATTCCAACGGCTAGTTGACATCGTTTACGGCGTGGACTACCAGGGTATCTAATCCTGTTTGCTCCCCACGCTTTCGCACCTCAGTGTCAGTATGAGCCCAGGTGGTCGCCTTCGCCACTGGTGTTCCTTCCTATATCTACGCATTTCACCGCTACACAGGAAATTCCACCACCCTCTGCCCTACTCTAGCTCGCCAGTTTTGGATGCAGTTCCCAGGTTGAGCCCGGGGATTTCACATCCAACTTAACGAACCACCTACGCGCGCTTTACGCCCAGTAATTCCGATTAACGCTTGCACCCTCTGTATTACCGCGGCTGCTGGCACAGAGTTAGCCGGTGCTTATTCTGTCGGTAACGTCAAAATACTCACGTATTAGGTAAGTACCCTTCCTCCCAACTTAAAGTGCTTTACAATCCGAAGACCTTCTTCACACACGCGGCATGGCTGGATCAGGCTTTCGCCCATTGTCCAATATTCCCCACTGCTGCCTCCCGTAGGAGTCTGGACCGTGTCTCAGTTCCAGTGTGACTGATCATCCTCTCAGACCAGTTACGGATCGTCGCCTTGGTGAGCCATTACCTCACCAACTAGCTAATCCGACCTAGGCTCATCTGATAGCGCAAGGCCCGAAGGTCCCCTGCTTTCCCCCGTAGGGCGTATGCGGTATTAGCGTTCCTTTCGAAACGTTGTCCCCCACTACCAGGCAGATTCCTAGGTATTACTCACCCGTCCGCCGCTGAATCGAAGAGCAAGCTCTTCTCATCCGCTCGACTTGCATGTGTTAGGCCTGCCGCCAGCGTTCAATCTGAGCCATGATCAAACTCTTCAGTTCAATACTGCTTGGGTTTTGAGAAAACCCTAAACTTGGCTCAGCAATCTCAAATGACTTACTTTCAAATCTTTCGATTTTTCGTGTAGCCACTTGTGATGCTGATAATCTTTTTGACTATCAGTCTGAACTCACAAGCACCCACACGAATTGCTTGATTCAGTTGTTAAAGAGCGGTTGGTTAAGAGCTTTTCGTCTCAACCGAGGCGCGCATTCTACGCTTTCCTCAGAGCCTGTCAAGCGTTTATTTTGAAGTTTTTCAGAATTTCTCTTTCAACTTCAACCACTTGACTCGCTGCGATCTCTCGTCAGCGGGAGGCGAATTCTACAGCGTTTCAAACCGCTGTCAACTGCCTTTTTCACCGCTGTCGATCTTTCGATCGAAGCCCTTCCGGATGACCCTGGAACCGCTAACTCTTTGAAACTCAAGGAGTTTTCAGTTCCGACTGCGCCGGAAGTGGGGCGAATTATAGACAGATCCACAGGGGCGTCAAGGACTTATTTCAACTTTGTTTCAGCGGCGGCGTTTTAGCTATAAGCCACAAGCTTCAAGCTGCAAGTAGAAGCGCTAGCACCGCGCTCAACTTGCAGCTTGCAGCTAACGCCTTAGAGGCTCGGGAATGCAAACTGCGAGGCTTCATGGCTGGCACGTTGCGGCCAGCGCTGGGTAATGGCTTTGCGGCGAGTGTAGAAACGTACGCCATCCGGGCCATAGGCATGCAGATCACCAAACAGCGAACGCTTCCAGCCACCGAAGCTGTGGTAAGCCACTGGCACCGGCAGCGGTACGTTGACGCCCACCATGCCCACTTCGATCTCATCGCAGAACAGGCGCGCCGCCTCACCGTCACGGGTGAAGATGCAGGTGCCGTTACCGTACTCGTGCTCGTTGATCAGGCGCATGGCTTCTTCCAGGCTGTCCACGCGTACCACGCACAGTACTGGCCCGAAGATCTCTTCTTTATAGATGCGCATCTCGGGAGTCACACGGTCGAACAGAGTGCCGCCGACAAAGTAACCGTCTTCGTTACCGGCAACCCGGTAGCCACGACCGTCGACCACGAGTTGCGCACCGGCAGCCACGCCATCGTCGATGTAGCCCACCACCTTGTCACGGGCTGCCGCGGTAACCAGCGGGCCCATGTCCAGGCCACAGGAAGTGCCGGCACCAATCTTCAGCGCCTTGATCTGCGGCTCGAGCTTGGCGATCAGCGCATCGGCCACCTGGTCGCCAACGCACACGGCCACGGAGATCGCCATGCAACGCTCACCGCAAGAACCGTAGGCTGCACCCATCAGCGCGCTGACCGCATTGTCCAGATCGGCATCAGGCATCAGCACCGCATGGTTCTTCGCCCCGCCCAGCGCCTGGACGCGCTTGCCGCGCTTGGTGCCTTCGGCATAGATGTATTCGGCGATCGGCGTCGAGCCGACGAAACTCAGGGCCTTGACCTCAGGGGCCTCGATCAGCGCATCAACCGCTTCCTTGTCACCGTGCACCACGTTGAGCACGCCTTTAGGCAGGCCGGCTTCGTGCAGCAGTTGGGCGATCAGCAGGGTCGAGCTCGGGTCACGCTCCGATGGCTTGAGGATGAAGCAGTTACCGCAGGCAATGGCCAGCGGATACATCCACAGCGGCACCATGGCCGGGAAGTTGAACGGCGTGATACCGGCCACCACCCCCAGCGGCTGGAAGTCGGACCAGGCATCGATGTTCGGGCCGACGTTGCGGCTGTACTCACCCTTGAGCACTTCCGGGGCGGCGCAGGCGAACTCGACGTTCTCGATACCGCGCTTGAGTTCACCGGCGGCGTCTTCCACGGTCTTGCCGTGCTCTTCGCTAATCAGTTGGGAGATACGCGCTTCGTTCTGCTCCAGCAGTTGCTTGAAGCGGAACATCACCTGGGCACGCTTGGCCGGTGGCGTGTTGCGCCAGGCCGGGAAAGCGGCCTTGGCCGAGTCGATGGCCTGCTGCACGGTTTGCTTGCTGGCCAGGGCGACCTTGTGGATAGCCTGGCCAGTGGACGGATTGAAGACATCGGCGGTGCGTACGTCGGCAGCCACCAGCTCGCCGTTGATCAGGTGTTGAACAGTGCTCATGCAGAACTCCAGAAAGAGGGTATGCCTGGGCGCGAGATCACTCGCGCCCGCTTCTTATATATAGAGGGACGATCAGTCGACCTGGTTGATGGCTTCGCCGACCGCATCGAACAGACGATCCAGTTCCTGCGGCTGGCTGTTGAAGGTCGGGCCGAACTGCAGGGTGTCGCCGCCGAAGCGCACATAGAAGCCGGCTTTCCACAGCTTCATGGCAATCTCGTACGGACGCACGATGGCATCGCCGTCACGGGCGGCAATCTGGATCGCACCGGCCAGGCCGTAGTTACGGATGTCGATGATGTTCTTCGCCCCCTTGACCCCGTGCAGCACCTTCTCGAAGTGCGGCGACAGTTCGGCGACCGATTGCACCAGGTTTTCCTTCTCCAGCAGGTCCAGCGCGGCAATCCCGGCGGCGCAGGCGACCGGGTGTGCCGAGTAGGTGTAGCCGTGGGGGAATTCCACCGCGTATTCCGGGGTCGGCTGGTTCATGAAGGTCTGGTAGATCTCGCTGCTGGCGATCACCGCGCCCATCGGGATGGCGCCGTTGGTGACCTGCTTGGCGATGCACATCAGGTCCGGGGTAACGCCGAAGGCATCGGCACCGAACATCGAGCCCATGCGGCCGAAGCCGGTAATGACTTCGTCGAAGATCAGCAGGATGTTGTGCTGGTCGCAGATTTCCCGCAGGCGTTTCAGGTAACCCTTCGGCGGCGGCAATACACCAGCGGAACCGGCCAGCGGCTCGACGATCAGCGCGGCGATGTTCGAAGCATCGTGCAGCTCGATCAGTTTGAGCATTTCATCGGCCAGGGCGATACCGCCCTCTTCCGGCATGCCCTTGGTGAAGGCATTGCCAGGCAGCAGGGTGTGCGGGATGTGATCGACGTCGAGCAACTGGCCGAACAGCTTGCGGTTGCCGTTGACGCCACCCAGGCTGGTACCGGCGATGTTCACTCCGTGATAGCCACGGGCACGGCCGATCAGCTTGGTCTTGGTGGCCTGGCCTTTCAGGCGCCAGTAGGCACGGACCATCTTGACCGCAGTGTCAGCGCACTCGGAACCGGAGTTGGTATAGAAGACGTGATTGAGGTTGCCCGGGGTCAGGTCGGTGATCTTCTCGGCCAGCTGGAACGACAGCGGGTGACCGAACTGGAAGGCCGGCGAATAATCGAGCACGCCCAACTGGCGTGATACGGCTTCCTGGATCTGCTTGCGGGTGTGACCGGCACCGCAAGTCCACAGGCCGGACAGTGCGTCATAGATCTTGCGACCCTTGTCGTCGGTCAGGTAGCTGCCTTCGGCGGCGACGATCAGCCGGGGATCGCGCTGAAAATTGCGGTTGGCGGTGTAGGGCATCCAGTGGGCGTCCAGCTTGAGCTGGCTGGCCAGACCGACAGGAGCGTTTTCAGGCAGATTCATCGGACAAGTCCTCGCAAGGCAATTGGGCAGCGACAAGTGTTGTTGCGACTAAATTGGCATGGCCGTAAGGTCTGGAAAATCCTGCTTTTCCGATCTTTGGTTTGCCTTTCGCTAAACATTTACCGCCTGGCGTCATGTTGAATGCCGGTCGACTGAGCGACTCCGAAAATTCCCTCACCAATCAATTAGTTGCGAAAAACCGCCGTGCGGCGATGTGCATTTACTTACAGCCACGATAGAGGAGTCTCACTCTATCTGTCGCAGAACCTCTCTTGTTCGAAGCCATCGCGCCTCCCAGTATTTCCTAAGACCTACAGCGCTCACGTACAGGCAACTTCTGATAGTTCCACTACAGGAGCGTATGAACGCGCCCTTCGGCCGGTCGCTGCAACAACACGCGCACCATGGACTGCCTTGCGCATGTGCTACGCCATGAACAATCACGATAAGGAAATCCTTTGAACCCTGTAATCCTGTTCTCGCCCGCGAAAATCCTCCTGCAGCACTCGGAACAAGAATGGTTGAACGTGCTGGGCAACAATTCGCTGATTTACAGCGACTTGTCAGCCAAAGCAGCGCTGGACCAGCAGTTCCCCACCCTGAGCGAGTCTTTCAGGCTTTACCCCAACTTCAATGAATCAGCGCTAGTCGAACTCGATGCCCTGGCGGCGGCGAGAGCGCTAGGCACTCACACGGTAGTTGCGCTGGCAGAAGTCGACTTGCTGCGTGTGGCGCGCATCAAGGACCGTCTCAATGGTTCGCGTACACGCTATGAGGCCATGACTCTGCTGTACCGTGACAAATTCCTCATGAAGCAGAGGCTCGCAGAGCATGGCATTCGCATCAATCCCATGGCGATGGTCGGCTCGGCGTGCGAAATCAACGATTTCATCGAGCAGTACGGCTACCCGGTGGTGGTCAAGCCTCGTGATGGACGAGGTTCGGGGGGCGTACGGGTGCTACGCGACGTCGACGGCTTGCGCGACTACCTGCAACAGCAGGACGGCACAACGCTGCACAATCTGATGGTCGAAAAGTACCTCGATGCACCGTTGCTGAACGTTAATGGGCTCTACATCAACGGCAACCCGGTGATTATTTCCCCGGTACGCTCGACGATTACCTGCCTGGACTTTCTTGACGGACAAAGCCTCGGTTTCCAGATGCTGGCCGAAAGCAATCCGCTGCATGCGCAGTGCGTGAAGCTGACCCGAAGCATCATCGAGCAGGCATTGCCAAACCTGGGCACCCTGCTGTTCCACCTTGAAGTGTTTCTCGACGGCGACGACCTCATCGTCTGCGAAATCGCCTGTCGCCTGGGAGGCTGCTGCATCAATCAGGAATTGACCGAAGCCTACGGGTTGAATCCGCGTCTGACCCTGATCGATGCCGAGCGTGGCGGCAAGTCGGCGTCGTTGAAGTCGCTGCTGCCACCGCGCCACTTGCTCGGCCAACTGAACGTACCGCCGCGCACAGGCAAGCTGATCGACTTCCCGGCATCTATCGACTTGCCCTTCATTCGCTATTACACGGTCACTGCAAAAAAGGGCACGGATTATTCCGGAATGCAAATGACCAATGGCGAAATCGTCTCGGCGATTGTCGAGGGCAACAGTGAGAAAGAAGTCAGCGACCATCTCGCCCAGTTCGACAGCTGGGTCAGGGATACCTTCGTCTGGGCGTAAGCCGGTATCCCTTTGAACAACGACATCAGGCAGCGCCCACCGGCGCTTGCCTGTAATCGGACGCCGACTGACGGATACCCCGCCAGCCGGTCTTTGTCACCTGTCATGACCTGGCAGGTCGATACCAGGCAACGGGCGTTATCGCGCCCGCAGCAAAACCACATCTAAAGGATTGGATATGGGCAAGGTAGCAGTCGTTGGGCTGGGCTATAGCGGTGCGATCATTCTGGAACGGTTGAAGCACCTGACGCCAGCACTCAGCATTGATGTGTTCGATACAGCCGGTAGCAGCGGATCGGGCCAGGCTTATCAGCAAGATATTTTGAGCAACCTGGTCAACCGCCCCGCCAATTTGATGTATCTGCGCGAACAGGGCGACTTCAAGCAGTGGTTGCAGACCCGTGGCATGGCCCAGTCCAATGGTTATCAACCGCGCCCGGTGTTCGGCAAGTTCATCGAAGAATCAGTGCAGTCTTCGCTGCGCGAGCACTCATCGATTCAGTACTACCGTGAACATATCACCGGAATGACTTCGTCCCGGGGGCGCTATGATCTCAGCACCGCATCGGGTGAACGCCCGGGATACAAGGCCGTCGTGCTGGCAACCGGCAATGCCGAGCCGACCGACTTTTATCGGCTAAAGGGGGCCCCGGGATACATCAACAACCCCTACCCGACGACTCGCCTTGCCGAGATTCGCTCCGACAGTATCGGCGTGCTCGGCAATCAACTGTCAGCCATCGACGTCGCACTGACCCTGCTCGATGCCGACCCTGGCAATCATGTGACCATGTTGACCCGCAGCAGCAAGATTCCCAACTACAGCGAAAGCTATCAGCCGCGAGCACTCAAGGTACTGACTGAACACGCCATCAGGCATCGCCTGCGCTTTGGTGGCTCGGCATTGAAGACGGTGCGGGCGATGTTCGACGAAGAGCTGGAGGCGCAGGGCATCGACGCCACCCTCGATGACCTCATGCGCGATCACACCCAGGCCTCGGTGGCCCGCGAGGATATCTACTCGGTGTTCTCTTCGACCAACCTGATCGTGCCGATGATCTGGAACCTGCTCTCCGAGCGCGAAAGGAAGGTATTCGTCGGACGCTTCCGGGGTGCCTGGAGGCAATTGCGGGTTCCCATCCCCAAGGAAAACTGGATCAAGATTCACCAGCATATGCATTCGGGACGCTTGGCTTGTCGAACCGGATTATCCGATGTCAGCGTGACACAAGGCGGCTTCCTGGCACGCGGGCGTGATTTCAATTGCAGGTTCTCCAACGTGGTCAATGCCACGGGCGCTGGCGATGCGATGCAAGGTGCGCTCTACAAGAATCTGGCTGCATCCGGTATTTGTATCCAGCATCAATACGGTGGGATCGACGTGCGTTATGACGATTGTCGCGTCATCAACCACCAGGGGCCGTCTAATATCTTTGCCATTGGCGCTCCGACCACGGGTGTGTTCTATGCCGTCAGCAATATCGACGTCTTGCAGATGCAGGCTGAAACCATCTACCGCAACCTTCGTGCATTGAGCACTTGAGCCTATGAAAACCTTCGTGTGTTTGCTGATCGCTGCTTTGACTGGTACTGCCCTGCAGTACGCTGGCGTGCCCCATGGCCTGCTACTGGGCTCGATAGTGGCGACGGCAATTGTCGTCAGCAGGTTCAATGTGGCTCCCCGGCTGCGCTTCGGCCTCGGCTATGTGCAGATCGTCCTGGGCATTGCCACCGGCCTGATGTTCGAGGCCTGGGACAACCAGACAGTGGCAACCATGCTGCCGAGCCTCGGCTTGTTACTTCTGTGCCTGACAACGCAGATTGCCGTGGCTGCACTGTGGTTGCTGAAAGTCTCGGCATGGAACCTCAAGGATTCACTCCTTGCCGTCTACCCGGGCGCCTTGGCGGCGGTGTTCGATCTGCTTGAGTCTGAACGCGCATCCAGCAAGGTGATCGTTGTGCACCTGGTACGACTGCTGTCGATCACGCTGCTGGTGAGCCTGTGCATACCGGCAAGTGCCGGAGCGCACGTAAGCGCGAGCAGTCCATTGACGTTCATTACCGCGTTGACCCTGCTGTCGCTGATCGCTCTGTGCATTGTGCTTGGCCGCCTGCTGTTGAAAGTCGGTGTTCCCGCACCTTTCATGCTGACCGCGATCATCGCCTCGGGGATCTATGTGAAGCTTGGGCTGTTGCATGCTTTCCACATGCCGCAATGGAGCGTCGATGGCGCCGCGCTGATCCTCGGCGTGATGATTGGCGCCAGGTTCAGGGAGATCAGCCTGGCAGAACTTGTTCGTCACGGTCGGGCCGGGCTGATGTCCGTGGGCCTGATGCTGCTGGTCGCCGCTGCCTTTGCCGGGGTCGCCGCCCGGGTGCTGGACAACGACCCTTTTGCCTTATGGCTGGCGTACATGCCCGGCGCCATCGAGACCATCGCCATCGTCGCCTTCAGCGGCGGGCTGAATGTGGTATTCATCCTGACGCATCACCTGCTGCGGATGGTCGTGCTGCACTTCGCTCCGGCCCTGCTCGTTCAGGCCCGTCGCTGGCGCGAGAATGTCTGATGAGGGTATGTTGTGAGCCTTCACTCCCCTCCAGTGCAAAGGCATCGCGTGAAACGTCCACAACCCCTGGCCCAGGTCAGCGATTTCGATATCCGCCTGTTGAAAATCTACCGCAGCGTGGTGGAGTGCGGCGGCTTTTCGGCCGCCGAGAACGTGCTGGGTATCGGCCGTTCGGCCATCAGCCAGCAGATGAGCGACCTCGAGCAGCGCCTGGGCCTGCGCCTGTGCCAGCGCGGGCGCGCCGGTTTTTCGCTGACCGAGGAAGGCCGCGAGGTGTATCAGTCGGCGTTGCAATTGCTTAGCGCTCTGGAAAGCTTTCGCACCGAGGTCAACGGCCTGCACCAGCATTTGCGCGGCGAACTGAACATCGGCCTGACCGACAACCTGGTGACCCTGCCGCACATGCGCATTACCCATGCCCTGGCGCAGCTCAAGGACCGCGGCCCGGACGTGCGCATCCAGATCCGCATGATTGCCCCCAGCCAGGTCGAACAGGGCGTGCTCGATGGCAGCCTGCATGTTGGCGTGGTTCCGCAAACCAGCCCGCTATCGGGCCTTGAGTACCAGCCGCTGTACAGCGAACGTTCGCTGCTCTACTGCGCGGTCGGCCACCCGCTGTTCTACGCCGACGACCGGCAATTGGACGACGAGCGTCTCAACAGCCAGGACGCCATTGCCCCGACTTTCCGCCTACCCGCGGACATCCAGGCCCATTACCAGGCGCTGAACTGCACCGCCAGCGCCTCGGACCGCGAAGGCATGGCCTTCCTGATTCTGACCGGGCGCTACATCGGCTACCTGCCGGACCACTATGCATCCTTCTGGGTACAACAAGGCCGGCTGCGTGCACTCAAGCCCACCGAGCGCTTCTATGACCTGAGCCTGTGCTGGGTGACGCGCAAAGGCCGGCGCCCGCACCTGGTGCTGGAAAGCTTCCTCGAAAGCCTGGCGGCTACTCGCTGAGGACTAATGCTGGTAGGTTAGCCAGTCATAAGAGATACCCATTGCCTTGTCTGGAATCGTTCATGACCTTTGAAGTCCCTGCGCATCGCCCCCAAGCCTCGGGCAAGCCCGCCGGCCGCATTCGCCAGAAGAACGAGCAGGCCATCATCCAGGCCGCCGAGGACGAGTTCGCCCGCCACGGTTTCAAGGGCACCAGCATGAACACCATCGCCCTCAAGGCCGGGTTGCCCAAGGCCAACCTGCACTATTACTTCACCAACAAGCTCGGCCTGTATGTGGCAGTGTTGAGCAACATCATCGAGCTGTGGGACAGCACTTTCAACGCCCTGACTGTCGACGATGACCCAGCCCAGGCCTTGAGCAGCTACATCCGCACCAAGATGGAGTTTTCCCGGCGCAACCCGCAGGCATCGCGGATCTTCGCCATGGAGATCATCAGCGGCGGCCAGTGCCTGAGCGACTATTTCAGCGAAGACTACCGCGCCTGGTTCAAGGGCCGTGCCGCGGTGTTCCAGGCCTGGATCGACGCCGGCAAGATGGACCCGGTCGACCCGGTACACCTGATCTTCCTACTGTGGGGCAGTACCCAGCACTATGCCGACTTCGCCACCCAGATCTGCCAGGTCACCGGCCGCAGCCGCCTGACCAAGCAGGACATGGAAGATGCCAGCAACAATCTTATCCACATCATTCTCAAAGGCTGTGGCCTGACACCTCGCGACTGAACCTGCCTTATGCCTTTTACCCTGCTCGACACCTGCGAGTTTCGCGAAGAGATTCGCAAGAGCCGCTTCATCACCCTGGCTGCGCCAATCAGCAGCCCGGCCGAAGCCATGAACTTCATCGAAAGCCATAGCGACCTCGCCGCCACCCACAACTGCTGGGCCTGGAAGCTTGGCGGGCAATACCGCAGCAGCGACGACGGCGAACCCGGCGGCACCGCTGGGCGGCCGATCCTCGCGGCCATCGAGGCCCAGGATTGTGACCAGGTGGTGGTGCTGGTGATCCGCTGGTACGGTGGCATCCAGTTGGGCACCGGGGGCCTGGCCCGCGCTTACGGCGGTGGCGCCAACAAGTGCCTGCAGCAGGCCGAAAAACGCTTGCTGGTCAGCCGCAGCGAACTCACCTGCAGCTGCAGCTTCAGCGAACTGGCGCTGCTGAAACTGCGCGTGGCAGAAGCCGACGGCCTGGTGCTGGACGAACAATTCACCGCCAACGGCGTCGATCTGCGCCTGGCCCTGGGCGAGGAGCAGATCGAACCCCTGCAACGCCAGTTGGCCGACCTCAGCCGTGGCCGCATCCTGCTGGAACGCCCCTGAACAATTGCCCACATTCACTGTGGGCCCGGCTGTGGATAAGCTCTTAGCATTCGCCTGCGCGCCTTGATTTACCTAGCCTGCAGGCGAACGATCATATTTTGATCAAGTTTTGATGACAGTGCATCAACTGACGAAAAATCAGCAAGTTATCCCCAGTTATTGGCTTCGGACCGGGCTCTGACGGGCTTATATCCACCTTGAATGCTTGCACACAATTACTGTGGAGCAAGCTGTGGATAAGCCGTGCACCCCTGCGCCAACAGCTTGTAGGGCCACGGTTTGACTAGACTGGTTATTCTTTGATCAAAGATCGATACCCCCTTGAAAGGAGTCCCCCATGTCCATCAACAAAACCGCCCTGATCATTGGTGCCTCACGCGGCCTGGGCCTTGGCCTGGTGCAACGCCTGGTAGAAGACGGCTGGAATGTGATCGCCACCGTGCGCGACCCGGCCAGGGCTGACACCCTCAGCGCCCTGCCGCGGGTGCAGGTAGAAACCTTGGAGATGAACAGCGCCCGCCAGCTCGACGCACTACAGGAACGCCTCGGCGCGCAGACTTTCGACCTGCTGTTCGTCAACGCCGGGGTCAAGGGCCCGGAAGAACAGAACCCGGAGCAGGCCAAGCTGGCCGATGTCGGCGAGCTGTTCATGACCAACAGCGTGGCGCCGATTCGCGTGGCCCAACGTTTCGCCCCGCAACTGCGCAAGAACACCGGGGTGATTGCCTTCATGAGCTCGGTACTGGGCAGTGTGAGTATTCCCGACGCGCCGGAACTGTGCCTGTACAAGGCCAGCAAAGCGGCGCTGAACTCGATGATCAACAGCTTCGTGGCGCAACTGGGCGAGCCGCAGCCGACCGTGCTGGCCATGCATCCGGGCTGGGTCAAGACCGACATGGGCGGTGAAGGCGCCGATATCGATGTGGCCACCAGCACCCGCGGCATGCTCGATCAGGTTCACGCCAACAGCGGCAAAGGCGGTCTGCAATTCATCAATTACAAAGGCGAAAGCCTGATCTGGTGAAACCGCGCGCGGTGGGTGTAGACTCGACACCTCGCCCACCGCGGCGGACCTGGATCAGCAGACAGGGCAACACTGAGCTGGCTAACCTGAACCCACTTTCAGAGGAGCCGGCACCATGCCTGCGACCCGTATCTGGTTGAAAAACCCCCTCGCCATCTTCACTGCCAACAGCCTCGACGCCCGTGGCGGCCTGGTCATTGAAGACGGCCGTATCCAGCAAGTACTCGGCCTTGGCCAAAGCCCGGCCAGCCCCTGTGGACAAGTCTTTGACGCCCGCGAGCATGTGGTGCTGCCCGGACTTATCAACACCCACCACCACTTCTACCAGACCCTGACCCGCGCCTGGGCGCCGGTGGTCAACCAGCCGCTGTTCCCCTGGCTGAAAACCCTGTACCCGGTATGGGCCCGGCTGACTCCGGCCAAGCTTGAGCTGGCGACCCGCGTGGCCCTGGCCGAGCTGTTGCTGTCGGGCTGCACCACCGCCGCCGACCACCATTACCTGTTCCCCGATGGCCTGGAAAACGCCATCGACGTGCAAGTCGAAGCGGTACGCAAACTGGGCATGCGCGCCATGCTCACCCGCGGTTCCATGAGCCTGGGCGAAGCCGACGGTGGCCTGCCACCGCAACAGACGGTACAGCAGGGCGAAGTGATCCTGGCCGACAGCCAGCGACTTATCCACAGCTACCACGAGCGCGGCGATGGCGCGCAAATACAGATCGCCCTGGCACCCTGCTCGCCGTTCTCGGTCACGCCGGAGATCATGCGCGCCAGCGCCGATCTGGCCGAAGAGCTGGACGTACGCCTGCACACCCACCTGGCCGAAACCCTCGACGAAGAAGACTTCTGCCTGCAGCGCTTCGGCCTGCGCACGGTCGACTACCTCGACAGCGTCGGTTGGCTCGGCCCGCGCACCTGGCTGGCTCATGGCATCCATTTCAATCCGGACGAAATCGCCCGCCTGGGCGCCGCCGGCACTGGCATCTGCCATTGCCCGAGCTCGAACATGCGCCTGGCCTCGGGCATCTGCCCAACCCTGGAACTGACCCGGGCCGGGGCACCGGTGGGCCTGGGCGTTGACGGCTCGGCCTCCAACGATGCTTCCAACATGATCCTCGAAGCGCGCCAGGCCCTGTATCTGCAGCGCCTGCGCTACGGCGCCGAAGCGATCACGCCGGAACTGGTTTTGGGCTGGGCCACCCGCGGCTCGGCGCAACTGCTGGGGCGCAGCGATATTGGCGAGCTGGCGGTGGGCAAACAGGCAGACCTGGCGCTGTTCAAGCTTGATGAGCTGCGCTTCTCCGGCAGCCACGATCCGCTTTCGGCCCTGCTGCTGTGCGGCGCCGACCGCGCTGACCGGGTCATGGTCGGTGGCCAGTGGCGCGTCGTTGATGGCCAGATCGAAGGCCTGGATGTGCAGGCGCTGATCGCCGATCACCGTCAGGCCGCCGCACAACTGATCGCGGGCTGATAGCTCAAAGGCGAGCAATGCCAACATGATGACGGTGGCGAACCGCACGAAGAGGGTCATGCCCTCGATCCCGTTGGTTTCGCCATCGTTGAAGGTTTCCCGGGGTAACCGCCTGGTCAGCTTTCTCCGCGTAGACAGCGCAACCTCTGTAGAATGGCGGCAACCGCACCTGATGAGACGCCACCACTATGTACGACTGGCTTAACGCTCTGCCCAAGGCAGAATTGCACCTGCACCTGGAAGGATCGCTGGAGCCCGAGTTGCTGTTCGCCCTGGCCGAGCGCAACAAGATCGCCCTGCCCTGGAACGACGTCGAGGCCCTGCGCAGCGCCTACGCGTTCAACAACCTGCAGGAGTTTCTCGACCTCTACTACCAGGGCGCCGATGTCCTGCGCACCGAGCAGGATTTCTACGACCTGACCTGGGCGTACCTGCAGCGTTGCAAGGCGCAGAACGTGATTCACACCGAGCCGTTCTTCGACCCGCAGACCCACACCGATCGCGGCATCCCTTTCGAGGTTGTGGTCAATGGCATCAGAGCGGCACTCAAGGATGGCCAGCAGCAACTGGGCATCAGCAGCGGCCTGATTCTCAGCTTCCTGCGCCACCTCAGTGAAGAGGAAGCACACAAGACCCTCGACCAGGCCATGCCGTTTCGTGATGCCTTCATCGCCGTCGGCCTCGACAGCTCGGAAATGGGCCATCCACCGAGCAAGTTCCAACGGGTGTTCGACCGCGCCCGCAGCGAAGGTTTCCTGACCGTCGCCCATGCTGGCGAAGAAGGCCCGCCCGAATACATCTGGGAAGCCATCGACCTGCTGAAGATCCAGCGTATCGACCACGGCGTGCGCGCTATCGAAGACGAGCGCCTGATGCAGCGGATCATCGACGAGCAGATCCCACTGACCGTCTGCCCGCTGTCCAACACCAAGCTGTGCGTGTTCGATCACATGAGCCAGCACAACATCCTCGACATGCTCGAGCGTGGCGTGAAGGTCACGGTCAACTCCGATGACCCGGCGTACTTCGGTGGTTATGTCACCGAAAACTTCCAGGCCCTGCATGAGCACCTGGGCATGACCCAGGACCAGGCGCGGCGCCTGGCGCAGAACAGCCTGGATGCACGGCTGGTCAAACCCTGACAGTGCTGGACCTGTAGGAGCGGGCTTGAACTGGCCTAATGATTTTGGACACCTTCGTCGGGCGCTATTATGGCGCCCAATTGGAGGCAAAATCAGTGCGAAAATCTTACTCGAACGAATTCAAAATCAAAGCTGCCGAGATGGTGCTGGACGATGGTGAGTCAGTCCCTGATGTCTGCGAGAGCCTTGGTCTAGGGCGGACCGCGCTTCGTCGCTGGGTCGAGCAACTGCGCCAGGAACGAGAAGGTCAAACACCAGTCGGCGCCAAGGCCATCACTCCAGAGCAGCAGCGAATCCAGGCGCTGGAAGCGCTAGTCCGGCAAAAGGACCGGGATATCGAAATCCTAAAAAAGGCCAGTGCTCTCCTGCTTCGGGACTCCAAGGATCGTTCTCGCTGATCAACGAACTGAGTGAGCAATTTGGTGTTTTCGACTGCTGTCGCGTCCTTGGAGTTCGGCGCAGCAGTTTCTACGCATGGCGAAAACGCCAAGGACGAAAGGATCCGGTCAGAGAGGATCTGCGTTCAACGATGGTCAGCCTTTTCAAGGCCTCTCGTAGCTCTGCTGGGTCGCGAACGCTGGTTCGGGAATTGCGTCGTGCTGGCCATAAAGCCGGGCGATACAAGGTACGTATGCTGATGAAGGAAGCCGGTCTGCAATGCAAGCAACGCAGGCCGCATCGTTACCGATCATCGGGCACAGAAGCATTGATCGCGAGTAACCAGCTCAAGCGAGACTTCAACGTCTCGACGGTCAACCAGGTGTGGTGCGGCGATGTCACCTACATCCAGGTAGGCAAGCGTTGGCTGTACTTGGCGGCTGTGATCGACTTGTATGCTCGCCGAGTGGTGGGCTGGGCTTTCTCAATGATCGCCGATGCCCGGCTTGCCTGCGAGGCGCTACGAATGGCGGCCGAATCTAGAGGTAGACCGGCTGGAGTGATGTTCCACTCGGATCAGGGTTGTCAGTACACCAGCCATAAATTCAGGGCTGCTCTTGAGGAGTACGGTC
The DNA here is from genome assembly GCF_024749185.1 of Pseudomonas wadenswilerensis. Taxonomy (NCBI): domain Bacteria; kingdom Pseudomonadati; phylum Pseudomonadota; class Gammaproteobacteria; order Pseudomonadales; family Pseudomonadaceae; genus Pseudomonas; species Pseudomonas wadenswilerensis. The sequence continues at coordinate 692,512 of NZ_CP087191.1, read as the reverse complement.
TGGAACAGAGCATGAGTCACCGAGGCCAGTGCTGGGATAACGCCGTCATGGAGCGCTTCTTCGGTGCATTGAAGTCTGAGTGGATGCCAGCAGAAGGTTACGAAACCGAAGCGCAAGCACAGTTAGACATCCAGGCTTATCTGATGCGTTACAACCTTAAGCGTCTCCACAGCTACAACGGCTATGAAACCCCGGTAGCCATGGAGAAAAAGCTCAAGGTTGCGGCATGAACCTAAACTGGTGTCCGAAATCTGTTGACCAGTTCAGCTTGCCCCGCGATGAGGCCAGTGCAGCCAGCACTCTTGATCGCGGGGCAAGCCCGCTCCTACAGGTTAATCCTCAATCTCGCTCAACTCCTCCAGAGTCTTGCCCCGCGTCTCGATGCCGAACACCGCAGGGCAATGATGATTAAAATCAGTCGGTGATAACCACTGATCGGCAAGCACTCCAGACGCCGGGAGTTGTGCCAACTCCGAGTGTCACTGCATCTGCCTTCGGGCGAATTGTCAGCAACGACCTTGCCAGACACCGCAACGACGCCCGCTACGCAGGCGCCTCCGGTTCAGCCTGCCGTCTTCAACACCTGAAGCTGGGCCATGCGGTTGATATGTGACAAGCCGCTTGCACTGATTTGCAGCATGCGCGAGGTTTCACTCTCGCGAATCCAGCCAGACTGCAGGAACAACTTGAGCAAGCTGCTGCCCAGCGCTCCGCCCAGATGCGGGCGATGGTCGCTCCATTCGCTGCAGCAACGGCAACTGCTGAAACTTCGACGTTGATGCTGGGCCAAGGCCTCGATGAAAATCCCGTAAGCGGCAAACTGGGTACGGCCGTGCTGGGTTACTTCGATGTCCCGCTCGCTGCCTTCCAGCCAGCCGGCATCGAAAAAGCGCTGGTACAAATCCGCCGCCAGTTCGCCGCCCAGGTGATCGCCACACACTCTTGCCCGGCGCATGGACAGCGGGATACCCCCCACCTCCCGCTCGCCGCTGTCTTCAGGGGTTTTCACCTGGACACTGGCCAGCGCTTCGACAGCCGCCCCGACCTCTGGCGCGGCCAGCCTGAAATAACGCTTGCGCCCACGCGGCTCCAGCTTCAGCAAGCCGCTGGCCGACAACCTGGCCAGATGAGCACAGGCCGAAGAAGGCGTCAGCCCAGCCAAACTGGCGAGCTCATCGGAAGGTCGCGCCATGCCATCGATCAAGGCCCATAACATTGCACTGCGTTTCGGGTCGGCCAACAAGCTGGCGATCTGGCTGATACTCGTTACTGGTTTCATATCTCAACTCCCTGCGAGATCACGTCTGATATCGATTGATTAACCATGTCGGCAGCATTTACTGCGAGGTTCCGATGCCAGAAAGGCAGGAAGCGGAAGTTATCTAGTCATCGTGTTCCTCCTGAAACACGAACATACAAAAGTTATTCAGGCTACTTGCGGTCAAGCACCTCACCGGCAGTCAGCCCGGGCCAGGGCCAGGCAATGTCTGAGTAAGAGGCAATACTTGCCGGCCTGGACATGGAAGTATCTCTCGCTGGAAATGACTGCTGGATCCATTATAAGCCGCGTAGCGCCAAGGAAATCCGGTCAATTCCCAAGGTATTGGCAACCTCAGCAACGGCGGCCTGGCGCAAGATTGAAGATACGTTTGGACATGTACACCCAAGCCCCCATGTTACATATCTTGCTAGCAATTGACGGATTATTATCAAGTTCAAACCACCCGATAAAACCTACAACAAATTTTACTGCAACCCACAAGAACTACATGCATACCATGTAGGAGTAACACGTAATAGCAATGTCTTGGGCAGTTCAACCCAGCAGTTTCTCGAGCATTGCCTGACAACGCACTCGAAGCATATTTCGCAACAACTGCACGGGCTTGCCCAACTGCGCCCGATGGGTGCACATCAGGTTCAGCGGGGCCGCTTCACCGCGCAGTTGCGGCATTAGCAACTTGAGGCGTCCGGCCTGCACATCGTTGGCCACATCCAGCCAGGACTTGTAAGCGATACCGGCACCCGCCAATGCCCAGCGCCGGACCACATCGGCATCGTCACAGAAGCGATCGCCGCTCACGCTCACACCCACCTCACTGGCGCCCTCGCCAAAGCGCCAGTGGTCATGCACGCGGCTGCCAAGCTGATACAGCAGGCAATTGTGCTGGGCCAGTTGTGCCACTTCGGCCGGCGCACCGTGGCGGGCCAGATAGGCGGGTGAGGCACACAGCACCCGGCGGTTCTCCGGGCACAGCGGCAAGGCCACCAGGCTCGAGTCTTCCGGCGCGCCGTAGCGCAGGGCGATGTCGGCCGCCTGGCGAAACAGGTCGGCGTTGCGGTCGCCCAGCAGCAGGCGCACATTCAGTTGCGGGTGTTCGTACTGCAGTTCATCGAGCCAGGGCAGCAGCACATTACGGCCGAAATCGGACGGTGCCGACAACAGCAAGGTACCGCTGACCTGATCCTGACCATGGGCCAGGATCCGCCGCCCCTCCTCGAGGCTCGCCAGGGCGGAACGGGCGTGCTGCAAGAAACCCTCGCCCTCGGCAGTCAGGCGCAGGTTGCGGGTCGAGCGCGCCAGCAGGCGCACACCCAGTTGCTGCTCCAGACGTTTGAGCGATGCGCTGGCTACCGCCGGCGATAGATCAAGCAGGCGGGCGGCGGCAGACAGGCTGCCCAGCTCAGCGGCCCGTACGAACAGTTGCAGGTCGTCGATACGCACCTGATTCACCCGCCATTATCAAAATTTTATTGAAAGATTCTGTAGTTTTAACGGCTTTTAACTGCAAGTGAAAGCACCAATCATGGCCCTCATTGACGACCCTCCGAGGACTCTCCATGAAAGCCGTTGCCTATTATCACTCCCTGCCCATCACCGACGCGGCAGCCCTGCACGACATCGAACTGCCAGCCCCCGAGCCAGGCCCACGCGACCTGCTGGTGGAGGTACGGGCAATCTCGGTGAACCCGGTCGACACCAAGGTTCGCCAGAACGTGCAGCCTGAAGGTGGCGCCGCCAAGGTGCTGGGCTGGGATGTGGCCGGTGTGGTCAAGGCGGTGGGCGGCGAGGTCAGCCTGTTCCAGCCGGGCGACCAGGTTTACTACGCAGGCTCCATCGCCCGCGCTGGCGGCAACAGTGAACTGCACGTAGTGGATGAGCGGATCGTCGGGCACATGCCGAAAACCCTGGGCTTTGCCGAAGCGGCGGCACTGCCGTTGACCGCCATCACCGCCTGGGAGCTGCTGTTCGAGCGTTTGCAGATCGCCGAAGGCGAGCAAGACCTCGGCCAGAGCCTGCTGATCGTTGGCGCGGCCGGTGGGGTCGGCTCGATCCTCACTCAACTGGCGAGCAAGCTGACCGGCCTCACGGTGATTGGCAGCGCCTCGCGCCCACAAACCCAGGACTGGGTACGTGAACTGGGTGCCGATCAGGTGGTCGACCACCGCCAGCCGTTGGCCGCCGCACTCAAGGCCCAGGGCATCGACCAGGTGACTCACGTGGCCAGCCTGACCCAGACCGACCAGCACCTCGATCAACTGGTCGAAGCCCTGGCGCCGCAAGGCAAACTGGCGCTGATCGATGACCCCAAGCAGCTGGACGTCACCAAGCTCAAGCGCAAGAGCCTGTCGCTGCACTGGGAGTTCATGTACACACGCTCGCTGTTCGAAACCGCCGACATCATCGAGCAGCACAAACTGCTGAACCGGGTTGCCGAACTGATCGACAACGGCACGCTCAAGACCACCGTGGGCGAGCACTTCGGCACCATCAACGCCGCCAACCTGCGCCGCGCCCATGCCCTGCTGGAAAGCGGCGCGGCCAAGGGCAAGATCGTCCTGGAAGGCTTCTGAAATGACGCGCCCACCTCGCTTGCGGGGTGGGCGTGACCGTCAGTCCGACAACTGACCCAGGTCATTCCGCTGCCCGTGGCCGGCGCTACAATGCATCAGCCAACGCCAACCTCAGGTATGCAGATATGAATATCCAGGTCAGTGCATCAGTAAAAAAGCCCGGCTGCCCATGGCAGGTTCAGCTCGACCAGCATGTGGTGAGCTTTCGCAGCGAGGCTGAGGCCCGTGCCTTCGTCAACACCCTGCAAGCCCGGCTACAGGCGCCGCACCCGCTCAAACGCAACGGCTGAGGCTCAGCCGCCGGGTCAGCATCGCCACGCTCACCACCGCCAGGCCGCACAGGCTGATGACCATGGACATCGGCACCGCCGTGCCGTCATGCAGCACCCCCACCAGCGCTGCGGCACCGGCAGCCACACTGAACTGCAGGCAACCCAGCAGCGCTGAAGCGCTGCCGGCCCGGGCACCCTGCCCGCTCATGGCGCAGGCCGAGGCATTGGGGATGATGCAACCGAGGCTGGCGATACAGATGAACAGCGGAATCAGCAATGGCCACAGCGCCGCCGGGTGCAAGGCGCTGATCCCGAGCAGGGTCAGTCCTGCCGCCAGGTAAACCCACACTGCACGCGCCAGCAAAAAGGCCGGGCCACGCTTGGCCAGCAGCCGCGCATTGACCTGCGCCACCAGAATGAACCCCGCCGCGTTACTGCCGAACAGCCAGCCATAGTGCTCGGCTGGCACCCCATAGAGCTTGATGAACACGAACGGTGAACCGGCGATGTAGGCGAACATCCCGGCAATGGCGATGCCGCCGGTCAAGGCGTGGCCGAGAAAGATCCGGTCCTTGAACAGCCGACCGTATTGGCGCAGGGAGCCTGACAAGGGCGGGCGCGGCTGATTGGCCGGCAGGCTTTCAGGCAGGCCCAGGGCCACGGCCAGGGTGCACAGGGCACTGAACAGGGTCAGGGCAATGAAGATCGACTGCCAGCCATACAGATTGACCATCACACCACCGAGCATCGGTGCGAGGATCGGCGCCAGGCCCATGACCAGCATCAGTTGCGAGAAAACCTTGGCCGACCCCACGGCATCGCACTTGTCGCTGACGATCGCCCGCGACAGCACCATCCCGGCACAGCCACCGAGGGCCTGGACGAAGCGCGCCAGAATCAGCGCATCGAGGGTCGGGGCGAAAGCGCAGGCCAGTGACGCCACAGTGAACAGCGTCACCCCGACCAACAGCGGTATGCGCCGGCCAAAGCGGTCGGCCACCGGCCCATAGGCCAGCTGGCCAAGCGACAGGCCGAGAAAGTACGCCGCGAGGGTGGTCTGGATGTGCTTCTCGTCGGTGCCGAAGGCCAGTGCCATGGCCGGGAAACCGGGCAGGTAGAAGTCGATCGCCAGGGGCCCGAACGCACTCAAGGCGCCGAGAATCAGGATGGTTCGCAGGTTCATCGGAAATCCGTAGCAGGCTAAGCAAGTCCGCTAGTCTAACCGTCCTGCCGGGGTTTCGCTGACAGACTTACGCCTGCGCGATGAATCTTTTATCCACCGCGCAAGCGTCAGCGGTCAGACGGCTTCGGCCGCGTAACCCTCGTCGCGAATCGCCGTGAGAATATCTTCTGCCGACAATTCACTCTGCACTTTTACCTGCTTGTGAGCCAGATCGACCTCGACCACAGCCTCCTCATCCTGGGCCCGAACCGCGCGAGTGACAGCCTTGACGCAATGGCCGCAGGTCATTCCTTGAACAGTGAATACTTGCATTGCAACAGCCTCCTGTGGGGTTTGAACGCAGTTTCAAGCTTGCCATCGGGGCAAGGTCAAGTTCGTTGATTGCCTGCCGGGCTGGAAATCAGCGCGCCGCTCCGCCAAGCTGCATGCCTGACGATTGGTTTGCAGGAGTTTGAATTCATGCGCAGGGCAGCTTTGGGCCTATTCGGCCTGCTGGGAGTATTGAGCCTGGTCCCCCAGGCCAGCGCCGAGGGCAATGCCGATTACAGCATATTGACCATTTCTCGCGAGCGCCTGGAAGTGGCGACCTCGTGCGAGATCGGTGTGTACCTGGATAACCAGCTTTCGGCGCGGCTGTTTCAGGAGCAGTCGACCTCGTTCAACCTGCCGCCGGGCCAGGTCGCGGTGCGTCTGCGCCTGTTGCCGGCACAGATGCCGGGCTGCCAGAACGGCCTGGAGAACCAGCGCAGCCAGCAACTGACATTGAGGGCCGGCGAGATCAATAAATACCGCATTGCCGTGGATCAGAATGGCCTCAAGCTGATCAGGGCCGGCCTGGGCTATTGACCTTCCCCGCATGGCAAGGTTGATGCTTGAGGCCTGTCCAAGGAGGAGTGCCCCATGTCCGCATCTACCACGTTCGACCTGCCGATTGCCGGCATGACCTGCGCCAGCTGTGCTGGCCGGGTCGAGCGCGCCCTGCGCAAGGTCGTTGGTGCCGAACAGGTCAGTGTCAACCTGGCCACCGAACAGGCCCGGGTCCAGGCCCCGGCCGACAGCCTGCCAGCGCTGGTCGAAGCCGTTGAGCAAGCCGGCTACAGCGTGCCATCCCAGACCCTCGAGCTGCAGATCGGCGGCATGACCTGCGCCTCCTGCGCCGGGCGCGTCGAACGCGCCCTGGCCAAGGTTCCGGGCGTGCAGCAGGTAACCGTCAACCTGGCCAACGAACGCGCGCACTTGCAGCTGTTTGGCCAGGTCGACAGCAGCGTGCTGATCGATGCCGTCAGTCATGCCGGCTACTCGGCAAGCCTGCCGCAAAGTGCCAAAGTCAACCAGGCCGATGCCGAACGCCGCCTGCGCAAAGAGCGCTGGTCGGTGGCCCTGGCGGTGCTGCTGGCCTTGCCGCTGGTGCTGCCGATGCTGCTGCAGCCCTTTGGCATCCACTGGATGCTGCCGGCCTGGGCGCAGTTTGTCCTGGCCACCCCGGTGCAGTTCATTCTCGGTGCGCGTTTTTATGTCGCTGCGTGGAAAGCCGTGCGCGCCGGCGCCGGCAACATGGACCTGCTGGTGGCCATCGGCACCAGCGCCGGCTACGGCCTGAGTCTCTACGAATGGGCCACGGCCACGGACGGCATCATGCCGCACCTGTACTTCGAAGCCTCGGCCGTGGTGATTGCCCTGATCCTGCTCGGCAAATACCTGGAAAGCCGTGCCAAACGCCAGACCGCCAGTGCCATCCGGGCGCTGGAGGCCTTGCGCCCGGAACGCGCGCTGTTGCTGGTCGACGGCCAGGAGCGCGATGTCGCCATCAGCGAACTGCGCCTGCATGACCTGGTGCTGGTCAAGCCTGGCGAGCGCTTCCCGGTTGACGGTGAAGTGATCGAAGGCCAGAGCCACGCCGACGAAGCCTTGATCAGCGGCGAAAGCCTGCCGGTGCCGAAACAGCCTGGCGACAAGGTCACCGGCGGCGCGATCAACGGTGAAGGCCGTCTGTTGGTACGCACCCTGGCGCTGGGCACGGAAACCGTGCTGGCACGGATCATCCGCCTGGTCGAAGACGCCCAGGCTGCCAAGGCGCCGATCCAGAAACTGGTTGACCGGGTCAGTCAGGTGTTCGTCCCGGCCGTACTGGTGCTGGCGCTGCTGACCCTGGTCGGCTGGCTGCTCACCGGCGCGCCAATGGAATACGCGCTGATCAACGCCGTAGCCGTGCTGGTGATCGCCTGCCCGTGCGCCCTGGGCCTGGCCACACCGACAGCGATCATGGCCGGCACCGGCGTCGCCGCCCGCCACGGCATCCTGATCAAGGACGCCGAAGCCCTGGAGCGCGCCCATGCGGTCAACCGCGTGGTGTTCGACAAGACCGGTACCCTGACCTCCGGCAGCCCGCGCATTGTCCACAGCCGTGCGGTAGTGGGTGACCAGGCGCAGTTGCTGCAACTGGCCGGCGCCCTGCAGCGCGGCAGCGAGCACCCGCTGGCCAAGGCGGTGCTGGATGCCTGTGAAGAACAGGGCCTGGCGGTGGCCGACATCAACAACAGCCAGTCGCTGACCGGCCGCGGTATCGCCGGCAGCCTCGATGGCCGCGAGCTGGCCCTGGGCAACCGGCGCCTGCTGGATGAAAGTGGCCTGCAAGCGGGCGAGCTGGCCAGCAGCGCCCAGGCCTGGGAAGCCGAAGGCCGTACCCTGTCGTGGTTGATCGAGCGCAGCCCGCAGGCGCGGGTGCTGGGCCTGTTCGCCTTCGGTGACAGCCTCAAGACCGGTGCCGGGCAAGCAGTGCGGCAACTGGCCGGGCAAGGCATCAGCAGCCACCTGCTGACCGGCGACAACCGCGGCAGCGCCAAGGTGGTGGCCGAAGCTCTGGGCATCACTGACGTGCACGCCGAAGTGCTGCCTGCCGACAAGGCCGCAACCGTCGCCGTGCTCAAGCAGTCCGGCGTGGTGGCCATGGTCGGTGACGGCATCAACGATGCCCCGGCGCTGGCCGCTGCGGACATCGGCATCGCCATGGGCGGCGGCACCGACGTGGCCATGCAGGCGGCGGGGATCACCCTGATGCGCGGCGATCCGCGCCTGGTGCCGGCAGCCCTGGAGATCAGCCGCAAGACCTACGCCAAGATCCGCCAGAACCTGTTCTGGGCGTTTATCTACAACCTGATCGGTATTCCCCTGGCCGCCTTCGGCATGCTCAACCCGGTGCTGGCCGGCGCAGCCATGGCCCTGTCGAGCGTCAGTGTGGTCAGCAACGCGTTGTTGCTGAAAACCTGGAAACCCGCCACCCCGCCTGAGGACGATGCCCAATGAATATCGGCCAAGCCGCCCGCCGCTCAGGCTTGAGCGCAAAGATGATCCGCTACTACGAGTCGATCGGCCTGCTCAAGCCGGCCCTGCGCAGCGACAGCGGCTATCGCCTGTACCAGCAGGAAGACCTGCACCAGCTGGCCTTCATCAAGCGCTCGCGGGACCTGGGGTTTTCCCTGGAAGAAGTCGCCCGCCTGCTGACCCTGTGGCAGGACCGTCAGCGCGCCAGTGCCGACGTCAAGGCCCTGGCCAGCCAGCACATTGACGACCTCAACCGGCGCATCGAAGAGTTGGTGAGCTTGCGTGACACCTTGAGCGAGCTGGTTGCCCACTGCCAGGGCGACGACCGTCCGGACTGCCCGATCCTCAAGGACCTGGCAGCCGGCGGCAGTTGCTGTCAGTAACGGCGCTTACTGAAGCCAGGGTGGCGCCGGTTCTTCGTCCTTGACCGCCCCCCGTTCGGCGTCGGCCCTGGCCGCGCGCCGGCGGGCGTCATCGATGCGCGCCGCGTCGATTTCGCGCATCACCCCGTCAACATCGGCGCTGTGCTCGTCGTCGGCGAACACGCCGGTCAGCGGGCTTTCCGGGAGCAAATCGCCGGCCTGGTACAAGGCCCACATCTCGCGGGCGTAGCGGGTCTGCTTGAGCTCCGGGGCAAAGCGCCCGAAGTACGCGGCCATGTTGCCGACATCGCGTTCGAGCATGCTGAACGCGTGGTTGTTGCCGGCGGCGTCCACCGCTTGCGGCAGGTCGATGATCACCGGCCCGTCAGGCCCGAGCAGCACGTTGAACTCCGAGAGGTCGCCATGGACCAGGCCGGTGCAGAGCATCAGCACGATCTGGCGAATCACGAAGGCGTGGTAGTCCCGGGCCTGCTCAGGCTCCAGGTGCACGTCGTTCAGACGCGGCGCAGCATCACCGTGCTCGTCGGCCACCAGCTCCATGAGCAGCACGCCATCGAGAAAATCATAAGGCTTGGGCACCCGCACACCGGCATTGGCCAGGCGAAACAGCGCCGCCACTTCGGCGTTCTGCCAGGCGTCTTCGGCCTCCTTGCGGCCGAACTTTGAGCCCTTGGCCATGGCCCGGGCCTGGCGGCTGTTGCGCACCTTGCGGCCTTCCTGGTACTCGGCGGCCTGGCGGAAACTGCGCTTGTTGGCTTCTTTATAGACCTTGGCGCACCGTAGCTCCCGACCGCAGCGGACCACATACACCGCAGCCTCCTTGCCACTCATCAGCGGTCGCAGTACTTCGTCGACCAGTCCATCTTCAACCAGCGGTTCAATGCGTTTTGGAGTCTTCATCGGTTTCTGTCGGGGGTCCTGTCTGGCCAAACACGTGATTGTTATAGGTCACAGGTCTTGGAACCTGCTTGTCGCTGAATCAAGACCGCACTGCGTTGTAACGGCAATCTGCCTGACTTGCCATTCTTTTTCTGCCCGAGCGCGACCAATCGGTCACAAAAATCGCCAAACACCAATAAATACGGGGTTAATTACGCAAGTAACACTTTATTTCCAGCGCCCATGGCCGATGTAGTCTGCAGCAGCCTCGTACGTTTACAAGAAAAATACTGGAGCGCGGATGAACATAAAACAAAAACTGACCTGGGCCTTCGCCGTGATCGCCGGTTTGCCGGTGATCCTGGTCGCCACCCTGGTGGTCCTCAACCTGCGCAGTGAAGCCCGCGAAGGCTTCGTCGACGGCAGCAGCCGCGAGATCCGCCAGGTGGCCAACGCCATGCAACTGTTCTTCGAAGGCATCAGCCAGAACGTCGACTACCTGGCCGCCCAGCCGCTGGTCAGCGCTACCGGCAACGACGTGAAAAAGTACCTGGGCGCAGATGCTCCACAAATTGCCCTGGGCGAACAGGACAAGAAACTCTACGACTTCTTCGCCAGCCTCGCCGCCAGCCATCCCGCTTACTCCTACGTGTCCTACGGCCTGAGCGACGGCGGTTACGCCTTCTGGCCGGGCGACGCGAAAATGGCCAACTACGACCCGCGCCAACGCCCCTGGTACCAGGCGGCCATGGCCAACCCGGGCAAGACCCTGCGCACCGACGCCTATTACTGGGCGGGCGATGACGCGGTGCTGGTCAGCACCGTGCGCGCCGTGCCCAACCAGCTCGGCAACCCCGGTGGCGTGGTCAACATCGACGTGTCGCTCAAGCAGCTGACCGAGATCGTCAAGCAGATCAAGCTCGGCGAAAGCGGCTACCTGATGCTGCTTGAAGACAACGGCAGCGTGCTGGTCGACCCGCGCGATCCGGCGCACAACTTCAAGCAGCTGGGCAGCCTCGGCGAGGGCTATGCGCAACTGGCCAAGGCCGGCAAGGGCCTGGTCGAGGTCGAGCTGGATGGCGAACGCTACATGGCCAACGTCTGGCCCTCGGAGCAACTGGGCTGGAACTTCATCGGCCTGATCCGTCATGACGAAGTGATGCACACTGCCACCCAGCTGACCTGGCTGGTCGCCGCCCTCGCCATCGTGCTGGCGGCGGTATTTGCCCTGGTCGGTGCCACCTTTGCCAAGCTCATCGTGCGCCCGATCCACAGCGTTACCAGCGGCCTGGAAGGCATCGCTCAGGGTGAAGGCGACCTGACCCGCAGCCTGGAAGTACGCGGACGTGACGAAACCGCGCAACTGGCCAGCTGGTTCAACCAGTTCCTCGCGGCGATCCGCAACCTGATCCAGAGCATCGGCCAGGCGGCGAACAAGATCCTCGCCACCTCCAGCAGCTCGACCCAGGTCTCCAATGACATGGCCGAAGCCGCCGGCCGCCAGCGTGAAGCGGTGGACATGGTGTCGACCGCCTTTCACGAAATGGTCGCCACCGCCAACGAAGTCGCGCGCTCCTGCAGCCAGGCCGCCGACTCGGCCGACAGTGGCCAGCAACAGGCCCGCGAAGGCCAGCAGCAGATCGATGCAGCAGTGCAGAGCGTCGATCGCCTGAGCCAGGAGATCGAACAGTCGGCGCAGTCGATGCAGCAACTCGAACGCGATAGCAATGCGATCCAGTCGATCCTCGGCACCATCCGCTCGATTGCCGAGCAGACCAACCTGCTGGCCCTCAATGCGGCCATCGAAGCCGCCCGCGCCGGTGAGCAGGGCCGTGGCTTTGCCGTGGTCGCCGACGAGGTGCGGGCCCTGGCCAAGCGCACCGCCGACTCAACGGCCGAGATCGACAACCTGCTCGGCAACCTGGCCAACCGCACCAGTGAAGTGGCCCAGCAGATGCACGCGAGCCTGGAAGTGTCGCAACAGTCGGTCAGCCGCATCGGCCTGGCGCGCAGCAGTTTCGGGCAAATTCGCGAGTCGGTGGACATCATCCGCGACATGAACACCCAGATCGCCACCGCCGCCGAAGAACAGCACCAGGTTGCCGAAGACATCAACCGCCATATCAGCCAGATCCACGGCGATGCGCAGCTGGTGGCCGAGCTGGCCAACTCGGCGCGGCAGGACTCGCAGAGCCTGGCCGGTTTGTCCAACGAACTGGATGCGCTGGTACGGCGCTTCCGTACCTGACGGCTACAGGCGCAACTCGCCCGGGGTGAAGCCGAACAGGTCCTTGAAGGCAGCGATGCAGGCCGAAGAGGCGTCGTAAGCGCAGCCATCGACCACCCGTTCCAACTGATCGTCTGCTCGATCATGGCCGAGCACTACGCCAACCGCCCGGCCCCGGTGGCCAGCCAGTCGGTACGGGTCAACGCTCGATGATCGCCGTCACGCCCTGACCGCCAGCGGCGCAAATCGAGATCAGGCCACGGCCCTTGCCGGCGGTGGCCAGCAACTTGGCCATGTTGGCCAGAATGCGCCCCCCGGTGGCCGCGAAGGGATGCCCGGCGGCCAGTGAGCTGCCCTTGACGTTGAGCTTGCCGCGGTCGATTGCACCCAGTGGCGCGGCCAGGCCCAGGCGGGTTTTGCAGTACTCGGGGTCTTCCCAGGCCTTGAGGGTGCACAGCACTTGCGCGGCGAAGGCCTCGTGGATTTCGTAGTAATCGAAGTCCTGCAGGGTCAGGCCATTGCGCGCCAACAAGCGCGGCACGGCGTAGGCCGGGGCCATCAACAACCCTTCGTGACCTTTGACGAAATCCACCGCGGCGGTCTCGCCATCGACCAGATAGGCCAGCACCGGCAAGCCACGCTCACGGGCCCAGTCTTCGCTGCCCAGCAGCACCACCGAGGCGCCATCGGTCAACGGCGTGGAATTACCTGCGGTCAGCGTGCCCTGCCCGCTGCGGTCGAACACCGGCTTGAGGCTGGCGAGTTTCTCCAGGGTCAGGTCCGGGCGCAGGTTGTTGTCGCGGGTCAGCCCCAGGAAGGGAGTAAGCAGATCGTCATGCCAGCCGTCGGTAAAGGCAGCGGCCATGTTCTGGTGGCTGCGCAGGGCCAGCTCATCCTGCTCCTGGCGTGGGATCTGCCAGGTCTTGGCCATCTGCTCGCAATGCTCGCCCATGGACAGGCCGGTGCGCGGCTCGCCGTTGCGCGGCAACTCGGGTTTGAGGTGACCGGGGCGCAGTTTGAGGAAGGCCTTGAGCTTGTCGACGGTAGTCTTGCCACGGTTGGCCTGGAGCAGGATCCGGCGCAAGCCTTCGCTCACCGCGATCGGCGCATCGGAGGTGGTATCAACGCCACCGGCAATGCCGCAGTCGATCTGCCCCAAGGCGATTTTGTTGGCTACCAGCAATGCCGTTTCCAACCCGGTGCCACAGGCCTGCTGCAGATCGTAAGCCGGCGTTTGCGCTGACAGCCGCGAGCCGAGCACGCTTTCGCGGGTCAGGTTCATGTCGCGAGAATGCTTGAGCACCGCTCCCGCCGCCACTTCGCCCAGGCGCAGGCCATGCAGGCTGTAGCGTTCGATCAGGCCCTCAAGCGCGGCAGTGAACATTGCCTGGTTGCTGGCGGTGGCGTAAGGGCCGTTGGAACGGGCGAAGGGAATGCGATTGCCGCCAATGATGGCGACCCGGCGCAGTGAGCGCATGCGTGATGTCCTCTTTTTCCCTAATGGTCCGCTACAGCGTAGGTGTTTTTTCTGCGGTCGAACGACCAATGGCCAATCATGGTCCACACTTTGAAGCTATTTCAGGGAGAACCGCACATGAGCGACCGCTATATCGACTTCGCCAACTCCGACTTTGGACGCCGCCTGGTGGGTGCCGTCGGCCTGCCCAGCCCGGCCCGCCTGGAGCGCTGGGAAGCCGGCCGTCTGCGGCCGATCGAAGGCGCGCTGCTGCTGGGTGGCGGGCCGCTGGCGAAGACCATCGAAGCCTTCGCCAAGCGCCTGACCGACGAGCTGTACAGCTTTGCCAGCCCTGAACTTGAGGCCAACGAGTGGGTGGCCGGGCTCGGGCCCAAGCTCAAGGCGGTGGTGTTCGATGCCAGTGAACTGGACGATATCGACCAGCTCAAGCAACTGCGCGAGTTCTTTCAGCCGCTGCTGCGCAGCCTGGCGCCCAGCGCTCATATCGTCATCCTCGGCCGCGCCCCGGAACAGCTCGACGACCCGCTGGCGCGCGTTGCCCAGCGTGCCCTCGAAGGCTTCAGCCGCTCCCTGGCCAAGGAGCTGCGCGCCGGCGGCACCCTGCAACTGCTGTATGTGAACGAAGCGGCCGAGGACCAGCTTGAAGGCGCCCTGCGTTTCTTTCTTTCACCGAAAAGCGCGTTCATCTCCGGCCAGGTACTGCGCCTGGAGGCCTGCGGCACAGCGGTGCAGGACTGGAGCCGGCCGCTGGCGGGGCGCAAGGCACTGATCACTGGCGCGGCCCGGGGCATCGGTGCGGCGATTGCCGAAACCCTGGCCCGCGATGGCGCCGAGGTGATCCTGCTCGATGTGCCACCGGCCAAGGCTGACCTCGAGGCCCTGGCCGCGCGTTTGGGCGGGCGCAGCCTGGCCCTGGACATCTGCGCGGCGGACGCCCCGGCGCAGTTGCTCGAAGGTCTGCCCGACGGCATCGACATCGTCGTGCACAACGCCGGCATCACCCGCGACAAGACCCTGGCCAACATGACCCCGGAGTTCTGGGACTCGGTGCTGGCGGTCAACCTCAAGGCCCCGCAATTACTGACCCAGGCACTGTTCGACAGCGGCGCCCTGCACGACAACGCGCGCATCGTGCTGCTGGCCTCGATCAGCGGCATCGCCGGCAACCGTGGCCAGGCCAACTACGCCGCCAGCAAGGCCGGGCTGATCGGCCTGGCCCAGGCCTGGGCGCCGAAGCTGGCCGAACGCGGCGCCAGCATCAACGCCGTGGCCCCCGGGTTTATCGAAACGCGCATGACCGCGGCCATCCCTTTCGCCCTGCGCGAGGCCGGGCGGCGCATGAGTTCGCTGGGCCAGGGCGGCTTGCCCCAGGATGTCGCCGAAGCGGTGGCCTGGCTGGTGCAGCCGGGCAGCGGCGCGGTCAATGGCCAGGTGCTGCGGGTCTGCGGCCAAGCCGTGATGGGGGCCTGAACATGACCCGAAAATGGATTGAGCTGGGCAACACTGCGGCGCTTTCCGGGCTGTACCTGCGCGCCGCGCGCAAACGCAAGATCAGCGGCGACAGCCTGCCCGCCACTGGCTTGCGTTGCCACCTGAACGTCGATCCGCAGCAGTTGCAGGCCTACCGCAAACTTTGTCACTTCAGCGACGACGGGCGCCTGCCGCCCACCTTCCCGCATGTCATGGCCTTCGCCCTGCAAATGCAGTTGCTGACGGCCAAGGACTTTCCCTTCCCGTTGCTGGGGCTGGTGCACCTGCACAACAGCATTCGCGTCGTGCGGCCCCTGGGCGGCATCAGTCGCCTGCGTTTCAGCGTGCATGTGGACAACCTGCAGCCCCACGAAAAAGGCGGCACCTTCGAGCTGATCACCGAAGCCGAAGACAGCCTTGGCCTACTCTGGTCCGAGACCAGCCGCATGCTCTGCCGGGGTTTGAAACCGGCCGGCGAACCGGCCGCGGTCGAAGCGCCTGAAGCCCTGCCCTTGAGCGAACTGACCCGCTGGTATGCCGACAGCGATATCGGCCGGCGCTACGCCAAGGTCTGCGGCGACTACAACCCGATCCACCTGAGCGCCGCCAGCGCCAGGCTGTTCGGTTTCCCCACCGCCATTGCCCATGGCATGTGGAGCAAGGCCATGGCCCTGGCAGCCTTGCGCGGGCATCTGCCGGTCAGTGGATATGAGATCGAGGTGGACTTCCTTAAACCGGTGCGCCTGCCCAGCGAGGTGATCCTCAATGCCAGCCCGACGGCGGCCGAGGGCCAGTTGCAACTCGACGGCCATGGCGAGCTGGTGCACATGCGCGGGGCCTGGCGGCCATTGAGCTGACAGCACCCCTTGCGTTGCGACGGCGCCCGCCTGAAGCTATGCCGCTTGAGGAGAGCCCCGATGAACCTGCAAGAACTGACCCAACGCCTGCACCGCATCCGCGACAACAACGACTGGCGCGGCTTTCACAGCCCAAAGAACCTGGCCATGGCCGCCAGCGTCGAGATGGCCGAACTGGTGGAAATCTTCCAGTGGCTGACTGAAGACCAGTCGCGCCAGCTGCCGCCCGAGCAACTTGAGCACGCCGGGCAGGAAGTCGGCGATATCGTCCTTTACCTGTTGCTGCTGTGCAGCGAGCTGGGCCTGGACATGGAGCAGGTAGTCAAAAGCAAACTGGCCGACAGCGAAAGGCGTTTTGCCAAATGAACGACCGTCATTTCGATGAACTGGCCACCCGTTTCGCCGAGAAAATCTACGGGGGTGCCAAGGGTGCGATCCGCCTCGCGGTGCTTCAGGCCGACCTGGCCGAAGCCCTGCCCGAGCGCCCGCTGCGGGTGCTGGATATCGGCGCGGGCCTGGGCCATATGTCTCTGTGGCTGGCGCAACGCGGGCATCAGGTTACCCTGGCCGAACCCGCCGCACCGATGCTCGACGGTGCCCGCGAACGCTTTGCCGAAGCCGGCCAACAGGCCACTTTCATTCAGGCCCCCTGGCAGGACCTGCTCGGCCAGCTGACTGAACCCTATGACCTGGTACTGTGCCATGCGGTGCTGGAATGGTTGGCCGAACCCGAGGCCATCCTGCCGGTGCTGCATCAACTGACCCGTGCCGATGGCTGGCTGTCGCTGGCGTTCTACAACCGCGACGCGCTGGTGTACCGCAACCTGCTCAAGGGCCATTTCCGCAAACTGCGCAGCAATGAACTGGCCGGTGAAAAGCAGAGCCTGACCCCGCAAAAACCACTTGATCCACGCACGCTCAAGGCGCAACTTGAAGACTTGTGGAAGGTCGAAAGTGAAAGTGGTGTACGGGTTTTCCACGACTACATGCCCCGCGACTTCCAGGCCAAGGCCGAACTGCTCGACCTGCTGGAGATGGAGTTGGCGCATCGTCGTCATCCGGCTTTCGCCGGGCTGGGCCGCTACCTGCACTGGATCTGTCGACCGCGCTGAACCGCGCCCGCCGGGAGGGTGACATGCCGTACCGTTTGACCCTGGGCCTGCTGTGCCTGGCCCTCGCCGCCTGCCAGGGCAGCAACCCCTACGTCGCCAGTTCCCGGCCATTGCCGCCGGCGCCGGCACACGCGGCCAACACCTTCGATGCCAGTGCCTACCCCGCCGCGCCGCGCGACTATGCCCGCTACCGCAGCTGGGCCTGGCGCGACGGCCAGTTGCCGGCTGGCAGCACCTATGCAGAACCCGCCCAGCTGGCCGATGCCGTGAGCAATGCCCTCGACCAGCGCGGCCTGCGTCCGGCACGCAACGGACAAGGCGGGGATTTGCTGGTCAGTGCCGACCTGCGCCTGGAACGGCGCCTGCGCCAGGTTCGCGAAGACTACTACCCCTATGACGCCTACCCTTATGGCGGTTACGCTGGCTACGGCAGTTACGGCCGCTACCACAACGGCTACGGGGTCTACGGCAGTGTCCCGCTGGTGCGTACCTACGAGGTCGAAGTAATGGTGGTGCGCGTTGACCTGTATGACGCCCGCGACGGCCAGCCGGTATGGAGCGCCAGCGCCGAAACCGCCAGCCAGGATTCCCAGGGCAAGCGCGCCGATGCCTTGCGTGAGTCGGTGCAAAAGGCGCTGGCCAGCTATCCTCCCAGTTAAAGGCAATCGGAGAACCATCATGTTGCGCCGTCTCGCTTTACTCTCGTTAGTGCTGTTGCTCGGCGCCTGCCAGAGCGGCAACGTTACCCAGGACTTCGATGCCAGCCGTGACTTTGCCGCCTACCGCAGCTGGGTCTGGCAGGAGCCGGGGCTGCAGTACCGCCCGGACGATCCGCGGATCAAGAGCGACCTCACCGAACAACGCATCCGCCAGGCGGTGGCCGGCCAACTCGACCAGCGCGGCCTGCGCCCGGCCCCGGGCAACAGCCGCGGTGACCTCAAGGTCCAGGCCTACCTGATCGTCGAAAACCGTCAGCAACAAATCACCACCAACTACGGCGGCGGTTGGGGTGGCTACTGGGGCGGCTACTGGGGTGGGCCGATGTACAACGAAACCCGCAGCGTCGACTACAAGGTGGCAACCATCCAGGTCGACCTGTTCGATGCCCGCGATGGCAAGCTGGTGTGGCGCGGCAGTGCCGAACAGATCATGAACAATTACCCGCCAAGCCCGGAAGAACGCAACACGGCGATCCAGAACACCGTCGCCAAACTGATGGGCAACTACCCGCCACGTTGAGCCTCACCCGCCAGTCGCCATGCAGGCGACTGGCCATTATGTTGACTACACTTCTCGCACTGCTGCCCCGCGCGGCCATGGGCCGGCAAAGGAGTGCTCGTGTCTTCTCGCTTTCCAGCACGGCAACGTGGCGCTATCGGGCTGTTGGCTGCCCTGACCCTGGGCATGGCCCTGGTGTTCGTGCTGATGGTGGTTGACACCGGCAGGCTGTTCCTGGAGCAGCGCAAATTGCAGCGGGTAGCCGACATGGCGGCACTTGAGGCCGTCAATGGCAAGGGCACTTGCCTGCCGACAGGTCCCAGCGCACAGACGCTGGCAGTGCGGGCAGCGACCCGCAATGACCATGCCCCAAGCGCCAATCACAGCCTGCAGGTGGAATGTGGCAGCCTGCAGACCGGTGCCGGCAGCTTGCGCGTGTTCACTGCCGATTCCACCAAGGCCGATGCGGTCCGGGTGACGGCCGGCATTACCCTGGAGACCAGTATTGCCGCCGGTATCCGCTCGCTGGTGGCCTCCGCCACCTTTGACCCCAGCACCCGCCTCAGCGCCCAGGCAACCGCGGCCCAGCCCGGTCCGCCGCTGGCCCGCCTGAACATTCGCAGTACCTTGCTGAACATCGACTCGTCACGTTCGGCGCTGCTCAATACACTGATGAGCACATTGCTGGGCAGCCAGGTCAATTTGAGCCTGGCCCAGTGGCAGGGCTTGTTGCAGGCCGACGTCAATCTGCTCAACTACCTCGATGCCCTGGCGATCAAGACCCAGGTCAGCGCAGGCAACTACACCGAACTGCTGGGCAAGACCCTCAATGTCGGTGAAGCCCTGAAGGTCATGGCCACGGTGGCGGCGCAGAACAATCCGCTGGTGGATGTCAGCGGCCTGAACCAGCTCGGTGTGCAGGCCGGGAATGCAGGGGGCATTGTCCTGGGCGATTTGCTCGATATCCAGAATGGCGGCTCGAGTGCCGGGCTGGACGCAAATCTGCAAGCCCTGCAATTGGTCCAGGGCATGGTGCAACTGGCCAACAGCGCCCATGGTGCCGAGGTCAGCCTGCCGGTCAACCTGCTGGGCCTGGCCAATATCTCGACCCGGGTAAAAATCATCGAGCCGCCGCAGTTTTCCGCCCTGGGCAATCCGGCCAAAGCCACGGCAGACCCAAAAGATCCCGAGCAGATCTATGTTCGCACCGCCCAGACGCGCATCCTGATCAAGGTCGACCTGGGACCGCTGCTCGGAGGCATCAACCTGGGGATCATCCAGGTATTGCCCAACCCCAGCCTCGACGTGGGCTTGGCGGTCGGCAGCGCCAGCAGCCATGTCACCGGCTATAACTGCGGCTCGGCCGCCAGCAAGAGCCTGACCGTGCGCAACGAGGCAGCAGCGGTGAAAGTGCTGATCGGCACAATCAACAGCAGCAACTTCTTCTCATCGGTCAAGCCGGTCGACGCCAGCCCGCTGGTGCTGCTGAAGGTGCTGGGAATCGACATCGGCCTGGGCGCAAACTCACCGCTGTTCAGCCAGGGCGAATCTTTCACCTACCTCAAGCCACCTGAGCTCGAACAAGACTCGGCCAACCACCTGCTCAGCTCGAAGAATATCGTTGCCAGTGTGCGCAGTACCCTGCAGGGCCTGGAGCTGACCCCGCAGATCCCGCTGGTCAGCCTGTTGCTCAACACCGTTTCAGGCTTGATTGGCACTTTGCTCGGTTCGCTGCTCGACCCGATCATCAACAACCTGCTGATGCTCCTGGGTATCGACCTGAACCAGGTGGAGATTGGTGCCAACCTCAGTTGCCACAGCGGTCGCGCTCAACTGATGATCTGAGCCCGTGGCAGCTCGATGCAGAACCGCGCACCCAGCTCACCATTCTCGACACTCAGGCAGCCGCCCATGGTGTCAACGATGCCGTAGCTCACCGACAGCCCCAGACCGGTACCGACGCCCACCGGCTTGGTGGTGAAGAACGGCTCGAAGATGCGTTCGAGCAAACGCGGTTCGATGCCGCCGCCGTTATCCTCGACCAGTAGCCGCACCTGCCGCGCATCGCACTCAAGACCCAGGGCAATCCACGGCTGCACGTCGCGTTGCTGCTCCCGCCGGGCCAGCAGGGCATCGCGGGCGTTGACCAGCAGGTTGATCAGCACCTGCTCCAACTGATCCTGATGGCCAGTGACCTGCGCGTCGTGCTCAGGAGGCTGCACGCGCAGTTCCACACCCTTGCCGCGCAAGCCGTCAGCCAGCAACGACAACGCCCCCTCAACGGCCTGCCAGGGCGCGAACAGTTGCTGTTCGACTTCCGAGCGCCGACCGAACACGCGCATATGGTCGACCACCTTCGAGGCGCGCAGCACCTGGGCATCGATGCGTTTGAGCTTGTCTTGCAGGTAGTCGACCTGGACCTCGCCGCTTTCCAGGCGCTTGAGCGCATTGACCACGGCCATGCGCATCACGTTGAGCGGTTGGTTGATCTCGTGGGCAAGGCCGGTGGCCATTTCACCGAGGGTGGCCATTTTCGCGCTTTGCAGCAGTTGCTGCTGGGTGCGCCTGACTTGTGTGTTGTCGCGGCCCACCGCCTGGATTTCCTGTAACTGGCCATGCTCGTCGAACAACCCGCGATCGGACCACACCCACCAGGCATGCTCGCGCCCCGGTAATTGCAGGCAAATCTCTGCGTTGCTGACCGGTTGCTCTGGCGTCAGCCCGGCCAGGCGCTCGACAAAGGCCTGGCGCTGCGCCTCGGACAGCCATTGGCCAAGGTTCAAGCCAGCCAGTTGCGCGGGTGAACACTCCAGGTAATCGGCCAGCGGCTGGTTGCCGAACACCAGGCTCAGGTCGGGCCGGTAGCGACAGATCATCGCCGGGGAGTCCTCGACCAGCACCCGATAGCGTTCCTCGCTCTGACGCACTTTTTCCGCAGCGGCGGTCGCCTCGCTGACATCCAGCCAGATGCCCACCACCTCGACCGGCAGGCCCAGGTCATCACGCAGCAGACGCGCTTCATCGAGTACCCAGTGATAGCCCCCTTGATGGTCACGCAGGCGATAGCGACTGCGACTAGAGCCTTCGCGTAACAGAATGCGGGTACGCTCCAGCCACAGTGGCTGATCGTCGGGATGCAACCACTGGCCAGGTTGCAGAGGCTCGTCCGCCCGGGGCTGCCAACCGAGCAGCGGCTCCAGGCTGGCACTGAAGAATTCCGACAGCAACGCCCCCTCGTGGTAACGCTGGACGTAGATGACCGCCGGTGAACTGGCGATCAGGTTTTCCAGGCGCGCCTGGGCAGCGCTGGCCTGCAGCTGCTGCGTCTTGATATCGCTGATGTCGAGCATGAAGCCCTGCACCCGCCGGTTACCGCCGCTGCCGTGCACCTGGCCGCACACCCGGTACCAGCGCGGCTGCGCCTGGGCGTTGTGGTCGAGCAGGCGCAGGTTCAGTTGCACGGCGCAGCCCTGGCGTTGCAGGTCGCCAAAGGCCAGCTGAGTCGCTTCCCGGTCTGCCGGGTGCACGCGGCTCAGCCATTGATTGACCGTCAGCGCTGGCGGAATGCCCAGGCTCTCGGCCAGCGCCGGGTCCAGGTGCAACTGCGGCTCATCCAGACGCCACTGCCACCAGCCAGCCCCCAGTTGCAGCTGCAGGCTGTCCAGGCGCTCGCTTTGCTGATCCAGTTGATGCGCAGCCAGACGACCGAGTAGCGGCTCGACAAAAGCAGCGGCAACCAGTAATGCATCCAGCGCTTGCAGGACCTCTTGCGGCTCGACACAGATCAGCCAAGCCTGATTGACCTGCCCTTGCGCATAGGCCAGCAGATAGGTCGACAGCCCCGGCAGCAAGTCCTGCAGGCCAGGCTCAGTGGCGCTGCTGATCATACTGGCGGGCAGTTGACGATCCAGCACAGGCGCAAGCTGTTCATCACGCGGCCAGTGCAACGCGTCGCCACTGCAAGCGTAGGTTTGCCAGCCCTGATCCGTTTGCACCAGCACCCGCGCGCCCCTGGCCCGCCAGTGCCGTACCAGCCAGTTGAGCTGCTCTTCGGCCACCACCTGCAGGCGCTCGATAGTGCAGGCGCGCAAGGCGCAGGCCAGGTGCGCGGTCAGGTGCTGCTGGCGCTCGGCAGCCAGGGCTTGCTGGCGGTGCTGCAACAAGTCGCCGATGTCGAACAGTTGCAGCAACCAGCCACCGCTTTGCGCCAGCAACCAGCCGCGGGTGTGCAAGGTACGCCCGCCAGCCGCCTTGAAATCCAGTTCCAGTGGTTGGCCCTGCCAGTCTGGCGGCTCGCCTTCGAGCACCAGCAGGCTGTAGGGCTGCACGTAGTCGTGCAGACGCACGCCGGCCTGGGTCGGCAACGCCAGCACCGAGCGCAGCGGGCCTGCCAGGCGTAGCACGCGGGCGGAACCATCCAACCAGAGTTGCAGGCCCACGGCAGGCACATCGGCCGGTTGCGGCACTGGCTCCTCGGCTGGCGCGGCGCGCCCGCGCCAGCGCTCGAACAGGCTATGCCCGCCACTCACAGCTGCAGGCTCGCTTCGGCCTTGAGGCTGGCGGGCAAGCGCGGTACTTCACCGATCCCCGGCAGGTCCAGCACCGGCAACACCGAGGTCAGCTTGGCTTTGGCGTAATCGATCTTCACTGTCAGCAGCTTGCCGGAGGTGAGCGTGACACTGGCATCGCTGTTCACCTGGAAATTCAACGACGCCGGCATCCACGCCAGTTGCTCACCGAGCACGCGCTTGGCCAGCGTGTTGACGTCAGCGCTGTGGGTCGCGCTGGCGGGGTCCAGCGCCACGCAACGGCGCACCGCTTCGCTGCTGGCCTGGTTGAACGATTGCAACATCAACATTGGCAAGCCGTAGCTGACCACCCCATAGAAGGCCGCGAAAAAGATCACGAATACCGCGACGAACTCGAGGGCTGCCGCACCTTTTTGCCGCTTGCACAGGCTTGCTTGCATGATCGCGTCTACCCTGACAGTGACACCTGAAAGACAGCATAGAATCATTCACCACAAAGGGATGGCCTTTCGCCAATGCAAAGCATTGTTCTGCTGCTGTGGCTTGCCTTGTGCTCTGAACAAGATCTGCGCGAACGTCAGATCGCCAATACCCTGACCCTCGGCGCCGCGGCGTGTGCGCTGATCTACCTGTTCGTTACCGGGCACACCTGGATCGGCGCCGATGCCAGTGAAGGTGGCTGGGCGCTGGCCATCGTCATGCTCCTGACCCTCCCCGGCTACATGCTCGGCCGCCTGGGCGCCGGCGACGTGAAATTGCTCGGTGCCCTGGCCCTGGCCACCGATCGCATGCACCTGCTGGGCACGTTTATCGGTGCCGGTGTAGCCGTCGTTGCCTGGCTGCTTGGCCGTCGCTGGCTGTGGTCCCTTTTAAGTCAGAAGGTTAAGAACCGCCTGAAGCAACTGAGCGAAGAGTCGTCAAAAAAACAGCCTTTCGCGCCGTTCCTGCTGGTCGGTTTTTTACTGGCTGCGGTATGGATCCATTAGTCGAATGCTGCGTGCAAATGGATGCGCCCACCTTGTACATAGCCCAAAAGTGCGACTACTTTCTAGTGTGTGCCGGATGGATCCAGGCTCAGCCTGGTTGAGGGAACATAGAGGCGAACAGCAGGGAGTTGCATGTGAACAAATCAGTCAGTGAATTAAAGGTGCTGGTGGTGGACGACCTGCCACTGATCGTCGAAGAGTTGTGCGAATTTCTCCAGAGCAGTGGATACCATTGCGTGCCCTGCCACTCCAGTACCCAGGCCATCGAACAGTTCAGTGCCGATCAGGAGATCGCGCTGGTGGTGTGTGATCTGCATATGCCCGACTACGATGGCCTGGAACTGATGCGTGCGCTCAAGGCCATTGCCGGGCCGCAGCGGCTGTTCGAAGCGATCATGCTCACCGGCCGCGCCAACAAGCAGGACGTGATCAAGGCGCTGCGCGAAGGCTTTGCCGATTACTACCAGAAACCGGTCGACCTCAGCGAGCTGCTCGAAGGCGTGCAACGCCAGGAGGCTGCCGTGCTGGAACGACGCAGAAGCTACCAGCACCTGGGTGACCTGAACCAGAAGCTGCAGTTTTTGGCCGACTCGATCGACGACCTCTACCAGGACCTGGACAAGGCCCGCGGGCTCGGCGCCCACCGCCGCGCCACCGACGTCGACCCCGAAGTGGAACCCGACAACCTGCCAACCCTGTTCAACAAGCTGTCACCGCGCCAGCTGGATGTGGCGCGGCTGGTCAGCAAGGGCAAGACCAACTACCAGATCGCCTGCGAGCTGGGCATCACCGAAAATACCGTCAAGCTCTACGTGTCCCAGGTGCTGCGCCTGACCCACATGCACAACCGCACCCAACTCGCGCTGGCGCTGTCTCCCAGCACCTCGCCCCTTCATCAACGTGTCACGGCGCACTGAGTGCAGCGCCGGTGTCAGACGCAGGCGGCTCACCAGGTTGACCTGCGCCAGGAGGTTGTCGTCGCTGCCTTCGTGCCTTGCTCCCGCTCATGAACCCAATGCCCTGCCCAAGGCGCTAAGGCCGGGACCGGCCAACACGATCAGCAAGGCCGGAAACAGAAACACCATCATCACCATCGACATCTTCCCGGACATCTTCGAAATCCGTTCCTGCATGCGTGTCAGCCGACGGTCATCGAGCAGTTGCTTGAGCGCCAACAGCGACTTCATTGCGCCACCGCCCTGGGTCAGCAATTGCTGGAGAATCACGCAGGTGTCGCTGAACTCGTCGACGCTGAGCAACTGCGCGGTTTTCTCAAGCTCCGCAGCCAAGGCCAAACCGGAGTCGACCCGCAGCAGAATCGCCCGCAACTCCTCGCTCAACACTGGCAACAGTTGTCGCGACTCCTGACTCAGGACACGCAAGGTTTGCTCCACCGCCAGGCCCGACTCGAAGAGAATCCTCAGCAAGGGTATGAAGGTCGAAACTTCGCCGGCGACCTGTTGCTGGCGACGCACAGCGGCCCGCGCCAGCAGGCGTTTGGGCAGCAGATAGCCCACGCCCATGGCGCAAAACGGCACCACCAGCCACGGTAACTGGCTATCGCGGTACAGACTCTCCTGCAGCGCTACACCCAACCCCAGGGCGAGGAACGGCACGCCAACCTGGCAAGCGGCAAACAGCGCCCGTTGCCGACTCCGCCGCCAGCCCATGCGGTCAAGCAGCAGACGGGTCTCGCTATCCAGATTCAGCGAACGCTGGCCCAGCCGGCTGCTACCGATCTGTTGCAGCCAGTTGCCCAAGCGGTTCTCACTGCCAAGCTGGCCCTGCAGACGCCGAGCAACCAGGCGCTGGCGACGACGCTGGTGCAGCAACTGGCCTGCCAGCAAGACAAATGCGGCGAAGAACATCAGGGCACAGAGCAACCAGGCCATTTCAGATACTCCGTAACATGCGCCACAACATCAGGCAGCCCACCACTTGCAGGATAAACGCGCCGAGCAGCAGGAACTGACCGTTGCCGTCCTGCCACATAGCCAGCAAATAGTTGGGGTTGCTGATCAGGAAATAGCCGGCCATACCCACCGGCAACAGGCCCAGGACAGTCGCAGTCATGCGGGTTTCACCGGTCATGGCGCGCAGTTGACGGCTACCCTGCTCGCGCTCGCGAATCAGCTTGATCAGGTTCTCCAGCAGCTCGCTGGCGTTGCCGCCGTAGCGATGATTGATACGCAGGCCCAACGCGAACAGGCGCAGCTCATCCTGTTCATACAGTTCGGCCAGGTCGCTCATGGCATCGTCCAGGCTGACGCCCATCTGCACATTGCGCCGCACCCGCTGCAGAGCGCCATGCAAAGGATCACGCGATGCATCGATGGCCCCCAGCACGGCATCGTTCAAGGTTCGCCCGGCCTTGAGGCTGCGCACACTGTGATCGAGCAACACCGGCAACTGTTCGATCATCCGCTGCACCCGTCGACGATAGCGCCAGCCCAGGTACAACCAGATCAGCAACGGCGCAAGCAGCACCAGCCCGACGCCTGCAGCCCACCCCAGGATCCGGCCACACAGCAGCGCTGTCAGCAGGCCGATCGCCAGCCATATCAGCAGCCGGTCATTGCGCCGCTCGATACCGGCACGCTGCAACAGGCGGTCCAGCCAGTCGCGGCGACTGGGCGTCAGCGCCGAGGACTCCTGAACCTGGCCAAGACGCTGCAGGATCCGCTCCTCACCCGACTTGCGCATGCCGCTGTAGAACAAGCGCACCGATACCCCCAGCAAGGCCAGGCAGATCAAGCCAAGTACTGCGGCAATCACGGCTGCAGTTCCGAATAGTCGCGGCGCAGCTTGTCGCCGGCAGGGTTCGGCGCCTCCCGCAAGAAACCCTCGCCGTTGTGCCGATCGAGACGGAACAGGGTATTGGTGACGTACACATCATCGCGCACCCCGACTACCTCCAACACCTCGCTGACACAGCGGCGGCCATCGGCCAGACGGGTCAATTGAATGACCACATCCAGTGCGGCGCAGATCATCTGCCGCAGGGTTTTCTCGGCCACTTGGCGGCCGGTCAGGCCGACCAGGGTTTCCAGACGCAGCAAGGCGTCCTGGGCGGTGTTGGCATGTACGGTACTCATTGAGCCGTCGTGACCGGTGTTCATCGCGGTGAGCACATCGAGCACTTCGACGCCACGGATCTCGCCGAGCAGAATGCGGTCGGGGCGCATCCTCAAGGCGTTGCGGATCAGCTCGCTGGCCTTGATCTCGCCATGCCCCTCGGCATTCGGCGGACGGGTTTCCAGGCGCACCACGTGAGGGTGATCGAGCTGCAGCTCGGCCACGTCTTCGATGGTCACCAGGCGCTCGCGGGGCGTAATCAACTGGCTGAGGATATTCAGCATGGTGGTCTTGCCGGTGCCGGTGCCGCCACTGACCAGGATGTTGCAGCGCCGTGCCACCGCCAACTGGATGAAGTCGAGAATGCCCTGGTCGATGGTCCGGGTGGCCAGCAGGTCGGCGCTCTTGAGCATGTCCTTGCGAAACTTGCGGATCGACAGGCACGGGCCGTCCAGCGCCACCGGCGGAATGATCGCATTGACCCGGCTGCCGTCGGGCATGCGCGCATCGACCATGGGTGACGATTCATCCAGGCGCCTGCCCAAGGGCGCGAGAATCCGTTGCATGACCCGCTCGACATGGTGGGCATCGATAAAGCGCAGATCCGTCTGCTGCAACAGGCCGGCCCGCTCGATGAACACCCGGTGCGGGCCGTTGACCAGGATTTCGGTGACGCTGGCATCGCGCAACAGCACTTCAAGCGGACCGAAGCCGGTCAGTTCGTCGACGATTTCCTCGGCCAGGCGTTCCATCTCGTAGCGCGACAGGGCCAGGTGCAATCGGGCGATATAGTCGCCGACCTGCTCCACCACGAATTGCGCCAGGGCCGGGCGCGAGCCTTCGAGCAGGTTGCGCCCGCTGTCCTCGATGGCGTCGATGATGTAACGATGCAAGGCACGCTTGAGCCCTTGCGGGTCGGCCCCCAGATTGTGCCGCGGGCCGCCGAACAGTTCGTAACCGCTCATTTATGCCCCCATAACCGATTGAGCCAGTTGGCGCTGACCACAGGGTTGCCCTCGGAGCGGCGCGCCAGCCGTTCACCGAGCGCTTTCAAATGTTGGGTGAGCTGCTCGCGCGGCGCCAGTTCGAACAAGGTCAGGCCCTGGTTCTTGGCATTCAGGCGCACCTCTGGGCTGTAGGGCAAGACCCGCAGAACCGGCAAGCCATAGCGCTTGCCCAGGGCTTCGGAGTCCGGTGCGACGCCGCGCAGGTAGCGGTCGACCAGCAGGCTGGCGTGTTCGAGCTTCATGCCCTTCTCGCGCCATTGGGTCAGTACCTCCAGGTTGCGCCGGCAATCGAGGACGTTCTGGTCGGTGTACCAGATCAGCTTGTCGCAATGGCTGACGAAGGTGCGCAGGGCTTCGCTGTCAGCCTGCCCGGTCAGGTTCACGACGATGTGCTGGAAATGCTGGCGCAAGGCGCTGAGCAGCATGTACAGCTCCGCCGCGCTGGTGCGCTCCAGCGGTTCGTCGGTCTCGGCGTAGGCCAGCAGGCGCAGGCCCGAGCTTTCACGCGTGAAGGCGCTGTCGATCAGGGTATTGTCGAGCCGGCGCAGGTGGCGCAGGGCATCGCCGAAATGAAACGAGGCTTCCAGGCCGAGCAATGCCAGGCTGTCACCACGAGGCACGCCAAGGTCCAGCAGCAACGTTTGCTGGCCGCTGGTTTGCACCACCCGCGCCATATGGGTGGTCAGCAAGGCGCCATCTGCGGTGCACTGGGCGCCATAGAGTACCGTCAGCCCCCCAAGGCTGGGGTTGCTGGTTACTGGCGGCAGGCGTTTGCTCAAGCGCCGCACCAACCCTGCGACCTCACTGGAGCGCGAGCCATAGGCGACAAAGTCCCGCGCCCCGGCACGCATGGCATTGAGCACCAACTGGTTGTCCATGCCATCGCCCAGGGCGACGATTGCCAGCATCGGTTTGGCTTCCAGCACCCCCTCGATCAGTGCGCACTGATTGACCACCTGCTCACGATCCAGCCCCACGAACACCAAACTGGCAAAGGTGACATCGACCAGCGCCAGCAACTCGTCAAGGCTGCCGCTGCCGGCGCCCACCACTTGCCCCAAGGGCGCCAGCGCACCTTGCAACCACTGCAAGTCGCCATCGTTGCGGGTAATGGCGAGGAAGGTCTGGCTCAGGTTTTCACTCATAGGGATAACCCGCTGCGACGTTCGAAATCGCTGTTTTCGAGGAACACCAGCCGGCCCCGGATCGGGTCGTGCGCCATTGGCACCTGCGGCGCAGTGCACGGCAAGGCACAGAGCATCTGCTTGATTACCCGCTCGGAACGACTGCTCATTGAAGGGCATCCTTGCTTGGTCAGGGAGTGGGCTGTCTGGCTTGATTTCCGCGGATGATTTCTATGCCGCGCGACGGCGCGACGCTGGCCACCGGCTGGGCGGCTGGTGCCTGGGCAAGCTGACTGAAGCGATAGAGTTTGCGATTGGCGCTATCGACTTCCTTGCCGCCGGCTTTGGGGTCCGCCCAGTAGCGGGCCAGGCGCTTCTCTTCGGCGCTGCGTACGGCCAGGCGCAAACTGCCGGCCTGGGCGGCAAGCAACAAGCGGCTGGCCAGTGCCTCGGGAACGGCAAGCACTACCGTGCGCGCAACATGTGACGGTTGCTGCGGCTGGCTCTTTTCATTCACTGGCGGCTGCGCGGGCTTGCCGTCATTGGTCAGGCCCAACTGTTCGCCGACACTGAGCAGACGCAGTGCAGGCAGTATCACCTGAGCCGACGCTTGCGGGTTGCGGGTCTCTTCGCGCAGAAACAGCAAGACATCGACATAGTCGCCCGGACTCAACTGCCCGGCGACACCCACCACCTCATCCACAGCTACCGCCAGCGCGCGCTCATGGGGGTGGATCATCCGTGCCAGCGGACCACCGGCGTCAAAGCTGCCCTGCTCCAGCCAGGTTCCAGCACTCAACGCGCGCCAACTGCTGCGCCCGAGCACTTGCTCAGGGGTCTGGAAACTGCCGGGCGGCGCCACCTGCAAGCGTTCTACCACTAGGTCGTCTGCCGTCAGCGGCACATACGCGGCAACATCGCGACGCAACACCACCACCGGCTTGCGCAGTTCGTCAGCGGCGTCTTGTGCCACTTGCTCAACGGGCGTCGGTACAGGGGCGGCAAGCGGTTCACTGGGTGAGCGGCTAAGGGCCATGCCCCAGTAACCGGCCAGCAACGCACCGAGCAGAAAAAAGCCTGCGAGGATGATGGTAATGCGACTGCTCATGCCGGTCCTCCTTCCCCTCAGCGTTCTTTCGGCCCTTTATGTGAAATGGCCCACAGCACTGCAGTCGGAAACAACTATTTCGCTATTTGACGGTAGCGTAGCTAGGACAAAATGCCATTACCCGTCAGATTTTTTTCCGTCGCAAAACCGGCAGCACCATAAAACAACAGCTTATTGGCGCCGACATCTGGTTATAACTTTAGTATTAATCCCTTCTTACATTTGCCGAAGTATGACCCGTTGACGATGCTGTGATGGCAAAGGGGAATCATCCAATACCCCTGCCACCTGCGCCTGCGGCGCAAGGAGAAATGCCATGCCTCTTTCCCGTGTCCTCAAAAGCTGCAAAGAATTCTTCTACCGCAAGGATGGCGCCTCCGGCATTGAGTACGCGATTATCGCGGCAATGGTCGCGGTAGCGTTGACGGCGTTCATTACGCCTATTTCCACCAATGTCACTGGAGTCATGACCAAGGTTGAAAATGCGCTAAAAGCCCCACCAGCTTCGAGCAGCGGTGGTAGCAATTGACGAATGGATTCATGGGTTCACGCTAACGTACTGAACAACGCCTCCATCACAGGACTGCCTTATGCCTACCTCTTCCCCCCGTCAACAGTTGCTCCTGGTGGATGACGAAGAGGACGCCTTGCTGGAGCTTGCCGAATTGCTGGAGGGTGAGGGGTTTTGCTGTCACACGGCTACCTCGGTCAAACTCGCCCTGCAACAGCTCACCCGCCACCCGGACGTGGCCCTGGTCATCACCGACCTGCGCATGCCCGAGGAAAGCGGCATATCACTGATCAAGCGCTTGCGCGAACACACCGCGCGCCAGCACCTGCCGGTGATCGTCACCTCCGGGCATGCCGACATGGACGACGTCAGCGACCTGTTGCGCCTGCAGGTGCTGGACCTGTTCCGCAAGCCGATCTACCACACCCGCCTGCTGGAAACTCTGGACAACCTGTTCCCCAAGCCGCGGATGCAACTGGTGCAGTAGAAGCATCGCGGGTCAAGCCCGCTCCCACAAAGTAGGAACGGCCTACAGCTGAAAACTGAAACTCAAACTCACCCGCGGTTCCCGGTCAAAGCTGTCGAGGGCGACGTCCGACAGCGGCTTGGCCAGTTCCAGCGCCATGTTGTAGAAACGCCCATCACCGATGCGCAGCCCCACTGCCACTGATGACAGGTGCGCATCGCGCAGGTCCACTTCATTGAACCAGGTGCGCGCGGTATCCAGCACGCCGTAAGGTTGCAGCAGCCTCACCCAGCGACCATCCCCGTTGAAGCTGTAGTTCACCTCATACGCCAGGCCCCAGCCTTTGTCGCCCAAGGCCTGGTCGGCGGGGTAACCACGGGCGAAGCTCTGCCCGCCGAACACCACCCGCTCGCTGTCGGGCAGGCTGTCACCACTCCAGTACAAGGCCGCCGACGCCACCCCCTGCCAGTTGCCGAACAAGCGGTCGCTCTGCAACCCGGACAGGCGCAAGCGGAGGAAATCCAGGTCAAAGTCGCTGTTGGTTTTCGCCCCCAGGTAATCGAGGCCCTGATAGGCACCGCCACTGACAATCCGCAGCTGGCCGGCATCGGCCTTGCGCCACTCACCTTCAAACCCCAGGGCGCGCACGTCGGTGCGATTGCTGAGCCGCAGGGGCGCACCGACCGCGCGATACACGACATCGTCATTGACCATGTAAAAGCGCGCAGCAACGTTGAGCGATTCACCGGGCGCGGCCAGTAGCACCTGGCTCAGGCCGGCCGAGAAACGGTCATTCTCGCGATGGGCCTTGAGTTGGGTGCCATCGCCGAGCAGCACCTGGGCACTGGGGTCGCTTTCGTAACGCGACGCCGACAGGTGCAGCTGGCTGCCCTGATCGTCCAGGTATTGGGAATAATCCAGGCGGAAATAGCTTTCGTGATCCTCCCCACGCGGCGCCAGGGTCGTGAAACTGAACTGTTCAGCGAGCGCCGTCTGCGCGTTGCTGCTCACGGCGAGTAACGCCTGGGGATCATCACGGGTGCCATCGGTGACGGTCAGGGTGCCGCTCAAAGGCCGACGCGTGGCCTCGACGATCAGCTGGCTGGTGCCACTGCCGGCATCTGCCGGCGACAACCGCGCCTGTACGCTGAAGCCCGGCAGGCGACTCATCAGGGCGACATAGCGCTCGAAGGTCGCGCGGGTCAGCGGCCGCTCGGCTTTGAGCCTGCCCACCAGTTTTTCCACATAGGCCGCCGCCGGGCCAACGTCGCCGTGCAGCTCGAAATCGTCGATGTAGCCTTCGACCAGGACCACCCGCACCCGACCATCGGCGAAGTCCTGCGCGGGCAGATAAGCATGGGACAGCAGGTAGCCGTCCTGCTGGTAGCGCTGGGTCAGCCGCTGGGTGGCGTCGATCAGTTCGCCCAGGCTGACTTCACGGTTGATCAGGCCCTGATAGTTATCGCGCAGGTCACTCAACGGATAGATGCTGCCGCCTTCGAAACGCACCTTGCGCAAGATGATCCGACTGCCGCGCAGCAACGGCTGGGCCTGGGTGACCGGGATGGGCAGCAGAACCGCCGGGTTACTCGGCCGATAGGCATCGGCCGGCAAGTTTGGGGCGGGCAGGTTTCGTTCGATTTCGTGGCTGTCGAGAAAGCGCGGCAGGGGTTCGCTACTGGCCACGCTCGTCCAGGACAACCCAACAATCGCGACAGCCAACGCACGCATCGGACACTCCATGATCCCGAACAGTACAAGGCCGCCAGGGCGGCGGCCTCGTCAATCCAAGCGTAGGTGCTGGCCCCGGCATCGTCTAATCCGCGCTGTCACTCGTTGACCTGGAACTCGACCCGGGCGGTTTCACCGCTTTCATCCAGGGCGCTCAACTCGAAGCGCCCGGCCTGATCGAAGCTCGCCGTGAGGTTTTCCTGACCGTTGGTTTCGCCCAGCGGCGCGCCGTTGAGGAACCACCAGTGCCGACCGTTACCGCCAAGGGCCGAGACCTTGAATCGCAACGGCTCGCTGCTGGTGGCCGGACGGCGCAACTGATCGCCCTGACGCACACCGACGATGGACAACGGCGGCGCACTGGGCGGCACCTGCGGTGGGCACTGCGGATCGACCTTGGGCAAGCGCGCCTCGCGGCGTTCAACCCGTGGCAGCCAGGGTTCCAGTGGCGACGGCCACAGGGCGATTTCCCGCGCCTGGGCGCCGGCGCACGTGGCATCGACGCGCAAGCCCTGGGCGTTGACCCAGACGGTCTCGCGCAAGCCGACGCTCAAGGGTTGGTCCTGGGCCAGCAGGGTCGGCGGCGTGGTGCCATCCAGGGTCCAGGCGAAGCGCTGGCGGCGGCAGTTGGGGTCCTGGCGGGCCATGGGTTGCCCCAGCGGCCAGCAGATCGCCGCCACCCCCACGTTGGCTGGCACCGCCGCCACCGATGTGGTGATGCCGCGCTGGCTGTCGCGGTTACTCAGCACGTCATGCACCTGCAGCATCAACGGCGCCGCCGAGGCCAGGCCGAACTGCCCCGGCACCGGCGTGCCATCGGGGCGGCCGATCCAGATGCCAATCAGGTAGCGCGGCCCCACGCCGATCGACCAGGCATCACGAAAGCCATAGCTGGTGCCGGTCTTCCAGGCCAGTTGCGGCCGCTGCACCAGTTCGGCATGAGGGTCGCGATCCGGGCGTGCCTGGCCGCTGAGAATACGGCGGATGATCCAGGCACTGCCCGGCGAGAGCAGACGCCGCTCAAGCAATGGATCATCCGGTTGCAAGCGGATCGGCGCGCTCAGGCCATCGCGGGAAAACGCCGCATAACCGCCGACCAGATCCTCCAGGCGGCTACCGGCACCGCCAAGAATCAGCGACAGGTTCGGCTCGGCCAGCGGCGGCAGGATCAACGGCACACCACCACTGCGCATCTGCGCGGCAAAGCGTTTCGGCCCGTAGGCCTCAAGCAGTTGCACCGCAGGCAGGTTCAATGACAGGGCCAGGGCGGAACTGGCCGCCACCGGCCCGCTGAAACCCATGGAAAAGTTGCCCGGCCGATAGTCGCCGTAACGTCGCGGGACATCCTGAAGCAAGGATTCGGAATGGATCAGACCGTCGTCCATGGCCATGCCGTAGAGGAACGGTTTGAGGGTCGAACCAGGTGAACGCAGGGCGCTGATCATGTCGACATGGCCAAAGCGGCGCTCGTCGTTGAGATCAACCGAACCCAGGTAAGCGCGCACCGCCATGTTCTGCGCCTCGACCACCAGGATCGCCGCCGAGGTACGTTCCGGCAGCCGGGCGCGCCAACCCAGCAGCAGGTCTTCCAGGCGCCGTTGCAAGGAGGCATCGAGGGTGGTGCGAATCAACGGCGGGCTGTGCGGGCGATTCAGGCGACGCGCCAACAGCGGCGCCAGCGCCGGCTCCTGACGCGGTGCCAGCAACAGCGGTTCCTCGGCGGCCTCGGCAACCCGCTGCTGCGGCCATACCTGATATTCGGCCAGGCGCTGCAGGACCTTGTCGCGCGCCGCCTGGGCGCGTTCAGGGTGACGATCCGGACGCAGGCGGCTGGGAGCCTGGGGCAACACCGCAAGCAACGCTGCTTCCGAAGGCGTCAGGTGCATCGGCGACTTGCCAAGATACGCCCAACTGGCCGCGGCGACGCCCTGCAAGGTGCCACCGAACGGCGCGCGGTTGAGGTAAATCTCGAGGATCTGCGCTTTCGACAGGTGCCACTCCAGTTGCGCGGTACGCCATAACTGGCGCAACTTGCCGGGCAGCGTACGCGAATGCGGATCGAGCAGACGCGCCACCTGCATCGACAAGGTGCTGCCACCGGACAACACCCGGCCACCGCGCAGGTTCTGCCAGGCCGCGCGCGTCAGCGCCAGCGGGTTGACCCCGGGGTGATGGTAGAACCAGCGGTCCTCGTAGGTCAGCAACGCCTCCAGGTAATAGGGCGAAACCTGCTCGGCACTGACCGGGTAGCGCCACACACCATCGGCATCGGCAAAGCGCCACAGCGGCGTGCCGTCTTCGGCCAACACCACACGGGCGAGGTCATCCGCCGGCATCGGTAACGGCCAGATGCGGTCGGCGAGCCATAACAGGCCAATCAGCAGCAACGGGATGGCGAGCAGCAAGCCCAGTGGTTTTCTGATTGCGCCACGCAGGCGCGCTAAGATGTGCATCAGGCTCTCCTGGCGTAACAGCTACGCAGGGAACCGACCCGGCCAAGGCATGGCCAAAGGCTTGGCAACGGCGCATTCGCCGAATTGATCATCAGGAAGCAACTATGCATGTAGAAGGTTTTTTCGAGTGGCTCGGCCAGGCGCTGGGGGCGGTGATCCGTTTTATCGTCGACGGCCTGAGCGGGTTGTTCAACCTGCTGGCCAACGCCGGCGGCAATTTCATCGAGGGCCTGTCACGCACCCTGGGCATGGACACTTCGCTGGTCAGCATCCTCGCCCTGATCATCGGCCTGATGCTGCTGTACTCGGCGATCCGCGCCTTCATGCGCGCTTCGATCATACTCGGCATCATCTGGCTGGTGCTGGGTTTGTGGGTGCTGAGCTGGATCATTCACTGAGCAGCAGGAGCGGCGGTGCGAGGAGTCGACCTGTCCCACGATAGGGCCAGTGTGGCCCTATCGCGGGTCAAGCCCGCTCCTACAGGCGGCCCTTGACCACCAGTTCGGCAGGCGACTCGCCCACCGCGTTGTAGTTCGGCCGGTACATCGACTCGACCTGCGGTGGCGGTACCTTGTAGGTCCCCGGGGTCACCGCACGGGCCAGGTACAGCAGGTGGGTGGTGGCGTATTGGTCGATGTTCAGCGCCGCCACGTAGCGGTCATCACGAAACTCCTGATGCACGACAGCGGCGTTCTGCATCGACTCGCGCCATTCCTTCACCGCACTGCTGGCGTTCTCGAGGCTTGCCGCGCTTTGCGCCAGGTTCTGGTTTTCCAGCTCCAGGCCCGCCGGCAGCAGGTCGACCACCAGGGCGTCCGGCACCTGGGTGTTGGCGGTTACCGCCAGGTGCACCAGCACCAGGTCACCGCTCTTGAGCGCTTTGATATCCAGGGCCTGGCCATTCATGCCAAGGAACTCGCGGCGGATGGTCATGCCACTGCCGCGGGCAACCGGGGCCTGGCGCGGATAACCGGACAGGGTCAGTTGCTGGAACAGCGTCTCGCTGCCTTCATTCTGGATGGTCAGCGGTGAGGCCAGCAGCGCGCCTTCGAGTTTCATCCCCGATTGCTCGTTGTTGAATTCGCGCACCTCACCGGCGCTGTCCAGGCGTGCCGACCAGTTGCCTTCAGGCTTGCGCAGCAGGCCACGACCGGCAAGGAACAGTGCGTTGCGCTCCTGGGTCGACAGCCAGCGGTTACCCGCCATCTGGTCGGAGAGCTCGAACAGCCGTGCATCGAGCTTGTCGCTGGCCAGGTTGTTCTCAGTGAGCAGCGACAGGATCAGCGCCTGGTCACGCACTGGGCTGCCGTAGTCGCCCAGCCAGGTGTTCTCGTTGCGGGTGACGGCCAGGCCGGCCTGCAGTGCCTGTTGCGCACGCGGCTTGTCGCCCATCTTGTCGAGGGCGATGGCCAACTGCACCAACGGCAGGCCGGAACGCGCATCGCTGCGCCGCTCGAACAGGCTGCGCAGGGCACCCAGCGGCGCTTGCTGGGTACGCGCCAGCACCAGGGCCGCATAAGACTGCACGGCGAAGCGGCTGTGCTCGGCGTTCTGGCTGTAGTTGACCTCGATCAGGTTGCGCTCCTGCAGGTAACGCAGCAGTCGCTCGCTGGCCTTTTTCAGGGCCTCGGGCGGTACCGCGTAACCCTGCTCGCGGGCACGCAGGAGGAAGTCGGTGACGTAGGCGGTCAGCCAGAATTCTTCCTGGTCATCAGAGCTCCACAGGCCAAAGCTGCCGTTGTAGCGCTGCATGCCCAGCAGGTGCTCGACGCCCATCTCGATCTTGCGCTTGCGCACGTCGGCCGGCTCACCCTTGATACCCAGGCGCTTGAGCGTCGCGGCATCGGCGTACAGCGACGGATACAGGCCACTGGTGGTCTGTTCCAGGCAGCCGTACGGGTAGGCTTCGAGGGCGCGGATCTGCTCGGCCAGGTTCAGCGGCGGGCGGCTCGACAGTGCCAGTGAGGCTTCCAGGCCCGACGGTTCGAACAGCGCCAGGTCAGCTTCCGGCAGGGTCCAGGGTTGGTCTTTGAGGGCAACACGATAGTGCTGCAGCATCGCCGGGTAGGCCGGGCGAATGCCCAGGGTCCAGTCGCGGCTGAAGGCTGTGGCCGACTCGCCCGGCAGTTGCAGGCCCTGCACCTCGACCTTGACCTTGCCCTGGCCCAGGCCACCGCTGGCCTGCACCGGCACCAGCAGGGTGACGCGCTTGCCTTCGGTGAGGCTCAGGGTCTGTTCAGCGGCGCCGAGCAGGTTCAACTGGCCTTCGGTGCTCAGGCGCACGGTCAGGTTCTGCGCCTTGCCCGACAGGTTGGAAAGGTCCAGGGCCAGGGTCGTGCGGTCGCCACCGGCGAGGAAGCGCGGCGCCGAGAGCTCGGCAATCAACGGCGCGGCGACCACGGTCTTGCCTTCGGCCATGCCGTAGCGCTCGTCGGTCCAAGCCTGGGCCATCAGCCGCAGCTCACCGTTGAAGTCGGGGATATCGACCGTCGCTTCACCCTCGCCCTTGTCATTGAGGGTCACCGGGGCGCTTTGCTTGGCAACGATGGTCACCGTGGTGTTCGGGCGCTTGCCGCCCTTGGCCATGGCCGCGTCACCACCGAAGGCCAGGCTGGCCAGACGGCCCTGCCCGGCTTCGATCAACTGGCCGTAGATATCCAGTTGGTCAGCACCATAGGCCTTGCGGCCGAACATGCCGGTGAACGGGTCAGGCGTTTCGAACTCGGTGATGTTGAGGATACCCACGTCCACCGCTGCCAGCAGTACATGCACCTGCTTGGGCACGCTGCCGTCGGCGTTGCGCGCTTGCACCTTGACGGTCAGCGGCTGCTTGGGACGCATTTTTTCCGGGGCAGTGAGGGTCACCGCCAGCTTGCGCTCGTGGCGATCGAGCGGCAGGTGCAGTACACCCACGGCGCGTTTCGGTGTGGCGTTGACCTTGCGCTCGCCCGGGCGGATCACCAGGGCACTGACATACAGGTCGTGGCGCGCCCACTTCGGATCGAGTTTGACGGCGAAGCTCTTGCCTTCGGCCGGCACGTCGATTTCTTCCCACCACAGCGGACCTTCGCTGGACTCGACCATCAGGTAGCCGGTGCCTGCGGCAGGCGGGGTGACAGTGATGTTGGCAGTGGCGCCATCGCTATACGACGGTTTGTCCAGGGCCAGCTTGACCTGGTCCGGACGCACGGCGCCGCCATCGGCGTTGTCCTGGGCGCGGTAGCCGGCCCAGAAGCGCGCGCTCGACACCAGGCCGGTCTGCGGGTCTTCGACCTCGACACGGTACGGGCCCCAGTCGACCAGGAAGTTCACCCGCGCGGTGGAGCCGGCCTTGACGTTGACCGTCTCTTCGTTCTGGATCAGGAATTTCTCGTTGTAGTTGTAGCTCCAGCCGTCGCTTTGCGAGTAGTTCCAGTAGTAGTCCCGGCGCTCGCGGACCAGGCGCACCTTGAGGTTGTTGACCGCCAGCTTGTTGCCTTGAGGGTCGGCCACCAGCACTTCGAATTCCACCGGGCCTTCGTCGGCCTCTTCCCCCTCGAACAGACCGCGCAAGCCAGGCAGGCGCCCGGCCGGCCAGATCGGTTGTTCCAGGCGCCGGGTGATCGGCCGGCCACCGGACTCCTGCAGGCTGGCCTGCACGGTCAGTTGCAGCGGCGAACGGGCCTCGGACCATTTGCTTTCGATGTTCAGGGTGGTTTTGCCGGCGCTGTCCAGGGTGACTTCGTCCAGCTCCAGGTCCTGGCTCAGTTCCTCCTCGGTGATCGAACCGAACTGGTAGCCCGGCAGTGCCGGCACCGCTTCACGCAACGGGCGCACATAGGCCTGGCCGCTGAGGCGATTGCCCGACGCCGGGGCGCCGTACAGGTAACGGCCATTGACCTTGATCTGCGCGGTTTGATCCGGGCTCAGCGGTTTGTCGCTGCCCTTCAGTTCCAGGGCCAGGCGCTCGGGCAGGAAGTCTTCGACAAGGAACTCGAACACCTGCTTCTTGCCGCCGAGGTCGAACAGCAACTGCCAGCGCCCGGTCGGCGCTTCGTCGGCCAGTTGCAACTGGTACTGATAGAAGCCATTGGCATCGGCCTCCCAGACGAACTTGCGGCTGATCTGTTCATCCGGGCGGCGTACTTCCACAGTCACCGGTTGCGGCTTGAGCGGACGGCCGTCCTGGTCACGCAACAGGCCGTTGAGCAACACGGTTTCACCCGGGCGATACAGGTCGCGCGGGCCGAACACGAAGAACTGCAGCGGGTTGGCCTGGGGGCCGGTGATGTCGAATTCGGCCAGGTCCAGGGCTGCGCTGTTCAGGCGCAGCATGGTGGTGTGCACGCCCTGGTGGGCCAGCAGGGTTTCGGCCTTGGGTGGCGTCGGCAACTGGGCGTGGCCGTCGCTGTCGGTCTTGGCCTGGGCCAGCACGCGGCCTTCGCCGTCGAGCAGTTCCAGTTCGACGCCGCTTAGCGCCTTGCCGCCTTCCAGGCCCTGGGTGAAGACGTCCAGGCGGTTCTGGTAACGGTGCGCCGAGACGCCGATGTCACTGAGGGTGAACAGCGTTGCCGGTTGTGTGTAGTCGTAGGTACCGGAGGCGCGCATCACCGCCATGTACACGCCTGGCTCTTGCAGCGGCTTGATCCCGGCAATCGGCAGCAGCACGGTCTCGCGGGTGTTCTTCGCCGGGTTGAGGTCGAAGCGGCCGCTGTAGACCAGATCGGTCATGTCCAGGATTTCTTTGGACGTGTAGTAGTACAAGCTGCTGTTGCGGCCCCAGGTGGCCAGGAACGGCGACAGTTTGTCCGACTTGATGCGGAAGAACTCGACATCGACCTTGTTGACGTTCAAGGCGATCACCGGCAGGCCTTCGGCCAGGCGGGTCGGCAGCAGCGAGCCACGGCTGGCGAAGCCGATGGTCGATTGCATGTCGCGGGTTTCCAGGCGGCTGATCGACTCGGCGGGCAGGCGCTTGCCGTTGACCGCGAGCAGGCCGGCGTCGATGGTCAGCACCAGCTTGCGCTGCGGCTCCAGGTGGCGCAGGCGCAACTCCATCTTGTTTGCGGAGAGCTCCCAGGCACCGTCGACCTTGCCTTTGACGGTATCGACCAGGTGCACCTTGTCGGCGAAGTTCTGCTGGTCATCCAGGGGAATCGAAAAGGTCAGGGACAGCGCGCTGGCACCATCGACCTGCACTTCCGAGACATCCACCACGCTCAGCTCGCGGCCGGCATAACGCTTGGCCAGGGTTGAGGCATCTTCCTTGGCCGGAGCGGTTTTTTCCGCTTCCGGCTGCGCTGCGGGGGCAGCTGCCGGGGCCGGGGCTGGCGCCGCGGGTTGATCCTGCGTCTGCGCTGGCGGTGTGGCCGGCGCCGAAGCCGGTTTATCCGGGGCAGACGAATCGCAGGCACTGAGCAAGGCCAGCGCGCAGGCCAGCAACAATCCTTTGTTGAGCATGGGAGTAGTAACTCTCGGGCAGCGGAATCTTAGGCGTGCACTATATATCAACCGCGCCGCAACGGTGATACGGCGAGCGGATGTGAGACGGCCTTCGCACGATTTACTAGCACAGCGGCTACAATGCCGGCTTGCCAGGAGCCTCCATGTCCCGTTTGCTGACCGACTGGCGCGACCGCCCGACCCATATCAAGGTCTGGGCGCTGGCCGCGCCGATGATACTTTCGAATATTTCCGTACCATTGGTGGCCCTGGTCGACAGCGCCGTAATCGGCCACCTGCCCCATGCCCATCAACTGGGTGCGGTGGCGGTGGGCGCCAGCCTGTACACCTTCCTGGCCTGGGTCATGGGCTTTCTGCGCATGGGTTCGACCGGTTTCGCCGCCCAGGCTGCGGGCCGTGCCGACGGTGCGGCATTACGCCAGGTGTTGCTGCAAGGCCTGCTGCTGGCGCTGCTTTTTTCCCTGTTGCTGGGCTTGCTGGCCCTGCCGTTCAGCCACCTGGCCCTGCAATTGATGCAACCGACGGCGGCGCTGGAGCAATCGACCCACGACTTCTTCCAGACTCGCCTGCTCGGGCTGCCGGCGGCGCTGGCCAGCTTCGCCCTGGTCGGCTGGTTCCTCGGCACCCAGAACGCCAAGGCGCCGCTGGCGATCCTGTTGACTACCAACCTGCTCAACATCGCCCTCAATCTGTGGTTCGTGCTCGGCCTGGACTGGGGCGTGATCGGTTCGGCCCGCGCCTCGGTGATTGCCGAATGGAGCGCCGCCCTGCTCGGCCTGGCCCTGACCCGGCCGGCCCTGCGCGCCTACCCTGGGCAGATCGCCTGGGCGCTGCTGGCGCGCTGGCAGAGCTGGCGGCCGCTGCTCAGCGTCAACCGCGACATCTTCATCCGCAGCCTGGCGCTGCAGGCGGTGTTCTTCCTGATCACCGTACAAGGCACGCGGCTGGGTGAAGCGACAGTGGCGGCCAACGCCCTGCTGCTCAATGGCCTGCTGCTCACCGCCTATGCCCTCGATGGTCTGGCCCATGCGGTCGAGGCGCTGTGCGGGCACGCCATCGGTGCCGGCGATCGCCAGGCATTAAGGCGCTCGCTCACCGTTGCCTGCGGCTGGTCGTTGCTGGCCAGTTCCGGCTTTGCCGTATTGTTTCTGTTGGGCGGGCATCTGTTCATCAACATGCAGACCGACATCGCCAACGTACGCGAAACCGCCTACCAGTACCTGCCGTACCTGGCACTGCTGCCGTTGATTGCGGTGTGGAGCTATCTGCTTGATGGCTTGTTCATCGGCGCCACGCGGGCGCGGGAGATGCGCAACGGCATGCTGCTCAGCGTACTCATCGCCCTGCCGGTCGCCTATGTCGCCCGCGACCTGGGCAACCACGGCTTGTGGTTGGGGTTTCTGCTGTTCATGGCCTTGCGCGGGGTGACGCTGGGGGTGATGGGCTGGCGGCTGCAGCGGCGGGATGGATGGTTTGTGCGGTAGTTTCTGGGTCTGCTGCGCAGCCCATCGCTGGCAGGGCCAGCTCCCACAAGAGTGCGGCACTGCACCTGTGGGAGCCGGACTTGCCGGCGATGGGGTCGACGCGCAGCCAGCGACTGCACGCGACCCGCACCACTGATCAGCTCGACAGGTACGACGAGCGGGTCAGCCCCAGACGCAGCGCGTCGAGGAACTGGGTCTTCTCACGGGCAGTGATCTTGGCGCTGGCGCACTTGTCGCGGTAATGAGTCATCAACTCCTCCGGCGACAGGTGCACATAACGCAACATGTCTTCGATGGTGTCGTGGGTCTCGATACCGGCGTGGTACACGCTGCCGTTCGGGTTCTGGTAGATGTTCACCGAGTCGGTATCACCGAACAGGTTGTGCATGTCCCCCAGGATCTCCTGGTAGGCACCCACCAGGAAGATACCCAGCAGGTAGTCTTCACCCTCGTTGATCGCGTGCACCGGCAGGCTGGTCTCGATGCTCTGCTCGTCGACGTACTGGTTGATCTTGCCATCCGAGTCGCAGGTCAGGTCCTGCAGCACGGCGCGGCGCAGCGGCTCTTCATCCAGGCGATGCAGCGGCAGGATTGGCAGCACCTGGCCGATCGCCCAGGTGTCCGGCAGGCTCTGGAACACCGAGAAGTTGCAGATGTACTTGTCGGCCAGCTTGTCGTTGAGCTCGTCCAGCACCTGGCGGTGCGAACGCTGACGGGCCTTGAGCGAGTTGTGCAGGCGCCGGCAAACGGCAAAGTAGCACTGCTCGGCCAGGGCTTTTTCGGCCAGGGTGATCTTGCCGTCGGCGTACTGGGCGGCGACATCGCTCATGTAGTGAGTGGCGCGCCAGTAGGTCTCGGTGACCATCTCGATATCGGTCGGGCCCAGCAGGTCGGCCAGCCACTGTACGGTCTCGGGCAGGTTTTCCTTGTTCTCGATCAGCGGCACTTCGTCGTTGTGCTTCTCGACATCGGTCACCTGCACCACCAACATGGCATGGTGTGCGGTCAGCGAGCGGCCGCTTTCCGAGAAGATGTGCGGATGCGGCAGGCCCTGGGCATCGCAGAACTCCTTGAGCATGCCGACCACGACACCGGCGTAGTCATCCATGTCGTAGTTGATCGAGCTGGCGTTGCGCGAGTGGGTGCCGTCGTAGTCAACGCCCAGGCCGCCGCCGACGTCGATGTGATCGACCGGCAGGTTCAGCGCGCGCAGCTCGCCGTAGTAACGGATGGCTTCCTTGAAACCGTGCTGGTAGTCGGCCAGGTTGGCGATCTGCGAGCCCATGTGGAAGTGCAGCAAGCGGATACCCTGGTCCAGGCCGGCATCGCGGAAGCGCTGCACCACCGAAATCAGTTGCGCCGCCGAAAGACCGAACTTGGACTTCTCGCCACCGGTATCGGCCCACTTGCTCGAGGCCAGCGACGACAGGCGCACGCGCAGGCCGACCTGCGGCTTGACCTTGAGCTCGGCGGCTTCTTCGATCACCAGGGCCACTTCCGACTCTTTCTCGATGACGATGAAGACGTTGTGGCCCAGCTTCTGGCCCATCAATGCCAGGCGGATGAACTCGCGGTCCTTGTAACCGTTGCAGACGATGGTGCCGCCTTTCGGCGCCAGCGCCA
Organism: Pseudomonas wadenswilerensis; assembly: GCF_024749185.1. Lineage (NCBI taxonomy): Bacteria > Pseudomonadati > Pseudomonadota > Gammaproteobacteria > Pseudomonadales > Pseudomonadaceae > Pseudomonas > Pseudomonas wadenswilerensis. The sequence goes on along the minus strand of NZ_CP087191.1, from coordinate 648,719 downwards.
GCACGGCCAGCAGCTCGGGCTTGGAGCCGGCTTCAAGGCCAATGGAGACGTTCTGGGTGGCGATGATGTTTTCCACCACCGCTTCTTGCTGGTTGACCTTGATCGGGTACAGCGCGGTGTACTGGCTCTGGTATTCCAGGCGCGCGATATTGGCGTCAAAAGCGCCGGTCAGCTGGCGCACGCGGTCCTGGAGGATGTCCGGGAAACGTACCAGCAATGGCAGCGACAGGCCGCTCTTGCGCAGCTCGTCGACCTGTTCGAACAGGTCGATCGGCGCACTCTCTGGCCCGTTCGGGCGGACTTCGACGCGCCCGGCCTCGTTGATTGCGAAGTAACCGGCCCCCCAATGGCGAATGCCGTAAACACTGCGGCTGTCCGCAACTGTCCATTGGCTGCCATCGTCTTTGCGTGTGCGTCGTACGGACATTGAAGTCCCCTATATAGAAAGTCGAAAAACACTGGCCGGCATGGGGCGGGCGCAGTGTAAAACCTGAAAGTGACGATTATCCGTGTTCAGGGATAGACCCTTCCTACGGGAACGAGTTTAGAAAGCGAATTGCAAAAAATCGCGATGCAGTCTTCAGCCGCCGGACTTTTTCGCTTTGAAGCCCTGTTTGATCAGCTCGGCCAGTAACAGCTCGACATGATCGCCCTGGATTTCGATGACCCCGTCTTTCAACGCGCCGCCGGTTCCGCAGCGGCGCTTGAGCGTGCTGGCCAGATCCTTTAGCTGTTCCAGGGGCAGCGGCACGCCGCTGATGGTCGTCACCGTCTTGCCGCCACGGCCCTTGCTTTCGCGGCGCACGCGAGCAATGCCATCGCCTTCGGGGATGAGCGTCTGTTTGCAGATGCAGGCATCTATGGGTTTGCTGCAGTCCGGGCAATGCCGGCCTGCATCAGTGGAGAACACCAGGCCACCCAGGGCGGCGAATGATGCGGCTTTCTTGGCCACTTTTGATCCTCTACGGTGAGGATAAAAACTGGTCGACGCCCCTGGCGGGGTACCGACCGCGAAGCCCCACTCTGGCAGGGGCAGCGCAACTGCCGCATGAAGCGTGCGGCAGCCTTAAAAGGCCGCGCAGTGTAACGATAAATGTCGCGAATGCTAAGTACAAAACTGCGCCATTTTGCATGTGATTCGCGACGTCAGGCTTGACGGTCGATGTAGCGCTGCAAAGCGGCCAGTGAATCGGGGCAATATGGCTGTTGCCGGCTGTCGGCCAGGGCCTGATCGACGGGGATGAAGCGCGCCTCGCTGACCTCCTCCGGTTGCAGGCGCAAAGGCCCGTCCCAGACGGCCGAAAACACTGCACACCAGAGCCGGTTGCCGGGCTGGTCGAAGAAAAAGCACTCGTGGGCGGTGAGTTCGACCCCACCCACCCCGAGCTCTTCTTCCAGTTCGCGGGCCGCCGACTCGGCAAAGCTTTCATCGGCCTGGACCATGCCACCGGCGGCGACATCCCAGTAACCCGGGTAGATTGCCTTGCTCTCGGTGCGCCGGTGCACGCACAGCTCTCCAGCGGAGTTGAACAACAGGATGTAGGTGCCGCGCCCGATCAGCCCGCGCTCGCGCAACTCAGCCCGAGGCAAGGCGCCGAGCACGCGGTCGTCTTCGTCCACCCAGGCAATCAGCTCGAGGTCGGAGGCAGCGCGGTGCGCCGCCTCCTGCTTGGAGATCGACACCGGATCAGCCCTGGGTCAGCAGTTGACGCAGGTCGATTACCGCAGCGTTGGCCCGCGAGATGTAGTTAGCCATTACCAGCGAGTGGTTGGCCCACATGCCGAAGCCACTACCGTTCAGCACCATCGGGCTCCACAGCGGTTCCTGCGAGGCTTCCAGCTCACGGATGATCTGGCGCACGCTGACCGTGGCGTTCTTCTTCGCCAGCACATCGGCGAAGTCGACCTCGATGGCGCGCAGCAGGTGCGACAGCGCCCAGGCCTGGCCGCGGGCTTCGTAGAACACGTTGTCGATCTGCAGCCACGGGGTCTCGACCACTTCTTCGTCAAGCTGCGGCACCTGGCCCGGCAGCACCGATTCGGTCTTCAGGGTGCTGTTGAGCTTGACCCGGCCGACGCTGGCCGACAGCCGCTGCGACAGCGAACCCAGGCGAGTGGCGACGTCACCCAGCCAGTTGTTGAGGTTGTCGGCGCGGGTGTAGAACAGTGCGCCCTGCTGATCCGGCGAGGACAGGCGGTTCTGGTAGCGGGTCAGCGAGTTGATGCCTTCCTGGAACTCGGATTCGCTCGACGGCAGGATCCAGCTCTTGTTGTCGAAGTTGAAGCGCGGCTCGGCCTTGGCCAGATCGGCGTCTTCGGTGGACTGCGACTGCGAGCGGGCGAAGTCCTTGCGCAGGGCGCGGCTCAGGTCACGCACCTGGACCAGCACGCCGTATTCCCAGCTGGGCATGTTGTCCATCCACAGGCCTGGCGGGAAGCGGTCGTTGGAAATGTAACCACCGGGCTTGTTGAGCAGGGTACCGGCCACGGTCTTGAGGGTTTCGATGGTGGTGTAGCCGACAACCATCTGCTTGCCGGTCTTTTCTGCAGCCGCCTGGGCGTTCTGCTGCACCGGGAACAGGTCGGGCTCGGCGCTCCAGTACCAGCCCAGGCCCACGCACACCAGCAGGTACAGGCCGATCAGCGAGCCCAGGGCACGGCTGAACAGCAACCCGCCGAAATAACTGCGGGTAGCGGCAGTGCGCGGTTCGACCCGCTCACGCGCCTCGGCTTTGCCTGTACGGTTTTTCCAGTCCAGCATGGCGTTGTCCTTTCAGTCACGTCGGTTCAAGGGGTTCGACCGCAACCCCCGGGCTTCGTGCCAGCGCGATGGGCATTTTGTGCCGCGCGCCACCTGCCGGGGTCGGCAAGTATCGCTGCACTATAAATCAAGCACGGCGCTTCGCATAAGCGACTATTGGGTCAGCAAATGAATAAACGGACTTGTACAGTTAATTGATACAAGGCACTCGATTGCCGGGAAAGTGGTGCTAGCATAGAGCCATCACTCGACCTCAGCCTCACCCTTATAAGTAGTCAGGACATGACCGAGCCAGAAGACCCCAGTCGTGAGCGCCTCAAGCAACACTTTGCCCAGCGGGTCATCCATCAGGCCCGGCAAATCCTAGAGATCTGGCAGCGCCTGCAGCGCAGCGAGTGGTCCACTGGCGACCTGGGTGAGCTGTGCGAAGCCAACCTGCGCCTGCAACGCTATGCCGAGCGCTTCGAGCAGCCCGAGCATAGCCAGCTGGCCGAAGCCATCGGTCATGCCCTGGAGGCGGTCGAGGCCAACAGCGCGCGCCTGAGCAGCCAACTGATCAGCGAACTCAACCGGCTGATGCAGCGCCTATCGCGCACCGGCCTGCGCCAGGGCGACCAGCTTGAGCAAGTACCGCTGCCGCCGCTGCGCAAGCCGGTGTACATCATGCTCCAGGACCACGACCGCGCCGAACGCCTGGCCCAGCAGCTGGAATTCTTCGGCTTGGGTGTACAGGCCTTGTACAGCGCCGCCGCCTTCCAGGCGACCATGAGCGAGCGACTGCCCTCGGCGATCGTCATGGACGTCGACTTCACCGGCCCCGGTGTCGGCCTGCAACTGGCCGCCCAGGCCCAGCAGGGCCTGGAACAGCGGGTGCCGTTGCTGTTTTTCAGCCTGCACGAAACCGATACCCCGACCCGCCTGGCCGCCGTGCGCGCCGGCGGCCAGGAATTTCTCACCGGCACCCTGGAGGCCTCGAGCCTGCTGGAGAAAGTCGAGCTGCTGACCAGCGTCACCCAGTACGAGCCTTTCAAAGTGCTGATCATCGACGACTCGCGGGCCCAGGCCCTGCACACCGAGCGCCTGCTCAACAGCGCCGGGATCGTCACCCGCACCCTGATCGACCCGATCCAGACCATGGCCGAGCTTGCCGACTTCCAGCCCGACCTGATCATCCTCGACATGTACATGCCCGCCTGCACCGGCACGGAGCTGGCCAAGGTGATCCGCCACAACGACCGATATGTCAGCGTGCCGATCATCTACCTGTCGGCCGAGGACGACCTGGATAAACAGCTCGACGCCATGAGCGAAGGCGGCGATGACTTTTTGACCAAGCCGATCCGCTCGCGGCACCTGATCACCACCGTGCGCAACCGCGCTGCCCGTGCGCGCAATCTCAAGGCGCGCATGGTTCGCGACAGCCTCACCGGGCTGTACAACCACACCCACATCCTGCAACTGCTCGAAGACTGCAGCTTTCGCGCGCGCCGCGAAGAACAGCCGCTGAGCTTCGCCATGCTCGATATCGACCACTTCAAGAAGGTCAACGACAGCCACGGCCACCCCATGGGCGACCGGGTAATCAAGAGCCTGGCGCTGTTTCTTAAACAGCGCCTGCGCAAAACCGACTTCATCGGCCGTTATGGCGGTGAAGAATTCGCCATCGTCATGCCCAACACCGACCTGGGCTCGGCGCACAAGGTGCTCGATGAAATCCGTCGGCGCTTTGCCGAGATCCACTACCCGGCCCAGCCCCGCGACCTGTCCTGCACCTTCAGCGCGGGGATTGTGCAGTTGAGCGAAGGCCTGGATGCCCTGAGCATGGCTACCGCCGCCGACGAGGCGCTGTACCGGGCCAAGGGTGCCGGGCGCAACTGCGTACAGCGGGTTGAAGCATAAAGGCAATGTGCCAGTTTTTTTCACCGACCTGCCCGCTTCGTCATAACCTGGTCATAAAAACGCAATAACTTCAGGCGCTTACCATTCGGCCGTTGGTAGACACCGGACATGCGCCTGAAGCTGCTCACCAATTTCAATACCCTGTTGCTGGTTACCGTGTGCATCGCCCTGGGCGCGACCCTGTGGTGGTCGCAGCGTGCCCTGGAGCGCCCCTATCTATTGATGGAGCGCTACCTGTCGCTGTCGCAGCAATTCCAGAACCAGGCGGCACGCAATATCCAGGACTACCTGAGCAGCGGCGACGCCCTGCGCCATGCCACGGCGCTGCAGGCCACCGCAGCCTTGCAGGGCGAACTCGAAAAATTGCCGGCAGACCTTTCGGCGCGCCTGCGCCCGAGCCTGGACAACCTGCAGCGCTTCACCGCCAACGAACTGCTTGGCGCCGGCAAGCTGGCCGGCGATCCCCAGGCCCTGCTGCTCCAGGCCGAACGCGAACTGGGCGCCAGCCTCGAACAACTGGCCAACTATGCCCAGAGCAGCACCCGTGCCGACGCCGGGCGCTACGCCCCGGCGCTGTTCAATGCCTCCCTGCATCTGTCGCGGCTGTCCCTGGCCCGCGACAAACTGGTCAGCAGCGGCCGTAGCGAACTGGCCGACGAAGTCGAGCGCGAACTGCAGCAGATTGCCGCCCAGGCCCAACTGCTCGATCAGTTGCCGCTGCTGGGCGTGACCGCCGCCAACGCCTCGAGCGTCGATGACTTTGCCGCCCTGATGGGCCTGGAAACCCAGGCCAGCACCGAGGCCGAAGACAACGGTGTGGCGCTCAAGCGCGAGCTCAACAGCCTGATCAAACGCTACCCGGGCGAACTGCAGCGTACCCGCGAGCAGATCCAGCAGCGTAGCGCACTGGCGAGCAGCACCTTCGAGCGCATCGCCGCCGTACAGCAGGCCATCGCCGAGCTTGAACCCAGTGTGCGCAGTCAGCATGCCGCCATTCAGGGCGAAGTGCGGGTGATCCAGGGCCTGATGATCGGCCTGATTCTGCTGATCGCCCTGCTCATCGACACCCTGCAACGACGCCTGGCACGGGTGCTGACCAACCTGGCGCCGGCGCTGTCGTCCTGGGCTGAGGGCGACTTCAGCCAGGCCATTGCCCTGGGCAGGAGCAACCGTGAAATGCATGACATCCAGGACTCGCTCAACCGCCTGCGTGTTTATCTGGTCGAGCTGGTCGGCACCATCCGCCACAACGCCGAGCAGGTCGCCGGCAGCAGCCATGCCCTGGCCGGCATGAGCAGCGCCCTGCACGATGGCGCCGAACGCCAGGCCGGCGATACCGCGCAGATCCGCGATGCCCTGGGCGAGCTGGAGGCGACCATCCTCCAGGTGGCCGGCGATGCCAGTCAGGCTGCCGACGCCAGCCACGATGCCGGGCGGGCGGTCGAGCAAGGCCAGGCAGTGATCGGCCAGAGCCTGACCGGGCTGCGGGCGCTGGTCGACGAGGTGCAGGGCAACGCGCAGAGTATCGAACAGTTGGCCGAAGAGTCGGCAACCATCGGCGGCGTGCTGACGGTGATCCGCTCGATTGCCGAACAGACCAACCTGCTGGCCCTGAATGCCGCGATCGAGGCGGCGCGGGCCGGAGAAATGGGTCGTGGGTTTGCCGTGGTCGCCGAAGAGGTGCGCTCCCTGGCGCAACGCACTACCGGCGCTACCGGTGAGATCCAGACGTTGATCGGTCGCTTGCAGCAGGCTGCTCGTGAATCGGTTGAAGGCATGCGCGCCCAGCTCGAACATGCGCAAATCACCGCCGATCAGGCCCAGGCCGCGGATGGCGCGCTGGATGAAATTGTCGCGGCGATCCAGACCATCTCTGCCACGGCGGTAAGGATTGCCGATGTCACCGCCCAGCAAAGCGGCGCGGTGAGCGAAATTCGCGATCACAGCGAGCGGATTCATGGGTTGGGTGAAGACAACTTGCAGCGTATTGGTGAAGGCCGTGAGCAGGGTGAGCAGTTGCTCAGGCTGGGGGGAGAGCTGAATACGGCGGTGCGGGCGTTTCGACTCTGATCCGAGACGGTGGCGCCACCATCGCCGGCAAGGCCGGCTCCCACAGGGGATGTGTGTACTCCGAACCTGTGGGAGCTGGCCTTGCCAGCGATGCAGGCGCCGCGCAACTGCACGTAGCGGCTCAGTCCGTTATCATGCAGGCACTTTTGTCCTGCGAGACCGCCATGCGCCGCCTGCTTTGCCTCCTGTTTCTGCTCCTGGCCTTGCCCGCCGTCGGCGCTGGCCTGCTCAACAATCGCCCCAGCGCCACCCTGGGCGCAGCGTCGCTGAACAACAGCGCCGATTTTCTGCCGGTGCATGAAGCCTTCAAGCTGAGCCTGGTGCAGGATGAAGGACAAACCCTGAAGCTGCGCTTCGTCGCCGCCGACGGCTACTACCTGTACCGCCACCGTTTCCAGTTCCGCAGCGAACCTGCCGACATCGCCCTGGGTACCGCGCAGATTCCGCCCGGTGAAGCCAAGCACGACGAGTTCTTCGGCGATGTCGAGGTCTACCACGGCATCCTCGACATCGAGATCCCCCGCCCGGCCAACGAACAACGCCCCTTCACCCTGCTGGTGGGCTACCAGGGCTGCGCCGACAAGGGCCTGTGCTACCCGCCGGAAACCGCACGACTGAGCATCGATGGCGCCGCCGGCAGTGCGACGCCAGCCGCTGACGCCGCCGACAAAGCCGGTTGGGACTGGAAAAGCCTGCTGCTGTTCTTCCTCGCCGGCGTCGGCCTGACCTTCACGCCGTGCGTGTTGCCGATGCTGCCGATCCTCTCCGGCGTGGTGTTGCGCGGCCAGGTCGGCGGCGTGCGCGGGTTTGCCCTGTCGCTGGCCTATGTACTGCCAATGGCCGCCTGCTTCGCCCTGCTGGGCGCGCTGATGGGCCTGTTCGGCGCCGGCCTCAACCTGCAGGCGCGCCTGCAGTCGGCCTGGGTGCTGGTGCCGTTTTCGCTGTTCTTCGTGCTGTTCGCCCTGGCCATGTTCGGCCTGTTCGAGCTCAAGCTGCCCCATGCCATCAGCAGCCGCCTGGAGCGCCTGGTGGGCCAGACCAAGGGCGGTTCGCTGATCGGTGCGGCGATCCTCGGGGTGTTCTCCAGCCTGCTGGTATCGCCGTGCGTGTCGGCGCCACTGGCCGGCGCGCTGCTGTATATCAGCGCCAGTGGCGACGCGTTGGGCGGCGCGCTGAAACTGTTCGCCCTGGGCCTGGGCATGGGTGCGCCGCTGCTGCTGATCGCCACTGGCGGCGCTGCCTGGCTGCCAAAAAGCGGACCGTGGCTGGTGACGGTGAAAAACGCTATCGGCGTACTGTTGCTGGGCCTGGCCATCGGCCTGCTCAGCCGCGTGCTGCCGGGGCAGGTTACGCTGTTGCTGGTCGGCCTGCTGGCCGCCGGTACCGCGGTGTTCCTCGGCGCCCTGGAGTTCACCGTGAAAACCACCCGCCAGCGCCTGGCACAACTGCTTGGCCTGGCTCTGCTGTTCTACGCCCTGGCCTGCTGGTACGGTGCCTTGAGCGGGCAGACCGACCCGCTGCGTCCGCTGCCTCAGGCTGGGATTGCCAGCACCGGCGCAACCTCCCAGGCCAGCAGCGCCAGCGACTGGCAGACCATCACCACCCCGGCGGCGCTGGACAGCGCGCTGGCCGCAGCCAAGGCCGCCGGCCAGCCGGTGCTGCTGGACTGGTATGCCGACTGGTGCATCAGCTGCAAAGTGATCGAGCACGAAGTACTCAATGCTCAGGCGGTGCAGCCGCAGCTCAAGGATTACAAGCTGTTGCGCTTCGATATTACCGAGAGCAATGCCGAGCAGCGTGCCCTGCTCGACCGCTACCAACTGTTCGGCCCGCCTGCGCTGCTGTTCTTTGCCGCGAACGGCAGCGAAATCAGCGCCGATCGGCTAGTTGGCGAGATAAACGCCGGCGAATTCGCCGAGCATCTGACGCGCATTCGCGCCGATCTGGGTCTATAACTTCCTCTGGCCGCTAAAAAGCCGGCTTCGATGACCGAAATTAATAAATTAGTCACATATTTAGCGTGAATATCGGTCATCGTGCTGGCTATTGCCGGCAACTGGACAGTGCCCGCCGGTTTACGGCATAGTCGCCGCGCAAAGTTTCCTAACGATAAAAAGGAACCACAGATGGCAACGCTACTGGTGCTCCACGGCCCCAACCTGAACCTGCTCGGCACCCGCGAACCGGGCGTCTATGGCGCCGTGACCCTGGCCCAGATCAACCAGGACCTGGAGCAGCGCGCCCGCGCCGCCGGCCATCACCTGCAGTACCTGCAAAGCAATGCCGAGTACGAATTGATCGACCGTATCCACGCGGCGCGCAGCGAAGGCGTGGACTTCATTCTGATCAATCCGGCGGCTTTCACACATACAAGTGTCGCATTACGTGACGCGTTGCTGGCGGTGAGCATCCCATTCATCGAAGTGCATCTGTCCAACGTGCACAAACGCGAACCTTTTCGCCATCACTCCTACTTCTCTGATGTCGCCGTAGGAGTGATTTGCGGCCTGGGCGCCACTGGCTACCGCCTGGCCCTGGAGTCTGCCCTGGAACACCTGGCTGCTAACGCAAAGCCCTGATGACGAGAACCTGGCCTGTAAGGCCGGGGCTCACAAGAAACGTTTGCTAACACGTTTTTATATTTACGCCCCTGACCGAACCTTGGGAGTTGATGATTAATGGATATCCGTAAAGTCAAGAAACTGATCGAACTGCTGGAAGAGTCTGGCATCGACGAGCTGGAGATCAAGGAAGGCGAAGAATCCGTACGGATCAGCCGCCACAGCAAGACTCCAGCCCAGCAGTACTACGCTCCGGCTCCAGTCGCCGCTCCTGTTGCCGCACCAGCCGCCGCCCCGGCCGCTGCCGCCGCTCCAGCCGAAGCCGCCGCACCAAAACTGAACGGCACCGTTGCCCGTTCGCCAATGGTCGGTACCTTCTACCGCAAAGCCTCGCCTGCCTCGCCAGCCTTCGTTGAAGTCGGCCAGACCGTGAAGAAAGGCGACACCCTGTGCATCGTCGAAGCCATGAAGATGATGAACCACATCGAAGCTGAAACCAGCGGTGTGATCGAGTCCATCCTGGTAGAAGACGGTCAGCCGGTTGAGTTCGACCAGCCGCTGTTCACCATCGTTTGAACCGCGGAGAGCCAACGATGTCTGCGAAGCTGGAAAAAGTCCTGATTGCCAACCGCGGGGAAATTGCCCTGCGGATCCTGCGTGCCTGCAAAGAGCTGGGCATCAAGACCGTCGCCGTACACTCCACGGCTGACCGCGAACTGATGCACCTGGGCCTGGCAGACGAGTCGGTCTGCATCGGTCCGGCTTCGGCCAGCCAGTCCTACCTGCACATCCCGGCGATCATCGCCGCGGCCGAAGTGACCGGCGCTACCGCCATTCACCCAGGCTACGGTTTCCTCGCGGAAAACGCCGACTTCGCCGAGCAGGTCGAGAACTCCGGCTTTGCCTTCATCGGCCCGAAAGCCGACACCATTCGCCTGATGGGCGACAAGGTATCGGCCAAGGACGCGATGATCAAAACCGGCGTTCCGACCGTACCGGGTTCCGACGGCCCGCTGCCGGAAGACGAAGAAGAAGCCCTGCGCATTGGCCGTGAAGTCGGCTACCCGGTGATCATCAAGGCCGCCGGTGGCGGTGGTGGTCGCGGCATGCGCGTGGTGCACAAGGAAGAGGACCTGATCGCCTCGGCCAAGCTGACCCGCACCGAAGCCGGCGCCGCGTTCGGCAACCCGATGGTCTACCTCGAGAAGTTCCTGACCAACCCACGTCACGTGGAAGTCCAGGTCCTGTCCGACGGCCAGGGCAATGCCGTGCACCTGGGTGACCGCGACTGCTCGTTGCAGCGCCGCCACCAGAAGGTACTGGAAGAAGCACCGGCCCCAGGTATCGACGAGAAAGCCCGCCAGGAAGTCTTCAAGCGCTGTGTCGATGCCTGCATCGAGATCGGCTACCGTGGCGCTGGCACCTTCGAGTTCCTCTACGAAAACGGCAGTTTCTACTTCATCGAAATGAACACCCGTGTTCAGGTGGAGCACCCGGTTTCGGAGATGGTCACCGGTATCGACATCGTCAAGGAGATGCTCAGCATCGCCGCTGGCAACAAGCTGTCGTTCACCCAGGATGACGTGGTGATTCGTGGTCACTCCCTGGAGTGCCGGATCAACGCCGAAGACCCGAAGAAGTTCATCCCGAGCCCAGGCACGGTCAAGCATTTCCACGCCCCGGGTGGCAACGGCGTTCGCGTCGATTCGCACCTGTACAGCGGTTACGCGGTTCCCCCGAACTACGACTCGCTGATCGGCAAGCTGATCACCTACGGCAAGGACCGCGACGAAGCCATGGCGCGCATGCGCAATGCCCTGGACGAGATCGTCGTCGACGGCATCAAGACCAACATCCCGCTGCACCGCGACCTGGTGCGTGATGAAGGTTTCTGCAAAGGCGGCGTCAACATTCACTATCTGGAACACAAACTGGCTAACCAGGAGTGATTCGGCAGTGATGTAAAAGAGACCCCGGTCCCGTGACCGGGGTCTTTTTTTGGGGCTCCCACAGGGTTCCCACAAACCCCTCGTACTCAAGTAAACTGGCGGGCTTCTCGCAGCCTCGGGCTGCCCCTGTAGATTTTTCCAAAGGTGCCCGCCATGCCTTGGCTGCAAGTACGTCTGGCCATCAGCCCGGAACAAGCCGAAACCTATGAAGATGCCCTGCTCGAAGTAGGCGCCGTTTCGGTCACCTTCATGGATGCCGAAGATCAGCCGATCTTCGAACCGGACCTCAACACCACCCCGCTGTGGTCGCATACCCATCTGCTGGCACTGTTCGAAGCCGATACCGACGCCAGCGCGGTGTTCGCCCACCTGCAGTTGCTGACCGGCGCCGAACTGCCGGAGCACCAGGCCGAAGTCATCGAGGACCAGGACTGGGAACGCAGCTGGATGGACAACTTCCAGCCGATGCGTTTCGGCCAGCGCCTGTGGATCGTGCCAAGCTGGCATGCGGCGCCCGAGCCCGAGGCGGTCAACCTGCTGCTTGATCCGGGCCTGGCCTTCGGCACCGGCACCCACCCAACCACCGCCTTGTGTCTGGAATGGCTCGACGGCCAGGACCTGAACGGCACTCAGGTGCTCGATTTCGGTTGCGGTTCAGGCATCCTCGCCATTGCCGCGTTGCTGCTGGGCGCCCGCGAAGCGGTCGGTACCGACATCGACGTGCAGGCCCTGGAAGCCTCGCGCGACAACGCCGGGCGCAACGGCATCGCCGACGAGAAATTCGCCCTGTACCTGCCCGAGCACATGCCGGCCATGCAGGCCGACGTGCTGGTTGCCAACATTCTGGCCGGCCCGCTGGTATCGCTGGCCCCGCAACTGTCCGGGCTGGTACGTCCGGGTGGCCTGCTGGCGCTGTCGGGGATTCTCGCCGAACAGGGTGATGAAGTCGCCGCGGCCTACGCCAAGGACTTCGACCTCGACCCGATCGCCGTACGCGATGGCTGGGTACGCATCAGTGGTCGCCGCCGCTAAGTGCGCCTAGAATAACCTTCTGCATAACCCGGACCGCCGCATGACCGACAGTTTCGTCACCCAGTGCCCGCATTGCCAGACCAGCTTTCGCGTCAGCCACAATCAGCTGAGCGTGGCCCGCGGTGTGGTGCGTTGCGGCGCCTGCCTGCAAGTGTTCAACGCCGCCCGGCAACTGCTGGAGCAAAGCGCGGCGCAGAACCCGCCTGCGCAGCCGGCGCCGGTCGAGCCTGTGGTGGAGCCCGCGCAAGCGCCCAGCCAGCACGAGTGGAGCGCCGCAGAACTGGACCTCGACCAGCTCGATCTGGATCAGGAACTGGCGCGCCTGGAACAGCGCGAAATCCAGCCGACGACCGAGTTCAAGGCCGCCGCCCCGCGCGAAGACAGCCTCAGCGCGCACCGCGACAGCCCCGAGCAGGACGACCAGCACTGGCCCGACAGCCTGTTCAGCAGCCCGGCCTCCGAGCGCGAACAACTCATTGCCGAGCTCGACGAGCCACAGCCACCGCTGATCGAACAGGAAGCCCTGGACCTCGCGCCGGCACCGGGCGAGCGCACCGAGCCTTCGCTGTCGCTGGATGTACTCGACGACGATCTCGATGCCCCGGCACCACCCGCGCAGCCGCTGCATGCCGATGATGACGAACTGCCCGGCGAACGTTTGTCGGCCCGGGAGCCTGACGACGACCTGGACAGCCCCGAGCCTGAGCTGGTCGAACGCCGCGAACCAGGCCTGGGCCCGAGCGGCCGCCGCGCTGACCGCAAGGAGCCGCTGCTCGACCTGGTCGACGACCCGATTCAGCTCGGCTGGCAGAAACCCAAGGTCAACTGGGGCAAGCGCCTGCTGTGGATCTTGCTGATCCTGCTGGCTGCCGCGGCGCTGGCCGGCCAGTACATCTGGTACCAGTTCGACGAACTGGCCCGCCAGGACCGTTACCGTCCATGGTTCCAGACGATCTGCCCGACCGTCGGTTGCCAGGTGCCGTCGCGGGTCGACATTGCCCGGATCAAGAGCAGCAACCTGGTGGTGCGCAGCCACCCGGACTTCAACGGTGCATTGATCGTCGACGCGATCATCTACAACCGTGCGCCCTTCTCCCAGCCGTTCCCGCTGCTGGAACTGCGCTTTGCCGACCTCAATGGCCAGTTGATCGCCAGCCGCCGCTTCAAGCCCACCGAGTACCTCAGCGGCGAGTTGGCCGGCAAGGGCGAAATGCCCAGCCAGACGCCGATCCACATCGCCCTGGACATCCTCGACCCGGGCCCCAAGGCAGTCAACTACAGCCTGTCATTCCGGTCCCCGGAATAACAGGCGAGCGGCAAGCAGCAAGCTTCAAGCCACAAGGAAAAGCAGCCCCATACGCTGATCCGTTTTTACTTGCGGCTTGAAGCTTGCAGCTTGAGGCTTAAAGCCAACTGTTCAGATTTTATCCAAATCCATCTTTATCCGGTCACCGAGAGCGGGTATCATGCCAACCCTTTTTCGAACTCTAATGATCCGGCCCCACAACAGGGAACTCCTATGTCGGCGGTACGCATCGGCCCATACACACTGCAGAACGCCCTGATCCTCGCGCCGATGGCCGGGGTCACGGACCAGCCCTTTCGTCAGTTGTGCCGGCGAATGGGTGCAGGCCTGGTGGTGTCGGAGATGGTCAGCAGCGACATGAGCCTGTGGAACAGCCGCAAGTCGCGCCTGCGCATGATTCACGAAGGTGATCCCGAGCCACGCTCGGTACAGATCGCCGGTGGTGACGCGCAGATGCTCGCAGCAGCGGCCCGGGCCAATGTCGAGGCCGGCGCACAGATCATCGACATCAACATGGGCTGCCCGGCAAAAAAAGTCTGCAACAAGGCCGCAGGCTCTGCTTTATTGAAAGATGAAGCCCTGGTCAGCGAAATCCTCCACGCGGTGGTTGCCGCCGTGGACGTGCCGGTCACGCTGAAGATCCGTACCGGCTGGGACAGGGCCAACAAGAACGGCCTGACTGTGGCGAGGATCGCCGAGCAGGCCGGGATCCAGGCACTGGCGGTACATGGACGCACACGCGCCGACCTCTACACCGGTGAAGCCGAATACGACACCATCGCGGCGATCAAGCAGGCGGTGTCGATCCCGGTTTTTGCCAATGGCGATATCACTTCGCCAGAAAAGGCCCGGGCGGTGCTGGATGCCACCGGGGCCGACGGTCTGCTGATTGGCCGGGCTGCCCAGGGGCGGCCATGGATCTTTCGCGAGATCGAGCATTACCTGCGCACCGGCGAAAAACTGCCGGCGCCGCAGCTGGACGAAGTGGAACGAATTCTGCTGGAGCACCTGACCGCGTTGCACGCCTTCTACGGCGATGTGATGGGCGTACGTATCGCCCGCAAGCACGTTGGTTGGTACCTGGCAACGCTACCGGGCGCCAAGGAGTTTCGCGCCCAGTTCAACCGTTTGGAAGACACGCAAGCGCAGTGCGCCAACGTTCGCAGCTTCTTCAGCGAACGTGAACAGAGCCTTGAGACAGAGGACGGACAAGGGGTGGCCGCATGACGATGATGACCGAGACTTTAGTGAGTGGAACAACGCCCGTGAGCGACAACGTCAACCTGAAACAGCACCTGAATACGCCGAGCGAAGAGGGTCAGACCCTTCGCGGCAGTGTGGAAAAGGCGCTGCACAACTATTTCGCCCATCTTGAGGGCGCGGCCGTCACGGACGTGTACAACCTGGTGCTCTCGGAAGTCGAAGCGCCGTTGCTCGAAAGCGTAATGAACTACGTCAAGGGTAACCAGACCAAGGCCAGCGAGCTGCTCGGGCTCAACCGCGGCACCTTGCGCAAGAAACTCAAGCAGTACGATTTATTGTAAGCAAGCATCCAAACCAGAAAAGGCGGCTCCCATTCGATGAGGTCGCCTTTTTTGCTGACTCCACCGCGTTATGGAATCTGAAATGACCGACCAGACTACCCGCCTGCCGATCCGCCGCGCCTTGATCAGCGTCTCCGACAAGACCGGGATCCTTGAATTCGCCCGTGAGCTGCAACAGCTCGGCGTCGAGATCCTGTCCACCGGCGGCACCTTCAAGTTGCTCCAGGACAATGGCGTTGCCGCGGTGGAAGTTGCCGATTACACCGGCTTCGCTGAAATGATGGACGGCCGGGTCAAGACCCTGCACCCGAAAATCCACGGCGGCATCCTCGGCCGTCGCGGTACCGATGACGCCATCATGGCCGAACACGGGATCAAGCCGATCGATCTGGTCGCGGTCAACCTGTACCCGTTCGAAGCCACCATCTCCAAGCCTGGCTGTGACCTGCCGACCGCTATCGAGAACATCGACATCGGCGGCCCGACCATGGTCCGCTCGGCGGCCAAGAACCACAAAGACGTCGCCATCGTGGTCAACGCCAGCGACTACAGCCAGGTTCTGGAAAACCTCAAGGCCGGCGGCCTGACCTACGCCCAGCGCTTCGACCTGATGCTCAAGGCGTTCGAGCACACCGCCGCCTACGACGGCATGATCGCCAACTACATGGGCACCGTGAACCAGGCTGCCGAGAGCCTTTCGACCTCCGGTCGCAGTGAGTTCCCGCGCACCTTCAACAGCCAGTTCGTCAAGGCCCAGGAAATGCGCTACGGCGAGAACCCGCACCAGAGCGCGGCGTTCTATGTCGAGGCCAAGCCTGCCGAAGCCGGCATCGCCACCGCCGTACAGCTGCAGGGCAAAGAGCTTTCGTACAACAACGTGGCCGATACCGACGCCGCGCTGGAATGCGTGAAGAGCTTCGTCAAGCCGGCCTGCGTCATCGTCAAGCACGCCAACCCGTGCGGCGTGGCCGTCAGCCCGGACGCCGAAGGCGGTATCCGCCAGGCCTACGAACTGGCCTATGCCACCGACACCGAGTCGGCCTTCGGCGGCATCATCGCCTTCAACCGCGAGCTGGACGCTGAAACCGCCAAGGCCATCGTCGAGCGCCAGTTCGTCGAAGTGATCATCGCCCCGAGCGTCAGCGACGAAGCTCGCGCCGTAGTGGCTGCCAAGGCCAACGTACGCCTGCTGGCCTGCGGCGAGTGGTCGGCTGAACGTGCCGCTGCCTGGGACTTCAAGCGCGTCACTGGTGGCCTGCTGGTGCAGAGCCGCGACATCGGCATGATCACCGCGGGCGACCTGAAAGTGGTCACCAAGCGCGCGCCGACCGAGCAAGAGATCCACGACCTGATCTTCGCCTGGAAAGTGGCCAAGTACGTCAAGTCCAACGCCATCGTCTACGCCAAAAACCGCCAGACCATCGGTGTCGGCGCCGGCCAGATGAGCCGCGTCAACTCCGCCCGTATCGCGGCAATCAAAGCCGAGCACGCTGGCCTGCAGGTGCAGGGCGCGGTCATGGCATCGGATGCGTTCTTCCCGTTCCGTGATGGCATCGACAACGCTGCCAAAGTGGGCATCACTGCGGTAATCCAGCCGGGTGGCTCGATGCGCGATGCCGAAGTCATCGCAGCCGCTGACGAAGCCGGCATCGCCATGGTCTTCACCGGCATGCGTCACTTCCGGCACTGAGTGAAGCAGCGACAAGCTCCAAGCTGCAAGCTGCAAGAAAAAGCGCATCGAGTCGCATCCTCTTGCAGTTGCAGCCCCTTAAATTTCAGAGTTGCAAGCTACGCAAAGGGCAGCACTGGCTGCTTTTTCTTGTAGCTTGCAGCTTGCAGCTTCTCCGAAGGAGCCTTCATGAAAATTTTGATTATCGGTAGCGGCGGTCGTGAACACGCCCTGGCCTGGAAAGTCGCTCAGGACCCTCGGGTCGAGAAAGTCTTCGTTGCCCCGGGCAACGCCGGCACCGCCACCGAAGCCAAGTGCGAGAACGTCGACATCGACGTCAGCGCCCTGGAGCAACTGGCCGATTTCGCCGAGAAGAATGTCGCCCTGACCATCGTCGGCCCTGAAGGCCCGCTGGTTGCCGGTGTCGTCGACCTGTTCCGCAGCCGTGGCCTGGACTGCTTTGGCCCAACCAAGGGCGCAGCCCAGCTGGAAGGCTCCAAGGCTTTCACCAAGGACTTCCTGGCGCGCCACAAGATCCCGACCGCCGACTACCAGAACTTCACCGAGATCGAGCCAGCGCTGGCTTATCTGCGTGAAAAAGGCGCGCCGATCGTGATCAAGGCCGACGGCCTGGCCGCCGGTAAAGGCGTGATCGTCGCCATGACCCTGACCGAAGCCGAAGATGCCGTACGCGACATGCTCGCCGGCAACGCCTTTGGTGACGCCGGTTCGCGCGTGGTGATCGAAGAGTTCCTCGACGGCGAGGAAGCCAGCTTCATCGTCATGGTCGACGGCCACAACGTGCTGCCAATGGCCACCAGCCAGGACCACAAACGTGTCGGCGACGGCGACACCGGCCCGAACACCGGCGGCATGGGCGCCTACTCGCCAGCGCCAGTGGTCACCGCCGACGTGCACCAGCGCGTGATGGACCTGGTGATCTGGCCAACCGTGCGCGGCATGGCCGAGGAAGGCAACGTCTACACCGGCTTCCTCTATGCCGGCCTGATGATCGACAAAGCCGGCAACCCGAAAGTCATCGAGTTCAACTGCCGCTTCGGCGACCCGGAAACCCAGCCGGTCATGCTACGCCTGGAATCGAGCCTGGTGCTGCTGATCGAAGCCGCCTTCGCCAAGGCCCTGGACAAGGTCGAAGCACAGTGGGACCCGCGCCCGAGCCTGGGTGTAGTCCTGGCTGCCGGTGGCTACCCGGGCGACTACAGCAAGGGTGCTGCGATCAATGGCCTGGACGCTGCCGCGAAGCTCGAAGGCAAAGTCTTCCACGCCGGCACCGCGCTCAAGGATGGCCAGGTGGTTGCCACTGGCGGCCGCGTGCTCTGCGCCACCGCCCTGGGCAACAGCGTCGAGTCCGCGCAGCAACAAGCTTACCGCCTGGCTGCCGAGATCAACTGGGACGGCAGCTTCTACCGCAAGGACATCGGCTACCGCGCCATTGCCCGCGAACGCGGTGAACACCAGCAGTAAACAGGTGCCTGGAGGCAGCGACGTGGCAAGCGTCCTGCCCCCGGCTCGTCGACAGGGCCCGCCATGGGCCTTGCCTTCGGCTTGGCGCGCCGCGCATAGTTACCATCCGGCATTTGGCTAAGAAGGGATTTCGTCTTGCGTTGGCTCAGGATTGCCATTGGTCTCACCGTCAGCTTGCTGACCCTGCTCTGCCTGTTCCCGGCTGCGGCCGAACAAGGCAGTGGATGGGCGGTATTGCTTGACGATCAGGCCAGCCTGCAATTGAGCGATGTACGTTCCGAACGCTACCGCAACCAGTTCAGCCCCCTCGAACTCAACGAACTCAACGCTGCCACGCCCGACCAGGCGTTGTGGCTGCACTACCGGCTGGAGCCCGGACAGCAGGAAAAACTGCTGCGGGTCTTCGCCCCCGACCTGTCGCGCCTGGACCTTTACGCCCTCAACGGCGATCGACTGATCAAGCAGATCCACAACGGTCGCCAGAACGACAGCGGTGACCCTTACCTGCGCAGCAGCGACCATGTCCTGGCCCTGCCCAACAGCGCGCAACCGCTGGACGTCTACCTGCGCCTGGTGTCAGAGCACCAGCTGCGTCCGGCCATCAGCCTCGAGCCTGCCGCCCAGGCCGCCGCCGACCAGCGCCAGCCGCTGTTCTTCGGCCTGTTGTTCGGCTGCCTGCTGATGCTGATGCTGCACAACCTGATCCGCTTCGCCTATTCACGCTCCAGCACCAGCCTGGCCCTGGCGGTCTACCATGCGCTGATGCTGCTCAGCGCGCTGATTTTGCTCAACCTCAGCGGCCCCTGGTGGAGCCTCTGGCATTCGGCGCAAACACCAGCGGCCTACCTCACCGCCCTGTTGGCATCGCTGGCCGGCCTGACCTTCACCCTGCGCTTCTTCACGCCCTGCGAACAACCGCGCCTGAGCCGCCTGCTGCAGGTGGAAATGCTTGTGGTCGCGCTCTGCGGCCTGCTGCTGTTGTTCGTCGATACCCTGCCGCTGAACCTGATGACCTACGCGCTGATGGCCTTGGGCAGCCTGACCATGCTGCTGGTGTCCAGCTACCACTGGTACAAGGGCTACGCCCCGGCGCGGCTGTTCGCCGTGGCCATGCTGGTGTTCAATATCGGCTGCCTGGTGGTGTTGCCGGCCCTGCTTGGCCTGACCCGCACGCCAACCCAATGGCTGTTGTTCATACTCCTTGGGCTGACCAGCGTCAGTGGCCTGTTGCTCAACCTCGCGGTCAGCGAGCGTTTGCGGCGCATCAGTGAAGAACGCTTCAGCGCCAGCCGCGAGCTGGCCGCCAGCAACGCCGAGATCAATGCCAAGGCCGAGTTCCTGGCCAAGATCAGCCACGAGATCCGCACGCCCATGAACGGCGTACTGGGCATGACCGAGCTGCTGCTCGGCACCCCGTTGTCGGTCAAGCAACGTGATTACGTGCAAACCATCCACAGCGCCGGCAACGAGCTGCTGACCCTGATCAACGAGATCCTCGACATCTCCAAGCTCGAATCCGGGCAGATCGAACTGGATGACGTGCAGTTCGACCTCAATGCCTTGATCGAAGATTGCCTGAGTATCTTCCGGGCCAAGGCCGAACAACAGAACATCGAACTGATCAGCTTCACCCAGCCGCAGGTGCCGCGGGTCATCAGTGGCGACCCGACACGCCTGCGCCAGGCCTTGCTGAGCCTGCTGGAAAACGCCCTGAAGAAAACCGACCAGGGCGAGATCCTGCTGGTGGTCGCCCTCGATCAACGCGGTGACAGCCCGCGCCTGCGCATTGCCGTGCAGGACAGCGGCGAACCGATCCCGCCGGGTGAGCGCGAAGCGCTGCTGCAGGCAGAACTGCACAGCAAGCATTTCCTTTCCAGCAACAAGCTTGGCGGCCACCTGGGGCTGGTGATCGCCAAGCAGCTGATCACCCTGATGCAGGGCGAGTTCGGCATCAAGACCAGCCACAGCATGGGCAACACCCTGTGGATGACCCTGCCGCTCGACCCATTGCGTCTCGAACAACCGCCCGCCGACCTCGACGGCCCGCTGCGCGGCGCCCGGGTGCTGGTGGTCGACGACAACGACACCTGCCGCAAGGTTCTGGTACAGCAGTGCAGCGCCTGGGGCATGAACGTCAGCGCCGTGCCTTCGGGCAAGGAAGCCCTGGCCCTGCTGCGCACCAAGGCGCACCTGCGCGACTACTTCGATGCGGTGCTGCTCGATCAGAACATGCCCGGCATGACCGGCATGCAGCTGGCGGCGAAAATCAAGGAAGACCCGAGCCTCAACCACGACATCCTGCTGGTGATGCTCACCGGCATCAGTAATGCGCCGAGCAAGGTCATCGCCCGCAATGCCGGGGTCAAGCGTATCCTGGCCAAACCGGTGGCCGGCTACACCCTCAAGACCACCCTGGCCGAAGAGCTGGCCCAGCGCAGCAAGGGCCAGCCGAGCATACCGATGCAGGCCAGCCTGTCAGCGCCATTGAACCTGCCCAGCGATTTCCGCATCCTGGTGGCCGAAGACAACAACATCTCGACCAAGGTGATCCGCGGCATGCTCGGCAAGTTGAGCCTGGAGCCAGACACCGCCAGCAACGGCGAGGAGGCCTTGCAGGCGATGAAGGCCAACCATTACGACCTGGTGTTGATGGACTGTGAAATGCCGGTGCTCGACGGTTTTTCCGCCACCCAGCAGTTGCGCATCTGGGAAGTCAGCAACCAGCGCCGGCGCACGCCTGTGGTAGCCCTGACCGCGCACATCCTCGCCGAGCACAAGGAGCGCGCGCGCCTGGCGGGCATGGACGGGCACATGTCCAAACCGGTAGAGCTGTCGCAACTGCGTGAACTGATCGAACATTGGGTGGCGCGCCGCGAAGCCGAATCAAGTCAGATTCCGACCCCGTAATTCGCATACACTTCCCTCTCGTCACCCTTGCCGCGAGCCTCGACCATGCTTCATGAGTTATTCAGCGTCTACCTGAAAATGCTCGTGCTCTACAGCCCGTTCTTCGTGCTCTCCTGCTTTATCAGCCTGACTCGCGGCTACTCCAGCAAGGAGCGCAAGCAACTGGCGTGGCGCGTCGCAATCGCCGTGCTGGTTGCCAGCGTATTGCTGTACCTGTTCGGGAGGGCGATCTTCGGCATATTCGGAATTACGGTGGATGCTTTTCGCATCGGCGCCGGTAGCGTGCTGTTCATTTCCGCGCTGGGCATGGCCCAGGGAAAATCGGCGGTGCAGACCGACAACGTGCAGCAGGACGTGACCATCGTGCCGCTGACCATCCCCCTGACCGTCGGCCCCGGCACCATCGGTGCGCTGCTGGTGATGGGTGTTGGCCAGCCACACTGGGACGACAAACTGCTGGCCATCGTCAGTATCGCCCTGGCCAGCTTCACGGTTGGCCTGGTGCTGTACCTGTCGAACCGTATCGAGCGGATTCTCGGGGATCAGGGTTTGCAGATCGTTAGTCGCTTGATGGGCTTGTTCGTCTGCGCCCTGGCGGCGCAGATCATCTTTACCGGGATCAAGGGCTACCTGGTGCCCTAGAGTTCCAGTTCAAGGATTTCCCGCAGGGCGATAGTCTCCAGGCTCCGCTCCACCTTGCTTCTGAACTGTTGATCGAACAGACGGGTGTTAAAGCGCACCAGCTCGACCCTGACCTGCTGGTGTCTGCGTTTACGAAACAGAAAGCCGGCGGCGACTTGCGATTGCTCAAGCTCTTCGTAATACAGCACCATGTCCACCGCGCCATTTCGGCCCGGCGCACACGGCAACAACTGAAACACGCCCTGCTCACGCGTACGCCGCTCAAACTGTACCAAGGCCCTGGCGTCCTGCTTGAGCCCCCGCATGGCCAACTCCGTCGAACTTGCATACTGGCTGCCGGCGACGGCCGAGATGGCCTTTAGCGCGCTATCGACAATATCCGAGCGTTCGTTGCCCGGCCAATGGACCTCGCTAGGCGGCACCGCGTCCCAGCCATAGAACTTCAGTTTGTTCTTGTAGTAGCTGTACCAGTTCTGCACCTGGCCCTGTTCATGGACAAAGCGGGTTTCCCGTTCGGCTTGCAATACTGCAAGCTTCACCGAGCTGCGTTGCGCAGGAGTCAGGCCGGGCATGAACGACATCAGGCCGGCGCCCACCACTGTTGCCTGTGGCTTATTCATGAGCATCTCCTGGCACTCTGTGCAACAAGTCGCCTCGCTCCTGTTGCTTGTGCTCGATCAAGGTTCGCAACTGGGCACGCTGGAGCTCGAAGCGTTCAACGTCCAGTTGCGCCGACAGCCCCTTGACCACAACCTCCCCCTGCAACGCCCTTGCCAGCAACGGTCCCTCGAAATTCACCCGCTCTACAGCTTCGCTGGTGTGCAAGGCGATACTGCACAGGTTGATCACCGGCCCCGGGTGGACCAGTCCAATCTCAAACGCAAGCCGCGTACCGCACTGACTGCCTTCGAAGGTGAAACCGCGAAAGCCGTCCAGGCTGCTCTGTGCCCGGTTCAGCCTGACCAGACCCTGCTCGATGACGTTGTCCGCCGAGGGGAACTGGCTGTCCAGCCACAGCCGTAAAGGCTGGATGGGTGCGAGCAATGAACATGCACCGGCAGACTGCGTATCGTGGAAGAACTGGGTAATGATCCAGCCACGCTCGGAAAGCTCCTTGCGGTATCGCCCATACCACGGTGGATAGTCCAGAAAACGCGAGCCCACAACCTTGTTGGCCCGCAACTGGCAGTACAACAGCGAATCGAGTACTGCCTGGCGCTGGGCAGGCGTTACCCCGGCGGCAATCAGCAGCAGGGTGCCGCCAGCCGTCCATACCGAGTAGTCGTCCGTTTCCATGATCCTTGCTCCTGAAATGCCAGGATGGCCCGGCGAGCGAGCCACCCCGGGCGGTCAGATCTCGTAGTCGAGCACGTTGCCGAGGCTGCGGTCGCCCAGTTTGCTCTCGATAGTGGCGCGCACCCGCTCGTACACCGGCTTGTTGAACGACAGCGCCGCAGCGCCGGTATAGAACTCGGCGGAACTGCTGTTCCATTCCAGAACGAAGACATCCAGGTCCTTGGCAGAGGTGTCCGAATGTATGCAGCTCATGGCCAGGACCACTTCACCGTCGGAGGTTTCGATACAGGAGGCCAGACCGATGGTGGCGGTTTTTTTGTTTTTGACGTTGCGATCAAACAGCTTCTGCGCCTGCTCAACCTGCCCCAGCTTCGCCAGCGCATCGTTAGTCAGCTTGTTCAGCGCCACACCGACGGGACCGCCCATCACCGCAGTGCCTATCGCGCCCAGCGCCTTGGAGGCGACGGCGCCGACAGTCAGCGTCTTGGAGGAAGTAAATTCGCGCTCATAGCTACGACGTGCGGTGACCCAGCCACAGTCCTGCAGAACTTTAAGAAACTGCTTGAACCAGGCTTCACCCTGGCCTTCCTGGTCATACAGCTTGCTGGCCACCAGGGATGCGAACTGGTAAGAGTTTTTCACGTCGGTGCGGCTTTGCACTGACATGCCGGCACCAAATGCCATCAGCGATTGTTCCAGAACTGCAGCGGTATTGGTGCTCAGAATTTCGGTGGTGTCGTTCATCTCGAATAGTCCTTTTCATGAAGCCCCGGTCGCTATCGACAGGGGTTTTCACGCTATTCGAGATGGCCGTTTCAATCAGGACCGAAAGCCTTCCACTACAGATTCAATCCTGCGCCGGATACCAGCGTGGGGTATAGACCCACTGCCCACCGTCGGCGCGGGCAAACTCGCAGGTAGTCGAGGAGCCGACCAGCACCATGGTACGCATATCGACCATGTCCGGTTGCAGCTCGCCGAGCGTGACCACCCTCAGCGTCTGCCCCGGCCTACCGATGTCGCGGCCAAGGACTACAGGGGTCGGCGCGGCGCGGTGCTGGCGAACAATCTCCAGGGCCCGACCAAGCTGCCAGGGACGCGAGCGCGAGATCGGATTGTAGAAGGCCAATGCCAGGTCGGCCTGGCAGGCCAGGTCCAGGCGTTTCTCGATGATCGACCAGGGCTTGAGGTTGTCCGACAGCGACAGCACGCAGAAGTCATGGCCCAAGGGTGCGCCCGCCTGCGCCGCGGTCGCCAGGGAGGCCGAAACGCCGGGCAGCATTTCCAGCTCCACCGCGTGCCAGTGCGGATCGCTCGACTCGTGCAGCGCTTCGAGCACTGCCGCGGCCATGGCGAACACACCTGGATCGCCCGAGGACACCACCACCACCGAACGCCCTTGCGCCGCCAGCTCGAAGGCATGCCGGGCACGTTGCATCTCTTCGCGGTTGTCGGTGCAGTGCAGCACCTGGTCGGCACGGAACGGCCCGGCCATGCGCACATAGGTTTCATAGCCGAGCACATCGTTGGCCCGTGCCAGCTCGGCCTTGACCGCAGGCACCATCAGGTCGGCAGCGCCAGGCCCGAGGCCGATCACTGCCAGACGACCACGGGCGCGGCCGATCTGTTGCGGATCGATCGGCTGGTTCGCGACCACGATGGCCAGGCCATCGGTCACCGCCTGCGGTGGCAGCAATTGCGGCATTACCAGAGCGGCCAGGGCACTGGCATCACCGGCGCCCGGAGCAAAGCGCAGGGCCACGCCCAGCTCGGCCGCAGCAGCGTGCAGGGCCGGGTTGGCCATGTGCTCGTCTGCTGCCAGCAGGCAGGCCAGCGCCGGCTCGGCAATCCGTGCAGCCTGCAGCGCATCACGAATAGCCTGGGCCAGTTCCGGCGGCACTTCACTGACCGCAACCATCACACAACGCGGATAGATCACCAGCTCATTGGCCGAGGCTTCACGGGCATCACAACCGACATGAATCGCCAGCTGCGCCTGCTCGCTCTGTGGCAACTGCGCCTGTTCCAGCCAGGGCGCGGCGCCGTCGATGCGCACGCTTTCACCGGCCAGCAGGTCGGAAACGAAGCGCTTGCCCAGTTCCAGGTCCGCCAGGGCATAGCCGCTGGGCGGGTTGAGCAGGCAGGTACCAAAGCGCAGCTCGCCGCTGGTGGTAATCGCCGCCGCCACACCCAGGCCGGCCGCGATTTCCCGGGCCATGACATTGACCCCGCCCAGGCCACCGAGCAGCGGTACCACGGCGCTGCCATCCTCGGCCACCGCCAGTACCGGCGGCTCGGCACCCTTCTCCAGCAACAGGCCGGCCAGGGTGCGGATGACGATGCCGGCAGCGCACAGCGCGATGATCGGCGTGTCTTGCTGGTAGAGCTGGCGCAAGGTCGCGCCAAACTCCTGGTAACTGCGGTCGGCGCCTTCGACCCGGCCTTCAAGGCCATGGATCAGTGCGTCCGGGTACAGCTGCTGGATCTTGCGGGCAGTGGCCAGGCTGCCTTTGCCAAGAATGACGATGGCCGGGGCTTTACGGATCATCAGCCTTGCCACCTTTCACCGGGAACGATGATCAGCGAGAAGTACGGTGACGACTGCGGGTCGACCTCATCCAGCGCCACGATCTTCTGGTTGGCCATGGTCGCCCGTTCCACGTACAGCGCGCGCTCGGCCAGGCCGAGTTCGGCCAACACATCGCGGACCTTGGGGAAGTTGCGTCCAAGCTTCATGATCACCGCGGCATCGGCATCGGCCAGGCGGCGCTTGAGTTCATCGTGGGGCAGCACGCCGGAGAGCACCGACAGGCTCTGGTTGCGGTAGACCAGCGGCGCACCGAGCACCGAGGCACCGCCGAGCATCGAGCAGACACCCGGGATCACCTGCGCTTCGTAGCGCTCGGCGAGGCGGTCGTGCAGGTACATGTAGGAGCCGTAGAAGAACGGATCACCTTCGCAGATAACCGCCACATCGCGGCCGGCATCCAGGTGCGCGGCAACCTCAAGGCTGGCGGCATCGTAAAAGTCGCTGATGACCTGTTCATAGGACAACGGCGCCGGCAGCACTTCGGTGGTCACCGGGTACACCAGGGGCAGCAAGGTCTGGGCCTCCTGCAAATGGCTCTCGATGATGCCAAAGGCGTTGCCACGCTTGCCCTTGGCGACGAAGTAGGCCACCACCGGCGATTCGCGCAGCAGGCGCAGCGCCTTGACGGTGATCAGTTCCGGGTCGCCAGGGCCGACGCCCAGGCCCAGCAAACGTCCACGAGCCTGCATCATTCGACCTCCGTGGCCAGGGCATTGACCGCCGCTGCGGCCATGGCGCTACCGCCCAGGCGCCCCTGCATGATCACGAACGGCACGCCACGACTGTCGGCGGCGAGCATCGCCTTGGACTCCGCAGCGCCGACAAAGCCCACCGGGAAGCCGAGGATCAACGCGGGTTTAGGCGCGCCGGCGTCGAGCATTTCCAGCAGGTAGAACAGTGCCGTCGGCGCGTTGCCGATGACCACCACACTGCCTTCCAGGTGCGGCCGCCACAACTCCAGGGCCACCGCCGAGCGGGTGTTGCCCAGTTCGCGGGCAAGCTCCGGCACCTGCTCGTCGCGCAAGGTGCAGATCACCGGGTTGTTGGCCGGCAGGCGTGCGCGGGTAATACCCTCGGAGACCATCCGCGCATCGCAGAGAATCGGCGCCCCAGCGGCCAGGGCATCGCGCCCGGCCTTGCCGGCGCCCGCGGAAAACTGCAGGCCATCGATCGCATCGACCATGCCGCAGGCGTGAATCACGCGGACCGCGAGTTTTTCCAGATCGGCCGGGATGCGATCGAGCCGGGCTTCCTCTCGAATGATCGCGAAGGAATTGCGATAGATCTCCTGACCATCGCGGATGTAATCAATCATCAAGGGTGCTCCGTGAGCAGGCGTCTAGCAATGCGCCGGCTTCTTTTAGTGTGAGGTTGCGTGCGTGCAGCTGGCCGAAGCCTGGCTGGGCATCGTCACGCAGATACAAGTCGTAGTGGCCGGGGCTCTGCGCCAGCAAGGTCGCCGGGGCCACGTGGGCCATGGCGCAAGAGCGCGGGCAGCCACTCAGGTGCACGCTGGCCGGGGCACCGGGGGCCAGCAGGGTCGCCAGCAGGCGGGCATCGCCCTTGGTTTCGGCCTGGCCCTTGGCACAGCCGGCGGAACCGGTGCAGGCGACCAGACGGGACAGTTGCTCACTCGCAGAGACCAGCAGCCCCAGTTGGGCCAGACCCTCGCTGACCCGCTCGGCATGGCGCTGGGCAATAGCGGGCAGCAACAGGCTTTGCCAGGGTGTCATGCGCAGGGTGCCGTCGCCCTGTTCACGTGCAAGCCGGGCCGCGCCGCGCAGCATCGAAGGGTTCAGGCGGCCCAGCGGCGCTGCGGCACCGACAGCGCTCAGGCTGGTTTGCAGCTGGGGATAAATGCCCAGATAGCTGGCCGCGGTCAGCGAGCGGCGCCATTGACAGACCGCTGCGTCAGCCCGGATCGGCAAGCCCAACCCGGCGATAAACACCTCTGGCGCATGCTCGCTCAGCAACTGGCGCATCCGCGTCTGTTCTGGCCGGGCCAGGTCGAGAAAACGATTGAGCACCGCCAGCACCAGCTCATGCCCCCGCGTCAGGGGCACAGCGCCCAACGGCGCATCCTTGGCCGGGCACCCGGCCAGGCCGAATGCCAGCCACAGTTCGCCGTCCAGGTTCAGGGGGCTGAGCCATAAGTCATGGGGATGTTCGAGCATCGCCAGGGCTTCACCGCCATCCAGTTGCACGGCGAACTTGGCCGACAACTGATGAAAACGCGGAGTGGTTTCCAGCGACTGCAGCAGTTGCTGCGCCAAGGGCCGGGTGTCGAACAGCAACTGCGGATCAAGGCCGGCCACGGGGCTGAGCATCAGGTTACGCACATCATCGCCGGCCGCATCACGCGGGCCCAGGCCCGCCGCCAGCAGCCCTTCGATCAGAGCGCCATGCTCGCCAGCAATGCCGCGAATCTGCAGGTTGCCGCGGTTGGTGACTTCTATTTCACCCCCCGCATAGCGCTCGGCCGCAGTGGCAACGGCATCGGCCTGATCAGCCGTCAGCGCACCGCCTGCCAGCTTGATCCGGCAGATGCCGCCGTCCAGCGCCTGGACGATGCGCCACAACCCCGGACAGGCCGAGGGACGCAGCGAAGCTTGGGGCTGGTGGGCCGATACAGGCTGGTTCAAAAGGTCACCCGGCAATCGTGAAAAGGCACTTCAGTGTAGAAGGCGCGGTATTATGCCTGCTTTGTCCGAAGGCATGAAAAGCCTGCCGGTCGGATTGCGTTGAATTGAGGAAATCCATGTCGCCCTGGCTGACAGTAGTAGGTATCGGTGAAGACGGTTTCAGTGGCCTGGGCAAGCATGCCCGGCGCGCGCTACTGGGCGCCTCACGGGTGTTTGGCGGCCAGCGCCAGCTGGATCTGCTACCGCATTGCATCACTGGCGAACGCCTGCTCTGGCCCAGCCCTTTTTCCCTGGCGCCGGTACTGGCCCTGCGTGGCGAAGCGGTGTGCGTACTGGCCAGCGGCGACCCGATGTTCTATGGCGTGGGGGCCAGCCTGGCCCGGCAGCTCGATGTCAGTGAGATGAGCGTGCTGCCGATGCCCTCCTCTTGTGCCCTGGCCGCCGCCCGCCTGGGCTGGCCGTTGCAGGAGGTGCTGACGCTTTCTGTGGTGGCCCGGCCAATCGCTGCGTTGAACGCCCATCTGTACAGCGGCGTGCGCCTGTTGGTGCTGAGCAACGATGGCTACAGCCCGGCAGCCATCGCCGCATTGCTACATGAACGCGGCTTCGGGCCGAGCCGGCTGCAGGTCTTCGAGCACCTTGGCGGCAGCGCCGAACGTCGTCTCGAGGGCACTGCCGAGCACTGGCCGCACACGCAGATTGCCGACTTGAACCTGATCGCCATCGAGTGCCTGGCCGCGCCCGATGCGCCACGCCTGTCGCCCCTGGCCGGTCTGCCGGACAGCGCCTTCAAGCACGACGGCCAGCTGACCAAGCGCGATGTGCGTGCCATTACCCTGGCGCGCCTGGCGCCGCGACCGGGTGAACTGCTCTGGGATGTCGGCGCCGGCAGCGGCTCGATCGGCATCGAGTGGATGCGTGCCCACCCCAGTTGCCGGGCGCTGGCCATCGAGTCCGATGAGGGCCGCCAGCAGTTGATCGAACACAACCGCGATGCCCTCGGCGTGCCTGGCCTGCAGTTGATCCGCGGCCGTGCGCCGATGGCCCTGCAGGGCCTGGAGCGCCCTGATGCGATCTTCATCGGCGGCGGCGTAACCCGCGAAGGCGTGCTGCAGCATTGCTGGGAGCAACTGCGCCCGGGTGGGCGCCTGGTGGCCAATGCCGTGACCCTGCAAAGCGAGCTGGCCCTGGTCAACTGGCGCGAGCAGCATGGCGGCGAGCTGAGCCGTATCCATATCGCCCAGGCGCAGCCCCTGGGCGAGTTCGACACCTGGCGCCAGGCCCTGCCGATCACCCTGCTAGAAGCGGTCAAGCCTGTCGATGCGTGACGAAACCCGGGAACAACCCGCCCCGCTGCGCAGCGGTCTGACCACCGGCAGTTGCGCCACCGCCACCAGCCTCGCAGCGGCCCGCCTGCTGCTTGCGGGCCAAGGCGATGACGCCGTGCACATCACCCTGCCCAAGGGCAAGGTGGTGCAGATGCGTCTGGAGTTCTGCCGCCTGCTGGAGAATGGCGCCGAGGCCGGCACCCTCAAGGATGCCGGCGATGACCCGGACGTTACCCACGGCGCCCTGCTCTACAGCCAGGTGCGCTTGCAGGCAGAGCCCGGCGTGCGCTTCGTTGCCGGCAAGGGTGTCGGTACGGTGACCCGCCCCGGGCTGGTACTGGCGGTCGGCGAGCCGGCAATCAACCCGGTACCACGGCGGATGATGACCGAGCACCTGCAGCGCCTGGCTGCCGAACACGCCTACGGCGGCGGTTTCGAGGTCACGGTGAACGTCCAGGACGGTGAAAGCCTGGCGCTGAAAACCATGAACCCGCGCCTGGGCATTCTTGGCGGCCTGTCGATCCTCGGCACCAGCGGCATCGTCCGGCCGTTTTCCTGCTCGGCCTACATCGCCTCGATCCACCAGGGCATCGACGTGGCGAAGACCAACGGCTACCAGCACATCGCCGCCTGCACCGGCAACGCCAGCGAAGACACCATGCGCCGGGTCTACAACCTGCCGGAAATCGCCTTGATCGAAATGGGCGATTTTGTCGGCGCGGTGCTCAAGCACCTGCGCAAGGTGCCTGTGGATAAACTCAGCCTGTGCGGCGGCTTCGGCAAGATCAGCAAGCTGGCCGCCGGACACATGGACCTGCACAGCCGTCATTCGAGCATCGACCTGCCGCAATTGGCCGAATGGGCCGCGGCCATTGGTGCCGATGACGCCTTGCAAGACTCGATTCGCCAGGCCAACACCAGCCAGCAGGCCCTGGCCCTGGCCAGCGCCGCCGGGATTGCCCTGGGCGATGCCGTCTGCGCCCACGCCCTGGCCTTTGCCCGCAGCGTCGTGCCGGCGCAGGTGCAGGTGGAGGTGTTTGCCATTGATCGCCAGGGTGGCATCGTTGGCCATGCGGGGGGCTTTGCATGAAGCGCATCCTGTTGCTCGGCGGCGTTACCGAGGCGCTGGCCATTGCCCGCACCCTGGGCCCGCAGCACGTCTACAGCCTGGCCGGGATCGGCCGGGTGCCCACTGACCTGGACTGCCAGGTACGGGTGGGAGGGTTTGGTGGCGCCGAGGGTCTGGCCGCTTACCTGCGCGCGCAAAACATCGAACTGCTGATCGACGCCACCCACCCCTATGCCGCGCAGATCAGCGCCAATGCCGCCCGCGCCGCGCAGCTCACCGGCGTGCCGTGCTGGGCTTTGCGCCGCCCGGCCTGGCAAGCCCAGGCTGGGGATGACTGGCGCGAGGTGGCCGACTGGGCCGAGCTGATCGACGCGCTGCGCCCGTTCCAACGCCCGCTGTTTACCCTCGGCCGTGAGCCGCTGCAGCATCTGCACGAGATTCCCGCCCATCAGTTCTGGACCTTGCGCGCCCTTGAGGCCTGCCCAGGCAATGAGCGCTGCGAAGTGATCGGCGCCCGCGGGCCGTTTCACCTGGAAGACGAACGCGCGCTGTTCGAGCGCCGGCATATCGATGTGCTGATCAGCAAGAACAGCGGCAGCGGGGCGACCGAGCCCAAACTTGAAATCGCCAGGCAACGGCGAGTGCCGGTGTTGATCCTCAAGCGACCAGTGCTGCCGCAAGTCGACAGGGAATTCTTCAGTCCTTCAAAGCTGCTGGCAGACTTGCCTTGATGGATTTGTTTACACCACAACCTGTGGGAGCTGGACTTGCCAGCGATCGACCGCAGAGCGGTCGCAATCATCGCCTAGCCTGGCCTCAGCGCTGGCAAGCCAGCCCCCACAGGAAACGGAGGCATGTCAATACGAGCACGGCTGACTAACGATTAAAGCCTACAACCAACAAAGATGTTTCTCACTTGGATCAATAGCCCCATCCAATATTCTAGGTGGCGTCTAGCCAGCCAAAATGCCGCCTCTCACTATCAAGAGGATGATTGCATGTCATATTCAAACATCTCATCTATTCCCCCTGGCTCCCGTAATATCTGTGATACAAGCAGGCCACCGGCAGGGCCCTCCTCCAAACTGTCTTGGGGTCGTTGGTTCGACATACCATCTACCAGTCCAGATTTCATGGAGGATAGAGAGCAACCTAGGTCCAACCAAGAAACCACCCCGCATAGCCCATTGCTACCCCTCTGCCTTACACTACGCCCCTCCTCCCCCCGGAAGACTTCACCCATATGGAAATGCAATGGTGGATCTGGCTGGTATTCGGTTTCGGCCTTGTAGTGCTCGAACTGGTCCTGCCAACCTTCTTCATCCTCTGGTTCGGCATCGGCGCCGTGCTGGTTTCGTTCATCGCCTTTCTGGCGCCGAGCCTGCAGCTCGACATGCAAATGCTGCTGTGGGTGGTGTTCTCATCCATCACCACGCTGTTGTGGTTCAAGGTGTTTCGCAAGAAGCAGCCAGACACCCGCTGGACCGCCGACAGCGTGATCGGCGAGGTCGGCCTGCTCACCGCCACGGTCTCTGAATTCCAGAAAGGCCGCGTACGCTTCCAGAAACCCATCCTGGGCAACGAGGAGTGGATCTGCGTTGCCGATGCCGAGATTCCCTCGGGCGAACGCGTGCGCATCACCGCCATCGAAGGCAATACCGCCCGGGTTACCCGGGCCTGATCAGCAAAAAAGGAAGCTTTGACTCATGACCAGCCTTATCGTCGTCGGCACGATCGCCGCATTCGCCCTCCTCACCCTGTTCAAGGGCGTGCGCATCGTGCCCCAGGGCGAGGAGTGGATCGTCGAGCGCCTGGGCCGCTACCACAGCACCCTCAAGCCGGGCCTGAACCTGCTGATCCCGTACATGGACGTGGTTGCCTACCGCCTGCCGACCAAGGACATCATCCTCGACGTGCAGCAGCAGGAAATCATCACCCGCGACAATGCAGTGATCGTCGCCAACGCCCTGTGCTTCGCCAAGGTCGTCGACCCGCAGAAGGCCGCCTACGGTGTGCAGGACTTCTCCTTCGCAGTGACCAGCCTGACCATGACCTCGCTGCGCGCCATCGTCGGCGCCATGGACCTGGACGAAGCGCTGTCGAGCCGCGAACAGATCAAGGCGCGCCTGCGCGAAGCCATGTCCGAGCAGACCGAAGACTGGGGCGTGACCGTGCGCTCGGTAGAGATCCAGGACATCAAGCCGTCGCAGAACATGCAGGCCGCCATGGAGCGCCAGGCTGCCGCCGAACGCGAGCGTAAAGCCGACGTGACCCGTGCCGAAGGCGCCAAGCAGGCGGCCATCCTCGAAGCCGAAGCGCGCCAGCAGGCAGCCAAGCTCGACGCCGAGGCGCAGATCAACCTCGCCGAAGCCTCGGCGCGTTCGATCACCCTGGTCAAGGACGCGGTCGGTACCGAGATCACCCCGGCCATGTACCTGCTTGGCGAGCGCTATATCGGCGCCATGGAGAGCCTTGCCAGCAGCGACAACGCCAAGGTCGTGGTGCTGCCCGCCGACCTCCAGGAAACCGTGCGCGGGCTGATGGGCCGCAACAAGCAGGCCTGATGCGAACCGGGAGTGCGGCACTTCACCGCACCCCCGGTAATTTTTCCTATACTGGGCGCTACAATAGCCACCTCTGATTCCTGACCGGATCTTTCCATGTCCCCATATCGGCCCGCCATCGCCTGGATCGCCTGCTTCGCAGTGCTGTTCAATCTGCTGGCCATGCCGTTGGCGTCCGCAGCTCCCAAGGGGCCGGCCGAACAACTGCTGTGGGGCGCCTTCTGTTCGAGTGTCGGCGGCAAGGCCAAGGCTGAAATCATCGCCCTGGGCAAGATCGACCTCGGCCAGCAAGGCGATGATCACTCCAACATGCAGCACTGCTGGTGCTGCTCTGGTGCTGCGCCATTGCTGGCGCTTCCCGGGCATACCCCGCAGCTGAGCAAACCGCTGGCCCTGTCGATCGGGCTCGAACCGCTGCTGACGGCCTATCAACCCACGCCACGCCAACAGTGGCCGGCCCTCAACCCCCGCGCCTCCCCTCTGGTCTGAGTTCACTACGCTAACTGCTGCGAACCTGACTCGACTGGAGAATCACCATGTTCAAGAACGCCCTGCTGCTGGCCGCGCTGATGCTGCCGGCGACCTTTGCCACTGCCCATGAATACACCGTCGGCGAGCTGCACATCGCGCACCCGTGGTCGCAGGAACTGCCACCGAACGCGCCCAACGTCGCGGCCTATTTCGTCGTGCATAACAACGGCAAGACTGCCGACACCCTGCTCAGCGTCGACAGCCCGATCAGCGACGACGCCCAGTTGCACGAGCATGTGCACAAAGATGGCCTGATGAAAATGCAGCAGGTCCAAAGTGTCGAAGTACCAGCGGACGGTGAGCTGAAGTTCGCCCCCGGCGCCTACCATGTGATGCTGATGCAGCCCAAGGACCGCAGCCTGCTGGCTGACGGCAAGCGCTTCCCGCTGACCCTGCACTTCAAGAACGCCGGTGACATCACCGTCGAGGTCGCGGTGCAAAAAAATGCACCCGAGGAAGCCGCCCACAGCCACTGAGTGCTGAAGAAAGCTGCCCGGCGTGACTAGCGCCCGCAGCAGGTTCACCCGCCCCGCGCGTCCTGAGTCCAGGACGGTTCGCGGCAGCTGGCTGAGCCTGTTCGCCATGTTGATGATCTTTATCGGCCCACTGGTTTCCCAGTCGATGCCGATGGATCACCGTGCCATGCCAGCCGGCATGAGCATGGCCATGGACAGCGCCGCCGATTGCCATGCCGACAGCCATCACGGCAGCAGCCCGTCGCTAAAGGTAATCTGGGAGAAGTGCGGCTATTGCAGCCTGTTCTTCCATTGCCCGGCATTGCCCCAGGCGCTGAGCCTGCTCAACACTGAAGCCGTCCCCGCCAACAGCCAACTGCTCGTTCACCCGCGCCAGGGGCATGCCCGGCAGACGGTATTCCCCGGCGCCCGCAGCCGCGCGCCACCCGCCTTCATCGTCGTCTGAACCCACTACCCGCGCCCGAAGTCCGGTATCTGCCGTCGACTGCGCGCACCCTTACGACTGATCGATGTTGGAATCATTATGTCCGGCTGCACCGCTGTTTTTCGTCTGTCCCTGCAAGGGACCATCGCCGTGATTTGCGGCACCCTGCTCAGCCCCCTGGTCCTGGCCGCCAGCCAGGGCCATGACGAGCACCTGCATGAGCATAACGAGCTGAGCCCGACGGTGATCACCGCCGTCGCCCCCAGCTCGCCGCTGACCATCGTCACCAACCCCAAGGACCCACGCCAGCCGGTACCGGCCAGTGATGGCGCCGATTACCTGAAGACCATCCCCGGCTTCTCGGCGATTCGCGCCGGCGGCACCAATGGCGACCCGGTACTGCGCGGCATGTTCGGCTCACGCCTGAACATCCTCACCAACGGCGGCGTGATGCTCGGCGCCTGCCCCAACCGCATGGACGCCCCCACCTCGTACATCTCGCCGGAAACCTATGACCGCCTGACCGTGATCAAGGGTCCGCAAAGCGTGATCTGGGGCCCGGGCGCCTCGGCCGGGACCATCCTCTTCGATCGCGAGCCGGAGAAATTCGGCGAGCTTGGCAGCCGGGTCAATGCCAGCCTGCTGGGCGGCTCCAACGGCCGCTTCGACAAGGTGCTGGATGCCGCAGCGGGCAACCGCTACGGCTATGCGCGTTTCGTCGGCAACCAGTCGCGCTCCGACGACTATGAAGACGGCAATGGCGACACCGTGCCGTCGCGCTGGGACAAGTGGAACGGCGACGTGGCCCTGGGCTGGACCCCGGACGCCGATACCCTGGTGGAACTGACCGCCGGCAAGGGCGACGGCGAGGCCCGCTATGCCGGCCGTGGCATGGACGGTTCGCAGTTCAAGCGCGAAAGCCTTGGCCTGCGCTTCGAGAAGTCCAACATCGGCGAGGTCTTCGACAAGCTCGAAGCCCAGGTCTACTACAACTACGCCGACCACGTGATGGACAACTACAGCCTGCGCACGCCCTCGGGCATGGGCATGATGGGCATGCCCATGGTCAGCAACGTCGACCGTCGCACCCTCGGCGGGCGGATCAAGGGCACCTGGCGCTGGGATGACCTGCAACTGATCAGCGGCATCGACGCGCAAACCAACGAGCACCGCCAGCGCGGCGGCATGGGCGTCGATGCACACAAGCACATGGCCTGGACCAAGGACGCCGACTTCCACAACTACGGGGTGTTCGGCGAACTGACCTGGTACGCCGCCGAACAGGACCGGCTGATCACCGGTGCCCGCCTGGACCGCGCCTCGGCCAAGGACTATCGGGCCACCAGCGCCACCCGCGGCGACACCCGCGCCGATACCTTGCCCAGCGGTTTTATCCGCTACGAGCATGACCTGGTGGATATCCCCGCCACCACCTACGTCGGCCTCGGCCACGCCCAGCGCTTCCCCGACTACTGGGAGCTGTTCTCGCCCAAATCCGGCCCGGCCGGCTCAGTCAACGCCTTCGACAGCATCAAGCCGGAGAAAACCACCCAGCTCGACTTCGGCATCCAGTACCAGACCGATACCGTCGACGCCTGGGCGTCGGGCTATGTCGGGCAGATCCGCGACTACATCCTCTTCGACTACCGGCCGGGGATGATGGGCATGCCCAGCTCGCAAGCGCAGAACATCGACGCGCGGATCATGGGCGGCGAACTGGGCGCGGCGTACAAGTTGACCAGCAACTGGAAAGCTGACGCCACCCTGGCCTACGCTTGGGGCAAGAACAGCAGCGACGGCAAGGCACTGCCGCAGATGCCACCGCTGGAAAGCCGCCTGGGTCTGACCTACAGCCGTGACGTGTGGAGCGCCGGCGCCTTGTGGCGCCTGGTGGCGGCGCAGAACCGCATCGCCGAGAACTCCGGCAACGTAGTGGGCAAGGACTACGAAAAAAGCGGTGGTTTCGGCGTGTTCTCGCTCAACGGCGCCTACAAGGTCAGCAACAACCTCAAGCTCAGTGCCGGGGTCGACAACCTGTTCGACAAGGCTTACGCCGAACACCTGAACCTGGCGGGCAACGCCGGCTTCGGCTACCCGGCCACCGACCCGCAGCCGATCAACGAACCAGGGCGTACGTTCTGGACCAAGGTCGACCTGAGTTTCTGATCCAACCCGGGTGCGATCACTGATCGCGCCCTACCCAGGCAACACGGGAGCGCTCCATGGGCAAACCGCAAGTATCCTTCTACAACCTGGCCTGGCGCTGGCACTTTTACGCAGGGTTGTTCGTCGCGCCGTTCATGATCCTGCTGGCGATCACCGGGATCATCTACCTGTTCAAGCCGCAGCTCGACCCGCTGCTGTACCGCGACTTGATGGTGGTCGAGGCCGGGCATCACCGGCAAAACGCCGACAGCCTGCTGCAACAGGTGCAACAGGCCTACCCCAAAGGTCAGGTCAGCCAGTACCTGCCGGCGTTGGCCAATGACCGCAGTGCGCAGTTCGTGGTGCACAACGATGGCCGTGAATTGAACGTGTTCGTCGACCCCTACAGCGGCAAGCTGCTCGGCGCGCAGGACGCGCAGAACAACCTGCAGGCCGTCGCCCGCGCCCTGCATGGCGAACTGATGATCGGCACCACCGGCGATCGCCTGGTGGAGCTGGCTGCCGGCTGGGGCGTGGTGCTGGTGGTCTCCGGCCTGTACCTCTGGTGGCCGCGTGGCAAACGTACGGGCGGCGTGCTGTGGCCGCGCCGGAACGCGCGCGGGCGCCTGCTGTGGCGCGACCTGCATGCGGTCACCGGCTTCTGGGGCTCGGCCCTGCTGCTGTTGATGCTGCTCAGCGGCATGACCTGGACCGGCTTCTGGGGCAAGCAATACGCTGACCTGTGGAACCGCTTTCCGGCGGCGATGTGGAACGACGTACCGCAATCCGACCAGCAAGCCCGGGCGCTGAACAACGCCAGCCGCCAGACCGTGCCCTGGGCCATGGAAAACACACCGATGCCGCAATCCGGGGCCCACGCCGAGCATGCCGGCCACAGCATGGGCTCCGGCGCAGCGCCAGCACCGCAGGTCAGCCTGCAACAGATCGAAGAGTTGGCCAACACCCGCCGCGTCGAACCTGGCTACAGCATCACCCTGCCGACCAGCGCCGAAGGCGTGTACACCATCGCCGTGTTCGCCGATGACCCGCGCAACGACGCCACCCTGCATGTCGACCAGTACACCGGCAAGGTCCTGGTGGATGTGCGCTGGCAGGATTACAACAATGTCGCCCGCGCCACCGAGCTCGGGGTGATGCTGCACGAGGGCAAGATGTTCGGTCCGCTGAACCAGATTGTTGTCCTGCTGATCTGCCTGATGATTCTGCTCGGCTCGGTCAGCGGCCTGGTGATGTGGTGGAAGCGCCGTCCCGAAGGCGGCCTCGGCGTGCCGCCACTGCGTCATGACCTGCCGCGCTGGAAGACCGCGACAGTAATCATGCTGATCCTGGGTGCGGCATTCCCGCTGGTGGGTGGCTCGATGCTGCTGGTGTGGTTGGTTGATCGTTATGCACAACCGCTGGCCCGGACAAATCCGCTAACATGAGCGCCCGTTTTCGATACGGGCCTGTTTTCGGCGTCATCGCCCGCAGGCCCGCAGGACCTTGATGAGCACCCTGAGTATCAGCGACCTGCACTGGTCGCCCCTGGGCCACGGCCACTGCCACCACCAGTTCCAGCTGCGCGACGTTGAGCTGCAGGTCGGTGCCGGCGAATTCGTCGGTCTGATCGGCCCCAACGGCAGCGGCAAAACCAGCCTGCTGCGCTGCGCCTACCGCTTCAACAAACCGGAGCGCGGCCGGGTGCGCCTGGGCGAGCATGACCTGTGGCAGCAGTCGTCGCGCTGGTGCGCCCAGCGCATCGCCGTAGTGCTGCAGGAGTTTCCCGATGCCTTCGGCCTGAATGTCGAGGAAGTGGTCGCCATGGGCCGCATCCCGCACAAAAGCCTGTTCGACGGCGACAGCCACGAGGATCGCCAGTTGGTGCAACAGGCCTTGCAGGCAGTCGGCCTGCAGGGCTTTGACGACCACACTTTCGCCAGCCTGTCCGGCGGCGAGAAGCAGCGGGTGATCCTCGCCCGCGCCCTGGTCCAGCAACCCCAGGTGCTGATCCTCGATGAGCCGACCAACCACCTCGACCCGCGCTATCAGCTGGAACTGCTGCAGCAGGTGCGCCGCCTGGGCATCGGTACCCTGGCGAGCATCCATGACCTGAACCTGGCCGCGGCCTTCTGTGATCGCCTGTACGTGCTCGACCACGGGCGCATCGTCGCCAGCGGCACGCCTGATCAGGTGCTGACCGCTGAATTGCTGCACGAGGTTTTCGGCGTACAAGCGCTGATCGACCGCCACCCTCTGGCTGACCACCCTCGCCTTACCTGGATAACCCAGCGATGATTCGATCCATCCTGTTGCTCGGCCTGGCCTTGCTGCTGGCCAGCCCCGGCGCTTTCGCCGAGGCCACCCAATACCCGTTGACGGTGCAGAGCTGCAACCGCCAGGTGACCTTCACCAAGGCCCCGGAGCATGCCCTGAGCCACGACATCAACATGACCCAGATGATGCTCGCCCTCGGCCTGCGCTCGCGCATGGTCGGCTACAGCGGCGTCAGCGGCTGGAAGGCGGTGACCCCGCAGTTGCGCAAGCAACTCGCCGGCCTGCCGGAACTGGCGGCCAAGTACCCGTCGGTGGAAA
The DNA here is from genome assembly GCF_024749185.1 of Pseudomonas wadenswilerensis. Classification (NCBI taxonomy): domain Bacteria; kingdom Pseudomonadati; phylum Pseudomonadota; class Gammaproteobacteria; order Pseudomonadales; family Pseudomonadaceae; genus Pseudomonas; species Pseudomonas wadenswilerensis. The sequence continues at coordinate 609,237 of NZ_CP087191.1, read as the reverse complement.
CCCTGCTCAACGCCAATGTCGACTTCCTCTTCGCCGGCTGGGATTACGGCATGCGCGTCGGCGGCGACCTGACGCCACAGAGCCTGGCGCCGCTGGGCATCCCGGTGTACGAGTTGACCGAATCCTGCGCCTTTGTCATGAAGCGCCCGGCAGCCAGCCTGGACGACACCTATACCGACCTGCGCAACCTCGGCAGGATCTTCGACGTGCAGGACCGCGCCGAACAGTTGGTCGGCCAGATGCAGGAGCGCGTCGCCGTGGTGCAACAGCACTTGCCGGCACAACGTCCACGTGTGTTCCTCTACGACAGCGGCGAAGACCGGGCCATGACCTCCGGGCGCCTGGGCATGCCCGAAGCGCTGATCGCCGCTGCGGGCGGGCGCAATGTACTTGACGACATCGAGGCCAGCTGGACCCGGGTCAACTGGGAGAGCGTGGTCGAGCGCAACCCCGAGGTGATCGTCATCGTCGACTATGGCGAAGTCAGCGCCGCGCAGAAGCAGGCGTTCCTCGAACAACACCCGGCACTGCAATCGGTGGCTGCGATCCGCAACAAGCGCTTCGTGGTCATCCCTTACGTAGCAGCCACGCCAAGCCTTGAGAACGTCGAAGCCATCGAGACCATCGCCGCGAGCCTGCACGGCGCATGAGGTCCGCAAGCTCCCGTCATCGGCTGTTGCTGCTTGGGCTGTTCGGCCTGCTGCTGGTGTCCTGCGTGGTCTCCCTGGGCTTCGGTTCGGCGCCGGTGCCGGTCGAGGTGGTCTGGCGCGTGTTGCTGTTCAAGGTGTTCGGCATTACGCCCGACACCCCTGCATGGAGCACCGGCCAGGAGCATATCGTCTGGCTGATTCGGGTGCCGCGCATGCTCCTGGCGGCACTGGTCGGCGGCGGTCTGGCAATGATCGGCGCGGTACTGCAGGCAGTGACACGCAACCCACTGGCCGACCCGCACCTGCTCGGCGTCACCTCCGGGGCGACCCTGGGGGCAGTGCTGGTGGTGCTGCATATCGGCGAGTTGCTCGGGGTGCTGACCTTGCCCCTGGCAGCCTTTATCGGCGCGCTGTGCAGCATGCTGCTGGTGCTGGCCATCGCCAGCCGCCACGGCCGCCTGGACAGCGACCGCCTGCTGCTGTGCGGCGTGGCGGTGGCCTTTGTGATGATGGCGGCGGCCAACCTGCTGCTGTTTCTCGGTGATCACCGGGCAAGCTCGGCGGTGATGTTCTGGATGCTCGGCGGCCTGGGCCTGGCGCGCTGGGAGCTGCTGCCGATCCCGGCCATCAGCGTGTTGCTGGGCCTGGCCTTGCTGCTGGGCATGGCCCGCTCGCTGAACGCGTTGATGGCCGGCGAGCAGACCGCCGTGACCCTTGGCCTGAATGCACGCAAGGTGCGCCTGCTGGCGTTTCTGATCTGTTCGTTGCTGACCGGCGTGCTGGTGGCGATCAGCGGCTCGATCGGCTTTGTCGGCCTGATGGTGCCGCACATCGCCCGGCGCCTGGTCGGTGCCGAGCACAGCCGCCTGCTTCCGGTGTGCCTGCTGCTGGGCAGCCTGTTCCTGATCTGGGTCGACGTTGCCGCGCGCACGCTGATTTCGCCCGAGGACCTGCCCATCGGCATCGCCACCGCGGCCATTGGCGGCTTGTTCTTTATCGGCCTGATGCGCCGACGTTGATCACGGTCAACACCGCCCGCGCCTTGAGACGTATTGTCGCGCTAGCGCCAGGAAGGCGCGTGTTAGCCTAGCGGCGCACAACAAGACCGACCTCAACGGAATGCCTGCCTATGACCGCGAACCTGCCCCCGCAACACCCCGCACCCACTGACCATGACCACCTGCAACGCAGCCTGTCCAACCGCCACATCCAGCTGATCGCCATCGGTGGCGCCATCGGCACCGGGCTGTTCATGGGTTCGGGCAAGACCATCAGCCTGGCCGGCCCGTCGATCATCTTTGTCTACATGATCATCGGTTTCATGCTGTTCTTCGTCATGCGTGCCATGGGCGAACTGCTGCTGTCGAACCTCAACTACAAGTCGTTCATCGATTTCTCCGCCGACCTGCTCGGCCCCTGGGCCGGCTACTTCACCGGCTGGACCTACTGGTTCTGCTGGATCATCACCGGCATCGCCGACGTCATCGCGATCTCGGCCTATTCGCAGTTCTGGTTCCCCGACCTGCCGCAGTGGGCGCCGGCGATTGCCTGTGTCGGCCTGCTGCTGTCGCTGAACCTGATCACGGTGAAGATGTTCGGCGAGATCGAGTTCTGGTTCGCCATGATCAAGATCATCGCCATCGTCGCCCTGGTCGGCACCGGCCTGTACATGGTCATGGCCGGCTTCCAGTCGCCCGCCGGGCGCACCGCCGACCTTGCCAACCTGTGGAACGACCAGGGCATGTTCCCCCATGGCCTGATGGGCTTTTTTGCCGGCTTCCAGATTGCCGTGTTCGCCTTCGTCGGCATCGAACTGGTGGGCACCACCGCTGCCGAAGCGAAGAACCCGGAGCGCAACCTGCCGCGGGCAATCAACTCGATCCCGATCCGCATCATCGTCTTCTACGTGCTGGCGCTGATCACCATCATGGCGGTGACACCGTGGCGTGACGTGGTGCCGGGCAAGAGCCCGTTCGTGGAACTGTTCGTGCTTGCCGGCCTGCCGGCGGCGGCCAGCATCATCAACTTCGTGGTGCTGACCTCGGCGGCCTCGTCGGCCAACAGCGGCGTATTCTCCACCAGCCGCATGCTCTTCGGCCTGGCCCAGCAGGGTGATGCGCCCAAGCGTTTCGAGCAGTTGTCCAAGCGCAGCGTGCCGGCCAGCGGCCTGCTGTTCTCGTGCACCTGCCTGCTGGCCGGGGCGCTGCTGATGTACGTGATTCCGGATCTGGTCGAAGCCTTCACCCTGGTGACCACGGTGTCGGCGATCCTGTTCATGTTCGTCTGGTCGCTGATCTTGCTGTCGTACCTGAACTACCGCAAACAGCGCGCCGCGCTGCACCAGGCCTCGAAGTACAAGATGCCCGGCGGGCGTTTGATGTGTTGGGTGTGCCTGGCGTTCTTCGCCTTCATCCTGGTGCTGCTGAGCCTTGAGCACGATACCCGCCAGGCGCTGATTGTCACGCCTTTGTGGTTCGTGCTGCTGACCGTCACTTACCAGTTCGTGCGGCGCAATCGTCAAGCCCAGCTTGAAAGCGTCAGCTCCCGCCAGGGCTGATCAACCCTCGCTGGCCTTGAGCAGTTCGGCCAGCACCGCGTCGGCCTCCTCGCGCTGGGCCGGCGTCGGTGCCTTGGCGAACTGGCTGCGGCCGTTGAGGGTCAGGTAGGCGTTATCGCCGTCGCCCCAGATGTACGAATAGACCAGCATGAAGCTGTCGGAGTCGGCGGCGCAGTACGGCGCGACGCTGCGCAGTGGCGCCAGTAGCGAGATCATCTCGCCGTAGTTCTCGCTGAACTGCAACAGGGCGAAGCGCCAGGCGCCCGCCTTCTCGTCGTACTCGGAGTACGTGCCCCAGCCACTGACACCGACCAGCTCGCTCAGGTTTCGCGCTACCAGCGGCCGCAGGTCTTCACTCCTGACCTTGCCCGGGCCATACATCCCCTGGCTGTCGAACCATTGCTGCCAATCGTCGAAGGCTGGCGCACCACCCGGCGGCGCGGCCTTGACCTCGGCGTACTGGGCAGCGGTCATGGTGCAACGAAAATACAGCGAGGACGGCTCGCTGGCCTGCACCTGCCCCATTGCGGCCCACACGCCGGCCATCATCATCCCTGCACACGCGAGCTTGCTCACTGTCGTCGTCCCTGAACTGCTTTCGAAGGCGGCGATGATACCTGCACGAACCAAAGCTGTGCAGACCCGTTTGCCGCGCACCGGCCACAGCGCCATCACGGTGCAAGCCTGCTTGCCAGCAGCCGCGATTCATCGTGCAAACCGCGCCCCAGAGCGCCTCGCACCACTCGGCACAGCCCTTGCTAACGCTCTTGGCGAAGTCGCCATCTGCCCAACAGAACATCCGATTCCATGGAGAGAGCACTATGAAGCGTCGCAGTCTGATCAAGGCCTTTACCCTCAGCGCGTCCATCGCGGCGATGGGCCTGAGCTGGAGCATCCAGGCCGCCGAGACCATCAAGGTCGGTATCCTGCATTCGCTGTCGGGGACCATGGCGATTTCCGAGACCTCGCTCAAGGACATGGCCCTGATGACCATCGAACAGATCAATGCCAAGGGCGGGGTCAACGGCAAGCTGCTGGAGCCGGTGGTGGTCGACCCCGCATCGAACTGGCCGCTGTTCGCCGAGAAGGGCCGCCAGCTGCTGACCCAGGACAAGGTCGCGGTGGTGTTCGGCTGCTGGACCTCGGTGTCGCGCAAGTCGGTACTGCCGGTGTTCGAAGAGCTCAACGGCCTGCTGTTCTACCCGGTGCAGTATGAGGGCGAAGAGATGTCGCCGAACGTCTTCTACACCGGTGCCGCGCCCAACCAGCAGGCGATCCCGGCAGTGGAATACCTGATGAGCGAAGACGGCGGCGCCGCCAAGCGCTACTTCCTGCTGGGTACCGACTACGTCTACCCGCGCACCACCAACAAGATCCTGCGCGCCTTCCTGCACAGCAAGGGCGTGGCCGACAAGGACATCGAAGAGGTCTACACGCCGTTTGGCCACAGCGATTACCAGACCATCGTCGCCAACATCAAGAAGTTCTCCGCCGGCGGCAAGACCGCGGTCATCTCCACGGTCAACGGCGACTCCAACGTGCCGTTCTACAAGGAGCTGGCCAACCAGGGCCTGAAAGCCACCGACGTGCCGGTGGTGGCCTTCTCGGTAGGCGAGGAGGAACTGCGCGGCATCGACACCAAGCCGCTGGTGGGGCACCTGGCGGCGTGGAACTACTTCGAATCGGTGGATAACCCGGTCAACAGCCAGTTCGTCGCCGACTGGAAGGCCTACGCCAAGGCCAAGAACCTGCCGGGCGCCGACAAGGCGGTGACCAACGACCCGATGGAAGCCACCTACGTCGGCATCCACATGTGGGCCCAGGCGGTGGAGAAGGCCAAGTCCACCGATGTCGACAAAGTCCGCGAGGCCCTGGCCGGGCAGACCTTCAAGGCGCCGTCCGGCTACACCCTGACCATGGACAAGACCAATCACCACTTGCACAAGCCGGTGATGATCGGCGAGATCCAGGATGACGGGCAGTTCAATGTGGTCTGGGAAACCGAACAACCGCTGCGCGCACAGCCGTGGAGCCCGTTCATTCCGGGCAACGACAAGCGGCCGGATTATGCGGTGAAAGGCAACTGAGTTGTCGGGGCCGCTTTGCGGCCCTTCGCTGGCAAGCCAGCTCCCACAAGGACCGCGCATACCCACAGACACTGCAATGCCTGTGGGAGCTGGCTTGCCAGCGATGAGGCCCTGAGACATTCCACAACCGCGACGGATCCCGCTATGCCCAAGGCCCTCCAGCGCCTCTTCCTCGGCTTGCTCCTGCTCTTGCCGCTAGCCGCCCAGGCAGCCGACGCCGACTACTTCATCGCCGCCAAGGCCAATGAGCAGGCGCGCCTGCTCCAGGACTGGGCGGCGCAACCGGACCCGGCCCGCCTTGAACTGCTGAGTTCCCTGCAACAAGGCCGCATTGCCCCCGACGACACCCGCAAGCTGCGCCTGAACAACCGCCTGCGCGGACTTGTGGATAACGCCCTGGCCAGCCATCAGTTGCTCAGTGCCGATGCCGAGGTGCGCCTGGCTGCTGCCCAGCAACTGCAAAAAAGCGCCCAGCCGGCACAGGTCGCCTTCCTCGACCGGCGCTTCGCCAGCGAAGCCGACGCCGCCGTGCATGCCGCCCTCGGCCTGGCACTGGCCAACCTGCAACTGGTCGACAGCGATCCGGCCGTACGCCTGGCTGCGGTGCGCCTGCTCGGCGAAACCGGCGACCCCATGGCCCGCACGCGTCTGCAAGCCCTGCTCGAACCCGGTGTCGAAAGCAACGCCGGCGTGCGCACCGCCGCCGAAACCAGCCTGGCCCAGGTCAAACGCAAGCTGCTGTTCGGCGAGCTGCTCGGCCAGGCCTTTAGCGGCCTGTCGCTGGGTTCGATCCTGTTGCTTGCCGCCCTGGGCCTGGCCATCACTTTCGGCCTGCTCGGAGTGATCAACATGGCCCACGGCGAGATGCTCATGCTCGGCGCCTACGCCACTTACGTGGTGCAGATCCTGGTGCAACGCTACGCGCCCGGGGCCATCGAGTTCTACCCGCTGATCGCCCTGCCGGTGGCCTTCGCCGTCAGCGCCGGGGTCGGCATGCTCCTGGAGCGCACAGTGATCCGCCACCTGTACGGCCGCCCGCTGGAAACCCTGCTGGCCACCTGGGGTATCAGCCTGATCCTGATCCAGGCCATCCGCCTGCTGTTCGGCGCACAGAACGTCGAAGTGGCCAACCCGGCCTGGCTCTCCGGTGGCCTCCAGGTGCTGCCCAACCTGGTGCTGCCCTACAGCCGCCTGGTGATCATCGCCTTCGCCCTGTTCGTGGTGCTGCTGACCTGGTTGCTGCTCAACCGCACGCGCCTGGGCCTGAACGTGCGTGCAGTCACCCAGAACCGCAACATGGCCGCCTGCTGCGGCGTGCCTACCGGGCGGGTGGACATACTTGCCTTTGGCCTCGGCTCCGGTATCGCCGGGCTCGGTGGCGTGGCCCTGAGCCAGATCGGCAACGTCGGCCCGGACCTGGGCCAGAGCTACATCATCGACTCGTTCCTGGTGGTGGTGCTTGGCGGCGTCGGCCAGCTGGCCGGCAGCCTCTGGGCGGCCTTTGGCCTCGGCATCGCCAACAAGCTGCTGGAGCCGCAGATCGGTGCGGTGCTCGGCAAGATCCTCATCCTTGCGCTGATCATTCTGTTCATCCAGAAACGCCCGCAAGGCCTCTTCGCGCTCAAGGGACGGGTAATCGACTGATGAACCAGCCTCTGCTTGTTACCGCCAGCCAGAAGGCCGGCCCGCGCTGGACCCTGGCTATCGGCGCCGTGGTGCTGCTGGTGCTGCTGGCCCTGCCATTGCTGTCGCTGCTGCCGGCCGGGCACAGCCTGCAGGTCTCGGCCTACACCCTGACCCTGGTCGGCAAGATCCTCTGCTACGCCATCGTCGCCCTGGCCCTGGACCTGGTCTGGGGCTATGCCGGGCTGCTGTCGCTGGGTCACGGCCTGTTCTTCGCCCTCGGCGGCTATGCCATGGGCATGTACCTGATGCGCGAAGCGTCTGGTGATGGCCTGCCAGCATTCATGACCTTCCTGTCGTGGAGCGAGCTGCCCTGGTACTGGGCCGGCACCCAGCACTTTGCCTGGGCCCTGTGCCTGGTGGTGCTGGCGCCGGGGCTGCTGGCGCTGGTGTTCGGCTTCTTTGCCTTCCGCTCGCGGATCAAGGGCGTGTACTTCTCGATCATGACCCAGGCCCTGACTTTCGCCGGCATGCTGCTGTTCTTTCGCAACGAGACCGGCTTTGGCGGCAACAACGGTTTCACCTATTTTCGCAGCATCCTCGGCTTTGAAATCACCGCGCAAAGCACCCGTGCGGTGCTGTTCCTGCTCACCGTCGCCTTGCTGGTGGCCAGCCTGTACCTGGGCTGGCGCCTGGCCCGGAGCAAGTTCGGCCGGGTACTGACTGCCCTGCGCGATGCCGAGAACCGTCTGATGTTCTGCGGCTACGACCCGCGCGGTTTCAAGTTGTTCGTCTGGGTCTTGAGCGCGGTGCTGTGCGGTCTGGCCGGGGCCTTGTACGTGCCGCAGGTGGGCATCATCAACCCCAGCGAAATGTCGCCGACCAACTCCATCGAAGCCGCAGTGTGGGTCGCTCTCGGCGGGCGCGGCACGCTGATCGGGCCGCTGCTGGGCGCCGGCCTGGTCAACGGCATGAAGAGCTGGTTCACCGTGGCCTTTCCCGAATACTGGCTGTTCTGCCTCGGTGCGCTGTTCATCCTGGTGACCCTGTACCTGCCACGGGGCGTGGTCGGTCTGCTGAAGAAAAGGGGCGAACAATGAGAGTCATCCCGCTACCGCCGGTGCACCCGGAATTCATGCTTGAACCGATCCTCGACGCCGGCAGCGGCCGCGATGCCATCGGCCTTGGCCAGCGCCGCAGCGAAGGCCTGGACGTGCGCCACGGCACGGTGCTGACCCTGGAAGACATCAACGTCAGCTTCGACGGCTTCAAGGCACTGAACAGCCTCAACCTGTACATCGGCGTCGGTGAACTGCGCTGCATCATCGGCCCCAACGGCGCCGGCAAGACCACGCTGATGGATGTGATCACCGGCAAGACTCGCCCCACCAGCGGCAAGGCCTGGTTCGGCGACACCCTGGACCTGACGCGCATGAGCGAGGTGCAGATCGCCCAGGCCGGGATCGGTCGCAAATTCCAAAAGCCGACGGTGTTCGAGGCCTTGAGCGTGTTCGAGAACCTGGAGCTGGCGCAGAAAGCCGACAAGTCGGTGCTGGCCAGCCTGGTTGCGCGCCTGAGTGGCGAGCAGCGCGACCGCATCGACGAGATCCTGCAGACCATTCGCCTGAGCGGCTCGGCCCAGCGTCAGGCCGGCTTGCTGTCCCACGGCCAGAAGCAGTTCCTGGAGATCGGCATGCTGCTGATGCAGGACCCGCAATTGCTGCTGCTCGACGAACCGGTCGCGGGCATGACCGATGCCGAAACCGAATTCACCGCCGAACTGTTCAAAAGCCTGGCCGGCAAGCATTCGCTGATGGTGGTCGAGCATGACATGGGCTTTGTCGGCAGCATCGCCGACCACGTCACCGTGCTGCATCAGGGCGGTGTGCTGGCTGAAGGGTCGCTGGAGCAGGTGCAGGCGGATGACCGGGTGATCGAGGTTTATCTGGGAAGGTGACTTGCAGAGCATCGCGGGGCAAGCCCGCTCCCACAGGCCCCGCGATAAGACCAACAAAGGACATCAGACATGCTGAAAATCGACTCCCTGCACCAATACTACGGCGGCAGTCACATCCTGCGCGGCCTGTCCTTCGAGGCCAGGGTCGGTGAAGTCACCTGCCTGCTCGGCCGTAACGGCGTCGGCAAGACCACCCTGCTGCGCTGCCTGATGGGCCTGCTGCCCACCCGCGAAGGCAGCGTGCACTGGGAAGGCCAGGCGATCACCGCACTCAAGCCGCACCAGCGGGTGCACGCTGGCATCGCCTACGTGCCCCAGGGCCGCGAGATCTTCCCGCGCCTGAGCGTCGAGGAGAACCTGCTGATGGGCCTGTCGCGCTTTGGCGCCAGCCAGGCCAAAAGCGTGCCGGGCTTCATCTACGAGCTGTTCCCGGTGCTGCTGCAGATGAAACAGCGCCGTGGCGGCGACCTCTCCGGCGGCCAGCAACAACAACTGGCCATCGGCCGCGCCCTGGCCAGCCAGCCACGCTTGTTGATCCTCGACGAGCCCACCGAGGGCATTCAGCCTTCGGTCATCAAGGAAATCGGCGCGGTGATCGGCAAACTTGCCGCCCGGGGCGACATGGCCATCCTGTTGGTCGAGCAGTTCTACGATTTTGCCGCTGAGCTTGCCGACCAGTACCTGGTGATGTCCCGCGGTGAAATCATCCAGTCCGGACGTGGCGAAAATATGGAAGCCGAGGGTGTGCGCGGCCTGGTAACCATTTAACCTGAGCCGATCACCGTGCCCCTGTTCGAGAACCTGCCATGACTTACCTGCTGCGCGATGCCGTGCCTGCCGACCTGCCGGGCATTCGCGAGATCTACAACGATGCCGTGCTCAACACCACGGCGATCTGGAACGAGCAAGCGGTCGACCTGGGCAACCGCCAGGCCTGGTTCGAAGCCCGCCAGGCCCAGGGTTATCCGATCCTGGTGGCGGTGGACGCTGCCGATCAAGTCCTCGGCTATGCTTCGTTTGGCGACTGGCGGCCGTTCGAAGGTTTTCGCCATACCGTCGAGCATTCGGTGTACATCCGCAACGACCAGCGCGGCAACGGCCTGGGCCCCAAGCTGATGCACGCGCTGATCGAACGGGCCCGCGCCTGCAACAAACACGTGATGGTCGCTGCCATCGAAAGCGGCAACGCCGCCTCGATTCGCCTGCACCAGCGCCTGGGCTTCACCCTCAACGGGCAGATGCCCCAGGTCGGGGTGAAGTTTGGCCGCTGGCTGGACCTGACCTTCATGCAGTTGATCCTCAACCCGGATGCCCTGCCCCCGACAATGGAGTGACGCCTGTGAATGCTGCGCAGCTTAATCGTGTAACCCATGAAAGCCTTGCCTATTACCGCGACGGCCTGGTGGCGTTGCTGCTTGATGCCGTGCAACACGGCGCCTCGGTGGGGTTTCTGGCGGCTATCGATGTGCAGCAGGCCGAGCGTTACTTCGAGGAGGTAAGGCAGCGCCTGGTCAGCGGCGAGCTGTTGCTGTGGGTGGTGGGCAAGGACAAGGAAGTGCTGGGCAGTGTCCAGCTGGGCTTGTGCCTCAAGCCCAACGGTTTGAACCGGGCGGAAGTACAGAAGCTGCTGGTGCATAGCGCGGCACGGCGCCGTGGCCTGGGCCAGCAGTTGATGCACGCGCTGGAACTGGCGGCGCGACAGAAGCAGCGCGGCATGCTTTACCTGGATACCGAGGTCGGCTCGGGGGCCGAAGCTTTTTATCGATCGCTGGGCTACAGCAAGGCGGGCGAGATTCCGGATTACGCCTGCGGGCCGGACGGGGTTTATCGGGCGACGGCGTTGTACTACAAATTGCTCTAGGTCTTCAGGGCCAATCGCCGGCAAGGCCGGCTCCCACAGGGTACTGCATGCACAGGGCCAGTGTGGGAGCTGGCGTTGCCGGCGATCGGTCGCGCAGCGGACGCAATGAACTCAGCCCTGCACAAACCGCCCCAGGCGTTGCCTGAGCATGCTGTTCTCGCTGCGCAGTTGCTGCACTTCCTCCAGCAGCTCCAGGGCCAGCGCCACCCCTTCCCACTCCAGTTGCAGATCGTGATGCAGCTTCGCCGCACGCTTGGCCAGCACCGGCGCCTGATCGTCAAACAGCCAGTCTTCCGGCGTTCGCCCGGAAGGCTCGACAATGCCGTGTTCGACGATTTCGATCACGTAGGCCGCCGGCAGATCGGCTTCCTGACAGAGGGTCTGCATGTCCAGTTGAACGATCAGGGTACTGCTCATGATCAGCTACTCCATTGTGTCCTCGGGTTGAACGCGGCCTTTTCCGACAGCTTGGTCCACAGCTCACGGGCTGCGGCATCGGAGTGGCTCGGCATCACCACTTTCAATTGCGCATACAGGTCGCCACGCTGGCCCTGCTTGTTGCTCAGGCCCATGCCCTTGATGCGCAGGCGCTGGCCGTTCTGGCTGTCCGGACGGATGGTCAGGTTGACCTTGCCGGTCAGGGTCGGCATCGCCACCTTGGTGCCCAGGGCGGCCTCCCACGGTGCCAGCGGCACGGTGATGATCAAGTCATGACCTTCGACATCGAACAGCGGGTGCGGTGCCATGCGAATGGTCAGGAACAGGTCGCCATTGGCGCCGCCACCGACGCCCGGCGCGCCCTGGCCCTTGAGGCGGATCTTCTCGCCGTCGCTGACGCCGGCCGGGATCTTCACGTTCAGGGTCTTGGTGGTAAAGCCCGTGCGCTGGCCGTGGGCGTTGTGCTGCGGCACCTGGAAGCTGATCTGCTTGGATTCGCTGGACAGGGTTTCCTCAAGGAAAATCGCCAGTTCCATTTCCACGTCCTGCCCCCGCCGTCCGGCGCTGCGTTGCTGGCCGCGGCCAAAAGGATTGCCGTTGCCACCGCGCGAACCGAAGATCGAGCTGAAGAAATCGGAAAAATCGCCACCGTCGCCAAAACCGCCGGCACCGGCCGAGCCGCGGCTTTCCCAGCCCGGCGGGCCCTGGAACGGCCGGCCATGCTGGCCGTATTTGCGCAGCTCGTCGTACTCGGCGCGTTTTTCCGGATTGCTCAGGGCTTCATAGGCCTCGTTGGCCTCCTTGAATTTCTCCTCGGCGTCACGCTCTTTGCTGACGTCGGGGTGATACTTGCGCGCGAGCTTGCGGTAGGCGGTCTTGATCGCCTTGTCATCCGCTGTGGGCTCTACGCCAAGAATCTTGTAGTAGTCTTTGAAGTCCATCTAAGGAATCACCATGGGTTAATCGAATGCTTTTGTAGATTGGGGTCAAGCATAGCCTTTCAAGGTGCTCATGGGTTTGCTGCAAAGCAGATAATCGGTCTTGATTCTGCTGCCAGCTGGCATAAACTGCGCGGCCGTTTTTCCCCCGGAAGTACAATCCATGAGTCAAGCATCCCCGGCCCGTGCCTGCGGCATCGACTTCGGCACCTCCAACTCCACCGTCGGCTGGCATCGCCCGGGCGTGGAGTCGTTGATCGCCCTGGAAGACGGCAAGATCACCCTGCCGTCGGTGGTGTTCTTCAATATCGAGGAGCGCCGCCCGGTGTACGGCCGCCTGGCCCTGCACGAATACCTCGAAGGCTATGAAGGCCGCCTGATGCGCTCGCTCAAGAGCCTGCTGGGGTCCAAGCTGATCAAGCACGACACCAGCGTGCTGGGCACCGCGCTGCCGTTCAAGGACCTGCTGGGGATGTTCATCGGCGAGCTGAAAAAGCGCGCCGAAGCCAACGCCGGCCGCGCCTTCGACGAGGTGGTGCTGGGCCGCCCGGTGCATTTCGTCGATGACGACCAGGCCGCCGACCAGGAAGCCGAAGACACCCTGGCCGAAGTGGCAAAGAAAATCGGCTTCAAGGAAGTCTCCTTCCAGTACGAACCGATTGCCGCGGCCTTCGACTACGAGTCGAACATCCAGGGCGAAGAGCTGGTGCTGATCGTCGACATCGGCGGTGGTACTTCGGACTTCTCGCTGGTGCGCCTGGCCCCTGAGCGGCACATGCTCGACGACCGCCAGCAGGACATCCTCGCCACCGGCGGCGTGCACATCGGCGGTACCGACTTCGACAAACAGCTGAGCCTGCAGGGCGTGATGCCGCTGTTCGGCTACGGCAGCCGGATGAAGAGCGGTGCCTTCATGCCGACCAGCCACCACATGAACCTGGCCACCTGGCACACCATCAACTCGGTGTACTCGCAAAAATCCCAGCTGGCCCTGGGCAGCATGCGCTACGACATCGAAGACACCGACGGCATCGACCGCCTGTTCAAGCTGATCGAGCAGCGCGCCGGGCACTGGCTGGCGATGGAAGTGGAAGAGACCAAGATCGAACTGACCCACAACGATCGCCGCCTGGTCGATCTCAAGCGGGTCGAGCCGGGGCTCAGCGTCGAACTGAGCCGGGCGCTGTTCGAAGAGTCGATCGACAACCTGCTCGAGCGCGTGCGCGGCAGTGTCAGCGAACTGCTGACCAAGGCTGGCGTGGGTGTGGCGCAGGTCGATACGGTGTTCTTCACCGGCGGTTCCAGCGGCATCCCGGCATTGCGCCAGAGCGTGGCGGCGATGCTGCCGAATGCCCGGCATGTCGAAGGCAACATCTTTGGCAGCATTGGCAGCGGTTTGGCGATCGAGGCGCGCAAGCGTTACGGCTGAGATAGCCGGGGCCGCGTTGCGGCCCTTTCGCCGGCAACGCCGGCTCCCACAAAGTATTGCTGCACACTATCCCTGTGGGAGCCGGCCTTGCCGGCGATAGCCTTCAGTTCACACCAGCTCTTGCTGGCGCAACTCACTCTTCAAATAGGCGTAATAGATCGGCCCCGCCACTACCCCAGGCAGTCCGAACGCCGCCTCGCACACCAGCATCGCCAACAGTAGCTCCCACGACTTGGCGCTGATCTGCCCGCCAACGATCCGCGCGTTGAGGAAGTACTCGACCTTGTGGATAACAATCAGATAGCCCAGCGCCGCCATCGCCACCCAGATCGACAACGACAGGCCGACGATGGTGATCAGGGTGTTGGACATCAGGTTGCCGATCACCGGTAGCAAGCCGAGCAGGAAGGTCAGCACGATCAGGGTCTTGGTCAGTGGCAGATGCACGCCGAACAGCGGCAGCACCACGGCGAGGAAGATGCCGGTGAAGAAGGTGTTGAGCAGGGAAATCTTGATTTGCGCGAAGACGATGTTGCGAAACGCCTGCACCAGCAGCGCCAGGCGGTTGAACAGCGCCGCCGCCAGGGGCTTGCGCTTGGAGATGTCGGGAATGCGCTGCAGCGCGACGATGGCGCCGAGGATCATGCCGATCAGCAGGGTGACGAACATGTGCGCCGCGCCCTTGCCCACCAGTTGCAGCTCACCCAGGTGGGTTTTGAGCCAGTCGCCGATGGCTACCTTGAACTCCGAGGCACTGGCCGGCAGGTAGGCGTCGATGAACGGCGGCAGCTGTCCGCGAGCCTGATCCACCAACAACATGAACTTGTCCAGGGACGCCCCGGGGTTTTCTGCTTCGTGCAGCAGGAAGCTGATGGCACCGGCGAACAGCAACGTCAGGGTGCTGACCACCAGGGTGCCCAGCAACGCTACCGCCAGCCAGCGTGCCCGTTGCCCGGCAATCAGGTGCTGCAGCTTGGGGGTGAGCATGTTGACCAGTTCGAACACCAGCAGCCCGGCCAGCAGGCTCGGCAACAACTTGAGCGGCAACACCAGCAACAGGCCGGTGAAGACGATGATCCAACTGGCCAGGGTGATCTGGCGCTGAGTAAAGGTCATACAACCTCGAAAGGCGACGGCATGGAAAACCGGCAGTCTGCCAGCCTTCGTCCGGCAGGCATAGTGGCACGCAGCGGCGCTGCGGCTGGCAATGCCGTTGTGATGTTTCTATGATTGCCGCCCCCAATGGAATGGTGGCGCCGCGCAGGCGCTTTCGCAGGTAGGCGAAACAGGAATCCCTCTGTGCCTTCCCACCTTCAAGGCAAAGAGTTCCAGACCATGCGCAAACTGCTTGTCCTGCTTCCGCTGATGCTGCTTGGCGGCTGTTCGGAAGATTTCGCCACCCTGCATTTCGCGCAGCCGGTAAGCGCCTACTATGGCGACCTCAGGCCGCAATACGGCGATGACCTGTACCAGGCCATCCTGGCACTGAAAATCGATCCAAAAGACATCGAGGTCGAGCTTGACGATGACCACCGGCAGAACTTGCGGATCAACGTCTCACGCTCGCTCGATGCCGGTAAGCGCCAAGCCCTGCGCGAGTTGTTCGACGAAATTCCCCGGGCTCGTGCCGCCGCTTCCTGGGAAGTCGATGTCACCCTTGAACCGCACGCGCCGGGCGCCAGGTTCGACGGTTTTAGCGAGGCGGTCAAAAGCATCCAGGGACCAGTCACCCTGCAGCTCAAGCTTGGCAATCGTATCGAAGCGCTTTCCAGTGCCACGCTGCGCGAGCGCACGCTTGCCGCCGAGAACAACAGTGAAGTGTCGAGCATCATCACCTGTCACGTGCTGGCCGAGGTGTCCGGTGGCCCATTCAAGTTCAGGTCGATCGTGCAGCGCGACGATGGCCCGCCGGAACGCGCGCAGGTCATTATCGAGTACGCGCCGATGCATTTCGCCCAACTGCCGGCACGCTTCGACTTCAAGGACCCGACCCTGCGGGAGAGAATCCACAACGGCCAGGTCAAGGCCTGGCAAGCCGAGGGGACGCCGCAGCGCAGCCCGTGGCGCCCCTTCGAGATGGCCTTCGAGGTCGGCTCGCTGGGCAAGCAGAGCCTGAACTTGAATCCGGGCAAGGACCTGCGTATCGGCATGCTCCAGAGCGACTGCCGGGACCTGGCCAACCGCGCCGGCCGGCCGTTCTCGCTGTTTATCGGCGAGGGCCTGGACCGGCTCGAGTCGGTGACTTACGCCGCCGACGACTGAAGCTGGTCGCGAAAGGCTTCGGCGTTCTCGACATTGAAGCGGCTGAGGCGGCGCGAGCCGCTGAAGTCGACGATCAGGCGATTGCACAGCAACAGGTTCTGCACCTTGACCTCGGTGATCTCCTCCACCGGCACCGCCACCCGGTACTGCTTGCCGTCGAAATAGTGCACCTTGCCCTCTTCCAGGCTCAGGCTGGTGGCAATCTCCTTGCCGCAGATCATGTTGAACAGCGCGGTGACCGACAACAGGGTCAGCAGGCTGAAAAAGGCCAGGTCACTGCCGTCGATCCAGTAGTTGATCGTGGCAATCGAGTAGAGGAAAAACGCTGCGGCAAAGAACGCCGAGCAGCCGAGCAACAGATGCTGGCGCGAGAAGTTGAAGTCCGTTTTCATGAAGATCCTGGCGATGAAGTGTGCAGGATGAACCACCCTGCCCGGGCCGCGGATCATAGGGGGGTGGCGACAGGCTCGCAAGAACCGCGGGCCTGCCGCCAGCAGCAGACGTTACTTTTTCTTCAGGCAGTCGCTCATGTACGCCTTGCGCTCGTCGCCCTTGAGCGCCTTGGTGGTGGCGTCGGCGTTGCAGGTTTTCATTTTGTCCTGCTGGGTCGCCGGTTTGGCTTTCAGGCAGGTGCTCATGAACGCCTTGCGTTCATCGCCCTTGAGCGCCTTGGCCGTGGCGTCGGCGTTACAGGTCTTCATTTTTTCCTGTTGCGCCGTAGCGGCAAAACCTTGGGAACACATCAGCAATCCCAGCAACAGCAACGGCACACGCACCATCTTCATGGCGTTTTCTCCTGGTCGCCGCGCACCACGCGCAGCCTTGGCGAGAGTGTAGACAAATACTCTTACAAACCTCCAGCGCGAGCCCGGCGCCGGTACTGCTCAGGCGTGCAGTGGGCCTGGCGCTGGAACATGGCGATGAACGCCGAGGCGCTGCTGTAACCCAGGTCGAAGGCAATCTGCTGGATCGGCAGGTTCTGCTCCAGCGCCTCGATGGCGCGCAGAAATCGCAGGCGCAGGCGCCACTCGCCAAAGCTCATGCCCAGCTCGCGGATGAACTGCCGGGCCAGGGTGCGTTCGCTGACATGGACGCTGGCGGCCCAATGGCCGAGCGGGCGATTGTCGCCGGGCTCGGCATGCAGAGCCTGCAGCACATCGCCCAGGCCGGCACTGCGTGCGTAGGGCAGGTAGCAGGTCTGGGTCGGTGCGCGGCGCAACTGGTCGACCAGCACCCGGGCCAGGCGCTGGTCGGCTTCATCTTCAGGGACCTTGACGTCACGGGCGGCGAAATCGCCAAGAATGGCCTTGAGAATGTCGCTGATCACCAGGGTGCACGGTTCGCCAGGCAGGCCCTGGCACAGGGCGCGATCCAGGTACACCGAGCGATAGACGATGGCCTGCGGGTTGTAGCAGCTGTGCTCGGTATCGGGCGGCACCCACACCGCATAATGCGGCGGCGAGATGAAGCGCTGGCCGTCGATTTCCAGGTGCATGATGCCGTGCGCCGCATAGTTGAGCTGGCCCCAGGCATGCCGATGGGCGGCGCTGTGGGTATCGGCGCCGAACTCGTCGTAGCGAAAATACACCGGGGCCGGCAAAGCCTCGAATTGCGGAATTTTTACGTACTTTATCGACATGCTGTCTGGATCTATGGGCAGGTTGTCTGGATACAAGTATAAACAACAAGACAGACAAGCGGATAATAGCTGCCTGTACCCTCAAGAGTTCCTGTTTCATGAATTATGCGTTTCCATTGCTGGCAATCTTCATCTGGGCCGGCAATACCGTGGTCACCAAGATGTCTGCCGGGGCGATCTTCCCGGCCGAGATCGGCTTCTATCGCTGGCTGCTCGCCGGCCTGCTGTTCACGCCCTTTCTTTTGCGGCCGGTGTTGCGCAACTGGGCGGCGATTGGTCCGAACCTGGGCAAGATTTTCATTCTCGGCGTACTCGGCATGGCGGTGTACCAGAGCCTGGCCTACTTCGCCGCCGCCATCACCAGCGCTACCAACATGGGCATCATCCTCTCGCTGATGCCGCTGATGTCCCTGGCCTTGGCAATCATCAGCCTCGGCCAGCGCCTGACCATCGGTGCGCTGATTGGCGCGGTGGTGTCGTTCATCGGCGTGCTGGTTGTGGTGTCGGCTGGCGATCTGGCGGTGCTGGTGCAACACGGGGTCAACGGCGGTGATGCGCTGATGCTGATCGCGACCCTGGCTTATGCGGTGTACAGCACCCTGCTGAAAAAGTGGCAGTTGCGCATCCCACCGCTGCAGCTGCTGTATCTGCAAGTGCTGGTGGCGATCATCGTGCTGTTTCCGCTGTTCCTGTTCTCGGAAAAGACCGGCCTGGGCGCGGGCAACATCGGCCTGGTGATCTACGCCTGCGTACTGGCCTCGATGATCGCGCCGCTGGCCTGGATGCAGGGGGTCAGCCGTCTGGGCCCGAGCCGCACGACGCTGTTCTTTAACCTGCTGCCAGCGGTGACAGCGGTGATCGCTGCCATGGTGCTGGGCGAGCAGCTGGCCCTCTATCACCTGGTGGGCGGGGTGCTGACCCTGGTCGGGGTGATCCTCGCCGAACGCTGGAAAACACCCCTGCGCCGCAGCGCTACAGTCCCGCAGCCTTGAGCCTGGCAGCATGTTCGGTGAACAGCCGCACAGGCTCTGCGCCCTTGCCCACCGCACCTAGCGACTGATTGACGATGTCCAGGTGATCGAGCGGATAGTCATCGCCGATCACCTGGCCCAGGTGCGAGCTGAAGCGCCCGACCATGCCGTCGCACTGGCCCTTTTCCCGCACGAAGGTGCGGGCGAACAGGCGGCAGAAGCGATTGCTGCCGTCCAGGCGGTTGAGGCCGCGATCGGTCCGGCCCGGTTGCAGGGTGCCGGACCAGGAGTAGTAACGCACGCCATTCACCTCGGCCGGTCCCTCGCCGCCCCAGGTGGTCGGCAGGCCCTGTGGATAAGCCTGGTTGAAGCGCGCCACGCCGGCACTGGTGAGCGACTGGTGCGAGGCGTGGACGTCAATCGGCAGTTTCGGCCCGCGCCAGCCGGTCTCCAGCCAGCCCATCAAAACCCCCAGCCCATGCAGCAGAGCCTTGAGCACACGGCCGCGCGCGGAGTCGGCGGGGTAATAGTCATGCAGGTGATCGGCCAGCTCCGAGCCGTGATTGGGCCCGGCAATCGAGGTGACGGACGCCACCCATTCCGGCCGTTTGGCGGCCGCATAGCGCGCCGTCAGGGCGCCCTGGCTGTGGCCAAGCAGGTTGACCTTGTCGGCGCCAGTGCGCCGACGAAGGTCCTCGATGATCAGCAACAACTGCTCGCCGCGCACCTCGCAGGAGTTGAGCGGCGACACCTGCACGGCAAACACCGTCGCCCCGCCCCGGCGCAACGCCGAAACGATCCCGAACCAGTAGGGATACAGCAGCAGGCGGACAAACCCGAGCATGCCTGGCACCAGCACCAGTGGATAACGCGTGGCGAGCCCTTGGGCCATGGCTGCATTCCCCGTTCCGTGGACAGTCGCCCAACACTACAGGCTCTTCGATGGCAATCGCAATCGAACTCCCGCCGCTCGCTGGGGTTCCAAGCCAATAGACCCTCAGCAAGGAGCTCAACCATGTACAAACAGACCCTGGCCATCCTCCTGACCACCGCCACCCTGGCCGCCTGCGGCAGCCGCCCGGAAAACCCGGTGGACTACGTCACCTATCACGAAGAGCCGCTGGTCAAGCAGGTCGAGAACGGCATGACCATGCAGCGGGTGATTGCCATTGGCGGCAGCCCATCGACGGTGATCGACCTGCCCCACGGCGGTACCTGCAACAACTACATCCTCAACCGTGACGGAAAGCAGCAGGCCTATTACGTGCGCTTCGATGCCACCGGCCATGTCGACGCCAAGGGCTTCAAGACCTGCGAACAACGCCAGGTCGATGACGAGGCCGTCGAAAAGGCCAAGGCCAAGCTATAAAACTTTTCCCCGTGCTGGCGACTCACAGCTTTAGTAACCAGCGCGCCGACAGAGCGTGAAGATCTATCCGTTTTCAGCCTGGAGATGATGATGAGCAACGTTGAACTGACCGATGTTAAAACCCTGCGTGAGCGTGCCCGCCAGCATGTCGAGCAGGGCGCCGTGACCGAAGGCTACAGCGCCGACCGGGAAAAAATCCTGCGCCTGCTCAACGAGTCGCTGGCCACCGAGTGGGTCTGCGCCCTGCGCTACAAGCGCCACTACTACATGGCCAGCGGGATCAAGGCCAGTGTCGCAGCTGACGAATTCCTCGAGCACGCCACCCAGGAGCTGGAGCACGCCGACAAACTGGCCGAACGCATCGTCCAGCTGGGCGGCGAACCGGACCTGAACCCGGACAACCTGAGCAAGAATTCCCATGCCCAGTACGTCGCCGGCAGCAACCTCAAGGAGATGGTCCTGGAAGACCTGATCGCCGAGCGGATTGCCATCGACAGCTACCGCGAGATCATCCAGTACATCGGCGAGAGCGACCCGACCACGCGGCGGATCTTCGAAGACATCCTGGCCCAGGAAGAGGAGCACGCCGACGACATGGCGGATTTGCTGCAAGGCCTGTAGACCTTATCGCGGGTCAAGTCCGCTCCCACAGGTCTGGTGCACACAGTTCCATTGTGGGAGCGGCGGTGCGACGGCTCGACTTGACCCGCGATTGCTTCCTCTCAACCCGCCTTCACTGCCCGCGGCGCCTTGCCAGCCTTCATTTGCTCCAGCAACGGCGTGCACTGGTTCGGCACATCCCCACTTGGCGCTATCAGTGCCAGCAACCCCGCCGCCGGCCCCACCGTCACCCCCAAAGCCACCATCCCCACCCCACGCAAGGCCAGCGGCAAGGCCTGTACGCCAGCGCTTGGCTTGGCGAACGGCCCGCGCACATACAGCGGCGAGCGCAGCGAAATAAGGCGCACGCCCTTGGACTCGGGGTTGATCTTCAAATCCAGCTGCTCGCTGGCGAAGTTGGCGGTACCGTTGATGTAGATGATCGCGTTCTCGGTATCGAAGACGAACACCCGCGTGGTCGCCAGGCCATCCTTGATACCGAAGTCGGCTGCCGCGCAATTGATCTTCACTTCCTTGTCACCAAACAGCTTGCCGACCACATAGTTGCCAACGTTGAGCCCGGCGATCTCCATCAATCCACGGCTGATGGCGCCATCGTTGATCAGCATTTTCAAGTCGCCATTGGCGGTCGCCAGCAGCGCTGCCACCGAGTTGCCACGACCACTCAGGTCGGCGTCGCCATTGAGTTCGCCGAAGCTGGTCTTCATCGGCTCGAAGGTCGGGAACAGCTGCTTGAGCTTGAAGTTACGCGCACTCAGTTGCGCCCGTCCCTGCAACGGCACGCTACGGCCATCGAGGCGCACCTGGGCGTCGAGCTTGCCGCCGGCGATGCCAAAGCGCAGTGGTGCCAGGCGCAGCACGCCATCCTCGAGGACGAAGTGGCTGGAAAGATCGGTGAACGGCAGCTCGGCACTGTGCACGATGCGCTTGCCGCTGAAGGTCACGTCCGCGTCCATGGTCCGCCAGCGTTCGGTGCGAAATTCCTCGACCGGCAACACCTTGCCTGCGGGTTGCTTGCTGGCACCGCCTCGGGCTTTCTGTTGGGCATTGGAGTCGGCCCCGATCAGCGGCGCCAGGTCCTTGAACAACAGTTGGTTGGAAACCAGCTTGCCGCTCAGCTTTGGCCGCGGCTGGCTGGCGACGAACGCCAGGTCACCATGGATATCGCTGTCGCCGATCTTGCCGTTGAAGCCTTCATAGCGAAACGCCGCGCCGCCAGGTTCATGCAGTTTGGCCGTGAGATGACCATCGGTGGCATAGGGCGGTGAATCGGGCAGGGTCACGCCGGTGAGCGGATACAGGTTGCCCAGGCTCGCTCCTGACAGACGCAGGCGCAGGTCGAGGGCGCCGAGATTGCGCGGGTCGGTCAGGGTGCCGGCGACGGCGATGCGGGTTTCGCCAATGGCCATGTCGGCCTGCAGCGGGAACGGCTGCGAAGCGTCCTGCAGGGCCAGCAGGCCGCCGATCTTGCCGGTGCCGGCCAGCGCCTGGCCTTTGTAGCGGCCCTTGACCTTGAGGCCGAAGGCGTAGTCCTGGGCAGCACCGGCCTTCTGCGCCGAGGCCTTGCCGACGATGTCGCTGAACGGGATCGGCTTGCCCAACGGGTCGATCAACACCTCCAGGCGGGTTTTCAGGGTCTGGTCATCGAGACTTACCTGGCCCTTGTCAAAGCCGATGGCGCCGATGTCGAGCACCCATTTCGACGGTTCGGCCTGCTCGTCCTTGGGGCCGAAGTCGAAGGTCCAGTTGGCACGGCCATCGGCCAGGCGCTTGAGGCTGGCGGTCGGCTGGTTGAGATCGATGCGTGGAATGACGATCTGCTGCACCAGCAGCGGCAGCGGCGCCAGGCGGAACTCGACGCGCTTGAGGCCGACCATCTGCGGCTCCTTGAGCCAATCTGGGTTGCCCAGGGTCAGGTCTTCGGCGATGAAGTGCGGCCATGGCAGCCAGGCGCGCCAACCGCCTTGCTCCGGCTCACGCTGCCAACGCACCGCCAGGTTGCCGTTGATGGCGAAGGGCCGGTGCAGTGCTTCGGAGACCTTGGCATTGAGGGTGGGCTTGACCCGGTTCCAGTCGAAGGTGGCGATGACGATCACCACTACGGCCAGGACCAGCAGCAGGCTGGCGAGGGTCCAGGTGATGATTTTGGCGGGGCGCGTCATTGCACGATTCTCCTGATGACTGCATGGCAAAAAGCGGGCGCGTTGATGGCACTTATCTCTTCGGACTGATGAAAACCCGAGGGGTTTAATTGATCAGCCATGATAACGAGGTTTTTTCTGACCTTTTTCTCAACTTTTGTCGATCGTTACCTCATCCGGCTGCCCCGGTAACGACCTCGGCGCCGTCGCTCATCGCGCCGTAAACTGCGGTTTAGAGCGGCCGCTGCAAAGCATCAATTCCGTTGATTGTTACCATTATCTTTATGAACTTTTATCTGGCGTTTCCCGGCGTAGCATTGGCTCCGTACCCACTTTCCAGCCCCGCCGAGGAGCACCGAATCATGAAACGCCAATTACTGCTGAGCCTGTCCCTGTCCATCCTGGCCGCCAACGCCTTTGCCGTTCCCGCCGCCGAACAAGCCCTGACCGCCGAATCGCGTTCCAGCTCGACGGTGATTTCGCAACCGCTGAACCCGCTGGCCGAAGGCGGTTCGGATCGGCTGCTGGAGCGCAACAACCGTGTTGCCGAAGGTGGCTCGGATCGCGTACTTGACCGCAACAACCGCGTTGCCGAAGGTGGTGCTGATCGCCTGAATGACCGGGTCAAGGTTGCCGAGGGTGGTGCTGATCGCCTGAAACAGTACTACAAGGTAGCCGAAGGTGGTTCTGACCGTCTGAAAGCACGCTTCGAGGTCGCAGAAGGTGGTTCTGACCGTCTGAAAGCACGCTTCGAGGTCGCAGAAGGTGGTTCTGATCGTCTGATCGAAATCCAACGCGCGAGCTGAAGCCTATGCCAGACAACAAGAGACACCAGTGCTGTAGTAGCTCCCCTCCCAGCCCGGTCCATTGACCGGGCTTTGTTTTTCTGGCGCCAGGCTATTAGAGTGCAGGGCTGTTTCACTGCCTGCCGATACTTGCCATGCTGCCGCGCGCCGAACAAAAGCAACAGACCCGCTACGCCCTGCTGGATGCCGCCCGCCACCTGATGGAAAGCGGTCGAGGCTTCGGCAGCATCAGCCTGCGCGAAGTGGCGAAAACCGCAGGCATCGTCCCTACCGGCTTTTACCGGCATTTCTCCGACATGGACCAACTGGGCCTGGCCCTGGTCAATGAAGTCGGCGAAACCTTTCGCCAGACCATCCGCCTGGTGCGCCAGAACGAATTCGAGCTCGGCGGCATCACCGATGCCTCGGTGCGGATCTTTCTCGACGTGGTGGCGGCCAACCGCGCCCAGTTCCTGTTCCTGGCCCGCGAGCAATATGGTGGTTCGCAGCCGGTACGCCAGGCTATCGGTACCCTGCGCCAGGGCATCAGCTCGGACCTGGCCACCGACCTTGCGCGCATGCCGCGCTGGCAGCACCTGGACGCCGCAGCCCTGGCGGTGATGGCCGACCTGGTGGTGAAAACCGTGTTCGCCACCCTGCCGGAACTGATCGACGAACCAAGCGCCAGCGCCGTCGAACCGATCAGCGCCCAGGAAAAAATCACCCAGCAGCTGCGCTTCATCTTTGTCGGCGCCAAGCACTGGCAGGGGCTCAGCACCCTGTAGGCAGTCTGTTCCGGGGCTGCTTCGCAGCCCATCGCCGGCAAGGCCGGCTCCCACAGAGATCACTGACCCCACCGAAGTCCTGTGGGAGCTGGCCTTGCCAGCGATGAGGCCGGCAAAGTCGCCGCCGTTTCCTGCTACCATTGCGCGCAAACGCACCGACCGCGACGAACTTTTTCCATGCCCGACCTTCGTACTGCCCAGCCTGAACTGCCCGCCCTGCTCGCCGAGGTCCAGACGCACTTTGACCAGCGCATCGTGCCGCTGTGGCAAGGCCCGGGCTGGAATGCAGACATGGCCCTGCCCTTCGAAGCCCTCGACCCACAGCAGCAACCCATGCCGGTGCAGCGCTACCGGGCCATGGCCTGCGCACGCCAGCTGTACCTGTTCAGCAGCCGTATCGAGCAGCCCGGCGCCAGCGAGCGCGCCGCGGCTCTGTTTCGCTCCTTGCAGCGGCACTTCCATGATGCCGAGCACGGCGGCTGGTTCTACAGCATCGATGCCCAGGGCAAGCCGCTGGACCGACGCAAGGACCTCTACACCCACGCCTTTATCGTCTTCGCCTGCGCGCATTACTGGGGCAAGGTCCGCGAGCCGCTGGTCGAGTCGACCCTCAACGCTGCGCTGGAAGTGGTGGCCGTGCAGTTCGCCCGTGATGACGGCCTGTACGAGGCGAGCCTTGGCGAAGACTGGTCGGACCTGGCCAGCGGCCCGCTGCAGAACCCGCTGATGCACCTGGCCGAAGCCTTCCTCGCCACCCTGTCGGTGCGTGACGATGAAACTGTTCAGCAAGCGCTGGAAACCCTGGCAGCGGCCATGCAGACGCACTTCATCGACCCTGAACACGAGGTGATGCTGGAAAAACCGCGCGGGGCTGTGGATAACTGGTTCGAACCGGGTCACCAGTTCGAATGGTTCTACTTGCTGGAGTCTTCGCCGCTGTTACGCGGTGGCGAGTTGCATGGGTCGCTCAGCCGGGCATTCGCCTATGCCGAACACTGCGGCGTGAAAGACACGGCGGTGCTGGCAATGCTCAGCGCCGATGGCCAGGTGCGCGACGCAACCCAGCGCATCTGGGCCCAGGCCGAATACCTGCGCGCCCTGACCTTGCGCCCGGCGAGCGCCGCCACGGTGCTGGCCCAGTTCAAGGCGCTGCAGCAGAATTTCCTGCATGCCGGAGGCTGGTATGAGTGCCGGGATGCCAATGGCAAGGTCAGCCGCTTCGATATGCCGTCGACTACGCCTTACCATCTGGCGACTTGCCTGGAAGGGCTGCAGCGTCAGCTTTGACGCTATCGCCGGCAAGGCCGGCTCCCACAATGGCCCTGGTGGCCTGAAATCCGTGTGGGAGCTGGCTTGCCAGCGAGAGGCCCTCAAGCCTTGCCTGAACGATCGATCGAAAAACCCGCCCACGCCTGACTCACCGGCATCAGCTCGAGGCTGTTGATGTTGATGTGCGCCGGCTGGTTCATGATCCAGAAGATGGTCTCGGCGATATCCTGCGGCTGAATCGGCTCGGCCCCGGCATAGGTGGCGTCGTAACGCGCCTGGTCACCACCGAAACGCACCAGCGAGAACTCGCTCTCGCACAGGCCCGGCTCGATATTGCTCACCCGCACGCCAGTCCCCTGCAGGTCGCAGCGCAGGCTCAGCGAGAACTGCCCGACAAACGCCTTGGTGCCGCCATACACATGACTGCCCGGATACGGATAGTTACCCGCCACCGAGCCGACGTTGAGGATGGTCGCGCCACGGCCATGGGCGATCAGACGTGGCAGCAGCAGGCGGGTGCTGTACATCAGGCCCTTGATGTTGGTGTCGACCATGGTTTCCCAGTCATCGAGGTCGCACTTGGGCGCCGGGTCAGCGCCCAGGGCCAGGCCTGCGTTGTTGATCAGCCCGCGCAGCTTGGCGAACGCCGGTGGCAGGTTGGCGATGGCCGCTTCCATGGCCTTGCGGTCACGCACATCAAGCACCAGGCCGTGCACTTCGGTTTGTTGCGACAGCTCGGCACACAGCGCTTCCAGGCGCTCCTGACGGCGACCGGTCAGCACCAGCGACCAGCCGGCTTCAGCAAAACGACGGGCGCAGGCTTCGCCGAAGCCGGAGGTTGCGCCAGTGATGAATACGGTAGAGGTCATGCGGGTCTCCTTGATGAGGCTGATCACAGGGTTTGCAGCATGCCCGCCGCCGCGTTCGGCAGCAAGCCATTCAGGACACTGTACAAAAAACGATCAAACCTGTGTAAGCCCCGGTATAGACGGCCTGTAGCAAGCTTTGCGCATCTTATCCACAAGCCCTTCCACAAAATCCGGGGGCAACTTGAAAACCCTGCAAGCCGCGTAATCCGGGCCTTGAGCAAGTATTTTCCTTGACCTTGGGCGCTGGCCTTGACCTCAGGGTGGTAGCAGTCGCCCAAGGCGCGGATTTCCATGATGGCTCCAGGCCTGTAACGACGCTGTCTACGTCGATCTTTCCAAGGCTTGCCCACAGAGTTATCCACAGGCTGTTGGAGCCGTTTAATCGCCATTTGCGCTAAGGACAAAACACTTGACAAACCCCGATGCGAACGCCGGAAAAAAACCTGATCAAAAAACAATCACAAGCCTGAAAGCCTTGTAGATAAAGGCTTCCAGCAAGCTGCACCCAAGTTACCCACAGTCGCTTCCACACCAATAGTGGACAACTCAAAAGCTGATAAAACAGCCAGTTAAAGCGACTTTCTGTCGCGCCCAAAAGAAAGTCGCCGCAAGGTTTTCCACAAAACTGTGGACAAAAAAAACGCCCCGTCAAGCGGGGCGTTTTTTCAGCTACCGATCAGTGCCCGCCCAGATAGGCGTTACGCACCTCCTCGTTGACCAACAGCTCCTTGCCCGTGCCGGTCATACGGATATGGCCGTTGACCATCACGTAGGCGCGGTCCGAGAGTTTCAGCGCATGGTTGGCGTTCTGCTCCACCAGGAAGATGGTCATGCCGGTCTGCGCCAGCTCACGCAAGGTGGAAAAGATCTGCTTGACCACAATCGGTGCCAGGCCCAGCGACGGCTCATCGAGCAGCAGCAACTTGGGCCGGCTCATCAGCGCCCGGGCGATAGCGAGCATTTGCTGCTCGCCGCCGGACATGGTCATGGCGCGCTGGTTGCGCCGCTCCTTGAGCCGCGGGAACAGCTCGAACATACGCTGCATGTCCTCGCTGGCGAACTTGTCGCCAATGGGGATGGTGCCCATCATCAGGTTCTCTTCCACCGACATATCGGGGAACACCCGGCGGCCTTCCGGCGACTGGGCAATACCGTTGGAAGCGATGTAGTGCGATGACTTGTGGGTAATGTCGGTGCCACGGTAGATGATCTGCCCGGCCGCTGCCCGCGGCTGGCCGAAGATCGACATCAGCAGGGTCGACTTGCCGGCGCCGTTGGAGCCGATCAGGCTCACCGTTTCACCTTCATCGATATGCAGCGAGACTTTCTTCAGGGCCTGGATCGGCCCGTAGAACACGTCGATCTCTTTCAGTTCGAGGATCGGTGTACTCATACCAGTTCCTCTTCATCGGCGCCCAGGTAGGCGGCAATCACCGTCGGGTTGTGACGGATGTCCTGTGGCGCGCCCTCAGCGATCACGTTGCCGTGGTCAAGCACCACGATATGGTCGGAAATGCTCATGACCATGCCCATGTCGTGCTCGATCAGCACCACGGTCAGGTCATGCTCGTCGCGCAGCACACGGATCATCTTGCTCAGCGCTTCGGTTTCCTGCGGGTTGAGGCCGGCGGCCGGTTCGTCCAGGCAGATGATCTGCGGGCGCGTGCACATGGCCCGGGCAATTTCCAGGCGACGTTGCTGCCCGTACGACAGCTCACCGGCCAGGCGGTTGGCACAGTCGACCAGGTCGACCACTTCCAGCCAGTAGAAGGCATGGTCCAGGGCATCGCTTTCGGCCTTGCGGTAGCCCTTGGTGTTGAGCACGCCGGCCAGCAGGTTGCGGTTGACCCACATGTGCTGGGCCACCAGCAGGTTCTCGACCACCGACATTTCCCGGAACAGGCGGATGTTCTGGAAGGTCCGCGCCAGCCCGGCGCGGTTGACCAGGTGGGTACCGCCGAACATCTTGTAGTGCAGGCGGTTGATGAAGCGCTTGGGCGAGACGAAATCGCCCAGCTGGAAGCGTTCGCCCAACAGCTGGATGACGTTGGTGCGGGTGCCGCGCAGGTTCAGTTCGATCTTGCCGCCACTGGCCTTGTAGAAGCCGGTCAGGCAGTTGAACACCGTGGTCTTGCCCGCACCGTTGGGGCCGATCAGGGCGAAGATCTGGTTGCGTCTGACCTTGAGGCTGACATCGCTGAGCGCCTTGATGCCGCCGAACTGCATCATCAGGTTTTCAACCGAGAGAATCACGTCATCGCTCATGGCGCCACTCCTTTACGCGGAACTACACCGGTACGGCTGATGCGAATCAGGCCGCGCGGTCTCCAGATCATCATCAACACCATCAGCACGCCGAACAACAGCACCCGGTATTCGGAGAAGCTGCGCAGCAGTTCCGGCGCCACCGTCAGCACGAACGCGGCGATCACCACGCCGACGGTCGAGCCCATGCCGCCGAGCACGACAATGGCGAGGATCAGCGCCGACTCGAAAAAGGTGAACGACGACGGGTTGACGAAACCCTGGTAACTGGCAAAGAACACCCCGGCAAGGCCGGCGGTGGAGGCGCCGAGGGTGAAGGCCGAGAGTTTCACCAACACATGATTCAAGCCCATGGAGCGGCAGGCGATCTCATCTTCGCGCAACGCTTCCCAGGCGCGGCCGACCGGCATGCGGGTCAGCCGGTGCTTGATGTACAGCACCGCCAGCACCACCAGGAACAGCACGATGTAGATGAACAGGAATTTCACATTGGGGTTGTAGGCGATGCCGAAAAACTCATGGAAAGGCACCCCGCCGTCCTTGGCCCGGCGGCCAAACTCCAGGCCCATGAACGTTGGCGACGGCACCGGCATGCCATTGGGGCCACCGGTAAACGACAACCAGTTGTTCAGTATCAGCCGGATGATTTCGCCAAAGCCCAGGGTGACGATGGCCAGGTAGTCGCCATGCATCCTCAGCACCGGGAAGCCCAATATGCACCCGGCCAGCGCCGCCGCGATCGCCGCCAGTGGCAACACAGTCCAGAAGCCCAGGCCCAGGTACTGGTAACCCAGGGCCAGGCCATAGGCGCCGATGGCGTAGAAGGCCACGTAGCCCAGGTCGAGCAGGCCGGCAAGGCCCACCACGATGTTCAGGCCCAGGCCCAGCAGCACGTAGATCAGGCCGAGGATGACCACGGTCAGCAGGTACTTGTTGGCGAAGAACGGGAAGACGATGGCAATCACGATCAGTGCCGGGATGATCCAGCGCAGCCGCGATTTGTAGTCTGGCGCCAGCACGTGCACCCCGGAGCCGCTGCCCTCGAAGCCCTGGAGGATCGACTGGCCCTTGGGTGTCTGCAGGAACAAGCTGAGCAAGAAACGCCCGGCCATGACCCCGGCCACCAGCCAGGCAACACGGGTGGGTTCAAGGTTGAAGCTGTAGCCGTCGAGCACCACGCCGACGATGGGCCCGAACACGATCAGGGAAATCAGCCCGGCGAGAATCGCATCGATCAGGCTGCGCTTGATATCGAATGTAGTTGTATTGGCAGCAGACATACTTACACCTTCGCCACGAGTGGGCGACCCAGCAGGCCTTGGGGACGGAAGATCAGAATCAGCACCAGCAGCGAGAAGCTGAACACGTCCTTGTAGTCGGAGTTGATCAGCCCGGAGAACAACGACTCGGAAATCCCGAGGATGATCCCGCCGAGCATGGCGCCCGGTAATGAGCCGATGCCACCGAGGACCGCAGCGGTGAAGGCCTTGATGCCGATGATGAAGCCGGCATAGAAGTCGAAGGTGCCATAGTTCATGGTGATCAGCACGCCGGCCAGGGCCGCCATGACTGCACCGATGACAAACACATAGGAGATCACCCGGTCAGTGTTGATACCGAGGATCGAGGCCATCTTGCGATCCTGCTGGGTGGCCCGGCACATGCGCCCGAGCTTGGTGAACTTGATGATGTAGGTAAGCGCCGCCATGCCGACGAAGGCCGCCACCAGGATGAAGATCTTGGTGTAGGTCAGTTGCACGAAACCGGTGCCCACTTCGACGCGCCAGGCGCCTTCAAGCAGGGTCGGTACGCCTTGCTGGCGTGCGCCCTGGCTGATCTGCGCGTAGTTCTGCAGGATCAGCGAGATGCCGATGGCACTGATCAGCGGCGCCAGGCGGGTGGAGTTGCGCAGGGGTTTGTAGGCGATGCGTTCGATGGTCCAGCCGTAGACTCCGGTGACCACCACCGTGAAGATCAGCGTCCCGAGCATCAGCAAGGGGAAGGATTCGATACCGAAATACGCCAGCAATGCCAGGCTGATTGCCGCCAGGTACGCGGAAATCATATACACCTCGCCGTGCGCGAAGTTGATCATGCCGATAATGCCATAGACCATTGTGTAGCCGATGGCGATCAGGCCATAGACAGACCCGAGGGTCAGCCCGTTGACCAGTTGCTGCAGGAAAATACCATCCATAACGCAATCTCACGTATTTGAGATTGCACAAGCGCCGACTACGGTGAGCCCCGGATGAAGCGGCCCTCGCAGCGCAGGGTTGTGCAGATCTACGAGAAAAGACAGGTACGGCGCAAAACCGGGTAGCGACCCGGGCACAAGCCCGGGTCGCCTACCGTTGTTATTTTTGTTTTTCCAGTTGGTGATACTTGCCGTCCTTGTCCCACTGGTAGACCACGTAGTCGGAGACCGTCAGGTCGCCCTTGGTGTCCCACTTCTTCTCGCCCATCACGGTTTGCACCGGATTGGCCTTGAGCCACTTGGCAGCGTCTTCGCCCTTGTTCGACTTGGCGCCGTTGAACGCTGCAGCCAGGGCCTGGACCGAGGCGTAGGCGTACAGGGTGTAGCCTTCTGGCTCGGTACCGCCTTTGCGGAACTCCTCGACCACGGCCTTGCTGTCTGGCAGCAGGCGCGGGTCGGCGCCGAAGGTCATGTACACGCCATCGACGTACTGTGGGCCACCAGCGGTGGAGACCAGTTCGTCGGTTACGATGCCGTCATCGGACATGAACTTGACGTCTTTCAGACCCGCCTCACGTAGTTGCCGCACCAGAGGACCCGCTTCCGGATGCAGGCCACCGAAGTAGACGACATCGGCACCAGCGCCGCGAATCTTGGTGACCACGGCACTGAAGTCTTTCTCGCCCCGGGTCAGGCCTTCGTAAAGAACGGGTTTCACGCCACGCTTCTCAAGCTGGGCCTTGGTGGCATCCGCCAGGCCCTGGCCGTAAGTGTCCTTGTCATGCAGGACCACGACCTTCTTGCCTTTGAGCACGTCGACGATGTAGTCGCCGGCGACGATACCCTGCTGATCGTCACGCCCGCACATGCGGAACATGCCGGTCAGGCCGCGTTCGGTAACTGCCGGGTTGGTCGAACCCGGGGTGATTGCGATGACACCGGCCTCGTCATACACCTCAGAGGCCGGAATGGTGTTGGACGAGCAGAAGTGCCCGACCACACCGATGACCTTGTCCTGGTCAACCAGGCGGTTGGCCACGGCCACGGCCTGTTTCGGCTCGCAGGCGTCGTCACCCTTGACCAGCACGATCTTCTCGCCGTTGACCCCGCCCGCGGCATTGACCTTGTCGGCTGCCGCCTGTGCACCTTTCATGTACTGCTCGCCAAACGCTGCGTTGGCACCGGTCATCGGGCCTGCTACGCCGATCTTGATGTCGGCCTGAACATACGAAGAAATGCCCAGCGCCGTAGCCACGGCGAGGGCCAGAAAGCCTTTCTTGTAAAACGTCTGCGACATGAGGTGGTGCTCCTGGAGTTTTTTTTGGTTGGCACTACAACTTTCAGCAATTGCTCTGAGCAAGGGCCGTGCCATTGGTTTTTTATTCTGGAAAAACTCGTGAACAAGTTGCGCAGCAAGGATTCGCGGCCTTTTTTTACTGGTCGTGCAACCGTCTGCCTTACGGAAAGCGCCACCCGCCCCGACAAAAAAGAGCAACCGCGAAGTGCCATCATTGCAACCCTGGGTTTTGGTTACGTGCAACCAGCCTGTAACAGGATGCGTAACCGAACTGCACATCCTTGGTGCGCGACTGCTACAGCGGGCACCATTACAGGCTAGTCGCTGACCGCTAAAAGCGCCGCTACCTGTAGCCTGCTACCGAATTACCCCTGCCCCGGCCTGCCCTCATGGCGACAAAGGCTGGCACAATGCGCAAGTCTGTGCGTCATCACTGGCGGTGATGGCGTGCGCCCCCTTTGGAGCCCCCTATGAGCGAGAGTGCATTTGCCGATCGCATCGTGCAGAACCTGCTCGACACCGATTTCTACAAGCTGACCATGATGCAGGCCGTGCTGCACAACTACCCCAACGTCGATGTCGAGTGGGAATTCCGCTGCCGCAACGGTGAAGACCTGCGCCCTTATCTGGCGCAGATCCGCGAACAGATCGAGCAGCTGTGCGAACTGAGCCTGGGTAATGGCCAGCTGGGCTTCCTTGAACAGATCAGCTTCATGAAGCCGGACTTCCTGCGCTTTCTCGGGCTGTTTCGCTTCAACCTGCGCTACCTGCAACTGGGGGTCGAGAACGATCAGCTGTACCTGCGCCTGCGCGGGCCCTGGCTGCACGTGATCCTGTTTGAAGTGCCATTGCTGGCGATCATCAGCGAAGTGCGCAACCGCCATCGTCATCCCCAGGCAAAACTGAGCGATGCCCGCGACCAGTTGTATCGCAAGTTCGACTGGCTCAAGGCCAATGCCAGCAGCGAGGAACTGGCCGAGCTGCAGGTGGCCGACTTCGGCACCCGCCGACGCTTCTCCTACAAGGTTCAGGAAGAAGTGGTACGGGTACTCAAGGATGATTTCCCGGCGCGCTTCGTCGGCACCAGCAACGTGCACCTGGCACGGAAACTGGATATCAAGCCGCTGGGGACCATGGCCCATGAATGGATCATGGCCCACCAGCAACTGGGGCCGCGGCTGATCGACAGCCAGATCGCCGCGCTCGACTGCTGGGTGCGCGAATACCGCGGGCTGCTTGGCATCGCCCTGACCGATTGCATCACCATGGATGCCTTCCTGACCGATTTCGACCTGTACTTCGCCAAGCTGTTCGATGGCCTGCGCCATGACTCGGGCGACCCGGTGCAATGGGCGGAAAAGGCCATCGCCCACTACCGCAAGCTGGGAATCGACCCGATGACCAAGACCCTGGTGTTCTCCGACGGCCTGAACCTGACCAAGTCGCTGGAGATCTTCCGTGCCCTGCGCGGGCGGATCAACGTCAGCTTCGGCATCGGCACCAACCTCACCTGCGACCTGCCCGGGGTGGCGCCGATGAGCATCGTGCTTAAAATGACCGACTGTAACGGCCAGCCCGTCGCCAAGATTTCCGATGAGGCGGCCAAGACCCAATGCCGCGACGAAAACTTCGTCGCCTACCTGCGCCACGTCTTCAAAGTGTCCAAGGAGTAATTCATGCAAGCCGTCCAGCGAGAGATTGCCCAAGCGCTCAAGGTCCAGCCGCCGTTCGCCGACAGCGCCGCGCTCGAAGCCGAAGTGACCCGGCGCGTGGCCTTCATCAAGACCTGCCTGAACAACGCACGGCTAAAGACCCTGGTGCTGGGCATCAGTGGCGGCGTCGACTCGCTGACCGCCGCGCTGATGGCGCAACGGGCGATCAATGAATTGCGCAGCGAGAGCGGTGACGCGCAGTACCGCTTCATTGCCGTGCGCCTGCCCTATCAGGTGCAGCACGACGAACACGACGCCCAGGCCTGCCTGGAGGTGATCAAGGCCGACGAGGTGCACACCGTCGACATCGCCCCGGCCGTGCGCGCCCTGGCAGCCGAGGTCAAGGCCCTGGAGAACGGCTCGCCGGCGATGGTCGACTTCGTCGTCGGCAACACCAAGGCGCGCATGCGCATGGTTGCCCAGTACACCATCGCCGGCGCCCGTCAGGGCCTGGTGATCGGCACCGACCATGCCGCCGAAGCGGTGATGGGTTTCTTTACCAAATTTGGTGATGGTTCCTGCGACCTGGCGCCGCTCAGTGGCCTGGTGAAGAACCAGGTACGGGCCATCGCCCGCAGCTTTGGCACGCCGGAATCACTGGTGGAGAAGGTCCCGACCGCAGACCTGGAAGACCTGGCGCCCGGCAAGCCGGACGAAGCGTCCCACGGCGTGACCTATGCGCAGATCGATGCGTTTTTGCATGGCGAGCCGGTGAGCCAGGAAGCCTTCGACATCATCAGTGCCACGTACCGCAAGACCCAGCACAAGCGCGAGATGCCATTCGCGCCTTGAGGCGCTGATTGAATCGCCGGCAACGCCGGCTCCCACGGTAATCGGTGTGGGAGCCGGCGTTGCCGGCGATGGGCTGCAAAGCAGCCCCAGGGCAATTACTTCAGGGTAATGGTGCCTTTCATCATCGAGATGTGGCCAGGGAACGAGCAGAAGAAGCCGTACTTCTCGTCCGCCTTGAGCTTGGACACGTCGATGGTCAGCGAATCCTTCTCGCCAGCGCCAATGATCTTGGTGTGGGCGATCACGCGCGCGTCGCCTTCTTTCAGGTAGCTCTTGTCGATGCCGGCAGCCAGGCCTTCGGTGGCGATCGGCTGCATGTCAGATTCTTTGCTGATGACCAGGTTGTGGCCCATGACGTTCTTCGGCAACGAACCGGAGTGGGTCAGCTCGACGGTGAAGGTCTTGCAGCTCTTGTCGATTTCCAGAGCCTTGGTGTTGAACGACATCTGGTCGGTGGAGTCGATCGTCGCCTTGCACTCAGCGGCAAATACCTGAGTGCTGGCGAGGGTCAGCAAGGATACTGCAACAACTTTGGCAAACATCGTGAATCTCCATGGCAGGGGTTTTTATCAGTTTGAAGACTGCCTGAAACCGCAAGGCCGGCCCATGATGTGGGTCAAGCGCTGGCCGAAGAGCCAGGCAGTAAATTTGTTCTATGGATTGTATACAGGAAATCTAAGTGCCCATCATGCACCTTTGAGGGAGGATGAGACAACCTCTCATTTAGGAGTAAATGATCATGTCCTTTGGTACTTTCCTCAACGGCCTCCTGGCCGCCTACGCCTGCGGTGCTGCGGGCGCGTCGTGCGAGTTTGCCCGGCCAGAATGAATGCTGCGGGCTTGGAAGCGAGCGGCCAGCGCCTTACTCTGTGTGCGCTTGTAACCGGAGAGAAGCAATGCCCGTACGTTCCGTTTGTGTGTTCTGTGGCGCCAGCACCGGCGTCAACCCAGCCTACCGCGAGGCGGCCATCGCCCTCGGCCAGGCCATCGCCGCGCGCGGCCTGACCCTGGTCTACGGCGGTGGCGCCGTGGGCCTGATGGGTATCGTTGCCGATGCGGCCATGGCTGCGGGTGGCGAGGTGATCGGCATCATTCCCGAGGCGCTGAAAAACGCCGAGATTGGCCACACCGGCCTGACCCGCCTGGAAGTGGTCGACGGCATGCACGCGCGCAAAGCGCGCATGGCCGAGCTGAGCGACGCCTTCGTCGCCTTGCCAGGTGGCCTGGGCACCCTGGAAGAACTGTTCGAAGTCTGGACCTGGGGCCAGTTGGGCTACCACGCCAAGCCGCTGGGCCTGCTCGACGTCAACGGCTTCTACAGCAAGCTGGGCAGCTTCCTTGACCATGTGGTGGAAGAAGGCTTCGTGCGCCCGCAACACCGCGCCATGCTGCAACTGGCCGACTCACCGGCCGAGTTGCTCGACGCCATGGACAGCTTCGAAGCCCCCGTGCTACCCAAGTGGGTCGACAAGAAGCCTGATTGACCCGGCCTCATCGCTGGCAAGCCAGCTCCCACACCGCGCAGATCCTGTGGGAGCGGGACTTGCCCGCGATCGAGCGCGAAGCGGTCGCTATCCAGGCGACATGGCTTCATCGCGGGTCAAGCCCGCTCCTGCAAAGCAGCAGCTTCATCCCGCGGCATCACCGTGACCTGCACCTCCGGGTCATGGCTGCCGCCTCCAAGGATCACCCCGCGCAACGGCGACACATCGGAAAAATCCCGGCCCCAGGCCAGGGTGATGTGCTCCAGCGCCGGCCGCAGGTTGTTGGTGGGGTCGAAATCAATCCAGCCCTGCCCCGGGCAGAACACCGAAACCCACGCATGCGAGGCATCGGCGCCAATCAGCCGAGGCTGGCCAGGTGGCGGTCGGGTCAACAGGTAGCCGCTGACATAACGCGCAGCCAGACCACGCGAACGCAGGCAGGCGAGCATCAGGTGGGCAAAGTCCTGGCACACCCCGCGACGGCGCTCCAGCACCTCTACCAGTGGCGTGGCGACCTGGGTGGCGTCGGCGTCGAAGGTGAATTCGCTGAAGATCTTCTCCATCAACGCCTGCACGCCTTCCAGCAACGCCCGCCCGGGTTCGAAACAGGATTCGCTGAAAACAACGAAGCGCTGCTTGAGACGCACATAAGGCGACTCAAAACGGTAGCGACAGGCTTCGAAAAACTCCGCCACCAACGGCTGACTGGCATAGGTCAGGGCATCGCGCACCCGCTCCCAGGCGGGCGAGGCGGCAAAGTCCGGCGCGTCCCGCTCCAGCACTTCAACCTGCAAGCGCGCCACCACCCGCAATTGCTCATGCTGGCGCTCGAAGGCCAGGCGGGTCAGCGGGTTGCCGAATACATCCCACTCATCACGCCGCTGGGTTGGCTGCGGGCTGACCTGCAGGGCCTGGGCCGTGCAGCGTTGCCAGGCGCAAGGCCGTGGCCACAGGTGCGCCAGCTGCTGGGCCAGGGACACCGGGCTGTCGTAGCGGTAATGGGTGTCGTGAATGATCTGGTAGTGCGCACTCATCACAGTGACACCGTCTGTTGGCTGACATCATCGACGTGAGCGAAATGGCGCAAGGCCAGGCGCTCGGAGATCTCGCCACTGGCGAGGGCGACCGCTTGCAGCAGATCGGCAAGGCCGGACAGCACTGCCTGCACGCTGGCGCTGCCGAACAAGGGATCTTCCAGGCTGCGCAGGTCGAAGTGACGCAACTGCTCGGCCAGCAGGGCCAGGGCCGGATCGCAGGGGCTGTCGAACTCCTCGCTCAAGCGCTGATTGGCGCGCACCAGCAGCTTGAGCTGAAACAGCACGGCATGGGGGTTCTGTTCATCGAGCAGGAGCAAATCGAGCACCGGGATCAACTGCGCGACGGCCAGATAGCGCGAACGATAGGTGATGCTGCTGTTGCCCAGCTCCAGCAACCATTCGAGCCCGGCCTGGTCGTACACCGCCGGCCCGCGCAGAAACGCCGCCAGGCTGCTGCACAGCGACTGCAGGCGCTCGATGCGTCGACCGATCATCAAGAAACGCCAGCCCTCGTCGCGGGTCATGTCGTCGAGGGCAAAACCCGACAGTGCCGCCAGCGACATCACCAGGCGGTTGAGAAAATCCACCCGCTCACCGAAATCCGCCTCGGCATCCTCCAGGCATTGCGCCTCACGCTGCAGCTCGACCAGCGCCTGCCAGTTCTCCCGCGAGAGCTTGCCGCGCACCTGGGAGGCCGCCCATTGCAGGCGCTGCAAGTTGGCGCGCAGGCTGAAGGCCCAGTCGGCATCATCCAGCGCCGCACGCAGGCGCTCGGGCAATTCGCCCTCCTCCGGCAACAACGACAACTCATCGGCCAGTTCCACCGCGGCCTGCAAGGCCAGCGGGTCGTCGCCGTCCAGGTAACGGGTGAGAATGATCCGCAGCAAACGCGCACTGGCATCGCAGCGCTCGCAGTAACGCCCGAACCAGTACAGGTTCTCCACTACCCGTGACGGCAGATAAGGGTCCTGGCGGATCAGCTCGGCCACGCCGATGCTGCGCTGGGTCCGCCATTGCTCGCCCGCTGGCGCAGCGTCGCCAAGCACCCAGGTGTCCTTGCTGGCACCACCGCGCTGCATCGACACCACTTCGGCATCGGCCTGGGCGGCAACCCGGGTCAGGCCACCGGGCAGTACCCGATAACCCTCGGCCGAGGCCACGGCGTACACGCGCATGCCGATGGCCCGCGGCTGCAACTGGCCCTTCTCGGCCTGCCATACCGGCGCCTGGGACAGTTGTGCCAGCTCCTGGGCCACGTAGGCGTACGGCCGGGCCTGGATGCGAGCGGCCAGGGCCTGGCGCTGGGCCGGGTCGAGATCACGACCGAATACCGGGCTGAAGCTCTGCGAGGGGAACGCCGGCTTGACCAACAGCTTGGGCAACTGCTCCAGCGCCCGCGCCATCACCGGTGGCTCACCGCACCACCAGGTGGCGATGGACGGCAGGCTCAGGTCTTCAGCGAACAGGCGCTGGTTGATCGCCGGTAAAAAGCCGAGCAGCCCTGGCGACTCGAGCACGCCGCTGCCCAGCGCATTGGCCACCAGTACCCGGCCCTGGCGCACGGCATCAAGCAAACCGGGCACGCCCAGGGCCGAATCGGTGCGCAGCTCCAGCGGGTCGCAGAAATCATCGTCCAGACGCCGCATGATCGCGTGCACCCGGCGCAGGCCGCTCAAGGTCTTGAGGTACACCGTGGCATCGCGCACGGTCAGGTCGCTGCCCTCGACCAGTGGATAACCCAGTTGCCGGGCCAGGTACAGGTGTTCGAAATAGCTCTCGTTGAAGCGCCCCGGGGTCAGCAACACCACCAGCGGCGCGTCCTTGGCACTGGGCGCCAGCCGCGCCAGGGTCTGTTGCAGGGTACGGAAAAAACCAGCCAGGTGCTGCACCTGCAGGTCGCGGTACAGCTCGGGCAGGGCTCGCGAGACGATGGTGCGGTTCTCCAGCGCGAAACCTGCGCCCGACGGCGCCTGGGTACGGTCGGCAGTGACCCACCAGCGACCGTCCGGGGCGCGGGCAAGGTCCACCGCATAGACATGCAGATAGGTCCCTTCAGGTGGAGCGATACCCTGGCAGGGCCAGAGAAAATTGTTATGGCCATAGACCAGTTCGGCCGGCAGCAGGCCTTCACGGATCAACTGTTGCGGCCCGTAGATATCGGCCAGCACCGCATTGAGCAATCGTGCGCGCTGTTCAACACCCGCCGCCAGCTGCTGCCATTCGGCGGCGGGCAGCAGGTGCGGCAACAGGTCCAGCTCCCACGGCCGGTCGGCACCCTTGGGGTCGGCATAGACATTGTAGGTGACGCCGTTCTCGCGTAACTGGCGGGTCAACGAGGCCTGGCGCTGGGCCAGTTGCGCCGGCCCGCTGCGCTGCAGGTAGGCACACAAGGGCTGCCAATGCTCACGCACCGCGCCTTGGCTTTCGAGCATCTCGTGATAGGTCCCCGCACTCAGCGGGT
This sequence comes from Pseudomonas wadenswilerensis, assembly GCF_024749185.1. Taxonomy (NCBI): domain Bacteria; kingdom Pseudomonadati; phylum Pseudomonadota; class Gammaproteobacteria; order Pseudomonadales; family Pseudomonadaceae; genus Pseudomonas; species Pseudomonas wadenswilerensis. The sequence goes on along the minus strand of NZ_CP087191.1, from coordinate 569,741 downwards.
AAGCATCAAACAGGTCAGGCATGGCAATGCTCGAAGGCCACAAGTCAGTTCAGAGTAACGCTCAGCTGCGGCGCAAATCCAGGGTAAAGGGTAGTTCCGGGTTTACCTGCAGCACAGGTACGTCCACTACGCCCGGGCTATGCCCAAGGCGGAAAAAGCGCGCCTGACGCCGGCTCTGGGCTTCGTTGGCATTGACCGGCAGGGTCTGGTAATTGCGCCCGCCCGGATGGGCGACATGGTATTGGCAGCCGCCCAGCGAACGGCCCATCCAGGTGTCGAGCAGGTCGAACACCAGCGGCGCATGCACCGCGATGGTCGGCTGCAAACAATTGGCCGGCTGCCAGGCGCGATAACGCACGGCGGCGACAAACTCACCGACCCGCCCGGTTGGCTGCAAGGGTAGCGCCCGACCATTACAAGTCAGCTGATAACGCTCCGGCGGCATGCCGCTGACCTTGACCTGCAGGCGTTCCAGCGACGAATCGACATAACGTACGGCGGCACCGCCACTGCCCTCCTCGCCCAGTACATGCCAGGGCTCCAGGGCCTGGCGCAGCTCCAGCTCGATACCGTTGACGGCATAGTCGCCGACCTTGGGAAAGCGAAACTCCAGGTGCGCTGCGAACCACTCGGCACGCAGCGGGTAGCCTGCGGCATTGAGCTCGACCAGTACATCAGCGAAGTCCTGCTCGATAAAGTGCGGCAGCATGAAGCGGTCGTGCAGCTCGGTCCCCCAGCGGGCCAGGCGCTTGGGCGCATAGGGTTCACGCCAGAAACGCGCGACCAAGGCGCGCAGCAAAAGCTGCTGGACCAGGCTCATGCGCGCATGAGGCGGCATCTCGAAGGCGCGCAGTTCCAGCAAACCCAGGCGCCCGGCCGGACCATCCGGGGAGTACAGCTTGTCGATGCAGAACTCGGCGCGGTGGGTATTGCCGGTGACGTCGATCAGCAGGTTACGCAGTAGCCGGTCGACCAGCCAGGGCGGGCAGTCCTCACCGACATCGGGCATCTGCGCGAAGGCAATTTCCAGTTCATAGAGAGCGTCGTTACGCGCTTCATCCACCCGCGGCGCCTGGGAAGTCGGACCGATGAACAGGCCGGAAAACAGGTAGGACAGCGATGGATGGTTGTGCCAATAGCTGATCAGGCTGCGTAGCAGATCGGGCCGGCGCAGGAACGGCGAGTCGGCCGGAGTCGCGCCGCCGAGCACAAAATGGTTGCCGCCGCCGGTACCGGTGTGGCGACCGTCGATCATGAATTTTTCGCTGCTCAGGCGGCTCAGGCGCGCCTGTTCGTAGAGGAACTCGGTGCGCTCCACCAACTCGTCCCAACTGGCCGAAGGCTGCACGTTGACCTCAATGACACCGGGATCTGGCGTGACCTTGAAGTTGGCCAGGCGCGGGTCGGCCGGCGGTTCGTAGCCTTCGAGGATGACCGGGCAATGCAGCTCGGCGGCGGTGGCTTCGATCGCCGTGACCAGCTCCAGGTAATCCTCCAGCCGTGATAACGGCGGCATGAACAGGTACAGGCGACCTTCACGCGGTTCGGCGCACAGGGCCGTGCGGGTCAGCCAGTCGGCCGAGGCATCGATCTCGGGGGCTGTGCGTTCCTTTTCGTCCACTGCATGCCCAGCGCTCGCCCGGGCCAACGCATCGCCGGCGGGCAAATCGCCCAGCACCTGGTTCGGGTCGGTCGGATGCACATAGGGGTATTCAGCGGCCTTGACCCAGGGCTGCGCGGCCAGCGGCAGGCGGTAACCCAGTGGTGAATCGCCAGGCACCAACCGGCAATGCTCATCGCGCAAGTACCAGCGCCCGCTTTGCCAGCGCTCTTCGTCGGCACTGCGGGCCAACGGCAGAACCTGGCCGATGACCTTGTCCAGGCCCTGGCTGAACACTTTGCGCAATCGAGCGCGCTCCATCTCGTCGTCCAGCCGTGCATCGTCGACGCGTACATTGGACGGCAGGCCGCCCTCGCGCCACAGGTAATAGAGCTGGTCCTCGTAGGCGGCGAAGACATAGCGCGGCGGCAACTTCAAACGCTCGGCAACGCTGGCCAGGAAGCGCCCGGCCAAGTCGCTGTCGGCGCCAAGGTCTTCCTGTTCGTCGGCAATCAACGCCGGGTTGCTCCACAGCGGCACACCGTCACGCCGCCAGAAGCAGTTGAGCGACCAGCGCGGCAACTGCTCACCCGGGTACCACTTGCCCTGACCGAAATGCACCAGGGCGCTGGGCGCGTAATGCTTGTACAGACGCTGGAACAGCTCGCCAGCGAGGCGCCGCTTGTTCGCGCCCAACGCTGCCGTGTTCCACTCGGCGCCGTCAGGGTCGTCGATGGCAACGAAGGTCGGCTCGCCGCCCATGGTCAGGCGCACATCCGCCGCTTTCAGATCGCTATCCACCTGGCGCCCGAGGGCGACGATGGCCTGCCATTGCTCATCGCTGTAGGGCAGCGTCACCCGTGGTGATTCCCACAGGCGCTCGACGCTCATTTCATGTTCAAAGGTGCATTCGCAGGGCTCGACCAAGCCGCTGATCGGCGCCGCTGAAGTCGGATCGGGGCTACAGGCCAATGGGATATGACCTTCGCCGGCAAACAGCCCTGAGGTGGCATCCAGGCCGATCCAGCCGGCGCCGGGCAGGTACACCTCGCACCAGGCATGCAGGTCGGTGAAATCTTCTTCGGTACCCGCCGGCCCGTCCAGCGACTTGATGTCGGCGGTCAGTTGAATCAGATAGCCGGAGACAAACCGCGCCGCCAGGCCCAGGTGACGCAGCAACTGCACCAGCAGCCAGGCCGAATCACGGCAAGAGCCGGAGCCCAGTTCCAGGGTTTGCTCCGGGGTTTGCACACCGGGTTCGAGGCGGATCAGGTAACTGATGTCTTCGCTCAGGCGCTGGTTCAGGGCAACCAGGAAATCGACGCTGGCTTGCGGCGTACGCTCGATGCTGTCCAGGTAGGTGGCGAACTTCGGCGTCAGCGGCAGTTGCTCCAGGTAGGGCAGCAGTTCGTGGCGTTCGTCACGGCCATAACTGAAGGGCATCTGCTCGGCGTAGGGTTCGAGGAAGAAGTCGAACGGGTTGAACACCGCCATCTCGGCGACCAGGTCGACTTCCACCCGCAGGCTGTCGGTTTTCTCCGGGAACACCAGGCGCGCCAGGTAATTGCCCTGTGGGTCCTGCTGCCAATTAATGAAATGCCCACCCGGCTGCACCTTCAGCGCGTAGGAGAGGATCCGTGTACGGCTGTGGGCGGCCGGGCGCAGGCGAACGATTTGCGGGCCCAGTTCAACTGCACGGTCGTAGCGGTACTCGGTGACATGGTGCAAGGCGACATGAATCGACACGGCGGGCCTCCTGCGAGCCTGGGCGGTAGCGGAACCGCGCAAGACTTGTGCCATGGGCCCAGGCCTGCGATTCCCTGCATGCAGCCCCTACGGTCGCAGCAAAAGCGCACCGTAGCGAGGCCGCCGTGCAAGCCTTGCACAGATTTGAGGCTTTGCCAGCGACACAAACAAAAACGCCAGCCCGAAGGCTGGCGTTTCAGTTAGCGCGGCAGCGCCGGCTGGCGGGCGGGCTTTTTCTTGCCCTTGCCGCCCTTGGCGGCATCCTTGCGCGCCTTGGCCGCTTCCTGGTTGCGGGCAAACGCCGCAGCCTTGGCCTGTTCGCGCTTGTCCCACGGCTTGGAACCGTCGCTGGCACGCGGCGGCAAGCCGTTGTGCTGGGTGAGGATCTTCTGTTCCTTGGCCACCTTGTGGCTGCCGGCCGGGGTCGAGTTCTTGCGCCGGGCACTCTGGTAGCTGTCGGTCGCCGGCTGGTGCAGCGGGATCAACTGGTGCTTGCCCGGGCCGATCAAGTCGGCACGGCCCATGCGTTCCAGGGCTTCACGCAGCATCGGCCAGCCCTTCGGATCGTGGTAACGCAAGAACGCCTTGTGCAGGCGACGCTGTTGCTCGCTCTTGACGATGGTCACCGGGTCGCTCTTGTAGGTGACCTTGCGCAGCGGGTTCTTGCCCGAGTGGTACATGGCCGTGGCCGACGCCATTGGCGAGGGGTAGAACGCCTGCACCTGGTCGGCGCGGAAACCGTTGCCCTTGAGCCACAAGGCCAGGTTCATCATGTCTTCGTCGGTAGTGCCCGGGTGCGCGGCGATGAAGTACGGGATCAGGTACTGCTCCTTGCCCGCCTCCTTCGAGTACTTCTCGAACATGCGCTTGAAGCGGTCATAGCTACCGATGCCCGGCTTCATCATCTGATTCAGCGGGCCTTCCTCGGTGTGCTCCGGGGCAATTTTCAGGTAACCGCCGACGTGGTGGGTCACCAGTTCCTTGACGTACTCCGGCGATTCCACCGCCAGGTCGTAACGCAGACCCGAAGCGATGAGGATCTTCTTCACTCCCGGCAGGTCACGGGCGCTGCGGTACAGCTTGATCAGTGCCGAGTGGTCGGTGTTCAGGTTCGGGCAGATGCCCGGGAACACGCACGATGGCTTGCGGCACGCCGATTCGATCTCGGGGCTCTTGCAGGCGATGCGGTACATGTTCGCGGTCGGGCCGCCAAGGTCGGAGATGACCCCGGTAAAGCCCGGCACCTTGTCGCGAATCTCTTCGATCTCGCGAATGATCGACTCGTGCGAACGGTTCTGGATGATCCGCCCTTCGTGCTCGGTGATCGAACAGAAGGTACAACCACCGAAGCAGCCGCGCATGATGTTCACCGAGAAACGGATCATGTCGTAGGCCGGAATTTTCTCCTTGCCATACGCCGGGTGCGGGATGCGCGCATAGGGCATGCCGAACACGTAGTCCATTTCTTCGGTGGTCATCGGAATGGGTGGCGGGTTGAACCACACGTCCACTTCGCCATGCTTCTGCACCAGGGCACGGGCGTTGCCCGGGTTGGTCTCCAGGTGCAACACGCGGTTGGCGTGGGCATAGAGCACGGCATCACCACGGACCTTCTCGAACGACGGCAGGCGGATGACCGTCTTGTCGCGGGTCATGCGCGGGCTGTCGAGAATCTGCACGACCTTGGCTTCGTTCGGGTCCTCGACCTCGCCCTTCTCCTGCTCGATGGCGCAGGCCTGGGTGTCCTGGGTGTTGACGTACGGGTTGATGATCTTGTCGATCTTGCCCGGACGGTCGATACGGGTCGAGTCGACCTCGTACCAGCCTTGCGGCGTGTCACGGCGAATGAAAGCAGTACCGCGGATGTCGGTAATGTCTTCAATCTTCTGGCCAAAAGACAGGCGCTGGGCCACTTCGACGATGGCCCGCTCGGCGTTGCCGTACAGCAGGATGTCAGCGCAGGCGTCGATCAGGATCGAATGACGGACCTTGTCCTGCCAGTAGTCGTAGTGAGCGATACGGCGCAGAGAAGCTTCAATGCCGCCAAGGACGATTGGCACATGCTTGTAGGCTTCCTTGCAGCGCTGGCTGTACACCAGGCTGGCGCGATCCGGACGCTTGCCGGCCAGACCGCCCGGGGTATAGGCGTCGTCGGAGCGGATCTTCTTGTCGGCGGTGTAGCGGTTGATCATCGAGTCCATGTTGCCGGCCGCGACGCCGAAGAACAGGTTCGGCTCGCCGAGCTTCATGAAGTCGTCTTTGGACTGCCAGTTCGGCTGGGCAATGATGCCCACGCGAAAACCCTGGGCTTCCAGCAGGCGGCCGATAATGGCCATGCCGAACGACGGATGGTCGACGTAGGCATCACCGGTCACGATGATGATGTCGCAGGAATCCCAGCCGAGCTGATCCATCTCCTCCCTGCTCATCGGCAGGAACGGTGCTGGCCCGAAGCATTCGGCCCAGTATTTGGGATAGTCGAAAAGTGGTTTGGCTGCTTGCATGTCAGTGACCGGTGGCTAATCGATGAAAAATCGCGGGCGCGGAATATAGCACAAAAATTGACCAAATCCGACGGTGGTGGTCGGAATCCGCCCCCGACAATTATTTACCGCCCGTCGCCGCCAGCGCCGCGCTCTGATCTGCGTTTTCCACCAATGGAGACGCACACCATGCCCCCCTCAATTGTCGACCAGGTCCCACTGGCAGCCAACGACCTGCAACGCTGGTCAGATCGCCTGACCCTGGAGCTGATCGAAGAGCATCTGAAGCAAAGTTTGCACACCCTGGATGAACATGAGCAGCGCCGTTACCTGCTACTGGCCCGTCTCGGCCCGCAACTGCGCCAGCGTCTGAGTGACGCCCTGCACCAGTTTCGCAGTGCTTTCGAGCACCAGGCTCTGAATGACCTGCGCCAACAGCTGGCCCTGGCGTCCGGCCAGGCGCTGGACCCTCTGAGCACCTACCTGCACACCTACTCGCTGGAGGTTCAGCACGAGTTCCCCCACCAGGAAGTCGAACACCTGCAGACTCGCAGTCTCTGGCAGGCAGCCCAGGACAATTTTGGCTTTAACATTGCGCTGCAAAGCGGCTCAGGGCAGGACTTCCTCAAGGCCAGTAGCATCAACACCCGCGAGCCTGGCGGGCGTCATTCGCTGATCCCGGTGAGCACCTTCGTCGATGTCGTGCGCAATCTGAACCTGGGCAAGCGCTTGCAAGACGACTTGCAGCAAAAGCTGCCCGCCCTGAGCGCACCAGCGGTCAACGACTATCAGCGTGCCCTGTTGCAATTTGCCCTGCTGGAAGCCTATCGCAGCACCGAAGACCACGAGTTCAACCGTGAGCAACTGGCCAGCTTGCAAACGGCCTGCGAGCGACCGGGGGCCCTGCAGTGGAAATACTTCAGCCTGAAGTTGCCGGACGGGGTCATCGAACATCTGCTCGGGCTGGCCGGGTCTCAGCCGTTGTTCAGGCCACTGAAACAGGCACTGGACTCAGTGGCCAGCCAACGCATGAGCCAGACCCTGATGGGTAACTTGATTCCGCTGCCGTTTTTCGTGGTCAAGTTGGGCGATGGGATTTTCAGCTATTTTCCCGAACGCCCGGGCGGCGCCTGGCGCTCTCACGCCTCGGCCGTCGACGCTGTGGACTCGTTACGCCAGCAGATCCACGAGGGCCAAAACACCAGCGCATTGCATTGGCTCTATCAATGGCTGCCGCTTGCGCTACAACAAAAGCTCTCGGCACTGCTCAAGCCTGACAACGTTGACCGCAACCAGCTCAATACGTTGGCCAAATTACTGTACGACACCTTTGCCAACCAGCCCTCCACCGCCCTGCTCGATGTCGTCGAGAACCCGAACAGCCCGTGGAAATCGCAATCACTGCTCCAGGTTATCGCCCAGGAACAGCAGCACGGGATTGCCGCCGACCTGGCGCTGATGGCGATCAGCAACAACAGCGTGGATTTCGACACCTTCCAGAGAGGCGCACTGTTCGTGGTCAGCGAGGTGCTGGAGTTGCTGACACTCTCGGTTCCCGGCGGCGTTACCGGCCTCAACCGCGCCATGCTCACCGCCACCTTCGCCAGCCTTGGTTTTCAGTCGATTTCAGCAGCCAACGCACTGCTGTCCGGTCGCATCAACGAAGCAGTCCAGGCCGCGGCCGATATCGCCGACCTGATCATCAGCGCCAGGCTTCAGGGCCTCGGCGCACGGCTCTCGGCTCGCCGCTCAAGGCACCTGGTGGCAGCCCTTGGCCGTGCACCGGCAATTGAGGCACGAATAGCGCAGCAGCTGGATTCGCGAAACTGGAGCGACGCCAGGTTGCTGGAACACCTGCAGCCTCAGCTCCCTACCAAGTCCGCTACCTCCGTAGTGCGGCTGAGCGGTGTAACGCGCGAACAGCTGGAGGCGGCATGGAGCGCGGGGGCGGACCTGCCTTGGCAACTGCGCTGCGTGATTGAAGGGCAACCATCGGCCAACGCAGAGGGCAACCCGGCCATTGCCGCCCTGACCCTGCGCTTCCCCGGTTTGTCTGTTGCGGCCGCGCGCGAAGCGCTGCGCCGCCACCCCGAGCTGATGCGGCTAGCAACGGACAGTCTCATCGAACCCGGCCCCATTTCGACCTTGCTCGGGCTTGCACAGGAAAGCCGCAGCCTGTTGGCACTGTGCAAACTGGACGATGAACGGGCTGGCCCCGACCGGGATCTCGAAGCTCTGTGCTGCCAGTTGCTCGCCACCCGCCCTGAGTGGCCAGCTACATTAGGCATCCGCATCGAAGAGAACCTTCAAGCCCCGCCAGGCACAGGTTTCACCCCCGCAGTGCCCGTTCAACACTTCGGTTCACCCGACGCCACGGGCTACCTGAGCCTGACCCGCACCGGTAGCCGCTATCACTTCCAGGACATGCCAGGTGTTGGGTTACTGCAGGCCTTGCACGAGCACCCACACAACCCGTTAGCCAAAGACAATAGCGTTGCCATGTTGCGCGAACATCTGCTCGACATCGCGCTGCGCAACCGTGACCTGCTGCCGGCACTGCTGGCCGAGCCCCCGCTGCAGGCGGTCTCAGCCGGACGTTTGAGGGTTGGCGCCCATCCATTGGCCGGTACTGCCAGCCCGCCTGGGAGCGGCATTCATCGTTACCAGGGAACGACCTACGCCATGATCGAGGGAGCCGCATACCCGATAGTGCCTGAGGCCTCGGCATCAACTCCAGAATGGCGGGTATGGCGACTGGCAGATGGTCCACGTGCCGATAGCCCTGCGATTGTGCTGTATCGCCAGCACTGGTACTACGCCCAGGTTCCTGGCGCCGCCGGCATGCCCCGCCGAGGCGGGCGTCTGGCGCAAATGCAGGAGCAGAACCGTGCAGCCGCCACAGCCGAGCGTGATGCCCAATTTCAGCAGCAATACAACACTCGCCAGCAACTCCTTGAAGTCAACCAGGCACTGCTGACGACCGCCGGCCAGATGACGCAAGCGACTGCCCGGGTCAACGCCACGATTAGTGGCTCAGACGCACAGCTACAAGCCATCTCTGCCCTGGTCCTGACCTACTGGAAAACCATCAAATACATTTCGACGAAGATCGACCTGCTTGAAACCCTGGGCGAGCCGCAGACACTGAGTCAGCAACGAGAGATGCACGAATATCGCCTTCACTGCCTGGAAAAGATCATGCTCAGCCAGGACCTCGCCTTCACCAGTGAAACCGGGGAGTTGCTGGCCGACCCCCATCAGGGCGAGCATGGCCGCTATCGCCTGCAACACCGGCGTATCCTCCAGCACCTGGACGAAAAGCGCCCCTTCCTCGACAAGCACGCGGCCTATATCAAAGCCCTCACCAGCAGCTTTCCCGGCCCTCGCACCGACGCCTATCTCGCCCGGGCCAGGGAACATTTCCCCGCAACTGTGCTGATGCACCGAGCGGCGGTGATCCTGTTCAAGATGGACTTGCTGGTTATCAGCGACACCCCGGACCCGCAAGCCCCGATCCAGCTCAATACCGAGGCGGCGCTGCGCCTGGTGCAACTGCACGACGCCCTGAGCACCTATACCGACCTGGACAGCCTCCCGGAACACTATCAGCTGTCACTGCTCGATGACCTGCAACGCCAATTCGACAACCACCAGCAAGGGCTCAAATCCATGCAGGACACCGCTGCCATGCTGGATAAAGCCCATCTGCGCGACATCGACCAGGCGCTGGTCAACCTGGTGCAGCAGATACAACAGCGACTTGAGTCGATGTACCAAGACCTGACCAGCAATACCCTGTTGAGCCTTGACTCGCAGGCCCTGGACACTGATTTTCTGCCCGCCCTGTCGCTGCAGCAGCCTGTCGCCGGGCCACGCAAGCGGGTGATCAAAGTCAGGCAGCAGGGCACTACGGCATTTAAGGTGGGGGAAGCACACACCGACGAGCAGGGTCGGGAGGTGGTCGATATCATCAGCCCTGGCATCGTTTCCGCCCCCCGGGTGCAACGCTATGTCAACCCAGTGGCCGGCTACTGGCAGCCGCTTGCCACTGAACGCCAGGTTGGCGGCGCTGCGTCGCTGGCAACGCAGCTGTCCCAGGCCAATACGTTACTGGGCAACGTCGAGCAGCAACTGGACAGCGCACGCCAGGATGCCGCGAAAAAACAAAACCCGACCAACATCGTCGAAGCCCTTGAACGTCACGCCGGGGCTCTGGAGGTGTTGGCACAAGGCATTGAGTCATCAAGCACGGCGGCTGAACAAAGTTCCCTGCTCGATCGCCTGCACGGCGCCGCCCAGCGCTTGCGCCAGCATGGCGAGGCATTGCGCCTGATGCTGTACAAATCACCGGAAACACTCGACATCAATCGTCTGCTGTACCTGATCGAGCACCGGCAAGTGAGCGTGCACAAGACACTGATGCGAGCGCCACGCGGTAAAGGGCGGAACAAGTACTTCCTCGACATTTACCAGATCCGCGACGCCCAAGGCAGTCGCTCAACGCTTTGGGAGGCGCATTTTCACTACGATGCGACAACGACCGCCCTGGACCAGTTCCAGCTCAAGGGCGCGCACTTGAAGACCTTGGCACAAAGCCGCCTGGGCGCGGCATCACAGGCTCAGGCCGAGCGTGAAGGGCAAGCCCATGTGCCGATCTGGCGTGCCGCTTTTAGCCCTCAAGCGGCGCGTGAACTGTTCAGGGCCGCCAGTGATGGCTGAGCGGTTTACTCGTCGTCGTCGAAGTTGTAACTGCCCGGCGCGAGGTTTTCGAAGCGGGTGTACTTGCCGATGAAGGCCAGGCGGATAAAGCCGATCGGGCCGTTCCGCTGCTTGCCGATGATGATTTCGGCAATGCCTTTGTGCTCGGTCTCCGGGTGGTACACCTCATCCCGGTAAACGAACATGATCACGTCGGCGTCCTGCTCGATTGCACCGGATTCACGCAAGTCGGAGTTCACCGGGCGCTTGTTCGGCCGCTGCTCGAGGGAGCGGTTGAGCTGCGACAGGGCCACTACCGGGCAGTTGAACTCTTTGGCCAGGGCCTTGAGCGAGCGGGAAATCTCGGAAATCTCGTTGGTGCGGTTGTCGCCGCTGGAGCCCGGGATCTGCATCAGCTGCAGGTAGTCGATCATGATCAGGCCGACTTCGCCGTGCTCGCGCACCAGGCGGCGGGTCCGCGCGCGCATTTCCGACGGGCTGATGCCGGCGGTATCGTCGATGAACAGCTTGCGGTCGTTGAGCAGGTTGACCGCCGAGGTCAGGCGCGGCCAGTCGTCGTCTTCCAGCTGGCCGGAACGTACTTTGGTCTGGTCGATGCGGCCGAGCGAGGACAGCATACGCATGATCAGCGATTCGCCTGGCATCTCCAGGGAGTACACCAGTACCGCCTTGTCGCTGCGCAGTACCGCGTTTTCCACCAGGTTCATGGCGAAGGTGGTCTTACCCATCGATGGACGGCCGGCGACGATGATCAGGTCGGCTGGCTGCAGGCCGCTGGTCTTCTCGTCAAGGTCGGTGTAGCCGGTGGACAGGCCGGTGATCGCGCTGTCGGTGTTGAACAGCGTGTCGATACGGTCGATGGCCTTGGTCAGCAGGTCGTTGACGCCCACCGGGCCGCCGGTTTTCGGCCGTGCTTCGGCGATCTGGAAGATCTGCCGTTCGGCTTCATCGAGGATCTCCGCGGCATTGCGCCCTTGGGGGTTGAAGGCGCTGTCGGCGATCTCGTTGCTGATGCTGATCAGCTGGCGCAGGGTCGCCCGCTCGCGGATGATCCCCGCATAGGCCTTGATGTTGGCCACCGACGGGGTGTTCTTGGCCAGCTCGCCGAGGTAGCCGAGGCCGCCGATTTGCGAGCTCAGCCCTTCCTTGTCCAGTTGCTCGTGCAGTGTCACCACGTCGAACGGGGCGTTCTGGTCGGCGAGCTTGTGGATGGCGCGGAAGATCAGGCGGTGGTCATGCCGGTAGAAGTCGCCATCGGAGACTTGATCAAGCACCCGCTCCCAGGCGTTGTTGTCCAGCATCAAGCCACCGAGCACGGCCTGTTCGGCCTCGATGGAATGCGGCGGCACCTTCAGGGCAGCGGTTTGCAGATCATATTGCTCGGGGGCGGTTATCTCGTTCATGGCCACGCAGGAATCAGGGTGATGAAAAAGACAAAGGGCACGACCTGCAAAGCAGGATCGTGCCCGATGTTAACCGGCTGACACCCAAGGTGCCAGCCGATCGGTACAGCTTAGGCTGCGACAACAACCACGCGAACGGTGGCTTCAACGTCGCTGTGCAGGTGCACGGCAACGTCGTATTCGCCGACGTTACGGATGGTGCCGTTCGGCAGACGAACTTCAGCTTTGGCCACTTCAACGCCGGAGGCGGTCAGGGCGTCAGCGATGTCGTGGGTGCCGATCGAACCGAACAGCTTGCCTTCGTCACCGGCGGTGGCAGTGATGGTCACTTCCAGCTCGGCCAGTTGGGCAGCGCGGGTTTCAGCCGAAGCTTTTTTCTCTGCAGCCAGTTTTTCCAGCTCAGCACGACGCTCTTCGAACGCAGCCAGGTTGGCAGCGGTAGCAGCGGTGGCTTTGCCGAATGGCAGCAGGAAGTTACGACCGTAACCGGCCTTAACATTTACCTTGTCGCCCAGGTTGCCCAGGTTGGCGACTTTTTCCAGCAGGATCAGTTCCATTTGGTAATAACCTCTTAACTTTTAACCTTCACCGTTCGCGGAATCGTTATCGGCACCTTTGGGGGGTACCTTGCGACCGCGAAAATCAATCAGGCTGTCGACAATGGCCAGGACCACGAGCAACGGATAAGTCAGCTGCATGAACAGCACCAGCGTCACGTACAACCCGACCAGCCAGAATTTGGCCAATCGACCTTGCGCCACCAGCCCATGCATCAGGGCAAGCCCTGCAAACATCAGCGGTACGCTGCACAGTGGCGTCAACATCGCCAGTTCAGGACCGAAGTTCGGCCCCACCAGCATGAGCACCAACAGTACCAGCGCCGGCACCAGGGGGAGCCTGACCGCTTGAAACTCGCGACCAAAACCACCCGGGTTATACAACGACGCCTGCCAGTAACGACCCAACATCAGGGCCAGCACACTGACGGCTTGCAACAACGCCGCTATCAGGCCAACGAGCACTGGCGCAATCAGGCCACCAAGGCGGGCCCGCTCCTCTACCGATAACTGTTGGTAGAGACCGTCGAGCATCTGCGGCAGGGCTTTTTCAAGCGCTCCAGCCAGAGCTTCAATCGGTTCGCGGAACACCGAACCCAGTACAACCCCATACACCAGACCCATGCCGATGCTGAACAACAGCACCCGGTTCCAGGACTGCCCGGCGCGCAACAGCGCAGCCAGACCCAGCGTACCCAGCAACACCATCAAGGTGCGCGGCTCGCCGAAGAACCACCAGGCCATCGCCGGCAACAAAGCCCAGGCGAGGACACCGGAGGCATCCTTGAAACCGCGCCGCAGGAACACCAGGCTCCCGGCGGCGGCACTCAACCAGAACAACAGCGGCAATGCCGCACAACCCACCACCACGAGGGTGGCCTGCACGCGACCGCGCATGATGAAATCAGCCAAGGCGCGCATGCATTTTATCCTTTGCTACTTGTCGACGACCCGGTCTCAGCGGCCGTGGCTGTCGGTGTAGGGCAGCAGGGCCAGGAAGCGGGCGCGCTTGATAGCGGTAGCCAGCTGACGCTGATAACGAGCTTTGGTACCGGTGATACGGCTTGGAACGATTTTGCCGGTTTCGGATACGTAAGCTTTCAGGGTGTTGAGATCTTTGTAATCGATCTCTTTCACGTCTTCAGCAGTGAAGCGGCAGAATTTACGACGACGGAAGAAACGTGCCATGTAATAGGCTCCTCAAAAGGTCCGTGGATTACTCGTCAGCGTTATCGCTGTTGTCGCTGTCATTGCTGTCGTCGCCTTCGGCGCCATCAGCATGCTCAGGACGGTCGCGACGCTCACGGCGCTCACTGCGGTTTTCTTCAGCCTTGAGCATCTCGGACTGGCCGGTAACGGCTTCGTCGCGACGGATGACCAGGTTACGGATCACGGCATCGTTGTAGCGGAAGTTGTCTTCCAGCTCGGCCAGGGCCTTGCCGGTGCACTCAACGTTCAGCATCACGTAGTGAGCCTTGTGAACATTGTTGATTGCGTAGGCCAGTTGACGACGGCCCCAATCTTCCAGACGGTGGATTTTGCCGCCGTCTTCTTCGATCAGCTTGGTGTAACGCTCAACCATGCCGCCGACTTGCTCGCTCTGGTCAGGGTGGACCAGAAAGATGATTTCGTAATGACGCATGAATGCTCCTTACGGGTTGTAGTCTGCCACCAGAGTGGTCAGACAAGGAGTGAATGACACTTGTATGTCTTGCCCTGGGAAAAGGCGCATGAACGCCTGCCAACATGGCAAGGGGCGCAATTGTAGAGAAGCCCCGGGGGACAAGCAAGGTAATTGGTGAATTATTGAGCAGCACCGCGGTGCTGCAATCGCCGGCAAGGCCGGCTCCCACAGACTGGCACAACACCTGTGGGAGCCGGCCTTGCCGGCGATGGGCTGCGAAGCAGCCCCGCAGAGATCAGCCCTTGGCTTTAGCCTGCCGCTGACGAACGGCCTCGAACAGGCACACGCCTGTCGCCACCGACACGTTGAGGCTGCTGACGCTACCGGCCATCGGCAGCTTGACCAGAAAATCACAGTGCTCGCGGGTCAAGCGGCGCATGCCCTTGCCCTCGGCGCCCATGATCAGGATGGTCGGCCCGGTCAGGTCCTGCTGATACAACTCCTGCTCGGCCTCGCCAGCGGTACCGACCACCCACAGGCCGCGTTGCTGGAGTTTCTCCAGGGTCCGCGCCAGGTTGGTGACCGCTACCAGCGGGATGACTTCGGCCGCGCCGCAGGCCACTTTACGTACCGCAGGGGTCAGGGTCGCCGACTTGTCCTTGGGCACGACCACCGCCAGGGCACCGGCCGCATCGGCGGTGCGCAGGCAGGCGCCGAGGTTGTGCGGGTCGGTAACGCCATCGAGCACCAGAATCAGCGGTGCGCCCTCGGTGCGATCGAGCAGCTCTTCGAGCATTGCCTCGCCCCAGACCTGGCTCGGGCTGACTTCAGCCACCACGCCCTGGTGCACGCCCTCAACCCAGGCATCCATCTCGCGACGCTCGGCTTGGCCGACCGCCACGCGGTTCTGCGCGGCAAGCTCAAGCAGCGGCTGCAGGCGCGGTTCGCTGCGCCCTTCGGACAACCAGATCTGCTTGACCCGCTTGGGGTGATGACGCAACAGGGCTTCCACGGCATGTACGCCGTAGATCTTTTCCAACTGACTCATGACTTGGCCTTGGGTTTACGTGACGCGGAGCCAGCTTTCGGCGGCCCTTTACGGTGCTTGCTCGGTTTTTCCGACTTGCCCGACTTGGCCGTCGGCTTGCTGCCTGCGTGCTTGGCGTCGGTCATCAAGGCCTTTTTCATTTCCCGGCTCTTGCGCACTTCGGCGTTTTTCGCCGCGGCATGGGAAGGGAAATAGGCTTCGGCGGTTTCGTTCTTCTTGCTCCGGCGCGCAGGCTCTGCAGCCTTGGGCGACGCTTCAGCCTTCTTGTCGAGCACCGGTACCGGCTTGCCGTCTTGCGGACGCACGCCTTCGCCTCGCTGCTTGCGACCAATCGGCGCCTTCAGGGTGTTCTCGGCCATCTCGAAGTCGATCTTGCGCTGCTCGAGGTCAACGCGCATTACCCGTACTTCAACGGTATCGCCCAGGCGGAAGCTGCGACCGGTACGCTCACCGGCCAGGCGGTGGTGCACAGGGTCGAAGTGGTAGTAGTCGCCCGGCAAGGCGCTGACATGGACCATGCCTTCGACGTAGATGTCGGTCAGCTCGACGAACAGGCCAAAACCGGTCACCGCGGTGATCACACCCGGGAAGCTCTCGCCGACGCGGTCTTTCATGTACTCGCACTTGAGCCAGTTGACCACATCGCGGGTGGCCTCGTCGGCACGCCGCTCGCTCATCGAGCATTGCTCGCCGAGCTGCTCCAGGGTCGCCTCGTCGTACGGGTAGATGCGCGCCTTGGGGATGCTCATCGCACCGGCACGCTTGACGTGCGGGGTTTCCTGGCGCGAACGGATCACGCTGCGGATGGCCCGGTGGGTCAGCAGGTCCGGGTAGCGACGGATCGGCGACGTGAAGTGGGTGTATGCCTCGTAGTTCAGACCGAAGTGGCCATTGTTGTCGGCGCTGTACACCGCCTGGCTCAGGGAGCGCAGCATCACGGTCTGGATCAGGTGGAAATCCGGGCGGTCGGCGATGCTCGCCAGCAGCGCCTGGTAATCCTTCGGCGACGGACCATCCTTGCCCTTGTGCAGGGACAGGCCCAGCTCGCCAAGGAAGGCCCGCAGTTTTTCCAGGCGCTCCGGTGGCGGACCGTCGTGAACACGGTACAGGGCCGGGATTTCGTGCTTCTTGAGGAACTCGGCGGTGGCCACGTTGGCCGCCAGCATGCATTCCTCGATCAGCTTGTGCGCGTCGTTGCGCACGGTCGGCCGGATTTCGGCGATCTTGCGCTCGGCACCGAAGATGATCCGGGTTTCCTGGGTTTCGAAGTCGATCGCGCCACGGGTATGACGGGCCGCCAGCAGCACCTTGTACAGCGCATAGAGCTGCTTGAGGTCCGGCACCACTTCGCTGTACTGCTCGCGCAGTGCCTTGCCTTCGCGGGTACGGGCGTGCTCGAGCATGCTGCTGACCTTGTTGTAGGTCAGGCGCGCATGGGAGTGGATCACCGCTTCGTAGAACTGGTAATCGACCATCTGCCCGGACTTGTTGATGGTCATTTCACAGACCATCGCCAGGCGGTCGACGTGCGGGTTCAGCGAGCACAGGCCGTTGGACAGCTCCTCGGGCAGCATCGGCACCACGCGCTCGGGGAAGTACACCGAGTTGCCGCGCACCTGGGCTTCGGCATCCAGGGCAGAACCCAGGCGCACGTAGCTGGAGACGTCGGCGATCGCCACGTACAGGCGCCAGCCACCGGAGAACAGGCGCAATTTGCCCAGGCTCTCGCAGTACACCGCATCGTCGAAGTCGCGGGCATCTTCACCGTCGATGGTGACGAACGGCAGATGGCGCAGGTCGACGCGGTGCTCTTTGTCTTTATCTTCGACTTCCGGCTTGAGCTTGCGCGCTTCCTTGATCACGGCTTCTGGCCAGACGTGCGGAATATCGTAGCTGCGCAGGGCAACGTCGATTTCCATACCCGGGGCCATGTAGTTGCCGATCACTTCGGTAACGTCGCCCTGAGGCTGGAAGCGCGGGGTCGGCCAGTGGGTGATCTTGACCTCGACGAACTGACCGACCCGGGCACCGCCGTTGCGACCCGGGGTGATCAGCACTTCTTGCTGGACCTTGGGGTTGTCGGGGGTGACAAAGCCGATACCGCCTTCTTCGAAGTAGCGGCCAACGATGCTTTCGTGGGCACGGGAGATTACTTCGACCACCACGCCTTCGCGGCGGCCACGGCGATCCAGGCCGGAAACCCGGGCCAGGGCGCGGTCGCCGTCGAACACCAGGCGCATTTGCGCGGGGCTGAGGAACAGGTCGTCGCTGCCGTCATCCGGGATCAGGAAACCGAAGCCGTCGCGGTGGCCGGCGATGCGGCCGAGGATCAGGTCGAGCTTGTCTACCGGGGCATAAGTGCCGCGCCGGGTATAGATCAGCTGGCCGTCACGCTCCATCGCGCGCAGGCGGCGGCGCAGGGCTTCGATCTGGTCTTCGGTGGTCAGGCCGAACTCTTCGACCAGCTGCTCACGGGCTGCCGGCGAACCGCGCTCGTCCAGACGCTGGAGGATCAGCTCACGGCTAGGAATAGGGTTTTCGTATTTTTCCGCTTCACGAGCGGCCTCGGGATCGAGGGTCTGCCAATCGGCCATTAGGAGGGGTTCACCTTGTCTATATAAGGGTTAGTTTGGCATAGGCGTATTGAAACCGGAAATTTCAGGCTTGGACAGCCCTGTCAGAGCCCCCTGGATGCTGCCAAAACCATCATAAGGAACAACGACTTGAATTTTTTAAGATTTTTTCAGAACGGGGGTTTACAGCTCTCAGAGGCATCCGTATAGTGCGCACCACAACGACGGACACCGTCGTTATAGTTGAGATGCAGCACGATGTGAAGCATCATGTTCCTCAGCGAAATGCCCAGATGGTGAAATTGGTAGACACGCCAGCTTCAGGTGCTGGTGACCTTACGGTCGTGGAAGTTCGAGTCTTCTTCTGGGCACCAATTTCAAATCTTAGAATCGCCTCCGGCATCTGAGATTTACTGCAACACGCTACACTGTTTTCATTACAAGCTACACCGCTTCATTTTGCCCAGATGGTGAAATTGGTAGACACGCCAGCTTCAGGTGCTGGTGACCTTACGGTCGTGGAAGTTCGAGTCTTCTTCTGGGCACCAATTCAGATCAAACCCGCGAAAGCGGGTTTTTTCGTTTCTGCCCTCCCCTTTTCCTCGCCTGCAATCCAGAAACGACCGATAGCCTGCTCATGAATTTTCCCTCACAAGGGCATTTGAGAAGCAATATCGATTATCATTGTTTCCAGATATGTAGCCGCAAGCGAGGAAGCACCCGCATGACGTTCCGCAATAACCCCCTGTTGCGCGGCCTGGCCGTTTCTGTTTTTGCCATGGTGCTGGGTACGCCAGCCGCCATGGCCGCCGACCCTGTGGCGCTGACCCTGTACAACGGCCAGCACAAGGAAATCGGTGAAGCCATCGCCAAGGCCTACGAGGCCAAGACCGGCATCCACATCAATATTCGCAAGGGCAGCAGCAACCAGCTGGCCAGCCAGATCATCGAAGAGGGTGATCGCTCCCCTGCCGATGTCATCTACACCGAAGAGTCGCCACCGCTGAACAACCTCGGCGAACTGGGCCTGCTGGCCAAGATCGATGACTCGACCCTGCAGGTCCTGCCCAAGGAATACGTCGCCGCCAACGGCAGCTGGATGGGCGTCACCGCACGCACCCGCGTGATCGCTTTCAACCCCAAGGTGATCGACGAAAAAGACCTGCCGCCCTCAGTGATGGATTTCGCCGACCCACAATGGGACGGCAAGATCGGCTTCGTGCCGACCAGCGGCGCGTTCCAGGAACAGGCCGTGGCCATCCTCAAGCTGCACGGCCGTGACGCCGCCGAAGAATGGCTGACCGGCCTCAAGGCCTTCGGCAAGACCTACACCAACAACATGGTTGCGCTCAAAGCCGTCGAAAATGGCGAAGTGGCTGCCGTGCTGGTGAACAACTACTACTGGTACGCCCTGAAGAAAGAGCGCGGCCAGCTGGATTCGAAGCTCTACTACCTGGCCGATGGCGACGTCGGTGGCTTGGTGACTATTTCCAGCGCCGCTGCGGTAAAAGCCAGCAAACACCCGAAAGAAGCCCAGGCCCTGCTGGCCTGGATGGCCAGCGAAGAAGGCCAGCGGGTAATCACCCAGACCACTGCAGAGTATCCGCTGCATAAAGGCATGGTCTCGGATCAGGGCCTGAAACCATTCGAAGACCTGCGCCCGCCGAAAATCACTCCGGCCGACCTGGGTAATGCCGAAGAAGCCCTGGAGCTCGAACGCGAAGTTGGCCTGCTGTAATGAGCGCAGCCCTGCCCGCGGCAGCACTGGCCAGCCGCTACATCCCCAAGCGCAAGCGCCCGTCGATTTGGGTGGTACTGCCAGTGTTGCTGCTGGTCGGGCTAAGCCTGTTACCCCTGCTGTATGTGGCCTTGAAAACCTGGGAAGCCGGCTGGCGCGAAGCCTTGCACCTGCTCTGGCGCCCTTTCGTTTGGGGCCTGATGCGCAACACCCTGATGCTGATGGCCGGAGTCACCCTGGCCTGCATGGCCCTGGGCGTATCCCTGGCCTGGCTGCTGGAGCGCAGTGACCTGCCCGGGCGGCGCCTGTGGGGTGTGATCCTGTGCCTGCCGTTCGCCGTGCCGGCCTTTGTCAGCGGCTTTACCTGGGTGTCGCTGAGCCCGCGCTTCGAAGGCCTGGGCGGCGCCATCCTGGTGATGAGCCTGTCCAAGTACCCGCTGGTGTTCCTGCCGGTAGCCGCGACCCTGCGTAACCTCGATACCTCGCTGGAAGAGTCGGCGCGCACCCTGGGGCAGACGCGCTGGGGCGTGTTCTGGCGCATCACCCTGCCGCTGCTGTGGCCGTCGATCATTGGCGGCAGCCTGCTGATTGCCCTGCACATGCTGGTGGAGTTCGGCGCCCTGTCGATTCTCGGCCTGCAGACGTTCACCACGGCGATCTACCAGCAGTTCGAACTGGAGTTCAGCAACGCCAACGCCGCCATGCTCTCGGCGGTGCTGCTGTTCATGTGCCTGCTGATGCTCTGGCTGGAACTGCGCGTGCGCGGCAAGGCCCGGCATGTGCGGATCGGCCAGGGCGTGGCCCGGCGCGGTGCGCCGATTCGCCTGCGGGCATGGATGCCGGCAGGGCAGCTGTACTGCCTGATCCTGGCCCTGCTGGGCAGCGGCATTCCGCTGGGCATGCTCGGCTACTGGCTGAGCGTTGGTTCGTCGGCAGCCTTTCCGGTGGCTGATATCAGCCGCGCCCTGTTCTCGTCGCTGTCGCTGTCACTGGGTGGCGCCGGCTTGAGCTTGTTGCTGGCGCTGCCGGTAAGCTTCCTGGTGGTGCGCTACAAAGGTCGTCTGGCGATCTGGGCCGAGCGCCTGCCGTACCTGCTGCATGCCCTGCCCGGCCTGGTGATTGCACTGACCCTGGTGTACTTCGCCCTGCACTATGTGCCGGCGCTGTACCAGACCACCGGTTTGCTGTTGCTGGCCTACGCCCTGTTGTTCCTGCCGCTGGCCCAGGCACCGGTGCGCACAGCCTTGAACAAGGCGGCGCCGCAGCTTGAAGAAGCAGCGCGCACCCTTGGCGCGACGCAGTTCACGGCGTTCTGCCGGGTAACCCTGCCGATCATCTTCCCGGCCCTGGCGGCGGCGTTCGCGCTGGTGTTCCTGGATGCCATGAAGGAGCTGACGGCAACCCTGCTGCTCAGCCCGACCGGCATGACCACCCTGGCGACCGAGGTGTGGGCGCATACCGCCAACGTCGAGTTCGCAGCGGCAGCGCCGTATGCGGCATTGCTGATTCTGGTCTCGGGGTTGCCGGTGTACCTGCTCACTACGCGGATGTACCTGAACCGCGCGTGAGGCCTTTGGGGCTGCTTTCGCAGCCCATCGCCGGCAAGGCCGGCTCCCACAATGGACCTGCATGCAACAGACCCGTGGGAGCTGGACTTGCCAGCAATCGAGCGCGAAGCGGTCGTAATTCAGGCAACACATGATGTGCTGGCTGCACCGAACTCATCGCCGGCTAGGCCGGCTCCCACACTAGGCCCGGAACTGCCCCAGGCTAGCCTTGAGCTGCGCCGCCAGGTCGTCGAGCACCTTGCTGCTGGCGGTGGTTTGCATCACCACTTCGGCAGCCCGCTCGGCCTGAGCATGGATGGTCTGCACCCTGCCACGCACCGCCTGCGCCCCATGCGCCTGCTGCTCAGCCGCACGGGTAGCCAGGCCGATAGCCGCATGCACCTGCTCCACCGAAGCCTGCACCGACTGCTGCACCCGCGCATTGTCGCGCAGCACCAGCAAGCCTTCGCTGGCCTGGCGCCCAGCCAGACTGATTGCCGCCACCGCTTCTTTTGCTCCTTGCTGCAAGGCACCGATATGCGCCTGGATGTCACCGGTCGAACTCTGGGTCTTGCTCGCCAGCGCCCTGACTTCATCGGCCACCACGGCAAAGCCACGCCCGGTTTCCCCGGCCCGCGCCGCTTCGATGGCGGCGTTGAGTGCCAACAGGTTGGTCTGCTCGGCAATACCGTGGATCACCGTCAGCACCACCTCGATCTGCTCGCTCTGCTGGGCCAGGCGTTCGATGACCTTGGAGCCGGTCTCGACCTGTCCGGCCAGGTCTTCGATGAGCTTGGCCACCTGGGTTGAAGTACGGCTGTTCTCGTCGGTGGCCTGGCGAATATCCACCACTTGCTGCAAGGCCGATTGCATGGCCTGGCTTTCGGCCTGAGCCTCATCGGCCATGCTCGACAGGTCGCGCAGGCTGGCAGCGACTTCGTCGCGCTGCAGTTCGGCAGCGGCGTCGGCGCCGGCATTGCGCTGGGTCATGGCACCGATCTCGATGCCAGTACGCTGGGCCACCTCACCGGCTTCGCGCACGATAGGCTGCAGCTTGGCAACGAACTGGTTGACCGCCGCAGCCATGTCGCCGATCTCGTCGCGACTGTCGATGGAAACGCGCTTGGTCAGGTCACCCTCACCCGCCGCCAGGTCGTTCAGCGCAGCGATCAACAGGCGCAGCTTGTTGACCACGCGCCGGCCGAGCACCACCGCGACCACCAGCAGTACACCCAGGCCGACCAGGGCCAGCCCCACACCGATGTTCCAGCGCAGGGTTGCCGCGGCGTCCTGGACGCTTTGCGAGGTATTGGCCTGCATGCCGGCAGCGCTGGCCTGAGCCGCCTCCAGACGCGCGCGCAGGGCCTTGTTGCTGTCTGCCGCGGCGCCCACCAGGCTGTCGCCGACCAACTGATCGCCACTGGCAATCAACGCCAAGAAGCGTTTGTCCAGCGCCACCAGCTCGTGGTCGACCACGGCAGTGGAAACGCCCATCAGCACCTTGCCGATCTCGACACCATTGGGGTTGATAGGGGCCTCGACGAAATACACCGACGGGTCGTTGCGCGCAGCATCCAGCACCTTGTCCAGCGCCCGCTCACCCTTGCCCTTTTCCAGCAGCGCCTGGTTGATCGGGTTCTGCCGGTTGAGATAACGGGTCAGGTGCTGCCCCTGGGCGTCGTCGTAGATGACGAACAGCACGTTAGGGTTGCGCTGGGCCCGACGGGAAAACTCCGACAGGGTCGGCACGTCGTTGTCCCACATGGCCCGCGGCGCCACCGAGGCAAGCAACTCAGCCATGTCGTTTGCCGAATCCTTGAGATTCTTCTCCAGCGTTGCCCGCAACTGCGCCTGCTCATCCTGCAGGCGCGTGGAAAGGCCTGCAGCCAGACGCTGGCGGGTACTGGCAGACAAGCTGTCGAGCCCGGAGCTTACCTCCTGGCCGGCCTGCTCGAGTTCGGCAGAAAGCTTCTGGCTGTCGGCAGCCAGACGGTTGCCCAGATCGGCCTCCAGGGCAGTCACCGTGCTCCGGGTCAGCGCGACCGCGACCAGCACCTGCACCAAAAGAGCGATACCGAGAGCAACAAAGACAGGCCGCAACAGGCGGCTTCGTAACAGTGAGAGAACGGCGGACACGAAAGAACCCTCTACTTCTGGGGCCATTAAAGTGATGGCACCGCTGGAGTGATTCTTACAGCAAAGGTTGTGCCGATCAGCCGACAGAAACGACAAAGGCCCCTATCAAGGGGCCTTTGTCTTTACATCAGTCGCGGATCAGGCGAACGGATGACGCAGCACGATGGTCTCGTTGCGGTCCGGGCCGGTGGAGATGATGTCGATCGGCGCGCCGACCAGCTCTTCCACACGCTTGATGTAGGCACGGGCGTTGGCCGGCAGTTCTTCCAGGGTCTTGGCACCCAGGGTCGACTCGCTCCAGCCCGGCATTTCTTCGTACACCGGCTCCAGGCCGATGTAGCTGTCGGCGTCGGTCGGGGCATCGATAACGGCACCGTTCTCGTTCTTGTAGCCAACGCAGATACGGATGGTTTCCAGGCCGTCGAGCACGTCCAGCTTGGTCAGGCACAGGCCGGAGATGCTGTTGACGTCGATGGCGCGACGCAGGATCACGGCATCGAACCAGCCGCAACGACGGGCACGACCGGTGGTGGCGCCGAACTCGTGACCACGCTTGGCCAGGAAGGCACCGACGTCATCGAACAGTTCGGTCGGGAAAGGGCCCGAGCCAACGCGGGTGGTGTAGGCCTTGGTGATACCGAGGATGTAGTCCAGGTACATAGGGCCAACGCCCGAACCGGTAGCGATGCCGCCAGCGGTGGTGTTGGAGCTGGTCACGAACGGGTAGGTACCGTGGTCGATGTCCAGCAGCGAGCCCTGGGCGCCTTCGAACATGATGTCCTTGCCAGCGCGACGCAGGTTGTGCAGCTCGGCGGTGACGTCGAGCATCATCGGCTTGAGCAGCTCGGCGTATTCCATGCACTCGTCCAGGGTCTTCTGGAAGTCGATTGCAGGCTCTTTGTAGTAATTGACCAGCACGAAGTTGTGGTAGTCCAGCAGCTCGCCGAGCTTGGCAGCGAAACGCTCGCGGTGGAACAAGTCACCGATGCGCAGGCCGCGACGGGCAACCTTGTCTTCGTAGGCCGGGCCGATGCCGCGACCGGTGGTGCCGATCTTCTGCTCGCCACGGGCTTTTTCGCGGGCCTGGTCGAGGGCCACGTGGTAGGACAGGATCAGCGGGCAGGAAGGGCTGATGCGCAGGCGCTCACGCACCGGTACGCCTTTCTCTTCCAGCTTGTTGATTTCACGCAGCAGGGCGTCAGGTGCAACCACCACGCCGTTGCCGATCAGGCACTGCACGCCTTCGCGCAGCACGCCCGAAGGGATCAGGTGCAGCACGGTTTTCTCACCGTCGATCACCAGGGTGTGACCAGCGTTGTGGCCACCCTGGTAGCGCACTACGGCGGCAGCATGTTCGGTCAGCAGATCAACGATCTTGCCTTTGCCCTCATCACCCCACTGGGTGCCCAGGACTACGACATTCTTACCCATAACACTTGTCCTCATTCGCGCAAACTTGGCGCCGGCTCGTACCGGCGGGGAATCTCAAATGGCCAGCGGCAGAACCTGCCAAAGCCCGTTTTGCTGAATCAATTGCCGATCGCAATCCGCCTCGACGGCGGCAGTCAATGGCTGCCCAGGCAAGGCCTGAACCACCCGCTGACCTTCACTGCGCAATTGGCAGACCAACTGCCAGAGTGCCGCATCGCTGCTGTCGGGCATCCAGATCCCGCCAGACGGCAATACCACCTCGGCTCGCCCCAGTGTGACCAGGGTCTTCAAATCCGTGGAGAAACCGGTAGCCGGGCGTGCCCGGCCAAAGTCCGCTCCGATGTCGTCGTAACGACCGCCCTGGGCGATCGACTGACCGACACCCGGGACGAACGCAGCAAACACCACACCGGTGTGGTAGTGGTAGCCACGCAACTCGCCCAGGTCAAAATACAGTGGCAGCTCGGGGTAACGCGTGGCCAGCCGCTCGGCGATCGCCATCAGGTCATCCAGTGCCGCCAGTACCGCAGCCGGTGCACGGCCAAGACGCACACGCGCCTCGGCCAGCACTTCACGGCCACCGCACAGCTCGGTGAGCGAGCGCAGCATGCCGGCCAGGTCCGCTGGCAGCTTGGCGGTCAGCTCGATCACTTCGTCGACGGCCTTGCGCTGCAAGGCATCGAACAGTTGTTGCTCGATCGCACCCGACAGGCCGGCAGCACGGGCCAGGCCACGGTAGATACCGACATGGCCAAGGTCCATGTGCACATCCGGCACATCGGCCAGTTGCAGCATGGCCAGCATCAGGCTGATCACCTCGACGTCGCTGACCGGGCTGGCGTCGCCGTACAGCTCGGCACCGAGCTGGATCGGGCTGCGCGAAGTCGACAGCGCCCGCGGCAAAGCGTGCAGCACGCTGCCGGCATAGCACAGGCGGCTCGGCCCTTCACGACGCAGGGTGTGCGCATCGATGCGCGCAACCTGCGGGGTGATGTCGGCACGGAAACCCATCTGCCGGCCCGATTGCGGGTCGATGACCTTGAAGGTCCGCAGGTCCAGGTCCTGGCCGGCACCGGTGAGCAGCGATTCCAGGTACTCGATATGCGGGGTCACGACGAAGTCATAACCCCAGCTCTGGAACAGATCCAACACCTGCCGACGCGCGATCTCGATGCGCGCCGCCTCAGGTGGCAGTACTTCTTCGATGCCATCTGGCAGCAGCCAGCGGTCTACCGTTGCCATTTCGCCATTTCCCCTATGGTCCGGGCGGCCTGCCCGCGGGCGAGCCTTGAGTGAAGCAGGTATCGGCAAACAATGGCGCGCAGCACCGATTCCAGCGCTACCGCCGTGCCTATACCCTCGAATACCTTGGGCTGCTCTGTAGACCCGAGCCGGGTTTGAACCGTTCGATCTTGCAGACGCAAAAAAGCCGGGAATTTCCCGGCTGCCGCATCATACACCCGTTTTCTCGCGGGATCACCCCGCCAGGCGTTTTAGCCGCCCGGCGGGGTAGATGCTTATGGCTTGGTCTTGCCCATGAAGCGGAAGAACTCGCTGCTCGGATCGAGCACGAGTACATCGCTCTTGTCGGCAAAGCTCTCGCGGTAGGCCTTGAGGCTACGGTAGAACGCGTAGAACTCCTGGTCCTGACCGTAGGCCTTGGCGTAGATCGACGCGGCCTGGGCATCGCCGTCACCGCGGGTTTCTTCCGATTCCCGGTAGGCTTCAGCCAGCAGTACACGGCGCTGACGATCGGCGTCGGCACGGATGCCTTCGGCCAGCTCGTTACCCTTGGCGCGGTGCTCGCGGGCTTCACGCTCACGCTCGGTGCTCATCCGCTCGAACACGCTGCGGTTGACTTCCTTGGGCAGGTCGATGGCCTTGACGCGAACGTCGACCACTTCGATACCCAGTTCCTTGCTGGCCATGCGGTTCAGCGATGCAGTGATGTCAGCCATCAGCGCGTCACGTTCACCGGAGACCACTTCGTGCAGGGTGCGCTTACCGAACTGGTCACGCAGGCCGCTTTCCAGACGGCGCGACAGACGTTCGTCGGCGATCTGCTTGAGGCCCGAGGTCGCGGTATAGAAGCGCTCGGCGTCCTTGACCCGCCATTTGGCGTAGGCGTCGACCATCACCGCTTTCTTTTCGAGGGTCAGGAAGCGCTGGGTCGGGGCGTCCAGGGTCATCAGGCGGGCGTCGAACTTGCGCACCTGGTTGACGTAAGGAACCTTCACATGCAGGCCGGGCTGGACATCAGCCTGGACCACACGACCAAATTGCAGGAGTACCGCACGCTCGGTCTGGGCCACGATGTAGAAGCTGTTCCAGGCCACGATCGCCAGCACCACGGCCACGATCAGGGCGATCAGCGATTTATTGCTCATCAGCGGCTCTCCCTAGTACGCAACTGTGTTTGCTGCTGTTGCAGCTCCGCCGCGCGGTTGGCCGCATCGGCGTTGGCCGACGGCGCAACGGTGACCGGGGCAGAGCCGGAACGGCTGCCCTGCACCATCTTGTCCAGCGGCAGGTACAGCAGGTTGCTCTGGCCGTCCTTGCCGGAAACCAGGACCTTGCTGGTGTTGCTGTAGACTTCCTGCATGGTGTCCAGGTACAGGCGCTGACGGGTCACTTCAGGGGCCTTGCGGTACTCGGCGACCAGTTTGGTGAAGCGGTCGGCCTCACCCTTGGCGCGCGAGACGACTTCGTCGCGGTAACCGTTGGCATCCTCGATGATCCGCTGGGCCTGACCACGGGCTTCCGGCACCACGCCATTGGCGTAGGACTCGGCCTGGTTGCGGGCACGCTGCTCGTCTTCACGGGCACGGATCACGTCATCGAAGGCTTCCTGCACTTCACGCGGGGCTGCCGCGCTCTGTACGTTGACCTGGGTGACGGTGATACCGGTACGGTAGGTATCGAGGAAACGCTGCAGGCGCTCCTTGATTTCCACGGCCATCTGCTCACGACCTTCGGTCAGCACCTTGTCCATCGCGGTGGAACCCACCACGTGACGCAAGGCACTGTCGGTCGCGTGCTGCAGGCTGATTTCAGGCTGATCGACGTTCAGCACGAAATCCTGCAGGTTGGTGATCTTGTACTGCACGGTCAGCGGCACCTCGACGATGTTCTCGTCTTCGGTCAGCATCTGCCCCTGCTTGGTATAGGCACGTTCGCGAGTAACGTTCTCCATGTACTTGCGATCGATCGGCGGGAAGTAGATGTTCAGGCCCGGCCCTACGGTTTCGTAGTATTTGCCGAAGCGCAGCACGACTGCCTGCTCCTGTTCGTCGACCACGTACACGGCGCTGTACAGCCAGATAGCTGCAAGCACGGCGAGACCGATGCCGAGCAGGCCGAAGCCACCGCCCTTGCCGATGCCGCCATCACCACCGCGTTTCTTGCCACTGCCGAACATGCCGTTCAGGCTGTCCTGCAGCTTGCGGAAGGCCTCGTCGAGATCCGGTGGCCCTTTCTTGTCGCCACCACGGCGCCCGCCCCACGGATCCTGATTGTTCGAGTTGCCACCCGGCTCATTCCAAGCCATAGCGCTCTCCATCTGATAAAGCAAAGACGCGCCCACGGCGCGCCGTCCAATGCTACAGAATGCCTGTCACGGCTGCCCGACCGCGTCGCCGGGCATTTATTGCAAAGTATGTTGCTCGATGAACTCCAGCGGCTGCAAACCTTCGCGGCTGACCAGGCGGTTCAACTCCACCCGCGGCAATCGCACAGCCAGCAGGCTGCTGCCTTCATCGTCATGCTCTTCGCTCTGCACCGCACCCAGTTCAAAGAACTGCGCGCGCAGCCGGGCGAAACGCTGCTCAAGGCGCAAGGTACCGACAAACAGGTCATCCCCCAGCAATTCGGCGACCGCCTGCCCCACCAGCTCCAGCCCCCGACCATCGCGGGCCGAGACCCAGACCCGTTGCGGCTTGCCATCGGCATCGCGCTGAATCTGCGGCTCGACACCTTCAAGCAGGTCGAGTTTGTTATAGACCTCGAGGATCGGCAAGCCTTCTGCACCGATCTCTCCCAGTACCGCCATGACCTGCTCGATCTGCGCCATGCGCTCAGGCTCATGGGCGTCGATCACGTGCAGCAGCAGGTCGGAGTTGCTCGACTCTTCGAGCGTAGCCCGAAATGCCTCGACCAGCTTGTGCGGCAGGTGACGAATGAAGCCCACGGTGTCGGCCAGCACGATCGGCCCGAGGTCGTCGAGCTCAAGCCGGCGCAGGGTCGGGTCGAGGGTCGCGAACAACTGGTCGGCGGCATAGACCTCGGACTGGGTCAGGGCGTTGAACAGGGTGGACTTGCCGGCGTTGGTGTAGCCGACCAGGGAAACCGAGGGGATATCCGCCCGTTTACGGCCACGGCGAGCTTGTTCACGCTGGCTGCGGACCTTCTCCAGGCGCGCCTTGATCTGGCGCAGGCGTACCCGCAGCAGGCGGCGGTCGGTTTCCAGCTGGGTTTCACCCGGGCCGCGCAGGCCGATACCGCCTTTTTGCCGCTCAAGGTGAGTCCAGCCACGCACCAACCGCGTGCTCATGTGCTCGAGCTGGGCCAGTTCGACCTGCAGCTTGCCTTCATGGGTACGCGCCCGCTGGGCGAAGATGTCGAGAATCAGACCGGTGCGGTCAAGCACGCGACACTCGAAGACTCGTTCGAGGTTACGTTCCTGACTGGGGGTGAGGGTGTGATTGAAAATCACCAAATCTACCTGTTCGGCGTTGACCAGGTCGCGTAACTCTTCGACCTTGCCGCTGCCAATCAGGTATTTGGCGGTGGGCTGATGTCGCGCCACATTGGCGAACGCGACAATATCGGCCCCAGCCGACAGTGCCAGCTCCTGAAACTCCTGCGGATCTTCGCGCGCCTCAGGGTTCTGACCTTCCAAGTGAACGAGGACTGCCCGTTCACCACCACCGTGGCGCTCAAAGAACAAAGCAGACTCCTATCAGGCGTTACCTGGCTCAGCGTCGCCTTGCTCTGATTCGGTTGCGCTAGGCAGACGGATCGGACGCACAGGGACAACTGTCGAGATGGCGTGCTTGTAAACCATCTGGCTGACGGTGTTCTTCAGCAGAATCACGAACTGGTCGAAGGATTCGATCGTGCCTTGCAGCTTGATACCGTTAACCAGATAGATCGAAACCCCAACTTTTTCTTTTCTCAAAGTATTCAAGTAAGGGTCTTGTAGCGAATGCCCTTTTGACATATGCCGCACTCCTGTAAGGATCAATAGTAAAAAAATCAAAGAAAAACTGATGGCTCAAGCCGCCCCACCCCAAGGATAGACGGCTATTGCAAGGACTCAGCTCAATATGGAGACCGATCCAAGGTATTTCAAGGTGCGAGACAGATTGTCGCAGGCCAGGCTGTCCAACCAGTGCAGGTCAGCCCAACTACGCAACCAGGTGAACTGCCGCTTCGCCAATTGGCGAGTGGCAATAATGCCGCGCTCCTGCATTTCCACTGAAGTCAACTTGCCATCAAGGTGATCCCAGACCTGGCGATAACCAACCGCCCGTATAGACGGCAGCCCCGCATGCAAGTCACTTCTGGCTCGCAGCAATCGGACCTCGTCAACGAAGCCCTGTTCCAGCATTTGCCCGAATCTTAGCGCAATCCGCTCGTGCAATACGTGTCGATCGGCAGGCGCAATGGCCAGGCTGGCGACAGTATAGGGCAATTGGCCCGCTGCGGACGTGCCTGCGGCGCTACTTTCCGCGGATTGACGCTGGCGATGTGACGTCATCGTCAGGCCGCTGACCCGGTAGACCTCCAGCGCGCGGATCAGCCGCTGCGGGTCATTGGGATGAATACGCGCCGCCGATTCCGGGTCGACCGCCGCCAGTTGCTGGTGCAGGGCGTGCAAGCCGAGGCGCTGGACCTCGTCTTCGAGTTCGGCACGCACCTGCGGGTCAGCCGCCGGCATGTCTGCCAGGCCTTCGAGCAATGCCTTGTAATAAAGCATGGTGCCGCCGACCAGCAGGGGGATTTTGCCGCGCGCGGTGATATCGGCCATGGCCTCCAGCGCATCGCGACGAAAATCGGCGGCCGAATAGCTTTCAGCCGGGTCAAGGATGTCGATCAAGCGATGCGGATGGGCAGCCAGAATCTCTTTGGACGGTTTGGCGGTGCCAATGTCCATGCCACGGTAGACCAGCGCCGAGTCGACACTGATCAGCTCGCATGGCAGGACCTTGGTCAGCTCGATGGCAAGGTCGGTCTTGCCCGCCGCAGTCGGGCCCATGAGGAATATCGCTGGAGGTTTGCCACTCATGTCATCGACCGCGCAGGAACAGTTTGTCCAGATCGTCCAGGCCCATCTGGGTCCAGGTCGGTCGGCCATGGTTGCATTGACCGCTGCGCTCGGTGTTTTCCATGTCGCGCAGCAGGCCGTTCATTTCCGGGATGGCCAGGCGCCGGTTGGCGCGGATCGCGCCGTGGCAGGCCATGGTCCCGAGCAGTTCGTTCAGGTGCGCCTGAATACGGTCGCTGGTGCCGTATTCCATCAGGTCCGCCAGTACATCCTGAACCAGGCGATTGGCCTCGGCTTGCTTGAGCAGCGCTGGAATCTGCCGGATCGCCAGGCTTTCCGGGCCCAGGCGCTGCAACTCGAAGCCCAGGCGCTGGAACCACTCGGCGTGCTCTTCGGCGCAATCGGCTTCGCGCTGGCTCAAAGCCAGGGATTCCGGCACCAGCAGCGGTTGGCCGCTGAGGCCTTCGCTGGCCATGGCCACCTTGAGGCGCTCGTACATGATCCGCTCATGGGCGGCGTGCATGTCAACCAGCACCAGGCCGACGGCGTTTTCGGCAAGGATATAGATGCCCTTGAGCTGGGCCAGGGCGTAACCCAGAGGCGGGATGTCGCCCTGGCCTTCGGGCAATGCAGCAGGCGCGGCATCGTTCAGTGGGGCAAAGAACTCACGGTACACACCCTGGGCTTCGGCCGCAGGCAATGCCTGGGCTGGCCGCGGTGTGTACTGATACTGATAGCCAGCGCCACTGCCATTGCTGCCCAGGGACGGGCGCAGGCCTGGCTCGGCAGGCAGCTGCTCGAGCAGATTGGCGGCCAGGCGCATCTCGCCCTGAGGCCCGAACTCACCCGCCTGAATGCCGCTGGGACGGACGATCTCGCCGGTCGCAGCAGGCGCGGCCAACTGGTCTTCCGGGCGCACATCGGCCAGGGCGCGGTGCAAGGTGCCGTATAGAAAGTCGTGAACCATGCGCCCGTCACGGAAGCGCACTTCGTGCTTGGTCGGGTGCACGTTGACGTCGACGCCTGTCGGGTCGACTTCGAGAAACAGCACAAAGGTCGGGTGCCGACCGTTGAACAGCACGTCGCGATAAGCCTGGCGCACGGCGTGGGCGACTAGCTTGTCGCGCACTGCGCGGCCGTTGACGAAGAAGTACTGGAGGTCGGCCTGACTGCGCGAGAAGGTCGGCAGGCCGACCCAGCCCCACAGGTGCAAGCCGTTGCGCTCGACTTCGATCGGCAGCGCCTGCTCAAGGAAGCCCGGGCCACAAATAGCGGCTACGCGGCGAGCGCGAGCAGTGTCGTCATGGGCTTCGTGCAGGCTGAGAATGCTTTTGCCGTTGTGACGCAGGTGAAAACCCACGTCGAAACGCGCCAGCGCCAGGCGCCGGATCACTTCCTGCAGGTGATCGAATTCAGTTTTCTCGGTCTTGAGGAACTTGCGCCGGGCTGGAGTATTGAAGAACAGGTCGCGCACTTCCACCGAGGTGCCGACCGGATGCGCCGCAGGCTGCACCCGCGGGGCCATGTCGCGGCCTTCGGTTTCCACCTGCCAGGCCTGCTCGGCGTCACGGGTGCGCGAGGTCAGGGTCAGGCGGGCGACCGAACTGATCGAGGCCAGGGCCTCACCACGAAAGCCCAGGCTCATGACCCGCTCGAGGTCTTCCAGGTCGCGGATCTTGCTGGTGGCGTGCCGGGCCAGGGCCAGCGGCAGGTCATCGGCAGCGATACCGCCACCGTCGTCGCGCACCCGCAGCAACTTGACGCCGCCCTGCTCGACTTCGACGTCGATGCGTTTGGCACCGGAGTCCAGGCTGTTTTCCAGCAGCTCCTTGATTACCGAGGCCGGGCGCTCGACTACCTCACCAGCAGCAATCTGGTTGGCCAGCCGCGGGCTGAGCAGCTCGATCCGGGCACTGCTGCTCATTGCTGGGCCGCCAGTGCTGTGGTCGGGATGTTCAGGTGCTGGCCGACTTTCAGCTCATCGGTCTTCAGGCTGTTGGCGCTGCGCAGGCTGGCAACGCTGACCTGATAGCGCACGGCGATCATCGCCAAGGTCTCGCCCGGGCGCACCGAATGCTCGCGTGGGCCCTGGGCAATCTTGCCGCTGTCACGCAGCCAGGCCACATAAGTGCCCGGCGGCGGGTTCTGCTGGAAGAACTGGCGCACGCCACTGTGAATCGAGCGGGCGAGGGACTGCTGGTGGCTCGGGGTCGCCAGCTTGGCGGCCTCGTTGGCGTTGGAGATAAAGCCGGTTTCCACCAGGATCGACGGGATGTCCGGCGATTTCAGCACCATGAAGCCGGCCTGTTCGACGCGCTGCTTGTGCAGCGGCGTGATACGGCCCATGTTGCCCAGGACCTTCTGCCCGACGTTGAGGCTGGAGCTCAGCGAAGCGGTCATCGACAGGTCGAGCAGCACACCGGCGAGCATGCGGTCCTTGTCATCGAGGCTAACGTTACCGGCACCACCGATCAGGTCGGAGCGGTTTTCGCTGTCGGCCAGCCAGCGCGCGGTTTCCGAGGTGGCACCGCGATCGGACAAGGCGAACACCGAGGCACCAAACGCGGCCTTGGACGGCGCGGCGTCAGCGTGGATCGAAATGAACAGGTCGGCGCCCTTCTTGCGGGCAATCTCGGTGCGTTTACGCAGCGGGATGAAGTAGTCGCCGGTACGGGTCAGCTCGGCGCGGAAGCCCTTCTCGGAGTTGATCTGGCGCTGCAGTTCCTTGGCGATGGCCAGGACGATGTCTTTTTCGTGTTGGCCGCGCGAGCCGGAAGCCCCCGGGTCTTCACCGCCGTGACCGGCGTCGATGGCGATGACGATGTCACGCTTGCCATTGGGCACCGGGGTCAGCTTGATCGCCGGTTGTGCCGGAGTCACCGGCACCGCAGGCGTGGTGGCGACCGGCGGGGTCGGCGGCGGGGTGACGGCGTCGGCCTCCTGGTCGAACAGATCGACCACCAGGCGGTTGCCGTACTGCGCGTTGGGCGCCAGGGTGAAGCTCTTGGGCGTCACCGACTTCTTGAGGTCAACCACCACGCGCAGGTCGGTGGGCGTACGCTGGGCCGAGCGCACGCTGGTAATCGGGGTGTTGGAGGTGGACACTGAAAGCGGCGCGGCCAGGGTCGCGCCATTGATGTCGATCACCAGGCGATCCGGGGCGGTCAGGGTAAATACGCTGTGCTGCACAGGGCCCGAGAGGTCGAAGACCAGCCGTGTGTTATCCGGCGCTCGCCATAAACGCATACTTTTGACTTGCGTAACGGCCAGAGCGTCCACGGCTACTGCCGTAAGCAGCAGTCCTACGACAGAAACCAGTGCGCGAATGCGCATACCTATCCCCATTTTCTATTTGAATTCCAAGGCCAGAGCGGCACACCAGGCTTCGCCACGTGCCCCCTGCGGCGACAGGTTGAGCGAACGACCGCTCGCCTGGGGGCTTATGGTAATGGTCAGGTCGGGCTTTGGCAAAATGCCCGCCCCTTTTTGGGGCCATTCGAACAGGCACAGGGCGTCATCTTCGAAGTAATCGCGGATGCCCATGAACTCCAGCTCCTCCGGATCGACCAGACGGTAGAGGTCGAAATGGAAGGCGCGGATGTCGCCAATCTCGTAAGGCTCAACCACTGTAAAGGTAGGACTTTTTACTGCGCCTTGGTGCCCAAGGCCACGAATAATGCCTCGCGACAGGGTGGTCTTGCCGGCCCCCAGGTCCCCTTCGAGAAAAATCACGCCGTGACCTTGGGTCACTTCGGCAATGCGGTTGCCGAAGTGGACCATGGCCTCTTCATCGGCCAAAAACAGGGTTATGCCAGACACGCTGAATGCTCCTCCAATAACTGACGAATTGCCGGGGCCATATCGCTGGCCGCCAGGCCACGGCCCTGAACGCCCAGGCGCTCGCCGGCGCAGGCATGCAGCCAGACGCCCAGGCAGGCCGCTTCCCAGGCCGACATGCCCTGGGCCAGCAAGGCGCCGAGCACACCACTGAGCACATCACCCAGGCCGGCGCCAGCCATCGCCGGATGACCACGCGAGCAGAGCGCCAGTTGCCCCGCCGGATCGGCCACCAGGGTGCCAGAGCCTTTCAGCACACATACGACCGCATATTTGCGCGCGAGTT
This sequence comes from Pseudomonas wadenswilerensis, assembly GCF_024749185.1. Lineage (NCBI taxonomy): Bacteria > Pseudomonadati > Pseudomonadota > Gammaproteobacteria > Pseudomonadales > Pseudomonadaceae > Pseudomonas > Pseudomonas wadenswilerensis. The sequence continues at coordinate 534,748 of NZ_CP087191.1, read as the reverse complement.
TGCGCGCCGCGCCAGGCCGGTCGGCCTGCACGGCTTCGGTGGATACACCAAGCAGACGAGCGGCCTCCCCCGGATGCGGGGTAATGATGCTGCCTTTGGGCAGCGGCAAGGGCGTGCAAGCCAGCAGGTTGAGGGCATCGGCGTCCCACACCTGTGGCACCTGGCTGCTGGACACCGCCGACAACAGGCTGCGCCCCCAGGCCGCTTGGCCGAGGCCAGGGCCAACCACCAGCACCGAAGCCCGCTCGATCGGCGTCATCAATTGATTGGCCGAATGCACGCCCAGGCTCATCACCTCGGGCAAGCGGGCCATGGCCGCGGGCACATGCTCAGGCCGGGTAACCAGCGACACCAGCCCGGCACCGCAGCGCAAAGCGGCTTCGGCACTGAGCAGCGCCGCGCCGCCGGTACCGCGATCACCACCGACCACCAGCACATGGCCGAAGTCGCCTTTATGAGCGCCGGCATGACGTGGCGCCAGGGGCGCAAGGGTGACGCTGGTGAGCCGATGCGGCTCGTTTGTGGGGTGTTTGGTCTGAGGCATGGGTCAAAGGCTCTGATGTCTGGCAGAATTATACGCACCTGAGTCCGTATTGCCTTATTCCCATGCCTGCTTCTGCCCCCGACCTACCCGCACTGGCCCAATCGATCAAGGATTGGGGCCGAGAGCTTGGCTTTGCCCATGTCGGCATCGCCGGGGTAGACCTGGGCGAGCACGAAAAACACCTGGAACGCTGGCTCGAAGCCGGCTACCACGGCGAAATGGACTACATGGGCGCCCACGGCAGCAAACGCTCGCACCCGGATGAGCTGGTGCCAGGCACCTTGCGCGTGGTCTCGCTGCGCATGGACTACCTGCCGGGCGACACACGCATGGCCCAGCAACTGGCCCAACCGGAGAAGGCCTACATCTCCCGTTACGCCCTGGGTCGCGATTACCACAAGCTGGTGCGCAAACGCGTGCAACACCTGGCCGAGCGCATCCAGAAGGACATAGGCCCGTTTGGCTTTCGTGCTTTTGTCGACAGCGCCCCGGTGCTGGAAAAGGCCATTGCCGAGCAGGCCGGGCTGGGCTGGATCGGCAAGAACACCCTGCTGCTCAATCGCAAGGCCGGGAGTTACTTCTTTCTCGCCGAACTGTTCGTCGATATGCCGCTGCCGGTCGACCCACCGCAGGCCAGCGAACATTGCGGGCGCTGCAGCGCCTGCCTGGACATCTGCCCGACCCAGGCCTTTGTTGGCCCGTATGTGCTGGATGCCAGGCGCTGTATCTCGTACCTGACCATCGAGCTGAAAAGCGCGATCCCCGAAGAGCTGCGACCGTTGATCGGTAATCGGGTGTTCGGTTGCGACGACTGCCAGATTGTCTGCCCGTGGAACCGTTTTGCCCGCCCTACCGGCGAGAGCGACTTCAAGCCCCGGCACAACCTCGATAGCGCCGGGCTTGCCGAGCTGTTCATGTGGGATGAGCAGACCTTCCTCGACAGCACCGAAGGCTCACCGCTGCGCCGTGCCGGTTATGAGCGCTGGTTGCGCAACCTGGCGGTGGGCTTGGGCAATGCGCCGTCGACTATCCAGGTACTGGAGGCGCTCAAGGCGCGGCAGGATTTTCCGTCGGAGCTGGTGCGTGAGCATGTGGAGTGGGCGTTGGCGCAGCATGCCGAGCGGCAGGCTGGCTGAATCAGCGGCGCGGCCATCGCTGGCAAGCCAGCTCCCACAGGGGACCAGGCGGGTTGCATTATTGAGACCGGTCAGGGGCTATGTGGGAGCTGGCTTGCCAGCGATGAGGCCGGCACAAGCAAATCAATGCTCGTCGTTGTAATGAAACTTCGGCATCTCCCAATGGAACCGAATCGCCAGCAGCCGTAGCAGGAAGCCGCCAAACAAGGTCAGCAAAATCGCCTGCTCGCCCGGCACATTGAAGTACACGCACCCCAGATAGAACCAGGCCGCCGCGAACGACACACTGGCATACAACTCGCGGCGGAAGATCAGCGGAATATCGTTACAGAAGATATCCCGAAGAATGCCGCCAAACACCCCGGTAATCACCCCGCTGATCGATGCCACCAGCATGCCCTGGCCCATTTCCAGCGCGGTCATGCAGCCAATCAGGGTGAAGGCCACCAGCCCCAGGGCATCGAGCACCAGGAACAGCGAGCGCAGGTGGCGCATCAGCGGTGCAATAAAGATGGTCATCAGCGCCGCGAAACTGGTCAGCACCAAGTATTCCGGGTGTTTGACCCAGGTCAGCGGGTAATGCCCCAGCAGCACGTCGCGCACCGAGCCACCACCCAGAGCGGTGATGCAGGCGATCAGCACCACACCGAACCAGTCCATGCCGCGACGGCCAGCAGACAGTGCACCGGTCATGGCTTCGGCGGTGATAGCAATGAGGTAGAGCATCAACAACATGGCGCAGATCCGTGCAAAGGGGCGCGCAGTCTAACCAGTTGCCACAGGCACCAAAAGGGGGCGCCGCGCGGATTGTCTGTACAAGCCGGCGGCGCTGCACTCAGAACTTGATGAAGTGCTCGCGATAATGGCGCAGTTCGTTGATCGACTCGCGAATATCGTCGAGTGCCAGGTGGGTGCCACCCTTCTTGAAGCTGTCGCGCACTTCCGGGGCCCAGCGTGCCGCCAGTTCCTTGAGGGTCGAAACGTCGAGGTTGCGGTAGTGGAAGTAGTTTTCCAGGTTGCGCATGTGGCGGTAGAGGAACCGGCGGTCCTGGCAGATGCTGTTGCCACAGATCGGCGACTTGCCCTTCGCTACCCACTGCTCCAGGAAGGCGATGGTCCGGGCCTCGGCTTCGGCCATGCTGACCTTACTGTCCTTGACCCGCTGGGTCAGGCCGGAGGCGCCGTGGGTGCGAGTGTTCCACTCATCCATGCGCGCCAGCACCTCGTCACTGTGGTGGATAGCGATCACCGGGCCTTCAGCCAGGGTGTTGAGGTCGCTGTCGGTGACGATGGTGGCCATTTCGATAATGACGTCTTGATCCGGATCCAGACCGGTCATTTCCAGGTCGATCCAGATCAGGTTCTGTGGGTTCTGCATGATTCTGCTCCTCGGTAGGTGCGCAGTTTAGCCTAGTGGAGCGTGCTAAACTCCCCGCCGTTAAATATTGCCTCCCGAACACGGAACCTTCATGGCCAAACGCCAGCTCAATCGACGCCAGAACTGGCGCATCGAAAAAATCCAGGGTGAACGCGCTGCCCGCGCCGCCAAACGCGAACAACAGACCCTGAAGGAGCTCGAAGGCGGCGACCTCGGCCCGGAACAACTGGGCCTGGTCATCGCCCACTTTGGCGTGCAGGTCGAAGTCGAAGCCCAGGACGGCGACGTTGCCGGCCAGGTGTTCCGTTGCCACCTGCGGGCAAACCTGCCGGCGCTGGTGACTGGCGACAAGGTGGTGTGGCGTGCGGGCAACCAGGGCATTGGCGTGATCGTAGCGCAGTTGCCGCGCCACACCGAGTTGTGCCGCCCGGACAGCCGCGGCCAGCTCAAGCCGGTGGCGGCCAACGTCGACCTGATCGTGATCGTTTTCGCACCGGCACCGGAACCTCATGCCAACCTGATCGACCGCTATCTGGTAGCGGCCGAACATGCCGGCATCCGGCCCTTGCTGCTGCTGAACAAGGCGGACCTGATCGACGAGCAGAATGCTCCGGCACTCAATGCATTGCTGGCGGTGTACCGGCAGCTCGGCTACCCGCTACTGGAAGTGTCGGCCCACCACGGCAATGGCATGGCGCAGTTGCAGGCACAGCTCGACGGCCATATCAGCGTGTTTGTCGGACAGTCCGGGGTTGGCAAGTCGTCGCTGGTCAACAGCCTGTTACCTGAAGTGCAGACCCGCGTCGGTGATCTGTCGGAATGGTCCGGCCAGGGTACCCACACCACTACCACCGCCCGTCTTTACCACTTCCCCGGTGGTGGCGAACTGATCGACTCCCCGGGTATCCGCGAATTCGGCCTGGGCCATGTCAGCCGCGCCGATGTCGAAGCTGGCTTCATCGAGTTCACCGACCTGCTCGGCACCTGCCGCTTCCGCGACTGCAAACACGACCGCGAGCCCGGTTGCGCCCTGCTCAAGGCCCTCGAAGACGGCCGCGTGCAACAACAGCGGATGAACAGCTATCGCTCGATCATCGCCAGCCTGCCGCAAGACAGCTACTGAAACGCATGGGGCTCGGAAACGAGCCTCAACCCGCTGTTTTGTAGGACCAGCCTGTAGGACTTTTTACCCAAACAAGTAGGGCGCATCTTGTTTGTTGGTCGTACCTTGCTGTCCGGAAGACTTTCGCTGATTGTCACCTTTCAAGATTCGCCGCCATGAAGCGAATCAACCCATGCCCTGCGTATGAAAGGAATCAACCATGACAATTCAGCTTTTGCGCATCGATGCCACTCCCTCCAGCGTGGGAGGGCACTACTGATGCCAGTCTTTATCAGTTATCGCCACAGCGAACGCCTGGACGCCTTCATTATCAATGAACGGCTCAAGCTCGAAGGCATCAGTACCCAACTGGACCTGTTCGACAGTGGGGCACAGCAGACCACCGACGATATCAGCGGCATCATCCGCCGCAACATCAGCCAGTGCACTCATCTGATCGCCGTGCTCGCCCCCGAGACCGCCGATGCCTGGTGGGTACCCTTCCAGCTCGGCGCCGCCACCCTGGTCAACCGCCGGGTAGCCTTCTACCAGTGCGCAGAGGCTACATTGCCGGCGTATCTGGAAAAGTGGCCAACCATGACCAACCGCGAACACATCGACCTGTACGTTCGCGCCTACCATGACGAGCAGACCTTCAAGCGCTCCATTGACAGTGAAGCCTGCGAGGCCAATGCCACCAACCGCTCCAACGCCGACTTCTTCCATGCCGACCTGAAGGCCAAGATCCGCCGCGGCTTCTAGCCTGTAGCGCAAAAAAACGCCCGTGGGCATCGCTGCGCACGGGCGTTTTCACGCAAGCAGGCTTACTGCTTGTTTTCGTCCATCTTCAACACGCCGTCTTCGAAGATGTTCAGCTTCTGACGCAACTCCCGTGGCTGCATCGGCTCGGCCTCGGCCGCCGGGGCCTGCTCTTGCGTTGCACCCGGTGCCGGCGTCGCGGTGCCTGGCTGTGCGGCATCGGGGGCGGCAGGCTGGTTCTGCTCGCCTTCGATGGTGCGCTGGGCCTTCTTGGTCAGGACGATGATGTCGATACGGCGGTTGACCGGATTGAGCGGGTTCTGCCGGTCGAACAACGACGACGAGGCATAGCCCACCACCCGCGCCACCTGGGTATCCGGGTAGCCACCGGCGACCAGCGCGCGACGGGCCGCGTTGGCGCGGTTGGCCGACAGCTCCCAGTTGCCGAAGTCACCAGTACCGGCGTACGGCTTGGCATCGGTATGGCCACTGATGCTGATCTTGTTCGGCACCGCCTTGATGGTATCGGCCATCGCCAGCAGGATGTCCTCGAAGTACGGCTGCAAGCGCGCGCTGCCAAGGTCGAACATCGGCCGGTTCTCGGCGTCCATGATCTGGATGCGCAGCCCGTCCTGGGTGATCTCGAAGAGAATCTGGTCCTTGAACTTCTGCAGCTGCGGGTTCTCTTCGACTTTGTTCTGCAACTCCTGCAGCAGCAATTCCAGGCGCTCGCGCTCGACCTGCTCGGCCATGCTCTCGACCTTGTCCTGGTCCAGCTGCAGGCTGGTGTCAGGTGTCGGCTCGGACTTCACTTCCGGGTTAATGGTCTTTTCCGGGGCGAGTTGGGGCGAACCGCCCAGATCGATGATGTAGGGTGTACCGCTTTCGGAGAAACCGATCGGGTCCTTGAAATAGCCGGCAATGGCAATCTTCTGCTCGGGCGTGGCCGTCGACAGCAGCCACAGCACCAGGAAGAACGCCATCATCGCCGTGGCAAAGTCGGCGAAGGCAATCTTCCAGGCGCCACCGTGGTGGCCGTCGCCAAAGCGCTTGATGCGCTTGACGATAATGGGCTGATTATTTTCCATGGCTTAGCGACCGCGAACTGCTTGTTCCAGCTCGGCGAAGCTCGGGCGGTGGGCAGGGAAAAGCACCTTGCGCCCGAATTCCACGGCCAGCGATGGCGGCATGCCCGAGGCCGAAGCCACCAGCGAGGCCTTGATCGCCTCATAGACGTTCAGCTCTTCCTTGGCGTCATGGCGCAAGGACGTGGCCAGCGGGCCGAAGAAACCGTACGCGGCGAGAATACCGAAGAAGGTACCGACCAGCGCTGCACCGACGTGCAGGCCGATGGACTTCTGATCGCCATCGCCCAGCGAGGCCATGGTCACCACGATCCCCAGTACCGCGGCAACGATACCGAAACCCGGCATGCCGTCGGCGATGCCGTTGACGGCATGGGACGGGTGCTCGAGTTCTTCCTTCATGCTCAGCAATTCCATGTCGAACAGGCCCTCAAGCTCGTGCGGGGCCATGTTGCCGGTGGACATGATGCGCAGGTAGTCACAGATGAACGCGGTCATGCGTTCATCACCCAGTACCGCCGGATACTTGGCGAAAATCGGGCTGGCAGCGGCGTCTTCGATATCGGCTTCGATCGCCATCATGCCTTCGCGACGGGATTTGTTGAGAATCTCGTAGACCAGGCCCAACACCTCGATATAGAAGGTGTGGGTAAAACGCGTGCCGAACATCTTCAGCGACTTCTTGACTACATGCATGGTCATATAGCCAGGGTTGGCCTGGAGGAACGCACCGAATGCAGCGCCACCGATAATCAGCACTTCGAAAGGCTGGATCAGGGCCGCAATCTTGCCGTGGGAAAGTACATATCCGCCGAGCACACTCGCGAATACGACGATGATGCCGATAATTTTAGCCATAGATAGAAAGCACTTACTGTCGTGGTCAGGGTCGTGAGCGGAAGTTAAAAAAACTCTTCTTCTACTTATCGGCAGAACTGCGCCAGACTATAGTCAGTCAAGGCGAAAAGCCAGTTCGGCCTACCTCCAGCATGCCTATTGAAACCATCGTGCCAAGTCAAACACCAAAAACACTCGATGCCTGGGTCAAGCTCCTCGACAGCGTACGCTTGCCAGTTCCGCTGCCCAGTTACGAGCGCGTAAAAATCGCCATCGGCGATAGCCGCCGCTCGTTGCGCGACATCGCCGAACTGATGCAGGACAGCCCGGCACTGGTGCTCAGTGTCATGCGTGAGGCCAACCACCACAGCAATACCAGCACCGGCGAGGCAGCCGAGAGCCTGGAGGTCGCGCTCAACCGCCTGGGCCTGGCGCGCACGGCGGAGTTGCTGGAACGCCTGCCGGCCATGCCCGAGGGCGAGATTGCGCCAACCCTGCGTCAGTTGCAGGTTGTCAGCCAGCATGCCAGCCAGCAAGCCAACGGCCTGTTCGCCAGCCGCCTGGCGCGCCTGTGGCAAGAGATCCACTGGGGCAGCCTGTTGTTCCTCTCGCCGCTGTGGCCGCTGGCGCTGACTCATCCCAAGCTCCTTGATGAGTGGGAGCTGCGCGTGGTGCATAGGGGCGAATCGGCACCCAGGGTGGAAATAGAGCTGTTCGGCGTCCGGGTCATGAGCCTGTGCAAGGCCCTGGCCGAACACTGGCGCCTGCCGGATTGGGTAACACGCGGTTACCATTTGCTCCAGGAAGAGCGCCGGTTACTGGCCCAGGCGATCCTCATCGCCCGTGACCAGGACAGTCTGCACCAGCAACAGCACCTCGACGATCAGCCGAGCTTGCGCCGCTGGTTCAATCAGCCGGCCAATACCGTGCTACTGGCCAACGGCCTGGCCCTGGCCGCGCAGGTGGGCTGGACCAATCCGCACGTGCAGCGCTGGCAATTGCTCACCAGCCTTTACCTGCAAACTCCGCTGGACGACGTGCAGCAACTGGTGCACCAACAAGCCGCGATCAGCGCCCGTCATCACGCCTGCCCAGGCCTGTTCCACCCGGCCGAATCCCTGCTCTGGCCTTGGCATCAGCAACGCCTGCACCAAGGTCAGATCGCCCCTGCGCCCCCTTCGGCTCAAGCCCTGGGTATCTGGCGCAAGCTCTGCGGCGAGTTGCTGGCCGAGCCCAGCCCGTTCAGCAATGCCATCCACCTGACCACCCTTGCCCGCGACGCCCTGATCGCCTGCGGCATGCAGCGGGTGATGCTGCTGATGACCGACAAGACCCAGAGCCAGTTGCGGGTCCATCAGATTGCCGGCGTGCCGGCAGATGCCGCCAGCCTGGTGCTGCCCATCGACCAGAGCAAATTGCTGCAACGCTTGTTGAGCAAATCGGCGCAACTGCGCCTGACCCCGGAAAACCACGCCCAGTTCTCGGCCCTGCTGCCGGCCAGCCTGCGCGCACTGTTTCGCAGCGAGCACCTGTTGCTGCGCTCATTGTCGAGCAATGGCCGGGGGGTGATGCTGCTGGTCGCCGACCAGGGCGGCAAGCCATTGGCGGACGTCAGCGTGCAAGCCTTCGGCAAAACTGCGCAATGTATCGAGCGGGCCCTGACCACCTTCAGCAACCGCAGCGCCTGAGCCATGCGCTACAATCGCCCCCCTCTGTTCCGCTCTGGAGACTCTGGATGACTGACTTTTCTGGCTTGCCCCTGGTAATCGAGCCGGCTGACCTGCAAGCCCGGCTGGATGCGCCAGAGCTGATCCTGGTCGACCTGACCAGCGTTAACCGCTACGCCAGCGGGCATATTCCCGGTGCACGCTTCGTCGACCCGAAGCGGACGCAGCTGGGCCAGCCTCCAGCGCCGGGCCTGTTGCCGGCCAAGGCCGACCTGGAAAAACTGTTTGCCGAGCTCGGCCATAACGCCAATGCGGTCTACGTGGTCTATGACGACGAAGGCGGCGGCTGGGCCGGGCGCTTCATCTGGTTGCTGGATGTCATCGGTCATTGCCGTTACCACTACCTCAACGGTGGCGCTCAGGCGTGGCCGGCGAGCACCCTCAGCACTGAAGTACCGGCCAATGCCAGCGGCACGCTCAACCTGACCCTGCACGAAGAGCCAACGGCCACCCGCGAATACCTGCAAAGCCGCCTCGGCGCCGCCGACCTGGCGATCTGGGACGCGCGCAGCCCGGCTGAGTACCGGGGCGAGAAAGTCCTGGCTGCCAAGGGCGGGCACATTCCCGGCGCAGTCAATTTCGAGTGGACCGCCGGCATGGACATGAACGATGCCCTGCGCATCCGCAAGGACATGCCCGAGATCCTCGAACAGCTCGGCATCAGCAAAGACAAGGAAGTGGTCACCCACTGCCAGACTCATCACCGTTCCGGCTTTACCTACCTGGTGGCCAAGCATCTGGGCTACCCTCGGGTCAAAGCCTATGCCGGATCCTGGGGCGAATGGGGCAACCACCCCGACACCCCTGTCGAAGTTTAAGGAAACCTAATGAAATCCCGCTTGTTCATCATCAGCCAGTACCTGCTGCCTCACCACCTGCTCTCGCGCCTGGCCGGCTGCATCGCCGAATGCCGCGTGCGCTGGTTCAAGAACGCCTTCACCAGCTGGTTCGCCAAGCGCTACCAGGTGGACATGTCCCAGGCCCTGGTCGAAGACGTCACCGCCTACGAGCACTTCAACGCCTTCTTCACCCGCGCCCTCAAGCCGGGTGCGCGTCCGCTGGACGAAACCCCGGGGGCGATCCTCTGCCCGGCCGACGGTGCCGTCAGCCAGCTCGGCCCGATCGAGCACGGCCGCATCTTCCAGGCCAAGGGCCACAGCTTCAGCGCCCTGGAACTGCTGGGCGGCGACCCTGCCAATGCCGCGCCGTTCATGGGTGGCGAGTTCGCTACCATCTACCTGTCGCCCAAGGACTACCACCGCGTGCACATGCCGCTGGCCGGCACCCTGCGCGAGATGATCTACGTGCCGGGCCGGCTGTTCTCGGTCAACCAGACCACTGCCGAAAACGTTCCGGAACTGTTCGCCCGCAACGAGCGAGTCGTCTGCCTGTTCGATACCGAACGCGGGCCGATGGCCGTGGTGCTGGTGGGCGCGATGATCGTCGCCTCGATCGAAACCGTCTGGGCTGGGCTGGTCACGCCACCCAAGCGTGAACTGAAAACCGTGCGCTACGACGAAGCCAGCCGTGCGCCGATCCATCTGGAAAAAGGCGCCGAACTGGGCCGTTTCAAGCTGGGTTCGACTGCTGTCGTGCTGTTCGGGCCAGAGCAAGTGAAGTGGGCCGAAGAACTTGGCGCCGGCTCGGCGGTGAGCATGGGCCAGCGCCTGGCACTGCCGGCACAAGCCTGAAAATGAAAAAGCCCGCATCAATGCGGGCTTTTTCATACCTGTGGGAGCGGGCTTGCCCCGCGATGAGGCCGGTAAAACCAAATCGGTGACGCCTGGTCCGTCAGACGCGACCGTCGCGATCCCGGAAACCCAACAGGTACAGCACACCATCCAGGCCCAGGGTCGAGATCGCCTGCTTGGCCGACTGCTTGACCAGCGGCTTGGCCCGGAAAGCCACACCCAGGCCGGCAATCGCCAGCATCGGCAGGTCGTTGGCGCCGTCACCGACGGCAATGGTCTGCTCCATCTGCAGGCCTTCCTTGCGCGCCAGCTCGCCAAGCAGGTCGGCCTTGCGCTGGGCATCGACGATCGGCTCGACCGCCACACCCGTTACCTTGCCATCGACCACTTCCAGCTCGTTGGCGAACACATAATCGATGCCCAGCTTGGCTTGCAGTTGCTTGGCAAAATAGGTGAAGCCGCCGGAGAGGATGGCCGTCTTGTAGCCCAGGCGCTTGAGCTCGGCGAACAGCGTCTCGGCGCCTTCGGTCAGGCGCAGCGAAGCACCGATCTCGTCCAGTACGCCAACGTCCAGACCCTTGAGCAGCGCCAGGCGCTCCTTGAAGCTGGCACGGAAATCCAGCTCGCCGCGCATGGCCCGCTCGGTGATTTCGGAAACCTGCTCGCCTACACCGGCGGCCTTGGCCAGCTCGTCAATGACTTCGGCTTCGATCAACGTCGAGTCCATGTCGAACACCGCCAGGCGGCGGTTGCGACGGAACAGCGAATCCTGCTGGAAGGCGATGTCGACGTTCAGTTCCTGGGCGACGCTGAGGAACTCGGCGCGCAGGGCCTGCGGATCAGCCGGCTCGCCACGTACCGAGAACTCGATGCAGCCCTTGCTCTGCTCAGCCGGCGTATCCAGTGCCACACGACCCGACAGGCGATCGATATGGTCGATATTCAGACCGTACTTGGCCGTGATCGAGCTGACGCGCTGCAATTGTTCGGCAGTGACCTTGCGGGTCAGCAGGGTGACGATATGTCGGGCCTTGCCCTGACCTTCGACCCAATTCTGGTAGTCGGCTTCGGAAACCGGGGTAAAACGTACCTGCTGGTCGAGTTCGTAGCCCGCAAACAGGATGTTCTTGAGCACCGATGAGGCCTTCTCGGTATCCGGGATTTCGACCAGGATGCCAAAGGACAGGGTGTCGTGAATCACCGCCTGACCGATGTCGAGGATGTTCACACCACCCTGGGCCAGGACGCCGGTGATGGCCGCGGTAAGACCCGGGCGGTCTTCACCGGTGATGTTAATCAGAACGATTTCGCGCAAGACGGGCTCCGACTCATTGAAAAAAAGCGCATTCTACCGATTTTCGCTGACCATCGGGCGCAGTCGATACTTTGCCCGCCCCTGAGCGCTCGCTATACTGCGCAGCAACTTCTCCGACATAAAGAGCCGCGCTCTGTGAACCGGCCCACGCCCGTTAAGACCGACAACTTCTTCCTGCTGATCTTCCACGCCCTGCGCCAACGCCGAATACCGCTGGCGCTGCGTATCGCCTGCCATAACGTGTTCCTGGTGGCACTGGCGCTGGTGATCTACGCCTGCGTGATGGGCCTGCAGTTCAAGGAGGCCATGCATGAGCAAGCCGATGCCCTTGGGCAGAGCCTGACCACCCAGACTGCTACCTCGGCCACCGAGCTGCTGGTGTCCAACGACATCCTCAGCCTCAACGTGCTGCTCGGCAACCTGGTGAAGAATCCGCTGGTGGCCCACGCGGCGATCTACAGCGTCGACAACCGGATCCTCGCCGAAGCCGGCCAGCGCCCGAAAAACGGCCTGCTGGGCGAGGCCGAAGGCCTGTACCAGACCAAGATCACCTTCCAGGATGTAACTGCCGGGCAACTGCGCATCAGCCTGGACATGAGCCAGTTCCAGCAGCCGCTGACCATCAGCCTGCAGAGCATGGGCATCCTCGCCGGTATCCTGCTGGCCCTGGCATTGGCCATGAGCCTGCGCCTGGGTCGCTATATCTCCACGCCGCTGTTGCAGCTGCGGGTCTGGCTGCGCGACATCAACGAGTTCACCCCGGCGATCGAGCGCCAGGATGAAATCGGTGACCTGGCGCGCCAGCTGCACACGCGCCTGGCCCCGCCGCCACGGGAAGTCGAGCCGGAAGAAGAAGCCGAAGAATCCTTTGACGAGGATGAACCGGAGTTCGAAGTGCGCAACTTGCGTGACCCGAGCTTCGACGAACAACCTGCCGTGAGCAAGGCCGCCAAACCGGTAAAACCTGCGGCGGATGACGACAGCGATGATGCCTTCGCCGACCTGCTCGACGAAGACCACAGCGCCGCCCCTGCCCCGGCTGCCCCGATCAACCGCGAGCCACAGGCCAGCGCCGTGCTGGCGGTGCAACTGGGCTCCCAGGAGCAACTACGGCGTCTGCCACGCACGCGCTTGACCGAGCTGCTGGAACGCTACCGCGACTGCCTCGACCAGGCTGCCTCGCTGTATGAAAGCGAAGTGCACACCCTCAACGACGGCAGCACCCTGCTGTTGTTCCACAGCCAGGACAGCGGCGAGGACTACCTCACCAATGCCATCTGCTGTGGCGAGCTGCTGCGTGCCCTGGGTCATGCCCTGCAGATCGAAGTGGCTGACAGCGGCATCACCCTGCAGCTGCAACTGGGCCTGGCCCTGGGTGAAGACCTGCACGGCCTGAGCCAGATCGACCTGCTGCTGACTGAAAAGGCCCAGGACGCCCTGGCCCTGTCGCAGCACAGCCGCAACCTGCTGCTGGTCGAGCGCAAGATCAGCGACGATGCCCTGGTGCGCCAGCGCGCGCGCATTCGCCCGATCGCCAGCCCCGAAGGCGCCTGCTGTGTCGAGCGCTTGATGGAGCCGTATCCGTCGATGCTGGAGCGGCAATTGGCGCGGATGCATGAGCGCCGGGTCAAGAGCTGAGCCCCTGCTACACAAAAAGCCCGCAGTGATGCGGGCTTTTTTATTGCTGACCTGTGGGAGCTGGCTTGCCAGCGATAAGGACAGACCCGTGCTGGCTGACTTACGACCGCTTCACGGCCGATCGCTGGCAAGCCAGCTCCCACAGGTAGGATGAGCGCCCACAAAAAAGCCCGCATCACTGCGGGCTTTTTGTAACCACTCGACTCAGAAGCGGAACACTTCCAGATCAGTACGAATCGGCGTAGCCAAAGGAATCTTCGATTTCTCCGGCTCTTTACGCACCTGAACCGGCGCGGCCTTCTTCGGTTGTTCTTCAACCACTGCAGGCTGATTGGCCAGCGGCTTCAAGGCAATGCTCAACTGCTCGGCGAGCTTTTGCAGCAACTGGCCCTGGGCTTGAACCTGGGCAGACTCGCTACCCTGGTGCTGTTGCTCCAGGTGCACGATGCGGTTGTCACGGACCTGGCCACGGCGGTCCAGCAGGCGCCACTGGGCGTCGAGGATCGCTGGCTGGTTGGTACCGGAGTCCAGGCGGGTAATCGACAGCAGAACCTGTACATCCGGGGTAAAGCCGGTGCTGGCCGGGGCCAGGACCACGCGCTGGCTGTCCAGGCGCCAAGCGAGCTGACGGACCAGCAACTGGTCGATGTCTGCCGACAGGCTACCGGCCCAACGGCCATCGGTGGCTGCGGTCAGGCTACCATCGGCCTGACGCTGCAGCAGGGTCTCGCGTTGCAGGTAATCGGCGATCGACACAGGGCCGAGCACCACCGCCATGCCAGCGCTTTGCTTGGGTTGGCCAGGCTCACCGCTGTCGAGCTGATACAGGGATACCGGCTGGTGCATGCTGCAACCGGCCAATCCGAGCACGCCACACAGCAGAACCAACGGAAGGCGCAGAAATTTCATCATCCCATCCAGGCGGTCGCCACAAGGCAAACCGCAGTGATACTCATATAGATTCGTTTGGATACACAGCCACGCTGGTACCGCAAGGAGCCTATCATCCGCGAAATAGCGGCTCGACTCCAGTGTTTCAACCGCGAACGGGCACGAAAATACCCGTTCAGGCTGTCTAACCCGGCTTATCCGGGTATTTCGACCAACAGCGCGTCAACCCGCTGGAAGCCACGGGGCAGCTTGTTGCCACGGCGCCCGCGCTCACCCTTGTAATGTTCGAGATCGTCGGCCTTGAGAGACAGGGTACGCTTGCCGGCCTGCAATACAAGCGTCGCACCGTCAGGAATGACCGCCAGATCGGTAACAAATTCTTCACGCGAGGCGACCCGGTCACCCGGGATACCGATGATCTTGTTGCCCTTGCCTTTACCCAGCTGCGGCAGGTCGCTGATCTTGAAGATCAGCAGCCGACCTTCGGTGGTCACCGCTGCCAGCCAGTTATGCTCACGGTCGGCCACGGGCCGCGGCGCAATGACCTTGGCGCCATTCGGCAGGCTGAGCAGGGCTTTACCGGCCTTGTTCTTGGCCTGCAGGTCTTCGCCTTTGACCACGAAGCCGTAGCCGGCGTCGGAGGCGATCACATACAGGGCGTCATCTTCAGGCAACAGCACGCAATCGAAGCTCGCGCCCGGCGGCGGCGTCAGCCGGCCGGTCAGCGGCTCGCCCTGGCCACGAGCCGATGGCAAGGTATGGGCGGCCAGCGAGTAGCTGCGGCCCGTGGAGTCGATAAGCACGGCAAACTGATTCGAGCGCCCGGCGGCGGCGGCTTTGAAGCCATCGCCCGCCTTGTACGACAACCCCGTGGCGTCGATATCATGACCCTTGGCGCAACGCACCCAGCCCTTCTCCGACAGCACCACGGTGACCGGCTCGGTCGGCATCAGCTCGTTTTCCGACAGGGCCTTGGCTTCGGCACGCTCGACGATTGGCGAACGGCGGTCGTCGCCATAGGTTTCGGCATCCTTGATCAGCTCGGCTCGTACCAGCTTGCGCAGCTTGGTTTCGCTGCCGAGCAGGGCGGTCAACTTGGCTTGTTCCTTGGCCAGCTCGTCCTGCTCGTTGCGGATCTTCATCTCTTCCAGGCGCGCCAACTGGCGCAGACGCGTCTCGAGGATGTACTCGGCCTGGGTTTCGGTCAGGTCAAAACGGGCGATCAGCGCGGCTTTTGGCTGGTCCTCGGTACGGATGATGTGGATCACTTCATCCAGGTTGAGGAAGGCTACCAACAGGCCTTCGAGCAGGTGCAGGCGGCGTTCGACCTTGTCCAGGCGGAATTTCAGTCGGCGGCGCACCGTCTGCACGCGGAATTCCAGCCACTCGACCAGCAGCGCCCGCAGGTTCTTCAACTGCGGGCGGCCGTCCAGACCGATGATGTTGACGTTTACCCGGTAGCTGGACTCAAGGTCGGTAGTCGCGAACAGGTGCTGCATCAGCTCGTCGAGGTCGACCCGGTTGGAACGGGCGATGATGACGATTCGGCACGGGTTCTCGTGGTCCGACTCGTCGCGCAGGTCGGCGACCATCGGCAGCTTCTTGGCCTGCATCTGTGCGGCGATCTGCTCCAGCACCTTGGCCCCGGAGACCTGGTGCGGCAGCGCGGTGACGACGATATCGCCGTCCTCGATGCGATACACCGCGCGCATGCGCACCGAACCACGGCCGCTTTCGTAGATTTTCAACAGCTCGGCGCGCGGGGTGATGATCTCGGCTTCGGTCGGGTAGTCCGGGCCCTGGATATGCTCGCAAAGCTGCTCGACCGTGGCCTTGGGCTCATCGAGCAGACGCACGCAGGCCGAGGCGACTTCGCGCAGGTTGTGCGGCGGCACGTCGGTGGCCATGCCCACGGCGATACCGGTGGTACCGTTGAGCAGGATGTTCGGCAGACGCGCCGGAAGCACCGCAGGCTCGTCGAGGGTACCGTCGAAGTTCGGCACCCAGTCTGCCGTGCCCTGGCCCAGTTCGCTGAGCAGCACTTCTGAGTAACGCGACAGGCGTGCCTCGGTGTAACGCATGGCAGCGAAGGACTTCGGATCGTCCGGCGCACCCCAGTTGCCCTGGCCATCGACCAGGGTGTAGCGGTAGCTGAACGGCTGCGCCATCAGCACCATGGCTTCGTAGCAAGCCGAATCGCCATGGGGGTGGAACTTGCCGAGCACGTCACCGACGGTACGCGCCGACTTCTTGTGCTTGGAGTCGGCGTCCAGGCCCAGTTCGCTCATGGCGTAGACGATGCGCCGTTGCACCGGCTTCAGGCCGTCGCCGATATGCGGCAAGGCCCGGTCCATGATCACGTACATGGAGTAGTTGAGGTAGGCCTGTTCGGTGAAGTCAGCCAGTGACCGGCGCTCTACGCCATCGAGGCTGAGATCAAGGGAGTCGCTCATGCGGGCCTCATCATTTCAGGTTCTGGCGCAGCAGCAAGGTGCCGCCACGCTGGGTAAATTCGAGTTGTTTCAGGGCACTCATGCCCAGTAATACCTGTTCGCCATCCAGCCCCGGCACCACCAGCGCGCGCACATTGCGCAGGAGGATATCGCCCAGTTGCAGCTGATCCAGCCGCGTGCGGTAGCCCTGGGTGCGGCCATTGGCGGTACTCAGCATCACCGGCGCACCGCGCTCCAGGCCAAGCTTGCCGGCCAGGGCTTCGGGAATCGCCACGTCGGTCGCCCCGGTATCGAGCAGAAAATGTACCGTCTGACCGTTTATCCGGCCATCGGCGACGAAATGTCCCTGGCCATTACCGGCCAGCTGCACTTCGATGTAACCCTCGCCATGTTGCGAGGTGACCACGGCATTGGGGTTGGCCTGACGCTGTTCCCACTCGCCGAAAAAGCGCGTGGCCAGGAACAGACCGGCCGCCCAGGCGAGGATCAGCAGTATCCGGCCTGCACGCTTGCCCGGCGGCTGGCTCACGATTTGGCACTCCAGCCACCGGCCGGCGCGGCAAAGCGCCAGACGATCGGTCGCGATTCGCCGTCCTGGCGGGTCGCACCGTTGTTGTCCAGGCCGATCCAGGCGCCCTTGTCATCGATCACCAGCGCTTCGGCCAAGCCAAAGGGTTGTGAGTAACGCCGAGGTTCGGCCAGGGCATCGGCGGCAAATGACCAGCAGCGTTCGACCTTGGCAGTCTGCGCGTCCCGCCGGCAGATCCGGTAGGCATTGCGTTCCAGGGTAAAGAGCTTGTCGTTGAACAGCGCCAGGTCGGCAAAGTCCCGCGCGACCGGGCGCGGCTTGGCCATCTGCGGCGGTTGCATCTCGACCCCGGCTTCGCTGAGCAGCACGCAGCCGTTGCCACAGTTCCAGGTGGTTTGCTGGCGATTGATCAACAGCAGGCCACGGCGCTCGCGCTCGGCCGCCAGCCAGATACGGTCACCGGCCGGGCTCACCGCCAGGCCTTCGAACAGCGCGTTGAAATGCAACAACATGCCGCTGGCCCGCGCCTGGCGGACCATGCTCGAGTCGATCTTCAGCCAGTTGGGCGCGCCCTCCACCGGGACCTGCAGCACTGCCGCATGGGCTTCGCTGACCAGATAGTGATTGCCGGCGGCATCGCAGCTCAGGCCTTCGAAATCCAGCTCGCCGCCGCGCACCTGCGAAGCGGCCCAGGTACGCGAACGCAAGCCCCACGGCAAGCCGCTTTCCGGTACCGGTGGTACCTCCATGTGCAGCGCTTGCGCTTGCCACACGGAGGCCGAGGTATCCAGGCGGTAGAGCAGCTCGTCGTCACGGTCAGAAACCGCCCACAGGCCGCCACGGCATTCGCTCAAGCCGGACAGGTTGCCGCCGCGCATGCCTTCGACCGGGTGCTCGGCGACCAGCTTGAGTTCAGGCCACGGCGCTGCCAGTGCGGGAAGCGTCAACAGCGCCAGTGCTGCAGTCAGGGCCAGACGTATCAAGCCAGGACCTCGGCCAGGTTACCTTTGGATTCCAGCCAGCTCTTGCGATCGCCGGCGCGCTTTTTGGCCAGCAGCATGTCCATTATCTCGCGGGTGCCGTCCAGATCGTCCAGGGTCAGCTGGACCAGGCGCCGGGTGTTCGGGTCCATGGTGGTCTCGCGCAGCTGCGGCGGGTTCATCTCACCCAGGCCCTTGAATCGAGTGACCTGCGGCTTGCCGCGTTTCTTCTCGGCCACCAGGCGGTCGAGGATGCCGTCGCGTTCGGCTTCGTCGAGGGCGTAGTAGATTTCCTTGCCCAGGTCGATGCGGTACAGCGGCGGCATGGCTACATACACATGGCCAGCCTCGACCAGCGGGCGGAAGTGCTGGACGAACAGCGCGCAAAGCAAGGTGGCGATGTGCAGGCCGTCGGAGTCGGCGTCGGCGAGGATGCAAATCTTGCCGTAACGCAGCTGGCTCATGTCGGCAGCGCCGGGATCGACACCAATGGCCACGGCAATGTTGTGCACTTCCTGGCTGGCAAGCACTTCGCCGCCATCGACTTCCCAAGTGTTGAGGATCTTGCCGCGCAGCGGCAGGATGGCCTGGAACTCTTTGTCACGCGCCTGCTTGGCCGAACCACCTGCCGAGTCACCCTCGACCAGGAACAGCTCGGCGCGCATCGGGTCCTGCCCGGCACAGTCAGCCAGCTTGCCAGGCAGTGCCGGGCCCTGGGTGACGCGCTTGCGCTCGACCTTCTTGCTCGCTTTCAGACGCCGGCCGGCGTTGTTGATCGCCAGTTCTGCCAGTTGCATACCCAGCTCGGGGTGGGCGTTGAGCCACAGGCTGAAGGCATCCTTGACCACGCCGGAAACGAACGCGGCGGCCTCGCGGGAGGACAGGCGCTCTTTGGTCTGCCCGGAGAACTGCGGCTCCTGCATCTTCATCGAGAGCACGAAGCTGATGCGCTCCCAGACGTCTTCCGGCGCCAGCTTGACGCCGCGCGGCAGCAGGTTGCGGAACTCGCAGAACTCGCGCATGGCATCGAGCAGGCCCTGGCGCAGGCCGTTGACGTGGGTACCGCCCTGGGCCGTGGGAATCAGGTTGACGTAGCTTTCCTGGACGCTGTCGCCGCCTTCGGGCAGCCACAGCAGGGCCCAGTCGGCGGCTTCCTTGTTGCCGGCCAGGCTGCCGCAGAACGGCTCGTCGGGCAGGCGCAGGTAGTCGCTGACCGAATCGACCAGATAGGAACGCAGGCCGTCTTCGTAGTGCCACTCGACCTTCTCGCCGGTGCCTTTGTCTTCGAAGCTGACCAGCAGCCCCGGGCACAATACGGCCTTGGCCTTGAGCACATGCTTGAGGCGGCTGATGGAGAACTTCGGCGAATCGAAATACTTCGGGTCGGGGGCGAAATACACGCTGGTGCCGGTGTTGCGCTTGCCAACGCTACCGACCACTTCCAGCTCGGTGGCCTTGTAGCCATCGGCGAAGGTCATCTGGTACTCGTTGCCGTCGCGCTTGACCTTGACCCGCACCTGGCTGGACAAGGCGTTGACCACCGAAATACCGACCCCGTGCAGACCGCCGGAGAACTGGTAGTTCTTGTTGGAGAACTTGCCGCCGGCGTGCAGTTTGGTGAGGATCAGCTCGACCCCGGAGACGCCTTCTTCAGGGTGGATGTCCACCGGCATGCCGCGACCATCGTCGGACACTTCCAGGGAATGGTCGGCGTGGAGGATCACCTGCACCGACTTGGCGTGCCCGGCCAGGGCTTCGTCGACACTGTTGTCGATCACTTCCTGGGCCAGGTGGTTCGGCCGGCTGGTATCGGTGTACATGCCCGGGCGCTTGCGCACCGGGTCAAGGCCGGAGAGGACTTCGATGGCGTCTGCGTTATAGGCACTAGCGCTGGGAATGGCCATGGGTTCTCGTCGTCAGTCGTGGGTGAAAATAGGTTATCAAAATACAGAAAAATCGAGCGTTTGATACTGCTGCGGGGCAATACCGGCAAAGCTCAGCAGGGTCGGCAAGCGTTC
Source organism: Pseudomonas wadenswilerensis (assembly GCF_024749185.1). Taxonomy (NCBI): domain Bacteria; kingdom Pseudomonadati; phylum Pseudomonadota; class Gammaproteobacteria; order Pseudomonadales; family Pseudomonadaceae; genus Pseudomonas; species Pseudomonas wadenswilerensis. Next base: position 514,665 of record NZ_CP087191.1, on the reverse strand, counting down.
GGCAAAACCCTGGAAGCTATGGTCGCCACCGGCCTGGATGCGCAGCGCGCAGGCGCGGTAGAACTGCTCGGCCTGGCGGTAGTCCAGGGTTTCATCGGCGGTTTGCAGCCACACCTGAAAGCGCCCAGCATCGATCGGCGCTGGCACTTCCAGTTCGGCCAGGGCCTGCACGTGGTCCAGGGTCAGTTCCCAGGTTTCGCCGGTGTAGAGGTTCTGCTGGGGTCCCAGGTAGCCGTCGAACAGCCGGTGCGGGTTGACCGCCGGATTGATCAGCAGGGCCTTGAGCCCGTGGCGCTCGGCCAGATGGGTGGCATAGTAGCCGCCGAGCGAGCTGCCGACCAGTAATGGCGATTCGAGCTCGGCAATGGCAGCTTGCAGCTGGGCGATGGCCTGGCGCGGGTGATGATGCAGAGCCGGCACCCGCAGACGCTCGCCCAGCCCCAACTGCTCCATGACCGCTACCAGCTGGCAGGCCTTCTTCGACGACGGCGCGCTGTTGAACCCGTGAATATAGAGAATCGAACCCGACATGCCGCCCCCGATGCGCCTTGAGTGCCTGGAACGCCAGGCAGGAAAGCGCGCATTTTAGCCTGTTCGACAGCAGATGGAGCAGTTTCAGCGATTTGGCAACACTCTAGTAGCCGTCGCCTTCGTAATCGACAGTGAATTCGAAGCCAGTCACCCGCGACACGCCGGTGTCGATCGAGCCATCCGGCTGCAGGCGCAGCCAGCGGTAGCCGGGGGCCTGCTCGCCAACCTTGAAGTCTTCACTGCGCGGCTCGAACTGGATGCAGGTCGACGGTGAGGCCAATAGCCGCACGCCGTCGCGAACCTGGTCCCATTCCTGGTGGATATGCCCCCAGAGCAAGGCGCGCACCTGTGGATAACCTTTGAGTACGGCAAACAGCGCATCAGCGTTGCGCAAGCCGATCGGCGCCATCCAGGCGCATTCGATAGGCACCGGCTGGTGATGGAAGCAGATCAGGTGATGGCGTTCGGGCGCTTCGCTCAAGGCCTGCTCAAGCAAGCGGAGCTGCCCGTCATCGAGCAACCCCGGCACCGAACCCGACACTGCCGAGTTGAGCATCAGAATTCGCCAGTTGCCCATATCCACCACGGGATCGAGCAGCGCGGTGCCCTGCGTCGCCTGCTCCATCGGCAACGGTTCGTCATGGTTGCCGGCAAGCCAGCGTGCCGGGGCCTGGAGGCTGGCGGTCAGGTCACGAAAACAGGTGTAGGACTCCACCGAGCCATCCTGGGACAGGTCACCGGTGGCCAGCACCAGGTCGATCCGCGGTTGCTCGTCGCGCACCCGTTCAATCACGCGCTGCAGGCTGTCGCGGGTGTTCATGCCCAGCAGCGTGCCTTGCGGGTCGGCAAACAGATGACTGTCGGTCAGTTGCACCAGGTACACCGGCGCGTCGCGAAGTGGGATCGATGGTTGCGGCAAGGGCCGACTCCTTGAACGGATTCAGCGCGATTATGGCGGCTGGCGGGCTTTGCGCAAATACTCGAAAACGACCGCCATCACATTTCAGCGAACGACGGCCAGCTCATGGCCACAGGCCAGGCAATGGCTCAGCCACTCACCGAGGAACAGATTGAGCTGGGCTTTTTCGTCCGGCTGGTGCATGGCGGCATTGGGGTACGGATAGATGCTGCGAAAACGCCGGGCGTGCTCGGCGCTGACCACCTCGGCCATGCGCGCGTCGTGGTAGACCTGCACCTCCAGCTGCGGCACCGGCAGCCAGGGCAAGCTGTGCTCCTGGCGCACGCGCAGGGTAGTGGTGTAGGGGCAGGCGAGCACTACATCGAGAACCAGGACGCCGAGCATCTGGTCGCCTTGGGTCATGCCGATCCGGCGCGAGCTCTGGGTGCTGCGCATGTCGGGCAACAGGCGCATCAAGCGCGCATAGTTGGCCTCGCAGGCAGCCTGCAACCCGACCAGATCGACCCGGTAGCGCTCGCGCAGCAGATTCACGACCATAGCCCCCTTACTTCAGCGCGGTTCAAGGCCAGCCATTGCAAGGCAATGATGGTTGCCGCGTTGGCAATTTTGCCGTCGCGCACGGCCTGCAGCGCATCCTCGAACGCCCAGACCTTGACGCGAATATCCTCGCCCTCTTCCTCCAGCCCGTGCAGGCCTCCGGCCCCAACGCTGCTGCAACGGCCCAGATAAAGATGCACAAACTCGTCGCTGCCACCCGGTGACGGAAAATATCGGGTCATCGGCCACAGCGTACTGAACACAAGCCCAGCTTCCTCCTCGGCTTCGCGGTGCGCAACTTCTTCCGGTTGCTCGTCCTTGTCGATCAGACCGGCGACCAGTTCGATCAGCCAGGGGTTTTCGACCTTGCCCATGGCGCCGACCCGGAACTGCTCGATCAGTACCACTTCATCGCGCTGGGCATCGTAAGGCAGCACGCACACAGCATCGTGACGCACGAACAGCTCGCGGCTGATCTCGCGGCCCATGCCTCCGGCAAACAGCTCGTGGCGCAGACGCACCTTGTCGAGCCGGTAAAAGCCCTTGTAGCAATTGACCTGATCGATGATCTCGACCTTGCCGGGCGTTGCGTTGTTGAACGTGTCTGACATGGGAATCCTCATTACCTCATTTACCGCATCGCGCCATCCTAACCTGCTCACCGCCGTGTTTCACCTCTTTAAAGATACCGTCCAGGCTGCGAGGATAGACACCCCGCTGGTCTATTCAGCTTAGTGGCGAACTGAAGGCCTTGCCGACGGTCCAAGTCCGATCACCTTTGCCTTACAAGGATCATCATGACGCTTGTGAAACTGACTTCCGTGGCCGTGCTGGCCCTGGCCCTGGGCGCTTGTCAGAGCCTGTTCCAGCCTAATATGCGCACGCCGCTGGAGGTCAAGCGCGACCGTTGGGAGCACATCAAGCCCGGTTGCAGCAATGCCGATTGCCCGCTGGTCAACATCGACACCATCCACTTCCCGGCCAACCCCAAGCTGGACGGGATCGTCGAGAAACGCCTGCTGCAACTGACCCAGGACAACGAGCGCAGCGCCCTGCCCAGCTCGCTCAAAGCCTATGAAGAACAGTTCATGGCCAGCGCCGAAAGCCGCAACAGCAGCTACCTGCAAGCCAAGGTACGCGAGCAGCATGACGGACTGGTGATCATCGAGCTGTCCAGCTATCTCGATACCGGCGGCGCCCACGGCATGCCCGGGCGCGGCTTCATCAACTATTCGCGCCAGCAGGACAAGGTTCTGACCCTGCAGGACATGCTGGTACCGGGCCAGGAAGCGACCTTCTGGAAAACCGCCGAAGAAGCCCACAAAGGCTGGCTGATCAGCACCGGCATGGACAAGGACGCCGAATTCGTCAAGACCTGGCCGTTCCGCCAGACCCCGCACATCGCCCTGACCTACGGTGCGGTGGTGCTGAAGTACGAGGTCTATGCCATCGCCCCGTACTCCATGGGCCACATCGAGCTGAAAATCCCCTACCCGCGCCTGAACGGCGTAATCAAGCCGGAGTTGTTTCCCGGTCGCGGCTGACCGCCGGCGCTGCCGTCCAGTACACCAACCCTGCCAGCAGCAAGGCCGGCAGGGTCGAGCCGACGTTCGGGGCGTAGTGCGCCAGCAGATGGTAAGCCGCTACACCAATCGCCCAGGCCAACAATGCCGGCCAGTGCAGGCTGTGGATTGGGCTGGCATCGCTGCGGCGGCGACGGACGATGAAGTGATCGACCAGCACCACCCCGAACAGTGGCGCGAACACCGAGCCGATCAGCAAGAGAAAGTTCTGGTACTGCGCCAGCGGCGCGAAACTGGCGATCAGGGTGCACAACACGCCGATGGCCAGGGCCAGGTGCTCGACCTTCAGGCACACCAGCAATCCGCTGGAGACCGCCGCCGAGTGAATGTCGGCGAAGGCCTTTTCCGACTCGTCGAGCAGGATCAGCAGCAGCGGAATGCCCAGGCCCGCGCCGGCCAGCGCCAGCAGCAGGGTATTGACCTCGCCGGCCGGAGCAAACGCCAGGGTGTAGGCCACGCCCAGACTCATCATCCACACGTTGCCAACGAAGTAGCCCAGCGCCGTGCCGGCAAATACCCGGCTGGCACGCTGGCTGAAGCGTGAGTAATCGGCAATCAGCGGCAGCCACGACAGTGGCATGGCGATCGCGATATCAATGCCGATAGCCAGCGGCATCGAGCCATCACCGGCACGCGCCCACAGCGCAGCCAGGTCGGCCTTGGCAACCAGGTTCCAGGTCAGCCACAGGCAAGCACCGATCAGCAGCCAGATGCCCCACTTGCGCAGGATCTTGCGCACGAAGGTCAACGGCCCGCTGACCGCCAGCAAGGTGGCCAAAGCGCCGAAGCACAAGGTCCACAGCAAAGGATTGGTCAGCGCACTGCCTGCGCCGAAGGCGCGCTCGCTGAGCAAGCTGGCGGCATCACGCATGACGATGATTTCGAACGAACCCCAACCGATCAGCTGCAGCAGGTTGAGCATGGCCGGCAGGCGCGCGCCATTGCGGCCCAGGCTGCGACGCAGGGCGGCCATGGACGACAGGCCGGTGTCGCTGCCGATGACCGCGACGGCAGCGAGCAGCAGCACGCCGACGCTGGTGCCGATGATGATCGCCAGCACCGCATTGGCCAGGCCCAGGCCGGGGCCGAGCAAGGCGCCGGTCTGCAGCACCATCAGGCCAATGCCGAGGGAAAACCACAAGGAACAGAGGTCGCGGCCGCTGAGCACGCGTTGCGCGGCGGTGACCGGATGATCGGGGGAAAACTGGCTGGGTGTGCTCACGAGAGTGGTCTCGACAGGAGGTAATTTGTTGTTCTTCGGGGCCCTATCGCTGGCAAGGCCAGCTCCCACAAAAGCCTGACTGCAGGGCCCTTGTGGGAGCAACTGTCTTGATCAGGCTGTTTGCACTCGCCAAGGGGTATTGTCCCGCAGCATTGCATTCAGCCTGACGATCAGCACCCGCATGCAAGCTACGAGTGCCACCTTGGCGCACTTGCCACGTGCCCGAAGTGCTTCGTAGCGTGCTTTAAATTCTGTGTTGTGACGGATGATGATCCAGCTCGACATGTACAGCACTCGCCTTACATGGGCCCGACCACCCCATATCTGGCGGTGCCCTCGATGGCTACCACTATCGTTGTTGTAAGGCGCTACGCCCACCAGCGCGGCGATCTGACGGCGGTCCAACTGCCCCAGTTCAGGCAGTGAGGCGAGCAGATTTGCGGCGGTTACCCGACCGATTCCGCTCACCGCCAACAACTGACTCGCCCTGGTATCGTCCAGTTGCACCATCGCCTGGTCAATTTCTTCGTCGAGGCGTTTGATCAGCACTTTCAGGTGTTCTATGTGCTCATCAAAGTGGGCCATCGCCATTGCCGAGCGGCATTGCAGGCGACGCCGTTTGTAGTCATCACGGCTCTGCACAAATTGGGCGCGCTGCTTCACCAGCTCTCGCAGCTCTTCGCGTTCAGGGCTGACCGGTTGGCCTTGAGGGGCGCTGAGGTGTGCAGCGAAGTCCGCAAGGACTTCGGCGTCGATCTTGTCGGTTTTGGCTTTTTTACCCATGGCATCGGCGAATTTTCGGGCACGGGCTGGGTTGATGCAGATGGTTTCCAGTCCTGCTGAGGCCAGGGCGATCAACACATCTTTCTCGTAGCCGCCTGTCGCTTCGATCAGCACTCGACTGATATTGAAGTCCTTCAGACGCTCAAGCAACGCCTCGAAGCCTGCGGAGTTGTTGGCCACTTCGAAGCGGATTTTCTGAGGTTTGATGCAGATTTCCAAAGTGGCTTTGGCAGTGTCGATTCCAACAGAAGACAACATGGCTGAACCCTCTTACACTCAGTTGTGAGAGCGCTCTGGCTTGGCCCACGCTTGTGATTCGAGAGGCGCTCAATCAACTGTTCGGGCTCGGGCCAGAGTGGAGAGGTGAATGGCAGCTTTGCTCCCACACGTGCTTTAAGCACTACCGGCGTACAGCTTGCCATTCACCGCTCTCACTTCTGATTCTATTCCTACCTCAAGACACAAGCCGGCCTTGCCGGCGATGCGGTGCGCGCCAGCACACCGCCTGAACAGCCCGATCAGACCTTTTTGTACAACTGGCTGCCTTCCTGGCGGAACCGTTCGGCCTGCTCGCGCATGCCATCCTCGACCGCCACGTCCACCGCTTCGATGCGCTGGTTGGCGGCGTATTCACGCACTTCCTGGGTGATTTTCATCGAGCAGAACTTCGGCCCGCACATGGAGCAGAAGTGTGCGACCTTGGCCGAGTCCTTGGGCAGCGTCTCGTCGTGGAAGCTGCGCGCGGTGTCCGGGTCCAGGCCGAGGTTGAACTGGTCTTCCCAGCGGAACTCGAAGCGCGCCTTGGACAGCGCGTTGTCGCGGATTTGCGCGCCCGGATGACCTTTGGCCAGGTCCGCAGCGTGCGCGGCGATCTTGTAGGTGATGATGCCGGTCTTGACGTCATCCTTGTTCGGCAGGCCCAGGTGCTCCTTGGGCGTGACGTAGCAGAGCATGGCGCAGCCGAACCAGCCGATCATCGCCGCACCGATCCCCGAGGTGATGTGGTCGTAACCCGGGGCAATGTCGGTGGTCAGCGGGCCAAGGGTGTAGAACGGCGCTTCGTCGCAGCATTCGAGCTGCTTGTCCATGTTCTCCTTGATCAGCTGCATCGGCACGTGGCCCGGGCCTTCGATCATGCACTGGACGTCATGCTTCCAGGCAATCTTGGTCAGCTCGCCGAGGGTTTCCAGCTCGCCGAACTGCGCTTCGTCGTTGGCGTCGGCAATCGAGCCCGGACGCAGACCGTCGCCGAGCGAGAAGCTGACGTCGTAGGCCTTCATGATTTCGCAGATTTCGTCGAAGTGGGTGTAAAGGAAGTTCTCTTTGTGGTGCGCCAGGCACCACTTGGCCATGATCGAGCCACCGCGGCTGACGATGCCGGTGACGCGCTTGGCAGTCAGCGGCACATAGCGCAGCAGCACGCCGGCGTGGATGGTGAAGTAGTCCACGCCCTGCTCGGCCTGCTCGATCAGGGTGTCGCGGAACAGCTCCCAGGTCAGGTCTTCGGCCACACCGTTGACCTTTTCCAGCGCCTGGTAGATCGGCACGGTACCGATCGGCACCGGCGAGTTGCGGATGATCCACTCGCGGGTTTCGTGGATGTGCTTGCCGGTGGACAGGTCCATCACCGTGTCCGAACCCCAGCGGATGCCCCAGGTCAGCTTGGCCACTTCTTCTTCGATGGACGAACCCAGGGCGCTGTTGCCGATGTTGCCGTTGATCTTCACCAGGAAGTTGCGGCCGATGATCATCGGCTCCAGCTCCACGTGGTTGATGTTGGCCGGGATGATCGCGCGGCCGCGGGCGATCTCGTCACGGACGAATTCGGCGGTGATTTCTTTCGGAATGCTGGCACCGAAGCTGTGCCCGGCATGTTGCTGCTTGAGCAGACCGGCGGCGCGGGCCTCCTGCAGCTTCATGTTTTCGCGGATGGCAACGTATTCCATCTCGGCGGTAATGATGCCCTTGCGCGCATAGTGCATCTGGCTGACGTTGGCGCCGGCCTTGGCCCGGCGCGGGTTGCGCACGTGGGCGAAACGCAGCTTGGTCAGCTCGGCATCGGCCAGGCGCTGCTGGCCGAAGTTCGACGACAGCCCGTCCAGGCGCTCGGTGTCGCCGCGGGCGTCGATCCAGGCCGAGCGTACGTCGCCCAGGCCCTTGCGCACATCGATGATGACGTTGGGGTCGGTGTAGGGGCCGGAGGTGTCATAGACCAGCACCGGGGCGTTGGCTTCGCCGCCGAAATCGGTGGGGGTGTCGTCGAGGCTGATTTCACGCATGGGCACGCGGATGTCCGGGCGCGAGCCTTCGACATAGATTTTGCGCGAGCGGGTGAACGGCTGTACGGACTGTTGATCGACCTGGGCCGATTCACTCAGATTGGTATATTTTTCTTGTTTACTCATCACAGGCTCTCCAGACGGCTTCCTAGCAGTGGAATGTCGGGGAGAACCTGAAAGGCACGGACGCACCATGAGTGGTGCTGTGCCAAATGCGCGGTGATGCCTGCAGCTGTGTTGGCTGACTCGACATTCCCGGACCTGGCACAAGAGACTCGCCGGGAAAGCGAGAAATCTTGTTCCCTACGCAGGCGCTAACCTGATCAGGTTCAACGGGATCCGGATTATCCGATCTCAGCCTCAACGCAAGGCACCCCGACAAGAACGGGGCCAGTCTAGACTGGAGTGGCATGCAAAGCCAAGCATCTGGACACGGACACGATAAATGGCGCAAATAGCGGATTGTTGCAAAATGCCGGCGCAACTACACTCACCGGTTCAGAAATACTCACCGTTCAAGGATTGCCCTATGCTGCGCAAACTTTCACTGGCCCTCGCCGTGTCTTGTGCTACCAACGGAATGGCCTGGGCAGCGGATGTGCCCCTGTCGGCGAAGACCGACCTGGTCAGTGTCTACCAGGAAGCCGTGAACAATAACGCCGACCTGGCGGCCGCCCGCGCCAACTACGGCGCCCAGAAGGAAGTGGTGCCTCAGGCCCGTGCCGGCCTGCTGCCGAACCTCTCGGCCGGCGCCGAGATGATGAACAGCCGTACCAAGATAGACAGCCCCTCGGCCACCGCCAACCGCAGCGGCAACTCCTGGTCCGCGACCCTGGCGCAGCCGGTGTTCCGCGCGGACCGCTGGTTCCAGTTGCAGGCCGCCGAAGCGGTCAACGAGCAAGCAGCCCTGGAGCTGTCGGCAACCGAGCAGAACCTGATTCTACAAAGCGCCGAAAATTATTTCGCCGTGCTGCGTGCCCAGGACACCCTGGCCTCGACCAAGGCCGAAGAAGCGGCGTTCAAGCGCCAGCTCGACCAGTCCAACGAGCGCTTTGACGTTGGCCTCTCGGACAAGACCGACGTGCTGCAATCCCAGGCCAGCTACGACACCGCCCGGGCCAACCGCATCGTTGCCCAGCGCCAGGTCGACGACGCCTTCGAGGCGCTGATCACCCTGACCAACCGCGACTACAACTCGGTCCAGGGCATCGTCCACACCTTGCCGGTGCAACTGCCGACACCGAACGACGCCAAGGCCTGGGTCGAGACCGCCGGCAAGCAGAACCTCAACCTGCTCGCCACCAACTACGCGGTGAGCGCCGCCGAAGAAACCCTGCGCCAGCGCAAGGCCGGACACGCGCCGACCGTGGACGCGGTAGCGCGCTTCCAGAAAGGCGACAACGACAGCCTGGGCTTCACCAACCCCAACCTCACCGGGCAGAATTACAGCGGCGATGTCGAGCAGACCAGCATCGGCCTGCAACTGAACATCCCGATCTACAGCGGCGGCCTGACCAGCTCGCAGGTGCGCGAGGCCTACCAGCGCCTGAGCCAGACCGAACAGCAGCGCGAGAGCCTGCGCCGCCAGGTGGTGGAAAACACCCGCAACCTGCACCGCGCGGTGAACACCGACGTGGAGCAGGTGCAAGCGCGCAAGCAGTCAATCATCTCCAACCAGAGCGCGCTGGAAGCCACGGAAATCGGCTACCAGGTGGGTACCCGCAACATCGTCGACGTGCTCGATGCCCAGCGTCAGCTGTACACCTCGGTGCGTGATTACAACAATACCCGCTATGACTACATCCTCGACAACCTGCGCCTGAAGCAAGCTGCCGGCACTCTCAGCCCGCAGGATCTGACCGACCTGAGCCGCTACCTGAAGCCGGACTACAACCCGGACAAGGACTTCCTGCCGCCCGACCTGGCAGCAGCGGCCAAGGCCAATTTCGAAGCCCGCCCCTGAAAAGCAATCGCCGGCAAGACCGGCTCCCACAAAAACCTGTGGGAGCCGGTCTTGCCGGCGATGGCAGGCGAAGCCTGCCTAGATCAACCGCCCCAGCGCATCCAGCAAGCGCTTCAACGCCCCCTGGTTGGCCTTCATCACCGCCAACCCCGCCGCCCCCATGCGCTGCGCATCACGCGGCAACTCGACCAGCCGCCGCACCTCGGCCGCCAGCCCCTGGGCATCATCGACTTCCTGCAAGGCACCGGCCTCACGCAGCATCGCCGCGATCTCGAGGAAGTTGAACAGATGCGGACCACTGAGCACCGGCAACGACAACGCCGCCGGCTCCAACAGGTTGTGCCCACCGTTAGGCACCAGGCTGCCACCAACGAAGGCGATATCGGCCAGGGCATAGAGAAACAGCAGCTCGCCCATGGTGTCGCCGAGCAGCACTGCGGCATCAGCAGCCACCGGTTCGCCACTGGAGCGGCGAACCGTCGGGAACTGCCCCCGGCACAACTCGAACACGCTGTTGAAGCGTTCCGGATGACGTGGCACCAGAATCAGCAGGGCATCGGCATGGTGCTCTCGCAACTGCCGGTGGGCGGCGAGGATGATCTCGTCTTCGCCTTCATGGGTACTGGCCGCGATCCATACGGGCCGCTGGCCGGCCTGCCACTGCTCACGCAAGGCACGGGCGCGGGGCAACAGTTGCTCATCGATACTCAGGTCGAACTTGATTGAACCGGTAACCTGCACGCATTCGGAGCGCGCACCCAGTTGGCGGAAACGCTGCGCCTCGGTTTCGGTCTGCACCGCGATCAGGCTCATCTCGGCCAGCATCGGCCGGGTCAGCCCGGCAAAGCGCGCATAGCCCCGGGCCGAGCGCTCGGACAACCGCGCGTTGGCCAGGGCCACGGGAATGCCCCGTTTGGCGCACTGGTGAATGTGGTTGGGCCACAGCTCGGTTTCCATGATCACCGCAAGCGTGGGCTGCACGTGATCGAGAAAGCGCCCGGCAGCCCAGGGCAAGTCGTATGGCAGGTAGCAATGCTGAATCCGCGGCTCATCGGCAAACATCGCCCGGACCCGCTCGGAGCCGGTCGGGGTCATGCAGGTGATGGTGACCGGCAGCTGTGGATAAGCCTGCAGCAAGGCGCGAATCATCGGCGCGGCGGCAATGCTCTCGCCCACCGACACCGCGTGCACCCAGATGCCGCCTTTGGCCATGGCCGGCAGGTTCAGGGCAAATCGCTCACCAATGCGCTGACCATAGGCCGGCGCCTTGCGCGAACGCAGGAACAGGCGCAGCGCAACCAGCGGCAGGCCCAGGTGAAACAGCAAGGTATAGAGGGTTCTGTTCATGGCGCCGAAGTGTACTAGCCAATTGCGCGCAAGTGCACTGCGAAGCGTTCAGCCAACCACTGCGCGGCAGGGCCTAAAGGCTCGTCACGCCGCCACACCAGTTCGACCACCAGCGCCGGCGGCGTCCATTCGCTGGCCAGCTCGACCATCTGCGTCTGATAGGTGGGGTACTGCACCACATGCCGTGGCAGCCAGGCCCAGCCGAGGCCGCGCATGAGCAATTCGGCCATGGCGTAGAAGCTGTCGGCGCGCCAGATCTGCGGGCTGATCGGCTCGCCACCGGGGTAGCCGCTTTCCTGCGGGGTGATCAGCAACTGGCGGTGGCGGGCCAGGTCCTGGCGGGTAACCCGCTCCAGCCGAGTCAGTGGATGATCCACTGCACACGCCGTGACCATCTCGATCCGCCCCACCGCCCGGCGCTCCAGGGACACCGGCATCTGGTCATGGTGGAACAACAGCCCGAGATCGGCGCGTCGTTCGATCAGCTTGCGCGCCACGTCACCCTGGGCGCCACTGGCCATCTGCACTTCGAGCAAGGGGAACTGCCGGGCCAGTTCATCGAGGCTGTCGATCACCGGTTGATAGGGCATGGCCTCATCCTGGGCCACACGCAACTGCGCCTCTTGCCCGCGCATCAGGGCCAGGGCCCGGCCGTCCAGGCGTTCGCACTGGCGCAACAGTTCGCGGGCATCTTCCAGCAAGGTCGCGCCAGCCTCGGTCAGGCGTGGCTGGCGGCCGCTGCTGCGCTCGAACAGGGTCACACCGAGGTCGGTCTCCAACAGGGCAATGCCGTTGCTCACCGCCGATTGCGCCTTGCGTTGCTCGCGCGCCACCGCCGAGAACGAGCGCAACTCGGCGACCCGCACGAACATGCGCAACTGCTCCAGATTCCACTGCTCGGCCATGCAACCTATCTCCAGAAAAGATAGGTAATGACTTTACCCCATTCAGGCTTGCTCTAGAATGCCCAGCCAGAACAGAGGATCATCGACATGAACGCCTACACCTACCTGGCTATCGCCATCTGCGCCGAAGTCATCGCCACCGCTTCGATGAAAGCCGTCAAGGGCCTGAGTACGCCCCTGCCGCTACTGCTGATGGTGTGTGGCTACGCGGTGGCGTTCTGGATGCTGACCCTGGTGGTGCGCAGCATTCCGGTTGGCATTGCCTATGCGATCTGGTCGGGCCTGGGGATTGTCCTGATCAGCATCGCGGCACTGGTGATCTACGGGCAGAAGCTGGATGTGCCGGCGATGCTCGGCATGGCCATGATCGTTGGTGGCGTGGTGGTGATCCAGGTCTTCTCGAAAACCGCCGGGCATTGATCCGCAACCGGGTGCAATGGCTCACAGGCTGTATACTGGGCGTCTGTCCAAGCTTGTGAGGTTCATGCATGCCAACCGTAATTTCCACCGATGTGCTGATCGTCGGCGCTGGGGTCGCAGGCCTCTGGCTCAATGCCCGCCTGCGCCGGCTCGGCTATTCGACAGTGCTGGTGGAACGCGCCAGCCTCGGTGGCGAGCAGACCCTCAAATCCCAGGGGATCATCCATGGCGGTGCCAAATACGCCCTGCACGGTGCCCTGACCGGCGCATCGGAAGCCATCGCCGACATGCCCCGGCGCTGGCGCGAGGCCCTGGCCGGCAATGGCGAGCTGGACCTGTCCGGTGTGCGCCTGCTGTCCGAAGCCCACTACCTGTGGTCACCCGGCACCCTGGCCGGCAATCTCACCAGTTTCTTTGCCAGCAAGGCGGTGCGTGGCCGCGTCGATCAGGTCAAGGGCGATCAGTTGCCACCTGCCCTGCAAGACCGCGCCTTCAAGGGCAAGGTCTATCGCCTGGCCGAACTGGTCATCGACGTACCGAGCCTGCTCAACAAGCTTGCGGAATTGGCCGGTGACAGCCTGCTCGCCGCGCAGACCATCGAACCCTTGAACGACAATGGCGAGTTGCTCGGCTTGCGCGTCGATGGTCGCGAAATCCGCGCCCAACGCGTCGTGCTCAGCGCCGGCGCCGGCAATGCCGCCTTGCTCGAGGCCCTGGGCCTGAGCCAGCCGGCCATGCAGCGCCGGCCGCTGCACATGGTCATGGCCAAGGGCGCCAGCCTCAAGCCGCTGTACGCCCACTGCCTGGGCGGCGGGCCAAAGCCGCGTATTACCGTCACCAGCCATCCGGCCGCTGACGGCCAGTGGGTCTGGTACCTGGGCGGCGACCTGGCCGAAGCCGACGGCGTAGCTCGCGAGCCTGAAGCGCAGATCGCCGCGGCGAAAAAAGAAGTCGCCAACCTGCTGCCGTGGATCGACTTGAGCCAGGTGCGCTGGGCGACCGTGCGCATTGACCGCGCCGAGCCCGCTCAATCGGGCCTGGTACGCCCCGACAACGCTTTTCTCGCCGAGCAACAACGCCTGCTGGTCGGCTGGCCGACCAAACTGGCGTTGGCTCCGGACTTCAGTGACCGGGTGCTGGCCAACCTTGAGCGCGACGGCATCAAGCCAGCCGGCCAGGCCGCCTTGCCCGAACTGCCCCGGCCGCCCATGGCTTTGCCGGTGTGGGAGCAATTGCTGCCATGAGCCTGCCGACCCTGCATGACTTGCGTCGTCCTCTCGGCGGTACCGGCCTGACGGTTTCGCCCCTCGGCCTGGGCACCGTCAAGCTCGGTCGCGACCAGGGCGTCAAATACCCCAGCGGCTTTACCATTCCTGACGACGACGAAGCACGGATGCTGCTGGCCCAGGCCCGCGAACTGGGCATTAACCTGATCGACACCGCGCCAGCCTATGGCCGCAGCGAAGAACGCCTGGGCCCGCTGTTGCGCGGCCAGCGCGATCACTGGGTGATCGTCAGCAAGGTGGGTGAAGAGTTCGAAGACGGCCGGTCGCGCTTCGATTTCAGCGCAGCACACACGCGTTTCTCCATCGAGCGCAGTCTCAAGCGCCTGGAAACCGACTGCATCGACCTGGTGCTGGTGCACTCCGACGGCAATGACCTGCATATCCTCGAACACGAGGAGGTCTACCAGACTCTTGAAGCGCTGAAGCAGGAAGGCAAGATCCGTGGTTTCGGCCTTTCCGGCAAGACCGCAGCAGGCGGCCTCAAGGCACTAGAGCGCGGCGATTGCGCCATGGTCACCTACAATCTCAACGAGCAGGCTGAACGCCCGGTGATCGACTACGCCGCCGAACACGGCAAGGCGATCCTGGTGAAAAAGGCCCTGGCCAGTGGTCATGTGTGCCTGAGTCCGGGTGTCGACCCGGTGCGTGCCAGCTTCGAATTGCTGTTTGCCCACCCCGGCGTCAGCAGTGCTATTGTCGGCACCATCAACCCGCTGCACCTGGCGCATAACGTGGCAACCGTTGCCAACGTCCTGCGCCGCTGACATCCACGCCGCCGCCGCGGCCGACCCCAACGCAAGAAGGAGCCGACATGCCGCGAACGCTGATCCGCAAGAACCCGAGCAACTTCAAGACCCTGCCCCTGCACGTCGAGGCCAGCCCCGAGGGCCTCGTCTACCAGAGCATCGGCGTGCCCCTGAACTTTGCCCAGACCCTGCAACGGCGCAAACCGATCCAGCTTGCCGACAGCCAGCGCTTCGCCGTCGAGCTGGCCAACCTCGGTGTCTCGGTGCGCCTGACCCTGCGCTGGCAAAATCGCGATTACTGGGTGCTTGTACGCCAACGCCGCCAGGATCGGGGCGATGTGGTGCTGAAATTGATTTCAGGATATGTACCAGCCCAGGAGCTGAACCTGCCGCTGCATACGGCGATTCAGGAGGTTGCTGAAGAATGCCTGCTGGAAACCCCGGAAGGCTGGCTTGGCGGGCGCTTCAACGACACCTGGCTGCCGGCGCCCTATGCTGACGCCCTGCACTACCGCGAAGCCCTGCCCTTTGTGCTTACCCCGCAGTCCGGCGCAGCGCGCCCGGTGCGCTGCGCCAACCTGCAGTTACTGGAGCGCCCGCGCGCCTATGTGCACTTGCCGACCGCCTCGCTGCAGCTGATTTACGACCTGTGCCTGCAAGTGCCACGCGAGGCGAAATCACTGAGCCTGTTCCACGTCGATGAACGTCTTGAAGGCGACCAGCTCGTCGCCCGTCTCAACCGCAAGCGTCCCGATCTATATCTGATGCCCCTGGACGATGGCCAACCACGCGCCGAGCTCTTTACCCTGAGCAAGGATCGCCTGGTACCGGCCAGCACTCGTGGGCTGTACCTGGCGGAAAGCTTTGCCCGGCAGGAAGGATGGCTGGTCAGGGATGAGCGGATTCGCTGGAAGGATTGGGTCAGGCAGCAAGGCCTGACGCCGGCGAAGCCGGACAGCGGCTTGAAGCGGCTGACCGGCAGGGCGCGGGAGTTGTTGCAGATGGCGCGTGGCGGGGTGCGCAAGTAGGAACAATCGCGGGGCAAGCGAGCGTCGCCCAGCCCTTCCTACGGCGCTATGCCCTTCAGTTCTTGCGGATCTTCTCGACGATGGCGGTGGTCGAGCTGTTCTCCACCAGCCCCAGCACCTTGACGGTACCGCCGTAGGCCTTGACGATATCGGCGCCGACCACCTGGTCGATGCCATAGTCGCCACCCTTGACCAACACATCCGGCTTGACCTGGCTCAGCAGGTTTTCCGGCGTGCCTTCAGGGAAGCTGATGACCCAGTCCACTGCGCCGAGGCCCGCCAGCACGGCCATACGCCGGTCAACGCTGTTGATCGGCCGGCCCGGACCTTTCAGGCGGCTGACCGACGCATCGTCGTTGACCGCGACAATCAGGCGATCGCCCTGGGCTCGGGCCTGTTCCAGATAGGTCACGTGGCCGGCATGCAAAATGTCGAAGCAACCGTTGGTGAAGACGATCTTCTCGTTGTGCGCGCGAGCATCGTCGATGGCGAGCAGCAACTGGTCGAGACTCAAGACACCACGCTCGGAACCCTCTTCGCGCTGGATCGCACGACGCAGTTCCGGGGCGCTGATGGCCGCGGTACCCAGCTTGCCGACCACGATACCGGCGGCAAGATTTGCCAGGCCCACTGCATGGGGCAGCTCTTCGCCGGCGGCAATGGCGGCGGCCAGGGTCGAGATCACCGTATCGCCAGCACCGGTCACGTCGAACACTTCACGGGCACGGGCTGGCAGGTGCAGGGCCGGGTGGTCGGGGCGCAGCAGGGTCATGCCGTGCTCACCGCGGGTCACCAGCAAGGCACCCAGCTCCAGCTCGCTCATCAACTGGGCGCCCTTGGCCACCAGTTCAGCCTCGTCGGCGCAACGGCCAACGATGGTTTCGAATTCGCTGAGGTTCGGGGTAATCAGGCTGGCGCCACGGTAGATCGAGAAATCCTTGCCCTTGGGGTCGGCCAGCACCGGAATGCCCTTGGCCCGTGCGGCCTGGATCAGGCTTTGGTGGTTTTTCAACGCACCCTTGCCGTAGTCCGACAGCACCAACACCTTGACGCCATCGAGCAACGCGTCGACCTCAGCGCCCAGGGACAGCGGGTCGGTGGCGAAAGGCTCTTCGAAATCGATACGCAGCAGTTGTTGGTGGCGGCTCATGACCCGCAGCTTGACGATGGTCGGCTGATGGGCGATGCGCTGGAAGATCGAGCGTACGCCAGCAGCCAGCAGACTATTGGCGAGGCTGTCGGCAGCCTCGTCCTGGCCGGTCACGCCGACCAGCGCCGCCGGAGCCCCCAGGGCTGCAATGTTCAAGGCAACGTTGGCCGCACCACCGGGACGGTCCTCGATCTGTTCGACCTTGACCACCGGTACCGGTGCTTCAGGCGAGATCCGTGAGGTACCGCCATGCCAGTAGCGGTCGAGCATGACATCGCCCACCACCAGTACCGGGGCTTGATCGAAACGCGGCATGGACAACTTCATGGGCAACCCATATACAAAATAATTAACAGGGGCAGGATATTAGCACAGGCAAAGCGAAGGCTTGTTTACCGCCTTGTTGCCAAGCGCTCCAGGGAAAGGCAGCCGGGGCACAACAGGCCCCGGCGCGAGCAACTCAGGTGATGTCGGCCTTGGCCGGCTCATCCAGGCCCATGGCGTGCAGCCGGGCATAATAGCCATTGGCAGCCAGCAACTCGGTATGGGTACCACGCTCGACCAGCTTGCCCTGGTCCATGACCAGGATCATGTCGGCTTTTTCGATGGTCGACAGCCGGTGGGCGATCACCAGGGTGGTGCGTCCCTGCATGACGTGATCCAGGGCTGCCTGGATGTGCCGCTCGGATTCGGTGTCGAGGGCCGAAGTGGCTTCGTCGAGAATCAGCAACGGCGCATTCTTGAGCAACGCCCGGGCAATCGCCAGACGCTGGCGCTGGCCACCGGAGAGCAGCACGCCGTTCTCGCCGACCTGAGTGTCGAAGCCCTTGGGCAGTTGCTCGACGAACTCCTTGGCATAAGCATCGGCAGCAGCGGCTTCGATCTCGTCCCGCGGCGCCCCGGCCAGATCGCCATAGGCGATGTTGTTGGCCACGGTGTCGTTGAACAGGGTCACATGCTGGGTCACCTGAGCGACGTGCTTGCGCAGGTTGCGCAGGCGGTAGTTCTCGATCTCCACACCATCGAGCAGAATCTGCCCCTGATCATGGTGATAGAAGCGCGGAATCAACCCCGCCAGGGTCGATTTGCCACTGCCTGAACGCCCCACCAGGGCGATCATCTGACCAGGTTCGGCGGTAAAGCTGATGTCGGTGAGGACCTGACGATCAGTCCCCGGATAGGTGAAGTTCAGGTTGCGCACTTCAAGACGACCAACAACGCGGTCCAGCTCGACAGTGCCGCTATCGACTTCTGGCGCCTCGTCCAGTTGCTCAAAGATGCTCTCGGCACCGGCCAGGCCTTTCTGGATGGTCGAGCTGACTTCGGACAGCTGGCGGATAGGCTTGGGCAGCAAGCCCGCCGCGGTGATGTAGGCCACCAGATCACCGGCAGTGGCATCACCGCGCAGGAACAGCACCAGGAACATCAATGTAGCCATGGCGGTGTAGATCACCAGTTGCAGCATCGGCGTATACACCGCGCCAGTCTTGGTCATGCGCAGCTGCTTGTCGGTGTTGCTCTGGCTGGCATTGGCAAAACGTTGCTGCTCGTAGCTTTCGCCACCAAAGCTGCGCACTACCCGGTAGCCCTGGATGGTTTCCGAGGCAACGTGGGTGACATCGCCCATGGCCACCTGGATCTTCTTGCTCTGCTTGCGGAACTTCTTGCTCGCGGTGCCAACCATCAGGGCAATCACCGGCAGGATCGCCAGCATCACCAGGGTCAGTTTCCAGTTCATCCACAGCAGATAGACGAACAGGAACACCACGGTCAGGCCTTCACGGATCACGACCTTGATCGCATCGGTCGCAGCGCCGGTGACCATGGTCACGTTGAAGGTGATGCGTGAAATCAGGTGGCCGGAGTTGTGGTTATCGAAATAGCGGTTGGGCAACACCAGCAGCTTGTTGAACAACTCGACCCGCAGGTCATGCACCAGGCCCAGGGAGACCTTGGCCAGGAAATAGTTGCCCAGGAACGAACCCAGGCCCTGCCAGGCTGCGATCAGCACGATCAGCAATGGCACGGCCTGCAGCAGCTGCAAGTCCTTGAGGTAAGGAACGCTGGGGAACAACACCGCCTGGGGGTTGCTCAAGCCATCGACGAAGTACTTGAGAATCCCGGCCAGCATTGGCTGGGTCGAGGCAAAAATCACAAAGCCGAGGATACTCAGCAAAAAAATGCCGATGTACGGCTTCACATAGCTCAGCAGCCGGAAGTAGATTTTCAGGCTGGAGCTCTGCTCCGCCTCTCGCGGTGTTTCGGCCATCGTCGAGCTCGCTGTTCAGATAGAACCGGAAATTTTATCACAGCCTGGAGCCCGGGCACGCACCCAGACCAAGACAGTGGCCAGACCGACCGGCAGCCAACTGATAAACCACTCGGCACGCGGGGTGCCGGTGAGGCTGGCGGCATCGAATTGCATGGCCAAGGAAGAAAAAAGCCATAACCCCATCAAACCCTTGCCAAAGTCCGTCGCACGCGCACGCCAGCCTTCACGCAACACACACAGCCAAATACCCAGCCAGAGCAACATGCCCGGAATACCCAGTTCGACGCCGATGTGGGTGAACATATTATGCGTGTGGTCAAACTGCTCCCCAACCGCCGAGATGGTATAGAAAGTACCAAGCCCCAAGCCAATCCAGGGATGCAGGGTAATCATCTGCAGGCTGGCCTGGAGAATTTCAAGCCTGTAGGACGAACCTCGCTCGACAATCAGTGCATACATCATGACCACCCCCAGTACGGCAATAGCGATGGTCGTGGCAGCAATCAGGTAGCTTCTTCGATTCCGACACCATATGGGCATGGCGACCAGGGCAACGAATACCCCCAGAGCGGCACCGCGACTCTGGGACAAGGCCAAGAACGCCCCCAGGCACAACAAGGACAGCGCCCAGATGACTTGGAACCAGCGCTCTTGCGGTGGCCAATGAATCATCCAGACCAGGGCGGCGCCGATGACATATGCACCCAGAATCGGGTGGGACAACTCGCCAACACCATAAAGTCGAAAAATCCAGGGAAACCCCTGGACGCCATAAAACTGGATGATGGAGTACAGTGAGGCTATGGCCAAGCCGACTCCACCCAACTGCAGGAGGCGGATCAGGCGTGGTACGCCTGCAGTGGCCAGCAGCGGAAAAAACAGCAAGAACACAGCAATGTACAAAAGGCGCTTGAGTTCACGCCCGACATCTTCGGTGCCGCTCCAGACCAGGCTCAACGCTGACCAACCGAGGAGCAGCAGCACTGACAGCCAAAGCGCACGCTGTGCACTCCAGCCCTCGACCAACGCACCGCGTGCCGACCAGAGCAGCAAAAGGGTCGGCAACCAGACAAAAGCCACCAGGCCTTGCTGGTAGATCTTGTTGCTCGGTGCCAGGGCAATCGCCACCAGAAACCACAGAAAACCAATCGCTAGCCAGGACTGTGCCCAGCGCCTTGCGTACATCATGCGTATCCCCATCGATCGAACAACACCGGCATGGTGCATCTTCAAACTTTTCGGCATTATGGCCGGTCCTTTTGCTTGCCCGTTGACAAGGCCCCTACCCATGCAATGTTTCCGGTTACCCCAGGTCGACTTCAACCAGCTGACACTTGGCGCCAGGATTCTGGAAGCCGACAGCTACGGCGCCAAAGTGTACCTGCTAAATGATGGCAAGATCCTCAAGCTCTTCAGACGTAAACGCTTGATTTCATCTGCCTTGCTGCGCCCTTACTCCCAACGCTTCATCGACAATGCGATACAGCTGGAGAAAAAGGGAATTCCAACCCTGACAGTACTGAAGTACTTCAAGCTGGATAAGCCCGGGATGACTGCGGTCCTGTATCAACCACTGCCTGGAGAAACCCTGAGCCAGCTCTCCCGCAAGCCAGGCTTCGACTGGCAGGAACGCTTGCCGGAACTGGTTGCTCTGGTGCGCAGGCTGCATAAGTCAGGTATCTACTTTCGCTCATTACACCTGGGCAATGTTGTCGTTACGCCGCAACAGCAGATGGGATTGATCGATGTCGCCGACATGCGCTTCATGCGGGCGCCGTTGAGCAAGCGCATGATCAGACGAAACGTGCAACATTTTGCCAGGTACATCGCCCGCGAGCGGCTCGAAGATCAATTCCCCCTGGCCGAACTCGAGCGGGCGCTGCTGGATTGAGCGCTTCAGGACTGACTCAACAGCCGGCCTGAAGTCTGACTGAAGCGGTGCCAGGCCTGTTCTGGCGCCAGCGCCTCATACTGTGCCAGGGCTACCTGCCCGGCATTGCGATTGACACTTTCGACAATTGCCTGACCCCAGGCCGCCACATCACCCTCGGGGACATAGAACCCGGCATCGCCCAACTGCTCACGAAACACCGTCAGGTTACTACACAGAACCGGCACGTCAGCCATCACCGCTTCCTGCAGAACCAGCCCCAGGCCTTCCGATCGCGAAGGAATCAGAACCCAGTCGAAAGCCCGGTAAAGGCGAGCAATGCCATTGCAATGCCCGTGCAACGAAACCACACCATCCAGCCCAAGGTTCTTGATGCGTGTTTCGAGTAGCGATCTCTGGTTGCCTTCTCCCAGTATCACCAGGCGCAGATCAGGTCGTTGTTGACGGGCTAGCGCAAAGGCATCCAGCAAGTAATCGAATCCCTTGCTGTCTACCAGGCGACCTACCGCACCCAGTACGGGCGCGCTCTCCAACTGCACGCCAAGTGCCTTTCGTGCCGCTTCACGCCCCAGCAAAGCCTGACGAAAACCAGTAGGTTCAAGCGCAGAGCGCAGCACTTGAACCGGAATGCCAAGATCCTGCTCCAAGGCCTTGGCCAAAGTCTGCGAGACTGCCACGAGCGTCACCTGAGAAGGCCGCAGACTTTTCAACAAGGCCACGTCACCCGCGTGCAAGCGGGTCTTGCCATGAAAAATAATGGCCGCACGCACATCAGGCAGCTGGCGCAAAACAGGCAGCACCAGGCGAGAAACTCCCAGGCCGTCAAGCAACACCACTTGAGTGTTGCCCAGCTTCAGCGCCTCACGAAAGCGCCTACGCATCCATGGCTGCAAAAGCTTCCAGAAATGCCGCCCCTTGAGCAATCGTTGAGAAAGCTGCCATTCGCGGGTTTCCCCACCTTCACAGCAAGAGCCCTGACCTTGCAGCAGCCAGGTACAGACCGAAACTTCCGCGTCAGCCTGGGAAAGGATCTGCTGATGCACCTTGTGCACGGATACGTATGGTGCGCCGCCTGCCCACATGATGTTGACGATATTCACGGGGTAGCACCCCCTACATCGGGCCGGATGATGGACACGAAAGCTAAATCAATGCACAAGGAAACCAACAGCGGCCCCCATTACCATCCCAACCACCAGGATCACAACCAGCTTGACTCGGTCACGCTGACGGCGACGGTCTTTGCGCCGGCGCTCCTCGGGCAGACTGACGTGCAAGCCAAACCCGGTGTGCAGCACAGCATCGCCCTCCAGTCTCACCGCAGTGAGGTTCAACTCGGCGTACCGTTTTGACAGCGCCTTTTCACCAGCATAGGCGGCAAACGGTGCACAGCGCTGATAATCGTCAAGCCGACGCAGCCCGGGATTCAACGAGAAGCTTTGCCACTCAGGCTTGCTCGACAGCAATGGATAGCACGCAACCCCCGCTATGACCTGACGCTCGCCAGGATGGATATAGGGACTGTGTATCTTCAGATCATGGGCATAGCTGCGCAGCCAGACCTGGAGCAGTTGCGGACTGACCTCGAGAATGCTGCGCGAGTCCTCGACAAACCCAGGACGATAGAACTCCCAGTCATCCTCGCAATGAAAGATGTAGGGTGTCTTGACATGGCTGTAGGCCAGATCGATCGACGCCAACTGCCCCAGTTTCGGCCGGTTGACGAACACCGTGCAGTGAGGCTTCCAATGCTCCGGAATGGCCTGATGAACGGCGTCTTCTCCGGAGTCTTCGGTGATGAACACTTCACGAATAGGCGCGGTATTGTACCGATCGAAGCTCTCCAGCGTGAGCTTGAGCAAATCGAAACGCCCACAACTTGTGACCACCAGGGTCACATCGCTTTCATCACTGAATCGCACCGGATCCCCTCCCCATAAACTGTATTCAGATGTTCTGAGACTACTTCCCTGGTTCCAGGACAGCCGGCTCATATGCCCAGTCTCAAACGCAAGCGTTGCCAGCCGGACAGGGCTGGACGGGGACGAAGAGGTGGCTGCATTTTTTCCACGATGCTACGACCTACCTGAGCGAAGCTGAATTGCGAGACGGCCAGCTCACGACCGTTGTTGCCGATACGCTCGACCAGTGCAGGGTCGCCACGCAACACTTTCAGCTTCTCTTGCAACGCGGCAATGCTGTCATACAGCACCACGTTATGCATGTCTTTCAAGCCCAGGGCGCGGTTTTCCGCTTCACCCTGGTCATAAGCCAGCAAAACGCAGCCACAGGCCATCGCCTCGAAATTCTTGATCATGTACTCGCCCATGCCGACATCGGCGCTTACAAAGAAACGGATGCGGTTGAGCGTGTCGCAATATTCTTCGCCCGAATTGGTGCGTGTCACCAGCAGGTTTTCCACTTGTGCCAACTCATCGAGCAGGGCCTTGCGGCCGCTGTAGGCAACACTGTTGGTGCTGCCGACGAAGGCCAGTTCGATATCCCGCTCGCGCCCCTGGTCAGCCAGCAACTGCTGATCGTAGCCCTTGGGCACGAACTCGGCATCGAAGCCTTCCTGGCGCAGGCGTTCACTGACCATGTAACCCGAGCTGATCACCCGCGCCCAGGGCAACTGGCGGTAATGGGCACTGAACTTGCCGGTGTACTTGCACGGGATGTAGTTCTGGTAGGCATCATGTTCGAGGATGACCAGGTTGGGCACCGTGCGAATGAAACCGACCTGGCGAATCTCTTGCTTGAAACGCAGGAAGAACACGATCCTGTCGTACTTGTCGACGTCGATCTCGCGACGGAAATAACTGCGCAGATTGCGTTGGTCGTCGCTGCTCAGCCAGCGCAGGTCGCAGTCGCAATGCGCGGCAACGCCGTCATACAAACGATCGAGGATCGCCCGTTGTTCTTTCTGCACCAGAAATAGAACTTTCATCGTTTTCCTTGCGGCGCTCGGGCCACAGCTTTCAATCTTGCAGCGTCATGATCAGAGGTCACGACG
Organism: Pseudomonas wadenswilerensis; assembly: GCF_024749185.1. Taxonomy (NCBI): domain Bacteria; kingdom Pseudomonadati; phylum Pseudomonadota; class Gammaproteobacteria; order Pseudomonadales; family Pseudomonadaceae; genus Pseudomonas; species Pseudomonas wadenswilerensis. Next base: position 490,790 of record NZ_CP087191.1, on the reverse strand, counting down.
CCAGAACAGTTCATGTCGACGCACAGCCTTGCGGAAAAACTCGTTCTCGCCATAAGGCGAAGGCCGACGCCCGGCCAGCCAGCGTTGCAACAGGCGGCGCAGGCGGCGTTTGAACGGTGCAGGCGGCTGCAGGTCATGCATCATGCCCAAGGCCATGGCCTTGTCGCATTGGGCTGGCAGGCCCAGCACCAGGCTATAGGGCGTCCAGGCCTGGGTCGCTTCGAGTTGCGGCGGCAAGGCAATACCCGCACCGCTATCGCCCATGGGCCAGCGGTCGTTGTCGTGCAAATGGTTGGCATAACACAGCAGGGTTTCAGGCTGCCATTCCAGGCCCTGCAGCGCCTCAAGCACAGCAGCCTGGGCGCAGATGTGGTCCGGGTGCGGATCGAGGGTCGGGTGCGGCATCACCAGCACCTGCGGCCGGGCCTTGAGCAACAGTGCACGCAAATCGGCCAGCAGGTTGTTCCAGGTCGGCGCGCCGTCCTGGTCACCCGGCAGGGACAGCGGGTTGAACTGGCGGAACAGGCGGGTATCGACAAGCCCGGCTTCTCGCGAAGCCATTGGCTCTGCAGGCGCGGCCTGCATGGCCGGGAGCTGCAGGCAGAAGTACCCAAGCTGCACACAACGCGACTCCGGGACACCTGCCCAGCGCGGCACGGCGATGCTGTCCCAGGCCCGCAAACGGCCCTTAAGGCGCGCAGCTTCGGACTTTTCCAGACCCATTTGCTGATAGTGTTCGGCTTCGATTTCGCCGGCAGTCAAGGTCACCACCCAGGTTTCCTCAGCCTGGCTGTAGAGGCCAAACGCCGCGAGTTCGGCATCGTCGGCATGGGGTGCGATCACCATCACCCGGCGCTGGCGCAGGTCAGCGCAAGGTGCAACCCACAGCTGCGCCTCACCCATCAGTCGACAGTAGCGCCCACGCAGGCGCAGGCGCCCAGCCGTAAGCGGTTCGGCAAGCCCGGTAAGGTTCAGGTAACGAAGGCCGTTTACGCCCCGCTCGAAAGTCTGAACGTCTTCACTTCCCAGGCTTACCGCAGGATCGAGGAAACGCCCCAGCCAGCTACCCTTCAGGCGCACCTGCAGGATTAGCGTTTCGTCACCGCCCAGTTGCAGCGGCGACTGCAGGTGCACAAGGCCATCGACCAGCTCGGCCGAATGCGCCACGCAATCTGGCGGGAACTGATATTGATAGTCCTCGGCCGGAGAGTAGAACAGGTGATCGGCAAACCATGCCTCGTGGGCTACCCACAGCAGCGGCAACAACAGCAGCGGCAGCCACCACTGAACGAAAATGCCCAGGGCGAGCAGTACCAGCAGGCCGACCAGCAGCCCCAGGCGCTTGTTGCGCCGGTGGCGCTTGAGCAACTGCTGCTTGCGACTCACACCTGAAACACCGGCACGGGATTGCACCAACGGTCCTTGTACTCGCGATCGGCACGGCCGAAGGAGAAACGCAGGGGTTTGTTGCGCGCACGGGCGTCTTCCCAGGCAGCCTGGGTATTGAGGAAGCTCAGTACGCTGCCAGGGCTGAATGCCTTGGTTTGCGGGTCGACACCACCGTTGATGTATTCAACGCTGATCCACTCCGACGCTTCGACCCGATAGACCAACTGGATGGCAATTGGTGCATCGTCAAGAAACAGCACCGACCCGATCAACAGCTCACGCAGGCGCTCGATCACCTCGGCCATGCGTTCGGCACCGGTAGCCGGGAACTCCCACCGGCGCTGGAACAGGTCGCAGTAGATTGCGGCAAGTTCAGCACTGGAGAAATCCGTGACCGGCCGTACCTGACCGCCCGCCTCTTCCAGCAAACGCAGTTCGCGGCGCTGGTTGTAACGAAACTTCTTCGACAGGTCTTCCGGCATACGCGCCATGGCCAGCGCTTCGGTCTGCGGCTTGAGATGGGCAAAACGACCCTGATTGAGCTCGGACAGATAGCGCCCGGCGTGCCGCAGCGGCGCCTGGGCATCGGCGGCGGCAGGCAGGATCAGCTCGGCGTTGCCCAGGTCATACAGGCCTTTTTTACCCTGACGCTTGAGCACATCCTTGGACAGCGCCAGGTAGCGGCCCCAGGTAGGAATCGCGGCCTTGAGCTCGCCGTCGCGCTCCCAGCCCAGGTAACGCACCGGAATCTGCGCCAGGTCAGCCAGTTGCTCCACCACCAGCGGATGAGTGGCGACACTGCCACCAAATTTTTCCCAGGCTTGGGCGTAGGCAGGCGCATCGATCTGCGTCCAGCCGCGCTCACGCCAGCCTTGAATATGGTTGAGCATCAGGCCTCCGCCGTCAGTGCACGAACGTGCGGCAGTTGCCAGAAGGCGTCGCGCACCGCGGCATCGGAGAAACGCTCACGCAGGCGTTCGAGCATGCGCCCGGCACATTCCTGGCGCTGCCCTTCGTCCAGCGCGGCCAGGTGCTGCAAGCCTTGCCCCAGGCGCTCGGCGTCGCCCAGCGGGAACAGGATGCCAACACCTTCGACCACCTCGACCGCGCCGCCACAAGCCGTGGCCAGCAGCGGCACACCGGCGACCATGGCTTCGAGCAGGACCATGCCGAACGGCTCGTGGTCGGAGCTCAAGGCGAAGGCGTCGAAGGCACGGAAGTAACGACGGGCGTCAGGTACCTGACCGAGAAAATCCACTTGCGCGGCAATTCCCAGTTCGGCGGCCTGAGCCTTGAGCGCTTGCTCAAGACGGCCTTTGCCGAGGATTGCCAGCCGAGCACCGGCCGGCAGTTGCGGCAGGGCCTGGGCAAAACCACGCAGCAAGGTGGCCTGGTCCTTGTCCGGATGCAGGCGGCCGACGTTGCCGACAATCCATGCCTGCTGATCCAGGCCCAACGCCTCGCGCGCCTGCGCGGCAGGTACCTGGCTGGACTGCAGCGCCTCGATGTCGATGCGGTTGTAGAGAGTCTGGATACGCTCGAGCGGCCACTTGGGCAGGCACTTGCGCATGTCGTCGCGCACCGCATCAGAAACACCGAGCAGGCTCAGGCGCTTGCTGAACAGGTTGGCAAACAGCTGGCGGCTACCACGCAGGTAGTCACCAAAGGCGTGGTGCACGCCGATCACCGGCAAGCGGCTGCCGAGCAAGGCGATATAGATCGGCTTGAAGCGGTGCGCGATGCAGAAGCTGAACTGGCGACTGGCGACGATCCGCCGCAATGCGCGGATCGCCCCCAGCTTCAGGCCACGGATGGCCTTGGAGCTGAACTCGAGGAAGATCACTTCGTCCGAGGCGCAGCCGGCCGCTACCTGAGGGTCGGCTGCGCCAGTCAGGAACACCGTGGTGACCTTGTAGCCGCTGCCGTCGAACAGGCTGGCGTACTGGCGCGCGCAGTCCAGAAACGGACCGTCATAGCCATGACAGAACTGCAGGACGCGTTTTTCAGCCCTGGACGTCATAAGTGTCCGCGCCGTCCTTGACCACCAGGATGTCTTCCATGATCAGGTACTGCAGGTCCGAGCCGAAGAACATGTTCAGCGCATCGGTCGGCGAGCAGATCATCGGCTCGCCACGACGGTTGAGCGAGGTGTTCAGCGACACGCCGTTGCCGGTCAGAGTCTCCAGCGCCTTCATCATGTCGTAGTAGCGCGGGTTGTACTCGCGCTTGAGCACCTGGGCCCGCGAGGTGCCGTCTTCGTGGACGACTTCCGGCACGCGGGTCTTCCACTCTTCGGCCACTTCGAAGGTGAAGGTCATGAACGGCGCCGGGTGATCGATCTTGATCATCTGCGGGGCAACGGTGTCGAGCATCGACGGGCAGAAAGGCCTCCAGCGCTCGCGGAACTTGATCTGGTGGTTGATGCGGTCGGCAACGCCTTCCACACTTGGGCAACCGATGATCGAGCGACCGCCGAGGGCGCGCGGACCGAACTCCATACGGCCCTGGAACCAGGCCACCGGGTTGCCGTCGACCATGATCTTGGCGATCTGCTCGGGCATGTTCTCCAGCTTGCGCCATTTCGGCTGGCTCGGGTGACGGGCACAGGCGGCGATCACGTCTTCGTTGGAGTACGCAGGGCCGAGGTAGACGTGTTCCATCTTCTCGACCGGCACACCACGGGCGTGAGACACATAGGCAGCAGCACCGACCGCAGTACCGGCGTCGCCGGAAGCCGGCTGGACGAACAGCTCCTTGAGGTCAGGACGGGCAATGATCTTCTGGTTGAGCTTGACGTTCAACGCGCAACCGCCGGCGAAGGCCAGCTTGCCAGTCTCCTTGAGGATGTCGCCCAGGTAGTGGTCGATCATCTGCAGGGCGAGCTTCTCGAACAGCGCCTGCATGCTCGCGGCGTAGTGAATGTACGGCTCGTCGGCGATGTCGCCTTCGCGTTTCGGGCCCAGCCACTCGATCAGCTTCGGCGAGAAGTAGAAGCCTTTGCCCTTCTCTTTATAACGACGCAGGCCGATGACGTTGGCGTAGTCGGTGTTGATCACCAGCTCGCCGTTCTCGAACGAGGCCAGGCGCGAGAAATCGTACTTGCTGGCATCGCCATAAGGCGCCATGCCCATGACCTTGAACTCGCCATCGAGCATTTCGAAGCCGAGGAACTCGGTGATCGCGCCATACAGGCCGCCCAGCGAGTCCGGATCGAAGAATTCCTTGATCTTGTGGATCTTGCCGTTTTCGCCGTAGCCGAAGAAGGTCGTGGCGTATTCGCCTTTACCGTCGATACCGAGGATCGCGGTCTTCTCCTTGAAGCCGGAGCAGTGGTAGGCGCTGGAGGCGTGAGCCAGGTGGTGCTCGACCGGCTCGATCTTGACCTTTTTCGGGTCGAAGCCCAGCTGCTCCAGGCACCAGACGATCTTCTTGCGGTAGCGCTTGTAGCGACGATTGCCCATCAGGATCGCGTCAAGAGCGCGGTCCGGGGCATACCAATAACGCTTGGCGTAGTGCCAGCGTGCCTTGCCGAACAGGCTGATCGGGGCGAACGGGATCGCTACCACGTCAACGTCGGACGGTTTGATACCGGCCTGTTCCAGGCAGAACTTCGCCGATTCGTAGGGCATGCGGTTCTTTGCATGTTTATCGCGCACGAAGCGCTCTTCTTCAGCGGCGGCAATCAGCTTGCCGTCGATGTACAGGGCCGCGGAAGGGTCATGACTAAGGGCGCCGGACAGGCCAAGAATCGTCAATGCCAAGGGTCTAGCCTCTTCAATCTGTAAATATGCGCGCGGGCCGTTGGGGCGGGCGGCAGCCAAAGCGCGGGATTATAACGCAAAGCGTAGGAGCGGGCTTGCCCCGCGATTGCATACATTCAGACATACCGCATCGCGGGGCAAGCCCGCTCCTACAGCGGTTATTCGGCGATCAACCAATCCATCCGCCAGCTACCCTGGGTCTGCGCCAGCACCTGAGCCAGCCACGGCAGCAGTGCACGCAGCTCCTCTTCCAGGCCCCATGGCGGGTTGGCAATTGCCAGGCCAGAACCGTTAAGGCCCTGCGGGCTGTCCTGCGGATGCACATAGAGCTCGATCCGCAGCAGCTTCGGCGCACCGGTGCTGGTCAGGTCCTGGTAGAAACGCACCAGCTGGCGCTGATCCTTGATCGGGTACCAGATGGCTGCGACGGTCTGGCGCATGCGACTGATGGTCTCTTTCATCGCCTGGGTGCAGCGCTTGAGCTCGTCGGCCTGCTCGAACGGCGGGTCGATCAGCATCACTGCACGCTTTTCCTGCACTGGCAGCAAGGCCCGCGGCACATGCCAGCCCTCGCCCAGGTGCACGGCGACGCGCGGGTCCTTCTTCATGTTGTCCTTGAGCAGGCGGCCGTCTTCGGGGTGCTTCTCGTTGAGCAGCACACGGTCCTGCTGGCGGGCCAGGCGCCGGACCAGCTCCGGGGAACCCGGGTAGTAGCGCAGCTCGCCGTCAGGGTTCATCTTGCGCAGGATGCGCAGGTAATCTGCGGTTACCTCCGGCAGGTCATCGCGCCCCCAGAGACGGCCGATACCTTCCAGCCACTCGCCGGTACGCGTCGCCTGGTCGCCCTGCAGGTCATAAAGCCCGAGGCCTGCGTGGGTATCGAGGTAGGCAAACGGCTGTTCCTTGCGCGACATCAAAGCGATGAGGCGGGTCAGCACAAGGTGTTTGAAGACGTCGGCGTGGTTGCCGGCGTGGAAGGCGTGACGATAGTTCATGGCAACTCCTGCAAGACCGCGCAGTTTACCTTGTCATGCGGGCGGCGTCAGGCACGGGCCGCCAAAACGACAACGACCCGGGCTCTTGCGAGGCCGGGCCGTTGTCAGGCGAAGCTCAGCAGCCGATCAGCGACCGGCCTTGAACGCCTCGTCGGCAGCTTCGAAGCGCGACACCATGCCTTTCGACGGGTTGCCGGCCCGGCTGACGAAGTAGATCGCCAGGGCGCCGAGAATGAAGCCCGGGATGATCTCGTACAGACCCCAGATGGAGAAGTGCTTCCACACCACAACGGTGATCGCACCCACCAGGATACCGGCCAGTGCGCCGTCACGGGTCATGCCTTTCCACAGGACCGAGATCAGCACCACCGGACCGAAGGCGGCACCGAAGCCTGCCCAGGCGTAGCTGACCAGGCCCAGTACGCGGTTCTCAGGGTTGGAAGCGATGAGGATGGCAACCACGGCCACCAGCAGCACCATGGCGCGACCGACCCAGACCAGCTCCAGCTGCGAGGCACCCTTGCGCAGGAAGGTCTTGTAGAAGTCTTCGGTCAGGGCGCTGGAGCACACCAGCAGCTGGCAGCTCAGGGTACTCATGACCGCCGCCAGGATGGCCGACAGCAGAACACCGGCAATCCAAGGGTTGAAGAGGATCTTGGCCAGCTCGATGAACACACGCTCGTGGTTCTCGGTAACCGGACCGGCCACTTCAGGATGCGCCGAGAAGTAGGCGATACCGAAGAAACCAACGGCGCAGGTACCCACCAGGCAGAGGATCATCCAGGTCATGGAGATGCGACGGGCTTTAGCGATCGACTTGACCGAGTCAGCGGCCATGAAGCGCGCCAGGATATGCGGCTGGCCGAAGTAGCCCAGACCCCAGCCCATCAGCGAGATAATGCCGATGAAGGTAGTGCCCTTGAGCATGTCGAAGTTGCCCGCATCCTTCAGCTCGATGGCGGCAAAAGTCGTGTCAAAGCCACCGGTTGCGATCAGCACGATCACCGGAGTCAGGATCAGGGCGAAGATCATCAGTGTGGCCTGGACGGTATCGGTCCAGCTCACCGCCAGGAAGCCACCAACAAAGGTGTAGGCAATGGTCGCCGCTGCGCCAGCCCACAGCGCTGTCTCGTAGGACATGCCGAAGGTACTTTCGAACAGACGGGCGCCGGCAACGATGCCGGAGGCGCAATAGATGGTGAAGAACACCAGGATTACCACCGCGGAGATGATCCGCAGCAACCCGCTGTTGTCTTCGAAACGGCTGGAGAAGTAATCCGGCAGGGTCAGTGCATCACCGTTGTGCTCGGTCTGCACGCGCAGGCGGCCGGCGACGAACAGCCAGTTCAGGTAGGCACCGACGATCAGGCCGATGGCGATCCAGCTTTCCGACAGACCCGACATGTAGATAGCGCCCGGCAGGCCCATCAACAGCCAGCCACTCATGTCCGACGCACCGGCCGAAAGCGCGGTGACCACGCTGCCGAGGCTGCGACCGCCAAGAATGTAATCAGAAAGGTTGTTGGTAGAGCGATAGGCCATGAAGCCGATCAGCACCATTGCCGCGATGTAGATCACGAACGTGATCAAGGTTGGATTGCTTACACTCATTGTTGCGCCCTGGCGTTTGTTTTTATGTAGCGACAGCCTCAGAGGAGGTTGCACCCAGGCCGCGAATCCTATGCAACAACGCAAAGAGGGTGCAACCTGTTTTTACTTTCAAGTTGCACCTCGTCGGATTTTTTGCGTAACAGCCGTTTTTTGCTCCCTTTCGGAGCAAGAACCACCGTTATCAGAAGAAAACGCACCACAAACAGCCATTTTTGCTGTGTGGTTTTACCCTCCGGACGAGTAGCACTTATTTCCTACATATTTTGGGTTGCACTAGGTTGCACCCAAATTCGCGCACGGATAATCTTGGCGCCAGCTTAAGCCACAACCTGTGGCAATAATGAGGATAAGAAATGGCGACGACCACCCTTGGGGTCAAACTCGACGACCCTACCCGTGAGCGACTCAAAGCAGCTGCGACGTCCATCGACCGCACGCCGCACTGGTTGATCAAGCAAGCGATCTTCAATTACCTGGAGAAGCTCGAGGGTGGCGCCACCCTGACCGAACTCAACGGTCAGCCAGGCATTCATGCCGACGATGCCGGCGAAGTCCAGGCCGACCACGCCCACCAGTGCTTCCTCGAGTTCGCCGAGAGCATCCTGCCGCAATCGGTACTGCGCTCGGCCATCACCGCCGCCTACCGCCGCCCCGAGCCGGAAGTGGTGCCGATGCTGCTGGAGCAGGCACGCCTGCCGGCCGCCATGGCCGAAGCCACCAACAAGCTGGCCGCCGGCATCGCCGAAAAACTGCGTAACCAGAAGAGCGCTGGCGGCCGTGCCGGCATTGTTCAGGGCCTGCTGCAGGAATTTTCCCTGTCGTCCCAAGAAGGCGTGGCGCTGATGTGTCTGGCCGAAGCGCTGCTGCGCATCCCCGATAAAGGCACTCGCGACGCCCTGATCCGCGACAAGATCAGTACCGGCAACTGGCAGCCGCACCTGGGCAACAGCCCGTCGCTGTTCGTCAACGCTGCCACCTGGGGCCTGCTGCTGACCGGCAAGCTGGTCTCGACCCACAATGAATCCGGCCTCACCTCTTCGCTCAGCCGCATCATCGGCAAGAGCGGCGAGCCGATGATCCGCAAGGGCGTCGACATGGCCATGCGCCTGATGGGCGAGCAGTTCGTGACCGGCGAAACCATCGCCGAGGCCCTGGCCAACGCCAGCAAGTTCGAAGCCAAAGGCTTCCGTTACTCCTACGACATGCTCGGTGAAGCCGCTCTGACCGAACATGACGCACAGAAGTACCTGGCGTCCTACGAGCAGGCCATCCACTCGATCGGCAAGGCCTCCCACGGCCGCGGCATCTATGAAGGCCCGGGCATCTCGATCAAGCTCTCGGCCCTGCACCCACGCTACAGCCGCGCCCAGTACGAGCGCGTCATGGAAGAGCTGTACCCGCGCCTGCTGTCGCTGACCCTGCTGGCCAAGCAATACGACATCGGCCTGAACATCGACGCCGAAGAAGCCGACCGCCTGGAGCTGTCGCTGGACCTGCTCGAGCGCCTGTGCTTCGAGCCGCAACTGACCGGCTGGAACGGTATCGGTTTCGTTATCCAGGCGTACCAGAAGCGCTGCCCGTATGTAATCGACTACGTCATCGACCTGGCCCGCCGCAGCCGCCATCGCCTGATGATCCGCCTGGTAAAAGGCGCCTACTGGGACAGCGAGATCAAGCGCGCCCAGGTCGAAGGCCTGGAAGGCTACCCGGTCTACACCCGCAAGGTGTACACCGACGTTTCCTACATTGCTTGCGCACGCAAACTGCTGTCGGTGCCAGAAGTCATCTACCCGCAGTTCGCCACCCACAACGCTCACACCCTGTCGGCCATCTACCACATTGCGGGTCAGAACTATTACCCGGGCCAGTACGAGTTCCAGTGCCTGCACGGCATGGGCGAGCCGCTGTACGAACAGGTTGTCGGCAAGGTCGCCGATGGCAAGCTGAACCGTCCGTGCCGCGTGTACGCACCAGTCGGCACCCATGAAACCCTGCTGGCCTACCTGGTTCGCCGCCTGCTGGAAAACGGCGCCAACACCTCGTTCGTCAACCGTATTGCCGACCAGTCGATCTCGATCCAGGAACTGGTCGCCGACCCGGTCGCCACCATCGAGCAGATGGCCACCCAGGAAGGCAACTTCGGCCTGCCGCACCCACGCATTCCGCTGCCGCGCGACCTGTATGGCGCCGAGCGGGCCAACTCCGCCGGTATCGACCTGGCCAACGAACACCGCCTGGCTTCGCTGTCCTGCGCCCTGCTGGCCACTGCCCACAATGACTGGAAAGCCGCGCCGATGCTCGGTTGCGCTTCGAGTAATGAGGCAGCGGCACCGGTATTGAACCCGTCCGATCTGCGCGATGTGGTCGGTCATGTTCAGGAAGCCACCGTTACCGACGTCGACAACGCCATCCAGTGCGCCCTCAATGCCGCGCCGATCTGGCAGGCCACCCCGCCAGCCGAACGCGCGGCGATCCTGGAACGTGCCGCCGACCTAATGGAAGCCGAGATCCAGCCGCTGATGGGCCTGCTTGCCCGTGAAGCCGGCAAGACCTTCGCCAACGCCATTGCCGAAGTGCGTGAAGCAGTCGACTTCCTGCGCTACTACGCCGTGCAGGCACGTAACGATTTCAGCAATGACGCCCACCGCCCACTGGGTCCGGTGGTATGCATCAGCCCATGGAACTTCCCGCTGGCGATCTTCAGCGGCCAGGTTGCCGCTGCGCTTGCCGCTGGCAACCCGGTGCTGGCCAAGCCGGCCGAACAAACGCCGCTGGTTGCAGCCCAGGCCGTGCGCCTGCTGCTCGAAGCCGGTATTCCGGAAGGCGTGGTGCAACTGCTGCCAGGCCGCGGTGAAACCGTCGGCGCCCGTCTGGTCGGTGATGACCGGGTCAAAGGCGTGATGTTCACCGGTTCCACCGAAGTTGCGCGCCTGCTGCAACGCAACATCGCCGGCCGCCTGGATGCCCAGGGCCGCCCGATCCCGCTGATCGCCGAAACCGGTGGCCAGAACGCGATGATCGTCGACTCTTCGGCGCTCACCGAACAAGTGGTCATCGACGTAGTGTCGTCGGCCTTCGACAGCGCCGGTCAGCGTTGCTCGGCGCTGCGCGTACTCTGCCTGCAGGAAGATTCCGCCGACCGCGTCATCGAAATGCTCAAGGGCGCCATGGCTGAAAGTCGTCTGGGTAACCCCGAGCGCCTGGCCGTGGACATTGGCCCGGTGATCGACGCCGAAGCCAAGGCGGGTATCGAGAAGCACATCCAGGGTATGCGCGACAAAGGCCGTACCGTGTACCAGATGGCAATCGCCGATGGTGAAGAGATCAAGCGCGGCACCTTCGTGATGCCAACCCTGATCGAACTGGAAAGCTTCGACGAGCTGCAACGCGAGATCTTCGGCCCGGTACTGCACGTGGTGCGCTACAACCGCAAGAACCTCGACCAGCTGATCGAGCAGATCAACGCGTCCGGTTACGGCCTGACCCTGGGTGTGCACACCCGGATCGACGAAACCATTGCCAAGGTCATCGACAACGTCAACGCCGGTAACGTCTACGTCAACCGCAACATCGTCGGTGCCGTGGTCGGCGTACAGCCGTTCGGTGGTGAAGGCCTGTCGGGTACCGGCCCGAAAGCCGGTGGCCCGCTGTACCTGTACCGCCTGCTGTCGACCCGTCCGGCCGGCGCCATCGAGCAGTCGTTCCAGCGCACCGACGGCGAAAACGCCCCGGACACCCGCCTGCGCGACAGCCTGAGCAAACCGCTGCAAGCCCTCAAAACCTGGGCGGCGAGCAATCAGCTGAACGACCTGAGCGGCTTGTGCGAACAGTTCGCCCAGCAATCGCAAAGCGGTATCAGCCGCCTGCTGGCGGGCCCGACTGGCGAGCGCAACAGCTACACCATCCTGCCGCGCGAGCACGTGCTGTGCCTGGCCGAGGTCGAAGCTGACCTGCTGACCCAGTTGGCCGCGGTCCTGGCCGTAGGTAGCTCGGCTGTCTGGCCGGAAGGCGAGTTGAGCAAGACCCTGCGCAATCGTCTGCCGAAGGAAGTGCAAGCGCGCATCCAGCTGGTGGCCGACTGGAACAAGGACGAAGTGGTGTTCGACGCCGTCCTTCATCACGGCGACTCCGACCAACTGCGCGCCGTGTGCGAGCAGGTGGCCAAGCGCGCCGGTGCCATCGTCGGTGTTCACGGCCTGTCGTCGGGTGAAACCGCGATTGCCCTGGAGCGCCTGGTGATCGAGCGCGCGCTGAGCGTCAACACCGCAGCTGCCGGTGGCAACGCGAGCCTGATGACTATCGGCTGATAGCCTGCGGCGCCTCTATCGCGGGTCAAGCCCGCTCCTACAACGTAGGAGCAGGCTTGGCCCGCGATGCTTTCTAGCCCAGAAATTTCGCACGCTGATGATGTAACAGCCACCACAGGCTACCCGCCTTCACGACCTCGGAAGCAATGACCAAAACAAGCATGAGCCAGAGGCTGTAGGCTGGCGACAGCTTTGCCCATACCAATAGAATCGAAATGGACGGCACCATGAACATCAGCCGAAATGGAATCTGTAGCAAACCGAGATAAACCCCCGACTTCCGCCCCGCCAACAACAGCAAACAGCTGACAATGATCGACAGATGCAAGGTGAAGCTCATACCCGCGAGCCACTTGGCGAAAATGCCATGATCCTGAAGCAACCCGATCATGTTTTGGGCGTCGGTGTAATAGAGGATCTGACCTCTACGAAGACTGCCCTGGACATACAAGACAATAAAAAATGCATCCATCCCACCCCACCAATACCGGGTTATAAGTGGGAGCTGATTCATAGGCTGACGACTGGAGGCCTCAGGCATCAGCAAACGTCACGATGAAAAGCCCCGCCAGCAAAACCACGAGAAAAGACACCAGTACTACCCAAACCAGGATTCCAACCGACATCCATGCCCAGTTCAGGAGTGACAACCGGGAATTTGACTGGCCTTTCGGGTCGCCCACGCAGGTATTTATCGCCCCCTGAATTCTGGCCACCACCCAAAGTATCAAGACATCCATAGCCAATACCGCACTCAACAAAGGCAGCGGCGCCAGCTCCATCATCTGATTTGCCCACAACGAGAGCGCTGTCAGCAGGATCAAGGCGCATACCAACCAGAACGGCGACCACCTGTAGCTTCGACCAGACAGGTGCAATTGCCGATCGACCCTGCTCAGCAGGCTGTAAAGAAACAGAATGCCGAAGATGCTTCTTACCAGCGGCAACACTCGCTCCCCGGTTTCACGCCGGTAGAGCGCCCAGCTTTGGTAATGGCAAAAAGCCCAATAAAGACCAAAGGTGAACAGGTTCATCACAATCATCTTTCTGATCGATACGACGAAGAACATTGGCCCGCTGACTGGGGTATCAGGGAGGTCAGGGCTCATCGAAGCGGTGCTGTTAGTGGTCATGGCTACGGCCTTCGGTAATGGGCCGACCATCTAAGCCTGCTCGTGCATCACAGATCTGCCCTCTGGCTCCGAAGCAAGGGTACGAACATTCCCAAACGCCTTGTGCCCTGCCATCACCCGCATCTATTTCGCTGTGCAGTAGCAACGTCACTACCTAGACTCGGCCCATCCCCAGACAGGAATGCCGCCATGTCCGAGACTCTGCTCAGCGCCCGCAACCTGGCCTTCGAACTCTACGAAGTGCTCGACGCCGAGGCCCTGACCCAACGCCCGCGCTTTACCGAGCACAACCGCGAAACCTTCGACGCCGCCCTGGCCACCGCGCGGACCATCGCCGAAAAGTACTTCGCCCCGCACAACCGCAAAGGCGATGAGCACGAGCCGCGTTTTGAAAATGGCGAAGCCGTGTTGATTCCCGAGGTTAAGCCTGCGGTGGATGCCTTCCTTGAGGCCGGCTTTCTCAATGCCTGCCGTGACTTCGAAGCCGGTGGCATGCAGTTGCCGACCCTGCTGTCGCAAGCCTGCTTCGCCCACTTCCAGGCCGCCAACGCCGGGACCACGGCCTACCCGTTCCTGACCATGGGCGCCGCCAACCTGATTGAAAGCTTTGGCAGCGACGAGCAGAAACGCCTGTTCCTGCAGCCGATGATCGAAGGCCGTTTCTTCGGCACCATGGCCCTCACCGAGCCGCACGCCGGTTCGTCCCTGGCCGATATCCGCACCCGCGCCGAACCGGCTGGCGATGGCAGCTATCGGCTGCGCGGCAACAAGATTTTCATTTCCGCCGGCGACCATCCACTGTCGGAAAACATCGTGCATATGGTCCTGGCCAAGCTGCCGGATGCGCCGCCCGGGGTGAAGGGCATTTCGCTGTTTATCGTGCCCAAGTTCCTGGTCAATGCCGACGGTAGCCTGGGCCCGCGCAACGATGTACTGCTGGCCGGTCTGTTCCACAAGATGGGTTGGCGCGGCACTACCTCGACAGCGCTGAACTTCGGCGACAACGGTCAGTGCGTCGGTTATCTGCTGGGCAAGCCGCACCAGGGGCTGGCCTGCATGTTCCAGATGATGAACGAGGCGCGCATCGGCGTCGGCATGGGCGCGGTGATGCTCGGTTATGCCGGCTACCTGTATTCGTTGGAGTACGCCCGTCAGCGGCCGCAGGGACGCCTGCCAGACAACAAGGATCCGGCCACCGCCGCCGTGCCGATCATCAGCCACAGCGATGTGAAACGCATGCTGCTGACCCAGAAGGCCTACGTCGAAGGCGCCTTCGACCTGGGCCTGTACGCGGCGCGGCTGTTTGATGACACTCAGAGCGGCGGGAGCGAAGCGGTTCGCCAACAGGCCCAGGAACTGCTCGACCTGCTGACGCCGATCGTCAAATCCTGGCCTTCGGAGTTTTGCCTGAAGGCCAACGAGCTGGCCATCCAGATTCTTGGCGGCCATGGTTACACCCGCGAGTACCCGGTCGAACAGTACTACCGCGACAACCGCCTGAATCCCATTCACGAAGGCACCCACGGCATCCAGTCGCTGGACCTGCTCGGGCGCAAACTGGCACAGAACGGTGGTGCCGGGCTCAAGCAACTGGTCCGCCTGATCGCCACGACTTGCGAGCAAGCCCACCAACACAGCAGCCTGGATCGCCTGCGGGTACCGCTGGAGCAGTTGCTCAACCGCCTGCAGGAAGTGACCCTGGGCCTGCTCGCTGATCTGGCCCAGGGTCAGGTCAACACTGCCCTGGCCAACTCGGCGCTGTACCTCAAGGCCTTCGGCCACTGCGTGATCGGCTGGCGCTGGCTGGAGCAGGCGGTCCGTGCCGAACAGGGTCTGGCCCGCGGCAACCCGGCCGATCGCGACTTCTACCTGGGCAAATTGCAGGCGGCGCGTTATTTCCTGACCTGGGAAGTGCCGGGCTGCCATAATGAGCTGGCATTGCTCGCGGCCCGTGACGATACCTGCCTGAGCATGCACGACGAGTGGTTCTGAGGGGGAACCACCGCGCACACGGAGGTTCCCGCATGTTCGAGTTGACCGCATTGCTGCGCCAGCGCTTCGCCGCCCTGCGCAGCAGTGGCGAATTTTTCTCCCTGCGTTATGTGCAGCAGAGCCAGCAGCACCTGTCGGTGCGCAAAAATATCGCCGAGCCGCCGTTCCTCGGCCGCGACGAAGGCGCAATGCTCACCGTGCGCCTCAATGGCGTGGAAACCTACGCGGCCACCGCCGACCTGTCGCAATCCGGCTTGCAACGCGCTCTGGAGCAGGCTGAGGCACTGGCCCGGCAGATCGCCGGGCGCGCCCTGCTCGACCTGCGCGAACAACCGGTGGCCACCGGCCGCTCCGACTACTGCTCACCCAACCTCGAGCAAGCTTTCCCGTCTCTGGGCGACTGCTACGCCCTGCTCGCCCAAGAGTCGGCCAGCGTGCCGAATGACAGCCGCCTGGTGAACTGGCAGGCCAGCCTTGGCGTCAGCAACATCGAGCAGATCTACCTGAACACCGCCGGCGCCGAACTGCGCCAGGCCCAGCGTTTTATCTACCCAGGCTTCAGCACCACCGCCTTCGACGGTCAGGACAGCCAGACCCGCACCCTGGGCCGGGACAACTTCGGCCAGCAGGGCGGCCTGGACGTGATTGAGCGTTGCGGCCTGGTCGGTGCCGGGGCCAAGGTCGCTGACCAGGCCCTGCAACTGCTGCTGGCGCCGAACACCCCGAGCGGTGTGCGCGACCTGCTGCTGATGCCCGACCAGATGATGCTGCAGATCCATGAATCCATCGGCCACCCGCTGGAAATGGACCGCATCCTCGGCGACGAGCGCAATTACGCCGGCACCAGTTTCGTCAAGGCCAGCGACTTCGGCAGCCTGCAATACGGCTCTAAACTGCTCAACGTAACCTTCGATCCGTCGATCCGCGAGGAGCTCGCCAGCTACAGCCATGACGATGACGGCAGCGCCGCGCACAAGCAGTACCTGATCAAGGACGGCCTGCTGATTCGCCCGTTGGGTGGCGCCCTGTCGCAGTTCCGCTCAGGCCTTGAAGGGGTGGCCAACAGCCGCGCCTGCGGCTGGAACCGCGCGCCAATCGACCGCATGGCCAACCTCAACATCGAGCCGGGGGACAAGACCCTTGAGCAACTGATCGGCGGCATCGAGCAGGGCATCCTCATGCGTACCAACCGCTCATGGTCGATCGACGATGCGCGCAACAAGTTCCAGTTCGGTTGCGAGTGGGGTCAGTTGATCGAAAACGGCGAGCTCAAGGGTGTGGTCAAGAACCCCAATTACCGCGGGATCTCCGCACAGTTCTGGAGCAACCTCAGCGCCGTCGGTGACGCCAGCACCTTGCAGGTACTGGGTACCCCGAACTGCGGCAAGGGCGAGCCGAACCAGGTGGTACGGGTGGGCCACGCCTCCCCCGCCTGCATATTCAGCCAGATCGACGTATTCGGAGGAGACGCCTGATGGCTGCCAACCCACTGCAAAGCTTCCAGCACTTGGTCGCCAGCCTGCGCGACGCAGTACGCGCCCCCGAGCATTTCACCCTCAGCTACAGCGGCGAACACTCGCAGTTCATCCGTTTCAACCACGCCAAGGTACGCCAGGCCGGTGAAGTGCAACAGGCCAGTTGCGTGCTCAAGCTGATCGCCGACGGGCGTCAGGCCGAGTTGCAGTTCACCCTCGGCAACGACGCCGAAGTCGACCAACTGCGCTTGCAACAGGCTCTGGAGCAACTGCGCCAGACCCTGCCGCT
This sequence comes from Pseudomonas wadenswilerensis, assembly GCF_024749185.1. Lineage (NCBI taxonomy): Bacteria > Pseudomonadati > Pseudomonadota > Gammaproteobacteria > Pseudomonadales > Pseudomonadaceae > Pseudomonas > Pseudomonas wadenswilerensis. The sequence goes on along the minus strand of NZ_CP087191.1, from coordinate 473,838 downwards.
GCTCGAACCCGACCCTTACCTGCAACTCAACGACAGCGCCTGGCAAAGCCATAGCGTGCAGGATCAACCGCTGCCTGACAGCGCCGAGGTACTGGCGCAGATCGAGCAAGGCGCGGGTGATCTGGACCTGGTTGGCATCTACGCCGCGGGCCCGATCTGCCGGGGCTTCGCCAGCTCGTTCGGGGCCTTTGGCTGGCACCAGGCCAACAGCTTCAACTTCGACTGGAGCTTGTTCCACAGCAACGGCGAGGCGGTCAAAGCCAACTATGCCGGGCAAACCTGGGACCACGAGGCCTTCGCCGCGCGCCTGCAGCAGACCCGCGAACAGCTTGACTACCTCGGCCGCCCGCTGAAAAAGCTCGCCCCCGGCCAGTACCGCGCCTACCTGGCACCGGCGGCGCTGGACGAAATCATGGGCATGCTCTGCTGGGGGGGCTTCTCGGCCCAGGCCATCGCCACCAAGAACAGCCCGCTGCAACGCCTGTATAGCGGCGATGCCAGCCTGAGCCCGTTGACCAGCATTGCCGAGCAGGTCAGCGGTTCGCTGAGCCCGTCGTTCTCTGACGAAGGCTTGCTGCGCAGCGACTTGCGCCTGATCGATCAGGGCCAGGCCCTTGACCGGCTGATCTGCGCCCGCAGCGCCGCCGAGTTCGAACTGGCGGCCAACGGTGCCGATAGCTATGAGTCGCCGTGCGCCCTGAGCATGTCGCCGGGTTTGCTTGCGCACAGCGAAATCCTCGCCCGCCTGGGCACCGGCCTGTACATCAGCAACCTCTGGTACCTGAACTACTCGGACCTGCCCGCCGCGCGCATGACCGGCCTGACCCGCTTTGCCACCTTCTGGGTCGAGAACGGCGAGATCCAGGCGCCGGTGAGCACCATGCGCTTTGACGACAGCGTCTACAGCTTGCTGGGGTCGCAGCTGGAAGCGTTGACCGCAGAGCGCGAGTTGATTCTGTCGACCAGCACCTACGGGCAGCGCCAGACCAGTTCGAGCCATTTGCCGGGAGCTTTGGTCAAACGCCTGACGTTGACACTGTGATAACCCCGATCGCTGGCAAGCCAGCTCCCACACGGATCTGTGTGAACTTGTCCCTGTGGGAGCCGGCTTGCCGGCGATGAGGCCCTCGACCTTGTAGAGATGCCCATGCCCAACCGCGCCCCGCTGGACCCGACCACCGCCCGCTGGATCCCCTGGGTAGTGGCCATCGCCTTCTTCATGCAGTCGCTCGACGGCACCATCCTCAACACCGCCCTGCCGGCCATGGCCCGCGACCTGGCCGAGGACCCGCTGCGCATGCAGTCGGTGATCATCGCCTACATGCTCACCGTGGCCCTGCTGATCCCGGCTTCAGGCTGGATCGCCGACCGCTTCGGTACCAAACGCATCTTCTTTGGCGCGATCCTGCTGTTCAGCCTCGGTTCACTGCTCTGCGCCCTGGCCAGCAGCCTCGGCATGCTGGTGGCGGCGCGGGTGATCCAGGGCCTGGGCGGGGCATTGATGCTGCCGGTCGGGCGCTTGGTCGTACTGCGCGCTTACCCGCGTTCGGAGCTGGTGCGGATCATGAGCTTCATCACCATCCCCGGTCTGCTCGGCCCACTGCTGGGCCCGACCATGGGTGGCTGGCTGGTGGAGATTCTCAGCTGGCACTGGATCTTCCTGCTCAACCTGCCCGTTGGCGCCATCGGCTGTTATGCGGTGTGGAAGTTCATCCCCGACCTGCGCGGCTCGGAACGTACCCGCTTCGACGGCATCGGCTTCGTGCTGTTCGGCGCGGCGATGGTACTGATCACCATTGCCATGGAAGGCCTGGGCGAGCTGCATTTGCCGCACCTGCGGGTGATGCTGCTGCTGTTCGCCGGCATGGCCTGCCTGGCCGCCTACTGGCTACGTGCGGGTAGCATCGACAACCCGCTGTTTTCGCCAAAACTGTTCCACACCCGGACCTTTTCGGTGGGCATCCTCGGCAACCTGTTCGCCCGCCTGGGCAGCGGCGCGCTGCCGTTTCTGGTGCCGCTGTTGCTGCAGGTGGCGCTGGGCTATTCACCGTCCCAGGCCGGCATGAGCATGATCCCGCTGGCCGCTGCAGCGATGGTCGCCAAGTCGATTGCCCGGCCGCTGATCGAGCGCTTTGGCTACCGCAACATTCTCACCGGCAACACCCTGCTGCTAGGCCTGCTGCTGGCCAGCCTGGGACTGGTCGACGAGCAGACGCCTTACGCCCTGTTGCTGTTGCAGTTGGGCCTGCTGGGCGCGGTCAACTCGATGCAGTTCACGGCGATGAACACCGTGACCCTGATCGATCTGGACGACAACAACGCCAGCAGTGGCAACAGCCTGCTGTCGGTGGTCGCGCAATTGTCGCTGAGCCTCGGCGTGGCCTGCGCCGGCGCCCTGCTTGGCGGCTTTACCGCAGCGGGCAGCGCCGAGGGCGTGGAGAGTACCCTCGGGGCGTTCCAGCTGACCTTCGTGACCATCGGCCTGATGGCCATGCTGGCGGCGGCGATCTTCATGCAGCTGTCCAGGGCTGACGGAAGGCGTGCCCCTCGTCCGGAACCGGAGATCGAGCCTTAGGGCTAAAGGCCACGAGGCTGGTACACTGCGCGACATTTTGTTTTGCAGGCCAGTCTCGTGACCACCATTGCCACCGCCTTCGCCACTTTGCCGCTGTCCGCCGCCATGCTGGCCAACCTGGACGCCCTCGGCTACGCCCAGATGACCCCGATCCAGGCCCAGAGCCTGCCGGTGATGCTCAAGGGCATGGACCTGATCGCCCAGGCCAAGACCGGCAGCGGCAAGACCGCCGCCTTCGGCATCGGCCTGCTCAACCCGCTCAACCCGCGCTACTTCGGTTGCCAGGCGCTGGTGCTGTGCCCGACCCGCGAGCTGGCCGACCAGGTGGCCAAAGAACTGCGCCGCCTGGCCCGCAGCGAAGACAACATCAAGATCCTCACCCTGTGCGGTGGCGTGTCCCTCGGCCCGCAGATCGCCTCGCTGGAGCACGGCGCGCACATCATTGTCGGCACCCCGGGCCGCGTGCAGCAGCACCTGAGCAAGGGCACCCTGGTGCTCGATGGCCTCAACACCCTGGTGCTCGATGAAGCCGACCGCATGCTCGACATGGGCTTCTACGACGCCATCGCCGACATCATCGGCCAGACCCCGAAGCGTCGCCAGACCCTGCTGTTCTCCGCCACCTACCCAGCCGGCATCAAGCAGCTGGCCTCGGCCTTCATGCGCGACCCGCAGACCGTCAAGGTCGAGTCGCAGCACGCCGACAGCCAGATCGAGCAGCGCTTCTACGAGATCAACCCGGACCAGCGCATGGAAGCGGTGAGCAAGCTGCTCGACCATTTCCGTCCGCAGTCGTGCGTGGCGTTCTGCTTCACCAAGCAGCAGTGCCAGGAGCTGGTCGAGCACCTGCAGGCCAAGGGCATTGCCGCCCAGTCCCTGCATGGCGACCTGGAACAGCGCGACCGTGACCAGGTCCTTACCCTGTTCGCCAACCGCAGCCTGTCGGTGCTGGTGGCCACCGATGTCGCCGCACGCGGCCTGGATATCGATGCCCTGGACATGGTCATCAACGTCGAGCTGGCCCGCGATGCCGAGATCCACGTGCACCGCGTCGGCCGTACCGGCCGGGCTGGCGAGAAGGGCCTGGCGGTGAGCCTGGTGGCCCCGGCTGAAGGTCATCGCGCCCAGGCCATCGAAGACATGCAGAAGGCCGCCCTGCGCTGGGAACAGCTGGACAGCCTCAAGGCCCAGAATGGTGCACCGCTGCTGCCGACCATGAGCACCCTGTGCATTGCTGCCGGGCGCAAGGACAAGCTGCGCCCTGGCGATATCCTCGGTGCCTTGACCGGTGACGCCGGGTTGCCGGGCACGCAGGTCGGCAAGATTGCCATTTTTGATTTCCAGGCATTTGTCGCCGTCGAGCGGGCGGTGGCCAAGCAGGCGCTGCAGCGGCTCAACAGCGGCAAGATCAAGGGGCGGTCGTTGCGGGTGCGGATCGTCTAATTACCTTTTCGCGGGGCAAGCCCGCTCCTACACACCATCGCTGTAGGAGCGGGCTTGCCCCGCGATAGCTTCACCATCGAATTTCGAGGATTTTGCAGTGCGTTCCACCGAAGTGATCATCATCGGCGCTGGCGCCGCCGGCCTGATGTGCGCCTTGAGCGCCGCCAAACGCGGCCGTCAGGTGCTGTTGCTCGACCACGCCAACAAACCGGGCAAGAAAATCCTCATGTCCGGCGGTGGCCGCTGCAACTTCACCAACATGTACACCGAGCCGGGCAATTTCCTCTCGCACAACCCGCACTTCTGCAAGTCGGCCCTGGCCCGCTACACCCAGTGGGACTTCATCGAGATGGTCGGCAAGCACAGCGTGCCCTACCACGAGAAGAAGCTCGGCCAGCTGTTCTGCGATAACAAGTCCAGCGACATCCTCGGCATGCTCCTCGACGAATGCGCCAGCGCCGGCGCCGAGCTGCGCATGGATACCCGCATCGAGCAGATCGAAAAACTCGACAGCGGCTACCTGCTGGAAACCAGCGCCGGACAGTTCCGCTGCCAGTCACTGGTGATCGCCACCGGCGGTCTGTCGATCCCGACCCTGGGCGCCACCGGTTTCGGCTACCAGGTCGCCCGCCAGTTCGGCCACACCCTGCTGCCGACCCGCGCGGGCCTGGTACCGTTTACCATCACCGAACCACAGCTCAAGGCGATCTGCACTGAACTGTCCGGTACCTCGGTGGACTGCGTGGCCAGCTGCAACGGCACCGCCTTCCGGGAAAACCTGCTGTTCACCCACCGCGGCCTGAGCGGCCCGGCGATCCTGCAGATTTCTTCGTTCTGGCAGGCCGGCGACACGCTAGAGATCAACCTGCTGCCAGAGCACGACGCCCTGAGCTGGCTGCAACAGCAACAGGCCGAGCGCCCCAACAGCGAGCTCAAGACCCTGCTCGGGGAGATCTTCACCAAGAAGATGGCCAACCTGCTGGCCGAGCACTGGTTCGTCTCCAAGCCGATGAAGCAGTACACCCCGGCGGAACTGGCCCAGGTCAGCGACAAGCTCGGGGCCTGGCAGGTGGTGCCGGCCGGCACCGAAGGCTACCGCACGGCCGAGGTGACCCTGGGCGGCGTCGATACCCGCGAGGTCTCGTCGAAAACCATGGAATCACTGAAAAGCCCGGGCCTGTACTTTATTGGCGAAGTGCTCGACGTCAGCGGCCACCTGGGCGGCTTCAACTTCCAGTGGGCCTGGGCCTCGGCGTACGCGGCCGCGCAGTTCGTCTAACCTTCGCGGTAGAATCAGCGCATCAAGGAACAAATTTTGCTGGTCAGATGGCAGCGGTAACACTGCTGCCATCTGATTGGCTCAATTTCGATCATCGCCCAAGGCCTGCCCACCCGACATGTCATCCTCCTCGTTCAGCCAATCGTTGCGCCGCCTCTGGGCCCTGGACAAGTTCAGCTACGCCATCCGCGTTCTTATCGCCCTGACCGGCAGCATGCTGCTGTGCTGGTACAAGGACGAAATGAGCCTGCTGATTCCGCTGTTCCTGGGGATTATCGCCAGCGCCCTGGCCGAGACCGACGACAGCTGGCAAGGGCGCCTGAATGCCCTGGCAGTCACCCTGGTGTGTTTCACCATCGCCGCGCTGTCGGTGGAACTACTGTTCCCCTACCCGATCATCTTCGGCTGCGCCCTGGCCCTGGCCAGCTTCGCCCTGACCATGCTCGGCGCCCTCGGTGAACGCTACGGCGCGATTGCCTCGGCGACCCTGATCCTGTCGGTCTATACCATGATCGGCGTCGACCAGCGCGGCGGCGAAGTCACCGATTTCTGGCATGAGCCGCTGCTGCTGGTGGCCGGCGCCGCCTGGTACGGCCTGCTCTCGGTGCTGTGGCAGGCGTTGTTCTCCAACCAGCCGGTGCAGCAGAGCCTGGCCCGGCTGTTCCGCGAACTGGGCCGTTACCTCAAGCTCAAGGCCACCCTGTTCGAGCCGATTCGCCAGTTGGACGTCGAAGCCCGCCGCCTGGAGCTGGCGCAGCAGAACGGCCGGGTGGTGGCCGCGCTCAACGCAGCCAAGGAGATCATCCTGCACCGGGTCGGCAATGGCCGGCCGGGGTCGAAGGTCAGCCGCTACCTGAAGCTGTACTTCCTCGCCCAGGACATCCACGAGCGCGCCAGTTCTTCGCACTACCCGTACAACGCCCTGACCGAAGCCTTCTTCCACAGCGATGTGCTGTTCCGCTGCCAGCGCCTGCTGCGCCAACAGGGCGTGGCTTGCCAGCAACTGTCCGAATCCATCCAGCTGCGCCAGCCGTTCACCTACGACACCAGTTTCGCCCAGGCCCTGGAAGACCTGCACGCTTCGCTCGAGCACCTGCGCATCCAGAGCAACCCGGCCTGGCGTGGCCTACTGCGTTCGCTGCGCGCACTGGCGGCGAACCTGGCGACTCTTGACCGCCTGCTCAGCGACGCCAGCAACCCCGACAACCTCGCCGATGCCAGCGACAGCAGCCTGCTCGACCGTTCGCCGCGTAACTTCAAGGACGTCTGGAGCCGCCTGCGCCAGCAACTGACACCGACCTCGCTGCTGTTCCGCCACGCCCTGCGCCTGCCCCTGGCACTGTCGATCGGCTATGGCATGGTGCATTTGATTCACCCGACCCAGGGTTACTGGATCATCCTCACCACCCTGTTCGTCTGCCAGCCCAACTACGGCGCCACGCGGCGCAAGCTGGTACAAAGGATCATCGGCACCGCCATCGGCCTGACCGTCGGCTGGGCGCTGTTCGACCTGTTCCCAAGCCCGGTTGTCCAGTCGCTGTTCGCCGTGGCCGCCGGGGTGGTGTTCTTCGTCAACCGCACCACCCGCTACACCCTGGCCACGGCGGCGATCACCCTGATGGTGCTGTTCTGCTTCAACCAGATCGGCGATGGCTACGGGCTGTTCCTGCCACGGCTGTTCGATACCCTGGTGGGCAGCCTGATCGCCATCCTGGCGGTGTTCCTGTTCCTCCCGGACTGGCAGGGCCGCCGCCTGAACAAGGTGCTGGCCAACACCCTGAGCTGCAACAGCACCTACCTGCGCCAGATCATGCAGCAGTACGCCCAGGGCAAGAGCGACGACCTCGCCTACCGCCTGGCCCGGCGCAACGCCCACAACGCCGATGCAGCGCTGTCGACCACCCTGGCCAACATGCTCATGGAGCCTGGGCATTTTCGTAAGGAGGCGGATGTCGGTTTTCGCTTTTTGGTGCTCTCGCACACCTTGCTCAGCTATCTCTCGGGCCTGGGCGCACACCGCGACAGCGCGCTGGATGCCGCGGTTCGCGAGCAGTTGATCGATGGCGCCGGGGCGAGCCTGGCCAACAGCCTGGATGAGATTGCCGAAGGCCTGGCCAGCAAACTGCCGGTGGCGATCCACAGCGATGCCGAAGAAGCCCTGGCCAACGACCTTGAGCAGATGCCCGAAGAGCTCGACGAAAACCAGCGTCTGGTGCAAACCCAGCTGGCGCTGATCTGCCGGCAGCTGGGGCCGCTGCGCACCCTCGCCGCGCACCTGATCAAGGACAGCACGCCGGCCTGATTACATGCCGTGCTGCTTGAGCAACCGGGCGTAGCTGCCATCGGCTTTCATCTGGGCGATGGCACGATCGAAGCCGGCGACGATCTGCTGGTGCTCGGGGTTCTTCAGGCTGACGAGAATATGCAGGCTGTTCTCGCTGACGGGCTTGTCAAAGAACTCCACAGCTTCACGCACCTCTTTCGGTTCGCGCTTGAGGTAGTAACCGGCAACAAACTCATCTTCCAGCGCCAGACGCACGCGGCCGGCGGCCAGCATGCCGACGGCGACGGAAAAACTGCGTACCGGAATTTTCTGCAAGTTAGCGTCGCTGTCGAACTCGGGTGAGTAGGCGTAATCGCGCACCACGGCGACGGGGAACGGGTACAGGTCGCTAAGGGCATTGAAGCGCACCGCATCGCCCTTGCGTTTGAGCAGGCGGATACGGTTGGTCAGGTAGCCAGCGGAGAACTGGCCGATTTCGGTTCGCGAGTCGTTGTACCAGGCATTGACCAGCACATCGTAGCGCCCGTCCCCCACCCCCAGCAGCGCCCGCGCCCAGGGCACCTGTTGGTACTGGCTGGTATAACCGGCACGGGTCAGGGCGGTGGTGACAATGGCCGTGGCAAGGCCACCGTTGGCCATGTTGGCATCGGTGAAAGGTGGCCAGCTGTCGGCAACCAGGCGCAGTGTGGCGGCCTGCGCCGTCGTGCTCGCCAGTAGCAGTATTCCCAGCAAAGCCAAGACTCGAAGCAATGGCCGCATGCTCAAATCCTTTAGCGAACCCCTGGTTCGCGCCGTTGATTTCAACTGCTTGAGAATGTTCAGTGCCAATCAGCCATTGCAGGTTACACAAAGAAGAAGTACTCGGGCAGAGGCAAATGATATCAAATGGCCTCTATTCCGGTCGACTTCGAGCCTGTATTGACCTGGCGCAATTAGACCCTCGCGCGGCTGTCTGCCATGATCAGGGGTATCAACCACTTGAGAGACGCCCATGGCTATCGACTGGATCTGCAAACACCACAGTGACATTGGCAAGGAACAACTCTATGCCATTCTGCGACTGCGCACCGAAGTCTTCGTGGTCGAACAGAAATGCGCCTACCAGGAAGTCGACGGCCAGGACCTGGAGGGCGATACCTGCCACCTGATGGCCTGGGAAGGTGACAACCTGCTGGCTTACTTGCGTTTGCTGGACCCGCAAGCCCAGGGTGGTGACGTGGTCATTGGCCGGGTACTGATCGCCCCCGAAGCACGTGGCCGCGGCCTGGGCCATGAACTGATGGAGCATGGGCTCAAGTACGCAGAGCATTACTGGCCTGAAGTGCCGGTGTACCTGTCAGCCCAGGCGCACTTGCAGGACTACTATGCGCGCCATGGTTTCAAGGTGGCGGGAGAGGAATACCTGGAAGACGATATCCCGCATATCGGTATGCGTCGCGGCTAGAAGCATCGCGGGGCAAGCCCGCTCCTACAATTGTGTGGGAGCTGGCTTGCCAGCGATGGGGCCCTCAGGGATAGCCAAGCACCTCACGAACACTGCGCAAATGCTGAATGATCCACTGCTTGTCGATCGCTCCCCAGTCGCGAATCCGGTAGTGCCCGGCATGATTGCGCGCCCCTGCCTGCTGCTCGAACTCACAGACGATATCCAGGTCAGCCAGGGCGGCAATGGTGTCCTGGGCGGTACGCCGGGGCATGCCGGTGGCTTCCATCAAGGCCGGGACAGTGCTGGCGGTCTGGCTGTCGATCAGCCAGGCGACATACAGCCGGCGGTAGAAACTGCTCTTGGTCTTGCTCACTTCCATTGGCAAATCCTCAGGGCCTACAGGCTGGCGGGCAGCTCGCGGTAGGTCAGGTAAACCCGCAGGTCGAATTCCAGTTGATGGTAGCCCGGCTGCATGTATTCGCAGAGCTGGTAGAACGCCTTGTTGTGATCGGACTCTTTCAGGTGCGCCAGCTCGTGTACCACGATCATCTTCAAAAACTGCGGCGCCGCCTCCTTGAACAACGAGGCGATACGGATTTCCTTCTTGGCCTTCAACTTGCCGCCCTGTACCCGCGACACGGCCGTATGCAGCCCGAGCGCGCGATGGGTGAGGTCAAGGCGGTTGTCGAACAGCACCTTGTCGAGGTTCGGCGCGTTGCGCAGGTGCTCCTGCTTGAGCGCCTGGGCATAGGTGTACAGCGCCTTGTCGCTCTGCACCGCGTGCCTGTCCGGATAGCGCTGCTGCAGGTAGTCGCCCAGGCGATTGCTGGCAATCAACTGGCGAACCTGGTCTTGCAGGGCGGGCGGGTAGGCTTGCAGGTACTTGAGTGCGGTCATGGCCAAAACGGTTGACGATAAAACGCCCAGTGTACCGAACTACACCCGCTGCCAGTCAAAAAAGCCCGGAAACGCCCCGGCGTCCCCTGGTGTCATGGGCCGCGCCACCAGAAACCCCTGCACATACTCACAACCGTTGGCCTGCAGCCATTGCGCCTGCTCGCGGGTTTCGACGCCTTCGGCGATGACGCTGATCGCGTACTGTCGGCACAGGTCAATCACACAGCGAACCAGGGCCGCGTCCGCTTGCGACCCGGGCAACCGGGCGACCAGATGGCGGTCGAGCTTGAGGGTGTCGATCGGCAGGTCGCGCAACATGCGCAGCGAGCAATCGCCAGCACCGAAATCGTCGAGGGCGATACGCACGCCCAGCTCACGCAGCTTGTGCAACTGCTTCAAGGCCACATCGTTGTTGACCATCAACGAAGTCTCGGCAACCTCGACCTCAAGCTGCGCCGGGTCAAGGCCCTGGCTGGCAATCACCCGTCCGAGCTCCTCGACCAGGTTGGGCATGGCAAACTGCACGCGGCTGAGGCTGATCCCCAGCACCAGGCCCGGCTCGAAGCATTCCTGCCAGTCACGCCGCTGCGCCACGCCTTGGGCGTAGATCCAGCTGGCCAGGCGCGAAATCAATCGCGCCTCTTCCAGCAAGGGCAGAAACAACCCTGGCGGTACATCGCCGACGCTGGGATGCTGCCAGCGCAATAGCGCCTCGAAGCCGCGCAGACGCCCGTCGGCAAAGGCGACCTGAGGCTGGTAGACCAGGCTGAAATCCTTGTGTTCAATGGCACCGCGCACCGAGTCTTCGAGCATCAGGCGTGAGCGTGCCCTGCCGTTGAGGTCCTGGTCGTAATAGCGGTACTGCTGGCGCCCAGCCTGCTTGGCCGCATACATCGCAGCGTCGGCCGCGCGCAACAGGCCGTCGAGGTTGGCGCCGCAATCGGGGTAGGTGGCAATACCGATGCTCACACCCAGGGTCACTTCCATGCCCTCGATCTGCTGGCAGATCGACATGCGCTCGATCACCCGCTCGGCAAAGCGCGCGGCCTCCTCAGGGTATTCCAGGGCATCGAACAGCGCGGTGAACTCGTCGCCGCCCATGCGCGCGAGGATCGCACTGGCGCCCAGGCAATCCTTGAGCTGTTCGGCCACCCAATGCAGCACCCGGTCGCCGGCCTCATGGCCGAGAAAATCATTGATGCGCTTGAAGCCATCCAGATCCAGGTACATCAGGGCCTGGGTCTTGTCGCTGCGCTCGTTGCGCACCAGGGCGCTTTCGGCAGCCTGATAGAAGCCACGGCGGTTGAGCAGCCCGGTCAGGGGGTCGGTGACCGCCTGGAACTCCAGTTGCTGGTGCAGGTTGCGCACCACCGACATGTCCAGCACCGTGACCACCATGGCGCGCTGGCCATCGGTCAACGGCGAGCACGACAGCGCCACCGGCACCGGCTGGCCACCCGCCGTGCGCAGCAGGGCGTCGTGCAAGCGGAAGATCTGCCGATCCAGGTAGGCCTGGTAGAAAGCCGAATCGCTCCACAACGTCATCCCCGGCGATTGCACGAAATCCAGCAGGTTGGCACCTTGCAGCACCTCTACCGACGCTTCGAGCAACTGTGAGATGGCCGGATTGGCAAAAGTAATCTCGCCGTTTTCACCCACCACCAGGATGCCTTCGGCGGCATTGTTGAGCACCGATGCATTGAAAGCCCGCGCCGCTTCCAGGTCGCGGCTCAAGCGCTGCAACGAGCGTCGGTTGCGCTGCTGCTCGAGCAAGACCTGAACCTTGGGCTTGAGGATCTGTGGGTCGAAGGGTTTGAACAGGTAGTCCACCGCCCCACTGGCATACCCCTTGAGCACGGCGGCCTGGGACTGCTCGTTGGCCGTGAGGAAGATGATCGGCGTCAGCCGCGTGCGCTGGCTGCCGCGCATCAGGCGCGCAACCTCGAAACCATCCATGCCCGGCATCTGCACATCCAGCAGCACCAGGTCCACTTCATGTTCGAGCAGCGCGCTCAGGGCTTCCATCCCCGAGCTCGCGGTGAGTACTTGCCAATCCTGGCGGGCCAGCAAGGCCCGCATGCTGATCAGATTTTCCGGGTAATCATCAACGACCAGCAGTACTGAGCCGCTATCGTGTGACTGAGGTTGCGCGCAATCCATGCTGCTTCTCTTAGGACACCAATGCCGGACTTCGGCTGAAATCTGTGCGTAACTCTAGACCCGGCTGCCATAAATCTGAAGTCAGCACATTGCCATCATGCATGGAAAGGCCTGTTAGCCGACTAACGGTCTATCCATCCAGGCCATGCGCATTGCTTCCTTGGCGCGCAGGCACAAAAAAACCCGCATCGCTGCGGGTTTTTCTGTTCAGGCTTAGTTGACCTTGGCGGCCAGCTCGCCCTTGGCGTAACGCTGGAACATCGCTTCCAGGGAGATCGGCTTGATCTTCGAAGCGTTACCCGCGGTGCCGAAGGCTTCGTAACGGGCGATGCAGACGTCGCGCATGGCCTTGACGGTTTCGCCGAAGAACTTGCGTGGGTCGAACTCGCTCGGGTTGGTGGCCATCAGGCGACGCATGGCACCCGTGGAGGCCAGGCGCAGGTCGGTGTCGATGTTGACCTTGCGTACGCCGAACTTGATGCCTTCGACGATTTCTTCAACCGGTACGCCGTAGGTTTCCTTGATGTCGCCGCCGTACTGGTTGATGATCGCCAGCCACTCTTGCGGTACCGAGGACGAACCGTGCATCACCAGGTGGGTGTTGGGGATGCGCTTGTGGATTTCCTTGATGCGGTCGATCGCCAGCACGTCGCCGGTAGGCGGCTTGGTGAACTTGTAGGCACCGTGGCTGGTACCGATGGCGATGGCCAGGGCGTCGACCTGGGTCTTCTTGACGAAGTCGGCGGCTTCTTCCGGATCGGTCAACATCTGGCTGTGATCCAGCACGCCTTCGGCGCCGATACCGTCTTCTTCACCGGCCATGCCGGTTTCCAGCGAACCCAGGCAGCCCAGCTCGCCTTCAACCGAAACGCCGCAGGCGTGAGCCATGGCAACGGTTTGCTGAGTAACGCGAACGTTGTAATCGTAGTCGGTCGGGGTCTTGCCGTCTTCACCCAGCGAACCGTCCATCATTACCGAGCTGAAGCCCAGCTGGATCGAGCGCTGGCAGACGTCAGGGCTGGTGCCGTGGTCCTGGTGCATGCACACCGGAATGTGCGGGAACTCTTCGATGGCCGCCAGGATCAGGTGGCGCAGGAACGGCGCGCCAGCGTATTTGCGGGCACCGGCCGAGGCCTGGACAATCACCGGGGAGTCGGTCTTGTCGGCAGCTTCCATGATGGCGCGCATCTGCTCGAGGTTGTTGACGTTGAAAGCTGGAACGCCGTAGCCGAATTCAGCGGCGTGGTCCAGCATCTGGCGCATGCTAATGAGTGCCATTGTGTATCTCTCTCCCGACAAGCGTCGTTTTTCGTGCAAGCCTGCCGCAGCGGCGGTTGCTATTCAAGTAGTGTGGGCCTTCGAGCGGCCCGGCCAGTCACGGCGCCTTGCAGCCCCGCCCTATCAAATCATCGGTGGCGACCCAGTACACCAGGCCTTCATCACCCTTGCTGTGGAACGCCAGCACTCCATCGCTGTACAACGCACCCGAGCCACTGGGCTCCGGCTTGAGCCGGTAGACCTGGTCGCCGCCACCAAGGCGCACGTCCACATCCTGCTGGCTGCTATCGGCAAAGCGCCAGAGTACTTCAGCCTGGCTGTCACAGACCCAGCGGGTCCAGTTGTCGGTCGGCGCCGGCGCAGGCTTGAGGCTTGCACAACCACCGAGTACTGCCAGGGCCATCAAGGCCACTACCGCTTTCATCCAATATCCTCTAGCAGACCACAAACCGGCCGGTAGGTTGCCCTGAACCGATCAAGGGCACCCCGGGGCCCGGTGCTGATGTTCGTCGTCGTATTTCTCCAGGCCATCCGGGCCCAGCCTTTTGTTGATCACCGGTACCGTCTCGGCCTGCCATTCAGACTGATAACAGCCACCTTTCGGCGCGCCGGGCTTTGGCGTCGCCTGCTCCGGGTTACTGGAGCAAGCGCCGAGCAGCCCGGCCAGGATAATCACAGGCAATTGCTTGACCATCGGGTCGCTCCCTTTGCCAGGCCGAATGGATCAGGCCTTGGCCCGCTGTTCCAGCATTTCAACGGCCGGCAGCACTTTACCTTCTACGAACTCGAGGAATGCACCGCCACCGGTAGAAATGTAGGAGATTTGCTCGGCTACGCCATATTTGTCGATGGCTGCCAGGGTATCGCCACCACCGGCGATGGAGAACGCAGTGCTGTCGGCGATGGCCTGGGCCAGCACCTTGGTGCCGTTGCCGAACTGGTCGAATTCAAACACGCCAACCGGGCCGTTCCACAGGATGGTCTTCGACGACTTCAGCAGCTCGGCGAAGTTGGCTGCGGTTTGCGGGCCAATGTCCAGGATCATGTCGTCTTCGGCAACGTCGGCAACCAGCTTGACGGTCGCTTCAGCGCTTTCAGCGAATTCCTTGGCCACGACTACGTCCACCGGCAGCGGCACGTTGACCTTGGCGGCAATGGCCTTGGCAGTGTCGATCAGGTCTGGCTCGTACAGCGACTTGCCAACCGGGTGACCGGCAGCGGCCAGGAAGGTGTTGGCGATGCCGCCGCCGACGATCAGCAGGTCGCAGATCTGGCTCAGGCTGTTGAGCACGTCCAGCTTGGTCGAGACCTTGGAGCCGGCAACGATGGCCGCCATCGGCTTGGCCGGGGCTTTCAGGGCCTTGCCCAGGGCATCCAGTTCGGCGGCCAGCAGCGGGCCAGCAGCAGCCACCTTGGCGAACTTGGCGACACCGTGAGTCGAGCCTTCAGCGCGGTGAGCGGTACCGAAGGCATCCATCACGAACACGTCGCACAGGGCGGCGTACTTCTGCGCCAGCTCGTCGGCGTTCTTCTTCTCGCCCTTGTTGAAGCGCACGTTCTCGAACAGGACGATGTCACCGGCCTTGATTTCGACACCCTCGAGGTAGTCGGCAACCAGCGGCACGTCGCGGCCCAGGGCCTTGCTCAGGTACTCGGCGACCGGCTTGAGGCTGTTCTCGGCGGAGAATTCGCCTTCGCTCGGGCGGCCCAGGTGCGAGCAGACCATCACGGCCGCGCCCTTTTCCAGGGCCAGCTTGATGGTCGGCAGCGAAGCGAGGATGCGCGCATCGCTGGCAACCACACCGTCCTTCACAGGCACGTTGAGGTCTTCGCGGATCAGTACGCGCTTACCTTGCAGATCGAGGTCGGTCATCTTCAACACGGTCATGAATGCAGTCCTTCAGGGCTGTTTACAAGTGGAGCGGGTTTGATTGACGACGTGCAGAAAGTGATCGGCAACGTCGAGCATACGGTTGGCAAAACCCCATTCGTTGTCGAACCAGGCCAGCAGGTTGACCAGCCGGGGGCCGGAAACGCGGGTCTGGCTGGCATCGACAATCGCCGAATGCGGGTCATGGTTGAAATCACAGCTGGCGTGCGGCAGTTCAGTGTAGGCCAGCAGACCTCGCAGCGGGCCGCTCAGGGCGGCTTCGCGCAGCACCCGGTTGACCTCGGCCGCAGTGGTGTCGCGGGCGGTCTGCAGGGTGATGTCCAGGCACGACACGTTAACGGTCGGCACGCGTACGGCTTTGGCCTGAATTCGCCCGGCAAGTTCCGGCAGCAGCCGTTCGATGCCGCGGGCCAGGCCCGTGGACACCGGGATCACCGACTGGAACGCCGAACGGGTACGGCGCAGGTCTTCGTGGTGATAGGCGTCGATGACCGGCTGGTCGTTCATCGCCGAGTGGATGGTGGTGATCGACACGTACTCCAGGCCAAAGGCCTGGTCCAGCACGCGCAGCAGCGGCACGCCGCAGTTGGTGGTGCAGGAGGCGTTGGAGACCAGCCTCTCGGTGCCATCCAGGCAATCCTGGTTGATCCCGTAGACCACTGTGGCGTCGACATCTGCCTCACTGGCCATGGGTTGGGAGAACAGCACCCGCGGCGCACCGGCGTCGAGAAAACGCTGGGCATCGGCGCGGGTGTTGTAGGCACCGGAACACTCCAGCACCAGATCGACGTCGAGCGCCGCCCAGTCGACCCCTTCCGGGGTGGCACTGCGCAATACTTTCACGCAGTCGCCATTGATATGCAGACAATCGCCGTCGACCTTCACCTCACCGGGGAAACGCCCGTGGGTGGAGTCGAAGCGTGTCAGGTATTCGATACTGGCCTGGTCGGCCAGGTCATTCAGTGCAACGATCTCGAAGCCCGCCTTCGCCCCCCGCTCAAAGAGTGCGCGCAAGACGCAACGACCAATACGGCCGTAGCCGTTGAGTGCAACTTTGTAAGGACGCGTTTGGGGCATGGGATGCTCACGGAACAGAAGCGTTATCTGCAACCTGCGGGAATCGAGTTGACTTCAATCGCTGGCAAGCCAGCTCCCACAGGGATCACCGCAGCCCCTGTGGGAGCTGGCTTGCCAGCGATGAAGCCGACGCCAGTCCCACAGGGAAACGGGATCAGTCTTCCAGCAGCTCTTCAGCAGTACCCAGGATGTTTTCCAGGGTGAAACCGAACTCTTCGAACAAGGCCGACGCAGGTGCCGACTCGCCGTAGGTGGTCATGCCGATGACGCGGCCTTCGAGGCCGACGTACTTGTACCAGAAGTCGGCATGGGCCGCTTCGATGGCGATACGCGCGCCGACTTCCAGCGGCAGCACCGACTGCTTGTAGCCAGCCTCCTGGGCATCGAACACGCTGGTCGACGGCATGGACACCACGCGTACCTTGCGGCCTTGCTCGGTCAGCTTGTCGAAGGCCTGAACCGCCAGGCCGACTTCGGAACCGGTGGCGATCAGGATCAGCTCAGGCTCGCCTGCGCAGTCTTTGAGGACGTAGCCACCGCGGCTGATGTTGGCGATCTGCTCGGCATCACGCTCCTGGTGCTGCAGGTTCTGACGCGAGAAGATCAGCGCCGACGGGCCGTCTTTACGCTCCAGGGCGAACTTCCAGGATACCGCCGACTCGACGGCATCGGCTGGGCGCCAGGTGTCCAGGTTCGGCGTGCTGCGCAGGCTGGTCAGTTGCTCGATCGGCTGGTGGGTCGGACCGTCTTCGCCCAGACCGATGGAGTCGTGGGTGTAGACATGGATGACCCGCTGCTTCATCAGCGCCGACATGCGCACTGCGTTGCGGGCATATTCCATGAACATCAGGAAGGTGGCGCCGTAAGGCACCAGACCGCCGTGCAGGGCAACACCGTTCATGATTGCGGTCATGCCGAACTCGCGCACGCCGTAGAACATGTAGTTGCCGCTGGCGTCTTCGGCGCTGACGCCTTTGCAGCCTTTCCACAGGGTCAGGTTGGAACCGGCCAGGTCAGCCGAACCGCCGAGCAGTTCAGGCAGCAGCGGGCCAAAGGCGTTCAGGGCGTTCTGGCTGGCTTTACGGCTGGCAATGGTTTCGCCCTTGGCCGCGACTTCAGCGATGTAGGCCGCTGCTTTCTCGGCAAAATCAGCCGGTAGGTCACCGCTCAGGCGACGCACCAGTTCGTTGGCAAGCTCAGGGTGAGCCGCGGAGTAGGCCGCGAAACGCTGGTCCCACTCGGCTTCAACGGCCTTGCCGGCTTCCTTGGCGTCCCACTCGGCGTAGATGTCAGCTGGGATTTCGAACGGGCCGTGGTTCCAGTTCAGCGCTTTGCGCGCCAGGGCGATTTCGTCGTTGCCCAGCGGAGCACCGTGGCAA
This sequence comes from Pseudomonas wadenswilerensis, assembly GCF_024749185.1. NCBI lineage: Bacteria > Pseudomonadati > Pseudomonadota > Gammaproteobacteria > Pseudomonadales > Pseudomonadaceae > Pseudomonas > Pseudomonas wadenswilerensis. The sequence continues at coordinate 456,149 of NZ_CP087191.1, read as the reverse complement.
TCTTCCTTGCCCTGCTTGTTCGGCGAACCGAAACCGATGATGGTCTTGCAGCAGATCAGGGTCGGCTGCTCGCTCTTGCGCGCGGTATCGATGGCGGTGCGGATCTCGTCGGCGTCATGGCCGTCGACATTGCGGATCACCTGCCAGTTGTAGGCTTCGAAACGCTTCGGGGTGTCATCGGTGAACCAGCCTTCGACTTCGCCGTCGATGGAGATGCCGTTGTCATCGTAGAAGGCGATCAGCTTGCCCAGGCCCAGGGTACCGGCCAGGGAAGCGACTTCGTGGGAAATGCCTTCCATCATGCAACCATCACCCAGGAACACATAGGTGTGGTGGTCGACGATGTTGTGGTTCTTGCGGTTGAACTGGCCAGCCAGGACTTTTTCAGCCAGGGCGAAACCAACGGCGTTGGCCAGGCCCTGACCCAGTGGCCCGGTGGTGGTCTCGACGCCCGGGGTGTAACCGAGCTCCGGGTGGCCCGGGGTACGGCTGTGCAGCTGACGGAAGCTCTTCAGGTCGTCGATCGACAGGTCGTAGCCGGTCAGGTGCAGCAGCGAGTAGATCAGCATCGAACCGTGGCCGTTGGACAGCACGAAGCGGTCACGGTCAGCGAAGCTCGGGTTGGTCGGGTTGTGCTTCAGATAATCACGCCAAAGAACCTCGGCGATATCCGCCATGCCCATAGGGGCACCGGGGTGGCCGCTGTTGGCCTTTTGCACGGCATCCATGCTGAGGGCACGAATGGCGTTGGCACGCTCACGACGGCTGGGCATCGCTTATCTCCTGGGTGTTGAATTAGTTACGAAACGAAAAAAGGCGGCCATTTTCGCCCAGGCACGTACCCGGGGGCAATGACGGATGGTCGATGCAGCATGATTTTCCTGTGAATGAGAGAAGAATCAGGCGTTAACCCGGGCAAACAGCCGGATCGGTCGCACAGCCTGCGACGAATTGCCCCGCCTATCGCGCAATATCAAAACTTTTTGATATTGGCCTTGCGACGTTATCGTTGCCTGACTAGACTGCCGCTCCATGAACCTACCCGTGCCGTCGATCCGCCAAGAGCAAAGCGATGCGCTGGCTGCCCTGTGCAAAGCCGGCGGCGACCCGCTGCGCCTGAACGTATTGCGCGCACTGGCCAGCGATTCGTTCGGCGTGCTGGAACTGGCGCAGATCTTCGCCATTGGCCAGTCGGGCATGAGCCACCACCTCAAGGTGCTGGCCCAGGCCGGATTGGTGGCGACCCGCCGCGAAGGCAATGCGATCTTCTACCGCCGCGCCCTGCCCGACGGCCTCAGCCTCGGTGGCAAGCTGCATGCGGCATTGCTTGAGGAGGTCGACGGGCTGACCCTGGCCGATGATGTCCAGGCCCGTATCGCTCAGGTGCAACAACGTCGGGCGGCCACCAGCCAGGACTTTTTCCTGCGAGTCGAAGAGAAGTTTCGCGCACAGCAGGACTTGATTGCCGGCTTGCCGCAGTACCGCGAAAGCCTGTTGGCCTTGCTCGACAAACTCAGTTTTGAAGCCGGCGCCGATGCCCTTGAAGTGGGCCCCGGCGATGGCGAATTTCTTCCCGAGCTGGCCCGGCGCTTTACCCGGGTCACCGCCCTGGACAACAGCCCGACCATGCTTGACCTGGCCCGCCGGGTCTGCGAGCGCGAAGGTCTGGCTAATGTGAACCTGCAGTTGGCCGATGCACTCAGTGCAACGGATGTGGAAGCCGACTGCGTAGTGCTGAACATGGTCCTGCACCATTTCAGCGCCCCGGCCGAAGCCCTGCGGCAGTTGGCCAACCGTGTGAAACCAGGCGGCAGCCTGTTGGTAACAGAGTTGTGCAGCCATGACCAGAGCTGGGCCAGAGAGGCCTGTGGCGATATCTGGCTGGGCTTCGAGCAGGACGACCTGGCCCGTTGGGCCAGCGCTGCGGGACTGGCTCCCGGGGACAGCCTCTATGTGGGCTTACGTAATGGTTTCCAGATTCAGGTCCGCCATTTTCAGCGACCGGCTGGCGACATCACCATCGGTAAATTTTAGGAACCCGTCGAGATGAGCGAATACTCCCTTTTCACCTCCGAGTCCGTGTCTGAAGGGCATCCGGACAAAATCGCCGACCAGATTTCGGATGCGGTGCTGGACGCCATCATCACCCAGGACAAGTTCGCCCGCGTGGCCTGCGAAACCCTGGTGAAAACCGGCGTAGCGATCATCGCTGGCGAAGTCACCACCTCGGCCTGGGTCGATCTGGAAGACATCGTTCGTAAAGTGATCGTCGACATCGGTTACAACAGTTCCGACGTCGGCTTTGACGGCGCGACCTGCGCGGTCATGAACATCATCGGCAAGCAGTCGGTAGACATCGCCCAGGGCGTTGACCGCAGCAAGCCTGAAGACCAGGGCGCCGGCGATCAGGGCCTGATGTTCGGTTACGCCAGCAACGAGACCGACGTGCTGATGCCAGCACCGATCTGCTTCTCGCACCGTCTGGTCGAGCGCCAGGCCGAAGCGCGCAAGTCCGGCCTGCTGCCGTGGCTGCGCCCGGATGCCAAGTCGCAGGTTACCTGCCGTTACGAAGGCGGCAAGGTAGTCGGTATCGATGCCGTGGTGCTGTCGACCCAGCACAACCCTGAAGTGTCGCAAAAAGACCTGCAGGAAGCGGTGATGGAGCTGATCGTCAAGCACACCCTGCCGGCTGAACTGCTGCACAAGGACACTCAGTTCCACATCAACCCGACCGGCCAGTTCATCATCGGTGGCCCGGTAGGCGACTGCGGCCTGACCGGCCGCAAGATCATCGTCGACAGCTACGGCGGCATGGCCCGTCACGGTGGTGGCGCGTTCTCCGGCAAGGACCCGTCCAAGGTTGACCGTTCTGCCGCCTATGCCGGTCGCTACGTGGCCAAGAACATCGTCGCCGCCGGCCTGGCCGAGCGTTGCGAGATCCAGGTTTCCTACGCCATCGGCGTCGCTCAGCCGACTTCGATCTCGCTGAACACCTTCGGTACCGGCAAGATCTCCGACGACAAGATCGTCCAGCTGGTGCGCGAGTGCTTCGACCTGCGTCCGTACGCAATCACCACCATGCTCGACCTGCTGCACCCGATGTACCAGGAGACTGCTGCCTACGGTCACTTCGGCCGTATCCCGCAACAGAAGACCGTCGGCGACGACACCTTCACCACCTTCACCTGGGAACGCACCGACCGCGTCGACGCCCTGCGCGCCGCTGCCGGTCTGTAAAAGCTGAAGTTGTAAAAAAAGCCCCAGCCGGTCACTCGGCTGGGGCTTTTTTGTAGGAGCGGGCTTGCCCCGCGATGAAGTACGCAACATGACCTGACAGTTGAGGACTGCTAACGCCACCAAACTTTTCTAGGCTATGCATTCCATCACGAGCAAGGATGCTCGCCATGCTGCACAAGTCCCTGTTGTCCCTTCTGCTCTTCTTTTGGCTGCTCCCGGCACACGCGCAGACCTGCCCCGCCTGGACGCCCGTTCAGGCCCGGGCAGAAGTCCGCCAGCTCCAGCAAACCCTTGCCGACTGGGACGACCACTATCATCGCCAGGGGGTCTCGCTGGTCGCTGACGAACTTTATGACCAGAGCCGTACCCGCCTGACGCATCTGCAAAGCTGCTTCCCCTCGCCGACAAAGTCGCAGGGCAACCCGCTGAAAAACGCCGTCGGCCCTCTGCGCCACCCGATTCCCCATACCGGCCTGGGCAAGCTGGCCGACGATGCCGCAGTCAAAGCCTGGCTGCATGACAAGCAAGACCTGTGGATTCAACCCAAGGTCGACGGCGTGGCCGCCACCCTGGTCTATCGCGGCGGCAAGCTGGTGCAACTGATCAGCCGTGGCGATGGCGTCCATGGCCATGACTGGAGCCGGCACATACCGGCTCTGGGCACACTCAACCAGCAGCTACCCGAGCCCCTCGACCTGGTGCTCCAGGGCGAACTGTTCTGGCGCCTGGACGGCCACGTGCAAGCCAACGCCGGCAGCCTCAACGCCCGCGGCAATGTCGCCGGCCTGCTCGCGCGCAAACGCATCAGTGCCGAACAGGGCGCTGTGGTCGGATTGTTTGTCTGGGCCTGGCCGCTGGGGCCGGCCGACCAGCGCGAGCGGCTCAAGGGCTTGAGTGCATTGGGCTTCGAATACAGCGAGCGGTACAGCGAACCCTTGAGCACCTTTGCCGATGCAGCCAGATGGCGTGAGCATTGGTACCGCAGCCCACTACCCTTCGCCAGCGACGGCGTTGTGCTGCGTCAGGGCAAGCGCCCGGACGGCACCCGCTGGCAAGCACGCGACCCATACTGGATAACGGCCTGGAAGTACCCCTTTGCCCAGGCCCTGGCCGAAGTCCGTGGCGTGCAGTTCACTATCGGTCGCACCGGGCGCATCACCCCGGTGCTGCAAATCGAGCCGGTGCAACTGGATGACCGGCAGATCCGCCAGGTCAGCCTCGGTTCCTTTCAGCGCTGGCAGCAGCTGGACATCCGCCCCGGCGACCAGGTTGCCATCAGCCTGGCCGGGCTGACCATCCCGCGCCTGGATGAGGTAGTACTGCGCAGTGTTCAGCGCATGGACCTCGCGGTTCCGGACCCTGCCCGGCACCACCCGCTCAGTTGCTGGCAACCTAGCGATGGCTGCCGCCGCCAGTTCATCGCCCGCCTCAACTGGCTCAGCGGCAAGCAAGGCCTGAACATGCCGCGACTGGGGCCGGGCACCTGGGAAAAACTGATCGACAGTGGTCATGTGCGAGGCCTGGGCGACTGGCTGGACCTGCAGGACGAAGACTTGCAGTCGGTACCTGGACTTGGCGAAAGCAGCCGCCAGCACTTGCTGCATGCCTTCGACCAGGCCCGCCAGCAACCCTTTGCGCGCTGGCTCAGCGCTTTGGGCGTACCGGCCGCAATCCCGTTAAAGCCAACGCTCACCTGGGCAGATCTGCTCCAGCGCGATGCCGAGCAGTGGTTGGCAGAACCAGGCATAGGCCCGGGTCGCAGTGCGCAGTTAGTGGCTTTTTTCCGCTCCCCGGAAGTGCAAATAGTGGCCGAACAATTGCGCAGACACACAATCGAGGGTTTCTAATTTTCCCGGATCAAGGCAGCATCATGGATTCTGCCAAGCCCGCGACAACGGAGCCCCCAATGAAACTGCTTTCCCCGCTTGCCCTGTTCACCGCCTGTTCACTCCTGGCCACGCCCCTGCTGGCTGCCGAACAACAGCCAGGCCTGACCGGTTGCGCAGCCAAGAAGCAAGCCATCAGCGAGCAGATCGAACAGGCTCGCGCCCATGGCAACAGCGATCAGCAAGCCGGTCTGGAAAAGGCGCTGAGCGAAGTGAATGAGCACTGCACCGACGCCGGCCTGCGCAAGGAGCGCGAGCAGAAAGTCCTCGACGCCCGCCACGAAGTGAACCAGCGTACCAAGGACCTGGACAAGGCCATGAAGAAAGGCGATGCCGAGAAGATCAACAAGCGCAAGGACAAGCTGGCCGAGTCCAAGCAGGAGCTGCAGCACGCCCTGGATGAGTTGGAGAAGTAACAGCAGGCGGGAACATTGGGGCTGCTACGCAGCCCATCGTCGGCAAAGCCAACTCCCACAATGTGACTTGCCGTGCACCCTGTGGGAGCTGGCGTTGCCAGCGATGGGGCGCCCCGCGCCCCTTGATCACTCAGTGATTTCGAAACTCGGTATGACAGGCTTTGCACGCCGCCTCGACCTTGTTCATCGGCTCGGTCAGCTGCGCGGCCTTGAGCGGCTGGGCACGGGTCACCGCCACCAGTTCGGCGGTGGTGGCTTCCATCTGCCGTGCCAGGTCCTGGAAGCGCGCCTGCTTCTCCCAGACATCGGTGCGGGCGCTGGTATCATCCTCTTCGCGAACCTGCGGGAAGTGCTTCCACGGTTCACGGGACAGGTTATCGAGCTTGACCGCGCCATCGGCGAACTTCTGCCCGTCGAACGCCAGGCGCCCGCGCAGCATGCCGCCCAGGTCTTCGCTGGTCTTGAGCATCTGTTTGAAGATCGTCTTGCGCTGGCCCAATGGCGAGTTGGGATCGACCCCGCCACAGGCACTCAGGGTCAAACACGCCAGCAGTACCACAGAAAGTCGCTTGAGCATCTTGATCACTTCGGCTCACGGAAAAAGGCGGCCAGTATCCTCGCCTCACCGGCAAAGACCAATACCCTTATTAAAACTACGGTTTGCAAAATACGCTGGAAGCCCCGCAAACCGCCGAGGAACCTCGTTGATGAAACTTCCTTTGCGCCACCTTGGCTGGACCCTGTCAGTGCTGGCCCTGCTGGCCGGCTGCAACGGCAGCGCGCCGGAAAAACCAAAGCCACACCCGCTGGCCACCTATGTCGGCGCTACCTGGAAAGACCTGCCACAGGTCAGCGATAGCGACCTGGTAGCCGGCTTCGAATCCTGGCGCAGTGCCTGCGAGCGACTCAAGCGCGATGCAGTCTGGGCCAACACCTGCACGGCAGCGGCAGCCGTTCCTTCAAGCCCGGCTGAAGTACGCAGTTTTCTCCAGGCGCAGCTGGACGTCTACAGCATGCGTTCGGCCGAGAACAACGCCAATGGCCTGATCACTGGCTACTACGAGCCGGTCTACCCCGGCAGCCTGGCCCAGACCGACAGCGCCAATGTGCCCATCTATGGCGTACCGGACGACATGATCGTTGTAGCCCTGGACAGCGTCTATCCCGAGCTCAAGGGCAAGCGCCTGCGCGGCCGCCTTGAAGGCCGGGTGCTCAAACCCTATGACACCGCAGAAACCATCAATGCCCAGGGCGCCAAGGCACCGGTACTGGCCTGGTTGACCGACCCGATGGACCTGCAGTTCCTGCAGATCCAGGGTTCGGGCCGCATTCAACTGGAAGACGGCCGCCAGCTGCGCATCGGTTACGCCGACCAGAACGGCCACCCCTATCGCCCGATCGGCCGCTGGCTGGTGGAACAGGGGCAGTTGAAAAAAGAAGAAGTGACCATGGGCAGCATCCATGCCTGGGCACAGAGCAACCCTACGCGGGTACCGGAGCTGTTGGCGAGCAATCCCAGCTACGTATTCTTCAGCACTCGCCCGGACAGCAACGAAGGCCCACGAGGCTCGCTCAACGTGCCGCTGACCGCAGGTTACAGCGTAGCCATCGATCGCAAGGTGATTCCGCTGGGGAGTCTGCTGTGGCTGTCCACCACCCGCCCTGACGGGGCCCCGGTAGTGCGCCCGGTCGCCGCCCAGGACACCGGCGGGGCGATCACCGGAGAGGTGCGCGCCGATCTGTTCTGGGGCACCGGCAGTGAAGCTGGCAAGCTGGCCGGTGACATGAAGCAGCAGGGTCAGATTTGGCTGTTGTGGCCCAAGGGCACAGCCCTGCCGGCCGTGCCCCAGGTGCCATGATACGGTTCAGATCGAGACGAAGAAGAACGACGCGATCAGGCCCAGGCCAACGAACCACACCAGCGAACGCAGGGCGGCCCAGTCGGCCAGGTAGCAGATGATGTAGAGCAGGCGGCTGGTGATGTAGAGCACCGCCAGCACGTCCTGGGTCACCTGCTCGGCATTGCCGACGATGTCGGCGATGATCACTGCTGCGGCGAACGCCGGGAAAGCTTCGAAACTGTTCAATTGCGCCGCGTGGGCCCGACGCGGAAAGCCTTCGAGCTTGTCGAGGAAAGCCCGCGGGTCGTGGTTCTGGCGCAGGTTGAAGCGCCCGCTGCCAACCTTGGCGATGCTGGTACACACAATGGGCAGGAACAACGCAATCAGTACACACCAGAAGGCAACGGTCATGGCCAGGTCCTTGTCAGTAGAATTATCAGAGTTTCATGATCAGCATGCCGATCAGCACCAGCGCACAGGCTAAGAGCCTCGGCCCGCCAAAAGGTTCTTTGAGGTAGCGCATGCCGAACAGCACCACCAGGATTACGCTGACCTCGCGCAGCGCCGCGGCCTCGGCCACCGAGCCCAACTGCATGGCCCAGAGCACCAGGGCGTAGCTGAACAACACGCAAAAACCCACCGCCAGCCCCAACCGCCACTGCAGACGCCAGAACAGCATGAACGGCGCGCGTCGGGCCACCCCTGCCAGCAGCGGAAACGGCCAGGCACTGACCAGGGTCAGCCATACAAGATAGTCCAGCGGCTGCGACCACAGGCGGATTGCCTGACCGTCGAGCCAGGTGTAGCAACCGATGCACAGGCCAATCAGTGCCACCACCGGCAGCATCGACCAGGGCAATCGGTCACCGCCGCCGCCCTGCCAGAGCAGACACACCATGCCACAGGGGATCAGCAGGATGCCGATAATCTGCTGGCTGCTCAGGGATTCGCCGGCAAACGTCAGGGTCAGCGCCAGCACCACCAGCGGCGACAAGCCGCGCATCAGCGGGTAGACCAGCCCCAGGTCGCCGACCCGATAGGCTTGAATCAGCAGAAAACGATAGAAGAGTTCAAACAGCGCCGACGCCAGCATCCACGGCCAGACTTCATCCGGCGGCACCTGGACGAACGCCACCATGGCAACGGCAAACACCAGCGCTACCACGTCCATGCTGGCAATCACCAGCAGGCGTTCGCCGCTGAATTTGATCAGGGTGTTCCAGGTCGCGTGCAGCAGCGCGGCGACCAGTACCAGTGAAGTGGCGAGCACGCAAAGGTCCTTGGCAAGACAGGAGAGGTCATCAATGGCCAGCCGCTATATAACCACTTCGGCGCCGGGTGCTGGAAACGAAATCGGCTGAACGCGGTCAACGCATCCAGTCAAAAGTGTGTCCCGAAGCCCTCGGCAGGTCATCAAAGAAATGCCCGAGGTTATCGGGTGTCGACTTGGAAGCCACTACAGGACCTAGGATGCTTGAGCTCGTTGCTGCGTTTATCTGTTTGACCACCCTCCTCACCTATGTAAATTACCGCTTTATCGGCCTGCCCCCGACCATCGGCGTGATGGTGACCGCATTGCTGTTCTCGCTGCTGCTGCAAGGCCTGAGCGTGATCGGTTACCCCGGCCTGGAAGAACGCGTGCAGGGCCTGATGAACCAGATCGATTTCAACGATCTGCTGATGCACTGGATGCTGTCGTTCCTGCTGTTCGCTGGCGCCTTGCATGTAAACCTTGCCGACCTGCGCAGCTATCGCTGGCCGATTGGCCTGCTGGCGACCGTCGGCGTGTTGATCGCCACTGTGGTCATCGGTTTTCTCGCCCACTGGATTTTCGCCCTGTTCGGCTGGCACGTGAGCCTGCTCTACTGCCTGCTGTTCGGTGCCCTGATCTCGCCGACCGACCCGATTGCGGTACTCGGCGCGCTACGTACTGCCAATGCTTCCAAGCCACTGAAGACCACCATCGTCGGTGAGTCGCTGTTCAACGACGGTACCGCCGTTGTGGTGTTCACCGTGCTGCTGGGCATCGCCCAACTCGGCGAAACACCAACGGTGGCTGACACCGCGATCCTGTTCGCCCGCGAAGCCATTGGCGGCATCGTGTTCGGCGGCCTGGTGGGCTACATCACCTACCGCATGATCAAGAGCATCGAGCAGTACCAGGTCGAGGTCATGCTGACCCTGGCACTGGTCATCGGCGGTTCGGCCATGGCCTACGAGCTGCACGTTTCGGCGCCGATCGCCATGGTGGTCGCCGGCCTGATCATCGGCAACCTTGGCCGCAACCTGGCAATGAACGACATGACCCGTCGTTACATGGACGGTTTCTGGGAACTGATCGACGACATGCTCAACGCCCTGCTGTTCGCCCTGATCGGCCTGGAGCTGTTACTGCTGCCGTTCTCGTGGATGCACCTGGCGGCCGCCGGCGTGCTGGCGGTGGCGATCCTGTTGTCGCGCCTGCTGACCGTGGCCCCGGCCATCGTCATGCTGCGCCGCTGGCGCCCGGTGCCGCGTGGCACCGTGCGGGTCCTGACCTGGGGTGGCTTGCGCGGTGGCGTGTCGGTGGCCCTGGCCCTGTCGCTGCCAACCGGTACCGAGCGCGACCTGTTGCTGAGCATTACCTACATCGTGGTGCTGTCGTCGATCCTGTTGCAGGGCCTGACGATCGGGCGGGTGGTGCGTGGGGTTACCGAGCAGCCTTGAGGCCGCTATCGCTGGCAAGCCAGCTTGTGTCTTGAGGTAGGAATAGAATCAGAAGTGAGAGCGGTGAATGGCAAGCTGTACGCCAGTAGTGCTTAAAGCACGTGTGGGAGCAAAGCTGCCATTCACCTCTCCACTCTGGCCCGAGCCCGAACAGTTGATTGAGCGCCTCTCGAATCACAAGCGTGGGCCAAGCCAGAGCGCTCTCACAACTGAGTGTAAGAGGGTTCAGCCATGTTGTCTTCTGTTGGAATCGACACTGCCAAAGCCACTTTGGAAATCTGCATCAAACCTCAGAAAATCCGCTTCGAAGTGGCCAACAACTCCGCAGGCTTCGAGGCGTTGCTTGAGCGTCTGAAGGACTTCAAGATCAGTCGAGTGCTGATCGAAGCGACAGGCGGCTACGAGAAAGATGTGTTGATCGCCCTGGCCTCAGCAGGACTGGAAACCATCTGCATCAACCCAGCCCGTGCCCGGAAATTCGCCGATGCCATGGGTAAAAAAGCCAAAACCGACAAGATCGACGCCGAAGTCCTTGCGGACTTCGCTGCACACCTCAGCGCCCCTCAAGGCCAACCGGTCAGCCCTGAACGCGAAGAGCTGCGAGAGCTGGTGAAGCAGCGCGCCCAATTTGTGCAGAGCCGTGATGACGACAAGCGGCGTCGCCAGCAATGTCGCTCGGCAACAGTGATGGCCCACTTCGATGAGCATATAGAGCAGCTGAAAGTGCTGATCAAACGCCTCGACGAAGAAATTGATCAGGCGATGGTGCAACTGGACGATACCAGGGCGCGTCAGTTATTGGCAGTGACCGGAATCGGTCGAGTAACCGCCGCAAATCTGCTCGCCTCACTGCCTGAACTGGGGCAGTTGGACCGCCGTCAGATCGCCGCTCTGGTGGGCGTAGCGCCTTACAACAACGATAGTGGTAGCCATCGAGGGCACCGCCAGATATGGGGTGGTCGGGCCCATGTAAGGCGAGTGCTGTACATGTCGAGCTGGATCATCATCCGTCACAACACAGAATTTAAAGCACGCTACGAAGCACTTCGGGCACGTGGCAAGTGCGCCAAGGTGGCACTCGTAGCTTGCATGCGGGTGCTGATCGTCAGGCTGAATGCAATGCTGCGGGACAATACCCCTTGGCGAGAGCAAACAGCCTGATCAAGACAGTTGCTCCCACATATCCTGGCCCTTGTGGGAGCGGCGGTGCGGCGACCCGACTTGACCCGCGATGCTGTTGTTACTCTACCGCGGTATCGAACTGATCCTTGATGTACTTGATCTCGGTGCGCCCGTGCGGCGCCGGCAAGCCGTCTTCACCCAGGTTGACGAAGACCATGCGGTCGACCGTGAGGATGCTCTTGCGGGTGATCTTGTTGCGCACTTCGCACTTGAGGGTGACCGAGGTGCGGCCGAACTCGGTGGCGGTGATGCCCAGCTCGATGATGTCGCCCTGGCGCGAGGCGCTGACGAAGTTGATCTCGGAGATGTACTTGGTCACCACGCGCTGGTTGCCCAGCTGCACGATCGCGTAGATCGCCGCCTCTTCGTCGATCCAGCGCAGCAGGCTGCCGCCGAACAGGGTGCCATTAGGGTTGAGGTCTTCGGGCTTGACCCATTTGCGGGTGTGGAAATTCATCTGTACTCCTGACCTGCATAGCCTCTGAAAGTCGGGCAGCGAAGGGCAACACAGCCCTCCGGCCCTCGCTCTACATGGTAGTCCCATTCGGGTGGAATCGACCAATACGACCATTGGTCAGTAGCCATGGAAATTCCACTGGTTGCCCTTTGACACCCCGTTTGATGCGTCTAGCCTGAGCATGTGATCCGCAGATCACTCCAGGTAGTCGGACAACCGGAACTTGGCATACGGCGCGGCAGAACCGGCATCGCAGGCAGCGAAGCTCCGGGCAGTGCCAGTGGAGAGCAACTGAGGCTCACCATTGACCTACTCGAACAGTGAAAAGGAATCCACTCATGTCCAGAGTCATCGACGTCAGCATCAATTTCGACACCGAAACCATCCTCAAGAAATTCCCCAATCCGAGCAAGGACCCGAACAAGCCCACGTTCATCCCGCCGGAACATATCTACATGGTTACCTACCAGGACAACGTCATCGCCGGCCAGGCCGGTGGCGAGTTGCACCTTAAGGGCCGTGTGGGTGACGTTATCCGCTGGCGTGAAACGAGCATTTCGTTTGGTTTCGAGCAGTCGGTGATCCTTTATGGGTTCGTTTCCACCGACCCGAATCACCAACTGCTGGAAGACCCTCGCGCACTGAAGGCCAAAGTGCAAACGGCCGTGCCTAACGCCAACAACAAGACCGTGCCGACATGCCAGGTCAACGACAACTACTACTGGCGCGGCGACCTGCTCGCGCAAGGCCAGGTCACTTACCACTTCAAGTTCATGATCGTCGATCGTGATTGCAAGTGCTGTGGCTACTTCGAATGGGATCCGTTCATCACCATCACCAACTGATCCAGGGCAAGCGCCGCCGGCCAGCCGGCGGCGCACATCAAAGTCCGCCCCAATTGGTGCTCATGGAAGGAGCTCATCATGACCACGGAGAAACCCGAACACGTTTTGCTGATCGTCGATGCCAAGGGCCTGCTTGCCGATCTCGACCCGCTACCCACTGACCCCGACTCGCCCGCCGATCTCGATCCCCGCCACCTCTGCATCCTGCACTCCCGCCCGGAAACGGATGCCCCCTTGCTTGTCGAGTCGCCGCGACTGACCGTCGAGGCCGGGAAAACGCTGCTGCTGCGCGTGGTCCCGGTGGCGCTGCTCGGCGAGGAAATACTCTTCAGCCACAGCCCTGCCAGCGTGCCGCCGCTGGCTATCGAGCTGACCGAACAGCGCAGCCTGCGCCTGGCACTTCCCGAAGCCTCTGCCCCTCTGCAACCGTCGAGCCGCGAGGTCGACGATTACCACTGGCAACTGCGCAGCGACCAGCCTGGCGAATTCAAACTCACCTGGCAGGTCGCGGTACTGGCCCAGGACTGCGAGCCACTGGCCCACCTGAGCCTGCACCTGGACCTGGTGGTGACGGAGCCGACAGACTGAGTCTTTGATTTGTCTTTATCGCTTGGGAAGCTCGAAAAGCCCGGCTATAATCGCCCGGCATTATTCGACGGTGGCCGCATTGGCCACCGTTCCCGCCACCTGTCCGAGGGGCGCTGCAGCAGGTTAAACCTGTCAGGCTCGGATGGGGCGTTGTCCGCAAGGCCTGCCTGCGGACACTAAACGCACAACGGCGCCCATTCGCACACTACGAATGGAGGCTCTCAATGAGCGCTGTAAACACGCCTGCTGGTTTTACCGATTACAAAGTCGCCGATATCTCCCTGGCCGCCTGGGGCCGTCGCGAGACCATCATTGCTGAATCGGAAATGCCTGCGCTGATGGGCCTGCGCCGCAAGTACCTGGAAGAGCAACCGCTCAAGGGTGCGAAAATTCTCGGCTGCATCCACATGACCATCCAGACTGCCGTGCTGATCGAAACCCTGGTTGCCCTGGGTGCCGAAGTGCGCTGGTCGTCCTGCAACATCTTCTCGACTCAAGACCAGGCCGCTGCCTCCATCGCCGCTGCCGGCATCCCTGTCTTCGCCTGGAAAGGCGAAACCGAAGAAGAGTACGAGTGGTGCCTGGAGCAGACCATCCTCAAGGATGGCCAGCCATGGGACGCCAACATGATCCTCGACGACGGCGGCGACCTCACCGAGCTGCTGCACAAGAAGTACCCGGCTGTTCTGGATCGCGTCCATGGCGTCACCGAAGAGACCACCACCGGCGTGCACCGCCTGCTCGACATGCTGGCCAAGGGCGAGCTGAAAGTCCCGGCGATCAACGTCAACGACTCGGTCACCAAGAGCAAGAACGACAACAAATACGGCTGCCGTCACAGCCTCAACGACGCCATCAAGCGCGGCACCGACCACCTGCTGTCGGGCAAGCAGGCGCTGGTCATCGGTTACGGTGACGTGGGCAAGGGCTCGGCCCAGTCGCTGCGTCAGGAAGGCATGATCGTCAAGGTTTCGGAAGTCGACCCGATCTGCGCCATGCAAGCCTGCATGGACGGTTTCGAGCTGGTCTCGCCGTTCATCGACGGTATCAACAACGGTACCGAAGCGAGCATCGACAAGGCCCTGCTGGGCAAGATCGACCTGATCGTGACCACCACCGGTAACGTCAACGTCTGCGACGCCAATATGCTCAAGGCCCTGAAGAAGCGCGCCGTGGTCTGCAACATCGGCCACTTCGACAATGAAATCGACACCGCTTTCATGCGCAAGAACTGGGCCTGGGAAGAAGTCAAACCACAGGTACACAAGATTCACCGTACCGGCCATGGCGACTTCGACCCACAGAACGACGACTACCTGATCCTGCTGGCCGAAGGCCGCCTGGTGAACCTGGGCAACGCTACCGGCCACCCAAGCCGGATCATGGACGGCTCGTTCGCCAACCAGGTCCTGGCGCAGATCTTCCTGTTCGAGCAGAAGTATGCCGACCTGCCAGCCGCTCAGAAAGCCGAGCGCCTGACCGTTGAAGTCCTGCCGAAGAAACTCGACGAAGAAGTGGCCCTGGAAATGGTCCGCGGCTTCGGTGGCGTAGTGACCCAACTGACCCCGCAACAGGCCGAGTACATCGGCGTGACTGTTGAAGGGCCGTTCAAGCCACACGCCTACCGTTACTGATAGTTGGTAGCTGCAAGCGGCAAGCTGCAAGCGGTTCGCGCCGCTTCTGCTTGTCGCTTGCGGCTTGTAGCTTGCCGCTGAAGAGAATCTTCTATGTCTCAGGAACGTCGTTACAGCTTCGAGTTCTTCCCGACCAAGACCGATGCTGGACATGAAAAACTGCTCGCCACTGCCCGCCAGCTGGCCAGCTACAACCCGGATTTCTTCTCCTGCACCTACGGTGCCGGTGGCTCGACCCGCGACCGCACACTCAACACCGTGCTGCAGCTGGAAAGCGAAGTGAAAGTCCCGGC
Source organism: Pseudomonas wadenswilerensis (assembly GCF_024749185.1). Taxonomy (NCBI): domain Bacteria; kingdom Pseudomonadati; phylum Pseudomonadota; class Gammaproteobacteria; order Pseudomonadales; family Pseudomonadaceae; genus Pseudomonas; species Pseudomonas wadenswilerensis. Next base: position 441,064 of record NZ_CP087191.1, on the reverse strand, counting down.
GGCGCCGCACCTGTCGTGCGTCGGTGACAGCAAGGACGACCTGCGCTCGCTGCTGACCCAGTACCAGGCAGCCGGCATCCAGCGTATCGTCGCCCTGCGCGGCGACCTGCCGTCAGGCATGGGCATGGCCAGCGGCGAACTGCGCTACGCCAACGAACTGGTCGAGTTCATCCGCCAGGAAAGCGGCGATCACTTCCATATCGAAATCGCCGCCTACCCGGAGATGCACCCTCAGGCGCGCAACTTCGAAGATGACCTGAAGAACTTCGTGCGCAAGGCCAACGCCGGTGCCAACAGCGCCATCACCCAGTACTTCTTCAACGCCGACAGCTACTTCTACTTCGTCGAACGCGTGCAGCAGATGGGTGTGGATATTCCTGTAGTACCGGGGATCATGCCGATCACCAACTACAGCAAGCTGGCGCGCTTCTCCGACGCCTGCGGCGCCGAGATCCCGCGCTGGATCCGCAAGCAGCTGGAAGCCTATGGCGATGATGTGAAGAGCATTCAGGCCTACGGTGAAGAAATCATCACCCGCATGTGCGAGCAATTGCTGCAAGGCGGCGCACCAGGGCTGCACTTCTATACCCTGAACCAGGCCGATCCGAGCCTGGCGATCTGGAACAACCTCAAGTTGCCCCGCTGATCGACCCGCTACACCACTGGTAACAATTGCTTCAGAATTCTGAAAAGGCCTTTCGCTTACGCTAAGGGCCTTTTCTGCATTCTCACCCCCTGACGGATTTTCGTGCCTACATGCGCCAAGGACTTACCCCTGCTCGACCGCAACTCGTTTACCTGGTCTTCGGGCCACCTACCTATCATCAGGAGGCCCAGTTCAGCATCGTCAGCGCCCTGGCCAACCTGCGCAAGACCCCGGGGGAAGCACTCGACATCCAGGTCTACAGCGACAATCCCGAACCTTACCAGCACCTGCCGGTAACCGTTCATCTACTGGACCAGGCAACCCGTGAAGCCTGGAACCAGCCCTATGGGTATCACTTTCGCAGCAAGCACGTGGTGCTGCGCCAGGTGCTGGCCAGCGCGCCCATGGCCGTATTGATCGATACCGACACCTTTTTCCATCAGTCGCCCATCGAGCTGTTTCGCCGGGTCAAGCCAGGCACCCTGCTGTGCAACGCCATCGGCGGCACCTACGGCGATGATCCGCACTGCCCGCTGTTCCAGACCCTGGCATCCATGCTCAAGGAGCGCGACCTGGCAGACCAGCACATGCCGCTGCTGAACTCCGGAGTCATCGGCCTGGTGCAGGAAGACGCGCCGCTGCTCGATCGCTCCATCGCCTTGATGGACGAGTACTATCCCCATGCCAAGGGTGCCTACACCCTGGAAGAGTTCTGCCTGGCTGTCGCGGCCTACCGGCATATGCAGGTCAACCAGTGCACCGACCTCATCCATCACTATTGGAGCCGCAAGCAGCTGTTCCGGGCCAAGGTCCAGGCCTGGCTGGCCAAGCACCAGCAAGCACCGTTGAGCGCCGAGGCACTTGCCGATGTCGCCCGGGTCAACGCTCAGTTGCCCAAGCCGCCGACCTTGCAACGCCTGGGCTACAAGGCACTGAGCCTGACTCTGCCGGCCGAACAGCGCCAGTTCATGCGCGAATTGCTCAACGGCTGCTACGACTACCCCAACGAGTTCGATCGCGCGTGCGCTTCGGCCTGGTGGGACAAAGCCCTCGACAACGCCAAGGCCCGCCATCCACGGCCGATTTGCCCCGACACCCTGCACCAGTGGTTCGCGCACCCAGGCATGCGCCTGTCGCTGGGCCGCAAGCATGGCACCGTGCGTGACTCCCTGTTAAAGCGATCACAGCGCTGACAACCCGGCTGGATCGACATGCACGGCTACTAGCCATAGCCGTGCACACGTCGTAATCTCCAGCCATGCCCGATTTCACCCGCCTGTTGACCGCCCTGTTTCTCACTTGCCTGAGTGCCTTTGCCCACGGCGAGAAGCTGCGTATCGTCACCGAACCCTGGGCGCCCTATGTGTACCTTGAGGACGGTCAGGCCAAAGGCATCGACTACGAGGTGACCGCCGAGGTGTTCAAGCGCCTGGGGGTCGAGGTGGAATGGCAGTTCCTGCCCTGGAAGCGCTGCCTGGCCATGATCGAGCAGGGCCTGGCCGATGGCGTACTGGACATCTTCCAGACCGAACAGCGCGACAGCCAGCTGTTCTACCCCAGCGAGCCGCTGTCCGACGTCGAATTCACCCTGTTCTACGCCAACGACCGCCCGCACAAGGTCAAGCGCCTGGAAGACCTGCGCGGCCTGACGGTCGGTACCTCGCCCGGCTACAGCTACGGCGCGGCGTTCATCGATTCGCCGCTGTTCACCCGCGAGCCCGCACCCACCCACGAGGCCAACTTCGGCAAGCTGCAGCGTGGGCGCATCGACCTGCTGATCACCGACCGCCGGGTGGGTCGCTACCTGGTGCGCAACCTGGGCCTGGAGCAGCAGATCAGTGAGCTGCCGCTGGTGATCAGCCGCCAGAGCCAGTACCTGGCAGTACGCCGCAATGTCGGCATGGACCTGCTGGCCCAGCGCTTTGCCGCCGAACTGCGGCGCTTCAAGCGCGAGCCTGCCTATGCCGAGTTGCACGCACGCTACGCCAGTGCCGGGGAAAACTTTCAACCCGCCGTTGAGCAGCAGGAACGCAGCACGCGCTGAATGCTCTGTTATACTCGGGCCTTCCCGCCAGGCTTACGCCCGGACGCTCGGCCTTGCAAAAGGCATCCCGACCGGCAGGACAGCGCGGCCAAGAGCCCGCCCGCCGCCCCGGATGCGCATTGAAGACCCTGCTGGACCGGACGCGATAGCATCACCTGATGCCCGTCGCGCCAGGCAAGATTATCCCATCGGGCTCAGCCCCCATTAGAACAGGATTACTCATGTCCTTTGCTTCCCTCGGTCTCTCCGAGGCTCTAGTCCGCGCTATCGAGGCAGCGGGCTACACCCAGCCCACTCCGGTGCAACAGCGGGCCATTCCCGCCGTGTTGCAAGGCCGCGACCTGATGGTTGCCGCCCAGACAGGTACTGGTAAAACCGGCGGCTTCGCCCTGCCGATCCTTGAGCGCCTGTTCCCCGGTGGTCACCCGGACAAGTCCCAGCGTCATGGCCCACGCCAGCCGCGGGTCCTGGTGCTGACCCCGACGCGCGAACTGGCCGCCCAGGTTCACGACAGCTTCAAGGTCTACGCCCGCGACCTCAAATTCGTCAGCGCCTGCATCTTCGGTGGTGTCGGCATGAACCCGCAGGTTCAGGCCATGGCCAAGGGCGTTGACGTGCTGGTGGCCTGCCCGGGCCGTCTGCTCGACCTGGCCGGTCAGGGCAGCGTTGATCTGTCCCACGTCGAAACCCTGGTGCTGGACGAAGCCGACCGCATGCTCGACATGGGCTTCATCCACGACGTGAAGAAGGTCCTTGCCCGCCTGCCGGCCAAGCGCCAGAACCTGCTGTTCTCGGCAACCTTCTCCAAGGACATCACGGACCTTGCCGACAAGCTGCTGCACAACCCCGAGCGCATCGAAGTCACGCCGCCCAATACCACCGTCGAGCGTATCGAGCAGCGCGTCTACCGCCTGCCGGCAAGCCACAAGCGCGCCTTGCTGGCTCACCTGATCACCACGGGTGCCTGGGAACAGGTTCTGGTCTTCACCCGTACCAAGCATGGCGCCAACCGCCTGGCCGAGTACCTGGAAAAGCACGGCCTGACCGCCGCCGCAATCCACGGCAACAAGAGCCAGAACGCGCGCACCAAGGCCCTGGCCGACTTCAAGGCCGGCACCGTGCGCATCATGGTCGCCACCGACATCGCCGCCCGAGGCCTGGACATCGACCAGCTGCCGCACGTGGTCAACTTCGAGCTGCCCAACGTCGAGGAAGACTACGTCCACCGTATCGGCCGTACCGGCCGTGCCGGTCGTTCGGGCGAGGCCATCTCGCTGGTCGCCCCGGATGAAGAAAAGCTGCTCAAGAGCATCGAGCGCGTCACCCGCCAGAAGATCCCTGATGGCGACCTGATGGGTTTTGACGCGTCCAAAGTCGAAGCAGAAAAACCCGAAACCCGTGAACGCCCGCAAAACAATCCTCGCGGTGGCCGTGGCCAGCGTGCCGATGGCAGCAATGCCGGCAGCGGCGGTCGCAAGGACAAGGGCAAGGACCAGGGCAAAGACAAAGGCCGCGACAAGGACAAGGAAAAAACTGCGGAGAAATCCGCTGGTGGCCGCCAGGAGCGCAAGCCTCGCGACAACAAGCCGCGTCAGGCCCAGTCCTCCCAGCCAGGCACTGCGCCGGTGCAGGCCAATCGTGATCCGGAAGAGTTTCTGGATGACGAAGTGGATAACTTCGGTAACCGCGCCGACTACGTCAGCCCTTACCAGAACAAGGGCAACCAGGGCCGCAACCGTCGCCCGGGCGCACCTGCCCAGGCGGGCGCCGGTACCGGTGGCCAGCCACGCGGCGGCCAGCCGCGCAGCAACAACGCCCCGCGCAGCGGCGGCGGTGCTTCGGCCAACGGCGAGAAGCGCGGTGGTGGTGCCCGTAATGGTGGTGGCAGCCGTGACGGTGGCGGTCGCAATCGCCGCCCGGCTCGGGACGAACAATCGAGCAAAGAGCCGGCCGTACGCAATCCGCGTGAAGGCCAGCCGCAACCAAAGATTGTGCACAAAGAGTCGAAGATCGACCGCTTCCCGACTGCCGAACAGCTCGAACAGCTGCCAAGCCGTCCGCGTGGCGAGAAGCCTGCGCTGCTGACGCGTAACCGCTGATTCAGCGAGCGCGCCAACAAAAACGCCGCCCCTAGGGGCGGCGTTTTTGTTTGTTGCGCAGCAATTACTTCTGCTTGATGCCTTCGATCGAGATGTCCAGATCCAGGGTCTGCGAAGAAGGACCCGGGCCCTTGATGCCGAAATCGTTCAGGTTCAGCTTGGTCGTGGCGTTGAAGCCAGCGCGCTCGCCGCCCCATGGATCCTTGCCTTCACCGTTGAAGGTGGCCTTGAAGATCACCGGCTTGGTCACGCCGTGCAGGGTCAGGTCGCCGGTCACGTCAGCGGTTTTCTCGCCGGTCGATTTGACGCTGGTGGAGACGAACTTGGCTTCTGGGAATTTGCTCACATCGAGGAAGTCTTTGCTGGCGATGTGCTTGTCACGCTCGGCGTGGTTCGACCACAGGCTGGCGGTTTTCAGGTCGACAGCGATCTTGCTGGCTTCAGGCTTGGTGGCATCCCAGCTGAAGGAACCATCGAAATCCTTGAAGGTACCGTGGATGAAGCTGTAACCCAGGTGGCTGATCTTCCAGTCAACGAAGGCGTGCTGGCCTTCCTTGTCGATCTTGTAGTCTGCTGCCATGGCTTGGCCGGCCGAGAGCAGTGCGGTACCGAGCGCCAGAGCGGCAAAAGTCTTTTTCAACATGCGTCTATATCCCTTTGGAGTTGAGGTTGAACATCAAGCTTTGCGGCCCAGCATGCGGATCAGGGTCGCGTCACGGTCGATAAAGTGGTGTTTCAGGGCTGCCAGGCCGTGCAGTCCGGCAAAGATCACCAGCCCCCAGGCCAGGTAGAAATGGATCTCGCCGGCGACGTCGGCCTGGTCGGGCAGGTTGCTGACCAGCGCTGGCACTTCGAAAAGACCGAACACCGGGATGCCGACGCCATCGGCGGTAGAAATCAGGTAGCCGGCAATCATCACCGCGAACAGCCCCAGGTACAGTAGGCCGTGGCCGGCCTTGGAGGCCAGGCGGGTAAGCGAGCCGTGGCTGACCGGTGCCGGTGGCGGCGGGCTGATAAAGCGCCAGAGCACACGCAGCAGCATTACACCCAGCAGTACCAGACCGATGCTTTTGTGCAGGTCGGGAGCGTCTTTGCGCCATGGGCTGTAGTAGTCCAGGCCCATCATCCACAGGCCCAGGCCGAACAGGCCGAATACAGCCAGAGCAACACCCCAGTGCAGGACGATGCTGACAAAGCCATAACGAGAAGGTGAATTGCGCAGTTGCATTGCCGTGTTTCCCTGTAAGAACTGTGCTCAAGACTAACGAGTTATCTATCGATTTAAAGCGGAAAATTTCGCTTTGAAATATCGAGAAATACGATCTTTAGTATGAAGCGGAGCCATTAAGGAAACATTAACCACGTGGGAAGGGAAGCCCCGTTGGGTCTGGGGGCCGCCGCGCGGCCCGTCGCCGGCAAGGCCGGCTCCCACGGGTTCGGTGTGTGCTTAACCCTGTGGGAGCCGGCCTTGCCGGCGATGAAGTCAGCGCATTACTGCGCCTTGGCCTGGGTATTGGCCAGCGGCTTTTTCACCGGCTCCGCCTTGGCGGCGGCTTTCTTCGCGGGCGCAGCCTTCGCTGCAGTCTTCTTCGGCTGCTGGGCCTTGGCCACCGGCTTTTTCGCCGGTGCCTGCTTGGCCGCAGGTTTGGCCGGGGCCGCTTTCACCGGCGCCTTGGCCGGCTCTTCCTTGGCTACCGGTGCCACCGCAGGTGCTGGTGCATCTACCGGGGCTGAGGTCGGTGCCACGTCGGCAGGCTTGGCCGCAGGGGCCGGTTTGTCATCGCCACCGAACATGCGCTTGAAGAAGCCAGGCTTGCCCTCTTCCTTCTTCACCGGCTCCTCGGCCTTGGCCGTCTTGTCGGAAGAACCGCTGAACAGGTTGCTGAAGAAGTTGCCCTTGCTCGCCGCCGCAGCAGCGGTGCCTGCAGCGGCCGTAGCGGCAACAGCCTTGGCCGGTTCGAACGACTTGCCGGCCGCCAGATCCTGGACCTGGCTGGCAGCACGCTGGCCACTGCGCAGGGCGCCTTCGAGGGTCCCCGGGTGCATCGCATCGGTGTGTTCGCCAGCAAAGGCAATACGCTGCACAGGACGCTCCCACAGGCGCCAGTACTTGCTGATCTGGCCCGGGCCATAGGCGAGATACGCGCCGCCGGTACCGACGTCGGTGCTGTAACGGCGCACTTCGTAGCCGGTGAAGGCGCCACGGGCCTGCGGGTAGAAGGCGTGCAGGCGGATCAGCACCTGGTCGACCATCTGTTTGTCGCCAAAGGCTTGCAGCAGACGCGCGTTGTCGCCGGACAGGTTGATCACCACGTTGGCGCCACCCTTGAGCGCAGGCTCGATCCAGAGCATGCCCAGGCCAGTGTTGCTGTAGATCTCGCCGGACATCCGCGCGCGGCTTTCCCATACCGGCGTCTTGAACTTGAGCATCAGCTGGTCGCGCCAGCCGTAGTTGGTGCCCTTGAGAGCGGCCAGGTGCTTGGTGTCCAGGCCCGGGGTCATCTGGATCTTCGACAGGGCGCGCAGCGGCACGGCCAGCACCACGTAATCGGCCTGGTAACCAACGCTACCGACCTTGACGGTGACGCCGTCCTTGTCCTGGATGATGGCGCTGACCGGCGATTGGGTCTTGATGGTCTTGAGTTGCTTGACGAAGGCCTGGGCCAGTACCGGGCTGCCGCCTGGCAGGCGCGCGGCGCGCAGGTCACGGTCGCTGACACCACGGTAGACGCGGGTCTGCTGGGCGAAATAGAGCAGCGACAGGCGCGACGGCTCGTCGTAGCGGGTACGGATCTGCTGATTGACCAACTGGCGTGCGGTGGCCGGCAACTGCAGCTTGTCGAGCCAGCCGGAGACGTTGAGCTGGTCGAGGGCAAACAGGGTGCTGTTGGCCGCCGGGTTCAGCGGATCGTCGATCGAACGCGCCAGGTCGTCGAGGGTCTTCTCATAACGCTTGAGCGCCTCGGCGGTGGCCGGTTGCTTGGTGGTGAGGTCGGCAGCGCTGAAATACTCGCCGTCGATCAGGTAACCCGGGGTCCGCACGAACTCCGGTGCCGGCAAGGTGCTGAGTTTGAAGGTGTCCAGGTACTGGTTGAGCACCGGCTGGGCCTTGCTGTTGCCGATCCATTCGCTGGTCGCCAGGCCCGAGCGCCCGCCCATGCCGGTCTTGGCTTCCAGCAGGGTCACCTGCCAGCCCTTGTTCTGCAACTCATAGGCGGCTGTCAGGCCGGCCAGACCGCCACCGACGACGATTGCCGTCGGGGCCTTGTCCTTGGCCAGCGCAGCGCCGCTGAACAGTCCTATCATTACCAGCGCACAGGCGCGCAGCCAACCAGCAGACATTTGGCGAACTCCGGATAAAAGCAGAAGTGTTTGGGGGGATCCCCCCAGAAAGAATAGCCGAAGGATACGCCACGCCAAGCGCCCCCGCCAGCAACGCCCGCACCCAGATTGCAGCGCATGGGTTGTTCTCGACCGACGCATTGCATAGGCTTGCGCGGCATGTCCGAGCCGCCGTCGCCAGGAGAATCGAAATGGGCCTCAACCAACAGTGGATGCAACGTGACCTCAAGGTCCTGTGGCACCCCTGCACCCAGATGAAAGACCACGAAAAACTGCCGCTGATTCCGATCAAGCGTGGCGAAGGCGTGTGGCTGGAAGACTTCGAAGGCAAGCGCTATCTCGATGCCGTCAGCTCCTGGTGGGTCAACGTCTTCGGCCATGCCAACCCACGCATCAACCAGCGTATCAAGGACCAGGTCGACCAGCTCGAGCACGTGATCCTCGCCGGTTTCAGTCATCAGCCGGTGATCGAGTTGTCCGAGCGTCTGGTGCAGATCACCCCTGAAGGCCTGGATCGGGTGTTCTACGCCGATAACGGTTCGTCCTGCATCGAAGTGGCGCTGAAAATGAGCTTCCACTACTGGCTGAACAAGGGTCAGCCGGAGAAAAAGCGCTTCGTCACCCTGAGCAACAGCTACCACGGCGAAACCATCGCGGCGATGTCGGTCGGCGATGTGCCACTGTTCACCGAGACCTACAAGGCACTGCTGCTCGACACCATCAAGGTGCCGAGCCCGGACTGCTACCTGCGCCCCGAAGGCATGGGCTGGGAGGAACACTCACGCAACCTGTTCGCGGCCATGGAACAGACCCTGGCCGAACACCACGCCACGGTCGCGGCGGTCATCGTCGAGCCGTTGATCCAGGGCGCTGGCGGCATGCGCATGTACCACCCGGTGTACCTCAAGCTGCTGCGCGAGGCCTGTGACCGCTATGGCGTGCACCTGATCCACGACGAAATCGCCGTGGGCTTTGGCCGCACCGGGACGATGTTCGCCTGCGAACAGGCCGGCATCCGCCCGGACTTCCTGTGCCTGTCCAAGGCCCTGACCGGCGGCTACCTGCCGCTGGCCGCCTGCCTGACCACCAACGAGGTGTACAGCGCCTTCTACGACGATTACCCGACCCTGCGCGCCTTCCTCCACTCGCACAGCTACACCGGCAACCCGCTGGCCTGCGCTGCGGCAATGGCGACCCTGGATATCTTCGCGCAGGACAATGTCATCGAGGCCAACAAGGCCCTCTCGCAGCGCATGGCATCCGCCACCGCGCACCTGGTCGACCACCCGCATGTCGCCGAAGTGCGCCAGACCGGCATGGCCCTGGCCATCGAGATGGTTCAGGACAAGGCCAGCAAAACCGCCTACCCGTGGCAGGAACGCCGTGGCCTGAAGGTCTTCGAGCACGCCCTGGGCCGTGGCGCCCTGCTGCGCCCGCTGGGCAGCGTGGTGTACTTCCTGCCGCCGTACGTGATCACCCCGGAGCAGATCGACTTCCTCGCCGAGGTGGCCACCGAGGGCATCGACATTGCCACCAGCAGCAGCGTCAGTGTGGCGGTGCCGGCTGATTTCCATCCCGACTTCCGCGATCCGGGCTAGAAAAAAGCATCGCTGGCAAGCCAGCGATGGCGCCCGAACTGCCCACCTATTTTCTAGAGTTAGTACATGAGACTGTCCCGCTTCTTCATCGACGCCCCCCTGAGCCTCGGCGCCCACGACCTGCCCGAAGCCCAGGCCCACTACATCGGCCGCGTGCTGCGCATGGCCACCGGCGACGCCGTGCAACTGTTCGATGGCAGTGGCCAGGAGTTTCGTGGCCACCTGCTCGAGGTCGGCAAGAAATCCGTGCGTGTGCAGCTCGACGAAGCCTTCGCCGGGCAAGCCGACTCAAGCCTGCAGGTTCACCTCGGCCAGGGCCTGTCCCGTGGCGAGCGCATGGACTGGGCAATCCAGAAGGCCACCGAGCTGGGCGTCAGCGCCATCACCCCGATCGTCAGCGAGCGCTGCGAAGTGCGCCTGAAGGATGAACGCGCCGACAAGCGCCTGGCCCACTGGCGCCAGGTGGCAATCAGCGCCTGCGAGCAGTGCGGGCGCTCCAGCGTGCCCATCATCCACACGCCGCAACTGCTCGCCGACTGGCTCAAGGCCTGCGACCAGGACCTCAAGCTGGTCCTGCATCCGGTCGCAGAACCGATGGTCAGCCATCAGCAGCCGGCCACCCTGGCCTTTCTGATCGGCCCCGAGGGTGGCCTCAGCGAAGCGGAAGTCGAACAGGCCAAGGCTGCCGGCTTCCATGCCGCGCGCCTGGGCCCGCGGGTACTGCGCACCGAAACCGCGCCGGTGGTGGCCCTGGCCGTCGCCCAGCAGCTGTGGGGCGACTTCTAGAGTACGTAGAAAAACACCGCGATGAAGTGCAGCAGGCTGCCGGCAATCACGAACAGGTGCCAGATGCCATGCCAATGGCGAAAGCGGCTGTCGTAGGCGAAGAAGATGATGCCGATGGTGTAGAACGCACCACCGGCCGCCAGCCAGGCAAAGCCTGCGGCGCCGAGGCTGGCCAGCAGCGGCTTGACCGCCACCAGCACGATCCAGCCCATCAGCGCATAAATGATGATCGACAGGACCCGCGCTTCGGAGCGCGGCTTGATCTCTTGCAGCATGCCGATAACCGCCAGCCCCCAGACCACCCCGAACAGGCTCCAGCCCCAGGGGCCGCGCAGGCTGACCAGGCAGAACGGCGTATAGCTGCCGGCAATCAACAGGTAGATCGACAGGTGATCGAGCTTGCGCATGATCACTTTGGCCTTGCCGCGTACGCTGTGATAAAGCGTCGAGATGCTGTAGAGCAACAGCAGGGTAAAGCCATAGATCGCCAGGCTGACAATCTTCCAGGGGTCGCCTTGCAGGCTTGCCACCACCAGCAACCAGATGGCGCCGATGCAGGCCAGCACGGCACCGACCAGATGGGTCCAGGCATTGAAACGTTCACCGTGATACATGCAGCAGGATCCTCCTGACCAGAAACAGGCCTTCCATCCTACACAGGCAAATGTTTCAAACCACCCCTGCGTCCACCAACAATTGCTCCAGTGCGGGCAAGTCCGGCACCCGCGCCACCTGCTCGCCTACCTGCACCGCCGCCAGTTCCAGGCTTGCCAGCGGTACATCGACATAATTGAGCTGGCTGTCGAGCTTGCACGAACGCGGGATGCCCTGCACCAGCAAGGCAACAAAACGCAACGGGCTGCTGCCCAGAGCATTGAGCACGACGATCCGCGCCCGTTCGCCAACCTGTAGCTGACCACCGCAGGCCGACTCGAAGCTGAGCAGCGGCAAGCGCTGGCCACGCCAGTCGATCCAGCCAAGCAACCACTCAGGCGGCTCCAGCGCCGGGCTGCCGGGCTGAAAGCCGATCAGCTCGGCTACGGCAACATTGGGCAGCACCAGACAGCGGTCGCTCAAGGACAACAGCAAGCCGGTCAGGCTGCTGCGCCGGTTATGCCGGGCGGGCTGCTCAAGCATCGCGGCGACTCCATTGGGCAATGCTCTGCAGCAGTACCGATTCCTGATAGGGTTTGCCCAGGTAGTCGTTGACGCCAATGGCCATGGCCCGGTCGCGGTGTTTCTGGCCGGTACGCGAAGTGATCATGATGATCGGCAAGTCCTTGAGCTTGGGATCGTGGCGAATCTGCGTGGCGACTTCAAAGCCGTCCATGCGCGGCATCTCGATGTCCAGCAGGAGAATGTCCGGACGATGCTCCTGCAGCAGGGCCATGGCGTCGACCCCGTCCTTGGCGGTCAGCACGTTCATGCCGTGGCGTTCGAGCAGGCGCCCGGTAACCTTGCGCACGGTGACCGAATCATCCACCACCATCACCAGCAGCGGCCTCGCCGGCACGCTGCCGAGGTTTTCCCGACGCTGACCATCGCTGCCACGGTGGTGCAGGACCAACTGCTGCTGCAAACCGCGTAACTGACCGAGCAAGTCGAGAATCAGCACCACCCGGCCATCACCCAGCAAAGTCGCCCCGGACAACCCCTGGACCGCAGCAAACTGCGGCCCAAGGCTCTTGACCACGATCTCGCGGCTGGCCGCCAGGCCATCGACCTGCACGGCATATTGCTGATCATGGGAATGCACCAGCAACACCGGCAGCGGCAGGCTCTGGCCCAAAAGTTTTGGTTGCGTCGCGCCCTGCAGCAATTCGCCCAGGTAGCGCAGCTCATAGCGGTGTCCAGCGTACTGGTAGTGCGGCGGGTCGAGCTGGTAACACGCTTCCAGTTCGGCCGGTGGCACGCGGACAATACCTTCGATGGTGTTCAGCGGAATCGCGTACTGCTCGTCACCGTAGTGAACCATCAAGCCCCGGTTGATCGACACGGTGAACGGCAGGCGAATCAGGAAGCGCGCGCCCTTGCCCGGGTTCGACTCGATCATCATCGAACCGCCAAGCTGCTTGACCTCTTCATGGACCACGTCCATGCCCAGGCCGCGCCCGGAAATCTGGGTGATCTTCTCGGCAGTGGAAAACCCCGGCTGGAGGATGAACTGCATGATCTCGTGGTCGCTGAGCACGGCGGCAGGGTCGAGCAGGCCGCGCTTGATCGCCTTGCGCCGCACGGCCTCCAGCGGCACCCCGGCACCGTCGTCGGTCATCTCGATGACGATATCGGCGCCCTCATGCAGCAGGTTCAGCGAGATCAGCCCCTGCTCCGGCTTCCCGGCCGCCAGGCGCGCCTCACGCGACTCCAGGCCATGGTCGACGGCGTTGCGCAGCATGTGCTCAAGCGGCGCCATCATGCGTTCCAGCACACTGCGGTCCATCTCGCCCTCGGCATTGCCGATCACCAGTTCGACCTGCTTGCCAAGCTCGCTGGACACCTGCCGCACCACCCGCTGCAAACGCGGCACCAGGCGCTCGAAAGGCACCATGCGCGTGCGCATCAGGCCTTCCTGCAGTTCACTGTTGACCCGCGCCTGCTGCTGCAACAGGCTCTGCGCGTCATGGGCACGTACGCTCAAGGTTTCCTTGAGGTCGAGCAGGTCGGAGGCCGACTCGAACAGCGCCCGCGACAACTGCTGCAGTTGCGAATGGCGGTCCATCTCCAGCGGGTCGAAGTCGTCGTAGGCCTGGCCGTCGCCATCGGCCTGGCGGCTGAGGATGCGCCCCTGGGTTTCGGTATCCAGGCGGCGCAACTGGTCGCGCATGCGCTCCAGGGTAGTTTCCATCTCGTTAAGGGCCACTTGCGCATCGTTGACCTGCTGCTCGATGCGGCCACGGATGATCGAGTTCTCCCCGGCCAGGTTGCCCAGATCATCGAGCAGTTCCGAGGCCACCTTGACCATATCGCCAGCGCCACGTTCAGGCGCGGTCACCGGCAGCTCCGGCGGTGCCGTGTCCGGGTGCGCCTGGCTGGCGGCGGTGTCGGCCAGTGCTGCGCTGCTGAAATTGCGGATGTAGTCGATCAGCGCCGTGGCCGCGTGCAGCGGCTGTTGCAGGCGCACGGCGTCGAGCATGTGGGCCAGGCGGTCATGGCAGTTCTGCAGCAGGCTGAACAGCGCCGGGCTGGGCTGCAACTGGCCGGCGGCGAGCAGCTCGTAGAGAAATTCCAGTTCGTGGGCCAGGTCGCCGATCGGGGCGATCTCGACCATTCGCGCACCACCCTTGAGGGTGTGCAGGTCACGCAGCAGGTTTTCCACCTCGACGCCATTGCGCGGCTCGGCCTGCCAGCGCAGCAAGGCCGCACTGGAGCTTTCGACCAGGTCGAGGCTTTCTTCGAGGAAGATCTCCAGCAACTCTTTGTCGCCAGCGTCCTGCTGCGCTTCGACTGGCTTGTCCACTGGCGTTGGCGGCGGTGCGTCATGACGAAACTCGCACAGCGCCGCCAGCAGCTCGACCTGGGCGGCGGGCACCTGGCCTTGCTGCAATTGTTCGAGCATCTGCGCCAATTGCTGATGGCTGCGCTTGAGCAGGGCAAACAGCTCGGCACCGGCGCTGAAGCGTCGGTCCACCAGGCCCTCGTAAAGCAGTTCAAGCTCCTGCGCCAGCACTTCGAACGCACCCATGGCAGCCATCTGCGCGCCGCCCTTGAGGGTCTGCAGGTCACGGGCCAGCGACGACAGTGCCGAGGCGTTGTCGGTATCCAGCAGCCAGCGCGCCAGGGCCTGGTCGGCACTGTCGAGAATGTCGCTGGCTTCATCGAGGAACAGCTCGACCATGGCTAAGTCCGGAGCCTGGGCCGCCAGTTCGGCGGTGGCGCTGGCAAGCTCGGTGACGGCTCCGCCCTGGCTGCTGACCAGGCCCATGGCCGACGGGTCGAGGCCTTCGTCGAGCAGTTCACGCAGGGCCTGCAGACGTTCCGGGCGCGGGTCGACTTCCTGGCCGGCGGCGATCTGGTCGAGCATGTCGATCAGCGCTTCATGTGCGCTCTGGGCCTCGTTAAAGAATCGCGGGCTGACCGCCAGGCTGCTTTCTTCCACTGCCCCATAAAGATCGAGCAGGGCCTCACACAGTTCATCCACCTGCCACAGGTCGGCCAGGTGCGCGCTCTGGCCGAGGGTGGTCAGTTCATCGAGCAGGGCATTGAGTTCCTGGCGCTCGCCCGGGTGCTCCTGCCAGCGCAGCAGCAACGACTCGGCGTCGAGCAGGATGTCCATGCCCTGGGCCAGGAAGCTGGCAATCAGTTGCGGGTCGCGCTTGACCCGCAGGCCCTGGCTCGGCGCATCGAGCAACGCTTGCAGGCGTGCATCGACCACCTGGTGAACATCGTCAATCAGCATCGCCGCCCCGGCTATCGCTGCCAGCGGCGTGCTTGATAACTGCTGCACGCCACGGCGCAGCAGCGGCTCTGCAGTTTCCAGGAGGTAGATTTCCTCCAGATCGAAGGCCAGCTGATGAGCCTTGAACTCACGCGCGAGCAAGTCCAGGGCACCGGCCAGCTCGGCAATCGGCACTACCCCGGCCATCGCCGCACTACCCTTGAGCGTGTGCAGGGCACGCTGCAGGGTGTCGCTGACCGGCAGCGGCAGGTGCTTGTCGGCCTCGTGCAAGAAGGCTTCGAGGCTGTCCAGGTGCCCCAGGGCCTCGTTGCGGAATATCTCCAGCAGTTGCGGGTCGATGGCTTCGTCGGCCTCGGTCTCGCTGTGCGGATCGTTCATGGCCAGTGCATGCAGGTGCGCGGCCAGTTGTTCGACCTCGGGATGGGCCGGCGCCAGGGCCTGGGCGAACTCACCGAGCAGTGCTGGCAGCTTGTTCAGGGCCTGCTGCAACGCCGCCAGCGGTGCATCACCAATCTCTACCCGGCCTTCCAGCACTCGATTGAGAAAATGCTCTGCCGCCCAGGCCAGCTCTGCCAGGACCTGCGCTCGAACCATGCGCCCACTGCCCTTGAGGGTGTGCAGGCCCCGGCGCAGTTCGATCAGGGCGTCGCGATCGGCGCCGTCGGCTTGCCAGCGCGCCCACATTTCATCGAGCAACGGCAACAGCTCGTTGGCTTCTTCAAGGAATATCTCGCGCAACTCGTCATCGATCGGCGTTTCTTCGGGCGCCACTACAGCAGGCACTACCAGCGCCGCAGGTTCTGGCTCAAGGCGATAACCCAAGGCAGCAAGGCTGTGCTGAGCCGCCTCGAGGAACCGCGAGGGATTGGCCTGGGGGTCGGCAATCAGCCATTGCAGGTAGCACTCGCAGGCGCTCAGGGCCTCGGCCAGTTCGGTCAGGGCAGCAGGATCTGTCAGGGTTTCACTGCCCAGCAGTTGCTCATGCACATAGTCGCCGCAATGACCGATCAACGCCGCTGCGCGCGGCAGCATCAGCATCGCCAGGGCGCCACGAACCTGTTGCAGCAAGCCCGGCAGCGGCTGCAGGCGCTGGGGCTGCCAGCCGGCGTCGAGGCAATCGCCGATCAGGTCCTTGACCTGCTGCATCACGGCAAAGGTTTCTTCCAGCACCAGCTGGCGAATCTCGGCCAGATCGGTGCCCGGTAGCGGACTCTGGCTGTTCTGCTCCAGCGGCCCGACCATCCCGGCCAGGGTTGCCTCGACATACAGCAGCGCGCCGGCAGTATCCATCAACAACGCATCGGCCGGCTCACGTTGGCCCTGGGCCAGGCTTTGCAGCACCAGCACCTGATCGATGATCACCCGCCGCGGCTGACCAAAGCCGAGCACTGCCAGGGTATCGGCGATCTGCCGTAACGGCGCCAGCAGCGGCTCCAGTTCATCCAGTTGCTGGCGATCCCCGCGCACGAACTGGTCGAGGCGCTCCTTGACCCGCTTGAGGTCTTCGCACAGGGCGGCGACAACGGAGCGCAAGGCATCGCGGTCAGGTCCGGCCTGCAGGCGATCGCGCCAGGTGCCCAGGTACAGGTCGAGGTTGGCCAGCTCCTCGGCGTCGGCGGGGCTGCTGGCTAGCAGGCTGTCCTGCGCCAGGGCCTGGGCGCCGCGCTCGGCGCGCAACTGGTTGAGCACCGGCAGCACCACCAGCGGCAGGTCGCGGCGGGCGCTGCGCAGGCGCTCAAGGTACAGCGGCAGCTGCTCCAGGCCGCGAAACAGCGCGCCCAGCGCTTCACCGCGCTGGCTGGCGCGGCCCTGACGCAAGGCCAGGCCCAGTTGTTCCATTTCTTCGGCGAGCAGGGCCGCGCCGTTGAGTTCGAGCATCAGCAGGCAGCCACGCACCTGATGCAGCTGTTCGACGAAACCGTCGAGCACGGCTTCGTCCCCGGGCTCGGCGGCGAAGTGTTCAAGGGTCAGGCGCGCCTGGCCCAGGCAATCGGCAATCGCCCCTTTGACCCAGGCCAGCGCCACCGTATCGTGCCGATCCGCCATAACTGCTCCCATCACCATGATGCCCTCAACGCGGCGACGTCGGCGGCAGGGTAAAGCCGGACACCGAGCGGCGCATTTCACTGGCCATGCGCGCCAGGTTGCCGATGCTCTCGGCGGTGGCGGTAGAGCCGGCCGAGGTTTGCGAGGTGATCTGCTGGATCACCGCCATGGTATGCGAGATCTGCCCGGCCGAAGAGGTCTGCAGTTGGGCGGCATCGGAGATGCTGTGAATCAGGTCGGCGAGGGTCTGCGACACGCCTTCGATTTCGGCCAGGGCGACCCCGGCATCCTGGGCCAGACGCGCACCGCGCACCACTTCGGCAGTGGTCTGCTCCATGGAGATCACCGCCTCGTTGGTGTCGGCCTGGATGGTGCGCACCAGCGCTTCGATCTGGCGCGTGGCCGACGACGAGCGCTCGGCCAAGCGTTGTACTTCGTCGGCAACCACGGCAAAGCCGCGCCCGGCTTCCCCGGCCAGCGAGGCCTGGATCGCCGCGTTGAGGGCAAGGATGTTGGTCTGATCAGCAATGTCGTCGATCAGGCTGACGATATCGCCGATCTCCTGGGACGACTCGCCCAGACGCTTGATCCGTTTGGCGGTGTCCTGGATTTGTTCGCGGATGTTGTCCATGCCGTTGATGGTGTTGTGCACCACCTCGTTGCCCTTGTTGGCGATAGCGACCGAACGCTCGGCCACCTTCGCCGACTCATAGGCGTGGGTAGACACCCGGTCGATGGACTCGGCCATGTCGCCCACCGCCACCGAGGCATCGCTGATCTGCTGGGCCTGGTGCTCGGAGGCCTTGGCCAGCTGACGCGCGGTGTTCTGGGTGTCCTGCACGGCGGCGGCGACTTCCTCGGCGCTGAGGTTGATGGTCGCCACCAGGTCGCGCAACTGGTCAATGGAATAATTGATCGAATCGGCGATGGCGCCGGTGAAGTCCTCGGTCACCGAGACCGTCACGGTCAGGTCGCCATCGGCGAGGTCTTCGATTTCGTCGAGCAGGCGCATGATTGCCTGCTGGTTGCGTTCATTCTTTTCGCCGGTTTCGCGCAGTTGCCGGTGCGTGGTACGCACCATCACCAGGCCGATAAGGATGATCGAGGCCAGCGCCAGCAAGCCCAGCACGTAGCCGCCGACAGTATCCAGGGTTCGGCCGTTGGCCAGGTTCTCGAAACCGGTGGCCAGGCGCGAGGCTTCATCGAGCAGGGTTTGCGACAGGCCGAAGATGCTCCCGGCGGCTTCGCGCACACGGAACAGTTCAGGCGAGGTTTCGAGGATTTCGTCCACGGAGCCGGCGACGAACTGAAACAGCTCGGCGATCTCGGCCAGCCGCGCGCGGGCGTCCGGGTCCTGCACGCGGGTAACCTGGATCGCCTCGTTACCGCCAAGCATGGCTTCGAGCACCTGGCCAAAACGGCTGGCGTCGCGGCCGAAGGCATCCGCGGCCTGCACGGCGGTCTCATCCCCGGCCAGTACGGTGTTGACCGAGCCGAGAATACGTTCGGCCAGCAGCGACTGACGCTGGGCCACGGCGACCTGACTGGCCGGGGCGCCGCTCTGCAGCAGAATCTCGACGACCTTCTCGTACTCCACCTGCAACTGCGGCACGGTTTCAGCCAGGGTCGCGGCGACCTGGTGCAACGACAGCACGGTCTGCTCACTGGCAAGAATCGCGTCGCTGTTCTTGCGCAGGTTTTCCCAGTCGCGCAGCACGGCGTCCATTTCCTTGCGCACCGCCGGCGGCGCGGCGGGCAGGCCGGTGCTGGCATCGCCTTTTTTCAGGTAGCCCCAGCGCTGCTCGAAGTCGTTGCGCGCCTCGCTCAACAGGCGGAAAGCCACGGCCTTGCCGGCCGCCGCTTCAGTGGCGTTCTTGGCGATGCGCTGGGACAGCACCCGCAGTTCACCGGCATGGCCGATGTACTGCTTGTCGTAGTTGGCCTGGGTGTTGAGGTAGGCGAAGTTGGCGAACAGCAGGATGATCGACAGGATCAGCACCACGAACAGCGCCGCGATCTGCGCGCTGCTGCGGGAACCCTGGGTCGATGGAGCCGTCTTGGTCGTGGTCACGGAGGTGGCATTCCTTTACAGCGCGACGTCGAGGAAACCCGGCGCCTGGGCCAGGGCGAAGGGGCTGAAGATCGCCCAGCTGCGCTCACGCTGAAAATGCCCCTGAACAAAGGGCGCGGCAGCGCTGAGCAACGGCGTTGGCGGCGACAGGTCGAGGCTGTGCAGCGGAAAATGCTGCAAGCCCAGCACTTCATCGACCAGCAAGCCGGCAAACAGCTCGTCGTGGTCAAGCACCAGCACCCGCCGCTGCTTGCGCGGGGCCGACAGGCCCAGGCCGAAAAAGCCGCAGAGGTCCATCACCGGCAGCAGCCGGCCACGCAGGTTGGCCACCCCGCTGACCCAGGGCTTGACCCCGGGGATCCGGCTCAGGCGCGGCTCGTGCAGCACTTCGGCGACTTCGCCCATGGGCGCGACGAACCATTGCTCGGCGATGCGAAAGCCGATGCCGCTCCAGCTCTGCAGGCGGGTTTCCTGCAACGGCAGGTCGGCGGCCAGCAGCCGGCAGCGCCGGTCGATGTCCAGCAGCAGCTCGAAGGCCGTCAGCGACTCGCCCATGGGCCGGGTGGTCAACCTTTGAGCACGTCGTTGAGTTTCTTGATCAGGGTGTCTTCGTCCACCGGCTTGGTCAGGTAGTCCTTGGCGCCCTGGCGCTGGCCCCAGACCTTGTCGGTCTCCTGGTCCTTGGTGGTGACGATGATCACCGGGATGTGCGCGGTTTCCGGGTCTTTGCTCAACTGGCGAGTGGCCTGGAAGCCGTTGACCCCGGGCATGACGATGTCCATCAGTACCGCATCGGGCTTTTCGTGGCGGGCCAGGGCCACGCCATCGGCGCCGTTTTCGGCCTTGAGCACTTCATGCCCGTGTTTTTCGAGCATACCGGTCAGTTTGTACATTTCGGTCGGCGAATCGTCGACGATCAGAACTCGGGCCATGCTGTTCCCCATGAAGGAATAGACGCCTGCGGCGGCGCAGCGTCAGGGTGCGTGTTGTTCTTCTGCGGCGAATCCGGGCACATGGGCCTTGATTGCGTCCAGCAGTTCTTCCTTGCTGAAAGGCTTGGTCAAAAATTGATCAGATCCGACGACGCGGCCACGGGCCTTGTCGAACAGGCCATCGCGGGACGACAGGAGAATCACCGGCGTGTCCTTGAAGGTGCTGTTCTGCTTGATCAGGGCGCAGGTCTGGTAGCCGTCCAGACGCGGCATCAGCACGTCGACGAAAATGATCTGCGGCTGGTGGTCGATGATCTTGGCCAGGGCATCGAAACCGTCGATGGCCGTGATGACCTCACATCCTGCTTCGCTGAGCAATATCTGGGCGGTGCGGCGAATCGTCTTGGAGTCGTCGATCACCATCACCTTCAATGCCGCGCCGGGCTGTTCCATAATTGCTCTACCATCGCTGCTCGCTATGAGCGGCAGGCTACAAGTTTCAAGCGGCAAGAAAAAGCAGGGTGAACGCGGCGTGCTTTTTCTTGTGGCCTATGCCTTGTGGCTTGCAGCTGGAGACGGCCGTGCAGGCCACGTGCCAGGCCTTTTTAGCACACTCTGGGGGGTGCATTCCATCGGCCCGCGCCGACGCCCGCCGCAGCACCGCCCAGGATGCGTTTTTCCCTTGACCGCCAGCGCTGTGAGCGCCACCCTGACGCCACTTTTCGTTCGAGCCAATGCGGCCCATTGCCGCTGAGAGGATTTAGCCCATGAGCGTTCGCCTCGGGATTGTCATGGACCCCATTGCGCGCATTTCCTATAAAAAGGATAGTTCGCTGGCCATGTTGCTGGCCGCCCAGGAGCGCGGCTGGTCGCTGTTCTACATGGAGCAGCAGGACCTCTACCAGGGCGCCGGCCAAGCCCGCGCGCGCATGCGCCCGCTGAAAGTCTTCGCCGACCCGGAGCACTGGTTCGAGCTGGAAGCCGAACAAGACAGCGCCCTGAGCGAGCTGGACGTGATCCTGATGCGCAAGGATCCGCCGTTCGACATGGAATTCGTCTACAGCACCTACTTGCTGGAACAGGCCGAAGCCGCCGGCGTGCTGGTGGTCAACCGTCCGCAGAGCCTGCGCGACTGCAACGAAAAACTCTTCGCCACGCTGTTCCCGCAGTGCACGCCGCCGACCCTGGTCAGCCGCCGCGCCGACATCCTGCGTGAATTCGTCAACCAGCAGGGCGACACCATCCTCAAGCCGCTGGACGGCATGGGCGGCACCTCGATCTTCCGCCATCGACCGGGCGATCCGAACCTCTCGGTAATCCTCGAGACCCTGACCGGCAACGGCACCCAGCAAATCATGGCGCAAGGCTACCTGCCGGCCATCAAGGACGGCGACAAGCGCATCCTGATGATCGACGGCGAGCCGGTGCCTTACTGCCTGGCGCGCATCCCGGCTTCGGGCGAAACCCGTGGCAACCTCGCCGCCGGCGGCCGTGGCGAAGCCCGCCCGCTGACCGACCGCGACCGCTGGATCGCCGAACAGGTCGGCCCGACCCTGCGCGAGAAGGGCCTGCTGTTCGTCGGCCTGGACGTGATCGGCGAGCACCTGACCGAAATCAACGTCACCAGCCCGACCTGCATCCGCGAGATCGACAATGCCTTCGGCACCCAGATCGGCGTGCAGTTGATGGATGCCATTGATCGCAAGCTCAAGGCGCGCTGACAGCCGACGCGGAGCAACCGCGCAGAGTGGGGTATCATGCCAGTCGTTTTTTTATGACCTGGGCACCTGCTCTGCCGGTTTTTCCCGGTTTTTGCAGTTGCTGGATACCTGATGACGCTTCCTGCTGACATCCCTGCCGACTTCTCTCCACCCCGCGTACGCCCGGTGGATCGCCTGGGCTTTACCCTGTTCCTGGCGGCGCTGCTGCACCTGGTGCTGATCCTCGGCGTCGGTTTCACCTTCGCCAAGCCCGAAGAAATCCGCCGGACCATGGAAATTACCCTGGCCACCTTCAAGAGCGAAAAAGCGCCGCAGAAGGCTGACTACCTGGCCCAGGACAACCAGCAAGGCAGTGGCACCCTGGACAAGAAAGCGGTGCCGAAAACCACCGAAGTGGCGCCCTTCCAGGACAGCAAGATCAACAAGGTCACACCGCCTCCGGCAGCCAAGCCTGAAGTGCAGCCGCAACCGACGCCGCCTAAAGCCGTGGTAGCGACCAAGGCACCGAAGCCGGAAAAAGTCGAGACCCGGCCCAAGGAAACCAAGCCGCAGCCCAAACCCCAGACTGCGACCCCGGATTTTGACAGCTCACAGCTGTCCAGCCAGATCGCCAGCCTCGAGGCCGAGCTGTCCCATGAGCAGCAGTTGTATGCCAAGCGTCCGCGCATCCACCGCCTCAACGCCGCCTCGACCATGCGCGACAAGGGCGCCTGGTACAAGGACGAGTGGCGCAAGAAGGTCGAGCGCATCGGCAACCTCAACTACCCCGACGAAGCCCGGCGCCAGCAGATCTACGGCAGCTTGCGGCTGATGGTGTCGATCAACCGCGACGGCTCGCTGTATGAAGTGCTGGTGCTGGAGTCCTCCGGCCAGCCCCTGCTCGACCAGGCTGCCCAGCGCATCGTGCGCCTGGCTGCGCCGTTCGCGCCGTTCACCGGCGACCTGGCCGATATCGACCGGCTGGAGATCATCCGTACCTGGCGTTTCGCCCGCGGCGACCGGTTGCAAAGCAACTGATCTAAGGCTCCGCCTGATGGCAAAACAATAGCCATTTTGCGATGATGCGCGCCCGTATATCCCCCTCAAGAAAGGATTCTGTTGATGTCGCGCATCAATTTTGCCCGCAAAACCGCTGCTCTCGGCCTGGCCCTGGCCGCCTGCGCCCTGCCTGCTGCCGCCTTCGCCGACGCCGCCGACGCCGCCGAGCTGTCGCAGAAGCTGTACAACGAAGTTGGCGAGTACAAGTACGACGAAACCCCGGCGCGCCTGGCCAAGATCCAGGGCCTGCTCGACCAGGGTGCCGACCCGAAAGGCCAGCCGATGTTCCTGGCCGCCTCCTACAAGATCGTCGCGCCGTTCGAGCTGTTCCTGCCAAAGATCGGTGACGTCAACACGCCAATCCAGGAAAACGGCGAAACCCTGCTGCTGTTCGTCCTCAACCAGGCCGAACAGTCGAAGGCCTCCGAGGCTGACCTGCGCATGGTCAAGGGCCTGATCAAGGCCGGCGCCAACGTCAACGTGCTAGCCCAGGGCGATTCCGCCACGCCGCTGAACACCGCGGCACGCAAGGGCTCACCCGAACTGATCAAGCTGCTGCTGGATTCCGGCGCCGATGCCAAGGCCGTCCGGCCGAACGGCTTTACCCCATTGACCGGGCCGGGTGCCTCGAATCTGGAGGTGATCAAGCTGCTGGTCGCTGCCGGCGCCAATCCGTACCAGGTCACCCAGACCGGCTCGACGCCGCTGCACCATGTTTGCGAACGCGCCTTTGAAATGAACGGCCAGCCCGACCCGCAAGCCGCCCAGCGCATCGCCCTGCTGCTGAAAAAAGGCAGCTCGATCGATGCCTACCACGAGCAGCACGGCACCTTCCCGGTCGGTACGCCGCTGGAAGAAGCCGCCCGCTCGGACAACCCGGACTGCGTCGCCGCACTGATCAAGGCCGGCTCCAGCCTGAAGGCCCCGGCGTTCCCGGAGAGCTACCTGGCCAAGTACCCGCAGGCCAAGCAGAAGACCGTCCAGGAGTACGTGCTGTCGGCCGCTGAAGAGTCGCCAACCCTGTATACCGAAGAAGTGGTCAAGCTGTTCAAGTAACCCCGCAGTAAAGCTGACAAGGTGACGCCAGCACCTTGTCAGCGTGGCCGCTCACCGCCACACTATCAACCATGAAGAACCTCAGCCCGGATTACCTCAAGCACCAGTTCCTGATCGCCATGCCACACATGGCCGACCCGAACTTCGCGCAGACCTTGACCTACATCGTCGAGCACAACGCCAATGGGGCGATGGGGCTGGTGGTCAATCGGCCACAGGACCTCAACCTGGCCGATATCCTCGAACAGCTGCGTCCGGACGTCGACCCGCCGGCCAGTTGCATTCACGTGCCAATCTACATGGGCGGCCCGGTGCAAACCGACCGCGGCTTCGTCCTGCACACCAGTGACCGTACTTTCCAGGCTACCGTCGAGCTCGACGGCCTGTCGCTGACCACGTCCCAGGACGTGCTGTTCGCCATTGCCGATGGCCTCGGCCCCAAACAGAGCCTGATCACCCTCGGCTACGCCGGCTGGGAAGCCGGGCAACTGGAAGCGGAGCTGGCCGACAACGCCTGGCTGAACTGCCCGTTCGACCCCGAGATCATCTTCGGCATGGCCTGCGAGCAACGTCTTGAAGCGGCCGCCGCAAGCCTTGGGATCAACCTCAGCCTGCTGACCAGCCAGGCGGGGCACGCCTGATGACTGAAGTACGCCTACTGCTGGGCTTTGACTACGGCAGCCGCCAGATCGGCGTCGCGGTCGGCCAGGTGATCACCGGACAGGCCCGCGAGCTGTGCACCCTCAAGGCGCAGAACGGCACGCCGGACTGGGCCCAGGTGGAAAAACTGATCAAGGAATGGAAACCCGACGCCCTGGTGGTCGGCCTGCCGTTGAACATGGACGGCACCCCCAGCGAGATGAGCGAGCGCGCGGAAAAATTCGCCCGCCGCCTCAATGGCCGTTTCAACCTGCCGGTGCACACCCACGACGAACGCCTGACCACCTTCGAGGCCAAGGGCGAGCGCATGGCCCGTGGCGGCCAGCGCGGCAGTTACCGCGACAACCCGGTGGATGCCATTGCCGCCGCCTTGCTGCTGCAGGGCTGGCTGGAGGCCAATACCGGGGCCTGAGCCCCGATCATCGCATTCAAGCCGGGCTAGCGCACCGCTCCCCGGCCTCTTGAGGAGCAAGCATGAGCCTACCCAATCCCGCCGAACTGATCCGGCAGATGGCCGTCGACCTTCGCGCCCATCTGGCCCGGCGCGCCATTGCCGAACCGCGCTTCATCGGCATCCGCACCGGTGGTGTCTGGGTCGCCCAGGCACTGCTTGAAGAACTGGGCAGCGACACCGCCCTGGGCACACTCGACGTTTCCTTCTACCGCGACGACTTCAGCCAGAACGGCCTGCACCCGCAGGTTCGCCCGTCCGACTTGCCGTTCGAGATCGAAGGCCAGCACCTGGTGCTGATCGACGACGTGCTGATGAGCGGACGCACCATCCGTGCCGCCCTCAACGAACTGTTCGACTATGGCCGTCCGGCCAGTGTGACCCTGGTCTGCCTGCTCGACCTGGATGCCGGCGAATTGCCGATCCGGCCGAATGTGGTCGGCGCCACCCTGTCGCTGGCCGCCCATGAACGGGTAAAATTGACCGGACCCGCACCGCTCGCCCTCGAGCGCCAGGACCTCGCCTCCGCTTCCGCCCTTTAAGAGTCCCCTGCGATGACGCCAATCGACGCCAAGCGCCCGCTGCAGCTCAATGATCAGGGCCAGCTGCGCCACTTCCTCTCGCTCGACGGTTTGCCCCGCGAACTGCTGACCGAAATCCTCGACACTGCCGACTCGTTCCTCGAAGTCGGCGCCCGGGCCGTCAAGAAGGTTCCGTTGCTGCGCGGCAAGACCGTCTGCAACGTGTTCTTCGAAAACTCCACCCGCACCCGTACCACCTTTGAACTGGCCGCCCAGCGGCTGTCGGCGGACGTCATCACCCTGAACGTGTCGACCTCCTCGACCAGCAAGGGCGAAACCCTGTTCGACACCCTGCGCAACCTCGAAGCCATGGCGGCCGACATGTTCGTCGTGCGTCATGCCGACTCGGGCGCCGCGCACTTCATCGCCGAGCACGTATGCCCGGAGGTGGCGATCATCAATGGCGGCGACGGCCGCCACGCCCACCCGACCCAGGGCATGCTCGACATGCTCACCATTCGTCGGCACAAGGGCGGTTTCGAAAACCTCTCGGTGGCCATCGTCGGCGACATCCTGCACTCGCGGGTAGCGCGCTCGAACATGCTTGCACTGAAAACCCTGGGCTGCCCGGACATCCGCGTGATCGGCCCGAAAACCCTGCTGCCGATCGGTATCGAGCAGTACGGCGTCAAGGTCTACACCGACCTGGAGCAGGGCCTGAAGGACGTCGACGTGGTGATCATGCTGCGCCTGCAGCGTGAGCGCATGGCCGGCGGCCTGCTGCCCAGCGAAGGCGAGTTCTACCGCCTGTTCGGCCTGACCACCGCACGCCTGGCCGGGGCCAAGCCGGATGCCATCGTCATGCACCCGGGCCCGATCAACCGCGGCGTAGAGATTGAATCAGCGGTGGCCGACGGTGCTCACTCGGTGATCCTCAACCAGGTCACCTACGGTATCGCCGTACGCATGGCGGTGCTGTCCATGGCCATGAGCGGGCAGACCGCGCAACGTCAATTCGAGCAGGAGAACGCCCAGTGACCCTCAGTATTCTCGGCGCCCGGGTCATCGACCCCCTGAGCGGCCTGGACCAGACCACTGACCTGCACATCGATGCCGGCAAGATCATCGCCATCGGCGCCGCCCCGGCAGGCTTCAAGCCTGCACGCAGTATCGATGCCCAGGGCCTGGTCGCCGCGCCCGGCCTGGTCGACCTCAACGTCGCCCTGCGCGAGCCCGGCTACAGCCGCAAAGGCAGCATCGCCAGCGAAACCCGCGCCGCCGCTGCCGGTGGCGTCACCAGCCTGTGCTGCCCGCCGCAGACCAAGCCGGTGCTGGACACCTCGGCGGTGGCCGAGCTGATTCTCGACCGCGCCCGCGAAGCCGGGCACAGCAAGGTCTACCCGATCGGCGCCCTGAGCAAAGGCCTGGAAGGCGAGCAGCTTGCCGAGCTGATTGCGTTGCGTGACGCCGGCTGCGTGGCCTTTGGCAACGGCCTCAATGCCTTTGGCAACAACCGCACCCTGGCCCGCGCGCTGGAATACGCCGCGACCTTCGACCTGACGGTGATCTTCCACTCCCAGGACCGCGACCTGGCTCAGGACGGCCTGGCCCACGAAGGCGCCATGGCCAGCTTCCTCGGCCTGCCGGGAATTCCGGAAACCGCCGAAACCGTGGCCCTGGCGCGCAACCTGCTGCTGGTCGAACAGACCGGCGTGCGAGCGCACTTCAGCCAGCTGACCAGCGCCCGCGGCGCGCGGCTGATCGCCCAGGCCCAGGAACTAGGCCTGCCAGTGACCGCCGACGTTGCCTTGTACCAACTGATCCTCACTGACGAAGCGCTGCGCGACTTCTCCAGCCTGTACCACGTGCAACCGCCGCTGCGCACCCGCGCCGACCGCGACGGCCTGCGCGAGGCGGTGAGGTCCGGGGTGATCCAGGCGATCTCCAGCCATCACCAACCCCATGAGCGTGATGCCAAGCTGGCGCCGTTCGGTGCGACCGAACCGGGCATCAGCAGTGTCGAACTGTTGCTGCCGCTGGCCATGACCCTGGTGGAAGACGGCCTGCTCGACCTGCCAACTTTGTTGCAGCGTTTGTCTGCGGGCCCGGCCGCGGCGCTGCGCCTGCCCGCGGGCGAGCTGAAGGTCGGCAGTGCGGCCGACCTGGTGCTGTTCGATGCCAAGGCCTCGACCGTAGCCGGCGAGCAGTGGCGCTCCAGGGGCGACAACTGCCCGTTCATCGGCCACTGCCTGCCGGGCGCGGTGCGTTATACCTTGGTCGATGGGCATATCAGCCACGAGGCCTGATATCCGGGGCCGCGTTGCGGCCCCATCGCCGGCAAGGCCGGCTCCCACAGGTCCTGTATGCACCGATCTTTGTGGGAGCCGGCCTTGCCGGCGATGGGGCCCTGAAGGATTACCGCTCATCCTTCAAGGTTGAAATCTTTCCTACCACCCCCATATGAGTCTGCATCAGGCATTTTCGCCCCGCTGCGTGGAGACTCTCCCTTGACCACCATCGTTTCAGTTCGCCGCCACGGCAAAGTCGTCATGGGCGGCGACGGCCAGGTTTCTCTCGGCAACACCGTGATGAAAGGCAACGCCAAGAAAGTCCGCCGCCTGTACCACGGTCAGGTCATCGCCGGTTTCGCCGGTGCCACCGCCGACGCCTTCACCCTGTTCGAACGCTTTGAAGGCCAGCTGGAAAAACACCAGGGCCATCTGGTCCGTGCCGCCGTGGAGCTGGCCAAGGAATGGCGTACCGACCGTTCCCTGAGCCGCCTGGAAGCCATGCTGGCCGTGGCCAACAAGGACGCATCCTTGATCATTACCGGCAACGGTGACGTGGTCGAACCCGAAGACGGCCTGATCGCCATGGGCTCCGGTGGCGCCTACGCCCAGGCCGCCGCTCGCGCCCTGCTGCAAAAGACCGACCTCTCGGCCCGCGAAATCGCCGAGACCGCGCTGAACATCGCCGGTGACATCTGTGTGTTCACCAACCATCACCTGACCATCGAGGAGCAGGACCTGGCCGAGTAATTCAGCTGTTCTGGCGCCCGGCCCCGGTGGCCGGGCTTTTCCACGCTGACTTATCGAGCCCAAGGACCATCACTACCATGTCCATGACCCCCCGCGAGATCGTCCACGAACTCAACCGCCACATCATCGGCCAGGACGACGCCAAGCGCGCCGTCGCCATCGCCTTGCGCAACCGCTGGCGGCGTATGCAGCTGCCGGCCGAGCTGCGCGTTGAAGTGACGCCGAAGAACATCCTGATGATCGGCCCGACCGGCGTCGGCAAAACCGAAATCGCCCGCCGCCTGGCAAAGCTTGCCAACGCACCGTTCATCAAGGTCGAAGCGACCAAGTTCACCGAAGTCGGTTATGTCGGCCGTGATGTCGAGTCGATCATCCGCGACCTGGCCGATGCCGCGATCAAGATGCTCCGCGAGCAGGAAATCATCCGCGTCGGTCACCGCGCCGAAGACGCTGCCGAAGAGCGCATCCTTGATGCCCTGTTGCCACCGGCACGCACCGGTTTCAACGAAGACCAGGTCGCCAGCCAGGACTCCAACACCCGCCAGCTGTTCCGCAAGCGCCTGCGCGAAGGCCAGCTGGACGACAAGGAAATCGAGATCGAAGTGGCCGAAGCCATGGGCGTCGACATTTCCGCGCCACCGGGCATGGAGGAAATGACCAACCAGTTGCAGAACCTCTTCGCCAACATGGGCAAGGGCAAGCGCAAGAGCCGCAAGCTCAAGGTCAAGGAAGCACTCAAGCTGGTGCGTGACGAAGAAGCCGGGCGCCTGGTCAACGAAGACGAGCTCAAGGCCAAGGCCCTGGAAGCGGTCGAGCAGCACGGCATCGTGTTCATCGACGAAATCGACAAGGTCGCCAAGCGCGGCAACGTCGGCGGTGCCGATGTGTCCCGTGAAGGCGTACAGCGCGACCTGCTGCCGCTGATTGAAGGCTGCACGGTGAACACCAAGCTGGGCATGGTCAAGACCGACCACATCCTGTTCATCGCCTCCGGTGCCTTCCACCTGAGCAAGCCGAGCGACCTGGTACCCGAGCTGCAAGGCCGCCTGCCGATCCGCGTCGAACTCAAGGCCCTGAGCCCGGAAGACTTCGAGCGCATCCTCAGCGAACCGCACGCCTCGCTCACCGAGCAGTACCGTGAGCTGCTGAAAACCGAAGGCCTGAACATCGAGTTCGCCGCCGACGGTATCAAGCGCCTGGCCGAGATTGCCTGGCAGGTTAACGAAAAAACCGAGAACATCGGTGCCCGTCGCCTGCACACCCTGCTCGAGCGTCTGCTCGAAGAGGTGTCGTTCAGCGCCGGCGACCTGGCCAGCGCCCACAGCGAAGCGCCGATCCGCATCGACGCCGACTACGTCAACAGCCACCTGGGCGAATTGGCGCAGAACGAAGACCTGTCACGCTATATTCTCTAAAGCGGCAAGCTTCAAGCGGCAAGCTGCAAGTTAAGCGCGCTGGACGCCTTCTCTTGCAGCTTGTAGCTTGCAGCTTGTAGCCCAAGAGCCCTTATCCATGACCAGACTCCCCAGCGGCATCAACCTGCACAAAGCCTCCAAGACCCTCACCCTGACCTACGGGCCAGACGAGGTGTACCACCTGCCCGCCGAATTCCTGCGCGTGCACTCCCCCTCCGCCGAGGTCCAGGGCCACGGCAATCCGATCCTGCAGTACGGCAAGCTCGGCGTTGGCCTGAGCGGGCTGGAACCTGCCGGCCAATACGCACTGAAACTGACCTTCGACGACGGCCACGACAGCGGCCTGTTCACCTGGGAATACCTAGAACAGCTGTGCCTGCGCCAGGACGAACTCTGGGCGGACTATCTCGGCGAGCTGGCAAAAGCCGGTAAATCCCGCGACCCCAACGAGTCGATCGTCAAGCTGATGCTCTAGCTCGGGCCCTTCAGGGTTTAGAGCGCATTTTCTAATTCTATTTGCTTGAATGCCTGCACCACGGCCAATGACTGGCCGTCTTGCGCAATACCAAAAAGTCGGGTAACCAATGGATCTGGCAAGCTCCCTGCATCGGATTTAATGCAGGGTCGGGCTGGTATGTAGAGGTCGCGAGCGAAAGCAGGCAGTCTTCTCACGCAGAAAAAACCCGCAGGGCTCATCGTCGTTTGCATCCGGCCGCAGGACCGCAGTTCGTTATCACTGGTCACCCGAGCAGCAGTACCGGGCGTTCGTCTGTGTAACGCGCACAGTCAAACCGGTACTCGTCTCAGGACAACGGAGCGTCGTAGATGAGTAACAAGAATAACGATGACCTGCAGCGCCAAGCCTCGGAAAACACCCTGGGTCTGAACCCGGTGATCGGCTTGCGCCGCAAGGATTTGCTGACTTCTGCTCGAATGGTGCTGCGTCAGGCCATTCGCCAACCGCTGCACAGTGCCAAGCATGTCGCCCATTTCGGCATGGAACTCAAGGATGTGATCTTCGGCAAGTCGAGCTTGCAACCGGAGAATGACGACCGTCGTTTTCACGATCCGGCCTGGAGCCAGAACCCGCTGTATCGCCGCTACCTGCAGACCTACCTGGCCTGGCGCAAGGAACTGCACGACTGGATCGATACCAGCAACCTTTCCGACCAGGACATCAGCCGCGGCCACTTCGTCATCAACCTGATGACCGAGGCCATGGCGCCGACCAACACCGCGGCCAACCCGGCGGCGGTCAAGCGCTTCTTCGAAACCGGCGGCAAGAGCCTGCTCGATGGCCTGTCGAACCTGGCCAAGGACATGGTCAACAATGGCGGCATGCCCAGCCAGGTGAACATGGATGCCTTCGAGGTCGGCAAGAACCTCGGCACCAGCGAAGGCGCGGTGGTGTTTCGCAACGACGTGCTGGAGCTGATCCAGTACCGGCCGATCACCGAACAGGTGCTGGAAAAGCCGCTGCTGGTGGTGCCGCCGCAGATCAACAAGTTCTACGTCTTCGACCTCAGCCCGGAAAAGAGCCTGGCGCGTTTCTGTCTGCGCTCCAACGTGCAGACCTTCATCGTCAGCTGGCGCAACCCGACCAAATCCCAACGCGAATGGGGCCTGTCGACGTATATCGATGCGCTCAAGGAGGCGGTCGACGTAGTCCTGGCGATCACCGGCAGCAAGGACCTGAACATGCTCGGCGCCTGCTCCGGTGGCATCACCTGCACCGCGCTGGTGGGCCACTACGCGGCACTCGGCGAGAAGAAGGTCAATGCCCTGACCCTGCTGGTCAGCGTACTCGACACCACCCTCGACACCCAGGTGGCGCTGTTCGTCGACGAGCAGACCCTGGAGGCGGCCAAGCGCCATTCCTACCAGGCTGGTGTGCTGGAAGGCCGCGACATGGCCAAGGTGTTCGCCTGGATGCGGCCCAACGACCTGATCTGGAACTACTGGGTCAACAACTACCTGCTGGGCAACGAGCCGCCGGTGTTCGACATCCTGTTCTGGAATAACGACACCACACGCCTGCCGGCCGCTTTCCACGGCGACCTGATCGAATTGTTCAAAAACAACCCACTGTTGCGCCCCGATGCACTGGAAGTGTGCGGCACGCCGATCGACCTCAAGCAGGTGACCACTGACATCTTCAGCGTCGCCGGTACCGCCGATCACATCACCCCGTGGCAGTCGTGCTACAAGTCGGCACAGCTGTTCGGTGGCAAGGTCGAGTTTTTGCTGTCCAACAGCGGTCACATCCAGAGCATCCTCAACCCGCCGGGCAACCCCAAGGCGCGTTACATGACCAACAGTGAAATGCCCCCCAGCGCCCTCGACTGGCAAGAGAACTCGACCAAGCACACCGACTCCTGGTGGCTGTACTGGCAGACCTGGCTGGCCGAGCGTTCGGGCAAGCTGAAAAAAGCTCCGGCCAACCTCGGCAACAAGGCCCATGTGGCCGGTGCCGCAGCACCAGGGACCTACGTTCACGAGCGTTGACAGCGAACACCGCCGCAGCTCGCAAGGGCTGCGGCGCTTACAAACCACAGGGCTTCGCGCATGCCGCAACAGTATATTTTCAGGACCGTCGACCTGGATGGCCAAACCATCCGCACCGCCGTCCGACCCGGCAAGCCGCACTTGACGCCCTTGCTGATCTTCAACGGCATCGGCGCCAACCTGGAGCTGGTATTCCCCTTCATCCAGGCCCTGGACCCGGACCTGGAGGTTATTGCCTTCGATGTACCTGGCGTGGGCGGTTCATCGACCCCACGCCACCCCTATCGTTTCCCTGGCCTGGCCAAACTCACCGCACGCATGCTCGACTACCTCGACTATGGCCAGGTCAATGTCATTGGCGTGTCCTGGGGCGGCGCCCTGGCCCAGCAGTTTGCCCATGACTACCCCGAGCGCTGCAAAAAGCTGGTACTGGCTGCCACCGCCGCGGGCGCAGTGATGGTGCCGGGCAAGCCCAAGGTGCTGTGGCTGATGGCTAGCCCCCGGCGTTATGTGCAGCCGTCCCATGTGATCCGTATTGCCCCGCAGATCTATGGTGGCGGTTTCCGCCGTGACCCGGACCTGGCCCTTTCGCACGCGGCCAAGGTGCGCTCCGGAGGCAAGCTCGGCTACTACTGGCAACTGTTCGCCGGGCTCGGCTGGACCAGCATTCACTGGCTGCACAAGATCCAGCAGCCCACCCTGGTGCTGGCCGGCGACGACGATCCGCTGATCCCCTTGATCAACATGCGCCTGTTGGCCTGGCGAATTCCCAATGCCCAGCTACACATAATCGACGACGGTCATTTGTTCCTGATCACCCGGGCCGAGGCCGTCGCCCCGATCATCATGAAGTTTCTCCAGCAAGAGCGCCAACGCGCCGTCATGCACCCTCGGCCCGCCCCCAGCAGCTGAGACGCCTGCCACACCCGAGCCCATGGCGGGACGCCAGGCAACCCGGGTGCGCGGCGTGAGGTTGGTGTCGCTCTTGCATTGATGTGTTTGTTGATGGCCTGACGACGGAGTGTTGCCTGATGAAAGACAAACCCGCGAAGGGATCGGTACCGGTCCCCGCCACCTATATGAACGTGCAGAGTGCAATCAGCGGCCTGCGCGGACGTGACCTGTTTTCGACCTTGCGCAGCGTCAGCCGCCATGGTCTGCGCCACCCGCTGCACACCGCCAAGCACATGCTGGCCCTGGGCAATCAACTGGGCAAGGTGCTGCTCGGCGAAACTCCCTATCAACCGAGCCCCCGCGACAACCGCTTCAAGGACCCGGCCTGGAGCCAGAACCCACTGTACAGCCGCGGCCTGCAGGCCTACCTGGCATGGCAGAAGCACACTCGCCTGTGGATCGACGAAAGCCAGCTGGCGCCAGACGACCGCGCCCGCGCGCACTTTCTGTTCACTCTGCTCAACGATGCCGTGTCGCCCAGCAACTCACTGCTCAACCCCCTGGCGGTCAAGGAGCTGTTCAACTCCGGTGGCCTGAGCCTGGTGCGCGGCATCAACCACTTGCTCGATGATTTGCGGCACAACGACGGCCTGCCGCGCCAGGTCAACCCGCAGGCCTTCGAGGTCGGCCGCAACCTGGCGACCACGCCGGGCTCGGTGGTGTTTCGCAACGAGCTGCTGGAACTGATCCAGTACAAGCCGATGAGCGAAAAACAATACGCCAGGCCATTGCTGGTGGTACCGCCGCAGATCAACAAGTTCTACATCTTCGACCTGAGCCCGGCCAACAGCTTCGTCCAGTACATGCTCAAGAACGGCCTGCAGACCTTCATGATCAGCTGGCGCAACCCCGACCCGCGCCACCGTGAGTGGGGCCTGTCGAGCTATGTCGAAGCCGTGGAGGAGGCGATGAACGTGTGCCGGGCGATCACCGGCAGCCGCGAGGTCAACCTCATGGGCGCCTGTGCCGGTGGCCTGACCATGGCCGCGTTGCAAGGTCATTTGCAGGCCAAGCGCCAGTTGCGCCGGGTCAGCAGCGCCACCTACCTGGTCAGCCTGCTCGACAGCCAGATCGACAGCCCGGCCAGCCTGTTTGCCGACGAACAAACCCTTGAAGCCGCCAAGCGCCGCTCCTACCAGCAAGGCGTGCTCGACGGTCGCGAGATCGCCCGGGTGTTCGCCTGGATGCGCCCCAACGACCTGATCTGGAATTACTGGGTCAACAACTACCTGCTCGGCAAGGCCCCGCCGGCGTTCGACATCCTCTACTGGAACAACGACAACACCCGCCTGCCGGCCGCGCTGCATGGCGACCTGCTGGACTTCTTCAAGCACAACCCGCTGGCCCACGCAGCGGGGCTTGAAGTGTGCGGCACGCCGATCGATCTGCAGAAGGTCAACGTCGACAGTTTCAGCGTCGCCGGCAGCAACGACCACATCACCCCCTGGGATGCGGTGTATCGCTCGGTGCTGCTGCTCGGTGGCGACAAACGCTTCATCCTCGCCAACAGCGGCCATGTGCAAAGCATCATCAACCCGCCGGGCAACCCCAAGGCGCATTACGTCGACAATCAGCGCCTGAGCAGCGACCCGCGGGCCTGGCTCTACGATGGCAAGCAGGTCGACGGCAGCTGGTGGCCGCAATGGCTGGAATGGATTCAGGCGCGCTCCGGCGCCCAGCGCGAAACCCTGATGGCCCTCGGCAACCAGAACTACCCTCCCATGGACCCCGCGCCCGGCAGCTACGTGCAGGCGCGCTGAACAAGTAGAACGGATGAAAACCCGCGACCGTATCCTCGAGTGTGCCCTGCAACTGTTCAACCGCCAGGGCGAGCCGAATGTCTCGACCCTGGAGATTGCCAACGAAATGGGCATCAGCCCGGGCAACCTCTACTACCACTTCCACGGCAAGGAGCCGCTGGTGCTGGGGCTGTTCGAACGCTTCGAGGACGAGCTCACGCCACTGCTCGACCCGCCGCTGGAAGTGCGCCTGGATGCCGAGGACTACTGGCTGTTCCTGCACCTGATCGTCGAGCGCATGGCCCAGTACCGCTTCCTGTTCCAGGACCTGTCGAACCTGACCGGGCGCCTGCCCAAGCTGGCCCGTGGCATGCGCAACCTGCTCAACGCGCTCAAGCGTACCCTGGCGGCGCTGCTGGCCAGCCTCAAGGCCCAGGGGCAGGTGCTCAGCGATACGCGGGCGTTGGGGCAGCTTGTTGAGCAGATCACCCTGACGCTGCTGTTCTCGCTCGATTACCAACGGGTGCTGGCCCGTGAGGGTGAGGTAGGGGTGGTGGTGTATCAGGTGATGATGCTGGTGGCGCCGCACCTGGAGGCGGGCTCGCGGCATGCAGCCGAGCAGTTGGCGCTAAGGTATCTGGAGGGTTGAAAGCATCGCGGGGCAAGTCGGGTCGCCGCACTGCCCCGCGATAAAGCCAGTATCAGGACTGGCTGATCGGGCTTGCCGGAGCTGACGGCGCCGAAGTAACCGGTGCAGCATTGGCTACCGGTACCGGGCTTGGCGCCGGTGCAGCGCTGGCCGCAGGTGCCGCCGGCTTCGCTGCTGCAGGTTTAGCTGCTGGCTTGGCCGCTGGCTTCTTCACTGCCGGTTTCTTCGCTGCAGCCGGTTTGGCTGCTGGCTTGGCCGCAGGTTTTGCCGCTGCGGTTTTCGCCGCTGGCTTGGCTGCAGGTTTAGCCGCTGCAGTTTTTGCTGCAGGTTTCGCCGCCGCTTTCGGTGCAGCCTTGGCCAGTGGCTTGGCTGCAGGCTTGCTCGCCGCCGGTTTTTTCGAGATCGGAGTGACCGAAGCGCCGGTCAGTTTCTCGATCTGCTTGGTCAGGGTGTCGACCTTCGAATGCAGCGCCTTGACCTCACTGCGGCTCGGCACGCCAAGGCGCGAGATCGCACTGTTCAGGCGCTTGTCGAAAGCACCTTCGAGTTCGTCCCATTTGCCCAGTGCGCGATCCTTGACGCCGCTGATGCGCGAGGTAGCCGACTTGGCGGTTGCCTTGGCCGAGTCGACCGAACCCTTGGCCAGTTTTTCAGCTTTCTCACCCTCCTTGACCAGGCTGTCAAACACCTTGCTGCCATCCTGATCGATCTTGGAGTAGATCCCCAAACCAGCCAGCCAGATCTTGCGGGAATACTTCTCGATCTCCCCGACCCAGGAACTGCCTTCTTTATCAGTAGTCTTCTTGCCAGCCATCCCGCTCTCCTTATTGTTTACGTGCGACACGTTCAAGCAATGCCGTGAGCTCATCGAGCTTGACAGAGAGTGTCTCCACGTCATGTTTAGACGGAATGCCGATGCGATTCAAGGCGCTTGCGACCCGTGTGTCGAAAGCCTTTTCGATTTTGTCGAGTTGAACCTCGACCTTGCCCTTGACGCTGCTCAGCTCGCCCTTCACCGAATCGATCTCGGAGTTGGCGGCATCGACCTGCGCATCGAGTTTTTTCTTGCCGCGTTTTTCTACCGATTCACCGGCCTTGACCAGCTCTTTGAGGTAGTCGGCACCTTCCTGACCTACCCGGGTGTAAGCCCCGAGGCCCGCCAGCCAGATCTTGCGCGCGTAGCCGCGCACCTCACCCAACGTGCGCTGGGCGTCGTCTTTTTTCTTCAGGATCACTTTGGCCATACTCTGCACCTCACGCTCTGAACGGAAATGGAGGAAATGCCCAGGGAAGTTGGGCTTGAGCACAAGGTAGGGGGAAAAATTAGAATTCTCACCCTAAGGGCAAGATCAACTGATCCAGATCAGACCGGCTCACACGAATCCTGTGGGAGCCGGCCTTGCCGGCGATGAAGTCAACGCGCAATCAAGCCAACGCTTTGTCCAGCGCCCGCTCGATCTCGCTCTTGATGGTCCCGCTCATCATCGACAGCATCATGCCCAGCTTCAGCTCGACCTTGATGCTGTCCTCGCCAATCAGCACGCTGCCATTGGCGCCACTGCGCTTGACCTCGACCCGGTCACCGTTCCAGCTGGCCTTGAGGTCGTATTCGCGGGCCAGCTTGTCGACCAGGGCTTCGGCCTTTTGCCGGGCCGCATCGCGGCCCAGGTTGTGTTTGCGTTCAACGCTGATCTGGGTCATTCATTCAATCCTGGGTTCGAAGGCATACTTGTATTATGCCCGCGCCCCACCTGCGACACACCCCGCCAAGACAAAACCGACCGTACGCCCTAGAATGGCCAGTAATTTTTTCCGGTGAAGCGATATGAACGATCAGCGCAAAGGCGACCACGCCGAACCCACCACCCACTTCGGCTACAAGAACGTGCCGGAAAGCCAGAAGGCCGAGAAAGTCGCCGAGGTGTTCCACTCGGTGGCGGCCAAGTACGACCTGATGAACGACGTGCTCTCCGTCGGCATGCACCGCCTGTGGAAGCGTTTCACCATCGAACTGTCGGGCGTGCGCCCGGGTAACCGGGTCCTCGACATCGCCGGCGGCACTGGCGACCTGGCAGCCAAGTTCTCGCAACTGGTCGGCCCCAGCGGTCAGGTAGTGCTGGCCGACATCAACGAGTCGATGCTCAAGGTCGGTCGCGACCGCCTGCTCGACCGCGGCGTGGCCGGCAACATCGAGTTCGTCCAGGCCGACGCCGAAAAACTGCCGTTCCCGGACAACCACTTCGATTGCGTGACCATTGCCTTCGGCCTGCGCAACGTCACCCACAAGGACGAGGCCATCCGCTCCATGCTGCGGGTGCTCAAGCCAGGTGGCCGCTTGCTGGTGCTGGAATTCTCCAAGCCGACCAACAAGCTGATGTCCAAGGTCTACGACGCCTACTCGTTTGCCTTCATGCCGCTGGCCGGCAAGCTGATCACCAACGACTCGGAAAGCTACCGTTACCTGGCCGAATCGATCCGCATGCACCCCGACCAGGAAACCCTCAAGGCGATGATGGTCGAAGCTGGTTTCGACCGCGTCACCTACCACAACATGACCAGCGGCATCGTTGCCCTGCACCGGGGAATCAAGCCCTGATGCTCCTGGCCGGCCTGCTCGCCAGCGTCGAACACGGCCTCAACCGTGTTTTGCGCCTGGACAGCACAGCGCTGCCGCGTCTGCGCCCGCTCGACGGCAAGGTGATTGCCATCGACTGCCGCCAGCCGGCCCTGCAGCTGTTCATCCTGCCCAGCGACGAAGGCCTGATGCTCGCCACGCACTGGGCCAATGAGGCCGACTGTACCCTGCGCGCGCCCGCCAGCAGCCTGGTGCGCCTGGCCCTGAGCCAGGACAAGAGCGCCGTGCTGCACAGCCCGCAGGTCGAGCTTGAAGGCGACAGCGCGGTGCTGCTCGACCTGGTGGCAGTGCTGCAGGACCTGGAGCTGGACTGGGAGTACGAAGTTTCCCGCTGGCTCGGCCCGGTCGCCACGCAACTGCTCAGCGGTCATTTGCGCAGCCGCGCCAACTGGACCCGCCAGGGCCTGGCGGCGCTCAACCAGAACCTTTCCGAGTACCTCGCCGAAGAGGCCCGGACCCTGGTAGGCCTGCGCGAAGCCGAAGCCCGTTTCAGCGAACTCGACACGCTAAAAGTCGATATTGAACGCCTTGAGGCGCGCATCGAGCGCCTTGCCCGATCCCTTGATACCAGCGATAACGCATGAAGCTGCTTGCCGTCCGCCGTTTGTTGCGCATCCAGCGCGTCGTGATCCGTTACCGTCTCGATGACCTGCTGTTCGCCCTGCCCCTGCCCTGGTGGCTGATGGGCCTGCGTTATGCCATGCCTTGGCGCTGGCTGCCGCGCAAGCAACTGGAGCTCAGCCGTGGCGCGCGCCTGCGCCTGGCGCTACAGGACCTGGGGCCGATCTTCATCAAGTTCGGCCAGTTGCTCTCGACTCGCCGCGACCTGCTGCCCGAAGACATTGCCGACGAGCTGATGCTGCTGCAGGACCGGGTACCGCCGTTCGACCCGCAAAAAGCCATCGCCCTGATCGAGGAGCAGCTCGGGGCCAAGATCAGCGAAGTGTTTAGCCGCTTCGACGTCGAGCCCCTGGCCTCGGCCTCGGTGGCCCAGGTGCACGCGGCCAAGCTCAAGAGCGGTGAAGAGGTGGTGGTCAAGGTGGTGCGCCCCGGTCTCAAGCCGATCATCGCCCAGGACCTGGCCTGGCTGTTCCTGATTGCCCGTGGCGCCGAGCGGGTTTCGGCCGATGCGCGCCTGCTGCACCCGGTGGAAGTGGTCAACGACTACGAAAAAACCATCTACGACGAACTCGACCTGTTGCGCGAGGCGGCCAACGCCAGCCAGCTCAAGCGCAACTTCGAAGGCTCGGAGATGATGTACGTGCCCCAGGTGTACTGGGACTGGTGCCGGCCGAAAGTGTTGGTGATGGAGCGCATCTACGGCATCCAGGTCACTGACCTGGCGACCCTGGCCGACCAGCGCACCGACATGAAGCTGCTCGCCGAGCGTGGCGTGGAGATCTTCTTCACCCAGGTGTTTCGCGACAGCTTCTTCCACGCCGACATGCACCCGGGCAACATTTTCGTCAGCACCGTCAAGCCGTGGAGCCCGCAGTACATCGCCATCGACTGCGGCATCGTCGGCAGCCTGACCCCCGAGGACCAGGACTACCTGGCGCGCAACCTGTTCGCCTTCTTCAAGCGTGACTACCGCCGCGTCGCCCAGTTGCACATCGACTCGGGCTGGGTACCGGCGCAGACCAAGCTGAATGAATTCGAAGCGGCGATCCGTACCGTGTGCGAGCCGATCTTCGAAAAACCGTTAAAGGATATTTCCTTCGGCCAGGTGCTGATGCGCCTGTTCCAGACCGCGCGGCGCTTCAACATGGAAGTCCAGCCGCAGCTGGTGCTGCTGCAAAAGACCCTGCTCAACATCGAAGGCCTGGGCCGCCAGCTGTACCCGGACCTCGACCTGTGGAGCACCGCCCAGCCGTTCCTCGAGCGCTGGATGCGCGAGCGGGTCAGCCCCAAGACCCTGCTGCAGAACCTGCATGGCCAGGTCGAACAGATTCCGCACCTGGCCGGCATGACCCGCGACCTGCTCGAACGCATGTCGCAGCCGCACCTGTCCGACCCGCCTGCGCCCTGGCAGCAGAAGAGCGATCACTGGGCCCTGCGCCTGCTCGGTGCCGGGCTGCTCGGCGGCGGTGCCACCCTGGCTGCCGGCGCGGTCAGCCTGAGCGCTCCGGCTGCCTGGCCGGCCTGGCTGATGCTGGCCGCCGGCCTCTACCTGATCGTGCGTCGATAGCCAGCCGGGCCGCTGGCTGGCACACTAGCGCAAGGGTTCGGCAACGGATCGAACCTGGTTTTGGAGTCGAAGATGAAAGACTGGCTGGACGAGATCAACTGGAACAGCGATGGCCTGGTACCGGCTATCGCCCAGGACCACAAGACCGGGCGCGTGCTGATGATGGCCTGGATGAACCGCGAGTCGCTGGCGCTGACCGCCGCTGAGCAGCGGGCCATCTACTGGTCACGTTCGCGTGGCAAACTGTGGCGCAAGGGCGAAGAATCCGGCCACGTGCAGAAGCTGCATGAAATGCGCCTGGACTGCGACGCCGACGTGATCATCCTGATGGTCGAGCAGTTGGGTCATATCGCCTGCCATACCGGCCGCGAAAGCTGCTTCTACCGGGTTTATGAGAACGGCGAATGGAAGACCGTCGATCCGGTCCTGAAGGACCCGCATGCCATCTACAGCGCAGGACACTGACATGAGCGACACCCTGACCCGCCTGGCCGAAGTGCTGGAATCGCGCAAAGGCGCCGAGCCCGATAGCTCCTACGTGGCCAGCCTGTACCACAAGGGCCTGAACAAGATTCTGGAAAAACTCGGCGAAGAGTCGGTCGAGACCATCATCGCCGCCAAGGACGCCGCCCATAGCGGCGACTGCAGCGATGTCATCTATGAGACCGCCGACCTGTGGTTCCATAGCATGGTCATGCTCGCGCAACTGGGCCAGCACCCGCAGGCGGTGCTGGACGAGCTGGACCGCCGTTTCGGCCTGTCCGGGCACGCCGAGAAAGCAGCGCGTCAGCCGTCGGCCTAACTGAATTATTTCGAGGGATTGCACCATGGGTATTTTTGACTGGAAACACTGGATCGTCCTGCTGGTCGTGGTGGTACTGGTGTTTGGTACCAAGAAGCTGAAGAACTTCGGCAGCGACCTGGGCGAATCGATCAAGGGCTTCAAGAAAGCCATGAACGAAGAAGAGACCAAGCCGGACGAGCAGACGCCACCGCCGGCGCAACCTGTCCAGCCGCAGGCCACTTCGCCGCTGAACCAGCCGCAGACCTTCGAAGGCCAGGCCCACAAGGTCGAAGAGCCGATCAGGAAAGATTGATCAATGTTCGGGATCAGCTTCAGCGAACTGTTGCTCGTGGGCCTGGTGGCCCTGCTGGTGCTCGGCCCCGAGCGCCTGCCGGGTGCCGCGCGCACCGCCGGGCTGTGGATCGGCCGGCTCAAGCGCAGCTTCAATGCAATCAAGCAGGAGGTCGAGCGCGAAATCGGCGCCGATGACATCCGTCGTCAGTTGCATAACGAGCACATCCTCTCCATGGAGCAGGAAGCGCGCAAGATCCTCAACCCCAACAGCGTGACGCCTGAGCCGCCTGCAAGCCCGGTAGCCAATGGCGAAACCGCCCCGGCGCCAGCCCCGGCCAGCAGCGAAACCCCGCCGCCGGTCGTCAGCGCGCCCACCGAACCGACACAGCCCCCGCGAGCCCCATGAGCGATATTCCGGAAAACGACCAGCCGATGCCGCTGGTTTCGCACCTCACCGAGTTGCGTACACGCCTGCTGCGCTGCGTCGCGGCCATCTTCCTGATCTTCGCCGGGCTGTTTTCCTTCGCGCAGCAGATCTACACCCTGGTCTCGGCGCCGTTGCGCGAACACTTGCCGGCCAACGCAACGATGATTGCCACCGACGTGGCTTCGCCGTTCCTGACGCCGTTCAAGCTGACCATGATCGTCTCGCTGTTCCTGGCCATTCCGCTGATCCTGCAGCAGATCTGGGGCTTCATCGCACCAGGGCTGTACCGCCATGAAAAGCGCATCGCGATCCCATTGCTGATCTCCAGCATCATTCTGTTCTACGCCGGCATGGCCTTCGCCTACTTTCTGGTGTTCCCGCTGATCTTTGGTTTCTTCGCCAGCGCCACTCCGGACGGGGTGGCGATGATGACGGACATCTCCAGCTATCTGGACTTCGTCATGACCCTGTTCTTCGCCTTCGGCGTGGCCTTCGAGATCCCGGTGGCCGTGGTGCTGCTGGTGTGGATCGGCGTGGTCGACGTGAAGTACCTGAAGAAGATTCGCCCGTACGTGATCATCGGCTGCTTCGTGGTCGGCATGATCCTGACCCCGCCGGACATCTTCTCGCAGACCCTGCTGGCCGTGCCCATGTGGCTGCTGTTCGAGATCGGCGTGCTGTTTGGCGGGCTGATCCGCAAGCGCAGCGAGCACCGTGAAGACGCTGCCGACGACCACAACGACCAGCCGCCAGCGACCCAGCCGTGAACCTGCTGTTACTCGAAGAGGCCGACTTCATCGCGGCCGATCGCGTGGTGCTGGCTGACCGGCGTTTTACCCATATGCAGGAAATCCACCGCGTGGCGGTGGGCGATACCCTGCGCGTCGGGCGTATCGGCGGGCTGATGGGCCAGGCCACGGTACTGCGCCTGGAAGGCCATGAGGCCGAGCTCGGCGTCAGCTTCGACCAGCCGCCTCCGGCCAAGCTGCCGCTGACCCTGGTGCTGGCCCTGCCACGGCCAAAGATGCTCCGCCGGGTATTCCAGACCGTCGCTACCATGGGCGTGCCGAAAGTGATCCTGGTCAACAGCTACCGCGTCGAGAAAAGCTTCTGGCAGACACCATTCCTTGAGCCCGAGGCCATCCGCGAACAGCTGATCCTCGGCCTTGAGCAGACCCGCGATACCGTCCTGCCCGAAGTGATCATCGAGAAGCGCTTCAAGCCGTTTGTCGAAGACCGCCTGCCAGCCATCAGCGAGGGCACCCTTGGCCTGGTCGGCCATCCCGGCCAGTACCCGCCGTGCCCACGCGGGCTGAACGAGCCGGTTACCCTGGCCATCGGCCCGGAAGGCGGCTGGATTCCCTACGAGATCGACCTGCTGGGCAAGGCTGGCCTTGCCCCGGTACAACTCGGCGAGCGCATCCTGCGCGTGGAGACGGCGGTCACCGCCCTGCTCGCCCGCCTGTTCTGACTTCAGTTTTGCCGCTCCAGGCCGATGCATTGGCAACAGAACAATAATCGCCTCTGCCGATCGCAATGGAGTCCCACCATGTACCGTTGGTTAGCCCAGCACCTGGGCAACGTGAGCGTCAATCTCAAACTCGGCATTGGCTTCGGCCTGGTCCTGCTGCTGACCCTGGCCATTACCCTGACCGGCTGGCAGGGCCTGAACGGTGTCACCGAACGCGGCGACACTCTGGGCGGCATCTCCCAGGTGCATCAGGCCACCCTCGAACTGCGTATCGCCCGCCAGGGTTTCCAGCTCAAAGGCGACGAGGCGGCGGCGCAGAACCTCAACAATGCGCTGGCAGCGTTAGAGCGCCAACTGCAAGCGGTCGACCAACGCATCGTCCTGCCGGAGAATCGTCGGCGTATCGAGCAGCAGCACGACGCCGTGCGCCAATACCGCCAGGCGCTGAGCAGTGCCGACAAGGCCGCCCAACAGCGCGAGGCCGCTCGCGCCGTACTCGGCAGCAGCGCCGACGAGGCTGCGGCGCTGATCGCCCAGGTCGAGCAACAACTACTCAGCGGCAGCGACCTGAACCTGTTCAACAGTGTGGTCGGCGCCAGCAAATTGCTGCAACAGGCGCGTTTCCAGGTGCGTGGCTACACCTACAGCGGCAAGGCCGAGTTCCAGCAGACCGCGCTGCAAGCCATCGACCAGGCCACCTCGCAGCTCAAGACCCTGGCTGAAGTGCTGCCAGCCAGCTACACCAGCAACTTCAACCAGGCCGCCCGCGCCCTGGGCAACTACCGCGGCGCCGTGGTCGAGTTCGGCAACGCGCAAAGCGCCTCCGAGCAGGCCGCGCAGCAGATGATTGTGCTGGGCCAGAACCTGATCGAACAGAGCCAGCAACTGACCACCACCCTCACCACCCTGCGCGATGACGAGGCGCAACACGCCAAGTCGATGCTGACCCTGGCCACGGTGCTGGCCCTGCTGTTCGGCCTGCTGGCCGCCTGGGCCATTACCCGGCAGATCGTCATCCCCCTGCGCCAGACCCTCAACGCCGCCGACCAGGTCGCCAGTGGCGACCTGCGCCACGACCTCAAGGTCGATCGGCGTGACGAGCTGGGCCAGTTGCAGCACAGCATGCAGCGCATGACCGTAAGCCTGCGCGAATTGATCGGCGGCATCGGCGACGGCGTCACCCAGATCGCCAGCGCCGCCGAAGAGCTGTCGGCGGTCACCGAGCAGACCAGCGCCGGGGTCAACAATCAAAAGGTCGAGA
The DNA here is from genome assembly GCF_024749185.1 of Pseudomonas wadenswilerensis. NCBI lineage: Bacteria > Pseudomonadati > Pseudomonadota > Gammaproteobacteria > Pseudomonadales > Pseudomonadaceae > Pseudomonas > Pseudomonas wadenswilerensis. Next base: position 396,297 of record NZ_CP087191.1, on the reverse strand, counting down.
CCGACCAGGTGGCCACCGCCATGAACGAAATGGCCGCCACCGTGCAGGAAGTCGCGCGTAACGCCGAGGAAGCCTCGGAAGCGGCGGTAATGGCCGATCAGCAGGCCCGCGAAGGTGATCGGGTGGTCGGTGAAGCCATCGCCCAGATCGAGCGCCTGGCCAGCGAGGTCAACCATTCCAGCGAAGCCATGGGCCAGCTCAAGGCCGAAAGCGACAAGATCGGCAGCGTGCTCGATGTGATCAAGTCGGTGGCCCAGCAGACCAACCTGCTGGCCCTCAACGCTGCTATCGAAGCGGCCCGCGCCGGTGAGGCCGGACGTGGCTTTGCCGTGGTGGCCGATGAAGTACGCAGCCTGGCTCAACGCACCCAGCAGTCCACCGAGGAGATCGAACAATTGATCGCCGGCCTGCAGAACGGCACCCAGCAAGTGGCCACGGTGATGGATGCCAGCCGCGGCCTGACTGACAGCAGCGTCGAGTTGACGCGTCGTGCCGGCACCTCGCTGGAAACCATCACCCGTACGGTGTCTTCGATTCAGGCGATGAACCAGCAGATCGCTGCGGCGGCCGAGCAGCAAAGCGCGGTGGCCGAAGAGATCAACCGTAGCGTGATGAACGTGCGGGATGTGTCGGATCAGACCTCGGCCGCCAGTGAAGAGACGGCAGCGTCGAGCGTTGAGCTGGCGCGGTTGGGGACGCATTTGCAGACGCTGGTCGGCAAGTTCCAGCTGTAGAAAGCATCGCGGGGCAAGCCCGCTCCTACCGGTCTGGTGGGAGCGGGCTTGCCCCGCGATGGGGCCCTAAAGCACCTGCCGCAAAAACGCCTGGGCGCGAAGGTCCTTGGGTGAGGTGAAGAACGCCTCCGGCGGCGAGTCTTCCAGCAGCTTGCCGTGATCGAAGAACAGCACCCGATCCGCCACTTCGCGGGCAAAGCCCATTTCGTGGGTGACACAAACCATGGTCATGCCTTCCAGGGCCAGGGTCTTCATCACATCCAGCACCTCACCGACCATTTCCGGGTCGAGCGCCGAGGTCGGCTCATCGAACAGCATTACCTTGGGCTCCATGGCCAGGGCGCGAGCGATCGCCACCCGCTGCTGCTGACCACCGGACAAGCGCGAAGGGAACTCATTGGCCTTCTGCGCAATGCCGACCTTCTCCAGCAACGCCCGGGCCTTGGCCTCGCGCTCGGCCTTGCCGCGCTTGCGCACGACCTTCTGCGCCAGGCACAGGTTCTCCAGCACGGTCATGTGCGGGAACAGGTTGAAATGCTGGAACACCATGCCGACTTCCCGGCGGTAGGCGTTGACGTCGGTCTTCGGATCAGCCAGTTGCAGGCCGTCGATGGCCACGGTGCCTTCATCGAACGACTCCAGGCCGTTGAGGCAGCGCAGGAAGGTCGACTTGCCCGAGCCCGAAGGGCCGAGCACCACCAGCACTTCGCCCTTGGCCACGTCGGTGCTGACGTGATCGACCGCGCGCACCACTTGCCCACGGGTATCGAAGACTTTTACCAGGTCACGGACTTCAATCACTTTGCGCAAGCCTCCGCTCAAGCCGGCTGGCCATGTGCGACAGCGGCAGGTTGATCAACAGGTACAGGCCGGCGACGCAGAACCAGATCTCGAAGGTCGAGAACGAGGTGGTGATCGCCTCGCGACCGCTTTTGGTCAGTTCGGTGATGGCGATCACCGAGACCAGCGAGGTGTCCTTGACCAGGCTGATGAACTGCCCGGCCAGCGGTGGCAATACGCGCTTGAAGGCTTGCGGCAGCACCACATGGCGCATCGACTGGCCAGCGCTCAGGCCCAGCGAACGGGCGGCTTCACCCTGGCCCTTGGCGATCGACTGCACACCGGCGCGGACGATCTCGGCGACATAGGCGCCGGTAAACAGCGCCAGCGCCGCCACCCCGGCAAACTCCCGGGACAGGTTGAGCACAGTACCGATGAAGAAATAGAAGATGAAAATCTGTACCAGCAACGGCGTACCGCGTACCAGCTCGACATACACCGTCGACAGGTCACGCAGGGTCGGGTTGTTCGACAGCCGGCAGAGCCCGGCAAACAGGCCGATCAGCAGCCCCAGCACGCCGGAGGCGACCGAGATCCATACCGTGGTCCACAGGCCCCAGGCCAGCGGGCCGGCGGCCCAGTGATGGGTAACGCCGATCAGGTCGCCTTCGGCCACATCGTCGCCGCGCGACAGTTGCACGCTGGCCTGCTCGACCTCGAAGACCTGCTCGCCACCGCTCTCGTCACGTACCGTGACGCTGGCCATGTCGCCCTTGCTGACGATGGCTTCGATGGTGCCGTTTTCAGCGACGCGCTGGGCGACTTCAGCCTGGTAGGCAAAGTACTGCGGCACCCGGTTCCAGCGCCACTCGTAGGAAATCACCGAGGTCGCGTAATACAGGCTGACGGCCAGGCCGATCAGGACCAGCGCGGTCAGCCCGTGCCAGGGCCACTGGGCTTTTTTGTGTTTGATCACGTGAAGGTACTTCCGTAAAAGCGAACGCGCAGGGCCAGCCTGCGCGTCGGGTTTCAAGCCGGGCGTGGTGCCTCGGCCTTATTCCATGTCCTTGAGCCAGGCGGTGTCCTTGAACCACTTGTCGTGGATGCGATCGTAGGTCCCGTCGTGCTTGATCTGGTGCAGGAAGTTGTTGATGAAGTTGAGGCTGTCGTAGTCGCCCTTCTTCAGGCCGAAGGCCAGCGGTTCGAAGGTGAACGGCTTGTCGAGGAACAGCAGCTTGCCGGCGCCGGCCTTGTTCACCGCGACGACGTTGTACGGCGCGTCGTAGACGAAGGCGTCGGCCTTGCCGTTGACCACGTCCATCACTGCTTCCTGCTCGTTGTCGTAGCCGTGGTACTTGGCCTTGCCGATCAGCTTCTTGGCGACCATCTCGCCGGTAGTACCGAGCTTGGAGGTCAGGCGGTACTTCTCGTTGTTCAGGTCTTTGTAGGACTTGATCTCGTCAGCCAGCTCCTTGCGGATCAGCAGGGTCTGACCGACAACGATGAAGGGTTCGCTGAAGTTAAGCTTGAGGTTGCGTTCCTGGGTCAGGGTCATGCCGCTGCCGATCATGTCGAACTTGTCGGTCATCAGCGCCGGGATGATGCCGTCGTACGCAGTGGAAACGGTCTCGAGCTTGACGCCCATGGACTTGGCCATGGCCTTGAGGATGTCGACCTCGAAGCCGATGATCTCACCGCGCTTGTTGGTCATCTGGAACGGCATGTAGGTAGGGTCCATGCCGACACGCAAGGTGCCGCGCTTGACCGCGTCATCGATGGCTCCGGCCGCCTGGGCGGCACTTACCGCGACCAGCGCCGTGACGCCGACCAGCAGCATCGACAGATACTTCTTAATCATCACCAGATCCCCCAGCAGAAAAGCTCGAATTTTATTTTTGGCGCGAACCGTCCTACTCAGACGGGTGCGAGATATTCGGGGAGGGATGCTAACGCATGAACGGCACGGTACATATAGCCGAAGATGACTTTGTTACGCATTGATACCAGAAAAAACATCGCCGGCAACACCGGCTCCCACAAGGTCAGTTGTGCATACAACCCTGTGGAAGCCGGCGTTGCCGGCGATTGCTTGAGCCGATCAGGCGATCAGGCACTGGCCAGCGAAGGCTGTACGGCAGGCTCCGGATGCAACGGCAACAGCGGCGAGTGCGGATCGTTGGCGATCGACTGGCGCCAGACGCCCAGCCAGGCCTCGTTCTGCTCATCCCAGACCGCCGTGTGCAGGCGCGCCAGGGCAACCGGGTCGCTGAGCAGGGCCAGACGGGTATTGCCATCCAGACCGCTCGGGCCGACTTCCAGGGCCTTGGCGATACGCTCGGCACGCAACGCCTCGATCGGCGCCGCGACGCCGTGACGGGCAGTGGCCAAGGCGCAAGCCAGGGCGTTCTGCTGCGGGTCGACCACGGCACGGACGAAGCCGTCGTGCATGGCGTGCCAGCGATTCTCGTGGGTGTACTGATCGGTGGCCAGCAGTTCGCGAGGCGTGGCGTATTCCTCGGGGATCAGGAACAGGCTCTCGTCCTTGGCACGCAACCCCAGGTGCACCCGACTGGAAATCACCGAGACCGGGATCGACAACATCAGCGAACCAACGATCGGCACCAGCCACCACAAAAAGCTCGGGTTCAGCCAGGCCACCAACAGCGCCCAGGCCACACCCAGCAGGGTTTGCGGACCATGGCGGCGGACCGCTTCGCTCCACGGGGTGGAGTCGTCGTCACGCTGCGGCGAGTTCCAGGTCGCGGCCCAGCCGAGGAACGCGGCGAGTACGAAGCGGGTGTGGAAGATCATCCGCACCGGCGCCAGGAGCATGGAGAAGAGCATCTCCAGCAGCATCGACACGGTCACCTTGAAGCGCCCGCCGAACTCTTTCGCACCCTTGGCCCAGATCAGGATGACGCTGAGCAGCTTGGGCAGGAACAGCAGCACGATAGTGGTGGAGAACAGCGCAATGGCTTTCTCCGGATGCCACTGCGGCCACAACGGGTAGAGCTGGCGCGGTTCGAGGAAGTACTGCGGCTCCATCAGGGTGTTGGTCGCCAGCAACGCAGTCGACAGCACCAGGAAGAAGAACCACAACGGCGCCGAGAGGTACGACATCACCCCGGTAAGGAACACCGCACGGTGCACCGGGTGCATGCCTTTTACCAGGAACAGGCGGAAGTTCATCAGGTTGCCGTGGCACCAGCGCCGGTCGCGCTTGAGCTCGTCGAGCAGGTTCGGCGGCAGTTCTTCGTAGCTACCCGGCAGGTCGTAGGCAATCCACACGCCCCAGCCGGCCCGACGCATCAGCGCCGCTTCGACGAAGTCGTGGGAGAGGATCGCACCGGCAAAGGCACCCTTGCCCGGCAATGGCGCCAGGGCGCAGTGCTCGATGAAGGGCTTCATGCGGATGATCGCGTTGTGACCCCAGTAGTGCGACTCACCGAGCTGCCAGAAGTGCAGGCCGGCAGTGAACAGCGGGCCGTAGACGCGGGTGGCGAACTGCTGCATGCGCGCATACAGGGTGTCCATGCCCGAAGCTTTCGGCGCGGTCTGGATGATCCCGGCGTCCGGGTTGGCCTCCATCAGGCGCACCAGGCTGGTCAGGCATTCGCCGCTCATCACGCTGTCGGCGTCGAGCACCACCATATAGCGGTAGTCGCCACCCCAGCGACGGCAGAAGTCGTCGAGGTTGCCGCTCTTGCGTTTGACCCGGCGGCGACGGCGACGGTAGAAGATCCGCCCGAAACCCTTGGCCTCACGGCAGACTTCCAGCCAGGCCTGTTGCTCGGCCACGGCGATGTCGGTGTCGTTGGTGTCGCTGAGCACGAAGAAGTCGAAACGGTCGAGGTCACCGGTGGCGGCCACCGACTCGAACGTCGCCCGCAGGCCGGCGAACACGCGTGGCACGTCTTCGTTGCAGATCGGCATGACGATCGCGGTGCGGGCACCGGCTTCGATCGGCTCGTTACCGGCACTGCTGCCGGAAATGCGGTATTTGTCGCGCCCGGTAAGCAGTTCCAGGAAACCCATCAGCGCGGTCCAGAAACCCGCCGAGACCCAGCAGAAGAGGATACCGAAGAGGATCAGGATGCTGGTCTGCAGCGCATACGGCCAGACTTGCGTGGCGGTTTGCAGCAGCGGCTGGTGCATGACTTCGTCGAGGTCGACGAACGACCAGCCCTGGTACGGCAGGATGCCCTTCATGTACCAGCCGGCGACGATGGTCTGACCGAGCATCAGCGCCAGCAGGATGTAGCGGCGCATCGAGCCGACCCAGCGCCAGCGCGCCTTGGGCAGCTCGCGCTTTTCCGGCGCCGGAGCGTTGGTGCGGCCGGTCAGGCGGCGCCAGGCGCGGATCAGGATGTTGGTCCGCCACGGCTCGGGGATTACCCGGGTGCGACGGATCGGCGGCGTGGCCTTCAGGCAGACCCGGCCGCTGCCGTCCACCGCGAGCATCTCGGCGTCTTGCAGCTCTTCGGCGCAGGTCACGTGCAGGCGCTCGCCCACCGAGGCCTGAACGGCCTCGGCAGCGTCGGCGCCCGGCTGGGCAGACAGGCGTTGATGCAATTCGCTGAACGAGGAGCAGCGGGCGAGTTCCGCGCGCTGCTCGTCGCTCAGGGGCAGGTGGGCCAGATATTCGCTGAGCGATTCTGGCCGGGTATGGGCATTACTCATCGGCAGGCAACTGATAGCTCCAGGTCTCGGTCAGCACCTGTTCGGTGGTGGCCGGTGCCCCGGTGGTGGACGCCGCGTCGGCGGCAGGTTGCTCGGCAGGCTTGTCAGCCTTGGCGTGTTTGGCCGCGGCTTTGTCCTGCTTGCTTGGTTTGGCAGGCTTGGCCGGCTCGACCGGAACGTCACGCAGCAGGGCGGCGCGCATTTCCACGGACTTGCTCGGGTCTTTGACCTTCAGCCGCAGGGTCAGGCGCCAGCCTTTGATTTCCGGGTTGTAACGCAGGTTGTTCTCGACCACTTCGGCATTGTCGCCAACGCTGACCTGGCTACGCACTGCGGTGTCTTCCGGCAGTTTGCTCAGTACCGGGCCTTCGAAGTCGACCAGGAAGGCCACGCTGCCATCGGGCTGGCGGATCAGGTTGGACTGCTTGACGTCACCGGTCGAGCGCAGGGTCTGCTTGACCCAGCCCAGGTTCGGCGAGTGGAACTCGGACTCGTCGATGGTCCAGTGCAGGCGGTAGGCGTATTCGAACGGGGTACCTGGCTCCGGCAGTTTCTCCGGGCTCCAGAAGGCCACGATGTTGTCGTTGGTTTCGTCGGCAGTCGGGATCTCGACCAGGTCGACGGTACCCTTGCCCCAGTCACCGACCGGCTCGATCCAGGCACTTGGACGCTTCTGGTAGTTATCGTCGAGGTCTTCGAACTGGCTGAACTCACGCTGGCGTTGCAGCAGGCCGAAACCACGCGGGTTCTCGACGCTGAAGTTGCTCACGGCCAGGTGTTTCGGGTTGTTCAGCGGGCGCCACAGCCATTCGCCATTGCCAGCGTGGATCGACAGGCCTTCGGAGTCGTGCAGGGCCGGACGGTAGTTGAGCACCTTGGACGGCTGGTTGCCGCCGAACAGGAACATGCTGGTCAGCGGGGCGATGCCCAGGCGGCTGACGTGGTCACGCAGGAACACCTTGGACTGCACGTCGACAATGGTGTCGCTGCCCGGACGCAGGGTCAGGCGGTAGGCGCCGGTGGAACGCGGCGAATCGAGCAGCGCGTAGATCACCAGTTGCTTGTCGGTCGGCTTCGGACGCTCGACCCAGAACTCGGTGAAGCGCGGGAATTCTTCGCCCGACGGCAGCGCGGTGTCGATAGCCAGGCCGCGAGCGGACAGGCCATACACATGACCCTTGCCGACCACGCGGAAATAGCTGGCGCCAAGCAGGGTCATGATTTCATCCTGCTTGTCAGCCTTGTTGATCGGGTACAGCACGCGGAAACCGGCGTACCCCAGCTGTTCGGTAGCCTTGGCGTCGAACTGCAGGTCGCCGAAATCGAAACGGCTCGGGTCGTACTTGATCTCTTTCACCGCCTTGGTGGTGACTTCGTTGATCTTGACCGGCGTGTCGAAATGCATGCCCTGGTGGTAGAAGGACAGCTTGAACGGCGTCTTGTCCTTGGCCCACTCGGCTTTTTCGTTGAGGAAGCGGATTTTCTGGTAGTCCGCGTACTTCATGTCACGGAACACCGCCGGCAGATTGCTTTTTGGCGCTTCGTACTTCTGCCCGGCAAGATCCTTCGCCTTGGCCGCGACATCGTCAAGGTTGAACGCCCAGAGCTGGCCTGCGCCGAGCAGGCTTACCAGCGTTGCGCCTGCCAACAGGGCCGTGCGCAGCCGATTGCCGGGAGTTCTTGGTGCATTACAGGGACTTACAATCACGAGCAACCCTCGCCGAAAACAGATCATAAAACCAACGGCCAGCGACATATGCCAGGTTGGCGAGCACTGTTCGGACTCCGAAAGGGCGCAATGATTCCCCAAACGGTTCCGGACAGTCTCAAGTCAGAGTGAAATGAACCCGCGAACGCAGGCCCACATAGCGCGCGATTATCCAGCAGGCTGCGTTACAACGCATCAGGCTGAACAAACTATTTATGCAACCAAACCCCTTGTTTTCCCGCAAACAGGGGTTTTTTGCCATCATATTTGTAACATAAATGTTACCGGGCCATCATTGACCAGGTGCACCTGCATGTCAGCTCCGAACTGACCACTGGCAACCGTCGCGTGCTGGACCTGGGCCTGGGCCAACATATAGTCGAAAAGCTCGGCGCCCAGCGCTGGCGGCGCAGCCGTGGAAAAACTCGGGCGCAGGCCGCTCTGGGTATCGGCGGCCAGGGTGAACTGCGAAACCAGCAGCAGGCCACCACCGATGTCCTTGAGCGACAAGTTCATCTTGCCCTGAGGGTCGCTGAATACCCGGTAGTTGAGCAGCTTGTGCAACAGCTTGTCGGCATGCGCGCGGGTGTCGCCGGGCTCGACCGCCACCAGCACCAGCAGGCCCTGGTCGATCGCGCCAACGGATTTGCCCTCGACATCCACCCGCGCGCCACGCACGCGTTGCAACAGCCCCTTCATGCTTCTTCCAGGGGCAGGTCGAGCAGGCGCCGAGCCATCTGGTCGGCGGCGCGCACCAGGGCGTCGGTGATGCCGGGCTCTGAAGCAGCGTGGCCGGCGTCGCGAATCACCTTCAATTCACTGTTCGGCCAGGCCTGATGCAGCTCCCAGGCGTTATCCAGCGGGCAGATCACGTCGTAACGACCATGCACGATCACCGCCGGCAGGTGGGCGATCTTCGGCATGTCGCGGATCAGTTGGTCCGGCTCGAGGAAGGCATTATTGGTGAAGTAATGGCATTCGATGCGGGCGATCGACAGCGCGCGCTGCGGCTCGGAGAAGCGATCGACCACCAGCGGGTTGGGCCGCAGGGTTGCGGTGCGCCCTTCCCAGGTCGACCAGGCCTTGGCCGCGTGCATCTGGGCGATCTGATCGTTGCCGGTCAGGCGCTTGTGGAAGGCCTTGACCAGGTCGCCACGCTCCTCGGCCGGAATCGGTGCGATGTAGTCCTGCCAGTAATCGGGGAACAGGCGGCTGGCGCCAGCCTGGTAGAACCACTCGATCTCTTGCGCGCGGCACAGGAAGATGCCGCGCAGGATCAGGCCATGCACGCGCTCGGGGTGGGTCTGGGCGTAGGCCAGGGCCAGGGTCGAGCCCCAGGAGCCGCCGAACAGCACCCATTTGTCGATGCCCAGGTGCTTGCGGATGCGCTCCAGGTCTTCGACCAGGTGCCAGGTGGTGTTGTTTTCCAGGCTGGCATGGGGGGTCGAACGGCCACAGCCGCGCTGGTCGAAGGTGATGATGCGGTACAGGTTGGGATCGAAGTAGCAGCGGCTCTGGGCATCGCAGCCAGCACCCGGGCCACCATGGATGAACACCACCGGCAGACCTTCCGGCGAACCGCTCTCATCGACATACAGCACATGCGGTGCTTCCACGGCCAGATCGTGCCGGGCGTAGGGTTTGATCTGCGGGTACAAGGTCTGCATTACGCACTCCGTGTGGGAATTATTCTGCCGTTGGGCATCATAAACCTGAATTGCGCTTAGAGCATGTACCTGTGATGGCTTTGAGGGCCCTATCGCTGGCAAGCCAGCTCCCACAGGTTCGATACACCCTGTGGGAGCTGGCTTGCCAGCGATGGGCTCACCCTGGTCTCAAGCCTTGTAGCGCTCCTTGCCCCACGCCAGCACCGTCTCGAGCAGTTGCTTCAACACCACCTGGGTCGGCGCCGCCAGATCCTCGCGGTACTTGAACGGCTCGACCTCTTCCATATAGGTGCTTTGCGCCAGCTCCAACTGCACCGCGTGGATGTCTTTGGCCGGGTCACCATAGTGACGGGTGATATGGCCACCCTTGAAGCGACCATTGAGCACATGGCTGTACTGCTCAAATTTTGCACAGACACCCTGCAGCCGCTCAGCCAGCTGCGGATCACAACTGGCGCCATTGAAGGTGCCGAGGTTGAAGTCCGGCAGCTTGCCATCGAACAGGTGCGGGATGTGCGAGCGGATCGAATGCGCATCCCACAGCAAGGCATAGCCGAACTGCTCGCGCAGGCGTGCCAGCTCGTTGCGGATAGTGTCGTGGTAGGGCCGCCAGATCGCTTCCAGGTACCCTGCCCGCTCCTGCGCCGACGGCGCCTGGCCGTCCTTGAACAACGGCTCGCCCTCGAACAGGGTCGCCGGGTACAGGCCGGTGGTGGCACCGACATACAGCGGCTTGTCGTCGTCCGGTCGGTTCAGGTCGATGACGAAACGCGAGTACCCGGCCGCGACCACGCTGGCGCCCAGGCCACGGGCAAAATCGTACAGCTGCGGGATATGCCAGTCGGTGTCCGGCAGGCTTTGCGCCTGCTCGACCAGACCGTCCTGCACCGCCGGGGTCAGGCGCAAACCGGCGTGGGGCATGCTGATCAGCAGCGGCAGCGTGCCCTGGTGAAAACTCAGTACCTTGTCCATACGCCCTCTCTCAATTGAAAATATCATGGCCCAGGCGCACCACCCGCTTGGGCAGGTCGCCGCCGAGCCAGTAGGCCAGGTCGGCCGGTCGCTCGATCTGCCAGGCGACGAAGTCGGCCACCTTGCCGACCTCCAGTGAACCGTGGCTGTCGCCCAGGCCCAGGGCCGTTGCCGCGTGCAGGGTGACACCGGCCAGGGCTTCTTCCGGGGTCATGCGGAACAGGGTACAGGCCATGTTCAGCATCAGGCGCAGCGACAGCGCCGGCGAAGTGCCAGGGTTGAGGTCGCTGGCAATGGCGATCTTGACCCCATGCTTGCGCAGGGCATCCATCGGCGGCAACTGGGTTTCACGCAGGAAGTAGAAAGCACCGGGCAGCAATACCGCCACAGTCCCGGCCGCCGCCATGGCGATGGCGTCGTCTTCGGTCATGAACTCCAGGTGATCGGCCGACAGCGCCTGGTAACGCGCCGCCAGGCTGGAACCGGCCAGGGACGACAGTTGCTCGGCATGCAGCTTGACCGGCAAGCCCAGCTCGCGAGCCTTGATGAACACCCGCTCGACCTGGGCCGGGGAGAACGCCAGGTATTCACAGAAGGCATCCACTGCGTCCACCAGGCCCTCGGCGGCCAGCGCCGGGAGCATTTCATCGCAGATATGGCTGATGTAGTCGTCAGCCCGGTCCTTGTATTCCGGCGGCAAGGCGTGGGCCGCCAGGCAGGTGCTGCGCACGGTCAGTGGCAGCTCCTCGCCCAGGCGGCGGATGACCTTGAGCAACTTGCGCTCGCTGGCCAGGTCCAGGCCGTAACCGGACTTGATCTCCAGGGTGGTGACACCATCGCGCATCAGCGCCTGCACGCGCTGGCGGGCGCTGGCTAACAGTTCGTCCTCGCTGGCCGCACGGGTCGCCCGCACAGTGCTGGCGATACCGCCACCCTGGGCGGCGATCTCGGCATAGCTGACACCTTGCAGGCGCTGCTCGAACTCGCCGCTGCGGTTGCCGCCAAACACCGTGTGGGTGTGGCAGTCGATCAGGCCCGGGGTGACCCAGGCGCCGCCCAGGTCCACGGTTCTGTCAGCGACCACAGCCGGCAGCTGCTGGCGCGGGCCGATCCACTCGATGTGGCCGGCACTGGTGATAATCGCCGCGTCCTCGATGATCGAGTAGGCGCCTTGCGCCATGCTTGCCACATGGCAGTGCTGCCAGAGGGTTTTCATTCAGTTGCTCCTTGATCAGAGTTGCGAAGGTTCCTGCACCAGCGGCTGCTCGGCGCCAGCCACCTGCGGTTTGCACCAGAGCTTGTAGGCCACCACCAGGAACAGTACCCAGACCACGCCCACCAGCAACGCTGCCTGGGTATCAGGGAAGTAGGCCAGCACGCCGAAGACGAACAGCATGAAGGCAATCGCCGCCGCCGGGCCATAAGGCCAGAACGGTACCGGGAACTTCAGCTGAGCGACCTCTTCACGGCTCATGCTGCGACGCATGGCGACCTGGGTCACGAGGATCATCAGCCACACCCAGACGGTCGCAAAGGTAGCGATCGAGGCGATCAGCAGGAACACGTTTTCCGGGATCAGGTAGTTGAGCACCACGCCGCCGAGCAAGGCTGCGCCCATGACCAGCACGGTCATCCACGGCACGCCATGACGGGAGATCTTGGCAAAGCCTTTAGGCGCCTGCCCTTGCTGGGCCAGGCCGTACATCATGCGTCCGGCGCCGAAGATGTCGCTGTTGATCGCCGATACCGCAGCGGAAATCACCACGATGTTCAGCACGGTCGCCGCCGAACCAATCCCCAGATTGCTGAAGATCTGCACGAACGGGCTGCCCTGGCTGCCGATTTGCGGCCACGGATACAGGCACATCAGCACGAACAGGGTCAGCACATAGAACAGCAGGATGCGCATCGGCACGGCGTTGATCGCCTTGGGGATGACGCGCTGCGGGTCCTTGGCTTCACCGGCGGTGATGCCGATGATTTCGATGCCGCCGAAGGCAAACATCACCACCGCCAACGAGGCGATCAGGCCACCAATGCCATTGGGCATGAAGCCGCCATGCTCGAACAGGTTGCTGATACCGACGGCATTGTCGGCACTGGCATTGCTCAGGCCGAAGGCCATGATGCCGAAACCGGCAAGGATCATCGCGACGATGGCGCCGACCTTGAGCAGCGACAGCCAGAATTCCATCTCGCCGAACACTTTGACGTTGCACAGGTTCAGGCCGCCAATCAGGAAGACGATGCCCAGCACCCAGATCCAGCGCGCCACTTCCGGAAACCAGAAGCCCATATAGATGCCGAAGGCGGTGACGTCGGCGAGGCAGACGATGATCATTTCAAAGGCGTAGGTCCAGCCGAGGATGAACCCCGACATGGGGCCAAGATACGTGCTGGCGTAGTGGCCGAAGGAGCCGGACACCGGGTTGTGCACGGCCATTTCCCCCAGCGCGCGCATGACCATGAATACCGCTGCACCACCGATCAGGTAGGCCAGCAGCACCGCTGGCCCGGCCATCTGGATGGCGGCGGCGGAACCATAGAACAGCCCGGTGCCGATCGCCGAGCCCAGTGCCATGAAGCGAATGTGGCGCGCGGTGAGCCCGCGCTTGAGTCCTTGAGCTTGTTGCATGTCACGTCCTTATTCTTGTTCTGGTCGTGAGAATGAACGGGCGCGCCAATCCCGGGGCAAGCCCGCCCCCACGGTGGGAGCGGGCTTGCCCCGCGAAGGGCCCCGGGAGCAATTACAGGCTAGGCAGGACCTTGGCCGGCAGCAGGCCGGTCAGGCGCCCTTCGGCCAGCAGGGCGATGGCCGCCTCGATGTCCGGGGCGAAGAAGCGGTCTTTGTCGTAGTAAGCAACCTTGCTGCGCAGGGTTTGCCGCGCCTGTTCCAGCTTCGGCGAGGTCTTCAGGCCTTCGCGCAGGTCCAGGCCCTGGCAGGCGGCCAGCCATTCGACGGCAAGAATACCGCGCACGTTGTCGCTCATTTCCCACAGGCGCTTGCCAGCAGCCGGCGCCATCGACACGTGGTCTTCCTGGTTGGCCGAGGTCGGCAGGCTGTCGACGCTGTGCGGGTGAGCCAGGGCCTTGTTTTCGCTGGCCAGCGCAGCTGCGGTGACCTGGGCGATCATGAAGCCGGAGTTGACCCCGCCATTGGCCACCAGGAACGGCGGCAGCTGGGACATGTGCTTGTCCATCATCAACGAGATACGGCGTTCGCTGAGCGAACCGATTTCGGCGATGGCCAGGGCCATGTTGTCGGCGGCCATGGCCACCGGCTCGGCGTGGAAGTTACCACCGGAGATCACGTCACCTTCGGCGGCGAACACCAGCGGGTTGTCGGACACGGCGTTGGCTTCGATCACCAGCACTTCGGCGGCCTGGCGGAACTGGGTCAGGCAGGCGCCCATGACCTGTGGCTGGCAGCGCAGCGAGTACGGGTCCTGGACCTTGCCGCAGTTCTCGTGGGAGGCGGAGACTTCGCTGCCGTCACCCAGCAGGTCGCGGTAGCACGCTGCGGCGTCGATCTGGCCGCGCTGGCCACGGGCTTCATGAATGCGCGCATCGAACGGCGAACGCGAACCCAGCACCGCTTCGACGGTCAGGCCACCGACCGACATGGCGGCAGCGAACAGGTCTTCACCTTCGAACAGACCGCGCAGGGCGAAGGCGGTGGACGCCTGAGTGCCGTTGAGCAGCGCCAGGCCCTCTTTGGCCGCAAGAGTCAGCGGCTCGAGGCCGGCAACTGCCAGGGCTTCGGTGGCCGACAGCCATTGGCCGTTGTGGCGCGCCTTGCCTTCACCCAGCAGTACCAGCGACATGTGTGCCAGCGGGGCGAGGTCGCCGGAAGCGCCGACCGAACCTTTCAGCGGAATGTGCGGATAGACTTCGGCGTTGATCAGCGCGATCAGGGCGTTGATCACCTTGCGGCGGATGCCGGAGAAACCACGGCTCAGGCTGTTGACCTTGAGCACCATGATCAGACGCACCAAGGCATCGTCAATCGGCTGGCCGACGCCTGCGGCGTGGGACAGCACCAGCGAACGCTGGAGGTTTTCCAGGTCGTGGCTGGCGATACGGGTCGAGGCCAGCAGGCCGAAACCGGTGTTGATGCCGTAGGCGGTGCGGTTTTCAGCGAGGATCTGCTCGACACAGGCGACGCTGGCGTCGATCTGCTGGTCGGCGCTGGAATCCAGCGTGAGTTTTACCGGCTGCTGGTAGATCGCACGCAGCTGAGCCAAGGTCAGGGTGCCGGGCTTCAGGGTCAATTCAGTCACGTTAATGCTCCGTACTCGTGAGGCGTATGCGCCTGCATAGATATCAGTATCAACCATTTACCGCAGATCAGCCTGTGATCATCGGCAGGTTCAAGCCTTGTTCCTTGGCGCAGTCGATGGCGATCTGATAACCGGCATCGGCGTGACGCATGACACCGGTACCCGGGTCGTTGGTCAGTACGCGGGCGATCCGCTCGGCAGCCTCGTCGGTACCGTCGCAGACGATGACCATGCCCGAGTGCTGGGAGAAGCCCATGCCCACACCACCACCGTGGTGCAGGGAGACCCAGGTCGCGCCGCTGGCAGTGTTGAGCAGGGCGTTGAGCAGTGGCCAGTCGGAGACGGCATCGGAGCCATCCTGCATCGATTCGGTTTCACGGTTCGGGCTGGATACCGAGCCGGAGTCCAGATGGTCACGGCCGATGACGATCGGCGCCGACAGCTCGCCGCTGCGGACCATTTCGTTGAACGCCAGGCCGAGCTTGGCGCGCTGGCCCAGGCCAACCCAGCAGATACGTGCTGGCAGGCCCTGGAAGCTGATGCGCTCGCGGGCCATGTCCAGCCAGTTGTGCAGATGGGCGTCGTCCGGGATCAGTTCCTTGACCTTGGCGTCGGTCTTGTAGATGTCTTCGGCGTTACCCGACAGCGCTGCCCAGCGGAACGGACCGATACCACGGCAGAACAGCGGACGGATGTAGGCCGGTACGAAGCCCGGGAAGTCGAAGGCATTGGTCACGCCCTCTTCCTTGGCCATCTGGCGGATGTTGTTGCCGTAGTCGAAGGTCGGGATGCCCTGTTTCTGGAAGTCGAGCATGGCCTGGACGTGGACGGCCATCGATTGCTTGGCAGCCTTGACCACGGCAGCCGGTTCGGTCTGGGCGCGATCGCGGTACTGCTCCCAGGTCCAGCCAGCGGGCAGGTAACCGTTGAGCGGATCGTGGGCGCTGGTCTGGTCAGTGACCATGTCCGGGCGCACGCCACGCTTGACCAGCTCTGGCAGGATTTCAGCGGCATTGCCCAGCAGGGCGATGGAGATGGCCTTGCCTTCGGCGGTGTACTTGGCGATGCGTGCCAGGGCGTCATCGAGGTCCGTGGCTTGCTCATCGACGTAACGGCTGCTCAGGCGGAAGTCGATGCGGCTCTGCTGGCATTCGATGTTCAGCGAGCAGGCACCGGCCAGGGTTGCGGCCAGAGGCTGGGCGCCGCCCATGCCGCCGAGGCCTGCGGTCAGTACCCACTTGCCCTTGAGGCTGCCGTTGTAGTGCTGACGGCCGGCTTCGACGAAGGTTTCGTAGGTGCCCTGGACGATGCCCTGGCTGCCGATATAGATCCAGCTGCCGGCGGTCATCTGGCCGTACATGGCCAGGCCCTTGGCATCCAGTTCGTTGAAGTGTTCCCAGTTGGCCCAGTGCGGTACCAGGTTGGAGTTGGCGATCAGTACGCGCGGGGCGTTGCTGTGGGTCTTGAACACGCCGACCGGCTTGCCGGATTGCACCAGCAGGGTTTCGTCGTCGTTCAGGTTGGTCAGGCTCTCGACGATCTTGTCGTAGCACTCCCAGTTACGCGCCGCACGGCCAATACCGCCGTACACCACCAGCTCTTTCGGGTTCTCGGCGACTTCCGGGTCGAGGTTGTTCATCAGCATGCGCAACGGCGCTTCGGTCAGCCAGCTTTTGGCGGTCAGCTTGTTGCCGCGCGCTGCGCGGATTTCGACGTCACGGAATTTCTTGAAGTTGTTGTCAGTCACGGAAATGGCTCCTAAGCGATCGGTCCAGAGCAACCCAGACATTGGGTGGGTCATGGCACTTATACAAACACATCTTTACTTGTATGTACAAGCATAGGCAATTGAAATGCCAACTCCTCCCGAGGACCGCTTTCCCGGTTCCAACGCAGGCGCTAGAGCCCCGCAGCGTGGGCGCTGCAGGGATACAAAAAAAATTTGGGGAGATGAACGGTCAAGCAATCTGGACCAGCGGCATTGCACCACTTTGGGTCATTCGGTAACAGGCCCGACCGAGCGGCTCGGCCGGGCGTAACAATTTTAGTCCGCGATCAGTTCGATCAGACAGCAGCGCCCCTGAATGTTCAAGGCCTGCAGGTTGTGATTACCTTCCAGACGCAAGCAGTCGTAGCGACCCAACACGTGCGTCCCTTGACCGGTCAACGCCGCCTCAACCTGGGAGGCTGCCGCAAACAGCAGCAGAGTCGAAGCCGAACTGAACACCTGCTGGGTGCCGTCGAGCCACTGCAGGCGCGCGCGGTAACGCTCGGGGGAATAAATCAGGTTGAAATCGCGAATCGAACCACCGAGCAGGCTGCAACTGACCTGACTCTCGCCACTGAAGGCAAAGGCATCGAACGGCAACAGCGGGCGCGTCGGCTGACCGTCGACCTGCAAGCGCATGCCCTCGCCCTCGAGCACGGTGATGATCCGCTGATAACCGGCAAAGCTGGAAAAACCACCGGATTCGCTGATATCGGCAATCGACAGGCGCCAGCCGAAGCCGTCCAGGCCAACGCCTGCATCGCGGGTGATTTCTTCGGTGCTGCCGCCGCCGTTCTTCCACGGCATGCGGGGGTAGTCTTTGGCGCGTAATACCTGCAACTGGCTCATTTGCTGAAGCGTCCTTCCAAGCGATGACGGGATCCGGGATGAATCAGACGAGCGGCAGTCACTGGCTGACGCCCCGACCAGGTGCGGCGGCGGATCAGCAGGCACGGCTCGCCCTGTTCGATTTGCAGCAGGCGGCATTCTTCCGGCTCGGCGAGGATCGCTTCGACCACGTGCTCGCCTTCGGTCAGCGGTGCGACCTGGGACAGGTATGCGTAGGGCGTCTGCCGGGTGAAGTCCTGCTTGAGGTAGTCGGGTGCCACTGCGGCGTTGACGAAGCGGTCTTCGATCTGCACGGCGACGCCGTTCTCGTAATGCACGATCAGCGAGTGGAACACCCGCTGGCCTTCACGCATGTCCAGGGCCAGGGCGCGCTCGGAACCGGCGGCCTCTTCGGCCAGGACAATCACCTGGCAGCTGTGCTCGTGGCCGCGGGCGGCGATCTCGTCGGCAATGTTGTTGACCTCGAACAGTGCCGAACGGGTCTTGGGCTCGGCGACAAAGGTGCCGACGCCCTGCATGCGCACCAGCAGACCTTCGGCGGTCAACTCGCGCAGGGCGCGGTTGATGGTCATGCGGCTGAAACCCAACTGGTTGACCAGCTCGCTTTCAGACGGCACCCGGTGATGGGGCGGCCAGCTGCCATTCTGGATCTGCTGGGCGATCATCTGTTTGACCCGGGCGTACAGCGGCGCCGGACCCTCGCCCATCTGGGCAACCAGCGCGGAGACAGGAGGTGTCGGCACGGAAGATATCCTTGTTCGGTTGAATGAACGGTAGCTTGCCGGAGTTTACCCAGCAGGCAAACGTCTGTATATGTATATACAAATAATCACAATTGAGGTGCCGTGCCGATGTCCGTCTTCTTTGCCGAACGTGCTTTGCTGCCTACGGGCTGGGCCGAAAACGTCCGAATCGAGGTCGGCGCTGACGGCCTGCTGACCAGCATCCAGGCCAACGCCTCGGCCGAAAACGCCGAACGCCTGGCCGGTCCGCTGCTGCCAGGCATGCCCAACCTGCACTCGCACGCCTTCCAGCGCGCCATGGCCGGGCTCGCGGAAGTGGCCGGCAACCCTAACGACAGCTTCTGGACCTGGCGCGAGCTGATGTATCGCCTGGTCGGCAAGATCAGCCCTGAACAACTGCAGGTCATCGCCCGTCAGCTGTACATCGAAATGCTCAAGGCCGGCTACACCTCGGTCGCCGAATTCCATTACGTTCACCACGACACCCAGGGCCAGGCCTACGCCGACCCGGCGGAACTGTCCTTGCGCATCAGTGCCGCGGCGCGCGCCAGCGGCATCGGCCTGACCCTGCTGCCAGTGCTGTACAGCCACTCGGGCTTTGGCGGGCAAACACCGAACGAAGGCCAGCGGCGCTTTATCAACAGCACCGAACAGTATCTGAACCTGCAGGCGCGCCTGGCGCCACTGCTGGCCGAGCAGCCCGCGCAAGGGCTGGGCCTGTGCTTCCACTCCCTGCGCGCGGTCACCCCGGAGCAGATCGCCCAGGTACTGGCCGCCAGCGACAAGGCCTGCCCGGTGCACATCCATATCGCCGAGCAACAGAAGGAAGTCGACGACTGCCTGGCCTGGAGCGGCCGCCGGCCTTTGCAGTGGCTCTATGAGAACACCGAAGTGGATCAGCGCTGGTGCCTGGTCCACGCCACCCATGCCGAGCCCGACGAAGTCGAGCTGATGGCCCGCAGCGGCGCGGTTGCCGGCCTGTGCCTGACCACCGAAGCGAACCTGGGCGACGGTATCTTCCCGGCCGTGGACTACCTGGCCCGGGGCGGGCGCCTGGGAATCGGCTCGGACAGCCATGTGTCGTTGAGCGTGGTCGAGGAATTGCGCTGGCTGGAGTATGGCCAGCGCCTGCGCGACCAGCGCCGTAACCGCCTGTACCGCGGCGATCAGCCGATGGTCGGGCGCACCCTGTTCGATGCCGCCCTGAGCGGTGGCGCGCAGGCGTTGGGGCAGCCGATTGGCGAACTGGCGGTGGGCAAGCGCGCGGACTGGCTGGTGCTCGATGGCAACGACCCGTATCTGTCGACAGCCAGTGAAGACGGCATTCTCAACCGCTGGCTGTTTGCTGGCGGTGACCGTCAGGTGCGCGACGTGATGGTCAACGGCCAGTGGGTAGTGCGCCAAGGGCACCATGCCCAGGAAGAAGACAGCGCGCGGGAGTTTGCCGGAGTGCTGCGCAGCCTGTTGGGCTGATTACGCCATCGCGGGGCAAGCCCGCTCCTACACTGTGGGAGCGGGCTTGCCAGCGATTTGGGCATCAAGGCTTAGCCGCAGCCATCTCCTTGTCCGCTACCCGCCAGATCAGCCGCTGGGTGTCGTAGCCCTGCTGGCGCGCCTTGGCCAGCAGGCTTTCGCGCTGCAAGGCCGGGATGGTCGGGGTACGCGAGAGTATCCACAGGTACTTGCGGTCCGGATTGCCGACCAGCGCGGTGTGGTATTTGTCGTCGACGTAGAGGATCCAGTAGTCACCCTTGGCAACGCCCGGTAGCAACTTCGAGAACCAGTTGTCGAACACCACCCAAAGCTTGTCGGTCTTGCCCGGCACCTGCACGTTGGCCGTGCCGCTGGCCTCCTGCCATTCACCTGCAAGGGTGCGGCAGCGGTTGAGCACACCGACGCTGCCGTCCGGCTTGAGGTTGTAATGGGCTTCGGACTGGGCGCAGTCACGCTGGAAATACATCGGCAAACGCGCCAGCTCATACCACTTGCCCTGGTAGCGCTTGAGGTCGACGCTGTCGGCGGTCTTCGGCTCAAGGGACCCGACGCCGGAGCTGGCGCAACCGCCGAGGATCAACCCGGCACACAGCACCAACAGCAAGTGCAGCCGCTTCATTTCAGACCCTGCCCGGAATACATCAACACCTTGTCGCCGGCGTACTGGACGCTGATGAACGTTTTCTCGTCGCCCCAGGTGCAACTGGACATGCCCAGGGCGCCCGAGCAATCGGTCGGCGCGCCGAGCAGTTTTTCGACCTCGACCTTGGTCATCCCGGACTTGATCTGTGAATAGTTTTCCTGGTTGATCTTGTTGCACGCAGTAAGGAACACGCACAAGGACAGCAGGGCGAGGGAACGCAACGACATGAAGGGTCACTCCTGGACATGAGGGTGCAGGCGCGGTGGCCTACCGACAGCTTAGAAGGGAAAAAGCTCATCCGGTTCCCGAGCGCTCCGGTTTTGTTGGCGTCAAAGCCCCGCCATTGGTCGACTGGTGAGTTCTGCGATTAATCTTTTGTCCATAACGGACGACACAGGAAGGCGCTGCGACCGATTGCCGCGCCCCACCCGTTGACCCGCCTTGTGCAGACAGACCTCGCAATGACAAAAAACTTGAAGTTCAGCCACAAGATTCTGCTCGCCGCCGCCCTGGTGGTCGCTGTCGCCTTCACTTGTTTCATCCTGTTCAACGATTACCGCCAGCGCCAGACCCTGCGCAGCAACACCGAAGCCTCGATGCAGGAACTCGGCAGCCTGACCAGCAGCAACATCCAGACCTGGTTGCAAAGCCGCATGCAGCTCCTGCAGTCGCTGTCCCAGCAGGTTGCCGTCGATGGCGCCAGCAAGGACAGCCTGACCCGCAGCCTGAGCCTGCCGGTGTACGGCAGCAACTTTCTGCTGACCTATTTCGGCGGCCAGGACGGCTACATGCAATCGGTACCGCTGGGCAATCGCGCCGCCGACTACGATCCGCGGGTTCGCGGCTGGTACAAGGCCGCTACCAGTGCCGGCCAGTCCATCGTCACCGAGCCGTACATTTCCGTTTCGGCCAACAAACTGGTGATCACCCTCGCCACCCCGGTGCAGCACCAGGGCCGGCTGATCGGCGTCAATGGCGCCGACACCGACCTGGACAGCATCAGTGCGATCATCAACGCACTGAACTTCGACGGCCACGGCCAGGCCTTCATCGTCAACGGCGCCGGCAAGATCCTCGTGCACCCGCAAGCCGACCTGGTGCTGAAAAACCTCAGCGACGCCTACCCGCAAGACACTCCGCAGGTGGGCAGCGGCCTGAAAGAAGCCGAACTGGACGGCCACAAGCAGTTCATCACCTTCACCAAGGTCAACGGCGTGCCCTCGGCTGACTGGTACGTGGCGCTGGTGCTCGACCAGGACTTTGCCTTCGCCACGCTCAGCGAACTGCGCACCTCGGCGGTGGTGGCCACGGTGATTGCGGTGCTGATCATCATTGCCCTGCTCGGCGTACTGATTCGCGTGTTGATGGAGCCGCTGCACGTAATGGGCCGGGCCATGCATGACATCGCCGAAGGCGAAGGCGACCTGACCCGGCGCCTGCGCATCCATGGCCAGGACGAGTTCGGCAGCCTCGGCCAATCGTTCAACCGTTTTGTCGAGCGCATCCACGAGTCGATCCGCGAAGTGGCCTCGGCCACCGGCCAGGTCAATGAAGTGGCCCAGCGCGTGGTCAGCGCCTCGAACGCCTCGATCCACAACGCCGACCAGCAGTCGAGCCGCACCAGCAGCGTCGCCGCGGCGATCAATCAGCTCGGCGCCGCCGCCCAGGAAATCGCCCAGAACGCCGCCCTCGCCTCGCAGCACTCCAGCGATGCGCGCAACCTCGCGGCCGAAGGTCAGCAGGTGGTCGAACAAACCATCGAGGTGATGAACCAGTTGTCGGCGAAGATCAGCGACTCGTGCGGCAATATCGAAACGCTCAACACCAACACGGTGAACATCGGACAGATCCTCGAAGTGATCAGCGGCATTTCCCAGCAGACCAACCTGCTGGCGCTCAATGCCGCAATTGAAGCGGCCCGCGCCGGTGAAGCCGGGCGCGGATTTGCCGTGGTGGCGGACGAGGTACGCAACCTGGCCCACCGCACCCAGGATTCGGCGCAGCAGGTTCAGCGCATCATCGAAGAACTGCAGGCCGGCGCCCAGGTGGCGGTCAGCACCATGACCGAAAGCCAGAGCCACAGCCAGCACAGCGTCGGCATCGCCAACCAGGCCGGCGAGCGGCTGGGCAGCGTGACCCAGCGGATCGGCGAGATCGACGGCATGAACCAGTCGGTGGCCACCGCCACCGAAGAGCAGACAGCCGTGGTCGAGTCGATCAATGTCGACATCACCGAGATCAATACGCTGAATCAGGAAGGGGTGGAGAACCTGCAGGCAACCTTGCGCGCCTGCAATGACCTGGAGAATCAGGCCAATCGGTTGAAGCAATTGGTGGGGAGTTTCAGGATCTGATGTGAAGCTGATCGCGGGGCAAGCCCGCTCCCACAAGCAATGCAAATCTCTGTGGGAGCTGGCTTGCCAGCGATGAATTCAACTCAAAACCTTGAGCCCGGCTCCAGCAGAAAATCCATCTCTTCATCGGTACTCGGCCGATTCAGCAGCAGATTGCGGTGCGGGAAGCGACCAAAGCGGGCAATCACCCGCTGGTGCTGCTCGGCATAGTCGAGGAAACCTTCGAACAAGCGCCGATCCGTATCCGGCTGGGCAGTGAGCAACAGCTGATAACGCTCGACGCTGATGTTCTGCCAGTCCAGCACTTCGGCATGTTCCAGCACCAGCAGGATGAACACCCGCTGGATCGGCAGCAGCTGGTAATCCCAGGCCTTGTCCAGCCCCTGCATCACCAGCACCTGGGCACGGCGGTCGCCATCGAAGGCGCGCGGCGTGTCGCGGTGGATCATGCGCGGCAACTGATCGAGCAGCAACACCAGACCGAGCCAGCCCTGCGGGCTTTGCAGCCACTCATCGAGGCCGCCGGCCAGCGCCTGTTCGACCAGGTCGCCGAAGCGCTCGCGCGCTTCGTCGTCGTGGTGCTTGCCGAACCACAAGGTGCTCTTCTCGTCAGCCACATCCTGGGGGCTGGTGCCCCAGCCAAACCACCACTCCAGCAACGGCTGCCAAGGTGCGAGCATGATTTACTCCTTGTGATAACCGGTAACGCGCTCGACTTCCTGCTTGGAGCCGAGGAACACTGCCACGCGCTGGTGCAGGCTCTCCGGCTGGATGTCGAGAATGCGCTGGCGACCGTCGGTGGAAGCACCGCCGGCCTGTTCGATGATGAAGGACATCGGGTTGGCTTCGTACATCAGACGCAGCTTGCCCGGCTTGGACGGCTCACGCGCGTCGCGCGGGTACATGAACAGGCCGCCACGGGTGAGGATGCGGTGCACATCGGCAACCATCGAGGCGATCCAGCGCATGTTGTAGTTCTTTTTCAGCGGACCGGTCTCACCGGCCAGCAGCTCGCCCACGTAGCGGGTCACCGGCTCTTCCCAGTGGCGCTGGTTGGACATGTTGATGGCGAACTCGGCGGTGGTTTCCGGTACCTGGATGTTCTCGTGGGTCAGCACGAAGCTGCCCAGCTCACGGTCCAGGGTGAAGCCCTTGACGCCGTTGCCCAGGGTCAGGATCAGCATGGTCTGCGGACCATAGATCGCGTAACCGGCGGCAACCTGCTTGGTGCCCGGCTGCAGGAAGGCCTGCTCGTTGAGGCTTTCGTTCTGGCTCAGGTACTCGTTAGGGCAGCGCAGTACCGAGAAGATGGTACCGACCGAGACGTTGACGTCGATGTTCGACGAACCGTCCAGCGGGTCGAATACCAGCAGGTAGGCGCCTTTCGGGTACTTGCCCGGGATCTGGTAGGCATTGTCCATCTCTTCGGAAGCCATGCCGGCCAGGTGACCACCCCACTCGTTGGCTTCAAGCAGGATGTCGTTGGAGATCACGTCCAGTTTCTTCTGGACTTCGCCCTGCACGTTTTCGGTGCCCATGCTGCCCAGAACGCCGCCCAACGCGCCTTTGGAGACGTTGTGGCTGATTTCCTTGCACGCACGCGCCACCACTTCGATCAGGAAGCGCAGATCGGCAGGGGTACTGTTGCTGCGGGTCTGCTCAATCAAATAGCGACTCAGGGTAACGCGGGACATGTAAGGCTCCGAAGGAAGGGGGTAATAAAAACCCACGCAGTTTACAGGGAGAGTGAAGCGCTAGCGAGCAATCAGACACGCTTGGCCGATCAGACGGCACATCGGCCCGAGAGTTCACCCCCCGGGCCGGCCCTTGCAGCTTAGTCGAGGGCTTTCCAGATGTCGGTAGCGTACTCGCGGATGGTCCGGTCCGAGGAGAACCAACCCATGCGCGCCGTGTTGAGCACCGCCCTGCGCCACCACTGCCTGGGCTCGTGCCAGAGCTCTTCGACGCGCATTTGCGCTTCCCAGTAGGCGTCAAAATCGGCGCACACCAGAAAGCGATCGTAGGCCACCAGCGAGTCGATCAAGCCGACATAGCGGGCCGGGTCATCCGGTGAAAACACCCCGCCGCGAATGGCCTGGAGCACATCGTTGAGCCGATGGGAGGCACCGATCGCGGCACTCGCACCAAAGTCGCCGCTGCGCTTGCGCGCCTCCACCTGCTGAGAGGTCAGGCCGAAGATGAACATGTTCTCAATGCCGACCTGCTCGCACATCTCGACGTTGGCGCCGTCCAGGGTGCCGATGGTCAACGCGCCGTTAAGGCCGAACTTCATGTTGCTGGTGCCGGATGCCTCATAGCCGGCGGTAGAAATCTGCTCGGAAAGGTCGGCTGCCGGGATGATGCTCTCGGCCAGGCTGACGTTGTAGTTGGGCAGGAACACCACCTTGAGCAGGCCGCGCACGGTCGGGTCGTTGTTGACCACCTTGGCGATGTCGTTGGTCAGCTTGATGATCAGCTTGGCCTGGTGGTAGCTGGCCGCCGCCTTGCCGGCGAAGATCTTCACCCGTGGCGCCCAGCCGGCGCCGGGTTCCGCACGGATCGCCTGGTACAGCGCCACGGTGTGCAGCAGGTTGAGCAACTGGCGCTTGTATTCGTGGATGCGTTTGACCTGCACGTCGAACATCGCCTCGGGGTTGAGGGTGATGCCCAGGCGCTCCTGGATCAGGCTGGCCAGGGCCTTCTTGCTGTGCAGGCGCTGGGCGGCGAACTGCTTGCAGAATGGGGCTTTGTCAGCAAAGGGATCAAGGTCGCGCAAGCGCCCTTGCGGGTCATCGAGCACATCGGCGCCTAATGCCTCGACCAGCATGCCGGTCAACTGCGGGTTGGCCTGGAACAGCCAGCGACGGAAGGTGATGCCGTTGGTCTTGTTGTTGATCCGCTCGGGGTAAAGCTTGTGCATTTCGGCAAACACGGTGCTGCGCATCAGCTTGCTGTGCAGCGCCGATACGCCGTTGACGCTGTGCGAGCCTAAAAACGCCAGGTTGCCCATGCGCACCCGGCGGCCATTGTCTTCCTCGATCAGCGACACCGCGCGCAGCACGTCGAAATCGTGGATACCCTTGGCGCGCAAGGCGTCGATATGAAAGGCATTGATCAGGTAGATGATCTGCATGTGCCGCGGCAGCATGCGTTCCATCAGGCCCACGGGCCAGGTTTCCAGGGCTTCGGGCAGCAGCGTGTGGTTGGTGTAGGCCAGGGTCTCGACGGTCAGTTGCCAGGCGGTGTCCCACGGCACTTCGTGCTGGTCGACGAGCAGGCGCATCAGCTCGGCAACGGCGATCGAGGGGTGGGTATCGTTGAGCTGGATCGCCGCCTGCTGCGGCAGGTTGAGCAGGCTGTCGTGCATGTTCAGGTGCCGGCGCAGCAGGTCCTGCAACGAGGCGGAAACGAAGAAGTATTCCTGGCGCAAGCGCAGCTCCTGGCCGGCCTCGGTGCTGTCAGCCGGGTATAGCACCCGCGAAATGCTTTCGGCGCGGGCCACCTCGGCGACAGCGCCAAGGTGGTCACCGGCATTGAAGCGCTCCAGGTGCAGCTCTTCCAGCGCCCGCGCCCGCCACAAGCGCAAGGTGTTGACGCTGGCCCCGCGCCAGCCGACCACCGGCGTGTCGTAGGCCACCGCCCGCACCGTCTCGGCCGGCCACCATACCTGGCGCTGCTGGCCAGCGGCGTCGTGCACGGTTTCGACGCTGCCGCCGAAGCTGATCGGGTAGATCACCTCGGCCCGCTCGAACTCCCAGGGGTTGCCGAAATCCAGCCAGTTCTCGGTCTGTTCCTGCTGCCAGCCATCGACCACCGCCTGGCGGAACAGGCCGTGCTCGTAACGAATGCCATAACCGTGGGCGGCGATGCCAAGGGTCGACATGCTCTCCATGAAACAGGCCGCCAGGCGCCCCAGGCCACCGTTGCCCAGGGCCGCATCGGGCTCAAGCAGGCGGATGCGCTCAAGGTCGACGTTCAGCCCGCCCAGCGCCTCACGGGCGACATCCAGCAGGCCCAGGTTGCTCAGGCTGTCGTACAGCAGGCGGCCGATCAGGAATTCCAGCGACAGGTAATACACCCGCTTCTGGCTCTTGCGGTAGATCTGCCGGGTATGGTCCATCCAGTGATCGACCATGTGATCGCGGGCCGCCAGGGCAATGGCTTCGAACCAGTCGTGGTCGAAGGCATGCTCCGGGTCCTTGCCGACCGCGTAGGTCAATTTATCCAGCACAGCGGTGCGAAAAGCGGCCACCTCTGCGTCACGAGCGAGCGGTTCCTGAGACATGCGACGTCCTCGGGCAAGTTGACGAATGCGGATGGAGATTTCTCAGCCTAGACCGTTCGACACAGAGCGACAGCGCTGGTTCTGGCGTTTCTGTGCAAAAGCGGTAACCGTTGGTGTGGCAACCGGCAAATGGCTGTTCACATTTTGACCAACTCCGGTATGATCGCGCGCCCACTAGAACATCAAAAACCTGAGCCTGATGAAACCGACCCTGATTGCCGCCGCCGAAGTCGACCGACTGGAAACCTGGCAGAAGTACCAAAGCCATATGTGCGGAGGCTGCAACTCGACCTGCTGCACCTTGCCGACGGAAGTGAAAATCAAAGACCTGATCCGCATGGGCGTGGTGGATGAGTTCGAGGTGGGCGAGCCGCCGAAGAACATTGCCAAGCGTTTGCAGAAGGACGGGATCATCCAGCGCTTCAACCAGAAGTCGGGGATTTTCACCCTGGCGCAGATGAGCAACGACGATTGCCTGTACCTGGACCGTAAAAGTCGCATGTGCACCATTTACGAAAAGCGCCCGGACACCTGCCGCAACCATCCGCGGATCGGACCGCGTCCGGGATATTGCGCGTACATCCCCAAGCCAGCGGCGCGCCGCTAAAAGCATCGCTGGCAAGCCAGCTCCCACAGGGTTGTACATGATCTTGTGGGAGCTGGCTTGCCAGCGATGAAGCCAACCCGGTTCCATGTCCCGCACAAACAAAAACGCCCCCGGTCTTGCGACCGGGGGCGTTTTCATTCAGCCGGAACTAAGACTCAGTTCTTGGCTTTCTTGGCAGCGCGGGTACGCTCGCCTTCGTCGAGGATCTTCTTGCGCAGACGGATCGACTTAGGCGTGACTTCGCACAGCTCGTCGTCCTGGATGAATTCCAGGGCCTGTTCCAGGGTGAAGCGAACAGGTGGAACCAGGGCGATGGTTTCGTCTTTACCCGAAGCACGCATGTTGTCGAGCTTCTTGCCCTTGGTAGGGTTGACGCCCAGATCGTTGTCACGGCTGTTCAGACCAACGATCTGACCGTTGTAGATCTCCTGGCCGTGCTCGACGAACAGCTTGCCGCGCGCCTGCAGGGTTTCCAGGGAGTAGGTCAGGGCCTTGCCGGTTTCGACCGAAACCAGCACGCCGTTCTGACGGCCGGACATGTGGCCGGACTTCATCGGAGCGTAGCGATCGAAGATCGAGGTCAGGATGCCGGCACCGTTGGTCAGCGTCAGGAACTGGTTACGGAAACCGATCAGACCACGGGCTGGGATGTTGTATTCCAGGCGTACACGGCCCTTGCCATCCGGAACCATGTTGGTCAGGTCGCCTTTACGCAGACCCATTTCTTCCATGACCTTGCCCTGGGAATCTTCAGGGATGTCGATGGTGACGTTCTCGAACGGCTCGTGCTTGACGCCGTCGACTTCACGGATGATCACTTCCGGACGACCAACACCCATTTCGAAGCCTTCGCGACGCATGGTTTCGATCAGAACCGACAGGTGCAGCTCACCACGGCCGGAGACCTTGAACTTGTCAGCCGAGTCGCCTTCTTCAACGCGCAGTGCAACGTTGTACAGCAGCTCTTTGTCCAGACGTTCCTTGATGTTACGGGAAGTCACGAACTTGCCTTCTTTACCGCAGAACGGCGAGTCGTTGACCTGGAAGGTCATCGAAACGGTTGGTTCGTCAACGGTCAGCGGCTTCATCGCTTCGACTGCGTCCGGGGAGCACAGGGTGTCGGAGATGAACAGCTCGTCGAAACCGCTGATGCAGACGATGTCGCCAGCCAGGGCTTCTTCGACGTCAATGCGGTGCAGACCGTGGTGACCCATCAGCTTGAGGATACGACCGTTGCGCTTCTTGCCATTGACGTCGATAGCCACCACCGGGGTGTTTGGCTTGACGCGACCGCGAGCGATACGGCCAACACCGATAACACCCAGGAAGCTGTTGTAGTCCAGTGCCGAGATCTGCATCTGGAACGGGCCGTCACGGTCAACAGCAGGAGCCGGTACGTTGTCGACGATCGACTGGTACAGCGGGGTCATGTCTTCGGCCATTTCGGTGTGGTCCAGACCGGCAATGCCGTTCAGGGCCGAGGCGTAGACGACTTTGAAGTCCAGCTGTTCGTCGGTGGCACCGAGGTTGTCGAACAGGTCGAAGATCTGGTCCAGAACCCAGTCAGGACGCGCGCCTGGACGGTCGACCTTGTTGATGACCACGATTGGACGCAGGCCGGCTTCGAAAGCCTTCTTGGTCACGAAACGGGTTTGCGGCATAGGGCCGTCTTGAGCGTCGACCAGCAGCAGTACGGAGTCGACCATCGACATTACACGCTCAACCTCGCCACCGAAGTCGGCGTGGCCGGGGGTGTCGACGATGTTGATGTGGTAGCCGTTCCAGTTGATGGCGGTGTTTTTCGCCAGAATGGTAATACCGCGCTCTTTTTCCTGGTCGTTGGAGTCCATGACGCGCTCGTCGTTGAGCTCGTTACGCTCCAGGGTGCCGGACTGACGCAGGAGTTTGTCGACCAGGGTGGTTTTACCATGGTCAACGTGGGCGATGATGGCGATGTTACGCAGATTTTCGATCACGTGTGTATCTCGATCAGAGGATTCGGGTTGCCGCCCAGTCTAGGCGGCGAATATGAATGAATGGCGCTCAAACGGCCCGGTGGTCGGGAGGGCGATGGCGGATGCTCCCGCCATATAGCCCCGGCGTCTTATGTCGGA
Organism: Pseudomonas wadenswilerensis; assembly: GCF_024749185.1. Classification (NCBI taxonomy): domain Bacteria; kingdom Pseudomonadati; phylum Pseudomonadota; class Gammaproteobacteria; order Pseudomonadales; family Pseudomonadaceae; genus Pseudomonas; species Pseudomonas wadenswilerensis. The sequence continues at coordinate 366,619 of NZ_CP087191.1, read as the reverse complement.
CGATAAACGCGCACATTGGCATGTCCCTCACTGAGCAGATGATGGGCATGCAGGCGACTCATTACTCCCTTGTCGCAATACAGCAGGTACTGGCGCGTGGCATCCAGCTCCTTGAAGCGACTGTTCAGGGCGTAGAACGGCAAGGCCTTGACCTCGATGCCGTCCAGTTCCAGGGGCTGGTCTTCCTGGGCATCAGGGTGGCGAATGTCGATCACCACCTGCCCGGCCAGCGCCTGGCTGACTTCTTCGATCTGGATATCTTCGCTGAGTTCATCGATCACGTGGTCGATGGAGATCAGGCGGGCGCGCTCCAGGGCACGCTCGAGCACCGCCATGTCGAACTGCTTCTCTTCATGCTCGAGGCGATGACGCTTGGCGCAGGTGGTCGGGTTCACCGAAATCACGCCGCAGTATTCAGGCATGTGCTTGGCGAACTCGGCGGTGCCGATCTGCTGGGCCAGGTCGATGATGTCCTGCTTGTGGCTGGCCAGCAGCGGGCGCAACACCAGCTTCTCGGTGGCCGAGTCGATCACCGCGAGGTTCGGCAGGGTCTGGCTCGACACCTGGGAGATGGCTTCACCGGTCACCAGGGCGTCGATCTGCAGGCGGTCGGCGATGTTGGTCGCCGCGCGCAGCATCATGCGCTTGAGGGTCACGCCCATGTAGCTGTTGTCGACCTTGCCGAGGATTTCGCCGACCACTTCTTCGAACGGCACGCTGACGAACAGCACGCGCTGGCTGCTGCCGTACTTCTTCCACAGGTAGTGGGCAACTTCCATCACCCCCAGTTCGTGGGCGCGGCCGCCAAGGTTGAAGAAGCAGAAGTGGGTCATCAGGCCGCGGCGCATCATCTGGTAGGCGGCGACAGTGGAGTCGAAACCGCCGGACATCAGCACCAGGGTCTGCTCCAGCGCGCCCAGCGGGTAACCGCCGATGCCTTTGTGCTGGTTGTGGATGACGTACAGGCGCTTGTCGCGTACCTCGATGCGTACCTCGACTTCCGGCGTACGCAGGTCGATACCGGCGGCGCCGCACTGCTGGCGCAGCTGGCTGCCGACGTAGCGGTCGACGTCCATCGAGCTGAAATCGTGGTGGCCGCCGCGCTTGCAGCGTACGGCGAAGCGCTTGCCGGCCAGCAGGTGACCGAAGTGCTGCTTGCACTTGGCGACGATGTCGTCGAAATCACCCAGCGGGTATTCGTCGACCTGCAGGAAGTGGGCAATGCCCGGCATGCAGGTCAGACGCTCGGTCATCTCGCGCAGGACCTTCTCGTCCTCGATGTGAGTGATCACTTCGAGGTTATCCCAGACACCGTTAACCGCGAGCGCAGGATCGAGGTCCTTGAGCACGTTGCGGATGTTGCGGGCCAGTTGACGGATGAAGCGCTTGCGAACCGGCCGGCTCTTGATGGTGATCTCTGGGAAGACTTTTACGATTAGTTTCATGAAAAACAGCGCGCGAGGTGCCGACTAAAAAAGTGGGGCGCGGATTATAGCGGAAATTGCTCAAGCTTTGAGCAACTTTTGTACAGAAGGTTTTCTGTGCGCCAAAATGGTGCATCATGCCCGATTAGCGCATCTTTAAAGTGCAGAAAAATGCCGTGAATTTGCGAAATCGGCCGAAAACGCTTGGGTTTGGGGCAAAAATCCCAACTCGGGGCACTGGCATGCAATTTGCTCCCTTGTGAGGCAGGTTGCCTTGGCCGACTATTCGCGCCCGGCATCACCCAAATTAAAGGGCTGCACAGGCAAGCTCTACCCCACCCCGGAGGACACTATGTCGAAGTCGGTTCAACTCATCAAAGATCATGACGTTAAATGGATTGATCTGCGCTTCACTGACACCAAAGGCACTCAGCACCACGTGACCATGCCAGCTCGTGATGCGCTGGATGAAGATTTCTTCGAAGCCGGCAAGATGTTCGACGGTTCCTCCATCGCCGGCTGGAAAGGCATCGAAGCTTCCGACATGATCCTGATGCCGGACGACGCCTCCGCCGTGCTCGACCCGTTCACCGAAGAACCGACCCTGATCCTGGTCTGCGACATCATCGAACCGTCGACCATGCAAGGCTATGACCGCGACCCACGCGCCATCGCCCGCCGCGCCGAAGAGTACCTGAAGACCACCGGTATCGGTGACACCGTCTTCGTCGGTCCAGAGCCTGAATTCTTCATCTTCGACGAAGTGAAGTTCAAGTCCGATATCTCCGGCTCGATGTTCAAGATCTACTCCGAACAAGGCTCGTGGATGTCCGACCAGGACGTCGAAGGCGGCAACAAAGGCCACCGTCCGGGCGTCAAAGGCGGCTACTTCCCAGTACCTCCGTTCGACCACGACCACGAAATCCGTACTGCCATGTGCAACGCCATGGAAGAAATGGGCCTGGTCATCGAAGTGCACCACCACGAAGTGGCAACTGCCGGCCAGAACGAAATCGGCGTGCAGTTCAACACCCTGGTGAAGAAGGCTGACGAAGTTCAGACCCTCAAGTACTGCGTACACAACGTTGCCGACGCCTACGGCCGCACCGCGACCTTCATGCCTAAGCCCCTGTACGGCGACAACGGCTCGGGCATGCACGTGCACATGTCCATCTCCAAAGATGGCAAGAACACCTTCTCCGGCGAAGGCTATGCCGGCCTGTCCGACACCGCCCTGTACTTCATCGGCGGTATCATCAAGCACGGTAAGGCCCTGAACGGCTTCACCAACCCGGCTACCAACTCCTACAAGCGTCTGGTACCAGGCTTCGAAGCTCCGGTAATGCTGGCCTACTCGGCTCGCAACCGTTCCGCCTCGATCCGCATCCCTTACGTTTCCAGCCCGAAAGCCCGCCGTATCGAAGCGCGCTTCCCGGACCCGGCTGCCAACCCGTACCTGTGCTTCGCGGCACTGATGATGGCCGGCCTGGACGGTATCCAGAACAAGATCCACCCAGGCGATGCCGCCGACAAGAACCTGTACGACCTGCCGCCTGAAGAGGCGAAAGAGATCCCGCAGGTGTGCGGCAGCCTGAAAGAAGCCCTGGAAGAGCTGGACAAGGGCCGCGCGTTCCTGACCAAGGGCGGCGTGTTCTCCGATGACTTCATCGATGCCTACATCGCGCTGAAAAGCGAAGAAGAAATCAAGGTCCGCACCTTCGTACACCCACTGGAATACGAGCTGTACTACAGCTGCTAATCCGGTAACGCTCGCGCAAGCGGCGTAGTGCAAGAGAGGCCTCCTTCGGGAGGCCTTTTGTTTTTCTGACATTCTTATGCGCATTGGCCGACAGGAAAAAAGGCCAAAAAGCTGCACACTGCTCTTTTACCGCTTCGGACCCTCGCCATGCGTATGCCCCTGTTCGCCCTGCTCCTTGCGCCAACCTTGCTCCTGCAAGGGTGCGCCTCGACACCCGCACCGCCAGTTGCCCTGTCGCGCTTGCTCGATAGCGTGAATCAACGCCTGGATATCGCCGACGATGTCGCCCTGAACAAATGGGACTCGGGCCAGCCTGTAGAAGCGCCCGAGCGTGAGCAGCAGGTCATCGCCAATGCCCGCACCCAGGCCGTGCGCTTTGGTGTGGACGAGCACCGGGCAGGCGTGTTCTTCGCCGACCAGATCGAAGCCAACAAGCTGCTCCAGTACCGCGCACTGTCACGCTGGCATGCCGCAGGCAGCGCACCACAAACGCCACGGGTCGATCTGGGCAGCCAATTGCGCCCGCAACTGGATCGCCTGCAACGCACACTGCTGAGCCAACTGGCAGAGTTTGATCGCAACCGCCCGGCCCAATGCCAGGCGACCCTGGCCCAAGCCATCGCACAACAGGACAAAGACCCGCAGCAGTCCCTGGCCCTGATCCGCGCGACGACGCATTTGTGCTCGCCGCAGTAATCCTTCCTCTATGCTCTATATTGGTGCACGCATCTGCTTGCACCTGAGCAACTCAGCCCATTTTGGTTCACGAAAAGTGCGATCTCAGGACTTTGTAGGCGTTTTTCGCGCAAATACAGGTCTTAATCCGGAAATTCCGCTTCTTTTCGGAGCCTTGGTTTGCTTTTTGCATTTTCTTTGTACCAGCGGATTACCAGCGCCCGCGACCTGGCCCTGTGCCGAGGTTGTATGAGCCAAAAGAGGTCAACGACGCCCCATGACCATCAGCGATGCACTGCACCGACTGCTACTGGACAACCTGACCACCGCCACCATCCTGCTCGACGCCGAACTGCGCCTTGAGTACATGAACCCGGCGGCGGAGATGCTCCTGGCCATCAGTGGCCAACGCAGCCACGGGCAATTCATCAGCGAACTGTTCACCGAATCGCCCGAGGCGCTCAACTCCCTGCGCCAGGCGGTGGAGCACGCGCACCCTTTCACCAAGCGCGAAGCCCAACTGACCTCGCTGACTGGCCAGACCCAGACCGTCGACTACGCGGTGACGCCGATCCTCAGCAAAGGCGCGACCCTGCTGTTGCTTGAAGTGCATCCGCGTGACCGCTTGCTGCGCATCACCAAGGAAGAGGCCCAGCTGTCCAAGCAGGAAACCACCAAGATGCTGGTGCGCGGCCTGGCCCACGAGATCAAGAACCCGCTCGGCGGCATTCGCGGCGCCGCCCAGCTGCTGGCCCGCGAGCTGCCGGAAGAAGGCCTGAAGGATTACACCAATGTGATCATTGAAGAGGCCGACCGCCTGCGCAACCTGGTCGACCGCATGCTCGGCTCGAACAAGCTGCCATCGCTGGCCCTGACCAACATCCATGAGGTGCTGGAGCGGGTCTGCAGCCTGGTCGAGGCCGAAACCCAGGGCGGCATCACCCTGGTGCGCGACTACGACCCGAGCCTGCCGGATGTGTTGATCGACCGCGAACAGATGATCCAGGCGGTGCTCAACATCGTGCGCAACGCCATGCAGGCCATCAGCGGCCAGAACGAACTGCGCCTGGGCCGCATCAGCCTGCGCACGCGAGCCATGCGCCAGTTCACCATCGGCCACACCCGTCATCGCCTGGTGGCCCGCATCGAGATCATCGACAACGGTCCCGGCATCCCTGCCGAGCTGCAGGAAACCATCTTCTACCCCATGGTCAGCGGCCGCCCGGACGGTACCGGGCTGGGCCTGGCCATAACCCAGAACATCATCAGCCAGCACCAGGGCCTGATCGAGTGTGACAGCCACCCTGGCCACACCACCTTCTCGATCTTCCTGCCGCTGGAACAAGGAGCCACCGCCTCATGAGCCGAAGTGAAACCGTCTGGATCGTCGACGATGATCGTTCCATCCGCTGGGTGCTGGAGAAGGCCTTGCAACAGGAAGGCATGACCACCCAGAGCTTCGACAGCGCCGACGGGGTCATGAGCCGCCTGGCCCGGCAGCAGCCGGACGTAATCATTTCCGACATCCGCATGCCTGGCGCCAGCGGCCTTGACCTGCTGGCGCAGATTCGCGAGCAGCACCCGCGCCTGCCGGTGATCATCATGACCGCCCATTCCGACCTGGACAGCGCGGTGGCGTCCTATCAGGGCGGTGCCTTCGAGTACCTGCCCAAGCCGTTCGACGTCGATGAAGCGGTATCGCTGGTCAAGCGTGCCAACCAGCATGCCCAGGAGCAACAAGGCCTGGACGTGGCACCGAGCCTGACCCGCACCCCGGAGATCATCGGCGAAGCGCCGGCGATGCAGGAAGTGTTCCGCGCCATCGGCCGCCTGAGCCATTCCAACATCACTGTGCTGATCAACGGCGAGTCCGGTACCGGTAAAGAACTGGTCGCCCACGCCCTGCACCGCCACAGCCCGCGGGCGGCGTCGCCGTTCATCGCCCTGAACATGGCGGCGATCCCCAAGGACCTGATGGAGTCGGAACTGTTCGGCCATGAGAAAGGCGCCTTCACCGGCGCCGCCAACCTGCGCCGCGGCCGCTTCGAGCAAGCCGATGGCGGCACCCTGTTCCTCGACGAGATCGGCGACATGCCGGCCGACACCCAGACCCGCCTGCTGCGGGTGCTGGCCGATGGCGAGTTCTACCGGGTGGGCGGGCATGTGCCGGTCAAGGTCGATGTGCGGATCATCGCCGCCACCCACCAGAACCTGGAAACCCTGGTGCAGGCCGGCAAGTTCCGTGAAGACCTGTTCCACCGCCTGAACGTGATCCGCATCCACATCCCGCGCCTGGCCGATCGTCGCGAAGACATCCCGACCCTGGCCAGGCACTTCCTGGGTCGCGCAGCCCAGGAACTGGCCGTGGAGCCCAAACTGCTCAAGGCAGAAACCGAGGAATTCATCCGCAACCTGCCGTGGCCGGGCAACGTGCGTCAGCTGGAGAACACCTGCCGCTGGATCACGGTGATGGCCTCGGGGCGTGAAGTGCATATCGGCGACCTGCCACCCGAGCTGCTCAACCTGCCGCAAGACGCGGCGCCGGTGACCAACTGGGAACAGGCCCTGCGCCAATGGGCCGACCAGGCCCTGGCCCGTGGCCAATCGAGCCTGCTCGACAGCGCCGTACCGAGCTTCGAGCGGATCATGATCGAGACCGCGCTCAAGCACACCGCAGGCCGCCGCCGCGATGCCGCCGTGCTGCTAGGCTGGGGCCGCAACACCCTGACGCGCAAGATCAAGGAGTTGGGGATGAAGGTCGATGGCGGCGATGAGGACGGTGACGACGAGGCCTGACCTCTGGGAGCTGGCTTGCCAGCGATCGAGCGCGAAGCGGTCGTCCGGCCTGTAGAGAATGCACAGACTGCATTGACCTCATCGCTGGCAAGCCAGCTCCCACAAGATTGCAATTTGCCCCATTGATGCACCGACCCCGCTATCGGTGCACCGCCTGAAGGCACAAATCCCCGGCAAAACCCTGCCTAACCCCGTAAACCGGCCTTTTTGCGCACTGCAACAAAACTGGCACACACCCTGCATTAGTATCAGTACTTCCAGTTTTGGGGACCTTGGTACAGGCAGGCCGGGGAATCCCCTCTTTTATTCGCGCAGCCTCACCTGCACCCGCCAGCGTTCGCCCTCCTCTGCACCGGCCCATTCGCCGTGCAGGGGGCGGGCCGCGACCAGGGTCACCAGCAAGCCACCATCACTGTTCTGCACCCGCCAGCTCACCGGCTTGCCCTGCAACTGCAACTGACCGCGTGCAGCCCTGCCCTCGGCCTCGAACAGCAGCGTCAGGGTGCCTTCGACCTCTTCGCCGTGCAGCTTGGGTTCTTCGTTGAACCACAGGTTCAAGCCGGCCTCGACCACCTCGATCTGCTCCAGCACCCGCGGTTCGGGCGCGGTCAGGCGACCGATCATCAGCCCCACCAGCATGCCGAACAGCGCCAGGGAAAACAGCACCCGCGGCCATAGCTGCGAACGCGGGTCCGGTTCAGGAGTAGAATGCTCGCCATCTTTATGTTCGGAGCCGTGCATGTTTCACGTCATCCTCTTTCAACCAGAGATTCCGCCGAATACCGGCAACATCATCAGACTGTGCGCCAACAGCGGCTGCCACCTGCACCTGATCGAGCCGATCGGCTTCGAGCTGGACGACAAGCGCTTGCGCCGGGCCGGTCTGGACTACCACGAGTATGCCACGCTCAAGCGCCACGCAGACCTGCCCAGCTGCCTGGAAAGCCTAGGCCAGCCACGGCTGTTCGCGTTCACCACGAAAGCCTCGCACCCCTACCACGAAACTGCTTTCCAGCCGGGTGACGCCTTTCTGTTCGGCCCGGAAAGCCGTGGCCTGCCCGCCGAGGTGCTGGACAGCCTGCCCGCCGAGCAACGCCTGCGCCTGCCGATGCGTCCGGGTTGCCGCAGCTTGAACCTGTCCAACACGGTGGCGGTGACGGTGTATGAGGCGTGGCGCCAGCAGGGGTTTGCCTGAGGAATCAAACCGCAGAACAGCGCCGCTCCCACAGTGTTCGCGACAATCCCCAAGAAAAAAGCGCCCATCAGGGCGCTTTTTGCTACATCGCAACAGGCTTATTGCAGCGAAGGGGCTTCGCCAGCTTCCTGCATGCGTTGCATTTCCTGAGCGTACAGAGCGTCGAAGTTGACCGGCGAGAGCATCAGTGCCGGGAACGAACCACGGGTCACCAGGCTGTCCAGCGCTTCACGGGCGTACGGGAACAGGATGTTCGGGCAGAACGCGCCCAGGGTGTGGCTCATCGACGCCGGGTCGAGGTTCTTGATCAGGAAGATACCGGCCTGCTGCACTTCAGCGATGAAGGCTACTTCGTCGCCGTTCTTCACGGTCACCGACAGGGTCAGCACGACTTCGTGGAAGTCGCCTTCCAGGCCTTTCTGCTTGGTGTTCAGGTCCAGGGCAACGCTCGGTTCCCACTGCTGACGGAAGATCGCCGGGCTTTTCGGCGCTTCGAACGACAGGTCGCGCACGTAGATGCGCTGCAGGGAGAACTGCGGCGTGTTGTCGTCGGCTGCGGCTGCGGCGTCGTTGTTCTGTTGATCAGTCATGACAGATCCTTCTTTCCAGAGTCTTTAATGGGTTTCTGATTCAGGCCTTGAGCAGCGCGTCGAGCTTGCCGGCGCGCTCCAGGGCATACAGGTCGTCGCAACCGCCGACGTGGGTGGAGCCGATCCAGATCTGCGGCACCGAGGTACGGCCGGCCTTCTGGCTCATTTCGGCGCGCACCTGAGGCTTGCCATCGACCTTGATCTCTTCGAAGGCCACGCCTTTGCTTTCGAGCAGGTATTTTGCCCGCGAGCAGTAAGGGCAGTAATCGCTGGAGTAGACGATGACGTTGCTCATATCACTTCACCAGCGGCAGGTTATCGGCCTTCCAGCTCGACACGCCACCCGACAGCTTGGCAGCGGTGAAGCCGGCCTTGAGCAGTTCGCGCGCGGTGGTGCCGGCGTGCTGGCCCATGGCGTCGACGATGATCAGGGTCTTGTTGGCCTTGTGCTTTTCCAGCTCGCCGATGCGCGCGGCAACCTTGTCCTGGGGAATATTCACGGCGCCAACGATATGGCCGGCGGCGTAGTCCTTGCTCGAACGGATGTCGATCACCAGGCCCTTGTCGGCGTTGACCAGCGCGGTCAGTTCGCCAGTGCTGAGGCTGCGGCCGCCCTTGCGTGCTTCGGTGACGATCAGCAAAACCAGCAGAACGACGAAGATACCGACCAGCAGATAGTGATTTGTTGCGAATTCAATCAGGTGAGCAACCATCGGAGGGTGTTCCAGGCCATTAAAAATGTTGGCCAGTATACACAGCCCCCAAGGTCGGCCAAAGCCCGCCGGGCAGGGTTATCGCCAGTAATTCTCATTACCGGGCTGCAGCCCGTCGGCCCGCGCTGCCAGGCCTGCAAGGTTAATTCGTCATTGCTGGCCAATTTGCCCTAAAATGCGTGCCTTTATCATCTGAACAACCGTGAGTGTGGGATTGATGACGAGCACGCCAAAACCCTTGGTCCTGATCATCCTGGATGGTTTCGGTCACAGCGAAAGCCACGAATACAACGCCATCTATTCGGCCAATACGCCGGTCTATGATCGCCTGCGCGCTACCCAGCCGCACGGCTTGATCTCCGGCTCCGGCATGGATGTCGGCCTGCCGGACGGGCAAATGGGCAACTCCGAGGTCGGCCACATGAACCTCGGCGCCGGCCGCGTGGTGTACCAGGACTTCACCCGGGTGACCAAGGCGATCAAGGACGGCGAGTTCTTCGAAAACCCGGTGCTGTGTGGCGCGGTCGACAAGGCTGTCGGTGCCGGCAAGGCCGTGCACATCCTTGGCCTGCTCTCCGATGGCGGCGTGCACAGCCACCAGGACCACCTGGTGGCCATGGCCGAGCTTGCCGCCAAGCGCGGCGCCGAGAAAATCTACCTGCACGCGTTCCTCGACGGCCGCGACACCCCGCCAAAAAGCGCGCAATCCTCGATCGAGTTGCTCGATGCCGCCTTCGCCAAGCTCGGCAAGGGCCGCATCGCCAGCCTGATCGGCCGCTACTACGCCATGGACCGCGACAACCGCTGGGACCGTGTATCGGCAGCCTACAACCTGATCGTCGACAGCAGCGCCGAATTCAGCGCCGACACGGCCCTGGCCGGCCTTGAAGCCGCCTATGCCCGCGACGAGAGCGACGAATTCGTCAAGGCCACGCGCATTGGCGAGGCGGTCAAGGTCGAAGACGGCGACGCAGTGATCTTCATGAACTTCCGCGCCGACCGCGCCCGCGAACTGTCGCGGGTGTTCGTCGAGCCCGAGTTCAACGAATTCCCACGTGCACGCCTGCCCAAACTGGCCGCCTACATCGGCCTGACCCAATACTCGGCGAAAATCCCGGCCCCGGCCGCATTCGCCCCGGGCAGCCTGAACAACGTGCTCGGCGAATACCTGGCGAAAAACGGCAAGACCCAGCTGCGCATCGCCGAAACCGAGAAATACGCCCACGTCACCTTCTTCTTCTCCGGTGGCCGTGAAGAGCCCTTCGAAGGCGAAGAACGCATCCTCATCCCGTCGCCAAAGGTCGCCACCTATGACCTGCAGCCGGAAATGAGCGCGCCGGAAGTCACCGACCGCATCGTCGAAGCCATCGAGCAGCAGCGCTATGACGTGATCGTGGTCAACTACGCCAACGGCGACATGGTCGGCCACAGCGGCGTATTCGAGGCCGCAGTCAAGGCCGTCGAGGCGCTGGACCTGTGCGTCGGGCGCATCGTCGAGGCGCTGGACAAGGTCGGCGGCGAAGCGCTGATCACCGCCGACCACGGCAACGTCGAGCAGATGGAAGACGAATGCACCGGCCAGGCGCACACCGCGCACACCACCGAGCCGGTACCGTTCATCTATGTTGGCAAGCGCAAAGTGCAGGTCCGCGAAGGCGGCGTGCTGGCCGACGTGGCCCCCACCATGCTCAAGCTGCTGGGCCTGGAAAAACCGGCAGAAATGACCGGCTCGTCGATTCTGATCGACGGCTAAAGCCGCTGAAGACAAGCTACAAGCCGCAAGAAAGAGCCCATTCACCCATTTTTCTTGCCGCTTGTAGCTTGCAGCTTGCAGCTAAAGCCGTTTTTTTTGCAGCCTATGGCGGGCATACTAGGCCAGTCTCTATGCCTGGTGCCGCCCACCCCATGTTTCGCGCCCTGATCCTACTCGCCCTGTCTTGCCTGCTCAGCCCGGCCTTCGCCGATGAGCGCGCGCAAACCCAGCAACAACTGGACGCCACGCGCCAGGACATTACCGAGCTGAAAAAGATGCTTGGCAAGTTGCAGGAGGAAAAATCCGGTGTGCAGAAAGACCTGCGCTCAACCGAAACCGACATCGGCAAGCTGGAAAAGCAGGTGGAGGCCCTGCAACTCGAACTAAAAAAGACGGAAGGCGAACTGGAGCGCCTTGATACCGAGAAAAAAAAACTCCAGAGCGCCCGCATTGAACAGCAACGACTGATCGCCATCCAGGCCCGTTCGGCCTACCAGAATGGCCGCGAGGAATACCTGAAACTGCTGCTCAACCAGCAGAATCCGGAAAAATTCGCCCGCACCCTGACCTATTACGATTACCTGAGCCAGGCGCGCCTGACCCAGTTGCGCAACTTCAACGAGACCTTGCGCCAACTGGCCAACGTCGAGAAAGACATCAGCCTGCAACAAGCGCAGCTGCTGACCCAGCAAGGCACCCTCGACAGCCAGCGCCAGGAACTGGAAAAAGTCCGTACCGAGCGTAAAGAGGTGCTGGCCAAGCTCAACAATGACGTCAAGGCCCGCGACCAGAAGCTGCAGGCCCGTGAGCAGGACCAGGCCGACCTGAGCAAAGTGCTCAAGACCATCGAGGAAACCCTCGCCCGCCAGGCCCGTGAAGCCGAGGAAGCGCGGCAGAAGGCCCTGCTCGCCGCCCAGGAAGCGGAAAAACAACGCCAGCGCGAAGCCCTGGCCGCCAGCAACAGCGACGCGCCGAAGAAGCCCAAGGCTATTCCCGGCCCGCTGGTCTCCAGCAGTGGCGAAACCTTCGGTGGTGCTTTTTCTGCCGCACGGGGAAAACTTCCATGGCCTGTCAATGGTCGATTGCTGGCACGCTTTGGCGAAACCCGCGGCGATGACTCGCGAGCCAAGTGGGACGGGGTGATGATCAGCGCCTCCCAGGGCAGCCAGGTGCGCGCCGTGCATGGCGGCCGGGTGGTATTTGCCGACTGGTTGCGCGGCGCTGGACTTCTGGTCATTCTCGACCATGGTAATGGTTACCTGAGCCTGTACGGCCATAACCAGAGCCTGCTCAAGAGCGCCGGCGATGTGGTCAAGGCCGGTGAGGCCATCTCCACCGTCGGCAACAGCGGCGGCCAGAACAGCTCGGGGCTGTATTTCGCCATCCGCCAGCAGGGGCGCCCCAGCGACCCCGCACAATGGTGTCGTGCCCAGGGATAGGCAACACCCCCTATTTGACGGCGTAGCGCAACTTCGGGCTGCGCCGATGCTCTACGGAGCGCTACCAGGATCAGGAGTTCGTTCGACATGCTGCACTCGCCTCGCCTCACCTCGCTGGCCCTGACCATCGCCATGGTCATCGGCGCGCCCCTGGCCCTTGCGGCCGAGCCGGCCAAGCCCGCCGCGATTCCAGCGACAACGGTCTCGGCACCGTCGGCCAAGGCACCGCTGCCGCTGGAAGAGCTGCGCACCTTCGCCGAGGTCATGGACCGCATCAAGGCCGCGTATGTCGAACCGGTAGACGACAAGACCCTGCTGGAAAACGCCATCAAGGGCATGCTCAGCAACCTTGATCCGCACTCGGCCTATCTCGGCCCGGAAGACTTCCTCGAGCTGCAAGAGAGCACCAGCGGTGAGTTCGGCGGCCTGGGCATCGAAGTGGGCATGGAAGACGGCTTCATCAAGGTGGTCTCGCCGATCGACGAGACCCCGGCCTCGCGCGCCGGTATCGAAGCCGGTGACCTGATCGTCAAGATCAACGGCCAACCGACCCGTGGCCAGACCATGACCGAAGCAGTCGACAAGATGCGCGGCAAGGTCGGCGAGAAAATCACCCTGACCCTGGTGCGCGACGGCGGCAACCCGTTCGATGTAACCCTTGCCCGCGCGGTCATCCAGGTCAAGAGCGTCAAGAGCCAGATGCTCGAAGACGGCTACGGTTACATCCGCATCACCCAGTTCCAGGTCAAGACCGGCGAAGAAGTCGGCAAAGCCCTGGCCAAGCTGCGCAAGGACAACGGCAAGAAGATGCGCGGCCTGGTCCTGGACCTGCGCAATAACCCCGGTGGCGTCCTGCAATCGGCCGTGGAAGTGGCCGACCACTTCCTGACCAAGGGCCTGATCGTCTACACCAAGGGCCGCATCGCCAATTCCGAGCTGCGCTTCTCCGCTGACCCGGCCGACGCCAGTGAAGGCGTGCCATTGGTGGTGCTGATCAACGGCGGCAGCGCCTCGGCCTCGGAAATTGTCGCCGGCGCCCTGCAAGACCAGAAACGCGGTGTGCTGATGGGCACCGACAGCTTCGGCAAAGGCTCGGTGCAAACCGTGCTGCCGCTGAACAACGACCGCGCATTGAAGATCACCACGGCGCTGTACTTCACCCCCAACGGCCGTTCGATCCAGGCCCAGGGCATCGTTCCGGATATCGAGGTGCGCCGCGCCAAGATCACCGCCGAGCAGGACAGCGAGAACTTCAAGGAAGCCGACCTGCAGGGTCACCTGGGCAACGGCAACGGCGGCGCCGACCGTCCGTCGGGCAAGGGCGGCGGCGCCAAGCCTCGCCCACAGGATGATGATTACCAGCTCAGCCAGGCCTTGAGCCTGCTCAAGGGCCTGAGCATCACCCAGGGTAAATAAGGCCAGTTGATGCGTTACCTGCTGTTGGCCCTGTTGTACCTGATGAGCGGTGTCGCCCTGGCGGCGCCGACTCAACCGGGCAAGGCCTACCTGACGCTGATCATCGACGACCTGGGCCAGAACCCTGCGCGCGATTCACGCACCCTGGCCCTGCCCGGCCCGGTGACCCTGGCGATCATGCCCGACACCCCGCATGCCACGGCGTTCGCCCGCCAGGCCCACCGCGCCGGCAAGACGGTGATCCTGCACATGCCCATGGACCCGGCCACCGGCCCCTACGCCTGGCACCCCGGCACGCCGCTGCCGGAACTGGAGCGGCGGCTGAACGCAGCGCTCGACAAAGTGCCCTACGCCGTTGGCATCAACAACCACATGGGCAGCCGCATGACCGCGGAGCCTGCGGCCATGGCCTGGTTGATGGGCGAGCTGCAGCGCCGCGGCCTGTTCTTTGTCGACAGCCGCACCAGCGCCGCCACGGTTGCTGCCAAATCAGCGCAGAACATCAACCTGGCCAGTGTGTCGCGGGATGTATTCCTGGACGATGTACGCACCACCGAAGCCATTGCCGGCCAGCTGCAACAGGGCATTGCCCTGGCGCGCAAGCAAGGTTCGGCAGTGCTGATCGGCCATCCTTATCCACAGACCCTGGAAGTGCTCGAGCGCGAACTGCCCAAGCTCAAGGCCCAGGGCATCGAATGGATAGAAATTCAGCAGATGATCGCCGAGCGCAGCAATCGCGCGATGTCCGGCCACGGGCGCAACGGTATTTACAGGTAGCGGGCGAACGTCGCCTCGACAAAACCGTCACTGCGCATCTGCTCCAGCGCCTGCTGCAGCTTGTTCACCACCTCGTCCGGCACTTCACGGTTGAGCGCCAGGTACAGCTCGGCGCCGTGAAAACGCAGCACCGTCTTGAGCTTGCTCACCCCCACCTGGCGCGCCAGGTAGCGACCGGCCGGGTCGCCGCTGGCCCACAGGTCGATTTCGCCGTTCAGCAGTTTTTTCGCGTTGTCGCGGTCGCGCAGCACCAACACCGGGTTCAGGCCTTGCTTGGCCAGGTATTCGGCAATCGCATCCCCTTTATAAGCCCCGATACGATAACGCTTGGCTTCCTGCAGGCTGCTCAAGGCAATCGGGCTATCCTCGGGGGCCAGCAAAATCCAGTCATCCGGCCCCAGCGGCCCGACCCACTTGAACAGCTTTTCCCGCTCGGGCTGGCGAGCCATGACGAAAACGCCGTAGCCGGGGGTTTGCAGGACCTGCTCGTAGATGCGCTGCCAGGGGAAGCGCAGGGTCATGCTGTAGGGCACCTCGGCGCGCTTGAACATCTCGCGCACCAGGTCGGCGGCAATGCCATTGATGCCATCGTCGCGGGCAAAGCTCTTGCCGCTGATGGCCATGTTGTAGGGCGGGAAGTTTTCGGTGAGCAGCACCACAGGCTCGCTCGCGCGGGCGAGATAGCTGAACGACAGGCAGCTGCACAACAACAGGACAAGACGCTTGAACATGGTGGCACCGGGCTCCTTGGCAACGCCAAGAGTGCCGGGGCCTAGTGCGCCTGTCCAGCATGGCGCTCACTATCTATGTACCACACGCCGGTAGCGCGGCTTGCGAACACTTGCGCAGGCATACACAAGGAGGTTCACCATGCGCACGTTTTCCCGTCACTACCTGGGTGCCGCACTGGCGTGTTTAGCCTTGCAGGCAACCGCCGCGGACTATGGTCAAGGCCTGGCCGATCAGGCAGGCCCCGTCACCCTCGACAACGCCGACAACCAGAACGCTCACTGGAGCGGCATCGGCCGAATGTCCGCCGGATGTATCGGCACCCTGATTGATACCCGGGACCCCTGGACCGACAACAACGGGCCAGCCTACATAATTACTAACGGGCATTGCGCCAATGCAAAAAATGGCACGATTACTCATGACCAGCCAATAACCGGCACCATAGCCTTCAACTACTTCGCAGACACTGCCAGCAAACGCCAGGTCGTGGCCCTCAAGCGTCTGGTATGGAGCAGTATCCAGGGTGTCGACCTTGCGCTGCTGGAGCTTGACGCACCACTCAGGGCAGTCATGGAAACAGGCATCGTACCACTGAAAATAGACCCTCCCACTCCCGTTGGCAGCCCGATCCTGGTGGTCGGCGACCCCATCAATCCCGGCCTTGGATTACGCTTGAGCACCTGCACCATGCAAAAAGCCGACGCCCATGTCGAGCGCCCATGGGTGTGGCGCAACATTCTGCGTAATCAGTGCGCGGGAATGGATGACGGGGCCTCTGGCAGCCCCATCCTCAACCGCGCCAACAATAATATTGTCGGTCTGATCAACAGCACTTCATTCAGGTCATACAGACCATCGGCGTCAGAGGGGCAAAACTATGGCGTACCTATTACGCGCTTGTTTCGTTGCGGCATGGGCGGGCGAGCGGACTTAACCTTGGACGGCTGCGACCTGCTGCCGGGCTTCGCACTGGACCAGCAGAATCCTAATGCATTCCAGCGTGTACACAAGATCGCTACAGCTGAGGACGGCAGCCCGCAGGTACCGTCATGGAATTATGAATTTATCATCGACACGCAGTTTTACCGTTACAAGACAACCCGGGATGCCCTGCAATGCGAGAACCCGGCTCATTACAGCGACACCCTGCCTGGGCCACGCGCCAAGATCGAAGATACTGTTGGCCCGGAGCCCGGGAGGCACTTTCTGTGTATCGTCGGCGTCGAGTCACCTGAGCAATCGGCCTCGCGCGCGCTAATGGCGAACAGCATGAGCGTAGCCGTTGACCTGTTCGAGCAAGCCCCGGTACCAGAACCGTCCGTACTGATCGAGCCTCGGCGCTCCGGTGATATCAAAGTCACCTGGACCCTCGACCCACCCCATCTGGACACCTATCGGACAAAGCGCGGCCCGATTGCCAGTACCGACTGTGCCGATGAGCGGGGCTACACGACTTTTTTCGGTAACCGCTCCGTCGTGTTCAAGGCGAACAAACTCCCGCAAAAACTCTGTACCTATTCGCAAGACATCATCAAACAACGCTCGCCTGTTCGCACCGACCTGCTGCCAGCCCCTGCCGCCGGCTGACAGCCGTCCATGAAAAAGGGCCCTGTTCCTGCGAACAGAGCCCTTCGGGTCCATCAGCCGTTATCAGCTATAGACACGCCCCAGCAACTGGCGGTGGCTTTCGAACTGATCGAGCACATCACGGGTGATCTGCTCCGGGGTGAAGCCCATCAGGTCGTATTCCTGGCTGCCGTTGTGCAGGTAGACCTCGGCGCGGTAGAAGCGCTGGCGCACTTCCGACTCGCCTTCTACCGGCGCTTCGCTCGGCGCGGCCAGGTAACCGTCCAGGCTTACTTCGTAAACGAACGGGTTGCCTTCTTCCATGTCGATGCGCAGGCCCATGGCCGAGCGCGACTGGCCGACCCGGGTCTGCACCTGGAAGCCCAGGGTCTGCAGCTGCGCGGCTGCTTCCTTGAGCGCCGGGCTGACGCGTTTGTCCATGAAGCGCTGAACGATCGCCTGGGTCGGCTGCAGGTCCAGCTGGCTCAGGCGCTCGCTGAAACCGCGACGACCACGGGCAGCCAGTTCGGCTTGCTCCTGCTCGACCTGGCTGTCCTGTTTCATCGCCTTGTACAGGCCGAACATGAACAGCACCAGCACCACCGAGAACGGTAGCCCCGCCAGCACCACCATGGTCTGCATGGCCTGGAAGTTACCGGCCAGAAGCAAACCGATGGTGACCACGGTAATGATCGCCGACCAGAGGATACGCAGCCAGTTCGGCGCATCTTCATCGACATGGCCGCCTTTGCAGGAAAGGTTGGCCATCATCACCGCGCCGGAGTCGGCTGGGGTCAGGAACAGCACGAAGCCTACGAAGATCGCCACACCGACTACGATCTTGGCGAACGGATAGTGCTCGAGCAGCTGGTAGATCGACATCGCCGGCTGCTCCAGCGCTGTTCGCCCGAGCTCCACCGCGCCCTGGTTCATTACCAGGTCCAGCGCCGAGTTGCCGAAGATCGACAGCCAGGCCAGGGTGAAGCCCAGCGGGATCAGCAGCACGCCAGCGACCAGTTCGCGCACGGTACGACCGCGGGAGATACGGGCAATGAACATGCCGACGAACGGGCCCCAGGAAATCCACCAGGCCCAATAGAACACGGTCCACAGGCCCAGCCAGCGCTCGGACTTGGCACTGTCGCCCTCATAGACGTACAGGTCGAAAGTCTTCAGCACCGCGCCATTGAGGTAGTCGCCGATGTTCTGCACGAAGCTGTTGAGCAGGTGCAGGGTCGGGCCGTTGAGCAGCACGAACAGCAGCAAGCCGCTGAACAGGATGATGTTCAGGTTGGACAGGCGGCGGATGCCGTTCTCCACACCCGAAACAGCGGCGATGGTCGCCACGGTGCTCATCACCAGGATCACGATCAGCAGGTTGGTGTCGCTGTGCTGCATGCCGAACAGGTACTCAAGGCCCGAGGACACCTGCATCGAACCGATCCCCAGGTTGGTCACCAGGCCCAGCAGGGTCACGAACATGCCGAAGATGTCGACGGTGTGGCCCGCGGCACCCTTGACCCAACGCTCGCCGACCAGCGGGTACAGCGCCGAGCGCAGTGCCAGCGGCTGGTTGTGGCGGTAGGCGAAGTAGGCCACGGCCAGGCCGACCAGGGCATAGATTGCCCAGCCATGCAGACCCCAGTGCAGGAAGGTCAGCTGCAGGCCTTCACGGGCCGATTGCAGGCTGGCCGGCGCGCCTTCAGGCGGGTTGAAGTAGTGATCCAGCGGCTCGGACGCGCCGAAGTACAGCAGCGAGATACCGATACCGGAGGAGAACAGCATCCCGGCCCAGGCACCGTAGCTGAAGTCCGGCTTGTCATCCTTGCCGCCAAGCTTGAGCTTGCCGAAATTGGAGAAGGCCAGAACGATGACGAACAGCAGGTAGCCGCCAATCACCAGCATGTAGTACCAGCCGAAGCTGCGCGACAACCAGGCCTGAGCCTCGTTCAGCACGCGGCCGGCGGTTTCGGGAACTGCGATCAGCAAGGCAGTCAACAGCAGGATCAACAACGTCGAGGTGAAGAACACCACGCTGTTGACCCGGACCCTCTCGGCAGGGGTCTTGATTAGGGAGGCAGAACTCATTGCACATAGGCTCCGGGCAGTGCGAGAGAAACACGAAACAACCGTTACCCGAGCAAATGGTGCAATAGCCCCACTGCTCCAGGTGTTATAAAAGCACCTTGAAAAAACCGTGATCCCGAATCGATTGCGTTGAAAAAAACAGGCCGAAAACCCCGTCCCGAGGGTTGGCCGCGCGGTGCTATACCGTTCGGCAGATCTGTTCAACGCGCCGTTTACACCCGTCAACACCTTGTATTCCGGGGGTTCCACGTCTTTTTGGGGTGCCAATTTGTGCAAGCCGCAGGTAGGAAAAACCTGTCAATTGCACAGATTGTCGCAGAGCTTATTCTTTGTTGATTGAACGTTCAATCAAAACAAAATAGACTGGCCTTCGCCGAGGCAGCCGCTCGTCGACTGCTCGCAGGCCTGAGGAGATTTGCAAGATGCCCAAGGTCGGTATGCAACCCATCCGCCGTCAGCAGTTGATCGAAGCCACATTGATGGCCATCGACCAGGTCGGCATGGGTGACGCCAGCATTGCGCTGATCGCCCGTTTGGCCGGTGTGTCGAATGGCATCATCAGTCACTACTTTCAGGACAAGAACGGCCTGATCGCAGCGACCATGCGGTACTTGATGAGCGTGCTGAACGAGAACGTCGTCGCCAACCGGCAGGCGCTCAAGGACACCAGCCCGCGCGCCCACCTGCAGGTGATTATCGAAGGCAACTTCGACGCCAGCCAGGTCAACGGCCCGGCAATGAAAACCTGGTTGGCCTTCTGGGCTTCCAGCATGCACCAGCCGTCTTTGCACAGGTTGCAGCGGATCAACGATCACCGCTTGTATTCCAACCTGTGCTGCCAGTTCCGCCGCGTCCTGCCGCTGCCTGATGCGCGCACCGCGGCCCGTGGCCTGGCAGCGTTGATCGACGGTCTGTGGCTGCGCGGTGCGCTGTCCGGAGACGCGTTCGACACCGACCAGGCGAAACAAATCGCTTACGAATACATGGATCTACAACTGGCTAAACAGACGAGCCCGGACACGCAAAACCAGGCCTCTGAACCACCGCGCGTCGCGATTGCCAAACAAGCAGGAGCGCTGCACGGATAGCCAAACACACACATGCACTTGCGAGGACACTATGGCCCGTTTCGAACTGCAAAAACTCTACATTGATGGTGGTTATGTCGACGCTTCCAGCGACGCTACCTTCGACGCCATCAACCCGGCCAACGGCGAAGTCCTCGCCCAGGTGCAACGCGCTACCGAAGCCGACGTCGAGCGCGCTGTAGAAAGCGCCGAACGTGGCCAGAAAATCTGGGCCGCCATGACCGCCATGCAGCGTTCGCGCATCCTGCGCCGCGCCGTCGACATCCTGCGTGAGCGCAACGATGAGCTGGCCGCCCTGGAAACCCTGGACACCGGCAAGTCCTACTCCGAAACCCGCTACGTCGACATCGTCACCGGCGCCGACGTGCTGGAATACTACGCAGGCCTGGTACCGGCCATCGAAGGCGAGCAGATCCCGCTGCGCGACAGCTCGTTCGTCTACACCCGCCGCGAGCCGCTGGGCGTGACCGCCGGTATCGGCGCCTGGAACTACCCGATCCAGATCGCCCTGTGGAAATCCGCACCTGCCCTGGCGGCCGGTAACGCGATGATCTTCAAGCCGAGCGAAGTCACCTCGCTGACCACCCTGAAACTGGCCGAGATCTACACCGAAGCCGGCCTGCCGGACGGCGTGTTCAACGTTCTGACCGGCAGCGGCCGCGAAGTCGGCACCTGGCTGACCGAGCACCCGCGCATCGAGAAAATCTCCTTCACCGGCGGCACCACCACCGGCAAGAAGGTCATGGCCAGCGCCTCGAGCTCGACGCTCAAGGAAGTCACCATGGAACTGGGCGGCAAGTCGCCGCTGATCATCTGCGACGACGCCGACCTCGATCGCGCCGCCGACATCGCCATGATGGCCAACTTCTACAGCTCGGGTCAGGTCTGCACCAACGGCACCCGCGTATTCGTCCCTGCCTCGATGAAAGCGGCTTTCGAAGCCAAGATCGCCGAGCGCGTTGCCCGCATCCGCGTTGGCAACCCTGAAGACGAAAACACCAACTTCGGCCCGCTGGTCAGCTTCGCCCACATGGAAAGCGTGCTGGGCTACATCGCCAAGGGCAAGGAAGAAGGTGCACGCGTTCTGTGCGGCGGCGAGCGTCTGACCGAAGGCGAACTGGCCAAGGGCGCGTTCGTGGCACCTACCGTGTTCACCGACTGCCGTGACGACATGACCATCGTCAAGGAAGAGATCTTCGGCCCAGTGATGAGCATCCTCTCCTACGAGAGCGAAGAAGAAGTCATCCGCCGTGCCAACGACACCGAATACGGCCTGGCCGCGGGCGTGTGCACCAACGACATCAGCCGCGCCCACCGCATCATCCACCAGCTGGAAGCCGGTATCTGCTGGATCAACGCCTGGGGCGAGTCGCCAGCCGAAATGCCGGTCGGCGGTTACAAGCAATCCGGTGTCGGCCGTGAAAACGGCGTGAGCTCGCTGGCTCAGTACACTCGCATCAAATCCGTTCAAGTTGAGCTGGGTTCCTACAACTCGGTGTTCTGAAGCGACAAGCTTCAAGCGGCAAGCTGCAAGTCAAAGCCGGTGCGTGTTGCGCCAACCGGCTCTTGCAGCTCTCACTCATTTGCGAGCCTCGCACGACCGCATTTTCTTGCGGCTTGTAGCTTGAGGCTTGCAGCTGCTTTCGGAGAAAGCCATGGAATATGACTACATCATCGTCGGTGCCGGCTCTGCCGGTAACACCCTGGCGACCCGCCTGACCGAAGACGAAGGCGTAACTGTCCTGCTGCTCGAGGCCGGTGGCCCTGACTACCGCATGGACTTCCGCACCCAGATGCCAGCCGCGCTGGCCTTCCCGCTGCAGGGCCGCCGCTACAACTGGGCCTACGAGACCGACCCGGAGCCGCACATGGACGGCCGCCGGATGGAATGCGGTCGCGGCAAGGGCCTGGGTGGCTCGTCGCTGATCAACGGCATGTGCTACATCCGCGGCAACGCCATGGATTTCGACGGCTGGGCCAAACTGCCAGGCCTGGAAGACTGGACCTACCTGGACTGCCTGCCGTATTTCCGCAAGGCGGAAACCCGCGACATCGGCGCCAACGATTACCACGGCGGCGAAGGCCCGGTCAGCGTGACCACGCCGAAAGCCGGTAACAACCCGCTGTTCCACGCCATGGTCGAAGCCGGCGTGCAGGCCGGTTACCCGCGCACCGAAGACCTCAACGGTTACCAGCAGGAAGGTTTCGGCCCGATGGACCGTACCGTGACGCCTAAAGGCCGTCGCTCCAGCACCGCCCGCGGCTACCTGGACACCGCCAAGAAGCGCTCGACCCTGACCATCGTCACTCACGCCCTGAGCGATCGCGTGCTGTTCGACGGCAAGCGCGCTGTTGGCGTGAGCTACCTGGTCGGCGCCAGCGAAGAACGCGTCGAAGCCCGTGCACGCAAGGAAGTGATCGTCTGCTCCGGCGCCATCGCTTCGCCGCAACTGCTGCAACGCTCCGGCGTTGGCCCGCGCGCCCTGCTGGAAAGCCTCAACGTGCCTGTGGTTCATGACCTGCCAGGCGTGGGCGAGAACCTGCAGGACCACCTTGAGCTGTACCTGCAATACGCCTGCACCCAGCCGGTTTCGCTGTACCCGTCGCTGCTCTGGTACAACCAGCCAGCCATCGGTGCCGAGTGGCTGTTCAAAGGCACCGGTATCGGCGCCAGCAACCAGTTCGAAGCCGGTGGTTTCATCCGTACTCGCGAAGAGTTCGAATGGCCGAACATCCAGTACCACTTCCTGCCGGTTGCGATCAATTACAACGGCAGCAACGGCGTACAGGAACACGGCTTCCAGGCCCACATGGGTTC
Source organism: Pseudomonas wadenswilerensis (assembly GCF_024749185.1). NCBI lineage: Bacteria > Pseudomonadati > Pseudomonadota > Gammaproteobacteria > Pseudomonadales > Pseudomonadaceae > Pseudomonas > Pseudomonas wadenswilerensis. The sequence goes on along the minus strand of NZ_CP087191.1, from coordinate 343,790 downwards.
GATGCGCTCGCCTAGCCGCGGCCGTATCCAGCTCAAGTCCAAGGACCCGCGCCAGCACCCGAGCATCCTGTTCAACTACATGGCGACCGAGCAGGACTGGCAGGAATTCCGTGATGGCATCCGCCTGACCCGCGAAATCATGGCCCAGCCTGCGCTGGACGCCTACCGTGGCCGCGAAATCAGCCCGGGCGCCGACGTGCAGACCGACGAGGAACTGGACAAGTTCATCCGCGAGCACGCCGAAACCGCGTTCCACCCGTCCTGCTCGTGCAAGATGGGCGACGACGACATGGCGGTGGTCGACGGCCAGGGCCGCGTGCATGGCATGCAGGGTCTGCGGGTGGTCGATGCCTCGATCATGCCGATCATCATCACCGGCAACCTCAACGCCACCACGATCATGATCGCCGAGAAAATCGCCGACAAGATCCGCAACCGCCAGCCGCTGCCGCGTAGCACCGCCAAGTACTACGTCGCCAACGGCACGCCGGTCAAGGGCAAGGCGATGCGTGAGGTCAAGCAGGCCTAAAATCCTGCAACGCCCATCGCTGGCAAGCCAGCTCCCACAAGGGCTGTACCATTCCTGTGGGAGCTGGCTTGCCAGCGATGGCGTCAGCGCAAGCAACACAAAGAAGGCACCTTGCGAGGTGCTTTTTTTGTACCCGCGATTAACCCTTTACACCCCGCCAACCCCTCAGGTTAGAATCCTTGGCACGCGACCTGCTTATCGAAAGCAAGCCGCCCCCTTCCTGCTTTCCCCCGGAGTACTGCCTTTGGATGCGTCCACCATCAATAGCCTGTTCTTGATCGGCGCATTGCTGGTAGGTGCAAGTATTCTGGTCAGCTCACTTTCTTCACGTCTGGGCATCCCGATCCTGGTCATCATCCTCGCGGTCGGCATGATTGCCGGGGTCGATGGCGGCGGCATCATCTTCAACAACTACCCGACCGCCTACCTGGTGGGCAACCTGGCACTGGCGGTGATCCTTCTCGACGGCGGCCTGCGCACGCGGGTGGCGAGTTTCCGCGTGGCCCTGTGGCCGGCGCTGTCGCTGGCCACGGTGGGCGTACTGATCACTACCGGCTTGACCGGCATGGTTGCCGCCTGGCTGTTCGACCTGAGCATCATCCAGGGCCTGCTGATCGGCGCCATCGTCGGCTCCACCGATGCCGCGGCGGTGTTCTCGCTGCTCGGCGGCAAGGGCCTGAACGAGCGGGTTACGGCAACCCTCGAGATCGAATCGGGGAGCAACGATCCGATGGCGGTGTTCCTCACCGTGACCCTGATCGACATGATTGCCAGCGGCCAGACCGGCCTGCACTGGAGCCTGCTGACTCACCTGCTGCGCGAGTTCGGCATCGGCGGCCTGCTGGGCCTGGGTGGCGGCTGGCTGATGCTGCAACTGGTCAACCGCATCAACCTCGCTGGCGGCCTCTATCCGATCCTGGTGGTGGCCGGCGGCCTGGTAGTGTTCTCGCTCACCAACGCCCTGCACGGCAGCGGCTTCCTCGCCGTGTACCTGTGCGGCCTGGTGCTGGGCAACCGGCCGATCCGCAGCCGCCATGGCATCCTGCACATGCTCGACGGCATGGCCTGGCTGGCGCAGATCGGCATGTTCCTGGTCCTCGGCCTGCTGGTGACGCCTCACGACCTGCTGCCGATCGCATTGCCGGCGCTGGGCCTGGCGCTGTGGATGATCATCTTTGCCCGGCCACTGTCGGTGGCCGCCAGCCTGCTGCCGTTCAAGGCCTTCCATGGCCGCGAAAAAGCCTTTATCTCCTGGGTTGGCCTGCGCGGCGCGGTACCGATCATTCTTGCGGTGTTCCCGCTGATGGCCGGGCTGCCCGATGCCCAGCTGTTCTTCAACCTGGCGTTCTTCATCGTGCTGGTCTCGCTTTTGGTCCAAGGCACCAGCCTGCCGTGGGTGGCCAAACTGCTGAAAGTGACAGTACCGCCAGACCCTGCGCCAATTTCCCGTTCGGCCCTGGAAGTGCACATCACCAGCGAGTGGGAACTGTTCGTCTATCGCCTGGGCGCCGAAAAATGGTGCATCGGTGCCGCCCTGCGTGAGCTGAAAATGCCCGAAGGCACCCGCATCGCGGCCCTGTTTCGCGGCCAGCAACTGCTCCATCCGTCGGGAAGTACCACCCTGGAAGTCGACGATCTCCTCTGCGTAATCGGCCACGAACACAACCTGCCGGCCCTCGGCAAGCTGTTCAGCCAGGCTCCGCAGCGCGGCCTCGACCTGCGCTTCTTTGGTGACTTCGTGCTCGAAGGTGACGCAGAACTGGGGGCTGTAGCGGCGTTGTACGGTTTGAAGCTCGACGGCCAGGACCCGCACACGCCGCTCAGCCGCTTCATTGCGCAGAAGGTTGGTGGCGCGCCAGTGGTCGGCGACCAGATCGAATGGAACAGTACCTTGTGGACTGTTGCGGTCATGGAAGGGAACAAGATCCTCAAAGTGGGCGTCAAATTCCCCGAAGGTACTCGACCCGGCCCTGGGTTGTTCCTTTAAACTCCGTTCTTCGCCTCTGCCTGTACGAATTTTCTGCCTATGTCCCTGCGCACTTTGTTAAGCGCAGCCCTGATCGGGCTGTGCCTGTCCTTCACCCCGGTCTGGGCAGCTGAACCGCCAACCACAGCGTCGATCCAGAAAAGCCTGGACAAGATCGCCGAGCGCAAGCTGCCCGAGGCTGAACAGAAAGCCCTGCAGCAGGTGCTCGAACAGACCCTGACCTTCCTCGGCAACAAAGAGGACAGCGAGAAGAAGCTCGCTGCGCTCAAGCACCAGCTCAGCGACGCACCGCGCCAGACCAGCGATAACCAGCGCGAGCTGGCCAAGCTCAAGGACAGCAAGGTGATCCCGGTCGCCCAGCGCTACGCTAGCTCCAGCGTGCCGCAGCTGGAGCAATTGCTGGCCGAGCGCACTACCGAGCAGGGCGAACTGCAAAAAGCGCTGTCCGAGGCCAACAGCCTGACCATTACCGCGCAGACCCGGCCCGAACGGGCCCAGGCAGAAATCAGCGCCAACCAGACCCGCACCCAGCAGATCAACACCAGCCTGAAGATCGGCAAGGACGGCGGCAAGCCGCTCAACGCCGACCAGCGCAACCAGCTCAACGCCGAACTGGCCGCCCTCAACGCCCTGACCCTGCTGCGCCGCCAGGAACTGGCCGGTAACAGCCTGCTGCAGGACCTGGGCAACAGCCAGCATGACCTGCTGATCGAACGCGCCACGCGCCTGGAGCAGGAAATCCAGGACCTGCAGACGCTGATCAACCAGAAGCGCCTGGCCCAGTCCCAGCAGACCGTCACCGAACAATCGATCGAAGCGCAGAAGGCCGGCGGCAGCACCCTGCTGGCCACCGAAAGCGCCGCCAACCTCAAGCTCTCCGACTACCTGCTGCGCAGCACCGACCGCCTCAACGAACTGACCCAGCAGAACCTCAAGACCAAACAGCAACTGGACACCCTGACCCAGAGCGACCAGGCCCTGGACGAGCAGATCAGCGTGCTCAAGGGCAGCCTGCTGCTGTCGAAGATCCTCTACAAGCAGAAGCAGGCGCTGCCGCACCTGAAGCTCGACCGCGACCTGGCCGACCAGATCGCCGACATCCGCCTGTACCAGTTCGAGATCAACCAGCAGCGCGAGCAGCTCAGCAGCCCCAGCAGCTATGTCGACAAGCTGCTCACCGCACAACCGCCCGAGACCGTCACCCCGCAACTGCGCAAGGCCCTGCTGGAAGTGGCGATCACCCGCAGCGACCTGCTCGAACGCCTGAACCGTGAACTGAGCGCGCTGCTCAACGAATCGATCACCCTGCAGCTGAACCAGAAGCAACTGTTCAGCACCGCACAGAACCTGCGTGCAACCCTTGATGAGCAGATGTTCTGGATCCCCAGCAACAAGCCGCTGGACCTGGAATGGCTCCGCACCGTCCCCGAGCGCCTGCAGAAACAAGTGGTCAGCCTGCCCTGGGGTTCGGGCCTGAGGGAGCTGACCGACGGCCTGGCCCAGCGCCCGTTGTTGTTCCTGCCCTTGCTACTGCTGATCGGCGCCCTGCTGTGGCGGCGCAAGTACCTGTATGCGCGCCTGACCAAGGTTCACCAGGATGTCGGCCACTTCAAGCGTGACAGCCAGTGGCACACACCCCAGGCGATCCTGGTCAACATCCTCCTGGCCATGCCCCTGAGCCTGGGTCTGGCCTTGTGCGGCTATGCCCTGCAGATCGACGCCCGCGGGCAGAACGCCAACCTCGCCTCGGCGCTGTTCCAGGTGGCCCAGGCCTGGCTGGTGTTCTACACCGCCTACCGGATACTCGCCCCGGGCGGGGTGGCCGAACTGCACTTTCGCTGGGAAAAACCCCAGGTCGAATTCCTCCGCGGCTGGATCCGCCGCCTCGGCACCGTGGTCCTGGCCCTGGTCGGCGTGGTGGCGGTGGCCGAGCATCAACCTTCGGCGCTGGCTGAGGACGTACTCGGCATCGGCGTGGTGCTGACCTGCTACGCGCTGATGGCCTGGCTGCTCAGCCGCCTGCTGTTGAGCAGCCCTACCCACCGCAACGCCTCGCTGTTCCGCAAGGCCGTGGGCGTGGCCTTCACCGCACTGCCGGTGGCGCTGTTCATTGCCGTGTGCTTTGGCTACTACTACACCGCGCTCAAGCTCACCGATCGCCTGATCGATACCCTGTACCTGCTGATGTTCTGGCTGGTGATCGAAGCCGCCTTTGTCCGCGGTCTGGCCGTGGCCGCCCGGCGCCTGGCCTACCAGCGGGCGCTGAGCAAGCGCCAGGCGGCCAAGGAAGGCCTGGATGGCGAAGTGCTGGTTGAAGAGCCGACCCTGGACATCGAACAGGTCAACCAGCAGTCCCTGCGCCTGATTCGCCTGGCCCTGCTCGGCGGTTTCATCGCCGCCCTGTACTGGGTCTGGTCGGACCTGATCAGCGTGTTCGCCTACCTCGACAACATCACCCTGTACGAGTACACCAGCGGCACCGGCGCGGCCATGAGCATGGTACCGATCAGCCTGCGCGATCTGCTGGGCGCACTGGTGATCATCGGCATCACCGTTGCCCTGGCCGGCAACTTGCCTGGCCTGCTGGAAGTGCTGGTGCTATCACGCCTGAACCTGGCCCAGGGCAGCGCCTACGCCACCACCACGTTGCTGTCCTACGTGATTGCCGGGGTCGGCTTCGTCTCTACCCTGTCAGCCTTGGGCGTCAGCTGGGACAAGCTGCAATGGCTGGTGGCCGCACTGTCGGTGGGCCTGGGCTTCGGCATGCAGGAGATCTTCGCCAACTTCATCTCCGGGATCATGATCCTGTTCGAGCGCCCGGTACGGATCGGCGACACCATCACCATCGGCAACCTCTCCGGCACGGTGAGCAAGATCCGCATTCGCGCCACCACCATCACCGACTTCGACCGCAAGGACATCATTGTCCCGAACAAGACCTTCATCACCGGGCAACTGATCAACTGGTCGCTGACCGACACCATCACCCGGGTGACCCTCAAGCTTGGCGTCGACTACGGCTCGGACCTCGACCTGGTGCGCACCCTGCTGCTCAAGGCCGCCAACGACAACCCGCGGGTACTCAAGGAACCGGCGCCGATCGTCTATTTCCTCAACTTCGGCGAAAGCACCCTGGACCACGAACTGCGCATGCATGTGCGAGATCTGGGCGACCGCAACCCGGTACTCGACGAGATCAACCGCTACATCAACAAAGAGTTCAAGAAGCAGCACATCAACATCTCCTTCCGGCAGATGGAGATCTACCTGAAGAACATGCAGGGTCAGGAGTACAAGATGGTCCCGGTGGAAAACCTCGACAAGACCGTGCTGCCAAACGCCACGAATGGCGACAAGCCCGGCGACGAGGCCCCGGGCAAACCGGCCTGACTGGACGCCAACGGCCATACCCTTGCAGAATACTCAGGTTTTCTCCAGGAGATGGCCGTTGAAAGCCCTCGACGAACTGACTTTCGATAACCGTTTCGCCCGCCTGGGCGATGCCTTCTCTACTTCGGTGTTGCCCGAGCCGATCGCCGAGCCGCGCCTGGTGGTCGCCAGCGAAGCGGCCATGGCGCTGCTCGACCTGGAGCCAACCGAAGCCCATTCCCCGGTATTTGCCGAACTGTTCGGCGGCCACAAGCTGTGGGCCGAGGCCGAGCCGCGGGCGATGGTCTACTCCGGGCATCAGTTCGGCTCCTACAATCCGCGCCTGGGTGATGGCCGCGGCCTGTTGCTGGGCGAAGTGCACAACGACGCCGGCGAATCCTGGGACCTGCACCTCAAGGGCGCCGGGCAGACGCCATACTCGCGCATGGGGGATGGCCGTGCGGTACTGCGTTCGTCGATCCGCGAGTTCCTCGCTTCCGAAGCCTTGCCAGCCCTGGGCATCCCCAGCAGCCGAGCGCTGTGCGTGATCGGCTCGAGCACCCCGGTCTGGCGTGAAACCCAGGAACGCGCGGCCATGCTGCTGCGCCTGGCACCGAGCCATGTACGCTTCGGCCATTTCGAGTATTTCTATTACACCCGCCAGCCCGAACAGCAGCGCATCCTCGTCGATCACGTACTCGACACGCACTTTGCCGAATGCCGCGAAGCGCCCGAGCCGTACCTGGCCATGTTCCGCACCATCGTCGAGCGCAATGCCGAGCTGATCGCCCGCTGGCAGGCTTACGGTTTCTGCCACGGGGTGATGAACACCGACAACATGTCGATCCTGGGCATCACCTTCGACTTCGGCCCCTATGCCTTCCTCGACGACTTCGACGCCAACTTCATCTGCAACCACTCCGATGACCAGGGCCGCTATAGCTACAGCAACCAGGTGCCCATCGCCCACTGGAACCTCAGCGCCCTGGCCCAGGCCCTGACGCCGTTCATCAGTGTCGAAGCGCTGAAGGAAACCCTCGGGCTGTTCCTGCCGCTGTACGAGGCCCATTACCTGGACCTGATGCGCCGGCGCCTGGGCCTGACCCGGGCCGAAGACGACGACAAGCTGCTGATCGAACGCCTGCTGCAACTGATGCAACCGGGTGCGGTGGACTACACCCTGTTCTTCCGCCATCTCGGCGACCAACCCGCCGAGCAGGCGCTGCAGGTGGTGCGCGACGACTTCATCGACCTGGCCGGCTTTGACCTGTGGTCAGCAGACTACCTCGCACGCCTGCAGCGCGAACCCGGCAACGCCGAAGGCCGGCGCGAACGCATGCATGCGGTCAACCCGCTGTACATCCTGCGCAACTACCTGGCCCAGCGCGCCATCGAGGCGGCTGAGGGAGGCGATTACGAGGAAGTACGCCGGCTGCACCAGGTGCTGAGCAAGCCATTCGACGAGCAGCCGGGAATGCAAGCCTACGCCCAGCGGCCACCGGAGTGGGGCAAGCACCTGGAGATCAGTTGCTCGTCGTGACGGACTTGAACTATTTAACCTGTAGGAGCGGGCTTGACCCGCGAACGACCGCAAACCGGTCGCAATCTCCGGAGCTGTCATGACTGACCCACTACTAATCCCCTGCCCCCACTGCAACGGCCTCAACCGCATTCCCGGCGAGCGCCTTGGCGACAGTCCGAAATGCGGTCGCTGCAAGAACCCGGTCCTGCTGAGCACGCCGTTCGATTTGCAACAGGGCGACTACGCCAGCCAGATCAAGGGCGACCTGCCGCTGCTGGTCGATGTCTGGGCCGACTGGTGCGGGCCGTGCAAGTCGTTTGCGCCGATCTTTGCCCAGGCGGCCAGCCAGTTGAGCGGGCGCTGTCGCCTGGCCAAGCTGGACAGCGAAGCCAACCAGCAACTGGCCGGACAATTGGCGATTCGTTCGATTCCCAGCCTGATCCTGTTCAGAAACGGCCGGGAAGTGGCACGCCAGAGCGGTGCATTCCCACTCCAGCAACTGCTGGAGTGGCTACGCAGCCAGGGGATTTAAGCGTTTTCTTCGAGCAGGGCGTGCAGTTCGACGAACTGCTGGGTCAGCTTGTGCCGCGGTTCCAGGTGAATCAGCGGCAGGCTGGCCTGGTGTGACTCACGCATTTTCACCGAGCTGTTGAGGTACACCGGCAGCACCGGCAGGCCCTCGGCGATCAATTCGTCAAGCATCTGCTGGGGCAGGCTGGCGCGGGCCTGGAACTGATTGACGACGATGCCTTCGACCTGCAGCTCTTCGTTGTGATCGTCCTTGAGTTCTTCGATTTCGGCCAGCAGGCCATACAGCGCCTGGCGGGAAAAACTGTCGCAATCGAAGGGAATCAATACACGATCAGCGGCGATCAACGCAGAAACAGCGTAGAAGTTAAGCGCCGGCGGAGTATCCAGGTAGATCCGGTCATAGTCCTCATCCAGCTCATCCAGCAGTTTGCGCAGCTTGTTGATCTTGTGCTTGGCCTCAAGCTTGGGCTGCAGGTCCGCAAGCTCGGCGGTGGCGGTCACCACATGCAGGTTGTCGAAGGGCGTTTCGTAGATATCGACTTTGTTCTTCTTGGCAAACGGTCCGGAGGACAGGGTCTGCTTGAAGAAGTCGGCAATGCCCATGGGAATGTCCTCGCCGGTCAGGCCGGTGAGGTACTGGGTCGAGTTGGCCTGGGCATCCAGGTCGATCAACAGCGTCCGATAGCCTTCATTGGCACTCACCGCCGCCAGGTTGCAGGCAATGCTCGATTTGCCAACGCCACCTTTCTGATTGAACACCACGCGCCGCATGGAATGACCTCCGTGTGTCTGGGGATGACCGAGTATGTGTGCGCAGGGTCCACTTGACCAGCACCGTCGGGCTCAAGTTGTCGAGGAATCGACCGACAACCCGTGACCGCCGTTGGTCGGGAAAAAACCAGGCTTACCTGACGAAGCAGAACATTCGAGGTCTGTTTCAAACTGCAGTTTTGTAACCAGTATTTGCTACACGCCGACGGCACCGGGATAATGCGCGCCACTCGGCGATTGCGCCACACCCTGTCAGGTCGTTGTTCCGAGTTACTCCCTCGGCAAGGAAGTCCCTCAGGGCGGGAAGTACAGCAAAGTGATCACATTCAATATCAGCCAGTGGCGCGCGTGGGCACCAGGCCTGCAGACGGCTGCCGATTGGCAGGCCTGGAGCCAGGCAAACCACTTGCCAGAAATGGCTGAACAGGCACCGGATGTGTCGTTTTTGCCGGCCATGCAACGCCGTCGTCTAAGCCGCCTGGCGCGCATGGCTTTTGCCGTGGGCTGGCCACTGGCCGAAGGTTTGCAAGATTTGCCGCTGGTGTTCGTTTCCCGGCATGGCGAAACCCCGCGCACCTTCGAAATCCTCAGCGACCTGGCCAATGAGCAGCCGCTGTCGCCAACCCAGTTCAGCTTGTCGGTACACAACGCGGTCATCGGCCTGTGGTCGATCATGCGTGGCGAAACCAGTGAAATGACCGCCCTGGCTGCTGCCGGCGACGGTTTCGAACAAGGCGTAATGGAAGCCGCCTGCCTGCTGCGCGAAGGCGCGCCCGCGGTGCTGTTGATCGTCACCGAAGAACAGCCGCCAGCGGCCTATGGCCCAAGGATCGATGACGTGCCTTTCGCCTATGCCCTGGGCCTGTTGTTGACCCCCGGCGATGACTGGCAACTGGACCTGGGCGGTAAAGCCGCCGTTGCTGCGGTAACAGAACCCCATGCCTTGAGCTGGTTGCGTTGCCTGCTCACTGGCCAACGCACTTGTACCCACACCTGGAAGAGCCGCACATGGAACTGGCAACGCAAGCCATAAGCAGACCGCGTGACGCCTATTACTGGCGCCTGCTCGCCACCGCCATCAGCTTCCTGCTGTTCGGCATCGGCGGCCTGTGCCTGCGCCTGCTGGTCTTCCCGTTGCTGGCCTGTCTGCCCGGCGATGCCGCACGCCATCGCCAGCGCGCCCGGCACACCATCAGCTGGCTGTTCTGGCGCTTCATCCGCTTCATGGCCGCCAGCGGCGTGCTCACCTATGAGGTCAAGGGCGCCGAAAAGCTCGGCCGCCCGGGGCAGATGATTATCGCCAACCACCCGTCGCTGATCGACGTGGTGTTCCTCATCGGCCTGGTGCGCCAGGCCAACTGCGTGGTCAAGCAGAGCCTCTGGCACAACCCCTGCACCCGCGGCCCGGTGCGTTCGGCCGAATACATCAGCAACGACGGCAGCATCGACATGCTCGACAGCGCCGTAACGGCGCTGCAAGGCGGCCAGACCCTGATCATCTTCCCCGAAGGCACCCGCACCCAGCCGGGCCAGCCGCCTGCCTTTCATCGCGGCGCCGCAGCCATTGCCCTGCGCGGTGCGAAGATCATCACCCCGGTCACCATCAAGGTCACCCCCAGCACCCTGACCAAGGCCGAACCCTGGTACCGCATTCCCCAGTGCCGGGTGCATTTCAGCCTGCAGGTCGGTGCCGACATCGACCCGCAGGCCTTCGCCGCACAAGGCCCTGCCCCGCAGGCCTCGCGCAAACTCAATGATCACCTGCATCAGCACTTCACCAAGGAGCTCGCCGAAGATGAGCGATCCACAGAACACCCTTAACCACGACATCAAGCTGTTGATCATCGACGCCCTGGGCCTGGAAGACATCAGCGCCCAGGACATCGGCGACGAGCAGACCCTGTTCGGCGAAGGCCTGGGCCTGGATTCGGTGGACGCCCTCGAGCTCGGCCTGGCGATCCAGAAAAAGTACGGCATCAAGATCGACGCCGACGCCAAGGACACCCGCAACCATTTCACCAGCGTGGCCAGCCTTGCGGCTTTCGTCACCGCCAAACAGGCAGCCTGAGACAGCACCATGCAAACCCGCGAAGACATCTTCAACACCCTGCGCGACGCCCTGGTCGAACTGTTCGAACTGGACCCGGCCAGCATCAGCCTGGAGTCGAACCTGTATCAAGACCTGGAAATCGACAGCATCGACGCCGTCGACCTGATCGATCACATCAAGCGCCAGACCGGCAAGAAAATCGCCGCCGACGAGTTCAAGGCCGTGCGTACGGTCAATGACGTGGTCGAGGCGGTGTACCGCCTGGTCAACCCTGCGGCATGAAACGCCTGATCGGCCTCGGCCTGCTGCTGGCCGGTCTGCTGTACCCCTTTGCGGTGCATTTTGGCATGGCCCACTTTGCCCCCTGGCAGTTCGGCCTGCTGCTTGGCGGCCTGTGGCTGGCGCGCGCCTTGAGCGAACCGCGGCGGCCCGGCGGACACTGGATGGCCGTGGCGGCGATTGCCTTCTGCGCGTTGCTGGCGCTGTTCAACAGCCCGCAGCTGCTGCGTTGGTACCCGGTGCTGATCAGCGCTTTCATGCTTGGCCTGTTTGGCCTGAGCCTGAAGTTCGGCCCACCGCTGGTCGAGCGCCTGGCGCGGCTGCGTGAGCCGGAGTTGCCCGCCGTGGCAATTCACTACACGCGCCAGGTAACCAAGGTCTGGAGCCTGTTCTTCCTGGCCAACGGCCTGGTCGCCGCCGCCCTGACCCTGTGGGCGCCACTGAGCTGGTGGACCCTGTACAACGGCCTGATCGCCTACGGGCTGATGGGCCTGCTGTTTGCCATTGAATGGCTGATTAGACAACGCGTGCGAGGACGCTCATGAAATGGATTGCCCTTGAGCAACTGCTGCATCCGGCCAGCGCGCCGCGCCCGGTCAGCGTCGCCCCGGCGCTGGACCACGCGAGCTTGTGCCAGCAAGCCCTGCAACTGGCCGCAGGCCTTCAGCAGCGAGGCGTAAAGCGCATTGCCGTGCACCTGGAAGACGCCGCGCAACTGGCCGTCGCGCTGCTCGGGGCCTGGCGCGCCGGGGTGCAGGTGCTGCTGCCTGCCGACCTGCAAGCCCAGACCCGCCAGCGCTGGCTCGGCGAGGTCGAGCTGTGGCTCAGCGACCAAGCGCAGGACACCGCACTCGAGGCACTGTTGCAAGCGCCCCTGGCCGCCGCTGACCTGGACCTGGACAACTGCCAGCTGAGCCTGTGCACCTCCGGCTCCAGCGGCGAAGCCAAACGCATCGACAAGAGCCTGCGCCAGCTGGCCAATGAAGTGCAGGCCCTGGAACAGCTGTGGGGCAAGGACCTGGGCGCTGCCTGCATCATCGGCAGCGTCGCCACCCAGCACATCTACGGCCTGCTGTTTCGCGTGCTTTGGCCGCTGTGCGCCGGGCGCCCGTTCGTGCGCCGCCAGTTGCCCTTCCCTGAAGACCTGCAGCGCGCCAGCCGCGAGCACCCGGCCTTTGCCTGGGTCGCCAGCCCGGCGCTGCTCAAGCGCATGGGCGACAACCTCGACTGGCCAGCATTGAGTGCGGTACGCCGGGTGTTTTCCTCCGGCGGCGAACTGCCGGCCAGCGCCGCCCAGGCCTTGCACCAGCGCTTGCAGCAATGGCCGACGGAAATCCTTGGCAGCTCGGAAACCGGCGGCATCGCCTGGCGCCAGGGCGACAGCCTGTGGCAGCCATTTGCCGAGGTGCGCCTGAGCCAGAACCAGGACGGTGCGCTGCGCATTGAATCGCCTTACCTGCCACCCGGTCATATCGAACAAAGCGCCGATGCCGTCGAGTTCGCCGCTGACGGTCGCTTCCGCCTGCTCGGGCGCCTGGACCGCATCGTCAAACTGGAAGAAAAACGCATCTCCCTGCCGATGCTGGAACAGGCCCTGGTCGAGCACGTCTGGGTCGAGGAAGCGCGACTGGCGGTGATCCAGGAAAACCGCGCCAGCCTTGGCGCCCTGCTGGTGCTCAGCGCCGCAGGCCTGTATGCCTTGCGCAACCAGGGCCGCCGTGCGGTCACCGAAGGCCTGCGCCAACACCTCAGCCAGCACTGCGAAGCCCTGGCCCTGCCCCGGCGCTGGCGACTGCTGCGGCAACTGCCGTTCAACGCCCAGGGCAAACTGCCCCAGGCCGAACTCGAAGCCCTGCTGCTGGCACCACGGCCGAAAGGCCCGGACGTCCTGAGCCAGGCCGAGGTGGACGGCGAGCTACAGCTGCAACTGGCAGTGTCGGCGGACCTGGCCTATTTCAACGGTCACTTCCCGCAGACCCCGGTGCTGCCAGGCGTGGTCCAGGTCGACTGGGCGCTGGCCCTGGGACAACAATTGCTCGACCGGCCGCGCCAGTTCGCCGGCATGGAAGTGCTGAAATTCCAGCAACTGGTGCGCCCCGGCGACCCGCTGCAGCTAACCCTGCGTTTCGATGCCGAGCGCAGCAAGCTCTACTTCGCCTACAGCAACGCCGGAGCGCCCTGCTCCAGCGGCCGCATCGTGCTGGAGGCCGTCGGTGAATAAGCCTTGTGCGGTGATCCCGGTGTACAACCACGAACTGGCGGTGCCGGCGGTGGTTGCCGACCTGCTCGCAGCCGGCCTGCCCTGCGTGCTGGTCGATGACGCCAGCAGCCCGGCCTGCGCCACCGTGCTGCGCCAGCTGGCCGAGCACCAGCAGGTGTTCCTGGTACAGCTGAAGGTCAACCAGGGCAAGGGCGGCGCGGTCATGGCCGGCCTGCGCGAAGCCGCACGCCTGGGCTTCAGCCATGCCCTGCAGGTGGATGCCGACGGTCAGCATGACCTGGCCGATGTCAGCCACTTTCTCGAACAGTCGCAGGCGTATCCACAGGCGCTGATCTGCGGTTATCCACAGTACGACGCCAGCGTGCCCAAGGGCCGTCTGTATGCGCGCTACCTGACCCACGTATGGGTGTGGATCAACAGCCTGTCGCTGCAGATTCCCGATTCGATGTGCGGTTTTCGGGTCTACCCGCTGCCGCCGACCCTGGCGCTGATCGAGGCGGTGAACCTCGGCAAGCGCATGGACTTCGACCCGGAGATCCTCGTGCGCCTGGCCTGGCGCAACCAGCCGATGCGCTGGCTGCCCACCAAGGTGCATTACCCGGCCGACGGCCTCTCGCACTTTCGCCTGTTCCACGACAACGCATTGATCTCGAAGATGCACACCAAGCTGTTCTTCGGCATGTTGCTGCGCGCCCCGGCCATCCTCTGGCGGCGGTGGCAGGCATGAGCAACGGCGAACAACACTGGGCCGAACACCAGGAACGTGGCAGCTTCTGGCTGATGAAGCTGACCGCCCTGGGCATCAAGCTGCTCGGTCGGCGCCTGCTCAGCCCGGTGCTGTATGGCATCGTCCTGTACTTCTTCGTGTTTGGCCGCCGTGCCCGGCAGAGTATCTGGCAATACCAGCAGCGCCTGGCCGACTGGAGCGGGCAAGCCAGCCTGCGCCCCAGCCACACGCGGGTGTTCGGCCAGTTCATGGCCTTCGCCGATGCCCTGCTGGACAAGCTCGACGTATGGAACGGCAAGCTGCGCCTGGAGCAGATCGAGATCGTCGACCCCGGGCAGTTGCGCGGCCAACTGCGCGCCGAGCGCGGACAGATGCTGGTGGGGGCGCACCTGGGCAATCTTGAAGTCTGCCGCGCCCTGGCCGAGCTTGGCGAGCAGGTGACCATGAACGTGCTGGTGCACACCAAGCACGCCGAACGCTTCAATCGCCTGCTCGGTGAATCGGGTGCGACCAACCTGCGGCTGATCCAGGTCAGCGAGCTGGACCCGGCGATCATGCTGCAACTGAGCCAGCGCCTGGACCGCGGCGAATGGCTGGCGATTGCCGGCGACCGCGTGCCGCTGCATGGCGCGCGTACGGTCGAGGCGGATTTCCTCGGCCACCGCGCCGCCTTCCCGCAGGGCCCGTGGCTGCTGGCCGGGCTGCTCAAGTGCCGGCTCAATCTGTTCTTCTGCCTCAAGCAGCAAGGCCGCTACCAGGTGCTCCTCGAACCCTTCGCCGAGGCCATCGAGTGGCGCCGCGGCCAGCGCGATCAGGTGATCGCCGACTGGGCCGGGCGCTACGCCGAACGCCTGGGCCACTATTGCCTGCAAGCGCCGCAGCAATGGTTCAATTTCTACCCTTTCTGGAAGACCGATGACGATGCATCCGCATAAGCCCGTGACCTTCGGCGCGCTGCCGTTGGCAATCGAAGACGTCCTCGCCCTGGCCCACCGCCAGGCCGAAACCCGCCTGCAGGACGACAGCGACTACCGCGCCCGGATTGCCCGTGGCGCGCAGTTCCTCGACTCGCTGCTGGACAAGGAAGGGGTGATCTACGGGGTGACCACCGGCTACGGTGACTCGTGCGTGGTGGCGGTGCCACTGGAGCATGTCGAGGCCCTGCCCAAGCACCTGTACACCTTCCATGGCTGCGGCCTCGGCCAGTTGCTCGATGCGCCATCCACCCGCGCCGTACTGGCCGCCCGCTTGCAGTCGCTGTGCCATGGTGTGTCCGGCGTGCGCGTCGAGTTGCTGGAGCGCCTGCAGGCGTTTCTTGCCCACGACATCCTGCCGCTGATTCCCCAGGAAGGCTCGGTCGGTGCCAGCGGCGACCTGACGCCACTGTCCTACGTGGCCGCGACCCTGTCGGGCGAGCGCGAAGTCATGTACCGCGGCGAGCGCCGCAGCGCTGCTGACGTACACCGCGAACTGGGCTGGCAGCCGCTGGTGCTGCGGCCCAAGGAAGCCCTGGCGCTGATGAACGGCACCGCGGTGATGACCGGTCTGGCCTGCCTGGCGTTCGCCCGCGCCGATTACCTGCTCAAACTCGCCACCCGGATCACCGCGCTGAACGTGGTCGCCCTGCAAGGCAACCCGGAACACTTCGACGAGCGCCTGTTCGCCGCCAAGCCGCATCCGGGGCAAATGCAGGTGGCTGCCTGGTTGCGCCATGACCTGGCCATCGACGCGCCGACCGCGCCGCTGCATCGCCTGCAGGACCGCTACTCGCTGCGCTGCGCGCCGCATGTGCTGGGCGTGCTGGCCGACAGCCTGGGCTGGCTGCGCGGCTTTATCGAGACCGAACTGAACAGCGCCAACGACAACCCGATCATCGACGCCGAAGCCGAACGCGTACTGCACGGCGGCCACTTCTACGGCGGCCATATCGCCTTCGCCATGGACAGCCTGAAGAACCTGGTGGCCAACGTCGCCGACCTGCTCGACCGCCAGCTCGCCTTGCTGGTCGACACGCGCTACAACCACGGTCTGCCGAGCAACCTGTCGGGCGCCAGCGCCGAGCGGGCGATGCTCAACCACGGCTTCAAGGCCGTGCAAATCGGCGCCAGCGCCTGGACCGCCGAAGCCCTGAAAAACACCATGCCGGCCAGCGTGTTCTCGCGCTCCACCGAATGCCACAACCAGGACAAGGTGAGCATGGGCACCATCGCCGCCCGCGATGCCCTGCGCACGCTCGAACTGACCGAACAGGTTGCCGCCGCGACCTTGCTGGCGGCCAACCAGGGCGTCTGGCTGCGCAGCCGCGAAGCCGATGCCCGTGACCTGCCGCCGGCCCTGGCCGAGATGCACAGTGCGCTGCTCGAAGACTTCGCCCCGGTGATCGAGGACCGCGCCCTGGAAGGCGACCTGCGCCTGTGCCTGAGCCGAATTGCCGAACAACACTGGAGGCTGCATGCGTAGTCAGGGAGTGCTGCACGTCGATACCGAAGTGCTGGTGCCGTTCTTCGATGTCGACAGCATGCTGGTGGTCTGGCACGGCCACTACGTCAAGTATCTGGAAGTAGCGCGCTGCGCGCTGCTCGACCGCCTCGAACACAACTACCTGCAGATGCAGGCCTCCGGCTTCGCCTGGCCGGTGATCGACCTGCAGTTGCGCTATATGCGTGGCGCCACCTTTGGCCAGCGCCTGAACGTGCGTGCCAGCCTGGTGGAGTGGGAGAACCGCCTGAAGATCAACTACCTGATCAGCGACGCCGCCACCGGCGAACGCATGACCCGCGCCAGTTCCGTGCAGGTCGCGGTCGAAATCGCCAGTGGCGAGATGCAACTGGCCTCGCCGCAGGTGATGCTCGACGCCGTGAACAAGGTGCTCAAATGAACACGCTGCTGCGTAGCCTGCTGTGCATCGGCCTGCTTGCCAGCTGCACCCTGGCTCAGGCCTTTGGCCTCGATGACCTGAGCAAGCAATTGGGCGAGCCTGCAGTCATCAAGGGCCCGTTCATCCAGGAAAAACACCTGCGCGCCCTGCCGCAGCCGTTGCTCAGCAAGGGCCAGTTCGTCCTGGCCCGTGACCACGGCCTGCTCTGGCTGCTGCAAACACCGCTCAAGCAGGACTACCGCCTCAACGCCCAGGGCATCGCCCGCCGCGACCCGTCCGGTTGGCAGATGCTGCCGGGCAAGAGCGCCGGCGCCGAGCAGAACCGCCTGTTCTTCGCCGTGCTGCAAGGCGACAGCAGCGGCCTGCAGCGTGACTTCGAGCTGAGCCTGCAAGGCGATGCCAAGCACTGGCAATTGCGCCTGACCCCGCGTTCGCTGCTGCTCAAACAGGTGTTCAAGCAGATCGATATCGACGGCGGGCGCTACGTCGAACGCATCCAGCTGCTGGAAACCCAGGGCGACAGCACGGTACTGCGCATGCCATCGAGCAGCAGCGCCAGCCTGACCGACACGGAGCGCCGCGATTTTGCCGAGTGAGCGCCTGTTGCCACGGCTGTTTTTGCTGCTGCTGATCGCTGTGCTGGCCCTGGCCGGCTGGCAGTGGCACCGCGCTGCACCCTTGTCTGCCGACCTGATGACGCTGGTGCCCGGCGCCACCCAGGACCCGCTGGTGCAACGCGCCGAGCAGCGCATGCAAGAGCCGCTGAACCGCGAGATGCTGGTACTGGTCGGCCACCCCCAGCGTGACCAGGCCATTGCCCTGGCCCAGCGCCTGGCGGAACAATGGCAGGCCAGTGGCTTGTTCGAGAAGGTCCAATGGAGCCTGCAGACTGACCTGCAAGCACTGCGTGAACAGTTGCTGCAAGGGCGCCTGGCGATGCTCTCGCGCGCTGACCGCAGCAGCCTGATCGACAATCCGCAAGGCTTTATCGAGCAGCGCGTACAGAACCTCTACGACCCCTTTGCCGGCTTCAGCCTGGTGCCCAGCCAGGACGACTGGCTGGGCCTGACCGGGCGCATCCAGAACAGCCAGCCACGCCCTGCCGCAGTACAGCTGGACACCGCCAGCGGCGCGCTGGTGGCCGAAGCGGACGGGCAGAACTGGGTACTGCTGCGTGCCCGCACCCTGGGTAATGCGTTCGATATGCAACTGCCCCTGCAAGTCGCCGACCTGCTCGCCAGCGGCCGGGTTGAAGCCGGGCACAACGGTGCCCGCCTGCTGGCCGCCAGTGGTTTGCTGTACGCCGCCAACGGCCAGCGCCAGGCCAGCCAGGAAATCACCTGGGTCGGCGGCGGCGCCACGGTTGGCATCCTGTTGCTGCTCCTGCTGGCGTTCCGCCGTTGGCGCATTCTTCTGGCCTTCGTTCCGGTACTGGTCGGCATGTTGTTCGGCGCGGTGGCCTGCGTGGCGCTGTTCGGCCAGATGCACGTGATGACCCTGGTACTCGGCTCAAGCCTGATCGGCGTGGCCGTCGACTACCCGCTGCACTATCTGTCCAAGAGCTGGAGCCTGCGCCCCTGGCAGGCCTGGCCGGCCTTGCGGCTGACCTTGCCGGGCCTGAGCCTGAGCCTGGCCACCAGTTGCATCGGCTACCTGGCCCTGGCCTTCACGCCGTTCCCGGCCCTGACCCAGATCGCAGTGTTTTCCGCCGCGGGCCTGATCGGCGCCTACCTCAGTGCCGTGTGCCTGCTGCCGGCACTGCTCAAGGGCATCGACCTGCAGCCGGCGCAGTGGCCGCTGCGCATTGCCCAATGGCTGGTGGATCTGCGTGAGAAACTACTGAGCAAGATTCCCAGCCCGGTGTTGCTCGGTTTGCTGATCCTGTTCTGCGCTGCCGGTCTATGGCAGCTGGACAGCCGCAACGACATCCGTCAGTGGGTCGGCAGCCCGCCGCAACTGCTCGAAGAAGCCCAGGCTGTGGCACGTATCACGGGCTACCAGCCGACCAGCCAGTTCTACCTGGTTCGCGGCGCCGACCAGACGCAGTTGCTGGGTCGCCTGCAAGCGCTGAGCACGCGGCTCGATGAACTGGTCGAAACCGACAAGCTCAAGGGCTACATGGCCCTCAGCCAACTGGTCGCCAGCCCTGGCGAACAAGAACAGGTACGCGATGCACTCGGCAAGCTGCCGCTGCAACCGCTGTTGGCCCTGGGCGTGCCGCAAAGCGCGCTACAGGCCGAACTGACACAACTGCAGGCACTGGCTGCCCTGGACATCGATCACGCCCTCAGCGGCCCGCTAGGCGAGCCATGGCGCACCTTGTGGCTGGGCACCGACGCTCAGGGCGTGGCCGCCATCGTCAGCCTGCAAGGCTTGAACGATCCGGCGTTGCTGCGCCTGCAAGCCGACGACCTTGAAGGCGTGCAACTGGTGGACCGCCTCGGCGACCTCAACCGGGTGTTCGCTGCCACCCAGGTCAGTGCTGCAGAGCTCAAGCTGTTGTCGTGCGCGCTGATCGTGGTGCTGTTGATCCTGCCGTTTGGCCTCGGCGGTGCCCTGCGCATCGTCGCCCTGCCATTGCTCGCCGCGCTCTGCAGCCTGGCTTGCCTCGGCTGGCTGGGCCAGCCGCTGACCCTGTTCAGCCTGTTCGGCCTGCTGCTGGTCACCGCCATCAGCGTCGACTACGCGATCCTCATGCACGAGCAGATCGGCGGCGCCGCCGTCAGCCTGCTCGGCACCCTGCTCGCGGCGACCACCACCTGGCTGTCGTTCGGCCTGCTGGCGGTGTCGAGTACCCCGGCGGTGAGCAACTTTGGCCTGGCAGTCAGCCTCGGCCTGGCCTTCAGTTTTGTCCTGGCGCCCTGGGCTGCCACCGGCCACAAGGAACAGGCGGCATGAGTATCGTGTTGTTCTGGGTCCTGGCCCTGGCACTGTTCTGGATCGCCAGTGAGCTCGGCCGGCGCCTGGGGCTGATCCCGATTGTCAGCCAGTTGCTGCTGGCGACCCTCGGCCTGCCGCTGCTGATGCTGTTCTGGGTCGAGCCGCACTGGCAGCTCAGTGGCGCCGCGCTGGTGGCGCCGTCCTGGCTGAAAACCCTGTATGGCCTGAGTTTCGCCCTGCTGCTGGGGCATATTCTGGCTGACGTGGTGGAGCTGAAATTCGACCGTCAGAGCCTGAAGATCGCCCTGCCCAGCTTCTTCGTGCCCTTCGCCTGTGGCCTGGCCTGCGGCGCGTTGTTGCTGCCCGAACAGCCCTGGCTGACCACCCTGGCCCTCGGCCTGGTGTTTGCCATCACCGCCATCCCGGTGCTCTACCTGTACCTGCGCAACATCGACTACCCACCCGCCGCAACCCGCCGGCTGATGCAGTCGGCGATCCTCATCGACCTGACCTGCTGGCTGCTGTTCGGCCTGGGCAAGGGCAGCCTCGAACCCGTGAGCCTGTTGCTGCCACTGCTCGGTGCCTGCCTGCCGTTACCACTGTATGCCCTCGGTGTGCGTCGGCCCTGGGTCTACAGCCTGGGCTTTTTCGGCCTGCTGTTCGTCGCCGAGCACTACCGGCTCAACGCGCTGATCTTCGGCATCGGCTACCTGTGCTGCCTGGCCTGGCTCAAGTTGCCGCTGCGCATGCCGTTATCGGAGCTGTGGATAAAACGCCTGCAGAACGGTGTGGCGATCCCGCTGATCCTGACCTTCGGCATCATCCAGATCGATATCCACAACGTGCTGCAGGGCTTCGATGCCATCCAGTTGAGTGCCCTGCTGCTGTTGCCGATCGTCAGCAAGCTGCTCGGCAACTGGCTGGGCCTGTGCTGGGCGACGCCGTCGTTCGCCGGCGCGAGCAAATGGCGGGAAAGCCTGCTGCTCAATATTCGCGGCTTGAGCGAGATCGTCTTTCTCAACCTGCTGCTGCAACAACAGTTGATCAGCCCGGCGCTGTACTTCGCGCTGATGCTGATGAGCCTGGTCGCCACGCTGATGCCCGCGCTGGCCGGCCTGCACCGGATTCCATTGAAGACTGCCCAACCGGCAAGGAGGCCTTATGCCGAACACTGAACTGCAACAACGGCAGGTATTGATTATCGGCGCCGGCCCGTCCGGCGCCATCGCCGGGGCCTTGCTCAAGCGCAACGGCCACGACGTGCTGATCATCGAGCGCCAGCGCTTCCCGCGTTTTTCCATCGGCGAGAGCCTGTTGTCGCACTGCATCGACTTCGTCGAGGAAGCCGGCATGCTCCCGGCCCTCGAAGCGGCAGGCTTCCAGCGCAAGAACGGCGCGGCCTTCGCCTGGGGCGATGAGTACAGCGCCTTTGATTTCGGCGACACCTTCAGCAATGGCAAGCCGAGCACCTTCCAGGTCCAGCGCGCCCAGTTTGACCAGTTGCTGGCCGACCAGGCGGCAGCCCAGGGCGTGGAAATCCGCTACGAAGAAGAGATCATCGCCGCCGACTTCGAGCGCCCGCGCCCACAGGTCCGCGTGCGTCGCCTGGATGGCAGCGAGTACCGCGTCGAAGCCGAATTTGTCCTCGATGCCAGCGGTTATGGCCGCGTGCTCCCGCGCCTGCTGGACCTCGAAGCACCGTCGAATTTCCCGGTGCGCCAAGCGGTGTTCACCCACATCGAAGACCGCATCGACCACCCGGCTTTCGACCGGGAAAAGATCCTCATCACCACCCACCCGCAGCACCGTGATATCTGGTTCTGGACCATTCCGTTCAGCAATGGCCGCTGCTCCCTGGGGGTGGTCGCCGCCGCCGAGCACTTTGCCGCCGCGCCGGCCGACCTGGATGCCTGCCTGAAGGACTTCGTCGCCCAGACGCCAAGCCTGGCCAAGGTGCTGGCCAATGCCGCATGGGACACTCCGGCGCGGACCATCGGCGGCTATTCGGCCAACGTCAAGACCCTGCATGGCCCGGGCTTTGCCCTGCTCGGCAACGCCGCCGAATTCCTCGACCCGGTGTTCTCCTCCGGGGTGACCATTGCCATGCGTTCGGCGAGCATGGCCGCCGGCGTGCTGCACCGTCAGTTGCAGGGTGAAAGCGTCGACTGGCAGAGCGAGTTCGCCGAGCCGCTCAAGCGCGGCGTCGACACCTTCCGCGCCTACGTTGAAGGCTGGTACAACGGCAGCTTCCAGGACGTCATTTACCACCCGGCCAGCTCGCCGGAAATCCGCGCAATGATCAGCTCGATCCTTGCCGGTTACGCCTGGGACCAGCGCAACCCGTTCGTCAGCGAGCCCAAGCGGCGCCTGCGCATGCTCGCCGAAGTCTGCGCAAGGACGGTGGCATGAGGTTCCTCAGCGACAGCTACGTCGAGGAGACCCGCTTCGGCTTCTGGTTCCTGCGCAGCCACACCTGGCAGCACCATGTGCTGCGGGTAGCGATCAACGACCTGCGCCGGCTGTTCGACCAGGCACTACCCAGCGCACCCGTGCTGCTCGATGCCGGCTGCGGCCAGGGCAAGTCGTTCCAGTACCTGCAGCAGGTGTTCGCCCCCGGCCGGTTGCTGGGCACCGACGCCGACCCGCACAGCCTCGAGCTGAGCCAGGCCGAAGCCGGGCGCCTGGGCCTGAATGTCGAACTGCGCGGCAGTGACTGCGCGGCGTTGCAGTTTGCCGACAACAGCGTCGATATCCTTTTCTGCCACCAGACCTTCCACCACCTGGTCGAGCAGGAACAGGCCCTGGCCGAGTTCTACCGGGTACTCAAGCCCGGTGGCTACCTGCTGTTCGCCGAGTCCACCGAAGCCTATATCGACACCTGGGTGATCCGCTGGCTGTTCCGCCACCCCATGCACGTGCAGAAAAGTGCCGAACAGTACCTGCAGATGCTCCGCGACCAGGGCTTCGAATTCGGCGCGCAGAATGTTTCCTACCCGTACCTGTGGTGGAGCCGTTCCAGCGACTTCGGCCTGCTCGAACGCTTTGGCCTGCGCAAGCCGCCACCGGTCGGCCAGCGCGAAGAAACCCTGGTCAACGTGGTTGCCCGTAAACCTTTGAAGCCAGCCGAGCCGAGTGCATGAAACGCCTGTTGCTGATCCTCGCCTTCGCACTGAGCGCCTGCGCCAGCCGTGCGCCGCTGCCCGCGCAGTTGCCGCCGCTGACGCTGCCGATGCAGCTGCATATCCAGCGCGAACAGGCAGGAGAAAGTCAGGACTGGCTGCTGGTGATCCAGCGCGAGAACGCCAGCCTGCGCTGGTCGTTGCTGGACTTGCTGGGTATTCCGCAAGCCCGGCAGTTGCTCAACGACGGTCAGTGGCAAGCCGATGGCCTGCTGCCGCCCAACCCGGGCGCCCGTGAATTGTTCGCCGCCCTGCTGTTCGCCCTGACCCCGGCCGGGCAACTGCAAGCGCTCTACCCCGGTGCCCACCAGCAAGGCCAGCAGCGCTGGCTGGGTGAGCGCTGGCGCGTCGACTACCGACAAGCCGACGACTTCACCTTGAACCTGGGCCAGGGCCTGCGTTATCTAGTCAGCCCACTGCCCAGCGAGAACACGCCATGACCGCTTACCTCAATGCCCTGGGCCTGGTCTGTGCCCTGGGGCGCGGCCAGGCCGAAGTCGCCCGCAAGCTGTTTGCCGGCGACTGCTCGGGGATGCGCGTGGAAGACGGCTGGGTGCCGGACCGCAGCCTGCCGGTGGCGGGCGTGCAAGGCGAGCTGCCTGAGTTGCCAGCCGAGATGCAGGCCCATCACAGCCGCAACAACCAGTTGCTGTACGACGCCTGCCTGCAGATCGGCGCCCCGATCGAAGCGGCCATCGCCCGCTTTGGCCGCCAGCGCATCGGCATCGTCCTGGGCACCAGCACCTCGGGCATCAAGGAAGCCAGCGACGACATCGCTCACTACCTGCGCGAACACGCGTTTCCGGCCAGCTACGACTATGCCCAGCAGGAGCTCAGCGCCCCGGCCAATTTCCTCGCCGACTGGCTGCAACTGAGCGGCCCGGCCTATGTGATCTCCACTGCCTGCACCTCCAGTGCCCGGGCCTTGATGAGTGCCCGCCGCCTGCTTGATCTCGACATGTGCGATGCGGTGATCTGCGGCGGTGTCGACAGCCTGTGCAAGCTGACCCTCAACGGTTTCAGCGCCCTGGAAGCGGTCAGCGCCGAGCGCTGCAACCCGTTTTCGGTCAACCGCAACGGCATCAACATCGGTGAAGCCGCGGTGGTGTTTCTGATGACCCGTGAAGCCCACGCTGAAGGCAACAACATTGCCCTGCTCGGCGCCGGCGCCAGCTCCGATGCGCATCACATCTCGGCGCCCGAACCCGGCGGCAAAGGCGCCTTGCAGGCCATGCGCAAGGCACTGGACAATGCCGGCCTGCAACCAGCACAGATCGATTACCTGAACCTGCACGGCACCGCCACCCGCCACAACGACGCCATGGAAAGCCTGGCCGTGCATGAGTTGTTCGGCAGCCAGTTGGCCTGCTCGTCGAGCAAGCCCATGACCGGCCATACTTTGGGTGCGGCCGGCGCTCTGGAAGCAGCGTTCTGCTGGTTGAGCCTGGCCGCCGACAATGCCGAAGGGCGCTTGCCGCCGCATGTCTGGGATGGCGTGGATGACCCACAGCTACCGGCCCTGAAGCTGGTCGATGCCAGCCAACGCCTGCCGGCCCGAGGCCCGCGGCGCCTGATGAGCAACTCGTTCGCCTTCGGCGGCAACAACGTCAGCCTGATTCTCGGAGACACCCCATGATCACCTGGCCACTGGCCGAACTGCTGCCTCATGCCGGCGACATGATCCTCATCGATCAGGTCGAGTCGTTCGATGAAGAGCAGATCCACACTCAACTGACCGTGCGCCCCGGCGGCCTGTTCAACCGCGCCGACGGCAGCCTGCCGGCCTGGGTCGGCATCGAGCTGATGGCCCAGAGCGTCGCCGCCTACGCCGGTTGTCGCGCGCGCCAGCAAGGCCGGCCGGTGGAGCTGGGCTTTTTGCTCGGCACGCGCAAATTCGAATGCAATGTCGAACATTTCCCTGCCGGTGCCCACTTGCGCATCCATGCCCTGCGGTCGCTCGAAGACGACAACGGCATGGGCGTGTTCGAGTGTCACCTGCGCGGCCCGGGCATCCATGCCATGGCCCGCTTGAACGTTTTTCGCCCGCCGCAAGTTGCCAGCTACCTGGCCGAAGCGGGCCCAGAGGAGTCCCCCCATGACTGACACCATCCTGGTCACCGGTTCCAGCCGTGGCATTGGCCGGGCCATCGCCCTGCGCCTGGCCCGGGCCGGTTTCGACCTGGTCCTGCATTGCCGTAGCGGGCGCAGTGAAGCCGACGCCGTTGCAGAAGAAGTCCGGGGCCTGGGCCAGCAAGCCCGCGTGCTGCAATTCGACGTTGCCGATCGCGCTGCCTGCGCGGCCATCCTCACCGATGACGTGGAAACCCACGGTGCCTACTATGGCGTGGTCTGCAACGCCGGCCTGACCCGCGACGGCGCCTTCCCGGCGCTCACCGAAGAGGACTGGGACCAGGTGCTACGCACCAACCTCGATGGCTTCTACAACGTCCTGCACCCGCTGATGATGCCGATGATCCGCCGGCGCAAAGCGGGGCGCATCGTTTGCATCACTTCGGTATCGGGAATGATCGGCAACCGTGGCCAGGTCAATTACAGCGCTTCCAAGGCCGGGGTGATCGGCGCCGCCAAGGCTCTGGCAATCGAGCTGGGCAAGCGCAAGATCACCGTCAACTGCGTGGCCCCTGGGTTGATCGATACCGCCATGCTCGACGAGCACATGCCGGTCGATGAGCTGTTGAAGATGATCCCGGCACAGCGCATGGGCACCCCGGAAGAAGTCGCCGGCGCGGTGAATTTCCTCATGTCGGCCGAAGCCGCCTACATCACCCGCCAGGTACTGGCAGTCAACGGAGGCCTGTGCTGATGAAACGTGTGGTCGTCACCGGCATGGCCGGTATCACTTCGCTGGGCAGCGACTGGCAGACCATTGCCGGCAACTTCGCCAGCAACCGCAGCGGCATTCGCCGCATGGACGAATGGGACCGTTTCGAGGAGCTCAACACGCGCCTGGCCGGCCCCATCGATGACTTCAAGGTGCCGAGCGGCTGGACCCGCAAGCAACTGCGCAGCATGGGCCGGGTCTCGCGCCTGGCCGTGGCTGCCGCGCAGAACGCCCTGCGCGATGCCGGCCTGCTCGACGACCCGTCGATCCGCGACGGGCGCATGGGCGTGGCCTGCGGCTCGTCCACCGGCAGCACCGACGAGATCAAGGCATTCGGCAACATGCTGCTCAACTCGGTGGCCGAAGGCCTCAATGCCAACTCCTATGTGCGGATGATGCCGCACACCACCGCGGCCAACATCAGCATTTTCTTCGGCCTTACCGGGCGCCTGATCCCCACTTCGAGCGCCTGTACCAGCGGCAGCCAGGGCATCGGCTATGCCTATGAAGCGATCAAGTTCGGCCGCCTGCCGTTGATGCTCGCCGGCGGCGCCGAAGAGCTGTGCCCGACCGAAGCCATGGTCTTCGACGCACTGTACGCCACCAGCCTCAAAAACCATGCCCCCCACACCAGCCCGAGCCCCTATGACAGTGGCCGCGACGGCCTGGTGATCGGTGAAGGCGGCGGCATGCTGGTGCTCGAAGAGCTCGAACACGCCCTGGCCCGTGGCGCGCACATCTACGCCGAGATCGTCGGCTTTGGCAGCAATGCCGACGGCCAGCACACCACCCGTCCGGAGCAGGCAACCATGCGCCGGGCCATGGAGCTGGCGCTGGAAGACGCCAGCCTCGCGCCGGCTGCCATCGGTTACGTGAACGGCCACGGCACCGCCACCGAGCAGGGCGACATCGCCGAAACCCTGGCCACCAGCAGCCTGTTCGGCCCGCGCATGCCGATCAGCTCGCAAAAAAGCTTCCTCGGCCACACCCTCGGTGCTTGCGGCGCGCTGGAGTCCTGGTTCAGCATCGAGATGATGAACAGCGACCGCTATGTGCACACCCTCAACCTGGAGCACATCGACCCGCGCTGTGGCGAGCTGGACTACCTGTGCGGCGAGTTTCGCAGCATGAGTCACGACTATGTGATGAACAACAACTTTGCTTTTGGCGGGGTCAACACCTCGCTGATTTTCCGTCGCTGGAACTGAACTGAAACCTG
This sequence comes from Pseudomonas wadenswilerensis, assembly GCF_024749185.1. Lineage (NCBI taxonomy): Bacteria > Pseudomonadati > Pseudomonadota > Gammaproteobacteria > Pseudomonadales > Pseudomonadaceae > Pseudomonas > Pseudomonas wadenswilerensis. Next base: position 316,806 of record NZ_CP087191.1, on the reverse strand, counting down.
CTGGAGAGAAAGGAATGTCTTCATTGATTCGCGCCGCTGTCCTCGGCCTGGCCCTGGCGGGCCTCGCTGGCTGTACCTCGAAACCGGTACTGACCCCGCAAGAGCAACTGGTGGTTGGCCACAACTACAGCCAGGAGCAGGTACAGCAGGCCATCCTCAAGGCCGTGGCCGAGCGTGGCTGGACCGCCCGCAAGATCAGCCCGAACCTGATCCAGGCCGACATCCTGGTGCGCAACACCTTCTACGCCGCCGTCGACATCCGCTACAGCGTCAGCAACTTTCGCATCAATTACCGCGACAGCCGCGAGCTGGGCTACAACAACGGCAAGATTCACCGCAACTACAACCGCTGGGTGAACAACCTCGACAAAAGCATCCTGCAAGAGCTGAACAGGATGGAAGCGCAAAACATCATGCAACGCGCCATCAACGAACAGCATTCGAATACTGTTAAATAATCAAGGAACGACCCGATGCGCCTGAAAACCTGGACCGCCACCGCCACTCTGCTGCTCTGCGCCCTGCCCGGCCTCAGCCAGGCCCGTGACACCACCCACTACCTGCCGTTCGAGAAAGTCGTGGCGCAGATGACCGCCGAGAACAAGCTCGACGGTTCGGTGAAGTTCTACCTGGCCGGCGTGCAGCCCAAGGGCAAGGTCACCGTGGTCAGCCCGGCGGCGGTCACCAACAAGAAGACCAACGCCTTCAACAAGACTGACGAAGCGGCCTGTGAATGGGCCCTGCAATCGGCGCTGCTGACCATGCAGGACGCCGCGCGCAAGGTTGGCGCCAACGCCGTGACCAACATCAGCAGCTACTACAAGCGCAACGAGCGCAAGGACGCCACCACCTACGAATGCCATGCCGGTGCGGTCATGGCTGGCGTTGCGCTGAAGGGCGACCTGGCCAAGGTCCAGTAACTCAGCTGCGTTCCAGGGCCTGCCGGGTCAACAGCTCGGCAAAGGCCCTGGCCATCGCTGACGGCGCATCGCGGCGCTGCACAAGCCACACGGCCGTCACCGCGTCGTCGTCGAGCAAGGTCCGGTACACCACCCCGTCGATACGCATGCGCTGGAACGAGGCCGGCAACACCGATACCCCCAGCCCCGCCGCCACCAGGCCGATGATGGTCATCGCCTCCCCCGCCTCCTGGGCAAAATGCGGACTGAACCCGGCCTGACGCGCCAGGCTCAGCAACTGCGCGTGCAAGCCGCTGCCATAGCTGCGCGGAAAGAACACGAACGGCTCGTGGGCCAGGGCCGCCATGCGCACCCCGGCTTCGCTATTTTGCGCCAACGGGTGAGCGGCATTGATCACTGCCACCAGTGGTTCGCGAAACAGCTCGACAGCATTCAGGCTCTCGGGCAACGCCAGCGGCCGCATCAGGCCGACTTCGATCGACTCGTCGAGCAAGGCATCGGCCACATCGCGGCTGCTCATCTCCTTGAGGTTCAGGTGCACCGCCGGGAAGCGTTGGCGAAAGGCGTGAATGGCCTTGGGGATGCTCGAATTGAACGGCGCCGATGAGGTGAAGCCGATCTTCATCTCGCCCAGCTCACCCAGTTGCGCACGTCGGGCGACATCGGCAGCCTTGTCGACTTGCGCCAGCACCAGCCGTGCCTCCTCAAGGAACAGGCGCCCGGCCTCGCTGAGCTCGACCCGACGATTGGTACGCTCGAACAAGCGTGCCCCCAGCTCCTGTTCCAGGGCCTGGATCTGCTGGCTCAACGGCGGTTGGGAGATCCCCAGGTTCTGCGCCGCCCGGCCAAAATGCAGCTCTTCGGCGACGGCGATGAAGTAGCGCAGGTGACGCAATTCCATGGCAGCTCCAATAGGTCGTAAAACCTCTTAAACAGGTCGAACAATATATTGGAAATGATCATTAGCCAGCTATATGCTTTTTTCACTGCCTGACAGGCCGTAGCGCCCCCGAGGTCACCCGTGAAAACTGCTGTTGCGCCACACGCCCACGAACTCCCCCCTGCTCCCCTGGACGAAATCGTCGCCACCTTCAACGAAAGCTGGATCGAAAAAGGCACCCCGGCCTTTTTACGTACCGTGCTGGCGCTGTTCTGCGGCGGTTTTGCCACCTTTGCCCTGCTGTACTGCGTGCAGCCGATGATGCCGCTGCTGTCCCAGGAGTTCTCGATCAGCGCCGCGCAAAGCAGCCTGATCCTCTCGGTATCCACCGGTATGCTGGCATTCGGGCTGCTGATCACCGGGCCGATTTCCGACCGCATCGGACGCAAGCCGGTGATGGTTTTCGCCTTGTTTTGCGCAGCGCTGTGCACCATCGTCAGCGCCCTGATGCCCAGCTGGCACGGCGTACTGCTGACCCGCGCCTTGCTCGGGCTGTCGCTGAGCGGCCTGGCGGCGGTGGCCATGACTTACCTCAGCGAAGAGATCCACCCCCAGCACATCGGCCTGGCCATGGGCCTGTACATCGGTGGCAATGCCATTGGCGGCATGAGCGGGCGCTTGATCACCGGCGTGCTGATCGACTTCGTCAGCTGGCACACGGCGATGCTGGTCATCGGCGGCCTGGCGCTGGTTGCGGCGGCGGTGTTCTGGAAGATCCTCCCGGAATCGCGCAACTTCCGCCCGCGCTCGCTGCACCCGCGCAGCCTGCTTGATGGCTTCACCCTGCACTTTCGCGATGCCGGCCTGCCGTGGCTGTTCCTCGAAGCCTTCCTGCTGATGGGCGCTTTCGTCACCCTGTTCAACTACATCGGCTATCGCCTGCTGGCCGAGCCCTATCACATGAGCCAGGCGCTGGTCGGGCTGTTGTCGGTGGTGTACCTGTCGGGGATCTACAGCTCGGCACAGATCGGCGCGCTGGCCGACAAGCTGGGCCGGCGCAAGGTGTTCTGGGCCACCATTTTGCTGATGTTCAGCGGCTTGCTGATGACCCTGCTCAGCCCCTTGCTGCTGATCATCGTTGGCATGCTGGTGTTTACCTTCGGCTTTTTCGGCGCGCACTCGGTGGCCAGCAGCTGGATCGGCCGACGGGCGACCAAGGCCAAGGGCCAGGCGTCGTCGTTGTACCTGTTCAGTTACTACGCGGGGTCGAGTGTGGCGGGGACAGCGGGCGGGGTGTTCTGGCATCAGGCGGGGTGGAACGGCATCGGCCTGTTCATTGGCAGCTTGCTGGTGGTGGCCTTGCTGGTGGCGGTGCACTTGAGCCGGTTGCCGGCCAAGGCCTGAAATGCAAATCGCGGGGCAAGCCCGCTCCCACAGGTTCAGTGTAGGAGCGGGCTTGCCCCGCGATGCATTCTTTAGTTAATCACTTCAACCAGATCAACATCCACTTCACGGCTCATCAGGTGCTTCTCGACTTCACCGGTCAGCTTGACCTTGGTCTTGTCGTTGAAGGCCACCGGCGGCAGGTCTTCGTCATCGATCTCGACGGTGATGGTGCCGGTGGTGTCCTTGAACTCGTACTTGTCATCGTTGTTCACTTTCTTGATGACGTAGCCTTGCAGCACAACCGGGGTGTCGTCAGCGGCGTCGTTAGCGGCGGCCACCGTGGTCACCGACTGGGCGCCAGGGCCGGTGTAGCCGGCAGCCAGGGCAGCGGTGCTGAACAGTGGGGCAAGCAGCAGAGCGAGGTAACGAGCTTTCATGGTGAAGATCCTGTGTGGGTTTCGATGGAGCCAGATTACCCAGGCAGGCTGAATTGAACCTTAATGGCAGTGGGAGCGGCCTTGCCCCGCGATCGCGCTGGTTCAGCCAGGTCGCAATCGCGGGGCAAGCCCGCTCCTACTTAGTGGTACTGCGCCGACAGCTCGTGCACGGCGTTGATGAACGCGCCGGCGTGCTCCGGATCAACTTCCGGGGTGATGCCATGACCGAGGTTGAACACATGACCGGTGCCATGGCCGTAGCTGGCGAGGATGCGCCCGACTTCGGCACGAATGGCCTCCGGCTTGGCGTACAGCACGGTCGGGTCCATGTTGCCCTGCAGGGCAACCTTGCTGCCGACACGCTGACGGGCTTCGCCGATGTCGCAGGTCCAGTCCAGGCCCAGGGCATCAGCGCCGGCATCGGCGATGCTTTCCAGCCACAGGCCGCCGTTCTTGGTGAAGAGGATCACCGGCACCTTGCGCCCTTCGTGCTCGCGGATCAGGCCGCTGACGATCTTGCGCATGTAGGCCAGGGAGAACTCCTGGTAGGCCGCCGCCGACAAGTTGCCACCCCAGGTATCGAAGATCTGCACCGCTTGCGCGCCGGCGAGGATCTGCCCGTTGAGGTAGCTGATGACCGACTGCGCGAGCTTGTCGAGCAGCAGGTGCATGGCCTGCGGATTGTCGTAGAGCATGGCCTTGGTCTTGCGGAAGTCTTTCGACGAGCCGCCTTCGACCATGTAGGTGGCCAGGGTCCAGGGGCTGCCGGAGAAGCCGATCAGCGGCACGCGGCCATTGAGCTCGCGGCGGATGGTGCTGACCGCGTCCATGACGTAGCCCAGGTCCTTCTGCGGATCAGGGATCGGCAGCGCTTCGATGTCGGCCAGGGTGCTGATGACCTTCTTGAAACGCGGGCCTTCGCCGGTTTCGAAGTACAGGCCCTGGCCCATGGCGTCAGGGATGGTGAGGATGTCCGAGAACAGGATCGCGGCGTCCAGCGGGTAGCGGTCCAGCGGTTGCAGGGTGACCTCGCAGGCAAACTGCGGGTTCATGCACAGGCTCATGAAGTCGCCGGCCTTGGCGCGGCTGGCGCGGTACTCCGGCAGGTAGCGGCCGGCCTGGCGCATCATCCACACCGGGGTGACGTCTACGGGTTGCTTGAGCAGGGCGCGCAGAAAACGATCGTTCTTCAAGGCAGTCATGTCGGCATCCGGAAAAAAAGTGGGGGCATTTTCTCAGAGCCCAACGTAAAAGGCACGGTATCAACCGTGCCTTTTGTCTATCGACTTGTGACAGGTCAATAGATTTCCTTAAAAGCATCGCTGGCAAGCCAGCTCCCACAGTGTACGCGGTGACTTTGTGGGAGCTGGCTTGCCAGCGATGAGGCCCGATCAGACCTCCAGGTAATCCAGAATCCCCTCGGCGGCATTGCGCCCCTCGAAGATCGCCGTCACCACCAGGTCGGAACCGCGGACCATGTCGCCACCGGCGAAGATCTTCGGGTTGCTGGTCTGGTGCTTGTAGGTGTTCTTCTCCGGTGCCACCACGCGGCCCTGGCTGTCGGTCTGGATGCTGAACTGCTCGAACCACGGCGCCGGGCTCGGGCGGAAGCCGAAGGCGATGACCACGGCATCGGCCGGGATGATCTCTTCGGAGCCCGGGATCGGCTCGGGGCTGCGGCGGCCACGGGCGTCCGGCTCACCGAGACGGGTCTCGACCACCTTCACGCCTTCGACCTTGTCTTCACCGACAATCGCAATCGGCTGGCGGTTGTAGAGGAACTTCACGCCTTCTTCCTTGGCGTTCTTCACCTCTTTGCGCGAGCCGGGCATGTTCGCCTCGTCCCGACGGTAGGCACAGGTCACGGCCTTGGCGCCCTGGCGGATGGAGGTGCGGTTGCAGTCCATCGCCGTGTCGCCGCCACCGAGTACCACGACCTTCTTGCCCTTCATGTCGACGAAATCTTCCGGCGACTTTTCAAAGCCCAGGTTGCGGTTGACGTTGGCCACCAGAAAATCCAGGGCATCGTGCACGCCGGGCAGGTCTTCACCGGGGAAGCCGCCCTTCATGTAGGTGTAGGTGCCCATGCCCATGAACACGGCATCGTATTCCTCGAGCAGCTGCTCCATGCTGACATCCTTGCCCACCTCGGTGTTGAGGCGGAACTCGATGCCCATGCCGGTGAAGACTTCGCGGCGATTGCTCAGCACGGTCTTTTCCAGCTTGAACTCGGGGATGCCGAAGGTCAGCAAGCCGCCGATTTCCGGGTTGCGGTCGAACACCACCGGAGTCACCCCGCCGCGCACCAGCACGTCGGCGCAACCCAGGCCGGCCGGACCGGCGCCGATGATGGCAACGCGCTTGCCGGTCGGCTTGACCTTGGACATGTCCGGGCGCCAGCCCATGGCGAAAGCGGTGTCGGTGATGTACTTCTCCACCGAGCCGATGGTCACCGCGCCAAAGCCGTCGTTGAGGGTGCAGGCACCCTCGCACAGGCGGTCCTGCGGGCACACCCGGCCGCAGACTTCCGGCAGGGTGTTGGTCTGGTGCGACAGCTCCGCGGCGGCGAGGATGTTGCCTTCGGCGACCAGCTTCAACCAGTTGGGGATGAAGTTGTGCACCGGGCACTTCCACTCGCAGTACGGGTTGCCACAGCCCAGGCAGCGGTGGGCCTGTTCGGCCGACTGCTGGGGTTTGAAGGGCTCGTAGATTTCCACGAACTCTTTCTTGCGTTGACGCAACAGTTTCTTCTTCGGATCCTTGCGCCCGACCTCGATGAACTGGAAGTCATTACTCAGACGTTCAGCCATGTTCAAAACCTCATCAAACTCTTCAGGCGCATATCACTGCGGGTTGGCACGGGTGCTGGACAGCAGGTTCTTCAGGTTGGCCGCCTTCGGCTTGACCAGCCAGAAGCGCCGCACGTAGTCGTCCAGGTTTTCCCAGAGCTCACGACCCCATTCGCTGTTGGTTTCTTCGACGTATTCAGCCAGCACGCGCTGCAGGTGGCTGCGATAAGCCTCCATGGCCTCGCCGCTGATGCGCTGGATCTCGACCAGTTCGTGGTTGAGCTTGTCGACGAAGCTGTTGTCCATGTCCAGCACGTAGGCAAAACCACCGGTCATACCCGAGCCGAAGTTGTAACCGGTCTTGCCCAGAACGCAGACAAAGCCACCGGTCATGTACTCACAGCAGTGATCGCCTGTGCCCTCGACAATCGCGTGGGCACCGGAGTTGCGCACGGCAAAGCGCTCGCCCGCGGTACCGGCGGCGAACAGCTTGCCGCCAGTGGCGCCGTACAGGCAGGTGTTGCCGATGATGGCGCTGTGCTGGGTAGCGAACGGGCTGCCCGCAGGCGGTACGATCACCAGCTTGCCACCGGTCATGCCTTTACCGACGTAGTCGTTGGCATCGCCTTCGAGGTACATGTTCAGGCCACCGGCGTTCCATACGCCGAAGCTCTGCCCGGCAGTGCCCTTGAAGCGGAAGGTGATCGGTGCCTTGGCCATGCCCTGGTTGCCGTGCAGGCGGGCGATTTCGCCGGAAATCCGCGCGCCGATGGAGCGGTCGCAGTTGCAGATGTCCAGGGCGAACTCGGCGCCCGACAGGTCGCGGATGGCCGGCAGGGCCATATCGACCATCTTCTCGGCCAGCACGCCCTTGTCGAACGGCGGGTTGCGGTCGACTTCGCAGAACTGCGGCTTGTCGGCCGGCACGTGCTCGCTGCCCAGCAGCGGGCTGAGGTCCAGGTGCTTCTGCTTCTCGGTTTCGCCGGGGAGCATTTCCAGCAGGTCGGTACGCCCGATCAGCTCGCCGAGGCTGCGCACGCCCAGCTTGGCCAGCCACTCACGGGTTTCTTCGGCGACGTAGGTGAAGAAGTTCACCACCATGTCGACGGTGCCGATGTAGTGATCCTTGCGCAGCTTGTCGTTCTGGGTGGCGACGCCGGTGGCGCAGTTGTTCAGGTGACAGATACGCAGGTACTTGCAGCCCAGGGCGATCATCGGTGCGGTACCGAAGCCGAAGCTTTCGGCGCCAAGGATCGCCGCCTTGATCACGTCCAGGCCGGTTTTCAGGCCGCCGTCGGTCTGCACCCGGACCTTGCCGCGCAGGTCGTTGCCGCGCAGGGTCTGGTGGGTTTCGGCCAGGCCAAGCTCCCACGGCGCACCAGCGTACTTGATCGAGGTCAGCGGCGAAGCGCCGGTACCGCCGTCGTAGCCGGAGATGGTGATCAGGTCGGCATAGGCCTTGGCCACGCCGGCGGCGATGGTGCCAACACCCGCTTCTGCCACCAGCTTGACCGAAACCAGCGCCTGCGGGTTGACCTGCTTGAGGTCGAAGATCAGCTGCGAGAGGTCCTCGATCGAGTAGATGTCATGGTGCGGCGGTGGCGAGATCAGGGTCACGCCAGGCACGGCGTAGCGCAACCGGGCGATCAGGCCGTTGACCTTGCCGCCAGGCAGTTGCCCGCCCTCACCCGGCTTGGCGCCCTGGGCCACCTTGATCTGCAGCACTTCGGCGTTAACCAGATACTCGGGGGTTACGCCAAAGCGGCCGGTGGCCACCTGCTTGATCTTCGAGCTCTTGATGGTGCCGTAGCGGGCCGGGTCTTCGCCGCCCTCACCGGAGTTCGAGCGCGCACCCAGGCGGTTCATCGCCTCGGCCAGGGCTTCGTGAGCCTCCGGCGACAGCGCGCCAAGGGAGATCCCGGCGGAGTCGAAGCGCTTGAGAATCGCTTCCAGCGGTTCGATCTCGCTCAGCTCCAGCGGCTGCTCCAGGGTTTTCACCTTGAGCAGGTCGCGAATCATCGACACCGGACGCGTGTCGACCAGCGCGGTGTATTCCTTGAACTTGCTGTAGTCGCCCTGCTGCACGGCGGCCTGCAGGGTGTTGACCACGTCCGGGTTGTAGGCGTGGTATTCGCCACCGTGGACGAACTTCAGCAGGCCACCCTGCTGGATCGGCTTGCGCGCGCTCCACGCTTCGGCGGCGAGCAGCTTCTGCTCGTTCTCGATGTCGACGAAACGGGCGCCTTTCAGGCGGCTGGCAACGCCACGGAAGCTCAGGTTCACCACTTCTTCCGAGAGGCCGACGGCTTCGAACAACTGCGCACCACGGTAGGAACCGACAGTCGAGATACCCATCTTCGAGAGGATCTTCAACAGGCCCTTGGAGATGCCCTTGCGGTAGTACTTGAACACTTCGTCCAGGTCACCGAGCACTTCGCCGGTGCGGATCAGGTCGGCCAGCACTTCATAGGCCAGGTACGGATAGACGGCCGAAGCACCGAAACCGATCAGCACGGCGAAGTGATGCGGGTCGCGGGCGGTGGCGGTTTCCACCAGGATGTTGCTGTCGCAACGCAGGCCCAGCTCGGTCAAGCGGTGGTGCACGGCACCCACGGCCAGCGAGGCATGTACCGGCAGCTTGCCCGGGGCGATATGGCGGTCGCTCAGCACCAGCTGGGTCTTGCCGCTGCGCACGGCTTCTTCGGCCTGGTCGGCGATGTTGCGCACCGCTGCTTCCAGGCCAAGGCCTTCTGCGTAGTTGAGATCGATCAACTGACGCTCGAAACCGGGACGGTCGAGGTTCATCAGCGAACGCCACTTGGCCGGCGAGATCACTGGCGAGCTGAGGATCACCCGCGAGGCGTGCTCGGGGGATTCCTGGAAGATGTTGCGCTCGGCACCCAGGCAGATCTCCAGCGACATGACGATCGCTTCACGCAGCGGGTCGATCGGCGGGTTGGTGACCTGGGCGAACTGCTGGCGGAAGTAGTCGTAGGTCGAACGCACGCGCTGCGAAAGGATCGCCATCGGCGTGTCGTCGCCCATCGAACCGACCGCTTCCTGGCCTTGTTCGCCGAGCGGACGCAGCACCTGGTCGCGCTCTTCGAAGGTGACCTGGAACATCTTCATGTATTGCTTGAGCTGGTCAGCGTCGTAGCTGGCCACGCCCTGGTCGTCGCTGAGGTCAGCCTGGATGCGCAGGGCATTCTGACGCAGCCAGCGCTTGTACGGGTGGCGCGACTTCAGGCGGTTGTCGATGGCATCGGTGTCGAGGATCTGCCCGGTTTCGGTGTCCACGGCAAAGATCTGCCCCGGGCCGACACGGCCCTTGGCGATCACGTCTTCGGGCTTGTAGTCCCACACGCCGATTTCCGACGCCAGGGTGATGTAGCCGTTCTTGGTGGTGACCCAGCGCGCCGGGCGCAGGCCGTTGCGGTCGAGCAGGCACACCGCGTGGCGGCCTTCGGTCAGTACCACACCGGCCGGGCCGTCCCACGCTTCCATGTGCATGGAGTTGTATTCGTAGAAGGCGCGCAGGTCGGCGTCCATGGTCTCGACGTTCTGCCACGCTGGCGGAATGATCATGCGCACGCCACGGAACAGGTCGATGCCGCCAGTGACCATCAGTTCGAGCATGTTGTCCATGCTCGAGGAGTCGGAACCGACACGGTTGACCAGCGGGCCGAGCTCTTCGAGGTCGGGGATCAGGTCGTTGGCGAACTTGGTGCGACGCGCCTGGGCCCAGTTGCGGTTACCGGTGATGGTGTTGATTTCGCCGTTATGGGCGAGGAAGCGGAACGGCTGCGCCAGCGGCCATTTCGGCAAGGTGTTGGTCGAGAAGCGCTGGTGGAACACGCAGATCGCGGTTTGCAGGCGCTCGTCGCTCAGGTCCGGATAGAAGGCGGCGAGGTCCGCCGGCATCATCAGGCCTTTGTAGATGATGGTCTTGTGCGAAAAGCTGCAGATGTAGTGGTCGGTGTCGGCGGCATTGGCCACCGAAGAGCGACGACGGGAACTGAACAGCTTGATGGCGAATTCCTGATCGCTCAGGCCTTCACCGCCAACGAACACCTGCTCGATCTGCGGCAGGCGCTCCAGGGCCAGGCGGCCGAGGACGCTGGTGTCGATCGGCACTTTGCGCCAGCCCACCAGTTGCAGGCCCGCCGCGAGGATCTCGCGGTTCATGTTGGCGCGCGCGGCTTCAGCCTTGGCGTTGTCCTGATTGAAGAACACCATGCCGACCGCGTACTGCTTGGGCAGCTCATTGCCGAACTGTTCGCGGGCCACGGCGCGCAGGAACTGATCGGGCTTCTGCATGAGCAGACCGCAACCGTCGCCGGTCTTGCCGTCGGCGTTGATCCCACCGCGGTGGGTCATGCAGGTCAGGGCCTGGATGGCCGTTTGCAAAAGGTGGTGGCTGGGTTCGCCCGTCATATGGGCGATCAGGCCGAAACCACAGTTATCCTTGAATTCTTCGGGATGGTACAGACCTGTTTTCATAGACACTTTCTCACCAGGTTCGCCTCTCACCAAGGCAAATCTTTTTTTAGTACAACCACTTACCATCCACGCCGAACGAATGCCAGCTTTGCGGGGGCAATAGGGGAGCCATTGTTGCACAGCGACAGGGAAGCCCACAAATTTACGACGAATTGCCGTAAATCCATGTCGCGTTTTTGAATGTTTTTAAGCGTGCGCCGTGGTAACGGCATGGCTTGAGTCTGAAGCGTTTCAGCCTGGACTGCAAGATGGGCTTGTGGCCGGCAGTCTGGGACAGAAAAGCCTGCCGCGCAGTACGCAGCAGGCTTGACCGATGTTCAGGAGTCGCTCAGCAGGTGGCGGGGGTAGTGCCACCAGGCTATATCAGCGGGTCGAGGCCAGTTCTTGTTGGACGCTGGCGACGGTACGTGGCCAAGGTTTACCAGCCTGGACCTTGGCTGGCAAGGCCTTGATTGCAGCCAGAGCGGCATCACGGCTGGCAAAGTTGCCGTAAGTGATGACGTACAGTGGCTTGCCCTGCAGGGTTTTCTTGAAGTAGCGATAGTCGCCACCTTGAGCCTTGACGAAGGCCTGGGCCGACGCTTCGGAGCTGGTACCGAGGATTTGCACGACATAATTGCCCGGCTTCTGCCCGGCATACCAGCTACCACCGGCCGCAGGCTTGGCCGCCGGCTTCTCTGCAGGTTTAGGCGCAGGCTTGGCGGTTGCAACCTGGGTTGGCGCAGGCTTGGCCACCGGTGCAACCGGCTTGCTGGCAACTGGCGCTACCGGCTGCTGCACAGGTGCAACCGGCTGTGCCGCAGCAACAGGCTGTGCTGGCGTTGGCGCCGGGCCAGCGGCGACACCCGCTGGCGGTGCAATCGTGGTGACGGTCGGCGGTTGCAGAGCGGTTTCGCCAGCCGGCGTGGATTCTTCGCCTTCACCCATGCCGGTGGACTCGGCCAGCGGGCCACGCATGACTGGTTGCGACTGGCCTACCAGCGGCAGGGGCATCGGCTGCGAGTTGCCGGCGAATTCGATCGCCGGGCCGCCATTGTTCGACTGGGCATTGCCTGGCTGACCTTCGCCCAGTGGCAGTTGCGCCTGCTCGGCAGGGGCAGTAGGCGCCTGGTCACCCTTCTTCGGCATCAGCACGGCGGCCGCGACGGCGACCACAACGACTGCAGACAACGCCAGCACATGTTTCTTCGGCATATTGAACCCCATTGATGGTCGCTTCGCCGTTGTGCGGCTGGCGATCATGGCTTCGATCAAGGTATCGCGGGCGACCTGGTTGATTGCCCCAGGCCAGCCGTCAGAGTTTTGGTGAATATCAACGATCTGCTCACTGCTGAACACCTCGATGCCCCGCCCGGCACCTTCCAGGCGCTGCTCGAGGTATTCACGGGTTTCTTCTTCGCTGTAGGGCTCAAGCTCGATGACGTGAAACCGCTCTTGCTCGGCATTGAGCTCTTCCAGCCCGGCGATCAGTGACGGCTCGCCAAACAGGAAGACATGCGGACGCCCTTCCGGAGTGCCCGCCGCCAACTCCAGCAAGGCTTGGAGTGCCGACTCGCCAAGTTGTTCCGCATCGTCCACCAGCAGATAGACTTCCTGCCCGGTCAGTGCCAGTTGCACCACCTGGGCAAGAATGTCCGGAACTTCAGCCTGGGCCACGCCCAGCGACTGGGCAACCTGGGCGAGCAGGCTGGCGGCATCGCTGGCGCCACGGGCGGAAACCACCACGCTCTGCACCGATTGCTTGTTGGTGCTGGCCACCAGGGCCTGGCGCAGCAGGGTCTTGCCACTGCCTTGAGGGCCGGTGACCACCAGCAGCAACTGGCTGTAACGGGCCAGGTGGTGCAGTTGACCGAGCACCGGCTTGCGCTGGGCAGGGAAGAATTTGAAACCCGGCACCCGTGCAGCGAAGGGGTCGTGGTTCAACTGGTAATGGCCGAGAAAGGCCTCGTCGGCATGCAAACTAGTCATCGGACGCTCATCAACCTCAAAGCTGGGCCACGATCGCGCGGTAATCCGCGGCCAGCGTGGCCTGAAGAATCTCTTTTGGATAGTCGTCGGTGACCACCGCTTCGCCCATGCGGCGCAGCAGGACCAGACGCAGACGACCGTCGAGTACCTTTTTATCTACTGCCATGTGTTCCATGAACTGCGCCGGGGACATCTGTGCCGGCGGCACAACCGGCAAGCCTGCATCCTGGAACAGACGGATACCACGGTCACGCTCCTGCTGGCTGATCCAGCCCAGGCGCATGGACATCTCCAGGGCCATTACGGTGCCAGCAGCGACGGCCTCACCGTGAAGCCACACACCATAGCCCATGTGGGTCTCGATGGCGTGGCCAAACGTGTGGCCCAGGTTCAGGGTGGCGCGCACGCCCGACTCGCGTTCATCGGCGCCAACCACCGCGGCCTTGGCCGCGCAGGAACGGCGGATGGCTTCAGTCAGCGCCGCCTGGTCGAGGCCGCGCAGGGCCTGCATGTGCTCTTCGAGCCAGCCAAGAAACGGTTCGTCACAGATCAGGCCGTACTTGATCACTTCGGCCAGGCCCGCCGACAGCTCGCGCGGTGGCAGGGAATTGAGGCTGCGGGTGTCGATCAGCACCGCGTTGGGCTGATAGAAGGCACCGACCATGTTCTTGCCCAGCGGGTGGTTGATACCGGTCTTGCCACCCACCGACGAATCGACCTGGGACAGCAAGGTCGTCGGCACCTGGATGAAATCCACGCCGCGCTGGTAGCAGGCAGCGGCAAAGCCGGCCATGTCGCCGATCACCCCGCCGCCAAGCGCGACCACGGTAGTACGGCGGTCGTGGCGGGCAGTCAGCAGCGCATCGAAGATCAGCTGCAGGGTTTCCCAGTTCTTGTAAGCCTCACCATCCGGCAACACCACCGGCAGCACCGAATAGGCACCCAGGGTCTTGCGCAGACGTTCGAGATAGAGGGGCGCGACAGTCTCGTTGGACACGATGGCGACCTGCCGGCCAGCGATATGCGGCGCCAGCAGTTCAGGCTGATCCAGCAGGCCTTCGCCAATGTAGATCGGGTAGCTACGTTCGCCCAATTCGACCTTTAGTGTCTGCATGTGTCCCCACAATGAACTAGGCGCGGCATCGATGGCTCGAACCGCGCGATAACGGTGTGCCCTGTCACGGCATGACTGGTCGCCGAGGATAGTCCTGGCTTAACGGGGCGGCAACTTCTGCAAGCGCTCGAGAATATCCTGCACCACCATCCGCGGCGGCCGTTCGTCGGTTTCCACCACCAGATCGGCAATCTCGCGGTAAAGCGGGTCGCGAACCTCCAGCAGCGCGCGCAAGGTCGCCTCCGGGTTGGCCGTGCGCAGCAACGGCCGGTTGCGATCACGCGAGGTGCGCCCGACCTGCTGCTCGACCGAGGCGTGCAGGTACACCACCCGCCCGCCGGCATGCAGGGACTGGCGGTTGGCATCGCGCATCACCGCGCCACCACCGGTAGCCAGCACCACGCCATCTAACGCGCAAAGCTCGGCGATCATCGCCTGCTCGCGGTCACGAAAGCCCGGCTCGCCTTCCTTATCGAAGATCCACGGGATATTGGCGCCGGTGCGCAATTCAATTTCCTTGTCGGAATCCTTGAACGGCAGGCGCAGCTCTTTGGCCAGCAGGCGGCCGATGGTGCTTTTGCCAGCACCCATCGGCCCCACAAGTATCAAATTTCGCACAGAATCAACGACTCACAGCAATCGCCTGGTCACTCATGATACGCGGAGTCAAGAAGACCAGCAGCTCGGATTTTTTCTCTTGTAGAACATCGCGACGAAACAGCCGCCCAACATACGGCACATCGCCGAAAAATGGCACCTTGTCGACAACTTTACTTTGCACCGTCGAGTACACGCCGCCGATCACGATGGTCTCGCCATCATTGATGCGTACCTTGGCGTTGACCTCGTTCTTGCGGATCGCCGGCACGTGATCAAGGGCATTGAGGTAGTCGGGCTCGTCCTTGGTCACCTTGACCGCCATGATCACCCGGTTGTCCGGGGTAATCTGCGGGGTCACCTCAAGAGACAGCGACGCCTCGCGGAAGGTCACGGACGTGGCACCGCTGCCGCTGGTTTCCTGGTACGGCACTTCGGTGCCCTTGAGGATCCGCGCGGTTTCCTTGTCGGCGGTAACCACCTTGGGCTGGGAGATGACTTCGCCGTTGCCGGTCTTTTCCATGGCGCTGAGTTCCAGATCGAGCAATACGTTATTGCGCACCAGGCCAACCCCGATGCTAGCCGCCGCCCGATCGACACCGAGGTCGACAAAAGTCTCGGCGCTGCCAAGGCTCAAGCCCTTGCCCACCTGCACAGCCCCACCCCAGCGCACCCCAAGACTCTTCTCGAAATCGACATTGGCCTCGACGATGCGTGCTTCGATCATCACCTGACGAACCGGCACGTCCAGTTCGCCGATCAGCCTGCGCAGCTCTTCCAGGCGCTCCGGCGGCTGGCTGGCGACCAGGGTGTTGGTGCGCTCGTCGACACTCAGCGAGCCGTGGCTGGCGCCCCCGGCCTCATGGGCCATCAGGGCATGGAAAAGCTCGGCAATATCAGTGGCCTTGGCGTGGTGAATCGGGATCAGCTCGCGCCGTGCCGGCACTGATCCGGCCAGCTCGGCAAGCGGCGCGACCAACAGCACATTACCGTCCTTGCGTTGCTCCAGGCCCTTGCTGCGCAGCACCAGGTCCAACGCGTGATCCCAGGGCACATCCTGCAAACGCAAAGTCACCTTGCCCTGCACCGCATCACTGGCCACCAGGTTGACCCCAGAAAAGTCAGCCAGCACCTGCAACACCGTGCGTACCTCGACATCCTGGAAATTCAACGACAGCGGCTCACCGCCGTACAGCTGCTTCCCCGCAAACGCACCGGCAGACAGGCAGCTCCCTATCAGCGCGGCAACAACACCTCCCTTGCCCATCGATGACCTCCCTGGTCAGCACCTTCATCGCAGGGCGAGTATTCGCCGCCGCGCTTGCCAGCCTTGGCCGGCGACAAAAACCTGCTCGATGACTTCGATCTGGCGCTCGCCGACCTCGACAACCTGCCCCTGATCACGGCCCAGCCGGTCGCCGACCTGCAGCCGATGCACCCGGCCATCGGCCTGAATCAGCGCGTAGCGGACTCCGCGACTGGCCAGGCTACCGACCATCTCTATCCGCTCCAGCGCCAGGCGCTGCAACCCATCGGCATGCGGCTGCAGAGCAGAAGGCGCAAAGGGATCGCGCAGCACAGTGACTGCTCGTCGCTCGGGAAGCGACGGCTGCAGGCCCTCTGCCAAGGCATGCAGCGAGTGCTGACGATAGGACCGGGCTTGCAGCTCCATGTGCATAAGCCCCGCATCGGCCGGCTTGAGCGAAAGGCCATGCAAGGTCACCAGCCGCGATTGCCCGGCCAGGTCAGCAAAGAACGCGGCGAGGGCCGAAAAGGCGCCACGCAGACGCAGTTGCAGGGGGAGTTCAAGGTAGTGCTCCGCGGACGACGCTTCGAGTACCTGCAACTGTTCGATGGCCACCTCATGGGCCTCGGCCAGGCGGGACAGGGTTTCGAACACCGCAGGCTCGTCACTCCCCACCGACAATTGCCAGCGGGCTTGTTGCAGTCGGCTGCGCACTGCTGCGGCCTGCTCGACGCTGCCTGCACCCTCGCGCGGCGATTGATCGGCCACTTCGGCTGCCTGCGTCATCAACGGCCGCAAATGCAGGGTGTAAGCCAAGCCCGCCAGCAGTGCCAGCAACCCTGTCAGCATCACAACCTGCACAGGCCAGACGCACCGTGCTACCCGACCCCAGAAGCTCAAGGCGCAACCTTCAGGGCTGCGACCAGCTCGAACGCATGGCCTTCCTCGACTGCACTCAACTGCTGTAATTCGGCAGAACTGATCAAGGGTGAAGACGAAAGGCTGTCTGCCAGCTGCGCAACCGCTGAAGCCGACTGAGCCATCCCGGCAAGCCTTAGCGCAGTCGGCTCCTGGCTCAGGGCGGTGAGGTACAGTCCGTCGGGCATGGCCCGCTCGACCTGCTCGAGCAAATCCACGGCGAAATAGCGACCGGCCTGCAAGCCCTCCAACTGACGCAGTTCATGCAACAAGGCCTCAGGCTCCCGCTGCCCACCGCCCTGTTTGAGCGCGGCCTGACTCAACGCCTGTTCCTGCAACACGCCCCGAAAATGGTAATCAACAACCCCGGTGGCAACAGCCGCCAGCAGCACAACACCGGCACAGCCTGCCTGAAACCTTCGAATACGCAGTTGATGGCGGCGCTCGCGCCATGGCAACAGGTTTAGCCGCACACCCCGCATGGCCAGGCCGCAGGCAACGGTCAGGCTCGATGCCTCGTGGGAAAGATCGGCGTCGATCTGCAGCGTTGCCGCATCGTCAGTGGTCGCACGCTGCAATGCATGGCTATCAACCTCCAGCACCCTGGCGCTCAGCCCTGCGACTTCAAAGGTGCCCTCCAGCACATCCAGCAACCCGCGATGGCAGGCCGCAACAGCCACCTGCACGCTCACAGCATCGCCGGCAGGCGGCTCCAGCACCCGGTAATCCAGAGCGGTGTCTTCAAGGTCAAAGGGGATGAACTGCTCGGCGGCACCGCGCACCTGTGCAGCGACTTCGGCATCGCTCAGGCCTGTCGGCAGCGTCATCAATTTGCTGATGGCCCGCGTGGCCGGCAATGCCACAGCGGCCTGCCGACAGCGGCTACCACTGCGCTGCAGCGCGCGTTTCAAGGCCTGGCCGACCACTTCGGGGTCGGCAATCCAGCCGTCCAGCATGGCCCCTGCAGGCAGCGGCTCAAGCGCCCAGGCCCGCACGTGCCAGGCGCCTTTGCGTCGGTGCAACTGCACCAGTCGGATAGACGGCGGGGCAATTTCTATCCCCAGGAGTGAACCGGCATCCATGCCGAAGCGTCCAAGCATTGGTTTTTTCCTTGCTGACGACAGCCGCGCGCGTAACGCGGCGAGTTGAAAAATGCTTATAATGCCCAGCGTTTATCCTTTGTCCGCTGGCCCCGCGCGCAACCCATTCTTCTATCTGGACGCCCAAAAGCCTTGATACGCCTGCTGAAGTTCTTCTGGTGGTCTTTCGTCGCAGTCATCTGCGCGCTCGTGCTCGGTCTGAGCGGCGCATTTCTGTATCTTAGCCCCAGCTTGCCCTCGGTAGAGGCCCTCAGAAGCATCCAGTTGCAGATCCCTTTGCGGGTCTACAGCAGCGACGGCAAGCTGATCGCCGAGTTCGGCGAAATGCGCCGCTCGCCCATCCGTTTCGCCGACATTCCGCCGCATTTCATCCAGGCTTTGCTGTCGGCCGAAGACGACAATTTCGCCAATCACTACGGCGTCGACCCCAGCAGCCTGATGCGTGCTGCAACACAATTGCTCAAGTCCGGGCATATCCAGACCGGCGGCAGCACCATCACCATGCAGGTGGCGAAGAACTTCTTCCTCAGCAGCGAACGCAGCTTCTCGCGCAAGACCAACGAGATTCTCCTGGCCCTGCAGATCGAACGCGAACTGACCAAGGACGAGATCCTCGAGCTGTACGTCAACAAGATTTACCTGGGCAACCGCGCCTACGGCATCGAGGCCGCAGCGCAGGTGTACTACGGCAAATCGATCCGCGATGTGAGCCTGGCGCAGATGGCGATGATCGCCGGCCTGCCGAAAGCACCGTCGCGCTTCAACCCGCTGGCCAACCCGGTGCGCGCCAAAGAGCGCCGCGACTGGATCCTGGGGCGCATGTACAAGCTCGGCAAGATCGACGAAGCCAGCTACCAGGCGGCCCTGGCCGAGCCGATCAACGCCAGCTACCACGTACCGACTCCAGAAGTTAACGCCCCTTACATCGCCGAAATGGCCCGCGCTGAAATGGTCGGCCGCTACGGCAGCGATGCCTACACCGAAGGCTTCCGCGTCACCACCACGGTGCCGAGCGACCTGCAGGAAATCGCCAACAAAGCCGTACTCAACGGCCTGACGGCCTACGACGAGCGCCATGGTTACCGTGGCCCCGAGTCGCGCTTCCCGGGCAAGACCCGCGACGCTTGGGTGCAGGAACTGAGCAAGCAACGCCCGCTGGGCGGCCTGGAACCGGTGATCGTCACCGAAGTCAGCAAAGCCGGCCTGCAGGTGCTGACCCGCGCCGGCAATCAGGAGAGCGTAGCCTGGGACACCATGAAGTGGGCCCGCCCGTTCCTCAACACCAACAGCCAGGGCCGTGCGCCGCAGCAACCCTCGGACGTTGCCCAGGTCGGTGACCTGATTCGCGTACAGCGCCTGGACGACGGCAGCCTCAAGTTCAGCCAGGTGCCAGGGGCGCAGAGCGCACTGGTATCGCTGGACCCGAACAGCGGCGCGATCCGCGCCCTGGTCGGCGGTTTCTCGTTCGAACAGAGCAACTACAACCGCGCCATGCAGGCCAAGCGCCAACCAGGTTCGAGCTTCAAGCCATTCGTGTACAGCGCCGCGCTGGACAACGGCTACACCGCCGCCAGCCTGGTCAACGACGCGCCGATCGTGTTCGTCGACGAGTACCTGGACAAGGTCTGGCGGCCGAAGAACGACACCAACACCTTCCTCGGCCCGATCCGCATGCGCGAGGCGCTGTACAAGTCGCGCAACCTGGTATCGATCCGCCTGCTGCAGGCCATGGGTGTCAGCTCGACCATCGACTACATCAGCAAGTTCGGCTTCAACAAGCAGGACCTGCCGCCCAACCTGTCCCTGGCCCTGGGCACCGCAACCCTGACGCCGATGGAAATCGCCACCGGCTGGAGCTCCTTTGCCAACGGCGGCTACAAGATCAGCCCGTACCTGATCGAGCGCATCGAAAGCCGCAACGGCGAGACCCTGTTCACCGCCAACCCGCCACGTGTGCCGCAAGCCGAGCAGGTCGAAGCCGGCATCGCCGCACCAGAGCAGGCAATCAGCACCCAACTGCCAGGTGAAGGCCTAAGTACCGTCACCAGCAACGAACCTGCTGCCATCGCTCAACCGCCGGCCGTGGCCGAGCGCATCATCGACGGTCGCACCAGCTACATCCTCACCAGCATGCTCCAGGACGTGATCAAGCGCGGCACCGGGCGCCGCGCCCTGGCCCTGGGCCGTACTGACCTGGCCGGCAAGACCGGCACCACCAACGAGTCCAAGGACGCCTGGTTCTCCGGCTACAACGCCGATTACGTAACCACGGTGTGGACTGGTTTCGACCAGCCGGAAACCCTTGGCCGCCGCGAGTATGGCGGCACGGTGGCGCTGCCGATCTGGATGAGCTACATGGGCGCCGCGCTCAAGGACAAACCCAACCATGCCCCGGCCGAGCCGGAAGGCATCCTCAGCCTGCGCGTCGACCCGGTCAGTGGCCGGGCAGCGGCACCGGGTACACCGAATGCCTACTTCGAACTGTTCAAGGCCGAAGATACGCCACCGTCGGTCAATGAGCTGGGCAACGGCAGTGCGCCAGGCAGCCCGCTGCCAGCGGACGAAGCGGCACCGATCGACCTGTTCTGATGGCCAATGGGGCTGCTTCGCCAGCCCATCGCCGGCAACGCCGGCTCCCACAATCGCGCTGCATACGCTGAACCTGTGGGAGCTGGCCTTGCCAGCGATGACGCCAACACCCACCCACAGACGATCCCCCACAAAAAAGCCCCGACTCTCGCGAGCCGGGGCTTTTGGTTACAACGCTACAACAGCTTAGCCGTTGAACACGTCATCCACGCTTTTCAGCGGGTAGTTCTTCGGATACGGCAGGGTCGCTACGCCAGTCTCGATTGCGGCCTTGGCCACGGCATCGGAAACGACGGTGATCAGACGGGCATCCATTGGCTTCGGAATGATGTACTCACGGCCAAATTCCAGGGCGTCGACGCCGTAGGCTGCGCAAACTTCCTTCGGCACTGGCAGCTTGGCCAGGTCTTTCAGGGCGTTGGCGGCGGCGATCTTCATTTCTTCGTTGATGCGCTTGGCGCGAACGTCCAGGGCACCGCGGAAAATGAACGGGAAGCCCAGTACGTTGTTGACCTGGTTCGGGTAGTCGGAACGACCGGTGGCCATGATCACGTCATCACGGGTGGCGTGAGCCAGCTCCGGGGAGATCTCTGGGTCAGGGTTGGAGCAGGCGAACACGATCGGGTTCGGCGCCATCGACTTCAGGCCTTCAGCGCTCAGCAGGTTCGGACCGGACAGGCCGACGAACACGTCAGCGCCTTGCAGGGCATCAGCCAGGGTGCGCTTGTCGGTAGCGTGGGCGAACACTGCCTTGTACTGGTTCAGGTCGTCACGGCCAGCGTGGATCACGCCAGTACGGTCAACCATG
Organism: Pseudomonas wadenswilerensis; assembly: GCF_024749185.1. NCBI lineage: Bacteria > Pseudomonadati > Pseudomonadota > Gammaproteobacteria > Pseudomonadales > Pseudomonadaceae > Pseudomonas > Pseudomonas wadenswilerensis. Next base: position 295,554 of record NZ_CP087191.1, on the reverse strand, counting down.
AAGATGTTCTCGATCTGTGCGCCCATGCTCACCAGCAGTTTCATGCAGGAGATGGCGGCAGCACCGGCGCCCAGGCAGACGATCTTGGCGTCGGCCAGGTTTTTGCCAGCGATTTCCAGGGCGTTGATCATGCCGGCGGCGGTAACGATCGCGGTGCCGTGCTGGTCATCGTGGAATACCGGGATGTCGCACTGTTCGATCAGCGCGCGCTCGATTTCAAAGCACTCTGGCGCCTTGATGTCTTCGAGGTTGATGCCGCCGAAGGTGATGGAAATGCGCTTGACGGTGTCGATGAAGGCCTGCGGGCTCTCGGAGTCGACTTCGATGTCGAACACGTCGATACCGGCGAAACGCTTGAACAGAACGCCCTTGCCTTCCATGACCGGCTTGGACGCCAGTGGGCCGAGGTTACCCAGGCCGAGGATGGCGGTGCCGTCGGAAATGACTGCTACCAGATTGCCCTTGCCGGTGTACTTGTACGCCAGCTCTGCATCGCGAGCAATTTCGCGTACCGGCTCAGCAACGCCTGGGCTATAGGCCAGCGCCAGGTCGCGAGCAGTCGCGGTAGGTTTGGTGAGCTCGACGCTCAGTTTCCCCGGACGAGGCTGAGCATGATATTCGAGAGCGGCGGTTTTCAGATCTGACATGGTGGGCATTCCGCTATTTACTGTTCTGACGGACCGCCGAGGATACGCAAAGAGCAAAGGGCCGACAAGACTGGTCGGTCACTTGTGTCAAGGCCTTTAACCTACGACTTTCCGCCAAGAGCCGCAGTCTGCAAGGGTTTCGATGTGTACAATCGAAATTAAAAATGTAGACAATTTTTTATCTTTCGACCCTTTCCAGCATCGAAGGATCGGTCAGCGGTAGCAACCAGCGCTGCTGACCAGGCTTCAGACCACCTTTGCGGGAACGATCCAGCACCCAACCGCGGGCTTCGATGTGCCGACCTTTCAGATCAGTAAAGAAGGAAGAGGGGAAATTGCGCTGCAGGCGCGCCGGCACCTGGAGCACCAGAGAATCGTCAATTTCGATCCAGATACCACCGCGATTGCGCTCGATATCCATCACCTTTCCACTTATCAGTGCAAAGCCAGACTGGCGCAACTCGCTTGCCGGGGTCTGTGGCGATTGCCGCCACAGGCCCTTGCCGGCCTGACGAGCGGCGCGCTCGGCCTGCTCCTGGCAGACTGTCAGTGAGACGTTTGGCGCCACCGCAACCCGGTAGCCAAGGCCTTCACTGAGCAGTTGTGCTTCGAAATTGTCGCCAGAGCGGCCGTAGACATGCGCCAGAGTGCGGCCGTATTTGTCCCGCGCCTCGACCCCGGGAACCAGGCCAACCTGGCCGCCACTGGCCTTGACCAGGGCCTGCAAGCGTTGGCGTGCGGCCTCGGCGAAGGCTTCACTGGTGCGACCCTTGCGACCGATTTCCGGTGCATTGATGCCGATCAAGCGAACGCTGCGACCATCATTCAGACGCAAGGTATCGCCGTCGACCACCTGACGCACGCTGACGACCTGCGCATCGACGGGTGCCGTGCAGAACGCCAGGGCCGGCAACTGCCAAATCGCGCCCATAAAAAAGGCGCCCGCGAGGGACGCCTTTTTCAGCAGCAATGCCAAACCCATGGGGCCAGCTTCGCGCAATCTTACTTCTTGGCACCGAACATGCCGAAGCGATCGGCGAACTTCTGTACGCGGCCGCCGGTGTCCAGGACCTTCTGCTTACCGGTGTAGAACGGGTGGCAGAGGTTGCAAACGTCGATCGGCAGGGCCTTGGCCAGAGTCGAACGAGTTTCGAATTTGTTACCGCAGCTGCAGGTAACTTCTACAGCTTCGTATACCGGATGGATATCGGCTTTCATGGTGTTTCCTCAGTGCTGACGTGCCGCCACTCAACACCATTGTTGAATACCGCACGCAAAATAGGGTCGGAATAATACCAGAGCAAACAGCCAACGCAAGTTGTCGCTTACACCGGCGGTCGTCTGCTAGGCTCGCCGGACCCTGGAATTCCCCTGCAGAGAACCTTTCGCGTGTCCGACGTCATTCTACGCCTTGCCCTGCCCTCGCCCCTGCGGCGGCTGTTCGACTACAGGGCACCGGCGAGCATGGCGCGCCAGGCACTGACCCCGGGCATGCGTATTCGCGTACCGTTCGGTCGACGCGAGATGATCGGCATCCTCATCGAAATCAGCGAAACCAGCGAGGTACCGGCCGACAAGCTGAAGCCGGCCATTGCCCTGCTCGACCCGGTGTCGCCACTGCCGCCGGCACTGTTCAAGTTGTGCCTGTGGACCGCGCAGTATTATCAGCACAGCCTCGGCGACACCCTTAGCTGGGCGCTGCCGGTGCTGCTGCGCCAGGGCGAGCCGGCCGAGGCGCGCCAGGAGCGATTCTGGCAAGTGGCCCCGGGGGCACGCCTGGACGACCCGCGCATCACCCGCGCGCCACGGCAACGCGAAGCCCTGGCGACCCTGGCGCAGCACCCCCACGGCGTGGCCCACACACTGCTGAGCAAACTGATGCTGAGCAAGGACAGCCTCGACCTGCTGCTGGCCAAGGAGCTGGTTCAGGTTGAAGTACGCCGCCACCTGCCCCAGGAGCGTCACGAACACTGGCTGGCGCAGCCGGAGCTGCCACTGAACGACGAGCAGCGCGCTGCCTTCAACGCCGTGCGTTCGGGCTTTGACAGCTTTCATGCCTTTTTATTGGCCGGGGTCACCGGCAGCGGCAAGACCGAGGTCTACCTGCAGTTGATCCGCGAAACCCTGGAAGCCGGCAAGCAAGCGCTGATCCTGATCCCGGAGATCAACCTCGGGCCGCAAACCCTGGCGCGCTTCGAGCAGCGTTTCAACGCGCGCATCGCCTTGCTGCACTCGGCGGTCAACGACCGCGAGCGCCTGGATGCCTGGCTGGCCGCCCGTGACGGTGAAGCCGACATCATCATCGGCACCCGTTCGGCACTGTTCACACCGATGAAAAACCCGGGGCTGATCATCATCGATGAAGAGCACGACGGCTCGTACAAACAGCAGGAAGGCCTGCGCTACCACGCCCGCGACCTGGCGCTGGTACGCGCGCGCCAGGAGAACATCCCGATCCTGCTGGGCTCGGCCACGCCTTCGCTGGAGAGCCTGCACAACGCCCACAGCGGCCGCTACGGCCTGCTGCACCTGCACCAGCGCGCTGGCGGCGCCCAGCAGCCACGCTTCTTGCGCCTGGATGTAAAAAGCCGGCCGCTGGACAGCGGCATCAGCGGTCCGATGCAGCAAGCCATTGGCCAGACCCTGGCTGCCGGCCAGCAAGTACTGGTGTTCCTCAACCGCCGCGGCTTTGCCCCGACACTGCTGTGCCATGACTGCGGCTGGATGTCCGAATGCCCGCGCTGCGATGCACGGATGACCGTGCACCAGCGCTCCAACGAGCTGCGCTGCCACCACTGCGGCTATGACGAGCGGGTGCCGCGCCAGTGCCCGCAGTGCAACAAGGTCGACCTGCGCCCGGTCGGCGCCGGTACCGAGCGCGCCGAAGAGCGCCTGAGCATTCTCTTTCCGGATTACCCGGTACTGCGCGTTGACCGCGACAGCACCTCGCGCAAGGATGCGATGAACCAGTTGTTCGCCACCATCCAGCGCGGCCAGCCGTGCATCCTGGTCGGCACCCAGATGCTCGCCAAGGGGCATCACTTTCCGCGGGTGACCCTGGTGTCGATCCTCGATGCCGACGGCGGACTGTTCTCCGGCGATTTTCGCGCCAGCGAGCGCATGGCGCAGATGATCGTCCAGGTCGCCGGCCGGGCCGGGCGCGCCGAAGAGCCGGGCAAGGTGATCATCCAGACCCACCTGGCCGACCATCCTTTGTTGGTGCAACTGACCGAACAAGGCTACTTCGCCTTTGCCGAACAGGCCTTGAGCGAGCGCCGCGCCGCCGGTTTGCCGCCTTTCGCGCACCTGGCCCTGCTGCGCGCTGAAGCGCACAAGCCAGGGCAAGCCGAGGGTTTTCTCGATGAAGCCTGCAGCGCCGCCGAGCAGTTGCTGGCCGAACAGAACTTGCACGGTATCGAGCTGCTCGGCCCGGTACCGGCACCCATGGAGCGCCGTGCCGGGCGGTTTCGTGCGCAATTGTTGCTCCAGGCCAATGCCCGGGCACCTTTGCATCGACTGATCAGCGCCTGGTTGCTAGTGTTGGAGCAGATGCCGTCCGGGCGGCAGGTGCGTTGGTCGCTGGATGTCGATCCGGTGGATTTGTACTGACAGAGATGGCCCCATCGCTGGCAAGCCAGCTCCCACAATGTCTACAGTGACTGCACAATTGAAAATCCCCAGAGACTCCTGTGGGAGCTGGCTTGCCAGCGATGAGGGCCGAACAGAACGCCCCAAAGGTTGGCAACCTCGCCCCGGCAACGGATAATGTCCAGTTTTTCCACCTGCGCATCGAAGCGCCGCCGCGCTTGCGGTCGAAAGAGAAGCCCATGAAAGACACCATTCGCCAGCTGATCCAGCAAGCCCTCACCCAACTCGTCACCGACGGTGTGCTGCCTGAAGGGCTGACGCCGGCGATCCAGGTGGAGAACGCCCGGGACAAGACCCACGGCGACTTCGCCAGCAACATCGCGATGATGCTGGCCAAGCCGGCCGGCATGAAGCCGCGCGACCTGGCCGAGAAGCTCATCGCCGCGCTGCCTGCCGACGAGCAGGTCAGCAAGGTCGAGATTGCCGGCCCAGGCTTCCTCAACTTCTTCCAGAACACCCAGGCCCTGGCTTCGCGCCTGGATGCTGCCCTGGCCGACGCCAAGCTTGGCGTGAAGAAAGCCGGCCCGCAGCAGAAGGTGGTAGTCGACCTGTCGGCACCGAACCTGGCCAAGGAGATGCACGTCGGCCACCTGCGCTCGACCATCATCGGTGACGCCGTGTCGCGCGTGCTGGAGTTCCTCGGCGATGACGTGATCCGTCAGAACCACGTTGGCGACTGGGGCACCCAGTTCGGCATGCTGATGGCCTATCTGCAGGAAAACCCGATCACCAGCGACGAGCTGTCGGACCTGGAAAACTTCTACCGCGCGGCGAAAAAGCGCTTCGACGAATCCGAAGAGTTCGCCGACCGTGCCCGTGGCCTGGTGGTCAAGCTGCAAGCCGGCGACCCGGAATGCCTGAAGCTGTGGACTCGCTTCAAGGACATCTCGCTGTCGCACTGCCAGAAGACCTACGAGCTGCTCAACGTCAAACTGACCATGGCTGACGTCATGGGCGAAAGCGCCTACAACGATGACCTGGCCAATGTCGTCAACGACCTCAAGGCCAAGGGCCTGCTGGTCGAAAGCAAGGGCGCCCAGTGCGTGTTCCTTGAAGAGTTCAAGACCGCCGAAGGCGAGCCATTGCCGGTCATCGTGCAGAAAGCCGACGGCGGCTACCTGTATGCCACCACCGACCTCGCTGCCGTGCGCTACCGCAGCAACGTACTCAAGGCTGACCGCGCCCTGTACTTCGTCGACCAGCGCCAGGCCCTGCACTTCAACCAGGTGTTCGAAGTGGCCCGCCGCGCCGGTTTCGTCGGCCACCCGATGCACATGGAACACATGGGCTTTGGCACCATGAACGGCGCCGACGGCCGTCCGTTCAAGACCCGCGACGGCGGCACGGTGAAGCTGATCGACCTGCTCACCGAAGCCAAGGAACGTGCCTACGCCCTGGTCAAGGAGAAAAACCCTGAGCTGCCCGAGGCCGACCTGCGCGCCATTGGCGAAGTCGTCGGGATTGGCGCGGTGAAGTACGCCGACCTGTCCAAGCACCGCACCAGCGACTACAGCTTCAACTTCGAACTGATGCTCAATTTCGAAGGCAACACCGCGCCTTACCTGCTGTACGCCTACACCCGCGTTGCCGGTGTGTTCCGCAAGCTGGGCAAGAGCTTCGACGAAGTCGACGGCCAGATCATCCTGCAAGCGCCACAGGAGCAGGACCTGGCTGCACGCCTGGCGCAGTTCGGCGAGATCCTCAACAACGTTGCCGAAAAAGGTACCCCGCACGTGCTGTGCGCCTACCTGTACGACGTTGCTGGCCTGTTCTCCAGCTTCTACGAGAACTGCCCGATCCTCGGCGCCGACACCCCTGAACAGCAGCAGAGCCGCCTGCGTCTGGCGGCCCTGACCGGTCGTACCCTCAAGCAAGGTCTGGAACTGCTCGGCCTGGAAACCCTGGAGCGCATGTAAGTTGGCTGCCAAGAAAAAACCTGCACCCAAGCGCGGCGCCAGCCGCTATCAGGCACCTGCCAAGCAACCGATCCCGGGCTGGCTGTGGCTGGCAATCGGCCTGTCGGTGGGCGCCTTTGTCGTTTTCCTGATGAAGCTCGAGCCGGGCAACGGCGAGGTCAAGCGTACCAAGCCCGAGCAACAGAAGGCCGAGAAGGTCGCCGAAGCCAACAAGACCGCACCCAGCCCGCAGCAGCCGGTGAAGCCGAAGTACGACTTCTATACCCTGCTGCCGGAATCGGAAGTGATCGTGCCGCCTGAAGCGGTACCGGAGAAAACCCCGCCGGTGCCGGCGCAACCTCCGGTCACCCCGGCGGAAGCGGCGAAGATCGACACCGCCCGCGCCCAGGCAGCGCTGATGGGGCAGACGCCACCGCCAGCACCACCGGTGATCAAGCCGGCGGCCACCACCCAGTTCTTCCTGCAGGCCGGTTCGTTCCGCAAGCAGGCCGATGCCGACAAGGTCCGCGCGCAGATCATCCTGCTCGGCCAGGCGGTCAAGGTGGAGTCCGGTACGGTGAAGGAAGAAACCTGGTACCGCGTGCTGGTCGGCCCGTTCAGCAACCGTGAACAGCTGACCGTGGCGCAGAAGCAACTGGCCGGCAGCGGCTTCAGCAACCTGCTGCTGCAACAGCGCCAGACCCGCCAGTAACCCCGCCCCAAGGCCTTGTCGCAGAGCGCTGCGACAAGGCCTCAGGCTTTAACGCCGCTGGGCGTTGGCCAGTGACACCTGGGTATTGAGCGTCCAGAAGTCATACAGCACCCCGACCAGAAACAGCCCGCCGGTGCACAGGTAGATCAGGCCAGTAATCCACTTGCCCTGGTACATGCGGTGCACGCCAAATATCCCCAGGAAGGTCAGCAGGATCCACGCCAGGCTGTAGTCCAGAGGACCAGGCTGAAAGCGCAGGTCAGCCTCGCGGTCCATTGCCGGAATCAGGAACAGGTCGATCAACCAGCCGATGCCGAGCAGGCCCAGGGTGCAGAACCAGAGGGTACCGGTGACTGGCTTGCCGTAGTAGAAGCGGTGCGCCCCGGTGAAGCCGAAAATCCACAGCAGATAGCCGATCACTTTGCTGTGAGTGTCGTGTAACGGACCGCCCTGTTGATAACTGTTCATTCATAGCCCCTGTGGGTTATCGATAAATTTTCTAAAGAAAAATGTGACTTTTCTGTGGCAACCCGACGTGTGGTCATTTGCCATCCCTCCCGCCGCAAACCCCTATCCTGTCTGGCCCGCGCCTTTCCAATGCAGGCCAATCGCCGCTTTTGCCGGTTTCTGGCGCAGCCCGGAATCGACCAACGGATCAAAATTTGATCAAAAAGCTGTTATAAAGTTGCGCGCCAACCCACCTAGAGCCCTGCCTATGCGTCCTTTTTTCAAGACATGGCTGACCATCTGCCTATTATTGCCACTGGCTGCCCACGCCACCAATCGTGAGCAACGGTTACCCAACGGTTTCTCCGGGTACACCTCCAATTCCACTGCTGTGCGTCCACACAAGAACGTCAGCAGCAACCAAGTCCAGCACAGCTCCAAGCGCAGTGCCCGTTCGAGCAGGCCGCTGCCGGTCGCCGCTGCCATGTCGCCACAGCAGAGCAGCGATGTGCTCAGCCGTGCGGTCAACGTGCTCGGCACCCCGTACCGCTGGGGCGGCAGCAGCCCAAGCAAGGGCTTTGACTGCAGCGGCCTGGTCAAGTACGCCTTCAACGACATCGATGAAGTCGACCTGCCACGCACGTCCAACGCCATGGCCAGCGGCCACGGCATCAAGGTCGATCGCAACGACCTCAAGCCCGGCGACCTGATCTTCTTCAACATCAAGAGCCGCCGGGTCAACCATGTGGCCATTTACCTGGGCAACGACCGCTTCATCCATGCGCCGCGCACCGGCAAGCGGGTCAGCATCGACACCCTTGACAAGCCGTACTGGAAAAGCCGTTACGTTGTTGCCAAACGCGTATTGCCAAAAAGCCAGCAACTGGCCCTGGCCAAGCGCTAGAATCGCCCCGGCGCCCGCTCACGGGCGCTATCTGGGCTGACCAGCCCTCGCCGCACCAGGCCCTGCAGGCAACCGTCCAGGGTCTGCATACCCTGCGCCCCGCCTGTCTGTAGCGCCGAATACAACTGCGCCACCTTGCCCTCTCGGACCAGGTTGCGCACCGCAGGCGTCGCCAGCAGGATCTCGTGGGCCGCCACCCGCCCGCCACCAACACGCTCGACCAACACCTGCGACACCACCGCCTGCAGCGACTCCGCCAGCATCGCGCGCACCAGTTGCTTCTCTTCGGCGGCAAATACATCCACCAGGCGATCGATGGTTTTCGCCGCCGAGCCGGTATGCACCGTGGCCAGCACCAGATGCCCGGTTTCCGCCGCAGTCAGGGCCAGGCGAATGGTCTGCGGGTCGCGTAGCTCACCGAGCATGATCACATCCGGGTCCTGGCGTAACGCGGCACGCAAGGCCTGGGCGAAGCCATGGCTGTGCCGGCCGATCTCGCGCTGGCTGATCCGGCTGCGCTGCGAGCTGTGGATAAACTCGATGGGGTCCTCGAGGGTGACTATATGCAGCGGCCGCTCGCGGCTCAGGTGATCGACCAGGGCCGCCAGGGTAGTTGATTTGCCCGAGCCGGTGGGCCCGGTGACCAGCACCAGCCCGCCCGACAGCTCGGCAATCTGCCGAAATACATCCCCGAGACCGAGGTCAGCCAGGCTGCTGACCTGCGCCGGAATCACCCGCAGCACCGCAGCGGCACCGTGCAGTTGCTGGAATGCATTGACCCGAAAGCGCGCCAATGCTGGCACGGCAAAGGCAAAGTCGATATCCAGATGTGTTTCAAAATCCTTTTGCTGCGCCTCGGACATGATCTGACCGAGCATTTCAGCCATGTGGTCCGGCGTCAGCAGCGCCAGCTCCATCGGCCGCAAACGCCCCTCAAGACGCAGCGCCGGCACCTCGCCCGCCGCCAGGTGCAGGTCGGAAGCACCGGCCCGCACTGCCAGCGCCAGCAGTTCAGTCACATCCATGAGACTCCCCAAAGGCCGCCAAGCAGGTAGAATGCCGCAGACCCAAAGAGCCGCTGGCATCGATCAATGTCCACCATAGCAGACAACCTTTCCACGCTCGCCGCACGTATCCGTGCCGCCGCGCTGGCCGCCGGGCGCGAGCCTTCGGCCGTCCAGCTGCTGGCCGTGAGCAAGACCAAACCCGCCGCTGCCGTGCGCGAAGCCTTCGCCGCCGGGGTCCGCGATGTCGGTGAGAACTACCTGCAGGAAGCCCTGAACAAACAGGGCGAATTGACCGACCTGCCCTTGACCTGGCACTTCATCGGCCCCATTCAGTCGAACAAGACTCGTGCAATTGCCGAGCACTTTGACTGGGTACATTCCGTGGACCGCCTGAAAATCGCCCAACGCCTGTCCGAGCAACGCCCCGAGCACCTTGCAGCGCTGAACATCTGCCTGCAGGTCAACGTCAGTGGCGAAGCGAGCAAGTCCGGCTGCACTCCCGAGGAGCTGCCGGCCCTGGCCAGCGCCATTGCCGCGCTGCCACGCCTGCGCCTGCGCGGGTTGATGGCGATTCCCGAGCCAACCGACGACGAGACCGCGCAACTAGCTGCCTTCGCCCGGGTTCGCCAGTTGCAGGCGAGCCTTGGCCTGGAACTCGACACCCTGTCCATGGGCATGAGCCATGACCTGGAAGCCGCGATTGCCCAGGGCGCGACCTGGGTGCGTATCGGCACCGCGCTGTTCGGTGCCCGCGACTACGGCCAGCCCTGACCCATGCTTTTTCCCTATTTCCCTATCAAGGACCTGACATGAGCAAGACTCGTATTGCCTTTATCGGCGCCGGCAACATGGCTGCCAGCCTGATCGGCGGCCTGCGTGCCCAGGGCCTGGAAGCTTCGCAGATCCGCGCCAGCGATCCGGGCGCCGAGCAGCGGGCGAAAATCCATGCCGAGCACGGCATCGAGATGTTCGCTGACAACGCCCAGGCCATCGAAGGTGCCGATGTGGTGGTCCTGGCGGTCAAGCCACAGGCGATGAAAGCCGTGTGCGAAGCCCTCAAACTCAGCCTCAAGCCCGAGCAGCTGGTGGTCTCGATTGCCGCCGGGATCACCTGCGCGAGCATGAACAACTGGCTCGGCACCCAACCGATCGTGCGTTGCATGCCCAACACCCCGGCGCTGCTGCGCCAAGGCGTCAGCGGCCTGTTTGCCACCGCCCAGGTTTCGCCGGCCCAGCGCCAGCAGGCCGAGCAACTGCTGTCGGCCGTGGGCATCGCCCTGTGGCTGGACACCGAACAACAGCTCGATGCGGTGACTGCCGTGTCCGGCAGTGGCCCGGCGTACTTCTTCCTGCTGATCGAGGCCATGACCGCCGCCGGCGAAAAACTCGGCCTGCCACGGGAAACCGCCGCCAAGCTGACCCTGCAAACCGCCCTGGGCGCGGCACACATGGCCGTCAACAGCGATGTCGACGCCGCCGAACTGCGCCGCCGGGTAACCTCGCCGGCCGGCACCACGGAAGCGGCGATCAAGTCGTTCCAGGCCAATGGATTCGAAGCGCTGGTGGAACAGGCGCTGGGTGCCGCTGCGCACCGCTCGGCCGAAATGGCCGAACAACTGGGCAACTAAGGAGCCGAAGATGATCGGATTGAACACCGCTGCAATCTATGTGCTGCAGACCCTCGGCAGCCTGTACCTGCTGATCGTGGTCCTGCGCTTTGTCCTGCAACTGGTGCGCGCGGACTTCTACAACCCGCTCAGCCAGTTCGCCGTACGCGCCACCCAACCGCTGCTCAAGCCTATGCGCCGGGTGATCCCGAGCCTGTTCGGCCTGGACATGTCGTCGCTGCTGCTGGCGATCATCATCCAACTGCTGGTGATGGGCCTGACCCTGCTGCTGGCCTACGGCACCACTGGCAACCCGCTGCAACTGCTGGTCTGGTCGATCATTGGCGTGACCTCGCTGTTTTTGAAGATTTTCTTCTTCGCCCTGATCATCAGCGTGATCCTCTCGTGGGTCGCGCCGGGCAGCCATAACCCGGGCGCCGAGCTGATCAACCAGATCTGCGATCCGTTCCTCGCGCCGTTCCGCCGTATCCTGCCGAACCTGGGCGGCCTGGATATCTCGCCGATCCTGGCGTTCATGGCGCTCAAACTGATCGACATGCTGGTGATCAACAACCTGGCGGCGATGAGCGGGATGCCGGAGATTCTGCGTCTGCTGGTCTGATCGGTAACCGCAGCGCCCCTATCGCTGGCAAGCCAGCTCCCACAAGGTTCTCAACAACCTGTGGGAGCTGGCTTGCCAGCGATGTTTTTCAAGCCTTGGCACATTGCTTGCCGCCCACCCCGGTGGTCTTTAGACTTACGCCTCATTCAAGCGTGAGCAGGGTCGATGTCCACTGTCTTTCCCGAAGATTCGGTCGGTCTGGTAACACCGCAACTGGCACAGTTCAGCGAGCCGCTGGCGCTGGCCTGCGGTCGCTCGCTGGCCACCTATGAACTGATCTACGAAACCTACGGCACGCTCAACAGCAAGGCCAGCAACGCCGTGCTGATCTGTCATGCGCTGTCCGGCCATCACCATGCCGCCGGCTACCACAGCCCCGACGACCGCAAGCCGGGCTGGTGGGACAGCTGCATCGGCCCCGGCAAGCCGATCGATACCAATCGTTTCTTCGTGGTCAGCCTCAACAACCTCGGCGGCTGCAACGGCAGCACCGGCCCCAGCAGCATCAACCCGCTCACCGGCAAGCCCTACGGCGCCGATTTCCCGGTCCTGACCGTGGAAGACTGGGTGCACAGCCAGGCGCGCCTGGCCGATCGCCTGGGCATCCAGCAATGGGCTGCGGTGGTTGGCGGCAGCCTGGGCGGCATGCAGGCGCTGCAGTGGACCATCACTTACCCGGATCGCGTGCGTCACTGCCTGGACATCGCCTCGGCACCCAAGCTCTCGGCGCAGAACATCGCTTTCAACGAGGTCGCGCGCCAGGCCATCCTCACCGACCCGGAATTCCACGGCGGCTCGTTCCAGGACCAGGGTGTGATCCCCAAGCGCGGCCTGATGCTGGCGCGCATGGTCGGGCACATCACCTACCTGTCCGACGACTCCATGGGTGAGAAATTCGGCCGCGAGCTGAAAAGCGACAAGCTCAACTACGACTTCCACAGCGTCGAGTTCCAGGTCGAAAGCTACCTGCGCTATCAAGGCGAGGAGTTCTCCGGCCGTTTCGACGCCAACACCTACCTGCTGATGACCAAGGCGCTGGACTACTTCGACCCGGCCGCCAGCCACGGCGGTGACCTGGCGGCGACCCTGGCCCCTGTCACGGCGGACTACTGCGTGATGTCGTTCACCACCGATTGGCGCTTTTCCCCGGCGCGCTCGCGCGAGATCGTCGACGCCCTGATCGCCGCACGCAAGAACGTCTGCTACCTGGATATCGACTCGCCCTATGGCCACGATGCCTTCCTGATCCCGACCCCGCGCTACATCACGGGTTTCACGAACTACATGAACCGCATCGTCTGCTGAGGACCCTATGAGAGCCGACCTGGAAATCATCCAAGACTGGATCCCCGCCGGCAGCCGGGTACTCGACCTCGGCTGCGGTACCGGTGAACTGCTGGCGTCGCTGCGCGACCACAAGCAGGTCGCCGGCTACGGCCTGGAAATCGACCCCGACAACATCGCCCAGTGCGTGGCCAAGGGCGTCAACGTCATCGAGCAGGACCTCGACAAGGGCCTGGGCAACTTCGCCAGCAACAGTTTCGACGTGGTGGTCATGACCCAGGCCCTGCAGGCCGTGGAGTACCCCGACCGGATTCTCGACGAAATGCTCCGCGTCGGCCGCCAGTGCATCATCACCTTCCCCAACTTCGGTCACTGGCGTTGCCGCTGGTACCTGGCGACCAAAGGCCGCATGCCGGTTTCCGACTTCATGCCGTATACCTGGTACAACACGCCGAACATCCACTTCTGCACCTTTGAAGACTTCGAGGCCCTGTGCAGCGAACGCCGCGCCCAGGTCCTCGACCGCCTGGCGGTCGACCATTTGCACCGCCACGGGTGGGCGAGCAAGCTATGGCCTAATCTTCTAGGTGAGATCGGCATTTACCGTGTCAGCAGCCCCGGCCTTACCGAACACAAGGTCGCGGTTTAACCCGCACACCGGAGGAGAACGATCATGGGTCGCTTGTTGAGCTGTTTACTGGTTGCCTGCCTGAGCCTGTCGGCGGTTGCCGCCGATGCCATCAAGGGCGAGCGCAAAGAAGTGTTCGGCGATACCACCGTGCACTACAGCACCTTTATTTCCACCTTTCTGACGCCCGAGACCGCCAAGGCGACTGAACTGGTGCGCAGCAAGAACCAGGGCGTGATCAACGTCTCGGTGATCAAGGCCGGCAAGCCGGTGGTCACCCAGGTCAACGGTACCGTCAAGGACCTGACCAGCAACTCGGTACCGCTGAAGTTCAAGCAGATCACCGAACAAGGCGCGATCTATTACATCGCCCAGTTCCCTGTTGAGCAACAGGAAACCCGTACCTTCACCATCAACGTTGGGGTTAACGGCAAGACCGAAACCATCAGCTTCAACCAAGAGCTTTTCCCAGGCGAATGATGACTTTTCAGCAAATCGTATTGGCCAGCCACAACGCCGGCAAACTCAAGGAACTGCAGGCCATGCTCGGTGACACCGTGCAACTGCGTTCCATTGGCGAATTCAGCAGCGTCGAGCCGGAAGAAACCGGCCTGTCGTTCGTCGAGAACGCCATTCTCAAGGCGCGCAATGCCGCGCGCATTTCCGGCATGCCGGCGCTGGCCGACGACTCGGGCCTGGCCGTGGACTTCCTGGGCGGCGCGCCCGGCATCTATTCGGCACGTTACGCCGACGGTAAAGGCGATGCAGCGAACAACGCCAAATTGCTCGATGTGCTCAAGGACGTTCCGCAAGAACAGCGCGGCGCCCAGTTCGTCTGCGTCCTGGCCCTGGTCCGCCATGCCGACGACCCACTGCCGATTCTCTGCGAAGGGCTGTGGCACGGCCGCATCCTGACCCAGGCCAGCGGTGAACACGGCTTTGGCTACGACCCGCTGTTCTGGGTACCGGAGCGCGATTGCTCCAGTGCCGAGCTGAGCCCTGCCGACAAGAACCAGATCAGCCACCGTGCCCGTGCCATGAGCCTGTTGCGTCAACGTCTGGGCCTGGCATGACCAAGCGTTCGCCGGCACAGCCACTGCACTTGGGCGAGGCTGGCTTTTCTTCCCAAGCACCGCGGGCGGCATTGACGCAGTTGCCGCCCCTGGCGCTGTACATCCATATCCCCTGGTGCGTGCGCAAATGCCCGTACTGCGACTTCAACTCCCACGCCGCCACCCCCGAGCTGCCTGAAGAAGCCTACGTCGATGCCTTGCTGGCCGACCTGGACCAGGAACTGGGCGCCGTTTATGGCCGCCCGATCAGCTCGATCTTCTTCGGCGGCGGCACCCCGAGCCTGTTCAGCGCCCGCGCCCTTGGCCGCTTGCTGGTGGGTGTGGAGCAACGCATCCCGTTTGCCAGGGACATCGAGATCACCCTGGAAGCCAACCCCGGAACGTTCGAGCAGGAGAAGTTCAAAGCCTACCGGCAGCTGGGCATCAATCGCCTGTCGATCGGCATCCAGAGCTTCCAGCAGGCCAAGCTCGAAGCCCTGGGCCGCATCCACAACGGTGACGAGGCCATTCGCGCCGCCGACATGGCGCGCAATGCCGGGTTCGACAACTTCAACCTCGACCTGATGCACGGCCTGCCCGACCAGTCGCTGGACGACGCCCTGGGCGACCTGCGCCAGGCCATCGCGCTGAGCCCTACGCACCTGTCCTGGTACCAGCTGACCCTGGAGCCGAACACGGTGTTCTGGAACCAGCCGCCGCTGCTGCCCGAAGACGACATCCTCTGGGACATCCAGGAAGCCGGCCAGGCGCTACTGGCCAGCCACGGCTACGCCCAGTACGAAGTCTCGGCCTACGCCCAGCCCGGCCGCGCCGCCCGCCACAACCTCAACTACTGGAGCTTTGGCGATTTCATCGGCATTGGCGCTGGCGCCCACGGCAAGCTCAGCCACCCCGACGGGCGCATCCTGCGCACCTGGAAGACCCGCCTGCCCAAGGACTACCTGAACCCGGCCAAGGCCTTCAAGGCCGGCGAGAAGCTGCTGCCGGTGGATGAGCTGCCGTTCGAGTTCCTGATGAACGCCCTGCGCCTGACCCAAGGGGTGGAGATCGAGCTGTTCAGCCAGCGCACCGGCTTGCCGCTGGAACAGCTCGCGGCAGCGCGCCGTGAAGCCGAACAAAAAGGGCTTTTGCAGGTCGAACCGACGCGACTGGTCGCTACCGCGCGTGGCCAGTTGTTCCTCAACGACCTGCTGCAGTATTTCTTGACCTAAGGATTGCGAATGGACCTGGTACTCGACCTGCTCTCGACCGTTTCCCGCTGGAGTCGCAGCAACCTGTCGGAGATTTCCCTGGCCTTGGTGGGCTGTTTGCTGGTGCTGTTCGGCACCGACATCAAAGGCTGGGTCGAACAACGCCTGGGCGGCCTTGCAGGCGCCTTGCGCGTGCCATTCATGGCGCTGTTGGTGATGATCGGCAGCGGTGCGGCGCTGATCTATGCCACGCCGTGGGTAGTGAAGGGGCTCGCGCAGTTCAACAACTATGCGTTGGCGCCGGTGTTGCTGATTGTGCTGGTGTTGATTGGCGTGGTTGCTGATCGGCGCTGAAGATCAGGGCGCTTTCAGGGCTGCTTCGCAGCCCATCGCCGGCAAGGCCGGCTCCCACACAGATCTCCTGACAATTTAACACTGCAGGCAATCACAGCACCTGTGGGAGCCGGCCTTGCCGGCGATCGACCGCAAGGTTTACGCCAGCTTCTCGAACTTCAGATCCCACACCCCATGCCCAAGCCGCTCGCCGCGGCGTTCGAACTTGGTGATCGGGCGTTCGGCCGGGCGCTCTACGCACTTGCCGTCTTCGGCCAGGTTGCGATAACCCGGGGCCACGTTCATCACTTCCAGCATGTATTCGGCATAGGGCTCCCAGTCGGTCGCCATATGGAACACGCCGCCCACCTTGAGCTTGCTGCGCACCAGCGCGGCGAATTCCGGCTGAACGATGCGGCGCTTGTGGTGACGGCTCTTGTGCCATGGGTCGGGGAAGAACAGCATCAGCCGGTCGAGGCTGTTGTCAGCCACGCACTTGTTCAGCACTTCAATGGCGTCGCAGTCATACACCCGCAGGTTCTTCAGGCCCTGGGTCAGCACGCCGTTGAGCAGCGCGCCGACACCCGGACGGTGCACTTCGACACCGATGAAGTCCTGCTCCGGTGCGGCAGCAGCCATTTCCAGCAGGGAATGGCCCATGCCGAAACCGATCTCCAGGGTCCGCGGCGCCGAGCGGCCAAAGACCTGGTCGTAGTCCACCGGGCTCTCGGCCAGGGGCAGGATGAACAACGGCCCACCCTGGTCCAGGCCACGCTGCTGGCCTTCGGTCATGCGCCCGGCACGCATCACGAAACTCTTGATGCGGCGGTGTTGGCGCTCTTCGCCTTCGGTGGTGATCGGCGTTTCTTGCGATTCAGTCATCAGGGGCTCTTACTTGATCAGACCATCCAGCGGCGACGAGGCGCTGGCATAGAGTTTTTTCGGCATACGCCCGGCCAGGTAGGCCAGACGGCCAGCGACAATGGCGTGTTTCATGGCTTCGGCCATCATGACCGGCTGTTGTGCGTGAGCAATCGCCGAGTTCATCAGCACCGCCTCACAACCCATTTCCATGGCGATGGTGGCGTCCGATGCGGTACCGACTCCAGCGTCGACCAACACAGGTACTTTCGATTCTTCGAGGATGATCTGCAGGTTGTACGGGTTGCAGATCCCCAGGCCCGTACCGATCAGACCGGCCAGCGGCATCACTGCGATACAGCCGATTTCGCCCAGCTGACGGGCAATGATCGGATCGTCACTGGTGTAGACCATCACATCGAAACCGTCCTTGACCAGCACTTCGGCGGCCTTGAGGGTCTCGATCACATTAGGGAACAGGGTCTTCTGGTCGGCCAGCACTTCGAGCTTGACCAGGTTGTGGCCATCGAGCAGTTCACGGGCCAGGCGGCAGGTGCGCACGGCTTCGACCGCGTCATAGCAACCCGCAGTGTTCGGCAGGATGGTGTAGCGATCGGGTGGCAGCACGTCGAGCAGGTTCGGTTCGCCCGGGTTCTGACCGATGTTGGTCCGGCGCACGGCCACGGTGACGATCTCGGCACCGGAGGCCTCGATGGCCAGGCGGGTTTCTTCCAGGTCACGGTACTTGCCGGTGCCGACCAGCAGGCGCGACTGGAAGGTACGACCGGCCAGGGTGAAGGGCTTGTCGCTACGAACGTTGCTCATCGGTAATCCTCTTGAAGGTTGAGGGACTTGCAGGTAAATCGCGAAGGCCTAGCCACCGCCAATAGCGTGTACCACTTCAACCTGGTCGCCTTCGTTCAGCGCGGTGCTGTCGTGCTGGCTGCGCGGCACGATGTCCAGGTTGAGTTCGACCGCCACCCGGCGACCCGCCAGGTCAAGCCGGTTGAGCAGGGCCGCGACGCTTTCGCCATCGGGCAATTCGAAAGGTTCACCGTTCAGTTGAATGCGCATGCGCACGGCCGCCATTATTTTTAGGGGCCCGCATTCTAGCCCTGATCAGGGCGCAAACCCAAGGCCGGGCCGCGCCATTCGTCTCGATCCGGACTCGCGGGTCAGCTCAGGCGCCAGGCTGCAAGGCCCAGGCACAGCCATCCGCCGAGAAACGCCAGACCGCCAAAGGGGGTGATGATGCCAAGCTTGCCGATGCCGCTCAGCGTCAGCACATACAGGCTACCGGAAAACAGCAGGATCCCCAGGGCGAACAGACCACCGGCCCAACCGACCAGGCGCCCGGGCAGGTGCACCGAGAGCACGGCTACCGCGAGCAGGGCCAGGGCATGCACCAGCTGGTAGGTCACGCCGGTATGGAAGATCGCCAGGTATTCGCTGCTCAACCGGCCCTTGAGGCCATGGGCGGCAAAGGCCCCCAGGGCCACGCCGGTGAATCCGAAAAATGCCGAGAGCAGCAGAAAGCTACGAAGCATTGGGAAGACTCCTAGTCATCACAGGGTCTGTATAATGGCCCGCTCCATCGGTTCGGCCAAGCCATCACCTATGCTGTCTTCCATTTTCCGCCGTCTCACCCGTGCCCTGTTGTGGTTCGCCGCTGGCAGCGCCCTGCTGGTGCTGGTGTTTCGCTGGGTGCCGCCGCCAGGTACCGCGCTGATGGTCGAGCGCAAGGTCGAGTCCTGGTTCAACGGCCAGCCGATCGACCTGCAACGGGACTGGGAGCCGTGGGAGCAGATCTCCGATGAGCTCAAGCTGGCGGTGATCGCCGGCGAAGACCAGAAGTTCGCCTACCACTGGGGCTTTGACTTCAATGCCATCCAGGCGGCGCTGGCCCATAACGAACGCGGTGGCAGTATCCGCGGCGCCAGCACCCTGAGCCAGCAAGTGGCCAAGAACCAGTTCCTCTGGGCTGGCCGTAGCTGGCTGCGCAAGGGCTTGGAAGCCTGGTTCACCGCGTTGATCGAGCTGCTGTGGTCGAAAGAGCGGATTCTTGAGGTCTATCTCAACAGCGCTGAATGGGGTGAAGGCGTGTTTGGCGCGCAGGCCGCAGCGCGGCACCACTTTGGCGTCGATGCCCGTCAACTATCGCGCCAACAGGCCAGCCTGCTGGCTGCGGTGCTGCCCAGCCCGTTGAACTGGAGTGCCAGCCGGCCAAGCACTTATGTGGCGCGACGTGCCGGCTGGATTCGCCAGCAGATGCGCCAGCTGGGCGGTAGTGGTTATCTGGCGCAGCTGGACAGCCCGCGCCGGGCGCCCTGGAGCCAATAAAAAACCCGGCAAAGCGCACACTTTGCCGGGTTTTTTATTGGCTGATTACTGGGTAACCGCCTTAGAACGCGCCCATATAGTCACGTTTGCCCACTTCGACACCGTTGTGACGCAGGATTGCGTAAGTGGTGGTGACGTGGAAGAAGAACTGTGGCAGGCCGTAGGTCAGCAAATAAGCCTGGCCACTGAAGCGCTTCTCTTTCGGCGTGCCCGGACGGGTCACGATTTCGATGCCTTCCTTGCCGTCGATCTGCGCCGGCGCAACGCCGTCCAGGAAAGCCAGAACCTTACTGATCAGCGCTTGCAGTTCAGCAAAGGTGGTTTCGCTGTCATCGTATTTCGGCAACTCGACCTCAGCCAGGCGCGCCGATACACCCTTGGCGAAATCAACAGCGATCTGCACCTGGCGAACCAGTGGAAACATATCCGGATACAGGCGAGCCTGGAGGAAGACGCTCGGATCAATGTTTTTCGCCGTGGCGTGAGCTTCCGCCTTGTTCAGAACATCACTCAAGGCGTTGAGCATTTGCTTGAAAACAGGAACAGAAGCGGCGTACAAGGAAATGGTCATAACAGTCTCGACAGGGGTGGCGGAGAATCATGAAAAAGCCCCGACACGTCGGGGCTTTTTGGTTATTGCCGTATCGCGAATCAGACTGCGATCAAGGCTTTGACCTTGTTCATCGCATTCTTTTCCAGCTGGCGAATCCGCTCGGCAGACACGCTGTATTTCTCGGCCAGGTCATGCAAGGTGGCCTTTTCCTCGGCCAGCCAGCGCTGGTAGAGGATGTCACGGCTGCGATCATCCAGGCCCTGCAGGGCTTCGTGCAGGTTGCTGGTGGAGTTGTCACTCCAGTCGGCATCCTCCAGTTGACGCGCCGGGTCGTAACGGTGGTCTTCCAGGTAGTTGGCCGGCGACTGGAATGCACTGTCGTCGTCGGCTTCACTGGCCGGGTCGAAGGCCATGTCCTGACCGGTCAGGCGGCTCTCCATCTCACGCACTTCACGCGGCTCGACACCCAGGCTTTCGGCGACACGATGGACTTCATCGTTGTTCAGCCAGGCCAGGCGTTTTTTCTGGCTGCGCAGGTTGAAGAACAGCTTGCGCTGAGCCTTGGTGGTAGCGACCTTGACGATGCGCCAGTTACGCAGGATGAACTCGTGAATCTCGGCCTTGATCCAGTGCACCGCAAAGGACACCAGACGCACACCCATTTCCGGGTTGAAACGCTTGACCGCTTTCATCAGGCCAACGTTGCCTTCCTGGATCAGGTCGGCCTGGGCCAGCCCGTAGCCGGAATAGCTGCGAGCAATGTGTACAACAAAACGCAGGTGGGCGAGCACCATCTGCCGAGCCGCCCCAAGATCCTGCTCATAGTAGAGACTCTCGGCCAGTTCACGCTCCCGCTCGGGCGTCAGCAATGGAATGCTGTTGACCGTGTGCACATAGGCTTCCAGGTTTGCGCCGGGAACCAGGGCATAGGCAGGTTGCAACGAAGTGGTCATACGAAAAAACCTCCGACTCACTAAACTCGTGCCATAGGCACTGCCAACATTGACCGGAAACCGCGAAACAAGTTCCCTAAAAATGAAAAGAGTCAATACCAGCAAAAAGACACTATCGCGGTGCAAGCTCGCTCAAGTGGCGGGCGACCGCAATCCAAGCACCGATATACCCTAACAATACCGCTCCAAGCAAGAGGGATAGACCATCGGCTGACGGAACCCCGGCCAGGGCAAAATCACTGCCGTACAGTCCGGAGAGCCCGATTACCGCGTCGTTCAGCCAGTTCAGGCCAAACGCCAGCACGCCCCAGGCCAACACCCCGGCACCCAGGCCATACAAGGCGCCCATGTACAGGAAAGGCCGGCGCACATAGCTGTCGGTACCACCGACCAGCTTGATTACCTCGATCTCGGTACGGCGGTTCTCGATGTGCAGGCGAATTGTGTTACCAATTACCAAAAGCAGTGCCGATACCAGCAAAACCGTCAGGCCGAAGACAAAGCGGTCACCCAGCTTGAGAATCGCCGCCAGCCGCTCGACCCAAACCAGGTCGAGCTGCGCCGCTTCGACCTTGGGCAGCTCCGCCAGGCGCTGACGCAGGGCTTCCAGCGCCGGCTTGTCGACTTCCGCCGGGGTTACCACCACCACGCCAGGCAGCGGGTTCTCCGGCAATTCACGCAGGGCTTCGCCCAGGCCGGACTGCTGCTGGAACTCATTGAGGGCCTGCTCGCGGCTGACATACTCAGCCTCGGCAACCCCGGGCAAACCCTTGATCTGCTCACGCAGGGCTTCGCCTTCGTGGCTGCTGGCATCGAGCTTCAGGTACAGGGAAATCTGTGCCGCGCGCTGCCAGGAGCCACCCAGGCGTTCGACGTTGCTCAGGAGCAACGACAGGCCCATGGGCAGGCTCAGAGCCACCGCCATCACCAGGCAGGTAAAGAAGCTGCCGATCGGCTGCTTGCCCAGGCGCCGCAGGCTGTCGAGCAGGCTCGAACGGTGGCTTTCCAGCCAGGCATGCAGCAGGGTACGAAAATCCGGGCCGTCATCATCGTGACCGCCACGTTTGTTTTTTTCCGGTGCAGCGTCCGCAGCCTTGGGTGCTACTCGCTCGGAAACCTTGGGACTACGTGTCGCACTCATTGCCCGGCCTCCCCGTCGCCGATCAAGCGGCCGCGCTGCAGGGTCAGCATGCGATGGCGCATGCGCGCGATCAGCGCCAGGTCGTGACTGGCGATCAGCACGCTGGTACCCAGGCGGTTGATATCTTCGAATACACCCATGATCTCCGCAGCCAGGCGTGGGTCGAGGTTACCGGTAGGTTCGTCCGCCAGCAGCAAGGCCGGGCGGTGGACAATAGCGCGGGCAATGCCGACGCGCTGTTGCTGGCCGGTGGACAGGTCGCCGGGGTACAGCTCGGCTTTGTCTGACAGGGCCACGCGTTCCAGCGCCGAGTCGACCCGCTTGGCCACTTCGACCTTGGACAGGCCGAGGATCTGCAGCGGCAGGGCGACGTTGTTGAATACGGTACGGTCGAACAGCAGCTGGTGGTTCTGGAACACCACGCCGATCTGCCGGCGCAGGAACGGGATCTGCGCGTTGCTGATCTGCCCCAGGTCCTGCCCGGCCAGCAGCAGCTTGCCGCTGGTGGGACGTTCCATGGCCAGCAACAGGCGCAGCAAGGTACTTTTGCCGGCGCCGGAATGGCCGGTAACGAACAGGAATTCGCCCCGACGCACCCGAAAACTCAACTCATGCAGGCCAACGTGACCATTGGGGTAGCGCTTGGCGACCTGTTCGAATCGAATCATGGATGCTCCCGCTCGGCAAACAGTGCTTTCACGAAGGGTTCGGCTTCGAAGGTGCGCAAATCGTCAATCCCTTCGCCCACGCCAATATAGCGGATCGGCAGGCCGAACTGCTTGGCCAGGGCAAAGATCACCCCACCCTTGGCGGTGCCGTCGAGCTTGGTCAGGGCCAGGCCGGTCAGTTCGACGCTCTGGTTAAAGTGCTTGGCCTGGTTGATGGCGTTCTGGCCGGTACCGGCGTCGAGCACCAGCAGCACCTCGTGGGGTGCGTCGGCATCGAGTTTGCCGATCACCCGACGGACCTTCTTCAGCTCTTCCATCAGGTTGTCTTTGGTGTGCAGGCGACCGGCGGTGTCGGCGATCAATACATCGATATTACGGGCCTTGGCGGCCTGCACGGCATCGAAGATCACCGAAGCCGAATCGGCGCCGGTGTGCTGGGCGATGACCGGGATCTGGTTGCGCTCGCCCCAGACCTGCAGTTGCTCGACCGCAGCAGCGCGGAAGGTGTCACCGGCGGCGAGCATGACCTTCTTGCCTTCGAGCTGCAGCTTCTTCGCCAGCTTGCCGATGGTGGTGGTCTTGCCGGCGCCGTTGACGCCGACCACAAGGATCACGAACGGCTTGCTCTGGTTATGAATGCGCAGCGGCTGCTCGACCGGCTTGAGCAGGTCGGCCAGCTCGCCTTGCAGCGACTTGTACAGCGCATCGCTGTCGGCCAGCTGCTTGCGCGCGACCTTCTGGGTCAGGCTCTGGACGATCACCGAAGTGGCTTCGACGCCGACGTCGGCGGTCAGCAGGCGGGTTTCGATTTCATCCAGCAGGTCGTCATCGATGGCTTTCTTGCCGAGGAACAGGCTGGCCATGCCCTCGCCGATGCTGGCGCTGGTCTTCGACAGGCCCTGCTTGAGGCGGGAGAAAAAGCCACTTTTGCTCTCTTCGCTACGCACTGGAGCGGCTGATTCGGCAACCGGGGCAGCCACTTCCACGGCAGCGGCCACGGGTACAGGCTCGGGCTCCGGTGCGACGACTGGCGCAGGCACGACAACAGGCTCAGGTGCAATGACGACGGGCTCAGGCGCAACTACAACCGGCTCAGGCTCAGGCTCGATGACCGGCATGGGAGCGGGATGCGCACGCTCGGGAATCGGCGGCGGGGTATGCGACTCAAGGTCGGCAACCAGGGCCACCGGCTCTTCAGGCACAGGCAGGACAAGGCCGACGGAAGGCGCGGGCTGAACTTCGACCGGCACGGCAACTGGAGCGACATGCACGGCTTCTGGCACAGCAACAGGTGCAGGTGCAGGTGCAGGTGCAGGTGCAGGTGCAGGTGCAGGTGCAGCCTCGACCGGTGCAACGGCAGCCGCAACCTCGGCAGGCAACGCAGCAGGTTGCTCCGCTTCAATCGGTGCAGGGGCTTGCGGCTGTTCAGCTACGGGTTGCTGGGGCTTTTTGCGCAACCAGCCGAACAGGCCTTTCTTTTCACCAGCCGCGGCCGGCGTCTTTTTGTCGTCGTTGGAACCAAACATGGAAGACGGCTATCTCAGGGTAGCGATGCGCCACTGCGGCGCCTCGTAAATTCTTTTAACGCAGAACAGTCTACTTTTAATCCGGCTCGTTCTTGCGCAGCATTTTGTCATCAAGCCTACGGGCTGGATCCACGACAGGCATGGTCCTCAGGCAACCGGATCAGTATCCTAGCACCTCCAAGCCCGCTGACGCTAAGACCACGCGGGCAGTCCTACAGGTTAAACAACGTATGAATGCTCTAGCCCGCCGCGCCGCTGGCCTGTTGCTCAGCACAGTTTGTCTGCCGTTCGCGGCCTTCGCCGCCGATACGCAACCCACTCACGAGTTCATTCTCGACAACGGCCTGAAAGTGGTCGTGCGCGAGGACCACCGGGCGCCGGTGGTGGTCTCGCAAATCTGGTACAAGGTCGGATCGACCTATGAATCCCCCGGCCAGACCGGCCTTTCCCATGCCCTGGAACACATGATGTTCAAGGGCAGCGAGAAGCTCGGCCCCGGCGAAGCCTCGCGCATCCTGCGCGACCTGGGCGCCGAAGAGAACGCCTTTACCAGCGACGATTACACCGCCTATTACCAGGTGCTGGCCCGCGACCGCCTGCCGGTAGCGCTTGAGCTCGAAGCCGACCGCATGGCCAGCCTGCGTCTGCCGGCCGACGAGTTCAGCCGCGAAATCGAGGTCATCAAGGAAGAACGCCGCCTGCGCACCGACGACCAGCCCAATGCCAAGGCCTTCGAGCTGTTCAGCGCCATGGCCTTCCCAGCCAGCAGCTACCGCACCCCGACCATAGGCTGGATGGCTGACCTTGACCGTATGAAGGTCGAGGAGCTGCGTCACTGGTACGAATCCTGGTACGTGCCGAACAACGCCACCCTGGTGGTGGTCGGCGATGTCACTGTCGAGGAGGTCAAGGGCCTGGCCCAGCGCTTCTTCGGCGCCATCCCGAAACGCGCGGTGCCACCGGCCAAGCTGCCGCTGGAGCTGGCCGAGCCTGGCCTGCGGGAAACCACCCTGCATGTACAAACCCAGCTGCCGAGCCTGATCTACGGCTTCAACGCCCCCGGCCTCGCCACTGCCAAGGACCCCCGCACCGTGCACGCCCTGCGGCTGATCTCGGCACTGCTCGACGGCGGTTACAGCGCACGCCTGCCGAGCCGCCTGGAGCGTGGCCAGGAGCTGGTCTCCGGTGCTTCCTCCAGCTACAACGCATTTACCCGCGGCGACAGCCTGTTCCTGATCTCGGCCACGCCGAACCTGCAGAAACACAAAACCCTGGCCGACGTCGAAGCCGGTATCTGGAAGCTGCTCGACGAGCTCAAGACCACCCCGCCTTCGGCTGAAGAGCTTGAGCGCGTACGTGCCCAGGTCATCGCCGGGCTGGTCTACGACCGTGACTCCATCAGCAGCCAGGCCACCGCCATTGGCCAGTTGGAAACCGTCGGCCTGTCGTGGAAGCTGATCGACAGCGAGCTGGACGAGCTGAAAAGCGTGACCCCGGCAGACATCCAGAGCGCCGCCCGCACCTACTTCACCCGTGAACGCCTGAGCGTTGCCCATGTACTGCCCGAGGAGAACGCTCATGAGTGAACGCAGCGCACCCCGCTACACCCTGATCGGCCTGGGCCTGCTGTTGCTGCTGGGCCTGCTGGCTTTCTTCCTGGCCAAGCCGGCGCAATCGGATAACGCCGCGCAACCGGCCACCAGCACCGCCGCCAAGGCGGCCAACACCTTGCAATCGCTGGCTGAGCTGGACGGCAAGGCGCCAAGCCGCCGACAGTTGAACATCCAGACCTGGAATACCGCCGAAGGCGCCCGCGTGCTGTTCGTCGAAGCCCGCGAGCTGCCGATGTTCGACCTGCGCCTGACCTTCGCCGCCGGCAGCAGCCAGGACGGCGATGCCCCGGGCCTGGCGACCCTGACCAACGCCATGCTTAACGAAGGCGTAGCCGGCAAGAGCGTCACCGCCATCGCCGAAGGCTTCGAAGGCCTGGGCGCCGACTTTGGCAATGGCGCCTACCGCGACATGGCCGTGGCTTCGCTGCGCAGCCTGAGCGCCGCCGACAAGCGCGAGCCGGCGCTGAAGCTGTTCGCTGAAGTGGTCGGCAAACCAACCTTCCCGCAGGACGCCCTGGCACGCATCAAGAACCAGATGCAGGCCGGCTTCGAGTACCAGAAGCAGAACCCTGGCAAACTGGCCGGTATCGAGCTGTTCGAGCGCCTGTACGGCACCCACCCTTATGCCCACCCGAGTGACGGCACAGCCAAGAGCATCCCGCCGATTACCCTGGAGCAACTGCGCGCCTTCCACGCCAAGGCCTATGCCGCCGGCAACACAGTCATCGCCCTGGTCGGTGATTTGAGCCGCAGCGAAGCCGAAGCCATTGCCGCGCAAGTTTCCTCTGCCCTGCCAAAAGGCCCGGCACTGGCCAAGGTTGAACAGCCTAGCGAGCCCAAAGCTGGCACCACGCACCTCGATTTCCCGTCCAAGCAGACCCACCTGATGCTCGCTCAACTGGGCATCGACCGTAACGATCCGGACTACGCTGCGCTTTCGCTCGGCAACCAGATCCTCGGCGGCGGCACCTTTGGCACCCGCCTGATGAGCGAAGTGCGCGAGAAGCGCGGCCTGACCTACGGCGTGTACTCGGTGTTCAGCCCGATGCAGGTGCGGGGCCCATTCATGATCAACCTGCAGACCCGTGCCGAGCTCAGCGAGGGCACCCTCAAGCTGGTTCAGGACATCCTCGCCGACTACCTCAAGAGCGGCCCGACCCAGCAAGAGCTGGACGATGCCAAGCGCGAACTGGCCGGCAGCTTCCCGCTGTCCAATGCCAGCAACGCCAGTATCGTCGGCCAGTTGGGCGCCATCGGCTTCTACCACCTGCCGCTGACCTGGCTGGAAGACTACATGCAGCAATCCCAGGCGCTGACCACCGAACAGGTCAAGACCGCGCTGAACAAACACCTGGCCGCTGACAAGATGGTCATCGTCACCGCCGGGCCAAGCGTGCCGCAAAAACCACTGCCGCCGCCCACTGACAAACCCGCCGAGCAACCGCTTGGCGTACCGGAGCATTAATGGCCAGTCCATCCGCAAAATCGGCCAAGCCGCACCACGGCCTGGGCCAGCTGCGCATCATTGCCGGCGAATGGCGCAGCCGGCGCCTCGGCTTCCCTGACGCGCCGGGCCTGCGGCCGACCCCGGACCGGGTCCGCGAGACCCTGTTCAACTGGCTCGCCCCGCACATCGAAGGGGCAAAAGTGCTCGACGCCTACACCGGTAGCGGCGCGCTGTACCTCGAAGCGCTGTCCCGTGGCGCAGGCGAGTCCGTGGCCCTGGACAGCAACCCGGCGGCCATCGCCAGCTTGCGGCAGAACCTGGAAACCCTGCGTTGCCCACGCGGCCAGGTGATCCAGACCGACGCCCAGCGCTACCTGCAGGGCGAGCCGAAGCTGGCCTTCGACCTGGTGTTCCTCGATCCGCCGTTCAACCAGGGCTTGCTGCCCACCACCTGCGCCCTGCTTGAAGAGCGTCAGTGGCTGGCCGAGAACGCCTGGATCTACACCGAGAGCGAAACCCCGCCATCGACCCTGCAGCTGCCCGGCAACTGGCGCCTGCACCGAGAGAAGAAAGCCGGCCAGGTGTATTACGCACTCTGGCAACGCAGCTGATTCACAGCAGGAAGGCGCAACGGGCGTTACACTTCAAGACAACCGTTGCGCTTTTCTGCCGAGATACCTCCGATGTCATCTGCCCCGTCCAGCCCCTTCAAACCCGCCCTGGGGCTGGGCAATCCGCATATGCAGACGCTATGGGGACCGTTGTGGCGTAAATCAGCGGCCCTGAGCCGCCAGCGCGAACGTTTGTGGCTCGCTGATGGCGATTTTCTCGACCTCGACTGGCACGGCCCCCATGAAGCGACAACGCCAGTGGTGCTGGTGCTGCACGGGCTCACCGGCTCCTCCAGCTCACCTTACGTGATTGGCATGCAACAGGCCCTGGCCGACCGTGGCTGGGCCAGCGTGGCGTTGAACTGGCGCGGCTGCTCGGGCGAGCCCAACCTGCTGCCACGCAGCTACCATTCCGGCGCCAGCGAAGACCTGGCTGAAACTATCAACCATCTGCGTGCGCAACGGCCTCAAGCGCCGCTGTATGCGGTGGGCTACTCGCTGGGTGGCAACGTGCTGCTCAAGCACCTGGGTGAAGCCGGTTCGACCAGCCAGTTGCAGGCGGCGGTAGCGGTATCGGTGCCATTTCGTCTGGACCAGTGTGCCGACCGCATCGGCCTGGGCTTTTCCCGGGTGTACCAGGCGCACTTCATGCGCGCCATGCTCGCTTATGTGAAAGACAAGCAGCGCCACTTCCAGCATCACGGGCACCATGAAGGGCTGGCTGTATTGGAGCGCCTGGGATCGCTGGAAAACCTGCGTACATTCTGGGATTTCGATGGTCGGGTGACCGCGCCGCTCAATGGCTTTGCTGACGCCAAGGACTATTACCGGCGCGCATCGAGCCGGTACTTTTTGGGCGAGAACCGTACGCCAACGCTGATCATCCACTCCAGCGATGACCCGTTCGTGTTTGCCCACAGCCTGCCAGGGGCCAATGAGCTGGCGGCGCAGACCACCTTCGAGCTGCACACACGTGGCGGGCATGTGGGGTTTGTCGATGGCAGTGTGCGCAACCCGGGGTACTACCTGGAACGGCGGATTCCGCAGTGGCTGGCGATAAATCGAGCTGACTGAAAAGCTTCGCCGGCAAAGCCGGCTCCCACAGGATTTGTGGTGTTGCACAGTTCTGTGGGAGCCGGCCTTGCCGGCGAAAGGCTGCATTGCAGCCCAACAAGGGCTTACTCAGTCGCCGGTGGCCACCGCCCGCTTGGGATCGGTAATCCACTCACTCCACGAGCCCGCATACAACTTGCCCAGCGGATACCCCGCCAGCGCCAGGGCAAACAGGTTGTGGCAAGCCGTCACGCCGGAGCCACAGTAAGCCACCAACTGCTCTGGCGAACGCTTGCCCAGTTTCTCGGCAAAACGCTGCTTGAGCTGCTCGGCCGGCAAAAACCGTCCATCCGCCCCCAGGTTGTCGGTAAATGCCGCGCACTGCGCGCCTGGGATGTGCCCGGCGACCGGGTCGATGGGTTCGACCTCGCCACGAAAACGCGGCAAGCCACGGGCATCGATCAGGGTCAGCTCGGGCTTGCCCAGGCGCTCGCCCAGCTGCGCGGCATCCAGCACCAGGCTGTCGTCCGGCTCACCGCTGAAGGTGCCTTCACGTTTGGCTGGCGGGTCGAGGCTCAACGGCAGCCCGGCCGCGTGCCAGGCTTTGAGGCCGCCATCCAGGATCGATACGCCGCTGCGCTTGCCTAGCCAGGCCAGCAGCCACCAGGCCCGGGCTGCGAAGGCGCCCGGGCCGTCATCGTAAAGAACGATCTCACTGTCATTGTCGATGCCCCAGGCCCGCAGCCGCTCGACCAGTTGCTCTGGCTCCGGCAACGGATGACGCCCGGTCACGCCCTTAATGATTGGCCCGCTGAGGTCGCGTTCCAGGTCGGCAAAATACGCTCCGGCGATATGCCCCTCGGCGTAACTGCGCTGACCATAATCGATGTCTTCCAGGGCAAAACGGCAATCGAGAATCACCAGCGCCGGCGCCTCCAGGCGTTCGGCCAATTGCTGGGCGGTGATCAGTTGCGCGAGGGGCATGACAGTCTCCTGAACGATTGAACGGATAAGGCCCGGGCGTTATTGCTCCAGCGCCTGGTTAAGCGAAACGTAGAATTCCTGGCACAAGGCATCCACGGCGGGGCGCGCCTTGGCGGTGACGAAGCCGAGCTCCAGCACCAGTACCTGATAGACACCGCGCTTGAAGGCTTCTTCACTCAGGTGCGCGGAATTTTCGCGAGTGGTGCAGAGAAAGCGCACCCAGGAAGTGAGGATGATCCAGGCATTGAGGGTCAGCGACTCGATCTGCACGGTATCCATCTCGACGATGCCGGCCTCGACAAAGCCCCGGTAGATCGCCTGGCCCTGTAGCAGGCAGCGCTGGGAAAAACGCCGGTATCGGGCGGCCAGCTCCTTGTCGCTGTCGAGCAGGTGCTCCAGGTCGCGGTGCAAAAAACGGTAGTTCCACATCGCCGCCAGCAGCGCCTTGAGGTAGAAGCGCTTGTCTTCCACCGTGGCCAGACGCCCTTGCGGCGGGCGCAGGAAGCTTTCCACCAGCTCTTCATACTGAGTGAAGAGCACAGCGATGATTTCCTGCTTGTTGGCGAAGTGGTAGTACAGGTTGCCGGGCGAAATCTCCATGTGCGCGGCAATGTGGTTGGTGCTGACACTACGCTCGCCCTGCTGGTTGAACAGCTCCAGGCTGTTCTGCACGATGCGCTCGCGGGTCTTGATACGCGGGGCCATGATCAATTCCAGGCGTTGAGCTTGAATGAATAGGTCCATCTTACGGTGTATCCACACCGGTATGTACCTGCAGACGCTGTGAAAAACAGTCGCACAGCACACATATTAGAGTATATGCTCTAGAAAACCTGCCTTGCCGTGGAGTTTCGCATGCTCGCCGACGCTACCCGCTCCCTGCCGCTCACTGAATTCGACGCCCTCGACGCGCTGTTTGCCAAGCAGCGCCAGGCCTTTGCCGATAACCCCCGGCCCACGGCTGCACAACGCCTGCAATGGCTCAAGAGCTTGCGCACTGCGCTTCTCGGCCAGCAGGACGCCCTGATCGCAGCGATCAACGAGGACTTTTCCGGGCGTAGCGCCGACGAAACACTGCTGGCTGAACTGATGCCGAGCATCCAGGGCCTGCGCCATGCTGAAAAACATCTCAAGCAGTGGATGAAAGCCTCGAAACGCAAGGTCGGCCTGGCCTTCCAGCCAGCCAGCGCCGAGGTGCAGTACCAGCCGCTGGGCGTGGTCGGCATCATCGTGCCGTGGAACTACCCGCTGTTTCTCGCCATCGGCCCGCTGACCTGCGCCCTGGCCGCCGGCAACCGGGTGATGCTCAAGCTCAGCGAAGCCACACCGGCCACCGGCCTGCTGCTCCAGCAATTGCTCGACAAGGTATTCCCCGAAGACCTGGTCAGCGTGGTGCTGGGTGAAGCCGACGTTGCCCAGGCCTTCTCGCGCCTGCCGTTCGATCACCTGCTGTTTACCGGTGCCACCAGTGTCGGCCGCCAGGTGATGCTCGCCGCCGCGCAAAACCTCACCCCGGTAACCCTGGAGTTGGGCGGCAAATCGCCGGCCATTGTCTCTTCCAGCGTGCCACTGGCCGACGCCGCCGAACGCATCGCCTTCGGCAAGACCCTCAATGCCGGCCAGACCTGCGTGGCACCCGACTACGTGCTGGTGCCACGCGAGCGCTTGGACGATTTCGCCAGTGCCTACCAGAACGTGGTGCGGCGCTTTTATCCGACCCTGGCCAACAACCGGGACTACAGCGCGATCATCAACCCACGCCACCTGGCCCGCCTGGAGAGCTACCTGGAAGATGCGCGTAACAAGGGCGCCGAGATCATTGATCTGTATCCCGAAGAGCCGCGCCAGGGGCGCCGTCTGCCACCGCACCTGCTGCTGAAGGTCAGCGACGAGATGCGCGTGATGCAGGACGAGATCTTCGGCCCGCTGCTGCCGCTGGTGCCCTACGACAACCTCGACCAGGCGCTGGCCTACATCAATCAGCGCCCGCGCCCGCTGGCGCTGTACTACTTCGGCTACGAACGCAGCGAACAGCAACGGGTACTGGAGCAGACCCACTCCGGTGGCGTGTGCCTCAACGACACCCTGCTGCACGTCGCCCAGGACGACCTGCCGTTCGGCGGTATCGGCCCATCGGGCATGGGCCATTACCACGGTCATGAGGGCTTCCTGACCTTCAGCAAGGCCAAGGCGGTGTTCGCCAAGCAGCGCTTGAATGCCGCGCGGCTGATCTACCCGCCCTACGGCAAGGCGCTGCTGAAGCTGGTGTACAAACTGTTCATTCGCTGAAAAACCATCCTCGGGCCTGATAACAATGACCACAAGCCTGCCTGTAAACCCCGCGCTGAGCCGGCGCGGGCTGCTCAAGCTCAGCCTCGGCGCCAGCGCTTTTCTCGCCACTGCCGGGCTGGGTGCCAGCCTCAGCGGCTGCTCGGCGCAAACACCGGCCAGCGGCTTCACTGCCCTGCGCCAGAACGACCTGCCGATTGTTCAGGCCCTGATTCCGGTAGTTCTGGCCGGCACCAAGGCGGCGGACAACCGCGAAGCCTTGCTACGCAGGCTGGACAACAAGCTCGCTGCCCTGTCGCCGGCCATGCTCAAGCTGACCCGGCAGCTGTTCGACGTGCTTGCCATGGCGGTCACCCGCGGGCCGTTGACCGGCATCTGGGGCAGTTGGGACAACGCCAGCAGCACGCAGATCGAAGCCTTTCTGCAACGCTGGCAGGACAGCTCGCTGAACCTGCTGCGCATGGGCCACGCCTCGCTGCTGCAACTGCTGCACATGGCCTGGTACGAACTGCCTGAATCCTGGGCCCATTGCGGCTACCCGGGGCCACCCAAGGTCTGATCCCCCCATAACGACAAGAGGCTGAAGATGCCCGTACCCGACCTGTTCCGCGACGGCCTTGGCCGTGGCTGGAAAACCCGTGACGCCTCGCGCCTGGACCAGGACCTGAGCCTGGAAACCGATATCGCCATCATCGGCAGCGGCGCCGGGGGTGCCACCAGTGCCGAGCTGCTCAGCGCCGCCGGTTTCAAGGTGCTGCTGATCGAAGAAGGCCCGCTGAAAACCAGCAGCGACTTCCACATGCTCGAAGACCAGGCCTACGCCAGCCTCTACCAGGAAGGGATCGGCCGTATGAGCAAGGACGGCGCCATCACCATTTTGCAAGGCCGCGCGGTCGGCGGCACGACCCTGATCAACTGGACCTCGAGCTTTCGTACACCCGAGCCCACGCTGGAGCACTGGGCCAGGGAACATGGCGTCAAGGGCCTGAGCAGCGCCGAACTGGCGCCGTGGTTCGCACGTATGGAGCAACGCCTGGGCATCGAGCCGTGGATCATGCCGCCCAACGCCAACAACGAGGCGCTACGCCGCGGCTGCGAAGCGCTGGGCTACAACTGGAAGGTGATCCCGCGCAACGTGCGCGGCTGCTGGAACCTGGGCTATTGCGGCATGGGTTGCCCGGTCAACGCCAAGCAGTCGATGCTGGTCACCAGCATTCCAGCGACCCTCGAGCACGGCGGCGAGCTACTTTATCTGGCCCGGGCCGAGCGCCTGGAACACAACGGTGAACAGATCAGCGGTCTGCACTGCGTGGCCATGGACGCGCGCTGCGTCGAGCCGACCGGCCGCAAAATCCGGGTCAAGGCCCGGCATTACATCCTCGCCGGTGGCGGTATCAACAGCCCGGGCCTGCTGCTGCGCTCCGAGGCTCCGGACCCCCACGAGCGCCTGGGCAAACGCACCTTCCTGCACCTGGTCAACTTCAGCGCCGGGCTGTTCAAGGACCAGGTCAACCCGTTCTACGGTGCGCCGCAGTCGATCTATTCCGACCATTTCCAGTGGCGCGACGGCGTCAGCGGGCCGATTGGCTACAAGCTCGAAGTACCGCCCCTGCATCCAGCGCTGGCCAGCACCCTGCTGGGCAGCTTCGGCAAAGAAAACGCCCTGCGCATGGAGCAACTGCCGCATACCCACGTAATGCTCGCCCTGCTGCGCGACGGTTTTCACCCGGACAGCGTCGGTGGCGAGGTGCAACTGCGTGGCGATGGCTCGCCGGTGCTCGACTATCAGGTCTCGCCCTATGCCTGGGATGGCGTGCGCCGGGCTTTCCAGAGCATGGCCGAGATCCAGTTCGCGGCGGGTGCCGAAAGTGTGCTGCCGGTGCACAGCGATGCCCGCCATGTGAAAACCCTGGCCGAAGCCCGACAAATGATCGACGGGCTGAATCTTGAGCTGTTTCGTACCCGCCTGGGCAGCGCCCATGTCATGGGCGGCTGCGCCATGGGCGAGGACCCACGCCAGGCAGTGTGTGACAGCCTGGGACGGCATCATCAGCTGGCCAACCTGTCGATCCACGACGGTTCACTGTTCCCCACCAGCATCGGTGCCAACCCGCAATTGTCAGTGTATGGCCTGACTGCGCGGCTCAGTGACGCCCTGGCCGAGCGACTGGCAGCCGGCAGATGACAACAAATGGCCTCACTGTCTATAGTGCCTTCAGCGTGCGCGGGCGACTTGGCCGACCGCCATTGCTGCGATACCATCCGACTCCCCAACGCACTCCTGCCAGGACGACGCGATGAACCGAGTGTTGTACCCAGGTACTTTCGACCCTATTACCAAGGGCCATGGCGATCTGGTCGAGCGAGCCTCGCGGCTGTTCGACCAAGTGATCATTGCGGTCGCCGCCAGCCCGAAGAAAAACCCATTGTTCCCGCTGGAGCAACGGGTGGAACTGGCTCGTGAGGTCACCAAGCACCTGCCCAATGTCGAAGTCCTCGGCTTCTCCACCTTGCTGGCGCATTTTGCCAAGGAACAGCAGGCCAATGTGTTCCTGCGCGGCCTGCGGGCTGTTTCGGACTTCGAGTACGAGTTTCAGCTGGCGAACATGAACCGCCAGCTGGCCCCCGACGTCGAGAGCCTGTTCCTTACCCCTTCGGAGCGTTATTCGTTCATTTCCTCGACCCTGGTCCGGGAAATCGCGGCGCTGGGCGGCGACATCACCAAATTCGTCCACCCGGTGGTGGCCGAGGCCCTGACCGAACGCTTCAAAAAGTGACATTGGCGATTTGACCACGGCGCCCGCGTGCACTGCGGGCGCTAATGCGGCACAATTATGCCCATTGGTTTTCAAATGCCTGGGTTCTGAGCCCTGGCCGGAGTCCCCATGTCCCTGATCATCACCGACGATTGCATCAATTGCGACGTCTGCGAACCCGAGTGCCCGAACGCTGCGATCTCTCAAGGCGAAGAGATCTACGTGATCGACCCCAACCTGTGCACCCAGTGCGTGGGTCACTACGACGAGCCGCAATGCCAGCAAGTCTGCCCGGTAGACTGCATCCCTCTGGATGAAGCCCATCCGGAGACCGAAGCGCAGCTGATGGAAAAATACCGCCGAATCACCGGCAAGGCCTGATGCCGTTCGTCGCCCGACTCATACCGCTGGTACTGGGCGCCACCCTGGCGCTAGGGGCTGCCTGTGCCCAGGCACAAGGCCCGGGTCGCGCGGCGATTGCCACACCCCATGCCGAAGCCACCGCCGCTGCGCGGGAAATTCTCGAGCAGGGCGGTAACGCCTTTGACGCCGCCATTGCCGTCAGCGCCGCGCTGGCGGTGGTCGAGCCCTATGGCTCCGGCCTTGGCGGCGGCGGATTCTTCCTTCTGCGCGAAGGCGAAACGCCCGCACGCTATACCTTTATCGACGCTCGCGAGCGCGCGCCAGGCAGAGCCAGCGAAGCCATGTACCTCAAGGACGGCAAGGTCCAGCCGGGGTTGTCGATCAATGGCCCGCTGGCGGCAGCGATTCCCGGCTTGCCGGCAGCACTCGCGGATCTCGCTGCCCATTACGGCAAGCTGCCGCTGCAAAGCACCCTGGCTCCTGCCATTCGTCTGGCCAACCAGGGTTTTGCCGTCGACCGCATTTACCGCGACCGCGCGCAGATGCGCTTGAGCGCATTGCGCGACGACCCGGAAAGCGCCCGGCTGTTCCTCATCAATGGTGAAGTACCGGCCCTTGGCGCTCAGATCCGCCAACCGCAACTGGCCATTACCCTTGAGCGCATCGCCAGCCAGGGCCGCGACGGCTTCTATGCCGGCCCTACCGCTCAGGCCATGGTTGAGGGCATACAAGCTGCGGGGGGTATCTGGAGCCTGGATGACCTGGCCAACTACCGCACCGCCAAACGCGAGCCGCTGCGCTACCAGCTTGCCGGCCAGCGCGAACTGATCAGCGCTCCGCCGCCCTCGGCCGGTGGCGTGGCCCTGGCCCAGAGCCTGGCGATGCTGCAGCGCCTGCCCTGGCAAAGCGCCGAGCCGGTGCAGCGCAGTCATTACGTGCTGGAAGTGTTGCGCCGGGCCTATCGCGACCGCGGTCTGCTCGGCGATCCGGACTACGTCGCCAACCCGCTGCCACAACTGCTCGCACGCAATTACCTGACTTCGCTGGCCGACAGCATCGACGCGCACCAGGCCACGCCCAGCAACAGCCTGCCGCCCGCCCCGGCCTGGCGCGAAGGTGATCACACCACTCACTTTGCGCTGATCGATGCCGACGGCAATGCCGTGGCCGCGACACTGTCGGTCAACCTGCCGTTCGGCGCCGCCTTCAGCGCCCCCGGTACCGGTGTGGTGCTGAACAACGAAATGGATGACTTTGCCGCCGACCCGCGTGGCAGCAACAGTTATGGCCTGGCCGGCAGCCAGGCCAACGCCGTGGCCGCCGGTAAACGGCCGCTGTCGAGCATGAGCCCGAGCTTTATCGAGAGCCCGACCCAGTTCGCCGCCTTCGGCACACCGGGCGGCAGCCGCATTCCGAGCATGGTGCTGCTGTCGATGATGGGCTTTCTTGAGGGCAAGCCGGTGGCCGACTGGCCGGCGGTGCCGCGCTATCACCACCAGTACCTGCCGGATGTGGTCGAGCACGAGCCGGGGGCGTTCAGCACCGGGCAGCAGCGTGAACTGCAGGCACGCGGCTACCAGCTCAAGGACCTGGGGCGGACCTACGGCAATCAGCAAGTACTGTACTGGGACAAGGCAGGGCAAACCCTCGAAGCCGCCAGCGACCCCCGCGGCGTGGGCGCCGCGCAGGTGCTCAGCCCGCGCTAAACACCTTCACTTCTGGCAGCGTAGGCAGAAGACGCTGGCGCGCTGGCCGAGCTTGACCTCACGCAGGATGCTGCCACACACCTTGCACGGCTCTTCCCCACGCCCGTAGACGAACAGTTCCTGCTGGAAGTAGCCCGGCTGGCCGTCGCCACCGATAAAGTCGCGCAAGGTGGTGCCGCCGCGCTCGATGGCGCAGGCCAGGATGCGTTTGATCTCGATCGCCAGCTTCAGGTAACGCGCCCGGGAAATGCTCCCGGCTTCACGGCGCGGATCGATGCCAGCGGCGAACAGCGCCTCGGTCGCATAGATATTGCCCACCCCGACCACCACCGCGTTGTCCATGATGAACGGCTTGACCGCCATGGAGCGGCCGCGTGACAGCTGGAACAGCCGCTCGCCGTCGAACAGATCGGTCAGGGGTTCCGGGCCGAGCTTGATCAGCAGCTCATGATTGAGCGGATCGAGGCTCCACAGCATCGCCCCAAAGCGCCGCGGGTCGGTGTAGCGCAGGGCCAGGCCCGACTCCAGTTCGATATCCACATGCTCGTGCTTGGCCGCCGGCAGGCCGATCTCGACCAGGCGCAAGTTGCCGGACATGCCCAGATGGCTGATCAGGGTGCCAACCTCGGCATTGAGCAGCAGGTACTTGGCGCGCCGCTCGACCTTGACGAAACGCTGCCCGGACAGGCGAATGTCGAGGTCCTCGGGGATCGGCCAGCGCAGGCGCCGGTCGCGCACGATCACCCGGCTGACCCGCTGG
Organism: Pseudomonas wadenswilerensis; assembly: GCF_024749185.1. Classification (NCBI taxonomy): domain Bacteria; kingdom Pseudomonadati; phylum Pseudomonadota; class Gammaproteobacteria; order Pseudomonadales; family Pseudomonadaceae; genus Pseudomonas; species Pseudomonas wadenswilerensis. The sequence continues at coordinate 257,933 of NZ_CP087191.1, read as the reverse complement.
CCTTCCAGGTAAGGCGCAATACCGCGCCGGGTGGTTTCGACTTCTGGCAATTCCGGCATGGATCAGTGACCGCCCAGTTCGCGAATGGTCTGCTTGAGGTTCTCGAAGTCATACTCGGACAGGCCGACATAATCGAGCACCAGGTGCCCGACGGTATTCCATTCGTGGTCGACGCTCTGGTTGCCCAGCACCCGGTAGGAGGCACAGATGTGCTCGGCCATCTTCAGGATCGCCAGCAGGTTCTTCAACTGGCTGTTGCGCGCCGAGTCATCGCTGAACACCGCCAGGGCGTTGTGATGGTTGGCAATGGCATTGCTCAGGTGCTCGGGCAGGCGCCACGACTTGGCGGTGTAGTACCCGACCACCGCATGGTTGGTGTTGAACACCTGGTTTTCGGTATCGACCACCCGCTGTTCGGCGCCGGCACTGGCGTAGGCATCCTCGAGCACGCTCATGTACTCGGGGAAGCGCTTGAGCATCAGCGGCACGCCGCAATCGTGGAACAGGCCCAGGGCATAGGCTTCGTCCACCGCCTGGGAGCCGATGCGCTTGGCCAGGGTCAGGCAGGTCATGGCCACGTCCTGGGCGGTGTCCCAGAAACGGTTGAGGGTGACGATGGTGTCGTCGCTCATCTCGCCCTTGATCGACTGCGCATTGATCAGGTTGATGATCGAGCGGCTGCCGAGCAGGTTCACCGCACGCTGGATCGAGGCGATCTTGTTGCTCAGGCCGTAGTACGGCGAGTTGACCAGCTTGAGCAATGCCCCGGACAAGCCCGGGTCCTGGGAGATCAGCTTGGCGATCACCTCCAGGTCGGGGTCGGGCATGTATTGTTCGAACTGCAGGTCAACCATGATCTGCGGCTGCGGCGGCACGCTGATGCCTTGCAGGGCGTTCTGGATCTGTTCGGCGGAGAGTTCCTGGGACATAAGTACACACTCGGGGCTGAGCGGCGATTCTAACCCGATCGTACTGGCCAGGGGTGAAGCTAAAGGCCATCGCTCTGTTGCAATTTGTCGCTATTCCCCATCGACACGGCAGGCATCGCGCTATAATCCCGCTCTTTTTTCCCGGAGCGACGTCATGTCCCTGCCCAGCCTTCGTCTCAAAGCCAATGCCGACCGCCGCCTGCGCGCTGGCCACCTGTGGGTCTACAGCAACGAAATCGACGTCGCCGCGACCCCGCTGCATGGCTTCAAGGCCGGTGACCAGGCGATCCTCGAAACCGCCGGCGGCAAGGCTTTGGGCGTCGTTGCCATGAGCCCGAACAACCTGATCTGCGCCCGCCTGCTGTCGCGTGACGCCAAGCTGGCCCTGGACAAGTCGCTGCTGGTGCACCGCATCAACGTTGCCCTGTCGCTGCGTGAGCGCCTGTTCGACAAGCCGTTCTACCGCCTGGTGTATGGCGATTCCGACCTGCTGCCGGGCCTGGTGGTCGATCGTTTCGGCGACATCCTGGTGGTCCAGCTCGCTTCGGCGACCATGGAGCAACACAAGGATGACGTCGTAGCCGCCCTGGTTCAGGTGCTCAAGCCGACCGGCATCCTGTTCAAGAACGACTCGGCCGCGCGCGATGCCGAAGGCCTGGGCCGTTACGTCGAAACCGTGTTCGGCCTAGTACCGGAGTGGGTGGCCCTGGAAGAGAACGGCGTGAAGTTCGAAGCGCCGGTCATGGAAGGCCAGAAGACCGGCTGGTTCTACGACCACCGCATGAACCGCGCGCGTCTGGCGCCGTACGTCAAAGGCAAGCGCGTGCTCGACCTGTTCAGCTACATCGGTGGCTGGGGCGTACAGGCCGGTGCCTTTGGCGCCAGCGAAGTGTTCTGCGTCGATGCCTCGGGCTTTGCCCTGGACGGCGTCGAGCGTAACGCCGGGCTCAACGGCATTGCCGAGAAGCTGACCTGCATCGAAGGCGACGTGTTCGAAGCGCTGAAAGAGCTCAAGGCCTCCGAAGAGCGTTTCGACGTGATCGTGGCCGACCCGCCCGCCTTCATCAAGCGCAAGAAAGACCTGAAAAACGGCGAGGGCGCCTACCGCCGCCTGAACGAACAAGCCATGCGCCTGCTGACCAAGGACGGCATCCTGGTCAGTGCATCCTGCTCGATGCACCTGCCGGAAGACGACCTGCAGAACATCCTGCTGACCAGCGCCCGCCACCTGGACCGCAACATCCAGCTGCTCGAACGCGGCGGCCAGGGCCCGGATCACCCGGTCCACCCGGCGATCCCGGAAACCCGCTACATCAAGAGCATCACCTGCCGCCTGCTGCCGAACAGCTAAGGCGTGGTGCAATAAAAAATCCCGGCCAGGTGCCGGGATTTTTTTGCCTGCAATACGCTAGCGGTTGGGCTGCCAGGTCAAATCGATACCATCGAGGGTCAGCGTCTTGTAACGTGGCATCACCGGTTTCATCTGCCCACTGCGGATCAACTGAACCAGTCGCTCGGTGTTATCGCGAATACTGTGCAGGCTACCGACTTCGCGCCACTCCCCCTTGCCCTCGCGGGCAAACAGGAAAACGCTGGATGCGTAGGTGTGCCGCGGGATCATCAACACTTCGTTGCGCCCGTCGCCATCCATGTCCACCCCCCACAGGAAACAACCCTTGCCGCCGCATTGGCTCAGGGCCATGACCATCGTGGCGAACTCCTCGCTGCCAGGTTGCTCAGGCCCCAGCCATTCAAGGTTCGGGGCGTGACTGTCGTCGGCGTACAGCGGGTGGGCTTCATCCATGATCCACTGCAGCTTTTTCCGTCCTTCGGCGTCGAACAGTTCGTCAGTCTTGAGCCGCGCTTCCAGCGCCTTGAACGCCTCACGTCCCGGCTTGCCCAGGCGGTGGTACAAAGTTCTGGCATCGAATTCCTGGATCGCGGTACGCCCGCTAAGCAGACGCTCGACCTGGTTGTTTGCACTGAGCTGCAAAGGGTTCAGCAGCGGCGTATAGAACAGCACCACGAGCACCGCGCTGAGCAGGGCAATCCACGGGTTGCTGACCCGCAGGCTGTGCAACCAGCCGTGGCGCGAGGCGAACACTGCCCAGAGTGCGGCCAGGCTGTGAACCTGCATCACACCGATCAGCAACAGGGCGAGGATGCGCTCAGGCGTAAGGCCATACTGATTTACCCGCAACCAGCTTGAATAGCCCGCCAGCGCCACCAGTACCGGCAAGCACAGCAAGCAGGCCTCGACCAGGCGCTTGAGCACGCTCGGATAGGGATTGGCCTGATGGCCATCCTGGAACACGCCGTTGACCAAAAACAGGTTGATGACCACCAGCAACAACAAGATGGTGGTCGAGTAGCCGGTATTCCAGATCGGTTGCAACCCGGTAAACGGCAGCATCAGGCTGAACAGTACGGCGATCAGTGCGCTCAGTGGCAGCAACACACGACACAGGGTCAATAGCACGCCGCGCAGCAGGCCGATGACTTTTTCGTTCTCCAGGCCCATGCGCATCCCCAGGGAGAACACTACCGCCAGGCCGATGCGCACTACTGGCGCCGAGGTCAGCACGTCTTCGACCTGGGGGATGCCGAGCATCAGGAACAGGCGTCCGCACAACCACAGCAGCAGCCAGAACAACAGGGTGAACAGCAGTGCCAGGAGGACGATGAAGATGTTGTTCCAGGCATGCCGGAACAGGTCTTCATAGCGCAGCCGCAGGCCTTCGCGGGTCGGCCAGCTGAGGATGAAGGCGGTGCCGATGTAGGTGACGGCAACCGTAGCCACCCATGAGCTCTGCCAGACCCAGCCCAGGGTGTCCTGACTGAAGGTCCAGCTGCTGATAAAGCCGATCAGCAGCGTCAGGCCCAGTACCAGCCAGCCCGTACCGCGATGCAGCACTGCACTGCCAAGCAGTTGCAGGTTGACCCCGGCCACCAGCACGGCGGCGCACAGGCCGAATGGCAGCCCGGCGATATCGATTTGGACGTGCCTGGCGTAGAGGAACACCAGGCCCTGAATCAGGCCGATGGCCAGGTAGAACAGTAAAGATCGACTTATCGCAGGCATTGCAAATCCTTTTGGCCAGTGGGGTGCGAAGGGCGCAAGTCTACCGAAAGCCAGCACCTGATCGTGTGGCTTGCGGACAATTTTTGCAGTAACGGCCGGGCTGGCTTGCCGGTAGGGTGCTAGATCAGATATCGAGTACCTGCGAAGCAATGCCGAAGTAAACCAGCACACCGGCAGCATCAGCGATTGAGGTTACCAACGGACCGCTGGCGGTCGCAGGATCCAGCTTCAGCTGACTGAGGAGGAACGGCAGGCTCATGCCAATCAAGCTGCCCAGCAAGACGATAATCAGCATGCTGCTTGCCACGATCAATGCGATATCCGGGCCACCTCGCAGTACACCGAGCGTGGCCACCGCCGCCGCCATGGTTGCTCCCAAGGCCAAAGCTACCCCGCACTCTCGGCCAAGCAGGCTTAACCAGTCGCGCATCACCACTTCGCCGGTGGCCAGAGCCCGGACCATCAGGGTCGCCGACTGAGCTCCGGCGTTACCCCCGCTGTCGACCAGCAACGGCAAAAAAAACACCAGGGCAATGTGCGCGGCAATGGTGTCCTCAAAGGCTGCGATTCCCGCCCCGGAGAACAGATTGCCAAACACCAGCAGTACCAGCCAGAACACTCGCTTGCGGTAGAGCAAGCCGACAGTTGCCGATTTCAGGTTACCGATATGAGTGCCTATCGAGGCACCTTTATGAAAGTCTTCGGTGGCTTCGTCCACCATTACATCCAGAGCCGCGTCACAGGTCACGATACCCACAAGATGCCCGCGTGGGTCGAGCACCGGCAGGGCCAGCAGGTCGTACTCGCGGATCAGCCGGGCCACCTGCTCCTGCGGAGTATCGGTGTTCACGCTCAGCACCGGTTGAACCATCAGCCGTTCGATCGGGCGGTCAGGGGCAGCCAGGATCAACTCGCGCAACGAGAGCGTGCCGAGCAGGTTGCCCTGTTCGTCGAGGACGTAGGACTGGTAGATGGTTTCGGCATCGGCCGCTTCGCGGCGCAACATGTCGATGGCCTGGGTCGCCGTGAGCCCGCTGACAATGCAGGAGTATTCGCTGCTCATCAGCGCCCCGGCGCTGCCCTCAGGGTAGAAACCGGGCTGCAGCAAGCCGTCCCGACGCGCCTGAGCCTGCTGGCGCGGTTGCGACAGCGTGTTTACATCGTCAATGCAGTGCATATCTTTCTCCAGGCACCTTCGCGGGAGCCCGGGAGCCTTGCCCTTGCATCAGGCTCAGCCCAGTAGCAGCCCCAGCGCCGATGCGCTCAGTGCCAGATTGTAAGTTCGCGTTGAACCGAAACTGGGAAGGTCCATTAAGGGTGTCGTCTCGTGAGCCGCACATGCGGCGCGCGGATAATAGCCAGCTCATTCAGGCTGCAATAGCCGTAAAAGTGCGTTTCAGAAGGGTCCTACGAATGGGTGGGATAGCGTGAAGCTGCTCAAAGCGTGATCCCAGCATCACCAACCATCTATTGCGCCATTCCCTCAAAGCCGCAGCGGTGTAGAATCGGACTATTCATCGCCAGTCATCCCCGGCGGGTTTATGAGCTCTGGCCGAGCGCACGGCGATCCCGCGGCGATCTCGGCTTCATCCGTACCAGCGGCCACCTGCCTTCGGTGCAAAGGACAAGAGAAGCTCACTCCCCTTTTTGTTACCTGATTAGCCGCCAGGAGTGCTTCATGCCTGATTACCGCTCGAAAACGTCCACCCACGGCCGCAATATGGCCGGCGCCCGCGCCCTCTGGCGTGCCACCGGGATGAAGGACGAAGACTTCAAGAAACCGATCATCGCCATCGCCAACTCGTTCACCCAGTTCGTCCCGGGCCACGTGCACCTGAAGGACCTGGGCCAGCTGGTCGCCCGCGAGATCGAACGCGCCGGTGGCGTGGCCAAGGAATTCAACACCATCGCGGTCGACGACGGCATCGCCATGGGCCATGACGGCATGCTCTATTCGCTGCCTAGCCGCGAGATCATTGCCGACTCGGTCGAGTACATGGTCAACGCCCACTGCGCCGACGCCATCGTCTGCATCTCCAACTGCGACAAGATCACCCCCGGCATGCTGATGGCCGCGCTGCGCCTGAACATCCCGGTGATCTTTGTCTCCGGCGGGCCGATGGAAGCCGGCAAGACCAAACTGGCCAGCCACGGCCTGGACCTGGTCGACGCCATGGTCATTGCCGCCGACTCCACCGCCAGCGACGAAAAAGTCGCCGAGTACGAGCGCAGCGCCTGCCCGACCTGCGGTTCGTGTTCCGGCATGTTCACCGCCAACTCGATGAACTGCCTGACCGAAGCCCTGGGCCTGGCCCTGCCGGGCAACGGTTCGACCCTGGCCACCCACAGCGATCGCGAACAGCTGTTCCTGCAGGCTGGCCGTACCATCGTCGAGCTGTGCAAGCGCTACTACGGCGACAACGACCAGAGCGTGCTGCCGCGTAACATCGCCAACTTCAAGGCGTTCGAGAACGCCATGATGCTGGACATCGCCATGGGTGGTTCGACCAACACCATCCTGCACCTGCTGGCCGCCGCCCAGGAAGCCGAGATCGCTTTCGATCTGCGTGACATCGATCGCCTGTCGCGCAAAGTGCCGCAACTGTGCAAGGTGGCGCCGAACATCCAGAAGTACCACATGGAAGACGTCCACCGCGCCGGTGGCATCTTCAGCATCCTTGGGTCGCTGGCCCGTGGCGGTCTGCTGCACACCGACCTGCCGACCGTGCACAGCCCGAGCATGGAAGAAGCCATCGCCAAGTGGGACATCACCCAGACCAGCGACGAAGCGGTTCACCATTTCTTCAAGGCGGGCCCGGCCGGTATCCCGACCCAGACCGCGTTCAGCCAGTCGACCCGTTGGCCGAGCCTGGATGACGACCGCGAAAACGGCTGCATCCGCAGCGTCGAGCACGCCTATTCGCAAGAAGGCGGCCTGGCCGTGCTGTACGGCAACATCGCCCTGGACGGTTGCGTGGTGAAAACCGCCGGCGTCGACGAGTCGATCCACGTCTTCGAAGGCAACGCGAAGATCTTCGAAAGCCAGGACAGCGCCGTACGCGGCATCCTTGCTGACGAAGTGAAGGCAGGCGACATCGTCATCATCCGCTACGAAGGCCCGAAGGGCGGCCCGGGCATGCAAGAGATGCTCTACCCGACTTCGTACCTCAAGTCCAAAGGCCTGGGCAAAGCCTGTGCACTGCTCACCGACGGCCGTTTCTCTGGCGGTACTTCGGGTCTGTCGATTGGCCACGCTTCGCCAGAAGCCGCAGCCGGCGGCGCGATTGGCCTGGTGCAGGACGGCGACAAGGTGTTGATCGACATCCCCAACCGCTCGATCAACCTGCTGGTCAGCGATGAAGAGCTGGCCGCGCGCCGAGTGGAACAGGACAAGAAAGGCTGGAAACCGGTCGAAGCGCGGCCACGCAAAGTGACCACTGCGCTGAAGGCTTATGCCCTGCTGGCGACCAGCGCCGACAAGGGCGCGGTCCGCAACAAGGCGCTGCTCGACGGGCTGTAAGCAGAAAAGCATCGCGGGGCAAGCCCGCTCCTACGGGTGTAGGAGCGGGCTTGCCCCGCGATGGCCTCGACTCAGTACTTGGCCCGCACGCTAAAGGTCAGGTTGCGCGGCTCGCCATAGAAGTTCGACCCCCACGAACTGTCCACCCGCTCATAGTAAGTACGATCAAACAGGTTGTTGGCCGTCAGCGTCGCCGACAGGTTCTGGTTGAACTTGTACCCCACCTGGGCCGTGGCGATGCTGTAGCCGCCCTGGACGAAGTCCACGTCACGTTTGTAGTAGGTGGCACTCACTGCCCGCACCCCGCCACCGACGCTGAAGTCCTTCAGCGGGCCATCGGCAAATTCGTAGCGCGTCCACAGGTTGAAGTTGTGCTTGGGGGTGATGGTGGTGCCCTGGTTGGTGTCTTCGCCACTCAGCGACTTGAGCATGGTGAAGGCGTAGCCGGTGCTGATGCTCCAGTTGTCGGTGAGGTTGCCGCTCAGCTCGGTTTCCCAACCCTGGCTGCGAATCTTGCCTTGCGGCTCGTAGTACTGGTTGTTGGCCACCAGCTCGGCGCGGTTCTCGTCGTAGATGCGAAACAGCGCCACGCTGCCATTCAAACGGCCATCGTAAAACTCACGCTTGAGGCCGATTTCGTACTGTTTGCCTTTGCGTGGGGCGATGGTCTGGCCACCGGCATTCACATCGGTCTGCGGCTTGAACACACTGGTGTAGCTGGCATAGGCCGACAGCTCCGGCGTCAGCTTGGCCACCAGCGCCCCGTAGGGGATGACCTTGCGGTTGATGCTGGTCTCGGTGCTGTTGAAGTTGTTGAAGAAGGCGTTGGCGTTGTGCGCATCGCTTTCGAACCAGGTCACCCGGCTGCCGAGGATCACGTCCAGCCAGTCGGTGGCGCTGATCTTGGTGCGGGCGTAGAGGCCGTACTGGTGCGATTTCGACCAGTTGCCGTTGTCCATTTCGTACTTCTGCTTGGGGATATTGATGCTGCCCGGGTCGAACACGTTGGTGTCGAAGTATTCACCGCCGCCGTAGGTGAAATCCTTGTCCAGGTGCTGGTACTCGGCGCCCACGGTCAGCTCGTGGGTACGGCCGAACGCTTCCACCGGAACGGTCACGAAGCTGTCCAGGCCCAGGGTCTTGATGTGGGTGTAGTAGGAGTAGGCCACGGCCGAGCTGGCGCCGGTGGCCGGGTCTACCGCGCCGTCGCTCCAGGTGAAGTTGCGGGTCGGGGTTTCGGCATCGCGGTAGGTCAACGAGGTCTTGAACTGGCCGCCGTTCTCCAGCGCGTGATCGACTTCGAAGAAGCTCTCCCAGACGTGCTCGTCCAGTTCGTTCCACTTGGCATCGACGAAGGTCGAGCGCTTGACGTCCAGCAGCTTGCCGTTGGCGTAAGCCGGCAGGCCGAACGCCGGGGTGGAGTGGTTTTTCTGATAGGCGCCGCCCAGCGACAGCGTAGTGTCCGGGGTCACGTCGTATTCCAACCGGCCATAAACCATTGGCCGCTCGTTCTGGGCGTAATCGACGAAGGACTTATTGTCCTCATAAGCGGTAACGAAGCGCCCGCGCAGGCTGCCGTCGCTGTTGAGCGGGCCGGTGATGTCCACGGTCGAGTGGTAGCGATCGTAAGAGCCTGCCGACAGCTCGCCACTCAGGGCGAACTGCCCGAGGGCGCGCTTGCGCACCAGGTTGATGGTACCACCAGGCTCGCCGGCGCCCTGATACAGGCCGGAAGGCCCGCGCAACACTTCGACGCGGTCGAACATCGCCAGGTCGAAGCTGGTCATCAGGTCGCCCTGGCCGGTCATTTGCGAGACGCCATCGACCTGCACCTGATCGACCAGAAAACCGCGCATATACACGTCATTAAGGCTGGAGCCGGAGTTGTAGCTCTTGATCGTCGCCCCGGTGACCTGGCGCATGGCGTCCTGCAGGCTGTTCATGTTCTGGTCGTCCATGCGCTGACGGGTGACGACCGATACCGACTGCGGAATGTCCTTGAGCTTTTGCTCCCCCTTGCCGATGGTCAGCGCACCTGTGGTGTAGGACTGGCTGCCTTCGGTAGTGGCGCCCAGCACCTTGCCGCCGACCATGGTCGCGCCCAACTGCAACGCGGCGTCATCGCCCTGGCGTCTTTCCAGGGTTACGCTGTCGCGATCGATGTAGGTTGCGCTCAGGCCAGTGCCGGCCAGCAGCCGGGCCAGTGCCTGGTCCTGTGGATAACTGCCGCTCAAGCCCGGGGAGCGCAAGCCTTGAGTGACCTCGGCACCGACCAGCACCTGCACCCGGGTTACCGCACTGAAGGCTGCCAGCGCCGCATCCAGCGATTGCGCCGGGATCTCAAAGCGATAGACCTGCGCTTGCGCGGCAGGCGCAGCCAGGGTCGGCAGTGCCAGTGTGCCGCAGCCCAGGGCAATGGCCAGGCTCAGCAGGGTCGGCACGCCGGGCAGGCGCCGGGTGGCGGTGGTGTGTTCCATCAGTGATGCTCCCCAGAATCGTCGAAGTCGTTAAGTGGCGCCGCACTGTCTGAGAGTGCTTATTATTTGCGCCTACGAGATCAAGGACGTCAGCTACTGGGGAAACCCTGAAACTTTCGTAAGAATTTTTTCAGCCCTCACGCAATACGCGCAGGTACGAGGTGTAGTGCTCGGCGCGCAGGCCCAGGGTGTGGGTCAAGGCCTTGAGCACGGCCTCGGGCTTGTCGATCTCGAACACCCCCGAGACCTTGCGCTGGCGCAGGCTCTCGCCCAGCACCAGGGTCTGCCCCGGCCAGTAACGGTTGAGGGCATCGACCACTTCGACCAGCGGCTGCTCGCGGAATACCAGCTGGCGTTGGCGCCAGGCGAACTCGGCGGCCACATCGAAAGCATGCTCGGAGCTCAGTTGAGCGCCGCGATACTCAACTGCGCGACCGGGTTCGAGCAGCACTGTCCGGTGATTGTCGGCGCTGACCTGGACCTTGCCCTGAGCTACCCGCACGCGCGTCTGGTCACCCTGCCGGGCCACGCTGAAGCGCGTGCCTACGACCTTGACCCAGCCATCGCCCGAGCGAATCACGAACGGACGCGCCGGGTCATGACTGACATCGAACCAGGCCTCGCCACGCAACAGCCGCACCCGCCGCTCGCCATCAGCCAACTCGACCTGCAGCGCCGTGTCAGTGTTGAGCTGAAGTTGCGAACCGTCCGCCAGGGCAATGTTGCGCGACTCTCCGGTGCTGGTGGCAAAGTCGGCGCGCCAGCGGTCCGGCCAGGGGCTGTACGCCAGCAAACCGACCATCAACAACACTGCTGCAGCACTGGCCCAGGCCTGCAACCGCGGCCGGCGCCAGCGCGCACGCTGGGCGTCGCGTATCTGCCGCGCCGGCTCACGTAACGCACCCAGCAGGCCAAGCACTTCGTCCCAGGCCTGGACCTGTGCCGGGCCCCGGGCCAGCCAGGCGGTGAAGGCCTCGCGCTCAGCGAGCGTGACGTCCTCGGCCTGCAGGCGGTAGTACCAGCCACTGGCTTCGGCGAACAGGTCGTCGGCATCCGTGGCGTGTGGGTCGGTCATCGGGGTATCCGTCGCTGCAATTGGCCGGCTCATGGGCACGACCTCGGCGTGCCGCTGAGCAAGCGCGCCTTGATAAAGGCCCGGCAGTCGATCAGCGCACGGCGCAATTGGTATTCGACACTACGCGGGGAAATCTGCAGCCGCTGGCCAATTTCCCGGTAGGAACATTCGTCGACATGATAAAGCAGGAAGATATGCCGGGTCGCCTCGGGCAGGGCCTGGATGGCCTCGTGCATCAGCGCTTGCTCCTGCAGCGCAGACAATTGCTCGTCGGCCCCGGGCGTTTCGCAGGCCAGCTCCTCGCTGGGTTCACCGCCGTCCAGGCGCTCGCGGCGAATGGACTGACGCTGGTGGTCACGTACCAGGTTGCTGGCAATGGTGAAGAGAAAGGCCGGCAGGTTGTCGATCTTCTTGTCGGCAGGCAGCCGCGCCAGGCGCAGGAACGATTCCTGCGTCAGGTCGGCTGCCACCTGCGAATTGCCCGTGCGGCGCGCAACAAAGGCTTCCAGCGCTTTCTTGTGCTCGGCGAACAAGCGGGCAATCTGCGTATTCCACGAAGACACGGTACTTCCTGGCGGTGGACCTCAAGGTGAGCGCACGCTAGCAGAAGATGAGATGAATTCGCAATTGATATCTATTTTGCTTACTGAATCTGCTCCGGCGTAACGATCACCCAGTTCTTATCGGCCGTCACCGGCAACCCCTCTTTGGCCTGCGCCGCTGCATGCTTGGCGATCATGCCGTTGATCTGGTCCATGTACTTGGCCTTGCGATTTATCCACAGGTGGATGCCGCCCTTGGCCACGTCGACGCTATGGAACTGCATGTAGCCATCACTGGTTGGGGTATCGCCACCGACCAGCACAGGCTTTTTCCATTCATCGATATAGGTGAGGATCGCGGCTTGCTTACCGGCCATCCAGGTCGCCGGGGTCCACAGGTACGGGGTCAGTTCCAGGCCCATGTTGGCTTGCGGGTCGTAGCTGCCGGCACTGATCTGCTTGCGCGCGGTGGTCAGGGCGCCGCTGCTGCGGTCCTTGAGCAGCAGGCTGACGCCGATCACGTTCTGCGGTTTGACGTTGTAGCCGTACTTGGGATCGGCGGCGACCATGCGCACCAGCTCTTCGGAGGCGGCGCTGATCACGTAGACCTCGATGCCGTTCGCCATCAGCTTGTTGAACAGCTCGGCTTGGCCTGCGAACACTTTCGGCGGCTGCACGTCGATGCGCTTGACCTGATCACCCTCGTAGTAAGTGCTCGGCACCGGCTTGCCCGAGGCCATCAGCTCGTCGACATAGCCCTTGAGCTCCTTGAGGGTGAAGCCAGCAAACACCTGGGCGACCCAGGGGTAACAGACCATGTCGTCGATTTCGCAGAGCCGGTAGTAGTAACTGAACAGGCTCTCCTTGTGCTCGGCGGTGTCTTTGAAGGGGATGAGCTTGAGCGACGGATCGAGCTTGTCGCGGCTGAGCAGGCCCTTGTTCTCCATGAACGGCAGCAGCGATTCCTCGAGGTCGAAGCGGTAGCTGGTGTTGTCCATGTCGAAAACCGCGTAGTTACCCTGGTTGGCATTGGCGGCAATCATTGTGTCCAGTTGTTTGGCAGCCTCGGCCGGCCAGTGCTTGAGTTCAGTGGCCCAGCTGTGCCCGGCCAGCAACAGGGCCAGGCCGGCGGCGAGGATTTTCGGAGCAGACGTCATGTGCATTTCTCCAGAAAAGTGGCCCGCCCACGCTAGCAAAGCCTGTAATGCACACCGACCCGACAGCGACACCGGCACGCCCCTGAGCGGCCACAAGCATTCTGTTTGCGACGCGTCGTTATTCCAAAAACGACTATCGAAATTCCATTTCGATATAAATTCGTTCGTTTTCATGCTGTTAGCATTTCTGTTCGCAATCGCACACAGAGGCGATGCCCCGCCTTTTTTCCTGGAGCTTCAATGAATCTGCCGTTGTCTCTCAATCTGCTGGCGTTCCTGGCCTTGCTGCTAGGCCTGGCGCAAACCCGTCATGGCAACTGGAGCCTGGCCAAGAAGGTCCTGGTCGGCCTGGTCCTCGGCGTGTTGTTCGGCGCTGCCCTGCATGCCATTTATGGCGCCGGCAACCCGATCCTCAAGGCCACCATCAGCTGGCTCGACCTGGTCGGCAACGGTTATGTGCAGTTGCTGCAGATGATCGTCATGCCGCTGATCTTCGCCTCGATCCTCAGCGCCGTGGCACGCCTGCACAACGCTTCGTCGCTGGGCAAGATCAGCTTCCTGACCATCGGCACCCTGCTGTTCACCACGGCCATCGCCGCGCTGATCGGCATCGTACTGACCAACCTGTTCGGCCTGACCGCCGAAGGCCTGGTGGCCGGCACCGCCGAAACCGCACGCATGGCGGCGATCCAGAGCGATTACGTGGGCAAGGTCACCGACCTGAACATCCCGCAGCTGCTGCTGTCGTTCATCCCCAGCAACCCGGTAGGCGACCTGGCCCGGGCCAAGCCGACCTCGATCATCAGCGTGGTGATCTTTGCCGTGTTCCTCGGCATGGCCGCCCTGCAACTGCTCAAGGATGACGCCGAAAAGGGCAACCGCGCCCTGGCCGCCATCGACACCCTGCAAGCCTGGGTGATGCGCCTGGTGCGCCTGGTGATGAAGCTCACCCCGTACGGCGTGCTGGCGTTGATGACCAAGGTGGTGGCCAGCTCGAACCTGGACGACATCCTCAAGCTCGGCAGCTTCGTGGTGGTCTCGTACATCGGCCTGGGCCTGATGTTCGTGGTGCACGGCGTGCTGCTGGCACTGAGCGGCGTGAACCCGCTGCGCTTCTTCCGCAAGGTCTGGCCGGTGCTGACCTTCGCCTTCACCAGCCGCTCCAGCGCCGCGAGCATCCCGCTGAGCATCGAGGCGCAAACCCTGCGCCTGGGTATTCCGCAGTCGATCGCAAGCTTCGCGGCATCGTTCGGAGCGACCATCGGCCAGAACGGCTGCGCCGGTTTGTACCCGGCGATGTTGGCAGTGATGGTGGCGCCAGCGGTGGGCATCGATCCATTTGACCCGCTGTGGATTGCCACCCTGGTGGCGATCGTCACCTTGAGTTCGGCGGGTGTCGCGGGCGTGGGTGGTGGTGCGACCTTCGCGGCACTGATCGTGTTGCCAGCCATGGGCTTGCCGGTCGAGCTGGTGGCCTTGCTGATCTCGGTCGAGCCATTGATCGACATGGGCCGTACGGCGTTGAACGTGAACGGTTCGATGACTGCCGGGGCGATTACCAGCCAGATGCTCAAGCAGACCGACAAGTCGCTGCTGGATGCGCAGGAGCATGCGCAGCTGACGCACTCCTGAGTCCTGCGTCGCCCTGAAGGGCCTCATCGCCGGCAACGCCGGCTCCCACAGTTAGTGCATATGCCAGACACTGTGGGAGCCGGCGTTGCTTTTCAGGCCTTTTCCCAGACCTCGAAGTGATACGCCGGCTTGTCGCCGTCAGCCGCATTCGGCTGGCTCGACGCCAACGTCCACTGCGCCTGATCAAACTGCGGAAACCACGCATCCCCTTCCGGGCTCAGCTCTACCCGCGTCAGGTACAGCCGATCCGCCAGGCCACGCTCGATTGCCTGGGTGTACAACTGCGCGCCGCCGATCAGCATCAGCTCATCGACGCCCTGCTCCAGCGCCCATTGCTCGGCACGCACCATGGCTTCATCGAGCGAGGCGAACACCTCGGCGCCTTCGAGCTGCAGGCCCGACTGGCGGCTGACCACCAGGTTCAAGCGCCCCGGCAGCGGGCGGCCAAGCGAATCCCAGGTCTTGCGGCCCATGATGATCGGCTTGCCCAGGGTGGTGGCCTTGAAATACTTGAAATCCCCCGGCAGGTGCCAGGGCATGCTGTTGTCGATGCCGATCACGCGGTTCTCGGCGAGGGCCGCGATCAGGCTGAGGGGGAGTGATGTTTTCATGCCGGCGAGGATAGCAAAGCCCGATCTTCGATGCCTGAGTTATGCTTTGGGCTGACTTGATCAATGGAAGACCGCGTGACTGCACTGACTGACCTGGACAAACGCTGGCTCACCGAAGCCGTGCGCCTGCGCGAAGAACATGCAGGCCCCTTGGAAGACCAGGAAGCCAACCGCCGCGCCCGCCAATCGGGCGGCGATCTGCCGGCGCGCATCGAAAGCCGCGCCCTGTGGCTGGCCGAACGCGACGGCATGCGCAGCGCCCTGCAGCACTGGAAACAAGGCGCACGCCTGGCACTGGCGGCCCTGGTGGTACTGGCCGTGCTCAGCGGCGCCGGCCTGGCCCTGGCGGCCCTGGGCGACAGCCAGCGCCCGGTAAACGTGTTCTGGGCCCTGGGCAGCCTGCTCGGGCTCAACTTGCTGCTGTTGCTGAGCTGGCTGCTGGGGTTTTTTCTGGCCGGCGAACAGGGTGCCAGCCTTGGCCGTCTGTGGCTGTGGCTCAGCGAGAAATTCGCCCGCGATGCCCAGGCCGCGCACCTGGCTCCCGCTCTGCTGGTGATGCTGCAACGGCAAAAACTCAACCGCTGGCTGCTCGGCCTGCTGGTGCACAGCCTGTGGCTGGTGGCCCTGGGCACGGCGCTGGTGATGCTGTTGGTCCTGCTGGCGACCCGGCGTTATGGCTTTGTCTGGGAAACCACCATTCTTGGCGCCGACACCTTCGTGGCCTTGACCCAGGCCCTGGGTGCCCTGCCGGCGTTGCTCGGCTTCAGTGTGCCGGACGTGGCCATGATCCGCGCCAGCGGCGACACTCAACCGGCACTGGAACTGGCCCGCCAGGCCTGGGCCGGCTGGTTGCTCGGGGTACTGCTGGTGTATGGCATCGTCCCGCGCCTGCTGCTTGCCGCCTTGTGCCTGTGGCGCTGGCGCAGTGGCCGGGCGCGCTTGCAACTGGACCTCAACCTGCCCGGCTACAGTCAATTGCGTGATGCCCTGATGCCCAGCAGCGAACGCCTGGGCGTCAACGATGCCGCGCCTGATGCCCTGCCGCAGATTGTCCGTGGCGTCGGCGAAGAACACAGCAATGGCGCCCTGCTGGTCGGCCTGGAACTGGACGACAAACGCCCATGGCCACCCGCCCTGCCAGCAGCGGTAAGCAACGCCGGCATCCTCGACAGCCGCGAGTCGCGCAACAAGCTGCTCGAACAGCTCAGCCGCTTTCCTCCGGCGCGCCTGGCGATTGCCTGCGACCCGCGCCGCTCGCCCGACCGCGGCAGCCTGGCGCTGCTCGCCGAGCTGGCGCGTAATGCCGGGGCCACGCGCATCTGGCTGCTGCAGGCGATGCCCGGCCAGGCGCTGGACGCTGACCGCCTGGGCGACTGGCACCAGGCCCTGGAGCAACTCGGCTTGAACTATGCCGACACCGCCCCGCTGAACTGGCTGGAGCATGGCCATGACTAAGCCGCTGAAACTGGCCGTGGTCGGCCACACCAACGTCGGCAAGACCTCGCTGTTGCGTACGCTGACCCGCGATGTCGGCTTCGGCGAAGTCTCCCATCGCCCGAGCACCACCCGTCATGTCGAAGGCGCACGCCTGTCGGTAGACGGCGAGCCGCTGCTGGAGCTCTACGATACGCCGGGGCTGGAAGATGCCATCGCCCTGCTCGATTACCTTGAACGCCTGGAGCGTCCGGGCGAGCGCCTCGACGGCCCGGCGCGGCTGGAGCGCTTTCTGCAGGGCAGCGAAGCACGCCAGCGTTTTGAACAAGAGGCCAAGGTGCTGCGCCAGTTGCTGGCCAGCGATGCCGGTCTGTATGTGATTGATGCCCGCGAGCCGGTGCTGGCCAAATACCGCGACGAGCTGGAAGTGCTGGCCGGGTGCGGCAAGCCGCTGTTGCCGGTGCTCAATTTCGTCGCCAGCAGCGACCATCGTGAAGCTGATTGGCGCGAAGCCCTGGCGCGTCTGGGTCTGCATGCGCTGGTGCGCTTCGACAGCGTCGCCCCGCCGGAAGACGGCGAGCGCCGCCTATACGAAAGCCTGGCCTTGATGCTGGAGCACTCCCGCAGCGCACTGCAACGCCTGATCGACGATCAGCAGGCCCAGCGCCAGGCCCGACGTGAAAGCGCCAAGCGCCTGGTCGCCGATCTGCTGCTCGACTGCGCCGCCTGCCGGCGCAGCGTGGTCGCCGAACCTGGCGCCGAAGCCGTGGCCATCGAAACCCTGCGCCGCGATGTGCGCCAGCGCGAGCAACGCTGCGTCGAAGCACTGCTCAAGCTCTATGCCTTTCGCAAGGAAGACGCTGCCAGCAGCGACCTGCCCTTGCTCGACGGGCGCTGGGGCGATGACCTGTTCAACCCGGAAACCCTCAAGCTGCTCGGTGTGCGCCTTGGCAGCGGCGTGGCGGCCGGTGCGGCGGCCGGGGCCGGGGTCGATTTGCTGGTCGGCGGCCTGACCCTCGGTGCTGCGGCGCTGGCCGGGGCGATTGCCGGTGGCGCCCTGCAGACTGCCCGCAGCTATGGCTCGCGCCTGCTCGGCAAGCTCAAGGGCCAGCGTGAACTGACGGTGGATGACAGCGTGTTGCGCTTGTTGGCGCTGCGTCAGCACCAGTTGATTCATGCCCTGGACGCCCGTGGCCATGCGGCGATGGAGCGGATCAAGCTGGCAACACCACAGGAGCAGACCTGGCGCGAAGGCAAATTGCCGGAAGCGCTGAGCAAGGCGCGGGCGCATCCGCAGTGGTCGTCGCTCAATCCGGGGGCGAGGGTCAATCAGGCGGAGCGTCAGGAGCAGATCGATGCTCTGCTGCTAGAGCTTTAGGGCGCTATCGCGGGGCAATGCGGGAGCGGGCTTGCCCCGCGATCAGTAGCTCCAACGCCTTGCCCTTGAGCAGCTGCAGATCAATCACCGGCACATCCATCTCCTTGGCCAGTTCGTCCCACTGACGCATGCGCAAGCTCACCGCACACAGTGGATCCTGCTCGAAAGCATCGGCCTCGGCCTCGGTCATCACTCCACCCTGATACTCCAGGGTGCGCCGGCTGGCCTCACTCAAGCGCTGGTAATAGCCCGGCTGGCGCAAGGTCAGGTAGCGCTTGGCCTCGACGTGGTACTCCACCAGCCTGACCAAACGCTCGCTGAAGCCGCAGCGGCGCAGGTAGTTGGCGCCTACCCGCTCGTGGCTGACCGCGCCGTAACCGCCCATGTCGCCTTCGGCGCCGCCACAGATATGGCCGATGTCATGGAAGAACGCCGCCAGCACCACTTCATCGTCATAGCCCTCGGCCAATGCCAGTTGCGCCGCCTGGGACATGTGCTCCAGTTGCGAAACCGGCTCGCCGATATAGTCCTCATGGCCATGCTGCTGATACAAGGCGAAGACTTCGCTGACTATCTGTTCGGCGCTAGGCATGGTCAGTCGCTCTCCTCCAGCAAACGGGCGATATGTTGCTCGGCCAGGGCCGGGCCGACGCTCATGCCGACGCCGCTGTGCATCAGCGCGGCGCTGACACCCGGCACGACCTGCAGCAAGGAAAACGGCCCCGGCCCGCCAGAACCATAGACGCCCTGCCAGCGTTCGACCACCTCAATGCGCCCGCCGAGCGTCTGCTCGGCCAGCTCGATCATCCAGTTGTCGACCTGCTCGGCGTTGAACGGTGAAGCATCGCTGCCATAGGCATGGGAGTCGCCAATGATCAGCTCGCCATGGGGCGTCGGGCTGATCAGCAGGTGGATGCCGTGCTCCAGCAGGTGCGGGCTGTTGGCCTGCAGTTGCGCTTTCAGCGTCTGGGCCTGCGGCAGGTCGGCGAAGGCGCCGTAGTGCACGCAGCTCAGGCCAGTCAGCAATGCGTGCTGCAGGTCGAGTTTGAAACGCGGCCGGGTGCGCAGCATCTGCAGGCGACAGACCTGCGGTTGCAGGGCGGCGATGGGTTCGGCGAGCAAGGTCTGGTAGTCGTGGCCGGAGCAGACCACAACCTGTTTGGCGTTGAAATCCCCCGCCGTGGTCGACACCCGCCCCGGTTCGATACCGCGCACCAGGGTAGAGAAATGAAACTGTACATCCAGCTCCTGCTGCAGGAAGCGGATCAGGCTCGGCAAGGCTTCGCGTGAATACAGCTGCTGGTCTTGCAGCCCGCGCAAAGCGGCGCGGTGGTGGCGAAACTGGCCGCCGTACAGGTCGTTCAGGGCGGCGCCGCTGAGCAGTTGCACCTGGTAGTCATGTTGTGGCGCACGCTCGGCGCAGAAGGCTTCGAGCAGTTCCAGTTCCAGCGCGGTACGGGCAAACAGCAGCGAGCCATTGGCCTTGAGCTCGAAGCCGGCCTGATGCGCCCAGTGCTTCCAGATGCCGCTGCTGGCCTTGGCCAGCTCGAGCATCTGGCCGGGCGGCTGGCCGGTGACCAGGGCCTGGCCAAAGTTGCGCACCGAGGCGCCCAGGGGCGTGGCGCTGCGCTCGAAGACCCGCACCTTGAGCCCGCGCCGGGCGGCGGCGTAGGCGTGGGACAGGCCGAGGATGCCGGCGCCGACGATGAGTAGATCGGTCATCTGAGGTTCCTTGGAAAATTCAGTGGCCCCATCGCTGGCAAGGCCAGCTCCCACAGAGATATCTGCAGCACAGAGGACCTGTGGGAGCCGGCCTTGCCGGCGATGAAGCCAACCCGGTATTACTGCTGCGCCACCTTCTCCGACTTGCCGTCATAGCGCTTGCGCCACTCGGCGAGGATGCTGTCGCGGTTCTGCGAAGCCCAGGCGAAGTCGTTCTTGATCAGGCGCTGTTCGTAGTCAGCCGGCAGTTCGGTCTGCGGCTTGGCGATGCCCGGCTGGGCCAGCACGGCGAAGTTTTCCTTGTACAGCTCCATGGCCGCCGGGCTTGCCGAAAAGTCGGCCAGGCGCTTGGCCGCGTCTTCATGCTGGCTGCCCTTGATCACTGCGGTGGCTTCGATCTCCCAGCCCAGGCCCTCTTTCGGCAGGACGATGTCCAGCGGCGCACCCTGGCGCTTGAGCTGCACGGCCGGGTATTCGAAGGAGATACCGATCGGGAACTCACCCGCCGCCGCCAGCTTGCAGGGCTTGGAGCCGGAGTGAACGTACTGGCCGATGTTCTGGTGCAGGCCGTCCATGTACGCCCAGCCCTGCTTCTCGCCAAAAGTCTGCAGCCAGGCGCTGACATCGAGGAAGCCGGTGCCGGAGGACGCCGGGTTGGGCATGACGATCTTGCCCTTGTACTCGGGCTTGGTCAGGTCCTGCCAGCTCACCGGTTTGCTCAAGCCCTGCTTCTCGGCTTCGATGGTGTTGAAGCAGATAGTCGCGGCCCAGACGTCCATGCCCACCCAGGCTGGCGGGTTGGCGGCATCGCGGTAGTTGGCGCCGATCTTGCCGAGGTCTTTCGGTGCATAGCTTTGCAGCATGCCCTGCTGGTCGAGGATCGCCAGGCTCGACGCGGCCAGGCCCCACACGGCATCGGCTTGCGGGCGGTCTTTTTCGGCCAGCAGCTTGGCGGTGATGATGCCGGTGGAATCCCGCACCCATTTGATTTCGATGTCCGGGTTGGCCTTCTCGAAGGCCTGCTTGTAGCTCTTGAGCTGTTCGGCTTCGAGCGCGGTGTAGACCGTCAGCTGGGTGTCGGCGGCGTAGGCCTGCACGCTGAACGCAGTGAGGACGGCAGCGGCAAGAGCAAGTGGCTTGAACATGATGCGGTTCCTTTGAACGGTACAGGTTGGGAGAGGCAATCAGTGACCCGGCGCGCGCTGGCGCCAGGCTTGGGAGCGTTGCAACAGGCCGCGCGAGGCCCAGGCCAGGAGCAGCGAAACAGTGGCGCTGGTGAGCAGAATCAGGGTCGACATCGCCGCGGCGCCGCCAACGTTGCCGGCGTCGTCCATGTTCAACACGGCGACCGCGGCAAGGATGGTGTCGGGGCTGTAGAGGAAGATCGCCGCCGACACCGTGGTCATTGCCGAGACGAACAGGTAGCGGATGATGTCGAGCAATGCCGGCAGGCAGATCGGCACGGTGACCCGCAGAAAATGCCGGTACAGCGGCGCCTTGAGCGACAGCGCGGCGGCCTCGAACTCGCCATCGAGCTGGCGCAGGGCGGTGGTCGCGGTCATGTTGGCGGTGGTCAGGTAGTGGGCGATGGTGCACACCACCAGCAGCGCCATGCTGCCGTAGAACACATGCAGGGGGTTGCTGGCGAGGTTGAAGAAGAACACATAGCCCAGGCCCAGCACCAAGCCCGGCACCGCCATCGGCACGAAGCTGAGCAAGCGCAGCAGCAGGTTCAAGCCGCGCTGGCCCTTGGTTTTTTCCATCAGGTAGGCGCCGGTGAAAATCACCGCGCTGCCGATCAGCGCCGTACCCAGGGCCATGGTCAGGCTGTTGCGGTAGGCCAGCCAGCCGCCACCGGCGGTTTCGTCGAACTGGTAGTGCTTGAGCGACAGCGACAGGTTGTAGGGCCAGAACTTGACCAAGGAGGAGTACACCGCCATGCCCACCACCAGCAACAGCACTGCGCAAATCAGTATGACCACGGCCAGAAAGCAGGCATCGCGGCGCCGCGAAGGCTGTGGCTGGAACACCTGGGAACGGCCGCTCATCGAGTCGCCCTGGCGGCGGCGCAACCAGGCATCGACAGCGAAACTGAGCAGCGCCGGCACCAACAGGACCATGCCGATCAAGGCACCTCGGCCGAACTGCTGCTGGCCGACCACCGCCTTGTAGGCTTCCAGCGCCAGCACCTGATAATCGCCACCAACCACCACCGGCACACCGAAGTCGGTGATGGTCAGGGTGAACACCAGGCAGAAGGCGGCGAACACCGCCTGCCGGGTCGCCGGCCAGGTGATGCTGTGAAACGCGCGCCAAGGCCCGGCGCCCATGCTCGAGGCGGCATCGAACAGACGCGCATCGGCCAGCGACAGCGCCGACAGCAGGATCATCAGCGCATGCGGGAAGGTGTAGATGGCCTCACCAAGGACAATGCCCCAGAAGCCGTAGATATTGTCGCTGAGCAGCCCGCGCAGCAGGCCCTGATTGCCGAACAGGTAGACCAGGGCAATGGCCGGCAGCATCGATGGCGCCAGCAACGGCAGCAATGAGATGCCGCGCCACAGGCCCTTGGCCGGAATCAAAGTGCGCTGCAGGGCATAGGCGAACAGGTAGGCCAGCGGCACCACGATTGCCGCAACACTGAGCGAGACCTTGAGGCTATTGCCCAGCAGCCAGTGAAAGTTGGCACTGGCAAACAGTTCGCGGGCGGCAACCAGGCCACCGCCCTGACCGGCATCACTGCTGAAACCGCGCCAGAAGATCGCCAGCAGCGGCATCAATACCGCGACGGTGAGCAGAAGCAGCAGCAACCCTTTGCCGCCGACCACGAACAGTCGATCACCCAGTGAAACACCGGAGCGCTGTGCTGCCTTCGCGTGCGCGATCGGCATGGCGATTGGCGCGGCCATCTCAGGCAAACACCTGCAGACTGCGCGGCGGCAAGGCGACCCAGATATCCTGGGAGCCCAGGCGCGGCATCGACTCGGGGGCGACTTCGGCAAGCAGGGCATGGCCCGGCAGTTCGGTGAGCTCAAAACTCATGCGGCAGCGATTACCGAGGAAGGTGATCTCGCGCACCCGCGCCGGGAACAGGTTTTCTTCATGCACCGGCGGGTTGACGCTGATCGCCTCGGGGCGGCAGAACAGGCGGCCGCTGCTGGCCTGGTTGGCCCCGTCGGCCAGGCGCATGTTCAACGTACCGACCTGGGCATGGCTGTCGCTGTGACGCTGGAACGGCAGCCAGTTGCCCTGGCCAACGAACTCGGCAACGAACGGCGTGGCCGGCTTGTCGTAGATTTCCTGCGGGGTGGCGTACTGCTCGACCTGGCCGTTGTTCATCACCGCAATGCGGTCGGCCATGAGCATGGCCTCGTCCTGGTTGTGGGTGACCATCAGGGTGGTGATGCCGAGCTGGCGTTGCAGCTGGCGTAGTTCGCTGCACAGGTGCTCGCGAACCCGCGCGTCGAGGGCCGACATCGGCTCATCGAGCAGCAGCAACGAAGGCGCTGGCGCCAGGGCGCGAGCCAACGCCACCCGCTGTTGCTGGCCGCCGGAAAGCTGGCCGGGATACTTCTTCTCGCTGCCGCTCAGGCCCACCAGCTCGAGCATCTGCGCCACCCGCTGGCGCACTTCGTCGCGACCGCTGCCGGCCAGGCCGTAGGCGATGTTGGCTTCGACGGTGAGGTTGGGGAACAGCGCGTAAGACTGGAACAGAATGCCGTAATCGCGGGCTTGAGGTGGCAGCTCGGAGATGTCGCGGTCGCAGATGTACAGGGTGCCGCGGTCCTGGCGCTCGAGGCCGGCGATGCAACGCAACAGGGTGGTCTTGCCGCAGCCGGAGGGGCCAAGCAGGCACACCAGTTCACCGGCAGCGACGTCGAGGGAAACATCGTGCAGGGCGGTAAAGGCGCCGAAACGCTTGTGGATACCGCGCACCTTCATCTGTGCGCCTGGGTTTGCGACCGCAGTGTTCATGGCAGGACCTCATCGAACGAATGAGGGCCATGCTAGGCGGGCAATGCGAAGGTTCTGTGGCGCAGAGGCAAAAGTTGCCGATAGTGGTATAGGCAGATTTTGGTGTGATCTCGGTTGGCAAGGCTGCGCCTTGCATCGCTGGCAAGCCAGCTCCCACAGGTCCAGTACATGCAGTACCCTGTGGGAGCTGGCTTGCCAGCGATTATCTATATCTCTACCGCCGCCACTTCCTGAGCCAGGCCCAGGAACGCCGCCGGCAACCGCGCCTGGCGCCGCTCCTTCAGGCAATACAGGTATTCATGCATCAGCGGCGCCCCCTCCAGGCTCAGTACCCGCAGCTCGGGGTTATGCGGTACTTCATGGCGGGCAATGATGCTGATGCCGATATTGCGCAGTACCGCTTCGCGAATCGACTCGCGGCTGCCAATCTCCAGCAGCGACCCGACCTTCACCCCCGCCGCTTCCAGCATCTGTTCGGTCAGCTTGCGCGTGGTCGAGCCCTGCTCACGCACCAGCAGGCAGTGCCCGGCCAGCGCCGACAGCGGCAACGATTCACGGCTGGCCAGCACATGGTTGCGATGCACCGCCACCACCAGCGGATCGGTGCCCAGCACCCGCCGCACCAGGCGCGCATCCTCGACCAGTTGCGAAGACGCAGCCAGGTCCACCCGATAGTCTTCGAGCAACTCCAGCACCTGCTGGGAGTTGCCGATCTCCACCGACACCTCCACCTGCGGCAGGCGCTCGCGGAAGATCTTCACCAGGTCGAGGATGTAATACGGCGCCGTGGCGGCGATGCGCAAACTGCCCTGGCCCTGGCCGCTGTTACGCAGAAAGAACTCGATATCGGCTTCCTGCTGCAGCAGCGCCTTGACCATCGGCAGCAGCCGCGTGCCGTCGTCACTGAGGGTCAGACGGCGGCCGCCACGGTAGAACAGCTCGACCGCGTACTGGCTTTCCAGGTTGCGGATCTGCGTGGTCACCGTCGGCTGGCTGAGCCCAAGTTTCTTCGCCGCCAGGGTAATGCTGCCCAGACGGGCAACCATGTAGAAGGCCTTCAACTCGGAACTCAACATACATCCTCTATTTACGCAGCAGGCGCAGGCCATTGAAGACCACCAGCAAACTCACGCCCATGTCGGCGAACACCGCCATCCACATGGTTGCCATGCCGGCGAAGGTGACTGCCAGGAAGATCGCCTTGATCCCCAGGGCCAGGACAATGTTCTGGGTCAGGATCGCCGCACTCTGGCGCGAGAGCCTGACGAAGGCCGGAATTTTGCGCAAGTCATCATCCATCAGCGCCACGTCGGCGGTCTCGATGGCGGTATCGGTACCGGCCGCAGCCATGGCAAAACCGATCTCGGCCCGGGCCAGTGCCGGCGCATCGTTGATGCCGTCGCCGACCATGCCGACCCGATGGCCCTGGGCGTACAGGTCTTCGATGGTCTTGAGCTTGTCGGCCGGCAGCAGGTTGCCGTGGGCCTGGTCGATACCGACCTGGGCGGCAATGGCCTGGGCCGTGTGCGGATTGTCGCCGGTCAGCATGACTGTCTTGATACCCAGCTCATGCAATTCGGCAATCGCCTCGCGGCTGCTCTCCTTGACCGTGTCGGCGACGGCGAACAGCGCCAGCGGGCCGGACTTGTCGAGCAGCAGCACGACGGTCTTGCCCTGACGCTCGAGGGCATCGAGCCGGGCTTCGAGCTGCGGCGAGCACAGGCCCAGTTCTTCGACCAGGCGATGGTTGCCCAGGTGATACAGCTCGCCGTCAATCTCACCGCGTACGCCGCGACCGGCCAGGGCTTCGAAGGCCGTCACTTCACTCAGGGGCAGTTGCTGCTCAGTGGCGAACACGGCAATGGCACGGGAGACCGGGTGGTCGGAGCGGTCGGCGAGGCTGGCGGCCAGCGCCTGGGCACGGCCTTCGAACAACGGCTCAAGCACTTCATGGTCGGTTTGCACCGGCTTGCCATGGGTGATGGTGCCGGTCTTGTCCAGGGCCAGGAAGTCGAGTTTGCGCCCGCCTTCCAGGTACACCCCGCCCTTGACCAGGATGCCTTTGCGCGCCGCCGCGGCCAGGCCGCTGACGATGGTCACCGGGGTGGAAATCACCAGCGCACACGGGCACGCCACCACCAGCAACACCAGGGCCCGGTAGATCCAGTCGAACCAGGCGCCAGCCATGAACAGCGGCGGAATCACCGCTACCGCCAGGGCGAAGGCGAACACGGCCGGGGTGTAGATGCGCGAGAACTGGTCGACGAAACGCTGGGTCGGTGCCCGCGCGCCCTGGGCCTCTTCCACCGCCTTGATGATCCGCGCCAGGGTCGATTGCCCGGCTGCCGCCGTCACCCGGTACTCCAGCGCACCGGCCTGGTTGATGGTCCCGGCGAATACCTTGTCGCCCGGGCCCTTCTCTACCGGCAGGCTCTCGCCGGTGATCGGCGCCTGGTCGATGCTCGACTGGCCGCTGACCACCTCACCGTCCAGGCCGATGCGCTCGCCAGGGCGCACCCGCACCAGCGCACCGAGGGCGACCTGCTTGACGTCCAGCTCACGCCACTGGCCATCGGCGTCCTGTACGGTGGCGAGGTCCGGGCTCAACTGCATCAGGCCGCCAATAGCGTTGCGCGCGCGGTCCAGCGAGCGCGCTTCGATCAGCTCGGCGACAGTGAACAGGAACATGACCATGGCCGCTTCCGGCCACTGGCCAATCAGCACCGCGCCGGTCACAGCGATGCTCATCAGCGCGTTGATATTGAGGTTGCCGTTCTTCAGGGCAATCCAGCCCTTCTTGTAGGTACTCAGGCCACAACTGAGGATCGACACCAGGGCAACCAGGGCAACCACCCAGGAAGGCGCCAGTTCGGCGAAATGAATCGCCTCGGCACCCAGCGCTGCCACACCTGCCAATGCCAGCGGCCACCAGTGCTTTTTCACCGGTGCAGGCGCAGCGGCAGTTTCCTCGGTGGAATCGCTCAGCGGTTCAGCCTGCATGCCCAACGAGGCAACCGCCTGCTCAATGGCGACGGTGTCGGCATGGGTATGGCGCACGCCGAGGACGCGATTGATCAGGTTGAACTCCAGCTGCTCGACCCCCGCCAGCTTGCCCAGCTTGTTCTGGATCAGCGTCTGCTCAGTCGGGCAATCCATGGCCTCGATGCGAAAACGGCTCAACCGCGCACCGGCGCTACTCGCCTCGCTCAGTTGCACCAGCGCCGGCGCGGCGTCGTGGGAACAGCAGCTGTGGGCGTGTTCGGCATGTTCATGCTTGGCGT
Organism: Pseudomonas wadenswilerensis; assembly: GCF_024749185.1. Classification (NCBI taxonomy): domain Bacteria; kingdom Pseudomonadati; phylum Pseudomonadota; class Gammaproteobacteria; order Pseudomonadales; family Pseudomonadaceae; genus Pseudomonas; species Pseudomonas wadenswilerensis. The sequence continues at coordinate 231,118 of NZ_CP087191.1, read as the reverse complement.
GATCATGGCTGTGCTCATGATCGTGGGAGTCTTTACCGGGGGTGTGGCTGACAGGCTGGTTCATGGGTTCATCCTTAAATGTCCTGTTGCCAAGTGAACACCCTGTAGCCACTATAGGGTCAAGCCACTTGTCGAGGTATTTGCAGATGAAGATCGGAGAACTGGCCAAGGCCACCGATTGCGCGGTGGAAACCATCCGTTACTACGAGCGGGAAAACCTGCTGCCGGAGCCGGCGCGCAGCGAGGGCAACTACCGGATGTACACCCAGGCCCACGTCGAGCGCCTGACCTTCATCCGCAACTGCCGCACCCTCGACATGACCCTGGAAGAAATCCGCAGCCTGCTGCACCTGCGCGACAGCCCGGAAGACCAGTGTGAAAGCGTCAATGCGTTGATCGATGAGCATATCCAGCACGTCAAGGCGCGCATCGACGGGCTGCAGGCACTGCAGGCACAACTGCTGGAACTGCGACAGCACTGCCATCCCAAGGAGGTGCAGTGCTCGATCCTGCAGCATCTTGAGGTCAATGGTGCGGTGACGGCGCCAGAGGCGGAGCATTCACATGTGGGCAGAAGCCACGGGCACTGATTGAGGTACCTGTAGGAGCGGGCTTGCCCCGCGAGGCGATGTGAAAGACAGATCGCTATCGCGGGGCAAGCCCGCTCCTACAGACAGCCCAGCCAGTTCAGTGGCAGAACTCAGACCGCCATCGGCGCCGTCATCGGCGCGTGGTGCTCGTAGCCTTCGAGGCTGAAGTCGCTCGGTTCGATCTTCTCCAGCCACTCCGGCTCGTACACGCCGGTCTTGGCGAACTCCGGCACGCGATCATTGATCACCAGCTTCGGCGCTGCCAGCGGCTCGCGCTTGAGCTGTTCGTTGAGCATGTCCAGGTGATTCTCGTAGACGTGCGCATCACCGATGAAGTAGGTGAACCAGCGCGGCGTGTAGCCGGTCAGGCGGCCCATCAGCGACAGCAAGGCGGCGCCTTCGGTGAGGTTGAACGGCGTGCCCAGGCCCAGGTCGTTGGAGCGGATGTAGAGAGTCAGGGAAATTTCCCTGGTCTCGACATTCGGGTGGAACTGGTACAGCAGGTGGCACGGCGGCAGGGCCATCTCGTCGAGTTGGGCGCAGTTCCAGCCGTGAAACAGGATGCGCCGGCTGCCCGGATCGTTGTGGATGGTGTCGATGCACTGGCGGATCTGGTCGATGGCCTTGTACAGCACGACAAAGGCTTCGCCGTCTTCTTCGGCCTGGGCGATCTGCTGGAAGCCCTGGCTCTTGGCCAGTTCGATGGCCGCCGGATTGCTCAGCGGGATGCGCTTGTAGGCCGGCCACTGGCGCCATTGCACACCGTAGATCTCGCCGAGGTCGTCATGGCCCTGGCGGAACGGGTTGGCCAGCCACTGGGCATTCTCGTTGGCGTTCTGGTCCCAGACCTTGCAGCCCAGATCGCGGAACTCGCCAGCGTTCTTCACGCCGCGCAGGAAGCCGACCATCTCGCCAATCGCCGACTTGAACGCCAGCTTGCGGGTGGTGATGGCCGGGAAGCCCTTCTGCAGGTCGAAGCGCAGCATGGCGCCCGGCAGGCTGATGGTGCGGATGCCGGTACGGTTACCCTGCAGGGTGCCGTTTTCGATCACGTCACGGACCAGATCTAGATACTGTTTCATGGCTTACCTGTAGCTAGGACGGCAGGGGATCGCCCTGCCGTGGAAATTCAAACGGCGGCCTTGGCCGTGGGTTTGCGGTTGTAGGCCCACCAGATCAGGCCGATGCCGCCGAGGATCATCGGCACGCAAAGCAACTGGCCCATGGTCAACCAGCCAAAGGCAAGGTAGCCAAGCTGGGCGTCGGGTACCCGCACGAATTCGACGATGAAGCGGAAAATTCCGTAGAACAGCGCGAACATGCCGGAAACCGCCATGGTCGGGCGCGGTTTGCGCGAGTACAGCCAGAGAATCAGGAATAATGCCACACCTTCCAGGGCGAACTGGTACAGCTGCGACGGGTGACGCGGTAGCTGCGCCGGATCGCTGAACGGCGGGAAGACCATGGCCCACGGCACGTCGGTGGCCTTGCCCCACAGCTCGGCGTTGATGAAGTTGCCGATGCGCCCGGCGCCCAGGCCGATCGGCACCAGTGGCGCGACGAAGTCCATCAGCTCGAAGAACGACTTGTTGTTGCGCTTGCCGAACCACAAGGCCGCCAGCATCACGCCGATGAAGCCGCCGTGGAACGACATGCCGCCCTTCCATACCTCGAAGATCAAGGTCGGGTTGGCCAGATAGGCGTGCAGGTCATAGAACAGCACATAGCCCAGGCGCCCGCCGACAATCACCCCCATCGACAGCCAGAACACCAGGTCGGAGAGCTTTTCGCGGCTCCAGGTCGGGTCAAAGCGGTTCAGGCGACGCGAGGCCAGCAGCCAAGCGCCGCCGATGCCGATCAGGTACATCAGGCCGTACCAATGGATTTTCAGCGGACCCAGGGCCACTGCCACTGGATCGATCTGCGGGTAAGGCAGCATGGTGACTCCTCTCGTTAAAGCAAAAAGCTCAGGCCGACGCAGAACAGCAGCGCGGCGAATAGCCGTTTGAGCAAGCGTGGCGACAGTTTATGCGCCAGGCGCGCGCCGAAGCGGGCGAAAAACATACTGGTCAGGGCAATCCCGAGCAGCGCCGGCAGGTACACGAAGCCCAGGCTGTGCGCCGGCAGGTGCGGGTCGTGCCAGCCCAGCCAGATGAAACTCAGGGCGCTGGCCACGGCAATCGGGAAACCACAGGCCGAGGACGTCGCCACCGCCTGCTGCATGGGCAGGCTGCGCCAGGTCAAAAACGGCACGGTCAACGAACCGCCGCCAATGCCAAAGATCGCCGAGGCCCAGCCGATGACGCTGCCCGCGACAGTCAGCCCGGGCTTGCCGGGAATTCCGCGGCTGGCCTTGGGCTTGAGGTCCAGGGCCATCTGCGCGGCGATCACCAGGGCGAACACACCGATGATCTTTTGCAGCATCGGGCCCTGGATCGCCGAAGCGGTCTTGGCGCCGATACCGGCGCCGATCAGTATGCCCAAGGTCATCCAGACGAAAATCGGCCACTGCACCGCGCCCTTGCGATGGTGTTCGCGGATGGCATTGACCGAGGTGAAGACAATGGTCGCCAGCGAAGTACCCACCGCCAGGTGGGTCAGCACCGAAGCGTCGAAGCCTTGCACGGTGAAACTCAATACCAGCACCGGCACGATGATGATGCCGCCACCAACGCCGAACAGCCCAGCCAGCACGCCTGCGCAGGCGCCCAGCGCCAGATAGAGCACGAATTCCATTGTCGCCCCCGTAAATTCAGTCCGGCATGGTAACGGAAGGTAGGCCTGCGGCTCTAGTGAAGACACATTAAGTCGATGGATCGCGTCAGGCGCTATGGGTAGAGTGGGCAAAAACACAGAGGTCCACCTATGTGTCTGATCGTTTTCGCCTGGCGGCCGGGCCATGCCCAGCCGCTGATCGTCGCGGCCAACCGTGATGAGTTCTACGCCCGCCCCAGCCGTGTACTGGGGGCCTGGGAGGATGCGCCCGGGGTTTATGCCGGGCGTGACCTTGAAGCCGGCGGCACCTGGCTGGGTGTCGGGCCCAACGGCCGTTTTGCCGCGCTGACCAATATCCGCGACCCGCAGCAGCCCCAGGGCACCCGTTCACGGGGCGAGCTGGTGGCGGCATTCCTGCGCGGTGAGTTGGGGGTTGAGGCTTATCTGGACCAGGTCGCCAGCCGTAGCCAGCAGTATTCGGGGTTCAACCTGCTGGTCGCCGATAGCGTGCATCTGGGTTACCTGAATGCCCGGCAAGCCACGCCGCTGCTGCTGGGCGAAGGGGTTTACGGCGTGTCCAATGCCGGGCTGGATACACCCTGGCCAAAGCTGCTCAAGGCACGGGCGGGGTTGCAACAGCACCTGGCCGATCCGCAGCCGGAGCGTTTGCTGGAATTGCTTGGGGATAACCTGCCGGCGGCGGACAGCGAGCTGCCGGAGACCGGCGTGGGGTTGGGTACCGAGCGCTTGTTGTCGAGCGTGTTTATTGCCAGCCAGAACTACGGGACGCGGGCAAGTACGGTGCTGATTGTCGAGGCGGATGGTCGGCGACGGTTGCTGGAGCGCAGTTTTGGGCCGCTTGGCGGGCATCTGGGGGAGGTGTGCTTGCAGGTCTGACGCTATCGCTGGCAAGCCAGCTCCCACAGGGTCGGTGAATGCAGGTCCATTGTGGGAGCTGGCTTGCCAGCGATGGGCTGCAAAAAGCAGCCCCAAAATCACAAGGCCTTGCCCACCCCGGGCCCGATCATCCGCGCCAGGCCCAGGTTCTTCAGGGCCAACTGCAGCGAGCTGTGGATAACTTGCGGGTTGTCGATGCCCATGGCCTGGGCCAGCAGCTCCTTGGATTTGCTCAGGCTGACCTGGCGCAACATCCACTTCACCTTGGGCAGGTTGGTGGCGTTCATCGACAGGCTGTCGAAACCCATGGCCATCAGCAGCACCGCCGCCGCCGGATCACCGGCCATCTCGCCACAGATGCTCACCGGCTTGCCTTCGGCGTGGGCATCGCGCACCACGTTCTGCAGGGCCTGGAGCACCGCCGGGTGCAGGTAGTCATAGAGGTCGGCGACGCGCGGGTTGTTGCGGTCAACCGCCAGCAAGTACTGGGTCAGGTCGTTGGAGCCGACCGAGAGGAAGTCCACCTGGCGCGCCAGCTCGCGGGTCTGGTACACCGCTGCGGGGATTTCGATCATCACCCCCACCGGCGGCATCGGCACGTCGGTGCCTTCGTCGCGCACTTCGCCCCAGGCCCGGTGGATCAGGTGCAGGGCCTCTTCGAGTTCGTGGATACCGGAAATCATCGGCAGCAGGATGCGCAGGTTGTTCAGGCCTTCACTGGCCTTGAGCATGGCGCGGGTCTGCACCAGGAAGATTTCCGGGTGATCGAGGGTGACGCGAATACCGCGCCAGCCGAGGAACGGGTTGTCTTCCTTGATCGGGAAGTACGACAGCGCCTTGTCGCCGCCGATATCCAGGCTGCGCATGGTCACCGGCAGCGGGTGGAAAGCCGCCAGTTGCTCGCGATAGATCGCCAGCTGCTCCTTTTCACTGGGGAAGCGCTGGTTGATCATGAACGGCACTTCAGTGCGGTACAGGCCGACGCCTTCGGCGCCACGTTGCTGGGCGCGGGCGACATCGGCGAGCAGGCCGGTGTTGACCCACAACGGCATGCGGTGACCATCGAGGGTTACGCAAGGCAGTTCGCGCAGGGCGTCGAGGCCCTGGGCCAGCTGGCGCTCCTCTTCGACCACTTCGGCGTACTGCTTGCGCAGCACTTCGCTGGGGTTGGTGTAGACCTCGCCCTTGTAGCCATCGACGATCATGTCGATGCCGTCGACCTTGGAATACGGCAGGTCGACCAGGCCCATGACGGTCGGGATGCCCATGGCCCGGGCCAGGATGGCGACGTGGGAGTTGCCCGATCCCAGTACCGAGACCAGGCCGACCAGCTTGCCTTCCGGCACTTCGCCGAGCATCGCCGGGGTCAGTTCTTCACTGATGAGAATACTGTTGTCGGGATAGACCAGCGACAACTGACGGGCCTCCTGCAGGTAGGCCAGCAGTCGCCGGCCCAGATCCTTCACATCGGAAGCCCTCTCGCGCAGGTAGGCATCGTCCATCAGCTCGAAGCGATTGACGTGCTCACCGACCACCTGGCGCAGCGCGCCCTGGGCCCACTGGCCGGTCTTGATCACCTGCACCACTTCACCGCCCAGGGCCGCGTCTTCGAGCATCATCAGGTAGACGTCGAACAGCGCGCGCTCTTCCGGGCGCAACTGGGTGGCGAGCTTGGCGGAGAGGTTGCGCATGTCTTCGCGCACCCCTTCCAGGGCGTTGTTGAACAGTTTCAGTTCGGCGTCGATGTCATCGACGCTCTTGTCCGGTACCACGTCGAGATCGGCCGGTGGCAGCATGACCACCGCCTTGCCCACCGCAGCGCCGGGTGAACCAGGGACACCGACGAACTTGGCCTCCTGGATACCCTTGCCCTGACGGCCCAGGCCGCGGATCGAACCGGTGGCCTCGGCATGGGCGATAACCCCGGCGAGCTGCGCGCTCATGGTGACCAGGAAGGCTTCTTCGCCTTCGTCGAACTGGCGCCGCTCCTTTTGCTGGATGACCAGCACCCCGACCACGCGGCGGTGGTGGATGATCGGCGCACCGAGGAAGGAAGCAAAACGCTCCTCGCCGGTTTCAGCGAAGTAGCGGTAACGCGGGTGGTCGGCGGCGTTTTCCAGGTTCAGCGGCTCTTCCCGGGTACCGACCAGGCCGACCAGACCCTCGTTGGGCGCCATGCTGACCTTGCCGATCGAGCGTTTGTTCAAACCCTCGGTGGCCATCAGCACGAAGCGGTTGGTCTCGGGGTCGAGCAGATAGACGGAGCAGACCTGACTGCCCATGGCCTCTTTTACGCGCAACACAATGATCCCCAACGCCGTCTTGAGATCCTTGGCGGAGTTAACTTCCTGGACGATCTTGCGCAGCGTATTGAGCATGGCTCGGGGTCGAACTCCGTCGTCAGTCGCGCGCCAGCAGGCGCGGGGCAAGCTCTTTGAGAGCGCGGCGGTAAACCTCGCGCTTGAATGTCACCACCTGGCCCAGCGGATACCAATAGCTGACCCAGCGCCAGCCGTCGAACTCCGGTTTACCGGTCAAGTCCATTCGCACCCGCTGCTCGTTGGAAACCAGGCGCAGCAGGAACCATTTCTGTTTCTGGCCGATGCACAGCGGTTGGCTGTGGGTACGGACCAGGCGTTGGGGTAAACGATAACGCAACCAGCCGCGGGTGCAGGCAAGAATTTCAACATCATCTCGCTCCAGCCCCACTTCTTCGTTCAGCTCGCGGTACAGGGCATCTTCCGGCGTTTCCTCGGGGTTGATACCTCCCTGGGGAAACTGCCAGGCATCCTGGTTGATCCGTCGAGCCCATAGCACCTGCCCAAGATCATTCGTCAGAATGATCCCGACATTGGGGCGAAAACCATCGGGGTCGATCACGGCAGCAACCTCGCAAACGCATGTCACGGCATTGTTCCACAAAGGTCACAAGGCCAGCAACGCGCCTGTTTACCTTATGTGCACCGATGTGAAAAGTCCGTATTCTGTGGGACTTTTCAGATGTTATGCGAGTGACTTAAATGCGCCTGGCTTTATTCGATCTGGACAATACGCTCCTCGGTGGCGACAGCGACCACGCCTGGGGGGACTACCTGTGCGAACGGGGCATTCTCGACCCGATCGCCTACAAGAACCGCAACGACGAGTTCTATCAGGACTACCTGGCTGGCAAGCTGGACCTGAACGCTTACCTGGAATTCACCCTGGAAATCCTGGCGACCACGGAAATGGCCCAACTCGACGAATGGCATCGCGACTTCATGCGCGATTGCGTCGAGCCGATCATTTTGCCCAAGGCCCTGGCCCTGCTGGAAAAGCACCGCGCCGCGGGCGACAAGCTGGTGATCATCACCGCCACCAACCGTTTCATCACCGGCCCGATCGCCAAACGCCTGGGCGTTCAGACCCTGCTGGCTACCGAATGCGAAATGCTCGACGGTCGTTTCAGCGGGCGCAGTACCGATATACCGTGCTTCCGTGAAGGCAAGGTTACGCGTCTGAACCGCTGGTTGCTGGAAAACGGCTACAGCCTGGAAGACAGCTACTTCTACAGCGACTCGATGAACGACTTGCCGCTGCTGGAGAAGGTCACCCGCCCGGTGGCGGTCGACCCCGACCCGAACCTGCGCGCCGAAGCCGAGAAACGCGGCTGGCAGGTGATCAGCCTGCGGGATTGATGGGTGGCTCAGCGCGGCTCAAGCCCGCTCCTACAGGAGCGGGCTTGAGCCGCGCTGAGGCCCGTCAGACCGGTTTGGCGCCCATTAAGCCGGCGATGGCAATGAAGCAGACGCCGCTGAACACCGCCAGCGCCAGGGTGAACTTCGGGTTGCCCACGGTCGGTGCCGTACGCAGGCGATTGACCCGCGCCAGCAGCCAGAACCAGCTAAACGCACCGAAGGTGTAGATCACGCTGGAACCCAGCACCCAGGTCTGGCCCAACGGCCAGCCGATCAGGTGCACCAGCCACCAGCCAGTGAACGGCATGCTCACCAGGCAGATGCCCATCAACAGCCAGACAAACACCAGCGGCCGGGCCATCAACCGGGTGTGGGCACTGGCGTCACCTTTGCGGCGCGCCAGAAAGGTCCAGATCGCCAGCCCCAGCGCGCTGCCCAGCAGCAACACGGTGGCCAGGATATGGGCGGTTTTCAGGGTAGTCAGCAGTTCCATTTCTTCTATCTTCCTCAGGCGTTGCCCAAAAGCGTAGACGCTCAGCCCAGGAACAGCCGGTACGCCGGGTTATCGGTTTCGTCCCAGTACGGGTAGCCAATCTTGGCCAGGGCTGCCGGGACCAGGTGGCGCTCATCATCCGGAACTTGCAGGCCGGCGACCACGCGACCATCGGCCGCGCCATGGTTGCGGTAATGGAACATCGAGATGTTCCAGCGCCCGCCAAGCTTGTTGAGGAAGTTGAACAGCGCGCCCGGACGCTCGGGGAACTCGAAGCGCAGCACCAACTCGTCGCTGACCCGCGCAGCATGGCCACCGACCATATGGCGGATGTGCAGCTTGGCCAATTCGTTATCGGTCAGGTCGAGTACCGGGAAACCTTGCTCGGTCAGGCTCTGGATCAGCGCACTGCGCGGGTCGGTGTCCGGGTGGGTCTGCACGCCGACGAAGATGTGCGCTTCGCCATCAGCGTGGTAGCGGTAGTTGAATTCGGTGATCTGGCGCTTGCCGATCGCCTCGCAGAAGGCCTTGAAACTGCCTGGCTGCTCGGGAATGGTCACGGCGATGATGGCTTCGCGGCCCTCGCCCAATTCGGCCCGCTCGGCGACATGGCGCAGGCGGTCGAAGTTGACGTTGGCGCCGGAATCGATGGCGACCAGGGTCTGCCCGGTCACGCCATTGAGTTCGACGTACTTCTTGATCCCGGCAACACCCAGGGCCCCGGCAGGTTCGGTGATCGAGCGGGTATCGTCGTAGATATCCTTGATTGCCGCGCAGATCTCGTCGGTACTGACGGTGATCACCTCGTCGACGTAGTCCTTGCAGATGTCGAAGGTGTGCTGGCCGATCTGCGCCACTGCCACGCCATCGGCAAACAGCCCGACCTGCGCCAGCACCACACGCTCACCCGCGGCCATGGCGGCCTGCAGGCAGTTGGAGTCGTCCGGCTCGACGCCGATCACCTTGATCTCCGGGCGCAGGTACTTCACGTAGGCGGCGATGCCGGCGATCAGGCCGCCGCCACCGACCGGGACGAAGATCGCGTCCAGCTGGCCCGGGTGCTGACGCAGAATCTCCATGGCCACGGTGCCCTGCCCGGCGATGGTGTGCGGATCGTCATAGGGGTGGATGTAGACAAAGCCCTTTTCGTCCACCAGCTTCAGCGAATAGGCCAGCGCTTCCGGGAACGAGTCACCGTGCAGCACCACCTTGCCACCGCGCGAACGCACGCCTTCGATCTTGATCTCGGGGGTGGTCTTGGGCATCACGATGGTGGCCTTGATCCCCAGCTCACGGGCCGCCAGGGCCACGCCCTGGGCATGGTTGCCGGCCGATGCGGTGACTACGCCACGGGCCAGTTCCTCAGCACTGAGCTGGGCCAGCTTGTTATAGGCACCGCGAATCTTGAAGGAGAACACCGGCTGCAAGTCTTCACGCTTGAGCAGGATGTTGTTGCCCAGACGCTTGCTCAGCTGGCCGGCGGTCTGCAACGGAGTTTCGACGGCAACGTCGTAAACGCGCGAGGTGAGGATCTTCTTGACGTACTGTTCGAGCATCGGGAAAGCATCACTGAGCGGTTGGGCGGGGTTTGCGAGTCTACCCCAGCGCCCTGTCGGGCGACCACAGCAAGGCAGGGGTTTTAGCCGCTATACTACGCGCCTTCACGATACTCCTCCCCGCTTCGGAGCCCGCATGACCCAGGACCAACTCAAACAGGCTGTCGCCCAGGCCGCTGTCGATTTCATTCTGCCCAAGCTCGACGACAAGAGCATCGTCGGCGTCGGCACCGGTTCGACCGCCAACTGCTTCATCGACGCCCTGGCCAAGCACAAGACCGCCTTCGACGGCGCCGTGGCCAGTTCCGAAGCGACCGCTGCACGCCTGAAGGGTCATGGTATTCCGGTGTATGAGCTGAACACCGTCAGCGACCTGGAGTTCTACGTCGACGGCGCCGACGAAAGCGACGAGCACCTGAACCTGATCAAGGGCGGTGGCGCGGCCCTGACCCGCGAGAAGATCGTTGCCGCCGTGGCCAAGACCTTCATCTGCATCGCCGACGCCAGCAAGCTGGTGCCGGTACTGGGCGCCTTCCCGCTGCCGGTCGAAGTGATCCCCATGGCCCGCAGCCACGTGGCGCGCCAGCTGGTCAAGCTCGGCGGCGACCCGGTGTACCGCGAGGGCGTGCTGACCGATAACGGCAACATCATTCTCGATGTGCACAACCTGCAGATCACCAACCCGGTCGAGCTGGAAAGCCAGATCAATGCGATTGTCGGCGTGGTCACCAACGGCCTGTTCGCGGCGCGGCCGGCGGATTTGCTGTTGCTGGGCACTTCGGAAGGGGTCAAGAGCCTCAAGGCCTGAGGTGTCTGATTCGGGGCTGCCTTGCAGCCCATCGCTGGCAAGCCAGCTCCCACAGGTTCTGCTTGTGGGAGCTGGCTTGCCCCGCGATGAAACCTACTCGGTCGGCTTCTTGAACACGTAAAACAGGTTCGGCTCGCTGACCAGGTAAATGGTCCCGGCATCGTCCATGGCGATGCCTTCGGCCTGCGGCACGCTCTTCTTCAAGCCCTGAAAGCCCTTGCGCAGTGACAAGGTGCTCAGCGGTTTGCCCTGCACGTCCAGCTCCAGCACCAGCTGAGACTCATCCGACAACGCCAGCAAGTGGCCGCTGCGCTCATCGAACTGCAAGCTCGACAGATCACGCACAAACAGCCGCGAATCACGCTTCTGGTCCTGTACCACATGCACCGCATACGGCTGTTCCGGGTTGTCATGGGGGAAACCATGCACCTCGTAGATCAGCATCGGGTCGCGCTCCTTGGCCACGAACAAGCGCTTGCCGGCCGAGTCATAGGCCAGGCCTTCGAAACCCTTGTTGCCGTTCAGGCCAATGCCCAGGGTCAGCTGCTCGGCATCCTTGGCGTCGAGAAACGGCGTGTTGTCGTTCAGGCGCACGCGAATCAGGCGCTGTTCGCGCTCGTCGGTGATCACGTAAGTGTTGGCGCCGACGTATTCCACCGCCTCCGGGTCGCCAAACCCGGTCAACGGCACGCGCCGCAGAATGCGCCCGTCCAGCGACAGCTCGATCAGCTCAGGGCGTTTATTGGTAACGGTAAACAGGCTATTGCGATCGGGGTCGAAGGTCAGCGCCGAAATGTCTTCATCCAGGCCTTCGATAGGCTTGGCTTCAAGCACTACCTTGTACTGGTCCAGACCAATGCTTTGCTCGAACGGCTGCCACCAGGTCTTGACGTTGAACCAGCCGCGTTCGAACAGACGGTACTGCTGCCCGGCCACAGCGACCAGGAGCAAGGCGAACAGGCTCAATACCAGGAAAATCAGCGGCAGGCGGATGTAGCGGCGCATTCAGGTGGACTCTTTAGGTGACAGCCTGAATCTTCCCACACTCAACTGAAGCGAAACTTAAAACCTGACGTAGGAAAAATCTGAAATCAGGGCTTTTTGAAACGATAGAACAGATCCGGCTCACTGACGATGTACAGCGTGCCATGCTCGTCCATCGCCACGCCTTCAGCGCGTGGAATGCGCTTCTTCAGGCCGTTGAAGCCGCCCAGCAGGGTCATGAAGCTGACCTGCTCGCCCTTCTCGTCCAGCTCCAGGAGCATGTTGGAGTCGGCGGACAGCACCAGCAGGTGCCCGGTACGCGGATCGACGCCCAGCGCCGAGAGGTTGCGCAGGTCCAGCTCGTCGCTGGGCAGCGGCTTCTTGTCACCGGTCAGCGGGCTGTGGCCGTCGCTGTTCCAGGTGAACAGTGCCGGCGGCCGCTCTTCACCGAGGATGATGCGCTGCTGCAAAGGGTCCCAGGCCACGGCTTCGAAGGCCTTGTTCTGGTTTTCCGATGGGCCGAGGTCAAACTGCGGGAAGTCGGCGATATTCAGCGAACGGGTATCGGCATTGAGGGTGACGATGGTCAACTTGTGATCGCGCTCATCGACAATCGCCAGGCGCCCGCCTTCGAGCACGGCCACCCCTTCAGGATTGCTCCAGCCCACCAGCGGCATCTTGCGCAGCACGTCGCCTTCAAGGGTCAGCTCGACCAGAAAGGGATTCTTGCCCATGACCGCGAACAGGGTTTTGCTCACCGGGTTGTAGGACAGGTCGGAAGCTTCATCATCCTCCATGCCTGGCAGCACTTTGGCGTCGATATCGACCTGGTAGTCCGGCAGCCAGATGCTGGCCTGTTGCTCAATCTTGCTTTCGAAACGCTCCTGCAACCAGAGCAGGCCACGGTCATCCCAATGCATGGCAATCGCCACGCCGTAACCGATGATCGCTGCGGCAACCAGCCAGGTGGACCAGCGCAAGGCCAGGCCACGCTTGCGCGCAGGCGGCAGGGAATTACTCGAAGGAAGAGGAGTGGCCATGGGGTTGTGCTCTTTTTGCCAGTTGATAACACATTACCGGCACGTTCGCTGAGCCAGGTCCGCAAGCATTATCCGCATCGATTGTGAAAAAAATGGCAAAAGCCGACGGGCAGCATGGCAGCCGGTGATTCTGGCTGCCATGCCAACAGGTTAAAGCACCTGGCTTTCGAAACGGCTGACGCCTGGTAACTCGACCACCAGCTTGTCGCCAGGATTGAGCGGGCCGACGCCAACCGGGGTACCGGTGAGGATCACGTCGCCGGCCAGCAGCGAGAATTGCGTGGCCATGTGCTGGATCATCGGCACGATCGGGTTGAGCATCAGCGCGCTGTTGCCGTCCTGGCGAACTTCACCGTTGAGGGTCAGGCGGATGCCGATGTCGGTCAGGTCTTCAAAGGCACTGACCGGCACGAACGGCGGCAGTACGCAGGCGCCATCGAAGCACTTGGAGCGTTCCCACGGCAGGCCTTTTTCCTTCAGCTGCGCCTGCAGGTCGCGCAGGGTCAGGTCCAGGGCCGGGGCGAAGCCGGAGATGGCGTCGAGCACTTCTTCTTCGGTCGGGTTGGTAGACAGCGACTTGCCGAGCAACACGGCAATTTCCGTCTCGTAGTGCACCGAACCGCGTTCAGTCGGGATCTTGAAGCCGCTGTCGAGCGGCACCACACAACTGCCCGGCTTGATGAACAGCAGCGGCTCGCTAGGGATAGGGTTATCCAGCTCTTTGGCGTGCTCTGCATAGTTGCGCCCGATGCACACCACCTTGCCCAGCGGATAGTGAATACGCGTGCCGTCTACATACTGGTGCTGATAGCTCATTACCGACTCCTGGCGCTATTGGATGCTCTTGTGCCTGTGGCTTACTCGACAGCGAAGATCTTGCCCGGGTTCATGATCCCGTTGGGATCGAACGCTGCCTTCACTGCTTTCATGTACTCGATTTCGACCGGCGAGCGGCTGTAGGTCAGATAGTCACGCTTGGTCATGCCGACGCCGTGCTCGGCAGAGATCGAGCCGTTGTACTTCTCGACGGTCTCGAACACCCACTTGTTCACCGTCGCGCACTTGGCAAAGAACTCGTCCTTGCTCAGGTTCTCCGGCTTGAGGATGTTCAGGTGCAGGTTGCCGTCGCCAATGTGGCCGTACCAAACCACTTCGAAGTCCGGATAGCTTTCTGCGACGATCGCGTCAATATCCTTGAGGAACGCCGGCACTTTCGACACGGTGACCGAAATATCGTTCTTGTATGGGGTCCAGTGCGAGATGGTTTCAGAGATGTACTCGCGTAGCTTCCAGAGGTTTTGCAGCTGCTGTTCGCTCTGGCTCATGACGCCGTCCAGCACCCAGCCCTGCTCCACGCAGTGCTCAAAAGTGGCCAGGGCGTCATTGGCCACATCCTCGTTGCTGGCTTCGAACTCCAGCAATACATAGAACGGGCAGTCGGTCTCGAACGGTGCCGGCACATCGCCGCGCCCCATGATCTTGGCCAGGGCCTTGTCAGAGAAGAACTCGAATGCCGTCAGGTCGAGCTTGCCACGAAATGCGTGCAACACCGGCATGATCGAATCGAAGTCCGGGGTACCGAGCACCATGGCCGTGAGGTTGTTCGGCGCGCGGTCCAGGCGCATGGTCGCCTCGACCACGAAGCCCAGGGTGCCTTCGGCGCCAATGAACAGCTGACGCAGGTCGTAGCCGGTGGCGTTCTTGATCAGGTCCTTGTTCAGCTCGAGCAGGTCACCCTTGCCGGTGACGACCTTGAGGCCAGCCACCCAGTTACGGGTCATACCGTAGCGAATCACCTTGATCCCGCCGGCATTGGTGCCGATGTTGCCGCCAATCTGGCTGGAGCCTGCCGACGCGAAGTCGACCGGGTAATACAGGCCCTTGTCCTCGGCAAAATCCTGCAGCTGCTGGGTAACCACCCCCGGCTGACAGACCACCGAGCGGTCGAATTCGTTGAAGTCGAGAATCTGGTTCATGTAGTCGAAGGCCACGACCACCTCGCCATTGGCCGCTACCGCTGCAGCCGACAGCCCGGTGCGACCGCCCGACGGCACCAGGGCGACCTTGTGCTGGTTGGCCCAGCGCACGATGGCCTGAACCTGCTCGATGCTCTTGGGGAAGACGATGGCCGAGGGCGCCGGAGCGAAGTGCTTGGTCCAATCCTTGCCGTAGGCCTCAAGGGAGGCCGCGTCGGTCAGCACCTTGCCGGGCTCTACCAGGGTCATCAGCTCATCAATCAGCGCAAGATCGGTCATCGATAGAACTCTCGAACTATTCATAGTCACCCTGAGCACTCTTCACGTCCCAGGGATGGGCGTATCGGGGGGTACTCATGCTAGCATACGCCCCCCGCTGATCGTGCTTCAGGCCGATGCTGCGAGAGCTTCACTTCCCTGCCATTTTTCTCCGGGACACAGGTTTACGCAGATGAGCAAGACTTCTCTCGATAAGAGCAAGATCAAGTTCCTTCTTCTCGAAGGCGTCCACCAATCCGCCGTGGACGTCCTCAAGGCCGCCGGGTATACCAGCATCGAGTACCTCACCGGTTCTCTGCCCGACGCTGAGTTGAAAGAAAAGATCGCCGATGCCCACTTCATCGGCATCCGCTCGCGCACTCAACTGACCGAAGAGGTTTTCGACTGCGCCAAGAAACTGGTCGCTGTCGGCTGTTTCTGCATCGGTACCAACCAGGTTGACCTGAACGCCGCTCGCGAACGCGGTATCGCCGTGTTCAACGCACCGTACTCCAACACCCGTTCGGTGGCCGAGCTGGTGCTGGCAGAAGCGATCCTGCTGCTGCGCGGCATCCCCGAGAAAAACGCTTCCTGCCACCGTGGTGGCTGGATCAAGAGCGCGGCCAACTCCTTCGAGATCCGCGGCAAGAAGCTGGGCATCGTCGGCTACGGCTCGATCGGTACCCAGCTGTCGGTCCTGGCCGAAAGCCTGGGCATGCAGGTGTTCTTCTTCGACCCGCTGACCAAGCTGCCATTGGGCAATGCTACCCAGGTCACCAGCCTGAACGAGCTGTTGGGCCTGGCCGACATCGTCTCGCTGCACGTGCCTGAGCTGCCATCCACCCAATGGATGATCGGCGAGAAAGAAATCCGCGCGATGAAGAAAGGCTCGATCCTGATCAACGCCGCCCGCGGTACCGTGGTCGAGCTGGATCACCTGGCTGCTGCGATCAAGGACAAGCACCTGATCGGCGCCGCCATCGACGTGTTCCCGGTCGAGCCGCGCTCCAACGACGAAGAGTTCGAAAGCCCGCTGCGTGGCCTGGACAACGTGATCCTGACCCCGCACATCGGCGGCTCCACCGCTGAAGCCCAGGCCAACATCGGTCTGGAAGTGGCAGAGAAGCTGGTCAAGTACAGCGACAACGGTACTTCCGTGTCGTCGGTCAACTTCCCTGAAGTGGCCCTGCCGGCGCACCCGGGCAAGCACCGTCTGCTGCACATCCACGAAAACATTCCGGGTGTGCTCAGCGAAATCAACAAAGTGTTCGCCGAAAACGCGATCAACATCTCCGGTCAGTTCCTGCAGACCAACGAGAAAGTCGGTTACGTGGTGATCGACGTTGATGCCGAGTACTCGGACCTGGCGCAAGAAAAACTGCAACAGATCAAGGGCACCATCCGCTCCCGCGTTCTGTTCTAAGTTTTCCGTGCGACAAAAAAAGGGAGGCCGTGATGGCCTCCCTTTTTTATGCCCGCCTTACTTGACGGTAACGGTGATCTTCTTCGACTCGACGCTCGGCTTGAACGGCACGTGGAACTTGTCGCCCAGCACCAGTTGCAGGGTGTGCTTGCCCGGGGTCAGGGTCAGTTTTACTTCAGTCTGTGCCTTGCCGAAGTGCAGCACTTGCGGGCCAGCCGGCAGCGGTGCGTTGTTTTCCGGCAGCAGGCTGGTTGGCAGCACCTGATCGGCCGCAGGCTGTTGGTCGACATCCACCAGCAAGTGGTGGTGACCGCTGTGTGGGGTCTGATCACCCGCTGGCTTGAGCTCCATGCCCTCGATGCCGAACTTGACGGTAAAGGTCTTGTCGACCGTGGCGCCATCGGCCGGGGAAACAATGAAGACCTTGGCGTCTTTTGGCGGCTCCTGGCTTTTCAGGCCATCGGCGGCAGCGGCAAAGGCCGAGACACCCATCAGCAATCCGGCGACGGCTGCACGCGAAAATAGGCTTTTCATTCACTTCTCCTGTGTTTTACTTCAATAACCCTTGCCACTGAACGAACGGCAATGGTGGATTACCATAGTCCAAATGCGTCAAAACATGTTTAACAACGCTGACAGAAAAAATTTCGCCGCCAGTTAAACATCCTGCACCTGACGTGGTCCTAAGTTGCGTTCGACCGTGACAATTACAGAAAGTCGCGGCGACTCGATTTCACTGCCAAGCATTCAAGGGGCTTAAATGCGTTTTGCCATTGGGGTACTACTTGCCACGCTGCTCAGCCCATGGGCACAGGCCGAGCTGATCGACGACATCAACGACCGTGGTGAACTGCGCATTGCCGTAGAAGCCAACATGGCGCCGTTCAACTTCAAGGACGAAAACAAAAAGCTGAGCGGTTTTGAAGTCGAGCTGGGGGAGTTGCTGGCCAAAGAACTCGATCTGCGCGCCGACTTTGTCGTGGTTGAATCCAACGACTTGCTGCAAGGTGTTGAAAGCGGCAAATACGACATCGCCCTCAACCACGTCGCCGCGACCCCGGAGCTCAAGGAACGCCTGGACTTCAGCGAGCCCTACGCCTATTCCAGCGCCCAGTTGATCGTACGCAAAGAAGAAAAGCGCCCACTGAGCACCCTTGAGGCACTCAAGGGCCATAGCCTGGGCGTCGTCCAAGGCAGCCAGTTCGCCGAACAGGCCCGGGGGGTAGAAGGTGTGGACTTGCGCAGTTACCCGGATGCCACCCAGTCGATCAAGGACGTGGCCAACGACCAGATCGATGCGGCCATCAGCGACCGCCTGCTGGTGCCCTATGCCATACGCGACAGCCAGCAGCCGGTAAGCAAAGGCGCAACGGTGGGACCGATCCTGAGCCTGGCGATTCCGTTCCAGAAGGGTAACCCGGCGTTCCAGAGCGCTGTGGACAACGCCCTACAGCGAATCAAGGCTGACGGCCGGCTGAGCGAGTTGTCGCAGAAGTGGTTTGGCATGGATGCGAGCAAGCCGCCGAAGCAGTAAGTGAGTGGGGCTTTTTTGCAGCCCATCGCTGACCCTTGTGGGAGCTGGCTTGCCAGCGATGAGGCCTTCGAATCAAAGCTGTTTCAGGGCCAGCTCCGCCGCCTCAAGCTCCAGCTCACTGAACACCTGCACCCCTTCGCGGCGCAGCAGCGCCGTGGTTACGCCCTCGCCCGCCACTTTGGTGCCGCTGAACGTCCCGTCATAAGTCAGCACATTGCCGCACGACGGGCTGCCGGACTTGAGCACCGCAATCCGGATGCCATGACGGCGCACCAGCGCCAGCGCCAGTTGCGCCCCGGCCAGAAACTGCGCACTGACATCCTCACCCGTGATGGTCAGCACCTGGGCATTCCCCTCAAGCACCGCAGCGCCCTGGCCACCGGGGATCTCCGCCGGTGGCCGTGGCGTTGGCAACCCGCCAGCCACTTCAGGGCACAAAGGCACGATCCGTCCCTCGGCCTGCCACTGCTGGAGCAGATCCGGATGGCCACTGGCGCGCCCGTCATAACGCACCGGCTGACCGAGCAGGCAGGCACTGACCAGAACCTTGTGCATCTCAGAACGGCTCGTTGCCACGGCGGCGGAACCAGCCGGTAAGTGACAGGCGATCGCGCTGGGCCGGCAACACCTCATGGGGCACTTCGCCGGAGAGGAACACTACCAGGCAACCGCCGATCGGCTGCACGTCGTGCTCGACGTCGCCCTTGAGGGTCATGCGCAACTGGCCGCCGTGTTCGGGCTGCCAATCCTGGTTGAGGTAGATCACCGCAGAGACCATGCGCCGGTCGTCATCGCGAAAGCGGTCGACGTGCTTGCGGTAGAAGGCCCCCGGTGGATACAGGGCGAAGTGACACTCGAAGTCCTCAAGGCCCAAAAACAGACCGCGATTAAGAGCCAGGCGCAGGCTGTCCATCAGCTCGAGGTAGTGGTCGCAAGGCGCGGCCAGGCCGGGCTCCAGCCACTGGATACGATCACCGCGGATGCCCTCGCGGACCTCCTGGGCAACGCCCCGACCCACCGCTGCTGGTGCAAGCTCGCCCTCGGCGGCGCGTTTGCGGCACTCGGCCGCCAGCGCCAGGGTCAGAGACTCTGGAAGAAAGGTATCTTGCTGCGACCAGCCACAGGTGGCCAGGTCGTCGACGATGCGCAACAGCAGGGGGTCATCAGGGGATATGTGCATGTCGCGCATAGTATCGATCTGCCGCGAAATCCGACAGCGCCACTTGGCCGAGAGAGTGCAATGGCTTCTCGACAAAGCCCCGCCATGGCAAGGACAATAGCGCCCTGCCGACAGGAGCCCTGAATGCACCGTTTGTTTTTACTGCTGATGATGATCTGCACCACGCCTGTCTGGGCAGACAGCCTCGACCAACTCTACAAGGTCGCCGGCTGGCCCGAGCAGCGCGCCCACTTTACCGATGCCCTCGATGCCGCCCAGCAGCGCTATCGCAATAGCCTGCCGCCTGCGGTGTACCAGGCGCTGGTCAATAACAGCAACCAGCGCTTCCAGGCCCAGGCCGTGGATAAACGCGCCGAGGCCCAGTTGCGCGCCAATCTCAGCGATCCGGCCCCGGCCCTGGCCTTCTTCCAGTCGCCGCTGGGGCGCAAGATCGTCGCCGCCGAACTGCTCGCCACCCGCCGTGACCAGTTGGCCAAGAATGCCAAGGGCCTGCCCAAGGTCCAGGCCAGCGACAACCGCCAGCTGGTCATCGGCCACCTGGCCCAGGCCCTGCCCGCCCGTGAAGCCGGTGCCGAGGTCAGCCTGGCGATCGCCGGGGTTGCCGCCGACAGCCTCAGCCAGATGATCCCCGGCCTGCTCGGTGGCGGCCAGGCCCAAAGCCTGCTCGACGGCCAGCGCCAGCGCTTGATGGAGCAGATCGGCAGCGAGCTGAACAACACCTTGTTGTACGTCTATCGCGACCTGTCCGATGCCGAGCTGGAAGAGTTCGCCACCTTTGCCGAGTCCGCCGAAGGCAAGGCCTACTACAAGGCAGCCCTGGCGGCGATTCGCGCCGGCCTTGCGGTTGGCCAGGACACCTCGCAGCTGAAGTGATCAGCCCAGGCGCTGATCGATGAAGTCGAAGTAGCGCGCGCGGATCGCCGGCAGCTCGTTGGCCAGGTGATGCCGCGCCTCGGGGATCAGCAGGATCTGCGGCGCGGCGAACTTCTCCCCCAGCACCTTGAGGTTGTGCGGCCAGTCGACGGTCATGTCGCATTCGCCCTGGATGATCAGCGGCTGGCGCGGGCTGACCGGCGCCGCTTCAATGCGTTTGACCCAGTCGAGCAATGCCCCCACCCAGGCCGTCGGCAGGCGCCTTGGCTGCAACGGGTCGGCCAGCAGGAACGGCAGGAAGGTCGGGTCGTTGCTGTTCTCGCTGAAGCGCCGCTCGATACCGTTGACGAAGGGCTTGAGCACCCGGTAACTGAATTTCGACCAACGCCACGCGCGTGGCCGCACCAGCGGCGCGAGCAGGATCACCTCACCCTGGGCCGGACTCTCGGCGCCGCGATGCAGCAGGTGGTCGACGACGATTGCACCACCGGTACTCTGCCCGAACAGATGCCAGGGCTGCGGCAGCTCCAGGCTACGCGCCTGCTCGAACAGCGCTTGCAGTACCTGCTGATAGGCACTGAAATCATCGATGCTGGCCCGCTCGCCACTGGACAGTCCGTGCCCGGGCAGGTCGCACGAGATCACCGCATACTGCTGATCCAGCGCCCAATCGATGACATGCCGGTACAGGCCCATGTGGTCATAAAAGCCGTGCAGCAGAATCAGCGTCGCCACCGGCGCAGCCGGCAGCCACACCTGGCCGACCACCTCGAAACCGGCGACGTCGAAGCGTCCCAGCCAGCTCTGCGGTGCTGCGTCACGGGCTGGCAGGTCCAAGCCGTAAAAACGCTGATAGGCCTGGGCCTGCGTCGACAACGGCTGCCGCGCCGCCAGGGAGGACAGGCTGGCACGTAGGGAGTCGGACTGAAATGACGCGGGCATAGAAGATTTCCAGACGCAAAAGCGGGTTATTGACCTGTGATATTCATCTGTCGTCGCCAGCATGGCAAGCTAGGCAACTTTTTTCGGACATTGCCCACATGCCCCGCTCGACCCTGCGCACCCTGCTTGGCCTGTTGCTCGCCGCTCTCTGCGGCGCCGGCTTGTGGTGGGCCTACGACAGCTTCCAGAGCCGTTACCTGCGCACCTTCGACAACCAGACCGCGCTGTTTTCCGGCGACCGCCTGCAACTGCCGGCGAACATTGCCGGCCCCGGCCCGATCCGCCTGGTGCACTTCTGGGACCCGGCCTGCCCGTGCAACGTCGGCAACCAGCAGCATCTGGGCGAACTGATCGAGCACTTCGGTCCCCAGGGCGTGGAGTTCTATGTGGTACAAAAACCCGGCACACGCGGCCAACTGCCCGCCACCCTGAGCGCGCTCAAGCCCCTGGCCGGGTTGCCCGGCGCCGAACACCTGCCAGCCACCCCCGGCGTGGCGATCTGGGACCGCAACGGGCAACTGGCCTACTTCGGCCCCTACAGCGAAGGCGCGACCTGCAACTCGAGCAACAGCTTCATCGAGCCGATCCTTTTGGCCTTGAGCCAGGGCCGGGCAGTCAGCGCCACCCACACCATGGCGGTGGGCTGCTACTGCCCCTGGCAGCCCTAGCGCGCCCGCGCAGGATTGCCAACCACGGTCGCACCAGCCGGTACATCGCGAGTGACCACGCTACCGGCACCGATCACTGCGTTATCGCCCACCGTCACCCCCGGCAGAATGATCGCGCCACCGCCGATCCAGACGTTGTTGCCAATCTTCACCGGCCGCCCGCTTTCCAGGCCGCTGCGGCGCAGTTCCGGGTCCAGCGGGTGGTCGGCGGTATAAATCTGCACCGCCGGGCCGATCTGGCAGTCATCGCCGATGCTTACCGGGGTAACGTCGAGGATCACGCAGTTGAAGTTCATGAACACGTTGGCGCCCACACTGATGTTGTAGCCGTAGTCGCAGTAGAACGGCGGGCGAATCACCGCACCGTCACCGACCTCGCCGAAATGCTCGACCAGCAAACCGTGACGCTGCTCGTTGAGCAGTTCCGCGCTGTTGTTGTAGCGCTGCATCCAGTGCTTGTTGGCGATCTGTTCGGCCTGCAGCTCCGGGCAGCCGGCGTGATAGAGCTGGCCGCTGAGCATCTTCTGCTTTTCGCTGAGATTCATCTTCCCTCCTTTGGGGCTATCCTCTGTCCGACTTTACCTCGATGATCGGACCACAAGATCCGCTAAAAAGCACAAGGAGTCACGATGAAGCGCAGCCTGACCTTCCTCGCCGTGGTCATTGCCGCGGCCGCCGGCGGCGGTTACTGGTACGTGCACGACAAGCTGCCGCAACGCGAAGGCGAGGTCACCCTGAGCAGCCTGCAAGCGCCGGTCAGCGTGCGCTATGACACCCGTGGCGTGCCGCATATCCAGGCGCAGAACGAGGCTGATCTGTATCGCGCCCTGGGCTATGTGCATGCCCAGGACCGCCTGTTCCAGATGGAGATCATCCGCCGCCTGGCCCGTGGCGAGCTGGCCGAGATCTTCGGCAGCAAGCTGCTGGGTACCGACACCCTGTTCCGCAGCCTGCGCATTCGCGAGCAGGCCGAGCTGTATGTCGAGCGCCAGGACAAGAGCTCGCCGGCCTGGCTTGCCCTGCAGGCCTACCTGGAGGGCGTCAACGCCTGGCAGGACAACCATCCCAAGCCGATGGAGTTCGACGTGCTGGGGATCAAGCCCCGCCCCTTCACCGCCCAGGACACCATCAGCATTGCCGGCTACATGGCCTATAGCTTTGCCGCGGCATTTCGCACGGAACCGGCGCTGACTTACATCCGCGACCAACTGGGTGCCGACTACCTGAAGATCTTCGACCTGGACTGGAACCCGCAAGGTGCGCTGGCCAGCAAGCCGCCGCTGGCTGCCAGCGACTGGAAGAGCCTGCAGCAGCTGGCGCAACTCAGCCAGCAAGCCCTGAATGACGCCGGCATTCCCCAGTACGAAGGCAGCAATGCCTGGGCGATTTCCGGTAGCCGCACCCGTAGCGGCAAACCGCTGCTGGCCGGCGATCCGCACATCAGCTTTGCCGTGCCGTCGGTGTGGTACGAGGCGGAACTGACCGCACCCGGCTTCAACCTCTATGGCTATCACCAGGCGCTGAACCCCTTCGCGTCGCTTGGGCACAACCGCGACTTCGGCTGGAGCCTGACCATGTTCCAGAACGACGACGTCGACCTGATCGCCGAACAGGTCAACCCCGACAACCCCGAGCAGGTCAAGGTCAACGGCCAGTGGCAGACCCTGAGCCAGACCCAGGAGCAGATCGCGGTGAAGAACGAGGCGCCGGTGAACATCACCCTGCGCCGCTCGCCCCACGGCCCGATCGTCAACACGGTGCTGGGCGACACGGCGGGGCCGACGCCGATTGCCGTGTGGTGGGCGTTCCTGGAAACCGAGAACCCGATCCTCGAGGGTTTCTACCAGGTCAACCGCGCCGATACCCTGGACAAGATGCGCGCCGCAGCGGCGAAGATTCAGGCGCCGGGGCTGAACCTGGTGTGGGCCAATGCCCGTGGCGATATCGGCTGGTGGGCGGCAGCGCAGTTGCCGATTCGCCCCGAAGGCGTCAACCCGGGCTTTATCCTCGACGGCAGCACGGCGCAGGCCGACAAGCTCGGCTTCTATCCTTTCAGCGCCAACCCCCAGGCGGAGAACCCGGCCAGCGGCTACATCGTCTCGGCCAACTTCCAGCCGCCGGCGAGCATGCCGATCCCGGGCTATTACAACCTGGCCGACCGTGGCCAACGCCTGAACCAGCACCTGGCCGACCCTCAGACCAAATGGGACCAACAGAACAGCCAGGCCCTGCAACTGGACACCATCACCGACTACGGCCCGCGCACCTTGGCACCGTTGCTTTCGGTGCTGCGTGAAGTGGCCGAGGGTGATCAGGAGAAGGAGCTGGTCGAGCAACTGGCGGCGTGGAACGGCGACTATCCGGTGGACTCGGTCAGTGCCACGCTGTTCAACCAGTTCCTCTACGACCTGGCCTACACCGCGTTGCACGACGAACTGGGCGATACCTGGTTCCAGACCCTGATCAGCACCCGCGCCATCGATGCCGCGTTGCCACGCCTGGCAGCCGACGCCAAGTCACCCTGGTGGGACAAACAGGGCAGCAGTGAACAAAGTGATCGCAATACGGCGGTGAAGCAGGCCTGGCGCAAAACCCTGGCGCACCTGCGCGATACCTTCGGCAACGACCCGGCCGGCTGGCAATGGGGCAAGGCTCATACCCTGACTCACAACCACCCGCTGGGGCTGCAGAAGCCGCTGAACCTGTTGTTCAACGTCGGACCGTTCGCCGCGCCGGGTACCCACGAAGTGCCGAACAACTTGTCGGCGAAGATCGGCCCGGCACCGTGGCCGGTGACCTATGGGCCTTCGACACGGCGGCTGATCGACTTTGCCGATGCCGGCCAGGCGCTGACCATCAACCCGGTCGGACAAAGCGGAGTATTGTTTGACCCGCACTATGGCGACCAGGCCAAGGACTATATCGAGGGCCGGTACCACAAGGCGCAGATGGGGGTGATTCCGGCGCAGAGCACCTTGAAGCTGGTGCCCCGGAATTAGCAAGGCTGCGCCTTGCATCGCTGGCAACGCCAGCTCCCACAGGTCCGGTGGACACAAGTTCATTGTGGGAGCCGGCCTTGCCGGCGATGGGCTGCGCCAGTAGCCCCAAAGGGTCAGCCCTGCCAGTTGCCGCCTTCGACAATCACGCTCTCAGGCGGGGTGTCATCGCTCAGTTCCTTGCGCACATACTGGTCATACAGTTTGAGCAGGTACTTTTGCTCACCCAGGCGCGCCAGCTCGGCGTTGACCCAATCACGCAACTCGATGTTGCCCTTCTTCACTGCCGGCGCAATCGGCGCTTCCTCGCCGAGTTTTTCTTCCAGCACGCGGTAGCCCGGGTTCTGCTTCGACCAACTGAACAGGATCAAGTTGTCCTGGGCATAAGCATCACCACGACCGCTGGCGAGGGCCTGCAGCGACTCGGTGTTCTTCTCGAACTTGAGCAGTTTCCAGTCCGGATGGTTCTTGGTCAGCCAGATATCGGCAGTGGTGCCGGTGGTGACGATGATGGTCTTGTCGGCCAGGTCGTCGAGCTTCTTCACGCTGCTGCCTTCCGGCACCAGGGCCTGCACGGCAACGCGCAGGTTGGGGTTGGTGAATTCCACCGCTTCCTTGCGCTCCGGCGTTACGGTCATGTTGGCCAGGATCAGGTCGACCTTGTCGCTCTGCAAGAACGGAATACGGCTGGCCGGCTCAACGGCAACGAACTCGACCTTGTTCTCGTCACCGAGCAGGTCCTTGGCAAACTGACGGCCGATGTCGGTATCAAAACCGACATAGCGCCCGGCCTCATCGACAAAGCCGAACGGTGGCTTGTCGGTGAATACGCCGACGATCAGCTTGTCGCGGGCCTTGATGGTTTCCAGGTAGCTGGTGGCCGGGGCAGCGCCACCGGCGGCCGGTTTGCCCGGTTCTTCAGCCTTGTTGCAACCGGCCAGCAAGGCCAGGCCGAGTAACGACAACAGCAGTTTCGAAGTCTTGGCAGTTTTCATGACAGTTCCTTTGCGGGAGTTTTGGGCAGGCTTTCAACAAAGGAGAATTTCTCCAGAAACTGCTGCGCGCGTGCGGTCTGCGGGTTCGTAAAGAAGCTCTCGGGGTCGCGTTGTTCAAGGATCCTGCCGGCCTCCATGAACACGATGCGGTCGGCCACCGCGCGGGCGAAGGCCATTTCATGGGTGACGATGAGCAGGGTCATGCCGTCGCGGGCCAGGCCCTGGATCACCTGCAGCACTTCCTTGACCATTTCCGGGTCTAGCGCGGCAGTGACTTCGTCGAACAGCATCACTTGCGGGTTCATGCACAGCGAGCGGACGATGGCGATGCGTTGCTGCTGGCCACCGGAAAGCTGACGTGGGAAGGCGTCGCGCTTGTCCAGCAGGCCAACCCTGGCCAGCAAGGCTTCAGCTTGGGCCTGGGCCTCGCGGCGCTCGCGCTTTTGCACCTTGAGCGGGCCAAGCAGCAGGTTGTCGATCACGCTCATATGGCCGAACAGGTGATAACTCTGGAACACCATGCCGACCTGCTGGCGCACCTGGCGCCAGTCAGTGCCAGGCGCCAGCAGCTCTTCACCGGCCAGGCGCAGGCTGCCGCTGTGGGCGGTTTCCAGGCCGTTGAGGCAACGCAGCAAGGTGCTCTTGCCGCAGCCGCTGGGGCCGAGAATCACCACCACTTCACCGCTGCGTACCTGCAGGTCGACGTGGTCGAGCACCTGCTGCTCGCCGAAGAATTTGTTGAAGCCCTTGAACTCGATCAGTGCGCTCATGCGTGCGTCCAGCGGCGCTCCAGCGCGCGCGAGGCGGCTGACAGCGGGTAGCAGATAAAGAAGAAAAACAGGAACAGCGCGCCGTAGATCAGCACCGACTCGTAGGTGCGCTCGATGATCTGCTGGCCGACCTTGATCACATCGACCACGCCGATCAGCACCGCCAGCGAGCTGGTCTTGATGATTCGCGTATAGATGTTGATGGTCGGCGGGGTCAGGCGCTTGAGCGCCTGGGGCAGCAGGACGTAGCCGTACAACTGCCCACCTGACAGGCCGATCGACAGCCCGGCTTCGCGCTGCCCGCGTGGCAACGACTGCAGCGCGCCACGCACCACCTCGCCCACTTCGCTGGCGCCCCACAACGACAGCACCAGCACCGCACACCAGAAGCTCGGGATGCTCACGGCAAAGAAAATTGGCAGGCCGAAGAACAGCAGGTACAGCCAGACCAGCACCGGGATCGCCCGGAACAGCTCCAGGTAAATGCGCAGCAGCACGTTCACACTGCGCTTGCCCAAGGTCGCCAACACGCCGTAGAACACGCCGCCGAGGGTGGCGAAGAGGATGCTCAGCGCCGAGATCGCCAGGGTTTGCGCTGCGCCCTTGCCCAGTTGCGGCAAGGACACCAGCAACAACTCAAGACCCGAACTGGCCATGTTGCAGCCTCCGTTCCAGGCGGCTGAGCAGCAGCGACAGTGGCAGAAACAGCAGCACGCAAATCAGCGTCAACACCGCGAGCATCTCGTAGGTCTTGTAATACAGGGCGATGTAGCTCTTGGTGGTATAGAGAATCTCTGGCACCGCCACCGCCGACACCACGGTGGTTTCCTTGAGCAAAAAGATGAAATTGGCGAACAGCGCCGGCAGGCTGAGGATCCCCGCCTGAGGCAGGATCACATGGCGCAGCAACTGGCCTTCCGACAGGCCGATCGAGCGCCCCGACTCCAGTTGCGCCACAGGCACCGCCTCGACGCCGGCGCGCAGCACCTCGGTCAGGTAGGCGCCGCCGAGGAAGGTCATGGTGATGATCGCCGCAGCAAAACCGGAAATCTTCAGGCCCAGTTCCGGCAAGGCGAAGTAGACGAAGAACAGCTGGATCAGCAGTGGCGTGTTACGCGCCAGCTCCACGTAGAGCTTTACCAGGCGCTGCAGGTACGGCGTGCGGTAAACCAGGATCGCGGCGTTGACCAGCGCCACCAGCAGCGAAGTACCGATGGCGATCAGGCCGACTTGCAGTGTGACGCCCACCGCCTTGAGAAAGGCTGGCAATGTGCTAAGGATAAAGGCGAAGTCGAAGCTCATGGAGTGAGCCTCGGCAGACGATGACGATGCGACATGGACAGGATCTCGGACCGGCCCGAGGGTAACGGGCGGCTCTACACAGGGGTTGTCAGTGCGGGTGAGCACAATAGGTAGACTCTAAAGGTATAAAAATATTTATTTAAATACCTTTATTGCATATTGATATCACTCAAACAGCTAACCTGCGAAATCCTTGGCGGTGGCGGGATCTTTCTGCTGCAAATGCTATCCAAGCGCTGTCGACCCATCACACCAACAAGGAAGACAAAGGATGAATAGCGCCCCCACTCTCGATGCAAAAGAACTGATCAAGTGGCTGACGGCATTGCGCCGGGCGGTCAATGCGGGGAATTGAATGCACTGTGGGAGCAAGGTTGACCCGCGATGCGATTTGACTGGTAGATCGCATCGCGGGGCAAGCCCGCTCCCACAGGATGTATGTGTAGCCTCTTAGAACGCCGGCAGTACCGCGCCGCTGTACTTCTTCTCGATGAAGGTTTTCACTTCTGGGCTGGTCAGTGCCTTGGCCAGCTTCTGGATGGCGTCGCTGTCCTTGTTGTCCGGACGGGCCACCAGGAAGTTCACGTACGGCGAATCAGCGCCTTCGATCACCAGGGCATCCTTGGCCGGGTTCAGGCCGGCTTCCAGGGCGTAGTTGGTGTTGATCATGTCCAGGTCGACCTGATCCAGCACACGCGGCAGCATGGCCGATTCAAGCTCGCGGAACTTCAGCTTCTTCGGGTTCTCGGCGATGTCTTTCGGCGTCGCCAGGGCGTTCTTCGGATCCTTCAGGGTGATCAGGCCAGCCTTCTGCAACAGCAGCAGGGCACGACCGCTGTTGCTGCCTTCGTTAGGGATGGCAACGGTAGCGCCGTCCTTCAGTTCGCTCAGCTTGGTGACCTTCTTCGAGTAGCCGCCGAACGGTTCGACGTGTACGCCAATCACGGTTTCCAGGTGGGTGCCTTTGCCTTCGTTGAAGTTCTTCAGGTACGGCAGGGTCTGGAAGTAGTTGGCGTCCAGGCGCTTCTGGTCGACCTGCACGTTAGGCTGCACGTAGTCGGTGAATACCTTGATCTCCAGGTCCACACCTTCCTTGGCCAGGGTTGGCTTGATCAGCTCGAGGATTTCCGCGTGCGGAACCGGGGTAGCGGCAACTACCAGCTTCTCACCCGCCTGGGCAAAACCTGCAACCGACAGAGCGGCCGCCAGAGCAGTCAACAACAGAGCCTTTTTCATGCGCAGTCCTTATTCGAATACACGGCCATCGGGCGACGGCGAAGGTGAGGGTTGCCAGCACTTTGCTAGCTGGCTTGAAGCGGACAATACCGAGATTTTTTATGCCGGAACAATATCTTTTATTTAGCTACTTATTCCATTTTTAACGGACGCTTCCATGCACCCCATGCATGGGGTCAGGCGACTGGTTGCGCCAGGCGCAACAGCGTCTTCTCCAGCAGTTGTTGCAGCGCACTGCGCTCACCCGGCTCGCCAAGGCTGAGCAACTGCTCCAACTGGCTGGTCAGAGCGCTCAACGGTGTCGGCAGGTTCAGATGCTGCGGGAGGATTTCTTCACCGCTGCTGACCAGCAGCGCGAAGTGAATGACGTTCTCAAGCTCCCGGGTATTGCCCGGCCAGCTGTGCAGTTCCAACAACCGCTGCGCCGCTTCGCTGATCAAGGGCACCGCCAGGTTCAGCCGCGGGCTGTAGATACCGACAAAATACTCGGCCAGCGGCAGGATATCGCCGACCCGCTCGCGCAAGGCCGGCAGCTCCAACCGGCCTTCGCGCAGGTAGTGGTAAAGGCGGTCGTGGAACTTGCCAGCGCGCACCGCCTCAGCCAAGTCAATGCTCGACGCGGCGACCAGGCGCACATCCACCGGGTTCGGTTGCTGGGCACCGACGCGGGTGACTTCGCGGTTCTCCAGTGCCGACAGCAGCTTGATCTGGATCGGCAGCGGCAAGTCGGCGATTTCGTCCAGGTACAGGGTGCCGCCATTGGCCGAGCCAAACCAGCCTGCCCGGCTGCTGGCCGCGCCGCTGTGGGCACCGGCGCTGTAACCGAACAGTTCGGCGTCGGCATAGGTCGGGCTGATCGCTGCGCAATTGACCGAAACAAATAGCCCGCCGCGATCGCTGGCGCGGTGAATCTGCCTGGCCAGCAGCTCCTTGCCGGTCCCGGTCTCGCCGCGGATCAGCACCGGCAGGGCCAGGGGCGCGAGCAGCTCGAGCTCCTCGCGCAGTTGCCGCGAACGCGGGTCGACGAACACCAGCGCTTTGGCGCGGATGCTCAACGGGCTCTTGTCCAGTTCAGGAAACGTCAGCAAAGGCTGGCCGAAGGTGTCGTGATTACTCATGGCAAACTCCCGCCCTTGGCGCTATCCGGCCGGGCGTTCGAATCAAGGCAAATGGTCAGCGCCTGAAGGTCAGGCGCGGCGTAGGGCGTGCTGTTCCAGACGGTTCTGCAGGCGGTACAGGTAGGCGAAACCCTGCTCCCAGCGGCGGTGCCCGGACTTGACGTTGATATGCCCGGCACCGGCGAGAAAGCCCGTCTCGGCGCCCCAGGCACGGGCCAGCTGCATGGCCCGCGGGGCGCTCACGGCCGGATCGTTGTCAGAGCTGACCACCTGGCTGGGGAACGGCAGCAGCAGTTGGGGAATTGGTGCGAAGTTACGCAGCGCCGGTGCGCAGGTCGGGCGTTCGACGTCCGCCGGGGCCACCAGCAAGGCACCCCGTACGCGGCGCAACAGGGTCGCGCTGGCTTGTGCCGCCCAATGGGCAACGGTGATGCAACCCAGGCTGTGAGCGATAAGGATCACCGGCGATTCCTCGGCAGCCACGGCTTGCTCGAGTACGGCCACCCAGTCCTGGCGTTGCGGGGTCAACCAGTCGGCTTGTTCGACCCGGGCGCTGTTGGGCAGCACCTGCTGCCAGTGAGTTTGCCAATGATCGTCTGGCGAACCTTGCCAGCCCGGCACAATCAGGTAACGGATCGACTCGTTGCGCATGGGGACGCCTCCTGCTGCGTTTGCGTGCATGAGGCCAAGTATAGGGGGGTGGTTATATTCGTAAAGGAATAAGAAGCTATTTATTAATAACCAAACTACAAAAAGGACTGGGCTAATCGCGGGGCAAGCCCGCTCCTACAGGGTCCATAAAAAAAGGGACCACCCCCTGCCGAAGGACCGGTCCCTGAAGCATTGCCTGAGAGATGTTGCTCAGCGGGCGGTGATCACCGACAGCTTGGTGATACCCGCACGTTCGATCGAGGCCATGGCCCGTGCCACTTCCCCATAATTCACGCCATCGTCGGCCTGCAGCTGCACGCGCAGCTCCGGGTCCTTGGCCTTGGCCGCCTGCAGGTTGGTTTCCAGCAGATCGGGCTGGATCTCGTCCTTGTTGATGAACAGCTTGCCGCCACCGTCGATACTGACCACCAGCGGGTCCTTCTGCTCCACCGGGGCCACGGCCTCGGTCTTGGGCAGGTTGATCGGAATGGCGTTGGTCAGCAGTGGCGCGGTGACGATGAACACCACCAGCAGCACCAGCATCACGTCCACCAGCGGCGTTACGTTGATCTCGCTGAGTACTTCGTCACTGTCCTGGGTCGAGAAGGCCATATCAGGATGCCTCCTTCACTTTCTGGGTGTTCTGGCCGGCTACGGCCTTGTAGGCAGCAGGGTGCACCAGCACCCGGAACGCGCTCTTCTGCGCCAGGCTGTAGAAGTCGTGGGCAAAGTCATCAAGGTCGGCGGCGGTCAGCTTCAGGCGGCGCAGGAAGTAGTTGTAGACCAGTACCGCCGGCACCGCGACGGCGATACCCACACCGGTGGCGACCAGCGCCGCACCGATCGGCCCGGCCACGGTTTCCAGGCTCGCCGAGCCTGCGGCGCTGATGCCCTTGAGTGCTTCCATGATCCCCCACACAGTGCCGAACAGGCCGATGAAGGGCGAGGTGCTGCCGATACTGGCGACTACCGCCAGACCGGTTTCCAGCGAACGGCGCTCACGGACGATCTGCTGGCGCAGGGCGCGTTCGAGGCGGTCCTGATGGTTGATCGCCTGGCTCAGGTCACTGGCCTGCTGGCCGGGTTCACCGACAGCAATGGCGGCATAACCGGCCTGGGCGACACGGGCTGCGGCACCGGGTTGTGCATGGCTGAGTTCGGCAGCTGAATCCAGGCTTGAAGCCGCCCAGAACTGTTTGTGGAAGCGTTTGTCCTGGTTCTTCAGGCGCACGAACTGCACGCCCTTGACCAGGGCCAGGCCCCAGGTGACGACAGAGAAGCCCACCAGCAGCCAGATCACCGCGCTTTCGATGGATTCGAGGGGGGATGCCAATACAGTCATGATCAATACTCTCTTCTGTTAGCGCGAATTAGCGGATCTTGAAGTCGATGGGTACGCTGACCCAGCCGTCCTGGGCTACGTCGCCCTGCTTGGCCGGGACGAAGCTCCAGCGCTTGACCGCCGCCAGGGCGGCGTCGTCGAGTTGCTGGCGGCCACTGCTTTTCTGAATCTGGATATCTCCCGGCTTGCCGCTGGCCAGCACCTGTACCCGCAACAACACCGTGCCTTCCCAACCGCGACGCTGGGCCAGCGACGGGTACTCCGGCGCCGGGTTCTTCAGGTACCCGGCGTTGGCCGAAGCCGGCGTCACCGGGGCTGGCGCCGCGGGTGCGGGAGGCGCTGGCGGTGCTGCCGGTTGTGGCGGTGCAGGCGGTTGCTCGACAGCCTTGGGCGCAGGTTTGGGTACCGGTTTGGGCACAGGTTTAGGCTTGGGCTTGGGTACCGGTTTCGGTGCAGGCTTGGCGGCCAGTTCATCGACGACCGGTGGCGGCGGCTCGACCACTGCCGGCGGTGGCGGCGGTGGCGGCTCGACAACCGGGGGCGCCGGTTGCGAAAACTCGATGGTCATCGGCGGAATTTCCGGCGGTACCACCGGCAACACCGGGGTCGGCGCCTGGCTGACCCAGTACGCCACCGCTCCGTGCAAGGCCAGGGCAAACACCCCGAGCAGAATTTTCTCCCGACGGCTCAGCGCGCTTTTCGGAGTGCTTTGCAGGCGCAACTGCGCCAGCGGCAACCGCAGCGGGCGACCGAGGTCGACCAGCTCGCCGCTCGGCGTCTGGCGCCAAAGCACATCGTGAGCACTGGCGGCGGTCTGGACATTACCCATTGATCAACTCCTGGGACGTGAGTGCGTTTCGTCGAAGGCAGGTCAGTTGCCTTCGCTGGGGTGGATCATCAACTTCTGTTACTTATGTCTTAAAGTAATTTTTAAAGTTATGAATAGAACAAAAACACATATACAAATTCACCGAACCGCTCTAAGCCGCGCCATTCAAGGGCTGGCGCTAAGCACCTGAAACGCCATGCCTCTACGGCATGAAAAATATTCGGCAAAGGCATAGCAAAACGCCGTTTCAGAAGTCGTAGCGGCCAGTTACACCCAAGGTTCGCGGGGTGCCCAGCAGGCCTTCATAGCCGCCGTTGGCCGCGCTCCAGAGGGTGGTGTAGTAAGTCTTGTCGAAGGCGTTCTTCAGCCACAGCGAGACGTCCCACTGGCCCTGGCCTAGGTCGCCACGCAGGCCGGTGGACAGGTTGACCACGGCATAGCTGGGGATCTGCGCGAAGTCCGAATCCTCGACCGTACCCACCGCCTTGGAACGGAACGCGTAGCTGGCGGTGACGTAAGGCTGCAGGCCGTTGTCCAGGTCCCACTGGTATTGGCCATTGGCGTTGGCGATCCATTTCGACGCGCCGACCACTTGATGGCCGCTCAAGTCGCAGGCCGCGGGTGCACCCGGTTGCAAGGCGACTTCCGGCGCGCACGGGGCGTCTTTGTAGGACAGGTACCGAACGTCGTTGTAGGAGCCATTGAGGTTCAGGGTCAGACCGCGCACCGGGATCAGGGTGCTTTCCAGCTCCACCCCGCGTGAGCGCACGGAGCCGGCGTTGGTCAGGTATTGCACGCGGTTGGCGTCGTCGTAGGCGTTGGTCTGGTAGCCGTGCACCTCAGTCCAGAACAGGTTGGCGTTGAGCTGCAGACGGCGGTCCCAAAGGGTGCTCTTCAAGCCCAGCTCGGCGTTATTGGCGCGCTCGGTGCCGATCAGCAGCGAGTCGGCACCCGCCACCGGCGCCGTGCCCACCGCCAGGTTGACGCCACCGGACTTCTCGCCGTGGGACAAAGTGGCATAGCCGAGCAGGTCATCGGTGAAGCGATAACTCAGGTTGAGCAAGCCCGAAGGGCTGGTGCTGTACTGGTTGAGGTCGCCGGAATCATAGGCGCCAACCCGGCCCTGGCGCGCGGTTGCCGCAGCGCCTGCAACCGCTGCACCACCCACCGGCGCGGCGCGATCGACCCAGGCGCTTTTCTCTTCATAGGTGCCGCGCACCCCGGCGGTGAAGTCCAGACGCTCGGTGAGGTGCCAGGTGCCCTGGGCGAACAGGGCGAAGCTGTCGGTCTCGATATGCCCCTTGCCGACACTGCTGACGTTGGCCAATGCGCCGGCCGGCGTGCCGTTCCAGATATCGGCCTGCGGTCCGTAATGAACGAAGGATTTGTTATCCAGATCCGAGCCGAAGTAGTAGGCACCGATTACATAGTCAAAGAAGCCGCCAGTGGGCGAGGCCAGGCGAAATTCCTGCGAGTACTGCTTATCGCGCACCGAGACCCCGGCGTTGTAGGCCGCCGGTACGTTAAGGCCATCGTCGTTGCGTGGGGTGAAGTCCCACCAGCGGTAGGAGCTTACCGAGGTCAGGGTGAAGTCGTTGGCCAGGGTCCAGTTGGCTTCCAGCGAAGTACCGCCCTGGAACACCGTGACCTGCTGATCGTCATCGAGATTGACCTTGCGCTTGCTGCCATCGACCAGCGTCGCCCCGGCCGCCTGGGCCCGCGCTTCATAGCGGTTGACGCCATTGATGGTCGGCCCGGTGCTGTACAGCAGGCGGGTGCCGGCGCTGGAATCCTCTTCGTTGTAGTCGCCGATCCAGCGCAGGTTGAACTGCTCGTTGGGCTTGTACAAAAGTTGGCCGCGAAAGCCCTGGCGCGAACCGCCGTTGAGGGTGTGGCCGTCGAACTCGTTCTTGATGTCGCCGTCGTTGCGCGTGCGGTAGGCCGAAATGCGTCCGGCCAGGGTCTCGCTCAAGGGCCCGGACAGGGTGCCCTTGGTCTGGAAGTAGCCATCCTCGCCCACCGAGGTTTCGATGCTGCGCTCGGGGGTGAAGCTTGGCGCGCGGGTGCTGATGTTGATCACCCCGGCGGTGGTGTTCTTGCCGAACAGCGTGCCTTGCGGGCCGCGCAGCACTTCCAGTTGCTCGATGTCCATGAGGTCGAACACCGCCATGCCCGGGCGGCCGAGGTAGACGTTGTCCAGGTACAGGCCAACGCTGCCTTCCAGGCCATCACTGGCTGGGTTGTTGCCAAGACCGCGAATCGACACGCTGGACTGGCGCGCATGCATGTAAGCGACGTTGACGCTGGGCACCAGTTGCTGCAGGTCCTGGATGCGATAGACCCGCTGGCTTTCCAGGGCCTGGCCGTCGAGCACGCTGATCGGCGTCGGCACGCTCTGCGCGCTCTCTTCGCGGCGCCGGGCGGTGACGGTGACGGTCTTGAGCTGACTGTCGCTGGCCTTGACCTCAGGCTTTACCGATTCTGCGGCCTGGGCCGGCAACCAGTGGGCGCTACCAGCCAGCAGCAAGGCCAGGGGCAGGCGCTGGAGCCGCCGTGAAGACAAGGGTGCAGCGCGAAGGGTCGGGCTCATGGGCGGCTCCTGGCAAAGGAATTTATATTCCTTTCAGTTATTTATTTATGATTCGACATACATTTACTGCATAAGAGATTGCCTTTATAAGGAGTGCACCAGAGGCAGAGCAAATGCATTTGCCCGATACTTTTTATGTGAAAAATGCATATAGACCTGCGCCAACTCCGCCACCTGATCGCCCTCGCCGAGCACCGCAGCTTCGTCGCCGCGGCGACCGCGGTGAACCTCTCGCAATCGGCCTTCAGCCGTAGCATCCAGGCCCTGGAGCACAGTGCCGGCTGCCAGTTGGTGGACCGCTCGCACAAGGAATTGCCGCCGACCAAGCAAGGCCTGGTGGTGCTCGAACACGCGCGGCGGCTGATCAGCGGCGCGCGCCAGCTGAGCAACGAGATCAGCCAGTTCAATGGCCTGGAGGCAGGCGAGCTGCGTTTCGGCTGCGGTCCCGCGCCCGCAGCGGGCTTGGTACCACGGGCGATTGGCGGGTTCATCGGCCGCTACCCCAAGGCACGAGTGCAGTTTCAGGTCGATGACTGGCAAAGCCTGAACAAGCGCCTGCTGGCCGAGGAGTTCGAGTTCTTCGTCGCCGACACCCGTAACTTTGAAGCCGATCCGCAGTACCAGACCCTGCGCCTGCGCCCACGGCGCTGGCACTTCTGCTGCCGTGCCGGGCATCCGCTGGCGACCCTGCCCAGCGTCAGCGCCGAGCAGTTGTTGCAGTACCCCTTGGCCGTCACCTTGCGCCCGCCAAACCTGCGCAAGGTGATCGCCGACCTGAGCGGCCGCCCGGATTTCGTCGCCAATGTCGAATGCGAAAACAGCTACAGCCTGCTCGGTGTAGTGCTCAACTCCGATGCCATCGGCATCTGCGGCTCGTACAGCGATGCCCTGCACAATGCCGCCGGCAAGCTGCTGCGGCTGAGCATCGACGGGCTGGCTGACGACTGCGAAGAGCTCTACACCCGCTATGGCATCGTCAGCCAGGCGCGCCTGCGCCTGTCGCCGCTGGCCGAGGCGATGATCGAGCAGATCATCCTCACCGACCAGGCCGACCGTGCCCTGGATGCCTGCAACCTGGAGCAGCTGGCGATCTGAGCCATTGCGCGGCATGCATCGCCAGCATTCGCCAAATGCGCTTGTGATGCGCGCCCCGGGCGGCGAAAACAGTCACCTGAAATTCGCTCAGGTGACTGCCATGCCCCACCCCACTGCCGTGCGCAACGTGCTGTACATCATGTGCGACCAACTGCGTCGCGATTACCTCTCGTGCTACGGCCACCGCCACCTGCACACGCCGAACATCGACCGCCTGGCCGCCGCCGGGGTGCGCTTCAGCCGCGCCTATACCCAAGGCACCATCTGCGGCCCGTCGAGGATGTCGGCCTACACCGGACGTTACGTCAGCAGCCATCAGGTGGCCTGGAACGGCGTGCCGCTGCCGCTGGATGAACTGACCCTCGGTGACTACCTGCGGCCCGCCGGAGTTCGCACCGCGCTGGTGGGCAAGACCCACGCCACGCCGAACCAGGAAGCCTTGCAACAACTGGCCATCGACCCGCTCGGGAGCATGGCCGAACAACTCAACGAGGTGGGTTTCGAGCCCGTTGCCCGTCACGACGGGATCTTCCCCGACGATCCGCTGTTCGCCGACAAACGCGAAAGCGCGCCCTACACCCGCTACCTGCGCGACCACGGCTTTGCCGGCGACAACCCCTGGCACAGCTGGGCCAATGCCGCCGAAGGCGACGACGGTGAAGTCCTCAGCGGCTGGCACATGCGCAACGCCGACCTGCCCACGCGCCTGCCCGAGCAGCATTCGGAGACGGTCTACACCACCGACCGCGCCATCGACTTCATCCAGGCCCAGGGCGAGCAGCCCTGGTGCCTGCACCTGTCGTACATCAAGCCGCACTGGCCCTACATCGCCCCCGCGCCGTACCACGCGTTGTACCGCGCCAGCCAGGTGCAGGCAGCCATACCCGTTCGGCAAGACAACAATCACCCGGTGTATGCCGCGTTCCGCCAGCACCAGGAAAGCCTCAACTTCTCTCGCGAAGAAGTACGCCGGAAAGTGAT
Source organism: Pseudomonas wadenswilerensis (assembly GCF_024749185.1). Lineage (NCBI taxonomy): Bacteria > Pseudomonadati > Pseudomonadota > Gammaproteobacteria > Pseudomonadales > Pseudomonadaceae > Pseudomonas > Pseudomonas wadenswilerensis. Next base: position 193,599 of record NZ_CP087191.1, on the reverse strand, counting down.
CCCCACCTACATGGGCCTGATCAAACAGATCGACGACCAGCTCGGGCGCCTGCTCGATGTGTTGCAAAGCAATGGGCGCTGGGATGACACGCTGATCGTGTTCACCAGCGATCACGGCGATTTCCTCGGCGACCACGGCCTGGGCGAAAAGGAGTTTCTCCTCGAGCCGGCGGTGGGTGTGCCACTGATCGTGCGTGATCCGCGCGCGGCGGCCGATGTCAGCCGGGGCACGGTGGATGAGCGCTTGGTGGAAACCATCGATGCGCTGCCGACCTTTCTCGACGCGCTGGGGCTGCCGAGTGCCGAGCATCGGCTGGAGGGGCGCTCGTTGATCCCTTTGTTGCATGGCACGGCCAGCGACTGGCGTCACTACGCCATCGCCGAGTACGACTATGCCTTCCAGGCCCCGGCCCGTGAGCGCCTGGGCCAGCCAATCGACCGTTGCCGGATGACCATGGTGCGCAGCGAGCGCTGGAAGTACCTGGCCTATGACGGCTTTCGCGCGCAGCTGTTCGACCTGCTCAATGACCCGCAGGAGTTGCACGACCTGGGCGCGGATCCGGCCTATGCGGATGTGCGCGAGACGCACCAGGGCTACTTGTTCGAATGGCTGAGGGGCTTGAAGCGGCGGACCACCATCAGCCATGCCGAAATCGAGCGGCGTGGGCAGTGGTTTCGTTATGGCGAGCTGCGGGAGGATAGCGTGGTGAAGATTGGGGTGTGGTGAGGTTCAGGGGCCGCTACGCGCCCCATCGCCGGCAAGGCCGGCTCCCACGGTGGTCGGTGTGATGCTGACTTGTGTGGGAGCTGGCCTTGCCGGCGATGGGCTGCAAAGCAGCCCCGGCTCATGATCAGATATTGGCCACTTTCTGCCAGACCTTGGGCTTGAAGAACAAGGTCTCGCCCCGTGCCAGCCCGCTCAGGCTGTCATGGTCCTTGACCACCTCGGCCTCGATCAGCTCGCTCTGCCCTTCGACCTTCAAGGTCACCCGGGTAGTTGCCCCCAGCGGGCGGATATCGCGCACTTCGGCCGGGTGGTGGCCCTCGATCTCGTGACGCGACAGCGACACTTCATGAGGGCGGAACAGCACATGGTGGCCTTCACTCAGGTGCAGGCGGTTGGAGTCGCCGAGGAAGTGATAAACAAAATCACTGGCCGGGTTCTCATAGACCTCGCCCGGCGAGCCGATCTGCTCGATCACGCCCTTGTTCATCACCACGATACGGTCGGCGACTTCCATGGCTTCTTCCTGGTCATGGGTGACGAACACCGAGGTCAGGTTGATGTCCTCGTGCAGGCGTGCCAGCCAGCGGCGCAGCTCTTTGCGCACCTTGGCGTCCAGCGCCCCGAACGGCTCGTCGAGCAGCAGCACCTTGGGCTCCACCGCCAGGGCGCGGGCCAGGGCAATACGCTGGCGCTGGCCGCCCGACAACTGTTCCGGGTAACGGTCGCTGAGCCAGTCGAGCTGGACCATATTCAGCAGCTCGTGGACCTTTTCGGCAATCTTGCTCTCGCTCGGGCGCTCGCCCTTGGGCTTCATGCGCAAGCCGAAGGCGACGTTGTCGAACACGCTCATGTGGCGGAACAGCGCATAGTGCTGGAACACGAAACCGACGTTGCGATCACGCACGTCGTGGCCGGAGACGTCTTCGCCGTGAAAGACGATGCTGCCCTGGTCAGGGGTTTCCAGCCCCGCGATGATCCGCAGCAGGGTGGTCTTGCCGCAGCCGGACGGGCCGAGCAGGGCCACCAGCTCACCGCTGTGGATATCCAGGTTGATGCTGTCCAGAGCCTGGAAAGCGTTGAAGCGCTTGCTGACGTTACGAACTTCGATCGACATGAATTATTCCTCCGCCGCGTTATGGCGCAGACGGTTAATACGGGACTCGCTCCACTGCTTGAGCAGCAGGATGAAGAGCGCCAGGATCAGCAACAGGCTGGCGACGCTGAAGGCCGCAACGTGGTTGTATTCGTTGTAGAGGATCTCGACGTGCAGCGGCAAGGTGTTGGTCACCCCGCGAATATGCCCGGACACCACCGACACCGCACCGAACTCACCCATCGCCCGCGCGGTACACAGCACCACGCCGTAGATCAGGCCCCATTTGATGTTGGGCAGGGTCACGTGCCAGAACATCTGCCAGCCGTTGGCACCGAGCAGGCGCGCAGCCTCCTCTTCCTGGGTGCCCTGCTCCTGCATCAGCGGGATCAGTTCACGGGCCACGAACGGCACGGTGACGAAGATGGTCGCCAGGACGATGCCCGGCAAGGCGAAGACAATCTGGATGTCGTGATCCTGCAGCCACGGCCCGAACAGGCCCTGGGCGCCGAACATCAGCACGTAGACCAGACCTGCGATCACCGGCGACACCGAGAACGGCAGGTCGATGAGCGTGACCAGGATGCTCTTGCCACGGAAGTTGTACTTGCTGACGCACCAGGCGGCGCTGACGCCGAACACCAGGTTCAGCGGCACCGAGATGGCCACGGCGATCAGGGTCAGCTTCAGCGCCGACAAGGCGTCGGGCTCGAAGATCGCCTCGAAGAACGTGCCCAGGCCCATTTTCAGGCCCTGGGACACCACGATCACCAGCGGCAGCAGCAGGAACAGGGCGAAGATCAACCAGCCAAGGCTGATCAGGATACGCCGTGACGTGGCGCTGCCACGGCGGGCGGCATTGGCCGAAGCGGCCGCGCCAATAGAGTTCGCAGACATGGACGTGGCCTCCTTCAAGGGGTTTCGATGCGCCGCTGCAGCAAGTTGATCAGCAGCAACAGGATGAAGGAAACCACCAGCATCAATACGCCGATAGCGGTGGCGCCGGTGTAGTCGTACTGGTCGAGCTTGACCATGATCAGCAGCGGCAGGATCTCGGTCTTCATCGGCATGTTGCCAGCGATGAAGATCACCGAGCCGTACTCGCCAACGCCACGGGCAAAGGCCAGGGCAAAACCCGTCAGCCAGGCCGGCAACAGCGCTGGCGCCAGTACGTAGCGAAACACCTGCAGCGGCTTGGCCCCCAGGCAGGCGGCAGCTTCTTCGACTTCACGGGGAATGTCGGCCAGCACCGGCTGCACCGTACGCACCACGAACGGCAAGGTCACGAAGGTCAGCGCCAGGGTGATGCCCAGCGGGGTGTAGGCGATCTTGAAGCCCAGGTCGGTGGCGAACTGGCCGACCAGGCCGGCCGGTGCGTACAGCGCGGTCAGGGCGATACCGGCAACGGCCGTGGGCAGGGCGAACGGCAGGTCGATCATCGCATCGATGATCTTGCGTCCGGGGAAGGTATAGCGCACCAGCACCCAGGCCAGCAGGGTGCCGATGATGCCGTTGATGATGGCCGCGTAGAGGGCAGTGCCGAAGCTCAGCTTGAGCGCCGCGAGCACCCGCGGTGCACTGACGATGGCCCAGAACTGCTCCCAGGTGAGCTGGGCGGCATGTATGAACATGGCGGCCAGCGGTATCAGCACAATCAGGCTGAGGTACACCAAGGTGTAGCCCAGCGTCAGCCCGAAGCCGGGTATGACGGGGGAAATACGACGTGACATAAAGGTCCCTGGTTGAACGCACGAAGCCCGGGACGAATCCCGGGCCCATGCTGGCTACTGAACGGCGATTATCCTGACGGGCATTGCATCACTGCGCCGTGTAGATCTGGTCGAACACGCCACCATCGTTGAAGAACTTGGGTTGGGCAGTCTTCCAGCCACCGAAGTCTTTGTCGATAGTCACCAGGTCCAGTTTCGGGAACTGCTTGGCGTATTCGGCAGCGACTTTCGGATCACGCGGGCGGTAGAAGTTCTCGGCGGCAATTTTCTGCCCGGCCGGGCTGTACAGGTGCTTGAGGTATTCCTCGGCGATCTGCTCGTTGCCCTTCTTCTGCGCATTCTTGTCGACCACCGCCACGGGCGGCTCGGCGAGGATCGACAGCGACGGCACGACGATGTCGAACTTGTCGGCGCCACCGTCTTCCTTGAGGGCCAGGAAGGCTTCGTTTTCCCAGGCCAGCAACACGTCACCCTGACCGTTGTTGACGAAGGTGATGGTCGAGCCACGGGCGCCGGTGTCCAGTACCGGTACGTGCTTGAACAGCTCCTTGACGTATTCCTGGGCCTTGGCCTCGCTGCCGCCGGCTTTCAGGCCGTAGGCCCAGGCGGCGAGGAAGTTCCAGCGGGCGCCGCCGGAGGTTTTCGGGTTCGGGGTGATGACCGAGACGTCTTTCTTGATCAGGTCGCCCCAGTCCTTGATGCCTTTCGGGTTGCCCTTGCGCACCAGGAACACGATGGTCGAGGTGTAGGGGGTGCTGGCGTCCGGCAGGCGGGTCTGCCAGTTGTCCGGCAGGGTCTTGCCGAGCTTGGCCACTTCGTCGATGTCGCCCGCCAGGGCCAGGGTCACCACGTCGGCGCGCAGGCCGTCGATCACCGCGCGGGCCTGCTTGCCCGAACCACCGTGGGACTGCTGGATCTTCACCTTGTCGTCCGGGTGAGCCTGCTGCCAGTGCTTGACGAACTCGGCGTTGTACTGCTGATACAACTCGCGGGTCGGATCATAGGACACGTTCAGCAGTTCGTAGTCCTTGGCGATTGCGGAACCGGCAAAAACGGCGCTGGCGAGGGCGGCCAGGGCATAACGGCGGATGGACATGGTGAAGCTCCCGATTGGCGTATTTTTCTAATTAGGTGGCGCGATAATCAGCTGGGCTTGTTGCCGGGGTTCTGCAGGCGGAACTTTTCCTTGCGTTCGATCTGCACGACCTGGGCGTTGTGCACGGTGATTTCCACCGCGCCAAACCGCAGGTCGCGCAGGGCGCTCTGGATTTCGCGCAGAATGGTGGCTTCGTCCTGACCGTCAACGCTACGCAGAGATGCGCTCATGCTCGTGCTCCTGTGATATGGGTGCCGTGCAGTGCGTGAAGGGGAGCGACTGCGCCTGGCTTGAGGGCAATCTTAGGGGGGCGCGAATATTCTTAAAAATACTATTTAAGAATTTTTATATAACTGAAATAGAGTTTCGCGGGGCAAGTCGGATCGCCGCCCCGCGATAGGGCCCTCAGGCCCAGCGCAATTGCTGCGCCGGCACCGGCCGCCCGAACCAGTAGCCCTGGCCCAGCTGACACTGTTGCTCCAGCAGAAAGCGCGCCTGCTCGGCTTGCTCGATGCCCTCGGCATGCACCAGCATGCCCATGCTTCGGGCCAGGGCGATGATCACCCGCACGATCGCCACATCGTCTTCATCACAGGGCAAGCCGGCGACAAAACCCTGGTCGATCTTGAGCTTTTGCACCGGCAGGCGCTTGAGCCGCAGCAACGACGAGTAGCCGGTGCCAAAGTCATCGATGGCCAGGCGCAAGCCCAGCTCACGCAGGCGATGCAGTTGCTCAAGGGCCACCTCAGGGTCTTCCATCACCGCGCTTTCGGTAACTTCCAGCTCCAGCACGGCCGGGTCCAGCGCCGTGTCGTGGAGCACCTGGGCGACCTGCTGGTAAAGGTCACGATGGCCAAACAGCCGGCTGGAAATGTTCACCGCAACAAACTCCAGCGCCCGCCCCTCGGCCTGCCATTGCACCATCTGCAGGCAGGCCTGACGCAGCACCCAGGTGTCGATATCGGCGATCAGCCCGGTGCGCTCGGCAATCGGGATGAACTCCCCGGGCGGCACCAGCCCGCGCTGCGGATGCTGCCAGCGCACCAGCGCCTCGACGCCGATCATCTTGCCGCTGAACAGGTCATGCACGGGCTGGTAATACACCCTGAGTTCTTCCTGCTCCAATGCCCGACGCAGCTCGCCGGCGGTCTCGACCCGCTGCTGGGCATGGGCGGTCAGCTCTTCGGTGTACAGCGCATAGCCCGCGCGGCCGTTGCTCTTGGCCTTGAACAGCGCAGAATCGGCATTGCGCAACAATTGCTCGGCGCTCAGGGCGTCGCTGGGGAACAGGCTGATGCCGATGCTGACGCTGATGAACAGGCGCTGGCCGTCGACCTCGAACGGCGCTTTCATGCCGTCGATGATGCTCTGCGCCAAAGCGGCGGCCTGGCCCACCTGCGGGCAGTTCTCGGCCAGTACGGCAAATTCGTCACCACCCAGGCGGGCCAGGGTCACGCCGTTGCCCAGCAGCGCCTTCAAGCGCTCACCGACCACCTTGAGCAACTGGTCGCCGATGTTGTGGCCGAGGCTGTCGTTAATGCTCTGGAAGTGGTCCAGGTCGAGCAACAGCAAGGCGCAGCCGCGCTTGTTGGCCTGGGCCGCCGCCAGTGCCTGCTCGGTGCGGTCGTTGAACAGCAGGCGGTTGGGCAGGTCGGTGAGCGGGTCGTGATGAGCGAGATACGCCAGCTCACGCTCGGAATGCTTGATCGCGCTGATGTCGCTGAACACCGCGACGTAATGACTCAACTCGCCGCTGTCATCGCGGATGGCGCAAATCGTCTGCCACTGCGGATACACCTCGCCGCTTTTGCGCCGGTTCCAGATCTCGCCGCTCCACTCGCCCTTCTCCGCCAGGGTGGCGTAAATCTGCTGGTAGAACGGCGCACCGTGACGGCCGGATTTGAACTTGCTCGGGCGCTGGCCGAGCACTTCGTCCTTGTCGTAGCCGGTGATCTGCATGAACGCCCGGTTCACGTGCACGATCAGGCCATCGCGGTCGGTCACCAATACCCCTTCCAGGGTGCTGTCGAACACCGCGGCAGCCATGCGCAGGCGCTCGCGGTCCTCGCGGCGCAAGCGCACACCGACGCCGATGAAATTGAGCAGGCGGGCGCGCGAGACAAAAATCAGCAAGGCGCTACACAACACCCAGAAATGCGCGCTGATCAGCTGCCAGCGGGCGATATGCTCCGGCGCATCGAAAAGACTGTTCAATAACTGATCAGACAGCGCCAGCCACAGTACCGATAGCACGAGGTAGAGCGCCGCCATGCGCATGGCGTCTCGAATGGAAGCAGACATAAGGTCCCGGGCAAACCCACAAATATTTGTGGGGATTATAGGGTAGAAACATCCGGTGACCTCCTATCTAAAAGGCCGACTGGTTTTATTTGCTGGCGCAGGGATAATGTTTCCCGCTGTTCCCTATGTTTTTGAGGGCCATTTCGCCTATGTGGTACGAAGGTTTGCTCAACTTGTCAGTGTGGCAATTGCTGGCAGTTACCCTGGTAATGACGCATGTGACCATCGTCAGTGTCACCGTTTACCTGCACCGTTATTCCGCCCACCGCTCGCTGGAACTCAACGCCGGGCTCAAGCACTTTTTCCGTTTCTGGCTGTGGCTGACCACGGCGCAGAACACCCGCGAGTGGACCGCTATCCACCGCAAGCACCACGCCAAATGCGAAACCGTCGACGACCCGCACAGCCCGGTGATCAAGGGCCTGTCCACGGTACTGCGCAAGGGCGCCGAGCTGTACCGCGAAGAGGCACAGAACCCGGAAACCCTGCGTATCTACGGCAAGAATTGCCCGGAAGACTGGATCGAGCGCAACCTCTACAGCCGCTACAAGCTCGGCGGCATCGCCCTGATGGCGGTGATCGACCTGCTGCTGTTCGGCACCGCGGGCATCACCATCTGGGCGGTGCAGATGATGTGGATTCCATTCTGGGCTGCCGGCGTGGTCAATGGCCTGGGCCACGCAGTCGGCTATCGCAACTTCGAATGCCGCGACGCCGCCACCAATCTGGTGCCCTGGGGCATCATCATTGGCGGTGAAGAGCTGCACAACAACCACCACACCTACCCCAATTCGGCCAAGCTCTCGGTCAAGCGCTGGGAGTTCGACATGGGCTGGGCCTGGATCAAGCTGTTCTGCTGGCTGCGCCTGGCCAAGGTGCAGCGCGTCGCGCCTATCGCCCACCGGGTCGAAGGCAAGGGCCAGCTGGACATGGACACCGCCATGGCGATCCTCAACAACCGCTTCCAGATCATGGCCCAGTACCGCAAGCTGGTGATCGCGCCGCTGGTCAAGCAGGAACTGGCGCGGGTCGACGATTCGGTGCGCCACCAGTTCCGCCGTGCCAAGCGCTTGCTGTCGCGGGAAACCAGCCTGCTGGAAGACCGTCACCACCTGCGCATCCAGACCATGCTCGAGCACAGCCAGGCACTCAAGACCATCTACGAGAAACGCCTGGCCCTGCAACAGATCTGGGCACGCACCAGCGCCAACGGCCACGACATGCTCGCCGCCATGAAGGACTGGGTCCACGAAGCCGAGGCCAGCGGCATCCAGTCACTGCGCGACTTTGCCGCTCAGCTCAAGACCTACTCGCTGCGCCCTGCCCTGGCCTGATGCCGTTGATCGGCGCGCCCGCTTAGCGGCGCGCCGACCGGAACTTACCCGCCTAATCTCACTCTGACAGGCATATCGCCCGCGTGGCGGGCCGGGTCGTGGCCGCACGCCCCAGTCGTGAGAATTTCCGCGCAAATGGTCAAGAACAAACCAACTACCCTGGCCTGCAACCCGCCACCTGAAGCCGCCCAAACCCTTCTGGCGCTGATGCATGCCCAAGGCGAAGTCGCACGCCTGAGCGAGCGCGAGCAGTTGTTCAGTTCATTGCTCGACAGCGTCAACGCGGTGCTTTGGGCATTCGACTGGGAAAGCCGCCAGGTGCTCTACGTCAGCCCCGCCTACGAACGCATTTTTGGCCGCCCCGCCGGGCTGCTATTGGCCGACTTCAATGAGTGGCGCGACAGCATTTACCCCGACGACCTCGACTACGCCGAACGCAGCCTGGCTGAAGTGCTGGTCAAAGGCGCGGTGGAAGACCGCGAGTACCGCATCATCGCCGCCGACGGCCAGGTGCGCTGGATCAGCGACAAGTGCTTCATCAACCAGCAGTCCGATCCGGACCAGCGGGTAATCATTGTCGGCATGGCCGAGGACATCACCGAAAAGAAGCAGCTCGAAGGCGAACTGCAGCGCTTGGCCACCACCGACGTGCTGACCCAGAGCAGCAACCGTCGGCACTTTTTCGAGTGTGCCCAGCACGCCTTCGAAACCGCGCGGCTGCAGCAGACGCCATTAGCGTTCCTGCTGCTCGACATCGATGACTTCAAGCAGATCAACGACACCTACGGGCATCAGGAAGGTGACTATGTGCTGCAGCGCATTGCTGATACCGGCAAGGCGGTTTTGCGCCGCGGTGATCAGTTCGGGCGTATTGGTGGTGAAGAGTTTGCGGCAGTGTTCCCGGGTTGCACGCCGGAGATTGCCCAGCAGATTGCCGAACGCCTGCAGCGCGAGATTCAGCGCTTGAGCTTCAGCCATGAAGACAAGGTCTTCGGGGTGACGGTGAGTCAGGGGCTGACCGGGATCACCGAGGACGATGAATCGCTGGACAGCCTGTTTGCCCGGGCGGATGCGGCGATGTACCAGGCCAAGCGCCAGGGCAAGAATCAGATTGTAAGAGGCTGAAAAGCATCGCTGGCAAGCCAGCTCCCACAAGGGCCAGGGCATGCAAACCCTGTGGGAGCTGGCCTTGCCAGCGATTGGGCCGCACAGCGGCCCCAAAATCTCAAATCTTGCGCAACCTGCCCAGCTCCGCCAGCCCCACCTTGAGCAACCGCGCGGTCTTGCTCTCGGCCAAGCCTTCCAGCCCCTGATCTGCCGGCAAGCGTGCCAGCTTCCCGGCCAGGTTCATCACCAGCGCATCGCGCGAATACACGCCACCGCCCAACTGGTAGATCGCCGCAATCAGCTCACGCAGCTCCAGCGGCAAACGCCAGCGGGTACGCAAGGCTGAACCAAACGCCGCAGCAAACTCGTTGAGCGACAGCTCCACCGAATCCTCATCCAGCTCACCCCCGGCCTGCTGCCATTCCTGCAAGCTACGCACCAGCGCCAGATCGCCCAGGCAGTGCAGCAAGCCGGCGCAATAGCAGCGTTCCTGATCGAGCTCGAGCATGCGCGCCAGGGTGCGCGCGTATTCGGCGGTGTGCAGCGACAAGTTCCAGAAATGCTCGGCATGGCGCGACAGGATTGGATCGCTGAGCTTGGCGCTACGCTTGAGCGCGAGCCCGAGGATCAGGTTCATGCTCTGGGTTGTACCCAGCTTGTTCAGCGCCTGCATCAGACTCTGCACCGCGCCATCACGATGCAGTGCAGCGCTGTTGGCAGCGGCGATGAGCACGGCTGTGACCTGTGGATCGTTGCGGATCTCGGCTTCCAGCACCTTGAGGTCCAGCCCCTGGGGTTGCAGGCTGCGCTTGATCGCCAGCTTCACGTCGGCAAACAGCGGGCCGCCATCGGAGGTGGCGCGGCGCCCCTCGAGGAAGCGCGGCAAGGTTGAGCCCGGCTGCAACGGCGGCACCGGGCAAGCCACCTCCTCCCCGGCGCTGAGCAACAGGTCTTCCAGGCGCTGACGCAGGGAGTCCATGTTCAACGGCTTGCTCAGGTAGGCGGTCGGCGCGAACGGCAGCGCCTCGCGCACACTGGCGGCGTCACTGCGGTTGCTCATGAGAATGAACGGCAGCGCCGGCTGACGGCCCTTGGCCCGCACGTTGCGCAGCAAGTCGAGGCCATCGCCGCCGGGCAGCTCACGCGCGGCGATGATCAGATCGGGCTTGCTGGCCAGCGCCGCCAGGGCTTGCGAGCCGTCGGCACACACCTGCAAACGCGCATCGCAGCGCACGCTGAGGAGCATCTGGCTCAGCATGTCCCGTACCCAGGGGTCGCCTTCGGCAATCAGCACGCACGGTGCCTGGGCGGGCTCTACAACGCTCATACACAACTCTCCCGATATTCCGCTACACGCAATCCAGTGCACCTTCCTGGGTGTCTACTTACAGGCAACCTTAGCCCCCTGGCCTTCCTTTGGGCGAAAAAAAACCCGCCGAAGCGGGTTTTCTTCTAATGCGTCACAGTTTACGCGAGTTCTGCGAAGCACTCTTCGATGATTGCCAGACCTTGGTCCAGTTGCTCATCAGGCGAGGTCAGCGGAACCAGGATACGCAGGACGTTGCCGTAAGTGCCGCACGACAGCAGGATCAGGCCCTTGTCACGCGCCTTGGCCACAACCGAGGCTACAGCGGCAGCGTTCGGGGTGTGGGAACCGGCTTTGTCGAACACTTCGATAGCGATCATCGAACCCAGGGCACGCACGTCACCGATGATCGGGTGCTTGTCCTGGATCTTGCGCAGGCCGGCGACCAGACGCTCGCCAACGGCCTTGCTGCGGTCCAGCAGTTTTTCTTCTTCGAACACTTCCATCACGGCCAGGGCCGCGGCGCAAGCGATCGGGCTACCGGCGTAGGTGCCGCCCAGGCCGCCTGGCGCGATGGCGTCCATGTACTCGGCCTTGCCGCAGACACCGGCCAGTGGGAAGCCGCCAGCGATGGATTTGGCGAAGGTGGTCAGGTCTGGAGCAACGCCCATCTGCTCCATCGCAAAGAAGGTACCGGTACGGCCAGCGCCGGTCTGTACTTCGTCAGCGATCAGCAGAATGCCGTGCTGGTCGCACAGGGCACGCAGGCGCTTCATGAATTCTTTCGGCGCGACGTAGAAACCACCTTCACCCTGAACTGGCTCGAGGATGATGGCAGCGATGTCACGGGCTTCGGCGTCGTTCTTGAAGATGCGTTCGATGGAAGCGATCGAGTCGTCGATGCTCACACCGTGCAGCTCGTTCGGGTAGATGGCGCGGAAGATGCCGCCTGGCATCAGGCCCATGCCGGCCGAGTAAGGCACGACTTTACCGGTCAGGCCCAGGGTCATCATGGTACGGCCGTGGTAAGCGCCGGTGAAAGCGATCACGCCGGCACGGCCGGTGGCGGCACGGGCGATCTTGATGGCGTTTTCAACGGCTTCGGAACCGGTGGTGACCAGCAGGGTTTTCTTGGCGAAGTCGCCTGGCACCTTGGCGTTGATCTTTTCGCACAGCTCGACGTAAGGCTCGTAAGCCAGCACCTGGAAGCAGGTGTGGGTCAGTTTGTGCAGCTGGGCTTCAACGGCAGCGATGATCTTCGGGTGCACGTGACCGGTGTTCAGTACCGCGATACCGCCGGCGAAGTCGATGAACTCGCGGCCTTCGACGTCAGTGACGGTGGCGTTTTTTGCCGACTCGGCGAAGATCGGGTGGATCTGGCCAACACCGCGTGGAACAGCGGCGACACGACGTTGCATCAAAGATTCGTTGGTCTTGCTCATAATGTCCTCAATTCGCCACACACAAGGTGGCGCGATTCAAGTCGGAGTGGCCGGTATTCAACTGCAGGCAGCATGCGTTGATCGACTGCTGCAGGGGCCCAGGCCACTGGGTGTACGGTGTAAAAAGGCCAGCGAGACGTCGCTCTCGCGCCCCGCTGGCAGAGGTAAAGCCTTACGCTGCGATCAGACGCTGATGCACAGGTATTTGATTTCCAGGTAGTCCTCGATGCCGTACTTGGAGCCTTCGCGGCCCAGGCCCGAGGCCTTGATACCGCCGAACGGCGAGACTTCGTTGGAGATCAGACCGGTGTTGATACCGACCATGCCGTACTCCAGGGCTTCGGCGACACGGAACACACGGCTCATGTCACGGGCATAGAAGTACGAGGCCAGGCCGAACTCGGTGTCGTTGGACATGGCGATGACTTCGGCCTCGTCCTTGAAACGGAACAGTGGCGCCAGCGGGCCGAAGGTTTCTTCCTTGGCCACGGCAGCGTTCTTCGGCACGTCGACCAGAATGGTCGGCTCGAAGAAGTTGCCTTCGATCAGCTTGCCGCCGCTGAGCACTTTGGCGCCCTTGCCGACGGCGTCGTCGATGTGTTCCTGGACCTTGGCCACGGCCTTGCTGTCGATCAGCGGGCCAGTGGTGGTGCCGTCTTCCAGGCCATTGCCGATTTTCAGCTTGGCCACAGCGGCCTTGAGCTTCTCGGCGAAGGCATCGTAGACGCCGTCCTGAACGTAGATACGGTTGGCGCAAACGCAGGTCTGGCCGTTGTTGCGGTACTTGGAGATGATCGCGCCTTCGACGGCCTTATCCAGGTCTGCGTCGTCGAACACGATGAACGGCGCGTTGCCGCCCAGCTCCAGGGAAACTTTCTTGATGTCCTTGGCGCATTCGGCCATCAGCTGGCGACCGATTTCGGTGGAGCCGGTGAACGACAGCTTGCGCACGATCGGGTTGCCGGTCAGCTCGCTGCCGATGTCGCCGGCGCTGCCGGTCACCACGCTGAGCACGCCAGCCGGGATACCGGCACGGGTGGCCAGCTCAACCAGGGCCAGGGCCGAGTACGGGGTTTGCGAAGCAGGCTTGAGCACCATGGTGCAGCCAGCGGCCAGGGCCGGGCCGGCTTTACGGGTGATCATCGCCGCCGGGAAGTTCCACGGGGTAATGGCCGCGGTCACGCCGATCGGCTGCTTGATCACGATCAGGCGCTTGTCTGGCTGGTGACCCGGGATGGTGTCGCCGTAGACGCGCTTGGCTTCTTCAGCGAACCACTCGATAAAGGAAGCGGCGTAGACGATCTCGCCCTTGGCTTCGGCCAGTGGCTTGCCCTGCTCGGTGGTCATCAGGCGGGCCAGGTCGTCCTGGTGCTCGATCATCAGCTCGAACCAGCGACGCAGCTTGCCAGCACGTTCTTTGGCGGTCAGCGCGCGCCAGGCCGGCAGCGCCTTGTCGGCGGCCTCGATGGCACGGCGGGTTTCAGCGGCGCCCATCTTCGGCACAGTGCCGATGATCTCGCCCGTCGCCGGGTTGTTGACCTTGATCGTCTGGCCGTTGTCCGCGTCCAGCCACTCTCCATTGATGAAGGCTTGCTGGCGGAACAACTGGGCGTCTTTAAGCTGCATGTCGGGCTTCCTTAACTGCACCGTGCAGGCACGGCGCGAATTATTGATTGTAGAAAAAGGAGAGCGTTTGAAATCTCAAACGAATCCTAGGATCAACGAGGAGAAAGGACAATAGGGTGTTCGAAAAAAAGAACAAAAAGCGCTGTGCGGCTGATTTTTTCGGATCAACGTCACTTATAGCCCCTTGAATGTGCGAAATCGACCACAGTCATTCTGACGATGGACGCCGCCAGCCTAGATGGGTATCATGGCGCCCGCGTTGCACTCGTAGCTCAGCTGGATAGAGTACTGCCCTCCGAAGGCAGGGGTCGTGGGTTCGAATCCCGCCGAGTGCGCCATATCGATGAAGGCTCAGGTGAATACCTGGGCCTTTTTTGTTTTCCGGGCCAGTACTCCCTGTGTGGGAGCGGGCTTGTCCCGCGATGCGATACGGCAGGCAGACCGCAATCGCGGGGCAAGTCGGGTCGCCGCACCGCCGCTCCTACCAGCGCGCGTCTATGTCAGATTATGTTTCGAAGTCTCGAAATGTGTCGTCCTAAGAAATACCCTACGCGGTCTGTCGATGCCCGTCTGATTGTCCCTGGGAACTCATGCCTCTAGGCTCCTGCCCGTCACCGAAAACTCGGTGATCGGGTGTGGTAACCCGGTGTCGTGAACCCTACACAGCCTATGGCGGCTGTGCGCGGGAGGCTTTCGAGCCTGCCGGGTTTAGGGTTCTCCCCGGTTTACCACCCCGCGTACAGCTGCCACCCATTCGTGTGGTAACGGATGACAGTGTCAGCTTCACCCGGAAGAACCTGACATGAAAAAAATCGTCCCAGATCCACCACTCGATAAAACCGCCACCACCGCCCACTCCGTCTTCGGCAATTGCCAAGCCGGGCACTCTGCGCTGTTCGCTGTTTGCTCCGGTGTCGCCGCCCATGATGCGCTGGTGCATGCCTCTCTCTACTTAGGCTGCGCTTACGACACTGGCTACAAAGCGTTCGACGATATTGATCCGGCCCACAAGGGCTTCTTGTGGTCGACCCTGCATTCGGTAGAGATGGCCAAAGGGTTGGTGGATGCCTTGCTGGATGGGATTGAGGAGCGGGTGGGTGAATAGCCGCTGACCACTGGCATTGTGGGAGCGGCGGTACGACTTGCCCCGCGAGGCGAAGTGGCAGAATCGTCGCACCGCCGCTCCTACCGGGTTAGAAACTCAGGCGCGCCCCGGCATATAGGGTGCGCCCCGGGCCCGGCTCGTAGTAACGCCCGGCGCCGTCATTGATACGCAAATTGTCGTAGTAATGACGGTCACTGAGGTTATCCACCCCCAGATACGGCTCCAACGTCTGGCCGCCCAGGTCGAACTGCTTGCCCACCCGCAGGTTGAGCAACGCCACCCCGGCAACCCGCGCGCTGTTGGCGTTGTCGGCGTACTGCGGGCCGTAGGCATTCATGTTCAAGCGCGCATAGAAACCATCACGCTCGTAGGCCACTTCGCAGAACAAAGTCTGACGAGGAATGCCCGGCAGGCGATTGTCGTCAAAGCCGTTGAAGTCGGTGTAGCGGTAGTTGTTGAAGCTGTAGGCCATGGACAACCGCCAGTGTTCCAGCACCTGGTAGTCGGCGCTCAACTCGACACCGTCGCGGCGCGACTTGCCAGCGTTACGGTAGAAGGTCTGGCCGCCGTCGACATAGGGCACCAGCTCATCTTCAAGCGCGATGCTGTAAAGCACCGCCTCGGCGCGCAAGTCGCTCCATTCGCCTTTGATCCCCAGCTCACGATTGAGCGCCTTCGCCGGTTGCAGGCCCGGGTTGAATCCGCCGCCCGCCGGGTTGGCCAGTTCATTGACCGTTGGCGTTTCGAATGAGGTAGCGACACGGGCATAGACCAGGTAATGCTCGCTCAGGCGATAGCTCAAGCCAGCGCTGTAGTTCCAGTCGTCGAGGGTGCGCGAGCCGGAGTCGTCGCCGTCGCGCTCGAAGCGATCGTCCACCGCCAGGCGCATGCTGTCGTAACGCCCGCCCAGGGTCAGCTGCCAACGCTCGCTCAGTTCGATGCTGTCTTGCAGGTACAGGCCAACGCTGCCGGCCTTCTCCTGCTGGCGCAGGGTCAGCGCACCGGTACCGCCACCGATCTGGTTGTTGTGGCGTTCACGGTCGTCGCGTTGCTGTTCAAGATCGACACCGGCGGTGACTTGTTGATCCAGGCCGAACCAGTTGGCCTTGTGCGTGTACTGCCCGCCTACTCCGGCGAACAGCCGGGTGTAAGAGGTTTGCCCACCGTTGGCGTAAGGCAGGCGGTTGCCAAACTCGCGCCGCCCCAGCCAGCTGCGCACCTGGTAGCTGTCGTCTTCGCTCAGGTCAGCGGTCCAGTTCAGCGCCAGGCGCTGCTGGGTGATGTCTTCGTCGGCGTTGTACAGCAGGCTCTGGGCGCGGGCCTGGTCACGCTTGGCGTGTACTTCGGCGAGGGTCAGGGCGCCGGGGTCTTCGGAGCGGTTGTCCAGCGCCTGGAAGGTGACCCCCAGTTGCCCGGCATCGCCCTGCCAGCGCAGCTTGCCGGTGAGGTTGCGCGCCTCGGAGGTGGAGTGCTGGCGATAGCCGTCGAGGTTGGTGACATTGAGCGCCAGCAGGCCGCCAAGGTTGCCGGTAGTACCGCTGGTTTCGGCGCGCAGGCGCTGGTAACCGTACTCACCGCCGCTGACATCGATGGACGACTGCGGTGTCAGCGACGGCTCGCGGGTCTGGATCGCCAGCACGCCGCCAGCACCGTTGCCGTAAAGCGTCGAGGCCGAGCCGCGGATCACTTCGACGCGCTCCACCAGGCCCAGATCAACGCCGTCCATTTCGGTCTGGCCATCGGGCATGGTCAGCGGCACGCCATCGACCAGCACGCGAATGCCGCGCATGCCGAAACTCGAACGCGCGCCAAAGCCACGAATTGACAGGCGCATGCCCTGGGCCATGTTGTAGCGGCTTTGCGACACAGTGCCGGGCACTGCAGAAAGCAGGGCATCAAGGGTCAGCAGTTGCTCGCCGGGCTTTTCGGCGATGTCCACGGCGCTAACGGATGCCGGGGTTTGCAGCCAGGCGGAATTGACCCGCGTCGAAGTCACTTCCAGCGGCGCCAGTTCGACGCTGTCGGCACAGGCGCTACCGGCGCCAAGCAACAGGAGGGTCATGACGGAGTGCCGCCTGGTAAACATGCTGAGTCCTTGAATCGATAGAGACATAAAACGCAGGAAAAACCTGTGGTGAGAAAATTGTCGCAGCAGCAAGGGCTACTTATAAGGCAAAATGCCATTAACTGATTCGCATTTATCGAATCAGGCCCCTGGAATACACCAGCAAGAAGGATCTTTATGAAGCGGTTCGCTTTGACCCCGGCCCGGTTGGTCGGGATGCTGTGCTGTCTGTTCGCCTTGAACATGGCACAGGCCAAGGACGACGGTACCGACCCCTCCGTCACCATCGAAAAGGACATTCTACGCACCGTGGTCGCCGAAGACGGCAGCTACGCCTCCACCCAGGACCTGGTCCTGCTGATCAACGAAGAACGCGCGATCCAGGCCAAGGCTCAGCAGTCGCTGTATTACAACCGCACCCTGGAAAGCCTTGAAGTTACCCAGGCCTACACCCAGAAGCCGGATGGCCGCAAAGTGCTGGTCAGCCCCGAGCAGATCAAGGAGCAGCAGGAGCCGCAGTCGGCCCAGGCGCCGATGTTCCACGACAGCCTGGTCAAGGTGGTGATCTTCCCGGAAGTGGCCGTGGGCGATCGCCTGGTGCTGAGCTTCAAGAAACAGCGCAAGACCCCGCTGTTCCCTGGCCAGTTCGAAGACCTGGCGATGCCACAATTCCACCCGACCCAGCAGTTCACCCTGATCTACGACCTGCCGAAGAGCCTCAAGCTCAACGCCGAGGCCAAGGGTTTCAAGGCTTCCAGCCCCAAGGCCGAGCCTGGGCGCAAGGTCTACCAGTGGGATTACGTGCAGGGTGACAACGCCCGTACAGAACTGGGCGCAGTAGCCTACTCGGACTACGGCAAGTACCTGGCCGTGTCCACCTTCGCCGACTACAGTGAGTTCGCCAAAGCCTACGCGGCGCGGGCCAACAGCGAGGTAACGCCAGCCATCCGTGAACTGGCCGAAAAGCTCACGGCCAAGATCGACGACCCGCGCGACAAGGCCCTGGCCCTGGGGGACTGGGTGCGCCGCAACATCCGCTACGTGGCGGTGTACATCGGTGCCGGCGGCGTGGTGCCGCATGCTGCCGATACCGTGCTGAGCAATCGCTACGGCGACTGCAAGGACCACGTTGCCCTGCTCGAAGCGCTGCTGGCCGCAGTCAACATTGAAAGCACCCCGGCGCTGATCAACCTCGGCAACGCCTACGCCCTGCCCAAGGTGCCGACCCTGGGGGTGATCAACCACGTGGTCACCTATATTCCGAGCCTGGACTTGTACCTGGACTCCACCGCCGAAGCCATCGCCAGCGGCTACCTGCCAGCCCCGGTGCTGGACAAGCCAACCGTGCTGACCCGCTCCGGCAAGCTCGGCCGCACGCCGGCCACCCAGCCCGGCCTGGTGCACAACAGCACCACCTACACCGTGGCCAGCAGCGGCGCCGCCGACTTCATTCATGCCTCGAAGATCGACGGCTGGGCCGCCGAGATGAACCGCTGGATGATGCGCAACATGCAACCGGCCGAGCGCGACCTGCTGACCCAGCGCATCCTCGCCGCCTACGGCCAGCGTGGTAGCGGCAAGATCAGCAGCGACGACCTGGAAACCAGCGGCGCCTTCGAGATGCACATCAACGGTCGCAGCGAAAACCTGGTCAACCTGCCTGGCCCGATCGGCGTGCCGACCCTGACCAGCCTGGCTGGCGGCATCGCCCAGAACGTCTTCGGCTTTATCGCTGAAAAGCAGCGCACCCAGGACTTCACCTGCATCTCCGGGATCACCGAAGAGCAGGCGCGCTTCGAGTTCCCGGCCGACGTCAAGATCATCGCCGCGCCAAAGCCTGTGACCCTCAAGGACAAGCACTTCGACTACAGTGCCGAGTATGCCCAGCAGGGCAACAGCCTGGTGATCAAGCGCCGCCTGGACTTCCACAATCCAAAAGCGGTGTGCAGCGTCAAGGACTTCGAGAAGATGAAGCCAACCCTGGACGCCATGCTCAATGACCTGAACAGCCAGGTGATCGTGCAGAAGAGCTGACGTATTGCGCCCTGTTAAATCCTTTGGGGTTCAGCAGGGCGCTGCCACTGTTACGCCATCCATGAAATATTTGGTAAACTCCCCGCCGACTTCTGCTGCACACACGTAAGCAGAAACGATCAAAAGGAATTGTCATGGCAATGGTTTTTTGCCGCGGTTGTGCCAAGGAAATCCATGAAACGGCACCCAGCTGCCCACAGTGCGGCGCCCCTCAGTATCTCCCCGCCACCTCGCAACCTGCCAGCCAGCCCTCGCCCTGGATGGGCATCACCTCGCTGATCCTCGGCATCCTCTGCGGGCTTTCGCTGTTCGACGACTCCGATTGGGACCGTGACACCCTGCTGGGATTAGGCCTGTTTGCGCTGACCGGGCTGGTCCTGGGCACGCTCAGCATCGTCAACAAAAAACCGGGAAGCAACATGGCAATTGCCGGCGCGGCTTTGTCGGGCATTTCACTGTTTGTGTATATCGGACTATCAGTTAATTAATGTAAGGGACAACAAATGAGTATGGTTTTTTGCCGTGGCTGCGCCAAGGAAATCCACAACAGCGCCGTGACTTGCCCGGCCTGTGGTGCACCGCAAGCCGCTGCAGCCACTGCAGCACCTGTGGCCGCCGCACCTGCGCCGACTGGCATCTGGTACTTTGAAGTATTGAAGAAATACGCCGTGTTCTCCGGCCGTGCGCGCCGCAAGGAATACTGGATGTTCTTCCTGGTCAACATCCTGGTAGCCATGGTGCTGGGCTTTATCGAAGGCGTGGCCGGTACCGGTGCGATCCTCTCCAACCTGTACAGCCTGGCGCTGCTGATCCCGGGTATCGCCGTCGGCGTTCGACGCATGCACGACACCGACCGTAGCGGCTGGTGGCTGCTGCTCCCGATCGTCAACCTGATCTTCCTGTGCCAGGACAGCCAGCCAGGCCCGAACCGTTTCGGCCCGAACCCGAAAGGTATCGCTTGATCACGGATTGATCGAGTCTCCAAGCAAAGCGGCCATCATTGGCCGCTTTTGCGTTTTTGCGCCCATGACGTTTTTCAATCACATCGATGCCGCTTTCTCCCTTGCCCTGCGGCCATCTGTACACGATTCTGTAGCTATCTGCCGTCACCCACTCCCAGCATCGCAGAGGCCTCTATGAAAACCGTGGCACAGCTTCTAAAGACAAAAGCCCAGCAACACCACTCGGTTCACACCATCGGCCCCGACCATATGGTGCTCGATGCACTGAAATTGATGGCCGAGAAGAACGTCGGTGCCCTGCCAGTGGTGCAGGACGGGCGCGTGGTGGGAATCGTCAGTGAGCGCGACTATGCGCGCAAGATGGTGCTCAAGGGGCGCAGTTCAGTGGGCACACCGGTGAGCGCGATCATGAGTGCGCCGGTGATCACCGTCGACCCGCACCAGAACGTCGAGTACTGCATGAACATGATGACCAACAGTCACCTGCGCCACCTGCCGGTGGTCGAGAACGGCGAGCTGCTCGGCCTGCTGTCGATCGGCGACCTGGTCAAGGAGGCCATCGCCGAGCAGGCCAACATGATCCTGCAGCTGGAACAGTACATTCGCGGCGACTGAGTCGACGCCAGGTCAGCGGTATTCGCCCTCCAGCTCGTCGAGCTGGTGGTCGAAGCTGCGCAGGCGCGCCGACCAGGTGTACACCAGCACTTCCAGGTCACGATTGAGTACGGCGGCGCCGCGACCGCTGCTTTGCTGCGAGTCGCACAAATCCAGTTGATAACGCTCGCGGGCCATGGCGGTGGCCACGGTGGACAGCTCACGGGCGTTGTCCAGCCAGTGGCGGCGGTGGTCGTGGGTTTCGCGGTCCAGCTCGCGGCATTGGCGCTTGAGGGCTTCCAGGCTCTGCTCCAGGGGCGTGCCTTCAAGTTCGCCCATCACCTCCTGAAAAGTGCGCCCGGGTTGCCAATAGCTGCCCCAGAAGTAGCGGTCAAAGACCGTCTCGACCCGGCGCAAGGCAACCTTGGTGTTCCAGATGGCCACCAGTGTTCGGCCCTGAGCCAGCTGCCGTTTACTCACCCGCAATTGCTGCCAGGCAATCCAGGCCAGCGCGGTCAGGGCCAGCGCCCCGATCACGCCTCCGGCGGCGTAGAGAAACACCAGGGCCTGACCCAGGTGGTGGGTCTGTTTGATTCCATAGAAATAACCGACGGTCAGCAGGCCCAGGGCGGTCACGGCACACCAGAAACCGGCGGCATAGGGATCTTTCATTAGCGCTATCCCCTTGTTGTTTTTTCCTGAGCATAGCAACGCCGTTCGCCGGTAGATGTGCCGCTCAGCGTTTATTTTCTCGGACGCCGCAGCGCCTCGTTGAGCTGGTCGAACATCACCGCCCAGTCGGCATCTTCGTCGATACTGTCTTTCAGAAACGCTCGCTGGCTTGAGGTCCAGAACGGCGCATCGACCAGCTTGATATCGCTTTTTAGCGGCGAATGGCTGGTTATGAATTGATCAATCCCCTTCGGATCGTCAGGTAATCCCAGTTGCTTGAACAATTCGGAAAACTTGTGGTTTGGTGCTTCCATGGGGCACTCCTTAGAGCCAGGCCGGGCATCCACGACGCCAGCCTGGCAGTGGGTTGATCATCAGCAAACCTCGCGCACTTCGGCGTTTGGCACCAGTTTCAGGTACTGCGTCATGTTCATGTGGATCAGGTGATCGTGATCACCAGCCTCGACATAGATATCGCCCTGACGGGTCAGGGTCGGATCGAGCACCATCTTGATCGAGTAAGCGTCACCCAGCGCCGGAATGGCGCCGCGTTCGCAGTCGCCGAACAGGTGTGGCAGGCCGCTTTCATGGGTCATTTGCCATGCGCCGGTGGCGCGCACCTTGCTCATGTCCAGGTGACGGTTGGCCGGTAGCACGGCCATCAGGTAGTTGCCGTGGCGGTCGTCGAGCATGACCGACTTGGCCACCCGCTCGGCCGGTACACCCGCGGTACGCGCCGACTCAAGGCTGGTGGATGAGTGCGGGTGAGGAACAATGTCGTAATCGCAGCCGGCCTTGTCCAGGCATTGCTGCAGGGTTTTTGCCATTCGCATGATGCACCTCCGGATATAGCCCCCCCACTTCTGAAGTTTAGGCCGTGCTGCCTCAAGCAGCCGACTAAACTTATTGGACACGCACAGCCCGGGTGAATTCAGGTGATCGCTCGCTGGTGTCGGCACCTGCTGCTTTTATTGATGCTCGGCGCGCTGACGAGCGGCGTGGCAGCGCCCGGTAATCCGGTGCTGGTTTTGAGTATCGATAACGCTATCGGCCCGGCCAGTGCCGACTATCTGGTGCGCGGCCTGGAGCAGGCCAAGGCGCAGCAGGCGCAATTGGTGGTGATCCGCCTCGATACCCCCGGCGGGCTCGACAGCTCGATGCGCGCAATCATCAAGGCGATTCTCGCCAGCCCCGTGCCGGTAGCCACTTTCGTCGCCCCCGGTGGCGCCCGGGCGGCCAGCGCCGGTACCTATATCCTCTACGCCAGCCATATCGCCGTGATGGCCCCGGGCACCAACCTCGGCGCGGCCACGCCGGTGCAGATCGGCGGCCTGCCGGGCACGCCCAAGGACCCGGCCGCTCCGCCCGCTGCGCCCACCGGCGATAAACAGGCACCGAACAGTGAACAGGACACCCTGACCCGCAAGCAGATCAACGACGCCGCTGCCTACATTCGCGGCCTGGCGCAACTGCGTGGACGCAACGCCGATTGGGCGGAACAGGCGGTACGCGAATCGGTCAGCCTGCCGGCCAATGACGCCTTGCGCCTGAAGGTCATCGATCGCATCGCCAACGACCTGCCCGATCTGCTCCGCCAGCTCGACGGCACCAGCCTCGAAGCCGCCGGCCAGCCGGTACAGCTGCACACCGCCAACGCGGCCATCATCGAACGCGAGCCGGACTGGCGCACGCGCCTGCTGGCGGTGATCACCAACCCCAGCGTGGCGCTGATCCTGATCATGATCGGCATCTACGGGCTGATGTTCGAGTTCATGAGCCCAGGCTCCGGGGTTGGCGGGGTGATCGGCGGCATCTGCCTGCTGGTCGCCCTGTATGCCCTGCAGCTGCTGCCGGTGAGCTACGCCGGGGCGGCGCTGATCATGCTCGGCATCGCCTTCATGATTGCCGAGGCGTTCTTGCCCAGTTTCGGTGTGGTCGGCTTTGGCGGCATCGTCGCCTTCGTGGTCGGCGCGGTGATCCTGATGGACACCGACGTGCCCGGCTTCGGCATCCCCCTGGCGTTGATCCTGACCCTCGCCCTGCTCTCGGCGCTGCTGCTCGGCGGCGTGCTGGGCATGGCCATGAAGGCGCGCAAGCGCGCGCTGGTCAGCGGTGATGCCGGGCTGGTGGGCAGCCTGGCAACGGTGATGGCGGTCAATGACAGTGATCCGTTCATCGGTTCGGTGCAGGTGCAGGGTGAACAGTGGCAAGCCCAGTGCCAGACGCCATTGCAGGTGGGGCAACGCGTCCGGGTGATTACACGCAAGGGCGTACTACTGGACGTCAGCGCCGAGGCACAAGCGCCGGAGCAAGGAGACTGAAATGTTTTTCGAACTGGGTTTTGGCGCCTTGCTGGCGCTGCTGGCAGTGCTGTTGCTGTCGGCGTTTCGCATCCTGCGTGAGTACGAGCGCGGCGTGGTGTTCCAGCTCGGGCGCTTCTGGCGGGTCAAGGGGCCGGGACTGGTATTGCTGATTCCGGGGATTCAGCAGATGGTCCGGGTCGACCTGCGCACCGTGGTGCTGGATGTGCCGCCACAGGATGTGATCACCCGCGACAACGTCTCGGTCAAGGTCAACGCGGTGCTGTACTTTCGCGTGCTCGACCCGCAGAAGGCGATCATCCAGGTCGAGGACTTTCTCATGGCCACCAGCCAACTGGCGCAGACCACTTTACGTGCGGTGCTGGGCAAGCATGAACTGGATGAACTGCTGGCCGAGCGTGAGCGGCTGAACCTGGATATTCGCCAGGTGCTGGACGCGCAAACCGATGCCTGGGGCATCAAGGTGGCCAACGTCGAGATCAAGCATGTCGACCTCAATGAGTCGATGATCCGCGCCATTGCCCGTCAGGCCGAGGCTGAACGGGAGCGGCGGGCCAAGGTAATCCATGCCGAAGGTGAGCTGCAGGCGTCGGAGAAACTGATGCAGGCAGCGGAAATGCTCGGCCGCCAATCGGGGGCGATGCAACTGCGGTACATGCAGACCTTGGGCAGCATTGCCGGCGACAAGTCGTCGACCATCGTGTTTCCGTTGCCGATCGAGATGCTCAAGGGGCTTGTGGATAAGTAAGGCTGGCTCCCACAAGGGCTCTGTTTACACAGCACCTGTGGGAGCTGGCCTTGCCGCTCTCACCAACCGCCACCCAACGCCAGGAACAAGCCAATCTGCCCCATCGCCACCTGGGTATTGGCCGCCGCCAGTTGCGCACGCATGTCGGTATAGGTACGGGTCGCCTGCAGGTCAGCGAGGAACGACTCGCGCCCGGCCTGGTAAAAGCGATGGGTCTGATCCGCCGCCAATTGCGCAGAGCGCTCGGCATCAGCCAAGGCATCACGCCGCTCCAGCAATGCGCTGTACTGCGCAAGGCTGGTCTGGGTTTCACGAATGGCGTTGAGCACCACGCCGTCAAAATGCGCCAACGCTGCCTGGGTCGAAGCCTCTGCTTCACGAATACGCGCCCGCGAGCCATTGGTCGGTACATTCCAGGTCAGCAGTGGGCCGAAGCCCCAGCGATTGGTCGCAGGTTTGCCCAGGTTCTCGAGGATACCGATGGTGCCCACCTGAGCACCGATGCTGATGTCCGGATACAACTGCCCGGTGGCCACGCCAATGGTCGCCGTGGCCGCCGCCAGGCTGCGTTCGGCCTGGCGGATATCCGGGCGGCGCTTGAGCAGCGCCGCGCCATCACCCACCGGCAGTACCTGGGCGATATGCGGCAGCTCGGCGCAATCGCCAGTACCCGCCGGCAATTGATTGACCGGCTTGGCCAGCAGCATCGACAAGGTATACAGGCCCGCTTCACGTGCAGCTTGATAACGCGGCAGTTCGGCGCGCAACGATTTGAACTGGGTCTGCGAACGGGTCACCTGGGTTTCGTCACCTCGGCCAGCGTCACGCAGGCGCTGGGTCAGGGTCACGCTTTGTTCCTGCAGGTCCAGGGACTCATGGGCGATGTGGTATTCCTCGTTGGCCGCGCACACCTGGGTATAGGCGCGCACCACGTCCGCCACCAGGGTAATGCGTGCCGTATCGGCGGCGGCCTGGGTCGCGTCGGCATTGGCCTGGGCGGCCTCGACGCCACGCTTGAGGGTGCCCCACAGGTCAAACTGGTAGGACGCGCTGATAATCGCCTCGCCAATATTGGCTACCGGCACTTTCTCCGGCTGCAGGAAGGCTTCACCGGACTCCTGCAAACGCTGGGCGCCCAGCTTGACGCCGCCATTGAAGCCACCCTGGGCTTCGGCTTCTTCGACCTGGGCTCGGGCCTTGGCGATGTTCGCCGCCGCCACGCGCAATTCGCTGTTGGCCGCCAGGGCCTGGCGCACCAGTTGATTGAGACGTTCGTCCTGATACAGGTGCCACCAGTCTTTGGGCACCGGTGCCGAGACCACGCTGTCGGCGTCCTGGCGCAGCTCGCCCTGCAGGTCGGCGCGCTGGATAGCGGCGTCCTTGGGCACTTGGTAATCCGGCCCAACCATCTGGCAGGCCGACAGCAGCAGGCTCAGGCCGAGCAGCGACAGCCGTTTCATTGCCCGTTGCCCTCAACGATCGACACCGTCGCGGTACGCCCGGCGATCATGCGAAAGTCCGCGGGTACTTCATCGAAGGCGATGCGCACCGGAATTCGCTGGGCCAGCCGCACCCAGCTGAACGCCGGGTTGACGTTGGGCAGCAGGTTGGCGCCGCTGCTGCGGTCGCGGTCCTCGATACCGGCGGCGATGCTCTGCACTCGCCCACTCAGGCGTGTGTTGTCGCCGAGCACACGGATATCCACAGCCTGGCCGATGTGAATGCCGGCCAGCTTGGTTTCTTCGAAGTAGCCATCGACATGGTAGGAGTCGCTGTCGACCACCGACAGCACTGGCCGCCCGGCGCTGACGAACTCATGGGCACGCGGCGCGCGGTCGTTGAGGTAGCCATCGACCGGGCTGCGCACCACCGAGCGGTCGAGGTTCAGTTGCGCGGCATCCACCGCCACCTGGGCTTCGGCCAGCGCCGACTCGGCACGGGCCTGGCGCGACTGGCTCTCTTCCAGTTGCTCCTGCGCCACCAGGTTGCCCAGGCCACGGTTACGCCGGGCTTCACGCTGGGCCTGGGCCAGGGTTTCCTTGCGCTCGGCCAGGGTCGCCTGGGCCTGGCGCAGGGCCAGGTGGAAGCGGTCCTGGTCGATGGTGAACAGCACGTCGCCGCGTTTGACCACCTGGTTGTCACGCACTTCGACCTGCTGAATCAAGCCGGAGACATCCGGGGCAATCTGGATCACATCGGCGCGAATGTGCCCGTCCCGGGTCCAGGGCGCGAACATGTAGTACATGACCATCTGCCAGACCAGTACGGTCGCCAGCGTCACTACCAGCAGGGTCAGGACCACGCGGCCCAGGGTCAACAAGGGTTTTTTCATGGCAGCATCAGGTTTCGGCAAAAGTGATCGACCGTGCCGAGCAGCACGGCGTAAAGCGCAACGTTGAACAGCGCCCGGTGCCAGACCAGGCGGTAGAAGTGCACGCGGTTGAGCAGCGCGTGCACACCGAGAAACAGCAAATAGGTGAGGACCATCATCACCAGCAGCGTGGGCAGGAACACCCCGCTGATATCCAGATCTCCGATCACAGCGGCGCTCCATCGATGCCGTAGGGCAGTTGTGACTGATCGCCGGACGGCTCCAGCACCACCTCGACCCCCGGCAACAGTGCCAGGCGCAAGCCGCTCAGGGCGTGCAGCAGGTGCACGCGGGCTTCGGCGCAATCGGCCAGGTCGTTGAGGTTCAGGGCACGGCGGGCGCGCTCCATGCTCTGCAACAGCACCTCGGGAGCATGCAGGCGACGGCGGGCATCCAGACAGGCCTGGAAGTGTTCACCCACCTCTTCCACCACCCGCTCCAGCAACTGGCGCGGATGCGCGCCGACCCGGGGCATGTAGGCCAGCAGGTCGAGCAGGTTCAGGCCCACGCGCAGGTCACGCAGGGCAGTGCCAGTGTCCTGGCCTGTCTGGGTCAGGCGCGGCAGTTGTTGCATCAGCCGGTCGAGCATCTGCACACCCAGGTGGCGGTGCTCGGCCAGCGTGGCCGGCTGGGTCATGCCGACGATGTCGTGCCAGCTGAAGCGGGTCAGGCGCTTGGCCGCCAGCTCGACGCCGAACGGGCGCACCACCAGGGTCCAGACGAAGGCGAACAGCAAGCCCACCGGCCCGGCCAGGTTGGCGTTGATAAAGGTCAGGAAGTTGGCGTCGTAGGCGCCCTGGATGCTGATGAAGGAGGCGGTGTTGACGATGGTCAGCAAGGTGCCCAGGTAGAAGCGCGGCTGCACGGTCAGGGTGCCGACGCAGATGCACGGCACGGCGAAGGCCAGCACCAGCATCGGGAAGTCGTGCAGGTTGGGCAGCACCAGGAACAGGTAAAGGCTGGCGAACAGCACCGACAGCGAAGTCCAGAAGAAAAACCGGTAGATCTGCGGCGCCGGGTCGTCCATGGCGGCAAAGAAGCTGCAGGCCACGGCAGCGAGAATCACCGCGCTGCCACCGTCGCCCCAGCCAAGCAAGATCCACAGCGTGGTGGCGACGATGATTGCGCTGACGGTGGAGAACACCGAGTACAGCATCAGCCCACGATCAAAAAACGGCGTCAGCCGGCCCAGGCGCCAGTGCCGATAGACCGCGCGCCAGGGCGACAGGTCTTCGTTGCGGATGGCGTGCTGCAGGCTGCAGCAGTCCTGCCACAGGTCGACCCACTCGGCCAGGCGATAGAGTGCGTTGGACAGCAGCAGAGAGGCGCGTTCATCAAGGGCCGCGGCACTCGGTTGCAGGTGTTCGATTTGTGCACGCAACGCTGACCAGCGCGCCGCCGAGGGGGCCTGCGCGGTGCCTTGCAGCCAGGCGCGGGCCGCAGTCAGCAACGGCTGCAATTGTTCGGTCTGGGCCGGGGCGCGGCCTTCAAGGGCGAGCAAGGCGTCGTCGAGGGCATCGATCACCGGCAGCAGGTGGATCATCCGCCCGCGCAGCTCGCGGGCGTTCTTCACCGTTTGCGGGCGGGCGCCTTCATGGGACAGCTGGCCAATCATCAGCTCCAGCGAGTTGAAGGTGGTGACCATCGAGGCGCGCAAGCCGCCGACCTTATCGGCGCTGGCTTCGCGGGCCAGAAAGGTATCGCTGTAACGGATCGCCTCGTTGAACCAGTTGCCGGTGGCGCCAACCAGCACCGGGGTCAGGCGCCGCGGCCAGAAGATCGCCCCGACCACCGCCGCACAGACAATGCCCAGGCAGATTTCCTGGGCCCGCGAAGAGGCGATATCGAACACCGCCAGCGGGTCGTCGACCACCGGCAGGGCAATCATCGGCAAGGTGTAGCCAGCAAGCATCAACGCATAGCTGTTGGCGGTGCGCAGGTGCAGCGAGAGGAACAGCAAGGTGCCGGTCCACAAGGCCACGGCGACCGTCAGCAACACCGGCGTCTGCACCAGCAGCGGCACCAAAAACACCGCCCCGGCAGCGCCGAGCAAGGTGCCCATGGCACGGTACAGAGCCTTGGAACTGGTCGGCCCGACGAACGGGCTGGAGACGATATACACCGTGGCCATGGCCCAGTAAGGCCGTGGCAGCTGCATGAGCAGGGCAATGTACAGGGCAATCATCGATGCGGCGAAGGTGCGCACACCGTAGAACCAGTCGCGCGCGGGCGGCATTGAGCTGAAAAATCCGCTCACGCCGGCACGCCCGGGGTGCGCTGGGCGGCCTCTTCGAAGGCGCGCAGTACGCGCAGGGTGGCCAGCAAGTCAGCTTCGTCGATGCCCTGGAGCACTTCGCGGCGCAGGCGCACCAGTTCGCCTTCGATGGCTTCAGCCAGCACCCGGCCGCTGGCGGTCAGGCTCAGGGCCTTGGCTCGACGGTCGACCGGATCTTCAGTGCGGCAGACGAAGCCGGCATTGCACAGCTGGTCGAGCAGGCGCACCAGTGACGGGCTTTCGAGCCCTGCCGCTTGCGCTACGGCGACCTGATGCACGCCATCGCCCAGCCGCACGATCATCAGCAGTGGCACCGCGCAGGCTTCGGAAATGCCGTAGCCGGCCAGGGTCGCCTGGCAGATGCGCCGCCAGTGCCGGCCGGCCACCACCATACCGCTGCTGATGTTGAGTTGCAGTGCGTCGAGGGTCATGAGGGGAGGTTCGTGGCTATATTAATAGTTTGCTAACTATCAATATTCTTCGATCACCGCCCCTGCCGTCAATAGTGGCTGACAGACGTCGTGTTCACGGTTGCAACTGATCGTCCAGCTTCATGTTCAGCGCCAGCTTGCTGCCCAGGCTGATCGCCTGCTCGCGCCAGAACAGGTAGCGCAGGGCGTTGTTGGTCTCGCTAAAGTGCAGTGCCAGCTCTTCGGCGGCCTGCATCACCCCGGCCACGGCGGCCAGCTCCAGCCAGTACACAGCAGCTTTGCTATCGACGTTGACCGACAGCCCATGCAGCAGCCGGTAGCCGACCTCGAAGCGGCAGCGCGCTTCACCGCGCTGGGCGCCGCGCAGGAACCAGTGATAGGCCTGCTGCAGATCGACCTGCCATTCCTGGGTATCGCTGTCGCAGATTTCTTCCTCGTAGAGATCGCCCAGCGCTGCGGCGGCGTGTTCCAGGCCACGCTCGAAAGCCTGCTGGTAATACTCCGCCGCGCTGGCATAGGCCACCTCGACGCCTTTGCCGAAGTAATGCTGCTGGCCAAGGTTGAACCAGGCCGCGGCACTGCCCTGCAGGGCCGCCATGCGCAGCAGGTGCCCGGCCAGGGGCGGGTCGGCGCGCCAGTACTTGCCATTGAGCCAGATCCAGCCCAGATCGTTGAGCGCACCCACGTTGCCTTCCAGGGCCTGGGCGCGCAGGTCTTCGTACTCCGCCTGCAGGTCGCTGGCCTCATCCAGGCGGCTGATCAGACTGAAACTTTCGCCCAGCGCTGCCCGCTGGCTGGGCATGCCGACCCCGGCGTACAACCGCTGCAGGCGGCCGGGCCGGCCGGGCGCAGGGATGATCCGCTCGGGCAACAGGCGCTCAAGCAGTGGGTAAATGTTGCTGGCAGCTGACATGTTCGTCCTCATTGAACTACCCACAGATCCAACAGCGGGAGTGATGAGGCGTGATTCTGCGCACGGTCACGACAAAACCTGTCGCGAACGATTCAGTTAGGGCACTCAACTGCTTCATCCTTGATCTGGATACATAAATGGCTAATTGCCATATCACTGCGCTGGCGCCATGCTACAACCGCAAGCCTAGACAAGGACGCCACCTTTTGCCCTCTGCCACGACACGTGCCACCCTCAGCCGCCAATGGGAGTTGCTGCGCCAGTTGCCCAGCCGCTCACCGGGGATTACCAGTGCCGAGTTGGTCGGTCGCCTGCAGGACGCAGGTTTTTCCATCAGCAAGCGCAGCATCGAGCGCGACCTCAACGAGCTGTCGCTGATCTTCCCGCTGGAGCGTAACGACAAGAGCATCCCGTACGGCTGGCACTGGGCGGCCAACGCCTGCATCGAATTGCGCGGTATCAGTGTCAGCGAGGCCCTGAGCCTGGCGCTGGTGGAAGAAGCGGTACGCCCGCTGTTGCCGGGGAGCATGCTCAAGGTGCTGGACCCGCGCTTCAGCCATGCCCGGCAGAAGCTCGAACACCTGTCGGGGGCGAACAAGGTGGCGCGCTGGCTGGACAAGGTCGCCAGCGTGCGCCCGGACATGAACATGCAGGCCCCGGAAGTGCCCGACAGCATCCTCGAGACCGTGCAACACGCGCTGCTCGAGGAATACCAGCTGCACTGCCAGTACTACTCGGCACATAACGACAAGCTCAGCGAGCTGACCCTCAACCCGCTGGCGTTGATCCAGCGCGGCCAGGTCAGTTACCTGATTGCCACTGCCGTGCCCTATACCGACATTCGCCAGTTCGCCGTGCATCGCTTTCGCAAGCTGCGCATCCTCGACAGCCCCACCGAGGGCCTGCGCGCCTTCGATCTGCAGGCGTACCTGCGCAGCGATGCCCTGCAGTTCGGCGATACCGACAAGATCGAACTGCAGGCCTGGATCAGCGACAACCTGGCCCGCCTGGTGCGCGAGACGCCACTGTCGGCCGACATGCACCTGACTCCGCTGGAAGCTGGCCACCGCCTGCAGGCCACCGTCAGCAACAGCTGGCAGCTGCGCTGGTGGCTACTGAGCCAGGGTGACGGGCTGATCGTCGAACAGCCCCTGAGCCTGCGCCGACAGATTGCCGAAACCCTCAACAATGCCGCGGCGCAATATCAATCGGCCTGAGCCTTTCAGCGCTGCATGCCCCAGCGGCGCACGGTGACACGCTCCAGGGTGTTGAACACCAGGCTTTCGACCAGCAGGCCGATCAGGATCACCACCGCAAGCCCAGCGAACACCTTGTCGGTGTACAGCTCGTTGCGGTTCTGGAAGATGTACCAGCCCAGCCCGCCCTTGCCGCTGGTGGCGCCGAACACCAGCTCGGCGGCGATCAGCGTGCGCCAGGCAAAGGCCCAGCCGATCTTCAGGCCCGAGAGGATCGACGGCAGCGCCGCCGGAATCAGGATATGCACCACCAGGCGCAAGCCGCGCAGGCCATAGTTGCGCCCGGCCATGCGCAGGGTCTCGGAGACCCCGAGGAAACCCGCGTAGGTATTCAGCGCCAGGGCCCAGAGCACCGAATGCACCAGCACGAAGATCAGGCTGTTGTCGCCCAGGCCGAACCAGAGCAGCGCCAGCGGTAGCAAAGCGATCGCCGGTAGCGGGTTGAACATCGAGGTCAGGGTGCTGAGCAGGTCGCGGCCGAACTGGGTCGACACTGCCAGGCTGGTCAGGCCGAAGGCCAGGACGATCCCCAGCAGATAACCCTTGAGCAGTACCACCAGCGACACGCCGACCTTGGCCGGCAACTCGCCGCTGAGCAGGCCGTCATACAGGGCTGCTGCGGTTTGCACGAAGCTGGGCAGCAGCAGGTCATTGTCCTGGTAGCGGGCGATGGCTTCCCAGGCCACGGCCAGGAGGATCAGGATCAGGCCCTTGCGCAGCCAGCCCTGTTGCCAGAGGCGCTGGCCCAGCGGCAGTTCGCGTTCAACGGGGATACTGAGCAGCGGCTCGAGGACGATTTCGTATTCCTGACGCGGTGTAACAGTTGTGGTCATGGCAAAACTCCCGGTCAGTAGGCAATGCGAATGTCGGCGAAACCCAATGCCGGGTCGTGCTCGGCCTGGGCATCGTCGTCGAACAGCAAACGGTGGATGCGCCGCGCCGACGCCTGGAAGTCGCTGGCGCCAAGGCTCTGCAGGTCGTACTGGTGGCTGTGGATTTCGGCGCGCACCCGGCCCGGATGGGGCGACAGCAAGAGGATGCGGTTGCCCACCACCAGCGCTTCTTCGATCGAATGGGTGACGAACAACAGAGTGAAACGCACCTCTTCCCAGAGCAGCAGCAACTCTTCCTGCATCTTGCGCCGGGTCAGGGCGTCGAGGGCGGCGAAGGGTTCGTCCATCAGCAGGATCTTCGGCTGCATGGCCAGCGCCCGGGCAATCGCCACGCGGGCTTTCATGCCGCCCGACAGGGTATGCGGATAGGCATCGGCAAAGCCGGCCAGGCCGACTTTTTCCAGGTAGTGCAAGGCGCGTTCTTCAGCCTCCCTGCGCTTGAGCGTGCCCGAGGCCAGCAGCGGGAACATCACGTTGTGCTTGACGGTTTTCCATGGCGGCAGCTGGTCGAACTCCTGGAACACCACGATGCGATCCGGGCCCGGGCCATGCACGGCCTGGCCCTGCAGGCGGATCTGCCCTTCCCTGGGCTCGATGAAACCGGCCACCGCCTTGAGCAGGGTCGACTTGCCGCAGCCCGAGGGCCCGAGCAGGACAAAGCGGTCGGCCTTGTCCACTTCGAAACTGACCTGGTGGGTGGCCCGCACCACGCGCTGCGCAGTGCGGTACTCCAGGCTTACGTTATCCACCTGCAGCAGCGGCGGCGTGGCGACGCTGCTCAATTTGCTGACCGTGTGGCCTTGCAATGGGGTGTTCATCCGGCTCAGCTCCCTTGCAACGGTTTCTCGTCCTGGAAGAAATAGTCTTTCCAGGATTCGGGTTTGTGCTTGATCGCGCCCACGCGGTAGAGGAACTCGGCCAGCGGATAGGTGTTCTTCGGCGTCACGCTGAATTCGTACTGCGGGTTGTCGATGAT
The DNA here is from genome assembly GCF_024749185.1 of Pseudomonas wadenswilerensis. Taxonomy (NCBI): domain Bacteria; kingdom Pseudomonadati; phylum Pseudomonadota; class Gammaproteobacteria; order Pseudomonadales; family Pseudomonadaceae; genus Pseudomonas; species Pseudomonas wadenswilerensis. Next base: position 160,221 of record NZ_CP087191.1, on the reverse strand, counting down.
CTTCAGCAACGCCTCGCGATCGATCTTGGCCTTGGTCACGCGGATGTAGGTGTCGGCTGCGGCGGCCTTGTCGTTCTGGGCAAACTCGGCGGCTTCGGCCAGGGCATCGACGAAGGCCTTATAGGTCTTGGGGTTGTCGTTGCGGAATTTTTCGGTGGCGAACAGCACGGTCGGCGAGTTCGGCCCGAGCAGGTCGTAGGTGTTGAGCACCACGTGCACGTCCTTGTTGGCCAGCACCTGGTCCTGGAACGGCGGGTTGGAGAAGTGCGCGTTCAGCTCGGTGCCGCCAGCCAGCAGGGCCGCCGTGGCATCGGGATGGGGGACGGCCAGGGTGTATTTGTCGAGGCGGTTGTACTCCTTGTCGCCCCATTGCTTGGCGGCGGCGTACTGCAGGAAGCGCGACTGCACCGAGACACCCACCGCCGGCAGGGCAATGCGGTCTTTCTCGCTGAAGTCAGCGATGGTCTTCACCTTGGGGTTGCTGCTGACCAGGTAGTAGGGGAAGTTGCCCAGCGAGGCCACGGCCTTGACGTTCTGTCGGCCCTGGGTGCGGTCCCAGATGGTCAGCAGCGGGCCGACTCCGGCACCGGCGATGTCCACCGAGCCAGAGAGCAAGGCGTCGTTGATCGCGGCGCCGCCAGACAGCTGCGTCCAGTCGACCTTGATGTCGATGCCCTGCGCCTTGCCGTGCTTCTCGATCAGGTTCTGATCGCGCACCACGTTGAGCAGCAGGTAAACAATGCCGAACTGTTCGGCAATGCGGATTTCCCCTTCGGCCTGGGCCGTGGCCGGTGCTACCAGACTGCCGGCGAGCAGGCTGGCACCCAGGCCGATACTGGCCGCCAGGCGGCTGATTGATTTGCGCATGCTGTACTCCTCGAGTAATCAGAACGGGGCATCGCCCTGGATGGTGGTGCGGTACAGCTTGCGGCGCAGGTGCGCGGGGCAGCCGCTGGCCAGGTGGATCAACGAGCGGTTGTCCCAGAACACCAGGTCATGGGGCTGCCATTGGTGGCGGTAGATGTTCTGCTCAAGCACGCTGTGGGCGTAGAGCTCGGCGAGGAGCTGCCGGCTTTCGTCTTCAGGCAGGCCGACGATGCGGGTGGTGAAGCCTTCGCTGACGAACAGCGCCTTGCGGCCGTTTTCCGGGTGGGTGCGTACCACCGGATGGATCACTTCCTGGACCTGGGCCAACTGCTCGGCGGTCAGGGCCGGGCGCCAGTTGCCTTCGAATTTGGTTTCGCTGTAGCGGGCAGTGTAGGAATGCGCGGCGCTGCGGCCTTCGACGGCTTTGCGCAGGGCCTCGGGCAGGCCGTCCCAGGCCTTGTGCATGTCGGCGAACAAGGTGTCGCCGCCTTCGCTGGGCAGCTCCTGGGCGTGCAACATCGAACCCAGGCTTGGCAGTTCCTTGTACGACAGGTCCGAGTGCCAGAACTTGCCGGCATCGCCCAGGCCGATGTTCTGCCCGTTTTCGACGATGTTGGAGACGATCAGGATTTCCGGGTGGCCGCTGAGCAAGAACTGCTTGAGCACGTGGATCTGCAGCACGCCGAAGCGGCGGCTGAAGGCGATTTGTTGTTCGGGGGTAATGCGCTGGTCGCGAAACACCAGCACGTGGTGATCGAGATGGGCCCGGTGGATCCGGGTGAAGTCTTCGCTGCTGACCGGTCGGGTCAGGTCCAGGCCGATGATCTCGGCGCCGACGGCACCACTGAACGGCAGGATTTCGAAGGCTTGCTGCTGTGCGCTGTCGATGGACGACAAGGCGTTAGAGGCCGCTGACATGATTCACTCCCACGCAGAGCGCGCCCAAAGGTGCGCGCATCGATCAGAAACTCACGGTGTTCCGTGTTGGTTCGGTCGTGCGGCGCGCCGATTGGTCGGCAGGTACGCAGGGGAGTGACTATAAAGTCATAAGAGAAAGAATTTAAATATCTTTAGAGCATAAGCATATGGTGAGCTTCAGGCCCTCATCGCTGGCAAGCCAGCTCCCACAAAGTCCAACTGTGGGAGCTGGCTTGCCAGCGATGCTTTTAGCGCTCGCGCAGCGCTTCGGCCCGGGCGCGGATGATCGGCTTGAGCAGGTAGCTCAGCACGCTTTTCTTGCCGGTGATGATGTCCACCGAAGCGACCATCCCCGGGATGATCAGCAGCGGCTTGTCGTCGGTGCCCAGGTGGCTGCGCTCGGTGCGCAGCTTGATCACGTAGAAGGTGTTCTTGTCTTCGTCGGTGATGGTGTCGGCGCCGATCTGTTCGAGCTTGGCCTTGAGGCCGCCGTAGATGGTGTAGTCATAGGCGGTGAACTTGACCATCGCCTCTTGCCCCGGGTGCAGGAAGGCAATGTCTTGCGGACGGATGCGCGCTTCGACCAAAAGGGTATCATCGAGCGGCACGATCTCGACCAGGTCGCTGCCCGGCTGGATCACCCCGCCAACGGTGTTGACCAGCAGCTGCTTGACGATACCGCGCACCGGCGAGGTGACCAGGGTACGGTTGACCCGATCGTCCAGGGCCTTGCCGGTGGCCTGGGCCTTGCTCAGGTCGGTGCGCGCCTCATTGAGTTGGGTCAGGGCTTCGCTGCGGAACTTGCCGCGGGTCTCGTCGATCTTGCGCTCGACTTCCTTGATCGCCGACTCGGCACGCGGAATCGCCAGCGAGGTGGCATCCAGCTGGCCGCGGTTCTCGACCTCGGCACGCTTGAGGCGCAGCACTTCAACCTGGGAGATCGCGCCCTGAGCCACCAGCGGCTCGGACATGCTGATCTCCTGGCGCAGCAGCTGCAGGCTGTTGCGGTACTGGCCCTGCTTGGAGCTGAACTCGCGCAACTCTTGCTGGCGCTGCACCAGTTGCTCCTGCAGGCCGCCGATTTCGTCCTGCAACTGCTGGCGGCGGCTCTGGTACAGGGACTCTTCGTTGGCGGCCTGGCTCGGCGCGGCCTTGCGGATTTCTTCGTCGATCTTCAGCGGCCGGTCTTCGACCTCGGCGCTCAGGCGCTCGACACGCAGGGCCATGGCCAGGCGATCAGCCTCGGTCTCACCGACGTTGGAAACGAACCGGGTATCGTCCAGGCGCAGCAACGGGTCGCCCACTTCGACGATCTCGCCCTCTTTGGCGTAGATCTGCGCAACGATGCCGCCTTCCAGGTTCTGGATCTTCTGCAGTTTCGACGACGGGATGGCCTTGCCTTCGCCACGGGTGACTTCGTCGATAATGGCGAAATTGGCCCAGAGGCCAAGGAACAGGAAGAAGCCGATCACCCCCCAGATGGTCAGGCGCACGATGCGCGGCGCATCTTCGATCAGCGCCTTGTTGACCTCGGGCAGCGGCTGGCCGCTGAGTGATTCGGAACCCTTGAAATACCTGCGCAGGCTGTCCTTGATCTGGCCCATATCCATCTTAAGCAACACTGATCTGCCCCTTCTTCAGCGCATCCATGACGGCGGCTTTCGGGCCATCCGCGACTATCTGCCCGCGATCGACAACGATCAGGCGGTCGACCAGTGACAACAGCGAAGCCCGGTGAGTCACCAGGACCACGGTCTTGTTCTCGATGACCACTTGCAGGCGTTGCTTGAGGCGTTCTTCACCGGTGTTGTCCATGGCGCTGGTCGGCTCGTCGAGCAGCAGGATCTGCGGGTTGAGCAACAGGGCACGGCCGAGGGCGACGTTCTGCCGCTGACCTCCGGACAGGTTCTGGCCCCGCTCGCCAACCTGCAGCTCGTAGCCTTGCGGGTGCAGGCGGGCAAATTCGTGAACCCCGGACAGTTCGGCGGCCTGCAGGACCAATTCGTCCTCCACGTAACGGGCACCGCTGACCAGGTTGTCGCGCAGGGTACCGGCCAGCAGCTGGATGTCCTGGGGCACGTAGCCGATGTTGTGGCGCAGCTCGCTGACGTCGATCTGGCGGATGTCCACGCCATCGACCAGCAACGAGCCGGCATCGGCTTCGTAGAGACCGACGATCAGTTTGGCCAGCGAGCTCTTGCCCGAGCCGCTGCGACCGATGATACCGATCTTCTCGCCGGGGCGTATCGATACATTGACGCCCTTGAGCGCCAGGTTCTGCTGGTTGGGGTAGGTGAAATCGACGCCGCGAAACTCGATGGCGCCCTGCAGTACCTGACGGCTCAGCGGGCGTTCTTCGAAGTTGCGCTCTTGCGGCAGTTCCATCATCTGGTCGGTGGAGACCATGGTCACCTTGGCTTGCTGATAACGGGTCAGCAGGCCGGAGAGCTGGCCCAGCGGGCCGAGGGCGCGGCCACTGAGCATGTAGCAGGCAATCAGGCCGCCCATGCTCAGGTTGCCAGCCATGATCTGGTAGACACCGGCGCAGATCAGCGCCACGCCCGCCAGTTGCTGGATCAGCAGGGTGATGTTCATCGCCAGGCCCGAGAGCACCTTGACCCGCAGCTCGAGGCGGCTGAGGGTGCCGATGGTCTGCTCCCACATGTACTGACGTTCGCTTTCGGCGTTGTTGACCTTGACCGCATCGAGCCCGGCGAGGGTCTCGATCAGGCTCGACTGGCGCTCGGAGGCCAGTGCCATGGTTCGCTCAAGGGTCGCCACCAGCGGCTTCTGCAGGGCATAACCGATGCCCAGGGCCAGCGGGAAGGCGATGATTGGAATCCACACCAGGTGCCCGCCGATGATGGCGATCACCAGCAGGATCAGCAGGGTGAACGGCAGGTCGATCAGGCTGGTCAGGGTCAGCGAGGCGAGGAAGTCGCGCAGGCCCTGGAATTCATGGATGTTCTGGGCAAAGCTGCCGACCCTTGCCGGCCGGTATTTCATGGCCATGCCGACGATGCGTTCGAACAGCGTGGCGGAGATGATCAGGTCGGTCTTCTTCCCGGCCAGGTCCAGGCACAAGCTGCGCAGGCCCTTGAGGATCAGGTCGAAGATGTAGGCGCCGGAGATACCCAGGGCCAGGACCCAGAGGGTCGAGGTTGCCTGGTTGGGCACCACGCGGTCATAGACGTTCATCACGAACAGCGGTGCGGCCAGGGCAATCAGGTTGATCACCAGGCTTGCGGCGATGGCGTCGATGTACAGCCAGCGGCTGCGCTTGAGGGTGTCACGAAACCAGGAGCGCGCCCGCGGGATCAGGTTGCCATGGTTGACGTCGAACTTGTGCTGCGGCTGGGCGAAGAACACCCGGCCACTGTAGTCGCTTTGCAAGGCCTCGCGGCTGACATGCACTTCGCCGCCGTCGCTTTCGCTGAGCAACAGGCGCGCGGTGTCGTCGTTCTCCCAACCCAGCAACACCGTGCTGCGACCGTCCTTGAGCAGGAGCATGGCCGGCATGGCGATGCTCGGGATCTGCTCCAGCTTGCGTTGCAGCAAGCGGCCCTGCAGGCCGGCACGGGCTGCCGCGCGTGGCAGCAGCTCCGGGCTCAGGCGCTGGGCCGGCAACGGCAGGCCGGTGGTCAGCATGGCCCGGCTGGCGGGCTTCTGGTGCAGCACGCAAAGAGACAGCAGGCTGTCCAGCAACGGATCGTCGTGCTGACTGCGTGGATCATGGCTGAGTTGGACTCGACTGACTTCTGATTCCACGCGGGCTCTCTTAACGGTTGCGGTTGGCTATAACAGTGAACCTCAGTTCATGCCTGGCAGGTTCACTTTCGGTTTAAGGTCGTTCTGCACCACAGAGGCCATCGGTGCGACAACACCCTGGCTCTTGAGCAGCTGACCAATGGTCGCTTTGATTCGATACTGAGTAAACAGCTGGCTGTTCTTCACTTCGGTGAGACGGCGCTGGGCAGTGAAGAGTTCGTTCTCGCTGTCGAGCAAGTCTAGCAAGGTACGTTCGCCCAGGCTGAACTGCTTCTGGTAGGCGGTGCGCACACTGTTGCTGTGATCGACGTATTGTTGGGCGATCGGCAACTGCGCATTGGCATTGTCCATAGCATTCCATGCCAGGCCTAGCTCCTCATTGAGCTGGCGCAAGGCATTGTTGCGAATGTCCAGCGCCTGGTTGGTCAGGTACGACTTGGATTCCAGGTCGGCCTTGTTGCTGCCGCCGGCATACAAGTTGAAGCTCATACGCAGCATAGCCTGCCATTCATTGTTGTGGCCGTTCATGCCATCCAGATCGTTATCGGCCGTCCGTCCGAGTTCTGCATCAAAACGCGGATAGAAAGTAGACTTTGCCGCTGCGTATTGCTTCTCCGCCGCTGCGATATCGGACTCTGCCGAGCGCAGGATCGGGCTGCTCTCGACCATCTGCTGGCGGGCTTCGTCGAGGTTGGCCGGCAACAGGTCGACAAACGGCGTAGGGCTGCTTAACTCGTCCGGCAGCTGACCGACCACGCTCAGGTAGTTGGTCTTGGCATCGGCGAGGTTGGTCTGCTCGGTGATCAGGTTGTTGCGGGCCTGGGCCAGGCGCGCTTCGGCCTGATCAAGGTCAGCCAGGCGGCCAACACCACGGGCGGTGCGCAGCTTGATCTGGTCGTAGATGCGCTCGTGGCTGCGCAGGTTGTCTTCTGCCAGGCGGACCATCTCGCGACGGCTCAGGACATCCAGATAGACCTGGGCAACGGTCAGCGCGGTGCGCTCGGATGCACCCAACAGCGAGTAGGCGCGGGAGTTGACGGTGGCTTGCTGGCGGCCGACTTCGCTCGAGGTGGCAAAACCGTCGAAGACCATCTGCCGCAGGCGCACGCTCGACTCACCGCGGTTGAGCGTTTCCCAGCGGTTGCCGGTGCTCGGGCTGTCGGTGCCTTCACGGCCGTAGCCGGCCAGCACGTCGACGCGTGGCAGGTAACCGCCTTTGGCGGCGCGCAGTTGGTAATCGGCAGCGATTCGGCTGTTAACCCCGGCCTGGATTTCCGGGTGTACCTCGAGGGCTTTCTGCATGGCCTCTGGCAGGCTCTGTGCTTGAACGAAACTGGTGGCGAGGACGAAAGGAAGAGCAGTGAACAGTGACGCGCGCATTTAACTTTTTTCCCAGGGACGTCTTGTCCCAAATCACAGCAGAAATCGTTGCTGCATTAGAAAATGGCAACCGGAATGACCTTATGTCGGAAACTTCCGAAGGGGTACTTGGATCGTACGGAGGAAGAGTGGCAGCCGCTCAAATATCAATGTGACATTACGGTGCTGATTGTTTAGGATGGCAGCAGGAAGGTCAATACTTTGGCATAAACTTAATAGCCAACAGTTATCGACAATATATTGACGTCAAAAGCGCCAAACTTACTATTGAAACATTCCATCAGAAAGCGGCAATTCAGCGCCGGCTGGCATGGAAGCCAAATTGAACGGGTAGTCCGGAGAGTCCAATGAGCAGTGTTGTTGCCATCGTCAAAAGCATTGTTGGCCAAGTAATCGCCGTATCCCCAGAAGGGATTCAACGTGTACTCATCGAAGGTGACCGCCTGTTCGCTGGCGAGCAGGTGCTGACCGGCCTGGCCGGCGCTGTCACCCTGGAGCTGGCCGACGGCCGCACCCTGGACCTGGGCCGCGACACCCAGTGGAGCGCCGAGACCCCGGACAGCAGCACTGACCTCGCGGCAGCCACCGCCCAGGCTGCGCCTTCGGTGGAAGAGCTGCAGCAGGCCATCGCCGCCGGTGCTGACCCGACCACCGAGCTCGAAGCCACCGCAGCAGGCCCGTCGGCCGCAGGTAGCGGCGGCGCGGCCGGTGGTGGCCACAGCTTCGTGATGCTCGACGCCACCGCAGGCTCGGTCGACCCGACCATTGGCTTCCCGACCGGCCCGATCGGCTTTGCCACCGGCGCCGCCACCCAGGAACTGGGCGGCCTGGACGATGCCAACAACCCGGCAACCACCACGCCTACGCGCGAATCCGGCCTGACCCTGAGCGCCACGCCGTCGATCACCGAAGCGGGTGGCGTGATCACCTACACCGCCACCCTGGGCCAGCCACCGCTGACCGACCTGACCGTGACCCTGTCCAATGGCCAGGTCATCGTCATCAGCGCCGGGCAGACCACCGGCAGCGTCAGCGTGACCATCCCGCCGAACGATACCGTGTACCTGGACGGCAGCGAGATTTCCGCGACCATCACCGGCACTACCGGCGGCGCGGGCCTGATCGTCACCCCGGACACCACCCCGGCAGTGACCCAGATCACCGACACCATCGACACCACCACGGTCAGCCTGAGCGCCAACCCGAGTGTCACCGAAGGCGGTGTGATCACCTACACCGCCACCCTGACCAACCCGGCGCAGACGCCGGTCACCGTGACCCTGTCCAACGGCAGCACCATCACCATCGGCGCCGGCCAGACCACCGGCACCGTCGACGTGCAAACCCCGCCGAACGACGTCTACAACAACGGCAGCAGCGTCAGCACCACCATCACGGGCGCTACCGGTGGCAACTTCGAGAACCTGGTTCCGAACCCGACCCCGGCGGTCACCACCATCAACGACTCGATCGATGACACCGGCCTGAGCCTGAACGCCACCGGCACCGTGGCCGAAGGCGGTTCGATCATCTACACCGCGACCCTGACCAACCCGGCCGGTACCCCGGTGACCGTGACCCTGAGCAACGGCGCGGTGATCACCATCGCGGCGGGCCAGACTGAAGGCAGCGTCACCGTGCCTGCACCAAGCGATGATGTGTATGTCGATGCCGGCAACGTCAGCGTGAGCATCGACAATGTCGATGGTGGCAACTTCGAGAACCTGGTGGTCAGCAATCAGCCGGCGGTTACCGAAGTTACTGACACCATCGATACTTCGACTGTCACTTTGACAGCGAACAGCAGTGTGGCTGAAGGTGGTGTGGTTACCTACACCGCTTCGGTCACTGCGCCGGTTACTGGCTCTGCACTGGTTATTACCCTTGCCAATGGTCAGCAGATCACTATTCCTGTCGGTCAGAGCACTGGCTCGGTTGAGTTTGTTGCGCCGAATAACGTGCACACTACCAATTCGGACCTGACCAACAGCATTACCGGTACTACCGGTGGTAATTACGAGAAGCTGGATACCGCGGGTAATCCGGTGACTACCGTTACTGACGGTCCAGGTACTGATGACACTACCGGCCTTAAGCTGACGGCTACCGGTTCGGTCGCTGAAGGCGGCTCGATTGTTTATACCGCCACGCTGACCAATCCGGCCGGCACCGAAATGAAGGTAACCCTGAGCAATGGTGAGGTGATCACTATTGCTGCAGGTCAGACTGAAGGCAGCATTACTGTTCCGGCACCGGAAGACGACGTGTACGTCGATGCCGGTGAAGTTAGCGTGACTGTCACTGGCACTACCGGCGGCGACTTCGAGAAAGTTGCTGTAGATGGCACCCCGGCTGTTACGCAAGTTACTGACACCATTGATACTTCGACTGTCACTTTGACAGCGAACAGCAGTGTGGCTGAAGGTGGCGTGGTCACTTACACCGCTTCGGTGACTGCACCAGTGACTGGCTCTGCGCTGGTTATTACTTTGGCCAATGGTCAGCAGATCACTATTCCTGTCGGTCAGAGCACCGGTTCGGTTGAGTTTGTTGCGCCGAACAACGTGCACACTACCAACCCGGACCTGACCAACAGCATCACCGGTACTACCGGTGGTAATTACGAGAAGCTGGATACCGCGGGTAATCCGGTGACTACCGTTACTGATGGTCCGGGCACCGATGACACCACCGGCCTGAAGCTGACTGCTACCGGCTCCGTGGCTGAAGGCGGCGAGATCGTCTACACCGCCACCCTGACCAATCCAGCGGGCACCGAGATGAAGGTGACCCTGAGCAATGGTGAAGTGATCACCATCGCTGCAGGCCAGACCGAGGGCAGCATCACCCTGCCAGCGCCGTCGGACGACGTGTACATCGATGCGGGCGAAGTCAGCGTGACCATCGCCGGCACCACCGGTGGCGACTTCGAGAAAGTCGAAGTCGACCCGGCGGCTGCCGTGACTGAAGTCACCGACACCATCGACACTTCGACCGTCACCCTGACTGCTACGCCAAGCGTGACTGAAGGCGGCGTCGTTACTTACACCGCTTCGGTTACTGCCCCAGTGACCGGTTCTGCGCTGGTAGTTACTCTGGCCAACGGCCAACAGATCACCATCCCTGTCGGCGCAAGCTCGGGCACCGTGGACTTCGTCGCACCGAACAACGTGCACACCACTAACCCGGACCTGACCAACAGCATCACCGGCACCACCGGTGGCAACTACGAGAAGCTGGATACCGCGGGCAACCCGGTGACCACCGTTACTGACGGCCCGGGCACCGATGACACCACCGGTCTGAAGCTCACCGCTACCGGCTCCGTGGCTGAAGGCGGCGAAATCGTCTACACCGCCACCCTGACCAACCCAGCGGGCACCGAAATGAAGGTCACCCTGAGCAATGGTGAAGTCATCACCATCGCCAAGGGCCAAACCGAAGGCAGCATCACCCTGCCAGCGCCATCGGACGACGTGTACATCGATGCGGGCGAAGTCAGCGTAACCATCGCTGGCACCACCGGCGGTGACTTCGAGAAAGTCGAAGTCGACCCGGCGGCTGCCGTGACTGAAGTCACCGACACCATCGACACTTCGACCGTCACCCTGACTGCTACGCCAAGCGTGACTGAAGGCGGCGTCGTTACTTACACCGCTTCGGTTACTGCCCCAGTGACCGGTTCTGCGCTGGTAGTTACTCTGGCCAACGGCCAACAGATCACCATCCCTGTCGGCGCAAGCTCGGGCACCGTGGACTTCGTTGCACCCAACAACGTCCACACCACCAACCCAGACCTGACCAACAGCATCACCGGCACCACCGGTGGCAACTACGAGAAGCTGGATACCGCGGGCAACCCGGTGACCACCGTCACCGACGGTCCAGGTACTGACGACACCACCGGTCTGAAGCTGACCGCAACTGGCTCCGTCGCCGAAGGCGGCGAGATCGTCTACACCGCTACCCTGACCAACCCGGCCGGCACCGAAATGAAGGTGACCCTGAGCAACGGTGAAGTCATCACCATCGCCAAGGGCCAAACCGAAGGCAGCATCACCCTGCCAGCGCCATCCGATGACGTGTACATCGATGCCGGTGAAGTCAGCGTGACCATCGCCGGCACTACTGGTGGCGATTTCGAGAAAGTCGAAGTCGACCCGGCGGCTGCCGTGACTGAAGTCACCGACACCATCGACACTTCGACCGTCACCCTGACTGCTACGCCAAGCGTGACTGAAGGCGGCGTGGTTACTTACACCGCTTCGGTTACTGCCCCAGTGACCGGTTCTGCGCTGGTAGTTACTCTGGCCAACGGCCAACAAATCACCATCCCAGTCGGTTCCAGCTCGGGCACCGTGGACTTCGTCGCACCCAACAACGTGCACACCACCAACCCGGACCTGACCAACAGCATCACCGGCACCACCGGTGGTAACTACGAGAAGCTGGATACCGCCGGCAACCCGGTGACCACCGTTACTGACGGTCCAGGTACTGACGACACTACCGGCCTGAAGCTGACCGCCACTGGTTCGGTCGCTGAAGGCGGCGAGATCGTCTACACCGCTACCCTGACCAACCCGGCCGGCACCGAAATGAAGGTGACCCTGAGCAACGGTGAAGTCATCACCATCGCCAAGGGCCAAACCGAAGGCAGCATCACCCTGCCAGCGCCATCCGATGACGTGTACATCGATGCAGGGGAAGTCAGCGTGACTGTCGCTGGTACCACTGGCGGCGACTTCGAGAAACTGGATGTAGATAACACTCCAGCCGTCACCGAAGTGACCGACACCATCGACACTTCGACCGTCACCCTGACCGCCACTCCGAGCGTGACTGAAGGTGGCGTGGTGACTTACACCGCTTCTGTCACTGCTCCGGTAACCGGCTCGAACCTGGTGATCACCCTGGCCAATGGTCAGCAGATCACTATTCCGGTCGGCGCAAGCTCGGGCACCGTGGACTTTGTCGCACCCAACAACGTGCACACCACCAACCCGGACCTGACCAACAGCATCACCGGCACCACCGGTGGCAACTACGAGAAGCTGGATACCGCGGGCAACCCGGTGACCACCGTCACCGACGGTCCAGGTACCGACGACACCACCGGTCTGAAGCTCACTGCTACCGGCTCCGTGGCTGAAGGCGGCGAAATCGTCTACACCGCCACCCTGACCAACCCAGCCGGCACCGAAATGAAGGTCACCCTGAGCAACGGTGAAGTCATCACCATCGCTGCAGGCCAGACCGAGGGCAGCATCACCCTGCCAGCGCCATCGGACGACGTGTACATCGATGCAGGGGAAGTCAGCGTGACTGTCGCTGGTACCACTGGCGGCGACTTCGAGAAACTGGATGTAGATAACACTCCAGCCGTCACCGAAGTGACCGACACCATCGATACTTCGACCGTCACCCTGACCGCCACGCCGAGCGTGACTGAAGGTGGCGTGGTGACTTACACCGCTTCCGTCACCGCTCCGGTAACCGGTTCGAACCTGGTGATCAACCTGGCCAACGGTCAGCAAATCACAATCCCTGTCGGCGCAAGCTCGGGCACCGTGGACTTTGTCGCACCGAACAACGTGCACACCACCAACCCGGACCTGACCAACAGCATCACCGGCACCACCGGTGGTAACTACGAGAAGCTGGATACCGCGGGCAACCCGGTGACCACCGTTACTGACGGTCCAGGTACTGACGACACTACCGGCCTGAAGCTGACTGCTACCGGCTCGGTCGCTGAAGGCGGCGAGATCGTCTACACCGCCACCCTGACCAATCCAGCGGGCACCGAGATGAAGGTGACCCTGAGCAATGGTGAAGTCATCACCATCGCCAAGGGCCAGACCGAGGGCAGCATCACCCTGCCAGCGCCTTCGGACGACGTGTACATCGATGCCGGTGAAGTCAGCGTGACCATCGCCGGCACCACCGGTGGCGACTTCGAAAAAGTCGAAGTCGACCCGGCGGCTGCCGTGACTGAAGTCACCGACACCATCGACACCAGCACCGTTACGTTGACCGCTACTCCAAGCGTGACCGAAGGCGGCGTGGTGACTTACACCGCTTCGGTTACTGCTCCGGTTACCGGTTCGAACCTGGTGATCACCCTGGCCAATGGTCAGCAGATCACTATTCCGGTCGGCGCAAGCTCGGGCACCGTGGACTTTGTCGCACCGAACAACGTGCATACCACCAACCCGGATCTGACCAACAGCATCACCGGCACCACCGGTGGTAATTACGAGAAGCTGGACACTGCCGGTAATCCGGTGACCACCGTCACCGACGGTCCGGGCACTGACGACACCACCGGCCTGAAACTGACGGCTACCGGCTCCGTGGCTGAAGGCGGCGAAATCGTTTACACCGCCACCCTGACCAACCCAGCGGGCACCGAGATGAAGGTGACCCTGAGCAATGGTGAAGTCATCACCATCGCCAAGGGCCAGACCGAGGGCAGCATCACCCTGCCAGCGCCTTCGGACGACGTGTACATCGATGCCGGTGAAGTCAGCGTGACCATCGCCGGCACTACTGGTGGCGATTTCGAGAAAGTCGAAGTCGACCCGGCGGCTGCCGTGACTGAAGTCACCGACACCATCGATACCAGCACCGTTACGCTGACCGCTACTCCAAGCGTGACCGAAGGCGGCGTCGTCACCTACACCGCTTCGGTTACTGCTCCGGTTACCGGCTCGAACCTGGTGATCACCCTGGCCAATGGTCAGCAGATCACCATCCCAGTTGGCGCAAGCTCGGGCACCGTGGATTTCGTTGCACCGAACAACGTGCACACCACCAACCCGGATCTGACCAACAGCATTACCGGTACTTCGGGCGGCAACTACGAGAAGCTGGATACCGCTGGTAATCCGGTGACCACCGTCACCGACGGTCCAGGTACCGACGACACCACCGGTCTGAAGCTCACTGCTACCGGCTCCGTGGCTGAAGGCGGCGAAATCGTTTACACCGCCACCCTGACCAACCCAGCGGGCACCGAGATGAAGGTGACCCTGAGCAATGGTGAAGTCATCACCATCGCCAAGGGCCAGACCGAGGGCAGCATCACCCTGCCAGCGCCTTCGGACGACGTGTACATCGATGCCGGTGAAGTCAGCGTGACCATCGCCGGCACCACCGGTGGCGACTTCGAAAAAGTCGAAGTCGACCCGGCGGCTGCCGTGACTGAAGTCACCGACACCATCGACACCAGCACCGTTACGTTGACCGCTACTCCAAGCGTGACCGAAGGCGGCGTGGTGACTTACACCGCTTCGGTTACTGCTCCGGTTACCGGTTCGAACCTGGTGATCACCCTGGCCAATGGTCAGCAGATCACTATTCCGGTCGGCGCAAGCTCGGGCACCGTGGACTTTGTCGCACCGAACAACGTGCACACCACTAACCCAGATCTGACCAACAGCATCACCGGCACCACCGGTGGTAACTACGAGAAGCTGGACACTGCGGGCAACCCAGTGACCACCGTTACTGACGGTCCGGGCACCGATGACACCACCGGCCTGAAGCTGACCGCCACTGGCTCCGTCGCCGAAGGCGGTGAGATCGTCTACACCGCCACCCTGACCAACCCAGCGGGCACCGAAATGAAGGTCACCCTGAGCAATGGTGAAGTCATCACCATCGCCAAGGGCCAGACCGAAGGCAGCATCACTGTTCCGGCTCCGGAAGACGACGTGTACGTCGATGCAGGGGAAGTCAGCGTAACTGTCGCTGGTACCACCGGCGGCGACTTCGAGAAGCTGGATGTGGATAACACTCCAGCCGTCACCGAAGTCACCGACACCATCGACACTTCGACCGTCACCCTGACCGCCACGCCGAGCGTGACTGAAGGTGGCGTCGTTACTTACACCGCTTCGGTTACTGCCCCAGTGACCGGCTCGAACTTGGTCATTACTCTGGCCAACGGTCAGCAAATCACCATCCCTGTCGGCGCAAGCTCGGGCACCGTGGACTTCGTTGCACCGAACAACGTGCACACCACTAACCCGGACCTGACCAACAGCATCACCGGCACCACCGGTGGTAATTACGAGAAGCTGGACACTGCGGGCAACCCAGTCACGACCGTCACCGACGGCCCGGGCACTGACGACACCACCGGTCTGAAGCTCACCGCTACCGGCTCCGTGGCTGAAGGCGGCGAAATCGTCTACACCGCCACCCTGACCAACCCAGCGGGCACCGAGATGAAGGTGACCCTGAGCAACGGTGAAGTCATCACCATCGCCAAGGGCCAGACCGAAGGCAGCATCACTGTTCCGGCTCCGGAAGACGACGTGTACATCGATGCCGGTGAAGTCAGCGTGACCATCGCCGGCACTACTGGTGGCGATTTCGAGAAAGTCGAAGTCGACCCGGCGGCTGCCGTGACTGAAGTCACCGACACCATCGATACCAGCACCGTTACGCTGACCGCTACTCCAAGCGTGACCGAAGGCGGCGTGGTGACTTACACCGCTTCCGTCACCGCTCCGGTAACCGGTTCGAACCTGGTGATCACCCTGGCCAATGGTCAGCAGATCACTATTCCGGTCGGCGCAAGCTCGGGCACCGTGGACTTTGTCGCACCGAACAACGTGCATACCACCAACCCGGATCTGACCAACAGCATTACCGGCACTTCGGGCGGTAACTACGAGAAGCTGGACACTGCGGGCAACCCAGTGACCACCGTTACTGACGGTCCGGGCACCGATGACACCACCGGCCTGAAGCTGACTGCTACCGGCTCGGTCGCGGAAGGCGGCGAGATCGTCTACACCGCGACGCTGACCAACCCAGCTGGCACCGAAATGAAGGTCACCCTGAGCAACGGTGAAGTCATCACCATCGCCAAGGGCCAAACCGAAGGCAGCATCACTGTTCCGGCTCCGGAAGACGACGTGTACGTCGATGCAGGGGAAGTCAGCGTGACTGTCGCTGGTACCAGTGGCGGCGACTTCGAGAAGCTGGATGTGGATAACACTCCAGCCGTCACCGAAGTGACCGACACCATCGACACTTCGACTGTCACCCTGACCGCCACTCCGAGCGTGACTGAAGGTGGCGTGGTGACTTACACCGCTTCTGTCACTGCTCCGGTAACCGGCTCGAACCTGGTGATCACCCTGGCCAATGGTCAGCAGATCACCATCCCTGTCGGCGCAAGCTCGGGCACCGTGGACTTTGTCGCACCGAACAACGTGCATACCACCAACCCGGATCTGACCAACAGCATCACCGGCACTTCGGGCGGTAACTACGAGAAGCTGGACACTGCGGGCAACCCAGTGACCACCGTTACTGACGGTCCGGGCACCGATGACACTACCGGCCTGAAGCTGACCGCCACTGGCTCGGTCGCGGAAGGCGGCGAGATCGTCTACACCGCGACGCTGACCAACCCGGCTGGCACCGAAATGAAGGTCACCCTGAGCAACGGTGAAGTCATCACCATCGCCAAGGGCCAAACCGAAGGCAGCATCACTGTTCCGGCTCCGGAAGACGACGTGTACATCGATGCCGGTGAAGTCAGCGTGACTGTCGCTGGTACCACCGGCGGCGACTTCGAGAAGCTGGATGTGGATAACACTCCAGCCGTCACCGAAGTGACCGACACCATCGACACTTCGACCGTCACCCTGACCGCCACGCCGAGCGTGACTGAAGGTGGCGTTGTCACTTACACCGCTTCGGTTACTGCTCCGGTAACCGGTTCGAACCTGGTGATCAACCTGGCCAATGGTCAGCAGATCACCATCCCTGTCGGTTCCAGCTCGGGCACCGTGGACTTCGTTGCACCGAACAACGTGCACACCACCAACCCGGACCTGACCAACAGCATCACCGGCACCACCGGTGGTAACTACGAGAAGCTGGATACCGCGGGCAACCCGGTGACCACCGTTACTGACGGTCCAGGTACTGACGACACTACCGGCCTGAAGCTGACTGCTACCGGCTCGGTCGCTGAAGGCGGCGAGATCGTCTACACCGCCACCCTGACCAATCCAGCGGGCACCGAGATGAAGGTGACCCTGAGCAATGGTGAAGTCATCACCATCGCCAAGGGCCAGACCGAGGGCAGCATCACCCTGCCAGCGCCTTCGGACGACGTGTACATCGATGCCGGTGAAGTCAGCGTGACCATCGCCGGCACCACCGGTGGCGACTTCGAAAAAGTCGAAGTCGACCCGGCGGCTGCCGTGACTGAAGTCACCGACACCATCGACACCAGCACCGTTACGTTGACCGCTACTCCAAGCGTGACCGAAGGCGGCGTGGTGACTTACACCGCTTCGGTTACTGCTCCGGTTACCGGTTCGAACCTGGTGATCACCCTGGCCAATGGTCAGCAGATCACTATTCCGGTCGGCGCAAGCTCGGGCACCGTGGACTTTGTCGCACCGAACAACGTGCACACCACCAACCCGGACCTGACCAACAGCATCACCGGCACCACCGGTGGCAACTACGAGAAGCTGGATACCGCGGGCAACCCGGTGACCACCGTCACCGATGGTCCGGGTACTGACGACACCACCGGCCTGAAGCTGACCGCCACTGGCTCCGTCGCCGAAGGCGGCGAAATCGTCTACACCGCTACCCTGACCAACCCAGCCGGCACCGAAATGAAGGTCACCCTGAGCAATGGTGAAGTCATCACCATCGCCAAGGGCCAAACCGAAGGCAGCATCACTGTTCCGGCTCCGGAAGACGACGTGTACGTCGATGCAGGGGAAGTCAGCGTGACTGTCGCTGGTACCACTGGCGGCGACTTCGAGAAACTGGATGTAGATAACACTCCAGCCGTCACCGAAGTGACCGACACCATCGATACTTCGACCGTCACCCTGACCGCCACGCCAAGCGTGACTGAAGGTGGCGTGGTGACTTACACCGCTTCCGTCACTGCTCCGGTAACCGGTTCGAACCTGGTGATCAACCTGGCCAACGGTCAGCAAATCACCATCCCTGTCGGCGCAAGCTCGGGCACCGTGGACTTCGTTGCACCGAACAACGTGCACACCACCAACCCGGACCTGACCAACAGCATCACCGGCACCACCGGCGGCAACTACGAGAAGCTGGACACTGCGGGCAACCCGGTGACCACCGTTACTGACGGTCCAGGTACTGACGACACCACCGGCCTCAAGCTGACCGCGACGCCAACAGTCAACGAAGGCGGCTCGATCACCTACACCGCGACGCTGACCAACCCAGCCGGTACCGAGATGAAGGTCACCCTGAGCAACGGTGAAGTCATCACCATCGCCAAGGGCCAGACCGAAGGCAAGATCACCATCGATGCACCAAGCGACGACGTATACATCGACGCTGACAAGCTGAGCGTGACTGTCACTGGCACCACCGGTGGCGACTTCGAGAAGCTGGCTGTGGATAACACCCCGGCTGTCACCGACGTCAAGGACACCATCGACACCAGCACCGTAACCCTGACCGCCAGCACCAACAGTGTTGTTGAAGGCGGCGTGGTCACCTACACCGCGAAAGTCAGCGCGCCGGTGACCGGTTCCGACCTGGTCATCAACCTGGCCAACGGTCAGCAGATCACCATTCCTGTAGGCCAGAGCACCGGCACTGTGGACTACGTTGCACCGAACAACGTGCACACCACCAATCCGACCCTGACCAACAGCATCACCGGCACCAGCGGCGGCAACTACGAAAAACTGGTCAGCACCGGCAACACCAGCACCACCGTCACTGACGGCCCGGGCACCAAGGACTCCACCAGCCTGACCCTGACGGCGACTCCGACCGTGGCCGAAGGCGGCTCGATCACTTACGTGGCCAAGCTGAGCAACCCTGCTGGCACCGAGATGAAGGTCACCCTGAGCAACGGTGAGACCATCACCATCGCCGCAGGCCAGACCGAAGGCAAGGTGACCATCGCCGCGCCTGGCGATGACGTGTACATCGATGCCGGTAACGTCAGTGCGAAAATCACCGGCAGCACCGGCGGTGACTTCGAAGAACTGAAGGTCGACGGTTCGTCCGCCGTAACCAGCGTTACCGATACCATCGACACCACCAACCTGACCCTGAGCGCCACGCCATCGGTCGCCGAAGGTGGCAACATCACCTACACCGCGACCTTGAGCAACAAGGCGCAGACCGCGGTCACCGTGACCCTGAGCAACGGTGCAACCATCACCATCGATGCCGGCAAGACCACGGGCACGGCCAGCGTGCCTGCGCCAGCGGATGACGTGTACATCGATGCGGGCAGCGTCAACGCCACCATCACTGGCGCCACCGGTGGCAACTTCGAAGACCTGGCGATCAGCAAGCAGCCAGCCGTCACCCAGGTGACCGACACCATCGACACCACCACCGTCAGCATCAGCGGCACCACCTCGGTGGTGGAAGGTGACTCGGCCAACTACACGCTGACCCTGACCAACAAGGCGCAAACCGATGTAGTCATCAAGCTGACCTACAGCGGCACCGCCACCAACGGTGCGGACTACACCGGCGTCGCCACCGTGGTGATCAAGGCGGGCAGCGATGTGGGCACCTTCAGCGTGCCGATCATCCGTGATGGCATTGCCGAGAGTGCCGAGAACTTCACCGTGAAGATCGACTCGGCCACCGGCGGCAACTTCGAGAACCTGGCAGTCAGCGGCAGCGCGGGCAGTGTCACCACCACCATCGTCAGCAACGAGGCACCTGTTGCCGCGGGCGGCGCCGTGACCGGTACCGAAGACACCGACCTGGTGCTGAGCTGGGCCAACTTCGGCATCACCGATGCCGATACCCCGGCGGCCAACCTGGGCCTGACCATCACCAAACTGCCCGCCGACGGCGTGCTGCAGTACAAGGATGGCAACGTCTGGAAAACCCTGACCGAAGCCGATGCTGGCAAGGTCTTCAGCAAGGCCGACATCGATGCCGGCAAGCTGAAGTTCGTGCCGGATCGCAACGAGTCGGGTATCAATGCCAACGGTGGCACCGGCGTCGGCAACAAAGAGGCCGACTACGCACACATCAAGTTCAAGCCAACCGATGGCCAGGGCCTGGGCAACGAAAGCACCGTCAAGGTCGACATCACTCCGGTGGCCGACAAACCTGACCTGAACATCGGCAGCAACAACGTCAACTCGATCGGCCTGGTCAAGGAAACCTGGAACAGCCTCAGCGGCCTGGGTACCAACGGCAACGGCATCACCGGCGATGCACTGAAGACCGTGTTCGACAACTCGGGCAAGGCCAACAGCAGCTCGCTGGTCACCAATGCCCAGTCCGACGCCAGCGTCGTCGGCGGTTCGGGCTCGAAGACTTCCGGCCTGATCTACCTCGAAGCGGGTAAGACCTACAGCTTCAGCGGTGTCGGCGATGACAGCCTGCTGATCACCATCGGCGGCAAGAACGTGGCCCAGGCCACCTGGGGCGCGGGCGGTGCGATCAGCGGATCGTTCAAGCCGACCATCAGCGGCTACTACACCCTGGATATCTACCACGCCAACCAGAGCGGCCCGGGCAGCTACGACGTCAACCTGTCGGTCAATGGCAGTACCCCGGTCGACCTGAACAACGCCAACATCCCGATGTACCCGGGCGTGAACGAGCTGACCAATGCTGGCGTCACCGTCGGCGAGTTGCACGGTGCCAATGGCGAAGGCTACTACCAGGGCTACAAGCTCAATGAAGGCGCCGAGAACGGCACCGTCAAGCTGGTCGGTATCTCCACCAACCTCACCGACACCGATGGTTCGGAAACCCTCAGCGTCAAGCTGGGCGGCATTCCGGCAGGCTCGGTACTGAGCGATGGCGCCGGCCACACTGTCACCGTCGGCAGTGGCCAGGTCGACGTCACCGGCTGGAACCTCAACGGCCTGAGCATCAAGCCGCCAGCCTACTACCAGGGCCAGTTCGACGTGACCGTCACCTCGACGGCCACCGAGAAGGCCAACGGCAGCACCGACTTCACCCAGGGCACGATCAAGGTCACCGTTTACCCGGATACCTATGCCACCACCAACCTGACGTCCGATAACGACAGCCGCGACTTTGGCACCAACAACGACATCGTGGTCGCCGACGTCAATGGCTTGCATGTAACCCCAGGGCAGGATTACAACCTGGCGTTCATTGTCGATACTTCAGCCAGTATGGGTTACGCCGGTGTGGACGCGGCGAAGAAATCCCTGGAGTCGGTGTTCAACACCCTGGCTAACAGTGTCAAAGGTGCTCAGTCGGGTACGGTGAATATTCTGCTGGTGGACTTCTCCACCCAGGTCAACACCACCTTCTCGATCAACCTGGCCGACAATGGTGGACTGGCAGCGCTGCAAGCTGCACTGAAGAAGCTGACTCCCGGCGGCAATACCAACTACGAAGATGCGTTCAAAACCACCGCCAACTGGTTCCAGAACCTCAAGGACACCGGCAGTGACGGTAGCAACCAGACGTTCTTCATTACCGATGGCCAGCCAAACGTTTCTCAAGGCAACGAGCGAGGTAACCCGACGTTCAAAGACTCGGGCTACTCGATGGATAGCGTACTGGCCTCGCTGAACTACAAACTGGGCAATGTCATCAGCAATGAAATGGTCGGTGGCTACAACCGGATCAGTATCGACAAGCAGGGTAACCTCTCGTCTCAATACTGGGATGGCTACCGCTGGCGCGCCGACAGCAACGCTTCGGGCGAGTTGCACGCGCAAGGTGATGGCACCTATGAGTTGTCGAGCCAGAACTGGTATTACGTCGACGCCAACTCCAAAGAGTCTTTCCTGTTGCTGTCGAAGCATTCGAGCGTGGAAGCGATCGGCCTCAATGGCGGGGTCAACTCCAACGATCTGAAACCATACGACACCGATGGTAAACCGCAGGCCAACATCGACCCGAGCAAACTGGCCGAAGCGATTCTTGGCCATACCGAGGCCAGCCTGCCGGGCAACGATGCAGTCAGTGGCGGCGACGGCAATGACATCCTGTTCGGTGACCTGGTCAGTTTTGACGGCATCGCCGGCAACGGCGTCGAAGCCATGCAAGCCTATGTGGCCGGCAAGCTGGGCGTGGACCAGGGTGATGTCGACGGACGCGTGCTGCACCAGTACATCGCCGAGCACGTCAGCGAGTTTGATGTATCACGTACTGGCGATGGCAAGGACACGCTGCTCGGTGGCGACGGCAACGACATTCTCTTCGGCCAGGGTGGCAACGACTACCTCGATGGCGGCAAGGGCAATGACATCCTGCTCGGCGGTACCGGCAATGACACCCTGCTTGGCGGTGAAGGCAACGACATCCTTATCGGCGGCAAGGGCGACGACATCATGACCGGCGGCAGCGGTGCCGATACCTTCGTGTGGAAGGCTGGCGACACCGGCAAGGACGTGATCAAGGACTTCAAGGCTGCCGAAGGTGACCGTCTGGACCTGAGCGACCTGCTCCAGGGCGAGAAGGCTAGCACCATCGACAACTACCTGAAGATCACCACGGTCAACGGCGAGTCGACCCTGCAGGTCAGCTCCGAAGGCAAGCTCAACGCTTCTGGCGGCCTGGCCAATGCCGATGTGACGATCAAGCTGGAAGGGGTCAACTGGGCCAATACCACGATCAACTCGCTGGTTACCGGTGCCGACCCAACCATCAAGATCGACCACTCCAACAGTTGATCCACAGCCTGCGCCAGCCCTCCCGGGGCTGGCGCGGCGCTTCGGACTTTGCCTGCACCGTATTCACAGCGCATACTCGCTCGCCGGGGCTACACGCCCGGCCAGCTTGGCCTATGCTGCTGACTGCGGATACGGACTGACATTCAGAGGGATACCCCCATGTTCTACGTGCAACGCGATGCACAGGGCCAACTGGTCCGGGTAGAGGCCGCACCCTACGCCGAATACACGGAGATGCTCCCGGCCGACCATGCCGAGGTCCAGGAGTGGTTCGCCGACGACGTAGTCGAGAACAGCCTCAAGCAGCTCAAACAGAGTGACCTGGACATGATCCGGGTGCTCGAGGACTTGATCGAGGTGCTGACCACCAAAGGCGTGATCAGCATCACCGACCTGCCGGCCGGCGCTCAGGCCAAACTGCTCAGCCGATCCAATGCCCGTCAGGTGCTGGGCGGCCTGACCAACCTGATCGATGACAGTGAAGAACACAGCGGCCTGATCTGACTGGCGCAGGCCCGTTGCGGGCCTGCAGCCGCTTGCCTCAACGCCAGGGTGCCGGCTCGCCGACCAGTCTTCCCTGAACCCCCTGAATACCCATCTCACGCAATACCTTGAGCTCACCTTCGGTTTCGACCCGCTCGGCAATCAGCGGCAAGTCGATGCTGTGCGCTGCGCGCTGGATCGCTTCGATGAACAGGCGCTTGTGCCGTTCGTGGTCGATGGCGCGGATGTAGCTGCCGTCGATCTTCAGGTAGGCCAGACCCAGGTGTGCAAGGTTGCCGATCATGCTGAAACGTCCGCCGAAACGCTGCAGGCTGAGGCTGAAACCCAGTACCCGCAGGCGTCGGGTGAGCTGCTCAAGCACGGCTTGTTCAGGCAGTTGTTCTTCACCGATTTCCAGGGTCAGGCGCGGACCCAGCACGGCATTCTGGCCGAGCAGGTCATAGACCCGCTGCAACGCCTTCGGATCGGCCAGGGTCGCTGCCGACAGGTTAAGGGCCAGCGCTTCCTTGTGGGTGTGCATGTGCTTGAGCACTTGCTCGAGCATCAGCACATCGAGCCGCGCCGACCAGCCAAAACGCTCCAGCCAGGGCAGGAAGCGTCCGGCGGCGATGGCCTGGCCCTGGGCGTCGAGCACCCGCGAGATCACCTTGTAATGCAGCACCCGCTCCGGTGCATCACAGGCCACCACCGGCTGGAAGAACAGCTGGAAGCGCCCCTGCTGCAACGCTTCATCGAGCAGGGTATGCCAGGCATGGTGGGTATCGCCGGCTTGCGGCGCAGTACCCTGCTCCAGGCACACCCAGCCTGGCTCCAGCTGGCTTTCAGCGCGCGCCAGGGCTTCGTCAGCCAGCTTGAGCAAAGCCTGGGGCTCGTCACCCGGGCTGTAAGGGGCCATGCCGATGCAGGCGACCGGGGTTACATCACTGGCGCCGGTATCGGCCAGGCTCTGCAGGGTCACTTCCAGGGCCTGGGCCAGCTGGATCGCCTCTTCATGCACCAGCCCCGGCGCCAGCACGGCAAACTCGCCGCCGCGGCTGCGGGTAATCAGGTTGTTGGTTTCCGGGTAGTTGGCGCAGGTGCGTTGCAGTTGCTGGCCAACCGCCTGCAGCAACTGGTCGGTACGCTGACCGCCCAGGCGCTGGTTGAGCCCGGCCAGGTCCTTGACCCGCAGCAGCAACAGGTAACCCGGGCGCGCCTCTTCGAGGTTGCTGACCAGGGCGTTGAGCTGCATCTCGAAATAGCGGCGGTTGGCAAGCCCGGTGAGGCTGTCCTGGTACGACTCGACCCGCAGCTTTTCGCTACGCTCGGCCTGCTCCTTGAACAGCGCCTTGAGCTTTTCGACCATCTGGTTCATGGCCTGCACTACCCGGCG
The DNA here is from genome assembly GCF_024749185.1 of Pseudomonas wadenswilerensis. Lineage (NCBI taxonomy): Bacteria > Pseudomonadati > Pseudomonadota > Gammaproteobacteria > Pseudomonadales > Pseudomonadaceae > Pseudomonas > Pseudomonas wadenswilerensis. The sequence continues at coordinate 135,735 of NZ_CP087191.1, read as the reverse complement.
CAGTTCCGGGGTACGCGGCAAGTCCGGCAAACTGAGGAACTCGCGCCGGGCGATGGCGTGGGACTGCGCCACCATGTAATCCAGCGGCTTGAGCTGGCGGCGCAGCAACAGCGCGCCGAGCACCGCACTCAAGGCGCCGCACAGCAGCAGCCAGCCGAGGCTGCCCAGGGCACTCTGCCAAAGCTTGGCCAGGGCGAACATCGGATGGCTGACCACCTCGACCCGTGCCGCCTGCTGCCAGCCGCGGCTGACGATGGCATCGCCACCGGCGGGCTCCAGGCCGATCAGGCGAATGAACCAGGCCGGCACACCGTTGGCATCTGGCTCGGCGTGGCGCTCGACCAGCAAGGCATTGGAGCCCGTGTCGATGACCTTGATGCTCGAATAATAACCACTGTCGAAGATCGAGCTGACCATCAGCTCGACCATCGCCGGGTCGTCGATATTCGGCGTCAGCGACAGCGCCAGGGCCGTGGCGGCGTCCTGGGCATGGGAGCGCAGCTGGTTGACGTACTGGCTGCGCGAACTCTCCAGGCTGACCATGAAGCTGCCGCTGAAGGCGACTACCAGGAACAGGCAGATGGCAAGCAGCAATTGTTTGAACAGTGACATCTGTGCTCCTTCAGTAAGCCGGCTCGGCGGGGAAGCCTTCGGCCTGCATCTTCTTCAATAGATCCTGCCAGCGCGACAAGCGCTTGGTGTCGCCCACCTTCTTGTTGCCACCCGCACCGGTCAGCCACAGGCCTTCACCGTTGAAGGAATACACCGGCAACAGGTCCGGCCTCTGGCTGGCGGGCTTGATCGCGTCGATCAGGCTGTCGAGCACCAGTGGCATGGCCTCCGGGCTTGAATAATAGGTCAGGACCATGTGCGCGCGATTCTGGCGCAAGGCCTTGACGTAGGTAATCCGCAGTTTTTCGGCAGGAACACCGAGCCGGCGCAGGCTGAAATACTTGGCGATAGCGTAGTCTTCACAGTCGCCGGCGCCCTTGATCAACGACTGCACCGGGGTTGCCCAGTAGTCCACCTCACGCCACAGGTCGATATCCTCGACATAGCGAAGCTGCTGGTTGAAGAACTGGTTGACCACTTTCAGGCGTTCGGCCTCGCTGCCCTGCTTCTGGGTCGCCAACAGGTTCTGCCAGGCATCGACCCGGCCCTGACCAGGCCCCAAGGGCCCGTACAACGACTGGGCGCGGCGGCTGATCTGCGAGAAATCCCAATCGGCGTGCAGACCGCCCAGCAACAGGCAGCCGAGCACCACGGCAAGGCCAAGCCGACGCACAGTCAATTGAACAGCCAGAGGTATCGCCAATGCGAACAATCCGCGCAGACCTGTGGAAAACGCCGATGGTGCGGCCTCGACCCGGAAAAAACAATGGCACCTTACGATCATCGCGCCATCAAACTGTTGATCACGGGCAACCCCTTGTCAGGCGTGGGCTGCAACCCGGCTTCCCTTGAGCAAAAACTTCCTTCACGATAGCAAGCAAGCGGCCGTTGATTGCTGTTTCGTTAGTGAAATCAGGGCTCTCGTCGGCGCGGTTTGACAAGTAAATCTCCCCTAACTAGTGTTATTGGATCCTGGATCCAAAACCGTTTCGACTTCAGGCAGAGACAGCGTGGCCGAAAAAACCAAACTTCTGAGCGACATTCTGGGCGGTGGCGAGCAAGTTCCGCCCCACCTGGCGCGCAGTGTGATTGAAGAGCGGCTGCGCAGTGCCATCCTCGATGGTCGCCTGGCGCCGGGCATGGCCTTGCGTCAACAGGAACTGGCCACCTTGTTTGGCGTCAGCCGCATGCCGGTGCGCGAGGCCCTGCGCCAGCTCGAAGCGCAGTCGCTGCTGCAGGTAGTGGCGCACAAGGGTGCCGTGGTCGCGCCACTGATCGGCGAAGATGCCGTGGATACCTACGCCTTGCGGGTCCTCCTGGAGTCCGAGGCCCTGCGCCAGTCGATCCCCTTGCTCGACGCCGAGGATATTGCCATGGCTCGCGGCTATATCGCGGAGCTGGAAAACGAAACCCGGCATGCCGAAATCGGTCGCCTGAACCGCCTGTTTCACATGAGCCTGTACAGCAAGGCGCCCAACCAGAAGCTGCTGCGCCTGATTGAAAACGAGCTCAATGAAGAAGAACGCTTTCTGCGCTTCCACCTGTCGTCGATGGGCCTGGGCAAGCTGACCCAGGACGATCACATCGGGCTGGTGGACGCCGCTAACGACAAGTCGGTTGAAGATGCCATCAGGATCCTCGAACGCCACCTGAACAACGGGGCAAAAACGATCAAGGCCTACCTGAGCAGACAATCGGCAGAGTGAACCCACAGCCATGGCCGGCGACCCCGGCCACTGGCAGCAATCGCGCTCGGGGCACACCTTGAGCGGAAGGAAAGGCAGTGCACGCTCCCACTCTTCAGCGCAGAACCGTACCGGGCTCTGCCCAGCCGCCGCAGATCCGCCTGATCTGCCTCGCCTGCAGTCAGGACCATCTGAGCCAATACCGCGCCTGGTCCGTAGCGCTCAATGACCATATCGAACTGGTGACCGTCAACGTCCTGGCCTATGGCGACCTGACCCGTCCACTGCCCTTGCAAAACAATCCCACCCTGATCGCCACCCTGGTCGAACGCTTGCAGGTCTACCTGCACAAACCCCATGCGCTGTTTGGTCAGGGCGTAGGGGCGCAGTTGGCTTTCGCCCTGGCCCGCAACACCGAGCAACTGCACCCGGGCCAGACCCGCCATCTGTTTGTCTCGACCAGCGACAGCCCTTCAGCTGATGCAGGCGAGGCCCCGGCCGGGCTCAAAGTGCCAGTCACTGCGCTGTATCCGTCAGGGTATCTGCCGCGCATGCTGGGTTGGCACGACTACAGCTGCCGGGAGATCGAGCTGATCGAACTGCCCGATGACCAAGGCGAAGCCCCCCGGTTCAACCAGCGCCTGATTCAAATCATCAATACGCACCTGGGCCTGCTTAGCCTCTGACCCCTCCAGACATACCCATCCCCTGCCCTCAAGGGGTGCTCTCGCGCCCCTGATTTGTCTCTTCCTGTTTCAGCCAGCCATGGCGGCCCCTGCATTTTCGGCACACTCTTACCCGCGCAGCGACCGCTGATTGCCCTCGGGCGGACCTGGTCGTCTGCTTTTTGCACACCTGCAGAAGGAGCCTAGCGCCGGGCAAGGACCGATATCGATCAGCTGCCCCTTAGAGTCAACCAGGTCCGACTTCCATTCTTCTGTGCTCCGAGTGAGGCATTCACTCACGCAGTTTTTATTCTGACACTTCGTTGCCGGAAGGAGCACTTACCTATCAATAAAACTTCAAACTAAAGTTTTAATTACTTACTTCGCACTCGAAAAAACCAACTAAAAATATAATTAACAAAGTTATTGCCGAACACTTAAAAGTTGTTCTAACTTTTTATAGGCACGGGCCAGCCTGACCACAAAGCCCCCGTCAACCTGAGAAAAGTGATGCTTATTGCATCGATACGCCTGTCATCACGCAGCTATCGAACTGTTCGGTCGAGGCCCCTGCTCGGCCATTGAAAACTTCGAAACTGTCGATGAAGGCCGATTGACCGGACATTAGCCACTGACAAGGAAACCCCATGAATACGTTGACTTCGCATCTTATCGCCCGCAAAGCCGAACTTGCCGCCCACCCGATCTTTGCCGAAATAGATTCTTTGCCGGTATTGCAGCGGTTCATGGAAACCCATGTATTTGCTGTCTGGGATTTCATGTCGCTGACCAAGCGCCTGCAGCAGGAGCTGACCTGTATCCAGCTGCCCTGGCTACCACCGCTTGACCCCAACGCCGCCCGCCTGATCAACGAGATCGTCCTCGGCGAAGAGTCCGACGATTGCCTGGGCCAGGGGCATTACAGCCATTTCGAGCTGTACCTGGACGCCATGCGCGAAGTTGGCGCCAGCACGGCGGCGATCGAGCGCTTCGTCAGCCTGCAGCGTGAAGGTGTTGGTTACGCCAGCGCCCTGCAGCGCGCTGGCGCCAGCGAGGCGGCCCGGCAGTTCGTCAGCCACACCCTGGAGACCGCCCTTGGCGCACCGGCCCATAGCGTCGCTGCGGCCTTCCTGCATGGGCGCGAAAGCGTCATTCCAAGCATGTTCCAGCGCATCCTCGATGACTGGGGCATCACCGGCGAACAGGCGCCGACCTTCCGTTACTACCTGCAACGGCATATCGAGGTCGACGCCGAAGACCACGGCCCAGCCGCCGAAGCCCTGCTGACAAGGCTGGTAAAAAGCGACCCGGTGCAGCAGCGCCAGGTGCTGGAAGCCGCCATCGCCGCCATCGACAGCCGCATCGCCCTGTGGGACCGCCTGCGCCTGTCGATGCGCGAAACCGTCGCGGAGGTCAGTGCATGAACGCCCTCGATTACCATTCCTTCGCTGAGGCCTGGGAGAGCCACGCAACCATCCGCACCCGGCCACGACGCCTGGTCGAGGACGATCAGCGGCTGATCTACCCGCTCAGCCGCCAGCCGCTGGTGCTCAGTGAGACCTTTGTGCGCGAGTGCCCGCAGCAACGCGATTTCGCCCTGGCCCAGAGCTTGTACAAGTTCATCAACGACGTGGTGATTTTCGAGACCGAGATCGTCGACCGCACGGCGCGGCGGATCGCCAAGGACCGCTTCGCCATTCGCTTTCCGTTCGCCTGTCGCTACGACGCCATGACCGTGGTGGTAGATGAGGACTACCACGCCCTGGTAGCCATGGACTTCATGCAACAAACCATCGCCCTGACCGGGATCGAGCCAATTGCCCTACCCCGGGAGATTGAACTGAGCCGGGCGATACCTGCGGCCCTGGCGCTGGCGCCGGAGCACCTTCGCGACGCCCTTGAGCTGATTTGCGTAGGTATCGCCGAAAACACCCTGACCGACGATGTCGCCGCCTTCGCCCGGGATGACACGGTCAAGCCCTCGGTGAAGGGCCTGATGGCCGACCACCTGCTCGACGAAGGCCGCCATTCAAGTTTCTGGGCGCGGCTGGTGCGCATCTACTGGCACAGCGCCCCCGAGGCGGACCGGCAATGCATCGCCGAAATCCTGCCGGTGTTTCTCGCCCAGTACCTGACCAACGACATCCAGAAAGGCTTCGACTTCGCCCTGACCGATCACCTGCCGATCAGCGAGGCCGCGCGACAAACGCTGCGCCAGGAAGTGACAGCGATGGCCTACCCGATCGACCACCGGCACCCGCTGCTGGGCAACATTCTGCGCCTGTTCCGCGCCAGTTCCATGCTCGACTCGCCCTGCGTGCAACAAGCCCTGGCGCACTACCTGCCCGAACCAAGGAGATAGCCATGAGACGCCTGGAAATCCTTCTGATCGGCACAAGCCCGGCACTGACCTTGCTGCACCAGGACCTGCTCGACCACGGTCACGCGCTGTACCTGGCCGACAGCGCCGCGGCCTTGCAACAACGCCCGTGGCGCCAGCCACGGTTGCTCATCGATGACGGCAGCCTGGCACTGTGTGCCAGCGATTGGCACGGCCTGGACGACTGCGCGCTGTTGAGCCTGCGCCTGGGCATTCACCTGCAAAGAGACCTGCAAAGCGCTGGCGAGCTGCCGACACTTGAGCTTTTGTGCTGGACCGGCAGCGCCACCGCACAGCGCCTGATCGAGCGCCAGCGCTTGGGCCCGGAGACGTCCGGCAATGGTCAACAGTTGCGCCTGAATGCCATCGCCAGCCTGCAAGAGATGCTCGCGCTGCACGTCAGCCGCTTCTCGCGAAACCCCGACTACCTGCAGCAAGCAGCCGCCATCAACCCCGGGCAGGAGGATCTGCAACAAGGTCTCGACTGGCTGGAGCAGTTGGCCTGGTTCCATCGTTTCAACCAGAGCGAAAATCAGCCAATGCTCGCAGCTGCCGAGGTGCCGCTGATCGAGCGCCTGGAACAGAGCCTGCGGGTTCATGCCGACAGCCCAGCGCTGAACCTGAACGGCCAGCGCATCAGCTATGCACAGTTGCACGCCTTGGCGGCAGCGATCCTGCAACGGTTGCCTGTTTTACCGACCGCAACTGAACCGCCAGTGATCGGCGTTTGCCTGGGCAAATCCGCTGCGCTCTACGCCAGTGTGCTCGCCGTATTCGGCTATGGGGCAGTGTATTTGCCGCTGGACCCGGCGCACCCCGCCGAGCGCCTGCGCTATATCCTCAAGAATGCCGGCGCCAGCCTGCTGCTGCATGACGGGCAGGTGCCGCTGGATGAGCTGAAAGTACCGAGCCTGGACCTGCGCCAGCTGCCCACGCCGCTGACGCAGCCACTGCCGTCATTGCTGCGCCAGCGACCGGCGCCAGACGCCCCCTGCGTGGCGATCTACACCTCGGGCACCACCGGCCAGCCCAAGGGCGTGCTGCTCAGCCAGCGCAACCTCAGCCACTTCCAGACCTGGTACAGCGCCCATGTGCAGCTGGATCAGCAAAGCCGGGCGCTGCAGTTTTCGACCATCGGTTTCGATGCCTCGTTGCTGGATATCCTGCCGACCTGGGTGTGCGGCGGCGAGCTGGTGGTACCCACTGAAGACCAGCGCCGCGACCCGGCGCAGTTGCTGACGCTGATGCGCGAACAGCAAGTGACCCATGCCTTTCTGCCGCCGGCGCTGCTGAGCATCCTGCCGCGCGATCAGAACCTGCGCTTGAGCCACCTGATCACCGGTGGCGATGTCTGTGAGCCCGAGGTGATTGCCCGCCTGGCCGGGCAGTGCCAGCTACACAACATCTACGGCCCGACCGAAACCACGGTGCTGGCCACGACCCGGGTGTTCCAGGCTGACGACAACAACCGCAACCTGGGCTGGCCGATCGCCAACACGCGGGTTTTGATTCTCGACCAAGGCCTGCAACCTGTAGCCGAAAACACCCCCGGTGAGCTGTACATCGCAGGGCCGGGCGTTGGCCTGGGCTACCTGAACAATCCAGCCCTGAGCAATGAGCGCTTTATCACCTTGACGCTTGCCGGCGGCAGCCCGCTGCACCTGTACCGCACTGGCGATATTGGTAAATGGACAGCCGACGGTATCGAGCTCTGTGGTCGGCGCGACAGCCAGGTGAAGATTCGCGGCTTTCGGGTCGAACCGGAAGAGATCGAGCATTGCCTGCGCAGCAGCGGCCTGTTCCATCAGGTGGCCGTGGTCATCGATGCTCAGCGGCGGATCCTGGCGTTCTGCGTGCAAGCCACGGCTGACGATGGCGAAGCCGCCCTGCGCCTGCATGCCGAGCAACAGCTGCCCGACTACATGCGTCCGGCCTTTTATCAGCAACTGGCGCAGATGCCCTACACCGCCAACGGCAAGATTGATCGCCAGGCGCTGCTGGCGATACCGCCGGGGCTGACGCAGAGCAATCATCACTTCGGCCCGGTAACCTCTGTCGAAGCGCAGCTGGTTGGCGTGTGGAGCGAACTGCTCGAACTACCCGAGCAGGACATATCCACTGACGCCAGCTTCTTCAGCCTCGGCGGCCATTCGATCCTGCTGTCACGCCTCTTGCTGGCTGTTCGCGAACAGTTCGGCCGCGGCATTGCGATCAACCGGTTTATCGAGATGCCTACGGTGCAACGCCTGGCCACGCTGGTCAGCGGTGAGCAAGCACAGCTGCTCGGCCTCGATCCGCAGGCCGAACGCGATGCCTGCCGCGAACTGGGTTTGCAGATTCTGCCAATGGCGCAACTGGGCGACGTGCACAAGGTGATCGTCACCGGGGCCAACAGTTTTCTCGGCGTGCACCTGGTTGAAGCGCTGCTTGAATGGGGCGCCAGCGAAGTCGCTTGCCTGGTGCGCTGCAGTGCCAGTCAGTCAGCGCAGCAACGGTTCACCGCAGCGCTGATGGAGAACGGTTTACACCGGCTCGACATGAGCCGGGTGAAAGTTTTCGCGGCCGACCTGCGCCAGCCTCGCCTGGGCCTGGCCGAGGCCGAGTATGCCTATCTGGACAGCGAGTACGGCGCACTGCTGCACAACGCCGCGCAGGTCAACCATGTGCTGGATTACCGCAGCCTGGCCGCCGACAACGTCGAGCCACTGTTCGAGTGCCTGCGCCTGTGCGAAGGCCGACGCAAAAAGGTCTTCAATTTCGTTTCGACCCTGTCGGCGTGCAGCGCCATCGACGCCGACGGCCAGGTGCTGGAGCAGGATCCGGCCGCAACACCGCCAATCTACATACGCAACGGTTACAACCTGAGCAAATGGGTGGGCGAGCGCATCCTCCAGCGCGCCCGCGACCAGGGTGTATGGGTCAACCTGTACCGCCCCGGCAATATCACCTTCGACAGCCGCAATGGCATCTGTCAGCCCCAGCGCAACCGCCTGATGCTGATGCTCAAGGGCTCGCTGCAGCTCGGCCAGGTGCCTGCGCTGGAGCTCAACTTCGACCTGATGCCGGTGGATTTTCTCGCCCGCTTCATCGCCTTCCACAGCAGCCGCTACCAGCCCGAACAGGCGGTGTTCAACCTGCACAACCCGGAGCCTTTGAGCTGGAGCGACTACGTCTCGGTGTTCCGCGACAGTGGCAGGCCGTTCGAGCTGGTCAGCGTCGAGCAGTGGCAACGGCAGTTGCGCCGGGTCGACCGCGACAACGCCCTGTTCGATGTCCTGGGCTTCTACCTGGACGGCTTCGAGGAAGACATCGGCGACATCTCGTTGATCCGGCACGGCAATGCCCGCGCCGGGGTCGAGCGCATGGGCGCCCGCTACCCGCAGAAAACCCCGCAGTTGCTGCAACGCGGCTGCCAGTACCTGCACGACATCGCCTTCATCTGAGCACCTTCAACCCACGCAGGAGACTTAACCATGCAAGCACTTCAACCCGACACCCTGATCCGCAACCCTGCCGGCTGCCGTGTGGTGGCCAGTGTCGACATCGCCAGCGATGCCGCCAGCATCTGGAATATCGTCGGCAATTTCGCCGGCTTTCCGGTGTTCATCCCGGCCTTGGCGCACATCGAGATGACCGGCAGCGGCGTGCGTTCAGTGCGCAAGAAGCTGTTCAAGGACGGCAACGTGGTCATCGAGCAGCTCAATAGCCGCGACGACCAGGCCATGTGCATGACCTGGAGCCTGATCTACACCAGCCTGAACATCGGCAACCTGTGGGCGGCGATGCAGGTCGAGGCGCTGGGCGAGCGCCAGGCGCGGGCAACCTGGACCATCCAGGCCGAGCCGTGGGAAGGCGGCAGCGAGGCGCTGCCGGGCTTTCAGGCGTTTTTGCAGGGGTTTGCCGATGAGGCGATGAACAACGTGAGGAATTTGTTGAGCTAACCCCGGTCGGCGGGGCAAGCCCGTTCCTACAAGAGCGAGCTTGCCCTGATCAACAGTTGCAAAATATTCCAAGGATGCCAACAATGAGACTAATTATCATTTATGACCCCTTCAGCAGCGCACCTTCATGCCCTCTCGAGAGTCCGTGTACACGCTTTACAGCCATCACCACGGCTGGCTGAACACCTGGCTGCGCAGCAAGCTGGGCAATGCCGCCGATGCCGCGGATCTGGCCCAGGACACCTTCGTGCGCCTGTTGCAGCGGCGCGAACTGCTGGAGCTGAATGCACCCCGGGCGTTCCTGCGCACCATCGCCCGGGGCCTGGTGATCGACCACTGGCGCCGTGAAGAGCTGCACCGCGCCTACCTTGAAGCCCTGGCGCATCTGCCAGAAGCCGAAGTGCCCTCGGTTGAAACTCGCGAACTGTTGCTGGAGCTGCTCGAGCGCATCGCGCAGATGCTCGACGGCCTTAAACCGAAAGTGCGCCGCGCTTTTCTCCTGGCGCAGTGCGAAGGCCTGAGCCACAAGGAAATTGCCGAACAGATGGGCGTGTCCCTGCGCTCGGTCGAGCGCTATGTGGCCGATGCGCTTTATCACTGTTACCTGCTGCGCTACGAGTCAGAGGCGTAAGCCGGCATGACAACCCTCAATCCTGGCCCGCGAGTGGTCAAGCAGGCCATCCACTGGATGCTCAAGCTGCGCGAAAGCGGCCACAACGCGCGGCTGCAGCAGCAATGCGAACAGTGGCGTGCAACCCATCAGGAACACGAGCTGGCCTGGCAACGGGTCCAGTCCCTGCATCAGGAGCTCAACCTGCGCGCCGTGCCGGGTGCCAGTGTAGCTTTGCAGACCCTGGAGAACAGCAGCCAGCGCCTGCAACGGCGCCAGGCCCTGAAGCTGCTCAGCGGCGTGCTGGTGTTCGGCTCGGCGGCCTGGCTGGGCAAGGATCTGCAGGTTATCAGCCCGTTGACTGCGGATTTTGCCAGTGGCACCGGTCAGCGGCGCAGCGTGCGCCTGCCGGATGGCTCGTTGCTGCAGCTGAACACCAACAGCGCCGTCGACCTGGCCTTCGAGGCCGATCAGCGCCTGATTCGCCTCAAGCACGGTGAGTTGCTGCTGACCTGCGCCAAGGATACGAGCGCTCCTGGCCGCCCCTTGCTGGTAAGCACCCGCGATGCCTTGCTTCAAGGCTTCAACGGCCACTTCGTGGTGCGCCAGGACGACAACTGCACCCGCGTCAGCGTCAGTCAGGGTACCGTCGTCATCCACTCGCCAGGCCCTACGCAATGGATTCACGCCGGCCAGAGCTATCGCCTGGATACCCGGGGCGCAACCCTCCTACAGAATCAGGACATGGATGCCGGCGCCTGGGCTGAAGGGCTGATCGTCACCCGCGACATGCGCCTGGGCGATTTCCTCGCCGAAGTCGGGCGCTATCGCCACGGTTATGTGAGCTGCGCCGATGACATTGCCGACTTGCGCCTGTCCGGTGTGTTCCGCCTTGAGGACACCGACAAACTGCTGCAACTGCTGCCGCAGACGCTGCCGGTGACGGTCAGCTATCGCACTCGCTGGTGGGTGCGCCTCGAGCGACTGGCCTGAACAATTTTTTTTGGCGGGTTTTACCAACGAGTCCGGCTAGGACAGTAAGCGACTCCTTCTGCCCTTACCGACTCTACGGATGCTCTCCATGCGTAATGCTTCGCCCCTGTTGCGGCTCAACAAGAAGAATGATTTTCAACCTGTCTTAGATTCTGCCACGAGCAGCACCCTCGGTAAGGCCATCCGCGCCGCGCTGCTCGGCACCGCCCTGGGCATTGCTGCTGTACCGGCCGGGGCGCTTGCCGCGCAAGCGGGCAGTGTCAGCCAGCAGTACAACATCCCCGCCGGCTCCCTGGATGACGTGCTCAACCAGTTCGCCCGCCAGGCCCAGATCACCTTGTCGAGCACCCCGCAAATGACCCAGGGCCTGCAGTCGCCAGGCCTGCAAGGCAGTTACGCCACCGACCAGGCGTTGCGCCAATTGCTCAACGGCTCGGGCCTGGAGGCCGTCAGCCAGGATGGCGGCAGCTTTGTGCTGCGGGCTCAGCCACAGGACGCAGCGCTGTCGTTGCCAAGCACAGAAGTGCGCGAGTTCGCCCTGGGTAATGCGCTGGGCAGCATGGAAGGCTACAACGCCACCCACAGCCAGGTCGCGACCAAGACCAGTGCGCCGATTCTGGAAACCTCGCAGTCGGTGTCGGTGGTTACCCGTCAGCAAATGGACGACCAGGGCTCGCAGACCGTGGCCCAGACCATGCGCTACACCCCTGGCGTGCTGACCAACCCCTATGGTGCGACTCACCGCTACGACTACGTGGCCATGCGCGGCTTCAACGACGGCTCTGTGGATAACATCTACCTGGACGGTCTGAAGTCCATGGGTGACAGCGGCACCTACAGCACCATGCAGGTCGATCCGTACTTCCTTGAGCGGGTGGATATCCTCAAGGGGCCGTCTTCGGTGCTCTATGGCCGCAGCTCGCCCGGCGGCCTGGTCGCGCTGACCAGCAAGAAGCCGCTGTACGAGACCTATCACCAAGTGCAGGCCACTGTCGGCACCCAGGGCCAGCGTGGCGTTGGTTTCGACTTCAGCGGCCCGCTGGATGACGACAAGCGCATCGCCTACCGTCTGGTGGGCGTCGCCGATCAGTCCGACACCCAGTTCGACCACAACGAAGAAAAACGCTTCGCCCTGGCGCCGACCGTCAGCATCAACTTCAGCGAAGATACGTCGCTGACCCTGCAGGCCTACCTGCAGCATGACCCCGACGGCGGTTATCACGGCGGCGTTCCGGCCGCTGGTGCGCTGCACCAGCGCAATGGCCGGCGCATCTCCGATCACTTCTTCGAAGGCGAGCCGGGCGTCGATCGTTACGAGCGTGACCAGCAGTCGTTCGGCTACCAGTTCGAGCACCGCTTCAACGACGTATTCACCGCACGGCAGAACTTCCGCTACCTGGATTCGACGGTGAAGATGGATCAGGTGTATGCCTGGGGCTGGACCACGCCAACCAGCAACGAGTTGAACCGCTACTACACCGGCGGCGAGGAAAAGCTGCACTCGTACATCATCGACAACATGCTCCAGGCCGAATACTTCATCGGCAGCGCCAAGCACACCACGCTGCTGGGCCTGGACTATCAACGGCGCAAGACTGTGGTCGACTGGCGCAGTGGCGCCCTGGCCCCGATCAATGCCTTCGATCCGCAGTACGGCAACTCGGAAATCACCTACTTCGACCCCACCAGCTACCTGCGTCGCCTGCAACAGACCGGCGTATACCTGCAGGACCTGATCGAGCTCGACCAGTGGCGTTTCTCCCTCGGCCTGCGTCAGGACTGGGTGAAGACGTCGGATGAGAACCGCATCGCCGAAGCCAGCCGTCCGCTGGGGACCAAGATCAGTGACGAGCGTACCAAGCTGACTGGTCGCGCCGGCGTGCTGTACCTGTTCGAGAACGGCATTGCGCCGTACATCAGCTACTCCGAGTCGTTCAACCCCAACTCCTACGCCGACCAGTCGGGCAACCCGCTGGCGCCGACCGAGGGTACCCAGTGGGAGGCTGGTATCAAGTACCAGCCGCCGGGCACCGACAACCTGTTCACCGCCTCGGTGTTCCGCATCGAGCAGGAGAACCTTGCCTCCAAGCTGCCGCAGGAAGAGTTCTACCGTCCTGTCGGCCAGGTCCGCTCCCAGGGCCTGGAACTGGAAGCGCACATGCAGGTCACCGACAACCTGAAAGTCCTCGGCAGCTACACCTTCACCGATATCGAGTACTCCAAGTCGATGCCGAGCACGTTGTTTGGCAGCGACCTCGACAACAAGGGCAACTCGCCGACCCAGGCACCGCGGCACATGGCCTCGCTGTGGGCTGACTACAACTTCCGCCAGGGCGCCCTCGACGGCCTGCGCCTGGGCGGTGGTGTGCGCTATGTCGGCTACAGCTGGGTGGATGCCGAGAACACCATGAAGGTGCCCTCCTACACCCTGTTCGATGCTTCGGTTGGCTATGACCTGGGCAAGGTCGGGCTCAAGGGCGTGGATGTGCGGCTCAATGCCAACAACCTCACCAATGAAAGCTACATCGCCTCCTGTGCCAGCCTGAGTTATTGCTACATGGGCGAAGAGCGCAATGTCAGCGCCACGGTCAGCTACCAGTTCTGATCCCACCTGTATGAAGGACAAAGCCAGCGCCTGATTCCGGGCGCTGGCTTTGTTGCATCTGGCGACTTACTCCGGACCTTTACTCATGCGTCAGCTTTACGTACTGCTCCACCGCTACCTCGGCCTGATCACCGCGCTGTTTCTGGCCCTGGCCGGCCTTACCGGCAGCGTCCTGGCCTTTCATCACGAACTGGACGAGTGGCTCAACCCGTCCTTCTACGAAGCCCCCGCCGTGGGTGAACGACAGCAGCCGGGGGTGCTTGTGGATAAGTTGCAGGCCGAGCACCCGCGGCTGCAGGTCTGGTACATGGAGTACCCGAACGAGCCAGGGCATGCGGCGCTGCTGGCAATGGTGCCGCGCAACGATCCTGCGAGCGGTGAGCCCTATGCTGAAAAGAACACCGTGTTCTATCTCGATCCGGTCAGCGGCCTGACCCTGGGCCAGCGCTACTGGGGTGAGTGCTGCTTTTCCCGCGAGAACTTCATGCCGTTCATGCTTGAGTTGCACTACAGCCTGACGCTGCCCGGCAACTGGGGGATCCTGCTGATGGGCGTGGTGGCGATCATGTGGATGATCGACTGCTTTATCGCCGTGCTGCTGACCTTGCCACGTGGGCGGCCGTTCTGGGGCAAGTGGGCGAAAGCCTGGAAGATCAAGGGCGGCCATGCCTATCGGCTGAACATGGATATCCACAGGGCGGGCGGTTTGTGGTTGTGGCTACTGCTGCTGCCGATTGCGATCAGCAGCGTGGCGATGAACCTGCCTGCCCAGGTGTTCAAACCGGCGGTGTCGCTGTTTTCACCGGTCGAGCCAAGCGTCTATGAAGCCCGTGGCACCCTGCCCAAGGAGCTACTGGGGGTTACCCAGCTGAGCTATCAACAGGCCTATCAGCTGGCACAGCAGGAGGGTCAGCGGCTGGGGCTGACAGCGCCGATCGGCGAGCTGTACTACAGCTTCGAGTACAACTTCTATGGCGCGGGCTTTGGCCAACACGATACCGATGCCCAGGGTAAGTCCTGGTTGTTCTTTCACGGGACTGACGGGCATTTGCTGGGCAAGGAGATAGCCGGGCAAGGCACCCTGGGGGAACGCTTTTACCGCTTGCAGTTACCCATACATGGCGGACGCATCATCGGTATGACGGGCCAGGTGTTGATTGCAGTGCTGGGGGTGATGATTGCGGTGCTGTCGTTGACCGGGGTGTATATCTGGTGGCGCAAGTTGCAGGCACGGCGTAGTGGGAAGGTGCGAAGGGCTGGGTAAGTAAGCGGCTGTTCTGGGGCTGCTATGCAGCCCATCGCTGGCAAGACCAGCTCCCACAAGAGTCGAGTAGGCTTGAGGAGCTTTAGCAGTTACCAGAAAGACAAAACCCCTGTCTGCAGGGCAGACAGGGGTTTCGGAATGAATCTTGACGATGACCTACTCTCACATGGGGAAACCCCACACTACCATCGGCGATGCATCGTTTCACTGCTGAGTTCGGGATGGGATCAGGTGGTTCCAATGCTCTATGGTCGTCAAGAAATTCTGTGTGCCGGTCCGTCTGTTGCGACGTGCCAGCGAATTCTTGATGCTTCTACCTTAAAGACAAAACCCCTACCTGCATACGCAGATAGGGGTTTCGGAATTTAATCTTGACGATGACCTACTCTCACATGGGGAAACCCCACACTACCATCGGCGATGCATCGTTTCACTGCTGAGTTCGGGATGGGATCAGGTGGTTCCAATGCTCTATGGTCGTCAAGAAATTCTGTTGCCAGAAGGTCTTGTTAGACACTCCAGCGAATCGGGTATGTGATGCTTGTGAGTTACAAATTCTCGGCTTTGCAGTCTTCACTACCGCAATTTGGCCTGCTCTTTATTTAGGAGCAGCAAATTGCTTGGGTGTTATATGGTCAAGCCTCACGGGCAATTAGTATTGGTTAGCTCAACGCCTCACAGCGCTTACACACCCAACCTATCAACGTCGTAGTCTTCGACGGCCCTTCAGGGAGCTCAAGGCTCCAGTGAGATCTCATCTTGAGGCAAGTTTCCCGCTTAGATGCTTTCAGCGGTTATCTCTTCCGAACATAGCTACCCGGCAATGCCACTGGCGTGACAACCGGAACACCAGAGGTTCGTCCACTCCGGTCCTCTCGTACTAGGAGCAGCCCCTCTCAAATCTCAAACGTCCACGGCAGATAGGGACCGAACTGTCTCACGACGTTCTAAACCCAGCTCGCGTACCACTTTAAATGGCGAACAGCCATACCCTTGGGACCGGCTTCAGCCCCAGGATGTGATGAGCCGACATCGAGGTGCCAAACACCGCCGTCGATATGAACTCTTGGGCGGTATCAGCCTGTTATCCCCGGAGTACCTTTTATCCGTTGAGCGATGGCCCTTCCATACAGAACCACCGGATCACTAAGACCTACTTTCGTACCTGCTCGACGTGTCTGTCTCGCAGTCAAGCGCGCTTTTGCCTTTATACTCTACGACCGATTTCCGACCGGTCTGAGCGCACCTTCGTACTCCTCCGTTACTCTTTAGGAGGAGACCGCCCCAGTCAAACTACCCACCATACACTGTCCTCGATCCGGATAACGGACCTGAGTTAGAACCTCAAAGTTGCCAGGGTGGTATTTCAAGGATGGCTCCACGCGAACTGGCGTCCACGCTTCAAAGCCTCCCACCTATCCTACACAAGCAAATTCAAAGTCCAGTGCAAAGCTATAGTAAAGGTTCACGGGGTCTTTCCGTCTAGCCGCGGATACACTGCATCTTCACAGCGATTTCAATTTCACTGAGTCTCGGGTGGAGACAGCGCCGCCATCGTTACGCCATTCGTGCAGGTCGGAACTTACCCGACAAGGAATTTCGCTACCTTAGGACCGTTATAGTTACGGCCGCCGTTTACCGGGGCTTCGATCAAGAGCTTCGCGTTAGCTAACCCCATCAATTAACCTTCCGGCACCGGGCAGGCGTCACACCCTATACGTCCACTTTCGTGTTTGCAGAGTGCTGTGTTTTTAATAAACAGTCGCAGCGGCCTGGTATCTTCGACCGGCATGGGCTTACGGAGCAAGTCCTTCACCCTCACCGGCGCACCTTCTCCCGAAGTTACGGTGCCATTTTGCCTAGTTCCTTCACCCGAGTTCTCTCAAGCGCCTTGGTATTCTCTACCCAACCACCTGTGTCGGTTTGGGGTACGGTTCCTAGTTATCTGAAGCTTAGAAGCTTTTCTTGGAAGCATGGCATCAACCACTTCGTCGCCTAAAGGCAACTCGTCATCAGCTCTCGGCCTTAAGATCCCGGATTTACCTAAGATCTCAGCCTACCACCTTAAACTTGGACAACCAACGCCAAGCTGGCCTAGCCTTCTCCGTCCCTCCATCGCAATAACTAGAAGTACAGGAATATTAACCTGTTTTCCATCGACTACGCTTTTCAGCCTCGCCTTAGGGACCGACTAACCCTGCGTCGATTAACGTTGCGCAGGAAACCTTGGTCTTTCGGCGTGGGAGTTTTTCACTCCCATTGTCGTTACTCATGTCAGCATTCGCACTTCTGATACCTCCAGCAAGCTTCTCAACTCACCTTCACAGGCTTACAGAACGCTCCTCTACCGCGTCACCTAAGTGACACCCGTAGCTTCGGTGTATGGTTTGAGCCCCGTTACATCTTCCGCGCAGGCCGACTCGACTAGTGAGCTATTACGCTTTCTTTAAAGGGTGGCTGCTTCTAAGCCAACCTCCTAGCTGTCTAAGCCTTCCCACATCGTTTCCCACTTAACCATAACTTTGGGACCTTAGCTGACGGTCTGGGTTGTTTCCCTTTTCACGACGGACGTTAGCACCCGCCGTGTGTCTCCCATGCTCGGCACTTGTAGGTATTCGGAGTTTGCATCGGTTTGGTAAGTCGGGATGACCCCCTAGCCGAAACAGTGCTCTACCCCCTACAGTGATACATGAGGCGCTACCTAAATAGCTTTCGAGGAGAACCAGCTATCTCCGAGCTTGATTAGCCTTTCACTCCGATCCACAGGTCATCCGCTAACTTTTCAACGGTAGTCGGTTCGGTCCTCCAGTCAGTGTTACCTAACCTTCAACCTGCCCATGGATAGATCGCCCGGTTTCGGGTCTATACCCAGCGACTAAACGCGCTATTAACACTCGCTTTCGCTACGCCTCCCCTATTCGGTTAAGCTCGCCACTGAATATAAGTCGCTGACCCATTATACAAAAGGTACGCAGTCACCTAACAAAGTAGGCTCCCACTGCTTGTACGCATACGGTTTCAGGATCTATTTCACTCCCCTCTCCGGGGTTCTTTTCGCCTTTCCCTCACGGTACTGGTTCACTATCGGTCAGTCAGTAGTATTTAGCCTTGGAGGATGGTCCCCCCATATTCAGACAAAGTTTCTCGTGCTCCGTCCTACTCGATTTCATGACTAAGAGATTTTCGCGTACAGGGCTATCACCCACTATGGCCGCACTTTCCAGAGCGTTCCGCTAATCTCAAAGCCACTTAAGGGCTAGTCCCCGTTCGCTCGCCACTACTAAGGGAATCTCGGTTGATTTCTTTTCCTCAGGGTACTTAGATGTTTCAGTTCCCCTGGTTCGCCTCTTGCACCTATGTATTCAGTACAAGATACTCAGCTTATGCTGAGTGGGTTCCCCCATTCAGAGATCTCCGGATCAAAGTCTGTTTGCCGACTCCCCGAAGCTTATCGCAGGCTACCACGTCTTTCATCGCCTCTGACTGCCAAGGCATCCACCGTATGCGCTTCTTCACTTGACCATATAACCCCAAGCAATCTGGTTATACTGTGAAGACAACATTCGCCGAAAACTTGTAATTACTCACAAATTTTACCTTAGCCTGAACACACACCAGTGAAAGTGCTGTCCAGTCTATCTTTCTATCACATACCCAAATTTTTAAAGAACGATTCTGAAAAAGTTCAGAAATCAATATTCGAGCCGAATATTCATTTCTAAGCTTTGACGTAAGGTGGTGGAGCCAAGCGGGATCGAACCGCTGACCTCCTGCGTGCAAGGCAGGCGCTCTCCCAGCTGAGCTATGGCCCCGTATTGCTACAGGCTGCACCACATGTAATTGGTGGGTCTGGGCAGATTCGAACTGCCGACCTCACCCTTATCAGGGGTGCGCTCTAACCAACTGAGCTACAGACCCAATCGTCTTCTTCAATGAATCAAGCAATTCGTGTGGGAGCTCATAAGACAGCTGATGTCTGTCGATTAAGGAGGTGATCCAGCCGCAGGTTCCCCTACGGCTACCTTGTTACGACTTCACCCCAGTCATGAATCACACCGTGGTAACCGTCCTCCCGAAGGTTAGACTAGCTACTTCTGGTGCAACCCACTCCCATGGTGTGACGGGCGGTGTGTACAAGGCCCGGGAACGTATTCACCGCGACATTCTGATTCGCGATTACTAGCGATTCCGACTTCACGCAGTCGAGTTGCAGACTGCGATCCGGACTACGATCGGTTTTGTGAGATTAGCTCCACCTCGCGGCTTGGCAACCCTCTGTACCGACCATTGTAGCACGTGTGTAGCCCAGGCCGTAAGGGCCATGATGACTTGACGTCATCCCCACCTTCCTCCGGTTTGTCACCGGCAGTCTCCTTAGAGTGCCCACCATAACGTGCTGGTAACTAAGGACAAGGGTTGCGCTCGTTACGGGACTTAACCCAACATCTCACGACACGAGCTGACGACAGCCATGCAGCACCTGTGTCAGAGTTCCCGAAGGCACCAATCCATCTCTGGAAAGTTCTCTGCATGTCAAGGCCTGGTAAGGTTCTTCGCGTTGCTTCGAATTAAACCACATGCTCCACCGCTTGTGCGGGCCCCCGTCAATTCATTTGAGTTTTAACCTTGCGGCCGTACTCCCCAGGCGGTCAACTTAATGCGTTAGCTGCGCCACTAAAATCTCAAGGATTCCAACGGCTAGTTGACATCGTTTACGGCGTGGACTACCAGGGTATCTAATCCTGTTTGCTCCCCACGCTTTCGCACCTCAGTGTCAGTATGAGCCCAGGTGGTCGCCTTCGCCACTGGTGTTCCTTCCTATATCTACGCATTTCACCGCTACACAGGAAATTCCACCACCCTCTGCCCTACTCTAGCTCGCCAGTTTTGGATGCAGTTCCCAGGTTGAGCCCGGGGATTTCACATCCAACTTAACGAACCACCTACGCGCGCTTTACGCCCAGTAATTCCGATTAACGCTTGCACCCTCTGTATTACCGCGGCTGCTGGCACAGAGTTAGCCGGTGCTTATTCTGTCGGTAACGTCAAAATACTCACGTATTAGGTAAGTACCCTTCCTCCCAACTTAAAGTGCTTTACAATCCGAAGACCTTCTTCACACACGCGGCATGGCTGGATCAGGCTTTCGCCCATTGTCCAATATTCCCCACTGCTGCCTCCCGTAGGAGTCTGGACCGTGTCTCAGTTCCAGTGTGACTGATCATCCTCTCAGACCAGTTACGGATCGTCGCCTTGGTGAGCCATTACCTCACCAACTAGCTAATCCGACCTAGGCTCATCTGATAGCGCAAGGCCCGAAGGTCCCCTGCTTTCCCCCGTAGGGCGTATGCGGTATTAGCGTTCCTTTCGAAACGTTGTCCCCCACTACCAGGCAGATTCCTAGGTATTACTCACCCGTCCGCCGCTGAATCGAAGAGCAAGCTCTTCTCATCCGCTCGACTTGCATGTGTTAGGCCTGCCGCCAGCGTTCAATCTGAGCCATGATCAAACTCTTCAGTTCAATACTGCTTGGGTTTTGAAAAAACCCTAAACTTGGCTCAGCAATCTCAAATGACTTACTTTCAAATCTTTCGATTTTTCGTGTAGCCACTTGTGATGCTGATAATCTTTTTGACTATCAGTCTGAGCTCACAAGCACCCACACGAATTGCTTGATTCAGTTGTTAAAGAGCGGTTGGTTAAGAGCTTTTCGTCTCAACCGAGGCGCGCATTCTACGCTTTCCTCAGAGCCTGTCAAGCGTTTATTTTGAAGTTTTTCAGATGCTTTCGATTAAAAAGCCTTTCAACTTCAACCACTTGACTCGCTGCGATCTCTCGTCAGCGGGAGGCGAATTCTACAGCGTTTCAAACCGCTGTCAACTGCCTTTTCACCGCTGTCGATCTTTCGATCGAAGCCCTTCCGGATGACCCTGGAACCGCTAACTCTTTGAAACTCAAGGAGTTTTCAGTTCCGACTGCGCCGGAAGTGGGGCGAATTATAGACAGATCCACAGGGGCGTCAAGGACTTATTTCAACTTTGTTTCAGCGGCGGCGTTTTGGCTATAAGCCACAAGCTTCAAGCTGCAAGTAAAAGCAGAGGCACCGCGCTCAACTTGTAGCTTGCAGCTTATAGCTTGAAGCTTTAGACCACCTTGGCCACCCGCAGACGCTCGATCTCCGATGCCGCCAAGCCAAGCACTTCGCCGAGGATCTGCTCAGTATGCTCCCCCAGCAACGGCGGTGCATGGCGATACTCCACCGGCGTCTCGGACAGGCGAATCGGGCTGGCCACCTGCGGCACCTGCCCGGCCAGCGGGTGAGGCATCTCGATAGCCAGGCCCCGCGCCTTGACCTGCGGATCGGCAAACATCTGCGCCAGGTCGTTGATCGGCCCGCACGGCACACCCGCCTGTTCCAACTGCGCGACCCATTCAGCGGTGGTCTTGAACACCGTGGCCTGGCGGATCAGCGGGATCAGCTCGGCACGGTTGGCAACCCGCTGCTTATTAGTAGTAAAGCGCGGATCGTCTGCCCATTGCGGCTGGCCAGCCACTTCGGCGAACTTGCGGAACTGCCCGTCGTTGCCCACGGTGAGGATGAAGTCGCCGTCGGCAGTAGGGAAATCCTGGTAAGGCACGATATTGGGATGAGCATTACCCAGGCGCCGTGGCGGCGTGCCAGTGGTGAGATAGTTCATGGCCTGGTTGGCCAGGCAGGCAACCTGCACGTCGAGCAGCGCCATATCGATGTGCTGGCCGCCGCCATCGCGGTCACGATGGGCGAGGGCGGCCAGGATCGCCACGGTCGAGTACAGCCCGGTGAGGATGTCGGTCAGCGCGACACCGACTTTCACCGGCCCCGCACCTTCTTCACCTTCCGGCCGGCCGGTCAGGCTCATCAGCCCGCCCAGGCCCTGGATCATGAAGTCATAGCCGGCGCGCTTGGCGTAGGGCCCGGTCTGACCAAAGCCGGTGACCGAGCAATACACCAGGCGCGGGTTGATCGCCTTCAGGCTTTCATAGTCCAGCCCATAGGCAGCCAAGCCACCAACCTTGAAGTTCTCGATCAGCACATCCGACTTCGCTGCCAGCTCGCGCACCAGGCGCTGGCCCTCGGGCTGGGTGAAGTCGATGGTCAGCGAACGCTTGTTGCGGTTGGCCGCCAGGTAGTAGGCAGCCTCGCTGGTGTTCTCGCCGTAGGCGTCCTTAAGGAAGGGCGGCCCCCAGGCGCGCGTATCATCGCCGCTGCCCGGGCGCTCGACCTTGATCACTTCGGCACCGAGGTCGGCGAGTATCTGCCCGGACCAGGGCCCGGCCAGCACTCGCGACAGATCCAGCACCCGCAGATGAGATAGCGCGCCCATGGCTGGCTCCTTATTAATAGAAGGACTGGATGCCGGTCTGTGCGCGACCAAGGATCAGCGCGTGCACGTCATGGGTACCTTCATAGGTGTTGACCACCTCAAGGTTGACCAGGTGACGGGCAACGCCGAACTCGTCCGAGATACCGTTGCCACCCAGCATGTCGCGAGCCATACGGGCGATGTCCAGGGCCTTGCCGCAGGAGTTGCGCTTCATGATCGAAGTGATTTCGACCGCAGCGGTACCTTCGTCCTTCATCCGGCCCAGGCGCAGGCAGCCTTGCAGGGCCAGGGTGATTTCGGTCTGCATGTCGGCCAGCTTCTTCTGGATCAGCTGGTTGGCTGCCAGCGGGCGACCGAACTGCTTGCGGTCCAGGGTGTATTGGCGCGCGGTGTGCCAGCAGGCCTCGGCGGCGCCCAGGGCACCCCAGGAAATGCCATAACGCGCAGAGTTCAGGCAGGTGAACGGACCTTTGAGGCCGCGCACATCCGGGAAGATGTTCTCTTCGGGGACAAACACATTGTCCATGACGATTTCGCCGGTGATCGAGGCGCGCAGGCCGACCTTGCCGTGAATCGCCGGGGCGCTCAGGCCCTGCCAGCCTTTCTCCAGGACGAAACCACGAATGTCGCCGGCATCATCCTTGGCCCAGACCACGAACACGTCGGCGATCGGGCTGTTGGTAATCCACATCTTGCTGCCGCTCAGACGATAGCCCCCGTCGACCTTCTTGGCGCGAGTGATCATCGAACCCGGATCGGAGCCGTGGTCGGGTTCGGTCAGGCCGAAACAGCCGATCCACTCGCCGCTGGCAAGCTTGGGCAGGTACTTCTGCTTTTGTGCCTCGGTACCGAATTCGTTGATCGGCACCATGACCAGCGACGACTGCACGCTCATCATTGAACGGTAGCCGGAGTCGATACGCTCCACTTCCCGGGCAATCAGGCCGTAGCACACGTAGTTCAGGCCGCTGCCGCCGTACTGCTCGGGAATGGTCGCGCCCAACAGGCCGACTTCGCCCATCTCGCGGAAGATCGCCGGGTCGGTCTGCTCGTGACGGAACGCTTCCAGCACGCGCGGGGCCAGCTTGTCCTGGGCGAACTGATAAGCGCTGTCACGCACCATGCGCTCTTCTTCAGTGAGCTGTTGGTCGAGCAACAGCGGGTCGATCCAGTTGAAGCTTGCTTTACCGGCCATGAGCGAATCCTCGAGAAATGGGACCAGAGTTGTTGTGCTTTGATCCTAGGCCCGTTCAGGCGACGAGACAAACGAGGATTGCGCATGCTCTTGTGATAATTTCTCACTTCGTAATGGCCCTAAAGGCCATCTTTACGCCATATTAGTGAGGTTGATGTACATGCGGCGCAAGATCCCCAGTACGGCGGCCCTGGTCTGCTTCGAGGCCGCGGCCCGCCACGAGAGCTTTACCAAGGCTTCCCAGGAGCTGTCCCTGACCCAGGGCGCCGTATGTCGGCAAATCGCCGGGCTCGAGGAGTTTCTCAATGTCGAATTGTTTCGCCGCTCCCGCCGCGGGGTGAAGCTCACCGAAGCCGGGCTTTCCTATAGCCGCCGGGTCGCCACCCAGCTGGACGCAGTGGAGCGCGACACCCTGTCGGTAATGGGCCAGCAGGGCGCCAACGTCATCGAACTGGCGGTGGTACCGACATTCGGCACCCAATGGCTGCTGCCACGGCTGAAGGATTTTCAGCAGCGCCACCCCGAGGTCACGGTCAACCTGACCAACCGCACCCGGCCATTCCTGTTCGCCGATACCAGCTTCGACGCGGCGATCTACTTCGGTGATGCCGACTGGTCGGGCACCGAGTCCCATCGGCTGATGGGCGAGAACCCCGTGCCGGTGTGCAGCCCGGCGTTGCTTGGCAATAACAAGCAGCTCACGGGCGAGCAGATCGCCCAGTTGCCGCTGCTGCAACAGACCACCCGGCCCTATGCCTGGCGCCAGTGGTTCAACAGCCTGGAGATGAATGTCGCCCGCGACATGACCGGCCCGCGCTATGAGCTATTCTCGATGTTGGCACAGGCCGCCATGCACGAGATGGGCGTGGCGCTGATTCCACCCTTCCTGATCCAGCGCGAACTGGCAGAAGGGCGCCTGGTGGTGGCCAGCCCGCACGCGCTGTCGAGCATCAAGGCGTATTACCTGATGATCCCCGAGCGCAAGGTGGAATCGGCTTCGCTGCGCGCTTTCCGCGACTGGCTGGTGGGAGAGGCGAGCCGCTACGCCGCAGCGCATAAGGACGACAGCTATAACTTGACCCCGTAGTCAGCAAAACTAAAACCCTACAGATATAAGGAAATGTCGCATTTAGGCCAACTGTTTCAGAGGCCCTCACAAAAGCCCTTAACCCTGCTGTTTATGCGGCCTTCACAGCATAAATCGCGCTTTTAGCCAGGCATTCAGCAAATTCGGCGGAAAATTTTCAAATTTTACCGTAATCTCCCTGAAGCCCGCGCTTGGCGGGCTCCAGGCCTGTTATTGCGACATTCGGTCACAGGGTGACTTGTAGTTTGATTGCCGTCACCCTTCAAAACTGGTTGAAGCGATTCAGGAATCACCTGCAAAATGCCGCGCCCCGCTTGAATTCGGCGGGATCGTGCTGATCGGCCGCCCCAGCGCACCATCCGCAGTGCACTGGTTTACCAACAAAAGATCACGCAGGAGAAATGACGTGCACATTGGTGTTCCTCTCGAAACGCAGACGGGCGAAACACGGGTTGCTGCAACCCCGGAAACCATCAAGAAACTGATTGGCCAGGGGCATCAGGTCACCGTCCAGAGCGGCGCCGGCATCAACGCCAGCGTTCCGGACAGTGCCTATGAAGCAGCAGGCGCCACTATTGGCAGCGCTGCCGATGCGTTTGGAGCTCAGCTGGTTCTGAAGGTTGTAGCCCCTGACGATAGCGAACTGGCCCAGATCAAGAGCGGCACTGTCCTGGTGGGCATGCTCAATCCGTTCAATAACGAAACCATCGCCAAGATGGCCGAGTGCGGCATTACCGCCTTTGCCCTCGAAGCTGCGCCGCGCACCTCGCGAGCCCAGAGCCTCGATGTGTTGTCGTCGCAGGCAAACATTGCCGGTTACAAGGCGGTGTTGCTCGCGGCTCACCACTATCCGCGCTTCATGCCGATGTTGATGACCGCTGCCGGTACCGTTAAGGCCGCGCGCGTGCTGATCCTCGGCGCCGGTGTCGCCGGGCTGCAGGCCATCGCCACGGCCAAGCGCCTGGGTGCGGTGATCGAAGCCTCGGACGTGCGTCCGGCAGTGAAGGAGCAGATCGAGTCGCTGGGTGCCAAGTTCATCGACGTCCCTTACGAGACCGATGAAGAGCGCGAGTGCGCCGAAGGTGTCGGCGGTTACGCCCGGCCCATGCCGGCCAGCTGGATGCAGCGCCAGGCCCTGGCGGTGCACGAGCGCGCCAAGCAGGCCGATATCGTCATTACCACCGCACTGATCCCCGGCCGCAAGGCACCCACCTTGCTCAGCGCCGAAACCGTGGCGCAGATGAAACCCGGCTCGGTGGTCATCGACCTCGCCGCAGCCCAGGGTGGCAACTGCCCGCTGACCGTCGCCGACCAGGTGGTGGTGGAGCAGGGCGTGACCATCGTCGGCCCGACCAACCTGCCAGCCCAGGTCGGCGCCGATGCCTCGGCCCTGTACGCACGCAACCTGCTCGACTTCATGAAGCTGCTGTTCGACAAGGACGGCGTGCTGACGATCAACCTCGAAGACGACATCGTCGCCGCGTGCCTGATGTGCCGCGACGGCCAGGTCATCCGCAAGAACGGATAAGGAGCCAGACAATGGAAGACATGCTGATCTCTCACGGCGTCTATAACCTGATCATCTTCGTGCTGGCGATCTATGTCGGTTACCACGTGGTCTGGAACGTCACCCCTGCACTGCACACCCCGTTGATGGCGGTCACCAACGCCATCTCCGCCATCGTCATCGTCGGCGCCATGCTGGCCGCCGCGCTGACCGTCACACCGCTGGGCAAGACCATGGGCACCCTCGCGGTGGCCCTGGCGGCGGTCAACGTATTCGGCGGTTTCCTCGTCACCCGGCGCATGCTGGAGATGTTCAAGAAGAAAGCCCCAAGCAAGGGCGCAGCGAAGCAAGAGGGGCAGAAGTAAACATGAGCATGAACCTGGTAACACTTCTCTACCTTGTCGCCTCGGTATGCTTCATCCAGGCGCTCAAGGGTCTGTCGCACCCGACCACATCGCGGCGCGGCAACCTGTTCGGCATGCTCGGCATGGCCCTGGCGGTGATCACCACCATCGGCCTCATCTATAAGCTCGGAGCTGAACTGGCCACCGATGGTATCGGCTACGTCATTGTCGGCCTGCTGGTCGGCGGTACTGCCGGCTCGATCATGGCCAAGCGCGTTGAAATGACCAAGATGCCCGAGCTGGTCGCCTTCATGCACAGCATGATCGGTCTGGCCGCGGTGTTCATCGCCATTGCCGCAGTGGTCGAGCCGCAATCGCTGGGCATCGTCGCCAGTATCAGCGACCCGATCCCTAGCGGTAACCGCCTGGAACTGTTCCTCGGTGCCGCCATTGGTGCGATCACCTTCTCAGGTTCCGTCATTGCATTCGGCAAGCTCTCGGGCAAGTACAAGTTCCGTCTGTTCCAGGGCGCACCGGTACAGTTCAGCGGACAGCACAAACTGAACCTGGTACTCGGCCTTGCCACCATCGGCCTGGGCCTGGTGTTCACGTTCACCGGCAGCTACAGCGCCTTTGCCCTGATGCTGATCCTGGCGTTCATCATGGGCGTGCTGATCATCATCCCGATTGGCGGCGCCGACATGCCGGTGGTGGTGTCGATGCTCAACAGCTACTCGGGCTGGGCGGCAGCAGGTATCGGCTTCTCGCTGAACAACTCGATGCTGATCATTGCCGGCTCGCTGGTCGGTTCGTCCGGTGCGATCCTCTCGTACATCATGTGCAAGGCGATGAACCGCTCGTTCTTCAACGTGATCCTCGGCGGTTTCGGCGGCGCGGCAGAAGCGGCCGGCCCGGCGGGCGCCAAGGAAGCCCGCCCGGTGAAATCCGGTTCGGCCGACGATGCGACCTTCCTGCTCA
This sequence comes from Pseudomonas wadenswilerensis, assembly GCF_024749185.1. Taxonomy (NCBI): domain Bacteria; kingdom Pseudomonadati; phylum Pseudomonadota; class Gammaproteobacteria; order Pseudomonadales; family Pseudomonadaceae; genus Pseudomonas; species Pseudomonas wadenswilerensis. The sequence goes on along the minus strand of NZ_CP087191.1, from coordinate 108,505 downwards.
GCAACGCCGACACCGTGATCATCGTCCCCGGCTACGGCCTGGCGGTGGCCCGTGCCCAGCACGCACTGAAAGAGCTGACCGAGAAGCTGACCCACAACGGCGTGACCGTGAAGTACGCGATCCACCCGGTGGCGGGGCGCATGCCCGGGCACATGAACGTACTGCTGGCCGAAGCCGAAGTGCCATACGACCAGGTGTTCGAGATGGACGACATCAACTCCGAGTTCGGCCAGGCCGACGTGGTGCTGGTACTTGGCGCCAACGACGTGGTCAACCCGGCAGCGAAGAACGATCCGAAGTCGCCGATTGCCGGCATGCCGATCCTCGAGGCCTTCAAGGCCAAGACCATCATCGTCAACAAGCGCTCGATGGCCAGCGGCTACGCCGGCCTGGATAACGAACTGTTCTACCTGGACAAGACCATGATGGTCTTCGGCGACGCCAAGAAGGTCATCGAAGACATGGTCAAAGCGGTCGAATAAGCCGTTCAACCTGCTGTGACAAATAGCCCCAGCGCGGTACCGGCTGGGGCTTTTTCATGCCCGGCCCGCCGACAGAAGGCTCTATTTCAGGGCTTCGCATTCGACCTTGGTCGCGGGACGAAGCCAGGCGAAAACACTAGACTGCGCATCTAGCTTTAGTAGCCCGAGATAACAATCCATGTACCGTGATCGTATCCGCTTGTCCTCCCTGCACAGCAAGGTAATGAGTGCGGCTGATGCCGCTGGCCTGATCGAGGACGGCATGACCGTCGGCATGAGCGGTTTTACCCGTGCCGGTGAAGCCAAGGCCGTGCCCCATGCACTGGCCGAGCGCGCCAAGCAGTCGCCCCTGAAAATCAGCCTGATGACCGGCGCAAGCCTGGGCAACGACCTCGACAAACAGCTGACCGAGGCCGGTGTACTGGCCCGTCGCATGCCGTTCCAGGTCGACAGCACCCTGCGCAAGGCCATCAACGACGGCAAGGTCATGTTCATCGACCAACACCTGTCGGAAACCGTCGAGCAGCTGCGCAACCAGCAGCTCAAGCTGCCGGACATCGCGGTCATCGAAGCGGTCGCCATCACCGAGCAAGGCCACATTGTGCCGACCACTTCGGTGGGCAACTCGGCCAGCTTCGCGATTTTCGCCAAACAGGTGATCGTCGAGATCAACCTGGCGCACAACGCCAACCTGGAAGGCCTGCACGACATCTATATCCCGACCTACCGCCCGACCCGTACGCCGATCCCGCTGGTAAAAGTCGATGACCGCATCGGCAGCACCGCGATCCCGATCGACCCGGCCAAGATTGTCGGTATCGTCATCACCGAGCAGCCGGACTCGCCGTCCACCGTGCTGCCGCCAGACGACGAAACCCAGGGCATCGCCAACCACCTGATCAACTTCCTCAAGCAGGAAGTCGACGCCGGGCGCATGACCAACAAGCTCGGTCCGCTGCAGGCCGGTATCGGCAGCATTGCCAACGCGGTGATGTGCGGCCTGATCGACTCGCCGTTCGAAGACCTGACCATGTACTCCGAAGTACTGCAGGACTCGACCTTCGACCTGATCGACGCCGGCAAGCTGAGCTTCGCTTCGGGCAGCTCGATCACCCTGTCGACCCGCCGCAACGCCGACGTCTTCGGTAACCTGGAGCGCTACAAGGACAAACTGGTCCTGCGCCCGCAGGAAATTTCAAACCACCCTGAAGTGGTCCGCCGCCTGGGCATCATCGGCATCAACACTGCCCTTGAGTTCGACCTGTACGGCAACGTCAACTCCACGCACGTCTGCGGCACGCGGATGATGAACGGCATCGGTGGCTCGGGCGACTTCGCCCGCAACGCGCACCTGGCGATCTTCGTCACCAAGTCGATTGCCAAGGGCGGGGCGATTTCCAGCGTGGTGCCGATGGTCAGCCACGTCGACCACACCGAGCACGACGTCGACATCCTCGTCACCGAGCAGGGCCTGGCTGACCTGCGTGGCCTGGCACCACGCGAACGTGCCCGGGTGATCATCGACAACTGTGTGCACCCGGATTACCGCGACGCGCTGAACGACTACTTCACCCGCGCTTGCGAACGCGGCGGCCACACGCCGCACATCCTGCGCGAAGCCCTGGCCTGGCACGAAAACCTGGAAGAAACCGGGCGCATGCTCGCCAGCTGACCTGCACAGTAACCGGCCGGTTGTGCGCAATGCCAACCGGCCGGACAACTGATTTATTTATTTTGGCAAAAACTGTTCTACTGTACCGGTGATTTCACCACCATTTTCCGCCCTCTTGTCCCTTCTCCGAGCAGAAATGCACCATTTCAGTGCCGACCAGTACAGTTGCGCCTATTCCGAGTGCAACAGTCGCTTAAAACAGTTAACTGGCCCATCACAATGCAGGTGAACTGTATCTACTGTTATGGACGGCAGAGGAGGATCATTGGCATCAGTTAAATCACTACCTAATGCCGCCACAAGCGGAAGGATGACATCATGGAACGTACCCTCAGTTCCGATCTGGTTTTCGAAAACACCGCCGAACAATCCAAGGCCTCGCTGCCACTGCGCCTGCTGGCCAACCTGATGCTGTGGCAACGCCGTATTGCCAGCCGCCACCAACTGGCTCGCCTGGACTCGCGTCTGCTGGCTGATGCCGGTATCAGCGAAGCACAACGCTACGAAGAGCTGAGCAAGCCTTTCTGGCGTTAATGCAGGGCTCGCCGGCCAAGGCCGGCACCTCGAATTCCCCAAAACCCGTCGCAGGTGACTGCTGACGGGTTTTGTCGTTTAAAGGCCCGAGATAGAGCGGCTGACACCACGACATGTACAGTTAGACATTTAAGAAATATGACAGGTACAGTTGATAAATCTTGCGACGAGGTGGTCCAAGCCTCAGGTTCCTATCGCGTGATACCCTTAGCGTACCCAGCTTGGTAATAAGTAGCGCAACAAGCTGAGCGTGCGTCTGACATAAGAACCACCAAAAAGCCTATCCAGGAGATCGACCATGTTCCATTCACGCTTGTTTGGCGCCGCGCTGCTGCTGGCCCTGGCTTCCACTGCCAACGCCACCAGCTTTGTCGTCACCACCGATACCGTCGTTCGTGGCGTCGCCGCCTCCACTGATGCCACCTCCGATGTGTCGTCCTCGTTCCGTGACGACAAGATCGTCCAGGCCGCCCGTGACGACGCCGCCAGCTTCGTTGCCAGCCACGGTGACATCCGCGGCGCGAAACTGGAGAGCGCTTTCGCCCACATTCGCCAGCAGACCCCAACCCTGCAGGCCAGCGACGCTCAACTGGCACAGGCCATCCTGGCGCTCTGAAGCACTCGCTTCCGGCCCATGCATGTAACAACGTGCAACTAAGCCGGGCCCTCTGCGCTGGTCCTCACCAGCGCATTGGGATAGCCTTTGCCGCCTGATTCAGCTGCCGTTCGAGACCCATGCGTTATCTGTCATTGCTGTTGCTCGTATTCTGCTGGAGCGGTGCCGCCCAGGCGCTGGACCTGACCACCAACAACCTTGTCGTCAGTGGTTACGTCACCAGCAAAGTGACGTCGGCGCCCTTCGATCGCAAACTGCTGCTGGCCGCCCATGACGATGCCGCTGCCTTTGTGGGCAGCGACGGTCAATGGCGGGGCGCTCGCCTTGAGGCTGCACTGGACCGGCTGCGCCAGGCCAACCCGGAACTTCATGCCAGCGACCTTGAACTGGCGCAGGCAATTCTCGTCCAATGATTACTTCTGTTTTCCCGGAGATGCTCCATGCGTAACCCGCTGATTGCCGCCACCCTTGGCCTTCTGCTGCTGGCCGATGTGGCCCAGGCACAAACCCTGGTGGCCACCAGCAACATCATCGTTCGCGCCTTCGGCCGCTCGATCGACTTCACCTCCGACACCACTACTTCGATTCGCGATTCCAAAGTCGTGCGCGAAGCCCGCGACGATGCCGCCAGCTATGTCGCCAGCCGTGGCGAGATCCGTGGCGCACAACTCGAAGCCGCCTTCGATACCCTGCGCCAGCGTGTTCCTGAAGCACGCCAGGCCAGTGACCAGGTCCTGGCTGAAGCCATTCTCGCTCTGTGAAGCCGGTGCGTGCCTGGCTGCTGGGTTGCCTGCTGATACTGTTCGGCAGCCCGGCACTGGCCGACCTGCAGCTGGTGCTGCAGGCCGATGACTTGAACCCGCAGCAACAGCGGGCCAGCCAGGCATTGCTGGACGAAGCCCTGCAGGCACTGCCGCCGAGCTTCAAGACCCGCCTTGACCGACGCATCCAGGTCAGCTGGAGCAGCCGCATGCCGGCCGACGCCTACGGCCAGGCATCGCTGGTCTCCACCCTGGAGCTCAATAGCCGCCTGCTGCCGGGCCTTGCCGATGGCAGCGCCGCCACGCAGAAGACCGGCCGCCCCCACGGCACCGTACGCCAGGAGTTGTTGGCCACCGTCCTGCATGAGCTGACCCACATCTATGACCGCGCCCGCCTGTGGCAGGGTGCGCAACGTCGGCTGATCACCCAGTGCACCCGACAGCAGAACAGCCAGGGCAAAGTCGGCCTGCCCGAACAGTGCCGTGGCCAGACCGAACGCCGTTTTACCCTCAGTGACGACCCGCGCCTGCTCGACCTGGCTGGCTGGCCGCAATATGTCGGCCGTCGTGGCGAGCGCGAACAGCACAACCGCCAGGTGGCACGCAGCCCCGACAGCTATGAGCTGAGCAGCCCCAAGGAATTCATTGCGGTCAACATGGAGTACTTCCTGCTCGACCCAAGCTTTGCCTGCCGCCGCCCGGCCTTGCAGGCTTACCTGAAGGAGCATTTCGACTGGGCGCCCGAGCATCCGCCATGCCCGAGCGCATTGCCGTTCCTCAACGCCGGCAATGACTTTGCCAAATCGCCGCTGGGCGAGATCGACCCCGAGCGGGTCTATGCCGTGGATTACCTGCTGGCCGAAGCCAACCAGAACTGGGTCAGCCGCTGGGGCCACAGCATGCTGCGCCTGGTGATCTGCGCCCCAGGGCGCCCGCGCGGGCCGGACTGCCGCCTGGACCTGGACCAGCACCTGGTGCTGTCGTACCGGGCGTTCGTCAATGATGTGCAGCTGTCGAGCTGGGACGGTTTGACCGGTGCCTACCCGTCGCGGCTGTTCGTGTTGCCACTGGCCCAGGTCATCGACGAATACACCAAGACTGAACTGCGCAGCCTCGCCTCTATCCCGCTCAGGCTCAACCGTAACGAACTGGAAAGCCTGGTACGGCAGGCCGCCGAGATGCACTGGAGCTACGACGGCAACTATTACTTCCTGTCCAACAACTGCGCGGTCGAAACCCTCAAGCTATTGCGTAGCGGCACCGCCAACCCACGCCTGAACAATCTGGACAGCATCGTTCCCAATGGCTTGCTCGAAGTACTCGAAGGCCGCGGCCTGGCTGACGTCAGCGTGCTCGACGACCCGCGCGAGGCGCTACGCCTGGGTTACCGCTTCGACTCCTACCGCGACCGCTACCAGGCGATGTTCCTGGTACTGAAGCAGCAGCTGCCGATCAAGCAGGACAGCGTCGAAGCCTGGCTGGAACAATCTGCAGAACAACGCCAGCAGTGGTTTGCCCAAGCCGACCTGCGCACCAGCGCGGCGTTGCTGCTATTGGAGCAAGCCAGCCTGCGCCGCCAGCTGTTGCTGGCCCAGGACGAGGTCAAGCAGCGCTACCTGACCGGGCGGGAGCTCAACGACGCCAGCGTCGGCAAGGCCAACAACACCCTGCAGCAGATCCTCGCCAACAGCGGTTTTCTCAGCCGCCCGGCGGAACTGCTGGGCAGCAGCGGTTACGGCCTGCCCCAGGCCAGCGAGCGCGAAAAGCTGCTGAGTGCAACCAGCCAGCGGCAAAAACAGCTGCAAACCCTCAGCGCCGACCTCGACAAGGAGGTGCGCGCCTTGCTCGGCCCGACACGCGCGGCTGAAATCAAAGCGGTCGAGGCCAACATCAAGCAGGTGGGCGAACATTTGCGCGCACTGCACAAGGCCGGCGGCGGTCTGCAACTGCCCTGATCACAGGGTTTCGCCATGCTCTTCAGGCAACTGTTCATCCAGGTGCAGCCAGGACAGGCGGCTGTCGATCCAGATGTGCCGGTTGGGCGGCGCCAGCTCCGGCTGGTCGAGCGTCGTCACGGTGACGTCGATGCTCTGCGGGCTCAGATCAGTGGTCAAGGCCACATGGGCACCGCAACGACTGCAAAAATATCGCACGCAACTGGCCGATGAGTCATAGCGTTGCGGCGTACCACTCAACCACTGGAAATCATCACAGTTCACCGTCAACCAGGTGATCAACAAGCCACCACTGACCCGCCGGCAAACCGAGCAATGGCAGTGGGCAACATCCGTCAACGGGCCTTGAATCCGGTAGCGCAGGGCGCCGCAATGGCAGCCGCCTTCGTACGAATCGCGCATCGCTCCCTCCTGTTACCTATTGGCTTACAGCCAACAATGCACCTCTCGTCGGCTTTGGGCCAGCGAAAGCTGGCTGAAAGCTTCCCGCCTTAGGATTGCCTCCACTACCGGCACCAGACCGGTCAGCCAGGGCCCTGTGTCTTTCATACAGCGCCCGGCCCAATTAACAACAACAATGGTGATACTGATGCTTTCCTACGACCGCCTCCCTGCAGCCATCCCTCCGCTATTCCACGCGCCGCGCCCCGCGCGCTGATCCGCCCGAATCGTTCTTCCTTCGACGCGCTACGCCTGGAGTACTCCCATGCTGACCTTCCTCGGCTTCGCCATGGTCATCACCTTCATGTACCTGATCATGACCAAGCGCCTGTCGGCCTTGATCGCGCTGATCCTGGTACCGATTCTGTTCGCCCTGTTCGGCGGTTTTTCCGCCAAGATCGGCCCAATGATGCTCGAAGGCATCAGCAAACTGGCGCCGACCGGGGTCATGCTGATGTTCGCTATCCTGTATTTCGCCCTGATGATCGACTCCGGCCTGTTTGACCCGGCCGTACGCAAGATCCTCAAGCTGGTCAAAGGCGACCCGCTGAAAGTCTCGGTCGGCACGGCAGTGCTGGCCCTGGTAGTGTCGCTGGACGGCGACGGCGCCACCACCTACATGATCTGCGTGGCGGCCATGCTGCCGCTGTACAGCCGCCTGGGCATGAGCCCGCGGATCATGGCCGGCCTGATCATTCTCGCCGGCGGCATCATGAACATGACCCCCTGGGGTGGCCCGACCGCTCGCGCCGCCAGTGCCTTGCATGTCGACCCGTCGGATATCTTCGTACCGATGATCCCGGCCATGCTCGCCGGTGTCGTCGCCCTGCTGGCCATCGCCTACATGTATGGCAAGCGTGAGCGCGCTCGCCTGGGCGAACTGCATCTGCCGGGCGATGAAATCGATCACAGTGAAATCAGCGTCTCGCAGTTCCCGGATGCCCGCCGTCCCAAACTGCTGTGGTTCAACGGCGTCCTGACCGCCTTGCTGATGGTCTCGCTGATCATGGGCCTGTTGCCGCTGCCGGTGCTGTTCATGATCGCCTTCAGTATCGCGATGATCGTCAACTACCCGTGCCTGCAACAGCAGAAGGACCGCATCGCCGCCCATGCCGGCAGCGTCCTGGCGGTGACCGGCCTGATTTTCGCCGCCGGTATCTTCACCGGTATCCTCTCCGGCACCGGCATGGTCGACGCCATGTCCAAAAGCCTGCTGGCGGTCATCCCGGATGCGCTGGGCCCTTATCTGGCGGTGATCACGGCGATCGTGAGCATGCCGTTCACCTTCTTCATGTCCAACGACGCCTTCTACTACGGGGTATTGCCGGTGCTGTCGGAAGCGGCCAGCCATTACGGCATCTCGCCTGTTGAGATGGCCCGCGCGTCGATCGTCGGCCAACCCGTGCATCTGCTCAGCCCGCTGGTACCCTCTACCTACCTGTTGGTGGCCCTGGCCGGCATTGAGTTCGGCGATCATCAGCGCTTCACCCTGAAGTGGGCAGTGCTGGTCTGCCTGTGCATAATGCTCGCCGCGCTGCTCATGGGAATTTTCCCCCTGTTCAGTAGCCTATAAGACAACAGAATCACCTAACCGTAGCCGCGCCCCATTGCCTGGGGCGTTCTGCTTACATCGTTCGAAGGAATACACATGGAATGGCTGACCAGCCCAGAAATCTGGGTTGCCTTTTTTACTCTGACGGCGCTTGAGATCGTTCTCGGTATCGACAACATCATCATGATCTCGATCCTGGTCAGCCGCATGCCCAAGCACATGCAGCAGCGCACTCGGATCTTCGGCCTGGCACTGGCCATGGTCACCCGGATCCTCCTGCTGCTGTCGATCACCTGGGTAATGCGCCTGACCGCCGATCTGTTCGTAGTGTTCGACCAGGGCATTTCCGGGCGCGACCTGATCCTGTTCTTCGGCGGCCTGTTCCTCTTGTGGAAAAGCTCTCAGGAGATTTACCACGGCCTGGAAGGTGAAGACGAAACCAGCGACGAGCCAAGCGGCGCCGGCGGCAAGTTCTTCTACACCATCATCCAGATCGCGATCATCGACATCGTCTTCTCCCTGGACTCGGTGATCACTGCCGTGGGCATGGTTTCCCACGTACCGGTGATGATCGCGGCGATTATCGTCGCCGTGCTGGTGATGATGCTCTGTGCCGGCGCCATCAGTAACTTCATCGACAAGCACCCGTCGCTGAAGATGCTCGCCCTGTCGTTCCTGATCGTGGTCGGTACCGTGCTGATCGCCGAATCCTTCGACGTGCACGTACCGAAAGGCTATGTCTACTTCGCCATGGCGTTCTCGCTGGCAGTCGAAGCGATCAACATCAAGATGCGCACGGCCATGGCCAAGAAAAAGCAACAGAGCGATCCGGTGAAACTTCGCAAGGACATCCCGGGTCAGTAATCCCGGTGCTGTTGAAAAGGGCCCTGCGGGGCCCTTTTTTCATCCAGCTTCATGACAGTGCTGTTTCAAAGCCTGCCGTGGCTATGCGATGCTGGCGCCACGGCCATTGGCCGACTACAGCTTAAGTGGGCACTGGGAAAAACCGCCTGGTAGCAGGACAGGCTCACGGCATCATCCATTTGCCCCACTGGGGCGCATAACAGGGGGCCTTTTCAATGCTGACCCTGCTCAATCTGCTTTCCGCCGTGGCGTTGCTGATCTGGGGCACGCACATCGTGCGTACCGGCATCCTGCGGGTGTATGGCTCGAACCTGCGTCGGGTGCTGAGCCAGAACATGTCCAAGCGGCCGTTGGCCTTTGTCGCCGGTATCCTGGTGACGGCGATGGTGCAAAGCAGCAACGCCACGGCGATGCTGGTGACCTCGTTCGTCGGCCAGAGCCTGATGGGGCTGACCCCGGCGCTGGCGATCATGCTCGGTGCCGACGTCGGTACCGCGCTGATGGCGCGGGTGCTGACATTTGACTTGTCGTGGCTGTCGCCGCTGCTGATCTTTCTCGGGGTTATTTTCTTTCTTTCCCGCAAGCAGACCCGCGCCGGCCAACTGGGCCGCGTCGGTATCGGCCTGGGCCTGATCATCCTCGCCCTGCAGTTGATCGTCGAAGCGGCAGCGCCGATCACCCATGCACAGGGCGTGAAAGTGCTGTTCGCCTCACTGACCGGCGATATCCTCCTCGATGCCCTGGTCGGCGCCCTGTTTGCACTGATCTCCTACTCGAGCCTGGCCGCCGTGCTGCTCACCGCAACCCTGGCCGGTGCCGAGTTGATCAGCCTGCCGGTGGCCATCGGCCTGGTGATCGGCGCCAACATCGGCAGTGGCCTGCTGGCCTTTCTCAGCACCAGCATGCAGAACGCCGCAGGCCGTCAGGTGGCGCTGGGCAGTTTGCTGTACAAGCTGATCGGCCTGGTGCTGATCATTCCCGTGCTCAATCCACTGGTGGCGTGGATGGACAGCCTGAGTTTCAGCCCCCAGGAACTGGTCATCGGCTTTCACCTGCTCTACAACACCTTGCGCTGCCTGATCCTGTTGCCGACGGTGACGCCCATGGGCCGCCTGTGCAGCTGGTTACTGCCTGAGCGCGAAGAAGCCAACGGCCGTGCCCGCCCACGGCACCTGGACGCTACCGCGCTGACTACGCCAAGCCTGGCCCTGGCCAACGCGGTACGCGAAACCCTGCGCATGGGCGATCTGGTCGACAGCATGCTCGATGCCATGCTCAATGTGCTGCGCGGCACCCAGACCGCCATGACCCAGCAGATGCGCGGCCTGGGCGAAGACGTCGAGGCCCTGTACAACGCCATCAAGCTGTACCTGGCGCAAATGCCCCGCGAAGACCTCAGCGAGCAGGACAGCCGGCGCTGGGCCGAGATCATTGAGCTGGCGATCAACCTCAAGCTTGCCAGCGACCTGATCGAGCGCATGCTGCGCAAGGTTCAACAGCAGAAGACCTCTCAGCGCCGGGAGTTTTCCGACGTCGGCCTGGAAGAGCTCACCGGTTTGCACAGCCAGTTGCTGGCCAATTTGCGCCTGGGCCTGTCGGTGTTTCTCAGCGCCGATCCGGAAAGCGCCCGCCAGCTGCTGCGGGAAAAACGCCGCTTCCGCGCCCAGGAACGACGCCTGGCCCACGCCCATGTCAGCCGACTGCAACGTAAAGTGGTGCAAAGTATCGAGACCAGCTCATTGCACCTGGAACTGATCGCCGACATGAAACGATTGAACTCCTTGTTCTGCAGCAGTGCCTATGTGGTATTGGGCGGCGCCGATACCGGCGGCCTGCTGCTCGACAGCGTGCCGGACGACGCTCACTCACCCTGACCGCTTCACCTCAAGAACTCCCGCAAGGAAGCTCGCCATGCGTTGCCTGATGTTCATTTGCCTGTTGCTGGGCTGCGCGCCCGGCTTTGCCATCGACCGCTCCCAGGTCGAAGGCTACCTGCTGCCCAATGGTCTGCAGGTGGTGCTCAAGTCGGGTTATGAACGCAGCCATGTGTCGATTCGCCTGGTGGTGGGTGTTGGCTTCGATGACTTCCCCTGCGAGCGCCAGGAGCTGCCGCACTTGCTTGAACACCTGCTGTTCAGCGGCATCGACGACAGCGGCGAGGGCGGCCTGGAAGAACGCATGCAGGCACTGGGCGGGGAGTGGAATGCCTATACCAGCAGTGCCGACACCACCTTCGTCATCGAAGCGCCGGCGCGCAACCAGCGCAAGGTACTCGACCTGCTGCTGGCGGTGATCAACGACACCCGGATCGATGAAAAAGCCCTGGAGCTGTCCAAGCGCATCGTCGAACGTGAAGACGGTGGCCATTACTCGCACCTGCAGCGCTGGCTCGACCGCCAGGACATCGGCCATCGCGCCAGCGACCAACTGGCAGTGGAGCTGGGGCTCAAGTGCGCCGAACGTTCGTCGATCGAGGACATGACCCTGGAAGAGGTCAATGACCTGCGCGAGCACTGGTACGCGGCCAACAACATGACCCTGATCGTTGTCGGCGGCCTCGACCGCCTGCTGCCAGCCTATCTGGAGCGCACCTATGGCGAGCTGCCAGCGGTCGAGCCGGGTGAGCGCCGGGTGCTCGACGGTGTCACGCACAAAGCCGAAGCCCGCCGTGAGTTGACCCGTGGCTGGCTGGGCGACAGTGCGCGCCTGCACTGGCTATTCCTCGAACCGGTACTGGACAACGACCACGGCCAGACCTGGGACCTGCTGCAGCGCTACCTGGACTGGGCGTTGTACGACGAACTGCGGCTCAAGCACGGGTTTTCCTACGGCCCGTTCAGCCAGCGCGAGAGCTTCGGTGACACCGGGCTGATGGTGCTCAATGCCGATCTGGACCGCGCCGATGTCGATGCCGCCGAGCAGGCCCTGGCCGCCATGCTCGAGCGCCTGCGCAAGGATGGCCTGGACCCGGCAACGTTCCAGCGCATCAAACAGGCCGCCATCGACCGCGAAGCCTGGACCACCCAGGGCAACAGCGTCCTGGCCGATTATTACTGGGGGGCGCTGAACGATTACGCCGACGGGCGCTTTGCCGATCCGGTGCGGGCGTTGCGCAGAATCAGCCTGGAAGATGCCAACCGGGCCCTGCAGCAGTTACTGGCCGAGCCTGGCTATGTGCGGATCGAGAAGCCGCTGCTCAGTTTTGACGAGCTGTATGGGTGGGTGGCGCTGGCGGTGGGGGTGTTGTTGGCCGGGGTGTTGATCTGGGGGCGGCGGCGTTCCCGCTGAAATCATCGCGGGGCAAGGCCGCTCCTACAGAGTATCCTGTGAAGGTTTTTACCTGACCTTGCGAACACCTTCATGCATCTTTACCTCCAGCGCCTGATCGAGCTGATCAAGCGCTATCCCGGAGTCATCGCCCTCGGTGGTTTCATTTCCGGTGTCGGCAGCTTCATTCTGGTCGATCGCCAGGAGAGCCTGGCCAGCTGGATCGCCATCGTCATGCTCATCAGCTGGATCTGGCTGATGATGGAGAACACCTTCACCAAGGTCTTCACCAAGGTCTTCAAGCGCGAAATCCCCCAGCCGCTGCTGCGCTACGCGACGCAGATGATCCACCAGGAAAGCCTGTTCTTCGTCCTGCCGTTCTTCTTCGTGACCACCACCTGGAACAGTGGCCAACTGGTGTTTACCGGCATACTCGCCGCCGCCGGACTGATATCGATCATCGACCCGCTGTACTACAAGTGGCTGGCCCCGCGGCGCTGGCTGTACCTGGCGCTGCATACCCTGACCTTGTTTGCCGCGCTGCTGACCGCGCTGCCAATCATCCTGCACCTGACCACCTCGCAGAGCTTCAAGCTGGCCCTGGGCATCGCCATGCTGCTGTCGTTCCCGAGCCTGGCCAGCAGCTTCCCGATCAGCCACTGGCGCCGTGGGATTGTGCTGGTGGTGATGACCCTGGCCGTCGGTGCCGGCGGCTGGATGCTGCGCTCCTGGGTGCCACCAGCGACCCTGTGGATGACCGAAGTGGCGGTCAGCACCCAGGTCGAGAACCGCACGCCTGGCAAAAGCCTGGAGCAGATCAAAGCCAGTGAAATACGCAGTGGTCTCTACGCCTTTACCGCGATCAAGGCCCCTCGTGGGCTGAACGAGCGGATCTACCATGTCTGGCAATTCGAGGGCAAAGAGGTCGACCGTATCGCCCTGGACATTCATGGCGGGCGCAAGGAAGGCTACCGGGCCTGGACCCACAAGCAGAACTTCCCCGGCAACCCGGTCGGGCGCTGGCAGGTGCGGGTGCTGACCGAAGACGGCCAGGTCATCGGCGTGCTGCGCTTTCGCGTGGTTGACGATGGTCAAGCGCTTGCGGCCGAGTAACGCTATGCTCTGAGGCTGCGAACCGTTGGTCGGACTGCATGGAGCCTATGACTACACACGCCAGCGCCACCCTGGATACTGCAAGCAGCCCGCCACGGCTGCGGATCACCGGTGACTGGACCCTGGCCAACTACGCCAGCCTCAAGCGCAGTAGCGACAGCCTGGCCGGCCAGTATGACCCCTCTACCGAGGTCGATCTCGACCAGCTTGGCAAGCTCGACACCGCCGGTGCGGCTTTGCTGGTCGAGCTGCTCGGTGCCGAGCGCCTGGCGCGGCTGACCGAAACCGCCACACACTTGCCCGCTGCCAGCCAGGCGCTGCTCAAGACTGTGTATTGCTCGGTGCAGGACTTCTGCATCCCGCAAAAGCAGCCGGAACGCTCGGTGCTGATTCAACTGCTCAGCCGTATCGGCCGCGCGGTCGACATCCTGTGGCAAGACACCCTGCAGATCCTCGGCTTCATCGGCCTGATCCTGCAAACCCTGTTCCTGCGTCTGTTCCAGCCCAAGCGCTGGCGGGTTACCTCGGTGGTTGCGCATATCGAACAGACCGGCCTGGACGCCGCGCCCATCGTCGCCTTGCTGACCTTCCTGGTCGGTGCGGTGGTGGCCTTTCTCGGCGCCACGGTGCTGGCCAGCTTTGGTGCCAGCATTTTTACCGTCGACCTGGTGGCGTTCTCGTTCCTGCGTGAATTCGGCGTGCTGCTGACCGCAATCCTGATGGCTGGGCGTACTGCCAGCGCCTTCACCGCGCAAATCGGTTCGATGAAGGCTAATGAGGAGATCGACGCCATCCGCACCCTGGGTCTCGATCCGGTGGAGTTGCTGGTGGTGCCGCGGGTGCTGGCGTTGCTGATCGCGCTACCGTTGCTGACTTTTGTCGCCATGCTCTGCGGCATTATCGGCGGGGCGGTGGTCTGTGCGCTGTCGCTGGGTATCTCGCCGGCGATGTTCCTGTCGCTGCTGCAAAGCGATATCGGTGTGCAGCACTTCCTGGTCGGGCTGGTGAAAGCACCGTTCTTCGCCTTCCTGATCGCTGCCATCGGCTGCCTGGAAGGCTTCAAGGTCAGCGGCAGCGCCGAATCGGTCGGCGCCCACACCACCTCCAGCGTGGTGCAGTCGATCTTCGTGGTGATCGTTCTGGATGCCGTGGCGGCACTGTTTTTCATGGAGATGGGCTGGTGAAAGAGGCCAACGGCAACGCTCGCGGGACGGTGATCGAAGCCCGGGGCATCTGCAACCGCTTCGGCACCCAGAGCGTGCACGAGCAACTCGACCTGGACCTGAACCGCGGCGAAATCCTCGCGGTGGTCGGCGGCTCGGGCAGCGGCAAGTCGGTGTTGCTGCGCAGTATCGTCGGCCTGCGCCGGCCCAACGAAGGCCAGGTGCGGGTGTTCGGCCAGGACCTGAGCAACGCCAGCGACGAGCAGCGTTCACTGGTCGAGCGGCGATTCGGCGTGCTGTTCCAGAAGGGCGCGTTGTTCTCGTCACTGACCGTCACCGAAAACGTCGCCTTGCCGCTGATCGAGCACGCGGGCCTGAGCCGCGCAGATGCCGAGCACCTGGCCGGGGTCAAGCTGGCCCTGGCCGGGTTGCCGATTTCCGCGGCAGACAAATATCCGTCGTCGCTGTCAGGCGGGATGATCAAGCGCGCGGCGCTGGCCCGGGCGCTGGCCCTGGACCCGGACATCCTGTTTCTCGACGAACCCACCGCCGGCCTCGATCCGATTGGCGCGGCGGCCTTCGACCAGCTCATCCTGACCCTGCGCGACGCCCTGGGCCTGAGCGTGTTCCTGATCACCCACGACCTGGACACCCTCTACACCATCACTGATCGCGTCGCCGTGCTGTCGCAGAAAAAGGTGCTGGTTGCCGGGCCCATTGCCCAGGTCGAAGACACCGACGACGCCTGGATTCACGACTACTTTCATGGCCCGCGTGGCCGCGCGGCGTACCAGGCCGCTACAGCGCCCAAGGAGCTCTGAGATGGAAACCCGTGCACATCATGTTTTGATCGGCCTGGTCACCGTACTGGTGGTGGCCGGCGCCATGCTGTTCGGCCTGTGGTTGACCAAGTCCAGCGTCGACAGCACCTTCAAGGACTACGAGGTGGTGTTCAACGAAGCCGTCTCCGGTTTGTCCCGGGGCAGCTCGGTGCAGTACAGCGGCATCAAGGTCGGTGACGTGACCAGCCTGCGCCTGGACCCCAGTGATCCGCGCCGGGTACTGGCCCAGGTGCGCCTGAGCGCCGATACCCCCATCAAGGAGGACACTCAGGCCAAACTGACCCTCACCGGCATCACCGGCACCTCGTTCATCCAGCTCAGCGGTGGTACGCCACAAAGCCCGGAGCTCAAGGGCAAGGATGGCAAACTGCCCGTGATCATCGCCTCACCGTCGCCGATTGCCCGCTTGCTGGATGACGGCAGCGACCTGATGACCAACATCAACGCCCTGGTGCACAACGCCAACGCGTTGTTCTCCCAGGACAACGTCGCCCGCCTGAGCAACACCCTGAACAACCTCGAACAGACCACCGGAGCTTTCAACGACCAGCGTGGCGACATCCGCGAGGCCATCCAGCAACTGGCCCAGGTCGGCAAACAGGCCGGGGCCATGCTCGAGCAGACCAGCGAACTGATGCGCAACGCCAACGGCCTGCTCAGCAACCAAGGCAAGCAGATGTTCGGCAGCGCAGAGCAAGCCATGCAGTCGCTGGCGCAAAGCACCGCGACCATCAACAGCCTGCTCAATGACAACCGCGAAGCCATCGACGGCGGCGCCCAGGGTTTCAATCAACTGGCGCCGGCAATCCGCGAGCTGCGCGATACCCTGACCTCGCTCAAAGGTATCTCCCAGCGCCTGGAAGCCAACCCCAGCGGCTACCTGCTGGGCCGTGACAAAAACAAGGAGTTCGAGCCATGAGCCATACCTGCCGCTACCTCGTCCTGGCCACTGCGCTGAGCCTGAGCAGCGCCTGCTCGATCCTGCCCCAGGCCGAACCTGCCGACATCTACCGCCTGCCTTCGGCGCAAAGCACCCGGACTGTGCCGCACAGCACGTTGTGGTCGCTGCGGGTGAACAAGCCGATCGCCAGCAATGTCCTGAACAGCCCGCGTATCGCCGTGGTGCCGCAAGGCGACCTGATCAGCAGCTACAAGGGTGCACGCTGGAGCGACCCGGCGCCGACGTTGCTGCGCAATCGCATGCTCGATGCCTTCCAGCGTGACGGCCGGGTGCAGCGCCTCAGCGCCGACGACAGCAACCTGCAAAGCGATTATGAAATTGCCGGTGAACTGCAGGCCTTCCAGAGCGAGTACAGCGCCGATGGCCTGGCGGTGGTGATCCGCTACGACGCGCGCCTGGTGCAGGGCCGCAGCCAGCGCATCCTCGCCAGCCGGCGCTTTGAGGTGCGCCAGCCGGTGAGCGACAAGCAGGTTTCAGCGGTGGTCAGCAGCTTTGGCACGGCCAGCGACCAGTTGATGAAGCAACTGGTCGACTGGACGGTAGTCCAGGCCGGTCAGCTTCAGGCGAAGAACCAGTAGCAGACGAAGATCGCCGCGACCACTCCGGCCAGCTCCGCCAGCAACGCACAGCCTACTGCATGGCGGGCGCGCTGGATGCCGACGGCGCCGAAGTACACTGCCAGCACGTAGAAGGTGGTTTCAGTGCTGCCCTGGATGGTGGCTGCCACCAGGGCCGGGAAGCTATCCACGCCGTGAGTCTGCATGGTTTCGATCAGCATCGCCCGTGCCGCACTGCCGGAAAACGGTTTGACCAGGGCTGTGGGCAGGCCTTCGACAAAGCGGGTATCCCAGCCCAGCCACTCGACCGCATGACGGATGCCATCCAGAGCCAGCTCCAGAGCCCCTGAGGCGCGCAGCACGCCGACGGCGCAGAGCATGGCAACCAGATAGGGCAACAGGCTCTTGGCGACGTCAAAGCCCTCCTTGGCGCCTTCCACGAAGGTTTCATAGACCTTCACCCGCTTCAGCGCACCGATCACCAAAAACAGGATGATCAGGCCGAACAACGTCAGGTTGCCGAGAATCGATGACAGGCTCGCCAGCGCCGTGGCCGACAGGGTGCCGAGAAAGGCCATGAATCCGCCCAGCAGCAGGGCGCCCGGGATCAGGTAAGCCAGCACCACCGGGTCCCATAGCCGAAGTCGCTGCATCACCGCCACCGACAACAGGCCGACCAGGGTCGAGGCGCTGGTGGCGAGCAGGATCGGCAGGAACACCAGGGTCGGGTCCATTGCCCCTTGCTGGGCGCGGTACATGAAGATGGTCACCGGCAGCAGGGTCAGCGAGGAAGCATTGAGCACCAGGAAGAGGATCTGCGCGTTGCTGGCGGTCGTGGAGCTGGGGTTGAGTTCCTGCAGTGCGCGCATGGCCTTGAGGCCGATGGGCGTAGCGGCGTTGTCCAGGCCCAGGCCGTTGGCGGCGAAGTTGAGGGTAATCAGGCCCAGGGCCGGATGGCCGGGCGGGACTTCCGGCATCAGCCGGGCGAACAACGGGCCGAGAACCTTGGCCAGCCACTCGACCACGCCGGCCTTTTCGGCAATCTTCAAAAAGCCCAGCCACAGGGTCAGGGTGCCGAACAGCAGGACCATGACCTCGACCGAGAGCTTGGCCATGGCAAAGATGCTTTCGACCATTGCCGCGAAGATCCCGGCGTTACCGCCCACCAACCATTGTGTCAGCGCCGAGACGGCGGCGACCAAGAAAAAACCAAGCCAAAGGCCGTTGAGCATCCGTTGTTCCCCCCCAAAGATGGCGCAAATGATAGCGGGCCGGGTTGGCTTCGCGCCATAAACGTCGACTCAGGCACCGTCTCCATCGCGGGTCAAGCCCGCTCCCACACTGCAGGGGCGGGCTTGACCCGCGATAGGGTCAACAAAAAAGCCCCGACCAGGTCGGGGCTTTTCGTGCAGCCGGTTAGCGCTTACTTGCTGGCAGGCTTGCCAGCCGGTACGGCTTCCTTGCTGCGCCAGTGCGGCAGCGAGTTCCAGTAGCGCTGGCCCTTGGCATCGTCGTACATGCCTTCCCAACGAGCGATAACCAGTACCGCCAGGGCGTTGCCGATCACGTTCAGGGCAGTACGGGCCATGTCCATGATGCGGTCGACACCGGCGATGAAGGCCAGGCCTTCCAGCGGGATACCAACGCTGCCCAGGGTGGCCAGCAGGACCACGAAGGACACGCCCGGTACACCGGCGATGCCTTTGGAAGTGACCATCAGGGTCAGCACCAGCAGCAACTGCTGGCTCAACGACAGGTCGATGCCATACAGCTGGGCGATGAAGATCGCCGCGATGCTCTGGTACAGGGTCGAACCGTCAAGGTTGAACGAGTAGCCGGTCGGCACCACGAAGCTGCAGATGGCTTTCGGCGCACCGTAGGCTTCCATCTTCTCGATCACGCGCGGCAGCACGGTCTCGGAGCTGGCGGTGGAGTAGGCCAGGACCAGTTCGTCCTTGAAGATGCGCATCAGCTTGATCACCGAGAAGCCGAACAGGCGGGCGATCAGGCCAAGGACCATGAAGGCGAAGAAGGCGATGGCGAAGTACACCAGCAACACCAGCTTGGCCAGCGGCAGCAGCGAGGCGAAGCCGAAGTTGGCGACGGTCACCGCGATCAGCGCGAACACACCGATTGGCGCGTAGTTCATGATCATGTGAGTGACCTTGAACATGGCTTCGGAGACGCCCTGGAAGGTTTTCACCAGCGGGTCGCGGATGTCTGCCTGCAGGCTCGACAGGCCCAGGCCGAACAGCACCGAGAAGAAGATGATCGGCAGCATCTCACCGCGCATCAGCGCTGCGAAGATGTTCGACGGGATCAGGTTGAGGATGGTCTCGATGAACGCATGCTCATGCTGAACCTCGGCCGCCGTGGCCTGGTACTTGGAGATGTCGACGGTACCCAGGGTGCTCATGTCGATGCCGGCACCCGGGTGGAACAGGTTGGCCAGCACCAGGCCGACGACGATGGCGATGGTGGTCACCACCTCGAAGTAGATGATGGTCTTGAGGCCGATACTGCCGAGTTTTTTCGCATCGCCAACCCCGGCGATACCCACGATCAGCGACGAAATCACGATCGGGATGACGATCATCTTGATCAGGCGAATGAAGATGTCACCTGCAGGCTGCAGGACGTTGCTGATCCACCATGCCTTTTCTGCACTGAAATGGTTCAGTAAAGCGCCGATTGCAATCCCCAGTACCAGACCGATGAGGATCTGCCAGGCGAGGCTTAGCTTTGCCTTCTTCATGTCGTTACCTTTCTTCAAGTGGAAACGGCCACCAGGCTGATAACCGCGACCCAGAGCTGTTGCCAGCGATCCGTATCGTTTTTGTTATCTGCCGATGACATCGTAAAAGGTCACCGCAAGCGAGCGTAGGAACGCTCAGGCCAGCGAAAAAAGGCGCAACTATTCCGACGTGGGGGGGCTCCGTCTAATGCCGTAAACGACTACCCTATGCCGAATCGGCATGAGGTTTATCGGCCAAATCGTACGTCACAATGGGTTATTCGCCTACCGTTCGGAATTCCGACGATGGCCAAAGCGCCATAATCCGGCAGATATAGAGGTATCCACCTGCAAGGCAAAGGCCTTTGTTCGACAATCCGAATGGGTGAAATTGCTTCGACTTTGGTAGGGCGGCGGGGTGAAAAAATATCGATGTACGGTCGGGCAAAAATATGCGTCGACTGCTTCGGTAGGAAAAACGAATTTACTGCGAGGAAAAGGCGATTGCCTCAAAGAGCGCTACGGAAGCCCGGTCGGGCACCTCTGCCTGAAGGCAGTTACCCGACCCGGAACTTCCGCTACCGCTGCACCTGACCCGGCCCTCATCGGAGGTACTCCCTGTACCCCTAGGCCCCTCCGATCCTGAAACAATCAGAGCAGCCCGGCCCCCTGGTCATGCGCCTGCCTTCCTCGGGTGGCGCAGCATAGAAGCCTGAAATGGAAAAAGGTTCAGCTTCTATATATGTACTGATGTGTGAGCAACACCTCAGTACCAGTTCGGATCCCGCTTGAGTTGCTCCTTGAGCAGGGCCTGCATGCCTTCGTCCGGCTTGCCCAGCCATCGGTAGTCGGCGTGGCGTGTGGGCGACTTGTCGGACGGCAACCCTTCGGGTACTTCAACCAGCATCCCGTAGGCTTCGTCCTTGTCCCAACTGAAGGCAACGATCAGGCGCTTGTTCAGGCATTTCTGCTCGGACTCGCACAACGGTCCGACCAGATACTTGTCGCCATCTTCCTCAACCGCCGACATCTGTTGCTCGGAGGTACCGCTCAGGTTGAGGACCCATTCGGGCAAGCGCTCTTCATTTTTGACCACGTCCTGCCAGGTTTCCCGGTATTCAGGGTCCGAGCCAAGAACCTGATTGGCCCGGACCTGGCCGTCATTGGCCGCCATTGCCACTGCGCTGCCGCCCATGATCAGGGCGGCAACCAGGGCTCTGCCTAGCGTTGTGCTCATACTCAGCCCCTACCGCGGCGACCAAAGAAGAAGGACACCACGAATAGCACCAGGAAGATAATGAACAGAATCTTCGCGATACCGGTAGCGGCGCCGGCAATACCACCGAAGCCCAGCACGGCAGCGACAATGGCGATAATCAGGAAGGTGATGGCCCAACTCAACATGGTGATTCTCCTTACCGTTTTTAGAAGAGGTCCTTGGGTGTTCGCTTAAAACACCCAGCGATCACGGGGTGCAGCGTTATCAACAACGGCTGGAGTGGTCACTGGCGTAGACAGTGCGACCCGGGCCTGCAGCGGTGCAATGGAGCGTTGCGCCTGAACCTGCGCCACCAGCGCTGCCTGGGCAGCCAGCTGCTCGGCACTGTGCGCGGTTTCCCAGCTGTTATAGAGCTGACCGGCAATCAGGGTCAGCAACAGCGCCAGGCTGAAAAACAGGCCTTGGCGCAGCTGAAGCGAAGAAACCTGCACTAGGGTGGCGGGGTAGCGGTTCATGCCGTGCTCCTCCTGCTGCGTTTACTGTTGACTTGATGTAGTCATTGCAGCCTGCATGCCAGCCTTTAAAACAATTTTTTATCGTTAAAAATCAATATGTTATCCATATATTTGGATCCCGACCGAAACGTATCCTGCACGATCGGGCGCAGGCGCTCGTGCGTTTTGCATGATCAGCCCGGGACCTTGCTCGCCACCTTGAGCATGTCGGCATCGACCCCGCGAACGCCGCGAATCTGCCGGGCGACCTCGACGGCAATGGTCTTCTGCTCGCTGCTGACCACCTCGCCAGACAAGCGCACCACGCCATCCTGGGTCGCCACCTTGATGTTCGGGCCATCGAGGTTGCGGCTGTACATGAAACTGGTCTGCACCTTGTCGTTGATCCAGGCGTCGCTGAGCTGCGGATCGGCAACCAGCTCCTGGCGCTCTTCGCGCAACCTGGCCATATCCGCGGCACCCAGGCTGATCAGGTTGTTGACCAGGTAAACGCCCTCGGTGGAGCTTGCCAGTACGCCCGCCAGCTCCTTGGCTTCGGCGCTGCTGACTTGGCCGCGCAGGGTGACCACACCTTCACGGCTGTCTACTTCTATAGGGGCTGCCTGGGTATGAGTGCTCCACAGCAGGCGCGCGCGAATAATGGAGGCGAGGGTCGCGTCCTCCAGGCGCTGGGCATAGGCGCGCAGCTCCAGCGGTTGTTCGACCAGTTCGGCATTTAGCTGCAGGTCGTTCTGCACCGCCTCGATGCCGCGGGTCGCCAGGGCAATACGTTCGGCCAGCTGACGCTCGACCTCGTTTTCCACCTCACCCTGCAAATGCGCCGTGCTGCCCTGGACCTTGACCTCGATCTTGAACGGGTTGAGCAAGCGGTTGAGCGCCAATGCAGTTTGCAAGGCGCCTTCCTGGCGGGCCTGCTGCACGCTGGAAGAAGGCGATTCGGCGGCGCTGCTGGCCATCGGCAGCAGCAGGAACAGGGCAGTAGCGACTGCCAACGGATAGGGCGCGGACATGACAAAGCCTCCGATGGGTCAGAGTCTTTTGTCTTCGCAGAGCCCGTGCCAGTTCCTTGCGGGTAAACAACCGCTGACTTTTCAGTGGGTTAGATAAGTGCTGGGCGAACGGCTACCATGCAGACAGCGGAATGAATCAGAATGAACCATGCAACTTGCC
Organism: Pseudomonas wadenswilerensis; assembly: GCF_024749185.1. Taxonomy (NCBI): domain Bacteria; kingdom Pseudomonadati; phylum Pseudomonadota; class Gammaproteobacteria; order Pseudomonadales; family Pseudomonadaceae; genus Pseudomonas; species Pseudomonas wadenswilerensis. Next base: position 86,087 of record NZ_CP087191.1, on the reverse strand, counting down.
CGATTTTTCCGACACTAACCTAGATCATTCTCAAAGGAGCGTAGGAAATGGAGCCAGCCCAGGAACATCAAGGCCGTATTCTGCTGGTCGACGATGAGTCCGCCATCCTGCGAACCTTCCGCTACTGTCTCGAAGATGAAGGCTACAGTGTGGCCACCGCCAACAGTGCGGCGCAGGCCGAAACCCTGCTGCAACGACAAGTCTTCGACCTGTGTTTCCTCGACCTGCGCCTGGGCGAGGACAACGGTCTGGATGTACTGGCGCAGATGCGTATCCAGGCGCCGTGGATGCGCGTGGTGATCGTCACTGCGCATTCGGCGGTCGACACCGCGGTTGATGCAATCCAGGCCGGTGCCGCCGATTACCTGGTGAAGCCCTGCAGCCCGGACCAGTTGCGCCTGGCCACTGCCAAGCAACTGGAAGTCCGTCAGCTGTCGGCACGCCTGGAAGCACTGGAAGGCGAAGTCCGCAAACCCAAGGACGGCCTCGACTCGCACAGCCCGGCGATGATGGTAGTGCTGGAAACTGCCCGCCAGGTCGCCACCACCGACGCCAACATCCTCATTCTCGGTGAGTCCGGTACCGGTAAAGGTGAACTGGCCCGCGCCATTCACGGCTGGAGCAAGCGTGCGCGCAAAGCCTGCGTGACCATCAACTGCCCGTCGTTGACCGCCGAGCTGATGGAAAGCGAGCTGTTCGGCCACAGCCGCGGTGCCTTTACCGGTGCCAGCGAAAGTACCCTGGGCCGGGTTAACCAGGCTGACGGCGGTACGTTGTTCCTCGACGAGATCGGCGATTTCCCGCTGACCCTGCAACCCAAGCTGCTGCGCTTTATCCAGGACAAGGAATACGAGCGGGTCGGCGACCCGGTGACCCGCCGTGCCGATGTGCGGATTCTGGCCGCGACCAACCTCAACCTTGAGGACATGGTCCGCGAAGGACGCTTCCGGGAAGACCTGCTGTACCGTCTGAATGTCATCACCCTGCACCTGCCGCCATTGCGCGAGCGCAGCGAAGACATTCTCACCCTGGCCGATCGTTTCCTCGCCCGCTTCGTCAAGGAATACTCGCGACCGGCACGCGCGTTCAGCGACGAAGCGCGCGCCGCGCTGCTCAATTACCGCTGGCCAGGCAATATCCGCGAGCTGCGCAACGTGGTCGAACGGGCGAGCATCATCTGTGCCCAGGAGCGCGTCGAGATCAGCCACCTGGGCATGGCCGAACAACCGGCCAGCAATGCCCCGCGCATTGGCGCGGCGCTGAGCCTGGATGAACTGGAACGCGCCCATATCGGTGCGGTACTGGCCACCAGTGAAACCCTCGACCAGGCCGCCAAGACCCTCGGTATTGATGCCTCGACCCTGTACCGCAAACGCAAGCAGTACAACCTGTGAAACTGGCGATGAAGCTGCGCACGCGGCTTTTCCTCAGCATTTCAGCGCTGATCACTGTCGCGCTGTTCGGCTTGCTGCTGGGCCTGGTCAGCGTGCTGCAGATGGCCAACGCGCAACAGGCGCTGGTGCGGGAAAACTCGGTGACCCTCGACCTGGGCCTGAAGCTACGGCAGAACCTGGGCGAGCAACTGACCCTGCTGCTGGATGACTCCCAGGACAAACCAGCCCTCGAAGGGCTGCAAAGGCAGTTCCAGCAACTGCTGGACGAAGGCATCAACCATGACGACGACAGCCCTGGCGATCAGGGCTTTGCCAAAGCCAGTATCGATTACCAGGCCTTCCTCCAGGCCTACCGTAGCAGTAGCTCGCCTTCCAAGAGTCTGGGCGCGGACCAACCGTTGGGCCACGCCTTCAACGTACTGCGTGCCGATCTGGTCGAATCGCATAAACGCGCCTTGCAGCACATCAACGAAAGCGAGCAGAAAGCCCATGACCGCGCCCTGCTGATTGGCGGCTTGCTCGGCCTGGTTGGCCTGACAGTATTGATTCTCGGTTTTGTTACAGCCCATGGCATCGCCCGCCGCGTCGGCCAGCCGATCGAAGCACTGGCCAAGGCCGCCGACCAGATCGGCCAAGGCAACTTCGAGGTGACCTTGCCGGTCGCCCACGCCCTGGAGCTGAACCAGCTGACCCGCCGCTTTGGCCTGATGGCCGAAGCCTTGCGCAAGCATCAAGCAACCAACATCGACGAAGTACTGGCCGGCCAGCAGCGTCTGCAAGCGGTGCTCGACAGCATCGACGACGGCTTGCTGATCATCGATCGCCAGGGCCATCTGGAGCACCTCAACCCGGTCGCCCAACGCCAGCTGGGCTGGGAAGATGCACGCCTGGGCACCGGGCTTGGCGATGCCCTGCAGCGCCCGGAGCTGGACGAACAACTGCGCCTGGTGCTGCGCGGCGGCACCCTGGACCGGGTGCCCGATGATCTCAGCCTGGAAATAGATGAAGAATCCCGGCTGCTTTCCTACAGCCTGACACCGGTATGCCATCCACAAGGGCAAATCCTCGGCGCGGTGATGGTGCTGCACGATGTCACCGAACAACGCGCATTCGAACGGGTACGCAGTGAATTCGTCCTGCGTGCCTCCCATGAGCTGCGCACGCCGGTGACCGGCATGCACATGGCTTTCGGCCTGCTGCGTGAGCGCCTGAGCTTTGCCCCTGATTCGCGGGAGGCGGACCTGTCCGACACCATCGGCGAAGAGATGCAGCGCCTGAACCAGCTGATCAATGACCTGCTGAACTTCTCCCGTTACCAGAGCGGCCTGCAAAAGCTCGAACTCACCCCTTGTGCCATCGACGAACTGCTGGGCCGTGCCTGCGAGCGTTTTGCTGCTGCGGCCAACGACAAGCAGATCGAGTTGCAGGTCGAACTCACTGCGCCCCTGCCGCGCATCCAGGCCGACCCCGCGCAGCTGGACCGGGTCATGGACAACCTGCTCGACAACGCCGTGCGCCATACGCCGAATGCCGGGCGCATCCGTCTGCATGCACGCCGTCACGCCGAGCGGGTGATCATCAGCATCGAAGACAACGGTGAGGGCATCGCCTACGGCCAGCAGGGCAGGATCTTCGAGCCTTTCGTCCAGGTCGGGCGCAAAAAGGGCGGTGCAGGCCTGGGCCTGGCGCTGTGCAAGGAGATCGTCCAGCTGCACGGCGGGCGCATGGGGGTGTATTCGCGGCCAGGCCAGGGCACCCAGTTCTATATGGCCTTGCCGGTCTGATTCACCTGCGGCTCAGGCTTCATCGTCGATGCGACGAGGCCCGAGACGCCGGCCGCGGGTGATCAGCTCGATGAACTGGCGGGCGTTGAGCGGATGAGCGAACAGCCAGCCCTGGCCGTAATTGACCCCTTCACTGTTCAGCAGCAAGGCTTGGTCTTCGTACTCGATACCCTCGGCAATCACCCGCAACTGCAGGGCGTGGGCCATGCGGATGATGTGCGGCGCCACCCCGCTGCTGGCCGCGTCATGGCCCAATGCATCGATAAAGGCCTTGTCGATCTTCAGGCAATCGACCGGCAGGGTTTGCAGGTAGGCCAGGCTGCAATAGCCGGTGCCGAAATCATCGATCAACACCTGATGCCCCACCGCCCGCAAGGCTTGCAGGTTATCCCGGGCCACCACTACATCAATCAGCCCGCGCTCGGTGACCTCGAAGGCAATCTGGCTGGCCGCCACATGGTGCAAAGCCAGCAACCTCGCGGCTACCCGACCGATTCTCGGCACCATGACATCGCAAGCGGCAAGATTTACCGAGATGTACAGCTGGCGATTGGCGCGCAGCAACTGGCCCAATTGCTCCAGCACTCGCTGCAGGACGAAGTCGGTAATCTGACGGATCTGCCCCGTGTTCTCCGCCAGCGGGATGAACAAGTCCGGGCTGGTCAGCGTGCCATCCGGCCGTCGCCAGCGTACCAGGGCTTCAGCCCCCACGCAGCGGCGGCTGGTGAGTTCGAAGATCGGCTGGTAGAGCACTTGCAACTCCCCCCGGCGCAAGGCGCCCTGCAGCTCCGAGCTCATCGAGCGACGCTGGCGAACCAGCTGCAGCACCAACCAGCCAATGCACCAAGCCAGCACCAGGCTGCCTGGGAACAGTAGCCAGAGAATGCCGTTCATCTTCAACGGCAAGCTGGCCCGCGGGGCGATCAGCACAAGCTGATAGTCCGGCGACTTGGTCGGCATACGGTAGATAAGCCGGTCCGACAGCTCCAGCAGGGAATCGTTGGAGGCCGGCGGCCAGTCGGTTGACGGCGGCCATACTTGCGGCGGGCCAAGTACCGGAACTGCACGTGCACCGTTGTCCAGCACCACTAGCAAGCTGCCCTCCGGCGGCAGGTCGACCACATCGGTCAGGTGCCCACGGGAAGTGGCGACGAGAAATTTGCCACGGCCAAGCATCAACGCCGCCAGGTTGTCATCGGGTTCAGTGGTGGTGTTGAGCCAGTAGCTGTAGGTAGGGCCCTGGATATCGGCAGGGCGTAACGGATTGATGGTGCGCTCGCCGATGCGGTTGGAACAAGCGATAGTGCCATCGACGTAGGCGGCTTCATAAACGAAACGGTAGCTGAAGCCGACCTGCTGCAAGGCCGCTAGCATATTGGCGTCGCAGCCCCGCAAAGGCTGGGCCTGAAGCTGATCGACGCCTTCGCGCAACTGGCCGAATATCTGTTCCAGGCGCACGAGAAAACGCTCGCCCTTGGCGTTCATCTGCTCGATTTCGCTTTGCTGTATCTGGTGCATGGCCACGCCAACGCTGGCCATGAGCAACAGGATCGCGCTGGCCGTAGCCGCGAGTATGGCCAATAACCAGGGACGATAGAGCAGGTGGCGCAGCACGGACAGGGCAGCTGACATCAATAAGCATCCAGTTGAATACCAAGAGGTATAGCAACTGCCAGCCAAGTCAGCCTGCCCGTTGGGCGGTGCCGGTTAACGACTGCTGTTGAGCACCTGCAACATCGCCGCTGTTTGTGCATCCGGCACACCATCGAAACGCTGGGGGCGGAAGCGCATCTGGAAGGCTGCCAACACGTGCTTGGTGCTGACGTCGTATTCGCCGGTCTGCTCGATGGCATAGCCAAAGCGCTTCAACTGCTGCTGATACCAGGTGATGCTCGGCGGATTGACATTGAAGTACGCCTGCTGCCGGGCCACGGCCTGTGCGTTCGGCCAGACCCCAAGCCCCGCGTCTGCCAGGCGCTTCCAGGGGAACATCGGACCCGGGTCGAGTTTGCGCAGCGGCGCGATATCGCTGTGGCCGATGATGTAGCGGGGTTTGATGTTGTTGCGCTTGACGATGTCCTTGAGCAGGACGATCAGCGCTTCGATCTGTGCCTCGGTGTACGGCTGCCAGACCCGCCCGGTTGGCGTGTCGGTAAAACCCGGATTGACGATCTCGATACCGATGGAGGTGGAATTGAGCCAGGTGCGGCCATCCCACTGGCTGTCGCCGGCATGCCAGGCACGGCGGCCCTCGTCGACCAGTTGATAGACGGTCGCCGGTGAATCGCCAATCAGGTAATGACTGCTGACTTCACCGTGGGTCAGCAAGGCCAGGGAACGCTCCAGCGACGCGTTGGTGTAATGCAGGACGACGAACTGGATCCGTTCGTCCTGGTTGGCGGAGGTGTGGCTGCGATCGATCCGCAGGCCAGTGGCGCAACCTGCCAGGGTCAGCAGCAGGAGGGCGGTGAAAAACGCTTTCATGGAGAGGGCACTGTGATGAGAGTCTGCAAAGCGTAAGCTTACCGTATCCCCAATGTTGCCACTCAGCCCTGTTCGACACGATTTCGACCAAGATGTTTCGCCCGGTACAGCGCCTCGTCCGCCCGCTTGAGCACCACCTCGCTGCGCTCACCGCTGCGAAATGCGCTGATACCGATCGACAAGGTGATGGTCACCCGCTCGCCCTTGAAGTGGAACGGGCAGGCTTCAATGGCTGCGCGCAAGGTTTCCGCCAGTTGGCAGCCAGCAGGCAGCGAGGTTTGCGGAATCAGCAAGACGAACTCCTCACCACCAAAGCGGGCGATGAAATCACGGCTGCGCAGGCGCTTGCGCAGGACGCTGGCGACAATCTTCAGCACCTTGTCGCCAGCCAGGTGGCCATAGCTGTCGTTGATACGCTTGAAATGGTCAAGATCGAGGATCGCCATTAGCAGGTGGCCACCGCTTTCTTGCCACTCCAGCACTTCCTGATCGACCCGCTCCGACCAGGCGGCGCGGTTGGGTAGGCCGGTGAGGGGGTCGATCAGGGCTTTCTGACGCTGCTCCTCAAGGTGCTCGCGATAGCCCAGGGCTTCCTGCTCCATGCTTGCCACCCGTTCGGCCAAGCCATGCAGGCGACTGGCCATCTCTTGCTCGCGCTGATCGCGCTGTTGCTGGTGCTCGTCCATGGTACCGAGCAAGCCTTCGAGGCGGTTTTCGAGGATGTTTTTGAGACTGCCCAAGTCGGCTGCGCCCTGCACACTGCTTTGCAGGCCATCGACTTGCTCACGCAGCTGGCTGTCGAGGTCGCGCGCTGCCGAGGTATTGTCGGCATGGCCTTCGCTGGCTTCGTGCAGGTGGCTCTGGAATGACTCCAGGCGTTCGTTGAGTTGCTGCAGGTAGGCTTCGAATTCGTGCTGGCCACTGTCGTTGATCGCCAGCATCAGCACTGCCAGATCATCCAGCACCGGCAGCAGCTCATACCAGTTCAGGCCGTGCTCCAGGCGCTCGCGCATGGATTGCGCCTGGGCCTTGTGGCGTTCGGGCAGGGTCAGGTCGTCGAGCAAGCCAAGCAGAGTCTCTTCAATATGAGTTGCGACCGAGCTGTAAGTGGGCTCGGTGCCATCGGGCAGGGCGTACTGGGCGTCCTCATCGTCGACGGCCTCGGCTTCTGGCTGGTGAGCGGGTGGATCGTCCGGGCTATGTTCGAGTAGCGCCAATACATCCTGCTCACTGTCCAAAATGATGGACTCGACCGGCGCTGGCAGTTCGGGTTCGGGCTCTGTTGGCAGCTCTAGAACTGGCTCAGGCTCAGGCTCAGGCTCGGGCTCGGGCTCGGGCGCAGCCGTAAGCGGTGGCTCTTCGTTAGCTTCAGCCTCGACCGTTGCGGGCTCGAACGCCTCGGGCACAAGCGCTTGAGCAGCCGACAAGGGCTGCAACTCATCGATATCGACGGGCTCTTGCGGTGCAGTTTCCACAACAGCTTGCGGCATCGGCGCAAGCTGCTCTCTGGCCTCAGGTACAGCCACTGCTGTTCCTGCGAGCGCCGGTTGCAAGGCTTCGGCTTCTGCTTCGGCTTCGCGGTTTCCGAACAAACGCTGCAGCAAGCCGGGCCGATGCGCCTCTTCAGGCCGCTCCAGCGCCAGCAGTGCTTGGCCCTGCAAGCCGCTCAACTCGCCCAGCAGCAGGGGCATTTCCCGGGATTGGCTGGCGCGGGCCTCGACCTGCTTGGCGAATTTTTTCAGCGGTCGGCTGACGTCGCTGGGCAAGGGCAGGGTCTGCAACTGGCTGACCAGCGAGGCGAGGGCAGTGGTGACCTGAGCGATACGGGTTTCCCGGCGCTGCTCGGAATCGAGCACGGCCTTTTCCAGGCGCGGGATCAAGCCGGCGAGGGCGGCGTCCATGTTGTCGGTGCGGATCACCTCGCGCATTTCCTTCATGCACTGGTCCACCGCGCGGTCGCTGCCTTCAGCGGCCAGCGTGCTGCGCACAAGACCACGGCGCAACAGGTCGAGACGGGCCTCCCAACGGCGCTCCAGCTTCTCTTGCTGCTCGATACTCTTGAGGTATTTCTCTTTCCAGCGCTGGGCTTCGTCGGTCATGCCTGGGTCCGCAGAGGGTAATGGCAATTAGCTCAAAGCGGGCAGCGTATCCACAGCAAGGGCATCAGGCAAACGAATCTCAACCGCGACCGGAAGATGATCGGAAATAGGCTGGGCCAGAACCTCGACCCGCTCCAGGGTCAGGCTCGGGCTGAGCAGAATATGATCAAGGCAGCGCTGTGGCCGCCAGCTGGGGAAGGTGGCTTGAATCTGGGGCGCGATCAGGCCCAGATCGCGCAGCGGCGAGTGTTCGAGCAGGTCGGTGGCATGGGTGTTCATGTCACCCATCAGTACCTGATGGCGGTAGCCGCCGATCAGTTCGCGAATGTAGGCAAGCTGCCGGGCTCGGGTCTTGGAGCCAAGGGCCAGGTGCATCATCACCACGACCAGGGCGTCTTCACCCTCGCCGAAACGCACCAGGATTGCCCCACGCCCGGCAGGGCCCGGCAACGGGTGATCTTCGAGCAGTTGCGGCTTCAGGCGGCTGAGCACGCCATTGCTGTGCTGGGCCAGACGACCGAGGTTGCGGTTGAGCTGCTGGTACCAGTAAGGGAAAGCACCGAGCTGGGCCAGGTGCTCGACCTGGTTGACGTAGCCCGAGCGCAGGCTGCCGCCGTCGGCCTCCTGCAAGGCGACCAGGTCGAAATCGGCGAGCAGGTCGCCGATTTTCTGCAGGTTGCCGGCCCGCCCGGTGTGCGGCAGCAAGTGCTGCCAGCCACGAGTCAGGTAATGGCGGTAACGCTCGGTGCTGATGCCGACCTGGATGTTGAAACTGAGCAGCCGCAGCCGGCCATCCTCTGGCAGGCCGTTGGCCTGCAAGTGATGTTCGTTGACCTGCGGATCATGCAGGCCAACGCCACGCTCGGTTCTCCAGCGGCGCATGGCTGGCGCCGCTTACTTAGCGGCGCGCTCCTTGGCGATCAGGTAGTCAGCGACATTCAGCACGCCCTGCGGACCTTTGGCGGTGCCCAGGTCAAAGCGGTACTTGCCGTTGACAACCATGCTCGGTACGCCGGTGATGCCGTACTTCTGGGCCAGATCTTTGGCCTGCTTCACTTGGCCCTTGATGGCAAAGGAGTTGAAGGTGGCGAGGAACTTGTCGCGATCAACACCTTGAGTGGCGAGGAAGTCAGCCATCTCTTCAGGCTTGGTCAGGTGCTTGCGCTGAACCTGAATGGCTTCGAACACCGCAGCGTGAACCTTGTGTTCAACACCCATGGCTTCGAGGGTCAGGAACATCTGGCCGTGGGCATCCCAAGGGCCACCGAACATCGCCGGGATCCGCTTGAAATTGACGTCCTCGGGCAGCTTCTCGACCCATGGATTGACCACCGGCTCGAAGCTGTAGCAGTGCGGGCAGCCATACCAGAACAGTTCGACCACTTCGATCTTGCCAGGTACCGACACCGGAACCGGGTTCTGCAGCTCGGTATACCGGTCGGAGGGTACCGGTTCTGCCGCCTGGGCAGTCATGCCGAAGAGGCTGGCGGTGACCAGCGCGGCGCCGAGAATCAGATTACGCATGCTTTACTCCTGAGCAGTCTATTGAGTCGCCTTGGCGCGACCGGTCGCAGGACAGGTCGAGGCAGGCCCGAGTTCGTTAGTGTAACGGCAGCGGGCACAAAAAAGGGCGGCCGAAGCCACCCTTTTCATCTTTGCGCCGCAGTATTAACCCAGCGTTAAAGCGCGGATCAGTGCAGACCCTGGATGTAGCTGGACAGCGCTTCGATGTCCTTGTTGCTCAGCTTGGCAGCGATGGTGCGCATGGTGGTGGCGTCGCCATCGTTGGTACGGTTGCCTTCGCGGAAGTCGGTCAACTGCTTGGCTACGTAGCTGGAGTGCTGGCCACCCAGGTGCGGGAAGCCGGCCAGGGCAATGCCTGCGCCGTTAGGCGAGTGGCAGCCGGTGCAGGCCGGCAGGCCTTTCTCGACGTCGCCGCCGTTGAACAGGGCGCGGCCACGCTCGACCAGCTTCGGATCAGCCGCGCCGACACTGCCTTTCTGGCTGGAGAAGTAAGCGGCGATATCCGCCAGGTCCTGGTCGCTGAAGGCGGCCAGCATGCCGGTCATTTCCAGCACGGTGCGCTTGCCCGACTTGATGTCATGCAATTGCTTTTCCAGGTACTTTTCACCCTGGCCTGCAAGTTTCGGGAAGTTCGGCGCCAGGCTGTTGCCGTCCGGATTGTGACAAGCGCCACATACAGCAGTTTTGGCCTGACCAGCAGCGGCATCCCCTTTGATAGGCTCTGCGGCATTGGCTGCACCGGTGATGCCCAAGGTCAACAGCAGACTCACGAGTAGTTTGTTCATCAGCTAATCCAACTACGGCTAAGGGTGAAAGAGTTATGTATCGGGACTTTGGCTCATCCACTGGATGATTGCCTGGTAGTCCTCGGCACTGCAGTCCATGCACAATCCACGCATTGGCATAGCCTTGAAACCCTGGGTGACATGCACCACCAGCATCTCCATACCCTTCGCCAGTCTTGGCTCCCAAGCCGCACGATCACCTGCTTTCGGTGCCTGTGGCAGCTGCCCGGCGTGACAAGCCGCACACGTGCGGTTGTACAACGCCTCGGGATCCTGTGTAGCCTGAGCGCTGAATAACGGTATCAAGACACCGACAACAAGCAGCCATTTCGTCATGCGAACGACCTTTCAGGGTTGGGGGCTGCACTGCGTTCTAATGCGCAAGCTTGAATCCGATGCCCCCGTGCACATCCTCCTACGCTGGGATAATGCGCACACAAAATCTGGGGCATTATATACTCCCGTTACTGAAACGGAAACGACACCGCTTGCCGAGCCTGCCTCTGGCAACGCCCACACCGGATATCCCATGCAAGTCAAAAACCCCATCCTCGGCCTCTGCCAACAGGCCAAATTCGCCATCAGTGCTGCCAAGGTCGACCAGTGTCCGCCCGACCAGGGCTATGAAGTGGCCTTTGCCGGCCGTTCCAACGCCGGCAAGTCCAGCGCCCTGAACACCCTGACCCACGCCAGCCTGGCGCGCACCTCGAAAACCCCGGGGCGCACCCAGCTGTTGAACTTCTTCAGTCTGGACGATGAACGGCGTTTGGTCGACTTGCCGGGTTACGGTTATGCCAAGGTGCCAATCCCGCTCAAGCAGCACTGGCAGCGCCACCTGGAGGCCTACCTGGGCAGCCGCGAGGCCTTGAAGGGCTTGATCCTGATGATGGATGTGCGCCATCCGATGACCGACTTCGACATGATGCTGCTCGACTGGTCGCGCGCCTCGGGCATGCCGATGCACATCCTGCTGACCAAGGCTGACAAGCTGACCTTCGGTGCAGCCAAGAACACCCTGCTCAAAGTGCAGTCGGAAATTCGCAAAGGCTGGGGCGACAGCGTGTCGATCCAGCTGTTTTCGGCGCCCAAGCGTCAGGGCCTGGAAGAGGCCTACGGGGTGCTGGCGCGCTGGATGGAACTGCCGGACAAGCCCGCCGAATAAGGGCTGCCCGGCAAACGCCGGGCAAAAAAAACCCCGGACTTCGTATGGGGAGGGGGAAGTTCGGGGTTCAAGTTTCCGGACCGCTAGGGCGGGGTCCAGATATCTGCCAACACTTAACACAACATAGGAGCATCGAAGGGCTTCACCAGCCATTCAGTTACTCTGAGTCGCGGTTCACCGGTTTAGTTCCGGACGTTTAAAAACTATTTGCGATAGATGGGAAATTTCCGGCACTGATTCCATCTAGCCAGGCCAGAAGCCGCGACGATATGCCGCAGCTTTTCCCCGATTTTCAGCGCATTTTTAGTGCGCTTCGTCCCAATTTGCCCCCACTCCGACCTCAACCAGCAACGGAACATCCAACTGGGCAGCCCCGCTCATGTGTGGACGAATTTGCTCGCGCACCTGCTCGACCAGGTCTTCGCGCACCTCCAGCACCAGTTCATCGTGCACCTGGAGGATTACCCGGGCATCCAGGCCCGAATCGGTCAGCCAGTTATCCACAGCGACCATGGCGCGCTTGATGATGTCGGCCGCCGTGCCCTGCATCGGCGCGTTGATTGCGGTGCGCTCGGCGCCTTTGCGCAGGGCCGGGTTCTTGGCGTTGATCTCCGGCAAGTACAGGCGCCGGCCAAACAGGGTTTCGACATAACCTTGCTCGGCCGCCTGGGCGCGGGTGCGCTCCATGTAGGCCAGCACGCCGGGGTAGCGGGCGAAGTAACGATCGATGTAGGCCTGGGACTGTTTACGGTCGACGCCGATCTGCTTGGCCAGGCCGAAGGCGCTCATGCCGTAGATCAGGCCGAAGTTGATGGCCTTGGCGCTACGTCGCTGGTCGGTAGTGACCTGCTCCAGCTCAACGCCGAATACCTCGGCAGCGGTGGCACGGTGAACGTCCAGGTCGTTGCGGAAGGCGTGCAGCAAGCCTTCGTCCTGGGCCAGATGGGCCATGATCCGCAGCTCGATCTGCGAATAGTCCGCCGCCAGCAGTTTGTAGCCCGGGGCCGCAACGAAGGCCTGACGGATACGCCGGCCTTCGGCGGTACGGATCGGGATGTTCTGCAGGTTCGGGTCGCTGGACGACAGGCGCCCGGTGGCCGCCACCGCCTGATGGTAGGAGGTGTGGATACGCCCGGTGCGGGGGTTGATCTGCTCTGGCAGGCGATCGGTGTACGTGCTCTTGAGCTTGCTCAGGGAGCGGTACTGCATCAGCACCTTGGGCAGCGGGAAGTCCATGTCGGCCAGTTCCGCCAGCACCGCTTCGGCGGTGGAAGCCTGGCCCTTGGCGGTCTTGTTGAGCACCGGCATACCGAGCTTGTCGTAGAGGATTACGCCCAGTTGCTTGGGCGAACCGAGGTTGAACTCCTCGCCGGCGATCTCGAAGGCCTGGCGTTCCAGCTCGGCCATTTTCTCGCCCAGCTCGATACTCTGCACGCCCAGCAGCTTGGCATCGACCAGCGCGCCCTGGCGTTCGATCTTGGCCAGTACCGGTACCAGCGGCATCTCGATGTCGGCCAGCACCGATTGCAGGCTTGGAATCTGCGCAAGCTTCTGCTGCAGGGTCTGGTGCAGACGCAGGGTGACGTCCGCGTCTTCCGCGGCATAGGGGCCGGCCTGTTCCAGGGTGATCTGGTCGAAGGTCAACTGCTTGGCACCTTTGCCGGCGATGTCGGTAAAGCCGATGGTAGCGTGGTTCAGGTACTTGAGCGCCAGGCTGTCCATGTCATGACGGGTGGCGGTGGAGTCGAGCACGTAGGACTCGAGCATGGTGTCGTAGGCCACGCCCTGCATCTGGATACCGTTGGCAATGTCGCCACCGATGGCGCAGTGGGCCAGGATGTTCATGTCGTACTTGGCGTTCTGCGCCACCTTGACCTTGGTCGGGTCCTCCAGCAGCGGCTTGAGCGCCAGCAACACGCTGTCGCGGTCGAGCTGCTCGGGCACGCCCATGTAGGAATGGGTCAACGGCACATAAGCGCCTTCATGGGCCTGGACCGCGAACGACACGCCGACCAGTTGCGCCTGCTGGGCATCGAGCCCGGTGGTTTCGGTGTCGAAAGCGAACAGTGGCGCCTGGCGCAGCTTCTCTAGCCAAGCGTCGAATCGGGCCTGGTCGAGGATGGTTTCGTACTGGGCCTCGACCACTTCCTGCGGCGCTTCGACCACCACCTCCTGGCCGGCGCGCTTGGCGTCGCGCTGGACTTCGTCGATCCAGCTCTTGAATTCCATCTCCGTATACAGCGCCAGCAGCGCGTCACGGTCTGGCTCGCCGCAGACCAGCGCATCGACTTCAACCTCCAGTGGCACGTCAATCTTGATGGTTGCCAGCTCATAGGAAAGGAACGCCGCGTCACGGTGCTCTTCAAGCTTCGCCGGCAGGGTCTTGGCGCCGCGAATGGCCAGGGCCGGAACCTTGTCGAGGTTCTGGTAAAGGTCGCTCAGGCCGCCGCCGATACCGGTCAGCAGGCCCACCGCAGTCTTTTCGCCTACCCCCGGTACACCTGGGATGTTGTCGACCTTGTCGCCCATCAGGGCGAGGAAATCGATGATGTGCTCAGGACCGACGCCAAATTTCTCGTGCACGCCAGCCACGTCGAGCACGCTACCGGTCATGGTGTTGACCAGCGTAATGTGGCCGTCGACCAGCTGCGCCATGTCCTTGTCGCCAGTGGAGATGATCACCGGACGCCCGGCCGCAGCGCTGCTGCGCGCCAAGGTGCCGATAACGTCGTCGGCTTCCACGCCTTCGACGCACAGCAGCGGGTAGCCCAGGGCACGCACGCTGGCGTGCAGCGGCTCGATCTGCACCCGCAGGTCGTCGGGCATGCTCGGCCGGTTGGCCTTGTACTCGGCGAACATTTCGTCGCGGAAGGTGCCGCCCTTGGCGTCGAAGACCACCGCGAACAGGCTGTCCGGATACTGCTTGCGCAGGCTCTTGAGCATGTTCAGCACGCCCTTGACCGCGCCGGTTGGCAGGCCCTTGGAGGTAGTCAGTGGTGGCAGCGCGTGAAAGGCGCGGTACAGGTACGAGGAACCGTCCACCAGGACGAGGGGAGCTTGGCTCATGTGCAGAATCAACCTTTTCGACGGGCCCGGCGCTAGAATGTCCGGAACATTGACGACAAAGGGACAAGGTTATCATGCGTACACTAAATCGCCTGTTGCTGCTCAGCCTGTTGGCAGTCACTCCGGTCGTCACCCTGGCAGCGGACGACGCGCCATCGGCTGATCCGGATGTAACCATTCGCACGGAAGGCGACAAAACCATCCAGGAATACCGGCAAAATGGCTTCCTGTATGCAATCAAGGTGACCCCGAAAGGCGGCAAACCTTACTTCCTGGTACGCGCTGATGGTTCGGAGGGCAATTTCATCCGCTCCGACCAACCGGACATGCTGATCCCGTCGTGGAAAATCTTCGAGTGGTAAGCCGTACCCTTTACATCAACCTGGCACTTCCCTGCTGAAGTGCCCGTATGGGCAATTTTTGATCATGTCAGTCTTCACCCCCCTGACCCGGCCTGAGCTGGAAACCTTTCTGGCGCCGTACGGCCTGGGCCGCCTGCGGGACTTCCAGGGCATTGCCGCCGGTACCGAGAACAGCAACTTCTTTGTCAGCCTGGAACAAGGGGAGTACGTGCTGACGCTGGTCGAACGCGGGCCGATCCAGGACCTGCCGTTCTTCATCGAACTGCTCGATGTGCTGCATGAGGCCGATCTGCCGGTACCGTACGCCTTGCGTGGCAACGACGGCGTGGCCCTGCGAGAGCTGGCCGGCAAGCCTGCGCTGCTGCAGCCACGGCTGCCGGGCAAACACATCAAGACCGCCAACAATCAGCACTGCGTGCAGGTGGGCGAGTTGCTCGGGCACCTGCACCTGGCCACCCGTGACAAGGTCCTGGAGCGCAAGACCGACCGCGGCCTGGACTGGATGCTGGAAACCGGCGCCGAACTGATGCCGCGCCTGAACGCCGGACAACGCCAGCTGCTGCAGGCTTGCCTGGACGAGGTGGGCGAGCACAAGGCGCAGATCATGGCGCTGCCCCGGGCCAACCTGCATGCCGACCTGTTCCGCGACAACGTGCTGTTCGAAGGCACCCACCTGACCGGCCTGATCGACTTCTACAACGCCTGCTCGGGGCCGATGCTCTACGACCTGGCGATCACCCTGAACGACTGGTGCTGCGATGATGCCGGGCTCATCGACGGCCCGCGGGCGCGGGCGTTGCTGGGGGCTTATGCGGCGCTGCGGCCGTTCACTTCGGCCGAGGCCAACCTGTGGCCGGTGATGTTGCGCATTGCCTGCGTGCGCTTCTGGCTGTCGCGCTTGATTGCTGCCGAGTCGTTTGCCGGGATGGACGTGCTGATTCACGATCCGGCGGACTTTGAAGTGCGCCTGGCGGCGCGGCAGCAGGTGGAAATCGCTTTGCCGTTTGCGTTGTGAAACATCGCGGGGCAAGCCCGCTCCTACAATAGGTCGGAGCGGGCTTGCCCCGCGATCAGGGCGTCACAACTTCTCCAGGCACCCCGCCAGATCATTCCCCAGCGTCTCCAGCAACTGCTCATAGCCCTGGGCACTGGCTGGCGCGGTCCCGCCCAGCGCATCCAGCTCAGCCAGGGTCACCGGCAGCCCCGCCGTCAGCGTTTCGGCCAGCCGTGGCCGCAGTGGCGGCTCGCTGAACACACAGGTCTTGCCCACTTCCTGCAGACGCTTGCGCATCGCCGCCACGTGCTGAGCACCTGGCTGCACTTGCGCAGCCACGCTGAACACCCCGGTGTGTTTCAGGCCATAGGCCGATTCGAAGTAATCGAAAGCCTCATGGAAGACAAAAAACGGTTTGCCGCTGATACCCGCCATACGCTTTTGCAGGCGCAGGTCGAGTGTATCCAGGCGCTCGCCAAAGGCCTTGAGGTTGCTCTGGTAGCGCGCCGCGTTGGCAGGGTCGGCAACGCTGAGGTCAGCCGCCATCTTCGCCGCAATCACCCGGGCGTTGACCGACGACAGCCACAGGTGCGCATCGAGGCTGCCGGGGCGGTGATCGTGATCATGATCGTCGCCATCTTCGTCGTTGGAGTGGCTATCTTCGTCGTGGGAGTGGCTATCTTCGCCAAAGTGGCGCAGGTGCAGGCCAGGCAGGTCCTGCACGGCGACGCTTGGCTTGCTGCGGGTCTTGAGCACACGAGGCAGGAAGCCTTCCATGTCCGGGCCGATCCAGTACAGCAACTCGACATCACCCACGCGCCGTACGTCGGAAGGACGCAGGGCGTAATGGTGCGGCGAGGCGCCTGGCGGCAGCAGCACTTCAGGGGTGCCGACGCCGTCCTGAACCGCTGCAGCGATCTGTTGCAGGGGCTTGATGCTGGTCAGCACACGCACTTCGGCCTGTGCCTGGGCCATCGCCAAGGTGGCGATAAAAGCGACAAAAAGGGCAAAAATTCGGGACACGATGACCACTCACAGGGGCTGAAACAGGTAACATAATAACGTCTCCAATCAGAACCGTCGCCGCTCATGCCTAAAACCCCGCTGGCCAACCGCCCCCACGACCACTCCCATTGCGTGCACAGCGCCCTGGCCGAGGCCGATGCGCTGTGCGCACGCCAGGGTGTGCGCCTGACCGCCTTGCGCCGGCGCGTGCTGGAGCTGGTATGGCAGAGCCACAAGCCGCTGGGTGCCTACGACATCCTTGCCGTGCTGAGCGAGCAGGACGGTCGCCGGGCGGCGCCGCCCACCGTGTACCGGGCGCTGGATTTCCTCCTGGAAAACAGCCTGGTGCACCGCATTGCCTCGCTCAACGCCTTTATCGGCTGCAGTCACCCCGAGCATGCGCACCAGGGGCAGTTCCTGATCTGCCGCGAATGCCACGTGGCCATCGAGCTTGAGCAAAGCAGCATCAGCGACGCCATCGTCGCCAGCGCCAAAGAGGTCGGTTTCAGTGTCGAAGCACAGACGGTCGAAGTGGTTGGCCTGTGCGGCAACTGCCGGAGCGCCTGATGAGCAATGCGCTGATTCGCCTCGAACAGGTGGGCGTGAGCTTCGCCGGCCAGGCGGTACTCGACAGCATCGACCTGGCCGTGGAGCCCGGACAGATCGTCACCCTGATCGGCCCCAATGGTGCCGGCAAAACCACCTTGGTGCGCGCCGTGCTGGGCCTGCTCAAGCCGCATACCGGCAAGGTCTGGCGCAAGCCACGGCTGCGCATCGGCTACATGCCGCAAAAGCTTCAGGTCGATGCCACCTTGCCGCTTTCGGTCCTGCGTTTTTTGCGCCTGGTACCCGGCGTTGACCGCGCGGCGGCGCTGTCGGCATTGAAGGAAGTCGGCGCCGAACAGGTCATCGACAGCCCGATCCAGGGCATTTCCGGCGGTGAGATGCAGCGTGTATTGCTGGCCCGGGCGTTGCTGCGCGAACCTGAACTGCTGGTACTCGACGAACCGGTGCAAGGCGTCGACGTCGCCGGCCAGTCCGAGCTGTACAGCCTGATTACCCGCCTGCGCGACCGTCATGGCTGCGGCGTGCTGATGGTTTCCCACGACCTGCACCTGGTCATGAGCACCACCGACCAGGTGGTCTGCCTGAACCGTCACGTCTGCTGTTCCGGCCATCCGGAGCAGGTCAGCGGCGACCCGGCTTTCGTTGAGCTGTTCGGCAGCAACGCGCCGAGTCTGGCGATCTATCACCACCACCACGACCACGCCCACGACCTGCACGGCTCGGTGGTTACCCCGGCCAAAGGCGGCCATGTCCACGGAGATCACTGCAAGCATGGCTGATTTTCTGCTTTACGCCCTGCTCGCAGGTTTGTCTCTGGCACTGGTCGCAGGCCCTCTGGGGTCCTTCGTGGTCTGGCGGCGCATGGCCTATTTTGGCGACACCCTGTCCCATGCCGCGCTGCTCGGCGTCGCCCTGGGCTTTGTGCTGGATGTCAGCCCGGCCCTGGCGGTAACCGTCGGCTGTCTGTTGCTGGCTATCCTGCTGGTGACCCTGCAACAGCGTCAGCCGCTGGCCTCGGACACCCTGCTGGGGATTCTTGCGCCCAGCACGCTTTCCCTTGGCCTGGTGGTACTGAGCTTCATGCACGATGTGCGCATCGACCTCATGGCCTACCTGTTTGGCGACCTGCTGGCCATCAGCCCGGGGGATCTGGCCTGGATTCTCGGCGGCAGCGCCGCAGTGCTGCTGTTGCTGGTGGTGCTGTGGCGCCCGCTGCTGGCGGTCACCGTGCATGAAGAACTGGCCATGGTCGAAGGCCTGCCTGTCGCCGCGCTGCGCCTGGCGCTGATGCTGCTGATCGCGGTAGTGATCGCCGTGGCGATGAAGATCGTCGGCGTGCTGCTGATCACTTCGCTATTGATCATTCCCGCCGCTGCGGCGCAACGTCACGCTCGCTCGCCGGAACAGATGGCCCTGGGCGCCAGCCTGCTGGGGGTGACTGCGGTTTGCGGAGGGCTAGCGCTATCGTGGTTCAAGGACACCCCGGCCGGGCCGTCCATCGTGGTCTGCGCCGCAGTGCTATTCTTGCTAAGCCTGGCACTGCCCCGGCGCTGAAGGCGTGGGGTGCAGCCTCGGCGGTTGCACCCTGCGACATTAAAAACGCGCAGGGTCCTGAAGAGTTATTTTCGAGTCTGCGGACTGGGTGTAGACTTGCTCGCTTTTTGCGCAAATAGAGAGTCGCAGGAATGAAGCCGTTCGCCTCCCGTTATCTGCTCCTTGCCGCGTTTTCGCTGATCCTCGCCGCGTGCTCCAGCACCCCGGCCGACAACGCCGCCGTGCCTGCCCAGCCTGATGCCTGGCAGCAGCTGGAGCAAAGCATCGCCAGCAGCGAGCTGGCCACTGCCGAAGATCAACTCGCTACCCTGCAAAGCCAAGCGCCAAATGACAGCCGGATCGAGCAATACCAGCGTCAGCTGGCCGAAGCCTATCTGCAACGCAGCCAGATCGTCCTGCAAAAGGGTGATGTGAATGCGGCTGCCACCGCATTGGCCCGCGCCCGCGCGCTGATGCCCAAGGCACCAGCGCTGACCGGTGGTGTCAACGGCGCTATCGCCCAGGCGCGCAAGGCCGAGCTCGATAAAGCCGAGGCTGCCCTGAAGGCCGCCGAAGCCCGCCCGGCCGCCAAACTGATCGACCCGACCGCGCCCAACACGGTCGTTGCATTGAAAACTACGAATATTCGCGAAATGCGCAAACAACTGGATGACATCGCCGCCGATGTGGTCAATTACCAGTGCGAGGTGGTGTTCCAGGTTCCGCGTAAGCAGGATGCGCCCTGGCTGCAAACCCTGCTGGGCAAACGGGTGAAAAAACTCGACAGTGAATTTGCCTTGCAGCAAAGCCACGAGATTCATCGCAATCAGCCTGCCCAGGCGGTGTTGATCCCGCGCCGCCCGTAACAAAAAGGGTGCCCAGGCGGGCACCCGGTTCCTGCCTCAAGCCGGAATGGCTTTCGCTGCAGCCTCACGCGCCCACACCCGATGCTTGCTGATTGCAGTGATGAAGGCCTTGTAAGCTTTGTCATCGTTGCCTAGCAGCAAACCGCTGTCGACCTTGAGCCCCAGTTTGTCGAGCACGGCTTGCGCCTCGCTGGCCAAGCCGATGGGCTTGAGGTGCTTGTAGGCTTCGAGCAGAAAGTGCACCGCTACACCATCACCCGCCAGGGCCTGCAGTGAGGCCTTGCCGCCCGGCACCCAGACTGCATCGAAAACCACCGACGGCATGCCTTGCATCGAAGCATCCACTGCCAACGGCTTGCCCTGGGCGGTCTTGACCGGCGCCGAAGTAGGGCCAAGTACCTTGATCTGTGCGCTCTCGGCTTCCAGCGCCTTGACCAGGCCATCGACACTGGCGGCATCCACCCCATCGGCCACCAGCACTGCGACCTTGCGGCCCTTGATGCCTTCGCCCAGTAGGTTCATCTGACTCAGGGCAGGGGACTCCTTGAGGCTTGGCGCAGGCACATCCACCGTGCCTTTCTTCGGCGCCGGCAGGCCCAGGTTCGCCGCCACGCGCGCGGCCAGCTTGAGGTCGATGTTGGCGAGGATCTCGTTGACCTCGCGGGCGCGGATGAACTCACGCTCAACCTTGCCCAGCTCGAAGCTGTAGGCACTGACGATGTGTTCCTGCTCGGTCGGGCTCATGCTCTGGAAGAACAGCCGTGCCTGGGAGAAGTGGTCGGCAAACGACGGGCTGCGCTGGCGCACCTTGTGCGCTTCGATGCGTTCCGGGTACGACTCGAAGCCACCATCGCTGGCTGCTGGCGCGGTCTCCTTGGGCCAACCGCCGTCGATCGAGTTGGGTTCATAGGAAGTGCGGCCCTTGTCCACGGTGGTCCGGTGCAATGCATCACGCTGACCGTTGTGGTTGGGCGCCAGCGGGCGGTTGATCGGTATCTCGTGGAAGTTCGGCCCGCCGAGCCGGCTGATCTGGGTATCGGTGTAGGAAAACAAACGGCCCTGCAGCAGCGGGTCGTTGGAAAAATCAATGCCGGGAACGATATGCCCGGGGCAGAAGGCAACCTGTTCGGTTTCGGCAAAGAAATTGTCCGGGTTGCGGTTGAGCACCATCTTGCCCAGCGGCGTAACCGGCACCAGCTCTTCGGGGATGATCTTGGTCGGGTCGAGCAGGTCGAAGTCGAACGTGTGCTCGTCTTCTTCAGCAACGATCTGCACGCCGAACTCCCATTCCGGGTAATTGCCGGTTTCGATCGCTTCCCAGAGGTCGCGGCGGTGGTAGTCGGTATCTTTACCCGCCAGCTTCTGCGCTTCGTCCCAGAGCAGCGAACATACACCAGCCTTGGGCTTCCAATGGAATTTGACGAAGCTTGACTTGCCTTCGGCATTGATCAGTCGAAAGGTGTGCACACCGAAACCCTGCATGGTCCGCAGGCTTTTCGGAATGGCGCGGTCGGACATCGCCCAGATCACCATGTGCGCTGACTCCGGCACCAGCGAAACGAAGTCCCAGAAAGTGTCGTGGGCCGAGCCTCCGGTGGGAATTTCGTTGTGCGGCTCAGGCTTCACCGCATGGACGAAGTCGGGAAACTTGATGGCATCCTGAATGAAGAACACCGGCATGTTGTTGCCCACCAGGTCGAAGTTGCCTTCATCGGTAAAGAATTTGACGGCAAAACCGCGCACATCACGCACGGTATCACCAGAACCCCGTGGGCCCTGAACGGTGGAAAAACGCACGAACACCGGGGTAATTTTCTCCGGGTCCTGCAGGAAGCCGGCCTTGGTCAAGGCGGCATGAGATTCGTAGGCCTGGAAGTAACCATGGGCCCCGGTACCGCGGGCATGCACGATGCGTTCAGGGATGCGCTCGTGGTCAAAATGCGTGATCTTCTCACGCATGATGAAGTCTTCAAGCAGCGACGGGCCACGGTCGCCAGCCTTGAGGGTGTTCTGGTTGTCGGCAACCTTGACCCCCTGATTAGTGCGCAGGGCCTGGCCGGTGGCGTCACTGCGAAACACCTCCAGGCTTTGCAGCTTGGCGTTGGTGTTGGCCCGGTCGGGGGTCTGGGTACCGGCGAGTTGGCTTTCCTTGGGCGGGTTCTTCTTGCTGGGCATCAGTGTGCTCTCCTCACTCAATCAGTCCTGCGGTTCGACCCCACGGTGGGCCCTGTTCAGTAGGGACTGATGGCTTGTGCAGGCGTTCCTTCGGATTGACCACTGATCGCGTTATTCCAGTAGCATTGGTCAATTGCGAAATAAATGCTAAGAACCTCTATACGAACAGGCTAAAATGCGCGCCCGGCTAACCGCTGACCCCATTCCCATGCGCCCCACAAGGTTCGCTACGTGATCGAGTTTCAAAATGTTCATAAAACCTACCGCGTAGCCGGTAGGGATATTC
The DNA here is from genome assembly GCF_024749185.1 of Pseudomonas wadenswilerensis. Lineage (NCBI taxonomy): Bacteria > Pseudomonadati > Pseudomonadota > Gammaproteobacteria > Pseudomonadales > Pseudomonadaceae > Pseudomonas > Pseudomonas wadenswilerensis. The sequence goes on along the minus strand of NZ_CP087191.1, from coordinate 64,001 downwards.
CCGCACTGCACCCGACCAACCTGAGCGTCGAAGACGGCCAGGTGTTCGGGCTGATCGGCCATTCCGGTGCCGGTAAAAGTACCCTGCTGCGCCTGATCAACCGCCTGGAAGCGCCGAGCGGCGGCAAGATCATCGTCGACGGCGAAGACGTCACTGCGTTCAACGCCAACGATCTGCGCCGATTCCGCCAGCAAGTCGGGATGATCTTCCAGCACTTCAACCTGCTGGCCTCCAAGACTGTCGCCGACAACGTGGCCTTGCCACTGACCCTGGCCGGCGAGCTGTCGCGCAAGGAAATCGACACCCGCGTCAACGAACTGCTGGCCCGCGTCGGCCTGTCCGATCACGCGAAAAAGTACCCGGCGCAGCTCTCCGGCGGCCAGAAGCAGCGCGTCGGCATCGCCCGCGCCCTGGCTACCAAACCGAAGATTTTGCTGTGTGACGAAGCCACCAGCGCCCTTGACCCGCAAACCACCGCTTCGGTGTTGCAGTTGCTGGCCGAGATCAACCGCGAATTGAAACTGACCATCGTGCTGATCACCCATGAAATGGACGTGATCCGCCGGGTCTGCGACCGCGTGGCCGTAATGGACGCCGGGCAGATCGTCGAGCAGGGCCCGGTGGCCGATGTGTTCCTGCATCCGCAACACCCGACCACCAAGCGCTTTGTCCAGGAAGATGAACAGATCGACGAGAGCGAACAGCGCGACGACTTCGCCCACGTGCCAGGGCGCATCGTGCGCCTGACCTTCCAGGGTGACTCGACCTACGCGCCGCTGCTGGGCACTGTGGCCCGGGAAACCGGTGTGGACTACAGCATCCTGGCTGGCCGCATCGACCGTATCAAGGACACCCCGTATGGGCAGCTGACCCTGGCCGTCACTGGCGGCGACATGGAAGCGGCGTTTGCCCGCTTCACTGCGGCTGATGTTCATATGGAGGTACTGCGTTGATGGACGCTTTGAGTTTCTTTGCCAACGTCGACTGGGCCGAAATCTGGCTGGCCACCATCGACACCATGATCATGCTGTTCGGCTCGCTGTTCTTCACCGTGCTGCTCGGCCTGCCGCTGGGCGTGCTGCTGTTCCTCTGCGGCCCGCGCCAGCTGTTCGAGCAGAAGGGCGTGTACGCGCTGCTGTCGCTGGTGGTGAACATCCTGCGCTCGCTGCCGTTCATCATCCTGCTGATCGTGATGATCCCCTTCACCGTGCTGATCACCGGCACCTCGCTGGGCGTCGCCGGGGCCATCCCGCCACTGGTGGTTGGAGCCACGCCGTTCTTCGCCCGCCTGGTGGAAACAGCGCTGCGTGAAGTCGACCGCGGCATCATCGAAGCCACCCAGTCGATGGGCGCCACTACCCGCCAGATCATCATGAACGCCTTGCTGCCCGAGGCCCGCCCGGGCATCTTCGCGGCCATTACCGTCACTGCCATTACCCTGGTGTCCTACACCGCCATGGCCGGTGTAGTGGGCGCTGGCGGCCTGGGTGACCTGGCGATCCGCTTCGGTTACCAACGTTTCCAGACCGATGTGATGGTGGTCACCGTGGTTCTGCTGCTGGTCCTGGTTCAAGTCCTGCAGAGCGTGGGCGACAAACTGGTTGTGCATTTTTCCCGTAAGTAACCCCATGGGTCGGCACTAGCCGACGCACCGGGGGCCGGATCGGCCCTCACAAGGAGTGATTTGATGAAAAAGCTGCTTGCTGTTGTCGCCGCCGTCGCGGCTTTCTCGGCCCAGGCCGAGACCCTGACCGTCGCCGCCACCCCGGTGCCGCACGCCGAGATCCTCGAGTTCGTCAAACCGGCCCTGGCCAAAGAAGGCGTGGAGCTGAAGGTGAAGGTATTCACCGACTACATCCAGCCGAACGTACAGGTCGCCGAGAAACGCCTGGACGCCAACTTCTTCCAGCACCAGCCGTACCTGGATGAGTTCAACAAGGCCAAGGGCACTGATCTGGTCAGCGTTGCCGGCGTGCACCTGGAGCCACTGGGCGCCTACTCGAGCAAGTACAAGAAGCTCGACGAGCTGCCTTCGACTGCCACCGTGGTCATCCCCAACGATGCCACCAACGGCGGTCGTGCCTTGCTGCTGCTGGACAAGGCCGGTGTGATCAAGCTCAAGGACAACAAGAACATCCTCTCGACCGTCAAAGACATCACCGAGAACAGCAAGAACCTGAAATTCCGTGAGCTGGAAGCCGCGACCATCCCGCGCGTGCTGACCCAGGTCGACCTGGCGCTGATCAACACCAACTACGCGCTGGAAGCCAAGCTCAACCCTGAGAAGGATGCGCTGGTCATCGAAGGCAGCGATTCGCCTTACGTGAACATCCTGGTGACCCGCGAAGACAACAAGGACGCGGACGCTGTGAAGAAGCTGGTAACAGCCCTGCACACGCCGGAAGTGAAGAAGTTCATCGAAGAGAAGTACAAGGGCGCGGTCAAGCCGGCGTTCTGATAAGCCGCATCGCCCTCATCGCTGGCAAGCCAGCTCCCACAGGTTCAGGTGCAAAGCCGGACCTTGTGGGAGCTGGCTTGCCAGCGATGCTTTTCAGTCGCGCTTAACCAATCCCGGCAACTGCGCAACCAGCTTCTGGTTGTTGAACGGCGCCCGGATAAACCCGCGCTGCTTGCCATCCGGCCCCAGCAGTGCCAGGTTGCCGCTGTGATCAACCGTGTAGTTCGGCTTGCTGGTATCGGCCGGAATGAACGGAATGCTCACCGCATTGGCCAGCTTCTGAATGTTCTCCAGCGAGCCGGTCACCCCGCGAAAATCCTTGTCGAAATAGCCCAGGTACTGCTTCAGCTGTGCCGGGGTGTCGCGGTTCGGGTCGACACTGACCAGCACCACCTGCAATCGGTCTACCGCCTCTTTGGGCAGCTCGCTTTTCACCTGGCGCAGCTGGGCGAGGGTGGTCGGGCAAATGTCCGGGCAGAAGGTGTAGCCGAAGAACAGCAGCGACCACTTGCCCTTGAGCTCGTCCATCACCACTGGCTGACCCTGCTCGTCGGTCATCTCCACGGCAGGCACGGTGCGGCTCTGTGGCAGCAGGATGATGCCGGCATCGATCAGCTCGGTAGGATTACCCTCGCTGCGGCCATTGAGCACCTTGTTGACGGTAAGCCCGAGGATCACGGCGACCAGGGCAACGAGAATAAAGACGGTTTTCTGGGTTCGAGTCATAGGTTCAACAGTAGGTAGTGGTCAACAAGCAGCGCGATGAACAGCAGCAACAGGTACCAGATAGAGTACTTGAAGGTCTTGATCGCCGCGTGCGGCCGACTGCCACGGTACAACACCCAGGCCCACTGCAGGAAGCGCCCGCCCAGGGCCAGGGCGCAGGCCAGGTACAACGGGCCGCTCATGTGGATGGCGTAGGGCAGCAGGCTGACCGCCAGCAAAACCAGGGTGTACAGCAGGATATGCACCTTGGTGTAGTGTTCGCCGTGGGTCACCGGCAGCATGGGAATATCAGCCTTGGCGTACTCCTCCTTGCGGTGAATGGCCAAGGCCCAGAAGTGCGGCGGCGTCCAGGCGAAGATGATCAGCACCAGCAGCAATGGCTCGGCGCTGATATGCCCGCTGATTGCCACCCAGCCCAGCAGTGGCGGGGCGGCGCCGGCCAGGCCGCCGATAACGATGTTCTGCGGCGTGGCGCGCTTGAGAAAGCCGGTGTAGATCACCGCGTAGCCGAGCAGCGAGGCCAGGGTCAGCCAGGCGGTCAGGGCATTGGTGAAGACCAGCAGCAGGGCCATGCCCATTGTCGCCAGCAGCAGGGCAAAGGCCAGTGCCGCCGCCGGTGCCACTCGGCCTTCGGCAATCGGGCGTTTATGCGTACGCGCCATCAGCGCGTCGATACGCCGGTCCACCACATGGTTGACCACCGCAGCACCGCCGGCGCAGCAGGCGATGCCAAGGTTGCCGAACAACAGGATGGTCCACGGAACCCCGGCGCGGGTGGCGAGGAACATACCGACCAGCGAGGTGATCAGCATCAGCACCACCACCTTGGGTTTGGTCAGCTCCAGGTAATCACGCCAACCTGCTTGCAGCCTGCGCTCGCTCAGAAGCGTCGCCATGAGTTATCTCCCAGATAATGAACGACTCCGCCGCTAGCCAGCGGGGTCAGGCGCCAGCCCTGGCTGACCCGACGAACTTTGGCCTGGGCAACCAGGCGAATGCGGTAATTGACCAGCACCATGCTCAGCAACAACATGGCGCCACCGGCGTTGTGCGCCACGGCCACAGCCAGCGGCAGGTGGAACAGCACGTTGCTGACCCCCAAGGTCACCTGCACTGCCAGCGCCACCAGCACCAACCCTGCCAGCCTGCTCAAGCCATGGCGATGCAGCTTCCAGCTCAGGGTCAGCATGACTGCGGTCACCAGCAAGGCACCCAGGCGGTGACTCATGTGAATCGCCGTGCGCGCATCGCTGTCGAGCTGGCCGCCGAGGTAATTGGGGCCGATGTGCTGGGTGAGGTGAAAGCCGTTGGCAAAATCGGCCTGCGGCCACCACTGGCCATGGCAGGTCGGCAGGTCAATACAGGCCACTGCCGCGTAGTTGGCGCTGACCCAGCCACCCAGGGCGATCTGGCCGATCACCACCAGCAAGCCCAGCGCCGCCACCCGGCGCACGCTCAAAGGCAGCTTGGGCAAGGGTGCAAAGGCCCGCGACAGGCGCAGGCTGAGCAGGAACAACAGGCTCAAGGTGGCAAAGCCGCCCAATAGATGTGCCGTAACCACCTGCGGCCAGAGCTTGAGGGTCACCGTCCACATGCCGAAGGCCGCCTGGGCGAACACCACGCCGAGCAACAGCAGGGGCAGGCGATAAGGCTGGCCATCGCGGCCATGACGGCGCCAGGCCTGCATGGCCAGCAGCGTGATCACCAGCGCCAGGGTGCCGGCAAAGTAGCGATGGACCATTTCGTTGCGGCCCTTGTGCGCCTCCACCGGAGTGTCGGGGAAGTGCAGCTCGGCGTGGGCCAGTTGCGCTTCGGTCTTGGGCACGCTGATAAAGCCATAGCAGCCCGGCCAGTCCGGGCAACCCAGGCCGGCGTGGGTCAGGCGGGTATAGGCACCGAGCAACACGACAACCAGTGCCAGCAGGGTGGCGAAGACGGCGAGGCGAAATCCTGGTCTGGCCATGGCGATGTCCTACCCGATGTTGGACAGCTTCAGCAGGTGGCGCAGGTCGTTGAGCAAGTCCTTGCCCTTGACCCTGGCGTCGTAGCGCAGCACCAGGTTGCCGTGCGGGTCGATGATCCACAGCTGGGCATCCTGTTTGCCCTGGCTGACCGCGCCGTAGCGCGACAGGTCCAGGGAGTAACGCTGCAGTTGCGGGTACTCGCGGTCCAGCTTGGCCTGGTAGTCGCTGGCCAATGGCTGGGCGGCGGCCAGGGCATGGCTGGCGCGGCTGGCATCGCGGCCCAGGCCGATCTGGATCTGCCGGGCCAGGTACACCAGTTGCTGGCAGTCCAGTGCGCAATCCTTGGGCGTACTCACCAGCAGTTGCCAGCGCCCTTCGTCAGCGCTCACCCCCAGGTCGGTGCGGGTCTGGCCGTTGCCGATCATTTCCCCGTGGTAGCTACGGCTGTCGGGCACCCAGAACTTGAGTTTGTACATGCTGGTGGCAAGGATCATCGGGCCGAGTACCACCAGCAGGATCAGCAGCAGCTGCAGCCGCCCGCGCGCACGACTGCGCGGGACCTTGCCTTCAGACATGTTGAGTGGACTTGTGACGGCTCCCATGCTGTTTCTCCTTGTTGTTATGCCAGCCGAAATAGAGGTAGAGCAGCCCCAGGGCCAACGCCAGGGCAAACCACTGCACGGCGTAACCCAGGTGTTTTTCCGGGCCCAGAGCGACTACCGGCCAGTCCAGCCGGTAGCTGGCCGGGCCCGGTTCCAGGCGCAATTCGTGGGCGAAACCATCGCGGCCCAACAGCGGCCACAGCATGCTGGCGTCGATGGCGGTGATCAGCCGCGGCCAGCTGCCGCCTGCCGGGTCGGCCTGCAATTGAAAGGTGGCGCCCGGGGCGACATACACCGAGGCGTCCAGGCTCAAAGGCTGATCAGGCGTGCTGAACTGCACGGGTATGCGCCGGTCCGGCCAGGGCAACCAGCCGCGATTGATCAACAGCCACAGGCCGCTGGCCTGGTCGAGAAAGGGTTGCAGCAGCTCGACGCCGACCTGGCCATCGCGCATGCGGTTATCCAGCAACAGGCTGTGCTGACCATCAAAACGGCCATACAGGTGCACCCGGCGATATGCCGGATCATCGATCTGCAGCAACTGCGCACTGCCTACCGCGTCGCCGGCACTACGCTCGGCGTAGGCCTGCAGCAGCTGGCGTTTCTGCTCGGCACGCCCGAGCTGCCAGCAGCCGAGCGCAATCAACCCCGGCAGCAGCAACAGCACCACCAGGGTCGGCACGATGCCGGGGCGAAAGCGCGTCACCGGGCCCTCGAAAGGTCAGTCGCTATACTTGTACTCATCACTGCATCCCCCCGGAGTTTCGCCATGCTGAAAGCCGCGATTGTCCTGATGCTGTTGGCGACCATCGCCAGCCTGTTCAGCGGCCTGTTCTTTCTGGTCAAGGACGACGGGCAGTCGACTCGCCTGCTTAAAGCCCTGACTGTTCGCGTCACCCTGGCCGCCTTGACCCTGGCCCTGGTGACCTGGGGTTTCTATAGCGGCCAGTTGGTGTCCCACGCGCCGTTCTGAACCCGGCTACAGCACATAAACAAAGATAAACAGCCCCACCCAGACCACATCGACGAAGTGCCAGTACCAGCTGGCCGCCTCGAAACCGAAGTGTTTGTCGGCGTTGAAGTGCCCGCGCATGATCCGCACCAGCATCACGAACAGGATCAAGGTACCCATGGTCACGTGGGCACCATGGAACCCCGTGAGCATGAAGAAGGTGGCGCCATAGATGCCCGAGCCCAGGGTCAGCCCCAGTTCGGTATAGGCCTCGTGATACTCGTAAGCCTGCAGCACCAGGAAGCCCAGGCCGAGCAGGATGGTCAGCGCCAGCCAGGCCTTCAGCGGCCCGCGGTGGTTCTTGCGCAGGGCATGGTGGGCGATGGTCACGGTGACACTGGAGCTGACCAGCAGGATGGTGTTGATCAGCGGCAGGTGCCAGGGGTCGATGATGTCCTTGGGCGGCGGGAACAGTTTCGGGTCTGGGGTATTGAGCAACGGCCAGGCGAATTCGAAGTTCGGCCAGAGCATGTGGGTCACACCCTTGGCACCATCGCCACCGAGCCAGGGCCCGGCCAGGTTGCGCACATAGAACAGCGCACCGAAAAAGGCGATGAAGAACATCACCTCGGAGAAAATGAACCACGACATGCCCCAGCGGAACGAGCGGTCCAGCTGCGGGCTGTAGAGCCCGGCGCGGCTTTCCTTGACCACCGCGCCGAACCAGCCGAACAGCATGTAGGCCAGGCACAGGGCACCGAAGAAGAAGATCCACGGCCCGTGGGATTCCGGCCGCCCGGCCTTCAGGTCATTGAACCAGGTGCCCAGGCCGAACACCGTGATGAACATGCCGACCGTGGCAATGATCGGCCACTTGCTTTGCGCCGGGACGTAATAGTGCTCATGGGAAGCCATCTTGGTGTTCTCCTTATCGGGCGCCCTGTGCAACCGGGTCCGCCAGGTGTGCAACCGGCGGGTGGCGAGCGGTGATATCGAACAGCGTGTAAGCCAGTGTCAGGTGTTTCACATCCTTGGGCAGGTCGCGGTCGACGATGAAGCGCACCGGCATTTCGATGCGCTCACCCGGCTGCAGCACCTGCTGGGTAAAGCAGAAGCATTCGGTCTTGTGGAAATACGCCGCCGCCTCGGCCGGAGTAATACTGGGAATGGCCTGGGCGCTCATGGGTTTGTCGGTCGGGTTGCGGGCGATGAACACCATCTGGTTGACCGCCCCCGGGTTGACGTCGATCTGGTCGGCGGTGGAATAAAAGTCCCAGACCATGTCGCTGGCGTTGGTCGACATGAACTGCACCTTCACCGTACGGTTGGGGTCGCTGACCTGGGTGCCTTCGTACTGCCCGCCGGTCTTGCCATTGATGCCAAAGGCCTTGCACATCACATCGTAGATCGGCACCAAGGCAAAACCGAAAGCGAACATCACCACGGTCAGCAGCATCAGCCGCCAAACCAGGCGTTTGAGCGAGGTCCCTTCACTCATGGCTGCATCCTCGGGCCGGAGCCGTTCATTTCACTTCCGGAGGAGTCTGGAAGGTGTGATAGGGCGCCGGTGACGGTACCGACCATTCCAGCCCTTCGGCGCCATCCCAGGGTTTGGCCGGCGCCGGGGCGCCGCCGCGAATGCACTTGATGACGATGAACAGGAAGAATATCTGCGTGGCACCGAAGGTAAAGGCGCCGATTGACGAGATCATGTTGAAGTCGGCGAACTGCAGGTTGTAGTCCGGAATCCTGCGCGGCATGCCGGCCAGGCCCACGAAGTGCATGGGGAAGAAGGCCATGTTCATGCCCACGAACGACAACCAGAAGTGCAGCTTGCCCAGGGTTTCGTCGTACATATGCCCGGTCCACTTCGGCAGCCAGTAATAGGCCGAGGCGAAGATGCCGAAGATCGCACCGGGCACCAGCACATAGTGGAAGTGAGCAACCACGAAGTAGGTGTCGTGGTACTGGAAGTCCGCCGGGGCGATCGCCAGCATCAGCCCGGAAAAGCCACCGATGGTGAAGAGGATGACGAAGGCGATGGCAAACAGCATCGGTGTCTCGAAGGTCAGCGAGCCTTCCCACATGGTGCTGACCCAGTTGAACACCTTTACCCCGGTGGGCACCGCGATCAGCATGGTGGCATACATGAAGAACAACTCGCCGACCACCGGGATGCCGACCACGAACATATGGTGGGCCCAGACGATAAACGACAGGAAGGCGATCGCCCCGGTGGCGTAGACCATCGAGGTGTAGCCAAACAGCGGCTTGCGCGAGAACGCCGGGATGATCGAGCTGACCGCGCCGAAGGCCGGCAGGATCATGATGTACACCTCGGGGTGGCCGAAGAACCAGAACACATGCTGGAACAGCACCGGGTCACCGCCGCCGGCGGCGCTGAAGAAGCTGGTGCCGAAGTGGATGTCCATCAGCATCATGGTCACTACACCCGCCAGCACCGGCATCACCGCAATCAGCAGGAAGGCGGTGATCAGCCAGGTCCAGACGAACAGCGGCATTTTCATCAGGGTCATGCCCGGGGCACGCAGGTTGAGGATGGTAGCGATAACGTTGATCGCGCCCATGATCGAGCTGATGCCCATCAAGTGGATGGCGAAGATGAAGAAGGTCACGCTTTCCGGCGCATAGGTGGTCGATAGGGGGGCGTAGAAGGTCCAGCCGAAGTTCGGCCCGCCGCCGGGCATGAACAGGGTCGAGACCAGCAGCAGGAAAGCTGCCGGCAACAGCCAGAAGCTGAAGTTGTTCATCCGCGGCAGGGCCATGTCGGGCGCGCCGATCATCAGCGGGATCATCCAGTTGGCCAGGCCGACGAAGGCCGGCATCACCGCACCGAAGACCATCACCAGGCCGTGCATGGTGGTCATCTGGTTGAAGAATTCCGGCTGGACGATCTGCAGGCCAGGCTGGAACAGTTCGGCGCGGATGACCATGGCGAACGAGCCACCCAGCAGGAACATCATGAAACTGAACCACAGGTACATGGTGCCGATGTCCTTGTGGTTGGTGGTCAGCACCCAGCGCATCAGGCCCTTGGCCGGCCCGTGGGCGTGCTCATGACCGTGGCTGTGGTCGTCGATCACTGCGCTCATGTCCTGTCTCCTGCAGTCCGGTGGCTGGGGCGCGGATACGCGTCAACCCGGCTCATTTGCTTTCTGCCTGTTTGATCGCCAGCACGTCTTTTGGCGTGACCATGTCGCCCTTGTTGTTGCCCCAGGCGTTACGTTCGTAGGTCACCACGGCGGCGATATCGACTTCCGAGAGCTGCTTGCCGAAGGCGGCCATGGACGTGCCCGGCTTGCCGTGGAAGACGATGCTCAGGTGATCTTCCTTCGGCCCGGTGGCAATCTTCGATCCCTTGAGCGCCGGGAACATCGGTGGCAGGCCCTGGCCTTCGGCCTGGTGACAGGCCACGCAGGTGGTGTGGTAGACCTTGTCGCCGCGCTCGACCAGCTCTTGCAGGGTCCATTCCTTGCTGGTCAGCTCCTTGAGCTTGGCCGCTTCGGCCTTGCGCTCGCCGAGCCAGGTGTCGTAGTCGGCCTTGGACTTGACCTCGACCACCACCGGCATGAAGCCATGGTCCTTGCCGCACAATTCGGTACATTGGCCGCGGTAGATGCCGGGCTTCTCGATCCGGGCCCAGGCTTCGTTGACGAAGCCGGGGATGGCGTCACGCTTGACCGCAAAGGCCGGCACCCACCAGGAATGGATAACGTCGGCGGCGGTCACCAGAAAGCGCACCTTGGCCCCCACCGGCAGCACCAGCGGCTGATCGACTTCGAGCAGGTAGTGCTCATCCTTGGGGGCTTTGTTGTGGATCTGCTCGGCGGGGGTGGCCAGGTTGCTGAAGAACTCGACGTCCTGGCCCAGGTATTTGTAATGCCACTTCCACTGGTAACCGGTGACCTGGATGTCGACGTCCGATTCGCTGGCGTCGTAGATATCGATCAGGGTCTTGGTCGCCGGGATGGCCATGGCCACCAGGATCAGGAACGGCACTACCGTCCACATGATCTCGACCCAGGTGTGCTCGTGAAAATGCGCAGGCTGCTGGCCGGTGGAACGACGGTGGATGATCATCGACCAGAACATTGCGCCAAAGACCACCAGACCGATGATCACGCAGATCCAGAAGATGGTCATGTGCAGGTCGAACACTGCGTTGCTGACTTCAGTCGCCCCTGGCGCCATGTTCACGGTCCAGGCGGCGTGCGCCTGACCGAATACCGACCACAACAGGAGGCCCATCCAGACATGTGGATGTCGCATCATTGCGGGTTCCCCTTATCGTTCTTGTTATCCCGGAGGCGTGGACCTACGGCTAAGGGTACGGCGGCCAAGACTGCGAACTTCGACGACCGAGCCCCTGCGAACTGCAGTCGGGCCTCATCAGCGAATCACTTTCAAACCGGAGTATAGACAGCGACCCCGGCCTCGCAACGCGCGCAGGGAAAACATCAGAAGAAGTTGAACGTTTGCGCGCAAAGCCGCGAATTACCTGGCCTGGGGCACAATGATGGCATTTCGATATAATTGGCGAATATTAAGTTGTTAATGGTTATGCCAAATGCGTCTTAGCCATTTTCAGAACCGAGCTACCTTATGTCTTCCGTTTGTCACGCCTTTACCCTGGAGTTGTCATGAACATCGCCGCTTTGCGCGAGCAGATCACCCGTGCCCGTCAACATGAGACCGAAACCGGCCAACTGAAAGAGCAACTCGAAAAACAGCTGCCCCACCTGCATCCTTCAATCCATTTGCCAGAGGCCGATGCCCAAGGCGCCCTGGCGCGCTTCGTCGGCGCTTATATCGATCAGGTTCCGGAACTGCTGGAAGCGGCCAATGACGTTGCCCGCGAAGCCGGCATCGAGTCGCAGATCAAACCGGTGCTGAAAATCGCCGAACAGTATTTCCTGCAACCGCCCACCATCACCAATACCCACCTGGGCCTGGGCTGCCTGCTGGATGAGGCCTACCTGGCCCACCGCCTGGTGGAAGAAGTTAACGATCTGTACATCAAGCACTTCAACCAGCCGCTGATCCCGCTGGACACCACCGTGGCCAACCTGATCGCCCATCAACTGATTGGTGAAGACTTTGCCAACCAGCTGGATGAAGTGGTGCACCACTCGGTGGATGAGATGCTCAATGACCAGAGCTTTGCCCTGGAGTCAGTCGAACAGTACCGCGACAAGCTCAGCAGCCCGGACACTGGCGAAGCCTGGAAGCGCTGGCCATGCCTGTCGCGGCAGTTGGGTGTGGGCCTGGAGCTGGATCAATCCGCTTGAGGTTGATGCGCCAGCATCGCCGGCAAGGCCGGCTCCCACCGGTTCAGTGCAGAGCCCGAGCGGGGTGTGGGAGCTGGCATTGCCAGCGATGGCAACACCGCTGAATCCAGATCAGGCCCCCAACCCCGCCGTCGTGCGCACTCGCCCCTCGACCCGGCGCTTGAGTCGTCGCTGCTCGATCAGCAACCGCGAACCCTTGCCGGCGTTGGCCCGCCCCCAGTCCTCGAGCAGCTCCAGGCAGGAGTGGTCGATGTAACTGAGGTTGGCCAGTGGCACATGCAGGGTGGTCCCGGGCGGAATGCCTTCAAGCACCTGGGCCAGCGCGGGCACCTTGAGAAAGGTCGCCGCGCCGCTCAGGCGCAGTTCCAGATGGCCCGGTTGATCAAGACTGACCACGCTGATTTTCAGGCGTGCGGCCTTGAGCGCCAGCTTCAGCAAGGTCAGGGCAAAACCGAGCAACACGCCGGTCAGCAGGTCGGTGAAGATGATTGCCAGCGCAGTTGCGGCATAGGTCAACATCGGCATGCGTCCATAGCGCCCGAGCCCGCGAAAGGCCTTGAAGTCGACCAGCTTGACCCCGGTGTAGACCAGCACACCGGCCAGGCTCGCCACCGGAATCTGCTGCAGCACGCGGCTCAACACCACCACGAAGGCCAGCAACCAGACCCCGTGCAGGATCGCCGACAGGCGCGTCTGCGCGCCGGCCTGGACGTTGGCCGAGCTGCGCACGATTACCCCGGTCATCGGCAACGCACCGAGTACCCCACAGAGCATGTTGCCCAGCCCCTGCGCCGACAGTTCACGGTCAAAGTCCGAACGCTGGCCGTTATGCATGCGATCGACAGCGGCAGCAGAGAGCAGGGTTTCGGCACTGGCTATAAAGGCCAGGGCGAAGGCGGCGACCAGCAGGTTCGGGTCGGCGAGGTTGAGCAGGTCAGTCGGGCGCAGCCAGTCGATGGCTTCGCTCAGGTTCGCCGGCACTTCGACGCGGTTCACTGGCAACGCCAGCCAGATGCTGATTGCAGTCATCAAGGCCACGCCAAGCAAGGCCCCCGGAACGAAGCGCAGCGACTGCGGGCGCAAGCGCTCCCAACCCCACATGATGGCGATGGTGCCAAGCCCGAGCGCACCGGCCTGCCAGCCATTGCCCCGGCTTTCCAACGGCAGTGCCTGAGTCAGGGTTGCCGGAAAGCCCAGCAGGTTGGCCAGGCCCGAGGGTTGGGGTGCACTGTCGAACATCACATGCACTTGGGACAACACGATCAGCACGCCGATACCGGCGAGCATGCCGTACACCACCGCCGGCGCCGTGACCCGAAACCAGCAGCCCAGGCGCAAACGCCCGGCGAGCAGTTGCAGCAGGCCGGCCAACAGCAGGATCGGACCGAGCATCGCCACGCCATGCTGGCGCACCAGTTCGAACACCAGCACCGCCAGGCCGGCTGCCGGACCGCTGACCTGCAACGGCGAGCCGGCCAGCCAACCGACGACGATACCGCCGATTATCCCGGTGATCAGGCCCTTGGCCGGCGGCATGCCCGAGGCAATGGCGATGCCCATGCACAAGGGCAGGGCGACCAGGAACACCACCACCGAGGCCAGCAATTCACGCGGCAAAGCCGCTTTCACTTGTGTCTTGTTCACCCTGTCTCTCCTTCTCTCACGTTTCATGGCCATTCCAATGGCCGCTGGCACAACCCCTGACACACGCGCAGGCACACACCGCCAGCGGGCGCCGGCAAGGCAGTCAGGGAAATTCAAGGCAGCCGATGACCAGGCCGCACCAGGCGGGTGCGGCCGTCAATCAGCTATTCGCGGGGGTGTCTGGAACGCTTAGTAGCGTCCTCTGGGTGTTGCGCAGGGGATCGGCTGACCTTGGGCAAGGGGCAGGAAGCTGTCGCTTGCCGCGTCGTAGGCTTCGATCTGGCTGGTTTCGATGTCGTAGATCCAGCCGTGGATAAACAGCTGGCCAGCCGCCAGGCGCGAGGCCACTGACGGGTGGGTGCGCAAGTGGTGCAACTGGGCGATGACGTTTTCCTTGGTCAGCACCTGCATGCTTTCATGCTCGCTGCCACAGGAGCAGTTGTCTTCGACCACCGTGCGGGCGACCTCGGCATGGCGCAGCCAGGCTTTGACCGTCGGCATCTTCTCCAGGCTCTGGGGGTTGAGCACCGCGCGCATGGCGCCACAATCGGAGTGACCGCAGACAATGATGTGGTGCACGCCCAGGGCCAGCACAGCGTATTCGATGGCGGTGGATACGCCGCCGTTCATTTGCCCGTAAGGTGGCACGACGTTACCGACGTTGCGGGTCACGAAAAGGTCGCCAGGGGAGCTCTGGGTAATCAACTCGGGCACGATGCGCGAGTCGGCACAGGTGATGAACATCGCACGGGGCTTTTGCGCGGTGGCGAGTTTCTTGAACAGCTCCTGCTGCTCGGGAAAAACGTCGTGATGGAACCGCAGAAAGCCGTCGACGATATGCTTCAGGGCGGCATCGGCGCTCTCGGTGGGGGTTTCCGGGACGGCCTTGGATGGGTCCTTGACGGGCATGATTCATCCTCTTTGACGGTTTTAGGTTAAGTCCATTTTACCGGGTTGATGATTCAAACGGCGTATGACAGTTGGATGAAATACGCGCGCCAACAATCACATCAGTTGCTGGCTGAATTCCTACGCTACTCGGCGAAACTTAACTCAAACTGAATTGCGAGGCTCTAGTACGGGCGTTCCAGAGATTCAAAGAGTTGCCAGGATAATATCAAAAAAACATTAATGGCCAATACCCATTATTGAAATCAGAGCAGTGACATCTGCCCGCCAGGGGGGCAAAACGCACTGCAATCAAGCGCGTAGCCTTCGCGCCGGTTCAGCCCCAGGCGGCGGATCGCCTTGCTGAAGCGTTGCGCCAGCAACTCGGCAAATACCCCTTCGCCGCGCATGCGCGCACCGAAGCGGCTGTCGTACAACTCACCACCGCGACTCTGGCGGATCAAGCTCAGGACATGATTGGCCCGTTGCGGGTAATGGTCCTGCAGCCATTGCTCGAACAGCGGCGCGACCTCCAGCGGCAGGCGCAACATCATGTAGGCCGCGCTCAGGGCGCCGTTGGCCTTGGCCGCCTCGAGCAAGTGCTCAAGCTCGCTGTCGTTGATCATCGGGATCATCGGCGAGCACAACACCCCCACCGGAACACCAGCCTCAGTGAGCACCCGGATTGCCCGCAGCCGTGCCTTGGGTGCTGCTGCCCGTGGCTCCAGGGTGCGTTTTAGTTCGTCGTCCAGCGTGGTCAGGCTGATCATCACCTGCACCAGACGCTGCTGGGCCAGTTCGGCAAGCAGGTCAAGGTCACGCAGGATCAACGAGCCTTTGGTGACAATGGTGACCGGATGGCGATAACGCAGCAGCACTTCCAGCAGTCGGCGAGTCAGCTTTTGCTCGCGTTCGATGGGCTGGTAGGGGTCGGTGTTGGAGCCCAGGTTGATCGGCGCGCACACATAGCCCGGCTTGCTCAATTGCTGTTCGAGCACGGCGGCGGCGTTGGTCTTGGCAATCAGCTTGGTTTCGAAGTCCAGCCCCGGCGACAGGTCCCAATAGGCATGGCTGGGCCGCGCATAGCAGTAGATACAGCCATGCTCGCAGCCGCGATAAGGGTTGATCGCACGATCAAAAGGCAGGTCGGGCGAGTTGTTGCGGGTGATGATGCTCTTGGCGGTTTCGATGCGTACTTCGGTGCCCTGGGTCAGGGGCACTTCCTGGTACCAACCGTCATCCTCGGCCACCGAGCGATTCGGGGCGAAGCGGTTATGGGGATTGCTCGCGGTGCCACGACCCCGCACCGGTCCTTGAGGATTGAACATGAAAAACCCCGAATACTGTTTTTATATACAGTACACGGGGCTTGCGTTCGATTCCAGTACCGCTGGGCGCCAGCCGAAAACGCTGGCGCTGGCGCGTTTACTCGGTTGACTTCTTCAACTTCGGATTAGGGAAGAACTGTACCGTCTGCACCGTAGCCGCAGCCGGTTTCACCTCGACCTTGTTGACCCGGGTCCCCAGTTCCTTGGGCACCGACAACCCTTGCTCGTTAAGGGTGTCGGAAAACCCGCAGGCCACGCACTCACGGTGCGGAACGCTGTCTTCGCTCCACATCATCAGTTTGTCCGGCTCGCTGCACGCCGGGCAGACCGCCCCGGCGATAAAGCGCTTTTTCGTTATCACAGGCCCATCACTCATGCCGCCACTTCCTCACTCAAGCCGCTATGGCGCAAGAGTGCATCGATTGACGGCTCGCGGCCACGGAAGTCGACGAACAGCAGCATCGGCTCCTGGGAACCGCCACGGGCCAGGATCGCTTCGCGGAACGCGCGACCGGTGTCGGCATTGAGCACGCCTTCTTCTTCGAAGCGCGAGAAGGCGTCGGCCGACAGCACTTCAGCCCACTTGTAGCTGTAGTAACCGGCTGCATAACCACCGGCGAAGATATGCGCAAAGCTGTTGGGGAAGCGGTTGTACGCAGGTGGGCGCATGACCGAGACCTCGTCGCGGATGCCTTCGAGCACTTGCAGTACACCGCGGCCGTCGCCGTGGCTGGCGTGCAGTTCGAAGTCGAACAGCGAGAATTCCAGCTGGCGGACCATCATCAGCCCGGACTGGAAGTTCTTTGCCGCCAGCATCTTCTCCAGCAAATCCTGGGGCAGGGCTGCGCCAGTTTCGTAGTGACCGGAAATCAGCGCCAGGCCTTCAGGCTCCCAACACCAGTTTTCCATGAACTGGCTCGGCAGCTCGACCGCATCCCAGGCCACACCGTTGATACCGGAAACACCGGCATGCTCGATACGGGTCAGCAGGTGATGCAGGCCATGGCCGAATTCGTGGAACAGGGTGGTGACTTCATCATGGGTCAGCAGCGCCGGCTTGCCAGGGGCGGCCGGGGTGAAGTTGCACACAAGGTTGGCCACCGGGCTCTGCAACTGGCCGTCAGCGGTCAGGCGACGGTCGCGGGCGCCGTCCATCCAGGCACCGCCGCGCTTGTTGGCACGGGCGTAGAGGTCGAAGAAGAAGCGCCCGACGTGCTGGCCGTGCTCCTTGATTTCGAACAGGCGCACGTCCGGATGCCAGCTATCGAAGCCCTTGAGCTCGGCAATCTCGATGCCGTACAGGCGCTGGACGATGGTGAACAGGCCGGTCAGCACCTTGTCGATCGGGAAGTAGGCGCGCAGGGTTTCCTGGGAAACGCTGTAGCGCTGTTCACGGAGTTTTTCCCCATAGAAACCGCTGTCCCAGCTTTGCAGGTCCGGGCACCCCTGCTCGGCGGCATAGGCCTTGAGCTGGGCCAGATCCTGGGTGGCAAACGGCTTGCTGCGCTTGGCCAGGTCACGCAGGAAGCTCAGCACCTGATCGCTGGACTCGGCCATCTTGGTCGCCAGGCTCAGCTCGGCGAAGTTCTGGTAGCCCAATAGTTGAGCCAGTTCCTGACGCAGATCGAGGATCTCGCCCATCACCGGACCGTTGTCGAACTGGCCGGCGTTAGGGCCCTGATCGGAGGCGCGGGTGCAGTAGGCGGCGTAGATTTCCTCGCGCAGGGCGCGATCTTCAGCGTAGGTCATCACCGCGTAGTAGCTGGGGAATTCCAGGCTGATCAGCCAGCCATCGAGGCCCTTGGCCTGGGCGGCGGCAGCCATCTGTGCCTTGGCCGAGTCAGTCAGGCCGGCCAGTGCCGCTTCGTCGGTGACGTGCTTGGTCCAGGCCTGGGTGGCGTCCAGCAGCTGGTTGGAGAAGCGGCTGCCCAGTTCGCTGAGCTTGCTCTGAACTTCGGCATAACGTTGTTGCTTATCGGCCGGCAGGTCGATACCCGACAGGCGGAAGTCACGCAGGGCGTGTTCGAGAATTGTCTTTTGCGCCACATCGAAGCCGGCGGCTTCGGGGCTGGCGATCAACGCTTCATAGGCCTGGAACAGCTCGCGGTTCTGGCCCATTTCGGTGGCGTAGGCGCTCAACGCCGGCAGGCAGGCCTCGTAGGCTTCACGCAGTTCGGCGCTGTTGCACACGGCATTGAGGTGGCTGACCGGACTCCAGGCGGCGCCCAGGCGGTCGTTGAGTTCGTCCATGGCCAGGATCAGGCCGGCCCAGCTTGGGTGCTTGCCCTGGGCCTGGAGGATGTCGGCAATGGCTTTACGGTTGTCGGCCAGGATCTGTTCAATCGCCGGCTGCACATGCTCGGCACGGATCGCCGAGAAGGGCGGCAAGTCATAAGACTGCAGAAGCGGGTTGTTCGCACTCACGGTTAAACACCTTGGCAGAAGAAACACTTCCCCATCTTAATTACAATCGACGCCGACCGCAGCCCTATCCATACCAAAGAGAATTCCTATCATGGCCATCCGTAGCTTCCAGCATCACACTCCCAGGCTTGGCGAGCGTGCCTTTGTCGACCGCAGTGCCGTGGTGCTGGGCGATGTCGAGATCGGCGCCGACAGCTCGGTGTGGCCATTGACGGTGATCCGCGGCGATATGCACCGCATCCGCATCGGCGCGCGCACCAGTGTCCAGGACGGCAGCGTGCTGCACATCACCCATGCCGGGCCGTTCAACCCGGATGGTTTCCCGCTGCTGATCGGCGATGAAGTAACCATTGGTCACAAAGTCATGCTCCATGGCTGCACCCTGGGCAACCGCATCCTGGTCGGCATGGGCAGCACCATCATGGATGGTGCAATCGTCGAAGACGAAGTGATCATCGGTGCTGGCAGCCTGGTGCCTCCGGGCAAGCGCCTGGAAGGCGGTTTTCTCTATGTCGGCAGCCCGGTCAAACAAGCTCGCGCCCTGACCGAGAAGGAGCGCGCGTTCTTCCCCTACAGCGCCGGCAACTACGTCAAACTCAAGGATCAGCACCTGGCCGAAGGCTACCACCTGCCCGAGTGAACCTGCCCACAGCCTATTCGAGACTGCCATGCACCAGCAAAACATCCTCTTCGACCTCGACGGTACTCTGACCGATCCGCGATTGGGCATCACCCGCTCGATCCAGTACGCACTGGCCAAGCTCGGCATCGATGAGCCGGACCTGACGCGCCTGGAACACTTCATCGGCCCGCCGTTGCTGCAGGCGTTCATGCAGTTCTATGACTTCGATGAGGCCAAGGCCTGGGACGCGGTGAACTTCTATCGCGAGCGCTTCAAGGTCACCGGCCTGTACGAGAACCAGGTGTTCGACGGCGTCAGTGAAATGCTCGAAACCCTGCAAGGGCAGGGCCGCACCCTGTACATCGCCACCTCCAAACCCTGGGAATTTGCCCGCGAGATCGCCCGGCACTTCGATTTTGCCCGGCACTTCAAGGTGATCTACGGCAGCGAGCTGGACGGCACCCGCACCAACAAGGTCGAGCTGATCCGCCACCTGCTGGCCGAAGAAGCCCTGGACCCTGCGCACACCCTGATGATCGGCGACCGCAAGCACGACCTGATCGGCGCGCGCAGCAACGGCCTGGAAGCGGTAGCGGTGGGTTATGGCTTTGGTAGCCATGAAGAGCTGACAGCGGAGCAGCCGGCTTATCACTTTGCTACGTTGGCGGAACTGCATCAGGCTTTTCAGCGCGGCTGAGGCCCCTATCGCGGGGCAAGCCCGCTCCCACTGTAGGAGCGGGCTTGCCCCGCGATGCTTTTCAGCGCCTGCTGACGCTGTTCAAGGGGCAGCCGCCCGAAAGCTTCTACTCGCTGATAAAACACCTGCCAATCGCCCCCCACCTCGGCAAACAGCTGCGCAAACGCCGGCACCCACTGGTCATACAGGCCAAAGGGCAGCAACTTGGCATTGTTCATCGGCGCATTGATCCAGGCGTCATAGCGCCCGACACCGCCCCATTGGCTATCGCGCAAGGCCCGGTACTCACGGCGCAAGCGTTCGAACTCGGCCTGCTTGCCAGCGCGCTTGGCGGGCTCGGTCAGCGGCGCCGCGTACAAGGCTTTGAGCCGTTCGCGGCTGGCCAGCACCAAGCCGACGAACTGCTCGCGCTGCTGGCTGCCAGCCTCGGCCAGCGCTGGCAGACTCCGCGCCGCTCGCCATTGACGGGTACCTTCCTGCTCGACAAACGTGGCGAAGGACTCGTTGAACGCAGAGTCGTCCTGTACATAGACCCGTTGGTGGGCCAACTCATGGAAGATCACCGTGGCCAGGCGTTCATCGCCCCAACCAAGCATCGAACTGAGGATCGGGTCGTCGAACCAACCCAGGGTCGAATAAGCTTCAACGCCACCCACATACACATCCAGCCCTTGCTGTTTCTGCAGCGCCGCCGCTCCTCGCGCCGCACCCTGGCTGTAATAACCGCGGTAGGCAACGCAGCCGGCGATGGGGAAGCAATGGGTTTGCGGCTCAAGTGAAAACTCCGGTGTGGCGAACACATTCCAGACCACATAGGGCCTGCCGATGTCGGCATACACCCGGTAACTGCGGTTGTCCGGCAGCTTCAAACGCGCACTGGCGAAGGCCCGGGCCTGCTCGGCATGCAACAAATGCTGGCGCAATGCGCTGTCGGTGGCCGGGTCGGCTACCAATTCGGCGACCGGCTGGCGTGCCTGCAACAACTGCCACTGACCACTGGCCAGTTGCCCGTAGTAACTGACACTGGTGCAACCGTTCAGCAGTCCAATGGCCAGGAAGGGAACCAAGTAGCGAAAAATGTGGTCGAGTGACACATGACTTGAGCGCAACAAAAAAAATAGTCGAAGCATTCGTATCCCGTCATCCGCTCAAGTACTCGTCAGCTTCAAGACTATCCTGCCCGGCTGGAGTTTTGCCATGCGTACACTGCTTGTCATCAGCGGTCTTCTGCTTCTGTCCGGCTGCGCCGGCCTGCCCGATCCCGACCCCAACCAGGCCTGGATCGACCTCGCACCGGGCCAGGATGACACCCTGCATGCCATGGAAATTGACGAACGTGCCTGGGCCGACAAACGCTATTTCGAGGTACCGCCAGGCAGCCATGAGCTGACCGTGCGCTATCTCTTCCCGGTTACCCCAAGCAATATCGGCCCGGTCGACGAGCCGCTGTGGCGCGATTGCCAGCTGAATGTGAAGTTCAAGGATTTCAGTGCCGGCCAGCGTTATCAGCTTGAGGCCGGCAGCATCGGATTCCGCCCCTGGGCCAAGCTCTATGACGAACAGCGCAAAGTGGTCGGCAAAGGCCAGCCGGCGGGGTGCCAGCGTACCTAAAGGCGTGAATGGCGCTATGCTTATGCTTTGTAACCCGCACGTCGGAGTTCGCCATGCGCCAGCCTATGATGCTGCTCGCAATCAGTACCCTGGGAGCTTGCGCCAGCCCCCTGCCACCTGTGGATAACAAGCAGGCCTGGGTCGACCTTTACACCATCACACCGGGCAAACTGGTGATGGCCGAACGGCTTGATGGCCAGCGCCTGACCGATGGCCGGTTCTTCCAGGTCACGCCCGGCGCACACGAGTTGGTGGTGAGGTTCGATTACGAAATCTACTCCGGTGGTTTCAGCACCGACCCGACCGAGCGTACCTGTTACCTGACGGTCAAATTCGCCCATTTCGAGGCCGGTCAGCGCTACCGCCTGGAAGCCCGGGCACCGGCCATGCAGCCCAGCGCCTACCTCTATGACGCTCAGCGCAAGGTCGTGGCCGAGGAATCGAACGACATCTTCTGCACACCCTGATACCTAGCGATCATTCTTTTGATAGATGATCTTCTTGGTGCCGTTTTCACAGCTGCCAACCACCATGTTCTGGTCTTTGACTTCGTCATTGCTGACAATTTCCAGGGTGTAGGAACTCACGTTGTTGGCCTGGATCTTGGCCTCAATCTCGGCCTTGAGCTCTTCACAGTTCTTGGTCGCGGCCAACGCAGACGTTGCCAGCAGCGAAGCCAGCACAGCGATTGCAACACGGATCATGGGACAGCTCCTTGTGGCGGCAGACGTTCTACCGACCCTCATTTGACCACAAGAAGCGCGTCCCGGTTCTGCCTTAACTCAGCAGCGTCGCATCCAGGCTGATTTTCGCGTTGAGCACTTTCGATACCGGGCAACCGGCCTTGGCCTTGTTGGCGATCTCAAGAAACTGCGCTTCGCTGGCCCCGGGCACCTTGGCCTTTAGGATCAGGTTCACGGCGGTAATGGCAAAGCCATCTGGCAGTTTGTCGAGGGTCACTTCAGCAATGGTATCGATGCGTTCTGCGGTCAATCCGGCCTCACCGAGCATCATCGACAGGGCCATGGAGAAACAGCCGGCATGCGCCGCACCGATCAATTCTTCCGGGTTGGTGCCCGGCTGGCCCTCGAAGCGGGTGTTGAAGCCATAGGGGTTCTGCTTGAGGGCGCCACTTTCCGTAGAAAGCAGGCCCTTGCCGTCCTTCAAGCCACCTTGCCAGATAGCCGATGCTGTTTTTTTCATAATGCCTCCTGAGCTCCGTGGGACGCGTGATATCGCGCCTTGCCTTAAATTCAGAGATCCTTGACTCAGGCAAGTTCAGACGGATTACAAACCCTGGCATTGATTCCTGCAGATGTGCCCATACAGAGCTAGAAAGGCCGTTGGGTTATTTCGGCCAATCGACTGCCCAGGAGGCTCAAACGCCCATGAAGCGACTTGCGGATATCAAGATCTCCACCCTCGACCTGGTACCAGTGCGTGCCGACAGCGGCCCGGCGCAGTCCCTGCGCAATTCGCTGGACCTGGCGCAACATGTCGAAAAGTTTGGCTACAACCGCTTCTGGGTGGCCGAGCACCACAACATGGATGGCATCGCAAGTTCTGCAACCTCGGTACTGCTCAGTTACCTGGCCGGTGGTACGTCGACCATTCGCGTTGGCGCCGGCGGGGTAATGCTGCCCAACCATGCGCCGCTGGTGATCGCCGAACAGTTCGGGACCCTGGCCAGTCTTTACCCCGGGCGTATCGACCTGGGCCTGGGGCGCGCACCCGGCTCCGACCAGATGACCGCCCGCGCCCTGCGCCGCGAACGCTCTGGCAGTGCGGACGACTTCCCCGATGATGTCGAAGAACTAATGCGTTACCTGGGCCCGCGCACACCGGATCAGAAAGTCATTGCCGTGCCGGGATACGGTACTGAAGTACCAATCTGGTTACTGGGTTCGAGCCTGTTCAGTGCGCAACTGGCCGGAATGCGCGGTTTACCCTACGCCTTCGCTTCGCATTTCGCCCCGCGCTACATGCACGAAGCGATTCGCGTGTACCGCAACCACTTCCAGCCTTCGGCCGTGCTCGACAAGCCCTACGTGATGCTCGGCGTACCCCTGGTGGCGGCCGAGACTGATGAACAGGCTGATTACCTGGCCACCTCGGTGTATCAGCGCATCCTCGCCCTGATGCGCGGCCAAAGCCTGGTGCAACGTCCGCCGGTAGAGACCATGGACGGCCTGTGGCTGCCTCATGAGCGTGAAGCGGTGGGCAGTTTCCTTGGCCTGGCGATGGTGGGTAGCCCAGAGAAAATCCGCGCCAAGCTTGAGGTGCTGCTGGAGCAAACCGAGGCTGATGAGCTGATCTTTACCTGCGATCTGTATGAGCATGCGGACCGGATTCGGTCTTATGAGCTGCTGGCGCAGACGGTGCTGGGCGGCTGAGGGCCCTATCGCGGGGCAATCCCGCTCCTACAATCAGGTAGGAGCGGGATTGCCCCGCGATGGATTCAATATCGATCAGCCGCGCTTGTAGACGATTTCCTTGGTACCGCCTTCGCAGCTACCCACGACCTTGCCACCAGCGGCAGCGCCTTTATCGACGATCTCCAGCGAATAGCCGCTGACGCCTTTGGCATCGAGCTTGGCTGCTATTTCGCTCTTGAGCTCTTCACATGGCTTGCCGGCCGCCAACGCGGTACCCGCCAACGTCATCAAACCTATCGCTACTACTAACTTCTTCATCGATCGCTTTCCTTGTTCAGATCAAAGTAGAGAAGGGCGCCAGGAGGGCCGGGCGCCTCAGACTGTGTAACGCAATTGACCCGCACAAGCCAGTGTCGCCGCTTCAGCTATTGACGATGCGAAAGCCCACCTTGAGCGTGACCTGAAAATGCGCGGCCTTGTTGTCCTTGATATGGCCACGGGTGTCGACCACCTCGAACCATTCAAGATGCTTGATGCTTTTGCCTGCCTCGGCCAGGGCGTTGTTGATCGCCTCTTCAATGGAAGTAGGCGACGAGCCGACAAGCTCGATTTTCTTGTAGGTGTGGTGATCTGACATGGCAACCTCCTTTTTTAATGTGAGATAGAGCCTAGCAGCGCCGGGCTGATTTACCTGCGAGGGGTAAATACCGCTAAAAGTTCGACTGCACTTTCCCAACACCCTGTAGTCGGAAACTACACAGCTCAACTCAACCTCGAAGGAGAGTCACCATGGCCAACACCTCGCTGCGCAAAGCTTCGCTGCAAAGCATGGAAGCGGAAATCGAAAGCCTGCTCAAGTCCCTGGAAAGCCTCAAGGACGATGCCTCGGATGAGTCGCGCAAAACCTTGAAGACGCTCAAGGGCAACGCCGAGAATGCCCTGCGCCATTCGCGCAACCTGCTCAGCGATGCCTACGAAGACGTCAAAACCAAGACCCGCCAGACTGGCCTCGCCACCCGCGACTATGCCCAGGAGCACCCTTGGACCACTGCCGGTGTCGCCGTTGGCGCCCTCGGCCTGTTGGCCGCGTACCTGCTGTGCAAACGCGGTAACTAAGCGGCCTGGCGCGCCAGCTCGGCGCGCAACCAGCCGGCTAACTGCTCGGCGCGCCCGTCTGCGGCGCGTCGCGGCACCCACAGGGCCAGCGCGGCCTGTGTTTCACAAAATCCCCAGGGTGCAGCCAGACGGCCGGCCCGCAGATCGTCGGCTACCAGCGGTTGCGGTGCAATCGCCACACCCAGCCCCGCCACTGCCGCCTCCAGCAAGTAATACAGATGCTCGAAATCCTGCCCGTAGCGCAGCGCCTGCGGGTCTATACCCTGCTGCGCGGCCCAGCTTGGCCAGGCTTGCGGGCGAGAGGTGGTCTGCAACAGTGTTTCAGCCAGCAGCGCCTCAGCCGGCGCCTGCTGCAAGCGGTTGAAGCCGGGGAAGTGCGGGCTGAGCACCGGGCCAATGCGCTCCTGGGCCAGCACATGAACCTGCATGTCCGCCGGCCACGGTGGCTCGGCAAACACCAGCAGGGCGTCCAGCCCCGGGCGGCGCGGGTCGAGATCACCTTCACCGGCCGACAGGTGCAGGCGCAGTTGCGGCAGGTCCGCCTTCAGCCGGCCCAGCCGCGGGATGAACCAGCGTGCCAGCAAGCTACCGGAACAGCCGAGGACGAACGGCGCATCGGCGCTGCTCTGGCTCAGTTCGGCGCACACCCCGCGCAGACGCTCGAACGCGTCGCTGCTGGCATCGCGTAAACGCACACCCGCATCTGTGAGTTTAAGGCCGCGCCCTTCCTTGACGAACAACGCCACCCCAAGGTGTTCTTCAAGCACCTTCAATTGCCGGCTTACCGCACCGTGGGTAACGTGCAGTTGCTCGGCCGCCTGGCTGACGCTGTTGAGCCGGGCAGTGGCTTCAAAGGCCCGAAGGGCATTGAGGGGAGGCAGGTCCTGGCGCATGACGTGTGAGTTTTCCTGACATGTTGTCGCAATCTTATCGGTTTTCAGTTGCGCGTGTCGTGGTTAGAGTAAAGCCATTCCCGACTTCACTACCGCCCTGGAGCGACCCATGACCCAGACCAACTTCCGCGCCGGCCCCGATGCCAACGGCCTGTTTGGCGCATTCGGCGGCCGCTACGTGGCAGAAACCCTGATGCCGCTGGTGCTCGACCTGGCCCGCGAATACGAGGCGGCCAAGGCCGACCCGGAGTTCCTCGAGCAACTGGCGTACTTTCAGCGCGACTACATCGGCCGGCCCAACCCGCTGTATTTCGCCGAACGCCTGACCGAACATTGCGGCGGCGCGAAGATCTTCTTCAAGCGTGAAGAGCTCAACCACACCGGCGCGCACAAGGTGAACAACTGCATTGGCCAGGTACTGCTGGCCAAGCGCATGGGCAAAAAACGCCTGATCGCCGAAACCGGCGCCGGCATGCACGGTGTGGCCACTGCCACCGTCGCCGCACGCTTCGGCCTGCCTTGCGTGATCTACATGGGCGCCACCGACATCGAGCGCCAGCAAGCCAACGTGTTCCGCATGAAGCTGCTGGGCGCCGAAATCGTCCCGGTCACCGCCGGTACCGGCACCCTCAAGGATGCGATGAACGAGGCTTTGCGTGACTGGGTCACCAACGTCGACGACACCTTCTACCTGATCGGCACCGTGGCCGGTCCGCACCCGTACCCGGCAATGGTCCGCGACTTCCAGTCGATCATCGGCAAAGAAACCCGCGAACAGCTGCAAGCCAAGGAAGGGCGCCTGCCCGACAGCCTGATCGCCTGCGTCGGCGGCGGCTCCAATGCCATGGGCCTGTTCCACGATTTCCTCGATGACGCCAGCGTGCAGATCATCGGCGTCGAAGCCGGTGGCCATGGCGTGGACACTGACAAGCATGCCGCCAGCCTCAACGGTGGCGTGCCGGGCGTACTGCATGGCAACCGCACCTACCTGCTGCAGGATGCCGACGGCCAGATCACCGACGCCCACTCGATTTCCGCCGGCCTCGACTACCCCGGCATCGGCCCTGAACACGCCTGGTTGCACGAAGTGAAACGCGTCGAGTACGTCAGCATCACCGACGACGAAGCCCTGGCCGCGTTCCACACCACCTGCCGCCTGGAAGGCATTATTCCGGCCCTGGAAACCTCCCATGCCCTGGCCGAAGCGATCAAACGCGCGCCAACCCTGCCCAAGGATCACCTGATGGTGGTGTGCCTGTCCGGGCGCGGCGACAAAGACATGCAAACCGTGATGAGCCATATGGCCGCCCAGGAGAAACAGGCATGAGCCGTCTTGAACAACGCTTCGCCGAACTGAAGGCCGAAGGCCGCTCCGCACTGGTCACCTTCATCACCGCCGGCGACCCTGGCTACGATGCCTCGCTGGAGATCCTCAAAGGCCTGCCGGCTGCTGGCGCCGACGTGATCGAGCTGGGCATGCCGTTCACCGACCCGATGGCCGACGGCGTGGCAATTCAGCTCGCCACCCTGCGCGCCCTGGAAGCCGGCCAGACCCTGGCGAAAACCCTGCAGATGGTCAGCGAGTTCCGCGTCGGCAACCAGACCACGCCGATCGTGCTGATGGGCTACTACAACCCGATCCACCGCTTTGGTGTCGAGGCCTTCGTGGCCCAGGCCAAGGCAGTGGGCGTGGATGGCCTGATCATCGTCGACCTGCCGCCAGAGCATGATGCCGAGCTGGCTACCCCGGCCCAGGCCGCAGGTATCGACTTCATCCGCCTGACCACCCCGACCACCGACGACGTGCGCCTGCCGCGCGTGCTTGAGCGCAGCTCGGGCTTCGTCTACTACGTGTCGGTTGCCGGCGTGACCGGTGCCGGTTCAGCGACCACCGAACACGTCAGCAGCGCCATCGAGCGCCTGCGCCGGCACACCGACCTGCCGATCAGCGTCGGCTTCGGTATCCGCACGCCAGAGCAGGCAGCTGCCATTGCCAAACTGTCAGATGGTGTAGTGGTAGGCTCGGCGCTGGTGGACAAGATTGCCAATGCCAAGAATGCCGAACAGGCCGTGGGTGATGTGCTCGAGCTGTGCTCGGCGTTGGCCCAGGGTGTGCGGGGTGCGCGCAAGGCTTGAGGCAGCGCCTCAATCGCCGGCAAGCCGGCTCCCACAGGACAGCGGCGATCTTCGGATCACTCCGGTACCTGTGGGAGCTGGCTTGCCAGCGATGGTAAAGCTCGAAATTTCAAGGCTGTTGAAAGATCGAAAGATTCAAAGGCCGCACCGCTCCCATCCAGATCGCATGATCGCGATGATCGGCCAGCTCATCCCCGGTCAGCGGATGCAGAAACACCACCAGCCCATGGCGATACAACGCCAGCCAGGGCAACACCACGCCCACCACCTCAGGCCCGAAGGCCAGCTGGCAGCTCCAGTCCGGGTGCGGTCCGACCGGCTTCTGATGCATGCGGCCCATGCTCACCGGAAACAGCCGAGCGGCTTCTTCACACAGTTGCCGGGCCTGTTCCATGGTGCTGGCGTCATAGTAGATATGGGCGTGATAACCCTTGATCCTCTGCACGAAAACTCCTGAATCATAACGAACCCGCAGCGCGCTGCGCGGGTCAAATGATCACCCGCTGCCAATGGAGTGATCTGGTGAAAAATGCCGAAACCCCAGTGTTCAAACTGGCCCTGCTCGGAGGACTGAGCAGCCTGGGCAGCGCCCTGATGGCCGAATTGCTCAAGCGCCAGCACGAGGTGATCGCCGTGGTCGATGACCTCAACAGCCTGGCGCCACGCCCCGGCTTGCACTTCAAGACCGGCGGCCTGGACAACCCCGATCAGGCTGAACAAAGCGTAGCCGGCGGTTCGGCGGTGATCTGCCTGCTGGCGGCACTGGCGCCTGACGACTTTGCCGCGCAGCTGCGCATGAGCCAAGCGCTGATCGCCGGCATGGCCCGCACAACTATACGCCGGCTGCTGCTGGTGGGCGATTTCGACGTGCTGGATCACAGCGAAGGGCACAGCGAGCAGCAACGGGCCTGCGCCGACCAGATCGTCGACCTGTTGCAGCGCAGCCCGCTGCACTGGACCTTGGTCAATACTCCACAACAGGTTGCTGGCCTGGGTATCGAGCATTTTCACCAGACCCACGGCACCCTTGAGCCGGGCCTGGCCGAGCCGCTGCAACGCCTGGCCCGGGTAGCAGCCGCCATGGTTGATGCCCTGGAGCTGAAGCTGCACCACGGCGAACACGTGAACTTTGTCTTCTGACCCGGCTTGCACCCAAGCGCCCGACATCGCACCCTGAACAGCTTCCACCTGCGATAGAGACCCTTCATGGCCTGGCCCGACCGCCACCAACTGCTGCCGTTTCTCACTTGGCTGCCGCGCCAGACCCGGGCCAGTGTGCGCCGCGATCTACTGGTCGGCCTGAGCGGGGCGATCCTGGCGCTGCCGCAATCAATCGCCTACGCCCTGATCGCCGGGCTGCCTGCCGAGTACGGGCTGTACGCGGCGATTGTGCCGGTCATGATCGCCTGCCTGTGGGGTTCGTCCTGGCACCTGATCTGCGGGCCGACGGCAGCGATCTCAATCGTCCTCTATGCCAGCGTCAGCCCGCTGGCGGTCGCTGGCAGCAGTGACTACATCACCCTGATCCTGCTGCTGACCTTCCTCGCCGGGGTGTTTCAGTGGTTGCTGGGGCTGCTGCGCTTTGGTGCGCTGGTCAATTTTGTCTCGCAATCGGTGGTGCTGGGCTTCACCCTGGGTGCTGCGGTGGTGATCGCGCTTGGGCAACTGCCCAACTTGCTGGGGATGAACCTGCCCAGCCAGGCCACGGCATTGAAAACCCTGCAAAACTTGCTGGATCACGCCGGGGAGGTGGATTGGCCTTCACTGTTGCTGGGCCTGGGTACCGTACTGCTGGGCGTTGCGGTAAAGGTAATGCGCCCGCGCTGGCCCGGCCTGTTGATAACCTTGGCGGTTGCCAGCTTGCTGGTCTGGTCGCTGCCAGGCGTTTTTGGCCACGTGCAATTGGTCCCCGGCTTCATCGGCCAGTTGCCACCGCTGAGCCCGTTGCCACTGCTGGACCTGGAACTGATCCTGCGTCTGCTACCCAGCGCCGTCGCGGTAGGCATGCTCGGTCTGGTTACCAGCCTGTCGATTGCCCGCTCGCTGTCTTCACGCTCCGAACAGCTCATCGATGCCAATCAGGAGATCCGCGCCCAGGGCTTGTCGAACATGGTCGGGGGGTTCTTCTCCGGCTACCTGTCGTCCGGTTCCTTCACCCGCTCCGGGCTCAGCTATGACGCTGGCGCCCGTTCGCCCTTGGCCGGAGTGTTTTCCGCCCTGTGGGTAACTTTATTTGCGGTAGCAGGGGCGGGACTGATCGCGCATATCCCGATCCCGGCCATGGCCGGCAGCATCCTGCTGATCTGCTGGGGACTGGTGGATCGTCGGGTGATCCGCGCACTATTTCGGGTCAGCCGCTCGGAATTTCTGGTCATGGCCCTGACTGCTGCCGCCACCTTGCTGCTGGAGCTGCAAACAGCAATCTACGCCGGGGTACTGGCGTCGCTGTTTTTCTACCTCAAGCGTACTTCGCGGCCACGGGTGCAGCAGTCTCGTGAAGGCGATGCCGATGTGCTGCGGGTGGGTGGCTCGATCTTCTTCGGCGCCAGCCATTACCTGCAGGTACGCCTGCAACGCTGCCAGGGCCCGCAGGTGGTGATCGATGCGCGGCAGATCAACTTCATCGACTATTCCGGGGTCGACATGCTCCACCGCGAAGCCCGGCGGCTGGGCCGTGCGGGCGGCAGCCTGACGCTACAACGGGCGCGCCCGCAAGTGATCGAGGAATTGCACAAGCTCGAAGGGGCAGCGAACTGCCCGATCCGCTTCAAAGATTAGCCGCGCGCCAGCTGGCGGCGCAGTTCATCCAGCACCGGGGCAGTGTCGGGGCGCACGCCACGCCAGATGAAGAACGCCTCGGCGGCCTGTTCGGCAAGCATGCCCAGGCCGTCCAGGACCTTGGCGGCCTGGTGCTCGCTGGCCCAGCGGCAGAAAGGCGTCGGCTCCTTGCCATACATCATGTCGTAGCACACGGTTTTACCCGGCTCGATCAGGCTGGCGGAGATCGGCGGCAACTCGCCGGCAAGGCTCGCCGAAGTGGCGTTGATGATCAGGTCGACCGGCTCTTCAAGCCAGTCGAAACCGCTGGCAGCCACCGGCCCCAGGTCGGCGAACTCACGGGCCAGTTGTTCGGCTTTTTCCACCGTGCGGTTGGCGATCACCAGCGAAGCCGGATTGTGCGCCAGCAATGGCTCCAGCACCCCACGCACGGCACCGCCGGCGCCGAGCAGCAGGATGCGCTTGCCGGTCAGTTGCACGCCGGCATTGACGGTCAGGTCGCGCACCAGGCCGGCACCATCGGTGTTGTCGCCCTGCAGGCTGCCGTCGGCGAGCTTGCTCAGGGTGTTGACCGCCCCCGCACGCTTGGCCCGTGGCGTCAGGCTATCGACCAGGCGATAGGCTTCTTCCTTGAACGGCACGGTGACGTTGGCGCCCAGGCCCTGCTTGAAAAAGCCTTGGGCACACATGCTGAAATCATCCAGTGGCGCCAGCAGCGTGCTGTACTCCAGCTGCTGGCCGGTCTGGTCGGCGAACAGGCGGTGGATCAGCGGCGACTTGCTGTGGCCGATCGGGTTGCCGAATACAACGTACTGGTCCATTCACGCGGTTCCTGGGTCAAGGTCGGGCAGGGCCGGAAAGTTATCCACAGCGGTTCAGTGGCTGGTCCTGGCCTCGCCAAGCCAATCACGGTCCTGCAGGAAATACTCGGTCAGACGTGCTTCTTCGCTGCCTGGCGCGGCCTTCCAATCGTACCCCCAACGCACTTGCGGTGGCAGCGACATGAGGATCGATTCGGTACGTCCGCCCGATTGCAGGCCGAACAGGGTGCCACGGTCGTAGACCAGGTTGAACTCGACATAGCGGCCGCGACGGTATTCCTGGAACTCACGCTGCTCGGCGGTATAGGGCTGATCCTTGCGGCGCTGGACGATCGGCAGGTAAGCCTCGACATAGGCGTCGCCGATGGCGCGGATGAAGGCGAAGCAGGTGTCGAAGTCCCATTCGTTGAGGTCATCGAAGAACAGGCCGCCAATGCCCCGTGGCTCGCCGCGGTGCTTGAGGTGGAAGTAGCGGTCGCACCAGGCTTTGTAGCGCGGATAGACGTCGGCGCCAAAAGGCGCGCAGGCGCGCTCGGCAACCTGGTGCCAATGCACACAGTCTTCTTCGTTGCCGTAGTAAGGGGTCAGGTCGAAGCCGCCGCCAAACCACCAGACGGCTTCTTCACCTTCTTTCTCAGCGATGAAAAACCGCACGTTGGCGTGGGAAGTCGGCACATGCGGGTTGTGCGGATGGATCACCAGCGACACGCCCAGGGCTTCGAAACCGCGCCCAGCCAGCTCCGGCCGGTGGGCACTGGCCGAGGGTGGCAAACCGTTGCCGAACACGTGGGAGAAGTTCACCCCGCCTTTTTCGATGACCTTGCCGTCGCCGATCACCCGGGTTCGCCCGCCACCGCCGGCCTCGCGCGTCCAGGCGTCCTCGACAAAGCGGGCGCCGCCGTCTTCGTTTTCGAGGGCGGTGCAGATACGGTCTTGCAGGTCGAGCAGGTAGGCTTTCACGGCCTCGGTGCGGCTAGTCATCAGGTCACCTGGAAGCGGGCTAAGG
The DNA here is from genome assembly GCF_024749185.1 of Pseudomonas wadenswilerensis. NCBI lineage: Bacteria > Pseudomonadati > Pseudomonadota > Gammaproteobacteria > Pseudomonadales > Pseudomonadaceae > Pseudomonas > Pseudomonas wadenswilerensis. The sequence continues at coordinate 31,651 of NZ_CP087191.1, read as the reverse complement.
CAAATTCGGCGCGTAGCATACCACCGGCGGCAGGCGGGCCGCAGTTGACGGCGATCAAGCAAAGGCGTCCGATAGGGGTTTTCCGGTACCTTCAGGAGAGTGCAGATGGCCAAGCGTATCCAGTTCAGCCAGCACGGCGGCCCCGAAGTCCTGACCCTGGTCGACTTCGAGCCGGCGGCGCCCGGCCCGCAGCAGGTCCGCGTGCGTAACCAGGCGATCGGCCTGAACTTCATCGATACCTACTTTCGCAGCGGTCTCTATGCGCCGCCGTCACTGCCATCGGGCCTGGGCACTGAAGGCGCCGGAGTGGTCGAGGCGGTGGGCGAGCAAGTCACCCGGCTCAAGGTCGGCGACCGCGTCGCCTATGCCGGCGGCCCGCTGGGCGCCTATAGCGAAGTGCATGTGCTGCCTGAGGCCAACCTGGTCAAACTCCCCGACAGCATCAGCTTCGAGCAAGCGGCGGCGGTGATGCTCAAGGGCCTGACCGTGCAATACCTGCTCAAGCAGACCTACGCGGTGCAACCGGGCGAAACCATCTTGTTCCACGCCGCAGCAGGTGGCGTCGGCTCGCTGGCCTGCCAATGGGCCAAAGCCCTGGGGGCCAGGTTGATCGGTACTGTCAGCTCCGCCGAGAAGGCCGAGCGAGCCAAAGCCCTGGGCGCCTGGGCGACCATCGATTACAGCCGCGAAGACGTGGCCCAGCGGGTACTGGAACTGACTGACGGAAAGAAATGCCCGGTGGTGTACGACGGCGTCGGCCAGGACACTTGGCTGACTTCATTGGACTGCCTGGCGCCGCGTGGGCTGATGGTCAGCTTCGGCAATGCCTCTGGCGCGGTGAGCGGGGTCAACCTAGGGATCCTGGCGCAAAAGGGCTCGCTGTATGTCACCCGGCCAACCCTGGCCAGCTATGCCAATAACGCCGAGAACACCCAGGCGATGGCTGACGATCTGTTTGCGATGATTGCCAGCGGCAAGCTGGCTGTGGATATCCAGCAACGTTATCCACTGAGCGAGGCGGCCAGGGCACAGAGCGAGCTGTCGGCGCGCAGGACGGTGGGGTCGACGGTGTTGCTGCCTTGAAGCGGGGGTGAATTGATCGCGGGGCAAGCCCGCTCCTACTGGAGCTGGCTTGCCAGCGATGAGGCCCTCAGCCGGCCCGCACAATCTCACCGGTCGCCAGGTCACGAATCACACTCGGGTTACGCCGCCCACCCAGGGCGCCACCGAGCACCATGTCCAGCTGCCCGCGGAAATACTGCTCGACGCGCAAACGGGTCTTGGCAGCCGGGCGACCTTGCGGGTTGGCCGAAGTGGAAATCAGCGGCCCGACCAGTGCACACAAATCCCGCACGACCGGGTGATCGCTAACGCGCAACGCCACCGTGTCATGCACCCCGGTAATCCACTCCGGCAGCAGGTTCTGATGCGGCACCAGCCAGGTGTTCGGCCCCGGCCAGGTCGCAGACATGCGGTCCAGCCAGGTTTCGGGGAAATCCTCGAAAAGGAAGTCGAACTGGTGGATATTATCGGCGATCAGGATCAGCCCCTTGTCGACCGAACGCGACTTGATCGCCAGCAGGCGATCCACCGCTTCTTCGTTCCAAGGGTCACAACCCAGGCCCCAGACCGCTTCGGTCGGATAGGCAATCACCGCACCTGCCCGAATTTCACGCGCGGCTTGTTGCACACGCCAACTGCTCACCATTGCTTTCACTCCGCATAAAGGCAGATGAGCAGTGTACTTAGCCGGGCCGGGCAAACCAACGCCCAGCTTCATTACAGACCCTTCCGGCCAATTCCAGCTCGGTCAGCGCGGCCAGCACCCTGGGTAACGGCCAGCCACTGCTACTGGCCAGGCCCTCGGTGGTTTGCGGCGCGGCCAGCAGCAAGTCGACCAGGGCATGGCTGGCGGTTACAGGCGATTGCAAGGGCGGCAAGCGCTGCCAGCCCTGCAGGGTTTCGACGATCTGGTCGACGGTTTCCACCAGCAAGGCGCCATCACGAATCAACTGGTGACAGCCCTTGGAGCCGGGGTGGTGAATCGAGCCTGGAATGGCATACACCTCGCGGCCTTGCTCAGCCGCCAGTCGCGCGGTAATCAGCGAACCACTGGCAAGACTCGCCTCGACCACCAGCACACCCAGCGACAGGCCGCTGATGATCCGGTTTCGCCGGGGAAAATTACCGGCCACAGGCCCGGCATCCAGCGGAAACTCGGAGACCACCGCGCTACCTCGCTCGATCATCGCCGCCGCCAGCGCTCTGTGGCGCTGTGGATAAAATTTTTGCAGCCCGGTACCCAGCACACCGATGGTCTGCCCGCCGGCGTCCAGGGCAGCCTGATGCGCAGCGCCATCGACCCCCAGGGCCAGGCCGCTGGTAATGACAAAACCACCCCGGGCAAGACTTCGAGAGAAGGCCGCTGCTGTATCGAGCGCAGGCCTCGCCGCCCTTCGACTGCCAACGATCGCCAACTGCGGTTTTTCCAGAATGGCCGGGTTGCCGGCGATAAAAAGCAGCGGCGGGGCGTCCCCCAGTTCGGCCAGCAAGCCTGGGTAGCAGGGGTCATCCCACATCAGCAAATGCTGGTCGCGGGCCTCTAGCCAGCGCATTGCCGCTGCCGCGCCGTCACGCACTTCAAGGCTGCGCCGGGCATCGCTGCTCTCCGTTGGCACGCCCAGCACGCGCCAGGCAGCGGCCGGCGCACTGAGTGCCGCAGAGGCGTTGCCAAAGGCCTGGATAAGGGTATGAAAACGCCGCGGCCCCAGGGACGGCAGCAAATGAAGACGCAAGCGCGCTTCGAGTTCGGCGGGTGAACACGCCGGCGATAAGGGTTGCGACATGACGATCATCCTTGATCGGGCAGCCTGGGCCAGCCGTGAAGAAGCTGTGGATAACTCTGTTGATAATACTTTGACAACCGGTTGAAGGATTTCCCTCGAGGGCAGTCCTTCAGGCTTGCAGACACGGGTGAAAAAGCACCCTGAAACCTTAGCTGACCTTTGCCAGGTGCCGAATGCGCCGAATCCCTTTATTATGTGTACTCATGTTTGTAATTCATCGCACAGTGCAGCTCATACGCTTATGGCCATTCTGAACATCCTCGAATTCCCGGACCCGCGCCTTCGTACCATCGCCAAACCGGTGGCCGAAGTCGACGACGGCGTTCGCCAGTTGATCGATGACATGTTTGAAACCATGTACGAAGCCCCTGGCATCGGCCTCGCCGCCACCCAGATCAACGTGCACCAGCGCATCGTGGTCATGGACCTGAGCGAAGACCGCAGCGAGCCACGGGTGTTCATCAACCCCGAACTCGAGATGCTGACCGACGAAATGGATCAGTATCAGGAAGGCTGCCTGTCGGTGCCCGGCTTCTACGAGAACGTCGATCGCCCGATACGGGTCAAGGTCAAGGCGCTGGACCGCGACGGCAAGCCGTACGAGCTGATCGCCGAAGGCCTGTTGGCGGTGTGCATCCAGCACGAATGCGACCACCTCAACGGCAAGCTGTTCGTTGACTACCTGTCGACGCTCAAACGCGACCGGATCAAGAAGAAGCTGGAAAAACAGCATCGCCAGCAAGCTTGATCTCCTCTTCCCAAAGGCTTGCTCCGGCAAGCCTTTTTCTTTTTAAGCGAGAACTCCATGCGCATTGTCTTCGCAGGCACCCCAGAGTTTGCCGCCGAACACCTCAAGGCCCTGATCGACAGCCCCTATGACGTGGTGGCGGTCTACACCCAGCCGGACCGTCCGGCCGGTCGTGGGCAAAAACTGATGCCAAGCGCGGTCAAGCAGCTGGCTGTGGATAACGGCATCCAGGTCCTGCAACCACCGACCCTGCGCAACGCCGAGGCACAAGCGGAACTGGCAGCCCTGCAGCCGGACCTGATGGTGGTGGTCGCCTATGGCCTGATCCTGCCCCAGGCGGTGCTGGATATTCCGCGCCTGGGCTGCATCAACAGCCATGCTTCGCTGCTGCCGCGCTGGCGTGGCGCCGCGCCGATCCAGCGTGCGGTCGAAGCCGGTGACAGCGAAAGCGGCGTCACCGTGATGCGCATGGAAGCGGGCCTGGACACCGGGCCGATGCTGCTCAAGGTCAGCACCCCGATCAGTGCCAGCGACACCGGTGGCACCCTGCACGACCGCCTCGCCGAAATGGGCCCGCCAGCCGTGCTCGAGGCCGTTGCGGGCCTCGCCGCTGGCACCTTGCAGGGTGAAGTCCAGGACGACAGCCTGGCCACTTATGCACACAAGCTGAACAAGGACGAAGCGCGCCTGGACTGGAGCCGTCCGGCGGTTGAGCTGGAGCGCCTGATTCGCGCCTTCAACCCATGGCCGATCTGCCACAGCACCCTCAACGGCGAAGCCGTGAAGGTGCTCACCGCCAGCTTATCCACAGGCTCGGGCAACCCAGGGGAAATCCTCTCTGCCAGCAAGGACGGCCTGATCGTCGCCTGCGGTGAGCAGGCGCTGTGCCTGACCCGCCTGCAACTGCCTGGCGGCAAGGCGCTGAACTTCAGTGACCTGTTCAACAGTCGCCGCGAGAAATTCGCCACCGGCACGGTACTTGGCCAATGAATCCACGTCTGGCAGCCGCCCGCGCCCTGGCGGCAGTACTCAGTGGCAAGGCATCGCTGAACAGCTCGCTGCCAAGTCAGCTGGACAAAGTCGAAGTACGTGACCGTGGCCTGACCCAGGACCTGGCCTTCGGCACCGCGCGCTGGCAGCCACGGCTGTCGGCCCTGGCCGAGCGCCTGCTGCAGAAGCCGTTCAAGGCCGCCGACGCTGATGTCGAGGCGCTGCTGCTGGTCGGCCTGTATCAGCTGCTCTACACGCGCATCCCCGCTCATGCCGCCATCGGCGAAACCGTAGGCTGCGCCGACAAGCTGAAAAAGCCCTGGGCCAAGGGCTTGCTCAACGCCGTGCTGCGCCGTGCGCAACGGGAAAGCAGCGAGATTTTCGCCGAGCTGGAACGCGACCCGGTGGTGCGCACTGCGCACCCGCGCTGGCTGCAAAAGTCGCTCAAGGCCTTCTGGCCCGAGCAATGGGAAGCCATCTGCGCTGCCAACAACGCCCACCCGCCGATGATTTTGCGGGTCAACCGCCGCCATCACAGCCGCGATGCCTACCTCGAACTGCTGCGTGAAGCCGGCCTTGAAGCCGCGCCCTGCCAGTTCAGCGGCGACGGCATCCTGCTCGCCGAAGCCTGCGATGTACGCGGCCTGCCCGGTTTCGACCAGGGTTGGATCAGCGTCCAGGACGAAGCCGCACAACTGGCCGCCGACCTGCTCGACCTGGCCCCCGGCCAGCGCGTGCTCGACGCCTGCTGCGCCCCGGGTGGCAAGACCTGCCACCTGCTGGAAGCTGAAGCGGGGCTGGACGCCGTGGTCGCTATCGACCTTGAGGCCAAGCGCCTGACCCGCGTGCGCGAGAACCTCGATCGCCTGGGCCTCGACGCCCAGTTGATCGCCTGCGACGCCCGCGACACCGCCAGCTGGTGGGATGGCAAAGGCTTCCAGCGCATCCTGCTCGATGCGCCGTGTTCAGCCACCGGGGTGATCCGCCGCCATCCGGACATCAAGCTGACCCGCCAGGCCGACGACATCGCCGCCCTGGCCAGCCTGCAAGGCGAGCTGCTCGACGCCCTGTGGCCAACCCTCGAGGTCGGCGGCATCCTGCTCTACGCCACCTGCTCGACCTTGCCGACGGAAAACACCGAAGTGATCGAGGCCTTCCTCGCCCGCACCCCCGGTGCCCGCGAGCTGGACCTGGCGACCCAGGCCGGTATCCGCCAGCCCCATGGCCGCCAGTTGCTGGCCCAGGAAGGCGGACACGACGGCTTCTACTATGCCAAGCTGATCAAAATCGCCGCCGTGCGCGGATAACAAGAGAAGGGAACAGCGGATGAAGATCATCATCCTCGGCGCAGGGCAGGTCGGCGGTACGCTGGCTGAACACCTGGCCAGCGAAGCCAACGACATCACCGTGGTCGACACCGATGGCGACCGCCTGCGCGACCTCGGCGACCGCCTGGACATCCGTACCGTGCAGGGCCGCGCCTCCTTTCCGACCGTGCTGCGCCAGGCCGGCGCCGACGATGCCGACATGCTGGTGGCGGTAACCAATAGCGACGAGACCAACATGGTGGCCTGCCAGGTCGCCCATACCCTGTTCCACACCCCGACCAAGATCGCCCGGGTGCGCGAATCGGCCTACTTGACCCGCGCCGGCCTGTTCGACAACGACGCCATCCCGGTCGACGTGCTGATCAGCCCCGAGCAGGTGGTAACCCACTACATCAAGCGTCTGATCGAACATCCCGGCGCCTTGCAGGTGATCGACTTCGCCGAAGGCAAGGCCCAACTGGTGGCGGTCAAGGCCTACTACGGCGGACCGCTGGTGGGCCAGCAACTGCGCCAGATCCGTGCGCACATGCCCAATGTCGACACCCGCGTGGCAGCGATCTTCCGCCGTGACCGGCCGATCCTGCCCCAAGGCGACACGGTCATCGAGGCCGACGACGAAGTGTTCTTCATCGCCGCCAAGGCGCACATCCGTGCGGTGATGGGCGAGCTGCGGCGCATCGACGAGACCAACAAGCGCGTGGTCATCGCCGGCGGCGGGCAGATCGGCGAGCGCCTGGCCGAGGCCATCGAGAGCCGTTACCAGGTGAAAATCATCGAGATGAACCCGGCACGCTGCCGGCACCTGTCCGACACCCTGGAAAGCACCGTGGTACTGCAAGGCAGCGCCTCGGACCGCGACCTGATGCTCGAAGAGAACATCGCCGAAGCCGACATCTTCCTGGCCCTGACCAACGATGACGAGGCCAACATCATGTCCTCGCTGCTGGCCAAGCGCCTGGGCGCGCGCAAGGTAATGACCATCATCAACAACCCGGCCTATGTCGACCTGGTCCAGGGTGGCGAAATCGACATCGCCATCAGCCCGCAGCTGGCCACCATCGGCACCCTGCTGGCCCACGTGCGCCGCGGCGATATCGTCAGCGTGCACTCGCTGCGCCGCGGTGCGGCCGAGGCCATCGAGGCGATTGCCCACGGCGACTCGAAGTCGAGCAAGGTGATCGGCAAGGCCATCGAAGACATCGCCCTGCCACCGGGCACCACCATCGGCGCGATCATTCGCGACGAAGAAGTGCTGATCGCCCATGACGACACGGTGATCGAAGCCGGCGACCACGTGATCCTCTTCGTTGTGGATAAAAAGTACATCCGTGACGTCGAGAAGCTGTTCCATGTAGGGTTGAGCTTCTTCTAAAGAGGGACCTGGAATGCGCGAATCACTGGAAAAGATGCTGGCCAAGGGTGTGGATAACGCCCTGTTGCGCTTTGGCCTGGGCAAGGCCTGGCTCGATGAAGGCAATGGCGCCGAGGCGGCCGTGCACTTGCAGCGCTGCGTTGAGCACGACCCGAAGTATTCGGCGGCATGGAAGCTGCTGGGCAAGGCGCATCAGCTACAGGGAGACCTGGCGGGTGCACGCAAGGCCTGGGAGCAGGGGCTGGAAGCGGCTCGCGCCCATGGCGACAAGCAGGCCGAGAAAGAGATGACGGTGTTTCTGAAGAAGCTCGACAAGGCTGTTTAGGACCGCTTCGCGGTCCATCGCCGGCAACGCCGGCTCCCACAATTGATGGCCGAACTCGATCCTGTGGGAGCTGGCTTTGCCTGCGATAGGGAGCTCAATACCAGCGCGGCTCACCCGCCGGACGCTTCTTGAAGCGCTTCATGCTCCACATGTACTGGCTCGGATACGCCCGCACATAGCGCTCGACCACCTGGCTCATGGCCGCCGCCGAGGTTTCGGTGTCTTCGCTGTACATCGCCTCGGGCGCCGCTTCCAGGATCACCTTGAAGCCAGAGCCATCCGGCAGGCGCAGGGCATGCAGGAACACCCCGACTGCCTTGCCGCCAGCGAGCATGTTTGGCACGAATTTGCTGGTCAGCGCCTTGGTGGCGAAGAACGGCACGAAGATCCCCGCCGACTCGGCCGGCTCCGGGTCTGCCGGAATGCCGACCTGACCGCCTCTACGCACTTCCTTGATGATGCTCAGGATGCCTTCCTTGGTGGAAGCGGCCACGCGGTTACCCAGCTGCACGCGCTGCTCGCGCAACAGGTCATCAACCGCCTTGAGCTTGGGCGGGCGATAGAAAATGATCGGTTTGCACTGGCTGCAATAGAAGTGGTTGAGCACTTCCCAGTTGCCCAGGTGGCTGGTGATGCCGACCACGCCCTTGCCCGACGCCAAGGCAGCTTCAAGCACGTCCAGGCCTTCGACCTCGCGCACCAGGTCGAGCGAGCGCTGGGCCGGCCAGATCCAGGCACAGGCGCTTTCGGTAAAGGATTTGCCGATGTCCATCAGGGTCCGGCCAACCAGTTGCTCACGGGCAACCGGGTCCATTTCCGGGAAGCATTTGGCCAGGTTGATGCGCACGACGTTGCGCGAACTGTTCGGCACCTTCCACATGATCCAGCCGATGGCCGCGCCGACTCGCTGTACCGCGCCCCAGGGGAGTTTGGCAAACAACCGCAACGCCCCGACCATCAAGGCGCCCTTGAATTTATCCACAGGCTGGTTCCTCTTTCTGCAAGCCGGCCATTGTAACCCTCAGCGCAGCAGAGCGGCGTAGCGATCACAATCGCGGGTGTGATCCATGACCATGCCGGTGGCCTGCATGAAGGCGTAGCAGATAGTCGGGCCGACAAAGGTGAAGCCGGCTTTCTGCAGTGCCTTGCTCATTGCCTTGGCCTCATCGGTGACTGCCGGGACCTCGCTGCGCTGGCCGAAATGATTGATCTTCGGTGCGCCGCCGACGAACGACCAAAGCCATTCAACGGGGTTCTCCAGCGCCAGCCAGGCCCGCGCATTGCGCCGCGCGGCATTGAGCTTGAGGCGGTTGCGGATGATGCCCGGGTCGAGCATGCGCTCTTCGATCTCTTCATCGCTCATTTGCGCCAGGCGCTGCGGATCGAAGCCGAACAGCACCTGACGGTAGCGTTCGCGTTTCTTCAGCACAGTGATCCACGACAACCCGGCCTGGAAGCCTTCGAGCAGCAACATCTCGAACAACTGGCCAGGATCACGCTGCGGCGTGCCCCATTCCTGGTCGTGGTAAGCCTGGTAAAGCGGATCGTCGGTACACCAAAAGCAACGTGGCATAAGGCTCCAAGGGTAGAGGCCTGCGCGAATCGGGTTATACTCCCGCTCTTTATATTCGCAGCCCTAGAAACAGGTGAATTTCGTGAGCCAGCCTACGCCAGCCGTGCGTACCTTCCAAGACTTGATCCTCGCCCTGCAGAACTACTGGGCCGAGCAAGGTTGTGTGGTGCTTCAGCCCTACGATATGGAAGTAGGCGCCGGCACTTTCCATACTGCCACGTTCCTGCGCGCCGTCGGCCCGGAAACCTGGAACGCCGCCTATGTGCAGCCTAGCCGTCGTCCGGCGGATGGCCGTTATGGCGAAAACCCGAACCGCCTGCAGCACTACTATCAGTTCCAGGTGGTCCTCAAGCCGAACCCGGCGAACTTCCAGGAACTGTACCTGGGCTCGCTGAAAGCCATCGGCCTCGACCCGCTGGTGCACGACATCCGTTTCGTCGAAGACAACTGGGAATCGCCGACCCTCGGCGCCTGGGGTCTGGGTTGGGAAATCTGGCTCAACGGCATGGAAGTCACCCAGTTCACCTACTTCCAGCAAGTGGGCGGCATCGAATGCTTCCCGGTCACCGGTGAAATCACCTACGGCCTGGAACGCCTGGCCATGTACCTGCAAGGCGTGGATTCGGTCTACGACCTGATCTGGACCGACGGCCCGTTCGGCAAGGTGACCTACGGCGACGTGTTCCACCAGAACGAAGTGGAGCAGTCGACCTACAACTTCGAACACGCCAACGTCGAGAAGCTGTTCGAACTGTTCGACTTCTACGAAAGCGAAGCCAACCGCCTGATCGAGCTGGAGCTGCCGCTGCCGACCTATGAAATGGTCCTCAAGGCCTCGCACACCTTCAACCTGCTCGATGCCCGCCGCGCCATCTCGGTGACCGAGCGTCAGCGTTACATCCTGCGCGTACGGACCCTGGCCCGGGCCGTAGCCCAGAGCTACCTGCAAGCCCGCGCCAAGCTGGGCTTCCCGATGGCGTCCCCTGAATTGCGTGATGAAGTGTTGGCTAAGCTGGAGGCTGCACAATGAGTGCTCAAGATTTCCTGGTTGAACTGGGCACCGAAGAACTGCCACCCAAGGCCCTGAGCAGCCTCGGTGACGCCTTCCTCGCCGGTATCGAGAAAGGCCTGCAGGCCGCTGGCCTGAACTACACCGACAAGCAGGTGTTCGCCGCGCCGCGCCGCCTGGCCGTGCTGATCCGCAACCTCGACACCCAGCAGCCGGACCGCAGCGTCAACCTCGACGGCCCGCCACGCCAGGCCGCCTTCGATGCTGAAGGCAACCCGACCCAGGCCGCCCTGGGCTTCGCCAAGAAGTGTGGGGTAGAGCTGTCGGATATCGACCAGAGCGGCGCCAAGCTGCGCTTCTCCCAGCACATCCCGGGCAAGGCCACCGCCAGCCTGCTGCCAACCATCGTCGAAGACTCGCTCAACGACCTGCCGATCCCCAAGCGCATGCGCTGGGGTGCACGCAAGGAAGAGTTCGTGCGTCCAACCCAGTGGCTGGTCATGCTGCTCGGTGACGAAGTGGTCGACTGCACCCTGCTGGCGCAGACTGCCGGTCGTGAATCCCGTGGCCACCGCTTCCACCATCCGGAAAACGTGCGCATCAGCGCCCCGGCCAACTACCAGGAAGACCTGCGCAAGGCGTACGTCCTGGCAGATTTTGCCGAGCGCCGCGAGCTGATCAGCAAGCGTACCGCCGAACTGGCAATGCAACAGGAAGGCAGCGCCATCGTGCCGCCAGCGCTGCTCGATGAAGTGACCGCCCTGGTCGAATGGCCAGTGCCGCTGGTGTGCTCGTTCGAGGAACGCTTCCTTGAAGTACCGCAGGAAGCCCTGATCACCACCATGCAGGACAACCAGAAATACTTCTGCCTGCTGGATGCCGACGGCAAGCTGCTGCCGCGCTTCATCACCGTGGCCAACGTCGAGAGTCGCGATCCGAAGCAGATCGTCGAAGGCAACGAGAAGGTCGTGCGCCCACGCCTGACCGACGCCGAATTCTTCTTCAAGCAAGACAAGAAGCAGCCGCTGGAAAGCTTCAACGAGCGCCTGAAGAACGTAGTGTTCCAGGCCCAGCTGGGCAGTGTCTTCGACAAGGCCGAGCGGGTTGCCAAGCTGGCTGCCTTCATCGCTCAGCGCATTGGCGGCGACGCCCAACGTGCGGCGCGTGCCGGGCTGCTGTCGAAATGCGACCTGGCCACCGAAATGGTCGGCGAGTTCCCTGAAATGCAGGGTGTTGCCGGCTACTACTACGCGCTCAACGACGGCGAGCCGCAAGACGTTGCCCTGGCCCTGAACGAGCAGTACATGCCGCGCGGTGCCGGTGCCGAACTGCCGTCGACCCTGACCGGCGCGGCTGTGGCCATCGCCGACAAGCTCGACACCCTGGTGGGTATCTTCGGTATCGGCATGCTCCCGACCGGTAGCAAGGACCCCTATGCCCTGCGTCGTGCAGCGCTGGGCGTACTGCGCATCCTGATCGAGAAACAGCTGGACCTGGACCTGAACGAAGCGGTGAACTTCGCAGTCAGCCAGTTCGGTACCAAGGTCAAGGCCGCCGGCCTGGGCGAGCAGGTACTGGAGTTCGTCTTCGATCGTCTGCGTGCCCGTTACGAAGACGAGGGTATCGACGTTGCCACCTACTTGTCGGTGCGTGCCCTCAAGCCAGGCTCGGCCCTGGACTTCGACCAGCGCGTGCAGGCCGTCCAGGCCTTCCGCCAACTGCCGGAAGCCGCTGCCCTGGCCGCGGTGAACAAGCGCGTGTCGAACCTGCTGAGCAAGGCCGAAGGCGCTGTCGCCACCACGGTCGAGCCGAAGTACTTCGACAACGCCAACGAGTTCTCCCTGTACTCGGCCATCCAGCAAGCCGACCAGGCCGTGCAGCCAATGGCTGCCGCGCGCCAGTACAGCGAATCGCTGGCGCGCCTGGCAGCCCTGCGTGAACCGGTCGACGCCTTCTTCGAGGCGGTGATGGTCAACGCCGACGACGCCAATGTCCGCGCCAACCGTTATGCCCTGCTCAGCCGCCTGCGCGGTCTGTTCCTGGGCGTGGCCGACATTTCGCTGCTGGGGTAAGTCTTGAAACTGCTGATTCTCGATCGGGACGGGGTGATCAACCAGGACTCCGACGCCTACATCAAGTCGCTGGACGAGTGGATTCCGATCCCGGGTTCGATCGAAGCGATTGCGCAGTTGAGCAAGGCCGGCTGGACGGTGGCGGTTGCCACCAACCAGTCCGGCATTGCCCGTGGCTACTACGACCTGGCTACTCTCGACGCCATGCATGCGCAATTGCGCAAGCTGGTGGCCGAGCAGGGTGGCGAAGTCGGGCTGATCGTCTATTGCCCGCACGGGCCCGATGAGGGCTGCGCCTGCCGCAAACCCAAGCCGGGCATGCTCACCAGCATTGCCGCGCATTACGACGTGAATCTGGCCGGCGTGTGGTTTGTCGGTGATAGTAAGGGTGACCTGGAAGCCGCTTTGGCCGTCGATGCTCAACCGATTCTGGTAAAAACCGGAAAAGGCGAGAAGACCCTGAGCAAGGGAATTCCAGAGAACACGCTGATTTTCGATGATCTGGCAGCCATCGCCAGAGAACTTATCCACAACTAGCGCGTCTGCAAAACAGGCGCACTTTTACTAGGCGGGCAAGCCCGCAACGGTACATGCCGCTATGTCGATCTTGCAGGCGATCAGAGTTTTTCTTTTTTACCTGCTGCTGGGTACCAGCTCCTTGCTGTGGTGCACCCTGAGCTTTTTTATCGCGCCGTTTCTGCCATTCAGCGCCCGCTACCGCTTCATCAACGTCTACTGGTGCCGCTTTGCGCTGGTGCTGGTACGGGTGTTTCTCAACATCAAGGTCAGGGTCACCGGGGCTGAGAACATCCCCAAGCAACCCTGCGTGATCCTCTCCAACCACCAGAGCACCTGGGAAACCTTTTTCCTTTCCGCCTATTTCTCGCCCTTGAGCCAGGTGCTCAAGCGTGAACTGCTGTATGTGCCGTTCTTCGGCTGGGCCATGGCCATGCTGCGGCCGATCGCCATCGACCGCGACAACCCCAAGGCGGCCTTGAAGCAAGTTGCCAGCAAGGGCGACAAGCTGCTCAAGGAGAACGTCTGGGTACTGATCTTCCCCGAAGGCACCCGCGTGCCGTTTGGCCAGATCGGCAAGTTCTCGCGCAGCGGTGCCGCGCTGGCGGTGAACGCTGGCCTGCCGGTGCTGCCAATCGCCCACAACGCCGGCAAGTTCTGGCCCAAGCAGGGCTGGGGCAAGCGCGCCGGCACCATCGAGGTGGTGATTGGCGCCCCGATGTTTGCCGAAGGTAGCGGCCCACGGGCCATTGCCGAGCTCAACGACCGTGCTGCTGCGTGGAACGAACAAACCCAGCGTGACCTCGGCTCACTGCCTGCAGCAGCGCCAAACCAAGCGCAAGGCGTGGCCTGACCGATCTGTGGATAACTTGTGTACAGTATTTGGATTTCTCAGCGAAAAATCCGCTAAGTGATTAATTTAGCTACTTATTTCTCTGTATGACTGTTTTCTGAAAATCGTGCATAAGTTTTTTCGCGGCATAAAAAAACCGGCGCTTACGCCGGTTTTTTGTGCCTGCAAATCCTCACACCTTGTCGATATCCACGTCACGGGTTTCCTTCAGGCAGAACAGCCCCACCACCAGGCTGATGCCGGTGATCAACACCGGGTACCAGAGCCCGTAGAAAATGTCGCCGGTGTACACCACCAGGGCAAAGGACACGGTGGGCAGGAAGCCGCCGAACCAGCCGTTACCGATGTGGTAGGGCAGCGACATCGAGGTGTAGCGGATACGGGTCGGGAACAGTTCGACCATCACCGCCGCCAGCGGGCCGTAGGTCATGGTCGCGATCAGGATCATGGCCACGATCAGCAGCACCACCATCGGCTGGTTGACGCTGGCAGGGTCTGCTTTGGCCGGGTAGCCGGCCTTGTCGATGGCAGCGCGCATGGCGGCTTCGTCAAAGCCGCTGATCTGCTGCTCGCCAATACTCACCACCACCTCGGCGCCAGCGGCCGCTTCAGCCGAGCTGTAGGGCAGGCCCTGTTTGACCAGGAAGGTCTTGACCTTGTCGCAGGGGCTGTCAAAACGCGCCTTGCCCACCGGGTCGAACTGGAAGGTGCAGCCTTGCGGGTCGGCCATCACCACAATCGGCGCCTGACGGCTGGCGGCGTCGATCTGCGGGTTGGCGTAGTAGCTCAGGGCCTTGAACAGCGGGAAATACAGCACCGTGGCCAGCAGCAAGCCGAGCATCAGGATCGGCTTGCGCCCGACCCGGTCCGACAGCCAACCGAAAAACACGAAGAACGGCGCGCCGATCACCACGCTGATGATCAGCAGGGTGTTGGCCTGGGCCGGGTCCATCTTGAGCATCTGGGTGAGGAAGAACAGCACATAGAACTGCGCGGTGTAGAAGGTCACCGCCTGGCCGGCGTTGATACTGAACAGCGCAGTGAGCACCACCTTGAGGTTGGGCCAGGAACCGAACGACTCGCGGATCGGCGCTTTACTGGTCTTGCCCTGAGCCTTCATTTTCACGAAGGCTGGCGACTCATGCATGCTCATGCGAATCCAGGTGGAAATCCCCAGCAGCACAATCGACAGCAGGAACGGCAAGCGCCAGCCCCAGACTTCGAACTGGTCACCGCTGATATAGCGGCTGCCGAGTACCACCAGCAACGACAGCAGCAGGCCGAGGGTTGCGGTGGACTGGATAAAACCGGTGTGGAAGCCGCGCTTGCCGGGTGGTGCATGCTCGGCAACATAAGTGGCTGCGCCACCGTACTCGCCGCCCAGCGCCAGGCCTTGAAGCATGCGCAACACCACCAGAATGATCGGTGCAGCAATGCCGATACTGGCATAGGTCGGCAACAGGCCAACGGCAAAGGTCGACAGGCCCATAAGCACGATGGTGACCAGGAAGGTGTACTTGCGTCCGATCATGTCGCCCAGGCGGCCGAACACCAGCGCGCCGAAGGGCCGCACCAGGAAACCGGCGGCGAAGGCCATCAAGGCAAAGATAAAGGCAGTGGTGTCGTTCACCCCGGCAAAAAACTGCTTGCTGATGACCGCGGCCAGCGCCCCATAAAGAAAAAAGTCATACCACTCGAAAACCGTCCCGAGGGATGACGCGAAAATGATCTTGCGTTCTTCCCGGCGACTATTGCTCGCCGTTGCAGCGCCCTGCTCTTGAATGTAATCCGACATCGTTGCTGTCCTCGGCCTGCAGGCCCCAGTGACTATTCTTGTTGTTCCACTGTCGGCGCCGGCAGACTGCGTCCGGCGCCGTTGTTGCTACGCACCCTGGTCAGGGCGTCGGTACGGCGGTGTTTTCGTCGATGCTGGTTGTGGATAACGTCCCCTGGCGAATCAATTGCGCCGCCTTCTCGGCAATCATCAGGGTCGGTGAGCAGGTATTGCCGGAGACGATTTGCGGCATGATCGAGGCGTCGGCGATGCGCAGCCCCGGCACGCCGTGCACCCGCAGCTGGTCGTCGACCACATCCAGCGGCCCGTTGCCCATGCGGCAAGTACCCACCGGGTGGAAGATCGTAGTGCCGATCTGCCCGGCGGCTTCATGCAGTTGCTCTTCGCTTTGCAGGTCCGGGCCGGGCAGGTATTCGCGCGGGCTGAAGGCAGCCAGGGCAGGGGCCCGGACGATCTTGCGGGTCAGGCGAATGGCCTGGGCGGCAACGCGCAGGTCTTCGGGGTCACTCAGGTAGTTGGGATCGATCA
This sequence comes from Pseudomonas wadenswilerensis, assembly GCF_024749185.1. NCBI lineage: Bacteria > Pseudomonadati > Pseudomonadota > Gammaproteobacteria > Pseudomonadales > Pseudomonadaceae > Pseudomonas > Pseudomonas wadenswilerensis. Next base: position 15,696 of record NZ_CP087191.1, on the reverse strand, counting down.
GCGGTGCATCGTCCGGGTTGGCCGAACGGATATCGATACGCCCGCGGCTGGCCGGGCGCAGGTTGCACACCGAAGCAGTAAACGCCGGGAAGCGGTGCAGTGGCTCGCCGAAGCGTTCCAGCGACAGGGGCTGCACGTGGTACTGCAGGTTGGCCGAAGCCTGTTCGGGCCCGGAACGAACAAAAGCCCCCAATTGGCTCGGCGCCATCGCCAGCGGACCGCTACGATCGTAAAGGTAACGCAGGCCCATGCCGAGCTTGCCCCAGAGGCTGTTGGCGACCTGGTTGAGGGTTCGCGCCTGGGTAACCTGATAGATCAAACGCAGTTGCAGATGGTCCTGCAGGTTGCCACCAACGCCGGGCAGCTCGTGACGAACAGTTATCCCCAGGCTCTCGAGCAAGCCGCGCGGACCAATGCCGGAGCGCTGCAGGATCCCGGGTGAACCCACGGAGCCTGCACACAGGATGATTTCCCGGCGTGCGCTGAAGTTCTGCCAGTTGCCTTGCCAGCGGGCACGTACCTTGGAAGCACGGCCGTCTTCCAGCACTACCTGGTCAACCAGCACATCGGTCAGCACGGTCAGGTTGGGACGTTTGAGGATCGGGCGCAAAAAGGCCTTGGCCGAGTTCCAGCGAATGCCGGAACGCTGGTTGACCTGAAAGTATCCACAGCCCTGGTTATCCCCGGTGTTGAAGTCAGCAACGCTGGCGATGCCGCTCTGCGCCGCCGCTTCGCGGAACGCATCGAGGATCGGCCAGGAGTAGCGTTGTTGCTCGACCCGCCACTCGCCTTCATTGCCATGGGCTTCGCTGGCGCCGCCAAAGTGGTTTTCGCTGGCCTTGAACAGTGGCAGCACATCCTTCCAGGCCCATCCGGCATTGCCTTGCTCGGCCCAGCGATCGTAGTCGCCAGCCTGGCCGCGCATGTAGATCATGCCGTTGATGGACGAACAGCCACCGAGCACCTTGCCCCGTGGATAACCCAGGGCACGGCCATTGAGGCCGGGTTGCGCTTGGGTCTTGAAACACCAGTCGGTGCGGGGATTGCCGATGCAATAGAGGTAGCCCACCGGAATGTGAATCCAGGGGTAGTTGTCGCGCCCACCGGCTTCGAGCAGTAGCACCCGGCAGCCTGGCTCGGCGGATAAACGATTGGCCAGAAGGCATCCGGCAGGGCCGGCACCCACCACCACATAGTCGTAGACAGGATCGGCTGATGGCATGGGCAACCTCGCGCCTGATTATTATTCTTGTCCCAGCCCATGTTATTGATTAATTTCGGGATGAAAACGTTAGATTTCACTCAAGTGCTGTGCGTTTTAACACAACGTCCGTGAACACCTGATTCACAAGGAAAAGCATGTTCGACTGGAATGATCTGCGGTTTTTTCTCGAGTTGCAGCGCAGCGGCCGGCTGCTGACCGCGGCCAAACGCCTCAACACCACCCACAGCACCGTGGCCCGGCATATCGACAATATCGAGCAAAGTCTGGGCACCGCGCTGTTCGTTCAGCATGCCCAGGGCTACGAACTGACGCCTTCCGGGCAGGCCCTGCTCAAGCACGCCGAAGCCATGGAAAACGTTGCCCTGCTGGCTCAGGAAGAGATCACCCAGGCCATCACCCCGCTGGGCAAGATTCGCCTGGGGGTAACCGAAGGCATCGGCATCATGTTCTTCACCCCGCGCATGGGCAGCTTGTTCGAGCGCTACCCGGGGCTTGAGGTGGAGCTGGTGGCAGTACCGCGGTTTGTCAGCATCCTCAACCGCGAGGCGGAAATCAGCATTCACCTTGAGCGACCCAACGCCGACCTGTTGATAACTCGCAAACTCACCGACTACCGCCTGGCGCTGTACGCCAGCCCCGAATACCTGGCCCAGGCGCCGGCGCTCAATCATCGCGAAGACCTGGCCAAGCACAGCTGGATCGGCTACGTCGACGACCTGCTGTTCAGCCAGGAATTACTGTTTTTGAACAGCTTCTGCCGGGCACCCAATGTCGCGTTTCGCAGCACCAGCGTGATCGCCCAGCAACAGGCCGCTCGCGCCGGCCTGGGCATCGCCGTGTTGCCCAACTACATGGCCCGCCACGATCCGGCACTGGTGCGGGTGCTGCCCAGCGAGACCATCCAGCGCAGCTACTGGATCTGTACCCGCCGTGAGCTGCACAAGTCAGTGCGCCTGCGCGTGGTCTGGGATTTCCTCCTGGCCCTGTGCGCGCAAGAGCAGGACGCCTTGCTGGCGGAGTAGGGCGTCAACTGCCCAGGGTTTTGACCGCCAGCAACAATGCCGCGCAGATACCCACACCCGCGAACATTTGCTGCAGTCGCGGCCCGGCCAGTTTGCTGGCGACCTGGCGAGCCAGCAGCAGCCCGAGCACGGCGCCGCCGGCAAAGGGGGCGCCCACCGCCCAATGCATGACGCCGCCGACCGTCGCGCTGACCACACTGCCGGTGGACACCAGGGCGATCACCGCCAGCGAAGTGGCAACGATGCTCTTCATGTCCAGGTTGGTGTAGCGGCTCAGTGCCGGGATGATTACGAAGCCGCCACCAACACCCAGCAACCCCGAAAGCAAGCCGGACAGCGCGCCGGTAAAGGCCAGTGCGCGGGCGCAGGGCAGGGTCCAGCGCAGACGCCCCTGCAAAGGGTTGAGCACACAGGGCATGACCATGCGCTGGCCCAATGGCGGCTCGCCGCGAAGCTCCCGGCGAGCCTTGAGTAGCATGCGTGCACAGGCATAGACCAGCACCAGGGCGAAGGTCAGGGCCAATGGCCCGTTCGGCAAACGATGGGCAAGCATCAGGCCGAAGGGCGCGATAGCAATGCCGATCAACGCCACGAACAGCGCCGCGCGATAACGCACCAGGCCCTGGCGCAATCCCAACAGGGCACCCACCGCCGCCGCCATGCCGACGGCCAGCAGGCCGACTGGCGCCGCCTCGACCATCGACAAGCCCAGGCCGAATACCAACAAGGGCACGGCAAGAATGCCGCCGCCGGCGCCGGTCAGCGCCAGCACCGCACCAATGATCGCTCCCAAACCTGCCGCAAGAAACTGATGCTCGATCACCGCAGGCCCTCGGCGGTAACCCGGGGTTTGGCCAGCCACTCACGGCCCTTGAGCATGCAGCACCAGTACAGCGGCGGCAGGATCTGTGCCTTCAGTAGCCAGGCCAGGCGCGTCGGCCGGCGACCGTCGAGCAACCAGCGCGGGAAGCTCGGCGCCAGCTTGCCGCCATAGGTGAACTCGGCGAGCACGATCTTGCCGCGCTCGACGGTCAACGGGCAGGAGCCATAGCCATCATAGTGGGCGAGGTTGGGCAGGCGCCCCAGCGCCACCAGTACATTATTGGCAACCACCGGCGCCTGTTTGCGTGCAGCCGCCGCGGTCTTGGCATTGCTGGTATTGATGCCATCGCCCAGGGCGTGGATGTTGGCGTAGCGCTGGTGACGCAGGGTGGCCGGGTCGACATCGATCCAGCCGGCCTGGTCAGCCAGCGGGCTGTTACGGATGAAATCGGGAGCGACCTGCGGCGGCACAACATGCAGCATGTCGAACGGCTGAACCCGGGTTTCGCTGCTGCCATCGGGCAGGGTGCGCACGAAGGTCGCCCGCTTGCCCGGACCATCGACAGCAACCAGGCGGTGGGCGTACTGCAGGTCGACTGCGTACTTGTCGATGTACTCCATCAGCGCTGGAACATAGTCGGGCACACCGAACAGTACGCCACCGGCATTGAAGAACTGTGCCTGGATGTTCCCCAGGCGACCGTTGCGCAACCAGTGATCGCAAGACAGGTACAAGGCCTTTTGCGGTGCACCGGCACACTTGATCGGCATCGGCGGCTGGGTGAACAGTGCCCGCCCTTCACGAAGATTCTGCACTAATTGCCAGGTGTAGGGCGCCAGGTCGTAGCGGTAGTTGGAGGTCACGCCATTGCGCCCGAGGGTTTCGCTCAGGCCTTCGATGGCGTCCCAATCGAGCTTCAGCCCTGGGCAAACCACCAATTGCTCGTAACTGAGCAGACGGCCGTCATTCAGGGTGACCGTTTGTGCCTGCGGGTCAAAGGTCTCGACCCGCGCCTTGATCCACTGCACGCCACCAGGAATGGTCGAAGCCATGGTACGTGCCGTCGAAGGGGCCTGGAAGATGCCAGCGCCGACCATGGTCCAGCCGGGTTGGTAGTAGTGAACGTCAGCCGGGTCGATGATTGCGACATCCAGCGAAGGGTCGCGGCAGATCAAGCTGGAAGCGGCGGCGATACCGGCGGCACCGGCACCGACGATCAGCACTTTATGATGGTCGCCTTTCGGCACCTCGGCAGGGGAGGGTTGAGCATGCATGGCAGGGTCCTTCTAATAATAATTCTGGGGTGAAGCTCAGAGCACGTTGAGCGGGATCTTCAGGTAGCGCACTCCGTTCTCTTCAGGTTCGGGCAGCTGGCCGCTGCGCATGTTGATCTGCACCGAGGGCAGGATCAGTACCGGCATCTCCAGGGTGGCGTCGCGGGCTTCGCGCATGGCGACGAAGCTGTCTTCGCTGATGCCTTCATGGATATGGATATTGCTGGCGCGCTGTTCGGCCACCGTGGTCATGTAACGTAGTTCGCGGCCACCCGGCAGGTAATCGTGGCACATGAACAAGCGCGTCTCGGCGGGCAGGGCGAGGATGCGCTGGATCGAGCGGTACAGGGTGCGCGCGCTGGCGCCAGGGAAGTCGCAACGGGCGGTGCCGTAGTCAGGCATGAACAGGGTGTCGCCGACGAAGGCGATGCTCTGTCCTTCGATTTCCAGCACGTAGGTCATGCAGGCCGGGGTATGCCCGGGCGTGTGCAGGGCACGCGCTTGCAGGTTGCCGATGGTGAAGGGCTGCTCATCGTCGAACAGCACATCGAACTGGCTACCGTCGCGGGCAAAACCGGTATCGGCATTGAACAGCGCGCCGAAGACTTTCTGCACCTGGGTGATCTGGCTACCAATGGCGATCTGGCCACCCAGGGCCTGCTTGAGGTAAGCCGCCGCAGACAGGTGATCTGCGTGTACGTGGGTTTCCAGAATCCACTGAACCTTGCCGCCCAGTTCAGTCACCCGGCCAATCAGCTTGTCTGCCGAAGCACTGGTGGTGCGCCCGGACTTTGGATCGTAATCCAGCACACTGTCGATCAAGGCACAGTCGCCGCTGCTACGGTCCATCACCAGGTAGCTGATGGTCGAAGTCACACTGTCGAACAGTGCCTCCACATACAAGTTGCCGCCGATGATCATTTACTACGCTCCGAATTCATCACAGGTGCCAGGTATGAAGCCTTGCTGGCAGTGGACAGGCTGTCATCAAGATATGTGCCACGGAATAGGTAGGCCTTTTCCCAATGGTTACGGCGGTATTTCAGGCGGCATATCGCTCATCGCTGCCAGACTGTCAGCATAGTTGGCAGTGACATGGCAGCACCTGGCAGTTTTTGGCAGTCCCTGGCACCTTCAGTTAAGCTTTGCCCGTGCTTGCCCAGGTGTCGCCATGTCTTTCTCTACTGCTGTTGCTCCTCATCCTGCCGTACAGGCATTGGTGTCCTACCTCGAACACGACGCCCAGCCGACCATCGTGCTGGACACCGACTACAACATTCTTGCCGCCAACGGTGCCTACCGACGCCAGTTCGGCATTGACGGCCAGCCGCCCATTGGCGCCAAGTGCCACCGGGTGTCCCACCACTACGCCGTCCCTTGCGACCAGGCCGGTGAACACTGCCCGATGCGCAAGGCCTGGGACAGTCGGCTGCCCGAGCGTGTGTTGCATGTGCACCACACCCCTCGCGGGCCGGAGCATGTGGACGTCGAGTTACGCCCTATCCTCGACAAGCAGGGTGAGGTGGTAGCTTTTGTCGAGCGCCTGACCAGCATCACCGTCGCTTCGGCTCAGCCCCAACAACACGGCCTGGTCGGGCGCTCACCGGCGTTCCAGGACGCACTGGCGAGCCTTCAGCGTGCGGCACCTGCGCAAATCCCGGTATTGCTCCAGGGCGAATCCGGTACCGGCAAGGAGCTGTTTGCCCGCGCGCTGCACTTGGGCAGTCCACGGGCAAACGGCCCATTGGTGGTGGTCGATTGCACCGGCCTGACCGAGTCATTGTTCGAGAGCGAACTGTTCGGTTACGAGAAGGGTGCCTTTACCGGCGCCCACCAGCGCAAGATCGGCCTGGCGGAAGCCGCCCATGGCGGCACCTTGTTCCTCGATGAGATCGGCGAAGTGCCGTTGCCGATGCAGGTCAAACTGCTGCGCCTGATCGAGTCCGGCAGCTTTCGCCCGGTTGGCAGCCTGCGCACGGTTCACTCAGATTTCAGACTGGTCTCGGCCACCCACAAACCACTCAAGGAAATGGCAGCGGCGGGCACTTTCCGTGAAGACCTGTACTACCGCATTAGCGGCTTCCCCATTCGCCTGCCGGCGTTGCGCGAGCGGGTCGATGATCTGCCGTTGTTGATCCAGAGCCTGCTGCAACGAATGGCAGGTTCTGCAGCGCCGCAGGTCGATCCACAAGCGATGAAACGGCTGAACTTGTACGCCTATCCCGGCAACATTCGCGAGCTGCGCAATATCCTCGAGCGGGCGCGGCTGTTCGCCGACGACGGACTGATTCGTGCCGAGCATCTGCCTACGGAGCTCGGTTCGGTACTTGGGCCGATGCCAAGCATGAGCCGTCGATCCAAAGACAACCTCGGGCAGCTGGCCCAGGCCCTGGACAGCTTCAATGGATCGCGCAGTGAGCTGGCGCGTCATCTGGGGATGAGTGAACGCACCTTGTACCGACGCCTGCGCGAATTGGGCCTTTGAGCCCGACGCAGAAACAACAAACCCCGGCTTTTTCTTCTACGCTGAAACTGCTCACCCGCTGCGAAGAGCTTTCCATGCGTCGATTGCCGAGTCGGTAACCAGGTGCCAGGGCGCCTGACGTTCCGCTCTGTCTTTTCTGCCACAGGAGCATCGTCATGTCTGCCTGCCTTCACAGGGCGATCTTGCTCACCATCGCCATACTCGCGCTTTTTGGCTGTTCCGAAGAGGATGCGCAACCTAAGGCAACCGCCACGGCGCCTGCAACGGCTGCAGCGGCTGTACCGGCTGTACCGGCTGTACCGGCCGCTCCGACGACGCCAAGCGAGGCGGTGTTCAACGCCGAACAGCTTGATCAAATGCTTGCACCGTTGGCGTTGTATCCGGACGCTTTACTGGCTCAGGTGCTGATGGCCACCACCTATCCAGGCAATGTCGCCGACGCGGTTGTCTGGTCCAAGGCGCATCCGAACGTCAGCGGTGATGCCGCCGTCAAGCAGGTCGCCGACCAACCTTGGGACCCCAGCGTGCAATCGTTGGTGGCTTTTCCGCAGGTGCTGGCCACACTTGGCCAGGACCCGGTCTGGGTGCAGCGAGTCGGTGATGCCTTTCTCGCCCAGCCCGACGCGGTGATGAACTCGGTCCAGCGCCTGCGCGCCAAGGCCAAGGCTGCTGGCCACCTGGAGTCCAACGCTCAGCAGACCGTTATCGTGCAACCGTCAAGCGCCCCCGCAGGCGGCACGACCACGGTGGTGCAAGGTACCGCGCCGGCACAGACTATCGTTATCCAGCCGACCAACCCGCAGGTTGTATACGTGCCAAGCTACAACCCCTCTGTGGTGTACGGCAGTTGGTCCTCGCCATCCTACCCTCCAGCGTATTATCCGCCACCACCGGGGTATGCCATCGGCACGGCGTTAGCGACCGGCCTGGCTTTCGGTGCTGGAATAGCGATCGTCAATTCACTGTGGGGGGATTGTGACTGGGACGATCATGACGTCGATATCAACGTCAATCGCTACAACAATATCAACAACGTCAACCGCAGGCTCGATGCCAACCAGAACAACTGGCGCCATAATCCTGCGTATCGCGACGGCGTCCCGTACCGCGACCAAGCCAGTCGAACCCAGTTCGACCGGCGCTTACCCGGCAGCGCAGAGCGCACAGCCTACCGCGGAGACACGCCGGCCCGGGTCGAAGATCGCGCGCGAGCCCGTGAAACCCTGGCACAGCGCGGCATCGAAGCACCGGCAACCAGTAACCTTGAAGCCCGCCAACGGGTGCAAAGTGCCGACCGCGAGCGCGCCCAACAGCGCCTGGAAAAGCAGGGCATCAACCCGTCCGGCAACGCACGCGAGCGCGCCCAGGTCGCCGACCGCCAACTGAAAAATGACGGTCAGGCTCGCCAACGTGCGCAGGCGCCCCAGAAGAACCGCCAGCCTCAGCAGCCGGGGCGCAACCAACAAGTTCGCCAGCAACATGTTAGCGCCCAGGCGCCCCGCAACAATGCGTTGGCCGGGGTGCGCAACCCTTCGCAGTCACGCAGCGCGAGTAATCGTGGCCAGATCAGCCAACGGAGCGCCAGCCGACCGTCCGCAGCGTCTGCGGGCCACCAGGTGCAACGACCCGCGCGGATGCAACCCAGCGGTGGCGGCCGTCGCCGTTGAGAGGAGAGTCAGTCATGAATGCTGCTAGTCGAATTGTGCTGGTTCTGCTCCTGTTCTGGACATCCAGCAGTTTCGCTCAGAAACACTTCCCAACCCCGGAGGCCGCCGGCGAAGCACTGGTGCAGGCGCTTGGAAGTGAAAAGGCCGATAGCCAACAGTTGGCGAACTTGCTCGGCAACGACTGGAAGAGTTATATCCCGACCAAGAACGTCGATCGTAAAGATGTTGATGCCTTTCTCTCCCTCTACAAGGAAAAACATCAGGTTCAGTCCGACAACCCGAAGCGTGCACATCTGGTCGTCGGCGACACGCCCTGGATGTTCCCGATTCCCATCAGACACAATACTGGCGGTTGGGCATTCGACACCAAAGCTGGCGCCGAGGAAATCCGCCAGCGCCGCATCGGACGCGACGAACTGGCGACAATTCAAGCGGCGCGTGCCTATCACGACGCGCAGATGGATTACGCCGAGATTGATCGTAATGACGATGGGGTCCTCGAATACGCGCAGAAGTTCATCAGTAGCGACGGGCAGTTCGACGGCCTGTACTGGCCGGAAGAGGGCGGTGTCGAAGAAAGTCCGCTCGGACCGCTTTTTGGAGATACCGCGACTGGCGACGACTGGCATGGCTACCACTATCGCATCCTCACTGGCCAAGGCCCTTCGGCGCCGGGCGGCGCCTATGACTACATGATTGGCGATCGCATGACGCGCGGCTTTGCCGTGATCGCCTGGCCGGCAGACTACGGCGACACTGGCGTGATGAGTTTCATGATCAGCCACGACGGCGAACTGTTCGAGAAAGACCTCGGCCGTGACAGCGCCAAGCAAGCTGCTGCGATTACGCGTTTCGACCCCGACAGCAGTTGGAGCGAAGTAAAAGACGAGGAAGAGGCGCGCTGAACCGAGCAGCTCAACACATGGAAGCCAACGCAACAAAAAGCCCGCGTGAGCGGGCTTGATGATGTTGCATTTTTGAACCTACACCTGATCAGAAGTCCAGGTTGGACACTGCCAGAGCGTTGCTCTCGATGAACTCACGACGTGGCTCAACGGCGTCGCCCATCAGGGTGTTGAAGATCTGATCGGCAGCGATCGCGTCTTCGATGGTCACCTTGAGCATGCGGCGCACAGTTGGGTCCATGGTGGTTTCCCACAGCTGATCCGGGTTCATCTCACCCAGACCTTTGTATCGCTGAATAGTGTGGCGCTTGGTGCTTTCGGTCATCAGCCAGTCGAGGGCTTCCTTGAACTCGGTGATGGCTTTCTTGCGCTCGCCACGTTGCACGTAGGCGCCTTCACCCAGCAGGGTACTCAGCTGTGCACCGAGGGCGGTGACGGTGCGGTAGTCGTTGCTGCCGAAGAAGTCACGGTTGAAGGTGACATAGCTGGCCAGGCCGTGGGAGGTGATTTCCACTTCCGGCAGCCAGACGTTGCGCTCTTTGTCTTCGCGCAGGCTGGCCTTGTACAGCAGGCCGGACTTCTCGCTGATACGCAGGCGCTCTTCGAACTTGCCCAGCCATTCCTGCATGGCAGCGTGGTCGCCCAGCTGCTCCAGCGAGACCGCCGGCAGGTAGACGAAGTGCTCGGTCAGCTCCTGCGGGTACAGGCGCGACAGACGCTTGAGGGTTTTCATCACGGTACGGAATTCGTTGACCAGACGCTCCAGCTCGACGCCGGAAACAGGTGGTGCGGATTCGTCCAGGTGCAGGCTGGCATCTTCCAGAGCCGACTGAGTCATGTACTCTTCCATGGCGTCGTCGTCTTTGATGTACTGCTCTTGCTTGCCTTTCTTGACCTTGTACAGCGGCGGCTGAGCGATGTAGATGTAACCACGCTCGACCAGTTCCGGCAGCTGACGGAAGAAGAAGGTCAGCAGCAGGGTACGGATGTGCGAACCGTCGACGTCAGCATCGGTCATGATGATGATGTTGTGATAACGCAGCTTGTCGATGTTGTACTCTTCGCGGCCGATACCACAGCCCAGCGCGGTGATCAGCGTGCCCACTTCCTGGGACGAGATCATCTTGTCGAAGCGTGCTTTCTCGACGTTGAGGATCTTGCCCTTGAGCGGCAGGATCGCCTGGGTCTTGCGGTTACGGCCTTGCTTGGCCGAGCCACCCGCGGAGTCACCCTCCACCAGGTACAGTTCGGAAAGAGCAGGGTCCTTCTCCTGGCAGTCCGCCAGTTTGCCCGGCAAGCCGGCGATATCCAGCGCACCTTTGCGGCGAGTCATTTCCCGCGCTTTACGTGCAGCTTCACGGGCACGAGCGGCGTCGATCATCTTGCCGACAACTGCCTTGGCTTCGTTCGGGTTCTCCAGCAGGAAGTCGGAGAAGTACTTGCCCATCTCCTGTTCCACGGCTGTTTTCACTTCCGAGGACACCAGCTTGTCTTTGGTCTGCGAGCTGAACTTCGGATCTGGCACCTTCACCGAGATGATCGCGGTCAGACCTTCACGGGCGTCGTCGCCGGTGGTCGAAACCTTGTTCTTCTTGGCCAGGCCTTCCTGCTCGATGTAGTTGTTCAAGTTACGGGTCAACGCCGAGCGGAATCCGACCAGGTGAGTACCACCGTCGCGCTGCGGAATGTTGTTGGTGAAGCACAACAGGTTCTCGTTAAAGCTGTCGTTCCACTGCAGGGCGATTTCCACACCCACGCCGTCTTCACGCTGAACGCTGAAATGGAATACCTGGTTGACCGGAGTCTTGTTGGTGTTCAGGTATTCAACGAAGGCACGCAGACCGCCTTCGTATTTGAAATGCTCTTCTTTGCCCGAACGCTCATCCTTCAGCAGGATGCCAACGCCGGAGTTGAGGAAGGACAGTTCACGAATCCGCTTGGCCAGGATGTCCCAGCTGAAGTGGATATTCTTGAAGGTTTCAGCCGATGGCTTGAAGTGGATGTGGGTACCGGTGGTTTCACTTTCGCCAACGATTTTCATCGGCGCTTGTGGAACACCGTGGACGTAAGTCTGTTCCCAGATCTTGCCACTGCGGCGAACGGTGAGGATCAACTGCTCGGAGAGAGCGTTAACTACCGACACACCTACACCGTGCAGACCGCCGGATACTTTGTAGGAGTTGTCGTCGAACTTACCGCCCGCATGGAGGACGGTCATGATGACCTCGGCGGCGGAAACGCCTTCCTCTTTATGCACGTCAACCGGAATGCCACGACCGTTGTCGCGAACACTGATGGATTCGTCCGGGTGAATAATTACGGTGATGTCATCGCAGTGGCCGGCGAGTGCCTCGTCGATCGAGTTATCGACCACCTCGAACACCATGTGGTGCAGGCCGCTACCATCATCGGTGTCGCCAATGTACATACCGGGACGCTTGCGCACGGCATCTAGCCCTTTCAGCACCTTGATGCTGGAGGAGTCGTACGTTTGATTTTCGCTCATGCCTTCACTCCCGATGGTCGTGGGTCTGGGTGATACGGCCCTGTTCCACGTGGAACAAAGCAACTGGCGTTTCCGTCTGCCAGCCTTCCCTCAATAATTCTTGATCTACACAGGTGATAAACACCTGGCAGCGTAAGTCTTCCAACAAGCGACAAAGTGCGCGGCGGTGCTGGTCGTCGAGTTCCGACGGCAAGTCATCCACCAGATAAATACATTGGCCGCGACGCGCCTGGCTAACCAGATGGCCTTGGGCGATACGCAATGCACAGACCACCAGCTTCTGCTGGCCGCGAGACAAAATGTCAGCCGCGTTATGGGCGCCGAGTCTCAGGCGCAGGTCGGCACGTTGTGGGCCGGCCTGGGTATGGCCCATGTGCTGATCACGTTGCAGGGAGGAGGCGAGCACTTCACTGAGTTCGCGATCCTTGTCCCAGCCACGGTAATAGCTCAGGGTCAGCCCTTCGAGCTCGACCAAATCGCTCAGGGTTTGCTCAAAGACGGGCTTCAAGGCCTTGATGTAATTGCGACGGTATTCATCTATTTCCGCGCTGGCCAGGCACAGTTCCCGGTCCCAGGCCGCTTGCGAAACAGCGTCAAGTGTACCATGCCGCAACCATGAGTTCCGCTGCCGCAAAGCCTTCTGCAGGCGTTGCCATGTGGCCATGAAGCGGGGTTCCACGTGGAACACTCCCCAATCGAGGAACTGCCGACGTATTTTCGGAGCGCCTTCGAGCAGGCGAAAACTGTCCGGGTTGATCAGTTGCAGGGGCAGTATCTCTGCCAGCTGTGCAGCACTACGGGCGTTCTGACCGTCGATGCGAATGGTGAACTCACCTTGCCGATCCCGCGAAATCCCCAGGTTGCTCGAACCGCCTTCGCTTAACTCGACCTGGCCGAATACCGTACAAGCCAGTTGCTCGTACTGAATGACCGGCGTGAGGCGAGTGCTGCGAAACGAGCGGGCCAGGCCCAACAGATGAACGGCTTCCAGCACGCTGGTTTTGCCGCTGCCGTTGGCGCCGTACAGGATATTGATGCGGGGGGAGGGAGAGAAGGTCACCGGGTGCAGGTTACGCACCGCGGTGACAGAAACGCGACTGAGGGACATCTAGAGTCTGCTGGACAAATTACAGACGCATCGGCATGACAACGTAAGCGGAGTCGTCGTTGTCAGCTTCCTGCAGCAGGGCACTGCTGTTGGAGTCCGACAGGATCAGACGAACCTGCTCAGTGGTCATGACACCCAGTACGTCGAGCAAGTAGCTGACGTTAAAGCCGATTTCCAGCGAACTACCGTTGTACTCGACGCTGATTTCTTCTTCCGCTTCTTCCTGCTCAGGGTTGTTGGCCTGAATCTTCAACTGGGCATTGGCCAGTTGCAGGCGGATGCCGCGGTACTTCTCGTTGGACAGAATCGCGGTACGGCTGAAGGCCTCACGCAGTGCCTGACGGTCGCCGACCACCAGCTTGTCGCCGCCCTTGGGCAGTACACGCTCGTAGTCGGGGAACTTGCCATCGACCAGCTTGGAGGTGAAGGTGAACTCACCGGTGGTGGCGCGAATATGGTGCTGACCCAGAACGATGCTGACCATGCCATCCGGTTCGGTGAGCAGGCGCGCCAGTTCGAGGATACCTTTGCGCGGTACGATGACCTGGTGGCGATCAGCCTGGCCGATATCGGCACGCATCGAGCACATGGCCAGACGGTGACCGTCGGTGGCGACGGCGCGCAGCGTATCGGTGGACACTTCCAGCAGCATGCCGTTGAGGTAGTAGCGCACGTCCTGCTGGGCCATGGCGAAGCTGGTGCGCTCGATCAGGCGGCGCAGGCGGCTTTGCTCCAGGTTGCAGGTCAGCGAGCCAGGGCCTTCTTCCACCGTCGGGAAATCATTGGCTGGCAGGGTCGACAGGGTGAAGCGGCTACGGCCGGCCTTGACCACGAGCTTCTGCTCATCGAGCTTGATATCGATCAGCACGTCGTTGGGCAGGCTTTTGCAGATATCCATCAGCTTGCGCGCAGGCACGGTGATCTCGCCAGGCTCAGCCGGCTCTTCCAGCTGCACACGGCCTACCAGTTCCACTTCCAGGTCGGTACCGGTCAGCGATAATTGCTGACCTTGTACCACCAGCAGTACGTTGGACAGTACCGGCAAGGTCTGGCGGCGCTCGACGACGCCTGCGACCAGTTGCAGGGGTTTCAACAGGGCTTCGCGTTGAATGGTGAAATGCATGGTCTAGTCCCTTGCCTTTAATAAGCTGCGCTGACGTTCATCAAGTCGTCAGAGTCCGCAGCAGGTTCTTGTAGTCCTCGCGGATATCCGCGTCGGATTCCTTGAGTTCGTTGATCTTGCGGCACGCATGCAACACGGTGGTGTGATCGCGGCCGCCGAAAACGTCGCCGATTTCCGGCAGGCTGTGGTTGGTCAGCTCTTTGGACAAGGCCATGGCGACCTGCCGCGGACGGGCTACCGAACGGGAACGACGTTTGGACAACAGATCGGAGATCTTGATCTTGTAGTACTCGGCAACGGTGCGCTGGATGTTATCCACACTCACCAGTTTGTCCTGCAGTGCCAAAAGATCCTTGAGCGATTCGCGAATCAGCTCGATGGTGATGTCGCGACCCATGAAGTGCGAATGCGCAATCACCCGTTTCAGTGCGCCTTCGAGTTCACGCACGTTCGAGCGAATTCGCTGAGCGATAAAGAAAGCAGCATCGTGCGGCAGGTCGACCTTGGCCTGATCGGCCTTCTTCATCAGGATCGCTACCCGGGTTTCGAGCTCCGGAGGCTCTACCGCGACGGTCAGGCCCCAGCCGAAACGCGACTTCAGGCGCTCTTCCAGCCCTTCGATCTCCTTCGGATAACGATCGCTGGTCAGAATGACCTGCTGACCGCCTTCGAGCAGGGCGTTGAAGGTGTGGAAAAACTCTTCCTGGGAACGCTCTTTACGGGCAAAGAACTGAATGTCATCGATCAGCAGCGCATCGACCGAACGGTAGAAACGCTTGAACTCGTTGATGGCATTGAGTTGCAGCGCCTTGACCATATCGGCGACGAAGCGCTCGGAGTGCAGGTACACCACCTTGGCATTCGGGTTCTTCTTGAGCAGGTGGTTACCCACAGCGTGCATCAAGTGGGTTTTACCCAGGCCCACACCGCCGTACAGGAACAGCGGGTTGTAGCCATGCTTGGGGTTGTCGGCAACCTGCCAGGCCGCAGCGCGGGCCAGCTGGTTGGACTTACCTTCGACGAAGTTCTCGAAGGTAAAGGTGCGGTTCAGGTAGCTGGTGTGCTTGAGCGCACCCTCGACCTGCACGGTGCGTTGTTCGGTGCGGCCGCTTGGCGCCGGGGCGGCATTGGTTTCGCCCATGGAATCGAAGCTGTCACGCGAAGGTGCTTCCTCGACTTCGGCCACCGGTGCCGGTGCTGCTACGGGTGCGGCTACAGGTTCGTTGACCACCGCAGTTTTCGCAGCCTGGGCCTGGGATGCGGCTACAGCCGCGGCGAGCGGTGCATTAGGCGCGGCACGCGGCGCCGAACTGCGTCTGCTGCCTATTAATAAGGAAAGGGCAGGCGCAATACCGTTGCCGTGTTCACCCAGCAGCTCGAGCAGACGGCTCAGGTACTTTTCATTGACCCAGTCGAGAACGAAACGGTTGGGCGCATAGACGCGCAACTCGTCGCCTTCGGCTTCGACCTGTAGCGGACGGATCCAGGTGTTGAATTGCTGGGCAGGCAGTTCATCGCGCAGAAGCTCCACGCACTGCTGCCAAAGTTCCACTGACAC